>CAVUVD010000019.1:0-659959 GCA_963744745.1 uncultured Bacteroidota bacterium | reverse complement strand
TTATTAAGAAGAGTCCTGCAATTTGTAAGTACATCATAAAGACTATTCCATGAATTATTATAGGTGGATGCGGACTGCCCAGATCTTCTATCAGCATCTGCTGACTGAGCCCATGTACCAGCACTGTGTTCGATAAAAACTGTAGCATACCATGCGAGGTCCGTACCTGTAGTTTCATAAGAGGTTTTGAGGATGATATCAGGAATCAGGTTTTTAGCATCCATCACGGTTGTGTTATTCTGATCCTTGTTTACTTCATCCATAATGTCTTCACTGCAGGAAAAGAGTGTCAGAGCCAGTGAAGCCGTTAAAATATATTTTAATATCTTCATAATAATTTCTTTTTTAGTGTTAGAAGGTTAAGTTGAGATTTACACCGAAAGAAGTAGTTTGCGGCAATGACATGTAATCCATACCTCCCTGCATGTTACCCTGTCCTTGTGATGTTTCAGGATCAAGATTCGGCAAAGTCGTCCAGAGCAGAATGTTGCGTGCAACAAGACCTAGTGTTGCTTTCTGAATAAGAATTGCGGATGTATATTTCTTTGGTATTGTAACATTTAGTCCAATATCCCTGATCTTAACGAAAGATGTTTCAAAAATATTTGATTCAGGTAGGTTACTATTGATAGTAACCATAAGATACTGGTAAGCAAGTGGATCACTATCGCCACCGCGGACAATATCATTGGGAGTTCCATCAGCCTTGTATCCTGAGTAAACAAAAGTACTTTTACGGCCATCAGCTGTTTTTTGGGTCGTGCCATAAAGATCCATAAGACGATTGGTACCGGAATACATTTGTCCGCCCTGTTTCCATTCAACATTACCAAAGATTTCAACAACATTGAATAATGAAAATGAATTGGTTGCTCCAAGAATAAAGTCTGGAGAGACTTCGCCAATTTTCTTGAATTCGCCAATCATTGGAAGCCCATAACCCTGGGAAGCCGGGTTTTCATTAACAAGTATTCTTCCTGCATCATCCCTAACATATGACTCTCCGTATATCACTGGGTAAGTATCTCCTGCTGATGCCCTGATATTAGGTGTAGTATATCCTCCGAGAGAGATATTATTGACGCCTTCAGCGAGTTCAATTACCTTTGATACAGATTTGGTAAAGTTCACACCAATATTCCAGTTGAAATTCTTGATAGCGACAGGTGTTGCATTTATAACGATCTCATGAGAGGAGGTTTCCATATGGCCGGCATTCATCATCAGTGTGCCATAGCCTGTTGAACCAGCTAACGGAACACCAAATATCTGGTCTGTGGCATTCTGGGAAGAATAACTGTAATCAAGACTGATTCTGTTGTTGAGGAATCTTAGATCAACTCCCAGCTCCATGTTTGAAGTATTCTGGGGAGCAAGGTTCGGGTCATAGAGCGTTCTGCTCGGTTTATAACCCGAAATACCAGCGAACGGGTATGTCAAGCCATAAGAAAGAAAGCCACTGCCACCTCCACCTGTAACAAATATTGGTTCGGGGCGGAATGTTGAAGCAGCCTGACCTACCTCAGCATATGACACACGCAATTTACCGAAAGAAATCACAGGATTGTCCTTAAGAGCTGTAAGTTCCGTAAAGATGAAACCAAGGGAAACTGAAGGATAGAAAAAGCCTCTGTTACTTCTTGGCATAGAAGAAACCACGTCATAACGACCTGTAGCATTAAGGAAAAGCATATTCATGTAATCCAATGAAATGTTTCCAAAGAATCCTGCTGTACGCCTTGAATACTTATCATAGGAGTTCGTCTGTGTGGTGGTATTGGACATACTGTTCCATCCGGGAGTCGTAAAACCAGAGCCTAAAGCATTGTAATATTCGCTATCGTTCTGGTCTATTTCATTTCCAACAAGAAGCGTTCCGTTGAGGTCTTCAGTAAGCTTATGAGTAAATGTTGCAGTAAAAAGTGAGTTCACAATTCTGCGTGAAAGTCCGTAATTATTAATACGACCACCAGTAGGCTGTACGAAAGCATAAGTTCTGTTTGTGGGAGTTGGTAACTGTGAAGATGCTGAAAGCATATCTGAATGACCAACTTCCTGGTAATCTTCGTTATTTGTGGTATAGCTGTCAATACCAATTTGATATTTTAAGTTCGCCCATTTTGCAGGTTTGAATTCAAGATAGCTATTTCCGAAAAACCTTTTTGTAGCCTCATCATAATGGTTGTTTACTGTAGCCCAACGAGGGTTAACACCAACACCCGGTCGATAACTTATCTGACGATAAGGGGCATAGGTTCCTTCAGGAACATGATATGGTGTTCCCATCAGGTCGAATGAAGGTGGTGCACCATAAACAGCAAAGAGCCAGCTATCATTTCCGGAAGGCAATTTATCGATATTAATATCCGCATAATTTCCAGTGAAACCTATGTTCCATTTTTGTGCAAGTTTGAAATCGCCTGCTAATTTTGCCGTATACCTATCCATTCCCGTTGTAGGAATAATACCTGTCTGATTTGTTGCGCCAAAACCAATTGAGTAGTTTCCAAACTGATTGGCACCACTGATATTCAGGCTGTTATTATAAGTAAACCCATTTTCACTGAAGAAATTTTTAGGGTTATTGTTGCCTTGAGGAGTTAACCACTCATTCTTATAAGGATCGAAAAATTTTCCTGATTGACCGTTAGCATTACCGCCATATGTAGCATGATCAGGCAAAGTAGTGATCAACTGCCCCCATGATGAACCATTTCCTACTGCAAATGCTCCATTGGTTCCCTGGGAATATTCTGTCTGTATTTCAGGCAGACGGGAGACAACATCAGTTGTGAAGCTTGAAGAGAAATTGACAACTGGTTTCCCCATTTCAGAACCTCTTCCTTTTTTAGTAGTAATAATAATTACACCATTTGATGCCCTTAATCCATAGAGAGCGGCTGCAGCTTGACCTTTGAGCACGTTTATGGATTCAATTTCGTTCGGATCAAGGTCCATGGCCCTGTTTGAAAAAGCAGAACCTGTAACATTTGAAGTATAGTCACTTTCACTTGAAATAGGCATACCATCGATAACGTAGAGGGGACTGTTATTACCGCTGAAGGAACGTGCACCACGTATATAAACCTGTGAAGGAGCTCCCGGCATACCTGATGACTGACGGATTTCAATACCTGCTATCTTCCCTGACAAAGAAGTGAGGACATCAGGGTTAGAAGCTCTCGCCAGTTCGTCACCTTTAACTTCCTGGACAGTATACCCCAATGCTTTCTTTTCACGTGAAATACCCAGAGCAGTGACAACAATTTCATCAAGTCCAACCATATCCGGATCCATAACAACATCGACTACCCTCTGACCAGAGATAGCAACCTCTTTTGCTTTCATACCAACATATGAGAAAGCCAGGGTTGTTGCATTTTCCGGAACATTAATAGAGTATTTCCCGTTCACATCAGTGACAACACCGATTGTTGTCCCTTTTACCTGAACAGTAACACCTGGTACAGGTTGTCTGTCTTCGGAACTTGTCACAGTTCCTGTGATTTGCGTTGTCTGCGCCATTACCAGGGAATATGTGAACAGCAACAGAACAAAAAAGATTAGACTTTTCTTCATACGTTTTAGATTAGGTTAATTTCAAAAATAGAGGGAACTAAAATATTCAAATAATCATCTTAAAAAATGCCGGATACAGATTTTAAGCATTTTTAACAATTATTCACAACTGGTAAATTTTCCTGGTAAAAAAACCAATTCACCAGAAAAAAAGGGGAATCACTTGTAATAAATAGTACAAACAAAAATACTGATTCGCACTTTTCATTAAATTATTATTTTTTTTCTGAAATCAGCCTGCATTTTGTTAAAGTTATTCCTTTACAAAACAAAAGAAGCTGCCTTCCGGCAGCTTCCCATGCTTGTTTTATCCTATTAATTATTAGGAGTCATTAATTTATTAAATGTCAGTTCATTTCCTGGCACAGGCCAGATATAGGTGGAACTGCCGGGAGCTACAATTGCGACATTACCCATTGAACCTCCGCTTTTAGCCGGAATAGACATCCTGAGTCTCATCAAATCAAGATTTCTTATACCTTCTCCCAGAAACTCCATGTTCCTCTCAAGCAGTACTGCATTGAAGAAAGCATCCGGAGATGCAAATCCAGCCAGATTGTAGGCGCCTCCCGGATAAGACCTGGTTCTGACAGCATTCAGAAGGTCTACAGCTTCCTGTGTCACAGCGCCTCCATTGCGTACAATTGCTTCTGCACGGCTGAGAAGAACTTCAGCATATCTCATTACAGGTGCATAATCGGCACGACCTGTATAATCACGCCATTTTCCCACAAAAGTCCTGTTATCAACAGTTTGCATGAGGCTTCTTCTTGCATCCGCTGCATTCATTCCAGCAAGTAAGGATCCCGCAGATGAAACCAGGTAGTATGACTCAGATGATGATGGGCTGTGATAATGTGCAAGCCCGTTCTGAGTACCCGGGTTATCAGAGGTGGTCATGGGCATTGTCAGGACAATTTCAGATGAGGTGTAAGGCGCTGCAAAAATATTGGCAAATGAGGCATTAAGCGCCAAAGCAACACCTGAAGAAGCCCTGAATGGGGCTGTGGCAGGAACGATTTTGGCCGATTCAGTCAGAACACCAGCATAATTCTGCATAACAAGATAAACTCTCGTTTTAAAAGCAATGATAGTATTCCGGTGAACTCTTGTTGCATTCAGGAGGGCATCATTACCATATGAATTGATGGCCAGTGGTTCTGCATCATTCAGATCCTTCAGCACTTGCGCATAGGTCTGAGCCACTGTGGCAGGGGCAAGGTCATTATTTTCAGATGTCTTTTCACTCTTTAGCCTCAGAGGTACTCCCTGACCTGAACCACCGTTCTCTGCATACGGTCTGGAATACATTTGCAGAAGCTGAAAGTAGCATATAGCTCTTAATGTTAGAGCTTCACTGACATAATTATCCTTCTCTGTCTGTGTAATAATACCATCCAGCTTGCCTGATGCCCAGTTCTTATCTATACCGTCAAGAAAGATATTAATGGCATTGACTGCATTGTATACTGCCGTCCATAGGTTCTGAACCTCATTTGTTGTACTTATAACAGTATGGTTCCAGGTCTGGTAGTTGGTAACACCGTTGGTGCTTTTTGGGATGAAGTTATCAGCCCTGACATCATTGTAAACATGAAATCTGCCTCCGAGATATGCGCCGGCTTTCATAAAATCATACAATCCATTAACCTGGGCTTCAATTCTGTCGGCATTGTCAAATACAAACTGTTCCTCAAGCTGTGTTGTAGGATACAGATCAAGTCTCTCGGTTGAGCACGCTCCGGTAATCAATATTAATACCAGAAATAATGCTGTCTTAATTATATTTTTCATCATCAGAGATTTTTTAAATTAAAATGAAACATTCACACCAAATGAAAATGTCCTCGCCTGCGGCACTGAATTCCTGTCTATACCCGGTGTAAGGTTACTATTACCGTTTGTTGAAATTTCAGGGTCTGATCCATCATAGCCTGTAATTGTCAGCAAATTGAATATCTGTGTATATACTCTGATCTTCTCAATATTGAGAACGGCAGGCAGTTTCTTGATCGTGTAACCTAATGACATTGTCCTTAATTTGGCAAAGTCGCCCCTCTCAATGTTTTCCGAGATTGGAATAGACGACCCATTCGAGACGTTATCGTTCATGATTGGTTTCGGAATGCTAGTCACATCGCCGGACTGTTTCCATGCGGTCTCATAAACCTCGAGAGAGTTGTTCCACCATCTCTGATCTCTTAGACCTGCTTTTGACCCGTTATAGAGATAAAAGTCTAAAGCATAAGTGATATTGAGGGAGAAATCAAAATTTTTGTATGTCAGGGTATTATCCATACCACCGTATATTTTGGGCAGAGGTGATCCCTGAACTTTACCATCAGCCTCGAGGCTAACTGCCGGAGCAGCTGCCAGATCATCACGGTACTGCCATCTGCTTGCAGCCGGATTCTCATGACTGTATAAGATCTCCCTTCCGTCTTTATTGACAAAAACTCTCCTTCCTGTCTGTGGATCAACACCGCGTGTTTCAACAGCAAAAATGTTACCTATCGGCGTACCTACAAATGTCCTGTTTGTTGTTTCCAATCCACCTGTGATACCAACAAGCTGGGCGATACCAGGTGCAAGAGAAGTAACCTCATTCTTTAATGTACTGATATTGAATGTTGTTGTCCATGAGAGGTTTGGCTTTGAGATATTGAAACTGGTCAATGTCAGCTCAAGACCTGTATTGTACATTGAACCGACGTTCTGAGGAATTGTTCCGCCGGGGATGCCTTTTGATGGGGCCTGTGGAACGTTCAGTATAAGGTTATTTATGTCATTGTAAAAATAATTGAGATCGACCTGCAACCTGTCCTTGAGTATTCCGAAGCTGATCCCTGCATCATATTTGCTGCTAGCTTCCCATTTCAGGTCTTTGTTTCCTGCCTGGTTGAACTGCCATACTGGCGCGGTTCCGTATACACCTGAGTTGTAAAGGTATAAAGAACTGTAACTATCAACCCCTGAGATATTACCAACCCTGCCGAAACTTCCTTTGATCCTGAGATCAGAGAACAATGCTCCGAGACTTGAATTTGCGAAGAAACTTTCATTAGATAAATTCCACATCACAGATGCTCCGCCGAATGTCCCGAACTTGTTTCCGGAAGACAGCCCTGAAAATCCATCCCTTCTTACACTACCTTCAATATAGTACTTCCTGTTATAGTTGAAATTTATTCTTCCGAAGTATGAGATGAAATAATTTTCATATTGCTGATCAGAACCGCCATTATTATATGTAACCCATGAACCCTGAAATGATGTGAAGAATGGATCAGATATCGAGGTTTTATTGGCTGACCATCTATTGCCTTTTGTATACTGTTCTTCTGCCCCTGCAAGGAATCCAAAATTAAATTTGTCCTGAAGACTTAACGAATAATTAATTGTATTTGTCCAGGTCCATCTGAATGGCCTGTTGAAGGTGTTGGTTGCACTTCCGTTTGTTCCATAACCATCACCCGTTACAGGGGTCTGAAATGAAATAGATTCAACTTCAGTATTATCAATTCCGTATACTGTCTTAAGAACCAGATTTTTAACCGGCTCTATGCTTCCATAAACGGTTGCGAATATTCTGTTCGTTTCTGCGGTATATTTGCAGAGTTCCATCACTGGAACAGGGTTATAATAACCCAATGCAGGAAGACCTGTCCCCATGCTACCGATCTGCGAACCGCTGATATTGTACTCACCAGCATTATTATATGGACCTATTATCGGAGGAAGAACAAATGCCAGACGTCCAATCCCCGCAGTGTTAAATGCCTGACCGGCAAGTGAGCCTGTATTGGGAGCTTCGCTGAGACTGTTCGTATATGCAATATTTGCTCCAAGAGTTATGTACTTATTCAGCTTGTGATCAAGGTTCAACCTTGCATTCTTCCGGGTATAATAGTTCTTCTTGATCATACCATCCTGATCGGAATATCCCACAGAAAGGAAATAACTGGTTGCCGGTGATGCTCCTGAAATTGATAATGAATAATTCTGTTGGAGCCCTTTCTGGTATACTTCATCGGCCCAATTGGTTGCTATGGGATTCCCGTTCGCATCCAATGCTCTGGTAAGTTGAGTGGTCGAGTTAGCATTTGTAAAAGCAAGATTCTTATGTTCCAGATACTGATCAGCATTCATCATTTCAAAGAGATGATAAGGCTCAGTCCAACCTACATAACTGTCAAAAGTAACTTTTGCCCCACCAGTGGCTCCTCTTTTAGTAGTAATAATGATCACCCCATTCGCTGCTCTAGAACCGTAGAGTGCAGTTGCTGAAGCATCCTTCAGAATATCCATCGATTGGATATCCGCAGGGTTGATATCAGCAAGACCATTGGAGGCTGCACTGTTAACTGACAAATCACCCGTGAATATCGGTACTCCGTCAACAATAACAAGCGGATAAGAGCTTGACGTGATCGAATTGACTCCCCTGATCCTGATAACCGGAGGATTGCTTAATACACCATTAGGAACTGTAATAGAAACACCGGCCGCTTTCCCCTGGAGTGCCTGGTCAAAACTCTGAACCGGCATTCCTGAGATTGCATCAGCCTTTATCGTTGAAATTGAGCCGGCGATATCGCGTTTCTGCTGTGTACCATATGCTACTACAACTACTTCGTCAACCTTGAATAAATCCTGCTCAAGAACAATATTTACATTGGTCCTGTTCTCGAGAGGGATCTCAAGTGTGCGGAAACCAATAAAGCTTACTACAAGAGTCTGTGCAGATTTTGGTGCGGAAACCACGAATTTTCCTTCAGCATCTGTTAATGCACCGATAGTCGTTCCTTTTACCGAGACCGAAGCGCCGGTAACAGGCAGATTGTCCTCGGAACTGATTACAGTTCCGGTAATTTGCACTGTCTGTGCTATGACAAAAGCGCTTGTCATCAAAAACAGTGACAATAGCATAAAGATTTTTCTCATACGAAAAAAGGTTAGGTTTAGATTAAATATTCACAGCGAATATATTTAATTATTTCATATGACAAAAATCAGAATTAAAATTTATTAACGTTGTTATAAGAATAACAGCATTATTTTATCATTTCAGTAACATTTTTTAATAGTTCATTCGATTCAACTTGTGATTTTTTCTCAATTTCATCCGCCCGGCTTATTACCCTGGTTGTAAATTCGCTTTCTTCAAGGCCCCTGATATTGATTTTAACATTCAAAAAGGCGCCTGTAATACATCCTCTCAGTGCCAGAGCTCCAACACCGGCATCCGTTACTGAATTAGGATTGCCTTTTTTAACCATTGCATTAATGAGTTCGTAACCTTCAATAGCAGTTTCCATTACTTTCAGTGGCACTAGCGTCGCATTTCTTGTTGCTTCTGCAATTGCGTTTTTTCTTGCCAGCTTCTCCTCCCCGGTTGTTTTGGGAAGGGAAAAGGAATCCATGATGCCTTTATAGGCGTTTGTGTCTTCATCAACAAGATTAAGCAACTCATTCTGTATCTTCTTGCCTCTTTCAGCCCAGTCTGAAAACTCTTTCCATCTTTCATCCCATCCTTTTTTGTGCGAGGAGAGATTTGCCACCATTGTCCCGAGAGCTGCCCCTAGTGCGCCCATATAAGCAGCTGCAGATCCTCCACCGGGTGCAGGTGACTCCGAAGCTGTAATTTCCATGTACTGTTTAAGATTAAGATCAATAAGTCTTCCATTCCTGTTATCCCGGTCAATAACATATTCAATTATCTTCTCCTCTGCTCTGAAAGGATGAATATCATTCAATCCAAGTGATCTTACTGCTATATTTATAAGCTCTTCATCAGGAACACCGGCGGATCTTTGCTGCTTTTCAAGGAAATACCTGCCCGCATCGAGCATAGCCTTTAAAGGTATTAGCCCTACCAGCTCGGAACCTGTTACCCTGACACCCCTTGCATCTGCCTTTTTTACGACTTCATCAAAGGCGACATGAACAGGGGTTACCGATATATTTGTCAGGTTCATTGATATCTGGGCTATTCCATATTCTTTTATGAACCATCCGATTGCCTTTACAGATTTGAGAGTTCCCGGAATTGTCACACTTTCACCCTTGTCATTTTTTGTTGTCCGTCCCTTCTCCCTGACATCGAATGCTATTGCATTGGCACGCCTGGTGGAAGTGGTATTCAGATTCACATTATAAGCTACAAGAAAGTCACGGGCGCCAACAGCGGTTGCTCCCGACCGTATATTATGCGATGTCGGGCCAAAATCGGGCTTCCATTTCGGGTCAGATAGTTTTTTCGGAAGTCCTTCATATTCCCCTGCCCTGCAGTTTGCAAGATTCCGCCTTTCTTCACTGAATGCCGCATTTTCGTAACAATAAACAGGAATCCCCAGCTCTTTGCCTATCCTCTCTCCTACTCTTCGGGCAAATACTGCTGTTTCTTCCATTGTTATACCCGAAACCGGGATGAACGGTAATACATCGGTTGCACCCATTCTCGGATGTGCGCCCTTGTGCTTCGACATGTCTATCAGCTCTCCAGCCTTCCGGACTGCCCTGAATGCGGCCTCAGAAACCGATTCAGGATCCCCGACAAATGTGACTACCGTCCGGTTGGTGTCCTTACCGGGATCAACATCCAGTAATTTCACACCTTCAACTGATTTGATCACATCTGTAATATGGTTAATTATTACCATATCCCGCCCTTCGCTGAAATTAGGCACGCATTCAATTATTCTCCTGGTCATACTTAATGTTTTTCTGGTTAGTTATTCTCTCTGATGTTAGAACCCCCTGTGGTCCCCCTGGCAGGGGGACACAATTCGCGATATAAATAGATTATCTGAACCCCCGGTCGTCCACCTGCAAGGGGGACACAATTCGTGATCTGATTTTATGTCAATAAAACAAAACATCTTCTATCCTGTCATTTCCCCCCTTCCAGGGGGGACTCAGGGGGGTTGATTATTTCTCCTTTTAATATCACAGTCTCCACCAGTTCGCTCCCGAAAGCATACGGCAGGAATTCATAAGATGATATCTCTTTGGTGATAAATAAATTAGCAACCTTACCAACAGCAATGGAACCATGTGTTTCCGACAGACCCATTGCATAAGCAGAGTTAATTGTTACTGCATTCAGTGCTTCTTCCGGTGACATTTTCCATCTTATACATGCAAGAGACATTACGAGCTTCATGTTTCCTGAAGGTGATGTCCCGGGATTGTAATCAGATGCAAGCGCCACCGGCAGATCCTGCATCGATCATTTTTCTTACCGGAGGATCGGGTAAGCCCAGGAAGAAAGCGCAGCCCGGCAATAACGTCGGCATTGTATCGCTGTTCAGAAGTGATTCTATTTCAGATTCCCCGCTGCGTTCCAGGTGATCCACAGAGAGGGCGCCGTATTTCACCCCTGCCTGAACTCCACCGCTGAATCCAAGTTCATTTGCATGAATCTTGGGGATAAGACCGAACTTCAGGCCTGCCATTAATATTCTTTCTGTATCATCAACAGAAAAAAAACCATCATCACAAAAGACGTCGATATAATCGGCAAGCTCCTCAGCAGCAACAACCGGGATCATCTCATTGATAACCATCTCAACATATTCCCGGTGATTATTCCTGAACTGAATCGGAACTGCATGTGCTCCAAGGAAAGTAGATTTAACCTCCAGTTGAGAACTGTCCTTTATCCGCTTTATTACCCTCAGCATCTTGAGTTCATCTTCGGTATTAAGTCCGTATCCGCTTTTGATCTCAACTGCCCCCGTTCCCTGGGAAATGATCTCATTGACTCTTACAATCGATTGCCGAAATAGCTCATCTTCTGAAGTTTCATGAATCAGCTTCGCTGAATTCAGGATTCCTCCTCCGCGCCTGGCTATCTCTTCATAGGATAATCCTTTAATCTTATCAGTGAATTCCTTCTCCCTGCTGCCCGCATAAACAAGATGGGTGTGCGGATCGCAGAATGAAGGGAAGACTAATCTTCCCGATGCATCAAAAACACTCAGACCTTCTGTTGAGGCTGGAAGAAGGTCATCCATCCTTCCGAATGAATCTATAAGACCATCCTTAATAATCAGAAAAGCATTATTTATTGAATTGATATCCGACATTGCCTTTCCTGAAACTCTTATCTGAGGATTGGTTTCAACCTGTACCAGGCCTCTTATATTCTTTATTATTAAACCTCTAAGCATTTAATCTTATATTGATAGTCCGAAGTTAGCAAATAATCAGTTTCCTGTTGGTAATATCCTTTTTTCTTTATCTTTAACTCCCTGAACCAAAACCTGAAACAATGAAAAAGACGCTCTTGTTGCTGCTGATACTGGCAACAGTATTTGAGATATCCGCACAGGAAAAAAAAGTGAAGACAGGATGGAGATTTGGCGGCGCATTACCGGCAGTTTCTTTCGATTCCGACCTTGGCTTCCAGTATGGGGCCCTGTTCGAGCTTCACAATTACGGCGATGGCAGCAAAGCTCCCGATTATATCGACAGAACCTATATGGAAGTATCGCGTTACACCAAGGGAAGCGGAATATACAGGTTCATGTTTGAATCGTTTCATATCATCCCGGGAGTGCATTTCACAAGCGACCTGAGCTACCTGCCCGACCAGGCAAATCATTTTTACGGTTTTAACGGTTATGAGAGTGTCTTTAATAAAGCCTGGATGGATGAGGAAGATCCGGAATACAGAACCAGGATGTTCTATCGTTTTGAAAGAAACCAGTTCAGGTTTAAAAGTGATTTTGACGGCAAACTGTCAGGTGAGCATCTGAAATGGAGCGCCGGCTTTGCTTTTCAGAACTTTGACATTGGCTCTGTTGATATTGAGAAGCTTAATAAAGGAAAGGATGAAAAGTTGCCTTCTGTTCAGGATCAACCGGGCCTTTTTGAAAGATATCAGATGCTCAATATAATCCCACAGGATGAAGCATCGGGAGGATGGGTTAATACCCTGAAAGCCGGAATTGCATGGGATAGCCGTGATAACCGTCCCAATCCGATGAAAGGTCTCTGGACAGAAGCCGGGATTGAAGTAGCTCCCGGTTTTATGGGGAATGACTGGTCGTTTGCAAAATTCTACGCAACGCACAGGCAGTATTTCACCTTGATCCCGGAAGATCTTGCATTTGTCTACAGGCTCGGTTACCAGACTACAATTGGCGGACACTCGCCATTCTTCTACCAGTCGCAGCTCATTACTTCTCTTCTTACAGGTGCAACGAGTGAAGGGCTTGGTGGTTTCAGCAGTCTCAGGGGTGTTTTACGTAACAGGGTTATCGGTGACGGTTTTGCATTCGGCAATTTTGAATTTCGCTGGAAACCTGTCCGTTTTGTTGTTTTCAACCAGAACATCTACATAGGACTGAATGCATTTTATGATCTCGGGTTGATTACCGATCAGATTGATATGCCTGGCGATCTTGAAAGTTTTTTTGACGGTTCTGAAAGTTGGTTAGGAAACGAATCCTTCAATCGATACTTTAATCCGGGAGCTGAAAAATTCCATCAGAGCGCCGGAATAAGCATCATGCCGGTTCTGAATGAGAATTTCGTTATCGCAGTCGATATAGGTAAAGCGCTTGATGAGCAGGATGGAAATATAGGATTTGCAATAGGGCTGAACTACCTGTTCTGAATCAGGTTTTCTCTAAATTGTATTGTATCTATTTAACCGCAGATTTCGCAAGGAAGTGAGGAAATAAAAAATACAAAATTCATTAACCGCAAAGCACGCAAAGTTGACGCAAAGAACGCAAAGTTAAAATACTGAAATTAAATCTTTGCGATCTTTGCGGAATTCTTTGCGACCTTTGCGGTTAAAAATGGATTTTGAGACATCCTTCTTTAATCTGCGCTCCCTGCGGTTTAATTATAATATTGGATTTAATATAAATATTAATATATACTCTACTTAAAATCCCTGGAGGAAATATGCAAGTGGTATCCCGATCAGATTTCCCAGCATTAGTCCTATAATACCTCCGGTTATTCCTGTTACAATTACATCCTTGTTTTTAAGCGATTTTGCAACCAGGGGCACAAAAGGCGGTGAGAATATAAGGGCTGTTGAAGTAATTATAAAATTATCAGAGTCTATACGGAAGATTTTTGCAAGTATCAGATGCAGGATGAGTGATCCGAAATAACACCAGGTGATGAACATGATCAGGCTCTTAAGCTCGATCTTCATCATCTTTTCAAGATCGGCCATAGAAGAGACAGTGAGTGCGAATACAAGAATAAGGTACATACCGAGCTGAAATGATTTATCGATGCTGTTGATCCATTTCACCTTTGAAGCGATTATCCCGAGAACGGTTGTGCAAAGGATGATAACGGCATTAAAGTTTATCTGCGGAAAGACTTTCTGAATAATAAAAGCCAGTCCTCCTGACATTGCTACAATAATTACTGCTACACCCAAAGCCCTGATAAGCGGCATTATCCTTCTTTTTTCCAGCATCCCGCTGAAATCATCAGGATTTGAAGTCTCTTTGGTAATGTCCTTATCAACTTTCAGTGCAGGATCAACGCCGGCTGATGCCGGAAGAATCATGGTGAAAATGCGCGGCGCTATCGTAATAAAAAACAAAACAAGCACTGCTCCAACGACGATATCGTAAGTTGTTGCAATCACAAACAATGTCGGATCTACTTTCAGTGCAACCTGTATCGCAACAAAATTTGGTGTGCCTCCCGTGTACATTCCCTCAAACATACCCGCAAGCTTCCAGCTTTCAGGGAATGAATCCTTCCAGATGAAGAAACCGGCTGTTACCATAACGAGACCCGCAATGAGACCAAGTACAATTGAAAGAAAACCTTTTGAAGCAAGCTTAAGCCATCTGCGAAGGTTAAGAGAAAACAGGAGGAGTGGAAATGCAACAATAACAGCAATACTGGGTATGTATTCCTGCACTGCCGCTATCTGGTTTACATACGCATCATCCGATACAATGGTACCATTATCAATGAGTGTTGTTATTTCATTCGATGGAATTGAAGTTCTTCCTGACAGAGCAAGCTCATACTGTGGACTGCCCTCTGGCAGAATCCCGGTACTTCCTATTATAAGACCTGTAAGATATGCAACGCCGATGGTTCCTATCTTGCTTAACAAAGACCATCTTTTGCACAACCAGATAATAACTACCGGAAAAAACAGGTAGAATACTACGAGAACAACAATCTTGAACATAGTACCCGGATTAGTTCATATCAAAGATATAAACAAAGGTACGATTCAGCGACTATGGGATTTGAAAATAGGTTTTTATACTTACGGTGCAGGGTACACGGTACACGGTTCACGGTAAAAAAATTACCGATTACCGATTACCGATTACCGAACCTGAAACCTACTCACAATCCTCAAAACTCTTCCTGTACTGCTCAATCGCTTTCAGGCTCATACCCATGCTTGAAAAGCCGCCATCGTGGAAGAGGTTCTGCATTGTGACTTTCCTGGTGAGATCCGAAAATAATGTGACACAGTAATCTGCGCAGTCTTCGGCTGAAGCATTACCAAGCGGCGACATTCGTTCGGAGAAATCGATGAGTGAATCAAAACCATGGATCCCGCTGCCTGCTGTGGTTGCTGTCGGAGACTGTGAAACCGTATTGATTCTCACCTTCCTGTCACGGCCAAAGATGTATCCGAAGCTCCTTGCAATCGATTCAAGGAGAGCTTTGGCATCGCCCATATCATTATAACCCGACAAAGTTCGTTGAGCTGCAACATACGAAAGAGCAACAACGGATCCCCACTCTTTTATCGCATCATACTTGTAGGCAGTCTGAAGCACACGGTGAAAACTCAGGGCTGAAATATCAAATGTTTTCAGCATGTTTTCATAATTGGTCTGCTCATACGGTATATCTTTTCTCACGTTTGGCGACATTCCGATGGAGTGAAGAATAAAATCGAATTGCCCGCCGAACACCTTCATGCTCTCGATTATCAGGTTATCAATTTCTTCCATTTTAGTAGCATCAGCAGGAATAACTCTGCTCCCCGTGATTTTAGCCAGTTCGCTTATTGTGCCAAGCCGCATGGCCACAGGTGAGTTTGTGAGTATCAGCTCAGCTCCGTGCTCAAATGCCTTGAGAGCAACCTGCCAGGCTATTGATTTCTCATTAAGAGCGCCGAAGATTATTCCTTTTTTCCCCTTTAATAGTGTACTTTTCATTTTGGATTGTGTTAAACAATAATTAGCTGAGACCTGCCTCAAGAAGCTCTTTTGCATTCCGGATAGCTGCATCTGTTACCTCGCTCCCGCTGAGGAGTTTTGCAACCTCCATTATCCTCTCCCCGGGAGTTAACAATTTTACTCTGGTAAAAGTTGAATCTTTTCCGTCATCCTTGTAAACATGATAATGCTTTGTTCCCCTTGATGCGACCTGTGGAAGATGTGTGATATTGACTACCTGCATGTATTTTCCCATATCCTGAGAGAATCTGCCCGACTTTGTCAGCCACTTCTCCCGAAACACCCGAATCAATCTCGTCGAAAATTATTGTTGGCAGATTGTTATATTTTGTGAGCAAGGATTTTAGGCTTAACATCACTCTTGAAAGCTCACCACCCGATGCAATTTTTGCCAGATTCTCAGGTGTGATCTGCTTATTGGCTGAAAAAAGGAAATCTGCACTGTCAATTCCCGATGATGTGAAATCAGGAGCCCTGTTCAGGGTAATCCGGAACCTGGCATTTGGCATCCCGAGCTGTTTCAGCAACTCTGTTACTTTATTCTCAATTTCTGGCAATACTTCATTTCGCTTTTCTGATATTTCATCAGCAAGCTTTTTGAGGGAATTCAATTCTGTCTGAAAGCAGTCTCTCAATCTCTGAAAGCCTTTCATCAGAGGTTATTATCGAATCTAACAAGATTCCTGATCTCCTCCCGTTTAGTTATAAGCTCTTCTACATCACTTACACGATGTTTCTGCATGAGTGAATAGATAGTATCGAGACGTTCATTTACGAAAGCGAGCCTTTCAGGATCAGATTCGATTTTTGAAGACAATCTGTCAATCTCTGATGCAAGGTCATCGAGTTCGATAATTGAAGATTCTGCCCTGCTCAGAAGGGCTTCTCCTTCGGGCAGAAAAGATCTTATTTTAGCCAGGTTGGATTTTATCTCACGAAGCATTGAGAGCACCGATTCACCTTCCCGGGTAAACAAGTCAGCAGACTCACACAATGCGAGTCTGATCTCACTCGGCATGTTCAAGCATCTCCTGCTCCGTTTCGAGCTCCGCCTGTTCTCCATCTTTCAGCTTAGCATCGTCGAGCTGGTTTAGCTGAAATTTATAATACTCAAGATCCGCCTTGTTTTTGGCTGCAATTTCGCTGGCCTGGCTGAACTCTTTCCTGAGCTTAAGATAACCGTTATAGACTCTCCTGTACTCTGTTTTCCGGACAGATGTGCCGGCAAAAGAATCTATAAGATTCAGCTGAAAAGAGTTATCGTTAAGCATCAGTGTCTGATGCTGTGAGTGTATATCAATAAGCCTGTCACCAATCTCCTTGAGAAGATTGATTGTGACCGGCGTATCGTTGATGAAGGCTCTTGATTTCCCGGCAGGATTTATTTCCCTCCTGAGTATGCTGATGCTTTCGTAATCGAGGCCGTTTGTATCGAAAAAACCTTTGAGATCATATTCATCGATCCTGAATGTGCCTTCAACAATACATTTTTCATTTTTATCAAGAAGAACAGCAGTATCGGCGCGTGTGCCCAGTATCAGTGACAGGGCTCCAAGGAGAATTGATTTGCCTGCTCCTGTCTCCCCTGTTATAATTGTAAGACCGTTCTCCAGTTCAATATCGAGCTCCCTGATGAGGGCATAATTCCGGACCGACAGTTTCAGCAGCATACCAGTGACAGTAATTAATTAGCTGAAGCAATAGCTTCATATTTTTCCTTGTTGGCAGGATCGATTTCGGTGAGAATCTGGACGACACGGCTCTTTTCTTCAGGGAAAGCCTCGGAAAAGATATTTACAAATTCATCCGACTTTGCCTCCAGTACCAACTGGACATAATACATAAAAGGATCCGGTTTACGCCTGTATACATCCTGAACAAGCTTCAGACTCTCAACCATGCTGGTCCTGGCTTCAGCCACCCTCGATTCCATCCTGTCGAGTCCATTTATATCATATTCATAAATAAACTGTCTTACAGGTTCATATTCCTTATCAAGAATATTTTTTACAAGCCAGTACCTGTTACGGTTCCTCGATGAATCGTAGGGTTTCCACCCTGGCTCGGGAGCATTCTGGGCATTATTGACAATTTTCTCTGCCACTCTGTAAAATTCCGTACCCCCGAGCGGAGAGAAAGAATCGTAATCAAAACCGATTATAATATAGGCGTAATAAGCCAGTACTGAAACAAGATTTGACCTGTGAGCGCCCGGATCAAATTCCAGAGGCTGGAATTCAACATACCTGAATCTGAAGCTATTATCGACAAAATTCAGCATTGTTGAATTGTAAGTTGTATTAAATACCGGCCTTCTGAGCTGAACCTGTATTGTACCGTTGAATTCATCCGATGAAATCTGGTCATTAAGGGTGATCAGTATATTGCAGTCGATCCTTTCGGCATAGCTGAATACATGATTGGTCCAGACAGTATTGTTCATGAATTCATAAATGTCTCTCTGCATGGTCTCGAAGACCTGCCGGTTGGAGCCCTGGATACGCTGGGCTGATATCTGAACATTACAATTCAGCTCCTGCGACCACAACAACTGCAGGCATCATGAACAAAAGAATAAAAAGGCTGGATTTAATACTCTTCATGATATTTATCTGATCATTGAAATAATCTTGTCCAGAATATCCTTTGCGACTTCCTCTTTGTTTTCAACTCAAATTTATCAATATTATTGTTTCTGTCAATTATAGTAATCCTGTTTGTATCGTGACCGAATCCGGCTCCTTTTTCTTTCAGTGTATTCAGTATTATTATGTCCATGTTTTTGCTGACAAGCTTTTGCTTCGCTTCTTCAACCCCCTCTGAAGTTTCAAGAGCAAAACCTGCAATAAACTGGTTTCTCTTTTTTGATCTGCCGAGCTCAGCTGCTATATCTGTAGTGGGCTTTAAGCTTAAGGATCAATTCATTCCCATTCTTTTTAATTTTTTCAGGATGAATTGTCTCAGGGGTAAAATCAGCAACCGCTGCTGAAAGGATTGCAATGTCGCAATTGGCAAATCTCGACCTTGCACTCTTCAGCCATTTCCCGGGCAGTTGTAACATTTGTTACAATCACAGATCCTTCTTCAGGCAGAATACTCACAGGGCCAAGCACGAGATCAACTTCTGCACCATAAGAAGCAGCTATATCAGCAATTGCAATGCCCATTTTGCCTGTAGAATAGTTACTTATGAAACGGACAGGATCGAGAGACTCCCGTGTGGGACCCGCATTTACGAGGATTTTTTTCCCTTCAAGCGGTTTGTGGATTTTTTTTTTGAAAGGAAACTTTCGATTTCCTTTATTATGTCTTCGGGTTCGGCCATCCGTCCTTTTCCTGACAGCCCGCTTGCAAGCTCCCCGGTTGCAGGCTCAAGGATAGTATTCCCGAATGCCCTTAAAGTCTCAATATTTATTGTAGTTGCCGGATGCTTCAGCATGTCAATGTCCATGGAAGGGGCAATGAAAACAGGGCATCTTGCAGAAAGATATGTAGTAAGCAGAAGATTATCAGCAATGCCATTGGCCATCTTTGCAACGGAGTTTGCTGTTGCCGGGGCAATAAGGAAGATATCGGCCCATAATCCAAGATCGACATGGCTGTTCCAGTCTCCACTTGACTGGATCGAAAAATTCAGAAAGAACAGGGTTTCTTGATAAGGTTGAGAGGGTAAGAGGTGTAATGAATTCCTTTGCATGATGCGGTCATGATTACCCTGACCTCTGCACCATCTTTAACAAGCAACCGGACGATATTGGCAGTTTTGTAAGCTGCAATACCTCCGGTTACGCCGATAAGTATTTTTTTGCCTTTCAGCATTTAAACAGTGATTACTTCTGTTGTCTGTCAACTATCAGGATTCCTGTGGAAGATCTTTACCTTCCTCAAGTTCCTGAAGAGCTATGAGTGTCGGTTTCGGAAGCCGCTCATAAAACTTGGATATCTCGATCTGTTCGCGGTTCTCGAATACTTCCTCAAGATTGTCGTTATATGAAGCGAATTCCTCAAGCTTCTTATTAAGCTCCTGCTTCATCTCGACCGATATCTGGTTTGCCCTCCTTGCAACGACTATAACTGTTTCATAGATGTTTCCGGTACCTTTAGTCAGCACATCGAGGTTTCTTGTTACAGTTGTTACGGGCGCGATTGATTTCCTGTAATCCATATTAATTATTAATTATTTATCCCGACCTGCTGATCAGGAGTGCTTCTGGTGACTGATTTCAGATATTTATTTGTTTTTTCGTAGATGCCGTCAACCTCTTTAGAAAACTCGCTCTTCGGAAACTCTTCCATGAATGAATAATAATCATCAAGAGTATCCTGGTATCTTTCCCTCTGTTTCGCCGGGAAACTATTGAAGGCATACATGTACAATGAATTGAGTTTCAGGAACATCATCTCTTCCCTGTACTTTGTGTCGGAATATTCCTTAAGAGCTTTGTTCAGGGCAACAACAGAGGCTTTATAATCTTTCCTGTCGTAATAAAGCCTTGCGCTCAGATATGATTTCTCAACAAGTTTCTCTTCAAGCTCTTTGATATAAGTCTTACTTTCTTCAACCCTTGGGCTGTTCGGGAACCTGCTTATAAAAAGACTGAATCCTTCAATTGAATTTCTGGTATTTTCCTGGTCGAGCGCTGGCCTCGGGGAAATCTTATAGTCACAGAAGGCTGCCAGGAAATTAGCTTCTTCAGCATGTTTTCCAAAAGGGAATTGCTCAATGAACTGTTTGAAATACTTGCTTGCAGTATAGTAGTCCTTCATACCATAGTAGCTCATGGCATTCATCCAGTTTAGCTCCTCAGCCTCTGCACTCGCCCTGAAACGCGGCAGAATCTGTGATAATAATCTCGGATGATTTTATATACTGGCCGGCGTCATAATACTCCTTTGCCTTAGCTTTCTTAAGGTCATAATCCGTGCTTTTCAGCAGTTTTTCATATTCACCGCATGAGCTAACAAGGAGAGCTAGAACGAGTACTATATATAATCTGAACCTCATAAAAATGATTCGCAAAATTACATAAAAAATTTACATTCAGAACATAAAACGGAAGAAATTGGGTTTATTATTGTGTCTTGGTGTCAATTCAGTGTCTTATGTCTCATGTCTCTGTCAGATCAGAGTCTAAGCGGCGATGTCATTTAGGATCTCGGATCAGACAAGCTTATGTCTGTATTTAACATAAATACGTATAAATAGGTATTACACTGATATTCTTAATATCTAATTTTGGATCAAAATTTTAATAAAGGGGTATAACCATGGATATATTTGAAAAGATTAGCAGGAACAGAGGAGCTTTAGGTCAGTATGCCGATTGCTGGCCAGGGATATTTCATGTTTCCAAAGCTGGAAGGTGAAATTGCTCCCACGGATGATGTTCCGCGGTAAGGAAGTGCTTACATGGAGTCTGAATAACTATCTGGGTCTGGCTAACCATCCGGAGATCCGGAAAGCGGATGCTGAATATGCAGCAAAATATGGTCTTGCATATCCAATGGGTGCAAGAATGATGTCGGGACATACAACAATACATGAGCAGTTTGAAGCTCTTGCAGCCCAGTTCGTCGGGAAAGAGGATGCATATCTTCTCAACTTCGGCTACCAGGGAATGATATCAATTATTGATGCTCTTGTCGACAGGCACGATGTGATCGTATATGATTCGGAATCACATGCCTGTATCATGGACGGGTTGAGGCTACACATGGGTAAAAGGTTCGTATTCCCTCATAACGATATTGAAAACTGTGAGAAACAGCTTCAGAGGGCAACTAAACTTACCGAAGAGACAGGCGGTGGAATTCTCGTCATTACAGAAGGAGTATTTGGTATGGCTGGCGACCTGGGAAAACTCGACAAGATCGCTGCACTTAAGAAGAAATACAATTTCAGGCTCCTCGTCGATGATGCACATGGTTTCGGAACAATGGGCAAAACAGGAGCCGGAACCGGCGAACATTTTGGTGTCCAGGATGCCATAGATGTATATTTCGCAACGTTTGCCAAATCAATGGCAGGCATCGGCGGATTTGTCGCCAGCACAAAGGATGTTATCAACTACTTAAAATACAATCTTCGTTCCCAGATTTATGCCAAATCTCTTCCGATGGCAATGACACTTGGCGCCATCAAGAGGCTGGAGTTCATAAAAGCTCACCCGGAGCAAAAAGATAAATTATGGGTCATCGTGCGAGCGCTTCAGAAAGGATTCAGGGAAGCAGGTCTCGATCTTGGCAAGACAGAATCACCGGTTACGCCTGTGTTCATTAAAAGTGGTGTCAACCAGGCCACGCAAATGATTTATGATCTGAGGGAGAATTTCAATTTATTCTGCTCGGTGGTTGTTTACCCTGTAGTTCCAAAAGATGTTGTAATGCTCCGTATTATTCCGACCGCAGCACATTCACTTGAGGATGTTGAGTACACAGTGAAAACTTTCAGTGAGATTAAAAGGAAGGTCGATAATAATGTTTATCCCGATAAGATTGCCGAATTCCCAAGATAACTAACTAATAACCTTTGATTTATCAGGCAGAGCTGCAATTCGTGTTGCAGCTCTTGCTATTTGATTTCGAACAAAAACTGCATGAAAACGGTTATATTCATCAAACTGAAATGATAATTCGGTTTTTGCCTGACTTGAACTAAACAAATGAACGCTGACAACCAGAATAATGTATTGAAGGGTTATAATATGCTTCTGTATTTTGCAGGAAGCATGATTATGTTTGAACCCAATGAGGAATGTATAACCGATTTCTGGACAAAAGGCATTCTTAGGAATCTTCCTGTTTCGAGCACTAACCCGAATTTCATTAAAGCCGCTTCGCAGCTGAGGGATTCATGTAGCAACCCGGATTTCTCAGGGAGATCATTGCATGAAGATTATCTCAGGTTGTTCACGGGAAGGGACAGGGCCCTGGCCCCGGCATTCGAATCGATCTACAAAAATCACACACCTCCGGGTCAAAAAGCTGAATCTGTGACAGAATTTTACAGGTCGTACGGATGGGAATCAAAATTCAAGGAAAAGATAAACGACGATCACCTGGGAATTGAAATACTCTTTCTTACCATTATGATCGAGAAGTACCTCGAATTCGAAGATGAGGCATGCAAGAGAGAAATGGGAAATGAAATCAGGAGATTTATCAGGAAACATATTCTGTCATGGATTCCCGAATGGAACAAGGACATCCAGGCACATTCAAAAACTCTAAGCTTCAAAGGGGTGGGGACACTGATCCTTGCCTGCAGTGAGGATATACTCTCGATATTCAAAGGTGACGGCTGTTCGTGATCAACCTAAAAATTAGGATTGAAAAAGCTTATGATTGCTCCCATATAATACTCCCTCCAGCCTTCGGCAATATCATTGAAATCATCATCCGGAATATTTGTATGCTCCACAGTTACAACCGATTCGCCCCTTTCAGGAACAATCATAATCGTAACAATTGATTTCTCTTCCTGCTCACCGAAATACCATTCCTGAACAACTTTCCTGTCGGGCACAAATTCGATGTTCCTGCCCGTTATATCTCCATCCCACAGTGAAAACTCATTTCCCGGTTCAGCGCTCATCACAGCCGGATAACCTGACCATAATTCGATTGTATAAGGATTTGTGAGCGCTGCATACACATCTGAAGGCTCAGTATTGACCCTGAATGTCTTTTTGAATGTCTTCATGCCATGTTTTACACGAAGATAAACAATTCTTTACAGGTTATGTTGGCAATCTCAGTTCAACTGTATAATAGAGTCATTTGTTTTTTTCCCGTTAACATATCTTATCCTTTCTGCCGAAAAACTAGCAGGTTCGGAGACAAGTATATGAAGATATCTCTTCAAAATCTTGTTTTTGTTCTCCAGCTTCTTAATTTCCTCAACAAGCTTTTTGATAATTTTTTCATTCTCCATATCAGAACTATTAAGTTATTTTATTTCTCCTGTCCAGGGATCTATTTTGAACAATGAAAAGATTTCCTCTATAACAGGAATTTCAGACTCCCATAACGGTGTATCGCCCCTCTTCTTGTAATAAAAAAGTGATACCGACCAGTTCAGCCTTGTCATAATTTCCTTTCGCACATAAAGAATCTTGTTTTTCGGAATGCTCCGGAATGCTTCCTCGAATCCACGCCTCCCGGATTTTAGTCTCCTGGTAGTGTTTGGGCGATTCATTTTTTTGCTTATTTTGTAGTAATGTATTACAAATACACAGCGATTAAAGCGAATATAGCGAATTCTTTTCAAATAAAACTGATCTGGACAAATAAAATACATGAAAAAAACGAATAAAAAATCCAGAACAGCTAGTCAGGAAATACTTAAGACCGGCCAGGGCAAAAGGCTCCAGGATTTCTTTGTCTCAAAGGATTTCAAGTCCCGGAGTGCATTCGCAAAAGCAATAGGCGTTTCTTCCTCAAGTATAAATGAAGTGATATGGGGATACAAACTGATCTCCATGAACCTCCTTTCGCGGATTAAAAAAAGATATCCACAGATTAATGAGAACTGGCTTCTGAACGGGGAGTTGCCTGCAGAATTTCCTCTGATAGGTGATTCACTTGCAGAGGATCAGGAGGGCTATATGCAGAATGAAAAGCCAAATGAAGATATGAGGGAAAAGATCATACAGCAGCAGTCGGCTCTTATTGACCAGCAGCGTGAAACGATTGAACAACTGATGAAGCAGATCAAGTTGCTTAAAGATTCAAAAGAATAATACACATGTGTCATGATGGCAAATATCTTCTTCCCGGTCATGGGAAAGACGATTTTTTGTATTACATTTGCCACCGTTTCGGGGTGTGGCGCAGTTGGCTAGCGCACTTGCATGGGGTGCAAGGGGTCGTCTGTTCGAGTCAGATCACCCCGACAAAGGGCTTAAAAGCCCTTTTTTAATTTTATACGGCAGATTGTCCTGCTTTATACTTAAGAAGAATCCAAAGAAAAAGAGCGCCCTCCGCGGGCGCTCTTTCTTAAATCAATTAGATCAGTACATTGGATATTAGTATCCCGGATTTTGTTTCAGTTTCGGATTTGCATTCATGGCTTCTTCCGGGATTGGGAATAACAGACGCTCAGCTGGCAATGCGTTTGGTCTCCATCCTGGTATTGGATTAAGGAAGGTTTCAAACCTAATCATATCCTGTCTGCCCCAGTTTTCCCATGCGAGCTCGAATCTGCGTTCCTTATAAATATCATCAAGAGTGACGCTGGTTTTTAGTTTCGTTGCATGAAGAGAAGGGTCAAATGCTCTCTTCCTGAGCTCATTGACCAATCTGGTGGCCTCCGGATTATCCTGCCCGAGTCTGACAAGACATTCGGCTTTCATAAGGTAAACATCTGCAAGTCTGTAGATAGCACAGTCATTCTCCATTGCAGTTGCTCCTTTTTTAAATTCCCATTTATTGCATCGTGCTCCTTCCTCCTGTTCAACCTGCCCCCATCCGTCAGCATCCATGGAGTATTTCATGGTAACATCGACAGTATGGATCAGTGGCCTGCCATGTGCCGTGATAATGGTTTGTCCTGTTGAAGGATCAGTCATCGGACCGATCAGGAAGCTTCCGAGATAGCGTTTGTCATCGGTGTCAAATGATTTGACATACCCGGGCATTGCACAAATTCCGTTATTTGCACTACCAGGCAGGCCAAGTGCTTTCGGATCCAGATAATGCAATGTATATCCACGTGCCGGGAATGAGCTGGTAATGCTGTTTACTGCTACCAGGATTGCCTCTTTCGAGTTTTCGTTATTTGCACTGAACTGCTCTTTCCAGTTTAATTCAAGAGAATACGGAAGGGCCATAATTAAATTACATTGCTCAATGCATTCCTGGAATTTCTGACCGCCGGCCGGATTCCAGATGTGAGCGTTAAGGTACATCTTGGCCAGCATGAAATGTACGGCTCCTTTAGTGAATTTCCCATAACTTGCCGCGCTAACGTCTGCCCTTATTTTATCTTTAATATCATTCAGCTCAGCCAGAGTCCAATTATATACGTCTGCCCTTGAACTTGTTTCCGGTTTCTCCGTGATTGTGAAATCATAAACAAGAGGAACATTACCATACAGATCGATAAGATCAATATATCTCATCGCCCTTGCTGCTCTCACCTGGCAGAGGAATTTTTCCTTATCTGCTTCCGGAATCGCCTTGCTGTTTTGTATCAGATAAATGATCTGGTTAAAATTCGTTATCCTGTTATAATTATCATTATATATTCTTTTTGCAGCAGATGTTTTGAAAGTCCATTTTCCCTGTGTCATATCTTTATAAGCTCCTCCATCCCACCAGTCACCGCCCCTTCTCGTTGGTGTAACCGACATGTCAGTGCAGTTCTCTTTGGGTGCAGGGCTTGCGACACAGTTATAGTCCCTTAGACGGGTATAAATAGGAGCTATAAGTGAGTTTACCTCTGCTTCGTTAGTTCCATATGCATCCGTTGGGATCTGGGTAAAAACTTCCTCATCGAGATTGGTACATCCCACTGCCAGGAATCCCAGGAGCATTATTAATGTAAAGTATAGTGTTAACTTTTTCATAATTAATCAATTTTTAAAGTTAGAAGGTCACATTTATGCCCAACATATAAGTCCTTGATTTCGGGTAATACTCTCTTCCTTCAATTCCGGGATCAAGTCCGTCCATTGGCACCTCAGGATCAACTCCTTTATATTTGGTTATAGTTAACAGGTTGTGAGTTGTTCCATAAACTCTTATCCTGCTCACCCCCAGAAGGTTCTTGGGCAGAATGGAATATGAAAGAGTCATGTTGTCAAGTCTCGCAAATGAACCGTCTTCAATATAATAGCTGTTGTAGTAAGGACTCTGTTTTAAACCCAAAGTCAAGCCATCCTTAAGAGCATTTGCACCAGGTAGCCATTGCAGGTTGGCATATGACATCTTTGAGAAATTCAGGACATCATTGCCATAAACGCCTCTGACGAACACGGTCAGATCCCATGCCTTGTAAGTGAAATTACTGCTTACACCATATGTAAGCAAAGGCTGGGCTTTCCCAATAAATGTATAATCGGAAGCTGTGGATCCTGGAACACCATCGACCATATCATTAAGGATATACTTACCTGTTTCATCGATGCCCAGGCACTGCGGCCCATAGAACTGTCCCACCTGGTAGCCTTCCTTAACTATATGAGTTGTATTTGTTGACCCACCTCTTACCCATGCGCTACCAACCTTTATTTCGGGAGTGGTAAAATCAGTGTTTGACAGATTGGTGATCTCATTTTCATTATGGGCACCATTGACAGACAGAGTCCATCTGAAATCATTTTTCCTGATGACATCTCCTGTCAGAGTGAACTCAATTCCTTTATTACTCATTGCTCCCACGTTTGCCATCATTGTCGAATACATGTAAGGCGGTACCGGTACCGGGTATTCATACAGCAAGTCAGAAGTTTGCTTATTATAATATTCAATTGTACCACTGAGTCTTGCATTGAATATACTGAAATCAACTCCAATGTTGAACATTGAAGTAGTTTCCCATTTGAGATCCGGATTAGGGTTCTGGTTAACCGAGTACGATGTATGCCATGCCCCGTTATCATAATATAATCCTGAAGAGCCATAAAGTGACATGGACTTATAAGGATCAAGACCGCTCTGGTTTCCGGAGACACCATAGCCGGCTCTCAATTTAAGTTCATCCAGAACACCCTTAAATCTCTCCATGAATGATTCATCAATTATTCGCCATGCAGCTGATATGGATGGGAATGTTCCCCATTTATTGTTAGCTCCGAATTTGGATGAACCATCGCGGCGCAACGCTGCTGAGAAGATATACTTGTCATAAAGCGAATAATTCACCCTTCCAAAAAAGGAGATAAGCTTATACATGTTAGCGGTTGAGGTTACATCACCTGCTAAAAGTTTTTCTCCGGCATTCAGGTTATTAAAACCAAATATGTTGGTAACAAAATAACGGTTCTGTGCAAATGCTTCCTGATTCAGATAGTCTTCATAGGAATAACCTCCGAGAATGTTTACATCATGAATTCCGAATTTTTTTGCATAATTTACAGTTGCTTCAAGAAGATTTTTATCACGTGTCCAGAATCTGCGCGAAGCAATTCCGTTATCAGCTCTGCCGAAACGTGTCCTTGAATCAGTGTAATTACCTTCATCGTAAGACTCTCGTTCCTTGTAGAGGTTGATACCGGCATTTAAACCAGGTATTATCGTAAGGGTTGCTTTTCCATTGACATATAACTGGCTGTTTTTCTTGGGATATTTATTCAGGTTCATCATTCTAACCGGGTTACCCTGATCATATTCGTCTGAATCCCAGTACGTTCCGTCTGCATTATAAACTGGAATCGTCGGAAGCACATTATATGCAAGGATGAAGTTCCTGGTATCGGTTCTCTGGTAATCCCTCTGGTTCAAACCACCTGATATACTGAGATCCAGATGATTGTCCAAAGCTTTCTGGTTTACAGAAAACCTGGTATTTATTCTTTTCTGGTTGTTGTCAATAACAACACCCTCCTGATCAAGGTACGATACAGAAACCCTGTAGCTGTTGTTTGTACCCGCACCGGAAATAGAAAGATCGTGATTCTGGCTGAATCCGGTTCTCATGATCTCGTCAAACCAGCTTGTATTTGCGCCTTTATCAAAAACGCTTATATCGACATTATTTTCTGAAGCCCATTGCCTGTATTCGGCAGCTGTCAGAACATCTGGCTTGTTGCTGACAACATCAATTGCAGCGTAAGTATTATAATCTACAGTAGTTTTGTTTTGAGTTCCTTTTTTGGTGGTAATAAGAATTACCCCGCTGGCAGAACGAGAACCGTAAATTGCAGCAGCTGATGCATCTTTCAGAACGCTGATCGATTCTATATCCTGCGGAGCTACAGAGTTCAGGCTTAATCCGGGCACTCCATCGATTACAACAAAAGGCTCGCTGCTGCCGGTCAGGGATGAAGTACCCCTCAATCTCATTTTTTGTTGTTCCGTAACGTCACCTGTTGAGGTTGTAATAGTCAGACCTGCGACTTTACCCTGGATAAAGTCAGCAGCTGTTCTTGTAATACCCTGGTTAAAGCTTTTTTCAGTGACGTTTGCAACTGATCCCGATACCGCTCTCTTCTGCTGTGTACCATATCCTACCACAACAATTTCATCGAGACCGATGGCACTCTCCGCAAGCGTGACATTAACTGTTGTCTGAGCCCCTACGGTAACCTCCTGCGAGGTGTAACCAACGAAGGTAATCACCAGAATGGAGTTTCCTGAAGCAACATTGATGGTATATTTTCCATCAATATCTGAAATCACGCCGTTTGTCGTTCCTTTTTCAAGAACGTTCGCTCCTGTTATTGGCTGTCCTTTGTCATCAATAACACGGCCGCTTATCGCTTTCTGCTGATCTTCAGCAAGAAGCTGAACAGATCCTGACAAAAGCAAAACGATTGTCAGCATTACTATTTTTTTCAGATAACATAGTAATGAATCAAGATGTCTAATTTTGACTGTCATTAAGGTTAGTTTTTAAGTTATTATTACTTTATGGTTATCATTCCTGATAACTTGGCATAATACAGACGAAATATCGTCATTTCAATGAATTAGTTCAGGTAGTGAAGTTTTTCTTCATAGGCATTTTTGGTTTAACGTAATACTTGATTTTCCCCGACAAAAGGTAGATAAAAAGAATTTCATAAAAAAGGACATACTGAGTTAATAAATCTTAATTTTGAATTGCCTCATCTCCCCGTCTTTTGACAACGTAATGAATTAATATACATTGACTCTGAATGAAACTATCAGCTTCTTTTCTGCTCTTATTGACAATTATACTTTCCTGTTCAGCCCCTGAGAAAGAAAAAGAAAACGGCGAACTGTTCTCACTCCTGCCCCCGGAGTCAACGAATATTGATTTTCTTAACCAGCTCACTGAGACTGAAAAGTTCAATCAGGTACAATACCTCTATTTCAATAACGGCGCAGGAGTGGCCGCTGGTGATATTAACAATGATGGTCTAACTGATCTGTACTTCACATCAAATCAGAATTCCAATAAACTCTACCTGAACAGGGGAAATCTTGAGTTCGAGGATATTACCGCTAAGGCCGGCGTTGAGGGCACAGGCGACTGGAAGACCGGCGTTACAATGGCCGATGTTAATGGTGATGGTTTCCTGGACATCTACGTTTGCCAGGTAGGTAACTATAAGGCAATACATGGGAAAAACCAGCTATTCATCAATCAGGGTGATCTCACATTCAGAGATGAAGCACACGACTATGGCCTGGATTTTTCCGGTTTTTCAACACAGGCTGCTTTTTTTGACTATGATATTGACGGAGACCTTGACATGTACCTGCTCAACCATTCAGTACATACTTCACGGAGCTATGGTCCCGTATCCCTCAGGTTCGATCATGACTCTCTTGCCGGCGACAGGCTCTACAGGAATGATGAAGTTAACGGAAAAAGGTTCTTTAAAAACATAACAACAGAAGCCGGCATCTACAACAGCCAGATTGGTTATGGACTTGGAGTCAATACCAGCGATATAAATAATGACGGCTTTCCTGATATCTACATATCGAATGATTTTCATGAAGATGATTACCTGTATATAAACAATGGCAACGGGACTTTTACAGACCGGTTCAGGGAATACATACAACACACATCCAGGTCCTCGATGGGAAACGATATCGGTGATTTTAATAATGACGGCCTGCTCGACATCATTGTACTCGATATGCTTCCCGAAGATCCGAAAACACGAAAACAATCAGGCGGGGAAGACGATGAAGATGTTTATCACATCAAGCTGGATTATGGTTATGGATACCAGTTTGTCCGTAACACTCTTCATCTTAATCTTGGTAACGGCCTTTTCAGTGAGATCGGAAGGCTGTCAGGCGTTTATTCCAGTGACTGGAGCTGGTCGCCATTATTCTGTGACGTGGACAATGACGGATATAAAGATCTTTTCATAACCAATGGTATCTACAGAAGATCGAATAACCTCGATTATGTCAGGTTTCTTACAAAAAATGACTTCTTCGAGGCGGAACATAATAAGAACACTCCCGATAAGGTATTATATGATATGATGCCACTCGACCCCCTGGTGAATTACATTTATAAGAATAACAGAGACCTGACTTTTACAAACATGTCCGAAAATTGGGGAATCAATACACCCTCCTATTCGAACGGCTCGGCATATGCCGATCTTGACAATGACGGTGACCTGGATCTTATTGTGAACAATATTAATGAGCCCGCTTATATCTACAGAAATAATGCATCGGGGCTGAACAGCAATCATTTCCTGTCAATTACCTTCAAAGGAAATGCGTTGAACTCCCATGGATATCGGAACACGTGTAACATTATTTTATGATGATCAGGAACAGGTAACTGAATATTTTCCAACAAGAGGTTTTATGTCAGCAAGTGCTGCAGGCTTGCATTTTGGCCTGGGTTCAGCCAACACTATTGACTCTGTTATTGTGCGTTGGCCAGATCTCTCGGTTCAGGTATTAAGAAATGTAACGGCAAATGAAAGATTATTGCTTGATATCGGAAATGCGAATGATTCAGCATACAAAAACACCGGAGCGAATTCTTTAAAAAGGCTAGTTTCAAAGACCGGTCTGCAGGGATTGGCTTATAAGCACATAGAAGATATTTTTGAGTTTAAGCATGAGCTGCTTGTTCCACGCACATTATTTGCTGAAGGACCTGCTCTTAGTATTGCAGATATAAATGGCGACGGATTGCAGGACATATTTGCCGGAAGCGCTAAAGGGCAGCCATCGGAGCTTTTTTTGCAGCAGCCCGATGCATCCTTTATTCAAACAAAATTGCCGGTCTTCCTTAAAGATCGCTTTTATGAAACCACCGATGCGGCTTTTTTCGATGCCGACGGAGACAAGGATACTGATCTATACCTCGTAAGAGGAGGTTCCGAAGTGTCCCTCGGCGACACTTTGTTGGCTGACAGGCTCCTGATAAATGACGGAAGCGGAAACCTTTCCCTGAGCGCCGGAACGCTGCCATCCACTACATTTAATGGTTCCTGTGCTGCCCCTGGTGATTTCGACAATGATGGAGATATTGATTTATTCGTCGGCTCGGGAAGCGTACCTGCTGCATACGGCCTGTCTCCTAAACAGTTGCTGCTTGAGAATGACGGGAATGGCAACTTCAGCGATGCCACGGACAGAAGAATGAAAAACCTGAGAAAAACCGGGATGGTAACCGATGCATTATGGCTCGATTATGACCAGGATAAAGATGAAGATCTTATCCTGGTTGGTGAATGGATGAAAGTAACTGTCCTTAATAATGACGAAGGATTTTTTACAGACAAAACCAGTCAGGCGGGTCTCGGAGAAACTTCGGGCTGGTGGAATTGCATCAACAGCTGTGATATCGACAATGATGGCGATACTGATCTTATCGGGGGAAACCACGGCACAAATTCAATCCTCAGAGCTTCTGTGAAAGAACCTTTGGATATGTACCTTAACGATTTCGATGATAACGGCACACTCGACCAGGTGATCTGTTCATACCAGGATGGAGTCAGTTACCCTGTCGCATCAATTGACCAGTTAGACAGCCAGATAACCGGAACAAAAAATAAATTCAGCAGCTATTCAGATTTTGCAGGAAAAACAGCAAAGGACATATTTGGCAGCAAAGCTATTAACAAGGCTGTGAAAAAGAATGCTGTTCTCTTTGAAAGCTGTCTGTTTATCAATGAGGGAGACGGAACTTTTAAAACGATCAGGCTTCCTGCTGAAGCCCAGTTCTCTCCTGTTCAGGACATTCTGACTGCTGATCTGAACAAGGATGGAAAAACAGATATAGTCCTTGTTGGAAATGACTACTCCATGAAACCAGTATATGGCCGCCAGGATGCCAGTTACGGATGGTGTCTGCTGAATGACGGGAACAATGGTTTCAAGGCTCTGTTTCCATCAGAAAGTGGTTTTATTGTTAAAGGCGATGCAAGGAAGGTAGTACAAGCTGAAATATCAGGCAAACAGTACATTATAGTTGCCGTTAATAATGGTGATCTGCAGGTTTTCGAATGTATTGAATAAAATATACAAAAGTAAAAGATTCTTCAGTCGAACACCTCCGAAGGCTTCGGTTTTCTCCTTGCTAATGACAAGTTCTGTAGATAATTGGTACACAATCGCAAAAGATGCTTCACTTCGCTGCGCTGCGTTGCTAATGACAAGTTCTGTAGATAATTGGTAATCAATCGCAAAAGATGCTTCACTTCGCTGCGCTGCGTTCAGCATGACAGGCGCTTTTGGTGGAGTCCGGGGAGTGAAGAGGCGCATTTTGCAGAGAAATTGTTCCCGGGGTTGGATTGAATCAAAATGCGCCTCTTCACTCCCTTCCCAACTAAGAGTATTGTCATCCTGAAGGAGCAAACCAGTCTGATCCTTCAGAGAACCAGGAATATACTTTGGTTTGCGACTGAAGGATCTCCTGCTTCATGCAGAATTTATATCCCAGGAGTATTTTAAAACAAATAATCGAAATAGTATTAAAACCTTCTTTGAATGATGATGATCATTTTTATTTAATTGTGTCTTTCGGCATTAAGGTGGAGTTCTCAACGTTTTGTCATCTCGCCTGAAGTGCATATCTTGTATATACTCTGCTAATGACAAGTTCTGTAGATAATTGGTAATCAATCGCAAAAGATGCTTCACTTCGCTGCGCTGCGTTCAGCATGACAGGCGCTTTTGGTGGAGTCCGGGGAGTGAAGAGGCGCATTTTGCAGAGAAATTGTTCCCGGGGTTGGATTGAATCAAAATGCGCCTCTTCACTCCCCTCCCAACTAAGAGTATTGTCATCCTGAAGGAGCAAACCAGTCTGATCCTTCAGAGAACCAGGAATATACTTTGGTTTGCGACTGAAGGATCTCCTGCTTCATGCAGAATTTATATCCCAGGAGTATTTTAAAATATCTATCTGGGGTTGGAGAGTGGCAGGTTGATTTTCGTGTACTTTGGGTTTCATTAAGATTTCTTCAGCTATCTCTTTTTTCTTAAATTTGTGCTCCAATCAAGCAACAAAATGGACATATTCAAACCTCTTCAGATCCAGAAAGAGATACAGAATCCTGCCGAATCAGGTAATATTGAAAAAATCCGGTGTCTCATCATCGGTTCCGGCCCTGCCGGTTATACTGCTGCAATTTATGCTGCAAGAGCCAACCTCAAGCCGGTCCTTTATACCGGGCTCCAGATGGGTGGTCAGCTCACAACCACAACAGAAGTTGACAATTACCCGGGTTATCCCGAGGGTGTGCAGGGCCCCATAATGATGGAGGATTTCAAGAAGCAGGCTGAAAGGTTTGGAACTGACGTCAGATTCGGAATCGCAAGTTCAGTCGATTTTTCCGGTAAAAAGCATAAGGTAATATTTGATGATGGTAAAACAGTTGAAGCTGATGCCGTTATAATCGCAACAGGCGCCACAGCCAAGTATCTCGGGATTGAAGCTGAATCGAAGTATGCCGGCATGGGAGTATCTGCCTGTGCAACATGCGATGGTTTCTTCTACAGGGGAAAAGACGTTGCCGTGGTCGGTGGCGGGGATACTGCAGCCGAAGAAGCTACTTACCTCTCCGGTCTATGCAGGATAGTATACCTGATTGTCAGGAGGAACGTTCTCAGGGCATCAAAAGCCATGCAGGAAAAAGTACTGAATACAAAAAATATTGAGATTCTGTGGGAACATGAAACACTTGACCTCTTTGGCGAAAACGGAGTGGATGGCGCATTACTCGTAAGAAAGAAAGGTACCCCGCAGGAAGAACAGGTCAGGATTAAAATCGACGGATTCTTCCTCGCCATCGGACATACACCTAATTCTCTTATCTTCAACGATTTTCTCGAAACAGACCAGGTCGGTTATATCAAGACGATTCCCGGTACCACAAAAACAAAAATCCCGGGAGTGTTTGCCGCCGGTGATGTCCAGGATCCGCATTACAGGCAGGCAGTAACCGCCGCCGGCTCGGGTTGTATGGCAGCAATCGACGCTGAAAGATACCTTCAGGAGATAAGCTAAATTCCAAAAACGCCATGACCCCAAGACCCCAAGACACCAAGACCCAGACCCAAGACTTTAAGGACTTTAAGGACTAAACTCCTATATCTGCATGTTCCCTTGATAACACCTTGTCAGCGCTTGTCACCCTGTTATCTGAAGCACTGGCTCTCATTTCCAGAACTTGCTTGACATCTTTTCCGGGTGCAACCAGATGCCTCTTGTTGAGAAAATAGAATGCTATAATGAGAATAATAAAGGCCGACACGAATTCAAAGATCTCAGTGTCAGTATCATAATACTGGAATATTTTCCCTTCAGGAAGGAAGTAATCAAGTATTAATTTAAATGTGAGCCAGTTAAGAACAAAAAAAACTGAAATCGTAACGGGTGGTACGGGCAATTTAATTCTGCTTGTCAGGCTGGAGATTTTTCTGCTGTGATAGACAGAGAGTGGCAGCAGAACGGCAAAGATTATTGTAAATATCTTAAACAGGAGGTTGATCTCGAGCAACCTGGAGATTCCCGATTTAGCTTCTCCGCCTATTTTTACCCTGTTAAGTAACTCAAGATTGTGCAGGTTAAATTCTTTCTGAACATTATAAGCATGAAGCAAGTCAGGTGTACGGAAATCAAAGACTCTTTGTCCCCAGGATATCTCCTCCCCGAAACCAATGAAGAAGGCTATTGAAAATACAAGGTAAAACACATTTCTCCGCTTCGGGAACAGAAAGCCGAAGATCGCAGAAACAACCAGGAAGCTTATTGCCGTAAGCCATTCAAAAAAACTGTCTTCACTTCCAAGCCAGGCCACAATATCTGCATTCAGAAAGGCATAGACCGAATAACTTATTAAAATCACTGCAAGAGAACCAATTATATATTTATTCAGAAATCTTGCCTCGTTAAAATATGGTTTGAAGAAATCCATGACAGAACAACTAAGTAAAATATCAACAACCGATTTTTTATTTAGTTGAACCTTTAAAGAAAATCTCTGAATTATTCTTTCGGGCCTCTGTTATCGAGAAGATATGAATAGAAAAGCAGGTGGGAAATCTTCTGCATAACCGGGGAACAGTCGCCGAGTGATACCTTTCTCTTTTCGGCCATCTCTTTCCATGCAGGCGGAAGAAAATCGGTACGGCTTGCCATCCCGTCATCAGGTCCCGGAGTACAATATCTTGTATCCGCTCCGGTTGTATTTATTCTGATAAAGCACATCGGGCATGGTTCAGCGGAACTGAACACAACAAGACCGGGCTTATATATATAAATATTCATATATTTTTTTGCCTTATGACTTTCTTCAAATTTTGTAAGAAGAGTCATCTCCGCATGAAGATCAGACCGGTGCTCCTGAATCTGACTGTTATGCGCTGCTGCAATTATTCTACCATCCTGGTCAATAAGTACTGATCCTATCCCATATCCTCCCTGCATTACACTTTTAAGGGCCTGCCGGTTAGCTTCAAGAGCATAAACATCATCCTCATATTCGGGCGCCGGATTAAAGTTGTCCAGGTAAGTATCGAGTTTCTGGAGTACGACCGGCAGTCCATCTTCTGCTTTTATACTACAAGGCAGTTCGGTCAGCTTTTTCATAAGTTCCCCCTTGTCCCTGGTAACAAAATAGCTCCGGTCTGTTTCCGTGACCTGCTGACCATTCAGTAGAAGTACAAAGGAAAAAATGCAGAGAAATAAATACGCTCTTTTCATACTGCCGGGTAATTCTTTGACCTTTAAAGTCAACTCAATCAGATAAAAGTAATAAAATATCCGGAAAATCTAATATTTCTTAAACAAATTCCTGCCACGGTAATACACAGGTAGCATAATCCTGATTTTCAATTCATTAGAGTACAATTAAAATTCAGATCATTGCAGAATTTGAATTTTAGCAACCCGTTTATCTGCCGGATTCCTGGTAAACTCTTACATAATCAACGAAAACTGTATCGGGAAACAGGGTCGTTTCATCAGAATTCTTTGGCCAGTCTCCTCCAATTGCACACTCTACGGAGTAAACATGAAACTGTGTCACATCACATGGTGTTGTATTTCCGGAAAAAACATGCTTTTCATTGTGCCAGTGAAGGGTTCCTTAATCAGGTTCATCAAATAAATAATTCGATACCTTTATATTATGCTAAATTAAAATAAAAAATCCGACCAGGTAATAAAGAATAAAAAATCGCATAATTTTAGCTTCTTAATATATGAAGCACATAAGATGGATGCAGGCATCACTATAATCGGGGCAGGTGTGATAGGACTGGCGATAGCTGAAGAATTATCAAAGCGATATCCGGATGTATTCCTTGTCGAGAAGCACCCGACTTTCGGGCAGGAGACAAGCAGCAGGAATAGCGAGGTCATTCATGCAGGGATATATTACAGGAAGGATAGTCTTAAAGCCAGGTTCTGCGTTGAAGGAAGGAAGCTGTTGTATGAATATTGTAAAAATCATGATGTGCCATTCAAAAACTGCGGCAAACTGATTGTAGCTACCACAGATGAGGAGGTCAGGGTTATTGACGGCATTCAAAAAACTGCGGCCCTCAATGGAGTGGAGCTTTTAATGTATGACAAGGATCAGGTTTCTGAGCTCGAACCGGCTGTCTTTGCCCTGAAGGCTCTTTATTCCCCGTCCACAGGAATTGTTGATTCCCACAGCCTTATGAAAAGGTATGAGACTAATGCAATCATCAGCGGATGCCAGGTAGTTTATGGCAGTGAGGTAATTTCTGTCAGGAATATTACCGGAGGTTATGAAATAGGATTACGCAACCCTGATAATACAGAAACCACATTCACATCCGGAATCGTAATCAATGCAGCAGGACTGTCATCAGACAAAATCGCCAACATGGCCGGAGTGGATGATGAGAGACTGCGGATACTATTCTGCAAAGGCGAGTACTTCAGGTTAAATCCTCCGAAAAACAAACTGATCAACAGGCTTGTATATCCGGTCCCTCATCACAATATGGAAGGCATTGGCATTCATGTTACTGTCGATATGGCGGGAAGTGTCAAGCTTGGACCTGATGTAAAATACCTTGAAACGAATGTCTATGATTACAGGCTTACTCCCTCGAAGCAGGAAGCTTTCTGGAAGTCAGCCAGGAAATTCCTTCCTTTCCTTAAATTGAATGATATTTCACCCGAAATGGCGGGGATCAGGCCGAAAATACAAAGACCCGGAGAGCCTGAGTGCGATTTTTACATCAATGAGGAGAGCCGCAGAGGATTACCGGGACTAATAAACCTGATCGGGATGGAATCACCGGGGCTGACATCTTCAATAGCAATTGCAAAATATGTTAACACTCTGGTTGGGAATACAATATAATTTATGTAATTTTAATAATTGTTTTTGAAAGACTAATATTCCCGCTTATTCTTAAAAGGAGGTTCTCATGAAATCAAAAAATTCTATTGGAAAGATCTTGTTAACACTCTGTTTCTTTACTATCGCTGCAGCCCTATGTGCCCAGGATGATAAAAATACCGGTTATGTCCCTCATGTCGGGCAAGCCGGCAAAGATGTGATCTGGGTACCGACTCCGGACGCTCTTGTTGCAAAAATGCTCGAAATTGCCAAGGTAACGCCCCAGGATTATCTTATTGACCTGGGATCGGGTGACGGACGTACAGTCATTGCTGCTGCCAAACTCAAGGCCAGGGCAACAGGTGTCGAGTATAATCCCGACATGGTTGAATTATCTAAAAAGAGAGCTACGGAAGCAGGAGTCAGTGACAGGGCCAATTTTGTAAAAGCCGACTTATTCGAATATGATTTCTCAGAAGCAACAGTCATAACTATGTTCCTCCTTCCCGAAATAAATTTAAGATTAAGGCCAAAGCTTCTCGAGCTTAGACCAGGTACACGTATAGTTACAAATACTTTCACAATGGGTGAATGGAAACCCGATCTTGAAGTCACAATTGATGAGAATACCAGCTGGAATACTGCCCTGCTCTGGATTGTACCGGCCAAGGTGGAAGGTACCTGGAAACTGGGTGATGGAGAACTTACCCTTAACCAGGAATTCCAGAAATTCTACGGAACCCTGAAGCAAAACGGGAAAAACATCCCTGTTTCGGAAGGAAACCTGAACGGCAACAATATCACCTTTAAGGCAGGAGGCACAGTTTATACAGGCCAGGTCAACGGCAACTCTATACTCGGAACCTATGTTAATGGTGGCAACAAAGCTGACTGGGCCGCTACAAAATCAAAGTAAGAAGGATAATATTTAATTTGCTCTCAATTGCCGTTGGCTTCAAAAGCCAACGGATTGAGGATTGAGGATAATAATAATATAATTATTAAATTATAATATAATTAAATTATAATATATACGCGTTGTGCGGTTGGGAATTATATAAACCCATTCTGCCAGAGCAACGAAAAATAGTCTCTAAGTAATTAACTCTCAGACGTATAAGATCCTTCACTCCGCTATCGCTACGTTCAGGATGACAAATGTATATAGAGAGATATCAGGGAATGAAGCGGCGCATTTTACAGAATTCCCGATCCTGAAACGAGATTACCTTAAAATGCGCCGCTTCATTCCCTAATTAATTTTACCTCTCCACTTTTATGTCATCCTGAATGTAACAAATCCTGAGCCTGAGCGAGGGATTTGTGAAATGAAGGATCTCTTTCTTCATTTTAAATCAATCTTAACCTATTTATTTAAAGTTTACTCCGCAGAAGATTTTGCAACTGGGCCATTTCATCCCTGAAGCGGGCAGCCTGGACAAAATCCAGCTCTGAAGCGGCTTTCTCCATATTCTTTCTTGCTTTTTCGATAGCTTTTTCAAGAGCTTCACTGTTCATATATTGAACCACAGGATCAGCAGCAACGTCGGGCTTTTCAGGCTCGATATATGGCCGTAACTGTTTAGCTTTCCTGCTAAGCCCGCCAAGAGCTGAACCCGTCTTCCTGATGATCTGGGTAGGTGTGATACCCATCTCTTCGTTATATTTAAGTTGTTTTTCTCTCCTCCTGTTTGTTTCATTAATAGTCTCCTGCATGCTTTTTGTTACGGAATCGGCATACATGATCACCTTTCCGTTCAGGTTCCGGGCTGCCCTTCCTGCAGTCTGGGTAAGTGAACGGGATGATCTGAGGAATCCTTCCTTATCTGCATCAAGTATTGCAACAAGTGAAACCTCGGGAAGATCCAGACCCTCCCTTAACAGGTTTACTCCCACCAGCACATCAATCGAGCCATTCCTCAATCCGTCCATTATGTCAATTCTGTCGAGCGTTTCAATATCAGAATGAATATAACTGCATTTTATTCCATACCTGATTAGATAAGATGAAAGCTCTTCAGCCATTCTCTTGGTAATAGTTGTAACAAGTGTCCTCTCCCCGGCTCTTGTTCTCGTCCTTATTTCAGCCATCAGATCATCAATCTGGTTGAGGCTCGGCCTGATTTCGATCGGAGGATCCAGTAATCCTGTGGGTCTGATTATCTGATCAACAAAAACACCCTCGCTTTTTTCCAGCTCATAATCAGCCGGAGTGGCGCTGACATATATTGTCTGACCTGTCAGTGCTTCGAATTCCTCTATTCTCATCGGCCTGTTATCAATCGCTGCAGGAAGCCGGAAACCATATTCCACAAGTGTCTGTTTCCTCGAATGATCTCCTCCGTACATCGCACGGATCTGGGGAACACTTACATGACTCTCGTCAATGACAGTTATGAAATCGTCAGGGAAATAATCCAGGAGACAGAAAGGCCTTGTACCAGGGCTCCTTCCGTCGAAATACCTGGAATAATTCTCAATACCGCTGCAATAGCCCAGTTCCTTGATCATCTCAAGATCGTACAAAACGCGCTGTTCGAGACTTTTTGCTTCCTCTCTCTTACCGATTTCGTTGAAATGGAGAACCTGCCTTACAAGATCATCCTGTATCTCCTTCACCGCCATGTTTATCCTTTCCCGTGTCGTAACAAAGATATTTGCGGGGTAAATGATGTACTCACTCAAGAATATCAATTCTATTACCGTTAAGCGGATCAAAAGTATATATCTCCTCCACCTGGTCACCAAAGAAGGATATCCTGACGGCAATATCGGCATAGGCCGGGAATACATCAACTGTATCTCCCCTGACCCGGAAAGTTCCATGCTTGAATTCCATTTCATTCCGGGAATAAAGACTGTCAACGAGCTTTCTCAGCAATACATTCCTGCCCAGATTCTGCTCTCGTTTGATATGGACAGTGTTTGAATGAAAATCATCAGGGTTGCCTATTCCATAAATGCATGAAACTGATGAAACAACAATAACATCTTTTCTCCCGGACAATAATGATGAAGTGGCGCTCAGACGGAGCTTTTCTATTTCTTCATTTATCGACAGATCCTTCTCTATGTATGTGTCTGAAACAGGAAGATAAGCTTCAGGCTGGTAATAATCATAATATGACACAAAGTATTCCACCCTATTCTCCGGGAAAAACTGCCTGAACTCACCATAAAGCTGGGCAGCAAGGGTTTTATTGTGGCTCAGAACCAGCATAGGCCGGTTAACCTGTGCAATAACGTTTGCAATTGTAAATGTTTTACCAGAGCCCGTTACACCAAGTAATGTCTGGTAAGGGACACCTTTTTGAAGTCCATCCACCAGTTGCTGTATTGCTTCAGGCTGATCGCCTGTAGGCTGAAAATCCGATACGAGCTTGAAATCCATTATAATGAGTATCACGCAAAATTAATCATTTACAGGCTCTGAACAAACAAGTAATTACCGGTGTTCTCCTCTTACCTTATCGATCTTGCTCCTAAACCTTATGTATGAAAAAAGCGAATCTGATCTTATTTCTTCTTCTTATTCCCTGCATTATCCGTGCAGATTTTTTCGAAAAACTTCCCTATACTGTAAAACAACCTGACGGCCAGGTAATCAGATGTTATATTTCGGGTGATGAGTACTATGCCAGGATCCATGATGTCCGGGATTTTACAATCGTTCAGGCGCCTGATGGCTTTTATTATTATGCGTTAAAGGATGGCGAACTTATCAGGCCTTCTCCTTTCAAAGCAGGGAGTGTCGATCCAATGAAAGAAGGTCTGAAAAAAGGAGCAAGAATATCAGCTCCTGAATATCACAGCCGGCATGCCCGGATGAACAATGTCAGGACACTGAGGAATGGAGCAGTTGAAAGTGCGCCTGTAACAGGTATTCTGAACAACCTTGTCATCTATATACGATTTGCTGATGATCAGGAATTTTCGAGGCCCAGGCAGCAATTTCTCGGATCATTCAATACTGAAACCGGTTTAAGCCTGAACTCATATTTCAGGGAGGTATCCTACAATAAGCTCAACATCATAAGCACTCATTACCCCGGATGTGACATCAATACGAACGTTTCATACAAAGATTACAGGAACAGGAATTTTTTCGAGCCGTTTAATGCAACGACCAACCCGGAAGGATACAGGAATGCAGACGAGAAAGGATTGAGGGAGCATTCTCTTCTGGCTGATGCAGTAACCTGGGTAAACCAGTTTTCACCTGTTTCGGCCGGTATGAATATTGATGCCAACTCCGACGGTTTTGTTGATAATATCTGTTTTATTATCAGAGGAGGCAAAGGGACATGGAATGAGCTGATCTGGGCGCATAAATGGACCCTTTATAATAAAGATGCTTACATTAACGGCAAGAGGGTGTACAGCTACATATTCCTGCCGGAAGACCAGCTTTCGGTCAGGACAATCTGCCATGAGATGTTCCATGTCTTCGGCGCCCCCGACCTGTATCATTTTGATGATCCGGGAATTAATCCGGTCGGATGCTGGGATATTATGGAACGCGGATCGGGCCATATGACAGCCTATATGAAATGGAAATACTCCGGGAGTAAATGGATAAAGGAGATACCGGAAATAACATCATCAGGAACTTACAGGATGAATCCGCTTACAAGTCCTGACCAGAACTGCTATAAAATAAAATCTAATACAACTGAAACACAATACTTTACAATTGAGTACCGTAAAAAATCCGGCATTTTCGAAAGCAGTCTGCCAGGTTCGGGCCTGATTGTTACCAGGATAGATCCGACCATAAAAGGCAATTCATCGGGACCTCCCGATGAGATTTATGTATTCAGACCAGGAGGAACAACAACTGCAGATGGAGAATATGCTGAAGCTTTCCTTTGTTCAACTGCCGGCAGACCAGAAATAAATGATGTTACGAATCCAGGGAGTTTTCTGCAGGATGGCACTCCGGGAGGTCTTCATATCTCAGACATAAGGGAAGAAAACGGCCAGATTGTCTTCCGTGTGGTTCTTGGAGATGAAAATGAGCCGTCTGGTGCAGACATTCCGGGGAATATTATCACTTCAACACCTCAGATAAGAGAACAGCTTTTCAGGGTTTACCCTAACCCGGCTTCAGATCATATTAACATTTCGCTTGAAGATAACCAGGAGCCTGTAACAATAGAAATCCGTGATATACGCGGATCGCTCATTTACAGCAAGAAAAACAATGAAGACCAGTCAGGAAATGTTATCAATATTGATATTACTGATAAAACACCGGGAATGTATATTATTGAGATCAGGAACAAAAAGATCCGCCGGAGTGTGAATGTTATAAAGTTGTAGAGGTTGTAAAAGGTTGTAGACGTTGTAAAGTTGCAAGAAGAAAAAGAAAAGGCGTTCCGAGAAGAACGCCTTTGCCTACCGGAAGACCGGTATATCTAACCCAAATAACCCTTCAATAATCTGCTACGTGAAGTATGTCTGAGTCTCCTGATCGCTTTTTCCTTGATCTGTCGTACTCTTTCCCTTGTGAGTCCGAATTTCTCACCTATTTCCTCCAGAGTCATCTCCTGGCATCCTATGCCGAAGAAATACCTGATTATGTCCCTTTCCCTTTCGGTTAGTGTGGCAAGCGCCCTGTAGATCTCCCTCGAGAGGGATTCATCCATTAACAGCTTGTCAGCAACGGGAGAATCGGAATTAGTAAGAACATCGAGCAGACTGTTATCCTCACCTTCAATGAATGGTGCATCAACAGATACATGACGACCTGATACTTTTAAAGTATCGGTGACTTTTTCCTTTGGTAATTCGAGAACATCTGCGAGCTCCTCCGGTGAAGGAGTTCGTTCATTCTCCTGTTCGAACTTTGAGAATGCCTTGTTGATCTTATTCAGTGAACCGACCTGGTTCAAAGGTAAGCGTACAATTCTCGACTGTTCAGCAAGAGCCTGTAAGATTGACTGTCTGATCCACCAGACAGCATAGGAAATGAATTTAAATCCCCTTGTCTCATCAAATTTCTCAGCAGCTTTGATAAGCCCGAGATTCCCTTCATTAATAAGATCGGGAAGACTTAAATCCCTGGTTCTGGTACTGTTTGGCAACAGAAACGACGAATCGCAAATTTGCTTTTGTTAGTTTTTCGAGAGCGGCTCTGTCCCCTTTTTTAATCCTCTGAGCTAATTCGACTTCTTCTTCAACCGATATCAACTCTTCCTTACCAATCTCCTGCAAATACTTGTCCAGTGATGCACTTTCCCTGTTGGTTATGGATTTGGTAATTTTTAATTGTCTCATTATGCCTCCGAAAAAATTTGCGCAAAGATAGTTCTTATATTACTTAATAACAAAAAAAAATGAGTTATGTTGTGCAAGGGAAGGAGCCATGGCAATGGTTCCCCCGCAACAACATAATTAAATGAGGCAAAATTACCTGCCAAACTGGTAATTTAGAATAGTACCGTCGGGCTGAATGCCGCCTATGGATTTCAGATTGGATTCATTGCCTGAATACTGGCGGACATCTGAAGGTCTTTCAACTCTTTTCCCATTTATTGAAAGTATTATAAATCCTTTCTGGATGCCAATATCTCCGAAACGGCCGTTACCCGGATCAACTACTTTCACACCATATTCAATGTCATACTTCCTTTTGTCTGCTGAATCAACAGGTTCCAGTGTAGCTCCGTAAACAACATCATTGCCAGCTTCATACTTTACAACTTCAGTTGTTCCGGATGCATTCTTCAGCACAAGTGATGCGTTATTTTCCTTCCCGTTCCTGATATATGTTACGGAAACCTTATCACCTGGACGGTGTCTTCCTACGTGATCCTGGAGTTCGCCCACAGTATTGACAGGCTTTCCATCCAGAGCTACAATGACATCGTTTTCCTTTAGACCTGCTGATTCTGCAGCTCCGTTTTCGATGACATTGGTGACAAGGATACCTCTCACTTCTCGAAGTTCCAACTTCTCTGCATCTTCATTATCAATATCCCTGATATTTACTCCGATAAGCGCTCTCTGAACAGTGCCATATTCCCTAAGGTCGTCAATTACTTTTTTAACAATTGACACAGGAATAGCAAATGAATTACCTGCATAAGCTCCACTGGGAGACAGGATTGCAGATGTTATACCAACGAGGTTCCCATTGGTATTGACAAGCGCTCCACCTGAATTACCCATATTGAGAGCAGCATCTGTCTGGATAAATGATTCAATGGCATAATCACCCTGGCTAAGCCCAAGGCTTCTGCCTTTGGCGCTCACTATCCCTGCAGTAACTGTGGATGTCAGGTTGAAAGGGTTACCGACAGCAAGGACCCATTCTCCAATTTTAAGCTCATCGGAATTGCCGTATTTTATAAAAGGGAAACTCTCTCCCTTAACCTTGAGAAGGGCGAGATCTGTCGCAGGATCCCGTCCAATTACTTCAGCCGGGAAAATTCTCCTGTCATTGAGGGCAACTTCGACATCTTCGGCATCTTCAATAACATGGTTGTTTGTAATTATATATCCGTCGGCCGAAATTATCACCCCAGATCCATATCCTCTTACTTCCCTTGGTTTCTGCTGGTATTGAGGTCCATAGAAAAATTCCATTATAGGATTCTGCGGCTGGGCGCCCATCATGCTTTTTGTCCTGACGTGCACTACGGCATGCACAGTCTGCTCGGCAGCATAAGTAAAATCAATTTGTCCCGCGCGCTGCTGCAGAGAGGTCAGGTAAGCCTGTGCCTGTCCGGAATCTATTCCTGAAGTGTCCTTCATTACTTCAACCGGCGCCTTTTCAATAAATTGCGTATATGCAAAAAGCGCAATTACGGCACCAAGCACTGCCATCAGGAAGCCTGCCAATAAACTCTTACTTTTCATAGCGTTTCTTTTATTTTAAACAGTCATTTATATTTATTTGTTCCGGTTTTCTGTTAATGTTTTCACAAATCAACATGCGATCACATAAATTTAACCTGGGACTATTTATACAAAGATCATACAAAAAAACAGCGGTTTTTCTGTTTAACGTAGTATTTAACAAGACTTTAACAACCACACAAAGTATTTTAACAAAGATACCGGTACCGCAATATCAGAGGGGATGATGCATTTGTTAATAACTACCAGGTTACAACTGAGTGCAGGTTTATACTTTAATTTTTGGAAATGCTGACAGGTTTATAACCATCAGACATTTTGACAGGCACTTTCATTCTTAAATGCTTTAAGTTAACTTTGTGCCCTTAATCGTTTAAATATCTATCCTGAATATGAAAAAGATAATTCCAATCATTTTACTGGCTTCTGTTTCACTTTTTTCCATGACAGCTCAGCCAGGTACTTCAGAACTCATGAATGCAATTAATAAAATGAATTCTGAGTTCACTGATCTCAGCCACAGGTTTGATATTCTCGAGAAAAAAATCGATGATGTTCAATGGTATAATAAAGCAGGTGATATTGCAATTATCGACAAGGTGTTTTTTACGGGTCCTCCCCTTGCGGCAGAAAAGAATCCGACAGGTCAGGGTGCAGGCAACCCCGTAAAAATCTGGAGTTACATTTTCATACCTAAAAATGCTGACCCGGAGAAAAAATACCCGCTTCTTGTCTTCCCCCACGGAGGTGTTCATGGCAACTTCGATACTTATTATTCGCATATTATCCGGGAGATGGTTTCACAGGGGTATATAGTAATTGCAGCAGAATACCGTGGTTCAACAGGTTATGGGGCAGGTTTTTATAATAATATAGACTATGGCGGTCTGGAGGTCCAGGATGTCGATGCAAGCAGGAAATATATGATTGAAAACTATTCAATTGTCGATAAGGACAGGGTAGGTATAATTGGCTGGAGCCACGGGGGCTATATTGCCCTCTTTAATATTTTCGAGTATCCCCAGGATTACAAGGTAGCTTTTACAGGTGTGCCTGTAAGCGATCTTATCGCACGAATGGGGTATAAAGACCAGCAGTATCGCGATCTTTTCTCTGAGCAACGTGCAATCGGTAAACCGGCCGACCAGAATGTTGCAGAATACAGGAAGAGGTCACCGGCCTGGCAGACTTCAAAATATCAGAACACACCATTACTTATTCATACAAACACGAATGATGAAGATGTGAATGTCCTTGAAGTCGAACATCTTATTAAGTCTTTAAAAGCAGAGGGGAAGAAGAATTTCGAGTATGAGATTTTTAAGGACATGCCCGGTGGTCACTCTTTCGACAGGATGGACTACATGCAGGCGAAGGAAATAAGGCTGAAAATATATAATCACCTCAACAAGTACCTCAATCCGCCCAAACCATTCAGGAGCCTGAAAGATCTGCAGAAAGCAGGATACGGATTCAATTAAGGGCTCAGGGCTCAGAGCTAAGAGCTAAGGGCTAAGGGCTAAGGGCTAAGGGCTAAGGGCTAAGGGCTAAGGCAGGCTACAGGGCTAAGGGCTAAATATAAAATAAAAAATTCGATTTCCCCGTAGGGGATACACCATTGTATATGAAGGAAAAATTATACGGGAAGACATTAAATGAACTGATTGCAGTAACCAAAAGGCTTAACCTGCCTGGTTTCACTGCAAGGCAGATCGCTGACTGGCTCTATAAGAAAGAAATAAGCTCCATCGATGAGATGACGAATCTTTCAAAGAGAACGAGGGAACTGCTGTCCAATGATTACGAATATGGTCTGGAGAACCCGGTGAGGGAGTCAGTAAGCAAAGACGGGACAAAGAAGTATTTGTACAAAGTACTGATAAACAAGTACATTGAGACAGCTTATATTCCCGAAAAAGAACGGGCAACAATCTGCGTTTCCTCACAGGCCGGATGCAAGATGGGCTGTATCTTCTGTATGACCGGAAGGCAGGGTTTCCAGGGAAGCCTTTCCTCAAATGAGATCCTCAACCAATTCAGGAGCATGCCGGAATTCAGAACGCTCTCGAATATGGTCTACATGGGGATGGGAGAACCTCTCGATAATCTCACTGAAGTGCTCAAAAGTCTCGAGGTACTTACGGGAGAATGGGGGTATGCATGGAGTCCAACAAGAATAACAGTCAGTACGGTCGGACTGATCTCAGGTATAAAGGAGTTTCTTGACAAAAGCAGGTGTCATCTCGCAGTCAGCCTTCATTCACCATTTGATGACGAAAGACGAAAACTCATGCCTGTGCAGAGAAGCAATTCACTTTCTGAGATCCTGGATATCATAAAAAACTTCGAGATCAATAGTCAGCGAAGGATTTCGTTCGAATACATACTCTTTAAAGATATCAACGACACTCCGCGTCATATTAAAGAACTCGCCAGGATACTCAACGGCATTAAGTGCAGGATAAACATTATCCGCTTCCATAAAATTCCGGGATCGGAGTTTTACAGTCCCGATGAAAAAACAACAAACCGGTTCAAGGAAGCGCTGAACGCCAAAGGAATACTCACAACAGTAAGGGCAAGCAGAGGTGAGGACATACAGGCCGCCTGTGGCCTGCTCTCAACTCTGACTCAGAATAAACCGGAGGAAAAATGAGGAAGCTTCTGCTCATTCTCCTTCTTTTTTTAACATATCCTGCCTTTCCGCAGGCGACGGAGCGTTTTCTTTCGGATACTGCACTTGCTCACGCATCGTTCTCGATGTATGTTGCCGATGCCATTTCAGAGGAAACAATCCTTGATCTGAACTCCGGGAAAAGCCTTACGCCTGCCTCAGTGCTGAAACTTGTAACATCGGCTGCAGCGCTGGAGCTTCTGGGCCCCGGTTATAAATTCACAACTAAAATAGGTTATACCGGAACTATAACCCGGGGTGGAAAGCTTAACGGGAATATCATAATCAAAGGAGGAGGCGACCCAGCTTTCGCATCCTTGAATTTTCCGGAGTATTACGGTGAATTTCCCGGTAAATGGACTGAAAAGATTATCAGTATGGGGATAAAGAAAATAAAAGGCAGGGTTATCACTGATGATTCATACTACGACTATTTACCTGTACCTTCCAAGTGGCTATGGGAAGATGCCGGAAATTACTACGGTGCAGGGGTATATGGCGCTTCTGTTTACGACAATGCATACGATATTCATTTCAGAACCTTCACTGACAGCACAATTATTACAGGCTTTGTTCCTGAAGAATGCAGGTTTGAATTCACAAACCGTCTTCGTGCAGCCGGCACAACAGACCAGGGGTATGTTTTTACTGCTCCCTACAGCAGGAACGGGTGGATCGCAGGATCAATCCCACCGGACAGGAATGATTTTGTACTTGGCGCATCAATTACCGACCCGCCGCTTCTCCTTTCAAAAATAATAGATGGTAAACTCGGGGAAAAAGGAATCGGTATAAGTGACGATCCCTCAACAGTAAGGATACAAGATCAAATCCCGGTAACAACATTCACAACAATTGCAGAGATCGTCTCCCCTCCTCTTACAGAAATACTCGAAATCCTCAATCATGAAAGTGTTAATTTGTACGCGGAACATCTTGTAAAGGAACTGGGGAAACAGTTCAAGGGTACCGGATCGACAGCTGCTGGCATTGATGTCATTAAATGTTTCCTTGATAGTACAGGGGTTGCAGGAGAAGGAATGTTCATTGTTGACGGCAGCGGGCTTTCTCCTTTAAATTCAATTAATGCCAAAGGTTTAAGTGCCCTGCTCATACACATGAAGAAACATGGAAAGTATTCTGAGCATTACCTGAATTCACTGCCGGATGCCGGAAAGGAAGGTACTCTGAAAAACTATTTTAAAGGTGATATATTTAACAATTGTCTTAAGGCAAAGAGCGGTTCGATGACAAGGGTAAGAAGTTATGCCGGTTATTTTACAACCAGGTCAGGCAGGGAAATGGTTTTTGCATTTATCACGAACGATTTTACCGGATCAGCTGTGAATGTTGTCACCCATTACGAAAGGATCCTGGAAGAGATAATCCTGACAAAATAATAAAACATACCTATGAACAACCGTATCTCGGTCAGGAAATGTACCGAATATAACCTCGATGAGATCATCAGCCAAATCAGGGATATTTATACTATTACTGAAGGGCCTGATGTCAGGGGAAGGAAAGTTCTTGTTAAACCTAACATACTCGGAGATTATGATCCTGCAAAGTGCGTAAGCACACACCCGGTCGTTGTTGAAGCCATGGTAAGGTTCCTCCAGGACGAAGGCGCCACTGTTCTTGTAGGCGATTCACCTGCAATTCATATGTCTAAGTTCAGGCCGGTTAAATCCGGTATTGCGGATGTCTGTGAAAGAACAGGAGCAGAATGGGTTAATTTTACCGGGAATCCCATTGAAAAAACTCTTAAGAAAGGAAAGATCAAAGTTGCATCTGCAGTTGACAGAGTCGACCTGATCATCTCCCTCCCAAAGCTCAAGAATCATGAGCTGGTGTATTTCACAGGAGCTATAAAAAACACCCTTGGACTTGTTCCGGCATTTAACAAAACGAAACAGCACGCTCTTCATCATGACAGGGATGGATTCAGTGAACTTCTGGTACAGCTTAATGAAGCCATCACTCCTGATTATTTTCTTATGGACGGCATAATGGGCATGGAAGGACCCGGTCCTGCAAGAGGAGTCCCGTTTAAAACCGGGAGTTCTGCTGGGTTCTGTGAATCCTCTTGTATTGGATATAATCGCATCAAAGATTGCCGGTTATAATCCTCTCGTTATCCCAACAACAAGAATTGCTCTTCACAGAAAGAAGTGGCTGAACTTCGGAAGATGATATTGTTTATGACGGCCCCGAAATTAACAGCCTGATAAAAAAGGATTTTAAAAGAGTCCCCTTATCGCGCTTCAGCAATATATCTGCAAAATTTATTATGAACCGTATCGGGTTCATAAGGAAATTTGACAGACGCCCTGTCTTTCTGGAACAGAATTGTACGGGGTGTCATAAATGTATTAAAATCTGCCCTGTTAATGCGATAACACCCTCTCCTCTGGCCGGTAACAGGATCATTCTTACCGACAAAAAATGTATACGATGCTACTGCTGCAGTGAGGTCTGTGGTGATAACGCCGTTGAGATAAGAAGAAAAGTATTCGGAAGATAAAAGTCTAAACGTCTATTTTTGCATACTTGGCATGCGTCTCTATGAATTCCCTTCTCGGGGGAACTTCATCGCCCATCAGCATTGAAAAGATATGATCCGCTTCAGCAGCGCTTTCCACAGTAACCTGCCTGAGTGTTCTTGTTTCAGGGTTCATTGTGGTTGACCAAAGCTGCTCTGCATTCATCTCACCAAGACCTTTGTAACGCTGGGTTGAAACTGATGACTCTTTACCCTGTCCCATTTCTGCAATGGCTGCTTCTCTCTCCTCTTCGGTCCAGCAATAGCGTTCCTGTTTTCCTTTTCTTACAAGGTAAAGCGGAGGCGTGGCAATGTAAATCATGCCTGCCTTGATCAGTTCAACCATATACCTGAAGAAGAATGTCATTATAAGAGTGGTGATGTGTGATCCATCGACGTCGGCATCGGTCATTATTATAACCTTATGATATCTGAGTCCGCTTATGTCAAGCGCTTTACTGTCATCATCCGTCCCGATCTGTACACCCAGTGCAGTAAAAATATTCTTTATCTCTTCGCTCTCGTAGATCCTGTGCTGCATGGCTTTCTCCACGTTCAGTATTTTACCCCTGAGCGGCAGGATAGCCTGGAATTTGCGGTCCCGTCCCTGCTTAGCTGTACCTCCTGCAGAGTCACCCTCTACAAGGTATATTTCGCATTTTTCCGGATCCCTGTCAGCACAATCGGCCAGTTTACCCGGGAGTCCCGAACCTGAAAATTCATTCTTACGCTGAACGAGTTCCCTTGCTTTTCGGGCGGCATGACGTGCAGTGGCGGCAAGAATAACCTTCTGAACAATTACTCTGGCATCCTTGGGATTCTCTTCAAGGTAATTTGAGAGCATGTTACTGACTGCCTGGTCAACTGCTCCCATAACTTCATTATTTCCAAGCTTTGTTTTTGTCTGACCTTCAAACTGTGGTTCCTGCACCTTGACGGAGATAATTGCGGTAAGGCCTTCCCGGAAGTCGTCTCCATTGATATCGAATTTCAGCTTTGATGTTGCACCCGAATCTTCAGCATATTTTTTAAGAGTCCTTGTAAGCCCCCGCCTGAAACCGGCAAGATGTGTTCCGCCTTCAATAGTATTGATATTGTTAACGTAGGAATGTACATTCTCTGAAAATGAGCTATTGTACTGGAGTGCAATTTCCACTGGTATCTCCGCTTTATCGAATGAGATATGGATAACCTTTTCGATAAGCCTTTCCCGGTTTGCATCGAGGTATTCAACGAATTCCTTGAGTCCGTCTTCAGAATGAAACTCTTCATAGCGGGGCTTGCCACCATTACCATTCTCGACATATTCCCGCATGTCCTTGATGGTAAGCATTATACCTTTATTTAGAAAAGCGAGCTCACGAAGGCGGGCAGCCAGAATTTCGAAATTGAATTCCGTTGTCTGGAAAATGGTGCTATCGGGCTTAAAAGTCACTGCGGTTCCTGTGTTATCGGAGTCACCTTTGACTTCTACTCCGGTTGTGGGTTTTCCTTTTGAATAAGATTGATGGAAGATTTTGCCCTCTCTCTGAACCTCTACTAAAAGAGGATCTGACAGTGCGTTAACACATGACACACCGACACCATGGAGTCCTCCTGAAACCTTGTAGGAGTCTTTATCAAATTTGCCGCCGGCATGGAGAACAGTCATAACCACCTCGAGCGCCGATTTCTGTTCCTTTTCCATGATCCCGGTCGGAATACCGCGGCCGTTGTCGGTAACTGTTATTGAACCATCTTCATGAATCACCAGATCAATCCTGTTACAAAATCCGGCAAGAGCTTCGTCGATCGAGTTGTCAACAACCTCATATACTAGATGATGCAAACCTTTTACTCCAATGTCGCCAATGTACATTGCAGGCCTTCTCCTGACAGCCTCGAGACCTTCCAGCACCTGGATGTTATCTGCCGAATATTCCTGTTCCTGCAATTTTTTTTTCTTTTCACTCATTTCATTTCATTTAAAAACTAATAATCCTTAAGGTTACTGAAAAAAATTCCTGCCGGATTACTCCGGTAATTGATTTCAGACCTGATTTTTTGTTACAAACAGACTGCCTGCAATCCCCTTTACGGCTATCTGGACCAACTTCAAAATTCCCTTATTAATTTATTGATATTATGAATTTTAATTATCCGGGCAAATTTATAATTTTTAATCGGTTTTAATCAAAAAAACGTATAGAAATAATGCACAAAAACGTATAAGAAATTAACAATATTCAGGGTGTACGGTGCACGGTACAAGGTTTACGGTAACTGGCAGCCGGTAACCGGCTACAGGCTTCAGGTTACAGGCTTCAAAAACAGAATCGATTCAGCCGTGTACCTTGTACCGTGTACCTTGTACCGTGTACCGTCATAGACTATACGTAAATCCCAGCATAAATAAAAACCTGTGTGTTGGATAATACGCCCATTCATAATAACGCTGGTAGGAGATGTTATTGAACTTGGTCCAGAATGAGAGTATTTTTGAATACCTGTATTCGGCGCTGAGATTAAGGTTAAGGTGCCAAGGTTCATTGATATAAAAAGGAATAGTCTCTGCAGGATTCAGTGTAAACCTTGTTAGCATGTGTTCTCTTTCACCAAGCGCAGTTACCTGGATTCCCGCTATTATCTTATCACGAAGATTGTATCTTAATCCGAGTGAAGCATCCCATTCCGGCCTGTCAGGAGGGTGTTCCAGCAATGTCATGGTATATCTGTAGAAGTTTATGGACGTGCTAAAATAAAGATTGGGCCCAAGTTTCCCATTCATTCCGCCATGCAGGTTAAGTATGTCTGCATTGTCATATACTGGACGAAAATAATTTCCTCTGCCGGAAACAGAATCAGGAGAAAGGACATTCGAATAGAACAAGAGATTATCTGCAAGTGAGTATGAGGCGGATAGTTCATAGTTCCCCTCCAGACCAGTGTTCCCTTTGAAACCTGCTGATACAATCATCTTGTAATCCGTATTCCTGATGTTATAAAGGTTTGTGGCAGGCGCCTGGTTTAAAACAGTTATGATGAAAGGATTCACCTCAATCACGTTAAGCGGATCATTTACTTCCAGTTTCCCTGTAAGTGACGAGAAGAAGTTAATATACGACGGAACTATTGTAAAGCCAAAGCCAAGATCAGGATAAAAATGCAATCCGGCCTCTTCCTCAATATTCCGTTCAAGCAGCGCCTGCGCTCCCAGTTTAAAGTACCATTGGCTGGTACTCTTTTTCAGGAAAGGGTTTACTGCAGCTATATATTTCGGGTAAGGCTGAATTATTCCCGGTACAGTATAATGATTGAAATCAAGACCAGCGCCGGCAAAAAATCCTTTGAATACTTTCGCCATCTCACCGCTGAACCTGAATTTATTCCTTGAAAGATCCTGATTATCATGGAAATAATCATATCCCAAGTTGAATTCAAACGCGAATCTGGATGAATCCATTCTTGTGGATGAAACTGCCAGGTTGGCCTGCTATATCGCCATATCCAAGTTTAATGTCTTTCCGGCCTGGGAAATAGCCAATGATCTCAGGATTGTAGCCATATGCATGTCTTGTCCTCTGAAGATAGTCAACCGAACCACCGGCGACAACACCCTTAAAAAATTTCCGGCCAAAAAATGAAAGATCATTATCCATATAGCCTGCGTAATTCTTCTGTCCATTTCGCAATGAGATATTGGCATTGTTGGAAAAATGCCTGCCATAAAAACCTATGGCGCCTTTTTTTGAACGCTCGTTTGTTATGCTCACTTCTGCAAGAGGAGAAAGATAGTTTCCAAATCCGAGGTTAATATAGCTGCGATACAGTTTATTGAGAGGATCAGGCTGCAATGTCGCTGACTTAATAGGGCTGACCGTATAGGAGGGCATAAATGGTGTAGCTGTTACCTCATAGCTGAACTCAGGCCGGAATTGAGCAGTATCAGTCAGATCGGGCATGAAGCTCATCTTAGGTGATTCATTAAGAGTGGGTTTATAAGGATTGTACAGTGTAACCTCACGCTTAAGGGGTTTCTCCTTCTCCTGTGCAAACAGGCCGGCCACACATATCAAAAGAGAGGTTATGACAGCTAAATATCTTTTCATTTCAGGACTGATTGACTGTTTCATTTGTTTTCAACTGCTATTGATTCAAGTTTCCCTCTGACTTCATCGAGAATACCATCGTCTTCGACAGAATAGTAATCACTGAGACTCTGAAGTGTTGCTCTGGCCTGAAGAGTATCTCCTTTATGGATGCTAAGGTCGGAGAGCAGAAGAAACATTCTGGCCATCCAGTATTGATGCGGGGTGTTCTGATTTATGAATTCCTGCACTATCTTTTCTGATTCGGCGGGTTTTCCGCTTTTATACAGCAATTCAGCAACCATATACTTCGCTTCCGCCCCTTCCTCGCTTGTCACCTCGGTGGCAACTTTCCTGAAATCTCTTAATGCATCTTCATAATTATTCAGGCTATAGTTTGCCCTGGCATTCAGGAATGTAGCCTCCTTCTGAAGTTCTTCAGGCGCATTGGATGCTGCAGCAATTTTTCCTGCAGCTTCAATAGTCTTCTGTGCATCACCGGCTTCAGATGCAGACCTGAGCTGTCCCTTCAGTGCGGCGAGTTTATTCTCATCTTTTGTCGCAGCTTTTTCAAGCCTTTCGAAAAAGACATAAGCCTGATCGAATTCCTCTTTATCATACAGGATGCCGGCTGCTGCAATGAGAGCCTGTTCGGTGAATTCATTATTCGGTCTTGAGACGACCTCCCTGTATAGTTTAAGAGCTTCTTCTCTGTTCCCTGAAGCTCTCATCGATTCAGCCAGGTAAAACTGGGCATTTTGTCTGAAGACTCCATTAGGAAACTCCGCAAGATATCCTGTAAATACCTCATTGGCTTTATCATATCTCCCGCTCATATACAGATTCTCGCCTGAAGTGTAAAGGAGCGAATCTTTTGCGGCTGTATTAATATCTCCATAGCCATCAAGCGTTCTGACATATGCAAAATATGAGTTGACATCATTCATATCGACATATGCATTGCGCAAACCGGTCATGGCATAACGAGCTTCCGGTGTCGACCGGTAATTCTCAATCACTTTTTTAAATTCGGCTACTGCTTTCCCATTTTCACCCAGGTTATAATAGAGCAAGCCAAGCTGGACAATAGCCCTGGGTACAAACGGGCTGTTCGGATATGAAGATATCACCACGTTGAAGTCTGATTCGCCCCGTTTGAAATCTTCCATTACAACATAAGCCCTGCCCCGCTCGAATATTGCATTTGGGACCAACGGAGAAGCCGGATACTTCTGAACCAGCGTCGACAAAGTATTCACCTTGCCCCGCTGATCGTTCATAAGATCCAAGCGAAAAACCTTTCTGGTACATCGCATAATCAGCATCCCTGAATCCATAATCTATTACCTTGTCATAATAGGATATGGCTGTTTTATAATCTGTGCCGATGTAATAACAATCGGCTATCCTGTTTTTGCAGTCAGCCAGTATTTCAGGACTGATGTTTACCGCATTCTGGTCAAAAGACTGCAGATGAATGAGTGCATTCTGATAATCCTGCAGGTTGAAATACGCGGATCCAAGATTATACCTGATCAGGGAAGCTTCCGTCAGCAGGCCCGAACCGGGCATTCCCATAAAAAGCTCATAATCTTTCCTGGCATTCTCGTATTGTTTGAGCCTGTAAAATGATTCAGCCCTCCAGTAAACAGCTCTCGCTCTCAGGCTGTTGTTATATCTTTCGTACGCAAGTGATTTATCAAACATATCGACAGCCGGCTGAAACTGGGTATTCCTGAACAGCTCCAGCCCCCTGAAGAATGCCACACGCTGGTACGCGGCTTCAAGCCTGGCGTCCATATTCCCGACCTTGTCGAGAGAAGTCAGGGCTGCCCTGTAGTTCTTCAGCTGTGTATATGTTCCAACAAGGTAATCATACGCTTCCTGAATTCTTACTGAACCCGGGAATTGCTCTATATATTCGGTGAACGCTTTAATAGCCTCCCCAAATGGAGAGTTGGATGTTTCATAGGTCAGCTTTGCATAATTGAACAGTGATTCTTCTTTAATGACTTTATCGAAATCGAGTTTTGAAGCTTCACCAAAAGCAAATCTTGCTCTCTGCTTGTCTCCCTTCTGAAGATAGCAATCACCAAGTATGTTCCATATATTCTGGCTCAGCAAATCGGCTCTTGCATTAATATTAAGCAATGTTTCAATAGCTTTATCGATATTGCCGGTCTTGTAATAACAGAACCCAAGCTGAAATTTATCTTCACGCTCACTGGCTTTTGCACCTGCCGCGTATTTTTCAAGATAAGGCAGTGCTTCTGCATACTGACCTTTGTTATAATAGGCATCACCAATGAATCTGTATAATTCAACTGAACGCTCTTTCCCGGCTGAGTTCAGAAGATCAGGCGCCATCTGAAGGATACCGTCATAATCTTTCTTCATGTATAAGATCTGAACAATATAAAATGGAACCACCCTGCCAAATGTTTCATCGTCTTTAAGCTTAATGAATCCATCCATCGCTGTCTCATACATTTTCTGCTCATAGGCTATGTGCGAAAAATAATAAAGAGCAGGCGGAGTATACTCAGTGTCAATATCCTTTATTTCAGAGAACATCAACAGAGCCTTTTCCTTATCGTTAATTGTATACAGTGAATAGCCATACCTGAAGAAATACCTGGCCAGATCCTCACCTTCAAGCTCCTGCCTGTTTGCCGATTGATAGTAGATTGCCGCCCTCCTGTAATTTTTGTTCTGGTAAAAATAATCCGCCAGTTCCATCCTGGCTAAGTTCAGCCTGGGACTCTCAGGATGATTATTGATAAATGAAACCATTCTGAATTCCGCATCCGCATTGAACACCCGCAGCGCCGAGAGGGCAGCATAGTATTCGGCATCTGATTTTGCAAGCAGATCTGAATTCTCTTCATCCTTAACAAACTCATCGAACAAGCGGATAGCAGCGGGATATTTCTCTTTGCTGAAAAGTTCCATTGCCCTGTTGAACCTTGATCCGAGCTCTTTATCTGTAAACGGGATCTGCCCGGCAACAGTGCTGAAAATAAAAAGTAAGACTAATGTGTGGAATATTGATAACCCTGACAAGACCTTCGGTTTTTCGTTCATAGCTGCTTTTTTAATCCAGGCTGTTACCAGCCATGCTAAAAGGATCTAACTGGTTGATAAAAGGTTAATTAGTAGTTTGTTTAATCAAATAGCAAAATTACTACTATTAAACGCCATCATTAGTTCTTTATTACTGATTTTATCAACATATAAATGTTAATTATGTTTTATTCCTTAATTTGCAAAACAAAAATTTATAATGCAGGAAAATCTTCCACTTGATGTTATCATTGAGCTAAAAGACTGCACAATCTGGCAACAGGATCATCTCGTGCTTTCAAATGTGGATCTGTCTGTAAAAAGCGGGGAATTTGTCTACCTTGTCGGAAGGGTGGGAAGCGGTAAATCGAGTCTTATAAAGACAATCAACGGACAATTACCGCTCAAATCAGGAACAGGACTGGTGGCAGGATACAATCTTTCAAAACTTAAAATCCGTGACATTCCATTTTTAAGAAGAAAGATCGGGATAGTTTTCCAGGATTTTCAGCTCCTGATCGATCGTTCAGTAAACAGGAATCTTGAATTTGTTCTTCGGGCAACAGGCTGGAAAAACAAGAGTGAGATCGAAGCCCGTATCGGGGAAGTGCTTGAGAAAGTGGGCCTTGGCCTGAAAGGTTATAAAATGCCTCACCAGCTCTCAGGTGGTGAGCAGCAGCGTGTCGTAATAGGCCGTGCCCTTCTTAACGATCCCGACATTATCCTGGCTGACGAACCTACAGGCAATCTCGATCCTGAAACTTCTGAAGGTATAATAAAGCTCCTCATCGATATCAGTAAGAACGGAAGGGCAGTCATCTTCGCAACACATAATTACACCCTGCTAAAAAAATTCCCGGCAAGAACTCTCAAATGCTATGATGGAAAGCTTTCCGAAGTAAAATTTGACGAAGAAATGGAACTTATCTGACAGGGTTTTTTCAAATGCGGAACATACTGGCCCCTGTACTTGTTATGTCTGAATAACAAGTCATGAAATTTTCGAAAACCATATACTTATACCATGAAAGACAAAGATGATCCTGATCTGCGACGGCGTAAGGTTGTCGTGGTCGGCGCCGGCTCGGTTGGAGCAACATATTGCTATGCCCTGGCACAGAGCGGCCTGACAAACGAAATAGTGCTTTACGACAGGAATGAGGATCTCATGCGAGGCCAGGTACTCGACCTGGTTCACGGGCAACCATTCTTCCCTACTGTGATAATCAGATCCGGAACACCTGATGATTACGATGATGCCAATATCATCGTGATTGCAGCAGGTTCGGCTCAGAAACCGGGTGAAACAAGACTTCAGCTTATCAAAAAAAATGCTGAGATCACAGGCAGTATTGCGGAGGAGGTTGCCAAACGTAATAAGACAGGAGTTATGCTGATTGTAAGCAACCCGGTAGACGTTCTTACGTATGTTGCGTTAAAAAGATCGGGATGGGACCGCAGCAGGGTAATTGGCTCAGGAACTGTTCTCGACAGCTCCCGTTTCAGGCACCTGCTCGGAACGCATTGCGGCGTGGATGTTCATAATGTCCATGCCTACATACTTGGGGAGCATGGCGACAGCGAATTTGCTGCATGGTCGATGACACATGTCGCAGGCATGAAAATTGAGGACTATTGTCCATTCTGCAATAATTGTGAAGACTGGAAAGCACAAAGGGATGAAATTGAAAAACAGGTGCGCGAATCAGCATATCATATAATTAACTACAAAGGTTCCACGCATTTTGCAATTGGTCTTGCCATGACCCGTATCACAGGATCAATTTTAAGAAACACTCACAGTGTACTCACTGTCTCTACAATGCTTGAAGGGGAGTTCGGTATCAGCGATGTTTGTCTCAGCGTGCCATGCATTGTTTCGGACAAAGGCATTCTAAAACTGATACAACCGCCATTGTCGGAACGGGAACTCGAATTATTAAAAAAATCGGCTGATATTCTGAAGGAAGCGATAGCTTCAATAAAAGCATCCGAATCCGTGCAGGCTTCTTAAAAGTTCCTGAGCCAATTGCATTTTAATCAGCTCAGGATATATTATTCGCAATTCTGACAATTCAGCATAAACTCAAATACTCTCCTTCCTGATTGCCCCGGTTCGTCATCAAGTAGAGAGGTGTTATGCCAGATACTGATAAAGGTGCCCCCGACTTTTCTCACAGTCGCAATCATTTTCAGGATCAACCGCATAGCTTCCTCCGGGTTCATCTTACCATTTCCCAGGATTGTGGCATCCATTATCTGGAAAGGGTAGATTCTCAGATCGGTCTGCTGTTCCCTGAGAATATCATAAAAATAAAACGGTCTTGCAATACCGGCACGGAAACCAGACTCATCAGGATAACCCATTGAGTAATCCTCGGTGATCCCTGTCTCAGACATCATGCGGTATGAATCCGGCAACCTGAATCTCAGGTAATGAAAACGGCTTGAGGATATTCTGTTTCCTGTTATTTCCTTCAGACGGGCTATTTCTGTATGAACTTTTTCCTTCCGGAATGCAGAATCATATGACGGATGGAGACCGGCTTTGAACTGTAATGAGAAATCCGTAATGAGTTTCCGGTATTCGGTATTTTTCCAGGAAGGGTTCTGATCATACTTTGACTGGTCTCCTACAGGAAAGAAGAATCTTGTTTCAGCCTTATTATTCTTTATGCTTGAGAATATATATTCAAAAACATCATAGGGATCTTTTTCTGCATGCGTTATTGCTTTATATCGCTTTGAAAGGGAATGATTTTTAAGATCTTCCGCCAGACCGCTTAAAGATTTCAGGATACTTCTGCCATGATATGCAAATGGCTGGTCTGCATCTATTGTAAGCAATGCGTTGAATTCATTTCTTCTAACGGCAATATTCCTGAATTTCCTGATAAATACCTTAGCCAGTTCCATCACCCACAGATCTACAAGCGGAATATTCAGGAAATTTTTTCTGAAAGCCAGTGATGATGAAGCTCTGTACCTGCCATGTTCATCAGGTACGTGATCCAGATATTCCTCATAACGGCTGACAAGAAAAAAGGAGGCTGCAAATATGTCAAACGGAAAATCTGATCCTTCGGGAGTTGTAAAGAAAACCGGAAGATTGTTCCATTCAGAAACTGCTATTTCCTTCTCTTTTATCCCCTTTTCAAAGAGAAGTGTGCCGGGTATTATCCTGAACGAACCATTTATGTCATCACCAGAGTAATTTATTATTGGCGGCTTCCTGGTTTTCCTCTTATCGGTTGTAATTTCCCAGGTTAATCCGAGAATATCGCCCAGGATTAATGAAACAATATACCGCAATCTTGGGGTATCCTCGGTTGAATAAACTCTTACTGATGAGGTATCCATACTTACAAATTTATGTAATGCAATGAATATGAAGAGTATTTGGGGAGAAATATTTGTTTAAAATTAATAGCACACTGATGACACGGATTTTACGGATTTACACTGATCAAATCAGTGACTATCTGTTGCATCAGTGTCATCCGTGTTCTATTTTTTTACAGTATATCTGGTACTTAGTTTATGTCGATAACCTTTTTTATAGGCTTTATTACCTCTTCAGGTAATCCTCAAAGAGAACCTGGAGATATGCCTTGCCAGCGGTTTCGGCTGCTTCGGGGTGAAGGCCCTCTTTCCACACTATCTCTCCTGGTTTATGATCATATGCAACTGCTGAACTGTCGGTAATAAATCCGAAACCTTCATTGTAAGTATAAAATGCAAAAGATTTAGAGTTTTCAGAAAACATATCCTTGCTGAAAGGAAAATCGCATTTAATGCCGAGCTGGCCAAATATTGTCAATGGAATATCGACCTGACTGCCCAGTTTATCAACTATCATCCCTTTTTCCGTTACTGCTCCACCAGTCCAGATCATTGGTATTCTGAAGACAAGCCGGGAATAAGCCGGTATTTCCTCACTGTGCCTGGCGCCATGGTCAGCCACCAGTACAACAAGAGTGTTTTTCCACCATTCCTGCATTTTTGCCCAGTCAATGTATGATCCTACCACGCTGTCGGTATAAAAAACACTATTCCTGTATTCAGCCCTCTCAACTTCCGGGGGAAATACAGCTTTCATGGGAACATCATAGGGTTCATGACTTGAAAGGGTAAGTATTACGTTAACAAATGGCTCTCTGACTGATTCCATTGAGTCCTTCAGAGTTTCAAACAATACATGATCATGTACTCCCCATTTGGAATTAAAATTTTCCGGATTGAAATTATCTTTGGTAACTATTGTCTGGAAACCTGAACCTATAATGTAAGAATTGAAATTTGCAAAGTTGATCTCACCACCATACCAGAAAGCGCTTCGGTAACCATTCTGCATAAGTGTTTTTACAAGTCCGGGTAATGTCTGCGACTTTTTGGGTTCTTTGATTATTGATTGAGCAGGCTGCGCAGGGTAACCGCTGATTATAGCGGGCATTGCCTTGTCAGTCCTGGTTCCGCTTGCATAGAAATTCCTGAAAAGAATACCTTCCCGGGCAAGCCTGTTTAGTCTTGGTGTAACCAGGGAATCACCACCGGTTGGTCCTACAACATAGGCGCTAAAGCTCTCAAGTACAATAAGCAGAACATTCGGCCTGTTATTTTTAAGAACTTTTCTTGTTTCACCCGGGTATTTAAAAGAAAGTGAGTCAAAACATGCATTTGCTGCAGAGAGGTCAGTAAATTTATAAGGATTATCAACTGGTTTCTGCGTAACCGCTGTTGTCCCTACGTTCCAGATTGCGTTTATTGCGGTGTGATTCAGAAACATGCTGTTGCTGAAATAAACAGTACCGGCATTTATGGGAGCAATGCCAAATCCCCCGCGTATCGGGATGATCAGCGCTGCTGTCAGGATGAGGAAGATAAGTATACCGGGAATAAAAGCTTTGACTCTTTCATATCCGGTGAAATGCTTATGTATTATCCTGTTGTACAGATATATGAACAAAGCGCTTATAAAAACAACTGTGGTGAGTAATAATACCAGTTTAAATGTGCTGACAGAAGCAACCGCCTCAGCAGGTGTCTTAAGGTAGAACACCGGTGTGTAATCCATCCTGAAGCCCCAGTAAGAATACAGACTCGCATCTGATACCACAATAATTGCTGAGAACAGGATAAGGCACCATGTATATACCTTCATGAAGACACTGTACCATTTTCCCGTGAAAAAAATCGTTGGTATAATCAGCAGAAACGGGAGCAGGAGATAATAGCCTGTTGTTGAAATATCCAGCATTATTCCGTGCGAAAATGTTCCGGTCAGTCCAGCAAGACTTTCATGAAAAGAAACTTTATACTGGAATATTATGAAGAAAAGACGGGCAAAAAAGAAAAAAGCAAGCCAGAAAATTGAATAAAGGAACAGGGAAATAAGTCTTTTTTTCATGTTTTAATTTTTCTCTGAGTCACATAAGCAACAGGTTCATTTTTGTTTATTTAGAGCTGCTAATTTAGACCCTCTGTAGAAAAAAACAAGGGTAACAGTAATAATGATCATTCCTGTGATTGTAAGCAATTCAGGATTCTCATCAGGTACCAGCATCCAGCTCAATACAGCACCCACAACCGGTATAATAAACTTGAAAAGATTCAGCTCCGAGACCTTTACACCGGGGCGTTGGAGAAGCTTGAACCATATCGAAAATGCAGCGGCAGCCATAAAGCTCAGCCAGAGGAGATCGTACCAGTATTCAGAAGGAAATGACATGCTCTTCAGACCTTCCACAGGCAGAGAAACAAGATATAAAATGAGTCCGCCTGAGAAAAGCGAGAACGAGCTTAATACAAAAGGATTAAGGTCCTTACCTTTTATTGCCACGACAACGTTGCTTGTCGCCGTGCCAACATTGGCGATGAGGATCATTATAACCCCAAGAAGTTCAGTGAAAGTGCCTAACCTGAAAGCCTGTCTTCCTGCACTTATAAGGATCACCCCGGAGATACCGAAGATTATTGTCACGATTTTTTCTCTTGTCAGTTTATCTTCACTGTGCATGAAATTGGCTACAACAGCAGTAACAAGTGGCTGAGAACCAACAATCACAGCGCCCAGCGCCCCGGGTACAAGATCCATACCCTGGTAAAAGAAAGCATAATTGATTATCATCTGCAGGAAAGTTACCCAGGCAATTACTTTCCAGTGATCCCTTATCATCCTTAAATAAACAGAAGGCTTGACAGTGAACGGCAAAATCATCAGACCTGAGATCAGGAACCGGAGTCCCGCAAAGTGAAAAGGAGTGTCATACTGAAGACCAATTTTGATACCGGCATAAGCGGTGGACCAGAGCAGACAGGCTATTACAGCCAGGAAGATTGTATTCCCTTTTCCGTGCAATTGAAATGAATTTGGCGGCAAATGTAAAAAATATTTATCTTATGATGTTCCAGTCCGGGGGATCGACCCCAAGCAGGTGTTTTACAAAAAAATCGCGGCGTTTTCGTTCACCATAAGGTCCGCCGCTCGTATGCTTCATCCCGGGAAGAAAAACGTATTCAAATTCCTTATTTGCTTTGATCAAGGCATTGACAAGCTGTTCTGTTGAAGCAGGATCAACATTATTATCCATCTCTCCGTTCAGGAGCAAAAGTTTACCTTTCAGTCTCCAGGCATTGTCAACATTCGACGATTGCGAATATTCCTCACCAACAGGCCATCCCATCCATTGCTCATTCCACCACATCTTATCCATCCTGTTATCATGGCAACCGCACGATGCTACTGCAACTTTATAAAATTCAGGATGGAAGAGTACGGCTCCTGCTGCATTCTGACCGCCCGCTGATGTGCCATAAACACCAACCCTTTCAATATCCATGTAAGGATACTCGCTGGCAGCAGCCTTCATCCACAGGATCCGGTCGGGAAAACCTGCATCCTTAATATTCTTCCAGCAGATATCATGGAAAGCTTTCGACCGGTTTGATGTGCCCATGCCATCTATCTGGACAACAATGAATCCCAGCTCTGCCAGCTGATGCATTCCCTGTACCAGAGGTCTGAAGTTTTTTGGAACAAAACTGCTGTGAGGCCCTGCATAAATATTTTCGATGACCGGATATTTTTTCGAAGGATCAAAATTTATGGGTCTAATGATTATTCCCCAGATATCTGTGACACCATCCCTCCCTTTTGCTGTAAAAACTTCAGGAAGCCTGATCCCGGTTTCTAAAGCTCATTTATATCCGCTTTTTCAATATCCATCAGCTTTCTCCCGTCCGCAGCGCTTCTGAGTACTGATACGGGAGGCATATCCACCTTCGACCAGGTATCAACAAAGTATTTGTTATCAGGAGAAAAGGTGGCTTCATGAGTTCCTTCGCCTTCAGTCAGACGCATCAGTCCTGTACCGTCAAAGTTTATGCTGTAATAATGAATAAAATATGGATCTCCGGGTTCTTTTCCGCTTGCCTGAAATATAATCTGCCGGTTTTTCTCATCGACATGAGTCACTCCCCTCACAACCCATTCGCCCGTGGTTATCTGATTCTTTACTTTACCAGTCCCGGAATCATACAGGTAAAGGTGGTTCCATCCGTCCCTTTCCGATGCCCAGATTATCTCACCTGTTGCATCAATATTGTACCTGTAATTTTTCCCGCTGTAATCAATGAATGTGGGCGAAGTCTCATTTATTATCAACTTTAGTTTCCCCTGTAATTCGCATCTACTCTTATAACCTGGTATACCTGGTGACCTCTTTTGTTGTATTCAAAAGTAAATAGCCGATTGTCGCTTGCTCCATGTATATCGTTTATTGAATACTGGTTTGGAATAATACTGTCGCTGACTTTGATATGTTTTTTGGTCTCAATATCGAAAAGCTGCGGATATTTCTGCGGGATGGCATCTCCGGGCTTCTGGTATTCATATGAATAATGCCTCGGCTGAAGCTGGTCTGCCGGTGAAGATTCGATATAATGAATCATGTGTTTTTCAGCGGGGATGACCCTGTAAGCAGCAATTTTCTTCGAATCACCCGACCATTTCATGAAAGAGGAATAATAATTTCCCGTCCCGCCATCATGACTTAACTGGTATTCCTTCTTATCTTCTGCAGATCTGATATACACATTGAAATTCCTGATGAATGCAGTCCATTTTTTGTCCGGGGAAACAACAGGTTCTCCAGTCGTTTCATCCCTGAATCCCCAGTCCCAGCCGCCTGAAGAATCCTTGGTGAAACCTTATCCCTGCGTTCAATGGCATAATCTTTAAGATTGCATATCCAGTTGAAACTTATCATAAACAAAAGCAAAGCTTCCAAGCCTTCGGAAAAAAGAATATTTGTAATCGGCAACTTGCCGGGCTCAGCCCTGACACCGGTACCCTGGAAAAGATCTGCAAATTTCTCCTGGTCAAATGCCTTCTTCCTTGTTAGTTTCCGGGCATCCACAATAATATAATCTTTACCGGATGGTGTATTGTTCTCATAAAAAAAGAGTGAGGTGTTGCCGATCCAGCCGGGTCTGACATCTGCATAGAATACCTTGCCGGCAACCCGGTCAGCGAGGTTATCCGCACTTTTATAATCCTCCGGAGTAACCTGTGGTGTTACTGACTGCTGAATGGTTAAAGAGAACAGAGTTGCGATTAATAATTTCTTCATATTATATCTCACCAGTGAAATTTTCAGGAAACAAGTTGTAATTAATTTGCAATAAATGTAACAGAATGAAGCCGGATTTTTAATGTATGGTGATCATATATTTAATAGTTTTGTTAATGTTCATAAACAGGAACAATGACTATTGCAGAATATATTGCTAATCAATTATTTAATGCATGGAGTCAGGTATGTTTTCGGAATTCCGGGAGGTCCGTCAATCCCGTACATGGAAGCATTCAGGGCAGCCGGAATCGAGTTCATCCTTACATCAAATGAAGCTTCAGCAGGAATAATGGCTGATGTATCAGCACGCCTGACAGGAATTCCGGGAATCTGTCATGCGACTTTCGGACCCGGCGCGACCAATATTTCCACCGGTGTCGGAGAAGCATTTCTCGACAGTTCTCCCATAATTGTTTTCACAAGCGAGATGGCTGACAATATGATCAACCGGACAACTCAGATGAATATCAGTCATCAGAAACTTTTTAAACCTGTTACAAAAGCCACATACAGAATTAACAGGAATAATGTACGAGGTAATGGAATCAGCACTGCTCTTTGCCATGTGTACCGGGATATCCCGGACCTGTACATATCGGCCTTCCTGCTGGTATATGCCGGGTAGTGAAATGACTGATTTCAGTAACCGAAGAAATTCACGGTGAGACATTTAGTTATCATAATGATATTCAGAAAGTATTGGGTCTGCTTGAAAAATCACGAAGACCATTGCTGGCTGTCGGGCTTACTGCCACAAGACTTGGATTAAGCAGAGGAGCTGAACCGGTTCATTGATCAGATTACAGGATGCCGGTTGTGATTACGCCTATGGCAAAAGGAATAATCCCCGAAGACCATCCCTGCTATGCAGGAGTGTTATTCCATTCACTGAGCGATTATCTTGAAGATATCTATGAAAAAACTGATCTGGTAATTGGCCTTGGATACGATCCTGTTGAATTCAATTATGAATCCTGGATGCCTGAAATCCCGCTGCTGCATTTTGATACTATTGAAACAGACTCCTCCCGGAAACAGGAATTTTGCTCGTATACACAGGCACTCCGGATGAATGGTTCAGCATTCTTAAAAACATTCAATCCAGGCTCACTTATATTCGAACAGGCTGCAGTGAAAGGTATAAGAGATGAAATGGATTCTGTTTTCAATGGTTTTACAAATCATTTCGGACCTGCGGCTGCTCTGAAGATACTGCAGGAGGAGCTTCCATGGAATGTGATTCTTACTGCTGATGTTGGGTCGCATCTGCATCTTCATCGGTCAGTTCTGGAAAACATCATGGCAGAGGATAAACTGCTTATGACCAATGGCTGGTCCGGAATGGGATTTGGGATTCCTGCCGCCCTGGCTGCCCAGCTTAACAGAACTGAAGCCACTGTTGTTTGTATTACGGGCGATGGCGGATTCCTGATGATGGCAGGTGAGATTATTACCGCAAAAAGATATAATCTGCCGATTATTATTGTAGTGTTTTCTGATGGTGAGCTGAATCTTATCAAGGTAAAACAGTCGTGGAAAAACTGTCGCCGTATGGCACGATACTGTACCAGGGTGATCTTTTTGGTTCAGGCACTTTCCTGGGAGTTAAAGTTTTCAGGGCCGAATCGCAGATAGCAATGAGAACAGCGTATCATTGATGCTCTATCTGTCAATGAGCCTGTAATAATCAATGCAGTGATTGATCCTGAAGATTACAATTGGATGATTGTCAGGAGGTAACCGGCTGGCAGATTTTATTCCTTTTTCTCTTTTTTAGGTTTTGGTTCCTTCGGAGTAGCTTTAGCCTCATGTTTTTCTGTTTTTTCGGTTTTTCGTGCTTTTTCAGGTTTCACGGTCTTTTCAGTTTTTTCTGCTTTTTCCTTTGGTTTATGCTCTTTCGAAACCGGTGTCTTCGTTTCTTTTACCTCGGACTTCTTTTCCTTCTTTTCCTTTGCTACTCGGATGTGATACAACAGGTTTTGGTTTTACCGGGGCTTTGTCAGCTTTTCTCCGTCTTCTTACACCAAATGTTCCAAGTATTATTTTACCTCTTCTGATTTTTTATCACCTTTTCCCATATAAGTCGTTTTGATTATTAATAATCCGATTTACAAATGTAAGCAAAGTTAACAAATTTCTTTACTTTTATTCAAAAATAAAAACACATTAAGCTATGACATACTGTGAATATTTAAATACGATTACGGGTGAAGCGCTTGCAGCTTCATAAGGAGTATCATGATAATCATTATGGTTTCCCGATTGATGATGACAACCTTCTTTTTGAAAGGCTGATGTTCGAGATCAACCAGGCCGGGCTGAACTGGATACTTATTCTGAAAAAACAGCATAATTTCAGTAAAGCATTCGACAATTATGAGATCGGCAAAGTTGCCGGTTATGGTGAAAAAGATATTTTCAAGACTCATGAATGATCCGGGAATAATCAGGAACAGGCTGAAAATAAATGCTGCTATCGGGAATGCCAAAATAATCCAGGGCATACAAAAAGAATATGGGTCTTTCAGCCGATGGCTTGAAATAAATGCAGGAAAGATGAATTCGCTTGAAGAATGGACAAAACTTTTTAAAAAGACTTTTAAGTTCACAGGAGGGGAGATTGTCAATGAATTCCTGATGAGCATCGGGTATCTTCCGGGAGCGCATCATCCTGATTGTCCTGCATATAAGAGAATTACTGAAATTAAATCAAATATTTTAACACGGAGACACGGAGAGCACTGAGGAACACAGAGAAAAACATGGTATATAAACTTCGTGGTTCTCCGTGTTCTCTGTGTTCTCTGTGTCTCTGTGTTAAAAAAATCTAAATAGCATCCGGAAAATACTATCTTTGCAATTATTTATGTTCTAATTAATTATGCAGAATCTCAATGATTTAAGGCTGGCAGTCCTGATCGACGCTGACAATATTCCGTACGTAAATGTCAGGGGCATGCTTGAGGAGATCGCCAAATACGGCACACCCACATTCAAGAGAATATATGGCGACTGGACACGTCCAACCATTTCAGGATGGAAAACAGTTCTTCTTGAAAATGCAATAACACCTGTTCAGCAATACAGCTACACAAGAGGGAAGAACTCAACCGATTCGGCGCTAATCATTGATGCCATGGACATTCTTTATTCCGGCAGGGTTGACGGATTCTGCATTGTATCGAGTGACAGTGATTTTACCAGGCTAGCAACAAGGCTGAGGGAGGCAGGTATGAAAGTGATAGGTATCGGTGAGAGAAAAACACCTCACCCTTTTATAGTGGCATGTGATAAATTCATATATCTGGAGATCCTGACCCAGGCAGCAGCATCTGTTGAACAACCCCAGGATATCAGGAAAAACAAGGGAAAAATAGTTGTTAAAAAGAAAAAGCCGGCCGTCCAGGAGCCTGATCCCCAGGTGATGATCCAGGGTGTGCGAAGGCTGATAGCATCATCCATAAGCGACATTGCCGATGAGAACGGATGGGCCTTTCTTGGCGATGTCGGCAACCTGATCCTTAAAAAACAACCTGATTTCGATCCGAGAAACTATGGTTTTACAAAGCTTACACCCCTGATAAAATCACTTGATTTTGAAATAGATGAGAGAGAGTCAGGGCAAAATAATATAAAGCATATTTACATCCGCACAAGGAAGTAATAATTAAGCCTTGCCTGTTTCTCCGAGTTCCGTCGACCTGCTGATTTGCCGTGATCGTGCATATCATACGGCTGCAATGTTCAATCCACCTTAATTCATTTCTGTTACAATAAAGTATCAGAATTGTTAATTTGTTTTTCGACTATTTGAAACTGTATAATGGGGAATATACAAAAAAATAACTTTTTAAACAAGTAAAAAGCCTGAACTTTTACATCTGAAAAAACTAAAAACTTATTTAATCACAATATATTAAGTGTAGTTTTATTTTTACTTCTCGAAAATTAATGTGACCTTTGTAAATGTTTTATAAATACTTTAATTTTTTCGAATTATGAACATTTACGTAGGAAGTCTTCACTTCAAAATGAATGAAGCAGAATTAAGAGAGGTCTTTGAAGAGTATGGCGAAGTAACATCCGCTAAAATCATTATTGACAAGTACTCTGGTAAAAGCAAAGGTTTTGGCTTTGTTGAAATGCCCAACGATGCCGAAGCAAAAAAAGCAATCGAGGAACTTAATGGTGCCCAGGTCAGTGGAAGAAACATCATTGTTAATGAATCTATCGAGAGAACCGAGAGAAGAAGCAACTTTAACCGCGGAGGAGGTGACGATCGCAGGGGCGGTGGCTCCGGCTCCGGCAGGAGATACGAAAGATAGTTTAACAAAAATTTGCAACTATGAAAGGTACTGTAAAATGGTATGACAGAGTAAAAGGTTACGGATTCATACAGACTGAGGAGGATAAAGATATCTTCATCCATCGTTCAGGTCTGGAAGTAACCCATACTGAACTTGAGGCCGGTCAGAAGGTTGAATTTGAGATCGAGCAAAGAGAAAAAGGACCTGTTGCCATTAAAGTCAGAAAAGCCGATTAAACTTACTCAGGAATGATACCAGGAGGCTGTAATTTCAGCCTCTTTTTTTTAATATCTCTTTGTCCCCCGATAATAAAAAGGGGGTGTATCAAAAGTAAAAATCCATTAACCGCAAAGGTCGCAAAGAATTTTGAAAAGATCGCAAAGGTTTGTATTTCAGTATTTTAACTTTGCGTGCTTTGCGTCAACTTTGTGTACTTTGCGGTTAAAAAGGACTTTTGAGACATCCTCTAAATCCGGTTTCTTCATCAATCTGTTCAGGTGAGAGAATATCCCTGCCTGTATTCATAATGAAGCAGTTTTGTGGCAGCCCCGTCTTTATCATCAACAAATGTCTGAGTGTCGGGATTCCACTTAATTGTTCTGTTCAGGAAGACTGCAATGTTACCCAGTGTACACACTGTGCAGCTGCTATGCCCGATTTCAACCGGAACAACAGGATCGACCCTGTTCTTCACTGCTTCAATGAAATTGAGCTGGTGAGGTATCCTTGTCTCATAAGGAACATTTTCGTCCTGCTTTAAGGCTTCTTCAGGCGGCATGAATTTTGGATCTGAAGCTTTGAAATATCCCCTGGCAACTTCAATCCATCCATTTTCGCCGGTGAATTTAACGCCTTTTGTCAGGTTCTCATCGAATGGTTCCGATGTCATTACAACACCATCGGCATAAACATACTTGATGAATTCTGTACCTATTGGTGATATTTCAACAGGACCACTTTTATCTTTTCCGAGTCCCCACTGCACAATATCGAACATATGAGCGCCCCAGTCGGTTGTAAAACCACCACCCATCTCCCTGTACCATCTCCAGGCTCCCCATATCTCCTCATCCTTCGGAGGATCGAGCGATATTGGCGGGTTAAGTTCATGGTTATAATGAATAGGTACATTCAGTGAGCCAAGCCACATATCCCAGTTAAGATCCTGGGGAACCTCTTCCCTGGGCAGATCATACGGCTTTGGAGGAGCTCCGACATAAGCGTTCACTTTAGTTATTTTTCCGAGCGCACCGGTCTGCACGAGCTTGACAGCGTGCTGGAATTCCGGGCTGGAACGTTGCTGACTTCCAACACCTAGTATCCTGTTGTTGTCGCGTACAGCTTTGATAAGCTCCTGCCCTTCCTTGATAGTAAAGGTCAATGGTTTTTCGAGGTAGACATCCTTCCCTGCCTTACATGCTGCTATTGCTATTCTTGCATGTGAATGATCGGGTACTGCTATTACAACAGCATTTATATCATCCCTCTTCAGCAGATCCTCGAATTTTTCATATACCTCAACTTTTGCTTCCTTATTCTGTCCTTTGTAGAAATCGGTTACCCTGTTCACGAATCTCTGGCGCTTGATACCGTAAACATCACATCCGGCAACAACGTTTGTTCCCGGGATCTGGAGAAAGCCGTTAAGAAGGAACATGGACTGGCGGCCCAGGCCAATAAAACCTAATGTTATTAGACCACCCTCTTCACCGGTTTCTGACTTGGTTCCCTTGCCTTTGCAGGAGGATACCAGACCGGGAATAAAAATCATTCCGGCCATTCCGGCAGTAGCCGACCCTAAAAAACGTCGACGTGAGATAAGCTTTTTTCTGTTTTCCATATTATACTGATTTATTTGGTTATGTTAAGCATCAGGTTGCAGGTTGTAAAGTTGCTGGTTGCTGGTTGTTAACCAGTTCCATAAGTATAAAGTTAAATAAAAAATTTCAATAATTCATAACATTGTTTCAGACGGCCTCACGCCATCCGGGTGTATCAAAAGCAAATCCATTAACCGCAGAGGTCGCAAAGAATTTCGCTAAGATCGCAAAGATTTATATTCCAGCATTTTGACTTTGAGCTCTTTGCGTCAACTTTGCCCGCCTTGCGGTTAATAAGGACTTGGAGACATCCTTATCGCCTAAAGTTCTTGATTTTCAGAATCTGCCGAAAATAGAATATTTCTCAGTATTGCAGTAGATCGATGAGTAAAGATAGAGTCCCTCGTGGCTTGTCTCGATTCTTCTTTCGAGATGAAGAACGGGCTGATCTTTTTTTAACTTCAGGAATTTACCTATCCGGGAGGTGACCGGAATAGCCCTTATCCTCTGCTCACCCCCTTTTATTTCGATATTGTAATGTTCCCTGAGTATGTTGAACAATGATCTGTTTTCAAAATTCCGGGCTGTTATCCTCGGCAACCTGATGTTCGCTATAAAATTGATATCATAAAAAACAGGTTCATCCAGGAGCAATCGTAATCTCTCCATGTAGACACAACCTGACTCTCTTTCAATATCGGAAAGCTGGAACATAAAGTTCTCAGGCCAGGGAACAATCACAGGCTTCACAATAATCTTTGTTTTAAGATTCCTGTTCCCCACTGCAGACGTTGTTCCCGCCACTGACAGAATACCTATTTCCTTTACTGTATTCTGCACAATACTCCCTTTCCCCTGGTGCTTGCTTATTAAACCCTCATTCTCCAGTCTGCCCAGAGCCTGCCTGACAGTGGGGCGGGTCATCCCGTAAAGCTGGCACAGCTCATTCTCAGAAGGCAAAAGATCTCCCTCAGCATAGATGCCATCCATGATATGACGATGGAGTGTTTCGTAGAGCTTCCGGTGAAGAGGGGTTTTTGTCATAGTGCCTAGAGTGCCTAGAGTGCCTAGAGTACTTAGAGTACTTTTAATTATGTCAGTTAACGATCAATAAATATTTCAGTAAATATATTTATTTTTACTTGTATTTACAAGTTATTGAATTATTTTTGTACTTGCTGAATGACAGGTCATTCAAATCTGATCTATTTATATTTCATGAACTTATATTAACAAGTCGTACAAAGTCGCTACATCTTAAAACTGATAATCAAAGAATAATATGGCTACAGCAGTGATAATGCCAAAGCAGGGACAATCGGTGGAAACCTGCATTATTACAAAATGGTTCAGGAAAAAAGGGGAACAGGTTTCGGCAGGCGACATACTGTTCTCTTATGAAACTGATAAAGCAGCTTTTGACCTGGAGGCTCCTGCTGAAGGAATACTGCTGGAATTTTTTACGGAGAAGGCGCCGAAGTCCCTGTCCTTTCAAATGTGGCTGTAATCGGGCAGGAAGGTGAAGCGGCAGACTCTTTCAGTGAGATAAAGAAAGAGAAAACGGAATCTGCAGCAGTTGATCAGAAAGAAGAAGCCCGGGTAACTGCAACAACAGTACAATCTATTCATGAGAATGTAACAAATGTTACAAATTCCAGGATCAGGATATCTCCAAGGGCAAAGAACTATGCAGAGAAAAACGGTATTGATTTTTCCAGGCTGAAAGGCTCGGGCCCGAACGGGAGAATAATTTGCAGCGATGTTGAAAAAGCTGCAACAGGAGGTGTACAAACTGGTACTGTTGAGGAGTATTCAGAACAGCCATTGACAAATATCCGGAGGATCATAGCGAATGCAATGCACGCCTCTCTCCGGAACTCCGCGCAGCTTACTCATCACATGAGCGCCGATGTCAGGAAAATTCTCGCTGCCAGGCAGAAGATAAAAGCAGAGGTTGCTTCAGGCAGGATGAGAGTTGATATAACACTGAATGATATGATTTGCTGGTGTGTCATCAGGGCTCTCGAAAAATTCCCTGTAATGAACAGCCATTTCCTTGATGACAGGACAAGGACCTTCAGCAGGGTGCATATCGGGATGGCAGTTGACACTCAGCGTGGCCTAATGGTGCCTGCTCTTAAAAATGCCGATCTGATGAATCCTGAGCAGCTTTCCGCCGGACTTAAGTCACTGGCAGACGCCTGCAGGAAAGGCAACATTGATCCTGAACTGCTCAAGGGTACTTCAGCAACATTTACTGTATCAAACCTTGGAAATTACGGAGTAGAGATGTTCACCCCGGTGATCAATCTTCCCCAATCCGGAATCCTTGGTGTTTGCACCATAATACATAGACCGGCTGATCTTGGAAATAATACATTCGGATTCGTGCCATACATAGGTTTATCTCTCACATACGACCACAGGGCTGTAGACGGAGGACCGGCGACATTATTCCTCAGGGAGATTAAAGAACAAATCGAAAAATTCAGCACCGGATCCTAGGTCCTGGGTGCTGGGTCATGGGTCCTGAGTACCCTAAACGTGAAACGTGAAACGTGAAACGTGAAATAGTACCAATTTTTATCTTGAACCAATATGCCAAAGAGTCAAAACATTAATCCAAAAGTTGTCAGAAAACCAAAATTCATTGAATTCGGTAAGATTCCTGTTAACCAGTACAACAAAACGATAGAAGATGAGAAGAAGAACTTCACAAATGAGGATTTTCTCAGGATCTATCACGACATGGTGGTAATCAGGGAATTTGAGACAATGCTAAACCTTATAAAGACAACGAATGAATACAACGGGATACCATATAATCATCCGGGACCTGCCCACCTTTCAATAGGGCAGGAAGCTTCTGCAGTGGGGATGGCATATACTCTCGGTGTTGAAGATTATATATTCGGATCGCACAGGAGTCACGGAGAGATCCTTGCAAAAGGTTTGTCTGCAATTCACAGGCTTGATGAAGATTCGTTATACCTGGTAATGAAAAATTACTTCGGGGGATCTGCCCTGAAGGTTGTTGAAAGCGCTTTCACAGGCACCAGCACAAAACAGCTTGCAATCAATTTCCTGCTTTATGGAGCTCTTTCAGAAATATTTGCCCGTGAGAATGGCTTCAACAAAGGGCTCGGCGGTTCAATGCATGCCTTCTTCACTCCATTTGGTATTTATCCAAATAACGCTATTGTTGGAGGTTCAGGCGATATTTCCGTTGGAGCTGCACTGTATAAGAAAATAAACCGGAAACCAGGTATTGTTGTCTGTAATATCGGTGATGCTTCGATGGGTTGCGGCCCTGTATGGGAAGGGATCACCTTTGCAACGATGGATCAGTACAAGACTCTATGGGAAGGCGAATACAAGGGTGGACTTCCTCTTATTTTCAACTTTATGAACAACCTATATGGAATGGGGGGGCAAACGATGGGTGAAACAATGGGTTATGAGATCCTGGCAAGGGTCGGTGCGGGTGTCAACCCCGAATCGATGCACTCGGAACGTATTGACGGATATAATCCCCTTGCTGTGATTGATGCCTTCAGACGAAAGAAAAAGATACTTGAAGAAAAGAGAGGACCTGTCCTGCTCGACACTCTCACTTACAGGATAAGCGGGCACTCTCCTTCTGATGCCTCATCATATAGAACCAAGGAGGAAGTTGAAGCATGGCAGCACGAAGACTCAATCATCAATTATGGTAAATCACTTATTGAAGCAGGAATTGCCAGGCAGGATCAGCTAGATGAGATTATTTCCGAAACAAAGGAAAATCTTACCGGCATCCTTAAGCTCAGCATAGATGATAATATCTCTCCCAGACTCGATCTCGACGCAGATCCCGATCTGATCGGCAAGATGATGTTTTCGAACGGATCGGTAAATGCCATGGAGGAAAGAGTCCCTGAAGTTTTGATGCCAATGGAAGATAATCCAAGGGTCAAATCGCTGAAGAACAAGGAGAGATTCTACAAGGATAAAGATGGAAAACCGGTGTCAAAAGCAAGGCTGTTCCAGTTCCGGGATGGTATTTTCGAGGCAATCATTGACCGTTTCTATAAAGACCCTACCCTTGCCGCATGGGGTGAGGAAAACCGTGACTGGGGCGGTGCTTTTGCCGTTTATCGTGGGCTCACGGAGGCTCTCCCCTATCAAAGGCTGTTCAATTCACCGATATCCGAAGGCGCTATTGTGGGCACGGCAATCGGTTATGGGATGTGCGGCGGAAGGGTGATCGCCGAGATCATGTACTGCGATTTCCTCGGCCGGTCGGGTGATGAGGTCTTCAATCAGCTGCCCAAATGGCAGGCTATGAGCGGTAACCTTATCAAAATGCCGGTGGTGGTCAGGGTGTCTGTGGGCTCCAAATACGGTGCGCAACACTCCCAGGACTGGTCAGCTCTTACAGCTCATATTCCGGGGCTCAAGGTTGTCTTCCCTGCTACTCCATATGATGCAAAAGGACTTATGAACTCAGCTCTTCAGGGAACCGATCCGGTAATATTCTTTGAGAGCCAGCGTATTTATGATATCGGGGAGATGTTCCATGAAACTGGTGTACCTGAGGATTATTACGAGATACCGTTTGGTGAACCCGATGTAAAAAGAACAGGCGATGACATAACCATCCTTACAATTGGCGCTACTCTCTACCCTGCCCTCAAGGCTGCGGATATCCTTAAAGAAAAATATAACATAAATGCGGAATTAATAGATGCAAGATCCCTGGTGCCTTTCAACTATGAGCCTGTAATAGAATCATTGAAGAAGACAGGAAGGATAATCCTGGCGAGCGATGCATCGTCACGTGGTTCGTTCCTTAAAGAGATGGCCCAGACTATCACAGAACTGGGTTTTGATTATCTTGACGCACCGCCTGTCGTGGTTGGCTCAAGGAACTGGATCACTCCTGCTTACGAAATGGAGCAATACTTCTTCCCCCAGCCTGAGTGGATAGTAGATGCCATTCATGAAAAGATAATGTCTTTACAGGGTCACGTTGTCAAAAATGATTTCACCGGCGGAAAAGCCATAGAACTGAACAGGGAGGGTGTTTAATAATTTGATATCTTTATGATCTTTTTGATATTCACCGGAAAATGGAACAGGTTATAAAGACTATTAAGGCAAAGGAAGGCTTCATTATAGACATGGATGGAGTGATCTATCATGGAAACAGGCTCCTCGCAGGAGTAACTGAATTCCTTGCATGGCTGGAACAGAACGGCAAAAAATATCTTTTCCTGACCAACTCGAGTGAAAGAACTCCAAGGGAGCTTCATGAAAAGCTGAAGAGGCTGGGGATCATTGTCACAGAAGATCATTTCTATACGAGTGCGCTTGCAACTGCAGCATTTCTCAAAAGTCAGAGACCCAATGGCAGCGCTTTTGTTATCGGAGATGCCGGGCTCATTCATGCACTTTACAGTGTCGGTTACTCTATTAATAATGTCAACCCCGATTACGTTATTGTCGGTGACACCCGCAGTTACAACTTTGCCATGATCGAACAGGCTGTAAACCTTGTAATGAAAGGGGCAAAACTCATCGGGACAAACCCGGATGTGAGCGGACCGATCGAAACGGGTGTGACTCCATCAACACGGGCGCTTGTTTCACCTATCGAGGTTGCAACCGGTAAAAAAGCGTATTACGTTGGTAAACCCAACCCGTTGATGATGAGAATTGCTGTCAAAAAACTTGGTGTTAAAAGAGAAGAGGCTATCGTTATCGGCGACAGGATGGATACAGATGTGAGATGCGGAATGGAATCGGAACTCGATACTCTCCTGGTACTTAGCGGCATAACTTCAAGAGCTGAGATAGATAATTTCCCATACAGGCCGACTTTTGTTCTTGACGGAGTCGTGAGCCTCACCGAGAAGGAATAACCTATGATATCTGAAAAGAAATTCAGGAAAGAGCGGAAAGAAGTCGCCCGGTTCATGAGGCGGCTCTATAATCATGATCTCACAACTACTTCAGGAGGAAATATCAGCCTCCGGATCTCAGATGAACTGATACTTATTACACCTTCTGCCACAGACAAAGGAATGATGAGATGGAGAGAGGTTGGTATAATGACAATTTCAGGTGAAAACCTCACTCCTGATCTGAAACCTTCCATCGAATCTGAAATGCATCTTTTAATATACAGGAAAAGAGCTGACATTAAAGCAATAGTCCATGCCCACCCTGTTTTTGCGTCATCATTCACAGCAACCAGGTGCCCGATCGATACCACTCTGACTGCCGAAGCTGCAGCTATTCTTGGAACTCCGCTTATGGTTCCATATGCCCTGATGGGCACTGCTGAACTGGCGGAAATTGTATCTGAAAAGATCGAGATCTCAAAAGTGCTCCTGCTTGAAAATCATGGCATATTAACAGCAGGATCAACGCTTCTGCAGGCTTTTGATATGATAGAGGTGCTTGAAAATGCTGCAAAGATGACCCTCATAGTTGAGATCACAAAGAAGAAGAGTCCCCTGAATAAAAGCAGGATAATGGAGATTGAGAAGCTTTTCAGATGATAAATGTTTTGAACCAGTGGCGGAATCACTCCTGTAAAACTCAAACTAACATCAACATGCTCAAAATGCGATGGAAAAGAAACAATTAGGTAAGTCCGATGTTTTTGTCTCCGAACTTGCTTTCGGAGCATGGGCCATCGGAGGATGGCAATGGGGAGGCGCTGATTCACGTGAGGCGATCAGAGCGGTTGAGGCATCCCTGGAAAATGGCATGACATCTATCGATACTGCTCCCATTTATGGCTTCGGACTCAGTGAGGAGCTTGTTGGTAAGGCTATAAAGAGTAAAAGAACCCAGGTCGAGGTGCTTACCAAATGTGGCATGAGCTGGTCAGGCAAAAATGGCGAGTTCTTCTTCAAATCAAAAGATGCAAACGGGAACAGTATTGATATTTACAAATACTCCGGTAAGGAGAACATTCTCAGGGAATGTGATGAGAGCCTGAGAAGGCTGAAGACTGATTATATAGATCTTTACCAGGTTCACTGGCCGGATGTAACAACCCCGGTGAACGAAACAATGGAAGCATTGTCAATATTATTGAGACAGGGTAAAATCAGGGCAGGTGGTGTCAGCAATTATTCATGTGAATGGATGAGCGAAGCATCAAAGACATTCCCGGTTGTGACAAACCAGTTGGCATACAGCATGGTTAACCGTGATATTGAGAAGGAAATAGTACCGTTCTGCATTAAAAACAATATTGGAATTGTAGCCTACAGTCCGCTTCAGCGCGGATTGCTGGCCGGCGGGATCAGTAAAGGTCATGTCTTCAAGGAAGGCGATACAAGACCTTTCACCCTGTATTACAGGGAACCTAATTTTTCCAGGATACTGAATATGATTGAAGAACTGAGAAAGATATCAGGTGAAAGGAATATCAATCTGTCCCAGCTAGTGCTAAACTGGACAACCCGTCAGCCCGGTATCACATGCACCCTTACCGGAGCCAGAAATGAAGCACAGGTTGTTGATAACATAAAAGCAGTTGACTTCAGGCTTACTGATGAAGAAACAGACAGAATTAATAACTTGCTTGCAGAACTTAGAATTGAAACAAACATCTGATTCTTTATGAAGAATTTCCTTTCAGATTTCCCGCTTCCCGAAAAACTTATCAAAGAAACCCGTAATCTCCCATTTCCTGAGTGCAGGGAGGTGAACGGGCATATACATACACCTTACTCATTCTCTGCTTTTCCTGACATGGATGCGGTCTTTGAAATGGCAAAAAAGGAAAACATCAAAGTTCTGGGAATCAATGATTTCAATGTCACTGATGGCTATGAAGATTTTCATGATGGCTGCGTCAGTAATGGCATCTTTCCTCTTTTTAATATCGAATTCATAGGCCTTATGCCGGAAGAGCAGAAAAACGGCATACGGATAAACGATCCCAATAACCCTGGAAGGATCTACTTCAGCGGGAAGGGTCTTGATTATCCTTTTGAAACAGGATGGTTACAGAAAAGACAGCTGAAAAAAGTAATAAAGGAAAGCCAGAACCAGGTTAAAGCAATGATAACCAAACTTAACGGCATTATACAGAGAGATAATCCGTCACTTTACATGTCATATGACCTCGTAAAAAATGAATTTGCACGTGAGCTTGTAAGGGAAAGGCATATTGCAAAAGCTTTGCGGATGATGGCTGTAAGGAGATTTTCTGAACCTGAAAAACAAATTGAATTTCTCGAAAAGCTATATGGCAGGAAATCTAAAACAGTGATTTCCAACAGCGCTGCACTTGAAAATGAAATAAGATCAAACCTTCTGAAAAGCGGAGGTAGTGCATTTGTTGAAGAAGATGAGAATGCATTTCTCGATATTGACAGGATCATCAAAATAATCACCAGTTCAGGAGGTATTCCGTGTTACCCTGTGTTGTTGGACGATCCATCGGGAAAGTTCACTGAATTTGAGAGCGATAAGGAAAAACTTTACACAGCGCTTAAAAAGCTTAAAATAGAATGTATCGAGCTGATTCCGGGAAGGAATGATATTAATATTCTCAGGGATTTTGTGAATTTCTTCAATGAAAGGGATTTCATTATAACTTTTGGTACTGAACACAATACTCCTGAACTCATTCCCTTAACGGTGACAGCAAGGGGTGGTGTCGCGCTGGATGATTCACTCAGGAGAATCTCGTGGGAAGGCGCCTGCATAATTGCAGCACACCAGTATCTCAGGGCCGATGGCAGACAGGGTTACGTCCTGCCGGATGGAAGGCACAGTAAAGAACAAAAAACTGAATTGATAAAACTCGGACAACATACAATAGAATATTATTTAAAGAAACACAATGAAACCCGGATTAGCTGAACTTATTGAGATTTCCAGATTCTATGGAAAAAGCAAGGATCATGTAATTGCCGGCGGAGGCAATACCTCGTATAAGGACGAGAAGACAATCTGGATCAAGGCCAGCGGGCAATCTCTTGCAGATCTGACCGAAGAGGGTCTGGTAGCTCTTGACAGGGAGAAGCTCAGGGTTATATCAAAAAATATATACTCCGAAAACACATCCGAGAGAGAGGAGCAGGTAAAAAACGATATGTTCCGGAGCATTCATGATGATGACAGGAATAAAAGGCCTTCAGTCGAGACCTCTTTACATGAGATTATCAGGTACAAATACGTTGTGCACCTCCACCCCACCATAATCAATGGATTGCTTTGCAGCAGGAACGCAAAAAATTCAACCCTGAAACTATTCGGTGAAGATGTTCTTTTTGTTCCTTACACTGATCCGGGATATACATTATTTAAAAAGCTTGAAACTGAGATCGATTCATACAGGGTAAAATTCAATAAAGATCCCCGGATCATCTTGCTTGAAAACCACGGATCGTTTGTATCGGCCGATTCAACTGATGAGATAAAGAAAATATACGAGGACATATTGACAAAAATATCTGAGAATGTTCCTCCCGTAACTGAGATAAGCCGGTTGCCTTACAATGACCAGGTTCTCGACAAGGCTCTTCCAGCCATGAGGATGCTTCTCTCAACGGATAAGCCGGTTGTTGTCCGGCACAGGAATAATTCACTCATTGCACAGTATAACCAGTCACAGCAGGAATATCACAAGATCTCGCATCCGCTTACTCCTGATATTATTGTATACTGCAAGACACATTTCATGTACATTGAGCAGACCTCTTCTGCAGAGAAGCTGATCGATTCATTTAAGTACCAGTTGCCAAATTTCAAAAACGAATACGGATACCTGCCCAGGATTGTTGTTATGAAGGGTCTGGGCATTTTTGCTTTTGCTGATACTGTGGCTGCGGCTGAATCATCTCTTGATATCTTTGAAGATCTTGTCAGAATATGTCATTATGCTTTGCAATGGGGCGGGATAAAATTCCTTACACCGGAACAGGTATCCTTTATTGACCAGTGGGAAGTGGAAAATTACAGGAGAAAAGTTGCAAATGCCGGGGACGAAAGGAATAACCTGAAAAACAGGATAGCAATCGTGACAGGCGGCGCACAGGGTTTTGGTGCAGGCATTGCCGAAGCTCTTTTTGAGCTGAAGATAAATGTTGTGATTGCCGATGTCAATGAAGAGACAGGGAACAGCTTTATATCGAAACTTACATCGAAAAGGGCTTCGAATAAAGCCATATTTGTTAAGACTGATGTTTCCGATCCAGTTTCTGTAAAGGCCATGGTATCTGCTGCTGTCAGGGAATTCGGAGGACTTGACCTCATGGTAAGCAATGCAGGAATTTTAAGAGCCGGCAGCCTCGATGAAATGGATCCTGAAATATTCTCCCGGTCAACTGATGTGAATTACAAGGGATACTTTCTTTGTGCAAAGTACGCCTCAGAAGTAATGAAGATCCAGAACAGGGAAAAGCCGGATTACTTTACCGATATAATCCAGATAAATTCAAAATCAGGATTGCGTGGAAGTAACCGCAATTTTGCCTATGCAGGCGCTAAATTCGGTGGAATAGGCCTTACTCAGTCGTTTGCACTTGAGCTTGCTCCTCACAGGATAAAGGTCAATGCGATCTGCCCGGGGAATTTTTATGAAGGACCACTGTGGTCCGATCCGAAGGATGGTTTATTTGTACAATATCTTAAAACAGGAAAAGTGCCCGGCGCCAAAACAATTGATGACGTTCGCAAGTTTTATGAGGACCAGGTGCCACTCAAAAGAGGTTGCAGGCTTGGCGATGTTGTAAAGGCGCTTTTGTATATAATTGACCAGGAGTATGAGACCGGCCAGGCTTTCCCGGTTACAGGCGGCCAGGTTATGCTGGGGTGAGGATAAAACAAAAAAATATGAAAACCAAAGCTGTACGGATATACGGGAAAAGAGACCTCAGGCTTGAGGAGTTTGAGCTTCCTGAGATGAAAGATGATGAGATCCTTGCACATGTTATCTCCGACAGCATCTGTATGTCTTCGCACAAGGCGGCACTGCAGGGAGCTGAGCACAAGAGGGTTCCGGATGATATTCATATAAACCCGACGATAATTGGTCATGAGTTTGCCGGAGAAATACTTGAAGTTGGTAAAAAATGGCGGAATCAGTTCCGCAAGGGACAGAAATTCTCCATACAGCCAGCCATGAATCACATGGGAACACTCGATGCTCCCGGTTATTCTTACAGGTATATCGGAGGCGACTCAACACATATTATAATTCCCCCGATAGTTATGGAAGCAGGCAGCCTTCTTCCATATGAGGGAGAAGCTTTCTTCCCTGCCTCACTCTCGGAACCCATGTCATGTATTGTCGGTGCATTCCACGCCAGCTATCATGTTCCTCCGGGCACATACAACCATGAAATGGGAATAAAAGAAGGCGGGAAGATGGCTATCCTTGCAGGTGTCGGTCCGATGGGTCTCGGCGCAATTGACTATGCCCTTCACCAGGACAGGAAACCGGGAATGCTTGTTGTTACAGATATTGATGACAACAGGTTATCGAGGGCAGCCTGCCTGTTTACACCTGAGCATGCTGGAAAGCTGGGAATCAGACTTTTATATGTAAATACTGCAAAAGCAGGGAACGCAATTCAATATCTTCGTGATTTAACAGATGGTACCGGATACGATGATGTATTTGTTTTTGCCCCGGTTAAACAAGTTGTTGAACAGGGGGATGCAATACTCGGATTCGACGGTTGCCTTAATTTTTTTGCCGGTCCTACAAATCCTGAGTTTAAATCGGAGTTCAACTTCTACAATGTGCATTATTCATTTACTCATATTGTAGGCACATCGGGCGGCAACACCGATGATATGAAAGAATCGCTAAAGCTGATGCAGGAAGGAAGGATCAATCCTGCTGTAATGATAACTCATGTCGGCGGGCTTGATGCTGTTGTTGAAACAACCCTCAACCTGCCATCAATTCAAGGTGGAAAAAAACTGATTTACACCAATATTTCGATGCCACTTGTTTCCCTTTATAAGCTCGGGGAAATGGGGAGGGATAATAAATTATACGCAGGATTGCACGATATTGTTTCAAAAAACGATTATATCTGGTCGTTAGAGGCTGAAAAATTCCTGCTGGCGAACGCAAAACCGGTCTGATCAGTTGCCTGTTTTACCTGTGCCTGTCTTACCTGTGAATTCCCGGGCAAACTCACCGGATATATAATTCTCATAGCTCATACATACATGAGTTGCAAATGCAACGGCTGTTGAGATTATTCCCGACCATTGTTTTTCTCCCAGTTTTTCCAGGTCCTGCTTTCCGATATTGTTCCTGTATATCGATGTCAGCATTCCTGCATTGAAATTATCTCCGGCTCCTATCGTGCTTACCGGAGTGATTTTCTGAACCGGGAACTCCCCGGAGAATGAGGGAGTTCTCACAGAAACGCCTTTTACATTGGCAGTAAAAACCAGACAATTGCAGTAATCTTTCACTGCCGACCAGGCTTCATCAGGACCAGTTGTGCCGAAAATATTCTTAAAATCCTCATCAGAGCCTCTTAAAAGACTCGCTTTCCGCATATTCTCAATGACTAGAGGACGTAGCTGGTTTATATCATGGGCTTCCCGGAAATTAGGATCATAGAGGATCAGTGCACCTTTATCATAAGAAGTCTGAATGAATTTTTTGAATTTCTCCCTTATCTCGGGCCATATTGCATAAAAAGAGCCACATTGTACAATATCATCTTTATGTATATCGGGAAACATAATATTTAGGCGGTTTTGAGGGTAATCTTTATAGAAATCATACTTTGCATCATTCTTTTCATTGAGGAATGCAAGAGCAAGGGCAGTGCTGCCATCTGTGAACCTGTGAACATGAGAAGTGTCTACACCATTCTCCCTGAGAAAATCATCAATCAGCTTTCCTGCCTGGTCATTTCCATATTCGCTTATAAAGGAAACAGGAAGCTTCATCCTGCCCATTGAAACTGCGCTGTTGAGCACTGAGCCACCGGCTTTTGCTGCCTGAGGCTGATTGTTCTTGAAAATAATATCAAGTACTGTCTCACCTATACCGTAAATATTTCTCATCTGAAATCAATTTAATCTTATGTGAATTTACAAATTTTCCTACAGATTCCGGATTTGGTCCTGATATCATCTGCGGAATCTGCGGAATTTCTATCTGCGGAAATCTGCGGAAATCTGCGGGAAATCTTAATTATGAGAACAACTGAAACTGCTTTTGGCTCTGATTAACTTTGAATATCTTTACAGAAATATTATTGTCATTATGAAAGCAATGATGCTTACAGGTATCCGGAAGATGGAATTGCTGGAAGTTCCGGAGCCGTTTATCACAAACCCGGATGAGGTTAAAATACAGATGAAGGTTGTCGGTATTTGCGGATCGGATATTCACTATTATACACAGGGAAGCATCGGATCGCAAAAGGTAGAATACCCTTTTACAGTAGGACATGAAGGCGCAGGAATTGTGACAGAAACCGGGAAGAATGTGACAAGAGTTAAAAAAGGCGATATTATCGCAATCGATCCGGCAATGCCTTGCTATGAATGTGATCAGTGTCTTTCCGGAAGGCATCATACCTGCCGGAAACTAAGGTTCCTTGGGTGCCCGGGGCAGGCAGAGGGTTGTCTCTCGGAATATATTGTAATGCCTGAGGAAAGCTGTTTTCCGCTAAACGGCTCTTTGAATGCCGACCATGGTGCAATTTCGGAACCGCTTGCAATAGGTGTATATGCAGTTAAAAAATCCGGAGGTGTAAAAGAGCAAAAGATTGGAATACTTGGGTTCGGCCCTATCGGAATGAGTGTCATGCTGGCTGCGAAAGCGGCAGGATCATCGAATATATTTGTTACTGATAAGATCAATGATCGGCTTAAAATCGCCGGGAAGGAAGGAGCTCACTTCACAGGAAATGTTCAGGAAACTGATATGGTAAAAGTGATTCTGGATAAAGAAAAACCAGGACTTGATGTTGTTTTTGAATGCTGTGGCCAGCAGGAAGCATTCGACCAGGCAGTTGATCTTCTTAAACCGGGAGGGAAACTGATCGTTGTGGGTATTCCTGAATTCGACAGCTGGTCAATGAATGTCGAGAATACCCGCAGGAAAGAGATATTGATCCAGTTCATCCGGCGGCAGGTAGATTCTGTTCAATCTTCACTTGACCTGATGATTTCCGGAAAAATTGATGTCAGGAACATGGTAACACATCGCTTTCCCTTCATTAAAACGAAAGATGCTTTCGACCTGGTAGCTTCATATTCCGATGGGGTCATGAAAGCCATGGTGGATTTTTAACTCGAATTAACATATGGGCTAAAACGCCCATTAATCCACATGCTGCTTTCACTTCTATTCCCCTGCCCGGCCGGGAGTAAATTTTTATTCTCAATTATTAAATATATAATTGCCCGCAGTATCGGTTGCGACACCGATGTTGTCTGAAATAAAGATAGAAAAGGGTTAGTTTTTTCATCAGCATATTGTCCCGGGATTACCGGGACCTTATGCTGATTTTTTACTATATTACCCACACTGAAAAGTCAGATACTTTAATCCCAAAAACAACAGACAATATGAGAACTTCACTCCTGTTTTTCCTGATTCTTTCATTTCTTTATCCCTACCCGCTTAAAGCAGAACTCACCCCCAGGGAGAGGAATATACTGGTCAGGGAGGCTAAAGCTGTCGGTCTTTCACAAATGCTTATCAGCGATCATTCCTGGAACAGGCTTCCTGTTTATAGCGACAGGCAATTCTGGGAAAACCTGCCTTCAAAAGCCCGGCAGGAATACATCTCAAATGCCGAAAAATATCTCACATACAACTGGCCGGTAGTTAAAGCGACAGATTACCTGGAGTTTGTGAGATCAGGTGAAAGACGGCAGGAAGTTTACTCGGCATGCAGCAATGCTTTGATTTCCCTGGTTATGGGTGAGCTTGTTGAAGGAAAAGGGAGATTCACAGACCAGATAATAAACGCAGTCTGGTACTACAGCGAACAGACCTGGTGGGGCTGGTCGGCACATCTTTATTTCCAGGAAGCAGGTCCGGGATTACCGGATGTAAATGAGCCGACAGTCGACCTGGGTGTGGGTGAAGTGACGAGCAACCTGTCATGGACGTATTATTTGTTTAAAGAAGAATTTGACAAAGTAAATCCACTTATTTCCGGAAGGCTTAAACAGTCAATAACAGAAAAGGCGCTTGAACCATATTTTATAAGAAATGATTGGGGCTACATGGGTTTCAAAGGCGGACGCCCGAACAACTGGAATCCCTGGGTGAATTTCAATATGCTAACAAGTTATCTTCTCATGGAGACTGACCCGGAAAAAAGAATAGCCAGGGTTGAAAAGATCATAAACTCGCTCGATAAATTCCTTAACGGATACTCTGATGACGGAGGCTGTGATGAAGGTCCCTCCTACTGGGGAGCAGCCGGAGCCTTGCTTTATGAATGTCTCGAGATACTGAAGGATGCCACAGGCGGAAAATTCGATGTATTCGATGACCCGCTTATCCGTAATATCGGACAATATTTCTACAAGGTTAATATTCATGCACCTTACTTTATCAATTTTGCCGATGCCGATGCAAAAACAGGTGGTGATGTCTCGACGGTTTACAGGTATGGTAAAGCAATAAATGACCCTGTTATGCAGAAATTCGGCGCTTACCTGGCAGATATTAACAAATGGGGTGATGGTGCATTAAACGGCAGAATAGGCGACCAGATAAAAGACCTTACCCTGGTAAAAGAAATCCGGGAATCAGAAGGAACAGAAGCCCTGGTAGCTGATTTCTGGTTCCCTGATACGGAAGTTGGAGGTGCACGGGATAAAGAAGGAAGTGTCTCCGGTTTCTTTTTCGGAGCCAAAGGCGGATTTAATGCGGAAAGCCATAACCATAACGATGTGGGGTCGTGTATAATGTATTATGACGGAAAACCATGCCTGATTGATCTGGGCAGGGAGACCTATGTTGCCAAAACTTTCAGTCCCAGGAGGTATGAAATATGGACAATGCAGTCGGGTTTTCACAATCTCCCGCTAATTAATGGGACAGAGCAGAAAGAGGGAGAGAATTTCAAAGCAAAAAAATCAAACTTCACGGCAAACCCGAAAACAGCTATCTTTTCAACTGAAATATCGGGTGCATATCCGGAGAGCGCGAAGGTAACGAGCTGGATCCGTTCATATACCCTTAACCGGGGTAAAAGCTTTGAGATCAGCGATAAGTACGAACTGGCGGATGCTGTTTCAGGTGCAACAACAAGCTCAAACCTGGTAACTTACTGCAAGGTATCGCAGGTAAAGCCTGGTCTTCTTAAACTTGAAGGAGATGGATTCGCGCTTAATATGAGTTATAATCCGGACATAGTCTCATCATCAATCGAGTTCATTGAAGTAAAAGATAACTCACTGAAACGTTACTGGCCGCAGGGTGTCACACGTATTAAGCTACAGTTCAGGAATCCAGGGTTAAAAGGGAGCAGTAAAGTGATTTTTACAAAGGCTTAAAGAAGTGACTAGAGTGCCTAGAGTGCCTAGAGTATTTAGAGTATCTCGAGTACTTGGATAGTCTCTGCGTTCCCTGCGGATTTCAATCTGTGTACTCTGCGTTTAATAAGAAATAAGATAAAAGCCGGATTATATACCCGGCTTTACTTTATTATATTTCTCAACAAAATTACTTTTCAAGCTTCCTGTATCTCATCAGCGCTTCAAGGAAGTAGTAGTCACCATATGTCAGAGGCACATCTACTTCGCTTTTTCCAGGCAAATGGCCAACACCATGCATAAGGATGAAATTCCCGTTCTCTCCCTTTTTTAGCCAGGTATTCAGGAGAAGCAAGAGTTCTGATCTGTTTTTCAGCAACCTGCAGATATTCCGTCGATTTTGCCTCATCCACATAGCCGCTGAGTTCAATAAGGGCTGAGGCCATTATTGCTCCTGCCGATGCATCGCGTTTCGCAGCCGGGATATCAGGTGCATTAAAATCCCAGTACGGTATTTTATCCTCCGGCAAATTCGGATGGTGTATCAGGAAATCAGCAATATCCTGAGCCTGTTGCAGGTATTTGTCGAGTCTGGTTTCCCTGTACATCATTGTATAGCCATAAAGGCCCCATGCCTGACCTCTTGCCCAGGCAGATTCATCAGCATAACCCTGGTGGGTCTGTCGGGCTTCCACCTTCGCGGAAACAGTATCGAAAGAAACTACATGGTATGAACTATGATCAGGTCTGTAATGATATTTCATTGTTGTATCTGCATGGCTTGTTGCAATTTTGCAGAAAGTTGAGTCTCCTGACATTTTATATGCCTCCATCAGCAGCTCAAGATTCATCATATTGTCGATGATAACCGGGCATTGCCATCCCTGCCTGCTGCCCCATGACTGGATAAGTCCGATGTTCGGTCGAAACCTTGTACTCAGCGATCTGGCAGCAGTCACCATCACCTCTCTGTAATTCTCATCACCTGTAAGCCTGAGACCGTTGCCAAAACTGCATCCTATCATGAAGCCAACATCATGGTTGTTTGTTGTATACTTCTCCTGTTCCACCCGGGCAGTCATCATCTTTGCGGAATTGAGCATTTCCGGATCCCCCGTATATTCATAAAGGTACCACAGACATCCGGGATAAAATCCGCTTGTCCACCACCGGGAGTTTGCTGTTATCAGCTCGCCTTCAGAATTGAATGAACGGGGAAGAAGATCAGGTTTTTGCTTCATAACTTCGGTCATAAGCGTGTACTGCTCTGCAGAAAAAGACAGAGTTTCATCGATTATCCTGTTGATATCCTTTTCAGTCTGACAGGATGAAAGTATCAGAAGGAGCAGGAAGAAATTCAAAGAGACTTTTTTCATGATCACAGTTTTGAGGTTTTTTGTGTTCTTAAATCTAATAATTGTATTTAAAATTAAATTGGCCGAAAGGATGAATGTGGAAAATTAAGCATATTTTTAAAACAGGATACAATTGATAAACCATAACCTATAATCAGAATAACCTATGAACAGGAAAATACTTTTAATGTCAGTCCTTATTTTTGCAAGTATTCTCATCAATGCTCAGAATGTCGGCTCTTCACCCGAATTTATTAAAGCGCTGACCCCGGAATGGAAAGGTGAGCGTCTTGCAGACGGAAGGCCGAAAGTTTCGGATGCCTTGCTTGAGAGGCTCAAGAATATTTCAATTGAAGAAGCATGGGGAGTGCTCAGGAATAAAGGATACATGAACCAGTTCGAAAGCGGCTGGGAAATACTGCATCCTGAACATGCAATGACAGGAAGAGTTGTTACAGCTCAATATATGCCACTGAGGCCGGACCTCGACAAGTACATCCGTGAAAAAGGAAAGGAAGAAGGTCGTGGACAGCAGGGCGGTACCAATTCGTGGCCGATAGATATTCTTACGAACGGTGATGTATATGTCGCTGACAGCTATGGGAAAATCATTGACGGCACCCTGATCGGCGACAATCTCGGCAATTCAATTTATGCGAAATCTCAAAGGGGATTCATCTTCTTCGGCTCTGTAAGAGACCAGGAGGGTCTTATGGAAATAGAAGGAGCCAATGGCTGGTTCAAAGGTCAGGATCCTTCGTATATACAGCAGATGAGCCTGGTATCGATAAATGCTCCAATACGGGTGGGCCGTGCTGTTGTTCTTCCGGGTGATGTAGTGCTGGCAAAAAAATACGGGGTTATTTTTATACCGGCACATCTTGTAGAGGATCTTGTCATTACTTCAGAAGTAACCGCTCTCCGTGACCAGTTCGGCCATCAAAGGCTTCGCGAGAAAAAATACCTTGCAGGCCAGATCGACAGTCAATGGACAGATGAGATAAAGAAAGACTTCATGAACTGGCTAAAGAATTACCCGGGCAAACTGCCAATGACCCAGGAAGAGCTTGATAAATATTTTAAAGAAAGAAACTGGTAACAAAGTGAGCTAATGTGAAATCCATCAACCGCAAAGGTCGCGAAGCACTGCAAAGGTCGCGAAGGTCTTTGCGTGCTTTGCTTCAACTTTGTTCCCTTTGCGGTTAAAAAATGACTCAAAAATAATAAAGCATCAATTGACTGACATATGAAAACACTATTAAAAAGTCTGATTGACAAAACAAGAAGCCAGGAAAAAGCTGAAAACGAAGCCATCAAAGCTGAGTTTTCCAGTCCGGCAAAAACAAACGACCGTCGCAGTTTTCTGAAAAAGGCTGCATTCGGCGGGATTGCCCTTGGAGGGATGATGAAACTATCGGCGGAAGATACAGTTTCGCTGACTACCCAGGATGTTAAACGAGCATCGAGCCCTTCAGAACTGAAGATCACCGACATGCGCATGGCAAATATCTTTAACAAATGGATCATCAGGGTTGATACAAACCAGGGTATCTCAGGACTTGGAGAAGTCAGGGATGGCGCTGATGGTAGATTTGCGTTATTATTGAAGAGCAGGATACTCGGCATGAATCCATGTAATGTGGAGATGATCTGGAAGATCATACGCCAATTCGGTTATCATGGCCGCCAGGGTGGCGGAGTTTGTGCAGTTGAAATGGCAATGTGGGATCTATGCGGTAAAGCCTACGGAGTACCGGCGTGGCAGCTGCTTGGCGGTAGATACCGCGACAAGGTAAGACTTTATGCGGACACCCCGGGGGCCAGTGATCCGGTAAAGTTCGCTGAAACCATGAAGAAAAGAGTTGATATACAGGGATTCACCTGGCTTAAAATGGATCTCGGGATACATGTGGTAAATAAGATTCCTGGCGCACTGGTTAATGCCGGTTTCTGGAACGGTGCAGGCGGACAATACGATTTAAGGGAGTATATGGGCTATGGAAACACACTGCATCCATTCACACAGGTACAAATAACTGACAAAGGGCTGGCAGGTCTTGAGGAGTATGTATCAAAAGTGCGTGACGCTGTCGGTTATGAAATGCCACTTTGCGCGGATCATTTCGGGCATTTCGATCTTAACAACTCAATCCGCTTTGGAAAAGCAATGGAAAAGTACAGGCTTGCATGGCTTGAGGACATGGTGCCCTGGTTTGATGTCGTTAATAACAAAAAATTATCAGATGCCCTTGAGACTCCAATACTTACCGGTGAAGATATCTTTGCCCTCAATGGCGGCTTCAAGCCATTGATAGATGCAAGAGCTGTTGATATTATCCATCCTGACCTTGGAACTTCAGGCGGGTTGCTGGAGACAAAGCGGATCGGTGATTATGCTGAAGAGAACCAGATCGCGATGGCTATGCACATGGCTGGCTCGCCTGTCTGTTTCATGGCTAATGTGCATTGTGCAGCTGCCACTCAGAACTTCCTCGCTCTTGAGCATCATAGTGTTGACTCTCCTGTATGGGAAAACCTTGTGAAGATGACAGGAAGCCAGCCGATGGTCACTAAAGGATTCGCAAATGTACCGCTCGATTCTCCCGGTCTGGGTGTCGAGCTTAATGAGGAAGAGTGTAAGAAGCACCTTGCTAAAGATACAGGTTGGTTCGAGCCCACTCCCGAATGGGACCGGAAGATGTCGCACGACAGACTCTGGAGCTGAAAACAAGCAAGAATTTTTTTATAGTATTTTTTGAAATTTTTTGAATGGAAAAAGCCCTGGCAATAAAACGTTGGTACAGGTTAATACCTGTTGCATTTATAACTTACAGTCTGGCCTATCTTGACCGGGCTAATTTCGGGTTTGCGGCGGCTGGAGGAATGGCAAAAGATCTGAACATCACTGCAGCAACGTCATCATTGCTCGGATCGCTTTTTTTCCTGGGATATTTCTTTTTTCAGATTCCAGGTGCTTTGTATGCGGCAAATCAAAGTGCAAAAAAATTGATTTTCTGGTCTCTGATACTTTGGGGTGGATTGGCCATGGCTACAGGTATGGTCGGAAATGTGAATGCACTGATAGTTATCAGGTTCATGCTGGGTGTCGTTGAGAGCGCTGTTATGCCGGCTATGCTCGTATTCCTTAGCCGGTGGTTCACAAAATCCGAGAGGTCAAGAGCCAATACTTTTCTGATCCTCGGGAACCCGGCCACGATATTATGGATGTCGATCTTATCAGGATATCTGATTCATTCTGTGGGCTGGCGATGGATGTTCATACTGGAAGGCCTGCCTGCAATAATATGGGCATTTTTCTGGTGGATTCTTGTGGTTGATAAACCTGCAGATTCGAAATGGCTGACCCAGGTTGAAAAGTCCGACTTGCAGGTCAGGCTGGATGCTGAGCAACAAGCCATCAAGCCGGTAAAAAATTATGCCGCTGCATTCAGGTCAAGGATAGTGATATTGCTCTGTCTGCAATATGCCCTGTGGTGCATCGGTGTCTATGGATTTGTAATGTGGCTTCCATCAATTATTAATGCTGCTCCCGATGCTGATATTGTAAAAACCGGGTGGTTATCATCAGTTCCATATGTATTTGCAATAGTAGGAATGCTGGCAGCATCATATTTTTCAGATAAGACACTAAACAGAAGATCATTTATCTGGCCTTTCCTGTTAATTGGCGCTGTTGCCTTCTATGGTTCCTATCTTACAGGCACCAGCAATTTCTGGATTTCATACATATTGCTTATTATCGCCGGAGGGGCAATGTATGCGCCATACGGGCCCTTCTTCGCTGTCATCACTGAGGTGTTGCCCAGGAATGTATCAGCAGGTGCTATTGCACTGATAAACAGCATGGGTGCTTTGGGATCATTTCTCGGCGCTTATATTGTCGGATATCTGAACGGAGCCACAGGGGGATTCGGCGCCTCATACATTTTCATGGCGGGTTCCCTCTTTATATCAACAGTACTTACAATTGCAGCTTTAAAAACTGAAGCAAAGGCTTTACCGGAGCTATCTCACAACCCTGCCTGATGCATCTCCTTTCATAAGCTGTTCAACCTCAGTCACTGACACGAGATTGAAATCACCGGGAATTGTATGTTTAAGACATGAGGCTGCTACAGCAAAGTTGAGAGCTTTCTGATCATCTCCAGGATAAGTGAGAATACCATAAATAAGTCCACCCATAAAGGAATCCCCTCCTCCTACCCGGTCGACAATATGGGTTATCTGGTACACGGGAGCTTCATAAAGATGGTTACCGTCATACAGCACACCCGACCAGGAATTATGGTCAGCGCTTACAGAGCCGCGTAAAGTTATTATCACTTTCTTTGCCGAGGGGAATCTCTTCATAAGCTTCTCGCATACAGATTTATATGCGGCTGCACCAACATGCCCGCCTTCCACATCTGCTCCTTCAGGCTTTATACCAAATACCTTTTCTGCATCTTCTTCATTCCCAAGAATGATATCACAATGACTTACCATTTCAGGCATTACATCTCCGGCAGATTTTCCCCATTTCCAGAGATTTTTCCTGAAATTCAGGTCGGTTGAAACAGTTATACCTTTTTGCCTGGCTGCTTTTATCCCTTCGAGGCAAACCTGTGCTGCACCCTCACTTATAGCGGGAGTTATTCCAGTCCAGTGAAACCAGTTCACTCCCTCAAAAACCTTATTCCAGTCAATCATTCCGGGTTTGATTTCAGCGATTGCTGAATTTGCCCTGTCATAAATAACCTTGCTTGGTCGTGAAACCGATCCTGTCTCGAGGAAATAGATTCCCAGCCTGTCACCACCCTGCAGCATATGATTTACCCCTACATTGTGTTTCCTGAGCGACATCAGAACAGCTTGTCCGAAGTCATTTTTCGGAAGTCGTGTCACATATTCTGTCTGAATCCCGAAGTTTGCGAGTGAAACTGCCACGTTCGCTTCTCCTCCGCCGAATGACAGGCATAATGAGGTTGATTGTGTAAAACGTTCATGCCCGGGCGTTGCAAGCCGAAGCATTATTTCGCCGAAGGTTACGACTTTGTTCATGTCATTTTAATGTTATCCATCAAAAATAACCAGATTTTTTTGAAGGTTTGGTTTTTTCTTAAAGTTCCGACTGAAAAATATATTTACCTGAAGGGTAACCAGCTTTCATCTTTGTCTTTTTCCCTCATTACTGTTAATACCTTTTCGGCTATTCTTTGTTAGTATTTCTGAACATAGTTTTATCTTAGTTGTCTTTATATTTTCCGCGATGGCAAAGATTATAGTAATAGGAAGCTCAAACACTGACATGGTCATCAAATCAAGGAAACTTCCTTCTCCGGGTGAGACAATACTTGGTGGAACATTCCTTATGAATCCCGGCGGTAAAGGAGCAAACCAGGCGGTTACAGCTGCAAGACTTGGTGGAAATGTAACATTTGTTACAAAAATTGGAAATGATGTTTTTGGCAATGAAGCTCTTGCAGGATTCAACTCAGCCAAAATTGAAACGAAGTATATTGTCCGGGATCTGAAGAATCCCTCAGGTGTGGCACTAATTAATGTCGATGAATACGGTGAAAACAGCATAGTCGTTGCTCCGGGGGCAAATGGTACTCTGGTGCCTGCAGATATAAAGAATGAAATATTTGAAAACATAAATAAGCAGGATATTTTTCTTATGCAGCTTGAAATACCTGTTGAGACTGTGAAATATGTTTCAGAAAAAGCCTGCGCAAAAGGAGCCAGGGTTATTCTGAATCCTGCCCCTGCCTGCTGGCTGTCCGACAGTCTCTTCAAATGCCTGTATCTTATCACTCCGAACGAAACGGAAGCCGGGCTTCTAACCGGTTTTGAGGTTTTTGACGAAGGTTCTGCAAGAGAAGCAGCAGAGCTTCTCCGAAGCAAGGGAGTTCAGAATGTAGTGATAACTCTTGGCAGCGCCGGAGCCTACATACTTACCGGTTCAGTAGCAATGATGGTTCCGGGAATACAGGTGAAAGCGATGGATACTACAGCTGCCGGTGATATTTTCAATGGAGCGATGGCAGTTGCAATATCTGAGGGTCAGGATATTGTTTCAGCTGTTACTTTCGCCAACAAGGCAGCAGCAATATCTGTGACCAGGATGGGAGCCCAGGCTTCAGCGCCTTACAGGCACGAAATTAAATAACTCCTTGCACCTCTGTGAGACTCCTGTGACTCCGTTGTGCATTTGGATTAAACCAAAATAAAAATATTCATGAAAAAAATCCTGCTCATCACAATCACATTTGCAACTTTTATCTGGGGTTGCACTAACACAGACAAAGAAACATCCGGACCTGTCAAGATCATCTTCGATACAGATCTCGGCCCTGACTATGATGATGTTGGCGCGCTTGCGTTTCTTCATGCAATGGCCGACAGCGGTAAAGCAGAAATCCTTGCCACCGTTTCATCGAACAGGCATGAACTGGTTGTCCCGTCGATTGACGTAATCAACACCTATTTCGGCCGGCCCGATCTCCCTCTGGGAGCTCCTGCGACTGGTCCGAACATGGGATCAGGACAGCATTGGGCGGATTCGATTGTCGCAAAGTACCCTCACAAAATAAAATCAACATCCGAGGCCGAAGATGCGGTTACAGTATACAGGAGAATCCTCAACAACCAGCCCGATCAGAGTGTTACTATTGTAACTGTCGGCTTCCTGACAAACCTTGCTAATCTGCTCGAATCAGAGCCGGACGCTTTGTCAAATCTTTCAGGAGAAGAGCTAATCGCCAGGAAAGTAAAACTATTGGTATCTATGGCGGGCAGATTCCCTTCGGGAAAAGAGTTCAATGTTTATATAGACTCCACAGCTTCAAAGAAAGTCTTTGAAAAATGGCCAGGTAAAGTGATCTTCACCGGATTTGAAATAGGTTCGAAAATATTCACAGGCTTAAGGCTCATAAATTCCGGCATTCAAAATAGTCCCGTAAAAGATGTTTTCAGAATCAGCATACCTTTGTCAGATGAAGACAGGAACGGTAGGATGAGCTGGGATGAAACTGCTGTTCTCATAGCAGTTTATGGTACCGAAGGATTTTTCGACACCAGGCAGGGACAAATAGTGGTTAATGGAGATGGTTCAAATACCTGGAAGGAAGATCTGGCAGGCAGGCATTCTTATGTGGTAGAAAAAAAACCGGTGGAAGAAATGGCTCTTTTCATTGAAGAAAGAATGATGCACCAGCCAATGAAAAATTAACCTATATTTTCATCCGGAAAATATTGTATCGTCCTAAACCTGACCTTATGAAAAAAATATTCCTTTTCATTGCAGTATTACTGCTGCTGACATGCTGCACAAATTCTTCTGATGAATATCTGAAGATCAAACCTGATGATCTGAAAGACAAGATTGCCGGAGGGTGGGCAGGCAAGATGGTCGGTGTCACGTATGGTGCACCTACCGAGTTTCATGCACAGGGTAAAATATTTACCGATTCCATAAACTGGCAGCCGGAAGATATCCGGGGCAGCTTATGGCAGGATGACATTTATGTCCAGCTTACATTCCTGATGTCGATGGATAAGTACGGTATCGACGCCCCCTCGAAAAAATACCAGGAGATGTTTGCCAAAGCGGGCTATCCGCTCTGGCATGCCAACATGCAGGCCCGCAAGAACTGGTACGACAGCATTTTCGCACCCTTGTCCGGTACTCCTGAGTATAACATACATGCTGATGATATTGATTTCCAGATAGAGGCTGATTATATTGGCTTCATATCCCCGGGAATGCCGAACACTGCACTGGATATAGCTGACAGGATAGGTCGCATAATGAATTACGGGGATGGTGTCTACGGTGGAATATTTGTCGCGGCACTATATGCAGAGGCGTTCTCCGGAGATGATATTCCGGCAATTGTCGAAAAAGCGCTGCAATCTATTCCTGGTGAGAGTGATTATGCAAGAACTGTCAGAGATGTAATAAAATTGCATGCTGAATATCCCGGTGACTGGAAGGCAGCATGGCAGGCGCTTGAGGAAAAATGGGGTGATGTGGATATTTGCGGCGCAGGCTCTGCGTTCAACATCGATGCAAAGCTTAACGGCGCTTATATAGTCATGGGCTTACTTTATGGTGATGGTGATCCAATGAAAACACTCGAAATCTCAACACGCTGCGGTCAGGATTCAGACTGCAATCCATCCAATGCACTGGCCGTACTGGGTGTCATTAAGGGTTTCAGCGGTCTGCCGGAAAACATGCAGCAGGCTGTAAAGGCAATCGGCGATTCTGTTTTTATAAACACTACATATTCATTCAATTCCGCAGTAAACAGCACTTATAATTATGCCCTGGAACTTATTAAAAAGGAAGGTGGCGAAATTACAGAAAATAAAATAATCATCAGGAAACAGGTTCCTGCCGCCCCGATACTGGAAGTGGCGTTCCCGAACACGGTATATGACAAAAAAATCTCTGTCTTTTATGATGCCGGATGGTCATTTAAAGGCAACTGGAAGCCGCGTGAGATCACCAGAAAAGAAGGTACGTCAAAACAGGCTGTCTATTCCGATAAAACAGGTGATGAAGCGGAATTGAAATTTAGCGGGACAGGTATCGCCCTGACCGGCAACTGGTTCAGGGATGGAGGGAAAGCGGATGTTTATGTCGACGGGAACCTCCACCGGTCAATTGACACATATTACTTCTTTGCTAACCAGCAACATACCGAGACAATCTGGCATGCTATGAATCTTAAACCAGGTGAACATACTGTGAAGCTTGTTGTCAAAGGTGAAAAACGTCCTGAATCCGAAGGAACAAGGGTCGCATTAACAGGGGCTACAATATTCAGGACAGAGTCAAAAAAAAGCGACAATTTCAAATTTTCATTTGAAAATTAGTTACAGGAACATACTTCAAATTCAATAAAATTCCGCCTATGTTTATTCCGCAAACTTATTCACTTGCTGTTATTCTATGCATCGTAACAATGCTGTGCTGGGGCTCCTGGGGTAATACCCAGAAGCTTGCAGGCAAGACCTGGAGATTTGAGCTATTCTATTGGGACTATGTACTGGGAATCCTTCTGTTCTCTCTTCTGCTCGGATTTACTCTTGGAAGCACCGGCAACTCCGGAAGAGGGTTACTGGAAGATATTGGTCAGGGCGACACCCGGAATATGCTAAATGCAGCTCTTGGAGGAATAATCTTCAATGCATCAAACATATTACTCGTTGCTGCAATGTCAATTGCCGGAATGGCTGTTGCCTTTCCGGTTGGAGTCGGAATAGCTCTTGCCCTCGGGGTAATAATAAATTATGTTTTTGCTCCCCAGGGCAGTCCGGTATGGCTTTTCTCAGGAGTTGCCATGATAGTTCTTGCAATAATACTGGATGCTGTCGCGTACAAAAAGCACAGCGCTTCACAGAAAAAGGTTTCAGGAAAAGGAATCATGCTCAGCGTGGCTGCAGGAGTCCTGATGGCCTTATTTTACAGGTTTGTTGCAAGCTCAATGATTACCAGTTTCGAAGTCCCTGAACCGGGGAAACTCACACCCTATTCAGCGCTTCTGTTCTTTTCGGCTGGAGTGCTTGCAAGTAATTTTCTGTTCAATTATATTATCATGAAGAGGCCTTTTGAAGGTGCACCCGTTTCATTTTCGGATTATGCAAAAGGCCGGTTTGGAATCCATATGACCGGGATACTAGGTGGTGCAATATGGAGCATGGGAATGGCAATGAGCATAATCGCTTCCGGCAAAGCAGGTTTCGCAATATCATATGGTCTCGGACAGGGAGCCACCCTGGTTGCAGCCCTGTGGGGCGTCTTTATCTGGAAGGAATTCAGAGGAGCTTCAAGACAGATTAATATGCTCATCCTGTTTATGTTCCTCGCCTATCTTGCAGGTCTCACCCTCCTGGTTTATGCCGGTTTATAAATTAATATCTTTCTTATGAAAAAACTTAAACGCCTGGTATCAATCCTGTTTCTTATAGCAGCAGGAATCTCATGTAAAGAAAAACAATCCCTGGAAATAACCGGTGAGTTGAAAACCTGGCATAAGATTACTCTCACTTTTGCAGGGCCAGAGACATCAGAATACGACACGATCAATCCATTTACTGATTACAGGCTTGATGCGGTATTCAGCAAAGATGATCTGAAAATTACAGTTCCGGGTTACTTTGCTGCTGACGGGAATTCAGCAGAATCATCTGCAAAAGAAGGTAACAAATGGCGTGTTAATTTCTGCCCTCCGGAAGAAGGAGATTGGAATTACAGGATCACTTTCCTTCACGGAAGGAATATTGCTGTCAATGATGATACCGCGAAAAGTCAGGGCGGATGGTTTAATGGTGAAACCGGTTCTTTAACTGTAACCGCATCAGATAAAATTTCTCCCGACTTCAGATCAAAGGGACGGCTGATCTACACCGGGAAAAGATACCTTCAACATGCCGGGACAGGAGAACTGTTTCTTAAAGGAGGTACCGACAGTCCGGAAAATCTTCTTGGCTACAGGGATTTTGACGGAACTTATTATGGTGGAAGTAATGTTACCAGAAGTGGTGAAGCAACACCAAACCAGGGTCTTCATGCATATGAACCTCATATAAAAGACTGGAATGAAGGCGACCCTGTCTGGCAGAACGGAAAAGGAAAAGGGCTGATTGGCGGATTGAACTACCTCGCTTCAGAAGGAGTGAACAGCATCTATTTCCTTACAATGAACATACTGGGCGATGGTGAGGACGTATGGCCATATACAAACAGGAATGAACGGTACCGGTTTGATTGCAGCAAGCTCGATCAATGGGAAATCGTTTTTTCACATGCCGAAAGACTGGGCATAAATCTTCATTTCGTCCTGGAGGAAACAGAGAACCAGTGTCTTCTCGATGCAGGGAGGCTGGATGTACAACGGAAACTTTACCTGAGAGAGCTGATTGCCAGGTTCTCGCATCACCTTGCAATTACATGGAACATCGGAGAAGAACATCATACCGCAGATTTCTCTCCTTATGGAATGACTTATGCCGATACAAAAAGAATGGCAGATTACATAAGACAGACTGATCCTTACGATAATTATATAGTTATTCATACTCACTCAAATAATGAACTCCGCAGGGAGAATATGACCGAATACCTTGGTTTTAAAAATGTGGATGGACCATCGATTCAATGCGGGAATATCGATGATGTTCATGAAGAGACCAGGTACTGGATAAAAGCATCAGCTGATGCGGGACATCAGTGGGTGGTGAATCTGGATGAGATCGGGCAGCACTGGAAAGGAGCTCTGCCTGACCAGTTTGATTCGGCACATGATACAATCCGGCACAAGGTATTGTGGGGCAACCTCATGGCGGGTGGAGCAGGTGTTGAATGGTACTTTGGGTATAAATATCCCCATTCCGACCTTGGATGCGAAGACTGGCGAAGCCGTGATCTTCTCTGGGATCAGACAAGGATAGCTGTTGATTTCTTCAGGAATCATCTTCCCCTTGGGGAAATGAGAAGTGCAGATGAACTGACAGAAAAGGGCAACTACTGCCTTTCGAAAGAAAATGAGCTGTATGTCTTATACCTTCCTGAAGGCAGGCAGACAACAGTCAAAGTGCCGACTGGCAATTTTGAGATCCAATGGTTCAACCCAAGGTCCGGTGGGTATCTTCTCAGAGGAAGCATTACGACAATTTCAGGGAAAGGCGCTATTCCTACAGGTAAACCGCCTGTTGATGACGGCAAAGATTGGGTTTGTCTGGTGAAAGTAAAAAAATGACACTCTAAGTATTATGAGTGAATTGGTTTATAAGGATGAATGCTTTTCGATTATTGGGATATGTTACGAAGTTCACAATAATCTGGGTGCAGGATTTCTCGAGATAGTATATAAGGATGCTCTGGAATATGAATTCAGAAAAGCCAATATTCCTTATGAAAGGGAAAAAGAATATATTGTAAGGTATAAAGATGCGATCTTACCCCATAAATTCTATGCAGACTTTGTAGTTTATGATAAGATCATACTGGAAGTAAAAGGGGTAACTGGCATAGCTGATGAATTCATTGCTCAGGCCATCAACTATCTCAGGGTCTCAGGTAACAAGCTTGCTGTTATTGTAAATTTTGGTGAAATCAAATTGACATATAAGAGAGTAGTAGTCTAGACCAAAATAAAAATGCCACGAATGCACTAATGTAACTCGCTGATGACACAAAATGGGCGAAGATTTTTCATGTATTTGTAGCAAAAAAAATAGCCACGAATTCACCAATTTATCTAGTTAATGACCCAGCTTGGGGGAAGAATTCGTGCATTAGTGGCTAATATAAAAACACGATGGTACAGGTATTATGCTTAATGACAACAATCAATGATTTAAGAATGAATTAGTAGTAGTCTAGATCCAAAATAAAAATGCCACGAATGCACTAATGTAACTCGCTGATGACCCAAAATGGGGGAAGATTATTCGTGTATTTGTAGCAAAAAAAAATAGCCACGAATGCACCAATTTATCTAGTTAATGACCCAGCTTGGGGGAAGAATTCGTGCATTAGTGGCTAATATAAAAACAAAATAAAAATGCCACGAATGCACTAATGTAACTCGCTGATGACCCAAGATGGGGGAAGATTATTCGTGTATTTGTAGCAAAAAAAATAGCCGCGAATGCACCAATTTATCTAGTTAATGACCCAGCTTGGGGGAAGAATTCGTGCATTAGTGGCTAATATAAAAACACGATGGTACAGGTATTATGCTTAATGACAACAAATCAATGATTTAAGAATGAATTAGTAGTAGTCTAGATCCAAAATAAAAATGCCACGAATGCACTAATGTAACTCGCTGATGACCCAAGATGGGGGAAGATTATTCGTGTATTTGTAGCAAAAAAATAGTCACGAATGCACAAATTTATCTAGTTAATGACCCAGCTTGGGGGAAGATATTCGTGCATTAGTGGCTAATATAAAAACACGATGGTACAGGTATTATGCTTAATGACAACAAATCAATGATTTAAGAATGAATTTATTATATCCGTTATGCACTAATGTAACTCGCTGATGACCCAAAATGGGGAAGATTATTCGTGTATTTGTAGCAAAAAAAATAGCCACGAATGCACCAATTTATCTAGTTAATGACCCAGCTTGGGGGAAGAATTCGTGCATTAGTGGCTAATATAAAAACAAAATAAAAATGCCACGAATGCACTAATGTAACTCGCTGATGACACAAAATGGGCGAAGATTTTTCGTGTATTTGTAACAAAAAAATAGTCACGAATGCACAAATTTATCTAGGGTCTGCTGATTAATATTGAGCTATTTGATAGTGTGTCAATTAAAGCGATATTTGGGATTAAATGTGCAAAGAAATATGGGAAAAGCAAAAAGAAAGCATGCACCTGCACCCACTTACATCAGTCCAAATCAACTTACACTGGATGCTTTTAAAAGTCCCTTTGAGAGGGAACTTAATCCTAATAACAGATGGGTGGTTTTGGCCGGACTGATTCCCTGGGATGAGATTTGCTCACTTTACCTCAAAAATGTTAGCGTGAGCAACACTGGTCGTCCGCCATTAAATCCTAGGATTGTTATAGGATCTCTGATCATCAAACATATGTGTAATCTTGACGATAGAGAGGCGGTGGATCAGATGGCAGAAAACATTTACATGCAGTACTTTCTTGGCTATTCAAGCTTCACTAATGAACCTCCTTTCGATGCATCACTGTTTGTTGATTTCCGAAAGCGACTTGGAATGGATAGCATAAATTCCATCAACGAGAAAATAGCTGAACTGAAGGCTAACCTCAGTTCTCAGAACAACACAGCATCTGAGAAGAAAGACAATGAATCAATAAATTCAAATAATTTTCTAGGCCCATCTGAAGTTCAGAACAAAGGCAGGATCACCTTCGATGCAACTGCCTGTCCTCAGGATATCGCCTACCCAACAGACCTCGATCTGCTATCTGATGCAAGGGAGAAGTCAGAGCAACTAATAGATAAACTCTATGATCCGGTGCTTCATCAACAAAAGCCCAGGACATATCGAAAAGTTGCCCGGAAACGTTATTTACAAACAGCTCAGAAAAAAAACAAAACACACAAAGAAATACGCAAAGCAACTGGTAGCCAGTTGAGATTTTTGAAGCGCAACCTGAACTCGATCAATAAATTGCTTGACTCCTATAAAACTATCCCACTCAAACCAAAAAACCACAAATATCTATTGGTGCTACACACATTGTATGAGCAACAGAAGGAGATGTATAACAGCAACGTTCACCGTATTGAAGATCGGATTGTCAGTATTCACCAGCCTCATGTACGGCCAATCGTCAGGGGGAAGAGCCAGGCAAAAGTGGAGTTTGGTGCAAAGATACATGTCTCCCTAATTGACGGTATTTCTTTTCTTGATGAGCTTAGCTGGGATGCCTTTAATGAGGGAACCCACATGATGGATTATATTGAAAAATATCGTTCACGATTCGGCTTCTATCCAAAGGAAGTGTTAGCAGATCAAATCTATTGTAACCGAATCAACCGGGCAGCCCTGAAGGAGAAAGGAATCAAACTTCTGGCCAAGCCTCTTGGAAGGCCCTCGGCAGTGCAGAAACACGTAAGTCCGGGAGAGCGTAATCCGATTGAAGGCAAGTTTGGACAGGCTAAAACAGGATACGGGCTAAACCGTGTGAAAGCAAGGCTCAGGGAAACAAGCGAATCGTGGATTGCCAGCATCATTCTGGTGCTCAACCTGGTCAAGTTGGCCGGGGCGGTACTCCCGTCTCTATTCTTTAAGATACTTGCGAGCTTATTAATGCCAGGGATAAAAAAATCATTAACTCTTCTAGCAGAGAAAATTCGCAAGCAATTAATAAGTATCAAAGAATTGGATATCTGTGATCAAGTTGAATTAAAATACACGGTCTGAGTTTAACAGCAGACCCTATCTAGTTAATGACCCAGCTTAGGGTAAGATATTCGTGCATTAGTGGCTAATATAAAAACACGATGGTACAGGTAAAAAAATGCCACGAATGCGCTAATGTAACTCGCTGATGACCCAGGATGGGCGAAGATTTTTCGTGTATTTGTAGCAAAAAAATAGTCACGAATGCACTAATTTATCTAGTTAATGACCCAGCTTGGGGGAAGATATTCGTGCATTAGTGGCTAATATAAAAACACGATGGTACAGGTATTATGCTTAATGACAACAATCAATGATTTAAGATTGAATTTATATATCCGTTATGAAAAAACTGACAACATTAATTGTAATAAGCCTGCTTTTTTCAGGTTCATTTGTCTTCTCCCAGAAAACATCACTGCCAGCTTTAAGAGTAAGCGACAATAAAAGATATCTCGTCAGAGAAGATGGCATGCCATTCTTTTATCTTGGCGATACAGCATGGGAGCTCTTTCATAGGCTGAACCGGGAAGAGGCTATAAAATACCTTGAAGACCGTGCTGCAAAAGGATATACTGTAATCCAGGCTGTTGCTATCGCCGAGCTCGATGGCCACGAAGATCCCAACCCTTACGGTCACCTTCCACTTAAAGCCCTTGACCCGACAAAACCGGATGTGAAGGAAGGTCCGCAGAACGATTACTGGGATCATGTGGATTTCATTATCAATAAGGCAAATGAACTTGGTATTTATATAGGTTTTCTTCCAACCTGGGGAAGGTACTGGCATGATGAAAATCCATTATTCACTCCTGAGAATGCAGCAGTTTATGGTGAGTGGTTAGGAAAAAGATACGGTCAGAAAGGGTTGATCTGGATACTCGGAGGCGACAGAAAAATAGAGAATGATACTCAACGCTCTATTATAGAATCAATGGCAAAAGGATTGAAAAAAGGAGACGGCGGCCGGAACCTGATATCTTTCCACCCCAGGGGTGGATCGGGTTCTTCTGAGTATTTTCATAATTCAGAATGGCTCGATTTCAATATGCGCCAGAACGGGCACCAGGCTGAATATGCCGGCTCCGTTACAGATAAAGATGTAATTCCTGTTGGTAACACCTGCATTGACTATGACAGGATGCCCGCAAAACCGGTCATCGACGGGGAACCGCTTTATGAAGATCATCCTCTCAGGTTCAGGGCTAAAGAGAACGGCCATTCAATTGCAGTGGATGTACGCCGCTGCCTGTACTGGGATCTGTTTGACGGAGCGATGGGGCATACTTACGGACACCATTCCGTCTGGCAGATGTGGTCAGAAAATAAAAATCCAATAAATGGCCCCCTGATGCCCTGGTCTGAGGCAATTAGTCAACCGGGAGCAGGTCAGATGCAATACGGACGCAAGCTCATTGAATCCCGTCCGTTTCTGACAAGAATTCCGGATAACACAATACTGATCACCCATCGTGTAGCCACTGCAATTCCCGGAGCCGGTAAATACAGGTTCGCTGCCACACGTGATATGGATGGAACTTATGCAATGGTCTATGTGCCTGCAGGAAGATCTTTTACCGTAAAGATGGATGTTATAAAAGGATCAAAGATCAAGGCCTGGTGGTACAATCCACGCAATGGTAAAGCAACTGATGCCGGAGATTATGACAACAAAGGAGAAAAAACATTTATCCCGCCTGATCCGGGCGAAGCTCTCGACTGGGTATTGGTACTGGATGACGCTTCAAGAAAATATCCGGAACCAGGCTCTGCAATCTATAAATAGCAGAGGGCTGGGGGCAGAGAGCGGAGAGCAACTGAGCATTTAAATCAATTCAGTTTTTTTAACCCAGGTCTTTCAGGAAAGCCTTCTCGTTGAATTTAAATTTGTTGCCGAGAGAGGTGATTATTACCTTGGTGTCATTATAGGCATTTCCCAGGCAGGTTGAAGCGCCCGGAGAGGGTGTTATGTTAAATATTATGTTCTCACCGGAAAGCTTGGCCTCTCCCATCTCGAGCTTGCGGGTTGTATTATTCACTATCTGCGGTCGTGTCCCTCCTACTCCTCTGGCAAACTGAATTTCCGATGATTTAATCGATGGTACAATTCTTCTTACTTCTTTGAGAAACAGGTGTTTACCAAGGAAGGGAATATCATAAAGGAAGTTAATGAAAACATAACCGAAAAGGATTTTGTCGAAAATAATCTTTGAAAGGCTGATAACCGGGCTCAGGCCAATGCCAAATGTTTTCCAGTATTCCATAATTGTCCTGGGATTTCTTCTCTCCAGACTGAATATAGGTTTCGCTGTGGGTCCGAACCTTGTAACCCGTGGATCATGTACCTCCGGATCGCCGTGTATAGCAGCGAAGGGTAGTTTTTCCGCCTGTATTGTGTATACCTTCCCGTTCAGGCATTTTCTGGCTGTATAGAAGCTGCCTGCCATTGAAAGGATCGAGAGGTTCTTTCCGTATCCGAGAGCTTTTGCTATCATTAAACTATGTGCCCCGGCGGCAACAACAACAATTTTTGCCCTGATATCGCACTTGTTGGTTTGAATTATCCAGGTGTCCCACTCCTTCCTGATCTTCAGCAGCCTGGTATTCAGGTGTATTTCGATATCAGGCTTTAGCTTTCTGGCATTATTGACAAAAGAATGGCATAGTTCTTTAAAATCCACCGTATACCCGTCAGGAGTAAGCATTGCAACAATTTCCTGTTTGGGATCCCTTCCTTCTGTTATTCGCGGTTCAAGCCTGCTGATTTCGTCTCTTTCAATAAGCCTTAGATTTGGAAACAGATCTTTAAAGACGATATATCGTTTTCTGAGCGCATCACACTGGAAACTTCCGACTGCAAGCACCATCTTATTGTACTTCCTGAATATCCTTTGCTTGTGATTAACGGTTTTTTCGTTTTCAAGGTACTTCATCACCATATCAGCCATCTGTTTGACACTTGTGGCTTTCTCGATTGTGTAATTCGTCTCGATATCACCAAAATGGAGAGTCTGGCTGTTATTTGTCGATGCTGAATTGACTAGTCCGAAATCATCGTATTTCTCTATCAACCCGATATCGGCAATATCAGTGTACCTGCTTAAGGTATAAAGGAGGGCTGTGCCTACAACACCTCCGCCAACGATCAGCACATCATATTCCCTGAATGTATTCTCCATTCAATTACCTCGATTCCAATGGTATGTATGGTTGTTTTTCTATAACATTTTTGAAAGCGGGCCTTATAATTCTCTTAGCTGAAAAAGTAAGTTCCTCGATCCTGTGAACACACCATCCCGGAACCCTGGCAATTGCAAACAGAGGAGTGTAAAGCTCCTGTGGGATTCCCAGACATGAGTATACAAACCCGGAATAGAAATCCACATTTATGCAGACAACCTTGGCAGATTGTTCACCCTTGAATCTTCTGAAAACTTCGGGCGTAAGTTTTTCGACCTTCTCATAAAGAAGAAATTCATCCAGCCTCCCTTTTTCAATAGCGAGCTCACGTGCTTTTTTCTTGAGAAGAATTGCACGTGGATCGGATATAGTGTAGACAGCATGGCCAATTCCATAGATCTTACCGGAATAATCGTTAGCTTTCTTATTAAGTATCTTAATAAGGTATTCCTCCACTTCTGTTTCATTTGTCCAGTCGTTTACATTCTCCTTGATATTCTCCATCATTAATAAGGCACGAATGTTGGCTCCGCCATGGAGAGGTCCTTTAAGTGATCCGATCGCCGAGGTAACTGAAGAATAAATATCTGTTTCCGTGGAACTTGTAACTCTCATTGTGAATGTGGAGTTATTACCTCCGCCATGTTCAGCATGCAGAACCAGAAGAAGATCGAGAAGATCAGCTTCAAGCTTTGTGAATCCTGCACAATCGCCCTTAATAAGATAAAGGAAGTTTTCAGCCGGAGTAAGATTAGACTGCGGGTGCCTGATAGACAGGGTTTTTCCTTTATAGAGATGACGGAGAGCCTGGTATGAATATGCAACAATTGTCGGGAATTTCGCAATTATATTCATAGACTGCCGGATCATGTTATCAAGCGAAATATCATCAGGTTTATCATCCAGGATATACAATCCCAGGACCGACCTTGCCAGTATGTTCAATACATCCTTCCCTTTCATCGAGAGGATCATGTCCTTTGTGAAATCATCAGGAAGTGCACGGAGTGAAGCCATATGTAACTGAAAAGCCTCAAGCTCCTGCTTTGAAGGCAGATGCCCGGTCAAAAGAAGGAAAACAGTTTCTGTGAAACCATGCCTGTCTTCTTTCTGAAAACCTTCAGTAATATCCTCGATATCTATTCCCCTGTAAAGAAGCTTCCCGGGAATAGGCACCACCTTTCCATCTTCTTTCTTATATCCGACGACATCTCCGATATTTGTCAAACCGACAAGTACACCTGTTCCATCCTTGTTCCTTAATCCACGCTTCACTTCAAATTTATCGAACAGATCCGGATTGATCTCGCATGAATGTCTTACCGATTCCTCTATTTTCTGGAAAAGGTCAGAATCCTGCATTTCAGTAGGTTTTATTTGGTTCATAATCAGATGTTTGAAATTATGGCATCAGCAAATTCAGAAGTCTTAAGAAGAGTAGCATTCTCCATCAACCGATGGAAATCGTAAGTGACCTGTTTACCCTGGATTGTTTTCTCCAGTGCACCGTATATCCTTTCAGTAACCTCATTCCAGCCGATGTAATCGAACATCAGCGCCCCGGAAAGTATTACGGAACCCGGATTTACTTTATCCTGGTCAGCGTACTTCGGGGCAGTGCCGTGTGTCGCCTCAAAGATGGCATGCCCGGTTTCAAAGTTAATGTTGCCCCCGGGAGCGATTCCAATCCCACCAACGATTGCAGCAAGGGCATCAGAAATATAATCACCGTTCAGATTGGGAGTCGCAATAACAGAGTACTCCGCGGGCCTTGTAAGTATCTGCTGAAGAAAAGCATCCGCAATGACATCCTTGATTATAACCTTTCCATCCTGTTCAGCCTTCTTCAGAAGCCGGTCTGCCGCTTCCTGACCCTGTTTTTCGGTTATCTTTTTATGCTGCGACCAGGTGAAAACATCATTCCAGAATTCCTTCTCGGCAAGGGCATAACCCCATTTCATGAACGAGCCTTCAGTAAACTTCATGATGTTGCCTTTATGAACAAGAGTTACAGAAGGCAGTTTTTTGTTAATGGCAAAACGGACAGCTTGTCTTACTAGTCTTTCAGTACCTTCAACAGAAACCGGCTTAACTCCTATTGATGAGGTTTCAGGGAACCTGATCGACTTAACACCCATCTCATTGATCAGGAAATTCTTGATCTTTTCCGTTTCGGGTTTGCCATGCATAAATTCAATACCGGCATAGATATCCTCAGTATTCTCCCTGAAGATGTGCATGTCGACAAGCTCGGGATGTTTCACCGGACTTGGCACCCCGTTAAAATATCTTACAGGCCTGTAACATGTATACAGGTCGAGCATTTGCCTCAATGCCACATTAAGTGAACGCATTCCTTCCCCGACCGGTGTCGTGAGCGGCCCCTTGATCCCGACAAGGTAATCGCGGAAACCGGAAAGTGTATCTTCAGGAAGCCAGTTACCGGTAAGCTCGAATGCCTTTTCACCGGCCAGCAGCTCTTTCCAGGCTACTTTCCGTTTCCCTTTGTAAGCTTTACTGACAGCAGCATCAAATACGCGGACAGAAGCCTTCCAGATATCGCGGCCGGTACCATCACCTTCGATGTAAGGGATAACGGGGTTATCGGGAACCATCAGTTTCCCGTTAACAAGTTTAATTTTTTCGGGTATCATATTTTCTTTTCCGGATTATGTTCAGTGCACTTCCAGCTTTAAACCATTCGATCTGTGATTGATTATACGAATGAACAACAGGGAAACTATCGGCAGTACCGTCTGCATGATGCAGTATCACAACCAGCTTTCCACCTTCCCTGAACTCATTCAGACCAGTAATATCTATAATATCTTTTTCCTGTATTTTATCATAATCGTCCCTGTTTGCAAAGGTGAGTGTGAGAACACCCTGCTTTTTCAGGTTTGTCTCATGTATCCTTGCAAAGGATTTTACAAGGATAGCCTTCACACCCAGAAATCTGGGTTCCATTGCGGCATGCTCCCGTGATGAACCTTCACCAAAATTATCTTCGCCAATAACAACCGTTCCCCGGCCCGATTCCCGGTATGCCCTGGCAACCAGGGGTACGGGTTCATATTCCCTGCTGAGATTGTTAAAGATGCTGTTCGTTTTCCCGTTAAAACTATTAACAGCGCCAATCATATAGTTTTCTGAAATATTTTCAAGATGCCCGCGGTACTTAAGCCAGTACCCGGCCATAGAGATATGGTCGGTGGTGCATTTTCCTTTTACCTTCATGAGCAGAGGTAAACCGATGAAATCCTTTCCATCCCATTCATTAAAAGGTGCAAGCATCTGAAGCCTGTCGGAACCAGGTGAGATAATAACATCTGAATTGTTTTTATCAGGTTTCATGAGCCCGCTTGCTGACCGGGCTGAGAGGTTACCGGGAAGCACAGCATGTTCAGGCTCCGGCAGTCTGACACTCCTGCCATCAGCAGTGACCAGTGAGTCAGTCAGCGGATTAAATGTAAGTTTGCCTGAAATCGACAGCGCTGTCACAAGCTCTGGTGAAGCAACAAAAGCGTGTGTATTGGGGTTTCCATCGGTTCGCCTGGAGAAATTCCTGTTAAATGAATGAATTATGGAATTGATCCTGGTGTTATCTTCTGTTTTACGGTTCCACTGTCCGATACACGGGCCGCATGCATTTGCATAAACCTCGCCTCCCATCTGGCGGAAAATATCAAGAAAACCTTCCTTTTCTGCAACTTCACTTACCTGCTCCGATCCCGGGGTAACCTTAAATTGCGATCTGGGAGAAAGCCGCAGTTTGAGCGCATTTTTTGCTACGGAAGCTGCTCTCGATAAATCTTCATACGATGAATTCGTACATGAACCTATCAGTCCTACTTCTATATCAATGGGCCACCCGTTCTTTGCAGCAGCTTCCTTCATTTTTGACAGTGGGGTTGCTATATCGGGACTGAAAGGCCCATTGATATGAGGTTCCAGTTCTGACAGGTTAATCTCGATGTAAGTATCGTAAAAAGCTGAAGGATCAGCATGGACTTCAGGATCGGCTGTAAGATGAGCTTTGACACTTTTTGCAAATCTGTCAATGTCACCCCTTCCTGTAACATTGAGATATTCAGACATTTTAGAATCAAAGCCAAAGAGAGAGCATGTTGCCCCGGTCTCTGCACCCATATTGCAGATTGTTGCCTTGCCGGTACATGAAATCGATTCAGCCCCTTCACCAAAGTATTCAATAATATGTCCTGTGCCTCCTTTCACAGTGAGTAAACCTGTTATTTTCAGGATTACGTCTTTTGGAGATGTCCATCCATTAAGCTTACCGGTAAGCTTAATACCGATTATTTTCGGGAATTTCAGCTCCCATCCCATACCTGTCATCACGTCAACAGCATCAGCGCCTCCGACACCAATAGCTATCATACCCAATCCGCCCGCATTAGGAGTGTGAGAATCGGTACCTATCATCATACCACCCGGGAAAGCGTAATTTTCAAGTACTATCTGGTGAATTATACCGGCGCCCGGTCTCCAGAAGTCGATCTCATATTTGTTACATGACGACCTGAGAAAATCGTAAACTTCCCTGTTGGTAATATTTGCAGCGTCCAGATCCTGGTCTGCCCCGTCGCGTGCCACTATAAGATGATCACAATGTACCGATGCCGGAACAGCAGATTTATCCTGGCCGGCCATCATAAATTGCAGCATGGCCATCTGGGCAGTGGCATCCTGCATTGCTACCCTGTCGGGATTGAATTCCACATAATCGCCTCCCCGACTGAATACCTTGTTAACCGGGTCATACAAGTGAGTATAAAGGATTTTTTCCGTGAGAGTCAACGGACGGCCAATAATTTTCCTTACTGCCAGGAGCTTATCCGGCAAGTCGTTGTAAAATTTTTCAATTTTCTCCAATCCGGGCATCATTATGAATAATTTTTCATTTTCTCACCTGGCCATCTCCTTCTATAATCCATTTATAAGTAGTGAGTGCTTCAAGAGCCATTGGACCGCGGGCATGTAACTTCTGTGTTGATATTCCGATTTCCGCACCCAGTCCGAATTGCGCCCCGTCTGTAAAAGCAGTTGATGTATTTGAATAAACAGAAGAAGCGTCTACCCATTTATTAAACAAAATAATTCTGTTATTGTTTTCCGAAATTATGGCTTCACTGTGCTTCGAGCCGTACTCCGATATATGCTCAATCGCTTTTTCAAATGAATTCACCGTTTTAACAGCCATCTTGTACGAAAGGAACTCTGTCCCGTACGATTCAGGTGTTGCCATTTTCAGAAGGTGTGCGGGATATTTCCCTTCAAGATATTTAAAAGCCTCTGCATCTGCATAGATAATCACTTCATTATCTGAACATAGCTCAACCAGGAATGGCAGATCCTGTATCCTGTTCTTATGAATGATCAGGCAGTCAAGGGCGTTACAGACACTCACCCTGCGGGTTTTTGCATTATGGATTATCAGGCGTCCTTTATCTCTGTCGCCATATTCGTCAAAATAAGTATGGCAGATGCCTGCTCCTGTTTCAATAACAGGAACTGTTGCGTTTTCTCTTACATAATCAATTAACCCCCTGCTTCCCCTGGGAATAATAAGGTCGATAAATTCAGTGGCATTAAGAAGCTGTTCTGTTTCGGATCTTCCTGCAGGAAGCAATGTAATTATATCATTATTAATATCATTCTGTTGAAGAACAGATTTAATTATGCTTACAATGGCGGTGTTGGAATGAATAGCATCGCTCCCTCCTTTCAGCACACATACATTACCCGATTTCAGGCAAAGCGAAAAGACATCGAAAGTAACATTCGGACGGGCTTCATAGATAATGCCAATAACACCAAATGGAACAGAAACCCTGGTGATAACAAGCCCATTTGGCATTGTATTTTTCGAAATAATCTTATCGAGGGGTGAATCAAGTCTCACGACATTCCTGATGTCGGCAGCAATTCCAGCGATCCGTTCGGCTGAAAGAAGCAAACGGTCGTAATTCGGATCGGAGCTGTCCATCCGGTCAAGATCCTTTTTGTTTTCCGAAAGCAGTAAATCAGTGTTGTCTATGGCAGCATCGGCTACCATCAACAGAACTTTATTGACAGAAGCTTCATCAAGCATCCGTAAATTCAGAGCTGATGACCTGGCCTTTCTGAAAAGAGGTGTGCAGTCCATCTCAGTTCCTTCCTATTTTAACCCCGCTGTTTTTCTCATTGAACACCAGGCAATGATAATGTATAAACGGGCGTGACGACTTCTTTCCTATATTTTGCCCGGCTTTTTCAGAATCATACTGGCATTTGCCCAGCCCGATATAATTGCCCTGCTCATCGAGGATCTTCACAATGTCACCGCTTTTAAATATTCCTTTGACTTTAGTGATCCCTACCAGAAGCAGGCTTGTTGCCTTATCGCTCAGCAGCGCTTCCTTTGCACCATCGTTAACTACAACTGCACCTCTTGCAAAAGTATCGGAATAGGATAACCATTTCTTCACCCCAGATTTCTTCTTTCTCGCAGCCACAAAATGGGTATTTGGAACATCCTTTCCGTTAACAATATCCGTGATTATGGAATCCCTGTTCCCGTTAGCTATAAATACATCGATTCCCATTGAAGCCATCTTACGGGCAATTGAACATTTTGTGAGCATGCCGCCCCTTCCGGAACCTGATTTTTCGGTAGAGATATACTTCTCCGGATTTTCAGAATCATCCTCAATCCTCCTGATCAGCTCAGTCCCCGGTTCACCGGGGTGTCCATTGTAAATACCATCGACGTTTGACAGAATAATGAGCGACTGGCTATCCATCATTGAACACATAAGGCCCGATAGCTCATCATTATCGGTGAACATAAGTTCCTGTATGGAGATAGTATCATTCTCATTTACGATAGGAATTATCCTGTTCTCATGCATGGCAGTAATACAATTCTTCATGTTCAGGTAATGCTGCCTGTCGCGGAAGCTTTCCTTTGCGGCGAGGATCTGTCCTGCCTCAATCCCGTATTTACCAAAAAGAAACTGGTAGCTTGACATCAGCTTTACCTGGCCAATTGCAGCCCAAACCTGTTTCGCAGCAACGATGTTCGTCTTCCTTGATAATTTCACATCGCTTCTGCCTGAGGCAACAGCTCCTGATGATACAAGCACAACATCTACACCCTGCTTACAAAGGACAGCCACATCCTCGACAATACGAAGGATACGTCCAATATTCAGGGAACCATCGGCCTGGGTTACAACGTTGCTTCCAACCTTTATAGTCACCCTTTTAAACTGAGGCTTTACGCTTTTCAATTTATTATCAGCTTAACGCTTTGTATTAATTTTGTTCGCAAAAATAATATAATTGGTGAATATAATATAGATATGATTGTATTTATGAGAAATCATTAAGAAGTTCCAGACAGGAAATGATTATATTATAATATTTATTTTAATATTGTTTTTAATATTAATTATGATGACTCTGTTATGATTTATGATACGTGTCAAATGATTAATTGGGCTTCATATATCGAAACTGAAAGAATATTTCACAAGCTCTGAAAGAGCTTAATGTGAATAACCCCAGGCACAAGCCTGGGGCGTTAAAGTCATTTGATGGACAGCTCTGAAGGAGCTGAATGTTAAAAAATCAAAGCGATACCTTACAGTATTATTATATAATATTAAACCCTTTCAGGGTTTTAATGTGTTGTGTCTTATACCCCGGATTGCATCCGGGGTTATTCATATTCAGCCACTTCATGGCTAAAAACCATAATAGACGTACAATAACTTAGATTAGAGTCATTATGATTAATAGCACACTGATGACGGATTTTACGGATTTGCACAGGTCAAATCAGTGATTATCCGTCGAATCTGTGTCATCCGTGTACTATTTTTGTATATCTTGAATTGGCTATTTTCCGATATTTGAAACAATCAATTATAACAACATGAAATATCCTGCATACGTTATTTTGTTATTCATACTGATATTTTGCCATGAATCCTCCCTGTCACAAAACCTTGTGCCAAATGGCGGATTCGAGTCTGTAAAAACAGATATGCCTGAAGGATGGTCTGTTACCAGCCCCAGAGATGAAATTGCTCCGGCATTTTCAATCGACAACAAGATTTCTCATTCCGGGAAGAACTCCGCCAGGATCACTTCAAAAGGCAGCAAGGGAACCTATGGTTCCTGGACCGTATCGCTGAAGGATGTGGAATCAAAACAAATAAAATCAGAGAGCCTGCTGACAATGCCTGATTCCTCATTCCTGGGGAGTAACAGCTATCTTGCAGGATGTTATTTTAAAACATCAGAAGGTATAGATCCTGAAAAGCATGTCAGGGTGAAAGTAACCTGGCTCGACAAAGAGAATAACGAGCTGTTCACAGAATTCTTAAAGAGTAAAACAAAAGATGCAGACTGGTACAGGATTGCTGAACTTAAGACGGCCCCGGTCAACGCGGCTGGTATCAGAATCACTCTTATACTGCAATGGACAGATAATGGTTCGGTGTGGTGGGATGATGTGTTTGTGGAAAAGGCTCCTTCGCAGAACAAAAGAATTGTTACGATTGCCACAGCATCAGACTGGCCAAAGTATCCTTCCACTACTGAAAAGAACCTGGAATATTATGCGGGAAGGATCATCCAGGCCGGAAAGATTGGCGCTGATATCATATGTCTTGGAGAAGGTATAACTATTGTATCGGCAGGAAAAAGCTACGCAGATGCAGCTGAAAAAGTTCCCGGTACAACGACAAGGATTCTCGGTGAAGCTGCAAAAAAAGCCGGCATATACGTTATTGCCGGGATATATGAAAGGGATGGCTCCCTCATATACAACACTGCAATTCTCATTGACAGGGAAGGAAATGTGGCAGGCAAATACAGGAAAACACACCTTCCTCAAACCGAGGTTGAAGGCGGGTTAACACCTGGAGATACCTACCCGGTATTCAAAACCGATTTCGGCACGATAGGAATGGAGATCTGCTATGATAATTTCTTCCCTGAAGTTTCACATAACCTGATGCTCAACGGGGCTGAGATAATCTTTTGCCCGATATGGGGTGACATCAGGGGTATGAAAACCGAATGGGACATTGTTGCCCGGGCAAGGGCAATCGATAATGCAGTTTTCTTTGTTGCCTCGATGTATGAGAAAGGCGGAAGTCTTATTGTTGATCCGAATGGTAAAATACTTCCCGATTCAGGTCATTCCGAAGGATTTATCCTCAGATCCATAGATCTCAGCCAGAGAACTTTTGAGAGATGGCTCTCAGTAAAAAGCTACGGCGAATGGAAGAACCTTATGCCGAATGAAGTAAGACCAGAGACATATTGACTACAAGCTCGGGCTCTCTGTCTTTAATTTTCTGCATTCTTCGATTCCAGTTTCTCCACCACTGCGTTGAACTTCTTTTCAAGCGAAGGATCGGATTTAGCCAGCTGCGTCCATTCAGCTGAACCATAGACACCTGCTTTCGAATAATCGAAAGGCTTGAAGCCTATCTTTTTAGCAACAGAATTTGATTTCAGATGGAAATCGAAACTTGCGGGATCAACGAACATTGGATCTGCGATGACCGAATGAATGTCCTTGCCTGTTTTCTGCCAGTCAGGAAAAACAAGATCTGAAAATTTAACATCCTTTGTGCGTGCATCAAAATAGCAGTTATAATCCGAATGCAGGTTGAATTTATGCCAGTTACTGCTGGTGAGAGTTCCTTCATTGAAGTAAATGATATTATTTGTGAACGAAATCGAACGATGGTCTTCGATCCTGGTTGCCTGGAGCTGTGACCTTATATTAAAAGCAAAAATATTATTCCTGATAATGTTTTCTTTGCCGTAATGCTGGTGGAAACCTGAGTTCTTACATGCATATACAAGATTGTTTTCCTCAACAATTCCAAAGGATCCTTCATCAGTGTACAATCCCCATCCGCCGTAATCGTAAGAATAAATATGATGGACAACATTATTTGAAACCGTGGTGCCTTCAGAAGCGCCAAGTGTATATACCCCGCCCATATCGCACAGCTCACCCCAACCCAGGTGATGAATATGGTTGAATTCGATAGTATTCCTTTTTGAAGGACTATGTGCATAACCCCACACCCATCCTGCTGAAATGCCTGAATAACGCAGGTTGGAAATATCATTATGGGTCAACCTGCTGTCGCTGGCATTGAACAGGATAATCCCAACTGCGCATGGGAAAACATGCCCCGCATCCCTGATTATATTATTGTCAATAACGATATTTCTCGTTATCTCCATAGTATCCTGTCTTATCACAGTTTCCCCGATCTTTACGCCCCCTGCTCCAAGATCGTGCATATACGTTCCCTGCACCGAGCAATTGCTGCAAGCCCTTCTGAACCAGAACGCATATGTCCCGGTGTGTGCTATCTCACAATCATTAAAACTCACATTCTCAGCATAATCCAGGGTTATTACGGCGCTTACTGGAGCAGCTGCCTGTGCAGGTTCATTGCCCTGAGCGGGAGTGCTGTAACCCGAAATTTCAAACACAAGGTTGTCGAACCGGATATTTCCGGCAGGATTACCTGGTTCCCCTTTGATGATGACGAACTCTTTTATAACAGGGGCAAAGAATTTCGTCTCTCCGGGTTTTTGTCCATCAAACGGAATGTAGTAGAGATAACCTGTGCGGTCGAGAAACCATTCTCCGGGTGCATTCAACGCTCCCCTGAAATTATCGGCATACCAGCGTGATTTGTTATTTATCGGATTCCAGGGTTTCATGCCTTCTCCAGCAGTGTAAACAGCAGATTCTTTTTTATTGAAATAGAGAATATGCTTCCTGGTATTATCCCAGTTATGATAAAATGTAACAAGACCATCTTTCATGTCCTGGTCAGAGAATGATTCGAAACATCGTGCATCAGCACTATCCAGCAGAATTTTCTGAACCGCCACTTCCGGCGACCTGCCGGAGCCTTTCTCGGCAATAGTTTCCACAACACTCTTCACAAAATAAAAGCCCTCGTCAGGAGTTCGTGCCCTGACGGCTCTCTTCCCATCAGCATATAATTGCTCGAAATAAAAATCATTATATGCAACTTCCGGGATGAATGCTCTCCAGAGATCTTCTCCGACAATTTCGAAACCGGTTATTTCAAAACCTCCCCTGAAAACAGCCTTTCCACCTTCTGACCTGAAAACCAGCGGAGAGTCTGCATGCCCCCTGTCATCGGGAGTAAGAACCAGGGGTTGTCTCATTGTATACTCTCCCGCCAGGGCAATGATCTCAGCCGGCTGTAGCAGGTTTAGTTCTTTCCTGGCAGCTCTTATTTTATCTCTTGCAGCTGTAAGTGTGGCGAGAGGACTGTCCCTTGTCCCGGCATTACGATCATTACCGGCCTGTGAGATATAGATCGTCTGTCCCGGCAGCCTGTTCCCGGAACAAACCAGTATAAGCATTGTAAGTACTGCAGCAAGTTGATTTTTCATATCACAGGTATTTTTCAGAATAATGCTGGTTTAATAAGAACAAATAAAGCAATTTTGTAAAGAATATTATCAAGATGGATCGTTTACCAGGTATATTAATCAAATTTATAAATAGTATTGTCTTCATCCTGGTGATTACGGGATGTGCCGTGGTTAAAACACCCTATTCCCGGTCGGATTATTACTCTGAAACAATTTCAGCCCTTGAAAAAATTGAGACTGAGAATACTGAAGTAAACGATTCTCTTTATGCAGGATTCTCAAAGATGAATATTGTTCCCGATATGGAAATGATATCAGGGAAGAAAAGGGGGAAAAAACAACAGATCCCTATTGCGGGGTACGGCCAGATGAAAACCAAATATGCCACCGGGATTCACGACAGTGTTTTTGTGAGAGCAGTTGCACTCAGAACAGGACAGCACACCAGCATAATCGTGAGCGGGGAAATGCTCATCATGCCTCCCAATATAGCAGATTCAGTGGTGTCAGCGCTCGCAAAAAAAGGAATAAGGCGTAACCAGTTATTCTTCACAGCCACACATACTCATTCAGGTATCGGAGGCTGGGGTTATGGCTGCATGGCGAAGCTGATGGCGGGCAGGCGGAACAGGAGTATTGAAGAATGGCTGGTTTCCCGGATCAGCCAGGCTGTACTCAGTGCTGTTGCCGATCTGAAACCTGCATTTATCGGATTTGATTCGTTTGAAGCTCCTGATTTCACCGTTAACAGGCTTACCGGCAATCCCGAACACAATAATACCTCATTCGACTATATTAAGATCAGCCAGTCAGTCGGCAGGAATGCCATTATAGGAACCTATTCTGCACATCCGACTACATCCACGAGGAAAAACACACTTATCAGCGGAGACTATCCGGGCTGCTGGTCGCGTACTCTTGAGAACACAGGGATTGATGTTGCAATGTTCTGCGGCGGTTCAATGGGTGGACAGAGCCCCTCCGGCAAAGGCAATGAGTTTGAGAGCGCCTGTTTCATTGGAAGAGGCCTCGCTGACAGTGTTCTTTCGGGTATGAGTAAGATTGAGCTCAGCAACATTATTTCATCTTCTTCGATCTCGTTGAAGACCTCACTTCCCGAGTATCATTTCAGAATGTCAGCAAACCGCAATTTCACGACAGGTTTAAGTGAAAGTCTTAATGGCATATCCTGAAAATGTTTATTTACAGGCTCTGAAGATGAACAGGCACATCTGGTATTTTACTCCGGGGGATTTCAGCGGCGAATCCGCTGTTTTACTCAGGAGATTACTGGCCGGAAGCGGTTACAGACCTGTGGTAACGGGATATAATGGAAGCTATGTTGGTTATATTATTCCTGGAAAATACTTCTATCTCGACCACTATGAACCCAGGATGATGGGGTGGTTTGGACCCACCCTGGGAGACTATATTTTGGAACTGATGGATCAGATGGGAAGTATACTTATAAACAGAAGATAATGTCATAATAATACATTATTGTATATTAGCTATTAAACAGAGAATTCCATAACCAACTTCCTGCAAGTATTCATGGAAACCCCGGAAAAATCGATTATCCAGAACGGAGGTCATAATAGTAATGATAATCAGATAGAGCTGAGGGCCGGACATTTATCAATGATCTACGAGAATGGAAATCTCAGGCATATATCATCAGATGGCCATGAGCTTTTAAGGATGATCTGCATGGCTGTCCGCGACAGGGAATGGATCACTGTAAATCCCCGGATCAGCGGCGAGGAATTCAGTGTTTTCCCGGATTCCTTTTCGATTAGTTATGTTGCTTATTACTGCTCCGGGAATATCATGTTTTTCGCAAAATTCAGGATAACCGGATATTCCGATAGTTCTCTCGTATTCAGATTTGATGGAAAAGCTCTCAGGGATTTTGAAAAGAACCGTATTGGTTTTTGTGTTCTTCATCCTGTTAGATGAAACAGCAGGCAGCGATTGTATGATCGAAACTCCTGAAAACGAGATCAGGCTCGTCAGGTTCCCTGAAGTGATAAGTCCTCATCAGCCCTTCACCAATATTTCATCGATGAACTGGAATGTCAATGGGATAAACTGCAGGATAGAGTTTTCAGGCGATGTATTTGAATCGGAGGATCAGCGCAACTGGACAGATGCTTCATTCAAGACATATTCTACTCCTCTCAGTATCCCATTCCCTGCGAGAATTCAAAAAGGTGAGCATGTAAACCAAAAAATAATTTTCCGGATTAAAGGGGGGACTCAAATGGAAAAAAGGACAGCGGAAATCTCATTACCATTAATGCAGACAGAGTTATATCAATGCCTTTTACAGGAATTGGAAGGTCAACACGTAAACAACCTGTTACCGGGACAGAGACAGATGTCATCAAATCAATTGGTTTTGATCATTACAGGACTGATCTTTACCTTTTTGACCCTGGCTGGAAAAAAGTTGCTGAAATCGCATCGTTGGAAGCTTCCCTGTTGGGACTTGAGCTGGAATGTGCTCTTTTTTTCAACGAAAATCATGAACTTCAGATCAGGGAATTCACCAGTTGGGCCAGGTTATCCGGAGTCAGGATTTCAACAGTAATCCTTTTACACCAGTCAGCTAAGGTAACACCGGATCAGCTTACAGATATAATTGCTCCCATTTTGAAGGATGCGTTGCCTGGCATCAATTTAGTTGCCGGAACTAACTGCAATTTTGCACAGGTAAACAGGAACAGACCGGTATCCGGGTATATAGATGGTATCTGTTATGCCATTCATCCACAGGAACATGCAGGAGACAACCTGACCCTGGTCGAGAACCTCGAAGCCCAGAAATATACAATTGAAACTGCAAGGACTTTTGCCGGTAATAAGGGCATTTGGATCTCCCCTGTAAATATTCAACGCCGCTTCAATGCAAATACCTCAAATTATGAACTGCCGGTTATATCTGATGTTTGTCCTCCACAGGTTGACAGCAGGATGATGTCACTTTTTGGCGCTGCCTGGACCGCCATAAGCATGAAGTATATTTTCGAGGGTGGTGTTAATGGTGTTACGTTCCATGAGACAGTTGGGGAGAGAGGAATAATGCAGGGAGAATATCCTTCAAGATGGCCGAAAGAGTTTCCTTCAGCAAAGGGCATGTTATTCCCGGTATTTCATGTTTTCAGCTTTGTGCTTAAATCAAAAACACGGGGGGAGTTCTTGCAAGCAAATCGTCTCATCCATTGCTCTTTGACTCGCTTGCTTATCCGATGGAGAGAACATGAAGATCATCCTTGTAAATTTTACTTCCGTAACCCGGGAGGTATTCCTGGAAGGCGTTGGAAATAATCTGCTTCTTAAGCAGTTGAATACTGAGAACTTCAGCGAAGCAGCTTCAGACCCTTTATGGTTAAATAAGGCAAAGGTCAAAAAGCAGGTGAGAGAAGAAAAAATTATCCTTGCTCCATATTCAATCAGTTTTATTGAATCAACTGTTTAAAAATTATATAACTTCCTGCAACTAAAAACCTGACCTATGTTTCTTGTACAGAATTACGGACTGGCCATTTTCCTGTGCGTGATCGCGATGATCTGCTGGGGATCGTGGCAAAACACTCAAAATCTTATCGGCAAAAGCTGGCGATTTGAGCTTTATTATTGGGATTATTCAATTGGAATACTACTTTTTGCACTGCTGATGGCCTTTACGTTCGGCAGCTTCGGAGATGAAGGAAGAAGCTTCCTTCCTGACCTCCGGCAGGCTGAAGCCAGGAATCTTCTCTCGGCTGCACTCGGAGGCGTCATCTGGAATATGGGTACTCTTCTTCTTGTAGCTGCCATATCTGTTGCAGGAATGTCAGTTGCTTTCCCGATAGGCGGCGGTCTTGGCTGGGTTCTGGGTATTTTGATTAATTACCTTGGAAAACCGGAGGGTAACCCGGGATTATTATTCGGAGGAACTGCCTTTATTGTCCTTGCCATTTTCATGAGCATGCAGTCATACCGGAAGCTTGCGTCAAATCAGAAAAAGCCGACGTTCAAAGGAATACTTCTTTCAATTCTTGCCGGTTTATGCATTGCCTTCTTCTACAGGTTCGTGGCATCCGCACTTGCAACAGACTTCACGCCGGAAGAAACCGGGAAGATCAGCTCCTACACTGCAGTTGTTTTTTTCTCAATAGGCGCCCTGTTATGCACTCTGATTGTAAACCCCATTTTCATGACAAAGCCTGTCGAAGGTGCTCCGGTGAAAATGCAGGATTGGTTCAGAGGTACTTCCAGGGCACATCTTCTTGGGATGCTTGGAGGAGCCATCTGGTGCCTGGGAAACTCAGTAAGCTTCATGTCAGTGGGAGCCGCAAGCCCTGCAATTTCATATGGCCTTAGCAACTCTGCTCCGGTAGTTGCAGCATTGTGGGGAATATTTGTATGGAAAGAATTCAGGGGAGCCCCGAAAGGGACGAACCTGCTGCTGACTCTCATGTTCCTTTTTTACATGGCAGGATTAATCTTAATAGTTTATTCAAGATTCTGATATGATGACACTGAAATTCGCCGTGCTCGGCTGCGGATTCTGGTCGAAATTCCAGATAGGCGCCTGGACTGAAGTTGAAGGCGCCGAATGTATTGCTGTATATAACCGCACAAGGTCAAAAGCTGAAAACATTGCTAAATACTTCAAAATTCCAAAGGTATACGATAGTGCTGAAGAGCTCTTCAGTAATGAGAAGCTTGATTTTGTCGATATAATCACTGATGTTGACACTCATGCTACATTTGTTGAGCTTGCTGTAAATAATGGAATAAAGCATATAATCTGCCAGAAACCGATGGCCCCGGATTTTGATACCGCAAAAAGAATGGTACAGATCTGCCATGATGCGGGGGCGCAACTGTATATTCACGAAAATTACCGCTGGCAGGCTCCTGTTAGAAGATTCAGACAGATCATCGATTCAGGTGTTATCGGAAAACCATTCAAGGCACGTGTAACATTCCTGTCAGGATTTCCGGTATTTGACAACCAGCCATTTCTTAAGAAGCTCGATCATTTCATCCTTACAGATATGGGATCGCATATTCTCGATGTTTGCAGGTATCTTTTCGGCGAATGCGAATCTCTTTGCTGTCATACCAGGGCAATCAACAATGGAATAAAGGGTGAAGACCTCGCCGTTGCAATGATGAATATGAAAAACGGCATGCCGGTTTACACCGAAATGTCATATGCATCCGTTGTGGAACATGATACTTTTTCAACCCTGCATATACTTGTTGAAGGGGAGAAGGGTTCAGTTTTCCTCGGACCAAAATTTGAAATCCGTACCACAACAAGCCAGGGAACAAAGTCTGAGATTGTGAAATTCCCCTCCTATTCCTGGGCTGATCCTGATTATATTGTCAATCATGAAAGCGGCATCCACATTAACAGGAATATCCTGAATGCAATTACCGGTAAAGAAAAAGCTGAAAACACCGGTGAGGACAATCTCGAGACAGTGAGGCTGATCTGGGCTTGTTACAAGTCAGCAGAAACAGGCGAAAAAATATTAATAAGGGAGTTTAAATAGATTCGGTATGATAAAAGTTACATTAATCGGCGCCGGTGGTAAGATGGGCTTCCGCCTGACGCATAACCTGAAAAGATCAAAATATGAAATGTCGTATGTTGAAGTCAGCCCTGCAGGTATTCAGAAGTTGAATAATCTGGGAGTAAAAACGACTAACCTGAAAGATTGTGTGACCGATTCTGATATAGTTATTCTTGCGGTTCCTGATGTGGCGTTGCAAAAAGTATCATCAGAAGTAATTCCGCTTATGAAGAAGAATTCACTTGTTGTCACTCTCGACCCTGCAGCAGCTCTGGCGGGAAAACTCTTTTACAGGGATGATGTTGGATGTTTCATAACACATCCGACGCACCCCTCGATTTTCAACTGGGAGCCCGTTGAAGAGAATATGAAAGACCATTTTGGCGGGATAGCTGCAAAACAGGCGATTGTGTGTGCACTTATGAACGGTTCTGACAGTGATTATAAAAAAGGTGAAGAACTGGCAAAAGTGTTTTACGGACCGGTTCACCGCTCACACAGGATAACAGTGGAGCAGATGGGATTGCTTGAGCCAGCGCTCGTTGAAACACTTGCCTCAACGTGCGTCTATGTGATACGCCAGGGTTTGGACGAAGTTATAAAACGAGGCGTTCCAGCCGAAGCAGCGAGGGATTTTCTTCTGGGGCATCTGAGAATACAGATGGCAGTGCTTTTCAATGAGCTCCCGGGAGCAGTTTTCTCCGATGCTGCAAATAAAGCATTGCAGAGAGGGTTGAAGGAATTCATTAAAGAGGACTGGAAGAAAGTTTTTGATCCGGACAATGTGAAAGATCAGATTATCTCAATAACATGATGGAATCTTTAAACCGCAGAGGACGCAGAGAGAAGAACGCAGAGAGCGCAGAAGATCTTTTATGTCAGAATGCAGATTTTATATCATCGATAGTAACTCCGAAAAGGTTCTCAGATATTGTTGAGAGCTTAGCTTCATCCCCGGTGATGTGGAATATCTTTTGAATATGAGTGATTTTTTCTCCTGGTGAAAGAAGGGCCGCAGGGGAAGAGCTTTCCAGTTCGTAGAATGGTCCCATAATGCTGCCGTCTTCAACCGGGCCATCGTTGTATGAATTAACAGCATCTCCTTTCAGCGGATTATCCTGGGGTCCCCATTTTGAGTTCACATACGGCATACTCTTTTCAGGCAGAGAAAGCCATAATAAAGTGAGTGTATGACTATCAGGATCATAGCTTCCACAAACATTTTCAGCTCCCTCCGGTGATATCCCTATCTTGCTCCTGTGTTTACCATCGACCCTGAAAAACAGGATGCTGTCTTTAATAATCAGCCTGTCGCCAGGTACTTTACCAAAATAATCATCTGTAACAATTCCGGGATTGTCCGGTTTAAAGGGGATAACAACAACCCCCTTTTCAGAAGGATTGAACATACCCAGCATCCAGATTGAAAGGAATCCTGAATTCCTGGTCCATTCCTTGCTCCCTTTGTTTATGAGAGTGTTTTCTGTCTCATAAGCAACAAAAGAAAGCGAATCATCGAACTCCATGTTCAGTACATTCTCAACTGAAGAACGATCGAGCAGGCTGATGTTCCTTTCCACACCAATATCCATAAGGGTTCCGGCTGCATTTGTAAGGCTGAAGTCTTTAGTGAAAGAAGCGTATGTCTCATTTGCTGATACCAGGTCAAATGTATCCGTGTCAAGTTGAGCCGGGACTTTCCAGTTTGAAAAGACATGCTCGTCTCCTTTCCTGAAGTAAACAGAGAAAGGCCCTCCTTCGGGTCCAAGCCAGAATCTCTCCTCGCCACCGAAGGGATTGAATTGCTGACTTACAACACCAGATTCGATATGCTTATAATTTATCCAGCCAAAACTCTTTCCCTCATATCCTCCGGCTGTGCTTGTCATCACACGTGCCTGGTAGCCAGGCACAATAAGCACAAATGCACCTGTGGAGGAATCCTTCAGCTCAATGAAGCTGATATTATTCTTTTTAAAGAAAGCAGCATCACTGCCATATGTACCCCTGGTATATACTAAGTTCAATTCGTGTGAGTTTTTTTCCCGGGGATTCCGGCAACCTGATAAGGATATCAGGGTTGTCAGTATAAAAAGACCGGGGTAAGTGATTGAGTTTTTCATTTCCCTGGTTAATTAATGTTCAGGCAAGCTGATATTTTAAAAGATATGACTTAATGAAATCTGTATCCTTTTTTATTTTCCTGGTGATTATTTCCTGCTGCTGAGAAAGGGCAAGCTTCTCCTCTCCTTTTTCAAGAAGAGGGTATTCAACATGCAGGGTTATCGGTGCGGCAATCTTCAGCTCTTTCAGCAAACCGAAATAAAGATCCCAGTTAATCATTCCTTCGCCCATCGGGACTGTCACTGCTTCGGGCTTTCCATTCACTGTCTTCCAGATGAAATCTTTCAAAGCCAGGGTATTGATCTTCCCTGCTATGAGCCGCATTCCAAGCATCCATGTATTGGTGCCTTCAACCATAGCATGCCGTACATCATACTGGGCACCTGTGAATTCAGGAGGAAGATCCCGTAAAAGCTCATTAAGGTCCCAGACCGGTCCGCCAAGCCTTGCCCCTGCATGATTCTGGTAACTCCCGGCTATGCCGTATTTCTTATTTATCTGTGTCAGCCTTATCAGCTCTTCATGAAAATTGTTTATAGATTCCACAATACCTGCTTTCAGGTTATAATCAGCCCACCCGAACCTGTAGAATTTGACCCCGGAGGCTGCTGCCGTTTTCAGGATTCTGTCGGTATAAGGATCAGAGGCCGAGAGGATGGCTGTTACCATCATGTCGAATGCAAGGTTATATTTCTTTGCCTCATTAACCAACAGGGGCAGATCGGTTTCAACTCTTTCAGGTTCAATCTTACCACCGGATCTTACTGTCATATCAAATCCACCAATTCCACATTTTGATGTTACCTCGCACATAAAAGCAAAATCATATGAATCGATTGGTTTCGAAAACAGCCTGATCGGGAATTTTGAATCCTGCAGGGAACCTGCTGCTGAAAAATCATCCTGTACAAAAGGCAATGCTGCACCTGCAGCTGCGATTTTCGAAATAAATTCTCTTCTGTTTTGTTTCATGTCCTGGGTATTTGGGTTCCGGGTACCGGGTGTTATTTTATCGTTATTATCTGTTCAGATGAAAGAGGGGAGCCATCGGCTGCGATACCATTGATACGGATAATGTATTCACCGGGTATATCCGATGACCAGCATTCAGCAGGATCTCCGGGTTTTAAAGAAGGATTCCACCAGAGAGTGTTTCTGAAATCCGGGATACGGCTCCTCCCCGACTCTGGTTTTTCATATTCAGGAGAAACAAAACGTTCCACGGGATCAATGACCCTGTAAAAAGTCCTCACAGCATAATCGGGCAGATTTACGGAGCTGAAATCTCCCGTTTTGGTAATGACGTTTACTATTCCATGGAAGAGATAATCTCCAACCATGTAACGCTCCCTTATCACATCAATCTGTTCAACAACTTCCGGATCCAGCGCAGCAATGGCATTTGCATCTTTAACTCTTACCCCATCAACAAATAATTCGGTTGGAAATTCATATTGAAGATTTGTAACGGGGTCAGTAACATATATTTCATAAGCCGATCTTCTTTTCCTGAGAAAGGTTCCCGGAAGCAGCTCAAAAAAAACCTCTTCCATGAGGGGAAGTTTTATGTAATCAGCAAGGACCAGCTCAATATCAGGTTTGCCATAAAATCTTTTTGCTCTGTTTGGGAGTCTGTTTGGCGGCATATTCTCAGACACAGGAATTCCGTATATTTTCTGAACCTGGAAGTTCGCACTCCAATCCTTGATATATGCCGGGACAGGTATGGTATCAAAAACATGCCCCGGAGCAACATAATTCTCGGCAAAGGAAGAGTTCAGATTAACAGCGCCGGTCATATCATCTGGTTGAATAATCATTTCCCGCACCTCCTCATCGATGGGAACACCAAAGCTGAATTCCCCTTTTCTGTCAATAACCGCATACTGAAAAACTGCCTGTTTCCCTGGTATTGACATGATGACATAATTATCCGGATCGGAACTGTTCAACAGCGTGCCAGACAGGAAATGCATTTTTGACTCAGGCTGATATTTTACTGAGAGAGAATCCTTTCCTGCTATAATATTCCAATTGATCCATTTACTGCTTAAGGCTGACAAAATGCTGTCTATCGATTTTTGTGGAATGCTGGAAAGATCACGACCATATAGTTTTGCAGCAAGAAGATTCCCGAATTCATTGCCGAAAAGAAGAAACTCCCGGAGTCCGGCACTGCGCTCACCAGTATATGGGGTTATGGAAATGCTCAGTTTACTAAAATCAGAACCCGGTTTATCTGAACCGGTAATCACCATTATTTTATCCCTTTTTCCTGCCGTCGCGCCTGAGGCCGGTTTCAGGGTCTCGCTTGATCCGGGAGTATAAATATACTTTTCAGCAAGTATCCGGCCCATAACATCAAAAACAGTGATGTGGTTGATCCCGGGCATCAGTTGCCTGGTGCTGATAACCTTTAATGTCTGGTCGCCCGTCAATGGTATTGATTCCGAAATATTTATATTTCCACGGGTATGGATAAGAAGATTACACACTTCTCCATTAGTGCTCCTGAAACCTGCATCTGTGTTGAACAAGATTTCAAGAAGACCCGGTTGGCTGTTATCGGTACTGAGCTGAAAACCGGGAGTTTTTTGTGGTGCTTCCGGAGAAGCTGAAGCCTCAGTACGAGGTGGCCTTCTGATTAACTGGTTATTATTTAAAGCGTTATAAACAGTAATCTCCTTTATAAAACTTCCTTCCGGAAGGAAGTTTTTCATCCATACCGTATAAGCCCTTATAGTATATATTCCGGTGCTCAGTGTATCCGGCAGTTTTATCTGGCCCGGTCCGCCTCCATATTCCAGGTAAATCCTTTTCCTTATTACCGGCCTGTTATCATAATTTAGCAGCTCAACATAGGCGATTTTGCTAAGGACTGTGGGTTTCATGCTTTTCCTGTCGAAGGCGTAAACCTTAAACCAGATATTCTCACCGGCTATATACTTATCCCTGTCCACATGAACGAAAATGTCTTCCCATGGAACTGCAGAACAGTAATCAATGAAATTCCTTCCAATATACTTTGCCTGACCGGTAACAAACTGGCCGGAGATTGTCAGTATAATAACAATCAGAAATTTTGGTGCGAACCGGTTCATCAATACTCTCACTTCCAGAACAAGGGTTTAATTTTAGTTCCTCTTACAGTGCAATCACTACAGCCCTGTGTATATGTCACCGTTGTATAAGGCGGATTGGCGCCAGGTCCATAATTATAATCGAGTATCCATACAGATTTATTCAGGTCCGGAATTGTAGGAAAATTCCCGTAAATAGTATCATGAATACAATCATTATACAGGTTTGGCATATTCCTGAAGTGATCTTTAATGAATACCCTTTTTGATGATTTTGCCGAGACGCTGAAATAACCTAAGACTCTTTCTGAAGGATTCTCATTGCAGAAAATGTTATTCGGGATTGATGCCGGAGTTATATCAAACAAACTTCCAACATTCTGTGTTACAGCTTTTAGTTTGTCCCAATATGAGAATTCCTCTTCACTCAACGAATACTGATTGACGAGTATACTGTATTTTACATTCATCCTGTCGCTTTCATTTGTAATATAATGAAGAGGGTACTGGTTTATGACTGCTCTTGAAAGTCCTGTTGTGCTTTTTACATTAATCTCCTGTGATTCTTCATTGATCCAGCAAACCTTGTTCAGCGCTTTGTCAAACGGTAGCCTGAATTCCCATGTTTCACTGAAGTTCCATCTGAAGAATTTACACTGGTTTGTAGGATCGCTTGTATCGAGGTAGATTTGGCAATGATCGGCAACCATGTCAAATGGGGGTGCCTGTTTAAAAGGTATCTTTTTATAATAGATGGTATCGACAGGTGGTACAGGAAACATTTCAACCGGGGAAGATATGAATGTATATCCTTTTGAGTAAGAGAAGTTGGTGTTTACATGAAGAGTATATTTTCTTCCAATCACTCCTGCCGCAGACATTGTGTATGTTCCGGCGACGGATTCAATCAATTTGTAAGAGTTATTTATATCATCTGTGATCCACACTGTGCATCCTGAAAGCGGAACAGCTTTTGATTTTTCTGTTAAAGGGAATGATTTCGAAATCTTTACAGCATTTCCCGGTTGATCTGTCAGCAGTCCTTCCACAACAATCAGCTCCCTTGTTTCATCAACTTCAGGAATGAACTGGGTGACACAACCTGATATAATCAGGAGAAGAATTATTGCTAATGAATATTTTATGTTCTGCATTGTCAGAAATCAAAGCTGAATGTTACTGATGGAATCGCCTGTCCGAAAACAGAAAGTTTGTACCCTTTTATCTGGTCATCCTCATTCCTGAAGTAAACAGAATAGACATTCTTTCTGCCAAGCAGGTTATATACGGAGAATGTCCAGTAAGGATTTGCTATCTTCCTTGCTCGCAGATTTCCGCTGACCTTAAATGAGAAATCAAGACGTGAATAATCAGGAAGCCTGTACTTATTCCTGTCGGAATAATGGATTAGCAGTATGTCATCAAAATAATAACCAGAAACCGGATAAGTGATAGGTCTGCCTGTACTCCAGGTATAATTTGCTGAAAGACTGAATCTCCTTGAAACAAGGTAATTCAGGGTAATAATGAGATCGTTTGGTTTATCAAAATTTGCCGGGAACCACTTACCGTCGTTAATAATCTCATCGCTAAAAGTCCCGGTGCTTCGCAGGAAAGTCCTGGCATATGTATAACTGATGCTTCCCCTGACTTTTCCTTCAGTTCTCTTCAACATAAGTTCTGCACCATACGACTTACCTCCCACATTCACAAGATCCTCTTCGATATTTTCGTTCATGGTAAGTCTTGCCCCTCCCTTGAAATCGGCCATATTCCTGATAGTCTTATAATAAACTTCAGCAGATGCTTCGATGCTTGTGCCAAACAGCATCCGGTAATATCCCAGCGCAAACTGATCCCCCGATTGAGGTTTCAGGTAGGTATCGCTGAGTTTCCAGGTGTCAGTCGGTGAAATTGAAGTTGTATTTGAAAGGAGATGCAGGTATTGCATTGTCCTGTTGTAATTCAGCTTCACAGAACTTTTATCGTCAATACGGAAGTTTAATGACATCCTGAATTCAGGGCCCGCATAGACCTTATATGGACTGCCTGAATTATACGATAATGTATCTGTCACTGTTGAACCTGTCCGGGGGAACTCAGGAAGATAGACAAGCACTGACCGCGGACCGAGTGCAAAAAACGATGATAACCTTATTCCTGCATTTAGTGAAATATTCGGAGTGAGGGTAAACTTGTCATCAAGGTACAGTGCTGCTTCAATAGCCCTTTCTTTATCAATTGTTTCAGGGATGATAAGCGATGAATCACCTTTTGGTATATGATTGCCCGGCTGCACAAAATATCCTGTGATATCGGTGCCGAAATTCAACTCATGTCTCCCTAGAAATAAATTCATATCAGCTCTTAACCCTGTACTGTTGAGCTTATGTGAAAGATTGAATCCTTCGGTTGATGGAGTTGTGCTTGAAACGTTGTATTTATAGCTGCTGTTATTGATTGTTATTGTCGAAAAAAACCTGCTGTGAAAGAAATGTCTCCATCTTACCGATGCAATGCTGTTGTCATAACCGTAAGTAGAATCAGAATTGAATCTAAAGGAATCATTGCTGAAGTATCCGGAGAACTCAAACCTGTTGTCTTTATCAGCTTCCCAGGTAAGTCTCCCGTTAAGATCGTAGAATGATGCCCTGCTGTTTTTAAGCGAAGGGTTGTCGAAGAGATTGAAAAGCCAGTTTGAATATGTAGTACGCCCGGCAAGGATATAATATAATGTGTCCTGTTTTATCGGTCCTTCAATCATTATATGTGTTGTAACAGGACTAATACCCGCATTCCCGTTGAAAGAACTGCGGTTTCCGTCACGGGCGCCAATATCAAGAACTGAGGATAGTCTCCCGCCATACCTGCTTGGAATCCCTCCTTTATAAAGGGTGACATCTTTAATTATATCGGAATTAACAGCGGAAAAGAAGCCGAAGAAATGCGAGGAGTTATAGACCGGGGCTCCATAAAGAAGTATCAGGTTCTGATCCGCTGAGCCTCCCCTGACATTAAATCCAGCCGAGCCTTCTCCAACAGATTGAACTCCGGGTATAAGCAGCATGCTTTTGATGATATCGGATTCTCCAAGTGAGGTTGGAAGAAGCTTGAAGGTTGTTATATTGACTTTTTCCGCTCCCACTTCAAAACGCTGCAGTGTTATACTCTTCTGGGCAGAAACAATTGTTTCCTTCAACGGGATCATCACACTTGTCATATCAACATTCATCTCGCCCGGACCATTCAGGTTGAGGCTGATTTTCTTAGGCCTTAATCCTATGAAAGAGAACTGAAGCTGATGAAAACCACGGGGGAGTTCGATCGTATAAAATCCGTATGCGTTGGAAACACTACCGGCTGACAGTTCCTGAACAAAGACAGTCACCCCCGCGATAGGTTCTTTGGTATCCTTATTCGTTATATACCCGGACACTGAAACCGGGCCCGCCTTATTACGATCAGCCGGATTTCCAAGCTCGACAAAGGTACTTTCTGATTTTCCTTCAACCTGAGTTATATCGGAGTATTCGGTAGGCGGAATGAAATTTGTTCCGTTTTCAGATAATTGTGCGGTACCGGATTTCACCCTGAAATTCTGTGTAATGACTACATTGCCATAATTATCAATGTAATAGTAAAGGAGTTTATCCTTTAAAAGAATATCGAGAATACCCTGAAGGCTGGTTACGCCGGTATACGATCCGAGCCTCAGGTCGCTGATCCATTCATCTTTAAAAAAGAACCTCAACCCCAGAGTCTTTTCTGCCGAACCAACAAATTCGGTGAAGGTCTGATTATTGTAATCCCATGAAATCTCATACTTCTCCTGCGAATGAACCCACAGGGAGATCTGAAATAAAAAGATCAGAAGAAAAGATTTCACCTTCATTTTCTAATTCTGTCGTAAAATTCTATTACAGGAATGAAGCTTTCGGGATCATTTTTGCGGATAAATACCTTATTTTTTCGAATATAGTTCCTGACTTCCTTGCCATGATCTCCAAATAATTTCAAAAGCTCAATCTTTCCGGAAAACTGGTCGATTAAACTATCCCGCACAAGGAACATTCTGTTTACCAGGTAGAACTGGTCATACATTTTGTCAACAGCAAGTAATTCAATCTTCTTATGGTATTTTACCACAAACGAGCATTGTCCTTTATAAAGCAGATTTACAAACCCGGAGTATTCATTAGTACTGTCTGAACGAGTGAACAGGTATTCTTTGTCGTTATACTTCAATGTGAAACTATCTACCATTTCCTTATTAAGCTGAAGATTAATACCATGAGGTGTTTCGGTAATCAGCTCGTCTTTATAGGCATCATAACGAAGAAGAATATTACTGAAAGTTCTTCCATTAATAGAAACAGTTCCGGCAAGCATAGCCTGTGAAAAGAGGAACTGAGAGCCTGATATCTGTGAATGAAGATTTCGCCAGACACGGCCATTAAAAAGTATTTGCTTATCCCTCAGAGTATCCTGGAGAGCTGGAAATACAGCATCATCCCCGGGCATTACCGGAGAACTGCCATTCAAAAAAATTGATAAAAGTATTACTAACGACATGAATGTGCGACAGGAATACAGGATGTGTTTGTTCCCCATCCTGTATTCCTGTTTATCTATGATTTTATTATCGGGGTCAGAACCATACTCCTGTAAGACACTTTACCATGATCACCCTGAAGGTAAATCGGACCAGGTGCAAATACATCCGAACTCATTGCGCCACCTGTTGGCCCGAATATCGGTTTATTGTCAATTATTTTTACCCCGTTAAGTATAACCGTGGCATGACGGTTACAAAGGGTTATATCAAGACTCTGCCATTGTCCCGCGGGTTTTTCGGCATTCACGGAAGGTGTTATCCTGCTGTATACTGCCCCCATATTGTGAGGATCCAAAGGCTTCTTGTATGAGTCGGCTACCTGGATTTCGTAGATTCCGCGAAGATATACTCCGCTGTTGCTGCCTTCAGGAACGTTAACTTCCAGCTTAAGATTAAAATCTTCAAAGGTTTGTTCAGTCCTTATGTTGCCATATGAAATATGTTCACCTGTTTCCGGTTGAGCAGGGTCGTTGACCATAATACCATCAATGACCTTAAATCCATTTTTTTGTGTTTCATTAATAAGCTTCCATCCGCTCATATCCTTTCCGTTGAAAAGATGAACCGGCTCACCGTATTTTACTGCGGAAAGATCAGGCGCATCTGGAACACCAGGCAAAAGTGTGCCGGTAAAAGCCGTTGAATCAACACCGAGACCTGAGCGCCTTGGAGTCAGCCTTATACCTGTTATCTTCTCACCTTCCTTAACTATCTCGAGCCAGCTTGTGAAAACCTGGGTCCTGACAGGATTGTTATTTTCATCCCTCGTACGGACAACATTGTTTGTCATTGTTACAACCAGTGTATTGTCTTTTGCCAGGAACATATTTGAAACCGGTAATACACTGCCGCCTCCCCATAGAAGACCACCATCAAGATACTTATCCTCCTGCTTTACTTCAAGCCAGCCGACATTGCCAATACCTCCATTGCCTATGTCGATTGTCCATTGCCCGAAAAATTCCGATATGTCGGTTTTCTGAATTACAGGTGCGGTCTCAGGTTCAGTTTTGCAGGAAATCACTGCAATTACAGAAAATGCCGCAATGAGAATTACATTATTCCTTTTCATTCTGTTAAGGTTTAGGTTAAATTTCAGGAAAGAATTAATCAAGGAGACCATATATTTTGAAAACATACGCCGGTTGGTAATCATCCGGGCCGAGGGCAGGAGGAATGATTGTCAGGGAGCTCCCTGAGATTTTCGTCCTCACTGGCTTTTCAGTGCCAAGCATGCCTGCAGAAACCGAACCCCTGACCTCAATATTATTCAGGGTTATTGGACCGGAAGGCCATTCAGTACAGATCAGGTAGAGGATATTGTTTTTCTTCGTAAAAAAGATCGTCTTATTGGTTTCAGGATTTATTCCTTCATCTTTCTTGCTGCTGATAAAAGCCCGTGTGCCGTATATTGCTTCACTATTTACATTCAGCCAATTCCCAATCTCCATAAGCCTTTGCTGCATTATTACGGGGATTGTGCCATCAGCATCAGGACCAATGTCAAGCAGAAGATTGCCTCCGGCGGATACTGTTGAAACCAGCAATTTAACCAGTTGTTCTGCTGTGGAATAGTCTGACAGGCCCTCGGTCCGGTTGAACCCGAAAGAAGTTCCGATACCACGACATTCTTCCCAGGGATGGTAAACCTGATTATCTATTCCTTCCTTCTCCCCGATCAGACCATATTCAGTTGTGAATATGCCACCATGTTTGCTTCTTGTTTCGCTTCCCCACCGGTCGTTGACCACGACACTCTCCTTAACAGGAGATTCATTGAATAACCATGCAAGAAACGATTCGCTTTTCCATTCATTGCTTGGCTTATCCCATTCGCCATCGGTCCAGAGGATGTCGGGGGTATAACGTGTAACAAGATCTTTCATCTGGGGGATCATGTGCTCGTCAACATATTTTTCCAGGTTGTCCCTGTATGTTGGATTATACCATTCGTAAAGGGAGTAGTAAAAGCCCATGTGAAGTCCTTCTTTCTTCACTGCTGAAGTCAGGTCGCCGCAAAGATCCCTGTGCGGTCCGATATCAACACTGTTCCAATTCCAGCTCTGGGCGCTTGGCCATAAAGTGAATCCTTCATGGTGTTTCGAAGTAAGAACAACATATTTTGCACCTGATTCCCTGAAGAGTTTAGCCCATTGTTCCGGTCTGAAAAGCTCGGCTTTGAACAAAGGAGCAAAATCCTGGTATTTGAAATTTGGTCCATAAGTAGCAAGATGGTATTGACTGAAATGTTTGTTCACCTTGCTCCCCGTGTTCATGAGCTTGTTCCAGTACCACTCAGAGTATTTATCATAAACACCGATGCTGTCACCCGTTGGGCCCCATGAAGGGACAGAATAGACACCCCAGTGAATGAATATCCCGAATTTTGAATCTTCAAACCAATCGGGCACAGGCCTCTTGTCCAGCGATTCCCAGGAGGGCTGATACTGTGCAAAAATGCTGATTGTAAGCGAAAGGAAAGCTGTTGTTGAAAGTAGCTTCTTAATCATTTGAAATAAGTAACTTTTATAGGTTTACAGAAAGGTCAGGCTATGAAGGTAAGTGTTATTTTTGTCCGGAACAATATCCAAGGCAAACTAATCAAAAAACGCAGGAATTTCTAACCTGCGTTTTTTTGTCTTGAGATATCAACTACTTCTGCTCTTGCCTTGCCAGAACATCATTTTCATATTTCCGGTTTTCAAGAATTCTCACATACCTGATTCCCAGCTTGTTGTTGTAATCCTCATACGATTTCTTCGCATAACCCAGGGCTGCATCAATATCTCCATTGATTTCACTTATTATGGCCATGTTATAAGCGGCTCTGCCGGCAACTTTCATGCTTGGATTTTCTGTTTCCTTTTTCCAGATTTCACCTGCAGCGTCCCAGTTCCCTGTCTGTGCCTTCCTTTTAGCAATCTTAAAATTATCGGTGCCTTTTACATAGTAATCTCTCATTACCCGTGTTTCTATCGGAATGAGCCTGAAAGCATAGCCGTGCCCGGCCTTGTTTCCGACTTCCTTAACAGCATCTTTTCTGCCAATCAGGCCTGCCGCTGCAATAACAGGATTAAGCCCGCGGCTGTGAAACACTATCGATTCGTTATAGATGTATTCATCAAGGATAGCCTTACCAGCAGGATCATATATCCTCCAACCGGTCTTTACAATAGTCTCCATATCGGCCTGATGTTCTATTGCCGGGATATTACCAAGCGGGGTTTTTACCTCTTTCTTAGAGTTGGAATAACCAATCCTGGTATCCGTATCGAATTTTTCCAGGGAAAACAGGGCATCAGTTTCGGTTTCAGCACAAATCTTCTGGACTATCTCCCATGACAGTGGTGTGGGAAAATCTACAAGCTTCGGAGTCCTGAAATCAATATCTGAAAGTGTTTTCACTTCAGTGAACCTATTATTATTCATCAGCTCATCGGAAAGTCCTTTTATGCTTTCAGCAGCGGCCTCTTTGTCCAGGTTCTTGCCTTCAAGTGAAAGAACCTGGTCGGCAACATCGAGAGCCTTCGATTCATCAGTAGGTGCGGTCCTGTCGATCACCCCGACTTTCTTTATATATGGGGGTACAGTTACAGGGGCGGGTTCGACAACATTCAGCCAGAGCTGGTTTGTCTTGCAGGAAGAAAGGAGAAGAATGATAAATATGCAAAGAAGTGAGTTTTTCATATAGAGATGTTATTAGTGAATATGATTATCTGTTGCAGGTTGCAGGTTGGGTCGGATTCCATATTTTATTCAATCTCATTAATTGGGGTTAACCTTAAATTACGCAATGCTGCGGTTGTATTCCATGAGCAGATGCCAAATGGCCTTGACAGCTCCACCTCGGGCCGGATTGACAATCTTTTACCATCCCTCTTAAAGTCTACAACAAGAGAATCGTCAATCCAGGCTTTTATTCCTTCTTCTTTTACGTCAAGGCAAATATCATACCAACGATCTTTCTCGAATTTCATCAGCCTGGTTGTTTCGTTCTCCGATGCATCAATCCCGTCAATACTGCTAAGCCCTACTGTTGTTCCGCCCCATCCGCCAATTATGAGTGTGCATGGATCCTTCCCCACCGGGAAAGTCATGCCGCAGAAAAAATCATTCCCGTCAACCCTTTTCGCCTCAAGATTGATACGGTAATTGATCTCCGGAAAAACACCGGTATAGTTAACACCTGTGCATCCATCACCCATACCCAGTATTATTGCTCCGCCAGAAACATAAACATGACCCTGGGGTCCAAAATTTGTTATTTCCCAGTTCTTAAGCGTTCTGCCATCAAAGATCAAAGTACTGTCGGCGACTCCCGTGACATCTTCTGTTCCGGACTGAAGCTGTTTTTTTTCACTATTCCGGCATGACAGAACCAGTAATAACATCAACACTATGACCTGAGTTTTCATAAGTAAGTGATTGTTCCAAATATAAAATAATTAAGATAATCTAATCATGAAATGCAGGGATTATTAACTTCGTGAAAAAATATTATCCTTATGCGAAAACTGAAATTCATGATTCTGCCGGCCATCATGGTAATTGTTTTATGGTCATGTCAATCAAAACAGGAAAAAATGGAAAATGATCTGAGGGACTTCATCTCTTCATACGAGGAAAAGGCAATACCTCTCTACCGGAACACTGCTCTTGCTTCCTGGAACGCCAATATCACAGGGACATCGGAAGATTATTCAAAAAGCGAAAAAGCATCATTCGAATTCGCAAGGATATATACTGATACTATTGCTTTCGCAAGACTGAAAAGAATTAAAGATTCAGGCGAGGTTAAGGATTCTCTCCTGGCAAGACAACTTGAGTTACTCTATAACGCTTTCCTGGGGGGACAGGTAGATACATCTTTAATCGCTGATCAGATAAAGATGGAGACAGAAATAAGCAAAAAGTACGGAAATTTCAGAGCCAGCGTAAATGGTAAGGAAATTCCCGACAATCAGGTCGAGGACATCCTGAGGAACTCAACCAGCAGTACAGAGCTTCAGAAAACATGGGAGGCATCGAAGATGATCGGCCCTGTTGTTTCAGAAGATATCATTAAGCTTGTAAAGCACCGGAACACTATTGCCACAAAGCTTGGCTTCAATAATTATCATGAGATGAGCCTTAAACTCTCAGGCCAGGAACCGTCGGAAGTTACATCGATACTCGATGAACTCGATAACCTGACACGCGAAAGTTTTACCCGGCTCAAGAATGAGATAGATATGTTCTACTCAAAACGCTACAAGGTCCCAGCAGGAGAGCTTGAACCCTGGCATTATCAGAACCGTTATTTCCAGGAAGCGCCTGAAATTTATTCTGTCGATTTCGACAAGTATTATAAAAACCAGGATCCTGTTAAACTCGTAACAGCATTTTACGAGGGTATCGGTCTAAACGTCGGGCCGATACTGGCAAACAGCGACCTCTATGAGAAACCCGGAAAAAACCAGCATGCATTCTGCACAGACATCGACAGATCTGGTGATGTAAGAACATTGAATAATATAAGACCCGATTCATACTGGATGAACACTATTCTTCATGAACTGGGACATGGTGTTTATTCCTATTATAATGACAGGGAGCTTCCATTCACGCTTCGTGATGCTGCTCATACTTTTACAACAGAGGCGATAGCAAATCTCTTCGGCCGTTTTGCCATTGATCCCGACTGGATGATGGGTATGGGAATCATCGATGAGAAAGAAAGGACAGCTATTGCCGATGAAAGCAGGATGGCACAGAAACTACAGATGCTGGTCTTCAGCAGGTGGGTGCAGGTGATGTACCGTTTTGAAAAATCTATGTACGAAAATCCTGATCAGGATCTCAACAAGCTCTGGTGGGACATGGTTGAGAAATACCAGCTTCTTAAGAAACCTGCCGACAGGAATATGCCGGACTGGGCTACAAAAATTCATGTTGCACTCTATCCATGCTATTACCACAATTACCTTCTTGGAGAACTCCTGGCATCGCAGCTCTACAATCACATAACCACAAAAGTAACTGAAAATAAATCATTTGTAAATGACAAGGCAGTGGGTGATTATCTTAAAGAATTTGTCTTTCTTCCCGGTTCAAGGTACTACTGGAATGAAATGATTGAAAAAGCGACAGGCGAAAAGCTGACTGCGAAGTATTATGCCGAACAGTTCGTTAAATAACAGCATCTCAATTCACTGAATAAAACCATCAGCATGAAAAACATAAAACGTCGCACATTCCTGGAAACATCCGCGAAAGGAGTTGCCGGAGCAGGAATTTTCGCATCCGCTACCGGAAGAAAGCCAGAAAGCGCAAAACTTGAAGGATTGTTTATTCATCATGTGTTCTTCTGGCTTAAACCGCCTGTTACACCCGAGGTCAGGACAAAATTCGAAAAGGCATTGAAAGCTCTCTTGAAAGTGGAAACAATAGTTGACTCCCACCTGGGAATACCTGCAGGTACCAGTCGCGATGTGATAGAAGCCTCATACACTTACTCTCTGCTTACATTGTTTAAGAACAAAGCAGATCAGGACATATACCAGACACATCCGATCCATCTGAAATTCATCGAGGAAAACAGTATGCTCTGGGAAAAGGTTGTTGTGTACGATACTGTTAACATATAAATGATTTTTACTTCAGACAGCCTCACCCCAACCCCTCTCCCGGGGGGAGAGGGGCTTCAGGAGGGTGGAATTCAACTTTATGTATCGGTGTTGCACTAAAATGTATCCAATAAATGAAAAAATTACTTCTTTTTTTACCGGTGTTTATAATTGCCTGCTCTGCTCCAAAAACAGAAGAAAAAGCAACAGCGGGTTTTATTAATGAAACAATTATGCAATCAGCTTCCGACTCTGTAAAACTGCTCCATCCTGATGCTGACCAGGCTCTTCTTGAAAAAGGCATCAGGCATGCAGCATCGCTATGGAGAACTGAGGATGGAACTCAGCAGGAATTTGTAACATTTGTTACAAATAATTACATTTCTGATCCGCTGAAACGAAGGGCAGTGTTTAAAAAAGTCAGCAGCTACTTTGAATCGATCGGCGGAAATCTTAATGAAATTACACTTGATCTGAAAAAGAATATTGATGAGCCCCGGGGTGAGATAGACGAGATCGACCGGATGTTCGGCAATTATTCGGCAGGAGTTCACATTTCAGATGACTTTTATTCAAATAAAATCGCTTTTGTAATAACTCTTAATTTCCCATATTTTACGCTTGCTGAAAAAGAACAGCTCGGCAATTCATGGAGTCGTGAGGATTGGGCCATGGCCAGACTGGGTGACCAGTTTGTCTCCAGGATACCTGCAGAAGTCAGCCAGAACCTGAATACTGCAATCGGAAATGCAGAAATGTACATTGCTGAATACAACATCCGGATGGGTAAATTACGGACGAATGATGGAAGACAGATCTTTCCTGATAACATGTCATTGCTGACGCACTGGAATCTCAGGGATGAGCTTAAAGCTGACTATGCCGACAAGGAAAAAGGGATTGAAAAACAGGAAATGATCTACAAAGTAATGGAACGCATTATAAGCCAGGAAATTCCTGAAATAGTTATCAACAATCCTGCATATGAATGGGCTCCTTTTTCAAATAAGATCACGAAAGATGGTCAGCCTGTTGACGCCAAAGCAGAGCCTGATACACGTTACGGGCATATGATCAGTATATTCAATGGGATGAAGGCAGTAGATCAGTACAATCCTGAAATGAATACTGCTATCCTCCGGAAATTCTCGTGGGAAATGGAAATTGCACAGGAAGAGGTTGAAAATCTGTTCGATTCATATCTTCGTTCACCGATGCTGGCAGAGCTTGGCAGCCTGGTAAAAGAGAGACTTGGCAGGGATCTGAGACCTTATGACATCTGGTACAATGGTTTTATGGCAAAGAGCAACATACCTGAAGATCAGCTTACAGCCAGAACATCAAAGCTATATCCCGATCCTGCCGCATTCAGGGCGGATATGCCCAATATGCTGAAAAAGCTTGGCTGGCTTCCTGAGAGAGCAAACTACCTGGCAGAGAAGATAGTTGTTGATCCTGCGAGGGGTTCAGGACATGCATGGGGAACAGGGATGAAAGGTGCAGTATCGCATCTCAGGACAAGAATCTCAGAAAATGGAATGGATTATAAAGGTTATAATATTGCGGTTCATGAGTTCGGACATAACATCGAACAGACAATATCGATGTATGATGTAGATAATTATATGATGGCAGGCGTTCCGAACACTGCAATAACTGAAGCTCTGGCGTTTGTCTTCCAGAACCGTGATCTGCATCTGCTGGGAATCAGAGATGAAAATACTGAAAAAGCCAGGATGGAGGTACTTAATTCTGCCTGGTCTCTCATGGAAATAATGGGTGTCGGAATGGTCGATATGAAAGCCTGGAAATGGATGTATGGTAATCCTGATGCTACTCCGGCGCAGTTGAAGGAAGCAATCAGGAACATTGCCATCGACACCTGGAACACATACTTTGCTCCCGTTCTTGGTGTAAAAGATTCCCCGGTACTTGCCATCTACTCACATATGATCGATGCTCCCCTCTACCTTGCTAATTATTCTTACGGCCATATTGTTCAGTTTCAGATCGAAGAGTATCTGGCCGGCAAAGCTCTTCCTCCCGAAATTGACAGGATGTACAGCCAGGGAAGACTTACACCACAACAATGGATGACAGGTGCAACAGGATCAAAAATATCGACACAACCATTGCTGAATGCACTGGAAAAAGCCCTGAACTGATCTACCTGAACCTGAGGAGATAATTAAGAGTTAATCCGACAAAGTCCACCTCCCCGATATATGTTTTTAAGGCAATGCCTGCACGTATATCGGGGAATATTTTGTATGCAAGTTCAGATTTCTGATACACCTGATCTTTTGCCTTCCATGGTGAATAAAGGTAAACGCCAACGTATTGTGTAACGGAAAACCTGCCAAAAAGAAATTCAACACCCCCCGTAACAGCAAACCGTTTGAAATCGACATTCCCGTTTTCAGCCTCAATAGCCTTTTTGACGCCTCCGTCCATTACCATTTCAGCGCCACCATTAAGTGCAAACCATTCATTAAAAAGGTGGGTATACCTTGCACTCAATCCGTAAATTCCTGTGGCTGTATCATCCACATATCTGAAACCACCCAATGCCTGAAAAAGAAGGTAATCTGATGCACCTTCGTCGATAAATGAATATCCATGAACAAGAGCCGGGTATTTTTTTGGAAAAAACTCAAACCCCAGTGAGAAGGTCGGGAAATTCAAACCGAAATTTGGAAGCCTTATTGCCCCGTTGGAAATATGATTGAAGTTTCCGGAAAACGTAAAGAGTGAATTCTGTGTGAGCTTGTATTTGAGCCTGGCTGAAATGTACATGATAAAACTTACATGTGCACTGACGAATTTATTTAGCGAATCTGTAACCGGGTGATATACTTTGGTCTGGTATGACAGACCTCCTCCAGCCCGCATTGAAAACACAGCTGATTTGCCATTATGAAGAATCGGTTCTGTAAAAGCCGCAACAACATAGGAACTTCCTATTACTTCCGGGCTTTGATAGTTATAATAGGCGGCCTGCAAACCGGCAATGTTATATGTACGGAAAATCTTCCAGCTGTTGTAAGAAGTATAAAGTTTGCTGATGTTCAGTTCGAACCCGTATGGTTGTGTAAGGGATAAAGGTTTTATTTCATCAGGAGCAAATATAAATCCATAATGAAACTTCCCGCCGAAAAACAGATGATCAGATTCATTACCTTGCGGAAAAAGCATGCTGGTAGTCGCTGAAAAGAGCAACACAAGTAAATTCTTCATAATACTGATATCAGGAATTAGATGTATTCCTGTCAGCAGGGTAAAAAGAATGGAAAATGAGTGGTTGTAAATGGTTATTTGAAGAACATAGAATCAACAAAGAAGTTCAAATTCTGATAATTATTTCAGCTTCAGGATGTAACTTGTTGAGAAGCCAAAGAGTTCAGCATCGCTTGTATGTGCTTTCAGATAAACACCAGCCAGCAGATCATGAGCTATTCTATAAGAGAGTTCATACTTCTGGTAAACCGGAGCCTTGGCTTTATACGGGCAGTAAAGATAGATACCGAGGTGCTGCGAAAACACGATCCGGCCAAGGAAGAAATCCTGGCCGGCAGTAAGAGCCAGCCTCTTAAAATCCAGATCCCTGTCTTCGATCTCGATCATTTTTTTTACTCCCTTGTCAAGAATAAGCTCAACACCGGAATTCAGAGCATAAAATGTTTTCAGCTGCCAGGTGAACCGTGAACTCAATCCCCACGACCAGGCAGGTTCACCATAAACGACCTTATACCCGGTTATTCCCTGGAGCATAATATACCTGCTTTTCGCAGTCATGTTCTGTTCATGTTTATATTTATGATTAAGCTCAGGGAATCCTTCCGGGAAGAACTCGAGGCCGGCCGATGCTGTCGGAAAATTAATTCCCATGTTTGGCAACCGCATCGCACCATTCGAGATATGATTGTAATTAGCTGATAGTGTGAGTAGTATATCATCTGATAAACGATACTTAAGCCTGGCTGACAGGAAGAGAGGGAAGCTTATCCTTGTGCTGAAGAAAACATTTAGTGTGTCGGTGAAGTAGTTATATATTTTCGTCTGGTACGAAATGCCTCCTCCTCCCCTGATAGAAAAAATGTACCTGTTCCCTCTTTTAATAACAGGCTCCGAGAAAGCGGATAACACATAGGAGCTACCCACAATGTCGGGATTCTGGTAATTATAATATGCGAGCTGAATCCCGGAAATATTGTAGGTGTGGAAGACTTTCCATCTCTCATATGAGGTATGAAGCCAGTTAAAATTCAGTTCGGCTCCAAAGGGTTTTGTATGTGAAACGGGTTCAACTTTCGATGTGTGCTGAATAATAAAGCCATAATGAGCCTGGGCACCGATAAAGAAACTGTTTTCTTTATCCTGTGCCCAGGTATTACTTACAGAAATCAATAACAGAAATACAATAAGGTTTTTCAATTTCATCAAGCAGGTCATCGAAAGCTTTTACCGTAAATAAACCTCCACCACCGGTATTTCCGTATCAGGTTTCAGAATGGGAAGTGAGAAAACTATATCGTTCTTGTTTTCTTCTCTGCCTGTATTGAACCTTATTTCCGACGCATCATGCAGAAACTGGGCATACTGAACCTTATCCGCACTATTGGTAAGAGTCACATTCCCCATTGGATATGCCAGGAGGTGGATATACAACCTTTTAGTAACGGGATTATAGGTCAAAAGTGTATTCGGGGGAGCAACAAAACCTGCAGGAGCTTCAGTACAGCCATATACAGACCTGTTATTGAGATGCATCCACCTGCCCATAGACGAAAGCCTGTCCTGTGCCCTCTGGTCGAAAGTACCTCTTGCCGTCGGTCCGACATTCAGGAGCAGGTTACCGCCTTTGCTTACCGATTCAATCAGAAGCTCAAGAAGCTGGGCAGGGCTCTTCCATGTTGTTTCATCCCTGTAGTAACCCCATGATCCTGAAAATGTCTGGCAGGTCTCCCAGGGTATTCTCTGGCCATTGTATTCCGGCCATTTTGCCACTTTTACCTGTTCGGGTGTTGTAAAGTCCCAGCCCCCGGGAACATCTTTCATGTCAAGCCTGTCGTCAACAATTATGCCCGGCTGCAATTTTCTTGTAAGCTTCAGAAGTTCTTCAGATCCCCAGTCGTCACGGCCTTTTCCGTTCTTACCCGGGTATGAAAAATCGAACCATATGATACTTATCTCACCATAGTTTGTAAGCAGCTCTGTTACCTGGTCTTTCATATATTGACGGTATTTAGCCATGTCTTTCCCTTTATTAAGGGATTCATAATTGGCTTCATTATCCTGTCGCTGAGGGTGTTGCCTGTCTATATTGAAATCCGGATGATGCCAGTCAATGAGAGAATAATAGAAACCTACTTTCAGTCCTTCAGCCCTGAATGCCTCAACATACTCCTTTATTATATCTTTCCCGAAAGGTGTATTTGTACATTTATAATCGGTGAATTTTGAATCCCAGTTGCAGAATCCCTCGTGGTGTTTAGCCGTGAGGACAACATATTTCATTCCTGCTTCCTTTGCCATTCTTGCCCATTCTTTCGGATTGTAAAGATCAGGATCGAAATGTTCAAAGTACTTCTGATACTGTTCATTAGTGAGTCTCTCGCGGTTCTTTACCCATTCATGCCGGGCAGGAAGGGCATACAGACCCCAATGGATGAACATACCAAAACGTGCATCTGTCCACCATTTCATACGCTGCATCTTTTGATCCTCTGTTTCTTTGGGAAGCTGGGAGAATGAAGATTGTGAGACAATTAACAGCAAAAAGAAGAAGATAACGCTTTTAAGCAGGCTCGTTTTCATAGTATTGATAGTTAGGTCAGTTATTATTAAATCAAATTTGAAATCAAATTTGAAAATTTGAAAATTAATCAATTTGAAAATTAAAATCCAATTTGAAAATTTGAAAATTAATCAATTTGAAAATTAAAATCCAATTTGAAGATTTGAAAATTAATCAATTTGAAAATTGAAATCCAACTTTAATCAAAAAATCAGCACATTAGCATATTAGCACATTTTCAAATTAGCACATTTTCAAATTAGCACATTTTCAAATTAGCACATTTTCAAATTAGCACATTTTCAAATTAGCACATTTTCAAATTAGCACATTTTCAAATTAGCACATTTTCAAATTAGCACATTTTCAAATTAACCTTCTTTGCAGTATCCAGGATAATTCATCGTTATCGAGACTGACAGGATTATTTTTCATACCGGTATTCCTGCATATTTCGGGTATCAGAATCTTATCAAAGCCTGCTTCATTCAATACAGGCAAGTTCAGTTTCTCCGTTAATTCATGCAGATAAGCGATAAAACCATCGATATAGAATTGATCCGTTTTGCCTTTGTCTTCAAGGAATAGTTCTCCCAATATTGCATACTTCCTGAGAGCCTGAGGGTTGTTCCTTGTTGAAAGAAGCTTCTTTACATTTATTTCATTACACACAGCCATAAGAGTGCCACAGAGCAAACCATGCGGAATATCAAAAACTGCACCTACTGAAGAAGCAAAACCATGTACAACCCCGAGGCCGGCATTTGCCAGACAAATTCCGGAAGTCAGTGCAGCCATTGACATTCCGGTTCTTGCCTTAAGATTCTGTCCGTCAGTAAAGGCTGCCACCAATGAATCCTTTAATGCTTTAAGGCCCTCGATCGCAAGTGCATCAGTGTATATACTGGATTTTGTCGACAGGTAAGCTTCAACAAGCTGGCTGAAACAATCCATCCCGCTTGCTGCAGTAATATCAGGCGGACAGGAAACAGTCAGTTCAGGATCTACAAGTGCTATATCGGGTACGAAATTATCATGTCGCAATGATTTCTTAAATCCGGTAATACCGGTTCGTGAGATCACGGCGTTTTTCGTTGCTTCACTGCCGGTTCCTGATGTGGTAGGAACTGCAATAAAGGGAATTTTTGTTCCAGGATGTTTCTTTGTTCCGATATCTTCCAGAAAATCAGTTATTGATTCAGGCCGATTGAGCATTGCTGATATTGCCTTGCCGGCATCCATAACACTTCCGCCACCGACTGCAGCAACAATATCCGCATCAAATCCTTTAAGATCTGCAACCGAATTGTCAATAATTTCAGGTGTCGGCTCACCCGGAATACAAATAATCCGGTATGCTGTTCTCTTTGATTCGAAAATGCCTGTAAGGTTTGAAAAATGCTTGCTTCGCGTAAATGATCCTTTTCCTGTTACGATGATAACTTTCGTGCCATACAAGTCAATTAAACCCGGAAGTTTTGAAATAACTCCGCTTCCAAAGATGATTTTCGGAGTCCGTGAGAATTGAAAAGGTTCAATCATTATCCGTCGTTTCTGGGCATCAATATATTGTATTTCACTCCATAACGGGGTTCAGCCATCATATCTTTAACGGCATCGCGCCAGGCAAGATAATGCGGAGTGCTTTGTCAACCGATTCAGGTTTAACGTGTACATAAACGCAGGTGACTATCATAGTAATTTTTAAAATAAAGTTAGCTTATTATGTAAGAACATCAATAAGATAAAAGACAAAAGTATAAAGACGAAAGTTCTTTTGATTTACGCTCATGCCATTCTGCCACAATCCTCATTTATCTTATATTTGCTTTTTGTTTAACCCTCATTACAGATGACTGAAAAAATTAATGCAGGTTTTATTGGTGCCGGCGGGATTGCGCATCCTCATATTTTTGCACTGAATTCTCTTAAATACTACTATAATGATATACCTGAAATAAGGCTTTCGGCTGTCAGTTCATATTCTGAAAAAAGCAGGGACACATTTGCCCGGAGGTTTGGTTTTGACAAAGCTGTCTCACCTGACGATTTTTTTGCAGAAAATGAGATCGATTCAATTTATATTCTTGGTCCGAACAAGGTGCACTATGAGCATATAAGCAGGGCGATCGGCATGAAGTCGGTAAAAAGGATATATGCCGAGAAACCTCTTTGTTCATCAATCGGGGAGGAGGAAAAATTAAAGCAGATTACAGCAGATTACCCGCACATAAAGTTTCAGCTTGGGTTCCAGTACCTGTTCATGACCCCGATAAGAGAAGCTCTTAAACTCTGGAAGACAGGCAAATTCGGGAAGCCGGTACATTTCGAATTAAAATATTTCCATGGCGATTACCTGCAAAAGGAGTACCGCGATAAACGGGCCAACAGGCTTACACCTGGTCCCGATGGCGGTGCAATGGCAGATCTCGGTTCTCATGCGATCAGCCTGATTGTCGCTTTCCTGGGAAATGAACTGAAAATCTGTGACGCTATCAGCGCCGGCAGTTTCCCCGATGTCGATCCGGCATCAGATCTTTTCAGTCTCATCACCCTAAGAGACCATGCAACAGGAGCTGCAGGAACAATTGCAGCCAGCCGTATTGCATCAGGTTCCGGAGACCTCCTGTCGATGGATCTTTATGCGGACAAGGGCGCTGTCAGATTTACTTCCTGCGATCCGGAACATTATGAGTATTATCTTGAAGAAACAGGTACCTGGACAAAAGTTCATACAGGCAGTAAATATAAAAACATCTCATCGTTCCCGTCAGGACATGTTCCTCCCGGATGGCTTCGTCCCATGATCCATGCTCATTACATTTTTCTTACCGGTAACGATCCGGATGCGTTTTTACCCGATATAGAACATGGCCTCCAGGTACAAAGGATTGTGAGAGAGACAGCCGAAGTATTGAGACGAAAGATTTAAGATTTATTCCCTATCACTACGTTACATATGACAAGCTATGTATATAATTGGCACACAACCGTAAAAGATGCTTCACTTCGCTGCGCTGCGTTGCTAATGACAAGCTATGTATGTTATTGGCACACAGCCTTATAAGATCCTTCACTTCGCTTCGCTGCGTTACTAATGACAAGCTATGTATATAATTGGTACACAGCCTTATAAGATCCTTCACTTCGCTTCGCTGCGTTCAGGATGACAATGCGTTGGAACGTATGGGGGGAGTGAAGAGGCGCATTTTGCAGAGAAATTGTTCCCTGAGTTGGTTTGGATCAAAATGCGCCTCTTCACTCCCTTTTTGTCTCCATTTGCCTGTCATTCTGAAGGAGAAAACCGACGCCCGAGGAGGTTTTCGACTGAAGAATCTCTTGCTGCAGCCTGATAACAATCCCTTGTCATTTCCGTCAGGAGTGCAAAAATGGCATAATTAACATTATATTATAATAAATATATTAATACTTCTTAATTATATTTAGGAAAATCAGGCAGATGCCTGTTTGTTGTATTTCTCCCTTGCCCTTGCAAGAACTTCATCAAACATATCCTCCATTTTCCTGCTAACTCCCCTCAACCCTGCAACAACCATCTCGGCCCAGTTAAAATATTCAGTTATTCTTTCATGATTCCATCCTGATGGAGGACTTACTGTAATATCCCTTACATTCAGGATCTTGTCAGCCAGCTTCAGCTTTTTTGCACTATCTGATATTGTCGGAGCATGCTCTATCTGCAGCCGTTTTCTTTCCGGCTTTTTTAAGCTTTTGTCATCGGTCACCTCGAGAGTAATCGCCAGAACATTCTCCCCGAAAATCTTGCGTATTTCTTCAATCAGAGCTTCCTTCTCCCCAACAGAATCAACAGTATCTTCAATAACGTCGTGCAGTATGGCTGCGGCAAGCAGAACCGGGTTGCTCTCCCCTGCTTCATTTACAAGAAGACTGGCTACCTGTATGGGATGATTGATATAAGGCGGTTTATCCTCACCCTTTCTGAATTGATCTTTATGTCTTATAGCAGCATATTCGAGTGCCCTGAATATAAGACCGATATCATACATAATAATAAAGGTTTTATCTTTTAAAGATAACATTTCTCATATTAGTCAGGTGTAAAAATCAGGTGTAAAAAATCCATTCCAATAAATTATATTTGATCATCTGATCTGATTGCATAATGAAAAAGTACGCTATATTTTTCCTGATCTTTCTTGGTGTCATGGGATGTAAATCAACCCGTAAAAATCTGCAGTTCTATGACGATATTCCATTCCCACAGGATTATTCAATTAAATATTACTTCAGTAATGCCGGAATAATTCCTGTAAAAGTTGTTGCAGACAGGAACGGTCATATCCAGATTCTTACCTCGCAAGGATTAATGCATCCTGTAAACGGGAAAATGCTTTATCCCGGAAGTATTGCTTAAAGATAATCTTTACAGGACCTTTTCTGATAAGAACATCACAGGGTTAAGTACATATAATGATCAATTCATCTATATTGATGATAAAGCGGTTTTCAGCAATGCATGGGCAGGAAAACTGTTTGCATCTCATTCTCTTGCTCAACCGGAAATTGTTGAAGGCGGAAATGATTTTGCATTTCTTATATCAGCCGGACACAGGCTGCAACTCGTAAGCGATTCAGGTTTGCTTTGGGAAAGCATTATTGAAGATGACACAATACAGGATATAAGATTTGATAAAGCTAATAAGGGATGGTGGATTCTTTGCAATTCTTCCCTGAGATGGTATAAGCCAGGTGAAAACAAACCCGGAATAATCCTTGAAGACATGCCATTAACATGCTTTACTTTATCAGATGATAACCTATGGATAGGTACGACGAATGGCTATTTAAGATTAGACACCAGGTCTCATGAACAAACCGGCAGCTTAGAGTACAGATTGCCATGTCCGGAGCTCACCTGTATTGCTGAAGCAGATGGTAATCTCTGGTTCGGATCACACAGGGGAGCCATGATGCTCAGGGATGATGGAAAATATAATTATTATGCATCAGAAAGATGGCTGCCTTCTGATACGGTCATATCCATAATAAGAGGACCTGAAAAATCCGTCCTGATTCTTACCTCAAAAGGATTGGCAGTTATCAGCTTCGATAATATAACTCTCTATGACAAGGCAATGTATTATGAAAGCCAGGTGAGGGAAAGGCATATACGCAACGGCTTTAATGCGACACTTGCCGGGATGAAGGATGGCAACATTGCACAGGGGAGCCTAGAAGATTCGGATAATGACGGGTTATGGACCTCAATGTACCTGGCTGCGGAAGCCTTCAGATATTCGGTGACAAAGTCAGAACAGGCTCTTCAAAATATCCGTGAATCCCTGGATGCGATGGAACGACTTTATACAATCACTCAGATTCCCGGATTCCCTGCACGATCGTTTGAAAGAAGAGGTTATAAATATGATGATGTACCCTGGAGGAGAGCATCTGATCCTGAATGGGACTGGAAATCAACCACGAGCAGCGACGAGGCAATAGGCCACATGTTTGCCTTTGGTGTTCTGGCTGAACTCATTGTTGATCCGGCGATCAGGAATAAAGCCATAATGCTGATGGACACTCTTATGTCTCATATTTTGAAGAACAATCTTTACCTGGTTGACTGGGATGGGCAGCCAACGCGCTGGGGTCGCTGGAATCCAGTGTATGTGAATGCCTTTCCGGAAATGGTTGGCGACCGCAAGCTGAATTCATCAAACATCATTGGAATGCTCCAGACTTCGTACAGGTTCACAGGAAAAGAAAAATATAAAGATGCCGCATTCAGCCTGATGAAAGAGCATGGCTATCTTAACAATCTCATGAGACCTATGAAGGGGATCTGGAAGGTCCCTCCCGGCACAGGAGAGCTCAGCGAAATGCTTTCGGACGGATGGAATCACTCCGATGATGAAATGTATTTCCTTGGCTATTGGGGGCTTTACCGTTATGCCTTCAACGATACTCTAAAAAGAAAATACAGGGAAGCAATTATTGATCATTGGAATGCAGAAAGGGTCGAAAAAGATGGTTTATGGAACATAATAACCGCTATTACTGATGCCGAAGATTTTGACCTTGAAGAAGCAATATGGTATCTGAAGGAATATCCGGTTGACATGATTGACTGGAGTATTTCCAACAGTCACAGGAAAGACCTGGATTTGAATGAACCGGACTTCAGGAATCAAATCACTGGTGAGGTACTTCCTCCTGACGAGCTCAGAATTTCACGTCATAATGCCAACAGGTTCATTCCTGACGGAGGAAATAACGGGAACGCGGAGATGAGCGCCGGTGATATCTGGCTTCTCCCTTACTGGATGGGTAGATACCTGAGAGTAATAGGGGCACCTTCAGAACCTTTCTGATTTAATGAGACTGAAAGCAAAAGTCATACAATTCTGATATTAGAATCCCTATGGTTAAAAAAATTCTTAAGAGCATCGTTGTGCTGATATCAGCAGGACCATTATTCCTTGCGGTTGTTGCATATTCCAATATGAAAAACAGGTATCCCGGGTATTCCGGCAATCTGACGATTCTGAATAATGATAGGGGAGAATTAACTGCGGGTTTCTCTGCTGTACCCATCACCCCTGATGTCACTGACACATGGACAGACTTCAACAATGACGCACGATACAATCCGTCGGACGGCGACACCTACACAGACAAAAATGCAAACGGGAAATTTGATCCGGTGTGGATTGCAGGATTCAGTAACAAACGGGCAGCGAACGGGATACATGATGATCTGTGGGCAAGGACAATTATTATTGGTGATGGCAAATCAAAACTTGCAATTGTATCTCTCGATCTGATAGGCTTTTTGAATGACGATGTGATTGATGTAAGAAATATGATACCTGCTGAAACAGGGATCTCCTACCTTATAATAACATCCACACATAATCATGAAGGACCCGACATGCTGGGGTTATGGGGCAATTCACCATTAAAGTCAGGAATAGATAAAAACTACAAGAAGTTCCTGAAAGCACAGATAGTTAAATCTGTTGTATCAGCGGTTTCAAAAATGGAACCGGTAATACTTGAAATCTCAGAGGATAGCAATGGAGCAGCAGATCTTGTAAAGGATACCAGGGAACCTGAAGTCTTTGATCCTGGCCTGAGAATCATCAGAGCTGTGTCAAAGGTAACAGGGAAGACATCCGGATCACTTATTTCCTGGGCTGATCACCCCGAAACACTCTGGAGTAAAAACCTTCTGATTACATCAGACTTTCCGTATTTCATACGCGAAGGAGTTGAAAAAGGAATTTATAATGGAGACAGCCTTATGATAGAAGGTCAGGGTGGTATTGCCATATATATAAATGGTGCAGTAGGCGGACTCATGACAACTCATCCTAACCTTCCGGTTAAAGATCTTTTCTCAGGCAAAGAGTACAAAGATCCTTCTTTCGAAAAAGCAGAATCGCAGGGGAAAAGACTGGCAATGCTGGCGCTGACCTCAATGAATAATCCAGAAGACAGGATCGAAGAAGCATCTATATCATTGATATCCAGATCACTGAAAATTCCTGTGAAAAACAAACTATTCCGTCTTGGCATGATGATGGGTCTGTTTGACCGGGGAAGTGCCGGAAGATTTAACATGAGAACCGAACTGGCAGTTTTTAAGATAGGGCCAGTTACCTTCGCAACTTTACCCGGGGAGGTTTATCCTGAAATCATAAACGGCGGCATTGATGCGGTTGAAGGAAATGATTTCGGCTCCTATCCTGTTGAAGTTCCTCCGGTACGCGAAATGATGCCCGGGAAACACAAATTCATAATAGGACTCGCAAATGACGAGATCGGGTATATAATTCCAAATAGCCAATGGGACATAAAAGAACCATTTTCTTACCGGAAGGGCGATGCACAGTATGGAGAAGAAAACTCACTCGGACCTGAAACTGCACCAATCCTCCACCAAAACATCAAGGAAATGCTTTCAGAGCTTCAATGAGTTTTGGTTTGTGATTATTTAGATTCTGATCTTGATTTGTTTTACTTAAATAGCTAGATTTGAAACAATCAGTCCAGTAGAATTCATCTGATGCTTTTTATTGTGAATAAGCGAATCGGACCAGCCATAATATTTATAATAATTTTTATGGCATTCTATTCCTGCAGTGAAAAAATACCTGCTCCTGCAGGCAAGTTATCTGTAAAATACGATGGCCTGCTTGTGGAGTTCACAATCGAAGCAACAGGTACGGAAACGTATGAATGGGATTTTGGCGATGGCAGTGAAGTTTCAACAGAACAAAATCCAAAACATGTTTTTAATGAATTCGGTAAAGATTATACAGTAACTGTTAAAATCAACGGACCCGGAGGGGAGACACTGATTACACAGATCATCACAATCCGGCCGATGATGAAAATGGAAATGCTCACCGGCGGAAAGCACGATCCCAATGGGCGACGATGGAAAATCAATCCAGGAGCAAATATCTATATTGCTCAGGCAAATATTGATCTTAGTGTAACGCAATCGCTTCCGCCAGGATACCTTGATGAGCTTGGATTTGTTAATGCCTGCAAGGATGAATATATTTTCAAATACAATGGCGATTATTCAATAATACCATGTGGCCAGGGAGTAATGGCCGGGCTGACTTACTGCAAAGCAAAAAACATTCCCAATACTCCTCCGGGCCAGGAAGCTGTTGCCAGAGGACTTACACAAACAAATACATTCGCCCCGCCGGCAGGATTGAAATTCGCATACAATGAATCTAGAGATCTCTCAATAGATGTAAGTGATGGCAGCACATCCATAAACCTGAAGCTCCCGGATGTATCGACTCTGAGTTTCTCGAAAGGAGGATTTCTTATATTGAATAACTGGATAAGCGACTGTGTCATCACAGATTTAGATGAAACTTCCATGAAAGTGGCGACCTTTACATCCGGCATACCTGAGGATTCCCCTTATGCCGGCAAAACTAACGGCGTAATGATCTTTACTCTTGAATTGGTGAAATGACCAGCTGTTTGAAACACATTTATCCTAATGCTCTTTTCTCTGCAGCTCCATCAGGGGTCTGTATCCGATTAAAATAATATTTTGCTCCTTCAGCAATTTTTTTATATCCGGATCCGTGGTGAATGTTGCAGCTTCCTGAACTCTTTCATTCCAGCTGTTCGTGATGGCTTTCAGCTCTTCACTTTCCTTTGAGGCATGCATAAAGAGCTCGGTCACTCCTGGTTTCAGGTTTCTGATGATATTCATCCAGAACGATTTCACATCCTTATAATCTTCCAGCTCTTCAAATATAAAATAATCTGTAAATATCAGTCCTTTTTCCTGCAGCTCTTTCCTGACGGCCGGAAAACCGAATTTTTCCATTGTAGACTGCGCTGCCATTCTCAAAGGCAATCTGAACTCTGAAGCAAGCTGTGCATACACCTTAAGGTAATCTGGTGTATATTGAAGTGTTCCCATATGTGAATCGATATGTGAGACCGGTATACCGGCATCAAGCGCTTTCCTGATCTGAGCACGGCCCTCAGCAAGAGCCTCTTCAGGATTTGAATTTGCATATACCTCCTCAATGCTCTTCCAGAGATAACCTTCTTTATCATAAAGACCTTTCACCTGGTCGCGGGGAGCAACAGAACCCCAACGGTAAAACTTCCATTCAGCTGTATGAGTAATGTGCACCCCAAAATCCTTTTCAGGATGAGTGGAAGCATAAACCGCGATCTCGTTGAACCAGGGACATGGTGTCATTATTGTGCCCGATGTAATTACCCCTTTTTCCATCCCCTCAACCACTGCCATGTTTGATGAATGGCACATCCCAACATCATCGCAGTTTATAATTAACAATCTGTCATTTGCCTTGTAACCAAGTTTTTCAGCGAGTGTCTGAGCGCTCAGATTTGAACTTAACAGCATCGCTATCGTGATAAGTAAAAACATAAATTTCTTCATCATATAAAATTTAAGAGTTGTACTAAATTAGTCAAAGAATAAATGTCTTGCTCTGTTCAAATTGATTATTAACTTTATTGAAAGTAATTTTACTATGACAGGTAAAACAACAGGTAAGGAGCTCTACATCGGACTCGATGTCGGGGGAACAAAGTGCGCAGTCGTTGCAGGAGACTCAGAATTTCATATTAAACATAAATCAGGATTTCCGACTAAAACAGACAGGGGTTACAGGATAATTCTTGATGAATTTAAAAAAAATATCAGTTCAGCACTTGAGTTATTTCCCGGTACTACACTGAAGAGGATTGGTATCAGTTGCGGAGGCCCGCTTGATTCCGGGAAAGGAATGATATATTCTCCTCCTAACCTGCCGGGATGGGATAATGTGCCTATAACTGAAATATTTACCAGTGAATTTGGTGTTAATACAGTGCTTCAGAACGATGCAAATGCCTGTGCACTTGCAGAATGGATGATGGGTGCAGGAAAAGGAACTTCAAACATGATCTTCCTGACATTTGGTACAGGTATGGGTGCCGGCTTCATTCTTAATGGCAGACTGTACAGCGGAACGAATGACCTGGCGGGAGAAGTCGGGCATATACGTCTCGATAAGACAGGACCTGTAGGTTATGGCAAAGCGGGATCTTTTGAAGGATTCTGCAGCGGCGGCGGAATAGCCCAGCTTGCCAGTTCAATAGTGACTGAGAAGATAAGCAGGAATGAATATGTCGGTTTCTGCAAATCAATTGCAGAGGTCCGGGAACTCGACACAAAAACGGTAGCGCTCGCTGCACGGGCAGGCGATGAAGTAGCAGCAGAAATAATAAGGATTGCCGCTGAATATCTGGGTCGGGGACTTGCGATACTCATTGATATCCTGAATCCCGAATGTATTGTAATCGGCAGCATCTATTCAAGAAATGAGATGCTATTCAAACCTGTTGTTGATGAAATACTTAAGAAAGAAACATTGCCCCTCTCGCTTGGTGTCTGTGAAATACGGCCGGCATTACTGGGGGATTCAATCGGAGATTATGCTGCGCTCTGCGTGGCAATTTATGAAGAAAAATTTTGAATTATGAAAGCTATATCAGTACCTGTCGATTTACTAAGAAGATATCCTGAATTATCAGTTGTGGAAACAGAAATAGAGAAGGCAGCTGATTGCATTATCAAATGCTTTGAATCAGGCTGTAAGCTGATGATTTGCGGAAATGGAGGCAGCAGCGCCGATGCCGACCATATTGCGGGTGAGTTGATGAAAGGTTTTCAGCATAAGAGACCTCTAAAGGATGATTTTAAAAATCAACTGATAAAAAGAGGTGCGAGGGGAACCTATCTTGCTGAAAAACTGCAGCATGGATTTCCTGTAATCTCGCTTAGTGCACATACAGCGCTGATAACAGCTGTCGCTAATGATATCGATCCTGACCTTATTTTTGCCCAGCAGGTTGGAGTATTCGGGAAAAAAGGAGATGTCCTTCTCGCAATAAGTACCTCCGGAAACTCAAAAAACATTATTGATGCAATTATTACTGCTTGCGCGAAAGAAATCACTGTTATCGGGATGACAGGTGAAACAGGAGGAGAAATGGTTGCAAAATGTGATATTCTCCTGAATGTGCCCGGAACACGGACATCTTCAGTTCAGGAGCTTCATTTACCCTTGTATCACGCTTTATGTATGATCATTGAAAATCATTTTTTTGATAAATAGATTTTACCGGAATATGAAAAGTCGCAAAAACGCAAAAAGGTCAGGGAAAATGTCAAGACGTAAATTCATTAACCTGACTGCATCAGGATCTGCAGCGATTGCCACAGCACCAATAAGCAGTATTCTGCCAGGTCTGACGTTTGCCTGGCCCGAAAATGCACCGCAATATACTTTCCACATGATTGGTCATGCTCACATCGACCCGGTGTGGCTCTGGCCATGGACTGAGGGTTTATCTGTTGTACACAGCACATTCAGATCTAATCTTAACCGTCTTAAAGAAACTCCGGAAGCTTGTTTTATAAGCAGCTCAGCACAATTTTACCAGTGGGTGGCAGACAATGATCCGGCCATGCTTGCCGAGATCCGCAAAAAGGTTGAAGAAGGAAAATGGAATGTTGTCGGGGGATGGTGGGTTGAACCGGACGTTAATATCCCTTCGGGGGAAGCCCTCGTTCGTCAGGGGCTTTACGGACAGCTCACCCTGCAACGACTTCTTGGACGGAAATCAACCGTTGCTTTCAACCCTGATTCTTTCGGTCATACAGGGACACTTCCCCAGATAATCAAACTCCAGGGAATGAGGAATTATGTCTTTATGCGGCCCGGGCCAAATGAAAAAAGCATCCCTTCAGACCTGTTCTGGTGGGAGGGCCCTGACGGATCAAGGGTTTTAACATACCGTATCCAGATCAGCTATAACGATAATGCATCTGTCCGAACCCGGATGGAGAGGATCCTTGAACAGGCCGGACCACAGCCGATGAAATCATTTATGGCATACTATGGAGCCGGGGATCATGGTGGCGGAGCTACTATTGAGAACATCAGGTCAATACAGGAAATCAAGACTGAAAAAGGAGCTCCTGTTGTCGTATTCAGCACACCTGAAAAGTATTTTGACGAGATCCGCAATGACCGTAACCTTAATTTGCCGGTTGTCAGGGATGACCTGCAGCATCATGCCCCCGGCTGCTATACTGCTGAATCTGGGATCAAGAAAGGAAACCGGAAATCCGAGGCTGCACTCGTCGTTGCAGAAAAGGTTGCTGCAATAGGCTCACGTGCCTGGGGTTGTATCTATCCTTCAGAAGAACTGTCGGCAGCCTGGAAGAATGTCCTTTTGCTTCAGTTTCATGACAGCATTGCAGGATCATCGTTATATGAACATTCCCAAACAGCTCGGGAAGGTTACGGCTATGCACTTCATACAGCGAATCAGGTATCCTTTAAAGCTCTTCAGAAACTTGAATGGCAGGTACCTGCGGAGGATCCCGCATCACAATACCTGCTTGTATTCAATCCCCATGCATGGCAGGTGAATACCGTTATTTCATATGATTTTAACTGGGGAACAAATCACAAATCTTCAAGAGTTGAGGATGAAACAGGAACTCCCCTGCCCCATCAGTGGACATCTGCATCGACAGAGACAGGGAGCCGTAAAAAACTCCTTGTAAGTGCAACCGTGCCTGCAATGGGTTACAGGCAGATAAGGCTTATGGATGGTGAGAGCGAGCTTGTTAATCTGCCTGTCAGAGTGAATGAAGATACCATTGAGAATGAGTTTTATAAAATACAGGTTTTACAGGAGGGTATAAGCATTTTCGACAAGAAGGAGGGCAAGGCAATCTTTACAGGGAACGAAGGGGGATGTAAAGCGCTTGTAATTAACGATACCAGCGATACATGGAGTCATGATGTCAAATCATTTTCAAAAGTGATCGGTTCATTCAGGAATACAGGTGTCAGTGTCCTCGAAAATGGTCCGGTGCGCGGAATATTGAGGTCAGTATCAAAGTATAATGAATCAACACTGACGATCGACTGGTCACTCAATTCCGGCTCCTCTCAGATTTCAGCTGATGTGGTTCTTGACTGGAAGGAGCATCTCAAAATGCTTAAATTCTCTTTTCCGGTCGATGTACAGTCACCTGTTCCGGTTTATGAGACTGCATATGGTTTCATCGAGAGAACAGCAAACGGAGATGAAGATCCCGGTCAGAGGTGGATTGACATGTCAGGAAAACGTGGAGACCAGGTTTATGGACTGACTGTTGTTAATGATGCAAAATATGGCTACAGCGTTCATGGAAACGATATGAGGATTACTGTTACACGGTCAGCCGTGTACGCACATCATAATCCACGTGTACTCGACATGAAATCTGATCATTTGTGGATGGACCAGGGAATCCAGACATTTAAAATGCGGCTTATTCCTCATTCAGGTACATGGAAAGAAAACAGGATACCTCAGATTGCAGATGAATTCATATCTCCTGTGATTACAATTTACCAGGGGATACATGATGGGAAAATGCCGAAGTCAGGTACGTTTATCTCAATTAACTCCACCGATGTTATAATATCAGCTGTCAAACAATCAGAAATAGGAAGAGATCTGATAATCAGATGTGTGGAAATGACAGGTAAACCAGTTACAGCTATAGTGGATTTTGCTTTTGACGGTAAGAAACATGAGTTGAAGTTTCGTTCAAATGAGATAAAGACTTTAAGGCTAAATAATAAAAGCGGGGAGATTACTGAAGTGAATCTGCTGGAAGAATAACAGAAAGGTTACATGCCAAGTATTCGCTTGAGTTCCTGGATCTGTGTATCCCATAGATAGATTGAATCTTCTTTCTCATCGGATTCGGCAAAATCTGTTATAATGAGGGCAAGTCCTCCGGTCAGTTCTTCTTTACTTATCCTGAATTCAAAATAATTTGAGTCCTTGCCTCCGTTTCCTACCCATTCGAATCTCACCAGTTTGTTTTCCTTCAGGGCTGAAAGCCTGGCGACTGATTCTGAATGGTTCCAGAAAAAAGAAAAGAGATCACCTTTTACGTTGACCTGGTCAGCAAACCATTCGCTGAGTCCCTCCGCAGTACTTAACCTCGAAAAAAGCACCTTAGGTGAACAATTCAGCGTGTATTCCAACTCATATTTTGTTTTCATTTTTTCGGATTTCCCTAATGCTGAATTTGTTACTATTTGCAATATAGAAAAAAAATTGAAACTAATACTCAATAAAATAAACCTTATTGCTATTTTGTACGGAACTGCTTATATTTGCAGCCGCAAAAGTGAGAGTAGTTTTATTACGGAGACCAAAGGTGCTCCTTCGCTAAAGCTACGGAGCACAAAGGGCGAGATAGCTCAGTTGGTTAGAGCGCATGATTCATAATCATGAGGTCCCGAGTTCAATTCTCGGTCTCGCTACAAGAAAATTAGGCAGTTACGAAATAAAGTGACTGCCTGATTTGTTTTAGTACATACAAATTACATGCAAAATCGGAGGTAAAAAGTAAGCCGCTCAGACAGGCGGTATGCAGGGGTGTCAATTTTTCTGATAAAAATTTTTCACGATTAAAAATCAGTCAGTAGCAGAAAAATTTTTTGTCAGAACCCGGAGGGCTTGAACTTGATACCCCGTAAAGCATAACCGCCTAAATTTGCTGGATTTTTTCCTTTTTAAAATAAACAGGGAGACAGGGTCAGATATGCCAAAAAAAAGTAAGCCACCCGCTAAAAGGGCAGCTTACTAATTGAGAACGATAGCCACAAGAGCTAAATGTAGTACTAGCCGATATGACGCAGGAAATAAAAGCGAAAACCGGCAATGCGATAAACGTAAATGAGCAGCCACCAGCCACCCAGTTTACAACGTAAAATACAATAAAACATAATGCACTTACGGACACAGGATGGGGGCAAAATATGCAAGGGCAGACCAAAAAAACTACTTGAGGTACGAAAGTGGAGATTTTTTGAGGCTGGCGTCAGCGTACCCTTGTCAGATTTTGCAACCGACCTGTAACTTTGCTATTATGTTTTGGTTTATTTGATTCATAAATAATTATTTTTTTGACTATCAAGTTTTTTGTATTTGTCAAATGCGGGTTGTAAAAGCAGGTTATACAGCCCTGAGCAAGCGTCGGGAAAAGCGGATGCAATGAGTGAGGAACGAACAGTTTGCAAACGCTGTTGGCGCGAGCCGCTGCGAGTGGAGCAAGGGTGGTGCAAATAATAGCATGAGGAACGAATGCGATTTGCAGCTACTGTTTACAGCAAGGTTTTGGCGGAGTTTTTGCCATATCTGTTGAAGTTTCTAAATTTCTGAAAGTTTAAATTACCGGAAAATTATTTAAAGTTACGGTTGCTACTGCAAAAACTGTGACAAAATCGCAGCCCGCAGCGACCCGCAGGCGAGCCCAAACACTGGCAGCCAGTGGACTGCAAGTGGCTGAAACGAATGTAGCCGGAATGGAACGAAAGGTGTTGAGCTTGCGAAGCCCTGTAGTGTAATGAAGGCGAAATGAGTAAAGCGACTTGCAGGACAGTAAAGGCTGCCGTGACGATGACGACTGAGCTGCAAGGATTGTGACAGCCTTGCGATAGCAACCTGAAAGGCGTTGCATTTTTTGCCAATACCTTAGAAATTAAATACATCATTGGCAAATATTGCAACGGGCTGGCGCAAGACTTGCCGAAGAAGGAAGAGGAACACCTTATAACCTCTTTGTGTGGTTGGATTATTCGAGTATCTAAAGTGTAAATTGGAAGTACAAGCCCGAATTATATCGTTATCTTGCTTAGTCTGCAGATAACTTGTTCAACAAAAATTTCAACTAAGTTTACATTTGTAATGTTAAAACAAAACATTGTATCATTTAAAGAAGGATTAATCTCTAATAATCTGTAACCAGATGAAGTATAAAAAAAATCAATTGAAGCAAATTTAATATCAAGTTTCTGAGTAATTTTTTTTAATTGATAAAATACCTCATTTGGAACATTTTCAAGTTTTTCTCCTTGCGATTTTCCGCTTATATGATAAGCTGTTAGCCAATGATAAGGAAGTGAAAAATCATATCTACAAGCATATGGTTTATTATCAATTACATAAAGTTTTAAGCACCGAGCCCTATTATCTTCATCTAATTTTGGTTCAATAAATTCTGATATAATAATACCATTTCTTGTTAAATTCTTTGTCATTAAAAGAAATTCAATAATATGAGTTATTGAAGATTCATTTATAGTATCAACGAGAAAATAATCTCCATTAAAATACTCTGTTTTAATTCTCTGGCCACCTCCAAGATTTACCTTAATTACATACTTTTGTGCAGGAATTGAATGTAAACATTTTTTTAATCTTTTGAGTGAATCAATGTAATAGAAAGGTGGAAAATAGATATCTTTACTAAATTTTTTAAAAAACAGATTTTTATAAAATGTATTTTTCAGTGTATGATAAGAATTAATTAATAGAATTCCCGATTTTTCAATTTCATCCCAAATAGCATGTGAATATCCGAATTCTATTGGGGATGCTTTATATATAATACATTCAACTTTATGTGAAATAATGACTTTTTGGTTGATTCTATTAAAACCTGTTATATAAACTTTATTATTGAGAATATTGATGTCATTGATATTCGAAAAAAAAATAGTAATAAATCCTTTTTCAGCAAGTCTAAAATATAACATGTCCATGGACCATCTTATATCTGTACTTATCATATTATCGAAAAATGCAATTGGACTAACAAATATTCCTATACATTTCATTTATGCAACTTTTTAAATATGGTGTACAATGTTTGATTTGAATGTAACTATATTAATAAAAGAATATTATATTTATTTGTAAGCCCATTTACCATATAAAGCGATTTATTTTTTTTGAATATATAAATTTTCGTCACTATCTTTAATTATAAATCCTTTTTCATTAAGAATATTCCTTAATTTGTCAGATGTAACAAAATCTCCTTTTTCTCTAGATTTTTCTCTTTCAAATAATAACTTTATCACATTTTTCGGCATTTCAAGTTCATTTCCTGATTCCCGATAATTAAATAAATCTAAAGCCAAAACTTCTTCGAATTGTTTTATAGTGCAATATTTATCTTGTTCAGTAATATTTGTGTCTTTAATTAATTGCCAGAGCAAGGATATAGACTCTGGAGTGTCTAAATCATTTGAAATAGCCTTATTAAATAGATTCGAATACTCTAAATTAATTTTTCCATTTTTTTTCTTTGGTAATAAAGAGATTTGTCTTTTTAATTTTATCAAGGCATTCTGAGCCATATTCAATGAATCCCAAGTGAACTTCAAAGGATTTCTATAATTTGCTGTTAGGACTAAATATCTGAAAGCTAATGGATCTATTTTATTTTCAATAATATCATCTAAATAAATTGTTTCTCCTTTTGACTTGGACATTTTATCGCTTTCACCAAAACTTAACCACGCACCATGAAGCCAGTAATTTACAACGCGATGATCGACTGCTGCCTCCATCTGTCTAATTTCGCTAGTGTGATGTATAGGTATATGATCAATTCCACCCGTATGAATATCAAATTTTTCTCCAAGATATTTTAAAGACATTGCGCTACATTCTATATGCCAACCTGGAAAACCTATACCCCAAGGAGACGGCCATTCTAATATTCTTTTTTGATTTGCTTTTGAAAATTTCCACAGAGCAAAATCTTCGGGGTTACGTTTATTTTTTGAACCTACTCTTGAATATTCTTCTGTTGCAACTAATAGCATTTTATCTAATGGTGTATAAGTTGAAAAAGATGAAACATCGAAATACACTCCATCCAAAGTTTTGTAGGTATGACCCTTTTCCTCTAAAATTCTAATAAGTTGGATTTGATCTTGGATATGTGCAGTTGCTCTAGAGGTTATGTCTGGTGGTAATATATTTAATTTTGAACAATCTGAAAAAAATTTATTTTTAAGCTTTTCAGTCATTAGTAATACATTAGCCTTATTCTTCCGAGCTGCCAGTTCAATCTTATCTTCACCCTGATCAGCGTCATCAGTTAAATGACCAACATCCGTTATGTTCATTACCTGATAAGTACAATATCCCTTAAAATGCAATACACGCTTTAGAATATCAGCAAAAATATATGTTCTTAAGTTTCCAATATGCTGATAAGAATATACAGTCGGTCCACATGTGTATATTTTAACAATATTAGATGAAATAGACTTAAACTCTTCAATATTTTTTGAAGGTGTATTAAAAAGTTGTAATATATCATTATTCATATAAAGTACTAAATTATTAAGATGAAATAATTTTTTGCCGGACAAATTTAAAACTTTCGCTAAGATTATCAATATTACACTTATAAAATGGAATTGTTGTTATGTCATCAGAAATAATAAGGATACTTGTTGAAAATTTATTTTGAAGTTTAGATGCTGCATATAAATAACCAGTTTCCATATCCACACATTCGATGTCCTGTGGCATTTTAATATTTTTTGACCATATAGCTGCTATTGATGATACAGTAGTATTCTTTGTTTTTGGAAAGAAATATTGCGAATCATAAGATCTTTCGATTAGTTTTTTTTCCAATAGAGATGAGCTAACCTCCACAATATCACCTATTTTAAGTTTACCCAAAGAACCAGCTATTCCAACAAAAATAATTTTTGTTGATGGTTCCAATGAGGAAATTGCATCCAGAATAGCAGAGGATTGAGGTACATGTGTAACAAGAATACCGTCAAAATATATACTCTTCCACCATCCATTATGATTCTCATTTTGAGAGCTAAAGAGCTTAAAAAAACTATTTAATGGGGTAAAAATAGCCAATGAAACTTTCTTGTTAATTCCGAAAAAGCATTTACGAATTGATTCTCTTTCGTGTTCTGGAAAACTATAGGGTATTTGCATAAGGAATTGGGCAATTTTGATATTGTTTTAAAAATGATAAAAAATTATTTTCAGCATTAATGCATTCAGATAATGATCTTTCGTTAAGATTACCTAATGTAAATGCTTTATAATTAATTTTATACAACCATGAGCATGGACTTACATCTCCGTTGGCAGTTATATGTAGTATCTGGTTCAAGGCAACACATGATACTGGAGCAAATTGATTATTATTTTCAAGACTATGATCAATTTTAATATGATGAAAAATCTGTTGAATCCTTCTCATTTGATTGATAACAATATCTCTAGATTCAGAATTTAAAACAAAATTACTATTACTAATGGCCCTTCCTGTTGGAATTATAAAACGAAATGCTATTGATGTAACACCCATATTTGATAAAAATTCTACAAATTCAAATAAAAAATTGTGATTGCCGGGATAAATCATGCTACTTATTCGTAAGGGTACTCTACATTTTAAGCAAAGTTTAATACCGTTGATAGTTTTCTTAAAGGCATCTTTGTTGTTACGTAGGTTATTATGAATTGATGGGAAATGACTATCAAGACTAATTGTGACCTGTTTTATATTGAGGTTATTTATTTTTTTAACTTTCTCAATATCAAATAATGTCCCATTTGTAGCAAAAAAGGTATCTATAGAAAGACCTTTAAATAATGATAAAATATTATAAAAATCTTTTCTAACTAGAGGTTCTCCTCCCGTAAAGTAAATTTCACGAATATTTAATTTAATTATTTCGGGTATAATAGATGAAATAATATCAATACTTAATTCTTTCTTATTTATTTGATTATTGCTGGAATTACAACAATGTTTACATAATAAATTACAATTATTGGTAATTTCCCAAATTAAAAGTCTACCTCTAGTTGGAGGCCTGAAACGACAAAGTTCGTTTATTAACATAGGCTAATAATTTTTTTTAAATCGTAGCTACAGCTAAGTGAAGAAATCCAAATCCAATATTAGCAGTAAATTTTTCTAAACGTGTAAATTTCTTAAACGGATATAAGTATGAAGTTGTAACTACTTTTGTTTCTCTAAGTTCTAATCTCTTCATCAGTCTGCAAAGAGATCCCCTACTGTAATAAAGTTCGTTTGCTTTTCCGTTTTTAAACCAAAAACTTAGAAGATAAGGATTGAAGAAATTTGGTACACCTACGATTACATATTTATTTGCAATTTTCTTCATAATTTCAATTATACTTTGAGCTTCAGTAGGACTATGTTCTTCAATAACTCCAATATTATGAACAATATCAAAATCTATGAATGTTTTTTTTAAATCTTCTATTTCAAATAAATTTGCATTAATATAATTAACTTTTCCTGTAAAATTAAGGCTTTTCGAAATTTGATTTTCCAATATTTTGCTATAGTCTAATGCTTCCTGTAATTGATCTAATAAATAAACAGTCGCTCCTTCAGATGCCATTAGCAAAGAGAGTATACTGGTTCCACAGCCTAATTCTAAACTTCTTATACCATTAAAATTTTTAATTTCAAGTAATTCCTTAATATCGCATAATAAAATTTGATAATATCTCTTACTTGCTCTGATATCCCAATCAGATATACCATTTTTGTTATAGATATTAATTTTATTTTGAAATATCTCTTTCCAAAATATTTGCTCATTTTTGTTTTTTTTAAATGATATGTCAAATAGTTTTGTAACAACTTTATGCCTTTTCTTCATATTTGTATTGTTTTAGTTTAGTAGTCAAATAATTAATATCTTCATTATCAATTAAAATAGAAGAAAATGCTAATCTTACATTGTTACTAATAATTTGAATTCTACAATTTGTATCGATTGTTCTACCTCCTATTAAATGAGTTTGTATATTATTATTTAATAAATATTTATAAAGATATTCAGGATTTGCAGAATTTAATGAAATTAAATTGTTACTGTTTAGTATCAATTGTATCTCCGAATTGTTTTTATAAGAAGAGATAAAGACTGATTTTAAACTATTATTCCTTTTAATTTGATTGCCATCAAATAAACGGAAGCTGAAATTGTCTATATTTAGCTTCCAGTATATCAATAAAGGATTAAAAGATACTGAGACCGGAGGATGGAACCTAATATAATAATCATCAAAATTTAAGGTGTTAGGAAAAATATGATTTAAAGAATTACAAATTGTCTTACGACTAGAAATGATAACAGAGAGACCAAAAAAACCTTGAACCCATTTGTGGAAATCAAAGACATAAGTAAAACTTTCAATGTTAACGACAGCTGATAATTTTTTATGCAATTCCGGGATATCGCTTACAATAAAATTATTGCAAATAGAATGAGCTCCATCTATAATGATATGTATTTTTTTTGTCCTCAATTGCTTAATATTGGTAACAGAGTTTAAAAAATTATCAAGAATATCTTCTCCATCAATATAGGATATATGGCTTATCAAAAAAATTATTTCATCAATGTTATCAATATTGAATAGTTCTTCATAATTCATGTTTTGAATATCAAGAATTCCTGTAATTTGTTTGTTTGAATGGAATACTTGTGAGATAATGGGCGGAAACTCTTTATTTGTAATCACAATATATTTTGGAAGTTTCTCAAGCACCAAGATTATACTTGATGTAATGTTAAATCCAAAAGAGATACTATAAGAAGACAGTACATCTGTTAAATCGTTCTTGAGATTCTTTATTGAACTAGAAATACTTTTAAGAAAATTATTTTCATTTCTTAATTGATTTTTCAATAACTCATTAAAGCTATCTAAAAGATTTAAGTTAAAGTTGTTTGAAAAAATAACATCAAAATATTTCATATTTTGTTTAGTCTAGAAGTTGTCTTAATTTTAAATACATTTCGTTTAATTGTATTTCTTCATTTATGGATGAAACGAGTTGTATGACTTGTTTTAAATATAATTGAATGGGAATTGTTATTGAATGTCCTTTAGAAATGTTTTTGATTAGAATTGAATTTTCGGGTAAAGTTTTACTCATTTTTCTTTTACTATCTAAACCTGGAATCAGATTGACAATCATAAATCCTATGGTAGGACAGTTAATTCCAGCTACATTATATATGATTTCTTTAAACCAAGGTGAATTATACAAATCATAAATTAAGCATAAATGAGACATTTCATCTTTACCGTATATGGCCATTATTTTTTTTGAATCATTATGATATGAAATAATTATTGGAGTAACTAACATGACGCACAAACTTTGTATGTCTCGTATGTTTAATCGTTTACTATAATAATATTTGAAATCAATAATATCTTTGTTTATTATTAAATTGAGAAGATGTGTTGATAATAAGACGACTAAGTTATCATCTAACCTGCTATGGTATTTAACATTTAAAGCAATCAATTCTTTAATAATAGAGTTTTTATTCGCGAAAAGTTCTTTTATAGGCATATCTCTGGATGTCAAACTTTCAATTTCATTTAAAGACACAATTAATTCACCATTCCAAATATTTTCTAATGCTTTTGCGATTAAAAGAAGTGATAAATGGCCTAAATGCAAATCTCCAGAAACATCTGTACCTAAAAACAACAATAATTTTTCTTTGGGAAATAGTGAGATTTTCTTATATCCAAATATTATATTCTGATTTGGGTCCTTATCAAATATTTCAAGGTTATTTAATAGATAACTAGAATTTATAGGATTCAGTAAGTTATTCCAGGGATCTAAATTGTTATTAGATGTGTTATTTCTCACTTTTTTCAACATAATTTATCCCAATTAGTATGTGATATCTCTAAATAGTTTTCCATTTTGCTTTTAATTTCTAGCTCGGTTGTGTCACTCAACTCTTTTTCCATGTCTTTTAAAATGAACATTAATAGCTCCTTCTTATAAAAACATATCCTTGAATCAACACCTATTTTATTAGGATGAATAGCAGCGTCAAAAGGGCATCCACCACCACATATTTTCCTTGCGGAACAATGGCTGCAATTTAAATTGTTATCGGGTAATGTTTTTTCTAAAAAAGTCTTAATTGAAAAACAGGGTATTTGATCTAATTTTGTACAGACAGTCTCTGAGCCATCTGGGTAAAATGTTCTCTGACATGTGCCAACACCACAAGAATAATGTTTTGGTTGTCTGGTTAATAATGTATGTAAAACATCGGCTAATTGATGAATATAAATTTTTTCTTTTTTTGTAAGTTCTAATAAACCACAAATTTGGTTTGTATATTTTGAAATATCAAAATTATTTGTCTCAGAGTTAACCAAAGTATAATGTGGGTATGAAAAACTATAATTTTCAATAGCCAGATTATTAAAAAAATAACTCGTAATACTGTATAAGTCTTCAATGTTATACTTATTCACCAGAGAACACAAAATGAAATTACAGTTATTTCTTTTTAACAATTCAATCTTTTTCAAAATATCCTTTAATAACTCTTTCGATTTATTTTTAAAACGATACACATTATGCTCTGGTTTATACCCATCAAGAGAAATCATAATAGTAACTTCATTTTCTTTAAATAACTTTATCTTATTTTCAGACAATAAAAGCCCATTGGTAAATATTACTTTACGGCCCAAACAATTCTCCACTGCATATTTAATGACATTCCAATTCAATAATGGTTCGGCGCCAAAAAGATAAAGAGTTCCATTTTTATTAACTTCTTGATTAAATTGTGATATGAGTTTATTAATTACTTCCAGACTCATATTTGTTATCTTAGAGGTAACATTATTCTTAAAAATAATACAGTATTCACATGATAGATTACATAAAAATGTTGTTTCGATCCGGTACTTAGTTATTAATTGATTCATTTTCTGTTGGATAGGTGGATTTAGTATCCAATTATTCCCGTTTGAAGTAGCTAATTCAAGAGATAGAGTTTCTGGATCAAAATTTAATGAGTTCATTCTGATTATATAGATTATAATGAAATGGAATTTAAAATCTGTCCGCTATCAATCAGTATGACTTCGCCAGTGATTCTTTTTGATCTATTAGATAATAAAAAATCTACTAAAGCCGCAACATCATTTGGTTCTATTAAACCAAAAGGCAGTTTTTTGTCTGCATTTCTATACATACTAGTAATTTTATCAGTATCATTTATGACTGATTGTAGAAAATTGGTTTTAACTGTTCCAGGGGCTACTGCATTCACTCTGATTCCAAATTCTGATAATTCAAGAGCTGCTATTTTTGTAAGGGCGTTCACACCTGCTTTTGAAACACTGTAGGGTGCAGCTCCTTTTAATCCTTTGAATGATTGGTCAGATGAAATATTTACGACACTTGCTTCATGCGATCTTATTAAAAAAGGTAGAACATTTTTTATCATTATTAAAATACTTGTCAAATTAATATTTAAAATTGTATTCCAATATGTAATATTTTGGTCTTTAATATAAGATACCCCACCTACTGATAATATACCAACAACGTTAACTAAATATTTTATTTGATTTGTTTCTTTTTCAATTAAGGCGAGAGAATTAGTAACTTCATTTTCTTTACTAACATCGCATTTCAAGAATCTGATTCCTTTTTCTTTTCCTTCTTGAATATCTAAACCAAAAACTATAACTTTTTTACTGGTTAAATATTTTGCAATTGCTTCACCAATGCCTGATGAAGCACCAGTCACAATAGCATATTCCTTATTATTGTTCATTGATATGGATTATTATATAATGTTATGTATCATATGGTATACCTTTTAAAGGATAGATTGTCATCATTCTAATTACTTCAAGTTTCGAATTTGAATTATTATAGATCCAATCAGTACAATGTTCACAATGACCTTTGAATTTATATTTAAGGTGATTAGCTCTTATATGTTTGTATTTAGTGCTATTCCATAGATCAAGTATTGAATAATTATAGTTTTTCAAGTTATCTATAACGCCACGGCCATTCAAATCAAAATAACATGTTGTAATATCGCCATTATAAAGTATTACTGTATTATTAAATGGCCAATGACAGGGTTGGCGAACTACTTCTTTAATATCAAAAGGTTTATATCTTGATTCCTGAAGTCTTGTACTATATTTATGAATTCCGACACATACTCCTAAATTATGGAAATAATCAATAAATTCATTTATTTCGTTTTTTGATTGACCATAATCCAATCCCATTACCTGAATATCTAACTGAGAGTTTAATGTTTTCTTCATTAGAATCAAATTTTCCACTTTCTTCAAGATTGAATAATATAAATCTGCACCACGAAGCTTTTTATAATAGACTGGATTATTTGTTATCATTGAAATGACCATCATTTCTAATTTTGAATCTAAAATTTTTTTAATATTTTGGTTTAATAGGAGTATGCCATTTGTGGATAATCTGCTTTTAATTTTAAACTTATCAAATAAATTTATGATTTGAAAAATGTTTTTATTTAAAAATGGTTCACCTCTATAATGTAACCAAATTTTCTGACCTACCATAAAATCACAATTTTTCTCCAATATTTTCAAAAGAAGATTGAAATCTATATCGCCTGAATCTCTGGTTTTTAGCACACAGATTGGGCAATTTAAATTACAACGACTTGTACACTCGATGTTTTTTATATTTGGAAATTGTTTAACTAGCATTAAATCCTTAAAAAAACATTCTAAATAAGAAAATAAAAAAATTGCTCCAAATAAACCTGAAAGAAAATTTAAACTATCTCACAAAAACCACAAATTATCCTTCCCGAAATCAGGTATTTCGTTGCCGACGAAATACGGGAATATCTCGGCTACCATTTCCGGATATTTGATGGTAACCGGCAGGTTCTGCTGCCTCACGGATTTCCATAACATACGGCTGAACTGGTAAACCTGGTCTATTAATTCTCTTATGATTTTGGTATCATCCGTTAATTCCGGATCAGTACAGGTTATGCTTAATTTGATCGGGAACGGAAACCCGTCAATATCCCTGGAAGTATCATCATTGTACCGGGTGTTGTTAAAGAGTAAGAACCTATTATGCCCAAGGTTTATGTATGTGCCGCTCGCGGGCATTAGTTTTGACCAGTTGTTATCAAAAGCCACAATATCATGCGATTCTGTTTTGTTGATTGACAAAATGAAAACCGGAATATTCAATCCCATTTCTTTTAAACCTTCTTCGATAGGATCGAATTCTTTGCTATTCATGTTCTTGAAAAAGTGTATGATCAGTCGGTCAATACCGTTTCCTGGCGCAGGGCATTTCTAAAATCGAAATTCCATACCGGAAATACATTTTCATAATTTCGCCTCGCTTCCTCGGGCAGCTCATCAAATTTGTACAAATTATTACTGAAAATCACCCAATTTAAACATTTCGGAGAAACTAGATCAATAAAATCGGCAATGCTTTTTTTAAAAACCTTCGATTGTCCGGCATAGGTTATCAAAGGCTCTGGCTGCCTGGTTACTTTTGCAATTTGTACTTTTACGGTAAATTTTTCATAAAAATTATATTCGTTAGTGCTTCGCAGGCCTGTAATCCATATTTCGGTATCGTCAATGAAGTTAGGTTTAACCATATAATTCAGGTCTTTGAAATATGCATGTATGAGGGAATTGTAATATCTTTTTAAGATAGAAACACAAAATGCTGAACCATCAACTTTTACATAAATTTCTTCACCTTCTTCATTGGTTTCCTTTCTATATATAGGTTTACTTTTTTTGGTAACCGGAAAGAAACTATCAGGTTGATTTACAAACGACGTATAATAATGCTCCTGTTCGCCGAATTTCTTTATATGGGTGTCGGGAATGATGAATAATTGATTATATTATAAGAAAAATATTGACGTGAATCTAATCAAATTTATCGAGTCATTTCCTGATGAATCCTCATGCAGGATCAAATTTAAGGAATTCCGGGATGAACAAGGAGTCATCTGTAGAAAATGTGGTGGTACTGATCACTATTGGTTACAAACCATCGAGCAGTATCAATGCAAGAAATGCAAGACCAGAACAACCTTAAGAAGTGGAACAGTAATGCAGGCAAGTAATCTTCCATTCAGATACTGGTTTATTGCAATTCATTTGTTAACAGGGACAAAAAAGACTTTCTCAGCGAAAGAGCTTCAAAGGCAGATAGGACATAAATTTTATGAACCCATTTGGTTTATGATGCAGAAGCTGAGAGTAACCATGGGATCCAGGGATAGTAGGTACAAGTTGGATAAGATTGTAGAACTGGATGAAGGTTTTTTTGAGGTCGTTGACACTGAACAAAATGAAGAAGAAAAATCTGCTCCGAAAAAACGTGGACGGGAAGTCAGAAACAAGGAAAAGTATTGGTGATGGCTTCAACTAGATATTTCAGTTATTTTGTTTTTTGACTGCGTTGCCAGCAATTCTTTTAAACGTTTTTGTACATTGGCTTTGTTTAGTTTATCTAATTCAGAAAAATATCCGTCTTCTGTGTTATGTTCTTCTTCCATTTCAGCAATTTGTGCAGCAATACCTTCTTTCTCTGCCTCCAATTGTTCAACGGCTTTTTTCTCTGTTAAGAAATAGCGGTTCATCACCAATGTTTTTGGTACAAGGTCGCAATCCCAAACGGTAGCGGTTTTAGTTTGCTTTATAATGCTAAGTTCGGCTTTCCAACCATCGGCAGCTATTAAATAGCAATCATCCTGCATGGTCTCAGCCCAGTAATTCATTAAATGCTGGTACACATCGTATTTGTCCATCAACGGCTTATCGGTGTATGCTTTCAAAACATCTTCCGACACCTTGTATATAATTTGTTTTGGCTTAATGCCTATTGTTAATGATTTTAATGTTTTGGTGTTACGGGTTTTCCAATCAGTAAACAGAGCATCCATTTTCTGGCTAAAAGTCACGAATTCAGGATGGTTGAATATTGTTTGCCTTATGAGGTCTTTGCTTATTTTTAACTGGCTGTAATTGGCTCGTTTGCTGGCAGAAAACAATTCACCTTTCAATGTTTTATATACTTCCCAATATTCATTCAAAGCCTCAATATCAACATTCGGAATATCACCTAATAAATGTGCTTCAATGTCTTGTATATCTTCTGTTTCCTGATTATCAATGTAGCGTGGGATATTGAGGTTGTAGTCATTTTTAGGGTCGCTAATTTCTTCGATGCTGACCAATCGGCTGAATCCTGGGATTGGTATCTGCTTGTTAAATACATCCACAATCTTATGAATATCCTGTTCGCGTAAGCGGTTTTTGTTGCCGTCTTTGATATAGCCTTTCCCGGCATCAATCATAAAAAGATGTTTCCTTTTATCGGCGCCTTCTTTGTCGATTACAATAATGCAGGCAGGAATACCTGTGCCATAAAACAGGTTGGCAGGTAAACCGATAATTCCTTTAATATAACCCCTTTCAATGATACTTTTTCGAATAGCAGCTTCGGCATTTCCACGGAACAATACACCGTGAGGAAGTATGCAGGCGCCTTTTCCTGTGCTCTTTAGTGATTTAATTATATGCAGCAGAAAAGCAAAATCGCCGTTTTTTTCAGGTGGCGTTTTAAATAATTTTTCCCCGGTCTTTTGGCTTTCTTCTACATCTAATTCAAAACGCTCATAAATATCTTCCTGTGGATTAAATCCGGAAGTCCAGTTTTTAGATGAAAAAGGGGGATTGGCAACTACAAAGTCAAATGTTTTTAAATAGCCGTTAGCGTCTTTAAAAAACGGGTCGGAGAGTGTGCTTTGTCCACGGTGGATTTCAATGGCTTCCTGACCGTGTAAAATCATATTCATACGCGCAAGGGCAGCGGTTGCCACATCTTTTTCCTGACCGTAAATTGTACCTTTACCATCTGCTTCATCCACTGCTTTAAGCAACAATGAACCAGAACCACAAGTGGGGTCATAAAAAGTAGTTTTGTTTGTGGCATTGTGTATACCTAATACTTTTGCAATTACACGGCTTACTTCACTGGGGGTATAGAATTGTCCTTTACTCTTACCACTTTCTGTGGCAAAGTTTTTCATCAGGTATTCAAAAGCATCGCCCAGAATATCATCGCCTTCAGCCCGGTTTTTACTGAAATCTAATGCAGGGTTCTGAAAAATGGAAATCAGGTTGGTAAGTTTGTCGACCATTTCCTTGCCTTTTCCAAGCTTTTCGTCATCGTTAAAGTCGGCAACATCAATTACCCCAACCAGGTCATTGGCTTTTGCCAATTCTCCTATGATGGTATTCATTTTATCACCAATATCTTTTTGGTGCTTCAGTGCTATCATATCTTTGAAACTTCCACCTGCGGGAATTTCAATGATAGCATCGGGATCGTTCGCATATTTGTCGGAAACATACTTTAAAAACAATAAAACCAACACATAATCCTTGTACTGGCTCGGATCCATACCGCCTCTTAATTCATCGCAACTTGCCCAAAGCGAACTGTATAATTCAGATTTTTTAATTGCCATTATTATTTACTTAATATGTTTTGTATATCTTTTTAAAATGTCTTTTGTATAGCTATATTTTCTCAATTAATTCTGTTTTAATCAATTCGTAAGCTGCCAATGGCTCATATTCCTGCCCTTGTCGCAGTATTGCTGTTGTATCGCCCGAAAACTCAGGGTCATTTATTTTCGATTCCATGTTTAAAATAAATTCCCTTTGGCTTGGCGGATTGTCAACCGAAAACTTCATGTATTCGCGGTAGCAGTTTAAAAGCAAATCTATATCAAGTTTGGAATTGCGGGAAAGGGCATTATATAAATCATACAAATCTCTTCCCTTTTTGCGTTGGTATAACGCCCGCAGTTTGGTGCCCAATAATTCTTCTAATGCATAAGTGGTAAGTTCGCAATTACCCGTAAACCATGAAGAATTAACTTCGAAAGGTACTTTTACCAAATCACTTACCGTAAAATGTTCCCTTGTATTGGTTTCAACTTTCAACCGGAGATTAACCGTGGGTGGAAATTCAGATTCAAACTGAAAGTACAATGTAAAGTTATGGGCTTTAGGACTTCGCTTAGGTTCTCCCAAAAATACAAGCCTTTCTCTTATTCTGTCGACTATCGGTCCAAATGGTTCAGCTGTGATTTGTACCAGGTCAATATCTTCAGAATATCGTTGCTGAGGGCTGAGAAATAGCTTATGCAAAGCAGTTCCTCCCCTGAATGCAAGGTTTTCAGCTAACCAATCATCGGAAAACAATTCTACCAATGCACGGCAAATCACAAGGTCTTGTTCAACCTGCTCGTTTGTTTGCCAGGGTACTTGTTGGCTCCATTCCGTTATGTATGCTTGTGGAATCATTATTCAATATCAATTTCAGTGTTTACAATTACCTTCCAACGATTGTCAGAAGAAAATCCGTTTGCTTGCCCAGATGCTTTTAGCGGAATCCGAAATAACCTGAGCCTTTGTTGTTCCATTTTTTTAAATAAGGCGTTCGATAGTCCACTGTTTAAACAGATAAATTCCAGCAGATAACCCAAACGCTGAAGCGTAGTAACAGCAGCGTGAGTCAGAATATCATTGTTAAAATTGGAAGGTTTAAGAACTTCCATCAATTCATTTAATATTGTTGCAGCACGGTTTAAACCTCCAATCCTTTTTTCGAACTGTACAAGGTCGGTTGCTGTAAGCGCAGGATTTGAAATGGTAAGGTATCCTGCTTCGGTTTTGCGTTTTTCAAGGAGCTTTTCCGGAATTTTATCGATGCTTACATAATTGATTTTTAATCCTTTTTTTTGGGTAGCCCGCATTGCAGGAAAGCTGGTCATAACAAAATATTCCTGTGGTTGCTGGTGCGATGCACCATGAAATGCAGCAGCATTTATAAGAGAAACATAGTACGGCCTGTTGAGAAATTTGAAAAAAGCATCTAAAAACAATACAGGTGGTAAAATACCTTTAATTGAGTATTGGGGAGGAAGTATGAGGTAATACCCTTTATATATAGAAATAATTTTGCCTTTTTCAGATAAACGGCTTAAAGCTCTTTTTAAGGCAATTTCGGTATATCCGGGTAATTCAGATTTTGCAGATTCAATAGAAAATGCGAAGGCTCCTTTTGATTGAAGAAGTTCAATCCAGGTAAGTATCCGTATTTCTTTTTGTATATCCATAAGAGAGTAAATGTTTGCGAAAGATACCTTTTTTCGGTGATTATCGCAAAATATTTATCATATTAAATTCAATATTTATGTTGTTATTTCAGCCTGATTAAAAGCATAGTGAAATCAGGAAAAACAGGGTATAGAAATATTTATTTGTATTAGTAAGGATATTAAGGATTTTGAGGAAACAGGGGATATCTTCCTATGAATCCCCTAAATCCTTAATTTCCTCATTGGGAAATTTAAAATAACAATCGTGTTTATCCCTGTGGATTAATCCTTTTTTCAAAATACTTTCTTCGCATGAACAATTAATACTCCAGTTATGGAAATAGCATTTTGAAACTCACGTTCTTCACAAACCAGCTTTAGCGGCAATTCCCCATTTTCCATTATTCTCAATACCGAAAAAATCATTGCCATACGAAAAGTAATCAGCCCCAATCTTCTCACGGTAGCAGTGTATTCCTGTCCCACAAGCGTTTCATAAATGTTCTGCCATCGGGCAAAAATATTGTTGAATTGTTGCTGCTGGCTAACTGTAAGGGTAAATTCAATATTTAGCGTGGATTTCATGATTTTATGCAATTCATAATATTGTTGTGCAAATCGGCCAAAATAATCATCCAGCCCATTTTCAGCCTTGCGTTCGAATACATCCTTCCAAACAGATGACATTTCCAGGTAATAGAATATGAAGCGGCTGAATAATCCGTTTTCAACTTCAGGTATCAAGTTCTGTATCTGCTTTGGAGTGCCCGACAGAACCGCAGAAAGCCGGGGGCAATCAATGTCCACAAACTCACGATCCGTTTTGCGATAGTACCGGATTGTTTCGTGATGGAATGCCTTACGGAATCCATCGGAATAATTGATAAGGCAAAATGCCTTTATCCCGGAGAGATTGTAAAGTTCGTTTGCTGATGTTGAGGGCAAGCATCACGTCCTGCGCGTCTATCCAGCTTTCTTTGAATTTTTCAGCATGAGTTTGCTTTAGAATTTGCATACATGCTTTAACTTCCCTGATATCGTTCATCAGGGTGAGCAATGGTTGAATAAGTTCATTCATTACCTTGCCCTCCCTGCTTTCATTTGAAATTCATCAGCCTGTTGCCCGATTTCATCAGTAGAAACCTGTTTGTTACTGAGCAACCATACATCAAGCTCCTTCCGATTGAAGTAAAGCTTTTTACCGTTTGGCTTGTATGCAGGGATTGCTCCCGTACTGGTCAGTTTGTACAGGTGCGAATGAGACACTTCAAGATAAAGCGCCGTTTCGTTAAAATTCAGGACTTCTTTTTTCAGAAGTGACTGTTCTACCAGTAACTTTTCAATGTTATCCAGTTTTTGATAAATCAATTCTTCGCTCATTTTACTTATAATTTAAAAGTGAGTAAATGAGCCTTGCAAGGCCGTTAATTAAGTTCTAACGGAACGAAATTACTGCCCTGTTAACCGGAAAACTGTAAGGGTGTTAGCGAAGTGTAAGATAGCTTACAGTACTTACACTATTTTATTGCACTTCTTTGAAAATCCTGTCGATGGTTTCATTACTGCAGGGTTTTTTGTGTTTTCAAGCATCATGAACCCCGTTCAGTGATGCGGAAAAACCAATTTTGCAGCTCCAAATAGATATTTATAAAGCACAATCATACTAAATTTCAAAACCCCCAGGTAAACATTAATAATATAATTTATTTTTTTACTTTTGGCCGATAACTAACAACTATATGACTTATCTGAAATATTTTCTGCTTACTCTTATCCCTTTCTTGATCCTTTACAATGTTCATTATAATAATAAAACAGAATTTGAACAGGATCCCAATTACATGTATCTTTTTAATGGACTAAATCTTACAACACAGCCGGATAAAATAGCGACATATACACAAGGCACAACTGTTGTTGAAATATCAGCAGTAATAATGAGGGCAACACATCTGCTCAGGAATACAGAGAATAGTTTTTCTGATGATGTGTTAAAAAATCCCCAGTTTTACATCAAGGTTGTTGTCAGATCCTTTGGACTACTTATAAGCGTTATACTTTTTCTTGCAGGATTATTCTTCCTGAAGATGACAAATGAATTAATTTATGGTTTATTATTTCAATCGGTGCCGGCATTCTCGAATACCGTAACTCAATGGTCGTTTGAATCTTTTGCAGCCGAACCCATCCTTCTGGCAGGTATTTCAATTTTCGTAATACTCATCTTGTGGAGGTTTTATTTCAATAAATCATTTGGGGAAAGAAACATATATTATCAAAGAAACAGGGTAATTACAATCGATAAGTTCCCAGTTATAATCGGCGCAGTTACAGGTTTTTGCATTGCTACGAAAATGAACATATTACCAATAATTCTCGTGCCATTTCTATTGATACCGAAAATCCATTACAAGTTTTTATTTGTGCTTACAAGCTTTTTAGCATACATCCTCTTTACATTACCAGTTGCCGGTCTTTACCGTCTGACTATAGCATGGTATTTAAAAATGTCTTCTTCAGACATGTTCAATATAGACAATTTTATTACCAACCTGAGTTTCTTTCTTAAGAATGAGATTATCATCAGCATTGTAATGATTTTCTCAGCATTTGTTCTTTTAGTACAAACCTTCAGAAGAAAACTTGATATCAATTACAAAATATTGTTAATCTTTTTTATCGTTCAGTTTATTAATATTTTCATGGTATTGAAACTCTTTGATCAATACCACTTTTACTATCTCATTCCTCTTCTTCCCACATTTGCAATTAATATCTTTCTTATTCTTAAGTTATTTAAACTTAATTCATTCTGGAAAGCAGCGATTGTAACTCCTTTCATAATTCTGTGTTTTTTCATAAACAGTGATTTTAATAAGAGAATCCCTGGTCTCTATACTACTGAATACCCTCAGGACGGCATAAATATATTTTCTTATAAAAGCACCTCGCCCATTTACGCATTAAAAATAGCAGACGATAATTCAAGAAACGCAAATTCTAAAAGACTTAAGGAAATATATGGTGATCAGGTTTTTTATGATATATGGTATAAAATAATTATTACCTGGACTGACACATTAAGTATCGACACCCTCCTTAAACATAATGACAAGGTGTACCTCCATGCGCTTGATCAATATATGGGGGAGCTTCCGCCTCCATTTGGCATTGACTTCATTTCGGCCGGCACATATTTGGTTAAAAATCCTTACAGGAATTCCTCAGGAACAAAATGAACCTGTCACTATTTTAATGTTATTGACACAACCCCGTTTGCTCCTCTTACACCATATATGGTTGCAGCTGTTCCTTTCAGGATTTCTATCGATTTGACACTTGAAGGAACAATATGATCAATGCTATTTACCTGCCGGCCGTCGACCACAAACAAAGGATCAGTTCCAGCTGGGCTCATCGTTGTAGTCATACCTATTATCTCTACTTTTCTGCCTCTCACAACTACCCCTGGCATTCTCCTTATCATTTCATATACATCACTATAAGTTGTATTATCAAGACTGGTATCGGCTCTTTTCACTTCTTTCCTGTTTTCATTTACTGATTTATTCTCCTCTTCTGCGGCAGGCAAAATGAAATTTATTTCTGTTTTACCATCAATGTCCATTTCAGCCACCTGTCCTGATTTGGATAGAACACTGATTTTTTTTGCATTTCCTGGTATGGTTACTTTATAGGTGCCTTTCGAATTAGTTTGCTTTCCTGTGTTGACATCATCAACGAAAATGGAAACACCTCTGACAGTAGTATTGTCAGGATTTTTCACTGAACCTGTAACCTTAATGTCAGACTGTGAATATGCTGAACAAGCAATAAAAACAGTAATAAGGATAAGGAAGGTAGTTTTTGATTCCATTTTTTGTAAATGTTTTTTAAATGTCAAAAGGTTTAAAACCATTATTCCAGGAAACATACATTTTTACAAATTAACTAAAGTTCTCCCTAAGGTATGACATCTCATAGTCATTAGCAAACCTAAACAATCGGGCACGAAAATTGACAATATGATTTTTGATAAAAATCAAGTAGTTTTGCACTTCAAATTAAGGATATACTTTGAAGAAGCTGGATAAATTTGTTTTAAAGTCATTCGTCGGCCCTCTGGTACTTACCTTTTTCATCGTGCTTATCATCCTGATTCTTCAATTCTTATGGATGTACATCGATGAACTGGCCGGAAAAGGGTTGGAGCTCAGAGTACTTGCAGAGCTTATCTATCATTTTGCAATGACATTCGTACCAATGGCATTGCCGCTTGCCATCCTGCTGGCATCACTTATGACGTTCGGTAATATGGGGGAATTCAGTGAACTGACAGCATTAAAAGCATCAGGAATACCTCTTCAAAGAATTATGAGGCCGCTCATTTTTCTGCTCTGCTTTCTTTCACTTGTATCATTCTTCTTCTCAAATAATGTTCTGCCATATGCTACAGAGAAAGCAAGATCACTGCTCTGGGATATCCGCCGTAAAAAACCCGATATTAATATTCAGGCCGGTACATTCTATAATGGAGTTCCCGATTTCAGCATTAAAGTGACAAAGAAGGACCCTGAGACAGGCAGAATGGACGACCTCATTATTTATGACCACACTGACCGAAGAGGAAATGTGGCGGTACTGACGGCCGATTCAGGTTATATGAAACTGACTGACGATGAAACAGGCCTCATCATGATACTCTATAATGGATATTCATTTAATGAGCTCGAGGAAAAAAAGGCAGGTATAAATTACAGATCTTACCCTTCAAGAAAAGATTATTTTAAGCTGCGAACAGTTGTTATTCCTTTGACGGGCTTTGATCTGGAACGCAGCGACGGCATGTTTAAAGGGAGAGCTGAAACCAAAAATATTTCTGAACTCACATATATTGTTGATTCATTAAACCAGAGATATACGGAAAAAATCGAAAATCAGCTTACTGAGTTTAACAATACAAAAATTCTTTATGAAAAGAACTTTCAACGAAATTATGCACTTACTGATTATTCCGGAGATACAGCCAGAAAAGTTGAGAACTTTAATGCAGATGAACTTCTGCAAGCGCTTCCGGTAGTTGACAAAAGAACAGTAATTACGAAGGCGATTGAAAACCTGAAGGATGCTGAACTTTATCTCACACAACAGAATGAATCGATCTATTATGATATCAGGAATATTAAAAGGTATGAGGTTGAATGGCATAAAAAACTAACTCTATCTTTAGCCTGCCTGGTCTTTTTCTTCATTGGCGCACCGCTCGGTGCAATAATAAGGAAAGGAGGTCTGGGCACTCCTGCTGTTATTTCGATTTTCTTTTTTGTTATCTATTACGTGATCTCCATCTCAGCGCAAAAACTGGTAGAGGAAAATGTCGTCAGCACTATCGCCGGTATGTGGGCTGCATCTTACATACTCATGCCTGTAGGAGTATTCCTGACGTACAAAGCAACAACCGATTCAGTTATTCTGAATATTGATACTTATCTCAACTTTCTTAGAAAAATCAGAAATTTTATGTTCCGGTCATTCATAAATGGTGGATCGCGGGAGACGGTTACAGATTAAATAATCCAGAAATGAACAAAAAATACAAATTGAATGCAATTGAAGAAGCAATTGAAGATATCAGGAAAGGTAAACTTCTGATTGTAGTCGATGATGAAGACAGGGAAAATGAAGGGGATTTTATTTGTGCGGCCGAGCTGATTACACCTGAAATAGTAAATTTTATGGCAAAACATGGACGCGGACTTATCTGTGCGGCATTGCCTGAAGAGAGATGCGAAGAGCTGGATCTGAACCTCATGGTAGGCAATAATACATCTCTGCATGAAACTCAGTTCACAGTTACCGTGGACCTGTTATCAGAAGAAACAACTACCGGAGTATCTGCAAGAGACCGTGCTCTGACAATAAAGGCTCTTGTTGATCCTGAAACAAAACCAACTGATCTTGGCAGACCAGGACATATTTTCCCGCTTAAAGCAAAAGCAAAGGGAGTTCTCAGAAGAGCAGGTCACACAGAGGCGGTTGTTGATCTTACACGCTTTGCAGGCCTTCAGCCCGGGGGTGCTCTTGTCGAGATAATGAATGATGATGGCACGATGGCACGAATGGATGACCTGCAGATGATTAGTGAGAATTTCGGTATCAAAATAGTTACTATCAGGGATCTTATAAAGTATAAACTTGACCGGGATTCAATAATTGAAAAAGGTGAAAGAGTAAACCTCCCTACTGAAAAAGGAAGTTTTGAATTCATTCCTTTCAGGCAGATCAGCAATGGACTGGAACATGGTGCTCTGGTTAAAGGTTCCTGGACAAAGGATGAACCTGTTCTTGTAAGACTTCACTCATCGTGCTTTACCGGTGACATTTTTGGTTCACTCAGGTGCGATTGCGGTCCCCAGCTGCATAAGGCAATGGAAATGGTGGAAGCCGAAGGTAAGGGTGTCGTAATTTACCTGAGCCAGGAAGGCCGTGGCATCGGATTGCTTAATAAAATCAAGGCTTATAAACTTCAGGATGAGGGTATGGATACTGTGCAGGCAAATATTAAGCTTGGATTTGGAGAAGATGAAAGGGATTATGGGGTCGGAGCAAGCATAATGCGGGAGTTAGGGCTCGGCAAAGTCCGACTCATTTCAAATAACCCTGTAAAAAGAGTGGGACTTGAGGGATACGGAATTCAGATAGTTGAAACTATCCCCCTGGTTATTGAGGCAAACCAGTATAATAAGTTTTACCTGGAGACAAAAGCAAACAAGATGGGACATAACCTTACTTGCTATAAACATATTGTTAAGGATAAGAATTTAGAATAACTTTGCTGTAAAGCCTTACCAACTATGAAACTATGAAATCTCTCAGAATTGTTTTTATGGGGACAACTGAGTTTGCCGTTGCTACTTTAGGTGCCCTGCTTATAAATGGTTTCAATGTGGTTGGTGTGGTTACTGCACCCGACAAACCGGCCGGAAGAGGAAGAAAGGTTACAAAACCGGCAGTTAAGGAATTTGCAGAATTCAACCTTCTTCCTATTATGCAACCGGCAAATCTGAAAGACCCGTCGTTTATTGCTCAGATCAAAAGTCTTAATCCGGATGTTTTCATTGTTGTCGCTTTCAGGATGCTTCCTGAATCCATCTGGAGTATTCCGTCGATCGGCACTATCAACCTTCATGCATCGCTACTGCCACAATACAGGGGAGCAGCACCGATTAACCATGCTATTATCAATGGCGAGACAACAACAGGTCTTACTACTTTCTTCATTGATGATAAGATTGATACCGGTAATATTCTCATGAGGGAAGAAGCACCAATTTTTTCATTCGAAAATGCCGGTGATCTGCATGACAGATTAATGAAACAGGGAGCAAGACTTGTCATCCGGACTCTTGCAGGCATTGCTGACGGCAGTCTCAAAACTAAACCACAGTCTGAATTTATAGGTCCTGGTGAAAAGCTGAACCCGGCACCCAAAATAAGTACGGAATTCTGCAACATAGACTGGAACAAAGAGCCATTGTACCTGCATAACTTTGTCAGGGGTTTGTCTCCATCTCCTTGTGCAAAAGCATTATTCCGTAACGACAATGATCAGATCTCATTCAAAATCTTTGAAAGCTATCCTGAATTTACAAAACATAATTATGAACCCGGCACCTACCTTTCAGACGGGAGGAAGATTCTGAAAGCAGCATGCAGGGAGGGATTTCTGAACATCTGCCGCCTCCAGCCCGAAGGAAGAAAGAGAATGAATGCTTCGGAATTTCTGAGGGGTTTCAGAATAGATAAATATGCAATTATTATCTAGCTGACCGGCTTCAAACTCCTTAACCATAATTTAGTTCCCGGATCCGGTTCAGTCCCCATGTCCATTCTGTTCATTTCATAGAGATTTCTGAGCTTAATCCCGAATTTCTGTGAGATATCATACATTGTATCACCTTCACGCATAACGTAGTTTTCATTCCCGGCTGCTGCCTTATCCCTTTTAGGCTGCAGATACAGTATTTGTCCGGGCGTCAGCGAGAATCCGTCATCAAGGTCGTTGTACCTGGGAAGTTCCCATCTCAGCAGGTTGAATTCCTTTTCAAGGTTCTCCCGTGTATCACCGGGCCTGGCTATGATATATTCTATACGATTGTTTTCCAGTATCCTGGGAGCTTTTCTGATTATACCTTCATCTGATAATGATGCTGTTACGACCTCATCATCAGCTTCTTTCTGAATTCTCGTTATGTCTGTTGTGAAACCTTTATCGTAAATCATAAGGTTTTCCTCTTCTATTTTACTAATCAGCATATTAGCATAATCCGGATTTGTTGCATATCCGGCTTTTTTCAATCCTCTCGCCCAACCTTTGTAATCAGTATGTGGCAGGTCAAACAGGAAGGCATACCTGGTGCCGTTCTTAATAAAATCGGAATGATCCCTGAACGAATGCTCCGGATTATTATATTTTCTGAAACAATCATTTTTCCTGTCATCATCGTGGTAGATCACTGCTCCCTGCCAGTTATGGCACTTGATGCCGAAATGATTATTACCCCTTCTGGCTATTTCACTTCGCCCGCTGTTTGATTCAATAATGCCCTGCGCCAGGGTTATGCTGGCAGGAACACCGGTGCGTTTCATTTCGCTTATTGCGATATCCTTATAAGTATTAATATAATCAAGTTCAGCATTGCCCGTTGAAATAACTCTCATATCCGGACCAGGTGTACCTGTTGTATTTGAAATTCTGGATGCTCTGCAGGAAAATAATAGAAGTGTAATAATCATTAGAAATGCAAAGGGGTTTTTCTTTAGCATTGGTCAGCGGTTTGAGGCAAAAATAGAAAAAAAGGCAGAACTCAGGGTATAACGAAAACTAAAAGAGTATTTTTGTATTATGAAATCCGCATGTATTTATATAATTCCGGTATGAAATTATTTTCATGCGATGGTTCATCGCGCATTTTTAAATCATAAAAAATAACGGATGAAAACCCGCAATATATCTGTTTATTATACCGAATACGATAATATTGATGAGTTAACCTCAGAGGACAGGGAACTTATTGAGGCTGCAAAGGAAGCATCGCTTCATGCATATGCACCATATTCCAAATTCATGGTCGGAGCAGCTGTAAGACTCGAGGGAGGGCAAATAGTAAAAGGGGCCAATGTGGAAAATGCCGCTTATCCATCAGGTGTTTGCGCCGAACGGAATGCTCTTGCAAATTGTGTTACAAACTTCCCGGAAGATAAACCCCTGGCCATTGCTATTGCAGCCTTTACCAGCGACGGTAATTCAGATGATTATGTATCACCATGCGGCATGTGCCGGCAGGTAATCGCAGAGGAAGAATCAAGAAATGGGAAAGAGATAAGAATAATTCTTTCAGGCAGTAAACGAACACTGGTTATCAATAGTATAGGTGATCTTTTACCACTTCAGTTCAATAAGGACAATCTCAGGATTGTTCATCCCTGACAATCAGCTGAAATCCTGCACCATGTATATTTTTAATGTTAAGATCAGGATCTTCTGAAAGGAACTTCCTGAGCTTGGTTATATAAACATCCATGCTCCTGGCTGTAAAATAATCATCCGAGCCCCAGATCTTCTTCAAAGCAAGCTCCCTGCTGATAAGCTCATTCGGATTGATTGCAAGGAGTTCCAGCAATTGAGCCTCTTTCGGTGACAGCTTCTTCTCATCAGTTCCTATAGTCAGTGTACGAAGCTTTGAGTTAAAAATAAATTTACCAATTTCATAAATATCCTTTTCCCCGTTCTGTGTGTCACGGCGTGAAAGGATAGCCCTGATCTTTGCCAGCAGAATATCTGTATCGAAAGGTTTGGTAATATAATCGTCTGCTCCAACATCATATCCTTTAAGAACATCATCCTTCATCTTCTTGGCCGTAAGAAAGATAATAGGAATATCGGTGTTTATTTTTCTTATTTCCTGGGCAATTGTGAAACCATCGACATGAGGAAGCATAATATCAAGTATGCAGATATTGAAACTTCCTTTTCTGAAATGATCCATGGCATATTTGCCATCGTCAACCCATTCAACTACATAATCATTAATTTCGAGGTAGGATTTCAGAACAGATCCAAAGCTGAGATCATCCTCAACCAGAAAAATCCTTGCTGCCTTGTTGCTCATAATCAGTTTTCACAATTAAAGGGTAAAAAAATGTCGAATCTTGTACCTTTTCCCGGTTCACTTGATACTGTTACATTCCCTTTATGTGCATCGATTATTGCCCGGGCATAATTCAGACCCAGACCAAATCCTTTCACATCATGCACATTACCCGAGGCCTGCCTGTAGAATCTCTCGAATATCTTACTCTGAACAGCCTTGGTCATTCCTATACCTTTATCCTCAATGCTCAACAATAATCCCTTATCTGTATTTTTGGTCGAGACAGTTATTTCGGGTGTCTCCGGCGAATATTTCAACGCATTATCAAGAAAATTGTTGACAAGATTTGTAAGATGCTCACTATCACCGCAAATAACGGGTTCATGAGCGTCAAGGTTGAGAATAATTCTGCCGTTCCGTTGCTGAACCTGTATATCAATTGTCTCAACAGCATGTCCGATGATAGTATGCATTGAGATGTTTTCAAACCTGAAATCAATTTCCTTCTTGTCAAGAGAAGCAATCTGAAGGATTGTTTCAACTTTCTTGTTCATCCTGCTGTTCTCTTTCTTGATCATACCCACGAAATGACGGACGCTTGCTTCATCTCTTATAACTTTAGCATTCGTAATTGTATCAGCGGCAAGAGATATGGTTGCTATGGGAGTTTTGAATTCATGAGTCATATTATTAAGAAAATCCGATTTCATTTCCGAGACTTTCTTGGTAGTAATGATGAAATACAGACTAAACGCAAAAGTAGCAAGTATAAAAAGCGAAAAGAGCATCGATCCTCCAAGTATCCACATCATTGAGCCCATCACATAATTCGTTTTTTCAGGGAAGACCACCGAGAGCAGTATATCCTGATTTACAATATTATCCGGGAATAGCCATACCTTATATTTACTTTCAAGGAAATCTTTTGCTTTGGCATTCCTGTAGGTACCTTCCTGTACGGTACCATTCCTGATAATCGCAAATTCATAAGGAGTTTCGATTTCACTGAATGCGAGAGATCTTTTAAGTGCGTTTGAGATTTCACCCGGATCAAGCTCGAGAGTTTTCTCCCATTGATAGATTTCTGAGATCATCTGATCACTGAGATTCTGGAACTCATTTGCACGTTTTCTCAACCAGTTCACGAAATCGTTTTGTCTTATGTACCCGGGACCGGGATCTGTATTGTATTCACTCGAAGGAACAACTTTTAGCTTGTTTTTACCATCAGGCGTTCTCATTATATATGAAACCGAATCAGATGATATAGTTGTATCTCCATCGGAGTAATACGACTGATTTCTTGTTGTAATCTCTGCCGTGTCTGAATCCCCTGTTATTGTCTGGTTTGTGATATTCAGGCTTATTTCGCCATCCTGAGCTGAATAACTTTCTATCATAAATTCCATCCCTTCCGAATTTCCCTGGTACATAACCGGATCATTCTGAAGTTCATTATTCAGAAAATTCATCTTTCTGGAAAACTCAATATTGTCCCTGGCTCCAATAAGGCTTATTGCAACCCGGTTATTAAAGCTGTTATTCTGTATTCTGACGGCATCACGTATCCATATAATCTGAACCCATATGATGCCAACCACCGAAAGCAGCATCATCCCCACTAAAATCGTGAATCTTAGCCTTTTCATGCTGCAAAAATAAGTGTTTAACCCGATCCCTTACAAAATTTAACTTTTCCTTAACTGAATCGGCACTAAACTTTAAAAACAAATAAGTTTTTATATAGCGCTGAATATATGCCAGATATCACCTTCCGGAAAGTGGGCAGTTATTTTGACAGGCTCTTTCCTGACAGGATGCATGAACTCTATTTTCTGTGCAAAGAGGCTGATTCCACCGTCCTCATTTGATCTTGGAAAACCATATTTGAGGTCACCTTTCACAGGACACCCTATTTTAGCCATTTGAGCCCTGATCTGATGGTGTCTTCCGGTATGAAGGTCTATTTCAATGAGATAATATTTTTCGGATCGTCCCTTAAGCCTGTAAGTAAGACTTGCCATTTTTGATCCTTTTACCTCTTCATCATATACAAAAGTCTTGTTTTGTTTTTCATTCTTTTTAAGGTAATGAACAATAGTGGCTTCATCTTCAGGCGGTCGTTCCTTCACAATGGCGAGATATGTCTTTTTTATTTTGCCTTCACGGAACATTTCATTCATTCTCTCCAGCGCCTTAGAGGTTCTGGCAAAAACCATTACCCCGCTGACAGGCCGGTCAAGCCTGTGCACAACACCCAGGAAAACTTCTCCCTTTTTCTTGTATTTTACTGCAATATACTTTTTGACCTCTTCTTCAAGAGGGATATCCCCGGTCCTGTCACTCTGGGCAAGATCGGAAGATTTCTTATAGACAGCTATCAGATGATTGTCTTCGTACAGGATCTCGGCCATTTCAATACTGTTCTTTCTCGTTGGGAAAATCCTGTGATCTCACATCATGGATATAATTCTGGACAGCTCCTTTTATCTCATCATATAAATTATGGTATCGCCTCAGGAACCGGGGTGAAAACTCCTTATTTATGCCAAGCATGTCATGCAGTACCAGTACCTGCCCATCAGTTTTAGGGCCTGCACCAATTCCGATTACAGGTATCTTTATACCCGAGGTTACCTCTTCAGCAAGCCTTGCAGGAATTTTCTCGAGAACAAGTGCAAAACAGCCTGTCTGTTCAAGTAATTTTGCATCCTCCATAAGCTTCCTGGCTTCTTCCTCCTCTCTGGCCCTCACAACATACGTTCCGAATTTATGTATCGCCTGAGGTGTCAGACCGAGATGCCCCATAACAGGAATACCTGCGGAAAGTATTCTTTCAACAGACTCCACCACCTGTGAGCCACCTTCCAGCTTAACAGCAGCAGCTCCTGTTTCCTTCATTATCCTTATTGAAGAAACAAGAGCTTCCTTTGAATTACCCTGGTATGTGCCAAAAGGTAGATCAACCACAACAAGCGCTCTCTTGACAGCACGTACAACAGATGCAGCATGATAAATCATATTATCGAGAGTAATTGGCAGGGTCGTATCATACCCGGCCATTACATTTGATGCCGAATCTCCAACAAGAATGACATCAATTCCTGCTTCATCAAGTATCCGGGCAATTGAGTAGTCATAGGCAGTCAGCATTGCTATCTTCTCCCCTTTGAGCTTCATTTCGTGAAGGACATGGGTTGTCACACGTTTAACAGACTGATGTACGGACATGATTATCAAAGATTGTGTCTTACAAAGTTACTCAATAGTTCCGTAACATGAAATTCTGATGACTGTCAGGAGCTAAGATTATACTGTCTTTTTGTCATTCATTTAAGATTAAACAAAGTTGGACGGCCTCTCTCAAATGTCATAATTACCTGAATTGCCAGATTTGATTTAATGGCATAATGATTGATTAACCAGAATGAAAATGAAAATTTTTTAAAATATAAAATCATGGGAAAAATTATTGGAATCGATCTGGGAACGACCAATTCATGTGTAGCAGTTATGGAGGGTAACGAGCCAGTCGTCATCCCTAACAGTGAGGGTAAAAGAACAACTCCATCCATCGTTGCTTTTATTGATAACGGTGAACGAAAAGTTGGTGACCCTGCGAAACGGCAGGCCATAACCAATGCCAGAAATACCGTCTATTCAATCAAAAGGTTCATGGGTGAAACATATGATAAGGTGCAGAAAGAAATAAAAAGAGTTACCTACAATGTTGCGAAAGGGGACAATAATACACCGAGGGTAAAGATAAATGACAGAATGTATTCGCCCCAGGAGATTTCTGCCATGATCCTTCAGAAAATGAAAAAAACAGCCGAAGATTACCTAGGTCAGGAGGTTACCGAAGCCGTGATTACAGTCCCGGCATATTTCAGCGATTCTCAGCGCCAGGCCACTAAGGAAGCAGGAGAAATTGCAGGTCTTAATGTAAAGAGGATAATTAATGAACCTACTGCGGCTTCTCTGGCTTATGGTCTCGACAAGAAAAACAAAGATCTCAAGATAGCTGTATTCGACCTCGGAGGAGGAACCTTCGATATATCAATACTTGAACTTGGCGACGGTGTATTTGAAGTAAAATCAACCAATGGAGACACTCACCTTGGAGGTGACGACTTCGATCATATGATAATTGACTGGCTTGCAGAAGAATTCCTCAGGGAGGAAGGCGTTGATCTCAGAAAAGATCCTATGGCTCTGCAGCGTCTCAAGGAGGCTAGCCGAAAAAGCCAAGATAGAACTTTCCAGCTCAACACAGACTGAAATAAATCTTCCATACATCATGCCTGTGGACGGAATTCCAAAACACCTTGTAAAAACTCTGACAAGAGCTCATTTTGAAAAAATCTGTGATAAACTTATACAGGCTTGTATCGAACCATGTAAGCTTGCACTGAGGGATTCAGGTCTGTCAGTGAGCGATATAGATGAGGTTTTGCTTGTTGGTGGTTCAACACGTATCCCGGCAATCCAGCAGCTTGTCGAAAAATTCTTTGGTCGTGTTCCTTCCAAAGGTGTCAACCCGGATGAGGTTGTTGCTGTTGGCGCTGCTATCCAGGGTGGTGTGCTGACCGGTGAAGTAAAGGACGTACTTCTGCTCGATGTAACACCTCTTTCACTGGGTATTGAAACAATGGGAGGTGTAATGACCAGACTCATTGAAGCAAACACCACAATTCCTACCAAGAAAACAGAGGTATTTACCACTGCTGCCGACACCCAGCCTTCAGTTGAAATCCATGTTTTACAAGGTGAAAGGCCTATGGCTGCAGGAAACAAAACGATCGGCCGGTTCCATCTCGATGGAATACCACCAGCCCCCAGAGGCGTGCCGCAGATTGAGGTAACTTTCGATATCGATGCAAACGGTATCCTGCATGTTGCTGCAAAAGACAGGGGCACAGGAAAAGAACAGAGAATCAGAATTGAAGCATCTTCAGGATTGAGCGACTCTGAAATCAGGAGAATGAGAGATGAGGCAAAAGCAAACGAGGAAGCCGATAAAAAAGCAAGGGAAAGAGTTGAAAAAATAAACGCTGCCGATAGTATGATATTCACAACTGAAAAGCAGCTCAAAGAATTCGGTGACAAAATCCCCGCTGATAAGAAATCTTCTATTGAAGCAGCCCTTGGAAAACTCAAGGAAGCCCATAAGTCACAGGATATCAATTCCATTGATTCTGCTCTTGCTGAACTAAATTCAGTCTGGCAAACAGCATCTGAAGAGATGTACAGGAACACCCAGGCTTCAGGACAGCAGTCATCACAAGCAGGCGGTCAGGGACAACCCGGACCGGGAACCGGAAAATCAGGTAATGATGAAGTCACAGATGTGGATTTCGAAGAAGTTAAGTAATACTGCTTTCAACCAGAATTGAGGTTGGATTAATCCAACCTCTTTTTTTTGTATTTTTGTGTTCAATTGTAGACTAAATGTATCTGAAAAGAATAGCAATCCTTCTGCTTTTCATTATCTCCTGTTACAAGGTTGATGCCCAGTTGAATCAGACCGACAGGAACGGCCTGAAACAAGGGCATTGGATCAGGAATTATCCCGACGGCACAAAAATGTATGACGGGGTATTCAAAGACGGCCATCCTGTAGGAGAATTCAGAAGATTTTACGAAAACGGAAAACTGAAATCAGTTCTTGTATTCAGTGATGACGGAAGAGAGGCTGATGCTACATTATTTTACCAGGATGGTAAAGTTGCTTCAAAGGGTAAATATATCGATCAGAAAAAGGAAGGAAAATGGCAGTTCTTCTCCCCCGATAAGGGTTATCTTGTGTGCGAACAATTATTCGAAGCCGATCGCAGGAATGGAATTTCCCTGAGTTACTATCCTGACAGTACCGTTGGAGACCGCACGATGTATAGCAATGATGTGAAACATGGAAATCGTGAACAATTCTATGAGAATGGTGCCCCTTACACAAAATCAGCTTATACAAAAGGAAAGCTGAATGGGCCTTTTGAGGCATGGTTTGAAAACGGTAACAAAATGTATTCCGGAAATTATAAGGATGATGTACGCGATGGTTCCTGGACAGTATTTAATGAAGATGGTTCAGTAAGGTACAACCTACAGTATGTCAGGGGTGTTCCGGATAACCGTCAAATGGATGCTGATGCTTCAAATTACATCGATTCACTCGAAAAACAAAAAGGCAAAATTCCTGATCCTGAATTAACCGGCGAAATGTGGTAATGAAAACTTCCATTCGATCCTACAGGTTGTGCATTCTTGCATTTATCCTTTTATTTCCGCTTGCAGCCGAAATCTCAGGACAGGAGTATTTTATAAGGGTTTACTTCAGAGACAAAGGAGATCATCCTGTCTATAATGCCGCTGATCTGTTTTCAGAAAAGGCAATTGCGAGAAGACAAAAAGCAGGATTGAATTCTCTCGACAACAGAGATCTTCCGGTTAATGAGACATATCTTTCAGCGATTAAATCTTTAGGATTCAGGCAACATTGCACCTCAAGGTGGATGAATACAGCCCTCTTTAAAGTTACAGGCACTCCCGAACTAGGCAGTATAACAAACCTGGCATTTGTATCGGAAGCCAGGATTGTGAAAACACCCGGAGTCAAAAGCCGATTCAGAAACAAACTTGATCTTAAGACTTCACAGATATACCAGGCTCCCTTCGACAGACCTTTAACGATGTTGAACGGTCAGTCACTGCATAGTTCCGGTTATAAAGGAGAAAATGTGATTATAGCAGTGCTTGATGGTGGATTCAGCTCCGCCGATAAAATTGAATCACTAAATAGCCTTAGATCAAGGAATGGTATAATTTCAACAAGGAGTTTTATCAATAATACAAGTTCTGTATATAGCTCAAATAATCATGGAACTGCGGTCTTGTCAATTCTTGCGGGTACGATGCCAGGTTACATTGCAGGTACAGCTCCTTCTGCAAAATACATCCTTTTAAAGACTGAGGATGTGGATTCAGAATTTCCCTGTGAGGAGGATTTCTGGGTCGCAGGGGCAGAATATGCCGACAGTGCAGGGGCAGATATAATTTCTTCATCACTTGGATATTATCAATTCGATGATCCTTCAATGGATTACAAGCATCAGGACCTGGACGGGAATACCGCATTTGTAACAAGAGCTGCAGATATAGCCGCTTCAAAAGGGATACTTGTCATTAACAGTGCAGGAAACGAACGGGACAACACCTGGCAGAAAATAATCTGTCCTTCCGATGGTGATAGTGTTGTTGCTGTCGGAGCAGTTGATGAGAACAAAAATATCTCTGCATTTTCATCATTAGGTCCGGCTGCCGATGGCAGAATCAAACCTGATGTTTCAGCAATGGGGGTGCAGGTTCCTCTTCAGTCAATTGTGGGGTATATTTCCAGGGCGAACGGCACTTCATTCTCCTGCCCGGTTATCAGCGGCATGACAGCCTGCCTGATACAGGCAGTACCGCAGGCTACTAACTATGCCATTATAAAAGCGCTACATGAAGGATCTGACAGGTTTACAAACCCTGATCCTCTTTATGGCTATGGCATTCCTGATATGCACGTTGTCCTTCAGAGACTTCAGAACCAATTCCCGGTCATACCAGCTGAAGGGATATCAGTTCATCCAAATCCAACAACCGGTAAATTTGATATTATATTCAAAGATATCCCGGGTACCTTCACACTCGAAATTTTCACAATTACCGGGAAGCTCGTTTATAGAAATCTTTTCCCATCATTCACCGGCAGAATAATCACAATTGATGTGCTTCAGAACCGTGAACAGGGTATGTATATCATCAAATTAATGAATGAATCGGGTACACATACCGGGAAAGTCCTGAAAATCAGAGAATAGATGTCTGAAAAAATGACCCTTTCCGAATTACAGCTGCTTATAAGGGACTCTCTTTATATATCCCTTCCGGAAATGTATTGGGTCATTGCAGAAATTTCCGAATTAAAAGAGAACTATGCCGGTCATTGTTATCTTGAATTAATAGAAAAACATAAGGATGATAAGAACATCAGGGCTCGTGTAAAGGCGATCATCTGGTGCAGGCGTTATGGTTTTCTTGCTTCATATTTCAGGAATGTGACCGGAGAGTCTCTCCATGAAGGCCTGAAAGTTCTTGTCCGGGTCAAGATTGAATACCATGAGCTTTATGGCCTTAGCCTGGTGATCTGTGATATTGATCCTGCTTATACTGTCGGGGAGCATGCAATGAAGCGCCAGCTGATAATAAATCAGCTCGAACAGGAAGGTGTGTTTTCAATGAATAAAGAACTGGGCCTGCCTTTCTCGATGCAGAGAATAGCTGTCATTTCGTCCTCTTCAGCTGCAGGGTACACTGATTTTATGAATCAGCTGACAAGCAATGACCAGGGATATATCTTCTACACACATTTATTCGAAAGCCCCGTGCAGGGAAGTGATACCGAGCAGGGAATAATAAATGCACTCAACAGGATAGCTGTAAACCAGGAATATTTTGATATCGCAGTCATAATCAGAGGAGGAGGATCACAGGTGGATCTGAGCTGGTTCGATAACTACAACATAGCGTACCACATAACACAGTTCCCGCTGCCGGTTCTTACCGGTATCGGACATGAGAAGGATATGTCGGTTGCTGACATGGTCGCCAGTGAGGCGTTAAAAACTCCTACAGCAGTTGCGGATTTCATTATAAATCATATGGCAGTGATAGAGAACAGGCTTGATGAAATGCTGTCGGAGATCAGGGAAAGAACCCGGAACATTATAGAAAAAAACAGTACACGGCTTGGAACTTCAGGCGCAAGGTTGCTCCCACTTTCAAGGGTACTGCTCTCCGGAATCAGGGACCATTTGTCAGAAAGTATTTTAAGAATTGTCAGCCTCGGAGGTGAATATATCAGAACCACAGGTCATGTTCCTGTAAAGCAGACATCAAGGCTGATTGCAGGAATTAATACGTTCTTTTCGGGGAAAAAAGCATCTTTGGAGAAGTATGGTCTTACATTGAAAGCCGGAACAAACAGAATGATTCAGAAAAAAACCTCAAACCTTGAATTATTTGAAAAAAACATAGAATTGCTTAATCCTGAAAACGTTCTGAGAAGAGGCTTTACAATGACTTATCTTAATGGGAGTGTGATAAAGACAAAAGATCTTCTTACTCCCGGTGATACCATTGACACCAGGTTTATTAATGGAATGGTTAAAAGCAGTATTATTGAGAATGATGAATCAGATGAGAATCCGTCTGAAATGATATAAACTAACACCTTCTGATATGAATAAAAAAGAATTTTCTTTCAATGAAGCGATGTCTAAAATTGAAGAGATCATCAGGAACATCGAGTCAGGGGAACTGGATTTAGACAAATTGTCGGATGAAGTCAAAACAGCTACCGACCTTATCAGACAATGCCAGAAAAAACTCAAAACCACCGAAGAGGAAATTAACAGTCTTTTCAGGGACTTATCATAAAAAGTAAATCAGGACCGCAGTCCTGATCTACTCCTTTACTACCCTAAACCTAAATCCATGAAAAAAAATCTGTAACTATTTGTTACTACCTTCTATATAGTTAAACGCAAAGAGCTGAATTTTTGTTTCGATTTCGATGTGAATTCTTTTCAACTGCTGGTTTTTTTTGACGAACAGCCTATTTTTCTACACCAAGTACATCTTTGAAGGCTTTTTCAAATATTTCTTTTGGCAATGCTCCCATCGCCATCTGGGGCTGACCCTCAAGTGGAATGAATAATATTGAAGGGATGCTCCTTATTCCGAATGCGGAAGCAAGCTCTGTTTCTTCTTCAGTATCAACTTTATAAATATCAAGCTTTCCTGTATAATCCCTGGCCAGTTCGTCAAGAACAGGAGAAACCATTTTGCACGGACCACACCAGTCAGCATAAAAATCTATTATACATGGTTTGTCTCCCTGAAATTTCCATTCGGTACTCTTCTCGTAGTTAAAAATTTTATCCAGAAAGGTCTTTTTTGTAATCCGTTCTACCATTGAAGTTTTTTATGGTATAAACACTATATAACGGCTAATGTTTAAAAGTGACCGCATCAACTGTTTGCGGCCTGTCTGAAATTAACTATTAATCTTAACTTTGTCACTCCTAAAGTTATTTCTGATGATTAGATGCCTTGATGATAGAATATTTGATCTTCTGAGCCGGAGTATTACCTCAGAAAACATTGAGGCTTTTGTTATTGGTGGTTGGGTGCGCGATTGTATCCTTAAAAGAAATCATTCTGAAAAAGATATTGATATTGTTGTCATTGGGAACGGGATCGAAATAGCAAAAAAGATAGCGAAAAACATCGATAAAAAGATTAAGGTATGCACGTTCAGGAATTTCGGAACTGCTATGTTCCGTTTCGATGAATACGAAATTGAGTTTGTTGGTGCAAGGAAGGAATCTTATAGCAGGGGATCGAGAAAACCTGTTGTGGAAAATGGAACATTGCAGGACGATCTGGAACGGAGAGACTTCACTATCAATACACTAGCCATAAGTATCAATGCCAACACATTCGGTAAATTTCTTGATCCATTCGGCGGAATGGAGGATATTAAGAACAAGATCATAAGGACTCCGCTGGATCCTGATCGCACTTTCACTGATGATCCATTGAGAATGATGAGGGCTGTCCGTTTCGCTACTCAGCTTAATTTCAATATTGAAGAAGCGACATTCAATTCAATAATCAGGAATGCCGAAAGGATCAGTATTGTATCTAAGGAAAGAATAGTTACTGAGCTGAACAAGATCATTATGAGCGAACATCCCTCAAAAGGTATTATACTTCTCGAGAAATCAGGACTGCTCAGATTGATCTTTCCTGAACTGGATAATCTGAAAGGAGTCGAAAAGAAGGAGGGGAAAGCCCATAAAGATAATTTTATCCATTCGGTAAAGGTGCTCGACAATATAAGCAAAAAGTCAGATAATCTCTGGCTCCGATGGGCTGCGCTTCTTCATGATATTGCCAAGCCTGCTACCAAAAAATACATCCCTGAAACCGGATGGTCTTTCCACGGTCATGAATATCTCGGGGCAAAAATGGTACCGGATATTTTTAAAAGAATGCGTCTTCCTCTTAATGACAGGATGAAATATGTACAGAAGATAGTCGATCTTCATCTGAGACCCATTGCACTCTCACAGGAAGTTGTTACTGATTCAGCTGTAAGGAGACTTCTTTTTGAGGCTGGAGACGATATCGATGATCTGATGTTATTGTGTGAGGCCGATATCACCTCAAAAAATGAAACTAAAAAGTCAAAACATCTTGAGAATTTCAGGCTTGTAAGGTATAAGCTGAAGGAGATCGAGGAAAAAGATGCAGTCAGGAATTTTCAACCACCGGTCGACGGAGGAGAAATCATCAGGACATTCGGAATAAACCCCGGCAAAAAAGTAGGCATAATAAAAAATGCAATCCGTGAAGCAATTCTTGACGGGTTAATCCCAAACGAATACAAAGCTGCACGTGAACTTATGATTAAAAAGGGGATGGAATTGGGACTTCATCCTGCAGAACCTGATTCGGTACCCAACAGTCAACAACAAGAGGAAGATGATCGCTGACACCTCCCTGGTAGCGTAAGCCGCGGTACATTGAGTACGGCGACAGCCCAGGATAATTTGGATCATTTGTAAGAAGGAAATCAGGATCAAATATCCTTACAGATTTCCGGTTTACACTGAGCCCTTCTTTACTCTTAATGAAATATTCTGATACGATTACCTGATCGAGTATCTCCCAAATTCCCCTGAACCTGTAAGTTCCTTTTTCACCATTACCTTCAGATTGTGTAAGATTCACAAAATGATGAACAGCATTTGTGGTAATAACATTAATTTCCCTGTCTCCGGGTGTACAATTGAAATCACCAGCTATGATTATTTTTGCCCTCCCTTCCTTTGAACTGAGTATCGAATCGGCCTTTCTACCGACCGTAGAGGCAATCTGCATACGTAAATCGGCGCCGGCCAAAACTCCGCCTTTCTTAGATGGCCAGTGATTAAAAAAGAGGTGAATTGTATCATGAACTGCCTGAAATCCTGCATAAAGGATAGTCCTGGAACCCAGATCACTACGGTTTACACCGTCAGGAACAATATATTCATGAGAGATTAAGTTTACCCGCTCTTTCCTGTAAATCAGGCAGACGTCAATGCCCCTCTCATCAGGAGAATCTTCATGAATAATTTCATAATCATATCTCGAAAGATTTGTGTTTTTAACAAGATCATCCAGAACTCTTCTGTTTTCAACTTCACAGAAAGCTACCAGGTCAGGAGGCGACCACTCTCCTGCTGCAATGATTGTTTTATATATATCGTTGATTTTTTTCCAGTAACGTTGCCGATTCCATCTCATCCTGCCCTGAGGTAAGAAGTCGTCATCATCAGTATCAGGATCATCGAAAATATCAAATGCATTTTCGACATTCCAGAACATGAGTTGTAGTCCCGGTTGCCCGGTTTTCTGGCAATTACAAGGTGAAACAACAGTAATTATCAGGCTGAAAAATAATAGAAACCTCATCATAAAAGTGTATATGAGTAAGATGACTCTCTTTAGGATGACTCATTTTACTATCAATCATCAATTATCTGAGTATTTCACTGATAGTTGAAAAAAAATCAGAAAGGTGTGATCCACCTGTACCTTCTTGCGCTTTCACCAAATTTGACAGCAAGTGTTATCTCGTGAGTCCCGAGTGTACGCGCTTTTCTTATGTCGGTAAGAGCAAAATCACTGGCATACGCGAAATAGAATCTGTCATATTTTAATCCTCCCATTAATATTATTGCATTGGCGGTCCGGAATGAAAGCCCGGCCCAGTAGTCTTCCTTATAGAACATCCTTGCAGTGAGGTCCATCTGAAGTGATTTGAACAGCATATCAGACGCCCGGATATAAGCTGCAGGCTCCAAAACCCAATCCGCCGTGATCGGGAATTTCATCCCTCCTGTGATATAGAAATTACCCAGCTCTGTTTTACTATTTGCAGAATCGGCAAAAAACAGGCCACCCCTGAAAAGGTTGGTCATTGCTATACCTGCATAGTACCGTGCGGTTGTGAAACTTGCGCCAAAATTGAAATCAGGTATAAAGACCCTCCTGTCGTATGTATTGAGCAATGGATCATCCGGGTCATATATTCTACCTTCAGTATTGACCGAGAACTGGTATGCTGAGAGTGACAATCCAAGGGCAAGATCATTAGGATAACCTCCTGTCTGGCCCATCTGGATATGATATGCATAGGCGCCATGAAAACCCGTTCTTCGCATTGCCCCATTCTGATCATTGAAAACATAACCGCCAAGACCAACCTTGCTGCCGCGTGTTGGTTTTACTATATTCTTCCTGACTGAAGTTGACTTCGAAATATAACTATTCCTCAATAAACGTGTCTGAAAGCTGGCCGCAAATGTTCCAGGCGCGCCATCCATTCCCAACCATTGTTGCCTCACCGTGAGATTAATCGACGTATAACCATCACGGCCGGCAAATGAGGGATTTACAAGAAACCCGTTCATAATATATTGGCTGTACATTGGCACTTGTTGTGAGAACACTGTGCCAGATATGATACAGAAGATTGCTGCCGGCAGTAACTTCCTTATATATCTCATATTATATCGTCTTCAATATTACTATTTAATAATACTAATTATTCCGGTTTTTGCTTTTGATCCATTATTAAGATCAAGAATGTAATGATACGAATCAGTTGGCAGTGGTTCCCCCTTGACCGTTCCATCCCATTGATCAGCAAGTACGTTTCTCGATTCGAACACCTTTTTTCCCCACCTGTTAAAGACCACAACTTCGGCATCAGGGAACATATCAATGTTCCGGATCTTCCATGTGTCATTATAACCATCACCATTCGGGGTGATAATCTCAGGTATCTCAAGACAATCTTCTGATCCGATCACTCCAACTGTAGAGGTCAGTGATCCTGCGCAGCCATTCTGATCTGTTACAACAGCACTGTATTCACTATCAGTGATTCCTGTCCTGTTAGCTCCGGTAACTCCATCCGCCCAGATAACATTGTATGGTTGAGTTCCGCCAGTTATAGTAAGACTGATTGAGCCACTTGGATCATCAGGGCATAAAATATCGGTCACGGTCGATGTTATCACAAGAGCATCGGGTTCTGTTACGATAACAGGAACATTTACTGTACATTGGTTAGCATCCCTGATTGTAATTGAATGATTTCCAGGTAAAAGTCCGGTGAAACCACCTGATGCCTGGTATGTTCCTCCATTGAAACTGAATTCATAAGGATTCACTCCACCGGATCCTGCAGCGGTAACTTCAGCATCTCCAGCCCCGTAACAACTGACATTGTTCAGAGTTGTTATACTGCCTGTTAAGCGTGTAGGCTCTTCAATTACTACATCTATATTGAATGTACAGAGTTTGGTATCAATCACAGTCACTGTATGAGTTCCGGCAATAAGATTACCAAACGAATCTGAGGTCTGATAATCACCACCGTCAATACGATACCTGTAAGGCGCTATTCCTCCTGTTCCGCTTATCGTTGTACTACCTGTATTTCCTCCAAAGCACAGGACCGGACTCTTTGCGCTTATTATTGCACCTACCGGCTCTGTCGGTGAGAAGATTGTTACCGGAACATTAACAGTAGTATTTGCAGCATCTTTAACTATAACGGTATAAGTACCTCTTGCAAGTGTCTCGAAAAGTCCTGATGCCTGCCAGCTGGTTCCATCTAAAGAATATATATACGGTGCCAAACCTCCAGAACCAGCAACTGTAACGGTGCCGGTGCTTGTGCCGAAACAGGTGACAGCAGTCTGATTTGTGACACTTCCTGAAAGGGGTCCCGATGGTTGAGTTATAGTTACTGAAACCTGGCTGGTACACATATTTGCATCCTGTATTGTTATTGTGTAATCGCCAGCGCTAAGTGTGCCGAATGAACCGGATGGCTGGAATGCACCAGACCCTAAACTGTATTGGTAAGGTTGTGTTCCTCCGGATCCTGCCACTTCAACACTGCCATTAGTCTCTCCATATACAATAATGTTATTCTGTGACACTACTGAACCTGTCACAGCTGTTGGCTGATTAATTACAGAATTTGCTGAAACACTACATGATGAAGCGTCAGTAACTGTTACGGAGTAATTACTTGCTGTAAGCCCGGTTTGATCTTCAGAAGTCGGATTAACTACGGTACCCGTCCAGGCAAATGAATATGGAGCAGTACCTCCGGTAACTGTGATGCTTATCTCGCCTGTGGAAGCCCCATTGCAAAGAATGTGTGTGGGTACTGCTGAAACGTTAATTACCGGATTCACATCAGTTGTGATTATATTCGACGTAGCCGGTCCTCCACTCTGGCAAGTTTCACTCGATGTAAGCATTACAGTTATACTTTCCCCATCAGCCGGGACATAGGAATATGTGGAACTATTTGTGCCAACAGGAGTAGCTCCATTGAACCACTGGTATAAAGGAGAAGTACCTTGATTAGTTGGAGTAGCTGTAAACTGGATAGTTGCACCGGAACAAACAGGATTGCTGTTCGCTGTAATTGATACACTTACAGGTAGCAGAGGATTGATTGTGACAGTAACAGGCTGGATCGAGAAACAAGAAGTTACTGGATCAGTTCCCTTGATGTAATATGTCCCGGAAACAGCAACGGCAGATTCTCCTGCAAGAGCAATGGTCGCTGCTGCATCGGTCCAATATGTATAGGTAAGACCTGCAGTGCTGCCTAAGGTTACCGCACCTGCTGTAAGATCTACTGTTGATGGATCACATACAGATGCCGGATTAGTTATTGTAACTGTTGGTAAAGCATTAATTATTACTGCTACAGGCTGCATGGAATAACATGTTGTTGCAGGATCTGTGCCTTTTATATAATACGTTCCCGTCACTCCTACTGCAGTCTCACCTGTAAGGACGATTGTAGCTGATGCATCAGTCCAGTATGTATAGGTAAGACCTGCAGTGCTGCCCGAAGTTACTGCTGGTGCTGTGAGATCAACCGTCAATGGGGCACATATTGGAACGGGATCTGTTATTGTGACTGTTGGTACTGTGTTTACCGTGATAGTGGCTGTATTTCCGGTGAATCCCGCATTTCTAATGCATGTGGTGGTCTCATCTGTTACTGACACCAGTGTATAGGTTGTCGTTGAGGCAACAGGCGTTGTAAACACTGCAAATGGGGTTCCGCTTACCACTCCATTTTCTGTACGATCGGCTGTACCATCATTGTATACAACTGTAAATGGTCCTGTACCCGAGGTAGCTGTCCAGGTAAGCATGCCTGCCCCTGTGATGCAGAACGGTCCGTTGGCTGTAAGGCTGCCCTGTGGCTGCGGGTTCACTGTGATTGTAGCTGTGCCTCCCGTGAACCCCGCATTCCTGGAGCAAGATCCGGCATCTGATACAGATATCAGCGTGTATGTTGTCGTTGAACCGACTGGTGTGGTGAACACTGCAAATGGTGTCCCGCTTACTACTCCACTCTCTGTGCGATCAGCTGTACCGTCATTGTATATCACTGTATACGGTCCTGTACCACTTGTTGCTGTCCAGGTGAGCATGCCTGCACCGGTGCCGCAGAACGGTCCGTTGGATGTAAGACTACCCTGAACCTCCTGATTTACAGTTATAGTGGTTGTACCACCTGTGAATCCTGCATTTCTCATGCATGTGGTGGCATCTTCTACAGATACAAGCGTATAGGTTGTCGTTGAGGTGACCGGTGTGGTGAACACTGCAAACGGTGTTCCGCTTACTACTCCACTCGCTGTACGGTCGGCTGTTCCATCATTGTATATCACTGTGTACGGTCCTGTACCACTCGTTGCTGTCCAGGTGAGCATCCCTGCACCGGTGCCGCAGAACGGTCCGTTAGCTGTAAGGCTGCCCTGTGGCTGAGGATTGACGGTGATTGTGGCTGCGCCTCCTGTGAATCCTGCACTTCTTATACATGTCGTGGCATCTTCTACAGATACCAGCGTATAGGTTGTTGTTGAGGTTACAGGTGTGGTGAACACTGCAAACGGTGTTCCGCTTACTACTCCATTTTCTGTACGGTCGGCTGTTCCGTCATTGTATATCACTGTATACGGACCTGTACCACTTGTTGCTGTCCAGGTGAGCATGCCTGCACCGGTGCCGCAGAACGGTCCGTTAGATGTAAGGCTCCCCTGTGGCTGCGGGTTAACCGTGATATCAATTGTTCTTGCCAGGCTGGAACCACAACCATTGTCGGCTGTGACTGATAATGTTCCAGATGTTGCTGTTGCTGAGAAGTCAACTGTTACAGAATTGGTGGTACCATTTATTATGGCACCTGTTCCGCTGTAAGACCATGTATAACCGGAAGCGGCAAGGTCATTTGGAACAGTGTATATAACTCCACTCTCTCCCTGGCAGACTGGTGTTGTGAATGCTGTGAATGCTCCAGGCTGGGCGGGAAGAGGATTGATTGTAATATCTATTGTCCTTGCAGAACTTGTGCCACATCCGTTTGTGGCTGTTACTGAAAGAGTTCCGGCTGTTGCAGTTATCGAGAAATCAACTGTTATGCTATTACTGCTCCCGTTAATAGTTGCTCCGGTACCGTCATAGTTCCAGTTATAGGATACAGTTGCATCAAGAGGAACAGTGTATTCTACTCCGTTCTCTCCCTGACAGACTGATGCCTCTGATGCTGTGAATGCTCCAGGTTGGGCTGGCAGAGGATTCACCGTGATGTCAATAGTCCTTGCTGCACTTGTTCCGCATCCGTTGGTCGCTTCCACTGATAGAGTACCCGATGTTGCTGTCGTGGAAAAGTCAACTGTTACCGAATTCCCGGTTCCATTTATTGTTGCATCTGCACCATCGTAACTCCAGCTATAGGTTACAGTAAGATCATTCGGAACTGTGTACAATACACCACCTTCACCCTGGCATACTGTTGCATCTGAGTCAGTAAAAACTCCAGGTTGGGTCGGCAGAGGGTTGACTGTTATTGTGGCTGCGCCTACCGTGAACCCTGCACTTCTTATACATGTCGTGGCATCTTCTACCGATACAAGTGTATAGGTTGTCGTTGAGGTGACAGGTGTGGTGAACACTGCAAACGGTGTTCCGCTTACTACTCCACTCTCTGTACGGTCCGCTGTTCCATCATTGTATATCACTGTATATGGACCTGTACCACTCGTTGCTGTCCAGGTGAGCATGCCTGCACCGGTGCCGCAGAACGGTCCGTTAGCTGTAAGGCTGCCCTGTGGCTGAGGGTTGACGGTGATTGTGGCTGCGCCTACCGTGAATCCTGCACTTCTTATACATGTCGTGGCATCTTCTACCGATACAAGCGTATAGGTTGTCGTTGAGGTGACCGGTGTGGTGAACACTGCAAACGGTGTTCCGCTTACTACTCCATTTTCTGTACGGTCGGCTGTTCCATCATTGTATATCACTGTATATGGACCTGTACCACTCGTTGCTGTCCAGGTGAGCATCCCTGCCCCGGCGCCGCAGAACGGTCCGTTAGATGTAAGGCTGCCCTGTGGCTGAGGGTTGACGGTGATTGTGGCTGCGCCTACCGTGAACCCTGCACTTCTTATACATGTCGTGGCATCTTCTACAGATACAAGCGTATAGGTTGTCGTTGAGGTGACCGGTGTGGTGAACACTGCAAACGGTGTTCCGCTTACTACTCCATTTTCTGTACGGTCGGCTGTTCCATCATTGTATATCACTGTATACGGACCTGTACCACTCGTTGCTGTCCAGGTGAGCATCCCTGCCCCGGCGCCGCAGAACGGTCCGTTAGATGTAAGGCTGCCCTGTGGCTGAGGGTTGACGGTAATTGTGGCTGCGCCTACCGTGAACCCTGCACTTCTTATACATGTCGTGGCATCTTCTACAGATACAAGCGTATAGGTTGTCGTTGAGGTGACCGGTGTGGTGAACACTGCAAACGGTGTTCCGCTTACTACTCCATTTTCTGTACGGTCGGCTGTTCCATCATTGTATATCACTGTATATGGTCCTGTACCACTCGTTGCTGTCCAGGTGAGCATCCCTGCACCGGCGCCGCAGAACGGTCCGTTAGATGTAAGGCTGCCCTGTGGCTGAGGGTTGACGGTGATTGTGGCTGCGCCTACCGTGAACCCTGCACTTCTTATACATGTCGTGGCATCTTCTACAGATACAAGCGTATAGGTTGTCGTTGAGGTTACCGGTGTGGTGAACACTGCAAACGGTGTTCCGCTTACTACTCCACTCTCTGTACGGTCGGCTGTTCCGTCATTGTATATCACTGTATACGGACCTGTACCACTCGTTGCTGTCCAGGTGAGCATGCCTGCACCGGTGCCGCAGAACGGTCCGTTAGATGTAAGGCTGCCCTGTGGCTGCGGGTTGACGGTGATTGTGGCTGCGCCTCCTGTGAATCCTGCACTTCTTATACATGTCGTGGCATCTTCTACCGATACAAGCGTATAGGTTGTCGTTGAGGTGACCGGTGTGGTGAACACTGCAAACGGTGTTCCGCTTACTACTCCACTCTCTGTACGGTCGGCTGTTCCATCATTGTATATCACTGTATACGGACCTGTACCACTCGTTGCTGTCCAGGTGAGCATGCCTGCACCGGTGCCGCAGAACGGTCCGTTAGATGTAAGGCTGCCCTGTGGCTGAGGGTTGACGGTGATTGTGGCTGCGCCTACCGTGAATCCTGCACTTCTTATACATGTCGTGGCATCTTCTACCGATACAAGCGTATAGGTTGTCGTTGAGGTGACAGGTGTGGTGAACACTGCAAACGGTGTTCCGCTTACTACTCCATTTTCTGTACGGTCGGCTGTTCCGTCATTGTATATCACTGTATACGGACCTGTACCACTCGTTGCTGTCCAGGTGAGCATGCCTGCACCGGTGCCGCAGAACGGTCCGTTAGATGTAAGGCTGCCCTGTGGCTGAGGGTTGACGGTGATTGTGGCTGCGCCTACCGTGAACCCTGCACTTCTTATACATGTCGTGGCATCTTCTACCGATACAAGCGTATAGGTTGTCGTTGAGGTGACCGGTGTGGTGAACACTGCAAACGGTGTTCCGCTTACTACTCCATTTTCTGTACGGTCGGCTGTTCCATCATTGTATATCACTGTATATGGTCCTGTACCACTCGTTGCTGTCCAGGTGAGCATGCCTGCACCGGTGCCGCAGAACGGTCCGTTAGCTGTAAGGCTGCCCTGTGGCTGAGGGTTGACGGTGATTGTGGCTGCGCCTACCGTGAACCCTGCACTTCTTATACATGTCGTGGCATCTTCTACAGATACAAGCGTATAGGTTGTCGTTGAGGTGACCGGTGTGGTGAACACTGCAAACGGTGTTCCGCTTACTACTCCATTTTCTGTACGGTCGGCTGTTCCATCATTGTATATCACTGTATACGGACCTGTACCACTCGTTGCTGTCCAGGTGAGCATCCCTGCACCGGTGCCGCAGAACGGTCCGTTAGCTGTAAGGCTGCCCTGTGGCTGAGGATTGACGGTGATTGTGGCTGCGCCTCCGTGAACCCTGCACTTCTTATACATGTCGTGGCATCTTCTACAGATACCAGCGTATAGGTTGTCGTTGAGGTGACCGGTGTGGTGAACACTGCAAACGGTGTTCCGCTTACTACTCCATTTGCTGTACGGTCGGCTGTTCCGTCATTGTATATCACTGTATACGGACCTGTACCACTCGTTGCTGTCCAGGTGAGCATGCCTGCACCGGTGCCGCAGAACGGTCCGTTAGATGTAAGGCTCCCCTGTGGCTGCGGGTTAACCGTGATATCAATTGTTCTTGCCAGGCTGGAACCACAACCATTGTCGGCTGTGACTGATAATGTTCCAGATGTTGCTGTTGCTGAGAAGTCAACTGTTACAGAATTGGTGGTACCATTTATTATGGCACCTGTTCCGCTGTAAGACCATGTATAACCGGAAGCGGCAAGGTCATTTGGAACAGTGTATATAACTCCACTCTCTCCCTGGCAGACTGGTGTTGTGAATGCTGTGAATGCTCCAGGCTGGGCGGGAAGAGGATTGATTGTAATATCTATTGTCCTTGCAGAACTTGTGCCACATCCGTTTGTGGCTGTTACTGAAAGAGTTCCGGCTGTTGCAGTTATCGAGAAATCAACTGTTATGCTATTACTGCTCCCGTTAATAGTTGCTCCGGTACCGTCATAGTTCCAGTTATAGGATACAGTTGCATCAAGAGGAACAGTGTATTCTACTCCGTTCTCTCCCTGACAGACTGATGCCTCTGATGCTGTGAATGCTCCAGGTTGGGCTGGCAGAGGATTCACCGTGATGTCAATAGTCCTTGCTGTGCTTGTTCCGCATCCGTTTGTCGCTGCCACTGATAGAGTACCCGATGTTGCTGTCGTGGAAAAGTCAACTGTTACCGAATTCCCGGTTCCATTTATTGTTGCATCTGCACCATCGTAACTCCAGCTATAGGTTACAGTAAGATCATTCGGAACTGTGTACAATACACCACCTTCACCCTGGCATACTGTTGCATCTGAGTCAGTAAAAACTCCAGGTTGGGTCGGCAGAGGGTTGACTGTTATTGTGGCTGCGCCTACCGTGAACCCTGCACTTCTTATACATGTCGTGGCATCTTCTACCGATACAAGTGTATAGGTTGTCGTTGAGGTGACAGGTGTGGTGAACACTGCAAACGGTGTTCCGCTTACTACTCCACTCTCTGTACGGTCCGCTGTTCCGTCATTGTATATCACTGTATATGGACCTGTACCACTCGTTGCTGTCCAGGTGAGCATGCCTGCACCGGTGCCGCAGAACGGTCCGTTGGCTGTAAGGCTGCCCTGTGGCTGAGGGTTGACGGTGATTGTGGCTGCGCCTACCGTGAATCCTGCACTTCTTATACATGTCGTGGCATCTTCTACAGATACAAGCGTATAGGTTGTCGTTGAGGTGACAGGTGTGGTGAACACTGCAAACGGTGTTCCGCTTACTACTCCATTTTCTGTACGGTCGGCTGTTCCATCATTGTATATCACTGTATATGGACCTGTACCACTCGTTGCTGTCCAGGTGAGCATCCCTGCACCGGTGCCGCAGAACGGTCCGTTGGCTGTAAGGCTGCCCTGTGGCTGCGGGTTGACTGTGATTGTGGCTGCGCCTACCGTGAACCCTGCACTTCTTATACATGTCGTGGCATCTTCTACCGATACAAGTGTATAGGTTGTCGTTGAGGTGACCGGTGTGGTGAACACTGCAAACGGTGTTCCGCTTACTACTCCATTTTCTGTACGGTCGGCTGTTCCATCATTGTATATCACTGTATACGGACCTGTACCACTCGTTGCTGTCCAGGTGAGCATCCCTGCCCCGGCGCCGCAGAACGGTCCGTTAGATGTAAGGCTGCCCTGTGGCTGAGGGTTGACGGTAATTGTGGCTGCGCCTACCGTGAACCCTGCACTTCTTATACATGTCGTGGCATCTTCTACAGATACAAGCGTATAGGTTGTCGTTGAGGTGACCGGTGTGGTGAACACTGCAAACGGTGTTCCGCTTACTACTCCATTTTCTGTACGGTCGGCTGTTCCATCATTGTATATCACTGTATATGGACCTGTACCACTCGTTGCTGTCCAGGTGAGCATCCCTGCACCGGCGCCGCAGAACGGTCCGTTAGATGTAAGGCTGCCCTGTGGCTGAGGGTTGACGGTGATTGTGGCTGCGCCTACCGTGAACCCTGCACTTCTTATACATGTCGTGGCATCTTCTACCGATACAAGCGTATAGGTTGTCGTTGAGGTGACCGGTGTGGTGAACACTGCAAACGGTGTTCCGCTTACTACTCCACTCTCTGTACGGTCGGCTGTTCCGTCATTGTATATCACTGTATACGGACCTGTACCACTCGTTGCTGTCCAGGTGAGCATCCCTGCACCGGTGCCGCAGAACGGTCCGTTAGCTGTAAGGCTGCCCTGTGGCTGAGGATTGACGGTGATTGTGGCTGCGCCTCCGTGAACCCTGCACTTCTTATACATGTCGTGGCATCTTCTACAGATACAAGCGTATAGGTTGTCGTTGAGGTGACAGGTGTGGTGAACACTGCAAACGGTGTTCCGCTTACTACTCCACTCTCTGTACGGTCGGCTGTTCCATCATTGTATATCACTGTGTACGGTCCTGTACCACTCGTTGCTGTCCAGGTGAGCATCCCTGCACCGGTGCCGCAGAACGGTCCGTTAGATGTAAGGCTGCCCTGTGGCTGAGGGTTGACGGTGATTGTGGCTGCGCCTCCCGTGAATCCTGCACTTCTTATACATGTCGTGGCATCTTCTACCGATACAAGTGTATAGGTTGTCGTTGAGGTTACCGGTGTGGTGAACACTGCAAACGGTGTTCCGCTTACTACTCCACTCTCTGTACGGTCCGCTGTTCCGTCATTGTATATCACTGTGTACGGTCCTGTACCACTCGTTGCTGTCCAGGTGAGCATGCCTGCACCGGTGCCGCAGAACGGTCCGTTAGATGCAAGGCTGCCCTGTGGCTGCGGGTTGACTGTGATTGTGGCTGCGCCTCCTGTGAATCCTGCACTTCTTATACATGTCGTGGCATCTTCTACCGATACAAGCGTATAGGTTGTCGTTGAGATGACCGGTGTGGTGAACACTGCAAACGGTGTTCCGCTTACTACTCCACTCTCTGTACGGTCGGCTGTTCCATCATTGTAGATCACTGTATACGGACCTGTACCACTCGTTGCTGTCCAGGTGAGCATGCCTGCACCGGTGCCGCAGAACGGTCCGTTAGATGTAAGGCTGCCCTGTGGCTGCGGGTTGACGGTGATTGTGGCTGCGCCTACCGTGAACCCTGCACTTCTTATACATGTCGTGGCATCTTCTACAGATACAAGCGTATAGGTTGTCGTTGAGGTGACCGGTGTGGTGAACACTGCAAACGGTGTTCCGCTTACTACTCCACTCTCTGTACGGTCCGCTGTTCCGTCATTGTATATCACTGTGTATCGGTCCTGTACCACTCGTTGCTGTCCAGGTGAGCATCCCTGCACCGGTGCCGCAGAACGGTCCATTAGCTGTATGTTCCGTCATTGTATATCACTGTGTACGGACCTGTACCACTCGTTGCTGTCCAGGTGAGCATGCCTGCACCGGTGATGCAGAACGGTCCGTTGGATGCAAGGCTGCCCTGTGGCTGCGGGTTGACGGTGATTGTGGCTGCGCCTCCTGTGAACCCTGCACTTCTTATACATGTCGTGGCATCTTCTACCGATACAAGCGTATAGGTTGTCGTTGAGGTGACCGGTGTGGTGAACACTGCAAACGGTGTTCCGCTTACTACTCCATTTTCTGTACGGTCGGCTGTTCCGTCATTGTATATCACTGTGTACGGACCTGTACCACTCGTTGCTGTCCAGGTGAGCATGCCTGCACCGGTGATGCAGAACGGTCCGTTGGATGCAAGGCTGCCCTGTGGCTGCGGGTTGACGGTGATTGTGGCTGCGCCTCCTGTGAACCCTGCACTTCTTATACATGTCGTGGCATCTTCTACCGATACAAGCGTATAGGTTGTCGTTGAGGTGACCGGTGTGGTGAACACTGCAAATGGTACCCCACTCACAACTCCGTTTGCTGTGCGGTTGGCTGTTCCGTCATTGTATATCACTGTATATGGACCTGTACCACTCGTTGCTGTCCAGGTGAGCATGCCTGCACCGGTGCCGCAGAACGGTCCGTTGGCTGTAAGGGTACCTTGTGGAAGTGTCGTAACTGTAATACTGACGGGGTAGCTACCACTGATACACATATCAACATTATTCCAGACAGTCAGCGTAGCTGTATAGACACCAACCGGAGTACCTGCAGGAATATTAAGGCCTATAGGACTACCAGCTAAAACAACATTTATCCTATCTGTGAATGCAGGATCATCATAAACTAGTGAATATCTGTTAGGGGATCCTGTTGTTCCAGTATATGTAAGATTTGTCGTTAATGATCCCTGACAGACTGAGGGATCTGTTCCGAGTGTAATTGTAGGCTCATCTTTAACTGTTACAGTTACAGTTGAAGGAGCAGCAGCAGTACATCCACCCTCAGTATAATTAATACTTACAGTGCCAGGATCAGAGGTCCATGTGACTTCTATAAAGCTGTCGGTTGAGAGTCCTCCGGCGGTCCTGTTTCCACCTGTGAAAGTCCAGACATAATTTGACTTTCCTGCTTCAGTGTCATATCTGTTGCCGGTGGAGCCAATACATACAGAAAGTGGTCCGACAAGTCCCGGACTAGGAATAGGATTAATTGTGATAGTAACGGAAGTCCTGTTAAGACTTCTGCAAGTACCACCCACTGACTCAGCCCAATATGTCAGACCGGAAACCAGTGATGTTCCTGCAGCCAAAGGACTAATATCAAATTCATTCCCATACCAGTCGATGTTACAACCAACAGGGGCTGTAGCCGCGATATCCTCGATTGTGCTGGGGCCACATAATGTCTGAGCGCCAGCAGCAACAGGAGCATCGGGTTGAATCGGGAAACTGATAACAACATCATCAAAGGAAGTGCATGATCCGCTGCTGATGGTCCATCTTAGAGTATAAGATGATCCGTTCAGTCCATTAAACTGACTTGCCCGGTTCATCGGGGTCAGGATTGTTCCTCCTGAACCACTCTGAATACTCCATAGACCTGTAAACGGGGCAGGATCGTTCCCGTCCAGTATAGCAACAGTTGTTCCGCAGAGTGCCTGATCATCACCCGCATCAGATACAGTAGGATCAGGATTAACAGTAACAGTTGTGGCATCAACAACTCCGGTTCCAGTACCATTATTATATGTAAATCCTGTTAACTGGTAAATGCCCGGATCGCCGTCAGTATCAAGCATGAACGGCATATCTGCAGGAGTCACAGGGACTGAGGGTCTTGCAGCTCCGTTTACAGTATATGTAAGCTGGTAATTAAAAGGTATCGCACCAAGTGCTGTAAAAGTAACAGGTATTCCGGAAGATCCACAGACCGGTCCGGTAGGCGTGAATTGCGCCCTTGGAATAAGAGTTGTAATTGAGCCAAGAGTATATTCATCAACACCTGTGAAAGTCATCAAATCAGTAGTTGTTGCAGTCCCGTTATTATTATCACCGGCAGATGTTGTTGTTGCTCCTACCCACTTACCGGTTCCTGTATCAAACCAGGCTACCCTGATATTACCCATACCTCCTGTAACGACAGGATTTACATCGGTCGTAGGTGACCAGTTGATACTCACTTTTGCCTGTTTCCCGGCAGCTGAGGTTATAGTATAGGACTCCAGCGAGCTAACTCCCAGCAATGGCGGTGTAAACTGGTCATCATCGTGATTTGGCCGGTTATACTGAACTGTCCATAAGTCCGGACCGCTCTGAGTTGAAGATATCCTTATTCTGTTTCCTAAAACCCTGAGACCCGAAAGGTCAATACCAACAGGATAAAGGAAGCTATCATACTGACTAATTCGTTTTGTCAGGGGTCCGTCAATAAATGATGTTGCTTTACCTCCGGCGGGAATGACACAGTTCATTCCAGAATTGATAATGGTTAAAGTCCTTCCCGGGCCTGTATTAATCAAGCCCTCGGTAAGCAGAAGGTTACCTTTAACTTCAATTGCTCCTCCTCCGTCATCATCTATCCTTAAACCGGAAGAATTATTAATCTCAAGATTATTAAATGCACTGGTACCTGTGAAATTACCAAGGCTGGTTGCTCCTCCAACCGTTTGTAATCCCGTTCCTGCAAAGGTGACAGTAGCACCAGCTCCGGAACCGCTCTTGAAGATACCTGTTCCTGTTCTTTCGATAGTACCAAGAATAGTGAGCTTCTTGTTGAATACGCTATTATCCAATGTAACTCCGGTACTTCCATCAATGAGTAGCCTGTTACAGATTGTGAGATCTTTGTTCGGTAATACACGTGTTCCTGTACCTGAGAAGATTATGTTCGAAATATTGTCAAACAGGTCAGCGACAATTGTATATGTCCCGTTTCCGCCATATTCAACTGTAGCATTATTGGTACAATCAAGGAAAGTGGTAAAAACACCTGCCGGAAATGCACCCTTCTCAAGATAAAGTCTGCCGCTTCCATATACAGTACCCAGGTTATGCCCAAAATGAGTTGCAGGTATATTAAGCCTGTTATTTATTGTAGTCCTGTAAGCATAGCAATAATCCGCATTGAGATCAACAACGTGATTTATATTAACAATAAAACCGTTTGGACCACCATCAGGGCATTCAGGCAGGAGATCTCCTCCTGTTTGTGTCCATATTGTCTTATCCGTCCAGTTACCATTCTTATTTGAAGTAAACTCGGGAACATCATCATAAAATGCTTCAATAAGACCTGCGGTGTACTCACCACTCAGGTTATTAGAAGCCGCGTAATTTGTTGTTATTTTATTAACAGCCTGATCAACTCCCGGGTACGTTGCCCAGGTTGAACCTGGTATCGAAAGTCTTGCAGCAAGGTACAGTGATTCATCCCCTGCCACATCCTCCTGATAATAATTCAGCTCAACAGAACCTGTTAACCCTGTAAGCCCTGAACTCTGTACCTCCCAGTAATAATCAAGAACTTTTGCAGGATCCAGAACTGCAGGATGTCTTGAATTTATATTATTAACCCTTAAAGATCCGACTGTTGCACTGGCTGACGCAACAAAATGTGCCGGAGTATACTTTCCTGAAGTACCAATCGGGTACAGGAAATCAATAGCCCCTGCATTGAAGAACTTCCTGAGACCAACATCACTGAAGACGCCATCGGAGCTGATCATCTTCGCAGCGCTGAAAGGACCACCCTGTATTAAACTGTTCGTCCCAAGAGTAAGCAGATATTTCTTTATATCAAAGATCCCCGAAGTCATCGTGAGATCTTCTGAAAGGGTAATACTATTTTCAAGTGTAGCACCGGCCGCATTATTGATTGTTAATCGTGCATAAGCCCCGGTTCCTGATATCTGCTGCTGAGCAGAACCATCCAGAATTATCCCGCTTCCCGGATTATTATCATCAGTGTAGCTGGCGTTATTAATAAGGTTCCCCTTAATGTGAACAGGGTTATCGCCAAGAACAAAAATTCCTGAGTCAATAGCAAGGTGCCTGTTAATAGTTGAAGGATCACTCAATGTGAGTGATGTGCCGGGTTTTACATTAAGATCGTAAAAATCAGTAATACCTGTAATTGTCTGAATGCCGTTGAATGGAGGCTTATTCCTGGCATTGAATGTTGTCAGGTTAGTGCCATATATATAGCCGGCGAGCCCGGGTGTATTGATAAGATTACCCCTGAAAGTAATATTGACATTATTTGAATTGAGAACGCAATTTGCATTAATTGTCATATTCCCGTTTACAGCCAGAGGGCTTGTAAGGATCCGCAAGGCTGAAGGCAATCCTGCTGCATCGGATATTGTTAAATTATTAACAGGAATAGTTGCATCGAGGAAATAGTTCTGTTCGCCCGTTCCACCATGAGAGAAGAGGATTGTACCTCCTGTTACGCTTCCTGTCTGTGGCCTCAGGTACAAGTCGCCAAATGGTGTAGACGGTGTAATGAGAGTTCCATTACCTCTTACTATTGTAAGGATACCATTCGACATAGTGAAATTACTGCCGGCATTAAGGACTTCCAGTTTTGCGTTAGTAGCATTTGAAGCCTGCCCGTTGATTGTTACAGAACCTCCGGACTGGCTGTATTTCAAAACTCCGCCAGCATTAAGGGGATTCCTCCTGATCTGACCGTTGACGAACAAAGTTCCCCCCTGTATATCAAGAGCAGATGCCCCGCTCGAAGTATATTCAATATCATTATTATTTACATTGATTCCTGAAGAAGCTCCGACAAATACATTACCATTTATTATTGTCAGTTTTCCGTTCAATATAAGATCATTGTTATTCACTGCGCCACTCCCAATATAGACATTCGATGGGGTATTGATTGTCAAGCCGGCAGTAGTAGATATTGTAAATTGTGAACTGTCGGTAATATTGAAATCTCCGGTTCTCTGGTATATCAGTGTACCATTCTGAAGAGTTAGCCAGTTGTCATTGGGAGAAGCAAGTGTTCCATTTGTTGAAAGCAATCCACCAACATTACAGGTAAGCGTAGTAGCTGGTGAATTTCCTTTATTCACCGTTACTTTTCCAAATGTCGTATAAGGAACATTACCAACGGCAGGAATGGTATTTGTAATAAAAGCATTATTGGAACCAAAGAATTCAACATCAATTTTCTGGCTATTGGTCACATAAAACCTTACCCTGCTTCCCGCCCAGGGAGCGATTATGCCCGGAATGTCATTTGAATTATTGATCAGGCTTCCTCCTATTGCCATTTTGCTTGCTGTTGACGGAGCCCAGATATCAATCCCCGCACCGGGATAAACGACCACATCACCATCAATAGATATTGTCTGCTGAATATTACCATTACCCATAAAGAGAAACGATCCTCCCTGGATAAGCAGATCGCCCCTGACTGTCACAGTCTTTGGTACTATTGCACCATATGCTGCAATATTCCATGTCATAGCAAGCCATGATTCCCAGTTTGAACCTCTTGTTATAAGATCTCCATAAATAGTGACTGAATTGATATTTGGCAGTGATATATTCGATTCCCTTAACGGTGATAAAATCACCGTACCATAGGAATTCGCATTCAGCGGCATGAAAGTCACTGTACTTATCTGAGGATTGATCCCGTAGAATTCCGTTGTACCGTTATTTACGTTAAAATCTGAAAAGTCACCTCCGGGGAACACATATGTATAAGGTGTATCAAAAGTGATGGGATGTCTGGTTGTGACTCTCAGGTTCCCATTGCCATTCGGGTGTGAGAGTACCATTCCGAAATTACTTCCGGGGTTATTCTGGATATCCAGACATGATCCTTTTTCGATCCTTAATGTAGCACAATTGACCACTGCCTTATCAAGCTGGAAATATGTAACCGGTGGATCAATGTTACTCGGAAGAGGGAATGCTTCATTTGAAAGATAAATACTATCTCTTCCGCCAATGATCACAATATCTGAACCTCCGGGCACCGTACCTGCAGGCGCCCCGGTATGCTGTGCTACACCATCTGTTGACCATGAACTAACATCATTCCAGAGTCCGCTGCCCGTGCCTGCACCATTTATTCTACTATAATAGATAGAAGGAGTTCCGAAAGGACTTGTTGCATCATCATCTCCGGCGGTATAATCGCCATCGATGAAATTGGTATTTACGAGGAAAGTTCCTGATCCGGCTCCTCCAATTTTATTCGAGCTTTCATCGACTTCAGAGGCAATACCTTTTGTCCATGAATTAGTAGGAAGGTAAAAACGTCCTGGTACATAGCCATCTTCAGCTACATCGCCACCTGTGATGACATTTGACTGGTCGTAAACATATTCATGTGTAGCGGTGGCAGGACCAAGCACAAAGCCTGATGACTTTGTACGCCAGAAATAAGAAATCGACCTGCCGAAAGCCGTAACGTTTGGATGTTCAAAATTAACAGGGACAATAGTTATATTCCCCCTTGTTGTCGGAGAACCTGTGAGAATAATGCTTCCAGGTGTATAGTTACCTACACCAATGGGGAATGTAAAAGAATTTGAGACAGTGAAATCTTTTGTCAATCCTCCGTCACCTGAATTACCTGATGATCTTATATACCTCAGCGCTCCGCTGTTAACAATAGTTGCGTTTGCATTTAACTTCAGGTTAAAGGTCTGGATATTAAATACCTGGTCCTGTGAAAAGGTCAGGTTTCCATTGACAGTTGTATTGGCGATCATTGAAACGGGGGCTGATGCATTATTCAGCTCAAGGTTCTGGAATACGCCATTACCATTACCATCAATAGATTGAGCGACATTTCCCGACATGACAATGCGTCCTGCACCGGCATGAACTCCGGAGTTGAATGCATTTCTTGCGAGGTTTATTGTTTTGCCATTATCATTAAGAGTGGCCGCCACAAGCCTGAAATCGCCGGCTACATTTATCACCGGTTGAGTGCCTGCAAGATCTAACGAGGTCGATGCAGGTTTATCAATAGTAAGCTTACTAAAAGCCAATGGAGCAGCAATATTTGCTGTGAGAGTCTGATTACCGGTGCCATTGAAGGTAGTAGTATTTGTCCAGGGCTTATATTGAGTACCGGCGGCAAGTGAGAAGTTCCCGCCGACTGTCAGATTAAGATTACTTGAAATGAAGACTCCATTTGTTAAGTTCAGATTGTTCAATACTGAAAGCGGATTTGTATTGAGCCTCACCGAAGCAGTATCTGCAGGCTGCCTGTTAATATTCAGGTTGTAAACAGGTGCAGTAGTGTTAATAAAGTGATTTGCATCAGCCAGCACGGTTCCCGTTGTAGGCCTTATATCAACGGTACCACCTGTAACATTAATTCCGGCAGGGGCACAAAGAACCTGGAATGCAAGCTGGGTAGCGCCGGTGCCACAAACATCAAGTATTCTTATGGTACCATTGGACATGGAGAATGCTGTTGCACCTCCACTGTTTGTAATGCTGAAAGAACCTGCTGCAGCTGATATGCCATTTGCTACTCTCGATGTTATAAGCGGAGGATTTTTTATTCCATTAATATCAAATGTATTTGGCGTGCGTTTAAAACGCCCTCTTATTTCCAGCATCCCACCAGTTTGCGTGTAAGATACAAGACTGGTATTTGCTGTTGCTCCATGGAATTGTTTCGTATCAACAAATCCTCCGTTCAGAATAAACTGACCAGAAGCATATGGCCAGTAAAGAATACCTGATGATTCTCTCGTCGACAGGTATCCATCGTTTACCTCAATCTTACCCATCACGGAAAGTGCACTGGATCCACCGCCCGTGTTAATTCCCATTGACCCATTATCTGGCGCTGCGACTCCATAAGCCCCATTGACCTCCCTGAAATCATCAGCCGAAACAAGTATTATGACACCGCCACCGTTCATCAGCAATGCCCCATTTGCAGGAATTGTAAAATCACTTGACGGAGGCCCTGCAGTTGCTCCTTCAGTTAATGATGGAATAATAACCAACCCTGTCAATTCAAGCGTACCATTGCGGATCCACAGAGCCTTTTTAAGTAATGGATTTGCATCTGTTGCAGGGGCAACTACTTCTCCCTCTGAATTATTTGCTCCATAAAGTCTGAAATTACCATAGGCTGCTGAATTAACGGTCAATTTATATGTCTGGTCGGTACCCTTGTCAACAACGATGTTGTAAAAATCAGTCTGCCCGTTACACAGCAATGTCTTATCAGCAGCGCCATTGAAATATACGGTTGCAAAACCTGTCGTAGGACCAGCTGCTATTGGCGGAAAGAAATTGTATACAGGATAAGCCAGATTTGTAAAACGTACTGTACCGTCATTCGTGAAATTGCCATATATCTGAACCCTGTGAGACTGTAATTCATAATAGTTGACGAATCCTCCTGTTACTCCATTTATTCCCCGCGGGTTGGTTGTGGAGTTGGTGACACCCGTACCTACGGTCATTGAGCAGCCATTTTCGACTGTTACATCACCATTGATGATGAGCTGTAAGCGCTGGGATGTTGCATCATTTATCCGGAATGTCCCTTGCTTGATTTCAAGATTACCGTTTATAGTGACATTATTCTTTTGAGTCACCGTACCACTACTTCTGATTATAACATTATAGTAAATGGACTGTACTGATGACATTTCCCCGTTATGGTTGTACTCTGTGGTACCTCCGTCAGTTGTAACGAATGTATTAGTTGCCGCGACCGGGAAGTCAGGTGATGAAAGCTTCAGGATACCACCACCTGCCAGTGATGATAATCCTCCTGCACCAGTAAAAGCATATGTTGAAAGGTCAAGAATGCCTCCGCTGTTGATTGTAAGATCAAGATTAGTCGAGGGGACATTAGCATCAAGAGTAACAGTTCTGCCTGTGAGTATCACAACCACATCATTATCGCCTGGAATTGTGGTACCCGGACCGGTTGTACCTCCCGGATCACTCGTCCATGTGTTCGGGTCATCCCAGGTACCGGTCTGGTATGAATAGTAAGCCGTCGGAGGCACCCCGGTAACAGTAACAGTACAATCGTCAGTGTCGGATAATCCTGCTGCATCAGTAACTGTAAGTGTCACTGTATTCGGTCCCAGGTTTGCAATAGTGAATGTATTTGGAACTGCAGTCATTGATACAATCCCACAATTGTCTGTTGATGAATTATTGACATCAGCAGTTGTGATTGAGGCATTACCAAATGCATCAAGCACAGCTGTGTAATTCCTGCTTATTGCGACAGGGGGTTCATCGTCAGTAACGGTAACATTCTGAGTGCAGGTCGCTGTATTGCTGTCGGCATCCGTAGCTATCCAGGTTACAACAGTAATCCCTGTTGGAAACAGGTATGTGGCAGGATCTATCGTAACCCCACCTACCTGAGCAATCACAGTAAACCCTGCGCAGTTGTCAGTTACTCCTGCTACTCCAAGAGCAACTGTTGTACTACAATTATTCCCCCCGTCGTCGGACGTTGCGGCAGTCACATCTGCAGGACAGGTTATTATAGGATCTTCATCGTCGCTTACAGTAACATCCTGATCACAACTTGCAGTTCTCCCGCTGCCATCAGTAACAATCCACGTTACAATAGTTGTTCCGGCCGGAAAATCATATGTTGCAGGGTCAATAGTAATGCCACCTGCCTGTGCGACTGTGGATGCAATACTGCAATTATCTGATGTTAATGGTACGCCTAAAACAGCTTTTGAAGTACATACTCCCGGTGCCATCGGCACGGTTACATCGACAGGACAAGTGATTGTTGGATCTTCGTTATCAACCACCGTAACCTGCTGGTTGCAGGTAGCTGAGTTTCCTGCAGCATCAGTTATTGTCCAGGTTACCGAAGTGGTCCCCAGGCTAAATAAATAGGTTCCAGGATCGATGGGCACTCCTCCAACTGTTGCTGCAACAGTACTGCCGATGCAATTATCTGAATTAGCAGGAATTGCCGGTGATGTTGTTGTACAATTTCCAGCGCCGTCATCAGATGTATTCCTTGTAACATCGACACATGTGATCACCGGATCTTCATCGTCCAGAACCGTGATTGTCTGATTGCAATTGGCGCTATTACCTGCAAGATCAGTAACAATCCATGTTATAGTAGTGATCCCTGAAGGAAATTTATAAGTCACCGGATTAATTGTAACTCCGCCAATCTGGGCAATTACATCATCCACCACGCAATTATCTGCAACAGTAGGAATGCCTGTAACTACTGTTGTCTCACAATCACCTGTGCCATCATCTGAAGTATTTGCAGTAACATCCGGAGGACAAACAATTGTAGGAGGTTCTGTGTCACTGCTGCAGGTTTCTGAACGACCGGTAAAGACATTCCCGTTTAGTGGTCCTGAAATATTACTTAACGGTGAAGCGACCGGGATAGACAGAATATTTCCAGCTGCTGTACTGTTTGCAATGATTGACCATGCCGACCCGTTCCAGAAGCTGAGTTTCATATTTGCCTCGGTACCGGTTATATCACCCGCATCATAAAGATATGTGCTTACATTATAAATATAATTCCCGGGAAGTGTTGATGCAAAATGCCAGTATCTTGAAAGGTAATGTGGAGGTATTCCTCCCGTATTCATTTCCGGATGTACTCCGTCAATTACACCAACACCAACCAGACCATCTGCGGTAAGAGAAGTAAAATCGAGTGTGACAGGTGAATAATTGTTTAATGCCGGAAGAACCAGATCGAGGTCTCCGATCGGGAAAGTAAATGCAGTAGGATCAGGAGCAGCAAAATGTTTGTAAAATTTCCCTATGCCCGGGGCAACCATATTGGTAACAGAAGGCGGATTACCTGCTAAAGTAGCTCCTGCAGATAAAGTAAGATCATTCCCCTGCAGTGCCAGAATACCGCCAGTAAGCGTAAGAGTGCTGTTTACTACTGTTGATTTCGAAAGGTAAACCACACCACTGGCGACTCCATTACTTATTGTAAGATTTGTAACTGCCGCAGGAAGATTTAAACCGGTAATCTGACCTGATATTGCAGAATTGAAATTGAATGTGGTACCTGCTCCGGTTTCATTATATGTTTTGGTGCCTGATGTTGTGATGTTCCCATCAATACCATTAATGTGACCTAAACCTAATGTGGCTCCTGCCTGAAGAGTGAAATCTCCTGTACCACCTATAATCTGAGTTCCGCAATTCAGGGTAGCTCCCGTATTTACAGTTACAGCACCCACAGTCAGGATAATACCTGAAGAGAAGCCATTAAGGTTAACTATCTTTCCAACAGGCTGGTTCCTGATTATATAAGAAATCCCGTTATTGGTATATGTCCCGTTACCTCCCCAGTTTGAATTTGCCGACTTGCCATTAATTCCGAAATTGACTGTCGTGGTTCCAATCTGGACCTGGAATCTTCCTTCTTTATTGACTGTAAGATCTCCTCCAATATTAACAGTGGTATTGTTAGTACTCCCGTTTGTATATAGCTGTGCATTATTCACCCCGTCTCCGATTACAAGATTTCCTTCGACAGTCAGGGTGGGTGTCTGAACAAAGTTCACAAGGTAAAGGGCATCGAAACCAGTTCTGATAATATTCAGATTGCCTTTTATGTTTACGGTAATGGTGGCATTACCTACTATATCCTGGGAGATGTTCTGCAGAGGGCAGTTCCATATAAAATTACCAAAAGTCTGATCGTTTGTAAAGGGTGTGATTTGAGTGGCAGCTATCCCAGTGACCTTGATTGTAGATGTCGGATCCCAGGTAGCTACAGGTATTGAGCCACCATCCCGGGTATGATTATAAACAGAATTTGCATTGAATCTCAGTTTCCCGGCAGGTGCAACGATTGTGCCGCCGGCGTTTTCCAATGTTCCATTCACATCAGCTTTCCCCCCCCCTGTTGCATCAATATTGAAAGTGGATCCATTTGTTAATTTAAATGTCCCGGTAGCGTCAACAACAGCATTACCAATTGGCAGAAGTGAAATTGTAATATTCGAACTGATATTGAAAGTCGAACCTGAAATCACCAGTGCATCTGAAGGAGGCGCCACAGCCGGTCCTAATGTCAATATAACGGGACCAGCAGCAGCAAATGTCACATCTGATGAATTCGAAATAGTTATTGACTTTAAACTAAGAGTACTGATATTTGTGACTGTAACCGCATCTGTCTGCAAACCAGGATCATCATCGATGTCCGTTCCATCAAATACAAGCTGATCACCGGCAACAGGAATTCCAATTCCACCTGCCCCGCCAACACTTGCACTCCAGTTTGCAGCAACACTAAAAGCACCATTTGCTCCTCCAACCCAATATTTTTGGGCATATACCTTATTCCCTCCAACAATCAAAATGAACAAAAAAACAAGTAAGAAGCTCCTCTTGGTGATCCCCCTGCAAAATGAAAAAAATGGATTCTGGCCAGGTAATGGATTTTGACTTTCCATATATATCAGGTTCGGTTAATCAGTTTTAGGCTCAATTTCAGTACGAAAAACAATATCGAAATATGGCATAATCATTCCTGATTGAAATCCATATTTCAATGACATACTTAAGCGAATATACGCAATTTTTAGACACATTTTACGTTGTATCATCCAATCGCTTGGTACTCATTCAAGACTCAAGATCGGCGTTATTGGTTGCTTACCATGTGTTACATTCCTCGGTTCGAAACAAATTCATTCAAACATAACTTTAAATTATGCTTAAATACAGGTATTTTCACCTGAAATAAGGATCAGAGCACCTGTTCTGATGCTGTTCAGTGCAGAGATCAATTTACCGGTTTGAATACATTATTATTGATTTTCCTTTGCAGAAATAAAAATTGAGTCTATATTTGCACTCGCTTTACAAAAGCGGTTTTCCTGGAGGTTTAGCTCAGCTGGTTCAGAGCATCTGCCTTACAAGCAGAGGGTCGGCGGTTCGAACCCGTCAACCCCCACAGTAATCAACAGCCCGTTTCTTACGGGCTTTCTCGCTTATGTATTTTGTCTATATTATCTACTCGGAAAAACTCGATAAGTATTATATCGGTTTCTCTTCAAATCTGAATGACAGGTTAAGAAAACATAATAACATCTCAAAAGGTTTTTCCTCAAGGGGAAGACCATGGACCCTTGTTTACTCTGAATCATTTCAGACTAAGAATGAAGCCTGTTCCGGGAAAAACAACTTAAAAACTGGAAAAACAGAGAAAGACTGAAACAGCTAATCTCAGCAGGTTCAGAGCATCCCGACTGACAAGTCGGGAGGGTCGGCGGTTCGATCCCGTCAACCCCCACCTTCGCCCTCCGTAGCTTTAGCGCAGGAGGGCTTTTTGTTTATCCTCACTTCTGCTTTGTTAAATCTTATCATCACCAAAACTATTTGCAGTTCAAACAATTTCCTATATTTATGTTTCTGCAAATTCTGAATTGATTATTAGTGTATTCCGGAAAATTTCAAAATAAATATCGTATACCTTCAATCCGGGCATATTTTCATGATTACACCGGCGGTGTATATTTCATCACCATTTGCACCAAAAACCGAAATCATTTTTTTGGTGAAATAATTAATGGTCAGATGCAATTGTCACCTATAGGTGAAATCACGAAAACCGAATGGTTAAAAACAATCGAATTGCGTGCTGATATGAATTTGCAATTGGGTGAATTTGTTGTGATACCCAATCATTTTCATGCCATAATAATTATCGGGGAAAATGAATATAATAAATCGAACGTATCTGGTAGAGACGCAATGCATTGCGTCTCTACGATAAACCATTCCAAAAATAATACCAAAAACAAATTTGGTCCGCAATCGAAAAATCTGGCGTCAATAATACGTGGATTCAAAATATCCGTATCCGTGAATGCCCGGAAATTGCATGCCGATTTTACGTGGCAAACCCGTTTTCACGATCATATAATCCGGAATCATGACGAAATGAATCGCATAAGGGATTATATTAAAATAATGTCAGAAACTGGGAGAATGATAGATTAAACAAGAAATAAAAAAACACCTCCCGGTCAGAGAGGTGCTATTAAAAAATTGGATTCAGGTATTATGCCTTGTTAGCGCTTCCAAGCACATTCACGATCTTGTGCTTATAGAGCTCCTTAAGCTTGTCACGTGCCGGACCAAGATAGTTGCGCGGATCGAATTCACCCGGCTTCTCAACAAAAACTTTACGGATGGCTGCTGTCATTGCCAGACGACCATCGCTGTCAATATTGATTTTGCATACTGCCGATTTAGCTGCCCTGCGGAGTTGCTCTTCAGATACCCCTGCAGTGTTTTCCATCTTACCGCCATACTTATTTATCTCATCAACAATATCCTGCGGCACTGAAGATGCACCATGAAGTACAATCGGAAAACCAGGAATCCTTCTTTCACATTCTTCAAGAATATCAAAACGAAGCGGAGGAGGCAGTTCTCCTGGCTTCACCTTGAATTTAAAAGCGCCATGTGAGGTTCCGATCGAGATGGCCAGTGAATCAACCCCTGTTTTCTTTACAAAATCCTCAACTTCTTCAGGTCTTGTATATGAAGTATGTTCAGAAGAAACCTCATCTTCGATGCCTGCAAGCACACCAAGCTCACCTTCAACTGTAACATCATGTTTATGAGCTAACTCAACAACCTGTTTGGTCAGCCTTATATTTTCCTCATAAGGGAAATGCGATCCGTCGATCATAACTGATGAAAAACCCGATTCAATACATGATTTACATGTTTCAAATGAATCTCCATGATCGAGGTGAAGAACAATCGGTATTGCATGTCCAAGTTCCTTGGCATACTCAACCGCTCCTTTTGCGAGATATTGCAGTAAGGTTTGGTTTGCATATTTCCGTGCACCTTTTGATACCTGCAGTATCACCGGAGATTTGGTCTCCACACAGGCGCTTATAATAGCCTGCATCTGTTCGAGATTGTTAAAATTGAAGGCCGGAATTGCATAACCTCCTCTTACGGCATTTTTAAACAATTCCCTCGAATTCACTAACCCTAATTCTCTATAATGTAACATAATCTATTGGTTTTTAAAAAGCCACGAAAGATAATCATCTTGATTTTAGTGACCAAAGCATTTATCAATAATTTATGCTAATTTTGCAGCCTTAACGGTTCGTAGCTCAGCTGGTAGAGCAGCTGACTCTTAATCAGCGGGTCGAGGGTTCGAGTCCCTCCGAGCCGACAAAGGATTACCCCGGAACATAACCCCAGCCGACGAGATCCTCACTGTCCCCGATTTGCTTTAATCCTCCGTCAAATAACAGGTAAGTTCTGTTTGTTATATCCATTACATTCCTGTAATCATGATCCGTTAATAGTATTCCCTTCTTCCCTGATTTCTTAACTATCATTTCTTTTATGATCTCGATATGCAATGGCGATAAACCATTGAAAGGCTCATCAAGTAGTATGAAGCTGCATTCCAGGTTCAGAATCAGCTTAACCTCAAGGTACCTCGATTCACCTCCCGACAGATTTCTTATTTTCACATCCTGTACTTTATTCAGTATCTCATCATCGAAAAATCCTGCGACTTCGATTTTATCTGCATAATGCTCAAACACCTGTTTTACAGTGAGATTCTTTGGAAGAAAACCATCCTGATACAAGTAGCCTATACAGTTTTTTACCTTATATGGTTTCTCAAGGATGACACCATTCAATCTTATAAATTTATTATCCGTATGAAGGGTGCCGAATATAATCTTCATCAGTGTTGACTTTCCTGATCCATTCCTTCCCAGAATCCCAATAATATCCCCGGTTCTGACAATAATGCAAATGTCTGTCAGAATCTGACGCAGCCCGAACTCTTTGCGGATACTGTCAATTTCGAGTAAATCAGACATTAAATAATACTATTAATAAAGGTGTGATGAAGATCAGATGAAGCATATATGCAGATAAGAGCAGTGAAGGTTTTGAAATGGAGATATTGTAATAAAAATAGTATTCATTCTTCTTCCGGATTTCAAAGAACAAAACGCTGATCAGAAATCCTCCCGTCAGAAACGACCATGTAAATGCTTTAATCATGGCAAGTATAATGAATATTGGAGCAGGGAATCCGATATTTTCAAACAACGGTTTAAGCATTAATGGAAATGCAATTAATGATAAAAGAAATGAGAATACACAATTCGTGACAATTATGGACTTGCCGTACAGTAAATACAACCTGATCATTTACAGCCTATAGTTCTTGAATTACTTTTTTTACATGCGTTTGGCGGTTAAGAATTAATATTTAAACCATTATTGTTTAAACGACGAAAACTGTCTCAAAATAATTCATACACAATCCTTTAAGATCCTTCACTCCGCTTTCGCTACGTTCAGGATGACAATGCTCATAGGAGGATGTTAGTGAATGAAGCGGCGCATTTCATAGTATTTTCCAATCCTGAAAGGAGATCAACTTAAAATGAGCCGCTTCATTCCCAACCACTCTACCGTCATGTCATCCTGAATGCAACAAATCCTGAGCCTGAGCGAAGGATTTGTGAAATGAAGGATCTCCTTCTTCATTCTGAATCAATCTCAATCGCCCCAAGGTGTTTATATGTATAACAAAAACATGTTCAGTTTCGTATAATATAAAGGGGATTTCTTTCTGAGACCTGGAAACAATAATGAATTACTGAGTAAACTCAGGGACTTATCTTTGCCCATTCATCATTCAGACAATCCGATCTCAACTTATTCAGGTCAGGAAACATTGAATACTTATCTATCCCCTTTTCCTGCAAGAGTTCCCTTATTTTAGGTGCGAGACTTTTGTTAATATTAATACAACCTCCAATCTCACGGGGCAACTCCTTTCCCGATGTTCTTTGCAGCCTGCTTACATGCTTGAAATAGTGTTTCTCAAGAGGATCGCTTGCAGAGGAGTTGAAAATAAACGCTCCCTCCTGGTTAATAATGTTAAGATTGTTCTGTATCCGGTAAACCTCATCTGCACTGTCAATGAGAGTAATATCCGATTTCATAACGATATTAAGATCTTTGCCTCCGTGTGGTTCTTTTCCGGCATCAACTGTCATCAAAACGGGATTATTCTTAAAGATGTAATAAATTGAGAAGTACTTTTCGATCTCACTTCCGGGAGGCGAAAAGTCTATACTCAGCGTTGCAAAATAAAGGCTTTTATCTATGTCGTAAGTGAAATCAAGAAGAGGCGTTGGCACACCATAATGCTGCATGATGCTCAATATGCTGAGCTCTGTCTCCTCCCACCCTGCATTCTTTAAATATCTCGATAGCAACCCAGAATTCCACTTTTTGCTATTATCAATGAGGTTATTGATGAGTTGTCGATATGATTGATAGTGTTTCTCAAGCTTTTTGTCTATCCAGAGCCTTTGCAGGGATGAGTATAGCATGTACTTTGCTTCCGGTTGTCCCCTGAACAATACCTCCGATTTGTTCGATCCATTGAATTCTTCAAGAATTTCTAAAAGATCTGTTTCAGTATCTACCTTCAGATTCCGTTTAATAAAATACTGCCCTTTTTCCTGGAGAGCCCTGTAGAAACGCATAAACAACTATTTCAGACCAGATGTATAACCCTGATCCGTAATTGATTGTTTAATTATCGCCGTATAAAATTAAACTGGCATCGAGAGTTTCAGAATCGACACAGGTACCGAGAGTCTGAATAGGTGAATTACGATTCTTCTGTCTCTTTGTTCTCCTTAATAATTATTGAGGCAAGAATTGAAATAAGCAGAATGGAAACAATTACAGCAAGCGAAATCAGTATTGGTATTTCAAAATGGAAATAGGCAGCCAGCATTTTAAGCCCGACAAAGCTCAGAACAAAAGCAAGACCAATTTTCAGGAACCTGAAATAGTCCATAATCCCTGCAACAGCAAAGTATAACGATCTTAAACCAAGGATTGCAAATATATTCGAAGTGTATACGATGAACCTGTCCTGGCTGATTGCAAGTATGGCAGGAATACTGTCGACGGCAAAAATGAGATCGGAGGATTCTATGACAACCAGTACAAGGAAGAGAGGTGTTGCATGAAGCCTGTGATTTTCAACGACAAAAAGCCTGTCTTCCCGCATCGTATGAGTAACGGGAATAAATCTTTTAAAGAACCTTACCATGGGATTTCCTTCAGGGTCAACTTCTGTTTCCTTTGTAAAGAGCATTTTGATCCCGGTAAACACAAGAAAGGCTCCGAAGATCAGAACAATCCAGTGGAAACGGTTGATGAGAGCCACACCGGCAAAAATGAAGATCCCTCTCATTATTAAAGCCCCCAGGATACCCCAGAAAAGGACTTTGTGCTGGTACTTATCCTTTACACCGAAATAACCGAATATCAGGATAAAAACAAAGATATTATCTACACTCAACGAATATTCAATTACATACCCTGTCAGAAACTCAAGAGCTTTTGTTTTCCCCAGCTCAAATAGTATGAACACATTGAAAAGCAATGCCAATGTAATCCAGACAATTGTCCAGATGACAGCTTCTTTTACAGGTACTTTATTGTTTTTTTTGTGGAAGACCCCGAGGTCAAGAGCAAGCATCGTGAAGATGAAAATATGGAATCCAATCCAGAAATAGATGCTCATGATTTGATTTTTAGGCTGCAAATTTATAAAATTATTTCCTTAAATGTTTATTACCTTTACCATAAAGCAATACATATTTTAATACATGAAGAAGCCATTTTACGCGCTCACAGCGATATTGATAACAATATCGGCAGCGGAGAGTTTTTCACAGGTCAAATCTGCGCAGTCAATCACTGCATCAGAACTCGAAAGTCATGTTACATTTCTTGCCTCGCCTGTTATGAAAGGGAGGATGAATGGCGAAGAATCGCTCGATATTGCTGCAAACTATATTGCATCACAAGCCAGTCTGTCAGGACTTAAACCGGCGAATGGCAACAGCTATTTTCAACCCTTCACTGTTATCCGTAAGAAAGCTGATCCTCAGGCAACAAAGATTGATATTGTTTCATCATCCGGGGACACTGTCACCATGCGCGAACCATTTTTTCATATTCTCCCGCAGGGGCCTGCTGAACTGAACCTGGAAGGTGAAGTGATTTTTGCCGGTTACGGGATAAAATCCGGTAGTTACAATGATCTGGAAAACCTTGATATTAAAGGTAAGATTGTCATAGTAATGAATAATGGTCCTGTGGATAATAACGGTCAACTGGTTTTAATAAACAACTGTTGAGAATCAAAGAATCATAATCACTGAACGTATTAAAAGCGAAGAAAAAATTCTGAACAATGTTGCAGGCTATGTTGAGGGAAGTCATCCTGAAAAGAAGGACGAAGTACTGGTGTTTTCAGCCCACTATGACCATATTGGAGCTCCCGGAGGCGAAGTTAATGCCGGCGCCGATGACGACGCTTCAGGTTGTGCTGCATTGCTTGAGATGGCAGAAGCATTCACAGGGTTAAAGAAAAAGCCCCTGAGATCAGTTATGTTCCTCTGGGTAGCCGGCGAGGAAATAGGATTGTTCGGTTCACAGACCTATGTCAGCAACCCCCTGTTCCCATTAAATAAAACTGTGGCAAACCTCAATATGGATATGATCGGGAGGGTTAAAGAGGCTCAGCGGACGGCAGCATCCTCTTCAGCTTTTTGCGCGCAGCGATCACTACAACTTTGTAAAAAAGGATATTCCCGTACTTTTCTTCACAACTGGCCTTCATACTGATTATCATACACCCGGGGATGTTATAAGCAAAATAAATTTTGGCAAAATGGAGCTGGTCACCAGGACAATGTATGAGATAGGATTCACTGTTGCAAACAGGAAAGAACGGATCATTGTCGATAATCCTTACAGCTCATGGACGAAATGAACAGCCCGGGTTAGCTTCATGAAAGGCAATCTGCCACAACAAAGGTACTTCCCCCGATAAAGATGATATCCTCAGCTGATGCTTGCTTGGCAGCAGATTCCATGGCCGATTTTACTGTAGGATAGCTTTCTCCTGAAAGGCTGTATGATGAAGCAGCTTCCTTTAATATGTTTTCATTAAGAGCCCTGGGAACCGAGGCTTTGGTGAAATAGTAAACTGCATTTTTCGGAAAAAGGGGAAGCACTGCAGAAAGGTCCTTATCATTCACAAATCCTATTACCATATGGAGTTTCTTCCCTGGGACTTTTTTAAGCTGTCTGGTAACATATTCAAGTCCTTCTTTGTTGTGACCAGTATCACAAATCATCAGGGGATTATGTGATAGTATCTGCCACCTGCCTCTAAGCTCCGTGTTTTTAATCACATTTGTTATGCCATTGGAGATATCCTTTTCCGCAAAATGCAACAGACCTTCAAGACAATTGAAGATGCCAAATACTGTTACCAGGTTTTTAGACTGATAGTCTCCGCCCAGGACAATATTTCCTTCGTGTAACTTACCGTTTATTAAATCCTTAACCCGGTATTTCCTGGTTCCCCGCAGTTCAGTATCCTCGTCCAGAATGCAGGAAAACTCCTTATCTGCAAAACTGATTACAGAATGCATATTATCAGCCCTTGCCACGAATACTCCTTTTGTCTTATCCTGGGTTTCACCTATTACAACCGGTACTCCTTCCTTAATGATCCCGGCTTTCTCAAAAGCAATCTTCTCCAGTGTATCTCCAAGAAGATCCATGTGATCGTGACCAATGTTTGTTATGACTGAAATAACCGGTGTGATAATATTTGTGGAATCCAGCCTCCCTCCCAGGCCGGTTTCGATCACTGCCACATCGACTTTCTCACGTGAAAAATAATCAAATGCCATCGCAACCGTGATCTCAAAAAATGACGGCTTAATCTCATCGATTATCTTAAAATTGTCCCTGACATATGCTGTAACATCATCTTCAGGAATCATCTTTCCGTTAATTTTTATTCTCTCCCTGAAATCCAGAAGATGTGGTGAGGTATACAACCCGGTTTTATAACCTGCCTCCTGCAAAATTGAGGCAGTCATGTGAGAAACGGAACCCTTACCGTTTGTGCCTGCAATATGGATTGTTTTATAATTCCTGTGAGGGAAGCCTGAATGAGTGTCAAGCCTGATTGTGTTGTCAAGATTATTCTTATAAGCAGCTTTCCCAATCCTGTGAAAAGCAGGGAGCTGGCTGAAAAGAAATTCGAGGGTTTCAGAGTAATTCATCTTAAAGCCTGCCGTTCTGTTTAACGGGATCAAAGTTAGTCTAAACCCTGAGATTGTAAACTTCTATCAGCGGTTCACATGATGTTTATTTATCCCCTGTTTACAATATGGTGAATAAGATGAATTTAGTTATTTTTGCACCGCAATAAGGTGGACCTGTAATTTTGCAGGTCCGGAAACTCATGCCAGGAATGAAAAGAAAAAGCAACAAGAAATTATTTATCATCGACACAAACGTTCTTCTTCATGATTACCTGTGTATTTATAATTTTGAAGAAAACGACGTCATAATCCCCATAGTTGTCCTCGAGGAACTCGATAAATTCAAAAGAGGCAATGACCTGATCAATTTTCATGCACGTGAATTTACCAGGGAACTCGATAAGCTGTCAGGTGATATGCTTCTGACAGCAAATATTCCGCTGGGAGAAGGCAGGGGTAATCTTCATATTGAAACAGGGAAGGAATTCTCCGAGAAAGTGAACGAATCATTTCCCGAAAAAAATCCTGATCACAGGATACTCGCAATTACCGATTATGTCTGCAATGCCAATAAAGACAAAATGGTCGTGCTCATTACAAAGGATATAAACCTGAGGATGAAAGCCAAGTCGCTTGGTATTATGGCCCAGGACTATGAAAATGACAAGGTCGCCAATATTGATGATCTTTACAAAGGTATCACAGTTATGGACGGGGTAGATCCGGTCCTCATCAGCAAGCTTTATGAAAATCCTGACGGTGTAAGCTCATCGGAATTCAGGCTCGATAAAGAGCTGAAGGGCCATCAGTTCTACATAATGAGGAATAATGGCTCAAGCGCACTTGCTCATTTTAACCCCGTGAACAAGAGCCTTAACAGGGTAATAAAACAAACCACATACGGCATCGACCCCAGGAATGCCGAACAGACTTTTGCCCTGGACGCTCTTCTGAATCCTGACATCCAGCTGGTTTCACTCACAGGCAAGGCCGGTACAGGTAAGACTCTCCTCGCCCTTGCAGCCGCACTGCAGCAGCACAAGAGATACAAACAGATCTTTCTTGCCCGGCCGATAGTTCCGCTGGCTAACAGAGACCTTGGTTTCCTTCCCGGAGACCTTAAAGAGAAAATGGATCCTTACATGCAACCTCTTTATGACAACCTTACAGTTATCAAACATAAATTCAGCCACCAGAGCCCGGAATTCATCAGAATAAACGACATGGTCAAGGAAGAAAAGCTTGTCATTACTCCCCTGGCTTATATAAGGGGAAGAAGCCTGTCGAGCATCTTCTTTATTGTAGATGAAGCGCAGAACCTGACACCTCATGAGATAAAGACGATAATAACCAGGGCAGGAGAAGGTACAAAGATGATTTTCACAGGCGACATAGAACAAATTGACTCACCCTATCTCGATATAGCATCTAACGGACTCAGCTACCTGTCAGATAAAATGAAAGATCAGGAAATCTTTGCTCACGTTAATCTTGTTAAGGGTGAAAGGAGCTTTCTCGCGGAGCTTGCAAGCAAACTATTATAATTATAATAAATATTATTATACATATTATTATTTAACTCCTACTCCAATGAAAAACCAGACCATCCGAACTGCAGCAACGCTTATTATAGCAACGTTAATTTCAACCTCTCTTTCGTTTTCACAGGGAAAAGCACAAAAAAGCAAAGCGCCAAAAGAAAAAGGTTCTCAGACAATTGAGCTATTCAACGGGAAAGACCTTAAAGGATGGGTATTCTATCTTAAAGATGCCTCGGTTGATCCGGCAACTGTATTTACAGTTCAGAATGGTGTTATTAATATAAAAGGAGACCCTTTCGGGTATATGCGCACAAAAAAAACATACTCTGATTATACACTTCATGTTGAGTGGAGATATCCTTCTGAGCTGAGTAACAGCGGGGTATTCGTTCACGCGCAGGGAGCCGACACGATCTGGCCAAAATGCATCGAAAATCAGTTAAAAGCAGGCAGTGCCGGTGACTATGTTCTAATGAACGGCGCTTCGATGAAAGAGCAGACCGATCCTTCAAAAAGGGTTGTTGCGAAAATGACTGCATCAAATGAAAAACAGGCCGGAGAATGGAATACACTTGAAGTTACATGCAAAGGGAACACCATCGAAACCAGGGTCAACGGACTCCTTCAGAACAAAGGGACCGGCCTTAATGTAACGGAAGGCGGTATCTGTCTCCAGAGTGAAGGTAAAACAATAGAATTCAGGAATGTATACCTGACAAAACTTAAAAAATAGAACTGTCAATTTAATGCTTTCAGCAGAAACGAATAAGAAAAAAATAGCCTTTCATACGCTCGGTTGTAAACTGAATTTTGCCGAGACCTCGACAATGTCGCGAGCCTTTCCTTCAGAAATCTTTGAAAGAGTCCCGGCAAATTCGATAGCAGACATATATATAATCAATACCTGTTCGGTAACTGATACTGCCGACAGGAAATGCCGGCAGGCCATAAAGAAATTTATCCACAGGTCCCCTGACGCGTTTATCGCCGTAGTAGGCTGCTATGCCCAGCTTAAGCCGCAGGAAATATCATCAATACCGGGAGTGGATCTCGTACTCGGAACCAATGAGAAATTCGATATCGCCGGATATTTGACAAACATCAGGAAAAAAGCAGTTGCAGAAATCCATTCATGCGATCTCAGAGATGATGATAAATTCTATCAATCGAGCTCTGTCAGCGACAGAACACGATCATTTCTGAAAGTCCAGGATGGGTGTGATTACTCATGCTCCTACTGCACAATTCCGATGGCCCGCGGTAAGAGCAGAAACCCTGAAATTAAATCCGTCGTATCAGAAGCTCAGTTGCTGGGAAAAAAAGGTGTAAAGGAAGTTGTTTTAACCGGGGTCAATATCGGTGATTTCGGAAAAACAACAGGTGATTCATTTGAAACGCTTTTAAAAGAGCTTGTCAGGATCGACGGCATTGAAAGATACAGGATCTCATCGATTGAGCCCAATCTGTTGACAGACACCATACTTGATCTTGCAGCTTCAGAGAAGAAGATACTGCCCCATTTTCATATACCCCTGCAAAGCGGATGTAACAGGATACTTGGTTTGATGCGAAGAAGGTACAGGAGAGAAGTTTTCGCTGATCTTGTAATTAAAATAAAAGAGAAAATTCCTTTTGCGGGGATCGGCGCTGATGTCATTGTCGGATTCCCCGGGGAGACACAGAAAGATTTTGACGAAACATTTGGTTTTCTGTCTGTACTTCCTCTTTCATATCTTCATGTTTTTACTTACTCCGAAAGGCCCGGTACAATTGCCTCCGAAATGGATGGCAAGGTAAGACAAACTGACAAGGTAATAAGAAGCAAACAGCTTATCTCGCTTTCAGAAAGGAAGCATCAGGAATTCTGCACTTTCAATGCAGGCAGTGAAGCCGAAGTATTATTTGAAAATAACAGGATCGGCAATCTGATAACAGGATTCACCGGCAATTACATAAAAGTGGAATATCCCTGGCAATCGAAGATGGCGGGTAAAATTATTAAGGTCAGGCTCCTTGAATCCGGAACTGATGGAAATATGACAGCAGAATTAATTGAAAAAATATGAAGGATCTGAAATCACTTGCATCAGAAATGGAAAACATTGCCAGGGAGGCAGGGAGCTTTATAAGAAGCGAAGTAACAAAATTTGACATCAGCAAAGCAGAAGTAAAAGGGCTTAACAATTTTGTCAGTTACGTTGATAAGTCAGCAGAGGAACTGATTGTTAAACATCTTACCAGGCTTTTGCCGGGTTCAGGTTTCAGAACGGAAGAAGGCACCACTGAACAAAGCCAGGGGCAGAAATATGTCTGGGTTATAGACCCTCTTGACGGAACCACCAACTTTATGCATGGATGCCCTCCATATGCGGTGAGCATCGGACTTAAGGAAGATAATGAAGAAGTTGCCGGAGTAGTTTATGAAATCGCGGCTGATGAGATGTTCACGGCATGGAAGAACGGAGGGGCATGGCTCAATGGCAAACCGATTCACGTTTCTTCAGTAAATAAACTATCTGAAAGTCTTGTAGCAACCGGATTTCCATACAGTGATTTTGGCCGGCTCGAAAAGTACATCAGCCTTTTCACCTGGTTCCTTAAAAATTCCCATGGCGTTAGGAGGCTTGGTTCGGCTGCCACTGACATAGCCTACATTGCGTGCGGCAGGTTCGAGGCTTTTTATGAATATGGTCTTCATCCATGGGATATCGCGGCAGCTACTATTATTCTGAGGGAAGCAGGCGGAAAGGTAAGCGACTTTTCCGGAATTGAGAAAGGACTCGACGGGAGTGAAATAGTGGCCGCTTCAGATGCGGTTTTTTTGGAAATCCTTGAAATAGTCAATAAATTCATGAAGAATTAACACTCCTGTCGATGAGATCTCTTGGTTTTTACTTTTTCTATTCGATAAACTGGCTGATAACTCTCCTTCCCCTGCGGGTTCTTTATGTTTTTTCAGATTTCATATTCCTGTTCGTTTATTATTTTCCGTCGTACAGGCGCTCTGTTGTCAGAACCAATCTGAAGAATGCCTTTCCTGATAAAAACGAACAAGAAATCATTAGTATTGAAAAGAAGTTTTACAGGCATTTTGCAGATCTTTTTGTCGAGGTTCTGAAGCTGACACATATGTCTGAAAAAGAGCTCAGTAAAAGATTCATAATAAAAGATCTCGATCTCCTGGAACGTCTGCATAATGAGAAACGCGATATTGTGGCAGTTATGGCTCATTATAATAACTGGGAGTGGCTGACGATATTACCTCCTTCTACAAGTTACAGGGCGATTTCTATCTACAAACCATTGCATAATAATAATTTCAACAACCTGATAAATTCATTCCGTACCAGGTTCGGGATGGTCCTGACACCGATGCATTCTATAATCAGGGAAATTGTGGAATGCCGCAGAAAAAACGTAAACACCCTTTCCGCATTTATTAACGATCAGATACCTCCGAAAACAGATATTAAATTCTGGACACATTTTCTGAATCAGGATACTGCTATTTACCTGGGCGCCGAGAAAATTGCTGCTAAATACGATATGGCGCTTGTCTATTTTCATATTGAAAAAATAAAACGAGGTTACTATCAGCTTAATATCAAACTCCTTTTCGAACATACCGCCGGTTTGCCGGAAACGCTTATTACAGAGACTCATGTAAAGTACCTTGAGAATATTATCAGGGAAAAACCGGAAAACTGGATATGGAGCCACAAACGCTGGAAACACAAAAAGCCTGTTGATAATGGCTGATACAGCTATCGTTATATTAAACTGGAACGGAATTGAATTTCTTAAAAAATTCCTCGGAACCGTTATAAGGTATTCAGATCCGGAGGTTTCATCAATATATGTCGCTGACAATGGCTCTACAGACGATTCTGCGGCATGGGTGACTGAGAATCATAAAGATGTAAAACTCATTAAGCTCCTTTCAAATCATGGTTTTGCAGGTGGCTATAACCTGGCATTGGACCAGATCGATGCGAGGTATTATGTTCTGCTGAATTCCGATATTGAAGTATCGGAAGGCTGGCTGACACCTCTTGTCAGACACCTGGATGAAAATCCGGAATCAGCAGCCTGCCAGCCTAAAATCCTTTCCTGGCACAGAAAAGATCATTTTGAGTATGCCGGGGCCTCGGGCGGCTTTATTGATAAGTATGGTTACCCTTTCTGCAGGGGACGCATTTTCGGAAATGTTGAAAAAGACAAAGGGCAATATAATGATGAGACGCGAATATTCTGGTCCAGCGGGGCATGCATGATCGTACGGTCAGAAGCCTGGAAGAAATTTGGCGGGTTCGATGCTTCATTCTTCGCTCATATGGAAGAAATAGATCTTTGCTGGCGGCTGAACAGGGCAGGACACACAATTGAATGCATACCATCTTCCGTAGTTTATCATGTCGGGGGAGGCACTCTGCCTTACGATTCACCTTTCAAGACTTATCTTAATTTCCGAAACAGCCTGTTCCTCCTCTACAAAAACCTGGAAGAAAAAGAGCTGCACCGGAAAATATTTATCAGGCTTTTGCTCGACGGAATTGCTGCACTTATATTCCTCTTTCAGGGCCGTCCCAGAAATTTTCTTGCAGTCTGGAAAGCTCATATTGATTATTACAGGAATCTCGATGAACTGAAAGTAAAAAGGATCAGTGTCCGGAAAATGACAAAGCTGAACTATTTTATGCCGGTTTTGAACAAGAGCGTTGTTTTTGAGTTTTATGCCAGAGGCCGGAAAACATTCAGCAGCCTTTATTTTGACATTAAATAAGAATGAGAAAACATCCTATGCTTGTATTTTTCCTTATTGTTCTGACCATCTATTTCCTAGCAAACCTGTACCTGTATTTCAAAGGATTTAATTCAATACCTATTCTGAAAGAGAACCGGCTGGTATACACGGTAAGTTTTTTCTCACTCGCGGCAGTGTTTATATTTGCAAAAATCATCGAAGCGCGTCACACCTCGGTAATAACTGATATCCTGAATGTTGCAGGTGGCTTCTGGCTTGCAGTAATGTTGTACTGTATCATGTTCTTCCTTTTATCGGATATTATCTATCTGCTGCTGAGGATCGTAAAAGTGTTAAATCCGGATAATATCCCTGTTTACAGGAAATGGGCTTTCATTCTGACTGTTTCGGCTTCTGTTATCCTCATTACCGGCGGATTCATCAATGCTTTGATCCCGGTGGTAACAAAATATAACATCTCAATTAACAAAGACGCCGGGGAAGTCAGTTCGATGAGAATTGCTGCAGTTTCCGATATTCATCTTGGCAGTATAATCCGTAAGAGAAGTGTGAAGAAGCTTTCCAGGATGCTTGCAGAGCTCAAACCTGACCTTGTTCTACTGCTTGGCGATATAGTAGATGGTGAGATTGGACCGGTGATGAGGGATGATCTCCTGCAGTATTTCGAATGCCCTGAATCAGAATTCGGTATGCTGGGAATAAGCGGTAATCATGAATTCATAGGAGGTGCGCACCAGACGATACCATATATAGAAAGCAAGGGGATAAAGCTTCTTAAGGATGAAATTTTCGTTCTCAAAGGAGGGATCCAGCTTGTTGGGAGAAAAGACAGGGATTCTGACAGATTTTATGGAGGAAAGAGGTTATCTCTGGCTGAATTGATGTCCAAAGCCGACACAACCAGGCCGGTGATCCTCCTGGATCATCAACCTTTTGGATATGATGAAGCTGTTAAGCAGGGAGTTGACCTTGAACTCTCGGGACACACACATAATGGCCAGATGTGGCCCTTAAACCATATTACCGCAATGATCTATGAACTCAGTTATGGTTACATGAAAAAAGGAAACACACATTTCATTGTCTCCTCGGGATATGGATTATGGGGGCCGAGGGTAAGATCAGCCAGCAGGTCTGAGGTCCTTCTTATCAACATTCAGTTTAATGGTTCAGCTACAGATTGATCAGAGAAGGCCATAAATCTTCTCCAGCCCGATTCCCCTGGATCCTTTTACAAGAATAGTATGACCTTCAACAGGGTTGCTTTTCAGGAAATCTGATAATGCGTTTACATCAGTGAAGGTTAAGAATTCTGCATCACTGCTTATTTTGCTGAAAATTCTGCCCGTAAGTAGAACCTTATCAATTTTTGAGGATTTCAGTTCATCGATTGTTTTCCTGTGCTCATCTTCACTCATGCCACCAAGCTCAAGCATGTCGCCAAGTATTGCCATTTTGGGCTTTTCATTAAGCAGCCTGAATGACTCAAGCGCCTGGTGCATGCTTGATGGATTTGCATTATATGAATCACAAATGATCCTGTTTTTCCTGGTTATTTTCACCTGCGACCTGTTGTTTGCCGGAATGTATTCTTCAATGGCATTAAGCACATCATTCACAGGAACTTCAAAAAATAATCCTGAAGCTATGGCGGCTTTAATATTCCAGTAATTATAGCTGCCAAATAGATTGCTTGATATTTTATAAGTTTCATTATTGTATTTTACCCTCAGGACAAGGTTCATTTCAGACGCCTCCTGTTCAACAATCAATGGGAGACCGGTTGGATCAGAATATGGAACTGCTCTGATAACATACCTGAAAATCTTTTCAGTAAGAAGTTTGTCCTTATCATTGTAAAGAGCCACACCATTCACGATCTTCAGATATTCATAGAGTTCTGATTTTGCCTTTACCACTCTCTCGAACGAACCGAATCCTTCTATATGAGCAGTACCGATATTTGTGATAATTCCAAAGTCAGGTCTGGCAATATGGCACAGGTTTCTTATTTCACCTACATGGTTTGCCCCCATTTCGATGATCATTATCTGCGTTCCCACTGGGGCTGAAAGGATTGTAAGAGGTACCCCGATATGGTTATTTAAATTACCACTGGTATAATGAACTTTGTATTTCTTCGAAAGAATCAGGGCGAGGAGTTCCTTTGTTGTAGTTTTTCCGTTGGTTCCGGTAATCGCAATCACTGGAATATTCATCTGTTTCCGGTGATGAGCTGCGAGCGCCTGCAATTCCATAAGACAATCGTCTACAAGAATAGTATTTTCCCCTTCAAAAAGAGGGTCGTCTATGATCGCCCATGATGCGCCTTTATTGATTGCTTCGTCGGCAAATGTATTACCGTTGAAGTTCTCTCCCCAGAGCGCAAAAAAGATCTGATCCCTTCCAATGTTCCGTGAATCGGTTGTTATCCCGGCCGATTCAAGGAAGACCTTATATATCTGTTCTGTTTTCATCTGCGATAAAAAAAGCCTCATTATCGAATAATGAGGCGTGATATTTAAAGAACCGTATTCTTTCTAGAAACCTGAAGGACTTCCTACCCTGATCATAGCGCACCTGAATCCTATATCATCTCTGGAACCTTCCTGGTCAAGGAATCTCCTGGTTGAGGGATTAAGCCAGTAAGCTCTGTCCTTCCATGAACCACCCTTATATACTCTTGCATTATCATTGATCAAAGTAACAAAATCTGATGTATTTCCTTCGCTTCCTGGATTCTGTGAATACATCCTTGTCGAGCCCGGTTTTCCGTCTTCTGTAGTCCAGTCAGCGCCACTGGGAATAGCAGACTGAACGTCTCCATCCCTAAAGTTCCTGTAGTCGCCTTTCTGGTAATTGTACCTGTTTGCAACATCAGCATCCTTAACAGTATCGACGAACAAACGGCCTAACCTGTCTTTTCCAACCACTGCTCCGTTTGCATCGCGCCTGATGTCTGTATAAACATTGCCCCTGAACGGGTTAAATCCGTCAACATCTTCAGAAGTGAGAGGCCTGTAAACATCGGCTACCCACTCATTAACGTTTCCTGCCATGCAATAAAGCCCGTAATCGTTGGGCCAGTAAGATCTGACATCAACTGTAATACTTCCGTTATCGTTAAGGTTGCCGGCTACTCCCATAAGGTCACCACGACCCCTGACGAAGTTGGCCATCATCTCTCCCCTGTCCTTCTGTCCAGCGTTTCTTACGTTGTGGCCATCCCATGGATAAATCCTTCTTTCATATACTCTTTCCTCATAAGTATTTCCCCTGAGTGCATAAGCTGCAAATTCCCATTCGGCTTCTGTAGGCAACCTGTAGGATGGAAGCAGAAGTCCATCCTCAAAGTTGGTTCTCCTTTCCGTCTGGTTGGGATTGAGGCTTTCGCGGAGCTGGTTCACAACGCCTTCATAAAGACCTGAGAGATATGCTTCAGTATTAAAATTTTTCTCGTTTTGCTGGTTCGGGTCAGGATTCAATTCACCTTCATCAATAAGAAGTTGTTCATTAACCCTGTCAGTTCTCCAGATACAGAAATCATTTGCTTTTATCCAGCTTACACCTACTACAGGATAATTGTTGTATGACGGGTGCCTGAAGTAGTACTGGACATATGGATCGTTGAAACCCATCGGGCTTCTCCAGACGAGTGTATCAGGAAGAGCTCTCCTGTATACTTCAGGATAATCCTTGTAAACCCGGCGCAGCCAGAAAAGATATTCCCTGTAATCTATATTCCTTACTTCAGTCTCATCCATATAAAAAGAGGAAACAGTGACTGTTCTTGGTTTATTGTTCCAATCGAACATCACATCCTGCTGAACCTGTCCCATCGTGAATCTTCCACCCTCAATCAGAATAAGCCCCGGACCTGTTGTCTGTTCAGCTCCCATGGTTACTTCAAATCCTCCGTTATCAGGATTGTTATATTCCCAGCCTGTAACGGCAGATACGTTTTCATCACCGCCACCTTTTTTCTTGAAAAGGCTGCATGATGATAAAAGCAGAATACAAACTAAAATGACCGGTAATGCTCTGAATTTATACATATTCTTCAGGTTTTTTCGCTTTAAGAATATTCAAATATAATATTTTTTCTAAAACCGTGCCCTTTTCACCTCCAAATATAACTACAATTCAGGCAAACTTATTGTTCCCCCCTCGTTTCTTTTATCAACAGTATTTAAACTGAATGTCAGTCCTGTATGGTGAAGAAGTGAAAGAGGCATAAGGTTATTCGTTGAAACGAGGTTAAATCTGTAAGTATAGAACAATCCCAGGTTACCTGTTTTCACCGAGAAACCGGTCTGAATGTCCATATTCTTGTCTTTACCTGTCATTATTATGATATTCATTGAAACAACCTTACTTTCAATTGAAGAGCCAGCCCCTGCAGATACTCCGTCTCCCTGCATCTCGAGGAAACCCGATGGCCTTAAGCTTATATTACGGGCTTCATTTATCATGACAGAATAACCGGCATTGAGATTGATTCTCCGTTTAAGTCTTTCAATCTGAGTCCCCCGGGACAGATCCGGCTGAGAAAGATGGCTTAATGAAAGTCCTGCAAAAAAATTCCTGTAGATCATGAAGAGGCCCGCACCGACATCAAAAACGGTCCGGGACGAGGGGATCAGGGTTTCTCCGGATACAAGTGATACATTGCCAAACGGGTCTATCATATCAGGCAGCACAGCCTCATTGAAGTTAAGGCCACGATAAAAAACACCAGCCGAAAGTCCGGCATTAATGAAGATTTCCCTGCCAGCCTGCAATGAGTAAGCATATGAAAATCCGCCGCGGGTATCGTTTATAATCCCGCCAAGAAAATCATTCGATAGCCAGATTGCTGTTCCACCGTGCAGAACATCAAAGTATGAATCATACGAGGCATAAAATGAATGGAGATTGTAATGGTTCCCCGGGTAAAAATTCAGGTAAGACAACCTTAGAATTCCTGCATCGGATATACCTGCGAGAGCAGGGTTGTTCATCAGCATGGTCCTGTATCCCGGTCCATACAGTGTCTCCTGCGGGTACAGGACCTGTATTCCGGTAATAAGTAAGAATAGTATAATGAATATCCTTTTCAATCTCTCCTGAATGCCACTGCAATATGAACGTTTTAAAAACGTTTATTATTACTGATCCCTGAAAATGTAAAAAAACACATTAAGTTAGCAAAGAAAAAGCACATTTCTATCTTTGTTATCTTTTATGAGAAGAATCCTCCTGATATCAACATTTGTATTGCTTTTTCTGTCTGATTGCCTGCATTTGCAGGGAAAAGGAGACTCCTACTCCACAAATTCAGTTCTTTCCTCCGGTCAATGGCTCAAAATTGCTGTAACAACCGATGGAATTTATCGTATTGATTATTCTCTTCTCAGGCAGAAAGGACTCACGAATCCCGGGAATCCAAGGATATTCTGCAATAATTCAGGTCAGCTCTCATTTTATAATGATAATAAATCACCCGATGATCTCCGGGAAATTTCAATTTCACTGAATACCGGCAGCGATGGGGTATTTAATGAAGGCGATTACCTTCTTTTTTATGGAATGGGAACACACAGGTGGAACTTCGATGAATCGAACAGACAGTATTATTTTCTTCGTCATAATTACTCCGATACGGCTTTCTATTTCATTACATCAGGACCGGTTCCGGGCAGAAGGATTTCAAACCATATTGAACCTACCGGGACCGCAGTTTATACGGCATCGTCTTCTGATGCTCTCTATTCTTATGAAGCGGAGAATGCCAATCTGATCAATTCAGGCAGGGATTGGTTTGAAACAGTTCAGGTCGGAACCGGAATAAAATTCAGTCCTGGCCTTGCCAGCCTGATAACTTCAGAAAAGATAAAATTCTCCATCAGGGTTGCAGCAACATCTTCAACAAAATCGACTTTTACTCTCCTCGACGGGACAAACATTATCAAAGAGATTGTTATGCCATCTGTCAATGTTTTCAACACAACAGGCATTCAGGCATCCATCGTTGATTCGGTCTGGTTTTTAAATGTTTCCTCCGCGTCACCATCGTATGAAGTCAGGTACAGCTTCAACTCAGGTTCACGAGGCGGATGGCTGGACTATGCCAGGATTCAGGCCAGGGTGAGAAATATTTTTAACGGCAAGTTCATGACAATGATGGACTCAAGGTCAATCGCTCCGGGATCGGTAAGCTCCTTTTCAATTGAATCAAACCCGGAGAACGCGATTGTATGGGATGTAACGGATCCTGTTGAGAGTAAAAAATGTCGGGTATACCAGGTCAGGCAACAATCTTTCTTTCAAAGCAAAGACTGATTCTCTGAGGAGATACGCAGTATTCATCCTTTCAAATGCTATTGTCCCGGAGATCCGGGGATCCTTAATCGCCAACCAGGACCTGCACGCTTCTGCTCCTGCTGATATGATCATTATTACCTATCCCGGATTCAAAAAATATGCCGACCAGCTTGCTGATATCCACCTGAATAACAGCGGGCTTATTTCATATGTAGTTACAACAACCCAGGTATATAATGAATTCTCAGGAGGGATTCCTGACATTGCTGCCCTACGTAACTTCGTCAGGATGAAGTTCCAAAGACAAAAGGGAAGTGCAAAACCTTTGAAATACCTTCTTCTTTTCGGAGATGGCTCGGTTGAAAATAAGTTACCTCCATCGACAGGTAACCCTAATTTCGTTCCCACATACCAGTCAAAAAACTCGAATGTTGTTGTTTCCTCATTTACATCTGATGATTTTTACTGCCTCCTCGAAGACGGAGAGGGTGAAGCAGAAGGTACTGAGGATATTGGAGTAGGCAGATTACCTGTTAATGACACTGTTCAGGCAGGTATCATCATCTCGAAAATAAAGAAGTATCTCGATCCGGCAAATAACGGAGACTGGAAGAATATCATCACCCTGACTGCGGATGACGAAGACGGGAATGCTCACATTAATGATGCCGAAGGCCTTGATCGTGTTATCAGGGTAAAAGGTCCGGAATATAATATTGACAAGATCTATCTTGACGCTTTCAGGCAGGTTACAGAGGTGAATGGGCAGTCTTACCCGGATGTTACAAGAGCCATCAATGACAGGATCAACGAGGGATGTCTGATTTTCAATTACACCGGGCATGGAAATGAAAGATTCCTTGCAAGTGAAATGATCATTAATTCAGAAGATTATGCTTCCTGGAGAAACGGCGGAAAATTACCGCTTTTTATTACGGCTACCTGTGAATTCAGCCGCTTTGATGATGTTTTGATTTCACCAACCAGGAGTATTTCTCAAATCACCTCTGCAGGTGAAAAAATCCTTTTTGCACCTGAAGGAGGTGCAATCGCACTGATGTCGACAACCCGCGTCGTCTTCTCCGCTCCGAATTTCTTCCTGAACAGGAATATTTTTGACTGTGCATTTGATCGCGACAGTACTGGGTAATTCCATGAGACTTGGTGACATAATCAGGATTGCCAAGAATAAATCCGGATCAGGGTCCAACAAGAGGAATTTTTCACTGCTGGGCGACCCGGCATTAAAACTTGCTTATCCATGGCATGGAAAAGTTCAGACCGATTCAATTAACCACTTCGCCGTAACTTCCGGCACCGATAGTCTTAAAGCGCTTTCGCTGATAACTATTTCGGGCCATGTTGAAGATTTAAGGGGAAATTTGCTCAATGATTTCAATGGCATAATATCACCGGTAGTCTTTGATAAAGAGAGCAGAATAAGGACATTGGGAAATGATGGCAGTCCTGTCATGGAATTTGGTCTGAGGAACAGTATTCTTTTCAGCGGTCAAAGCAGGGCAAAGGCAGGAAGGTTCACTTTCAGCTTCATTGTACCCCGTGATATTAATTATTCTTTCGGGAAAGGCAAAGTAAGCTATTATGCCAATGACGGAAAAAGAGATATGAACGGAGCCTTTTCTGACATCATTGTCGGAGGTTTCTCCTCTGCTTCGATAAATGATTCTACAGGACCATCTATAAGACTTTACCTGAATGACACTCTCTTCAGGGATGGCGGGATCACGGATAAAAATCCAGTACTTCTGGCAATTCTTGAGGATGCGGGTGGGATTAATACCACAGGCGCCGGGATTGGTCACGATCTGACAGGATTCATAGATACCGACAGGAATAAGTCCTTTGTACTGAATGACAATTATATAAATGATTTTAATAACTATCAAAAAGGAAGGATATTGTATAATATCTCTGACCTGAATAATGGAATGCATACTTTCACCCTTAAAGCCTGGGATAATTATAATAACTCTTCAGAAGAATCAATAAGATTTTTTGTCGAAACTGATGGAAGAATCATACTCAAAAATCTTTTCAATTACCCTAATCCATTTACTGATAACACAAAAATTACCGGACAAATAAACAAACCCGGCGAACCTATTGAAATATCAATTGTTATATATTCGCTAAACGGAAAAACAATCAAATCAATCAAAACATCTTCCATCTCTACAGGATACACTCTGCCCGCTGTAGAATGGGATGGTTGCGATAATGGTGGAAACAAAGTTGGCAAAGGCATGTACCTGTATGTAGTAACAATAACTTCCGCCAGCGGAGAAACAACCAGAGCATCAGGTAAAATGATCATATTATGATCCCGAACAATATAAGAGAGGAAAAATAGTTTTATATTTGTACTATAGTTTTGTCATTTTCGCAAGAAGGTAAAAGCAGGATAATGAAGAAGTTATTAGTAATGATGGTCGCCGTTACACTTACCGGCGGTAAGATACTTTCACAGAATTCGGGCGATCTCAATGCAATCCAGACAGTAGTCCCTTTCCTTACAATTGCTCCTGATTCACGCGCAGGAGGAATGGGGGATGCAGGTGTTGCTACCTCACCTGATGTTTACAGCATGCACTGGAACCCCGCCAAATTCGCTTTTATCGACGGGAAACCGGACTGTTGGGATCTCCTATTCGCCATGGCTAAGAAACCTTGTGCCTGATATCAACATTGCTTACCTTACCGGATATACCCGAATAGACGAAAAACAAGTTATTGCCGGAAGCCTTCTCTATTCATCTCTTGGCATTGTTCCCCTTACTGATGAATTCGGTAATGCGATCAGGGATATCAATCCGAATGAATTTGCACTAGATGCCGCATATTCAAGGCTTTTCTCCGAAAATATTTCCGGAAGTATTGCATTCAGGTTCATCTATTCGAATCTTACCGGCGGAATTTACTCCGGCGGGATGAAACCAAAGCCGGGATCTCTTTTGCTGCAGACATCTCCGGATATTATCAAAAAAATATCAGGTATGGCAGCAAGGAAGGATCAATGGCATTCGGGCTCAATTTTTCAAATATCGGTTCAAAGATGAGCTATTCGGATGCCCAGACAGCCGACTTCATCCCCATGAATATGAAACTGGGTGGAGCTACCACTATAGAACTCGATGAACATAACAAACTGACAGCCACGCTCGATTTGAATAAACTGCTTGTTCCAACACCGCCAAAGTACAATACATCAACAGGGGCAATTATTGATGGCCGTGACCCGAATGTTGCAGTACCCGTTGCATTCTTTACATCCTGGTTCGATGCTCCGGGCGGATTCGGCGAGGAAATGCGTGAAATCACCTTTTCACCAGGTCTTGAATACTGGTACAACGACCAGTTTGCCATCAGGGGTGGCTATTTTCATGAAAATGAAACTAAAGGCAACCGAAAATACTTTACCGCAGGAGCAGGTTTAAGACTGAATATCTTTGCCATCGATTTTTCTTATCTCATGCCTCTGGCACAGAATCACCCGCTGGCCCAGACACTTAGATTCTCGCTGGCGTTCGATTTCAATAATGTCAGGCCTGCAACAACTAATTAATGGACATCAGGATTGGTCAGGGAATCGATTTTCACAGGCTTGAAAAAGGTTTGAAGCTATATCTCGGAGGTGTAAATATCCCATCCGAAAGGGGTTGTGTAGCACATTCCGATGGCGATGTCCTTTTGCATGCAATATGTGATGCTTTGCTTGGAGCCGCTGGTCTTGACGATATTGGTCATCAGTTTCCCGACAACGATCCGCAATACAGGAATATCGACAGTAAAATCCTTCTGGAGAAAACAATTTCTATGATCCACGTGAAAGGGTTCAGGGTATCTAATATCGACTGCACAGTGTGCCTCGAAAAACCAAAGATTTCACCTTACCTGGATGAAATGAAGGAGAAAATTTCATTTATCCTTAAAACCGAACCCGGAAAGATCGGAATCAAGGCAACCACTACTGAGAAGATGGGTTTTACCGGCAGAGAAGAAGGTATAGTGGCTCTGTCTGTGGCACTTATCACCAGATGATCAGGGATGGTGAAAACAACTCTTATACTCGGCGCCAGTCCCAACCCGGAAAGATATTCCTGCAAAGCAGTAAAAAGCCTCAGACGGCGTGGATATCCTGTAATCGCTGTCGGATTAAAGAGCTCAATAATTGATGATGTTGAGATTATCCGGGGCAAACCGGCTGAAACAGGGTCTGTTCATACAATAGGGTTATACCTTGGCCCCCGTAACCAGGCAGAGTACTACGATTACATCATTTCAATCAAACCCGCCAGAATAATATTTAATCCAGGAACATGGAACACCGAGCTGGCCACAATAGCCCGGAAAGAAGGGATTGAAGTGGTTGATGATTGTATGCTGGCTATGCTGAGCTGCGGACAATTTTAGCAGGGGGCTGAGGGCAGGGGGCAGGGAGTAGGGGGCTGAGGGCAGGGGGTTGAGGGCGGAAGGTTCAGAGCGAGAGAGCTTCGTCGATCAGATTATCATCAGCTAAATAAGGAATCGTAACTTTCAGCCCAGGTGTCCTCTCCATTTCACGTTTTAATGTAAACAAGGCGCCATCGTTTCCTTGCCCAGCTTCTCCTGGCGATACCATTATTTACATCCCAGTGAAGCATCGATTTCAGCTTTACGCCGGTTTCCTGTTTTCCATCGAGTAACATACCGAATCCACCGTTAATAACTTCACCCCACCCTACTCCTCCTCCATTGTGAAGCGAAACCCATGTAGCACCCCTGAATGAGTCACCGATAACATTCTGAACCGACATATCAGCAGTATATCTGGAACCGTCGCAAATATCTGATGTCTCTCTGAAAGGAGAATCTGTTCCTGATACGTCGTGATGATCCCTGCCTATTACGACAGGAGCTGAAATTCTACCTTCTGAAATTGCCTTGTTGAACCTTGCTGCAATTTCAATACGTCCCTCTGCATCGGCATACAGTATCCTTGCCTGGGACCCTACAACAAGCCTGTTCTTTGCAGCTTCCGTTATCCAGCGGATATTGTCGGCCAGTTGTTCACTTATCCTGGCGGGAGATCTTTTCATAATCTCTGTCAGTGTCTCAAGTGCTATCCTGTCGGTGGTTTCAAGATCAGCAGCTTTATTAGAACAGCAAACCCATCTGAACGGACCAAAACCGTAATCAAAACACACCGGACCCATAATGTCCTGTACATATGAAGGATATATAAAACTTCCATCGGTATTAAGTACCTCCGCCCCGGCTCTTGACGCTTCAAGGAGAAAAGCATTTCCGTAATCGAAAAAATAAGTTCCTTCTTTGGTATGCCTTTTAAGCTGTTCTACCTGCTTCCTCAGCGATTTTCTGATAAGCTCCCGGAAGGAATCAGGATCCTCTGATATCATTTTCTGAGCGTTTTCGAAGCTTATTCCTGCCGGGTAATACCCGCCTGCCCAGGGATTATGCAGAGAGGTCTGGTCAGATCCAATATCAACGTGTATCTTCCCGTCGGCAAGCTTTTCCCACAGATCGACTATATTTCCATGATATGCCAGCGAAACAACCTCTCCTGATGATCTGGCTTTCCTGATCCTCCTGATAAGTTCAACCAGATCGGAATACACTTCATCAACCCAGCCTTGTGAATGCCTTGTTCTGATCGCCCTTGGATTCACCTCAGCCACAATAGAAATCAGACCTGCTATTTTTGCAGCTTTTGGCTGAGCTCCCGACATCCCTCCAAGCCCCGATGAAACGAATAATTGTGTCCCAGTGCTTCCCGGTTGTTTCGTCATCATACGGGCTGCGTTCAAAAGAGTTATCGTGGTTCCATGGACAATACCCTGAGGACCGATATACATGTATGATCCGGCTGTCATCTGGCCATATTGTGAGACCCCGAGTGCATTGAATCTTTCCCAGTTATCCTGTGTGGAGTAATTCGGTATCATCATTCCGTTTGTGACAACAGCACGGGGAGCATCCTTGTGTGACGGGAAAAGACCCAGCGGGTGGCCCGAATACATTACTAAAGTTTGTGTTTCGGTCATCTCCGACAGGAGCTTCATCGTTATCCTGAACTGCGCCCAGTTCTGGAATACCGCCCCGTTACCACCATAGGTAACAAGCTCGTGCGGATGCTGGGCAACTTCCGGATCAAGGTTGTTCATTATCATCAGCATTATTGCAGCTGCGTGCTTCGTGTGACAAGGATAATCATCTATATGCCTGGCCTTCATCTCATATTCAGGACGAAACCTGTACATATAAATCCGGCCACAGGCTTTCAGCTCCCCGGCAAATTCCTTCGCCAGCACCCGGTGAAATTTCTCAGGGAAATACCTTAATGCGTTCTTTACCGCCAGCTTTTTCTCAGCAGGAGTCAGAATATCTTTCCGCTTCGGTGCATGATTTATACTCTGGTCATATGGTTTCGGATCAGGCAATGATTCCGGAATGCCTTCGGCAATGAGCTTCTTAAATTCTGATGTATCCATAAGAATTTGGAATAGATATGTAAAGTTACGAAAATTCGGAAGGCTTAACAGAGATTATATTATAATAATTATTATAATATAGTTTATAATATATCTTTTAATATAATCTTTTTCAAAAATCCTTCACAATGGTTCCGGATTTATTGCATTACTAAAACAAGTTATTAATTGGTACACTCCCTTATAATATCCTTCACTTCGCTTCGCTGCGTTGCTAATGACGAGTTTTGTAGATAATTGGTAATCAATCGCCAGAGATGCTTCACTTCGCTGCGCTGCGTTCAGCATGACAGGCGCTATTGGTGGAGCCCGGGGGAGTGAAGCGGCGCATTTTGCAGAAAAGGTTTTCCCGAAGTGTGTTGATTCAAAATGCGCCGCTTCACTCCCCTTGTTCACCACAACATGCTTTGTCATTCTGAGATTTTATTCAATTTTTTTTGCACTCCTATCGTTATGACAATACATACAGTGTAACCGCTTCTTCGAATAGTGTAATTAATGCCTGTTTCTGAGTGTGGTTCCGGAAGTTTGAGCCTCCATGCATGTACTTCCCTTAGAGGAATGTCCGATTAGTAGTATTTCATTTTCCTAAAGGCCTTCCGGGTGTGTTTTTGTTTCTTATTTAAAATTATAATGAATGGAAAAATTAAGGGATAAAGCAGCAGGGATCGATATTGGCGCAAGAAAAGTCTTCGTATCAATCGATGGAGATGAAGTAAGATCATTCTTCACATTCACAGAAGACTTTGAGAATTTACGGGAATACTTGGTGGATTACTCTATTGAAACAGTTGCCATGGAAGCAACAGGTGTCTATTGGGGTATCCTATATGAGATGCTTGAAGAAGCTGGGATTGATGTCTGGCTTGTCGATGGTAGGCAAACCAAACAGGTACCTGGTCGCAAGACCGATGTTAAGGACTGCCAGTGGATACAACAGCTGCATTGCCACGGTTTGTTGAACCGGTGTTTTGTTGCAGATGCTGATATTAAAGAGCTGCGGGTTTATCAAAGGTTACGTGAGGATCACATCAGGTCTGCTTCAATGCATATCAATCACATGCAAAAAGCAATGATTGAAATGAATTTAAGACTGCCAGAGGTTCTGAATCAGGTTCATGGGGCAAGTGGGATAGCCATCATTAAAGCAATACTAAATGGGAACGCGATAAAGAAAAGTTATTAAACCTTTGCAATAGTAAGATTATAAGGACCAAAGGCGCTGAAGTACTGAAATCACTGAACGGGAGATATACTAAGTCAGGGTTGTTTGCACTAAAACAAGCATTCGAATCGTATCAATTTTATCAAAATCAAGTAAAGCAGTGTGATTTAATGCTTGGAGAGGTAATTAAAAGAATGAGCCGGGGAAAACCAGATCAGAAAAGCAATGTTCCCAGAAAAGCCATACGACACCATAAACCCGAAATTGATAATCTTGGTTCAGAAATGCTGAAGATTTTTGATGGAAAAGATGCTACATCATTATCAGGAATTACAGATTATACATCGATGCAACTACTTTCGGAAACCGGAACTAATTTATCCAAATGGGAAACGGAAAAACACTTTACAAGCTGGCTGGGTCTTGCACCAGGCCAACACACATCTGGCAAGATGAGAAGGAGCAAGAAGAAAAACGGTAAACCAAAAGCAGTCAGATCTTCCGAACCATTGCTCAGAGTCTTTTAAATAGTAAAAAGATAGCACTTGGTGCCTTCGGACGCAGACTTAGATCCCGAAAAGGAGCACCAGTAGCAATTAAAGCTGTCGCCAGAAAACTTGCTGCGTGGTATTGGAGAATAATGGTAAAAGGAAGGAATTTTGTTGAGAAAGGAGTACTCAAATACGAACAGCAACTATTAGCACAAAAACAAAAATAACTCACAAGATTGGCTAAAGAGTTGAAAATGCAAGTAGCTAGTCCTCTATAAATTATAATACTTGTCATTAGTAAGGAGAAAACCGAAGCCCGCGGAGGTTTTCGACTGAAGAATCTCTTACTGCAGCCTGATAACAATCCTTTGTCATTTCCGTCAGGAGTGCAAAATAAATTTGAATTAAGCCTGCTAATGACAATCGCGGTTGGAAGGTATGGGGGAGTGAAGATATTCGGTGTTTGAGTCAGTATCGTAATATATATTTTAATATTGCTTATATTATATATTATAATATAATTATAACTAAAATAAAAAAAGCGGGATCTGGCGATCCCACTTTATATTATATCTCTGATTTATCAAGTTACTTCAAATACTCCAGTCACTTTAGTCACTTTAGTCACTCTAGTCACTTTTTATATCTTCCCTTCCTTCACAATTTCATCATCGACAAGGATACGGCCGCAATATTCACATACAATGATTTTTTTTCTTGACCTGATATCTAATTGTCTCTGAGGAGGAATCTGGTTGAAGCATCCGCCGCATGCATCCCTTTTTACAGGAACGACAGCAAGTCCGTTACGCGCATTTGTACGGATCCTCTTGTAGGCAGCAAGCAGCCTCTCTTCTATTATCAGTTCAACTTTTTCCGATTTCTTATATAATCCTTCCTCCTCTTTCTGTGTATCGGAAATAATCTCATCGAGTTCCGATTTTTTATTATCCAGATCTGATCTCCTGTCGGCCAGAGTTGCTTCAGATTCCTGGATAACAACTTTCTTTTCTTCTATCTGGAAAAGAAATTCCTTGATCTTCTTATTGAACAGCTCTATTTCGAGTCTCTGAAATTCAATTTCCTTTGATAAGGAATCGAATTCCCTGTTGTTCCTTACATTTTTCTGCTGTTCTTCATATTTTTTGATAAGTGCCTCAGATTCTGTTATCTCAATGTTCTTTTTGGAAACAGCTTTCTCAAGGTTAACAACCTCTTCTTTCAGGTTACCGAGCCTGGTTTCAAGTCCCGCAATTTCATCTTCAAGATCCTGAACTTCAAGAGGAAGCTCCCCCCTGAGTGTTTTTATTTTATCAATTTCTGAATCAACCAGCTGTAAGCTATACAATGCCCTCAATCTTTCCTCAACGGAGATCTCGGTTTCGTGCTGTTTTGCTTTTTCCATTTTAAAAATAATTTATCGGATTCGTATTTATTTCTGAAAACCGGAGTGCAAATTTAGGGAATTTTTTGATAATTAATTCTTTTATAACCTCAACTGCGAATTTTTCACTCTCATAATGGCCTGAATCCACTAGTAAAACCCTGTTTTCAGCTTCAAAAAAGGTATGATACTTAATATCTCCGGTAACAAACACATCTGCCCCCGATGATACAGCATCAATCAATAAGGCAGAACCTGCCCCGCCACAAAGTGCAACTTTTTTCACGGGTCTGCCGGTAAGTTTTGAATACCTCAGACCTTTTGAACCGAAAACAACAGAGACAAGTTCAAGAAAATCATTTTCGGAGATTTCCTTTGCAAAAATCCCGGTGCATCCCAGTCCGGCATCGATATTTCTGTTTTCAAGCGGGTACAGATCATACGCTACTTCCTCATAAGGATGGGCATTCAGCATCGCACTGATTACACTATCCTTATTATGTGAAAAAAGGACCGTTTCGAATCTCACTTCTTTCTCAAAACTCAGCTTTCCTTTTTCACCCAGGAATGGATCAGTATTTTCATTACCCCTGAAGCTGCCAGTTCCCTGGACTGTAAATCCACATCTGTCATAATTTCCTATCGACCCTGCGCCCGCATTGAAAATAGCCTCGCGAACCGGTTCCAGGTGGCTTTCCGGCACAAATGTAACAAGCTTCAGAAGTTTTTTTTCAAGCGGAACAAGCACTTTTACCTGTTCAAGCCCGAGCTTTTCTGCCATTTTCCGGCTTACCCAATGATGAGTTATATCGAGGTTTGTGTGTGCTGAATATACGGCAATATCATTTTTCAGGCAAGTGCTGATAATCCTTTCTAAAGGATTCTTCCCGGTAATCTTTTTAATTGGAGAAAAAATCAGAGGATGATGGGAAATAATAAGACTTGATTTATGCATTAAAGCTTCCGATACAACATCTTCTGTAACATCGAGCGTAAGCAGGGCGGAACTGATCTCACCTGAAGGATCGCCGATCTGCAATCCCGAATTATCGTAACTCTCCTGGAATGACGGAGGCAACTCCGAATCAAGCCATGCACAGATTTCGCTGAGTCTCATTGTAACGGAATTTTAAAGCAACAAAGAATTACATACTGTCCCTTATTTCCAGGAGGATTGATTTGATTTTCAGAAGTGACTGACTTACCTCAAATTTATAATCAGTCTCATCCCATTTTTCAGCCATTCTTTTCTTTACCCCATTGAGAGTCATTCCTTCTTCCTTGAGAAGGTGGTGAATTATCCTGAGGTTTTTCATATCGTTCTGCGTAAAAAGCCTGTTGCCCTTTTTGTTCTTCATTGGCTTCAGGACATCGAACTCATTATCCCAGAAACGAACTGTTGAAACAGGAACCTCGAGAATTTCAGCTACTTCACCTATTGAATAATAGAGCTTTTCGATTTTCTTTTCCTTGTATGGCATGGCATTATCTTAAAGTAATGTTTTCTTCTGTTTTATAAATTATTGAACCGTTTTCAGATATATTAATCACCGATTCGGGAAAATCAGCTGCAACAAGCTCCCTTATCTTGCTGATCACTCTTCCGGCCGGGTCATACTTCACACCACCGGGCCAGGGCTGATGGGCAGGAATGATCCTGCCGGTAATGAACCTTCCATCTGCTTCAACATTCAGCCTGACAATAGGGGCAAGCGAATTTGGCCCGGCAAGATTGAACCTGCCGTATGTGCAGAAATTTCCAAGGCTGTAACAGATAAACCGTTCTTTATAAACCTCCACGGCTCTTGTGACATGAGGGCCATGACCGAATATGATATCAGCCCCGTTATCAATCAGAGTATGAGCAAATTTGTATACATCTCCTCTCCCCTCTCCATGAAATATTTCAGGGATTCTCGGGACATTTTGAAAATCTTTTCCCTCGGCGCCCCCATGAAATGAGACAATCACAATATCGCATGAATCATCAAGCATCCTGACGATGGATGCAGCGCTATCGATATCGTTAATGTTCATTGTTCCGGCATTGGGTGCGAAAGCGCAGAACCCGTATCTAATCGAATCCTTTTCAAATACCGACCAGGGATGTTCAACAAGTCCGGCATATTTAATGCCGGCTGAGTCGAGAAGCTCCTTCGTTCTTTTCCTGGACGGCATTCCGAAATCGCCGAAATGGTTGTTTGCAAGGCTGAGAATATCAAAGCCGGTTGCTGTAAGCGCGGAGATATATCTTTCAGGCATCCTGAAGAGATAACAAAGTGTAGTATCCCGGCATTTTTTAGCCGGGTCGCCTTTATCAAGAAAAGATCCCTCAAGATTTCCGAACGTAATGTCCGAATTACGAAGAGAATCCGCAACGCTCTCAAGAAGAAGAAACGGATTATCGTGAGGAGGAAGATATTTTGCTGATGGAAATGCAGAACCGAGCATTATATCGCCAACACCAGTGATCACGATTGTTTTTCCGGAGATTTTTTTAACATTTAATCTGGCTGTATCCTGATCAGCCATAATTGAATCATGACTTAACCTGCTGGTATCCTGGTAATTAAATGCAAATGCTGAAAGAGAAAGTGAAAATATAATAAAATACAGACTTAATCTGAGCAAAATATTCATAAAAGATTTTATAACAATGCTAATCAAATGATTGGCCGGTTTTTTCGGAAAGCTCTTTGATTCTTTCGTAATCGAGGGCAGTCAGATCTTCAAAGTAGTAGTTCACCGGGTCGACGTTCATTCCGTTAAGTTTGATTTCGTAATGCAGGTGATTTGCCAGGGAAAGACCTGTATTTCCGACAAAACCAATCACATCTCCTCTCTGGACTTTCTGTCCCACACGCACGTTAAAATTGCTGAGATGTCCGTAAATGCTCTGGTAACCAAAGCCGTGATCGATAATGATATGTTTGCCAAGTCCCCGCTGTGAGGATTGAACCTTCACAATTGTACCGTTCCCTGTAGCATAAACTTCGGTACCTTCTGGTGCGGTGAAATCCATGCCGAAATGGAATTTGCTTATCTTATAAATCGGGTGTATCCTGGGTCCGTAGCCTGAAGCTGTTCTCGTAAGATCCTTGTTAGATATGGGTATTATTGCGGGTACGGAACGAAGCATTTCTTCCTTGTTTTTAGCCATCTCAATCAATTCGTCAAACGATTTAGCCTGGACGTACACTTTTTTCCTGAGGTTATCGAGCCGGCTGGCCGTTTCAATGACAAGCTTGGAGTTTGTATAACCCTCAAGTGATTCATACCTGTTCACTCCGCCTACACCTCCTCCTCTTAAAGATGACGGTATCGGTTCTGCTTCGAAAATTGTCCGGTAAAGATTGTCATCAGTTTTCTGAAGACCATCGAGAACCTTTTCAATACTTGCCATTTCCCGGTGAATCAGGTCATACTGAATAGTCAGCTGTTCGAGCTCTCTTTCAAGGATTTTCTCTTTAGGCGAGTCGAAAAACGCAGCAAATATGACCCAGTATCCCAAAGCAACAATAACAGAGCCCACAAAATAGGCAAGAAGTCTGAGTATCAGTGTTTTAAATCCTAAACGGACCCTGTCAAAACTCAGGGATTCAGGATTGAACTTGTATTTTGTCCGCAGCATAACAGAGCAAAGATAATCAATTCCGAAAAAATACTAAAATTGTAAAACGGGTAAGAGCTGAAAGAATTATCTGAATTTAGATCTGGCGTTGAATGCCTGGATCATTTCATTATATTCTTCAAGTGTCATATCGTTGTTGAAGAAATTCAACGGGTTTATTGCGTGACCTTTTTGTTCTACCTGGTAATGGAGGTGAGGACCGGAGGAAAGTCCTGAATTGCCGCTGATACCAATGAGATCACCGCGTTTAACATTCATGCCTTTGGGAACCCTTATCTCACTAAGGTGGCCATAAAGGCTGGCCAGTCCGTAATCATGATCGATTACAACATAATTCCCGAACCCGCCTGTACTATACCCTGATTCCACAACAATGCCGTCGCCCGTAGCAAATACCTCAGTGCCGTAAGGGACTCTGAAATCCTGGCCGTTATGCATTCTTGGGGTTCCAAGAACAGGATGTATTGCCCTGAACCTGTACCCGTCACCAAGCTGGAAATTAACACGAACGGGACTAATCCCGGGATAATGATCGATCTGCCGCCTCCATTCTTTTGCCTCTTCATTGAGGGCAATGAAGGATTCGTCCTGAACATTTGACATGTTCTTGATCTCTTCTATCCTTGTTCTGAACGCAACAAGCAGATCTGAATTCTGGTATCCTTTAAGTTCAGAAAATCTCTCGGTACCTCCGATTCCGCCTTTCCGGTATGCCTGAGGTATACTCTCCATGTCCAGAATCGGACGGTAACGGCTGTCATCTGAAAGTCTGAAACTATTCAGGGCTGTAAAGGATTTATCCATTTCCCTTCCGAGCAAAGTATACTGCAGCTTCATATTCTCAACCTGCTGCTTCAGCATCTTCTCCTTGGGAGAACCGAATTGTTTTTCAAAAACGTAGAAATAAAAAGCAGAAATTACCAGTGAGAATCCGAACCACATTAAAAAGCGAAGGAATTTAGCCTTAAAGGGTAACCTTATCAGCTTATATTGCAGATCGGAAAGATCAAGTTCATATTTACGGTTCCGTGCCAGTAGCCAGAGGTTTTTTCTTAATTTTTCACATGGTTCCGGACAAATCTAAATCAAATAAATTACTTTTACAAGCCCAAACCCAGGTATATTTCAAATAACAGGAGCAATTAATGATGAATTCAAACCAGCTGAGACAACATTTTTTTGAGTTTTTCGCATCGAAACAGCATAAAATTGTACCATCTGCACCGATGGTTGTCAAAGATGATCCGACACTCATGTTCACTAATGCCGGAATGAATCAGTTCAAGGACATTTTCCTGGGGAATCAGCCGGCTTTAACAAACAGGGTCGCAAACTCACAAAAATGCCTGAGGGTATCGGGAAAGCATAATGACCTTGAAGAAGTAGGTCATGACACGTACCATCACACGATGTTCGAAATGCTCGGAAACTGGTCCTTCGGCGACTATTTCAAGAAAGAAGCTATAGAATGGGCATGGGAATTTCTTAATGGCAAACTGGGGATTCCGGAAGACAGAATATATGCAACAATATTCGAGGGGAGTCCCGAAGAAAATGTTCCACGGGACAATGAAGCTTTCGGGTACTGGGCAAAATGTTTCAGAAATCCGGAAGAAAGGGTAATTGAAGGAAACAAGAAAGATAACTTCTGGGAAATGGGGGAAACAGGCCCATGCGGACCGTGCTCTGAGATTCATGTTGATATCAGGGACGAAGAGGAACGGAGAAAAATACCCGGAAAAGAGCTGATAAATAAAGGCCATCCGCATGTAATTGAGATATGGAACCTTGTTTTCATACAATACAACCGTAAATCGGATGGAAAGCTTGAACAACTGCCGGCAAGGCATGTCGACACCGGGATGGGATTCGAAAGGCTCTGCATGGTGATGCAGGGTAAAAAATCGAATTACGATACCGACATTTTTCAGGATGTTATCAGGGAAATATCGGCAATAACCGGGAAACAATATGGTGTAAACGATAAATGGGACGTTGCAATGAGGGTGATTGCAGATCACCTCAGGGCGGTATCGTTCTCCATTGCCGACGGGCAGATCCCTTCAAACAACAAGGCAGGTTATGTGATAAGGAGAATTCTTCGACGGGCTGTCAGGTATGGATATACAAACCTCGGTGTTGAGGAGCCTTTCATCTATCACCTGGTCCCGGTCCTTGTTAAAAAGATGGGGGACAATTATCCCGAACTGAAATCGGGTAAAGAACATATTGCCAGGATCATTTACGAAGAAGAATCGGCATTTCTGAAAACTCTTGGAAAAGGGCTTAAAATGATCGACAGGATCATTGGGGACCTCAGAAAAGACAATAAAGATGTAATGCCCGGCAGAGCTGCATTTGAGATGTATGATACTTATGGTTTCCCGGTAGACCTTACGCAGTTGATTTTACGTGAAAACAACCTGAAACTCGATATCTGTGGATTTGAAAAGGAGATGGGGAAACAAAAGGGACGTTCGCGCGACGATGCTGCCGTTGAAGCTGCTGACTGGACTGTACTGGGTGAAACAGAGGGAACAATTTTTACCGGGTATGAAAAGACCGAGGATGAAGCCAGGATAATGAAATTCCGCAAAGTAAGGACAAAAGGCAGGGATTCGGTGCAACTTGTGCTCGACAGAACACCATTTTATGCAGAGTCGGGCGGTCAGGCGGGTGATACCGGGACACTGATCTCAGCAAAAGACAGCATAAGGATACTGGACACAATCAAGGAGAACAACCTTATTATCCATATTGCTGACAAGCTGCCGGCAGAACCGGCTGCAAGCTTCAGGGCTGTAGTCGATCTCGAAAAAAGGCAACTTACCGCAAACAATCACACTGCGACTCACCTTCTGCATTTCGCGCTCAGGTCAGTGCTGGGTAAGCATGTTGAACAGAAAGGTTCTCTTGTTAATCACGAGAGGCTTCGCTTTGACTTCAGCCATTTCAGCAAACCTACTAAAGAAGAGCTTGTCAGGGTTGAGTTAATGGTGAACAAGATGATAAGGGAAGATCACCACAGCAGTATCTCCGATAATATATCACTTGAAGAAGCACGGAAAATTGGAGCCATGGCGCTCTTTGGCGAGAAATATGGTGAAAAGGTACGGGTTGTTGAATTCGGCGATTCTATTGAGCTTTGCGGAGGAACACATGTCACCTCAACCGGCCGGATCGGGATACTCAAGATCGTTTCGGAAGGAGCAATCGCAGCCGGTATCAGGAGAATCGAAGCGGTCACTGCCTCGAAGGCTGAAGAGTATATTAATGAACGCCTTGCAACAGTAGAAGAGATAGGTACAATGCTGAAATCCACAGGCAACCTGGCGGAAGCAGTCGGTAAGCTTATTTCTGAAAACAGCGCCCTTAAGAAGAGCTTTGAGAAACTCCAGGTGCAGACAGCTTCAACAGCTCTCAAAGATCTGATAAATAATTCTTTAGCTATACAGGATATCCGATTCATCTCCGGAATTATAGAGGGGGCAACCACTGAAATCCTGAAAAATGCTGCGTGGCAGGTAAAGGAATCGCTTGAAAATACTATACTGGTTCTGGGATCAGAATCTGACGGAAAGGCCAATCTTGTTGTTTTTGTCTCCGATAACCTTATAAAAGATCGTAATTTAAGTGCAGTGGCAATTATCAAAGAGATCAGCACAGAGATCAGGGGTGGCGGCGGCGGCCAGCCTTTTCTTGCAACAGCAGGAGGTAAATTTCCGGCAGGACTCGGTGCAGCGTTCAGGAAGGCAGAAGAGTATGTAAAGAAGAGCGGAGAGCGGAGAGCGGAGAGCGGAGAGCGGAGAGCGTAAAGCATAGAGCGTAAAGCTCAGGGTTCAGGGCACAGAGCGCAGTGCGCAGGGCGCAGGGCAAAGGGCAAAGGGCACGGAGCACAGGGCAAACACTCCAGATCTCCGGTTTGACCGGTCGAAAAAAAGCTTTAATTATATTTTTGTACCTTACTGTTTTTCTGGTAATTACAGACCTCTTCTCTTTTTTTACAAGGTTCAATTCTTTTTGTTCGAAAAAATTATTAGAATTGCTCAACTTTTAATGCGCTGTTATGGATGTTACAAGGACGTTTGACATCATCCGGTATACTCATGAGAAATATCCCCGTCAGGACATGTATTGCGGAAAACAGGATGGGCAATGGATTAAATATTCATCGGCTGATGTAATTGAGAATACCGACCTGGTCAGCTACGGTCTCCTTTCTATGGGATACCGCAAAGGGGATAAAATAGGTACTATAACCCCAAATAAACCTGAATGGAATTTCGCCGATATCGGTATTGCGCAGGCCGGAATGATACATGTCCCTATTTACCCGACCATCGGATCCGATGAATATGCTTACATACTCGACCACTCTGACGTAAGGATACTAATTGTGGGAAATAAGTCCATCTACAGCAAGGTAAGCCCGGTAATCAGCAAAATGAAAAGAAAAATTGAAGTTTTTTCATTTGATCCGGTTGAAAATGTTAGGCCTTTTGCAGAAATAATATCAGAAGGGAAAAAGCACAGTAACGAACTAAAAGATCTGCTTGAGCAAACCCGTAACAGCATAAAACCCGATGATCTTGTAACAATAATTTATACTTCCGGCACAACAGGAAATTCAAAAGGTGTTATGATCAGTCATAATAACCTCGTCTCAAATGTCAGGGCAACAGTTGGAGCCCATGACCTTGGTTACGGGCACAGGGCAATGAGTTTTCTCCCCCTGTGCCATGTTCTTGAGAGAATGATGAATTATCATTTCCAGTACAAAGGCATGAGCATCTATTATGTTGAGAATATGGGTACCGTTGGCGAGATGATCAAGGAAATAAAACCTCATATTTTCGTTACTGTCCCAAGGCTTCTCGAAAAAGTGTATGACAATATAATCAGCAAGGGCAGGAGTCTGCCATGGATACAGCGTAAGATCTTTTTCTGGGCTGTACACCTGGGAATGAAATTCAGGCTGAAGGGGAATTCACAGTTTTATAAATTCAGGCTTGAAGATAGCCCGTAAGCTGATATTCAGTAAGTGGAGAGCTGCCCTGGGGAATGAGCTTGTTGTAGTTGTATCAGGAGGAGCTGCCCTTCAGTCGCGGCTCGAGAGAATATTCTGGGCAGCCGAAGTGCCGATAATTCAGGGATACGGGCTTACGGAAACATCACCTGTTATTGCAGTAAACCCTTTCAGGATCGGAGAGATAAAGTTTGAAACAGTCGGACCGATACTAAGTAATGTCGATGTCAGAATTGCTGATGATGGCGAAATACTTGCAAAAGGTCCGAACCTTATGCTGGGATATTATAAAGATCCGGATATAACTGCTGAGGTGATTGATAATAAAGGCTGGTTTCACACGGGCGATATAGGGGTTCTTGAGGATAACAAATTCCTGCGTATCACAGACAGGAAAAAAGAGATGTTCAAGCTCTCGGCAGGCAAATATATTGCGCCACAGGCTATCGAAAACAGGCTTAAGGAATCACCTTTTATCGAGCAGGCTATGGTGATCGGTGAGAACGAGAAATTTGCCAGTTCGCTTATTTCGCCGAATTTTTCTTATCTGCATGACTGGTGCGCTGAGAACAGGATACAATACAGGGATAATACCGATCTTGTTGAAATGCCCGAGGTTACAAATCAGTTCGCCCGGGAAATAAAAATAATAAATGACAGTCTGGGAGAACACGAACAGATAAAAAGATTCAGGCTTGTAACCGAGGAATGGTCAACCCAGAGCGGTGAGCTCTCTCCCACCCTCAAACTCAGGAGGAACCTGATTACAAGTCATTACAAGGAGATAATTGCTGATATATATTCACGTAGTTATTCCGATGTCAATGTCCTGTTAAAAATAAAAAATGGAATAAACGGTCTATTGAAAAACCTTCCCAAGTTCTGGGAAGAAACAAAAGTTTCCTGATATGTTTTTGTACCGGTTCTCGTTCAGGCTACAATATTTTTGTAATTTTGAGGCCTGCCGGTAAAAAATGAAAAAACGAGATACCCTGTATATTTTTCCAGTTCTGACAGCAATATTGCTCAACCTGTCTTCGTGTGCTCTGGACTCATGCTTTGATGAAACCGAAGCGTTGCTTGAGGCGTCTTTCTACAGTTATTCAGCCAAAACCGCCATAACTCCCGACAGTCTTACAGTTTTCGGACTTGGAATGGATACAAGGATATATTCGGCAAGCAAAGCAATAAGAATCGCAAGGCTGCCGTTAAACCCTGTAGCGGATTCGACATCTTTCATCATAAGGATCAATGGAATCTCTGATACGCTTTCATTCAGGCACACCAATTATCCTCACCTCATTTCGAGGGAATGCGGTTATATATATTTTCACGATATTGATTCTATGGTTTTTTTCACTGTTAATACAATAGATTCGATCTGGGTCAGAAACAGAACTATCACAAATCTTGATGAAGAGAATATCCGTATTTTTTACTGAGCTGATCCTTATAATTGTTTTCGGATCTATTTCCGTGAGAGCACAGGATACCGTCTACGTTCCTCTCAAAATCAGGACAGGAATTGAAGTATCCGGTCCGGTAAGGTATTTCCTGTTTGATAAGAATATTCTCACAACAGAGGGGAATCTTCTTGTTGACATATCCGAAAAACACTCCGTCATGTTCGGCGGAGGTTTTGCAGACTACAAATATTCACATGATAATTATGAATATGTGGCAAACGGGACCTATCTCAAGGCCGGAATGGATTTTAACCTGCTGGGAGCCAAAAAAGCGCAAGGTAAGTTCTTTACAGGCATTGGAATCCATTATGGAATAGCCCGGTTCAATTCAGCTGTACCATTGTTCAGAACTGAGAATTATTTCGGCCCTGTTGAATCGAATATTCCAAACAGAAGAGGAATTGTTAATTTTGCAGAAGCTATACCATCTGTAAGAGCCGAGCTCTTTAAAAATCTGAGCATCGGGTGGAATATAAATATCAGGGTTATACTCAGAACAAGCACCGGAAACGATTTAAAAGCGCTATACCTTCCGGGCTTCGGTAATGCATCGAAGAAAGTTAACACAAGCCTGAGTTATTTCATCACCTGGAATATTCCTTACAGGACAAAGAGAGTTATTATACTTCCGCCGGCGCCCGAAGAGGATGAAGAAGTTGCTCCCGGGGTAACACCTTAATGTGATATTTAAAAGTGACCTGCAACCAGATTTAGCCTTTCCTGCTAAACGCCCATAACCCGGTGAAGGTCAGAAGACCATTAAGAAGAAGCAGCTCAAACCCGAATTTATATCCGTTGAACAGTTCAACAGAATATCTGCTCAGAAAATAACAGATTACAGGGGAAAGTACTGCAATAACCGGGGTTACCTTATCTTTTACCACCCTCCTGGTGAACATGCCAAAAGAATACAAACCCAGCAGGGGGCCATAAGTATATCCTGCTATTGTAAACAATTTATCAATTACAGCTTCATCATTCACAATGCTGAATATCATTACACTTATAAAAAACAGAAAGGCAATTGAAAGGTGGACAATGTACCTGATCCTGGTCTTTTCTTTTTCAGGTATATCACGTTTATCGAGCCGGAGAAAATCAATACTTACAGAGGTGGTAAGCGATGTCAGGGCTCCGTCGGCGCTTGGAAACGCAGCAGAGATCAGACCCACCAGAAAAACGACACCAGCGACAGGGCCAAGGTATCTTATGGCAACAGTCGGGAAAATATCATCAGTTGAGTTTACCGAAATACCTTTGTTCTGCACGTAAAGGAGCAGTATCGCACCAAGAAAAAGGAAGAGCAAATTCACAAAAAATATGATACCGCTGAATGTGAACATGTTTTTCTGCGCTTCTTTCAGATTCCTGCACGACAGGTTTTTCTGCATCATTTCCTGATCGAGGCCTGTCATAACAATTGTGATGAACATGCCGCTGAAGAATTGCTTCAGGAAAAATCTTTCATGCTGCCATTCGGTAATGAACATCTTTGAGAAAGGATTCTCTTTTACAGTTTTAGCCAGATCTGGGATTGAAATATTAAAATCGCGGCTTATATAAATTACAGAAAGGATTACGGCCAGAAGCATGAATGTTGTCTGCAGGGTGTCGGTCCAGATTATTGTCTTAATCCCCCCTTTGAAGGTATATACAATAATAAGTATAATGAAGATCAGAACGTTCACCCAGAAAGGAATACCCCAGGCATCAAAAACAAATATCTGCATAACATTAATCACCAGGAACATTCGCAATGAAGCTCCGAGGGTTCTTGAAAGAATAAAGAATCCGGCGCCGGTCTTATACGACCAGAATCCGAACCGCTGATCAAGATAGGAATATATGGAAGTGAGCTTCAGCCTGTAATATAACGGGAGCAGAACCAGTGCAATGACGGCATATCCTACCAGGTATCCCATTACAACGACCATATAACTGAACTGGGTTTCTTTCACCCAGCCGGGAACCGACATGAAAGTCACTCCTGACAATGATGCCCCGATCATTCCATATGCTACCACAAACCATGGAGATACTTTATTGCCTATAAAAAATGATTCATTGTTGGCTTTTCGTGCGGTGAGCCAGGTAATCGTAAACAGGAGTATCGTATATAGAATAAAGATACACAGGATCAGGATAGGTGACATAGATTGGTTTTTTAATTATGCAAGGATAGCAAAAATCGCCGGACAAAAAATCCTCAGAGGTTATTTACACTTAAAAAATGGGTAATTTTGCTTTACAGATTTTTGATTATGAGCTATAGCGAGTTCCCGTCACGGCTTCTGGAAGATGCAGTAAGCGAGTTTGCATCATTACCCGGAATCGGCAGAAAAACTGCATTCCGGCTTGTCATGAATCTATTAAGAAGAGATCCGGGGGAAGTCAGAAAATTCGGGGAAAGCATTATCAGGCTCCAGGAAGAAATTCATTATTGTAAGGTATGTCATAACATTTCAGATACTGAGGTTTGTAGCATATGCAGCGATGAAAAGCGTGACAGGTCTGTTGTATGTGTTGTTGAAAACATACAGGACGTTATGGCAATAGAGAACACCAGGCAATTCAGAGGAGTTTATCATGTGCTGGGAGGGATCATTTCCCCGGTTGACGGTATCGGCCCGTCAGATCTGAGGATCGACAGCCTCGAGGAAAAAGTTCAGAATGGTGGCATTGGCGAGATCATATTTGCACTCAGTACAACAATGGAAGGCGATACGACAAATTTCTACCTGTACAAAAGATTAAACAAATATAACCTCATTCTTTCGACACTTGCCCGCGGTGTTGCAATTGGCGATGAGCTTGAATATACCGATGAAATAACGCTTGGAAGAGCCATAAACAACAGGAGTCCGTATAATCAATGACTGGCTGCGGTTAAAAGTGGTTGACATCGCGTAAACCCATCCCTATCCCCTCCATGGAGGGGAATTAATACGACTGAGCTGAAAATCTACATCTCAAGTCCTAAGATCAAATAATGGGAAAGATGCATTAATTACCTTGTACCGTGTGCCGTATACCGTGTACCTTTTGTAAAACTTTCCTGAAACAATTTCATTTTCCCTTTGTTTAGTAATTAAAACAAGAAGAAGTTCTATGGCACAGATGAATATTTTATTGCCCGCAATGGGGGAAGGTGTAATTGAAGCAACAGTTACCAAATGGCTCGTCTCGGAGGGATCTCAGGTAAATGAAGACGATCCTATTGTTGAGGTTGCCACAGATAAGGTTGATTCTGAAATTCCAGCTCCGGCATCGGGCAAGATAGTTTCAATTGTTGCAAAGGAAGGTACAATGCCAAAAATCGGCGATCTGCTTGCAATAATTGAAAATGAGGCAGTTCAAACCAGGGAAAATGAAGAAAAGGTAAACAGGGAAGTTGAAAGGGTCCGTGAAACAATAGAATCAGTAAAACAGGAGAAAGCCGGGGTCGAATTCGTTTCAGCGGAATTGAAGAGCCGCACGCCATCGGGGAAATTTATTTCACCTCTTGTCAGGAGCATGGCTGCAAAAGAAGGCATTAGTTATGATGAGATAGACAGAATCCAGGGCAGAGGTATGGATGGAAGAATCACGAAGGATGATTTTCTCAGGTATCTTGATGAGAAGAAAACAGGCAAAGCAGAGAAGGAGACTGAACCTCAGAGAAAGCCTGTTCCTGAAGCTGAACCTCAGAGGAAACCTGTTCCCGAAGCTGAACCACAGAGACAGCCGGTACCGGAAGCCGAACCGCAGAGGAAACCCGTTCCTGAAGCCGAACCACAGAAACAGCCGGTTCCTGAAATACAGCCACAGAAGGAGGATGAAGTTATCCCGATGGACAGGGTTCGCAGACTCATTGCCGATCATATGGTGATGTCGAAAAGAACCTCGCCACATGTTACATCATTCATAGATGCTGACGTAACAAAGCTTGTTGAGTGGAGAAATGCAAACAAGGATAAGTTTCTTGAGCGCGAGGGTCAGAAACTGACGCTTACACCATTCTTCATCGATGCAATGGCAAAAGCTCTCTATGATATCCCCATGGTAAATATACAGGTATCAGGGACTAACATAATAAAAAAGAAAAGCATCAACATCGGTATGGCAGTAGCACTGCCTGACAGCAACCTGATTGTCCCTGTAATCAAAAACGCAAATGAAAAAAGCCTCACGGGGCTTGCGAGGGCAGTAAATGATCTGGCTTCACGTGCAAGAGCCAACAAGCTCAAACCTGATGAAATCTCCGGGGGTACAATGACCCTGACAAATTATGGAAGCTATGACAATCTTGCCGGAACCCCGATAATTAACCAGCCCCAGGCTGCCATACTGGGAACCGGAGCAGTGAAAAAAACCCCTGTCGTAATAGAAAGTCCTCTCGGTGATATGATTGGCATACGCCAGATAATGATACTCTCATTAAGCTACGATCACAGGGTGATCGACGGCGCTCTTGCCGGAAAATTCCTGCAGAAGATAAAATATATACTCGAGAACTACTCTCCGGAGTTATAATTACTCAAACTATAAAATATTACTTCACCTCTTCCGTACGGATAAGTGAACACCTGCGAAAAAAGATAGGTTGTAATAGCCTTTTTTCTAATATTTCTTCTATATTAGTGCTTTAAGTAAGATCATAACCCTTAATCTTGCTTATAAAAATAACCTGACAGATGGCATTCCCCTTAATTCCATTTAGATATAAACTTAATATGACCAGGAAGTTTATTCTAATCATCCTGCTTACAAAGACAATCATTTGCCCTGAGTTGCTTTCACAATCGAGAGTCGAGATCAAGAACCTGTTCTTTGAAGCTGAGAGCTGGATACTTTTTGAGGATTATAAAGAAGCTCTGCCGATATATCAGTTATTGTTGAGGGTAGATCCCACAAATTCCAATTATAAATACCGGATCGGTCAGTGTTATATCAATACACCCGGTGAAAAAGAAAAAGCTGTAAGCTACCTGGAGGATGCTGTTAAGGATATAAATCCGGACTATGTTGAAGGCAAATTCAAGGAAAAACAGGCGCCCTATGATGCTCTGTATTACCTGGCCAACGCATACAGGATTAATCACCAGATCGACAAAGCTCTTGATACTTACAGGTTATTCAGGCAGAATATGAACCCGGTTGTATACGATTCCAGTATTGTCAACCTTCAGATTCAATCGTGCCTTAATGCCAGGATACTGATGGATCAGCCGCTTTTCATACGCGAAAAAGTGCTTGGTGACATGATCAATGAGAAAAACTCCGAATTTAACCCTGTTGTTTCAGATAATGAGGATCTGATCGTCTTTGCACGAAGTGAGGCTTTTTATGATGCAATACTATATTCTGAAAAGAAGAATGGTGTCTGGGGAGGTTCTCAGAATATGAACGAACTCCTTAAAATTGACAAGGATATTTTCCCGACTTCACTTTCGAAGGATGGAAAAACATTATACCTTTATAGTTCAGCCAATTATGATGGAATTATATACACATCGACCTACGAAAACGGAAGGTGGTCACCCCTCGTAAAGCTGAATGATAACATTAATACGAAATACTGGGAATCGCACGCCGCCATTTCTCATGATAATAAAAAATTATATTTCACCAGTAACCGTAAGGGAACAATCGGCGGACTGGATATTTACGTATCAAAGCGTGACAGCTCCGGTAACTGGGGACCTGCTGAAAACCTGGGACCTGTCGTTAATACTCCTTATAATGAGGAATCTCCTTTCCTGAGCCAGGATGATAAGACACTCTTCTTCAGCTCCAGAGGCCATTTCAATATCGGAGGCTATGATATTTTTTATTCTTCCTTCCTCGATGATGGAAAATTATCTGTACCCCTCAATGTAGGTTATCCGCTCAATTCAACAGATGATGATGTATTCTTCAAACCTGTGAGAGATGGTTATGAGGGTTACCTGTCAAAGGAGGGAACAGGGGGATTCGGGAAACAGGATATTTACCATATAGAAATTTTTTCAGATAATCATCCGAGGAAATTCCTTGTGAGGGGTTTTGTCAAAGTAGCAGATCTGCTCAGCAACTATATTGACAGTGTTAAGATCAGCGCAATGAACATTAAAAATCCGGAGCAGGTTATTGTTGTTTATTCGGATCCGCTTACAGGAGAATATGAGCTGAACCTTCCGCATGGAAACTTCACGGTGACTTATGAAGGCGAGGGGACTAAAAAAATGACCAGGGATCTCAATCTCCCGCTTACATTTAAGTCCGACAGCTTTGTTCTTCCGGGCACTATTCTTCCGAAAACTGATTTTGTTGCAGATCTGAATATCGGAACGAGCAAGAACATTGTTGTTAATAAAGGCGATTCAATCCTGTTCCCCCTCAGAGTGGAGCCAAATTCTATTCTCACTGTCGAACATTGGGCGGGAGACTCACTTTTATATACTGAGAAGTTCAATATTACAGATTCATTGTTCAACTATAAAACAGTGCCCGCACCCGGAGATAACAGGATTGTTTTCAAGCTGACTGACAGGTTTAACAATACGACTACAACGGAGGTATTCATAACAAAGGAAAGGGAACAGGCTCCGGTTATAAGACCTGAATACAGCTCAATAATAGCTCAGAAGCAGGTGGATGCATTTTTATCGATGCTCAGGAACAGGGCAGATGGTGATCTGAAAAGACTTCTCAGCGACATAAATGTAAATAAGCATAAATTCGGAACAGTCGATGATGTCGTTGCATTCATAAAAGAAGAGGGAATCAGGAAAGGCATTGACAGTGAGGAGGTAGATAAGCTTGCACTGGAAGTTGCTGCGAAGGATAATGTCCTGACCCAGGCTGCAGTTGATTATATCGAAAGATTCGCCGAGGGCAGGCTCAAAGAATTGCTTACCGGCCTTGATGTATATGAAGCTAAACTTAAGACTTGGACAGATCTGCAGGAATATCTTCTTGCACGGTCCGGAGGAGCTATTACTCCGGAAAGTCTGAATGCACTGGTTGCAGACATCCTTGCTGACAGGGATCCAGCCATACAGTTGCTCCGGGACAAAGTGCTGGCCTATGCAAAACACTCAGAAGACAGTACTTTATTGCGTAAGGCTGTCACCACTCTCGGGAAAAGTAATATCAGGCTCAGGGGTGAATGGCTCCATGCTTTCGGAGATGAAGCTTTAAAGCGCAATATTTCATATAACAAACTGGCTGATCTGCTTGCTGCAATCAGTAGTATTCCCGGGTCAGATGCAACCGAATTTCTCTCAAATCTTATTATAATTGCTGATGAGCCCCTGCTCTCTGCATTGAAATCGCTCGATCTGAATAAGGAAAAAATCCGGACTCCAGGGGAGCTTATACTCTTCCTGCTTACAAACCCCGATAAGATAAAATACCCGGAAGATCTCATATACAAAGCCCTGGCAGAAATAATTGCCAGCAGGAATCTGTCAGAAGATCAGATTGCCCAACAGTCGCAGCAAGCCGGAAAGAAAACATCATGGTGGCTGCTGATTGTCATTGGAGGTGCTTTGATACTCATTCTTGTTCTGTGGTCAGGACGTAAATCGAAACAGGATAAATCAAGGCAATGATTTCCAAACGTGAATTTGTTTAACTAAAACTCATGGATATGAGGCATACAATAGTCTGTCTTATAGTTACATTCTTCTTTTCGGCATTGCATTCCCAGAAAAACAAACAATTACAGGATATATATCTTGAAGCTGAATATTTTCTTCTCCATGAAGACTATCAGGATGCATTAAATCTATATCTTCAGATTTGCGAAAAGGTACCTGACAACGCTAATATTTCTCATTCCATTGGCATTTGTTATCTTAACATACAAGGGAAAAAGAACCTCTCGATAGATTATCTCGAAACTGCCGTTAGGAATATGTCAGCACGACATAAAGAAGGCACAATCAACCAGGTGTCAGCTTCATACAGTGCATTATACGACCTTGCAAGAGCCTACAGGATAAATCACATGTTCGATAAGGCGAAAGAGACATACCGGAAGTATGCAGGCACTCTTCCTGAGGATGATACAGATAACCTGGAATTTATAAAGCATGAAACAGAAGCCTGTGAACGCGCAAAAGATATTATTTCAAAACCGGTGAATTTCACGGAGGAGAACCTTGGGGAGTTTTTCAATGATGAGAACTCAAACTTTAATCCTGTTATTTCATCAGACGGAAAATCCTTCGCATGGATGGTCACACTTAAGTTATATGATGCTGTAATGTTTTCCAGGCAGGTCGACGGGAAATGGACAGCTCCCGTAAATATCACTCCTGATCTTCAATCGGACGGTGATGTTTACATTTCATCACTCTCCTCAGACGGAAGGACACTTTTACTCTCCATGAATGATGATCTGAACAGTGATTTATATGAAAGCACTTTTGATGGTACATCCTGGTCAAAGGCCACGAAACTGAATAAGAATATCAACACACGCTACTGGGAATCGCAGGCTTATATTTCAGATGACGGAACCTGTTTATATTTTTCATCAGACCGACCCGGAGGGTTGGGAGGCCTGGATATCTATATGTCGGTAAAGGTAAATGGCGACTGGGGATTACCGGTTAATTTAGGGCCCGGGATAAACACCATGTTCAATGAAGACAGACCCTGCCTTGTTAATAATGACAAAACCTTATTTTTCAGTTCTCAGGGCCATGACAATATTGGTGGATATGACATATTCCGGTCAGAATTACAATCCGGTAATCTCTGGAGCAAACCCCGGAACATCGGGTATCCATTGAACACTCCGGATGATAATTATTTTTTCATTCCAACGGAAAAAGGAACAAGCGGGTATTATTCATTGTTCAAAGAAGCAGGAGGTTTTGGTAAAGAAGATATTTACAGGGTCGTCCTGCATTGACAAGTTCCGATATGAAAGACTATTATGGCTGCAATGATGAAATATGAAGAAATAAAACTAAGAGCCCCTGAACCAGAGGACCTGGAGCTTTTATACAATTGGGAAAATGATAATTCATACTGGGTGCTCAGCAATACGATAACTCCTTTCTCAAAATTTACATTAAAAAGATACCTTGAAGATTCCCATAAGACAATCTTTGAAACCGGGCAGGTCAGGTTGATGATAGATCATATCGCCGATAAAAAAACCATAGGTACTATTGATATCTTCGAATATGATTCATTTCACAATCGCGCAGGTATCGGAATACTCATCGCGGATGAAGCGTACAGGAGGAAGGGTTATGCAACAATGGCGCTTAAATGCGTTATCAGGTATTGCTTCGGGACACTTCAGCTTCATCAGTTATTCTGCAGCATCCTTGAAGATAATTGCGGCAGTATGGATCTGTTCGGCAAACAGGGCTTCACAAGAACAGGTATCAGGAAAGACTGGATAAAAACTCCATCCGGGTATATTGACGAGCATATCTTCCAGCTGATGAATCCTGTAAAGGAAAACCCCTGACCGGGGAAGTTCATGCAATCAGCCCTGAAGCAAGAAGCCCGCATGCCGCATTAATATCGGATCCTCTTGATTTTCTGATCGAAGCAGAAATACCTGATGTAATAAGACTATGTTTAAAATAAACCATTCTTTCGTCTGACGATGAAACGGCATCATCCTTTCCTACAGGATGATAAGGCAGCAGGTTCACCCTGATCGTGGAGCCTTCCAGAAGGCGTTTTAAAGCTTCAAGGTGCGCTTCCGAATCATTGTGTTCACTTATCATAACATAAGAGACTGTCATCCTCCTTTTTTTGGGAATTCTTACATTTCGCATCAGCCGGATTATCTCCTCAGCCGGGTATTTCTTTTCTAAGGGTACTACTTCCTTTCTTTCGTCACTGAAAGGTGAGAAAAGGCTGACTGTAAGATTACATTCAGATTCAGCAAGAAACCTGCTTATTCCCGGTGTAATACCGACTGTTGAGATGGTTACATTTGCCGGACTTAAGGCTTTCCCCCATTGCGCAGTCAGGATACCGGCAGCTTTCATAACATTATCGAGATTATCCATGGGTTCTCCCATTCCCATAAAAACCAACATGTGTTATTTTTTCAGAATAAGGAATACCTGTTACCTGGTTTACAATTTCACCTGCAGAAAGATCTCCATGGAAGCCATATCTGCCAGTTGCACAGAACTTACAGCCCATCCTGCAACCCGATTGACTTGAAACACATACTGTAGTCCTCTTCGCCTCGGGTATATATACAGTTTCAATCCTTTTGTTTCCGAGCAGACGTAAACAAATACTTTATTGTTCCGTCTGAAGATATCTCACAGGAGTCAGGTGAAATTATACCTGCGGAACATGTCTCATCGAGATGAACTTTTAGTTTTTTGGGAATACCATTAACAGATGAAAATGAGCGAATTCCTTTTTTATATATCGCATTTGAAATCTTCAACGAATGATCATACGAGTATCCATCATCACGGATCAGATTGAAAATTTCCTCAACAGTGAGGCCACAGAGATTATTCCCGTTCATGGAGCAAAATTAAAGCGAATATGAATACCTTCGTATATGATGTTACAAAGAACTCATTCTTGATGGAAACATGGGATAATCTGTATATTTATTACATATCCGGAACCGGGAATGCACGAATCTCTTCTGAATGGATATCGGATGAAGCTATAAAGAGAGGGATAAAAGCAACTGTCCTGAGTATAGATAAACCTGAAAATCTTGTTTTCCCTGAGTTTAGTGACAGGACGCTGGTTGGGTTTGCATTCCCGACACATGGCTTTAATGCAGCCCCGATTATGCTAAGGTTCATAGCCGGATTCCCGAAAAGAGTATGCAGAAATGTTTTTCTCATGAATACCAGGGCAGGAATGAAACTTTACAAGATCTTTCTTCCCGGCATTTCAGGCGTTGCCCTCCTGATGCCTGCATTTATATTATTGCTCAAAGGGTATCGATGTATAGGATTCCGCCCGGTTGATCTTCCATCGAACTGGATACCCCTTCATCCCGGATTAAGAAAAAAAATAATTGACTCGATTTTTGAAAGATGTGAGCCTATTGTAAGAAGGTTCGCGAACAGGTTACTCGATGGAAAACGAGTCTGGAAAGGACTCGTCAGTGTGCCTTTTGATTTGCTCATCAGCCCTATAGCACTCGCATATTACATCGGCGGAAGATTCTTTCTCTCAAAAACCTTTATAGCCAATTCGCGGTGCAACAACTGTAACCTTTGTATTAAAGAGTGTCCCACATCATCGATAAAGCTCGTATCAGGCAGGCCATACTGGAAACTAACCTGTGAAAGCTGTATGAGGTGTCTCAACAGGTGCCCGGTGAGAGCAATAGAAACCGCCCATGGAATGGCTTTTCTGTTCTGGCTTGCCTACAGTACGGCGAATGCATGGCTGTTCATGTTTATACTCGACCATACAACAATAAGCAAAACGAGTCTTCCATGGAAGATCTTCACAAATCTTGCCGGTATCGGCATGATGGTTGTGATAACAGCCTTACTTTACAGACTGCTGCACCATGCAATGGCCTTGAAAATAATAAGGAATGTTGCGAGATTCACATCCCTCACTGCTTTGTCATTCTGGAGGAGGTATAAATTTCCCTCAAAAAAATAGAGACGCGATTGTGGCCGCGTCTCTGTTATAAGAGGAAGCATCGTTGATTGTCAGTTCAATCCCTTGTTCTTAAGGAGTGGTTCAATAACTGCATCTCTCCCACGGAAATTTATATAGCTTTGTTTTGCATCGACTATGCCCATAGGTCCGAGAATATTCTTACGGAAAGAGCTGGCTGTTTCTTTATCGAATATCCCTTTTTCACTGAAAGCTTCAAATGCATCGTTGTCAAGAACTGCAGCCCAGGTGTAGACATAATATCCCGCATCATAACCGTCGATTATATGAAGGAAATATGTACTCCGGTACCTTGGTTCTATTTCCTTGATGAGACCGATCTTGTTAAGGTAATCCTTTTCAAATTGTTCAGTTTCAATATTTACAGGCTCTTCCAGAGTATAGTATGCCATATCGAGCATCGATGCTGCAAGTATTTCGACATTGTCAAATCCTGTATTGAAGTATTTGCTTGCCTGTATTTTCTTAATAAGTGCATCAGGTATTATCTCTCCATTCTGATAATGTTTTGCGTATGTTTTTAACACATCAGGTTCAACAGCCCAATGTTCCATTATCTGTGAAGGAAGTTCAACAATATCCATGGCTGAATAGTTGAGGTTGTATGTATTTGCCGAGAAAATACCTTGCAGGGCATGACCAAATTCATGGAACAGGGTATTGACATCATCGAGGCTGAGCAATGAAGGAGTTTCAGTGGTCGGATTATTGAAATTACACACAACTGTAATCACAGGGGCGATTTCTTTCCCTGCCTCCCATCTGTGATCACGATATCCGCCACACCATGCGCCCTGGCGTTTGCTTTCGCGGGTATAAAAATCCATGTATAGTATTGCCAGGTGTTTGCCATCGGCTTCCTTAACCTCGAATGCCTTTGCATCGGAATGAGGAAGCGGGATGTTATCTACCGCGGTGAAAGTTATTCCATAGAGTTTGTTTGCAACATCGAAGGCGCCATCCCTTACATTTTCAAGTTTAAAATACGGCCTCAGCTCATTGTCGTCCAGGTTATATTTCTGCATCCTTAATTTCTCGGCATAATACCACCAGTCGGAAGACTGGATTTTACCTGCTTTTTCTTTATCGGCAATCTTCTGCATCTGCGAACGTTCTTCTGCAGCAACCCTGAGGGCAGGCGTCCAGAGCTGATTCAGAAGATCATACACATTGGCAGGGGTCTTGGCCATCCTGTTCTCGAGATTCAGATCGGCATGTGTTTTATAGCCAAGGAGTTTTGCTCTTTTTGCTCTTATTGTAACAATATCCTGCAGAATCTTTTTATTATCCAGGCTGTCGTTATGATTTCCGCGAAGGAGGTAAGCATCATAAAGAGTTTTGCGAAGCCCGGGTTTCTGTGAATAGGTAAGGAAAGGAAGCATACTTGGTTTCTGTGTTGTAAACACCCATTTCCCTTCCATTCCTGACAGCTTTTGCCATTGCAGCGGCTCCCTGGACAACCCCTTCAGGAAGACCTTTCAGGTCTGCTTCATTCTCAATAACGAGCTTGAATTTATTTGTCTCTTCAAGTACATTCTGGCTGAATTTAACAGAAAGGATTGACAGTTGCTGGTTCATATCCTTAAGAGTGTTCTGATCTTCAACCGACAGAAGAGCACCGCTCCTGACGAAATCTTTATACAGGTTTTCCAACAGGTATTTCTGTTCTTCATTCAGGTTTAAATCAGCCTGGTTATCATAAACGGTCTTAATCTTTTTAAAGAGCTCCGGATTAAGAGTTATTTCATCACTGTATTGCGAGAGTTTCGGCGAAATTTCAACCTCAATGTTCTGAAGTGAATCATTGGTATTGGCAGATGATAAACCGAAAAACACCAAAGCAACCCTGTTGAGGAGGTTCCCCATTTCACTAAAGGGGATTATGGTATTCTCAAATGTGGGCTCTGCCTTGTTCGCGAGTATCTTATTAAGTTCCTCCCTGCCCTGAACCATACCTTCCTCAAAAGCAGGCATATAATGCTTTGCCTGGATTTTTTCGAAAGGTGGCACGTCAAATGGCGTATTGTAGGTGGTAAAGAAAGGATTGCTAATGTCAAGTTCAGTTTTCTTAGTGGTACAGCTGAAAAAGATAGCAGAAAAGAAAACAGTCATTAAAAGGATCCTGGTCAGATTTTTCATAAACTTTTAATTTGATTTATTAGGTTATCCGCCTGTGGTGCGGAGCACTTAGGTTTGCGGAGAGAGGGGGATTCGAACCCCCGGTCCCACGATTGCAGGACAACGGTTTTCGAGACCGCCGCATTCGACCACTCTGCCATCTCTCCTTGTTCAGCTCAAATACTTAAATCTGTGGGCGGACAAAAATAGCAAATAATAATCAGCGTGGCAAAAAGTTCACTGAAAGAAGCAAAAACGACAAGTAGTTTGTTTATAAAAGACCCAGATAACAGATGATTTCTTTGCGCCTTAGCGTCTTAGCGAGAAAAAAAATAAATTTAACGCAAGAGAAAAAAATCACGCAAAGACGCAGAGACGCAAAGTATAATAACAATTTTTCATAACTTTCAGAATGATTAATACATATGCCAAAACAAAGCGCGGGATTATTACTTTACAGGATAACTGAAAAAAGTCCGGAATTCTTCCTGGTCCATCCAGGGGGGCCGTTCTGGGCAAAAAAGGATCTGAATTCCTGGTCAATACCAAAAGGTGAATTCTCCGAGGGTGAAGAGGTTCTGGCTGCAGCCAGGAGGGAGTTTTCGGAAGAAACAGGAATCACGCTCCAGGGTACATTCACTGAACTGACACCCGTCAGACAGAAAGGCGGGAAGATGTTTTCTGCTATGCCACTGAAGGAGACATAGATCCTGGATCAATAGTGAGTAATACTTTTGAGATGGAGTGGCCGCCAAAATCGGGCAGAAAACAATCATTCCCGGAGGTCGACAAGGCGGGATGGTTTAATGCAGCAACTGCAAAATCGAAAATTATTGAATCGCAGTATGCATTCATTAATGAACTTCTTTCGAAGATAAAGCAGGTTTGAAAATCATTACTCAGAGAAGAATCCCTGCCAGAGCTGCCGAAATATAGGAAGCCATAGTTCCGCAAATCATAGCTTTGAAGCCAAGTTTCGCAAGGTCGGCTTTCCTTTCGGGCACTAATGTTCCTATTCCGCCAAGCTGGATAGCAATTGAGCTGAAATTGGCAAACCCGCAAAGGGCGAAGCTGGCAATTACAATTGATTTAGCGCTGAGTACTCCCTGCTCGATCATTGGAGAAAGATCGGAGTATGCAACGAATTCATTAATAACCATTTTCGTGCCCATCAGGGAACCAACCTGGAGTGATTCTGAAGGAGGGACGCCCATAACAATTGCAAACAGCCTGAAGAAGGCTCCGACCACATCTTTAAGCCTCAATGCGTCAACATTCAGCCCTATCGCATCGAGTGAAATGCCTGTCCAGCCCAGGAAGAGCCCAAAATATCCCAGCAGAGCATCAACAAGAGCTATTAATGCGATAACACCGATCAGCATTGCAATAACATTGATGGAGATCTTCATTCCATCAGTAGCGCCATGTGAAATGGCATCCATAATATTTGTGTATTGGGTCCTGACATCAAGCTTTACTTTTCCCTTGGTCTCTGATTCCTGTGTTTCAGGGTAGACAATTTTGGAGATGACCAATGCTCCCGGTGCAGCCATCAGACTTGCAGCCAGGAGATAAGATGCAGGAACGCCCATTGAAATATAAACTGCCATTACTCCTCCGGCTATACAGGCCATGCTGCCGGTCATTGAAGCAAGCAGCTCCGACATTGTCATACCGGAAAGGTACGGGCGTATCATGATCTGTGCTTCCACCTGTCCGACAAACGCACTGGCTACATTGGAAAGAGCCTCGCTGCCGCTGACCCGCATAGCCCAGTGAACAAACCTGGCAATCACCGCAACTATCCGTTGCATCAATCCCACATGATAAGCCATTGCAACCAGCACACATACGAAAATTATTGTTGGAAGAAGTATAAAAAGAAATACCCCGGCTCTTACAATCCCTTCAGGAAGAATCTGGGTTACCTTTGTAAGATCACCGAAAACAAACAATGCACCTTCCCGGGAAAAATCAAGAAGCTTGTTAATCGCCTGTCCGAGCCAGAAAAAAATATCCTGCCCAAGCGGAACCTTCAGGATGAAAATAGCGAGTACCAGCTGAAGAGACAATCCTACAACAACAACCCTGTAGTTTATCTTCTTCCTGTTATTTGACCAGAGGAATGCCAGTCCCAGAATTATAATTATACCGATAATGCCAGTGAATCTGCCCATGTATTAAGTATTAAGTATAAATCGCGATTTGTCCGTTTCTTGGCAAAGCCCTGTAAATGATTTTAACATCTTCCCGGGGAATACGGATCCTGATATAGGGATGGTAATCCGGCACCTTAAATATTGCAGCGCTTTTCAGGCCGCTCCAGGCTGAGTTCATCCTGTCTTTAAGATCGAACCTGAATGTGCTGCCTTTTTGCACCGGTTTATCCATTTCTTCCTGGTATACATAGATCCTCATACCGTTTGAGACCTCAAGAATAAAATTCACATGCTCAACCAGGGAAGTATCAGGTATGACATCAGGCTGATACTCAGAAGTATCTTTGGGGGCAATCTTTATCATCACCGGCTCTTTCTTTATAGTTGAGATCGAGTTTTGTATTTCAAGAGGTTTAGAAAGCATAGTATAAATTGCATTTCGCTCACCATTTTCAAGTATCCCGCTCATCCTGTAGCTGCTGATCCTGGCAGAATGTACCGTAACACCACTGATTTCGATTGCAGCAGTGCTGTCTGTAAGGTTTATGCCAAGGTAGATGGAATCAGTTTCAGCCATCAATGTTTTAGCCTGAAGGAAAGCTTTCTGTTTAAGCATTGCCAGGTAGGTGGAATCGGTATAGATTCCTTCATTCACCCTGGCATTTTCCCCTGCTGAAGGAGCGAACTCACTTATAATACCGGACATCCTTCGTGCCGGGCTCATTACCGAAATAGCAGCGTAGTAGATAAGAAATGCCCCAAAGAATGAGGCAACGATATACGATGTAATTAGTAATTTCTTCTTGTTATTCGTACCTGTTTCCATAACTGTCAGAAAATATAAACCTTCGATCCCACACTCAGAGTATTGAAGATCACTTCGAGATCCTCGTCGTTAAGCCTGACACAGCCGTGTGTAACAGGCATACCCAGAAAACGCTTGTATATTGTACCATGTATAAGGTAACCGTCGCCTATTGCAAGAGCATAATCGCCAAGAACGCCGTATTCATACCGTGAAGGATCATATGCTGCAGGAATTGGAAGACCTTCTTCGACAAAAGCCCAGTCGGGTTTTCTCCATACCGGATTTGTGGTCTTTCCCTGAATCCGGTATTTGCCTTTAGGGGTCTTGAAAACCCATTTTTTGTCACCGTCGGCGGTTTTCAGCATGGTATAGCTTCCGGAGCTGCAAAATCCTTCCCTGACCAGCTGTTTATTCCTGTAGAGAAAAAATCTGTTTTCAGTGGTATTTATCACTACGTATGACTGACCTGATGTATAACTGTTATATTTCCGTGACAATCGCTGGATATCCCTGTTGATGGTTGATATCCCTTTCTTATAAACGGCATCTTTCCTGAGTTCAGGATTATTGGTCACGATAGCTTTATCTCCGGGAAGTTTCTCTTTCAGAAAAGGAACAAAGTAAATAATGAATGCGAGAACCGTGATGACTGAGAGGACTGATCCCAAAGTTACTGAAACAATTTTCAGCGTGTTTTGAAATGTGCGATTGCGGAGTAGTTTCATTATTTGCTCTGAAACTACCACCACAATCCCTCTGAATTGCGGAACATCACCGGGAATCCCGGATTTCTGTTCAGGGCTTTGTAAGTTTTCCTCCATTGAATTACCTTTTCAAAATTTCAGGAAGATCGATCATTGATCCTACAATTGTAACAGGTGTTCCTGGAGCGGTCAACTTAAAAAGTATGTCCATCTCCTTATCAGTAAGCGCAACGCATCCTTCTGTCCAGTCAACTCCCCTTCCGCCATTCCCATGAATTTCGATGAGTCCTCCGATCTTGGCTGATGATGGCAATGTGCCTTTGGCAATTTCGGATTTGAACCTCGCCAGGTCTTCAGTATTGGGATAATCCAGAAGAAGCGCTTTATAATATTTTGTTTTCCTGCTATCGAATTTCTTTGTGATCTTATACATACCCTCAGGAGTAGCGTGATCGCCTTTAATTCTTTTGTCGCCAACCCAGTTCTTCCCGAGTTCTGTATTAAACTCCATTTTTTTCACGCCTTTCTGGTACACAAATAATTTACGTGAAAATTTATCAATAATTATTGAATATCCTCCTGTCTTTCTTGAATCGCTTATTGTTTTATCAACCCAGGATTTCCACTGTTTAAATGATTTGAAATAGTTTTTCAGGCTTCCCAGAGCAGTTTCAAACGAAGATGTAAGAAGAAATTCAGCTTCTGAAATCATTCGGTTTGCCTGCAGGTAATGTCCTTTTGAGTAATTAATTTCTGCTTCTTCAAGTAACATTTTCCCTTTCGATATCCTGTTGCGGATTTCGGATTCGAGGGGATAAGCATTAAAGAGCTTATTAATTTCTGAAACAAGCTTATTTAATGAATCTATTTTTTGGCCGGCTTTTGTTTTAAGAGCAGAAGTATTACTCCGGGAACTTTCTGTTGCCTGAACTGCTTTTTCAGCAGTCTAGAGTAGCGAATTCGAGAACTTTTTCATATTCCCTGAAAAAGATGAATCTTTCATTCTGTCTTTTCCAGTTCGCCATAGCTGAATCATAATTAGCTCTTGCTTCACTGAAAAGCTTTGGTCGAATAAGTATCAGCTTTATTCTTCTCCGGCTTCGGCAAGACACTGTCTTGCATATTCCATTTCAGCTACGGGTGGTTCCGGGGTCAAGATAAACCATTGACATTATTACTATACGAATGAAAATAATGCTAATAGAATGAAAATCAATATTTTTCTTCCGACTCTCTTCATTCAGATTTATTATGATCTTAAAAAAAACCCCGGGGAGTTAAACCCGGGGAATTTTTTTCAAAAGAATATTGTATACTATCTTCTTACTTTAGCGATCGCATCTTTCAATTCGGTGTTGATGCTGACAGCTCTTTCGTTAGAAGCTTTTACCTTATTAAGGGCATCCATATATGCACCTTTGTCATAAAGAGCCTGAGCTTCAGCAGCGGCTGTTTCGATTGTAGCCATCTCTGTTTTAATCTGCTCAAGAACAGCAGCGCCTTCCTTACCGCGGGGAGCTTTTGTTATGAGGGTTTTGTTATCCTCAACAGTTGTCTTCAGGCTGGCGATAGAAGTCTCAACTTCTTTTTTAACTTCTTCTTTCTTAACTGCAGCATTGGAAGCAACCTGTTGAGCAAGAGCGGTTGTCTGCTCGAGTTTAACTTTTACAGGACCAAATTTTTTGAATAATTTGGATTCCTGTACCTGGATCTCAGCATTGATAGCATTCATTGAATCCTGAACTGCTGCGAATTCAGCAGGAAGATACACTGGAGCTTCAGCTGTTTTTGCAGCTTCAATAGCAGCATTTGCAGCATCGATTTCGGCCTGTGGTTTTTTTCCACAACTGGCAAGGACTACAACCATAACTATGGCTGCCAATCCCATAAAAACTTTGTTTCTCATCATTTTGTAACCTTTAATACTTTGTTTAATTTACAACTTCCGTTTATATATTGATACGGTAAGCTCCATATATTGACGGTGCGAATATATTAAATTATTGGAATTTGTAATTAAAATTAACTAAAATTCTATGAACAGGCTATGTTCTTGTTTACCAGCTGAATCCCAAACGCTTCAACCCTTTCTGAATTTCACCCGCAGACATGAACAGGTTCCACAACAGGCCAGTCCTGTAATTTTCAATCATCACGATGATTGGACCCTGATCAATTGCAAGGTATTTTTGTGGATACCAGTCGAAATGTTCACTGAAAGCATCATAGAAACCATAATCCCCCCAGATTTTGTCACCAAGCTCATAATAGAAATGCCTGAGCGCTGCGAATGAATGTTCCGGTGTATAGGGGAATGACGACAATGCTGCTGTTGGGGATATAACTCCAAGATCATTTTTTTCACCAGGTGCATGAGCAGCATAGAACTTTATAGAATAACTGGCAGTAAGGCCCCAGCAATCCGGACCATAACCTTCATAATTCAATGGATTATCAACGCACCACTGCCAGTTAATAAGAGTATGATTGGTATTGTGATTCCAGTAATCTGCATACCTGTCGGCAAGTTTCCTGGGATCCAGTCCAAGAAACGAATAATGTGACCAGAACAAAGGTCCGCCATATTCCTCAGCGCCGTTATGTCTGAGTTCAAGCTCATATCCATATTTTCCGCTTTTGGTTCTGATCCCTCCTCCCCTTGCCCAGCCATTATGATAAACTCTTGAATGGACAGGATACGTTGGAGAGGATGCCGCCAGTACATAAACAATGAGGCACTCATTATAACCGCTCACTGGCATATTCATTTCCCATTTATGATCCGGAGACCAGTGCCAGTAGATGACATCATTCCCTCCCCTGGTGAACCAGCTCCATTGAACACTTCGCCATAAATTATCGATCTCAGCAGCAAGCTCCCGCTCTCTTGCACTTCCGTTAATATAAAACTGTCTGACAGCAAGTAATCCCTGGATGAGGTAGGCTGTTTCTACAATATCAGCGCCATTGTCTTTTTCGCTGAAAGGTTTTACCTTCCCGGTCTCTCCATAAAGCCAGTGCGGCCATGCCCCATGAAACCTGTCAGCTTTTTTAAGGAAGCCAACTATCTGCTCCAGCCTCTTCAAACCATCCTCATTTGAGATAAAACCACGCCTTATTCCTACAAGTATTGCCATAACACCGAAACCAGTACCTCCTGTCGTAACAACATTCATATCATTTTCAGGATAATCACCGTCAATATGATATCTTTCCCTTGCCATACCGGATACCGGTTCAGCGCCGTCCCAGAAATACTGGAATGTCCTGTATTCAGTCAGTGTCAGAAGCGAATCATCTGAAATCTCATAGGACAATGCTGTTCCATCCTTCATTCTTAACATCTGCGAATTGCCGCGATAATATAATGCCGATCACAGCAATTGCAATCACTGAGTATATTCTGATGTTACTCATGTTCAGAAAGCGAATCCAAGTTTTTTCAATCCGCTCCTGATCTCCTCCGATGCCATGAAAAGATTCCATAAAAACCCGGTTCTGTAATTCTCTATCATGCATATTATAATACCCTGGCTTTCTGCCAGGTAAGAGTCCGAAAACCACAAGCTTGCAAGACTGAATGCATCCCTGAAGCCATACTCACCCCATAATCTGTCACCAAGGACATAGTAATAGAATCTGAGCGCCTTAATACTTCCTGTCGGTGTGTATGGCATTGAGGCAAGTGCCGCAGATGGCGTTATCACACCAAGATCATTCAGTGGTGAACTTGCAGAAAAACCATTCGGAATATCAGATGCACTAAGTCCCCAGCAGTTTTCTCCAAAGCCTCTCCTTGATTTAGGATTATCAATACAGTAATTAAGATTAATAAGAGAATGAGCAACATTCTGTTCCCAGTATGAAGCATATTTGTCTCTTAACTTTCGGGGATCAAGACCTGTAAAAGAATAATGTGAGTACATTAAAGGTCCCCCGTAATCTTCACCAAGAGGAAGTTTTATATCGTAAAATGTATTCCCGTTCATCATTGGATAAGCACCGTGCCTTGCCCAGCCTTCATCATAAACTTCAGGCGAAATCGGATATGATGGTGAAGAGGCTGCAAGTACATACACTATGAGATATTCATTCCAACCTGCTATCTGCGTCCCAATATCCCAGTTATAGACAGGTGACCAGTGGCTGAAAAGCATATTCTGATCGTTCCTGAACCAATCCCATTCGACTGCTTCCCATAATTTTGTTATGCTGTCACATAAAGCCTGTTCATTTTCAGATCCATTTTTAAAATATTCCCTTACAGCCAGGAGACCCTGCATAAGAAAAGCTGTCTCTGTGAGATCTCCCCCATTCTCCTTAAGGCTGAACGGATGCACCTTTCCTGTACTTCCGTTCAACAAATGTGGATAGACCCCATGAAATCTGTCTGCTCCTCTGAGAAAATCTACAACTTTCTTTAAATGGTTGAATCCCGTCTCCCTTGTGATAAAATTCCTTTCTATCCCAACAAGTATTGCCATAAGGCCAAAGCCTGTGCCTCCTGAAGTTACTACATCACCGGAACCAAGCCTCTCACGGGCCAGACCTGATAAAGGATGAGCATAATCAAGAAAATACTTCAGTGTTTGATGCTGGACAAGCGACAGGAGTGAGTCATCCGGAATAATATCAAACTTAGATGTTGTGTCATGGGAAGTAATAAAACTGAAGTCAAAGCCTTCCCTGAGATTACTTCCTGCATTCGGACCGGAAGCAATTGTGAACCGGTATCTGGTAAGGGGTTTCAGACTGTCAGGTTTCACAATAATTGATTCGGAATCACCTGAAAACCATAACTGATAAGCGGTATCGATGCCCTGACTGAAGAAAAGCTTATTCTTATTGAATTTTTCAGAATCAACAGGAGTACTGAACCTTAATCTGATTTTTGTTTCAGAAAAATCTATCTGATCCAAAAAAGCTCCGTTCTCAACCATAAGTCCGTTTATTAAAACAGAATCAATAAAAACATCTGTATTAACTGTTCCTGCCCTTTTCTCCATACATGAAGAAAATGATAACATGATGAAAAAAAGAGGAAATGCCCTTGAGATTATGATCGGTCCGGTATAATTCATGTATAACGTGAGCAGATTTATAAAGATGAGAAAAGAAATAATCCTGATTATTACACTTTTATGCTTTAAAATTACACAATTCATCGCTGCGGTTAATCTTAAAAAAACTCATTCTTAATGCATAGTTAATCCTTAAAAGCCAGGAGGGTGGTAATTTTGTATTTTCCCGATCTTTTTGCTTTAAAATCAGGTATTTGTTTCATCAACCATGAGGCATCTCATCAAATATTTATGGGGGTTCCTGTTTATACTATCTTGTCAGTTTGTATCGGCTGTTAATCCTCCGGACAGTACAGAAGTTATTTTTAAATCCCATGAGCTGAATACCGATCCGTTAACAGGAAGAAGATACTTTGGAACATTTAAAATCAGTACTCTGCAGGTACTGTTCAGCGAAGCGCCATTCACATTTGAAGTATTCCTCAGAAATGATTTCAGCATGCAGCTGCAGGCAGGCATCATATTCCCCCTGGAAAGTGATTCATTCCTGGAACAGTTCTTCAGATCAGCAGGGCCTAATTCCACAGCATCGTCAAATGCATTAATTTCATACAGGAACAGTCCTTACAACAATCATGGACTTTCAATCAAATATGAATTGAGGAAATATCAAAGTACCTTCTATTATGCACCTCAGCTGATGTATAAAATCTGCAGGTATGATGAACAGGAATTCCCGGTCAGCATTGAGAACAGGAAAATGAAACAAACAGAATCCAAGTATTCCAGGATATTCGGTGTCGGCCTGATGTTAGGCAGGCAGACTTATTTCATGAAGCAGGCAACGGACTGGTATATTGGTGTTGGTGTCAGGAGAAGGCAAACCTCTGCCACACTGCTTAAGATAGAGGATACATCTTCACCATCGAAGGTGATATACCCTGAAACGCAGGAAGTGTCAACAAAAGTCTATCCTTTTGTGAATTTCGGATTCAGGTTAGGGCTGGTATTGTGAAGGTGATAGGCGAAAGAGAAGAGGCTCAGGGCTCAGGGCTCAGAGGAAAAGTTTAAGAGTGAAAATGAGTAAAAGATATAACAATATAATTTATATTTGTGTATAATATACACAATGATGCAAGATAAAAAATATTGTTACGATTTTCCCCGGCCTGCAGTAACAACAGATTGTATAATCTTCGGATTCAGTGAGGGTGAACTGAGAGTTCTTCTGATAAAAAGGAATCTTGATCCTTTCAAAGGGAGATGGGCTTTTCCGGGCGGTTTTCTGGAGATGGAAGAAAATGCGGATGAAGGAGCCAGGCGGGAGTTACTCGAAGAGACAGGAATCAGGGATTGCTTCATTGAGCAACTGCATACATTTACAAGAGTCGATCGCGATCCGAGAGGCAGAACAATCTCCATTGTTTATTATGCAATGACCAGGCAATCGGATTTGAAACCGGAAGCAGGAGATGATGCAGGTGAAGTCCAGTGGTTTTCGATAAAGGAAGTGCCTCCGCTTGCATTTGATCATGATCAGGTTTTATCAATAGCTCTCGACAGAATCCATGACAGGTTTAGTAAAAAAATCACAGGATTTGAGATGTTACCTGAAAAGTTCACATTACCTGAGATGCAGAAACTATATGAATCAGTACTCAGGAAGAAGCTCGACAGGAGGAATTTCAGGAAAAGAATGCTTGGTTCAGGGATACTGAACGTATTGGAAATTAAAGAAAAAGGGAAGCCTCACAGGGGAGCTGTTTTTTATAGCCTGAACAAAGCCAGGTATAAGGAATATACTGAACGGGAATAACAAGAGAGATTTAAGCTTATACAGAATCGTAACCGGATCAGGATAGTAGTACGGATGAGCGTTTGATGAAATTAAAATTTAAAACGCTTTGAACTTAACGCTTGTTTTCATATTTTTGTCGCGCTCAGAAACCGCTGTTTCAGAGTTAAAACATACTGTAGTCCTCCTTCGCCAGGGCTTCGGAGGACAAAGGGAGAGATGGGTGAGTGGCTTAAACCAGCAGTTTGCTAAACTGCCGTATGGGTAACTGTACCGGGGGTTCGAATCCCCCTCTCTCCGCAACAACAATTGCTCCTGCAACGTAAGTTGCGGGTTTTTTGTTTTCAACTACTGAACCAGGCTTGCCTGAGTGAAGATAATTGAAAACAAAAAACGATATGAGCACAGCTCATATCGGAGCAATTGTTGTTGCTGGACCCCCTCCCGGGGATCATGTAAATAATCCCCCTCTCTCCGCAAACCAATTTGCTCCCGCGATCAGCGGGATTTTGTTTTAATTGGTCGGACCACGCCTGACGAGCAATACCACATTCTCCACATGATGCGTGTGAGGGAACATATCGACAGGCTGTATTCTCTTAACGTCATATCTTTCTGACAGAAGGAAAATATCCCTGGCCTGTGTTGCAGGATTGCAGCTAACATAAACAATTCTTTCAGGCGAAGCATTAAGTATGACTTTCACCACATCTTCATGCATGCCTGCCCGCGGTGGATCAGTAATAATAACATCCGGATGTCCCTGTTCTTCAATAAACTCATCTGACAGGACATCCTTCATATCACCTGCAAAAAACAAAGCATTGCTGATACTGTTCAGTTCAGAGTTCATCCTGGCATCTTTCACAGCTTCTTCAACATATTCAATACCTATGACCTTCGCGACGTGAGGAGCCACAAAATTTGCAATTGTACCCGTTCCCGTATAAAGGTCGTATACAATTTCATTCCCTTTAAAACCGGAAAACCCAAGAGCCGTATTATAAAGCTGAATCGCCTGCCTCGTGTTTGTCTGATAGAAAGATTTTGGTCCGATCCTGAAACTCAGCCCTCCCATATTTTCAATGAGGTAATCGTCCCCCCGGTAAAGCACTGGATTCTGGTCACCAAGTGAATCATTCTTTTTTGAATTAATGATATACATCAGTGATGTGATCCTGGGGAACTTATCCGAAATGAAATCGAGCAGTTTTTCACGTTCCTGCTTATCATCCCGGAAGAAAACTACTATTACCATGACATCACCGGCAAGATTATTCCTTACAATAAGGTTTCTCAGGAAACCTTCCTGTTCCCTCAGATCAAAAAAATCAAGATTGTTTTTCCGGGCATATTCTTTAACCTCATTTCTGACGGAATTTGTCGGTTCTGGCTGAAGGTGACATTCTGTAATATCAAGCACCTTATCAAACAAACCGGGTACGTGGAAACCCAGTGCATTCTCTTTCTCAAATTCAGCAGCAGATCTGATCTCTTCGTTCGTCAGCCATCTCTTATGGGAGAAAGTATATTCCAGCTTATTCCTGTATAAATAAATCTCCGAAGAACCTGTTATCGGATCCGTTTCAGGCAGGTCAACCTTGCCTATTCGTGAAAGATTATCGGTAACCTGTTTTTGCTTGTATTTCAGCTGGAGCGGATAAGGTAGATGCTGCCATTTACAGCCGCCACATACACCAAAATGAATACAACGTGGTTTTATCCTGTCCGGGGAATATTCATGATACTTTACTACACGGCCTTCCATGAATTTCTTCCTTTTCCTGATCACCTGGATATCTACAACATCTCCAGGCACAAGCATCGGGACAAACACAACCATGTTTTCGACTCGTGCAATCGCATTACCTTCGGAACCGATATCCGTAATTTTCACTTTTTCAAGCAGAGGCAGATCTTTTTTCTTCCCATGCCGCAAACTTAGTGATTATTCAGGAATCGGATAAAACAGGCTAATCTGATATATGTCAGGGGTTCGAGTTTTTAATATTATTCAGGAAGAGGAAACCCTGCAGAATGGCCGGGATAACTCCCTCCCCATGATCTGCCCCGGGGAGAATGACCTTTGTTATAACGTTGGCAGGCGTACCTGACTGGATCATAGCAGAATACATGTATTCAGTGGCTGCAGGATCAACATGAGTATCAGCATCACCATGGATCATCATCAATGGAATTTCAGTCCGCCAGGGTGCAATACTGTTTGCCGTCATTGCATCTCTTACCGTGGCATATTTTGAAGATGTTGCAAACCCAGAAAGAAATTCGGAATTAATAAGATCTTTCATATTTGTAGTCAGCTGGGCATTAATCTGGCTTGAATTAAGTTGCCCGTTAAACAACCCGCTTACTCTTGAAGCATAAGGCTCTTTTAGGAGGTCGGAAACCGGATTAGTAAACTGATTATAAGATTTGTATCCATTTATGACATAACCTATGTAGTATGGCATCGGGAATGTATCCTGGCTCAGTATCTTCTGCATGAGAAGGTAGATGTTGTAAGGCCCTGCACCCGCAACACTTCCCCTCAGGCTGAAATCATCGTTATATTGCAGTTCAAGAGCTTTATGGAGTTGCAATGTTGCCCAACCACCCTGGGAGTAACCAATAAGGTAGATACTCATTTTTAATAGTTATCTCCGGTAATTCAAGTTCGTCCATTTCCCTGACAGCGTAAAGCATATCAACAATTGATCTTACTGTAGGGGTAGCAACCAGGTAAGGGTGGGGTATTCCGGTCGATTCGCCGAAACCCGGATAATCGGCAATTACCACAACATATCCCATCGAAGCTATCACCTCGATGAACTGGAATCCATAATCCGAAGGTGTTTCACTCGGTGCATTGGAATAAAGGGTATTCGTACCGTTCTGGAAAGACAATACCGGGTATTCCCCGGGATCTGTAGGGATGCAAACCAATCCGGATGCTGATATTCTCTTTCCATCGATAGTGGTTTCATAAACAATTTTAAAAAGCTCCACTCCGGTGTTAATAAAAGGTTTAAGATCCACATCCACATCAAAAAATGTGGAAGCTGCATCAAGCAGGCTTGAAATGTAAGTTTCATTATACGTTGTCAGCAACTCCTTCGATTCAAAATATGAATACTCTTTTGCAGGTTCATCCTTCCTGCATGAAGTCGTGAATGCTATAAAAAGCAGGATTATTGCAAGCAAACGCCCGGTGAAAAGTTTATTGTTCATATGGATTCATTTATCGATTCCTGTATTACTGCTTAGCCAAAGATAGTTTTTCAAAGCTTCATTTTCTGCCATAAACAATTGAAGTCAAATTTTTTGAATCATTAAGCTTGACTTTCATTGAAATTTGGTTGAAATTAGCTGATGAAATTTTGTCTCGCTGGCAAGTTTCATTCTTATAACAATTTTACAGACTAACTGTTATGAAGAGATTAATTTTTTTCGTGCTGTTTTTTTCTGCAATGGAGGTAACAAGTTCGCAGAACCTTGTCGTTAATCCGGGGTTAGAAATATGGACTTCTTCAACAAATCCTGCAAGTTGGCCGACATCATCCAAATGTTATTCTGAAACTGGCAATTATCATTCAGGATCGTTCTCCTGTCTTCAAATTGGAAGCGCAACTTCAAGAGGTGATTTAGGACAAACTATTGCTATTACGCCAGGCAAAACATATTCCCTTTCACTTTGGTATAAAACCGGACCAAATTCAACAGGTTCAGGTGCAAGGGTCTGGTGTTACTGGAAAGATATTGATGGTACAAGTATTGTAGATCCATTATCTGATAAGATACTTCGCTCAGGTGATACTTTATCGAGTCCAACATGGGCCAGGTTCTCTTTAACTGCGACTGCTCCCTCAAATGCAACCGCATTTTATCTTGAAGTGAGAACAATGACAAATAGTGCAACTTACTGGGACGATTTTGTTTTTGAAGAGGGTATTCCCACCGGAGTACAGAATGAGCCGGAATACAATCTTGAATTATATCCTGTACCAACTGATGATCAGCTTGTTCTGTCCAATATACAAGGTGTCACAAAAATTGACATAATTGATTTCACAGGGACCATCCTGAAGTCCGAACCAGCTTCGGGACTTAATGAAATAATTATACAGGTTAATGATCTGAAGCCATCGATATACTTTGTTAGACTACATTATGGGACGGGAATAGTTACAAGAAGGTTTGTGAAGAAATGAATGCATGAACTCACCCCTGCAAATTGCATGAACTCACCCCCTGCACCCCCTCTCTGCAAAGCAAAGAGGGGGAAGTTCCCGGATAAACCATATTACAGTTTATGAGTAAGTTCTTTAAGATAAATCCTAAGGTTATTAAAAGACATGCAAGGAGTCTGAGGAGAGAGATGACCAAAACCGAGCAGATACTATGGAGTAAACTCAGAAATCGTCAGCTGGCAGGATACAAATTCCTGAGGCAACATCCAATAATTTATAAAGGAGATCTTACAGGGCTCAACTACTTCATTGCAGATTTCTATTGTCATGAAAAAAGAGTAATCGTGGAATTGGATGGCCATATTCATGATGAAACTCAGGAGTATGATCAGTGGAGGGATGAAGAATTAAAACAAAAAAATATTCGGGTTCTTAGAATAAGAAATGAGGAGCTTACTGATTTAAAGATGGTACTCTCAAAAATCCTTGCTTTCCTTAATAGCTGAGATTATTGAGATGTCGTCACCCCTCTTTGCTTTGCAGAGAGGGGCCGGGGGTGAGTTCATGTACAGAGAAGCTGCCGGGGGTGAGTTCATGTACAGAGAAGCTGCCGGGGGTGAGTGCATGCCGCAGAGAGGGGTGAGTTCATGTACAGAGTAGCCGCCGGGGGTGAGTTCATGCCGCAGAGAGGGGTGAGTTCATGTACAGAGTAGCCGCCGGGGGTGAGTTCATGGTGGAGTTCATGTTATTTCCCTATATTTGCAGCCATCAATTTAAAAATATGGTTTCGGTTCAGGATATTACAGTTTCATTTGGAAGTTTTGACCTGCTGACTAATATATCCTTCCTCATAAATGACCAGGACAGGATTGGTCTTGCCGGGAAAAACGGGGCCGGGAAGTCGACATTACTGAAGATCATCTCCGGACTTCAGACGCCTGCATCCGGTTCTGTTGACATGTCAAGGGATGTTACAATCGGTTATCTTCCGCAGCAGATGAAGGTGGACGATACCACAACAGTGATGAATGAAACAATAACTGCATTCTCAGAAATCATCAGCCTCTCAGAAGAAATAGAATATGTAAGCAATGAAATTGCCAGGAGAGATGATTACGAATCTCCGGAATACCTGAACCTGTGTGACCATCTTACGGTTATTGAAGAGAGATACCGCTTTCTTGGCGGCAGCAATTATATGGCTGAAGCTGAGAGAACTCTCCTGGGTCTCGGTTTTGAGAGAAAAGATTTTGACAGACCAACACGTGAGCTCAGCGGTGGATGGAGGATGAGGATCGAGCTTGCAAAAATTCTCCTTAAAAAACCTTCTCTCTTTCTCCTCGATGAGCCTACCAACCATCTCGATATCGAATCGATACAGTGGCTTGAAACATTCCTCGGTACTTATCCGGGCGCCGTTCTTCTCGTCTCTCATGATAAAGCTTTCCTCGATAACGTAACCAAAAGAACCATAGAGATTTCTCTCGGGAAGATTTACGATTACAAAGCTTCCTGGTCGAAGTACCTTATACTCCGGCAGGAGAGAAGAGAGCAGCAGATAGCAGCTTACAGGAACCAGCAGAAAATGATCGGGGATACAGAGAAATTCATTGAACGGTTCAGGTATAAAGCTACCAAGGCTGTCCAGGTACAGTCTAAAATCAAGCAGCTCGATAAAGTCGAAAGACTCGAGGTAGATGATGAGGACAGTAGTGCGATAAATCTAAGGTTCCCTCCTGCCCCAAGATCAGGAACGGTACTCGTGGAGGCAGTAGATCTCACAAAAAATTACGCCGATCTTAAGGTGCTTGACAGGATTAACTTCAAAATCCAGCGCGGTGAGAAGGTTGCCTTTGTAGGCCGGAATGGCGAGGGCAAAACCACCTTTGCGAAAATCATTGTGGGTCAGCTGGAACATTCGGGCAATCTTAAGATCGGTCATAATGTCAAAATAGGATACTTTGCCCAGAACCAGGATGAACTGCTCGATGAAAACAAATCAGTGCTTGCCACAATAGATGATATCGCAAAAGGTGATGTCAGGACTAAGATCCGTGATATGCTTGGCGCGTTTTTGTTCAGAGGTGACGATGTCGAGAAAAAAGTACGTGTCCTGTCAGGGGGTGAACGTTCCAGACTTGCACTGGTAAAACTTCTTCTTGAACCAAGCAATCTGCTTGTCCTTGATGAACCGACGAACCATCTTGACATGCGTTCAAAAGACATACTTAAAAAGGCTCTTATAAAATTTGATGGCACATTAATTGTGGTATCTCACGACAGGGATTTCCTTGATGGAATCGTGAGCAAAGTTTATGAATTCAGGCATAACAGGATAAAGGAACATCTCGGTGGAATCTATGATTTTCTCAGAAACAAAAGAATTGACAATCTCAGGGAAATCGAAAAAAAGGAGAAAGCTGTCTCCGTAAATGAACTTTCAGAGAATACTTCATCAAACAAGCAAAAATACCTTGAGAAGAAAGAGTTTGAAAAAAATCTCAGAAAACTGAAAAAGAGACTTGAGGAATGTGAAACAAGAATTGAACAGATCGAGGCTGAAATAAAGGCTGTGGATAAATCATTCATGGAACCGGGTAACTCGACTGATATTCATGAACAGAATTACCTGAAGTACCAGGAACTGAGGAGTAATCTGAACGAAGAGATGAGCAATTGGACAAAATACAGCGAGGAAATTGACGAATTCCTTAGAAACAACGGATAAAATGTTGCACAAATTTGAGAAATCATACAGCATTCACGTCTATGAAACCGGACCTGACGGCAGGCTGAGTCTTTATTCTCTTTTCAATTATATGCAGGATATAGCGTCCGATCATGCGGAAAAGCTCGGATACGGGAGGAACGACCTTCTTGAACATGACAGTATCTGGGTTCTCTCACGAATGTATGCCGAAGTTGATCACTGGCCAGAATGGGAAGAAAACATTCTGATCAGGACATGGCCTAACGGAACAGATAAGCTTTTTGCTTTACGCAACTACGAGATTTCTTATCCTGATGGCAGGATAATAGGAAATGCAGCATCCTCATGGCTCATTCTCGACAGGGAAACCAGAAAAATACAGAGACCTGATGTTTTCTTTGCGGGTCACAACTTTCCGCCAATGGAAAAATTTGCTGTAAGAAATCCTTTAAAACTTGAAGTTTCTGTTGAACAAGGTCAGACTCCCCATTGTTTCAGGATAAAACCAGGCGATCTCGACATAAATCTTCATACGAACAATGCTGTTTACCTGAGATGGATTTCTGACAGTTATGATCTCGGATTCCACATGAAAAATCATCCACAATCCATTGAAATCAACTACCTTGCAGAATCAAGGTTTGATGAAGAAATCCAAATCCATACTTCGGTATGCAATGGTAACTGCTTCAGTCATTCAATTTTCAGGAACAACGATGAAAAGGAGCTGTGCAGGGTGAGAATGGTTTGGAGGTCAAAATAAACAAGTTAAAGACATTTGGCAATGATCCGGCATTTTGTTAAACTATTTATGGTGGCTGGTTATGCGGCAATGATCATAATCACAGGAGCGTGCAGGTCATCACAGGTTTCAGTCGATTCGAAAGATCTTTCATACCTGTATAATCCTACGAAAAACCCTATTAATCCCAGGTATAGCATAAGCAACTTATCAGCTGACAAAGCTAATTTCGCAGTAAAGTTTTTCTCTTCAGATCTCTTCTTTTCTGAAGCAAATCCCAGGGGGGTGCCAATGGCAATGATGCTTGTCACCATAAAGCTCTTTAATGTTACACAAGGCACCATGCTGGCAGATACTTCTGTTATGAACCTCGGCATTGTTAAGGAAAGTGGCAAGGTTGAATATGTTTACAATACTGAGCTCCTTGTTGAACAGGGTAACAAATATATGATTGAAGTAAAGATTCTTGATAAATTAAGACTTACAGTAATCCAGGCATTTATTCCTTTCAACACCTTATCGGAATTCAACAAGTATAATTTTACTGCAAGAGGTCATTTTGAGAAGAATCAGTTGTTCAATCCTGTCCTGAGAGAAAATGAGTACGTAAACCTGGTATATAACAGGGGCCCTGCCGACAGCCTTTATATTTCATATTACCAGCCTTTTTCGCAAATACCTGATCCTCCTTCAATGCTCCTACCGGAAAAAACTCTCGATTATCCCCCTGATACAGTTTTTGCCTTGCCCTATTCTGTCGGACAACCCTTTATGTTTCCTAAGAAAGGAATTTACCTTTGTTCGATAACACGCGAGTTAACTGATGGTTTCACTTTCCTCAACCTGGGGAAGGAATTTCCTTCAATGACTACCCCCACAACAATGATCGAACCACTGGCTTATCTCGCTTCACAGGATGAGATAAATAATCTAAGTTCATCGCCTAATTTAAAAATGGCTCTTGATGATTTCTGGATAAAGCTCGGAGGAAATGTTGACAAATCGCGGGAGCTCATCAGAATTTATTACACCCGTGTTCTTTATTCAAATTATTATTTCACCTCTTACAAGGAGGGCTGGAGAACTGAAAGAGGTATGATCTATATTATATATGGCCCGCCCGATAAGGTATACAAGTCTGCTGAAGGAGAAAACTGGGGTTACAGGAAGCCGTCTGTGAGATCTTCCTGGGGTGGCAGATACAGCGTCAAGGAAGATTACATATTCTTCAGCTTCAGAAAAAAAGACAACATTTTTTCAGATAATGATTACTACCTGTCAAGAAGCGAAACCCTTGTAACATACTGGGACCAGGCAGTGGCCAGCTGGAGGAAAGGAATGGTTTTCAGACTGGATAATCCAGCGGATATTTAACCTGTTTAACAGTTTTCATTTATGATTAATAAACCGGTCAAAGAATAATTTTATCAGATGCAGAAAGAAAAAGATGCAATATTCGGGCTAAGACCGGTTATTGAAGCCATAAAGGCAGGAAAACAGATTGACAGGTTGCTTATAAAACAGGGATTACAGGGTCCGCTCTATCATGAACTGATGACCGAAGTCAGGAAAAATGAGATTGTGTACCAGATCGTACCCGTTGAGAGAATCGAGATCGTCACAAGAAAGAATCACCAGGGAGTGTTGGCTTGGTTGTCAGTAATTGAATATCAGCATATCTCAAATTTATTGCCGATGATATTTGAGCAGGGAAACGATCCTCTTCTTATTGCACTCGACAGTGTTTCGGATGTCAGGAATTTCGGAGCAATAGTCCGTTCAGCGGAATGCCTGGGGGCACATGCAGTTATAGTGCCCGAAAAAGGATCGGCAAGAATAACCGCCGATGCTGTCAAAACATCGGCTGGAGCATTGCACTCTCTGCCTGTTTGCAGGGAGAAGAGCATTGTAAGAACAATCGAATTTCTTAAGGAATCAGGGTTAAAAGTGGTCTGCGCTGAAGAGAGATCAGATATGCCTGCTCATGAAGCACCATTATCCGGACCATGTGTCCTTGTCATGGGATCGGAGGATAAAGGGATCAGCCGTGAACTTCTTTCACTGGCAGATCATCGCATCAGCATACCTATGACCGGCAAAATAGGATCTTTGAATGTTTCTGTTGCAGCAGGCATCCTGCTCTATGAAATTGCCAGGCAGCGCTCTATACCTCAATAATCCCTTTAATTCTTTCATCAAGAGCCTGCTGATCGGACGTGAAAGATGCAATACCAGCCAGGGTCAGCAGAGTATCCGGGGCAATCTTTTCTTCGGCTATTTTCTTCTCCCATCTTGAATGGACAGGAATTTTACCGTCAGAAGCAATGAATCCCTTCTCCTCTTTTGTAAGGAAAGGGAATAATTCTTCACACCCTTCATCATGGGCAATATGGATCAGCTCAGATGCAGACTGAGGTACTTTTTCAGCCAATCGCGCAGATAATCTCTGAACTTTGTTGTCGACATTCCAGAACTTCTCTATATGCGCATCTTTTGCATTTTCGAAAATGCTCACATCATAATTTTCATGGGTTCTGGAGTTAAATTTCCCACTGAGCTCCCTTTTAGCTGATGCAGCCACCTTCGGAGGAATTGTAAAGACATCCACGCCAGCAAGAAGCTCAAGCTGGTTATGATTTCTCATGCTTGCAGCAATCTGTTTTGTCTGCCAGGGATTTTCTGCTGATAATCCTGTTACCCAGTTCTGAGAGGCTATAACGGCCATCTCTCCTGCTCCAGTACCATCTCCCAGCTTATTATCAATAATATAAGCGCCAATCCTTCCCAGGAATACGTTCACATAATCAGGTCTTGCAACCCGGGTTATTAGAACATTTTGCCTCGCACTGAAACCAAGAGTAAAGTTTACTTTCACACCTGCGTCCTTCAGCATCCTTGCGCCAATGAGGCCTTCGGCAGTAAACGGAACTTTAACTATAAACTGCTCCGGACATATCTCATGATATCGTTTGCCATACCTGAATATGGCTTTAATATCATGTGCCGTATCTGTATGAAGCTCAACACTAACGTAACCCCGAAACTTCTGCGCCAGCCTCAGACCATGCCTTGCATTAAGGATAAATGCAATTTCCTTTACCCTTTCTTCCTGGGGCATATCACGCACAATTGCTTTAGACTCATATATAAATACATCGTAAATCCCTTTCTGAATCTCATTATTCAGAAGGGTATTGTTGGTAGTAAGGGCGCTCATTTCCGACGACCAGTTGGCTTCAGCTTCATTCATATCCCCTGTATCGAGCCATAACTCAGTTCCCGTTCCCCTCAATGCATCCCAGAAAGGATCTGTCTTCCCGTTAACATGTTTTTCAAGGAGGTCCTTCCAAACATAATCGCTGATTCTGGTGTCTAGGTCTGCCATTTTCTTAGTTTTTATCAATCAGTTTTGACAATTGTGCTGTATGAGGCTATCACATCATAACCTGTGGGATTCTGAAATAATTTCAGTCCGAATTCATTTAAAATTGCAATCAGATGTTCAAAAATCTCTGACTGCAGGTTTTCATAAGGAACTGTCTGATACCCTGAAGTATAAAGGTATACCTGCAGAGGCAAACCATTACCATCCGTAACCCGGTGTCGCAATATTACTATCTGCCCCTTATCAATAAGAGGGTGGGCTTTGAGATAGATCTCGGCATATTTTCTAAATATCCCAAGGTTTGTCAGTAATCCATGATTGAAGAAAGGATCATTACCTTTTTTACCTTGAGTCTCAAATGTTTCAATGTATTCCTTAAGAGGTTCATACCTGTACATTTTTTTCTTCATGTCATCATCAAGGAACCTGATGCTTTTCATATCTATCAGCAACGCCCGCTTAATTTGCCTGACCCTGGCTTCCTCCATCCCTTTCCAATTCTGGAATGATTCGTTGACAAGTGAGTATGTGGGAACAGTGATTATTGTCTTATCGAAATTCTGGATCTTCACTGTATTCAGTGTAATATCTGTGACAGTTCCATCAACATCCCTGCCCGGGATTGTTATCCAGTCACCAATTTTCAGCATTTCGTTTGCAGAGAGCTGAACACTGGCAACAAGACCCATAATTGTATCCTTGAAGATCAGCAGAAGTACAGCTGCCATTGCACCTAATCCGGCTACAACAGTGCTGATATCCTTCCTAAATATTAATGAGAAGAGTATAAGTGAAGTAATAACGTAGATAAAAATCTTTACAAGCTGTACATATCCTTTAATATGCCTGTGCTGTGATATTGGAAGGGTATTGTAGATATGATGCCAGGCGTTTACAAAAGATGTCGCCACAATTGTTCCTGCCATCACCATGTAGATATATGTGAGCTTCTGGACTATAAGGAGCCAGGTAGGGTATGCTTTCAGTGCCCATCCGGCCATGAACCAGATGACAAGCGCCGGAGCGAAATGGGAAAGCCTGGTAAAAACTTTCTGCTCGAGAAATATATCATCCCAACGCGAGGTTGTACGCTTTACCACGCTGGAAACTATATTATTGATGATGGCTTTGGCGATAATGTTCGAAAGCCAGCTCAGAAGTATAACTAAAGTCAGAAGTGTGATGGTGCTCAGAAATACCGAAATGCCCTCATTCAAACCAGCCTGATTGAAAATGTCCTTTAGCCACACCGATGGATCACCAAATATTATCATATCTGACTTTAAAAATATTTGTCGCAAAATTATATAATTTATCAATCACTGAATATCTTTATTTTGTAATAGCAATTAATAATTATTTCACAATGAGAAACTCATACCTGCTACTTTTTCTTCTACTGACATTGCCGGGAAAATCACAGAAAAATTTTGAAGATTATTTTATTGACAGGACTCTCCGGTTTGATTTTATGTTCTCGGGTGATGCCGGCAAAACACTTGTTTATCCTGTGTCCATGAAGGAAGAGCCTTTCTGGGGCGGACCGGGCGCCCTTCCTGAAGGAACGGATGTCCCCGGAAATTTCAGATATGAATTGTTCGAGGAAACTTCAGATACACTTATTTATGTGAGAGGATTCTGCACGTTGTTCCAGGAATGGCAGACAACTCCTGATGCAAAAAATACTGAAAGAAGTTTTTATGAGGTAGCCACAATGCCCTTTCCAAGGAATAAATGCAGATTTGTTCTAAGCAAAAGAGAAAAGGACGGAAGTTTTTTGAAATTGTTTGAAACAGCTGTCGATCCTGAGAATTATTTCATTCTGAAGGAAGATCCCCTGAAGGTGAATGTTACCAGGATCTACGGATCGGGTGATCCGCAGAATTCAGTAGACCTGGCATTTATTGCCGAGGGCTACACAGCAAATGATATGGAAAAGTTCAGAACCGATGTGAAAATGATGGCTGATGCACTTTTCATCGAAGCTCCTTTCCGGGAATACAAAGACAAGTTCAATATCTGGGCTGTGGAGTCAGTATCCCAGGATGCAGGTACTGATATACCTGGTGAAAAATTATATGCCAATACAATATTAAATTCGACTTTCTATACTTTCAATCTCGACAGGTACCTTACAACAACAGATATCAAAATGGTTAATGATTATGCAGCCTCAGTGCCGCACGACAATATTATTGTGCTCATAAACAGCGAAAGATATGGTGGCGGCGGTGTTTACAATTATTATAGCGGAACAACCGTGGGACATGCATTATCAAAAATTGTCTTCATACACGAATTCGGGCATGGGTTTGCAGGCCTCGCCGATGAGTATTACTCATCAACTGTAGCATATGATGAATTCTATCCGCTTAATGTGGAACCCTGGGAGCCAAATATAACGACACGTGTGAATTTCAGTAATAAATGGGGGGAAATGATCAAACCGGGAATCCCTGTGCCTACCCCGGCAGAAGAGAAGTATAAAAATGAGACCGGACTGTTCGAGGGAGGAGGTTATTCTGCAAAGGGTATCTTTCGTCCGGAATTCGACTGCAGGATGAAGAGTAACGGTCCGAAAGGATACTGTTCAGTTTGCGCCGAAGCTGTTAGGAAAACAATCCAATATTATATTAAATGATTTACGTTATTAACAAAATTGTAGATGCCGGGCTTGCCCCGGCATCTACAATTAATTGATAGTTTGCAGATTATGTTCTATTTCAATTTCCTGTCGACAAAATAGAACATTACCAGCGCCAGACCGCCAAAGAGAAAAATCATTGACGGATAACTTACATCATCGTCCATATTCAGGGAGGTGACGAGTAATTCACCAATAAGGATTCCCAGTGAAATACCTATTGCAAGCATTCCAAGCTTCAGAGACAACTTCCCCCATGAGAAGCCTGAGGTTGAATTGGTATTGAAGAGGCTGGCATCAGCGCCTTTGTCAATGAGTGCAAGGCGCTCTTTATTACGGGTTGTATAAAAAATGTACATTATCCCGAAAACTGTTGCAAAAAATGCGAGAAAAGCAATTAAAACTTCCATAACTTTAATTTTTAAATTTGAGTCAGTGTTCTTTTTGCTCTTTAGACTGACAGTTCCCTGTTGCGGTTACAAAAAAAAATAATTTTTTTCCTGTAACCTAACATCATTTCATACGTCAAAGAGTTGTAAAGATCAACAATGGTATACAAAGGGGATATATTATATATAGAGGAAGTCCTTAAAGGAAATAAGGATGCTTATGGTTTCATAGTTGACCGCCATAAGGATCATGTATTTAATCTTGCGTTCAGGATATGCGGGAACAGGGAGGATGCAGAAGAAATCTCACAGGATTCATTCCTCAAAGCCTACAGATCCCTTGACGGTTTCAGGATGAAAAGCTCTTTCTCTACATGGTTGTACAGGATTGTATATAATACAGCGATCTCCCACATACGCCTTAGAAAGAAAGATGTTTTATCAATTGAAGATTTCCCTGCTGATGCATGTGACTTCCAGTCTGAAAACATCAATGAAGAGGAGGCAACAAGGGAGTTCAGGAATTCTCTTGTAAATTTCGCACTCCGGAAGATCAGTGAGGAGGAAAGAGGTTTGATAAGCCTTTTTTATTATGAAGAACTAAGCACTGATGAAATTTCCGGGATCACAGGGCTGCCAAAATCGACAGTCAAGGTAAAGCTGTTCCGGGCACGTCAGAAGATGCTTGAGATTATTGAAAAGACAGAAATGAAAAACTATATATACCAATGAGAAAAGTAGAAACAGATAAGGATGATGTTCTCAGGCAATATCTGAATGCCGGGAATATTGAAAAAGCGCCGGAAGGGTTTTCCTCAAAGGTCATGTCTCACATTTATATGGAAGTAAAACCGGTAAAAAAGGACAAGTTTTACCTTGTACCGGTTGTATTTGCTTCAGTATTCCTGCTTTTGACAATATGTGCTCTGTTTGTCCCCCGTTCAACAATTAATCTTCCGGAGTTTAAGCTTCTTCAGAACCTGGATCTCTCATTTCCGGAACTGACAAGCCCGATAAACATACCATATACTATATTGTACATAGCTGTTGCATTAATTGCAATTGCCGGGTTTGATTATATCATTAAAATTCTGATCAGAAAGGAGAATGAGATTAAATTGTAACAAATGTTACAATTTGTTTCATTGTATCAATAGACTCACTGTTTATACCGTGGACAAATCTTTGTATTAAGCCCCCTGAGGTTAAGCGATCTGCTCATCGTTATAAGGATTGCAGGCTGCCCGGTTTTGACCTCGCAGCTGCCCTTCAGGTGCACCAGCATTGCACATTGTTCTGCCTGAACAGGATCATGCCCGCATATTTCCACAAGTGATCTTATGACATGGTCGAATGAATTCACCTCATCGTTATAGAGCACAAGGCATGATAAATCACTGTCATCGTGCAGTTTTCCATCCTTATGTAAAGGTTTTTCTTTCATTTCAGAGTCTCGAAAAGCTGTTTTGCGGTTTGAATGTCGATTTCCCTTTTTCCAAGCCAGGCCACTACTTTGGCATCCTGGAAACCATTTCTTCGCAGAAGACCGGCAAACTCATCCGCACTTTCAAATGTAATAAAATTCCCAATCAGGTATGCAACAGATCCGTTATCAAGGGTCAGCATATCAAAGGATCTTTTTCCTGCCATCCTTCTCATTGGATTGACAGCCTCTTCTTTCAGAGGCTGCATTGATCTGGTAACTTCAACCTTCAGTAGAAGTGTCGGAGGCAGGGTATCTGGACTTTGAGCTTCAATTCGCTCATTAATGGCGAACAAAGGTTTGGTTCCCCACTCCTTCTCGAGAACAGCTGCCCTCTCCCTGGATATAGTTTTATTGGCAACCTGTGCAATCACAAAAGAATCCTTGAAACCTTTTGCCCTGACAGCTGTCAGAGCTTTTGCCGCGTCGGCAGATTGCCTGAAAATTCCTGCATAGTAGGTTGTGACAGTTGCTCCCGGCGCTTTTATGCCATATATAGGTGACACACCTTTAAAGTATGAAAGCTGAACCGGATTTCTGAAAACGGCAGTTTGTATCCTGTAGATCAGCCCTTCAGGGGGCTCGGCATTTATTTCAATTGTAGCCTTCGGATCAGTAACCGGCTGTGGCAATATTTCGAAGACTGAAATGACACCGACCGGTTTATTGAGGAATTCACGAATTTTTATTGTGGTATCTTTAACCTCAGCTATCTCTTCAATTAACATTGTAGTTGGTGCCGCAGCAATCAAGGAACTGATCGTATCTTTTGCTGCAATTCCTTCTTTCAGCTCAGCCGGACCGACCTGTACAAACTTTGAAGTATCCGCGACTACAGGTTCCGGGATAACTGAAATGGGTGCCTGCTTTTTCAGATTCTCTGCTGCTTCAGCAGAATCGGCTTTGTATTGCAAATCGAGCTTCTGAGCTAATAGCGTATCAAGCGACTGAGGAAGAGGTTGTTTAGACACAGGTGAAACTTCGGAAACAGGTTCAGCTGGTGTTGCTGCAACATTTGTTTCCTCAAGCTCTCCCGAATGTTCTTTACACTCCTGGAGGAATTCAGGAACATTCAGATCTTTAGCTCTTTTCCTTCCAGCCCCGGCAGTAAACCGGTTGTAAATTTTAGCCGCTTCATCATATTCACCCTGCAAATGCTTTGTCCTGGCAAGATAAAACACCGCATCATCCGGAATGGATTTCAGCGATCCGCTATTAAGAGCCTCCTTTATAAGGCTTTCTGCTTCATCAGGATTCCTCTTAAGATTCACAAGACATGCAGCCGAGTAATACTTGTACAATGGGTCGCGTGGAAATGTAACAAGAAGTTCACTGAACTGATTATAAGCGAGCTCATAATTTCCGTTTGAAAATGCCTGGGTTGCAGATTGCCTGGTTGGTTTCTGTCCCGAGACAGGCATAAAAGAGCTCAGGATAAGAAGTGTCAGTATAACATTTTTTTCCATTAAATTCATTCCCTCGTTTCTAATGATATATAGCACGTAAAAAAATGATTTTCAGGTAACCGTGTTAATAACAATTATTACAACCCGGCACCAAATCCGACCCAAACTTCGTAATTTTACCCTAAACATCAAAATTTTATTCGATGACAAAGTTGAAGGAGGGAATGAAAGCCCCTGATTTTACCGGTACAGATCAGAATGGCAGGGTAATCAGATTAAGTGATTTTGCCGGAAAGAAATTAGTTTTATACTTTTACCCTAAAGATAATACCCCTGGTTGCACTGCGGAAGCCTGCAATCTCAGGGATAATTATAAAGAGCTGCTTGATAAAGGGTTTGCCGTGGCCGGAGTAAGTGCTGACACTGAAAAATCACATAAAGGATTCGCAGGGAAATATTCCATCCCTTTCCCATTGATCGCCGACACTACTAAGAAGATAATGGACGATTACGGAGTGTTTGGTGAAAAAAAACTTTATGGCAAAACTTTTTTAGGCGTTAAAAGGACCACATTCATTATAGATTGTAATGGTATTATTGAAAAAATAATTGATAAGGTCCAGACTGCAGATCACACTCAACAGATATTAAAACTGTATAATCAATAATAATATGCGGATATGAGCAAAGAAAGAAAAGAAATCAATAAAGAAAAACTCAAAGCGCTTGAAATAACACTCGGCAAAATAGAGAAGGACTACGGAAAAGGAACCATAATGAAGCTCGGCGACCATGCCATCGAGAATATCCAGGTTATCCCGACAGGTTCAATCAGTCTGGATGCTGCTCTTGGCATCGGCGGCCTTCCAAGAGGCAGGGTTATTGAAATTTATGGACCTGAGGCCTCAGGGAAGACAACCCTGGCTATTCACGCAATTGCCGAGGCCCAGAAAAATGGTGGTATCGCCGCAATAATTGATGCAGAACACACTTTTGACCGCAATTATGCCGAAAAACTCGGTGTTGATGTTGAAAACCTTCTGATATCACAACCTGATAACGGTGAACAGGCTCTTGAAATAGCAGATAACCTGATAAGATCCGGCGCACTCGACATTATCGTGATCGATTCGGTTGCCGCACTCACTCCAAAAGCTGAGATCGAAGGGGAAATGGGCGATTCCAAAATGGGTCTGCAGGCCAGACTTATGTCCCAGGCGCTCAGGAAGCTCACTGCAAACATCAATAAAACAAATACATCATGCGTATTTATCAATCAGCTCAGGGATAAAATAGGCGTAATGTTCGGCAATCCCGAAACTACAACCGGTGGTAATGCACTTAAATTCTATGCATCCGTGCGACTTGACATAAGAAAGACAAGTCAGCTGAAAGACGGAGAAGAGATAATCGGAAACCGTACAAGGGTTAAGATTGTCAAGAACAAGCTGGCTCCACCATTTAGAAAAGCTGATTTCGACATTCTTTACGGTGAAGGGATAAGCCAGCTTGGAGAAATCGTTGATCTGGGAGTTGACTTTGAAATCATTAAGAAAAGCGGTTCCTGGTTCAGCTATAACGAAACGAAAATCGGCCAGGGAAGAGATGCAGTCAAACAGATACTAAAGGATAACCCCGAATTATATGATGAATTGAAATTAAAGATTGCAGAAAGACTGAAAACAAATTGAATAGCTTGTTAAAGCCTTGTTTTATGTATTTCTGCCATAAATTCCTGACTATGAAAAAAATATCCATTCCATTTTTCATTCTTGCTGTCATTCTGGTTATTTCATGTAAACAGCAGCAGAATGAAGTTAAAGAGAAACCTGAAGCACAGTTTGTCAACCAGTTGACAGAAGAGGAAAAGAATGGCGGGAAAATGACCCCGGAAATTTTATGGAAATTCGGCCGCCTGGGCCCGGTTGCGCTGTCGCCCGATGGCAAATCAGTTCTGTACACTGTTACCGAGTACCAGCTTGATAGCCAGATCAACCGTACAAACATATTCAGTATTCCGGTTGCCGGAGGCGAAGCCGTTCAGCTTACTTCCAATGGTGGCAGTTCACCTCAATGGTTTGACCAGGGAAAAAAGATAGCCTATGTGAGTGACGGAAGGCTCAATACAATGAATCCGGATGGATCGGGGCAAAAAACAGTTAATGGCCTTGAGGATTTTGAGATTTTCAGTATCTCCCCCGATGGTAAGAATATCTATTTCACAAGGAGAGTAAAACTCGATCAGACTGCTGTTGAGAAACACGGACTTCCAAAAAGCAATGTGAGAATAATCAACGATCTCATGTACAGGCATTGGAATTACTGGCATGATTATGCCTACAGTCATCTTTTTGTTGCAGCATTCGACGGGGCTGAAGTAACCAATGCGAAAGACATTATGGAAAGTCAGCGGTTCGAATCACCTGATTCTCCATATTTTGATGAAGGTGAGATATCATGGAGCTCCGACGGTAAATATGTTGCATACACATCGAAAAGACTTACAGGCATTGATTATGCAAAGAGCACCAATACTGACATTTTCCTTTACAACATTGCAGACGGAAGCGAAGTCAATATCAGTGAAGGAAACAAAGGGTACGACAAATTTCCTGTTTTTTCCCCCGATGGCAGCAAAATTGCCTTTCAGAGCATGGAAGAAGATGGTTATGAATCAGATCTCTACAGGCTCTTCATTTATGACATATCAACCGGCCGGAGAAACTGGATATCAAAAGGATGGGAATTCGATATCGAAAATGTAAAATGGGCTGATGACCAGACACTGTATTTTACCTGCTCACATTTAGGAACTACACAGGTTTTCAAACTTCCTGCTACCGGCGGAGAGGTCGTCCAGGTAACTAGTGGAAAGCACAATATGGGCCCTATCGATCTCAAATCCGATGTACTTGTTTCGGGACTTACCTCGATGTCGATGGCTTCTGAAGTTGCAGTTGTGGACATGGCCTCCGGTGATGTAAAGCAGATCAGCTCAATTAATAAATTCATCTACGATCATATAAAGATGGGAAACAGCGAGGAGAAATACATCAAAACAAAGGACAATAAAGACCTGCAGATGTGGGTTATTTATCCTCCTGATTTTGATGCCTCGAAAAAATATCCCGCACTTCTCTTTTGTAACGGGGGCCCTCAATCTACTCTCGACCAGTTCTGGTCTTACAGGTGGAATATGCAGATGATGGCTGCGAACGGGTACATTGTTTATGCACCCAACAGAAGGGGTGTGAAAGGATTCGGACAGGATTGGACCAGGCAGATCTCAGGTGATTATGGAGGCAAGAACATGCAGGATTACCTGGATGCTACCGATGCAATGGCAAAAGAGACTTATATTGATTCAAAACGCATGGGTGCAGTAGGGGCAAGTTACGGAGGCACTTCAGTATTTTATCTGGCCGGCATTCACGGGGACCGGTTCAAGGCATTCATTTCTCATAACGGAATGTTCAACTTCACAAGCTGGTACGGATCAACAGAAGAGTTATGGTTCCCCGACAAGGATATTGAGGGGCCGTACTGGAATAATCCAAAAAGTTACCAGTACTCACCGCACCTGAAGGTTAAGAACTGGGATACACCTATCCTAATAATTGCAGGACAAAAAGATTTCAGGATACCATATACCCAGGCAATGGAGGCATTCAATGCTGCCCAGATGCTTGACGTACCGAGCAGGTTGCTGTTCTTCGAGGATGAATATCATTTTGTCACAAAGCCACAGGATGCCGTAATATGGCAAAGGGAATTTTTTGAATGGCTTGATACATACCTGAAATAACGAATGGGATTAAATGTAGAGACGCGCAAATTGCGCGTCTTAATGTAGAGACGCCCAATATTGGGCGTCTCTACATTTTTTGCAACAGATCCATGCACCGTGGAAATTTTTTCTTCCATTGGCAGTAATCCGTCAATCCAGTTTATAGGGATACCCCTTCTTTCCATTCCGCGGAACCAGGTCATTTGTCTTTTTGCGAACTGATGGATGGCTATCTCCAGATCATGAATCATCTCTGTCCGTGAGATCTTTCCCATAAGATAAAGCGTAATGTATTTATATTCAAGACCATAGTATAATAATATTTCATGCCTGATACCATTCTCGATAAGTCCTTTAACTTCTTCTATCATTCCCGTTTCAAGTCTTTTATGCAGCCTTTCACTGATTCTTTTTCGTCTTGTATCCCTGTCAACGGATACGCCGATTACAAGTGATTTAACTTTTGGGAAACCACTGTTGCTGACATCCTTTTGTTTACTGAAATGTTCAATTTCGATAGCGCGTATGACCCGTTTTTTTGTATCGATGTCAGTAGTATTATGAAGTGATTTATAAGTTGAAAGAATATCTTTCAGCTCTTCAATTGATTTTTTTGCAAGCTGTGTTCTCAATCCGCTGTCAGGTGGTACTTCAAACATTTTATACCCTGATATAATACTATCAGCATACATACCTGAACCGCCACAGACAACCGGGAAAATACCCCTTGATTTCAGATTCCCGTACACTTTAAGGAAATCGCGCTGGTATTCAAATACATTGTATTTATAACCAGGATCGACAAGGTCCAGTAGATGACATGGTATTTTGACGCCATCAATAATGTAATCTTCATAGTCCTTACCAGTGCCTATATCCATTCCCTTGTACACCTGCCGGGAATCGGCGCTGATAATCTCTCCTCCCAGTTGCCTGGCTACAGCAACCGCAAGTGATGTTTTTCCGGATGCGGTAGGTCCTGTAATGACAAGAAGATCATACGCAAAATTCGATTCCGTCATAGTTCTTTATAGGGGAAACAGCAATTTACCTAAATTTATTTAATTTTGACCCTGCTTTACAACCTATTTATGGACCTGAAATTTTTCATTAACGAGTTAAAAAATATTCTCTTCAATAAGATTTTCTATACTTTATTTGACTGAACAGATGAAAGGAAGTACCGGTGATATAGTAATTAAAAACAAAAAAGCCTCTCATGATTATGAGTTTCTTGAAAAGTTCGTTGCCGGTATTCAGTTAACAGGAACAGAGATCAAGTCCATAAGACTGGGCAAGGCTACAATTGTTGACACTTACTGCTTTTTTAACAACGGCGAGCTCTTTCTCCGGGGGATGCATGTTGCCGAATACTGGTGGGGCAATATGAACAATCACGATCCCATCAGAGACAGGAAATTGCTACTTACCAGACGTGAGCTCAGGAAGATCGAAAGGAAAGTTAAGGAAACGGGACTTACAATAATCGCCACAAAAGTTTTTCTCAACGACAGGGGTCTGGCCAAAGCCGAAATAGCAATCTCAAAGGGCAAGAAAGAATACGACAAACGCCAGACGCTTAAACAGAAAGACGCCGCAAGAGAGATGGATCGTATGATGAAGAAATAAATCCGCAATTCAAAATCCGCAATCCGAAATCTAAAAGTTCGGGCTGAGCAGATATCGTGAATAGAACTTTATAATTACCTCAACTGCTTCATCTGAGGTATCAACAAGTGTAAAAATATCCAGGTCGGCGGATGAGATATTACTCTCTTCTTCAAGCATTTCCTCCTTAATCCAGGAAATAAGGCCACTCCAGTATTTTCTGCCCACAAGAATGATAGGGAACTTCCCGATCTTCTTGGTTTGTATGAGCGTTATTGCTTCAAATAGTTCGTCAAATGTTCCGAAACCGCCAGGGAGAACAATGAAGCCCTGTGAATATTTCATGAACATCACTTTACGAACAAAAAAATGGTCAAAGGTAATCAGCTTATCTGAATCGATGTATGGATTGGGGCGCTGTTCGAATGGAAGGTCAATGTTTATGCCCACGGATTTTCCTTTGCCTTTTGCAGCTCCCTTGTTTGCAGCTTCCATAATACCCGGACCACCACCTGTTATTACCCCATAACCATTCTGAACAAGCTTAAAGGCAATATCCTCAGCAAGCCTGTAATACTTATCATTATAATGAGTTCTTGCTGATCCGAAAATTGAAACGCAAGGTCCTATGCGCGCCAGCTTTTCAAAACCCTCAACAAGTTCGGAAATTATTTTGAAAACTCTCCATGAATCAGTTGTGTGAATTTCATTCCAGGTCTTCTGGTCAAACGCTTCTTTAATAAGATCGACAGGCTTTTCCATTTTAAAAACTCGAAAATATTAGAGCCCAAATATAGTAAAATCTCAAGCTGTGAGCTCCGGTTTAAGATATTTTCCGGTATAGCTGTCTTCATGGAGTGCAAGTTCTTCAGGAGTACCTGAAAATATAATCCTTCCTCCTTCCCTGCCGCCTTCGGGACCGAGATCAATCACGTAATCAGCCATTTTGACAACATCCAGGTTATGCTCAATAACAATAACTGTGTTTCCCCTGATTACCAGCTTATTAAGAACATCGAGAAGAACACGTACATCTTCGAAATGAAGACCGGTTGTCGGTTCATCCAGTATGTAAATAGTCTTTCCTGTATCTTTCCTGGAAAGTTCTGTCGCAAGCTTTACACGCTGGGCTTCGCCTCCGGAGAGCGTTGTCGATTGTTGTCCGAGCCTTATGTATCCCAGCCCCACATCCTGGAGCGTTTTAGTTTTATGATGGATCGATGGAATACTCGAAAAGAATTCCACAGCCGTATCAACTGTCATATCCAGGACATCGCTGATATTCTTTCCCTTATACTTTACCTCGAGTGTTTCCCTGTTATATCTCTTGCCATTGCAATCTGTGCAGTTAACATATACATCGGGAAGGAAATTCATTTCTATCGTCTTCATTCCGGCGCCCTGGCAACCTTCGCATCTTCCTCCCTTTATGTTGAACGAGAATCTGCCGGCCCCAAATCCTCTGATCTTTGCTTCGGTTGTCTGTTCAAAGAGCTTACGTATATCGGTAAATACACCGGTGTAAGTGGCAGGATTGGATCTTGGAGTCCTTCCGATAGGCGACTGGTTCACTTCTATTACCTTATCGACATATTCAATGCCTGAAATCTCATCGTATGGCAACGAAGAAGCGCCTGCATGATGTAAACGCTTTGCAAGAACGGGATGAAGTGTCTGGTTGATGAGAGAAGATTTCCCGCTTCCTGAAACGCCTGTAATGCATACAAAAGTACCGAGAGGCAAAACAAGGTCAACATCTTTAAGATTGTGTCCTGAGGCTCCACGCAGAACCAGTGATTTCCCGTTTCCGGTTCGTCTTTGTGGTGGTATCTCGAATTTCTTTTTATGGTTCAGATATGCTGCAGTGATTGTTTTGGTTTTCATCAATTCCTTCGGACTGCCCTGGGCAACAACAAGGCCTCCAAGTCTGCCTGCCCCTGGTCCGATATCAATAACGTGGTCTGCCGACAGGATCATCTCCTTGTCATGCTCTACTACAATCACCGAATTTCCTGCATCACGGAGCTGCCTGAGGGCTTCGATCAGCCTCCGGTTATCCCGCTGATGAAGGCCGATGCTTGGCTCATCGAGAATATACAGAACATTTACCAGCCTGGAACCTATCTGTGTGGCAAGCCTGATCCTCTGGCTTTCACCTCCCGACAATGTTCTTGCGCCGCGGTTAAGTGAAAGGTATTCAAGGCCGACTTCGAGCAGGAAACCTAACCTGGTCCTGATTTCTTTTAATATTTCAGAAGCTATAATTTTCTGGTTCCCTGACATTTTCTCCTCAACTCCCGTAAGGAAGGTATACAATTCCCTTATATCCATCGAAGAGAGTTCACCGATGTTCTTTTCGCCAATTCTGTAATACAAAGCTTCCTTTTTCAGACGGCTGCCATTGCAGTCAGGACAGACATCATACTGAATGTATTGTTCTTTTAGCCGCGATGTCTGTTTTTCGCCATTACTTACTTCTGAATTCCCGACATAATTAACTACTCCCTCGAAAGTAAGGAAATAGTTTGAGGACATACCGAGCGGAGTATTGGAAAGCTTAAGCACTTCATCTGATCCGTACAGTACTTTATTCAGGGCCTCTGTCGGTATTTCACCTACAGGTGTATCGAGCGTAAAATCATTTTTTTCGGCAATTGCCTCTATCTGCCAGAATATCCAGGAGTTCCGGTATTTTCCAAGAGGTTCGATTCCCCCTTTCCTGATGCTGAGTGAGGGATCGGGGATGAGTTTCTTTTCATCGATGCTCGAAATCTCACCCAGCCCGTTGCAGTGTGGACAGGCGCCCTGCGGGGAGTTGAATGAGAATGTATGAGGAGCAGGCTCATTGTACGAGATCCCTGAAACGGGATCCATGAGATGCCGGCTGAAGTATCTCGGTTCAGTGGTGTCGGCATCGAGAACCATCATCACACCATCACCCTGGTCAAGGGATGTAATAATAGAATCATGTAATCTTTTATCAGCTATATCTCCTACCCGGAATTTGTCAACAACAAGCTCGATAAAATGAGTCTTATAACGATCGAGCTTCATTGATGGAACCAGCTCCCTGATCTCTCCATTGATCCTGACATTCAGATATCCTTTGCGTCTCAGTTGCTCAAAAAGTTCTTTGTAATGGCCTTTCCTGCCTTTAACGAGAGGCGCAAGGATATAGACCTTCTTGCCGGAAAATTTCGATTTGATCAGCTCCAGTATCTGGTCATCAGAATACTTGACCATCTTCTCCCCTGATTCAAAGGAATAAGCCTCTCCTGCCCTCGCAAACAGAAGCCTGAGAAAATCATATATCTCAGTAATTGTACCGACAGTAGATCGCGGATTCTTGTTTGTTGTTTTTTGTTCTATTGAAATAACAGGGCTGAGACCTGTTATTTTATCAACATCGGGCCTTTCCATTCCGCCGAGGAACTGCCTGGCATATGCAGAGAGCGTCTCCATATAACGACGCTGCCCTTCACCATAAATCGTATCAAATGCCAGTGAGGATTTCCCGCTTCCGCTCAGACCGGTAATTACAACCAGCTTGTTTCTCGGAATTGTTACATCGATGTTCTGTAAATTATGCACACGTGCGCCGAGGACATTGATCTCCTCATTCATTGCACCTCCGTTTTGTCTGTCAGGATAATTGTCTTTTCAAGATTTCTCATCCCTTCAGCCGGAATCTTGATTGTATATTCCTTGTTTGGTTTTGGAGTAAGATATGGTTTCCTGAGCCAGGGATTCAGGTATTTCAGAAGTTTGTAATTGGTGTTATACTTCTGTGCAAAAACTGAAAAATCCTTAACTGCAGTATCCACTTTGACCTCATAATATTTATACTCGGGATACAGATCATTCTGCCTGACGTCAAACCCATAGGCAACAGGGTCGGAAATGATCAGTTTATATGCAACCACTCTGAATATGTACCTGGCAGTCTCCTCATTAAGAAGCAGATCGTAATAATTATTCTGATCCTGTATCTCGATCTGAAGGTCGATTCCTGCACGACCTCCGTTGTATGAAGCCGCTACCAGTGTCCAGTTACCGAACTTCTCATACGATTTCTTAAAAAAATCACAGGCGAACTGGGTCGATTTTTCAATATCGTACCGTTCATCCACTATTGTATTTATCTCCATTCCCTGTTCTTTACCTGTTTGTGGCATGATCTGCCAGAAGCCTGTTGCTCCGGCAGGGGAAATAACGTTATTGTACTCACTTTCAGCGGCAACAAGGTATTTGAAATCTTCAGGGATGCCGTTTTTTGCAAGAATTTTCTCAATAACAGGATTGAAACGGTTGGCTTTCTTGATGATAAGAATTGTGGATGAATGCCTGTAGGCGCTTGTCAGAATTTCTCTTTCAAGACTCTCTCTTGTATCAAAGTTCTCCAGGGGCATTCTTTCCCCTGCAAATGTAACGAGATCAGGGATAACAAACGGACGGACACTATATACAGTATCTTTTCGTATTTCCTGGATCATCTTTTCATCCGATTGCTTAAAACCAAGCGCCACTGCCACCATCACTATAGATGAGCTTATCAGAACAAATACCGTGAGTATTGTTTTACTATCCCTGTTTTTCATAATTTTTTGTGCTGTACTGCTTTTCCTCTCAATCCTATGCAAAAATAATATAAATAAGCCTTTTACCACTCATTCACGGGTGCAAATAACTAAATTTTTTTATAGGAGACAACAGTATTTCTACCCACCCTAAAAATATCATAAAGTGCACTTTAGTCACTTTAGTCACTTTAGTCACTTTAGTCACTAAAACTTATATGATATCCCTGAGAAAACTCCGAAAGAATACGGGTGTACTCTTGTTCCTGCAGCATCGTTGAACGGGTTTACAAAATACCTGAAAGTAGGCTCCAGATTAAGTGATACTTTTTCGGAGAAGTTATATTCCACTCCCATACCCAGGGAACTGCTGAATAATAAAGAATTTAATCCTTCAGTATTACCGACAGGCATTCTGCCTTCCGGTGTTTTTGCAAATGCAGAATTGCCAATAAGAAAGTCGTAGGATACTCCGCCAAGCAAATTGAAGTCGATATTTCTGTCAATCACCTTGTACCTGATGAGGAAAGGCATCTGAATATAGTTAAAACTCTGGATCAATGAACTGTTAACAGGGTCCAGGTTTGCCTTGGCAGGGTCAAATCCATCATTATGATATGCTGAGATCACTTTTCCGGTCTGTACATCCGCAGCCAGAAATACATCATTGCTGCTTGTGCGTACAGGTCCATTTGAAGTTATTACCTCAAATGCTGGTCTTCCCTTGGCATCAGCAATACTATTAAAACCTGCGAAAGAATTGACGCCTCCAATTTCCTGCCCGTAGGCTGAATAATAGAATCCGGTCTGAATGCTGAAACGTTTGCTGACCTTATACGAAAGACCGACTCCGCCTGCATATGAAGCGGCTGCATTTTCAGTGGCTGTCATTCTCAGATAATCTTCATTGCCGGTACCTGTCTTTGAATAATATGTCGGGGACGCCATTGCCGAAATCGACCATCTCTTATCAACAGGTCTTTCACCGCTATAGTATTCAGGAAAACCATAAGCTTTATTACCGATATTCACATTCTGAGGAACTGAACTGATTTCAGCTTTTTCGGGTCCAAGGATGATACTCGCACGTCCCGAAATTATGTCTTTTCCAAAAGCTGCTGAGTTCATTACGGTAATATCGTAACTGTATTCGGCTTTTTGTGGTATGAGATCCTTTTTCTGACTGGCAGGGACAGACCTTCTATTCTCAGTATCTGTTTGATATAATTCTGCAACCCTGATTGGTTGTGCCTGGTTAATATCAAGAATTGCGTATGAATAAGGGATTTCAGTTGTAACTTCATGGCTTAGCGACCAGACAAGAAAACCAAGGCTCATAATTATTAAAACAGCAGCAGCATACCTGAATAAAAACAGATATGAATTCTTCTTCACGGCTGGCTGGATTTTATCCCAGACATCCTGCGGAGGAAGAACTTCATAATCTTTCAGTCCATTCCTGAAAATAAGATCGATATTTCCGCGGTCATCCATTTGCCACTTTCTTTTTAAGCCCGGTAAAAGCGCCAACTCTTCTCTGGAGTATAATCCTGGCCCTCGACAGGTTTGATTTTGAAGTCCCTTCAGATATGTTTACCAGCTTGCTAATCTCTTTATGAGAGTATCCTTCAATAGCATAGAGGTTAAAAACCATCCTGTATTTAGGCGGGAGTTCCCGGATTATTCCCAGCAGATCTGCAGCTTCAAGACCTGCATAATCGTTATTATCGGGGTCAGCATCCGGTTCCTGTATACTGTCAATATCATCTACCCTGTAGAGGTTATGCTTACTCCTGAATTTCTCAAGAGCAGTATTGACGGTTATCCTCCTCATCCATCCCTCAAAGGAGCCCTCATACTTGTAATTATGAAGATTTTCAAAGATCTTTATAAATCCTTCCTGTAAAATATCCCTTGCTTCTTCATCATTACCAGAATACTGCAGGCATACGGCATATAGTTTTGATGCATGCCGCCTGTAGAGCAGTTCCTGGTCCCTTCTGTTCCCGGCAAGACAACCTTTTATTATTTTAACGATCTCCTGCAAAGCAATTGCATAAAGAGATAAAAATAATAAAAATTTTCATACCAGTCAACCCGGTATGGAAATGATGAAAAAATCGGGTAAAAGGTTGCGTGTAAAATTACAGGTGTATCACCTCTCCATACGCTGCGGCTGCTGCCTCCATAATAGCCTCAGACATTGTCGGATGAGGATGAACAGCTTTAATGATCTCATGCCCTGTTGTTTCGAGCTTCCTGGCAACAATCAGTTCCGCAATCATCTCGGTAACGTTAGCACCGATCATGTGTGCACCAAGCAACTCCCCGTATTGTGCGTCGAAGATCAGCTTAACGAATCCATCTTTTGAACCTGCAGCGCTTGCTTTACCTGATGCCGTATATGGGAACTTGCCAACTTTGACCTCATATCCTGCCTTTTTTGCAGCATCCTCTGTAAGCCCCATCGACGCGATTTCAGGGCTTGTATACGTACATGCCGGAATGTTTTTATAATCAATTGGTTTTACATCCATCCCTGCCATTTTTTCCACACATGTTATTCCTTCTGCTGATGCAACATGAGCGAGCGCCGGTCCATGAACTATATCGCCGATTGCATGAATCCCCTTTACATTTGTCCTGTAAAAATCATCGACTATCACCTTCCCTTTTTCATGCTTCACACCTGTTTCATCGAGACCGATCCCCTCGATATTTGTTTCTACCCCAACCGCTGACAGCACTATATCAGTTTCAACAACGACTTCACCCTTTGGAGTCCTTATCTTTACAGTACAGCGGTCGTTCTTTATATCGACTTTCTCAACTGAAGAATCGGTCATTATCTTCATTTTCATCTTCTTGAACGACCTTTCAAGCTGTTTGGATACTTCCTCATCCTCATTCGGTACTATCCTGGGAAGGAATTCCACAAGTGTTACCTCCGTTCCAATTGATTGATAAAACCATGCAAATTCGCTGCCGATTGCTCCTGATCCGACAACCACCATTGATGCCGGCTGTTTATCCAGAGTCATTGCCTGCCGGTAGCCGATGATCTTCTTACCATCCTGTTTTAAATTTGGTAACTCCTTCGATCTTGCCCCGGTTGCCAGAATGATGTTTTTTGCTGTATATGTTTTCTTGTTCCCTCCGGCATCTGTTACCTCGACACTATCCTTTCCCTTAAGCCTGCCAAACCCTTTAAGATGTTCTATAGTATTCTTCCGGAAGAGGAACTGAACTCCCTTGCTCATTCCTTCAGCAATACCCCTGCTGCGTGAAATCATGGCATTAAAGTCAGGTTTTACATCGCCTGATATTGAAACGCCATAATCGGAAGCATGACTCATATATTCGAAAACCTGGGCACTCTTCAGCAATGCCTTTGTGGGAATACATCCCCAGTTGAGGCATATACCACCAATTTCAGCATGTTCAACGACGGCAACTTTCATTTTTAACTGTGATGCCCTGATTGCTGCGACATAACCGCCCGGGCCGCTTCCGATAACAATAAGATCGTAATCCATAGGTTTTTAATATTTAAAAAGTAACAACATTTTACCAATCAGGAAACCTGAAAAGATATGAAATGTTTGAAATCATTGGCATTTCATGAAATCTTCAGCCTTAACTGACTCAGCACTTTCGCAATGATCCACATTATGACCATGGTGAATATTATTGTTGCGCCAACAGGCACACCTGCTATATATGCAATAAAATAACCTGTAGCCGTTCCAATAAAACCGGCAACAATTGAAAGAATCACAATTCTGAAATAGACACTGGTGAACAACATTGCAATATTAGGCGGAATGGTGAGCAACGATAGTACAAGAACCACCCCCGCCATTCTTATGTTCAGTACTATGGTAAGGGCTATTAAGGAGGTTGTTAAGTATTTAAAAAAATCGACATATGCTGAATAGGTTCTGGCAAATTCCTCATCGAACGAGATGTAGAGTATGGTTCTGTAAAAAATCCCGAAATATGCAATCAGAATGGCTGACATGATCCCCAGTGCAAGAAGATCAGCATTTGTAACTGTCAGAATGCTTCCAAACAGGTAACCCATGAGGTTCGGGGTATAGCCTGGTGTCAGGTAGATAAAGATTACACCTACAGCCATGCCGAATGCCCACAGAATACCTATTGCAGAATCTTCCCTTATTTTATGTTTCACTGAAAGATACTCAATACCCAGGGCTGACAGGATTCCGAAAACTGCGGCTCCGGCAACAGGATTGATACCTGCAAAATAGCCCACGCCTATGCCCCCGAATGAAGCATGGGTAATTCCGCCGCTTAGGAAAACCATTCGTTTGGAAACAACATATGTACCTGCCAGGCCTGCAGTTATACTGGCAAAAATGGCTCCTAAAATGCCCTTGATTATGAATTCATACTGAAAAATTCCCTGTTCCATTTTTATTGATGCTTTTTCAGAACCGTGTGTGGAATATCCCCATGGGTAACAAGCTGTATCGGACAGCCATAAGCAAGAAGATCTTCATTTGTTATCTCATGCGAAGGATGATAATGAAGTGTCCTGTTCACACAAGCGAACGATTTTATATGAGCTGAGATGGTTCCGATATCATGCGAAACCATAAGAATTGCCATTTTTTCATTCAGGTCCTTAAGCTTCTCATAGAAGTCTTTTTCAAAAGTTGAATCGACAAAGTTACCCGGCTCATCAAGCAACAGGAGCTTAGGGTCTCCGATTATGGCCCGCCCAAGATAAACCCTCTGCATCTGACCTCCCGAAAGCTCATTTACAGTTGCTCCTTCCATTCCTGACAGCCCCAGCTGATCAATAACTCCAGCAGCTTTTTTCTTATCTGAAGTCGTCATCCTCGAGAATATCCCCTTCCCTATCATCAGTCCTGACAGGATTATATCTTTAACAGTCACAGGATAATTCACATCTCCGGTCGAAATCTGCGGCAAATAGCCTATCCGGCTACCGTTCAGAACACCGGCGTTGAATATCATCTCTCCTTTAACGGGCTTCAGCAATCCAAGTATTATCCTCAGAAGCGTGGTCTTACCACCTCCGTTCGGTCCGATAACCCCGATGAAATCCTTTTCACTTACCCTGAAATTGACATTCTCAAGGACCGGCATCGTACCATAAGAGGCGTAAACAGATTTCAGTTCCAGTATCCACGCCATCGTCTCATTTTTTAAAACTTTCATGAAGGGCATCGATTATTGCAGCTGTCGATGCATACCAGTCTTCTGCAAGAGGATCAATAATAACCAGCCGGGCGCCTGTTTCTGCTGCTATCGATCTGGCATTCCTTGTGTCATATTCACGCTGAACAAAGATTGTCGTGATACTGTCTTTTCTTGAAATATCAATCAGATCCTTCATCATTGAAGGAGATGGTTCCTTTCCTTCAGATTCCACTGCAATTTCCCTCATTCCATAATCCCGTGCCAGATATGCCAGGTTGGGATGATAGATCATGAAAGACTTACCCCTGTAAAAGGAGAAGTATTCCTCTGACCGCTTATCAAGTTCCTGTATACGACTTATAAATTTTAAATAATTCTCTTCATATTTTACTGAAGACGATGGCATGAGTTCCTGAAGAAAAGTCTTTACTGATTCGGCCATCCTTAGTGCGCATTTCGGAGAGACCCAGTAATGAGGATCGGCGCCTTCAAGATTATCGCCCTCATGATGATGTTCAGATTTGATAGGATCAATGCTTTCTCCTAAATTAAGCTTCCTGATATCCGGGTTAGTCTCATAAAGACGCTCAAGCCAGGTCATCTCAAAACCAAGGTATCCGTTACTGATAAATCCTGCTGATGCACGCAGTTTTGTAATTTGTCCCGGAACAGGCTCATATATATGCGGATCGGAACCTGGCGGAACCATAACGTTGACTGTAAAATCACCTCCTGCAATTGCTTCCACAAAATACTTGTATGGAGCAATACTTACGGTTATGATCTTTTCAGTCGAATTATTCCCTGACCGACTGCATGAAACAAAGACACCCAGGATCAGCAGAAAAAAGGCTTTTTTCATTCAAACGAAAATAAGATACAAAGTTAACGATAAATATTTAAAGACCACCTGTATAACTTGCAAGACCTACATGACCTGCATGACCTGCATGACTTGCATGACCTGCACGACCTGCAAGACAATGTAACATGTTCCCATCAAAAAACTCCTCCCGCCTGTTTCTTAAATTACAATATGCGTTATATTTGAATAAATTAACAGATCCATTTCTTTTGATGAAGAATAAGGGAGAGATACTTGCTTCGGTTTTAAGAAATTTCAGGGACTGTTATTTTTTTCTTCATAATACCAGGGAATTCAGCATAGTTGAAAGTATAATGAACGAAGGCTTCATCTTCGAGAGCCAGCTTCCCCATTCCACCGACAGAATTAATCCTAATGAGTCTATTGAAATAACCTATTTCCTGTTTCAGAGAAAGGATTACGGGAATTACACAATTGTAATGGCAATACCAAAAGCTATCTATGAAGAATACTCTGAAACTGCTTTGCAGAATGATACAGGTATTGAGGAAGCTCTTTCAATCTCCGATCCTTATTACGGTGATAACGACGAATTGATTTACACCCTTTCGCCAAAGCATGTCCTCGGCTATTTTAACATAAAAACTGCAGAATTCTACCAGAACAGGAACTGGGATCCCTTCTTCAATAATTGCCACTTCAGATCACCGGCCAAAAGACATCTTAAACCGGAAAAAAATGACTGAGCCTTGGCAATAACATCAGAATTCTTATTTTCACGCTGTCAATCATTGAATATGAAGAAAGCATTACTTAAGTTTATTATCGGTATGGCGCTTTGTATTGCCCTGCCACTACAGGCCCAGAAAGGATATACTGATTACAGGACTATGACCGGGAGGATTGATGCGCTTAATCGCCTGGATCTCTCTCTGTGCACAGTACAGTCACTTTCCATGACAGAGGGCGGAAAAGAAATCCGGGTTATCACAATTGGTACCGGGGATAAAGACAATAAACCCGGGATAGCAATTTTTGGCGGAGTGGAAGGCAGTTATCTTCTTGGCCGTGAAATCACCATCGGACTCGCTGAAAAACTGTTAAAAGGCCATGAGGAACTCCTTCGGAAAGTTACTTTCTATATCTTCCCGGATGTAAGTCCTGATGCTTCAGAACAATTCTTCTCCCCTCTGAAGTATGAAAGAACTGTCAATGCACATCAAACTGATGATGACAGGGATTTCAGAACAGATGAAGATCCTTTTGAAGATCTCGATGGAAATGGAATTATCACAAGCTTAAGAATTGCAGATCAGACAGGAAGATTCATCCCCCACCCCGACGATGGAAGGATAATGAAAGAGGCCGATCTTTCCAAAGGTGAAACCGGAGGTTACCTCCTTTTCACAGAAGGAATTGACAATGACGATGATGGTAAGTTCAATGAAGATAACACAGGTGGTGTTAATTTTAACAGGAACTTCACTTATGATTATGAAGAATTCGGGACTAATGCCGGTCTTCACCCTGTATCTGAACCCGAGGTAAAAGCTGTTGCGGATTTCCTGTACGCAAGGTTCAATGTTTTTGCAGTATTCGCGTTTGGTCCTCAGGATAACCTGGGTCAGCCGATGAAGAACGAAAAGCAGGGACCTGACAGGAGGATTACATCCATCAGGCTTGCAGACGAAACAATTAATAAACTCGTTTCAGAGAGATATCATGAGATAACAGGACTTAAAGGTAATGCTTTGCCTGTCAGGACACCTGGAAATTTCATGGAATGGGCTTATTACCATTATGGCAGGTACAGCTTCAGCACGCCGGGATGGTGGTTCCCCGTGGAAAAGGGAAAAAACCCTGAGACTGAATTCATGAAATATGCCGAAAAGAATAAGATTACTGATGTTTACATTCCCTGGAAGGAAATTATTCATCCCGGCTTCCCGGGGAAAAAAGCAGAGACCGGAGGCCTGAAACCATTTGTTTTGCTTAATCCTCCTGCTGATTCTGTTGACAGAATAACAGAAAAGCATGTGAAATTCATCACTGAAATAGCAGCTATGCACCCTGACCTTGTATTTGCCGAGATCAAATCCGGGAAGATGGAAAACGACATTTACAGATTTGAATGTAAAGTACTTAACAGAGGTGTATTTGCTACAATGGCACAGGTTGGTGAAACGAACAACTGGATAAGAGTTATGAGCCTGTCGTTGGAACCATCAAAAGGCCAGGAGATACTGAGCGGCAGAAAAGTACAACGGATAGAAAGGCTCGAAGGAGGCCAGTCGGCTGAATTCAGCTGGCTCATCAAAGGCAAAGGTCCGGTAACAATCACCGCCGGAGCCGTGAACACAGGGATAATCACTACGACGGTTGATCTGAAATAAAATCTAATAAATGAAAACAATATATTCATCATTCATTATATTCCTGATTTTTACAGGGATTTGTCAGGCTCAGGATGATCTTTTCTTCGGGGCGGCCGGATCACCCTCAAATCCGAAGGTACAGGCTTCCTGGAACAAATACTATACCTATAAAGGTGTTAACGATCTCTGCAACAGGCTAGCTAAAGCCTGGCCTGATCTGGTCAATGTTGAATCAATAGGAAAATCTGTCCAGGGCAGGGACATCCTTGTCCTCACCATTTCCGATAAGAAAGCAGGTGATCCTGACAGTAAACCTGCGTTTTGGATTGACGGGAACATTCACTCTATAGAGCTTCAGGGAACCGAGATGGCTCTTTATACGGCCTGGTATCTTTGCGAAATGTATGGCAGGAATGCGTTTATCAGGGAACTGCTTCGGGACAAAACATTCTATATAGCCCCAACAATAAACCCCGATTCAAGGGAATACTTCACAGAAGTTGGTGTTCCTCCAAGATCAGGGCTTGCACCGAGAGACAACGACCGTGATGGTTTATTCGATGAAGACGGTTACGATGACCTGAATAACGACAAGACTATTACCCAGATGCGCAGGAGAAGTCCTGACGGTAATTTTATCGAGGATCCAAAGGACCGCAGACGGATGATCAGAGCCACCCCCGGTGAAAAGGGCGAATACGAGATGCTCGGATATGAAGGTATTGACAATGACGGTGACGGGATGGTAAATGAAGATGGTCCCGGAGGGTACGATGGAAACCGCGACTGGGGTTTCAACTGGGAACCCAACTATATTCAGAACGGAGCCGATAAATATCCATTTTCATTCCCCGAGAACCAGGCAGTATGCAATTTTACAGTAAAGCACAGGAATATAACAGGCGCCCAATCATTCCATAATTCGGGAGGAATGATCCTCAGGGGACCATCGATAAAAGGCGGTGGAGCAGAGGCGTATAGCAATACTGATGATGCCGCAATCGAAACAATAGGAAAGAAGGGCGAGCTGATGATTCCCGGTTACAGGCTTCTTACTATCTGGAAAGACATGTATACGGTTTACGGAGGAGAACTGGACTGGTGGCATGGTGCAATGGGATGTTTCGTCTTTTCAAACGAGCTCTGGACTCCTTATCTGATGTTCAACGATACTTCGAGCATAGACCAGTATGAGTTCGACAGGTTGCTGCTTTTCGAGGATGCATTCATACCCTGGCAGAAGATCAGCCACCCGGTTTATGGTGAAATTGAAACAGGTGGTTTCAATAAAAACTTCGGAAGGCTTCATCCTGGATTTCTCATCGAATCGGATGCACACAGGAATGCAGCGTTCTGCATATATAATTCATACCAGTCGCCAAAGCTTGAAATCTCTAATCTTAGTGTTAATAAGATTCCCGGAGGACTCGTTGAAGTATCAGCAACAGTGGAAAATAAAAGGCTCCTTCCCACGCACTCGGCAAGTAACCTGAAATACAGGATAGATCCCCCGGATTATATCTCGCTTGAAGGTGGAACGGTGATTGCAGGCATGATTGTAAGGGATAAGGACCTGAAAATTAGCGTTGAACAGGAGAAGAATCCTCAACGTCTTGAAATTGAGAACATACCGGGTTACGGACGGGTTAATGTCAAATGGATCGTTAAGGGAACAGGCAAATACACGGTGAAGGTTGAAAGCACCAAAGGAGGAGTTGCCAGCCGTAACATAGATTAATTATATTATAATCTATATTATAATCTATATTATAATCTATATTATATTCTATATTATAATCTATATTATAATTAATATTACAGCGACTCATATAAAACAAAATACGTTGTTTTAATAGCACACCGATAACACGGATTTAACGGATTTACACAGATCAAATCGGTGACAATCCGTTGCATCCGTGTCATCAGTGTTCTATTTTTTCAAAAATCTGTATTAAGATTTAATTATTAAGCTATTAAAAAAAGGGAGGCTGCTCCAGTAGCGCCTCCCCTTACTCAGGAATGAAAACTATAATCAGTATGTCTGGAATGAAATTTTGAAATATCCGCTGGCTTTCTCCGATGCTATCTGGAACTTCCACTCCCCGGTTTTATCCTGGTTTTCCGTTTCGGAGATTGAAAAAGACTTTCTGACATTTATATTGCCATATTCATCAATCACCACATCGGAGTATGTTTTTCCCTGGGGTGTCAATACCTTGATCCTGATCTCGCCGGCTTTGCAATCGCCGCTTATAGCCATGGAAACGTTTTTAACTGTTTTTTCCACATCAAAGGCATACTCTTTTTTAAAGCTGCTTTCCTTTACTGATTTTGTAAAATCCCATGATGTGCCTCCATTATCACCGAAGAAACCGTGAGACCCGATAAACACATTTGGGGCATTCGGAACATTTGGGATGTCCGGAACTACAAAAACATCAGGATTGACAGATCTCCCCGGCCTTCTGTAAATCCTGAAATTGTTATCGCCTTCATTAAACTCGTAATCAAAGTCATAATCACCGAGTTTTTCAAGCTCGCGCATGTTTTCTTCAATCTCCTTTTTCGCCTTCTCCTGTTCCTGCCGCTGCTCCTGTAGCGCTTTTTTCTGCTCATTTATTGCTTTAAGCAGTTCCTCCTCCCTCTCTTTATCAACCTGCTTTTCTGTGCCCTCCTGAGCAAAAATTGTTCCGCTGAATGAACCTGTGGTCACAAGCAGAACGGTAATTAAAAATAATCTGATCCTTTTCATCGCTGCCTTTATTAAGTTTGTTGATGTAAAGATAGACTATGAAAAACTGAGCCAATGTTAACAGCGGGTTAACGCGGGGTTAAAGTTCGTCCTTCAAACCGGAGTATTCCGTCAAAATGAATAAATTTGAGGAGAATTACTTATATGAGAAAGAAAAACACTGTATTAATCCTGGGAATTGCATCCATACTGATACTGATCTCAGTTCAGGTTTACATTATTGTTGGTGTCTGGAAGCAGAAAAATGAAATGTTCACTCTGAGATACTCCCAGCTCTCACAGGAAGCCAGCGGGTATATCTGGAGGGCATCACAAAACGGAGTAATCGATGATCAGGGTTTCGATATGGTACGGATGCTTCTGAACGATTCAACCGATAAAATGATAGATAGCCTATGCATGATCACTGATCAGAATGTCCTGAAGCAAAAGAAAAAAGGCATCCTGGAATATTATAATGCCGTTATACAGAGGGAGCAGGTACTCTCAAAACACTTGTCTTCATATTTCGAGATGAGGGGTTTTGAGAAAAATTTCATGCACAAAATCTATATAAACAACCTGGAACTTATAAACCAGGATACTATTATTATATACAGAAGTGATAAATTCCAGCCACGAAGATCAGGAACAAGGAGAGAAAGGACAACGGCAAAGGAGCAGGATCAGCCATTGAAAATTAAAGCAGGCTCGGAGATATTTGTCGGCAGCCACCAGATTGGTGGTAACCATTTCAGGCTTTTCCTTGATTACTATATCGATTTTTCAGATAAGCAGAAAATTATACTGCGGGAAACATCAGCTACTCTGGGGCTGAGTACTTTCAGCATTTTACTGGTCGGCCTCATGTTCGTAATAACTTACAGGAACCTTCGCGAAGAAAGAAGGCTTTCCAACCTGAAAACCGATTTTATAAACAACATGACACATGAGCTGAAAACGCCTCTGTCAACGATCACCGTGGCAGGAAGAACACTTGAAATGCCCCAGATAAGAGGGAACGATGAGAAGATACTTGAGACTGCAAAACTGATCGGGAAGCAGAGTGTCCATCTCAATCAGCTCATAAACATGATACTGGAAATAAGCATGTGGGAACGAACCCAGTTTCAGCTGGATAAAAAACGGGTTGATATTGAGGATATAATGAAAGATGTGATATCCGGCTTCAAATCGGGAGGAGGAAACAGTGCAAAGATCATTGAAAAATACAATCTCAATGGCATTACTGCCGATATTGACGTTGTTTATTTCACAACTCTGCTTAATAACCTTCTTTCGAATGCGGTTAAATATTCTGATAAACAACCTGAAATAGAGATTGAAGGATTCCAACAGGATCACAATATATATATCAGGGTTTCTGACAATGGCATCGGGATCAATAAGCTTGATCAGAAACATATTTTCGATAAGTTCTATAGAGCTTCATCAGGTAATATTCACAAGTTCAAAGGTCTCGGATTAGGCCTATACTATGTAAAGAAGATTGCAGAAGCTCATGGAGGAGACGTGTCGGTCAGCAGCAGGCCGGGTAAAGGCAGTACATTCATTGTAACACTTCCAGGAGAATCATAAAAACCATATATGGTAAAAAGGTTGATTTTGATATTGATCTTTGCAGTATTTTTATGCCGTCTTTCAGACGGGCAGAAGACATACTGCAACCCGATGAATCTTGATTACGGGTATTGCCCGATTCCTGATTTCACAACTTTCGGAAAGCACAGGGCTACAGCCGATCCGGTTATTGTGACATTTAAAGGTGACTATTACCTCTTTTCGACAAATCAATGGGGTTACTGGTGGAGCCCTGACCTTAATCACTGGAACTTTGTGCCACGCTTATTCCTCAAGCCATACCACAAAGTATATGATGAGCTTTGTGCACCTGCTGTATGGGTGCAGGGCGATACAATGCTGGTATTCGGCTCTACTTATTCATCAAATTTCCCGATCTGGATGAGTACGAACCCTAAAGAAGATACATGGAAAGAGGTTATTGATTCATTAGCTATCGGAGGATGGGATCCGGCATTCTTTACAGATGATGACGGCAAATTATATATGTATAACGGCAGCAGTAATGCTTATCCTTTGTATGGAATCAGGATCAACAGAAAGACTTTTGCACCTTATGGGACACGAAAGGAGCTTCTCCTCCTCGATGATGACCGCTTTGGCTGGCAGCGTTTCGGAGAATATCTTGATAATACTTTCCTCGATCCGTTTATGGAAGGTGCATGGATGACTAAGTACAAAGACAAATATTATCTTCAGTACGGCGCTCCCGGTACAGAATTCAGCGGATATGCCGACGGAGTTGCAGTTTCGGATAATCCGCTGGGCCCATTTGTACACGAACCGATGCCTTTTTCCTGGAAACCGGGAGGATTTGCCAGGGGAGCCGGCCATGGTGCAACGTTCCAGGATAAATGGAACAATTACTGGCATGTCAGCACTGTAAGCATATCCGTAAAAAATAATTTCGAGAGAAGGCTTGGATTGTGGCCTGCCGGTTTTGATGCTGACGGAAAGATGTACTGCAATACTGCCTTCGGGGATTACCCACACTACCTTCCTGATGCTGAATCTGATCACCTTGCGAGCCGTTTCACCGGATGGATGCTGCTCAATTACAATAAGCCGGTGGAAGTGTCGTCATCAATGACTGCCTATCCGGCAGGTTACGCCGTTGATGAGGATATAAAAACTTACTGGTCTGCCAGCTCAGGGTATGAAGGGGAATGGATATCCACCGATCTTGGCGAAATATCAACAGTCAGAGCCATCCAGATTAATTACGCTGACCAGGATGCAGAGCTGATGGGCAAACAGAATGGCATCTGGCACCGGTACAGGCTGCTTCATTCTACTGACGGGAAGAAATGGAGCATCCTGGTTGATAAAAGCAAGAACAACACCGATGTTCCACATGATTATATCGAGCTTGAAAAACCGGTTAATACACGTTATCTCAGGCTTGAGAATATTCATGTACCCACGGGGAAATTTGCGATCAGCGGCTTCAGGGTATTCGGGCAAGGTACCGGACAGAAACCCGGGAAAGTCAAAAATTTTATCGTACTCAGGACAGAGAAGGATAAAAGAAGTGCATGGCTGAAATGGAAACCTTCCGATGATGCTTATGCCTATAATATTTTCATGGGGACAGATCCTCACAAGCTGTATAACTGCATTATGGTGTATGGCAAGAATGAATACTGGCTCAAAGCGCTGGATAGCAGGTCAAAATACTACTTCAGGATCGAAGCTATAAACGAGAACGGCACATCCGGCTTGTCGGACCTTGTTACTTCTGAATGAATGTATCCTGAAAAATCCGGAAAAGAATGATTATCTTTATATTGTTATAACAAACAAGTGAATATGAAAGTCTTATTAGCAGAGGATGACAGGGATTTCGGTAATATTCTGAGCCAGTATATTTCAATCAGCGGTTATGATGTAACCCTTGGAAGAGATGGTAAAGAAGCATGGGAGCTCTTTCAGAAGGATAAATTTGACATTTGTGTTTTTGATGTTATGATGCCTGAGATGGATGGGTTCACGCTGGCTGAAAAGGTTAAGGAAGCCCAGCAGGAAATTCCGCTCATCTTTCTGACTGCCAAAAGTCTTAAGGAGGATATTGTACGCGGTCTGAAGATAGGGGCAGATGATTATATCACAAAACCTTTCGATCCTGAAGTACTCATTCTCAGGATTAACAATATCCTTAAAAGAGCTTATTCCTCATCGAATGACGAGTTCAAGATTTCGAATACTGTTCTCCGGTATAATGCCCTGGAACTGATAAGCGGGAGTACAAAGGAGAAGCTTACGCTCAAGGAAGCACAGCTGCTCAGGTATTTTATCATTAACAAGAATAAGGTTCTGGCCAGGGAAGATATACTCACCGAAATATGGGGTGAAGATGACTATTTCCTGGGGCGCAGCATGGATGTGTTCATCAGCAGGCTGAGAAAGTATATTTCGGAAGATGAGAACATCGATATCCGGACCGTCCGCGGTATGGGATTCATCCTGGAAGAGCTGAATAACAAGCAGTAGAATTTAACCACAAAGGAACTCTAAGGATAGCACAAAGGGACACAAAGTTATCTGACTCCTTCGTGTCCCTTAGTGAAACCTTTGTGTTCCTTAGTGGTGAAACACTATCAAGGAATTATTTGCCGAGTACCTCGCTTACTTTATTATAAAGATCTTCCCCCCTGAGGTTTTTACCGATTATTATACCAGTCTCATCCAGAAGGAAGTTAGCCGGGATAGCCTGAACTGCATATAGCTTTGCAGCTGCATTATTCCAGTACTGGAGGTCTGACACATGTGTCCATGTGAGTTTATCATCTTCGATAGCTTTCAGCCATGACTCCTTTTCCTGGTCCAGAGACACACCAAATACATCGAAACCTTTTTTATTGAATTCCTTGTAAACCTTTACGACGTTGGGATTTTCCTGCCTGCAGGGACCGCACCATGCTGCCCAGAAATCTACCAGCAGCAGTTTAGGACCTATTTTGGAGGAAAGCGAAACAGGGTTGCCGTCAACATCATTCATAGTAAAATCAGGAGCTTTTTGACCAATAGCTACAGCTTTCATAACTTCCACCCTCTCACGGAGGGATTTGATTTCAGGAAGGTTAGCTATAGCTGTATCGAATTTATTTATCATTGACTCAATTTCAACAGCTTCCATATCGTAAGCCATACTTGAAAGAAGTGAAGGACTAACATAGGAAGAAGGATTATTGATGACAAAATTCTTCTGGTTCTCGATCATCTTATTCTGGAGTTCATCAGCCTGTTTCTCTATTTCGGCTACCCTTGCAGGATTACCGGACTGGTTTGCTGTCTGATATTCAGAATAAAGGGCAGATAAAGCATCAGTATAAGTCTTATTCGATTTAACAAATGATGTATATTCATCCTGGGTCTTTGAACCGGTTACTTCCGCTTTATAAAGTGAATCGAGCTTACCTTCAATAGTAATCTCAGAATTCTCGAGGTAGAAAGATGTCCTTTTTCTTGTATCACCGGCAACAAGCTGAACAAGCTGAGGATACCTGACTGATCCTCCCTTCATGGTGAAGGTCCCCTTCTTCGATACAGCTGAATCAATATTGATTGTCTTACCTGCTTCTCTTTTCTGCAGGTAAAAAGTAATACTATCGGAACCTTCTATCTTTCCCTTTACAATATAGCGGGGTTCTGAGGAACACGACCATGCTACAATAGTCACTAATGACACATAAATAAGCTTCTTCATATCTGATTCTGTTTGTTGTCTGATTTTAATCCCTTTCGCAAATATATGAAATATTGGTTACTGCTTTTCTCTTTTAAAGTATTTATCAAGCAGGTAATAAGCAGCTCTATAGGATGTAATAGAACCTTGTGACAGTTTTTCTTCAATCTCGGTTCGTGCATCCTTAACATTTTTATCATGGTAGAAAGAACTGGAAAGGTATTCTGTGATAGTTTTGTCCATCCTGATAATAGCCTGCTTTCTGCGCAGCTCCTCAAAATACCCTGACTTTCTGGTAAAGTCTTCATACTCAAGAATGATATCCCAGAGGTCGGTTATTCCTAAATTCTTTTTTGCGGAGCAGGTTACAACTTTTGGTCGCCAGCCCGACGGCGGAGGAGGGAAAAGGTGAAGTGCATTCTGGTACAATACTTTGGCACCTTCGGCATTAAGAACATTCTGGCCATCTGCCTTCGTAATAGCGATCATATCGGCCATCTCCATAATACCTCTTTTTATTCCCTGTATCTCGTCGCCTGCACCGGCAAGCATGAGCAGAAGAAAGAAATCAACCATAGAATGTACTTCAGTTTCTGACTGACCCACTCCAACTGTTTCAACCAGAATTGTATCAAATCCTGCCGCTTCGCAAAGAATTATTGTTTCACGGGTTTTCTTTGCAACTCCGCCAAGTGAGCCTGAGGCTGGTGATGGTCTGATAAATGCCGACGGATGACTGCTGAGCTGTTGCATCCTTGTTTTGTCCCCGAGAATGCTGCCGCCGGTTTGTTCACTGCTGGGATCAATTGCGAGAACTGCCATCTTTCTGCCCAATCCGGTAACATGCAGGCCAAAAGCCTCAATAAAGGTGCTCTTCCCTGCCCCGGGAACTCCCGTAATACCAATTCTCAGTGAGTTACCGCAGAATGGAAGGCACTTTTCCACAATTTCCTGTGCCTTCCCATAATGCTCCTGCAAAGAACTCTCGACAAGAGTAATAGCCTGACTAAGGATTGTCCTGTTACCTGCACGTATCCCTGAAACATATTCAGTCACATCATAATCCTGCCTGCGTTTCCTTTCTCTACGGTTTGGATTGATGCTGGGTGGCTGAGATACTCCCTCCAGGATTTTCAGTGTACTCTTTTTCTCCTTACTCTTATCCATTATGCGGGGATAAAAACGAAAAGGGTGAAAGATCTTTGCCTGACACCCTCTATATAGCAGTTAATTTCTTTGATGATTCACTATTTTGAAGCTGTGGGCTGTTCAACATCCGCCGACAGCATCAATACAACTTCAGACTTAAGCGGGTCGTTTGCATAAACGTAGATGGCTTTATTAACCTTACCCTGGTAACCCCCTGAATTAAATGTTGCCTTGATTGAACTTGAAGCTCCCGGCTTTATGCCTACTCCCTGCTGGCCCTGCTGAACTGCAGTACATCCGCATGATGATCTCACATGCCTGATATACAGATCGCTTTTCCCTGCATTGGTGAACTTAAACTCTACTTCATTCTGAGTGTTTCCTTTTATCTTGCCAAGATCAACTGTTGTTGCATCAAGCTTGAATACGGGTGCGTTTGCCATCTCTTCTTTTGAAAGTTTCGAAAAATCTTCAACCAGGTTTGCAGAAACATAATAATATTGATTGTTCTGCGGTACCCCGTTTATCTTGACTCTGATCATGTCACTGGCAGTACCCCAGGCAGGATTTTTTGTAGCATCGTATGTTCCTTCTACAAGACCTTTCTGACCAGGTTTGAGAGTCTCCGGATTTACCCTGATCTGCAGGTGTGCAGGCACATTTTCGAACTCTACCTTCATCTCTTCGTTTGAAGTATTGATAACCTGCATTACACGGATCTTCTTTTCGGTCTTTTTAACATTCGTGAATGCAAGCTGAATACTTTCAAACCTTACCCCACCCACGGGGAAAGTGAAAAGCTCCTCCACAGTTTTCTCCCTGGCTGTCACCTCTCCTTTTATTGTAAGAACTGTAACTTCAGGTTTTGTGTTCATGTAAACTGAAAGTGTTTTGTTAAAAGCGCCGGGCCTGTCTTTCGGATCATAGATGGCAGTGATCTTTCCCTTTCCGCCGGGAGCTATAGGTCCTTTGGTCCACTCGGGAGTTGTGCACCCGCATGAAGCAACAATGTTCTGTATCACCAGAGGTTGATTTCCCGTGTTTGTAACATAGAAATCATAAGTCTGTCTTCCTGACTCTTCTTTAAAGGTTCCAAAATCATGCTGTGTCTCAGTCATTTTCATTGATGTAACAGCCATCTGTGCGTTTAAGCTGAAAACCGGGATTAAAAGAACCAACAGAAATGACATCTTTCTCATATACCGAAAATTAAGTTATTTAATGAATGAACCTGATTTACTGTTTAATTGTTGACCATCTGAAATATTACAATAACAGTTTTATATTTTAAAATAACTGCACCATAACCATTTTGGTTGCATGGCACAAACCTTATCAACTGTTTTATTGTGCAAAATTAATAAAGTTTGAGACTTTAATAAAGTTTGAAGCAGATTATAACTAAGTTTGTATCATGTCCGCATCATTGGAACAGATTTTGTTGCGTTTGAGTCATATCTCTTCCGGAATAAAGAGGATGAAAATTATAAAAAGGATCTTGATCATTCTTACCTGCTGCCTCGTTTATAACGATGCATTTGCCCAATTCTATAACGGTCACCAGATGAATTTCGGCAAGAATAAGGTTCAATATTACAATTATTACTGGTCATTCTACCGTTTCGATGATTTTGACTGCTATTTCAACGAATATGGTCGCGATCTCGCTCAGTTTACAGCCAATTATGCAATGAAGCGGCTCAATGAGATAGAAGACTATTTTGATTACAATATTGAAAAGAGGCTGATTTTCATAATCTATAATAAGAGCGCCGAATACCGGCAATCCAATATCGGTCTTATAACTTTTGATGATGAGACATATAATACCGGTGGATACAGCAGGATAATAAAGAATAAGGTAATGCTTTATTATGAGGGCGATCATCTCGAATATGAGAAGCAGATCTCATCATCGATCACTGAAGTCCTCATCAACGAAATGCTTTATGACGCCGATGTCAAGGACAGGGTTTCAAGCTCCTCGGTTATCTATATGCCGGACTGGTACATCAAGGGTCTGAACCATTATGTTGCTTATGGCTGGGATTATGAGGCCGAGAACAGGGTGAAGGACGGATTCAGCTCAGGGAAATACCGCAATATCAATCATCTTGAATATGATGATGCAATTGATGCCGGCCAGTCTTTCTGGCGCTTTATCGGCAAAAAATACGGGGATGCAATTATTCCGAATATTATTTATCTGACTAAGATTTACAAGAATGTAAAGGATGGTTTCCTGTATGTGCTTGGCAAAGACATGAAAGAGCTTCTTAAGGAATGGAAAGCTTTTTATGCGGAGGAATATGCAGGAGATGAAAAAAAACCCGGTGATGAGAACCAGATCCTGAGAAAATCAAAGAAAGAACAGTTATTCCAGCAGGTAAAGGTCAGTCCCAATGGGGATTACATTGCATATATAACAAATGACTGGGGCAGGAAGAGGATTTGGCTTTATAACCAGGCAACAGGCAAAAGAAAAGCAATATTCAGGAAAGAGCCAAAATTTGAACAGGTAACCGATAATACTTATCCTGTGCTTGCCTGGCATCCCACGGGCAGGATACTTACTTATATCAATGATGAAAAAGCAGACCTTGTAATGTATTTCTACAGGGTTGATGAAAAAAATACAGAAAAGAGAAATCTTCTGTATTTCGACAAGGTTCTCGATTTTTCTTATTCACCTGAAGGTAACCGGCTTGTATTCTCCGCTGTGAAGGACGGAACAACCGATATATATATTCATACAATAGCATCAGGAACAAATGAACAGATAACGGATGATATTCCTGATGATCTTAATCCGTCATTCCTGCAGGGAACAACCGATCAGATAATCTTCTCTTCAAACAGGCTCTCCGATACTCTTACAAATACAAGCGATCCGTTTGAAAAAACCGGGGTATTATTTGATCTGTTCACATATGATCTCACAAAAAACAACAAGGTGCTTATGAGGCTCGCTGAGGGCAGTTACACAAACAGGTTTGAACCGGTTGGCCTCACACGTAATACATTTGCATACAAGGGCGATCAGAATGGAATCTATAACAGGTATACTGCCACTTTCGACAGTACAATAAGCTATATTGATACGGCAACACACTACAGGTATTTCATAGAATCACAGCCTGTAACAGATTACGACCGGAATATTATAACGCATTCTGTAGCCAATGGATCCGATACTTACAGTGAAGTTCTCTTCAGGAACAGGAAATTCAATCTCAGGAAAGGATCGCTCTCAGGTTCAGCGAAATTAAACCCTGAGGAGCTTGAAAACACTGTTTTCCGGGAAGAAAAGAATCTCGCACTTCACAAGGCCGACAGCATAGAGCAGCTGAGACAATGGCTTCTCAGCGAGGAAAAGAAAATGAGAGATACACTTAAGAAGCCATTGTATGAGTACTACATCAAGGACGAACCCATAAATATCAGCCATTATATTTTTGAAAAGGAAAAACAAAACTACTTCAACCAGCTCTGGCGAAAGGATTACATGGATATTGATCTTGATACCGGCGTTCTGAAACTGCCGCTGATCAGGATTTATGAAACTTCATTCTACAATAATTACATAGTAAATCAAATTGATTTTACCTTTCTCAATAACTCTTACCAGGTATACAGCGGAGGCGGCGGGTATTTCAATCCCGGGGTCAACCTGCTTACCAGGTTCGGAACGATAGACCTCTTTGAAAACTATCGGATAACAGGTGGATTCAGATTTGCAGGGAACTTTGACAGTAACGAATACCTTCTCAGTGTTGAGAACCTCAAAGGCAAGTTCGATAAACAGCTTATTTTCCACAGGCAGGCTTATTATGCCACTGATGAAGGCGTTCTGCTCAAGGCATTTACGCACAATATCTATCTTGGATATGCTAAGCCTATTACACCTGTGCTGGCGCTAAAGGGGACTCTATCATATCGTAATGATAAATATATCTACCTTTCAACCGATTTTGCATCACTTACAGAGGACGATGTCACACAACACTGGGGAAGCTTCAAAGGCGAGGTGATATATGATAACACGAGGAAAAGAGCTGTTAACATTTACTTTGGCACAAGGTTCAAGTTATTCGGTGAATATTACAGGGAAATTGTCAGGAACAGATCCGATATGTTCGTGGTTGGAGCTGATTTCAGGCATTATACAAGGATACACAGGGAACTTATCTGGGCGAACAGGTTCGCTGCAAGTACATCATTCGGCCCCACCAAGCTGATCTACTATCTTGGAGGTGTGGATAACTGGATGGGGTATCTTTTTAACAAGTACGATATGTTCGACAAGTCGGTTCCCGTTACGCCCGGAGTTAACTACGGATTCCAGGCAATTGCTACCAACATGAGAGGCTTTACACAAAACGTAAGGAACGGGAACAGCTTCGCTTTAATAAATAGTGAAATCAGATGGCCTTTTATAAGATATTTCGCCGGGCATCCTCTCAGGTCAAATTTCCTTAACAGCCTGCAGGTAGTCGGATTCGGCGATATAGGAACGGCATGGACAGGAAGAGATCCCTGGTCAGGTAAAAATGGCTACGATACCCAGGTTATCCAGAATGGTCCTGTTACTGTTACTCTCGAAACCAATACTGATCCAATTGTTGCAGGTATGGGTGCGGGTCTCCGTGCACAGCTGATGGGGTATTTCATACGGGCTGACTGGGCCTGGGGAATTGAAAACTACTATATTCTCCCACGAATTTTCTATCTTTCTTTTAGTCTCGATTTTTAAACACATAAGGAGATGACCGGTATGAAGGAGACTATACTCAGGGAAGTATCAGGACTAAAAACAGAAGTGATTTCCCTGAGAAGACATTTTCACAGGAATCCGGAATTGTCATACAAGGAATACGAAACAGCTGCTTTCATAAAAAACTGGCTTACAGCAAATAATATCCCATATCGTGATGGTATTGCAGGAACAGGAATTATCGGATCGATAAAGGGAAACAGAAAGGGCGGTAAGGTAATTGCGGTCAGAGCTGAAATGGATTGTCTTCCCATTACGGAACGGGCAGAAATGGATTTTGCGAGCAAAAATCCGGGAAGAATGCATGCATGCGGACACGATGCCCACATGGCTATGCTGATGGGTGCAGGACTACTATTTCAAAAGATCAAAGACGATTTCGGCGGAACTGTCCTTCTTGTATTTCAGCCCGGCGAAGAGAAAAACCCCGGTGGTGCACGCCTGATGATAGAGTCAGGTGCGTTTGACAATCCAAAGCCTGACATGTTCATTGCCCAGCATGTGTTGCCGGAACTAGAGACCGGAAAAGTTGGTTACAAGCCCGGTAGATATATGGCATCATGTGATGAAGTCTATCTTACGGTACACGGTAAAGGAGGGCATGCTGCCCTGCCTGCACTTACAACCGACCAGATTTATATTGCATCTAATCTTGTTGTTCGTCTGAAAAATGCCATGTCCGAACGGCAATCAGCAAGAAAGATCCCGACTGTGCTTGGTATTGGAAAGATCATTGGTGAGGGTGCAACTAATGTTATACCTGAGAAAGTAGAAATTGCCGGTACATTCAGGACTTTTGATGAGAAGTGGAGATCTGAAGCGCTTGACCTTATAAGACGTGTTGCAAAAGTCACCGCCAGGGAATACAACGTTACAATAGAAGTCGATATTTCTGAAGGATATCCGGTGCTTTTCAATAATGAGATACTGACCCAAAAAGCAATTGACCTGAGCCGTGAACTGCTGGGCGGTGAGAATGTCGAGACTTATGATATCAGGATGAGTTCTGATGATTTCTCATTCTACTCCGGCATTGCTCCGGCATTGTATTACAGGGTTGGTATCAGAGAAAAAGGCGCCGGCATGAAAAAACTGCACACTCCTGATTTTGACATTGATGAGCAGGGTATGCTGACAGGCGTCTCAAATATGGCCTGGCTGCTTTATAATTTCCTAAAGGACAGCTAAATCAACTTTTATTGAATATTTAACTTTTTCCTTTTCATTTTAAAAAATTAGGGTATTTTTGTGCATTGAATTTATACACCAACCAAAAAGTTATAGAAATGGCTTACAAAATTAATGATGATTGTACCGCTTGCGGAACCTGTATCGATGAATGTCCCGTTGAGGCGATATCAGAGGGCGATATCTATAAAATCAATCCTGATATCTGCACTGATTGCGGAGCATGCGCTGATGTATGCCCGACAGAGGCTATTCATCCTGCATAGTTATTTTACGATCTCAAAAGATAAAAAAGGCTGTACTACAACGTACAGCCCTTTTTATTTTTATAGCTTCACATTCCTGAGTCTGAGGGAGTTAGTAATAACCGATACTGAGCTGAAACTCATTGCCAGGGCTGCAATCATAGGCGATAATAATATCCCGAAAAATGGATAAAGTATACCGGCAGCGATCGGGATTCCTAAAGTATTATAAGCAAGTGCGAAGAAAAGATTTTCCCTGATGTTCTTCATTACCTTCCTGCTTAACTTCCTCGCCTTTGCAATCCCCTTGAGGTCGCCTTTCACAAGTGTAATCCCGGCACTCTCGATTGCCACATCAGTACCTGTTCCCATCGCAATACCAATATCAGCCTGTGCAAGCGCCGGAGCATCATTGATTCCGTCGCCTGCCATGGCAACTTTTCTTCCTGCTTCCTGCAGCTTCTTAATCTCATTCAGCTTATCCTGGGGAAGCATCTGTGACCTGTATCCATCAAGCCCCAGGGCCTGGCTCACTGCGGCTGCGGTTGCATCATTATCGCCGGTGAACATTATCACTTTTATGCCTTCTTTCTGAAGCGCCTGAATAGCTTCTCTACCTGATTCTTTTATCTTATCGGATATTACAACATACCCGATTGCTTTATCTCCTTCCGACAGGTATGAAACTGTTTTTCCCATTTTCTGCTCCGATTCCACAGCTGACCTCAATTCAGCTGAAACCCGGGCTTTCACCTCTTCCATCAGCTTCAGGTTACCAAGAGCAAGCCTCTTTCCTCCGGAATTACCTGTTACACCTTTACCGGTAACCGCTTCGAATGATGATACTGCAGGAGAATCAATATTCTTTGAGGCAGCATAGTTCAAAACCGCCCGTGCCAGCGGATGCTCACTGTGATTATTAAGGGAAACTGCCTTTCTCAGAATGTCATCCTCCCTGAACACGGGATCGTCCCGACACAACTTTTTCGACTGATGGTTTGCCTTCGGTTACAGTCCCTGTTTTATCTATAATTACCGTATCTATTGAGTTCATTCTCTCCAGCGATTCGGCGTTTTTTATCAGGACACCGGAATGTGCTCCCTTGCCAACGCCAACCATAACCGACATTGGTGTCGCCAATCCCAATGCACACGGACATGCAATAATCAGAACTGCTATTGCATTTACCATGGCATACACATAAGCATGTTCACCACCGTTCAGAGCCCATATTATAAAAGTTACAACAGAGATAATCACTACAATCGGAACAAAGATACCGGATATCCTGTCAGCGAGTCTCTGGATAGGAGCTCTCGATCTGCTTGCAGCATTTACCATCTCAATAATATGCGAGAGCAAAGTCTCTGCACCCACTTTCTCAGCCTTCATAACAAAGGTTTTATTCCCGTTTATGGTTCCGGAGCTCACCTTATCACCTTTGACTTTATCTACCGGAATAGGTTCCCCGGAAATCATCGATTCATCGATCGACGATTCTCCATCAGTGACCACACCATCGACAGGTATCTTTTCTCCTGGTTTTACCCTTAAAAGATCTCCTTTCCTGATATCATTTATTGCAACTACCTGCTCCCTGCCATCAATAATCCTTGTTGCCTTATGAGGAGCAAGCTTCAGCAGCTCTTTTATTGCCGAATTGGTTTTCCCATGGGCACGGGCTTCAAGCAGCTGTCCCAGAAGGACCAGTGTAAGGATAACTGTAGTGGCCTCAAAATATACATAAACAGTTCCGTAATGCGTCCTGAACTGATCGGGAAACATCTGAGGGAACAAAAGAGCGATTACACTGAAAAGCCAGGCGACAGCCGAGCCCATGCCGATAAGTGTAAACATGTTCAGATTCCAGGTTCTGACGGATCTCCAGGCGCGTTCAAAGAACATCCAGCATGTATAAAACACAACCGGAATGGAAAGGACCAGTTGCACCCAGTTCCAGTATTCCCATGGCATGATCTTTACCAGCGGATTGTTCATTATCATTTCCGACATGGCGATCAGAAATACCGGCACAGTAAATAAGACTGACAATTTGAATTTCTTCAGAAGGTTCCTGTAAGTCCTGTCCTCTTCTTCGGCCTGTGGTTCCATAGGAACCAGGTCCATCCCGCAGATAGGGCATGATCCGGGAGCATCACGGATTATTTCGGGATGCATCGGACAAGTATATTTCAAAGCCCTCTGAGCCGATGGTTGCTCAACCAAGTCCATACCGCAGACAGGGCAGCTGCCCGGGTGATCATAGGTCTTTTCGCCTTCACAATGCATGGGGCAATAATATACACCGGTTCCGGTGGGTTCCTGCTTCTCTGGCTCCGGTTTTGGCGCATGACCGTGGGGATGTATTCCATAATGGCCCCCCGCACTGTCAAGCGCTTCCTGAAGCGTATCAATCGGGATGTGTTTGTCCATCACAATAACCGCTTCAGCTTTTGCAAGATCGACCTCAACAGTTGTAACCCCATCAACCTTGCTTAATGCATCCATTACATGTGCGCGGCAGTTTTTGCAGCTCATTCCTGAGACTGAATAAATATGTTTCATGATCTGAATTATACCTGAATACAAAAATACAATATATACGGTCTTTATTTCATTGCTCTTGGAACAAGGGAATGAATGAGTTTGTTCGAAATGCGGAATTATGCAAATCATTCTCGCAATTGTGTAAGGATTTTGGATCCTACATCCCCCATCTTTGTACAGTTAATTAAGACAAGCGAGTGGTTAGATTTTTCTTGATATTGTTTTTTCTGACAGCATTTATGACATTTCCCGCCATGTCTCAGAATGAGCCTGTGGGGATGGGAATGATGACTCCGGGTGTTGTTGCCAAACCTACATTTGAAAAAGTTGAAAATGGCATCAATTTCAAGGTTTGGATCATGTCAGTGGTTAATGATGCATCTTCGCAGCTCGATACAAACGAAGTCAATCTTAATAAGGCTACCGATGCGACAACAGACGAAAGTAAACCGGCGACTCACCATGTTATGGTGGAACTAAAGGATGCCACAGAAGGGAAAGAATTAAGTGATGCAACAGTCAGGCTGGAATTGCTTTCACCTACAGGTAAAACGGATATCATCGATCTCGAGACAATGATGAATCAGTATGGAGGGAATATTCCTCTGCCTGAAACAGGAGAATACAAGCTGAACCTGAATGTCACAACAGAAGACGGCAGGACAGTAAAAACACCATTCAGCTATAAAGTAAGCAGGTAAGAAAGTCAGTCAGGTATAAAAGGTTGGTTTAGGTTAGGTTTAGTGGTGAAAGGGTCCCGGCGGTTCTCGCCGGGGCTTTCTTTTTATGCCATCGCTTATATCACGTACACGTTAGCACTCCTGAAGGTAATGACAAGGGAATGTTATCAGGCTGCAGTAAAAGATTCTTCAGTCGAAAACCTCCGCAGGCTTCGGTTTTCTCCTTACTAATGACAAGTATATATAATTTATAGAGTACTAGCTACTTGACATTTACAACTCTTTAGCCAATCTTGTAAGTGATCTTTGTTTTTGTGCTAATAGTTGCTCTTCATATTTGTGTACTCCTTTCTCAACAAAATCCCTTCCTTTTACCATTATTCTCCAGTATACCACAGCAGCAAGTTTCCTGGCGACAGCTTTAATTGCTACTGGTGCTCCTTTTCGGGATCTAAGTCTGCTGCCAAAGGCACCTAAGTGCTATCCTTTTACTATTTAAAAAACTCTGAGCAATGGTTCGGAAGATTTGACCTGCTTTTGGTTGTACCGTTCTTCTTTTGTTCCTTCTCATCTTGCCAGATGTGTGTTGGCCTGGTGCAAGACCCAGCCAGCTTGTAAAGTGTTTTTCCGTTTCCCATTTGGATAAATTAGTTCCGGTTTCCGAAAGTAGTTGCATCCATGTATAATCTGTAATTCCTGATAATGATGTAGCATCTTTTCCATCAAAAATCTTCACATTTCTGAAGTCCCAAGATTATCAATTTCGGGTTTATGGTGTCGTATGGCTTTTCTGGGAACATTCAGCTTTTCTGATCTGGTTTTCCCCGGCCCATTCTTTTAATTACCTCTCCAAGCATTAAATCACACTGCTTTACTTGATTTTGGTAAAATTGATACGATTCAAATGCTTGTTTTAGTGCAAACAACCCATGACTTAGTATATCTCCCGTTCAGTGATTTTAATACTTCACGTCTTTCTTGGTTTTTATTATCTTACTATTGCAAAGGTTTAATAATGTTTCTTTATCACGTTCCCCATTTAGTATTGCTTTAATGATGGCTATCCCACTTGCCCCATGAATCTGATTTAAAACCTCTGGCAGCCTTAAATTCATTTCAATCATTGCTTTTTGCATGTGATTGATATGCATTGAAGCAGACCTGATGTGATCTTCACTTAACCTTTGATAAGACCCGTAGTTCTTTTATATCTGCATCTGCAACAAAACACCTGTTTAATAAACCATGACTATGAAGCTGCTGTATCCACTGGCAGTCCTTAACATCGGTCTTGCGCCCGGGTACCTGTTTGGTTTGACTTCCATCGACCAGCCATACATCAATCCCAGCTTCTTCAAGCATCTCATATAGGATATCCCAATAGACTCCTGTTGCTTCCATGGCAACTGTTTCAATAAGTAATTTTCCACAAGTAATCCCGTAAATTCTCAAAATCTTCTGTGAATGTGAAAAATGATCTTACTTCCATCTTCATCAATTGATACAAAGACTTTTTTTGCACCAATATCGATCCCTGCGGCATTATCCCTTAATTTTTCCATTTATTATAATTTTAATAATATAAAATACTTACACCCGGAAGGCCTTTAGGAAAATGAAATACTACTAATCGGACATTCCTCTAAGGGAAGTACCAAACCTGGAGACTCAATCTTCCGGAACCACACTCAGAAACAGGCATTAATTACACTATTACGAAGAAACGGTTACACTGTTGTAAAAAACATTACAAAAATAATTACTACAAGGTTTGTCATAGTACCTGATAGAGTGCAAAAAAATTGAATAAAATCTCAGAATGACAATGCATGTTGTGGTGAACAAGGGGAGTGAAGAGGCGCATTTTGATTTAAACCAACTCCAGGAACAATTTTCTGCAAAATGCGCCTCTTCACTCCCCCGGACTCCACCAATAGCGCCTGTCATGCTGAACGCAGCGCAGCGAAGTGAAGCATCTTTTGCGATTGAGTACCAATCATCTACAAAACTTGTCATTAGCAACGAAGCGCAGCGAAGTGAAGCATCTTTTGCGATTGAGTATCAATCATCTGGGATATTATACGTAAATCAAAAATCGTTATTCAGTATTCGTTAATCAAAAGGCCTGAAAGCCGGAGGCAACAACAATATATTAGTGGTCATCATCCGGGAAATGAAGGTTCAAATACCATTCCTGTTTGCTTTTGAATACGCTTGGGACATAAATTCAATATGAAACAAAAGATCCTTCAGTCGCAAACCAATGTATATTCCTGGTTTTCTGCAGGATCAGACTGGTTTGCTCCTTCAGGATGACAATACTCTTAGTCGGGAGGGGAGTGAAGAGGCGCATTTTGATTTAAACCAACTCCAGGAACAATTTCTCTGCAAAATGCGCCTCTTCACTCCCCCAACTCCACCAATAGCGCCTGTCATGCTGAACGCAGCGCAGCGAAGTGAAGCATCTTATGCGATTGAGTACCAATCATCTACAAAACTTGTCATTAGCAGCATCAGCAACGAAGCGCAGCGAAGTGAAGCATCTTTTGCGATTGAGTATCAATCATATGGGATATTATACGTAAATCAAAAATCGTTATTCAGTATTCGTTAATCAAAAGGCCTGAAAGCCGGAGGCAACAACAATATATTAGTGGTCATCATCCGGGAAATGAAGGTTCAAATACCATTCCTGTTTGCTTTTGAATACGCTTGGGACATAAATTCAATATGAAACAAAAGATCCTTCAGTCGCAAACCAATGTATATTCCTGGTTTTCTGCAGGATCAGACTGGTTTGCTCCTTCAGGATGACAATACTCTTAGTCGGGAGGGGAGTGAAGAGGCGCATTTTGATTCAATCCAACCCTGGAACAATTTCTGCAAAATGCGCCTCTTCACTCCCCCGAACTCCACCAATAGCGCCTGTCATGCTGAACGCAGCGCAGCGAAGTGAAGCATCTTATGCGATTGAGTACCAATCATCTACAAAACTTGTCATTAGCAGCAGCAGCAACGAAGCGAAGCGAAGTGAAGGATCTTATGCGATTGAGTATCAATCATATGGGATATTATACGTAAATCAAAAATCGTTATTCAGTATTCGTTAATCAAAAGGCCTGAAAGCCGGAGGCAACAACAATATATTAGTGGTCATCATCCGGGAAATGAAGGTTCAAATACCATTCCTGTTTGCTTTTGAATACGCTTGGGACATAAATTCAATATGAAACAAAAGATCCTTCAGTCGCAAACCAATGTATATTCCTGGTTTTCTGCAGGATCAGACTGGTTTGCTCCTTCAGGATGACAATACTCTTAGTCGGGAGGGGAGTGAAGAGGCGCATTTTGATTCAATCCAACCCTGGAACAATTTCTGCAAAATGCGCCTCTTCACTCCCCCGAACTCCACCAATAGCGCCTGTCATGCTGAACGCAGCGCAGCGAAGTGAAGCATCTTTTGCGATTGAGTACCAATCATCTACAAAACTTGTCATTAGCAACGAAGCGAAGCGAAGTAAAGGATCTTATAAGTTTGTGTACCAATTATCTATAGAACTTATCATAAGTAATGCAACAAATCCTGAACCCGAGCGAAGGATTTGTAAAATGAAGTATTATATATATTATTATATAGCTTATTATATATATTATTATATAATACCGCTTTTTCGATCCGGCATAGAAAGCGCCTCATTCATTGCGCCGGTTCTGTAACCTTTCAGGTCGATAGAAACATATGTGAAACCTGATTCCCTGCAGACAGTATCAAGCTCAGACCTGAGCGACCAGGCTTTATCCATTTCCCCGGGTATGAATTCCAGCCTTGCCAGGTTTTCATGGCTTCGTATCCTGAACTGGGTAAATCCCAGGCTTCTTAATTTGAATTCAGCTCCGGCAAGCCTGTCAAGCTTTTCCTTTGTTATCTTTTCACCATATGGAAAACGTGATGCAAGACACGCGTATGACTGCTTATTGGCTGTTGCCAGTCCAAGTCTCCCGGAAAAGTACCTGATATCATTTTTTGTGAAACCGTTATCAGCTAAAGGTGAGATCACTCCTTTCTCTTTCTTTGCTTTCATTCCGGGACGGAAATCCTTGGAATCATCAGCATTGCTTCCATCGAATACAGCTTCATACCCTTCTTTGCCTGCAATGTAAATGATCTTACCGAATAATTCAGCCTTACAGTAGTAGCAACGATCGGGAGGATTGTCTGAATAACCGGGTATTTCGAGCTCTTCTGAAACAATTATCATGTGCTTTGCATTAAGCTCCTTTGCAAGGTTTTTTGCCTCTTCGAGCTCGTAAAAAGGATATGTACTCGATGTTGCAGTAACCAGGAGGAGCCTGTCACCATAAATATCACCTGCTACCCTTGCAAGAAACGTGCTGTCTACGCCTCCTGAAAAAGCTATGACAGCGCTGTCATACTTTCTCAGGTAATTGTTTAAAGTATCAAGTTTTGATTCGTCCATTTTGTTATCAGTCTTATTCTTTAACATAATTGTCAGAAGTTTATTGTTTCCCGCACTTCACCGCATGTAAGCATTGCATCTCCGAAATAAGGATTTCTGATCTCTTCAGTTTCACTAAGCCAATAGGCCCCTTTGTTATCAAATGCCATCGGGCAGAATTGCCAGTATGAAGGACCATTGGTTAGTCCAAAACTCTTAACAGCAGTATATAAATTATTGCTTAAAGGAGAGAAAGCTGCACGCTGTTCCTCTATCTGATCCGACGATGATATCTGGCTGACAGCATTACTGATTGTTCCTGACACTTCCATCCACTTTTCGTGTGAATTGCCTTTAAGCAAATTCATATCGACCTTACCAAGCGAACCTGACATTTCTGATGCACTCTTTTTTGCCATTGCCGGATCGCCGGCCACAAGTGCATTTTTGAGTGAAAGATAATCAGCATACACTTCATTCAGCTGACTGATGAACTTTGCATCAGCATTAATCTCCTGATCCTTTTTACCAGGTCCTGCTGCTTCAGAGGGTTCCAATTTGCCATGATCATGCCCTGAGGATGTGGTTCCCCCTGCAGGATTCATCATGCTTGGCTTTCCTTCGAGCTGTGCTGCAGCATCAACACTGAATGTGCCGTTTGTGACAATCTCCTCCCCTTCGGCCAGTCCATCTGCAACAATGTAACTGTCGCCCAGCACAGGCCCGAGATCAATTTCGCGCATCTTAAAAAGGTATTCATCACCAGGTTCTTTCACATAGACAACCGATCTCTTTCCGGTCCATAACACAGCTGATTTGGGAATAACCAGCTCAGTACTGTTATTTTCAAGTCCCGAAGATACTATTCCGCTAACGAACATTTCAGGCTTAAGATCTCCGGAATTATTGGCAGTCTCTACCCTGACTCCTGCAACCCGTGTAACCGGATCAAGAACCGGGTCGATGAAAGAAACATTCCCGGAATATTTTTTCCCCGGCACCGACTGCAGTGTGAAAGTGACCTTTGTTCCTTTCTTAATGAAAGGAAGATCGCTTTCATAAGCATCGAACAATATCCAGACTTTCGAAAGGTCGGCAACCTGGTAGAGTACAGAGCCCTGGGATACATAGTCGCCTGTATTGACATTCAGTGTCGTTACCGTTCCGGAAGTATTTGAATGTACTTTAATATTACTCATGATCTTATCTGAAGACTCAATTTCCTTTATCTGATCTTCCGTAAGTTTCCATTGCCTCAATCTTTCTTTTGAAGCCTCGTACAGCTCGGGTTGGAGTTGTCTGGTCTTATAAGTCTGCAACAATTCCTGTTGTGCAGTTATCAGCTCAGGAGAGTAGATTTCAGCTAATACCTGCCCCCTCTTCACAACTTCACCTGTGAAATTCACATTCAGTCTTTCAATCCTCCCCGGGACATGTGCAACCTGGTTTTGCAGAAGTCTTTCATCAACCTTTACTCTTCCGTAAAGGCGGATCTCTTTTTCAGCTTTCCGGCTGGTGACAACGGTTGTCATTACATTTGCAAGCATAGCGGCTTCCTTACTCAGATGAATCGCATCGGGATCATACGAAGTTCCTCCGCTTTTCCCAAGTGGTATGAGATCCATACCGCAAATCGGGCAATCGCCTGGTTTATCCATCCTGATATGCGGGTGCATTGAGCATGTCCAGATAGTGTTCTCTTCAGCGACATCTTCATCTGCTGCCTCTGAAATGACAGTTACATCTGAAGGTTCATGCTTGCCGGGTGAGTGGAAGAAAAGCCAGCCAAGAAACATTCCTGCAGCGAGAAGAAGTAAGTATTTCAGGTATTTATTTGTTCTTATTTTCATTCTAGTCATTCTTTGGATTTATTTCGACAGGTGCTACTGCCATGATTCTTTTAATAAGGGCAACTGCTTTATTATAATCAGTCACTGCCTCCAGCTCACGCATCTCATAGTCAAGTTGTTGCTGACGCACCCTCAGGATATCAGTTAATCCAGCCGAAGATACGGAGAACCTTGTCAGAAGCAGGTTCAGAGTGTTCGATGCCAGCTCATGCTGGGCCTTATTGAGTTTAACTCTTCTTACGGCATCGTTAAACGACTGAACAGCCTGGTAATGTTCAGAAAGCAGGTTGTTCGAAGCAGCTTCATAAGACCGGGCTGCAGATTCTGCCATTAAAGAAGCTTCTTTACGAATGGCTTTGTATTTCTTTCTCCAAACAGGCAATGTGACGCTGACCATTGGCATTATCATGTCGCCTCCATTCATTTCAGAATCAGACATTCCGCCTTCAGCTTTGCCAATAATGGAATATCCTAATCCGAGACCTATCATTGGAAATCCCATACCTTTGGACATCTTCTCACGGGCTTCATATGCTTTGCTTTCATATTCATACATCTCAAGCATGGGATTTCCTTCATGGGAGCTCTCATCCACCTGGAGTGGGACCGCCAGTGAATCAGCATGGAGGGTATCAGCGGTAAATACCTCTGTATCGGGAGCACGGTCAAGCAGAATATTAAACCTGGCCCTGACAGTCCGCTCCTGGTCATTCAGGGTGACCAGGTTATTCTCCAGGTCTGCTGCTTCCATCTTTATCCGGTAAAGATCAGCAAGCCCGGAACCTGTAGATGATCCCATCTGATCCTGTTGCATCCCCATTGATTGCTGTTGTGAACCACTGCCCTGTGTTGCACCTGACGAGCCCGGCATGCCCTGCATACCCGAAGATGTAGCTCCCTGAGTTGAAGAGGGAGCTGAGCTCTGCCTCTGTGGCTGACTTTGTGAAAATCCTGCTGATCCTGCAGGCAGGTTCCTGTACCTGATCATGGCGATCTCTTCAATTCCTTTAAGTATCTCAATGTTCTTTTCTGTCAGCTCAGTGGCTTTTCTTAACCTGTAAAGCTCATACCATAAAGTCTGAACATCGTAGATAACCTGTAAAGTAACATTGCGGTACTCTTCGAAATCTGCGTATGCCATGTTCCTCATTTCTTCTCTGGCATTTTTGAGGACTCCAAACCAGGGGAACATCTGCATAATATTTGCGTCCGCGAACTGCCGCCCGTTAACAAGCTCCATAGGCGACAGAAAATAGCTGATGTTGAGCTGCGGATCGGGAAGTGTTCCGGCGGGATAAACTTTCTGTAATGAAGCCTGGTATTCTGTGTATTTCTGTCTTAATCCAGGATTGTCTTTTACTGCAGTTTCAAGATATTTAATGAGTGAATCATTTTGCGCTGAAAGGGAAAACACATTCAGAACAATCAGAATAGCGATTGAAAAAACTCCAGTGATTGTTTTGCGTCTTTGCGTCTTTGCGTGAATATTCTTCATTGCACTTAACTCTTAGAATGGACTTTTACCGCTCTTTCTCTCCATATTGACTGGAACAATGGCACAACAAATATTGTCATGACCTGTATAACCATTCCTCCGAATGCAGGTATGGCCATGGGCACCATAATATCTGCCCCTTTCCCTGTTGATGAAAGCACAGGCAAGAGAGCTATAACTGCTACTGCGGACGTCATCATGGCCGGACGTACCCTTTTTTTACCTGCAAGGACGACTGCCTCCCTGACTTCATTCACTGTAGAAGGCTTTTTCTCTTCAAAAACCTGGTGTATGTATGTACCCATTATAACCCCGTCGTTGGTTGCAATCCCAAAAAGAGCAATGAACCCTACCCATACTGCTACACTCAGGTTTATGGTATGCATCTGGAACATATCACGCAAATTTGTCCCCCCGAGAGAAAAATTCATAAACCAGTCCTGTCCGTAAAGCCAGATCATAATAAATCCCCCTGCAAAAGCAACGAAGACTCCCGAAAAGTGAATTAATGAAGCTGTTATTGTCCGGAATTGAAAATACAGCAACAAAAGGATGATAATAAGGCTAAGAGGGATTACAATTGCCAGTCTCCTGGTGGCTCTCAGTTGATTCTCGTAATTACCTGCAAAGCTGTAAGTGACACCTTCAGGCATTACCAGTTCGCCGGAATCAATCTTGTCTCTGAGCAGTTCTCCTGCTTCCTCAACAACATCCACCTCAGCTTTGCCACCTGTTTTGTCGAAGATCACATAACCTACCAGGAATGTGTTTTCACTTCTTATCATTTGTGCCCCGCGGGTATATTGTATATCTGCAATTTCTCCGAGAGGTACCTGGGTGCCTCCCATAGCGGGAATGAGTATTCGCTCCAGGTCTTCCGGGTTATCACGTAATTCCCTTGCATATCTCACCCTTACAGGAAAACGTTCACGGCCTTCGACAGAAGTAGTCAGGGTCATTCCACCTATTGCCACCTGTAATACCTCCTGAACATCAGCCACTGTCATGCCATACCTGGCCATATTTTCGCGGTTCAGGTCAATTTCGAGGTAAGGCGCTCCTACAGCCCGGTCGTAAAAGACTGATGAAGCATTTACTGAGGGAACATCCTTCAATGCTCTTTCGAACATCAGGCCGGCTTCTTCAATCGATTCAAGATCCGGTCCGTAAACTTTCAGTCCCATAGGTGCACGCATTCCTGTAGAAAGCATAACAAGCCTGGTTTCAATAGGTTGAAGGCGGGGAGCAGAAGTGAGTCCCGGAATATTTGTAACCTTGACTATCTCGTTCCAGATATCAGTAGGATTCTTTATCTCTGGTCTCCATTGTCTGAAGTATTCTCCATTTTTGTCAGGAATGAGGCTATCGGCAGGAATGATCCTGAATGATTCAGTTCCGGGATTATATACCGAACTGTCAACGAGCATGTAATTTCCTTCCCTGTCGGTTTTAAAACGCAGACGGTGACCATTCTCATCCAGAATATATTCGGATCTGTAGTTAATTGTGTTTTCAAACATCTGTACGGGAGCAGGATCCAGCGCTGAATTGACTCGTCCCCACTTGCCGACGGAAACTTCCACCTCGGGTATAGCTGACAACCTCCGGTCAAGAGTCTCAATATATTCCAGGTTTTTTTCTATCCCTGTATGTGGCATACTTGTCGGCATCAGCAGGAATGATCCTTCATTCAAGGAAGGCATGAATTCCTTGCCTGTTCCCGGGAATGTATTTATTACAGTCTGCCAGATGGAGGTTTCCCTGAAGCTCTTCCATCCAAGCTTTTCAACTCCCGAAGCAATAAAACCGAACATCCTCTCAGTGCCGAGCCATGCAAGTACACCAAATATGAGCGTGAATGCCGGAATAAGCAGAAATTTCCCTTTGTTCAGGAGAGCCCAGCGGAGAATGTTTTCATAATAGTGTACCATCGACATCAGGGCAAGCAGGATGAAGCTGACGATCCCGGCAACAAACAGGAAATTCGCCAGCTCACTTTTGTGTGCTCCCAGTGGTAACCATTCAGCTGCGAGGAACCATGTGGCAAAGAGTACAGTTATCAGGATATTGATATAGTTCGGATATTCTTTCCTTGCCTCGGACCACCTGTGATCGAGTAAGTTGTTGATACCGATAGCTGTGAGTGCGAGAGCAGGAAAAGAATCCCAGGCAATTGCCAGGAAAATACCTGAAAAAACCAGGATGCCGTTCCAGACAAACCTGATTTTCTTCCTGTTAAAAGATATGTTAAAGAAGATATGAACGAGCGTAGGCAGGACAACTATACCAAGGACAAAAGCAGAAAGCAGTGCGAATGTTTTCGTAAATGCCAGGGGGTGAAAGAGCTTCCCTTCCTGGGCCTGCATGGCAAAAACAGGGAGAAAGCTTACTATTGTTGTAGCGATTGAAGTAACAACAGCCGCTCTCACCTCTGTTGTGGCTTCATAAATAACCAGCAGCAGTCTCTTGCCTCTTATTCCTTTATTCTCTGGCATTTCCAGATGCCTGAGAATATTCTCAACATCGACTATCCCGATATCAACCATCACGCCGATAGCGATTGCTATACCTGAAAGAGCCACAATGTTCGCATCTACCCCGAATGCTCTCATCAGTATGAATGTCATCAGGACACCCACAGGAAGAAGCCCTGCTACAATAAGAGATGCCCGGAGATTCAGTACCAGGACAATTATCACAATAATACTGATAAGTATCTCATGGGAAAGAGCATATTCGAGTGTGCCTATAGTTTCCTTTATCAGACCCGTGCGGTCATAAAATGGAATTATTGTCACCCTCGATACTGTACCATCCGGAAGTGTTTTTTGTGGAAGTCCGGCCTCAATCTCACTTATCTTTTCCTTGACATTGTTGATCACATCCATCGGGTTAGAGCCATACCTTGCCACAACAACAGCGCCAACTGCTTCTGAACCGGATTTGTCCAGTCCCCCACGGCGTGGCGCCGGACCGAAGTTCACTCTTGCAATATCCTTTATTCTTACTGGAATGTTGTTACGAACTGCAACAACTGATAATCCGAGATCATCAAGATTTCTGATATATCCTAATCCTCTTATCAGGTACTCTGCTTTGTTCAGTTCGATTGTTTCAGCGCCGATGTCGAGGTTGCTTTTCTGAACTGCATTCATCACATCCATTATGGATACGTTAAAAGATTTCAGGGCGTCAGGATCGACATCCACCTGGTACTCCTTAATAAAACCTCCCACGGAAGCAACTTCTGAAACGCCCTCTGCTGTTGAAAGGCTGTATTTTACATAAAAGTCCTGGATGGTTCTTAATTCCTGTGGATCCCATCCTCCGGTTGGTTCGCCTGTTTTAGGGTTTCTTCCTTCCAGTGTATACCAGAATATCTGCCCGAGTGCAGTAGCATCAGGACCAAGAGTGGGCTGAACACCTTCAGGAAGTGTTCCCGCCGGCAGTGAATTCAGTTTTTCAAGGATCCTTGAACGGCTCCAGTAAAACTCAACATTATCCTTGAAAATGATGTAGATGAATGACATACCGAACATGGAGGTGCTCCGGATGGTTTGCACTCCCGGTATTCCCAGCAATGCAGTTGTAAGCGGATAGCTTATCTGGTCCTGTATGTCCCTTGGTGAACGGCCCATCCATTCCGTAGCAACAATCTGCTGGTTTTCACCAATATCAGGAATGGCGTCCACCGGAACAGGATCCCTTGGGAAGAATCCGGTCTGCAGGTTGAAAGGCATTGTCACAATTCCCATCACGATAAATGCTATGATGAAAAGAAAAGTGATCAGCCTGTTTTCGAGGAAAAATTTTACCAGTCTGTTGAACATGAAATCAAAATTTAATTCCGGTCGAAGGAGCGTACCGGCCAGATACGCTCCCTGACCAGATATTTAATTAATGAGTATGACCTGAATGGTCATGAGCTCCTGCAGGTTCTGATCCGCCGGTACGGTCGTACTTGCAGCATCCGGGAAGAGCATTGTACACTTTCTCTTCTGCTTTGTACTTACCTGCATCGTGTCCTACTGCTGCAATCTTTTTTGCAAGAGCATCCGGACTGGTCTTAGACGGGTCATAGGATACCGTGAGAAGAGTTGTTTTAGAATCCCATGAAGCTTTCCCGACTCCATCGGCCATTGCTGCCTTTTCGATACGGTCCTTGCACATGCTGCAATTTCCGAGCACTTTTATTGTTTCAGTTTTGCTTTTAGTGTTTTTTGCGGTGGACTGTGCTGCGGCATTTATTCCAATGACTGCAACGAGAACCACTGCCATGAAGTATTTCAGTGTTTTCATAAATAAAATGTTTAATGATTAAAGAATACAAAAAGAGAAATCAGACAAGGAGACATCCCTGCCTGTCAACAGAATAGTAAAAAAATCAAATACGGAAAATACAGATGGAAATCAGTTCCACGTCCGAAGGAGAATAAACTCCGGGAGGTCTGGCCAGCACCTCCGGAGAGAAAGATGCAACCGTAATATCCCGGATTAAAGCTGTGAAAATCTCCTGAACCGGGAATTCATGATCAGTTGAGACATCCTTGAAATTTGATGAAGGGATATAAGTGTTGTTGAAGGTGTAGGAAGAAAACATGTTTTCACAGCACAGGCTTTTCAACCCTGCCTTATGGTCCGATTCACCTTCCATACCGCATGATGCGGGTTTTCCTGATAATGAAATATTCTTACCGGCAAGCATTCCACCGCAATAATGGAAAGCAAGATTCACTGTGATGCCTGAGAACAGGATCAGTATAATTACCGGTATGGATATTAGTTTCCTCATTCAGAATGCAAAAATAAACAATATCTGATGAGAATAGTTTAAAATTATGTTAAACATCATGATAATAACAACGTGGATCAATCAAAACACCCTGATCTTAATGCCGCCATTTATCACAAACCCGTCGACAGGGGCATAAATATCCCTGAAAACGGGATCTGAAACAGGACCCGTAAATATTGTATCAAACCTGGTTTGTCGCGTATCTGTGATATTCTCGAGATTTATAAAAACAGAAAACTTCTCCCACATTTTTTCTGCCATAAGACCAAAAATCCAGTATTGCTTTCCTGTGAGACCATCATTGAGCCTTTGAGGGCTGAAATAATATGCTTCAAGACCTATCCGCAGGCTTTCTTCGATTTCATACATCAGGATATTATTCAGCCTGTGTTTCGCAACAAGAGGATATGATGAGACTTCATTCCCGAAATGCTGTTTAACATCTGCTATTGTATAACCAGTAAATATCCTCAGATCGCCGATAGTGAGCTTCACATTTGTTTCTATTCCTTTGGTATCGATAAATCCTTGCGGTTGATCATAGGCATATTCTCCGGGAAGAGTGATAAGAACCATCGGGTCATTGATCCTGGTGTAAAAGAAGAGTGTATTAATGCTGAATAATACGGATTCGGAAAGGGGTGTGTTATAGTTTATATCCAGGTTCCCGCCGGCAGACTGTTCCGGCTCCCATTCGGAAAATATAAAAGGACGGATATTCTCATAATGTATCCTTTCGGCATCTTCAGTAAAAACTGTGGGGATTTTGTACCCCATTCCTCCTCCCGTCCTGATTGAAAGCCTGTTATTCAATTTCATCAGAACTGACAACCTTGGCAAAGTGAAAAATCCGTAATCATCATGGTAATCCGTTCTCAGTCCGGATTCTATTTCCAGCTTCTCTGAGACATTCCAGATGTTTTGAATAAAAGCTCCAAACGTAACATGCTCGTAGTCGAACCCGGATGACACCTGATTGCGGTCTTGCGTAAAATTATCAGTTATCAGGTTGATCCCCCCGGTCCATTCAAACTTTTCGCCTGCACTGGTGAGCGATGCCTCACTGAATGAAGAAACCTGCTGTACCGGCAAAGGAGAAATCAGGGATCTGCAACGCCCTGTCAAAATAACCAATACTGTTTTTCAGGGTTAGCTTAAGTTTTTCACTGAGTTCACTGTCAAAACCGATCTGTGTACTGAAACGCCTTGTCCTGTTCTTTTCGAACCATGAGTGCAGTTCATCGCCGTTGCCTTCAATGAATCTTATGTCTCCTCCGGTTCTGTCTTCAAAAGTGCTGTTTAAACCAACGCTGAGCACTGATGATTCATTAAAGTATACAAACAACTTTGGATTTAAAGTGAAACGGGAAAACTCAGGAATGGCTGTGAAACCAATGTCAGCAGGATCGTATGGTGTTCCTTTATTGTATGAAGCAAAAATGGCGGAACCTGTCCTCCCGTATTTATGTGAATAAAACGCACTCGCGTCAAGACCGAGGGCTGTTGTTCCATTAAAAAGGTAAACTCAATTCAGGATCTTCCCGGGGCTCCCTGGAAATAAGATTTACAAGCCCTGCGATAGCTCCCCCACCGTAGAGCGTTGATGATGCTCCCTTGATAACCTCCACCTGCCTGAGATCGAGCGGCACGATCTGGAGCAGGCTCAGTCCTCCTGAATAACCGGAATAAAGAGGAAACCCATCCCTGAGAAGCTGAGTATATTTTCCATCAAGTCCCTGTATCCTGATACTTGAATTGTATGAGGTTGCGGATGTCTGCTGTGTCTGTATCCCGGTGCTCTCGTTCAGCATCATCCTTATATCACCGGGTTTCATATTTCCTTTTTCTTCAAGTTCCTCACCGGCAATAAATTCGACCCTGGTAGGAATGTTTTCGATTGTTCTTGTGCTCCTTGTCGAAGATATTATCACTTCCTCTATTTCTTCGGATAAAGGTTCCATCCTGATAATTATCAGGTCACTACCGGTGAGAGGAAAATCGAAAGTAGACTTTACCGGGGTGTAGCCGATATAACTGAAAGTGATCACATGAGTGCCGTCCGGAATGCCTGTTATTTCCACAACTCCATCAGACCCGGAAGAATTGCCTTTCCCTGTGCCATTTACAATTGCAGTTGTTCCTGGAAGTGGTTCTCCTGCTTCACTGTCCAGTATCAGAGCCCTGAACAGATTCTGGCTATAAAGAACATTACTGCTGTAAAATAGAAGAATAGCAACTAATAATTTCATACTGTATTGGTTTAAAGGCTGGTAAATGACACATGCAGGCTGATCACTTTACCATACCTGCATGCAATCAAGATGTCGTTCCATAGAAGAATCCTGTCATAGCTCAATACCTGCGGAATGTACTTGCCGAATCAAGTGATTCCTGCCTCATCTTGCCCATACCTCCGGCTCCTTTGATATTACCTAGTTGTTCCAGCTCATGCTGCTGTTCCTCAATCATTTTCTGAGCAAGCTGTTTCAGATCAGCATTTTTCCCGAATTTCAGTTCTGTCCTGGCCATGTCCAATCCATGTTCATGATGCATCGACATAAGGTTAGCGAAATCTTTATCAATATTTCCTGAAAGCTGCATGTTCCTGCTCATTTCTTCCTTGGCATTCTCCAGGTGAGATTTCATTTCCTTTATAAACTCCGTATTAGGTTCATTCATGCTGTTTTCAGTAGTAAACTTTTCAAGCTCACTGATATCCTTTTCCTGGCTTTTCCTGATCTTTTTAGCCAGTTCCAGTGCTTCCTTGTCGGTACCTTTCGATAAAACTTCGTCGAGCATCTGAATGCTGCCTTTATGATGAATTAACATCATGTGCGCAAAATCATGATCCGGATCACCTGTATAAGTGAATTCCTCCATTTGCGACATTGTTTCATGCATAGGGCTCATCAGCCGCATTCCCTGCTGCGCAGAAACGCTGGTACCAATCATCAGTGAAACAATCACCAATGCTGCTTTAAAAATCTTCGATTTCATAATTTCAGAGATTAAATTTCACACATTCTTTTCCGGACAACTAACATTGTGAAATTTACTTTTGTTCTGATAGCCTGCTCATTCCGGTACTGAATTGTACTTGTTGATCCTGATAATTTTCAGACTGTAACAATTCTTTAATGTTGTTGTGATATTTCCACAATAATATATTTTTAGCTTTGCTCCAATTCTGAATATTAATTTTATGAACTTACTTCAATCTATCATAATTGCCATAATAGAGGGTCTTACTGAATTTCTTCCAGTCTCATCCACTGGACATATGATACTGGCATCAACGCTTATGAAAATAGGGGAAAACGAATTTGTAAAGACATTCGAAATAGCAATACAGATCGGGGCTATAATGGCAATCGTAATGATGTACATCAAACGCTTCTTTAAGAGTATAGCCCTTTACATAAGGTTGTTTGTTGCATTCGTTCCGACTGCAGTTATAGGTTTTTTTGCATACGATATAATAAAAAATATCCTTTTCAACCCGGTCGTTGTTTCTGTTTCTCTTATTGCCGGAGGAATTGTCCTGATCCTCATTGACAAGTATATAGTAAAAAAAGATGCTGAAGTGGCAGAGATCGAAGATTTACCGGTAAAAAATGCTTTCTATATCGGGCTAATCCAATGTATATCAATGATACCCGGTGTTTCCAGGGCTGCAGCAACAATAATAGGAGGTGTTTTCAATAAATTCAGTAAAAAGCAGGCAACAGAATTCTCATTCCTTCTGGCAGTACCCACGATGATTGCAGCCACAGGATATGATCTTCTGAAAACTCCTGCAACATTCACGCCTTTTGAAATAGAATTGCTTGTTATCGGCCTTATAGTTGCATTCATCAGCGCCTGGATAGCCGTAAAGATATTCCTGAAGATAGTTGACAGGTATGGATTCATTCACTTTGGCTATTACAGGATTGCAATCGGACTGTTATTTCTTCTTCTTGTTTTTTAATTATTAATTTATGTCACTAGAAAGCAACATACCGTTCCGGATTATAGACTGGGATTCAATTCCAAAAGTTGATTTTAAAGGAGAAACAGGCATGGCCACCTGGCAGACCATTCAATTTCCTGGCCTGAGGGTCCGGATAGTCGAATATTCAAAAGGGTACCTTGCTGACCACTGGTGCCATAAAGGTCATATAGTGCATTGCCTTGAAGGCGAATTCATAAGTGAACTGGAGAACGGGGAAAAGTACACTCTTGTCAAAGGAATGACTTATGTCGTTACAGATGATATGAGTTCGCACCGGTCCAACACCGAAAATGGTGTAAAAGTAATGATCATTGACGGCGATTTTCTTGCATTTAAATAATCTGACAATATGAGTACTACTTCTTCAGAATTCGAGAACACCTACAGTAACCAGTTCCGCGCTGAATCTTACGCGAAGCTGGAATTCCCGAATACATATTATCTTGCTTACAGGGATCTTCCTGAAATAATCTCAAGACATACCACCGGTAAAAAAGCAGTCGATTTCGGCTGCGGAACGGGCCGCTCAACGAGATTCCTGAAAAAGCTCAGTTTCAGTGCAATAGGAATTGACATATCGGAAGAAATGCTCCGGATAGCCGGGGATCTTGATAAAGAAGGCGATTACCGGCTGGTTGCGGATGGTAATTACAGCCATCTTGGAAAATCGGAATTTGATCTCATCCAGTCAATCTTCACATTTGATAATATTCCCGGTTGGGACAACCGTACAAACATCTTATCCGGGCTCAGGGATCTACTGAAACCTTCAGGGAAGATGATATTACTCGACTCCTCCCCCGAACTGTACATCCATGAGTGGGCATCATTCTCCACAAGGGATTTTCCCGGTAACTGGCGGGCAAAAACAGGAGATCTTGTATATGATATAATGCTTGATGTAGAGGATCGCAGGCCGGTTGAAGATATCCTCTGGGAAGTAGGCGATTATCACAGGTTATTTAACAGATCCGGCCTCAAGCTGGAAGTCACATATAAGCCGCTTGGCCGTCCGGATGAACCTTATCCATGGCTCTCAGAATTGCAGGTTGCTCCCTGGATAATTTTTGTACTTGGAAGAGATTAGCTTGCAGAAAATTAATAGCACACTGATGACACTGATTTAACGGATTTACACGGATTAAATCAGTGACTATCCGTAATCATCAGTGTCATCCGTGTTCTATAGGTGTTGGGAGAGGCTGCTGAAACAAAATCGTGGTTAAATAAGTTTTTTTGTTATCTCTACTGCATCGCCAACATACTTCTCGCAGAGAGTTTCAAAGAGACCCAGTTCTTTAATCTTCTTATTTTCCTCAGGATCATTCATATCAAGTCCATTCAGAAGCTCTTTGCAAACAACAGACCCGTTAAGCTTTTTGAATTCAGCAAAGAGCTCTCTTGTTTTTGAGTATGTTTCAGCCTTTTTCTCTTCCGGATCACCCATTGCTTTTCCATGTTTCATCCCCAGAGCCATCACTGCTCCCGTAACGGCGCCACAGGTGATCTGCTGCCTTCCCATTCCCCCGCCAAAGCCGCAGGCTGCTTTCAGGCATTGATCCTCAGTGAGCCCGTTTTCCGTTCCGAATACCGTAAATACTGCCTGGGAACAGTTGAACTGATTTCTAAAGTAATGCAGCGCTTTTTCTTTCTTATTCATAATATATCAGATTTGAAAATAAATGTTCTTTCAACCTCCTTTTTCTTCCTGTTTGTTGTGTTTTCTTTCCCTTGGTTTTAGCTGGCACATGCATGAGCCTGTAAGCCTTAAGCTTTTATCAGTAGTAACCGGAAGTCCGTCTCTTTCCCAGTCAACAATCCCTCCGGCCAGGTTGGCAACATTCTCATAACCGTGTTCCATCATGAACTTTACAGCTTCCCTGCTGTGTAACCCGACTGCATCAGCAAAGATCAGCGGAATTTCGGTTGGCAGCTGTTCGTAAGAAGAGACCAGCGAGCTGAATGGAATATAAACAAGGTTCTTAACTCCGAACATCTTGAAATCACTCATGTATGCTTCCCGTAAATCAACCAGGCAGGCATGCTCCTCGCATAACCGGAGAGCTTCCTTCGGTGTAACATTGAGTACATCATGCGAGAAGAAACCTGTAATCAAAATATTGCCGCTCAAAGAATTGTGGTTTTTGTAAAATTACTAGATGATGACTGAATTTCACTCATCATTTTCCGGGATTAATTAACTTTATTGAAGATTTTACAGAATAATATAACTTCAGTTATTAGACATGAACTGTTCATAAATTATATTACAACTTATCTTGAAAGTCATGGAAATATTAGATCTGAATCAGGAACATGAAAACGCCTACTTCTGCTGTCTTGAAGACTGGTCAGATGAGATAAAGGAAGCTGGCGATCACAAAACCTGCTGGTACAGGGTAATGAAAGACAAAGGCCTCAGGGTAAAGCTTGCAAAGGATACTGACGGTCAAATCGGCGGGATGATACAATATCTCCCTATTGAGGTTTCAATATTCGAGGGGAAGGATCTTTTTTCAATTCTTTGCATCTGGGTACACGGACATAAACAAGGGATCGGCAACCATCAGAAAAAAGGAATCGGCAAAGCGCTCCTGAAAGCTGCAGAGGATGATGCAAGGATGGCCGGAGCCAAAGGCATTACCGCCTGGGGCATCTGGCTTCCCTTTTTCATGAGAGCTTCCTGGTTCAGGAAGCAAGGCTATAAGGTTGCCGATAAAGACGGGATCATCAGGCTTCTCTGGAAACCTTTCCAGCCGGATGCATTACCTCCTTCATGTATTAAAAAGAAAAAACTGCCGGAACTCACACCGGGAAAGGTGAATGTTTCTCTGTTTATGAACGGATGGTGCCAGGCTCAGAATATTGTATATGAGAGAATCAAGAGAGCGATTGCCGGCTTTGAGGATCAGGTCGAAATACGTGAATTCGATACACTTAATAAGGATGTTCAGCGAGAATGGGGAATCGCCGACGCTGTCTTTGTCGACAATAAGGAAATCAGGAATGGTCCGCCTACATCCTATTCCAAAATCAGGAAAATAATCGAAAAGAAAGCCAAAAAAGTAATGTCTGAATCCTGATCCGAGATCGATTTTGTTAATTATATTATAATATATATTTTAATGGATCTGTTTATTAAGATATGATCCGTGTTTCAAATCACTAAATCGGAGTTCATATAACGAAACTGAGAGATTTAGTTCACAAGCTCTGAATGAGCTTAAAGTGAATAACGCCAGGATTACGCCTGGGGTCTTAATCGTCGCGCAGTATGGATCTTATACTCCTGAGAGTAATTTAGCTAGAGACTATTTCGTGATACGGCAGAAATGGTTTATAAAATTCCCAATCGGCACAACGCGTATAATAGTATATTTTAATATATATTAAACCCTTTCAGGGTTTTAACATATGTTTTGTTTTTATCCCCGGATTACATCCGGGGATATTCATATTCAGCCACTTCGTGGCTGAAAAACCATAATAGAAGTTCAAAAACTCTGATTAGAGCCATTTTAATATGATATATGACGGCCCAGGATAACAGGCTTGAACTACTTAATTTCCCTCTCATGCGTGAACTCATATTTATACACATTTATCTCATTTCGTCTTCCAAAAGTGCATCAAAAGTAATACCTATCGTATTAACCGTAATGGTCGTAAAGCCCTCTCTAAGAATTTAAATATGGTTATGCTTTCAGCATCTAACTTTGCGTCCGCTTTTCGTTATATTCACTTTGCGGCTAAAAACCATTATAGCGGTACAATAACTCAAATAAGAGCTATTATAATAACATCAAGTCAGCAATGTTGCACTGAGAAAATCCAGAAAATCAATGGGTGGGATAGAGACTTGACAATTCGGGTACTCAGTGTAATTAATACGATCCCTGAAAAACAAAATCTTGTTCATGATGTTAGATTTATGAACTAAAATCAATGCTTATGAGCCATGAACAATACACCAAGGTAATTGATACACTGTATCAATGTGCAACAGATTGCATTCATTGCGGGAATGCCTGTCTGGATGAGGATAACGTGAAGGGACTGGTAAGATGCATCAAGCTCGACAGGGATTGTGCCGATTTTTGCCTGCTCACTGCAAAAGCTCTTGCATCAGATAGTGAATTCTCAAGCGAAATAAGCCTGCTGTGTGCCAAGATATGCGACGCTTGCGGTGATGAATGTGAAAAACATGCTATTCATATGGATCATTGCAGGGTTTGTATGGAATCATGCCGAAGATGTGCTGAAGAATGCAGATCAGTTGTCAGTGTCAGCGCACAGACAATCTGATCCGGAGGAATCCCGCGGAACACAGAGTGCCATCGGGTTTAATTGTTTATAAACTCCGTGAACTCTGTGTCTGCCCGGGTATTATTTCGGAGTATACTTTGCTTTCTGAAGCAGCCCCTGGATATCAGTCTCCCTCATCAGTTCTTCCATTTTTACTCCCGGATTTTTCATCATATAAGATTCAATTATCCTGAACCCAATCCAGTTTGCGGCCCTTCCGGGTGATTCGTTTGTAAAATATGAAGTAAAAGGAGCATCTTCAGTAAGCTTGCGTATTTCGAACTGTTCAGTGCTGAAAAGCAAATCGTGTTCGATGAGGTGCTGCCACATCTGGAGCTCATTGTTCCTGCAGAAATCCATCTGGCCGGTTGGAATCCAAAGATTAATTCGTCAGGCTCATCGGGCAGCATGCATTTTTCAAAGTACTTCAGCTTCCCATAGTGAATCATCCTGGACAGAACATTATCGACCGCATATCCGGTGGAATCAAAAATCCATTCGGAATCAGCCCAGCCATACATGCAGTCGGGAACCACATTCAGGGGTGTCATTCTTGCTGATATATAGCTGTAAATCCCAAGCTGCGGGTAGTACCGGCTGTGAGCTCCCAGGTAACGGTCAAGGCTGATGCCCAGTATGCTGTCGCTGGCAATTATACTATAATTGAATCCGGTAATACATGTATAAACAGAAGGAACTTTTCTTTCAGGGAAATAATAAATATAGTGTCTGAAAGCATCCTCCAGACCGTTTTCAATTCCAGACACTTCCGGGAATACCTTCATTACAGAATCATAAACCTCATTATTCAGCCTGTCGGTGCAGAACCTTACAAGCATATCACCAAATGAAGGTTCATTAATATCTCCTGTTTTGATCACATAGCTGAAATACTGGAGGAATCCGCTATACTTCTCTCTTAACACCGGAACAGACTCAGCAATTTTCTCCGGACTAATACTGAACATATCCTTTTCGAGCCTTTTTATCCCGATATTTACATTAATTGATGAGGTATTTACCTTGTAATGGTCTCTCCTGCATGAGGAACCTGCAATTAAAGAAATTATAAGAAGAGAAATTATTATGAATCTCATAAGGGTCAATTCCGGTGAAGACAAATTTAATAACTTCTTCTACATATATTTATTAATTTTACGTTTGATAATTATTCAAACCTTCGCAGTAATGAACTTCAACGAAGAATTGAAATGAATCCAGTTATGAAAAAAACTCCCCGTCCATTGCCGAGATTAAGGTTCTCGATAGTTCTTTTGCTGATCCCGATAATTATGGATGCCCAATCAGGCAATTCTCAAAAAATAGGCTTTGGCCTTCACTTTGATCCGGTGATCTCATGGTTCGGAACAGATGTTCACCAGGTAAAAAATGATGGCGCAAGGCCCGGCTTCAATCTCGGACTTGTTTTCAATAATTATTTCGGTGATAACTACGCATTCTCAACAGGTATTAATATAATCAGTGCTGGTGGAAAGCTGAAAAGCGCTGACACAACCAGGCTCGAGTTCAGTAATTTCGAATCGGTTGTTCTTCCCGGGCAAACTGTTGTCTACAAAATTCAATATCTATCCATACCTGTTGGTTTGAAATTCAACACAAACGAAATAGGTTACCTGACATATTTTGCGAACGTTGGAATTGATCCGAAGATCAATATCGGAGGAAAGGCTGACATCCCTGCCCTCGACATCTCCGGAGAAAATGCAACAGGCGAGCTCAAGTTCTTTAACATGTCCTGGCATATAACTGCCGGTATTGAATATTCACTCGGGGGCTCCACTGCCCTGGTTGCCGGACTGAATTTCGAAAACAATTTTCTCGACGTGACAAAAGAGAACAACCGCCAGCGAAAAGACAAAGTAACACATAAGCTCCTCAGTTTCAGGCTGGGTATTAACTTCTGAAACGATGAAAATCTCGGTTGCCCAGCTCAACTATAAAATCGGGGATTTTGAAAGAAATAAAGATCTGATTTGCAATGCTATCAGTCAGGCAAAGAAGGATGGTTCTGACCTGGTGGTGTTTTCAGAATTATGCGTCCCCGGATACCCACCGCTCGATTTTCTGGACCGGTATGATTTCATAGAGAAGTGCAACAAAACTGTTATTGAAATTGCGAATCATTGTCATGGGATTTCTGCCATTGTAGGTTCTCCCACACTGAATAAAAATCCGCAGGGGAAAAAGCTCTGGAATTCAGCCCTGCTGCTTTCTGAAGGAAAAATTATCGATACAGCCAACAAGGCTCTTCTTCCGACTTATGACATATTTGATGAATACAGGTATTTTGAGCCCGAGAGAAATTTTCATGTCATAAACTTCAAAGGATTAAAGCTGGCAGTGACAATTTGCGAGGATATGTGGGATGAGCAACCATTCGATAATGAATTCGAGAGATCAAGATTGTACACGATATCTCCTGCCGATGAACTTTTCAAACAGAAACCTGATCTTCTGATCAACATATCAGCATCACCATTTTCCTATACCAGGCTCGAGGCAAAAGAATCTATATTCAGATCAAAAGCAGCCAGATACGGGCTGCCCTTGATTATGGCAAACCAGACCGGAGCCAATACCGAGCTCATTTTTGATGGTGGTTCGTTGGTAATCAATCCTGAAGGAGCGATAGCCGACCGGCTGCCCTACTTTACCGAAACTCTAAGGACATATACGCTTGAGGAAATCTCATCCGGTAAAAACTCCTTCAAGGCTCCAGAGTCAATAAAGCTGATTCATGATGCTCTCATAACCGGTGTTAAAGACTATTTTTCGAAAACCGGGTTCAAAAGCTGCATACTCGGACTCTCCGGAGGGATAGATTCCGCAGTTGTGATGTGTATTGCTGCCGAAGCTCTTGGTAACAGTAATGTCAGGGTTTTGCTGATGCCTTCAAGGTACTCAACTGACCATTCGGTAACAGATGCAGTTGAGCTGGCCGAAAAGCTTAAAGTAAAATACGATATAATCAGTATCGAAAAACCTTTTACCTCTTTTGAATCTGTTCTTGAACCTGTTTTCAGCGGAATGTCACCGGATGTTACTGAAGAGAATATCCAGGCAAGGATACGAGCTACCCTGCTCATGGCTGTTTCAAATAAAACAGGATGCATCTTGCTGAATACTTCAAATAAAAGTGAGGCTGCTGTGGGTTATGGAACATTGTATGGCGACATGGCGGGAGGTCTTTCTGTTATTGGCGATGTATACAAAACGGATGTCTACAAACTGGCAGGATACATTAACAGGGACACCGAGGTAATACCGGTGAACATCATAAAGAAACTACCTTCGGCAGAGCTCAGGCCTGACCAGTTCGATTCCGATTCTCTTCCCGATTACAGTGTTCTCGATCCTATCCTGTACAAGTACATAGAATTGCAGAGGACGCCTGAATCAATTATCAGGGAAGGCGCCGACAGAGATACTGTATACAATGTAATCAGGATGATCAACTATAATGAATATAAGCGGTACCAGACACCTCCAATCCTGAGGATATCATCCAAGGCATTCGGCGCTGGCCGGAGAATGCCCTTGTTGCAAAGTATTGATATTTTTTAAACACAGAGGCACTGAGAACACACAGAGACTAACTGACTGTAGATCTGCAAGACCTGCATGACCTGTAACTCTATGTCCCTCCGTGCTCTCCGTGTCTCCGTGTTTTTTGATTTTCATTCCCTGAAAAATACCCTCTTCACTCTTCGCGGGATGGATGTGAGTATCTCATAAGGAATCGTTCCGCAGAGTCCGGCTATTTCATCAACAGTAATATTTTCACCGAAGATCTCTGCTTCATCACCGGTCTGAACATCAAGTCCGGTAATATCCGCCATGCACATGTCCATCGAGATATTACCGATAATGGGCACTCTCCTGTTCTTTATGAACAGGCAGCCTCTCCTGTTTCCCAATAGCCTCCTGAGACCATCTGCATAACCCACCGGCAGTATAGCTATCACACGCTCCTCATCAGAAACATCAGCGCAACCATAACCCACAGGCTCTCCTGCTCTGACGGCTTTTATCTGCGAGATCCTTGTCTTGAAACGGCTGATGGGTTTTAGTGAAATCCCTTCTATTTTTCCTGCTCCGTACATTCCGATACCCGGACGAACCATCTCAAACTGGTACTGAGGAAACCTCACAATACCTGCCGAATTAAGAATGTGACGCAGGAAATTGTAACCCGTGGCTTCCCTTATCATTTCAGCTGCCCTCACAAATACTTCTGCCTGTTTGTGAGTGAACCTGTCAAGTGCCGGATCTTCGCTGCCTGCAAGATGAGAGAACACGGAAATGATCCTGATAACCTCTGTTGCCTTGATCTTCTCACAAATGGAAGGGACATCCTCAGGCATAAATCCAAGCCGGTGCATGCCAGAATCGATCTTGATATGAACAGGATAGTGCATCAACCCGTGACGAGAGGCTGCGGTAACAAATCTTTCAAAAGATTCGAAGCTGAATATCTCAGGTTCAAGTGAATACCTGATCATCAGGTCGAGTGCAGCAGGATCGGGATTTACGACCATAACCGGCATTGTAACACCCGCATTCCTGAGCTCAACTCCCTCGTCTGCATAAGCCACAGCCAGGTAACTGATACGATGGTATTCAAGGAGACCAGCGATCTCTGCTGGGCCGGCCCCGTAGGCAAAGGCTTTAACCATTGCCATCATCTTTGTTTCAGGATCTAAATGGTTCCTGAATTCATTTATGTTATGCGAGATGGCATCGAGGCTGACTTCAAGCACAGTCTGGTGGATCTGTTCCTCGAGAAGCTGGGCTATCTTCTCGAATTCGTACATCCTTGCACCTTTAAGAAGGATTATCTCATCGCGGAATTCACTCCTGTTAAAACTCCTTGTAAAGTCATCAGTGGTTTCAAAGAACCTGCATGACTTATCAAAAAGCTCAAAGTTTCTTTTCAGCGCCTTGCCGATACCGATGAACCGGTATATACCGGCTTTCTTCACGAGTCCGCGCTACCTCTCCATACAACTCGGTTTCCTCGCGGCCGCTTTGAATGAAATCTGAAAGTATCAGGGTGGCTTTCCTGCCCTTATGAGATTTGAGAAATTCCACAGCCATCCAGAATGAACCGGGATCAGAGTTATAATAATCCTCGATCAGCCTGCAGTTGTTGATGCCGCTCTTCATCTCCATTCTCATGGCGACCGAAGCCAGTCCTGCCAATCCTTTTCTTATTGTTTCCGGCTCTATCCCGATAGCCAGGCATGTGCCTGCAACTGTTATTGCATTCTCAACTGAAGCCCTGTCAGAGAAAGGGATGCTGAAATCACTGGAGACTCCATTATATGTTATTGTCATATTTGTCCTTCCCCCGTGTGCAGAATTTTTTCTGACAAAAATCCTTGCTTCCCTGTTGGAAACAGACCATCCAAAAAGATCTTTCTTCTTTAACTGTTCATTACTGTTAATAAGCTCCCTGATAATCTCATTATCGCAACAGTATATGATCGATCCAGCGTTTTTAAAAAGCTTCAGCTTCTCTGATGCCTTTACTTCATTACCGGGAAAGTTTTCACTATGGGCTTCCCCTATGTTTGTAATTACACCAATCTCAGGTTCAATTATCCTCTGAAGATTTTCCATCTCTCCCGGCATTGAAATGCCTGCTTCAAAAACAGCAATTCTGTATTTTTCATCCAGCCTGAGCACCGAAAGCGGAACACCTATCTGCGAATTGTAGCTCTTCGGACTCCTGAGGACAGGCATTTTAATGACTGAGAATATCAGCGAGCCATTCTTTTACAACAGTCTTACCCGCACTCCCGGTAACTGCAATCACAGGTGATTTAAATTCTTTCCTCGTGAATGCAGCCAGCCTCTGCAATGCCTTTACACTGTCTGATGTAACAATGAAACATGCATCGGAGTAACCTTTTATTTCCTGGATGAGCTTCTCCACAACGAAGACTCTTACACCCTTTTCATAAAGATTTATTATGAACTGATGTCCGTCATGATTTTTCCCGCGAATGGCAAAAAATACCAGTCCTTCAGAATAGGACGACTGCCTGCTGTCGGTTATCACCTCGGTCACAACAAGATCACGTGGGCCGTACAGCTTTCCTCCCGTTATTCCTGCAAGATCCGGGTATTGATTTTCATTGTTTCCTTTTTGACGCTTTATTATAACATTTCCTGCACAATGGCTCATAAAGGTTCTTTTCACCAAGCAGAACCACGCTTTCCTCTTCAGATTTCCTGAATGAATATTGTGCAAGGTTTCCACATCTCATGCATATTGCATGCACTTTTGTAATGCTTTCCGCAATTGCAAGGAGAGCAGGGACAGGCCCGAACGGATTACCCATAAAATCCATGTCGAGCCCGGCAATTATAACCCTGACCCCGTCATCTGCCAGCCGGTTACATACCCCGACCAGCGAATTGTCGAAGAATTGTGCTTCATCGATCCCTACCACATCGGCTTCACCGGATAAAAGCAGGATCGAAGCTGCATTTTCAACTGGGGTTGACACTATCGATTTTTCATCATGTGAAACAACATGGATCTCTGAGTACCTGTTATCAATTGAAGGCTTGAATATTTCCACCTTAAGACCGGCAAACCGTGCTCTCCTGATACGTCTTATCAGCTCTTCGGTTTTGCCGGAGAACATCGATCCGGTAATAACCTCAACCGATCCACGCCTGAAATCAGCCCCATTTGTGTTTTCAAGAAAGTCCATCATTAAGCTGTTATAACCAGATAATTGAAGTTTTCCGTTAAGTCTTGTGGAATTATAATTAATTTTGCAAAATAAAGAAAATGGTTCGTTTTATTAATATCAAATCGTATGGATTTCAATGCGACGATTGATTTAATCATCAGGGAACTCGATGAAGCACGCGAGATTATGGATGATCTGAAAAAACTAAACGGTGCACCTATCCTTGAAATCGAGCTTGCCAAATCCAAGATAAAAAATGCAGGAGATGTAATTTCACTTTTGAAGCAGCCGCAGGAAGAAAAGAAAGCACATTCACCTGATCCTGTCATCAGGATAGAGCCAGACCTGAAAACTGAATAAAAAATCTCACGAAAGATTTGAAATTGATGCAGAGAATGAACGAAAGGACCCGGGGAAACCTGATATTCAGCATCCTGATCAAAAACCTTTTGTCGCACCGATAATAGCCGATACATTCAGCCATCTCGCAAACAGGTTCAACGAACAGATCGGTGAAAAACAGGCTGATGATTTCTCCTATACACACGGAAGGCGCTATACAAACATCTCCGATGCTATAGGAATAAATGACAGATTCTACTATATCAGAGAGCTTTTCGAAGGAGACCGGGATAATTATAATGAAGCAATATCGAAGCTTGAACATGCTGCTGATATCAGCGAAGCAAAAGAAATATTACTCAGTTACAGAAAGGATAAAAAAGAGAATGCAGCATCAAGGCAGCTTCTCGAGCTTGTAAAGAGAAAACTTTCTTCAAATGAGTAAACTGTACATCGTTCCGACACCAATCGGTAATCTTAAAGATATCACTTTCCGTGCTGTGGAAATACTTTCAGGTGTCGATCTGATACTCGCCGAAGACACACGGAACGCGAAAAAGCTGCTGGATCATTTTAATATCCGGACCCAATTGCAATCTCATCATGCCTTCAACGAACATAAAAGTGTTGAAACCGTATGCTCAAAGATACAAAACGGGCAGGTCACTGCCCTGATATCAGATGCAGGGACGCCCGGAATATCCGACCCGGGATTTCTTCTTGTAAGAACCTGTGTCGAAAAGGGTATTGAGGTAGAGACGCTGCCTGGTCCCACTGCCTTCGTACCGGCACTTGTCAATTCAGGGATTCCATGTGACAGGTTTTGTTTCGAAGGTTTTCTTCCTCCGAAGAAAGGCAGGAATAAGAAGATTGCCGCGTTGATTGAAGAAAAAAGGACAATGGTTTTCTACGAGTCGCCTTTCCGGCTTGTAAGAACGCTTGATGATCTTTCAGAAGTTTTCGGATCTGATCGTATAGCCAGCGTTTCGAGGGAGCTTACAAAGATCCATGAAGAGAATATCAGGGGCACACTGGGATCGTTATCGGAGTTTTATAAAAATAAACCGCCGAAAGGTGAAATAGTAATTATTGTCTCAGGAAAGAAGCTGCCATTACATGGTACAACGGATGAAGAGGAAGAGGATCAGGAATGATTCTGTGAACTTTTTTGTAACTTTACATTATACAATCCGTCTCTTTTAACATGAAGCATGCTTATTCTATAATAATTTTCCTGATATTATTTTACCCAAGCCTTAATGCCCAGACAATCAAAGGAAGCATCAAGAATCAATCGGGTGAGCCCATTCCTTATGCTACTGTGTACATCAGGGAATTGAAACAGGGAACAACAACCAATACCAAAGGGGATTATGAAATCAGGTTACAGGAAGGGAGTTATACGGTTACCTACCAGAGCATGGGCTATGAGCTCATCTCAATTGATTTTGATCTGAAAAAAGGCCAGGTCTATACAAAAGATGTTGTTTTGCCCCTGCAATACTACCAGATACCCGAAGTAAGAATCTCTGCCTCCGGGGAAGATCCTGCGTATATTGTAATGAGAAAGGTGATTGGAATGGCTCCATATTACCTTAATAATGTAAAATCTTATAAGGCCGAAGTTTATCTCAAGGGAAACCTGGTAATAAACAGGATACCCAAAATCCTGCAGAAGCAGATGACAGTTCAGCAGGGTAGAGATGGCAAGGAAGTGAAGCTTAAAAAGGGAGACACTTTCTTCATGGAATCGTATAATGAAATTGAGTTTACGGCTCCCGACAAATATTTTCAGAAGGTTATCTCACTTAATTCCACTTTTCCTGCAGAAGGGAATGAGATCTCGCCAATGGAATTTATCCAGGCAAGCTTTTATGAACCGGAGATTGCCGAACTTGCAATTTCTCCTCTGTCACCTGCGGCTTTCGGTCATTACAACTTCAAATACATTGGACTCTCGATTCAGGGTGAGTATACTATAAATAAGATCCAGGTAACTCCAAAACGCAAAAGTCAGCAGCTTTTCGAAGGTATAATCTACATTATAGAAGACCTGTGGTGCCTGCACAGCGTTGACCTGGTGAATGAGAATCTTGCCGGGAAAATAAGGGTCCAGCAATTATATGCCCCTGTCCAGGATGACATCTGGATGCCTGTAAGCCACAAATTCGACGTGAACATTTCAATCGTGGGAGTGCAGGCAGACGCTTTTTACGGCAGCTCTGTCAAATACCTCGATGTGAAGCCTAACCTGGCCCTTAAAAAACCCGAGACAATAACCGTTAACTATAACGCTGCGAAGAAGAATATCCCTGATACGGCTGCAATCTCAAAAACAGAAGAGCAGATCAATAAAATTCTCTCAAAAGACGAGCTGAACAACCGTGACATGGTCAAGTTATCGAGGCTGATGGAAAAGAAATCGGAAAAAACAATAAACGACAGCGTTAAAAAAAGTCTTGAAGTCACCGATAACACGATCCAGAAAGTAGAGAAAGGCGCAGGAAAAAAAGATAGTGCCTACTGGGCCGGAGTAAGGCCGATACCTCTTTCGGAAGTGGAGATGAAAGCAATAAAGGTAAGCGACAGCCTGAAATCATCGAACGATATCAGGAAAACAGAGCAGGATAGCCTTCCTGCCGGTAAACAGGAAGAACAGAAGAAGAAACCAAATAAATTCCTCAGAACAATGGGGCATATCGCTACCGGGTATACCTGGCGCGATACATCAGGGACAACCCTGAGGTTCGGAGGACTTGCTGATCTTAATAACTTTACATTCAATACAGTTGATGGTTTTGTTTACGGTATTGATTTCGGCTTCAGCAAGAACTGGGAAAAGCATGGTTTTAATATCAACCCGGAGATAAAATGGGCATTCAGCAGGGAAAAGCTTATCTGGAAAGTGAACTCGGGCTTTGTATTAAACCGGAATACCGGAAGCCGTATTTATGCCAGGGCCGGTGAGGCGAGCGTTGATTTCAATACAGGCGGTGGAATCAATCTCTTTCTGAATATGAGCCTCTCCCTCCTGCTGAGGAGGAATTACCTGAAACTCTATGAATCTGAATACTATATTCTTGGTTACCAGACGAGGATAACACCAGGATTATCCATAGATATCTCAGGAACATACGAAAACAGAAGCATGCTTGAGAACACTACCAGTTTCTCTATATTCAAACCAGCAACAGCCTACACTGAAAATATACCTGCGAATGAATATCTTGTCCTCGAGACAACCTTTCTTCACGGTATCAGAGACATGAGACACGCTGCAGTCAATACTGTAATTAACTGGACCCCGTTCCAGCGTTACAGGGTTGAAGGCAAGAACAAGATCCCGCAGGGTTCCGACTGGCCTACTCTCACATTCACCTGGCGTCATGGCTTTAATGAATTCAGCGAAATGACCAACCCGGTAAGGCAATATGATATGTTCAGGTTTGAAGTGGGCAAAAGAAAAGATATTGCTGCTTTCAGCGAGATAAGATGGAGGCTGAGAACAGGTGGTTTTCTGAATAAGAAGTATGTCACATTCTACGATTTCTACCACGTCAATTCACAACCTCTACCGGTATTGCTGAACGATTACCATGATGCTTTCATGTTACCTGAGTTCTATTCATTAAGCACACCGGAATTCTTTGTGCAGGCACATGTGAAATATACTACTCCTTATCTCGCCTTGAAATATCTGCCATTCCTCTCCAATACCCTGATGAGGGAGAACCTGAGCCTCTCCTATCTCGGCTCGGTTAACCATCCTCATTATTATGAGCTTGGCTATAGCATAAGCGAGATATTCTTCCTCGCAGAAATGGGAGTATATGTCGGGTTTCAGAATTTCAGCTACAAGAGCGCGGGAGTATCTTTAACATTGAAATTCAATTAATTTGAAAATGTGCTAATGTGATAATTTGAAAATGTGCTAATGTGATAATTTGAAAATGTGCTAATGTGCTAATTTGAAAATGTGGTAATGTGCTAATTTGAAAATGTGGTAATGTGCTAATTTGAAAATGTGCTAATGTGCTAATTTGAAAATGTGTAATGTGCTAATTTGAAAATGTGGTAATGTGGAAATTTTATTGATAAGATGGATTTCAATTTTCAAATTTTCAAATTGACTAATTTTCAAATTGACTAATTTTCAAATTGACTAATTTTCAAATTAAGCGAATGGCGGCTCATCCCGGAATTCGGTTTCATCATCGAAGCCTCCGCCGAGTTTTCTGAGGTTATCGTGATTCATCTTTGAGCCAAGTGTAATGCTTGGAGCTCCCGCCATGTCCATGCCTTCGGTATCAAAATCATCGAGATCGACAAACTGAGCCCTTTCCTCCCGGAACCTGATCCTGACATCATCAACAGGTCCGTTACGGTTCTTTGCCAGGATGATCTCAGCAATACCCTTGGTTGAAGATCCGTCTTCAAATGTTGGTATGCCGAATTTTTCCTGGCGATGAATGAACACGACCATATCGGCATCCTGTTCTATTGCACCCGACTCACGGAGGTCGGAAAGAAGTGGCCGTTTTGTTCCACCCCTCATCTCGACCGACCTGTTAAGCTGTGAAAGCGCCAGTATGGGAACATTGAGCTCCTTGGCGATACTTTTTAACGATCTTGATATGGTACTTACTTCCTGTTCACGGCTGCCTGCGTTATCAGGACCCGACATAAGCTGAAGGTAATCCACAATAACTACATCGAGCTTGTGCTGAGCCATAAGCCGGCGGCATTTAGCCCGAAGCTCAAAAATCGAGATGGCAGGAGTATCATCTATGAAGATAGGAGCCTGCACAAGCTTCTTGATCCTTGAATCGAGCTGCTTCCATTCCTCTTCATTAAGCCTTCCGTTCCTTATCTTGTCGCCCGGTATATCAGTTTCTGCCACGATAAGCCTGTTTACAAGCTGAACCGACGACATTTCACAGGAAAAGATTGCAACATGCCGGTTGTGGTCAACAGCCATGTTCCTTGCCATCGACAATGCAAATGCAGTCTTCCCCATTGACGGACGGGCAGCAATGATAACCAGGTCTGCTTTCTGCCAGCCTGAAGTGAGCCTGTCGAGCTTGGTGAAACCTGTTGGAGTTCCGACCATCGCATCCTCTCTCTTCCCGGCTTCTTCAATTTCCCTGATGGCATCCTTGATTACAATGTTGATGGGTGAAATCTCCCTTTTGATGTTTCCTTCAGCAATCTGGAAAAGTGCATTCTCTGAGAAATCAAGCAGCTCGGTTACATCATATGTATCGTCAAACGACCGGGTCTGAATTTCTGTGGAAACCCTTATAAGCTCCCTTTGTATGTATTTTTGCTGTACAATCCTGGCATGGTAATCTACGTTCGCGGCTGAAACAATCTTTGAGGTGAGCTGTGTCAGATATACGGGTCCGCCGACACTGTCGAGCTCACCATGTGCCCGTAGCTCCTCGGTCACCGTGTAAAGATCAACCGGGTGTTCTCTTGTATTGAGATCGAAGATAGCCTTGAATATTTTCTGATGCGCTTCACGGTAAAAACTTTCGGCTTTAAGGATGTCGAGAACAGTAATAGCAGCCTCTTTTTCAAGCATGATTGCTCCGAGAACCGCCTCCTCCATATCATTAGCCTGTGGCGGGACTTTGCCGAAATCAGGAAGAGAACCAATTGTGGAAGGAGCATTGTTTCTTTGTCTGGCCATTAACGTAAATAACTGTTAGTCAGGTTAGTAAAAATAGAAGCAGGAAAATATCCGGCTGATACCAAAGGTATTATTTACCATTAATGACTTGCAACTTTCCTTTATATATTATTACGAACGATGTTTTGTTAAGAACTTGTTGAAAAGGTAATAGAGAAGTTAATGACAATTTATCCGGTTGCATATGGTATTTTTATACGAAAATAAGTCGAGGATGGTCGTTTTCCCTAATGCAAAGATCAATATTGGTCTCAGGATCATCGCCAGGCGTCCCGATGGATATCATGATATCGAGACCGTATTCTATCCCGTAAAACTATACGATGCTCTTGAATTTGTACCGGCAGATCAGGATTACAGCGAAGATCAGATTTCCGTTACCGGAACAGATACGGGTTCATCTCCGATGGATAACCTGGTAATGAAAGCCATTTGCATGCTACGCGAAAAACATAACTTCCCTGTGACAAGGATACATCTTCATAAGGCTATTCCTGCAGGAGCCGGCCTGGGCGGAGGATCTGCAGATGCATCCTGTATAATGAAAGCTGTAAACAGGTTCTTTTCACTTGGAATCTCCGATGAAGAGCTCAGGAAAATGGCTCTCGGAATTGGAAGTGATTGTCCTTTCTTTATCGATAATGTTCCTGCATTTGCAACAGGAAGAGGTGAGGTGTTAAATCCGGTTCCTGATTTTCTGAAAGGGGATTATATTGTTCTGTTAAACCCTGGTGTGCAAATAAGCACAAAGGAGGCTTATGGAAACTGTGTTCCATCAAAACCTTCAACATCACTCAAGGAGCTTGTGAATTTACCTGTGGAAAAGTGGAAAGATGTAATAATGAATGATTTTGAGGATTTTGCAATGAAAAAACACCCGGTAATTCGTGAGATAAAAGATTCTCTTTATGATTCAGGGGCTCTCTTCAGCCTGATGTCAGGAAGCGGATCGAGCGTCTTCGGCATTTTCAGGAAAAAACCTGAATTACCTCCTGAATTTAAGAGCTACGTTGTTTATGAAGGTTTTATCTGAGTCGGCTGAGGTCACTTCGGCTCCGCTCAGTGACCTTTTAATTCGGCTCCGCTCAGTGACCTCTTACTTTGACTGGTCGCTGAGCGAAGTCGAAGCGACCTTCGCAATAATATATATTATTTATTATATTATATTTTATATTATAATATAATCTATTCCAGTTCGACCAGTAAGGTTCCTTTTCCGACTTTGGTTCCGGGTGTAACGGCCAGTGACTTGATCCTGCCATCGAGAGCGCATTTGATCCTGTTCTTCATCTTCATCGCATCGACTATCATCAGGTCCTGTCCGATCTTTACCTCCATGCCCGGTGAAACCAAAACCTCGAGGACCACACCCGGTATGTAGCTCATTATCTGTTTGGGGTTGGCAGGAATATAACTTTTCCTGTTTTCAAATTTTCTGCTCAGCTTTGTTTTGTACAGGCTTGAATCGATATTCAGGTAGCCTTGTTTTCTTTCTGCATCCATATAATCGGTTTTTACCTGTTAAAAAGGAGGAAGTCCATGTTTCTTCTTAGGCATCTGCACGTCTTTGTTCTCGGATATATCGAGAGAGTGAAGCAGGAATTTTCTTGTCTCAGCAGGCTCAATGACTGCATCCACGTATCCTCGTGAAGCAGCAACATATGGATTTGCGAACTTGGTCTTGTATTCCTCCACTTTCTGTTTACGTGTTGCATCAGGATCAGATGAAGTGGTTATCTCTTTCCTGAAGATGATGTTTGCAGCGCCTTCAGGACCCATGACGGCTATTTCTGCAGATGGCCATGCGAAGACGAAATCAGCCCGCAGGTGCCTTGAGCCCATGGCAATATAACCACCACCGTATGCTTTTCTGAGGATCACCGTAAGCTTGGGCACAGTGGCTTCACTATAGGCATACAACACCTTTGCGCCATGGCGGATCACGCCTGCATGTTCCTGGTCAACGCCGGGAAGATAGCCGGGAAGGTCAACAAAGGTGATAATGGGAATATTGAATGCATCGCAATAGCGGATGAACCTGGCAGCTTTATCAGATGAATCGACATCCAGCACACCTGCCATCTCGTATGGCTGGTTGGCAACGAAACCTGCCGTCCTCCCTCCCATTCTTCCAAAGCCGATTACCATATTGCGGGCATAATTTTCCATGATCTCGAAGAAATCAGAATCGTCGCATACGGCCCGGATCACATCTTTCACATCGTATGGAAGAGTCGGATCTTCGGGAACTATTTTATTTATATTGTATTCACGTTTTGGTTCTTTTGTTTCAAAAGCTCTTGCTTTTCTGTCGTTATTCCAGGGAATAAAGGTTATCAGCTTCTTGATCTGTTCAAAACATTCCTCCTCGCTCTTCGCAAAGAAATGAGCATTCCCGGTGATCTGACTGTGGACCCTTGCTCCTCCGAGGTCCTCCATTGATATCTCTTCACCCAGTACAGTCTTTATAACTTCAGGGCCGGTGATGAACATTTTGGAGATGTTATCAACAACGAAAACAAAATCAGTGAGGGCGGGCGAATAAACGGCTCCGCCGGCACAGGGACCCAGAATAACGGAAATCTGCGGGATGACGCCGCTTGAGATCGTGTTCCTGAAGAATATCTCACCATAGCCTGCAAGCGAATTGACACCCTCCTGTATCCTGGCACCTCCGGAATCATTGACACCTATTAAGGGTATTCTCATTTTCAATGCGTGATCCATTATCTTGGTGATCTTTCTTGAATGCATCAGTCCAAGCGAACCGCCGGCTACAGTAAAATCCTGGGCAAAAATTGCCACCGGGGCGCCGTAAATTGTACCGGTTCCTATCAAAACTCCATCGCTTGGAAGCGATTTTTTGTCCATGCCGAAATCGCGTGCATCATGCTCAATAAACAGGTCGTATTCACTGAAGGAGTCTTCATCAAGCAAAGACATTATTCTTTCACGGGCTGTCTGTTTGCCCATGGCTTTTTGCTTTTCAATTGCTTCTGTTCCACCGCCCAGGAGGAGCTTTGCACGCTTTTCCTGAAGTTCACGGATTTTTTTGTCTGTAGCCATAATGAAATTTTTTTCAAAAAAGGGCACAATTTTCGAACTATACTATGATTTATGTTATTATTTCGGGGCCAGCTTATAAAGCACCAGGGCAACGACAGTGTAAAGAATATTAGGTATCCACATCGCAAGCATGGGCCCGAGATTGCCCTTAAGGCTGAATTGCGATGAAAACTGCAGAAAGAGGATATAAGAGAAGCTGAGAGTAAGACCTATTCCAATGTTCATCCCGATCCCTCCCCGGATCTTACGCGATGAAAGCGACACACCAATTAATGAAAGGATGAAGACAGCGAAAGGATTAGCAAATCTTCTGTGTTTTTCGATCAGGAAGAACTTCAGCTCTTCTGAGCCCTGCAGCCTAAGAAGATCAATATAGTTATTGAGCTGATTATAACTCATTGTTCCGACAAGTCCCGGATCTTTAGCCAGATCCTGCGGAGAGATGAGAAGTGTTGTATCGATCCGTTCGCCACGGGTAATTACTTCCCTGTCGTCTTTGACTTCCCTTATAAAATAATTCAGGGCGGTCCATTTTTTCAGGGCAGTGTCATAAATGACTGTAAATGCTGATAGTTTAGATACAAGCTTACCGCTGTCATCAAACTGATCGATCGTGAAATTCTGGCCCCTATTGCTAAGCGGACTGTATGATCCCATGTACATGAACACATTGGGAGCCAGTTGTCTGTGAATATTGTCCTGGGCCTGTCTCCTGTTTGCAGGTTTGTAGTATTTGTCTTCAAACTCGATCCGTTTCAGGTTTGATTTCGGTATTACAAAATTCGTCAGCGAGAATGTAAAAATAACAATCACAATTGCGGAGATGAGATATGGCCACATCATTCTCCTGAAGCTCATTCCGCTGTTCAGGATGGCGATGATCTCAGTGTTTATGGCCATCTTTGATGTGAAAAATATCACGGATATGAAGACGAACAACGGTGCAAAAAGCGTTGCAAAATACGGGATGAAATTGAAATAGTAATCAACAATAACTGCCTTGACGGGCGCCTCATTGGCCATGAAGTTGTCGATTTTCTCAGCGAAGTCAAACACAACTGCGATTGTCAGGATAAGAACAAGGGAAAAGAAGAAAGTTCCCAGGAACTTCCTGATGATATACCTGTCAATAATCCCGACCTTCAGAAATTTACAGACGTTCTGAAAGCTTTTTCACCATGCTGTTTTTCCATTTGCCAAATTCACCTTCAAGTATCTTTTTTCTTGCTTCACCAACAAGTTTCAAATAAAATGCCAGATTATGAATACTGGCAATCTGGGCTCCCAGGTTCTCACCCGACATTACGAGATGCCTCAGGTAAGCTTTCGAAAACCTCCGGCTTACTTCAGCAGCGCCATCAGGGTCGATTGGCGTAAGGTCATCACACCATTTATTGTTCCTGATGTTGATTGTACCTTCCCCCGTGAATAACATTCCGTTACGGCCGTTACGTGTCGGCATCACACAGTCGAACATGTCAATACCCCGTGAAATTGCTTCCAGAAGGTTGGCAGGTGTGCCGACACCCATCAGATAACGAGGTTTATCTGAAGGAAGTATCTCATTGACAATCTCGACAATGCGGTACATCTCTTCAGCAGGTTCACCGACAGATAGTCCACCGATGGCATTTCCTTCCATCTCACATGATGCCACCTTCTCTGCTGATATCCTCCTCAGATCGTCAAATGTGCTTCCCTGGACAATCGGAAACAGGAACTGCTTCTTACCATATAATGGTTCTGTTTCATTGAAGCGGGTAATTGCCCTGTCGAGCCAGTGATGCGTAAGGACAAGTGATTTTTTTGCATAACTGTATTCGCAGGGCCAGGGAGTGCATTCATCGAGAGCCATTATAATGTCAGCCCCGATAGCGCGCTGTATGTCAACTGTATTTTCCGGGGTAAAGATATGCCGTGAGCCGTCTATATGTGATTTGAAAACGGCTCCTTCATCAGAAAGCTTCCTGTTCTCAGCAAGGGAAAAAACCTGGAAGCCGCCGCTATCAGTGAGAATCGGCCTTTCCCATGACATGAACCTGTGCAGCCCGCCGGCAGCTTTTATAATCTCTGTCCCGGGCCTGAGATAAAGATGATATGTATTCCCTAGAATTATCCTGGCGTTGATGTCCCCTTCGAGGTCACGCTGAAGAATGCCTTTTACGGTTCCCCCAGTGCCCACAGGCATGAATATCGGAGTAGGAATCTCTCCATGTTCGGTAAATATCCTTCCGGCGCGTGCATTTGTTTCCTTATCTTTTCCCTCGATCGTGAACATTCACCTCATTTTTTTCGAGCACAAAGGTAGTTTTTTTAAGTTATAATACAGAAAGCCGGAATTAAGCTTTGAGACTAGGAAAATGGTTTATTTCCGGATTGTTTTAGTCGCGGAACTTTTCAACAATACGAATTTTTTCCGATTTATCTTATTAATATTGCCACTTCAAAAGGATGTGTAAATGGGGGACCGGATTCTCTTTGGGATATTCCTGATATTCATAATTTCAACAGCAATTCAGCTTTTTTATTATTACTATTATTACCTGGCAGTCTATCTCCATAAATCAAAGGCAGGAGCTTTTGAACCAGGTCCGGTTTCGGTGATCATTTGCGCAAGAAATGAAGCAGAGAACCTCCGCGAATTCCTGCCGTCGGTTCTCACACAGGATTATCCTGACTATGAGGTGATCGTTGTTAATGATTGTTCGGAGGATAATACCTATAATGTCCTTGGCGAATATCTCTCCAGGTACCCGCGGCTCAGGGTTTCAACAATCAACAAGGATCCCAAATTCACCCACAGTAAGAAGCTGGCTCAGTTTATAGGCATTAAAGCCTCTAAAAATGATATTCTTGTGTTTACTGATGCCGACTGCAAACCTGACTCAGATCAGTGGCTCAAAGGGATTGCCTCAAACTTCGATGAAAAAACCAGTTATGTTCTTGGCTATGGAGGTTACATCAGAACGAAAGGATTTCTGAATGCCTACATCCGATATGACACTGTTTTTATTGCAATGCAATATCTTGGGATGGCAATCAGGGGAATACCATATATGGGAGTTGGCAGGAATATGGCATACAGGAAGGAGGAGTTTTTCAAAAACAGGGGATATGGATATCACAGCAGCCTCATATCCGGCGATGATGACCTTTTTATTAACAACAATGCCCGTCCTGAAACAACAGGTGTCGAATTCAGTCATAACTCCATAACGCGTTCTGTTCCCTCAGAAACATTCGAGGAATGGATGAAACAGAAGAAGCGGCATCTTACCACTGCCCAGTTTTATAAGTCAAGGGACCAGTTGCTCCTGGTAATTGAACCATTATCGAGAGTGACCTTTTATTTATCTCTCATTGTTCTGGTCTCATTTAAATTCTTATGGATTGAAGCTCTCGCAATATTTGGTTCGAGACTGCTTACACAGACGATTGTGTTTCCTCTGGTACAAAAAAAACTTGATGAACCCGGGCTTGTTGGATACTCATTATTTTTTGATATCTTTTCCCCTCTGATAAACGGAGTTTTGTATTTAAGTAAAGGAAAAGCCCGGGGCAGAAACCAATGGAGCACATAAATGATCTGTCGGACAAAGCGAAAAGCGACCTCCTGTTAGTAAATCAGGCAAAACGCAGAGATGAAAAAGCATTCGCCAGCCTTATGAACAGGTACTGGGATTCAATTTATTACATGCTCCTGAAGATGGTTAATAATCCTTACGATGCGGAGGACCTGACTATTGAGGCATTCGGAAAAGCATTCAGAAATATTGAAATGTATACGCCGAAATACGCCTTCAGCACATGGCTGTTTAAAATAGCATCAAACAATTGTGTTGATTTCATAAGAAAGAAACAGTTCTCTCCCTCTCCCCTTGACCACACGCAGGAGAGTCTCGATAACGTTACCATAAACATCCAGTCAGATCTGCCCGATCCGGAAGAAACACTAATCAATCATCAGAAAATAAGTGCACTCCAGGAGATAGTCGGCCAGTTGAAACCCAGGTATAAAGCATTGATCGAGCTCAAGTATTATAAAGAGTATTCCTATGAGGAAATCTCATCGGAGCTTAATCTGCCTATCGGAACTGTTAAAGCACAGCTCTATCGTGCCAAGATGTTGTTGTACAATATACTGATTAAGACAGGAAACAGGTAGCATGCAGGAAATTCTCCTGAAATATTTTCCGGATCTCACAGATAAGCAGGTCAGCCAACTCCTTCACCTTGAGGAAATTTATTCCAGGTGGAACTCAATGATAAATGTTATCTCAAGAAAGGACATGGATAATTTCAATGTCCATCATGTATTGCATTCCCTGGCAATAGCAAAGACTTTCCGGTTCAGGGAAGGAATTAGTGTTCTCGATGTTGGCACGGGTGGTGGTTTTCCGGGTTTACCGCTTGCAATCGTTTTCCCCGAATCTGAATTCTTCCTCCTCGACTCTATCGGGAAGAAGATCAAGGTTGTTAAAGCTGTTTCTGAGGAATCGGAGCTCAGAAACGTGATTCCACTGAACAAAAGAATCGAAGACGAAAAAGGGATCTATGATTTTGTAATTTCAAGAGCAGTCACCGGATTTACACAATTCGTTAAACTCACGGGGAAAAACGTGAGAAAACGCGAAAAAGATATTACTGAAAGTGGGATTATTTGTCTTAAGGGCGGGGATCTCACTGACGAACTTGGGCAATACCAGTCAGCAGTTCAGATAATAAACATCGGTGATTTTTTCGATGAGCCGTACTTCGAAACCAAAAAGATTGTGTATCTGCCTCTTTGATTTTTTTAAAAAATTCAGCAGAGAGGTTTTAATATTTCAAAAAAGTACTACATTTGCAGTCTCAAAACAGGAAGTTAGACTAAATATAATTCAATAAGATGAAAAGGACATTTCAGCCATCGAGAAGAAAGAGAGCGAATAAGCATGGTTTCAGGGAAAGAATGTCGACCCCGAATGGAAGAAGAGTTCTTGCTGCACGCAGGGCTAAGGGAAGGAAGAGACTTTCTGTTTCACCACAGCTGAAGCTTAAAGCTTAATAATCATTGGAAAACGGTTGCTGAAGGTGCTTTCGAGGCACCTTTTTTGTTTCCTGAATTCGTATCTTTACACCATATGAATACTCTCCTGGATCAGATCAAAGATCAAAGCTTAAAACCAATTGCTGAAAAAATTTCCGGTAATCAGAGGATTACTCCCGGCGAAGGACTCACTCTATTCAAGGATGCATCACTATCCCTTCTTGGGATGCTTGCCACAATAGTAAGGAACAGGCATAACGGGAACAGGGCATACTTCAACCATAACTTTCATATCGAACCTACAAACAAATGCATATATAATTGCAGGTTCTGCTCGTATCATAAACGGGAAGGCGACCCGGAAAGCTGGGAATACAGCATCGAAGAAATGTTAGAGATAGTGAAAGGATTTGATGACAAGCCGGTAACCGAGGTACATATTGTCGGAGGGGTTCATCCATCATACGATTTGTACTACTGGGGCGACCTCATAAGGAAGATCAAGTCTCACCGTCCCGGCTTACATGTAAAAGCCTTCTCGGCAATCGAGCTTGATTATATGATAGATCGTGCGAGCCTTTCACCCGATGAAGGTATCAGATATCTTAAATACTGCGGACTTGATTCTATACCAGGAGGTGGAGCTGAAATATTCGACGAGGAGCTGAGAGGAATAATCTGTCCCGAAAAAACCTCATCGAAAAAATGGCTTGAGATACACAAAATAGCCCACAAAGCAGGTATTGCCTCCAATGCAACAATGCTTTACGGCCATATAGAAAAATACACGCACAGGATAGATCACCTTGAAAGGCTGAGACATCTTCAGGACATCACAAGAGGGTTTAATGCTTTCATTCCGCTGAAGTACAGGAAGGAGAATAACAGCATGTCGGATCTTGGAGAAGTCAGCCTGATAGAAGACCTTCGCAATTATGCAGTATCGAGGATATACCTTGACAATTTTCCGCATGTAAAAGCTTACTGGCCTATGATCGGCAAGGAAGGCGCCCGGATATCGCTTGCATTCGGAGCTGACGATATGGATGGAACTATCGATGATACAACAAGGATATATACAATGGCCGGAGCTGAAGAAAAACCGTCAATGACAACTTCTGACATCTGCAGACTTATAAGAGATGCAGGGTATATTCCCGTAGAGCGGGATTCGCTTTATAAAGCCATTAAAGAATGGTGATCCCGTAAAATTTTTATAAGTACCTTTACGTTATTAATGAATGCCGGAAAACCCTTATGAGCCTTAAAAATTTTGTATTCAGTAAGATATTCTTTAAAAACCTTGGCCTGGCTGTTGTAATAGCTGTGGGGCTGCTTATGCTTCTGCTGATCTGGCTTAATTTCTATACAAGGCATGGGCAGTCAAGGCCGGTGCCTGACTTCTACGCCCTGGATATGGAACAGGCTCAGGCTCTCGCCCGCAAGAGCAAGCTGAGGTTCCAGGTAATTGATTCCATCTATACGAGCCAGGTGCCAAAAGGATCTGTTGCAGAACAAAATCCGAGACCTGGTTTCAGGGTGAAGAAATGGAGAAACATTACTGTGACTATAAACGCATTCAGGCCCGAGATGGTGGCGATGCCCAACCTTGTAGATCTGTCACTGAGGCAGGCATCAAAAGTACTTGAAGGCGTCGGGCTCGAAATGGGTCAGAGAAGATACAAACCCGACCTGTCAGTTGATTTTGTCCTGGAGCAGCGGTATAATGGTCGCCCGGTACAACCAGGTGATTCCATTCAAAAGGGTTCTGTGATTGACCTTGTACTTGGAAAGGGATTAAGTGCTCAGCGAACATCCATTCCAAATCTTCTGGGAATGAAACTAAACCAGGCTAAGAACAGGATAATGGAATCATCTCTCGTCCTTGGCACCTATATTTATGATAATACAATTAAAACCGGCAGCGACAGTCTGAATGCTGTTGTCTTCAAACAGAATCCCGAATTCATGGAAGGTTCAACTATGCCGCTCGGTTCAGATATTTACCTTTGGCTGACAACCGATCCGGCAAAGATTCGTTCAGATTCCACTACTGCAGTTACAGATACAATATCCTCAGATATTATATCAAGCTTAAGGGAGTAAATGTCGAAAAGAACAATCCTATATCTCTCAGTATTTCTTTTATTCCCGGCAATCTTATTCAGTCAGGAAGTAGTTACGGGTTTGCAGACCAATCCTTTGATAATTGAATCCCCGGTAAAAAAAGGTTTAACAAAGGGAATCAGTGCAGATACTGCCGCACTTCCTTTCTTCGATGATTTTTCAGGGAATTCGATTTACCCCAATCTACAAAAATGGGATGACAATGATGTTTTCATTAATAACACATATTCCGGAAAACAGATTACCAAAGGTATAGCCACATTCGATGCTCTCGATTATCGCGGAAGGCTGTATGAGACATCAACACCTGCCGGTTTCAGGGCTGACAGACTGACATCAAAACCAATTAATCTCGCTTACCCGTCTTCATCAAATATATGGTTCAGCTTCCTTTATGAAGCCGGCGGGCTGTCAGATTCACCTGAACCGTCAGACAGCCTTGTTCTTCAGTTTTACTCACCCGGCGATACAACCTGGTACTCAGTCTGGAGAACCGGCGGTACTGAGATAAGGGGATTTAAAAATATTATCATTCCTGTAACCAGTTCCAGATGGTTGAAAAGAGGATTCAGATTCAGATTCCTGAATTATGTGAGTCTCAGTAAAAATCTTTCGGATCCTTCGATGATAGGGAACAGCGACATCTGGAATCTGGATTACATACTGCTTAACACCGGAAGAAATGAGGCCGACACTTTGTATAAGGATATTGGTTTTACTTTACCTGTAAGGTCCGTGCTTAAGAGATACGAAGCCATGCCCTGGAAGCAGTTCAGACAGGTATACCTGCAGGAAATGGGATCTTCAATACCGGTTCATTACAGGAACAATGATGCGATAGTGCGTAATGTGACAAGGAATTTCGAAATATGGGATGTTCATAAAAACATGCAATCGCATTCTTTTTCGGCAGGCGCCACGAATGTTCAGCCTGACACTGATGTCGATTACAACGCTAATCTTATTTATACTTTCAACACTGATAATCCTGATTCAGCCCTTTTCAGGATTACCTGTTCCCTGAAAACCGATGAATTTGACCCGAAAAGCAATGATACTATCATATATTACCAGGCATTCAGGAATTACTTTGCATTTGATGACGGCTCGTCAGAGGGAGGATATGGGATTAACGGACTCGGCTCAAGGAACGCTATGTTCGCATATCGCTTCACTTCATTTGTGCCTGATACATTAAGAGCCATTGCAATCAGTTTTAACGACAGTTACCTGGACGCTAATAAGAGGGCATTCGATATCCAGGTATGGGATGATAACAACGGGTTTCCGGGAAATGTGATCTATAGCAGGGAAGAGCTGATAGTTGAAAATGGAACACGTATAAACGGTTTCTATAACTATCATATTCCCCAGGGTGTTGTTGTCGATGGTGTTTTTTATGTTGGCTGGAAACAGAGATCAGAGACTTTTCTTAATGCCGGACTGGACATAAATACGCCTCACAAAGGGAAACAGTTCTACTGGTTGAACGGAGCCTGGAACCAGTCACAAGTTAACGGAACAGTAATGGTCAGACCTGTAATCGGACTTCCTTTGCTCACAGGGATCAACGATGGCGTCAAGGAAGACCCGGGTCAGACATTGATATGGCCAAATCCTGCAAAGGATAATATTAACATCAGCATTAAGGAGCATCCTTACTCCTCTTCAGCCTTCATAAGCATATTCGATCTGGCAGGCCGTGAGCTTATGAAGATACCGTTCAACGAAAACATCAATATTTCGGGACTAAAAGAAGGAATGTATATCGTTGTGACTTATGTGAACGGAAGAAGGATAGGTTTTAACAGGCTGATAAAATCAAGGTAAAATGGCAGAAGAAGAACTGTTTGAGCAACAGGAGACCTTTGAACAACAGGAGATGTTCGAGCATTTCAGATTCAAAGCTGATCCCGGTCAGTCCCTGTTACGTATTGATAAGTTCCTATCCGACAGGATGGAGAATACGTCGAGAACAAGAATACAGAATGCTGCCAATGCCGGTTGCATTCTTGTCAATAATAATCCTGTTAAACCGAATTATCGAATAAAACCGGGTGATGTGGTACAGGTAGTTCTTCCCACTCCTCCGAGGGAAATAGAGCTGATCCCCGAAGACATCCCGATAAATATTGTTTATGAGGATGACGATCTTGTCGTTGTAAATAAAGAACCCGGGATGGTAGTGCATCCGGGTTACGGCAATTACACCGGGACACTGGTAAATGCGCTTATGTGGCATTTCCGTGACCTGCCGTTATTTAAGACAGGCGAAAGCAGACCCGGACTTGTCCACAGGATTGATAAGAACACATCAGGAATACTTGTGATTGCAAAAAATGAGTTTTCTCTCTATAAATTATCAAAGCAGTTCTACGACAGGACGACGGACAGGAAGTATGTTGCTCTTGTATGGGGTGTTCCGGAACCTCCTGTCGGAACAATAACAGGGAATGTAGGAAGAAATATCAGGGACAGGAAGATAATGCAGGTTTTTCCTGACGGCATTGAAGGGAAGCCGGCAATAACTCATTACAGGGTTATTGAGGATTTCGGTTACACATCCATCATTGAGTGTAAACTGGAAACGGGTCGCACACACCAGATCAGGATACACCTGAGTCACATGAAACATCCACTGTTCAATGATGAAGAGTATGGCGGTGACAGGATACTTAAGGGAACAATTTTCACAAAATACCAGCAGTTCATCAGAAACTGTTTCAGCATCCTGCCGCGGCAGGCTCTACATGCCAAATCCCTTGCCTTCGACCATCCGGTTACAGGCAAAAGATTATCTTTCGAATCGGAATTACCTGATGATATGAAGCAGGTTATTGAGAAGTGGAGGAAATATGTTTCAGGAAGGGAGATAGAATAATATATATTATAACGCATTGTGCGGTTGAGATTGGTTAAAATGAATAATGGGTTTATAATGAAGAATGAGATCCTTCATTTCAAAACTCTCTCGCTCTCACTCAGGATTTGTTACATTGCTATGACAGCTCTGTTGATTAGCGAACAAGCTTTTAAGATGCTTCACTTCACTGCGTTTCGTTCAGCATGACAGGCGCTATTGGAGGAGTCTGGTGGAGTGAAGAGGCGCATTTTGCAGAAAAACTGTACCTGTAGTTGGTTTTGATCAAAATGCGCCTCTTCACTCCCCCTCACACCAAAGAATATTGTCATCCTGAAGGATCAAACCAGTCAGAGTATGCTTAGCATCCGAAGTTTACATTGGTTTGCGACTGAAGGATCTTAAACGTTTGTGTGTAAAATATTTACAGACTATTATTATCTGTTGCTCCGGCAGAATTAGTTTATATAATTCCTAACCGCACATCGCGTATATATTATATTCTATATATTAATATTAATTTTAATATTAATATATTAATAGTATGAATTAAACCTTTTCAGGGTTTAAAATGTGTTTTGTTTTTATACCCCGGATTTGCATCCGGGGTTATTCATATTCAGCCACTTCGTGGCTGGAAACCAAAAAAGTAGATTACTACCACGAACCTCTTGCGCCGCCTCCTCCGAAGCCGCCGCCTCCAAAGCCGCCGAATCCACCTCCGCCACCGAAGCCACCTCCACCTGAGAATCCGCCCCAGCTGCCACGATGTGATTTACCTCCTGAACCAAGCATGCTCATCAGCAGCCAGAAAGGCAGGTCGCTGCCTGATGTCAGTCTCCTTCCGCGGCCACCGCCCCGACCTCCACGCCGGGAGAGGATCATTACAATGATAATTATTATAATTATTACAGCTATGCTGGAGCCTCCCTTCTGGTCGCCACCCGATCTTCGCTGTCCATATTGTTCGGCAGTAAACTCACCTCCTGTAAGAGCCATGAGGGTGTTAGTTGCCTTGTCGAGTCCTCCGTAGATATCACCATTTCTGAAAGCCGGCACAATCTCCCTGTCGATAATTTCAGAGGCAGTCAGATCAGGGACTGCTCCTTCGAGTCCGTAACCGGTACGTATTGTAACCTCGCCTCTTGAGTCGGATGTCCCTGGTTTTACAAGAATCAGGATGCCGTTGTCCTTGCCTTTATGTCCAATCCCCCATTTTTCACCAAGCCTGTCGGCAAAATCAACAAGGTCATAACCATTCAGTGAGTTAACAGTTACAATTGCTATCTGGGTTGAAGTGGAGTCATTGAATGCAACAAGCTTCTGTTCGAGGGCATTAACCTCCTGACTACTGAGCATCCCGGCAAAATCATTTACGAGCCGGGGTGGCACTGGTTTGTCAGGGATATCCTGTGCCTCCAATGAACTGAATACGACCTGCGATATCAACAGGATAACAAGCAGAAACGGCTTAAATTTCTTTATGATCATTTCTTTTCCCCTTCTTCTTTACCAAAAGATATTTCATCCGTAAGTTCATTGACATCTTCTTTTTTATAAGGAAAATGCTTTTTAAGCTGTTTCCCCGCAAGCAGGATACCTTCGGCAAGTCCTTCAGTGAATTTTCCTTCCTTAAAATTCCTGGCAAGCAGCTCACTTATGCAGTCCCAGAAACCTTCCGGCACTTTGGCATTAATACCGGCATCTCCAAGAATTGCATATTTCCTGTCCTTAACCGCGAGGTAGAACAATACTCCGTTCCTTTCGGCAGTTTTTTCCATACCCAGCTTTTTGAACATCCAGGCTGCCCTGTCGAGGACATCCTCCCTGCAGGTTGTGTCAATATGGAGCCTGATCTCGCCGGAAGTCTCCTTTTCGGCTTCGCCGATAGAAGCCAGAAGTCTGGCCTGCTCTTCCTCGCTGAAGAAAGTTGAAGCGTTCATTTATAAGTTTTTAGAATTTTACCTCGGGCGCGTTGTCGGCGCCTTCCATAGCCTCGAAATATGGCTTTGATTCAAAACCGAACATACCTGCAAGGAAATTCTGCGGAAATCTCCTGATATAAGTATTGTATGTCTTGGCAACCTCATTGAATTTTCTTCTTTCAACAGAGATCCTGTTCTCAGTGCCTTCGAGTTCAACCTGGAGATCCCTGAAGTTCTGTGTAGCCCTTAATTCCGGGTATTTTTCAACAACAACCATGAGTCTGCCCAGAGCGGAAGACAACTCTCCCTGCGCCTGCTGGAATTGCTGCAAAGCTTCGGGTGTCATGTTCTCCGGATCAACCCTGACCTGTGTTGCTTTGGCACGTGCTTCAATAACCTGTGTAAGTGTGGTCTGTTCAAACTCTGCTGCACCTTTAACGGTATTCACGAAATTTGGAATAAGGTCTGCCCTGCGCTGATACTGGGTTTCAACATTACCCCACTGGCTAGTGACATTTTCCTGCATGGTAACCATTCCATTATAAACCTTCGATCCCCATACAAAGGCCATAATGACTAGAAAAACTACAATGATTATCGGGATTAAACAACCTTTTTTCATCTGGTCAAAGTTTAAAATTTCATCAAAGTTAATGATTAATAACTAATTTTGACGCAAACAATACAAGAATGAAAACCATTGCAATTGCAGCCGGCGGCGACTCATCAGAATACGGTATCTCGGTTAAGAGCGCTACCGAAGTTTATAATATCCTTTCTTCCCGTTATAAATCTTACATTATCATGATCCGAGGATCGAACTGGTACTGGGAAGATGCAAAAGGAAGATATCACAATATAGACAAAAACGATTTCACCCTGAACATCGATGGGACAAAGGTACGTTTCGACGGTGTGTTCATTGCAATACATGGCACCCCGGGTGAAAATGGTCTGCTTCAGGGCTACTTCGACATACTTAAGATCCCTTATACAAGCTGCGGGGCTTTCAGCTCGGCGCTTACGTTCAACAAGCAGGCATGTAAGCTTTTCCTTAAAGAATACAGTATCGAGATGGCTGAAGCGATCATGATCAGGAAAGATGAAACCTTTGATCCGGTTGCAATAACAGCAAAAACAGGGCTGCCGTGTTTCGTCAAGCCAAACGATAGCGGCTCGAGCTTCGGAGTTACAAAGGTTAAGCAAAAAGAAGAGCTTATTCCTGCCATGGAGATTGCATTCAGAGAAAGCAATGAGGTTCTTATCGAGAGTTTTATTAAAGGCAGGGAAGTTGCCTGCGGTGTTGTCAAAACAAAGAACAAGACACTTGTACTGCCTGTCACTGAGATCATAAGCAAGAACGAGTTTTTCGATTACGAAGCAAAATATACTCCAGGCAGATCAGACGAAATAACACCCGCCAGATTCCCTTGCTCTGTTGGTGATGAAATACAACGCCTTAGCCTGAAAATCTATGAATTGCTCGGTTGCAAAGGAATCGTCCGGGTCGATTTCATTGTGGTGGAAGACAAACCATATTTCCTGGAGATCAATACTGTCCCCGGTCTCACAAAAGAAAGCATAGTACCCAGACAGGCGGAGGCATATGGGATAAGCCTTGAGGACCTGTTTACCCTCGTTGTTGATGATATGCTATAATGGCTCAGGGCGCAGGGCGCAGGGCACAGGGCTCAGGGCGCAGGGTTAAGGGCCATTTTTAGTGCGCTTGTTGTCGTGTAGTACTTTGTAATCATGCCCGGAACTTCCCATTCAGGCATTCTTCCTTCTTTCAGGTATTCAAGGTACTTTGCAGTAACCTGTCCGAAGTGATCCTCATGCGTTACCCTGTACTTCTTCGGGATGTTTATTTTCAGAGTGTTCCCTGAAGCTTCAAAGGAAATGCTGTCATATGGAAGCGATGTCAGTGCAGTCTGAAGCTTCTTTATGAATTCATCCATGGAGCTTTTAATGTTCTCAACATACAGGGTCGGTACATACTTCTCATCGGCGCCCTGCTTTATTATCAGGTCGCAATTTGAGCCTCTCATTACCGAATAGTGTGTATCCCCAGCGCCTGAAGGCGGCATGAAATGCCATTCAACAGATACTTTGGCAAATACATCTTTTATCCTGTAGATCATTTCACCATTGGCGAAAACGTTAAGGTTGCCGTCCTTAATATCCTTTTGCAGGTAATCAGGGAAAGTATCATAACCGGTTACATTCTTAAAGTCTTCCCTGGTGATCATTGTAGGCCATCTTCTTGCAGTTATCATTGTAACGTCGGATGGATTCAGCACCTGTTCCGGGAAGCATTCCCATTGTACCAGATCAACAAGATGAGTTGTGACATCAACGATGCCTTCACCCTGTTGTTCGACATCGAAGAACCATGCAGGTCTTTTGAGAGGAGCGCCGGATACCAGCTTTGAAAAATGATGGACGCTGATCTTTGAGACTGCAGGCTCTTTTTCAGAACCTTTCTGAAGAGTACCAAAAACATCAGGTTCCTGTGACAGGAGCTTCTGAAGTATAGTTGTCACTTCATACCTCTCGGTCATAATATCATATAACAGTACACCTTTTTCAGAAGCAGTTTTAAATGCATTTTCAAGCAATGGAAAATCTTCAGGCCTGATGATCATAGGTTTATCGGCAAGAACATTCAACCCGGCACTAACTGATTTTGTGATATATTCTGCTTTCTTCCTGTTATTTCCTGAAAGGACGACAACATTGCCGGGTTTCTCTTCCATCATTTTTTCAAAGAAATCAGGACCTGTATACAGTATTTCATTCCATTGGGTTGGATTATCAGATCGTGTATTATAGGAATTGATCCTGCCGAGGTGTTGCTGAACATCCGGACCTTCAGGAGCATACACATGAACGTCGGCGGAGACCTGATCATACATTATCTTTTGTACAAGTGCAGCATGAAAGTGACCCGGATCCACAGTTATCAGCTTAACCATACCTGAATCTGTTTTAACCTCTTCATTTTTTATTGTCCTTCCGCATGAGATAACCAGAAGGGGAGTAATGAGCAGCAATGATAATTTTTTCATACGAACAATGCCTGTTTAATATTTTGAATAATTTCTGACTGCAGCAGTGAAAGCCATAATATTTTCCGTACTGACATCAGGAGGCATTCCTCCTCCCGCTGACCAGATTATCCTTTCCTTATTACTGATCTCATTAAAAGCCTTCTTTACTGACTGATCGACCTGTTCAGGGGATCCAGCTGCAAGAACATCCCGGGCGGGAATGTTCCCGACCAGGATAACATCATTTCCTGCAAGCTCGCGAATTTCTCCCATAGAGTGGTTAAATGAGAAATTGAACATATTCACTCCCATTTCAGAAAGGTTCTTTGCTGTAATCAGCCCTTCTGCATCATTATGAAGGAAACGTGCTTTTGCATCAGTGCAACTGAATATTCTCTTAAAGTGCGGGAGTACAAAATCCTTAAATTCCTCCTCACCTACAAAACCGATAATATCATCGAGAATGAGAACCCCTTCGATTGAGGGGAAGCATTCCTTTTGCCATTGAAGCCAGTCGCAAACGAAATCTGTTATTTTACCCAGGAGCTTATGTGAAGCGTCGGGATCCATAGCGAGCGCCATCATGAATTCTGTTGTACCCATCAGAAAACTGGCAATATTCATTGGCCCTCTTGCAATAGCAAACCTGACCTGATGATCGGCTTCGATTATTGCAGGCTGATTATTGCGTAACCTGCTTATCATGAAGGGAAGAAGGCCGTCGGTCTTAACATTAGGCTGAGGAAGAGAATCCATTAACTCAATGCCTGCAAGTACTTTTTCAGCATGAGGAAGACTTTTCTCAAGGAAGATCATTCTTGACCCGAAGGCAGATGGTTCAGTACACATACCATATTCAGACCAGAATGAGGGCAGGAACCAGGTATCAGGAAATGTATTGATAACTTTCAGGTTCGCTTTAAGCCATAATTCATCCGAGGTATAAAAATCTATTGTTGAAATGCCGTACCATCCCGGGATCCAGGGACTGTCGATTATAAATCCGGCAGGCTGATAATTGAGCCTTTTCCCATCGATAAGGCTAACGAGGTCATTCCAGAAAGCATTTCGCATAAGTTCCAGGTTAGTTTGGTCTAAATATAACTGTAATTTTCATAAAACGGTAAAGACGATGCGTGCATCGTCTTTGCAGAATTTGCATTTGTATGTATGTAGAGACAAGGCATGCCTTGTCTCTACGAATTACATAAACGTTTTCTCCCTGTCCTCGTCTATCGAATCGGAAGTTGTCACGAGATTCCTGTCTCCGAATCCATCATCTACCCTGCCGACAGTCGGCCAGAATTTGTTTTCCGTTACCCATGGAAGAGGGAATGCGGCTTTCTGCCTGTTGTATTTATGATTCCAGTCATTGGCTGTAAGCACCTTGACAGTGTGAGGTGCATTATGAAGGACATTATCTTCCCGGTCAGCTTTTCCTTCTTTAATTTCATTTATCTCGCTGTAGATTGCTTTAAGTGCGGAGACAAACTTATCGAGCTCCTGCAGAGATTCTGATTCAGTGGGTTCTACCATCAGCGTACCATGCACCGGGAATGAGAGTGTAGGTGCATGGAATCCATAATCCATAAGCCTCTTGGCTATATCCGCTTCAGTAATACCGGCTTCAGCTTTAAGATTCCGGCAGTCGAGGATCATCTCATGGGCAACGAATCCATCAGCACCGGTATATAGTGTCTTATAGAATCCCTTCAGTGCGGATGCAATATAATTAGCATTCAGTATTGCATATTTTGTGGCTTTCACAAGCCCGGCAGCGCCCATCATCATAACATAAGCATGCGATATCGTAAGTACGTGCCCGCTTCCGAAAGGAGCTGCTGAAACGGCTGTTGTACCATGACTTCCTCCTGTTTTTACGAAAGGATGTGAGGGCAGGAATTCAGCTAGCTTGTCATTTACAAGTATCGGCCCCATTCCCGGGCCTCCGCCTCCATGTGGTATTGCGAATGTCTTATGCAGGTTCAGGTGACATACATCAGCGCCGATATGCCCCGGATTTGTGAGTCCGACCTGAGCGTTCATGTTTGCACCATCCATATAAACAAGGCCGCCGTTCTCATGAATTGCCTTTGTCATCTCAATTACGTCGGATTCAAAGACACCATGAGTCGATGGATATGTGATCATGAATCCTGCAAGATTGTCCCTGTGTTCGCTGGCTTTTTGCCTTAAATCATCGAGGCAGATGTTACCATTAGCGTCACAATCAATCACTATTATTTCCATTCCTGCCATTGCAGCGCTGGCAGGATTGGTTCCATGTGCGGAGGAGGGGATAAGAACGATGTTCCTGTTTTCTTCTCCCTGTGTTTTATGATATTCCCGGATCATCATCAGACCGGTGTATTCTCCGGCAGCACCCGAATTGGGTTGAAATGAGATGGCTGAAAATCCTGTAATCTCCTTTAAAACCTCACCAAGCTCATCTATTATCTGATAGTAACCTTTTGCCTGTTCTTTAGGGGCAAAAGGATGCATATTCCCGAACTCTGGCCAGCTCATCGCAAACATCGATGTGGCGGGATTGAGCTTCATCGTACACGAGCCGAGAGGTATCATACTGTGGGTCAGGGAAATATCTTTCCTTTCAAGCAGCTTGATATACCTCATCATCTCTGTCTCGCTGTGATACCTGTTGAAAGTACCCTGCTTAAGATATTCTGATTTTCTGATGAACTTATCCTCAAGTATCTTACAATCGCAGAAGTTGATTATCCTTTTCCCTCTTTTACCCGCAGCTTTTGCAAAAATCTCATTTATTGTACTGATCTCCTTAAAGGTTGTTATCTCGTCAGTACTAATTATGATGGTATTATCATCAGGGTAGTGGAAATTGATTTCAGCATCGGTGGCAAGCTTCCTGATATTAGCCGCAATAACATGGCCCGGGATGATCTTCAATGTATCGAAGAACATCGAATTGACCTGTTTATATCCCATTTCTTTCAGCATCCAGTTTATTGTGCATGCAGATTTATGAATATGGGTGGCAATTCCCTTTAGCCCTTCAGGCCCGTGGTATTGAGCGTACATTCCTGACATTGTTGCTAGCAATGCCTGAGCTGTACAGATATTTGAAGTTGCACGCTCACGCTTGATGTGCTGTTCTCTTGTCTGGAGAGCCATCCTGAGAGCCTTGTTACCCTGTGCATCGATAGACACACCTATTATCCTGCCAGGCATATTTCTCTTCAGATCGTTTTTTGTTGCGAAATAACCCGCATGCGGACCCCCGAAGCTCATGGGCAATCCCATCCGCTGGTTCGAACCGACAACTATGTCAGCGCCCCATTCTCCGGGAGGAGTAAGCAATGCCAGGCTCATCAGATCAGCAGCAACTCCGACAAGTATCCCCGACGAATGAGCCATTGAAGTGAACGAGTTGTAATCCCTCACCTGTCCTGATGCCGCAGGGTACTGTATTATAGCTCCGAAAAATGCTTCATTAAATGACACTTTGGTATAATTTCCAACAACAAGCTCTATATTCAACGGACCTGATCTTGTTTTGATCACATCAAGTGTCTGTGGAAAAATATCCTCATCAACAAAGAATTTATTTGCGCCTGCCTTTGCGGCTGCACGTGATCGGGCATTGTACATCATTATCATTGCCTCGGCTGCGGCAGTTGCTTCATCCAGCAGGGAAGCGTTGGCAATTTCCATGCCTGTCAGCTCTGTGATCATTGTCTGAAAATTCAGCAGAGCTTCAAGCCTTCCCTGCGAAATTTCTGCCTGGTACGGAGTATAAGAGGTATACCAGGCAGGGTTTTCAAGAACATTCCTTATAATAACTGAAAGAGGAGCCACACCATAATAACTCTGTCCGATAAAGGAACGGAATAACCTGTTCTTCTGACCAATGCTTCTGAGATGGTTAATATATTCGAACTCACTCATCGGAGCTGGAAGTTTTAATGGGCTTTCCAGCCTTATCGCTTTAGGAACAGTTTTGTCTATCAGCTGATCAACACTTTTTACACCTATAATCTTCAGCATCTTAGGCAGATCGTTATCACGTGGTCCGATATGACGATGAACAAACAAATCTGATGACATATAAAATATGATTAATGAGTATATAAATTGCTATTATTAAGATCAAGGATCTGAATTACGGCTGCAAAATTAACAGAAATATTATGCGAAATATGGATTAAAAGTCATTTCTGATTTAATATCAGTTTTGTCGCCATGACCGGGATAGACTATTGTATCGCCAGGCAGTGAAAAGAGCCTGGTTTTGATGCTTCGGATCAGTGTATCGTGATCACCGCCCGGGAGATCCGAACGCCCGATACTTCCGTTGAACAGTGCATCGCCTGTGAATACGCAATTTTCTTTCTCACAATAAAACGCCAGGCTGCCAGAAGTGTGTCCGGGCACCAGCAGCGCTTTGAGCTCAATGGAACCGGATTTAACTATCTCTCCATCGTTCAGGTAACCGGCGGGAACTGGCGGGACTTCCATCTCAAGACCAAACATTGCAGCATGATTAACAGCAAGTTCACGGTTCAGTTCATCGAGCTTGTTAAACCATGCCCTGAGGTTATACTTTTCAAGCATATGTTTATTCCCGAAAATATGATCGAGGTGGCAATGTGTATTTAGCAAAAGAGCAGGTCTGAGCTTTTTCTCCTCAAGAAATCTGTCCAGCCTCGAAAACTCACTATCGTCATAACAACCGCAATCAATAATGACGCATTCTCCCGATTTGTCTTCCAGTATGTAGGTATTGACTTCGATCGGAGAAAAAATAAGTCTGTGTACTATCATTTTATTTTCCGTTAACGGTTCCTTTAAGCATCGGCACAAAGACAAAATGCCCATGATCGGAATACTCGAATGAGTCAGCCCCTGTCCTTTCAACAACTGTCATCACCTGTGAGTCAGATGTACCGACAGGCACAACAAGCCGGCCACCAACTTTCAGCTGGCCGGGGAGCTTCTCTGGAATTGACGGGGCGGCTGCAGTGATCACGATCCCGTCGAACGGTCCGTACTGCAGTTTACCTTCATATCCGTCGCCATAGAAAAAATCTATATTGTATCCGAGTTCAGTAAGAATTTCCTGCGCTTTCTGATACAGGTCCCTGTATCTTTCAATTGTGTAAACTTTAGCTCCCATCTCTGCAAGTATGGCAGCCTGGTAACCCGAACCTGTTCCGATCTCAAGTATCCTGTCACGTTTCTTTACTTTCAGAAGGGAGGTCTGTATTGCTACCGTATATGGCTGAGAGATTGTCTGACCAGATGATATCGGGAAAGCCTTGTCGGTATAAGCATGAACCAGGAATGCAGGATCCATAAAGAGGTGCCGTGGAACAGTATTTATCGCTCTCAGGACCTCCTCATCAGTTATCCCTTTTTGCCTGAGCTCATCAACAAGTTTTTTCCTTTTCCCTTTTGCCTCGAATGAATCTTTCATGGCTGCAAAATTACGAAAAATCAGTTCAACAGCCCAACCGAAAATTCTATCGAAAACTAACTGTTAATATGTGCATACTATGTTGTAAAGAATAGAACACGGATGACACAGATTCAACTGATATTCACGGATTAAATCTGTGCAAATCCGTTGAATCCGTGTCATCAGTGTGCCATTTAATATTCGTTTTCCAGAACCGTGTAGAGAAAGAGTTTACAGCTTGAAAACCGAGAGCTGTTTATATTCAGGTCCTTCGGGTCTGAGGATGCTTTCGAACAATATCACATTTTCTACATGAACTCTCTGGATATCGGTACTATGATGTTTCAGAAGAAGTATTTTCAGATTATCACGATTTTCAATATGTTTTATCCTTCCTATCGTCAGGTGAGGAGAAAAGGGTCTGTCCTCAATATGGATATCAATATCTTTCAGACCGGCGGCAATGCTTTCCTGAAGAGTAATCAGTTTGTCAGACTGGTAAATTCCGGCCCACAACACCTTTGGAATATGAAGGTTTTTAAACACTCCGAAGCCTTTAAGCGATATTTCAAAACTGCATTTTCCTTCCACTTTTTCCCTGAGCATCCTGCTGATTGCATCAATTTTTTCTTCGGGTGTGTCGCCGATAAAAGCAAGGGTTACATGGATATTCTCCGGATCTGGTCCATTTTATTGATTCCCCCGCAAGTTCATTCCTGTATTCCGGAAATTATTTTCCTGAAATTCCGGTCAGCTTCAATTTTTATTCCAATGAAGATCCTTTTCATCTCACGAATTCTTATAATTGTCCCGTTTCAATTTCATGCAGGATCACTTCAATAAGAGCATCCTCGCCGAAAGGATCGTACTCCTCCTTGAGATTGGTGCCGAAAATCCTGGCAATACCCTGCCAGAAAGCGGCTGTGAATCCGCCCCTGTAGTCTTTTATCAAAGCATATGAGGTATTCTGTGTTTCCCTGTCAATGAGCTTGATAAGCAGCTTACCCTGTGTAATTGTCATATTCCTGATATCATCCTCGAATTCATTGAAAACATCTTTCTCGAACTCCCTGATGTATTCCCTCCTGGACTTGTCACTGTTCATCTGAGCCATCTTTGTATTGACTTCATTCAGCCTCTCTCTCACAATCAATGCATAGGGGTAAACTTTTTTCAGATTATATATGAGTCTCTCATATCTCCTGAGATCACTTTTGCGGGCCGCCTCCCTTGAAGGTCTTGCAACAACAGTCACCTCCTTGATTGCAATTTCAGGTAATACTTCGCCGTTACGTTCCACATTCTGGATCAGGTATCCTCTTCCTGCGGTATCCGCAACGGAAGTATCAGTCTGAGCATGGCTAATGCAGCAGAGTACCATGAATATGGAAGTAATTATGCCTCGATATACCTTCACCCTCAGATTTTAAGCAAAGTTATCAAATTACAGGCCAGATATTTATTTACCTGATATAAATGATTGTCCTGCAGGTAGAGAACGATAATCTGTAAGTCCCGCGAATAAGGTGGGACGGTATCATACAAGTCTCCGCCTTCACTGACATTGTTTGCATTAAAATATTAATTTTAACAATGCGATTAAACACATAATCATATGCTGAAAAACATTCCTGGTATTTTGAGTCCCGAACTCCTGAAAATTATGATGGAGATGGGGCATGGAGATGAGATAGTCATAGCTGACGGAAACTTTCCGGCAGCATCAGTTGCTCAGAGATTGGTCCGTTTAGACGGACATTTGATCCCTGGAATTCTTGAAGCCATGCTCAGGCTGTTTCCTCTTGACAATTATGTGCCGAACCCTGTCGGGTTAATGGCTGTTGTACCTGGTGATCCATATAAACCTGTTATCTGGGAAAAATACAGGCAGATACTGGAAGCAAGCAAAGAGCCTTTCAAAGATTTTGAGTTAATCGAGCGTTTCGGGTTTTATGAAAGAGCAAAAAAAGCGTATGCAGTAATAGCTACAGGTGAATCTGCGTTATATGCAAATATGATCCTCAAAAAGGGCGTGGTGGTTTAAAACCATTTTTGAAAAAACAAATGTCGTACAAAACTGAAGATCTTGAGGATCCTTCGAAGTTCAGACTGCTGAAGCAGGTACCTTATAATGAGTTACTATCCTTTGTTCTGGAGTATCTCGGCAAGAGATCAGCAATTATTATGATCTTCTGGGCATCGTGTATTTTTTTCCTGATGATCGCCGTTTATATAAGAGTAAATATTGCAGGATTGTTTCCGGCATCCATGATTTTCATGCACACAATTCTTGGTCTCATTATAATGCCAATCCTGGTGATACCAGTCCATGAAGGACTTCATGTGATACCTTTTTTTGTTTCAGGCGCCAGGGATATAAGGATCGGGATGGATCTTAAACAATACCTTTTTTATGCAACGGCTCACAGGTACGTTGCCAACTCCCGGGTTTTTAAAATAGTTGCTGCTTTCCCTTACCAGGTAATCAGCTTAACACTCATTTTTCTTATCTTTTTTCTTCCCTATTTGTGGAAATGGAGTCTTTCATTATTCCTGTTCGTGCACTCAACAATGTGTGCAGGTGATTTCGCAATGCTTAATTTTTATTTCGTTAACAGGGATAAAAAGATTTATTCGTGGGATGATGCGGATAAAAAAGAAGCTTATTTTTATGAAAAACTAACCTGATTCACACTACCAACTGAATTATCAAAACCTTAATCAATGAAAAGACTGCTTTTAATAACTGTTCTGTTCTGTGCAATAATTGTTACAGCATCATCGCAGCGCAAGATTGTTAACCTGCCCGACATACCCGGATATATTACATTAAAATGCGATTTTCACATCCATACTGTATTCTCAGATGGCGATGTATGGCCTACTGCAAGGATTAATGAAGCTATTCGTGACGGTCTCGATGCAATTGCAATAACTGACCACATTGAATATACTCCAAAAGAAGATTTTATACCTATTGATCACGATGCTGCATGGAAGATATCTGAGAATTATGCGAAAGAAAGAAATCTTATTCTTGTCCATGGAGCAGAGATAACCAGGAAAATGCCCCCCGGACATTTTAATGCACTTTTTATTAAGGAGGCTGCATCATTAGCAAAGGATTCCGTATGGGATTCTTTCGAAGCTGCAATAAAACAGGGAGCATTCATCCAGTGGAATCATCCGGGCTGGAAATCCCAGGAGCCCGATGGTATTCCGAAAATGTACGATGTTCACAAAAAACTTATTGCAAACGGATGGCTTCATGGGATTGAATTCTTTAATGATTCCGAGTATTACCCGCTTGTATTCAGGTTCTGTGAAGAGAATAACCTGGCAATCACCGGGAACAGCGATGTTCATGGGGTCATCAGTGAAATTTACAGATCTCCTGAAGATATACATCGCCCGATGACCCTTGTTTTTGCAAAGGCAAGAACTCACGACGCACTTAAAGAGGCAATGTTTGCCAAACGCACTATGGTGTTTTTCAACGATAAGCTTGTTGGCCGGGAGGAGCTGGCAAGGCTATTCTTTACATCGTGTATATCTGTTTCAAAGCCTTATTATGAAAATGAAAAGAATATATTCTTTGAAGTCACCAACACTTCGGATATTCCTTATTATCTGGTAAATGGAAAAGAGAATACACCGTCTTCGATCACCCTGGCCCCAAACGCAGTTACCCGTGTAGTTCTGAGCAAAAAAGCAACTCTTCCTCTTGAATATGATGTGAGGAATATCATCACCGGAGAGAATAAAGTATTACGGGTGAAACTTGCATATTAAAAGAAATCAATTATTACACAGAGTTTTAAACAGGCAGGGAGCAGGGGGCAGGGAGTAAAGACATTCCACGCCCCTTGCCCTCCGCTCCCGGCTCTCTGCTATAATTCTTAATCTGTGAACCTGTTTTCCGGTATGTCAAAAAAATAATTCAACAGCTTAGAAATCTTCTTTGGCAATACTCATCACATCATCTTCCTTTACAACGGGTCTGATCCTGAATGAGTACTCATATTTGTTTTCCAGCAGCCTGTATTGAGGATGTACCCTTGCACCCCATGAGTTATCACCTCCCACTCCCATCTGGCCAAGATCCACATTCAGATTAACAAGGTCGCGGGGTTTGACATCGATAGTGTGGGTGTTGGCCGTTATCGCATCTTTCCTGTATTGAGAAAGTTTTCCGGGTGATTCAAAATCATCATGAATATTATTGAGGGCCGAGAAACAGAACAGCGGATCGCCTGCAATCATAATTCCGCTTCCGGAATCATTTGTAAGGGTCAGCCACCTGGTATCTGTCTTGTATCCGTTTTCCTGTGGACGGATGTACGGAGTGTATTGATCTGCAACTGTACTTTCATAAAGTCCCACATACGCGGAGGTTTTCCTGTCTGAATAGTTTTCATGTGGACCCCTGCCAAGCCAGGTAAGATTATTGTATTCAGCGGGTAATTGCATCTGCATACCAATCCTTGGCATCTCAGGTACACTACCAGACAGCTTCGAGAACTGGTTTTTAACTACAATATCACCTGTTCCAAAGATTGTCCAGGTGGTAGCCAGGCCGCCTATCTTCTTACCTTCACTGTCCGGGATATCATAAGCAAATGTAACAACCACTTTTCCCGGGTGGGTCTGGCCTATATCGGCCCGGGTCACTTTTGCCATTTCACCTGCCTTCTTCCATGCTCCTAGCAGCTTGTCCATATTATATCCATAATCATTATCTGTCGGAGGTCTCCAGAAATCAGGTTCCGGTCCTTTGAGCATCAGCTCCTTACCTTTGAAATTAAATGATTCAAGCCTGCCGGTACCCAAATTAAAGATGACACTCATGCCCTCGCCGCTCACCTCAAGCTTTTCCCCGGAAGTATTTGTTTTCAGGATAGCAAGCGGATCGGGAGAAAAGGGTTTTCTCTTTTCTGAAACAGGCAGGAGAAACTGTGCTGTTGCATAAACATGATCCTCAGGAACGAGGTTCCATTCATCAGTTCTTGAAAATCTCAGATTCATAAAATATTCAGCACCCTGGCTCCGGTATAATTACAGGCAGAGGTATTAAGTAATTTGAAGATGTCCGGGGTTCTCCTCCGGCAACGGGGATCTTCCCTGAACCGATTACTTTACCATCTGTAACAACTTCCCAGTCGAAGCTGAACTCCGACAGGCTGGTGAAATCGTATTTATTTGTTATTCTCACAAGCCCGTTTTTCAGGTCAACAGGTTCAAATCCTACATACTGGTAAACTTTCTTCACTTCAGAGAGACCGGGATGAGGGGTTCTGTCGGGCCACACAAGACCGTTGCAGCAGAAATTGCCGTCACTTGGCATCCCCTGTTCTCCAAAATCACCGCCATAAGCCCAGAATTTCTCACCTGTATCACTTGTTTTTTGGATTCCCTGGTCGACCCAGTCCCACACGAAAGCTCCCTGCAGCTTAGGATATTTTTCGATCACGTCCCAGTAATCCTGGAGGTTACCTGTTGAGTTACCCATTGCATGTGCATATTCACACAATATCAAAGGCCTGTCATTCTTCGGATCTTTGGCATAAGCCTCAATTTGTTCGATTGTCGCATACATCGGGCACCAAATATCGGTATGTCTTTCAGGAGCATTTGTCTCCTTCTCTGCTCTTTCATACTGGACAGGTCTTGTCTTATCTCTTCCTTTAATCCATTTATAACCATTAAGGAAATTGTGACCATCGCCGGCTTCATTACCCATTGACCAGATTATCACTGAAGGATGATTTTTATCCCTTTCCACCATGTTTCTCATTCTTGTAAGATGGGCCTCAGCCCATTCCGGCTTGTCGGCAAGGGTGACATCCTTGTTGTATCCAGTGCCGTGCGATTCTATATTGGCTTCATCAACCAGGTATAAACCATATTTATCGCATAACTCATACCAGAGCTCCTGCTGGGGATAATGGGAAGTTCTTACGGCATTGATATTGTTGCTCTTCATTGTCCGGATATCTTTCAGGATTGTCGCTTCATCAACAACATGTCCCTCAACATCGTGATGTTCGTGCATGTTGGTTCCTTTCAGATAGACAGCCACACCATTTATATGCAACCTTGAGTCAATGATCTCAACCCTCCTGAAGCCGATCTTTGTACTTACAGATTCGAGATTTGTCCCTTTCTCATCAACCAGGTTCAGTACAAGAGTGTAAAGGTCAGGTGTTTCTGCTGACCATCTCCTGATTCCGGGGAATTGATGTGAAAAGCTCACAGAAGCTTTTCCATCATCCGGTAATGCTTCATTCTCCTGGTGAAATATACTAACAGAATCATCATAAACTGTCGTTGTAATCTTAAATTTCTTTCCCTCGCCGGTAAGGTCCTTAAGCTCGACTTCGAGGTCAAGTTTTCCGTCTTTGTAATTATCCTCAAGTCCGGCAACAGCGAAAAAGTCGTTTATATATGTTTTTGGCCTGGCATGAAGGTAGACGCTTCTCTGAATACCGCTCAGCCTGAAGAAATCCTGGTCTTCCAGGTAGCTTCCATCACTCCAGCGATAGACTTCAACAGCAAGACTATTATTCCCGGGCTTAAGGAATCTGGTTATATTGAATTCAGCAGGTGTTTTACTATCCTCGCTAAAACCAACAATCTGTTCATTCACCCACACATAAAATGCAGAGCTCACCGCACCGAAATGAAGGAAAATTTCTTTGTCTTTCCATTCAGAAGGCACTTTGAATGATCTTTTATAAGAGCCTACCGGGTTCCAGTCATGCGTAACATAAGGAGGAACTATTTCTTCAGATCTTCCTGAAGTCTGCTGGTCATATTTTTTCTCCCTGACACCATAAATCTTCCTGTAAAGGACAAAAGGGAAAGGTATATTGGTATAAACGGGCACGTCATAGCCTTTCATCTGCCAGTTAGACGGAACATCAATTTCCTTCCAGTCACGGGTATCATAATCGTTTTTAAAGAACCAGTACGGGCGCTCTGCGGGAGTGTTAGCAAAGTTGAATTTCCATTTGCCATCGAGAAGAAGATAATTAGCCGATTTTTGCCTCGTACCTTCAAGGGCTTCGGCTTCAGTATTAAAGCTGATCATTGTTGCATGAGGCGCTTCTTTATTGATTTCATTTACACCGGGATTCTCCCAGTCGCGAGGTTCTTTCTCGGTAAAAGAAACCCCTTCATATTTGCTGTATCTTTTACAGCCGGAGAATATAATTACTAAAAGAATTGCAATAACCAGGATTTTCTTCATGTTCCAAAGGTTTTTTAAGTAATGTGAAGATAGTAATAAGTCTGTCTGATCTCCAACTTAAATGCGATTAGCCAGAATTTTTTCAATCCGTGCCGCATCCTCCGGTGTGTTGAGATTAAGAAAGCAGCCGTCAGCTTCTGCACCGGTCGAAGGTTTAAAATATTCTGTTTTAACAGTTCTGAAGAACTCCCATACTGCCCTGCTGTTCTTTTCTAAAATGTACTTCTCAAGTGATGGCAGGATGTTTTTACTGCATACAGAATGAAGCGGTTCTATATAATCCCCGATCCTTGGAATGAGCGCATCGGGATGGTTCTGTTCATACAACCCGATCTGCAGGGCAATTATTTCCCTGTTGATCAATGGCATATCCCCGGCAACAATAAATACTGCATTTGTTGAAGAGGCATTCAGGGCTGCATGAATTCCACCTAGCGGTCCAATTCCCGGAAAGATATCCGGGATTGTTTTCAATCCTGATAAATTGTTTTCTGAGGGATTGTTTGTAATCATAATGATCTCGCTGAATAAACCTGAAAGAGCATCAATCATCCATGAAATTACAGGCCTTCCCCCGACAATAATGTTTGATTTGGATACACCTCCGAAACGTTTTGCCAAACCTCCGGAGAGTATGGCAGCTGAGATCGCCTGTTGCATATTAGATTTCAAGTATTCTGTTTTGTTTGACAGTCAATTTATTCAACAAAATTTGGTCCGGATAACGAATTTACATTGTTTTTTGCAGTTTTTTTCGTAACTTGAAGAGTTTATTGACTTCATTATTCAAATTAAATTTAAATCGATGGATAAAGAAATTAAGGATCTCTACCGTGATTACAGATCAGGAAAGACAAACCGTCGCGATTTCCTGAAAAAGCTGGGCATTATTACCGGCAGCGCATACACGGCTGCCGCTTTACTTCCTGTTCTTGAGGGAAATTTCCAGGACAAGGATGTTGAAGCTGAGTTCATAACCTATAAAGGTGAGACCGGCGATATGAGAGCTTTGATCGCTCATCCGAAGGCCGGCAAGAAATTTCCGGCTGTAATTATTATCCATGAGAACAGAGGATTGGTGCCGCATATCCAGGATGTGACAAAAAGGATGGCGGCAGAGGGATTTCTCGCACTGGCTCCGGATGCATTGTCACCAGTCGGTGGTACTCCGGAAGATGTGAGTAATGTCGGCGAAAAATTCAAGCAACTGGTACCGGAACAGACAACAAAGAACTTCGTTGCTGCAGTGAAGTACCTCGAAACACACCCGCTTTCAAACGGTAAGGTGGGATGTACAGGATTCTGCTGGGGTGGAGCTATGACAAACCAGGTTGCAGTAAACTCGCCCGATCTCGATGCAGCAGTTCCATATTATGGTATGCCGCCCGCACCGGAAGATGTGCAGAAAATCAAAGCTCCCCTGATGGCACATTATGCCGGCAGTGATGAGAGGATAAACGCCGCTGTACCTGCATTCGAGGAAGCTCTCAAGAAATACGGAAAAGAGTACCAGATCTTTATGTACGAAGGTGCTCAGCATGCTTTCAATAACGATTCAAATAAAGAACGGTATAATCCTGATGCAGCCAAGCTTGCCTGGGGAAGAACGGTAGGATTCTTTAAGGAGAAGCTGAAATAGGGTACAAGGTACAAGGTGCACGGTGCACGGTTATTAAGCCGTATTCCATGTACCGTGTACCGTGTACCGTATACCGTGTACCGTTAACAACTCTTAAACACCTGGCTTATCGCTTCAACGAAAGGTTTGCAGTGATTGAAGAAATACCTGTATCCTTCACAAAGGTAATTCAATCCTGGTTCACCATCGGGTGCGTTTATAAACCTGTTTTTCGGGCATTCACCATTGCACATGTCCCTGACATTACAGTTTATACAGTAACCCGGCAATGTATTCAGCTTAGCCTGGCCAAATTCAAGCTGACTGTGACTATGAAGCAAATCTTTGAGAGATTTTGATTTAATATTTCCGACAAGATGTTCCTTATCAACATAATGATCGCATGAATAAAAATCACCATTCCGTTCAATTACAGGTACTCCACCGCATGTTTTCCTGAAAATGCATAAAGTATGCTCCTGATTGAAGGCAGTTCTGGCAGTTTCCTCAAAGATCTGGATCTTGATCTCCCCTATTCCGTTTTGTACCCATTGATCAAAGATCCTGCTCAGAAAAATCCCGAAAGCTTCAGCCTTAACCGAATTACGTGAAACTCCGCCAGGCTGATCAGGTCTTTTTTCAACAAGAGGAAGAAAAGTTAGAAACTGCACTCCCAGTTTTCTGAAGAAATTATATACTTTAAGCGGTTGTTTTACATTGGCTGAACTGACCACACAGAGAATTTCCGGTATCACACCTGCTTGCTTCAGAGACCTGAATCCATTGATTACCCTGTCGAATGAAGAATAGCCATCGTGATTTACCCTCATTTTATTATGCAATTCTTCCGGACCATCAATGCTTATACCTACGAAAAACTTATTGGCAGCCAGGAAATTACACCATTCTTCATTCAAAAGAGTCCCGTTTGTCTGAATTCCGTTATGTATACTTATACCTGGCTTCTTATACTTCTCTTGAAGCGAGATTGCCTTTTTGTAAAAATCAATTCCCGCAAGCAGAGGCTCGCCACCATGCCATGCAAAGTTTATTGACTTATCAGGACAGGCTTCGAGATGTGATATGATGTATCTTTCAAGAATGTCATCCTCCATGATGTTAAAATCTCCGTACAGATTTACCTTTTCGAGATAATAACAATAACGACACTGAAGGTTGCATTCAGCACCTGCAGGCTTGACAAATATCTGAAAGTCATTCATCATAGCTCATTAGTCCACCTGATGATATTTTCCATGCCTGGCTCGGGCAGGTCCATCCTTATTCTCCACGCAACAGGAAAATAATTATTGATCCGCTTCCCGAGGTTTTTAACGAACCCGAGTTTTACTCCTTTAAAGGTAAGAATGTTCCAGCCATCGTGCAAATCGTTCAATGAAATATTGTCCCTTCTGAGGTAGGCAAGTGCAGCCCTGAAGCTAATCTCCGAAGATGAGAAAGCGTCATTTTTGATATCCTGCGAAAGTGCAAGTTCATGTGATGGCAGGTAATCATCCCTTTTTCTGATTGCCATCAATGTTCCGCCTCTTACTACATTTATTGTCCTTGCCAGGGTCAGATATTCATTTATTTCGCAAGGCAGCATAATAAGGTTCTCACCTCTTTTCAAAACCTTTCCGGTATCTGATGTAATCCACTTCTCAATAGTTCTGATATCAGCTTTATCAGGAAAAAACTCATGCTTTCTCTGACCTGTCAATTTATAAGATTCCGGGCCGGATGTTTTCCTGACAACGGAGATGAAAAAACCTTCACCACTGACTTTTCCGGGATAAAAACCATAACCACATATTCCCAAATGCCTGATCTCTTCAATAGCTGTCAGTCCATTTATATCCAACCGCAGAGATTCCGACTGCCTGTTCCTGGTAAGCCAGCTGATATTCTCTTCATTTTCTCCGGGATTGAATGTGCAGGTACTATATATAAGCAAGCCATTTTCCTTAAGTGCGGGCCAGACATCTGAGATTATTCTTCTTTGCCTTTCTTCACAAAGCCTTGTGTTTTCAGGCGACCATTCATTAATAGCTGTTTTATCCCTGAACATGCCTTCTCCTGAGCAAGGTGCATCGATCATAATTATATCAAAATATCCGGGAAGGGCTGCAAATGCTGATGGATCGCTCTGTGTGACAATTGTATTTCCTTTCCCCCATTTGGTGACTGTTTCGGAAAGAATAACAGAACGCTGCCTTATAACTTCATTCGAGATCAGCATGCTGTTTTTCCCGATCAGGTCTGAAAGCTGAGTACTTTTCCCGCCCGGGGCTGCACAGAGATCGAGCACCCGGAGGTTTTCAGTTGCTTTAACAACCTGACTGAAAACCTGATCAAGGAACATTCCTGAAGCTTCCCGGGGATAATAGCATCCCGAGTGAAATAGCGGATCAAGTGTGAATGAAGGACGCGATTTCAGATAGTATCCCATGTCACACCAGGGTACCGGCTCTGAGTTTACAGGTACGTTTTGCAATTTCCCGCGATTTATCCTGATGCTTACCGGAGAAGGTTCTTCCAGTGACTTCAGAAGCATATCTGAATCAATATACTTCTGGGTTTTAATCCTCTTTATGAATTCCTCCGGGAACATGATCAATCTCCAATAAATCTTTATCAAAGATCGTGAAAATTCCGGCCTTATCTTAAATTATTGCATCACTTTACATGCAGGGAGCAGAGGGAAGAGCAGGGAGCAGGAAGGTTCTATATTTTTCGTCTCTTCCAGATATAGAAGACAGGTATTCCGAGAAGAACAATTACCAATCCCGGAAAAGTATAACCGGGTTTATAGATAAGAAGGATGATCATTATGAAAACGGTGGTCAGAATGTAAATTGCAGGTATCACCGGATACCCGAATGCCTTATATGGCCTGGGAATATCGGGTTTTTTCACACGGAGGATAAAAATGGCCGATATAGTCAGGCTGAAGAAGATCAGTACTGCGAAAATCACATAATCAAGCAGGTTGCCGTATGTTCCGGAAAGACAAAGCAGTGTAGCCCATATTCCCTGCAGAACAATAGCAAAACCGGGTACTCCGTTCTTGTTGATCTCTGCTACTTTCCTGAAAAACAATCCATCCGCAGCCATCGCATAATAAACCCTCGGACCGGCAAGAATCAATCCATTATTACAGCCAAAGGTGCTTATCATAATAAAAATCGCCATTATAACAGCAGCATAGTCGCCAAAGACGACGCTCATTGCAGATGTGGCGACACGATCGTCAGTTGCGAACTGGATGCCCCTGCTCAGTGCATCTGTGCCATCCGGAGATCCGGAAACAGGCAGGATTTTTATGTAAACAATATTTGTAAGCAGGTACATAACAGAAATGATGAGTGTGCCAAAGAGAAGGCTCAATGGTATGTTCTTTTTTGGATTGATCACCTCTTCAGAAACATATGTGACGTTATACCAGGCATCCGAAGAAAACAATGAACCCACCAGAGCCGTTCCCACAGCAGCGATCAATGCAAATCCGGCAAGAGGAATCCTCACACCCGACGGTTCTGTTTTTGATGCTTCCCAGAAAACCGATTTATTAATCTGCCATGAATCGATATCGCTGGTTGCAACGAAACCTATTATTATAAACCCGAGAAGTGCAATCACTTTTGTTGAGGAGAATATATTCTGGACTGTTTTTCCTGTAACAATACCTCTTGTATTGAGCCATGTCAGGAATGCAATAGAAGCTATTGCCACGACCATGGTACTGTTAACTTCAAGAGGACCGAGGTTGAAGAGGATATTCCTCCCTGATATCCAGGGGAACAATACTCCCGAGAATTTTGCAAAAGCAACGGCTACAGCTGCAATTGTTCCGCATTGAATAACAAGGAATGTGGTCCATCCAAACAGGAAACCAATCAAAGGATGATAAGCCTCTCTGAGATAAGCATACTGACCGCCAACGTTGGGCATCATTGAAGCCAGCTCACCGTAGCTTAGTGCTCCGATCACAGTTATCAATCCTGTTATGAGCCAGCATATCATAAGCCATCCGGGAGAACCAACATTCCTGGCAATGTCAGCGCTCACAATGAAAATGCCTGAACCGATCATTGCACCGGCAACAATAGAGATGCCGTCAAACAGGTTTATGCGTCTGAGAAACTGGTGTTTTTCCTGCATCATAGGTTTGTGATTCTCTCAAAAATAAATAAACATTCGGAAATGCGTTCTTTATATTTTAGATATTAACAAATGAAATTTCAGAAATTTCAACCGGAACAGCATTCGGTAAAAGTTTATAGATTTATAAGAAAAAAATAAACCATGATTAAAACTCTGCTCAGATTATCAATTCTTTCTCTTTTCCTTACAGCTTTTTCGTTCAATGTTCTCTCCCAGTCGAACATCGGGCTTGTTAAGGTTATAATTGCCCCTGACCACAAGGACTGGATTTACAAAACAGGTGAACAGGCAAAATTTTCAGTCCGGGTACTTAAATACGGAAACCTGGTTGATAATGTGACAATTGATTATGAAGCCGGACCTGAAATGCTTCCTGATATAAAGAAGGAAGGAGTCATTCTAAAGAACGGAACCATTGAATTCACAGGCACCATGAAAGACCCGGGTTTCTATAGGGTAAGGGTCTGGGCGAATGTCGACGGAAGGAAGTATGAAGGACTTGCAACAGCAGGGTTCGATCCTGAAAAGATAAAGCCCACTGTCAAGGATCCTTCAGACTTTGACACTTTCTGGAATGATGCCATAGCAGAAGCCAGGAAAATCAATCTTGATCCCAAAATGACACTTCTGCCTGAGAGATGTACAAGTGATGCCAATGTTTATCATGTAAGCTTTCAGAATGAAGCCATTGGTTCCAGGATGTATGGAATACTGGCTGTTCCAAAAAAAGCAGGCAGGTACCCTGCTATACTAAGAGTTCCGGGCGCAGGTATCAGACCCTATGGCGGTGATGCCAGGACCGCCGGTCAGGGCATAATAGTCCTTGAAATAGGTATCCATGGAATTCCAGTGACACTCGATCCGCAGTTATATTTTGATCTTAACGGCGGCGCTCTTGCCGGTTACTGGAGCATCAGGATGAATGACAAAAACAGGCATTATTATAAAAGAGTTTACCTTGGGTGCGTCAGAGCTGTCGACTTCATTTTCTCACTTCCTGAATTCGATGGTAGCAATATTGCAGTTACAGGAGGGAGCCAGGGTGGAGCGTTGACGATTGTTACATCCGGACTTGATAAAAGAATAAAATACGCAGCCGGATTATATCCTGCTCTTTGTGATCATACAGGTTACCTGAACAAGAGAGCAGGAGGATGGCCGCATTATTTCAGAAACCAGGAACCTAATCCCGGTGAAGTTGAAACCCTTGCATACTTCGATGTGGTGAATTTTGCAAGACGAGTCACCGTACCCGGCTTTTATGCCTGGGGCTTCAACGATCTGACCTGTCCGCCTACATCAATGTACTCAGCATATAATGTGATAACTGCACCAAAGGAGCTTGCTCTTTTCCAGGAAACCGGTCACTGGACATTCCCGGAAGAAAACGAGATGTTAATGAACTGGCTTATTGGTAAATTGAAAAACCAATAATAAAGATTCAGAAAAAAAAAGAATATGGCACACAGATGACACGGAATTGACGGATTTACACGGATTAAATCCGTGACTATCCGTTTCATCTGTGTCATCCGTGTTCTATTTAATAACAGGAGCGTCTTCCGTGTTCAATTTGTTTACCGCCAGGCGGCTTTTTAGAGTGAGATGGTTATGAATTGGTTGATAAACAAGCTCAAAGGAGAAAAATAGAAAAAAGCCACTAATGCACTAATGAACCTGCATGGCCATTTGCTGACTGCATTATGAACCGGCCTGTGCGTAAGAATTCGTGCATTCGTGGCAACTTAATGGCACACTGATGACACGGATTTGACGGATTTACACAGATTAAATCCGTGACTATCCGTTTCATCTGTGTCATCCGTGTTCTATTTAATAACAGGAGCGTCGTCCGTGTTCTATTTATTTGCCGCCAGGCGGCTTTTCCTGTACCCGTAAAGAAAATAAATGACGAGCCCGATCATGAGCCAGACAAAAAACATTATCCAGTTTGTCGTGCCCATTCCCGTAAGAAGGTAGAAGCAGGACAGAAGGCCAAGAACAGGAATCAGCGAAAAATTTTTAATAAAGGACAGAACAGCGATAACTGCCCAGACGATATAAAAAACTATCATTGGAATATTCAGGTGGCGGTTGTCATCATCCGTATAAATTGAATCCGGAAGGAACAGCCAGATAAGAACAAAACAGACTATAGTAATAACCGGAACGATCCACTTCGAATTGATATATGGCATTCTGAACCGTCCATTCTCTCTTTTGCCGGTAGCCCGCGGAAGAATCAGCATTCCACCGCAAACCAGAACGAATGCAAAGAGAGTCCCAATGCTCGTAAAGTCGAGTACCAGCTTCTCATCGGTAAAAAAGATAGGAATACCTACGACCAACCCGGTAATTATTGTTGCAAAGCCAGGTGTTTTGTATTTAGGATGAATGGAGGAGAATTTCTTTGGCATCAGCCCATCGCGGCTCATGCTCATCCATATCCTCGGCTGACCCATCTGGTAAACGAGCAATATGCCTGTCATGGCAACAACTGCTGCAATTGAAACAATGAGCAACATCCATTTCATTCCCTTCAACTTGAAAATCTCCGCAAGAGGATCGCTCACTCCCATCAGCTTGTATGACGCCATCCCGGTGATGATTAGAGCCAGGATCATGTAGATAACTGTACATATTACAAGAGCATAGATCATTGATCGCGGCAGATCCCGCTGAGGATCCCTGGTCTCTTCTGCAAGTGTGGATATTGCATCGAAACCGATATAAGCAAAGAATACTGCAGAAATACCTGCCATTACGCCACCGAAACCATTGGGAAGGAAAGGAGTCCAGTTGTCAATATCGATATGGAATAATCCTACCCCAATTACCAGGGCAATAATTGCCAGTTTGGTAATGACCATGATATTGCTGAGATTGCGTGATTCCCTGGTTCCGACATAAACAAGGCTTGTAAGAAGTATATTTATAGCGACAGCAGGCATGTCAAAAATGATCTTTACTCCCCATACTACCGGAGCATTCATCCATGCATTAAGACCTTCACCTGAAATGCCGGAAAGAAATGACTGGTGGGCGTTCCTGTAATTTGTTGTAAGCCATTCCGGTATTCCGGGAACAAGATTCGTGAAATAACCGCTCCAGGAGAATGCAACATAAATATTACCAATGGAATACTCCATTATAAGCGCCCAGCCGATGATCCATGCGAAGAGCTCGCCAAAAGTAATGTAAGCATAAGTATATGCGCTGCCTGATACGGGGACACGTGACGCAAATTCTGCATAGCACATCGCCGTGAAACCGCATGCAACCGCGCAAATTGCATAGAGAAAAATCACTCCCGGACCGCCTGAGAAACAAGCATTTCCGATTGCACTGAATACGCCTCCTCCGATTATTGCCGCAATGCCAAAAAAAGTCAGGTCCCTGACAGAGAGCAAACGGTTCATTCCCGAGCTGTGACCATCCTCGTCAGCTGCCAAGACAGATTTCCTTCGAAATAATGAATTCAATTGATCAGTTTATAATGCCGTTGTTACCATTACATCAGTTTTCGAATCCGACTTCTTTTCCTGTCAGCCGGATCCTTCCTGTGAGCACCTGTGTAAACTGTGGATCGAGATATCCTTTAAACCCAGGCTGCTTCCCTCCGATTGAGATAGTAAAATATCCCGGTTCAATTACTCTCTTATTCTTGTCATTAATTATCGAGAATTGCCGTGGATCAATAATGAATTCTACCTCTTTTGATTCACCAGGCTTAAGGACAATTCTTGTAAATCCTTCAAGCTGGCGAACAGGTCTCGGTGTTGAAGCTTTCTCATCAGTAAGATAAAGCTGGATAACTTCCTCTCCTTCCATCTTACCCGAATTTGTTACAGTCAGTTTTACATTTATCTTTTCACCGGCAATTGCATTTTCAGGAATAACCAAATTGCTGTAAGAGAATGAAGTATAGCTGAGACCATATCCGAAAGGATAAAGGGGTTCCTGCCTGAAATACCTGTATGTCTTTCCTTCCATATCATAGTTTTCGAAAGCCGGTATCTGATCGATTGATTTGTAATATGTTACCGGAAGACGTCCCGGCAGGATTATAGTCGCCAAAGAGAACATCTGCCACAGCATTTCCTCCCTGTTGTCCTCCATAACCTGCCAATAACAAAGCAGCAGCTTTATCATGAGCGCTGTTGACCGAAAGAGCCCCGCCGTTTGTCAAGAACAACGATTACAGGCTTGCCTGTTGCGGCTATTGCTTCCAGCAGTTTTTCCTGTGCAGCAGGGAGATTCAGATTTGTACGGTCACCTCCGCTGAATCCTTCAATTTTTATAGGCATCTCTTCACCTTCGAGTCTCTGTGAGAGTCCGAGAACAAGAACAACTGCATCTGCCTGCTTCGCTGCGGTAACTGCATCCTGAAGCATTTGTGGACGTGGAGGAGCCCACAACAGTTTCATATCAGCATCTCCCGCGTAGTTCTTATAAAGCACCTCAATCTTGTATTTCTTTCCGGCTTCAAGTTCTGCGGGTACTTCAGTATGAAAAGCATGATGCTCATTCCTTGAGTTTATTATCCTCTTCCCTTCAAGGAACATTTCATAACCTGATGATCCCCATCCTCCGATATAGTGAGTCCCTGTCTGGTCAGGAACAAGGTATGTAGTCCATCTGATACCGAAATTATCGTCAGGCATATCGTATCTTGGAGAAAGGTGCTCCCAGTAAAAATTGATATTATCATCAACTCTTGTGAATACGGGTTCACCCTTCATGTCCCTGTTATTGAAATATTCACCAAATGCGCCCTGTTTTCCATCGGGAGTCAGCAGGTACCTTGAAGGAACCGGGACCAGGTTATGTATACCATCGGCAAGGTCGCTTCCTTCAGCATATACTACTTTTGTTGCAGGACTCACCTTGTTACAGATTCCTTCAAGTATTGTCACAGGATCCTTTGGAATTCCATTATAGTTTCCGATGAGCGATTCAAAATTATCTGCATTGGGGCCTATTACAGCAAGTGTCTTTATTCCTTTTGAAAGTGGCAGGGTGTTGTTATTCTTCAGAAGAACAATCGATTTCCTCGCAGCATCACGTGCAAGAGAATTGTTGTAATCAGATGTATTCACAAAGAAAGGGATCTGTGCAAAAGGAACCATTTCGTCAGGGTCAAACATTCCCAGCTTAAAACGGGCTGTCATTATTCTTTTTATTGCAACGTCGATGTCCGCTTCAGTCAAAAGTCCCCGATCAACCGCGGTCATGAGCTGTTTATAATCGACGCCGCATTCGAGGTCTGTACCCGCTTTTACAGCCATAGCTGCAGCTTCAGCAGCATCTTTTGCAACCTTTGTGAACCTGTAAAAATCGGATATTGCCCAGCAGTCGGATACAATGTAACCTTTGAAGCCCCATTCATTTCTGAGTATGCCGTAAAGCAGGGGATTTGCGCAACATGGATAGTCGCGGAACATATTATAAGCGCCCATAACAGAGTAAGCGCCGGCATCAACAACGAGTGTTCTGAAAGCGGGAAGGTATGTCTCCCTGAGATCAACCTCGCTTACCTTTGCATTGAATTCATGCCTCAGGGGTTCAGGACCTGAGTGGACAGCATAATGTTTTGCAGTGGCGACAGTCTTCAGATATTTGGGATCGTCACCCTGAAGTCCTCTCACAAACTGGTATCCAAGCCGTCCTGTGAGGTAAGGATCTTCTCCATAAGTTTCATGGCCCCTGCCCCATCTAGGATCTCTGAAGATGTTAATATTCGGTGACCAGAATGTGAGTCCCTGGTAGATGCCTGTTTTTCCTCTTCGCTGGAATTCATGATATTTAGCCCTTGCCTCATCCGAAATTGCATTTGCAACATTGAACATCAGGCTTTCATCCCATGAATTTGCTATAGTTATCGATTGAGGGAATACGGTAGCATAGCCTGCTCTGGCGACACCATGGAGAGCCTCATTCCACCAGTTATACGAGGGTATGCCGAGCCTGGGAATTGCCGGGGCAGTGTAAAGAAGCTGATCGGCTTTTTCCTTCAGAGTCATTCTTGAAATGAGGTCATTGACTCTTTCTTCCAGAGAAAGTGAAGTATTCCGGAAAGGAAGTTGACCGGGCTTCTGCTGAGCAAATATAATATTGCTCATCAGGGCAAAGAACAGGAAAATGGCTTTTTTCATAGGTCCTGAATTATAAATCACAAAATAATCAAAGGTCAGTGTTATCTTGTATATGAGTTAAGAAAATCAACCACTGCATCATGCCCGTTGTTGCGGGCAAATGTTATTGCAGCATCTCCGTCCACATCCTTCATACCCGGATCTGCATGATACTTCAGAAGTATCCTGACAACCTCAAGCTGACCTTCTGCCGCGGCATACATCAAAGCTGTGAAGTGTTCCTGGTTATCAACAATATTAGGGTCGGCCCCATGTTCAAGAAGTAGCCTGACCGCGTCAGGATAAGGCCCTGAAGAGGCAAGCATCAGGGCTGTCCTGCCATTCACATCTTTCAGATTGACCTTTGCACCACGCAGTATCAGATCCTTCATCAATTCTGTATGGCCGTTGAATGCGGCATACATCAATACTGTCCTTCCATCTTCATCCTGAACATTAATATCGACTACCATTATCAATTACCCTCATAACTTCCGCTCCGATTCCGCTCAGTGCTGCCTCAAACAACGAATCATTTGCAGGCGCTGTCGGAAAAACAGATAATGTGTCATCTTATAACAGGATTGATAACCTTTTCTTCTTCAACAGTTTGCTGTGACGCAACTTCCTTTTTGGAGGAAGAGCTGTTACAGGAGCTTATCAGTAATATTGGAAGGGCAAAATATATAGTAAAGTTGAAGGCCGATTTCATAGGCTGAAGCAGGGATTTAATAATGCAAGATATAAAAAAATAGAAGGAGAAGTCGCAACCAACTTCTCCTTCATTTTCCTAAATGTAATCTAGTATGCTATTTTATCCTCAACCCGTAGAGTGATGAATCCGTTATAATGAACAGGGTGCCATTATCCTTTCCGCCGAAACAAATTGCTATCGGTCGTTCCTCAACATTTATCCTCCTGATCTCTTTTCCAGATTTGTCGTAAACAAAGATCTGCCCGTCAGCCACATAAAGATTTCCGTCATTATCAAGTGCATAGCCATATTCCCCTCTGCCTTGTATTTCTTTCAGATCTGAAAGCCGGCCATTTGATTCAACCCTGAGACTGTAGAACTTCTTGGGAAGCTCATTGGCCATATAAAATGTCTGACCGGGAACTGCAACGGATAGAGAAGCGCAACGGCCAAGGTCATACAGCTCAGGGATGATCGTTACACCATCAGTTGCAACAAATGATGAATCGGGCCAGTAGGTGGCATGTTTCAGGAAGTCTCCCCTGTACCGGCTCGATGGATAAATTACTCTTTTGACATTATTAAGCTGGCTGTTTGGTTTTCTTGGAAGAGCTGTAAAAGTTGCATCAGGATCATCAGGATCTATTGAATACATAAGTGCAGCCCATCCGCTGTTCCCCCATCCGCTGTAACCCGGGTTGTCATCCGGCAGCCTTTTCACAGTTTCCTGTTTCCCGTTCACCATGAAACCCGGTTGAGGATCATATCTGAAGGAAACTAGAAGGTTATCTTTTGTATCAGTTGCGAGCGCGAATGGCTGGAATGGATAATCAACGAGTAGCGTAAGCGTGTTTGTTTCAGCTGACCATTTATAGATCCTTTTCTTCAGTGTTTCACAGAAGTAAACATTCCCTTTGCTGTCGCTTGTGATACCTGTCGGGAAATAGAATTCAGAAGCCAGTTTTTCAACTTTGCCTGCTTCAAGCATCAAATTCTTATTTGCTTTTTCTTTCCCTGTGATATTGACTTTAGCCAGTTCCCACGGATAAACTGCAAGCTGCCTGTTGACATCGTAAACCGGAAACTCTGTGACGACCAGCTTCTGTGTATAGTTCTTAATATTCCTGAACTCAACATCTTCGCAATCAAATACCCTCACCCCGTAACGCTTCGGTGTGGTGACACGGATAACCCTGTAGTTCCAGAAATTGTAGAATCTTATGTTTTTACAATTTGAAAGCTCCACGCTCTGGCATTCCTTGCCTTCACGGCTTTCTTCCTCGAGTTGGAAGGCATATAATTTCCAGTTTGAAACATTCTCGAAACGAGCTTCGTTTCTCACATGATGTTCGAGAGAGATCGCATAAACACGACTCGGGGTTGATGTATTGCTTAACATAAAGACCGCTTGCGGCATAGGTGTTTGCAGTCCAGAGATCCTTAAAGGTTCCGCCTCCGTTATTCGTGATCCACAGGCTCCAGTACTGGTTATCCCAGGCAAGATCAAGGCCCTGGGCAGCGACCGGGTTAGCCGGTGAGCTTATAATTCTCTGGCCGAAGCCCTGCCTGTTCTGATTTCCTCCCTGCTCAGCTGTTCTCCTTACTGGTCGGAGCGTTCCGTGACCACCGACAAACTTAATATCGTTCATATAAGATTCCTGTCCGGCCATCCATTTACAGGCGACAGCACGGTAATTGTAGCCACCGGTTGATATTCCGATACCGTTAAGAATATCGTCTCCACCTTCTGAAGATTCCACCATAGGAACAGGAGCTCCGAAGCCGCTGAAGGCTGGTTCACTTTCTTTAAGCACAAACTGTGTGCCCCAGGGATGAAGGCCGATAAGCCGTGTTCCCTTTGCCATTTTTATGGTGCTTGTTATGCGGTAGAAACCCTGAGGAACATATATAACTTTATGTTTTGCAATGGCATCCTGAAAAATTTTGGTATCGTCTGTTTCTCCATCACCTATAGCCCCGAGATCTTTTATGTTAACCCATGTTTCCATACCGGGAAGGGCAGGTATATCCTTGGAAAGTGCCGCCGGAAACTGCTGAATTGGTTCAAGGGAGCTGATCTCCCTGATCTCCGAATCAGAAGCCATATCGTCCATAACAAGGCCATAAACAAATTCTTTTACCATGTACATCTTATGAGGGACCTGAACTTTCTTTCCGCTCTGGCGATAGCTTGCCAGTACGGGTACATTCCTGCATGAAATGCCGAGCAGGTTCACCTGGGTCTGTATATGGTTTTCCTGGCTGATAACAATACCTGCTGTACTGACATTGTCGAACAGGCAATTTTCCATGAACAGCCTGTCGATCTGGTCCTCTTTGATCTCTACTGCGACCGGAACATTCTTTACGTGCATGTTCACTATTGCAAAGCCGGTGTTGTTGCACTGAATAGCAGCTTTTCGCTGCCCTTCGAAATAAGTATCGATCATTGCAACGGGCCAGCTGGGTGAGGTCTGGTTTGCTGTAATTCCGTAATCGCCTCCAAGGAAGATCACATCCTCTATTTCATTGCCTGCCTCGGAAATGCAGGCTCTTCCTTTTCCAGCATTAATGATCATGTGACTGAAGAACCCATGTTGTGCATAATGGGTTCTCATTGCAACAGCTATTGGATTTCCGTCCTGAATAGTTAAATCGATGTTTGAAATGGCGCTGTAAAAGGTACCTGCACCTGCATCACCTGCAGGACGTCCTTCAGCCACCAGTCCTCCGGTGAAAAAGATCAGGTAGTTTTCAGGGTACCTGCTGTCTGTTGACACATTCTGAAATCCGGGTGAGTTTTTGGCAAGAATTATTTCCGGCCTGTTTTTACCGTAGCCTATAAGCCGGATGGAACCAGGCACATAAATTGTTTTAGAGACAAGATATTTCCCTTCCGGTATAAAAAGAATACCATACCCTGTTTCAGTTTCTATCTTATTTATGGCTGTCTGCATTTGTTCAGAGACATCCATTTTACCATCAGCTTTGATATTATAAGCTTCAGCAGTGAAATATAATGCCTGTGAGTCTTCCGGTTTTTGCTGGTATACGGAAATGCTGCGCGGATCTTTTGCAGCAACAGCGCTTATGCAAATACATACAAACAGTAAAAATGCAATTAAAGGTTTTCTGCTTTTCATTTCAGGTTTGTTAGATTATTTGGTGTTAATTACTTCACAAAGAATGGGACATTTGCTGTCCCGGCCTTGTGCCTGCCGTCATAGACGTAGGCAAAAAGACGGTACTCGCCTGTTTCAGAAGGTGTAAAGAATGTGATCTCACCCTCTTTTTCCGAGAGAATACTAAAGTTAATCCCTTCTGGTTCATCCTCATGAGCGCCTCCCTGGCTTCTTTGCGTGACTTCCTTCAGCATTACCCATTTAACAGTCAGGGGATCTCCATCAGGCTCCGACATAAAAAGCTTAGCAGTGCTTTTTGATCCGGGTTTAAGATATATGTTTTCGACAGCATTCTTCCCGGCAATCTTCAGAGAATCAAGTTTCGGAGCCCTGTTGGCAGGATATTCTCCGGTCCAGTATCTGGTCAGTTCATCAACAATGGCGGTAGCTTCGCCGGACTTCAGGAACATTCCGTACCATGTAGGAGTTCTCTCCTGTTTCTGTCCCCAGAGGAACGCATATCCTCCAAGACACAATCCTGTGGAATCGGAAACAATCCCTTTCTGTATCCTGTTGTAAAGACCTGTCGCTTTTTGGGCGCTGGTCTCCTCGATCTCCCTTCCCCATTCGGCAGATGGCATTTCCCAGTGGCCGATTGGTCCATATTCCGTTATTGCGAAAGGTTTTGTCAATCCTGCCGATCTGATCATACGGTTCATATTTGCAAGTCCTCCATAGACCTGAATTGAAATGAAATCAAGTTTTGGACAATGTTCAAGCGCAATCCTGATATGCTCTTTCGATGCGCCGGCAAATGTTGTTGTTACAGGGTGATTAGGATCATTAACATGAATATAATTCACAATATCCTGCAAAGCATCGTAAACACCCGGATTAACAGGAACACGCCTGTCCGGACTCAGATTAAGCTCGTTCCCAACAACCCAGCACAAGAGCGCCGGATGATTCTTATACAACTCTATTGCTGCGATATTCCGGCGGTATTGTTTACCGACAGCCGCAGTATCATTATAATCAAATCCATGCAGTTCCTGACCCATGCCAAGACCCATGGCAACCATGATCCCGTACTTATAAGCTGTATCGAGAATCTGCTGCCCGTTGTTTGAGCCCCAGGTTCTGATCGAATTACCCCCCGCTTCATGAAGCAGTCGAAGGTTGCCTCCTCCTCCCGCCCCTTTCAGCTCGAAAAGTGTATCATTGACAAAAAAATGGTATCTGCCGTTTATAGCTTTAATTTTGACCTGAGACGGTGTTTTCATGGGGTCTTTTTCCATACAGCCTGTAAAGAAGAGGACAGTAAAAATGGTCAGGCACCCAAGCATAATGCATTTTTTCATGAGATATTTTTATTTTAAAGATTCCAGATGAACCCTGCTCCAGATATGTCCCGGATTGATTTTCAGGGCTTCTTCAAACCCGGTTATTGCTTTCTGTTTTTCGTTAAGTCCTTCGTAAGCCAGTCCCAGCAGGTAATGATCTGTTGCCAGCCTTGCTTCACTGGTCTGTCCACCTTCAAACTGGGTAAAGAAAGCGCTTTCGCCTCTCTTCTGAACACTTGCGATCATTTCGTTAAAGAGTTTCTTTGCTTCTTCGGGTCTTTTAAGCTGTATAAGCGCCAGCCCCTTATAATAAAGGTATTCACGATCTGAACCTTCCATTTCTATATCAGCGGCTACGGTCTTTTCGAATAACTCTGTTGAATTAACAGAATCACCCTTCCTGCTGCTTATCATTCCGAGAAGATAGTTGATCTGGGCGGTTCTGCCCCTTCCGACCAGGCCTATAGGGTAAGATTGCGCCGTTTCGATATCCTGTTTTGCCTTATCGATTTTCCCTTTATTAAATGATTCGAGTCCTCTGAGGATATATGCATTCATGTAAGCGGCCTGCATTTCCCGTGCGCCTTCTGATTCCTTTATAGAATTAGTTGTCAGGATTTTTATCGCTTCATCATATTTTCCATACTCTACAGAACGCGTGGCAAAACGTAAAAGAGCATCCGATCTCAATTTTGCAGTAGCATAATTGGCCTTCAGGAATTCATATTTTTTCTGTGGTGATACTTTTGTCAGCTCATACAATCCATCAACTTCAAACAGAAGTCTCGGATCCTGGCTGTTGCACCTGGCCGCCATATTCATACTTTCCAGCGCTTTCTGATAATTCCTGTCAATATCCCTGTATGCCAGCGCAAGATTCCTGTGAACGATATAGAAAGAACCGTCGAGTTCCCTGGATTTCTCCCAATATGTTACAGCTCTCTGGGGTTGATATTCATAGAGAAGATTGCCAAGATAATAAGGCGCCCTGGCATCTGTCGGGTTAACCGACATTGCATGCCGGAGGGCAGTAATCTCTTCTGCCCTGAAAGGAAAACAATATGTTGCCGGTTTGGTAACGGCTATCCTATAATAATTCAGGGCTTTGTCATCATTACCATTTTTAGAAGAGTAATAGCCAAGGAAATAATAAAGCATAGGGTAGTTTTCACCCTTTTTTTCAAGGCGTGACAAAACATCAATTGCTTCATTATAGAATCCACAATTGCCATAATAAGTTGCCAGCTCGAGATAAGACTGGACATCATCGCGCATTACACGGGAAAGCTCCTGCATATCAGCTTCTGCCTCTGTTGTATTTCCCGAACCAAGATCATTAAGATACAATTCGTTAAGTGACTGATGATCAATAATATATTTTCCAACGGTTGCAGCTGCAAGTTCCCGTGCAGCTTTAATGTCACCTGTTTTTCTAAGAACAATTGTTTTCAGGTTTAAAGCTCTGGGGTTATCCGTATTTGTTGTAAGAGCCCTGTTAAGATGATCTAGTGCAGTCTGGTAATCACCACGGATACAATCTATTTCAGCGAGCTGGTAATAGGCGGCCGAATGCCATCCGGATGTCCAGCTTGCCTGGTAGAAGTAATCATATGCTTCACCAGGCCTGCCGAGTTCCCTTAAAGAAACACCAAGGTAATAAAGAGCTTCTCCGTCTTTTGGCCTGGTATAATTCATTGTGATCCTCTCAACTGCAGTCCTGAGATATTTCTCAGCTTCATCCCAGTTATAGGCTTTAAGGCTTCTTATCCCCAGTTGCGTATTTACATTGTAATTAGCCCGGATCACGTTTAAGGGCTTCATTGTAATATTTCATCGGATCGACAGATGCATTATAGAACTGATCGATCCTTAAACCTGCCAGGTATAATTCCTCAACAGACTTTATTTCTTCCGGCTCAGGCAAAGCCTTCAATGGTTCGGGTTTGGGTACATCGGGAGGAATATGTTCCGCAGGTTTATATGATAGCAGAATATTGCCTTTCGAATCAGCAAGCGTTATTTCCAGGTCAGTTTCCTTATGTCCGGATGGAAGAGGCACATCAGATTTAAATGGTTCAGCAGGGCTGATATTTATTTTCTGCTGTAAGAGTACCTGACCGCCTGCTGATTTCAGGATAACATCAGCATTCTGGTTAGGGAAAGTTGTATTGATCCGCACCTTTACAGTCTTGTTTTCAACCACCTCAATATTCAATGCTCCATTCCTGTTTGCATATTTCAATCCTTCAAGCTCTCTTACAGGGAACCAGATCATAGTACCAAACTTGGTCTCGTATGGCTGAATCCAGCTGTAATCGGGCTGATTATCCGTATAGAAACCGGCCATGAGCTCAATATACCTGCCGGAGTTATCGGTGAGACCGTTATTTGTTCTCAGGCCTGAAGCATTATTACCGTCTGCCCAGTATTTCATACCCGGCATTATATGATGATTCCCAACCCATACTGTACCAGCCTCTTTCTTGTGATCATAGCCACCGAAATAATCTTCTTTCGGATCCCAGGAGAAAAATGAAGATGGAATATGGGTATTCTTCCACCAGCTGATATCTTCGCCGGTGAAATCATAACCATTGAACCTGCTGTCGGCAATTGGCCATGTAGTCATATCCCGCTTCCCATGGAATGTTACGTATTGTACTGAAGGAGGAAAAATGACCTGGTAAGCTGAATCGCAATGAACAGCAGGATTAGCCCAGAAAAGGAATGAATTCGAAATGGCTGTTTTGTTAAGAGGATGAATTGTCATCTCGACTAAAGAAGAATTCGGATAAATAGTGTATCCGACAAGGGCAGTCATCCTGTGGCGCCTGTCAGTAGTATTTATCCAGATCGTCTGGCTGCCATCGGCGTTCTTTACGATCTTGTAATCCATCGGCTCAACTGTGTTTGGTCCATGGTGATGCGGGTAACCCCAGGCCATACTTCCTGAAATCCAGTTGCCTATCATTCCAATGAGCGATGGCTTCACGACTCCGTTCCTGTAGAAGAAGTTGTAGTTATTAGTCTTGTCGACTGCAAAATAGATCCTTCCTCCCAGCTGTGGCATAATGCCAAGATCCAGGAATTCATTTTCGACATGTATATAGGGATAATCTATATCGGTTTTTACATTTACCTGGTTATCATCGTATGGGTAAGGATAGATCCTGCGTTGCACACCCTGGTGACTTCGCCCCTCGTAGAACCGGGGCATGGGATTCGGGTCACCGTTTTTATAAGTAGGTATTGTCATTATGTCTTCCTGCACCTTTACCTGTCCCATTGTAAGACATGGCAGAAGGAATACAAGAATGAAAATCGCTATTCTCGTTTTCATATTGTAAATTATTTTTACAGAATTTCGTTAATTAATTATACAGATACCATAGCAATTCCATCATCCGGAATGCAGGCTGGCCCCAAATCTCCTTGTAGTTATGCAGCACTGAAGCTTTCCAGTAAGGTATGTCGAGGTCTTCCCTTGTGAGAATACCAACCGGCAGCCCGCCGGTAACGTCATCTGTAAACACGGCATACTGAGGTGAGAAGTCATATCCTTCTCCATACATGAGGCTTTGGCTGAAAGGATTCTTGCCCTGCATCCACTCCCCCTGCGCCAGGGCGATCCTGTGCATTTCAGGATCTTTAAGGATTTGACTTGCAGCTGCAAGTCCAATACCCTGGGAAAGAATTACTGAACTGTTACCCCTGAATTCATGCCATACCGGGAACATTCTCAGGTAATGATCTTCATCGAGCCTAAATCCCTGTTTAATCTGAAGAGTATCTTCAGAGCCATTCATTTTGTAGATATTTGCTGGCATCATATAATAAGGAGCCGTTGACCGGGAGATTGTCTTCAGGTAACCAGCATGAAGTTCAACCGATTCAAACCATTTGCTGTAATTCTCATGCTGTGGGAACAGCCTGCATAATTCAACAAGCCCGAGGATAGGTGAAGAGGTTATGCAGCTATGATTGTACCCGAAAAATCTGTCGGTGCTTCTGCCGTTGTAGAAAAATCCCCTGAGTGGAATGCTCCACTTCATTGGATCCTTTTGCTGAAATTTAATAAGTGAATCAGCAAATGAAATCGTCAGGTTCTTTATCACTTCATCTTTTGTAGCTTCAGATAATTTCGCTCCCGCGAGGATTGCCAGAGATAGTCTCTCGGTATTCCATCCTGAGGGCTGAACTGAGAGTAGATTCCAGTACTCAACAGCATACTGTAAAGATTTTTCCGCAAGTTCCGGGTTAATTTTCTTAAGTGTGAGATATGCCTCAACATCGGCAATAATTGAATGATAGTTGTCATTCGGACTGGTCCTCTTTCCGGGCATCATGTATTTATCATCGAAATTTCCGATCACGCCGTCAGTATAACAGTCATGGGTTGTCCAGCTAATTATCTGAAGACTGTCAAACCTGTTTTTATGAAGCCAATCCAGTCCCCACATTCCCTCTTCGATAAGCCTGTCTGAAAGCTTCTTATTATCTTTCTGATAATGCCTTGCCAGCCTGAAGAAAGCAGCCGTAACACTTGCCGTTTGCCAGTATGATTGTGACAGGTCGCCAGCATCATGCCAGCCGCCTGCCATCACTATTGTATCCCCCTTATGCACTGTATACCAGTCTGTATGGCATTTAATGTGAATTCCGGGCTGATCGAACCCGCAACGTTGTACATAGAAATAATTCGTAAGCTTTTCAATTACCGGAAGCCATACATCATCGTCGATCGGGAATGGCCGGGATTCAGTCTTTCCATAGACAAGCTTATAAACACCGGATGCAGAAACTTCAGAAAAATCAAATACCTTAAACGAACCTGTATATCCTGTCTGATCAAGGGCATCTTTCTCAAGAACCACCATGCCTGACTTAACATCCACCACCTGAAACGATTTGCCGCCACCGACAGAAGTAAAGGCTGTCTTTACGTCCCTGGAATTATATCCTGAATGTGAAAAGGATATGGCTTTATCTGTCCCCCACCCTTCGTAATAATCGGCATCTACCTTTTCAAGCACAAGGTTATCAACATAATATATAATAGTATCAGATGCATCTGCTTCATTTCCCTGGAGACCGTAGCTAATGGTGATCCCGGTTACCTTATCATGAGGCAGGTGCGGTATCTCCATCACCAGCTTGTTCCACTGGTTGTTTTTCAGCATCACGGTATGCCATCCCTCCTTGCCATATTTGTCAGGAACATTTCCGTCGTTATTCAGAATAAGGGTCAGGTAAAGCTTCCTGAAACCTTTGAACTCAGGATATACGTTTACAGCGATCCTGTTGTACGCAGATAAGTCTTCCTCATTGAATTTACGTGTGAGATTCTGTCTTCCCCAATACCGTCCGCCTGTTCCGGTGCTTACCTCGATTTTTGTGGGTGAAACGAATTTAATTGATGATTTCCCCTCGTAGGCTTTTTCTTCCGAAAGTGCAATTGTTGCCACGTTTTCATTTTTCCCATAAGTAAGCGTCCAGTTATCAAGCGACTCCATGTTATCAACCTGAACCGATCCGAGCACTGGTTTATGATCCCATTTGTACTGGATACCGTTCATTGTATCCATGGACATTGGAGTATGATTATACAGGAATGATCCCGATTTAGTCTCTTTATGGTTCTCAGAAGTACAAGCAAGCAGTAAGATCAGCAAAGCCGGCACATAAAGTAATTTTCTCATTTGCTCATTTCCAATAAGTTTCAACTAATACACATTACCAAACGTATGTTCCCACTGCTCCGGGTTCAAGTCTTGCATTTGCAGTCATGCCTCTGAACTGGATCCTGAATGAGGAAACGTTAAATGAATCATTTGCGACAATCAATACTGTCTTTCCTTCCGGAGTGCGGAATGCAACATTGGGAAGAACATCGCTATTCTCCATTGTCGCAATGCGAACAATCTCCCTTTTTCTTCATCTGTGGTAAGGCTTACAGACATATCGCCGGTTTGTGTTGAAGCGATCCGGACTGATCCCGGTTTCACAAATTTCGAGGCATGAGCCACCACATAATAAGCAATATTCTTCGAAAAAATATCCCTGTCGATTGTCACAGCGCCCTGGCACATCGAACAGCCTCCGTCATCGGTATGAGGATCATTGAGCGGATCTGCGGCAAAATTCCAGAGTATGACATTTCTGCTCCAGTTAACGGTTGCTCCTATTATGAGCCTTTTAACCTGTGCGGCAATATCAATTGTCGGACTACCCGGCTTTTCTACAACCATCTGCTCGGTGAAATACAGGTTTTTATCAGGACGTGCATTGTGTAAAATCGTCATTGCATTCATTTCTCCACCGTAATGATGAAAACCGGTCCCATCGGCATATTTAGCAGCTTCAGGATCATTCAGGATTGTCAGTCCATAATCAGGTCTGTCGAGGTTATGATCGAAGAGGATAATTTTGGTTTTAAGGCCGGCCTTTGCAAGTTCAGGTCCAAGATTCTTCTTAATAAATTCAGCCTGTTCAGCTGCCGACATGCGCATGCTGGGGGTGTTGTTTGCATTCAGAGGTTCATTCTGCACTGTAATAGCATCGATCGTGATCCCTTCTTTTTTATATTGCTGGATATATTTCACGAAATACCTCGCATAAACGTCATAACATTCAGGCTTAAGAGAACCGGCTTTTACCTTTCCGTTGGACTTCATCCATACCGGGGGCGACCAGGGTGATGCCATTATTTTAATACCGGGGTTGACGTTGAGTATCTCCTTCATAACCGGGATCACATCCTTCCTGTCCTGCCCCAGATCGAATTTTTTGAGTTCGAAATCAGTTTCTCCCTCTTTCAGATCGTTATATGAGAAAACGAAGGTGTTCAGGTCAGAAGCGCCTATTGTAAGCCTTATAAAACTTACAGCAATACCTTTCTCCTGGTCAGAGAAAAGGCTTGTTATCAGTTCTTTCCGGGCAGAAGACGACATCTTCATCATCAGTTCTGCACTTCCGCCGGTAAGTGCAAAGCCGAAACCATCGATAGTCTGCATTGAATGAGATTCATCGATTACTATCGGAAGACCTCGTCCCCGGCCGTTTTCTGAAAACGGTATCTTCTCGGGCATTCTCTCAAATAATGCAGATCTGTCGGGTTTTGTGATCCATGATTCAATTTCCGGCAGAGTGGTCTGGGCACACGTAATTCCTGAAATCCCTGCAAGAATAAGACAGAGCAAATTGTTTTTCATGATGATCATATTTTTGGTTGCTGGTTGACCTGGTTACTTCTGCGCGCCCCCCTGGGGGTCGGGGGTAGTCTGTGGGGGAGAGTTATTCATTCCAAAGATCCGGTATTCTTTCATGTCCCCTTGCCCTGACAGGTTTCTGGCTGAATGGTTCGCTTGTGCCGGCATGGACTTCGTACAGGTGTTTGGCTGTTTCAACCATTGCTTCTACCTGGTGTTTATAAGGCCTGTCTGTTACATCTACAAGCCCGCAGTTATAATTTTCACCGTCATTTCTTCGTCCTGTCAGATCCTGATCGCACCACTGAAAATAAGCCGTGCCAATAAGCCCGGGATGAGAGTATCCCTGCTCGGTATAATAACGGTAAGCCACACCTCTCTCCTGCTGTGAATCCACCTGCCACAGAGATTGCGCCATTCCCCTGTCGACAGTCCCGAAATGATACTCTCCGATTATCATAGGCAGATCGGTGATCTTTAAAGCCCTGTCCATCATTTCGTGCTTTGGATTAAGATCGTAACAGTTAAAGCTGAGAACATCGAAAGTCTCCTTACAAATCTTAAGTATCGCCTCATCAATACTTGCAATGCTGCCAAACCTTATACCAAGATTCAGGTGATTGGGATCATACTTCTTCTGTGACTCTTTTGCGGATGCGAGAAACATTCTGAAAGTATTATAAATGAATTCTTTCCTGCGCTCAGGAGTATCACCCATTTCAAGATGCTTTTTCAATGCTGCCTTAATCGGCTTATCATCGCCGTTGAGAATAATATCACAAAGACGTTCTTCTTCGCCGAGCCAGGCAGGTTCATTTCCTACGAAATATCCGATAAGCCTCTGATTGTTCTTATAATTTGTAACTGAGCCTTTTATTGCTTCATCCAGCTTTAGTTTTGAAATCAGGCGCGTATACATCTGCAATTCCCATCAATCCTCTTTCCATTCCTGCCGTACGCATTGTCACCATGAAGTTCTTCCTGTTCATTGCAATGACATCCCCGCTTGACCAGTTTCCGATTGTGTTCACACCCCATCTGTCCATTCTCCTGATTATATTCTCATTTGCCATTTCACGATAATTTTCACCGTACCTCCGCACCAGGTTCCACTGGCCGAAGCTGGGGTCCTGGGGTCGTGAAGGATTCCCCTGCTGAGCATTTTGTGCCGGCTGGGCCTGCGGAGGAGGCAATTCACTGAACATATTTCTTCTCTTATCGACCTCTTTGGCATTTCCTCCTCTTCCGGGTGCAATGCAATCAACTCCGACAGACAGGAAGAGGTATCCCTGGGGATCAACAAACCACCAGCGTCCGTCAACTTTCTCAGTTCTGAAAAAGCCTGTTGCTTTTACTTTTTTGTTAAGATATCCTCCGAATTCAGAATAGTTGAATATGTTTTCAACCGGTTCGTTGTCTTCTGCTGTCCATTCGTTATGTAATTCTTCAAGCGAATGAACTTTCCCCTCGAATTCACCAAGGTTCCATTGACCGAACTTATCAACTGAAGGTATGGTATCGAGATATGCATCACCGGGGTCATCGGCTGAGAGTGCTATTGACCTGACTTCTATTTCAGGATTGCCAATCGGCGCACGCATTCTTATTCCTATTGAATCAACACCTGTCAACGGGCCACGTTTGCCTCCAAGATTTATCCATCCGGTATACCTTGGCTGATTGAATGTTGCAGCAAGATCGATATTAGCATCGGGAAGCTGCCTGTAGAATTTCAAAGGTATTGCAAGCTTGTTCCAGCCATTCGGAACATAGCTCATCACACGCAACTCATTATATCCGGAATCTGTTGTGAAGCCAACATGAAACCGTTGTGCCGTTGTGATCCTGAATTCAAGAACCACATAGTTGAAGCCATCCCAATTACGCGGTAATTCAGGATTGATATCCTTTATTGCGAATTTCTGCCCGGATACTTCTTTTGTGTTGTCAAATTTGATTTTAAATGTCTCCGGTTCAGAAGAACATTGTGTAAGGATAAGAATACTCATTGCAAGTATTCCAATAAAGATTTTTTTCATATTAGATGTTTTAATGAGCCATATAGTTCTGTTACCCGGTTAATCCTGTATATCTTGATATTTTGACTCTGTGAAACTCTGTGCTCCTCTGTGTAACTCTGCGTAATTGATTTTATTATTTAAACTAATCAGTTTACCCTGACCCTGAAAAACTTAGATCTTCCTGTTATAAACAGTTCATCGTTATCTTTCCCTCCAAACTGAATTGTTGAAGGCCTTTCAGGCACCCCGATCGTGTTTATCATTTTACCATTTTTATCAAAAACATAAATCTGCCCGTCGGCTACATAAAGGTTACCTTCCTTATCAGTTGCAGAGCCGAATTCTCCCCATTCCACAAAATACTGAAGATTTGACAAAGTACCGTCCGGAGCCACATCACACTTAACCATTCTTTTGTCGTATTCATCGGAAGTATAGAAAGTTTTGCCCGGAAAAGCCTCAAGCAGTGACGAGCCGCGCGCAAGATCGTAAAGTTGTGGAATAATCGTGCTTCCGTCCGGAGCTACAAAACATTTTTCAGGCACCCTTACAGTAATTTTATTAAAATCATGAAAATCGCGCCACTTATTTGAAACATACAGAGCTTTATGAACATTTTTCACAGAACCCATCGGTACAAGAGGCAGGATATTTATAGTCTCTTCAGGATTATCAGGATCTATTGAGTATACCCTGATTGCAAACCCTGAATTTCCCCAGCCGCTGTATGATGTTCCGCCACGGTCCTCCTGCGGAAGCTCGGGGAAATAATCAGATTCAGGCTTACCTTCGATCATAAATCCGGGTTGCGGATCGTACCTGAATGCGACAAGCAGGTTATCCTTTGAATCCACACCGAGGCTAACCGGTTTCCATTGGAAGTCAGCAACGAGTGACAGAGTATTGCTTTCTGCCGACCATTTATAAATTCGCCTCATCCTGTTTTCGGAGAAATAAATATTTCCCTTGCTGTCGCGGGTTATACCTTCAACAAATTCGAATCCTGATGCAAGCTCTTCAACTTTACCCCCGACGGTGAAAGGGGCGGGTCTTTCTTCCTTACCGGTTATAATAAGCTTTTGAAGTTCCCAGGGCCGGACCTCGATGTCTTTGTTAATATCGTAAACAGGAAGATCGGTCGTGTACTTGATCTGCGAGAAATTATGCAGATTCAACAGTTCTATATTTTCACAGTTCCATACCCTGATGGAATTATGATAAGGCTCATTTACCCTGATCACCCTGAACATGTAGATATTAGCGAATGTAAGATCTTTACAATTTTCCAGTTCTACAGGCTGGCATTCAGTGCTTTCCCGGCTTTCTTCTTCAAGCTGGAACGCGTAAAGCTTCCAGTTTGACACGTTTTTCATTCTGACTTCATTTCTTACATGGTGTTCCACTGAAATGGCATAAACCCTGCCCTGTGTGCTTGTATTATTTACATACATTCCGTTGATTGAATATGTTGAAGCTGTCCAGATATCCTTGAAAGTACCGCCTCCGTTATTTGTAACCCAGAAACTCCAGTACTGGTTATCCCATGACGGATCCATTCCCAGAGCAACCCTTGGTTGCTGACCTCCCTGAGGGCGTTGCCGGTTAGCTTCCTGCACCTTTGGATCGGGTTTCTGCATACCTCCGTGACCACCGACGAATTTGACGTCGTTGACGTATGATTCAGAGTTTGCCATCCATTTAAGTCCGACAGCCCTGTAATTATATGTGCCTGTGTTTATACCTATTCCGTTAAGAATATTTCTCCCCCCTCTGAAGATTCAATCAGCGCTTTCGGACCGCCGAAACCGCTGAATGCCGGTGTGCCATCTTTCAGAACAAGCTGAGTCCCAAAGGGATGTAATCCGATCAGGCAGGTATTAGCCTTCATTCTTAATGTTTCGGTAATCCTGTACCATCCTTGCGGAACATATATATTGTCATATTTATCAATAGCTTCCTGGAAAATCCTGGTATCATCGGTTTCACCATCTCCTTTGGCGCCGAGTTCCCTGATATTGATCCATGATGTCATTGACGGGAGTGCCGGAATATCGCACGCTTGCATCAATGCCGGGATCTTCTGCAACGGGGTAATATCACTGACTGTCCGGTATTCGGGTTTTGCCAGCATGTTATCCATCTGCAGACCATGCGCAAAATTTTTGACATTGTAATATTTATGCTGCACACTGGTTTCGGTGTTGCTGCGTCTGTAACTCACAAGAACGGGTACATTAATGCAATCGACATTACGAAGAGTGATCTGGTTATTGCTGTTGTTCTCATTGCTGACAATAATTGCGGGCCCGCTCACATTTTCAAACCTGCTGTTCTCGATAAATAGTCTGTCGGCATAGTTTGGTTCTATCTCAAAAACCGAGGGAACGTTCTTTGCATAAATATTAACAATAGCCAGACCTGATTCCTGGCATCGAAGTGCAGCCTTCCGTTGCCCTTCGAAGTAGGCATCGACAAGCATAACAGGCCACCCGGGAGATGCTTTTGTTGTGTAGATACCATATTCACCACCGTAGAAAGCAACATTCTCCATCTCATTTCCAACATCGAATAAGCCTGCTTTACCTTTCCCGATATAAATATTGATATGGCTAATAAAACTGTGCTGCGCATAATGAGTTCTCAGAGCGACAGCATAAGGATTTCCATCCTCAATCCTGAGGTTAATATTAGACATTGCGCTGTAAAAAGTCCCGGCTCCGGCATCGCGGGGAGCCTGTCCTTCAGTCACCAGACCACCGGTAAACCAGAACATGTAATTTGCTTTTCCTTTATCACCGGAGACCTCTGCCTGGTAACCGGGAGAGTTTTTGGTAAGAATAATCTCAGGGCGATTTTCTCCATAACCAATCAGCCTAACTGCCTGGGGTATATAAATAGTTTTGCTTATCCTGTATTTTCCATCGGGGATAAACAGGATCCCGAAATTTCTTTCTGTCTTCACCTGGTTGATTGCTTTCTGCAGGGCATCTGAAACATCGCTTTTGCCGTCAGCTTTGAAACTGTAGTTTTCAGGAGTGAAGTAGAAGGCTTCAGGATCGTCAGGTCGTTGCGTATAGATTGATTCAGGATTAACCGCAAATATTTTCAGATTTGCAATACAAAACCAAACCAGTGCGAATAGAATATTCCTGGACATGATAATTAAATTATTATTAAAGATAAGAAAAGGGGAGGAATTCAAGCCTTTGACAGGAATGTCCGCCTCCCCTTGAGAAAACTTAGCTAACGCTCAATGTTTAATGAAACTACAGGTGAATAGTTATGTCTGACGGTTCCGACATTTGGAACTGTAGCCAGGGCACCGATCCTGAAGTAATAGTCCCTGGTGTATTTGAAGAGTGTTGGGTTTGCTGCCACATCCATTGTCAGTTCATAAATTGTTGCGGGCGCTATTGTTGCGCTGACATTAGCCGGAGCGCGTTTATAGCATGAAACGGCGGTTATAGGAAATTTCACATAATTGCCAACCCACTGGTCAGTGAAAGCAAATAATCTTATCTCATTTAATCTCACATTATTACCTCCTGTCTGAAGACTAAAAGTAGCCTCTGACTGTTTTTGTAGCAGCATTGTAAGTAATGCTGGGGTTAACAACGCGCAGATAAGGTGTTACAGTGAAATCATAAGTATTGCTGCCTTTATTAACTACAAAATCATTCACTACGAAAGGATAAGAAATTACAATTGGTAAATTCTATTCTGTAAGTAGATGCAAAAACAAGATTATTGGCGTATTCGCCTGTATTCTTTACGGCCCAGGCCTGTCTTGGCTTCAGTTTTCCATCCAAGTTCGTAAACACCGATTGAATTGCCGTCAGTAATATCGGTACCAACAAGTTCTCCGGTCTGACTATCAAGGAACTTTCCTGAGATAGTGGCATCAGGCCCGTCATAATTGTCTATCTCGCATGATACAGTCATCATTGAGATGGCCAGTATCAGGGATAATATATATGGTATTCTTTTCATATTTATTTTTTTTCAGGGTTAAGATTAGAAACCGGGATTCTCAACAAGATTGTTGGTGCTTCTGCCCGGGATAGATTCATAATAACCGGTTGCTGCATTGAAAGTACGGCCGTTATTGTACTCATCATAGTAGTTGTTAGCTCTCACGAAGATGAATTTAGGAGTTGCTTCACGCAAGTCGATCATAGGAACCAGGACAGTCCTGCGTGTTCCTGCGAAAAGCTGATGGTATTCTCTCCTTCTCATAAGATCCCAGTACCTGAAACCTTCGAATGCAAGCTCAACACGACGTTCTTTAAGAACATTTGCCAGGGTAAGAGGGATCTGGTCGGTATGACCGGCTCTCCTGCGGAGTGCATTGATATAACCTGCTGCAACGTTTGCATCACCCAGACCACTTTCAACAACAGCTTCGGCATAGTTCAGATATATCTCAGCAAGACGCATATCGATGAAAGGGGTTGTGGATGAGTTTTCCGCTCCTTTTACTGTTTTGCTTTCCTGCAGATACTTTTTAATAAGGAATCCGGAATTTGAGTAATTTGCATCGTCTGCACTTCCGATTTTATAAAATCCTGAAAAACTTGCCGGTCCTTCTGCTCCATAAGAATAGTATTTGACTCCGTTTTTGGTTTCCGAATCGGTTGCATAAGCGACTACTGTACCGTTCGATTTAATCATACCGCCCTGCATAATGATCTTAATACCTTTATATGTAGCTCCTGGGACGATCACACTTGCAAGCAGACGCGCGTCTTTATTGGCGAACGGTCCGTACAGATCATCGTATTTCATAAATGGTGCATTAACGTTCATCTGTGATGGATTGGAATATGAATAATTCTCATTCCCATCGGTTCTTGTCACGATTTTTGAGCTTGCACCTGTACCATTATCACTATAGTCTTCAAAAAGGTCCACTATATCGAGAGTAGGGCTGAATCTTCCGAATTTATGGAAGCCGGGACTTGCCTGGGAGGGACTGAAAACTATGTCCCAGCAATGACCCTGGTTGGGAATTGTAGTACCATCAAGGTAGGCTTTAACGAAAATATGCTCTTCATTTGTTGTCAGGAAAAGGTTTTGAAAGTTTGTTGCAGCTTCGCGGGGATTAGCCGGATTAGGTTTATACAGAGAGAACCGGCCGCTATTTATCAGCTGACTTGATGCGTCGATGCAGTCCTGGTAAAAAGCGTTTGCATCATTGGCATCCATTTTAGCCAGGTTCTGATTTACGGCTTCTCCTGAAAGAGGAGCATTGTTCCAGTATTTTGCAACTGAAGCAGCATGAAGGGCCACTCTGGATTTAAGTGCGAGGGCAGCCCATTTTGTTGCACGGTATTTTCCATCTGTTGATGAGACAGTTTCCGGAAGATATTGGATAGCCTTATCAAGCTCACTTAATATGAAATTCCAGGTCTCTTTTTCTGTGTTTCTTGGAATGTATAACTCTTCGTTTGTCGTTCCGGGTCTGTAATAACTGTCAAGGACCTCATCTACGACCGGTACACCTCCATATCTTTTTGCGAGACCAAAATATATATATGCCCGGATAAAATGAGCCTCACTTTTAAGCTTATTGTAAGTAGATTCATTCAGATCATCTTTCTCGGTTTCAAGACTTTTGAAAAACATATTTGTCTGGCGGATGTCGGAGTACGGCCAATAGCCAAAAGTTACGGGGCCGATACCTGTTCCGGCGCTTGCTGTACTTTCGTCGGTGTACATTGAAAGTTTGTATGTGCTTTGCATACCTCCCTTCCATCCATAGCTGTTGAAAGCTCCGGCGCCTCCCGCATCAGCAGGATAGAAGCTGAAATCTTCCATGGGAATGGCATTATAGAGAGTTGCCATTAAGGTCTTCAGCCCGTTCGAGCTTTCAAGAAGATCTTCTGCGGAGGTTTTATCCAGCGGTTCAAGTTCGAGAGTTTCGCTGCATCCTGATATTCCAAATACCAGGGCAAAACTGAAAATATATGGTATTAATTTCCTTTTCATGAATTCGAAAATTAGAAGTTGATGTTTATACCGAAATTATAAGACTTCATAAGCGGATAGTTCAGGTTGGCATCCCAGTCGGCTTCCTGCCTTTCAGGGTCTGCATCCTTAAGAAGCTTATTACAGAATGTCAGCAGGTTGTACCCATTGACGAAAATCCTACCGTTGGTGAGCCCAATCCTGGAAACAACTGCTTTCGGGAGGGTGTAACCGATCTCAAGACTTTTAAGACGAAGATATGTTGCGCTCGGTCTCCAGATGTCAATTACGTTGGCTTCTGTCGTATTGTTGTAATTGTAATTACGAAGAGCAGGATAGAATCCGCTAACCCACTCAGTTGTCGGGTTATAGGGATCATCCGAATTATTGACAGCATGCCACCTGTCGAGGAATTTCTCATGCAGGGTCGGATAACGTCCGTAACCCCAGATATCATTATTCCTGTAGTTGATTGAATAACCTGCTGCTCCCTGGAATAAGATATTCAGGTCAAATCCTTTATAGGATGCATCGAATGTCAGACCATACTGCATGGGCGGGTTAACTGTACCATATGTCCAATGATCGTAAGTCTGATCATTGCCATTGATTATACCGTCTCCGTTAACATCGGTAAGCTTATAGCTGCCTGGCAGCATCTTGGAATTACCGGCATTACCACCGAGTAACGGGGCTGTTTCATATTCTTCAAGTGATTCATAAACACCATCATACTCATAAAGAGCCATGGATCCTTCATAGCGATTCACCCTGCTGTTCCTCCAGTAATCCCATGAACTGGAATAACCTGCGTTTTCCTGGTGGAGTCTCTTTGTACGGGTATAAGTATAGTTGGTGGTAACACCGAAATTAAAATCGTTCCCTATCTTGTTCCTGTGAGAAAGCATTATTTCAAATCCATGGTTCAGGTTGGAGTTAATATTTACCTGGGGGAAGCTTGCTCCAAATGTATTCGGGACTGACTGGATGAGAGTTGCAAGCTGACCTGTGTTCCTGCGTTCAAAAACCTCCACCGCACCACCGAGTTTACCTTTCCATAAGCTCGAAATCCAATCCTATATTGGAGATCTTCGAAGTAACCCATGTAAGATCATCAGTGACAACACCCGGCGCCATCATTGCAACAGCAAGAGAACCATCGTTAAATACATAACCGGTGGGATTGTTGTTTAACTGTTTTACTGTATATGCCGAATAATAAGCAAAAGGATCACCTGCATCAGTACCACTTTCACCATAAGAAGCTCTGAGCTTCAGGTTGGAGAATATCGGAAGATTATCTCTGATAATAGATTCTTCAGAAAGTCTCCATCCTACACTTGCTGACGGGAAGAAAGCCCAGCGATGAGCTTTGGCATAACGGTACGATCCGTCGTAACGACCAACTGCCTCAATCAGATATTTCCCTGCAAAATCATAATTAACTCTCCCAATATATGCTGCATATTTTCCAAACCTGCGATAACCCCTGTTAGATGCAGTTGTGGATGTTCCCTGGTCAATAATATCATTGGTGAAAAGATCAGAATAGAGACGTCTTGCATATACATTATCGGCCCTTGTACCTGTAAACTCAATTACCCCGGTTGCATTCAGTTTATGCTTGCCTGCTGTTTTTGTATATGTTGCCTGGCCACGTGCAACAGCTCTCTGGAAAAGTCCTATCTCACTGGAATACTGGTCGGTTCCGGTCCTTTGAGAATACTGATCGGTATAATAATCATAAAGTTCATATGATTTCTGAAGATATGATGTGTTCGCAATGTTCTGGTCGAACGCTCCTACAGCAGAGACTGTAAGACCAGGTACCTTAGGAATTGAATATGCCAGGTCGATTGTTGACTGGAACTGGATATTTCTCTGCCTGTTGTATCCATCGATTTCGGGATCAATAAGAGCCCAGGCATTCTTGCTTTCCGGGGGAATTACACTAAGATGATCTTCATTGGCGATTGTGTGATAATTGATCCCACGGTCATTTACCATGATTGTCTTGTATGTCCAGAGGAAAGCTTCGCGTGGAGACTGGTTGGCATCGATACGGCCTGAAACTGAAACATTCAGTTTCAGGTCTTTTGTAAGATCGGCTGTTGTTGTCGATCTCAGGTTATAACGGCGGTAGTACTGTATGCCGCTTTTCAGGAGACCATTGTCTTCTGTATAACCAAAGCTGTTATAGTACTTTACTGCGTTGGTACCGCCTCTGACTGAAAAATTATGAGACTGCTGGAATACCTGATCGTGCATTGTAAGATCAATCCAGTCAGTATCGGTATAGCCGGGTTCACCGTTCCGATATCGTCTCAAGCAGTTCAGGAGTATATGTCTCTGTTGTTCCGGAGTTCCGGTCCATCTCGTTCTTCATAACACGATAAGTGTATGCATCTACTGTGTACTCAAGACCTGTAGCTCCTTTAAAACCGAGAAGGTTAGAATATGAGAACTGCGCTTTCCCTCCTGACCTTTCTTCGTTGTAACGATTATAACGCCGTTTGCTGCATTCATACCGTAGATTGAAGCGGCAGCATCCTTCAGAACCGACATGCTTTCAATATCATCGGAGTTAATCTGTGCCATGTCAGATGTACCATCACGAACAACGCCATCGATGATCACTAGTGGAGCCCCAAAACCGCGGATACTTACGTAGTTATTGAATTTGCCCGGTTCACCTGTAAGCTGACGAACCATCAGACCTGAAACTTTACCCTGAATATTATTTATCAGGTTTTCACTTTTTGTTGATACGATATCGCTTGCGGTTATATTGGCCACCGATCCGGTGAGAGTTTCTTTCTTCACCGTCCCATAGCCGATAACAACGACCTCCTCAAGGCCGAGAACATCAGCCTGCATTGTAACATTTACTGCCTTGTTATCCCCGACAGGGATCTCCTGTGTTGCATAACCTATAAAGGAGAAAATAAGAACAGCATCGGGCCTGGCAGGATAAGACAACGTGAAACTGCCGTCAATGCCTGTCATCGTACCTGTTGTGGTCCCTTTGAGCTGGATGTTCACACCTATCATAGGTTCATTGTTGGTACCATCGGTAACAATACCCGAGACCGTAACCTGCTGTTGCTCCGTAGAAGCTCTGTATTCATTTAATGCTCTCCTGTCAAGCTCTTCTGTGGTAAGAAGGATTTTCCTGTCGAGCACCGCATAATTTACATCTGTCCCTGAGAATAAGTTATCAAGGACCTCTGCAATGGTCTTGTTATCAGCATTAATGTTAACAGTTCTGTCAACATCTATCTGCTTCTGGTTAAAAATGAAATAGAATTCGCTTTGACGCTCTATCTCATCCAGCACCTGCTCCAGATTCTGGTTCTTTATATCCAGTGAAACCTTCGCGGTCTGGGAGTAGGTAGGACCCGCGAAAATATTGGTTACACCGGCTATAATGATAACTAGTGCAATTTTTAGTTCCATAATTAGTTTTTTTAGAATCGGGTGAGGGTCCACCCGGTAATCAGATTTTTTTTTCATAACTTTGAAATGTTTTAAGTTAGGGTGCGTAAAACTTTTAGCTTAAACTTCTTAACAGGGAAGCGGCTCAAACGCTTTCCTGTTTTCTTATTTACATAGGCATTATCTTTTTATTGTTCGTTATATATTAATTTTACTTTTCTCTTTCCGTATGTCCCGTCAGGCCGTAATCCCTGATTCTCAATTAAATAATTGATATCGAAATTGTCCCGGAGAATATCAAGAATTTCCTCCAGGCTTTCATCGACAAAAGTTGCCCTCAGTCCGAAATTGCCATTGAACGATCCGCTAACCTCGACTTCGGCATTGTACCATCTTCCGAGACGCCGGCCGACGACATCGAGAGGATCATTCCTGAAGACCAGCTTACCTTCAGTCCATGAGATAAATTTACTTGTTTCCACAGTCTCTGTTGTGAATTCCTTTTTCGCATGGTTGTATAAGGCAAGCTCTCCAGGATTAAGAATAAATGACCTTTCTGAACTGTCTGAACCTTTAGCCGCCAATTCTATTTTTCCATTTTCAAGCACTATTTCTGTGGTATTTTCATCTCCCCAGGATGCCACATTAAACTTAGTCCCGTGCACTTTTATGGTAATATCCGAAGTATTAACTGTAAATGGCCTCTTCGCATCTGTTACTACATCAAAGAAAGCTTCACCTGAAAGTTCCACATGCCTGTCATTTCTGAAGTTCATCCTGTATTTCAGCGTTGAATTGCTGTTTAACCAGACTGTACTTCCGTCAGGTAGCAGGAAACTTGTCCGTGTCCAGGCCGGTGCATGGATCTCGGCAAGAGTATTGTCTGGCTGTATATGCCGGGAATAACTCCTGAAACCGAGGTAAACAAGCAACGGCAAAGTAACTATAACAGCCACCTTTAATGCCAGTGTCAGAATTGATCTTATCTTCTTTCCCCTTACCAGGGCATCTGAAGAGTTTATATTATAATGTATTTTGTAAAGAATGTGATCGAGGTTCTTTTCATGGGTATCCTTCTCCCACATTAACTGGTAAAACTGTTTTGACAGAAGATCTTTCAATTCTTCTGTCCTGTTCTCATCAGTGAAAAGACGGACGACATCAGATTCATCTTTGTCTGTACTTTTTCCCCTGAAATAGTCAAGCAACCAGTTGATATTGCCCTCTTTCATCTATTAGTTTTTTTGTTTTTATGCAGGACGGATAGTTAAAGCAGCTCCTTGCCGGAGCTGCTCACCATCCTTAATTACTACCTACTACCCAAAATTCCTGCTTCAACGTTTTACTGGCAGTTATATCCCCAAGTGGTACGATACACCTACCGCACCCATCAAAAAAAAACAAATTTTTTTTCAGGAAAAGAATAACATGAGAAAAAGCAAGGCATGCAAACCCTCATTCTTCAGGTTCTCCCTCAAATATTTCAGAGCATCGGAAATCTGATTTTCAACGGTTTTATGACTGATACCGAACTCCGCAGAGATCTCTTTTATACTCATCCCTTCAAATCTGCTTTTTATAAAAATAAGCCTTCGCCTCTCCGGCATCTTATCAACAAGCGACATTACAAACTGATACAGAGAATTATAGGAAATAACCTTTGAGGTTTGTGTATCGGCTTCATCGTTAAGTCCTGATTGAAGATATTCGGAAAGATAGGATCTGGATTTGAAGTGCTTTTTTATAATATTAAAAGATATCGTGAAGAGGAATGATTTGAAAGAAAGCTCAGCTTTAAGCTCAGATCTTTTTGCCCAGATTATTGTGAACACTTCCTGGACAAGCTCCTCGGCTTCCTCCTCTGATTTCAGATAACCCAGCGCAAATCCATAAAGCCTCCTGCTGTATTCTTTAAATAATGTATTAAAAGCAAGAATATTGCCTTTTGACAATTCCCTGACCAACAACGATTCATTAACGTTTTCGTTAACTTCTTTCATTTGTTTAAAAAACCTTCATTAAGGTATGGAAGTGATTATTTAAAAAACGATCAAACTTAATCATTAAGCTGAAAATGTATGAACTAAATCGTGAAATTATTTAGTAATAAACAGCATCATCGCTTCCCTGTGTCCAATTTGGATTCCATAATAAACAATTTGTATCTTCGTAACAAGGCCAGTTTGTTAAACATCAAAAAGTACATATGAAAAAAATCACTTTTCTCGTGTCATGTTTATTGACAATTGTTACATTATCTGTTAAAGCTCAGAGTTTTGTCGCCAATTATGATGAAGCAAAGATTCCTCCGTATAAACTCAACGACCCGCTCATGTTCAAAGATGGCAACAGGGTAAAAGACAGTCGTGACTGGGAAAAAAGAAGGGCTGAGATCAACAGTATCTTCCAGAGCGAAGTATATGGTATCAATCCCGAATGGAAAGGAGAAATGATCCCGGAGATTATCAATAATTACGAATCTGCATTGTCAGGAACTGCTAGAATGAAGGAAGTAAAACTCACTTTCAAAAATGGTTCTGCCGAACATTCTATGAGGATGCTGATTTATCTTCCGAAAGGGATCCGGAAAGCGCCGGTCTTTCTTGGTTATAACTTTAACGGGAACCATACAGTCACAGACGATCCTAACATCAGCATTCCCATGATATGGCCGAGAGAACCTGGAGAGCCTGAAAAAGGAAAAGAATCAAGTCGCGGCAGTTCGTATGCAAGCTGGCAGGTTAATGAACTTATTTCAAAAGGGTACGGCCTTGCAACTATCTATTACTGTGATGTAGATCCTGATTTTGATGATGGATTTAAAAATGGTGTGCATTCATTGTTTGCTCAATCACGGGATTCCAGTTCATGGGGCAGCATTGCAACATGGGCATGGGGATTATCGCGGGCGCTCGACTACCTGGAATCTCTTCCTGAAATCGATTCAAAGAAGGTGATCGTATTCGGTCATTCGAGGCTTGGCAAAACAGCTCTCTGGGCTGCCGCTACTGACAGCAGGTTCGCCATGGCTGTTTCAAACAACTCCGGATGTGGCGGGGCTGCTCTGTCCAAAAGGATCTACGGTGAAACAGTTGGCAGTATCAACAGGGCTTTTCCTCACTGGTTCTGTGAAAACTTTAACAAATACAGCGAAAATGAAGCCGCTTTGCCTGTTGACCAGCATGAGCTGCTTGCTCTGATTGCTCCAAGACCTGTGTACGTTGCCAGCGCCGAAGACGACAAGTGGGCCGACCCGAAGGGAGAATTCCTTTCATGTGTAGCAGCAACTCCGGTTTACAAGCTTCATGGGAAAGAAGGTTTACCGGCAACCGAAATGCCTGCAGTCAACACACCGATAATGGGATCAATAGGTTATCATATCCGTACCGGCGGGCATGAAGTGACTTTGTACGACTGGCAGCAGTACATAAAGTTTGCTGATAAACACCTTAAATGAGGCAGAAGTATCAGGTGTGCGAAGTTCTGCCCTCCGCCCTGAGCCCTTTGCCCTGAGCTAAAAGGTATATATCTCAACAGCCGACAGGTTGAATACCCCTGATGCATCCACCTGCCGTATGCCGCTGACACTCTGCCCGCTTACACCTCCTGAATTCTGTCCGCCGGCCATACCAACAGCAGGAGATACTCCCAATAACCCTGTCGGGGTTATCTTTACATATCGTCCCCTGGCTTGTGAGGGCAGAATAATGTTTGTCATTATCGAGCCCATCTTGCTGTTATCATAATTTGCGACTTCCGTGTACTGCACATTGTCTTCGCTTACTTCGATCCTGATGTGATCGGGCCGGCCGCGCAGATTATTTGTACGATTCCATCGGAGCATGATCCTGTCGAAACTCTGGACACTGTCAAGATCCACAATGAAGGCTCCCTGTTCCGGGGATAACGTGGCAAAGGTATTCATGTCGGAGTCAATGAATGTCCTGCCTGCATCGGCATTTGCCTGCCCGCCTGCTGCTACGTCTGTGGCATTGAGGGGATCAGTACCCCCGGTGACTTTTTTACCGCGGGCGATATTGTTGGAGCCTCCCGCAGGCACACCTGTATAAATATTTAATGCCGCGCGTGAGTCAGTACCATTAATTACGTTGTTATAGCAATTCACGGTAACAAAGGCTTTCCCGCCAGATCAGACCGGTTATATGAGATTTCGATATCGCGGCTTTCCCCGGGAAACAGTGTAAACAGGTTATCATCATAAATGACCGGAGCCACAAGTGTCTTCCTGTCGTTTCCTGTATATGCTTTCAACTCGACTGCGTATGCGATCTTTCCGGTGGGATTATTGATCCTGTAAGTAAGAACATTCTTTCCTGAAACTCTTTTAAATGCTACCTGCGACATTTCAAGATCTACAAAAGGAAGCTGATTCAGCTGTGTCAAATCACCTACCTGGTAAGTCCCCGATCTGTTCCATGAGTGACTTGCTCCCGCAACATCATTTCGCATTGGCTCGGCGTAGGAGTTCAGACTGAGTACCTTTCCATCAGCATCTTTTAACTCCAGGCGAATGAAATATACATCTGAAGCTGGCTTTATCAATGATGCCCGGATATCATCGTAGTTCCATAGTTCAGTAACTCCGTAAGCTTCAGTAATCTTCCCGAAATAGTTAATCTTATAAGGCTCATAAGCTCCGGAATCATTCCTGATTAATCCGATAGTCTTCGGGGCCTAACCGGTTAGTTCCGGATGTGGCATATTCAACTGCAGAAGAGGCCCCGTCAGCCTGAATATTTATTGTTTTCTCTAGTTTCGTGCTTATCAGATTTCCCTCAATATCATAAACCGATAATGTAGCTACGGCTCCCGGAAATTCCGTGAAAGTGTTATTGACCACATTGACGCATTTCTGGTACATATTGTACATGATATGAACAGGTTCATTACCCTTTCTTGCTCCATAGGTGGTCCCGTTGGGATTCATGTAATAATCAAACTGGTTCCAGAACATTATTGGCCAGGCATTGTTCAGCATCCAGTTTATAAAGCCGCTTGTATTTTTATAGCGGTTAACGTTCAATGCTTCATACTGCGCTCTTTGCAGCTCATACTGGAAAGCCTGGGCTCTTGTGATGAACTGTTCCAGAGTGGCGGAAGCTCCATAGGAACCGTCAATAAACAAAATATGCTGGCCCAGATTATTGAAACTACCCCTGCACATGTGATAGTTCCATACATTATAGTTTTCCGCTGAATTATATGGCCATAAATTTCCTTCAGGAATAATTCTCTCCACTGTTTCCTGAACGGGGATGCTTCCTCCCCCTCCTCCTTCGGAGATGAACCCATAATTACCCCTGCGATCAAAGTAGTACCAGGTGGGAGACTGACTGTCGTATGTGGCATCCATGTGCATGCCACCTGTCACTCCGGTCAGCGTGGCGAGCTTGGCAGAACCGCTGTTGCAGTTAGTGCCGATATCCAGCCATCTCAGATTTGCCTCGATTTCAAAATATTTCTGCTCCACATTCTGTCCGTTCACTCCCTGTTCCTTTATGCTTGGCGGGTCATCGCTGCCGTTAAACCAGAGGAACATGCATGGATGTTGCCTTGCATTTCTCAATTGAGCATACAATGATTCAAAAGCCACAAAACGTTCTGCCTTTGAAAATTCGCCCGGGCTCTGCCAGCGGTCACAACAGCACCAGCCTGTCATGAGCAGTATCCCATTTTCATCCATGAGATCCAGCAAATCATTATCAAAGAATTTGCCTTCATCACGGATCATGTTCATTCCCATGTATTTTACGTAATCAACAACAGCCTTATTGGTTTCACTGTTATGACGCAGCAAAAGATCCGAAGCACAATAGCCACCGCCTTTAAGCAATACCGGTCTGTGGTTAACGTATACCTGCAGCATGTTTGAAAGGTGGGATGCTGAAATCGAATCAGAATTGTTATTTGCATAAGGAGAGACGTTCACTTCGGAGCTTATTTCACGAATGCCGAAGCGATGATGAAGTCTGTCACTCACAATCCCGTCAACAGAAAACTCATAATCAACAGTATATAATGGCTGATCACCGGAGAGATACGGCCACCAGAGCCGGGGATTTGCAATGCTCAGTCCGGGAAAATCTGTCGCACTTAATTCAATCTCCATGTTATATTCATCGGAAGCAACCTTCACGTCCTTTTTGGTTATGGTAGTAACCATTTGCCCGTCAGGGTCCCTGATAACAGCTGTGAGAGATCCGCTTACACCGGCTGCTGTGAAATTACTTGCATCGACATATAAATTCATTTGAGCAACAGCGTGATCGGCGCTTACTTTTGAGGTAACAGCAGGATTTGTTAATCTTGCACTCCCGGAGGAATGCAAAACGACTTCGCCGGTAAGCCCCATCATTGCATCTGCAGGCTTGGGATTCCAGTCCACCCAATAGTAAGTCAGGTCATCGCGATACACCGGTTTTGTAACCCTGACTTTGATATTATTATTTGATCTTCCTGTTTTAACCAGATCGGTAACATCTATGTCGTATGTACGCATTGTTCCGATAAACCGGGACTTATACTCATCAAAATCCGTAATACCTGTCAGGCTGCCGGAACCATCTGTCTGGTAATCGGTCACCTCAGCGTCCGTATCCACAAGAGTTGGTCCGTTTTTAAGGTAGTTTTCATCCGTAATATTATTATACCTGTTGATTACTTTAACTCCGTTCACATAGATATCACCGGTATAGCTTATACCTCTGAGAGTGAGTATAATTCTTTTATTCTTTTCGCTTGCAGGAATTGCAAAATCAGCGCTGTACCACCATTGATTGTCAAAATCACCTTCAGGGATTCTGGATAAATTATCACTGAAATATTCGTTTATTTTTCCATCGTTGTCCGGCTCAAAGATGTCATCATATACACCATCGTCAACCAGGTTTCCCAGGACAGTTCCGGGAGCAACAGCCCTCAGCCAGTTGCCTGTAGGGTAATCAGCTGCTATTACGGCATCATCGTTAACAGCAAGAGCCTTCAGGGCAGGCGTTGTTGCGGATACAGCCGGGGCGATCTTCCATTCTGTAAGCTTCTGAGAATAAGTCCCCTCTTTAGTTTCACAACCCGTGATCCCGGGAATTACAAGCAGGAACAAAGCTGCTTTGATACATCTTTTAAACCAGGAATATTTCATACCAGTATATTATTGATCATATAATAATTTTCAACTACTTATAACTGTCAATCTATAACGTCACGATCCCGTGTTTTTTTATCCACTCAGGGTCAAGGTTTACGCCCATACCCGGACCTGTCGGCACTTTCAGTCTGCCATTTACAACCTTCAGCGGTGATGTGGGACACTCGAACGGCACATTTGTATCGAGGCCTTTGAACTCATGATGCTCACCGGCATTAGGAACAACTGAAACAAACTGAATATTATACAGGAAACCCAATCCTCCGCCAGACATGTGCGGGATGATCTCCTTTCCGAAAGCATGAGCCATACGGGCTACTTTCATACTCCTGATTAACCCTCCGAAATAATAATTGTCGGGTTGAACTATCTCAAGACCATCATTCGCTATCAGCCACCGGAAATTAACAAAGCTCTGATCCTGTTCACCATTTGAGACCGGTATTGTAAGGGCATCGGCAACAGCCTTTATTTCCTCAAAGTGATCATACATCACCGGCTCTTCGAAGTACCTGAATTTGTACTGTTCAAGCAGCCTGCCAATCTTTATTGCACCTTCAACATCGTAATAGCCGTTCGAATCCGCGTACAGTGCCATATCGTCGCCGTACGCTTTGCGAAGCATGGGTATGAGTTTCTCGCTTTTACCCGGCAAACCCTTGTAATGAATGTCTTTTGTTCCGGCATACTGGTAACCGATCTTCACCTTCAATGCTTTTGTATCATACTCCGAAACGGCTTTCCTTATAAGGTCAAAATGTTCTTCAAGAGGTTTTTCGCGAAATTCTGTTGCCACATAGATCCCCACTTCAGGATTATGTTTTTCGCCTATCATCTCTCCCATAGTTTTGCCGGTTATGCGCCCGAGCATGTCGAGAATGGCAAATTCAGCACAGGCAAGCGGCAGTCCGAGTGCAATGCCATTGAGCCTGAAGTTGAAGTTATAAATGTAAATCCTGTCGAGAATAAGATCAAGTTCCCGGGCATCCTGACCTATAAAGAAAGGCTGGACATTCCTGATGAATATCGGGAAGAGAGTGTTTATACTACTGTGCGCCACGGAGTAACCCTCTGCACCGTCTTTCGAGCGTACATGTACTATCCAGCTGTTATTGTACCGGAGAAGCTCAAGCGTTTCTATTATTACCGGTTCCTTCAGCAAATCTGTTTTCAGCACAGGTTGTTTCAGGATCTCATCGAGCCTGGCATAACGTTCTTTCAGCTCACCTGCTGTCCCAGGCAAAGAAGAGGTGCTTTTGGTAGCAACCGGTAGAGCAGCTGCCATGCTTCCGGCAACAGCTGTCGATATGAATTTGCGGCGTGATGTTTTCATAGTGTCACAATTTATAAAAACTATTCTGGGAAGCTGCAATATCTTTAAAAAATATTAGGATTTGCCGGTTGAGCTTGAGATTAATTTTCGAATTCGATCAACAGTTATTTACTTGGAAGTGATTGGTAATGTTTTGATTATTGTTTGCTGATTGTATCTTTGAAATTCAGGCATAAAACTTGTCTGTTTAGTTCTGCATGCAGATGAGTTGTGAATTTCTTTCAGATTGTATCTTTGACATATCAGGCACAACTATGATAACTTAGTCGTGTACGGGCTTTCAGTTGTGAATTGCTTGCAGATTGTATCTTTGAAATATCAGGCACAACTACAGCGACGGAAATCCATACGCTCCATGTTGTGAATTGCTTGCAGATTGTATCTTTGAAATATCAGGCACAACATCAGTAGGTATGACACGGAAACTAAGGAGTGTGTTGTGAATTGCTTGCAGATTGTATCTTTGAAATATCAGGCACAACCGTTCGTCCGTTCCTGCATCATTCAGTTGTGAATTGCTTGCAGATTGTATCTTTGAAATATCAGGCACAACTTCGGCAGCCGGACCGAGGTTACGCGTTGTGAATTGCTTGCAGATTGTATCTTTGAAATATCAGGCACAACACAATGAACCAGATTGGGTATTTACACTCTGTTGTGAATTGCTTGCAGATTGTATCTTTGAAATATCAGGCACAACACAGCTGTAACAGGTTGATTAGCTGAGTCGTTGTGAATTGCTTGCAGATTGTATCTTTGAAATATCAGGCACAACAGAACCCGGACCAATGTATTGGAAGTTAATATATTAGGCCTGATATCAGAATGAAAAAAAGCTCAGAAGCTCCTCTAGTATAGGAGTTTCTGAGCATTTTTCAAAACATTTCCAGCTGTTTGGGAGCTCCCGGGGAATCAACAGGATCACGACTTCTGAAAAATTCCATCATCTCATATTGTTTGTCTGTAAGTGTAAAAACTATTATTTCTCCTTTTGGGGCAAGGAAAGATTTTACCCTTTTCACATGAACCTCGGCATTTTCCCTACTGCTGCAATGCCTTACATAAATTGAATACTGCATCATGGCAAATCCATCCTTTTGCAACGCTTTCCTGAACAAAGCGTAATTTCTCCTGTCTTGTTTTGTTTCAGTCGGAAGGTCAAAAAAAACGAATACCCACATTACTCTGTATTTGCTTAACCTGTCGGTTATCCGCATAATTCACCTGAATTCAGGATAAATGATTTTCTTCACTGAGCCCTCAAAGCACATTGACAGTGATGCGGTTGTACGCTGCATACCGATCATCAGCGGACTGTTCTTACCGTCAACCATAATATCAGAAACAGGGATTTGTAACAATTGCTTCTTAATCTCAGGAGTAAGCTCTTCAGGATCATCAAAATCAGCCGCAGTTTCCAGAACAATCTGATCCACAAAAGGTCTGTAAGGCTCCATAATATCGTCTGCCAGACAGTACGCATTATATTTGCTTTTGTGATGTATGCCCATACAGGGTAATAATCCGGATTCCACAAGCGATCTCGCAGTGATGGCTCTCAATATGGCATAGCCGTAATTCAGCATATTATTAGGAGCCAAACCAAATCTGTCCCTCCTGAATTTCTTATTCTCAAAAAGATTTTCCCAATAATAAGCAGCAGCCCTGCCTTCTATATTAGTTTTATCACCGCTGCTTACTTCTCTCTGGTAAAACTGCATTTTTTTAGTTTCCATTCCCATTAGTCCAAGGAGTTCCGCCTGATTCCTGATCTTAGCTTCAACTGTTTGCTTCCATAGATTTTTTAAAAGAGGTCTGGACGCGCTTACCTGGTGACTGAATTTTTCCTGAAATTGTGTATTTGAAAACATTGGAAGAATCAACCCATAAGGCATGTGGGAACTATTACAGGTTATAACAGCAGTATTATTTTCATGCAATTCCATGAGCAATGAGGTTGATAATACTATATGTGGATTGTCAAGCAGAATCAATCCGATATCTTCAATTGGAAGTGAGGTGCTTTCTTTATTTTCTTCAGCCGGGTAGCTGATAAAAAGCTGCAAATCTTTCTTTTTCAGATTGCAGGGATTCCCGAAATAGAGCGTTTTTTTAATCATGGGCTGTAACTATATTCCCAAGCAGATCGATCTTAACCTTGATCGGGTTCAGTTCTGACAGCGCCGGAAGACTACTTACTCTGCGTAATCTTTTGCTCAGATAAGCTGCATTGCTATCAATAACCTGAGTTTCAAGATGGAATCTGAAAAAATAATCACAACTGGTCAGTTTTTGCACCCTGTATAAATATTGGCTTATTAATTTGTAATCTCCCGAAGTAAGTGCATTGGTATACACTTCAGGTTTCAGCCCGAGTATGAACATTTCATTCTGCTGCATGCTCATTAAATATCTGCAGCCTGAAGCTGGCAGTTTTTCGAGGAATTCTTCCGGATATGTTCCCTCTGAGGCCTGAAGAATCTTATCCCAGATATTTTCAGTATCCCGAATGATTACAGGTAAACCGTATTTCTTTCTCTCCACTCCATGCCAGAATGTGCATATATGCTCGAATTGCTTACCTTCATTATTAACGTAAATGGCAATGTGATGATTATTCCCGGGTTTTACATACCCATTGACTTCTCCCTCACTGTTTTTTCTCACAGGTACAACAACTTCCAGTCCGGTGAAGCACCTGACGGATCTTATGGGAGTCTTTATTCCTTCATCTTCATACCAGGTTATTGTTTTCCCTTCTTTAATAACATCCCTGAATGCCTCCTTAGGTTTCCCATTAAACTTATTAAGCCTCGTTTCGATTATTTGCCTGACATGTTTATCTATGATCTTCTCAGCTTTGTTAAAATTTCCGTCAACTTTGTATTTGATCACGTATTCATCTTTATAGCATGATGCGCATGTCAAAACATTTTCTTTGTTCCTGTCTGAGTATATAGGTTCCTTTTTCAGAGAAGCAATCGCTTTCCTGGCATCACCATCAAATTTTGCCAATCTTTCTTCCACCACTTCTTTGATATATGGATTGAAAATAAGATTTGGCTGATCAAAAATGTATTTGAGAGGTTTTTTCGCAACCAGTGTTTTTATTCTTCCATACACACTCTCTTCGCTCAGTGCTCCTCTTGGGATAATTATTCCTTTCTGAACAATTACCCTATTTCCACTTCTTCCTGTTTTTCGTGTACCGGTCACAGCGACTTTCTTACCGGCCTTGAACGAAACAAGAATTCCTGACGTAGCATTTTCAACATCCTTATATGATAATGGTTGTTGAGTTTTTATATATTTCTCAAGCAGCGAGAACTTACCTCGGAACTGTTCCTGGCTCCCGTTGATTGCGGAGATCATTTCTTCCCTTGTTTCCGATGCGTTGAGTGTGTTAAATCTCTGGATGAATCCCTGTTTGGTACAGGCAATTGTAAGGGCGTCAATTGCGTGATGTCTGTTATCGTCCCGTTTCGACCAACCGGTAATTACTTCTTTACGTTGGCGACTATTTCCATTCGCATCCTCAAACTCTTTGGTCTCAGTCATGCCATATTCCCTGTATTTCGGAATTTGAAGATTCATTGTGACTTCATCCCAACCCCATATATGACGCAGCTCGGCCGTCACTTTTCCGCTGGTTGTCCAGACATTATTACAGATATCCTGCAATATCTCTCTTGACTTTTTGGCAATGTACTGGCTTTCACGAAGCTGACGACTGATAAAATCATCTGGTATTTTATCTTCTGCCATCAGTAACTTGTTTCGTTTTGACCTACTTATAATATGATTGGAATACAGCATATTCACTCTGTCAACATAATCTGTGAAAACATGTTCCGGTTTGCATTTCATAAAATCAAAAGCAGTCAAATCCCCCTTATCCCTATTGCAATTTCTGTGTGCGAGCGTCTTGTTGCTTTGAGAATCATCAAAAAGCCTCGATCGGGGTATAATGTGTTCGATGTCTATTTCATTCCCCTTTATCGCCTCAGTAAGTGAAATCGGCTGTCCACAATAAATACACATTGCATTCATCTTTCTTTCCTGACCGTTCATCTCGTGATATAAACGCCATTTAATAATGTTATTCCTGCTTGCCCGTAGCCCGTATTCTTGAAGTCTTAGTGCAATCTCTTCATTCTCCCTTTGCTTTTTGCTCATCTCCCTGTCAGCTTCATTCCTTTCTTCACGGCTCTGTTTGAGCTCGCGTGCAAGCTCGATTCTTATCTCGTCCGGTTTGCCGTATTTTTTGATTATTGCATTGACAACATTAATCGTCTGGTTCAGGATTTTTTCAACTACGGGTTGCCTCAGTGAATTTTTGGGCAGGAGATTAAGAAAATCTTTAGTTTTTCTGTTCATTCTTTCTTCGCTGGTCAGAGAGCCTGAGTGATCATACCCAGCATACTGCATGGCATCGCTGTAACAATCACCTTCCAGAAGGTAAGGAAGAATTTTTCGGATTGCTTTTGCGGATTTATTCCCAAAGCCTTGTCCTGAAAAATCAATTTCTGCAAGTTTTCCTGCAGTTTCAGGATCAATTCCAAACCTGTTCTGCAGAGATGTTATGCAATTTTCCACATCGTTAATCGAATAAATTGTATGCCATAGTTGATACAAAGGTTCCTTTTCGATAACAGGATCCAATTCTTTAGCAAGTTTTGAATTGATTACTTCTCCGGTTTTTTTACTGTAAAGGAATCTTTCTTCTTCAGAAATATTGATTTGAAATCTAAACTCCAGCAATTCTTCATACCTGCCTGCCAGGCATTTTTTTAAAGTCTGTTTTGTAACGTTCCCCTGCAAACCTTTCGATAATTGCTTATTTGGATGACAGCTATCTTTTTTAAGGCCAAGGATTTTGTAAAGATCTGTAGCTGTAAGTTTGTCATAGTTATCAAGATGTATAAAAATTGCTCCTTTCTGTTCCGCCGATATTGTAAACTCTCCGCCATCACACAGGCTCAACTTGATATTATTGATATTCTCCCATATCTTGCCTGCCTGGAACAAAGGAGAGCTTTTTGGAGTAACCTTAGGACCCACAAAATACTCCTTCCCATTTTTTTGCACGCGAAAACCTTCGAAGTCACATATAGACACAAGGCCTTTTTGAGATTTTAAAGGCCTCTGGTAATAAACTATCCGGTCCCTGATAAGTGAAACAAGATTGTGGGTCAACTCCTTGTGAAATTTCATTTGTACCTCACAAATCCTGTCAAACTCTTCAATATAAGCTTCCCGCGGATACACGTTATCTTTAATCCTGCAAAACTCATCGCGTAAAAGCTGATTATAAAAATACTGGCCGATGGTCAATCCTGATTCTTTAAGGTAATCGTGCCTGGATTTAACGGCGGCGACATATTCTGTATCTTTCTTGTTTAGATTCGCATCGCTGCGGCTGCTTTTATATCCACGCTTCTGATTCAGCATCAGGAGCACACGGCCAAGTTCTGTTAATGGAACTTCCGAAACTGCTGATTTACTTCTTAATTCCCATAACTTCATTTTGGGAAGATGCATCAGATCTTCATCAGGCATCATGTGATTCTTAATCAATGTATCCACCAGGAATTTCCTCCTGAGCTGATACCTGTCATAACCTTTTCTTATTGTCCTTGCCCTTGTCCGTTCTGCATTCTGACTTTCTCCCGATCCTTTCGAGAAATCCCTACCCTCGTTACCTTCATAAGGTATTACTCTTGTTCCGAGACCTAGTATTTCGGTTTTAATTTCTGAACCTTCCTGATGTTCAGCAATGACAGCCCATCCAATTGAAGCAGCGCCAAGATCTAATCCAAGAATATTTTTCATATACTGAGATGTTTGAAAAATTTATATATTTGGTACACAATCTGAAGCAATTCACAATAAGGATTATTCCGTTGTGAAAACATTCAGGCCGCCCTCGTCCTACAATACGGGGGCATTTTTTCTTTCAACCCTTTATCGTTTGAAAATTAGGAAATATTCCTCTTTATTACAATGTATTGGAAAAGAATAATTTGCTGATTCTCTGAAATCTGTCTAAGCATACATCTACCAATCATATCTGATCAATAATTTCACGATTTGTTGAAACATTATATAAAAAAAACTATAATTTCACACTGTCCGCATGCTGAGATTCAAATACTTAAATCTTTAAACCATGTCAAGTTATCGTCAACACCTTTATCACATTGTGATCAGGACAAAAGACAACAGACCAACACTCGCTATGGATCATTCTGAAGACCTCTATGCCTACATTGCAGGAATAATTAAACATAAGAACAGTCACCTGTACCGTATCAATGGAGTAGAAAATCATTTGCATATTCTCACAGATATCCATCCGACCATTGCTCCGGCTGATTTTGTCAAAGATATTAAGGTGTCATCGTCAATCTGGATAAAACGTTGCGGATTACATCCTCACTTTACAGGGTGGTCTGAGGGATATGGTTCGTTCACATGCTCATACAGAGATGTTGATAATATAATTGAATACATCAAAAATCAAAAAATACATCATCAAAAAATAACTTTTGATGAGGAGTATCGGGCCATATTGATTGAGTATGGTATTGCAATAGATGAAAGGTTCTTCCCATAATTCACATTCAGCTCCTTCAGAGCTGTAATTTGTGGTGTGCTTATACCCCCCCGGCTGATGCCGGGGGTTATTCACATTAAGCTCTTTCAGAGCTTTGGTGTGTCGCACATATAGTTACTGCAGACTCAGATGTGGCTATTCACCTTAGTCTCTTTCATAGCTGTTCTTGTCAGGTGCTGTGTACCCCTGGAATCGTATTGGTTTTTCACATTCAGCTCCTTCAGAGTTGTAATTTGTGGTGTGCTTATACCCCGACTGATGCCGGGGTTATTCACATTAAGCTCTTTCAGAGCTTTGGTGTGTCGCACAGATAGTTACTGCAGACTCAGATGTGGCTATTCACCTTAGTCTCTTTCATAGCTGTTCTTGTCAGGTGCTGTGTACCCCTGGAATCGTATTGGTTTTTCACATTCAGCTCCTTCAGAGCTGCAGTTTGTCGTGTGTTTATACCCCGGCTGGCGCCGGGGGTTATTCATATTACGCTCTTTCAGAGCGGCGGTGTGTCATAGGTTGAGCGGTGGTGTGTTGCGGGGGGAATATTTCCTGCGACAACGGAGTTAATTCATACGTTTCAACTAGCCATGAAGTGGCTGAATGTGAATAACCCCGGATGCAATCCGGGGCTAAGAGACTAAAATAAGATCAAACCCTGAAAGGGTTTAATGTGAAAATCAAGCCAAAGCACTCACCACATCTTCCATGAGCTTAAGTGTACCCTCTACAGGATCGCCTCCGGCTTCATATTCAAATGAAATAAATCCTTTATAATTCAGCCTGTTCAGGACATCAACACATCTCTTTATGTCTACATCAGGATAGCGTGTCCATCTTTTAGCATGAACCAAGAGCCAGCTCTAATGGCACACTGATAACACGGATCAGACGGATTTACACAGATTTTAATCCGTGATTATCCGTAGCATCCGTGTCATCCGTGTTCTATTGACCGGGTACCTTTATTATACTTTGGGAAGTTTCCACGGTTCGCGATAATTGGGCACAAGGTAGCTGTTTGCCTCTTCGTCGTTCGTAAATTTTGTTCCATCCCAGACCAGTTTCTTGCCTGTTCTGTAAGCTATGTTTCCGAGAGCTGAAAACTTGGCAATATGTGCTGCAATCTCAGCGCTTGTATTTGTGTTCCGGTCCCGCTTTCTGATACAGTCAAGATGGTTCTGCACATGATTCTTCAATCCCTGGTTGACGCCTTTTGTCCATGGAACAGCTTCCATTCGCAGCTTACCATTAACATTCTCCGGGATAACTTCCCAGCCTCCGCGGTCAAGGACAAGAGTTCCATTCTCTCCAACGAACCCGAGAACCGCATTTCGCCCATATCCGCCGTCGTTTATCCCGATTGCATGGTCCCACATGACATTGAAACCATCAAATTCATAAATTGTCTGAAGACTGTCGGGGGTTTCGCATGCATCATCCGGATAGCCGAACTTACCACCCATTGCCATGATTGATTTCGGTGCTGTAACATTCATGCCGAAAAGTGCAAAATCAAGAAGGTGAACTCCCCAGTCTGTCATCAGGCCGCCGGCATAATCCCAGAACCAGCGGAAGGTGAAATGAAACCTGTTTTTATTGAAAGGTCTTGCAGGTGCAGGACCGAGCCACATGTCATAATCAACACCAGCAGGCACGGCTTCATCAGGTGCTACTGGAATTGAAGTATTCCAACCCTGGTATGAATATACCCTCACAAGCCGGACTTTACCAATCTTCCCCGAATTCAGGAATGCCACAGCATCGAGCCAGTGAGGATCGCTCCTTTGCCATTGACCAACCTGGACAACTGTTTTATTCTTCTGGGCTGCCTTGATCATTATATTACATTCTTCAATGGTTCTGCCGATCGGTTTCTCACAATAAACATCCTTTCCAGCCTCACATGCGGCAACCATCTGAAGGCAATGCCAGTGGTCAGGGGTTCCTACAATTACAAGGTTGATATCTTTGTTATCAATTACCTGTCGCCAGTCTTTGTACAGGTTGGCAGGTTTTGCGCCTTTTTTCTTTTCTACATCTGCCGCCCTGCGGTTAAGGACACTCTCGTCAACATCACACAGTGCGAGACATTCAACATTCGGATGGTTAAGAAATTCATTAAGGTCGCTGAAACCCATACCATTACAACCAATGAGTCCGACATTGATCCTGTCGGATGGTGCACACCCGGAGAGGGCGCTTGAGAAGGCCGGCGCCAGGCTTATGCCTGCTGCTGTAATTGCAGTGTTCCTGAGGAAAATTCTTCGTGTTGTCATTTTAAGAAGGTATTAAGGTGGTTAATTCCAGTTTAATTATAATCTATATTAATATTCTATATTATATTCTATATTATATTCTATATTATTATATATATTATTATATACATTATTATATACATATTATAACTCGCATTCTCATAATTTCGCCGCCTCCCCCCTGTGGTGTATCAAAAGTCAAAATCCATTAACCGCAAAGGTCGCAAAGGATTTCGCGAAGAGCGCAAAGGCTTTTATTTCAGCATTTTAACTTTGCGTTCTTTGCGTCATCTCTGCGTACTTTGCGGTTAAAAAAGGCTTTTCAGACATCCTCAAAGTTTCACATGCATCATTTGAAACCTAAGCGTCGTGTTAAATAATCATTTCATATTAAACACAATCGTCGGATCGAGCGGGTATCTTCCGAATTTCTCCCCATAAATTGCCAGCCCGCCTGGAACAGATTCATCAACTTCGAACCTGATTGTCATTGTCCTGTCAGCGCTGGATTTTACAGCATCGAGAGGAACAATGGCTTTGACAAGATAACCATAGGACCCGGCTTCATAAAGCTTATTGTCTTTAGGCTGGGAATACCATGACAGAATTCCCCGATGATCTGCAGGATCATCTTCAAGATACCAGGTACCCGCGACTGCTCCATTTACTCTGACTTTCACTGCTGACGGGAACTTTTTCTCATCTGTCATAGGGTATGAGTTCGGGTTCCTGCTGTTGTCAAATGTTCCGCCGCCTCTCATATAATCTCCGCTCATCTTTTCAGCATCTGTCCGGTCCTTGCCAAACAATTGTTTTGCAGAAGCCTCAAAGAGCAGTGAGATGCTGGCTACAGATGAAAGATCTATGTTCTCAGGCACTTTTACCTGGTATTCGAAATACCCTGAACCAGCGCCATTTACTTTAAGCCCATCCAGAATATTCCATTGTTTCTGGCTCCATTTTGCCGATGTGAATGATGACGGTTTAAATGTTACGACCCTGGACTTCTCAGCTGTAACAGGCTCACCTTCAACGACGAATGTCACAAAGTTATGATGAAGAGCTTTTCCTGAAGCATCTTCAAGAGTCAGCCTGAGTACTGCAAGTCCGGGCTTATCAGGCATTTTTATATTCAGATCTTCGAGATCTCTGAAAAGCCAGGGCTGGTATTCAACATCTTCAACCTTTGATGAATACTGTTCAAATCGTCCGAGCTTATCCCAGCCAACAAGTTCAGTCTTCAGGTTAAGCATTCTTCCATGATCGGCATCTGTGAGGAAAGAGGCATATAACGGGACTATAACGGTCTCGCCCGGCTTCACGCTCCTGCAAAGATCTCCTCGGGTTGCGATGTAAACATAACTGTGCAAATCATTCAAGGACATTCCCGGAACAATATCCTCCATCCCGGTAAACTTATTTGTCCTGTCAAATTTGAAATAGCCGTTCCATTCGTTTATTACATCATGATGTTCAGTGTACAACCAGCCGGCAACTTTTGGATGCAGTCTCATCTCATTCATCATGATATGATAATCCCAGCTCCAGTCAACATCGCCGGTGCTCCCGGTATAACCCCATACATTACCGCACTCGCTGTTGATCATCGGCTCTATTCCCTGCTTGTTGCCACCGATAAAATTCCAGGTTGATCCTTCAAATGTTTTTTCAACTGCATTGTCGAGGAACTCTTTCCACTTATAACCCGGCAGATATGCATGCCAGCTGTTGATATCAGTCACAACATGATCGTAATTGCAGGCTGAATTATCCTCAACGAGCCTCGTCGGATCGATCTGCTTTGCAGTTTGATACATCGAAGCCACAAATCTCTGTGTCTCAGGAAGATATTCACGCTTCTTTGTCTCCTTGTTTGTTGTGGTGAAAAGACCCCAGGTCTCATTCCAGAGAACCCAGGAGAAAATGGCAGGGTGATTATAGTCCCTTGCAATCATTCCTCTCATTGCGACTTCCCATTCTTTTCTCTGTGCTTCATCCGGCTCTCCCCATGAATTAGGAACATCAGCCATGATCAGCAATCCCAGCTTATCAGCCCAATACAGTTTCCTTGGCACTTCAACCTTAATATGAATCCTGTTCCCGTTCAGACCTATTTTTTTTGAATTCAGTATCTCATTTTTCATGAACTCGTCAGTCGGAAATGTATAAAAACCATCGGGATGGTAACTCTGATCAAGTGTAAGCTGAAGGTAAATTGGTTTGTTGTTCAACGCAATATAAGGGTAATTAAGTCCATAAAAATTGATGGTGCTTATCTTCCGCATTCCAAAATATGTTGTAACCTTATCTGTTTCAATGTTCTTCTCCTGTAGGGAGACCTGGACATCATACAGGAAAGGATCATCAAGATCCCAGAGATGCATTTTCTCAATTGGTACGGTGAATAAAACTTCAGAGCCGCCTTTCTTTACTTTCTGAATGATTTCCGGTTTTGACTGATCACCATTCAGGAAATTCAGCTTCATTGTAACATCCGGTGCGGCAGGAGCATTCAGGTAAGCCTTTACCCCGACGGTTGATTTATCGATATCAGGCGTGAAATGAACATTTTTAAATGCAAGCTTCCCTCTTGTTTCGAGGTAGACTGTCTGCCAGATACCCTTTGCTTCTCCGTACCCCTGCTTGCCTTCAAGCTTGAAAGGGTGTTCTGTATCATCAACCTTCACAACAAGAGTTTGTGAACTTCCTGCTTTCAGATACGGAGTCAGATCAAATTCAAAAGGAGTGTAGCCTCCCTGGAATTCGCCAAGCAGGTTGCCGTCGAGCCAGGCTTTGGTTTTCCAGTCTGACGCCCCGAAGATGATGAATACCGGCTTACCATGCCATTCCACAGGAACCTGGATCCTCCTGGAGTACCATGCAACATCGGCTTCATCGCTCACACCGGAGAGCTTTGACCCCCATGGGAAGGGGACAAGTATCTTCTTATCAAATGATGAAGGATCGGAGAACCATTTCATGGATTCACCTGTGTTGTCCTTATCGAACCTGAAGCTCCACTGTCCATTAAGGTTGAGCCATTGCTCCCTCATAAAATCCGGACGTGGATGTTCGGGAAGAGGAATTTCAGTTTTTTCCTGGCTCCTGGAAATGCTGAATATAAAAATGAGAAGGAGTATTGTATACAGTTTTTTCATAATGATTTTTTAGTTACACAGAGTTTCACAGAGGTTGTCAGTATTGATCTCTGTGTAACTCTGTGTCTTCTCTGTGCAACTCTGTGTAAGGTTTTATTTTACTGAAAATCTATAAATAGTTTGTGTTTTTACTGTTTCGCCAGGATTGATGATTGTTGTCGGGAAATCCGGTTTGTTAGGGCTGTCGGGATAATGACCCGATTCGAGGCAGAACCCTGATCTGTGCTTGATAGACTATCCCGGCATGACCTTTCTTCGTACCATCGAGGAAGTTACCTGTATAAAGCTGCATGCCGGGCTGGTCCGTAATAACTTCCAGCACCCGTCCGCTTTGAGGTTCATAATACTGCTACATCAACCTCCTCTTTATTATCGAGAACGAAGTTGTGATCATAACCTTTGCCCAGTATCAGCTGCTCATAATCTTCACCTATTCTTTCACCAATTGTATGAGGTGTATTGAAATCAAACGGAGTTCCTGCCACAGGACGGATCTCACCTGTTGGTATCATTACAGAATCAACAGGAGTGAATGCTGAAGCCCTGAGAACAAGCTCATGATCGAGAATATCTCCATTTCCCTCTCCATGCAGGTTAAAGTATGCATGATTTGTTATGTTTACAACGGTCTTCTTATCGGTAGAATATGTATAATCCATTATAATCTCATTGCTGTCGGTCCATGTGTATATAACTGAAGCGGTTACAGTTCCGGGGAAACCCATCTCCATGTCAGGACTGACATAAGTGAATTTGACTGCAGGGAATTCGGTTTCTTTTAGAACTTCTGTATCCCAAACGACGCTATGCCATCCTTTCGGGCCGCCATGAAGAGTATTTGGACCATTGTTTTTTGGGGTTGTATATTCAACTCCATCGATGCTGAATTTACCATTGGCAATTCTGTTCGCGTATCTTCCAACGACAGAACCGAAAGACATATCTCCGTCACGGGTTTCTTCGAATGTATCATACCCGAATGTGATGTTATCCTTTTTTCCGGTTTTGTCCGGAATTTCTATCCAGTTGATCTTGGCGCCAAAATTTGTAAGCTTCAGAACATTACCCGCCTTGTTGGTTAGTGTGAGCAGGTAAACTTCCTTACCATCGTGATTTCCGAACACGTCTTGTTTAATCATGTCCTTGTTTTTATTTGACTGGCATGCTGTTAAAGCAAGCCCTCCAATTGCCATAAAAACTAACAGGGTTTTTTTCATCATTGTTTATTTTAAAAAGAAGTATTAATAATTCAGAGTAATTAAAACAATTTAAGGGTGTAGCTGAATGTTGTTGGCGTCGCATATACGATATACTGGGGAAGAGGCCGGGGACCGCATCCTGCTGTACCGACACCCAGTGTCTGGTGGCTGATGCAAAACACTGTTTTATTGCTTGCCGGAAGATCGACCCTGTATTCAACCTTATCCATATCCTCATCACTGAAAGGCAACATGGAAACCTGTAATAATGATCCGTTTGCCTGGGCCATGATGCCGTTTCCGGCAGGATTGATCACTTTCGCCCACCTAATATCCTCGTGGTTACCGCCTTCCATGGGCTTTTCATAGGGAGTAAGCTGATCAGCCACGGTACCTTCATATACTCCTACTTCGAAACCGCGTTTCCTGTCGGCATAGTTTTCCATCGGACCGCGACCGAAATATGAAACATGATCGTATTTCTTATCAAGCATCATACGAATTCCCATCCTTGCCAGAACCTGTTTGGGATCGCTTGAGCTGAAACTGTTATCAGCCTTTATGGAACCGTCACCTGAGATTGTGTAAACAACATCGTGATTAACTGTGAAACTGTTTTTCCCTTCACCGAGAAGTTTCACCCGTATAACAACTGATGAAGGTGATGGCTGTTCGGCGCTGACTGACCGGGTTGTCCATTTAATCTCTTTCAGTCCGTTTCCCGTCCAGCTCCTGTCGGCCCACATATCGTCGTTCCTGTGGGGAGCTCTCCAGAGATGAAGTCTTGGGCCGCCGTCTTTCAGGAGGACATTGCTCCCCTTCCATGCAATATGAGAGAAAGTGCCTGATACTTTATCAAACCTGATCGTGAACCATTTGCCAGTCAATGTTATCCCGTTTTCCACATCGCTCATCACAACAGGGTCGGAAGATGGAACACTCACCTGCACTGCTGTTGCAGGAAGTGCGAACTGCTCGGTAACAATTTCAAATCCTTTCTTTGCCCAGAGCTGATCATTTGCCAGTGAGAATGAAACTTTAAGGAAGTATTCAGTCCCCGGTTCCGGTTTAACACTATATGGTATTGTTACGATAGCCTCCTTACCCGGACCTATCTGTGGAACAGTGAAATCGCCATTAGCTACTTCAGCGCCGTTGGCTGAAAGCTTCCAGGAACCGGTAAAGCCTGAGAGATCAATAAACTGGTACTTATTATGAACCAGGAATTGCCCTTTTGTAAGATCTTCAGGTGTGACTTTTATCCACTGGTATACTTTTTTCATTTCCGGATAATGTGGCTTAAGAGACCTGTCGGATGCAACAACACCTTTATGAATAAAATACCTGTCGTTCGGGAATTCACCAAATCCGCCGCCATAGGCAATGATTTGATGCTCCGGGTTCCTGCGGTTATAAATACCCTGGTCCTGCCATTCCCATATAGCGCCGCCCAGGATCTCAGGATTCTCATCGAACGCATCATTATACTCCCCGATAGCGCCCATCGAGTTGAACATTGCATGTGCATATTCGCACATGAAGAATGGTTTCTTATAGGAGGTATCGTTAGCTATCTTAATTATCTGTTCTACACCGGTATACATTCTGCTGTCGACATCGGCAGGGTTGTTCTTCCCGATGCCGAATCCTTCATAATGAACAGGTCTTGTTTTATCGATCCTTTTTATTTCTTCAAGCGCAGCCCTGAAGTTCGAACCTCCCTTGCCATTCTCATTACCAAGTGACCACATTATTATTGAGGGATGGTTTTTGAAGTTCTGGACGTTGGCCACATTCCTGTCGATTATAGCGGCTTTCATTGTTGGCTCTTCATCAAACCTCCCCATATAGCCATGACACTCAACATTAGCTTCAGCAACAAGAAAAACGCCATATTCATCGCAAAGCTCGTACCAGCGGGGATCATCAGAATAATGTGATGTTCTTACAAGATTACAGTTTCCCTGCTTAATAAGCTCCAGGTCACGGATCATCTGCGCTTCTGTGACTGCATGTCCGACATCGGGCCAGTTTTCATGGCGGTTAACTCCCTTAAGCTTAACCGGAACACCGTTGACAAGGAAGATCCGACCTTTGATCTCGACTTCCCTGAAACCGGTACGTGCAGAAACGATTTCAGTCTGATCTTTCCCTTCAGTAAGCGTAAGAACGGTTGTATAGAGATTTGGAGTTTCTGCGGTCCATTTTTCAGGATTTTTTACATTGAACGTCATTCTCAGCATTCCATCTTCACCCCTCCTGAGATTCCTGGTATCCGAAGTGACTGTAGCCCCTTCAACAGGAGTACTTCCTTTATATAAGAGTAGCTGTAATTTTTACCGGTTTTGAAGTCTTTTCGCTCAGGTTTTTTACTCTTGCAAGAACCTCGACAGTGGCATCCCGGTATTGTTCATCAAGGTCTGTTTTTACAAAGAAATCTGAAATATGGGTTTGAGGTGTGCTCCGGATAGTTACATTACGAAAGATCCCGCTCAAGCGCCACATATCCTGGTCTTCGAGCCAGGTGCCGGAAGTAAACCTGTAGACTTCAACGGCTATCATGTTTTTCCCGGGCTTTACATAGATTTGTTATATCGAATTCAGCAGCATTACGGCTGTTTACACTGAATCCGACCTTTTCGCCATTTATCCATACAAAGAATCCTGCATCAACACCATCGAATGTCAGAAAAATAGTTCTGCCTGACCATTCTGCGGGCACTTCAAATTCGCGCCTGTAGCTTCCAACAGGGTTTCTTTCCTCGTATGCAGTGAAATTCTTCGGCGGCATGCTCATCACATGCGGGAAGTCTTTCCTGATAATATAACCAAGATTACGATAGTATGGAGTACCATAGCCAAGAACCTGCCAGTTTGAAGGGACAGGGATTTCCTTCCATGATGAAACGTCGTAATCCGGTTTATAAAAATCAACAGGACGCATCTGCGGCCAGGTGACAAAATTGAATTTCCACATACCATTGAGAGACCTGCAGAAAGTCGATGAATGCCTTTTCAGTGAGAGTGCATCTTCTACAGTTGCATATGGCATAAGGGTGGCATGAGCCGGAAGCTTATTTATTCCAAGCAGTTCGGGATTTTCGATTTCAGGTGGTACGGGAGCGCCACCAAGGGAGTCTTTAGGTGATGTATACTGGGAATACCCTGTGATAGTTAAACAAAAAGTCAATAGCGCCGGAATGGCAAAACGAAGCTTAATCATGATATCAGAACATTAGGTTATAGGAACTTTAAATGTAATGAAATTTTAATAACATTTGTTTGCGGAGCAAGGTATTTGAACATTGTTATAATTGCGGGACAATTTTGTCATTCACAAATCCGAAGGCTAAACACGAATTAATTTTATCTTTCTTCAGATTCTAACCATTACCTATTTTAATTAGTAGAATGTCTACTTAATATTTTTTATTCATTTATTTTGGTTAGGCAGAAAATTTAATCTAAATTTGTAGAATCATTACTTAAAAATTTATTTTGAAAGTACCATTAAAACAAATCGCTAGTATTCAATCTGGAATCTTTGCTAAACCGGTTAAGGAAGGTCAAATCGTGTATTTGCAGTCAAAACACTTCGACGAAAACGGAATTCTTAAAAGCTCTCTATATCCTGACTTGAAAGCTGAAAGCATTCCTGAAAAACATTTATTACACCATGGAGATATAGTCTTCGCTGCCAAGGGATCAAAAAATTTTGCAGCTCTTTATGAAAGTAAAAACCAACCAACAGTTGCGTCTACTTCATTTTTCGTTATTAGATTAAATGATGATTTACGTGATAAGATTCTTCCACAATATTTGACATGGTACATTAATCTTGATACATCTCAGTATTATCTGAAAGGTCTGGCAGTCGGAAGCTCTATTGTATCCATCTCAAAATCCGTGATTGATGAATTGGAAATATATATCCCGGATTTTGATACTCAAAAGGCAATTTTAACAATTTTCCAGTTAAGGAATGAAGAAAAAAAACTGCAAAAGAAAATTATGATGCTACGGGAAAAACAAATTCAACAACAAATTCTGAATGCTATAAATAAATAGTGAAAAATGAATAGTGAAAAATGAAAAAGCCCGCTAAGAGATAAAAGCTATACTTTCGCAATTCAAATAGTAAAACTTTGTCAGGCTCTCAGATCAATCGAAAAAGAATTCATTCTGAGCCGTCAGATATTGCGTTCTGGAACAGCTATCGGAGCATTAATCAGAGAATCTGAATTTGCTGCAAGTAAAGCCGATTTTATTAACAAACTTACTGTTGCTCTCAAAGAGGCTAATGAAACAGAATATTGGATAATGCTTCTATACGACACTGAGTATTTGTCAATCAACGATTTTGAAAGATTAAGACAAGAATGCAGAGAATTAATTGCAATGCTTGTATCATCCATCAAGACATCGAAAAATGAAAAATGAAAAATGAAGAGAATGAAAAATCGAAAAATTGTTGATAAATGTAAAGCTCAGTTTTAACTTTTCAATTTTAATTATTAACTATTCATTTCTTTGAAAAATGAAAAATGAAGAATTACTGCTATGAAAAAAATGAAAAATGAAAAATGAAAAATTAGCTTTTCACTTTTAATTATTAACTTTTCACTACTATGAAAAAAATAACACAAAAAGATATTAACGATGCAGTATGGAAAGCATGTGATACGTTTCGTGGCAGCATTGACCCTAGTGTCTACAAAGATTATGTCCTCACCATGTTTTTGTCAAATATCTTAGTGATGTGCATGATGATAAATATGAATCTCATCTGAAAAAATATAATGGTGACAAAGAACGTGCAAACCGTGCCATGAAGCATGAACGTTTTGTTGTGCCTGACCACAGTCATTTCAAATATCTATTTGACCATCGGAATGAACTTAATATTGGCGAGTTAATTGATATTGCATTGGAAGATCTGGTTGAAGCCAATCGTGACAAATTATATAGTGAAGATGGAGCAGGTATATTCCAGAACATAAATTTTAATAGCAGTGTATTGGGCGATACAAGGGATAAAAACACGAGGCTGAAAAATCTGTTGCTTGATTTCAATAAAGAAACATTAAACCTTAAGCCGTCACATCTTGAAGGGACAGATATTATTGGTGGTGCGTACATGTTTCTGATTGAAAATTTTGCAAGTGATGCCGGTAAAAAGGCCGGAGAATTCTTTACTCCAAAAGAAGTATCTACATTAATTGCAAAACTTACCAAGTCAAAGCCTGGTTCCCGAATCTGCGACCCTACTTGTGGTTCTGCTTCTTTGCTGATTAAAGCAGGTGAAGAAGTTGGCTCAGATAATTTTTCTCTCTACGGACAGGAAGCCAATGGAAGCACCTGGGCCCTCGCAGTTATGAATATGTTTTTACATGGCTTTGATAATGCAACTATTCGTTGGGGAGATACGATCCGTAACCCGAAACTAAAAGAGGGCGATGCCTTAATGAAATTTGATACTGTAGTTGCTAATCCTCCCTTTTCATTAGACAAGTGGGGAAAGAGTGATGACAAGGAAGACAATAAAGCCAGTGACAGTTTTGACCCTGAAACAGACAAATACAATCGATTTTGGAGAGGCACGCCTCCAAAAAGCAAAGGAGATTGGGCGTTTATCAGCCATATGATTGAGACAGCTTACGAAGGCAAAGGGAAAGTTGGCGTTGTTGTACCACACGGAGTTTTATTCCGTGGCGCAAGCGAAGGAAAAATAAGGCAGAAAACAATTGAAGAAAATCTGCTTGAAGCAGTGATCGGGTTACCTGCAAATCTGTTCTTTGGAACCGGTATTCCTGCTGCAATCATGATCTTCAACAGGGCAAGGAAATATAAAGGAAAGGACCCTGTTCTCTTCATTGATGCAAGTAAACATTATGAATCAGTTAAGAACCAAAACAGACTTCGTCCCTCAGACATCGATCATATTGTTGATACTTACCGCAAATTCAATGAAGGCAAGCTCCCCTCCCTGGAGGGGACGGGGGTGGGTATTATTGAAGACAAATTCAGCTTTGTAGCTCCATTCAACGAAATAAAAGAAAATGAATTCAATCTTAACATTCCAAGGTATGTTGACACCTTTGAAGAAGAACCTGAAGTCGATATTGCAGCGGTGCGAGTTGAGATTGAGAAACTTGAAGGTGAGCTAAAAACGGTGCAGGCTGAATTGAATAAGTATTTAAAGGAATTGGGAGCTTAGTATGAAAATTCAATACGCTTCCGACTTACACCTTGAATTCCCTGAAAATAAAGAATTCTTAAAACGAAATCCTTTGCTTCCCGGAGGAGATGTGCTATTGCTGGCCGGCGATATTGTTCCATTTGCCATAATGGATGAATATTCTGATTTTTTCAATTATGTCTCGGATAATTTTAAAACTACTTATTGGATTCCAGGGAACCACGAGTATTACTTTTCTGACATCTCTGAAAGATCCGGATCTCTTAGTGAAGCAATAAGAAGTAATGTCTTTCTTGTTAATAATATAACAGTAACATTTGAAAACATTAAATTCATTTTCTCAACGCTATGGACAAGGATAAGTCCCGGAAATCAATTTGAAATAAAACAACGCTTATCTGATTTTCATACTATAAAATACAATCGAAAAGGATTATCTATCGATAATTATAATTTGCTTCATGAACAGTGCCGTGCTTTTCTTAATGAGGAAATATCCCATTCAGGGCATGAGAGAAAAGTTATTGTTACCCATCATGTGCCGACATTCCTGAATTATCCTGAAAAGTATAAAGGAGACAATCTGAACGAAGCTTTTGCCGTGGAGATGCACGATGAGATTTTAAGATCGGAAGCTGATTTCTGGATTTTCGGCCATCACCATTGTGAAATTCCTGACTTTCAGATCGGACCTACAAAGCTTATTAGTAATCAGCTTGGATATGTAAAATATAATGAGTGTTCGGGTTTTGATACAAAAAAGACAATTACATTGAAAAATGAAAAATGAAAAGTGAAAAATATGTCTGATATTCATTTTAATATCTCAGCTTTTTGCACGCTTGCATCATAATAATCGTGCATTTTCAATGATCTATTATTAACTTACAGTCAGATGGACAATAACGACACAACATATAAAGACTCACCACTTGGCAGAATTCCATGTGATTGGGAAGTAATTGAATTAGGAAAGCTTGTTGATGAGAAACGACCAGTTTCATATGGCATTGTACAAACCGCTGAAGTCGTTGAAGGAGGTATTAAATGTATAAGAGTAACAGATATAGTTGATTGCGAAATAGATACAACAAATTTAATAACCACATCAAAAAAAATTAGCGATTCATATAAAAGGACACTATTAAAAAAAGGAGACCTAGTGATGGCGCTTCGTGGTAAAATTGGACAAATCGCTTTGATTGAAGATAATTTAGTAGGAGCCAATTTGACAAGAGGGGTTGCCCTAGTAGCCTTAAAAGATTCGTATCATAATGAATTCTTGAAGCATCAAATTTCTTCAGATAAGGCTGTAAAAGTCTTTGAAAGAAGTTTGAATGGCTCTGCCCTTCAAGAATTATCGATAAGCATTTTACGGAAAATCCCAATTGCTTTACCAAAGTCTCTCCCCGAACAAAAAGCCATCGCCACCCTCCTCTCCACCTGGGATGAAGCAATATCCAAAAATCAAACTCTCATTGCCCAAAAAGAACTCCGCAAAAAATGGCTGATGCAGAATTTATTGATGGGGAAGAAAAGGTTGACAGGGTTCACTGAAGAATGGAATGAATACCATTTAGGCGAAATGTTTTCAGAAAGAAATGAAAATAGATTCTTTGATTTACCACTCTTATGTGTCGGTGCATTAGGAATTTATCCACAATCTGATCTCATAAAAAAGGACACATCAAATGAAGATAAGTCAAAGTACAAAAGAATTTGTCCAGGAGATATTGGCTATAATACGATGAGAATGTGGCAGGGAAGAAGCGCTCTATCAAGTCTGGAAGGTATTGTGAGTCCTGCCTATACCATTTTAAAACCGAAGGAGAATGCCGATTCTATGTTTTTCTCTTACTTGTTTAAGACACCAAAATTAATGAATCTTTTTTGGCGTAATTCACAAGGGCTGGTTGATGATACTTTAAACTGCAAATTCAAAGATTTTTCTATTGTAAAAATTCACCTACCAGAAAAGGAAGAACAGGTGGCTATAGCTGGGGTATTGCTGTCAGCTGACAAAGAAATTCAATTACTCAGAGCCAAAACAGAAAAACTCAGGGAGCAGAAAAAGGGGTTGATGCAGGTTTTACTGACGGGAAGAAAAAGATTGCAACTAATTGATAAGTAAAATATGTCAAAAAAGTTAAAACACATTGCTATTGCATATGATTTTGATGGGACTCTCGCTCCCGGGAACATGCAGGAACACTCTTTTATTCCTTCATTAGGTATTGGAACGGCTGAATTCTGGAATGAAGTAAAGAAGGTGGCCAAAGAGAATGATATGGATGAAATACTTTCCTATATGGACCTGATGATTCAGAAAGCCAGGAACAAGAATATTCCGGTAAGAAGAAAAGATTTCGAAAAGTATGGCAAGGAGATATCCTTTTTTGATGGGGTTGAAGATTACTTTGAGAGAATAAATACTTATGCCAAAGACAGGGGAATCAATATTGATCACTATATAATCTCCTCCGGATTACGTGAATTTGTAAAGGGAACCAAAATAGCAAAATACTTTAAAAACATATATGCATCCGGATTCAAATACGATGCAAACGGAGTAGCTACCTGGCCCGCTCTGGCAATAAATTATACCAATAAGACCCAGTACCTTTTTCGTATTAATAAAGGAATAAACAATTCGTACGATAATACTGAAATCAATAAATTCAAGACAGAACTTGAAAGACCAATACCATTTAGCAGGATGATTTATATAGGGGATGGAGAAACTGATGTTCCCGCAATGAAAATGATAAAATACCAGGGAGGAACTGCCATTGCTGTTTATAATTCTAAAATCCGGGCCAAAAAGAACAAACGATCACCTAAACAGATTTGTGAAGAGCTGATAACCCAAAAAAGGGCTGATTATATTACCCCTGCAGATTATACTGAGAATAGTGATTTGGATAGAGTAATTAAACTGGTGATTGACAAAATAAGTTCGGAAATTGAATTGAAGAAATACAAAAACTAAGATCTGATGACTACAGCTGAATTAAATCAAGTTCTTGAAAATCTCCTTAGTTTATCTGCAGAAAACGAAGTGGTTGAATTCAAAGAGGCCAGACGGAACTATGATTCTACAAAGCTTGGTAAATACTTCTCAGCTCTGAGCAATGAAGCAAATTTAAAAGGAAAGCACTGGGCATGGCTGGTTTTTGGAATTGAAAATAAACATCATAATATTGTCAGCTCCGATTTCAGACCTCATAGAAAGGATCTTGACAGTCTTAAAGGTGAGATTGCAAATAAAACCACTAACCGTATAACCTTCATTGAAATTTACGAGTTAAAATTGCCGGAGGGCAGGGTGGTTATGTTCCAGATTCCTGCCGCTCCCAAGGGTTTTCCGATTGCTTTTGATGGACATTATTTCGGAAGAGATGGTGAAGAATTAGTTGCTCTGAATCTTGAGGAAATTGAAAGAATAAGAGCACAGGCCATAACAGAGGATTGGAGTGCCTGTATTATAGCAGATGCAACACTTGACGACCTGGATGAAGAGGCTATCAGGGTTGCCAGATCCAACTTCAAGAACAAATTCCCTGAAAAAGCTGCTGAAACTGATACCTGGAATGACGCCACATTCCTTAACAAAGCCAAAATAACTATTAAAGGAAAGATCACCAGAAGTGCAATCATTCTTTTAGGAAAAGAAGAGTCTGAACATTACATCAATCCTGCAGAAGCCAAAATAAGGTGGCTTCTTAAAGATACAAGCGGGAATGACAAAGATTATATGATTGTGGGTTGTCCTATGCTTCTTGCAGTAGATAAAGTGTATTCAAAGATCCGGAACCTGAAATACCGCTATATTAAAGAAGGGACTCTTTTCCCCGATGAGGTAAATCAATATGAACCATATTCAATTCGTGAAGCACTTAATAACTGTATTGCTCATCAGGACTATACAAAACACGGCAGAATCAATGTAATTGAATCAGAGGATCAGCTGGTATTTACAAATCTTGGCAGCTTCATTCCCGGGAGTGTTGAAAGAGTTGTAAGTGATGATGCCCCGGAGGAACATTATAGAAACAGGTTCTTAACTTCTGCAATGTTTAATCTCAAAATGGTAGATACGGCGGGAGGAGGCATTAAAAAAATCTTCAAATACCAGATTGAAAGATATTTCCCAATGCCTGAGTACGATTTGACTGGTAATAAGGTGAAAGTCGTAATAACCGGAAAGGTTATAAACTTGGAATTTGCCCGGCTTCTGGCAACCAATAAAGACCTGACAATTGAAGAGATCATTATGCTTGACAAAGTCCAAAAAAAGGTTGTGCTTACAACATTTGAGGAAAAATATCTGAAATCTAAAAAACTGATTGAAGGCAGGAAGCCAAATTTCTATATCGGAATAAAGATTGCACAAAAGACCGGTCAAAAAGCAACCTATTCAAAGAACAAAGCTTTTGACAAGACTTATTACCTTGACTTAGTTGAGAAAGCTATAAGGGAACATAGAAGTGTTGATAGAAATGATGTAAATGATTTATTATGGAAAAAACTTCCTGATTGGATGAGTGAGAAGCAAAAGACTTCAAAGATTACAAATCTTCTTTCTGAACTTAGAATCAAGAATAGAATTAGAAATGTTGGAAATGATTCTAAACCAAAATGGATACTAATAAATAAAGATTAAAAGAGGTCTTATGTAAGTTTTTAAAAGAGTTTTTAAAAGAGTTTTTAAAAGAGTTTTTAAAAGAGTTTTTAAAAGAGTTTTTAAAAGAGCTATAAATAGACCTGGACAATAAACAATAGATAATCATAAATATAGGCATGGATCAAATTAGATATTCCTCCACATTCTCTGTATCAGGGAGCTTTGTTCTACAAAAAATATAAAAGCAATGGATACTCCAAGCTTCAAAGAAGACCACATTAGTCAGATCCCCGCCTTGCAGCTCTTACAAAAGCTGGGATACAAATATCTGAGTCCGGCTGAAGCCGAAAGACTTCGGGGAAGTAAAACAAGTAATGTTTTGCTGGAAGATGTTCTAAGAAAACAGCTGAAAGAGATCAATTCTGACAAGAAAATCAGTTCAACAAAGACAACCTATATCAGCGATGCCAATATTGAGAATGGAATAAGGGCTTTGAAGGATTTGCCGATGAACGAAGGATACATCGCTGCCTGTGAAACGGTTTACAATCTTATTACCCTGGGTAAAGCATTTGAACAAAATTTTGATGGAGATAAGAAGAGCATAACCCTTCATTATATTGATTGGAACCCGGAGACATTTTTAAACAATAATGTTTTTCATGTAACTGAAGAATACACTGTTGCACGAAGCGCCAGTAAAGAGCATTACAGGCCCGACCTGGTATTGTTTGTGAACGGTATACCATTGGGTATTATTGAGTGTAAAAGACCTGATATGAAAGAACCTATAGTCCAGGCTATCAGTCAACATCTGCGAAGCCAGCAGGAAGATGGCATCCGTTCTTTATATGTTTATGCCCAGGTGATTATGAGTGTCGCCTGCCAGGAAGCAGCATATGCAACCAACGCCACACCTGAGAAATTCTGGTCTAAGTGGGAGGAAAAATTTATCACGGATGGTGAAGAGAAAAAATACCTGAACGATATACAGGATTTAAAGAACAGACCATTAAGACCAGAACAAAAAGAAAAATTGTTCGGCGAGCGCTTTAAGTATGTGAGGCAGTATTTTGACAATCTTGAAAAAGAGAGTATCATACCTACTGTTCAGGATAAGTACATATTTGGTTTATTCAGGCCGGAGAGGTTGATGGATATTACTTTCAATTTCATCCTGTTCGATAACGGCGAGAAAAAGATTGCCCGGTACCAGCAGTTCTTTGCCATAAAGAAATCCATGAAACGCATCCTTCAGTTTAAAGATGGACGAAGGCAGGGCGGGGTTATATGGCATACTCAGGGCAGCGGTAAATCTTTGACAATGGTAATGCTTGCCCAGGCAATTGCAATGGAAAAATCAATCCGGAATCCTAAAATTGTTCTTGTAACTGACAGGACTGACCTTGATAATCAGATAACCGGTACATTCAGAAAGTGCGGAAAGTTCGTTGAGAATGCCACAACCGGACAGAGATTGGTGGAACTCCTGGAAAGTAAGAGTGATGCAGTCGTTACCACAATCATAAACAAGTTTGTGGCGGCTATGAAAAAAATAACCAGACCGTTGGAGAGTCCCGATATTTTTGTCCTGGTTGATGAGGGTCACCGGACCCAATACGGAACCTTCAACATAGAGATGCAGAAAACATTGCCTAATGCCTGTTTTATTGCAATGACCGGAACTCCACTTTTCAAAAAAGATAAAAGCACAGCAGCAAAATTCGGAGGCATAATTGATGCCTATACGGTCGATCAGGCTGTTACTGATAAAGCAGTTGTACCATTATTATATGAAGGAAGGTTGCCCAGGCAAATTGTAAATGCAAGTCCACTTGATACATTTTTTGAAATGGTTTCAGAACCATTAACCGATTATCAGAAAGCTGATTTTAAAAAGAAATTCAGTCGCGCGGACCAGCTTAACGGAGCAGAACAGAAGATATATGCCACAGCATGGAACATAAGTTTGCATTTCCGGGACAACTGGCAAGGCACCGGATTCAAAGGTCAACTGGTTTGTGATAAAAAGATAAATGCTATCCGTTATAAGGATTTTCTTGATGAAATTGGGCTTATATCATCTGAGGTTTTGATTTCTCCATTGGATGAAAGAGAGGGAGAAGAAAGCGCTTACGAAAAATCAACCGACAAGGAATGTCGCTTCTGGAAGAAGATGATGGACGAGCATGGAAACTCAAAAAGTTATGAGAAAAACATCATCAGCCGATTCAAAAATCAGAAAGATCCGGAAATCATTATTGTTGTGGATAAATTGCTTACCGGTTTCGATGAACCCCGAAATACTGTTTTATACCTGACAAGGAATTTGAGAGGCCATAAGCTGTTACAGGCAATTGCCAGAGTGAACAGGATTTATTCTGATAAAGAATTTGGGTACATCATTGATTATTATGGTGTGATTGAAAATCTGGATGATGCAATGCAAATGTATTCATCATTTGAAGATTTTGACGATGATGATCTGACAGGAACTCTCACAAATATAAACGATGAGATAAGAAAGTTACCTCAGAAACATTCGGAGTTGTGGGATCTTTTCAAAACTGTAACAAACAAACGTGATGCAGAAGCGTATCAGGTATTGTTAAAAGATGAAGCTGTAAGGATTTTATTTTATGATAGGTTGGCTGCCTTTGCAAAAGGATTGAAACTCGCACTCTCTTCTATCCAATTCTATAAGGATGTTGATGAAAAAACAATAAAACGTTATAAAGAGGATCTAACATTTTTTCTGAAACTTCGTGTCGCAGTAGTCGAAAGATATTCAGATGAAATCGACTACAAACAATATGAAGGTCAGATTCAGAAACTTATTGATACCCATATTACTACTGACAAAGTAGAAGTGATTTCCGATTTGGTAAATATATTCGAAAAAGAAAAATTCCAGGAAGAACTTGAGAAAACAATAGGGAAGGCTGCAAAAGCAGATAAGATAGCAAGCAGAACATCAAAGCATATTTCCGAGAAAATGGAAGAAGATCCTGCCTTTTACAAAAAGTTCTCACAGATGTTGCAGGAGGCCATTATGGAATATGAATCAAATCGAATAAATGAAACAATATATCTAAACAGGGTTCAGGAGATAATGAACAGCGTTTTAGCCCACACCGACAGCGATATTCCCGAAGTATTAAAAGACAAAGATGTCGCGAAAGCATTTTATGGGCTATGTGTGGAATCTTTGCGCGAAAATATCCAGGATAAGAGTATCAAGAGAGAAATTTCAACTCAGGCAGCATTGAGCATTGATGAATTGATTCAAAAGGCAGTTCTTGATAATAATAAGCCAATAATTGACTGGCAATATAAAACGAACATCACCGGGAAACTACAAATTGAAATAGGAGATTATCTTATCGATGAAGTGAGAGATAAATACCACCTCTCTCTTTCCTTTGAGGAAATGGATGGCATTGCAAACAAGTGCATTGAAGTTGCGAAAATACGTTACAGGTGATGATTTCATCAATTCAATTTGGATCAAAACAGATCACCTTTCATTTGGAATACTCCAATCGGAAATCTTTGGGTATTACTGTTAAACCAGACTTATCTGTATTAGTAAAAGCTCCGGCTGAAACCCCACTTGAAAAGGTTAAAGAAAAACTCCTGAAAAAAGCTCCATGGATCATCAAACAACAAAGTTACTTTCTATATTTTCAACCCAGGACTCCGGCAAGAAAATTCATTTCAGGTGAAACCCACCTCTATATGGGAAGGCAGTACAGGTTGAAAGTCAAAAGTGAAAAGTTAAAAGTGAAAAGTGAAAAGTTAAAAGTGAAGGATGAGGATGTAAGGCTAAATGGGCGATTCTTAGAAATATATACAGATGATAAAAAAGAAGTAAAAGAACTTGTTGAAAAATGGTACGCTAAAAAAGCAAAGGAAAAGCTTAGTCTGATAGCAAAACCATTATTCGAACGGTTCATAAAAACCCACAATTTATCATTTTTCACTTTTCACTTATCACTCCGGAGTATGCCAACCAGATGGGGTAGTTGCACACCAAAAGGTAAAATTATATTAAATCCTGAATTGATTAAAGCCCCTAAGGGTTGCATTGAATATGTAATCATTCATGAGCTCTGCCATTTAGTTCACCATGACCATACACAGAAATTTATTGACTTGCAAACAAAAGAAATGAAGGATTGGGAAAAATGGAAGATGAAGTTGGAGAGACTACTCGCTTGAAAAATTTCATATTTTTATTGTACTAAATTCAATTAACTCTTTAAGTTTCAAGGTTTGGATTTTCTGCCAATCCATACATTCTTCCTGAATGTGCTTCCGCTGTTGATCCCGCTGACAGTATCCCTTCCAATGAACAGATTACCTGAAAACTCAAAATCCTCATGCTCCGAATCATTTTCATAACTGATCAGTGGAGCTGAAAAATTGACAACGAGGTTTTTCCTGACCGTGCATCCCGAGAGCTGAGCTCTTTTCCCTTGAACCGTTCCAGATGAAAATACTTCCGGCGCCTTCGGTTGTTGTGGCATCATTGATGCTTATATTGTTCCTGATTATATTATCAGACCAGTTTGATGCGCCTGCATACTGGAACAAACCATAGCCGGCGCCTTCATTTCCGAATGAGAGACAGTATTGTATAATTGAATTGGTGACGCCGCCGTCAAGATCAAATCCCCCTCCATCCTTTGCATTTTTAGATGTTCTGTTCCTGTAACTCACACAATACCTGATCCTGACATTACTGCTTTCCCATGCCCAGATACCTACAGGTCCGTTTCCAATCCTGGGCATATCCCAGCCATTATTCATTGCAGTGCATCTTTCAATAAGAACGCTGTCGGAAACGCCTACCAGGATACCATTTCCGGAATGATTATCAAGTTTTGCCGGATCACCTGCATTGTTTTCTGCATTGGAATCTTTTATAATGATGTTCCGGGAATTCGCTCTCGAGGAGCCCATTAGGTTTATCCCTGAGAAGCCGTTATTGAGCGTATTAGCGCCTCTTACAAGAACATTCCTGCAATCAAACAGATCTATCCCGGATTTCTGAAAACCTTCAGACCGTATATGCAGAATTTTTAAATCTACCGAATTTGAAGCCGACAGACCATTTGTTATATTGCCTTCTTTCCTTCCGCTTCCTTTCAGCTTCAGATCCGAAATAATGATATTGCTGCAATTACTGATAAGTACGGCAAGAGAGTCTTCACTATTAATAATGGCCCTTTTTCTGCCGCTGCTGTTAATCCTGACCGGGTTTGCAGATGTCCCGTGAATATTTCTGAGAATCAGTGTGCCATTATATTTTTTGCCTGCAGCGAAGTACACATTAAGAGGGTTTCCCTGCAACCTCAGATTCAGCTCATCTAATGTTCTGTATCGGCCGCAGGTATGTTCCGGGATTAGCATCCTTTCCTGTTTCGCTGTTGATATAAATTGTATCGGATACTGACGTGTTTCCGGTGCAAGCTAAAAGAAGAAAACAATCAGTATAAGCCAGCAATGAAAGTAAACGAAGGCAACTTTAATATATTCTGCGTTCTCTGCATCAATTCTCTATGTATTATATAACTAATTTAATAATAATTTGAATTATAGTGTTTTAATATTAACCACAAAGGATCACAAAGGTATTCACAAAGGAACACAAAGGCATTTGTCTGGTTTTCTTTGTGTCCCTCAGTGTTATCCTTCGTGTCCCTTCGTGGTTATAGGTTTTCTTTTTAGTTATTAATTTAGGATATTCCAACCGAAATGTTGTCTTTACACTCTGCGGTTAAAAAAATTTACTCTACTATCCACTCGTAAATACCACTTGCAAAATCCTTGTTCAACTTCACTTTGATTTTGACAGATCGTGTTCTCACTGGTGCAAACATGAGTGAGTCCCAGCCATCCTTAGTAACCTTGTAAGGATTCTGGTTTTTAACAGGTTCCCATACATTATCGTTCAGTGTAAGAATTTCCCATTCATCAGGAATACGGCAGCCACCGTCCGGTCCATCATCGAACCAGTAGACCTTTGCTTTTGATATTGTTCTTGCCCTGTCAAAATCATATTGCACATATTCCCAGGAGTCCTTATTCGGCCACCAGTGATAATACGGTACAGACCTGTCATTGGAGTGTGAAGGTTCATCCTGGTCATTCACGGCCATCAGATCCCTTGTCATTTTACTCGATTTAACCTTGCTGGTGTAAGAAATAGTTGGCGCCGGAATTGGTCTTGCAGCTTCAGCCTTTGTCGGGAGCCATACCATCATCTGTCCCGGTCCCCTGTTATTCCAGAGCGCATAAGGGATCAATGTCAATGGTTCTTCACTCAGTAATTCAATTTTGCCATCGACTGTTCTTTTAGCCTGTGCAGCAGATGTCTTTATTACCTGGGTTCCGCCCAGCAGACCGGGAACAAAATCAGTTTCAAGTGATGCATCTTCCCTGATAACAAGGTTACGAACATTCCCGCTATTATTGTCAGGCCATTCGGCACAGAAGATCACCGGGCCTCTCTGAACGGCTATTTTATCTAACATCAGCAGCTATCCTGCTGTCTGCAACTACCTTCCTGACCGGCATAGGGATCTCAACTGTAATATTATCTCCCTGGTTCCACTTTCTTGAAATAACAGCATAACCATCCCGGATAACATCAATGTTGAATTTTTCACCGTTTACAGTAATCCTGACAGAATCAGTATTCTGATCGCTGAATTTGTATAATCCCCCGGGAATAGCTTCATTTCTTGCCCATCCTGGTATCCTGATGTACAGTGAATACTTACCGGTTTTTTGAGGATTCATATTAATCTCAACTTTCCCATCCCATGGGAAATTTGTCTTTTGTATTATCTGAAGAGTATCTTCCCCAACGGGAAACTCAGCCTCGTTTGAGATGAAGAGACTAACAAAAATATCCCTGTTCCTTGTGGCATAGATATACCCGGGTATAGCAGGCACAAACCTTGCAACATTCGACGGACAGCATGCACAGCCGAACCAGGCCTGGCGGTTATGCTGCCCATTTGATTCGAGGGGGTTAGGGTAGAAAAAGCGGTCAGCAGAAAGCGATACACCTGAAAGCATTGAATTGTACAATGTTTTCTCGAGGATATCGATGTATTGTGATTGTCCATGAAGAAGGAATAGTCTTTCGTTTGTGAAGATATCACCTATTGAGGCGCAGGTTTCACAATAAGCAGACATATTCGGGAGCAGGTAAGGTTCTGCAAAACCCTCATTTCCGCCTGTAGCCCCGATACCTCCCGTGATGTACATCTTATGGTATGTCAGATCTTCCCAAATCCGTGTTATTGCATTAAGGTATGCTGTATCATTCTCAATGGCAGCTATATCGGCCATTCCGGAATACATGTAGGTAGCTCTCACGGAGTGACCCACAGCTTCCTTCTGATGCACAGGCAGAACATGAGCCTGGTTATACTGCTGACCTTTAGGTCCCCTGATATCGAGAAAATAACGGGCAAGGTTAAGGTACTTCTCATTGCCTGTAGTGCGATACAGCTTTACCAGTCCCATTTCGATGACCTGGTGACCGGGATATACTTTGAGACCATTGTCGAGAAAATCTTTTGCGACGAGGTCTGCCGATTTAAGGGCAATATCGAGCAGGGAGCTCTTTCCTGTTGCCTGGTAATGAGCGACAGCAGCTTCGTAGAGATGTCCCAGGTTATAAAGCTCATGACTAAGTATTGAATCCAGCTCCCAGCGATTCTTGCTGGCCCAGTCATGAAGACCTTTTCCTCCGTTCATTTCTGCAATTGTGCGGTTCGTATACAGGTATCCATCATCCTCCTGGGCAAGTCCGATTTTGTAAATCAGGGTATCCAGGTAGGCATCAAGTTTTGGATCCGGTGAGGTCTGGAGCGAATAAGCCGCACCTTCCATTATTTTAAAAACATCGGAATCATCAAAAGGATAAATAGTCTGAAATTTGCCTGTATCCAGTCCGGCAGCTATTTCGAAGTTCCTGACCCTCCCGGTGGATTCACAATAGCCAAAAGCTATTGGTATTGTCACTGAGGCATTTTTCCTTATCCTTGGCGCCCAAAAATCGTCTGTAAGCTTAACCGAGGTAAAAGGAACCGGCTGAATGGGATAATCGGCAATCCGCTCTGCCTTTCTGCAGGCAGGCAAAAGTGCGGCGATCGCCGATGCCAGAAAAAATGTTTTTAACAGTATTCTCATGGTTATTATTTTGTCAGTTCGAGTACCACAACTGATTTGGCAGGCATATTGACAGTGAGAATGCCGTTCTTATATGTGAAGTTTTTAAACACTTCCGGCTTTATGACTTCCGGATTCTCGAAAGTATTGAACGCGCTCATTTCAGCAGAGGTGATCATCTCGCCTGTGATGTTCTTATAAATCTCGCCAATTACAGGACATGAGAGCGCAATAGCCTTATTGGGATTCAGGTTAGCTATTGAAATATGAACCTTGCCGGCTTTATCAACAGATGCTGAAGCTGAAATTGAAGGGATCTGTCTCTTCTCCCAGGTATAATTCTCACATCTCAGGTCAGTGCTGAGCAACTGTGCCTCATGGTGTACCGTGAACATCCTGAAGACATGGTATGTTGGTGTGAGTACCATTTTGTCATCTTTGGTGAGTATCACGGACTGAAGTACATTTACCATCTGTGCAAGATTGGCAACCTTTATCCTGTCAGCATGCTGGTTGAAGGAATTCAGATGGATTGCTGCAGTGACGGCATCTCTCAGCGTATTTTGCTGGTACAGGAAACCAGGATTAGTCCCGGGTTCCACCTGGAACCAGTTACCCCATTCATCAACGACAATTCCTTTGGATTTCTGGGGATCATAACGATCCATAATTGCCTTATGACCTCTAATAATGACATCCATCTGGAGATTAAGCCTCATTGTCTCGAACCAGTCGCTTTCAGCAAATTTGGTAGCAGAATTTTTATTGCCCCACCCGCCCGGAACTGAATAATAATGAATTGACAAACCCTGGAATCTTCCCTGGGTTCCACGGTCCTTCATAAGAGTTTCTGTCCATTCATAGTTATAATCCGACGGACCGCAGGCAACCCTGTACAGCCGGTTTCCAGCATAATTATTCAGGTATGTTGAGTAACGTCTCATCACATCAGAATAATAATCAGCTGTCATGTTGCCACCGCATCCCCAGTTCTCGTTACCAATGGCGAAATATTTAACTTTCCATGGTTCTTCACGTCCGTTCTGCTTACGAAGCTTTGTCATTGGGCTTTCAGCATCGGAAGTAAGATATTCGATCCATTCAGCCATTTCCTGCACCGAACCTGAGCCGACATTTCCGTTAATGTAGGCATCACAATCCAGGAGTTCACAGAGTCTCATGAATTCATGAGTGCCGAAAGAATTATCCTCTGTTACACCGCCCCAGTGAGTATTTACTATTGACGCTCTTTGTTGTTGCGGACCGATACCATCTTTCCAATGGTATGTATCTGCAAAACAACCACCTGGCCAGCGGAGATTAGGAACTTTTATTTCACGAAGTGCGAACAGTACATCATTCCTTATACCATCGGTATTGGGAATCTTTGAATCCTTCCCTACCCAGAGCCCGCCATATATACATGTGCCAAGATGCTCGGAGAAATGTCCGTAAATATCCTTGCTGATCGTAACGCCCGGATTGTTGGCAACGACAACAAGCTGATTGACTACAGGAAGATTCTGATCCTGAGCATTTGAATGAACTGTTGTTATTAAAATAACAATAAAACAGAGTAAGGTAAGTTTTTTCATTTTAACTATATATTTAATGGCACACTGATATCTTTTAATGGCACACTGATGACACGGATCAGACGGATTTGCACAGATCAAATTCGTGATTATCCATTACATCTGTGTCATCCGTGTTCTATTTTAATTAATGGCACATTGATGACACGGATCAGACGGATTTGCACAGATCAAATCCATGATTATCCGTTGCATCTGTGTCATCCGTGTTCTATTTTAATTAATGGCACATTGATGACACGGATCAGACGGATTTGCACAGATCAAATCCATGATTATCCGTTGTATCTGTGTCATTCGTGTTCTATTCTCTTTCTATCATTCGTGAATATTTTTCTTCGAAACTCAGGTTTTTTACCAAAATTCAATAATAAACCAATCTCTTTATCTGTTCCTTTTAAATAATTAATTAATTGTAATTCATGCTCTTCCATAAGGCATTCTGCCGCTTTCAGTTCAATTATTATTGAATCATCAACCATAATATCTGCAAAATATTCCCCAACCTGAAAATCATCATAATATACTCTTATTGGTTTTTGTCTCTCCGCTTTTATACCTTGCTTTTGCAATTCTATCATTAATGAATTTTCATACACTTTTTCAAGAAATCCAAAACCTAAGGTATTATAAACTGTATAAAAGCAATTTATAATTCTATTGGTTAGATCCTTATGAAGTAATTCATCCATAATATTATATTAATGGCACACTGATGACACGGATCAGACGAATTTACACAAATTAAATCCGTGATTATCCGTTGCATCTGTGTCATCCGTGTTCTATTTTAATTAATGGCACACTGATGACACGGATCAGACGGATTTGCACAGATCAAATTCGTGATTATCCATTACATCTGTGTCATCCGTGTTCTATTTTAAATACCATTTCTTTCAATGAACTCTCCAAGCTGCCTGTATTTCATGAAAAGAGCATCATATTTTGCAGCCCTGCCGGCGTCAGGAGTATACACTTTCTCAAAACCCCCTCCCATAGCCTCCTGTGCTATTTTAAAATCCCTGTGTACACCTGCCATCACCGATGCAGCCATTGCAGAGCCAAGGGCGCATGTCTGATCTGATTTTGCAACTTTAATTGGCATATTCAGTACATCTGCAACAATCTGCATCACAAACGGATTCTTCTTAGCAACACCCCCTATTGCGATCACCCCATCAATCCTAATTCCCTCTGAGATGAATCTTTCATTTATCATTCTCGAACCGAATGCTGTTGCTTCCACTAAAGCCTTGAAAATCCTCGGAGCATCCGAACCCAGTGACAAACCTGCAATAGCTCCTTTCAAAGCCTGGTTGGCATCAGGAGTGCGTCTCCCGTTCATCCAGTCAACAGCAATAATTCCGGTCTCCTCTACAGGAAGCTTATCGGCCTGCCTGCTTAGTTCGAAAATTATCTTTTCAGCGGTTTCACTTTCAATTTTTCTTTTTGAACCGTTGTCGAGCCAGTTCAATTTGGAAATGATCTCCTTAACCGGCCACATAAGAAGATTGCTGAACCAGGCATATATATCGCCGAAAGCAGACTGACCTGCTTCAAGGCCGATCATACCAGGTAGTATAGAACCATCAACCTGGCCGCAGATACCCGGTACAAGCATTTCTCCGAGTTCCTCCGGATCAGATACCATCATGTCACAGGTTGAAGTTCCCATTACCTTTACAAGATGGAAAGGCATTATTTCGCCTCCCACGGCACCAAGATGGGCATCAAATGCTCCTGCTCCTATTTTCACGTCAGTAGATAATCCAAGCCTGTCTGCCCACTCTTGTGAGAGATTTCCTGCAACAACATCGCAGGTAAAGGTCTCATCAAAAAGCCTGTCTTTCAATCCTTTGAGTGACTGGATCAAGCTTTTCCAGGAATTTTTCGTCGGGCAAGCCTTTGAAAGCCTCGTGCCACATTGCTTTATGGCCTGCAGCACAACGGCTCCGCTTTATTTTCAAAGGATCAGTCACACCGGTAAGCAACGCAGGGATCCAGTCACAATGCTCCACCCAGGACCATGCATTTTTACTTATTGCAGGATTGGTTCTCAGCACATGAAGGACTTTTGCCCAGAACCATTCGGATGAATATATGCCACCCTCGTATTTTGTAAAGTCTATCCCTCCCCAGGATTTTGCCAGGTCGTTTATTTCGGCGGCCTCTTTCACGGCAGTATGATCTTTCCACAGGATGAACATTGCATCAGGATCGTTTTCAAATCCCGGTTTCAGCGAAAGAGGCACACCATCCCTGTCAACCGCAACCGGAGTTGATCCGGTGGTATCAACAGTAATTCCGACGATGTTTTTCCTGATCTCAGACGAGATATCCTTCAGGGCTCCTTTAACAGACTGCTCAAGCCCTTCGATATAATCGAGAGGGTGCTGGCGAAAACGGTTTTCAGAAGGATCACAGTATAAACCTTTCTTCCATCTTGGATACTCGAAAACCGAAGTGCCTGCGATTTCACCGTTTTTCGTACTTACCACTACCGATCTCACCGAGTCGGTACCATAATCAATACCGATGACAAATTTTTCAGCCATAACAAATCCTATTTTTGTCCGTAATATGCGTCTTTCCCGTGCTTTCTGCCATAATGCTTGTCGAGGAGAACCTGCTCAACAGGCTGTGTTCGTCCAAGAAGGACAGTATAGAAAGCCATCCTCGCAATTTCTTCAAGAGCAACTGCATTGTATACTGCTTTCTCCGCGTCTTCTCCCCAGCAAAAAGGCCCATGACTGTGAACCAGCACAGAAGGTCGTGAAAGCGGATCAATTGTTCTAAAAGTTTCCGATATAACTTTCCCGGTATTGGTTTCGTAATCCGAGCTTATCTCATTATCTGTGAGCTCTCTCGTGCAAGGAACCTCTCCATGGTAATGATCTGCATGAGTAGTGCCGAAAGCAGGTATTGCCCTTCCAGACTGAGCCCAGGATGTGGCGTATGTTGAATGTGTGTGTACAACGCCTTCTATAGAACTGAAAGATTTATAAAGGACAATATGAGTCGGGGCATCTGTCGAGGGTTTAAATTTCCCCTCAACAACCTTCCCGTTCATATCCAGCACAACCATATCATCTGCCTTCATGGAATCATAGCTTACTCCTGAAGGCTTGATGACAATCAGACCTGTTCCCTGATCCCTGGCGCTTACATTTCCCCAGGTATGGATCACCAGGCCATGCCTAACCAGTTCGAGATTGGCTTTAAGGACACGTTGTTTGAGGTCTTCAAGCATAAATTTTTCGTGTTTCGCGTTCCCGCTTCAGAGTGCCCGTTAACGGCTGCCGGATGCCGGGAGCCTGTTGCCGGATGCCTTTAACCCATATCCGTCATTATCTATAATACAATTCATTAAGCCTGAGTTCCTTCTTAAATTCGCTCAGGTTACACCCTTGCCCGATATGGACATACTCAATATTCATCATCTCAGCGAGATCTTCAAGATATTCAGCGTTGATCGCATTGCTGAAGCCTGTATGATGAGCGCCTCCGGCCAGGATCCAGGCAGCTGCCCCGGTTTTCAGGTCAGGCAGCGGATTCCAGAGAACGCTCGCAACAGGGAGTTTCGGCATATCGGGGCATTTAACAACCTCAACATCGTTTAACTATCATCCTGAACCTGTTGCCCAGATCTATCACTGAAACATTTATTGCGTTTCCGGGAGATGTTTTAAATACAAGCCTTGCAGGATCTTCTTTCCCTCCTATTGAGAGCTGATGTACTTCGATCCTCGGTTTTCCGAGAGCTATTGTCGGACAGACTTCGAGCATATGAGCGCCAAGGACCCTCATCCCTTTCGGGTCGAAATGATAAGTGTAGTCTTCCATAAACGAGGTGCCTCCTTCCAGTCCTTCCGCCATCACCTTCATTGTACGGACAAGCGCTGCGGTTTTCCAGTCTCCTTCGGCGCCAAAACCATAACCATCTGCCATCAGCCTCTGTACAGCGAGGCCGGGAAGCTGCTTTAACCCGTGAAGATCCTCGAATGTTGTTGTAAATGCTTTAAAATTACCTTCTTCAAGGAACTGCCTCATCCCGGCTTCAATTCTTGCAGCCTCTTTAAGAGTTGCCGAAGAGGCAACATCTTTTGTAAGCTCATATACTGATTTATATTCTCCGATCAGGTTCTTCACTGCATCGTCAGGTACAGAATTGACAACCTTTACAAGGTCTCCGACACCATAACCGTATACCGAGTATCCCATCTGTATCTGGGCGCTCACCTTATTGCCCTCGGTTACTGCAACATCGCGCATATTATCGCCGAATCTTGCAACTTTCATCCCCTGGGCATCCGCAAATGCAGCCGCAGTTCTTACCCATACGGCAATCCGGTCGATAGCTTCCGCATCCTGGTAATGGCCGACAACAACTTTTCTGCTTAGTCTCATCCTTGCCCCTATAAAACCGAATTCACGGTCACCATGAGCTGACTGGTTGAGATTCATGAAGTTCATGTCAATTGTATCCCAGGGTATGTCGCGGTTAAGCTGGGTATGGAAATGGAGTATCGGCTTATTCAGGATTGAAAGTCCGCGTATCCACATTTTTGCCGGGGAGAAAGTGTGCATCCAGGCAATGAGACCAATGCATCCCTTTGAACTGTTCGCCTCGGTGCAGATCTCCGTGATGGACTCAGGTGTTGTCAGTACCGGTTTGAATATTATTTTCTGATTTATCTTCAGGGACTTGTCAAGAGCTGCTGCTATCTTCTTTGAATCTTCAGCAACCTGCTTCAAAGTTTCCGGGCCGTACAGATGCTGGCTGCCGGTAATAAACCAGATTTCTTTTGAATTCTTTTTCATATAATATTTATTTTTAACCGCAGGGAACGCAGGGGACCTACGCAGAGTACGCAGAATTAATTGTTTTTATCTGCGTACTCTGCGGTCTGCTCTGCGTGCTCTGCGGTTTAATGTTTCAATCACCAGAAGTATGCATAGAACCATACTATTACAACGATAACAATACCTGAGAACAGCAGGTCCCAGTTGTTCCAACTTGCACGTGTTATTGCCTTTTCTTCTGCCGTTGCAGATCCGACATACAGACCTCTTATACTTGCGGGATCAGCTCTTTTGGTGACCATGCTGGTGACGACCATTATAATTATCACAAGGAAGAAAAGGTAAATCTCATAATGCAGCCAGTTCGGGGAAAGGAAGATCTGGTAAATAATATTATCATGGCTCATTCCACCTGCAAATACTTTCAGCCCCAGTCTCAGCATTCCAAGGACGAATCCGGTAACAAGTCCGATCAATCCTGCCATCGGGGTTGTTTTTTTGGAAACGATACCAAGAAGGAATACGGCAGCAATTCCCGGGGCAAGAAGAGATTGAACATCCTGCAGGTAAGCATAAAGCACTTTACCGAGACCTTTCATTACCGGTATCCAGAGAATTCCGAGTACAACTACAACAACAGTTGCTATCTTTCCAACTTTAACAAGCTCTTTTTCCGGAGCATTTGGTTTATATTTCTGATAAAAGTCAACAGTAAAGAGCGTTGCAGAAGAATTAAACAGCGAAGCAAGGGAACTCATCAGCGCGGCAAGGATTCCACCTACAACGAGTCCTTTAAAGCCAACAGGAAGCAGTTCCTTGATGAGGACAGAGAATGCAGAATCTGAATCAGGAAGAGTGATCATGCCCTGTGCATTCATTGCATAAGCTATCATTCCGGGGATCAGGAATATGAAGACGGGGGTTAACTTGAACATACCTCCCAATATTGCCCCGCGGCGTGATTCTTTCTGATTTCTTCCTGAAAGAACCCTCTGGACAATAAACTGATCGGTACACCAGTACCAGAATCCTATAATGGCTGATCCAAGAATGACACCGGTCCATGGGTATTCAGGGTCTTTTGGTGATCTCATAAGATTTGTCATTGTATCACCATACTCATTCACCGGAACAGCCTGGCAGATACGCATCATTTCATCCCAGCCGCCAAGCTTGATCAAACCTATAACAAGGACCGCGAGTGAACCGATCAGCAGGATAGGAGTCTGCAGGACTGAGGTCCAGAGAACTGCTTTCATGCCACCTAGAGTGGTATAGATGCCCGTAAGAACAACAAGACCAACAGCGCTTATCCAGAAGAAATCTATGCCGAACATCGATTCAATTCCGAAAACCTGTTTGAACACAACACCCCCGGCGTATACCGTTACAGCGACTTTAGTGAACACATAGCTCACAAGTGATATTATGGAAAGTACACTTCTTGAACCTTTGTTGTATCTTTTTTCCAGGAATTCAGGCATTGTGAAAACTCCGCTCCTTGCATAAAAAGGCACGAAGAACCAGCCAAGGATCAATATTATCCATCCGTGCATCTCCCAGTGTGCCATTGCCATACCGCTTGAGGCTCCTGCTCCTGCAAGACCAACGAGGTGTTCAGACCCGATGTTTGATGCAAAAATAGATGAGCCGATTGCCAGCCATGTGGCATCGCGGCCTGCGAGGAAATAATCGGTTGATGTTTCGTCTTTCTGCTTTGTGACCCAGACGATTATACCGACGAGTCCAAGACAGAATAGACCCAAAACGATCCAGTCGAGTGTACCCATATAAGATCAGTTTTAAGGTTAAGAAGAACTAAAAGTATATAAAATTTGAATTAAAAAATACATCTTCATTGTTTCCATTCTTCGAGGGATGATTGTATATAGGAAATTATCCTCTGGTTTTCCTCCTTCCCGCTTCCCGTTACTATTGAATGGCTCTCCGAATTTTATATAGATGTGCTTTTTGCTGTCGATCGGACCAAGTTCCTTTATCCATTTTCCATTCCCCCAGAAATCAGTTTTGATTGCAACAGGAACAACAGGTACACCCGCCTTTTTCGCAAGCTTAACACCCAGCGAGTTAAATTCCTCAGGCTTAAACTCAAGACTCCTTGTACTTTGTGGAAAAATAATTATAGAGATTCCTTTTGAAAGCCGCTCCATACCACCGTTCATTACAGCTTCAAGATCCTTCCTCGGATCGGACCTCCCGACAACAATAGGATCCCTCGATCTCATCACATCGCCGAAGAGAGGATGTCTTACAAGGCTGTCTTTTACAACAAATGTTACCTCCCGCAAAGGGGCAATGAGACTCGGGAAGACCATTGTTTCAAGAGTGCTCATATGGTTACTGATGAAAAGCACAGGGCCATCATGCTTTGTGATATTCTCCATCCCCGTAATATGAAATCTGCCTCCCGATTTCTCGATGAATCTGAATATGAAGTATGAAGAATCCGCCCAGGCTTTTCTGTCATAATTTTTTTTAATTGCCTGTCTTCGTGTCTTCAAAACAATATAGGCATATTTCAGAGTGAAATACAGTCTGTTGTGGAATTAGCCAGTCCTTTAATGAGAAATGTTGTTTTACCGGGGTATGGTACGTTCCTGATTTAAAATAACCATTCATCCGTTTACAAATTATTTTTACTCCTCGAGAGCTTCCGACATTGATTTACGGTATTTTTCCATAAGTTCCCTGTTGAGGTCAAGGGGTGGTTTTGCACCATCAGGGAGAAACGATTTATAGGGATGCTCTTTTGAGTATTCTGCAAATTCTTTTTTTATTTCTTCAAGAAGCTTCGGTTTTGTAATGAGATCGAGAGCCGTTGCAGCCATTACTTTTGCACCGGTATTCATGCCTTTCCATGCTGTCGGTCCGTAACCACACGTAACAGTTGACCAGTGATGACCAATGGCCCCCGGGACATTTCCCGGGAAGTTAAGTGTGGCAGTCGGGGCCAGGAGTGTTACTTCACCAACATCGGAAGAACCTCCGCCTGTCTGGCCTTCGGGAGCCTTCAACGGCTTGAGTTCTGCCGGGAACCCTGTCTCTTTTACTCCAAGCTCTTTCTGCAGAGATTTTGCAAATGCATGTTCTTCTTCCGTCCATTGAGGCAGACCGATAAGTTCAATATTCCTTTGAAGCGCTTCAGCCATACCCTTATTGGAATGACGCTGATGAATTGCCGTAATAATTCTTGCTGTATCCAGTATTGTTCCTGATGCAATTGCATGCTCCCCTTGCACATTCAAGAACACGCTGATATGTTTCTTCGAGCCGTTCATCCGTATTCCTTACATAATACCATACAGAAGCTTTGTCGGGGACAACATTCGGAGCCTCGCCGCCTTCAGTCACAACATAATGCATCCTGTAGGTATAAAACAGGTGTTCCCGCAGGTAATTTGTTGCAACATTCATAATCTCCACTCCATCGAGAGCGCTCCGTCCGCTCCAGGGAGCAACAGCAGAGTGAGCTGTTTTTCCTTTGAAAGAAAACACCACGGAAATAAGCGCATTCCCATTTACCCCGTAACTGTGTTGCAGGTCGGCTGAGGCGTGATTATCAATTATTGCATCAACATCGTTAAACAACCCTGCTTTCACCATATATGGTCTGCTGATGACTGTTTCCTCTGCAGGCGATCCGAAAAACTTTATAGTCCCCTGTAGTTTGTTTTCCTCCATGCTTTTCTTTACAGCAATTGCTGCTGCAACTCCTGCAGTGCCCATCAGATTATGGCCGCAGCCATGGCCCGGCGCACCATCAACAACAGGCATCTGTTTTGCTGTGAGCGGCTTCTGGGATATCATCGGAAGAGCATCGAATTCCCCTAATATGCCAATAACCGGTTTCCCTGAACCCCAGGTGGCAACAAAACATGTCGGCATCCCGGCCAATCCTTTCTCAACTTTAAAGCCTGCCTCCTCAAGTGTCCTGTATCAACAGGGCTGATGACTGGAATTCCTGCATTCCCAGCTCGGCAAAATTCCATATTGCATCCGATATCAGCCCGAATTTTCTCAATAGATGAACTGTCTGAAAGATAATCGATGGCTGTTTTTTTTGCCTTGTACAATTCAGCTTTGCCGAGAAAAACACCTTCATCTTTCTGCTGTGCATGCAAAAGAGTTCCCGAAAGAAGAAACAGGATGATGAGTTTAATAGGTTTAGACATTTTCTGTCATGTTCGTTATTACAAATCTAATATTTAAATTTAAACCGTACCGAATGACATTAAATATGCAAAAACTATTTATTTCAGCGCTCTTTTTAACTTTTCTTTCAACGTTCATGGCTACAGGTCAGTACAAGGGAGAGAACTGCATAATCAGGTCTGAATTCATTTACAATCCTGAAGATGTCCCTTTCCCTTCATGCCATGCCTCAACGATCATCCAGACAAAAAAAGGACTGATGGCAGCCTGGTTCGGTGGAACAGAGGAAAGGAATCCTGATGTGGGAATATGGATCAGCAATTTTGTAAAAGGCAAATGGTCTGTGCCAGTGGAAGTGGCAAACGGGATACAGCACAAAACCAAAAGATACCCCTGCTGGAACCCTGTTTTGTATAATACCGGGAAAAAAATCCTTCTATTCTATAAAACAGGCCCATCACCCATCAACATGGTGGGGTGAAATGATGACATCAGATAATGAGGGCAAAAACTGGTCCCGATCGTTCAGGCTGCCGGAGGATATTTACGGTCCTGTTAAAAACAAACCTGTACTGCTTAAAACCGGCGAGCTGCTCTGTCCTTCAAGCACTGAACACGATGGCTGGAGGCTTCATATGGAATTCACCTCAGATGAAGGTGCAACATGGGAACGTACAAACCCGCTAAACGGGAAGGAGACCGGGGCGATTCAGCCTTCGGTATTGTTTCATAATGATGGCAGGCTTCAGCTTGTATGCCGCAGCAGAAGTTCAGGATCAATTCTTACAGCATGGTCGGACAATAATGGCAGAACCTGGACAAATCCTGAACCTGACAGCATTGCCAAATCCCAATTCAGGGATCGATGCAGTTACTCTGAACGATGGCAGGCAACTTATAGTTTATAACCATACCAGGAACGGAAGACATATGCTGAATGTGGCAGTCTCGGAAGACGGAAAATCCTGGGAAGCAGCTGCTCTTCTTGAGAATGAAGCCCCGGGGAATGAATTCTCATATCCTGCAGTTATCCAGACGAGTGACGGAATGGTGCATATAACATATACCTGGAAAAGAAAGCTCATCAGGCATGTTGTGATCGATCCTTCAAGGATATTAGCAAAGCAGATTGCAGGAAACAACTGGCCGGAATGATCATGTATCTCTTTTCTTTTTCAGCTTATTGTAAAGGAGGTAATCACCCAGGGGGATTGGATCGTTTGACTCAGCCCAGGATTTTGTGACCCTGTATTGCTCTTCAAGATTACCGAAGTTAAACATCAGGAAGTCCTGTTCGAAATCCGGGATCCAGACATAGCTCACAAAGATCATCTCAGGCGCTTCTCTTGCAAATGCTGTCAGCCTGTTTATCAGGAGTTTTCTCATTATATTATCAAGGGAATTGCCCAGTTTGTCAATTTCTTTATTCTCGATTCCAAGCAACCTTAGCTCTTCGCTTATATCCCCAAGGCCTGTCTTCCTGCTTATTATATATACCCTTTTCACATTCTCACCCCGGAAGGTCTGGAAATCAAGGAGCGCTTTAAAGGGCACGTAATCAATTCCGGCGCCTCCATCGACATATTCCATATCTGGAATGGTGCTTACATTGTCAATCTTCACCGGTGGGAATGCAAAGGGAATAGCTGTCGATGCCATCAGGATATCTACAAGGTTTAAGGTAGTGTCTGATTCTTCATTTATTTTCCTGCTGCACAACCTGTAAACGTTTTTCCTGATCCGCAGATCCCTGAATTTCGATAATGATATTTCAGTCATGTATGGCAGATCACCTATAGTATAATAGCCAAGTCTTTCTTCGACGAACTCTTTAAATAGTTTTTTTACCGGTTCTGTATTTACAGGTAATTTTCCTGCATCCGATGGTTGGAATACATCGCTGTTCTCCAGACTGAAAAGTACATCCCTGTATTCTTCCCATGTAAGCTTTCCATCAAGTATTGCATTCAGCGCTATGGCATTGATAGCGCCTGCACTGACCCCGGAAATAAAGCAAACATCATTTAATAGTCCCCTGTTGTATAACTCTTCCAGAAGTGCTGCCTGTTGAGGGATCCTGGCTGCAGCGCCTGTCATAATAATTGCTGTACCGGAGCCTTTTGAGCTGGCTTCCCTGTAATTTCTGTATTGCTGATCGGCTGATTTTGTATCAGAAAAAAGAAAAAGGGTTAAAACAATGAATATTGTCAGAAGTAACCCTAAAGCTATCCTTGTCATTCTCATTTACTTCAACTTTAAGTATGAAATAAACGTCATTACCGGGAACAGAGAGAAACAGTATCATAACAAATTTACAAAAAGCGGGGAGCTTTAGCAAGAAAAAACAGACTTTTAGTCAAAGGCTGGCATTATCAACAGGGCGAGCGATAATCCGGTCAGGATTACAACTGCGCTCCATCCTATCAGGTTCTGCAATGGTTTATTAACATAATTCCCCATTATTTTCCTGTTATTGATGAGAATGATCATGCTGACAAGAACAACAGGCAGAAGAATTCCATTTATAACCTGCGACCAGATTGAAATCTGGATAAGGGGCGCTCCCGGGATAAGAATGATAAGTGCAGACAGGACAAGTATGAATGTATATAGTATGTAGAATTCCTTAGCCTCATCCCATTTTTTATCTATGCCGGCTTCAAAACCGAAAGCCTCAGACACATAGAAGGCAGTAGCAAGGGGAAGTATTGTGGCTGAGAAGACCGATGCCACAAACAGTCCGAAAGCAAACACCTGGGAAGCTATTGCTCCCGCAAGCGGCTTTAGGGCAAGAGCTGCATCTTTTGCTTCATTTATTACAACACCTTCAGGATATAGTGTCGACCCGCATGCCACCATGATAAAAAAGGCCACTACAACAGTAATAATACAACCCACAACGATATCAATCAGAGTGTACTTGTAGTTTTTCATCTGCAATCCTTTCTCAATCACTGATGATTGCATATAAAACTGCATCCATGGTGCAATAGTGGTCCCAACCAGTGCAATCACCATTGCCAGGCTTTGCCCGTTTACCTCCATTTTCGGGTGGATGATCGCCGATCCGATCTCAGACCATTGAGGTTTAGCCATAAGCGCAGAAACAACATATGTGAGAAGCGAAACACTGAATATCAGGAATATTCTCTCTGCAATCTGGTATGTTCCCTTCACAACCAGGAACCAGACCAGCACAGCCGTAACAGGAACAGAGATGTACTTGCTAACACCGAAAATCTCCATGCTTCCTGCCACACCGGCAAATTCGGTTGTTGTGTTACCGATATTTGAAAGCACAAGCCCGATGAAGATGAAGAAAGTAATTTTGATCCCTGCATTTTCGCGGATGAGATCCGAAAGACCTTTGCCGGTAACAATGCCCATCCTTGCATTCATCTCCTGGATAACAAGAAGGACAATAAGTGAAGGAATAAGCGTCCAGATAAGACCATACCCATACATCGCTCCTGCTACAGAATAAGTGGTAATACCTCCTGCATCGTTATCGACGCTGCCGGTTATTATTCCAGGTCCCAGTATTGCGAAGAATATTGCTGCCTGTCTTATGAAATGCGATTCCTTAAGTTTAGCCAGGAACATTGGTTCGATTTTTTATCTTTTTCTTGTCCTTCTTTCTGTTATCAGATCCTCCACAACATCATCAACTACAACCATTCCCTGGAGCTGGTTTTCAGTATCAACAACAGGAACTGCAAGCAGGTTGTATTTTGAGATAAGTTCGGCAATATCCTGTACTTTCTGATTATCATAAAGGAAAACGGGATCAGACTTCATTATCATGCTTACCTGGGTACCGGGAGAAGAGACAACAAGGTCTCTCAGATCGAAAGTACCGATAAGCTCATCATTTTTCTCCGTCACAAAGAGGTTGTATAATTCCGCGGCTTCGGGCTTCTTTGCCCTGAGCTCGTCGAGAACCTGCTCGACTGTCACGTCCGGCTTAAATGATAATATATCTGTCGTCATAAGGCTTCCAACGGAATTATCAGGATATTCAAGCAATTCCCTGACTTCCTGTGAGGATTCAAGGTCCATTTCCCTTAACAGCAATTCTGCCTTTTCATCTTCCAGTTCATCTATAATATCGGCTGCTTCGTCGGCAGGCATTTTTTCGAGCACATCGGCTGCTTTATTCACAGGCAGGTTCTCGATAATATGTATCTGGACAGGTGGTTCAAGTTCCTCGAGCACATCGGCAGCTTTCTCTTCATCGAGAGATGTGAAAAGTGACATCCCTGACTTTTTTCCAAGATCCTCAAGGATATCTGCCAGGTCTGAAGGGTGTATAGTATGAAGCTTAGAAGAGCTCTTGGATAACCTGATCCTGGAATTGGAATGATCTATGGCCTGCACGTCATCCCAAAGGATGAACTTTGAAGGAAGAATGATTTTTATAAGAGAAAGAAAATGCTTTATCGGAGCTGCAATCCCGATCCTTCTGAGCAGTCCTTCAATTCCAATATCCACAGCAACGGCATAAGTACCTGTTGGAAGGGTAGCGAGCCTCACATCATTCACACGTACAAGTTTTCGACCGTTCAGGTCGACAATCTGCTTATCAAGTATGTTGTCACACAACAGAAGCCCATTCTCGATTTCCTCAGTTGCAAGCTCTGTCAGCGCTGTGCAGGTCACATTCAGTCTTTCACCTGCTTTTGAAACCCTGAAATTTGAGAATGAAAATATCCTGGTCTCGTTGTTGATCCTGAGCTTTATCCCGGTGACAAGCTGATGACCGGGATCGTTTTGTCCTGATGGAACAGCATTGACAAGCAGATCCCTTACAGTACCGATCTTATCACCATCAGCGCCATAGGCAGATTTGCCTATAATACCACTTAAATAAAATGTTGTCAGTGTTGTCATAGCCACCTCCTTGCTGCCTGACACAGTCGGAAGCGGCCAAGATGACCGGTCCCGCTATACCAGAATTAACATTAATATATCCGCCGGCCCGTCGTCCATTGTGATTGATTTTGAATTTTCGTGCGCAAAAATAATTCGTAGCTCTTTACTTTCCAAACATAATCCGCTTAAAATCCGGGCAGAAACATGAATATTTGAAATAAGTTTTTAACATTATTGGCCGAAAATAAAAATCTTTTAAAAGAGAATAAGCATTTTTATATATTTGAACCGCTTCATATATATTAAAAAGTGAAAATTTTACAGAAAAAACTATCGCATTACGATGCTCCTCAGAAAGCGATGCAGGCAGGCATCTACCCTTACTTCAGGGAAATCAATTCTGACCAGGATACCGTTGTTACCATAGATAACAGAAAAGTTCTGATGTTCGGCTCAAACAGCTATCTCGGGCTCACAAATCATCCGAAGGTTAAGGAAGCCGCCAAAAAAGCCATTGATAAATATGGCACCGGTTGTGCAGGATCAAGATTTCTCAACGGTACTCTCGATATTCATATCAGGCTCGAGCAAAAGCTGGCCGATTTTGTAGGAAAAGATGCCGCACTTTGTTATAGCACAGGTTTCCAGGTCAATCTCGGTATTGTTTCTATCCTCGCAGGAAGAAATGATTATGTCCTGCTCGATGAGCTCGATCATGCATCGATAATTGAAGGAAGCAGGTTATCCTTCTCGAAAGTCCTGAAATTTGCCCATAACGACATGAACGCTCTTGAGTGCAAGCTAAGAATGTGCAAGCCTGCAAGTATAAAGCTCATAGTCGTGGATGGAATATTCTCAATGGAAGGTGATATTGTAAATCTTCCCGGGATTGTCAGGCTTGCGCAGGAGTATAATGCATCCATAATGGTCGATGATGCACATTCTCTCGGAGTTATCGGGATCAAGGGAGCCGGAACGGCATCTCATTTCGGATTGACTGATAAAGTCGATCTGATTATGGGAACATTCTCAAAATCACTGGCTTCTCTCGGAGGCTTCATCGCCAGTGATAAAGAGGTCATCAATTTCATAAAACACAATTCCCGCTCGCTTATTTTCAGCGCAAGCATGACTCCGGCATCAGCTGCAACAGTTCTGGCAGCGCTTGAGATAATGGAGAACGAACCCGAAAGGATGGATCATCTCTGGGATATTACCAGGTATGCTCTTGCCGCTTTCAAATCCGCCGGCTTTGAAACAGGAAAATCAGAGACCCCGATCATTCCATTGTTCGTCAGAGATGACACCAAAGCTCTTATATTGACACAAATGCTGCTTAAAGATGGCATTTTCGTCAACCCTGTTGTCTCTCCTGCTGTTCCGAAAAATGATTGCCTGATACGGTATTCCCTCATGGCGACTCATACTAAGGAGCAGGTGGATATTTCGATTGAAAAGATCACCAAAAACGCCAGACTGCTGGGCATTATCAACTGATCCGTACATGGGAAAAGTAGTTTTCATCTCTGGCATTTCATCTGGATTTGGCCTTGAAACAGCCAGGTTGCTTTCTCAAAAAGGCTACACTGTATACGGGACAACCAGGAACGGCGCAGGTGATCTCCAGGGGGTCAACTATATCAATATGGATCTTACCGATCAGCTTTCAATTAAGAATGCTGTAAAACATGTCCTGGAAAAAGAAACCAGGATCGATATCCTTATCAATAACGGGGGCATGCATACAGGAGGACCGGCCGAAGTCCTGCCTGCAGATTATGCAAGGATGCAGATCGAGACAAGCTTCACAGGACTGACCAATCTTACCCGGGAAATATTGCCTGGGATGAGGGAACAACACGAAGGAATGATAATAAACATCAGCTCAATTGGAGGCTTGATGGGTTTACCTTTCCAGTCGTATTATTCAGCTGCAAAATTCGCGGTTGAGGGTTTCAGTGAAGCTCTCAGGATGGAGGTGAAAAGCTATGGAATAAAGATCATCCTTGTCAACCCGGGTGATTTTCATACCAGCAATTCAAGCAACAGGAGGAAATTCCTTGCTGATGAGTCTGTTTGCGGCAACTATCAAAGCCAGTTCCTCAAGAGCCTTACGGCAATTGAAAAAGACGAGTTCAATGGCTGGAACCCTGCTGTCCTCGCTCAAAAAATCCTCAGGATTACTGAAAACAAAAATCCCAAAACCCGCTATATCGTTGCATCGTCTGAACAAAAGCTGGCGGTTCTCCTTAAAAAATTATTACCCTCCAAATGGTTCGACAGGATACTGATGTCGCACTATAACATCTCCTGAGAACAGGGCTCAGAGCTCAGGGCTCAGAGCTCAGTGCAAGAAGAAAAAAGCATTGAAAGGCAAATAGAATACTGATGACACTGATGCGACGGATGATCACGGATTAAATCTGTGAAAATCCGTTTAATCCGTGTCATCAGTGTGCTATTAAAGTTATTAATTCTATACCTCCTGATGTCCAAATAATCCCTGGAACGAGAATCAGTATATTAGCGAACAAGTCGTTTTTCGTATTATAATATTAATTGTCTGGCACTTACTGATATTTATAAAATGCCATAAAAAATTCATAAATTCGATAAATGATATTTTGACGCTAAAATCAAATCGTTTAGTTATGAGAAATATATCTTTTTTCAGCAGGATTATAGCCATAGCAACACTATTACTAATCACCGGCACACTATATGGCCAGGTTAAATATCAGCCTTTAAAGCCGATGTCACAGGTTGTTACAACCTCATTAAAACCTGTACGCACTTCAGGTTCAATAACTTTGCCCACAATTACCTGGGGCGGCGATATTGCCACAGTCTATGCTGAAATGAACGGGATCTTCAGGCAGAACGGGCTCGACTTCACCTTGAGGAACGAGGATAATTTTAAAGATCAGGTTCAGCGTTGCATTAATGGGGAAACACCATACCTGAGAGGCACAAAAGGCATGATAAAAATGGCCAGTGATGCTTTCAGGGCTGCAGGCATTGAGTTAGTGGAGGTCTATCAGCTGAGCTATTCAAACGGTGATGATGCCGTTGTGTTCCGCCCGGGAAAGAACATTAATAATTCCCGGAATGTGGCGCTCCAGATCTATGGACCTCACATGGACTATGCCGCCAATCTTTTTACCAGCGCCAAAAGAAAGCTGGAAGATATCAGCTTCAAATACCTGGAAGAACTTACCCTGAACGACAACGGTACCAATAATAATCCGGTGGAAGCATTTGTTGCAGATCCCACACTCGACGCTGTTTTTTGTATCATTCCCGATGCCCTTAATCTTACCTCGGGTGGTAAAACCGGAACCGGCAGCGAAGGCTCCGTAAAAGGCGCCACAATAGGATTAACAACAAAATCAGCCAACCGTATAATTGCTGATGTTTATGCTGTGAGGAAAGATTATTTTGATTCTCACAGGGATGAAGTGCAGAAGTTCACACTATCCCTGATGCAGGCAGAAGAGGGCCTTCGCGATCTCATCAAGGCAAAAGCATCGAGAATGGGTGAATACAATAAACTTATAAGCAGTGCATCGGAGTTGTTCTTCGGCACACCCACTGCAACAAAGGATGTCGAACCGATGCTTGAAGGCGGTTGTGAATTCGCGGGTCATACCGGTAATGTTGCCTTCTTTACCGGACAGGGAACAACGAGGAATCAGAAAACCCTTGACACGGAGATCCAGAAAGCATTTATAACAATGGGAGTGCTTTCCGGCGCAACAAATGTCCCCGGAGCTAACTGGGACTATAACGCTTTTGTACCTGATCTGAAGTATGCCAAAGCAGGAGCGAGCACTGTTTCTGCTCCGCGATTTGATGAGAAGAAGGTATCGCAGGTGGTTGAAAACAGAATTAAGGCGGAAGCCACATCCTGGGAAGCTGAAGGAACACTCTTTAACGTTGAAATCTACTTCCAGCCGAATCAGGAAGACTTTGCAGTCGCATCTTACGCAGACGACTTTAAGGAAGCGCTCAAGCTTGCACAGACATATGGAGGTGCAATTGTTGTTATTGAAGGCCATTCTGACCGTGGCGGAGTTCTGAAAGCAAGGCAAAGTGGCGCCAGCAGCCAGGAAGTTGCTCAGATTGAGCAGGTGGCGAAGAATCTCTCCAGGGAAAGGGCTGAGAACGTGAGAAAAAATTTCCTGGCTTATTGTAAGCAATCAGGGATCGCATTCGATGCTTCACAGATCACTGTTGTAGGAAGAGGGATTGAGGCGCCAAAGTTCGCCCAACCGAGAACCCAGGAAGAATGGAAACAGAACTTCCGCGTAGTTTTCAGAGTCAAGCAACTCGAGTCCGAACCTATCCAGTTCGATCCGTCGATTTACAAGTAAATATTTGTTTTGTTATAACTGTATTCAGACATGATGAGACAATATAGTAGTTTATCAGGTATCGTAATCGCATCCGTTACGCTTGCATTTCTTGCCTGCTCCTGCGTTCAAACACCACCATATCGTGAAAATGAAGAGCAGCCGGAAATAGGTGAAACAGACCTGGAAGACCAGCAGATTAAAATCCTTTTTGATGAATCAGAAGGTGTTGCATCAACAACTTCTAACTTCTATTTCCTTTTTGATATGAGCGGTAGTATGGATGAAAGCTGCTCAGGAAGAAAAAAGATTGATGGTGCGAAACAGGCAGTGACCAGCTTTATGAAGAATGTCCCCGACAGCGTGAACATTGGCCTTATCCTTTTCGGAACCCGTGAAGGAAACGGCGTTGCTGAAGCTCTTCCGATCTCTTCGGGTAATAAAGAGGAATTCCTTAATATCATAAACAGCCTGAAACCCACAGGAAAAACACCCCTCGGAGAAGCGCTCCTGACAGGTGTTGACAAGATGGTCGAACAATACAAGAAACAACTGGGCTATGGAACATATCGTATAATCGTGATCACCGATGGAGAACAGACAGGCATTGATCTGAAGCAACCCTGCAACTACCTTTCCAGGCATGGTTTTATCGGGCTATATTCAATAGGATTATGCATGCAGAATTCTCACACGCTAAAGAGGTACTCACTCTCTTACCGTGATGCTGATAATTATGCAGAACTTGAAGAAGCGCTGGTTGAGGCAACCGCTGAATCAGATGTATTTGACGCAACTTTATTTGATGAGGATCTGTATAAAGCTGATTCTACAGGTCACTGAGCGGATAATAACTACTGAAAAAAAACAGAAATTGTTGTTTAAACTATGAATAACAGATCAAAAGGCATAATCGTTTTTATGTTGCTCGGAACTATCGTTGTGCTGAGTATTTATTTCGGCACATCCTGGCTTGATGGGATCAAAAGAACAAAGAGTTCTGATATAGCAGGCGACTCCCGCACTATTAAATGGGCCGGTGATGGTTATGCAGGGTATGCTTTGATAAGATCTACAGAAATGCGTAAACGGCTTGCCCGGAAAGGAATTGTGCTTGATTTCACTGATGACGGCGCCGCATATGCGGACAGGCTTAAAAAACTGAATGACAGTGAGTATGATTTCATTGTGCTCCCCATCTCATCTTATATGGAACACGGATCAATTTACAGGTATCCGGGGGTTATCACGGGAGCCATCTCCGAATCACAGGGAGCCGATGCAATTCTTGCATTCAATGATTTTCCTTTTACCAAAGTCAACGATCTTAATGACAGCGAGATCAAAATCGTAGTGACTCCTGACTCGCCCAGCGAAGATCTTGTAAACCTGACAATCACAAACTTCGACCTTGACGAACTGCAGAACAAACAGGATTGGATGATAGAGGCAAACGGTTCGGAGGCTGTATACAAGCAGGCTAAAGCAGATCAGAACGATCCGGCGAAATCAAAGCACCTTTATCCAATGTGGGAGCCTGATGTTTCAAACGCAATCACGAACCTGGGTATGAAGAAGATATGGGGTTCTGATAACTTCAGGAATTATATTATCGATGTATTTGTTTTCAGCAGGAAATTTGTGAATAACAGGGAGGAAGATGTAAGGGAGGTCATCAAAACATATTTTGAAGTAGTGGATTATTACATGACCCGCCAGGAGGAGATGTTCGATGAGCTCAGATCAGTCACCGGGGCTAAAAGAACTGTTGTGCCTGCTTTTGTGGACAATATCAAATGGTATACCTTACAGGAAAATGCCCGGCTGATGTTTGGCATCCAGGAAGCTACAGGAGCCGGAATCCCGGCAGATGAAGGACTGGTCAAGACCATCTATGCCTGGAATGATGTAAACCGACTGATGAAAAAGGATATTGAAGTGGAAAATCCGTACGAGATTCTGAATAAAACATTTATTGAGGATCTTGTTTCAACAGCAATAGCTCCAATCGGTACAAAAGTGAATACTCCAAAGGATTTCGAAAGCCTGAGCAAAGATCAGTGGGAAAAATTGCAGGAATCCGGGACGATGCGGGTTGAGAACATCACCTTCAAAAGTGGAGTCGGCAGGCTTGACACAGAAGGTGAAGCGACAGTTGATAATGTTGCACAAAAGCTGATTCACAATTACCCTGACTACAGGGTCCTTGTTGCAGGGCATACAGGTTATGGTGATCCTGCTGCAAATATGGAACTATCGCAGGAGCGCGCGGATATTGTCCGCCAGCAATTGATTGCAGTTTATAACATCGATGAAGATCGGATCCTGGCAAAAGGCTTTGGCGCCGACAGACCGCCGAAACGGAGAAATGGGGAGTCTGAAAGAGCATACCGCCTGAGGATGCAGCGTGTTGAGTTCATCCTCTTACAATGAAACCTGTTTGAATATGCGGCCCCGGCAAAACAATAAACAAAAGGAAGAAAAAGCAGTATTCACCCCCAGGGTGGAGGACTTTGAGGAGAAAGCAATTATTACAGCCCTCAACAGGTCAATCATGGACAACTGGCTGGTGGGAGCCAGCATCGGGGCAATTCCTGTCGGCATCCTGACTGCCATTCTGCTGGGAACATCTGTGGGAATCCCGATTATCGGAGGAGCCATCGCCCTGGGAGGCGGGACCTGGGCCTGGCAACGTTTCTTTAAAGGAGATAAATTCTTAGACCAGTACCGTAACCACCTGCGTCAGCTTCTGGATGAAGATACCACCCAAAAGCGTCTGAATTTGCAGCGATCGCTTGATGCCTATGGTAACAGGCATGCGTCTGAACAACTGGAACAGTTCAGGAACAAAATAAAAGTATTCATCGAAATCCTTGATTTAAAATTTCCTGACAAGAACCAGCTGACTTATAACAGGTATTACACGATAGCACAGGAAGTGTTCCTCGCTGGAATGGATAACCTTAATGAGGTATTGCTTATCCACAAAACACTCGATGCAATCGACCTGGATTACATAGAACGAAGCCTTCAGAGAATAGAGAATTGTGAACAGGACTCTGCAACAAAACGGGAACGAAGCTCGTTGCTGCTTAGCAAACAACAATACCTCGATCAGCAGCAGGATATTAAAGACCTGATGGCTCAGAATGAGGAAGCGCTTACCAGGCTGGATGAAGCTATTGTGCAGGTTCAGGATATCAAACGATCATCGAACAATGAAAGTAAACTCGACATGGAAGCATCCATTGAACAACTTCACCGTATTGCACAGCAGTCATTCAAATTTTCACGTTAGACCATCAAATCACATATAAAAATGAGCAAAAAACAACAATCAGCAGACCCGCAACTGAAACAAAAGTTGCAGGAGCAAGCCGATAGTGTAAAAAACATCGGGAAAGAGAAGTACAATATCCCCACTGAGGCTGAACTTAAAAAAGAACTCGAGGAACAGCTTGGACTGACCGGGGAGAAAAAGGAAATCACAGATCCTAAAATTGAAAAGCTGACAGACACAATTATTGATAACTTCTTCAATGGAAAATTCAATGATGAAGAGAAGAAGAGAACTATCAACGACCTTGGTATGAAGCACCAGACGAGATTGAGCAACCAGAATGCAATCCTCGATCAGTCTATGCAAATGCTTGCCAAGACACAGGATGGCGGCACAGTGGCAAAGGACCTGCTGCTGCTCCGGAATGAGGTCGAGGAGTTGAACCCCCACCAATACAACCTCACTGCTCCGACAAGCGCCGCTGCCAAGTTTTTCAGAAGATTCCTCGGGAAGAAGAATCCTGTAAGCAGGTATCTGGAAAGATATGAAAAAGGTAGTGTCGTTTTGAAGGACATTACAAAGAGCCTCCTTGCAGGCAAGGAAGGATTGAAGGATGATAATAATATCCTTGCAATGGACAAGAAGTCTTTGCGGGAAACACTTGATGGACTTGCCCATGCTATAAAGGTCGGACAGGTTCTTGACCGGAAGTTTGAAGCGAAGCTCCGGGAAATAAATCAGCAGGAACAGCCGGATGAATACCGGTTCCTGCAGGAAGAAGTTCTGTTTCCTTTACGGCAGCGTATAATCGATCTGCAGACTGCTTTGAACGTGAACCAGCAGGGCGTGATTACATACGACATGCTCATAAGAAACAACGACGAACTTATTAAAGGTGTTGAACGCAGTGTGACAATCACTACAGTCGCTTTAAGCGTCGGAGTAACGGCTCAGTTTGCCTTGAACAAGCAACGAATTGTTCTTGAGGCTGTTAAAGGAACCAAGGAAGTCACAGAGAAAATTCTTATGGGTAATGCCGAGACACTCAGAACACAGGGGACGGAGATACAGAAAGCAGCTTCCGAGCCGACCATTGCTGTTGAAGTTCTTGCAAATGCCTTCACCAAGCTGAATGAAGCTGTCGAAGACCTGTCAACTTTCAGGATCAATGCACTGGCAGGAATGAAGGAATCTATCGGCAAACTGGAAGACCTGACAAACAAAGGCCGTGACACAATAGAGAGAATGGAAAAGGGAGAAGCAGTCAGGAAAAAAGCGTTTGTTGACATAACTGCTGATGATGAAATGTAAACAGCGTAACTGATCTTACTTGAAATACTTTGACATTTAAATCAAATTATCATGAAAATATTTTTTAATCAATTAGCCGGGAAGATGACCATTTCACTGGTTATCATTGCATTTACTCTGAGTTCCTTCACCTCGAATCCGGCAGTGAAGGAAACAACACCCCCCCAGAAGGAATTCACAGTTGCCTGGTCGATCTATGCAGGATGGAATCCATGGGCGTACGCAGGAACATCGGGGATTATAGACAAATGGGCTGCCAAATACGGCATTAAAATCAAGCTCGTAAGAATGGACTATATGCCATCAATTGAAGCATTCACAACTCCTTCAGTTGATGCCTGTGTAATGACAAACATGGACTGTCTCACTATCCCTGTGGCAGGCGGTATTTCCTGTTCAGCGATCATCGTCGGAGATTATTCAAACGGAAATGACGCCCTCATGGTCAGAAACAATCTTACAATACCTCAGCTCAAAGGGAAGAAGGTTAACCTTGTTCAGTTCTCTGTTTCCCATTACATGCTTTCAAGGGCATTAGACATGAATAAGATGAATGATGATGATGTCAAAATCGTCAATGTCAGCGATAGTGACATTGGTCCGGCATTCATTGCAAATAAGGACCAGGAGGCTGTTGTTACCTGGAACCCTCTGGTAATGGAAATTATGAAGACACCTGGAGTCAAGAAAATATTTGACTCTTCTCAGATTCCAGGCGAAATTCTGGACCTGATGGTTGTGAAAACCAAGGTATTACAAGAGAATCCGGGACTGGGCAAAGCGCTTGCCGGCGCCTGGTTCGAAGTCATGGACATCATGTCATCAAGGACCGATAAAGGCAGGGGAGCACTTGAAGAGATGGCAAGAGTCGGTGGTTCAAGCCTGATTGAGTATCAGAACCAGCTGAAAACAACAGCCATGTTTTATAAAGCTGCCGATGCCATCGCTTACACCAATAGTGAAGATATGAAAACAAATATGCGGCGTGTGCGTAACTTCTGCTCAAAGTACGAATTACTTGGAGCCGGTGTCAAGGCTGATGATCTTGGTATCAGATTCTCTGATGGCACAATCATCGGAAACACGCAAAATATATTGTTCATCTTCGATACAAGTTATATGCAGGAGACATTAAAATAAAGAGGCGTGACAAAACCAGATTTGCGAACCGGTCAAAATTCACCTTCGGGGAGTACTAAGAAGTTCTTCACAAATGTCGGGCTGTGGCTGAAGGGTTTGCCCTTAAGATCAATCAACCGGATCAGGCGTTTTCCTCGCTTTATTGCCGGCGAAATAGCAGGTATCGGCAAGGAGTTCATCGAGATGATCAGAAATTTCTACAGGCTGAGAACCGTTCCTGGCAAACGGATATCTTTGTTGCTTTCGCTGATCCTGTTCCTTGTCTTTATTAAGTTATATTATAACACCTCAGTTGAAAGACATGCAGAAAATGCACAGGATAAGCTTGTTCCTACCGGGGAACAGCTGTGGGAAGGATTCAAAAGAACGGTCTTTGAGGTGAATATCAGGGAAGAATATGACGAAAATGGGGAACTCGTCAAAAATGATCTGCCGGAATCGTTCCGCGAGGCCAGGAACCGTGATAAACAGGCTCTCGCAGATGGAAAGTTCAGCAATTGGCTTGACGCATGGAAGAATGGTACAACCAGAGAATATCTGAAACAGGGAGAATCGCTTCTCTGGCTGGATACCAAGGCCAGCGGCAAACGGATCCTGATATCGATGGTGTTTATTTTCGCGGGTATCTATCTGGGCTTATTCATGGGTGCATTCCCTTACGCGGAGAAGCTGTTGTACAGGTTCGTTCTTTTCTTTGATAAGATACCGGCGATAGCAGTTCTGCCAATCCTTTTCATTGTATTCGGTCTTGGAGAAACTGCAAAGATAGCTCTGATTGTTATTGGTGTTGCCCCGACAGTCATCCTCGACACATATCTTAAAGTCAAAGAGGTACATGATGAACAGCTTGTAAAAGGCATGACCCTGAATGCAAGTCAGTCTGAAATAGTCTTCCGTATAATATATCCACAGATCATACCGAAGGTATTGGACACTATTCGTCTGAACTTCAAGTCCGTCATCCTTTTTCTCATAGCCGGAGAAGCCCTGGCTGCAGAAGCAGGTATAGGTTATCGCATCTTTGTCGTACGGCGATATATGGATATGGCAACTATCTTCCCGTACGTCGTCTGGATCAGCGCTCTGGCCTTCATGGTCGATACGGCATTCCGCACCTGGATCAGCAAAAAATATCAATGGTTGAACAAGTAGACTGTTATGGAAAATCATTTTGACAGGAAGTATGTCATAGAATTGCAGAATGTCTACCAGCAGTATGGTGACCGGGTCATATTGAATGATATCAGCCTGCGTATACGTAAGGGAGAATTTGTCACAATTGTAGGACCAACAGGATGTGGAAAGTCAACTATGCTCCGCATGGTACTGGGATCTGAAAGACCCAGTAAGGGAATTGCATCAATGGAAGATAAACTGATCAAACGTCCGGACCGCCGTCGTGGTATTGTTTTCCAGAAGTATTCATTATTCGATTTCATGAATGTGCGTGATAATGTTATGTTTGGCCTGGAGCTGGAGCATTTCAACCTGGCGGATAATTATATAAGGAAGATATTGCCTTTTCTGTACAGGAAGAAATTAAAGGTTTTTCGTGAAGATGCGGATCATTTTCTTAGCAAGGTTGGACTACTGGAGCATGCGGAAAAGTACCCGCATCAGCTGTCAGGCGGACAACGGCAGCGTGTCGCTATTGCACAGGCAATGATAATGAGACCGGGGATCCTTCTGATGGACGAACCTCTTGGAGCGCTTGACGTTGGCACGCGTGAAGCGATGCAGGTTTTTATCCAGGAACTCTGGGGTCAGACATCACAAACTATCCTCTTTATCACCCACGACCTTGAAGAAGCCATCTTCATGGGAACCAGGCTTATAGTGTTATCGCAGTACTATAAGGGCGGCGGTTTGAGCGGATCGAGAATTGTACAGGATATCAAAATTCCCTGGCCACAGCCAAGACCAACCACAATAAAGCACAGCAAGCTGTTTAACGATATTATGGAAGGCATCAGGCATGTAGGCCTCGATCCTGCCTCCTTACGTGATATTAATGAATTCAATATCCAGCATGAAGATGCAGTTCTGCCTTCAGGAAACTCTGATGATAAGTAATTCTTTTGCTCTGAATCATGGAAGAAAAAGACACCGCCTCAACCGGGGACGTTATTAAATTAACACAGGAAGTAAATCATCTCCGCGCCAAAGTCGATGAGATGACAATGACCCTGTCGAAAGCAAAAGATAAGCTGTTTGAACAGCGCCATATGCTCGAGGCTCTCACAAGGGAACCTCTGCCTTTAGCCACAGTAATCAAGACTTACATGAATGATCCGGGACTTTGGGTCGATCATGGCAACTATTACAGAGACAACGCCGGTCATAGTGAATTTAAACAAGGCTTAATAGTACGAATCAAGCCGCAAAGCCAGAGAGTTCATGAATCAATTGCCGAAGGGGAGATCAAAGCCGTGGTAAAACCCGGCTGGGTAAGGGTGGATTTTGCGGATGGCAAATCAGATAGCTATAGCACTGATGATCTCCTTCTCAAAGACCGTGATGCAATGGATCGTGACCGGTATGGAACGGCAGTGCTTCACTTTGAAGGAAGGCTTGTTGAAGTAATATTTCCCGATCATCTGCATGACAAGTTGTCCCCGGGCGACATGGTCAGGTTGTCACCTTCAACTAAGCAGATAGTGGATAAAACAGATGGTATCGCAGCCGGGTATATTGGTATCATAACTGAAATCGTGGACGATGAGACTTGCGAAGTATCTGTTGGAAGTGGTAAGTCTTTAGCTTATAAGGGACGTTTTAATACAGTGAAGAAAGGTGACCGGGTGGTTCTTGATCTTAATAATGTCATTATTATAAAGAATCTTGGGAATATCGAGACCAGCTATACTCTGGATGACTGGAAAGAGGTTTCCTGGGATGATGTAGGTGGATTGTCAGAGGCCAAGCGGATAATGCGTGAAATAATCGAAGGTCCTCACCAGTTGAAGAAGCTGTATGAGTTCTATCATAAGAAACCTGTAAAAGGGGCTCTTCTCTTTGGTCCTCCCGGTTGCGGCAAGACGCTCCTTGCAATGGCAATCGTTACTGCTATTGCAAAAATGTACGATGTTAATGCCAGGGAGGCGATGCAATCAGGATTTATCTATGTTAAGGGGCCGGAACTTCTTGAAATGTGGCTGGGTAAATCTGAGGAAGCCATAAGAAGCCTGTTCTCAAGAGCTAAATCGCACAGGAAGAAGTATAACTTTCCTGCCATCATTTTTATTGATGAGGCAGAAGCGCTTCTCAGGAAACGTGGCTCAGGAATCAGCTCCGACATAGAAAGTACTACTGTACCGACATTCCTTTCGGAGATGGGTGGAATGGAGGAATCCGGCGCGCTTGTTCTGCTGGCAACGAACAGGGCGGATATTCTCGATCCGGCCGTTGTCAGAGACGGGCGGGTTGATGTTAAGGTTTATATATCGCGTCCGACCCTGGAAAGCGCTGTTGAAATATTTAATATTCACCTGAAAGGAGTACCCCTGGCAAACCGGCTGAAGAAGGAGGATGTTGCTGTTTCAGCTGCAAAACGTCTGTTCTCTGATGAGTTCAAATATTATGCTGTCTATGACCGTAAGGATCCGGGCACTCCCCGGCATTTCCTGCTCAGGCATATCGTAAATGGCGCCCTGATTTCCGGTATTGTAGATAAGGCTACAACAATCGCGATCCGCCGCGATTCTGTAAATCCTGACAAAAAACCAGGAGGTGTGCAGGAGAAAGATCTGTTTGAAGCTATCGAAATGGTATTCAGACAAAACATAGGGCTTGATCATGAGGAGCCACTGAGCGAGTTTATCGAGAATGAAGGTATTGAGGCGGCAGGAATGGATAAGCTTGTTACACTTAAATCAAAACAGGCATGAAACGCCGTTTCAGACAGAAACAGGATCAGGCTCCAAAGGATGACCCTGACAAAGATAAAAGCCTGACTGAAGACAGCCCGGTGGCAAATGTTGATATTTCTGATGTTATTGAAGAAATTGATAAAAGCATTGAAAATGAAAGGCATACCAGCACATCCCATCCATCTGAAGGAAATTCCCGGCAGAAGGAACAGGATATAAATCAGTAAGACTTATATTCCGAACGCATCACATTGATCGTTCGCGGAATCCAGATGATATACCTGGAATCCTCACCCCAGGTGTTACCGGCGGATGCGAAATCACAGAAGCTTACCTGCTTTGGTTCACGAAACTCACCTTCAAGATCGGTACCCAGCACCAGCGGCGCAGTAAACGACATCCACACCCCTTCCGGCTTGTTACCGGAGGGTACCAGGTCCACAAAACCATTCTCGTCCCTGATAACGGCAGCTTCATAAATAAAACCGTCTTTAAAGCGTGTATCCCTCGCAAGTACTACAGGTCCCCGGACTAGAGCCCGGCTCCTGTCCATATTCACCACCTTTCCTCTCATATCCAGCTTCAGAGTAACCTTGTCGTATTTGTTCCACACTCTTTTTATCTTCAGGTAAGAACCGGGAGCCACATCTTTAACATCCTCGCCATTGACAGACACAACAGTTTTTTCCGACCATGACGGTATCCGGAATGCTATGATGAATTCCTCTGATTTGTCGGGATTTACATTTACTTCCACGTCACCTGAAACGGGATAATCAGAAGACTGGTCAATATCAGCATAATTCTTGCCGCTCAGCCGCACCCGGGTATGATTCTCACCATAAAGGTTCACAATAAACTCATTACCTGACTGCATCGTTGCAAACAGCGGAAGCATCATGAAAGCCCTTGGCCCATTTGCATTACAGCAGTTAATGTGCATACCGCATTGTTCTTCACCTGCATGCCTTATGCCACCAAGGGGACTGTACTTTGCAATCTGGGTTCCGTCTCCTTTCAGTGAAGCAAGAAGTGCATTATATGTTGATTTCTCTATCTGGTCAGCATATTTCGGATCTTGTGTAAGTCGCAGAAGATTGAAGCACAGCTTCATCCAGGTCATGGTTACGCACGTTTCCATGTTATGATAAGTCGGCTGCTCCTGGTATTTAACGCCATGATAGAAGCATTCGAAAGCGCTGCCTGAACCTGCAATATTAATCTCTTCCAGGATAATATTGTCAACCGCCTTTACAACTGCATCAAGGTAATCCTGCCTGCCTGTTATCCTGTATAATTCAAGCAGCCCTTCATAACATGACATCATTTCGTAAGCCTTCTGTCCATTTTCATAAGACCACCATGAGGCAGGATGAGGAAACCTTTCAGACACAGCAATCCCTGCGAGAGCCTTGCTTACCAGCTTTGGACCAATTTCAGTTTCCCACTGATCTGCAATGTATTGGGCGAAATCCAGGTATTTCTTTTCACCTGTTCTCCTGTAGAGATAAACCATAGGTTCCAGTATTGAGCTGCTGGGCATTCCCCTGTAATTGCCTGTCTTTACAATATCAGTCTTTCCAGGTCCGACCTGTGAAAGAAGATGATCGGCAACCCGCGATGCACCCTTCAAAGCCTCTTTATCGGCTGTGAGATCATAATATGCGAGCAAACCAAGCATAGTGTACTTTCTGCCCCAGATATCCCATTGTTCAAGCTGAGCTTCAGGAGAATAGTTCCCGATATAACCTTCACGGGTCTGAGTGGCCAGTAATCCTGTTACAGCATTTTTTATTATCTGAAGCATTTCGGGATCCCTGTTATAAGCATAAGCCGCAATAGCTGATTGTATCCATTTGCCCCAGAACTCGCTTTGCCACATACGTGTCTCCTCCCTGTGACGAAACGGTTCAATCAGATGCTCAACATCCTGGGCCTTGATTCTTTGCTCAATAACAAGGTCAATTTTTTCACCCAGGTAACCTCCTATCTTTACAGAAGAAGGATCCGAGGCAATAATCCTGTCTTTGACAGTGTTGAATGAATCCGGTCCCTTAACTGTCTTCTGGGCTGAAACAGAAAGAAACATGTAACAAAGAACCAGTATCGGGAGAAGTTTTTTCATGTGATTGCGATTGAGATTGTAAAAATAGTGACTTTGTGCGAGCCTTTTTAATCTGTACTGATTATTTCAGATGATAAGTGTCAAGTTGCAGTTTCAACTTAAATACTATTTTTGATGCAAGAAAACAACCTATGAGTGACCTTGAGAAATATTTCAACCGCTTCAGGCAAAATATAATAGGAATTGATACCGAAATAGAAACACCCTACGGAAGAAAGAAGCTCATATATGCCGACTGGATAGCAAGCGGGAGACTGTACTCAACGATTGAAGAAAGGCTGACATCACAGATCGGTCCGTTTGTCGGGAATACTCATTCCGAATCCACTTTCACCGGCAGGACAATGACAGAAGCATATCATGAAGCCCAGAGAATTGTTAAGAATCATGTTCATGCCAATGAAAATGATGTCCTTCTTTTCACCGGCACAGGGATGACCTCAGCCCTGGCAAAGCTTCAGAGGATCCTTGGTCTGAAAGTCCCTGAACAGGCTGTGAAATACTGCCGGTATGCAAAAGGGCAATTCAACAATTGCAAGGATAGCCCGAACGAAAACAAACCGGTTGTCTTCCTTACACACACTGAGCATCATTCGAACCACACATCCTGGTTTGAGACCCTGGCGGATGTAGTGCTGCTGGAGCCGGCTGACAACCTGACTGTCGATCCTGATGCATTAAGAAAAGAAATAGTAAAGTACAGCAACAGGCCGTTGCTGATAGGTTCTTTTTCAGCCTGCTCGAACGTTACCGGTTACAAACCCCCTTTTTATGAACTCGCCAGAATAATGCACGAGCATAAAGGCTATTGCTTTGTCGATTTTGCCGCATCGGCGCCATACGTGGATATTAACATGCATCCCGCAGACAGGATGGAACAACTCGATGCGATATTCTTTTCACCGCATAAGTTTCTCGGGGGACCGGGAAGCGCAGGTGTGCTTGTTTTTAACAAAGAGCTTTACAGAAACGACATCCCCGATGCACCGGGAGGAGGTACCGTAAAATGGACCAACAGGTGGGGAGGATACAGGTACATCTCAGACATTGAAGTCAAAGAAGATGGCGGGACACCCGGTTTTCTTCAGGGAATCAAAGCTGCACTGTCCGTGACACTCAAGGAAAAAATGGGCACTGCAAAAATGAATCAGAGGGAAAAGGAACTGACTGAAACAACGTTTCGGAGACTTAAAAAGATTAATGGACTTCATATACTTGCCGAGAACATAACTGAAAGGTTAGGAATCTTCTCCTTTTATATTGACAATGTCCATCATAACCTCGTTACCAGGATACTTAATGACCGTTTCGGAATTCAGACAAGAGGCGGTTGCTCGTGTGCGGGCACATACGGGCACTTCCTGCTGAATGTCGATTTCAGGATGTCGAAGGAAATTACTGACAGGATCGATGCCGGCGACCTCTCACTTAAGCCAGGGTGGATCAGGTTATCACTTCATCCTACAATGACAAGTATCGAACTGGACTATATCCTCGATGCTATCGAAAGTGTTTCGCTCAATGCGGAAGAATGGAAAAGGGATTACATCTATGACAATCATACAAACGAATTCAGTCACACCACTTACACTACGAGACTGAACAGCCAGTGGTTCACTCTTGATTAGGTAAATTAGTACCTTTGCACAAAGATTTTCCATTATGAGCGAATTCGACATAAAAGCAGCAGGATGGGACAATAATCCCATGCATATTGAAAGATCGAAAGCTGTGGCAGCTCATATCAGAAAGCTTGTACCAATTAACAGGAATATGTCCGCTCTTGAATATGGTGCAGGAACAGGTATAACAAGTTTTTTTCTTGCAGATTCACTGAAGCATATAACCATGATGGACAATTCAACCGCCATGGTTGCAATAATGAATGAGAAGCTCAGGAAAACAGGAGTACAGAATCTCGAGCCGGTTTTTTTCGATCTTGAGAAAGATGATTATAAAGGAAGCTTTGACCTGATATTCACCCAGATGGTTATGCATCATGTTATTGATGCAGAAAACATTATCAAAAAATTCAGCGGATTATTGAAAAACAATGGATATCTGGCAATTGCCGATCTGTATCCTGAAAACGGATCATTTCATGGTGAGAGTTTTGTGGGTCACAGAGGTTTTGACCCTGAAAAGCTTGGCGGGACTCTGAAGGAATACAATTTTGTTGATCCGGTTTACATGACCTGCTTCTCCATTGAGAAAGAAGTTGCTGGTAACGGCAGGAAAAACTTCGATGTTTTTATTATTGCTGCACAACTTAAACGGAATTAGTTAAATTACAATACTTATTATAATATAGTTAATAATAAATATTACTTGAATAAATGGAAATCACATTCGACGGCGGCAAAATAGTTACTGCACATCAGCGGGGGTTTTCTATAAAGACAGATCAGCCATTAAATAACGGAGGAACTGAAACAGCCCCCTCTCCTTTCGATCTCTATCTTGCATCGATAGGAACCTGCGCAGCCGTTTATGTGAAATCTTTTTGCGACAACCGGCAGCTCAGCACTGACGGAATAAAGGTGATCCAGAAGACCGTATTCAGCCAGGAAACAGGTCTGCCGATAAAGCTTACAATTGATATACAGCTGCCACCTGACTTTCCTGAAAAATACCGTCAGTCGTTAATCAATGTTGCAGAGCTCTGCAAGGTAAAAAAGTCAATAGCCAACCCACCGGTATTTGAGGTTGTATCTACAATAATATAGAACTACCCCATTCCAACACACATGCAAGCAGTAGCCTGAAGGCTACTTCAAGATTTAAGGACCCCCTTCCAACACACATGCCAGCGCTGGATTGAAGGTTACCTTGGGATTAAAATACCCCCTTCCAACCCACATAGCAGCACTGGTTGAAGGTTACCTTGGGATTTAAAATACCCCCTTCCAACACACTTGCCAGCGCACCCCCCTGAAGGGGGAATCTTTTCTGGTGGTCCGTACATCTCGTATATCCTGAATGACCCACCCTTCAGGGCATAGACATCAAGCTAAGAGTTATAATTATCTGATATCCAAATTTTTTCTTATATCCTGAATGAACCCCCCTTCAGGGGGGCAGGGGGGTCATTAAATGCAATAGCCGTAATTATACAATATACATATTAATCATCTGCTCCAGCAGCTCCTGTTTACCGCTTCTGGTCTGAGGCTCGCCAATCTCAGCTGCAATATCCCTGAGCTTTTCAAGAGTAAGCTTGCCATTCTCGAAATCCTTCCCCGGACCTTTATCGAATGATTCATATCTTCTTTTCTTCATTTCAAGATACGGGCTTTCTTTAAGGATCTTATCAGCAATAACCAGTGCACGGGCAAAAGTATCCATCCCGCTTACATGAGCGATAAACATATCCTCATTATCAGTGGAATTACGTCTTACTTTTGCATCGAAATTAATACCTCCGTTTGTGAACCCGCCTGCCTGCAGAATGACCATCATGGCTTCGGTCAGTTCATAAACATTTGTCGGGAACTCATCGGTATCCCAGCCATTCTGGTAATCACCCTTATTCGCATCTATGCTTCCGAGGAGTCCTGCATCGGCAGCAACCTGCAACTCATGCTGGAATGTATGACCTGCAAGAGTCGCATGATTTACTTCAATATTAAGCTTGAAATCCTTGTCAAGACCGTGTTTACGGAGAAATCCTATAATTGCTGCACAGTCATAATCATATTGATGTTTTGAAGGTTCCATGGGTTTGGGCTCAACTAGAAAAGTCCCTTTGAACCCGTTTTTCCGTCCATAATCACGTGCGAGAGATAACATCATACCCATGTGTTCGAGCTCTCTTTTCATATCGGTATTATGGAGGCTCATATAACCTTCCCTTCCACCCCAGAACACATAATTCTCTCCGCCAAGTTCAACAGTGGCTTTTATTGCATTCCTGAGCTGAACGGCTGCATTTGCTGCAACTGCAAAGTCCGGATTTGTTGCTGCACCGTTCATATAACGGGGATGTGAGAACAGGTTTGCTGTTCCCCAGAGAAGTTTGACGCCGGTCTGCTGCTGAAGCGTTTTCATAAGGGGGACAGTTTTTTCAAGTCCCTTCTCTATCTCGAAAACAGAACCGTTTCCGACGACGTCGACATCGTGGAAACAGTAGAATTCCGCACCTATCTTTGTCATGAATTCAAATGCGGCTTCCAGCTTTTGTTTTATCTTATCATCTCCTTTTGCATCTTTCCAGGGGAAGATTCTCGTTGAATCGCCAAACGGATCCGAACCATCTCCGCAGAAAGAATGCCAGTAAGCAATTGCAAATCTCAGGTGATCCTTCATCTTTTTCCCTGAAACGACTTCCTCCGGGTTGTACCATTTAAATGCCAGCGGGTTTTTTGAGTTTCTTCCTTCATAGGAGATCTTCCCTATACCGGGATATGCTTCATTTTTGCCTTTGTAAAACATATTGGATATTATTAGGTATTTAATTCAGAAGGATAAAATTACATAAAATTGTTTAACATTAGATCTTTCCATCTGGAGTATGCCTCCTCATATCTTGTTGTATCCGAACCGGGTTCAGCATGACCAATGGCCTTGAGTCCGTTGAAGGCTTCCTTTGCTGATTTATAATACCCACACCCGATACCTGCTCCTCTTGCAGCGCCGGCTGAACCATCGGTATTATAGAGGTCAACAGAAGTTCCGGTTATATTAGCAAGAGTCTCCCTGAAAACAGGACTCAGGAACATGTTTGCCATTCCTGCCCTCATAACACCGGGATTGATACCTGTTTCCTTCATTATATCAAGGCCGTACCTGAAAGAAAAAGCTATACCTTCCTGTCCTGCCCTGTACAGATGTCCGGGATTGTGTATGTTGAAGTTCAGCCCGGACAAATGAGCTCCCGGATTCCTGTTCCCGAGCATCCTTTCTGCGCCGTTTCCGAAAGGAAGGATCAAAAGACCATCTGAGCCAGGCAGAACTTTTGATGCCTTTTCATTCATCTCATCATATGAAATGTTGCTGCCTGATATTCTCCGTAGCCAGGAATTCAAAATCCCGGTACCATTAATGCATAGCAGGACCCCAAGCCTGGAATTATTTAAGGTATGGTTCACATGAAGGAAAGTGTTTACCCTCGACTGAGGATCGGATTTCTTCTGATCGGTGACTCCATAGATTACGCCTGAAGTTCCTGCTGTGGCTGCGACTTCACCCGGCTCAAGAACATTAAGCGATAAAGCATTATTAGGCTGATCGCCCGCTCTGTAAGAAACGGGTATACCTTCCCGAAGGCCGAGCGATGAAGCTATTGTTTTCAGGAGAGTTCCCTGTGCTGAAAACGAAGGGTATGCATCAGGCAGAAGTTCTTTTCTGAACCCATAATGATCCAGAAGCTCATCTGATATCCTCTCCTTCGAAAAATCCCAGAAAATACCCTCGGACATACCTGTGAATGAGGTGCTCAATTCACCGGTAAGCCTTAAGGCAATATAATCACCGGGCAGCATTATTTTATGAATCCTGCTGAACAGTCCGGGTTCATTTTCCTTAATCCAGGCCAGCTTAGATGCAGTAAAATTTCCCGGTGAATTCAGAAGATGCGGGAGGCAATATTCTTTACCAAGAGCAGTAAAAGCCCTGTCACCATATTTAACTGCCCGGCTGTCGCACCATATTATTGAGGGACGCAGGACCTTCATCTCTTTATCAACAACAACAAGCCCATGCATCTGGTAAGAAATACCGATAGCGCCTATCCGGCTACTTTTTTCTCCGAGTTGTGCAGAGCAGTCTTTAATTGCGGCGCTCAGGTTTTCCCACCAGGTTTCAGGATCCTGCTCAGCCCATCCCGGATTAAGTGCAATAATTTTCATTTCTTCCTTCGGGTAGAAGGCCGAGGCAAGACATTTTCCTGTTTCGCCATCCATTACGGAGGCTTTAACTGAAGAGCTGCCGAGATCGATTCCTAGTAAGAGCATAATTGCATTATGTATTGTCTTTTATTGTATTCACCCGAAATCCGGAAGAGCTTACAATAGAGAGTTATAAGGAACATTAATTACCAGTTAAACATCGTACCGTCTGCTTTTCTTCCAACAGGAAGACGCGCCATTGAATACGGGAATTTTAATGCCGCCTCTTCATCAATATCCACTCCGATGCCGGGTGAATCGTCTATTGTCAGAAAACCATCCTTAAAAGTATAATTAATTCTGAAAACTTCATTCACGATCTGCTCATGAGGCATATATTCCAGGATACCGAAGTTATTCACAGCCATGTTGAAATGAATTGATGCTGCAAGGTTTACAGGCGACAGATCCGTAGCTCCGTGAAAACCGGTATTGATATGATATACCGAAGCCATAGCCGCAACTTTAAGCAGGTGGGTAATTCCTCCGCCATGCGAAACAGGCATCCTTACATAATCAATAAGCTGTTCGGTAAAAAGAGTTGTATAGTCGTAAATTGAATTGAACACCTCTCCTATTGCAATCGGTGTGGTTGAGTGTTTCCGGATAAGTCTCAGTCCTTCCTGCAGCTCCCCTGCAACCGGATCCTCGAGCCAGAAAAGATAGAAAGGTTCAAGCTCTTTTGCAAGACGGGCAGCTTCAACCGGTGAACAACGGTGATGCACATCATGCAGAAGGTGAATATCATTGCCGAAAACCTCCCTTGCCTTTTCGAAAACTAGTGGTATGTAATTCAGGTATTTCGAAGTATCGAAATATTCCTCTTTGGGAAGGCCCTTCCCGGCAGGTTCATAAGGTTTGTTCCCTGTAGGAACACCGTATGTGTGAGTTATCCCCGGAACACCCGATTGTATCCTGACCGCCCTGAAGCCATTTTCAATCTCCATGCCTGCTTTATCAATGGCTTCATTTGCATTTTTACCGTTTGCATGGCAATAAACAAGGACTTTCTCCCGGCTTCTTCCGCCAATGAGATTATATAAAGGAGTGCCCAGAACTTTGCCTTTTATATCCCACAAAGCCATATCTATTGCTGATACTGCAGCCATTGAAACAGCGCCTCTCCTCCAGTAAACACCGCGATAGAAATATTGCCAGATATCTTCTGTATTGCGCGGATCGCGTCCGATAAGTGAAGGAATACAGTAATTCTCCAGGTATGAGGCAACTGCCTTTTCCATTCCGTTCAAGGTGGCATCCCCGAGACCATAAACTCCCTCATCGGTCAGAATTTTCAAGGTTACAAAATTCCTTCCCGGAGAACATACGATTACTTTTGCTGATGTTATTTTCATGTTGTTATTTTTATTAACCACGCATTGTACGGAGTTTTATCACCAAGTACTCTAAGTACTCTAGGCACTCTAGGCACTCTAGGCACTTCTTTCAGAATCCAATAGAATTTCCACCGTCAACAGGCAGTATAACCCCTGTTATATACGATGAGGCGGGCGACACCATAAACCACGCTGCTTCAGCCACTTCTTCGGGTTTTCCCAGGCGGCCGAGCGGAGTCCGGGAAAGCACTTTTTTCTTTCTTTCGGGATCTTTGTCGAGCGCAAGCGATGACATGTTGGTTTTGATGAATCCCGGGGCAATGCAGTTCACACGAATTCTGAATTCTGCGAGTTCGACTGCCAGCGCCCTGGTCATTCCCTCAATTGCTGATTTTGAAGCTGTATAAGCAATTACATAAGGTATCCCGTACTGTGAAGCCATTGAACTGATATTGAGAATAACGCCCGAGCATTGTTCTTTCATAACACGGCTTACCTCCCTTGTGAGAGCGAACATTGCATTTTCGTTTGTTGCGACAACCCGCTGAAAATCATCATCAGTAACATCATGTACAGGCTTTTTCAGATGAATACCGGCATTGTTAACCAGGATATCTATCCGGCCATGTTTGTCTCTAATGGCCTTTACCACACCGGGCAAATCCTGCAGAACGGAAAGATCACAGCCAAAGAAGTCAGCGGCAGGTCCGAGCGTTTCACAGGCGAGCTTCAGCTTAGTCTTATCACGTCCGATAAGGACAACCCTTATGTCGCTTTCCACTAATTTCTTTGATATTGCAAATCCTATCCCCGAGGCTCCCCCGGTTACAATTGCCAGGCGTTTGTCAATTATTTCGGTCATTTGCATAAGTTTTCTTATAATTCAATCCTTTGGCCGGATGCGCAGCGATGATTCCCGCACGATGAGTTTATGATTCAGGATTATTGTGTTCATTCCATTCTGCTTCCTGTTTCTTATACTGTTTATAAGGGAGGTGGCTACAATTTCACCGATCTCGCCTGCAGGATAATCAACTGACGTGAGGTTAGGTTTAATGACTTCACATACAGGTTCATTGTTAAATCCTGCGACACAGATATCCTCAGGTATCCTTACACCCTCACGCAGTAAATGTACGATCAGACTTACGGCAGTTGTATCATTGGATGCAAAAACGCCATCCGGTACATGTTTCATTTTCAGTAATTCTTTGGCTATTTCGGTACCGTCCTGGCGGGTAAGGTTCCCTATAAATGACAGGTTACTGTCAAATTCGATGCCACCTGATTTAAGCGCTTTTTTGTAACCATCAAACCTGTCGGAATATACATTTCTGAGCATGCTTCCGCCAATGTAAACAATTCTTTTGCAGCCCTGTTCAATGAGGTGTGAAGTGACATCATATCCAGCCCTCATGTTGTCGATCACTACGCTGATGCAACCTGGTATCTGTGTCACACGGTCAAAGAACACAACAGGGATGTTCTTATTAAGAAAGATATTAAAGTGATCGGTATTCTTTGTATCGAAAGCCAGTGAAACAATCAGTCCATCAACACGGCTGTTGAACAGGGTGCCGGCCCCGGCCATTTCCTGTTGTACCGATTCCTGGGAAGTGCTGATTATAAGCTTGTATCCGTTATCATTTGTAACTTTCTCAATCCCGGTTATAACAGTTGACATGAAGTAGCTGTTGAGCTTTGGCACAATAATCCCAAGTGTATTTGTATGCTGCTGACGCAGGTTGCTGGCGAAATTATTCCGCTGATATCCCATTTCATCTGCAACAGCTTTGATCTTCTTTACCGTTTCCTTCTTTATATTGGGATGATCCTTTAAAGCCCTGCTAACAGTAGAAGGACTGACATTCAGAACTTTTGCAACATCATAGATTGTAATTTCCCTGTTGTGCTTCATCAGGAGGGTATTGGTTGAACAAAAATATTATAAAATATTTCAATTATTTGTGCAATCGATTGCATTTTTTAGAAATTTATGTATTTTTAACTGACCCAAAACTAACTTATGAGGAATAACAACGCACTTCTGGAAATATTCAAAAACGTGTTTTTCAACTTATTGAACAGTTTTAGAATTGGAAATATACTCTTCATTACAGGATTTTTTACAATCTTTGCAGCAACAGGAACTGCACAGAAGATTTCTAACCTCGAAGTAATTCTTGATAAATCCACAGAAGGACTTGAAATACCGGTAAGCGTCTCACTGGATGATATTACGCTGCTGCCTGATTCAGTTATCAGTCTGACAGAAGTAAATGGAGCTTCCCGCAACCCTGTTGCATTCCAGGTTGAAGCAGGCAACCCGAGGATACTTCACTGGATTGTAATACCTTATGGCAATAAACCCGGTGAAAAGCACACCTATGAAGTTGTTAAGAAAACAGTCAGGCAAAAATCTCTTGCTGAAGCTCTGACCGATAATGGTGAACTTACAATAAGCAGGGATAAAAAGAACCTGATAAGGTACGTTTATAAGACTGTTTACCCGCCGAAAGGGGTCGATACAGCATACCGCAGGAGCGGATTCATTCACCCTCTCTGGTCTCCTGGCGGAAAGGAGCTCACCAGGATTCAGCCGCGGGATCATTATCATCATTATGGCATCTGGAATCCCTGGACACATGTTTTATACAAAGGCGACACCATTGATTTTTGGAATATCAACTCGAAGCAGGGAACAGTGAGGTTTGCAAAATTTGTATCAATTGAAGAAGGTCCGGTTTATGCAAGCTTCAGCGCTCTTCATGAACATGTTGTTTTCAGGAAAACAGGACAGGAGGAAACAGCTCTGAATGAGCTCCACTCTGTCAGGGTATATCCGCAGCAAACAGGAAATGATTTCTTCATCGTCGATTTTGAATTCCGGATGAACTGCGCAAATAAGAATCCTTTCAGGATACTGGAATACAGGTACGCGGGACTGGGCTGGAGAACAACTGAAAAATGGGACAATAAAAACAGCATTGTTCTGACATCCGAGGGCAAAACCAGGAAGGATTCTGACGGCAGTAAGGCAAGATGGTGCATTGTGGAAGGCTCTCTTGACAATGATTATGCCGGCGTGGTAATTATGTCCTTCCCTACAAATTTCAACCATCCGGAACCGTTGAGGATCTGGCCGGAAAACCAGTACAACCGGGGTGACATGTTCGCAAATTTCTGTCCGACAAAAGACAGGGACTGGCTGCTCGAACCGGGTAAAGATTATTTTCTCACTTACAGGTTCCTGGTATATAACGGAAAGACCGATGCTGTTAAAGCGGAGACTGCATGGCACTATTTCGCAAATCCTCCGAAAGTCACTATTAAAAAGTAAAAACCTGTTTAAATGTTTCTGCATCCGATTGCATTTGTAATTATTTTATTTAATCTTTAGGTAAAATTTTTCTACTAACCCTTCTCACCAACCCTTAATTTATGAGAAAACTATTATTGTTCCTAATTATCCTCGGGGGGCTTACAGGAGCCGCCTTTGGACAAAAAACCATTAAAGGTGTAATTACCGCGGAGGACAAAGCGCCTCTCACGGGAGTATCTGTGGTAGTAAAAGGCACAAGCGTCGGCGCACTTAGCGATCAGAACGGCGCATACACTCTCCAGGCGCCTGAAAATGCTACAACCCTCATCTTCTCTTTTATCGGTATGAAAACGACCGAGGTTGAGATAAACGATCAGACTGAAATCAACCTGACAATGGCTGTTGATGTTGGTCTGCTCGATGAAGTTATTGTTGTTGGTTACGGAACGATGAGGAAAAAAGATCTCACCGGAGCTGTTGCATCAGTTAAACCTGCAAGCCTTGAAAATCAAAAACCACAGACTGTTCAGGATGTGCTTCAGAGGTAATGTTGCCGGATTAAGTGTTGGCTTTTCTACAAACGCTAAAGGAGGTGGGACCCTCGAGATCAGGGGAGACAACACTCTGAAAACAGCTTCAAACCCTCTGCTCGTTCTCGATGGAGTAATTTACCAGGGTGCAATGGAAGACATCAACCCGAATGACATTGAATCAATCGATGTTCTTAAAGACGCATCATCCTCGGCAATTTTCGGGGCAAGGGCTGCCAATGGTGTAATTATCATTACAACAAAAAGTGGCAAGGAAGGCAAACCGATGATCAATGTTAACTCAAGTTTCGGTCTTGCAACAATGGCAACCCTGGAACCAGTTCACGATCCGATGGATTTCATCAACTGGCGTACAGATGTTATGAAATCTCTGAACTATTATAATGCAGCAACTAATACAAAGCTTTACAAATTCGATGATCCCGGCAATTTGCCGGATGGTGTGACAGAACAATATGGCGGGATGGATCAACTGGTGAGCTTACAGGATATCTGGCTTGCCACGACTTGGACTTCTCCCTCTTGAAATTGCAAATTATAAAGCCGGTACACCAGTCGACTGGGCTGATATGGTCTTTCAGAACGGGCTTCGCCAGGATCATAACATCTCACTTTCCGGAAGGAAAAATGAGATCAACTACTATATGTCTGTTGGATATAATAAAAATGAAGGAATTATTGTCGGTGATGAATTTTCAACCATCAGATCAAGACTGAACCTCGATGCCGATGTTACAAAATGGCTCAAGGTAGGTATCAATACCCAGTTTGCAAACCGCGATGAAAGTCATTTGAATTCAAACTGGGCAAATGGCTGGGACGACGGAATTGACCCGACAATAACATGCAGATTGGGGACGTAATTGTAAATAACTCACCCTGGGGCTCAATATATAATAATGATGGCATAACTTTAAGAATCAGCCCTGTGGATGATCTTGGCCGTGGTGCCAAGCACCCGTTGTACGACATGAAGTTCCAGGATCGCATGAGGAGTGTACAATACTATTAATAATACTCTTTTTGCCAAACTGACACTTCCGTTGGGTATTACTTATGAGCTGAATTTCGCTCCGCAGATTCGAGTTCTACAAGTATTATAACCATCAGTCCGCTCTTCATGAAGAATGGGCTAAGTTCGGAGGACAGGCATATCGTGAGAACAGACAGGATTACAGCTGGCAGGTCGATAACCTGATCAAATGGAATAAAATTTTCCTGAAGGATCATATGATTGATGTAACTCTTCTTGCAAATGCTGAAAAATTCCAGAGCTGGCAGAGTGCGATGTCAACACAGGGATTCTCACCTACTGATGCTCTGGGTTATCACAATATGACAGCCGGAAAAAGTACTTCAAATACTGTATACAGCAATGATGAAAAGAGTACCGGAGATGCCTTGATGGCAAGTCTATTCTATTCATACAAGAGCAAGTACATGTTCACCGGGTCTATACGACGCGACGGTTATTCTGCATTCGGGTTGAAATATCCCGCGCGGTACTTTCCCTTCGCTTGCATTGGGCTGGGTAATGTCGGAAGAAAGCTTCTTGAAAAACGACATTCTCACCTTAGCTAAATTACGTGTTTCCTGGGGAGAAAACGGTAACCGTGAAGTTGGACGCTATGATGCACTTTCTGCAATGAACATCGGAAAATATCCTTATCAGACACTATCAGGTACAATTTATGAAAGTAACCAGCTTTATGTAAACAGGATGGCAAACCCCAATCTGAAATGGGAAAAAGCAAGGTCACTGAACTTTGGTTTCGATTTCGGTATCCTGAACGGACTGCTTGACGGATCAATCGAATATTATAAGATGAATACTCTGGATCTGTTTGTTGACCGTAAGCTTCCCGATCTTCTCGGGTTCAGCTAGGTTACAACCAACCTCGGAGAGGTCGAAAACAATGGTATTGAATTTACACTCAATGCCAGGATAATGGATAAAACAAACGTGAAATGGAGAAGTACTTTCAATATTGCCTATAACAAGAACGAAATCATCCATCTGTATGGCGACATGGTAAATGTTACTGACAGTGATCGGAAATATTATCGGCCAGAAAGAGGGAGATGATATCTACAAACAAATGGTTCATAGGTCATCCTATCAGCCAGATCTGGCAACCCAGAATTCTTGGTGTATGGCAGAAAGGCCAGGAGGCAGACGCAATTGTGTATGGCCAGTATCCGGGTGACTTCATTCTTGAGGATGTTAACGGCGATGGCAAGATAAATGAGCAGGATAATCAGTTCCAGGGTCAGACAGAACCTTTGTTCAGCTGGAATCTCCGCCAGGAATTCCAGATCTTTAAGAACTTCGATGCTTCATTCTCGATTTACTCCTACTGGGGACATTACGGCACATATAATGTGGCAAAAAACAGAGATGGTTTCCCTGAAAGAGTTAATGCCATATGTAACTCCTTACTGGACTCCTGAGAATCCATTGAATGATTATGCACGTATTTACTCGAATGAAGGTGGTGCTGTTTTTAATGTATATAGAAACAGGTCATTTGTAAGACTTGATAATTTCAGCCTTGCTTATACTCTTCCTTCATCAATCCTGCAGAAGATTTAATGTAGCAAACTTGAAAATTTATGGATCGATAAATAACGTGGCATTCTGGGCTCCGGAATGGAAATTCTGGGATCCTGAACAATATCGTAATGAGAATAATGACCTTACAAATGGTCCATCTCCAAGGATTTTCACACTTGGAATCAATTTAACCCTATAATTTAAAAGATCACTATGAAATCAAAAATATAAAATCATTTCTTCGCATTCTGATTCTCATTCCGGTTACATTCTGGATGGTGAGTTGCTCAGAAGAATGGCTTACGCCAGAACCTCTTTCGATTTTCACTCCCGAAAACGCTTTCGTTGATGCACGAGGTATGTACGGAGCATCTTACCGCCTGTGAAAGAAATATACAGGTATGAATTCTATGGTGACGGCGCCCCGATCATTACGGAGCTTCTCTTCTCGGAAGTGTGCGTGGAGGGAACCACTGATAAGCCGGGTCCTGCCATGAACATGAATATCCAGATTACTCCCAGTTCGCAGTTGAATCATGTCGATTTCAATAAGATCGGCTGGTTCTGGCTCGAATATTACAAAGGAATAAAATACGCCAATGTTGTTATTTCAAGGATCGACAATACCAAATTCACTTCTGATGCCGAACGTAATGCCGTGCTTGGATCTGCTTATTTCCACAGGGCATACCGTTATTACAGGCTTACACAGCAGTTTGGCGATGTTCCTTTCATAGGAAGGGAGATCACGGAGCCCAAGCTGGATATTGCAACGACCAAGCGTGAGGTAATTCTCGAGAAGATCAAGAAAGACATGGAATTTGCATCACAGTGGTGTTCTGACAATGTCGACCGTGGCCGTGTAACAAAAGGAGCATGCCAGCACCTTCTTGCAAAGATCTGCCTTGCACTTGGCGATTTTGACGGAGCAATTGCAGCAGCCAATTCAGTCATAAATGGTGGAGTTTACAGCCTTATGAGAACTCCTTTCGGATCGGTTCCCAAAGAAGACGGCGATTATCTGACCAAGAAAGGTATTGTAAGAGACGATGTTGTTTCAAGACTTCACTGGTGGGCAAACAAAGCAATTGGCGCCAACAAAGAAGTTCTTTTCATGGTGCTTTCAAAAGAAGACCTGATAGATTCAAGGCTCGATCTGCAGATCATGCGCCAGGCAGTTCCTTTCTGGGGTGTTTCGAATGCCAACTTCCTCAGAACCCCTGACGGAAAAGGACCCGGTACTTCAGACCTTGCCAACCAGGATATCAAGCTTGTTGAAACTTTTGGCCGCGGTATTGGAAGAGCACGCGCTACTACCTATTCACAGAAAACTATATGGGACGATCCGAACGATCTCAGGCATAAGAAGTACAACTGGATGAATATGGAAGACCTGGTTTACAACCATCCCAACCTCAAAACCAACCCTTATTACAATACCCCTTTAAGACTGCGTGATAATACCGGTAAAGTGGCTACAACAGATACTATCAGGAACTGGTTCGGCTGGCCTCATTATAAGCTTTATGTTCCCGATCCAAGAAGAATCCAACCTCAGGGTGGTTCTTATGACTGGTATGTTTACCGTCTTGCAGAAACTTACCTGGTACGCGCTGAAGCATACTGGTGGAAAAATGACATAGCAAATGCAATGGCTGATGTAAATGCAGTACGTACCAGAGCCGGCTGTGCTCCATATACCGATCAGACCAGGTTCGATATCGGTACAATCCTGGATGAACGTGCCAGGGAACTTTACTGGGAAGAAGCCCGTAAATCAGAGCTGACTAGGATTGCATACCTGTTTGCAAAAACAGGCAAAGCTTATAAGGGGACAACGTACACTATGGCGAATTTTGGTACGAAGAACTTCTTCTTTGACAGGATCATGGAGAAGAATGAGTTCTATAATAAAGGCGTAAAAGCAAATAACGGACAGGAATACACTATGAGTCCATTCCATGTGTTATGGCCAATTCCGGTCGCATCAATCCAGTCAAATACAAAAGGGGTGATCAACCAGAACTTTGGATATTCAGGATATGAGAAAAATGTAGCTCCGCTTGAGACAATCCCTGCCGAAGAAGATATTTAGGTTGAAGGTTGATTAATTATTTAACAGTACATTGGTACGGCCTGTCATTTCTGACAGGCCTGCCTTTGTTAATCAAAAAAACACAACAGAGACATATCATGAAAAGAAGAAAATTCATCTCCAGCTCGCTTGCAGCAGCCACCGGGGCATTTGTGATTCCAACAATAGTCCCGTCAACGGTTTTCGGTAAGAACGCTCCAAGTGAAAAGATCAATATCGGGCAGATTGGTTTTGGCCGTATCGCTATGACTCACGATCTGCCGGATACTCTTAAATATGATGTCGCCAGGGTTGTCGCCGTGGCTGATTTCGATTCATTAAGGGTTGCCAAAGGAAAGCAGTTTATAGAGAACTATTATACTAAGAAAACCGGAAGTGCAGGATATGTTGATGTGAAAACTTACGGTGATTACAGGGAAATGCTTGCAGACAAGAGCATTGACGCCGTGATCATCTCTACGCCCGACCACTGGCATTCGCAGCCTGCGATCGAGGCAGCACTTGCCGGGAAGGATATTTATGTTCAGAAACCAACATCCCTCACGATAAAGGAAGGACAGCTTCTTGTTGATGTTGTGAAGAAAAGAAAGGTAATACTGCAGGTTGGGACTCAACAACGTGCCATGCCGCAATTCAGGATTGCTGCTGAGCTTGTCAGGAACGGAAGGATCGGAAAGCTTCACACTGTGAAGATAGGACTCCCGGGAGATCCTTCAGGCCCTGAAGCTCCTGAAATGCCAGTTCCGAAAACATTCAATTACAATGCCTGGCTCGGATCAACACCCGAGGTTTACTATACAGAAATCAGGGTACATCCGCAAAACAGCCTCACAGACAGTCCGGGATGGTTGCGCTGCGAGCAGTTTGGCGCCGGCATGATCACCGGATGGGGCCAGCATCATTTCGACTCAGCAGCATGGGGCATGGATACCGAACTTACCGGTCCGGTCTCGATAGAGGCGGTTGCTGAATTCCCGAAATCAGGCTTGTGGGATGTTCACGGCGATTTCTTTGCAAAGGCTGAGTATAAAAATGGAATCACCATGTACACAAGCGGAGGTTACCCGAATGGTGTAAGGTATGAAGGCAGCGAAGGATGGATATTCGTCACCCGTGGAGCATATACCGCATCACCCAGCGATCCCGTGCAGGCTGAAAGAAGTTCCAAAGCTCTCGACGCCAGCGATCAGAAGATACTCAAATCTGAAATTAAGGAAAATGAGACTCACCTGTACAAGATCGATGATCAGCATGGAAACTGGCTTGATTGTATAAAATCAAGAAAAGAACCGATCTCACCTGTTGAAATAGGTCATCGTGCATGCTCTGTTTGCCTGGTCACCCACATTGCAATGAAAATGGGAAGAAAGCTTCAGTGGAATCCCGACAAAGAGGTCTTTGTTAATGACGATGAGGCCAACAAGATGCTTTCAAGATCCCAGAGGGCACCGTACGGAACAGATCATATAAAAATTTGAAATCATCGTAGGGACATTGCATGCAATGTCCCTACCTATTAATAAAATAAATGAAAAAATTGTATTTTATCACCACGATTATTGCATTGGGCATGATTGTTATTCCCCTGTCAGCGGCAAAGATCACTGCTGAGAAGGTTGGATCGAAAATAAATGTATCGATTAATAACAAATTCTTCACAAGCTATATCTTCTCCGGGGATGAGAAATACCCGTTCTTCTACCCGGTAAATGGGCCTGTTTCAGGCGGTTCCGTTACTTCAATGCGGAATGCAGTATATCCGCACCATACTTCACTTTTCTTCGGATGCGATATGGTGAATGGAGGCAATTACTGGCAGGAAGGACTTGTAAGAGGAAGAATCATTTCGGTTAATGCAGAGATCACAAAGCAGGGAGGAGATACTGTAATAATCACCGATGAGTGTATCTGGAGCCGTCCCGGTGCGATCTCTCCGGTAAAGGATACCCGCAGATACATCATAACTGCCCCATCCGAAACAATGAACCGCATCGATGTGGAGATAAAAATGGAAACGCTCATCGATGTAACAATAAAGAAAACAAATCATTCCCTGTTCAGCGTAAGGATGGCTGCTGACCTTGCAGTAACTAATGGCGGGACAATGATAAATGCTGAAGGCATCAGGGGTGAGAAAGAGACATTCGGAAAGAAATCAGCCTGGATGGATTTTTACGGAAAAAGGGGAAATGAGACTGAAGGTCTGGCCATTCTTCAGCATCCGTCAAATCCCTGGTATCCTTCACCCTGGTTCACAAGGGATTATGGCTTTTTGTCACCAACACCGATGTACTGGCCTGAGAATGACCAGGAAACATTCCTCAAAAAGGGAACTGTTCTGAATCTGCGCTACAGGGTACTGGTTCACTCGGGGGATCACGTGCAGGCAGGGATTGCGAAGGCATTCGGGGAGTATAGTAAAGAATAAAGGTGCTGGGTACTCGGTACTGGGTACCGGGTACTGAGTATTTTGAAGCTCTGAGCTCTGCGCCCTGAGCCTCTTTCTGCATCACTACAGGGTGGCTTTCTTCAGCTTATTTATCCGGTAAATACAATCCTTCATATCGCATAACCGGCAAGTGTATGGATTTTTCTTTACCCCTGCTCCTGTTCCAATAATCCCGCTTACCGACTTTTCAGGGTCCATAAGGGCTGAAGGAAGGAGCTTAATTCCACAAAAATTGTCCGGGAAGAGACTGAAGAATTTATGTTGCTCATTTACGTTCCATCCGCAATAGCCCGGGCTATATCTGTTTGTTATCTTTAATCCTTCATTTTTTGCAGCTTCTTCAATATCCTGCTGCATCAGATCTGCTGCAGCCTCAACCACCTCACTCCCGATGACATCATAAATATAACCTGTGAGCAGGTCCTTTTCCTGCATAAACCGGCGACTCATTTTACCGATCTTTTCTCCTGCAGTACACATAAAAAGAGCCAGCCCTTCAGATTTCTTAATCTGCGAAAAAATAATTTTGCCGATCTCAAAGCAGGTATCCTCAATCCTGACCGATTTATCTGCTTCCAAAAAAACAGGGTTTTCAAATATCCTGTACTCTGCTGTTGTATCAGCAATTGACCTGCATTCCCTGAAAGCATCCGAGATCATTGAAAGAATAAACTCTCTCTCCTCTCCCGCATTATATCCAATGATGTCTTCAATCCCTGCAACCGTCAGACCAAGATCATCGAATCCAAATCTGAGTTTCTTTCCTTTCATTTAAAGAATTTTAGTCTGCATCTCTCACAATTCTTTCAACTGCAGCTTCCCATCCAAGGGTCATTATGTGAATGCCATTGACTCCCTGCTTCGTCCTGACCCTGGAAATAATTTCATTTGCTATCTGTATACCTTCCTCGGGAGCCGAATCACCGGCATTTTTCATACGGTCAAGTATGTTCTGAGTCAGGTTAACTCCCGGCACCTGGGTATGCAGGTACTCGGCGATCTTATAACTTTTAAGCGGGGCAATACCGATCAGAATAAATACCTTATCGAGCACGTTTCTTTTATATAATTGCTCCAGCCATTGGTCAAGCCTGTCGGGTTCAAAAATAAGGTTTGTCTGGAAGAACTGTGCCCCGGCATTTACCTTCTTCTGATCTTTCAGAGCCTGTAGCTCAGGATCTGCTGCAAATGGGGAAGCGGCAGCGCCTAGGAACAATTTCGGAGGATTTTTGATTTTCCTGCCATCAAGATACACGGCATCATCCCGCATCCTTCTCAGTATCCACAGCATCTGCACCGAATCAATATCAAGTATATTCATATCAGAATATGGTGGACTGCCAGTAAGGGCATTATCACCCGTAATACACAGTACATTAAATATCCCAAGTGCATTCAAACCGACGGCGTTAGCCTGCAAGCCTGTTCTTGTAGTATCCCTGCAGGCTATCTGTACAACCGGATCGATGCCATTCTGATACGCAAAATTACTGCATGCAATTGATGACATTTTGGGCCTGGCAGAAGATGAATCAGTGAAATTAACCGCGCTGACATATGGTTTTATAAGTGCAATATCCTTTAATAACCTGCCTGTGTCAGCCCCTGTGGGAGGAGTAATTTCAGTTGCGAAGACAAATTTTCCTGAGCGCAGTTGCTTTTCGAATGCTGAAACAGGTTCTGAGTAAGCTTTTTCATGATATTCAGAATCACCCGCCCACCATTCCGGCTGACGAACGGTCCTGAATACACTGTCCCAGGATTTTTCGTTCCTGATTTTATCTCCTGATATAATGCCCTTAATAAAAATCAATGTTCCGGTCTTTCTTACCTGTCTTACAACATCACCCCAGGTTTCACCTCCCGTTTTGCCCCAGTCGAGAGGAGGCAATATTTCAAGGAGCTTTTCCTGCCTTCCTGTCCGATATGCTCTTTTATAAATTGCATACCAGACACAATTCCTTGTCGTATCGACATAACATTTCTTTTCGGGTGTTATTCCTCCGCAGGGTCCGTTCCTGAGCCCTTTCGGACACTCCATCGGGCAGATGAAGGCGGTCTCCTGGAGCATACAGTTTCCACACATGCGGCATCCGAAAAGAGGTCCTTTGACAAGTCGTTCGGTACGGGCGAGGAGTCTTCTTCCGAAAGGTTCCCTTTTGAAAGGGTAGAATGCAGGTTGCCACCTTCGGGCGGGTTTAATGCCAAACATATCGTTTAATTTAAGTATATATTTTAATATATTATATTATATATATTATAATATATATCTTATTACAGTTATCCCAGGGACTGAAAATACTCAACAAATCTCACGGCAAAGTCATCCTTGCCCCGAATCAGGTCAGTTGCCCTTACAGCCGGAGTTATCTTTTCGGGATTTGCTATAGGACAAGTCAGTCCGGCCATAATTGCAAGGGCCATAAATGCTGAATTCAATGCTTCTCTTCCGGGAAGACCGAACGAAATATTGCTGGCGCCCATTGTAATGTTGCAGCCAAGCTTCTCATGAATAAGCCTGATTGTATTCAGGGTTACCATGCATGCATTTGGATCGGCGCTTACCGCCATTGCAAGAGGATCGATAATAACATCTTCAGCTGTAATACCTGATCTTACGGCTCTCTCCAGTATTTTTTCGGCAATGCTTAATCGTTTTTCGGGATCATGGGTTATCCCGTCATCATCCATAGTCAATGCAATCACGGCAGCGCCATATTCCCTGGCAACAGGTAATATCGAAGTTATTGATTTTTCCTCACCATTAACCGAGTTTATAAGGCATTTCCCGCCGGCTGCCTTCAATGCGGCTTCAATCGCGAGAGGATTTGGAGAGTCAAGACATAACGGGACGTCAAATTTATTCCTGATGGCACGGACAGTATCCGGAAGGAGCTTCACATCATCAACACCGGGAAATCCCACATTCACATCAAGCACTTCCGCTCCTGAGCCTAACTGGCTTTCTGCAAGTTCAAGAACATAACTGAAATCTCCTGCCTGTAATGAAGAAACCAGCTTTTTTCTGCGTGTGGGATTAATGCATTCACCTATAATTATTACATGACCATCAGTATCGATGGTAACTTCCTTATTGATTCCCCTCAGGATTGTTTTCATATCTGGTGTGGAAGACCGCAGTCAATGAACTATTTTGTGTTTATGCTACAATTTTTTTAAGGTAGTTTACTGCGCCCTGGGGATCAGGAGAGTAGAAATCTGCTCCGATCTTCAGACAATAGTCCATTGTTAAGGGAGCTCCCCCGACAAGTATCCTGGAAGCAGGGTGCTTCTCCTTTATGGCTGAAACTGTTTTTTTCATATTCTCCATCGTGGTGGTGAGTAAAGCTGATAAACCAATTACAGCGTCAGGGTTTAAGTCAACTGCTTTCATGAATTTGTCTGTTCCTGCATCAACGCCAAGGTCGATTACCTCCCAGCCGCCGCCTTCGATCATCATTGCAACAAGGTTTTTCCCTATATCATGAAGGTCACCTGCAACTGTCCCGATAATAAACTTGCCTTTTCGTTTTGTTTCTCCCGACTGAAAAAATGGTTTCAGGTGAAACATAGCGCTGTTCATTGCCTTTGCAGCCATCAGCATCTGCGGAACATATATCTCTTTCCGGCTGAACTTTTCTCCTACTGCTGCCATAGCCGGGATAAGAGCATTATCAAGGATCAGGTCGGGTTTAATTCCTTCCTGCAGGGCTAATTTTGCAAGCTCATCAGCTCCATCCTGATCTTTCATATTGGGCGGGTATGGTGAAGCTCTGTTGATTTTGCCATATTCAACACATTTGGCAATCTTTTCCAGAATGTCGTTCATTTTAAAGAAGGTTAGTTATTCGTGCACGGAATCAAATTTAAAAAATTATTTCGCCGATGCAATCGATTGCAGCATTTTTTGCATGCGTGACTATCAATTATATCCTCACTCCAAGAATTGTAATATCATCTGTTTGCGGTCTGCTTTTCATCCAGTTAAAAAGCTTTTTTTCGAGTGTTTCTTTCTGATTCAATACAGGATATTTATGTACCTCAACAAGAGTTGTATAGAAATGAGGTCTCAGGAACTTCTTGTCAAATTCGCCTCCAAACTGATCCTGGTACCCGTCTGAAAATAGGTAAAGCATATCCCCTTTTTTGCATTCAATTTCTCTCTGTCTGAAATTGCCAAGATGGCTGTAAGATATGCTTATATCAAGGTAATCTGCACGTATAATTTCAAGCTTGCCATCACGAATCCTCACCATATCATTCATAGCTCCGGCAAACTGCAGGATACCGGTTTTCTTATCCAGGACGCATATTGAAATGTCCATTCCGTCGCGGGTGGTTATCTCCCGCCTGTTTTGCTGCAGGCAATTAATAACTCTTTTCCTCAGCTCATTAAGGATTATGTTGGACGTTGTTATGCCATTAGCATTTACAATTTCGTTCAGCAATGTTATGCCAAGAAGGCTCATGAAAGCACCAGGCACACCGTGTCCGGTACAATCTGCAACAGTGAAAATCACCTTTTCATCACGTTCAGCAATCCAGTAAAAATCGCCGCTGACAATATCTCTTGGTTTATGGATAATAAAACTATCGGGGAGAGCCCGGTCAAGAACCTCAAGCGGAGGGAGAAGGGCTTTCTGTATCTGCCTTGCGTACTTTATGCTGGAGGTGATATTCAGGTTTTTTTCAGAAATCTCATCGCGTTGCTGTTCTATCTCATTCTTACGTATCTCCAGCTCTCTTGTCCTCTCCTTTACTTTCGCTTCAAGTATCTTCTTCTCTGCCCTGAGCCTTCTTTCCCTGTGTTTTATGTAATAAAAAACAATAGCTGCACACAAAACAGACAGAACAGGAAAGAACCACCAGAATTTCCAGACAGGTTTTCTGATGATAATTTCAAGTTTTAATGGTTCACTGGCCATGAATCCGTCACCATTTATTGCCTGCAACATAAAAGAATAGCCGCCGGAGGTAAGATTCGGATATATAACTGACCTTGCATCAGTATAAGACCAGTCCTGGTCATAACCATCGAGTATACTATAGTACTTTACAAGTTGCGGCTCACGGAGACTGCATCCCAGATAATCGATTCTGATTCTGTAATTACCTGGTGGTAATGATAACCTGCCCCTTGTAAAATCTGCTTCACGGTCATTTACATATACTGAAGTAATACTGAGAAGCGGTGGCGCCGAAACGGGAATATCAAACGAAGGATCATATAAGGTCACACCTTTATCCGATCCGAACCTTATTTTTCCGTTGATATCAATATCTGAAGCATTGGGATTATATTGAACATACTCAAAGATACCGGAACCGGGTAAGGGTTTGACTGTCAGGTCGGCCATATTTATCCTGCTTAATCCATTCCAGTGAGCTACCCAGGCATAGCTCCCGTTATGGATCAATGAGTAGCAGTAATCCGATAGTAGTCCTTCACGCATGGTAATATTAATAACAGAAACTGTATCAATAACGAAGATTCCATTTCCGGCAGATCCAATCCATATCCTTGAGTCATTATCCAGTTTAAGCGGGCCAGGAGCAGCAGTTCCCGATCCTATAACAACAGGGTATTTAACGATCCTCCCATCCTCGAGGTATGCAAGGATTTTACTTTTCGAGGTTATCCACAATTTTCCGGTTTTTTCAGCATAAATACTGTTAATCCAGTTATGAGGTAAACCTTGAGTAATAGTATACCTGGTAACCTCACCCGATCCTGAATCATAGACATTTAAACCTTTCTTTGTTCCTGCATACACCTTATCACCGGAACCTGTCAATGCTGTAACCGAGTTTTCGAGTCTTCCTACCGGCAGCTTAATCTTTTTAAGAGAATTATCAGCAGTATTCAGCCGGAAAACTCCATTATTACCTGTTCCAATCCACAGGTGCTGCCTGTTATAAAGATATAATGCAGTTACGGTATCTGAAGACAGACCTGACTCTTTCCCGTAGAATCTGAGTACATCGCCTGTCGATCTTTCAGTTTTCAAAAGCCCCTTGTCTGTCCCGAGCCATAGAAAGTCACTATCAGTAAGGATTGAGAAAACCTGGTTTCCATATTTCTCATCAGGCTTGAAGAATGAGAAAGCTTCATGAGTGATCATTGTCAGTCCATCACCAAAATTACCGCTCCAGACATTTCCTTCCCTGTCCTCAAAAACTATCCTGACATTATCAGTTGTAAATCCCTGCTTAGCCTGAAAAATTTCATATTTCAGCTCTTGTTGTTGAGGAAATAACTTAATCAGCCCGTTTCCGAAAGTGGCAATCCATAATGAGCTTTGAGTATCTTCGAAAATATTTTGAATACCTGAAAAAACTTCGCCGGCAGCAAGAAGCGAAACTCTATAATTCCTGCCTGCTTTTTCAAGTTCATAAATACCATCATTTTCAGTTGCAACCACGAAATGTTCATTTCTCAATCTTATCACCGAAGCGATCTTAGCCTGCGGAATATCACTTACCAGATTTTCGGACATCATCTCCCCCCTGGTATTAAGCGTAACCATGTACAAACCGTCGTTTGTCCCTGCAAGGAGTTCATCCTTTGAAGTATTACATATTGAATTAACCATCAGGTGGGCTAAAGGAATAATTTTTTCAAATGACATAAACTCGCGATTCAGCCTGTAGATACCTGAAACAAAAGTAGCAGCCCATATATTTCCTTCAGGGGAACGGGATAAACAAGTTATGCGATCGGTAATACTGTCAATTACATGTACATTCCTGAATGATTTACCATCAAAAAAGCTGATAGTACCATTGCCATGTCCAAACCATGTCTCTTTGCCATTGCTGAGCGAAGTTGTTATAAAATTTGAGGATAAATTGTTATCAGTTGTAAAGACATCGAAACTGAAGCCGTTAAACCTGGATAATCCTTCACCTGTACCAACCCACAGGAAACCCATCGAATCCTGGCAGACAGAATATATGTATGGCTGGGGAAGGCCATCCTCAGTGGTGAAATTACGGTATCTGTAATCCTGGGAAAAAATCAGATACGGAACCATTGAAAAAATCACAATAAAATGTATTCTGACATTTATCTTCATGATTTCACAGGTTACTTCATTCGTATTTTAGGTGAGTATACTGGTATGCCTCCAATAGGTATTGTATAGAAGGCTAGTGAAGTTCCGTACTGGTTTCTGACAGCAACCACAACATTGTTATTTCTTACCTGTTCTTTCCTGTTTTTAATAAATTGCACTTCGATTGTAGAATTTCTTTCCTCTTCTGTAATCGGGAATTTCCTTACGACCCAGTTATCCTCCCCGGAAACATCACAATTCACGCCATTTTTCGTGATAGAAAATATCCTTATCAACCCATCATTGTCCCAGTCAAAATTTGATATCTCAATAGATATAGTCTTATCATCGGCAAAAGGATACACCTGGCATACCTGGTTCTGGTCGTCTGATAATCTGAAATGATATTTGTACGTGAACATATTACCCCCTTCGACCGGAATGTTCTCATCGGGGCTGGTACTTAAAAAGTATCGATAAATATTACCATCATCACCTGAGATTCCCTGGGCAATAATCTTAAAGAGTCTGCCTCCGAGCTTTTCGGAATATTCGCCTTCGGTGGGGTTGAATGGTCCCATTGTAAACCATTGCCTGTCATATTTCAATTCATTGCCGAACGATCTTGTAAACATCAGGTAGCCGCTCTTATAATTCCCTGTTGGCCTGATGCTCTGAGCTGCAGTATCTGACCAGCATCCCTGTCCACCATAAACTGAAAAACTGAGCACTGAGTTGAAATCACCCTTCAGTTCGTCCAGGGCTCCCCCGGTATCAGGATCATAAATGCGTATATAAACGGGATCATTAAAAGATTTTGGTATTACACAGAAGAATATCTGGCAAAAATCATCATCACCCCAGGAAGTTTCGGCATTGCCGCCGAACGTCATCAGGTAAGGAATATTCTCATCTGCAGCAGGTACAGGCTGGCTGAAAGTTCCGGCACATATAAAAAAAAGGATTAATATGGATAATAGTCTGTTCAACCTTATTATTTTTCCATGAATAACATTACTAAAGTTCCCTCACATTCATCTGTTGCCATGGATGATCTTAAGACGGGAGCCGACTTTCCCATATCACTGCATCTAAGCGACAGGTCCCTGCCTTTAAAAAAGAAGGTTATCTCGTCTGACCAGAGCCGTGTGTTTCTTACAGATGTGCTTATAATGTTGTCATATACTGCCATTTCCAGCCTAAGTTCCGGATTCTGCATCAGGATTCCTGATATCTGTTCCAGAATAGAATATGACTCCGGGATAATCCCATTGTTATTGAAGCCTATTACAGTACTGGTAATTGATGACAAGGATGAACTCAGCCGTGATCTTTTCTTTTCAGAAATATCATCCATAAAAAATATCTGTATTCCAAGATTGGCTGAATTCCCGTTTAGTGTTTCACCGGGGACTTTTTCATTATCCATGCTTTGTTCCCTGAAGTAATTATAAATTCTGAATTTTTTCGTATAGCATTTCTTCCTTATTTTTCCCAACGAATCTTTACCGCCAAGCAGGCCGAGCTGGACAGTATACTCACCTGTTTTCGAAAATACATGGCTGATTACGGGACCAGCCTGTTTGAAACCCTCGCCGAAATTCCACAGGTAATCTGTTACCATAAAATCACTCAGGTTAATTTTAGAGCCATCGAATAAGACAGGGTCATCCTTAATCCCGACAAAAGATGATCTGATATATGCCTGTTCAGACTCCTCAAGGGAAATGTCATAGGTTGAAAATTTCGTAATAGTGTCCCCGGTAAGGTCATCTGTTATCGTCAGCCTCACAGTATACTGGCCTGGTCCCGGAAAACAATGTCTCACTTCGACTCCTTCCCTTATGACTCCCTGACCAAAATCCCATTTGTAAGTAACAGGTATTGTATCGATCGTATGATAAAGTTCATCGAATAATGTGAAGCAGAAGCTATCCTCTTTAATTGTATCACACCTGCTGAATTCGACCGGCGCAGTCCTGAAGCTGTAAATATCATCATTTGAGCCACGCCTGCTGGAAAAATATCCCTTCTCCAGTTTTGTATCAATTACAAGACCGAAATCATCGTCGGGTGAGTTTATAACCGAGTCCATGTGTACCGGAGCAGACCATTTTTCATTTATTTCGGTTGTATAAAACAGGTCTTTTTTGCCCACACCTTTGAGTCCGTCGGATGCGAAATACAACTTTCCGTATTGTGCAGCATAAGGGAACGCTTCATTTCCGTTCGTGTTTATCAATGGTCCAAGGTTTACCGGTTTATCCCATTCTTCTTCCTTCAATGTACAGTAGTATAAATCCATACCGCCAAACCCTCCCGGGATATCCGATGAAAAGAATATCCTTTTGCCATCAGGTGAAATGGTTGGAGTGCATAATGAATAAAGGGGATCATTATATTTAAATGGAATAATGTTAATCCATGATCCATTCACAAAGTCAGCCCTGTATATTCCCAGTTTGTTTGTAGAGTCAATCCTGTTCCGAAGACTCCTGTCGGTACTGTTGTTTCTTGAAAAATATATGGTTTTGCCGTCGATGGTAAATGTGGCAGGTCCGTCATTGAATCCGGATGTCAGCTCTTTTGAAAACAGCACTGGATATTTCCATCCTGAAGAATCATTTCCTTCTGCAAAAAACATCCTGAACAACCTGTTCTGTGTATCTGTGTAGTTTATTAATGAATTATCCTTCATATTGGAACAAAAAACAATCCCTCCCTTGTAATAAACAGGAGAAAATTCATCATTCAGCCTGGAGCTGAACGGAACCCTGTTTATCACATAATTCTGAGCTTGCCCTGTCAGAGCCGTGATCACTGGCAGGACAAAAAGCAATATCTTGAATAAACCAAGCATTCAGAAATTCCTGGGGCCCGTGGCTTTTCTCACGTAGCTGAAAACATAAGATAGGGCAGCTTCATGTGAACCACTGCTGTATCTGCCCATTTTTCCAAGATCGAAGTCATAAGAATAGGCAAGCCTGAGCTGGTAATTAACCTGGCACTGTAATATACCCACCAGCACGTTAGTCGTTCTGTATCCTGTTCCCAGCCATAGTTTGTCTTTCACTATAACCTGAGCATTAATATCAGCCTGTATCCCATTTTCCGGATTTAATTTTATGAGAGACGAGGGAAGTATTTCCAGTTGTTCACCCATCTTAAAATAATATCCACCAATGAGCATAAAAGTATAATTTGAGAATTTGTTTTCCATGCGGTATTTACCTGAATTACCATCAAATTCATGCGTGAGAAACTCAGGTATTGAAATACCTGCAAAGTACTTCCTGGAATAATAATACGCACCAATACTAAAATCAGTGAGAAAAGCTGAATTAGCATTACCGGTAAGCAGTTCATCATCAGGGTCAGCAGATGTTAATCTGTTCCAGTGAATTTTGTAAATACTTGCTGATAAACCTGTTCCAAGTGCAAGAACTCCTTCACGAAGCTCAATCCTGTAAGCATAATTCCCGTAAAAGGAGGTTGTATTATATATACCGATTGAGCTGCTTTGCAGCATCAGCCCCAAACCTATCTTGTCTCCATAAAGCGGGGCATGAGCCGAGATGAGCATATTTACCGGAGCATCCGGGAATCCAACCCATTGGTTCCGGTATGATACAGTCACGCTCAGAGCATCATTACTTCCGGCAAATGCAGGATTCAAAGCCATTGTATTGTTCATATACTGGCAGTTCAAAGGAGGTAGTTGTCCATGAACATGAATTGAGATGAGCCACAGCAATATGTAGTTTAATAGACGTCTCACCTGATAATCGTCATGTTTCCTTTTCTTGAAATCCCATTTACCGTTTCAATGATATAAAAATATGCGTCTTCAGGAAGATCACCACCACCAGAATTCTTTCCATCCCAGTCATTTTTGTAATCAGCGCTTTTAAATACAATTTTCCCCCAACGGTTGAAGATGGTAAGTTTAATCCCATCACCCGGTGTGTTGGTTACGAAAAAATCGTTCCTGCCATCGTTATTTGGTGTTATTACAGAAGGAAGAAACAGATCCTCAACAATAATTTTTACTTCCCGGCTTTCCTCACAATAGTCGTTACTGACAGTCAACCTGAAAATATTTTCTCCGACAGCTAACTGCTTAACCGGGGTAGCAGGAGAGTTTTCATTCTCAAAAATCCCGGCACCGGAAACCAGTGACCATTTGCTTTTCATCCCGGGCGGCAGATCTGCATTCAGATTTGTTTCAAAAATGTAATTGAGAAGCTGATCATCGCCGGGATTGGCAACGGGCCGATCAACAACATTTACTAATTGTGTGACAATGTTCTTGCAACCGTCAGTATAAGAGTACTCCAGGACAGCCTGACCAGGAATCGTGGAAGAATAAGTTTTCCCGTCGATAGCTCCGGGCCCGGTTTTAAGATTGTAGACTCCCCCATCGGGAATACCTGTCAGAGTCAGGTTATCCCCGGTGCAGATATGATCGCCGGGGACGCTTAATTTTACATCAGGCAGAGGAGAAACAACAACCTGAACAGAAGCTTTTGAACTGCAATTATTCCCACTGGTAACTGTTACTTCATATGTTCCTGATTTCGCCATGTCGGCATTCGGAATTGAAGGATTTGCTACATTCGCAGAAAATCCTGAGGGGCCTGTCCATTTGAAAGTGGATCCTCCTGAGGATGAAAGCAAAACTGCATCCCCGTAACAAACAGGGCTGTTCGAATAAGCAGCGGATCTAGGCAGTTCATTAATCACAACAGCGGCAGAAACCTCAGATGAACAATTGTCAGAATTGGTGACTGCAACAACATAATTTCCCGATAGAGATGGCAGTGCATTTTCAATAACCGGGTTCTGCAGTGAAGAGGAGAAACCTGATGGACCCCTCCATCTGAATGAAGTTCCCTCCGGGCAAGACAGCATTAGCTTTTCTCCGGAGCACACCGGGCTGTTTGTGATTATAGTTGCTGACGGTAAGGCATTCACAGTCAGATTATGGGTAGCTGTTGCAGTACAGTTTTCAGCACTCCTGACCTTAACCGAATATGTGCCGGACATTGCCGTAGTTGCCGCTTGAATTACAGGATTACGGGTATCAGATTCAAATCCGTTTGGTCCAGTCCAATATGACGAAATACCTCCGGAGGATCCTAATGTTATTGCTTCGCCGGCGCATACCTTATCCGGGCAGGTTATGCCCGCGGCAGGAGGTGTATTAATCACAACAACTGATGTTTTGATCTCAACAGGACAGAAAGGTTCGGTTATTGAAACTGAATATGGTCCCGCATGTGAGAGATCAATATCAGTTATTGAGGGATCCTGAAGGCTACTGCTGAATCCTCCGGGTCCTGTCCATTCATAGGAAGTGCCACCTTCAGCATGAAGCAAAATTGTTTGCCCGGGGCATAATGGTCCGTTTGCAGAAGAGCTTTTGGTTTTGCAGGTACCGGTATAAACAGCATAAACAGGTTCAAGCATGAGATCCGTCATATTACCGAAACTATCTCCTGATCCAGGGTAAGCATTTGTTGAGAAAGGTGGTTCAGTATCAAAGACCGGATACGATGGATTATCAGAAATAGACGAGGAAACAGTTCCTCCGATGAATACTTTCACAGGGTTATCATTGCTTGTGGCCGATCCCTGCAAAAATGAACCTTCCTTTACAAGGCAATCTGAAACAATCAGGTATTTATTTACAACAAGAACTGACTTATTGCTGATTGTAAGGGTTCCTTTAACGATAAGAATTCCATTATCATTTATAGTCAGATTGTTTTTGTTTCCAAGATACAGATCGCCGTTTATTACAAGTGTATCATTCACGACCAATGTAGTCGGGGTATTGGCAAATGATATTGAGCCCGATGCGGTGAGATAACCGTTTATCGTGATATCTATTGTCAGACTGTCACGTACCGGACTAACCCATTCAGGATCCCAGGAAGATGATGATTCCCAGTTACCTTTAAACGAATCCCTGCTCGAATGTTGTGAAAACGAAGCAGTCGCTAATAGCAGACATACCTGTATGACAAAAATGCGTAAACTGATCAATCCCCAACTGATTTGGAAAACCATACTTAGCTAAAACTCTGATAATAAATTTCCATCCTGATTAAAACAGATTAATTCAGGATTAAGAAAAGTTAATATTTTAAATCAGACTGTTTAGTATATGATTATAGTTGTAACTTTATTCTGAAGTACAAACAAGTAAATATAGAGCTAAAATATGAGAAAGCCAAACTATGGCAACCGGTCTTATACAGGGCTTTTTGCTACAATATTATTGCTGAAGTCATTGCTGACTTTAGATCTTGATGCACAGCCAACAGGGATTTTTTCAGGCAACTCAGATATTGGCAATCCTAAACTTAAAGGATCAGCCAGATTCAATTCAGCTGATCAGGTTTATAATATTAAGGGCGGCGGGTACAATATCTGGTTTGAGAGAGATGAATTCCGTTTTCTGCATAACAGCATTAAAGGTGATTTTATACTCACGGCAAATTTCGAATTTGTCGGAAAGGGCAAGGATCCTCACAGGAAAACCGGATGGATGATAAGGGAATCGACTGATGAAAAATCTTCGCACATCAGTGCGGTTCTGCATGGAGACGGACTCTCTGTAATGCAATGGAGAGTGTCGGATGGAGCACAGATGAGGGATCCGCATGACGAAATATTTGCTACTGATTCTGCATTCAATATCATTCAACTGGAACGCTCCGGGAAAAAGATCACAATGAGAGCTGCCCATACAGGAAAGCCACTTGTCACTATCGGCTCGCATGTAATGGAAAATCAGCCTGACGAGGTGCTTGTCGGGCCCTTTGTCTGTTCCCATAATCCTGATGTTCTTGAGGAAGTTAATATTTGGAATGTGCGTATTGACAAACCTGTGCCTGATGATTATAATCCGGGCAAACTCGGCTGGCTGGGTTGCAGGATGGAGATCCTTAATATAGCGGATGGCAAAAGGAAAGTGATCTGGGAAAAAGATGCCAGGTTTGAGGCCCCAAACTGGATGCCCGATGGCAGACAACTCCTTTTCAATATGGATGGATTGATGTGGAAGATTCCCGTCCAAGGAGGCAAGATTACACAGCTTAACACCGGATCGGTGAAAAACTGCAATAACGACCATGGAATATCTTTTGACGGCAAATTACTGGCAATAAGCAGCTCCAGGCCCGGACAGGGAGGTGGGTCTGCTGTCTGGGTACTTCCGCTTGCCGGTGGTGAACCAAAGCTTGTGACCGAAGAGACACCCTCCTACTTCCATGGCTGGGCTCCAAACAATAAGGAGGTAGTATACGTGGCACAGCGCGAGGGTAAAAAGGTTTACAACATTTACAGGAAATCCATTGATAGCGGTAAAGAAGTTGCACTTACTGACATTCAGCCTGGTGAACATACCGATGGATGCGAATATTCACCTGATGGTAAATACATATATTATAACGGGAATCACACCGGTAAGATGCAGCTATGGCGAATTAAGCCTGATGGCACCGGAAGGGAGCAGCTGACATTTGATGAATACAACAACTGGTTTCCGCACATCTCACCCGACGGGAAATGGATATTGTTCATATCCTTTCCGCCGGATATAGATCCAAACAGTCATCCGTCGTATAAACGTGTGATGCTGCGCCTGATGCCTGTAACTTTAGGGGAACCAAAGGTTGTGGCTTACCTTTACGGAGGTCAGGGAACAATAAATGTTCCTTCATGGAGCCCTGACAGCAAAAAGGTATCTTTTGTGAGCAACTCCGCTCCGCCGGAGAAGAAGCCGTAACATGCAAATAGCACACTGATATCACGGATTTGACGGATCTGCACGGATTTGATCTGTGGTAATCCGTAACATCAGTGTTATCTGTGTGCTATTAAAACAAATGTTGTTTAAAATCAATTCAGGACAAGAAACTTCTTCACTGCAATTTCCCCGTATTTAACATCAATAAATGGTTTACCGTTCTTCATTCCCGCATTCCCGAATCCTGTCTCTGTTGAAATGAAGCTCGTGAAATCCTTTTGTGAATTAATTAACAGCTCTCCGCTGACTGCATCATACCTGACACCGGTTAATGACTGCAGCATTCCATAGCTCGACATTGCTCTGGCGTACCAGTGTCCGCACTCATATTCATTGAAGGGATTACGGAAACGACCATCATACCTTTTGCGGGCTGTCTTAACAATATTAAGACCCTTTTCTATTTCGCCCATAAGCATGAGGTGTGAAGCAACCTGATACTCAATTCCTGTCCATACCTCATTGCTGTAAACGAATGGCAAAGAGAGCTTCCCTCCTTTCGGCCAAGTGCATAAAAGTAGGCCTCCTTCATTTCCGAATGCATATGATGGCCTTTGAGGATTGGGATGGTCAGAAAGGTCTTTTTTGAAATTATAACTATAAACTGAATTAAGATGACTCTTAACTTTTAATGAATCAAGTATATCTTTCAGTCCGCACATTTCTGCAATCCAGGCACCAAGTACCCCGTCCGAAAGACAACCCTTGCCATACTGGTATTTAGGTCCTTCTGACTGAAGAAGGCTGAGGGCTTCTTCGGAATAGCTCGTTCCCATGGCTTTAGCGGCAGTTTTGACAGGATCTGGTGAATCAAGGTCGGACCACCTGATATTCTGAATGAAATACTCATCATTATAAAGTTCTGATTCCATTGCTTTCCTTCCCTTACTGTACAATGCCTCATATTTTTTTACATCTTCACCAAGAAAACCTCCCATCTCAGAAATAGCTCTCAACGCTCCAAGGTAAAAGCTGGTGCACATTCCATCAGGTCCCCAGAATTCAATATCATATGTATTATGATGTGGTTCCTCAAGAGTTCCGGTTGATCGGGGATCCCATGTTTTTATACAATATTCCATACTCTCCACAACCTTTGGATACATCTTCCTTAACCAGGAATTATTACCACTGATTCTCCAGTCACGGTACATCTTCATTATACCTCCCAACTGTCCATCTGCTGCTGCGTAAAAATTTGGTTCAACAGGCCGGATAGGCAATGCAGCCCTGAAAGTCTGGTGACCTTCTTTGGTCTGCGAAGGGAAATACTCAGTTTCACGCAATGTTCTTTCCAGAGCCGGGAACAGATGCGGAATTGCCTGGGCATAATTCCATACATGAGTGCACGACCCCGCACAACATCCTGAATTATCGCTGCATCCCTCCCAGCTCCATAACTTCCCGTCGCGTTGCCGTAATACTGTAGGGGATTTAAGAATAGTCAGGTTCGCAGCAATAGCCTCCAGCACTTCTGGAGGCAAAGTTGAATTATAGAATGCATCCCTGAAAAGTTCTGATTTTGATTTGAGATCTTTATAGTTTGTCCTCCAGAAAGTTGTAACTTCCTCAATATCTTTAAATTTCCCTGAATACCAGGGTTTGTACCAGGGATCCTTGCAGGAACACTGTGGATCATGCTCAACATCCAACGGTTCTCCTGAATCCTTTCCCAGTCTGAGATCTGAATCAGGAACATACCAGGTCATCATCATCCTGATAGTTTTTTCCTCGCCTGGTTTTAGTTTAAAGGGTACATAAAGTGAAGCTCCCGGTGCACCATTTTCAACGGGTGCAGTGTTACGTATTTCACCGCTCATAATGCTCTCCCATGTAATTGTCAGGGGATCAAACCAGCCACCTCTGAACCAGCAATGATCAACCGACACCATTTCATCGCTTGTGACGATGGCAAAATCGCCCTTTGATCCCGGCTTGTCCCTTATTCCTTCCTCAGAAAGTACGAATCCACCCTGAACAGGTCTGATCTTGCTTTTACCATCTCTCACGCTCATGAAGTTTCTTGAGTTATACGAAAAAACCGCCTCAAGATCAGAGGAACCTGTGTTTTTGAAAGAGTATTCGATTGCACCTGCAGGAAGCCCCGAATTGTCAGGATCAGTTGGGATAAACGGACTCCAACCGGTTATTTCAACCTCAACAGGAAGATCAGGGTCATTAAGTATTATCGTTGAGAATGGAAATCGTGATGAAAATTCTGCAGATGAAAATCGTGGCAGTCCATATGTTGAACCGCCTGAACCATTTCCTGAACCGTCCTGACCAAATCTTTTCCACGCGGGAATGGGTCCTTCTAAAATTTTTGAGCTGTTCTCAATTCCTTTAAGAGAAATGGCGGCAAACATACATGGTTCATTGAAAATTTCCGGACGATTATGTACTGACATGTGGGAAATAGCGCCCGTACCTTCAATACAAAACATTCCAGCACCCAATCCTCCGATTGGAAAGGCAATTCGGTTCAGGTACTCACCGGTGTAGCTACCATTAAATTCGTGCCCATTCTTTACTGTCTCTTCTTTTATGTTCGAACAGGAAATAAGAACACAGATGAGAGCAACATGCAAAGCTCCGGTTAAATATTTCATATGAAGGATTTATACGGTTGTCAATCTATCAAATCCCAATTTATGAGGCAGAAGGAATCAGCTTGCCTGAATCTTTCCCAGCCTGCTCGCCAGCTCTTTCAATCCCTCGGGTGTGTCGCCGCCAGGTTGTTCGACTGTCGTCCATCCTCCATAGCCGATCTTGTCGAGGGCAGCCATTACTTTGCCCCAGTTAATATCCCCTTCCAGCAGATTGACTTTGAACCCGGCAGATCTTCCCTGGCTATCGGCCTGCTTTTTACTGAACTCTTTTATATGAACCTTGGCTATCCTGTTCCGCAGGATCTTTATCCACTGCTCCGGCCATCCATAATTGAGTATGTTTCCGCAGTCGAAATAGAATCCAACGAATACCGATCTGAACTGATCGACATATGTTGCTGCTTCCATCGGACTTAATAAAAAATTATTCCAGACATTCTCAATGCCTATTTTAATCTTCAGCTCCTTTGCGAGAGGTATAACTTTTTTTATTTCTTCAACGGAACGGGTCCAGCATTCATCGTAGGTCACATCTTCGGTGACCCTGCCGGGAACCAGCAGAACAGTATCGGCGCCATAGGCATTTGCATCCTGTAAGGATAGCCTGAGAGCTTCAACTCCCTTTTCCCTGACAGCAGGATCAGGATCAGACAGCAGGTATTTCCAGTGCATTTCTCCGCATACGCTGGGTATTTCAAGTCCGGTGGCTGTCCGGGCATTCAATACTTCCTCCCTGTTAAGATGGCTCATGACCTCAACACCTTGGAATCCGGCATCTTTTGCAGCCTGGAATTTTTCCATAATTGTTTTCCCGACACCGATGCTACCCCACATTATACCTTTTTTCAAAGTTCGTTCTACCGGATTGAGAGATGAGAATGTTTGCGAAGGAGCAACAGAAATTAGGGCTGATGCCATTATTGTATTACGGGTGAATTGTCTACGGTTCATAGGCGGGTTGTAAAAGGTTGTAGAGGTTGTAAAGTTGTAAAGTCAGATCTCAGACCTTCGGTTCAGCCCCGATTACAGGAGGAACTTCTGGTATTCCGGGCACAGGTCCCCAATCATACGTTTTCGGACCGAGATAAAGATCGGAGTTCATAACTTCCTCCCATGTGACATCCTTGCCTGTATAGGCTGACATACGACCCATGATCGTAATAAGGGTTGAGTTAACCTGGGCTTCCCCGTCATTAACGATATTGCCTGTTCTTATACCTGTGACAAGATTAATGTGTTCCTGGACGTAAGGATCTGTAACCGCCCATGTTTTATCCGGTGATTCATCGGTTGGATGCGGGTATTTCCATATCTCTTCACCTTTATTATTATAAATCATACCTTTGGCATTTGCATAACCATCTCTTCCTACAATATGTTGAAGAGTAAGATTACTGCAGCCGCTTATCTGGCGCGCGGCACAATGAGTATGCATACCATTGTCGTAAACATATTCCACACTGAAGAAATCATACTGGTCTCCTGTTACCCTTCGTTGCCTTCCACCCCATCCCATTGCTTTTACCGGGATTTTTCCCATGTACCAGTTCATGACATCGACTTCATGGATGAACTGTTCAACTATATGATCTCCGGAAAGCCAGCAGAAGTTTGCCCAGTTACGTAGCATATATTCCATATCCGACATGGCAGGCTGGCGTTTAATCACCCAGAGTGAGCCCCCGTTTCTGATTATGTTAGCGCCAACTATGTCGCCTATTATTCCATTCTGAACCTGCCTCCATGTCTCCATGAAATCCTTCTGCACGCGGCGGATGGTTCCGCTGACCATGCTGATCCCCTGTTGTTTTGCTCTTTCCACATTCACCATTACACTTCGTGCACCAACCGGGTCGACTGCAACGGGCTTTTCCATAAATATGTGTTTTCCTGCCTTCACGGCCGCTTCGATATGCTGTGGCCTGAAATGAGGAGGGGTACACAGCAGGACAATATCGATGCCTGCATCGAGTACCTTCTCATAGTTATCGAATCCCACAAAACATTTTTCTTCCGGTATTTCGACATTTTTTTGCTTTTTGAGCTCTGCGCGGCATTGGTCGATCCTGTCTCTGAAAACGTCACCCAGGGCTACAATCTCGAGATTAGGACCGGCATCGAGGAAATTTATTGCGGCTCCGGTTCCCCTGCCTCCGCAACCTATAAGACCAGCTCTAAGAACCTTGCCATCGGGAGCTTTGTCGGGGATTACGAAAGGTTCCAGTTGCGCTTTTTCCGGGTTTTTGGATGAGCATGATGATAAAAGATTTGCTGCACCTATCGTACCGATGGTGGCAATCGTGGCATTTGAAATAAAACTCCTGCGACTTAGATCTTTATTGTTTTTCATCATAATAGATTTTATTTTAAAGGTATGATAGCTTGCCCCTTTCCGGCGGGGAAACTGGATTCATATTGTGAACCGGATGCTTAAAATTATGAAAAAGAGTTCAAATGATGTCTTAAAAACCCTAAAAGAAGTCATATATTTTATTAAACCAAAAAAATAGCTACTTTCAGTCGTCATAATTATCAGCTTGATGCGCCCAGCGATATACCGGATAATATCTCCTCTCCTCTTTACAATACTGTATTTTTATACCGCCGTTGGGGTATTTGTAGTGCTTGCACTCGGATTGTTCGGATTAAAGCCGGCTATCAGATTCCTGATCAAGTACTGGGCAAAATCAGTCTTCATCCTGATGGGAAAGAGGTTCAGTGTTATAGGTAAGGAGAATATAAATCCGGTGGAAAAGTACATTCTGGTTGCAAATCATGCAAGCCTTTTCGATATTGTTGCAATAATCTCATTCTTTCCCGGTGTTGCCTGGTTCGGACATGAAAGACTGTTAAGGATACCTCTTTTCGGAACAATCCTGAGAATGACAGATTATGTCGCTTTTACAAAACCGACAGTAAATAATACCAGGAAGATGCTGGAGCAGTTGGTTGAAAAATCCAGGTATCAGTCTGTGGCAATTTTTCCTGAAGGAACAAGGACTCTCAATGGGAATATCAATGATTTTTACAAGGGATTCATTTATGTTCTGAGGACATCCGGCAACAGGATACTTCCGGTAACACTTAACGGGTTTTATCAGCTCAAGCCTAAAAACAGGTCGTATATCAATTTTGATTCAGAGTTGAATGTATTCATCCATAAACCTATTAAAAATGAGGAGTTGATTGTAAAGACCGATACGGAGATAATCGATACCGTAAAAACTATTATTGAATCAGTTTATCTGTAAATCACCTGATCATTCCTTTCATATGCCGGAAAACCCAAAACAAGACAAATGGATCTTCATTGTAAATCCTGTTGCAGGGAACGGATTTGCCAAAAGTCTTATACCCGCGATTACGAAAATGATCTCCAGGTACGAAATTTCAGCTGATCTCGTTCAGACTGAATATTGCGGTCATGCAGAGATATTATCGTCAAAGTACTATGAACTGGGATATGATCATATCATTGGCGTCGGAGGCGATGGCACTTTCAACGAGATTTCCAGACCATTGATCGGGAAACCGGAAGTAACAACCGGATTGATCCCTGCAGGTACCGGTAATGATTTTATACAGATACTCGGATTTCCAGGCAGATTCACACCACTCGATTGGGATATCTTTTTCCGGTGCAATGTTATTCACATGGATGCAGGGTCATGCAACTGTAAAATTTTCATGAATGGCATGGGATTGGGATTCGATGCCATGGTCGCTGCTGAAAATTATACTGAACCTGGTGAGGTGAAGAAAGGGGGCAAACATAAGTATATATGGCATATACTTAAAACACTCCTTTTTTATAAAGAACAGAAAATGATTCTCATCGGGGAAGAGGGAAGACATGAGATTGATTGTTTCATCAATACAATCGGGAACGGACGAAGGTTTGCTGGCGGTTTTTTACTTACCCCCCAGGCTTTCGCAAACGACGGCAGGCTCGATGTGTGTTCGATCAGAAGTCTGAATTTTTTGCAAAGATTGCGTTTGCTTCTTAAAGTACCTGAAGGTGAACACATCAGGGATCCTAAAGTAAATTATTTTCAGACAGAAAGCCTGGAACTTGAGTTCCCCAATGAAGTACCATATCATCTCGACGGGGAATTGTTCTTCTCCCGGAAGTTCAGCATAAAAGCGCTGCCCCGGGTACTTCCTGTAATTTATAATCCTGATGGAAAACACTTCTTCAAAAGATAGTATTAACCGTAAAGCGGCAGCCTTTTTCGATCTCGACCATACGCTCATCAGGTCGAACAGCGGAAGGATAATGTTCAGGTATGCATGGAAAAAAGGATATGTTACAAGGTTGGATCTTGCGAAGGGTATTTACATGTCTATACTTCACAGGTTTAACCTTAGAGACACAGTAAAGATCATGGCTAACCTTACGAAAGGACTAAGAGGCATGACAGTATCCGGGATGGAAGAAATCTCTGGTGAAATTTTCAGTATGTTCCTTAAAGGCGAACTACGTCCGGAAATTATTGAAAGAATAACGGTTCACAGAAGTGAGGGAAAAAGAATTGTGATATTGTCATCAGCATTGTACCCGGTTTGCAAAATTATTGCTGACCATCTGGGAATGGATGATGTTGTCTGCTCTGAGCTCGAAGCGGTCGATGGCATATATACCGGAAGACCTGCCGGCAGATTCTGCTTTGGACCTGAAAAAGCAGTAAGGCTGCAAAAATTTTGCACGAAAAACAGCTTTGATCCCGGAAGTTCAGTTTATTACGGTGATTCCATCACGGACCTCCCGGTGATGAATGCAGTGGGTAAAGCCATCTGTGTAAGCCCTGATAAGAAATTATTGAACGAAGCAGTGATAAGAAACTGGGAGATCATTCCCTGAATCTGAACATTTCACCAGAAGACTCCGGAAAATTCAATTCCGGGTTACCTATCATGGATATAGGAATTATATAAAATTTGTTCAGAATTATATAAGCATATTAAGACAAAGTAAGGTGAAATTTGTATTGTGAAAAAGTAAACAGTACAGGATGAAATAATTCTACTCCGTCTACCCTTTATTAATCACTCTTTTTTCGACAGATACATGTTTACTGCACCTTCGACAGGAGGCGCAGTAAAATCTCTATAGATCATGCGTTTAGCTCAATACTTAAAAGACCAGTGAGCTGGTTACAGGATATCTATGTCGAAAAAATGAAACAAAACATATAAATCATGAAAAATCTCTTTGCCGGTAAGAATGGATCATTCAGCAGTCTGAAAGGATTGTTTGTAAGTATTTTCAGCTCAAAAACATTTCACTGCTTACTTGCATTAAGCCTTTTTTTTACGGGGAATGTGTTTGCGCAGAAAACAGTAAGTAATTCTTATGTATTTTCCACCGGGACCACTACATATGGTGGCGATTTGGGTTTAACATACACTACGGTAATAGGACCAAATCAGGACAATTCCTCATCCGGTCTTATTACCCTGCCTTTCACTTTCAATTTTCTGGGTCAGTCCTTTACCCAGTTTTCAGTCACTTCAAATGGCTTAATGACCCTTGGAAGTACTCCATTGACTGGAAATGAAACTTCAAATGCAATGGCTGCCGCTATCCCGGGTATTAAAATTGCCCCATACTGGGATGACCTTGCAACCGGAACTAACGGGTATGTAAAACATGCCTATTACAGTGGCACCATGTATATTAATTTCAGGTTAACCGTACCAAAAAACACTGCTGTCGCTGCCAATGTGGAATTCCAGGTAAGATTGACCTCCAGTGGCGGCATCAGCTTTTATTATGGGTCAACGGCTGCACCATTCCCGTCATTTCGTGATCTTCCAACCAATGCAGGAGGATATTCAATCGGTATTGGGAACTCAGATGCAGATTTTGCCAGCGTAACAATGACCGGTCCAACTACTGCTACTTGTGCATTTGGAACAGCAAATGATGCAAATACTCAATCTATAACCGGGCCATTTGATATTTTCTTTAACCCGGATGTTACAGCGCCTGCTATCTCTGCTCAAACAATTCCAAATACTCCCGGAACCGGTAACAAGATATTAACTAAAACAATTACGGATGCCGGCAAGGGCGTTCCAACCAGTGGAGCCTATCTCCCGCGTATTTATTATAAAAAGAATGTCGGAGGTACATATGTATCTACTCCCGGCGTCCTGGCATCAGGTACCAGCGCAAACGGGACATGGACTTTTACTGTTGACCATTCACTCGTCGGCGGTGTTGTTCAGGGTGATGTTATCTATTATTATGTGGTTGCACAGGATCAGGCGTTTAATGTGGCATCAAACCCGGCGGGAGTTGTGGCAGCTGATGTAAATACAATTACCACACCTCCGGCCAGTCCTTCATCATATATTATACCTATGGATTTTTCAGGTACCAGAACTGTAGGTACCGGTGGAGACTATCCTTCACTTACCAACCCCGGAGGTCTCTTTGAACAATTAAGCGCAGGAAATTTAATCGGGAATCTAACTGTTAATATTATTTCTGATTTAACATCTGAAACCGGAACGATTCCATTACTGGCCTGGACCGAAGGTCCCGGAGGTCCTTTTACAGTTACAATTAACCCCTCAGGAGCAAGAACAGTCTCAGGCACCTCAGCAACCACCGGGCTAATCTATCTGAACGGAGCTAAAAATTTAATCATTGATGGATTGAACTCCGGAGGTAATTCACTTACAATTGCAAATACACATGCATCGAATACTGCAATCAATTTCATCAATGGCGCAAACAATATTATTGTTGGTAATTCAACAATTACCGCTAATGGTGGTAGTGTAATTACTTTTGGAACTGCGATCTCTGGTTTTGTTAATTACAACAATGCCATTAGAAACAATACAATTACCTCTGGTACATCAGTGCCAACCAATGGTATAACTTTTAATGGAAGTACTACATACGATTCATACGACAATGTTATTGACAATAATAAAATCATCAACTTCTCTGTCTCGGGTATTACTCTAAGCAATGGATATATCAATACCACTGTATCAAACAATGAAATTTACAATGCGATTCCTTCCGGAACATCTTTGAACGGAATTACTCTGGGCACTTATTATGGCGCCGGGATTTATAATGTGTTTAATAATTATATCCATGATTTAAATCCTTCCTCAGCTACGAGTACAGGGACCATAAATGGCATTTACTATGGCCAGAGCAGTTACAACACTCCCAATGATATCCTGAATATCTTTAATAATGTCATCGCTCTGGATGCGACTTCAATCAATACGAATATTACCCTGAATGGTATGTGGTTTTCTGGTGGTAATGGCAGTTACACACCACTGGTCTACATATATCATAATTCAATCTATTTAGGAGGTACAGGGATAATCGCCGGAACATCTACCGGATTAAAAATCGGTGGTGGCAATTATCTCAGTAAGCATACTGTTAAGAATAATGCCATCTATAATGCAAGAACCGGAGGAACCGGAAAACATTACGGAGTGGGATATTACTATGGTAATTATTTAGTATCTGATAACAACGATATTTATGTAAATCCCGGCGGAATCTTCGGTCGTTATCTTACAGCTGACTATACCGACCTGGCTGCATGGCAAACAGCATCAGGCCAGGATTCCAATTCAGTTTCAGGAAATCCCGGTTACACATCTGGCACAGATCTGATGCCCGACATTGCCAACCCGAATTCAGCCAATCTGGATAACAATGGAGTTCCGATAGCTTCAGTCACAACCGACATTCTGGGCAATACAAGAAGCGCTGCAACACCCGATATTGGAGCTTATGAATTCAGTATTCCTATAAAAACTCTCAACCTGAAGTTTTTCCTTGAAGGGCTTTATACTGGGGCCGGAGCAATGAACCAGGCAGCTGATGGTCTCGGCCCTCACTGGCCTGCCGGGGTTGCTGATCATATAACTGTTGAACTGCACGATGCTGCAACATATGCTACCATTGTCCATACGGTTAATGATGCAGTCCTTGCAACCGACGGAACCTTGTCATTGACTCTTCCTGTCAGCCTGAACGCAAGTTACTTTGTAACAATTAAACACAGGAACAGCATCGAGACTACCACACCCGCTGCATTATCATTTGCGGGGAGTGTGATCAGCCATGATTTCACCACCGGTGTGGTAAAAGCTTTTGGCGATAACCTGAAACTCATCAGTGGTGTCACAGTGATATTTACAGGTGATGTAAACCAGGACGGCACCGTGGATACCGGCGATATGATCCCGGTAGACAATGACTCATTCAACTATGCAACAGGTTACCTGGCATCTGATGTAAACGGCGACGGATCTGTCGATACGGCCGATATGATCTTCATCGATAATAACAGTGCAAATTATGTCGGAACACAGCATCCGTAATGAATTGTTTAAAACAACTTAACTATATCAATCTAATGAAAGATCTAAATGCCGGAAAGAACGGATTCAGCTATCTGTCGAAAATTCTGTTCGTTATTCCTTTTCTGATTACTGTTAACGCATCATTGCAGGCACAGACATTGATTTCAGCAAGCACTTATGCATTTTCAAGAAGTGGATTTTCGAACACTACTTTGACCTCACCAGTCGAGCTTATTGGTGCAAATTCCGATAATGTCGCTTCAGCAGTGACCGACATCGGATTTACATTCTGGTTTGCAGGAACACAGTACACACAGTTCTCCGTGAGCGAAAACGGGCTGCTTAAGCTGGGGAGCACTCAGATTTCCGGATCAGATGTGAGCAACAATATGGCATCAGCCACAACTTTGCCGAAGCTGGCTCCATACTGGGATGATCTTGCTACAGGAACCAACGGATATGTAAAGTATTCAGTTAATGGCACAGCGCCAAACAGGATCCTTATTGTGGAATGGTTCGTAACCATACCTAAAAATGCAGGAGGAGCTGCTAACACTGCCATCCAGTGCCATCTTTATGAAACATCCGGTAATATAAATTTTAATACAGGCTGGCCCGGACCAGGGGCGAACGCCAATGGCTATACGATTGGTATTGGTGTGGCTACAAATGATTTTGCCAGTGTTACCATAACCGGAACCACGACAGCAACAGCATCGTATACAACCTCGGCAACAAATACTCTTGCATATAATGGATACTCCAGGTTCAGCTTCACCACGGACAAAGCAGGTCCGACAATTTCAGCCGGGACAATTCCTAATACAGGAGGAACTGCCAACAGGGTTATAAGCAAGACGATAGCCGATTCAAGAACAGGCGTGCCCATAACAGGTAGCCTGATTCCAAGGATATATTTTAAAAAATCCACAGATGCATCTTATGTCTCAACGGCAGGAGTTCTTACAGCCGGTACAAGCGCCAGCGGCACATGGGAATTTACTGTTGATCACTCCCTGATACCCGGTGGAGTTGCTGAGGGCGATCTGATCAATTACTTCTTCATTGCCCAGGACCAGTCCACAACAACCGGTGTGCCTAATATTGCGTCCCTTCCAGCGGGTGTGGTGGCAACTGATGTCAATACTATTACAACTCCGCCAACTTCCTCGACATATATCCTTGGCCCTTCATTGTCAGGTACCAAAACCGTTGGAACAGGAGGCGATTATTCTTCTCTTACGCTCGCAGGTGGGCTTTTCGAGCTAATCAACGCAGGGTCTTTAACAGGAAACCTGACTATCAATATTATCTCCGACCTGACCGAAACAGGAGCAATCCCTCTTAATGCCTGGGCAAATGGCCCTGGTGGTCCGTTCACGATAACAATAAATCCTGTGGGAGTACGAACTCTCAATCTCGCCCCATCTGGTTTGCGATTCAATGGAGTCAAAGGTGTGACTCTCGATGGATTGAACAATGGCAGCAATTCTTTGGAAATTCTGGGAGGCCTCCAATTCTATTACGGTGCTAGTAATAATACTTTCACCAGGCTCAAACTGACCGGAGCAGGTATAACCTCAACAGATGCTTCAGGAACGTTCCCGGTAAACTGCAGCAATAATACGATAAGTTACAATATAATAGAAGGTATGGTCTATTTCGGCTCATGGGTTTCAACAACCGGACTTAATAATAATATTAATAATAATATAATCAGAAACTTCAGTCAATATGGCATCCATATAGACAGGGGTTACCGAAATTTCACTATATCCAATAATGATATTTATCAGACTGCCGCAGGCAATTATTCAACCGGAATATATATCTATAATGAAGCGGGGACTACAAATATCTTCAATAACAGGATCCATGATATCAGGTCAGGCACAGGGTTAGGTGTATGGACCGCAGCCCTTTACTATAGGTCCGGCCTGGCGACTGATGTCCTGAACATCTATAATAATGTCATTTACCTTGATGCAACTATCACTAATACAGCTTCATATCAGCTCTATGCATTCCAGATGGAAGGATCCGGCACAAGCAATATTTACCACAACTCAGTCTATATCGGGGGAACAGGTGTTACAACCGGTAATACCGCAGGATTATACAAGACGAATGGGACAGTCAATTTCAAAAACAATTCGATCTATATACCAAGAGCCTTTGCGGCAGTAAACCCCAATTATAAAATCTATGGCATCTCGGTAAGCAGTCTGACTAATCTTATATCAGACAACAACCTGATTTTCCTTGACGGGCTCAACAGTGTTTTCGCAAAGGTCGGAACCACAACTTATGCAACTCTGACCGAATGGCAGACGGCAACTTCACTTGATGCTGCTTCTGTGTCAGCAAATCCCGGTTATACCTCACCAACTGATCTGACTCCGGACATTGCTAATCCAGGATCGGCTAATCTCGATAATCATGGGGCACCAATTGCATCCGTCACAACAGACATCCTTGGGACTGCACGAAGTTCTACAACACCGGATATTGGAGCCTATGAATTTGGTATTCCTGTAAAAACGCTTAATCTGAAATTGTTCCTTGAAGGTCTCTATAACGGATCAGGAGCAATGAACCAGGCAGCTGATGGTCTCGGCCCTCACTGGTCTGCCGGGGTTGCTGATCATATAACTGTTGAATTGCACGATGCTGCAACATATGCTACAATTGTCCATACGGTGAATGATGCAGCCCTTGCAACCGACGGAAGCCTGTCATTGACTCTTCCTGTCAGCCTGAACGCAACTTATTATGTGACAATAAAGCACAGGAACAGCATTGAGACGACTACCCCCACTGCATTATCATTTGCAGGAAGTGTGATCAGTCATGATTTCACAACCGGTGTGACAAAAGCCTTCGGTGATAACCTGAAACTGATCAGCGGCACAGCGGTGATATTCACAGGTGATGTAAACCAGGACGGCACTGTGGATACCGGCGATATGATCCCGGTAGACAATGACTCATTCAACTATGCAACAGGTTACCTGGCATCGGATGTTAACGGCGACGGTTCTGTCGACACTGCTGACATGATCTTCATCGACAACAACAGCGCAAATTATGTAGGAACACAGCATCCGTAAAAAATTTTAAAGTAAAAAGAGCAATATTATATGAAAAAGTTTAGGCTTGGCTTAATCAGGGCAATGATGCTGACGGCATCATTGCTCTTACTTGCAGCTACCAGGGTATCTGCAAATCAAAATGATTTCAATATTCAAGTCAGAAACCTTACTCAACCGACTGACAGAACAATTGAATTTGATGTTTACCTGCTCGATACGGATGCTGCCCAGCAATTCGAGCTGGGATCAATTCAGCTTGGATTTCTTCTTAATTCCGGAATTTATTCAGGTGGAACACTTACAGCCACAATAAATAATACAGGTTCCGGGCTCAATGCTCTTCAGCAATTCACTGCGTCTCCCAGTGTAGTCAGTACGCTCGCCGGCTATCCCGGAAAAACACTGATTCGGCTTGCGGGCAGACCCACTCCGGGATACGGCGGCGGAACCATAATTTCAACAACAGGTGACGGTACACCAGTTACACATTTTGTTCTTACAAATTCAGTTGCCTGGGTTGCAAACCAGACACCAGACCTGGAGTTCACCTCAGGCAGTGCTGTGAATCCTTTATATGCGACAAGGGTTTCCCAGTATATATTAGTAGGCACCACACCGGTCAACACACCGATGACGGTAACTCCCGGGGTGAATGCACTGATATGTTGTAATCCTGCACTTAATGCAGCAGCACCTGTAACTTTCAGTGTTACCGGCACAGGATCTTATTGCCAGGGTGGCGTTGGACTGCCTGTCGGTCTTTCCGGCTCCGAGGCAGGAGCAACATATCAGCTGCTGAAGGACGGAATTCCCTCAGGATCACCTGTTCCCGGCACTGGTTCTCCACTTTCTTTTGGGAATCAGACTGTGGGTACATATACTGTTACCGGTACTATTGGTTCCACAACCGCACCGATGACCGGTTCAGCTATCATCACAGAAACTCCGCCTCCCGTGCAGCCGGCAGATTTTACAGTCTCTTCCCCTGTTGTTTATCAGGGTACCTCCGGAGTTGTATACACAGTACCCATCGTTGCAGGAGCAACATCATATACCTGGACTTACTCAGGAACAGGTGCAACATTTTCCGGTACTACCAATTCAATTACGATCAATTTTTCTCCGTCAGCCACTTCAGGAATTCTCTCTGTCACAGCAAATAATGCATGCGGATCTTCAGTGGCAAGGACCCTCTCAATTACAGTAAGTTCAATTTCAGTTTCAGATTATCAGCTTCAGGTCCTGAATCTGACTCAACTGACAGATAATACTATTGAATTTGACGTATATCTTAAGGACACTGAACCTTCAATAGCTTTTCAGCTGGCATCAATTCAGCTTGGCTTTTTACTAACCTCTGATATCTATACCGGAGGAGCTTTAACGGCAACTACAAGTAATGCAGGTTCCGGATTACTTCCAGCACAACAATTCGTAAACACTCCTTCAGTTGTTACAACATTAACAGGTTATCCCGGACAGACGCTGATAAGATTATCCGGGAATACACCCCCGGGAGCCGGTGCCGGAACAATAATTTCCACAACCGATAACGGGACCTTACTGACTCATTTTACCCTTACGAGCACTGTTCCCTGGACTCCCTTTTCTCTGGCAAACCTTGTATTTACATCAAGCACTGCCCTCTCCCCTTTGTACGCCACCCGAATATCTGAATACATAGGAACAACCAATACTCCTTTGGACATTGTCCCCGGTACAAATGCACTTGTTTGTTGCAATCCTCCGTTGAATGCGGGGCCACCCACAGCATTTGCTGTTATTGGAGGTGGCGCTTATTGTGAAGGAGGAACCGGACTGCCTGTTGATCTTGCCGGTTCGCAGACAGGTGTTTCTTACCAGTTATTTATAGATGGAATTGCATCGGGACCGGCTGTTGCAGGTACCGGATCGGCGATATCATTTGGCAACCAGACTGCAGGAACATACACTGTAACCGGTACAAACGTATCGGGTACAACTCCTATGACCGGTAGTGCGGTTATCACCATGAATCCGCTTCCATTACATCCTGGAGACTTTACTGCTTCAACAGTTGCTGTTTGCCAGGGAGCATCCGGAGTTGTTTATACTGTTCCTAATGATCCAACAGTAACATACACCTGGAGCTACAGCGGAACAGGGGCAACAATCAATGGCACAGGAAACTCTGTTACTGTATCATTCTCTGTTTCTGCAACATCGGGTAACCTGTCAGTTACTGCTACTAATACATGTGGAACCAGCATTGCCAGGACACTTGCTATCACGGTAAATACTACTCCTGTTCCTGTTATCACAGGTTTGACATCGGCCTGCGAAGGGACATCAGGTGTTGTTTATTCAACTGAATCCGGCATGTCAGGATATCAGTGGATTGTATCTCCGGGGGGAACAATAACCGGAGGCGGAACCACTAGTGACAACACTGTTACAGTTACCTGGATAACAGAAGGCAATCAGTCAGTAAGTGTTAATTACAGCAATGGCAATTGCAGTGCTGTTACTCCAACATTATATCCTGTAACTGTAAACACTGTACCTGCATCACCTGTTGCAAGCGTAACCCTGCAGCCAACATGTGATATTCCTTCAGGGACGATAACTGTAACTTCACCTGTTCCTGCTGCCGGTATAACCTACAGTATCGACGGGGTGACATATACAAATACAACCGGTGTTTTCACCGGAGTCGTTCCCGGAACATATAATGTAACAGTGAAAAATGCTGCCGGCTGCGTCTCGCCTGCAACACCTGTTACGGTCAATGCTGTGCCCGGGGCTCCGGCTGCACCAACAGCAAGTGCAACCTCACAGCCAACCTGTGCAGTTGCTACAGGCACGATCACTGTATCGTCACCTGTTCCTGCAGTCGGTATATTCTACAGCATAGATGGCACCACATACACGAATACTACTGGTGTCTTCAACAATGTTCCATCAGGCTCATACGCTGTGACTTATAAAGATGGCAGCGGATGTATTTCTGCACCAATCTCTGTGACTGTCAATCCTGCACCAGTGACGCCAGCTGCCCCCGTTGCAGTTCCCACTCATCCGGCTTGCAATGAAACAGCCGGAAGTATTACAGTTACTTCTCCAGTACCTGCTGCAGGCATAACCTACAGCATCGACGGAGTGACCTATACAAATACATCAGGAGTGTTCACCGGAGTTGTTCCCGGAACATACAGTGTGACTGTTAAAAATGCTGATGGTTGTATATCTCCGCCCACTTCCATGACAGTAAATGCTGCTCCGGAAACACCGGCAGCACCTGTTGCAAGCGTAACCCAGCAGCCTACATGTGATATTCCTTCAGGAACGATAACTGTAACTTCACCTGTTCCTGCTGCCGGTATTACCTACAGCATCTACGGGGTGACATATACCAATACAACCGGTGTTTTCACCGAAGTCGTTCCCGGAACATATAATGTAACAGTGAAAAATGCTGCCGGCTGTATCTCGCCTGCAACTTCTCTTACTGTCAATGCTGTGCCAGGCGCTCCTGTTGCTCCGTCAGCAAGTGTAACCTCACAGCCCACCTGTGCAGTTGCTACAGGCACGATCACTGTATCGTCACCTGTTCCTGCAGTCGGTATATTCTACAGCATAGATGGCACCACATACACGAATACTACTGGTGTCTTCAACAATGTTCCATCAGGCTCATACGCTGTGACTTATAAAGATGGCAGCGGATGTATTTCTGCACCAATCTCTGTGACTGTCAATCCTGCACCAGTGACGCCAGCTGCCCCCGTTGCAGTTCCCACTCATCCGGCTTGCAATGAAACAGCCGGAAGTATTACAGTTACTTCTCCAGTACCTGCTGCAGGCATAACCTACAGCATCGACGGAGTGACCTATACAAATACATCAGGAGTGTTCACCGGAGTTGTTCCCGGAACATACAGTGTGACTGTTAAAAATGCTGATGGTTGTATATCTCCGCCCACTTCCATGACAGTAAATGCTGCTCCGGAAACACCGGCAGCACCTGTTGCAAGCGTAACCCAGCAGCCTACATGTGATATTCCTTCAGGAACGATAACTTTAACTTCACCTGTTCCTGCTGCCGGTATAACCTACAGCATCGACGGGGTGACATATACAAATACAACCGGTGTTTTCACCGGAGTCGTTCCCGGAACATATAATGTAACAGTGAAAAATGCTGCCGGATGTATCTCGCCTGCAACTTCTCTTACTGTCAATGCTGTGCCCAGGCGCTCCGGCTGCTCCATCAGCAAGTGTAACCTCACAGCCCACCTGTGCAGTTGCTACAGGCACGATCACTGTATCGTCACCTGTTCCTGCTGTCGGTATATTCTACAGCATAGATGGCACCACATACACGAATACAACCGGTGTCTTCAACAATGTTCCATCAGGACTCATACGCTGTGACTTATAAAGATGGCAGCGGATGTATTTCTGCACCAATCTCTGTGACCGTCAATCCTGCTCCACAGACACCGGCTGCCCCAGTTGGCGAGTGTCCCATCTCAGCCTACTTGCACAGTGATACAGCCGGTACATATCACAATAACCTCACCGGCTCCTGCTGCAGGTATAACCTACAGCATCGACGGAGTTGACTACACAAATACTACAGGGGTCTTCTCAGGTATTGTACCAGGGATATACAACGTTACTGTTAAGAATGCTGCCGGGTGCATCTCAGCTCCGACACCGGTAACCGTCAATGCTGCACCGGAAACTCCTGCTGCTCCCATTGCAAGTGTAACATCACAGCCTACCTGTGCAGTGGCTACCGGTACAATAACTGTATCATCTCCGGTTCCTGCTTCAGGTATTACTTACAGCCTCGATGGAGTGATATATAGCAACACATCTGGTCTATTCACAGGTGTTACTCCCGGAACATATAACATCACGGTTAAGAATGCTTCCGGATGCGTCTCTGCTCCGACATCAGTGACTGTTAACGCTGCCCCTGAAACACCTCCTGCGCCCATAGCCAGTGTGACACAGCAACCTTCATGCGATGTTCAATCAGGGACTATTACAGTAACCTCTCCTGTCCCTGATGCAGGTATTAACTTCAGCATAAATGGCGTTGATTATACAAATACAACCGGAGTGTTTGCAGGACTTGCTCCCGGTTATTATAGTGTCACTGTGAAGAATGCCTCAGGATGTGTTTCACCTTCAGTACCTCTGACAGTCAATCCGATACCCGGACCACCGGCACAGCCCGATGATTTCACAGTCTTTTCTGCAACAGTATACCAGGGTTCGGCTAATGTTGTATATACAGTTACTGCTGATCCGCTTGCAACATCATACAGTTGGAGCTATAGTGGAACGGGTGCAACCGTTACTGGTACATCAAATTCCGTAATGGTGAGCTTCTCGGCAACTGCTACCACCGGAACACTTTCTGTTGCTGCAGTGAACGGATGTGGAACCAGCGTTGCAAGAACGCTTGCAATCACTGTAAGCACCCTGCTTCAGTCCGATTATCTGCTACAGGTTATGAACATGCTGCAGACATCGCCTACAACACTTGAATTTGATGTATACCTGTTAGATACAGAACCATCAATCGCTTTTGAACTTGCATCGGTTCAACTTGGATTCCTCCTTAACTCTGGAATTTATACCGGCGGAACCCTTTCAGTGTCAATAAATAATACTGGTTCAGGGTTGAATGCAGCTCAGCAGTTCACAGCTACGCCCACAATAGGAGAAAGCCTTGCGGGATATCCGGGTCAGACCCTTATACGTCTTGCAGGCAAGACTCCTCCCGGGGCAGGTAGTGGTACCATTATCTCCACAGCAGGCAATGGTACATTGCTGACACACTTTGTACTAACAAGCTCAACAGGGTTTGCCGCCAATACCAGGCCGGAATTAATATTCACATCAAGCTCAGCTACGCTTCCACTTTATGCCACCAGGTTGTCAGAGTATATAGGGGGAGTTAACACAGCCCTTGCTGTAATCCCTGGTACAAATGCCAATGTTTGCTGTAATCCGTTGCTGAACGCTGCGGCACCTGTTGCATTCACCGTAACAGGAACAGGAGCATATTGTGAGGGAGGCAGCGGACTCCCGGTCGGACTTTCGGGATCCGAAACTGCTGTAAGCTACCAGCTTTTCAAAGATGGTATTGCAACCGGATTACCGGTTAACGGAACTGGTTCAGCCCTTGACTTTGGCATACAGACAACAGGTACTTATACAGTCACGGGAACAAATCTGACCGGAAGCACACCAATGAATGGGAGCGCAGTGATAACCATGACAATGTTGCCGACACAACCCGGTAACTTCATTGCATCAACTGCAGTAGTTTATCAGGGAGCAACCGGTGTTGTTTATACAGTTCCATCTGATCTCTCGGTAACGCATTCATGGTCTTATTCAGGAACAGGTGTTACAATCTCCGGAACAGGTAATTCCGTAACATTGAGTTTCTCTGTCAGTGCTACATCCGGTACTTTATCGGTAACAGCAAGCAATTCTTGCGGTACAAGCATTGCCAGAACCATTGCAATAACCGTCAATCCGCTTTCATCAACCGACTACCTGCTTCAGATTCTGAATCTGACGCAACCGACAGACAATACAATTGAGTTTGATGTCTACCTGCTTGATACAGAACCTTCACAGGCATTACAGCTTGCTTCTGTCCAGCTGGGATTCCTGCTCAATTCAGGTACTTATACAGGCGGTACAATAACAGCAATAATAAGCAATACGGGATCCGGATTGTTAGCATCACAACAGTTTACTGCATCTCCATCAGTAGTATCCTCACTTACTGGCTATCCTGGACAGACACTTATACGTCTTGCAGGCAACACACCTCCGGGAGCCGGTAATGGTACTATAATTTCCATAACAGGGAACGGAACACTGCTTACCCACTTTAACCTGACAAGCAGTGTCCCATGGACGCCCAATTCAAAAGCAGGCCTGGTATTTACTTCAAGTTCTGCCGCGGCTCCGCTTTACGCTACCCGTTTATCGGAATATGTCGGTACAACGAACACCCCACTGGCTATTATACCGGGCACAAATGCTCTTGTATGTTGTGATCCATTGCTTAATGCAGGCCCTCCTTCAGCTTATGCTGTGATCGGAGGTGGATCTTACTGCGAAGGTGGAACCGGTCTTCCTGTTGACCTCGCTGGCTCACAGGTCGGAGTCACTTATCAGCTGTTCAAAAACGGAGTTGCTGAAGGTGCTCCGGTTAACGGAACCGGATCCGCTATCTCATTCGGAAATCAAACTGCTGGTATTTATACTGTTACCGGTACTAATGTGTCGGGTACAACACCGATGACCGGAAGTGCAACGATCATTATGATCCCGCTTCCTCTGCAACCTGGAGATTTTACAGCTTCATCTGCAACAGTCTGCCAGAACACATCAGGTGTCATTTATACTGTACCTCTCGATCCGGCAGTTACATACACCTGGTCATACAGCGGAACGGGAGTCACCATAAACGGCTCAGGTAACTCAGCTTCAGTCAATTTCTCTGAGACAGCCACTTCCGGTAACCTTTCAGTGACTACAACCAATACTTGCGGAACAAGCGTTCCGAGAACCATCGCTGTAACTGTTAATCCACGACCGGCACCCGTTATTACAGGACTTACAGCCGTTTGCGAAGGTACAACAGGTGTTGTCTATACAACTGATACTGGAATGACAGGCTATCAGTGGATTGTTTCAACCGGCGGTTTGATTACTGCTGGTGGAACCAGTACCGATAATTCTGTCACTGTTACCTGGACTACTGCTGGAAGTCAGACTGTTTCTGTTAATTACAGCAACGGGAACTGCACTGCAGTTAATCCTTCGGTCTATTCAGTACTTGTCAATGCTCTGCCGGCTCCTGCTACAACAGAAATAGTTCAGCCAACATGCACTGTTCCGACAGGAACTATTTCTGTGACAGCTCCTCTTGGACAGACCGGATACAGCATAGACGGAATTGATTACACTAACACATCGGGTGTCTTCACAGGTGTTGTGCCGGGTACATATAACGTAACGGTTAAGAATGCTGCCGGATGCGTTTCTGCTCCGACAGCCGTGACAGTCAATGCTGCTCCCGAGACACCTGCCGCACCGGTTGCAAGTGTTACAGCTCAGCCTACATGTGAGGTCGCAACAGGCACAATAACTGTGACTTCACCCGTTCCTGCTGCAGGAATATCCTACAGCATCGACGGAGTGACATATACCAATACAACGGGTGTATTCTCAGGTGTTGTTGCAGGAACATACCAGGTGACTGTCAGGAATGCTGCAGGATGCGTCTCTGCTCCGACAGCCGTTACAGTCAATACTGCTCCCGAGACACCTGCTGCTCCTGTTGCAAGTGTGACTTCACAGCCTACATGCGAGGTTGCCACAGGTACAATAACTGTGACTTCACCGCTGCCTGCTGCAGGCATAACCTACAGCATCGACGGAGTGACATATACCAATACAACAGGTGTATTCTCAGGTGTTGTTGCAGGAACATACCAGGTGACTGTTAAGAATGCTGCAGGATGCGTCTCTGCTCCGACAGCCGTTACAGTCAATGCTGCTCCCGAGACACCTGCTGCTCCTGTTGCAAGTGTGACTCACAGCCTACATGCGAGGTTGCCACAGGTACAATAACTGTGACTTCACCGCTCCTGCTGCAGGCATAACCTACAGCATCGACGGAGTGACATATACCAATACAACAGGTGTATTCTCAGGTGTTGTTGCAGGAACATACCAGGTGACTGTTAAGAATGCTGCAGGATGCGTCTCTGCTCCGACACCCGTAACAGTCAATGCTGCTCCCGAGACACCTGCCGCACCGGTTGCAAGTGTAACTTCACAGCCTACATGCGAGGTTGCCACAGGTACAATAACTGTAACTTCACCAGTTCCTGCTGCAGGTATAACCTACAGCATCGACGGAGTGACATACACCAATACATCGGGTGTATTCTCAGGTGTTGTTGCAGGAACATACCAGGTGACTGTCAGGAATGCTGCAGGATGCGTCTCTGCTCCGACACCCGTGACAGTCAATGCTGCTCCCGAGACACCTGCCGCACCTGTTGCAAGTGTAACTTCACAGCCTACATGCGAGGTTGCCACAGGAACAATAACTGTGACTTCACCGGTTCCTGCTGCAGGAATAACCTACAGCATCGATGGAGTGACATATACCAATACAACAGGTGTATTCTCAGGTGTTGTTGCAGGAACATACCAGGTAACTGTTAGGAATGCTGCAGGATGCGTCTCTGCTCCGACAGCCGTAACAGTCAATGCTGCTCCCGAGACACCTGCTGCTCCTGTTGCAAGTGTAACCTCACAGCCTACATGCGAGGTTGCTACAGGTACGATAACTGTGACTTCACCGCTCCTGCTGCAGGCATAACCTACAGCATCGACGGAGTGACATATACAAATACAACAGGTGTATTCTCAGGTGTTGTTGCAGGAACATACCAGGTGACTGTTAAGAATGCCGCAGGATGCGTCTCTGCTCCGACAGCCGTTACAGTCAATGCTGCTCCCGAGACACCTGCCGCACCAGTTGCAAGTGTAACTTCACAGCCTACATGCGAGGTCGCAACAGGTACAATAACTGTGACTTCACCGGTTCCTGCTGCAGGCATAACCTACAGCATCGACGGAGTGACATATACCAATACATCGGGTGTATTCTCAGGTGTTGTTGCAGGAACATACCAGGTAACTGTTAAGAATGCTGCAGGATGCGTCTCTGCTCCGACAGCCGTAACAGTCAATGCTGCTCCCGAAACACCTGCCGCACCGGTTGCAAGTGTCACAGCTCAGCCTACATGTGAGATTGCCACGGGTACAATAACTGTGACCTCACCCGTTCCTGCTGCAGGCATAACCTACAGCATCGACGGAGTGACATATACCAATACATCGGGTATCTTCTCAGGTGTTGTTGCAGGAACTTACCAGGTAACTGTTAAGAATGCTGCAGGATGCGTCTCTGCTCCGACACCTGTAACAGTCAATGCTGCTCCCGAAACACCTGCCGCTCCAATGGCAAGTGTTACCGCCCAGCCTACATGTGAAGTTGCTACCGGTACGATAACTGTGACTTCACCGGTTCCTGCTGCAGGAATAACCTACAGCATCGACGGTGTTGACTATACCAATACAACAGGTGTATTCTCAGGTGTTGTTGCAGGAACATACCAGGTGACTGTTAAGAATGCTGCAGGATGCGTCTCTGCTCCGACAGCTGTAACAGTCAATGCTGCTCCCGAAACACCTGCTGCTCCTCTGGCAAGTGTTACCGCCAGCCTACATGTGAGGTTGCTACGGGTACAATAACTGTGACTTCACCGGTTCCTGCTGCAGGCATAACCTACAGCATCGACGGTGTGACTATACCAATACATCGGGTGTATTCTCAGGTGTTGTTGCAGGAACATATAATGTAACTGTTAAGAATGCTGCCGGATGCGTCTCTGCTCCGACACCAGTCACAGTCAATGCTGCTCCCGAGACACCTGCCGCTCCTCTGGCAAGTGTTACCGCTCAGCCTACATGTGAGGTTGCTACAGGTACAATAACTGTGACTTCACCCGTTCCTGCTGCAGGAATAACCTACAGCATCGACGGAGTGACATATACCAATACATCGGGTGTCTTCTCAGGTGTTGTTGCAGGAACATACCAGGTGACTGTTAAGAATGCTGCAGGATGCGTCTCTGCTCCGACAGCCGTAACAGTCAATGCCGCTCCCGAAACACCCGCCGCTCCTGTTGCAAGTGTTACTTCACAGCCTACATGCGAGGTTGCAACAGGTACGATAACTGTGACCTCACCAGTTCCTGCTGCAGGTATAACCTACAGCATCGACGGAGTGACATATACCAATACATCAGGCGTCTTCTCAGGTGTTGTCGCAGGAACATATCATGTAACTGTTAAGAATGCTGCAGGATGCGTCTCTGCTCCGACACCAGTGACAGTCAATGCTGCTCCCGAGACACCTGCCGCACCAGTTGCAAGTGTAACTTCACAGCCTACATGCGAGGTTGCTACAGGTACAATAACTGTGACTTCACCGGTTCCTGCTGCAGGAATAACCTACAGCATCGATGGAGTGACATATACCAATACATCGGGTATCTTCTCAGGTGTTGTTGCAGGAACATACCAGGTGACTGTCAGGAATGCTGCAGGATGCGTCTCTGCTCCGACTTCAGTAACAGTCAATGCCGCTCCTGAGATACCTGCCGCTCCTGTTGCCTCACAGGTACCTGATCCAGAATGTAATTTGGCTGTGATACGAGTAACTCAACCTTCTCCTGCAGGCGGTATCACTTACAGTATCGATGGAGTGGATTACACCAATACATCAGGCTTATTTACACTCCGTAACATTCCATCAGCCACATACTACGTAACATTTAAGAATGCTGAAGGATGTATATCTGATGCTACCCCGGTTGAAATAGTTGTATACTCCGACACTCCTCCAGTTGCAAGTGTAACCCAGCAGCCGGCATGTGATGTACCTAATGGAACAATTACGATCACTTCACCTGTACCAGCCCCGGGTCTGACATATATAGTCTCAGGATATACATACTCAGGATATCCCGGACCTCAATACACCAACACAACAGGAATTTTTACGGATTTATCACCGGATACATATGATGTGAGATCCTCAGGAGGTTGTTTGTCTAATCCAATAACGCTGACAATTAATTCAGCGCCGGTAACACCTGAAGCGCCTGTTGCAAGTGCAACTTCACAGCCTACATGCGAGGTTGCCACAGCCACAATAACTGTCACTTCACCCGTTCCTGCTGCAGGCATATCCTACAGCATCGACGGAGTGACATATACCAATACATCGGGTATCTTCTCAGGCGTTGTCGCAGGAACTTACCAGGTAACCGTCAGGAATGCTGCAGGATGCGTCTCCGCTCCGACACCAGTCACAGTCAACGCTGCTCCCGAGACACCTGCCGCACCGGTTGCAAGTGTTACAGCTCAGCCTACATGCGAGGTTGCCACAGGTACAATAACTGTGACTTCACCGGTTCCTGCTGCAGGAATAACCTACAGCATCGATGGAGTGACATATACCAATACAACAGGTGTATTCTCAGGTGTTGTCGCAGGAACTTACCAGGTAACCGTCAGGAATGCTGCAGGATGCGTCTCCGCTCCGACTTCAGTAACAGTCAATGCCGCTCCTGAGACACCTGCTGCGCCGGTTGCAAGTGTCACAGCTCAGCCTACATGTGAGATTGCCACGGGTACAATAACTGTGACCTCACCAGTTCCTGCTGCAGGTATAACCTACAGCATCGACGGTGTAACATACACCAATACATCGGGCGTATTCTCAGGTGTTATTGCAGGAACTTACCAGGTAACTGTTAAGAATTCCGCAGGATGCGTCTCTGCTCCTGCTTCAGTAACAGTCAATGCTGCTCCGGAGACACCTGCCGCTCCTGCTGCAAGTGTGACTGCTCAGCCTACATGTGAGGTTGCCACAGGTACAATAACTGTGACTTCACCGGTTCCTGGTGCAGGCATAACCTACAGCATCGACGGAGTGACATATACCAATACATCGGGTATCTTCTCAGGTGTTGTTGCAGGAACATACCAGGTGACTGTTAAGAATGCCGCAGGATGCGTCTCTGCTCCGACTTCAGTGACAGTCAATGCTGCTCCCGAGACACCTGCCGCACCTGTTGCCAGGGTTGACGAACAACCGGGATGTGAAACAAATGTAGGAATCATTGTTGTTTCATCCCCTGCACCCGGTCCCGGGATCACTTTCAGTCTCGATGGTGTAACTTACGCAAACACTTCAGGCGTATTTAATAGTGTAGTCCCCGGAACATATAACATTACCTACAAGGATGGTACGGGCTGTGTTTCAACTCCTGCCCTTGTTACAGTTAATGAGCCTCCAGTAACTCCGGAAGCTCCTCTTGCCAGTGTTATCGCCCAGCCAACATGTGAAACAGGAACTGGCATAATAACTGTGACTTCACCAGTTCCTGCTCCTGGCTGGATATTCCAGTACGCTTATAATCAGCAGGAACTGGTAACTAATACAACCGGTGTGTTCACTGGACTCGCTCCTGGGGTATATTATATCAGTGTGGTCAGTCCTCAGGGATGCGTATCGTATGCAACTCCTGTCACTGTTAATTCCGTTCCGGAAGCCCCTTCCGTTCCAATCGTGGATGTCATTCAGCCAACCTGTGATGTATCAACCGGAACCATTTCAGTAACATCGCCGGTTCCTGCTGATGGTGTCTTCTATAGCATAAATGGTTCGGATTATACCAATACCTCGGGTATCTTTACAGGAGTTGTCCCCGGAACCTACAATGTAACAGTAAGGAATGAGGCAGGCTGCGTTTCTGCTCCAACATCAGTTACGTTAATCGATATTCCTGAAATATTAGTTGCGCCTGTGGTCGTAGTGGACTTCGAGCCTGAATGCGATTTGGAATATGGTGAGATCCATGTAACATCTCCTGATTATCTCACGAACCCATTGCTTAGATTCAGTATCGACGGAGTAACGTACGAAAATCAGACAGGAGCATTCACCTATCTCGCTCCCGGAACGTACAGTGTCACCTACAGGATCACCGCTAATGGTTGTACTTCACCGGCAACAGAAGTTGTTATACACGAGGGACCTCGTACCCCAACGGCACCTGTTGTAACCGTAATACAGCCAACCTGTGATGTTTCGACGGGTACAATAACAGTTACATCACCCGCCCCTCAAGACGGATATTTCTACAGCATTGATTACGACAACTACACAAACACATCGGGTGTGTTCACTGGTGTATTGCCGGGAACTTATGGCATCACAGTTAAAACAACAGCAGGATGTGTTTCTGTTTCTGCTTATGTGACGTTGAAAGCTCAGGATGGCGATCAACCAGCTCAACCTGGAGAGTTTACAGAATCAACAACCTATATGTGTGCCGGAACAGCTGCAACCTATGCAGTTCCGTTTGAAAATTCAGTTACTTATCTCTGGAGTTTCAGCGGTCAGGGTGCAACAATCTCAGGCAGCGGAAATTCTGTGAGTATCAGCTTCTCACCGACTGCTACCTCCGGAATACTATCTGTCGCCGCAGTCAATAACTGCGGAACAAGCCCGGCAAGAGAACTTTATATAACAGTAAGGCAGCTTCCCGGCCCGGCAGGTGTGATATCAGGAGAGACATACGTTTGTCCGGGAGCGAGAGGTGTTGTCTATACTGTAGCTGTTATCCCGAACGCGGTCCATTATAAATGGACAGTTCCTACAGGAGCTACAATTGTCAGCGGTGATGACACCAATAGTATAACTGTTGATTTCTCTGAAAATGCTGAATCAGGTGTGATCACTGTCCAGGGCTGGAAGGTTTGCGGAACAGGTGAAGTATCTCCGGATTTGAATATCATTGTCAAACCTATGCCTGATCCCGCCGGAAATATAACGGGTCAGAATGAAGTTTGCCAGGGAACAAAGGCAGTTGTTTACAGTGTGCCTCTGATAAAGAATGCAGTCCATTACATCTGGACAGTACCGTCAGGTGCAACAATTGTGAGTGGTAATGATTCAAATACCATTACAGTGAATTTCTCGGAAAATGCAGAGTCAGGTTTCATTACTGTACAAGGCTCAAAGAGTTGCGGAACAGGCGCAGTTTCGCCTGAGTTCAGGGTAACAGTGAAGCCGAAACCACTTACTCCAGTCATAAGCCTCGCTGACGGTGTACTTTCAAGTAATGCCCTTATCGGTAACCAGTGGTATCTTGCAGAAAATCCATTGACCGATGCAACAAATGACAAATACATTCCTCTGGAAAACGGCAGCTACTTCACCCTAGTAACACTTAATGGCTGCATCTCATTAAGGTCGAATGTGGTTGATGTTCTTCTTCCCGAAAAAGGACTGAAGAATACTGATATAGCTATCTACCCGGTTCCATCCAAGGGCGATTTCACTGTAACAATTAAAACAGAAGACGAGAAAACAATAGACATTCTGGTATTCAATTCTTCAGGGAACAAAGTTCATGAAATACACAATGTCATAATTAAAGATCAGACAGTGCTGCCGTTTGAACTCGGCATGCTGCCGGCAGGCATCTACTACCTCAGGTTTACAGGAGCTGACGGACAGGCGATTAAGACAATTATTATTACCAGGTAACTCCGGATCTGATCCGGGATTTAAAAAAGGCCTTGCAGACTTGTTCTGCAAGGTCTTTTTGGTTTTTACAACTAAGTGGATCCTTCTGACATATTTGATCAAGCAATTCCACAACCATAGTCTGATGAAAAAAATGAGACCTCATCTGGAAATTTATTATTAACTTGTGGGTGAAGGCAATGTAAAGTGGCAGAAAAATTTAATAATAAATATCGTATCCCATCGTCGAGGCAGTCTGCATGGGATTATAGCCGGAATGCAGCATATTTTATTACGATCTGTTGCAAAGACCGGCAACGGTATTTTGGGATTATTACCAATGGAAATATGCAATTGTCGGCGATCGGATCGATTGCCGCAAAATTTTGGTATGATATACCCCAACATTTTCATTATGTAAAATTGGATGCATTCATCGTCATGCCCGACCATATACATGGAATTATAATCATTGATAAATCTGTTGAAACATCCAAATCGGTAATTTCCGTAGAGACGCCCAAATTGGGCGTCTCGGTTGATACGTCCAATATGCGGACATCCGTAAAGACGCCCAAATTGGGCGTCTCGGTTGATACGTCCAATATGCGGACATCCGTAGAGACGCCCAAATTGGGCGTCTCTACATCAATTTCAACAAATGCCAAAAAATGGAAATCCGGCACATTGGGTGTTATTATCAATCAATATAAACGGATTTGTACGATACATGCCCGGAAAATTGAACCTGATTTTTCGTGGCAACCACGTTTTTATGATACAATTATCCATGATGAGAAAACCTTTGTTAGAATATCGGAATACATTAGAAATAATCCTTTAAAATGGAGAGATGACACCTTTTTTGAATAATAATCCTGAATTTTAATAACCATTCATTACAAGCAGCAGTGCACGGTTGTCAATACATCCATTTGGCATCATTTTCATTCACATCCCATACCCTGAAGGCGGCAATCATCTTGATCAGTTCAACAGGTCAAGGCTTGTTGTAGGGAAACTTTATTGTGTCTTTGCCATGTTCAAAAGCTCCGATTTCTCCATCGCCTCAGCAGGTGCATTCTCAATATATTCCTCAATTGTTTTTGGCTTTATTCCAGGCATAGATCCTCTATTTGTAATTAAAACAATTGATTCTTATGAACGTTCACTTCGGCTCCGCTCAGTGAACGGTTCGGCTCATCTCAGCGCCGCAGGATGAAACGCTCAGTGAACGGTTCGGCTCCGCTGAGTGAGAAATGATGATTGAACCGGATAAGTGCAAGGCTGAAATATTACATATCTTAAAAAAATATATTTTTGAGAACAAAACCTTTCAATGGCAAAATACGGAATTACCTGGTGGGGACAGCAATGGCTCAATTCGCTCACACGCATAGATTTCAGCAACCGCCTGCCAAGGGGAAGAAATTATGCCGGTAAGGGGGCGGTTTCAAAGATAGCTATCGAAGGAAACAAGATATCTGCTAAGGTAAAAGGCAGCAGACCCAGACCTTATGATGTTGAAATTACAATACCAGTTTTTACCGCGAAACAAAATGTAGTTTTAACCGGCATTATCAGGGATAATCCGCAGCTCCTCTCCAGGCTGCTTAACAGGGAACTCGATTCCAGTCTTGATACCCTGGCCCTGAAAGAAGGTATTCATATTTTCCCAGGAACGTGGAAGGACTTCGGAATGAGATGCAGCTGTCCAGACTGGGCAGTGCCATGCAAGCACCTGGCTGCCGTACTGTACCTTGTTGCTAATGAAATCGATAAAAACCCTTTCATTCTTTTCAATCTTCATGGCATAGATCTTCTTGAGCAATTCACAACTGACGATCAGGCTCAAACGGCAACAGAAATTGAAGCAATCGATTCGCTTCTGCTGCCCGAAAATAATAAAACTGAAACAGGGATCACGTTAGATGCGCGTAAGCTTATAAACATTGATCTGTCTGGACTGTCTGCAAGTCCCCCTGATATTCTGGCATTACTTTCCCCTGTCACTGTTTTCAGTCAGGTTGATTTCAAAAAGTTATTACAAAATGCTTCTGCCTCTCTTGCCGGGAAGATTAAAAACCCTGATATTAAAATTGATTGCGGGAAATTATACCGTGAAAGCAAGGTAGTCGCGGTATTCGACAAAAGCCTGTCAATTTGTGCCGCTGAAATCTCAAATGAGAGTTCAACAATTCAGGTTTCAATTGAAATGCTGGTGTCGATACTTTCAGGCATTGAGGATAAAGAGCTTGAATTTTGTGATGCATCATGGATATGTCTGCATAAGATCTATCTTGTCAGCCTTCAGCTTGCTTCAAATAAGCTTTATTACCCGCGTTTGTGGAAAGCAGGTAAAGATCATTATCTTCTCAAATACCTTCCTGCTACATTCTGTGATGAAGTAAGGTCGGTCTTCGAAAAACTTGCCGGATCGCACACCAGAATTGTTGAAGTCAGAACAGAGGGCAAAAAAAGAGGAAAGCCTTCAGTAAGAGGAATAGAAAATCAGGAAATGATATTAAGCAGTGTCTTTCTCGGTCATTTCATGAAAGAGAGCTTCAACACCGGCAGAGGACCTGCTTTATGGGATGATAAGCGACTTGAACAGGAGGTGGCCCGTCTTTTCATAAATGGTTACGCGCGTGGATTCGACAGCTTTGAAACTGAACGTATTCCCCTGAGTATAAACCAATGGCTAAGTGTTTTCAATATACACTCACGTAAATTCACACCCGTCTTAAAGGTTGAAGAGGTCGTGAACGGGTTTGGATTATCGATACTGGTATCGGAAAACAAAGCAAATATGACTTCGCCGGTGTCATTGGCTGATATCTTCCGGTTGAAAAAATACGACAGCATACGGCTCGATATTCTTAAGGATATGAGTCTTGTTGGAAATTATCTGCCTCAGGTAAACGCCCTCTTATCAACGAAAGGTAAGGAAGACGTTGTTGTATCACTCCCTGATTTTTCAGTGATCCTGAGTAATGTACTGCCTCTGGTTAAGCTGTTGGGAGTTAAAGTTCTGTTGCCAAAGTCGCTTAAGAATCTTGTTCATCCCAGACTATTCGTTCAGATAAATAATAAATCCGGTAAAAAACAGGTTTCAATAAAATCACTTGTTGGGCTTACAGAGCTTCTGGAATATAACTGGCAGGTGACACTTGGCGACGACCAGATTGAAGCAAGAGAATTTTTAAAGCTTGTCAGAGGATTACACGGCCTGATAAAATTAAAGGACAGATATATATTCCTCGATGAGAATGGATTGAAATCGCTTCAGAAGAACCTTGAGAGGAATGAAGAGCTGACACCAACCCAGCTTCTGCAGGCAACGATTACAGGTGAATTACCCGGTATGAAGGCAGGTCTTGCACCTGAGGTGATCAAGATGGTTAAAGAACTTCTAAAGGAATCTCCCATTGAACTGCCCAAAGATCTGCTTGCAACCCTAAGACCATATCAACAAAGAGGATTTGAATGGCTTGTAAGAAATGCCGGACTCGGGATGGGGAGCATTATTGCCGACGACATGGGGCTTGGAAAAACCCTGCAGATCATTTGTCTCTTGTTACATTATAAAAACCAGGGATCTCTGATCAGCGGGAAAGCCTTAATTGTGGTTCCAACAACGCTCATCTCAAACTGGGAACACGAAATTGAAAGGTTTGCACCCTCTCTTTCAGCATATGCGTATCATGGTACCGGAAGAAAAAATGATTTTGACAGCTTTGATATTATAATTTCTTCGTACGGCTTAATCCGCAACAATACAAGCATATTTGAAAAGTCAAAATGGAAGCTGCTTATTGTTGACGAAGCTCAGAACATCAAAAATCATCTGACAGAGCAAACCAAAGCCATTAAGAAAATAAAGGCAGAGATTCGTGTTGCCATGAGCGGTACACCCGTGGAAAACAGGCTTAGCGACTACTGGAGCATTTTCGATTTTGTTAATAAAGGATATCTTGGATCATTCAATACCTTTAACGAAGAATTCGCGAAACCAATTCATTATAACCATAATACCGACCGGATCGAGCAGTTTAAAAGAATTACTTCCCCATTCCTTCTCAGGAGAGTGAAAACAGATAAAAGTATTATTTCCGATCTTCCCGATAAAGTAGAGAGAAACCACTATACTTCACTTACAGCAGAACAGGCTGCATTGTATCAGAGTATTGTTGATCAGACAATATCGCAAATAGAACGATCGGAAGGCATAGAACGGAGGGGGCTGGTTTTAAAACTAATGATCGCGCTTAAACAGACAGGTAACCACCCCTATCATTACCTCAGGCAGGGAGGGAAGGAACCGGAACTATCAGGAAAAAGCCAGCTTATGGCTGAGCTTATAAAGAATATCACAGATTCAGGTGAAAAGGTTATCGTGTTTACACAATTCCGGGAAATGGGAGATTTGCTTTCAATTATTATAAGCCATGTTACCGGAATCGCTCCACTATTTCTTCATGGAGGCTGCTCACGCAAGCAAAGGGACATGATGACAGAAAGGTTTCAGAACGGACATAACCAGGTATATATACTTTCGCTCAAAGCCGGGGGTACAGGTTTGAATCTCACATCGGCCAATCATGTAATCCATTACGATCTCTGGTGGAATCCCGCGGTGGAGACACAGGCAACAGACAGGGCTTATCGAATTGGCCAGAAAAAAAATGTGCAGGTATACAGGCTCATTAACAAAGGCACGATCGAGGAGAAGATCGATAACATGATAAAGGAGAAACGGTATCTTGCCGACCTGACTGTTACTTCCGGTGAAACCTGGCTCGGGAATCTTAGTGATCCGGAACTAAGGAATCTTGTCAGGCTGGATTAATAAACATGCCTGTAGAATGACGAACTGTAACTTAACTTTATAATTTAATCAGAATGGCAAAATCACGAAAAGGAAAAGTTATCCAAATGATAAGCCCGGAAAACTATATCCGGCATAGATCCCGGTTATTATCAATTTCAGAATGTCTCATAAATTCAGAATGGCAGGAAGCTAAGATAGCCAATATCATTGTGAGCCGGCGGCACTCTAACGGGAATGTCAGCGTTTGCCTGTATCTCGCGGACCTGTTCTGCCAGGGAGTAAAAGACACATACTGGTATTTTAATATATCATCCTCAGATTACGATGATTTAAAAAAGAAGATCTCTGAACAACAGGATACAATTAAAATACCTTATGAGCTTGCTCATAATATAATATATGCTTCATTTGAATACGGCGGTGAATGGGGCTTCCATTCTCATAAAGACTTTAACAATATCACTAAGTATTTTCTTGAAGAAGATTCAGATGAGACAGAACTCATCGATATAGAATGTGGAGTCGACGGAAAGCCTGCTTTTATGAGGTCTCCTGAACAATCTCAAGCTGAAGCTGAAAGGATTATCATGAAGCTCGAGAAATATGCAGGTCCGGGAAATTACATTATAATAGATGAACCAGATTCTGATGATTCAAACAATGATGAAAATGATGATGAGGATTTTGAGGATGAGGATGAGACTGATGATGAATCTTCAGAATTCAGCGGTCTTGATTTTGAAGAAAAGAAAAAGCTGTATTCAGACTTCCTGGAAAGAACAGAAGAACTCACTGAAGCTGAAATGGATCAGTTTGCCAGACTTACAGCTGAACTCTTTGATGAAATCTGCGATGAGAATGAAGTGGAATTACATTATAACAAAATCAGGGATGAATTGGATATCACCGTATGCCCTTCAATAGAAATACCGGAAGAATTGCTTGGACCTCGAACCAAAGACAGGACTGATCTTTCATTAATCAAGAAATCTTTTCTTGAAGTTAATGAAGCCCTGGATCGTAAAAGCAGCAAGGCTAAAAAGAAACTTGAAGCTTTCCGTTTAAAATTCAACGATTTACCTGTTTCAGATTACCTTGACCTGAAGTTTTTAAGGAATACTTCCAACAATAAGTTTAAAGAGAAACTGGAAAAATATGCTGCCCTCCATCCTGATTATCCTCTGATTAGAATTATGGAATTTCAGAACAGGGTGTTGGAGTCTGAAAATATATCGGATCCCGGGAATCCGGAACCGCCGGGACTTGACTATTTCTTCAAAGGCCGAGCCTCATTGCATCCTGTCGAGCTGTTTGATTACCTGTTCTTAAAGGTTACTGCATTACATTATGAAAAGCGACCTGATAAAATAATGGCTTATACAATTGCTATATCCGAATATGACAAATTACCTGATAATGAGCATCATATTTTTATGTACGGTCTCATGGTTCTTAAAATCAATTTTTTGAAGAGGTACCTGTTCACTTCCTAATACACCTCCAGCTTCCTCCACTCCGGCAGCTTCGGAAAGGCAGCATGCGGTTCGGACTGGTACCAGAAGCAGGTCGAGGCAATATCCGATTGTTGTGCAAGGTATCTGCCGCCTTTATGCCATCCCATATCCTGGATTGTAACTTTCAGATCCTTTTCGAACCTGACCGGGTCCATCACATGCCACCTGTACAGCCCGAATCGCTGCATCACCTGATAATGACCATCACCTCTGATAACCTGGTGAAGCCCGGCATATGGAGTGCAAAACTCTGTATAGTTAACCTCCTCCACTCCTGCTTCATTCTTCTTCCTGGTGTCAAAATCGTAGGAACCACAGAAATAATCTTCTGTTCCGGTACCGCAAATTGTCGGAAAATCAGTATCTCCATCCATAAAGAACTTGATTTCACCTTCGCCCCACCAGCCATTGTTGTTCACGCCCCATGCCATATAGACCCCGACATAATGACCTTTACCCTTAATACCATCAACAACTGTATGTATTGAACCCGATGTAGGATTAGATCTTCTGAACTGTGCATGGAAATAGGCTGCATCTGCAGGTACATCAGTAAGGGTATAATCAATCTGGTAATACAATGTCATCGGGTCAGAATCATTTATATTCTCCATTGTGATCCTGCATTTCTTTCTGAAAGGCATTGCCCAATAGCAATTAAATGCGCTTCCCGGGTTGACACAAATCGCAAGCGAAGAAAGCTGCGCATAAGATCCCCACCCGGATGCAAAAAAATCACCAACAGGGCACTCAATCGATGGTTCTGCTTCACCATCCCAGTAAAAACGGATTATTGAATATCTCCATGTTCCCGTAGGTGTCATCCAGATATGCTGAATAGCGCCCGGACCATCAATCTCAGCGAGAGTGATAGTCTGCCCCGGATTGATTCTGATGTAAGGATTCACCTTCCAGCCCTTACCGAGATCTCTTGCGGCATTGAAAGCATTCGCAACATTAGGTTTATCCTTATCAGCAGGATCCGCCATTCCTGCCTTACCTTTTTCACCTGTAAAGTTTTCCGGACTGATTGAGCGCGTTTTTGCATCGGAAAGCCTGTATAGATTTCCCATATTCATGTCAAGGCCGTTAAACCTGTTTTGTGCTGAGATCATAACAGAGGGAATCAATAATACCAGCAGAAGGAGAGTTTTTTTCATATGATAGAATTTAAAGGTTGGTTGCTCAACAAACACTTAAATTTAAAAAAAAGACCAGAAATAACCCCGATTAGTATGATTATTTCTGGTCTCCTGGTCTTCTTGTCTTCTGTTCTCCTGGTCTGATCTAAGTCTCCCCCTCTCCCCCACTCCCACTCTCCCAAGTGTGGTATGTTGGTTAGAAGATGTACCTGATCGAGAAGGCTCCACCATCGCCCCAGAACCCGCTATAGCCAGTCAGGTTGAAAGCGGGTTTCCAGTCAAGGCTGAGATTAATCGGGATTTCTTCAAAATTATACTCCAGTCCGAGAATACCATCGATCCCTACCACTGTATAAGCAGTTCCGGCTTCACCCCAGGATATTGAACTATTAGTATTCCAAAAACCAATATGGGCACCTACACCATAATACCAGTTCAGGTTATCGACATCGGCCAGCTGCCTGTGAGCCTCAAACAAACCTGTAATGACAAATCCTCTCCACCGGGTGGCGAATATGCCCTCGAGAGCTGCCCTGTCACTTATAAAGTGTTTTACTGTAAGTCCGGCAGGATAACCTGCTCTCAGGCCAATCCCGGTCTTATAATCCTGAGCTGAAGAAAGTACGATGAATGCGAACACAAAAACAATTGTCAGAATCAATTTTCTCATATTGTGGAATGTTTTAATATTTAAAAACACAAATTTAATCAAATATCAAAATAGAAAAGCTGACAAGCATCTGCTAAAATGAACAAGCATTTACCATCCTATGTTTCAAAAAAGTTGATTTTTAACTACTTTTGAGAATTATCCACTAACCTTCTCCGGCTAATATGAAAAATTTAATTCTGATTGTTGTGATTATGTCGATTCTGACTTCCTGTAATAACCAGGGAAAAATAAAAATGGAATACCCCGTTACAAATAAGTCCGAAGTGTCTGATGATTATTTCGGCATAAATGTTCCTGATGCGTACAGGTGGCTTGAGGACGACATGTCTGAAGAAACCGGCGCCTGGGTAAAACAGCAGAACGAAGTGACATACAGTTACCTTGAAAAAATCCCATACCGTTCTGAGATAAGGGAACGGCTGGAAAAAATGTGGAACTATGAAAAATTCGGAAGACCTTTCAATGAAGGTGACTATACCTACTTTTCGAGGAACGATGGACTTCAGAACCAATCGGTGATTTACAGGCAGAAAGGTGAGAGCGAACCTGAAGTCTTCCTTGATCCCAATAAATTTTCAGCTGATGGTACAACATCACTCGCTGAAATGGATTTTTCAAAGGATGGCAGTCTTATGGCATTTTCAATCTCTGAAGGTGGTTCCGACTGGAGAAAAGTAATTGTGATGGACGCCATTAAGAAGGAAGTGATTGAGGATACACTTACAAATATCAAATTCAGTGGTCTCTCATGGCAGGGAAATGAAGGATTCTATTATTCAAGCTACGATAAACCGGAAGGAAGTCAGCTTTCTGCAATGACGGATCATCACAAGTTGTATTTCCACAAGCTTGGAACAAAGCAAAGTGAGGACCAGGTCATTTTCGGATCGGATATCGTCAGACGGTATGTAAGCGGTGATGTTACAGAAGACAACAGGTTTCTGATCGTTACAGCAGCCGTCTCTACCACTGGTAATGAGCTTTATATTAAGGATCTTACAAAGAAAGGCAGTAAACTTGTTACAGTTGTGGACAATTTCGACAAGGAACATTATGTAATAGATAACGAAGGGACAAGATTATTAATTGTGACAAACCTGAATGCTCCTAACAGAAAGATAGTAACTGTTGAGGCTGCAGATCCCGGAACAGAAAACTGGACTGATTTCATTCCTGAGACTGAAAATGTACTGAATCCTTCTGCAGGAGCCGGTTTTATTTTTGCTAACTACATGCGTGATGCGATCTCTTTTGTTCAGCAGTATGATCTGGCAGGGAAACTTATAAGAGAAATTGGGCTTCCCGGAGCAGGGAGCGCTGCCGGATTCGATGCAAAAAAGGTCGACAGAGAAGTTTATTTCACATTTACAAACTATATAACTCCTTCTTCAATTTACAGGCTTGATCCTGTCTCCGGGACAACAACAGTCTTTAAAGAGCCTGTTGTTGCTTTTAATAAGGATAAATATGATACCAGGCAGGTATTTTATAATTCCAAAGACGGAACCAGGATACCGATGATGATAACCCACAGGAAGGACATTGAGATGAATGGCAAAAATCCAACGATGCTTTATGGCTACGGAGGTTTCAATGTCAGCCAGACCCCGGCTTTTAGTGTTACAGCCGCTTTATGGCTGGAAATGGGGGGAGTTTATGCAGTCCCAAATATCAGGGGTGGCGGTGAATATGGGGAAAAATGGCATCTTGCAGGAACAAAAATGAACAAGCAGAATGTCTTCGATGACTTCATTTCAGCAGCCGAATACCTGATAGCAGAGAAATATACTTCTCCGTATTACCTGGCCTTGAGGGGAGGTTCAAACGGGGGATTGCTTGTGGGAGCAGTTATGACACAGCGACCGGACCTGATGAAAGTAGCGCTTCCTGCAGTAGGTGTCATGGACATGCTCAGATATCATAAATTCACTGCAGGTGCAGGCTGGGCTTACGATTATGGAACTTCAGAAGACAGCAAAGAGATGTTCGAATACATTTACAAATACTCTCCTGTACATAATGTAAGAAATGGCATTGAATATCCTGCCACGCTGGTTACAACAAGCGATCATGACGACAGGGTGGTTCCGGCTCATTCCTTCAAGTTCACTGCAGAACTCCAGGCAAAACAGGCAGGCAATAATCCGGTTCTGATAAGGATTGAAACGATGGCTGGCCATGGAGCCGGCACACCGGTAAGCAAAACAATTGAAATGTATGCGGATATTTATGCCTTCACGCTCTGGAATATGGGAGTCAAGAAGATCAATTAAGCGAAGAGCAGAACTTAAGCGTAGAGCGTAAAGTACAATTTCTTAACGCTCCATGCTTTATGCTCACATCTTGTTTTTCACGAGTGAAGCTGCCGTAAGTCTCTGGTTCTCGAGTCTTCTGGCATTATTACGTTCCCGGGTAATAGCAATAAGCTCTTCGCCCGTTACTTTGTATTTATCTGCATTTTCAGGAGAGATAAGAAATACCTGGCTGCCTGGTTCCAGGCCTTGCTCCACAACAACATTCTTTTCATTTGCCTCACCGATCACAACATATTGTTTCCTGTGACTTCTCTCGTAAACAAATGGTATACTGTCAATGCCTGCCTGCACACATTCCGTTGGTATAAATACCACATCATTAAATGTTTTTATTATGATTTTATTTGTGGTTGTCATACCGGGTCTGAGAGCCGGATCGGAGCCATCGAGTTTTATAAGCACCTCGAACATTTTGGCATCTGAATTGGGTAGTTGTTCACCTATGTTGGCAACAGTAATAATCTGACCTGAAAACGCCTTGCTGGGAAAAGCATCAACGGTGATATTTACTTTCTGGCCGGATTTCACTTTGCTTACTTCTATCTCATTAACATACATTTTGGTCAGCATAGAAGAAAGATCAGGGAGTGTTGCGATTGCATTATCAAATGGATTCAATTGTGAACCTGCTTTCCTTTTGGAGCCATTCCTTTCCTTTTTGTAAATAACCATTCCCGGTGCAGGTGCGATTACTGTAAATCCCTTGAGGAAAGCATCGAGACTCACAACCAGTTCCTGTTGCTGTTCAAGCCTTTGCTTTTCACGTTTGATTTCAGACAATACCTTTGCACGCTGAAGCTCATATGACTTAATCTTCTGCTCCAGGCTTCTTCTTGATTTATCGAGATTTATTTCAGCCTGCCTGATTGTGGCCGGAGGTTCATATTTAGACTGATCAAGAGTAATTTTTGCCTCTTCAACCTGATATCTCTGATTCTTGATCTCATCTCTGAGATTTGTCAGGGTAACAGCTGTATCGAGAATTTTCATCTCAACATTCGATTCATATGTCTTAAGCTGATCCTGGGCATCCTTCAAAGTATTTGAATATGATGATCTGTCGAGCTGGGCAATGTAATCACCCGTGTTTACTATAGTCCCTTCAGGAACGATATCCTGGATTTTCAGCTCCATTATCCGCATATTCGGCTGATTCCTGCCACCCCCTCCAGGACCCCGCTGCATCATTTGCTGGAAGATATCCGGTCCCTTGATATCAAAAGATTTCTCTGCCAGCAGTTCACCGGAATTTGTTACTGTAATTTCGAACATTCCCCGTTTCACCTCGGAAAATAATTCTGTCTCACCTTTGCCTGAAGTCATCTTATTGAATACAAACAAAGCGATAAGAGCAAGAAAAATGGATGAAAAAATTATGATCTTCTTTTTCATTTCTTTGTTGATCAGTGTTAATTCTGGTTTATTGACAACGGATAACAGTCAAATATTCCCCTGTGCGATCATTTTAACAATAAATAACACAGACCATCAATGGCTAAATCAGATTATAGTTTTCATAAAAGGAATTGATTCCCATATATTTCTTAAGGAATATCTTCGCTTTGTATCTCAATGAAAGCCGGTTAAAAGAGATATCGTAATCGAATGTCCAGTTCTTCCGTTTGATCCTGTCCAGCATAACATTGGGATGGGTACCGGTGAAGAGTTTCAGGGAATCAACTTTTGAATAATCAAAGGATTTATCGATGCTGGTTTCGGTCAGCCATTTTACACCATCGTAAAAAGTAGATGCATTGATAAGCTTTTTCATCATAACCGAAGGTTCCTTCACCCAGCCGTAATGATAAACATATGCATCAACGGGTTTAACATTGAGTTTCATGTTGTGACTTTTCCTGAATCCCTGCGCATCCCTGTATGAATAAAAGCTTTTCCTGTTTCTTATAATCCTGATCTCATGATCGTACCATCGTGGTGAAAAGCCGATATAATCGTAAGATCCGTAGAAGTGAAGATAATTGAACAGCAGTCCGTCAACGTTTTCATCATCTTTCCATTTCCTCATCGCTGAAATAATCTCAGCATGATATTTTTCATGAATTACTTCATCTCCCTGAATATAAAATGCCCAGTCAGAGTCGTCGGGAATTTCCCTGAACGCCTTATCTGTTTCAATGGCGAGTATTTTGCCGCCCTTTCTCATTTCCGGTGATTCATCCCATATGGTTTCGATGACCTTTATCTTTTTTTCGTCAATGTTCTTTATGAGATTCAGGGTGTCATCATCAGAATTCCCAACAGCAACAATAAAATCATCACACACAGGAAGTATAGACCTGATTGCTTCTGCAACAGGATAATCCAGTTTAATAGCATTTCTGATGAAAGTGAAGCCGGTTACCTTCATTAATTGTAAATAAATTGTAATAATAATAAATATTTGATAATCCGGGAACCAGGAAAGACTATTAAGACAATTTTAACTCTTCTTAAGAATACTCATTGTTTTTTCGCGATAAAGTCTTCCTATTGGTAGTTCATTATCTTTCAACATTACATGTATAGTACTGAATCCCTTAATTTTATGAAGATTGACAATATATGATTTGTGAATCCTTAGGAAGGAATCCCGGCAAAGCTTATTTTCAAAATCAGTTAATGATTCCCTTACAATATATGTTTTACCAATCGTAATAACTTTAACATATTCTCCATATCCTTCAAAATACGCTATATCGTCATACGGCAGCTTAAAGAAATTTTTCCCATCCTGAATCTGTATAAACTTCTTCTCTGTCGTCTCAATCTGACCCTCATCATGGGTTGCAGATCTTGTACGATTACAGAACCTGTTTATGGCTTTCAGAAACCTCTCAAATGAAATGGGTTTCAGGAGAAAATCCACAACATCAAGATCATAACCTTCAATAGCGTACTCGCGGTAAGCAGTTGTAATTATAACATAGGGAGGATTGGGGATTGTTTTCAGAAATTCAAGGCCTGTTATCTCAGGCATATTGACATCGAGGAACATCAGGTCTATTTTCTCGTGCCTGAGGAATTCGATTGCCTTCAATGCATTCCGGCATTCCCCTGCAACTTCAAAACATTCAAGTTTTGACAGGTGCGACCTGATCAATTTGATGGCAAGGGGTTCATCATCAATAATCAGGCATCTTATCTTATGACCATCCATGTATTAAAGTTGCATTTTAAGGAAAACTGAAAACTTCTTACCGGAATTGTGCATTACCAGTTCATGTCTGTCCCTGTAAAGGAGTTCGAGTCGCTTCATGGTATTTTTTATTCCGATGCCGGCATTGTTCCCGATTCCGGATCCGTCTGAATGAATGCTGTTTATTACTGAAAGAGACATGGATCCATTAAAGGACTTTATTGATATCTGTATCCAGGGACTTCCCGGATCTTTCTCAGCGCCATGCTTGAAACAGTTATCAATAAAAGTATGCAGGATCATCGGTGCAATCATTTTCTCATTTATATCATGATTGAAAGAAAAATCAATATCACATGTCTCAAATCTTACCTTTTGCAGTTCTATGTAGTTTTTAATAAATTCAATTTCCTTCGATAATGGAACCTTTTCCGACTTGCAGTCATAAATGATATAACTCAACATATCGCTTAGCCTTATTATCAGTTCAGGCGCTTTATCTGATTTTTCTATTGCCAGCGAATAGAGGTTGTTAAGAGTATTAAAAAGAAAATGCGGCTGGATCTGGCTTTTCAGAAGTTTCAGTTCAGTTTCTTTAAGTTTCAGCAATGCTTCAAGCCGGTCCTTGTCAATTTTCTGTTTAATCTGTTCTTCAACCCCGAGGTGTTTGGCGATTTCATACCAGGCCAGGGGAGCCATCCCAAAAACAAAGATCAGCATTGCCGCATAGTAATTGTCGAAACTGTATTTCTGTGGTGGAGGAAATACCGGATCAATAAATAACATTCTGACAACAAATGCCAAAGCAGGATACAGGATGATTGTCAACCCGGTGAATAATGCAAAAAGTGAAAAACGCTTACTATAATAGTATCTTGGAAAAAGGAAGTTTATGACAAAATGTGACACGGCTATAACAAAAGGTAAGTAAATGAGATTGGTAAAGAAAGAAACTTTTAACTCATCAAGCTCTCTTTTGACTCCAATCTCTTCCAGGATAAACTTCACGGCAAAAACCCTCTGCACGGAGAAGAAAATCAGATAAATGATCCAGTATCCTATATAAAAATACAGATTCCGGATTGAAAAACCGGTTCTTTTCTTTCCACACATCTGATCAGGTTCTTACTTCAAAGATACTACCATAAAATAAAAAATACCAGATAATTACCTCATAATGCAATGAAACACGTCTCTTTATCAGTGAACGGCATTAAAACTACAGCATAATTGTTTTTTCTGCCTTTCACCGCCTGAATTATGTCGTTCGCCACAGGAAAACATGAAAAGTGTTGTTTATTAAACATTAAACGTTGTTGACAGAATAAGTTTTTACAGGTCATTCCGCTGTAATAATTTTGCTTGAGTCAGAATCAGTTATGATAAACTGACGAAAATTTCGGGACAGTATCAGTCAGTATTTGACAGTTCTTTAATTTAATTTCTTTGCCATGAAAAAGATTATCATTTCAGCCATGCTTATACTATTTATAAGCTATGCATCGTTTGGCAGAAGGCTTGTTGCAGAAGGCAAATCGTTTACTGCAATGGGCAACTTCAGGATTGAAACTTCCGATCAGCCGGTGGTTGTAAATGGTGTTGAACTTGACACCTACATTATTACCTATGATAAATCGGAATTGGAATTAACTATTGCAATCAGCAGGGAAGAAGATTGCAGCAGATATATAACCTCATCCGATAAACTCACGGTACAGTATGTTTGCCATGGTACTTATTTCGGAGTGGAGAAGCTTACCAGTGAAAATTCAGTCAATGGTATGCTGACATCTGATGCCGAAATGAACAGGACGGCATATTTCCACCAGAAAGTGATTACCCCAGGTAAAAACGATCCTGTAACCTGCATGAAACTCATAGGCGCATACTTCCCCGAGCTTCTTAAATCAGGAGCGGAAGTTTAATTTCCTAACCGGCATTCAACTCTTCACGAAAAAGTTTTAGGTTTCAAACAGAGAGAGATATGGCCGGTGATCTTTCTCTGTTTTTTTCTACCATGTTCTTGTCCCTAATTTAACCATTAATATTAAATCTATGAAGAATTTCTTATTAACTATCTCTCTTTTTATGCTTTCCGGATTTATTTCGGTAATAGCACAAACAAGAAATGTATCGGGAACAGTGACCTCCCTGGAAGGGGGTGAACCCATGATCGGAGTCACTGTTTCAGTGAAAGGTACAACGACAGGTACTTTAACCGGTGTTGATGGAAAATATACAATTCCAGTGCCGGCGAATAATCAGACACTTTTGTTCTCTTATGTGGGTATGAAAAAGCAGGAGATCGATGCATCGGGCAAAACTACTGTCGATGTGACTCTTGAACCTGACATAATGGGACTGGATGAGGTTGTTGTAACCGCTCTTGGTATTTCCCGTGAGAAAAAATCCCTTGGTTATGCCACACAGGAGGTGAAAGGTGAATCTCTTGCCCAGGTTAAAACAGCCAATTTTATGAATACGCTGTCGGGTAAGATCTCTGGTGTACAGGTTCAGAGAAATCAGAATATGGGCGGGTCAACCAACGTTATTGTCCGCGGAAGTAAATCACTGGTAAACAGCAATCAGGTCCTGTATGTAGTTGACGGGGTACCTATAAATAATACCATCGGAAAGTACGCTGATGTCGGACTGACATCGAATCAGGCTACTGCAAGCGCAGGTTATGATTATGGCAATGCGGCCGCTGATATAGATCCGGAGACTATCGAATCAATAAATGTCCTTAAAGGTTCAGCAGCAACAGCCCTTTACGGATCCCGTGCCTCTTCGGGTGTTATTATGATTACCACAAAAAAAGGAAAAATACTTAGCGAGGGAGGAAAAGCCCCTGTAGGAGTTACTCTCAACTCCGGTTTCACATTCAGTAAAATCGACAAATCGACATTTCCTGTTTACCAGGATCAGTATGGAGCAGGCTATGGTACCGGCTACACACCTCCTTTTGACTATAGAACTACCTCAGGGCAACTTACGACAAATGATCCGGTCAATGATCCTTTAGTCAGATGGGTTTTTATGACCGAGGATGCATCTTTCGGACCCAGATTCGATGGACAGCCAATCTGGGGTTGGTATTCAGTTGATCCTGAATCGCCCTGGTACAAACAATCCAAGCCATGGGAATTCTCTAAAAATGGCCCCATAACATTTTTCGAAACGCCATACATCTATACAAATACTATAGCTATCGATAAAGCCACCGATTTCAGCTCTGTCAGATTATCTTATACCAATTACAACGGTACAGGTCTGCAGCCAAACAGTTCCCTGAAAAAGAACAATGTGATGCTGAACGGTCAATGGAATGTGAATGAAAGACTTACGGTAACCGGAACTGCAAATTATATCAAACAGAACGGGAAAGGCAGAAATGCAACCGGGTACAATGGAAACATTGCAACCAATTTCAGGCAGTGGCAACAGACTAACCTCGATTTCAAGGATCTGAAAACCGCTTATGAGCTCACCAAAAGGAATCTTACATGGAACTATCTTGCGAATTTAAGCTATCCGTATTACTCCAACAATCCGTACTGGGATGCTTATGAAAACTATGAAACCGACAGCAGAAACCGCTTCATCGGGAATGCATCGGTAAATTACAAAATCAATTCCTGGATCGATGCTTTTGGACGCGTTTCGGCTGATACGTATAACGAGCTGCAGGAGGAAAGAAGGGCTGTGGGAAGTGTGGCTATGCGATTTGGGATTGCCCAGGTTCCGGGACTGGTTGAATCAGGTTATATACGCAGGGATAATACTTTCAGCGAATACAATTTTGACCTTATGCTGAGATTCAACAAAAAACTCGGTGAATCGATCAGCCTGAACGGAGTATTGGGTTTTAATGAAAGGAGAACCACTAATACTTATTTCTACAATTGCACCAATGGTGGCTTGACTATTGCGAAGGTTTATTCGCTTCAGAATACCCGGACAGCATTACCTTTGCCAATAGAGGTAAACCAGATAGTTGGTGTCAGAAGCCAGTATGCAAGTATTTCACTGGGGTACCGCGATTTCCTGTTCCTTGATGGAACCATTCCGCCAGGATTATGCTTCAACCCTGCCTGCAAATAATAACAAATACCGGTATCCTTCCGTAACCGGAGCATTTCTCTTTTCCAATATTATTGAAGCCAACTGGTTGTCGCTGGGCAAGATCAGGTTAAATTATGCCCAGGTAGGCAACCTTGCCGGATTCGATCAGCTTAATGATATTTACCAGGCTAACAGTCCTATGAATGGCGCCAATAATCAGCTTGCCGCTTCAAAAAGGAATCCGGATCTTAAAAATGAACGCACCAATAGCCTTGAAGCAGGCCTTGAAATGGCACTTTTTAATACCCGTGCTCGGTTTCGATCTAGCCGTGTACAAGACCAACTCGCTTGATCAGATCATACCACTTACAGTGAGCCAGACCACCGGCTTTCAAAATATAATGATCAATGCCGGGGAAATAGAGAACAAGGGAATTGAAGTCACATTTAATGCTAACCCCGTTTCTGCAGGAGCATTCAGATGGGATATCAGTTTGAACTGGGCAAAAAACAAAAATGAGGTAATCTCCTTATATCCTGGAGTGACAAATCTTCGCCTGAATTCAGGCAATTTGCAGGGAAGCGTTACCATGAATGCAGAAGTCGGGCAGCCATACGGCGTTATAAAAGGTAAAGATTTCACTTATGATGCTGACGGAAATAAAATTATAGATGCAGAAACTGGCGCACCGGTTGTGACTACTTCATCCGCAATTCCTATCGGAAACTTTACTCCCGATTGGACTGCAGGTATGAACAACTCATTCAGCTATAAAAATCTGTCATTGAGTTTCCTTGTTGATATGCAGAAAGGTGGGGATATCTGGTCGCTCGATATGTATTATGGCCTTGTCGAGCGGATTGTATCCCGAGACTGCATTTATCAATGATCTTGGCAATCCCGTGCAGGGATCCGATAGTATGGGTGGATGAGGATGATCACAGTAAAGGCTATGCATCGAACAGCGGCGGTTATATTATTGAAGGTGTTAATGTCAGCGGCGATGGGGTAAGCACACCTAATAAAACCCGGATTGATGCTACCAATTGCGATGGCTTTGGAATTGGAGTTTTCCCTCATAAAGAATTCATTTATGATGCCGGTTTTGTTAAGTTGAGAGAAGTAGTGGTCACCTATAACCTCCCGTCAAAATTAATCGGTAAAACATTTATCAAAGGTGCATCATTAAGCGCGATTGGGTCGAACCTGTGGATCATTCACAAAAGTCTGCCATATGCAGATCCCGAATCAGGATTGTCTGCCGGTAACATCCAGGGATACTACAACAGGATCACTTCCGACAACCCGTGACTTCAGCTTCAATTTAAAACTTAACTTCTAATCGAAAAACCATGAAAAAATTATTGATAATTATTTCGGTTTTCCTGACATTTATCCGCTTGCAGTAAACTGGAAGATTTAAATGTAAACGTAAAGGATTTTGCTGAAGTATCGGGAGAATCGCTATATAATGGAGCAACCAGGCAATTTATTAATCAGTTGTCCAACAGAAAATGTAAACTCCAATGTAACGCTGATGTGGATGCAGCATCTTGCACCAACCACCTATCCGGATGAGAGCAGGTACGATATGACTACCCGTGGAATTACCAATACTACCTGGAATACAATGTACAGGCTTGTCCTGATGAATTACAAAGAAGCTGCCAGAGTACTGGAAACCCAGCCGCTTGCAGGTATCTCACAGGCTCAGCGTGATAATCAGCTGGCCATCATAGAAATAATGTCAGTATTTGCATGGAGCTATCTGGTTGAGAATTTTGGGGATATTCCATATTCAGAGGCCCTGGATTATCATTTCACAAACCCTGTCTATGATGATGCTTTAACCATCTACAAGGATCTCATTGACCGGCTAACCATTGCCATGAATAAACTTTCACTCACCGCAGCCGGAATGCCTGCCGGATATGATAATATCTTCGGAGGAACTGTAGCCTCAACAGCTATGTGGTACAAATTTGCAAACACATTAAAGCTGCGGATGGGTCTGATGCTTTTTGATGTGGACGCCGGCTATTCAAAAACCGTTGCAGAAGCAGCTGCATCTCATGTATTTCACAGAAGGAGATGTAATGGCAATGAACTATCTGTCGTCAGCTCCCAACCAGAATCAGCAGTATATCGATTTTGTTCAGTCAGGAAGGGATGACTATGTTGTAACCTCAAATCTCATTGATGCAATGCAGCCAACTACTCCTGCTCCTGAGAACAATTTTCTAAATGTAACGGTTACTGATCCGCGCCTTAGATTTTATGCCATCCCTGTTGTTGCCAGTAACCCGCCAAGGTATACAGGAGGATTACAGGGCCGTGCAAATTCATATACTGCAACTTCCCATGTCAATCCGATACATCTTGTAGCCAACAGGCCATGGATAATAATGGATTACACTGAAGCTGAATTCCTGCTGGCCGAAGCATGCTGAAAGAGGTTTTTCAGTCAGCGGAACTGCTGAAGTACATTATAACAATGCAGTTAAATCCTCAATTCTCTACTGGGGTGGAACTGCGGCCGAAGCTGATGCATATTTAGCACAACCTTCGGTAGCATATTCCACTGCTTTCAGCAACTGGAAACAGAAAATCGGCACCCAGGCATGGCTGGCCTACTGGCTTCGTGGAAATACTATCTGGAATTCTTACAGGAGACTGGATTATCCAAGGATGCTTCCTACCCCGGAATACAAACAGGGGATCAATAAAGTGCCGGTCCGTCTCTTCTATCCCGTTGCGGAACAGACATTGAATGCAGCAAATTACGAGGCTGCTTCGGCAAAGATTGGCGGTGATTCACCACTCACCGGATTGTTCTTTGATAAAGAGATATACTAAGATGCAGTTTGCAAACTTTCCTGTCCCGCAGACTTTGTTCTGCGGGATTTTTTTAACTTCAAAATAAAATTCGGATATGAATCCCAAACTGATAGTTTATACCGGATTTCTGCTCTTAATGAGCCGGAACATCACTGCCCAGCCGCCGATCCAACATTTCAGCAATACAGGCGACAGCCTTTATGCAGAAGGAAAAATCCCTGAGGCCATTGCAGAATACAGGAAGCTTATTGCCGGCGATCCTCGAAACGCAGAGCTTCAATACAATCTGGCGTGTGCTTATTCAATCGATAATTCGATTATCAGGCAATTCGACAGCTGCTTCAAATTCCTTAATATAGCGGTTACCCTCGATACTGCTTTTCGTGCCCTTACCGACCCTGATCTTCTCCCTGCAAAAGATGACCGGCGATGGCTGGTTTTCGAAGACAGACTGATTTCAATGCTGAATATTAAATTCAAAAACCAGATAAAGGATCCCGGATACGCAAAAGCTTTATGGAGGATCTGTGCAAATGATCAGGCTTTTTTTAATGAAATACAGATCGCGGGAAGAAAACTTGGTATGAGATCTTCTGTCGCCTCTGCTCTCTGGCGTGCTAAAGTTATTATCGCGGAAAGAAATCAGCAGGAACTTGATACTTTACTCGAAGCTAAAGGCTGGCCCCGGATCGGAAACGTCGGAAGAGACGCTGCAATGGGAGCTTACCTTGTGGTTCAGCACTCGAATGCCGAAATGCAGGAAAAGTATCTTCCTGAAGTGAAAAAAATGTGTGTGGCTGGTGAACTTCCTTGGATCAGGTATGCACTGTTATATGACAGAATGTGCACCAACCAGAACACTCCCCAGCGATATGGGACACACACCAGGTATAACGAGAAAACCAACAGGGAAGAACTATACCCGCTTGAAAACCCCTCAAAAACAGATGAATGGAGAAAAGAACTAGGACTGGAGCCTTTGTCGGAATATCTCGCGGGAATGGGTATAAAATATAATCCGGTCGGTAAATAACAGCTCATACCAGGATTTATATAAAACCTTAACTTTGCCGGACACCCCTGATTGATGAAAGGCAGAATCCTGATCATACTGTTATTGCTCAACGGAACTCTTACCCGGTCTCAGTTTTATAATAAGCCTTTTATCATAGGTTCTGAAATTCATTCAGGATTCAATATTCCTGTCTACCAGGCCCTGGGTTACCTGGTACAGGATGATATTTTTGCTGCAGACCTGTCTGTCAGCTTTCAGTCAACAGGGAAAGATCATTGGGAAAAGCTATACAACTATCCCAGGTCAGGTCTCGGATTCTCAGCCTGGACACTCGGGAATAATGAAATACTGGGAAATGCATTTGCAGCCTATAGTTTTATTAATGTCCCGCTCAAAACAGGATCAGGGAAGTTTTCACTGAACATGCAGACTTCTGCAGGAGCGGCATATCTTCCGTATAAATTTGATATCCGCGAAAACCCTCTGAACAGGGCAATTGGTTCAAACTACAATATTTATATCCGGCTTGCCATAGAAGGAAGGTTGAAGATATTGCCTTTATGTGAGCTGGTCACCGAAGCCGGACTGACTCATTTTTCAAATGGTAAAACGCGGTCACCTAATTACGGCATAAATGCTGCCACAATGTCTTTAGGCGTTAATTGCCTGTTCAACCAGGAAAGCTTTGCCCGAACAGATCCTGAAATACCTGAAGTAAGTAAAAAGTATATTCATTCTTTTTTTGTAACAGCGGGTTCGAAGGTTTATGATAATCTTTACGGTAAAAGATATCTGTCACTGACATCATCCTATAATCTTGAAAGATATGTCAGCAATATCGGGAAAGCCGGTCTTGGGGCAGATCTGTTCTATGATGCTTCCATCGGGGAAGCGCTTGGTGAAAACGGAATTGCCGAAGATGATTTTTTAAAGCTTATAAGGGCTGGTATCCATGCTTCTTACGCATTGCGATATAAAAGGATGACAGGAGGTCTGCAGGTTGGGTACTATGTCTACTCGAAAAAAATAGTTCTAACAAGCATCTTTAACAAGTTATTCCTTCAGTACCTGTTTACTGATAATATCGCAGGCAGCCTTTCCATCAGATCGCATTGGGGGAAAGCTGACAGTTTCGAATACGGTATAGGTTATGTGTGGTAATATGATGAAAAAGATTTTAAAATATCTCCTCATGATTCCGGTGATTTTGATCATGATAGTTTCATGTCAGGAGATACTTTTTAATGATGATCCTGAATCAAGGGAGATTATGCTTGAAAATTTCAGTAAAATTAAGGTCAATGGAATTTTTAATATCACTCTCATTCAGGATTCTCTGAATAAGCTGGTGATATCGGGAAAACACAGAATTTCAGATATTGAAGCGGACGTAAACAATGACACTCTGAAAATTGACCAGAAATCATTCTCCATTGAACCTGAAAGGAATTCCCTTGAACTGCATTTCACGACATTGCAATACCTTAAAACTCAGCATCCGGTAAAACTGACCGTTAAGGATACCATAAAGGCTGATTTCTTCTGTTATATGGCGATCGGGGAAATTGAAGAAGTATATATTACTATTGATTGTAATTATCTTATCATTTTTGGCGGGCATAACACCCTGGGGAATTTATTCATTTCAGGAAAATGCGGATACGCCGACCTCTCGGCAAGATATGGCGCCAGTCTGGATGCTGAAGGCCTGATATGCAAAAGAACCGAAATATACAATTCATCCGCCGGCGACATCAGGGTAAATGCCGCCGAGGAAATCAAAGCTTACATTGTCGGTACAGGTAATATCTATTATCGGGGCAAACCTGCGATCAACCTGGTTGAAAACACCGGTTCAGGCAGGATGATCCAGGTTCACTGAGTAATTGCCGTTATTGCTTTACGAGTTCCACCCTCCTGTTAAGGGCTCTTCCATCTTCGGTTTCGTTACTGGAAACAGGAGCAGTCGGTCCGTCACCGCATGCCTTGAGGTTTGCTGCATTGATCTTCTGTTCCGAAACAAGAGCGTTCATAACAGCTGTAGCCCTGTCCATCGAAAGCTTCATATTAGACTCAAATGAACCCACGTTATCAGTATGACCTACGATATACAATTTTAAAGCAGGATCTGCCTTCAGTAGCTTGCCGATTTCAGTAAGAGCAGCCTGTGATTCCGGTTTCAATGCCGATTTTCCCGTATCAAAATAGATCCCGTATACTGCAACCTTTCCTGTTTCCCTGATGCTGTTCGACATGCTTGTTGCGTCGGCAACAACATCCTGGCTCATGGCTTCCTTCTCAATAATATTAAGCGAATAATTGCCTCCCCCGCCTGAAACCACCTGCGCCCATACTTCCTTCCCATTTTTAACAATTTTCATAATAGCGTAGTTTGTTCCCCCATCATCGAATTCCTTAACAACCTCCCCTCCTATCTTCTTCAGGGCATTTATGTAATTCCTTGTTACCTGTAAGCCGCTATGGCTTTGGTTCACATTATCTTTAATAAAGTAAATCACTTCCAGATGCCGTCCTTCGACTGGCTCATACTTCTCGCCTCCAAGCCAGAAATCGAACCTGGCAAAACCCTCATCTTTATAGTCTGAAATGTAGTAGTTAGGCATCCTTGTGAACAGTTCAGGATCCTTGCTTCCTTCAGCATCATCCTGTGCACTGAGCGGAAAAAAACCTGCCAGAACAAGAAAAACGTATAACAATCTTAACTTTTTCATGGTTCAATTCTTTTGGTTATCACTGAATAGCATCAAATAACATTAAAGATAAGATTTTCCCTGAAAATGTCAACAACCGCAGAATGATTGCATTATATGGTCTTACACATCATTTTTCTTACCTTTACAAAGATCAGGAGAATTCCATTCAGGCATTTACAATGGACATTGATATTCTGAAAGGCATAGTAATCGTTTTTGCCCTCTCAATCTTTGTGAATCTGATATTTACAAAGATTAAGATACCTACTGTTGTCGGGTATCTTCTCACCGGGATCATTGCCGGACCTCACCTGCTGTCACTCGCAGGTGAAAGGAACGAAATTGAAATGCTGGCGGAGATCGGGGTTGTCATGCTGCTTTTCACAATCGGAATGGAATTCTCACTGCAACACCTGTTAAAGATCAGGAAAATTGTATTCTTCGGCGGCTTTTTACAGGTGATAGTCACTGCCGGTATTTTTTACCTTATCTCTTACTTCTATCCGATGACGTGGCAATCAAGGCTTTTCATCGGGTTTCTTGTTGCTCTCAGCAGCTCGGCTCTTGTAATGAAGCTTTTACAGGAAAGATCCGAAATAACCTCAAATTATGGCAGGACAGTGCTGGGCATCCTCATTTTCCAGGACCTGCTGCTTGTTCCCCTGCTACTTCTCACAAATCTCCTTGCCGATAATTCTGTTGACCTTACAAGGGAAATTATCATCCTTGTTTTAAAAGTAGTTTTCATCATTAGCCTGGTTTATGCCGGGAACAGGTGGGTCCTGCCCAGACTGCTTCATCTGGTGGCGATGACAAAGAACCAGGAGCTCTTTCTCATGAGCATCTTCCTGATTTGCTTCGCAATAGCCCTTCTTACTTCGAAGCTCGGCATGTCTCTCGCCTTCGGAGCGTTTCTCGCAGGGCTGATGATATCTGAATCGGAGTACAGCCACAACATCTTCGGAAATTTCCTCCCTATCAAGGATATTTTTGCCAGCTTCTTTTTTGTATCAATAGGGATGTTGCTCGATCTCAGCTTTGTGAGCAGTAATCTTCCACTAGTGCTTCTCACGGTTTTGCTTGTTATCATATTTAAGGCAATTATTGCCGGTGGAACAGGATTCATCCTTGGACATACTCTTCATGGTACCCTGCTGATAGGTCTGTCGCTGAGCCAGGTTGGAGAATTCTCGTTCATCCTCGCAAAGATGGGATTCGAATATTATATTCTGTCGGATTTCTACTACCAGCTTTTTCTTGCAGTTGCAGTCCTGACAATCGCAATAACACCTTTCCTCATAAAAATATCGTTACCTGCATATAACATTTTGCTGAAGCTGAACCTTCCCGGTTATATGGTCAATGGTTTATTTCCACTGAAAGAAATCGAAATTCCGGATTTCAGTAACCACCTTGTGATTATCGGAAAAGATGCAAGTGCACTGAAGCTTTCAGCCATGGCGAGGACGAATAATGTCAGGCACATTTCAATAATCTTTGATCCTTCGCTGGCCAGGGAGAAGATGAAGAGCGGTGATATGGCGGTATATGGCGACGCCATGAACGAACCTGTTCTGAAAAAAGCTCATGTAGACACGGCGGATGTAATAGTCATTTCAGTAGGAAGTATTATACCATCCTTATCGATTATCGAAAAAGTCAGGCAGATGAACAATGGTGCATATATCATGGTACGCTCTCCCTTGATGCTGAATATAGGTCAACTCTACAAGGCAGGGGCCGACCAGGTGCTTCCTGAAAAGCTTGAGATCGCCATTGACATGTTCAACAGGATACTTATTCGCCGCGATATACCCGGCAAGGAAATAAACAGGATAATCAGGAATATCAGGGTAAGTAACCTTGGCGTTTTCAATGATAAGGATATAGTAAAACAATCTACAATCCTTGATGAGTTTTCAGATATTGAAATAATCAGGATCACGGTTGAAGAGCATTCACTGGCAGAAGGAAGGAGTCCTGCCGGAATCGAACTCAGGAATAAAACAGGAGTCACTCTGCTGGCGATTAAAAGAGGAGGTCTGATCATTGAACATCCTGTTCCTGATACAATCTTCCATAAAAATGATATAGCCTATGTGATTGGCGGCCCTACCCAGGTTAAAAACGCGAGGGAAATGTTTTCAGCACATTAATAGAATACCGATGTAAAAGGTCCAACAAATGATCACGGATTAAATCAGTGTTTATCCGTTTAATCCGTGTCATCAGTGTGCCATTAGAAGGGCTCAGGGCGCAGGGCTCAGAAAATCAGCTTTGCTTCCATTTAATACCGCAACCCACTGCTTTCGTACCAGCCACAGGGACATTCTCACCCTTCAGCAAAGCATTAACTGCATCCTCAACATAATGCTTGTCGGCTTTTGAGGCGTCATCGGCATTGTTGTCTATAGCTCCGACATACTTAATCTTCAGATCATCCCCATCTTTTGACAGAACATATACATGCGGCGTATTTGTTGCACCATATTCCCTGGCAACTTTCTGCGATTCATCATACAGGTACTCGAATTTATATCCTTTACTCTTTGCCAGCTTCTGCATCTTTTCATAAGAATCTCCGGGAGATACATTCTTATCATTGCTGTTTATTGCAACCACAGGATATCCTTTATCTCTGAACTTTTCATGAAGCTCAACTATTCTCTGTTCGTATTTCTTTACGACAGGACATGTATTGCATGTGAAAACGACTATGAATCCCCTGGCATCATCAAGATCAGATAATGAAACCTCCTTACCTGCAAGATTCTTCAGACTGAAATCCGTTGCAACATCACCCGCTTTATAGGGCTCCTTGGCAAGCGTTGAAGCTGCAACCACAATTGCTGCGAAAAACACAAGTATTAACTTTTTCATGATTCAGTTTTATTATTGATTTATAAATAGGAATCTATCAGTTTCCTCAGTTCCTGCTCATTTATTTCACCCCGGTGAAAGGTCCTTTGTTTTTTTGAGTTGTTAAAAATGAGGGTTGCAGGAATATCACCCTGCCATGTTTTATCAACCTTGTCGATCCATGCATTGTAATCGACATCCATCATTACCGCAATATCGAGTGTAATATTATTCTTCTTCAGGAATGGAATCAATTGCTTCTCTATCTGGCTCGGGAAATCAAGGCTTATCATCAGAAATTCAACGTTCTCATTCTTATATTCCCCGGAAATTCTCTCGAACACTGGGAATTCCCTGACACAGGGACCGCACCATGTAGCCCAGAAGTTCACAACATGAATTTTATCTTCCTGGTTATTCAATATCTTCTCAAGGCCCGGAATTTTGATATATTCAACTTCCTGGCTTTTTGCCTGCAACGAAGAAAGAAGTAACAGACTACAAACAAGATAATACAAGCTGTTTTTCATAATATATACGTTAACAAAAAACATCAGGATGATCCTGATGTTCATCAGTTCAATATGATATGTGCAACATTCCCGATCGTACAGAATACTCTCACCTTCAACAATCGGGGTGTTTCAAAAGTAAAAATCCATTAACCGCAAAGGTCGCAAAGAATTTCGCAAAGATCGCAAAGGTTTATTTTTCAGTATTTTAACTTTGCGTTCTATTATATAACAAAGAAAATATCTGACCGGTTAAACAAACTTAGAATCTTGAGAGTTCGTAAAATTAATAGCACACTAATGACACGGATTTAACGGATTTACACAGATCAAATCAGTGATTATCCGTTGCCATCAGTGTCATCCGTGTTCTATTTTTTGTAATTATAGTTCTTAGCTTGACCTATGCCTGTCAAGGAAAGGTGGCCAAAGTTCGGAGGGATCATATTTGGAATCTCCCTGTGTATTTTAGTTATTGCACTTTGCGGTTAAACAGGACTTTTAGGACGTCTTAACTATTTTTGTTCCTGAGATCCCTGGCATTTAGAAAAACAGATATTATCAAAAGACCAATGAAGGTATATAATGTAACCTGGTCAACGAGATTTGAATTTATATCAATACCTGTCAGCCGGTCAATCAGGTATTTAATATAAGAAGCCGGAAGCTCCCTTTCGCCAAGCCTGTGCAATACCCTGAAATGCCAGACGTGTTCTTTTCCATATCCATCCTGCCAGATTAAACAGAATTAACGCCGAATGGAATACGACAAAAAAAATATCAAGAGACCTGTAAACCATTGAATAATTACTACATCAATAAGATACGAAGAATTCAAATCACCGCGTATGATAAATGAGATACTTTATATACAGACAATCATGTCATTAAGACGAACAAACAGTATAATGTGTTGTTAGAAGCATTACAGTTCCGAATTATTAACAAACAGCCTACATAATATATATTATCCATGGAAACAATTGCAAAAACCAAGGTCACTGTTGAAACAATCATAAATGCTCCTGTTGAAAAAGTATGGGATCTCTGGACTGAACCAAGACATATTGTGCATTGGAATTCTCCATCTGTTGACTGGCATACCACTTATGCTGAAAATGATCTGAAAGTAGGAGGCAAATTCCTGTCCAGGATGGAAGCCAGAGACAGAAGCAGCGGGTTCGATTTCAACGGTTATTATAACAGCATTGAATTGTACAGGTTCATTGAATACACTATCGCCGATGGCCGGAGAGTGAGAGTTACATTCGAAATGAAGGGAACAGGCACAAGAGTAGCAGAAATATTCGAGACCGAGTCATCCAATCCTGTTGAAGTACAACAGGACGGATGGCAGTCTATACTGGATAATTTTAAGCGGTATGCTGAATCGCCTTATCCCTATCAGATGCTTCACTTTGAAAAACAGATCAACTGTGATGCAGAAAAGGTATATACTACAATGATCGATAAAAAACACTATATGGAATGGACATCCGTTTTCAACAGCAGTTCTGGCATCAGGGGATCGTGGGAAAAAGGCTCAAAAATACTTTTCGTCGGTAAAAACGAAGAAGGTAATGAGGAAGGGATGGTCAGCAAAATAAAAGAGAATATACCAAACAGGTTTATAAGCATTGAGCACCTCGGAATTCTTAAGAACGGTGTGGAAATAACATGTGGCCCTGATGTAGACGACTGGCAGGGCGCTCTTGAAAATTATACTTTTCAACCAATGGCAGGAAAAACTATTGTCCAGGTTGATATAGATGTTAACACACAGTCCAGGGATTATTTTAATGAAACCTGGCCGAAAGCGCTTGACAAGCTGAAAGAAATCTGTCAGAAATAATTTAACCGCAGGGAACGCAGAGATTTTACGCAGGGCACGCAGGGAATTATGAAATGTAATTTGCGTTCTCTGCGTTTTAATTCTGCGAACTCTGCGTTTAAATAAAGATTTAATTTCAATAACTTTATTCTGGATTTTCTATAATTATAAACCCTATTCAGAATGAAGCTACCGAAAGTTTATTTTTTACTGTTCCTGTTTTTATTTTTTGCTACCTGTTCCCAGGCCCAGTTCCCGGGCATTAACGATTCAATCTCCAAATACCGGCAGGGAACAATCACTGTTCTGGCCAGGAAAGGTGATTCTGTAATAATCGAACAGCTCAGCCATGAGTTCTGGTTCGGATGCGCCATCAGCAACGGAATTGCCGGGCAAAGATGGAGTGAAAACGATAAAAAACACTACAAGGAGAAATTTCTTCTGAATTTCAATGCCGCAGTCACGGAAAATGCTCTGAAATGGCCCGATATGGAGAGGGAAAAAGGGAAGGTAAATTACTCCACTGTCGATGAAATTCTTCGCTGGACGGAAGAGAACAATATTCCTCTGAGAGGTCATAATCTTTTTTGGGGGATATCGCAGTTTGTGCAACCCTGGGTCAGGGAACTTGATGATAATGAGCTCAGGCAGACTATTCAGAACCGGGCAGAAACAATAACAGCCAGGTATAAAGGAAGGTTTGCCGAGTATGATCTTAATAACGAGATGATCCATGGCAATTACTACGAGGAAAGACTTGGCACGGATATAACCGTGAAAATGGCAGAATGGGCCCTTCATGGTGATCCCGATGCAAAACTTTTCCTTAATGATTACGATATTCTCACAGGCGTCCGGCTCGATGATTACATGGCGCATATAAGAAAACTTATCAGGCAAGGTGTTCCGGTTGCGGGAATTGGCGTTCAGGGTCATCTGCATGCAGAAACCTTCGACAGGAACGAATTGAGAAGAGCCCTCGATTCATTGTATACCTTCCACCTGCCGGTAAGAGTAACCGAGTTTAATATGCCCGGACAAAGATCAAAATACTACAGGGATAAAATCACAGTAATGACGCCTGAGGAGGAAGAACTTAAGGCAAAGGAGCTGACAGATTATTACAGGATCTGCTTTGCCCATCCTGCAGTCAAAGGAATATTGATGTGGGGATTCTGGGAAGGAGCTAACTGGATACCGGTATCATCCCTTTACAGGCGCGATTGGACCCCGACACCCGCAGCAGAGGCGTACCGGAACCTGGTCTTCAATGAATGGTGGACAAGAGAATCAGTTAAAGCCGATAAAAAAGGTTTTCTTTCAGTAAAAGGTTTCTTCGGTAAATACAGGATCACAGTAAATGGTGAGTCAAAGGAAATATCTCTTGATAGTAAAAAGGGCTCATTAACAGTGAATTTCAAAGATTAATCGATATAAAATCAGTATCTTTGGTATATAAGAGAGTACCTGTATAGGAGCATGTATCAAAAGTCGAAATCCATTAACCGCAAAGGTCGCAAAGAATTTCGCAAAGATCGCAAAGGTTTATGTTTCAGCATTTTGACTTTGCGTGCTTTGCGTCAACTATGCGCACTTTGCGGTTAAAAGAACTTTTGAGATATACTCTTTGGGGAGAGGCCGGTGTATGACAAAATGTTTAAATGAGTATTATAATATATATAATAATATAAATATTAATATATATGAAAAAGAACCTGTTATTCATTATTGTTGTTTCAACAGCCCTGGCATCGTGCAATGTCGGCAGCAGGAAGACTGAAAATACCGAACAGGACTCTGTAAGAAAATTCACTCTTAAAGAAGTATGGCGGACAGATACGATCCTTAAGACTCCGGAATCGGTGATTTTTGACAGAGCCCGGGATATCCTGTACGTCACCAACCTCAACCTCGAACCAAGAATGAAGGATAATAACGGCTTCATTTCAAAGATCGATAAAGAAGGTAAAATTGTGGAGTTGAGATGGATTGAGGGAATGAGCTCCCCGAAAGGGATGACAATAGCCGGTGATACACTGTATGCCGCCGATGTTGATGAGGTCATAGTAATGAGCATCACATCAGGAGAAGTCACGAAGAAAATTCCTGTTGAAGGTGGAAGAATGCTCAACGATATGACATCAGGTGAGAACGGGGAAATATATTTTTCAGATACCGATGCAAACAAAATTTATAAGCTTTCAGGGACCAGGATGGATGAGTGGTTTTATGAGGGACTACTTGGGCCAAACGGCCTTTTGCTGAGAGGAGACAGCTTATTTGTTGCATCACAGGGAGCTAATAACTTCGCTTACATTGATATTACAGAAAAGAAATTCAAGGTTCTTACCGACAGTGTGACTCATGCTGACGGAATAGCTTTCACCGGTATCCCGGGTTATTACATTGTCACAGACTGGGATGGCGAGATCTTTATGATAAATCCCGATTTCAGCAGGACATCACTGCTGAAAACTAAAGATCTGCAAATTAATACTGCTGATATTGAGTTTATTCCGGAACAGAATCTACTGCTTGTGCCAACCTTCTTTAAAAACTGTATCATTGCTTACAGGCTGGAAGAACTTACACGCTAGAGCGTCGGACAGGGAATCATTCTCCTTTTCGCCTTCCTTTTTACGGCCTGCATTCCGTATGCAATTGAGATTTCGTGTGCTCCACCTGTTTTCGTCATGAGTCTTGAAACAGTATAATCGTAGCTGTAGATCATTTTAATATTGCTGAAGCTGTATCCGAACTGCAGCGTTATTGCTCCATTATTAGGATTATCAGGAAAAACCGGTAATCCCCTGTACCATAAACCGATCAGCATTGGTGTTCTGCTGTAATATGCCCCTAAATCGAGGTACTTGTAATCATCCTGCATCATAAAGTTGAATGCACCTGAGATGCTCTCCTCTGTCTGACTTCTTCTCCTGCCGGAGATAATATATTTCCCGCCGCCGTATAGTGAAAGCCTTATTGGCAGGTATCCTCCCTCACTTCGCAGACTGCTGTTTAATGATAAAAGGTGGTCGACAGTAAATCCTGCCCATATCTGGTCGGTATATGCCAGCAGGGAACCTGTTACATCGAGATGCCTGATTGCCTCAACAGAACCGAGCCGTTCAGTTTCAATAGATGCAGGAAGCACGAAATCCCTTGATATCTGATCACCAAAGATCAGTTTATTATAATTGATCTGTTTCATATGATAATAAACCTGCATCCCGGGACTGACCCTCCATTTCTTGTTTATGTTGAGATTATAATTGTAATTCAGACCAATGTTGGTCATAGTAATCAGCCCGCCGGCCAGTTGATCCCGAAGTATGAGGATCCCGGTTCCGCTGTTGAACTTCTCCAGGTAATGATCAGCGGAAATTGCGAACGTTATATAATCACCCGGCAGTTTTGGCCACTGGTCGCGGAAGTTAAGTATCACGCGTGATTCGCCGTTGCCTCCGGCAAATGAAGGACTCAGATACAGTGGAGCTGCATAGAATTGGGTAAATACAGGATCCTGTCCCGGGCATGGCCTCATTCCGGAAAACACGATAACCAACAAAAAAAAGATACGCCTTCTCATCTCCTCTCCAGAAATTGCATTTAATAAATCACCAGTATGCTTCCAAAATAATCAAACGATTGCCCGTTATTGAACTTTCCAAAAGCCCTGAAAATGTAAGCACCTTCTTCAACAAGCTTGCCCTTGAAATAGCCATCCCATCCGACATTTATATCATTGGTCTGAAACATCCTTATTCCCAGCCTGTTATAAACTTCCATGTGATAAGTTGCTGCCCCTTCAACAAAGCAGTGGAAAACATCATTCGAAAAATCATTTTCGCTGAATTGTCCACCTGAAGATCCGCTCGCATTCGGGGTAAATGCATTCGGGCATTTTATCACACCTGCCAGATCGACGAATACTGCATTACGGATCACAAGTGAATCGTAGCACTTGTATCCCGACCAGACATGAAGCGTTACATCGTAACTTCCTTTTTCTGAGTATTTATATGACGGATTCTTCTCGGTTGACGTGTTTCCATCTCCAAATTCCCAAAATACCGAATCGACATCATGTGAGAGATTAAAGAAATGTAAGGAATTGCCGGGTATGTAAGCTGTGTCGGGTGTGATCTCAAACTGTGCGACAGGTATTGATCTCACCATAACAATTGTATCTTTATAAACGAAGCGGCCATCCGGACCTGTTGCTGTAAGTCGTACCTTGTAGTTGCCCGGAAGATTGTATGTATGGCTTGTATTCGTTGCGTTTGATGTTGAGCCGTCGCCAAACTCCCATTTATATGGTGTACCACCGATGGAAGTATTGATAAAGCTTACATCAAGCGGAGCGCAACCGCCTGCCGGAAGAGGTTCGAAGTCAGCAACAGGCATCAGCCTGTGAACTATAACAACTTCGTCGGACGCAATGCAGCCTTCGTTATTGATAGTCCATGAAAATGAATTTGCTCCTCCGCTAAGACCGGTAATACTCGTTTCAAATGCCGACGGGCTCTTAACAACACCCTGACCTGCAAGAACAACCCATGCACCTGTTCCTTTCAGAGGCTTATTCCCGATTAGCCTTGCAGTGGACTGGTATATTACCTGGTCGGGGCCGGCATCAACTTCAGCAAGGTTATTTGTTATGATCACATCATCTGTAGTTTTGCATCGTCCGTTTACAGTGGTCCATCTGAAAGTGTTCTGACCAAAGCCCAATATTGAGATCTGGCTATTGTATGCAGCAGTATCGCTGAAAACACCCGATCCGCTTACTACCGACCATGTTCCGGTTCCGATGGAAGGATTTGTCGCAAGGAGATTAGCCGTAGTATTACATACTGATCTGTCTTCGCCGGCATAAGCAACAGTTGGCATACTGTTCAGAACTGTAACCTCATCGAATATTGTGCAGCTGCCATTAGAGATTGTCCAGCGCAAAACATTCGGTCCGTTTCCAAGCTTTGTTGCTTTACTATTTGGTATGCCTGAATTCTCAAAGGTTGCAGAACCGCTGACAACACTCCATCTGCCTGTGCCGATTGAAGGCTGGTTTGCTGACATGAATACGTTATCTGCGCAAATATCGAGGTCAGGGCCGGCATTAGGAGCCGATGGGAGATTGTTTACAACAGTCACAGAATCGAAATTGCTGCAACCCGCGCTTGTAACGGTCCATATAAGCTTATTCTCACCTTTCCCGAGATTCGTGATTTGTGTATTATAAAGAGTATTATCCGCAAAAGTGGCAGATCCTTTCAGGATAGACCATCTTCCGTAACCTACAACAGGAGCTGTGGCATAAAGTTGTGTACTCTCAGCACATAAATACTGACTTGGACCTGCTTCAATATTCGTTGGCTGATCGTTGTTAATAACAACCTCATCATATGAAACACAACCCAGGTTCGTGATTGTCCACCTGAGTACGTTCCTTCCGATCGACAGATTGGATACCTCGGAGTTGCTTGAAGAAGTATTTGCAATAACAGCTGATCCGCCCAGGATACTCCATTCTGCAGTACCAATAATGGGTGTATTGGCATTTAAAAATATTTCCTCACCGCATACTGACCGGTCTGAACCGGCGTAAGCACTACTTGGTGAATTATTAGTAATAACAACATCATCGCTGGAAACACAACCCGCATTTGTAACAGTCCATCGGAGCATGTTCATACCCCTGTCAAGGCTGTTTACTTCCGTATTAGACTGATTTGGATTAACAAAGTTCGCCGATCCTGAACCACCCACAACCGACCATTGGCCTGTTCCGATTCCTGCATCGGTGGCGTTCAGAATCGCACTGGTCTGGCAAAGTACCTGGTCAGTGCCCGCATTGGCTGAAATGAAATCGTAGCTTATCGCAACTTCGTCAAAGGAGACACATCCATTATATGTAATAGTCCATCTGAACCTGTTACTTCCCGGAGCAAGATTCGTAACAGGAGACGTTGCATTGTTAACATTCTGAATGTTCCCGGACCCGCTCAGAATTGTCCAAACGCCGGTTCCATAAGTAGGAGTATTACCCGGAAGGGTTATGTTGTCGACACAGATTGATTTATCTGCTCCCGTATAAGCGGTTGTCGGTTTATTGCTGGTGATCATCACAATGTCTGTGTGAGAGCACGTGTTATTGGTGATTGTCCAGGCAAACCTGTTTTCGCCCCTGGCAAGATTATAGGCCTTATTTCCGATGAATGATGCAGAACCTGAAACAACGCTCCATTCCCCGATCCCGATTGTCGGTGTATTCGGATACAAGCCTACAGAATCTGCGCAAATTACCTGATCGCCTCCAGCTTCGGCGAAGGTAGGCTGTTCGTTGATTATATTCACTTCATCATAAGAACTGCAGCCACCATTGGTAACAGACCATCTGAATGTATTGGAGCCGGATCCAAGGTTACCGACTACCGAATTAAAAACACCGGGATTATCGATGGTTCCCGAGCCTCCGATAACGGACCATGTTCCGGTACCTATCATCGGACTATTACCGGCAAGAGTAGTTGTTGTAACGCATAAACGCTGATCTATTCCGGCATTGGCTGTAGAAGGTGAGTTATTGGTTATAGTAACATCATCGGAAGTAACCATATATTCATAAACAGTCCACTTGTAGACATTTATACCTTTGCCCATATTAAACACCTCTGTATCCCATTTGTATGGATCTGTAAATGTGCCTGATCCTGCCACAACCGACCATTGTCCTGTGCCATAATTCGGTTTGGTTCCTGCGAGGGTTGTGCGGTCTGAGCAAAGAGTCTGATTGGGTCCGGCATCAGTAACTGTTGGCGTAAAGTTTGTCACTTTCACCTCATCCTGGCTGTAGCACAGATTATTGGTGATGGTCCATCTGAATATGTTATCGCCGATACTAAGTCCCGTAACTGTAGTATTTCGAAGATTGGGATTTGTAATTGTTGCAGCGCCGCTTATCAGGGTCCACTGCCCTGTGCCAACAACAGGATTGTTGGCATCAAGGGTGTAATTATCCACCACCAGTATCGCATCAACACCTGCATCAGAATTGGTTGGAAGGTCATTCCTGATCAGCACGTCATCAAAGCTTACACAGCCTCCGTTGTTAATCGACCATCGCAGGGTGTTAACCCCTCGCGTAAGGTTTATTACTGAAGACCTTGGATCAGCCATATTGCTGAATGCTCCGCCGCCTGTCACAATTGACCAGGAACCTGTTCCTGATGAAGGCGTGTTGGCAAAAAGGCTTGTTGTCATCGAACAAATCGTCTGATCAGGACCTGCGTCAACTACAACCCTTCTGTTTGTAACTTTGACCGTATCTCTCGAGGTGCAGCCTCCCACTGTAACAGACCATACAAAAACATTTTCTCCTCTGCCAATTCCTGTGAGCCCGCTGTTAGTAAGTGCAGGGGTGGTGATATTTCCTTGTCCGGTAATTCGTGTCCAGATTCCGGAAAGAGGAACATATCCTGTCGCATCAGCGGCTAAGGAAGTATTATCGGCACAAAGCACCTGATCTGGTCCCGCAACGGCAAGAGGAAGAGCATTCACGGTGACTGCTAGTACCGGAGATTCGGCTCCATCGGCACAACCGTTAATTCCATGAACAGAAACAACACCGGATATTGATCCAACAGGATAACTGACTTCAATGGATCTTGTGCCGTTACCGCTTGTGATAACTGCTCCTGGAGGTACCGTCCAGACGTAGCCTGTGGCATTTGCAATTGCAGGTACAACATACAGGACACGTGTTGAACCCTGGCAAACCAGAGCAGAACCGGTTACTGCACCGGCTGCAGCAGGAAGAAGATTCACTGTGAGGTTTGCCGGATTGGTAAGAATAAAATTGCAATCGCCGGTAACAATGCATCTGTATACTCCACGATCGGCAAACACAGTGTTTGTTATAACCAGGACTGAAGAATTTGTCCCTGAAATGTGACCGGCAACATCAAATATATTAGCACCATCTTTTTGCCACTGGTATAAAAGATTGAAGCCTGAAGCTCTCACCTCGAAGAAGGAATTCTGACCTTCGCATACAGTCATGTTCTGAGGCTGCTGGTTTATTACCACGCGTTCTTTGACGGTTAGAACGGCAGCGCCACTGTTGATGGAGTTGCAGTCATCGGTAATAGTGCATGAATAACTTCCCTGATCACTAAGCTGAAGGCCGGTGATTGTAAGATTTTGAGTCAAAGCTCCGGTGACAGTTGCTGAGTTGTTCAGAATAATCCCGTCCTTAAACCATTGGTAACCAATATTTATACCGGTTGCCGATACCGAGAAGCTTGTGGTTTGTCCCTCACACCTGGTATCATTGACAGGGCTGCCGGTGAGCGCCATGGCCGGATATATTGTTATCGTGGCTGCGTTACTTATTTCAGTATTGCAGGCGTTCCATACCCGGCAGCGATACAAACCTGATCTTGCCGCGGTAACATCAGTGATAACAAGCAGTGGTGTGTTGATACCGGTTGTATTCGCATCTGCTACGAGTGGAACTCCATTTTTCTGCCATTCATAATTAAGGTTCTCACCTGTTGCATCGACATCGAGAACCAGCCAGTCATCGACGCAAAGTGTTTGTGTCACCGGCTGAACTGTTATATCGGCCGGTTCATTAACAGTAAGCGCTGCAATGCTGCTGCCTGCTGTATTAAATGTTCCTGTTACAGTGCATGAGTAATTGCCTTCATGAGCTGTCGTAACGGAAGAAATAACGAGGTTAGGTGTATTTGCACCTGAGATTCCTGCACCATCGTTCAGGTTAACACCATTAAAAGCCCACCTGTATGAAACAATGGAACCTGTTGCGACAACATTGAAAGATGCTGATCCCTCCGTACAGGTAACCACATCAAGCGGTTGGGTGGTGATAATAACAGGAAGGTTTACAGTCAGAATACCGGGATTGGAGATCACTGTACCACAACTGCCTGTAACAACACATCTGTATGACCCGGCATCTGCCACAGCAATATTTGCAATTCTGAGTATCGGTGTTGTTGCTCCGGTAATTCTCACACCATCGTCTGTTACATCCGATCCGTTTAATTGCCATTGATATCCGGTAATCACGCCATTCGCAGCGACACTGAACACGGCAGTCGATCCCTGCAGTATATTCTGATTAGCCGGGTGTATCGTTATAATTGTTGAAGGGTCAACTGTGAGTGTAACCGAGCTGCTCTCCACTATTCCGCACGGACTAGAAACTTCACATTTGTAGATACCTTCGTCAGTATCTGCAGAACCTGAGATCCTGAGTTCCCTTGTTGTCGTTCCGGAGTACTTGGCCCCGTCGGATATATTCACATTGTTGAATTTCCATCTGTATGTAAGCGGTGCCGTGCCGGAAGCAGTAACAGAGATTATGCCGGTACTACCCTGGCAAACGGTCGTATTAACTGGTTGAGTAACTATCTGAGCAGCGGCATTGACAGTAAGGTTTGCAGGGTTGCTTGTTGCTGTTCCGCATAAGGAGGCGCTTGTAATATAACATGTATAAGCTCCTGCATTGGATGAATTTATACCATTAATTATAAGAGAACTTGCATTTGCTCCCGGGATAGCAACATTGTTCAGCCTCCACTCATAAGTAAGTGGCAGTCCCCCTGTTGCGAGAACCACAAATTGTACATTCTCACCCTCGCATAAAGTGGCATTTGCAGGTTGCTGGCTTATTGAGGTAAGAGGATTCACTCTAAGCTCGGAGCTGATTGTATTCAATGAATTACAGCTACTCCCGATTTCGCATGAATAGAAACCTGCGTCAGAAAGAAGCGTATTTGATATTACAAGATTACTTGTTGTTACTCCGGAATAGCTTCCTCCATTGGCAAGGTATACACCATCTTTCTTCCATTTCCAGGAAGTAACCGTGCCTGTAGTCCCTACAATAATTGAAGTTGAATTACCCTGACATATGGTGGTAAGTAACGGTGGTTCAGCGGTGATAATGACAGGCTCGTTGACAACAAGCACTGCCGGAACCGAGCTGATATTGCCACATGTTGCAGTTATCACACAAGTATAAGAAGCCGCCTCAGTTAAGGTGATGCCGGTGATTTTCAACTGGCTGGTGGCTGAGCCTGAAACAATAGCGCCCGATGGCTGAACGCCATCAACAACAGGTACAGCGCCCTTAATCCACTGGTATGAAGTTATGTTACCTGTTACAATAATATCAAAGATTACTTCATCTCCTGCGCATTTTGTGTAGCCCAAAGGCTGTGTAGAGATTATTGTAGTCGGGTTAACCGTTATAATAGCATTTGTACTTGTCAGCGGACTTCCGCACAATCCTGTTACCGTACAGGTATAAACACCTCCATCACCGGCCTGTGCATTTGATATCAGAAGCTCATTCGTTGTTATTCCTGTAATATTGGCAGCAGCAATGGGGAGACCGTTCTTCTTCCAAAGGTATGTCAATCCATCGCCTGTTGCTGCAACAGATATCCTTGTTGATGCGTTTTCGCAGATCGGATTATCAGATATCACCGGGGCACCAATGGCTGTCACCCTGTTAACTGTGAGTACTGCCGGAAGGCTTGTAACAGCGGGACCACATGTACCTGACACAACACAAGTATAGGTGCCTTCATGTGTTGCCTTCAGCAAGCCGTTAATTGTAAGAGCAGGAGATCCCGGTGCCGGAATACCAAGCGTTACGCCATCTAATCTCCAGTCATAAGTCAGGTTTGACCCGGTGGCAGCAACTGTGAATGTAACAGCATCCCCCTCACAGGTGATCCTTCCGGCAGGCTGTAAGGTAACTGAAGTGGCCTGAGCAATTGTTACTGTTGCATTGTTGCTGGTCAGGGGTGCACTGCATGCTCCTGTAACCGTGCAGGAGTAAATAGCGGCATTTGTAACTGTTGAATTAGAAATTACAAGAGTGTTACTTGTGATCCCGGTTATATTGGCATCAGTTATCGGTTGACCGTTCTTCTTCCATAGATAATTTAGTCCGGTACCTGTAACATTAAATGTCAGAGATGTGGAATTCCCTTCACACAAAGAGGTCAAAAGAGTTGGTTGTGCAACAATTGATACAGGATCGTTCACTACCAGTGTCGCAGGATTGCTTGTTTTTGGTCCGCATGTTCCCGTTACAACACAGAAATAGGTTCCATTGTCTGCGGCAGAGACAGGGTTGATTGTATACTCCCAGGATGTTTCCCCTGCAACAGGGCTTGCCAGGTCATTCTTATACCATTGATATAAAAGACCAGCCCCAGCAGCATTTACTGAAAATATATGCACATCACCTGTACATTTTGTTCCTCCGGCAGGATGTACCGTAATAACTGTTGTTGGATTAACAGTAACTACTGACGCAGAACTGATCTCTGTTCCGTCAATCAGGCAGGTGTATGCTCCTGCATCACCGGCTGCAGCATTTGAAATAGTAAGTGAAGCGGTAGTCGCTCCTGAGATCCTTCCACCGGTAACAAGTTGTGTTGCATCACGTCTCCACTGGTAGGTATGACCTGCACCCGAAGTTGTGATAGAAATTGAAATGGTTGCTCCTTCACAAACTGATAATGGTGTAGCAGGCTGAACGGTTATAAATGAAGCAGGTATTACAGTAAGATTCGCTGAGTTTGAAGTCCGGTTGCCGCATGGACCGGAAACTACACAACTATATGCGCCTTCATCAAGAACCGGTTGTGCGTTAAGAATACTTAAGGTTGCCGTATTTGCTCCTGAAATCTCCCCGGCCAGATCAGCAAGGGCAACAGCGCCTTTATACCACTGATAACCGGTTATGTTTCCGCTTGCAACAACCGTGAATGTTGCAGTTGTTCCTGTTAGCGCCGAAGTGGAAGCGGGCTGTACGTCGAAATTAATATTCCTCTGAACAGTCAGTACTGCGGCATTGTCATTGTCGAACCCGCAATTCCCGGAAACTTCACATTGATAGGTTCCATCATCGGCAGGAATAATACCGGAGATTGTAAGAGTATTCGTAGTGCTGCCACCTATCCTTGCATTATCTGAGAGAAGCGTGGCTCCGTGATACCACTTATATGTAAGATTGCTGCCTGTGGCTGTTACATTAAAGGAAGCATTGCCACCTTCACAGCCGGTAATATCACCTGATATTGTGGCATTTGTCGGGATGCCGGCTGTTACAACTGCAACAGAAGAGATAACAGTTTCGCAGATATTCGTCATCTCACATGTGTAAGTTCCTGCATGTGCTGCCACAAACGGGCTTACCGAATACACGGGATCATTGGTACCGACATCTGTTGTAACCACACCGTTGAAGAACTTCCACTGGTAATTTGTCACCGTTCCTGCTGCGATTGTGTTAAGTGTCAAAGTGCCACCTGGACAAACCGTAATGCTTTGAGGCTGTTGTGATATTGAAATTCTGTCCTGAACAACCAGAGTTCCTGAATTGGTTGTCCGTATGCCGCATGAGCTGGTTGCCCTGCAAAAGTATGCACCTGCATCGGTGTCGAGTACATTATTTATTGTTAAAGTCTGAAGGGTCACTCCGCTTATCCTGCCTCCGTTCACCAAAACCTGGCCTGTCGGAGTACCATCATCCTTGTACCACTGGAGTGTCATATCAGTCGGACCTGAAATGTCAGCTGTGAAAGTGACATTGCTTCCTTCACATTTGGTCTGACTAAGCGCCGGATGACCAATGATTGTTACATTCTCTTCTATTATCAGTTCTGCTGAGGTACTCGTGACAAAACCGCATGAGTTTGTAACAACACAGTTATAAATACCTCCTGTGACTGCTCCTGTAATATTCAGTGTGGAAGTAATAGCCGAAGGATTTACCAGGGGATTTATTGCAACTCCGTCGACCTGCCACTGGTAGGTTGGAAGCGGATCACTCACCGACGGAGCAACGGTTACACTAAAGCTCGCATTTCCTCCGCTGCAGATAGTCTGTGGAACTGGATTGACAGTAATCGATGGAGGAGTTGTGATTTCCAGGAATGCACCTCCTGATGTAGCATTCAGCCCACATGTTCCTGAAACAATAATATCGTAAGTCTCTTCATCGCCGGCAATCACATTATTGATGGTGAGAGTATTGGTTGCTGTTCCAATTATCCGGCCATCATCTGCAAGTGGAATGGAGTTTTTTCTCCATTCATACACCAGGTTTTCTCCGGCTGCAGTTACGATGAATACTGCATCTTCCCCGGTGCACAATGACAAAGGTAGTGGATCTGTCACGGAAACAGGCGTTCCTGAAGTTAGAACCGCATCGCCGGTCTGTACTGATCCGCACCCGTTAGCAACAATACAGTAGTATGTACCGGCATCACCAGCAACAAAGGGAGTGAAAGAAAGTACGGCCCCTGTTGCACCGGGTATCGAAACCCCGTTTTTGTACCATTGATAGACAGGGTTTGTTCCTGATACCAATACCATAATGCTGTAAGGAGACAACGGACAAGCTATTCCGCTGAGTGGTTGCTGTGTTATGCTTAGTGGCCTTGAAACAGTTAATATTGAAGAAGTTGTCCTGGTCAGACAATTATTATAAAGCTCACAACTGTAGGTTGCTCCATTATCGGCAAAAGGTACATTATTCAGTATCAATGACTGTGATGTTTGTCCGGCAATCAGTACACCATTTCTGAACCATCTGTATGACACAGGTTGATCTGCGGCAACCGTATATGTAATGCTTCCATTCTCACAAACGCTCGCCGGGGCAAGAGGTGCAGTAATGTTAAAAACATCAATAAGGGTAAGTCTCGCTGTCTGGCTGTTGACAAAACCGCAACCATTTGTAATCCGGCAATAATAGTCGCCGGCACTGGCCGCGTTGACTGGATTAACGCTTAATATCTGCCCTGTTCCACCTGGAACTGGAATGAAAGTGCCGTCAAGGTCATTATCGAAATACCACAGGAATGATGGATTTGTGCCTGCAGACAATATAACATTCAATTCATGAGTGGAACCCAGGCACACCGTTGCGCTGACGGGATGTGTCGCAACAACTGCAGGCACATCAATGGACAGAACTCCCGGAGTACTTATCTGAACCGGTCCGCACGTTCCCATAACATAACATGTATAGCTTCCGGCGCTGGCTGCATTGACATTTATCAGGTTCAGGGTAGCTGTTGTATAACCCACCCCCATACTTGCTGCATCCTTATACCATTGATAGGTGAGCCCGACGCCTGAAGCTGTTACGGAGAATGAAACATTTGTTCCGGTGCATGCATTTTTCGGCGAGACCGGATTGACTGTTATTGCTGTGAGAGGATTAACTGCAAGTGTTGCTGCCGCGCTGAACTGATTTCCGCATTCAACCGATGAAATAACGCACCTGTAATTTCCGGCATTGACTGCTGTTGCTCCGGAGATTGTGTAATCTGCATCAGTTGCACCACCAATGTTGACGTTATTAAACTGCCACTGATAACTAAGATCATCCCCGGTTGCCGTAACAGAAAAAGTCACATCACTTCCGGAACAGATGGTCCGGTTTTGAGGTTGCGCCGTCACCACAATTGGTTGCCTTACTGAAATAACTGCATCAGGCGTGCTTGTCTGATCACCGCATAAGCCTGTAACCCTCACCCTGTAATTTCCTGAATATGCCGGTGTAAGTCCGGTGAATGAGAGATTTGCAGTAGATGAATTATGAATGACTGCATTGTCTGTAAGTGCAACCGGATTAGCATCTCTGAACCACTGGTAAGTCAGGTTTTCACCAAGCGCGGTAACAGACAGGTTCAGGTTGCTGCCCGAGCATACTATGTCACCAACGGGATGGAAAGTTATTGATGTCGAAACCGGAACATCGAGTGTGACAATATTCGATATTCTTGTTTCAAGACAGGCATTTGTGATCCTGCAGAAATAATTTCCCTCATGCCCTGCATTAACGGGGCCAATGGCAAGGCTTGAACCCGTACCCACCAGCACATCGGCGCCTCCGTTATTGAAATACCAGTTGTATGTCAGACCAACTGCCGGAGTAGCTGAGACACTGAATGATGTATTCGTACCGGTGCAGGCAGTAACCGAGACAGGCTGGCTTGTGATAACAACCGGATCATTTACTGTCAGTTGCGCCTGCATTGTTGTCAATGTTCCACCGCATTCACTCGTTACGTCACATGAATAAAAGCCTGCATCAGCAGCAGTGAGATTAATTAAAGTAAGGACAGGAGTATTACTGCCCGATGATTTACCAGGCACATCTCCGACAGGTACTGCTCCCTTTTTCCATTGGTATGTCTTGTTCAGACCATCAGCAACAACTGAGAAGTTGACGCTGGAACCGGTACATTTCAGGGAGTTGGCAGGATCAGTAATTATCCTGGTATTAGGTTTAACAGTCAGGGTTGCCCTGTTGCTTTCGATAGGACCACCACAGGTGCTTGTTACAACACAATAGATTTCACTCCCGTCTTCAACCAGTGACACAGGACTTAATACCAGGACATTATTATCAATACCAACCGCAACTCCATCATTGTACCATTGATAATGCCTGTTCTGCCCGGTAGCTTCAACAGTGAATGATGCAGCGCCCGCTTCACAGATCGTGGCATTTAATGGCTGCGTTGTTAATGCAAGCTGAGGCAATACCGAAACAACTGCATTTGACGACATTTGATTTGAACAACCTGTTACTGTATTAGTCGCGATAACGGTGTATAATCCGGCAATAGTGTGATTTCCAAAACTAATCGGGTTTGGTGAATTACCGGGTTGTGTATTATCCGGCACCAATGGAAGCCCATCCCTGTAAAGCTTATAATTTACTAACGTTACAGAACCAGAGAGGCCGATCGGCACTCCCGCTGCAAGTTCACATCTTGTTCCTCCCCCTGTGACATTGAATGCAACCGGAAGCGGCAGGATATCAACCGGTATATTCTTGCTTGCAGTACATCCTGAAGCGTTGGTGTATGTATAAGTAATACTGTAACTTCCGGCTGCAAGAACTGAAGGTTTGAAAACTGCACTTCCTCCTCCCATATCGATTACGCTTCCCGGTGGACCGGTAAATGTTCCGCCAGGATATGAGCCGGTGAGCGTCACATCAGGTGAGCCATAACAATAGGAAGCATTCAACCCTGAAAAATTGACAATCGGAGTCTGGTAAACAAAAACACTTTGTGTTATTATATTTATACATCCAATATCATCACGAAACCTGTATGTGACTGTGTTATTACCAAGACTGGCTAGTGAAGGATCAAATATTGCATTACCTCCGGTAAGGTCTGTAACTCCAGGACCACTTACTCCATTTAACGGGTCCGCTGAAAAAGGTGAGTAGGTAAAATTTACCGGGGCATCGCCACTGCAAAACTGAGAAGGGAGTCCGTTAATGAATATTTCAGTACCAACCCTGGTTACCTGTGTATTTGAAGCCCGGCAACCGTGAATGTCCATATAGTTATAGGTAATATTATGCAGTCCCAAGCCTGAAGAACCCGGATCGAATAAAGCAGTTCCATTGAGATTATCAGTTATCCCATGGCCGGTAAATGATCCATTGGCGTCTGTGGGGAACCCCGTTATGGTGTATTGGGGTTCAGTATCGCATTGTGTCGGTTTTAATGCCCCGATCGCCGGAACAGGCAAAGGATTTACCCTTATATTCTGTGTGGCTGTATTAGTACACAGGCCACTGACGTATGTGTAGGTTATTGTGTGGATCCCTGTGCCTGCAACAGCAGGGTCAAACATATTGGCTGCAACACCTGTTCCCGAGTATGATCCGCCAGCAGGAGATCCTGTTGTAAGAGGAAAGGCAGGCGCGTCGATACAGACATCAGCCAAAGGCGGTAATGTTACAACCGGAATAGCCTGAACATTTACACTCTGATAAGCAACAGCGTTACAACCTATTGCAGGATATGTGTAGCTCAGAATATGTGTGCCGGGACCGGCTCCGGAAGGAGAGAAGAAGTTTCCTCCAACCCCGTTACCTGCAAATACGCCTGTGGCAGGAATTCCATTTGGAACCAGCGAGAACGGAAAATCGGTCTGACAAACATCTGCTATGGGAGTAAAAGAAACTACTGGAGGAACTGTTATTTTAACCGTCTTCTCATAGTGTATCTGACTCCCATCACCAAATACACCACCGCCCGGATAATTTGGATTCTGATATCTGATTATTATTGTTGCCGGATATGGACCAGGAACAAGGTTCGGAGAAAAGGTACAACGACCTCCTCCGAGGTTTACAATTACTCCTGCTACACTATTACATGTCCATGTCTTACCACCCGGTGCATCAATATTCAATTCCACCGGCATTGCCGTATTACAATATTCTCCTAACGGGAATACATCCACACCAAAAGTCCCGCTTATTGTAATACATGAGAATAATAGTACACATATAATAGTGTATAACCTGGCGAATGGATATATTACATCGGTCTTCTTCATTAAGGTTATCAGCTAATCTCAGGGTAATATATCTTCCTTATAAATATCTTTCCTTTATCAGTTTCATAAAGATAACAACAAATATTAATAATTTCGGGGATTGTCAATCCCGTATAATTTCCCTTTTATCCGGGTGTTTATACGTGATTAATTCATCAAAAGTTACGTTCGACAAATCCTTAAATTAATCCCAGGTTTGTTTAAATATCATTAAACCCCCATCCAATGCAGCTTTAAAAAATAAAAGCCCGTAAAAGAAATTTTACGGGCGGACAATATTAAGTGATATTAACCTATAATATGTTCAATTTTTTTTCTGATATGATCTCTGAATCAGGCCAAACACTCGATTGTACTTCACCTATGTGCCTCTTTTTCAAAAGGAACATACATAGCCTGGATTGACCAATACCGCCACCAATGCTCAGCGGAAGCCGGTCTCCAAGCAGTAAGCGGTGAAAAAGAAGCTTGCTCCTTTCTGTGCAACCTTTCAGAGACAATTGCTTTTCCATTGCCGGAATATCAACACGGATCCCCATCGACGACACCTCAAATCCTTTCTTCAGAACCGGGTTCCATAAAATTATATCACCATTCAGACCTTCATATCCATCTTCGTTGAGTGTGCTCCAGTCATCATAATCCGGCGCTCTGCCGTCATGGGGTTCCCCGTTGCTGAGCCTTGCCCCTATCCCGATAATGAACACAGCTCCATATTCTCTTGCAATCTCGTTTTCGCGCTGCCTTGGAGTGAGCTCAGGATATAGAATCAACAGTTCTTCGGAGTGTATAAAATGAATTTTTTCCGGGAGTACTGGTATATTTTCAGGGAATTCCCTGTAAAGATCCTGCTCAGTATGTTTTATAGATTCATAAATTGATTCTACAGTATGTTTGAGAAATTTAACTGTCCTATGGCCGGCAGAAATATGTTTCTCCCAATCCCACTGATCAACATAAACTGAGTGTATCGGACTTAGATCTTCACTGGGCCGGAGAGCCCGCATATCTGTCAGAAGCCCTCTGCCTTCGGGTATATTGAATTCTTTGAGCCTCACCCGCTTCCATTTTGCAAGCGACTGAACAATAACTGCATCCTGGTTGCTGATACCTTTCACCGGGAAACTGACAGGTTTTTCAATACCGTTAAGATCATCATTTATTCCTGTTCCATCGAGAACAGCAATAGGTGCAGACACATTAACCAGGTTCAGAGCCTGTGCAAGCTTTTTCCTGAATTTTTCCTTAATGAAAAAAATAGCTTCTTCCGTTTTAAGCATCTCAGCACATACCTGTTCATGAATAACCCTTGTTTCCGGTTGCATATATTTTCTTATAAAATGATCAACGATCCAGACCTTGTATTAATAAATATCAGCAAATATAAATATTCAACTCAATTCATCAAGCATTTTATATTTTTTAATTAATGTTTTATTCTAAAATCTTGTTTTAATTTTCATTTTCGAATACAAATATGACAAAAGTCATTCTTTCACAGAACCAGATTTAGCTCAGCGGACAATTCTAAACAAAATCTTAATTTTTTTTGTCAGTTAACATAGAAGTACGTTCTGGCATATTTTTTGCAAATCGAGTTATATTAATGTTTTGCAACAGTCTGAATGATTGCATTTTAAAAAATTATTATATGATGTTTAGCAGATATAAAATATTCACAGCCTGTAAGTTCATATTCGTGCTCTCTGTAATGTTTACCAGTCAGAGTGCTTATGGACAATATTTTGGCAGAAATAAACCGGGCTACAAAAAATTCAGTTTCGATGTGGTTCAAACACCGCATTTCGAGATTTATCACTACCTCGCGAATGATTCTATGGTTAATGCCGTGTCGCTCTGGTCGGAAAAGTGGTACCAGATGCACCAGAAAGTGTTCAGGGATACATTCGATGTAAAGAATCCTGTTATCCTGTATTCAAATCATGCCGATTTTCAGCAAACAAACACAATAAGCGGACTTATCGGAACAGGTACCGGAGGGGTGACCGAAGCCCTGAAGAACAGGGTTATCATTCCTGTTGCTCCATCGATTGCCCAGACAGATCACGTGCTTGGACATGAGCTTGTTCATGCCTTCCAGTATCACATGTTCATGAATGGTACAAGATCGAGGGATTTCTCACTTAATAATGTGCCTCTGTGGCTGATTGAGGGAATGGCAGAATATCTCTCAAAAGGAAGCATAGATCCTCATACCTCAATGGTGATGAGGGATGCTGTACTAAATAATGACTTCCCCACAATCAAGCAGCTCAGCACAGAATCAAAATACTTTCCATATACTTATGGCCAGGCTTTCTGGGCAATGGCAGCGAAAACCTGGGGCGATGCTATAATTGTACCGCTGCTCAGGAATACAGCAGTTCTCGGGTTCGACCGCGCAGCAGACTCACTTCTGAAAGTGAATTCAACAACTCTTTCCGGGATGTGGAAAAGTGCAACTGAGCTGCATTACGGGAAGTTTCTGAAAAACAGGACTGACAGTGTAAAAGGAACGAAGATCATTTCTGAAAATAATTCAGGTGAAATGAACATCTCGCCATCAATCAGTCCGGATGGAAAATATATCGCATTTTTTTCGGAGAAGGATCTGTTTACTCTTGACCTGTACCTTGCAGATACTGAGAAAGGCAAAATAATAAAAAAGCTTTCGAGCGTAGTCAGAAATGACGAAATTGATGATTATAGTTTTATTGAATCATCGGGAACATGGTCTCCCGACGGATCGAAATTTGCTTTTGTTGTATTCAGTAAAGGAAAGAACAAGCTGGCGGTCCTGGATGTAAAAAAGAAGAAGATCATTGATAATCATGAGATAGAGGGTATTCCCTCATTCGCCAATCCTGCATGGTCGCCTGACGGGAAGAAAATAGTAATGTCAGGAATGGTTAACGGGATAAGCGACCTGTATCTTTATGATTTACAAACCGGCGAAACAGAACAGCTTACAGATGATTTTACAGCAGAATTTCATCCCTCCTGGTCTTCTGACGGAAGTAAGATTGCCTTCGCTGAAGAGAAAGCCAATTTCGGGGAAAATCAGAAGAATTATTCATTCAATATTTCCATACTTGATCTGAATGATAAATCGGTAAAAATCATAGATGTCTTCAGGGATGGACAGAACATGAACCCCGTGTTCTCACCCGACGACAGGAGTATTTATTTCCTATCAGATGCAGATGGTTTCAGAAACCTTTTCAGGTACGATCTTGAGAACGACAGGCTTTACCGTATGACCGAATATATGACAGGGATAAGCGGAATAACAGCTTACTCACCGGCATTGAGCATTGCACGCGGGACCGGACAGATTGCCTATAACTATTTCTATGGTGACAAATATCACATCTACATGGCAAAAGATGAGATGTTCAGAACTGAGAAATTTGACAGGAACTATTCCAATTATGAGGCAGCTGTTTTACCTCCCATGAATGTATCGAATAAAGCCAACAAGGTCGATCTGACGCTGTACGAACCGGAGGAAAACACCAGTATCGGCGTGGATTCAATAAAGGAGACACCTTACAGACCAAAATTCAAGCTTGATTATATTTCAAACAACGCCAACATAGGTTTATCAACCGGGGGACTGTACAGAAATAATCTTGGAGGAAGTGTAAACATGATTTTCAGTGACATGGTTGGAAATAACCAGATCTATTCATCACTCTCTCTGAATGGGGAGATCTATGATTTTGGCGGGCAGGTTGCATATCTGAACCAGGCCGGAAAAATTAAATGGGGAGGAGCTGTTTCGCATATACCCTATCTTACGGGAGGTATGTACCTTACTCCTGACTCGCTTTCCTCAGGCGATGAAATGATTCCTGTGAATAATCTTGTTATCGACTACCTCAGGATTTTCGAGGATAACATTTCGCTGTTCGCTGCTTATCCTCTTTCACAGACAAAAAGGTTCGAAGGGACAATCTCCACATCATGGTACAATTACCGTATTGACAGGTTCAATAATTACTATCTGCCTAACGGCATCGGAATCGGTGGTAAGCGCGAAAAGATGCCTGCCCCCGGAGGGAGGAGCTTCCAGCAGGTTTCAGTTGCTTATGTTGAAGATAATTCCTTCTCAGGCATGGCTGCTCCAATGCAGGGACACAGGCAGCGTTTCCAGGTCGAAAAATACTTCGGCGATGCCGATATATACACGACACTCTTCGATTACAGGAAATACTTCTATGTAAAACCTTTTGGCCTTGCATTCAGGCTTTATAATTTCAACATTTTCGGTAAAGATTCCGAAAACGGTACACTGCCGCAGCTCTACCTTGGAAATCCCTGGTATATAAGAGGGTATGAAAACGTTTACAACAGTGAATCTCTTGAAAACAGCTCATTCAATATGTCCTGGCTAACGGGATCAAAAATTGCTGTGGCAAATGCTGAATTAAGGATTCCGTTCACGGGACCAGAAAGACTTGCTCTGATCAAATCAAAGTATCTCCTGACAGATCTTAATCTTTTCTTCGATGCAGGTATGGCATTGGGTGAGCAGTCAAATTCATTTGGTATGGAACCAACAATTGCAGCTGCAGGCTCATCAGCACGGCAACCCGTTTTCAGCACAGGTGTATCGCTCAGAGTCAATGTATTCGGGGCAATGATCCTTGAACCATATTATGCATTCCCACTGCAGTTCGGCGGATTCAAGAACGGAACATTCGGCCTGAACTTCATTCCAGGATGGTAATCTAAGATTTCACCAGCCTCACCCCTGAATTCCTCTCCCCTGAAGCAGGAAGGAACCCCCTCTTTACTTGCAGAGAGGGGTCAGGAGGTGAGTTCATGTTGTATTGCAGGGGGTGAGTTCATGTGTATTGTTAATATATAGTTTATCTTGAATTAATTTAGACTTAATTTTCAGGTGATAATCTTGAAGTATTTTCATTTCCCCAATTAATGATAATCCGGTATAACTATTTAAAAACGACATGACATGGAACCGAGGGAAATAAAAAAACTTTTTAACTATCTGGATATGAGGCATAAGAGTCTTACACCTTACCAGACGGATTTTATTAAATCATTGAAGAAATACTATCAGTGGAAAGGTAGTTTATCATCGAGACAGATCGATTGTCTCCTCAGTCTGAAGGATTACCTTGTTGCCACTGAAGTGGAAGCATAAATAACAACCTTTGCCATTGTTGAAATATTCATAAACCTTCCCATTGTTGCTCAGAAAAGGCGATAAGGCAGGATTATGCTTATCGCCTTTGTTTTTTCCCCGGCGATCCTGCCAGTGTAAGCCAGCACAGTTTTGATCCTGTCGCGTATTCACGAATGTTAATTTGACATACCTTTGCATTTATCAATCTGAATAACTGACAGATCAATGGAAGCATACCTGAGAAAGCTGATTGATGAAGGCGAAAACCAGCAGCTTGATTTCAAGTACGCAATAAACGACAGCAGGAAAATAGCAAGATCTCTTGTTGCTTTTTCAAATACGAACGGAGGCAGGCTCCTGATCGGAGTCAGGGACAATGGCAGCATTGCCGGTATCAGAACTGATGAAGAGCTTTATATGGTTGATACGGCAGTACACCTTTTCTGCAGGCCTGAAATAACATATACAACAAAACAACACATAACGGCAGGTAAAACAATCCTCGAGGTAGGGGTCCTCAAAGGCTCACAAAGACCCTATCAGGCCAAAGATGAAGATGGAAGATGGATTGCATATTTCAGGCATAAAGATCAGAACCTCGCTGCAAACAGGGTTCTTCTGCAGGTCTGGCGGAAGGAGGAAAAAAGATCAGGTGTGATGGTCAGATTCGGGAAAACTGAGAACCTGCTCCTTGATTACCTGACAAAAAATGGTTCAATAACTCTCTCAAAATTCAGGAAGATCGCACATATATCATCGTATCGTGCCGAATCGATACTCGCCAATCTAATTATTTTTAAAACCCTGTTGATGGAAGCTTCGGATAAAGGATTTATGTATGTCCTTAATCCTGAAGTGCCGTTACCTGCTGACAAGGAATCTCAAAATTCAGGTTTTATCGCCTCTCCTTAAAAAATATCTGCTGAACTGGAAAATTTGCTAATATTGAAGTTTTTATTTTCAGCAAATGGAAGACGGAAAAGACATCGGGTTTGATAATGAGAAATACCTTCAGGAGCAAACCGAATCGATCCTTGAAAGAGTGAACAGGTTCAATCACAGGCTCTATCTCGAATTCGGCGGTAAGATATTATTCGATTATCATGCATCAAGGGTGTTGCCGGGGTTCGATCCCAATGTTAAAATGCGCCTTCTGCAGATGCTGAAAGACAAGATTGATGTTATTCTTTGTATAAATGCAGGCGATATTGAAAGAAAAAAAGTCAGGGCAGATTTCGGGATCACCTATGATGTTGATGCTCTTAAAACGATAGATGACTTCAGGGAATGGGGAATTGAAATTACGGCTGTTGTGATTACCCGGTACCAGAATCAGTCACCTGCAACAGTGTTTAAGAACAAGCTTGAGCTCAGAGGCGTTAAAGTCTATCTGCATTATCCGACAAAGGGGTACCCCACTGATGTCGATCTGATTGTCAGCGATGAGGGTTATGGTGCAAACGAATATATTAAAACCACACATCCGATAGTAATAGTTACAGGACCCGGTCCTGGCAGCGGTAAGTTAGCAACCTGCCTGTGCAACCTTTATCATGAATACAGGAAGGGTATTAAGGCGGGTTACGCGAAATTTGAAACTTTCCCTATCTGGGATCTGCCAATAGATCACAAAGTAAATGTTGCCTATGAGGCAGCAACAGTCGACCTGAAGGATGAAGTCATGGTTGATAGTTATCACCTGAAGGCTTATAACAGGAAGGTAGTAAATTATAACAGGGATATTGAAGCATTTCACCTGCTGAAAAGGATCATTGAAAAGATAACAGGAGGTGAATCAATGTACCAATCCCCAACTGACATGGGCGTAAACCGTGCCAGCTCGGGAATTGTCGATGACAGGATAATCTCTGAAGCGTCGCATCAGGAGATTATCAGAAGATACTTCAGGTGTGCTGTTGAGTACTATATAGGAATCGCCGAAAAGGATTCTCTGCTTCATGTGGAGAAAATAATGGAGAAAGCCGGAGCCAGGCCTGAAGACAGGAGAGTCGTTCTTCCTTCCAGGGAGGCTGCCAGGGAAGCTGAAAACCGCGGAAAAGGAAATGCAGGAGTCTATTGCGGAGCCGCAATCGAACTCCGGGACGGGACAATAATCACCGGGAAAAATTCCGAGCTGTTGCATGCTTCAGCCAGCCTGATTCTGAATGCAACAAAACATCTGGCGGGTCTGCCCGACAGGCTTTATCTTCTTCCAAAAAACATAATCGATTCCGTTACCTGGCTGAAAAAAGATATCCTTCACGGAAAGATGGTCAGCCTCGATGTTGAAGAGACATTGATAGTGCTCGGAATCAGCGCATTATACAATCCGGCGGCCCAGATGGCCCTCGAACATCTTAAGTATCTCGAAGGGTGTGAAGTTCACCTGTCACATATACCAACACCGGGTGATGAGGCAGGCCTAAGGAAGCTAAAGCTGAACGTTACATGCGACCCTGAATTCTCAAGCAAAAGACTCTTCATTTGAAATACAATACACGAATACGATACGGGATACGGACAATGCTGGATATAGCCCTTGATGAATCCGGCAATGGTGTATATCAGAAAGATATTTCAGACAGGCAAAAAATCTCCGTGAAATATCTCGATAGTATAATTGCTTCACTTAAGAAAGCGGGACTGATAACTACTATAAAGGGGAAGAAAAGTGGTTACCGGATTACACGTCCATCTGACCAGATTAAAATTCTTGATATATATAATGCATTTGAACCTGAGGTAGCGGTAGTCGATTGTATGAGCTGCAATTTCATTTGTGAAATGACAGACTCGTGCGGGGCGAGGGAATTCTGGGAAGGGCTTAATAAATCTGTAATTTCTTACTTCAGATCTAATACCCTGAAAGATCTGATAAAGAACCATAAAGCAAAAAAAGGATTGTAATTAACATTATTCCTGATATTTAAAAAACCAGGAGCATCCTGTTCATAATAAGGAAAATGATCTTCAGGCTTAACAATAAAAAAGTGAAATCCTCAATACATTAGTCCTGAATAAGCAATTCAGATGAAGACGATTGTTTATGATTTTTGTATCTTTCCCTGGTTAAATGGATTATTTTCAATTTTCATAGTAGATAGTATATGAGACTATAATGTCTGCATTCATCAGTAATTTCAGGATATATGTAACCATATTCTGGTTAACATTTTGCATATTCTTTCTGTTTACCTCCGAATCGCCGGCGCAGACAACCGATAATGGAAAGGATGATATTTATGGTTGGGATCCATTGTTATACAATGGCAGATACTATAACTTCTTTTCTCCTTTGAATGCCAGGGGCAATCAATTTCTAAACGAACGTCAGTTCGAATCCGGAAGAGTAACCATTCGGGGAATAACCTACAGGGATCTCAATGTGAACTATGATATATGTAATCAGCAACTTTTATTGGAATATGCAGATAAACCTGGTATCGTTAAGCTGATCGTTGTTTCTGATGCATGGCTGGAAAGATTTTCAATCAGCAACAGAAATTTCAGGATACTCCAGGATTCAGATAATGGAAAGCGTATCTGCCAGGAAATTGGTAACGATCAATACCGGATACTGTATTTCTGGAAGAAATACATGCAGATGGACTATATTGCAGGAAGCAGGATTATGACATTTTCAAGGCCATACAGAGAAATGAACCTTTTGATTAATGGAAAAACCAGCAGATTTTGGAATAACAAGAGTTTCATAAACCTTTTCCCCCCGGAAAACAAGGTGAACATTAAGGTGTATTTTCGCAATCACCATATCAATGTTAAAAATGCAAGTGATATGACAATGGCAGAATTAATAAATTATTGTAACACTTTTGAAGATAAATGAAGCCTGCATTAATATTCATCTGGATGGCTTTTCAAGGTGCGGCATTTCAAGCCCATGGACCGGATAAAATAATATCCTGTCATTTCAGGAATGTCCTGTTTAAAGATTTTTCCAATGAGATATTTCGCCAGACAGGTGTAAAGATATACTATAAAGAGGAATGGGCAGATAGCCTTAGAATAAACCTGGACGCAGACAACATCACAGTAATATCTGCGATTAAAAAAGTCATTGAAGGTTCCGGTCTGGAATTGTCTGTTTTGCGAAACGATCTTGTACTTCTTCCGGGGAAAAAACTTCTGACAAGCCTCCCACTTTTTGAACAAACATCCATTCCTGATTCTGGTTCAGCAAAAGAAACTCAAGCAGTTACAGCTACTGAGGCGCGTTATCTAACTGGCCGCAAACCCGGAGTTATTCAGACATTAACCATAGGTAAGAGAGGTGTAAATGCAGGCAATGCCAGGGTAAAAGTAACAGGCAAGATTGCAGACGACGAAAACGGGGAACCTGTAAACTATGCTTCAATATACATTACCGAAACAAAAAGCGGAGTGCTCTCTGATTTAGCAGGGTTTTTCATGCTTGCTCTGTCTCCTGGGAAGTACAATGTTAAGATCCAGTGCATGGGTTATGAAACTGAAAAGTACCTGCTTGATGTGCTCTCTGGCGGCAGTTTCAATGTAAGAATGAATAAGAAAGCTTTTCAGATGGGTGAGGTTATTGTAAGCGGTGAACATCAGTCAGATATCCGGATCAAAGATCCGGGGCTTGATAAGATATCGGTCAAGGTAATCAGGTCATTACCGATGATGATGGGAGAACGTGATATCCTGAAAGTATCCGGTACACTGCCCGGAATAGTAAGTGTCGGAGAAGGGAACGCCGGACTAAATGTCCGCGGCGGGGGATATGACCAGAATGCATTTTACATTAATAATATACCGGTTTACAATACCTCGCACATGTTCGGATTCATGCCATCTTTTAATTCAGACATTGTAAAGGATTTTTCAGTTTACAAAGGACATATTCCCGCTGAATACGGGGGCAGATTGGCTTCTGTTTTTAATATATCAACCCGCCAGGGAAACCGGAAACGCTTTACCGCTCATGGCAGTTTAAGTCCGGTTCTTGGTAATATAGTGCTTGAAGGTCCGTTGAAAAAGGATACTGCATCATTCCTCCTGAGTTCCCGCACTTCTTATTCCGACTGGCTGCTTTCGAAGATAAAAGATACCACAATAAACTCGAGCAGTGCGAAGTTTAATGATTTTTCCGGTGGGGTAAACTATGATTTTAAAAATACTCAGACATCGTTGTTTGTCTACAACAGTTACGATCATTTCAGGCTTTCGACAATTAATACCTACGAATATTCGAATTCCGGCGCCTCTCTCATCACAAGACATACTTTCAGAAAATCTCTGCGCGGTGAATTGGCCCTTGTTGGTTCGAGATACGCCTTTTCAACAATTGATAATTTGCAGCTCTCCTCTGCATATCAAAACTCTTATAAAATGAGCCACTACGAAGTACGCGCAACATTAAAACAACGTTTTGCGGAAAAGAATTCGCTGGAATATGGCGCCAGCTACGTAATGTATCACCTCGACAGGGGACAGGTTTTGCCGTTTGGTGAACACTCATTGATAAAAAAAGTGAATCTGGGAGAAGAAAGAGGCATCGAAAGTTCATTGTATATTTCAAACTCTTATGATATATCCAGCCGGTTGAATTTAAACCTTGGTTTTCGATATACATTATTTACTCCGGTCGGACCGGCAACAACATACACCTATCGTCAGGGGCAACCTCTTGATGTGATTTATATCACCGATACCCTGAATTTTGGCAGATACAAACCTATCCATTATTTTCATGAGCCGGATATAAGGCTGGCTATGAATTTTGAAACTGACGAGAATGGCTCTGTCAAGCTTGCATTTAACCAGATGCATCAGAACCTTTTCATGCTTAACAACAATATAAGCATCGCACCTAATACACAATGGAAACTTGCCGATAATCACCTGCTGCCATCCCGGAATAATCAGATCTCACTGGGAGTGTTTCGTTCCCTGGTAAAAAACGGATTGGAAACCTCATTTGAAGTTTTTTACAAAAGCACCAATAACTATCCGGAATTTAAGGACGGTGCAGATTTCCTGAGGAATCCTCTGGTAGAGACTTCGATTCTTCAGGGAAAACAAAAATCATACGGAATTGAATTCAATCTGAAAAGAAGCCGGCGACGGTTGGAGGGTTGGTTATCGTATACATTTTCAAGATCATTCATTAAAGTCGATGGCGAACATTCATGGAACAGGATAAATAGTGGCCTCACTTTCCCGGCAAATTATGATATTCCCCAGTCAATAAATGTGGTTCTGAACTATAATCTTTCCACGCGTATCATTTTATCATCAATAATGACATACCAGACTGGCAGGCCGACAACCTATCCTGAATCAGTATTCTTTATTAACGGCATGCCATATCTCGATTACTCTAAACGTAACGCATACAGGATACCATACTATTTCAGAACTGATTACTCAGTTACATTTGAGGGTAGTCTGAAGAAAAACAAGGCAGTACACAGCTCTCTGATACTGAACGTTTATAATGCCTTTGGGCGAATGAATCCAAACTCGGTTTACTTTATCTCTGAAAATGGAAGAATTAAAAGCTATATGTACTCTGTGATTGGAGTTCCGATCTTCACTGCTACCTGGCTGTTTAAAATTGGTAATTATGCTGCGGATTAAAATTGTAATTATATTCTGGTTATATGTGGCTTCCCTCACCTCCTGCATTATACCTTACGAACCGGTTATTGCAACCGATGATGTAAACAAATTTGTAGTTTCGGGCCAGGTAACAGATGATAATGAAATTCAAACGGTATCAGTATCAAAAGCCTCCAGGATTGGGAGTCCTCAGTACACTCAAGTAACAGGTTGTCATATTTCCATATTTGACGATAAGGGAAATCAATTTGAAATGAGAGAAACTGATCCGGGTATCTATAAGAGCTATATCAATAAAAGCTACCTTGCTCCCGGTACATCATTTATGTTGGATATAGTGACACCTGATGGGATAAATATAAAATCAGATTTCGACAGGATGAATGAATGCCCGGAAATAGATTCAATTTATTTTATCAGGAAAGAAGTTCCCCTGAATCTTAAGGACGATATTGTAAAAGGATTACAGTTTTATGTAGACCTGGATGCAGGAAGTCTGTCCAGCCATTTCTTCAGGTGGGAAGCAATAGAAACCTGGGAATACCATGTACCATATGCAAGAGAATGGTACTATGACGGAACAATTCATCATATTTATCCGCCTGATTATTCCAGAATGGTATGCTGGTCAACTGATACTGTCGAAAATATTTTTACCCTGTCGACCGAAGGTCTGGCAGAGAACAGATACTCAATGTTGCCGCTTCACTTCGTTGATAATTACACTTCAAGATTATTGTACGGTTATAGTTTGCTTATAAATCAATTTGCCTTAAGTGTTGCTGCGTACTCTTATTGGGATCAATTGCGTGCTAACAACTACGAGCAGGAAGGATTATACAAGAAACAGCCGATGTCAATCGCAGGTAACCTTCATAACATGACAGATCCCGAACAGGAGGTGCTCGGTTTTTTCGGGGCTTCATCAATTAAATCCAGGCGTATTTTCGTTGAGCCCATAGATGATATTGAAATCCACCAGATCAATTATTGCAAACCGGATACTCTCAGGCATGGTGGACTCCGCGCTCTCAGGCCATCAGAATATCCGGCTTTCCTCGTACCGACCGCAGATTCATATGCACTGATACACCTTAAGCGATTCTGTGTTGACTGCCTGTCGATGGGAGGAAAAAACATCAAACCCGATTACTGGCCAAGATAATGTTCAACACTACCCTTTATATTTTTTTGATTCTGTCTCTGCATCCACTGGAAGAAAAAACAAATCCGATGGTCGAAAGAGTAGTACTGTTCACAGACCGAACCCTTTATGTAACCGGAGAAAAGATATTGTTTTCAGCATTCATGCCACTATCAGATGGAGTCAATACAACTGTTAAGAGCAATATAATTTACTGTGAACTTATTACTGCTGAAGGCAAAAAAATATCAGGTGATAAATACTCAGTAAGAAACAATGAGGCATCAGGTAATCTTGGAATACCTGAAGATATAATCACCGGGATTTACTATCTAAGAGCATATACCAGGTACATGCGAAATTATGGCCCCGAATTTTATCATTACACCAGGATCAGGATCATTAATCCTTACAGGAAAGAAGTTCAGGCCGGAATTGTCAATACCTCAACTTCTCCAAACTTCCACTTAGAAGAAAGAGCTTTCAGAATGACTGACTCATTTGAGATTTCGACAGACAAGTCAGCATATTCATCCGGGGACACTGTGCATTTGAAAATAGACGGAAGTTTTGCTGACCTCTCTTCATTCAGGTGTTTTATTCTTTCAGTGGTTCCGGAGTTATCAGTATCTGCCAGCCAGATCAGCCAACCACTGATTAATCAGATTGCTAGCAACGAATTATACTATCCCGAAACCCGTGGCCCCTCAATTTCAGGTAAAGTTTTAAATGATTCAACAGGTACCCCTTTACCATTTACAACGATAAATTTATCTATACTAGGCAACGGACAGGATTTCATGGCAAGGCAAACTGATTCAGCCGGACGATTTTTCTTTTCCCTTCCGGATTATTCAGGATACCGCGATCTGTTTCTTTGCTCTGAAAGAGTACCCGATGTGGAGACAAGGATCCTTGTTGATAATGACTTCTGCTCCATTCCTGTTCAGTTTCAGACGGAAGATTTTAAATTAACACAAGACGAACGTGAAACTGCATTGAATATGGCAGTTAATATGCAGCTTGAATCATACTTTAAATCCAGCATGGTTTCCGATTCTTTGACTGGAAAAGCTGAAAACCAAGCATTTTATGGCAAGCCAAACGAGCTTCTCGATTTTGACAAATATATCCTTCTTCCGCATCTCGAAGATTATTTTAATGAACTCCCTTCATCAGTACAAGTAAGAAAAAGTCAAGGACAGAAGTACTTCAGCGTATTTGAGGATCAGGAAGGGCTGTCAGTATATGATCCACTTGTTTTGGTCGATCAGGTTGCAATAGACAATCCAGCCCTGGTATTGACAATTCAGCCTGCTGAAGTCTCAAGAATTGAAGTAGTGAATTGTCTATATGTGAAAGGGGACCAGACCTATGGAGGCATCATAAACATAATCAGTAAAAAAGGAGATTTTGCCGGAATCGATTTGCCTTCCTCGGGAATTTTCTTTAATTATAAACTCCTGGCCGATACGAGCCGTTACACTGAGAAAGACAGAGGTTTATCCAATGAACCTGATACCCGGAATACCCTTTTCTGGAATCCAAAATTTTCATTTGACAAAGATCAGATTGCAGGAGAAACCTTTGCTGTCTCCCGAACCCCCGGTAGTTACCTGATCATACTGAATGCAGTTAAATTGAACGGAGAAGTATTCAGACATACTTTCCGGTTCCAGGTGCTCTGATGGGTTTGTTTACGATGGCTACTGTCTCACGCGCACTCCGGATAAGATCAATATTCTTGACATATTCAGGGCCTTTGAGCCGGAGATTGCAATTGTTGATTGCATGAGCTGTGATTTCGAATGTGAGTTGTCAGATCATGCGGAGCAAGAGATTTCCGGGATGAGCTGAATAAAATTATATTTGTATCATTTTCAATCCAATACTCTTCTCGACCTGGTAAAGAAGCATAAAGAGAAAATACTCCACAAGTGATTTTTTTTGAAAAATGAAAGCGAGCTTACTTCTTAAACAAACAACCGGCACGCTGGTCTTTTTTGCAGTGATCTTCTTAAGTGCCGGAAGCCTCTTGTACTGGCAGGGACTGGTTTATTTGGCCATCGGTGTGATCATGTTCATCTTAAGCTGTTCTGTCTTCAGGCTTGATCCGGGATTAATGGAGGAGCGTTCCAGACCCGGTGCAGGCACTAAGCGCTGGGATAAGATAATCCTGGGGTTATCTTTCCTTGGAACAATCAGTATGTATGTTCTTGCCGGTCTTGATTCCGGCCGGTTCCACTGGTCCCCCTCCTTTCACATGAGTCTCTTCATAACAGGTATTATCCTGACTATCGCCGGTCAGCTTATTTTCCTTGTTGCACAAAAGCAGAACAGGTTCTTCTCGAGTACTGTCCGTATTCAGACCGAAAGAGGTCACACTGTTTGCGAAAGTGGTTTATACAGTATTGTAAGACATCCAGCATATGCCGGATCTTTGCTACAGCTGATCGGATTCCCTTTACTATTCGGTTCTTTATGGAGTATAATCCCTGTACTGATCTCGATTATCATCCTGGTTACAAGAACGTACCTTGAGGATAAAACATTAATGAATGAATTGCAGGGTTATCCGGAATACTCAGGTAAGACGCGTTACAGACTGATCCTGTACATCTGGTAAGAGAAGTGTGAGTGTGAGGGTGAGTGTGAGAAAAAGAGATGGGAGTGCTCGCTCTCGCTCTCACTCCCGCTCTTTTTAAGTGGTGCCACCAGGAATCGAACCGGGGACACACGGATTTTCAGTCCGTTGCTCTACCGACTGAGCTATGGCACCTCCTTTTCGGACTGCAAATATATATCGCAAATCCATTAATGCAAAAGATTTGATGAAGAAAATCTTCAATATTTTACACCATCCTGTTCTCACCTGATTTACTGAATTTTATTTCTGCTCAGACTTCGTAAAACAATCTCTTGCTAATGGTTTGGTCTTGCTGTACAAGCAAATTCAGCCGGAACAAGATTAACACATGCCATCCTGTAAGTTTTAGTGGTATCTTTGTCCTCCTCAAAGAGACACATGGATTTTTATTTTCATACACTTAAAAACGGTATCAGGCTGGTCCATTCAAGGATCCCGGGGCTTGTTGCGCATTGCGGGATCCTGATAAATGCAGGTTCGCGCGACGAAACCGACCAGGAGCATGGGATTGCTCATTTTATAGAACATATGCTTTTCAAAGGAACAAAGAAAAGAAAAGCATATCACATTCTTAGCCGTCTCGAAGATGTCGGTGGTGAGCTCAACGCGTACACAACCAAAGAGGAAACCGTTGTTCATGCCTCTTTCCTGAAAGATGATTATGAAAGAGCCATTGAACTGATCAGTGATATAACATTTAATTCAACTTATCCTGAGAAAGAGATTATCAAGGAAAAGGATGTCGTCCTCGAAGAGATAAACTCTTACCTCGATAGTCCGTCAGAGCTCATTTTTGACGATTTTGAAGAGCTTATTTTCAACAATCAGCCTATCGGCAGGAACATACTCGGCTTTCCGGAATCAGTCAGGAATTTTTCGCAAAAAAAGATCAGGGGGTTTATAGAAAACAATTACAAAACCACTGACATGGTCTTCTGTTCTGTTGGAAACATCTCTGATGAAAAAATTATACGGCTGTTCGATAAATATTTCTCACCTGTCGAATATGCACCCGGTCTGAAAAAGACAACCGGAAACTGGACATACAAGCCTCAATTTCAAACAAAAAAGAAAGATACTTTTCAGAACCATTGCATAATTGGCAATGTTGCCTATGATTTAAAGGATAAGAGGAGGATCGGAATGTTCCTGCTCAACAATATCCTTGGTGGCCAGGGGCTTAATTCAAGACTTAATCTTTCACTGCGCGAAAAAAACGGACTAGCTTACAACGTCGAGTCTTCCTACAATCCTTATTTCGACACCGGGGTATTCTCTATTTATTTTGGAACTGATGCCAGGCTGCTTGATAAAAGCACTGCCATCTGCATGTCTGAATTGAAGAAGCTCAGGACTGTGAAGCTGGGGGCTATCCAGCTGAACAAGGCAAAAAACCAGATGAAAGGATATCTTGCAAGAGGCTACGAAAATCACGAGAGCCTTATGCTCGGGCTTGGAAAGAACATGATAGTATATGACCGTATCGACAGCTTCGAAGAATTGTGCAGGCAGATCGATGAAATCACTTCATTGGATCTTACGGATATTTCAAACGAAGTACTTGAACCTTCAATGCTTTCAACGCTTATTTATAAATGAAAAGTGCACTAGAGTGCGCTAGAGTGCCTAAAGTACTTAAAAGATGAGTAAAGAGATTGAAAGATATATTCTGGAACATGGTACGCCTGAGGATCCGGTGCTTGAGGAGCTTTACAGGCAAACCCATATCAGGTTTGTTAATCCTAATATGGTTTCCGGTCATATCCAGGGAAAACTGCTGGAATTCATCTCGCTGATGATCAGACCAAAGTACATACTTGAGATCGGCACTTTTACAGGGTATTCAGCAATATGCATGTCAAAAGGCCTGCAGGAAGGCGGAAAATTGATCACTATTGAGATCAATGATGAAATTGCGACTTTTACAAAATCCTATTTTGAAAAAGCAGGCGTAAGTCACCGGATTGAGTTGCTGAACGGAAATGCCCTGGAGATAATACCCGGCCTTGCCACAGAGTTTGACCTTGTCTTCATCGATGCTGACAAAAGAGACTATTGCGACTATTTCAGGCTTGTCTTTGATAAAGTAAAACCGGGAGGGTTCATCCTGGCTGATAATGTGCTATGGGGAGGCCAGGTACTTGAAAAAAACACAAATGATCAGCAGGCCAAAGGAATTATCGAATTCAATGAAATGATAAAGAATGAAAATCGGGTCGAAAGTCTTATTCTTCCTATCAGAGACGGACTTATGATCTTAAGAAAGCTGTGACCATGGGTCCTTGGGTCTTGGGGTCTTGGGGTCTCGGGGTCTTGGAGTCGCAAGGAAATTTGGTACGTTTTTTGAACCTTAGCTGAAAACCATACATATGAAAACTTTCCTATTCTTTTTTGCGACGACCCTCCTATCACTAATTACTGTTGCACAATCTGAAAAAACCGGCATTCTTGAAGATCTTGAAAAAGGACAGGGAAGGCCGGAGCAAAGTGAACAGATCCGGCAATCACAGCAGCAACAGGACCTACAGACAGCAGTTCTGAAAACGGCAGCACGCCTGTTCGCTGCAAAAGACGATCTGACAACAGTAATTACAATAATTCCTTCAGGATCAAGGGTCATGGTTATGGACTCCGACAGCTCATATTATCGGGTCAGGTTTGAGGAAAGTGAAGGTTATATCCTTAAAAAACAAGCTGTACTTGATGAAAAGCCAGTGATCGCAGCTGAACCGGAAATACAGGAAGAACCTAAGCAGGGAGCACGTCCGGTTGAACAGCCGACAATAAGCAGGTTCACTTATCTTGAGAATAAGTATGGAACTGACGTCGCAGCGCGGATCAATTCAGGAAAGATATGGAAAGGAATGAACGGGGAAATGGTCAGGGACAGCTGGGGCAACCCGGAGAAGATCAACAGGGTGATCAGCAGCAATACAGTGAAAGAAGACTGGACTTACAAGAGTACCATGCTATATTTTGAGAATAACAGGCTTGTTAACTGGGGACCGAGAAAATAAGGAATGAGGTATTAGGCGTGATGTGCGAGGTATGAGGGAACAGGACTCTGTGAAACTCTGTGTAACTCAGTGTAACTAAAAGAATAATGCCGCAAGAATGCGGCTTTTTTGTTTGAGCGGGAGACGGGACTCGAATGCCGACGATCCCGACATGAAATCGTCGGGATGTCGGCATCCTGACATCCCGACAAGAGAATTAGTCATCCCATTCCAATACTTCATCTGTCGGGATCGTCAGGACCCGCGAGTCCTTCACTATGATGATCAATAAACCTGATTAATCGCTCTCTTGAAAGATTTTTCAACTTTAATTCCAGGATAACAGCCTCCGATCGTGTGGTTTTTTTTGTGTACCATATAAGATCCCATGGCACTCCTTTCATTGTTGCTTTTTCCTGACTGTTATTATGACGATAAAGTCGATCCTTCAAATCACTTGTCTGACCCTTATAATAAACGTCAAGAGTTTTTGAATAGAGGATATAAACGTAATAGCACATACAAAGAAAGGAAGCAGCGATACTTCCTTAATTTATTATTGAGCGGGAGACGGGACTCGAACCCGCGACCCTAACCTTGGCAAGGTTATGCTCTACCAACTGAGCTACTCCCGCAGATTCGTCGGCAAAAATAAGAAATTTTTTTTATCCGCAACAAGACCCCTCTGAAAGATTTTTCATAACTTGGTGTATTGTCTCATTTTAAGTTAGTTCAAAAAACCAGCCAAATGAAAAAAATCCTTCAAATCCTGCTGATCATTTTTGTATCAGTCCTTTTCTCATGCAAAACGGAAAAGAAAGAACCTGCACTCTCGATACCCAATGAGAGATACACTCTTGCCAATGGTTTGACAGTGATCCTGAATGAAGATAAATCGGATCCTATCACATCTCATGTAATTCTTTATCATGTCGGCTCGAACCGTGAGGTAAAAGGCAGAACCGGTTTTGCCCACCTTTTCGAACATATGATGTTCCAGCGTTCTGAAAATGTCGGGGAAGACCAGTTCTTTAAGATAATCGAAAAGGCAGGCGGTTCGCTTAACGGCGGAACCAGCTCCGACCAGACCGTATACTTCGAGGTTGTGCCGAATAATGCACTCGAGACTGCAATGTGGCTTGAATCTGACAGGATGGGCTATCTTGCAAATACTGTTACTCCAAACTCCTTCGCACAGCAACAGAATGTCGTACAGAATGAGAAACGGCAGAGTATGGATAACCGTCCTTATGGCTTCACATATTCTGTTCTCTTGAAGAATCTCTACCCGGAAGGTCATCCTTACAACTGGACTGTCATTGGCGAGATGGAGGACCTGCGTAATGCAACCATTGAAGATGTGAAAGCATTTCATAAGAGATATTATATACCCAATAACGCCACCCTGGTTGTCTCAGGAGACTTTAACACCGATTCGGTAAAAGCAATGGTAGAAAAGTACTATGGTGAAATTCCTGCAGGCGAAAATATACCTGATCCCACGCCGATGAATATCACCCTTAGTGAGACTAAGAAATTATTTCATGAAGATAATTTTGCCCGTACTCCCCAGTATACCATGGTTTTTCCCACCTGCGAACAATTCTCAAAGGATGCATATTCGTTGAATGTACTTGCCCAATTACTCGGTTCTGGAAAGAAAGCTCCGCTGTATAAAGTACTCGTCAAGGAGAAGAATCTTACATCGGGAGTTTCTGCTTACAATTCCGCCCTGGAACTAACAGGACGGTTACAAATCACCATCACTGCCAATCCCGGTGTCAGTCTCGACAGTGTTGAACAGGCAATTTTTAAAGCTTTCGAAAAATTTGAAACCGAAAAATTCACTGAGACAGATCTCGAAAGGATCAAAGCCAGGATCGAGACTAACTTCTACAACGGTATTTCAAGCACACTATCAAAATCAATCCAGCTGGCTTCATACAACGAGTTTGCCGGAACTCCGGATTTTATAACTAAAGACCTGGAGATGCGTAAGGCTGTAACCATGGAGGATGTCTGGGATGTTTATAACAGATATATCAAGGGCAAAAACTATGTTGCAACCAGCTTTGTTCCGAAAGGTCAGGCAAATCTCATCGCCTCAGGTTCAGTTAGTGCCGGTATTGTCGAAGAAGATATTACCAAAGCTGTCCAGAATGAAATCGTAGCCGGGCAAGAGGAAGAAATTGTTAAAACACCGAGTAAGATCGACAGATCCAAATCTCCTGTTCCCGGTGCCGACCCTGCATTAAAGACTCCTCAGATATGGACAAGTGAAGCGCCCAATGGAATGAAAATATATGGCATTGAACATCATGAAGTCCCTTTGGTATCCTGTTATATCTCTATCAAAGGCGGACATATGCTTGATGATATCAGTAAGCCGGGTGTTGCACGTTTCACAGCACAGATGCTAAACGAGGGCACAAAAAATAAGACTCCCGAAGAGCTCGAAGAAGCAATCCAGCTTCTGGGAGCATCAATAAGCGTCAGCGGAGGCAACGAGAATACAATTGTGTATGTTACCACTCTCGCCCGGAATTTTGATAAGGCAATGGATCTTGTTGAAGAGATGCTTCTTGAACCGCGCTGGGATGAAGAGCAGTTTAAAATTAACAAGACCCGGACAATCAATAATCTGAAGAGAAACAAAGCAGAACCTAATTATCTGGCTTATATAAATTTCAATAAGCTGGCCCTGGGCAGTGATAATATTCTTTCAATTGATGCAAGCGGAACAGAAGAATCAGTAGAAGCCATCACAATTGATGATCTCAAGGCTTTCTATGAAAAGAATATGTCTCCGTCTGTTTCTGACTTCCTTGTTGTGGGTGATGTCGACAAAGCGGGAGTTGAAGCTGCTCTTACCGACCTCAATACTAAATGGGCTGCAAAACAAGTAACAATGCCGGAGCTTAAGTTTGCCCCTGCTCCTGAAAAATCAAGCGATTTATTTTGTGGATGTCCCTGGGGCTAAACAATCAATTATCACGATTGGCTGCCCTTCAATACCAAGAAATCATCCCGATTATAAAAAGGCCGAATGTTGCCAACTACATGCTTGGCGGTACCGCAAGTGCAAAGCTCTTTATGGTCCTTAGAGAAGAAAAGGGTTATACTTATGGAGCATATTCATATTTCTCCGGAAGCAAAACATTCGGAACATTCCAGGCAAATTCCGCCGTCAGGTCCGATGCAACCTTCGAATCGGTAAGATTATTCAAAGAGATCATGGAGCAATACCGTTCTGATGTCCAGGATGAAACTGTCAATTTTACCAGGAGCTCATTGCTCAAATCAAATGCCCTCCGCTTCGAAACAGCAGGCGCTCTTCTGAGCATGCTCAACGAGATATCCCAGTATGAGCTTCCTTTTGATTACATCAAACAGGAAGAAGAATATATCAGGGGTCTTACAAAAGAAAAGATGTCTGAAACTCTTCAGAAATATATAGATCCTTCAAAGATGTATTATGTTGTTGTAGGCGATGCCAAAACCCAGATGAAAAGCCTTGAAAAGATCGGCCTTGGCAAACCGGTGGTTGTAGTAAATTAAATCATTTCCATTTATTCGATAATTATACAGAGCTCGCGAGATTCGTGAGCTCTGTTTTTTGATTTCGGATTTATGACACTCGAATCCGAAATCGACAATCCGTAAACCGAAATCCTGAATTATTCGAAATAATTTAATACTTTTCGTCCTTACATTGTAAAAACCAAACTCTAGTATGAAAAGATCTTATACCTTCATTTTTACCCTGATGATGGTTCTTCTTTTCTCCTGTACCACAAAGGAGAAAGAGACCTCGATGAGCATACCATTCGAGAAGTATACCCTTCCGAACGGTCTGACAGTAATACTGAATATTGACAAATCCGATCCTATTGCCGCGGTGGCAGTCTATTATCATGTCGGATCGAGCCGCGAAGTTCCGGGGAAAACCGGCTTTGCACATCTCTTTGAACACATGATGTTCCAGAGATCGGAGAACGTTGGTGAAGACCAGCTTTTCAGAAATATCCAGGGAGCCGGCGGTACTCTTAACGGAAGCACAAGCCAGGACAGGACCAATTATTATGAGGTTATCCCGAAGAATGCTCTTGAAATGGCATTATGGATGGAAGCCGACAGAATGGGTTACCTGACCAATACAGTAACAAAGAAAGCTCTTGTCAATCAGCAGAATGTCGTTCAGAACGAAAAACGTCAGAGCTACGATAACGCGCCCTATGGTTTCAACCAGGCAATAACTGCAAAAAACCTCTACCCAAAAGGACATCCCTACAGCTGGACTGTTATTGGTGAGATGGAAGACCTGACCAGTGCATCAGTTGAAGACGTGAGGGCATTCCATAAGAAATACTATGCTCCGAATAATGCCACCCTGGCCATTTCAGGAGATATCAATCCTGAGGAAGTTAAAGCTTTGGTTGAAAAATACTTTGGCGAAATACCTTCAGGCGAACCAATCGAAAAAAGAAGTCCTATACCAGCACAACTTTCAAGTACTGTAAAGCTTTACCACGAAGATAACTTCGCAAAAGCTCCCCAGCTTACTTTAAATTTCCCCACTGTTGAGATGTACTCAAAAGACTCTTATGCTCTCAATTTCCTTGGTGAAATTCTCGGAAATACAAAGAAAGCTCCTCTTTATAAAGTCCTTGTTGAAGAGAAAAAGCTCACATCGAGAGTTATGACAGGGAACAGATCACAGGAGCTCGCGGGCAATTTCGTTATATCCGTAGCTGCCAATCCCGGGGTTAATCTCACCGAAGTTGAAAAAGCTATTTATGAAGGTCTTGAGAGCTTTGAAAAAGAAGGTTTTACAGAAGAGGATCTCGTGAGGATAAAAGCCGGTTATGAGACACGTTTCTACAATACTTTTGCAAGTATCCAGGGAAAAGCATTCAGGCTGGCTGAGTACCAGATGTATGCAGGTACTCCCGATTTTTACCAGAATGAGATCGAATCCATCCAGGCTGTTACAATGGAAGATGTCAAGGCTGCCTATGAGAAATATATAAAAGGAAAGAATTTCCTGGCAACAGCCTTTGTTCCCAAAGGGCAGCTTGAACTCATACCTGAAGGTTCAGTTTCAGCCGGCATAGTTGAGGAGGATGTTACAAAAGCAGCCGAGGTGAAGCTTGCAGCCGTTGAGGAAGAAGCTATAGTAAAAACTCCTTCCAAAATAGATCGCTCTGTAATGCCTCCCATTGGCACAGATCCGGAAGTTACAATACCTGCGAACTGGTCATCATCGCTTACCAACGGCATGAAGATTTACGGCATAACCCAGAACGAGATGCCGCTTGTACAGTACTCGATTGTAATCGAAGGCGGACATCTTCTTGATAATGTCGAAAAAGCAGGAGTAGCAAATCTTGTTGCATCAATGCTCAATGAAGGAACAAAGAACAAGACTCCTGAAGAGCTTGAGGATGCAATCGGTCTCCTCGGCGCATCAATAAGAGTCAATGCAGGTACTGAAGATATCGAGGTGAGTGTAAGCTCAATGTCGAAGAATTTCGAGAAAACTCTGGCCCTTGTTGAAGAGATCCTTCTCGAACCAAGATGGGATGAGAAGCAATTTGACCTTGCAAAAAGCAGGATAATCAACAGCATTAAGAGGAATGCTGCCAGTCCAGGCTATCTGGCATCAAAGACACTGAACAAACTGATTTATGGTGATAATGTTCTTGCAGTTGAAACTGAAGGTACCGAACATTCTGTGGCTTCGATTACAATAGATGACCTGAAAGAATTTTACAATACAAACTTCTCCCCGTCTATATCACGTTTCATTATTGCCGGTGATGTTGACCAGGCAAGAGTTGAAGCTGCATTATCAGGTCTCAATGAGAAATGGCAGGCAAAAGAAGTTGCGCTTCCCGTTATGCAGTTACCTGCTGCTCCTGAAAAATCGCAGATCTATTTTGTAGATGTTCCGGGCGCCAAGCAGTCTGTTATTTCAATCGGGGCCCCTGCCCTACCAAGAACCAATCCGGATTATTATGCTGCCACTGTTGCCAACTATAAGCTTGGCGGATCATTCAATGGCATTTTTAACCTCATCCTTAGAGAAGAAAAAGGATTTACATACGGTGCAAGATCAAGCTTCTCAGGAGCAAAGAATTACGGATCATTCACTGCCTCATCGATGGTACGCACCAATTCAACACTTGAATCTGTAAATATCTTCAAGACTGAAATGGAGAAATACCGTGAAACAATGCCACAGGAATATATAGATTTTACAAAATCGTCTCTCCTGAAAGGAAATGCTTTACGTTTCGAGACATTGGGAAGCCTTACCAATATGCTGAACACAATGACAGCCTATAATCTTCCGGTAGATTATATCAAGCAGGAAGAAGCTTTCGTGAAAGGTTTGACTGTTGAGAAGGCTCTTGAGCTGGCGAAGAAATATATTGATCCTTCGAAGATGTATTATGTAGTCGTTGGTGATGCAAAGACGCAGCTGAAAGAACTTGAAAAGGTTGGTCTCGGCAAAACGGTGCTGATGATCAATTAATTCAAACCCCGAATAGTATTATTAAGAGGATGTCTCAAAAGTCCTTTTTAACCGCAAAGTGCGCAAAGTTGACGCAAAGCACACAAAGTTAAAATGCTGAAATTAAAGCCTTTGCGCTCTTCGCGAAATTCTTTGCGATCTTTACGGTTTATGGATTTTGACTTTTGATACACCCTTTATATTTTAATCTATATTATTATCAATATTATATATTATATTATAATATTAATTAATGAAAAACTGATCTGATAAAAATTGTCATGCATTGAACAGAATGTTTTTATAATGAATTTTTGTCTTAAATTTGCATACCATTTTTTCCTGACCTGCAAGACCTGCAGGACAATAGACGCCCGGATGGTGGAATGGTAGACACGCAGGACTTAAAATCCTGTGACCATAACGGTTGTGCGGGTTCAAGTCCCGCTCCGGGTACATCGCCCTCCGAAGCTTCAGCGAAGGAGGGCTGAAAACAGAGCCCTCTTTCGCCAAGGCTTCAGAGGATAAAGTGAGAGTGAGAGCGAGCACTCTCGTCTCTTTTTCCTCAAGACTCACATATTTTATACCTCAATTACTTCACCTGTACTCATTGTCTGAACCTTCATGCACAACCAACCCCTGATATACAGGAAGTTTTTTCCCCCCGTGAAATGTCCGGTATAGAATACCGCATCTGTTTCACCCAGCGCTTCGGCTAACATATCAATATAGTCAGGGCTTTCATTCTTATTACTTATTGGATTATGAATATGGAAACCGCCAAATGTGGCCTTTATTTTCATTGTTTTAGAAAAGAGCTTCACCTCTTCAATTATATTGATAATCCCGGAATGCGAACATCCGGTGAATAATACTACTTCATCATTTTCAATCAGCAGCATCGCTAGTTCATGGTTGATTTTATCAGGAACAAACCTGTCTTTCGTCTTTTCAAATAATGTTTTGTTTGCTTCATGCTGAGGAAAAGCTTCAGTAAAACCTTCAAGGAGAATTATTTTATCTTCAATTTGCGTGTCTTCATCAATGAAATATACCCTGCTGTTTTGAGCAAGCAACTTCTGATCGAGGCCTGCATAATATGGTATGAACCCAAAAAACCTAGCATAATATTTCTTTGCAGCATTTATGTGCAAAAACACTCTTGCCTTCTTATTGATTTTCTGAAAGTGTTTCAGGCCGCCTCCATGGTCAAAATGACCATGAGAGATAACCAGATAATCAACCTGAGACAGGTCGATACCTAATTCCCGCGCATTATGAATGAAAATATCCGACTGCCCTGTGTCAAATAAAATTTTTCGCTTATCAAATTCAATAAACAGGCTTAATCCATTTCCTGCTTTCAGATTCAGAGAGGCTGATTTACAAACTGAATTCTCGGCAAGTACTGTTATTTTCATCTTCAATTGTGAATCAGGACCTATTTACCCTTCAGATCAAATTTCCAGATACAGTTTGTCCAGGATTTGTCGGCTTCGACATTTTTAAATGTTGCCGGGAAATCCGGAGTAACACACATGGATGTTATTAACAACTTGCCTTCTTTTGAAAAATTTACTGTTGGATCCATAATTCGCTGCTTTGAGCCCCCGCCGAAACTTGAATATTCAATTGTTTTCAAAGTATTGTCAAGTACCAGTACCACCAGATCCAATCCGGCATCAATTGACGGATCAAGAGCATCTTTTGTTACCGGAAAATCTTTTGATGCAGATGTTCCAACCAGCACATATTTTTTGCATTTCGGTTTTTGCGATATATCTTAACTGATCGGTTTTTGAACCTCCTATAAAAGTCGAATATACCGGCTTATTCAATTTCAGATTAAATCTTGTTATGAAACCATCAGCATTACCTCCAGTATACTGTTTGCTTATAGCGTCGGAAGTAATCGGGAAATTGGGTGATTTTGTTTCACCGGCGAGAATAATATTATCTGCATCTTCTAAAAAGATATAATTGACCACATCGGTTGAATCCCCTCCAATAAATGTGGAGTATTTTATCTTAGAGAGTTTTTGATTGAGGATTGTAAGAAAACCGTCCTCTTTTCCAGCCTTAGATTTTTGATAAGCATTTCTTGTCGTAGAGAAATTTTCAGAAAAAGTCTGACCAGTGAGAATAACCTCTCCATTTAAGCCGAAAGCACAGGATTTAATATAATCCATAGAACTTCCTCCTAAATACGTGGAATATAAAACTTTATCAAGATTTAATGATAACGATGTAATTGTTATGTCTCCCACGATATACCGGTTACTGCTATCAGGTGGTACAGAATTATCATACTCCTTTTGAATGGCTCTTTTAGTAGTGGGATAATCCAGTGATTTGGTTTTCCCGATTAAGTAAAGAGAATTATTATGAACCGCCACCCTTGTCCAGTGATCGCCTCCTGAACCGCCGAGATAAGTAGATGCTACATAATTGCAATCATTATTGAATTTAATAATATAATGATCATTTTCTCCTTTAATTAACTTTTGATAAGCATTAGCTGATACAGGCAAATCCTTTGAATCTGTTGTAAATCCAACATAAACATTGCCAGAATCATCAATGGCCATCTGTAAACAGTAGTACTCAGACCCTGAGCCGCCTATATAAGTAGAGTAAATTAATTCCCCGTCGGGTGACAATTTCATTAAAAAAGCATCGCCTCCGGTAACATCATCAGGCGTATGTCCTTTGTAGTTTTTTTGAAAAGCATCTCCAGTAACCTTTAACCCCTCCCTTGCACCACCGGCAACAAAAATATTTCCATTTTTGTCAACTACAGAGGGGGTAGAGGTGTGGGCTCCGCCACTGGGAGCCAGATAGCCAGAGAAATCTACTTTCTGGGCGAAAAGCCCTGAAGCCAGAAACAAATGGAGTACCGATGTGATAATTATATTCTTCATAATGGTATAATTCTAAATGAAATTTCTGATTGATTTTTTAAAAGTTTACCCCGAAATATAGGTTAGGTTCAAAAAGCATATAATTGTTCCATTTGTCCTCTTCCGCCTGAAAACCTTGAGGAGCCTTTGTATCAATTGGCCAATAATTGCAATGAATCTGAGGTTCTATATACATTCTGTTTTTAAATAATGGAATATGATAGCCTAAATGATAAGTAGTATATAGTTTAAAACCTTTACCAATCTTCATATTGTTTTCGTCAAAATATTTTTTCTTTAAAGGCATAACTTCAATTGTGGCAAATAGTCCTTTCCACAACATACGCTGATAAGTAACACCTATACCTTTTTCGTGGAGTTTACCAGGGAAAAATGTACTTTCATTTTTCTGAACTGCATCTGCAATTGGTATTCCCATTGGAGCGAATAGTTCCCATGTGGACGCTTTGATCCCAATTTTGTCTTTAGGAGTAAGTTTGTATCCCAAATGAATCTCGTAATGATGGGTATTTGTTTCCTCCGCACCAAAATTGGCGAATGAAAGCCAGGTAGTACTTACTGAGAATTTGTGATCTGGCAACGGGTCTTTGACAGTGACCTTTTCAGTTTGAGTTGGGATTTGACTGAATGGCGGTGTTGTAACCATGGCAACCAAACTTGTTATTGATAAAAGCTTATTCAAAATTGTTGTTTTCATAGTATTGTGAATTATGATTATTAACAACAAAGAAAATACTGTAACATGCTTAATCAAAGATAAATGTGATTAGTGGTCAGATATTGTGATAAGTGGTTTCCTGTTCTGCTGAAATAATCATTCTAATATGCCAGAGGTGTACTTCAGACTATCAATTATATTATCTATACGAACCCAATAGGTGTAGACATCCGAATAATCAGGTTTTGTCCCGGTAGTATAAAACAGGTACTTATTGTCGGGAGTAACCCAGGGTCCCCAGCTCCCGAGACCAAAGTCTATTTCCGGACCAAAATTCCTTGGGATTGTCCAGCTGCCATCGTCTTTTCGGTAACTTATACCAAACCGGGGGCGGTTGGTAACAATAATATATGACTCATCCTTCGAAACAAAGAAATCGAGATCTTCCCCTCCGGAATTTAATGGTCTGCCAAGACTTAATATTGTGGTATCAGGTCCATTAAATGAGACCTTACACCAATCAGACAACCCTGCACCCTGACCGGATTTTGATGAAATATAATAATTCCCATGCTGTGTAACATGGTAATAATGTGCTGAATCAAGTCCCAACAGGATCCTTTCAGGTTTAGTCCATCCGGAATGTTTCCTGACCGAAAAAAAGGTTTCGAAATTGGCTTCCACATACATTGTATCTCCCGTAACTGATAATGCCGGCGCAGCATAACCTTCGAACAGGGTAATGGGGCCATTCCATTTCCCACCGGAATAACTATATTTTTTGACGCTCTCTCCGGTATTGGGATAATATCCTTTAATCTCTGAATAATAAATTTCCGTTCCATCGTTGGAAATTGCTATCCGCTCGGCAGCGAAGAATCCATCCTTTACAGACAGAGGAAATATTTTTGGTTTATTTCCGGGAGGTGTCTGACCAAGATAGAGGTCCTTTGATGGAATTAAATGGTTACATCCGGAATTTACAAAAAGGGGAATAATTAGTGATATCAGGATTGATTTCAATCCTCTGCCGATCCTATTATACCTGCATTTCATGCTCATTAAGGTTAATTTAGTATTATCCAACCTCAAAGAAAATAATGCACCAGGCTAAATCAAAAAAGAAAAGGATAAGCGGTCAGAAAACGTGATAAGAGGTAATATCAGTGTACCATATTAAACGCACCCGGAATTATTTTGCAAAGTTTTGAAGTCTCTCAGAAATTTTTGTAGTTTTTTCATCTTTGCATAATTCCAGACTAATCTTCCAGAGTCTTTCCTGCATTTCCCGATCAAAGACTGTTTCTTCTTCCTTCATCTCTATAAACTCATTATTCTTCCATGTGATAAATTTTCCTGACCTCTTCAGGCTTTCCTCCTGCTTTCGGTGAACAACGGAGCCATTATCCTCCCGCATTTCTCAATTGAGATAAATGTGCCAAAAAACTTCATTATAGTTGCCATGGTTTTCATTGAAACCAGGAATTATATTAATCTGATTGCTCCACACTGTTTTTGATATTTCAAAGCCAATGAAGGATACTTTTGATCCCTTTGAATCCTCTGTACAGATCATTTAACTTAACAAGGAACATTCTTTTTGCAACCATTGCCTGATGGATCCCGTTTCTCAAAACTCCAGTTTTGTTTCATCTGGATGTCGTCCCAGAATATTTTGCCACCCCGGGTGACATTGAATATTACTCTTCCACCATTCTCGGAATTTTCCAGCAAGCTCAATAAATTTAAAGTCAGCATAAACTGAGATAAATAGTTTACCTGGAAATGTGAATCCATTCCATCTTCAGTTTCCACCCTTTTTGCAGCATAACCTAATCCTGCATTTATGAATATGCAATCCAGAAACTTATGTTTACTTTGAATCTCCTTAATTGCATTCGACATCAGCTAGTCTAGCAAGGTCACATAAAACAAATGATATTTTTTTATTCCTAGTGGAGCTTTCAAGTTCTCTGATTGTAGCCTCACCAAGTTCTTTTGATCTGCACAGCAGGATTACTTCATGAATTTGGTTATCTATTCCTGCCAATACTTTAGCCACTCCTTTTCCCATTCCATTGGTGCCACCTGTAACTAATATTTTCATTTTAATTTCCTTCGCTTTTTAAACTAATTACTACATTTCCTTTTTTATGACCTTGTTCGACATACTGAAAAGCCTCAGCTGTCTTTTCCAATGGATAGACTTTGTCAATAACCGGTTTTAACTTTCCTGATTCAATAAGCTCAACGAAGAAATTCAGATTTTCAGCACGTTCTGTTGATACTCCTCCCTTAATTTTCTTACCGCCGGCTATTGAGGTCCACAGCACTTTCAGGAAATCCTTGACTTCCATCATGTTTTCAAGATAGATTCCATTTGGTTTTAATAATGCCCTTGCATTGCGCGAAAGTAGTCTTGCCTACTACACCGAAAACAAAATCATATCTCTCATCGCTTTTTGTAAAATCCTCTTTTGTATAATCTATTACCTTATCGGCTCCTAAAGATTTCACCATTGCTGCATTTGTGGCACTGCAGACACCTGTAACTACTGCACCATAGTACTTGGCAAGCTGAACTGCATAAGTACCTATCGCTCCGGAAGCGCCATGGATAAGTATTGTTTGTCCCGGCTGGATCTTTGCCAGATCTCTTATAAAAAACAATGCAGTATTTCCTGCCAATGAAATGGCGGCGGCTTTCTCCCAGCTCAAATCAGCTGGTTTTATAGCCAGTGCTCCGTTTTCAGGAACACAGACATACTCTGCATGACCACCAAATTTGGTTCCTGGTGATCCAAAAACATGGTCACCCGACCTTAAATAGTTTTACATCTTTGCCGATGGCTTCAATTTCTCCTGCCAAATCAATCCCCAGTATTTTTATTCTGGGCTTTTTGAAACCAAACATTATTCTTGCAAAAAACATAAACGATTTTGGAACAAATGTGAAGTTACGGGCATTGCAGTCCGTAGTTGTTACTGTTGTCGCATGTATTTTTATCAATACTTCATTATCCCCGGGAACTGGTTTTTCTACCTCCAGAAGCTGAAGTTCATCCGGTGGTCCGTATTTTGTGTGTACAATTGCTTTCATTTTTTCCATTTATTAAAAACGTTTTTAAATCATTTCTGAGCATAGCAAAATTGAATGCAGGAAAATCATTCATATAAGGCTCGTTCAAAACTTAAATCCAAAATGAAGCCCTGGCTCAAACAATAAATATTTCGGCCACTTATCTTCTATTTTGGCAAAAGATTCCGGAACATTAGTGTTTACTGGCCAATGTGTCATTGCCACAGAAGGCTCTATAAAGAACCGGTTTTTGAAGAATTGGAACTGGTAACCCAAACGATAGGTCATAAATAACTGATAACCATTTTGAATGTGTTTATTGTCTTCATCCATGTATTTCTGCAACATATTTCCTGCATCAATTGATATATAAGCTCCTTTCCACCAAAAATCGTTGATATACTAATCCAATACCATATGCTTTAACATATCCGGGATAATTTTCTCCGGGAGCCTGAAACGATTCTCCATAGGGTATCCCTAACGGCCAGGCGTATCTCCATGTTTTTAATTCTACTGAAACAACATCTTTTGGAGTTATATGATAACCAAAGTGAAGTTGAATCAATTCGGGCGGGTTGGGATCGTCAGGGATAAAATTCCCCAACAACCATAATGTACTGCCTATGAAAAACTTTCTGGATGTTGAGTCTTGTTCTGCTGACTGACTGTAAGCAAGAGTCATGCACATTACAAACATCATTGATATTAAAGTGATCTTTTTCATTTTTTCTATATAGTATTAATTACAGCAAAGAAAATAATACAACATGCACTACCATAGGGAAATATGATTAGCGGTCAGATAAAATGATAAGTGGTTTTGCAGGATATAAAGGATATTGCAGAAAGGATTTTTACTTTCCGGTACCGGCTTTATTTTTGAAGAGCATTATCACGATCCTTTGCCTTTCTATTGTCTTTG
>CAVUVD010000018.1:0-12335 GCA_963744745.1 uncultured Bacteroidota bacterium | reverse complement strand
AGAGTCCAAGCGATGTTATAGGCACTACTGAAAACCCGGTATCATCAATAAGGAAAGGATACTCGTTTGTGCCGTGCATGGAGCCGCGGTATTTCACAATGCGGAGACGCCTTGTTGATGATTCTTCCATAACACGGTGATCGAGCACTATCACACAATCGGAGACATACTCCTCAAGGCCCTGCTTTGTTATTGTGTTATCGCCGCGTTCCCCGGTTATAATTGCTGTAATTTCATGATCTTTGAGCCAACGGAAAAGCCGGCGCAGCTCTGCACGCAGGATTGCAGGATTTGAAAAACCTGAAAATAAAGATTCTATTGTATCCAGGACGATTCTTTTTGCACCAGCGGTTCTGATGGCATGATCAAGCCTGATGAACAATCCTTCAAGATCGTACTCTCCTGTTTCCTCTATCTCCTTTGGATCGACATGCACATGATCGATGACGATCTTTTTTTGACTTGTGAGCACGTCAAGGTTGAAGCCTAGTGAAGCAACATTGGCAATCAGCTCTTCACCGGTTTCTTCGAAAGCCATGAACACACCATTTTCATTGAATTCGGTGGCTCCTCTCACGAGAAACTCCATTCCGAGAAGTGTTTTTCCGCTGCCGGCAGAGCCTGCAATCAGTGTTGTGCGGCCTTTCGGTAACCCGCCAAAGGTTATCTCATCCAGTCCGCGGATACCTGTTGGTGATTTAGGCAAAGAGTTACTCTTTGAACTTGAAGTGACAGTCTCCATTTATGATTAGAATAAAAAGAAAAACCATCCCTGTATCCTAATAGATCAGCCGGAATCAAATCTACGAAAAAATAGTATTAAATGAAAAGAAAGAGCTGAAAAACAGAAACCTTATAATTACAGAAACCTTATAATTTTTCCACATGCCTGTTACTGATAAACTCATCAATAACGGGTTCGGCTTCCTTTCGGTGGGCCGGTTCAATAAAGAGCTCTACATTATCAGGAACTATACCCCAGGTACCTGCATTCGATTCCTTCCTGATTTCGGCTCCGATCCCCATTCTCTCCAGCTTCGCCCTCAGAAGCTGAACAGACGCTTCTGTCCCTGTATAAACACTAATAAGTTGTTTCATCTGAAACCCTGTAAATTCAGTAACTTGGAAAAGCCTTTAGGTTAACAATCAGGAAAGCCTTGTGGTTCGAATATTACGGTCTAAAGGTCCACAGCAATGCTCAGGAAAGCTGATCTTCCGGTTCCGTTTACACCTGAACCATGGTATCTGTAATCCTCATTCAATATATTTATTAAGCTCAGATCTATTGTTATTTTTTTAACAATACATCCTGCCCGGAGATTAATGACATTCCAGCCGGGAGTACCCCCTGAGGGAATCCTGTTGTCATCCCTGTCACCCTGTGCAAGCCTGTCTTGCTTGGCAGCCGCCAGCCATTCCACTCCAAAGCTCCACTTTTCTTTCCTGTAATTGGCAGACAGATTACCAAAGAGCGGAGGAATTCTTCTTACAGGTTCATTTCTGGTTAAATTCTGCCCAACAGTGGTTGTCAGATTCCAGGAAAGTACAAACGACCTGCTGATATGCAGGTCCCAGGCAGTTTCGAGCCCACGTATAAAAGCTCTTTCGACATTTTCCTTACTGTAAACAGGGTATCCTTCGATTGTATCTCCCGGCATCCTGTTTCTTACAATAAGATTATAGAGCTCGTTCCGGTAAAGGAACAACTCAGCATGCAATCTTTTTCCCTGCAGCTTGTAGCCGGCCTGGTATTGAAAGGAATGCTCGGGTTGAAGCGAGAAGTTCGGTGTCTCATATCTGAAATCTACTATTCCGAGAGTTCCCAGGTCATCGATATTGGGCGCCCTGAATCCATTTGCAGCTGAAATGAAAAGACTTGAAGTGTTATTAATCTTTCGGAGTAATGCAATGTTCCCAACAAGAGCGGCTGGTTTGAGTGTAACTGTACCAAGATCCTGATCCTCAACATTATTAATGTAACTGTTGATCCGGGCTCCTCCAGTTATGTTCCATTTCAAAAGGTCGAAGGTATGAAGGCTGTACAGGGCAAGGCTCGTCATCGATGAACCATCAGGATAAAGCCCTCTCTTAAGATCTTCAGCCTGCGATATCAGATTAAAATCCAATCTGTTGCTGTTAACCCGATCGTTATATAATTCAAAACCGGTGTTCGCACTCCAGACGGCTCCCTTTCCCGCAAGAAGATCGGCCGATAGTGAATATGTTTTAACCCTGTCGTTCTCAGATCTAAGAACTGCAGAACCGTTTTTCCTGCTTTCACGTGTTTCATTGCCCTGCTGGTAAGAAGCTGTGAAAACAACAGAATTCAGGATACCCGAACTTATTTTCTGATTAAGCCTCACATAACCAAGCATCCGTTGTTGAGGGTTCATCCTGTTTATTTCATAGTTTTCAAGGACAACTTTATGATAAACGGGAACATCGGACTGGTGGACTCTCTGAAGAAGCACAGTTAAATCAGATGATCTGGTGATTTTAAACAACCCTTTAATATCGAAATCAAATTCCCCGTATCCTGTAGGGTGCTGTCTGCCGGTTGTATCACCGCCAAGAAGGTCGCCGAAATTCCGTGCTGTCGCACCTGCTCTCAGAGCAGCCTTGTTGCCGGAATATCTGATATTTCCATGAGCAGTCTGCTCCATTCCATGTGTGGATACTCTAGCAATAGCTGTACCATTCCATGCGGTTTTATCACTCAGGTGGAGATCAGGAGTGAAAGCCTGGATTGTTCCTCCAATGGCATCAGAGCCGTATTGAACAGAACCACTTCCTCTCATTACTTCAAATTTACCGGTGCTGAAAATGTCAATCGTATTGAAATACTGGTTCGGTCCATATCTTACAATGGAATTGCTGAGCCGTATTCCATCAATAAGCAGGAGAGTCTGGTTGCCTGTAAGTCCGCGAATAAATGGTGATCCGCCTCCATGATTTGTTTTTTGAACAAAAATTCCGGGTGAGACAGATAATGCTTCCGGGGCAGTTCTCAATTGTTGCCTTTGCACTGTTTTCACATCAAGGACGCGAATAGCTTCCGGCGTCCTGATCTGCACAGATCCATGCCTGTTGGCAGATATAACGACTTCTGAAAGTTCTTTTGAAAGGAGTGAATCATATCCCTGAATATTATCCTGGGCTGAAGTTATAAAGCTGATATTCAGAAGGAAAAATAATCCTGAAATCCTCTTGAAAATAATAAGTTTCATCCGGTCAAAATAAGTCAAACTGCCGGATTATCCAAGAGCAACATCGAGGAGCATCATTACCGCAAAACCAAGCATTGCACCTATTGTTGAAAGGTCTGTTTCGTTGCCGGTCTGCGATTCCGGAATTAGTTCCTCCACTACAACAAATATCATTGCTCCCGCGGCGAATGAAAGGGCATAGGGGAGAAGAGGCTCAATTACCAGGACCAGGTATGCTCCCAGTACACCGGCCATCGGTTCAACAATGCCTGAAAGCTGACCATAAAAGAATGATTTCCTTCTTGAGAAACCTTCCCTTCTTAAGGGAATTGATACGGCAGCGCCTTCGGGAAAATTCTGTAATCCGATTCCTATTGCAAGCGCAATAGCGCCGGATAATGTTGCAGCATCAGGATTCTGGGCAAGAGCTCCGAAAGCAACGCCCACCGCAAGTCCCTCAGGAATATTATGAAGAGTTATTGCCAGGATAAGGAGTATACTTCTCTGCCATGTGGTATGGATCCCTTCTGCCTTTTCAGTTGCGAGCCCCATATGAAGATGCGGAAGAATCTTATCGATCAGGAGTATGAAAGCTCCACCGGAAAGGAATCCGATTACTGCAGGAATCCAGGGGGTATTGCCATTTTCCTCCGCCATTGCAATTGCAGGTTTGAGCAGCGACCAGAAGCTTGCTGCTATCATGATGCCTGCTGCAAAACCTAGCATGGAATTTAAGATCTTCCTGTTTATGGATCTGAAGAAAAACACCATAGCCGCTCCCATGGCTGTTGTAAAGTAAGTATATAATGTAGCCAGTAAAGCCAGTAGCACAGGACTGGTACCAAGAAGCTGTTCTGAGTTCATATGGTATTCATTATCTGATACAACTATTTAGTGTTAATTCCCTGATTATCATTCAAATTCTTTTTCCTGATAAGTATCTTATCAATTCTTTTTCCATCGATGTCCACAATTTCTATTGTGTGAGCGCCTAGATCGAATTTATCCCCGACCCTTGGAATTTTTTTGATATTAAACAAGACAAAGCCTGCAACTGTTGAATAATCTATTTTTTCAAAGTCAGTCATATAATTTTCAAGAATGCCATCAAGCACTTCAACGGGAGCATCACCGCTCACAAGGTATGATTTGTCATCCCTAACGAATATATCGGGTTCATAAGATTCATCCTCTTCAGGAATATCCCCGATAATATTCTCCATTATATCGTGAATGGTTATAATGCCTTCGAAACTTCCGTATTCATTCACAACGATACTGAAGTGTTTCTTACTTTTTTTCAGCTTTTCAAGAACACGATGTGCGTCCATGTTCTCCGGAACTATAACCGGTTGAGTGAGAAGATCACGGATATTCGCCTCTCCTGTTGTATTTAGCGCATAAAAATAATCTCTCAATGAAAGGACTCCCTCAAAGTTTTCGATGCTGCCATTACCACAGACAAGAATAGTGTGATGAGAGTTCAGCAGATCTTGCTTTATATTTTCAGGTGTTTTGGATATATCTATCCACTCAACCCCGATACGATGCGTCATAATGTGCCTTGCTTTCTTATCGGAGAAATAAAATACTTTTTCATGAAGCTGGTTCTGGTACTTTTCAATAACACCTTCCCTTGAGGCTGTCCTGATCATCTGCCTGAGCTCCGCTTCAGTAAGCTGATCACTGTGTTTCCTGATACCGAGCAGCTTGTTGATCAGCGATGTCGACCATGAAAGGAACTTTACAAAGGGATAAAAAAGTATGCTGAAATAATGTATTGCAGGTGCAATTATCACAGCAATCTTCTCAGGATTGCTGAGCGCGATTGTCTTTGGAACAAGTTCCCCGATAACTATTGAAAAGTATGTAATTGTAATAATTGTTATTGCAAGGGCAATCTCATGGGCGAATTCACTTAAAGAATTTATCCTGCTGAATAATGGAGCAATGTCGTCAGCAATATTTAATCCCCCGAATACCCCCGTTATTATTCCGATAAGGGTAATGCCAACCTGGATTGCTGACAGGAAGTTCCCGGAATTGTCGAGCAGCCTCAAAGCTGTACCTGCTCCTTTATTCCCTTTCGACCTGTACTGTTCCAGCCTGGATCTTTTACTTGAAACCAGGGCTATCTCCGACAGTGCGAAAAACCCGTTAAGAAGTATCAGAAAACCAATTACTAGAATCTCCATTCCCTTGTTGATGAGAAATATGCAAAGATAACACAATTTAAGGCGAAAGGTGTAAGGCAAAAGGCGAAAGGAAAAAGGAAAAAGGGAAAAGAGAAAAGAGAAATGCCTTACAAGTACTCTAAATACTTTAGGCACTCTAGGCACTCTAGTGCACTCTTGATACTTTAGTCACTTTAATCACTTCTCCTGAACCCCCCGCCCCGATAATTGTTTAATAGATACACCACCAGAACCTTGACTTAAAAAAATTTAAATTAAAAATAATGTCATGGCTACAGAAGGAACAACAATCAGGGACAGGGTCAGAGAGAATACTCCCGGCGGACAGAACCAGGAAATAGATGAGAAACTTACAGAAAGTGTCGACAGGTATCAGAACCTTTCGGCTGATGAAATAAATCAGCGGCTTGTAAAGCTGCAGAATGAATGGGATATTGAAAGAGCGCTGGAAGTGAATGCGTCTTCGCTTGCGCTTACCGGGATAATTTTCGGGGCTCTTTTCAGCAGAAAATGGTACCTGATGACATTTGTTGTGGCAGGTTTCCTTCTGCAGCATGGTACTCAGGGCTGGTGCCCTCCGTTGACGCTTCTGAGGAAACTGGGATTCAGAACAAGGGCTGAAATCGACGAGGAGATCTACGCGCTTAAAACTCTGCGAGGTGACTTTGATAAGATCGACTCAAATTCCTCACCTGCTGAAATCCTTACCGGTTTCAGAAGTTAAATAGATGAGTCACAGTAATATTATCTCAATATTTTGCGTACGAACGCAACTGTGAAGTACGACATCATAAAAACTCCGGTAAAGCCTTCGAGTCCGGAGATAATCCTGCTCAACCCCATTGGATAAACATCACCATAACCGATTGTAAAGAAAGTTATTCCGCTGTGGTAGAATGACTGTAGAATCGGGGTAAGCTTATCGGGGTTGCCAACGGATGAGACCGTTTTCCCCAGTCCTGAAATTTCAACACCGAAATATAAAAAGCCAAAAGTCAGCCAGAATAATACCACACTTACAAGTACTCTGCCGGGTGAGGTTGCATAAAGCCCTATTTTATCGAAAACCAGCCATTGAAAGCCATAAGGCAGACTTGCGGCAGCGCCTGAAATTTTGCTTTTCTTCTTCTGCTCATCGAGCCATGATTTTGACTCATACCTTTTGAACATCACATATGCTTCATCTTCATCTTCATACCTGCCGGTACCATTGAAGTTCTCCTTAAGGATCCTGAATTGTTCGGCTTTTTGTTTAAGGGTTGTTTCTTCCTGGTTGATTATTATTCTCTTACAGTTATTTTGTTTCCAGCTTATATACAGCTTTCCAGGTAATCGCATGCCAGACATATCAAGCACAGCTATGTCGACGGGAAAGTCATACGGTTCAAGGTCAACAATATCGCGTACAATAGTGTCACTAATATCAAGAATAGCGGCTTTCGCGAGCCTCAGGTCAAAATAGCTGTCGAGATGGCAGGATTTGAGAGAGACTGTATTAAACCGGGATTCGTAAAAGCTGACATCCCCATCGCCAAACTCCGTTCTCTCGAAGCTGATTTCAGTCTGCTCCAGTTCCATGAGATTGAAGTTCTTCGGACCTGATCCCATTACAGCCTTTTTAAACTGTATTTTAACCGGTTTTCCTGAGGCTCCCTCAAAATCGACCTCCCCGTTCCCAAAAACAGACCTGTTGAAATTCACCCTGCCTGAACCGAAATCAACTGTACGAAAATCAACCCTGCTGTTACCGAACTCTGTTCTTTCAAAAACTATATCGCAGTCATCAAAAACTGAATAATGAAAATCCACTTTGCCCCCTTCGATCCTGGCTATTTTGAAATCGAATCTTCCGCTGTTGAACCTGGAGTTAATGAATAATATTTCCCCGCTGTTGAATTCTGTGTTTGCAAAGCTCACCTCACCATTTCCGAACTGGATATCCTGGAAATCTTTTATCCCGTCACGAATAATTGAATTCTTGAAAACAAAATCTCCGTCACTGAACTGGCATCCGGCAAATTCAATATTTCCTTCCCGGAACAGGGTATTTGAAAAGATTACATTTCCCTTTCCGAAAACCGACCCGGTGAAAAGGACCTTTCCCTTTCCGAAATGACTTCCCTCGAAACTTATTTCGCTTCCCGAAAATGAAGCGTATGTGAAATCTGTTGATTCCTTCGACTCGAAAAATGAATCCCGAGCCGAGAAATTGTTCAGTTTAACATGTGTTTTCTTTATCAGGTCGCATCGTCTCCGGTAAGTTGAAAGGGAAAAATCCTGGATATAACAGTTATCCAGATTCATATCAGAACCTGATGAAATCATTTCCTGGATCTGGTTATTATCGGGGACTCCGAAATGATTTTCCCTGATTTCCACACCTTTTTTGTTGAGGTAGGAGATTATTGCAGTCTTTGGAAAAACCCTTCCGTCATCTGTAATAAATTTCACATTCTTAATTGAAACATGATAATCTGAATAGTCCCTTGTCATAGGAATTGAAAATGAAGGCACTGCATTGAATAACAAGCTATTCCCTTGCAGAGCCGGTTAGTTTTTGTATAATCAAATATACAAATTAATCAATCAAACCATTTAAGTGATGCTGATTCCGGAGAATCAATTATTAAATTGATAAGACAACTGCAATTCTTTCCTTACTTCGTGGCTTCTCTGATAAAAGCCTGAAGTCTTTCGGGGTCCAGGTTGCCATCGATCCTCAGTCCGCTGCAGACATCCACGCCGAATGGCTGAACCTGCTCAACAGCCAGCCTGACATTTTCCGGTTTTAAACCTCCTGCAAGAAACACAGGACAGACTGCATTATCCCTGATCTGCCTGCTTAGCTGCCAGTTATGTACCCTGCCTGTCCCTCCCAGCTCCTTAATGACGAGTGTTGGATTGCCACTGTCAAGAAGAAGAGCATCAACATGCCGGGATATTGAAACTGCATTTTCAACAGATTCTTCGTCAATAACATGAATTACCTGGACAATTTTAACCGAAGGCAAAGCCGCCCTGATATCATTGTAATCACCTTCTGTTATATGATCCACTATCTGGATTGTGTTGGTGCTTGTCCGTTTGTGATGTGCTATGATTCCTGAAGCGGTTGTCTCGCATGTCAGGAGAAAAGTAGCTACAGGTGGAGGAACTGAAGCGGCTATTTTCTTTATCAGATCATCCGGAATAGGGCCTGGCCCGCTTGGCATCCTTCCAACCAGGCCTATTGCTGACGCGCCGGCTTCAACAGCCATACGTGCCTCTTCAATACTCTTGATACAACAAATTTTAATGCGAGGTTTCATGCTTTTCAGGATTTTTGACATAGTCCAGGATTAAATTGCCGGCAGAAGTTGTATCGGTATTACTGATACTGATTTCAACCGCATTCTTCAGGTTCCATTTTGTTTTTACCTGATTGACAAATTCATTCCTTACAACAAGTAAAATGTGGTTATTAGTTTTTTTAAGTATATCAGACAGGCAGGCTGCCCATCCTTCATCCCTCAGTTCGAGAGCCCCGACCTCGTCAATTATAACAATCAGGTTTTTTGCATTAACCAGCCGGTGGAGGATTTTTTTGCCGGCAGAAAGCCCCCCGGGCAGGATAGTAAACTTCCCGATCCTACCGGTTTGCCGGTCCTCGTTTACGGATAAAAATGGAGTCCTTTCGTCATTTTCCGTATTTACCAGGTCATAGCCTGTTGTCTCACTGCCCGTCATTATTCTTTCTGCCAGGAATCCTCCTGTCTGTACTCCGGCATTTTTCAAATGGTTTGCTACATTTCCTGTGAATGTTGTTTTTCCCTCTGCACGTTCGCCCTTTACAATAAAGATTTTCCTGCTGCTTCCCATTATTTCTGATAACCTGTTATCCGCGTGGGAAAGGACCTGGTAGAACACCGAGACAGGATTTTTAGTAAAGCTTTTTAAATCGGGGATTGCGGCTATGAAATCAGGAAGACTTTCCACCGAAAGCTCAATTGCAAGTGGAAGGTTTCTGAAATATGTTTTACTGAAAAAACGTCTGACAACAGGATTATATAATTCGGTTCCCAGTGCTGAAAAGCCCATGATTATGACGACAGCTCTGAAGTTCATCGAGATGCCTGTGAGCAGCCCGTTAGACCAGAAATCCCCATCCCCGCCGGCAGTGAAAACAAAAGCTGTCAGAAGGGTTATAAGGACAAAAATCACCCAGAATTTTGGTTTTGATAATTGCTTCATTGCACGTCGGTAACGCAAAGCCCATATAATGACAATTCCGGTAATTACAGGAGCCCATATATACCAGCCGGTGAGACTAAGAAGCAGGAATGATGATACAATTAAAATAATATTGAGCATCAACCAGGTAACCGAGTAGCTGAATTCAGTAGCCGGTTGCCTGAATCCGGCTGTGCTTTCGCCGCGCTTAATAGTAATTTGTTCAGGAGGCTGGTGTATCATTCTTCTTCCGACCCTTATGCCGATAACTGCTGCAAAAAGGCCGAATAATGCATAAACAACAAGTAATGCGATTATCGGAAGCCAGACGATATCCGTCTGAATATCAAGCTGGCGCTGAGCCATCTTCAGGAGATTGGTATAGACATCGATTATGTTTGCTCCATAAAAGACAATGTAGCTTATGATCTTATGGAACAGGTTCCATGACATTGCCAGCATGGCTCCGATTACGTATCCGATTAAAGTACGTCCGAGCAGTCTCGTTGAAAGCTCGATAAGTACTGATTCTGCAAAAATTGCTATCATCGGACCGAAAATTACCGCACTCGGCGACATTGTCTTCATTATAGCACATATAAGGCCGGCCCTCCAGAAAAGTCCTTTCTCCTTCCAGATGAAACTTATTGAAATAAGTATAATAATGCCGATCGCAGTCAGAATATTACCGCTGAAAGGAACTTTAAGATTATGCAGAAAGCTTCCAAGCACTATTTCTGAAGCAGCCCACATGGTACCTGCTATCGCTCCCTTTATCCATTTTTCGCTGAGCTTATGATTCATCCTTTTAGTATACAGATTTTCTGTGCGCAGTATTCAAACATATGATATCCCATGCCTGCCTGGCTTACGACATCAAAAACCAGTTCAGGTTTTGTTACTCTTGTTGCTCCTATTATGCTAACGCCTTTTTCAAAAAGCACATCAGGCAACATGCTGCCCGAAGGCCCGGTCACGACCACAACAGAATCGCTTCTTATTGCTGATAGTAGTCCATCTATCGTGTTATTTACCAGTGTCTGACCTGTGATGATGACAATATCTGAAGTATTTAGCGTTTCACGGTACTTTTCCGCCGGCACAAAAAATCTTTTCTGATCAGGTTGAAGTGCATTTTCATTTAATTCCAGGACTCTGAGATTGTTCTTTGTGTTCGAGATCTTCTGAATATATGACTGAAATGCACCGACGATCGTGATAGTTTTTCCTTCTCCCGGATCTAGCAGGTCAAACGGATCGCTGTTTTCAACCATCCTGAATTTACCTGATGCAATTATTCCCGATGAGATAGCATTGAGAGAAGCCATTCTCAGAGACCAGATGAGCCGTGAATCCTTCGTGGTTTCAAAAAGCAGACTGATCTTCCGTCCTTTTATCTTCAGGGGCGTGAATTCACCGAAATCCCTGTCAGCCTTTGAGCAGAACGGATGATCATCCTCAAGAGAAGATGCTGCCCCGATACTGCCGTCAGAGAGTTTTACGGCTGTCAAAAACAAACCGATCCTGACATCTTCAATTATAAGATCTGCAAATTCATTATTGTACTTCGTGGTGAGAAGCTCATATGTTCGTTTTATAATCATTTTTCTTTCTATCCAGAGATTACGGGCAAAAGTAAGCGATTATGCAGAAACTGATGCTTTATGTCTAAATATAAAAAAGGACGGGCATTGCCGTCCTTTTTTGTCTTTTCTGGTCAACGCTTATTTACAAGCATCATCCAGATCGGCTTCAGCTTCGACCATTGCATCATGGAACTGGGCTTTTTGCTCGGCTGTCCAGAGAGAACATTTCTCAAAGGGTTCAAGAGCATTAATATAAGACTGTAATGATGTTTTAAGGGCGCTACAGTTAGCGGCTGTGGGACTGGAAGAATAAGTCAGGGCAGCAGACATATAGGCTGTAAGTTCATCAGCCAGCTGTTGTGTCCAGGCTGTACCGGTGCAATAATCAGGATCTTTTTCTTCCTTCTTACATGATCCGATTCCCACGAATGAAAGAATAATCAGGAGGGTCAAAAGCTTTTTCATAGGTTAAAGATTAAGTTATGAAACTATATGAGTCAAATATAAAAATTCAAAGCACTTCTCCAAACAGTGTAAATACTCTTTTAAAAAATAAATATACTGTACCTGGAAATATGGATGTCACACGAACTCACCCCTGAATCCCCTCTCTACTCCGTATAGAGGCGACTTTTATTTCGCAACACCTGTGGTATTGTATTCATATAGAGCGAAATATGCAGCGGGACATCCCCCTCGTTGCTTTGCAGAGAGGGGAGGGGGTAAGTTCATGCTCACACGAACTCACCCCTGAATCCCCTCTCTACTAACGTATAGAGACTTTTATTTCGTAACACCCGTGATATTGTATTCACATAGAGCGAATTATGCAGTGGGACATCCCCCTCTTTGCTTTGCAGAGAGGGGGCAGGGGGTGAGTTCATGCTCACACGAACTCACCCCTGAATCCCCTCTCTACTCCGTATAGAGGGGACTTTTATTTCGTAACACCCGTGATATTGTATTCACATAGAGCGAATTATGCAGTGGGACATCCCCCTCTGTTTTGCGTTGCTTTGCAGAGAGGGGTACCGAGAGTGAGTTCATGCCACACGAACTCACCCCTGAATCCCCTCTCTACTAACGTATAGAGGGGACTTTTATTTCGTAACACCCGTGATATTGTATTCACATAGAGC
>CAVUVD010000017.1:0-22260 GCA_963744745.1 uncultured Bacteroidota bacterium | reverse complement strand
GCCGATGTTTTGGCACGTGACATATCTTCCATTACTTCACCATAGGTTGACCACTGATATTTACCGTCAATCGGTGAATTTGCCTCATCAATGAGGGTTTTCCGTTCCTCACTCAGAAGCTTGTTGTTCTTCTGGACCGATTTTTCTGTCCTGCTTGTGCCTGAGATTAACTCGTCAGTAAGTCCCATTGTGTCGCGGACATGCTGCACAGGATCATCGATGTATCTCCATTCCTCAAGAAATTCTGGGCTCTGACCATCATTCCAGGGTCCCCTTATTTCTTCATCATTCGACATGTTGAAATATGAATTACTGTAGCGTGGATCGCTCTGGAGAACACCCGGAGGGAAGTTACCCGGTATGCTGTTCAGTGCAGCCTCAAACATCTGAAAATGAGCTACCTCCCTTGTCATAAGGAATCGCAATGTTTCTTTTACAAGTGGATCAGGCGTGAATTTCATAAGATATTCATATACTATCTTTGCCCTTGATTCTGCTGCAATGTCAGAGCGAAGATCAACACTCAGATCACCATTTGCATTGATATAAGAACCGGTCCATGGTACTCCATTGCTGTCCGTAAGATTAGGGCCGCCACCGGTGAGCACAAAAAAGTGAGGATTGGTGAGAGCATCTCCAATATACTCCTCTTTTGCAGACTTGCCGTCAAGCAGTTTCGTAAGATCAGATTCATCGGCGGCATTTTTAAGCTCGCCGCTTACCCCTGTTAAAAGCATCTGGATTGTAGCTCCCACGATCTCGAGATGTGAGAACTCCTCTGTTGCAATATCCATAAGGAGATCATACTTATCAGGGTATGGCTTCCTGCAGGTGAATGCCTGCATAAAATACTGGATACCTGCCTTTAGTTCACCATTTCCGCCTCCGAATTGTTCAAGAAGCAACCTGGCAAATTTTACATCGGGCTGTGAAACCCTTGCGTTAAACTGAAGATCCTTCACGTGATAGAACATGGCTTTTGATTTTAGATTTCTATTTGAAAGTAAAAAAGGAACCCTGTCGTTGTTTTGACCGGATTCCTTCAGGTGTATTTTGTATATGGATCACAGAATGAAATTAGATCGTAGAGGTATTCATGTCATTCTTTGCTTCGTATATCTTCGATTTCCCTTTATCAAGGAGATCAGAAGCTTCTCCTTTTACATTTTCAAATTTCTGTTTGAGATTTCCTTTCAGCTCTTCTCCTCTCTGGGAGATCTTTTTTCGCGTTTCGGACCCCTTATCGGGGGCGTACAAAATACCCATAGCAGCTCCGGCTGCAGCTCCGGCCGCAATGCCTGCCACCAAACTCAGGATCATTTTACTTGTTTTCATGACTTTTAACTGTTTATATAATTTAAAAATTGCCTTTTTCATCAGAATTGCCTGGAGGAACTGCCTTCAGCAGCTTCGATGTTGATTATCGATTCAGCGAGATCAGTCAGCTTGATATCAGCCTCTTTCTCCTCTTCCAGAGTTTCCTCAAGCAATGAAGCAGCCTCATACTCTCCAAGAATATTGGCAAAAGCTCTGAGTGTACCATAAGTGGCTATTTCATAATGCTCAATCTTTTGTGCTGCTGCAATTATTCCTGCATCGCGAACCGGCCCTTCCTCAAGCTTGTCAATTATATCCTCTGCTTCTTCGATCAGTCCTTCCATTGCCTCACATTTCTCAGCTTCTGCCCGCAGTTCAAGAATCTCAAATACATTCTCAAGCCTTGTAACCTGCTGCATCGTCTGTTCCATATGCTCCGTAAGGGCATCGACAAGCTCCTGCGAATCGACTTTCTCAACCATTTCAGGCATTGCCCGGGTAATTGCCTTTTCAGCCCAGTAAGCATCCTTTAATTGATCTTCTAATAATTGACGAAGACCAGTTTCATTTTCAGATCTGTTTTTCATGCTGTCCTGTTTTTAAATTAGTAATTATCTGCTCATTCCATAATACAAAGGTTCGAATGATTAGAATTTAAAACATTACACAATCTTTTGATTATTTTACATTATTACGCCATTGTTATTAACAGAGAATAATTGAATGAATGCTAAACTGTAAGAAATTCAGAAATTTATGTAATGAGTGTATACCATGCTGTAAGTAATTTTACTGCAAAAAATGGGTCAGAACAGACAATGGAGCTGGCGAAGATTTTTAACCAGGACAGTCTTGATTATAATTGGTATTGCCGTTCTGCTGATTCTTGTCGCCTCACCACTTACAAGATACCTTGTTGAAAAGTATGATGTAAAATATACAAGGCGCGAAATCACAATTGGCAGGGCATTTATAAATCCGGTTGCCGGAAAATTAAGCCTCAGGAACTTAAAAATATATGAAGCCGGCATTGACAGCGTTTTTTTTTCAGCTGAAAGATTTGTAGCTAATCTTTCCGTTCTGAGGTTGATTTCAGGCGTTTACGATATCAGCTCAATTAAAATCAATACTCCGGAAATCAATATTGTCAGGGATGATACGATCTTTAATTTCAGTGACCTCGTTGAAAAGTTTGCTATGGCAGAAGACACAGTGCCCGAGGAAGAAATAAAACTAAATGTGAGAAACATCATGGTTACTGACGGGGTCGTGCATTTCAGTGAAAAAAAGATACCGGTGGACATAACGATCTCTGAGATCAATTTCATAAGTCCGGGAATGTTCTGGAACGTAGACTCAATGAACGGTGAGTTTTCGCTAGTTCCAGGTAAAGGTATTTTCAACGGCGACTTCATGTTTAACCAGGAGACCATGGATTACCGTGTCTCGATGGATCTTTCTGGTTTTAACATAAGCATGTTTAAACCTTATCTCGATGAAATGGCTGGTAAATCAAACATAAATGCACTGATTGATTTTCATCTGAATTCCCGTGGGAATATAAATCAACTTATGGAAGGTCGGGCCGATGGTCATTTTGAAATAAATGACCTGCACTTCGGAAGAGAACCTGAACAGGATTTCATGTCGTTGAACAGATTCCTGGTGCAGTTCAGGGAAATTGACATGGCAGGAAATCGCTTTTACTTTGATTCTATTCTCATTGATAAACCATATATTCTGTATCAGAAGTATGATACACTTGACAATTTCAGGCGGATGTTCAGTTCCTTCCTGGCTAAGGAAACTGCGGAGGAAGTTGAAGAGGGTGCAGATACTGTTAATATGCTTGTTAATCTGATTGGTGCAGATTATTATATCAGGAGTTTTTTGCTGAACCAGGGACATATTGAATTCAATGATTACTCAATTGCAGAAAAATTTTCTATTGCTATTCATCCTTTTAGTATAAAATCTGATACTATTGATAAAGAAAATAAAAGAGTTAAGGTGCTACTTGATGGTAAACTTAAACCTTACGGAAATTTCACAGCCGCTTTAAGCATGAACCCGGAGAACGAAGAAAACTTTGATTTTCATTATGAATTCAGGGATGTGGCTGCGACAATGTTCAACCCTTATATTACAACATATTCTTCCTACCAGCTCGATCATGGCACGATAGAGATGCACGGTGACTGGTCGGTAAAAAATGCGAATATCAATGCATTGAATCACTTTCTTGTTGTCAATCCACAGAATACGAAAAGAGTCAGAGGAAAAGACACAAAATGGGTCCCGTTACCGTTGATAATGGCATTTGTAAGGGAAAGAGGCAGTGTCATAGATTACCAGATCCCCGTTAAAGGCAGCCTGAAGGATCCTTCATTCAAAGTATGGGACGTTATTTCAGATATTCTTAGAAATATCCTTGTAAAACCTCCGACAACACCTTACCGCCTGGAGGTAAGAAATGTGGAAAACAAAATCGAAAAAAACCTTATTGTAAGCTGGAAAATGCGCCAGCATGAAATTGCAGAAGGACAAGAGAAGTTCATGAAGAACATGGCGGATTTCCTTAAAGATAACCCGGAGGCAAATATCGTAGTGCAACCATATTTTCATGAAGAGAAGGAAAGGGAGAATCTGCTCCTTTTCGAAGCAAAGAAGAGATATTTTTTTCAGTCTCAGAATAAGAAAGTTGTTCCCCTTTCCAGGGATGATTCCATGAAAGTTGAAAAACTGAACTCACAAGACAAAAAGTTTGTAAGCTACCTGAATGATGTCGTGAAGAATCCTGAGCTGCTTACCTTACAGGAAAAATGTTACCGGTTCATCGGACGGGAGACAGTTGAAAAGAAGTATACGGAATTATCGGAAAAGCGAAGGGAGGCATTTCTTAAGTATTTCAGGGATAATAAAACGGAGAACAGGGTGGCCATTCTCAAAGTAAAAAGTATTGTTCCTTACAACTGGTTTTCGCATTATGATATAAGGTATAAAGGTGATGTGCCCGAATCTTTGTCAAAAGCTTTCGATAAACTTTATGAGATAAATTCTGAACCTCCGAGAAGTGAGTTTTTTGATCCTCCGCGGAGGTAAAGATCATGGCCTTCTTCTTCCTATTCTTGCGATGAAGAAGATTAATACGAGTACTGCTATGGTTATGAATACTCCAACACCCACACCGGTTTGAAATATCCCGCCAATAAAATCGCAACCTGTTATAAAGAACAGGCTGAATCCGGTTAATGTTGCTAATAACAGATTACGGTTCATATAAATGATTTTTGATTTATTCATTATCATAACGGACTGAATCTGTTCTGATAGTGTCCGACCCTTTACTCCTGTTTTCGCTATCCCTGGCCTTTTCATCCTTTACGTTCGCATTCTCTAAAAGAATTGCATCATCATCCATGTTCTTGTCCGCTTTTGGCTGGTTATTGCAGGACATAAATAATACAGTCATAGCTGCAACCAACAGAATTTTAAAAGATTTCATATATACTTCTCCATTTTAAGTTAATAAAAGGTGAGCAATTTCTTTTTTCAGAGATTGCCCACCTGTTCAACTATATTGATATTTACGCCCGCCCTTTCCAGAATGATTTCCCATCATGGCATTCGCCCCGAGCTAGTCCCTGCAGGCATAAATCAGTAAGTTTACCTGTAAACGTTACCCTGGTAATTGCGCCAGTCCTCTTCCAGGTATGAGGCATCTTCATCAGTTCTGGGTCTCACACCCATGACGATGTCACCTTCCTTAATATCCTTTTCATGCTTTTCAGCCCGGTCCTTTGGTATGCCGGCTCCGATTAATGCCCCTACAATACCACCTGTAAGTCCTCCGGCGCCAGCGCCGGCAAGTCCGGCCGCAATAGGACCGGCAATAACAACACCCAGACCCGGAATAACAAGACTGGTCCCAAGCGCTGCTATGATACCTGCAGTTGCCCCAACGGCTCCACCAATAGCTGAGCCTTTACCTGCACCTTCCATAGCCTTGTTGCCGAAATCAGTCTCATGCTCATCCTTGTCTTTGTCAAAGTACTTTTTACGGGTCTCATCCGACATAATAATGTTGATCTCTTCATCTGTATATCCCCGTTCACGGAGTCTGTTATACGCACGTTCCGCTGAGGTCCTGTCCCTGAATGAACCGGTCAGGTAATTGGTATTTGAATCTGAACTTCTTTCCATAATATTTTTTTTTGGTGAGTGACTTTTACCGGAATTTCATAACACAAAGTTGCTCATGATACCTCCTAAAGCAGTTATACTTTTTTCAGATTATGTTGTATGATTACATCGTGCATTTTGCTTTTAAATAAAAGTGCTTGAAATTGTGTAAGCTTTTAAGGTAATTGTGTAATCGGCTAACGGTTTTAACACCTTAATTTTGAACCATATTAACCTTAAATACATTTTTATTATGAATAGGGCAATATTCAAAGGTAACTGGGATGAGATCAAGGGTAAGCTAAAGCAGAAATATGCTGATCTTACAGATGATGATCTGATGTTCATTGAGGGTAAAGAAGACGAAACCTTCGGAAGAATTGAGAAAAAGCTTGGGAAGTCGAGAGAAGAGGTGGAAAGAATTCTGAGAGGCTTGTAAACCATCTCCTGCCTGCTCTGATTAGTGACAAAATACTGGAAGGTGTTCCAATTGCTGGGCACCTTCTTTTATTTAGCGTTTATGCATTCAGGACATTCTGGTTCCGGCCTTCTGCCCTCTGCCCTCTGCCCTGCGCCCTCTGCCCTCTGCCCTCTGCCCTCTGCCCTCTGCCCTCTGCCCTCTGCCCTCTGCCCTCTGCCCTCTGCCCTCTGCCCTCTGCCCTCTGCCCTGCTGCGCCCAGGGATGTGTGAATCTTATAATCCTTTGAATAAAAAATATAAAAGCTTTAGCTTATGCCGGACTTAAATTTACCGCGTTTATCACACTAAACCACATCTATTTTGAAACTGAATATCAAATACGATATTAACCTTGCCGCCAGGGTTATATTGCAGGAGAAGCTTGAAGAACTCGGAATATCATACCAGATGAATGGCCTTGGGGAATTAAATATTGATTCTTCACTGAATCCTGAGATTTATAAGAAACTCGAAACTTCAATAAAAAAATACGGCATCGAGATTATTGACAATCCAAAGAATGCCCTTGTGGAGAAGATAAAGGAAGTAATTATTGATCTTGTTTACTCCGAGTCGAAACTTCCGGATTCCAAAATATCCGCGTATATTGCCGACAGGATGAATCTCAGTTACAGTTATCTGGCTAAAATCTTTGCGGAAGTGACTTATACGTCCATTGAAAACTTCATGATACTGCAGAGGATCGAACGTGTGAAGAAGCTGATAATTGAAGAAAAGCTGACTTGTACTGAAGTTGCATGGAAAATGAATTACAGCAGTGTTGCTCATCTTTCCAACCAGTTCAAAAAAACAACAGGGCTTTCTCCGACTGTTTTCCAGAGGATAATAGAGAGGAGGAATAATCCCCATTTTAATCCTGAAGAATTGTAAAACAATTGTGATGAAAACGTTCATCGGCTGTTCAGGTTATTATTACAATCACTGGAAAGGTCTGTTTTATCCCGAAGGATTGCCTAAAAGCAAGTGGCTTGTCTTTTACTCGGAGCATTTCAATACTGTAGAAATCAACAACACATTTTACAGGATGCCTATGGAGAAAGCCGTCCGCAACTGGCATGACATTACTCCTGATGCTTTTATGTTTTCAGTTAAAGGATACAGGTATTTTACTCATCTCCGAAAGTTGATCATTGATGATGCATTCAGAGATTACCTGGGTCAGTTTATGCATATTGCAGGATTATTGAAGGAAAAAACCGGGCCGATTCTCTGGCAATTCCCCGGAAGTTTCAGGTCAGACTCCAAAAGACTTGAAGAGTTTTGCAGGGCATTAAGCAGGGATTTTGATCATGTATTCGAATTCAGGCATGAATCCTGGTTTATTGATCCGGTTTACGAAATTCTCGAAAAATATGGTCATAGTCTTTGCATAGTCTCAGCTCCGGGCAGTATACCGCGGGTGGTAATATCCACGTCTCCGGCAGTTTATTTAAGATTCCATGGGGAGGGTTCATGGTATCGCGATAATTACACAGATGAAGCACTCGAAAAATGGAAAAAAGCCCTCGATAAAATCAATCCTGCTACCCTGTACGCATACTTTAATAATGATGTGAATGCATTTGCGATTCACGATGCAAAATATATGTCTGCACTTTATTCAAAAGATTATTCAGCTGTGAGGTGAATTTTCTATTTTTGTACCCTATTTAAAATTTATAAAATGAAGAGGATTATATTGATTTTGCTGATTGTATCAGGCATGCTTATCTGTTCATGCGATAATAGCCGGAAGGAAATCACACAACCTGAAATTAATAATGTAATACTGATGATTGGTGATGGAATGGGGTTGCCTCACATCTATGCTGCCATGACAAAATCTGCAGCGCCGCTCAATATCCAGGAATTCACCACGACCGGATTGCAGACCAATTTTTCATCTGATAATTATATCACCGATTCAGGTGCGTCAGGAACCGCGCTTGCTTCAGGCAGTAAAACACTGAATGGATCTATCGGTGTGGATGCTCAGGGAACTCCTGTTAAATCAATCCTGGAGATGGCTGAAGAAAAAGGACTGGCAACAGGCCTGGTGTCGACCTCTTCACTCACGCATGCAACACCTGCTTCATTCATTGCTCATCAATCCAGCAGGGGAAGCTATGAGCAGATTGCAGCCGACTTTCTTAAGACCGATGTTGATGTAATAATTGGTGGGGGATATGATCATTTTGCAAAAAGGGAAGATAAACAGGATCTTACCGAAATATTGAAAAAAAATGGCTACACAGTTACCACTACTCTTGATGAAACACTTAAAGCTACGGGAAATAAGCTTGCCGGGTTCACAGCTCCCGTTCATAATCCATACAGGCTGAAAGGGAGGGGTGATATGCTTCCGAAATCAACAGCTAAAGCAATCGATATACTTTGCAAGAATGAGAATGGATTCTTCCTGATGGTTGAAGGATCACAGATCGACTGGGCTGCGCACGCTAATGCCGCTGATACACTTGTAGATGAAGTTCTTGATTTTGATGAAGCTGTCGGTGTTGCTCTTGATTTTGCTAAAAATGACGGGCATACCCTGGTAATTGTGACCGCAGATCATGAGACAGGTGGCGTTACACTCGTTTCAGGTGACATAAAAAATCATGAGGTGAAGCTTAATTTTGCATCAAAGGATCATACTGCGCTTATGCCTGTTGTGTTCGCATACGGACCAGGTTCGACCGATTTTACAGGCATCTATGACAATACTGATATCCCGGTAAAGATCAAAAAAGCGCTTGGTTTTTAACATTCAGGTGACTTAAAATAATCTGATTTTTCATATTCCCCGGGATTAATTTGCGATAACCGGATTAATCCGGGATTTTTATTTCAGTCCGTTTATCCTTCTTTTTCAACATCAGATTCTATTTCCGTTTATTAATTTAAATTTGCCGCATAATTCTTAATCATATTTTATGAGCGGTTTTTTCGGTAGCGTTTCAAAGTCAGATTGTGTGATGGACGTCTTTTACGGAACTGATTACCATTCACACCTTGGGACTAAGAGAGCCGGTCTGGCATTCTATTCAGTCGATAAAGGTTTTCAACGTGCCATACACAGCCTTGAAGATGGATATTTCAGGAATAAATTTGATCATGATATACATGGCTTTTCGGGAAATGCCGGAATAGGTGTAATAAGCGACCATGAAGCTCAACCTATTATAGTAACCTCGCATATGGGCAGGTTTGCAGTTGCAACCGTAAGTAAAATAAGTAATATAGAGGAACTTGAGCATCATTTCCTGGGGAAACGTCATACCTTCTCTGAAACAAGCCAGGGTTCGGTAAACCCGACTGAACTGGTTGCTATGCTCATTACCGAATGTGATGATTTCGTATCCGGAATCAGTAGTGTATATGAACAAATCAAAGGATCATGCTCCATTCTGATCCTCACAGAAAATGGAATTATTGCAGCCCGTGACAAGCTTGGCCGTACACCAGTTATAATCGGGAAGAAAACAGATGCTTTTGCCGTTTCATTTGAAACCTGCGCATTCCCGAATCTTAACTTTGAGACTGAATACTATCTGGGTCCTGGTGAAGTAATTGAACTTACACCCGATGGTTATAACCAGTTGAAAAAACCTTTTGACAAGATGCAGATATGTGCATTCCTGTGGGTTTATTTTGGTTATCCACCTTCTTTTTATGAGAATATAAATGTTGATGAGGCAAGGTTTAAATGTGGGGCTGCACTTGCTAAAAATGACAATATTGATGCAGATTTTGTTGCAGGCATTCCGGATAGCGGAGTAGGGCATGCGATCGGTTATAGCGCTCAAAACAAGATACCTCTGAGACGCCCGTATTCAAAATATACGCCAACCTGGCCAAGAAGCTTTATGCCTCAGAATCAGGAAACACGTGATCTCGTTGCTAAAATGAAACTTATCCCGAACCAGTCAGTTATCAGGGGAAAGTGCGGGGTTTTCCTTGACGATTCGATTGTAAGAGGTACCCAGCTAAAGGATAATGTCCAGCATCTTCATGCCAGCGGTATCAGGGAAATTCATATGCGTATTGCATGCCCGCCCCTTGTTCATTCATGTGAATATCTGAATTTCAGCAGATCAAAATCAATTTATGATCTTGCTACCCGAAGGGTTATCAAACAGATGGAAGGCTCAGAAGATGTAGACGTGAGAGATTATTCCGATGAGAAAACAGAAAAATATGCTGCAATGGTCGAGAATATAAGGAAGAACCTTGACCTGACATCGCTAAAATACCAGAAGCTATCCGATCTCGTCCTTGCAATAGGTCTGCCAAAAGAAAAGATCTGTACACATTGCTGGGACGGATCGAGTTCGTTTTAAGGGCGGTTCACGGTACACGGTCCATGGTTCACGGGGTTTCTACTTTCCTGCGTTGCGCAGATAATTGTAATCTTTTCTGAAAATTTTATAATTCTTCAGGGCTTCTACAGCTCTAACTTTGTTGTTTTCAATAACTAAAAAATTATAAGATGAAAAACATAATTATATCAATAGTATTTGCCGGAGCTATTCTTGCAGGTGCCTGCAGTTCGTCACGGGAAGTCAGGATGACCGAACGCCAGGAACGCGATGATGGCACAGTTATAAAAAAAGAACGCAGGATTGATGATGATGGTGTGGTAATCAAGAAGAAGAAGAGAGACAATGAGGTCCTGGAAAATGATGAGGATGACAGGGATACTGAAGTCAGGATCAAAAGAAACAGGAGAGATCGCGATCGCGACAGGGATCTTGAGGATGAACCTGCCATTATCATCGAAAGGGACAGAGACTAGAGTATCTTATCTCTTCCGGGAGAAAACTATAAAATTATTAAATTCATCCATGTTGTAGGTATTCTGAGACAGACTATCAATTAAACTGATAATACTACTTTTTTTATTGATTTTTTGTTCCGTAATATGCTGCTCATCGAAAGGGATTATGGCAATACATGGATATTTTGCACTTATCTCACAAACCATCTGTGATTCAAAATAATTAAGGAAATTCCTGCGAAATATAGCTTCAGATTCATCCCCTGGAGTGATATCATAATCATAGAATTTAATATGTCCCCTTTCTTTCGAGTTAAGATACGATTGTGAAGAGAATCCCCATTCGTAACCGCTGATTACATCAATGATCATCAGGATAGAATCCCCCTTTCTCGTATTTGTAACAATCGATGAAAAAAATTGGGTTGTATTTCTTCCTACCTGTGTAAATGATGTCGCAGTAGGAATTGTCTGGGATCTGAAAAATTTAAATATTGTTAACAGGATAAGAAATACATAAACAATATAGATCAGTCTGGACTGCTTTGAAATCTCTTCGGCAAGAAATATTATAAGAATTGCATAACCCAGAGTAAGTGGTATCAGATATCTTTCCCATAAACCACTTCTATGATACAGAATATGTTGAGGAATTATAATTGAAAGAAATATCAATATTATAAAAATATAAGACGGTATTCTGCCCTTGAATAAATCCAATTTTAATCCCGAAAAAACAAACTGTAATCTGCCCTTGATCTTATCGAGTTTTAATATGGCAAATACAAAGATGATTCCAAGAAATATGAAGCCAATTTTAATAAGTTTAAAGTATTTGTTCCTTCCAAGTTCGGTAAAGATGAATGACAGATATGAATTTATGGCTGATTCATAATTAAAGTATCCATCGCTGTTCTTTCCTATGACATTAATTATAACATAAAGCGCAGAAGCCAGGAACAAAATAGTAATAACCATTAACAATATATTCCGTTTAATAATCCGAAATACTGAGACGGTTGGCTTACTTTTATATTCAAGATAAATCAGAATTATGAGATATGTTGGAACAAGTATAAGGAAGCTCTCTTTTGATAATGAAGACAGCAAAAGACATAATACGGAAAAGAACTTTTGATATTTTTCCCCTGTATTTATTGAATTGACAAGCAGGAATAATGATAATGAATAAAAGAACAATCCTATTGTTTCATTAGGTCCAAGTCTCCACCAGATAGCTGATTGAGCTCCAATGAGAATTATCAGCGGAAAAATCAGCGAGGAAGAAAATCTGTATCCTTGTTTATAAATGAATAAAAAAAGAAAAAATGAAGTGAGAATCGCCAAAACAGCATGATGAATTGACCAGAGGAAAAAATTAGTGCCAAAAACAGCTATAAGGGTAATTCTATGAAGATAGTAAAAGGGACGAAATCTTAATGCCAGATCTTCTCTCATTGCTTTCTCATAAGTTTTTACAAACCCATTTTCATCCATATAGGCTCTGAAAGTTATAGCTTCGTGATCATCACTTAAATGATAACCAGATGTAAGGGTTCCTGTAATCGAAAGAAAAGATATCCAGAATATTAAATACAGCGAGAACGCGATTAAATTCTTATTCATCGGTTTTAATGTTACTAACTTTCACAAGGAATAATGGTCTTCGCTTGCTCTGGATATACAATTTACCAATATATTCACCAATAATACCGAGTAAAACCATATTTACACCTCCCACAAAGAGTATACTCAGGATTAATGAAGTCCAACCGGTGAGAGCCTTATCTGTAAAAACTGAGATAATGATTGCATAAACACCATAGATACCGGAAAACGAAGATAAAAGTAAACCTAATAAAGTAGCGATTTTGAGTGGTTTGATTGAAAAACTTGTTATACCATCGATTGCGAATGATATCATCCTTGATAATGAATACTTGGATTCTCCCGAATAACGCTTGTTTGGAATATATTCTATATAAGCCTGTTTAAAACCAAGCCAGCTTATCATCCCTCTGTAAAACAAATGATATTCAGTAATATCGTTTACCAGTATTTTAACAATTCTCTTGTCAAGCAATCTGAAATCAGCTGACCCCTGCTTTATGTCAATATCAGAGATGAAATTTAGAAATTTGTAAAAAACTGACGCACTAATCCTTTTAAGGAGTGGCACATTTTCGAAATCATTTCTGACAGTGAATACAATATCATAACCTTCCTTCCACTTATCAACCATTGAGGTGATTAGCTCAGGAGGATGCTGCAGATCGGCGTCAATCGTAATTGCACAATCCCCTGTGGCATATTCAAGGCCGGCCCTGATGGCATACTGATGACCAAAATTTCTGGAAAAAGACAAATATTTGACACTGGAATCTTCTGATGCCAGGTGTCTTATTACTGATAATGTATTATCCCGACTGCAGTCATCAACGAAAATATACTCAGTCCTGTAGCCATCTAAATGATTTTTGATTTGTTCATACAGGAGGGCCACATTGCCTTCCTCATTGAAGCACGGGATAATGAGACTAATTTTTTCAGTTCTGGTTTTCGTCATATCAGGTTCTTTCAGACCCGATAAATTTCACTTTTTTTTCAATAACAATTGCTTTTAAATCTGTTTTTTTGTTATGCTAAAGCTAAATTATATATAGCCAGCCAAATAGACAATTAAGCCTGAACATTGTTGCATTAACAAAATAATCAGCCTCTCCACATGTCTTGTTTTAAAAACAAAAGAAGTTTGGGTTTGACAGGAAAAATTAAAAAACGTGCTGTTAATATCGGGGTTATTTAATGTGGATGTTATAATCCTCCTTGTTCTCACATGTCTTCAAAAACCGCTCCCTCAGGAACCCGATATCTTCAATCGAATCATAGAATTCCTCCAGGTATCTCCGGTTAACTGTCCTGTTATACCTTGGAAGCACTTCTATGCTTTCTATTATCGATTCAAAAACAGGTTTCATATCCTGATAAAATGCAAGGATTCCCGAAAAGTCAGCAAGATCCTGGCATACTCCCTTATATATTCTTCGATCCGGGTAATATTCGGGAGGTACATCAGATGGCCTGGTATAGCTGGCATTGACGAATGCTGCAAAATCAAAATCGTATGGAACAGCAACTGGTTTCAGAGCAGTATCTTCAGGTTGCATCAATATGATATTTTTCTTTGACGATACATACCAGTCTTTGTTGCCGATCATATATTGAAAAACGGCAAGTCTGAAATAATGTTCCCTGTCAAGGTCAAAAGGAGTCATGAATTTTTTAGTCTCAACTGCATTGTTTCTTGCTGCTGCGCGATCTTCATCTTCAATAAAAAAACTGAATCTTTCAAAAAGCTTTTTTCCTTTTCCGGTATCAAAAAAAGTGATATTGACAAGCCTTACATTAAGACTCAGATCGGTAACCTTGTTATACATTTTATATATTACATACTCTTCAATAACATCTATATCGGAGTGACAGGGAGTTACAAGCTTGAGCTTATCCTGGTTACGGAACAATGTTGCAGGAACCTCTTTCTCTTTGAAATTAATCATGAGAGGAGGGAAACTGCAGTTTTCAGGATCTCTCCTGAAATTTCCCCTGGATGCAACTTTTACATTCAGCTTCCGTATCCCGGAATCATCATGATAGATTAGTAGTCCATCATGATAAGATGGTGTTGAGTCTCTTCCTGAATTAATTGCTGTAAAATCTGAATGCAGCTCTGCATCGATAATATCATCGGAAAGGAACAAAGTATCAGGTTTGGTGCCTGTTGAGATGGTTGTAACAAACACGAGTAATACAAAAACACAGATTAGTTTAATTGAAATCGGGCGAATATTGGTTGGTTTCATGTTCAGCAATCAGGATTGCAGTTAAACAGTTTGGGCAGAGGATTGTTCATAGATGTATAATTATCATCAAATTTCTGTTTAAACCTTTATAATAGTAAATTGCTCAATATTCTTCCGTTACCCAGATGAACAAGGCGCTTATTTCAATATTTGTTTTCATTATTAACTGTGCAGGCCTTGTCGGGCAGACGTATGAATTCAGGATTAATGATGGCCCGTATATATTCAAAAGGGAGAAGAAAACAATTATCAAATGGATTGAAAACGGTTATGTAAGACAAAAGAATCTTGATCAGAAAACATTTGAATCTGTTAAAACAATATTTAACCTGGATATCAGTTTTCGCGACATTAACACCACTTTTAATCTCAGGCCCGAATACAGGTTTGCTTTTCGTGGAATTGACAGCATCGCTGTGATCTCAGACATACATGGCAGTTTCAACAAATACCTGGATCTGTTAAGAGCACAGGGCATTGTGGACAAAACCAACAGGTGGAAATTCGGTAAAGGTCATCTGGTAATCCTGGGTGATTGTTTCGACAGGGGAGATAAGGTGACCGAACTCCTTTGGCATATTTTCAGCCTGGAAAAACAGGCTGATAAAGCAGGGGGAAGGGTCCATATGATGCTTGGTAATCACGAGATCATGGTTTTTGGTGAAGATCTGAGGTATTTGAATGATAAATACAGGAAGGTAGAATATCTCACCGGGATTCCTTACCCGGATTTGTATTCAAATGAGTCGTTGCTGGGGAGATGGCTGAGAAACAAGCCTGTTATTATAACCATTAATAACATTGTTTTTGTGCACGGAGGTATTTCAACGGAAATGATCCGAAAAAACCTGGGAATTAATGATATAAACAGGCTTTTCTATCAGCTCCATGTTATGAATGCAGTAGAATCGGACAATGATATCGTGAAACTATCGTTCCTCACCGGCGATCACGGACCTGTCTGGTATCGTGGATATTTTTATGACCCGGACTTCTCGGAAACAGAGGCAGATTCTGTTTTAAATTACTTTGGCAAAGATCATATCATCGTGGGGCATACTTATTCTGAAGGATTTCAATCGCTTTTTGGATATAAAATACTAGGGATCGATGCTGGTATCGGCAATGACCTTGAGGGTGCATTACTGATTGTTAAAAATGGCGTCTTCTATTATGGAACTCCCGATGGAAAAAGAAGGAAATTATAGTTTAAAATTTCAAACACTCCCGCAATAAAGTCCTTGCAAGAGTTTCAGGCTTTGCAAGATCCTCAAAAAAACCATCGAGATAATAAATCATGTCGCTCTTTGATCTTTCATCAAGCCAGCGAAAATCATTTATTACACTGTAGAACCTGTTCTTATAATGAGCGAATTCGGAAAGTGCTTTGATGAATGTTTCCCTGTCTCTGCACACTCCAAGATAAAGCCGTTCCCTTACCGAGTCAATGGTCAGAGTATGAAAGGGGGCAGCATAATGAGTATTAACAATTCCTGAAAAATCGAAATCATACGGTACAATGGCTGCAAGTTCAGGATGATCGGATTTATACTGGGCAAATAGCTGTACGTTATGACCGATTGGAACAGACCAGTCGGTATTTCCAATCATATAGTTGAATATTGCAACCCTGTTCATCATCTCCGGCTTTACATCTTTCTGTGTAAGGTTCTGTGTTTTTATTTCAACAGATTCAATTCTTTTTGCAAGAAGTTCAACAGGTTCGATCACAAAGGCATACTCTGTAATTGACTTATCGTTCTTTGCGTGGTTCAGGTAATTAACTTTCAATAATCTGACTCTGAAGCTATTATCAGTGAGAACACTGTAAAGCTTATAGGTCAGGTACTCCTTAAGAAGATATTCCTGGCTCCCTGTAGGACATACGGTAACCATTTTAAGCTTATTTATTTGATGAAAATCACCGGTTGCTGTATCGTCCATGTCAAAATTGAGCATTATTGGGGGCATCTCGCAGAATTTCCTGCGAAACTCACCGCGTGCCCTTATCCTGATTTTTCTAACGACAGAATCCCCATTGGTTTCATATGAGATGAGAGCATCCATATATTCCTTGTCATCCTTCTTTTTCTTGTATTCCGTGATATCAAATTTCAAATCGATGCTGAACAAATCATCACTTGCGAATAAACCTGAACTTTCATGCAATGTCTCGGTTACTGTAAAGGATGTGTCTGTCACATCCTGTCCGAAAGATGAAAATGTTGAGATGATCAGTGCGGAGATAAATATAAGGCTGAACTTCATATGTTCACCAGGTTAAGAATCAGGGTTAAACAACAAAAATAGTAAGATAGGTCAATCTGCAAAGAGGATGATACTAAATATCATAAAATTTACTCATCTCATCCTCACTTCTCACTTCTCACTACTATCATCTCTGTGGGCACATACCGGTTCAGCACAGTAATACTCTGTCCGTTCAGCTTAATGCTTCTTTGTGACAAGGTTTGGTAAAGGGTTTCAAGAGCTTTTTCGGGCGTGTTATTGTTTTTGCTGAGATGTGCAAGGCAGATATGACTCAGGTTATCACTCATAACCTCTGCAAGAAAAGCTGAGGTCTGCCTGTTACCAAGATGCCCGTGATCAGACTGGATACGCTTCTTCAGGAACCAGGGATATCCTCCCTCTAGCAGCATCTCCTCATCATAGTTAGATTCTATTACAAGAAGATTGGCCTCGCGGATGTAAGGCGCCGAGACGTCGCAAATGTGGCCAAGGTCGGTTACAACCGTCACTTTCCGGGTTCCGCAGACTATATGGAAACCAATGGTCTCAGGTGCATCGTGACATACCGGGAATGCTTCAATATCGAATCCGGCAAGATGAAACTTTTGTTGAACTGGTATTTCCCTGATGCAGTCGCTTGTTATTCTGGAATGAGGTGAAAGTATACTGTTCCAAACATTCTTTGTGGTAAACGCCGGGAGATGATTTCTACGAATAAGCACTTCCAGTCCTTTTATATGATCGGAATGATTATGGGTAATAAGAACACCCATGATTGTCTGCATCGATATATTCATGTTTTTCAGGAATTTCCTGATTGAAGTTGCTGATATGCCTGCATCAATCAGAATACCATGAAAGTCATTCCCGATATAATAGCAATTACCGCTGCTGCCACTGCTCAGACTGCAAAAATTCACATTCATCTGTAGTATCAGAATTCAGCATCAAAAATAAGCATAGCAATAATAGGATTAGTCTGAATAGTGAAATATTTACAATAGCTGAACATTAAAGAAATAATTTATATTTACGGCCGTCAAAAGAAAAATGAAATGGCAATAAATCAACTTATCGGTGAAAAAATTTCAGCCCTGAGATCAATCAGGAAAATGACAATAGAAGATCTTGCCGGAAAAGCAGGATTATCACTCATGCAAATGAGTCATATTGAATCCGGTACATCTATTCCTTCACTGGGAGTTCTGATAAAAATAACCCGTTCGCTTGGAGTACGCATCGGAACACTGCTCGATGATACCGTGAAAGAAGGTCCTGCTGTTATACGTGGAAAAGAAGTACAATCTTCACTTAGTTTCTCAACAAACGAAAAAAGAGAGCATCTTAACTTTATGTCGCTTGCACCAAACAAGGCAGGAAGGCATATGGAACCTTTTCTTATCGATATTGTTCCGGAAGACGGTCAGAAACCTTTGAAATCATCTCATGAAGGAGAGGAATTCATCTATGTCCTCGATGGAAAGGTAACTGTGCATTATGGCAACGAAACAATAGATCTTGAAAATGGCGATAGTATCTATCTGGATTCAATCGTTCAACACCTTGTTACAACCAATTCTGAAAGAGCACGGATACTTGGCATAGTTTACGTTCCCGTTTAATAAACCTGATTCAATAATGAACCTGATCGATAATACTCTGGGAGATTTGCTTGAAAAATGGGCAAAAGAATTACCGGATCATGAATTCATAGTATATCCCGACAGAAATCTGCGGTTCACATATTCACAGTTCAATCTGCGTGTTGATAAGCTGGCTAAAGGACTTATCAGTATTGGTGTTAAGCCCGGCGATAAGGTTGGAATATGGGCAACAAATGTTCCGGACTGGTCTACATTCATGTTTGCAACAGCAAAAATTGGGGCTATCCTTGTAACCGTAAATACGAGCTATAAACTCTCTGAGATAGAATATATAATTAAAAACGCTGATTTGCATACCTTGTGCATCATTGACGGATACCGTGATAGTGATTATGTGAGCATGATCTTTGAGCTTGTCCCCGAACTTAAGACATGTGTGCGCGGTGAGCTCAAAAGCAACAATTTTCCTGAATTGAGAAATGTTGTGTTTATTGGTCCCCAGAAGCATAAGGGAATGTACAATACTCATGAGCTAATGCTTCTCGGATCATACCTCCCTGATGATGAACTTGATAAACGTAAAGCTGGTATAAGCTGCCATGATGTTGTTAATATGCAGTACACCTCCGGAACGACCGGGTTTCCAAAAGGCGTAATGCTGTCCCATCATAATATCGTTAACTGCGGCCAGAGCACCGGAGACTGCATGAATTATACCCAGGCTGACAGGTTGCTTGTATGCGTCCCCATGTTCCATTGTTTCGGGTGTGTACTGGCGATGTGTGCAGTGATAACTCATGGAAGCACAATGGTTTTTGTTGAAGAGTTCGATCCTCTCATGGTGCTTGCTTCCGTTCAGAAAGAACGCTGTACTGCTCTCTATGGAGTTCCCACTATGTTCATTGCAGAGCTGAACCATCCCATGTTCAGCATGTTCGATCTCAGCTCATTGAGAACCGGTATCATGGCTGGTTCCTTATGCCCGATTGAAACTATGAACCAGGTAATGGAAAAAATGAATTGCAGGGACCTTATAATTGTGTACGGACTTACAGAATCATCTCCGGGAATGACCGCTACACGCATTACAGACTCTGCAGAAGTCAGGGCAACTACTGTCGGAACAAATTATCCAGGGGTCGAGGTCAGGGTCGTCAATCCTGAAACAGGGGAGGAGTGTCCCGCAGAAGTACAGGGAGAGATTTGTTGTCGTGGTTATAATGTAATGAAAGGTTATTACAGGAATCCGGAGGCGACTGCGCAGGCAATTGATAAAGACGGGTGGCTGCATTCAGGTGATCTGGCTGTAAAGACAAAAGAAGGTTTCTACAGGATTACAGGAAGGATAAAAGATATGATCATCCGGGGCGGAGAAAACATTTATCCCCGCGAAATTGAGAACTTTCTTTATCAGCTTCCACAGATCGAGATGGTAGAAGTAGCCGGTATTGCCGACAAAAAGTATGGGGAGATAGTTGGCGCCTTTATCAAACTTAAGAACGGACATACGCTGACACAGGAAGAAGTACAGGAATACTGTCGTGGCAGGATAGCAAGGTTCAAAACACCGGCTCATGTTATTTTTGTTGATGAATTTCCAAAAACCGCCAGCGGAAAAATTCAGAAATATAAGCTGCGGCAGATAGGGCTGGAATTCGTGCAAAAAATTACTGAGCAGAAGTCATGAAATCAGCGTAATCTGCGTACCTGCTCAGCGTAATTTGCGGGAACTTTTTTCTGGATTTTCTGCCTGACAGAGTTTTTATTATTATTTTTAAATGTGCATCCAGAAAATTCCGGAATATGGATAGAGAATTTCACGAGGGCAGGGTTTTTGAAAATATTGTGTTCACAAAAATGCGCACAGCAGGCAGCTATGAGAACTGCACATTCCTGGGCTGCGACCTTTCAAATGCAGATCTCTCTGATGTGATCTTCCTGGAATGTGAATTTCGGGCTTGTAACCTGAGCCTTGCCAAACTTACAAATACTTCCTTTAATGATGCCCGTTTCATCGATTGTAAATTGCTGGGGCTTCATTTTGAAGATTGCAATAAGATGATTCTCACCATGTTATTCGAAAAATGCAATATCAGTCTTTGCTCCTTCAATAAGCTTAAAATAAAAAAATCATCTTTCAGGAATTCAAAAATTGTGGAAGTTGATTTCTCTGAGACAGACCTCAGCAATTCGGAATTCATTAACTGTGATCTTCTGAGAACTGTCTTTCACCATACTAATCTTGAATTTGTCGATTTCAGTACATCAGGAAATTTCTCAATAGACCCTGACCAGAACAGGATCAAAAAAGCAAGATTCTCAGTACCGGGATTACCCGGGTTGCTGGGGAAATACGATATAATAATTGAATAAACTCCCATGAAAGAAGCAGATGCAATAAAAAAAGAAATTACCGCCCTTTTAAAAACCTGGGAACCGGTTCTCTCTTCACTCGATCAAAAGATCATTATTTCCAGGCGCAATATTCAGAACAGAACAATAAAACAGATCCTCGGACACCTTATAGATTCTGCTTCAAACAATACTCACAGGGTTGTCCATCTTCAATACCAGGACAGTCCCTTCGAATTCCCGAATTATGCAACATTTGGTAACAACGACAGGTGGATTGCGATCCAGAATTATCAGGGCGAAGAATGGCAGGGAATGATACAATTATGGAAATATTCATATCTGCATTTCTGTCATGTAATAACGAATGTTGATGACAGTAAGCTTGATAACGAATGGATATCGGGACCCGGAAAGAGGATCTCACTGAAAACAATGATAGTAGATTTTCCGCGCCATCTTAAGCTTCATCTTTCTGAAATTAAAGATCTCATAAATAACAAAACCTGATACATTGCTGCCGGCCTAGCTTTTTTTGTCATGACGCTTTTTCTTGCCGAATGGATTCACAATTTTAAGAACCGGCAGTGAGACTACCAGCAGGAATCCCAGTAGAATATATATGCTGTAATCAAGCAGCCATGGGAATCTGTCTCCCAGAAAGAATCCAAGCGAGGTAAGCATACCAATCCATGCTACTGCACCGATCACATTAAAATAACTGAACTTTAGCGCCTTCAGACCCGATGCTCCTGCGAGAATTGGAATAAGAGTCCTGATCACTGGCAGAAATCTGCCAAGGACAAAGCTCAGAACTCCGAATCTTTCATAATAATGCCGTGTTTTTACAAGATACTCCTGTTTGAAAAATCTGGAATCTGGTTTGCTGAACAGTTTTGGCCCAAGCCATTTTCCTTTGAGATATCCGGTAAAATCACCAAGTATTGCAGCAGCCATCATCATAAGGAGCAGGGGCACAAAGGGGATATCGAGGTAATGAGTACCGGCCAGCAGCCCGGCAGTGAATACAAGATAGTCGCCACCAGGTAGTACCAAACCCAGGAAAAACCTGTCTCAAGGTATATTATAAGAAGAATGAGAATTATTCCTCCGTATTCGATAAGATGGGCAGGGTCTTTATATATCTGTAGAATACCGTCCATGAAATTGCTTTAGAATGTCAAACAAACAAAACGGCTTTCGGTTTCAAAAAGAGCTGAACTTCTTTCTGTTCAGGAGATTTAAAAATCTCAAAAGTATATATTATTATCAATATTATTATATAAATATTAATATAAATTGAAGTCTGATAATGACCTGTCTCATTCATATCTCAATGAGCTCACAGGATTCCTGCGGGCTGCGCGAAAGGTCTGTGAAAATACGGCTATTAATGCTATGGCAAAAGTCAGCATCGGACCTGCAATAAAAATCCAGATGCCAGGCGATGCATGAAAAT
>CAVUVD010000016.1:0-7219 GCA_963744745.1 uncultured Bacteroidota bacterium | reverse complement strand
CATACAAGCTGACAGCAAATGTTGATCCGGAAATTACGAAAGTCTGTTTCCAGATAGTACGATTACAGAGGCCGTCATTACTGCACCGGCGGCGCTCACTATTACATAAAATTTCCTTTAGAGTTTATTAAATTCCGGTTGATTAGAATTCATCCGGGGAAAGGCGTTTATAATCAAAAAGGCTGAAATGCATTTTCAAATGTCAATCTCAAAGATTCGTTCTCAATATGGGCTCAGAGATCACCAGTTATAAATCTATGTCCTTGAATGGGTACGCAGATTATCGATGATACCTTTTAATATTATAGATCTCAACACTGCTAAGTACCACTGGAAGTCTTTTACTCCCTCCTGAAATAATCAACGATTTCCTGTATGTACATGCAGCATGAAATTGCCTTGTATCATTAAGACTCGCCATTTCTATCCATCTTCTCTTCTTCAAATCATAAGCGTTTACTTCTTTAGTATTACCTGATGGGGTCCAACCGCCTGGAATCATAACAGTATTATCAAAAAGAATTACTGGCGCATCACATTTCGAGACAGGCATATTTGGAAGTTTCTTGCGCTTTTGTGTAATAGGGTTGTATTGTTCAAGGATCTTTACGCTTTTCATATCAGGTGAAACAGTATCGGAAATCACATAGATGTATTTTCCGTCTGTAACAGCGCCAACTGGGTGCCTCGGCGATTTTAATACTTCAATTAGTTCCCAGGAATTTTTTGCAATATTGTATTTTTCAATACTGAAACTCGCCTCATTGGTACGACCTCCAATGACATAGATTACATCATTCAGAACCACAGCAGCGTGTTTATCCCGTGCATGGATCATCGGTGACACTACAGTTTCCTTACCAGTTTTAACATTTAATCTTGTGACCGATCTTAAGACATTATCATTAGTATCCCTGCCTCCTATTATAAATATGTCATCTTTAAATGCTACTGCCTCGAAAGAGCATCTGGGAGTCCTCAAGCCTGGGAAGGTTTTCCATTTATTTTCCTTAAAAGAGAACATTTCATTATTTGTGCAAAGGCTGAATTTGCCTTCCTTAAATGTTGCTCCTCCAATTACTAAAAATGTATCATTTATGAGAATCATCTCATGATCAATTCGCGGCTCCATTAATGCGGGGATGAATGTTTCCGGATAATCTGAAGAACCCGTCTCCAACCTGATGTGATCAGGGTGGAATAAAATTAGTCTGAATATCAGAAGAATTATAGGATTCATTTTCTGTAAGTGTCATCTATATTTTTATGCCATTTCCTATCGAATTCTTCATAGCCTCCGGATAATAATCCTTCCAGATTGGTTTGATCTTTCAGTACTGAATTTAAAAAATTCTGACCATAACTATCTTTGATAAATCTTACGGCCATATAGGAGTAAATATCTGGTGCTGGTAAATTCCGATAATTATCCTCAAGATTCCTTAGGCTGATGACCGGTAACCGGTCGATTACAAGTTTGCAGATTGATTCATATCCACCTGGTGATCCGTAATATGATGCTACCCCCTCCTGTAACCAGATGGGAAGGGATTTGTTGATTTCATTCAACAGGAGATGCACATATTCATGAACTGCCATTAAGAGTCTTTCGTTGTAAGGAATTCCGGCAACCCTGATAGGTTCCTTTGGAGATACCATCAGAATTTTTCGATTGCCTGAACATGCAGGGGAGCCTGCAACACTCTTATCGGCAAGTGCATTATCGTAAGCATTCTGGTCGGGATATACCTCAACTATAATCATGTGTGGATATTTACAATCCAGTTCTCTCCGAAGTCCTTCAGCGCTGGTATCAAGCGCTTTTCTAAGATCCTCCAGTGTAGAGATGTCCTTTTCGGCACAATAAAATGTGTAGTATGGTGTCACCAGTCTTTTTTTCAAACCTGAATTCTCTTCAGGTGATGTAGTTGCTTCAGGTTTTCCGTTTATATTAGAAGAAACTGCTGCGGTGTTATCCTGTGCAATAGAACTGGCGCTGATGGCATTAAGTATGACAAAAGCCATGAACATTAAACTCATTAAACTTGATTTTTCTTTCATCTGACAATCGCTTTAACTTGATATGTGAAATTCCTGGCAAATAGTTTTTTGGTGCAAATTTCTGCCGGGAAAATCGACAAAACGACCGAAAACATGTTTTGATACCAAATAATTTCATGATCACTGACAACCCGGGATCACCTTACTAAAAAGTTTCATTTTATACTCATTGTATATCAGCTTATTAAATTGTTATAGATTCTCAAACAATACAGTTTGATTGTCTGAATTTTGTTGGTGACTGACCGGTATGTTTTTTAAACTGGCTGTTGAAAACTGATTTGGAATTGAACCCGGCTTCGTAAAGAATTTCAAGAACATTTTTTTCTGATTTGGTGGTTGACCGTAGCAGATGTTTCGCGTAGTTAATTCTTTTCTGGTTTATATAATCTGCAAAGTTCATACCGGTGTTCTGTTTTATTGCGAGTGAGACCAGCCGGTCAGGCAGCTTTACAGCCTGTGATACATTATGCAGACTCAATTCAGGATCCAGGAAGATCTCATTCTTTTCTACTAATTCGTCAATATTTTTAAAATACTCCGTTCCTTTGTCTTCCTGGAGTTTAATTGATTGTGGTTTCTCCTCATCGATTCCGAGAAATTGGTCAGGCTGAATTATTGCTTTAAAGAAGAAGAAATTTATGAAAATGAAGAAGAAGAAATAATCCCACCACATTATAGATGAAAAAATGTATAATATGAATCCGATGAATGCATTGATTATAAAACCATAAGTTATGAAGTACAGCCAGTTAAGTTTTTGGTTGTCATTTGCCGATGAAATATTTTTTATAGCGCGGCGGTAATTATAAATAATATATAATGTATATCCCATATATATAAGCAACTGAATCTTATAACAATAGTACACGATCCCGCCAAGCGTATTTAGGTCTTGCTGCATGTTCCCCCTGAGAATGATGATCACTAATGAAAGGAATAAAATAAACGCCGGGATCAAATGAATGGCTTGTTTCGGTGAAGGGATAATATTTTTATATAACCTTGCCCGGATGTACAGATAGAAGCTTGGGGACCATAGCAGCGTGCACGGATATGATATTAACAGGATATATTTGAGTGAAGGGTAATCATTGCTGAAATAAACGTAATTAATATAGGAGATTAATTGAAAAAGAAGGTGAATCTTCAGGTAAAAGGTCGCAGGAATCTTCCTGCCTCTGATAAACAGATACGTTGTAAAAAAGAACAGCTGAAAAACGACAACTGAATTAAGAACTACAAGAATTTTGGGTAATGCAATGCTTAATTTATCCATAAGAATCGTGTCCCTGCATACAAATATAGTATTTGTCTGATTCGGTGGAACGTATGTAGATAAAATTTAGCTTCCTTCATTCTCATTTGAAGTGTTCATAATCGGGTTTTATCTTGAAATGAACAATATATTGAATATCAAGAGCATCAGAAATCCATCCCAGAATTCTGTTTTTTAAATTCATATCAATTCCATCCTGTTTATAAGTATAGTATTTCCCCAGCAACCTGAATCTCGGGCTCCATGATAAGATTGTATCAGTGCTTTTCAGCCCCCATTTAAGAAAATATTTGTCATCAATTCCTGCATTCTGAAGTTCTTTATTAGCAGACCTTACTCCTGAAGGAGAAGTAACATCAAATATCAACTCGCATGACCGGAACAACACACTAAGCTTTATGAGCATGGTCCTGATATCAATTTCTTTATAATAATAGAATACTCCTTCGGCAATAAACAAAATATGATCAGGATCTCCAAGATTCATGAACCAGCTATTTTCCAGGAGTGAACCAGTGATGAATTTCCTGTTCTCAGTTTCATGCAAAAACAATTTTTTGAGATCTATTACATCAGGCAGATCCATATCATACCACTTGACAGATCCGTTTTCAACCCTTTCATAAGTTGTGTCGAATCCACTCCCAATATTAACTACGGTTGCATAAGGGTATCTTCTGAGGAAATCTTTGATGAGCCTGTCAAAACAGGCAGATCTTGCAATCCAGCCGATCCTTGACAATACCGTTGTTGATGAGATCAGTTTTATGAAATTATTGTCCAACCTTTCAATTATTTCCATGGCTGTTTTATCATAAAGCATCGGATTTGACTTCCTTGATTCCAATGCTCTCGCAACTACAGGTAATAACATTGTTTCAATGAGTGGACCACTCCGGATATCAATCTTTTTATTGTCGTGCATTGAAATATATTTCGCATCAATTAACTGACATGTCAACCCCTGATTATGAAATAACATGTTGTGGATTCATTTCTTTCTTAAATTATTATAATCAATATAGTAGAGTATTTTCAGTGAGAAATTATTATTCTGATCTGAAGTGAAAATGTTGTGAAGATTTTCGGTATAATTTCTGAGGACTTTTTTCTGGTTGTCGAAAATTGAGTTTTTCCAGGCAAAAGTAAGTTCTGAACCCGGGGCAAAAACCCATCTGAAAATAAGGTCACAATTAAAAAGATTGTAATTCTCATCATGATTGCCATTATATGCTGGATCAATATCAAGATTTCCGTCATTATTTAATCTGAAATACTCCATGTAACTGGCTCCTGACCAATAATGTCTCACCCTGAGATTCACATCCGATTTGTGGTTGAGGGAAAATGCTGCTGAGAGAGTGTTTTCAATTGTATTAATATTGCGGCGTGCAAATATTATTGTATCTGTCGTACCTTTAAATCCGGCAAATCCACGATTATTCTTCTCAGTGTTCATTGTGGTATAATAACGAAGTTGAAATCTTTTTCCAAGTCGCAGTCCCGCCCAAAAACTTCCGCTGGTGGAATGCCTGTCTGTTTTTGCCATATTCATTTCACTGAAAACAAATTGCATTGACAAAGCCTTCCTGGAATCCGTAAACAGAGATAATTCGTATCTGAAAATTTGTGGTTCAATATAGAACCTGTCAGCCACCCTCGGCTCATAAAAATCATATTTCTTGCCTGTGAACCACATGTTGATCAAGAGGTAATAGTTGTTCTTAAACCCAGAATATGAATTCAGGAAAAGGCTGTTGCCGGAAAAAGTGAGATTCCTGAACATCCTGTTGTGATCCCAGGTCAGATAATTATTAGTCTCTTTGAATATCCAGAATGGATCTCTGTTTGTATAATATATATATGAATTAGTTTTAAACTCGTTATTTCTCTGAAGATAGCCAAGATCGTTCGGATTATATTTGTCTGAAAACACTTGTTGCGATATTCCAAAGTGAAATTTTCCGTTATTCTTTTCAATCCCGAGCGTCGAGAAAAATCCTGTCTCTTGTCTGTTTTCATTTCTTATACTAATTCCCCCCTTTCCTTTTATGGCTATTGATTTTGCTTTGTTCCGTATCTGGAAATCAGTTCCGGTCACATTTGCCATGAATGGATCCCCGGCCATAATTATATTGGTATTGATCAGGCTTAAATATGAATTGTTTTTCAATGTTTTATCAATTACAGCTACATTATAATTAGTAAGCGGTTGTATAAGAACATCTCTTTTAAGATTTGTTACTGTATCATTCAGAACGGCATATGCCGGAAGTGTTATTGAATTCAGAAAACCCAGACCCAAACCATCTGAAGTGCGCCCTGATAATTTTGAGGTATTAACAATTTGTGTCTCGGTTGGATTATAATCTGCAATTTCGTTCTCCGACAGTTCAGAGTTAATTCTGCCAGAAAATTTTGGTGAGGCGCCTATACGTCGGGAGTAAAAGACATTTGCCCGGTTAAACAGCTCTGTTCCTTCGGTAAAAAACTGTCTCTTTTCAGAATAATACAATTCGTAGGGTGAAAGATTCAATTGTTTATCATCCGATTGAATTTGTCCAAAATCGGGTATCAGCATCATATCAAGTGTAAAACTCTCATTAATGCCATACTTAAGATCCATCCCTCCCTTATACGTAAATTCAGAAGAAGAATGATCGGACTTTAATTGAGTATAGAAAGCTGAAAACGGACTTAATGAAAGGCGTACCGGTGGTTTAATATCTTTTATTCCTGTTAATTGTCCTTCCTGGTGAATAGTCCCGGAAATTTTATTGTCGACATGATTCCATGAATTATTTGAACTATATCTTCTTATATTCCTGAAAATATTCATGCCCCATACTCCTCCTCCATTTTCCGGAAAACGTAAAGCTGAATATGGAATCCTCATTTCGACAATCCATCCCTCATCTGTAATCCGTGTTTTACTCTGCCATACCGCATTCCAGCTAACATCCTCTGATTCCCAATCCCCCTTTATTGCTTTAATATCAGTTTGCACGCCTGCCGGGGTAACAAAGAATCCATAAGCGAGCTGACCCTGATTATATGGATCGAAGTAGACGCCAAAATAGTCTGAGGTGCCAATATTATCACGTCCTGATATGAAATTAAAAATGCTGTCAGGCGCAGTATCATATAGAATTGCGCCTAAATAAATTGCTGTCTGATCATAAAAAATATGTACCTCCGATTTCTGCAACGAAGGTCTTCCATTATATGGATTCAATTGAAGAAAATCCATTGCCGGCTGTGATGATAAATAAACCGGTTCATCAGCCACCCCGTCAATTATCAGTGGCGTTTTGATATTCAAAGCTTCCACAGATTTTTTCTCCTGAGCCGATAGAAGAGCCGTAAACAAGAATACAATAAAGCTGTAAATGAGTTTCATATTGAATTATTTTTGATTTGCCTTAGGTTGCCAGCGCCAGCAGCCTGCTTTATTCATGTCAGATTTTTAAATGCTAATCTGATCGCCTGCCAGCTTACACTAAATATGATGATGGTAAGAACTAATATCCCGGCACAGACAAATATCCAAAATGGGATATCGGTAGGGTAAGCTGTTCTTGTAAAAAGCTTGGCTGCTGCCATATAACCTGCTGGAAAAGAATAGATCTTATTTCTGGCTATATAGCGGAGTGCAAATTTTACATTGCGTTTAAGCATCGTCAGTAATTTGAGATTATAATATTTTAATAAACAGCAGGATCTTTTCTGCCGGGGTACAAAATAAGATGAAGATCACCCTGAAAATGTCCTGAAAACTGTCAACTACTAAAATCCGCACGTAATAATTATCCGCTGACAAAAATGAAGATTCACCACTGTAAAATGAATTAAAACTATTTGGTCTCAAAACATGTTTCC
>CAVUVD010000015.1:0-17405 GCA_963744745.1 uncultured Bacteroidota bacterium | reverse complement strand
CCTTGTACCTTGCACCTTGTACCTTGTACCGTGTACCGTGTACCGTATTTGACTACCTTCTCCTATAAACCCTTACATAATCAATATCGTGATATTGCGGGAACACGGTTGTTGAATCAGGGTTTCCCGGCCATGCTCCGCCTATTGCCGTATTAAGAATAAGGTAATGAGGGGTATGTGGCACTGCAGTTGCCGTCGAATGGAGCAGATTTCCATCTATATACCATCTCAGGGAATCCTGTTCCCATTCGAGGGCGTATATATGAAAATCTTTTGTGTAATCAGTATCACTTCTCCAGGTGCCGGAGCTTGTCATCTTCCGCCCGTCGAAAGTGTAAAAATGAAGTGTTCCATAAAGAACACTCCTTTGGTGACCGAGAAATTCCATGATGTCTATTTCTGTATACCAGGGCCTTTTTTCAGGGATAAGCGATTCCTTTCCGTTGGCTACCGCTTCCAGCATTATATACTCCATCATCCAGTCACGGTTCTGCGGGTATAGCCAGAAAGCCGGCCATATTCCCTGTCCCCCCGGAAGTTTGGCACGTATTTCAAACCTGCCGTAAACCGGTGCGAGTTTTGATTCTGTATCCAGCCTGCCGCTTGTATATTCCTTATTACCATATTTCCTTTTGCTGCTTCTTATTCTTAAAAGCCCGTTTTCAACCATGACTTCTTCCGGGATGTAGTATTGAAGCTCATTATGCTTGCTTGTTTCACGCACAAGGATATTCCATTTCGTGTTGTCGGGAGTTGTCCCGTTGAATTCATCCTGCCAGACTAATTCCCAATCAGGACTTGTTGTTACAGGTTTTATTTTCTGCGAAAAGGCTGTAGCAGATAACGCTATTAAAATGAAAAATAAAAAAGGTCTCATAAAACAAATTTCAAATTGTTTAACATTTAAATAAACATTTTAAATGTACAATTAATCCTGATATTTGCTATTTTATTTTAGTTGTCAGCATCTAATTCTGATATTTGCATTTTACAATTGTCTGTGTGAAAATATTTTCTTCTTTATTCCTGATGCTACTTATTTTTGCAGAATGCCGGGGTCAGCTTCTGTCCGACTCCTCTTCTGTTATCAGAGTTTACAAGCTCGGAGAAGTACTCATCAGTGCAAAAGCTGACAGATCTTCAGTATCATCGGAAGATATGCGAAGGTTCAATACCACTGATGTAAGCAGTTCCATCAGGATCCTCCCGTCGGTTGTTTTAGGCAGTTCAGGTTCAAGGAATGAAAGTACTGTGTATATCGGAGGATTTGACATCAGGAGTATTCCTGTTTTTATTGACGGCATTCCTGTATATGTTCCATACGACGGGTATGTTGATCTCGCAAGATTTATGACCTCAGATGTATCTAAAATAGATGTGTCCAGGGGATTTTCACCTGTATCTTTTGGTCCGAATTCTATTGGAGGAGCAATCAATATTATCAGCATGAAGCCTCTAAACAGATTTGAATTTGCTGCAAAAGCCGGGATATTTAGCGGTCAAGGATATCAGACCGTTGTTAATACCGGCAGTAATTTTGGAAAAGTATGGATTCAGGGGGGATTCTCAGCTCTCAGCCGGAGTTTCTACAGGCTGCCTTCATCTTTTGATACCTCGGCACGTGAGACTGACAGGCTGAGAGATAATTCTTCTTCTGAAGATATTAAATTCAGCATAAAGGCAGGTTATACACCTGATGATGGCGATGAGCATACACTTAATTATGTCATTGCACATGGAGAGAAGGGAAACCCTGTTTATCTCGGCGATGACAGGAATACCAGGTTAAGATACTGGAAATGGCCAAACTGGGATAAACAGAGTATTTATTATATCTCCAGGACATCATTCGGCACCAGGTATGTGCTGAAAGCAAGGGCTTATTTTGACAACTTCAGCAATATATTAAGCAGCTTTGATGATGAAACATATTCCAGCCAGGCAGGAAGATCATCATTTAATAGTTATTATTATGATAATACATTTGGTAGTATTGTCGAGTTTTCTTCTGATCTGTCAGGCGCAAACAACCTTCTACTTTCTGCACAGATCAAGAATGATTATCACCGCGAACGTACTAACTCAGATCCTTACAGCCGTTTTTCCGACAACACACTTTCAATCGGTATTGATGATGTACATAAAGCCGGCGACGGGCTGAAAATTATCTCAGGGTTAAGCTTTAACTCCAGAAAGAGCCTTAATGCGAGCAGTTATAATGATGAGGTGAAGAGTTTTGATAATTTTCCGGGTGACAGGAGTAATTCAATGAATGCCCAGGCTGCCGGAGAGATCGTTTTATCAGATAAAGCTGATATTAATCTGAGCCTTGCTTATAAAAACAGGTTTGCAACAATGAAGGAACGCTTCTCTTACAGGCTCGGAACAGGGATTCCAAATCCTTTTCTCAGACCTGAAAATGCATTGAAACTGGATATTTCTTCTTCAATCAGAATCATTGACGGTCTGTTTATAGAACCTGAATTGTTCATGAGCCGCCTGTTTAATACAATTCAACTCGTCAGCAATGTGCAGGATGATCTTTCACAAATGCAGAATACAGGAAATTCCCGGTTCGGAGGTTTCAATCTTAATACAGAATACAAGCCGGCTTCATTCCTGAAATTCGATCTTGCTTATTCCTATATCAGGATGAAGAATCTTAGCAATCCTGAGATAATATTCACAAGTGTTCCAAAAAATAAACTGTTTCTATCAGCCGAAGCTATCTTGATGAATAAGCTCAGCATAAATGTGTTTTCTGATTACAATTCCGGATCTTACTCTGCAAGTGACGGAAGCAGGTTCTCACCGGGTTTCTTCCTGTTAAATCTGAGTATGCGATTCAGAATATCAGAGACTTTCTCGACGGAAACAGGCATAAATAATATCCTCGACAGGCAGTATTCCATTGAAGAAGGTTATCCCGAACCCGGCAGAAATTTTTTCCTCTCAGTTAATTTTGATATGAAAATGATCCGAAAGTGAGAATAATGAATATCAAAGCCGGACGCCCAGGTTCTTTGTCATAATAAATGATGTTTCACCCTCTTCCCAGACTGCTTTTCCTGTCATATTGTTTTTATCTACAATCTTTACCGAAAAGACAACTGTTGCTGCCTCGAAGTTAGTTTGGTATATGATGGAATCATTTCTGAATTTTACCCAGGTTGAAGGGAATTCCGTTACATTATCGAATTTCATTATCACGGCATCAGGCTTGATTTCGATGCTTCCCTCTGTTGATCCTTCCGGGGCATCAGGAGCTTCAAATTTCCAATTACCCGTATATGTTTCTTCTATCAGGGCAGTTCCTGTACCTGCATTTCCCATCTGTGCATTTAAGAAGAGGGGAAATGATAATAGCAACATCCCGGATATCACCAGTTGCTTGATTTTGTTTTTCATTGACTTTCAGAGATTAAATAAATATAAGAATGACTGTAGGATAATATTACCATATACGGGTGTTTATTGTTCATTCAAAATCTATCAGTTTTTGTCCGCAGTTGTCTCATTTTGAAACATTAATACATGGCTGTGATTTTATAAAATCCAGATTATTAATTTACTAAGTCAACTGGCATGACAATTGCCTGTCGGCTGTAATCTGAAATTTTATATGGACCAGCCTTTACCCGACAGCTATAAGAAAAAGATACTTCTGAAAAGGATAATATCTTTCCTGCTGATTATCATAGTACCCCTTTCTGTTCTGCTGATTTTCAGGGGAGTTTTAAACAAAGAGATAAGTCTGTCAAATATTGTTACTGCTTCTCCTGAGAAAGGGGATATCCAGATCACTGTGCAGGGATCCGGAATAGTAATACCTGTTTATGAAGAGGTGATCATTTCACCTTTCCGCAGCAACCTCAGGAGAATAGTAAGGAATCCGGGAATAAAGGTGCAGCATGGCGATACACTGCTTATTCTCGACAACAGGCTTGCAGAGAATGACCTGGATCTGCTCAGGAACGAGCTCGAGCTGCAAAAAATACGCGTTGAAAAACTTAAAATCGAGCTTAAAAAGCTTGAGGAGGATTTCGGATTCAGCAGCAGGATGAGAGCTATCCGGATAGAGAATTACAGGCTTGCCTACGAGGCGGAATCAACACTGAACAGGATGGGAGGAAGTCCTGCTTTCAACGTAAAAAAAGCACAGACTGAGTGGGAGATATCGCAGCTCGAATCCGACCAGTCTAAATTCAATTTCATGAATGAGGTGAATGCCAGGAACAATGGGATAAAGGAGCTCGAGACAGAGATCAGCATCCTGAACAACAAAATTGTCAGAGCTAAGGATCTCGCAGGACAGGCATATGTCAAGGCACCGTTTAACGGGGACCTGAGCTGGATTATCGACCAGCCCGGGGCGACAGTCAGCGAAGGACAGGAGATTGCAAGGGTGGCTGATTTTTCTTCATATAAGCTTAAAGGAACAATCAGCAATGCCTGGTCAGGCAGAATAATTAATGGTCAGCAGGTACTCATCCGCGACCAGGGGAAGAATCTCGAAGGGATAATCGAGAACATAATGCCGGCAATATCTCAGGGAATGATGGAGTGCCTGATCAGGATCGGTTCAGGTGATTTCTCCGGCCTCCGGCCCGACCAGCAGCTCGAGATAAGGGTTGTCATCTCCAACAGGAAGAATATACTCAGGCTGCCTAACGGGCCGTACTATAAAGGCCGGGGCTACAAGGATATGTTTGTAATCAGGGGCAGGAAAGCATACCGTACGAGGGTACTCCTGGGTGATGCCAACTTCGATAATGTTGAAGTTATCGAAGGACTTAAAGAAGGAGACATTGTGATACTCAGCGAAATTGATGAAAAGTATACCGGCGATGAATTAAAAGTAAGAAAATGAAATACATGTGTACTCAAGATAATTCAATACTGCCTCTGCTCAAGGGGGAGATGCTGGTTTCCACCTTGATGGTTGGAGGATGTCTCAAAAGTCCTTTTTAACCGCAAAGTACGCAAAGTTGAAGCAAAGCATGCAAAGTTAAAATACTGAAATAAAAGCCTTTGCGCTCTTCGCAAAATTCTTTGCGACCTTTGCGGTTAATGGATTTTGACTTTTGATACACCTTTATGAAGCCGCAAGGAAGCCGATAATAATGAAATTATATTATAATACATATTAAAATACATATTATGATTAAACTGGAACAAATAAGCAAGACCTACAGGACAAATGAGATCCAGACACTTGCCCTTGATAATATTAATTTCGAGGTCAGGGAAGGAGAATTTGTTTCCGTAATGGGTCCATCAGGTTGTGGGAAAAGTACACTTCTGAATATTATCGGGCTGCTTGATGAACCCGATAAAGGCAGGGTTGAACTGGCAAGGCAACCTATTGATTTATACGAAGATAAAAAGACTGCAAAAATGAGAAACATGCTTGTCGGATTTATCTTTCAGAGTTTTCACCTGATAAAAGAGCTGAATGTCCGGGACAATGTTGAATTACCTCTGATATACCGGAAATTACCGGCAGCCGAGAGAAAAGAAAGGGTTAATGAGGCTCTTGACAGGGTAGGACTTTTAAACAGGATGAATCATTATCCCTCACAGCTCTCAGGAGGTCAGTGTCAGCGTACTGCTATCGCAAGAGCTATAGCCGGTTCACCGAAAATAATACTTGCTGATGAACCCACCGGAAATCTCGACAGTGTGATTGGTCACGAGGTAATGGATATTCTGACAGGCCTGAATAAATCCGGAACCACAATAGTCATGGTAACCCACGATGAGATACTGGCAAGGATGACCAACCGGATTGTAAGATTATTTGACGGAAGGTTTGTTAACTGATTTTAAATACGGGAAAGATGTTAATCAACTACTTAAAAATATTCCTGAAAATTGCCTCGCAAAACAGGCTGTTTACTTTCCTTAGCCTGTTCGGAATCAGCCTGACAATAATGTTTGTGATGATCTTCAGCATGACTATCTCAAAGATAAGTTTCGGGTCAGGTCCGGAATCAGAGCTTAAAAACACAGTTTTTATTGAACGTGTAAAGACGAAAACCACTGAACAGCAAAAAGGAGGTGGATATAGTGTTTCCTCATGCGGCCGGACACTTTGCGAAGACCACCTGAAGAAAACCAGTTCTGCTGATGTTGTCTCCATGTATGCAGGCCCTTTCGACTGGGAATTCATATTTAATGGTGAGTACCAATTGAAAAAGCAAACGCAGACTGATGCTGATTTCTGGAGACTGTTCAATTACAATTTTATCCAGGGGAGACCTTATAACGAGGCTGAAGTCCTGAGCGGTGCGAATCTTGCGGTAATCTCAAATTCTCTAAAAGAGCTTTTGTTCGGCAATGTTGAAAATGTCCTGGGGAAAACCATTCATTACACTTCAATAGATCTCATTGTGACAGGAGTTGTTGAAGATCCTCCTCCAACATGCCTGAATGCATCCGGCGATCTGTATTTCCCCTACTCCGTAATTCCTGATCCCGATAGATATGATCCCTACGTCGGATCATTCAGAATGGGATTTAAGACCAGTTCACCCGGGAACTTTGACAAGATCAGGGATGAGGTACTTGACATGGTTGCCAGGATAGATGCTGCAGATACGGCTATGACAATATTCGTATCCGGTCCGTATACACAACTTGAAAAGATGATGGTAGGTTACGGAGATCCGGAAGAGTATTCCAAACAAAAAAGTATTCTCAGAACACTTTTGATATTTCTTTCCTTTTTGCTGCTGCCGGCAATTAACCTTATGTCTTTGAATTTCGCCAGAATTCATGAAAGAGGTGAAGAAATTGCTGTCAGGAAATCCTTCGGAGCTTCCGGGGCGGTTCTTCGCAAACAGTTCCTGTTTGAGAACATACTGATGACACTGACCGGAGGAGTGCTGGGAATAATTCTCTCATATCTCGCTGTTGCGATAATCGGCAAATATATTTCACTTGGAATGGTATCGAGCCAGGTGCCCTTGTCATTCTCATTCAATCTGCCTGTATTTATGATTACACTTTTTGCCTGTCTCATTTTTGGACTTTTGTCAGGATATCTTCCTGCCGTCAGGCTGGCCCGGATGAAACCAGCCATTTATCTGAAAGGAGGTGAGCAATGATACGGCTCTTCTTTAAAACTGTCTGGAATAACAGGAAGCGTAATGCTCTTGTTTTCATAGAAATGTTAATGATTTCATTTGTCCTGGTGAACCTTACTACCTATCTGATGAATATGATGGCTGTATACAGGATTAAGAACTGCTATAATACTGATAATGTGGTGCTCATCAGTATTTCGAAAAAAGAAGATGAAGCTGAAAATATTACAGAGCAGGCTTTTTCTAACCTGAGGAAAATGATTGAAGGGAACTCCTTTGTTGAAAATGTATCGATAAGCAATAATGCCCTGCCATATAATTACAACCTTTACTCGACCGATTTCAACTGTGGAGACCTGAACTTCAATCTGGCATTAAGGCAGGTGGATATAGATTATGCTTCAGTAATGAAAATAAAGACTATAACCGGAAGATGGTTCGATATTACAGATTACGGGAAAGCTGTGAAGCCGGTTATTATATCCAGGCAGATCAATGATAAATACTTCAATGGAGATGCTGTTGGGAAAAGAATAGAACAAGGAAAGGCAAAGATCCCTTATGAGATAATAGGAGTGGTGGATGAATTTAAGAGAGGTGATTTCGAGCGACCTTACGCGTGTGGATTCCTTTTTAAGGATAAGATAGATGCAAAATCCTTCTGGGGCACTGCAATACTGGTAAGAACTTCTGAAGCTAAAGCCGGAGAGATGTTAAAAGTTGCTGAAAACCAGGTTTATTCAGTTCTGGATCCCGGGAAATGGACCATAAACAGCCTTAATTCACTTGATAACATGAGGGCAAAGCAGAATGAGGATAATGCCCGCAGTACCTACATGGGCCTTATAATTGCTGTCTTCATTATGATAAATGTTTTCCTTGGGACTATCGGTATTCTCTGGTATAATACCAATCTGCGGGTTCATGAGATCGGTATAAAACGGGCTCTTGGCTCAAGCGGATCCGGTATCAAAAAACTTCTGATAGCTGAAAATCTGTTTATTGCAGGTTTTGCCCTTACCTTTGTGACGCTGATACTCGTCCAGCTGCCAGCTTTTACAGGTGGTACGAGTCTTGAGGAAGGAGTTTTTGAAAAATCTGCATTGATAAGTGTCATGACAATGATAGTACTGGTTCTCCTGAGTACCTGGATACCGGCATTAATAGCATCAAAAATACATCCTGCGCAAGCTCTCAAAACAGAATAGTTTAGTACTTTCGATCAATGAACCCGAAACAACGGATCCTGGTCTGTGATGATGACAGCGCCGTAAGGAGCTCACTTGATTTTCTCCTCAAGAAGGCAGGATACGAGCCTGTTACTGTCTCTGATCCGGCTGCAATTCTGAGTAAGATCAGGGAATCGGATTTCTCGCTTGTTCTCCTGGATATGAATTTCTCGCTGACAATAAAAGGTGAGGAAGGTATTGAGATATTGAGGAAGATAAAGACACTTAAGCCCGTCGCGCCTGTGATACTGATAACTGCCTGGGGATCTATTGAACTTGCTGTTAAGGGAATAAAGCTCGGAGCTTATGATTTTATTACCAAACCATGGAATAATAATCATTTGCTGAGAATAATCGAGACAGCTATATCACTTTCCGGGAACCGGCCGGAAGTAAGGGATCAGGATAAGTTGCCTGAATTCAGGGAAATAATAGGAAGTGATCCGGGGCTTACCGGTATAATTGAGCTAATCAGGAGAGTCGCCCCGACCCACGCCCCTGTTCTGATTACGGGTGAAAGCGGAACGGGAAAAGAGCTTATTGCATCAGCAATACATAACTACAGTCCGCGAAAAGCAAATCCATTCATAAAAGTCAACCTTGGAGGAATCCCTCCCGGCTTGTTTGAGTCGGAAATGTTCGGTTACAGGAAAGGAGCTTTTACCGATGCAAAAAGCGATCATACCGGCAGATTCGAACGGGCAAATACAGGTACGATCTTCCTCGATGAAATCGGCGATCTTGCTCATTCTTCGCAGGTTAAGCTTCTCAGGGTCCTTCAGGACCAGACTTTTGAAAGGCTGGGAGATTCAAACAGCATATCGGTTGATGTCCGCATCGTGTCTGCCACAAACCACAATCTGTATTCGCTTGTTGAAAAAGGTTTATTCCGTGAAGATCTGCTTTACAGGATAAACCTGATCCAGATCGAAGTCCCTCCGCTAAGGAAGAGAAAAGGCGATATCCCGTTGCTTGCTGATCATTTCCTGGATAATGCGGTCAGGGCATATTCACTTCAAAGAAAAATAATTACCAGAGAAGCGGTTGAATGGCTGCTCGGGCAGGAATGGTATGGTAATGTGAGGGAACTGAAGAATATTGTTGAAAGAACCCTCCTGGTGACACCCGGCGATAAAATCCAGGCTGATGATTTCAGCTCAGCCCAAAGCTCAGGCAGGAATCCTGAGTCTAAACTAAGCGAAAGTCTCGCTGAGGGTACCATTGACGAGATGGAGAAAGCGATGATCAGGAAAGTTATCAGGGATTCCGGGGGGAATCTTTCAAAATCAGCTGAGAAGCTGGGTATAAGCCGGGCGACACTTTACAGGAAGCTCGGGAGGCATGGAATACAAACAAACGATAATGAGTAAGAGACTTACCATAACCTGGTTCACATTTGTTTTCCTCATCTTCCTTGCTCTTGCTATTTTTACTTTTCACAAGCTGAATCCTTTTCTGCTTGTATTCAGCGAGATTCTCATACCCGTTCTTTTTGCTGTGACGGTATATTTTTACCTGAAATCGCAGAGGCCGATCGAATCAATAAGCAACAGTCTCAATCTTCTGAAAGAGGGTGACTTCAGCACTACTCTTGTACCGGTCCACAGCCGTGAGGTAAACAGGATAATTGAGGTTTATAACTCGATGATTGCGAAGCTTCGGGAGGAGAGATTGTCCGTTCGCGAAAAAAATCACTTTCTCGATTTGCTTATCGAATCTTCGCCTCTCGGGATAATAATCACCGATCTTGACGGAAAGATCACCCATATAAATAAAACAGCATTTGGCTATTCCGGGCTTTCGCCGGTTGATTTCAAGGGCCAGTATTTAACCGATATTAAATGCAGGCTCATTCCCGGGTTAAGCAGGCTGGAGTATGATAAGAAACAATTGATAGGTATGTCCGACGGACAGAAGTTCCTTTGCAGGAAGCTGTATTTCATGGATAGTGGCTTCAGGCACCCTTTCTACCTGATAGAGGAGTTTACTGAAGAGATAAGAAAAGCAGAAAAAGTTGCCTATGGAAAGCTGATAAGAATGATGGCACATGAAGTGAACAATACCATAGGTTCTGTGAATTCGATAATGACAACCCTTCAGTCATCTGTAGATTCTTACGCCGAAAAAGACAAAGATGAGTTATCCGGTATACTTGAGGTTGCAATACAGCGTAATCACCAACTGAACCGGTTTATGCAGAACCTGTCGAGAGTCGTGAAACTCCCTCCCCCCGATAAGGAACCAATGGATATTGGCGCTTCCTTAAGGGTCGTGGCGGCCTCATTCAGTGCGATTTTACTGGAGAAAAACATTATAATCGGAACCAGCATACCGGATGAACCTGTTGTGATCTCTGCCGACAGGAGCCAGATGGAGCAGGTATTCACAAACATCATCAAGAATTCAATAGAGGCTATTGGAAATGATGGGCGTATTATTATCTCTTTGAAAAAAAACCCCCTGTGTCTGACTATAGAGGATGATGGTACCGGATTATCAGGCAATCAGGAAGAGCCTGTTTTTACCCCTTTCTTCTCAGCAAAACCGGGGGGGCAGGGGATCGGTCTGACTCTTGTCAAGGAAATACTTGTTAATCATGGTTTTACTTTCTCCCTTAAGAACAGGGAGGTAAAGGGGGCGGAGTTCACTATCTTCTTCCAGTGAATTATAGGTTCGATATCTGATAACTTGCCCAATGCATATTAATTAATTTCATGTGGAGCAAGGTTCAGCAATAATGTCATGTCATTTATTTCATTGAGTGCCAGATCATAAGTCTGAAATTTTTTCAAAGGGATTATTGGCTTATTATCAGAATTATAAAGAAAGATCCTGTAATCTGAATAATGAATATCTATTGGCTGATTTCCTTTTATATATCCTACGTAACCTTTCCTGTTTTTCTGTATTCCCAGTTTCATTGAATCCTTAACATGCACCCATTTGCCTAAAGGTAATAATCCGAATATATAATCAGCATGTTTGATCCTCCTGTTTTCAGTGTCGATTATCGTACATGTTGAAGTGAAGGCAATAAAAGCTCCGATCAGCGCTATAAGAAGTCCAATCAGGCTGAAATATGCTATTACAAATCCGGCGATAAACAGGAACAATCCCATTGACGAGGCAAAAGGGCCGAATGATCTTTTTTCAAGGCGATTTTCAATTAGCATGATGCAGGGTATTTATTATTTTAGTTTTGCCTCCTGTCAGTGAGCTTATTTTTCTTTATAAATAACAATTATTGGATTATCAGTTTCTTTTACCTTTTGTTTCAAGTTGTAACCAATCGACTGAGAATTTTCATAATCATGACTTAATAAAGCTATTGGATCAGAAACTGCAATTAACCTGTCTTTACCAAAGTATGTACTCTGTAAATTAACTTCTATCGGGAGTTCATTTTCATCATCGCACAATCTACTGGCATTAACGAGAATATGTTTTTCTTTTTTAAGATTATATATTGCTACAAAAGATTTGCGCAACTCTCTTGAATAAACATTAAATAAAAGATCTTTTGTCCCGATAAATTCTCCACTCAGACATGAATGATTTGTCCAAAGAAACTCTCATCTCCTTTCGGGGTAAATCCAGAATATTGTCAGGTATGCTTCTGTAGCTAAAGTCGAGCTTTACGACCGGAGAAACCTTAAAAGGATCTTCAGAGATTTCATACACTATGTTTTGAGTATACGGTATAAAGTAATTTCCTGAAGTGGTTGAATTAAAGGTGCTGGACATCCCAATACTCATGCCCAGGACTTCTTTTCTCACGGGCAGACATCCATTTATGACTTTACCATCTTTATTGAAGTACCATAACTGATAAATTGTATCATTTAATGGCTGTACATAATTGAGGAAAGAATAGCCGGCTATATTTCCACCCGGAAGAATCATAAAGGTTTCCAGATCTGTACCCAGTTCTTTTGTCATAAACAAGATTCCCCTGGTATCAAAATAGAAAGTTTTCATTAATCCCTTATCATACAGACACACGGTGTCACCATTAGACGTAATACAGAAATCCACAACATATGTGTATTCGTCTGGCCCCCGGCCGAATGTGCCTATCTTATTAAGAAATCTGCCGTTTATGTCAAAAACCAATATCTGAGTTTCTCCCCATGTAAGAATAAAGATTTTATTGTCTGCTACATAGATCTTGCGAATGTTTTGTAAAACTGCTGAATCAGAGGTCTGAAGCGCGATATACTTCTCGATTTCAAAAAAGTCGGAGAATCCGTTGTTAACGGTATCATCAGGATTGATGACAATAGTTTTAATTGAATCCACACTGTCAGGTGTGCCACAACTGGCTAAGAGTATTAAACTCAATGCCATCAGGCAGATCATTGTCTTCATTATGTAAGGGTTTTAATAATGTGTTATTTAATAGTGGACGATCATCTGCCCATTGGCATTATTAAGACCATCTGGGCATGTGCTCTGTATGACTACTTTTCTATTGAGCAGGCAAGGCAATTATTACGGTGAACACTCAGGCTTGCTCCACAAACCGGACATTTTCTCCTGTTTGTCTCAAAGTTCAGGAAATAATCTATCCCTTTTTCTTTTATCATCGCTAGGTTCTCGAGGAAGCTTGTGTTATATTTTGTTCTGTATCGTTTGTCAAGCTGTCTTAATCTCTGGCATGGATATTTCCGGCAATCATAACAGAACCTGGAATCAGTTTTTTCGAGGAGTTCACAATTTCTGATTATACAATGAACTCTTGCTTTGCCCTGGTCCACAAACCAGCAACCGGGACAGGTATTTTTGGGTCGCATGTAGCCGATGCATGAACCGCAGTTCATTCCGCATGGTGCAATCATTGATCTCTCGTAAGTAATGTCTGTTCTGAACTTTTTGTTTGATGCAGGATTCCTCATGATTTTATAAATTACTATCAGTCTTAAAATTAAGCACAAATTTTATTTATTATTTAAATCCCTTTTGATTTAAGAATATTGATTAACGATTTTTGATTTTTGAATAAAGCCGACGCCACATGGGCCCAAAGACATCCGGTTCGCACATTGGGATTTGCCACCGCGCTCTCCTGAATCAGGCTTTCGAAAATCCCATAAACATTCATCTGAGAAACCAATGATTGTCATGGTGAAGCGCCGTCCCGGGCATTCAACAGTTAACAATCCGGATGCTGAACACCATCAAATGAAATATTATTAGTCAAATTAGCATGTCATTATGTAAAATATATTTGACAATATGAAAAATATGTTTTACATTTGATTATAAATTTTAAAATCCTAATTTATGAAATCGAATTTCTTATTCCCGCATTATTTTAAGAAGATTGGATGGTTCCTGTTTATCCCGGGGATCATTGCAGGTATTTTTTTCCTGATAAACCAGGAAGGTCCGGACTTTTTGAAAGTCAATGTTTTTGCAGCAGCTGAGCAATCAATATTCGGTGGTCATACCAATTATTTCTCTGTTTATGAGAATAATATTTCTGATGAAATCATTGGTTTGGTTTTAGTTATTGGTGCTCTCCTTATCGCTTTCTCTAAAGAGAAATCCGAGGATGAGTTTATCTCAGGAATAAGGCTGGAATCACTTGTATGGGCAACATACGTCAATTATCTGATTCTGATCGTCTCTATTATATTCCTATACGATATGGCTTTCTTCTGGATTCTAGTTTTTAATATGTTTACAGTTCTTATTTTCTTTATAATCCGGTTTAACTGGGCTATTTATAAATCGAATAATCAGAACCGGGATGAAGAATAGTATAAGGGTAGAAAGAGCGAAAAAGGATATTACCCAGGCACAATTAGCCGGGTTGGTTAAAGTCAGCCGGCAGACAATCAATGCAATTGAGTCAGGTAAATACAATCCATCTGCAATCCTGGCATTGAAGATAGCTCACGTTTTTAATTGTTCTGTAGACGATATTTTTGAGCTTGAAGAATCTGACTGGCAGAATTAGTTTGATCAGTGATCTTGGAAATACAACCTGAGTTGCCGCTTGTGCTACCGTTGCATTAATTTAGCTTTTTATCCTGTTCAAGCAGTTTTAGAATCCTGGGATCATTTCTCTGATCAGAATTTCTGAGCTCATCCCTGACGACAGGATAGCCGAGTGTTATTCTTAGTTTTCCATCCATGCAAAGAGGGTCCATACTGTACCAGTCAGATGATGATGAAGAATAACCCGGGATGAAATAACCGGAATAGATAACTTTTCTGTCGATCGTAAGTGCAAATGCAGTCCCCTGGGTCGGCCATGGGGTTTTCGACATTTCACCCGACTTTGATGAGTCAATTACAAAATAATGGTCAGTAGAATCGTACGAAATAATATCATAATAGTAAATGAAGGGGTCTTTTGGAAGTCTTTCACTACCGGATATAATTTCATGTCCGGGGGATTTTGTCTGGAAATCTTTCAATATATAGATCTCAAGGTCAGAATGTGAATCTTTCTCGCACCCTGATAAAGTCTGAAGCAATGCTGCCAGAACTGTAATAAGTTTTTTCATAATGATTATTTAAATCTGTCTTTAAGAAAAAATCATTTTTGCAGTTTAGTTTGTTTAACTTTTTTTAACAATAATTATGCCAATATGAACTGTTCTTCATTTTATAAATTACCAGCCAATATCAGTTTTATCGTAAAAACCATTGTAAAGATTATCTGAATCAGAATAAGTTTGCATGGGATCATCTTTCCCTGGAATAATGACTTTTTTTTACTTTTTTGAGAAGTTTATCAGCGCGTTGAATTCATCATCTGTCATCTTTCTTATGCTAACAGGGGTATCGATTTTTACTTCGGTAGTCAATGCCATTGCTTTGACGGGATGAAGCAGTTCTTCTCTCATATTTTTATAATTATTAAACTCTGACTTCTTAGACTCCAGGTAATCCACAAATGAATTATGAGTGTTTGCCTCCAGGTTTTTTGCAAGGATTTGTTCTTTAATTTCTTCGCTGAGACCGTCTGAAACCTCTTGTGTCGTTTTCCTGAATAATGGAATCTGAAGTATTACATTGATATCTTCTGTCTTAATATAACGACTGTCAATACTGACCAATGCGCCGTAGATACCTTTTATTTCAGTTCCGATTCTCTGTAAAGATTCCTCATAGTCCCTCAACCTGGCATTTATTAATTCCTGTCTTCTTTCTTCTTCGTCGGATTGAATATCATTATAGATCTGTTGATAGGCAGAAGGAGTAATGTTCGAAACTTCGAAATAATTGTAAATATTCTTTTTAACCGAAGCCTTAAATTCCGAATTAGCCTTCATGAATGCTGCCTTTCCGTCAATGCCAAAGACCTGTGTGCCGGAAGGAGGATAGCTAAAATCAAATTCAACTTTTTTATCTACGCCGGTATAACTATCTACAAAAGTTATTATTGAATCTGTCAATGACCAGGCCGACACAAATAATATTTTATACTTCCTGTCCCCTCCATCAGAGATTAGTTTTTTTACCAGGTTATACCCGGTAAATTCCGGATAGTTTTTAAAAAGAGTCTGCGGCGTCTCGGTAATGACACCGAATTTTTCTTCTCTGAAATTGTAGACTTTCCATTTGAAATCAAAATAGTCGCTTGAAGCACGCTGTCCGCCAATCTTTATAATTTTTGGAATATTCAACCCTGCGTTTGCAATTGAGTTTTTTGTAGTTGTCTTGCTTAGAACTTCATCATTCTGATTAAAAATCTCGACATTTTTTCTGTCATACCACCTGCTCGTTGGTTCAAATACTTCGATAAGTTTGTTATCAGTTTCGTCGTAGATTAAAAAAGAGCCTATTCTGATCTTCTTATCAATGATTACATCTGTTGTATCCAGCAGCTTCTGAAGAATTCCGTTCGTATTTAATTCTTCCATCAATTGCGCTACTTCGATAGAGGAGTTTTTCAGATTCTCGAGCTGGATAATATTAATGTTAAGGGGTGAGTTGCCATCTATTGGCGAAGTTGACCTTAGTTCATTATGAGTTCTTGTTACTCTCAGGAAAAGCTTGTTTGAAGCGGTAGGGAATACATCCAGTATCTGGTTGTTCCTGACCCTGATTGTTTTTTCCATTCTGCTGCGGGATGGTATTTCCAGCGAATCAGACAGGATAACTGACTGATCACTTTTCATGACCTTATAGTTAATCTTAACGTTCATGTCATTTTTTAAATTTGAAAAGGTGACTTTGAACTGTGCTTGTCCCGGCAATGATAAACAGCACAAACATAGGGCGGCAATTAAAGCTATTGTTTTCATATATCTGGGAATTTGGTTAGTCTTGCTGAAAGATAGTAAATGCGCAGGTATTCAATTATATATATTTCATGTCTCTTAAATTGCTTTTTGTCCTGGGTGATAAAATACTGCAATATTCCAGCGTATTATCCGGCAAGAAAATTATATTAAAATTAATATCATAATATTAATCGACTAAAAATCCAGACCGGCAGAAGGCAGATGCATGCAGCCCCATCAAAATTATTCTCGAATTCATATTTGAATTATTGCAGAGCAAACACAGTGATAAATATACTAAAATTATCACTCCCGCCTGCGGCTTAGCCATTATTCATTTCAATCATCCATTGATGTACTGATGGGTCTTGAATTTCTCACTGTCGATAGCCATAGTCGTAATCCTGAGCAGGACTTATGATGCTCTCGCATGAGGGGCAGACTATTACGAGTTTATGAATGCCGATGGTGTTAGCCTTGGAGATTTATTAAAAGTCCTGAGTCAGGATAAGTATGGTGTTTGAAGATTAATCAACAAATGTCTCCTTGATAACTGATTTGGCTTCTTTGATCTCAGGTTCCGAGAGTTTTCCAAGCTCCTTAATGATCCTCTGATTGTCAATAGTCCTTATCTGATCAAGAACAATCCATCCAATTTTATTGTCGTGTTTTACTTCGATTCTGGTATGATAGTTTTTCGAACTAGTTGTCATTGGGACAATAACAACAGTTCGTAAGTGTCTATTCATTTCGTCAGGTGAGAGAACAACACAAGTCAAACCCTGGTGATCCCTATGGGCAAGTGATTGCCTCCCAGGGATGTGCGCCCTTACACATAAGGTCTCCTT
>CAVUVD010000014.1:0-2469585 GCA_963744745.1 uncultured Bacteroidota bacterium | reverse complement strand
ATCCAGCGGTCACCTTCACGGTCCAGTCGGGTGAGGCCTTCTGATGGCTCAATGGTCCCTTTGCTCAAGACTGATGTCGATCCAAGTTGTATAGTCTGGGCAGGCGAAGTGTACTGCCTTTCGGCCAGTTACTGTTGCTGAATTGCCTTTGCACCCAGCCAAGGCATCAAGAGCCGAGGAACTGAAACCATGCCATGCGGACGCCCCCTTCACCTTTGACCGCCGCAGTTTTATCGTTGCGCCCTTGGCGGCAGCAGTCGCTGCAACCACCGGCGACGCTGCGGCGGCAACAGGCGGCACCGTCTATACCGGCGACGTGATCAATGGAAAGAAAGTCGTCAGCGCGCTGGATATCAGCGACCTTGAGCCTGGCCGGAAGCATCTTCTCTATTTTCAGGGGGTGCAGGCGCCGACCGGACATCACTGGTATGTTTCAGTGATCGTGGCCAGGGGCAGCGCAGCCCGGCAAGCGCATTACCCTGACCAGCGGCGTTCATGGCGACGAGATGAGCTCGATCCGCACGGTTCAGATGGTCATGGACGAACTCGATCCGGCCAACATGGCGGGCAGCGTCATGGCCGTTCTCGACATCGCCCGCCCCGCACTGGAGGGCATGCAGCGGAGGTGGCCCAATCAGGGCCGCGGCATCGATCTCGTGGACATGAATCGCGAGTGGCCTGGAAACGAAAGCGGTGCAAGCGCTACCAGTCGCCACGCCGGCATGGTGTTCAACAGGTTGCTCAAGCCAAATTCCGACATCGCCCTCGACTTTCACACCGGTACGACCGGGCTCGACTGCAACGACTGGATTATCGGGAACCGGCAGATACCCGAAGTCAAAACCATGATCGACCTCTATCCGATCCGTCAGGTCTGGGACTCGCCAGCCTACCCCGGCGTTCTGCACAACGCCTTCACCGACGCCGGCATTCCCAGTATCTGTCCCGAGGTGGGGGCCGCCCGCATACTCGACCTCGAACTCATCACACCCTTCGTCGAAGGCACCCTGAACGTCCTGAAGCACTATGGCGTGATAGGCGGATCAATGGGACGCACGGCGGCAGACGTCGGGCGTTTTCATCGGGAATGCGGTCTTTCCGATCCTCGCCACCCATGGCGGCTTCATCGAGCATCTGGTGAAGCTCAATGACAAGGTAAGCGCCGGCCAAAAGGTCATTGTCCAACGCAACAGTTTTGGCGAAGTGGTGGCGGAATACGTCAGCACGGTCGATGGCGAGGTCGGCGCTATCCGCAGCGACAGCAGCAGCGAGCCCGGAAATGTTCTGATGTTCATCCTGTTCAACCATGCACCGGCCAAGGCTGACGCAAGCTACCCGGAGTAGCGTCGGCCCGCCACCACCGCTGGCTCCTGCCCATATGATCAGTGCAGCGGCCGCTGTCTCGTTCCACAAGCGCTTGGCAATTCTTGCGGCTTCGTCGCCGCAGGCTGCTACCGGGAAAGCTTACCAGAATCTTGGCGATGTCTGTTTTTGGCCCGGAGCGACGTTTGCTGAAGTTGCCAAAGTCGTCGGCTATCAGCGGCCTAACGGACGTCCCAGCAACGCGACCGGAGTGGTGCTGATGTCCCACAGCAGAAGTTCACGCTGCGACATTGCACACCCATGTGTTGCACCGGACAGGCAGACGCGAGATCGATCAACCTCTAAATCCCAGCCGGATCTGCTTTTCGATCTCGATCAGCGCGAAGAAGGCCGCCCCAACGGCGACGATCAGCAGGCCGTCCACCAAGGGATACCGGGCTTGGTTCCAAGCATGGCCTGCAGCGGCGGCAGATAGGTGACCGCGAACTGCGCGGCGGTGATGGCGATGACCACGGTCCAGACCACCTCGTTCCCCGGACCGCAGCCCAGGTCAGCGAGGTGCCGTGGATGTTGCGGATGAAGAACAGGTGGAAGATCTCCAGCACCACCAGCGTGTTCATCGCCATGGTCTGCGCCAGCGCCAGCGGATAGCCCTTGTCGATGGCATAGGTGAAGATGCCGAAGACCGCCGCCAGGAACAGCAGTGCCACCAGCACCACATGCCAGACCAGCTCGCCCGACAGGATCGGCGCGTCGCGGGGCGCGGCGGGCGGGACATGGTGCCGGCCTCGGTCGGCTCGAAAGCCAGCGCAAGGCCCAGCGTGATGCCGGTGATCAGGTTGACCCAGAGGATCTGCACCGCCGTCACCGGCAGGGCCAGGCCCGCAAGCAGGGCCAGCACGACCACCATCGCCTCGCCCGCATTGGTGGGCAGCGTCCAGCTGATCACCTTCTTGAGGTTGTCGTAGACCGTGCGCCCCTCGCGCACGGCCGCGGCGATCGAGGCGAAGTTGTCGTCGGCCAGCACCAGATCGGCGGCTTCCTTGGCGGCCTCGGAGCCCTTCAGGCCCATGGCGATGCCCGCATCGGCGCGCTTCAGCGCCGGCGCGTCGTTCACCCCGTCGCCGGTCATCGCGACCGACAGGCCATTCGCCTGCAAGCGCCGTCACGAGGCGCAGCTTGTGTTCCGGGCTGGTGCGGGCAAAGACATCGACCGTCACCACTTCCAGCGCAAGTTGCGCATCGTCCAGCCTGTCGAGATCGGCGCCGGTCAGCACGCGGTGCGGGTTTGCCAGCCCGATCTGTGCGGCGATGGCGGCGGCGGTGCCGGCATGGTCGCCGGTGATCATCTTCACCCGGATGCCCGCCGCCCGGCATTCGGCCACGGCGGCAATGGCCTCGGGGCGCGGCGGGTCGATCAGGCCGACGAGGCCAAGGAAGACCGAGACCGCCCTCCAGCGTGTCTGGCGTCGATCCGCTCTGCCCGTCTCGGGCCGTTCGGCCAGCGCCAGCACGCGCAGGCCCCGCCGCGCCAGCGCCTCGGCCCGGTCGTGCCAGTGATGCAGGTCGATGCCGGCGCACATCCGCAGCACCCGTTCCGGCGCGCCCTTCACATGGTCACGCGACCGCCGGCGGCCCTTCAGTCAGGACGGCCATGAAGCGGTGGCGGCTGTCGAAGGGAATGGCGTCCAGCCGCCGCGCCGCATGATCGCCGCCGACCTTGCCCGCAAAGGCCAGAAGCGCGCCCTCCATCGGGTCGCCCTCGACCGTCCAGATGCCATCCTTGCGGTGCAGTGCCGCGTCGTTGCACAGCGCCGCCGCCCGGGCGAGCCGCGACAGGTCGCCCGTCGGCGTGATGGCGCCTTCGGGCGCATAGCCCTCGCCAGCGATCGCGAAGGTCCCCTCCGGCGTCTCGGCCGCTGCGACCACCATCTCGTTGCGGGTCAGCGTGCCGGTCTTGTCGGTGCAGATCACCGAGACCGAGCCGATCGCCTCGATCGCCGGCAGGCGGCGGACGATGGCGTTGCGCCGCGCCATGGCCTGCACGCCGATGGCGAGCGTGATGGTCATCACCGCGGGCAGGCCTTCGGGAATCGCCGCCACGGCCATGCCGACGACGGCCATGAACATCTCGGAGAATTCGTGATGGCCGACGAAGTAGCCGTAGACCAGCAGCAGGCCCGACGCGAGCAGGATCAGGAACGACAGCCAGCGCGCGAAATGGTCCATCTGCGCGACAAGCGGCGTGGTCAGCTGCTCGACCCCGCCAGCAGCCCGCCGATCCGGCCGATCTCGGTTCCTGGCCCGGTCGCGACCACCAGCCCGCGCGCGGTGCCCTGGGTGACCAGCGTGCCCGACCACAGCATCGACCGGCGGTCGCCAAGGGCGGCGTCGGCGGCGACGGGCTCCGCGGTCTTCTCGACCGGCACGGATTCGCCGGTCAGGATCGCCTCCTGCGCCGCCAGCCCCCGCGCCTCGATCAAGCGCAGGTCGGCGGGCACCTTGTCGCCGGCTTCCAGCAGCACGATGTCGCCGGGCACGAGCTCCGCGCCGTCCACGCGTCACGCGCCGCCCGTCGCGCAGCACGGCGGCGCGCGGGGCCAGCATGCCGCGGATCGCGGCCATCGCCGCCTCGGCCTTGCCCTCCTGCACGAAGCCGATCACCGCATTGGCCAGCACCACGGCGAGGATCACCCCGGTATCGACCCAGTGCTGCAGGCCCGCCGTCACGGCGGCCGCCGCCAGCAGCACGTAGATCAGCACGTTGTGGAACTGCGCCAGGAAGCGCAGCACCGGCCCGCGCGCCCGGGCCTCGGGCAGGCGGTTCGGTCCATGGTCGGCCAGCCGCCGCCGCGCTTCGACCACCGTCAGGCCCTCAGAGCGTGCGTCAAGTGCGGCAAGACATTCAGTAGCGGTTCGAGCGTGCGAATTGATCAGCGTCATATCAATACGTCCAATCGTAGCTGACGCCTGCGACAAGCTCGGTGGCCGCTACGAACAGTGACATCAGGGGGCTTGCCCGCATTCCCGCTGGAGCATGTCGCGAAACCTGTTGCAGCAGGCCGGAGCCGCCCTGCAGCTCTTTCCATGAACCATCCGTTGTTCGGGGCGCTTGATTGAACGGAGACGATGGCACCGGGACACAGTCCAGGGTGACGCGTCATCCCTTCCTGTCCGGTCGGATGTTGACTGGAGCGCTCGTCTCACTGCGTGGCGCCGTCTCACGGGCCTTGAGGAAGTTTGCAAGGTCGGTGTTGGCGATTCGCCAACCCTTGCCGATGTCGATGGCGCGAAGCTCGCCGGACTTGATCCATTGACGGATGGTCGCTTCGGAAACCTCCAGCCGCTCGGCCAGCTCCTGGACGGTCTGATACTGATCAATCGGCATGCAAAGACCCTCGATCTCGCTTTTGGTTCAGAATAGTCATCTTTGCTCCTGTTTGGTTGATCCAGGTCAAGAATGGCGCGCGAGCGACCTGTTATCAGCACAGCACAACCTGCGTTCCACAGAGGCGCATCCCGCGCCCCACAAACTCTCGGAACACAAGCGACCTGATGGAGCACGTGCAATGACGACCCGTATCGCCTACATGCCCCTGAACACCTATCCCGAAGCTGTTCCGGATCAGGCCATTCTTGCTGCCATCGACTTTGCGTCGAAGTTGAAGTGCAGCCTGCATGTTTCAGTCTTCTCCGTGAAGATTCCGCAGCTCTACTCGCCCATGGGCGGACTGCTTCTTGACGTACCGAGCCTCGTGCATGGCACCGAGGAACGAAGCAAGGCCGAATGCCGCCGCCTCGAAGCTCTTGTCAACGGCGCTGCCGGGCCAGGCCTGAAGATCCAGTGCAGGAGCCGCGAGATCATGCTCGGGGCGGCGCTGGATGTCGCCGCGGGCGATGCCCGCTACTTCGACCTCGCCATACTGCCCTGGACGGGCGAGACGGTCTCCGCGCAGGACCTGTCTGAAGCCGTCGTCTTTGGTTCTGGCCGCCCCACCGTGCTCGTGCCCGCGACATCAATGGTTGCCGGCATCGACCATGTCGCGATCGCCTGGGACGCAAGTCGCTTTGCAGCCCGCGCGCTCTACGATGCCTTGCCGTATCTCGACGAGGGCGGTCGTGTCTCGGTCCTTACGGTCAAGGACGAAAAGCCGCTGAGTGGCGCCGATCCTGCCGGAACCCTTGCGTCGTGGCTGAAGACACGCGGATACGATGCGAAGTCCGTGGACATTGCTCTCGACAAGCGGAGCATCTCCACGGCCTTGCAGGAAGCCGCGCTATCAGAGGGGGCGAAGCTGCTGGCGATGGGAGGCTTCGGACATTCCCGCCTGCGTGACTTCGTGCTGGGTGGTGCAACCAAGGGCGTCCTCAAGGAGATAAGGCTGCCGGTTCTGCTCTCGCACTGATGGCGGGACTGGAGAGTTTGATTTGCTCCGTTTCTTCGAAGGCAAAGGGATCCAACATGAAGACAATTCTGGCTGCAGTTGACGGTTCCGCCCCATCTTATCGCGCGCTCGAGCAGGCAGCGTTGTTGTCGAAGGCACTCGGAGCAGATCTGGTCGTGCTTCTGGTCCGGCAGTTCATTGTTGGACGCCACGACGTGCTGGAAGTCTGGACCAACGAGCAGGTTTCCGAGATCAGGAAGCATATAGGTAAAGTCGTCTCCGAGAGTGGAACCCCCTCGCATCGGGTCTTGGAAGAGCATTCGCGAGATGTCGCCTACGCAATTGTCGAGGCTGCCTTGTCGAATCACGTCGATCTCATCGTTATGGGAGCATCCGGCATGGGCAGCATCAAAGCCTTCATCCTGGGTTCGGTTTCGAACAGTGTATTGCGTCAGGCTGCGTGCCCGGTGATGATCGTTCATTAGCTGATATGACTACGCTCGATCGGTCGTGCCGAGAGTGGTAGCTGTTGCCATCACTGACGCCCCAGCACTCGGCAGCTTTTCGCGAAGTGGCAGCTGACGGTTCTTGCCCCAAGACGTGCGTATTCTTGAGCGCCGGGTGACTTGGTCGTTGCGCACGACTTCACATCGCGAACCACCCGATGTCCGCTTCCGGCCCTGCTCCGGCATCGCCGCGTGGGCCGAACAGGGCCGCCTTCGCCTCGGAAGCCGTCATGGGCGAATGACAGGCCATGTCCGCGTGTGCCTTGAAACGCTAGACGTCGCGCGCGGCCCACAGGAGGCGGAGGCCGAGCGCGCCGAGGAAGAGGCCGGTGATGCGGTCGATCCAGGCCTTGGCGCGGAGATAGAAGCTGCGCACGGGACCTGAGCCGAAGAACAGCGCCACCACCGTGTACCACCACAATTCGTTGAAGCTGACGATGGCAATCAGCGCCAGGGTCATCCAGAGCGGGACGCTGGCGGGCAGCATGGCGATGAAGATCGAGCCGAAGAAGACCACCACCTTCGGATTGGCAAGCTGGGTCAGAAGTCCGCGCATGAAGGGGTTGCCGGTGGCATCGGCGCCATCCATCGCGATGGGGTCTTTCGCATGCCGGAAAATCTGCCAGGCGATCCACAGCAGGAACAGGGCGCCCGCCACCTTCATCGCCATGAACAGCATGGGCATGGCGTGGAACACGGCATTGAGGCCGAGAAGCGCCGCGCTGGACCAGATGACCGTACCGGCGGTCAGCCCCAGCGCCACCTTGACGCCATCGAGGCGCGAGCGCGCCACCGCGGTCCGCGCCGTGATCAGGAAGGACGGCCCCGGCGAGATCACCGCCAGGAGCTGGACGAAGCCGATGGACAGAAGCAGGAGGAGATCAGACGCGGTCATCACAGGTCGCCGATGGCATGACGGAACTGTCGCACGGTTTCGGCCAGGCCGAAGGTCAGCGCATCGGCGATGATGGCGTGGCCGATCGAGACCTCGGCCAGATTGGGCAGGGCCGCCACCAGCGGCGGCAGGTTGGCGCGCGTCAGGTCATGGCCGGCATTGAGGCCAAGCCCCGCCCGCTCGGCCGCCCGGCCCGCCGCCACCACGCGGTCCAGCTCGCGCTTCGCCTGCCCCGGGTCCAGCGCGCCGCCATAGGGGCCGGTATAGATCTCCACCCGGTCGGCGCCGACGGACTTCGCAAGGTCGGGCGCGTAAGGGTCGGGATCGACGAAGAGCGACACCCGCATGCCGCCCGCGTGAAGGCGCGCGATCACGTCCTTGAGCAGGCCGTTGTTCATGACGATGTCCCAGCCATGGTCCGAGGTGCCCTGCCCCGGATCGTCGGGCACCAGCGTCACCTGGTCCGGCCGGTTGGCCTCGACGAGCCGCAGGAAGCGTTCGTCGGGATAGCCTTCGATGTTGTATTCGCGGCCGGGGAATTCCCGCCGCAGCAGGTCGCGCAGCACCGGCACGTCGGCGGCCCGGATGTGGCGTTCGTCCGGGCGCGGATGAATGGTGAGGCCCGCCGCCCCGGCCTCCAGCGCCACGCGGCCCAGGCCCTCCAGCGACGGCCAGGGCACCTCGCGCCGGTTGCGCAGGTAGGCGATGGCATTGAGATTGACGGACAATTTGCAGGGCAAGGCGGGGCACTCCGGGCAGGCGACGCGCCCACGGCCGGATCGGCCGCAGGACAGCGCACTCCTGTTAGCCCCTTAGTGGTCCGGCCGGACTATCCGGTTTCGGAAAATAATGTCAGACCACTCAGACCTTCATGCCCTCTGGCCCGCGGCTGATGCCGGCCACGCCGGTGCGCGCCACTTCGACCAGGCCCAGCGGCACCATGAGCGAGATGAACTGGTCGACCTTGTCGGGCTTGCCGGTGATCTCGAAGATGAAGCTCGAGGTTCCGGCATCGATGACGCGGGCGCGGAAGGCATCGGCCAGGCGCAGCGCCTCGACGCGCTTCTCGCCCTTGCCGCCACCTTCACCATGGCGAGTTCGCGCGCGAGCGCGTTGCCCTGCACCGTGAGGTCGGCCACCGAATGCACCGGCACCATGCGCTCGAGCTGGTGCTTGATCTGCTCGATCACCGCCGGCGTGCCGGTGGTGACGATGGTGATGCGCGAGACATGCTTCTCGTGCTGGGTCTCCGAGACCGTGAGCGAGTTGATGTTGTAGCCGCGGCCCGAGAACAGGCCGATGACGCGGGCCAGGACGCCCGGCTCGTTGTCGACGATCACCGCCAGCGTGTGGGTCTCGGTCGACCGGCTTGCTCTGGTCGAGGAAATAGGCCGAGGCGGGCTGGGCCGTGGCAGGCTTGTTCATGATGTCTCTCCTGATCTCTGGTCCGGCCGGCTCACACCAGCATCTTGCCCTTGGCGTCGATGGCGGTGCCCACTTCCTCGTCGGGAACGTCCTCGCCCAGCAGCATCTCGTTGTGCGCCTTGCCCGAGGGGATCATCGGGAAGCAGTTGGCGAGATTCGCCACGCGGCAATCGAAGATCACCGGATGCGGCGTCTTGATCATCTCCTTGATCGCGGCGTCGAGCTCGGCCGGCTTCTCGGCGCGCATGCCGACGCAGCCATAGGCCTCGGCCAGCTTCACGAAATCGGGCAGCGCCTCCGTATAGCTTTCCGACAGGCGGTTGCCGTGCAGCAGCTGCTGCCACTGGCGCACCATGCCCATGTACTGGTTGTTGAGGATGAAGATCTTGATCGGCAGCCGGTACTGCACCGCCGTCGACATCTCCTGCATGGTCATCAGCACCGAGGCATCGCCGGCGATGTCGATGACCAGCGCCTTGGGATGCGCCATCTGCACGCCGACCGCCGCCGGCAGGCCATAGCCCATGGTGCCGAGTCCGCCGGAGGTCATCCAGCGGTTCGGCTCCTCGAAGCTGGTAGAACTGCGCCGCCCACATCTGGTGCTGGCCCACTTCGGTGGTGATGTAGGTGTCCTTGTCCTTGGTCAGCGCATAGAGCCGCTCGATGGCATATTGCGGCATGATGACGTCGGCGTTCTTGCGGTACTTCAGGCAGTCGCGCGCGCGCCAGCCGTCGATCTGCTTCCACCAGGCGTCCAGCGCCTTCTTGTCGAGCGACAGCGACTTGGACTTCCACACGCGGATCATGTCTTCCAGCGCATGGGCCACGTCGCCGACGACCGGAATGTCGACCCGCACCGTCTTGTTGATCGAGGACGGGTCGATGTCGATGTGGATCTTCTTCGAGCCCGGCGAGAAGGCATTGAGGCGGCCGGTGATGCGGTCGTCGAAGCGCGCGCCGATGTTGATCATCACGTCGCAGTCGTGCATCGCCATGTTGGCTTCGTACGTGCCGTGCATGCCGAGCATGCCGAGCCAGTTCTTGCCCGACGCCGGATAGGCGCCAAGCCCCATCAGCGTCGAGGTGATCGGGATGTTGGTGAGCGCCACGAATTCGCGCAGCAGCTTCGACGCCGTCGGCCCGGAATTGATCACGCCGCCGCCGGTATAGAGCACCGGGCGCTTGGCCGTGGCGATCAGCTCGACCGCGGCGCGGATGGCGTTCTGGTCGGGCTTCACCTTGGGCCGGTAGGTCTTGTGCTCGATGTTCTTGGGGCCGACATACTTGCCGGTGGCGAACTGCACGTCCTTCGGAATGTCGACCACGACCGGGCCGGGACGGCCGTGGGTGGCGACATAGAAGGCCTCGTGCAGGATGCGGGCGAGATCGTTCACGTCCTTCACCAGATAATTGTGCTTGGTGCAGGGCCGCGTGATGCCGACCGTGTCGCATTCCTGGAAGGCGTCGTTGCCGATGAGATGGGTCGGCACCTGGCCGGTGAGGCAGACCATGGGGATCGAATCCATCAGCGCGTCGGTGAGGCCGGTCACCGCATTGGTGGCGCCGGGGCCGGAGGTGACCAGCACCACGCCGCACTTGCCGGTGGAGCGGGCATAGCCTTCCGCCGCATGGGTGGCGCCCTGCTCGTGGCGGACGAGGATGTGCTTGACCTTCTCCTGCTGGAAGATCTCGTCATAGATCGGCAGGACCGCGCCGCCGGGATAGCCGAAGACATGCTCGACCCCCTGGTCGGCCAGCGCCTTCAGCACGATCTCGGCACCCGTCATCTCATTCGTGGCCATCGCAAACCTCTTTATCTCTGTCCCGTTTCGTCAAACATGCATTTCGAGTTCAGGCAATAAAAAAGGCCCCCAAGGGAGCCTGATTTCCGCGCAGCACCACCAGATCCTGGAGGCTTAAGCCTCCCCGGCGCTGCGCGGTCCTACGACGAGAATGATGTTCATGGGCGGGGGTTGTACGTGGACGGAAGAAAAAGGTCAAGCCACCTGATAGCGGGCAAGGAAATCATGGAGCGGCGACAGGCTTCCGGGATCGCCGGCCCGCTCCATCTGCGCAAAGTCCACCGCTGCGACCTCATGGTCACGGAGCACGGCCAGACCGGCACGGTCCTCCGCCGGCGCCAGGGCGATGATCTCGTCGAACTCCACGACATAGGCCGGGAAGTCCCTGGCCATTTCCGCCACCAGCATGGCCCAGCTCTGGCCGCGCCGCCGTTCGGCCTCGGCACGCCCGGCGGCCCTCAGGGTGGCGGACGGCTGGGGTTCGATGCCGTAATGAACGACCAGCGGCCGGATCGCGGCGGCCGTCACCGCTTCGATGCGGGCGAGCAGCATCAGCGCCTCATGCGGCCGGCCCTCGAAGAGACTTGCGAGATGGGCGAAATAGGCCGCTCCGGAGATCTCCTCCTCGTAGGACAGCTGGAGGGCGGCCCGGACGTCGGTATAGCGCCGCGGCGCCAGGGCGTGGTCCGTTCCGCTTGTACTTGTATCAGTGTTCATCGCGCCAATGTCCCATCTGCCCGCGCCACCAGGTCAACTGGCGCTTGATGTACTGCCGGGTTGCCGTCTTGGCCAGCGCCACGGCCTCCTCCAGCGTGGTCTCGCCCCGCAAATGGGCGGCGAGTTCGGGAAGGCCGATGGCCTTCATCATCGGCAGCGCCGGATCGTAGGTGATGACCTTCTCGACCTCGCCCAGCGCGCCGGCATTGATCATCTGGTCGAAGCGCCGCTCGGCGCGGGCATAGAGCTCGTCGCGCGGCACCTCCATGAAGACGCGTTCGACCTCGACGCCTGCCAGCGGCGGCGGGGCCTGCACGTCCTGCTGCCAGTCCAGCAGCGAGCGCCCGGTGGTCTCGACCACCTCAAGCGCGCGGACGATGCGCTGCCGGTCCTGCGGGCGCAGGCGCCGCGCCATTTCGGGATCGCGCGCCGCGAGTTCGCCGTGAAGATCGCCATCGTAGCTGCGCCAGTGGTCGCGGATCTCCTGCGAGACCGGCGGGATGCTCGACAGGCCCTTCTCCAGCGCGCGGAAATAGAGGCCGGTGCCGCCGGTGATGATCGGCAGGCGGCCTTCGCGCCAGCTGTCCGCGATGGCCTGCGCGACATCCTGCAGCCAGCGCGCCACGGTGTAACCTTCGCTGCCGGGGACGTGCCCGTAGAGACGGTGCGGCGCCTGCGCCAATTCCTCCTCCAGCGGCCGCGCGGTGAGAATGCGGAGCTCGCGGTAGACCTGCAGCGCATCGGCATTGATGATGACGCCATTGAGGTTTCGCGCCACGTCCAGCGCCAGGGCGGACTTGCCGCTGGCGGTCGGTCCTGCAATAAGCAGCGCGCGCTTGTGAGGTGTCTTGCCCATATGGATTCCGTCCTCGTTCTCATAGCAGCCCCCGGCTCGAAGGCAATCGGCGCGGAAGTGCTTGGCCTGCTGCGCGGTCTCGGCGCCGGAGAGCCGCACTGGCTGGCCGCGGGCGAGGCCGCGGAATTCCACGACTTCGAGCGCCTGCTCGGAATTCATGGTCGACATCCGGCGCTTCCCCATCGATGCGGCCGTGGTCTCGATCCACAACCGCCGCAAGCGCATCCTGATCGCCGACATGGACTCGACCATGATCCGGCAGGAATGCATCGACGAGCTGGGCGAAGCCGCAGGCGTCGGCGACCGTATCCGCGACATCACGCGGCGCGCCATGCGCGGCGAACTCGACTTCGATGCGGCGCTGCGCGAACGCGTCGGCCTGCTGAAAGGTCTCGACGCGGCGGTGATCGACCTCATCATCCGGGAACGGATCACCTACATGCCGGGCGGCAAGACCCTCATCGCCACGATGAAGGCGCATGGTGCCCATACCGCCCTGGTCTCCGGCGGCTTCGTCCAGTTCACCGCGCGGGTGGCGGCAGAGCTTGGCTTCGACGAGAACCAGGCCAATCGGCTGGTGATCGAGAACGGCACGCTGGCGGGCACCGTGACCGACCCCATCCTCGGCCAGCAGGCCAAGGTGGAGGCGCTGCGCCGGATCGCTTCCGCCCGCGGCCTCGAGCCCGCCGATGCCATCGCGGTGGGCGACGGCGCCAATGATCTGGCCATGCTGTCGGAAGCGGGACTTGGCGTTGCCCTGCATGCCAAGCCGCATGTGCAGGACGGCTCGCTGGTCCGCATCAACCATGGCGATCTCACGGCCCTGCTCTATCTTCAGGGCTATGGCCGCGACCGCTTCGTGGCGGCCTGACGCGGCGTCGCCGCAGGGCCACAACCTTGCCGCGCTGCGCCTTTCTTCTCACTTGAAACTCCCCGGCCGCTGGGCAAACCTTGGCGCATTGCGGAGGATCCCAGATGACCAAGAAGTTCCTGCTCGGCGAAGAGCGCATCCCCAAGGCCTGGTACAACATCGCGGCCGACCTGCCCGAGGCGCTGCCGCCCGTGCTGCATCCCGGCACGATGAAACCCGTCGGCCCGGACGATCTGGCGCCCCTCTTCCCGATGGCGCTGATCATGCAGGAGGTTTCGCAGGAGCGCGAGATCGAGGTGCCCGAGCCCGTGCGCGACATCTACCGCATGTGGCGTCCCACGCCGCTGTACCGCGCCACCGCGCTGGAGAAGGCGCTGGGGACCACGGCCAAGATCTACTACAAGTACGAAGGCGTTTCGCCCGCCGGTTCGCACAAGCCGAACACGGCGGTGCCGCAGGCCTTCTACAACAAGCAGGAAGGCGTCACCAAGCTGGTCACCGAGACGGGTGCCGGACAATGGGGCTCGTCGCTCTCCATGGCCGGCGCGCTCTTCGACATGCAGGTCAAGGTCTACATGGTGAAGGTGTCCTACAACCAGAAGCCTTACCGCCGCGCGCTGATGGAAACCTATGGCGGCGTGTGCGTCGCCAGCCCCTCGACGGAGACAAACGCCGGGCGCCAGATTCTGGCCGCAGATCCCAACTCCAACGGCTCGCTGGGCATCGCGATTTCCGAAGCCGTCGAGGTGGCAGCCACCAACCCCGATACCAAATACGCGCTGGGCAGCGTTCTGAACCACGTGCTGCTGCACCAGACGGTGATCGGCATCGAAGCCATCGAGCAGATGGAACAGGCAGGTGCTGCCCCCGACATCATCGTGGGCTGCACCGGCGGCGGATCGAACTTCGCCGGCCTCACCTTCCCCTTCATCGGCCAGCAGCTGCGCGGCGGAAAGAAGGTGCGCGTGATCGCGGCCGAACCCGCCGCCTGCCCCTCGCTCACCCGCGGCAAATATGCCTATGACTTCGGCGACACCTCGCACATGACGCCGCTGGTGAAGATGCACACGCTGGGCTCCACCTTCATGCCGCCCGGCTTCCATGCCGGCGGCCTGCGCTATCACGGCATGGCCCCGCTGGTCTCGCATCTGAAGGAACTGGGGCTGATCGAGGCCGAGGCCTATACGCAGAATTCCTGCTTCGAGGCGGGCATCCTCTTCGCCCGCACCGAGGGCATCGTGCCGGCGCCGGAGGCCACCCACGCGGTGCGCGGCGCCATCAATGCGGCGCTGGAAGCCAAGAAGAACGGCACCTCGCCGGTGATCCTCTTCGGCCTCTGCGGCCACGGCCACTTCGACATGCAGGCCTACATGGACTTCATGGCCGGCAAGCTGGAGGACCGCATGTATGACCAGTCGGCGCTGGATGCGTCGCTGGCCCAGCTGCCCGCCATCGCGGCGGAATGACGGTCTACGCGGTCACGCTGATCGAGATTGCGCGGCTCAGGCCCAGCGAGGAGGTCGACGCCGCGCATGTCTCTTGCATCGCCGAGAGTCTCAGGCGCGACGGATTCCAGCGCCAGCCCATCCTGGTCGAGCGCACGAGCCTGGCCATCCTCGATGGCCATCACCGCTATCATGCGGCCATACGCCTGGGCCTGTCGCGCATTGCCGCGATCGTGATTTCCTATGGCGATCCGCGCCTGTCGCTGCAGTCATGGAGCGACAGGCAATTCACGCCCGAAGAGGTGATCCAGGCCGCGATGTCCCAGAAGCTGCTGCCGCGCAAGTCGACCCGGCATGTCCTCGCTCCACCCGCGCAGGAGCACGCCTTCGCGCTCGCCGCGCTGCAGCCGGTCAGGGCTTGATCTTCACCGCGATGAAACGCATCTCGCCCTGCTTGCCGCCCTTGGCGACCAGCATGAGAACCGAGTTCTTCTTGGCGGCCTCGGCCTCCTTCACGCGCTCGGCGATGTCCGCCGCACCGGTCACTTCCTTCTCGCCCGCCTCGGTGATCACGTCGCCAGGCTGAAGGCTGCGTTCGGCGGCCGGGCCATCGGCCGCGACTTCGGTTACGACCGCACCCTTGATGTCGGCATCGATGCTGAACTTGGCGCGCAGTTCATCGCTCAGCGTTGTGACCGTCATGCCGAGAACCGACACGGAGGCCGGCGCGGTGGCCGGAGGGGTCTGACCGCTCTGGGCCGCAACGATCTTCTCGCCGTCTTCGAGACGGCCGACTTCAGCCGTCACCGAGACTTCCTTGCCCTTGCGCAGCACCTTCACCGTGACCGACTTGCCGATCTCGGTTTCGGCCACGATGCGCGGCAGGTCGCGCATCTCGTTCACCGGGCGGCCGTCGAACTCGATGACGACGTCGCCCGCTTCGATCCCGGCCTTCTCGGCCGGTCCCGGCTTGGTCACATCGGCAATCAGCGCGCCGCGCGGCTTGTCGAGGTTCATGCTCTCGGCGATGTCGTCGGTCACCGACTGGATCTTGACGCCAAGCCAGCCGCGCCGCGTCTCGCCATACTTGATCAGCTGATCGATCACGCCCTTGGCGGTATTGGCGGGGACCGAGAAGCCGATGCCGACGGAACCGCCGGTGGGCGAGAAGATGGCGGTGTTGATGCCCACGACCTCGCCCTTGAGATTGAAAAGAGGACCGCCGGAATTGCCCTTGTTGATGGCGGCATCCGTCTGGATGAAGTCATCATAGGGGCCGGCATTGATGTCGCGGTTGCGCGCCGAGACGATGCCAAGCGACACCGATCCGCCGAGGCCGAAGGGATTGCCGATGGCCACAACCCATTCACCGATCCGCAGGGTATCGCTGTTGCCCAGCGCCACGGAGGCCAGGGGTGCTGCCGGCTTCACCCGCAGCACGGCCAAGTCGGTCTTGGGATCGCGGCCCACCACCTCGGCCTTCAGCACGGTATCGTCCTGAAGATGAACCTCGATGGACTCCGCGCCCTCGACCACGTGATTGTTGGTGACGATCAGGCCGGCCGGGTCGATCACGAATCCCGAACCCATGGAGGTCATGGTCCGCGGCTGCCCGTCGCCTTCCTGCTGGCGCTTGAAGAAGTCCTCGAAGAAGTCCTTGAAGGGAGAGTTGTCCGGCAGTTCCGGCATGCTGGGTGCCACGGTCGTGCCGGGCCCCTTCGTCTCGATGGTGATCTCGACCACGGCGGGCAGAAGCTTGTCGGTCAGGTCGGCAATGGAGGGCAGTTCGACGGTCTGCGCCGCGGCCGGGGTGACGGCAGATGGACTGGCGCCCCACATCACGAGGCCCAGCGCAAAGGCCGCTGCCGAAGTGCGAAGAATGTTCCGATTGCCGCTCATCATCCGTCTCCAATCGCCCGATTATCCCGATACGCTCCGCGTGATCCAGACGATCAGTACGCCAAGGGCGATGGCGCTTGCGCCGCCGATGCGAAGCTGGTCATCCGTCACCTGGCGCAGGAGCTCCGCCATGCGCCTCAACTGCCCCGGAACCAAGGCATAAAGAAGGCCCTCGATCACGAGTACGAGACCGAGGGCCGTGAACAGTGCCGGCATCATTGTGCGGGCGCAGCGGCCTCCGGAGTCCGCTGCTGCGTGCCGAAGTACTTGAAGAACTCCGAGTCCGGATTGAGCACCATGGTGGTGCCCTGGCTGGCCAGGCTCTTCGCATAGGCCTGCATCGAGCGGTAGAACGAGAAGAACTCGGGATCCTGCTCGAAGGCCTCGGCAAAGACCCGGTTGCGCTCGGCATCGCCTTCGCCCCGGATGATCTCCGACTGGCGCCGGGCCTCGGCAATCTTCACCGTCACCTCGCGGTCGGTTTCGGCATTCATGCGGGTCTTGGTCGCTTCGCCCTGGGACCGGATGTCCTGCGCCAGCGCGTTACGCTCGGATTCCATGCGCCGGTAGGTCTGCTCCAGCACGTTCTCGCTGAGGTCGGTGCGGCGCACCCGGACGTCGACGATCTCGATACCCAGAAGATCGGCTTCGGTGCGCAGCTCGTCGCGGATCTCGCGCATCATGGTGGCACGGTCGGATGACAGCGCGGCATCGAAGGAGCGGCGGCCATAGGTCTGCCGCAGGGCCGCGTCGAGACGCGCCGCGACGCGGGCTTCCGCCTGCATCAGGTCGGCGCCCAGGGTTTCGCGGAACAGGCGGGCATCCTTGATTCGCGCCAGCGTGATGGCGTCGACGATATAGACCTGGCTGGCCACGTCCTGAACCGGGCGGTCGTTGTTTTCCCAGATGATGATGCGGTCATCGATCGGCGTCACCGTGTCGGCGATCGGCAGCTTGAAATAGAGGCCGGGCTTCTCGACGATGCGGTTGATCTCGCCGAAGCGCAGGACCAGCGCCTTCTGCCGCTCGTCGACGACGAAGTACGACATGTAGAGCGATGATCGCGATGGCCGCGGCGATGATGGCCAGGATTGTCTTGGTGGTGCTCATGATCGTGTCATGTCCTCGTCAATTGCCGGTGGCGCGCTTCTGGATCTCGGGCAGCGGCAGATAGGGCACAACCCCCGTACCGCCCTGGCCACCCTCGATCAGGACCTTGTTGGTCTCGCCAAGCACCTGCTCCATGGTTTCCAGGAAGATGCGTTCGCGGGTCACGTCCTTGGCGTTCCTGTACTGCTCGTAGACCGAGATGAAGCGGGCCGCCTCGCCCTGCGCATCGGCGATCACACGGGCCTTGTAGCCCTTGGCATCCTCGACCAGCTTCGCCGCCTCGCCTTCGGCCATGCGGCTCTGCTGGTTGCGGTACTGCTCGGCCTCGTTGATGAGCTGCTGCTGGTTCTGCCCGGCGCGCACCACTTCGGCGAAGGCATTGGCCACCTCGCGTGGCGGCTGCACGTCGCCCAGGTTGATCTGCGTGATGGTGACTGCCGGCATTGTATTCGTTGAGGAGGTTCTGGGTGATTTCCATCACCTGCGCTTCCACCGTGTTCTTGCCCGTCGTCAGAATTGCCTGCGCCCGTGTCTGGCCGACGATCTCGCGCATGGCGCTCTGCGAGACCGCACGAATGGTCTCTTCCGGGGCCTGAACGTTGAAGAGGAACTGCCGCGGATCGTTGATGCGCCAGAACACCGAGAAGGGCACGTTGATGATGTTCTTGTCGCTGGTCAGCATCTGGCCCTGGTTGCCTTCGGAGCCGATGTTGATCTGGCGGACGGTGCCGACCTTCGGCTTCTCCATGCGTTCGATCGGCCAGAGGGCGAAGTGCAGGCCCGGCTCGGCGGTCCGGGTGTACTGGCCGAAGCGCAGCACGATGCCGCGCTCGTCCGGCTGAACCTGATAGACGCTGTTGACGCCAATGAAGCCGGCGAGAATGAGAATCGGAATGATCCAGGCAAACCGGCCGCCGCCCCCACCGGGAATGACCTGCTTCAGCTTGTCCTGACTCTTGCGGATGAGTTCATCGAGGTCCGGAGGCGTGGGTCCACGGCCACCGCCGCCGCCGCCACTCGGGCGCTTCGGTCCGCCCTGCCCCCATGGCCCCTGGCCCCACGGGCCCTGGTTTCCGCCACCGCCTTCATGAATTCCACGGCATTGCTTTTCACCTATTCTCGTCGTGGTTTCGATCTGGGGGTCATATAGTTAGCCTAGCCCCCCGGCTACAAGTGATTTGGCGGTAACCATTCCGGTTCGTCGGCCAGGACCGGTCGGCCCAGCAGCCGGGCGGCCCTGGCGGCTGCGGCGAGACCCGTTTCGTAGGCGCCATGTGCCGTGGCATGGAAGTATCGGTGGACGTGTTCGCCCGCCAGGAACACGCGATCGTGAACCGGCTCGTCGAAAACCGCGCGAAGATGGGCCTTTCCCGGCTTCGCGCAGGAATAGGCGCCGTTGATGAAGGGGTCGGCGGTCCAGCTGGTGGTGGTCCGATGCGTGATCCGGCGGCTGACATCGGCGCCGAAGGCCCGCGTCACGACCCGGCCAAAGAGATCGAGGCGATCCTCCGGGGTCATCTCTGCCACCGCACTGCCCCCCATGTGGGCGACGATGATCGGCCGGCCGAAGGGATGGACCTCGATGTTGAACGGCGGCAGCCCGGCTGCCTTGTCTTCAAGGACATCGGCATAGCCGACGCCCAGCTCCGACAGCACGGGGGCGTCGAATGCGACGGCGACCTTCTCGCAATGGCCCATCGGCACATTGCTGAAGGCGTCCTGCACGGCCGGGGGCAGGCCCGGCGCGAAAGCGATGCGTTCCCGCTCCATCATCCGGGCCGGCACCGCGACGATGCAGGCCGCAGCGCGCAGCGTTCCCGCATCGGTTTCAACCGCGACGCCCGACCCCGTCACGGCAATTCGACGCGCGGCCGTGCCGAGGCGGATCGGAAGACCAGTGGCCAGCCGCGCCACCAGCGCCCCATAACCATCGCGAACGGCAAGGTTGATGTGCGTGTCCAGATAGCTGCTGACGTCCTTCGCGGAGATGTTTTCGGGATCATGCGACTGCATGAGCTGGCACCAATGCCGTATCGAGGCGTAGCCGGGATGGGACCTGTCCAGCAGGCTTTCGGCCGAGACGTCAGCCTTGGCGCCCTCCTCGGCAATGTAGTCCAGCATGGTCCAGACATAGGCGTCGCGGATGCTGACATCCTCCCACCGTCCATCCTGGAAGGCCTTGAAGCCGCCGCCATAGGGTTCCTTGCGATAGCCATGACCAAGGCGGTCGGCGATGGACCGGAGAACATTGCGATCAGCCGTATGAAACCAGTGGCAGCCCTGGTCCCAGAGATGGCCCAGACTTGAGGTTTCACTATAGGCCCGGCCGCCAATACGCTGTTTTGCCTCGATAATGGCAAAGGAAACACCGTGGCGGAGCAAGCCGATTCCGGCCCCGATGCCGGCCGCGCCGGCACCGATGATCACAACATCGGGATTCGAAGGAACTTGAACTCATCGTTCAACTCTGGCCGGGCGGCCGGCGCCGGTCAAGCACGCGCAGGATGAAGCCCGCGCTGTCGCCCTCGGCCTTGGGATGGACCTCGCGGGAGACCTCGGTCCATTCCTGCGGGTCGAGCGGCGGGAAATGGGTATCCCCTTCGACCGCGAGGTCGACTTCCGTAAGATAAAGCCGATTGGCGTAGGGCCAGAACAGACGGTAGATCTCGCCTCCACCGATTACCGCGACCTCCGCCTCGTCCCTGCAAAGACCGATCGCATCCTTCGCGGAAGCAACCACCTCTGCACCCTCGGCATGAAATCCCGGCGATCGGGTGATCACGATGTTGCGCCGGCCCGGCAGCGGCCTGCGCGGCAGGCCTTCCCAGGTCTTGCGCCCCATGATCACCGGCTTGCCCATGGTGATGGCCTTGAACCGCCTGAGGTCGGATGGGATGTGCCAGGGCAGCCCGCCGTCGCGGCCGATCACGCCGTTCGTGGATACCGCGACCACCAGGGCAACGATCATCGCGCCAGCCTTTCCAGGGCGGCGCCATGCAGGCGGCAGTAGCAGGTGGCATCGTCGATCTCGGCGCCCGCGTGTTGGTAGAGCGCACGCGCGCCCGCATTCCAGTCCATCATGTTCCAGAAGATCGACGGATATCCCCGATCGACCGCTTGAACCGCCAGCGCCCTGAGCAGGGCCTGCCCGACGCCGCGCCGGCGGAATGCGGGCAGCACCGAGAGGTCTTCCAGAAACATGACCTCGCGGCCGCGGAACGAGCTGAAGCTGCGGTGCCAGAGGGCAGAGCCGGCCGGCGCGCCGTCCAGCTCGGCCAGCAGCGCGCCGCTGATGGACTGCGGTCCGAACAGCGCGCTTTCGAAATCTGCGGCGACCGCCGTCACCTCGTCCGCGTGCCCGTGCGAGGCCGCCAGTGCCATCATCATGGCATGCAGCGCCTCGCCGTCGCCGGGCCGTGCTGCGCGGACCGAGAGGCTCATGCGCTCACCTGCCCGAAGACGGCCAGGGCATAGACCGTGTTCCACACGCCGTGGCAGATCATCGGGACCCAGATGCTGCCGAAACGGTACATCATCCAGCCGAAGGCAAGGCCCAGCATGAAGATGATGCCGATGGCGAGCCACGGCTCGGTGAGATGCATCAGGGACCACAGCGCCGCGGTGACGACCGTCGTCCCGGCCACGCCGATCCGCGTCTTCGACAGCGCCGCGAAGAGCTGCCCGCGGAACACCAGTTCCTCCCAGATCGGCGCGCCGAGCGCCACCGAAGGTATGACGAGCGCGAAGAGCCAGGGCGTGTTGGCGATGTCGAACATCGCTTCCTTCACCAGCCCTGCCGAGCCGCTCTCGGGCGACTGGCCCTGCGGCCCCGGCGTGTAGTCCGCCATGTCGATGCCCAGCAGGAGCACCACCATGGCAACGGCGAAATACATCACGATCAGGAAGACGAGCACGAAATAGGGCCAGCCCAGGAGGCCGAAGCGCGGCCAGCGGAGGCTCAGCACCTCGCCTACCGTGCCGCCCCGTCCGCGCGCCAGCAGGAGGGCGGCAAGGGCGGTCAGCAGGGCCGTCGGAAAGATCACCAGCAGCGCAGCCTTCACCGCATTGCGCGTGCTCGCCTCCTCGAACATGGCATTGAGCACGACGGACGACAGGGCGATCTGCAGGACCTGGTTGATCACCACAAGCAGGATGGCGACGCCGATGGCGTAGGCAAGCCCGGCCGGATTGGACGGCGCATAGAGGCGGCGGCGCAGTCCTCCGCGCAGGTCTTCGCCGATCAGCATCAAACGGCCACCGGCGCGGCGATATGCGGATGGGACTGATAGTTGACGATCTCGAAATCCTCGAAGCGGAAGTCGTCGATCGACGTCACGTCGCGCTTGATGACCAGCCGCGGCAGGGGCAGCGGCGTGCGCTTCATCTGCTCGTCGGCCTGATCGAGATGATTGAGATAGAGATGCGCATCGCCCAGCGTGTGAACGAATTGCCGGGCTTCAGCCCGGTCACCTGCGCGATCATGTGGGTGAGCAGCGCATAGGACGCGATGTTGAAGGGCACGCCGAGAAAGATGTCGGCCGAGCGCTGGTAGAGCTGGCAGGAGAGCCTGCCCTCGGCCACGTAGAACTGGAACAGGCAGTGGCAGGGCGGCAGCGCCATGCGGTCGACATCGGCCGGATTCCAGGCGGTCACGATCAGCCGCCGCGAATCCGGATTGCTGCGGATGCGGGAAATGACGTCGGCGAGCTGGTCGATCGCCGATCCGTCCCGCGCCGGCCAGGAACGCCATTGCGCACCATAGACCGGCCCCAGATCGCCCGTCTCATCGGCCCATTCGTCCCAGATGGTGACCTTGTTGTCGCGCAGGTACCGGACATTGGTGTCGCCCCGGAGGAACCACAGCAATTCGTAGATGATCGAGCGCAGGTGCAGCTTCTTGGTGGTGACCAGCGGAAAGCCGTCGGCCAGGTCGAAGCGCATCTGGTGGCCGAAGATGGAGAGCGTGCCGGTGCCGGTCCGGTCATCCTTGCGATGGCCGTGGTCGCGCACCTGCCGCATGAGATCGAGATACTGTTTCATGGGGCGGGGAAACTAGCCGATTCCAGCCCGGAAGGCGAACCCGCGACGGGGCCCAATCCACCCTTTCCTTTCCGGCCCCGCACACCTATATTCGGGGGTCTCGCCGCAAGGCAAGCTATGGCGATAAACGGCGATCGTAATAAACCATTCGGACCCGGGGGCAGTACCCGGCGCCTCCACCACCGGCCGCGGGAGCCGCGGCCTGTGAGGGGGGCGAAATAGGATCGACGAGGGTGTAAAGGGTCGCTTTTTGCTCGTGATGGTTCCGACGTTATCGGGCTAAACATATAGTTGCCAACGACAACTATGCTCCGGTTGCAGTGGCTGCTTAACGCAGTCTGAGTGACCGAAATCAAGTCCTTGGGCTTAGCCGCCTAAGGCGGGGTCCGCCGGCACCTGGCAACAGAAGCCTGCACTTTCCTCGGTGAATTGCGTTTCGGGTTTCTAGTGGATGACTTTGCGGTGCCGGGGAGGCTATGATCCGGCCTCCGAGTCACGTTTGCCTGGACCTTTCCGATGCCCGAAGACTTGATGCGATATGACCTTCTCGCCCAGCAGGCGCTGCGCGGCGTGGTGCGGGAGGCGCTCAACATCGCGGCCGCGACGGGCCTGCCGGGCGAACATCATTTCTACATCGCCTTCAACACCAAGTATCCCGGCGTCGAGATCAGCGAACGCCTGGCCCAGCGCTATCCGCGCGAGATGACCATCGTGCTGCAGCATCAGTACTGGAACCTCAAGGTGCACGACGACCGCTTCGAGGCCGAACTCTCCTTCGACAACATTCCCGAAAAGCTCGTCATCCCCTTCGACGCGGTCAAGGGCTTCCTCGACCCCGCGGTGCAGTTCGGGCTGCAGTTCGAGAGCGTGCCGGTCAAGAGCAAGCTGAAGGAGGTTCCGGCCGCAGCGCGCCCCCGAAGCTGCTGCGCCGGACAGCGAGGCAGCGCCCGCAGCCGACAGTCCGAAGATCGTCTCACTCGATTCCTTCCGCAAGAAATGAAGCGCATGCGCAAGCTCCTCTCCGCCCTGATCCTGAGCCTTCCGCTTCTCGCCGGTCCCGCGGCCGCGCAATCGGCCGTCGACCAGAAGGCGCTGGCCGCCATGTCCTCCGACGCGGTGGCCAAGCTGCCGGCCAAGAAGGTCTTCGGCGCCCAGAAGGGGCCGGCCAATCTGGCGCCGCGCGCCATCGGTTCCTATGCCAAGGGCTGCCTCGCGGGCGGCAGGGCGCTGGCCGTCGATGGTCCGGCCTGGCAGGTCATGCGCCTGTCGCGCAACCGCAACTGGGCCCATCCCGACATGATCGCCCTGGTCGAGCGCCTGGCCATCGAGGCCCGTGCGGAGGATGGCTGGAACGGGCTCCTGGTGGGCGATCTGGCCCAGCCGCGCGGCGGCCCGATGCTGTCAGGCCATGCCAGTCATCAGGTGGGCCTCGACGCCGACGTCTGGCTGACCGAGATGCCGGACCGCACGCTCAGCCGCAAGGAGCGCGAGACGATCAATGCCACGGTCGTCACCAAGGACCGCAAGAGCATCGACAAGAAGGTCTGGACCGAGTCCCATGCCCGGCTGATCAAGCGCGCCGCCTCCTATCCGGAGGTGGCCCGCATCTTCGTGCATCCGCCGATCAAGGCCGAACTCTGCAAATGGGCCAAGGGCGACACGGCGTGGCTGGCCAAGGTCCGACCCTATTTCGGGCACAACTACCACTTCCACATCCGCATCAATTGCCCGAAGGGTTCGACCACCTGCAAGAACCAGCCCACGCCGCATCCGAAGGACGGCACCGGCTGCGGCGAGGAACTTGCCTACTGGATGGGCGATGTGCCCTGGGTCCCGAAGAAGAAGCCCGATCCCAACGCCAAGCCGGCGAAGCCCGTGAAGCCGCCGCCGCCCATGACGGTTTCGGCCCTGCCGGCCGAATGCCGCACCGTCGTCACTGCCGAATAGTCAAGCCCTTGACCTGCCCGGGGAGATGGTCCAAGGCGGCGCGCCAATGAAACAGACCGCCCAGGACTCCACCTTCAGCCGCACCAAGCTGAAGCTCGCCTTCGCCACGATCGGAGTGGTCTTCGGCGACATCGGAACCAGCCCGCTCTATGCCATGCGCGAAGCCCTGCATCCCGTGGTGGCCGCCGGCGGTGACCTGCGCGCTGCCGTCCTGGGCGTTGCCTCGCTGCTGATCTGGGCGCTGATCCTGATCGTCACGCTGAAATACGTCTTCTTCCTCATGCGGGCCGACAATCGCGGCGAAGGCGGAATCCTCTCGCTCGTCGTGCTGGTCGAAACGCTGCTCAAGACCAAGAGCGGATTCGTCCTGACGCTCGGCATGATCGGCGCGGCCTTCTTCTTCGGCGATGCCATGATCACGCCGGCCATGTCGGTGCTCTCGGCCGTGGAAGGCCTCAAGGTCATCAACACCGGGTTATCGCCCTTCGTCGTGCCGATCACGCTGGTGATCCTGATCACCCTCTTCCTGTTCCAGTACAAGGGCACGGCGGGCGTGGCCTCGCTGTTCGCGCCGATCACCGCCATCTGGTTTCTCACCATCGGCGTGATGGGCTTCTATCACATCTTCGACGACCTGCAGATCTTCCTTGCCTTCAATCCGACCTATGGCGCCAGCATGCTGATCGAAAGGCCCTTCCTGGCGCTGCTCGTCTTCGGCGGCGTCTTCCTGGCGGTGACCGGCGGCGAGGCGCTCTATGCCGACATGGGCCACTTCGGCAGCAAGCCGATCCGCATGGCCTGGCTTGCCGTCGTCTTCCCCGGCCTGATCCTGAACTACCTTGGGCAAGGCGCCTTCATCATCTCGCATCCGGAAGCCGTGGAGAATCCCTTCTACCTGATGGCGCCGGGCTGGGGACTCATTCCGCTCGTCATCCTGGCAACGGCGGTCACGGTGATCGCCTCGCAGGCCGTGATCACCGGCGCCTTCTCCATCGCCCAGCAGGCCATGTCGCTGGGGCTATTCCCGCGCATGAGCATCACCCATACCAGCGAGACCGAACAGGGACAGATCTACGTTGCCCAGATCAACTGGATGCTCTTGGCGGGCGTGGTCATCCTGGTGCTGGTCTTCAAGTCGTCCACCAACCTCGCCTCGGCCTATGGCATCGCCGTAAACACCTCGATGATCGTCGATTCGATCCTCGCGCTGGTCTTCTTCTGGAAGTCCCGGAACCTGCCGCGCTGGTTCGTGATCCCCGCCATGACCGTCATCCTCTTCGTCGAACTCACCTTCATGGCCGCCAATGGACTGAAACTCTTCACCGGCGGCTACATGCCGGCGCTGCTGGGCGCCACCATCATCCTGCTGATGATCACCTGGATGAAGGGACGCAAGGCCCTGGCCGAAAAGCTGCGGCGGGAATCGATCGAACTCGTGCCACTGCTCGAAAGCCTCGAGAAGCGGCCGCCGACCCGCGTGGCCGGCGCCGCGATCTTCCTGCAGACCGATCCGGTCTATGCGCCGAGCGCGCTCATGCACAATCTCAAGCACAATCGCGTGCTGCATGACCGGCTGGTCTTCATCACCGCGGAAACCACCACCGAGCCGCGCATCGACAGCGAAGAGGAACGCGTGGTGGTGAAACAGCTGCCGCTCGGGGCCTGGCTGGTCGAAGCCCGCTTCGGCTACATGGAACAGCCCGACGTGCCCAAGGCCCTGCGCGCCTGCGAACCCTTCGGCCTGTCGATCGATCCGCGGCAGGCGTCATATTTCCTTGGCCGGCGTGTCATACGCATGTCGGCGCGGTCTGCGCTTCCTTACTGGCAGCAGCGCATTTTCATCATGATGGCAAACCAGTCGGCCCGTGCCATTGAATTCTTCCGCATCCCGCCCGACCGCGTGGTCGAGCTGGGCATGCAAATGAGCATCTGACACCCGAGGCGAGCATGGCCCTTCTGCCACCCTTCTCACTGCCGGGCCGCTTCTGGCGCGGCAATCTCCACACCCATTCCAACCTCTCCGACGGCGCGCTCGATCCCAAGGCCGTGGTCGACGCCTACAAGGCGGCAGGCTACGATTTCATGCAGCTCTCGGAGCATTTCATCGGCAACTTCAAGTGGCCCATCGCCGATACCCGCGCCTTCCGCTCCAACAGCTTCACCACGCTGATCGGCGCCGAACTTCATGCGCCCGAAACGAAGGTGGGCGAACTCTGGCACATCGTGGCCGCCGGGCTTCCGCTCGACTTCCCCAAGAACCGCGACGGCGAGACCGGCGCGGAGCTGGCCGCCCGTGCCCGCGAGGCCGGCGCCTTCATCGGCATTGCCCACCCGGCCTGGTCGCAGCTGACCATCGAGGATGGCCGCGCCATCGCCGCAGCCCATGCCGTCGAGATCTACAACCACGGCTGCGCCATCGAGAACGACCGCGGCGACGGCTGGTACCTGCTCGACCAGATGCTGAGCGAGAACCGGCGGCTGACCGCCTTCGCCACCGATGACGCTCACTTCAAGACGCCTGACCACTTCGGCGGCTGGGTCCATGTGAAGGCCGAAAGCCTCGACCCCGACGTCCTTCTCGATGCGCTCAAGGCGGGCCACTTCTATTCCAGCCAGGGGCCGCAGATCCACGGCATCGCCATCGACGGCAAGGATATCCAGATCGCGACCTCTCCGGTCGATACCATCACCGTGATCTGCGGCAATTCCCGCTCGCTGGTGCGCAACGGCCGTGCCATCACCGATGCGGCGTTCGACCTGTCGAAGCTCGAGAAGGGCTGGCTGCTCAACTGGAAGAGCCCGTGGTTCCGCGTCGTCGCCATCGACGCATCCGGCCGGCGCGCCTGGAGCAACCCGATCTGGCGGGACGACATCGGCTGAGGCCATGCCGCTCTGGCTGATCATCGCGGGTCTGGGCCTGACGCAGATCATCGGCTGGGGCTCGACCTATTATGCGCTGGGTGCGCTGTCGCAGGACATCGCCCGCAGCGAGGGCTGGTCGAGCACGCTCATCTTCGGCGCCTTTTCGGCCGCACTCCTGCTGAGCGGCCTGATCTCGCCCTGGGCCGGACGCTTCATCGACCTCAAGGGCGGCCGCAGCCTCATGACCGCCGGGTCGCTGCTGGCCGCCATGGGATGCCTCATCATCGGCGGCTTCCCGCACCCCGTGACCTATTGCATCGGCTGGCTGGTGCTGGGCGTGGCCATGCGCCTCGCCCTCTACGACGCCGCCTTCGCCAGCCTCACCCAGATCACCGGCAGCGGGGCACGGCGGGCCATCTCCTACCTGTCGCTCTACGGCGGCCTGGCCTCCACCGTCTTCTGGCCGCTGAGCCACACGCTCTCGGAGCGGATCGGCTGGTCCGACGCCTTCCTCGCCTATGCGGCCCTGCATCTCTTCGTCTGCCTGCCCATTCACTGGTTCGTTCTCGGCGGCGCTTCCGGCAAGGCTGCGGTCACCGACGTTGAGACCGACGCCGGCGAAGCGCCGCTGGCGGGCGCAGCGCGCCGCCAGGCCATGATCTATTTCGCCGCCGTCCTGGCCCTGAACGGGGTGGTCTTCTCCTCCATCTCGGCCCATGTCGTGCCGCTCTTCCAGGGCCTGGGCTTCACCGGGGAAAGCGCGGTGACATTCGCCGCCCTCATCGGCCCCTCGCAGGTGGCCAGCCGGATCGGCGAGATCATGCTGGGCCGGAAACTCAAGTCGGTCCACCTGGGCGTCATCGCCTTCGGCCTGCTGCCGGTGGCGCTGGCGCTCTTCGCCGCGGGCGGCTTCAGTCCCGCTGCGGCCCTGGTCTTCGCCCTGCTCTACGGCGCCTCCAACGGGCTGGTGACCATCGCCAAGGGCGCCGTGCCGCTTTCGCTGTTCGGCCGCAAGGGCTATGGCGAGGTTCTCGGCATCCTCGCCGCCCCCAATCTCGTGCTCAACGCCGCAGCCCCCCTGCTCTTCGCCCTGCTTTTGTCCTGGACCGGGCCGGCGCCGGCGCTGATGATCGCCGGCGTGGCGGCCCTGGTCTCGGCGCTGGGCATGATCCTGCTGGCCCGGCTGCATCCGCGCTAGCCCCGACTTCCGTCTGGCTGGCATGAGATGCCCCGGGATGCTATTCAGCCCGCCATCGCAATCGCAGAGTTTGCCGACATGAAGAAGACGCGTACCGAAACCGATACCTTCGGCCCCATCGAGGTGGACGCCTCGCGCTACTGGGGCGCGCAGGCCCAGCGCAGCCTCTACAATTTCAAGATCGGCTGGGAAAAGCAGCCCCAGCCGGTGATCCGCGCCCTGGGCATCGTGAAGCGCGCCTGCGCCGAGGCCAACATGGCGCTGGGCCGCCTCGACAAGACCGTCGGCGAGGCCATCATCGCCGCCGCGCAGGAAGTGATCGACGGCAAGCTGCACGACCATTTCCCGCTGGCCGTGTGGCAGACCGGGTCGGGCACCCAGTCGAACATGAACGCCAACGAGGTGATCTCCAACCGCGCCATCGAGATGCTGGGGGGCGAACTCGGCTCGAAGAAGCCGGTGCACCCCAACGATCACGTCAACATGAGCCAGTCGTCCAACGACACCTATCCCACCGCCATGCACATCGCCTGTGCGGAACAGGTGGAGCACGACCTGATCCCGGCGCTCAGGCACCTGCACAAGGCGCTCGATGCCAAGGCCCGGGCCTGGAGCCACATCATCAAGATCGGCCGCACCCACACGCAGGATGCCACGCCGCTGACACTGGGCCAGGAGTTTTCCGGCTATGCCCAGCAGGTGGCCAACGGCATCGCGCGCATCGAGCAGACCATGCCCATGCTGATGGAGCTGGCGCAGGGCGGCACCGCCGTCGGCACCGGCCTCAATGCGCCTGTCGGCTTCGCCGAACTGGTGGCGGACCGCATCGCGACCATCACCGGCATGCCCTTCACCTCGGCGCCCAACAAGTTCGAGGCGCTCGCCGCCCATGATGCGATGGTCATGTCGCACGGCGCCATCAACACCGCCGCGGTCTCGCTCTTCAAGATCGCCAACGACATCCGGCTCCTGGGCTCCGGTCCGCGCTCGGGCCTGGGAGAACTGGCGCTCCCCGAGAACGAGCCCGGCTCGTCGATCATGCCGGGCAAGGTCAATCCCACCCAGTGCGAGGCCCTGACCATGGTCTGCGTGCAGGTCTTCGGCAACCAGTCGGCCATCACCTTCGCCGGCAGCCAGGGGCATTTCGAACTCAACGTCTACAATCCGGTGATGGCCTACAACTTCCTGCAGTCGGTGCGCCTGCTGGCCGATGCGGTCATCAGCTTCACCGACAATTGCGTCACGGGCATCGTGGCGCGCGAGGACAACATCAAGGCGGCCCTGGAGCGTTCGCTCATGCTGGTCACGGCGCTGGCGCCGAAGTACGGCTATGACCGTGCCGCCAAGATCGCCAAGACGGCGCACAAGAACGGCACCACGCTGCGCGAGGAAGCCATCCGCGACGGCATCGATGCCGAGGATTTCGACCGCATCGTGCGACCGGAAGACATGATCGGACCGAAGTAGACGGGGACAGGGATGATGGGCGAAATCGTCAACCTCAAGCAGCAACGCAAGCGTCGCGCGCGCGACGCCCGAGAAGAGAAAGCCGCCGAGAACCGCGTCAGCTTCGGCCTCAGCAAGAAAGACCGCAAGCGCGCAGACACCTTGCGCGACAAGGCGGCAAAGGATCTGGACGGACACAAGAGATAAGCATCATGGCAAAGGACCTGAAGCACTCGCTGACCATTGCGGGCCACCGCACCTCGCTGTCGCTCGAGCCGGAATTCTGGACAGCGCTCCAGAAGGCCGCCGCCAGGCGCAACCTGACCATCGCCGGGCTGGTGTCGGAGATCGACCAGAGCCGGGCCGGCCGCAACCTGTCCAGCGCCATTCGCGTCTGGATCCTCAATGCGGTGATGACCGGCCTATTGTGACGGCGAGCCGGATGGCGGCGGCGAGATGACGACCGGCGCGCCTTCCGGCTGCACCAGGATCACCGGGCCCTGTTGCGCGGCCGGCTTCTTCGGTTTCGGCACGTTCAGCTTCTGGATGGCTGCCTTGGGCTTGGGCCGCACCACCTGGACCGGTATAGCGGCGCGCGTCAGCTTCGCCTGCTGGCGGAAGGTCTTGAGCTCGCGCATCCGCTGTCGCAGCTCATCCTTGCTGATGGCCGCATTGGCCTCCCGGTCCGCTTCGATTTTCTGACGCATCCGCTCCGACTTATAGGCCCGCATCTCGGAGTGAATGCGCAGTTCGCGCCGCCTGAGGATGAGCTCGTCGCGCTGGGCGTAATAGGCCTGAAGGCGCTCCTCGTCGAGTTTGCGCTGCTGTTCTTCCTCGCGGGCCAGCCGCTCCTGCTCGCGCTGCAGCCGTTCGAGTTCGTCGATGCCCTGCTGCATGATGGTGACGCCGAGGCGGGTGGAGAGTTCGGCCATGTCCTCGCTCCGCACCAACGCATCGGGCACGCCGGCATAGGCGATCGAAAGGCCCGGCAGCCCGGCACGGCCCGGGAAGGCTACGGCGATATCCGCGTCGATGGCATTGAGCGCCAGTTCGCCCACCACCTTCACCTCGACCTTGGCCTGCGGCGTGGTGGCGACGAAGGGCGCGAAACGGACCGCGCCATCGGAAATGGTCACCGGTCCGGCCACATAACCGAAGCCGAGCGCCTGGCCCTTGCGCAGCAGGTCGAAGGCGGCGGTGAGGCCGTTGCCGTCGCGCGCCGCATCGACGGCGGCGAGGAACGCGTCAGGCTCCAGCCCCGCGACCGCCACATCATCGAAGCTGTAGCTGCCGGCACCGGTCAGGGCCGCCAGAACGCCGGCCGGGCTGCGGCCCTCGCCCTTGAAGGAGAGCGTGATCGCACCCTGACCTTCGGCCACGCTGCCGCCGTCAGCCCGCACGAGATCGGTGCCCAGATTGACCGGCAAGGTGAGGCTCCCGTCGATGGTGCGGGTGCCACTGCCGCCGGCCGCCCCGATCTCCAGCTTGGTGTCGCGGCCCTCGCCATCCTTGTTGCGCAGCGTGAAGCGGGTCTCCGACCCGGTCGCCACGATGCCGACCAGCGCGCCATCGGCCACGAGATGTTCATGAAGCGTGAGGCGGGACGGCGTGATCCAGAACTCGCCGGTGAGCCCCAGCGGCAATCCCACGGAGAAGCTGGACTCGCGGCTGGGCGCTGCCCCGCGCCACTCGAGGAAGGCCGCGGACAGCAGGTCGGCAAGATGCATCGGACCAGTCTGGAGATCGGCCTTGACGATCCCGCCGGGGGAAAGGCTGAGGTTCCCCTTGAGGGCCGACTTGCCCAGCCGGCCGGAGAGGTCCGCGACCCGGATCTCCCCACCTTCGGTCTTGACGGGTGCATCGATCACCAGCACGCCTGTCGGCACGGACTGAAGCGGCAGGCCCATCGCCCTTGCCATGGCGCCCACATCGGTGGCCCGCATCTCCAGTTTGCCGTCGAGGCCCAGTCCGGGGACAAAGGGATTGATCAGGCCGCGATAGCCGTGGCGCCCGCCAAAGGCGTTGAGCTGCAGATCGCTGCGGAAGCCCTGGCCCGGCGTTCCGTCGAAGGTCGCCACCAGACGCGCCGGTTGCTGATCATCGCCGACCGGGGCGAGACCGACGAGTGCCGCCATCCGCGCACTGCTGCCGGTGCCGATCTCGCTCGACCCGCTGATGCGCGTTGCCTCCGGCGTTGCGCCGCCATCGATCTGGCCCGTGATGGCAAGGCTGATGTCGCCCGCCGTTCCGTTGACATCGAACCCGGTTTCGATGCCGCCGTCCTTCGGGCGCACGGCGACCGTGCCCTTCAGCGCCGTGCGGCCAAGCTCTGCGGCCCAGGCCGGATCGGATTCTCCCTTGATCAGTCCGGCAAGGCGCAGCAGCTCGCGCGGGTCCTCCGCCTGGATCTCGACGCCGATCGATCCGTCCGGGCCGGCATTGCCGCCAAGGATCAGCCCGGTGGCTTTCAGCCGGGCGCCACCCACCGAACCGATCTCGAGCGTCCGGAGATCGAGTCCGGTCACGCCCGACGCGAGATCGAGCGCGACATCCGATGCGGTGACGCCGTTGAGCCGCAGCTCCCGCGCCTTCAGCGCCAGCTTGACGTCGGCCGCATCGCCGCGCGGCACAAGGCGGCCAATCATACCCGCGAGGTCGAAGGTGCCTGCACCGGCCAGGGCCGAGAGGCTACCGCCCGACAGGCCGTCGAAGTCGAGCCGCCCTGCGTCGAGCCGAAGGTCGACCGCGGTGCGGCCGCCCGAAGTGAGGGTGAGCTCGGCGGTGCCGCGCTCGCCATCGAGTTCGTACTCCGTCTTGCTGAAGCGCAGGCGCGAGGGCGTGATATTGAGGTCCGTCTGCATCTTGAACTGGCCGCGGCTGCCGGTCCACAGGCGCTCGATCGACGGTTTCGCTTCTGGCCAGATCCAGGCCGACAATTGCCGCAGGTCACCCGACTCGAGTGCCAACGACCCGGCGACTTCGGCCCCGGCAGTGCCCGGAAAGAACACGCCTTCGTAAAGGACCCGGGAGCGGCCCGGCAGCGATGTCGACAGTTCCTTCAGCCTGATCGCATTCCGGTCGGCATCGACCACGACGGCGGCATTGTCCAGGCGCTCGCCGCCGATGGTCAGCGAGGTCACGCGCATGGCCGCCGACAGGCTCACGTCTTCCGGAATGAGCGCCAGCAGACCGCCCGCCAACGACAGCACGCCGCCCTCGCGCAGCAGATTGCGCGCGCGCGCGCCGGCAAGCGCGTCGAGATCGAGCGAGACCGCCGAGAGATCGGCACTTGCCGAAATGTGCCGGTCGAGCGCGACACGCGCCGTACCGCTCACCAGCGTACCGCCTTCCTGGATATTGACCGGAGAGATCTCGATCCGGTCGAAGGCAGCGCCGTCGAAGTCGGCAGTCACCTGGGAGGTAAAGACCAGCGGGCGGAGCTGACCTTCCGAATTGGTCTTGCCCTCGGGCGTTTCGGCGGGTGCCACGCGCACCTCGCCTTCGGCCTTGCCTGCCTGGACACGGCCGTCAAAGGAGAAGATCGGACCCGCCGCATCGGCAGGCGAGACGCGCAGGCCCAGGCGCAGCGGCTCACCCTCGATCCATGCAGCGGTGGTGAGCGACAGGTCGAAGTCCCTGTCCCCGTAGCGGGCGACACTCTTGCGGCCATCGAGCGCGCGCAGCCGCCAGGGTCCGGCAATTCCCGATGCCGAAAGTGCCGCATTCACATCCGTCAGTTCGTAAGTCTCGCCACGGCGGCGGTCGACGAACCGCAGCGTGCCATCCGTCACGGTGATCCGGTCGAGCCGGACCTTGCGCAGCATGTCGCTGTTCACGACGCTTTCCGACGGCGAAAGACCCAGTTCCCGTCACCCCCGTCGCGCCGCTCCAGCTGTGATCGCCGGCCGTTCGACCTCGATGGATTCGACCTCGATGTTGCCGCTCATCAGCCCCGCCAGCGACATGCGGATCACCGCGCGGTCGACGGTGGCGAACTCGGCATTCTCCATGCCGGCGGGATTGGCGATGCGAAGGCCTTCCACCGTCAGCCGCGGCCAGGGGAAGAGCCGGGCCGAGACATTGCCATCGACGGTGACGGTGCGGCCGGTCAGCTTGCGGCCATTGCTCTCGATGTCGGCGCGATAGGAATTCCAGTCGATGACGAAGGGCGCAGCCAGCAAGCCAAGGACGGCAAGCACCAGGAAAATGCCGAAATAGAGGACGGGGGATTTCCACACCTTCATGGCCCTGTCAGATGCGGTTCCATTGCGTCAATCACAAGGCGGCGTTCTTGCCGGGGTTCATGATGTTCTTGGGATCGAGGGCCCGTTTGATGTCGCGCATGAAGGCAAGGGCCGGGCCATGTTCGCGCTCCAGATAGGCCACCTTGCCGGAACCGATGCCGTGCTCGCCGGTGCAGGTGCCGCCCATGGCGATGGCCCGGTCGATCAGCCGCCCGTAGACGCCCTTGACCCGCGCCACCTCATCCGGATCCGAACGGTCGCAATAGAGCACCACATGGAAGTTGCCGTCGCCCACGTGACCTACGATCGGGCCATAGAGGCCATGCGCCGCGAGATCGGCCTGGGTGTCGGTCACGCATTCGGCAAGCCGCGAGATGGGCACGCAGACGTCGGTGGCAAAGGCATCCTTGCCGGGCATCAGCGACCTGGTGGCCCAGAAGGCATCGTGCCGGGCCTGCCAGAGCTTCTGCCGGTCTTCTTCCTTCTCGGCCCAGCGATAGGGCCCGCCGCCGAGATCCTCGGCGATTGCCGCAAAGGTTTCGGCCTGCTCCCTCGCGGAGGCGACGGTCCCGTGGAACTCGAGGAACAGCGTGGGCGAGACGGCCAGATCGAGATGCGAGTAGGCGTTGAAGGCCTTCACATGCTCGGCGTCGACCAGTTCGATACGCGCCACCGGCAGTCCCATCTGAATGGCGGTGATGGTGGCATTGCAGCAGGCTTCGACGCTGGGAAACGGGCACACGGCCGCGACAATCGATTCCGGAATGCCGTAGAGTTTGAGTGCCACTTCGGTGATGACGCCAAGCGTTCCTTCGCTGCCTACTAGCAGGCGGGTGAGATCGTAGCCTGCCGAGGACTTCTTGGCGCGCGATCCGGTGCGGATGATTTCGCCATTGGCCATGACTGCGGTCACGTTCAGCACGTTCTCGCGCATGGTGCCGTAGCGCACGGCGTTGGTGCCGGAGGCCCGGGTGGCCGTCATGCCGCCAAGGCTGGCGTCGGCGCCGGGATCGACGGGGAAGAACAGACCCTGGTCCCGCAAATGGACATTGAGCTGCTTGCGGGTGACCCCGGCTTCCACCCGGCAGTCGAGATCGGCGGCATTCACCTCCAGAATGCGGTTCATGCCGGACAGGTCGATGGAAATCCCGCCGAAGGGTGCGGTGAAATGCCCCTCCAGCGAGGTGCCGGTGCCATAGGCAATCACGGGCGTGTCGTATTTGCCGCAGATGGCAACGATCCTCTGGACCTCGCCGGTATTCTGCACGAAGGCCACCGCGTCGGGCGGCGCACCCGGATTCCAGGTCTGATCCTTGCCGTGCTGTTCGCGCACGGCGGCGGCGGTCGACAGGCGGTCGCCCAGGACCTCGCGGACCTCGGCGACGGCCTGCATTGTGCTGTTCTTGGCGCTTCGTGTATCCATGCCCCGAAACTAGCAGAATCCGGAGAATTTGCGATGGCCTATCCCGCCCCGTTCGTGGGCCGAATCCAGAAGGTCGAGGACCAATGGACCGACTATAACGGCCATTTCAACATGGCCTATTACAATGTGCTGTTCGACCGGGCGGGCGACGAGGCCTTCGCGGCCGTGGGCCTCGGCCCGGACTACGTGAAGGACCGCAACGCCTCGTTCTTCACGCTGGAAAGCCACAACACCTATGTGCGCGAACTCCATGCTGGCGATTCGGTGCGGATCGAGACGCAGTTTCTCGACCGTGACGCCAAACGCGTGCATTACGTGCAGCAGATGTTCCATGCCGAAGAGGGCTGGCTGTCCTGCGTGACGGAGCTGATCGTCATGCATGTCGACATGGCCGCGAAGAAATCCGCCCCATTCCCGCCTGACGTATATGAAAAGATCGACAACATGCATCAGGCCCACAAGGCGCTGCCGGTTCCACCTCAGGTTGGCCATCGGATCGGCATTCCCCGGAAAGCCTGACCCATGCTTGTGCCCGGCCCGCCCGATTGGTAGAAACCACGCGGGGAATGGACGTGGCGCCGGCGAAGTATTCTGACCCATAAGGCGAGACATGAACCTTTTGCAGAGCGACAATCAGTGGTCCCAGTCCATCGATCCGAAGCGGACGATGACCAAGGCGGAGTTCTTCTCTTCCTATGCCAGCCATTACGCCGTCTTGATCTATGTCGCGATCGTTCTGGCGACCGGTGCGCTGAGCCTTTATCTCATGCAGAGCTGGTGGCAGCTTCTCGGCTCCTTCGCCCTGGTGGCGCTGGTCTATCCGGCCGTGGAGTTCGTGCTGCACCGCTTCGTCCTGCATAGCCGCACGCTTTACCGCATGCCCTGGACGGCAGGCCTGTGGCGGCGGATCCACTACGATCACCACATGAATCCGAACGACCTCTCCGTGTTGTTCGGCGCGCCATATACGACCATTCCGGCGGTACTGGCCCCGACCCTGCCCCTGGGCTATCTGGCCTTCGGCTGGCCGGGCGCCGCCGCGACCGTCTGCGGCGGCTTCATCGCGCTGCTGATCTACGAGTTCTTCCACTGCGCCGCCCATCTGCCGGTGAAGTTCGAGTCGCGGATCATGCAGCACATGCGCCGCCACCACGCCCTGCACCACTTCCATTCGGAAACCGGCAACTACGGAATCGTCACGGACGTGCTCGACCGGGTGCTCGGGACCGAATACGAGGTCGGGACCGGCATGGGGCCGAGCCCCACGGTGCGCAATCTTGGCTACACCAGCGAAGAGGCGAAGAAGTATCCCTGGGTCGCGCAGCTTGATCAGGCTCAACCGCGCAACTGAGGCGGGTTGCCCAGAATTGTCATGAGCGCGCAACATTGAGGGCGCAATTCACCTCCAACATTGATCAGTCAATCAACGAAGGAGGCGAAAATGATGAACCAAGGTTTCAACCTGTTCGCGGAAGCGCTTGTTTTCGTTCATGGAAAACGCGCCGAATTGGAGGCGGCCCTGCATGCCGCCCTGTGCGAGAAGTCCGGCGACACCGAAACCGCCGAAACCTGGCGGAAGCTCCAGAAGGCGGTCCGCGACGTGCAGCCGAGGCTCGCGGCCTGAGGCCGGGCGAGATCCGGGAAAGAGTCCTCGCGGCCCCCACACGGTTCGCAATCCGTTCCGCCGGTTGCTATACAGGGCCGGAGGATTCGCCCCCGGATGACCATCAAGCCCATCGATCTGGATGATTTCGACGACGACGCGCCGCGGCCGGTGAAACCCGGCAGCCTGTCGGCGCGCGCCCTGGCGCAGGGCGAGCCGCCCTATCTGAAGGGACTGAATGCCGAACAGAGGGCCGCCGTGGAGACCACCGATGGCCCCCTCCTCGTCCTGGCGGGCGCCGGAACGGGCAAGACCCGCGTGCTGACCACGCGGCTTGCCCATATCCTGGCGACCGGCAAGGCCTGGCCCGGCCAGATCCTGGCGGTGACCTTCACCAACAAGGCCGCCCGCGAGATGAAGGACCGGATCGGCGCGCTGATCGGCGGCGTGGTCGAGGGCATGACCTGGCTTGGCACCTTCCACGCCATCGGCGTCAAGATCCTGCGCAACCATGCCGAGCTTGCCGGGCTTCGCTCCGGCTTCTCGATCCTCGACACCGACGACCAGATCCGGCTGATGAAGCAATTGCTGGAAGCCCACGACATCGACGAGAAGCGCTGGCCCGCGCGCCAGCTCGCCAGCCTCATCGACGGCTGGAAGAACCGCGGCCTGACCCCCGAGAAGATTCCGGCGGGCGAGGCCCATGGTTTTGCCAACGGGCTGGGCGGCAAGCTCTATGCCGAATACCAGCAGCGGCTGAAGGTGGTGAATGCCGCCGACTTCGGCGACCTGCTGCTGGAAGTGCTGCGCATCTTCCAGGAGCACCCGGACGTGCTGAAGGAGTATCAGCGCCGCTTCAAGTACATGCTGGTGGACGAGTACCAGGACACCAACGTGGCGCAGTATCTCTGGCTGCGCCTCCTGGCCCAGGGCCACCGCAACATCTGCTGCGTGGGCGACGACGACCAGTCGATCTATGGCTGGCGCGGCGCCGAGGTGGACAACATCCTGCGCTTCGAGAAGGACTTTCCCGGCGCCAAGGTGATCCGCCTCGAGCGCAACTACCGCTCGACGCCCGATATTCTCGGCGCCGCCTCGGGCCTCATCGCCAAGAACGAGAGCCGGCTGGGCAAGACGCTGCGCACCGACCGCGAGGAGAGCGAGCCGGTGACGGTGCGGTCGCACTGGGACGGCGACGAGGAAGCCCGCACAATCGGCGACGACATCGAGAATTTCCAGCGCAAGGGCGATCGCCTCAACGACATGGCGATCCTGGTGCGGGCCTCCTTCCAGATGCGGAGTTTCGAGGACCGCTTCATCACGCTGGGGGTGCCCTACCGCGTGGTCGGCGGCCCGCGCTTCTACGAGCGCGCCGAAATCCGCGACGCGCTGGCCTATCTCAAGATCATCGCCTCGCCGGACAATGATCTCGCCTTCGAGCGCATCATCAATACGCCCAAGCGCGGCATCGGAGACACTTCGGTCAAGCGCATGCATGAGCATGCCCGCAACCAGGGCATCTCGCTCTACCGCGCGGCCGAGGCGCTGAGCCTCACCGATGAACTGCCCAACAAGACCCGCACGGCGCTGCGCGCGCTGATGGAAAGCTTCTCGCGCTGGCGCCAGACGATGGATGGGCTGCCGCACACGGAGCTCGCTGAAATCGTTCTGGACGAGTTCGGCTACACGGCCATGTGGCAGAACGACAAGAGCCCGGAGGCCGAGGGCCGACTCGAGAACCTCAAGGAACTCGTGCGATCCATGGGCGAATTCGAGAACCTGCTGGGCTTCCTCGAGCACATCTCGCTGGTCATGGACGTGGAACAGTCGCCCGACGACGACAAGGTCAACATCATGACGCTGCACTCGGCCAAGGGGCTGGAGTTCGGAACGGTCTTCCTGCCCGGATGGGAGGAAGGCCTCTTCCCGCATCAGCGCGCGCTCGACGAGAAGGGACGCGCCGGCCTCGAAGAGGAGCGCCGCCTCGCCTATGTCGGCATCACCCGGGCCAAGCGCCGGGCCTTCATTTCCTTCGCGCAGAACCGCCGGGTCCACAATCTCTGGCAATCGGCCCTGCCCTCGCGCTTCATCGACGAGTTGCCCGAGTCCCATGTCGAGGTGGCGCCCATGTCCACCAGCTATGGCGGCTACGGCCTTGGCTCCTACGGCAAGAGCCGCTTCGAGGAGCAGAGCTTCACCAACACCTATGCCACGCCCGGCTGGCAGCGCGCCCAGGAGCGCTGGGCCAAGGGCGACAGCGCCCGCGCGACGCCGCGCTTCATCGAGGGCGAGATGGTGGCGCGCGAAACCGAAGGCGGCGGCTTTGACAAGGGCGAGCGCGTCTTCCACCAGAAGTTCGGCTATGGCGTGATCACCAGCGTCGACGGCAACAAGCTGACCATCGATTTCGACAAGGCCGGCGAGAAGCGCGTCATCGATTCATTCGTTCAGCGGCCGTGACCGCTGGCCCGAGACGCTCGCGCCCGCGTCGGCTGCGAGACTGCGGAAATTGAACAGGGCGGTGAGTGACGCCACCGCCACCACGAAGAAGGCGATGGTGAAATCCGCCGGCTGCAGGCTGGCCTCGCTCCGCCACCATTGCGCGGCCTCCAGCACGAAGGCGCCCAGCACCACGCCGGCCGACAGCGAGATCTGCTGCGACACGGTATAGAAGGTGGTGGCATAGCTCATGCCGTCGTTGTCGACGTCGGAATAGGACATGGCGTTCATCGCCGTGAACTGCAGCGAGCGCAGGAAGCCGCCGACGAAGAGCAAGGCCACCATCAGCAGATAGGGCGTGGCGCCGGTCAAGAGCCCCATGACGGCAATCGAGACGGACGCCAGCGCGCCGTTCACCAGCAGCAGGCGGCGGAAGCCGAAGCGCCGGATCAGACGGGCCGCGCCGAACTTCATCGAGATGGCGCCGGCCGCGGCGGCGCAGGTGATCATGCCCGACTCGAAGGCGCTGAGGCCATAGCCCAGCTGGAACATCAGCGGCAGAAGGAAGGGAACCGCGCCGACGCCGATGCGGAACAGGCTGCCACCCAGGACGCCCGCGCGAAAGGTGGGGATGCGCAGCAGGCGGAAATCGAGGATCGGCGCTGCGATGCGCCGGGCGTGCAGGTAGTAGAGGACGAGCATCACCAGGCCGAAGCCCATGAGCAGCGGCGGCGCATAGGCCGGCAGCAGGTCGCGGCCCAGCACGGTCAGGCCGAAGATCAGCGAAGACAGGCCGAGCCCCGACAGGAGAAAGCCCCTGACGTCGAGCGGCGGCACGTGGTCGACTCCGGTTTCCGGCATGAGCCAGGTGGCGAGCAGGATGGCGGCAATACCGAAAGGCACGTTCATCCAGAAGATCCAGCGCCAGCCGAAGCTGTCGGTGATGAACCCGCCGACCGGCGGCCCGAGCAGCGGCCCCAGGAGAGCCGGTATCGTGAGCCAGGCCAGCGCGTCGACAAGCTCGGCCTTGGGAATGGCCCGGAGCAGGATGATGCGCCCGACCGGCACCATCATGGCGCCGCCCAGGCCCTGCAGGGCGCGCGCCGCCACCAGTTCGCCCAGCGAGGACGAGAGGCCGCAGGCCACCGACCCGAGTGTGAAGACGGCAATGGCCACCCGGAACACGTGCCGCGCGCCGAATTGGTCGGCCAGCCAGCCGCTGATCGGGATGAAGACCGTGAGACTCAGCAGATAGGTGGTGAAGGCCAGTTTCAGCACGATGGGGCTGGTGCCGAGATCGGCAGCGATCGCCGGCAGCGACGTGGCGATGATCGTCTGGTCCATGTTCTCCATGAACAGGGCCGAGGCGATGATCAGTGGTATGAGACGCGTGGCGGACGGCATGTCCGGTACCTAGCATGCAGGCATGCAGAGGCTCATGCATTTTCCGGGGACTTGCCGTGCCGGAAACACTGTAATCCTGTGCCCTGCCGCCACTTTGCGGCCCCGATTTCGCGGGTCTATAAGGCCCTCGATCCGTATCGAATTCGGCACCCACGGCGGTGCCTGGAGTTATCCGTGTTCAACCGCTTCTTCCACTGGCTTGAAAGCCGGGTTGATCCCTTTCCGCCTGACCGGCCGCAGATGCCGCCGCCGGGCCTGCTGGCCTTTGCCTGGCACTATACCAAGCCCTTCTGGCCGCTGCTGGCGGTGTCGATGCTGTTTTCGGCCGCCATCGCCTTCCTCGAAGTCTATCTCTTCGCCTTCCTCGGCGACCTCGTCGACTTTCTCACCGCAGCGAACCGCGAAACCTTCTGGCAGGACCATGGCACCAAGCTCATCGTGATGGGCGCGGTGGTGCTCATCGTTCTGCCGCTGCTCAACTTCATTTCCGAATCCATTTCGCATCAGGGCCTGCGCGGCAATTATGCCATGCGCATCCGCTGGACCGCGCACCGCTATGTCTTGCGCCAGAGCATGGACTTCTTCACCAACGACTTCGCCGGGCGCGTCGCCACCAAGGTGATGCAGACCGCACTGGGCGTGCGCGATGCGGTGATGAAGTTCACCGAGGTCATCGTCTATGTCAGCGTCTACTTCGTCGGCGCCCTGGTGCTGGTGGCCACCAGCGATCTCTGGCTCATGGTGCCCATGCTGATCTGGCTGGCCGGCTATGTGGCCGCCTGCTGGTACTTCGTGCCGCGGCTCGGCCGCATCTCGGCCGAACAGGCCGATATGCGCTCGCTGGTCACCGGCCGGGTGGTGGACAGCTACACAAACATCCCCACCGTCAAGCTCTTCGCCCATCACGACCGCGAGGACGGCTATGCCAAGGAAGGCATGACCTGGATGCTGGACACGGTCCACCGCTCCATGCGCCTGTCGACGCTCATGACATCGACGTTGCAGATCCTCTCTGGCGTGCTGATCTTCACCATGGCCGCCATCTCGATCTCGCTGTGGTACAACAATGCCATCACCACCGGGGCCATCGCCTTTGCCATCGGCCTCACGCTGCGCATCAAGGCCATGTCGCAGTGGATCATCTGGGAAGTGGCCAGCCTCTTCGAGGACGTCGGCGTCATCCAGGACGGCGTCGAGACCATTGCGCGCGAGCGCAGCATCAAGGATGACGAGGACGCCCGCCCCCTGGTCGTCAGCCGGGGCGAAATCCGCTTCGAGGACGTGACCTTCGATTATGGCCGCGTCGCACCGGTGCGCGGCCGCACCGTGGTCGATCACCTGAATCTCACCATCAGGCCGGGCGAGAAGGTGGGGCTCGTCGGGCGTTCCGGCGCGGGCAAGTCGACGCTGGCCAATCTGCTGCTCCGCTTCTACGACCTGCAGCAGGGCCGCATCCTGATCGACGGACAGGATATCGCCAGGACGACGCAGGATTCGCTGCGCGCCGCGATCGGCGTGGTGACGCAGGACACCTCGCTGCTGCACCGTTCCGTGATCGACAACATCCGCTACGGCAATCCCGACGCGAGCATGGCAGACGTCGAGGCGGCAGCCCGCAAGGCCCATGCCGACGAGTTCATCGCGCATCTTGTCGATCCGAAGGGGCGGAAGGGTTACGACGCGCATGTCGGCGAGCGCGGTGTGAAGCTCTCGGGCGGGCAGCGCCAGCGCATCGCCATCGCGCGCGTGCTGCTCAAGAACGCGCCGATCCTGGTGCTCGACGAGGCCACCAGCGCGCTCGACTTCGAAGTGGAGCAGGCCATTCAGGAAAATCTCTACACGCTGATGGAAGGAAAGACCGTCATCGCGGTGGCGCATCGGCTCTCCACCATCGCGGCCATGGACCGGCTGGTGATCATGGACAAGGGTCGCATCGTCGAAGAAGGCACCCACAAGGAACTCCTTGCGCTAGATGGAGTTTATGCCTCGCTGTGGCGCCGCCAGTCCGGCGGCTTCCTTGTGGCCGAAGACCTGGCTGCCGCAGAATAACCCATCGTTAATCATATTGCGGCCACATGGGGCGTTGATGAACCTGCGAAAACCGGGGGAAACCATGCTGCGTAAAATCTCGATCATCCTGTGCGCCGCCCTGATGCTGGCCGCCTGCTCCACCGATCCCTACACGGGCGAACAGAAGATCTCGAACACGGCCGTCGGCGCCGGTGCCGGCGCGCTTCTCGGCAGCGCCGCAGGCCTCGTGATCGGCAAGACCACCAACGCCTCCACCCGCAAGTCCGTGCTGATCGGCGCCGGCATCGGCGCGCTCGCCGGCGGCGGCGTGGGCGTCTACATGGACCGCCAGGAAGCCAAGCTGCGCGAACGCCTGCGCGGCAGCGGCGTCTCGGTCACGCGGCGCGGCGACAACATCATTCTCAACATGCCGTCCAACATCACCTTCGACACCGATCGCGCCGACGTGAAGCCGCAGTTCTTCGACGTGCTGAACTCGGTGGCGATCGTGCTGCGCGAGTTCGACCAGACGCTGGTCGACGTCACCGGCCACACCGACTCGACGGGCAGTGCCGCGCATAACCTCGAACTGTCAGAGCGCCGTGCCGGTGCCGTGGCGGAGTATCTGGTGGCGCAGGGCAACAACTACCGGCGCTTCCAGGTCCTGGGCATGGGCAAGAGCCAGCCGATTGCCAGCAATGCCACCGAGGCCGGGCGCGCCGAGAACCGCCGCGTCGAGCTCCAGATCGCCCCGCTGACCTGAGCGGATCATGGACCACCCGGTCCTGACCGCCATCCGCCGCGCCAGCTTCACGCCGCTGGGCTGGTTCGCGCCGGCGCCGGACGACCGGGTGCCGGACAGCGCCCGGTTCGTGATCCTGATCGGCAATGCGGGACCCGACATGTTCCGCCGCTTCGCCCGCGAACGCGATCCCGACCGCGACACGCTGGATGACTGGACCCGCGACGTGGTGTCCCGCCTGGCGGTCGACGTCGGCGCCCGGGCCGTCTATCCCTTCGACACCCCGCCGCAGCCCTTCCTGACCTGGGCCCGGCGCGGCGGCGCCGGGCATGTCTCACCGCTGGGCCTCAACATCCATCCGACCTACGGGCTCTGGCACGCCTACCGCGCTGCCCTGCTCTTCCCGGTCGTCTTCGACCTGCCGCCGCCATCGCCGGGACGCCACCCTTGCGAGTCCTGTGCCGGCCGCCCCTGCCTGACCGCCTGCCCCGTTACGGCCTTCGACGGCACGGCCTATGACGTGGAGGCCTGCCGGTCTCACATCGCCATGCCGCAAGGGGCCCAATGCATGTCGCAAGGCTGTCTTGCGCGCCATGCCTGCCCCGTGGGACAAGGATTTGCATACCGGCAGGACCAGGCCCGCTTCCACATGAAAGCCTTCCTTGCCGCAGGCCAGCGCAAGGGGACGTGATGTATTCGCAGATCGAGAAGAAGCTCAAGTCGGGCGAGGTCATCGTCATCGACGGCGGCACCGGCACCGACATCCAGCGCCGCGGCGGAGCCATGAGCGGGGAAACCTGGTGCGCCGATGCCAATCTCACCCATCCCGACATCGTGCGGGAAGTTCATGAAGACTATATCCGCGCGGGAGCGGAACTGATCACGGCCAACACCTTCGCCACCAGCGCCCTGCTCTTCAATGCCCTGGGCCGCGACGCCGACCTGATCAGCATCGATCAGGCCGCCGTCGCGCTCGCCAAGGCCGCGGCTGCAAACCGTCCTGTCGCCGTCGCGGGCTCGGTCTCCACGATGCGGCCTGTTGTCAAGGGCAGCGACCGGACCTCCAAGCAGCGCGAATGGCCGGAACGCGAGGCCCGCGCCCTGTTCAAGCGCAAGGTGGACAATCTCGCCAGGTGCCATGTGGACCTGCTGATGATGGAAATGATGCGCGACGTGGACTACTCCGTCTGGGCCACCGAGGCCGCGCTTGCGACGGGACTTCCCGTCTGGGTCGGCATTTCGGTGGAGCGCCGCAAGGACGGGCTGCTCACCGGCTTCGGGCGCGAGGACCAGAAGCTGGACGACGTGGCGCGGGTCTTGGCGGGGCTGAAGCCCCAGGTCATCAGCATCATGCATACCTCGCCCAACGACACCGACGAGGCCATCGACATCGTCCGCAGGTACTGGAGCGGCCCGCTGGGCGCCTATCCGGAGAGCGGTTACTTCCGCATGCCGGAGTGGACCTTCGTCGACATCATTCCGCCCGAGGAGCTGGTCAGCAAGGCCAGGCACTGGCGCCAGAAGGGCGTGACCATCTTCGGCGGCTGCTGCGGGCTGGGGCCGGAGCACATCACCGCGCTGGCCAAGGAGTATGTCGCGGCATGAAGACCGGATCCTGCCTCTGCGGTGCGGTGACATACGAGGTGCATGGCCCCCTGCGCAACGTGGTGGCCTGTCACTGCGAACAGTGCCGCAAGCAGACCGGCACCTATATGTCGGCGACGGCAGCCCAGGACGGGGATCTTCGCATCACCGAGGACCGTGGCCTGCGCTGGTACAGCTCCAGCGACAGCGCCCGGCGCGGCTTCTGCTGCGAATGCGGTTCACCCCTGTTCTGGAAGGGGAAGGGCCGCGACTACACGGCCATCACCGCCGGCTCGCTCGATGGGCCGAGCGGGCTGGTGCTCGAAGGCCACATCTTCTGCGAGTTGGCGGGGGACTACTACGAGATCGCGGGCGGAACCTACCGCCGCGCCAGATGGATGAACGAAGGCTAGGCCCGCGATCCGAGATCGGCTTCCAGCTCGCCATAGCCGGTGAAGCGGTATTCATAGGCAAGGCCGAGCTTCTTCGCGGCCGCCATGGCCTTCTTGGCGATGTCCTCGTTGCGGGTCTGCGCCAGGTAGACGATCCTGGTGTAGTTTCCAAAATAGAGCGGCAGCAGTTCGGGGTGCCGGTCAAGCCCGAGGCCGGCCCAGATCAGCTTGTCGAAATGCTTGGCGAGATAATCCGTGAGGAAGAAGGCCGTGACATCATCATCGGCCTTTGCCGCGAAGGCTTCGTTGCCGCTGAAGAAGGCATAGCAGTGCGGCCCGTCGATGCGCTCGACGCCTTCTTCCTCCAGCATCCGATCGAGCAGGCCGCCGGTGCCGCAGTCGCCATAGAGCACGAAGATCGAGGGATAGCTGCCGCGCGCTGCGCGGATCTTCTCGCGCAGCGCCGGAACGATCTTCTCGGGCGTGTTGTGCCACTTGGCCGGAAGGCACTGGAGGTCGAAGCCGGTCCAGCGATTGTGCTCGATGAGATCGACGATCTCGCGCGCCAGGGCCCCGCAGGCCAGGAGCAGCACGCGCCCCTGCCCCGGCTTGAACTCGAATTCGTCGGACGGCTGCAGGTTGACGATGGTCATGCCGGCCCGGAGGCGATGGGCCTCAGCCCGCCGCCATCTGGTTGTGCTTGCGCGCCATGAAGCTCTTGGCGGTCTCGACGGCCACCGCCGCATCGCGGCAATAGGCGTCGGCGCCAACGGCCTTGGCGAATTCCTCGTTGAGCGGCGCGCCGCCGACCAGCACGATGTAATCGTCGCGCATGCCCTTCTCCTTCATGGTGTCGATGACGACCTTCATGTAGGGCATGGTGGTGGTGAGCAGCGCCGACATGCCGAGGATGTCGGGCTTGTGCTCTTCCATCGCCGCAAGATACTTCTCGACCGGATTGTTGATGCCGAGGTCGATGACTTCGAAACCCGCACCTTCCATCATCATGCCGACGAGGTTCTTGCCGATGTCGTGAATGTCGCCCTTGACAGTGCCGATCACCATCTTGCCGAGGCGCGGCGCGCCGGTTGCGATGAGCAGCGGGCGCAGGATGGACATGCCGGCCTTCATGGAATTGGCGGCGAGCAGAACTTCCGGAACGAAGAGAATGCCATCGCGGAAGTCGATGCCGACGATGCGCATGCCTTCGACCAGCGCCTCGGTCAGGACCTTGTAGGGCGTCCAGCCGCGGCCGAGGAGGATATGGACGGCCGCCTCGACCTCTTCCTTGAGGCCGTCATAGAGGTCGTCATGAACCTGCTGCACCAACTCCTCGTCATTGAGGCTGTTCAGGTCAAGTTCGCCTTCATCGCTCATCGGAGTCTCCAGCAAGAAACGGATCGCCCCTTATAGCGGGAATGCCTGCGCCGCCACCCCCCTTGGGCGACGTCCACATGCCGGAAAGCGACGGTTGAGGCAAGGGCCAAGGACGGCTATTGGTGAAGGATTCTCAACGCTTGAGGAATTTTCCGGCATGCTGTCCGATTTCGCCGCCGCGCAGGCGCGCAGGCACTTCCCCGCCCTTGCCCTCACCGACGCGGGGCGGCCCCGGGTCTATTTCGACAACCCGGCCGGAACCCAGGTCCCGCAGCAGGTGGTGGACCGGACGGTGGACTGCCTGGTCAATCGCAATGCCAATCTGGGCGGCTACTTCGCCACCACAATGGCGGCCGGCGAGCTGGTGGACGAGGCGCACCGGGCCTGTGCCGATTTCTACAATGCGGCCACGCCCGCGGAGATCGTCTTCGGCCAGAACATGACGACGCTCACCTTCCACATGTCGCGCTGCCTGGGCCGCAAGTTCCGCAAGGGCGACGAGATCGTGCTGTCGCGCATGGACCACGATGCCAATGTGGCGCCCTGGCTGCTGCTGGCCGAGGACCTTGGCCTGACGGTGCGCTGGATGGACTTCGACACCGGCACCTACGAGTTTCCCGACGATGCCCTGACCAGGGTGCTGAGCGACCGGACCCGGCTTGTGGCCATGGGCATGGCCTCCAACTGCACCGGCACGGTCAACGACACGAAACGCTTCGCGGCACAGGCCAGGGCGGCCGGTGCCATCGTCTATCTCGATGCCGTCCAGTTCGCGCCCCACTATGCCATCGACGTGCAGGAGCTGGGCGCCGACATCGTGGTCTCCTCGGCCTACAAGTGGTTCGGTCCGCACCAGGGCGTGCTCTGGGGCCGCAAGGACCTGCTGGCGGAAACCTTCGGCTACAAGGTGCGGCCGGCGGGCGAGGACCTGCCTCACAAGTTCGAGACCGGCACGCTCTCGCACGAGGGCATGGCGGGCTGCCTGGGCGCCATCGAGTATCTCGAGCAGTTCGGAACCGGCGAGACCCGCGCAAAGCGGATCTCCAGCGCCTGGACCGCCATGGCGGCCTACGAACAGAAGCTGACGCTGAAGCTGATCGAGGGACTGCGGAGCTTCAAGGGCCTCACCGTCCGCGGCATCACCTCGGCCAACGCCATGCACCGCCGCGTGCCCACCGTGTCCTTCACGCTGGACGGTCACCATCCCCAGGCCCTGGCCAAGGCCTTTGCCGCCGACAATATCTTCGTCTGGTCCGGCCACAACTACGCCATCGAGCCCGTGACCCGCATGGGCTTGATGGACAAGGGCGGCGTGCTGCGCGTCGGGCTCGCACACTACAACACCGAGGCCGAGGTCGACGCCCTGCTCTCCTCGCTGGCCCGCCAGATCAAATCGAACTGAGGTCTCCCATGCCCTTCAAGCTCGCCATCATCGGTCTCGGCAAGATCGCCCAGGACCAGCACCTGCCGGTCGTTGCCAAGAACCGCGACTTCGAACTGGCCGCCGTCGTCTCCTCGCGCGGCGCCTACAAGGAGGTGCCAAGCTTCAAGACCCCGGCCGAACTTTTCGCCGCCGGACTGAAGCTGGATGCGGTGTCGCTCTGCATGCCGCCGGAGCCGCGCTTCGACATTGCCCGCGATGCGCTGGACGCCGGCCTCCACGTGCTGATGGAAAAGCCGCCAACGCCGACGGTCGGCGAACTCGATGCCATCACCGAACATGCCGAGCGCCGCAAGCGGATCCTCTTCACCACCTGGCACTCGCAGTACAATGCAGCCGTGGACGAGGCCAGGCGGCTGCTGGCTGGCAAGACCGTGACGAAGCTTCACGTGAGCTGGAAGGAAGACGTGCGCCACTGGCACCCCGGCCAGGCGTGGATCTGGGAGCCCGGCGGCTTCGGCGTCTTCGATCCCGGCATCAATGCATTCTCGATCGTGACCAAGATCCTGCCGCAACCCATCTTCGTAAGCGCCTGCACGCTGGAGACTCCTTCCAACACCCAGACGCCGATTGCCGCCCAGATCCGCTTCAAGCCGTCATGGGCGGGGGCCGCAGACCTTTCGGCCGACCTCGACTGGCGGCAGACGGGCGAGCAGTCCTGGAACATCTTCGTGACCACCGCCGACGGCCTCGACATTGTCCTGCGCAAGGGCGGCACCGAGCTCCATGTGAACGGCAAGCTCACCACGGCCGCACCGATGGCGGAATACGAAGGAATCTATGAACACTTCGCGCAGCTGCTGAAGTCCGGGCAATCGCATGTCGACGGGGCGCCGCTGCAGCTCGTCTCCGACTGCTTCATGCTGGGCCGGCGGACGGAGACGGACGCCTTTCTCTGATCGCGCGGGCCGCCGCTTCGGCGCTTCCCGAGGCATCGATACGCTGCCAGCGCATGACACCCAAGTCGTAACCCAGCTGCCGGTCGACCACGTCCGGCGTGGCGTCGGAGGCATCGCCATGCCGCGCCGCCACGCGCGCCTTCAGGATGGCCGGATCGGCGTCGAGCCAGTAGCCAGCGAAGCTGACGCCCGTGCGCTGTGCCAGGGACTCGGCCATCTGCCGCTCGCCGGCTCGGGCGAAGACGGCATCGAGGATGGCGGACTGCCCGGCCCGCAGGGCCTGTTCCGCCCGATCCAGCGCGGCACGATAGACGGCAGCGGACGACTCGCGGGTGTATGACTTCCATGGCAAGGCGTCGGTTTCGCCAACGCCGGCAAGCCACTTTCGCTCCACGTCGCTGCGCACATGGATGGCACCAGGCGCCGCGCCAAGATACGGCGCCACATGCGTGGCGACCGTGGTCTTGCCCGAACCCGAGAGACCGCCAATGGCGATCAGCACCGGCGGCGGCGGCTTGAGGAAGTCCAGACTCATGCGGAAGTAATCCAGGGCGTCGCCGCGCTGGCGCAGCGAGTCTGCCACCGGCAGCTCATGCACGAGATCGGCCAGCACGAGCGCGCGCACGCCGGCACGCGTCGACAGGAACAGCGGCAAGGCCGCAAGTCCCGACAGATCCTCGGCAGCGCGGCGCAGGTCGAGATAGTGGTTCAGCACGAGGCATGCGGCACGGCGCGCATCGCGCCGCATGAGATCCATGAGCAGAAAGGCAAGATCGTAAAGCACGTCGATGGTGGCGATCGACTCGCTGAACTCGATCGCGTCGAAGAGTTCAGGCACCCCCTCCCGCACCACGATGTTCTTGCAGTGCGCATCGCCATGGCAGCGGCGGACCAGCCCGGCGTCGCCGCGGCGGTTCAGCAAGGGCTTCAACCGGTGCAACGCATCCTCGAAGAGGGCATGGAACTCGAGCGTCTGTCCCGGCTGGAAGAGGTCAGGTGACGCGATGAAGGCTTGAGAAAGCTGCGCGCCAAGCCCCATCATGATGCCGGAGCCGGGCGTGTCACGCCGTGGTGCGGCACGATGCGACGCTGCCATCATGGCGGCAAGCGCGCGCGCCAGATCATCATCGACGCCACCCTGCCGCAGCCGCGCCGACAACATGTCCTTGCTGTCGAAGCGGTTCATGACCAGCACGGGTTCGCCCAGCACGGCGGATACCGCGAGATAGAGATCGGGATTGAAACCGCGGTTGATGGCGAGTTCGTCCTCCAGCACCTTTCGCCGCTTCTCGACGCTGGAGAAATCGAGATAGGGAAGCTTCACGTCCTTCTTGATCTTGAAGGCACGGTTGCCGGCGAGAAACACATGCGCCGCATGGGTCTCATGGTGTTCGACGGAAGCTCCGGGGAACCCCCAGGTCGCCCCCTTGAGAAAGGCGGGATCGAGCATGAGACGGACCTTGCAACGGCCCAGACAGGCCGGCCTTGACCGGCATCAAGTCACGGGCCTCGATCAGCCGCGGCGGCGTTCGCGCCGCGCCGCACCGGCCGCAGCCGTATCGACGCCCTTGGCCAGTTCCGATACCGGACCCAGCTTCTGTTCGATGAGTTCGACGCTCGGCCGCGCGCCCCGGCTGTAGCTCTCCAGCGACTTGCGCATGGCGGCAAGATGCTCCGGGCTCGTGCCGCAGCAGCCGCCGATGATCTTGGCGCCGGCATCCAGTGCAATGCGCGCATAGTCGGCCATGAGTTCCGGCGTGCCAGTGTAGTGGATATGGCCATCGACATATTGGGGAATGCCGCAATTGCCCTTGGCGACCACGGCCGCATCGGGCCGTGCTTCGGAAATGCCCAGCACCGTGGCGATGAGTTCCGAAGCGCCGACGCCGCAATTGGCGCCGATAGCGACCGGCTGAACCGGCAGGGCTGCAGTGATGGCGCCGAAGGCCTTCGGCGTGATGCCCATCATGGTGCGGCCATTGGTGTCGAAGCTCATGGTGGTGACGATCGGGAGGCTGGCCTTGGCGGCACCTTCGACGGCTGCCTTCAGTTCCTCCTCCGACGACATGGTCTCAATCCACAACACATCGGCCCCACCCGCCTTCAGCGCCATGGCCTGTTCGGCGAAAGCCGCGACGGCATCGTCGTGCGACAGCGTGCCGACCGGTTCGAGGATTTCGCCGGTGGGTCCGATGGACCCGCCAACATAGACCGCCCGGCCTGCCGCATCCGCCTCGGCCCGGGCATTCTTTACAGCAGCGACGTTGATTTCCGCCACCCGGTCCTGGGCATTGTGGAGCTTAAGGCGATGCCGGTTGCCGCCGAATGTATTGGTCAGGATGATGTCCGCCCCGGCGGCGATGAAGCGGCGGTGCAGGTCGCGCACCCGTTCGGGATGCTCGAGGTTCCACATTTCCGGCGCATCGCCCGATTCCAGGCCCATCTGGAAGTAATTGGTGCCGGTGGCGCCATCGGCCAGGAGCCAGGGGCGGCTGGCCAGCGCTTCGGTGAAGGACGGACGGGACATGAAGACCTCTTGGGGAAAAAGAATATAAAGAAGTCTTTATATGATTTTCAGGGGCTTTGCCAAGTGGCAAACGCCGGTTCCCAGAGCAGCAGCGACAGGCGGTCGTTGACAGGCCAGCGATCCGGCCTCTCCCCGCTGTCTCTCAGGCGGGTCAGGCTGGCGGCAAGGTCGGCCACATCCTGCCGGGCCAGGCGCGGCGCAGCATGAAGCCGCTCGGCATCGGGCTTGCCGTGGGCGCAAAGGATGGTGGTGGTGTCCGTCAGGCGCGGCAGAAGCGCCGTGGCCGAGTTGAGATAGGCCTTCAGGTCGGCGCCCTCGATCTGGGCATAGAGCTTGCCGGGATAGACGAAGTCGGCGGCGAAGAAGATGTCCGCCTCGGCGTCGAGCAGCGAAACCGAGTCGGGCGAATGGCCCGGCGTGTGGAGGAGTGCGAGCTTCCGTCCACCGAGGTCGATCTCCCGGCCGACTTCAAGCCACTGGCTGACCTTGACCGGCGTCCAGGTCATGCCCTCCCAATAACCCACATAGAGTTCGTCGGTCGGGCGCAGCCATCCATCCGCGACGCAGTTGCGCAGCACCGGCAGGTCGGCGATGGCGATGTTGTCGAAGGCGGCAAGGCCTCCGGTATGGTCGAAATGCATGTGCGAGGGCAGTGCCGTCACCGGCAGATTGGTCAGGGTACGGACGACCTTCGCGATGTCGCGCACGCCCGGCCCCGTGTCGAGCAGAAGGGCGCGGCGGTTTCCTTCGATCAGGTAGTTCCAGTTCAGCTGGTGAAAGCGCGGCTCGCCGATGGCGGTCACGCCCGGTGCGACCTGCTCGATGGCGAACCAATCGTCGAACCAGCGCACGCCCTTGCCCAGCATCAGACCGGTCTCCCGCCATAGAACAACGTCACGACATGCCGGGCCTCGGCGAAGAACAGCCAGCGCTCGACCACCGCCGCCGAAAGTGCCGCGATGACGGCCAGCAGCGAGACGACCGGCGCCAGGAGCGCCAGCAGCATCAGGAGGATCGCAGCCGCAAGCAAGAGGAAGACGAGCTTCCGCAGCCTGGCCGCATGCTTGCGGGCGACCGCATAGCCCATTTCCTTCTGGATGTAGTTCTCCGAGGTGTGCGGCACCTCCCATTGCGAGACGTCTCCGATGCGGCCGAGGCCGGTGGCGTCGTTCATCGTATAGGCTGGCGGCATGGCATCGACGGCGCGCCAGTAGAGGAACTTGAGCAGCATCGCCAGCAGCAGGGCGGCGACGCCGAGAATGACCTGGAAGGGCTGGAACCGCCCGAAGAGCGTGGCGATCGCCGTGATCAGCGTCGCGCCTGTCGCCAGGGCGAAGACGAGATAGACCGGCACGGTGAGCGGCTGATGCCAGGCGCGGATGGTGCGCAGCGAGCGATAGATCATGCCGGTGGTGAAAACCGTCAGGGCACAGAGCGTCGCGGTGATGAGGCCGAGCGGGCCGATCCAGTTCGGCGCATCGACGAGGCCTGACCAGACGGCAGCAAAGAGCAGTGCGGGAACATAGGTGGCAAGCGCGGCAAGCCCCTCGCGCGACAGCCAGCTGGACCGCCACTGCGACAGCGCGCGCCAGGCGCGTTCCGGATGGCCGAGGTGGAAGGTGGACGACAGCAGTCCCACCGTGATCAGCGCCAGCGCGACGAAGACCGAGACCAGCGCAAAGGCGACGCTCGAGGCCTGGCCGTGGTTGAATCCCACGAGGCCGAGCAAGGCCAGCAGCCCATAACCTGCGCCGGACGCGGTCGTGAAGAGGATGACCGAATAGGCGGGATGCATCTCAGCCCTCGAGCTTGCCGGAATAGTCGGTCAGGTCGGCTTTGGATGCGCCGGCCTTGGCCGAGAGCAGCCGGTCGGCCCAGGCGAAGAGCCGGTCGAAGGCGGATCCGTCAGGCTTCGGCAGCGCGATCTCCGACGTGTTCGTCGCATCGCGGCGGGCGCGCGGCGGCAGATATTTGTTGACCGGCTTGTAGCCCATCTCGGGCAGCAGATCGATAGCCGCCGCGCTCCGCGACGAGCTGCGACACGGCGAGACATCGGATCGCCGAGATCGCCGAAATGGCGCGCACCGGTCGGGCAGGCGCGCACGCAGGCGGGCAGGCGGTCCTCCGGCTCCAGGTTCTCGTTGTAGATGCGGTCGACGCAGAGCGTGCATTTCTTCATCACGCCGTGGCCGTAGTCGTATTCGCGCGCGCCATAGGGACAGGCCCAGGAGCACAGCTTGCAGCCGATGCAGGTGTCCGGGTTGACCAGCACGATGCCGTCTTCGGCGCGCTTGTAGGAGGCGCCGGTCGGGCAGACGGTGACGCAGGCCGGCGTTTCGCAATGCAGGCAGGAGCGCGGGAAATGCACGGTGCGGGTCTGGTCCGGCCCTCGCCGTCACCTCATAGCCGTGCACGCGGTTGAGCCAGACGCCGTGCGGGTCGGCGCCATAGGGGTCGTGGTCGGTGAGCGGCGCCGAATAGCCTGCGTGTTCCACTCCTTGCAGGAGGTGGCGCAGGCCTGGCAGCCGACGCAGGTGTCGAGATCGATGACCAGGCCGAGTTTCTTTGCGGCGCGGCGGCGGCAGCGAGGTCATTGCGCCCTCCTGCAGCTTCTTCAGAGTCGGCGAACTGCGGCGCGCTCTCCGGCCTCCTGGCCGGCGGCCTTCTCGATGCGCACCCGGAGATCGTACCAGGCGGCCTGGCCGGTGACCGGATCGCTGTTGGAATAGCGGTAGCCGCCTTCACGTTCCGGCAGCAGTTCGCGGATCAGGTGATTGAGCAGGAAGCCCTTTTTCGCCTCCGGCGCATCCGGAGCAAGGCCCCAGGCGCCGGACCGCTTGCCGATCGCGTTCCAGGTCCAGACCGTGTCGGGATTGACGCCATCCATCAGCTTCACCTGCGCCTTGATCTCGGCCGATGCGAGGTGACGTCACCCAGTCGCCGTCGGCGATGCCGAGGTCGCCGGCCCGCTCGCGCGGCATGTAGAGCCAGTTGCGCCCGTGGATCTGGCGCAGCCAGGCGTTCTGCGAGCCCCAGGAGTGATACATGGCCATCGGCCGCTGCGTGATCGCGTGCATGGGATAGTCGGCCTCGCTCACCATCTGGCCCTCGAACGGCGGATACCAGAACGGGATGGGATCGAAATAGGTCTCGATGCGGGCGCGATGCGCGGCGGGCGGCAACGACCGTGCCGTGGCCTGCGCGCGGCCAGGCGGAACTTCTGCAGCGGCTCGCAGTAGAGCTGGAGGATGATCGGCTCGGGCTTGCCGATGAAGCCCATGAAGGTGGCCCAGTCGAGATAGTCCCTGTTGACGTGGCGGTAGTACTTCATGTGCTCGGGCAGCTCGTGGAACCAGTGGCAGCCATTGTCGATGTAGTGCTCGAGCTGTTCGGGATTGGGCGCGCCCCGGCCCTGCGCCTTGCCGTCTCGCCGCGCAAGCCGGCGAGCGGCCCGATGCCCGGCGCGCGCTCGTGGTTGACGATGTAGTCGGCATAGCCGCCGGGATAGCGCGGGCTGCCGTCGGTGCGGCGTCATGCCCGGAAGGCCGAGCCGCGCGCCGAGATCGAGCAGCACGTCCTGGAAGGGGCGCACGTCGCGGTCGGGCTCCACCACCGGCTGGCGGATGGCATCGGCCGGGCCGTCGGCCTCCGAGATCGGCCGGTCGAGCAGCGAGATGCAGTCCCAGCGCTCGAGATAGGTGGTGTCCGGCAGGATCAGATCGGCGTAGGCGACCATCTCGGACGCATAGGCGTCGGAGTAGATGATGCTGCGGGATCTTGTATTCGCCGGTCGCCGGATCCTTCTGCGGTCAGATGCTTCGAGCGTGTCCGGCACGTTCATCGCCGAGTTCCAGCTCATGTTGGCCATGTACATGAACAGCACGTCGATCGGTAGGGATCGCCCTTCGCCGCGTTGGTGATCACCATGTGCATCAGGCCGTGCGCGGCGAGCGGCGCGTCCCAGCTGAATAGGCCTTGTCGATGCGCTGCGGCTGTGCCGTCCGCATCGACCAGCAGATCCTCCGGGCGCGGTGAGAAGCCCAGCGGCGGCCCGGGCAAGGGCGTGTTGGGCTTCACCTGCCCCGGCTTGCCCGCGGGCTTGACGCCCGGCGGCGCGGGCTTGGGAAAGGGCGGCTTGTAGCGGAAGCCGCCGGGCACATCGATGGTGCCCAGCAGGATCTGCAGGAGGTGCAGGATGCGGCAGGTCTGGAAGCCGTTGGCATGGGCCGAGATGCCGCGCATGGCATGCATCGAGACCGGGCGGCCGACCATCTTCTCGTGGCGGCGGCCGCTAATCGGTCCAGGGAATATCGAGCGCGATCTGCTGCTCGAAGGCGGCCTGCGGCCAGTTCGGCGGCGATGCGCCGGATGGTGGCGGCCGGCACGCCGCAGCGCGCGGCGACGGCCTCGGGCGCGTAGTCGGGCGACAGGAAGCGCTCGGCGATGAGCTGGAAGCCGGTCACCACGCGTGCGGCCGTCGGCAAGCTTGAAGCGCCCCATCAGCTTCGGCAGCGCATCGGGCGACAGGGCCGGCATGGGCGAACCAGAATGGCTGGTCGATCAGACCAGGGCCGTGCCGCTGCGCATTGCGGGCGAACAGGCCGTCGTCGGCGCCGCCGGGATCCTCGATCACCAGCCAGGGCGCATTGGTGTAGCGCACCAGATAGTCGAGATCGATCTTCTGCGCGGCGAGCAGTTCGTGGATCAGCGCGCCGACGAACAGGCCGTCGGTGCCGGGCCTGATGCCGATCCATTCATCGGCGATGGCGGAGTAGCCGGTGCGCACCGGATTGACCGAGACGATCTTGGCGCCGCGCGCCTTGAGCTTGCCGAGGCCGATCTTGATCGGGTTGGAGGCGTGATCCTCGGCCACGCCGAACAGCAGGAAGTATTGCGTGTGCTCCCAGTCGGGCTCGCCGAACTCCCAGAACGAGCCGCCGAAGGTGTAGAGGCCGGCGGCCGCCATGTTGACCGAGCAGAAGCCGCCATGGGCGGCGTAGTTGGGCGTGCCGAATTGCGTGGCCCACCAGCCGGTCAGCGCCCTGGCTCTGGTCGCGGCCGGTGAAGAAGGCGAGCTTCTTCGGATCGCTGTTGCGCACCTCCGACGAGCCACCGGGTGGCGGTGCGCAGCGCCTCGTCCCAGTCGATTTCGCGGAATTCGCCCGAGCCGCGCGCGCCCACCCGCATCAGCGGCTTGGACAGCCGCGCCGGCGAATAGTGCTGCATGATGCCGGCCGCACCCTTGCCGCAGATCACGCCCTTGTTCACCGGATGATCGCGGTTGCCCTCGATGTATCGGACGTTGCCGTCCTTCAGATAGACCCTGATGCCGCAGCGGCAGGCGCACATGTAGCAGGTGGTGGTCTTGATCTCGTCCCAGGTCTTGGGCGAGGTGTTGAGAACGGGTTCGGTCATCGGCTTCCGCGATGCGACGTTTCCGGGCTACCTTATCCCGCGAATTGGCACTATGATAGGTCCAGACGCCTTATTCACAGGGACCAATCATTGCGCGACTGGCTTGTCCATATCCGGCGCAGCGAACATGCCAGCCTGCAGACCCAGATCCGCGAGGCCCTGGTCTCGGCCATCCTCGACGGACAGCTGGCGCGCGAGGAACCCATCCCCTCCACCCGAAAGATGGCCAAGAGCCTGGCGGTGTCGCGCAACACCGTGGTGCTGGCCTATCAGGGCATGCTGGATGATGGCTATCTCGTGGCCCGCGAGCGCTCGGGCTATTACGTGGCCGAGAAGGCGCTGGACAGCGTCACGCCGCAGCGCCACGCCGGCTGCAGCGCGGGCCGCCGGCGAGATCGACTGGGCGGCCCGCCTCGTCAAGGATCCGGCCGCGCAGGAGAACATCACCAAGCCGCTGGACTGGCAGAGCTACGCCTATCCCTTCATCTACGGCCAGGTGGACCACAATCTCTTTCCGCTGGCCGAATGGCGCGACTGCGCCCGGCAGGCGCTGGGCAAGAAATGGCTGGGCTCCTGGACCAACGATACCTGGGCCCATGACGATCCGCTGCTGGTCGAGCAGATCCGCCGCCGCATCCTGCCGCGCCGCGGCATCATGGCCAGCGACGACGAAATCCTCATCACGCTGGGCGCGCAGAATGCGCTTTACCTGCTGACCAGCCTGCTGGTCGGTCCCGACACCCGCGTGGCGATGGAAGAGCCGGGCTATCCCGACATGCGCAACATCTTCCGGCTGAAAACGCGCAACGTGGCGCTGATCCCGGTCGATGAACAGGGCATCACGCTTCACCGATCCGCTGCGCGACGCCAACATTGTCTTCACCACGCCCAGCCACCAGTTCCCGACCACCGTCACCATGCCGCTGGAGCGGCGCATGGAACTTTTGAAACTCGCCTCGCAGCGCGACATGGTGGTGATCGAGGACGACTACGAATTCGAGACCAACTACGTCAACGAACCCTGCCCGGCGCTCAAGTCACTCGATGACGAGGGCCGCGTCATCTACGTGGGGTCGCTCTCCAAGACGCTGTTCCCCGGCCTGCGCCTCGGCTTCATGGTGGGACCGAAGACGCTGATCGCCGAGGCCCGCGCGCTCCGCCGCCTGATGGTGCGCCACGCGCCCAACAACAACCAGCGCACCGCGGCGCTGTTCCTGTCGCTCGGCCATCACGACACGCTGATCCGCCGCCTGCACCGCGAATACCGCAGCCGCTGGGAGGTGATGGGTGCCGCGCTCAACGCGCATATGCCCAATGCCTCGCGCATTCCGAGCTTCGGCGGCACCAGTTTCTGGGTGACCGGCCCCCAGGGCCTGGACAGCGAAGACCTGGCCAGGGCCGCGGCCGCCAGAGGCATCCTCATCGAGCCCGGGCGCATCAACTTCGGCGTGGCCAAGCCGCCGCGCAATCACTTCCGCCTCGCCTTCTCGTCCATCGACGAGGCAAAGATCGAGCCGGGCGTGCGCCTGCTCGCGGACCTCGTCCAGGCCGCGGGCCGCGCCTGAGGCCACGCATGGATGACCTGCGATGGCGCCCCTTCCGGCCATCGCGCCCGCGGGCTAAGTGCAGCCGTCATGGCCGCCGCCACCCATAACGACAACCGCCTTCTCGCGATCGCCTGCATCCTTGCGGGCGTCGGCCTCGCTTCGACCCAGGACGCCATCGTCAAGTCGATCTCCGGCGGCTATCCCGTCTACGAGGCGCTGATGCTGCGCTGCATCGGGTCCATCCCGATCCTCGGCATCTTCGTCTGGCGCGAGAAGGCGCTGGGCGAGCTGCTCGCGCCGCCGGCCCTCGGCCTGATCTTCGTGCGCGGCCTCATCCTGGGCCTGGCCTATCTCTGCTTCGTGCTGGCCATTGCGGCGATCCCCATCGCCAATGCGGTGGCGATCTACTTCACCATGCCCTTCTTCGTCGCCGGGCTGGCGGGCCCGCTCCTCGGCGAACGCGTGCGGCTGCACCGCTGGCTGGCCATCATCGCGGGATTCATCGGCGTCCTGATCATGGTCCGGCCCGGCGCGGGCGTCTTCGAACCGGCATCGATCTTCGCCCTGCTCTCGGCGCTGGGCTACGCGGTGGGGCAGATGATCGGGCGCCCGCTGTCGCAGCAGGTGAGCCCCGTCGTCATTGCCGTCTGGCAGAACCTCATCTATTTCGGCATCGGACTTGCACTGGCGCTGGCCTTCAACTTCGCCTTCGCGCCCGACTTCGAGCATCCCAGCCTCGTCTTTCTCACCCGCGCACTGGTGATGCCCAACCTGCCCGACCTCCTGCTCATGCTCTTCTCCGGTGTGCTCGCCGCCTTCGGCATGATGCTCTTCGTCAACGCCTACAAGTATGGCGAGGCCAATTTCGTGGCGCCCTTCGAATACTCGGCGATGATCTGGGCCGTCTTCTTCGGCCTGGTGCTGTTCAACGATTTCCCCGATGCGCTGACCTGGACGGGTGCCGCCATCGTCGTGGCCTCGGGCCTGCTCATGGTCTGGCGCGACCGTCAGCTCAATCGCGCGGGCGGGTGAGCGCTGTCACCGCGAGCGGGCCTGGCACTTCTTGGCGCGGCTCCGCTGGGATAAGGACAATCCGATTGAACCGTCGGGACAAGGGGACGGCAGGGAGCGTTGAACGTGGAATTTGACATCAAACGGAAATTCGGCCTGGTCTGGCCCGCGCATGTCGGCAACCTGACGCGATTGCTGATTGCCGCACGGCAGGCCTTCGACGGCGACCTCGACATGTTCCTGGTCCTGGCCATCATCGGTGACCGGACATTCTCGGCCCGCAATGCGGATCCCGCGCTGACCTTCGAAGCCTGGCAGACGGGCAGCGCACCGCACGTTGCGACGGAAGACATCAACATCCGCTCGATCGCAGATTTCAGCGGCATTCCCCGTGAGACCGTTCGCCGCAAGCTCGCCCAATTGATCGACAAGGGATGGGTCGTGCGCGGGGACAACAACGCGCTGGCCGCCACGCTGAAGGCGCGCAACGAGCTTGCGCCCCTGACCGAGGAAAGCCTTCGGTACCTCATTCAGATGTTCCATCTGTTCGAGGGCATTGCCGGCGAACCGCCGCGTGTAACCGGGTAACGCGCCTTATCGAGCCGCACGGCGCTGCTGCTCGACCCAAATTGGGCCACATGCCGGTTTACCGGAGCGCCGGGGCTTGCCAAGTTCAACCGCGAGCCAACCGGATGTGGAGAATGACGGGGTACAGCTTTCGGGCAACGAGGTGGAGGACCGTCAGGCTTGTCCTTGTTCTTGGCGTAGCAATGGCGGGGGGCGAGCGCAGTTTCATCTTCCAAACGCTTCTGACCGGTGCCCATGCCCAGAGCTACGGCGCCAGTCTGGGCTTTCTCAGCCTGCCGATCGAGACCGTCTCCTTCGTCATCACCAATCCGACCGGCGACAAGGCCTACAACGATCGGGTGACAGATGGCTTTCGGCGTTACCTCGCCGTGTACCCCGGCGAGTTCTTCAACGAGAACCGCGCGGCCTTCGCCATCGCCCGGGCGCGGCGCAGCCCGCAGGTGGAGAACGTCACCTATGAATACTCGCTCGGCCGGGCGGGCGGCCTGGACATCACCTTCAGGATCACCCTTGCCGATGGCGCCCGCACAGAGACCGGCCATGGCTATCTGCTCACCAACAACGCGGCCGACCTGCCGGTTCTCTATGATCTCGACGGGACCTATGTCAGGACCAAGCTCGAGGCGCTGTCGCTCTATTACGGCAACGACAATGCCTGGTACGGCCAGCCCGGCCAGATGCTGGCTGGAAACCCCCTGGTCAAGGGAACGCCGGCCGGCAGCGGCTACAGCGACTGGGCTGGAAGGCTATGTGCATTACGGGCTCTACGGCATCACGCCGCTGACCGAGAGCCTCTATGTCTATGGCGGCGCTCAGCGGCATCACCTCGGGTTCGACCGGGCAGGAACTCTTCACCGACGAAACCCGCGGCTACACCTTCTTCGAGGACGCCTATGCCGGCTTCATCACCGGCAACACCGACGAGAAGGGCAACCGGCTCGCCTTCAACTTCAGCGCCGGGCCGCCAGCGCTTCACGCTGGCCAATGCCTTCCTCATCAGCCAATACCGCCGCCAATGGCGACGACCGCGCCGCGCTCCAGGCCAATGCGCGCTGGTCCGCCGATATGCTGGCGCTCGGCGCAGGTCTTCTACAATGACACCAGGCTCGAGGCCTTCTACCTCGACCCCGACGAGCTTCCGGTCCTCGACACCAAGACCGCACTGGCAGGCGTCAACCTCGAGAGCCGTCCCATCGACGGCCTGATGCTCGCTGCAAGCTACGTGACCGCAGTCGAAGTCGGACTTCTCGTATTTCAGCCCCAGGGGACTGTCATCGGCACGCGCGACGGCCTGAACGTCTTCGATGCGCGCTTCACCTATATGCCCAACCCGCCCAGCCAGCCCGGCCCCTTCTTCGGCGCCGAGGCTGCGCTCCAGACCCACCGCGACTTCGACATGTTCGCGACAGCCGGCTATGGCGAGATCGGCTACAGCTTCGCCGACACGGCCTGGGCACCCGCGCATCAGCTACCGGCTCGGCTACTTCTCGGGCGATGACCCCGACACCGAAACCTATGAACGCTGGGATCCGCTGCTACTCCGGCGGCAACGGCGAGCAGTGGGTGCAGGGCGCCAACCACTTCAAGGTGGTGCAGGACAGCAACGTCATCGCGCATCGCATCCAGGGCCGGTTCCGGCCGCTGCCGAGGGTGGAACTCGTGCCGCAGCTCTGGCTGTTCCAGGCTGACAGCCTCAACAACATCGGCGGCAATCCGGCGCTGAGCACGCTGTCGGCCAAGACCTACGGCTACGAGGTCAACATGACGGTCAAGTGGTTCGCCTCGCGAACTGGTACGTTCACGGGCACGTGGCCTACACGATCCCCGGCGAAGCCGCCCAGGATGCGCTCGAACGACAAGGCCGAGGACTGGTTCAGCGTCATGCTGTTCGTCCGCTATGCGCTTTGAAACATCAACCGCCACCAAACGATCCTTCGCCGTCAGAAAGGGAGCATTCCATGGTCGCCCGTCGCAACGTCATCAAGGGCGTGGGCCTCGCCGCCACGGCCGCCGCCAGCATCGCCAATGCGGCAGAACCGGTCGCGGCGCAGGAGGCGCCCATCCTCGGGCCATACGCATCGCCCTGGGATCCACCCGATCCTTCAATTGCCGGCCGCCAGAACATCGTGCCGGTGCCGGAGGACTTCTTCGTCCCTGGCCGGTTCAAGGGCAAGACGGCCATCGTCACCGGCTGTGCGCGGGGCATGGGGCGGCTGGCCGCCATCCGCCTGGCGCGGGAGGGCGCGAATGTCGTAGCCGTCGACTGGCTGGCGGATGAGGGAAAGGCCGTTGTCGATGCGATCGTCAAGGATGGCGGCAAGGCCGTTTTCGTCGAAGGCGACATCTCCGAGACGGAGGTCTGCGATGCCATGGTCAGGGTGGCCGTCGACACCTACGGCGGCCTCGACTGCGCGCTGAACAATGCCGGCGTGATGGATGCGATCTTCCCCGGCGATCCCATCGACTATGCGAAGCAGAAGGACCTCGTCATGTCGCGCATCGACGAGGCCACCGACGCCTATTGGGATGTGGTCATGCGCGTGAATGCGACGGGCACCTTCCGGAGCATGCGGTCCGAGCTTCGCCAGATTCCTGAAGCAGCAGCGCGGCGGTGCGATTGTCAACGTCGCATCGGTGGCCGGACTGCGCGGCTTCGGCGGCACGCCCTCCTATGTGGCCAGCAAGCACGCGGTCAACGGGCTGACGAAGAATGCCGCCATCGACTATGCGCCCTTCGGCATCCGCGTGAATTCCGTCTGCATGGCCACCACCATCACGCCCATGTATGAGCGCGCCTTCGACCTCCTGCGCCAGCGCGCCGCGAGCGGCTTCAAGGACACCGGAATCGGCATGCTCAAGATCGACAGCCTGCTGCAATGGAGCAACCAGAAGAAGACCGGCTCCACGGCGGCCGAACAGGTGGCCGTGATGCTGTTCCTGCTGTCTCCCGAAAGCTCCAACCTGACCGGCGCAAACTACGCAACCGACGGCGGCTTCACCACCTATTGAGGAAAGCCAAGGACCACATTCGACTTGACTGGCGCCAACCGGGCGCGATCCGCATGATGTTCACCCCCAAGGAGAATAGCCAATGGAAAGACGAGAGATTCTCAAGGGAGCCGGCATGATTGCCGCCTCTGCCGCGGCTGCAAGTGCGGCGACGGCAACAGCGTCCGCCCAGGCGACGACGACCGGAAACGCAGTGCGTCGACATCGCGCCGCCAAACCCGGACGCATTCATATGCCGGGCGCTTCGCCGGAAAGACCTTCATCGTTACCGGTTCCGCACGCGGCATGGGTGCTGCCGCGGCCAAGCGCCTCGCGCGTGAAGGCGCAAATGTCGTGGGGGTGGACTGGCTGAAGGAGCTTGGCGAAGCGACCGACAGGGAGATCCGGGACGAGCGGCGGCCAGAGCGCGTTCGTCCACGGCGACATCGGAGACGCTGCAACGGGCGAAGCCGCCGTCGAGGCGGCGGCATCACGGTTCGGCGGGCCTCTCGGCGCCAATCAACAACGCGGGCGTGATGGACGGCGTCTTCTCCGGCGACGCTCCGGATTATGAGACGCAGAAGCCGCTGGTCTTCGCGCCGATCCATGAGGCCACCGAGGAATACTGGACCAAGGTCTTCCGCACCAATGCGACCGGAACCTTTCTCACCCTGCGGGCGCAGCTCCGCTTCCTGGTCAAGCAGGGCCGCGGCGGTTCCATCGTCAATGTCGGGTCGATCGCGGGCCTCACTGGCCTGTCCGGGAATCCCGCCTATGTGGCAAGCAAGCATGCCCTCAACGGCCTGACGCGCAATGCAGCCATCGACTATGCGCCCTATGGGATCAGGGTCAATTCGGTCAACATGGCGGCAACCGACACGCCGATGGTGGCGCGCGCAGGCGCGCTGGTCGCCGCCTCCATGAAGCAGGCAAAGGGGCCGACCATGGGCCGGATCAAGACCAACAGCATCCTCGTCCTACACCGATACAAACCACCGGCCCGCCACGGTGGCCGAACAGGTTTCGATGATGCTGTTTCTGCTGTCGGACGAGGCGTCGAACTTCACCGGCGGACTCTATGCCACCGACGGCGGATGGACTGCGTATTGAGGCATCGCCAAGACGTCGAGGTTGCGCATCAAGGCCTGACTCCGGTGCCGCGTTCACCGCATCGGCCCTGACAAGGGCCTGGCGCGGGTATCGCAGGCTCTCAGAGTCCGAAGCGCCGCCACAGGCGGCCGGCCATCGAGTCCGGCGGGAAGGGAAGCTCGGCGTCCACGCCGCGGCGGGCCCAGATCGACTGGTACATGTGCATGAAGGGCGATGGCGGCGGCTCGCGGGCTTCGAGGAAGATGCCGGGAACGTTCCACCAGGCGACCGGATCGCAGGCCTCGACGGGCAGGATCGTGATGCCGTGCTGCGGGTCTTCGAGCATGAGGCGCGACAGGAGATGCGGCCCGCAGGCCTCGAAGCTGCGCGACTCGGGATCGAGCATGGCCACCGCGATCGACCGCGCGATGGAAGAGATCGCCCGGCCGCGGCGCGGGATAGGCCATGAAGCAATTGGTGACCTGCGTTGCGCCCTCGCCCGTGGCGCTGGCCTCGCCATGGCGGAAGGGCCGGCGCTTCTCGGAGGCAACCATGGCCGCAACGTCGATCGCGGGATCCGGGCGCAGCGCCACCACGTCCATGTCGGCCCAGAGGCCGCCGCGCTCGGCCAGCACGCGATAGCGGAACAGGCTGCTCAGATAGACCATGTTGGACAAATCGTCGTCGCGGGCCGGATAGATGTCATTGGCATCCGCCTGCGTCACGCCCATGGCATCCGGCACGCGGCGCATAGCGCCACAGCGTGACGCGAAAGCCTTGCGCCAAGAAACTGGCAAGGCTCAGCCGCGCCAGGCGGCTCAGGGGGCCGGACACCCACAGCATGTGAACGGGAAGCGACGTGAGCATGACTGCACCCTCAGACCGGATAGCCCGCCCAGCCCTTCACCGTGCGCAGGGCCAGCGCCGACTGGATGCGCTGGACGCCCGGCAGGCGCGAGATGCGCGAGCGGTGGATGCGCTCATAATCCGTGGCATCGGTGGCGACAACCCGCAGAAGATAGTCGAACTGGCCACTCATGAGATGGCATTCGAGGATTTCCGGCACGCGCTGGACCGCCTTCTCGAACTTCTCGAAGGCCTCCTCGGTCTGGGCCGAGAGCGAGACCTCGACGAAGAACTCGTTGGCGAGTCCCAGTGCTTCGCGGTTCACCGTGGCGGTGTAGCCGATGATGACGCCCGCCTCTTCCAGGAGCTTGACCCGCCGGTGGCAGGCGGACGGCGAAAGCCTGGCCTTCGCGGCGAGTTCGGCCACGGCCTGCTGCCCGTCACGCTGCAGCTCTGTCAGGATGATCTTGTCCGTCTTGTCCAGATTCAAAGGATTTCATGCGAAGTTTCTAGCATATCTTCGAATGAAATTCCAATGCTGCACTGCTCCAGGCTTCTCTTCGGAAAATTCATTCGAGCGGTTCCGGGGTATGTTCCGCACCATCTCAGGGAGGACTGAAACATGCTCATCGGCGTACCGAAGGAAATCAAGAATCACGAATACCGCGTCGGCATGACGCCCATGTCGGTGCGCGAAGCCGTGCGCCACGGCCACAAGGTCTGGGTGCAGGCCAATGCCGGCGCCGGCATCGGCGCCACCGACGCCGACTATACCGCAGGCCGGCGCCACGATCATCGCCGACTGCCGCCGAGATCTTCGCCAAGGCCGACATGATCGTGAAGGTCAAGGAACCGCAGGCGGTCGAGCGCACGATGCTGCGCGAAGGCCAGATCCTCTACACCTACCTCCATCTCGCGCCCGATCCGGAGCAGACCAAGGACCTGGTCAAGTCGGGCGCCATCTGCATCGCCTATGAGACCGTGACCTGCGCGCGCGGCGGCCTGCCGCTGCTGGCGCCGATGAGCCAGGTTGCAGGCCGCATGTCGGTCCAGTCCGGCGCCCATTGCCTCGAGAAGGCCCAGGGCGGCCGCGGCGTGCTGCTCGGCGGCGTTCCGGGCGTTGCTCCGGCCAAGGTCGTCATCCTCGGCGGCGGCGTGGTCGGCACCAATGCGGCGGCGATGGCGCTCGGCATGGGCGCTGATGTCACCATCCTCGAGAAGAGCACCGACCGCATGGAAGAACTGGTCGCCCGCTTCGGCACCCAGCTCAAGACCATCTATTCGACGCAAGGCGCGGTCGAAGACGAATGCGCCACGGCCGATCTCGTCATCGGCGGCGTGCTGATCCCCGGCGCCGCGGCGCCGAAGCTCGTCACCAAGCGCCATGCTGAAGGACTGGAAGCCCGGCTCGGTCCTCGTCGACGTCGCCATCGACCAGGGCGGCTGCGCCGAAACCTCGAAGGCCACCACCCATGCCGACCCGACCTATGTGGTCGACGGCGTCATCCACTACTGCGTCGCCAACATGCCGGGCGGCGTCGCCCGCACCTCGACCTATGCGCTCAACAACGTCACCCTGCCCTTCGCGCTGGCCATCGCCAACAAGGGCTGGAAGAAGGCGCTGGCCGACGACGCGCATCTGCGCAACGGCCTCAACGTCGCCATCGGCAAGGTCACCTACAAGGCGGTCGCCGACGATCTCGGCTACGACTACGCCGCGCCCGACAAGGTCGCAGCCTGAGACGCGGTCAGACTTCCGAATGCGAATGGCCGGGAACTCCCGGCCATTTCTCGTTTCAAACGCCGCTTGCGCGGGGCGGCCTACATCCCGGCCTTCTCGGCCTTGGTCTCGTAGTAGTAGTTGGCCTTGCGGCCATAGATCAGGCCACGCAGCATCCGCCGCATCGGCTTCCGACTTGCGCAGCGGATCGATCACGGCGCGCATCGCGTCATGCGCCATGACCTTCGCGCATCCAGCGCCGGCGAAACGCCCGGCGGCTTCTGCGGCAGGCCGAAGCGGCGCAGCGTGCCATTCATCAGCCGGATCTTGTTGAGCCGCATCACTTCCGGCGTCTTCCAGGTCATGGCCATGGAAATCGAATAGCTCGTCGCCGGTGCTGACCCAGTGCGGGATCATGTAGGGCATGTGCAGCGCATCGCCCGGCTTCAGCGCGTGCAGGTGGCGCGCTCCTCGAACCACGGCTCGTAGTGCTGGTTGCGATGCTTGGAGGGCGAAATCTCCATGTCCTCTTCCGAGATCAGGCTGCGGTCGCCATTGTCGAAGGTGCGCACGAACTTGTCGCCGCGGATCTGGATCAGGATGTTCTCCTCGGCATCGATATGAAAGGGCGTGGTGGCATTGGCCGACGACACGAAGATGAAGCCCTGCAGATCGGTGTAGTCGCCGGCCTTCCGGCCCGCGGCGCGATTGGCATCTTCGCACGAAGGTCCTCAAGAGCGCGCGGTAGTCCGGGATCCTCCTCGACGTTCTTGATCACCATCCAGGCATTGGCGGTCTCGATCGAGCGGATCACGTCTTCGCCGCTGCGGTCGATCTTCGGAACATCCTCCGGCTTCACCCCCACCGGCCACCTTGCCGGAATTGTACTCGATGCGGTCGCGCGGCATGGACTTCGCCAGATCCACCAGGCGCGGCAGCGTGAACAGCGGATGATCCGCCAGCGCGTGCTTCAGCGTGAAGGCCTGCTTCAGGAACTTGTCGCGCGCGGTGGCGGGATCGATCTCGACGAGGCTCATGAACGGTGTCTCCCTGTCATTCTGTTGCGAAGGCCGCGCAGCGCGCGCATGGCCGCGGCGCCTGGCCCGCTCGGCCATCGCGGTGGCGGCAAAGGCGGCGCGACTGAAACCCGGATGCGCCACCACCACGTCCGCCATGGCGATGCGATCGCGCCAGATGTTGTCGATCATCGGGTGGCCGGGAATGGCGCAGGAATCGACCAGCGCGATTCCGCCTTCGGCAAAGATCCGTTCGGTGGCGTGCAGCACGACCAGTACGCCGGGCGAAAACTTCGCAAAGGCTGGATCGATAGGCGATCTTGCCAAGCCAGGCCTGACCGCCATCGACGATGGCGTAGAGCGCGGCGATGGGCCGGCCATCGAGTTCAAGGTTCCAGAAGCGGAGCCGTCCGTGCCTGGCAAGCGCCGTGCAGGCGTCCCTCAGCGCAGCCGTGGCCTTTGCGTCGGACTTGAGCGCCGTGCCGCGCCCGCCCTTCCAGCTGGCCGCTTCGACATCGAGGAAGCGAGAGATCCAGGGCAAGGGGTCTTCGCCAGGCGCCAGGCTGCGGGCCACGAGATGCCCCGCCTCGGCGAGGCGCGCCTTGAGCCGGCGGTATTCCTTGCGGCGCTTGCGCTCGAAGTTCCGCTCGAACCACGCATCGAAGCTGCCGGAGACCTGAAGGCCTGCGCGGTGCCAGCGCTCGACCTCGGCGACCTGGCCTGCCGCCGTCAGGGCCTCCCACGCGGCGCCATCGCGCGGAACGGACTGGATCAGGACGGGTGCCCCCACGTGGCGGAGAAAGGCCGTGAGCGCCGGGACGGCGAGGTCGGCGTCCAGATGCGGCGGACCGAAGGTGGAGATGGGCGAGGCCCGGTTGCCGAGCAGCGGCAGCGGCAGGCTGCGGCGGACCACCGGCATGGACAGGCGGAGGCCATCGCTGTCCTGGACCAGGGCGAGGTCACCCCCAAGGTGCCGCAGGCTGGCCAGAACCAGTTCCGGGTCGTTCGGACCGCAGGCCGACAGGCCGCGGGTGGCGAGGTGCCGGGTCGCGGCTTCGGCGCCCAAACCTCCGGGAACGAGGCGGCACTCCATCAATGTCCAGTTTGGCACAAGCATGGGACAGCCCGTGCAAGGCCCGTGCCTGCAACGAAAAAGCCGGCCTCGCGGCCGGCTTTTCAAATCAACAGGTTAAGCGCCAGATCAGGCGTCGGTCTTGACGGTCAGAACCTGACGGCCCTTGTAAATGCCGGACTTCAGGTCGATGTGGTGCGGGCGGCGAAGCTCACCCGACTTCTTGTCCTCGACCCAGGTCACGGTGCCGAGCTGGTGGCCGGACCGGCGCATGCCGATGCGGCTCTTGGACATTTTCTTGCGTGGAACGGCCATTGTAGAACTCCATGTGATTGTGGCGCGGGAACTGCCGCGCCACTCAAGTTGGGGCGGCTTATACCTGCGCTCAGCGCCCAAGGCAAGCGAGATAGGGGCCCATTCCCGCCATCCGCACCTGGATCCTGTTGGCGATGGACCGGACCCCCTTGGAGGGCTTTCCAGCGCTGCGCTTGATGGGGTTGGGCAGGACGGCCGCCAGCAGCGCCGCCTCCCGCCGGGTGAGGTTCCTGGCGGATTTCTTGAAATGATGGCGGGCCGCCGCTTCCGCGCCATAGACGCCCGGCGCCCATTCGACGATGTTGAGATAGATCTCGATCATGCGCTGCTTGGACCAGACCAGATCCATCCACAGCGCCACCGGCAGCTCCAGCACCTTGCGGATGGCAAACGCGGCCATCCCACAGGAACAGGTTCTTGGCCGTTTGCATGGGAATGGTGCTGGCCCCCCGGAGCGGCGCTTCGCCGGCTTCCAGTGCATCCTCGATCACGCCCTGGAACTCGGTCCAGTCGACGCCGCGGTGTTCGCAGAAGCGGGCATCCTCCGCGGTGATCACGGCGCGCGGCAGATGGGGGAAATCTCGTCGAGGCTGACCCAGTCCTTCGTGATCCCGTTGCCGGACAGGGCCCGCAGCAGCATGACGTTGGAAAAGGGCGGCGGCACGACCGTGTAGACCACCGTCATCACGATGGGCCAGGCGATCAAGGCCGCCAGCACATAGCCGCCGATGCGCAGGTATCGCCGCCAGCCCCGTGCTGCCGTGCCTGCCATCGACCTGTCTCCCTCGCGCGGCAAGGCTGCTGGTTGAGTTTCGTCGCTCATGTCCCTACTAAGGGCCGCATAGCACAGGAAGATTGCCTTGTCCTTCGAACTTGCCCTCCGCCAGGCCGCCCAGGCAACCGACGCCCTGCTCGACCAGCTGCTGCCGCTCGAAGCCTCACCGGCCCGGCGCATCATGGAGGCCGTGCGCTACGCGGCCCTGGGCCCGGGCAAGCGGCTGCGGCCGTTCCTGCTGGTCGAGGCGGCCAGCCTGTTCGATGTCCCGCGACAACAATCGCTGCGGGCGGGCGCGGCGCTGGAATGCATCCACTGCTATTCGCTCGTCCATGACGATCTCCCGGCCATGGACGATGACGACCTGCGCCGGGGGCGGCCGACGACGCACAAGGCCTTTGACGAGGCCACGGCGATCCTCGCCGGCGATGCCCTTTTGACCTTTGCCTTCGAGATCCTCTCCGATGGCGAGACCCATCCGGACGCCGCGATCCGGGTGGCCCTGGTCTCGGGCCTTGCGAAGGCCGCCGGCCAGGCCGGCATGGTGGGCGGGCAGATGCTCGATATCGAGGCAGAAACACAAGCGAATTCAAATCTTGTCAGACATTGTCCGGATTCAGAGCCTGAAGACGGGCGCCCTCTTCCGCTTTGCCTGCGAGGCGGGCGCGGTGATGGGTGCAAGCGATCCTGCGCCCCTGCGGCGCTATGCCGACTCCATCGGCCTCGCCTTCCAGATCGCCGACGACATCCTCGACGTGGAGTCGACCCCGGAGGCGCTCGGCAAGGCGACCCAGAAGGACAAGGGCATGGGCAAGGCGACCTTCGTCGACCTTCTGGGGCTGGATGGCGCGCGGCGCAAGGCAAGCGGCCTCGTGGATGAAGCCGTCGCGGCCCTCGCGCCCTATGGCGCCAAGGCCGACCTGCTGAGGGACGCCGCCCGCTTCATCGTGGCACGGCGCAAGTAGCGGGCGTCAGCCCCAGCGCTGCCGGACGTAATTCTCGACGACGTCCTTGAACTGCCGGGAAATGTCCTCGCCGCGCAGGGTCATGGCCTTCTTGCCATCGATGAAGATGGGAGCGGCCGGAAGCTCGCCGGTGCCCGGCAGCGAGATGCCGATGTCGGCATGCTTGGATTCGCCCGGTCCATTGACGATGCAGCCCATCACCGCAAGCTGCAGGGTTTCGAAGCCCGGATAGTCGCGCCGCCAGTCGGCCATGCGGCTGCGCACATAGCCCTGGATATCCTGCGCCAGCTCCTGGAACACCGTCGATGTGGTGCGGCCGCAGCCCGGGCAGGCAATGACCATCGGCGCAAAGGCGCGCAGCCCCATGGTCTGGAGGATTTCCTGGGCGACGATGACTTCGCGGCTGCGGTCACCGCCGGGCTCGGGCGTCAGCGAAATCCGGATCGTGTCGCCGATGCCCTCCTGCAGCAGAACGGCAAGGGCCGCCGTCGAGGCGACGATGCCCTTCGACCCCATCCCGGCCTCGGTGAGGCCCAGATGCAGCGCATGATCGCAGCGCGCGGCGAGCGAGCGGTAGACCGCGATGAGATCCTGTACCTCGGAACACTTGGCCGAGATGATGATGCGGTTTTTCGGCAGGCCGATCTCGATGGCACGCTCGGCCGACAGGAGGCCGGACTGCACCACGGCCTCGTGCATGACCTCGCGCACGTCGCGCGGCGTTGCGGACTTGGCATTCTGGTCCATCAGTTCCGTCAGCAATGCCTGATCGAGCGAACCCCAGTTGACGCCGATCCGAACCGGCCGGTCGAACTTGATCGCCGTCTCGACCATCATCGCGAAGTTGCGGTCCTTCTTTTCGCGGAACCCGACATTGCCGGGATTGATGCGGTATTTGGCCAGGGCTTCGGCGCAGGCCGGATGGTCGTTGAGCAGCGTGTGACCATTATAGTGAAAGTCCCCCACCAGCGGCACGTTGCAGCCCATCCGGTCGAGCTTCTCGCGGATGTGCGGCACGGCCCTGGCGGAGTCGTCACGATCGACGGTGATGCGCACGAGTTCCGATCCAGCGCGCGCAAGGTCGGCGGTCTGCCGGGCGGTTGCCTCGGCATCGGCGGTGTCCGTGTTGGTCATGGACTGCACCACCACGGGGGCGCCGCCGCCCACGGTCACGTGCCCGACCTTCACCGGGATGGACGTGCGGCGAACGCTGATTGCTGAATAGCTCATGGGCTTCTAATTGGTCTGGGGAAGCGCCAAGGTCAAGACGAAGAGAAGTCCGGCCGACAGCACGATGGCCGGTCCCGACGTGGCATTGAGAGTCGCCGAAGCCATGAGGCCCATGACCACCGCCGCAGCGGCAATCGCCCCGGCCGTCACCGCCATGGTTTCAGGCCTGCGGGCAACCCGGCGGGCGGCGGCGGCCGGGATGATGAGCAAGGCGGTGATCAGCAGCAGCCCCACGATCTTCATCGAGATGGCCGTCATCAGCGCGATGAGCAGGATGAAGCCAAGCTCGACCCGCTGCACCTTCACGCCCTCGGCCTGGGCCAGTTCCTCATGGACCGACATGGCAATGAGGTCGCGCCACAGGAAGGCCAGCACCGCGAGGACGGCCGCCCCCCCGGCCCAGACGATCCAGACGTCGCGCGTGTTCACCGTCAGGATGTCGCCAAAGAGGAGATCCATGTGATCGCCGGCGGCTCCTGTGACCAGTCCCACGGTAATCAGGCCCAGTGCCAGCGATGTATGCGACAGGATGCCCAGCAATGTATCGGTGGCGAGCGCGCGCTGCCGCTTCAGCAGCATGAGCAGCAATGCCACGGCGATGGCCGTTGCCACGGCACCCAAGGTGAGGCTGAAGCCCAGAAGAAGCCCGAGGCCGACACCGAACAGGCCCGAATGCGCCAGGGTCTCGCCGAAGTAGGCCATGCGCCGCCAGACGATGAAACAGCCGACGGGGCCGGCAACCAGCGCGATGCCGAGGCCGGCCAGCAGCGCGCGCCGGAAGAAGGGCTCGGCGAGGATGTCAAGCATGCACGTGCCTGTCGCGATCCGCCCGGACCGACGTTTGGGAACTGCGGCTAATGGCGGTGGTCATGATGATGGTGATGATGATCATGGCTTTCGTGGTCATGATCGTGGTGATGGGTGTAGGCGGCGATCATGCGGGCGGCGGATGGCCCGAACAGCCGCGCGAATTCCGGGTCCTGCTGCACCTTGGTGGGCGCGCCTTCGCAGCAGACATGCCCGTTGAGGCAGATCACATGGTCGCTCTCGGCCATGACCATGTGAAGATCGTGGCTGACCATGAGGATACCGCAGCCATGGCGTTTGCGGATCTCGGAAATGAGTTCGTACATGCGGGCTTCGCCCATGAAATCGACGGCCTGCACGGGTTCGTCGAGCACCAGAAGCTCGGGCTTGCGCAGCAGGGCGCGCGCCAGGAGGGCACGCTGCAGTTCGCCGCCCGAGAGCCGCGTGATGCTTGCCGAAGCGAGGTGGGCAATCCCCGTCTCGCGCAGGGCCGTCTTCGATCTCTGCGTCGCCGGCCTTGATGGTGAGCGTCAGCAGCCGCCGGACATCGAGCGGGACATTCGGCGTGAGCGGAAAGCGCTGCGGCACATAGCCAACGCGCAGGCCAGGACGGCGGATGATCCGCCCCGAGGTGAGCGGCTGCAGGCCCAGCATGCAGCGGACCAGCGTGGATTTGCCCGCGCCATTGGGTCCAATGACCGTGACGATTTCGCCCGGCCGCACATCCATGCTGACCCGATCGAGAATCTTTCGCCCGCCAATTTCGAGTGTAGCCTCTCGCGCGCTCAGGACGGCGTCATGCGCCTTCAACATCACGCCGCCACCTTGCAGGCCGCACAGAGTCCCGAGACCTCGACCATGGCATGCTTGTCGCTGAACCCCTGCGCCGCCGCGGCCACCTTCAGTTCCTTGAAGACGTTCGGCGCATCCAGCTCCAACACCAGTCCGCAGGCCTCGCAGATGAGGAGTGCCGCCGGCTGGCCCTCATGGGCATGCGAACAGGCAACAAAGGCATTGCGGCTCTCGATCTTGTGGACGAGCCCATGCGCCAGAAGGAAATCGAGCGCGCGATAGACAGTGATCGGGGCCGGCCGCGGCCCGTGCTCCGCCATGCGCTCGATGATGTCATAGGCGCCGACGGCGGCGTGGCTGCGCGCCACGCAATTCAGGACTTCGCGGCGCTGCCCGGTCAGGCGGGAGCCGCGCCGCTCGCAGGTGCGTTCGGCCCGCGCCAGAAGATCCGCCGTGCACTCGGCATGATCATGATGAGGTTCGGGAAAGGACATTTTGTTACATTATTACAGTTCGTCCCTGATGACAACCAAGGGTCTTCCGACGCATCGTGACGACGTCAGACCATCAAGGGAGCGACACCATGACCGGCACCGCGAAGGCCACTGTCCACATCGAGAACGACCGGGTGATCGTCACCGAGTACCGCTTCGCGCCGGGGGCCAATACCGGCTGGCACAGACATGGCCATGACTATGTCGTGGTTCCGCTGATGGACGGAAAGCTGCGCCTCGAGACCAAGGACGGTCCGGCGGAGGCCGAAATGAAAAAGGGCGTTCCCTACTTCCGCGCGGCGGGAGTGGAGCATGATGTGATCAATGCGAATGACACGGACTATGCCTTCATCGAGATCGAACTCAAATAGCCGTTCAAGCGGCGTTCATGTCGGGCGGTCCACACATGACGGAACATGAGGAGGTTCATCATGATCCGTGCCAGCATCTTCGGCCTCGCGATTCTCTGGTTCTCCGCGCCGGCCCTTGCGTCCGACTTCACGGCCAACGATCAGGGCCAGATCGAGTTCAGCCTGCCGTCCGGCAATATCGGCTGCGTCTATACGCCGGAGGGCGGAACCGATACCTATGAGCCCGCCGGCGGCGGCCCCGAACTTTCCTGCGACCGCGTGGAGCCGAGCTACGTGCGCGTGATTCTCGGCCCCGGAGGCAAGGCCAAGCGCTACAATGACGTTGGCGATGCCTCCTGCTGCGGCGGCGGCACCTTTGCCTATGGCAAGACCTGGGTCATGGGACCGTTCCAGTGCAAGTCCGCGGAAACCGGCCTGACCTGCCGGCGCGACGATGGCCGCGGCTTCACCATGAGCCGGAAGAGCATCAAGACTTTCTGAAGTCCAGCTGGCGGGATGGGTTGGGCGGAACTGGCGCTCCCATGGTGCCAGATGCTAGCGTAGGTCCTCATGATCCCAACGTCAGGAGTATGAGGCCGCCATGCCGAGAATGTCCGCTTCCGAAGCTTTCGTCGAAACCCTGGTCGCCTATGGCGTGAAGGATGTCTTCGGCATCGTCGGGTCCGCCTACATGGACGCGCTCGACCTGTTTCCGACCGCCGGGCATCCGCTTCATTCCGACCGTCCATGAACAGGGCGCGGGCCACATGGCCGACGGCTATTCGCGGGTGTCGGGGCGCCATGGCGTCTGCATCGCGCAGAACGGACCGGGCATCACCAATTTCGTGACCTCGACGGCCGCCGCCTACTGGGCGCATTCGCCCGTCGTGGTGATCACGCCCGAGACCGGCTCCGCCACCATGGGCCTCGGCGGCTTCCAGGAGACCGAGCAGCTGCCGATCTTCTCCAAGATCACCAAATACCAGGCCCATGTCTCCAAGCATCCGCGCATGGCGGAACTGACCGCGCGCTGCTTCGACATGGCCATGAGCGAGCGCGGCCCGGCCCAGCTCAACATTCCGCGCGACAATTTCTATGGCGAGGCCGACTACGAGATCCCGACCCCGCGCAAGCATTGCCCGCGGACCCGGCGCCGACGAAGTCCTCGACGAGGCGGCCGACCTGCTGGCCAAGGCCAAGTTCCCGGTCATCGTGGCCGGCGGCGGCGTGCTCTTCTCGGGCGGCACCAAGGAAGCCATCGCGCTGGCCGAGCAGCTCAATGCGCCGGTGGTGAACTCCTATCTGCACAATGACAGTCTTCCCTGCCGACCATCCGCTGTGGTGCGGACCGCTGGGCTACCAGGGCTCCAAGGCGGCGCATGAAGCTGATCAAGGAAGCCGACGTTGTGCTGGCGCTCGGCACGCGGCTTGGACCCTTCGGCACCCTGCCGCAGCACGGCCTCGACTACTGGCCGAAGAACGCCAAGATCATCCAGATCGACAGCGACCACACGCATGCTGGGCCTCGTGAAGCAGATCTCGGTCGGCATCGTGGGCGACGCCAAGGAGGCCGCCAAGGCGCTGTCCTATCGCCTGGCGAACCGCAAGCTCGCCTGCGCCGCGAATGCCGACGAGCGCAAGAAGCGCATCAAGGCCGAGAAGGACGCCTGGGAAAAGGAACTCAACGACTGGACGCAGGAGAAGGATGCCTGGTCGCTCGAGATCGCCAAGGGATCGCCCTACATGCATCCGCGCCAGATGCTGCGCGAACTCGAGAAGGCCATGCCGAAGAACGCCATGGTCTCGACCGACATCGGCAATATCTGCTCGGTGTCGAATTCCTATCTGCGCTTCAACCAGCCGAACTCGATGTTCGCCGCCATGAGCTTCGGCAATTGCGGCTATGCGCTGCCCTCGATCATCGGCGCCAAGGTGGCGGCCCCTGACCGCCCGGCCGTCGCCTATGTGGGCGACGGCGCCTGGGGCATGAGCTTCGGCGAGATCCTGACCTGCGTGCGCGAGGACATTCCGGTGACCGCCGTGGTCTTCCACAACAAGCAGTGGGGCGCCGAAAAGAAGAACCAGGTCGATTTCTACGACACCCGCTTCCTGGGCGTGAACCTCAAGAACCCGAGCTGGGCCGAGGTTGCCCGCTCGCTGGGCGCGGAAGGCGTGACGGTGGACAATCTCGGCGATGTCGGCGAGGCGCTGGACAAGGCCTGCGACGCGCAGAAGAAGGGCAAGACCACGGTGATCGAGGTGATGGTGACGCAGGAACTGGGCGATCCCTTCCGCCGCGATGCGCTCAAGTATCCCAGCCGCGTTCTCGAGAAGTACAAGCATACCGACGTGAAGGCCCCCACCTGACGGCGTCGTCCACACGGAGTCGCGCCGGAGACGGATGAATGAAGATCCTCGTCCTCAATGCCGGTTCGTCATCGTTGAAGTTCGCGGTCTTTGGCCCGGGCCTGGCGCTGCTGGTGAAGGGTCAGGTTTCGGGCATCGGCTCGAAGCCCCGGCTCGAGAAGGACGGACAGGCCGTCCGCGAGGTGCCCGAAGTGACGACGCCGACGGAAGCCCTGCTCGTGGCTGCCGAATGGCTTTCGGACCAGGGCCACGAGCCGGCGCTGTTCGATGGCATCGGTCATCGCATCGTGCATGGCGGGACTCGCTACGTGGCGCCCGTGGCGGTGGACGATGCGATCCAGCACGACCTCGAACAGTTGCGCGCGCTGGCCCCGCTGCATCTCCCCTTCGGGATGGGTGTCCTGCGCGAGATGCGCCGCGTGGCGCCCGAGGTTCCCAACATCGCCTGCTTCGACACGGCCTTCCATGCCACCCAACCGGAGCTCGAAACGCGGCTGCCCATTCCACGTGACTACTTCGACCGCGGATATCGCCGCTATGGGTTCCACGGCCTGAACTATCAGCATGTGGTCGAGGCCCTGCCCCGGCTCACCGGACAGCCGCTGCCCAGGCGCCTGCTGGCCGCGCATCTCGGATCGGGAGCCTCCATGTGCGCGATCCTCGAAGGCAGGAGCGTTGCCACCACCATGGGCTTCTCGACCGCAGACGGGTTGGTCATGGGCACACGCACCGGGTCGATCGATCCGGGCGTGCTCGTCGCCCTCATGCGCGACGACCATCTCTCGCTCGACCAGCTGGAAGACCTGCTCTACCGCAGGAGCGGCCTGCTGGGCCTGTCGGGGATCTCGCCGGACATGCGCGTGCTCCTGGCGAGCGGGCGTCCGGAGGCGCGCGAGGCGGTGGACTACTACTGCTATTCCGCTGCGCGCCACGCCGCATCGCTGGCGCCGGCGCTGGGCGGCCTCGACGCCATCGTCTTTACCGGCGGCGTGGGCGAGAATGCCGCGCCGGTGCGCGCGAAGATCCTGGCGCATCTGGCGTGGCTGAAGGTTCCGGCGAGCCATGTGCACATCGTTCCCGCGGACGAAGAACGCACCATCGCGCGGGATGTGACGTCACTGCTCGGCTGAGCGCCGCTCTATCGTCTTTCTGCTGCAGTCGACATGGCGAGGAGCAGCGATCCCGTCGCCACGATGTCATCGACGCTGGCGCCGCGCGACAGGTCCGAGACCGGCTTGGCGAAGCCCTGCAGCACCGGTCCGATGGCCTGCGCCCCGCTCAGATATTGCGTGAGCTTGTAGGCAATGTTGCCGGCATCGAGATCGGGAAAGACGAGGACATTCGCCTGACCGGCCACAGGCCCCGGCTCTGCCATCTTGCGCGCGGCGACGGCCGCCGACAGTGCGGCATCGCCCTGCAACTCGCCGTCGATGAGCAGGCCCGGCGCCTGCGCGCGGGCCAGCGCGAGCGCGGCAACGACCTTGTCCGCATCCGGATGATTGCCGCTGCCCTTGGTCGAGAAAGAGAGCAGCGCCACGCGCGGCGTCTCGCCCAGCACGCGCCTTGCACTCTCAGCCGAGGCCCGCGCGATGGCCGCCAGTTCCTCGGCCGTAGGCTGAACATTGACCGCGCAATCGGCAAAGATCAGGCGCCGATCGGGCCACTGCATCAGAAAGAAGCTCGACGGAATCGAAATGCCGGGGGCTAACCCGATGGTCATGAGCGCGGCCTCGATGACGCGCGCCGTCGGATTCGCCGCACCGGCGAGCATGGCCTCGGCCTCGCCTGCGGCAACCATCGCCCCGGCGCGATAGAGCGGCTTCTTCAGCAGGCGCGCCGCCATGGCATCGGTCAGCTTTTCACGCCGTGCACGGATCAATGCGATGTGCCGCCCATCGGCCTCTGGAATATCCGGCTCGGAGAAGACGATGGGACGTGCGAGATCTTCCGACACAAGCCGCTGCGCCGCCATCCGGATGCGTTCATCACCGCCCTCCGGCATGACCAGCCGGAGCTTCCGTCCCCGGATCCTGGCCATGGCCTCGTCAATTGCCCGCATTGCCCCTCGCTGATGGTGCCAGTCCAGCAGGAGTTGGCGCCGAAATCCATCGTTTCTTCGCGAATCGTCCGTACCCGAAGTGTCACAGTTTTGCCCGGCCCATGCCACATTCGCGGATCAGGGTCCGCTCCGACGGCGGAATGGGCAATCGGGACTCCGGGAACAGCGGAGACCAATCACGCAGGAGGGATGCAGTGAACAATTCCCAGCAATGGCCGGAATCCGTCTCTGAAACCGAGGACGAGAGCGTCCACCCCGATCCGCAGTGGATCTTCGAAAGGGAAACGGTGGAAGGACTGCGCCGCCCTGCGCCCGACTCCGAACCGGTGCGCCGACCGGAAACGCCAGCCAAGACCGAAGCGCGGCGCCTTCCCATGGCGCCCCGGAACTTCGAATTCGGCGCCAAGCTCGAAGCCCGTGCGACCGCGCGGGCAATGGAAGCGCCTTCCGCCAATCCCTCGCTGCTGCGCAAGACCTATGTCATCGCGGCACTGGCGGCAATCGTAGCAGGCGGCGGTGCGGGCTTCATCGGATCGCAGGCAGGACCGATGATCTCTGCAATGACGGCGCCCGAAGCTGCGCCTGTGTCCGGCCAGCCCGATCAGGCCATGGCCGACCTGCCGAAGCTGGTGACGGCGACAGCCGCTCCGGCTGCGGCCGCCGAAACGGTGATCACCAAGAAGACCATCCCGATCGCGACACTCACTGTGAACGACGCGGCGGGGGAAGCCAACAGCCAGATCCCGCTGGCCCTGTCTGCGGAGCCGGCCTTCGAGGGACAGGACCTGATCCTCAAGATCTCGGGCGTTCCGGAAAACGCCTATCTGACGGCCGGCACCAAGGCCGCCGACAACACCTGGGAACTGCCGCACGCGAAACTCTCCGGCGTCAGCCTCGTCACGACCTCGCCGCAAGAGGGCAGTTTCGACCTGACCGTGGCGGGATTCGCGCCCTCGACCGGCGAGCTCGTGACGCCGATCAAGGAATTCAAGGTCCAGATCGGCGACGGCACCCCGACGATCCAGCCGGCCTCCGCGCCGCCGGACACGGCCATCCTCAAAGTCTCAACCTCGCCGTCGCCGCAGGCTGTCATCCTTCCAGATGCGCCGGTCAGCCAGGAGGCTGCAGCCACTGTGGTCCCCGCTCCAGCCCGGCTGCTGAAGGAAGGCGACATGCGGCTCGCAGCCGGCGAAGTCGAAATGGCCCGCAGGATCTATGAGCAGGCCTACGCGCTCGGCGCAGTTGCAGGGGCCATGGGCGTGGCGCGGACCTATGATCCGAACGTCATTGCAGCGCTTGGCTCGGCCGCGTCCGTGGCAGATCAGAACCAGGCGTTGAGCTGGTACCGCAAGGCCCTTGCGGCGGGCGAACTCTCGGCCGAGGCCGCGATCAAGCGCCTCAAGACGGGCGGCTGACCGGACCTTCAGCTGGCGGGCTTGCCGAAGAGCGCGGCATAGAGCTTGCGGTCGCGGCTGTAGACGTCGGGGCGGAACTCGATGCCGAGCGGGCTTTCGAAGGCCGTGGCATAGATGAGGTGCACCGGGATCTTGCGTGGCAAGGGCACACGTACCGTCTTGCCGGCGGCGATGGCGGCGTCGATCCTGGCCTTGCTCCAGCCGGCGATGCCGCCAGCCACGGTGTAGGCAAAGTCGATCGGCCGCGACAGGCGGATGCAGCCATGGCTGAAGGCGCGCGCCGTCTGCAGGAACTTGTCCTTGGATGGCGTGTCGTGAAGATAGATGTTGTGCTTGTTAGGCAGCATGAACTTCACCTTGCCCAGAGCGTTCTTCGGCCCCGGATGCTGGCGGAAGGTGAAGGGAAACTTCCCCGGTCCATAGGCGTTCCAGTTGATGCCGCTCCAGGAGGTCAGCTTGCCGTTGTTGAAGACGTCGAAATCCGCCGCATAGGCCGAGGGATTCTCTGCGCAGCCGGGGCAGCATTTCCTTGGTGGCGATTGAATAGGGAACGGTCCAGGTCGGATTGATCTCGACATATGTCATCTCGCCGGTGAACTCGGGCGTCTGCGTCGCCACCGCACCGACGACCACATCCATGCGGTCGATGATGTCATCCTGCTTCACCTCATAGAGTTCGTAGGCGGCAAGATTGACCGTGTAGTGATAGTCGCCCAGCTCCTCGGGCATCCAGCGCCAGCGTTCCATGTTGAGCATGATCTGCCGGGCGCGCTCGTCCGGCGGAACATTGAGGGCCACGACGGTCTGCTTGCCGATGAGGCCCTTGGCCTCGAGCCCGTGCCGTTTCTGGAACTTCTGCATGGCCTCGACCGTCACCGGGTCATAGGTCTCGCCTCTGCCGCCGCCGGGATGATCGCCGCCCAGGATCAGGATCTCGCGGATCGCGGGAATGCGCGGATCGCTGCCGCCCGGCTTGATGTTTTCGCCCTGCGGGACGTCCGGCCAGACATCCGACTTGGCCATGGCGAGATAGAGCCCCAGCATGCGTCTTGAGCGCGATGTAATGCGGGTTCTTCGACTCGAAGGAATCGAGAAATGCGGTGGGATCGCGCTGGGTCTTGAGATCGGTCAGCACCCGCAGGACATCGATGGTCTTGCGATTGCGGAACTGGTGCGGGTCGACCTTCTGCGGCGTCAGGCGGCCGATCTTCAGGTCGGCCGCATAGGCCACGAAGAAGGCCGAGAAATAGAGCTCGGCCTGGGCGGCGGCGAAGGCGATCATCGGGCTCGATCGAGTCGCGCAGCGCGATCAGGCCGTCGACCGGATAGTCGGCGGGATTGAGCCCGTCGCTCTCGGCATCGGCAAGGCGCTGCAGGAAGGGCGTCATGCGGCCGGTGCCGACCCAGTAGATGGTGCCCTCGTCGCGAATGTAGTGAGCCATCAGCGCATCGCGGATGCGTTCCAGCGGCAGCGGCATGCGCTCGTCGCGGGCGAGGATCTCGTAGACAGCCGCCTGGATTTCCTCGTAGGGCGGCGCGCTGCTGCTGCCCTTGCCGGCCAGCGCAGGGCCTGTGCCCGCGCAGACCGTCAAGACCAAGACGACGACAAGAGACAGCAACCCGCGCATCAATCCCTCACTGACCAGCCGCGATTCGCAAATGATACAACGCGCCGGAGACTTCGACACTACACGTTGAGCAGCAGATACTCGCGTTCCCAGGAGCTGATGACGCGGCGGTAATGCTGCATCTCCTCGAACTTCACATCCATGTAGGCTTCGACGAACTTTTCGCCGAGCACCATCTTCAGGGACTTGGTGTAGTTCAACTTGTCGAGCGCCTCATCCAGGCTGATCGGCAGCGTATGGGCATAGCGATAGGCCGAACCTTCGACGGGTTCGGTCGGCTTGATGCGCTCCGTCATGCCGAGATAGCCGCAGGCCAGCGATGCCGCAAAGGCGAGATAGGGATTGGCATCGGCACCGGGCACGCGGTTCTCGACCCGCAGGTTCGAGGGATCGGAGGACGGCACGCGCAGCGAGACGGTGCGGTTGTCGATGGCCCAGTGCACGTTGGTCGGCGCATCGGAGTCCGGCACCAGGCGGCGGTAGGAGTTCACATTGGGCGCGCAGAGCGAGAGCGCGGCGGCGAGATAGCGCTGCAGTCCGCCGATGTGATTGAGGAAGGCCTTGGACGGCTTGCCGTCGCGGCCCGCGAAGACGTTCTTGCCCGTCTTGATATCCATCACCGACTGATGGATGTGCATCGAAGAGCCCGGCTCGTTCTCGTGCGGCTTGGCCATGAAGGTGGCATACATGTCGTGCTTCAGGGCAGCCTGGCGCACGGTGCGCTTGAACAGGAAGACCTGATCGGCAAGCTCGAGCGGATCGCCGTGGTTGAAGTTGATTTCGAGCTGTGCCGGCCCGCTCTCGTGGCTGAGCGTATCGACGTCCAGCTCCTGCGCTTCGCAATAGTCGTAGATGTCCTCGACGATCGGATCGAAATCATTGGCGGCATCGATGCCATAGGCCTGGCCGCCCGGCTCCTTGCGGCCCGACCGCCCGACAGCGGCGTCGAGCGGATAGTCGGGATCGATGTTCTTCTTCACAAGGTAGAATTCCAGTTCCGGCGCCACGACCGGCCGCCAGCCTTGTTCCTTGTAGAGTCGCAATACGCGTCTTCAGGACATGCCGCGGCGAGATATCCACCGGCCGGTCGTTCGAGGTGGTAGGCGTCGCAAATCACCTGCGCGGTCGGTTCGGTATACCATGGCACGAAGCGGATGGTGTCCGAGTCGGGCTGCATGTAGATGTCGATGGCGCTGTCGCTGACGGCCTTGGTATCCTGTGTGTAGCGGCCGTTGATGGTCAGCGTGAAAACTTCCTCGGGAATGCGCAGGCCGCGGGACTTGTTGCCCTTCAGGAACTTCTTCGGCGGCAGGATCTTTCCGCGCGCCGTGCCATTCATATCGGCCACGAGGCACTCGACCTCGCTGATCTTGTGTTCGCCGAGCCATTCCTCGAAACGGGACTGAGACATGATAATCCATAGGTTGTTAAGCAGCGGCAATTTAGCCCGGAAGCTTGACCGATCAAAGGGGGGAAACTAAAGCATTTTCCATCATGCCGAAGTCCATTGACGCAATTTCATACTATCAGGCCACTGCAACCCCACATAGCAATCACCCGGCCCTTGCAGGAGATGTCAACGCCGATGTCTGCATCATCGGTGCGGGCTTCACCGGCCTGTCGGCTGCCTTGGAACTGGCGCAGGCCGGCTACAGGGTCGTGGTCCTCGAGGCCGAAACCGTGGGCTATGGGGCTTCGGGCCGGAATGGCGGTCAGATCTGCACCGGCTTCTCGTCGGGTCAGGGCAAGATCGAGGCGCAGCTCGGTAAGGACGACGCGCGAAAGTGCTTCGACCTCGCCGAAGAAGTCGAAGCGGCTGATCGTCGATCGGATCGCCGAGCACAAGATCGATTGCGACCTGGTCTGGGGTTACATCCATGCCATTCCGAAGCCGGGACAGTTCGACGGGCTGAAGGAATGGAAGGACGAGTATGATGCGCTGGGCTACACCGACACCCGGATCTTTACAAAGGCCGAACTCGAGGAACGCCTTGGCACGCGGATCTACTACGGCGCGCTGCGCGAGGGTGGCGCAGGCCATTTTCATCCGCTGAACTATTGCCTGGGACTGGCCCGCGCCGCGGTCGCGGCTGGGGCCGTAATCCACGAGAAGAGCCGCGTCCTCGACGTCGAGACCGGGAGCAATCCCTGGGCCCGCACCGCAGGCGGCAAGGTTTCGGCCAAGTACATGATCATTGCCGGGAACGCCTATCTCGGCCGCACCGTGCCCAAGCTCTATGGCCGGGTGATGCCGGTGAGCAGCTATATCCTGGCGACCGAACCCCTTGGCGAGAACCGCGCAAGGGCCCTGATCCGCGACAACGAAGCGGTGGCCAATACCAACTTCATCGTCGACTACTACCGGCTCACACGCGACACCCGCATGCTTTTCGGCGGCCGCGCGAGCTACTCCACGCTGGAGCCGCCCAACCTCGGCGCCTACATGCGGCCGCGGATGACGGCGGTCTTCCCGCAGCTGCGCGATGTGAAGATCGACTATGCCTGGGGCGGCTATATCGCCATCACGTCCAACCGCATGCCCGACTGCGGACGGTTGTCGCCCACCACCTATTATGCCCATGGCTATTCCGGCCAGGGCGTGGCACTTGCCGGACTCTACGGAAAGCTGATGGCCGAGGCGATCCGCGGAACGGCCGAGCGTTTCGACCTGCTCGCACGCATCAAGCACCTGCCCTTCCCCGGCGGCCCGATCCGCACGCCCATCCTGGTGGCTGCCATGCTCTATTACCGCATTCGCGATGCCTTGAGTTGAACATGAACCTTCTGTCCTCGCCCTTCACACTGCGCGGCCTCGCCCTGAAGAACCGCGCCATCGTGGCACCCATGTGCCAGTACTCGGCGCGGCATGGCGCCGTGAACGACTGGCACCTCGTGCATCTCGGCCGCTTCGCGCTTGGCGGGTTCAGCCTCGTGATCGTCGAGGCCACGGGCGTGACACCCGAAGGCCGCATCACCTATGCCTGCCCCGGCCTGTGGGATGATGCCCAGATCGCGCCGATGAAGCGGATCGTCGATTTCCTTCATGCCAACGGAGCGGCAGCCGGGATTCAGCTGGCCCATGCCGGGCGCAAGGCGTCTTCGCCCCTGCCCTGGCGCGGCAGCTTCAACGAGACGGACGCCGAAAAGGCTGCGCTTGCCTTCGAGGACTGGACCCCCGTTGCGCCCAGCGCCGAGCGCCATGCGGCGAGCTACAAGATGCCCGAAGCCCTGGACGCAGAGGGCCTCGCCCGAATTCGCGACGGATTTGTCGCGGCCGCGCGGCGGGCCGGGACGGCGGGCTTCGACGTCATCGAAATCCACTCGGCCCATGGCTATCTGCTGAACCAGTTCCTTTCGCCGGCGGCCAACAGGCGCACAGACACCTACGGAGGGTCGCTGGCCAATCGCATGCGGTTTCCCCTCGAGGTGGCCGAAGCGGTCCGCGGCGTGTGGCCCGAACACAAGCCGCTGTTCGCGCGTATCTCCGCCACGGACTGGATCGACGGCGGCTGGACGGTGGAGGACAGCATCATCTATGCGAAGGAACTGAAGGCGCGCGGCGTCGATCTCATCCACTGTTCGTCGGGCGGCTTCGATGGCGCCAAGCCGCAGGTGGGCGCGCTCTATCAGGTTCCCTTGTCGGCCGCCGTGCGGCGTGGTGCGGAGATTCCCACCGCCGCCGTCGGGCTCATCACAACCGCGCAGCAGGCCGAGTTCGATCCTCGCTGCAGGCGACGCCGATCTCATCGCACTGGCGCGGCAGGCGCTGGAAGATCCCAATTGGGCTCTTCATGCCCAGCACGAGCTGGATGGCGGCGATGCCGTCTATGCCGGATGGCCGCAGCAGGCGGGCTACGCAATTCGCAACAAGGACCGCGCGCTGGGCGGCCGGACGTAAGGCCTCATTCCGGGATCGGCACCGACCGCGCGCCGCGCTGCCAGGCGCGCAGGCACAGATATTCCATGATCAGCGAAGCCGCGGCACCAGAGGTGACCTCGGAATGGTCATAGGGCGGCGACACTTCGACGAGATCCATGGCGACGAAGTTGATGCCGGTCAGCTTGCGCATGATCGAGGCGGCCTGGTGATAACTGAGGCCGCCCGGAATGGGCGTACCCGTGCCGGGCGCGACCGAGGGATCGAGGCAGTCGATGTCGAAGGTCAGATAGGCCTTGTTGGTGCCCACCACCTTGCTGACGATATCGGCCACCTGCTGGGCCGAGCTGTCATGCACCTCGTCAGCATAGACGATGCGGAAGCCATAGGTACGCTCTCCGGTGAAGACCGTGCGGATGCCGATCTGAACGGAGCGCTTCGGATCGATGAGGCCTTCGCGGACGGCGTAACCGAACATGGTGCCGTGATCGATGCGGCCGCCGTCATCGGGCTCGACATCGCGATGCGCGTCGAAATGGACGAGCGACAAAGGGCCATGCTTCTTCGCATGGGCCTTGAGCAGCGGATAGGTGATGTAGTGGTCGCCGCCCAGCGTGATCATCTCGGCGCCGGAGCCGATGATTCCGGCAGCGTGGTTCTCGAGCGTGACCGGAAAATCCTCCTTGCGGCCCCAGTCGAAGAAGCAGTCGCCATAGTCGATGACCGCGAGCGTCTCGAAGGGATCGAAGTTCCAGGGCCAGAACGGGCCCCAGGCATTCTCGGCAGAGGCTTTGCGGATGCCCTCCGGCCCCATGCGCGTGCCGGAGCGGTGCGATACCGCCTGGTCGAAGGGCACACCGGTGACGGCAATATCCACGCCGGCAAGGTCGCGCGTATACTTGCGGCGCATGAAGGAGAGCGCACCGGCATAGGTCGGCTCCCACTGCGTTCCCTTCAAATTCTCGCGCCGGAAGGCGCTGTCCCCCGGAACGGAGGACATGTTCTTCATCTCGAGTGACATCCGCTACTCCGTAAGGACGATGGAATCTTCCGGGGCCCAGTGCACCCAGACCTTCTGGCCGCGTTCAACACCGGAGCCGCCTTCGCGCGATTCATTCTGGACATTGACCGAGAGGTCGAGCCCGTCCTTGCCTTCGATCACCACGTGGCTTGTGTCGCCGTAATAGGCAACATCGCGCACCTTGCCCTGCAGCTTCAGGATCTTGTCGGACTTGGGTTCGGTCTTGCCGATCTTCAGCTTCTCGGGCCGCACCGCAATGGCGATCGCGCTGCCAACCTGCGACGCGCTCGTCAGTTCCACCTTGCCCAGTCCCTTTGCATCGCAGGTGATCGCCTTGCCCTTCTGGCCGGTGACGGTCGCATCGATGAGATTCACCTTGCCGATGAAGTCCGCCACAAACCGATTCTTCGGATGCTCGTAGAGTTCGACCGGCGTGGCGATCTGCTGCACGGCGCCCTTCTCCATGACCGCGATGCGGCTGGCCATGGAGAGCGCTTCGTCCTGGTCATGGGTGACGATGATGAAGGTGATGCCGACCGTCTCCTGCAACCGGGTGAGTTCCATCCGCATGTCGTCGCGCAGCTTGGCATCCAGCGCCGAAAGCGGTTCGTCGAGCAGCAGAACCTTGGGGCGCTTCACGAGCGCGCGGGCAAGGGCCACGCGCTGGCGCTGCCCGCCCGACATCTGGTCGGGCCGGCGTTCCGCAAGGTGGGTGAGCTTCACCATCTCGAGGCCTTCGGCCACCCGGCGCTTGATCTCGTCGGGCGCAACCCCGGTGACCTTCAGGCCATAGGCGACGTTCTGCTCCACTGTCATGTGCGGAAACACCGCATAGGACTGAAACACCATGTTGGTGGGCCGCTTGTTGGGCGGCGTCAGCGCCATGTCCTGGCCGCCAATCATGATCTGCCCCGAAGTTGGCGTCTCGAGACCGGAGATCATCCGGAGCAGCGTGGTCTTGCCGCAGCCGGACGGCCCCAGCAGCGCGAAGAACTCGTTCTGGTCGATGTCGAAGGAGATGTTGTCGACGGCGATGACGCCGCCGGCAAACTTCTTGGACACATTGCGGATGGAGACGATGGGTTCGGTCATGGTTCAGCCCTTACCCGACTTTTCGGGAGCCTGGAGTTTCATTGCGATGACGGTGGCGATAACGGTGATCACGATCAGCACCGTGGACGCTGCGTTGATCTCCGGGGAAACGCCGCGGCGCACCAGCGAGTAAACCTTCACCGGGAAGGTGACGGTTTCCGGCCCGGACGTGAAGAAGGTGATGACGAAGTCATCCAGCGACAGTGTGAAGGCGAGCAAGGCACCGGCAATCAGGCCGGGCTTCATGTAGGGCACGATGATGCTCCAGAAGGTCTGCCACTCGCTGGCGCCAAGATCCTTCGAGGCTTCCTCCAGTTGCCGGTTGAAGCCGACAAGGCGCGATCGCACCACCACCGCGACGAAGGGGAAGCAGAACGAGACATGGGCGATCACGATGTTCGACAGATTGAGCGGCCATGGCATGTTGACCACAGCATTCATCATGCCCGTGTTCACGAAGAACATCAGCAAGGCCACGCCCATGCAGATTTCCGGGATGACGATGGGCAGCGCCATGAAGCCCTCGTAGGCCCCCTTCATCGGAAAACGGAAGCGCCAGAGCAGCAGGGCGACGAGCGTGCCGATGATGGTTGCGAGTATGGTGGCCAGCAAGGCGATGACCAGCGAGTTGATCAGCGCCTCCTGCAGCGAGACGTTGTTCCACGCCTTGGTGTAGTTCTCCAGCGTGAAGCCGCGCCAGACGATGCCGCGCTTGTCGGTGTTGAAGGAAAAGGCCACCAGCGTGATGATGGGCATGTAGAGCGCGAAGAAGATCGCGGCGAACAGCACCTTGAGCCAGAGACGGTTGCCGTAGTCGAGAGGCCCCTGCCCCGGTTTCAGCTGCGCGGCCATCAGACATCCACTCCCTTGCTGTTCCTGGAGAAGAGCCAGCGCAGCGCCAGGGCGCCGAAGGTGGCGTACATGAGCAGGAAGGACAAGGCGGCGCCGAAGGGCCAGTCATTGGCGGATTTGAACTGCCGCTCGATCACATTTCCGATCATCTGCGAGTCCGTACCGCCGAGCAGGTCCGGCGTCAGGAAGGATCCGAGGCACGGAATGAAGACAAGGATGATGCCGGAGATAATGCCCGGCATGGTAAGCGGAACCGTGACCTTCATGAAGGTCTGGAACTGCGAGGCGCCGAGGTCGAGGCTGGCCTCCAGGAACGAGCGATCGAGACGCTCGATGGTGGCGTAGAGCGGAAGCACCATGAAGGGCATGTAGACATAGACGAGGCCGGTGATGACGGCGAAATCATTGTTCAGCATGTCGAAGGGGCCGAGGCCGACCCATCCCAGCACGCTGTTGACATAGCCCTGCCGGCGAAACACCGCGATCAGCGCATAGGTGCGGATCAGCAGGTTGATCCAGAAGGGAAGAATGACGAGCAGCAGGAGCAGCGGCTTCCACTTGGGCGGTGCGAAGCAGATGCCGAAGGCGATGGGATAGGCGGTTGCAAGGCAGAGCGCCGTCGCCAGGGCGCTGACCCAGATCGACTTCCAGATGATCTTGAGGAAGACCGGGTCGAAGGCGCGGAGATAGTTGGACAGCGTGCCGGTGATGTCGATCTCGGTGATCGAAACCTGCCCGTCGATCACCGCCTTCTCGCCGAAGGACATGAAGAACAGGAACGCGAGGGGAATGACGAAAAAGGCCAGAAGCCAGAACGTGCCTGGTGCAGCAAACGTCCAGAAGACGTTTCGGTTTTCCTTCCAGCTCTCCAAGATCCGCCCTCTCCCCGTTTGGTTTTTTCTTGAACCTAGCCCAGGCCGAGGGGCCTCGGCAACCCGCCTGTGCCTCAGAGCCGGGCGAGCGCCCGATCGATCGCTGCAACGGCGAATTCGGCATTCTCCCGCGAGAACACCAGCGGTGGCCTGATCTTCACGATGTTCCCGAGCTTTCCTTCGCTCCCCATCAGCACGCCCTCGTCACGCAGCAGGTTCACCAGACGCGAGGTTTCCCGGTCGGCCGGCTCGCGGCTGTCCCTGTCGCGCACGAGTTCCACGCCGGTGGCGAGGCCGACGCCCCGCACATCGCCGATGAGGCCATGGCGCTGCATCAGGCTGCGGAGCCCTTCGCGGAAATAGGCGCCGGTGACGCGGGCATTCTCAACCAGCCCTTCGTCGCGCACCACGTCGAGCACTGCGATCCCCGCCGCGCAGGCGACATTGCCGCCGCCGAAGGTGGAGAAGAACGGCCCATTCCTGAGGAAGTTCTCGAGAATTTCGTGACGGGTGATCACCGCACCGACCGGGTATCCGTTGCCCGCCGGCTTGCCGATGGTGATGAAGTCCGGCACCACGCCATGATGCCGGTGGCCCCAGAAATGGGTGCCCATGCGGCCATATCCCGACTGCACCTCGTCGGCGATGAACAGGCCGCCCGCCGCACGGACCCGGTCGACAACCGCCTGCAGATAACCGGGCGCGACATCGAGGATGCCGTTCGTCATGAAGGCGGAGTCGGTCATGAAGGCGGCCAGGCCGAAGCCTGCCTCCCGCAGCGCGGCAATCGGTGCATCGGCCATGGCCGCATAGGCCTCGGCCAGTCCCGGCTCCCCCCGCCGGTAAGGGCCGCGATAGTCATCCGGCGGCGCAAGCAGCCGGATATGCGGTGCGTTCCAGCTTGCAGGCGCATTTGAGGGCGAGAAGGCATCGATGGCTTCCGAGACGCCGTGATAGGCGAATTCCATCGCAAGGCCGCCACGATTGCCCGTCCAGGCCTTTGCCATGCGCCAGGCCAGGTCATTGGCCTCGCTGCCGGAGTTCACGAAGACAACGGCACCAAGGCTCTCATGCGAGAGTTCGATCAACCGTTCGGCATAGTTGATCGATTCATCCGTCAGATAGCGCGTGTTGGTGTTGAGCTTCCGCGCCTGCCGGGCAATGGCCTCGGTCACATAGGGATGACAGTGCCCCACGCATGGCACGTTGTTGTAACAGTCCAGGAAGCGCCGCCCGGTGTCATCGAAGAGCCAGATGCCGTCCCCGCGCACCATGTGAAGCGGCGGATCGTAGAAGACGTAAGGCTTCTGCCCCATGACCTGGCGGCGGCGTTCGAGGATATCTCCGGATTGCGGCGCTGCTGCTGCCGGGGGGAAGGCGGCCGCCCGGCGGATCGTCGCATGAAGGCGGTCGCGGCCGATGGCCCTCAGCTCGCGGATCAGCGGAATGGCCCGGCTGTTGAACTGTCCGAAATAGCCCTGCGGAGAAATGCCCATGCTCGCCTTGAGGCTCTCGACCAGCGCCGTCATCAGCAGGCGCACCTCGATCATGTCGAGGATCACCTCGGTTTCCGCCTCGTCCAGCGGCGCGGCCCGGCAATACCCCCGCACCATCTCGTAGATGGTGGCGGCGTGATCGCGGCCTGGAAAGAGGAAATCGGAGACGGCGTTGGACAGATCCTGCACCAGCGGCGCATGCACGAGGTCGCCGAAGTCGATGAGGCCGGTGATCGTTGCATCGTCGGCCATGAGAGTATTGTAGGGATGAATGTCACCGTGGATGATCTGGCTGCGCAGCTTCGCAAGCTTCGGCACGGTCAGCACCCGGTGCGTGGACAGGACCTCGCGCGCCAGCGGCCGGTCTTCCGGGAGAAGACCCTCGACATGGTCCGCCAGGTCGCCGGCATGCTGCGTGTCCCAGACGAGTCGCCTTCCGGCCGGTGCGCCGTGAATGAAGCCGCGCATCGCCACGCCGAGTTGCGCGAGCATCTCGCCCAGGCGCCGCAAGGCGGCCGCCGAAAGGTCGGCCTCCCCGATCACATGGCCGGGCAGATAGGACAGCAGCATGACCGGATAGGCCCGGCCATCGAAGGGAAGCACCGGCAGAGCCTCTCCGTTCCGGTCGCGGATGAGGCGCGGCACCGGCAAGGCGACATCGCTGCGGGCGATGTGTTCCAGCAGCAATGCCTGGCAGGCGATGATGGCATCGCCCTCCTCCGGATTGCACAGCTTGAAGACGTAGGAGCGCCCGCCTTCGACGGTGAGGCGATGGTTCTGATCCCGCTCGCCCTCGAGCGGCTGCCACGCTGCCGTCAGGCCGTAGCGGTCAAGCAGAAAGTTCTGCAACACTTCCAGCGGCAGACGTGGCGGATGCAGGCTCTTGACCATGATCAGTCAGGGAAGGAAAACCGGGCGGCGGATGATCCCGCCGCCCGTCGCGAAGCGTTGTGGCTCAGGCCGCGAGAACCCTGGTCCAGATCTCGTCGCGGACCTTGGTGGCCTCTTCGCCGAGATAGAGGCCGGGTTCGCACTTGGCGATGATCTCGGCTGAGGGGAAGATCACCGGATTGTTGCGGTAATCTTCCGGCATGAGATCCTTGGCGGCCCTGTTGGCGGTCGCGTAGAGGATCGTCTCGGCGATGTGCTTGCCCTCTTCTGCACCCATCACGAAGTTGATGAAGGCATGGGCATTCATCGGATGCGGCGCGCCCACCGGAATAGCGAGCGTGTCCTGCCAGAGCAGCGAGCCCTCGGTCGGCACCACATAGGCGAGGTCCTCGTCTTCGGTGATGACCTGCTTGATGTCGCCGTTCCATTCCATGCAGGCATCCACTTCGCCAGAAGCCAGAAGATCCTGGCCGTTGTCGTCGGCGAAGACCTTGATGTTCTTCTTCTGGGCGATGAGCAGCGCTTCGGCCTTCTTCAGTTCCTCGATGTTGGTCGAGTTCCAGGAATAGCCGAGGTACTTCAGCGTGGCGCCGAGGCAGTTCGAGGCGTCGCCCAGCAGCGCGATGTTGCCGGCATACTGGTCGGAGTCGAGCAGGATCTTCCAGCTGTCGACCGGCTCGGCCACCTTGGACTTGCGGTAGCCGATGCCCAGCGTTCCCCACATGTAGGGAATCGAGAACTTGCGGCCCGGATCGAAGTCGGCATCCTTGAAGGGCTCGTCGATGTTGGCCATGTTCGGGATCTTCGCGTGATCCAGCGGCATGATCATGTTGGCCTTGATCATACGTTCCAGATTGTCGTTGGTCGGAACGATGACGTCATAGCCGGGGTTGCCGCCCTTGAGCTTGGCAAAGAGCTCGTCATTGTCGGCGAAGAGATCGAGGCGCACCTCGATGCCGGTCGCTTCATTGAAGTCGGCGAGCGTGTTCTCGCCGATATAGGTATCCCAATTGTAGAAGTTGAGCTTCTTTTCCTCTTCGGCCATCGAGAAGCGCGGGAGGATGGTGAGGCCAGCGGCCAGCGAAGCAGTGCCCTTCAGCACCATGCGCCGGTTCGGCCGGAACTTCGGACGATAAGCACTCATGTTTGTTACCCCTCTGAGGTGTTGTCTGGCACGTCGCTCTCTGGCGTATTCTGGTGCCGGTTGGTGCGCCGGCTGCCGCCCGGACCCAGTCAGGCCCCCATCACGGCAGTCGGCGAATTCGCTCGATAAATCCTAACTCACTCCATCTCGGATTTCACATCCGCATAGGTTGCATCAAGGGCAACCCGCGCAAGGCGCACGAGTTCGTCGATTTCCTTCTTGGTGATCACGAAAGGCGGCGCAATGACCATCGTGTCCCAGCATGCCCGCATGATCAGGCCATTCTTGAAGCAGTAGTCCCGGCACTTGGTGCCGACGCGGCCGGAATCCTTGAAGCGGCTGCGCTTGGCCTTGTTGCTGGACAGCTCGATGGCGCCGATGAGGCCCATGGACCGGGTCTCGCCCACGATCGGATGGTCGCGCAGCGAGGCAAGGGCCTGGGCGAAATAGGGTCCAAGCTCGCGGCAACGGTCGACCAGCTTTTCCTGCTCCAGGATCTCGATGTTCTTGAGGGCCACGGCGGCGGCGACCGGGTGACCGGCATAGGTCATGCCGTGATAGAATTCGCCGCCCAGCTCGAAGAAGTCCTTGATGATGTGGTCGGCGAAGGCCACGGCACCGATCGGCAGATAACCTGACGACAGGCCCTTGGCCATCGGAACGATGTCCGGCTCGAAGCCCAGCGACTGGAAACCCCACCAGTTGCCGGTGCGGCCAAAGCCGCAGATCACTTCGTCGGAGATGATCAGCACGCCATACTTGCGGCAGATGCGCTGCACTTCCGGCCAGTAGGTGGTGGGCGGGATGAGCACGCCGCCGGCGCCCTGGATCGGTTCGCCGATGAAGGCGGCGACATTGTCGGGGCCGACTTCCAGGATCTTCTTCTCGACAGCAGCCGCCGCCTCGAGGCCGAATTCCTCCGGCGTCTTGTCGCCGCCGAAGTCATACCAGTAAGGCTGCTGCACATGATGGAAGCCCGGGAACTCGGTGCCCACCTGCTCGTGCATGCCCTGCATGCCGCCGAGGTTTGCCGCCACCATGGTGGAGCCGTGATAGCCCCGCGTGCGGGCGATGAAGTGCTGGCGGTAGGGCTTGCCCTTGAGCTTCCAGTAGTGGCGCACAAAGCGCACGATGGTGTCGTTGGATTCGGAACCCGAGTTGGTGAAGAAGATGTGCTTGAAGCGCTCGGGCATCACCGAGGAGATCTTGGCGGCCAGCTCGGTGGCCGGCACCGTGGTCGTCTTGAAGAAGGTGTTGTAGTAAGGCAGGTCCTGCATCTGCCGATAGGCGACCTCGGCCAGCTCCTTCCGGCCGTATCCGACATTGACGCACCACAGGCCCGACATGCCGTCGAGCAGCTTGTTGCCGTTGGCATCCCATATCCAGATTCCGTCGGCCTGGGTCATCACCCGCGGGCCGCCTTCCGCGTGGAATGACTTGTGGTCCGTAAAGGGATGGAAATGGTGTTCGATGTCGGCCTTCACAACTTCGGCGACATTGATGTTCTTGGCGTGGATCGTCATTTCGTTCTCCAAATCAACATGCAGCAATGGGCCCCGCAAGGGCCTGATTCAACTTACAAAACGGAGAGAAACTAGGGCTTGAAGCCGATCCTGGCGCAATGCAGCATCACCTCGTCATGGACCGTGCGGGTCCAGACCGGCAGGAGAATGCCAGAGGTGGTCATGTGGAAACACATAGCCCCGGTTATCATTTTCGGCTCAAACTTGCAACAAATTGACTCGGACGGCAGGTTTCGCTTGCCAGCATTCCTGAATTGTCATCTTATTGCAATGCAGCATAGGGCGGGGGATGGCCGGGATCTTCGATGAAATGCAGGGTGAAGGGGGAGCCGTCCGGGACCCCTACGGCCGCATTGAGCAATGGCTCAGGACGCTGGGCAAGAAGGATGTGGCCCATGCCCTGAAGGAGGCCGAGGCCATGTTCCGGCGCCAGGGCATCACTTTCGCGGTCTATGGCGAGAGCGAAGCCTCGGAGCGCCTCATCCCCTTTGACATCATCCCGCGGGTCTTCGCCGCCGCCGAGTGGCGGAAGTTGTCGGCCGGGATCGAGCAACGGGTCCGGGCGCTGAACGCCTTCATCCATGATCTCTACCACCGCCAGGAAATCCTGAGGGCCGGCCGCATCCCGCAGGAGATCATCATCCAGAACGATGCCTTCGTGCCGGAGATGATCGGCGTGAACCCGGCCCGCGGCATCTATGCCCATATCATCGGAATCGATATCGTCCGGGTAAGCGAGAACGAGTTCTATGTTCTCGAGGACAATTGCCGCACGCCTTCGGGCGTGTCCTACATGCTCGAGGACCGCGAGGCGATGATGTACCTCTTCCCGGACCTCTTCGCGCGCCATCGCGTGGCACCCGTCGAGAATTACCCCGCCATGTTGCGCAAGACGCTGGAAAGCGTGGCCCCGCCTGCCTGCAAGGGCGAGCCGACGGTGGTGATCCTGACACCCGGCATCCACAACTCGGCCTTCTTCGAACATGCCTTCCTCGCCGACGAGATGGGCGTGGAACTCTGCGAGGGTGGCGACCTTTTCGTCTCCGATGGCTATCTCTACATGCGTACGACCCAGGAACCGAAGCGGGTGGATGTCGTCTACCGCCGGATCGACGATGCCTTTCTCGACCCCCTCGCCTTCCGGCCGGACTCGGCCATCGGCGTTCCCGGCATCATCGACCTCTACCGCGCGGGCCGCGTGACGCTGGTCAATGCGCCGGGCACCGGCATCGCCGACGACAAGGCGATCTACACCTACATCCCGGACGTCATCGAGTTCTACACCGGCGAGAAGCCGCTGCTGAAGAATGTGCCGACCTGGCGCTGCGCCGACCCGGGCGATCTCTCCTATGTTCTCGACCACCTGCCCGAACTGGTGGTGAAGGAGGTCCACGGTTCCGGCGGCTACGGCATGCTCGTGGGTCCAACCTCGTCACGCAAGGAGATCGAGGCCTTCCGCGCCAAGCTGAAGGCAAGGCCGCGCAACTACATCGCCCAGCCGACGCTGGCCTTGTCGGCGGTGCCCACCTTCACCAATTCCGGCGTGGCGCCCCGCCATGTCGACCTTCGGCCCTTCGTGCTCTCGGGCGATCAGGTGCGGATCACGCCGGGCGGCCTGACGCGCGTGGCACTGAAAAAGGGCTCGCTCGTGGTGAACTCCAGCCAGGGGGGCGGCACCAAGGATACCTGGGTGCTGGAGGACTGATGCTCGGCAGGACGGCAGCCTCCCTGTTCTGGATGTCGCGCTACATGGAGCGCGCCGAGAACATGGCGCGCCTCCTCGAGGTCGGTTACCGAATCTCGCTGATGCCCGGCGCCGTGGAAGGCCACCGCGACGAATGGCGTTCGACGCTGCAGAGTGCGGCCTGCGACCTCACCTACGAGAGCCTGCATGACGACATCACCGCAAAGGACGTGATCCACTTCCTGATCTTCGACGAGCGCAATTCGTCGAGCATCAAGACCTCCATCCGCACCGCGCGCAACAATGCCCGCGCCGTGCGTACCGCGATCACCCGCGACGTGTGGGAGAGCATCAACACGACCTGGAACGAGCTGGCGCAAGTCAAGCCCACAAGCCTTACGGCCGACCGCCTGCCGGAGTTCCTGCAATGGATCAAGCAGCGGGTGATGTCGTTCCGTGGCGCCCTGCTCGGCACCATGCTGCGCAACGACACCTACTATTTCAGCCAGATCGGAAACTTCATCGAGCGCGCCGACAACACGGCGCGCATCCTCGACGTGAAGTACTTCATCCTCCTGCCCAAGCCCACCGACGTGGGCAGCGATCTCGACATGCAGCAATGGGCACAGATCCTGCGCTCGGTCTCGGCGCACCGCTCCTACCGCTGGTTCTACCGCGACAGCAACTACCGGCCATGGCTGGTCTCCGAGTTCCTCATCCTGCGCGAGGAAATGCCGCGCTCGCTGGTGTTCAGCTATCAGTGGATCAACCTGGCACTGGCCGGTCTGCAGTCGCTCTATCAGAAGCGCTATCCCTGCCACGAGATGGCCTTCGATACCTACCAGCGCCTCAAGAACGGCAGCATGGACGAGATCTTCCAGGGCGGGCTGCATGAGTTCCTGCAGGACTTCATGGCCAGCAACAACAGGCTGTCGGCGTCCATCGCAACGACTTACAACTTTCCATGACGCCCATGCGCCTCCAGGTCCTGCATGAAACCCACTACGACTACGATACGCCCCTGGCCTACTCCGCCCAGCGCCTGCACCTGACGCCGCTGGATTTCGCATCGCAGAAGGTGGTCAGCTGGGCCATCGCCACGCCGGGCATCGAGGCGGCACTCACCTATCTCGACGGCTTCGGCAACCGCGTGCACCTCGTCACCTGCGAGAACCAGACAGGACCGGTCAGCATCGTCGCGTCCGGCATCGTCGAGGTCAGCGACACGGCCGGCGTCGTCAGGGGGCTGACCTGTGCAGCTCCCGACGCGGTCTTCCTGCGCCAGACGCGGGCCACCCAGCCCAGCGCGGCCATCGCTTCGCTCGCCAGCCGCGTGGCCGGCCAGTACCCCAACACGCTGGAACTCCTGCATGCCCTGATGGGCGAGATCCACGCCCGGGTCGCCTACGAGATCGGTTCGACCCATGCCCATACCACCGGGGCGGAGGCCTTCGCGGAGGGCCGGGGCGTCTGCCAGGACCACGCGCATATCTTCATCGGCGCGGCGCGAAACCTCGGCCTGCCGTCGCGCTATGTGACCGGTTATCTGGTCACCGGCGACGGGGCCTCCTCGACGGCCGCGCATGCCTGGGCCGAGACGCTCGTACCGAACCTCGGCTGGGTGGGCTTCGACCCCGCCAACTGCAAGTGCCCGACCGACCATTATGTCCGGGTGGCTGGCGGCATCGACGCCGGCGGCGTCACCCCCATCCGGGGCACCAGGCGCGGCGGGGATACCGAACGGATGAGGGTTGAAGTCCGCGTCGAGATCGCACAACAGTAAGGAGGCGATTCCGCTGGGGTTTACTCGATGACCTATTGCGTGGGACTGTTGCTTGACGAAGGCCTGGTCATGGCCGCCGATACCCGGACCAATGCGGGTGTCGACAATGTCGGCAAGTTCAAGAAACTGCACACATGGTCGAAGCCGGGCGAGCGCATCTTCGTGCTGCTCACCGCCGGCAATCTGGCCGTCACCCAGGCCGTGGTCAGCATGCTGACCGAAGGGACCCAGGAGAAGCCGAAGAAGGGCAGCGAGAGCCTGTTCACGGTGAAGACCATGTTCCAGGCCGCCCGCCTCGTCGGCCGGGCCATCCGGGACGTGAAGAGGATCGACGGGGAATCGCTTTCCGCCGGAAGCGATGCCTTCGCTGCCAGCTTCATCTTCGCCGGCCAGATCGGCAAGGAGAAGCCGCGGCTTTTCCAGATCTATTCGGCCGGCAATTTCATCGAAGCCACGCCCGACACGCCCTTCTTCCAGATCGGCGAGCACAAGTACGGCAAGCCGATCCTTGACCGCGTCGCCCGCAACGAGATGAAACTGGGGGATGCGGCCAAGATGGTCCTGCTGTCCTTCAATTCCACCCTGCGCTCCAACCTGAGCGTGGGCCTGCCCATCGACATGCTGACCTACGAGACGGGTTCGCTCAAGTTCGAGCACGTCAAGCGCATCGGTATCGACGACCCCTATTTCAAGATGCTGTCGTCCGAGTGGTCCAAGGCGCTTCGGACGGCCTTTGCGAACATCGAGCCGTTCGACATCTAGCGAATGGCGAGTGGCGAGTGGCGAGTGGAGGGGATGTCAGATGCCTGAATGGCAAGAACTAAGCTGCCATTGGCCATTCGCCCCTAGCCATTCGCTGTCGTTCACAAAGGCCGCCGCCATCAGCCGCTGCGTGTAGGCCTCCTGCGGATGATCCATCACGTCGTCGGGAGTGCCCTGCTCGACCACCCCGCCATCCTTCATGACCATGATGTGGTCGGCCATGGCGCGCACCACCGCAAGGTCGTGGCTGATGAAGAGATAGGAGAGATTGTTGGCGCTCTGCAGGTCGCGCAGCAGCTCGACGATCTGCTTCTGCACCTGGCGGTCGAGCGCCGAGGTCGGCTCGTCCAGCACCACCACCTTGGGCTTCAGGATGATGGCGCGGGCGATGGCGATGCGCTGGCGCTGGCCGCCGGAGAATTCATGCGGGTAGCGGTTGCGCAGGCGCGGGATCGAGCTGCACCTCCTCGAAGGCCTTGCGCGGCCCGCAGGTCGCGCTCCCGGCGCGGAGATCGAGGGCTCGTGCACCAGCAGGCCTTCGGTGACGATCTGGCCCGCCGTCATGCGCGGGCAGAGCGAGCCGAAGGGATCCTGCAGCACGATCTGCAGCTCGCTTGCGCAGCGGCCGCATCGCTTCCTTGTCGAGCCTGGCGATGTCGCGGCCCTCGAAGCGGATGGCCCCTTCGCTGGGCAGCAGCCGCAAGAGCGCGCGCGCCAAGGTCGATTTGCCGGAACCGGATTCGCCGACGATGCCGATGGTCTGCCCCTGCCGCAGCGACACCGACACGCGGTCGACGGCCTTCAGCACGATGGGCGGGCCCGGACAGGAACCCGCCGCCGATCTTGAAGGTCACGCGTCACGTCCGTGCCGTCGAGAATGCTGCGGCGCGTTGGCGGGCGGCGGCGCCTTGCGGCCGGTGGGTTCGGCCTCCAGCAGCGCCCGCGTATAGGGATGCTTCGGGATGCGGCGAAGATCGTCTGCCGTCTCGCCCTCCTCCACCACCTCGCCGTAGCGCATCACATAGACGCGGTGGGCGATGCGCTTCACGATGTTGAGGTCGTGGGTGATGAAGACCATGCCCATGCCGAGACGCTGCTGCAGGCCGGCCATGAGTTCGAGGATCTCGGCCTGGATGGTCACGTCGAGCGCCGTCGTCGGCTCGTCGGCGATCAGCAGGTCCGGATCGTTGGCCAGCGCCATGGCGATCATCACGCGCTGGCGCTGGCCGCCGGACATTTCATGGGATAGGATCCCATGCGGCGCTCGGGCTCGGGAATGCGGACCAGCTTCAGCATCTCGATGGCGCGCGCCCGCGCCGCGGCGGCGCCCAGCTTCTGATGATGCATGATCGGCTCCATCAGCTGGTCGCCGATCGTGTAGAGCGGATCGAGCGAGGTCATCGGCTCCTGGAAGATCATGGTGATCTTGCGGCCGCGAATGGTGTTCAGCTCTGCCTTGGGAAGCGCCGAGCAGGTTGGTGCCGCGATAGTCGGCGACGCCTGCCGCCTGGCCGTTGCGAGGCGAGCAGGCCCATGGCCGCCATCATCAGCTGGCTCTTGCCGGAGCCGGACTCGCCGACGATGGCCACCGTCTCGCCGGCCTTCACATGAAGGTTCACGCCCTTCACCGCATCCACCACGCCGTCGAGCGTGTCGAGAAGCGCACCCGCATGTCCTTGAGGTCGAGGATGGTCTCGGCCATCTCAGCGGTCCTTCGGATCGAGCGCGTCGCGCAGGCCGTCGCCGATGAAGTTCAGCGCGAACAGCGTGGAGGTCAGGAAGAAGGACGGGAAGAACAGCAGCCAGTTGGCGCTGGGGATGTTCTTGGCGCCCTGCGAGATCAGCACGCCCCAGCTCGACATCGGCTCCTGCACGCCGAGGCCCAGAAAGGACAGGAAGCTTTCGAGAATGATCACCTGCGGCACCAGCAGCGTCATGTAGATGACGACCGGCCCCAGCAGGTTCGGCACGATATGGCGGAGCAGGATGCCGGTCCGGGTGACGCCCAGCGCTTCGGCGGCCTGGACATATTCCTGCCGCTTGATCGACAGCGCCTGGCCGCGCACGATGCGCGCCATGTCGAGCCACAGCACCGCGCCGACGGCGAGGAACATCAGCACGAAGTTGCGGCCGAAGAACACCACCAGCATGATGACGAAGAAGATGAAGGGCAGCGAATAGAGCATGTCGACGATGCGCATCATCACCTCGTCGGTCTTGCCGCCGATGAAGCCGGCGGTGGCGCCGTAGAGCACGCCGATGACCACCGCCACAAGCCCGGCAAGAAGCCCGATGGCCAGCGAGACGCGGCCGGCGATCAGCGTGCGGGTCAGCAGGTCGCGGCCGAATTGTCGGTGCCGAAGAAGAAATACTGCTGCTCGATCGTCGGCGCTCATGGTCAGCTTCAGGCCGTCGGCGGACTTCTCCACGACCTGCGGCATTCTCGAAGACGTCGGAGCGGTCGATATAGCGCGTCATCGCGCTCGTCGATGGGCTTGGCCGAGGTCACGGTGATGAGAATCTTGCCGTCCCTCTTCCTTCCAGCCGTCGAGTTCGACGCGCGCGCGCTTCACGGCGTCCTTGACCGCCTGGTCGATCATCTCCGGCTTCGGATAGGCGGAGAGGCTGGGCGGCACGCGGTTATAGTCCTGGTAGATGGTGGTGAAGTGCATGCGGCGTGAACCACGGGCCGACGATGCAGAGCACGGCCATGAAGATCAGATAGTAGATGCTGACCATCGCGGCCCGGTTGGCCTTGAGCCGCGCCCAGGCATCGGCCCAGAGCGAGCGCCCGGCTGCTGGCGCGGGAAGCCGAGCGACGTCAGTCATAGCGCACCCGCGGATCGACCACGGCGTAGAGCATATCGACGATGAGATTGAAGAGGATGGTGAAGATGGCGATGACCACCACCGTTCCCATCACCAGCGTGTAGTCGCGGTTGAGCGCGGCCTCGACGAAATAGCGGCCGACGCCCGGAATGGAGAAGATCGTCTCGACGATGATCGAGCCGGTCAGCAGGGCCGCGGCGGCCGGCCCGGCATAGGAGACGATCGGCAGCAGCGCGCCGCGCAGCGCATGCCGGATGATGACCGACATAGTCGGATAGCCCGAGCGCCCGCGCCGTGCGGATGTGGTGCGAGCGCAGCGACTCGATCATGCGCCGCGCATCAGGCGGGCCACCACCGCGAGCTGCGGCAGCATCAGGGTGAGGACCGGCCCGACCTTGTTGATGAAGGCGCCGTCGCCCCAGCCGCCGACCGGAAACCACTTCAGGGTGAGCGCGAAGAAGAGCTGGAACAGCGGCGCGATGACGAAGGTCGGGATGGTGCTGCCGGCCGTCGCCGTGGCGATCACCGCATAGTCGGCCGGCTGGTTCTGGTAGAGCGCGGCGATGATGCCGAGCAGCCGCCGACGAGCAGCGCCAGGACCAGCGCCGAACCGCCCAGCTGCATCGAGACCGGCAGGCCCTGCGCGAAGAGTTCGGCGACGGTGAAGTCCGGCAGATTGTAGCTCGGACCGAAATCGCCGTGCAGCAGATTGTTGCAGATAGAGCAGGTATTGCTTCCAGAGCGGCTCGTCGAGATGGATAGACGCGCTCGAGATTGGCCTTGATGACGGGATTGAGGCCCTTCTCCTGGTTGAAGGGTCCGCCGGGCGCCACGCGCATCAGGAAGAAGGAGATCGTCACGATCACGAAGAGCGTCGGGATCGCGGTCAGAAACCGCCGGAGGACATAGCGCAGCATGCGCGGACAACCGCCTGGCAAGGACAGGACCGCCCCGCGCGTTCGACGGCAGGAGCGGCCCGATCGCGTTGAGGATTATTCCTTGCTCAGGAAGCGGGTGGGATGGACGTCCATGACGTTGTCCTCCAAGCCCTTGAGCTTGTTCGGAGACGACGATTGTGGTAGCTGTAGTAGAGCAGCGGCACGACGCAGAGGTCGCGCGCCACGCCGATCGCCTCGGCCTCGCGAGAGCAGCTTCATGCGCTCGCCGGCGTCCGCGGCGGCGGCGGCCTTCGCCATCAGGTCGTCGTATTCCGGGTTGGCATAGTCGCGCATAGTTGTTGCCGGTGCCGGTCTTGCAGAGGGCCAGGAAGTTCTCCGGGTCCTTGTAGTCGGCGATCCAGCCGGCGCGGGCGACGTCGAAGTCGCCATGCTGCTCGAGATGGCCGTAGTGGGTCTTGGTGTCGGTGTTGAGCAGCGTCACCTCGATGCCGAGCGGCTTCAGCTGCTCCTGGATGGCCACCGCGGTGTTCTTGTGGTTCTCCGAGGTGTTGTAGCGGATCTCCATCTTCAGCGGCTTGTCCGGGCCGTAGCCCAGCTCGGTCGAGGATCTTCTTGGCCTCGTCCTCGCGGTCGATCTGCGACATTCTCGGCGTAGTCCGTGGTCTTGCGTCTCGTAGCCGCTGATGCCCGGCGGCACGAAGGAATAGGCCGGGATCATGGTGTTCTGCCAGACCTTCTCGGCGAGATAGTCGCGGTCGATCGCCATGGAGATGGCGTGGCGGAGCTTCGACGTTGTCCCACGGCGCCTTGTCGGTCTTGAAGGCGTAATAGTAGGTGCCGAGATAGGGCCCGATCCGGACCTGGTCGCCGAACTTGGCCTTCAGATCGGCGAGCTGCTCGGTCGGGATATCGTCGTTCGATGTCGAGTTCGCCCGCCTCGAAGCGCTTCATGGCGGTGGAGCGGTCTTCGGTCGGAATGTAGTTGACGACGTCGATCTTCACATTGGCCGCATCGATAGAAGTTGGGATTCTTGACCAGCTTGATGTGATCGTTGGGCACGAACTCGGCCAGCGTGTAGGCGCCGTTCGAGACCAGATTGCCGGGCTTGATGAAGTCGGCGCCGAACTTCTTCGACATTGGCCTTGCTGACCGGATAGGTCGCCTGATGGGTCAGCATCTCGAGGAAGTAGGGCGTCGGCGCATTGAGCGTGCACCTCGAAGGTCGTGTCATCGACGGCCTTGACGCCGAGCTCCTCGGGCTTCTTCTTGCCGGCCGTGATGTCTTCGGCATTCACCACCGGTGCCAGCATGTAGGCGTATTCGGCGGCGGTCGCCGGGATCGACCAGGCGCTGCCAGGCGAAGACGAAATCATCGGCGGTGACCGGCGATCCGTCCGACCACTTGCCGTCGGCGCGCAGCTTGAAGGTGTAGATCTTGCCATCTGCCGACACGGTCCAGCTTTCGGCGGCGCCGGGGATCGACTTCGGCCTTGGCATTCTGCGCCGTCAAGCCCGGTGAACAGGTCGCGCAGGATATTGGCTTCATAGACGGTCGAGGTCTTGTGCGGATCGAGCGACTCCGGATCGGCGGAATTGCCGCGGTTGAAGACCACTTCCGCGAAGGCACCAGTTGCCGTCATCACCAGCATGGTCGTGCCCGCGAGCCACGACCGGATGTGTTTGTTCATGCTTTTCTTCTCCCTGTTTTGGCGATCGCCGTGGCGACCTCCCATTGAACGCCATGCATATCCTAGCATCGAGGCTTACGCTTGTCGCCTGCTGCGTCAGGTTTGCGCATGGGAAGTCTTCAGTCTCAGCGCGAGAGCAACTGCCTAACCCATTGACCCAAAGAAGGAATCAAGATCATGCAAAGCGCCGTCGCGATGACCAGGAAAACCGTGGCGGACAGTCCGTAGTCGGACACGGGCGGATTGGCCGAAAGCGCCAAAGGGGCCACAGCGCCGGCCAGCACCAGCAGCGGCAGCAAGGCCGTGCGAAACGACGTATCGCGCGGATCCACATTCTCAGGCCCGGACAGGCGCGCGCGTTCGGCCATCAGCACGGCCGTTGCGGAGGTCACCGCGGCGGCGCAGCTGAGCGCCGCCAGCATTGCCGCCGACAGCGCCATGTTCATGATGGCAAGTGCCGCCGCCGCGTAAGTGAAGAACAGCGCCATCACAGGCAGGACCAGAAGCCAGCGCCACAGGTCGCGCAGCGCCGCGAAGGCCAGGATCACGGCGCCGGTGAGAGCCGCTGCGAAGGCCAGAACGGTTTCGTGATGCATGATCTCGTTGCGCGACAGGGCAAGAACCGGTTCGCCTGCCGCATCGGGCGCGACCTTGCGCAGGGCAGCAGCAAAGCTCAGGCTGCCAACGCCCTCCTTCGGCATGACCTCGATGCGCCATTCTCCCTCCGGCGAAACGAAGCGGCGGCGCAGGGCCGGATCGAGATCTTCGAGAGTCGGCTTCTTGAGCTGCGTCAGCGCCGCTGCCGTTCGCGCCATGGGCTCCATGCCGGAGAACAGGGAAGCCTCGATGGCCTGAACGCGGGCCGGCGAAGGCAGTTGCGGGTTGGTGAGCAGCGAAATGGCGCGCCGCAGACGATGAGCGGCCTCGCGCAGCGTGTCATCGGTCGAAGGTCCATCGGCAATCTGCTGCAATCCGCCTTCGAGCTGTGCAAAGGTCATCGCCAGCTCCTGCGCAACGCCATCGGCGCGCGGCTGCGGGGCGCTGGGCAGGTGACCTTCAAGCTGGGCCAGGGTGGCGATCTTCTGGTCGATTTCCGGCGGCAGCAGCAGTTCTGCCCATCGGATCGCACCGACCTCGGGCAAGGAACTGAGCGTAGCCACCATTTCGCGCGCCGGATCTCCGGGCTTGGTCAGGACGTGAATGGCGCCCCTGGCGTCGGGCGTCTGCAGCTGGGGTGGCGGAACGAAGCCGGACAGCCGCTCGCCGAACTTGGTCGAGGGCAGGAAGACGGCGCAGAAGACGCCTGCGGCCAAGAGGATCATGGCGCCGAACTGCAGCGCATTGCGTTCCCGCGATCCGATGGGCATGGCCACCGCGACATCGAACCAGTGAAGCGGCAACTCGTCTTCGTCCTGGTCAAAGGCGGCAAGCGCCGCTGGAACCAGGGTCAGCGCGGCCGCAAGCGCGACGCCCGTTCCAAACAATGCGACGACTGCAAACTCGGTCAGCGACGGAATCTGCCGGACCAGCCAGGACAGCCAGAACACCGCAAAGATCACCGCGACCGCACATTGCATGCCGCCACGCCTTTGGCTGGCCAGCATGATCGACTGGCGCACGCCGGCCCCGCGCAATCGGGCCTGGATATGGGCCAGCACCAGTATGGAGGACAGCAGCAGGGCTGGCGCCACCACGGCCGCCGCGAAGGACCATGTGACGCCGTCCAGCCGGGCGTTGAGGATGGCGGCGATGGCAGCCGCCAGGGCAACGGTGACGATGGCGTTCAGAACGAGTGGAATGGCGAGCCGCACCCGCCCGATGCCGGCCAGCAGCACTGTCAGCGTCACCACAATGGCCAGGCCAACGGGAACGGCAAAATTGCGGATGATCTGACGGGGCTCGCCCTGGGTTGGCCGCGGAAACAGCCAGGTCACCCCGGTGGCGCTTGCCGTCAGCGATCGGGCGAAGGCCGCCGCTTCATTGTCCATCCCGGCGACGGGTGTCGCGACGACGAACCAGGTGCTGCTGCCGTTTCCAGGCGTCAGCCCCGCAAGTTCCGTCCAGTTCAGTGCGCGGGGTTCGCCCGCCACCTCCGCTTCGATCACGTCCGACGTTGCCATGAGCAGTCCGGCAAGGCCGGGCGGCGAACGCCCCTGCTCCACGGCACGCCCGATTTCCGAGATCAGGGCTGCCAGTCCCTGCAGATCAGGCGCAGCGCTGACGGCAAGATAGAGCGGTTGCTTCTGGATAAGGTCGGAAACGCGGGCGGCGATCTCCGCGGCGGGAAGATAGAGCAGGCCATAGCGGCTGTAGAAGGCCCCGGTGCCTGGCACGAAGGCAGATGCAAAGAGGTCCGGCCGGCCGCCGAGCGCGGTCGCCAGTTCGAGTGCACCGTCGCGTCCTGCGTCACGGTTCTCGCCTGACACGACCGCCAGAATGGCGGAATCGATGCCCGGAAAATTCTTCTGGAGCGCGGCCTGTGCAGCCGCCGTGCGATCATCGAGGGTGACTTGCGGAAGGCTGTCCGGGTCCACCGAGAGCGTGGCCAGCGCAAAGCCGATGGCGATGATGGCGAGAACAAGATACCCGGCCATCACGGCCATGCTGTAGCGCGCGCACGCACGTGCGATCAGGGCGAAGCTGTTGGGGCGGATCGGCGGGCGCCGTTGCGGCTCCTTCGGCCGGCCGCTCCAGTGGGGTTGGTCCCATTGCACCATACGTTTAAGACTCTCCGCCATGCATTCGCACCGGTTGCGGATTCGCACACCGCGCTGCATCATAAGCCCTTGAACAAGTAAAGAAAGTGATGAACTGATGAGCGAAAACAAGGGCTGGCGCAGTGAAACCGTGGCCGTCCATGCCGGCGAGGCGATCGACCCGGCAACCCGGGCTTCCTCTCCCAATCTCGTGATGTCCGTCACCTTTGCGCCCGAGACCCTCACGGGCTTCTCTGCCCGCGATGAAAAGGACTATGGCGGCTTCGTCTATGGGCGCGTCTCGAGCCCGACGGTGAAGCAGCTGGAGGACAAGCTTGCCGCCCTGGAGGGTGGCGAGATGGCCCTTGCCTTCGCCTCGGGCGTGGCGGCAGCCCATGCGCTGATCTGCGGCCGGCTCAGCGCCGGCGATCATCTGGTGCTGCCCGAGGCGAACTACGTGGGCATTGCCGAACTGGCCCGCGACACCCTGCCCCGCTTCGGCATCGCGGTCTCCTATGTCGATCTCAATGACCTGCAGGCCGTGGCCGACGCCATCCGGCCCAACACGAGAATGCTGTGGCTGGAGACTCCGGCCAATCCGACCATGAAGGTCTGCGACATCGCGGCCCTTGCCGAGCTGGCGCATCAGAAAGGGGTGCGCGATGTTGCCGTGGACTCCACCTATGCCACGCCAATCGCCACCCAGCCGCTGCGCCTCGGCGCCGACTTCGTGATCCATTCACTCACGAAATACATCGGCGGGCATGGCGATGCGATGGGCGGCGCGGTCATCGGCCGCAAGAAGGATCTCGATGCGCTCAACCTCGAGGCCTCGGTTCACTTCGGCGGCGTGATGTCGCCTTTCAATGCCTGGCTCATCCTGCGTGGCGCGGGCACGCTGCCGATCCGGATGCGCGCCCATCAGGAGGCGGCACTCGCAGTGGCGAAGTTCCTGGAGGCGCATCCCGCCGTCACCCGCGTCTTCTATCCCGGCCTCGCCTCGCATCCGCAGCACGAGATTGCGAAAAGGCAGATGCAGAACTTCTCGGGAATGATGACATTCCAGACCAGGGCGCCGGGTCCTGAAATCGCGGCACGCATGATCAGGGAGCTCGAGGTGATCCATTATGCCGTCTCGCTCGGCCATCTTCGCAGCCTGATCTGCTGGATCGGAACCGACGACATCCAACAGTCGACCTTCCGCCACGATGCCGCGGCGCTTGCGCGGTATCGCGAGTTTGCCGGCGACGGCGTGTTCCGGCTTTCCGTGGGAATCGAGAATGGCGAAGATCTGATTGCGGACCTAGCGCGCGTGCTGCGCTGACTTCCGACTCGGCAGCTGCCAGCTACTGGACCAGACTTGACAGGCTATCCAGAGCCGGAAGGAATGTGACATTCATGTGCTTGCGTTCCGGCCGATCCTGTTCACGAGGCGGAACGCCGGTTATGATGTATTCCAGGTAGCGCCCCTTCATGCCGCTCTGAACTCTGAAGAGAATATCCCAGAGCGACTGCCCGAGGTCCGCAAAACTCAGCACGATGATGGAAGGCAGTACCGGGGTTTGACACTCAAGCAAGACGCACAGATCTCGCCAAGCGGATCTCTTTGCCGATATCCATCGCACATTGATGTGATAACGGGATTCTTCGAAACACTGCGCCAGATGAACGGCATCGGAGTCCAGCCGGCTGACCAGGAATACCTGAATCTCCACTTCTGCGCCGGTCGGGATACCCGCGATGCTGTAGTTCATGCTGGCGGCCTGCACCCACGCAGCATGCAGCGGACGGTTGGCAGTAAAGACCCTTGCGACATCGCGAACCCATTCTTTCGACGGCACGGTACGCCTTTCGCAAGACTCCAAGGTTCGACAGCACCGGCGCGTCGAACATCACGTTTATCGAAGCCTCTTCAGAGAGATAGTCAGGACTAGAGCCATTCCATGTCGTGAAATACCCCGACAGTGTCCGGGAAATTCCTTACGGCTTTTCCAGCCACCCCCGGCTCGCCGCATATCGAATGAGTTCGACACGGTTTTGAAAGCCCAGTTTCTCGAATGCCCTCGCCTTGTAGGTCTCGGTGGTCTTGACGGCGATATTGAGTCGGGCCGCAATAGCCTTGTTGCTGTATCCTTCGGCCAGAAGGCGCAGAACTTCCATCTCTCTGGCGCTGAGGTCGGCGCCTTCCCCGGTTCGGAGCGTCGAGGCATCCTGCGCGTTCTCGCCAAAGGCCTTCGACGTCATTTCGGGATCGATGTAAATGCCGCCAGCGGCGACAATTCGCAAAGCCTTTACAAGGTCTTCGGCGGCAGATCTCTTCAAGAGGTAACCGCTCACTCCGGTCTCAAGCAGCTGACGCAAGTAGCCGCGGTCTTCATGAACCGTCAAAACGACGAGTTTGCAATCGGGGCAGGATCCGCGCAGCTTTTCGGCGAGGACCGTGCCCTTCAGTCCCGGCATCGAAATGTCCAGGACGACAATGTCCGGCTTCAGCTCCGTAGCCATTTCGAGGGCAATCCGGCCGTCCTTCGCCTCGCCCACCACCCTGAGATCATCGTGTGACATGACCAGAGACTTGATGCCTGCCAGCACCACAGGGTGATCATCCGCAAGCACGATATCCAGGTTCTTGGCGAGCATCCTAAGGGAACCTACAGCGGGACTGTCACGATCAGTGTTGTTCCCCTGCCATATCCCGACTCGATTTCCAAGCGGCCTTTCACCAACGCGAGGCGCTCCCTGATACCGAGAAGTCCAAGCCGAGTGGACGGCTTGTTGTCGCGTCCAGGCTCCTCCGGATCAAAGCCCCTGCCATTGTCCTCAACGATGAGCCGGACATCCTCTTCGCCGGCTTCAAGGATCACGCTGACTCGCGTGGCACCGGCATGCTTCACCACATTCGTGACTGCTTCCTGCAGAATGCGATAGAGCGTCGTCTCCGTCTCCGATGGCAACCGGCGGCCCTTGAGCCTGAGGTACAGGTCGACTGCAAGACCGCTGCGCTCGCGCAACTCCTCAAGAAACTGCTCCACGGCGGTCTGCAAACCGAGATCGTCCAGGCTTGTCGGGCGTATCTCCCAGGCAAGGCGGTTGATCTCCTGTCCAACCGAAGTCGCCACCTCCTTCAGTCGCATCACGCCGCTGACGACATCTTGAGAGGACTCCGCATTCCTCGCGAGTTCGTCCAGGCTGAGTTGCATGATGGTCAAGTACTGCCCGAGACTGTCATGCAATTCCCGCGCGATCCGTTGCCGCTCGCTCTCCTGTTCCACGACAGTTCGCCGCAGAACCTGCGAAAGCTCAGCCTCGACAAGGGCGCGGCGATCCCCCTCCGCCTTCAACTCCTGCGCAGTAGCTTCCCATTGCTGAATTCGTCGATCGAGTTCCGCGAGCAGGATCTCCTGCCTTGCACGCGCCACCTCCCGCTCGCGCGCAATGAGATCGATCCTCTGGAGGACCACCTCGTGAAGCGACTGCCGAAGAGCGACCGCCGTACTGACGTCAGTGCTGCTCCAAGGCTCCGATCTGAGACGCATTTCCTCTTCCCATGCAGCAAAACTCCTGCGAGGCGAAAGGCGCATCCCGCTCCCGGTGTCTGATATCTCCTTATCCGGCTTGCCCGCCCAGACGACTGTACGGATGAGTTCCGGACGGAACCACACCACATAATCCTTTGGAACACGCGACACCGAGAGCGCGAGGATGCCGCTTGCCACATCCTTGAACTCAACTGCCGGCGGGTAGATCAGCGGCAGCCCGTCCGCGTGGAATACCCCCTCGACCACATTCTCGCTGAGCCAGGCAACGAGATCCTTGACCTGATTCTTGGAAGGAGTCCTGCCAAGACTGGCAATTCGGCCATCCATCCAAACGCAGACCCCCCCGGCATGTATGTAGTCGAGCAGATTGGGCTGATTCAGCATCAGCCCCCGGGCCAGATCGTCTTCTCCCGACAACGAGGCAATCATCGCGTCGTGCAGCTCCGAGGCCCGTTTGCGCGTTGACAATTCTTCGGCAGAAATCTTGGTTTCGAGAATGTAGGACGCCATCTGCGCGAACAGCTCGAGCGTCACCCGGCGCTCGTGGTCAAGAAAATGCGTGGATGCATGATGACAGGCGATGAGACCCCAGAGTCGCCCCTCGACGATGAGCGAAAGCGACATGGACGCACGAACGCCCATGTTCCGAAGATACTCGAGATGTACTGGCGAGACACTGCGAAGCGCCAACTGGCTCATGTCCAGTGGCAGACTGGTAAAGGGATTCACATCCGGGTGAAGCGGGGCCGGCTGATACTTCGCGTCGGGAATGATGCGGAGCCAGTTCTGAAGGTAAAGTTCGCGGGCCTGGCGGGGAATGTCGGAGGCGGGATACCTTAGCCCGAGATAGGGTTCGAGGCCCTCCGCAGCCGATTCCGCAACAACTTCACCGGCACCATCCGAGAGGAAGCGATAGACCAGCACGCGGTCAAAGCCGCTGACGGCTCTGACCTGCTCAGCAGCCGTCTGGCAACTGGCAAGGCTGCCGTGAATTGCCTGCATGTTGTGAACCATACTCTGGACCAGCGAAAGCGGGTCGAACAATGCCTCGCCCTTCAGCTGCTCGAGTTCGAGGATGAGCAGCGGACCCTGAGCAAGGGCTGTCACACCTATAGTTCCGCTTCCGTCGAAAGCATCAAATCGAAACGCCCTCGTAGGTTTGGACGGATCAGCGGCGGCTGCGGCGTTCTTCTCCAGATGGGCGATCAGCTCGACGGAGAAGAGTTCGCGAATGCTCCGACCGCGGAGTTCGGCTGGCGATATGCCGATGAATGGCATAGTGGCACCGGCAGCCTGCACGACATCGAGCAAATCGCGGCTGAGAACAAGCAGCGCGCCGTGCGGCTGAATTGACCCAGGGATGCGAATGGGCTCCCGATCGCAGTTATCAATGGTCACGATGCCAAAAGCTGGATCTGACCCGTTCATGGCAATTCAAGTGTCAACATTGCTTTCCGGCGTCCGAATTTTCGATCCAAGCCGAGAGGCGCTGGAAGGTCTGCAAAGCGGAAGTCTCGACGGTCGCCGCGTCACCACCATGGCGCTCTAGAACCTCGATGAAGCCTCTCCACATCTCGCCAGTCCTTCCTCCATAAGCCAAGAAGAAGCTGCCGCCTGACACCTCTGAAACGCCCAGTTCACTCTTGATTCTTCTGCTGATCAGCTGCCCGCCAAGCGTCGAGCCTTCGAGAACGTAAAGAATGCCGACCGCTTCTGGAATCGTACTGGCACACGGCAAGTGTGGACAGTTGCGCACGCGCGCGATGGAATCTGAATCAAGGCCGAGATGAGCGAGATCGGCAACCAGCAAGTGGCTCTTGCACCGTTCCTTCAGGTTCAAGCCGGTCTCGCTCCAATCAAGTTCAAGAAGCCGAGCTTCGAGAGGCCGATGGAAGCCGAGAAGCAGAAGCAGGAGTGACGTGTAGTTCTCAAGCGTGACGGCGAAGTCCAGGGACTCCATCAGGTTCTCGAGCCGATCATGATCGGTCTGCGTCACCGTTCGGAGCCGCATGCGCAGCGAGTGGGTTTCTGCAACGCCATTGGACTGCTTGAAAGCCGAAGCCGACACGCTAAGCGATCCCCTTGACTGCCCCGGTTTCGAGTCTAGCCCAGGCAGAGATCATTTGCTCGAAGGAACTTCACAATACTGTCGTTTCAGCATTCTCGCCAGCTCAGCGCGCAATGCCGGCAACCAAAAGTTGCTTCACGGTTTGAGGCTTTTTTCGACCTGAAGCCGGTCCTGCGCCTTGTGCCTGCGGTAGGACCGGATGCCAACCGGGATCATCGCAAGGTAGGCAAACGCAAACACGGTCAGCAGGTGCCACGGATAGGTCACCAGCATGATGATGCCCAGCGCCGCAAGGCCGAGGATCGGCAGGACCATTTCGCGCCGGATCGACTTGCCCATGGTCTTGCCGGAAAAGGTCGGGATGCGGCTGACCATCAGGATGGCGACAAGGACGATATATGGCGCAATAAGAACCGCATAGTCATGGCCATCGCCGACGAACCCGAGGAAGCCCAGATACATCGGCAGCAGCGCGAGCCCAGCCCCGGCGGGCGCGGGCGCGCCCGTGAAGAAGCCGGCCGACCAGGCCGGCTTGTCCGGATCGTCGAGCGCCACGTTGAAGCGGGCAAGGCGCAGGGCGCAGCAGATGGCCAGTATCAGCGCAATCACCCATCCCGCCGGGCGCAACGCGTTGAGCGACCACATGTAGATCAGCAAGGCGGGCGCCACGCCAAAGTTCACGAAATCGGCAAGGCTGTCCAGCTCGGCCCCGAAGCGCGACGTCCCCTTCAGAAAGCGTGCGAGGCGGCCATCCAGCGCATCCAGCACGACGGCAAAAATGACGGCTGCGACCGCCAGCTCGTACCGGCCTTCCACCGCAAGACGGATGGCCGTGATGCCGCTGCACAGGGCCAGAAGCGTGATCAGATTGGGGAGCAGATAGCGAACAGGGACGAAGCGGCCTTGACGGCCCGGCCGCGCAGCAGCCGGCTCAGACGGAGCCTCGCTCATGCCAGGCGGCCGCTGCGCTCGCCTTCGGACGAGGCCAGGTCAGCAAGGACGGTTTCGCCGGCGATGGCACGTTGGCCGACACAGGCCAGGGCAACAGCTCCCTTGGGCAGGTAGACGTCGACCCGGCTGCCGAAACGGATGAGACCGAACCGCTGCCCTGCGGCCAGCCGGTCGCCCTCATTGACGAACTTCACGATGCGGCGCGCGATGAGCCCGGCAATCTGCACCACGCCAATGCGCCTCCCCTCGCCGATATCGAGGGTCAGGGCCTGCCGCTCGTTGTCGGCGCTGGCCTTGTCGAGTTCGGCATTGAGGAAGGCACCGGGCACGTAGGTGATTCGGGTGATCGCAGCATCGACCGGCGAACGGTTCACGTGAACGTCAAACACGTTCATGAAGACCGAGATGCGGGTCACGGGTTCGCGCGGCAGGTCAAGCTCGGGTGGGGGAACGACGGACTCGATGGCGCTGATGCGGCCGTCCGCGGGCGAGATCACCAGCCCCTGACGCATGGGCGTCACCCGCTCGGGATCGCGGAAGAAATAGGCGCACCACAGCGTGAGTAGGACGCCAACCCAGCCCAGTGTCGGCAGGTGAAGCCAGAACAGCACCAGGGTCACCGCCGCAAAGATGGCGATGAAGCGGTAGCCTTCGCGATGGATTGGCACCAGGGCCGCGGTAATGGAATTGACGATGGACATGGGGCTCATCTAGCGCGGTCGCGGCGGTTTGCATAGCGTCTGTGCGGAAGGGCGTCCGGCCGGAGAGATCACTCGTGGCGTGCGGCCCGGCGTTCCACCACCGGGCCGTCACCATCCCCGTTCCGGCCAGATCCTCTTGCGGGACTTCGCCGGCTGCATGACTACCCCCGAGTCATGAGGTCACCATGATGGAAAAATGTAAACGAAAGGAAATCACCGTCCAGTTTGTCTCGAATTTTCGAGGACCAAGACGGAAAACCCAGCGGCAGGATTAATGCCCGGTCGCCAATCACGGTATTCAAGTGGTTACCCGCTTGCGCGTGACCGGTTTCTTCGCGCGGAAGCTGCCTTCAAGCGGCACTTCCTCGGTTTGCTTGAGTATCTCGCGCGCTTCGTCAGCCTGGCGCTGGCGGTTCCACATCGCGTGATAGATGCCCTGTTTGCGCAAGAGCTTCTCGTGCGTTCCACGCTCGGCGACCATTCCCTTGTCGAGCACGATGATTTCATCTGCATCCACCACGGTGGACAGGCGATGGGCAATCACGAGCGTGGTGCGGTTCTCGGAAACCTTCTTCAGAGCCTCCTGAATCTGGTGCTCGGTGAAGCTGTCGAGGGCTGACGTTGCTTCGTCGAGAATCAGGATGGCCGGTCCTTTGAGAATGGTCCGCGCGATGGAGACGCGCTGCTTCTCGCCGCCCGAGAGCTTCAGTCCGCGCTCGCCGACCAGCGAGTCATAGCCCTTGGGCAGGCTCATCACGAAATCATGGATCTGGGCCATCTTCGCCGCCGCCTCGACTTCGGCATCCGTCGCATCGGGGCGGCCGTAGCGGATGTTGTAGCGGATCGTGTCGTTGAACAGCACCGTGTCCTGCGGCACCATTCCGATTGCCGCACGCAGAGACTTCTGCGTCACGCCGGCGATGTCCTGGCCATCGATGAGGATGCGGCCCCCGGTCACGTCATAGAAGCGGTAGAGCAGCCGCGACACCGTGGACTTGCCGGCCCCCGACGGTCCGACGATCGCCACCGTCTTGCCGGCCGGAATGGTGAAGGACAGGTCGCGCAGGATCGGCCGTTCCTGGTCGTAGGCGAAACTCACAGTGTCGAAACTTACTTCGGCTTCCGCAACCTTCAGCGGCGTGGCACCGGGCTTGTCCTTGATCTCGGCATTGACCTTGAGCAGCTGGAACATCTGCTCCACGTCGATCAGGCCCTGCTTGATCTCGCGATAGGACGATCCGATGAAGTTCAGCGGCATGTAGAGCTGGATCATCAATGCATTGACCAGCACGAAGTCGCCGACCGTGGCCTGACCGTTGCGAACTGCAAGGGCCGACATCACCATGACAATGGTGAGGCCGATAGAGAAGATCAGCGCCTGCCCGGCGTTCAGCACGGCCAGCGACACCCAGGTCTTGATCGCCGCCTTTTCGTAGGTTTCCATCGAGCGGCCGAAGCGTTCGGCCTCATGTTCCTCGTTGCCGAAATACTTCACCGTCTCGAAGTTGAGAAGACTGTCCACCGCCTTGGTGTTCGCGTCGGTGTCGGCATCGTTCATGGTGCGCCGGATGTTCATCCGCCACTCGGTGGCGGCATAGGTGTACCAGACGTAGAGGATCACCGTGATGACGATGACGGCGGCATAGCTCCATCCGAAAGACCAGACCAGCAGGCCCGCCACCAGCACGATCTCGAGGATGGTCGGGATGGTGTTGAACAGGGAGAAGCGCAGCACCGTGTCGATGCCCATGGTGCCGCGCGAGACAATGCGCGACAGTCCGCCGGTGCGGCGCTCGAGATGGAACTTCAGCGACAAGGCATGGAGATGCCGGAACGTCTGGACCGCCAGCACCCGAACCGCGCGCTGGCTCACCTTGGCAAAGACGGCATCGCGCAGCTGCGCGAGCGCGACCATCATGATGCGGCCGAAGCCGTAGGCCAGCACGAAGAACAGCACCACGGTGGCGGCCGTGGCGGCCGCACCGGCTGCCGGGCTCAGCGCATCGGTGGCATATTTGAAGGCATAGGGCGTCGCCACCGTCACGACCTTCGACAGCACCAGCGCAACCATGGCGAAGATCACCCGGGCCTTCAGGCCCGGATGGCCGGCCGGCCACAGATAGGGCATCATGTCCCGCAAAATGGCCCATTGGTCGCCATCCGACCGTGATGGCGTGCTCGTATCTGCGCGTGTCTTGCGGCTCACGCTTTCACCCGCTCTGGCGATCCGGTCACTGCGCCGCGGGTTCGGCGGTCAGAGGGTCGCGGGCTTCGGGATCGATGGTTTCCGGCGGCACCACATCGGGCGTCCGGAAGACCTGGCCGGGGTAGATCAGGTCGGGATCTCGGATCTGGTCCTGGTTGGCCTGATAGAGCAGCGTGTACTTCGTGGCGTCGCCGTAGATGACCTTGGAGATGCGCCACAGATTGTTGCCGGGCTGGATCACCACACGGCCTTCGTCGGGCACGGCGGAAGCGGGTTCCGCAGTCGCCGCCGGTACCTGGGCATCGGTCTTCTGGGTGTCACCTTCCTCCGCAGCCGGCTCGGCGCTGGCCACGTTCTTGGTGTCCTCGCGGAAGAAGGGAACCTCGATGCGGCTGGTCACGCTGCCGCCGGCATCAAGACTGTCGATGCGCAGGGAATGGACGCCGGGCGTCACGCGGGCCGTGCCCGAGAAGCTCCACCGGCCATCGGCTGCGATCGGGGCATCGCCCACCGGGGCATTGTCCACGTAGATGCGGGCATTGTTGCCGGGCTCGCCCTGGCCCGAAAAGACGATGTTACCCGAAGGATCGTAGTCCACGGCATCGAGCACGATCTGCCGGGCCTTGCCGGCCGCCGCAGGTGCCGAGGCCTCTTCCGGTGCCGCCGGTGCCGCTGCCGCCTGGGGCTGTTCCTCCGGCATGCCGGGCGATTGCAGAACCTTGGTCGGCTGATCGGGGCTCACCACGGCCACCAGCGCGTCCTGCTTCTTCTCGGCTTCCGGAATGATGACGGCGACCGTCTGGTCGGACTTGGTGACAGTCGTTTCCCCCGTCGCCTTGGACACGATGCTGATACCGCCGCTGCCGGGCGGCAGCGGCTTTTCGGGAACGACGACGAAGCTGCCATCCGCACTTGCGACGGCCGTTCCGATCGGTTGCCCATCCAGCATGATGGTCACTTCCGAACCGGGCTTGGCGCGGCCGGCGATGACGGCCTCGCCGGTCTTTTCCACGCGAACCGTGTCGAAGGTGGGAACGGTGGGGGATGCGGCATCAGCCGGTGCAGCCTGCTCTGGCGAAGGTGCCGCGGCCACCTGCGCTGGCTGCTCGGACGTTTCCCCTGAGGCAGACGCAGGTTCACCAACCTCGCCTGCCGTTTGCTCGGAAGCGGCAGGAGCCGCGGTCTCGGCGGCGGGCTGCTCCGTCACGGCGGGTGCGGTGGCTTCCGCGGCAGGCTGTTCGGCAGCCGGCTGCTGGGCCTCGGTCGTCGTCGACGCCGCCGGCGCGGTTTCCGGCTGAGCGGCGGGTTGCGCTGCCTGTTCGGTGGCGGCAGGCGGCGATCCGAGGGCATCCAGCGATCCTTGGTCACGCCCATGACCGCCGCCACGCCCGCGATGGCGAGGCCGGTGAGGATGAGGACCGGGTTCTTCTTGGTCGGCGACTGTTCTGTCATGTTCCTGTGCCTTGAGGCAAAACGCGATTCCGCGAAGGGTTCTGGAGGCCTTAATAAGGCTACCGCCACGATTTCGCAAAGATTCCCTGCGCCTTTCCGCAGCCACTGGCATGGTCTAACAAGGCTCTTCAACAGGATTGGAGTTCAGAATCGATGGTTCCCCCAAGAAAGCTCTGCGTCTATTGCGGCTCCGGGAATGGCCGGAATCCGGCCTACATGGCAGCCGCCCGCACCTTGGGGAAAGCCCTGGCCGACAACAACATCGGACTGGTCTATGGCGGCGGCAGCCTCGGCCTGATGGGCGAGACCGCCCGCTCGGTGCTCGATGCCGGCGGTCATGTCACTGGAATCATTCCGGAATTTCTGGCCAATCGGGAGCGCATGCTGACCGACGTGAGCGAACTCATCGTCACCGCCGACATGCATGAGCGCAAGATGACCATGTTCGCCAGGGCCACCGGTTTCGTGGCCCTGCCCGGGGGCCTCGGCACGCTGGAGGAACTGGCCGAGATCAGCACCTGGGCCCAGCTTGGCCAGCATGCCAAGCCGATCATCCTCTGCAGCATCGAGGACTACTGGCAACCTCTGGTCACCTTGCTGGACCACATGCGGTCCGAGCGCTTCATCCGCGAGGGGCTGGAATTCAACATGGACGTGGTCAGGACCGCCGAAGAGGTGGTGCCGGCCTTCGAATACAGGATGAAGGCCACGCCCGACCGCGTGCCGCAGAACCCGATCATCACCAAGCTCTAGACGGGCTCGGGTTCGGGCTCTTCCGAGCGGCGGCGGCTGCGCTCGTCGCGCAGCGCCGAGATCGAGAAGATCGCCAGCGCCAGCCAGATGATGATGAAGGAGGCGAGCTTCCACACATCGAGGTGCTCGCCGAAGACGAAGACGGCGGTGAGAAACACCAGCGACGGCGAGATGTACTGCAGCAGCCCCGCCGTCGAATAGCGGATGCGGCGGATCGAGGCCGCAAACAGGATCAGCGCCGTGGCCGTCATCACGCCGCAGCCGATCAGCATGAGCGTGTCGGTGGTGCTGCTGCCGAAGCGCGCCATGCCTTGCGTGAATAGCCAGTACTGCGTGGCCAGCATGGGAAGCGCCAGGATGCCGGTCTCGATGAGAAAGCCCTGCGTCGGGCCCACCGGAATGGTCTTCCGCAGGAATCCATAGAGACAAAAGGTGGCGGCCAGCATCAGGCCAAGCCAGGGAAAGGCGCCCAGCGCGATGGTCTGGATCAGCACCGCCACCGCCGCGAGCGCCAGCGCCACCAGCTGCGGACGGGTGAAGCGCTCGCCCAGGAAGAGATAACCCATGACCACGTTGAGCAGCGGATTGATGAAATAGCCGAGGCTCGATTCCAGCGTGCGGCCCACCATGATCGACCACACATAGAAGCCCCAGTTGAAGACGATGAGGCCCGAAGTGAGCGTCAGGATGGCGACGTTGCGCGGCGAGGCCAGCGCCTTCTTCACATCCGCGAACTGCCCGAGATACCAGACGATGGCGAACGCGATGGGCAGCGACCAGAGCCCACGGTTGGCGGCGATCTCGATGGGCGAAATGTGGCGCATGAGGCCGAAGTAGAACGCCATGCCGCCCCAGACGAGATGGGCCATCACGGCCAGCATCACGCCGATCTCGGCGGAACTCATGGTGCGGGAGCGGGTCATCGGATCGGCATGCGCCATGTGGCCCTTTAGACCTGCGGCCGGGCGGCGGCAAACTCCGGCGCGGCATGCAGTCCATGCCCGCCGCGCATGCCCCCGCCGTCAGCGGGCAGCCACGCCCTCGCGCACCAGCTTGTAGATGATCGAGTCCGAGAGCGCCTGGAAGGAGGCATCCACGATGTTGGGCGAGACGCCGACGGTGAACCAGCGGTTGCCCTTGCCGTCCCTGCTCTCGATCAGAACCCGGGTGGTGGCTCCCGTGCCGCCATTGAGGATACGGACCTTGTAGTCCACCAGTTCGAGATCGCCGATGAAGGGCTGGTACTTGCCGAGGTCCTTGCGCAGCGCCACGTCCAGCGCGTTCACCGGGCCGTTGCCCTCGCCCGCGTTGAGATAGGTCTCGTCGTCGACCTTCACCTTGACGACCGCCTCCGAGACCATCGCCTTGTCGCGCTCCTCCACGATGACGCGGAAGGACAGCACGTCGAAGTAATGCGGCACGGAACCGAAGGCGCGCCGCGCCAGCAGCTCGAAGGACGCATCCGCACCGTCATAGGCATAGCCCTGGGCCTCGCGCTCCTTCACCTCGCGCAGCAGCAGGTCGAGGCGCGAGTCGTCCTTGGCGACGGTCAGGCCGATGCGCTGGAGTTCGGCCAGCAGGTTCGACTTGCCGGCCTGGTCGGAGACGAGGACCTGGCGCCGGTTGCCCACCGTCTCGGGCGGTACGTGCTCGTAGGTCTCGGGCTCCTTCATGATGGCCGAGGCATGGATGCCCGCCTTGGTGGCGAAGGCGCTCTTTCCCACATAAGGCGCCTGGCGGTTGGGCGAGCGGTTGAGAAGCTCGTCGAAGGACCGCGAGACATGGGTGAGGTCGGCGAGCCGCGCATCGTCCACGCCGGTTTCGAAGCGCGCGCGGTAATGCGGCTTCAGCACCAGCGTCGGGATGATCGAGACGAGATTGGCATTGCCGCAGCGCTCGCCGATGCCATTGAGGGTGCCCTGGATCTGGCGCACGCCGGCATCGACCGCGGCCAGCGAATTGGCCACGGCCTGGTCCGTGTCGTTATGCGCATGGATGCCGAGATGGCTGCCGGGCACGGTTTTCGTCACGGCACGGACGATCTCGGCCACCTCGCCGGGCAGCGTTCCGCCGTTCGTGTCGCAGAGCACCACCCAGCGCGCGCCGGCCGTGTAGGCTTCGGCGGCGCATTCCAGCGCATAGGCCGGATTGGCCTTGTAGCCGTCGAAGAAGTGTTCGCAGTCGACCAGCACTTCCTTGCCCGCCGCGCGCGCCGCCTCGACGCTGTGGCGGATCGACTCGAGATTCTCGTCGTTGCTGCAGCCCAGCGCCACGCGCACGTGATAGTCCCAGGACTTGGCCACGAAGCAGGTGGCCTTCGACCTGGCCTTGAGCAGGGTCTGCAGCCCCGCATCGTTCGACACGGAGCGCCCGGCCCGCTTGGTCATGCCGAAGGCGGTGAAGGTGGCGCGCATGGCGCGGTCCTCGGCGAAGAGCGCGGAGTCGGTCGGATTGCCGCCCGGATAGCCGCCCTCGATGTAGTCGAGCCCAAGCTGGTCGAGCAGCTGGATGATGGCCAGCTTGTCCTCGAGCGAGAAATCCACGCCCGGCGTCTGCTGTCCGTCGCGCAGCGTCGTGTCGAAGAGATAGAGCCGTTCGCGGGCCATCACAGCAGCCCGTTCCAGCGCAGCACCAGCCAGACCGCGAGGACCAGCACGATGATCTTCAGCGCGATGTAGCCCAGCCAGTGCTTCGGGAATGGCAGGCTGTCATGCCAGGACTTCTTGTCGTCGGGCGGGGTCATCGCTTTACCTCCCAGCTGGTGGTGCCGTCCTTGTTGTCCTTGATCGCGATGCCCATGGCCGCCAGTTCATCGCGGATGCGGTCGCTCTCCGCCCAGTTCTTCGCCTTGCGGGCTTCGAGGCGGGCGGCGATGAGTGGCTCCACATCGAAATCTGCCGGACCATCGGAGACGACATAGCCATAGGAAAACACGTCACCTGGCCGCTCTCAACTCCCCGAGAGCCCGAGGCAGGATAGTGATGACTGCCAAATGTCTCTGCAGGACCTGCCAAATTGGTTCGGGACCTTGCCGACTTTTGAAGCACCGTGAAGGATGCCCAGAACATCGGAGAAACTTCAAGTCGTCCGACAACGCATCGACCAAGTCCTTCGGAAGCTGATTCGTCGGTTCGTAACCTTCGGCGGTTGTCCATACCAGTCGAACTTCAGGATGCTACGCGCCTCTACCAAACGGTTCGACCTGTCCAGTCGATCGGCTGGCGGTAGTGCGTCATCAACATGTGCAAGCCGCAGCACGCGGCCGTGCCACATGCTCGAACCGAACTTCCTCGTCTCCAGCAGCTCATTGATCGTCACGAAATTCCCCAGGCTCTTGGACATCTTCTGCCCTTCGACCTGCAGGAAGCCGTTGTGCATCCAGACCTTCGCCATGACGCTGGTGCCGAAGGCGCAGCGCGACTGGGCGATCTCGTTTTCGTGGTGCGGGAAGATCAGGTCCAGCCCGCCGCCGTGGATGTCGAAGACCTCGCCCAGATAGCGGTTGCTCATGGCCGAGCATTCGATGTGCCAGCCGGGGCGGCCGCGGCCCCAGGGACTGTCCCAGCCCGGCTCCTCCGGCGAGGAGAGCTTCCACAGCACGAAATCCGCCGGGTTGCGCTTGTGCGCCTCGACCGCGACGCGGGCGCCTGCCTGCTGGTCTTCCAGCTTGCGCTGCGACAGCGCGCCGTAGTCGGGCATGGAGTCGACGCCGAACAGCACCTCGCCCGCCGCGACATAGGCATGGCCGCGAGCGATCAGGGCCTCGATCATCGCAATCATCTCGCGGATGTTGTCGGTGGCGCGCGGCTGCACCGTGGGCTCGAGGCAGCCCAGCTTCTTCACGTCGGCAAAGAACTGGTTGGCCGTGGTCTCGGTCACCTTGCGGATGGCCTCGTTCAGCGGCAGGTCCGGGAAATCCCGCAGCGCCCGGGCATTGATCTTGTCGTCCACGTCCGTGATGTTGCGGACATAGGTGACATGGTCCGGCCCGTAGATGTGCCGCAGCAGCCGGTACAGCACGTCGAAGACGATGACCGGCCGGGCATTGCCGATATGGGCGAAGTCATAGACCGTCGGGCCGCAGACATACATCCGCACATTGGAAGGATCGATGGGCTCGAAGGCCTCCTTGCGGCGGGTCAGCGTGTTGTAGAGTTGCAACGGCATATGGGTCCTCGGGGCTTCGCCGGCCCGGGGATCGCTTCATCTGATTTTAGGTCAAGCGGCGCCCTGCCAGCGGTGTTCGGCTAGCTGCAGATAATAAGGCCGCAAATGATAACGGCGTATGGACGGCGGGCGGTCATTGCGGGCGCACCATGCGTCAGGCGCCAAACAAGGTCAAGTCCGGCGTAAACCATGGTTGTCATGCCGTTTACGGGCCTTTCGGCGGCCCCTGCAGCCCGCTAATGCTGGCAGCCGGACCCCGGGCATGGCGCAACAGCAGCAACAGATCGGCAAGGCGGCATTCTGGATGGGCGGCTGGCTGCTGGCCACCCTCGGCATGACCGTTGCCGGCCGCGAGCTGACCGAGGCCATGTCGGTCTTCCAGATCATGATGCTGCGCAGCCTCGTGGCGGTCGCCATCCTCACCCCCATCGTGATGCTGAACGGCGGGATTTCGGGGCGGCTGACCCAGTGGCCCCTGCACGTGGCCCGCAACGTCATCCACTATGCCGGGCAGTATCTCTGGTTCACCGCCCTCATGCTGATCCCTCTGGCCGAGGTGATCGCCATCGAGTTCACCATGCCGCTGTGGATCGCCATCCTCGCGGTGGCCTTCCTGGGCGAGCGCATGTATGGCTTCAAGGTTGCCGCCTTGATCATTGGATTTGCTGGCGTTTTGATGATCGTGAAGCCCGGCCACCTGCTCGGCTGGGGCCATCCCGTGGCGCTTGGCGCCGCCCTGCTCTTCGCCGGCTCGGTGACGCTGACCAAGTTCATCACCCGGCGGGACTCGGCCTTGACCGTGATCTTCCTGATGTTCGCCATGCAGTCGGTCATCGGCGCCGTGCCGGCCTGGCTGACCTGGACCACGCCGCTGCCCGACCAGTACATCTGGATCGCCATCGTGGCCCTGGCCGGCACCGGTTCGCACTACTGCCTCTCCAAGGCGATTTCGCTGGCCGACGCCACGGTGGTCATGCCCATGGACTTCCTGCGCCTGCCGCTCACCGCCCTGCTCGGCTACCTGATCTACAGCGAGGCCATCGACATGTGGTCGGTGATCGGCGGACTGATGATTCTGGCCGCCAACGCCATCAACCTCTTCAAGGCCAGCAAGGCATGACCGGCACCGCGCAGAGCCAGCATCGCCTTGGCCTCTGGCTGGTCGCCGCCGCAGCACTCGCCTGGTCTTCGGCGGGGATCTTCACCCGGCTGATCCAGGCCGACCTGATGACCATGCTGTTCTGGCGCGGCATCTTCTCGGGCAGCGCGGTGTTCCTGCTTTTCCTGTTCCTCGAGCGCGGCAAGGCCCTGTCCATCCTCAGGGGATTGCGCTGGCCCGCCCTGGCCGTGGCCCTGCTCTCGGCGCTTGGCATGATCACGGGCATCGGGTCCATGCGCTTCACCAGCGTGGCCGATGCCATGGTGATCTACGCCACCGTGCCCTTCGTGACGGCGGCGCTGGCCTATCTCGCCATCGGCGAGCGACCGACGCGATCGACGCTGGTGGCCAGCGCCGTGGCGCTGTGCGGCGTCGGCATCATGCTCTGGGGATCGGAACTGGGCGGAAGCCTCTTCGGCAAGCTGCTTGCCGTGGTGATGAGCCTGTCGATGGCCGGTTTCACCGTGGTCATGCGCTGCCACCGCGATGTCGCCATGCTGCCCGCCATGGCAGCCTCGGCCTGGATCTGCGCCTTCGCGTGCTTCTGGTTCGCAGACCCCATGAGCGTCACGTCGCGCGACTTCGGACTGATCGTGATGTTCGGCATTCTCCAGAACGCTTCGGGCCTCGCGCTTTACACCTTCGGCTCGCGCCGCGTGCCCGCCGCCGAAGCCACGCTCATCGCGGCCCTCGAAGTGCCGCTGACGCCCTTCTGGGTCTTCGCCTTCCTCGGCGAGACGCCGTCGCTGCAGACGCTGATCGGCGGCGCCGTGGTGCTCGCCGCCCTCTTCGGCCACATTTTCATGGAGTTCCGCCGGAACCCCGCCGAGGACCCGCAGCCCTTCCAGGCACCGCCCTGAAGTCAGGCCGGCAGCTTCGCGCCCTGGCCGAAGTTCACGCGATATCCGGCGCTCCCGATTTGGATCAAGCGGGACCCCATGCAATCCAATCCGAAACACAAGGGACGTTCCGCAGTATCAGGTATTCACTCGGCAGCTTCCACCGAATCCTCGTCCTCGACCCGCGGGCGGGAGGCCATTTCCTTCTTGATTTCCTCGGCGACCAGGAACGACAGCTCCAGCGCCTGGGCCGCGTTGAGGCGGGGATCGCAGAAGGTGTGGTAGCGGTCGTTCAGATCCTCGTCGCGCAGGGCGCGAAGCCCGCCGGTGCACTCGGTCACGTCCTTGCCCGTCATCTCGACATGGATGCCGCCGGCATGGGTGCCCTCGGCCTGGTGGATCGCCATGAAGCGCCGCACCTCGGAGAGGATCGCATCGAAGGGACGCGTCTTGTAGCCGCTGGTCGACTTGATCGTGTTGCCGTGCATCGGGTCGCTGGACCATACGACGATGCGGCCTTCGCGCTTCACCGCCCGGATCAGGTCAGGCAGGTGTTTCTCCACCTTGTCGGCGCCGAACCGGGCAATGAGCGTGATGCGGCCGGGCTCGTTCTCCGGGTTCAGCTTATCGATCAGGCGGACCAGATCGTCGGGCTTGAGCGACGGACCGCACTTCAGGCCGATCGGGTTGCGGATGCCGCGGCAGAACTCGACATGGGCATGATCGGCCTGGCGGGTGCGGTCGCCGATCCACAGCATGTGGCCGGACGTGTCGTACCAGTCGCCGCTGGTGGAATCGACGCGCGTCAGCGCCTGCTCGTAACCCAGGAGCAACGCCTCGTGGCTGGTGAAGAAATCGGTCTGGCGCAGCTGTGGGGCGGTGTCGGCATTGATGCCGCAGGCCTTCATGAAGCCCAGCGCCTCGGTGATGCGCCCCGACAATTCCTGGTAGCGCTCGTAGGCCGGGGAATCCTTGAGGAAGCCCAGCGTCCACTTGTGAACGTGCTCCAGATTGGCATAACCGCCCTGGGCGAAGGCGCGTAGCAGGTTGAGCGTCGCCGCCGACTGCCGGTAGGCCATGATCTGGCGCTCGGGGTCGGGCCGGCGCTCCTCAAGCGTCGCCTCGGCGCCGTTCACGATATCGCCCCGGTAGATCGGATACTCGATGCCGTCGATCACCTCGGTGGGCGATGAGCGCGGCTTGGCGAACTGGCCGGCGATGCGGCCGACCTTCACCACCGGCTGGCCGCCGGCAAAGGTGAGGACCACCGCCATCTGCAGGAAGACGCGGAAGAAGTCGCGGATGTTATCGGCCGAATGCTCGGCGAAGCTCTCGGCGCAATCGCCGCCCTGGAGCAGGAATCCCTTGCCCTCGGCAACCTTGGCCAGCTTACGCTTCAGCTTGCGGGCCTCTCCGGCAAACACCAGAGGCGGGAAGCCGGCCAAGCGCTTTTCCACGGCTTCGAGCTTCGCCTTGTCCTCGTAATCCGGCACCTGGACCACCGGGAATTCACGCCAGCTGTCAGGTGCCCAGTTCTTAAGCATGTCAACTACTCCACAGAGGGGAGGCGAATGGACCAACCCCAAGGTAACACGGGAGGCGGTCATATACACGCCCTCCCCCCGTGATTCCAGTCCGGCGAAAGACGTCAACGGAACCTTAAGGAGATTGTCCGATCATCTCCCGTTGTCCTGTAGGTTGAGCGAAATTTACCATGCTGGAACTCTTCACCCGCACGCGCTGGGACCAGGCTCAGGATTTCCTGCTCAGCGGCGACCCGCCGATGTATGCGCGGCTGATCGCCCTGAATGCGTTCTTCGTGGTGTTGTTCCTGATCCGCCGGTTCAAGGGCGCGAAGCCCCTGCCCCCTTTCGGGCTCTTTGCGGTTCAATGCCTGCTTCTGGTCGCCAATCTGCTGCTGATGCTGCAGAAAGACATCACCAATGCGCTTGGCCGGCTGATCTGACCCGCTGAATCAGTTCGGCGAAGGCAACATCCGCCGAGCGATAGGCGACCTGGCGTTCGACATTCCAATAGCGCAGCTGATCGATGCGGATCGGCTCGCCGGTGACCGCGCAGCGCACGAACTCGCCCTCGCGCAGGACGTGGAAGTCGGCATCGAGATAGCGGAGCTTGGCCTCGCGGGGTTGAGGCACGACGGGATCGAGGAAATTCATGGCCCTTCACTAGCCTGTCCGGGCCGGTATTTGAAGATGTCCCTTTGAAGCGGTTGCGGCATTCGCCTATAGAAGTCGCCATGACACATGACGAACTTCTCGATCGCTACGCCCAGCTTGCCGTCCGCTCCGGCCTCAACCTCCGGAAGGGCCAGGAACTGCTGATCACGGCCCCGCTCGATGCCGTTCCGCTGGTGCGGCGCATCACCGAACATGCCTACAAGTCAGGCGCAACCCTGGTCACCGCCTTCTACAGCGACGATCCCGCGACGCTGGCGCGTTACCGCTTCGCGCCGGACGAGAGCTTCGACACGGCCCCCGGCTGGCTCTTCGACGGCATGGCCGCTGCCTTTCGCGGCGGTGCGGCCCGTCTTGCCATCGCCGGCGAGGATCCCGGCCTGCTTGCCGGTCAGGATCCCGCCCGGCTGGCGCGGGCCAACAAGGCCCGCTCGATCGCCTATCGCCCGGCGCTTGAACTGATCACCGGCTTTGCCATCAACTGGTGCGTCATCGCCTGCGCCACACCGGCCTGGGCCCGCTCGGTCTTCCCGCAGCTGCGCGAGGGCGAGGCTCTGGCCAAGCTCTGGTCGGCAATCTTCTCCTGCTGCCGGGCCGACCTGCCGGATCCGGTGGCGGCCTGGGAAGAACACTCCGCCACACTGGCCCGCCGGACGGCCTTCCTCAACGAGCGGCGCTACGCCGCCCTCAAGTATCGCGGTCCTGGCACCGATCTCGCGCTCGGCCTGGCGCAGGACCATGTCTGGAAGGGCGGCGCCGGCAAGGCCCGCAACGGCATCGTCTGCAACGCCAACATCCCGACCGAGGAAGTCTTCACCGCACCGCACAGGGACAAGGTTGACGGAACGGTCTGCTCGACCAAGCCGCTGTCCTATCAGGGATCGATGATCGATGGCATCAAGGTGCGCTTCGAGAAGGGCCGCATCGTCGAGATGACGGCCGCCAAGGGTGAAGACGCTTTCCGCAGCCTGATCTCCACCGACGAGGGCGCGGCCCGGCTCGGCGAGGTGGCACTGGTGCCGCACTCCTCGCCGATCTCCAAGAGCGGGATCGTCTTCAACAACACGCTCTTCGACGAGAACGCCGCAAGCCACGTCGCGGTGGGCCAGTCCTATACCGAGAACATCCGCGACGGCAGCAGTCGCAGCAAGGACGAGCTGGCGGCACTCGGTGCCAACAGCAGCCTCGTCCATGTCGACTGGATGATCGGGTCGGGAAGCCTCGATGTCGATGGTGTACATGCCGACGGCAGGGCCGAGCCGCTCATGCGCCAGGGTGAATGGGCTATCTGATCTGCGTGATCAGAACAGCGAGCCCTGCTTGGGCCCGCTGTCTTCCCGCGCCTTGACGGTGCCATCAGCGAACTCGATCGCAAGCCCCTGCCCCTTCTTCACCTCTGCGGCCGAATGGACAGGCAGCCCCGTATCGTCGCGGACAAGAGCGTAACCGCGGCGCAGCACGGACTTGTAGGACAAGGAGTCCAGAAGTTTCGTCATGCCGTCGAAACGTTGGCGCCGCATCTCGACGACGCGCCTGAGTGCCTGAAGCGACCGCCGGCCCGTCACATCAAGCTGGCGCCTTTCATTTGCAATGGCCGTTCGCATGGGTGCAAGCGACAGGCGCGGCGCCACCCGATTGAGTCGTGACTGATGCTCGCGCGTATTGGCCCGAAGTGCCTGCACAAGGCGTCCCGCGGCGGAATTGAACCGCTGGCGCGCCAGCGCCATGAGTTCTTCCGGCCTCGGCAGGGCGCGGGCCGCCGATGTCAGGCGTGTGTTGCGTTCCTGCATCGAGCGGCCGATGCCGCGCTGCAGCCGTGCCGCAAGGGCGGCGACTTCGGCGACAAGGTCCGCCCGTACCGGAACCGCCTTTTCTGCCGCGGCCGTGGGCGTGGGGGCCCGGAGGTCAGAGGCAAAGTCGATGAGCGTCGTATCCGTCTCGTGTCCGACCGCCGAAATCAGCGGGATCTCGCTGGCAGCGGCGGCGCGTACCACCACCTCTTCATTGAATCCCCAGAGGTCCTCGAGGGAACCACCCCCGCGCGCCACGATGATGACGTCCGGCCGCGGCGTCATGCGGTTGAAACCCGCGATGGCCGCAGCCACTTCGGCAGCACTCGTCTCGCCCTGGACCCGCACGGGCCAGACGATCACATGGCGCGGAAAGCGCTCGTTGAGGCGGTGCAGGATGTCGCGGATCACCGCGCCCGTTGGCGAGGTCACGACGCCGATCACCCTGGGCAGATAGGGCAGCGCGCGCTTGCGGTCCGGGTCGAAAAGGCCCTCGGCGGCGAGCTTTCTCTTGCGCTCCTCAAGCAGGGCCATGAGCGCGCCGACGCCTGCCGGCTCGACGTTCTCGATGATGATCTGATAGCCGGACTTCATCGGGTAGGACGAAATCTTGCCGGTTGCGATGACCTCGAGACCCTCCTGCAACTTGGCGCGCAGCCGGCCAAAGCTGCCGCGCCAGATCACTGCGTCCAGCTTTGCCCCCTCGTCCTTGATCGCAAAATAGCAATGGCCCGAGGAATGCGGCCCGCGATAGCCTGAAATCTCGCCCCTGACCCGGACATGGCCGAAGCGGTCCTCCAGCGTCCGCTTGAGCGCGTGGGCGATCTCGGTGACCGAGAACTCGCCGAGATTGGCCTTGGCCTCCTCGATGAGCTCGCCAGTCTCCGGATCGTGATTCCAGATGGTGGACATTGCAATTCTGCCCTTTGATTCCGGGACATCAAATGCGAGAAGGCGGCGGAAAGCAAGGACGCCACCCATGAACATCCTCCTGATCGGCTCCGGCGGCCGCGAACACGCCCTGGCCTGGGCCATCTCCGCCAGCCCCTTGTGCGACAAGCTCTTCTGCGCGCCGGGAAATCCCGGCATCGACCAGGTCGCAAGGGTGGTCGATCTCAAGATTGCTGATCATGGGGCCATCATCGCCTTCTGCAAGGCAGAGGCGATCGGCCTCGTGGTCGTGGGTCCCGAAGCGCCGCTTGTGGCCGGACTGTCGGACGACCTTCGTGCGGCGGGCATCAAGGTTTTCGGCCCGTCGAAATTCGCCGCCCAGCTTGAAGGCTCGAAGGGCTTCACCAAGGACATCTGCGCCAAGCATGGCATTCCGACGGCCGCCTACGGTCGCTTCAGCGACAGGGACAAGGCGCTTGCTTATCTGGAGTCCCACGGCGCACCCATCGTCATCAAGGCCGACGGTCTTGCCGCGGGCAAGGGCGTGACCGTCGCCATGACAATGGCGGAAGCCCGCGCCGCCGTCGCGGACATCTTCAGCGGCAAGTTCGGCGGGGCCGAATGCGTGATCGAGGAATTCCTCGAGGGCGAGGAGGCCAGCTTCTTTGTGCTGACGGATGGAAAGAACGCCTTGCCGCTCACCACAGCACAGGATCACAAGCGCGTCGGCGATGGCGACACCGGACCCAATACCGGCGGCATGGGTGCCTACTCGCCGGCGCCCTGCATGACGCCCGCGCTGTGCAACGAGGCGCTGGAGCGCATCGTCAAACCGACCATCCGCGCGCTTGCCGACATGGGCCATCCCTACCTGGGCGTACTCTACGCCGGATTGATCCTCACCCGGGACGGTCCCAAGCTCATCGAGTACAACGCCCGCTTCGGAGATCCCGAATGCCAGGTGCTGATGATGCGGCTGAAGGACGACCTCGTGGCGCTGCTGCTGGCCTGTTGCGATGGGACACTCGACCGCATGTCGGTGCGCTGGTTCGACGAGGCGGCACTGACCATCGTTCTCTGCGCCAAGGGTTATCCGGGCGAGGTCGTCAAGGGTTCGGCCATCCGCGGTCTCGAGGGAGCAGGCAGCCTGGAGGGCGTCGAGATCTTCCATGCCGGCACCGCCCTGAAAAATGGAGAACTCGTCGCCAATGGCGGGCGGGTGCTCAACGTCACGGCCATCGGCAAGACAGTGCGCGAGGCCCAGGCCCGGGCCTATGCAGCGGTCGACCGTATCGACTGGCCCGAGGGTTTCTGCCGACACGACATCGGCTGGCGCGCCATCGCGCGGGAAGAAGACAGGTGATGAGCATGGCCGCTCGGCCCGGATGCCGCCAGCACGAGCAATTGCCGAGGACTTGGCGCAGCTCACCGCCGGGGTGTAACCTCCCGCCATGAACCAGCTGTTCCCCGCCACCCGCGAACATAGGTTGCGCATCGGCGACGCCGATATCTTTGCCCGCATCGGCGGCCATGGCCCTCCCTTGCTCCTCATTCATGGATTTCCGCAAACCCATGCCATGTGGCACCGGATCGCGCCTGATCTTATGAAGCGCTTCACCTGCGTGATGCCCGATCTTCGGGGTTATGGATACTCGTCCTGCCCGCTGAACGGCCCCGATCACTTCGCCTATTCCAAGCGCGCCATGGCGAACGACCTCCTGCATCTGATGCAGGAGGTCGGGCATGACAACTTTGCCGTGGTTGGTCATGACCGGGGCGGCCGCGTTGGCTATCGCATGGCCTTGGATCATCCGGGCCGCGTGTCCCGCCTCTGCGTGCTTGACATCGTGCCGACCTATGCGATGTGGCACAATTTCACCGTCAAGCTTGCGATGAAGACCTATCACTGGCTGTTTCTTGCGCAACCCAATCCCCTGCCCGAAATGTTGATCGAGCGCGCACCCGTTGCCTATCTCGACTATACGCTGGCCAGCTGGACGAAATCGAAGGACCTGTCGGCCTTCAGCGAGTCCGCGCTCGCCGAATACCGGACGCATTATGCGACTCCGGAACACATCCACGCCACCTGCAACGACTATCGCGCCGGCGCCACCTATGATCTTGCCGCGGACGAAGCCGACCGCGCCGCGGGAAAGAAGATCGCCTGCCCCGTCCTGGCCCTTTGGGGAGATGCCGGCATTCCCAGCGAGACGGAGTCCCCGCTGCAGGCCTGGCGCCCGTGGTGCGACGCGCTTGATGGCAGGGGCATCGACAGCGGCCACTTCATGGCCGAGGAGAATCCCGCTGCGACCCTTGCCGCGCTTCTGCCGTTCCTCACCCATGCGCATTGACCGGCAACAGGCCTTCACCGGCACGACAGCAGCCGACATTCCCGCCGCGGCGCTTTGCGACTACCTCTCCAACAGCATCGATGGCTTCGAAGGACCGCTGGATGATTTCGCGCTTCAAGGGCGGTCAGTCGAACCCGACCTATCGCCTCGGCACCCCGCGGAGGCACTACGTGCTGCGCCGCAAGCCCTTCGGCAAGCTGCTGCCTTCCGCCCATGCGATCGAGCGCGAGTACCGGATCACGGACGCACTGTCCCTCGCCGGGTTTCCGGTGGCGCGGCCGCTTCATCTTTGTACGGATGACTCTGTCATCGGAGCGGCCTTCTATGTGATGGAGCATGTCGAAGGCCGCGTCTTCTGGGAGCCCTGGGCGCCAGGCATCTCTCCGCCGGCGCGCAGCGCGATCTTCAAATCCATGAACCACACGCTTGCAAGGCTTCATGGGTTCGACTTTGCGGCTGCCGGACTTTCCGACTTCGGCAAGCCGCAGGGCTATGTTGCCCGCCAGATCCGTCGCTGGAGCGAGCAGTACAGAGCGTCCGAGACAGAGCGCATCGCCGACATGGACCGCCTCATCGCCTGGCTGCCGGATGCGGCACCGCCCAACTCGGGGGCCGCGGTGGTCCATGGCGATTTCCGTCTCGACAACTGCATCATTCACCCTGCGGAGCCTCGCGTTTCCGCTGTCCTGGACTGGGAGCTTGCGACGATCGGCGATCCCGTCGCAGATTTCACATACCTTCTCATGCCCTGGTTCATGCCCGTCTCGGAAACCGGAGCCGGCGTGGGCTCGCTTGTGGGGCACACGGAAGATCCCGGAATTCCCAGTTTCGAGAGCTACATCGAGGATTATTGCACGCAGACGGGACGCGCCGCGCTGCCAAGCTTGAATACCTATATGGCCTATAACTTCTTCCGGCTCGCCGCGATCCTTCAGGGCATTCTGGGCCGGGTCAGAGACGGCACGGCGGCCAGTGCCGAGGCCGCCACCATGGCGCGGCAGGTGCGGCCGCTGGCCGAGACGGCCTGGCATTTCGCAAAGAAGGCTGGCGCATGAGCGGTCTCAGGATCGGCCTGGCACTGGGCGGCGGCAGTGCCCGCGGGCTTGCCCATATCCCCATGCTCGAGGTCTTCGACGAGCTCGGCCTCCAGCCATCCGTCATTGCCGGCTGCTCGATCGGTTCGCTGATCGGATCGGCCTATGCCAGCGGCATGAGCGCCCGCGACATCCGTGATCATGCCGAACTCCTGCTGAACAACCGCATCGACGCATTCCGCTATGTCTTCGGCGCCAAGCGCGCCAGACTGCGCGACCTGCTGGCCCTGCGCGGCCTCGCCTCCTTCCATGTACAGGGGGAGAAACTGGTCGAGCTCGCGCTGCCCGAGGGCGTTCCGGCTCTGATCGAGCACACCCGAATCCCCTTCAAGGTTATCGCGACGGACTACGACGCGATGGAGGAGCGAGTCTTCGTCACCGGACCATTGGTCCGCGCGGTGGGCGCCTCGATCGCAATCCCCGGCGTGATTCTCGGGCCGACGATCGATGGCCATGTCCATGTCGATGGCGGTGTCACCAATCCGGTGCCCTTCGATCATGTGCGCGACGGCACCGATCTCGTGGTGGCCGTCGATGTGACCGGCCGGCCACGGCCACCCGTCCGCCTCCATCATTCCAACATGGAGCTTGCCATCGGGTCACTACTCATCATGTTCCATCAGGTGGCCGAGCTGCGCCGCAGGCTGACGCCGCCCGACATCTACGTGGCGCCGCCTTTGCTCGCTTTCTCGGGAGGCGATTTCTTCAAGCTGAAGGAACTCTTCGCAGCTGCCCAGCCGGCCAAGGACCAGCTCAAGCGCGAACTCGACAGCATCATCACCAAGCGCCTTACCGCTTCGAACTGAAGAACTCGCGGAGCAGAATGCGCGATCGCTCTTCTCCGATTCCGCCATACACATCCGGACGGTGATGGCAGGTCGGCTGGCCGAAGATGCGCGGACCATGCTCGACGGCCCCCATCTTTTCGTCTTCCGCGGCAAAGTAGAGCCGGCGAAGACGCGCCAGGGACACGGCAGCCGCACACATGGCACATGGTTCCAATGTGACGTAGAGATCGCAACCGACAAGCCTTTCGCTGCCGAGGACCCTCGCCGCGGCCCGGATGACAAGCATTTCCGCGTGCGCGGTCGGATCCTTCAGCTCGAGCGTGCGGTTGCCGGCGCTGGCGAGAATGGCACCGCTGCGATCGACGATTGCCGCACCGACCGGCACCTCCCCGCGCGCGGCGGCGGCCTCTGCCTCGTTGAAGGCAAGCAGCATTGGCTCTGGCAGTTTCAGTCGCATCGTGCCAGATGAGGCATTGCGGGGCCGACGGTCAAGTCGAAGGAACAGCAGGGGTCATCTGCGCGAATGCGTATCATTGGCGGCAAGTTCAAAGGGCATGGGCTCGTCAGTCCTTCGGGACAGGCGACCCGGCCCACATCGGACCGGGTACGCGAGTCCATCTTCAACATCCTGCATCATGGAACCGCGGACTTCAGCCTGGATGGCGCCCGTGTCATGGACATCTTCGCCGGGACCGGTGCGCTTGGACTGGAGGCCATCTCGCAAGGTGCCCGATTCTGCCTCTTCGTGGATGAAAGCGCCGAAGCGCGCGGGATGATCCGGCGCAACGCCGATGCGCTGGGCGTCATCGGACTGGCAAAGATCTGGCGGCGGGACGCCGCAAGGCTCGGCGCCTGCGCGCCGCAGCCTGGTTTCGATCTTGTCTTTCGCAGACCCGCCCTATGGGCGGGAATTGGGTGGCAAGGCGCTCAAGTCGCTGGTCGAGGGCGGCTGGCTGAACCCTGGCGCGGTGGTCGTCCTGGAAGAATCTCTGAAGGCTGACGTGCCGGAGATATCCCGGCCTCACCCTGCTTGACCGCCGCGACTATGGCGACACCCAGGTACGGTTCTATCGCTTCGCACGGCATTGCACCGTGAGCCTGCAATCCGCAGATTAGCCGAACACGCCTTTCGGGGGACGCATGAAAATTCACAAGACTTGAGACATTCTGCAACGAATTTGTCGGATTCGTCCGGGTGACGACCGATACGGGCGACCAGGGCTGGGGTCAGGTCTCGACCTACAACTCTGACATCACTTGCGAGATCTTCCACCGCCAGGTGGCCCGGCATGCGCTGGGCACGAGTGCGCTGGACTTCGCCGATACCCTTCTCCGCATCAACGAGCGCGAACACAAGTACCCGGGGTCCTACCTGCGCCGCGCCACCACCGGGCTCGACACGGCGCTGTGGGACCTTCGCGGGAAGCTGGAAGGCAAGCCGGTGGTTTCGCTGCTGGGCGGAAGACCCGGGAAGCTTCGCGCCTATGCCTCCTCAATGAAGCGCGACATCACGCCGAAGGACGAAGCCCGGCGCCTCTCGAAGCTGCGCGACGAACTGGGTTTCGATGCCTTCAAGTGGCGCGTCGGCGCCGAGTGTGGCCGCGACCAGGACGAATGGCCCGGCCGCACCGAAGAGATCATTCCCACCGTTTCGCGCGCACTTGGCGATGGCGTGGCGAAGCTTGTCGACGCCAATTCCTGCTACTCGCCGAAGCGTGCCATTGAGGTGGGACGTCTGCTCGAAGCCGAAGGCATCGGTCACTTCGAAGAGCCCTGCCCTTACTGGGAGTTCGAGCAGACGAAGGCGGTTGCGGACGCACTGACCATCGACGTGACCGGCGGCGAACAGGACTGTGAATTCATCAACTGGAAGACCATGATCGCCATGCGCGCCGTCGATGTCGTTCAGCCCGATATCATGTACATGGGTGGAATCACACGAACGCTCGAGGTCTGCCGGATGGCCGAGGTCGCGGGGCTGCCGGTGACGCCGCATGCCGCCAACCTGTCTTTGGTGACCATGTGCACCATGCACCTGCTGGGCGCCATTCCGAACGCTGGAAAATACCTCGAGTTTTCCATCGAGGAGGAGGACTACTACCCTTGGCAGTACGGCCTGTTTCTGGGTGATCCCTATCGCATCTCGGACGGCAAGGCGACGATCCCGGATGCGCCGGGTTGGGGCGTGGAGATCAGTCCGGGATGGCTCGAGACGGCACGGTACCAGGCATCGGAACGCGAATGACGGCAGCAGGCTTCTCGATGACGATTCCGGCGCTTGCGCATGATGAAGCCACGGCGCTGGCTTCGGCGATCGAGAATGACCTGCAACTCGATCCCCTTGCCGTAATCATCAACGAGACCGATGAGGCCCGGGGACACTGGGAAGTGGTTCTGTATTTCGGGGAGGAAGCGGACGCGCTGGCGGCTTCGCAACAACTGCAGCAGCCTGCCGCAAGTGTCATTCCGCTCATGCAGCAGGATTGGGTGCGGCAATCGCTGGAGGGCCTGGCGCCCGTGACAGCGGGCCGCTTCTTCCTGCACGGATCGCATGACCGGTCCCGAAGACCGGCGGGCGGCATCTCGCTGGAGATCGACGCGGGCACGGCATTCGGGACCGGGCATCACGGCACCACGGAAGGCTGCCTCCTCGCGCTGGATGCCCTTCTCAAGCGCGGAACGCCGCGGCGTGTTCTCGATGTCGGCTGCGGCACCGGCGTTCTCGCCATCGCGGCCGCGCGCGCTGCTCGCCGTCTGGCCCTCGCCAGCGATATCGATCCGGAAGCGGTGCGGGTGGCAGCAGCCAATGCGGCGCTGAACTCAGCCGGTCCACTCGTCAGATGCATCGTCGCTCCAGGCCTGAAGCACCGGCGCATTGCGCAGAGCGCCCCCTATGACCTGATCTTTGCGAACATCCTCGCCAGGCCGCTGGTGGCGCTGGCGCGCGGGCTGACCGAAAGCCTGGCCCCTGGCGGTCGCCTGATCCTGTCGGGCCTGACGCGTGACCAGGGCCGCTGGATCCTGGCCACCTACCGCAATCACGGGCTGCGCCGCGACATGGTCATCACGCGCGGCAACTGGCTGACTCTGGTTCTGTCCTGGCCCGAAAGAAAAAAGCGCCCGAGAGGGAGGGATCCCGGGCGCTTTTGGTCCGGCACGCAAGGTGCCGGCTGGGAGGATGCGTAGCGCGCGCTTAGCGGCCCCACACCATCTTGTTGATGTCTGAACGCTTCACGCCGATATCGGCAAGCAGGCGGTCGTCGAGTTGCGAAAGCTGCCGCTCGGCCCGGCTCTTGGCCAGGTAGGTCCGGACACGGCCAAGAAGGCCGGCGCCCATGGTGAAGCCGTCGGTGCGCGAGATGTCGCGGCTGTAAGTCGTGGTCGTCATGATCTTCGTTCTCCTTTTCATCTCGTCGGGCGCCCCGCTGGTGGGCCCTCCGAGGTTTGATTTCATTGTGCACTGCACAGTGTTGGGGCGGATATAGAGGGCAGCACTCCCCCATACCAGCGCTGCAAAGACGGCCCAGTCATGCGTTTTTGGCATGATCTAAATGCAACCAAGTGCGGTTCCGGCCCGACCTGCAGATGGCGTTTCTATATCTTTGAAATATGACCGTTTTAAAACAGAAAATGCCTTATTTCGGACACAGAAAGAAATCGCCCGCCGAACAATCTCTTCAACCCCAGAAGTATGAACAAGGCGTTAATCATGCACTTGGCGCATGACAAAATTCTTCGATTGATATTGCAGCGCAACACGAAAGGGGGCGTAAGGAACGCAAAATGCCCGGCCAGAGGCCGGGCATCACACCTGTCAGAATGCAATGAGGTCTTACGAAGCCTGAAGGTTACCGGCCGAGCTGCGGCCCGTGCGCTTGTCGGTCACGATCTCGAAGGAGACCTTCTGGCCTTCCTTCAGCGTGCGCAGTCCAGCGCGCTCGACGGCAGAGATATGGACGAAGATGTCCTTGCTGCCGTTGTCGGGCTGAATGAAACCGTAGCCCTTCTGCTCGTTGAACCACTTCACAGTACCCGTATCCATGGGATGTCCTCAAGTTAGGTTAGATGAAGGTCCCGTGGTTTTACCAATGGCACACAACGAGACCCGTGGTCGATAATTGGAGGAGTCTTGCGTGCGCGGCCCGTTGGGTAGCGAAGCGGCCAATCGTCCGGCCCAAGTGTCGATAAGCGCCACTATGTCGCAGATCGCCCGAAGAAGCAAGACCAAACGATTACCGAGCGTCATCACCATGTTGCACCTCGCGGTGTAATGGACTTTACTCCCATTCCTCACTGCCCGGAGGCCATCATGCGCAAGCTCAACACCGCCCTCTTCGCCGCCTTTCTCGGTTGCACCGCCATCATTTCCCCTGCCCTTGCCGAGACGACCAATATCACCTTCCTGCTCACCAACGACATCTACAAGGTCGACAATGAAGCAGAGCGCGGCGGCTTTGCCCGACTGAATGCCGTGGTCAAGGCCGAGCGCGCCAAGGGCGGTCATGTCGTCTATGCCCATGCCGGCGATCTGATCTCGCCGTCCCTGCTTTCGGGCTTTGACAAGGGCGCACATACCATTGCGCTGACCAACCTCGCGCCACCCGACATCTTCACGCCCGGCAACCACGAATACGACTTCGGTCCCGAGGTCTTCTTCCAGCGCATGAAGGAGGCGAAGTTCCCTCTCTATGCCGCCAATCTCCGCAAGGCCGACGGAAAGCCGCTCGAGGGCTTCAAGGATCGCAGCATCGTCGACTTGGGTGGCGTGAAGGTGGGCCTCGTCGGGCTCACGGCCGAAGACAGTCCCGTGAAGTCCAGTCCCGGTGCCGATCTCAAGTTTCTTCCAACGGTCGAGACCACCGTCGCCGAAGCGAAGGCCCTTCGCGAGGCTGGTGCCGATTTGGTGGTTGCCGTGGTCCACGCCAACCGCCAGGTGGACCGCGCGCTCTATGACAGCCGTGCCGTCGACATCATCCTGACCGGCGACGATCACGACCTCGCGCTGTTCTTTGACGGCCGTACCGTCATGGTCGAATCGAAGGAAGAGGCCGAGTTCGTCACCGCGGTCGATGTGAAGGTCGACGTCGAGGAGAAGGACGGAAAGCGCAGCGTCACCTGGTATCCGAACTTCCGCATCATCGACACGGCCACCGTTACGCCCGACCCCGAGACGCAGGCGCTTGTCGACAAGTACAATGCTGAGCTGTCGAAGGAACTCGACATCCCGGTGGGCATCACCTCGGAGAGCCTCGATAGCCGCAAGGCAACGGTCCGGACCACCGAAGCGGCCATCGGCAACCTCGTTGCCGACGCAAGCCGCGAAGCGGTCGGCGCCGATGTCGCCATCACCAATGGCGGCGGCATCCGCGGCAACAAGGAATATGCACCAGGAACCGAAATCACGCGGCGGGACATTCTCACCGAACTGCCTTTCGGCAATCGGACCGTGAAGATCGAGGTGACGGGCGAGACGATTTGGGCCGCGCTCGAGAATGGCGTGAGCCAGGTCGAGAACTCTGCCGGCCGCTTCCCACAAGTGTCCGGCCTGAGCTTCGAGGCCGACCTCACCAAACCGGCGGGCGAGAGAGTGACCGCCGTGATGATCGGCGGTGCCCCGATCGACAAGGCGAAGATCTACACCCTTGCCACCAACGACTACATGTTTGGCGGAGGCGACGGCTACACCATGTTGAAGACAGGAAAGCCATTGCTGGGTGTGCGCGATGCCAAGCTGCTGGCCAATGATGTAATGGCCTACATCTCTGCTCGCAAGTCTGTCGCACCGAAGGTGGAAGGCCGGATCAAGCTGAAGATGTAGCTGCAGGCATACCGCGGTACATCCGGTTGCCGAAGCGGAGGCCCCGGTCTATCTCTGTGTCATGAACAGAGCATCATCCGAAACCGCCCGCCGCGTCGCGCTCCTGCGCGCGGAGCTGAAGTCCCGCAAACTTGCAGGCTATATCGTACCGCGCCAGGACGAGTTCCAGGGCGAGTATGTGGCGGCCTATGCCGAGCGTCTGCGCTGGCTGACCGGCTTTGCCGGGTCCTGGGGACTGGCGATCGTGACGGCCCGGAAGGCAGCGATCTTCGTCGACGGCCGCTATACCATCCAGGTGCGCCAGCAGGTCGATATGAAGATCTTCGAACCCCATCACCTTGTGGATGATCCGCCGACCGTCTGGATTCAGAAGACGCTGAAGCGGGGCGATCGCCTCGGCTTCGATCCCTGGCTGATCACCGCGGGCGAAGCGCAACGACTTGGAGCCGCCTGCAAGGCCGTTGGCGCCCAACTCGTTCCAGTGGCGCGCAACTTGATCGACGCACTTTGGACGGATCAGCCGCCAAGGCCCACGGGCATCATCACCACCCAGCCCACGCAATTCGCCGGCCGGACTGCGGCGGAAAAGCTGAAGGACCTGGCCATGGACCTCGGCCAGGACGATGCGGTGGTGCTGACACAGCCGGACTCGGTGGCGTGGGCGCTCAACATCCGCGGCTTCGATGTTCCCTATACGCCGGTTGTACTGGCCAATGCCATCTTCAGGCGCAAGGGCAAAGCCGAGCTGTTCATCGACCCCGACAGGGTGCCGGAAGACGTCCGCGCACATCTGAAGTCAGTGGCCGTGGTCCGAAAGCCTGAAGAGATCGGCAAGTCACTCAAGGCGCTGGGCGAGAGCGGTGCCAAGGTCCGGATCGTCACGGCCGCGGTGCCGGATGCGGTGCGCGCCGTCCTGGAAAAATCCGGCGCACGAATCGTCCATGGTACCGATCCCTGTTCACTGCCCAAGGCGCGAAAGAACAAGGCTGAACGGCAAGGCGCCCGCGCCGCGCAGCTGCGCGATGGCGTGGCCATGTCCAGGTTCCTGTGCTGGCTGGAATCAGCCGCACCGGTCGGTGGTCTGCACGAATTCGCCGTCGCCGAGAGGCTTGAAGCCTTCCGGCGGGATACCGGCGTTCTGATGGATCTCTCCTTCGACACCATCGCGGCGGCCGGCCCAAATGCGGCCATACCGCACTATCACGTGTCGCCCGACAGCAGCCGCGCCCTCGGGATGAACGAGATCTTCCTCATCGACTCCGGCGGCCAGTATCAGGACGGAACGACCGACATCACCCGTACCACGATCATCGGGAGCTCCAAGCAACGAGATGCGGGACCGCTTCACCCGCGTCTTGCGCGGCATGATCAATCTGTCGCGCATCCGGTTTCCCAAGGGCACGACCGGGTCACAGCTCGATGTGCTGGCCCGCGGCAATCTCTGGATGGCGGGGCTCGACTTCGACCACGGCACGGGCCATGGCGTCGGCTCCTATCTCTCCGTTCACGAGGGGCCGGCCCGCATCAACAAGTCCGACCGTACGCCGCTCGAGCCCGGCATGATCCTGTCGAACGAGCCCGGTTACTACAAGCAGGGTCACTTCGGCATCCGCATCGAGAATCTCGTCATGGTTCGCGAGCCCGAGGAACATCCCGACGGCGATCGCGCGATGATGGGCTTCGAAACCCTGACGCTCTGCCCCATCGACCGCCGCCTGATCGATGCAAGACAGATGACGGGGGATGAGCGCGACTGGCTCGACGCCTACCATGCGCGGGTGCTGAAGGAGGTCGGCGCATTCCTCTCGGGCGCGGAACTCGCATGGCTGGAAGCGCGCCTGCGCGCCAATCGCCTGATCTCGGGGATCTAAGGACTTCCCACCCGGCGAAACCACTCGTCTTCGTCGATCACCTCGACGCCGTGTTTCTCGGCGTCCTTGAGCTTGGAGCCGGCACCCGGGCCGGCCACCAGCAGGTCGGTCTTCTTCGACACCGAGCCCGACACCTTGGCGCCCAGCCGCTCGGCCATGGCCTTGGCCTCCTCGCGCGTCATGCGTTCGAGCGCGCCGGTGAAGACCACGGTCTTGCCGGCGACGGGCGATGTGGTGCTGCGGGCTTCCAGCGCCGTCACGGTCGACGTGCTTCAGCAGTTCGTCCACCACGTCGCGGTTATGCGGCTCGCCGAAGAACTGCACGACGGCCTCGGCCACGACCTCGCCGATGCCGTCGATGGCGTTGAGTTCGCTCCAGGCCTCGCCCTCCATCGTCGCGCGGCGGCGATCATCTGCTCGCGGAAATGCTCCGCCGATGCCATAGGCCCGGGCCAGTGCGCGCGCCGTCGTCTCGCCCACATGGCGGATGCCGAGCGCGAAGATGAAGCGGTCGAGCGCGATGGTGCGGCGCGCGTCGATGGCGTCGAACAGCTTGCGCGACACTCGCCTCGCCCCAGCCCTCGCGGTCCTTCAGCCGCTTGAGCGCCCGTCTTGTCGCGCGCTTCCAGCGTGAAGATGTCATGCGGCCACTGGATCAGGCTCGTCGGCGTAGAACTCCGCGATGATCTTGTCGCCCAGCCCCTCGATGTCGAAGGCATTGCGCGAGGCGAAATGCTTCAGCCGCTCGACGCGCTGCGCCGGCGCAGATGAGGCCGCCGGTGCAGCGGCGCACCGCATCGAGCTTGCCGGATGGCCCGCTCCTCGCGCACCGCATGGACTGCCGCAGACCGGGCATTCGTGGGAAATGCATAGGGCTCCGCATCAGCCGGGCGCTTCTCCGGCACAAAGCCGAGGATCTGCGGGATCACGTCGCCCGCGCGCTGCACGATCGACCGTGTCGCCGATCGCGGATGTCCTTGCGGGCGATCTCGTCCTCGTTGTGCAGTGTGGCGTTGGTGACGACGACGCCGCCCACCGTCACCGGCTTCAGCCGCGCCACCGGCGTCAGGGCGCCGGTGCGGCCAACCTGAATGTCGATCTTCTCCAGCATCGTCGTCGCCTTCTCGGCGGAGAACTTGTGCGCCAGGCCCCAGCGCGGGCTGCGCGACACGAAGCCCAGGCGCTGCTGCCAGTCGAGCCGGTTCACCTTGTAGACGACGCCGTCGATGTCATAGCCGAGGTCGGCGCGCTGGCTCTTCGATCAGGCGGTAATGCGCGAGCAGCTCTTCCACCGAATGGCACAGCTTCATCAGCGGATTGGCCGGAAGGCCCCAGCGGCCGAAGGCCTCGATCACGCCCATCTGCGTTCGTGCCGGGAAGCTCCGGCGCCTCGCCCCAGGCATAGGCGAAGAACCGCAGCGGCCGCGACGGCGGTGATCGACGGATCAAGCTGGCGCAGCGAGCCGGCCGCGGCATTGCGCGGATTGGCGAAGGTCTTCTCGCCCGCTTGCAGCCTGCTTCTCGTTGAGCGCGGCGAAATCCTTGTGCGACATGTAGATCTCGCCGCGCACCTCGATCAGATCCGGCGCATCGCCGTGCAGGCGCTTGCGGCACATCCGCGATGGTCATCACATTGGCGGTGACGTTCTCGCCCTCGGAGCCATCGCCGCGCGTTGCCGCCTGCACCAGCTTGCGGTTCTCGTAGCGCAGCGAAATCGACAGCCCGTCGATCTTGGGCTCGGCGGTGATCGCCAATCACCTCGTCCTCGGCCAGATTGAGGAAGCGGCGGATGCGGCCGACGAAATCGCGCGCATCCTCGTCCGAGAAGCCATTGGCGAGCGACAGCATCGGCACCGCGATGGCTGACCTTGCCGAATTTCTCCGACTGCGCCTGCCCCGACCCGGCGCGACGGCGAGTCGCTCGCGGACCAGTTCCGGGAAAGCGCGCCTCGATCGCCTCGTTGCGCCGGCGCAGCGCGTCATAGTCGGCATCCGAAATGACCGGCGCATCTTGCTCGATGATAGGCCGGTCATGTTCTGGCGATCTCTTCCGCAAGCCGCGCCAGTTCCGCCGCAGCCTCGATGAGGCGTCAGCGTCCTCGACGGCGATGAGCGTCTTGCGCGCCACGCCTATCCCCTGCCCCGCAGCAGCTCGTCCGCCTGCGCGCGCGCCGCCTCCGTCACCTGCGCGCCCGACAGCATGCGTGCCACCTCCTCGCGGCGGCTCTGCGCCGACAGGCGCCTGCACGCGCGTCACCATGCGCTTGCGCGGCCACCTCCTCCATCTTGGAGATCAGCATGTGCTGGCGCGGCGCGCGCCGCCACCTGCGGGCTGTGGGTGACCGCCAGCACCTGCAAGCTTCTCGGCCAGGCGCGCCAGCCGCGCGCCGATGGCATCGGCCACGGCACCGCCGACGCCGGTGTCGATCTCGTCGAAGATCAGCGTCGGCGCCGAGCCCTTGGCCGCGAGGATCACCTTGAGCGCCAGCATGAAGCGCGCGAGTTCGCCGCCGGAGGCCACCTTCATCAGGGGCGCCAGCGGCGTTCCCGGATTGGCGGCCACCATGAATTCGATGCGGTCGATGCCCTGACGGCCCGGGCTTTCCGGCATCGGTCTCGATCTGGCGTTTCGAAGCGCGCCCGCTCGAGCTTGAGCGGCGGCAATTCGGCCATCACCGCCTTGTCGAGCGCCTTCGCCGTCTTCGCGGCGCTTGTCGGACAGCTTCTCGGCGGCGGCATCATAGGCCTCGCGCGCGGCACGCCGAAGTCCTGTCTCCAGCTCCCTCAGTCGGCCGCCGCCGTCGCTCAGCGCCTGCAAGCTCCGCCTCGAAGCGCTCGCGCACCTGGGCCAGCGTATCGACCGTGCACTTGAACTTCCGCGCGGCGGCGCGCAGCGCGAAGAGCCGCTCCTCCGATTTCTCCAGCTCCTTCGGATCGAAGACGAAGGCGCGCCGCGCCTCGGCAATGGCGCGTTCGGCCTCGCCGACCTCGGCCAGCACGCGGTCGAGCGCCTGGCAGACATGGTCCAGCCGCCGCCCGCCGTTTCGCGCCGCCGCTCCAGCTTGCGCAGCGCGGCGTTGAGGCGCGCCACCGACGTGCCGTCGCCGGCCAGCGCCTCCTCGGCATCGGCGAGCGCATCGGCATATTGCTCGGCCGACATCATCATCTGGCGCGCTTCGGCGAGCTTCGCTTCCTCGCCGTCGACGGGGTTCAGCGCGCGAAGTTCTTCGGCCGCATGCTCGAGATAGTCGCGCTCGGCCTCGGCCCGCTCCATCAGGCTGCGATGTGCTCAGTTCAGTGCCTGCGTCCGCAGCTGAGGCCTTGTCCCACAGCGCCGCAACCTCGCTCACCTCCGCCTCGATGCCCGCCGAAGGCATCGAGCAGGCGGCGGTGGGCGGAGACGTCGACCAGCGCGCGGTCGGCATGCTGGCCGTGGATCTCGGCCAGCGCACCGGCGATCTGGCGCAGCAGGTTGAGGCTCACCGGCTGGTCGTTGATGGCGGCGCGGCTCGGGCCGTCGGCATTCTGGATGCGGCGGATGACGAGTTCGCCCTCGGCATCGATGCCCTGCTCCTTCAGGATGGCGAAGGCCGGGTGCGCTGCGCGGCAGCGCGAAGGCCGCCGTCACCACGCCGCGCTCGGCACCGGCCCGCACCAGGCGAGGAATCGCCCGCTGGCGCCCAGCGCCAGTCCCAGCGCATCGAGCAGGATGGATTTGCCCGCACCCGTTTCGCCGGTGAGCACGGTGAGGCCCTTGTCGAGAGAGATGTCGAGCTTCTCGATCAGGACGATGTCGCGAATGGAAAGAGCGGTCAGCATGGCCGCACTTATAGCGGAGATCGGCGGGCCGCGAGGCGAGAGGCGGATTACAGCGGATTGATCGCCGGCGAAGGCCTTGGAGATCCAGCGATTCCTTGTTCTCGACCGGCGCCTGCCCGTCGCTGGAGACGAGCTGGTAGGCATCCTTGTACCATTCGGAATTGGGGATAGTTGTGGCCCAGCACGGCGGCCGCCGTCTGCGCCTCGGACACGATGCCCAGCGCCATGTAGCCTTCGGCCAGGCGGTAGAGCGCTTCCGGCGTCTGGCTGGTGTTGCGGTATTCGGTCACGACCCGCTTGAAGCGGTTGATGCCGGCCAGATAGCTGCCCTGCTGGTAGTAGTAGCGGCCGACTTCCATTTCCTTGCCGGCCAGATGGTCGCGCGCCACCACGCGCCTTCTGCGCCGCGTCCGCCGCATAGGGCGTGCCGGGGAAGCGCTGCGCCACCTCCTCCAGCGCTGCCAGCGCCTGCTTGGTGGCGGTCTGGTCGCGCTTGGTGTCGGCGATCTTGTTGTAGTTCGAGACGGCGATCAGATAATAGGCATAGCCCGCATCGCTTGTGGCCGGGATGCAGCGTGATGAAGCGGTTGGCGGCGATGATCGCATCGTCCTATTTCGCCGCGCTGGTAGCTGGCATAGGCCTGCATCAGGATGGCCTTGGTGGCGAAGCTCGAATAGGGATACTTGCGCTCGACTTCGGCGAATTTCTTGACCGCCGTCTTGTCTGCCCGTCGTTCAGGCTCTCAAGGCCCTCATTGTAGAGCTTGGCCGACCTCGGCATTCTCGGTCGGCGGCTGTCATGTCGGGCGACAGGCCGGCGGCGAGCGCCGGCGGCCGCTGTCGAGGACGTCGAACTGTCGCCCCAGATCCCGTCCATGATGCTGGAGGCACAGCCACGAGGAGCAAGGCCAGGACAGCAGACGACAGCCGCTGCACCATTGCGCGCGACCCTCACGAGACGCTCTCCTGATACCGCAACGAACTGCACTTCGCACCGATTCCGAACACTTGAGGCCGGAAGCACGTCACAAGTCTCGGCCACGCCAGCAACAACCGTGCGACGATCCGTTAGATGCGCGCAAACCCGGCGGAAGTGTGACCGCCGGGCTTGCACGGATTCAGCAGTTGATTTCAATCAGTTCGCCTGGCGGCGCAGGAAGGCCGGAATCTCCAGCTGATCATCGTCGAGATGCGGGTTCCGGACGGCTGCGGGGCTGCGGCTGGGGCCTGCGGGCGCTGATGCGGCGCGGACCTGCTGCGGTCGCGGCTGCGATGGCCATCGACGGCTCGCGCTGCGCGACGCGGCGGCCGGATCGTCCTTGCGGCCAAGGCCGACATTGGCCAGACGCTGGAACAGGCCCGGCTTCTTGCTGCCGGCATGTTCGGCAATGATTCTCGATGCGGCTCTGCTGCGCCTCGATCTGCCGCTTCACCTGCGGCGGGAATTCCTCGATGGCGGGCATGCGCACCTGGCGCATCGCGGGCTGTGGCGCACGCTCTGGCATCACGCGCAGCCGGCCTGCTCGGCTCGCATGTCGGCGCTCTTCCTCGGCATCGGAGCTGGTCGTGGCGGATGCTGCGGACGGCTGCGGCTGCTGGACGGTGCGGCGCGGGCCGCCATGGGCGCGGGCTGCGCATCGGCTTCTTGAGCGGGCGTGGGCTGCTTGCCGGTGATAGCCGAAGACGGCACGGGCTTCTCTGCCGGCTCTGCTTCTGTCTTCGGCTGCGGGCTTCGCGCCCTTGCAGCGCCTCGGCGGCAAGCCCGGTGGCGACCACCGAGACGCGCATGGTGCCTTCGAGCGATTCATCGAATGTGGCGCCGAGGATGATGTTGGCCTCGGGGTCCACTTCCTCGCGGATGCGGGTTGCGGCCTCGTCCACTTCATAGAGCGTCAGGTCGGGGCCGCCGGTGATCGAGATCAGCAGGCCGCGGGCGCCGCGCATCGACACATCGTCGAGCAGCGGATTGGAGATCGCGGCTTCGGCCGCCTCGATGGCGCGCTTCTCGCCGGAGGCCTCGCCGGTGCCCATCATGGCGCGGCCCATCTCGCTCATGATGGCGCGGACGTCGGCGAAGTCGAGGTTGATCAGGCCTTCCTTGGTCATCAGTTCGGTGATCGAGGCAACGCCCGAATAGAGCACCTGGTCGGCCATGGCGAAGGCCGCGGCGAAGGTGGTCTTCTCGTTGGCGACGCGGAACAGGTTCTGGTTGGGAATGACGATCAGCGTATCGACATGCTTGGCCAGCTGCTCGATGCCGCGCTCGGCCGTCTGCTGGCGGCGGATGCCCTCGAAGTGGAACGGCTTGGTCACCACGCCGACGGTCAGGATGCCCTGCTCCTTGGCGGCGCGGGCGATGACCGGTGCGGCACCGGTGCCGGTGCCGCCGCCCATGCCGGCGGTGATGAAGGCCATGTGGGAGCCGGCGAGATGGTCGAGGATTTCGGGCAGCGCCTCCTCGGCGGCGGCGGCACCGATCTGCGGCTGCGATCCGGCGCCCAGCCCCTGCGTGAGGGCCGTGCCCATCTGCATGCGGCGCTGGGCGGCGTTCTGCATGAGCGCCTGCGCGTCGGTGTTGGCGACGACGAACTCGACCCCTTCCAGCCGGCTTTCGATCATGTTGTTGACGGCATTGCCGCCGGCACCGCCCACCCCGAACACGGTGATGCGCGGCTTCAGATCGGGAAGTTCGGAACGGTCAGATTGATTGTCATGATTGGCGCCCGGAATTGATTTGCCACGCTCCATATTTCTTACCCAATCCATAACAAATGGTTAACGCGCGCTAACCAAATGCCGAAAATGCAGAATCAGATTGAATCATTCCGGTGCGGCAGGGTAGCCGCCGATTTACCAAGCACCGACTGACCTAACGGAAACGGCGGCATCCCGGAGGTTGCCGCCGCATCCTGCGTGCCCGGTTTCAGGCCCGCCGCAGTGTCACGCGTTCTCAGAAGCTTTCGGCGATCCAGCGGCCCATGCGCCGGACATAGCCCTGCTGGGCGCGCTCGACCTCCTCGGCCTTGGCCTTGGGCAAGGCATAGTGGGTGTCCGGCCTCAGCGCATAGTTGCAGCAGGCCGGCGCAGACCGCAAAGCCCGGCGAATGGGCTGACTCCGGCATGCCCTGGACATGGCCGGGCAAGCCCATGCGCACCTGCCGGTCCAGCCACTGGGCCGCGACCTCGCGCACTCCCGTAAGCTGGCTTGCGCCGCCGGTGAGGACCACCCGGCGGCCAGCCAGATGCGCGACGCCCGAGGCCTCGAGCTTGTCGCGCAGCAGCTCGAAGATTTCCTCGAGCCGCGGCCGGATGATGCCGGTGAGCATCGACTTCGGCACCTGCTGCACGGTATCGACGCCGCGTTCGCCCAGCAGCGGCACGGAATCATCTCGCGCTCGTCGACCTGCGACGCAAGGGCAGAGCCCCACAGCGTCTTCATGCGCTCGGCATGGGCAATGGTGGTGGAAAGCCCGCGCGCGATGTCGTTGGTGATGTGCTGGCCGCCCATCGGCACGATGTCGGCGGTCACCAGATGGCCGTCGTGGAAGATGGCGAAGCTCGGTCGTGGCGCCGCCCATGTCGACGAGCGTGACGCCCAGCGTCTTCTCGTCGTCCGCCAGGACGGCACTGCGCCGCCGCATAGGGCGCCATCGACGAAGCCGGCGACCGAGAGATGGGCGCGCTCGACGGCGAGCGCCAGGTTCTTGAGATGCGGCGTCTCGACGGTGACGACGCCGAGATCGAGCGACAGCGTCTCGCCGAACATGCCGACCGGCGATCCTTGATGCCCCGCGCGTCGTCGAGCTGATACTGCAGCGGCGCCAGATGCAGGATCGCTGCGGCGGCCGGGATCGACCTGCGCCAGGGCGGCGTTCAAGCACGCGGTCCATGATCGCGCGGGCTCCACCTGGCCCGGTCTGTGGCTTCTCTGCTCCGGTATAGAGCCGCGACTGCGGACGGCCGCCGGAGACATTCACATAGACCTCGGTGATGGTGCGCTGCGCCATGCGCTCGGCGGCATCGACCGCAAGCCGGATGGCGCGCTCGGCCTCGTCCACGTTGACGATGGAGCCCGACCGGATCGCCGCGCGACAGCTGGTGTCCGACGCCCAGGATCCTGCAGGCTGTTGCTTGTCTTCGCCTTCAGAGCTGCGGTGCTTGGCGGGCACGGCCTCGGCAATGAGGCAGCTGATCTTGGTCGAGCCGATATCGAGGGCGGCGATGATGCCGCCCTTGGGCGGCATGCGGCCCGCGGTCCCGCCCTTGCCGTGAAACTGCACCACCGTCATTGACGCAAACCCCCACACCACACCGCCGGACCGCTTCAGTCGGCTCTGGCCGCCTTCTTCTTTGCCGCCTTGTCCGTTCTCCGGCCGCGATTTCCGCCACCTCCACGATCACCCGGCCCGGCAAGCCGCAGGTCCACCGACCTGATGCCCCTGCGACAGCAGCTGCTGCGACCGGTTCAGACTCGTCGAGCCATGCCGAGCGCATCCTGCCAGTCCCGTCTCCGGCAGCTGCACCGTGATGCCGCTGTCGAGGTAGAGCGTCCAGCGCCGCTTGCCCACACGCGCCGCCGCCTTCACCTGCAACATTATGTCGGGATAGGCTGCAAGTTGGTTAATGAGTTCTGCCGCCGCAAGTATTGGCGCCCTCGCCCGTGACCAGCGGCAAGCGCACGAGCTGCGATGCCGGCAAGCCCGCTCATCGCGCGCGCCCGTGCTGGTCGATCACATAATAGGCATGTCGCCGCGCTGCCAGATGGCGAAGGGCTCGCGCTCCTTCACCTCGATCGTCGAGCTGGTTGGGAAACAGCCGCTGCACCTTGGCGCGCTCGATCCAGTCGAGGCCTTCGAGGATGCGCTCGCGCATGCCCGGCATCGAAGCCGATCAGCGAGCCGCCGGGCTGCAACGCCGATGGCGGCGAGCAGCATTTCAGGCTCGTGATGCTCGAGCCCGGTGATGTTGATGTCCTCGGCCGCCATGCCGACGAGGCCCGCCGCCTTGCCCGGCAGCATCAGCCAGGGGCTGCCCTCGTAATCGAGATAGCCGCCCGTCACGAGGCCCGCTGCCGATGACCAGGCCAGCAACAGCAGCGGCCGCGGCGCGCATGGCGAAGCGGAAGCGGAAGGCTGCTTGCCCGGTCCAGCCAGCTGGCCGGCGCTTTCGTTCATAGACGCGGAACGCGCTGCTCATCTGTCCACCGATGCATCGTTGACCATCCAGGTGACGAGCTCCTCGAAGCTGTGGCCGGCATGGGCGGCAAGTTCGGGCACCAGCGAGGTGCCCGTCATGCCGGGCTGGGTGTTGACTTCGAGCAGGATCAGTTCGCCCTCGCCGCCGGCTGTCGTCATAGCGGAAATCGGCGCGCGACACGCCGCGGCAGCCCAGCGCCTGATGGGCCATGAGCGCATATTGCTGGCACTTGCGGTAGACGTCGTCCGGAATCTCGGCGGGCAGGATATGCTGCGAGCCGCCGGGCGCATATTTCGCGGTGTAGTCGTACCAGCTCGAACTCTTCGACACGATGTCGATGACGCCCAGCGCCACGTCGCCGATCACCGCGCAGGTCAGTTCCTTGCCGGGAACGAAGCGCTCGACCATGGCATGGGTAGCCGAAGATTCGCGCTGTCCAGCACGATTGCGCGCCGGGCCGTTGGCGGTACTCGAGCACGATGTGGACGCCGACGCTCGAGCCTTCGGCCACCGGCTTCACCACATAGGGCAGGCGCCATCGGATGCTGCGTCGCCACGTCTTCGAGTCGCACGAGCTTGCTTTCCGCCACCGGCACGCCGGCCGCGCGGAAGATGGCCTTGGACTTTTCCTTGTGCATGGCAAGCGACGAGGCGAGCACGCCGGAATGCGTATAGGGAATCTGCAATGTCTCGAGGATCGCCGCACAGCAGCCATCCTCGCCCCACTTGCCATGCAGCGCGTTGAAGGCCACGTCAGGCTTCAGGTCCTGCAGGATCGACACGATGCGTCTCGCGCTGTCACGTCGATCGGGACGACCTTGAAGCCGGCGCGCGCGCAGCGCGCCTGCGCAGGCCTCGCCCGACGACAGGCTCACCTCGCGCTCGGCCGACCAGCCGCCCATCAGCACGGCGACCGTCGTTTCTGCGGAATGCGCGCTTGCATTCATGCGCGCACCTCCGGCTTGAGGCCGATGCGCTTGATCTCCCAGTCGAGATCGATGCCGGAGGTTGCCTTGACCTTGGCGCGCACGGTCTCGCCCAGCTCCTCGATCTGCGCTGGCGGTCGCGCCGCCCTCGTTGATGAGGAAGTTGCAGTGCAGCTCCGAGACCTTCGCGCGGGCCCGACGGCAAAGCCGCGCATGCCGGCCTTGTCGATCAGCTGCCAGGACTTGTTGCCCGGCGGATTCTTGAAGGTCGAGCCGCCGGTGCGGCTCTTGATCGGCTGGGTCGCCTCGCGGCTCTCGGTGATCTTGTCCATGGCGGCGGCGATCTCGGCCGGGTCGCCCGGCACGGCCCTGCAACAGCGCCTGCGTGAAGACCAGGTCCTCCGGCGCGCCGCAATGGCGATAGGTGTATTTCATGTCCGCATTGGACAGCACGTGGATCTTCCCCGACCGGTCGACCGCGCGCGCCTCGACCAGAATGTCCTTGGTCTCGCCCCCATAGGCGCCGGCATTCATGCGCAACGCGCCGCCGATGGTGCCCGGTATACCTCTCAGAAAGGTTAACGCATCGATACTTTTCTCCAGCGCGAAGCGGGCGACGCGCACGTCCAGCGCCGCCGTGCCGGCGCGGACGCGATGGCCCGGCTCCTCGCGTCACATCGGCAGAAGCCCTTGCCCAGCCGGATGACCACGCCCGGAACGCCGCCGTCGCGCACCAGAAGGTTGGAGCCGACGCCGATCACATAGACCGGAATGTCCTCCGGCGTGGCCTTGCAGGAAATCCGCGAGATCGGCCTCGTCCGCGGGCGTGAACAGCACTTCCGCCGGGCCGCCCGCGCGGAACCAGGTGAGGTCCGCCAGCGGCGCATTGGCCTCCAGCCGGCCGCGCACCTCCGGCAGGCGCTTCAGCAGGGCCTCGCCGTCGAGCTTGCGCCATCACGCGCCTGCCTTGTCGAAGGCCTCGAGCTGGCCCGGCAGCGCATAGGCCCATTGCGTGATGGTGCCGGCGCCCAGGCACATCACGATGTCGCCCGGCTGTCGCCAGCTTGCGCACCAGCGGCGCGAGCTGCTCCGGCGTCTCGATGGCATGCACCGCGCGGTGGCCGCGCGCCTTCAGGCCCTCCACCAGCGCCAGTGTGGCTGGCGCCTTCGATCGGCGCCTCGCCCGCCGCATAGACCGGCGCCACGATCACCGTGTCGGCATCGTTGAAGCAGGTGCAGAACTCGTTGAACAGCGAGGACAGCCGCGTGTAGCGGTGCGGCTGCATGACGGCGATGCACCCTGCCCTTGGTGACGCCGCGCGCCGCGCTGCAGCACGGCGGCGATCTCCACCGGGTGGTGGCCGTAGTCGTCATAGACGGTGATGCCGTTGTGCGCGCCGGTGCGGGTGAAGCGGCGCTTGACGCCGGTGAAGCTCTTGAAGCCCTTGCGGATCGTCATCGTCCGAAAGGCCGAGTTCCTTGGCCACGGCCAGGGCGGCCGTGGAATTCAGCGCATTGTGGTCGCCCGGCATGGCGAGGCTCAGGTCGCCGATGTCATGCGTCTCACCGGTGCGGCGGTTGGTGATGCGCACCGAGAAGCGCGTCTCGCCATCGACATAGCTCACGTCCGATCAGCCGCACGTCGGCCTGCGGGCTGCGGCCATAGGTGATGACGCGGCGGTCGCGCACCTGGCCGATCAGCTCCTGCACCACCGGATGGTCGATGCACATCACCGCGAAGCCGTAGAAGGGAATGTTCTCGACGAAGGCGAGGAAGGCCTCCTTGGCCTTGTCGAAGGTGCCGTAATGGTCGAGATGCTCGGGATCGATGTTGGTGACGATCACGACATCGGCCGGAAGCTTGACGAAGGTGCCGTCGGACTCATCCGACTCCACCACCATCCAGTCGCCCTTGCCGAGCCGCGCATTGGTGCCATAGGCGTTGATGATGCCGCCGTTGATGACGGTGGGATCGAGGTCGCCGGCATCGAGCAGGGCCGCGACGAGCGAGGTCGTCGTCGTCTTGCCATGGGTGCCGCCGACCGCGACGCAGGACTTGAAGCGCATCAGCTCCGCCAGCATCTCGGCGCGCCGCACGATGGGCAGATAGCGGTTGCGCGCCTCGACCAGTTCCGGATTGTCGTCCTTCACCGCGGAGGAGACGACGACCACCTGCGCGTCGCCGATGTTCTCGGCCTTGTGGCCGATGTGCACGTCGATCCCGGCCTTGCGCAGCCGCGCCACGTTGTAGTTGTCGGTGAGGTCCGAGCCCTGCACCTTGTAGCCCAGCGTCGCCATCACCTCGGCGATGCCGCTCATGCCGATGCCGCCGATGCCGATGAAATGGATGGGGCCGACATCGCGCGGAAGTTTCATGTCGTTGTGTTTCCCTGCGAGTCTGTTCGGCGAGATCGGCCAGGCGCTCGGCGGCATCGGGTCTGCCGTGGCCGAGCGCGGCCGCCGCCGCCTGTTGAAGCTGGCCCTGTTGAGAGCGAAGTGATGTCAGAAATTGGGCAAAGCCCTGAGGCTCGAGCGACGGCCTGTGGATGGACCCAGCCGGCCCCTGCCGCGGCGAAGCTTTCGGCATTGCGCAACTGGTCGTTGTCGAGCGCATGCGGCAGCGGCACCATGACGGCGGGCCGGCCGATGACGCCCAGTTCCGCGATGGTCGATGCGCCCGAGCGGCAGACCACCAGATGCGCATCCGCGATCCGCTTCGGCATGTCCATGAAGAAGGGCTGAGCTCGCAGTCGAGGCCCAGCTCGCGATAGGCCGCCTTGACACGGCCTCCATGTTCTCCGCCCGCACCTGCTGGGTGAGCCTGATGCCGGCGCGCTCTTCGGCACTCATCGCGGCGAAGACCTTCGGCATGAACTCGCCGAAGAACTGCGCGCCCTGGCTGCCGCCGAAGACCAGCAGGCTGAAGCGCTCGAATGGCCGGATAGGGTGCGGCCTTCTGCTTCAGCACGATGTCGCGCACCGGATTGCCGGTGATGGTCAGCTTGCTTCTGCAGCCGCCGGCGGAAGGCCCTGCAGATCGGGGAAGGACGAGGCAACCGCATCGGCCCATCTGGCCAGCACGCGGTTGGCCCGGCCCATCACCGCGTTCTGGTCATGCACGCAGGAGGGAATCTTCAGCCGCGCCGCCGCCAGGATCGGCGGGAAGGACGGATAGCCGCCGAAGCCGATGACGGCGCAGCGGCTTCACGCGCTTGCAGGATCGCGCGCGCCGTGCGGTAGCCGCCATAGAGCCGCAGCAGCCGGCCCGGCAGCAGCCACGGCTTCGACGAGCGACAGCGTGGCCGACGGCACGATGTGCGTTTCGGCGGCGGGGAAGGACTTGCCATAGTCGCGCACGCGCTCGTCCGTCATCAGATGGATGACATAGCCGCGGCGCGTCAGTTCCTCCGCCAGCGCCTGGGCCGGGAAACAGATGCCCGCCGGTGCCGCCGGCGGCGAGGACGAAGGTGCCTTTGCTCTGCCATGCCGGCCTCAGGCGTAGGCCGGGTTCAGCGGCGCGCACGTGCGACTGCGCGCCCGAAGCGCCGCCGCCCCAGCGCCAGCACCAGCCCCATGGCGAAGGCCATGCCGATGAGCGACGAGCCGCCATAGGAGATGAACGGCAGCGTCATGCCCTTGGCCGGCAGCAGTGCCATGTTCACGCCCATGTTGATGACCGCCTGGAAGCCGAAGATCAGCGCCAGGCCGCTCAGCGCCAGGGCCGCGAAGGGATCGGGCTCCGACTTGGCGCGCACCAGGATGCGTCAGCACGACGAAGGCGAAGAGCGACATCAGCAGCAGGCAGGCGATGAGGCCGAATTCCTCGCCCACCACGGCGAAGGTGAAGTCGGTATGGGCATCGGGCAGCATCAGCTTCGCTTCGCCGCCGCCGGGCCGGCGCCCATGAGGCCGCCATTGTTGAAGGCCTGCATCGCGGTATCGACCTGGAAGGTGTCGCCCTTGTCGGGGCTCAGGAAGCGGTCGATGCGCGACTGCACATGCGGCACCAGCTCATAGGCGAGCGAGCATGCCCGACGCCGCCAGCGCGCCGCAGGCCCAGCGACCAGAATCCACGGAATGCCATAGATCAGCAGCATGGCGCCGAAGGTGAGGATCACCAGTGCCGTCTGGCCGAAGTCCGGCTGCATCACGAGCAGGCCGATGAACATGCCGCGCCAGCAGGAAGGCGATGAAATGCCCCGGCATGTCCGGCCGCCGCGTGTGTTCCGCGAGGAACCAGGCCGCCACGATGACGAAGCCGGGCTTTGCGAATTCCGAGGGCTGCAGATTGATGGGCCGACATCGATCCAGCGATGCGCGCCCTTGATCTCGGGCCCGAAGAACAGCGCCAGCAACCATCAGGCCAAGCGCCGCCGAAGAACACGGCAAGCCCGGCGCGGCGCGCCAGCCGCGGCGGGAAGAAGGACAGCGCCACCAGCACCGGCACCGCAAAGCAGAGATAGAACAGCTGGCCCTTGAAGAAATGGAAGGTGTCGAGGCCGATGCGCTCCGCCACCGGCGGGCTCGCCGCCATGCTGATCGAGCACGCCCGATGCCATGAGCAGGAGCACGGCGAACATCAGTCCGCGGTCCACGGTGAACCACCACTGGGCGAGAAGGCCGCGGTCGCTACGTCCGAGCAGCATGGGCATCTCCTGGAATTGTCATCGTCTACGCCGGGAAGCTGCGGCGACGGCCTTGACGAAGGCATCGCCGCGCACTTCGAAATTGGGATACTGGTCGAAGGAGGCGCAGGCGGGCGACAGCAGCACGACCGCACCCGGCCGCCCATCGCGCCTGCGCATCGCGCAGCGCCGCGGCGACCGCCTTGTCCAGCGTGCCGCATCTTCTCGACGGGCATGGCGCCGCCGAGCGTCGCGGCGAATTGCATCCGCGGCCTGGCCGATCAGATAGGCTTCGCGCCACGCGGCCGAAACAGCGGACTTCAGCGGCTCGATGCCGCCCGCCTTCGCGATGCCGCCGGCGATCCAGTAGATGTTCTCGAAGGAGGACAGCGCCTTCTCCGCCGCATCGGCATTGGTGGCCTTGGAGTCGTTGATGAAGGCGATGCCGCCCGCCGCGCGCCACCTGCTGCATGCGGTGGGCAAGGCCCGGAAAGCTCTGCATGGCCGCGGCGATGACGCCGGGCGCGACGCCCAAGCGCCCGCGCCGCGCCATAGGCCATGCAGGCATTCTGCCAGTTGTGCCGGCCCTTGAGCGCCGGCATGTCGCGCAGGTCGATCTCGGCGACCAGCGTTGCCGCCGCGCCTGTCGCGCAGGATGCCGTCGGGCGCCGCGATGCCGTCATCGAGCGTCCGTCGACCACCGACACGCGGCGCAGGTCGGCACCCGTCGCTGCGATGCCTGTCCGCGATCGCCGCGCACCATGTCGTCATCGACGCCGCACAGCGCGGTGTCGCCCGCGCCCTGCCTGCGCGAACATGCGCGCCTTGACGGCGGCATAGTTCTCCATGCGTGCCGTGGCGGTCGAGATGGTCGGGCGTGAGATTGGTGAGGATGCCGACATCTGGGCTGCAAGCCCCGGCATCAGGTCGATCTGGAAGGAGGACAGTTCGAGCACATAGACGCGGTCCTTCACCGGCTGGCGCAGCAGGAACACCGCCTTGCCGATGTTGCCGCCGACTCGACGTCGAGGCCCGCCTGCGGCCAGCACATGGCCGATCAGCGCCGTCGTCGTCGACTTGCCGTTGGTGCCGGTGATGGCCGACGATGCGGGCGCCCGCGGCCGTCGGCCTCGCGCGCGAAGATCTCCGTGTCGCCGATCACCTCGATCCCGGCATGGCGGGCCTTCAGCACCGTCCAGTGCGGCTCGGGATGGGTGAGCGGCACGCCGGGGCTCAGCACCAGCGCATCGAGCGTCGCGAAGTCGAGCTCGTGCAGATTGGTGATCGGCAAGCCCGCGGCCCTGCGCCTTCTCGACGGCGGGCGCTGAATCATCCCAGGCGAAGACCTCGGCGCCGCCCAGCCGCAGCGCCTCGATGCAGGCCGTGCCGGAGCGCGCCAGCCCGAAGACGGCGACGCGCTTGTCCCTTGAATGTGGTGGCGGGGAACACGGCTCTACCTCAGCTTCAGCGTCGACAGGCCGATCAGCGCCAGCACGATGGCGATGATCCAGAAGCGGATGACGATGGTCGGTTCCTTCCAGCCCTTCTGCTCGAAATGATGGTGCAGCGGCGCCATGGCGAAGACGCGCTTGCCCGTCATCTTGAAGGAGGCGACCTGGATGATGACCGAGACCGTCTCGAGCACGAACAGGCCGCCGATGATGGCGAGCACGATCTCATGCTTGGCCGCAACCGCGATGGCGCCCAGCGCGCCGCCCAGCGACAGCGAGCCGGTGTCGCCCATGAAGATCATGGCGGGCGGCGCGTTGAACCACAGGAAGCCGAGCCCCGCCCCGACGATGGCGCCGCAGATGATGGCGAGTTCGCCCGAGCCCCTGCACGAAATGCAGTTCGCAGATAGTTCGAGAAATTGAAGTTGCCGACGAGATAGACGATGAGCCCGAGGCTTGCCGCCGCGATCATCACCGGCACGATGGCGAGCCCGTCGAGGCCGTCGGTCATGTTGACCGCATTGCCGGCGCCCACGACCACGAACATGCCGACGAAGATGAAGAAGATGCCGAAGGGAATGAGCACGTCCTTGAAGAAGGGCACGGCCAGCGAGGTCGACGAGCGGCTTGTCGCCGATCCACATGAAGCATGGCGACCGCGATGCCCGCGATGACGAATTCGGCCAGCAGCCGCACCTTGCCGGAGAAGCCCTTGGTCGATGGCCTTGGTCACCTTCAGGAAGTCGTCATAGAAGCCGATGGCGCCGAAGCCCAGCGTCACGAACAGCACGGCCCAGACATAGAGATTGCGCGAGATCCGCCCACAGCAGCGTGGCGACGAAGATGCCCGACAGGATCATCAGCCCGCCCATGGTCGGCGTGCCCTGCTTCTCCACGATGTGGCGCTGCGGCCCGTCGGTGCGGATCGGCTGGCCCCTGCCCTGCTTCACCTTGAGCAGCGAGATGATGCGCGGCCCGAACAGGAAGACGAAGAGCAGTGCCGTCAGGATCGCCGCGCCGGTGCGCGTCGTCTGGTAGCGGAAGACGTTGAACGGCGAGACTTCGTCGGCGAGGCTGGTGAGCAGAAGGAAGAGCATCAGGTACTCCTTGGACCAGCGGCGGATGTGCCGCCCTGATCGCCTCCACCAGCGGCCCCATGCGGCTGCCGAGCGAACCCTTGACCATCACCACATCGCCGGCCTGAGGCCCGCCAGCAACGGCATCGCGAATGCCGTCGGAAGTTTCGGCATAGGCCCCGCGCCTGTCGCCGGGCATCGCGTGTCCCAGAGATTCGCCATCAGAGGCCCGGCGGCGTATAGGACATCCACCTTGGCCGCGTCCATGGGCTCGAGCAGGCCGGCATGAAGCTCCGGGCCCGTGCTCGCCCAGCTCCAGCATGTCGCCCAGCACCGCGATGCGCCGGCCGCCCTTGCCCGGCTTGGCGTTGCGCCAGCAGCGCCAGCGCCGCGCGCACCGAGGCCGGATTGGCGTTGTAGCTCTCGTCGATCAGCAGCAGCTCGCCGCCCGGCATGCGCGAGCCTGCTCGCGCACGCCGCGGCCCTTGGCGGGCTGCGGCCGCGGCCAGCGCCAGCGCGGCGCGGGCCAGATCGGCGCCGGTCGAGCTTCGCCGCGGCCAGCACCGCAAGGCTGTTCACCGCCATGTGCTCGCCCGGCAGGCCGAGCTTGTAGATGACGGTCTCGCCCATAACGCTCGCCGTGATGCAGCAGCAATCGGCATGCAGCGCCAGCCCGCTCGATCCGCACATCGGCTTCCGGCATGCTTGCCGAAGGAGACGATGCTGCGTGATGCCGCGGCCCGCGCCGCGGCGGCGAGCCTGTCGAAGTAAGGCGTGTCGCGGCTGATCACGGCATGGCCGCCCGGCACGACGCCGGTGAAGATCTCGGCCTTGGCATCGGCGATCTCGTCGAGCGAGTTGAAATTGCCGAGATGGCTTGCGGCGATGGTGGTGATGATCGCCACATGCGGGCTGCACCATGCCGACCAGCGGCGTGATCTCGCCCGCATGGTTCATGCCGATCTCGAACACGCCGAAGGCCGTCTCGCGCGGCATGCGCGCCAGCGTCAGCGGCACGCCCCAGTGATTGTTGAAGGAGGCGGCCGAGGCATGGGTCTCGCCCGAGGCCGAGAGCGCCACGCGCAGCATCTCCTTGGTGCTGGTCTTGCCGACGCTGCCGGTGACGGCCACGATCTGCGCCATGCGAGCGCGCCCGCGCGGCGCGGCCCATGTTCTCGAGCCCGCGCAGCGGATCCTCCGCCACTTCGAGCACGGGCCCGGCCGCCGTCATCTCCGCGCGTGACGCGCGAGACGACGGCAAGCCCTGCCCCGGCCTTCAGCGCAGCTGGCCACGAAGTCATGCCCGTCATGCCGCTCGCCCTTGATGGCGACGAAGATGTCGCCCTGCCTTCACGGCGCGCGAGTCGATGGAGACGCCGGTCAGCGGCTTGCGTCACCGTGCCATGCAGCGTGCCGCCCGTGGCGGCCAGCAGTTCCTCGACCGTCCACAGCGGCGCTCAGCCATGATAGTCCACGTCCCTGCGATGGCGGCCTTCACGGCCTCATGGTCGCTGAAGGGCAGCACCTGCTTGCCGATCTTCTGGCCCTCCTCATGGCCCTTGCCGGCGACCAGCAGCACGTCGCCCGCTCGCAGCGCCGTCGACGGCGGCGCGGATCGCCTCGGCCCGGTCTGCCGATCTCGATGGCGCCCGGGCGCCGCCGCCATGATCGCGGCGCGGATCGCGGCCGGATCCTCCGTGCGCGGATTGTCGTCGGTCACATAGACCCTGTCGGCGAGCCTGCGTGGCGATCTCGCCCATGATCGGGCGCTTGGCCCGGTCGCGGTCGCCGCCGCAGCCGAACACCACGATGCAGCCTGTCCGCGCGTATAGGGCCGGAGCGAGGCCATGCGCATTCTCCAGCGCATCGGGCTTGTGGGCATAGTCGACGAAGACCGGCGCGCCCGGCTGCTGGTGCGCCCGACCAGTTCGAGCCGGCCCTTGGCGCCCTTCAGCGACTCGCAGCGCATGCATGACGAGCTCCTCGTCGCCGCCCGTCGCGAGCACGAGGCCCGCCGCGACCAGCGCATTCGACACCTGGAAATCGCCGACCAGCGGCAGGTCGCACCGCATGGCGGCGGCCCTTGCACCTCGACGCTCAAGATGCTGGCCCGAAGCCATCGCGCGCGACGCTCAGCATGCGGATCGTCTCGCCCGTCTGCGCCGACGGTCCAGACGTCGAGCCCGCGCGCCGCGGCGCGGCGCGCCGCCTCCTCGCCGCGCGGCGTGTCGACATTGATGACGGCGGCGCCGCCCGGCGGCAGCAGTTCCTCGAACAGCCGCATCTTGGCGTCGAAGTAGTCCTCGAAGCTCGGCGTGATAGTCGAGATGGTCGCGCGTGAGATTGGTGAAGCCCGCCGGCGGCGATGCGCAGCCCGTCGAGGCGGTACTGGTCGAGCCCGTGGCTCGAGGCCTCGATCGCCAGATGCTCGACATGATCGTCGGCGAGCCTGCGCCGCGATCTCCTGCAGCTTCACCGGATCGGGCGTCGTGTGCTCGAGTTCGATGGTGCCCGACGGGCGAGACGACGCCGACCGTGCCGAGGCTCGCGGCGCGAAAGCCCATGGCCGTCCAGATCTCGCGCACGAAGGTCGCGACCGAGGTCTTGCCGCTGGTGCCGGTGACGGCCACGATGATGTCGGGCTGGCGGCCGTAGAAGCGCGCCGCCATGCGCGCGAAGAGCCGGCGCGGATTGTCCGATCGCGATGAGCGGAACGCCGGCGGCCGTCAGCGCCCTCGCCCGCCATCACGGCAACCGCACCCGCGGCGATCGCCTGCGGAATGAATGTCGCGCCGTCGACGCTGCGTGCCCGGCAAGTGCCGCGAACACGAAACCCGGCTTCACCGCGCGGCTGTCGGCGGTCAGGCCCGCAACGGCGAGCGCTCCGGCGCCCTGCGGCATCGGCGCATCCCCTGCCGATCAGCCTGGCCGAGCGTGATCGTCACGGCAGCTCAGTCCTTCTTCTGCTTGCTTCTCGAGCTTGGCGAGCTTCTCGAGGTCTTCCGGCGTGAAGCACGGGCTCGACGCCCAGCATCGGCGCGATGCGCTCGATGATCTTGGCCGGCCGTCGGCACGGCGTTCCAGCCGGCGGTGGCGAAGCCATAGGTCTCGGGCGTCGCCTTCGGCTCGTCCAGCATCACCAGCATGAGATATCTGCGGATTGTCCATCGGGAAGGCGCCGATGAAGGAGGTCAGCCGCTTGTCCTTGCGAATAGCGCCCGTTCACCACCTTTTCGGCCGTGCCGGTCTTGCCGCCGACGCGGTAGCCGATCACGTCGGCCTTGGAGGCCGTGCCTTCGGTGGCGTTGAGCCGGAACAGATAGCGCATCGTCTCGCTGGTCTCGGGCTTGACGATCGGTCTGCGCCATGGCCATCGCCTCTTCCGCGCTGCGCTTGCAGCAAGGTGGGCGTCATCATGATGTCCGCCATTGAGCAAGTCCTGCAACCACCGCGGCACCCTGCAGCGGCTGGACGGCAAAACCGTGGCCGAAAGCCGCCGTGGCCGTGGCAAGCCTGCTCCAGCGCTTGGGCAGCAGCGGCCTGGCGCTTTCCGGAAGTTCGGTCTGCAGCCGGTCGAACAGGCCGACGCGGCGGAGGAATTCCTGGTGGCGCTCGAGGCCCACGTCGAGCGCCATCTTGGCCGTGCCGATGTTGGAGGAATTGGTGAAGATCTCCGGCACGCGTCAGCACCGCGCGCTGGGCATGGAAGTCGTTGATGCGGGCATTGCCGATGACCAGCGGAAAGCGCGCGTCATAGCTGGCTCTCGAGGTCGGCGATGCCATAGTCGAAGGCCATGGCGAAGGTCACCGCCTTGATGACCGAGCCCAGCTCGATAGACGCCGCTCGTCATCCGGTTCTGCTGGTCCTTGCGTGAAGTTCTTGTTCTCCTGGTTCGGATTGAAGTCCGGCAGCGAGACGAGCGACGAGCACTTCGCCCGTGGTGATGTCCATGACGATGCCGCCGCCGCCGATGGCGCTGAACTTGGCGATCGCCTTGCGAGATCTCGTCGATCAGCGCCGCCTGCACGCGGATGTCGATCGACATCTGCGCGGGCTCGGTCCTGTGCTCGCTCGGGCTCGGCCAGCGAAGCCGTGTAGAGCGCGCCCTGGTCGTCGAGATATTTCTCGATGCCGGCGATGCCCTTGGTGTCGAGGTCGACATAGCCCACGACATGCGACGCCGAGGCGGCCCTGCGGATAGACGCGGCGGCGCTCGTTGACGATAGCCGACGCCGGGAATGCCGAGATTGTAGACGGCATCGCGCTCTTCCGGCGTCACCTGGCGCTTCAGCCAGGCGAAGGCGCGTTCGGCTGGTGAGCTTGCGGCGCAGCGTCCTTGGCGTCGAGGTCGGGCACGGTGGCGGTCAGGAGTTCGATCGCCTCGTCGATGTCGATGATCTTGCGACGGGTCGGCATAGAGCGAGGCCACCGCGACGTCGGTTGCCAGCAGCACGCCGTTGCGGTCGATGATGTCGGGGCGCGGCAGCGCGGTCCTCGCGCGGCGATGCGCTTGCGTCCATCGTCGAGCTTGGGGAACAGCGTGAGCTGGGCGAGCTGCGCCGGCGATGGCCAGGAAGGCGACGCCGAAGCAGATGGCCGATGAGGCGGATGCGGTTCTGGCCCGGCAAGCCGGCGCGGGCGCTTCGTCTTCGGTCAGTCGATCTGTGGCGGCGTCTCGGTCATGGCTCACTGCATCTTGTCGATGATGGCGCCGATCGGGTCTGGCCCTCGGCCTCGAGCTTGATCACGGGTTCGGCCGGAACCTTGCGTGCCGATCTCCTCCAGCTTCACGATCTGCTTGGCCTTGAGCGGTGGAGAGGCCGAGGTGCTGCTCGGCCAGCGCGCTGCAGCCGGTCGGGCCGGTCAGGCTCTCCATTCGGCATTGAGGAGCTTGATGTTCTCCGTCTCCTCGCGCGATGCCGCGCTCGAGCCTGGCGATCTCGCGCTCGAGGCCGCGCGTGGTGTGCTCCAGCGAATAGAGGACGAAGCCCGAGACCAGCAGCGTCAGCGACCAGGATGGCGTTGAGGAACTTGTGCATCAGTGGCGCGTCCCGTGCGGCAGGCGAGGCCGATCTCGTCCGCGATCGAGCGGCATGGGCGGCGCAGCGGTGCGGATGCCGGCGCGGAGCTTGGCGGAGCGCGCGCGCGGATTGCGGGCGGTCTCCTCATCGCTGGCGCCGAGATGGCCCTTGAACGGCAGTTCGAAGCTGGGCTGCGGGCCCCTGCGTCGACATCCGGCAGGTGGCGCGAGCCCGACGGCAGCTTGCCGCCGCGCGAGGCGAAGAAGCGCTTGACGATGCGGTCCTCCAGCGAATGGAAGGTGACGACCACCAGCCGCCCGCCGGGCTCCAGCAGCCGCTCCGCCGCATGCAGGGCCTCGACCAGTTCGTCGAGTTCGCCGTTCACATGGATGCGCAGCGCCTGGAAGGTGCGCGTGGCGGGATGGATGCGGTCCTGCGGGCGCTGGCGGCCCGTGGCGCGTTCTCGACGGCCTTGACCAGTGCCGAGCGTGGTGGTGATCGGCGCTTCGCGCGCGCGCCGCCACGATGGCCCGGGCGATGGCGCGCGAGCGCGGCTCCTCGCCGAAGATGTAGATGATGTTGGCGAGCGTCTCCTGCGGCAGCGTGTTGACGACATCGGCGGCGGATGGCCCCGGACTGCGCCATGCGCATGTCGAGCGGCCCGTCGCGCAGGAAGGAGAAGCCGCGCGCGGCCTCGTCGAGCTGCATGGAGGAGACGCCGATGTCGAGCACCACGCCGTCGACTGCCGCGATGCCCTGCTCCGCCAGCAGCTCTCCATGTCGCCGAAGCGGCCTTCGACGCAGCGTGAGCCGGCCGGCATAGGCCTGCGGCCAGCGCCTGGCCCGCGCGGATGGCCGAGGGATCGCGGTCGATGGCGATGACCCGGCAGTCGGCGGCGTCGAGAATGGCGCGCGTATAGCCGCCGGCGCCGAAGGTGCCGTCGACATAGATGCCGCCGTCACGCGGCGCAAGCGCCTCCAGCACCTCGGCCAGCATCACGGGCACATGCGGCTGCGGCGGGATTGGCGTGTTGCGGCGGCCATGGCGGCCAGAAAATCAGGGTGAACAAGGCGTTAAGCGTTTAGCCTGACATTGCCCCCGGCCTGCTTAACAAATGGTTTCAAATTCAGATTCAGCCGGGGACAGGAAAAGTGCCAGCCGGCCTGTAAGCCGGGTTCTGTCCATGCGCGGTTGCCCGCCACTGGATGACCATTCATCTGGAACGCCCGTCGCCGGACGCTTCACGCAACCTACCCGGGCGGCTGGGCCGGAAACAGCCCTGGGCCCTTGCAAGGCCCGCGCCACCCCTATTCGGTCTTGCTCCCGGTGGGGTTTGCCATGCCGCCCCCGTTGCCGGAAGCGCGGTGCGCTCTTGCCGCACCATTTCACCCTTGCGTCAGGCCGAAGCCCGGTTCCGCGGTTTCATTTCTGTGGCACTGTCCCTGGGGTCGCCCCCGCCGGGCGTTACCCGGCACCGTGTTTCCATGGAGCCCGGACTTTCCTCCCCCGCACCCTTTCGGGCCTAGCGGCAGCGGTCATCCAGCCAGCTGGCGGGACGAAGGTAGGCGCTGGGGGGCGAGGTCAAATGATGGTTTGGCGGGCAGTTTACGGCAGGGATGCAATCGTTTCAGGCGCCGGGACATGGGGGATCGCTGCGCGAGGCGGTTCCGGCCGCCTCCGGGGTGGTTTCCTCTCGAGGGCCGAGAGGGTGGCGCGGGCGCTGCCCAGCGCGGGGATAGAAGATGGCTGGTCGAAAGCGCCCGTACAGCGCCCGCGGCCGGCGGGACTTTGGCAGAACGCAAGGCGCTTCGAAACCGGCAGTGCCTGCCGGCCAGTTGCCCTGAAGGCGCGAGGGTCATAATGCCCCCGGGGCCTTGCGTTCCGTTCCCGGGAGCCGGAGGTACGTTTCCTCCAGCCCGCAGGCCCGCCGCTCGATCCCATCCGAGGCCGCCGTCGCGACCAGGACCCCAAGCGGGGCGAGCGCTAGGACTATAGGCATAGTAGGAATAAAATGTCAAGGCGGCATGTCTGAGGCGAAGCCCGAACGCATGCGCGGATGGCATCGACCGGCGCTGGCGCGCCGGCCCTCATCCGGCCTTCGGCCACCTTCTCCCGCGAGCGGGAGAAGGGTCGACACAAATCGACCCTCTCCCGTCGCAGCATGGAAGAAGGATGAATGCTACTGCCCGAACACCACCCGGCCGTCGCACATCGTCATCCGCGGGCGGATGCTTCTGATCGCGTCCGGGTCGGTCTTTTCGAGGTCCCCGGCAGCACGGACATGTCGGCCAGCATGCCCTCCTTCAGCACGCCCGTCTTGCCCTCCATGAAGCCCGCATAGGCGCCGTCCGCCGTGTAGGAGTGGAGCGCCTGGTGCGAGGCTCTGGCGGTTGTCGGGCATCGCCGGCGTTCCAGCGCGCCGCGCGTCATGGCGGACTGGATGGACCACATCGGATCGATGTCGGAGACCGGCCAGTCGGTGCCGAAGACGAGCGTGCGCGCCGGCGTCGCGCAGCGCGCTTCCAGGCGAAGGCATATTGCCAGCGCTTTTCGCCGATGTCGCGAGAGATAGGGTTCGAGCGGCAGGCCGTGGCAGCCGGGCGGATGCGGCGGCTGCATCGAGGCGATGACGCCCAGCTCTGGCAAAGCGCGGAATGTCGTCGGGGTGGATCACCTCCACATGCTCCACGCGGTGGCGGCGAGTCGCGGCGGCCATTGGCCTTCAGCGCGGCCTCATAGCCATCGAGCACGATCCGCACCGCGCCGTCGCCGATGGCATGGACGGCGATCTGCAGGCCCCGCCGGTCGGCCTCGACGGCGATCTCGGCGAAGCGCTCGGGCGTCGAACAGCGGATCGCCGCTTCCAGCCCGGCTGGTCGGCATAGTCCTCGACCATCACGGCGGTGGCGCTGTCGATCACGCCATCGACGAACAGCTTGACGAAGCCCGAGCGACAGCATGTCGGAGTTGTAGCGCGCCGCCATCTGGCTGGCCTTCTCCAGCATCGGACAGGTCCATGAAGTTCTTGAAGTGGAACGGCACCCTCACGCGCGCGGTGAGCTCGCCGCGGCGGTGCAGCTCCTCCAGCAGTTCGAGCGTGTAGAGATTGCCGTCCATGTTCTGGATGGAGGTGATGCCGTGGCGCGGCGCGCATGGGCGAGGCCCCGCGCGCATGATCGTCGAGGTCGCTCTCGAACTCGGCCTTGGTCGGGATAGGGATCGGGCTCGCCGCCGGTGGTGAGGCCCAGCCGGTCGCGCATCGCCCTTCTTCGAGCAGCGCGCGGACCGGGTTGAAGGCCTCGCCCTCGCGCAGCTCGCCCTGCGGCCAGCCCGTCCGGCCCCATGACGATCTCGTTGCCGGGCCCGAGCTTGCGTGCCCTTGAGGATGCCCGCCTGTTCCAGCGCCATGGTATTGGCCCAGGCGGTGTGGTGGTCGGGCGAGAAGACGAGGAGCGGCCGGTCCTTCACGATGCGGTCGAGGTGGTGGCGGGTCAGCGGCTCGTGCTCGCCGATGATGATGTAGTCCGCCTGCTCGCCGATGATGAGGTCGTCGCCCGGGATTGTCTGTCGGATATAGGCCTGCGTGCGGGCCTTCAGCTCGTCGAAGCCGCGCGTGCCGAAAAGCTGCAGGTGCTCGAGTTCGGCCGCCCCGGCAAAGAGATGCATGTGGCCTTCGACGAAGCCGGGGATGACGGTGGCGCCCCCGGCATCGATCACGCGGGTCGAGGCCCCCTTCTCACGCATGCACATCTCGCGATTGCTGCCCACGCGGCTGATACGGTTCCCGGAAACGGCAATCGCCTCGGCCCTGGGACGGGCCTCGTCCATGGTGAGGATGGCGGCATTGGTGATGACGATGTCTGCACTCATGTCAGGGGTCCATTCCAGTTGATGCCTTCGGCCGCCATCATGGCACGCCAGGCGGGACGCTGGGTGACGAGATCGACGAGCCGTTTGATCTGCGGATAATCAAGTGCCGTCACCGGCATCTGCCGCGTCCAGCGGCAGAGCATGACGAAGAACAGGTCGCAGGCCGAGAACCGCGCGCCAAGCACATAGGGCCCGTCCTTCGCCAGGCTTGAATCAAATCGCGAGAAGAACCTGCCAAGCCGCTGTTCGGCCACGGCTTTCATGTCGCTGCGGCAGGCCTCGGCGGTGACGTAGTTATCGGCATGCCACCAGTGCTGCAGATCCTCCTGCAGCGTGTTGGTGAAATAGAAGAGCCATTGCAGGAACAGGTGGCGCCGGGGATCGCCGGGCAGCGGCATGAGACCGGTTTCGGGGTGCGACTCGCAGAGATAGATCAGGATGGCCGCGGATTCGTAGAGCACCCTGTCGCCATGCACCAATGTGGGCACACGCTGATTGGGATTGAGCGCCGTGTAGCCGGGCGCGCGATTGGCGCCACTTGCCACATCGACATGAACCAGATCGAAGGGCACGCCCATCTCGCGCAGCAGGGCGTGCGGCGCCATATTGGCACTTCCCCGGTCCCAATAGAGCCGATAGAGAGGCGCTTCGCCTTCGGATGTTGCCGCCATGACCCGCCGTTTCCTGCTCGCCTTCTCGCCTTCTTGCCGCCTCGGCCTTGTCCACCCAGGCACAGGAGCGCGAGTGGACGCTGGATGCAAGCGACTCAGGATGCATACCTGATCTTCGGCGTGCCGGACTCCGACGACGTCGGCATCAGCCTGTGGTGCCCGGTCAGCAAGGGCGAGGTCAACGTGTTCATGCCCGAAGCCAGCGCCAGGCTGCATGCCGGGCGCAGGACAGTCACCGTCACCCTCAAGGCCGGCGAGGAAACGGCAACATTCACGCGGCAAGGCGACGTCAACCGCGAGGCCGGCGCTCTCCAGCGTCGAGGCGAAGATTCCGGTCGACCACCCGATCCTCGCCGCCATGCTGAAGGCCGACCGCTTCAGCGTGATCATCGACGGCAACGAAGACCATCTTCCCGCTCTATCGATGCCGACCTGGAAGGCCTGCTGGACCTCTGCCGCAAGCCCTGATCAGCGTCAGCGCTCGGCCGTCAGCCGCTCCGCGTCTCGCAGCGCCGACCGGTCGGGCAGGCCATCCGACCCGCGCGGGCCGGAAATGGCGCTGGAAGGCATCCGTCACCTTGAGCGTCGTCGTCGTCATAGCTGCCGGTAACGGCGATGCCATAGCCATAGCCGGCAAGAATGGCCTGCAGCCGCATGACGGCTTCGCCTGCGTCACCCGGGCCGAGCCGCGCCCGCTGCTCCAGCGGCTCAGGCTCTACCCAGTGGCCGATGCCATTGCGGAACAGACGTTCCCAGTCGAACTTTTCGCCGGGATCGATCTTGCGGCCCGGCGCGACATCGGAATGGGCGAGCACGTGGTGCGGGCGGAATGGCGTGGCGCGAGAGGATGTCGCGGCAGAGCGCGATCACCGCCTCCATCTGGCGGTCCGGAAAATCGCGGTAGCCGAGTCGTGGCCGGGGTTCTGGATCTCGATGCCGATCGAGCGCGAATTGGTGTCGGTCTCGCCCTTCCATGACGACACGCCCGCATGCCAGGCGCGCATCTCCTCGCCCACCATCTGGGTGATCGCGCCGTCCTCGTCGACCAGATAGTGGCAGGAGACGCCGGACGCGCGACTGCACAGGAGATCGCAGGCTGGCCGCCGCACTCGCCATGCCGGTATAGTGGAGGAGCAGCATGTCCACCGCGCGGCCATTGCGGCGCGGCTCGACATTGGCGCGCCGAGCATGACGTCATGCGCGAGCGGCGAGAGGATCACGCCGCCTTCTCCTTCATGATCCGGTCATAGGCCTCGTTGACCTTCTGCAGGCGCTCCGTGGCGATCTCGATCATCTCCTCGGGCACGCCCGCGGCGATGTGGCGGTCCGGATGGTATTCGCGCACCAGTTCGCGGTAGCGGCGGCGGATCTCGTCTGCCGGCGCGTCATGCGGTCGAGGCCGAGGATCAGGTAGGGATCGTCCGCCACCGCCACGTGGCGGGCGCGGATGCGGGCGAAGTCGGCCGGCGCGTGAAGCCGAAGATCTCCGCCACCTGGCCGAGGAAGCCGTGTCTCGCCCGGGTGAAAGGCATTGTCCGCCTTGGCGATGTGGAACAGCCCGTCGAGCACGTCCTCCAGCATCGCGTGCTGCGGCTCGAACAGCCGCGCGATCTGGCGGGCATAGGTCTCGAAGCCGGCCGTATCCTGCTTGGCGAGGTTGAAGACGCGCGCCACCGCGGCAAGCTCGCCGTCGGGAATGTGGAACACCTGCTTGAAGGCGGCGATCTCGACTTCGGTGACCACGCCATCGGCCTTCGCCATCTTGGCGCCGAGCGCGATCATGCCGATGGTGAAGGCGATGGACTTCTCGGGCGGCGTCGGCTTGCGCGCGACGATCGCCTGCAGGAAGCCGCCGACCGACTCGCCGATCGAGGCGATGACGTCTCGGCGATGCGGGTCCAGATCGACATGGCGCTGAGCGGGACGGACGGGCCTCAGCCCTTCTTGAAGTAATGTGCCGAGGTTGAAGACGGGCACGTCGATGTCCTTGCCCGCGCGCAAGCAGCCGCTCCACATGCCAGGCGCGGCCCGCCGTCCACACCGTGAGCCACAGACACGGGAATGACGCCCAGCGCCATCACGCCATACATCACGATGTCCGGCACGCCGATGCAGCTTGGCGAAGGCCCAGACGGTGGCCACCATGGCGGACGCCGGTGAAGCACAGCATGAGAAGCGTGGCGCCCGAAGGCCGCCATGAAGCTGCCCAGCGGGCTGAAGGCCTGCGCACCGGCTTGGGCGGCTGGCTTTCCGGCTTGATGATTTCCTGTTCCATGGCCGCTCATATGCGCCGCATCGGCACAGAATTGCAACAGGTAGCGCCGCGCAAGGCTGAATTCAAACTCTCAGAGAATGCCGCTCAAGCCATTGATCTAGCGGCAGTAAGCTGCTGCCGTTCCGGCGGTTCTGCAGGTCGAGATGGAAGTGGTCGCGGTGGTGCCGGTCGGCCTCGGGGCCCAGCACGGTGTGGAACTCGCCGCAGGCCGCGCTCATGAACGCCGCGCAGGAAGCGGCGCTCGTCGCGGCCGCCCCGCCAGCCGTCGAGCACCGTCACCTTGCGCCCGCTTTCGAGCGTGAAGGCGGCGATGTCGATGGCATTGCCGATAGCCGTGCTCGCTCATCTTGGCGCCGCGCTTGTTGTTGCGGGGGCGGCAGGCATAGGAGGCCGCGACGTCGATGCTGACGACGCTCTCGCCGAAGGCGCGCTGGGCGGCGGGCTGCACCGGTATTCTCAGCCAGTCGCTTCAGCGGGTTCGGCCATGCCGCAGTTCATCGTGGCGGGCTGGCTGAAGCGAACATCGAGCCCAGCGACTGACGCGCCAGGCATTGGGCACCTCGCAGCCGTTGCCCTCGTCGATGTCTGCGGATCTTCTCGGCCAGCCCGATGCGCGACGGCTTGACCGGGCAGGAACCTTCGGGCGCGCGCAGGCCTTCGGTTTCGAAATGGTCTTCGTCGATGGACTTGAGCAGGCCGCAAGCGCAAGCCGCATGGCCGACCGCCGCGGCAACGGCAATGAGTGTTGCGCAACAGGAACATGCACACTCACGCGACTGACACGGACAGACGAGGCCGAGGCTAGGGCCAACAGGGTTAACGAGCCTCAATTGACCGAGGTCAAGGCCACATGCGGGCTACTGTAGCGCGAGTCTTGTCCGGCAACATCGGAGGCAGGTCGATGAAGCGGAAATAGCTTTTCGTGACGGGCTTGTGGTCGGCGGCTCATGCTTGCCAGTGCGCAGGCCGTGGCGCGCCGACCGGCAGCACCGGCACGCGGCTGGTCAGCGAGGGCATCAGCCTCGAACTCGGCCAGCGCGACTTCCGCACCTACTGCGCCGCCTGCCATGGCGTCGAGGGCAAGGGCGACGGCACGCTGGCCGAGTTCCTCACCCTCGCTGCTCCCGACCTCACGAAGCTCACCAAGCTGCAACGCCGGAACCAGTTTCCCGAAGAGCGCGTGACGCGAGGTGATCGACGGCCGCGCCGACGTGAAGGTGCATGGCATGCGCGACATGCCGGTGTGGGGCGACTGGTTCAACTGCGAGGCCATGTCGCAGGATACCGACCGCGACGCGCGCGAATCATCGTCCAGCGACCGCATCCAGTCGCTGGTCGGCTACATCGAAGTCGATCCAGGCAGAAGTGAGGCGGCGCCTACCGTGGTTCAGCGCCGCCACCAGCTGCGCCGACGTCGCCGTTGCGCTTGGAGAGGAAGGACGTGAAGATGTCCGCGCTGCAGGTAGATCAGCGAGAAGCCCATCACCTTGGCGTCGCGCCACCTTGAAGCCGCGCCATTCTTGCGTGAGGCTGCCACACCACCGTGTAGGTCTGGCCCGACATGCAGGATAGACCTTGGTGTTGACGCTCACGTCCTTGCCGTCCATGGCCGCGGCTCGCCGATCTCGTACTTGGCGACGAGATATTCGCGCGACTGGTCGGCGAAGTAGCGCGCCATGAAGGTGGCGGTGCCGCCGTAATAGGCCTCGCTCTGCCCGGCCGGCAGCTTCGAGCGGTACTGGCCCAGCGAATAATCCGCGATGGCCGCCACATCGGCGTGGCGCTGGATGGCGCGCTTGAAGCTTGCCGACCGTGCCCTGGCGATGGGCGTTCAGCATGTCCTTCGCCACCTTGCGCATGTAGGCGAGGGCCGGATGCTCGCCCGCGGCGAAGGCCGGTGCGGCGGCAAACGCCACGGCGGCGCCCAGCACAGCGCGTGCGCCGCGTCAGCCCCGCCGGTGTTGCCGGATGTATGTCGCGACATGATTCGCCTTCCGGTCAGCGTTCCATCATTGCCATAATGGACGCGTTCTGCAGCCGCGTCAACAACGCGTCTGGGGCTCACCAGGTTTCGGCTTCCCGGAGTTCGGCGAAGAGCGGCTCGAAATCGCCCTTGGACTTCTTCAGCACCTTGGTGAAGCGGTCCTTCATGGAGATCGTCAGCCACACGCCCTTGAGGTTGACGTCGCTGACCCGGAAGCCGCCGCCGGAGGGGTCAGCCGCCAGCGCACCTGCTCGCGCCGCCGCCCTTGCCCTTGATGGCGCTCTGGATCACGGTGAACTTGCCCTGCTTGGTGGTCGAGATGATCTCGAGCTTCGATGCCGCGGAAATCCTCGACGTAATAGACGAAGAGCGCGGCGGCGTAATTGTTGACGAGTTCGTAGAATTCCGCGCGCTTGCGGCTGGCGGGAAGCTTGCTTCTGATAGGGGCCCAGCGCATAATCGGCGATGCCCTTGAGGTTGATGTAGCGGTTCATCAGCGCGGCGAACTTGCGCCCTGAGCGCCGGGCCCTTCTGCCCGGTATTGGCGAGCGCCATCACGTCCTCGGCAATGCTGCGTGACATAGGTCTTCGGCGGGAGTGTTGGCCGCCGGCCGTCGGCCGGCCATGCGCGAAGAATGCCGCCAGCGCCAGCCCGCCAAGCTCCCGCCGGTTCAGCGGGCGGTGTCACGCGATCAGTCATAGTCCCTCCCAGAGCAGCCTGGAATCTCCGGTCCGAACTCATCAATACGCCGCGAAATCTTGACGAATGCAAGGCATCGTTCCACGTTGTTCAGCACGTGCCGGCATTTCGCGAACCACATCGCAGCCGGACATGGCTGTTGCAATCAAACATAAAGATATGTTTATGTGATTATAGAGGGGCATGTCAATGGATGAATTGCTGGCCGGCCTGCGCGCCGCCGCCGAGGCGACCCGGGTCCGGATCCTGTTTCTCCTCGCCCATGGCGAGGCCAATGTCAGCGAGCTGACCCAGATCCTGGGCCAGAGCCAGCCGCGCGTCAGCCGCCACCTGAAGCTGATGGCGGAGGCCGGCCTGATCAGCCGCCACAAGGAAGGCAACTGGGTGCTCTTCCGCCTGCGCGAGGAGGACATGGGCGGCGCCCTGTCCCGCGCCATCGTCGACCTGCTGCCCGGCGCCGACCCCGTCCTGGCCGGCGACCTGGCGCGGCTGGAAGAGATCCGCAGCCGCCGTGCCGAGGCGGCCGCACGCTATTTCAGCGACAATGCCGCGCGCTGGGAGACAGCTCCGCTCGCTCCATGTGCGCGAGGAGGACGTGGAAGCAGGCCATGGTGCAGCCTGGCCGGGCCAGCGCCCGATCCGCCTCCATGTCGATCTCGGCACCGGCACCGGCGCGGTGCTCGCGCCGCTTCGCCCCGCGCGCGCCAGCCAGTCGATCGGCATCGATTCGCAGCCGCGACATGCTGGCGATCGCGCGGGTCAACCTCGAGGCCAGGCGGGCATCCGCAATGCCCAGGTGCGCCATGGCGAGATCTATGCCCTGCCCTTTCCCGACGGCTTCGGCCGATTTCGTGACCATCCACCAGGTGCTGCACTTCCTCGAGGACCCGGCCCGCGCCGCTGGCCGAAGCCGCCCGCATCCTCGAGCCCGGCGGCCGCCTGCTCATCGTCGATTTCGCGCCGCATGACCTGGACGAACTCCGCACCGACCACGCCCACCGCCGCCTCGGCATCGCCGCCGAGCACATGGCGCAATGGCTGCAGCGCGCCGGCCTCACCCTCGCCCAGCATGACGTGCTGCCGCCGCCCTGGCGCAAGGAGGGCACGGGCCTCACCGTGTCGCTGTGGCTGGCCAGCAAGCCCGCCAGACCACCGTCACACCTCATCACCACCTACCGCAAGATGGACCGCGCCACATGATCGCCTTCGCCGATGACGTATCCGGCGATCACCGTCTCCTTCGAGTTCTTCCCGCCCAAAGCGGCGAGGCCGACGAAAGCTTCTGGCGCACCATCGCGCAAGCTCGAGACGGTGCATCCCAGCTTCGTCTCCGTCACCTATGGCGCGGGCGGCACCACGCGCGACCGCACGCTGAACACCGTGCGCCGCATCGCCGCCGAAACGAGCCTGAAGCCCGCCGCCCACCTCACCTGCGTCGGCGCCAGCAAGGACGAGGTGAATGCGGTGGTGCGGGACTTCGCGCGATGCCGGCGTCCGCCACATCGTGGCGCTCAGGGGCGATCCGCCGGGCGGCGTCGGCACCCGCTTCGTGCCGCATCCGGAAGGCTACCGCAATGCCGCCGACCTGGTGCGCGGCATCCGCGAGCTGGGCGACTTCGAGGTCTCGGTCTCGGCCTATCCGGAGCGCCATCCGGAGTCGGTCTCGATCGAGGAAGACCTCGCCTTCATGGCCGACAAGGCCGAGCATGGCGCGACGCCGCGCCATCTCGCAGTTCTTCTTCCACAATGCCTTCTTCCTGCGCCTGCGCGACCGCATCGCGGCGCGCGGCATCGACATCGAGCTGGTGCCGGGCATCCTGCCGATCACCTCCTTCGCCCGGGTGCAGCGAATTCGCCGCAAAATGCGGCGCGCATATTCCGCCCGCGCTTGCCACGCCGCTTCGAGGGCCTCGACGAGGATCCCGAAACCCGCAATCTCGTCGCCGCCATGGTCGCCGCCGAACAGGTCGACGCGCTGCGCCGCGAGGGCGTGAAGCACTTCCACTTCTACACGCTGAACCGCGCCGACCTCGTCTATGCCATCTGCCGCGTGCTGGGCCTGGGCAGCGAGGCCAAGGCAGCTTAGCCGTCCGTGACCGCCAGCCGGTCTTCGATCCAGCGAAGCACAGGGGCACGCAGATCGAGCATGGCGGAATATGAAAGTCGCTCATCCGTGTAGTCGCCAAGCAGCTTGTGGAGTGCCGCGAGAACTCTCGCGATCGTCGGCCAGCGACGAGAGCGGATCGGAATAGGTGTGGATGCCGAAGGCGAGTGCCATGGTCTGCGGCAGGCGCATGAAGGTCTGGCGCTCGGACCTGATCCAGAGGCGATCGCCGCAGCGGCGGTGATCGCCCGCCAGGCTCGCAGCCACCTTCCGCGCCATGGCGACATTTGCGTCGTGCGGCCCATCCGGAAAGAGGCGCGCAGAAATAGGCGTGAGGAACCAGTTGAAGCGTACCACCGGGGTGCCGACCTGCACGTTCGCCAGCACGCGGTCGATGCGCGGGCCAAGCTGTTCATTGAGGCCCGGCACGGGATCATGGGCAAAATGCATCCCGCGGCCCACCGACGAAACGATTCGTCCTGAACTGGTATAGGCGTTGCAGGCGGCTGTGATGAGATCCTGACCATCGATCGTCTGGAACAGGATGAAATCCTCCTCGAGGATCCGGCCAAGCAGGGCCAGGGGCATGGCATCCGCGAGATCGTGGCGGCTGCCGTCGATGCGGTCCTCCAGAACATCGCCGCTCCGGGTGAAATGCTCCGTATGCTGAGCAAGAAGATGCGCAACCACGGCATCGCGCAGTTCCGCCTGGGCCGCCCGCGACTCCGGCATGGCATGGAAGAACTGCGGCGGCAGGCCTGCCAGCCTCTGGCGCTTGGCAGCCATGAAGGCCGCATGGTCGGGCCCGGTCTCGAGCCAGGTTTCGGGCGGCATGGGGCGGAGGCCGATCTGGAAGGCAGCCCCGGCCTGGCGGTAAGGCCGGTGGCGTGGCGCCGCCATGGCCGCTGCGCCGTCAGACCTCATTGCGCCGCCACACCGGCGCGATGCGTGGCCGCTCGACGACCTTGTCATAGAGCGTCTTGAGATTGGGGTGCGTCGCGAAGAGCTGAATGAGGTCCGGCACCCAGGAGATGAGCATGGCGGCATAGATGTCGACGGCGCTGAACTGCGTGCCGAGCACGTAGGGGCCCTTCCCCACGGCGCCCGACAGGATCGCGAATTCGCGCAACATGCCAGCTTCGGCAAAGGCCTTGATGCCGGCTGTGCCGGCCTGGTCGGTGGTGTAGCGCTCGGGATAGAAGTAGCGCAGGTCGCTCATGTAGACGGTGGTGGCGAGGAAGATCATCCAACGCAGATACGGCGCGCGCTGCGGCGTGCCGATGGCCGGCGCGAGGCCCTTTTCAGGGACAAGATCCGCAAGGTGAATCAGGATGGCGGCGCTCTCCGTCATCACGCTGTCATCCGGCATGAGCAGGGTCGGAACCTCGGCTCTGGGATTGATTCGATGCAGGCTTTCTGGAAGCGCCCCCTTCTCGTCACGCACGAGGTCTTCGACCGTATAAGGCAGCTGGCATTCGGCCAGCATGGCCTCGACCGCCAGGGATCCGGCACCCTTGCGGGCAAGCAATCTGTACATTCGGCACCTCCTGAAGCATTCACCATACAATTCTGGGACTTCCGCTGAGAAGGGCCTTGTCTCCGCCGCAAATGCATGGAAAGCCTGACGTGGAAGCACCCCTGTCGCCAGCGCAGTTCATGCCCAGATCCACCGCCCTCGGACGGCCCAAGAAGGTTCGGTTCAGCTATTCGACGGCGGACCAGCCTTTCGTGCAGCGTGCGGTGATCCAGGCGATCGAGAAGTTCGGCGGCCAGCGCAAGCTGAAGCGCATCTATCTGCAGCACCAGAAGTCCGTGAAGGCCGGCGAGAACTTCTTCGATGCCGCCATCCGCCTGCTGCGCATGCGGGTGGAGTTCGACGCGGCCGCCCTGGCGGCGACGCCGGCCACGGGGCCCGTGCTCTTCATCGCCAACCACCCCTATGGCGTGCTCGACGGGATCACGCTGACCTGGCTTGCAACGCAGGTGAGGCCGGACACCAAGGTGCTGGCCAATGACGTGCTGTGCCAGGTCGCCGGAAGCCGCCAGCAATCTTCTGCCGGTGGCCTTCGCCCCCACGCGCGAGGCCCGCGAGACCAATGTGCAGTCGCGGCGGCAGGCGCAGGACTGGCTGCGCGGCGGACATGCCATCGGCATCTTTCCCGGCGGCGGCGTATCTACGTCGGAAAAGCCGCTGAAGGGCCCGGCGGTGGATCTGCCCTGGGCCCCCTTCACCGCAAAGCTGCTGCGCATGTCCAAGGCCACGGTGGTGCCGATCTATTTCGTGGGCCAGAACTCGCGCCTGTTCCAGATGGCCAGCCATACCAGCCTGACGCTGCGCCTGTCGCTGGTCTTCCGCGAGACCGCGCGCCGGATCGGGTCGCGGCTCAAGGTGCGCGTCGGCCGGCCCATCCCCTTTTCCGAGATCGCCCATATCGAGGACCGCGCCGAACTGGTGCAGGAACTGCGCAAGCGGACCTTCGGACTGGCGCAGCCGGAAGACATCAAGGGCCGCAACAACGACCTTCACCTGCGCGAGGCCCACATCAAGGGCGGCAAGCCGCGCGACGGCGATTAGATCTGCGCCACCAGGAAGAATCGGGGGAAGCGGAGAAGGACCATCTCCCCATCGAGCTTCGGATAGGCCTGCACCAAACGCGTCTCATAGGCAGCGAGAAAGCCCGACTGCTCGTCCGGTGTGAGCGGTGCCAGATAGGGCCTGAGGCCGGTGGTCTTCAGCCAGTCGACGATGCCTGCCGTGCCGCGCAGCGGATGGCAGTAGGTGGTCTGCCAGAGATCGAGCATGGCGCAGAAGGGCTTCAGCCTCCGGTAATAGTCCTCCGGCGCGGGCAGCGGATCGCGCGCCGCGGCGGCCGCTGCGAGCTTTGCCGCCCAGGGCCCCGCGGCGGCAGCCTCGGCCATCAGGCGGTGCGACGGCTCATCCAGATTGTTGGGCATCTGCACCGCAAGCACGCCGCCCGGCGCCAGCGAGCGAAGCAGGCGCTCCATCACATCGAGATGGCGCGGCACCCATTGGAGCGCGGCATTGGAAAAGAGCAGATCCGCTGGCTTCGGTGGCGACCAGGTGGCGAGGTCGCCCTCTTCGAAGGCCAGATAGGGCTGCGCCTCGCGCGCGGCCGCGAGCATGGCCGGCGAAGTGTCGATGCCGATGATCTCGGCGCCGGAAAAGGCCTCGACCAGCAGTTCGGTGGAGTTTCCGGGCCCGCAGCCAAGGTCATAGATCCGCCGGGGCTGCTCGAGCGGCAGGCGGGCCAGAAGATCGCGGGCAGGTCGTGTGCGCTCGTCGGCGAAGGCGAGATACTGCGCGGGCTGCCAGTCGTTCATGCGTAGGGTCGTCTCCGGATTTCGTCGTCCGGCCTCCCGGCCTCGATCCGCATGGCGATCTCCGGCGGCAGATTCAGGTCGCGGAGGGCCTGGGCGGAAAGTGTCAGGCGGCCAAGATCCGGTATCGCATCGCGCCGGTGAGGCCGCAATGCCAGATTTTCGATCACGAGCAACAGAATACGGCGCAGATCCAGCGTCATGACGGGCTCCGAGGCTTTAACCAGATTGATGGGACAACCGCTTTTATCCGCCGGCGGAGGCTGGAATTCCAACGCGTTTTGCGCTATCAGCCATCAATCCAATTGATGGCTTAGCTCATGGCCGACCTGCCGCCCCTGCCCGCGATCCGCGTCTTCGAGGCCGTTGCCCGTCATGGCAACCTGACCCGCGCCGCGGCCGAACTGAACATGACCCAGTCGGCCGTCAGCTATCAGGTGAAGCTGCTGGAACAGCATGTGGGCGGCCCCCTCTTCCTGCGCCGGGCGCGCGGCGTGGACTTGACCCAGCGCGGCCGCCAGATCGATCCGGTGGTGCGCCAGGCGCTGGCCGATCTCACCCGCAGCTTCCGCCAGGCGCGCGAGGCGGCCGGGCACGTGCTGGCCATCTCGACCATGCAGACCATTGCCGGCAACTGGCTGGCGCCGCGCATCGGGCGCTTCCAGCTGGCGCATCCCGAACTGGCCGTGCGGATCGAAATCTCGCCCCGCTTCACCGACTTCGCGGGCGACGGCATCGATGTGGCCATCCGCTCGGGCCGCGGCGACTGGCCGGGGCTGGCCTGCCATCGCCTCTTCGATCAGGTCTTCACGCCGGTGGCGAGCCCTGCCTACCTGGCGCGCGAGGGACGGCCCGCCTCGCCGGCAGCGCTTCTCGACCATGTCCTGATCGATCCGACCGACGACTGGTGGGGCATCTGGTTCCGCGCCGCGGGCGTCGCCGGCGCCGCTGAAGATCGCCCGGCCCAGCGTGGCGGTGGACACCCAGCAGATGGCGGCGAGCGTCGCCATGGCGGGCCATGGCGTGGCCCTGGTGACGCCGCGCTTCGAGGCCGACTGCCTGGCCAGCGGCAAACTTGTACCGCTCTTCGACATCACCGCGCAGGCCGGGAGCAGCTACTACCTCGCCTATCCCGAAGAGAACCGGAACCTGCGCAAGGTGAAGCTGTTCCGCGACTGGATGCTGGCGGAAGCGGCAGACGGCGAGCCCGGCGCTAGCGCGTGAACTGCTTGTACTTGATGCGCTTCGGCATGACGCTGTCTTCGCCCAGGCGGCGCTTCTTGTCTTCCTCGTAGTCCTGGAAGTTGCCCTCGAACCACTCGACATGGCTGTCGCCCTCGAAGGCGAGGATGTGGGTGGCGAGGCGGTCGAGGAACATGCGGTCGTGGCTGATGATCACGGCGCAGCCGGCGAAATCCTCCAGCGCCTCTTCCAGCGCCGCCAGGGTTTCGGTGTCGAGATCGTTGGTCGGTTCGTCGAGCAGCAGCACGTTGGCGCCGCTCTTCAGCATCTTGGCCAGATGCACGCGGTTGCGCTGGCCGCCCGAGAGGGTTCCCACCTTCTGCTGCTGGTCGGCGCCCTTGAAGTTGAAGGCGCCGGTATAGGCGCGCGAGTTCATCTCGCGCTTGCCGAGATAGAGCACGTCATTGCCGCCGGAGATCTCCTGCCAGACGGTCTTGTCGGGATCGAGCGAGTCGCGGCTCTGGTCGACGTAGCCGAGATGCACGGTCTCGCCGACGCTGATCGGTGCCCTTGTCCGGCTTCTCCTGGCCCGTCAGCATGCGGAACAAGGTGGTCTTGCCCGCGCCGTTGGGCCCGATGATGCCGACGATGCCGCCGGGCGGCAGCTTGAAGGACAGGTCGTCGATCAGCAGCCGGTCGCCATAGGCCTTGGACAGGCCCTCCACCGTGATGACATTGCCGCCGAGGCGCTCGCCGGGCGGGATGATGATCTGCGCCGTGGTGGACTTGAGGCGGTTCTCGTTGGCGGTGATGAGTTCGTCATAGGCCTTGATGCGGGCCTTGGACTTGGCCTGGCGCGCCTTGGGGCTGGCGGCGATCCATTCCTGCTCGCGCTCGAGGACCTTCTGGCGCGCCGCATCCTCGCGCTGCTCCTGGGCGAAGCGCTTGGCCTTGGCCTTGAGATAGGCCGAATAATTGCCCTCGTAGGGAATGCCGCGGCCGCGGTCGAGCTCGAGAATCCAGCCGGTGACATTGTCGAGGAAGTAGCGGTCGTGGGTGACGATCAGGATGGCGCCGGGATATTCGCGCAGGTGATGTTCCAGCCAGTTCACCGACTCGGCGTCGAGATGGTTGGTGGGCTCGTCGAGCAGCAGCAGGTCGGGCTTGCGCAGCAGCAGCTGGGTCAGCGCCACGCGGCGCTTCTCGCCGCCCGAGAGATTGTCGATCGAGGCATCGCCCGGCGGGCAGCGCAGCGCATCCATCGCCTGCTCGACCTGGGATTCGAGATCCCAGAGGTTCTGCGCGTCGATCACGTCCTGCAGCTTGCCGGCCTTCTCGGCATTCTCGTCGTTGTAGTCGGCCATCAACGCATTGTACTGGTCGAGGATCGCCTTCTTGTGGGCAACGCCCTCCATGACATTGCCCATGACGTCGAGCGCGGGATCGAGCTCGGGCTCCTGCTGCAGGTAGCCGAAGGTGGCGCCGTCGGCCAGCCAGGCCTCGCCGTTCCACTCCTTGTCGATGCCCGCCATGATGCGCAGCAGCGTCGACTTGCCCGAGCCGTTGGGGCCGAGCACGCCGATCTTGGCGTCCGGGTAGAAGGACAGGTGAATGTTGTCGAGAACCTTCTTGCCGCCGGCATAGGTCTTGGACAGGCCCTGCATGTGATAGATGAACTGGCGCGCCATGTGCGTAAGCTGTTCCTTGCGAATTGGGGAAATCGTCGGGGGCAGCTTCTAGCCGAGGCGCAGGGCGAGGGCAATGATCGCGGGCCGCACGGACGCGGCGCCGATTCCCGGGTGAAGATGGCGCCCTGCAACCGTTCGCCGATGGGCTTGAGGCTGTGCGCCCCACGCCGGGCTGACGCGCCCTAGTGAGCCGACCGTTTCGCCTGCCGTTCTTCCAGCAGGATCTTCTTCTGGTAGCGGCCCTGGACGATGTCGACGATCAGCAGCGCGCCGACCACGAAGTAGAAGGTGCTCTTGGCCATGGGCTCGACCGGGTAGCCGAAGAAGGCGAGATGCGCGATGTGGCCGCCCTCGGCCAGCAGCATGACGCCCACCAGCAGCAGCACGAAGAGGCCCAGCACCTCGTACATGCGGTTCTTCTGCAGGAAGCTGGCGACGTGCTCGGACAGAAGCACCATCAGGATGCCCGACAGCACGATCGCGGTCGTCATCACGATGAAATTGTGGGTGAGCGCCACCGCCGACAGAACCGTATCGAAGGAGAACACGATGTTCATCACCATGATCCAGAACAGCGCGCGACCGACGCTTGAGCGCGACGGCCCCTTGTCCTCGCCTTCGCCGAGATCATGCACCACCAGCATGTGGAAGATTTCCTTGAGCGCGGTGTGGATGAGGAAGGCGCCGCCCGCCAGCACGATGAGGCTGTGGCCCGTGAAGTTGGCCTGCAGAAAGCGGGATCTCGATACCGAAGAGCGGGCCCTGGAAGGCCTCGATCAGCTGCAGAACCACGAAGAGCAGCACGATGCGCATGCCGATGGCGAAGATCATGCCGAGCTGGCGGACCCGTTTCTGATTCTCGGGCGCCACCTTCTTGGCTTCGATGGAAATGTAGAGGAGATTGTCGAAGCCGAGCACGGTTTCCAGCGCGGTCAGCACCAGGAGCGTCATCAGGTTCTCGATGGTGAAGAGATCGGCCATGCCACAGCCCCGCGTGATTTTGTCCCCTGACGTTCCTTAGCCCGGCTTGCGGCGCATCGCCAGCCACCAGACCAGCGCGCCGACGGCGAGCGGCGGAAGCCCCAGGACGGCGACCGTCTCCCAGGTCACATAGGCGCCATCCTGGTTGATCAGGAAAAGCAGCGAGCAGCCGCCGGCGAACAGCATCAGCAGAGCCGCGGCCGCGCCGAAGATCAGGCGCAGGGCCGATAACCGCGCCTCGCCCGCCGCAGCGCGCCGTTTCTCCCTGCGGTCGAGGAAGACGTAGATCAGGGCCACGAGGGCAACCAGCAGGAGGACGAAGAGTATTGCCATGTCAGGCTTCACCGTCTGGTTTCGACTGAGCATCATTCCGGCTGAAGCTCATGCCGTAACTGAAGAGCTTCCAGCCGGCGAAGGCCGGCAGTGCCCCGAAGATGGCAACGAACATCAGCCCCCAGGGCACCTGCTCGAGAGTCGAGAAATGGCCGTCGGAGACCGACCAGATCGTGCAGCCGCCGGCGAAGATCAGCAGCAGCAGGCCGGCGATCACGGCGAGCACATGCATGTCAGGCCTCCCCCGTCTTGTCAGGCGCCCTGCGCCTGGCGCGGTCCGTCTTCAGGCCCCAGCGGAACAGGAACCAGCCGCCGATGGCAGGCAGGATGCCGAAGGGCACGAGGATGGTGGTCAGGAGCGGGATGTCGGCGATCAGCGCGGCCGGGTCAGACAGCAATCCGCCACCCACGATCAGAACGGTGCAGCCCCCGCCAAAGACGAGCAGAAGGAGACCGAAGATGATCGCGAGGACATGCATGTCACACCGACCGCAGATAGAGGCCGGTGAGCAGGCCCTTGGCCGCGAAGCCGCCGATCAGCAGGCCCGCGAGGATGTTCATGTCCCTGTCGCCGCCGCCCAGCGACGCCCATGTGGCCGCGAGCGCGAGGACCACGAGAACGTCGAGCACCAGCAAGGTGACGAGGATGCCGCGGTTCGGCCTGGCGAAGCCCCAGAGCGCGGCCAGCACCATGACGTTGAGGATCGCGACGGCGGCGGGGATCAGGATCAGCGGGCCCGATGCCAGCACACCCGAGAGCCCGGCGCCGCTCATGGCCAGCAGCGTGCAGCCGCCGGCGAACAGCGCGATCAGCCCGCAGAGTATGCTGAGCAGGACCTTCATCCCTGCCCCATCGACACGGCCATGCGCCGGCGCGCCGCGGCATCGCGGTAGAACATGTTGTAGGTCTCGAAGGGAATGATCTGGCCGTTGGGCGTCACGAAATGGATGCAGGAGCGCTTCACCCGGCTGATGCAGAAATTGTGGCGGTCCATGAACTCGACGATGGCGATGCGGAAGATGTTCTCGTAGCCCATGCCCTCGGGCACCGGGATCTGCGGCAGGCAGCACAGCAGCGCATCGAGCTTTTCGGGATTGTTGCATTCGGCCGTCGAGAGCGAGAAGAAGTTCAGGATCTGCTTGTGCAGGTCCGGGTACTTCTCGAAGGTGATCGCGTTGGGCAGCGCCTCGACCAGCATGTCCTTGGGAAAGAACGACGTGATGGGCGCGATCTTGCTGCCGCTGCGCAGCGCATAGCCGATGGCGATCGATTCCGGATTGCAGGGCAGCGGAATGATGTCGCCGGCGCCGAAGGGCGTCTTCGCCGCGATGATCCGGCGGCGGATGTCGGAGAGCACGAAACGGTCGCGCGCCGGGTCGAAGCCCTCGTTGCGGCCGGCGTCCTGGATGGGCTGGAAGGTGATGCCGCGCACGCATTTCCATTGCAGGGCGAAGTCGATGATCTCGCCCAGCTCGTCGTCGTTCTGGCCGCGCTTCACGACCACCACCAGGGTGGTGGAAATCGATTCTCTTTCAAGGGCTTCCAGCGCGTCCCTGCGAATCCGGGTGAGGTCGGCACCGCGCAGGTTCTTGTGGACGGAGGCCCGCAGCGAATTGAACTGCAGATAGACCTCGAAGCCCGGCTTGAAGGCCGCCAGCTGCTTCACGAAATCCGGGTCCTGGGCAATGCGGATGCCGTTGGTGTTGAGCATGATGTGGCGGATGGGCCGCCGCTTGGCCGCCGCGATGATCTCGATGATCTGCGGGTGGATGGTGGGTTCGCCGCCCGACAGCTGCAGGAGGTCGGGCTCGCCTTCGCTGGCGACCAGCGCATCCATCATGCGCTCGATCTCGGCCAGCGGGCGATGCGCCGTCTTCTGCACCGAACTGTCGGCAAAGCACACGGGGCATGTGAGGTTGCAGGCCTCGTTGACGTCGATGAGCGCCAGGCAGGAATGCTGCTCGTGATCCGGGCAGAGGCCGCAGTCATAGGGGCAGCCCAGCTCGGTGCGGGTCTGAGGCGCGAGCGGCCGGTCGCCCGGCTTCAGATAGTCGTGGCAGAGCTTGTAGTAGGCCGCGTCGGTGGAGACGAGCGCCTTCTGAACGCCATGCGTCCTGCAGCGCTTGAGGTAATAGACATGCGAGTCCTCGATGATGATCTTGGCCGGCACCAGCGCCATGCAGTCGTCGCACATCGACGTGGTCTGGCCGTAGAAGACATAGGGAGCGACCTTGCGGATGGGCGCGTTCATGCGGTCGACTCCTTCCGCCCGAAGAGATCTGCCGTCCAGTCGGGCCCCATGATGGCAATGATCGTGGTGGCGAGGGCCAGAACCGGAAGACGCCGACCGGCGGCACCGTCATGCCGGCAAAGCCCACGATGCCAGCGGCCCAAAGCCCCGACAGCGCCATGACGATCCGCAGGAAGGCCTTGGACTGCCCACGCAGGCCTTCGCGCGATTGCTCCACGGCATTGGCGAAGAGCACGGTGAACAGGCCGGCAAGGAACATGGGCAACGCCATCATCAGGACGAAGACCCAGATGAGAAACGACAGGCCCGGAACGCTCTCGATGCCGGCGAGATCGAGGGCCAGTTCCCACAGGAACAGAAGGGTGAAGGCCAGGGCCGCGCCACCTGCAATCTGCAGCCAGCCCACCACCCGGCACCAGAAATCGGCGCGCGTCATGTCTGCTTCCCCTGCCCCCGCATCATGATGACAGCGTAGATCACGAGCCCGGCGCAAATGAAATGGAACAGATTGAAGGGCCCGATGACGGCGCCATAGGGCTTGAGAAACTCCCAGACGAAGCGCTGCCCGGCATAGACCAGCACCAGAAGATAGAAGCCGTTGCGCATGAAGAAGGGATTGCGGCGGCCGATCAGCACCAGTGCCACGACGAGGAAGGCCAGCATGGTGAAGGACTCGTAGAGCTGCACCGGATGGCGCAGGAGACCGTCGCCGAAGTCGTGGCCCCAGGGCAGGCTGGTGGGCGTGCCATGCGTGTTGTCCTCGATACCGGAGAGGAAGCAGCCCCAGCGCCCGACAATGACGCTGGTGGCGAAGGCCGGCACGAAGATCAGGCCGGTCGAGCCGGCGATGCCGCGCCATCGCTTGAACAGCTCGATGGCGAGGATGGCGCCCGCCAGGGCGCCGACGATGCTGCGGCCGATGCCCGGCGCGCCGCTGAGCCAGAGATTGAGGGTCCCTGCCCCGAATCCGCCGGCAGCGGCACCCGCAAGCAGCGCTGCGGCATAGCCGACGCCGGCATGCTCGATCTTCTGGCCGGCGTCCGTCAGCCGCCAGCGATAGACAAGCGCGGTGACGGTCATCGCCGCCACCGCCGCCGCAAGGTCAAAGACGGTGTGGACGATCACGTCCGCCAGATGGTGCCGAGCGCGTTGTAGCAAAGAGCAGCATGCCGAGCAGGAAGCCGATCGAGCCGATGGCGGCACCGGGCTCGACCGCCGGATTGCCGCCATAGAGAAAGATGAGCGACACGCACATGAGCACGGCGCTCAGCGCCGTCACCCAGAACTGCACCCTGGCCATGACGGACAGGTTGAGCGCGGGAAAGTGGTGGTAGAAAAGTCCCATCAGTGCCATCGAGACCCAGCCTGCCAGCATGATGTGGGCATGGGTCGGATGCTGACCATGGTCACCGCTGATGGCCATGTGCAGCCCCAGCGCCATGCCGGCGAGCGCAAACAGAATTGCCGTGGTTAAGAATAGGCGTGCGACACCCTGCATCTTCGTTTCTCCCAGCTGCAGTGATTCCCCCTCACACGGGGACACCACTAGCACCGGGCAGCAGGTTGTTCCACTTCGCTAAGCTTGTATTTCCAGCGCGTCGCGCAGGATCTTCTGCAGGTCCTCGCGGCGATAGGGCTTCATGATGATGAAGCCTTCGCGGAAGCGCGGCTCTTCCTGATGCACCATGGCGCCCTTCGGATAGCCGGAGGTATGCACGATCTTGAGGTCCGGGCGGATGCCGCGCGCGGCCTGGGCCAGATCGAAGCCATTCAGACCGCCGGGCATGACGACATCCGAGAACATCAGGTCGATGTCCGGCGTTTCCTGCAGGCGGGACAGGGCCTGGAGGCCATCCTCGGCTTCGACCACGTCATAGCCGAAGTCCTCGAGGAAGCCGCAGGCAACCGCACGGACCGCCTCCTGGTCCTCGACGACGAGGATCTTGGTCTTGCGCGGGGGCGGCGCGTCGAGTTCGGCCACCGTGCACCGGCGCGTCCGACGCGGCGGCAATGCCTTCGACGTCGGGAAGCGCCTCGCCGGGCGCGAACTTGCGCGGCAGGTACATCTTGACCGCCGTGCCGTGGCCCACTTCGCTGTAGATGTTGATGTGGCCGCCCGACTGCTTGATGAAGCCATAGACCATGGACAGGCCGAGGCCGGATCCCTTGCCCTGCTCCTTGGTGGTGAAGAAGGGCTGGAAGACACTTTCTCCAGCAGCTCGGGCGACATGCCGGTGCCGGTGTCGGACACGGCGACCATCACATAATGGCCGGGCGTCACTTCCGGATATTTGGCGGCATAGGCCTGGTCGAGATAGACGGGCTGCGTCTCGATGGTGAGATGGCCGCCCTTCGGCATGGCATCGCGCGCATTGATCGCCAGGTTGAGGATGGCCGATTCAAGCTGCGAGGGATCGATCAGCGCCTTGGGATCGCCGTCCATGACGGCGACCTTGAGCTGGACCATGCTCGCCGATGGTGCGCGACGAGCAGCGGCGCGATGATCGCTGACCAGTTCGTTGAGCTGCACTTCGCGGGGTTCGAGCACCTGCTGCGGGCGAAGGCCAGCATCTGGCGGGTGAGGTCGGAGCCCTTGCGCGCGGCGCTGATGGCCTCCGAAAGGCGCTTGGTGCTGCGGTCATCCGGCAGCTTGCCTTCGAGCAGTTCGAGATTGCCGATGATGACGGTGAGCAGGTTGTTGAAGTCATGCGCGAGGCCGCCGGTCAGCTGGCCGATGGCCTCCATCTTCTGCGCCCGCTGCAGCGACGCGCGCGATCTCCTGCTTGTCGGTCATGTCGACGATCTGCACGATGAGCTGCTCGATCTCGCCGGTCTCGTTGCGGATCAGCGCGATGGTGGTTTCGCCGTGCATCAGGCGGCCGTCGGGGCGCGGGTAGCGCAGTTCCTGGCGGATCGACGGCAGCCCGCCCTTGATCAGCTCGCTCATCCGGGCCAGGAAGCTGGGCGCGGTCGTCGGCATGAACGGTCTCGTCGAAGGCGACGGAGAGTTCGGGGCTGCGGCCCGTGAAATCCCAGAAGGCGGAATTGGCGATGCTGATCTCGCCGGTGGGCGCCACCAGCGCCATGCCATGCAGGCAGGATTCGAAGGCCGCGCGGAAGCGCGGTCCTCGACCACGGTCGACTCGGCTGCTCGAACGGTGACGGAGACCGGCTGGTCCAGCAGGCAAATCGAGCGTTCGATGCGGCCCTTGTCGCCGCGATAGGCGGTCATCGACAGCAGGAGCTGAGCCGGCGAACCGTCGCGCGCGCATCACCGTGACCAGTTCGTGACGGCAGCTGCCGGTCTGGAGATACTTGGGATAGATTTCCTGCACCAGCCGGCTGCGCGATTCCGGCGCCAGGAGATTCGTTGAACGAGCTTGCCCGGCGATGTCATCCTGGCCGTAGCCCAGCGCCGCAGCCCAGTGCTTGTTGACCGAGGTGATGCGGCCCGCCCGTCCATGCAGTGCAGCATGACCGGCAGATTGGCCAGCAGCATCTCGTAGACCTTGCCGTTCTGGTCCGGGAAGAAGGGCACGAAGGTTTCGTGCGCGCGGCCTGCGGCTTCTCGATCTTCCAGGCGGTGCCGGGCGACCGCAGTTCATCCCATCCAGTGAAGGGCTGATTGAGGCTGGTGGCGTTGACGGGCGGATTCATGGTCGGGCAGCCTTTCGCAGATTTGCTTACCATCATGATTATAGGGACCGCAGTTAATGGACCCTTGCCCACAAGGTGAAACCTTGCCGCGTTTGCGGTCACAGGTCTTTGCAAGCACTCAGCACTATGGTTAAGGCGAGGTTAACGACTGCCTCAGGCGGTGTCCGGCCGGCCGATCGCCTCGGCGCGGACCACCGCCTCGAGCAGGCCGTTGTCGTCCACCGCATCGGGCAGATGGTGCTTGCTGATGCTCACCTGCACCTGCGGCTCATGCGCGCCGAGCTGGCGCACGGCCGTCGAGCGCCGCCTCGCGCGCCTGCTCTTCCGCCGCCGCCAGCGCCGCCGCGCCGGAGGTGAAGACTGCTGACGCCCGCCGGGCCATGAACGCGGAACAGCCCGCTGCCATCGCCCTCGACCGTCACCGTCACCGCCTGCGCGATCACGCCGGTCGCCGCACCCACCGCATTGGCGACATCGAAGAAGGGCGGGAACACCATCTCGCAGCCCAGCCGCCGGCCCACCTCCTCGTAATAGACCCGCACCGGGCCGCCGACCGCGACGACCGGAATCGGCGGCGAGAGCGACACCTTCGCCAGGCCCAGCTGGCCCCGGCCCGAACACACCGCATCGACCAGCTCATGCGTCGCCGAAGCTCTTGCCGAAGGCCGTGTCGAGGATGACCCGCGCAGGTGCGCCGCACGGTCTCGGACCACACCTCGCGGCAGAAGCCCTCGACCCGCGCGGCATCGCCCAGCTTCATGTCGCGGAAGCGCACCATCAGCTTCGCGGCGAGCGCCGCGGCGGGGCCCGGCCAGTTGTCCTGCAGCCCCAGCACATGCGCGGCATCCGACGGCGTGAAGCCGCCGGTCTGCACCAGGCCCTTGCGCTTCAGCGAGGCGAGGGCGCGCTGCGCGGCCGAAGACACCGCAATCTTGCGGATGGGCTGCGGCCGCTCGTCCGACCATCGCCAGGATTTCGCGCCTCGCGCGGCGTTGACCTCCGCCGTCTGCGCGGCGCCGGTGGCGCCGAAGGGCTTCAGCACGAACTTGCCGTGCAGCGAGCCGCCCTCGGTGTCGGCGAGATCGGCCTCCAGCATGGCGATCACTTCCGGATAGCGCGAGGCCAGCAGCGAGATCGGGCGCCACGCGCTGCGGCCCCACCTCGAGCTTGCCGTTGAGGCCGATGCGCGATCTCGCTGTCGCCGCCAAGGCCGATGGTCTTGACGTCGATGGCCTTCACCATGGTGCGCCAGCCGCCCACTTCGGCGCCCTGCTCGGCCACCTGCGGCCGGCCATCGCGCAGGACGCCGAGATCGGTCGTGGTGCCGCCCATGTCGGACATGATGAAGTCCCTGCGGCCGCACAGCCATGAGGCGCCGACGAGGCTCGCGGCGGGGCCCGACAGCACCGTCTCGATGGGCCGCAGCGCCACGCGCTCGGCCAGCGCCAGCGTGCCGTCGCCCTTCACGATCATCAGCGGGCAGTCGATGCCGAGTTCCGCCATGGAGCGGCGCACCGCCGTGATCAGCATGGAGATGCGCGAGATGAGCCGGGCGTTGAGCACCGCGGTGAGCGCGCGGCGCGGCGCATCGAGCGCCGAGGTGAGTTCGGTCGACAGCGTCGCCGGCTTGCCCGTGACCTGCGCGACGAGGTCGCGCGCGCGCGTGTTCATGCGCCGGATTGCGCACCGCGAAGGCCGATGCGATGGCGAAGGCATCGACCGGCATGGCTGCCGATCGCGGCTTCCAGCGCCGCCGACGTCGAGCGGCTTCGCCTCGTCGCCATTGTGGTCGTGGCCGCCCGCGATCATGGCGATGGGCATGCCGGGAAAGGCCTTGGCGATGCCGGTGCGCTCCGCCATCGCCTGGTCGAAGCCGATGAGGATGACGCCCACCGCGCTGCCATGGCCCTCGACCACGGCATTGGTGGCGAGCGTGGTCGAGACGGAGACCAGCGAGATGTCCTCCGGCTTCAGCCCCTGCGGCAGCGTCGCGATCGCCGCCGTGATGGCGCCGGTGACGCCGATCGAGAGATCGCCCTTGGTGGTGATCGACTTGGCCGAGGCCACCACCTTGTGGCCCTGCGCCTCGATCACCGCGGCATCGGTATAGGTGCCGCCGGTATCGACGCCGATGAGATAGGTCTTTGCCATGTTGTCACTGTCTTCGTTTCCCGGAGGATCTATCACGCCGCGGCGGCCCGTGTCGCTGCCTCGGCAACGGCAATCGCCGTCATGTTGACGACACCGCGCGAGGTGACGGAGCCCGTCAGGATATGCGCGGGCATGGCCGTGCCCAGCAGGATCGGGCCGACGGGCAGCGCATCGCCGAACACCTTGACGATCTGGTAGGCGACGTTGGCGGAGGAGAGATCCGGCATGACCAGCAGATTGGCCTCGCCCTTCAGCGTCGAGCGACGGCAGCTTGCGGCTGCGCACCGCCTCGATCAGCGCCGTATCGGCCTGCATCTCGCCGTCGATCTCGAGGTCCGGGCGCGCGCTCGCGGATGAGCTCCAGCGCCTTGCGCATCTTGAGCGACGACGGCGTGTCGAAATCGCCGAAGTCGGAATGCGCGACGAGCGCGATCTTGGGCGCGATGCCGAAGCGCTCGACATGGCGCGGCGCACATCAGCACCGTGTCGGCGATGGCCTCGGCCGAGGGATCGGCCTGCACATGCGTATCGGTGAGGAAGACGATGCCGCGCGAGGTGATCATCAGGCTCATGGCCGCGAATTCGCGCACGCCCGGCGCCAGCCCGATGATGTCGCGGATGTGGCGCAGCTTGGCGCGGTAGCGGCCTTCGAGCCCGCAGATCATCGCGTCCGCCTCGCCGCGCCGCATGGCGATGGCGGCGATCACCGTGGTCGAGGTGCGCACCAGCGTGCGCGCCGCATCGGGCGTGATGCCGCGCCGGCCCGCGACCTCGACATAGCGTCGCGACATAGTCGCGGTAGCGCGGATCGTCCTCCGGGTTGACGATGTCGAAGTCCGTGCCCGGCCTGATGGTGAGGCCATAGCGCTTGAGGCGGCGTCTCGATGACGGCCGGGCGGCCGATGAGGATGGGCTTGGCGATCCCCTCCTCGATCACCACCTCGGCGGCGCGCAGCACGCGCTCGTCCTCGCCATCGGCATAGATCACGCGCTTCGGCGACTTGCGTCGCCGCCGCGAAGATCTGCCGCATGACGAAGCCGGAGCGGAACACGAAGCGCTGCAGGCTTCTCGGCATAGGCCTCGAGATCGGCGATGGGCCGCGTGGCGACGCCGCTCTCCATCGCCGCCCTGCGCCACGGCCGGCGCCACGCGCAGGATGAGGCGCGGATCGAAGGGCGCGGGGATGAGCGAGTCCTTGCCGAACAGCCGCGCCTCGCCGCCATAGGCGCGCGCCACCACGTCGGACGGCGTCTCGCGCGCCAGCCCGGCGATGGCGTTGACCGCCGCCTGCTTCATCGCCTCGTTGATGGTCGAGGCGCCGACGTCCAGCGCGCCGCGGAAGATATAGGGAAAGCACAGCACGTTGTTGACCTGGTTCGGATAGTCCGAGCGCCCGGTGCAGATCATCGCATCGGGCCGGATCGCCATCGCCTCCTCCGGCATGATTTCCGGATTGGGATTGGCCAGCGCCAGGATCAGCGGATCGGGCGCCATCTGCTTCAGCATGCTCGGGCTTCAGCACGCCGCCCGCCGAGAGGCCGAGGAAGATGTCGGCCCCGGCGATCACCTCCGCCAGCGTCCGCGCGTCGGTCTCCTGCGCGAAGACCGCCTTCCAGCGGTCCATCAGCTTCTCGCGGCCCTTGTAGACGACGCCCTCGAGATCGGTGACCCAGATGTTGCTCACGCTTCGCGCCCGAGGCTGACGAGCTGGTTGAGGCAGGCGAGTGCCGCGGCACCTGCGCCGCGACGCCACGATCTTGACCTTCGCGATGTCCTTGCCCGCCAGCATCAGCGCATTGGTCACCGCCGCGCCGACGATCACCGCCGTGCCGTGCTGGTCGTCATGGAAGACCGGAATGTTCATGCGCTCGCGCAGCTGCTGCTCGATCTCGAAGCACTCGGGCGCCTTGATGTCCTCGAGGTTGATGCCGCCGAAGGTGGGCTCCAGCGCCGCCACGGTGTTGACGAAGCCCTCGACGTCGTCTCGCGCCACCTCGATGTCGAAGACGTCGATGTCGGCGAATTTCTTGAAGAGCACCGCCTTGCCCTCCATCACCGGCTTGGCGGCCAGCGGCCCGATGTTGCCCAGCCCCAGCACCGCCGTGCCGTTGGTGATGACGCCCACGAGATTGGCGCGGCTGGTGTATTTCGACACCAGCGACGGGATCGGCATGGATCGCCTCGGACACGGCGGCCACGCCCGGCGAATAGGCCAGCGCCATGTCGCGCTGGTTGCCGAGCGGCTTGGTGGCGCGGATCTCCAGCTTTCCCGGGCTTCGGTTCGGAATGATAGACCAGCGCGCCCGACTTCAGGTCGCTCGACATGGTGCGACGACATCGGCAGATACTCCTTCCGGCCCCGGGCATGACCGTGATTTGCCGGAATTTGCAACACCTAGACGTCGGACGGATTTCCGCACTGGACCTTGCAGCCAGCCGGGACAGAATGCTACGAGAACGTGAGATGCCATGCTTACGCCTCTCAAGATCAGAAGTCCTGAAGGTCGACGACCTCGCCCATGAGGCGCGGCGCTTCCGCACCATCCTGTGGACCTTCGAGAAGAATCATCGAGCTGCTGTTCAAGGGCACGGGGCTTGCCGCCGAGGTGGACCATGCGGCGCTCGCCGAGGCCTTCTCGCGCTGGCGCCAGGCCTTCGACCAGACCAAGCACCTGGCCGACATCGACCGGCACGACTTCGTGATCTTCGCGGCCGGGCATGATGCTGAAGGAGCTGCTTGCCACCAGCCCGATCACCGCGATCGTGCCGACGAAGGCTGGGCCTTGCCCGCACTTCCCGCAAGATCGACCACCGGCTGAAGCGCTGGCCGGAAGGCTATGCCTACACCAGCTTCTGCCTTTCGGTTGCCGCTGCGGTGCTGAACGAGATGGGCGATGCCGAGCCGCAGGAATCGGGCGTGCTGCCGACGATCCGCGCTTCTGGGACTCCTTCCGCGAGAACGTGGCCGAGAACCCGGCCAACGCCATCGCCTTCTTCGACATGGTCGTGCGGACTCGAACCGAACTGGCCGCGCCCGATGTGCCCTGGATGCGCCGCACCTTCTGGACCGGAAGCGCTTCAGCCGCATCGCCACGGCCAAGACAGCGGAACTTGATCGACCGGAAAGCTTGCGGCAAAGATTGAGGCAAGGCTAGGGAGGGCCGGAGCTATGGGGGCAACCCGCATTCTGATCGTCGATGACCATCCCGCTGTTCCGCGAGGCGCTGAAGCAGGCGATCACCGGCGGCGTCGCCAACGCCGCCATCGCCCAGGCCGGCTCGCTCGAGGCCGCGCGCGCCGATGCTCGACACAGGACGACGACTTCGACCTCGTCCTGCTCGACCTGCGCATGCCGGGCGTGCAGGGCCTCTCGGGCCTGATCTATCTCCGCGCCCAATACCCCAACGTGCCCGTCGTCATCGTCACTGCAGCCGACGACCATGGCCTGGTGCAGAAGGCGCTGAACCTCAGCGCCTCGGGCTTCATTCCCAAGATCCTCCGGCATCGGAGACCATCGTCGACGCCGTCAATGCCGTGCTGAAGCGGCGACATCTGGGTGCCGGCGGGCTACGACCGCAAGGCGACAGCGCCGACAAGGAAGCCGAAGAGATCGCCCGCCGCATCGCCACGCTCACCGCGCAACAGATCCGCGTGCTGATGATGCTGAAGGAAGGCCTGCTCAACAAGCAGATCGCCTATGAGCTCAACGTCTCGGAAGCCACCATCAAGGCGCATGTCTCGGCGATCCTGCAGAAGCTCAACGTCTCGAGCCGCACCCAGGCGGTGATTGCCGCCGGCCGCATCGACGGCAGCGTGGACGCCGGCTGATCACTCCGCAGCTTCCGCCCGGACCGCCACATGCGACATGGCGGCCCGCAGCGCCGCCGGCTTCACCGGCTTGCGCAGCAGGTGCACGTCATGCGCCACCGCGATGTCGGCCACGGCGGGCGTGCGGTCGGCGGTGATCAGCACGGCGGGAATGTGCCGCCGCGCCCGCGTCCGCAGGGCACGGATCACCGAGATGCCATCCTCGTTGTTCAGGTGATAGTCGGCGAGGATCATGTCGATCTTGCCGCCGGCGGCTTGCAGGGCCTCGAGCGCCTCGGCCTGGCCGCGCGCCCGTGTGAACGATGTTGCCCCAGCCGGTGAGCAGCAGTTTCCATGCCTTCGAGGATGGCCTTCTCGTTGTCGATGACCAGCACGCGTGAAGGCGCCGGCCAGTGCCGGCGGCTGGAGCTTGCTGCGGCTTGGCTGCCGGAAGCCGCGGCATGGCGCCACCGCGGCCACCGGCACGTCGATGGCGAACATCGATGCCCCTGCCCGGGCGTCGAGCGAACCGTGACCGGCGCTTCCAGCACCTTGGCCATGCGCTCGACGATCGACAGCCCGAGCCCCAGCCCCGTCGTGCCGTCACCGTCGCTGTGCAGGCGCTGGAATTCCTGGAAGATCACGTCGAGCTTCGACTCGCGGAATGCCGGGACCCGTGTCATGCACCTCGATGCGCAGCATCGTTGCCGTGCCGGCGGCAGCCCATCAGCACGCGGCCCTGCCTGCGTATACTTGATGGCATTGGACACGAAGTTCTGCAGCACGCGGCGCAGCAGCTTGCGGTCGGTCTCGAGCGGTGAGCCCGCAGGGCATCACCTTGAAGCGTCAGCCCCTTCTTGCGCGCCGCCGGGCGCAAACTCGAGCGCCAGGGCCTGCAGGATGTCGTCGATGCGGAAGGGCGCCACATCCGGCCTTCATGGCGCCGGCATCGAGGCGCGAGATATCGAGCAGCGCGGACAGGATTTCCTCCACCGCCTCGAGCGAGGAATCGACATTGCGGACCAGTTCGCCGTCCTTCGATGCGCTTCATGCGCTCGACCAGGCTGGAGGTGAACAGCCGCGCCGCATTGAGCGGCTGCAGGATGTCGTGGCTTGCCGCCGCGATGAACCGCGTCTTCGAGAGGTTGGCGGCATCGGCTTCGGCCTTGGCGGCGGCCAGCTCCTCGTTGAGGCGGGTCAGTTCGGCGGTGCGCTCGGCAACGCGGCGCTCCAGCGATTCGTTGGCGCGCTGCAGGGCCTCGGCCGCCAGCACGCTTTCGGTGGCATCGATGACGGTGACGACCACGCCGCCATCCGGCATCGGGCTTGACCGGATTTCGAAGCACCTGGCCGGTGTCGGTCATGCCGCTCGCGGAACACGTCATGGGTCATCGCGATCGCTTGCGGACGCGGTCGATCGCTGCTGTTCCTTGCCGCTGTCGGTGCGGGCGAGGAAGGCCGGCGACGATCTCGGTCATGGGCGCGCCGACGCGGTTCAGGTCGCTGCCCAGCGCCAGGTAAGTCCTGGAGCTGGCTGTTCCAGCAGATCAGCGTCATGCCCGGCTCGAACACGGCGATGCCCTGGTCCACGTTGTCGATGGCCGATTGCAGCAGGTCGCGGTTGTGCTGGATGGCGGCGGAGGCATCGTCGAGCAGCCGCATGGCGCCGCGCGCATGGGTCGAATGGCGCTCCAGCATCAGCGCGATGACGAGCCGCGCGGAGGCAACGCCCGACCGCGCTGGCCAGCAGATGCTCGGCAAAGCGGATGAGCCGGACATCGGCCTCCTGCCGCCACCGGGCTCGCCGACCGCCGCTGCTGGGCGCGGAATACTCGGCGAAGGCAGCGCGCGCCCGCGTCGGCGCCGATATAGCGGGCGACCGTCTCCTCCAGCCGCTCGGCGGTGACGGCGGTGCGCCACAGCTTGAAGCCGGTGCCGCGGCCCGGCTGGATGTCGCGCGCCACGAAGCTTGTCGCCTGCACGCGCTCGATGGGGGTGGGCTGGCGCATCAGCGAGCCCGCCACATAGGCGGTGATATTGGCGAGCAGGCTCCAGAGCACGCCGTGGGTGAGCGGATCGAATTCCATGGCGAAGAGCATGCGCGGCCTGAGCACGCCGATGCCGAAGGGCCCCTCGTCGATGAAGCCGCGGCCGATCCAGCCGGCATCGGCGAAGGACGGCAGCAGCAGCGTGTAGAGCCAGACGAGGAAGCCCGGCGGCGATGCCCCACATGGCGCCGCGCGCCGTGGCCGCGCCGCCACACCAGGCCGCCGAAGAAGGCCGGCGCGAATTGCGCCACGGCGGCAAAGGAGATGAGGCCCACCTGCGCCAGCGCCGCCGAGGTGCCGATCATCCGGTAATAGGCATAGGCCAGCGCCAGCACCAGGATGATGGCCGAGCGCGGCGGATGAGGATCAGCGTTTCGCCCATGTCCTTGTGCACGGCGGCGCGCTCCACCTGGCGGCGCAGCAGCAGCGGCACCACGAGGTTGTTGCAGACCATGATCGAGAGCGCGATGCACTCCACGATCACCATGGCGGTGGAGGCCGAAAGCCCGCCGAGGAAGGCGATCAGCGCGAAGATCTGGCTGCCGGCGCTGACCGGCAGCGCCAGCACGAAAGTGTCGCCATCCGCGCCGGGCGGCAGACGCAGCAGGCCAGCAATGGCGATGGGGATGACGAAGATGTTGATGGCCACGAGATAGGCCGGAAACAGCCAGGCGGCGCGGCGGATCTCGTCGCGGCTGGCATTCTCCACGGCCGCCACGTGGAACTGGCGCGGCAGCAGGATGATGGCGAAGGCGGCCAGCAGCGTCATGGTCAGCCAGCTGGCCGCCGTCGAGGCCGCCGCGCGAACAGGCCGGTCGACCGGCCGGTCCGCCGCGGCGCGCTCGAGGAAGGGGCCGATGCCGCCCATCATGCCGAACACCACGAAGAGCGCCGACCGCGACGAAGGCAACCAGCTTCACGATCGATTCGACCGCGATGGCCAGGATCATGCCGTCCTGGTGCTCGGTCGTGTCGATGTGGCGGGTGCCGAACAGGATGGCGAAAATGCCCATGGTGAGCGGCCACCATCAGCGACAGGCCATCGATGCCGGTCGCCGGGCGCAGGAAGCTCGCGCGACCAGTCGCGGCTCGGAGATCAGCACCTGCAGCGAGGCCGACACCGCCTTCAGCTGGATCGAGATGTAGGGCACGATGCCGATGACCGCGATGACCGCGACCAGCGCGCCCAGCGCCTCGCTCTTGCCGTAGCGGGCCGAGAGGAAGTCCGCGATGGAGGCGATGTTGTGCCGCTTGGTGATGGCGGCGATCGTCTGGATCAGCCTCCAGCCCAACGCGAAGACCAGGATCGGCCCCAGATAGATGGGGAGGAAGTCCAGCCCGGTGCGGGACGCGATGCCGACGCTGCCGAAATAGGTCCAGGACGTGCAGTAGACGCCCAGCGACAAGCGCATAAATCAGGGGCCGCCCGCGCGCGGACGTTCCATGCCGCGATCCGGTCGCCCTAGGTCGCCACGGCGAACAGCGCGCCCAGGTAGCCGAGGCCGACGGCAGGATTGTCCAGTCCTGATACATGGCCGATGATCCCTTTGCGACGCCGCAAAATCAAGCCGGGATTCGACCTTTCGGCCAAGCCGGCCGCGACATTGCCACCCGTCGCGTTTGATCCACGTCAATGTCTCTGGACAGAAGGCGGAACATTTGTGGACGCATACTCCAAGCAGAATGAGGACTCCATGGGGTCTGGAACACTGTTCAAAACGGATCGCCCTGGAGCGGGATCATACGTGCAGATGGGTCTGCTCGGGCTGCTCGCCATTCTGGCCATCTCGATGGGCGCCAAGGCGGATGACCTGCCCTTCGCCATCCACATGTTCATCTTCGCGGCCGCCGCAATCCTCGCGGTGATCTTCAAGGCCCGCACTTCGGCCAGCCCGCCGCAAGACACGCGGGCTATCTCGACAGCGTCGTGCGCTGGCGGCGCCATCGCCACGGTCTTCTGGGGCGTGGTCGGCTTCCTGGTCGGCGTCGTCGTCGCCCTGCAGCTCGCCTATCCCGGCCTGAACCCCGACCTCGAGTGGTTCAACTTCGGCCGGCTGCGGCCCGCTGCACACCTCGGCGGTGATCTTCGCCTTCGGCGGCAACGCGCTGATCTGCCACCTCGCTTCTACGTCGTCCAGCGCACCTGCCGCGCCCGCCTGGCGCTCGGCAACCTCGCCTGGTTCGTGTTCTGGGGCTACCAGCTGTTCATCGTGCTGGCCGCCACCGGCTATCTGCTCGGCGTCACCGAGGGCCGCGAATATGCCGAGCCCGAATGGTACGTCGACCTCTGGCTCACCGTCGTCTGGGTCGCCTATCTTCCTGGTCTTCTTCGGCACGCTCCTGAAGCGCAAGGAACCCCACATCTACGTGGCCAACTGGTTCTACCTCGCCTTCATCGTGACCATCGCGATGCTGCACATCGTCAACAACCTGGCGATCCCGGTGTCGTTCTTCGGCTCGAAGAGCTACTCGATGTTCTCGGGCGTGCAGGACGCGCTGACGCAGTGGTGGTACGGCCACAACGCGGTGGGCTTCTTCCTCACCGCGGGCTTCCTCGGCATGATGTACTACTTCGTGCCGAAGCAGGCCGAACCGCCCGGTCTATTCCTACCGGCTGTCGATCATCCACTTCTGGTCGCTGATCTTCCTCTATATCTGGGCCGGTCCGCACCACCTGCACTACACCGCGCTGCCCGACTGGGCGCAGACGCTCGGCATGGTGTTCTCGATCATGCTGTGGATGCCCTCCTGGGGCGGCATGATCAACGGCCTGATGACGCTGTCGGGCGCCTGGGACAAGCTGCGCACCGATCCCGATCTCCGCATGATGGTGATCTCGGTCGCCTTCTACGGCATGTCGACCTTCGAAGGCCCGATGATGTCGATCAAGGCGGTCAACTCGCTGTCGCACTACACCGACTGGACCATCGGCCACGTGCACTCCGGCGCGCTCGGCTGGGTCGGCATGATCACCTTCGGCGCTGCATCTACTATCCTGATCCCGCGGCTCTGGAACCGCGAAGGAGCTCTACTCGCTGCGGCTGGTCAGCTGGCACTTCTGGCTCGCCACCCTCGGCATCGTGGTCTACGCCTCGGCGATGTGGGTGTCGGGCATCATGCAGGGCCTGATGTGGCGCGAGTACGATGCCAACGGCTTCCTCGTCTACTCCTTCGCCGAGACGGTCGCGGCCATGCATCCCGATTACGTGATCCGGGCGCTTCGGCGGCGCTGCTGTTCCTCGCTGGGCGCGCTGATCATGTGTCTACAACCTCTGGATGACGGTGCGCGCGCAGCCCGCGACGCGACAGCCGCGCGTGCCATGGTTCCGGCGGAATAAGGGGACGGGACAATGGCTGTTCTTGACAAGCACAAGGCAATCGAAAACAACGCCACGCTGCTGCTGATCCTCAGCTTCCTCGTGGTGACCATCGGCGGCCTCGTCGCAGATCGCGCCGCTGTTCTACCTCGCAGAACACGATCGAGAAGGTGGAGGGCATGCGCCCCTACTCGCCGCTCGAACTCGCGGGCCGCAACATCTACATCCGCGAGGGCTGCTACGTCTGCCACAGCCAGATGATCCGCCCGTTCCGCGACGAGGTCGAACGCTACGGCCACTACAGCCTCGCGGCCGAGTCGATGTACGACCATCCGTTCCAGTGGGGCTCGAAGCGCACCGGGCCGGATCTCGCCCGCGTCGGCGGACGCTATTCCGACGACTGGCACGTCGAGCACCTGACCAACCCGCGCAACGTGGTGCCGGAATCGGTCATGCCGGGCTACGCCTTCCTCCTCGACAAGGAAGTCGACGTCGAAGGGCATCGGCAAGCACCTCGCGGCGCTCAACCTCACCGTCAACAATGGCAGGGTGCCATGTACAGCCGAGGACGATCGAGAACGCCGAGGCCGATTTGGTGGCCCAGGCCGACCGGGCGACGAACGCCGACGGCCTGCTGCAGCGCTACCCCAAGGCGCAGGCCCGCGACTTCGACGGCGACGCCCAGCATCACCGAGATGGATGCGCTCATCGCCTATCTCCAGATGCTCGGCACGCTGGTCGATTTCTCGACCTTCAAGGCCGAACTGTCGAGGTGATGGCCATGAGCACCTACGACACGCTTGCGGCACTTCGCCGACAGCTGGGGCCTTCTCGCCATGGTCGTCTTCTTCGTCGCCATGGTCCTCTTCGTGTTCCGGCGCGGGCTCCAAGGCCCGCTACGACGAGGCCGCGCAGATCCCCCTCAAGAACGATCCGAGGACTGAGACCAATGGCAACGAACATCGAAAAAGACGAAATCACCGGAACGCCGACGACCGGCCATGAGTGGGACGGCATCAAGGAGCTGAACACGCCGCTGCCGCGCTGGTGGCTCTGGACCTTCTACGCCACGCATCGATCTGGGCCTCGGCTACACCGTCGCCTATCCGGCCTGGCCGCTGCTCACCGCGGCCACGCCGGGCCTCCTCGGCTATTCAGCTCGCGCGCCGACGTGGCCGAGAGCATCGACGCCGGCAAGGCCGCCCAGAAGGCGACAGCTCGACAAGATCGCCGTCGATGACGCGTCGAGGACATCCTGAAGGACCCGAACCTGCTCGCCTTCGCGCAGCGCCGGCGGTGCGGCGGCCTTCAAGGTCAACTGCGTGCAGTGCCACGGCTCGGGCGCGGCGGGCTGCGCCGGCTACCCCAACCTCAACGACGACGACTGGCTGTGGGGCGGCACGCCCGAGGCAGATCTACACGACGCTGAAGAACGGCATCCGCTACACCGCGAACGCCGACACGCGCGACTCGCAGATGCCGGCCTTCGGCGTTGACGGCATCCTGACGCCCGAGCAGATCGGCCAGGTCGCGAACTACGTCGTCTGACGCTCTCGGGCGGGGAGGCGGACGCGGCAGCGGCCGCAGGCCGGCAAGCAGCTCTTCGCCGAGAACTGCGCCGCCTGCCACGGCGAGGACGGCAAGGGCGACCGCGACTTCGGCGCGCCCAACCTGACCGACGAGATCTGGCTCTACGGCGGCGACGCTCGACCAGGTGAAGGCGCAGATCGTCAAGCCGCGCCATGGGCGTCATGCCGCCTGGTCGCACCGCCTCGACGATGCGACGATCAAGCAGCTCGCGGTCTATGTCCACTCGCTGGGCGGCGGCGAGGCGGCAGCGCCCGCCACGCAGTGACGAGACAGCCGGCTGCCGCAGGCGGTTGACAGCCCGCGCTGCGGCGTACCAGCCACACGGCAGACGGCAGGCGCCGGGATTATATTAGCATCTCTAATCTAATGTCCGCGCCCGAGGGGAACGATGGTTCAGATTATCAATACGGTCGATCACGCCCACGAGGTCGACACGCATGACGCCGAGGCGGTCAACAAGGCCGAGAACCGCTCGCTCTATGCCTCGCGCGTCAGCGATTCATCCCGAAGGCCGTGCCACGGCACCTTCCGCCGCCTCAAGTGGATCCTGCGTCGTCGTCCTGCTCGGCATCTACTACATCACGCCCTGGCTGCGCTGGGACCGAGGCCCGGCGACGCGCCGGACCAGGCCGTCCTGATCGATCTCGCCAACCGCCGCTTCTATTTCTTCTTCATCGAGATCTGGCCGCAGGAATTCTACTACGTCGCGGGCCTGCTCATCATGGCGGGCGTCGGCCTGTTCCTCGTCACCTCGCTGTTCGGCCGCGCCTGGTGCGGCTATGCCTGCCCGCAGACGGTCTGGACCGACCTCTTCATCTGGGTCGAAGCGCTAGATCGAGGGCGACCGCAACGCCCGCATCAGGCTCGACGCCGCGCCCTGGAGCGCTTCGCAAGATCGCGCAAGCGCGGCACCAAGCATGGCCGTCTGGCTGCTGATCGCCATCGCCACCGGCGGCGTCTGGGTCTTCTATTTCGCCGATGCGCCGACCCTGCTCGCGCGAGCTTGTCACCGGCCAGGCGCGCACCGGTCGCCTATTTCACCATCGCCATCCTGACCGCCACCACCTTCACCTTCGCGCGGCTTCATGCGCGAGCAGGTCTGCACCTACATGTGCCCCTGGCCGCGCATCCAGGGCGCGATGCTGGACGAGGAATCGCTCATCGTCACCTACAACGCCTGGCGCGGCGAGCCCCGCATGGCCGGCCGCAAGAAGGCCGAGGCGCAAGGCCTGCAAGGTCGGCGACTGCGTCGACTGCAACGCCTGCGTGGCCGTCTGCCCCATGGGCATCGACATCCGCGACGGCAACCAGCTCGAATGCATCAACTGCGCGCTCTGCATCGACGCCTGCGACGCGGTGATGGACAAGATCGGCAAGCCGCGCGGGCCTGATCTACTACACCACCTCCAGCCTCTATGCCGCCAACATGGCGGGCAAGAACGAGCACTGGGACTGGCGCCATCTGCTCCGGCCGCGCACCGCCATCTATTTCGGCCCTGTGGGCGGCGGTCGGCATCGCCATGCTGGTCACGCTGCGTCAACCGCGACCAGCTCGACGTCAACGTCGTGCCTGACCGCAACCCGCTCTTCGTCACGCTGTCCGACGGCGTCGATCCGCAACGGCTACACCGTCAAGATCCTCAACAAGAAGCAGGAGCAGCGCACCTTCCGCCTCACCCTCGAAGGACCTGCCGGGTGCCACCATGGAAATGGTGGGCGAGGACGGCGCAAGGGCGCCGAGCTCTCGACATCGCCGTCGAGCCCGACAAGCTGAAGGCCGTGAAGATCTACGTGGCGACCAGCGACACGGACGTGCTCGAAGCACGACACGCACCGACTTCAACTTCAAGGTCGAGGAACTGAACCCCAAGGGCGAGGCCGAGACGGCAGCCTACGACGCCATCTTCCACGCCCCGGCAGACGAAGGAGTAGGACACATGTCCATGGCAGCAACCGCACAAGCCGCTCACCGGCAGGCACGTGCTGGCGATGCTCCTCGCCTTCTTCGGCGTCATCATCGCCGTGAACCTCACCATGGCCTATTTCGCCAATTCCACCTGGTCGGGCCTGGTGGTGGCCAATGGCTATGTTGCCAGCCAGAGCTTCGACAAGGACCTCGCCAAGGCCCGCGCCCAGGAGGCGCTGGGCTGGAAGGTGGAGCTGTCAGCCACGCGACGGACCGCGTCCGCCTCACCTTCGCCGACGCAGCAAGGCAGCAAGATCGACGGCCTCGACGATCACCGGCGACGCTCGAGCGCCCCGTCACCGACAAGCGAAGACCAGACGCTCACCTTCGCCGGCATGGGTGCGGGCGTCTATACGCGCAGCGGCGGCACTGGCGCCCGGCGTCTGGGAAGTCGAGATCGATGCCGCAGGGCACAGGCGTGTCGCGACTATCGCAAGATCTTCCGCTTCGTGGTGAAGGACTGAACGCCGTGACCCTTCCCTGCTGCACCATCGATGGCGAATACTTCCAGCCCTTCAAGCTGGAGGGCGAGGACGCCGAACGCTGGATCTCGACCGGCCGGGCCGCGGCCTGAAGCGCATCGAGTTCCTGGTGCCGCAGGCCAACCGGCCCGAGCTGCATGGCCCAGATCGAAACGGACCTGCCGGCGCCATCCCCGGCGTGAAGCCGGCCCGCGTCAACCTCACCGGCCGCCGCGTCGCCGTCATCTATCGCGAGGGCGAGGTCGAGCCGCAGGCGCTGATCGACCGGCTGGGCGAGCTGGGCTACATGGCCGCGGCCCTTCGACCCGCGCGAAACCGGCCTCACCAAGGACGACCGCGAAGGCGGCAAGGCCTGCTCCGGGCCCTGGCGGTGGCGGGCTTCGCCGCCGGCAACGTCATGCTGCTCTCGGTCTCCGTCTGGTCGGGTGCCGAGGATGCGACGCGCGATCTCTTCCACTGGCTCTCCGCCATGATCGCGCTGCCGGCGGTCGCCTATGCGGGGCGTCCCTTCTTCTATTCGGCCGTCAATGCGCTGCGGCTGGGCCGCGTCAACATGGACGTGCCGATCTCGCTGGGCGTGCTGCTCGCCTCGCTCATGAGCCTGTTCGAAACCATCAACGGCGCGCGAGCACGCCTATTTCGATGCCTCCGTCACGCTGCTCTTCTTCCTGCTCGACGGGACGCTATCTCGACCACCTGATGCGCGCGCGCGCCCGCTCGGCCATCGCGCAGCTCGTCTCGCTCTCGGCCGAAGGCGCCACGCGTGATCGAGCGCGGACGGCACTGCGCCGCTATCGTTGCCGCGCGCGACCTCAAGCCCGGCATGACGGTGGCCGTCGCGGCGGGCGACCGGCTGCCGGCCGATGGCATCGTCCTGGACGGCATCAGCGACATGGACCGCTCGCTGCTGACCGGCGAATCCGCGCCGGAGACCGTGCAGCCGCCGGCGCCAAGGTTCATGCCGGCGAACTCAACCTCACCGGCGCCGCTCACGGTCGAGATCACGGCGGCGGGCAACGACACATTCCTCAGCGAACTCGTGCGGCTCATGTCGGCGGCCGAACAGGGCCAGTCGCGCTACATCCGCATCGCCGACCGGCTGGCGCGCTTCTATTCGCCCGCCGTCCACACGCTGGCCGCCACCACGCTCGCCGGCTGGCTCCTGCTGGGCCATGGCTGGCACGACTCGCTGATGGCGGCCGTCGCCGTGCTCATCATCACCTGCCCCTGCGCGCTGGGCCTTGCCGTTCCCGCCGTGCAGGTGGTGGCCAGCGGCCGCCTGTTCCGCTCCGGCATCATGATCAAGGATGGCGCGGCGCTGGAAAAGCTCGCCGCCGTCGATACGGTGATCTTCGACAAGACCGGAACGCTGACGCAGGGCGAGCCGCAACTCGTGTCGCCGCTCATGGTGTCGACCGAGACGCTTGCATCGCTGGCCGCGGGCCTGGCCCAGGCGAGCAAGCATCCCGCTGTCCCGCGCGCTGGTGCGCGAGGTGGCAGCGCCGCGGCCTGGCACCCGCCGACGTCTCCGAGGTCGACCGAGCATCCGGGCCTCGGCCTTTCCGGCACACTACAGCGGCGAGACGCTGCGCCTCGGCAGCCGCGCCTGGTGCGGGCTGGAAGAAGCAGCCGAAGACAAGGGCCTTCTCGAATTCGCCTTCCGGCGCGGCGCCAGGCCGCCGGTCGTCTTCCAGTTCGAGGACGCGCTGCGCACGCGACGCCGCCGAGACCATCGCACGGCTGAAGGACATGCGGCCTCGATGTCCATCTCCTCTCGGGCGACCGCGAGGCGGCGGTGCGCCGCGTGGCGGAGGCCGTCGGAATCGAGACCGCCGTCTCGCGCGCCAGCCCGCAGGCCAAGCTCGCCTATGTCGATGCGCTCGGCAAGGCCGGACGCAAGGTGCTGATGGTGGGCGACGGCATCAACGATGCCGCCAGCACTCGCCGCCGGCTACACCTCCATGGCGCCATCGACCGCCTCCGACATCGGCCGCACCGCCGCCGAAACGGTCTTCATGGGCGAAGTCGCAGCCGTTGCCGTGGCAACCGCGATCAAGGTGAGCCGCCGCACGCCAGCGGATCGCCAAGGAGAACTTCGCCCTGGCCGTGGGCTACAACGTGCTGGCCGTGCCGCTCGCCATGGCGGGTCTCGTCTCGCCGCTGGTGGCGGCCATTGCCATGTCCACCTCCTCGATCATCGTCATCGCCAATGCGCTGCGCGTGGGACTTGGCGTGACTGCCGCCTCGCGACAGCGGGTAAGGATCGGGCCGAAACGGCCGACCGCACGGAAACGAGGGCACGCAGCATGACCGGACTCTCTGATCCTCATTCCCGTGGCCCTGTTCCTGGGCGGGCTGGGCCTTGCCGCCTTCATCTGGTCGCTGCGCTCCGGCCAGTACGACGACCTCGAAGGTGCGGCCTGGCGCATCCTGCAGGACGACGACAAGCCCAAGCCCTGACGCGCCGGAACGTCTTCACCAAATCGCCTCATCGTTGTTGAACAGTGTTGCAGCCGCCCGTTGACAGCGGGCGGCGGCAGTCCGATGCTCAGGACGGGGCATAAGAGTTTGAAACGACCGGAGGTTCCCATGATGACTGCCCGCCACCCCTTTCATGCCCTGTGGATGGCGCATTCTGGGGCTGATCTTCTGTTGCAGCGCAACATGGTCGCGGCACAGGCGGCGAAGACCTTTCCGGTCAGCCAGTTCAGCTATTTCATCAGCGACTACGAGGCCGAACTCGCCAAGCTGTCGAAATCGGTGACCAAGACCAAGCCCGAGATCGAAGCCGACATCGCCGCCGCCGAGGCAGCGGGCAACGCAGCGCCTGGCCGCAGCGGCCATCGAACAGCTGCTCACCAAGCGAGCCGTCCAATCCCGCCCTGTGGCTGCAACTCGCCACCGCCCTGTCGGAAGCAGAGCCGATCAACGATTCCGATGGCTACACGCTGCCGTCGCGCGATGATCGGCGCGGGGCTCCGCGCCTACATGCTGGCGCCCGATGCCGAGGACGAGGCCGCCGCGCTGGCCATCGCCGCGGCAGGGCTTCGCCAAGCGCGAGATACTGGCGCCCGGCGCTGCTGGCCTACAAGGAAAGCCTGAAGCTCGCCGAGGATCCCGAGCTGCGCGAGACCTACGAGACGCTGCGCATCGACCGCGGCTTCCGCGTCATCGACTACAAGGTCGACAACGACGCGACGCCGCCGCGCGCCTGCTTCGAAATGTCGGAGCCCGTCTCGCGCACGGTGACGGACTTCACCTCCTACTTCACGCCAGGAGCCGGGCCCCGTCGCCGCCGTGACGGCGGAAGGAACCAGGCTCTGCGTCGAAGGCCTGAAGCATGGCGAGCGCTACACGATCACCGCCCGCGCCGGGCCTTCCCGCCGCGGTCGACGACAGCTGGCCAAGGACTGCGAGCTTCGAATTCTATGTGAAGGACCGCAACCCCTCGGTGCGCTTCGCCGGCAAGCAGCTATCGTGCTGCCGCGCACCGGCCAGAACGGCATTCCGCTGATTTCCGTCAACAGCAAGGAAGCCAAGCTGGCGCTCTACCGCATCGGCGACCGCAACCTGATCGCCAGCGTGGTGAACTCGGACTTCCGCGCAGCAGATCAGCGGCTATAGCGCACAGCGACATCGCCGACCGCCAGGGCAAGGCAAGTCTGGGCCGGCGAGATGGACACGCCAGCACCGCTCAACAAGGACGTCACCACCGCCTTCCCGGTCGACGAGGCGCTGGGCAAGCTCGAGCCCGGACTCTATGTGATGACGGCGCAGCCCGCAGGACAGCGAGGTCGAGGAATGGAACCAGGTCGCCACGCAGTGGTTCGTCGTCTCCGACCTCGGCCTCGCCACCATGAAGCGGCAAGGACGGCGCTGCACGTCTCGATCCGCTCCATCGCCACGGCGGAGCCGGTGCCAATGCCGCGGATGTCCGCCTCATCGCCCGCAACAACGAGGTGCTGGCCACCGCCAGCCACGGATGACAACGGCGCGGCCGCCTTCGACGGCGGGCTCGCTGAAGGGCGAAGGCGGCGACGCGCCGCCCTCGTCGTCGCGCAGATGCGCCGAGGGCGACTACAGCTTCGTCGACCTCACCCAGCCCGCCTTCGACCTGACCGACCGCGGCGTCGAGGGGCGCGCGCCGTTCCGGGTGCCGTCGATGCCTTCGTCTATGCCGAGCGCGGCGTCTATCGCCGCGGCGAGACGGTGCATGCCACGGTGCTGCTGCGCGACGACCAGCGCCAACGCGATGACGGGAACGCCGGTGACGCTGGTGGTCGAGCGCCCCGACGGCGTCGAATATCTCGCGCACCACGCTGACGACAAGGGCGCAGGCGGCCGCAGCGCACGACTTCGCCATCAATCCCGGTCGCGCAGGGCGGCACTCTGGCGCATCAAGGCGCTGACCGATCCCAATGGCGACGCCGTCGGCGAAACCTCGTTCCTTGTCGAGGACTACATCCCCGACCGCATCGAATTCGACCTCAAGTCGAAGACCGCCAGAGTCACCGCGGGCGACGGCGTGCAGCTCACCGTCGACGGCCGCTATCTCTTCGGCGCGCCGGGCGCGGGCCTCGACCTTGAGGCCAACGCTGACGATCGCTGCCGGACGCCACGCCCTTCCCGCAATGGAAGGACTACGCTTCGGCCTGATGGACGAACGCCTCGACACCGATCCAGATCAATGCCGACGGCCTGCCGCAGACCGACATCAACGGCCGCGCCGAGATCGACCTGCGCGCTCCCCGAACTGCCGGTGACCACCAAGCCGCTCAAGGCCGATGTCGCCGTGCGCATGCGCGAGCCGGGCGGCCGCGCGGTGGAACAGACGGTGAGCCTGCCGGTCCAGCCGCTGCAAGCCGCTGCTCGGCATCAAGGCCAATTTCGAGGATGGCGCCGCGCCCGAAGGCCAGCCCGCGGCATTCGAGCATCATCGCGCTCGATCCGGACGGCAAGCTGATCGCAGCTCAAGGGCGCCGACTGGACGCTGAAGCGCCTGACGCGCGACTGGCAGTGGTTCAACACCGACGGCGAGTGGCGCTGGGAGGCGATCACCGCGCAGCGCTCGAAGATCGCCAACGGCACGATCGACATCGCGGGCGGCAGCACCCGCACGGCTTTCGCGCAGACGCTCGTCCTGGGGCGAATACCGCCTCGAGATCGCGGCCGAGGCATGACGCCCGTCTCGCATCGACTTCTCGTCGGGCTACTACTACGGCGACTCCGCCAAGGCCGACACGCCGGACACGCTGAAGCTCGGCCTCGACAAGACCGACGTGAAGACCGGCGACACGGTGAACGTGAAGATCGAAGCGCGCTATGCCGGCAAGGCCACGATCCAGATCGTGGGCGACGACAGCTGCTGGCGCAGCGCGAGGTCGATGTGCCGGAGGGCGGCATCACCATGCCCTTCACGGTCGGCGAAGGACTGGGGCACCGGCGCCTATGTGCTGGCCAGCCTCTACAAGCCGATGGATGTCGCAGGCCAAGCGCATGCCGTCGCGCGCCATGGGTGTCGCCTGGTTCGGCATCGACCGCGCCGCGCGCACCCTCGGACGTGACCCTGACGACGCCCGAGATGATGAAGCCGCGCCAGCAGCCTCACGTTCCGGTGAAGCTCGGCAATCTCGCGCGCCGGCGAGGAGGCCTTCGTCACGGTTGCGGCGGTCGATGTCGGCATCCTCAACCTCACGCGCTACAATCCGCCGGCGCCCGAGAACTTCTACTTCGACCAGAAGCGGCTCTGCGGCCGAACTGCGCGACATCTATGGCGTGCTGATCGACGGCATGCAGGGCGAGCGCGGCAGGCTCCGCTCCGGCGGTGACGGCGGTGCGGCCTTCAACGCGCCGCCGCCGACGCAGAAGCCGCTGGCCTTTATTCCGGCATCGTCAAGGTGGCGGCCGACGGCACGGCGTCGGTCGACTTCGAGATCCCCGCCTTCAACGGCACGGTCCGCGTCATGGCGGTCGCCTGGAGCAAGACCAAGGTCGGCCATGCCGTCGAAGGACGTGATCGTGCGCGATCCGCGTCGTCGTCTCCGGCACGCTGCCGCGCTTCCTCGAGCGTGGGCGACTGCGTCGCGGCTCCGCTTCGACATCGTCAATGCCGAAGGCGCCGGCGGGCGACTACACGCTCGGCGTCTCGATCGACGGCCCGCTGTCGACGAACGTGCACCGACCCGCATCCAGCAAGCTTGACGCTCGGCGCCGCCGGCGTCGCGCGCACCAGTCTCGATTCCCGTGACCGGTCGCGCACCGGGCATCGGCACGGCCAGCGTGGTCGCCACGCTCAAGGGCCCGGGCGACATCCTGCTCGACCAGGACTTATGCGCTGGGCATCATGCCGGCCAACCCGCTGGTCACCCGCCGCACGACCCTGCCGCTGATGGCCAATGGCGGGGCGCTCACGCATCAGCAAGGACCTGCTGGCCGACATGGTGCCGCGGCACGGGCTCGCTGGCGCTCTCGGTGAGCCCGCTGCCGCAACTCGATGCGGCGGGCCTGGTGCGCGATCTCGACCGCTATCCCTATGGCTGCTCCGAGCAGACGGTGAGCCGCGCGCTGCCCCTGCTCTATCTGAGCGATCTCGGCGTCGAGCCCGAAGGACATCGACGGCGAGCTGAAGGAGCGCATGCAGGAGGCGGTCGCACGCCTCGTCAACCGCCAGTCGGGCTCCGGCTCCTTCGGCCTGTGGTCGGCCTATGGCGACGACGGCAGCCTGTGGCTCTCGGCCTATGTGACCGACTTCCTGCTGCGCGCCCGCGAGAAGGGCTTCGAGGTGCCGGAAGACGTGCTGGTGAGCGGCCTCGACTACATCCGCAACATGGTCGGCAATGCGCCCGACATCGAGGCAGGGCCGGGCCAGGACATGGCCTATGCCCTCTATGTGCTGGCCCGCGCCGGCCGCGCGCCCGGTGGGCGACCTCAAGTACCTCGCCGGATACGCAAGCTCAACGACTTCGGCTCGCCGCTGGCGCGCGCGCAGATCGCCTCCGCGCTCTGCCATGCTGGGCGACACGGAGCGCGCCGACGCGGCCTTCGCCTCGGCCATCGAGGCGCTATGGACGGCCGTGGAGACCACCACCAACCGCGGCCTACCGCGCCGACTATGGCAGCGTGCTGCGCGATGCCTCCGCCATCCTGGCGCTGGCCACCGATGCCAAGGCCAAGCCCGAAGTCATCCGCACGGCCATGAGCGCCATCGAGGTGGAGCGCGCCCGCTACGAGCTATGCCTCGACGCAGGACATGTCGTGGATGGTGCTGGCCGCCCGCGCCATCGTGCGCGGAGGCGAAGAGCGATCCGCCTCGACGTCAACGGCACCGCGCATGACGGCAGCCTCAACACGCATCTTCACGGCGCAGCGAACTGGAGAAGGACGTGCGCATCGCCAACACCGGGCACGGATGCGGTGCGCGCCGTGGTCGCCGTCTCCGGCTCGCCGCTGGTGCCGCGAGCCCGCCTCGCAGCAACGGCCTCACCATCGAGCGCGACATACTTCACGCACGGCCGGCGAGCCCGTCGATCACGTCGGAGGTGAAGCAGAACACGCGGCTCGTCGCCGTGCTCACGCGTGCATGCACAGGGCAGCGAGCAGCCTCGGAAACGGCAACTTCCTGCTGGTCGATCCGCTGCCCGCAGGCTTCGAGATCGAGAACCCGGCGCTGGTCTCCTCCGGCAGCACGGCGAGCCTGCCCTGGCTCACGCGACACGACCTGTGCCAGCTACACCGAGTTCCGCGACGACCGCTTCGTGGCGAGCTTCACCAACTCGACCGCCAAGCTCGCCTACATGGTGCGCGCCGTGGCGCCGGGCCCCTACGCCACCCCGGCGCCTTCGTCGAGGACATGTACCGGCCGGAGATCAATGCGCGCACCGCCACACGGCACCGTGACGGTCGAAAGCCCCTGAGATGAGCACGAGCCCCGCAGCACATGGCCGCTGCGCCTCTATGCGGGGCTGCTCTTCGCCATCCTCGCCGGTCAATGCCGTGGGCTTCACCGCCACGGAAACGCTGCGGCGGCTTGGGCCGCGTGCCGCTGGGCGAGGACATCACCTATTCGACGCTGGTGGTGGACCGCGAACGGCAACCTGCTGCGGCCCTTCATCACCAAGGACGGCTACTGGCGCCTGCCGGTGACCGCGACGACGTCGACCCGCGCTTCCTCGCCATGCTCATCGCCTATGAGGACAAGCGCTTCTACGACGCATCAGCGGCGTCGACCCGCATGGCGCTGCTGCGCGCCGCGTGGCAGGCGCTCACGCAACGGCCGCATCGTCTCCGGCGGCTCGACGCTCACCATGCAGGTGGCGCGCCTGCTGGAGCCGCGGCCCGCAGCGGCGCTTCACCGACAAGCTGGCGGAGATGATCCGCGCCGTGCAGATCGAGCAGCGCCTGACGCAAGCAGCGAGATCCTCGACCTCTATCTGACGCTCGCGCCCTATGGCGGCAACATCGAGGGCACGCGCGCCGCCTCGCTCGCCTATTTCGGCAAGGAGCCGAAGCGCCTCTCGACCGCCGAGGCGCGCACTCCTCGTGGCCCTGCCGCAGGCGCCCGAAGTCGCGCCGGCCCGACCGCCAGCCGAAGACGCGCCGAGCCGCGCGCAACCGCGTCATCGCCAGGCTGGCGCAGCGACGGCCTCGTCAATGCGGACCAGGCGCAGGCCGCAGCGCTCGAGGAAGCGCCCAAGGGCCGCCTCGCCTTCCCCATGCTCGCCGCCCATGTGGCCGAGCGCCTGGCGAAGCAGGCGCCCGACGGCACGCGTGCGAGCAGACCAGCATCGACGCGCGACCTGCAGGCCTCGCTCGAAACGCTGGCGCGCGAGCGCGCCCTCGCCATCGGCTCCGGCGTCGCCGCCGCCATTCTCGTGGCCGACAACGAGACGCGGCGAAGTCCGCGCCCATGTCGGCGGCACCGGCTATTTCGATGCGATCCGCGCGGGCCAGATGGACCTGGCCCAGGCGCTCCGCTCGCCGGGCTCCACGCTCGAAGCCCTTCATCTATGGCCTCGCCTTCGAGGATGGCGTCGTCCATCCCGAAACGCTGATCGATGACCGCGCCGTCCGCTACGGCGCCTATGCGCCGGAGAATTTCGACGACAGCTTCCACGGCACGGTGACGGTGCGCACCGCGCTGCAGCAGTCGCTCAACGTGCCGGCCCTGCAGATCCTCAATGCCGTGGGGCCGGACCGGCTGGCGGCGCGCCTCACCAATGCGGGCGTGAAGCTCGTGCTGCCGGACAATGCCGGCCCCGGCCTTGCCGTGGGCCTCGGCGGCGCGGGCGTGCGCCTCACCGATCTCGCCGGCGCTCTATGTGGCGCTGGCGCGCGGCGGCGAGCCCGTCGCCGCTGAGCTGGCAGATCGAGCAGCGCCGCAACGCCAAGCCGCTGCGCCGCCTGTTCGAGCCCAACGCCACATGGATGATCGGCGACGTGCTGAAAGGCGCGCCCACGCCGCAGAATGCGCTGGGCGGCCAGATCGCCTTCAAGACCGGCACCTCCTACGGCTACCGCGATGCCTGGGCCGTGGGCTATGACGGCGCCACCACCATCGCCGTCTGGGTGGGCCGGCCCGATGGCGCGGCCGTGCCGGGCGTCGTCGGCCGCCTGGCCGCCGCGCCCATCCTGTTCGAGGCCTTCCAGCGCCTCGGGCCACGCGCGCACGCCGCTGCCGCCGCGCACCCGCCCGGACACCGTCATCGCCCGCACGGCGGAACTTCCCGCCGCCCTCCAGCGCTTCCGCCCGCAACGCGCTGCCGGAAGTGGCCAGCACGCGCGCAAGGCGAGGCGCCGCCGGCCATCGCCTTCCCGCCCGATGGCGCGCGCATCGATCTCGGCGCGATGCCGGTGACCCGGTGCTGAGCCTCAAGGTCTATGGCGGCACCGCCGCCCTTCACCTGGCTGGCCGACGGCGTGCCCATCGCGAGCGGCGAGTTCCGCCGCGATGCCTTCTGGGAAGGCCGGGCCGCGGCTTCGCACGGCTCTCGGTGATCGACGCCAAGGGCAAGACGGCCACGGCGCGCATGCGCGTCGAGTAGTTTGACGGCCCCGGAAGGCCGCGTATACCTCGGCGCATAATCGCAGAGCATCGAGGACTGCATGACGCCGACACGCCCTGGACCGCCCGCCCCTATCACCGCGACTGGCTGATGGCGAAGGCCAATCGCCCTGTTCGACATGTTCCAGTACAACGCGGTCAACCCGAAGGGCGGCTTCTTCGATCTCGATGCGGCGGGAAAGCCCTTCGGCAACCTGCGCCAGATCCACGCCACCGCGCCGCATGGTGCATTGCTTCGCCATCGGCCACGAAGCTCGGCCGGCCGGGCTCGGACCGCATCGTCGACCACGGCATGCGCTATCCTGTGGAACGGCCACCGCGACCAGAACCATGGCGGCTATTGCTGGTCGCTCGACGACGATGGCCACAAGGACGACACGCAAGCAGGCCTATGGCCATGCCTTCGTGCTGCTGGCCGCCTCGGACGCGAAGATGATGGGCCATCCGCTGGCCGACCAGGCTGCTGGCCGACATCACCGAGGTGCTCGACACGCGCTTCTGGGACGAGAAGCATGGCGCCGTCTCGGAGGAATATGCCCGCGACTGGTCGAAGATCACGCGACTATCGCGGCCAGAACTCCAACATGCACCTGACCGAGTCGCTGATGGCCGCCTTCGAGGCGACGGGCGACGCCGCCTATCTCGACAAGGCCGAGCGCATCGCCAGCCTCATCATCGGCCGGCATGCCGCGCGCGCTCGACTATGTCGTGGCCGAGCATTTCGACTCGCACTGGAACATCGACAAGGCCTACAAGGGCTCCGACATGTTCCGCCCTGCCGGCACGACGCCCGGCCACTGGCTCGAATGGTCGCGGCTCATGGCTGCAGCTCTGGGTGCTGGACGGCAAGCAAGCATGCCTGGCTGCCGGAGGCCGCGGAGAAGCTCTTCCGCAGCTGCCGTCGACGCGCGGCTGGGACACGAAGCAAGGGCGGCTTCTTCTACACGCTCGACTTCGACAACCGCCCCGCTGCTCACCCACAAGATCTGGTGGCCCGCGACGGAAGCCATCGGCGCCGCCGCCTTCCTCGGCGCGCTGAGCCCGATCCCTTCTATCGAAGCACTGGTACCGCAAGGTCTGGGACTTCTCCGCCACGCATTTCATCGACCCCGCCAATGGCGGCTGGTATCCGCGAACTGGACGACGACCTGAAGCCCATCGACCTCTTCTTCACCGGCAAGCCCGACATCTACCACGCGCTGCAGGCCTGCCTGATCCCGCTGTTTCCGGCGACCGGCAGCATCACGAAAGTCGCAGCCGAGGCCTCATGAGGCGAGCGCCTCGCCGAGCAGGCGCGCAAGCCGCGGCGGCAGGCTGAGCGCGCCCGCCGCGGCGAGTCCCGCGGGCGACATCTTGCGCGCGGTCTTGGCGAGGATGTCGCGCACCTTGGCATCGTCGTGCTTCGCGATGAAGGCGTCGGCCTCGTGCGCGAGGAAGACCAGGCAGATCACGTCTTCCAGGGTCTGCGCGTCGGCGTCCTGCTTCAGCCGCTCCTTGCGCAGCAACGACGCCGCTGCGCGCGATCTCGTCCGCGCCATAGCCGCCGCCGCCATGATCTCGCCGCAGCGCGCGGCGTGGTGCTTCTGCAGATCCTTGCGCCAGGTGAGATAGGCAATGCGGCCTTCCGGATAGGAGGCGCGCGGAATGGTCCAGCGCTCGATGTGCTGGCCGCGTGCCGCGATGCTGCAAGGCTTCGGAAGCCTGCGGCGCAAAGCGCGCGAGGTTCTCGGACATGCGGCGGCCATAGAGCAAGGCCTGCGGCTGGCCATCCGGCGCGAGATGGGGATCGGCGGCATTCGCCGCATCGATGGCGGCCAGGACGCGAGCGAGCCGGTCAGGCATGGCGGTAGGGCGCGAGCCAGCCGAGACCTTCGGCGGTGGTCTTGACCGGGCGGTACTCGGCGCCGATCCAGCCGGTGTAGCCAAGCCTGTCGATGAGATCGTAGAGGAAGGGATAGTTGATCTCGCCGCGGTCAGGTTCGGTGCGATTGGGATTCCCCGCGATCTGGAAATGCGCGATGCGCGGGAAGAGCCGCTCGATGGTCTTGGCCAGTTCGCCTTCCATGCGCTGCATGTGATAGATGTCGTACTGGAGCTTGAGATTGTCAGAGCCCACCCGGTCGAAGATCGCGATGGCCTGGGCCGAGGTGTTCAGGAAGAAACCCGGCATGTCGTGAAAGTTGATGGGCTCGGCGATGAGCAGGATGCCGGCCTTCTTCAGTTCGGCTGCGGCGAAGCGCAGGTTTGCGACGAAGGTCTCCTCCGCAGCCTCGCGCGACACGCCTTTCGGCAGCAGGCCAGCGAGGCAGTTCACCTGCCTGTTGCCCAGCACCTTCGCATAGCGGATCGTGGTCGCCACGCCGTCCTGGAACTCGCCCACGCGGTCCGGATGGCAGCCGATGCCGCGCTCGCCCGCAGCCCAGTTGCCGGCGGGCATGTTGAAGAGGACCTGGGTCAGGCCATTGCGCTGCAGCAGGTCCGCGATCTGTTCCGGCGAATAGTCATAAGGACCGACATACTCGACGCCCTTGAAGCCGCCCTTCGCTGCCGCCGCGAAACGGTCAAGAAAGGGCACCTCGTTGAACAGCATGCTGAGATTGGCGGCGAAGCGCGGCATGATCAGCGCCCGCCCGCACGCGGCGCGAAGTCCGCGCCATTGATGGTGGCGGGACGGCCCGCGAGATGAAGCGCGCTCACGCGCTCCGGCGTTTCGGCAATCACCTTGCCCCGGCGCACCACCGTGAGACGGTTGGCCTTGAGGCGGATGGCATCGATGGGATCCTTCGCCTGCAGCACCACGAAGTCGGCGTTGCAGCCCTTCTCCAGGCCGTAGTCCTGCAGATGCATGGCCTTCGCGGGATTGACCGTCACCGCATCGAAGGCCCAGCGCATGGCCTCGCGGCTGGTCATGGGCGCGGCATGGATGCCCATGTAGGCGGCCTCGAGCATGTCGCCCTGCCCCAGCGGATACCAGGGATCCATCACGCAGTCGTGGCCGAAGGAGACGTTGATGCCGGCGGCGCGGAGTTCCGGCACGCGCGTCATGCCGCGGCGCTTCGGATAGGTGTCGTGGCGGCCCTGAAGCGTGATGTTGATCAGCGGATTGGGCGTGGCATGGAGTTCGGCCTCCGCCATCAGCGGGATCAGCTTCGAGACATAGTAGTTGTCCATGGAATGCATGGAGGTGAGATGCGATCCCACCACGCGGCCCTGCAGTCCGAGGCGCTGCGTCTCGTAGGCGAGCTGCTCGACATGGCGCGACAGCGGATCGTCCGTCTCGTCGCAGTGGATGTCGACCAGAAGCCCACGCTTAGCGGCGATCTCGCAGAGCTCCTTCAGGCTGGCTGCGCCATCGGCCATGGTGCGCTCGAAATGCGGGATTCCGCCCACCACGTCGACGCCCATGTCGAGCGCGCGGATGAGATTCCGCCTTGCATGCGGATCGCGGTAGAACCCGTCCTGCGGGAAGGCCACGAGCTGCAGGTCGATGTAGGGCGCGATCTTCCTGCGCACCTCCAGCAAGGCCTCGACGCAGAGCAGACGGTCGTCGCAGACATCGACATGGGTACGGATGGCCAGCAGGCCCTGCGTCACGGCAAGGTCGCAGTAGCGCAGCGCACGCTCGATCACCGCCTCATGGGTGAGGATCGGCTTGAGTTCGCCCCACAGCGAGATGCCCTCGAGCAGCGTGCCCGACATGTTGAGCCGCGGAATGCCGAGCGACAGCGTGGCATCCATGTGAAAGTGGGAGTCGATGAAGGGCGGCGAGACGAGATAGCCTTTCGCATCGACGGTCGCGCGCGCCGCGCCGTCGATCTTCGGCTTCACCTCGACGATGCGCCCGTCCTTGCAGGCGATGTCCTGCCCGCTCCTGCCGTCGGGAAGCGTGGCGTTGCGCAGCAGCAGATCGAGCATGATTGTCCCCGTCGTCAGCGGGTGGGAATGGGCTTCTCGCCGCGGTAGTCGTAGAAGCCGCGGTTGGTCTTGCGGCCGAGCCAGCCGGCCTCGACATACTTCACCAGCAGCGGGCATGGCCGGTACTTCGAGTCTGCAAGCCCTTCGTAGAGAACCTGCATGACGGAGAGGCATGTATCGAGACCGATGAAGTCGGCCAGTTCCAGCGGTCCCATCGGATGGCGGGCGCCAAGCTTCATGGCCGTGTCGATCGCCTCGACGCCGCCCACGCCCTCGTAGAGCGTGTAGATGGCCTCGTTGATCATGGGCAGCAGAATGCGGTTGACGATGAAGGCCGGGAAATCCTCGGCCACCGCCACGGTCTTGTTGAGGGATACGGCAAAGGCCTTGGCGGTGCTGAAGGTGTTCTCGTCGGTCGCGATGCCGCGGATGAGTTCCACCAGTTCCATGACCGGGACCGGATTCATGAAATGGATACCCATGAACTTCTCGGGCCGGTCCGTCGCCGCCGCAAGGCGCGTGATCGAGATCGATGACGTATTGGTGCCCACCAGGCAGTCCGCCTTCAGATGCGGGCAGAGCGACTGGTAGATCTTGCGCTTGATCGCCTCGTCCTCGACGGCGCTCTCGATCACCAGGTCATAGTCGCCGAAACCGTCGTAGTTCACCACCGGGGAGATGCGCGACAGCGTGGCATCACGGTCGGCCTCGCTGATCTTTCCGGATTTCGCACGGCGGGCGAGATTGCCATTGATCGTGGCAAGGCCGGCTTCGATGCGGTCCTTGCTGACGTCATTGAGGCCGACGTCATATCCAGCCTGGGCGCAGACCTGGGCAATGCCGTTGCCCATTTGACCGGCGCCAATCACGCCGACTTTCCTGATCTTCATGGTAATCGAGTGTCCGAGTTAAAGACGGCGAAGCCTATAACGGGCATTCAGCCGGAGCAAGTGCATTTCGCATGTGCAGCAATGACTTTGCGCATGCCCGGGGGCAGGTAACGGCATGCTTCAGATGGGGATCAGGGCCCAGTAGTCGAGCTCGAGAATGACGCGGGGCGGCTCGGGCGATGCCGCGGCCGTGGGGTACGCCGCGCAAGGAAGATCCCGGGTGGCCCGGGTCATGATGCGCAGCGCTCCGACATCGCCGCGGCCCGGCAAGCCTGCCTTGTCCAGGATTTCGGACCACGCATAGACCGTGCCACCGGCAAAGAGCGGGGCCACGTGCCGGCCGCCATTGATGGCCGCAATGTGAAAGGCATTGGCGAGACCGTTGAAGGAGAGCGCCCGGGCCAGCGAAATCACATGCCCGCCATAGATCAGCCGGCGCCCGAAGCGGCCCTGCGACTCCGAGAACTGATTGAAATGCACCTTCGCGGTGTTCTGGTAGAGCCGGGTTGCGAGCTGATGCTCGGCCTCCTCGACCGTCATGCCATCGACGTGGTCGATCTTCTCTCCGACCGCATAGTCGGCGAAGCGGTGCGGCGATCCCGAGAGGTCGAAGTCCCAGGACTTGCCGGTGAGCGGCGGACAGGCCTGACCCAGATGCTCCACGGCGACGGAAGCCGGCAGGTCGGGAACATGCGCAACTGGTGCCAGCGCCGCTTCGTCGCGCTTGCGGACCATGACCCAGCGCACATAGGTCAGCACCTCTTCGCCACGCTGGTTGCGGCCCGTCGAGCGCACATAGACGGTGCCCGTCTTTCCGTTGGAGTTTTCCTTGAGGCCGATGACCTCGGATACCGTCGAGAGCGTGTCGCCGGGGTAGGCCGCGCGCAGGAACCGGCAATCGGCATAGCCGAGATTGGCCACGGCATTGAGCGAGATATCGGGAACGGTCTTGCCGAAGACAACATGAAACAGCAGCAGGTCATCGACCGGGGCCATGGGATAGCCGACCATGCGGGCGAAGGCATCGGAAGACTGCACCACGAAGCGCGATCCGTACAGCGCCGTGTAGAGCGACTGATCGCCCACCGTGATGGTGCGTGGCGTGGCATGGCGGATGACCTGTCCGAGGCGGAAGTCCTCGAAGAAGTTACCCGGATTGGTCTTGCTCATTGACCGGTGGCCTCGGCGATCGCCGCAACGCGCTCGGCCATGGCGAGATGCAAGCGCTCCACCATCTTGCCGTCGATGGTGATGACGCCCTTCGACGCGTTCTCCGGCTGCTGGAACGCCGCGATGATGCGGCGTGACCAGTCGATCTCCTCCGCTGCCGGCGAGAAGAGTTCGTTGCACACGGCGATCTGACCGGGATGGATGAGCGTCTTGCCATCCATGCCCAGCGTGCGCCCCTGCTCGCACTCGGCGCGGAAACCCGCCTCGTCGCGGAAGTCGTTGTAGACGCCGTCGATGACATCCAGCCCATAGGTCCGCGCCGCAAGCAGCGTCATCGACAGCCACGGCAGGATGGCGAAGCGGCCGCCGGTGGCCAGCGCGCGGGATTCCTTCAGGAGATCGTTGGTGCCAAGAACCAGGCAGGACAGCCGCGCGACCTGATGCACGGAGGCGATCTCGCGCACGTTGAAGATCGCCATGGGGGTTTCCATCATGGCCCACATGCGGGTGCGCTCGGCCCCGCCCAGCGCCATGTGGATGCGCGACACGTTCACGATGTCACCAGGCCGCGCCACCTTCGGAACAAGCACCGCATCGGCATCGGCCTCGGCGGCCATGCGCAGGTCGTCCACGCCCCAGGGCGTATCCAGCCCATTGATGCGGATCACCAGTTCCCGATGGCCATAGCCGCCCTGCTTCACCGCCTCGGACACGCGGCTGCGGGCTTCGGACTTTGCGTCGGGCGCCACCGAATCCTCCAGATCGAGGATCAGGGCGTCGGCATCGAGTGTCCTGGCCTTCTCCAGCGCGCGGGCATTCGCGCCCGGCATGTAAAGGACGCTGCGTCGGGGTCGGATCGTCATTCGGGTTTCCTTCGTTCTCGCCCGAGGCTAGCTTGTGCGCTGCAGCAAGGGAAGCCCACTTTTGGATAAGTGCTTGTGGCAGCACAAGGGTTTGGGGCAGATTGGGACATCATGAAGCAGTTTGACGTGGTCATCGTGGGCGGCGGGATCGTGGGTAGCGCCACGGCCTACTACCTGAAGAAGAATGGATTTCCGGGTGGCGTTGCCATCATCGAAAAGGACACGACCTACCAGCATGCCTGTACCGCGCTGTCGGCCGGTGGCATCCGCCAGCAGTTCTCGACCCCGGAGAACATTGCGCTGTCGACCTTCGGGCTGAACGTCGTTCGCAAGCTGAAGGAGGAGTTCGGTGCAGATGCAGATGTCAACTTCAGGGAACAGGGCTACCTGATCCTGGCCTCGGGCGAAGGCCTGCCGGTTCTCGAGGAGAACCACGCCGTCCAGATCGCCAACGGCGCGAAGAACCAGCTGCTGCGCGGCGACGCCCTGGCCCGGCGATTCCCCTACATGGCGACAGAGGATCTCGCTGCAGGCTGCTTCGGCTATGAAGGCGAAGGCTGGGTTGACCCCTATTCCTTCATGACGGTGTTCCGGAAAGCGGCCATGGCGCGCGGCGTGGACGTGATTTCCGGAGAGGTCACCGGCATCAGCGTGGCGGGCGGGCGCGTCGCTTCAGTCACGCTCGGCAGTGGCGAAACCATTGGCTGCGGCAGGCTGGTCAATGCCGGCGGCGCTGGCGCAGGCCGGCTGGCGGCACTCGCCGGCATCGACCTGCCCGTGGGTCCGCGCAAACGCTACACCTACGTGCTCGACTGCCCGGCAGCCAGCGAAGAGCTGCACAAGGCGCCGCTGACCGTCGATCCGGTTGGCTTCTACTTCCGTCCCGAAGGGCGGCATTTCATCAGCGGACTCTCGCCGGAGGAACATGAAGAACCCACCGAGATGAACTGGGACGTCGACTATTCCTGGTTCGAGGAGCGGATCTGGCCCTATCTTGCCCAGCGCGTGCCGGCCTTCGAGTCGCTGAAGGTGATCAATGCCTGGACCGGCCACTATGACTACAACGCGCTCGACCAGAACGCGGTGATCGGACCGCATCCCGACATCGGCAATTTCTACTTCGCCAATGGCTTTTCGGGGCATGGCCTGCAGCAGGGACCGGCCGCCGGAAATGCCATCGCCGAACTCATCATCCATGGCGCATTCCGCACCATCGATCTCACGCGTTTCGGCTATGACCGTATCCGGCGCAAGGCTCCCCTCTTCGAGAAGAACGTCATCTGAGACATGCGCATCCTCTGCATCTCATCGCAGGTTGCCTATGGCCCGGTGGGCAATACCGCAGCGGTGCCGGCATTGCAGGCGAAGGGGCACGAGGTTCTGGCGCTGCCCACCATCCTGCTGTCCAACCATCCCGGCCACGGCACGCCGCATGCGATCCGCGTGCCCGCACATGACCTGGCGGCCACGCTGGGCGTTCTGGAGCAGATGGGGGCGCTCTCGACCTGCGGGGCGGTGATGACCGGCTACTTCGCGTCCAACGATCAGATCCATGGGGTGGTCCGCATCATCCGGCGGCTGAAGGACATGAATGACCGCCTCCACGTGCTCGTCGATCCGGTGATGGGCGACCACGATGCGCTCTATGTGCCCCTCCCCGTCGCAGAAGCGATCCGCGATACGCTGGTGCCGCTTGCGACCTGCGTGACGCCCAACCGTTTCGAGCTGGAATGGCTGACCGGATGGCGGGCCGGCAGCATCAAGGAAGCCGAAGCGGCCGCGCGGCAACTCAATGTGCCGGATGTGGTGGCGACGTCGATCCCTTCGGGAAGCGACCGGCTGGCGACGCTTTCGATCAGCGCGGCTGGGACCATCCGCCATCTCTCGCGCCTGCACCAGCAGGTGCCGCATGGGACGGGCGACTTCCTGGCGGGGCTCTATCTCGCCCGTCTCGCGTCGGGCGAACCGCCGCCCGAGGCCCTGCCGGGCGCCATGGCCATACTGGACCGGGCCGTTGCAGCCAACGCCGGATCCGACGTGTTGGATGTGGCCGCGGCACTGCGGGCCGCATGACGCCGGTCATCGGCATCGATGGCTGCAGGGCGGATGGATTTCCGTATCCTGGAATGCGCCCGGATCCCACCCATCATTCGACTGGTCTGCCGCTTCAGCGACCTGCTTGACGCTGGAGCCGCCAGACATTGTCGCAATCGACATACCGATTGGCTTCATGGAATGCGGTGGGCGTCGAGAGGCCGAAAAGCGAGGTACGCGGCAATGCCAGGCAAGTCAGTCCTCCGTCTTCTCGGCACCATGCCGTCCGGCCCTCATGTGCAAGGACTACCGGGAGGCCTGCGCCACTCAACCTGCAGCACTCGATCCGCCGCGGAAGATCGCCGAGCAGACTTTCACCCGCTTTCCGAAGATTGAGAGAAGTCGATCAGTTCATATCGCCCGCGCGGCAATCGCAGTGTCTTCGAGACCCATCCGGAATTGGCCTTCTGAGCGATGAATGGCGAGCAACCATGTCGCTGCCCAAGAAGACGAAGGGCCGGCCTGTCCCGCCGGCCAGGCGCTGCGACGCGACCTGCTGCGCCGCGCCGGATTTCCGCTGGATCTCGCAACGCAGCACATACCGGCCGCGGACGTGGGCACGGACGACCTCATCGATGCCTGTGCCTGCGCCTGGTCGGCGCGCCGCATCCTCGAAGGGCGCAGTCTTCGCTTTCCCGCCGATCCGCCGCGCGACGCGCGGGGCCTTCGCATGGAGATCAACGCATGACAGAGTGCCGTCCATGAGCATTGACCGCGACAGCATTTCGGGCGCCGCCCGCCGGATTGCCGCACATGTCCGGCGAACGCCGGTGGTGGACACCACCTTACCCGGAATTGCGCGGCCTGTGACACTGAAGCTCGAATTGCTGCAGCACTCCGGGAGCTTCAAGGCGCGCGGCGCCTTCAACACGTTGCTGGGCGCGGACGTAGGCCCTGGCGGCGTGGCCGCGGCTTCGGGTGGAAACCACGGTGCAGCGGTCGCCTATGCGGCGCGCGAACTGGGCCACCGCGCCCGCATCTTCGTGCCGGAGATCTCGTCGCCCGCCAAGGTGGCGCGCATCGCCTCCTATGGGGCGGAGATCGTGCAGAAGGGTCGCAGCTATCCCGAGGCCCTGGCACTGTGCGAGGCGCATATCGCGGCGACCGGTGCTGTCAGCGTCCATGCCTATGATGCGGAGGCGACCCTGCAGGGACAGGGGACACTGGCCCGCGAGCTGGAAGATCAGGCGCCCGATCTCGACACGCTGCTGGTGGCGGTGGGCGGCGGCGGACTGATCGGTGGAATCGCCGCATGGTATGGTTCGCGCATCCGCGTCGTGGGGGTGGAGCCCGAAACCTGCAACACGCTGCACGCCGCGCTGGCAGCCGGTGACCGCGTCACCATCGCGCCCACGGGGCTGGCGGCGGATTCGCTTGGCGCCGCGCGGGTGGGCGCGCTCATGTTCGGCATCGCCCGCCACCACATCAGCCAGTGCGTGCTGGTCAGCGATGCGCAGATCCGCGACGCCCAGCGCAGGCTCTGGCAGGAGCTGCAGCTGGTGTCGGAACCCGGCGGTGCGGCCGCCTTCGCCGCCCTTCTCGCGGGCGCCTACCGGCCGGAGAAGGACGAACGCGTCGGCGTCGTCATCTGCGGCGCCAATACGACAATGGAGGCCTTTGCCGGCCTCTTTGTCTGAGGCCGGCATCACGAATTGTGCAGCTTGTGCAGGACGGACTGCAGCTTCACCTTTTCCCGGTGCAGCCGGAGTTCGTCCAGCATCTGCCGGTGCCGGCGCGGGTCGGCCGGCGGCCTTGGCGTGGCCAACCGGTCATTGAGCATCCGTGCCGCGGCCCGGGCCGCATCGATACTCGGAAACAGAAGATCGAATTTGAGCGAGAACATGAGAATCTCCATCGCGAGACATGGGGTGTGACGCCGCATGCGCGTGAACAGGTCGGGACAGACCGGCGTCGTGCCGGACGCGCAAACGCGCGCACGGCTTCGACCGATGCTGACGGATTCAGGTGTGGTGTGAAACGAGCGCCTAAAGCGCGAGATACGCTATCCGCCGAGAGGCCCGAGCCTCAGGACGGCCCGGAGTTCAGCGGCGCGTGAAACGATTCTCCATGGCTGACTCCTTCTCCTGTTGGCGTGGGAGCATGTCAGTAACAGACTCGCCCGCAGGGCGGAAGAGCGCGCACGAAATTGGATCGCACTGTTGCAGGCGCGTCACAGATCAGGCGAAGACCTTCGACATGACCTCGGCCAGGCGCCGCGCGAAGTCTGCAGGATCGGGAACCTGCTCGCCCTCGATGACGAAGGCCTGGTCCAGCAGCAGCCGGCTGGCATCCTCGACGGCGGCTGCGCCCTTTGCCTTCACCGTCCGCGCCAGCGCCGCGATCAGCGGATGGCCCGGATTGATCTCGAGGATGGGAGCGCTCACCGAGACACCCGAGTCCTTCTGGCGCGACAGCAGCTTCTCCAGCGTGCGGTCCATCATGCCGTCGGCCACCAGGCAGACGGCGCTGTCGGTCAGCCGCTTGGACACCCGCACGTCTTGAACCCGCTCGCCCAGCGCCTGCTTCATGGCGGCAATCAGGGTGGCGGTCTCGCCAGGATCGGCTTCGGACTTTGCCGCATCGTCCTTGACCGCGATGTTGTCCAGATCGGCAGCGCCCTGCGTCACCGACTTGAAGGGCTTGCCCTCAAATCCGAGCGCCGTGCGCACCCAGAAGCTGTCGACCGGATCGGTAAGCAGCAGCACCTCGACGTCGCGCGCCTTGTAACCTTCCAGCTGCGGGCTGGAAGCGGCCTTGGACTGATCCTCGGCCGTCAGATAGTAGATGGCCGTCTGGTTCTCCTTGAGGCGCGAGACGTAGTCCTTCAACGAGACCCCGTCGCCCTTGGTGGAGCGGAAGCGGGCGACTTCGAAGAGCTGGTCGCGGCGCTCCATGTCTTCATAGAGCCCCTCCTTGATCACCGGCCCGAAGGCCTCCCAGATCTTGCGGAACGCAGGCTCGTCATTCTCGGCCGCCTTCTTGAGTTCGCCAAGGACCTTGTTGGTCACCGCCTTGCGGATGGCCGCGACCTGCGGATTGTTCTGCAGCATTTCGCGCGAGAGGTTGAGCGGCATGTCTTCCGAGTCGACGATGCCACGCACGAAGCGCAGGTAGGGCGGCAGAAGCTCGGCATCGTCGGTGATGTAGACGCGCTTCACATAGAGCTTCTGCCTGCCGCGCCGCTCGGGATCGAAGAGGTCGAAGGGGCGTTCGCCGGGAATGTAGAGCAGCACCGTGTACTCGTTGCGGCCTTCGGCACGGTAGTGGATGGTGAGCGCCGGCTCGCCGTAGCTTCCCGACAGATGGCCGAGAAATTCCTTGTGCTGGTCGGCGGTGATCTCCGACTTGCCACGGGTCCAGATGGCGTTTGCGGTATTGATCTGGCGGGATGTCTCGGCATCCACCGCCAGCATGATGGGATGGGCGATGTGGTCGGAATAGGCCCGCACCACGCTCTCGATCTTCCAGTCCTCCAGGAACTCCAGCGCGTCATCGCGCAGATGAAGGACGATCGAGGTGCCCCGCTGCTTGCGCTCGGCCGGCGCAACCGTGAAGCTTCCGCTGCCGTCCGAGGACCACATGAAGGCCTTGTTCTCGCCAGCCCGCCGGGAAATCACATCGACGCGGCTGGCGACGATGAAGGCCGAATAGAAGCCGATGCCGAACTGCCCGATGAGGTGCACGTCCCCCTTCGACTGCTTGACGCTTTCCACGAAGGCCTGGGTCCCGGACTTGGCGATGGTGCCCAGGTTCTCGACCAGCTCGTCGTGACTCATGCCGATGCCGTTGTCGGCGATGGTCAGCGTCTTGGCCGCCTTGTCGGGCGTGATGGAGATCCTGAGGTCGGAATCGCCCTCCAGCATTTCGGGGGCCGCAATGGCTTCGTAGCGCAGCTTGTCGAGCGCATCGGCGGCGTTGGAAATGAGTTCGCGCAGGAAGACATCGCGGTCGGAATAGACCGAATGCACCATGAGATGCAGGAGCTTGGCCACCTCGGCCTGGAACTGGTGCGCCTCGGGCCCATCGGAAGCGGTTGTTTTCTTTGCGGTCTTGGCCATGACGTCCTCGCGAATCCGGGAGAGATCGGCATGCCATATGGGCTTGCTGCCGCGCAGGTCAAGGGCACAAAAAAGCGGCCGGATCCAGGACCCGGCCGCAAACTCAGAACGCCTCACTTACTGAAAAGGTAGGAGGCCCGGCCGCATCGAGTTACGGGGGGCTGGGGGGCTGAGATATCCGGTCCTCAACACCAGCCGGGCCATAGAGGCAACATGATCAAGTTCGCCCATGAAGGGGGCGACAGCTTGATGCAAATGCGGCGGAAAGGTGAATTCTTGCCCTGCCCCGGCAGACGCCTATGATGTGCCCATGACACCCGCCCCCATCATTGATGCACTGCAGTATTGCAACTGGTCAGCGGAAATCTTTCGCCAGATGCGCGAGGGGGGCGTCACCGCGGTGCACGTGACCATTTGCTATCATGAGACTTTTCGCGAGACCGTTGCCAACATCGCGGCCTGGAACCGGCGCTTCGAGGAGCACCGCGACAAGCTCCTGCACGCGCGCTCTGGCGCCGACGTGCGGCAGGCCCAGACGGAAGGGCGGACCGCGATCATCTTCGGGCTGCAGAACTGCTCTCCCATCGAGGACGACATCGGGTTGGTTGAAATCTGCCACCAGCTCGGCATCCGTTTCATGCAGCTGACCTACAACAACCAGTCGCTGCTGGCCTCCGGATGTTACGAATCGGAGGACAGCGGCATCACCCGCATGGGGCGCGAGGTGATCCGGGAGATGAACCGGGTGGGGCTGGTGATCGACATGAGCCATTCCGGAGAACGCTCGACGCTGGAAGCAATCGACATCTCGGCGCGGCCCATTGCTGTGACCCACGCCAATCCGTCCTTTTGGCATCCGGGACGCCGCAACAAGTCCAATGCCGTTTTGAAAGCGCTCACGGCGCGCCACGGCATGCTGGGCTTTTCGCTCTACCCGCACCATCTGAAGGACGGCTCCCACTGCCGCATGGAGGATTTCTGCGCCATGGTGGCGCGGACCGCCGAGATGGTTGGCGCCGACCATCTGGGCATCGGCAGCGATCTCTGCCAGAACCAGCCCGACAGCGTGGTGACCTGGATGCGCAACGGGCGCTGGACCAGGACACCGGACTTCGGCGAGGGCTCCGCTGCTGCAGCAGGCTTTCCGCCGCAGCCGCCATGGTTCCGCGACAACCGCGACTTCCACAAGATCGCGGAGGGCCTGCGGGCGGTCGGCTTCAGCGGCACCGAGGTGGACGGCATCATGGGCGTGAACTGGCTGAGGTTCTTCGATGACAGCTTCGTCCCCGCGCATTGAGACGCCGACCGTTGCCCTGCGACCGCCGTCGCAGGTCATGCGGCTGTCGCGCATGGGGAGCTTCTTTGCAACCCGCCTGAGCTTCATGCGGGTGATGGTGCGGGAACTGAAGGCCGGCTACCTGATGCGGACCACGGCCGTCCATGGCATCGGCAAATTCGGCACAGCCGACGCCGCATCGTGAGCGGTCTTGCGTGCAACGCAGCCGGTGATGCAGGATCGATCATCGGGAGCCAGGGGACAGGACATGAGTGATATGTTTTCGTTGAAGGGACGCGTGGCACTGGTCACTGGAGCCTCGCGCGGCCTTGGCCTTGCCATGGCCAGAGCACTGGTCGATGCCGGCGCGCATGTCGTCGTCAACGCCCGCGATGCGACTGCCCTGGCAGAGGCGGCAGACCAGATCGGCGCGGAGGCCATGGCCTTCGACGTGACCGATGCCAAGGTCGCGCGGTCGGCTCTCGAGGACGTTGCGGCACGGCACGGCAAGCTGGACATCCTGGTGAACAATGCCGGCATTCAGCATCGCCGCGCCATCACCGACTGGGAGGATGAAGACTTCGACCGCGTGATCGCGGTCAATCTCACCTCGTGTTTCCGCCTGGCCCGCGATGCCGTGCGGATCATGCTGCCCCACAGGCACGGCCGCATCATCAATACGGGATCCGTGGCGGCAATTCTCGGCCGGCCCACCATCCATGCCTATGCCGCAGCCAAGGCGGGATTGCATGGCCTGACGCGCTCCATGGCAGCGGAACTGGGACGCCAGGGCATTACCGTCAACGCCATTGCGCCCGGCTACTTCGCGACCGAACTCAACAGCGCATTGCTCGCGGACAAGGCCTTCACGGCCTGGGTGGAGGGCCGCACGCCCGCGGGACGCTGGGCGAAACCCGAAGAGCTCGGCGGGGCCGCCGTCTTCCTGGCGTCGGACGCAGCGAGCTATGTCAACGGCCACGTCCTGGCCGTCGACGGCGGTCTGTCGGTTTCCTTGTAGCGGTTACTTGAATACGGCCTTGCCGCCGCTGATCTCGATGGTCTCGGAACCTGTGAGAGCCTCGCGATCGCCATTGGGCATGTTGACGAAACAGCCATTGGGACAGATGTCGACCGTCTGACCGGGGTTCACCCCGACCTCGCTCTGCTCGCCGTCCTCCGTCACGACCAGGACATGGGCGTCGCCGTCCGCGTTGGTCACGTTCGCCGCCACAGCGGGCGATGCGATGAAGGCGGCAAGGGCAAGGGCAACCAGGGTTTTCATTTCAACTCTACTCTCGGTTTCGGGGCTCCTGCCCCATGATATCAAACTAGAAGCAGCCGGATGAACGGCACCTGAACGCAGGTTCACCTCTCCGGCCTGCGCCGTCTCGGCTTGGCCTTAACCTTGTCTATGGCCTGCGCCAAGGCCTCGAGGTCTGGCAGGCTCAGCGTGAGGTTCGCCCGCGGAACGGGCGCGGTATCCATCGCGATCCTCTCGAAGGCATCGAAGATCTCGAAGCGGATGCGGGTGGCAACAACGCTGGAATCGAAGACTTCCGGAATATGGACGCGCAACTCGAACTCCATCACGGCCCCGTTTATGCCCTTGAAGATGGCGGTCGGCGCCGGAGATTTCAAGACGGCCGGGTCTTTCGAGCCAATTTCAATAAGAACATCATAGACTTCTCTGGGGTGCCGGCCAACAGGCGCGGTGATCGGGATGTCGACGCGCCCCCAGTTGTTGCGATGGGTCCAGTTGCCCACCGCCGAGTTGATCAGCTCGGAATTCGGCAGAAGTCACGGTCTGGTGCTGGAACGTCTCGATCTCGGTGGCGCGCACCGAGATCTTCTTGACCAGGCCCGAGGCCTTTCCCGTTTCGATCCAGTCGCCCACCTTGAAGGGCCGTTCCGCCAGCAGGATGAGGCCGGAGACGAAATTGTTCACCACGTTCTGAAGGCCGAAGCCGATACCGAGAGAGAGGGCGCCGGCGACGATCGCAAGGTTCGAGAGATCGAAGCCCGCAGCTGACAGGCCGATCATGCCCGCGATCGCCACGCCGAGGTAGCCCACCACGGTGCGGATCGAGTTGCGTACGCCGGGATCGACGCGGGACCGCGCCATGACGGTGCGGTCCAGCCAGAACTGGAACTGCCGCGTGAACAGGAAGCCCAGGGCAAAGAGAAGGATGCCAAACAGGATGCCGACCAGCGAGATCGACACCGTCCCGATGGTGATGTCGGTGAAGGCCTTGTAGAGCCAGGTGCGGATGTCGATCTGGTTGAAGCCCCACTGCAGAAGAATGAGCGGCAGGCCGATGGCGAGGACCACGAAATAGACCAGGAAGGACAGCAGCAGCCCAAGCTGATCCAGCGCCGTGTCGGAGATCGAGAACCAGGTCTTCACCTTCTGGCCCAGGGCCGAGCGCGGGAAGGCACCTTCGGCCGCAAGGATGTGGCCGCTCTGCACGCCAATGAACATGGTTGCAAGGATGGCGCCGGTCACCACCACCTGAGCGGACGTGAAGCGTGCGAGGCCGACATAACCGGACAGCGCCGCCACGATGATGAAAAGCGCGATGAGCAGCAGCGGCGTCCTGATCCAGCCTGGCCACTCGCGGCGCGCGCCGGTTGCCTCGTCGGTAAAGGGCTTGGCAATGGCCACAAGCGCCAGAAGCAGGCTGATGGTGATGGACGACACGAAGCTCTTGGCCACGGTCAGCGACAGGGGCGAGGCAAAGATGGAGTTCACGCGGCCGAAGAAATAGTCGGCGACTTGCACAACCGCGATTGCAAGCGACAGGAGGAAAAGCGTGCGGGCCGCAGAATTGGTGACCGGGATAAGCCGCCGGTCGGGATGGCGCGGCGCAAAGATCGCCCCGGCCAGTCGCTGGATGAAGAAGATCGCCGCGACCGATATCAGGAAGGCTTCCGTGAGCGCGCGGAGCTGCTCGGTGAAGACACCGAAATAGGAGAAGAGCCCATAGGCAAGCGCCAGGCTGGCCGCTGCGGCCAGGGCGGGTATGACCGTCGTCCAGAACGCCCCGGATAGGCGCCGGATGTAGGTGTCCTCGCCAGCATCATAGATGGCCAGGGGATTGACGCGCAGCAGCCGCCTGATGCCCCAGGCCGTCGCGAAACCGAAAACCAGCGAAAGGCCCAGCGCCAGAGCGAGGGACTTGCCGCGGAAGTTATACATGAACTTGATGCGCGAAGTGACCTGCTGCGCCACGGCGTTCAACTCGCTGCGGAAGGACTTCAGCGCCTGCGGATCGAAGACTACGCCGATATCGGTGCGGCGGAACAAGGTGTTCGAGAACAGCTCGCGCCGGATGGCGCTGATTTCGTCTACCGCATCGTTGGCCCGGATCGAGACCGCTTCGGCCTCGCCAAGCACCGCATTGATCCTGGCCTTCTCCTGAAGCAGCGCACGCCGCTCACTGGTGACTTCCGCAAGTTCAGGCGGCTCGTCGGACTTGGGCGGCGGTCCGATTTCCTCGAGGCGGCGATTGATTTCGGTCAGGCGCGGCCGAAGGGCCACGCCCAGCGCGATGAGATCCTTGGCGATCGGTTCCAGCCTGACCCGGATGGCGACAAGGGCTTCGTCGTCATTGCGCTTCTCGTCGATGGCCTTGTCGATGAGAGCGAGCTGCTCGACGATGGCGGCGAGCTGCGCCGAGGCTTCCGCCGTGTCGGCGCGCGCCGGTGCCAGCAGGGCAAGAAACAGCAGGAGGCTGAACAGAAGTCGCATCACGGGCTCCGAATTCGGGTTCTACCGATAACAGAGAGCGGCGGCGGCGTGAACGATCAACCCCAGCGGGTCCCGATCATTGGCAGTGCCGCGCGGCGGGATGGCGCCAGCGTCCCTGACCGTCGCTCAGCTGGGAATGAGCTGCATCCGGCCGGTGGTGAACTTGGTGCCATCCGACGAGATCGGCGTGCAGACGGAGGGCGTACCCTTCGGCAGGAAGGATGTCGGATTGCGGGCCTCGCAGAGCTTGCCTTCGCTGGCCTGCCAGACGCCCGTACCGCTGCCCTTGCCGGTTTCCTGATACTCGAAAGTGCCGTCATTGTAGAAGGAGATGGTGCCTTTGCGGCCAGGGCTGGAGAAGGCAAAGTTCCGCTCCGCCAGCGCCTGCGAGATCTGCGTCGCCGTCAGCGGGCCGGTTGGCAGAGGCGCCAGCGGCTGCGCGGTGACGGGCTGCGATGGCGGAAGATCCGGCGCCGAATTCGACGAACATCCCGCCAGCAGCAACGCCGCAGCGCCGATGCACATCACGCCTGCCTGTCTTGCCTTCATGCCCCGCTCTCCCCCTTGCTGACGCCGATGCGTCAGACTCCTTCAGCCAGTACCACGACCCGCGATCCGATCGGGACCCGGCGGTAGAGTTCGACTACGTCCTGGTTCACCATGCGGATACAGCCCGACGACGCATTCTTGCCGATCGACAGCGGCTCCGTGGTGCCATGGATGCGGTAGAGCGTGTCGTTGCCGTTCTGATAGAGGTAGAGGGCACGCGCGCCCAGCGGATTCTCCGGACCGCCCGGCATGCCGTTTGCCCACTTGGCCTTCTCCGGGGCGCGGGCGATCATTTCCTTGGGTGGCGTCCAGCGGGGCCACATGACCTTGCGGCCAACATCGGCGAGGCCCGCCCAGCGGAACCCGTCCTTGCCCACCGCACATCCCCACCGCATGGCCTTGCCGCCCTCGAGCACCAGATAGAGCTGGCGGGCGGAGGTGTCGACGATGATGGTGCCCGGCCACTGCCGGGTCTTGTAGTCAACCACCGCCGGCCGGAAGGCTTCCGGCAGCTTGCTGTAGTTGAACGGCGGCAGCGGATAGGGATCGTCATTGCCGTCGGCAAGCGCAGCCGTACCGGACACCATGGTGGCGGCCAGACCGCCCGCTCCCAGCAACACGCCACGCCGTGTAAGTGTTGTCTTCATCATCGGAAATTCCTCTGTCTCTCAAGTCGCGAACGATCACAGAACATCAACTTCATGGCTGCCTTAAGGCAATTCTTTCATTGGGTTACGGCGGCTGCTGCTTCCAGTTGATTCCCGACCGTCCTTCGGCGTAGCCAAGATCAAACAGCGCCCGCATGAATTTCGGCTCGAAGGGCGTCGTCTCCCTCATGGTGAAGCTTTCGGGAACCCATGTCGCATTAAAGGCGATATTGTCGCGCTGGGCCAGCGCATACATGCGATAGAGATCGCCGATGCCCTGATTCTTGATCAGCGAGCTGACGGACTTGGCGACGATGGCGGTCAGCCTCGGCTTCACCTGCGAGTACTCCGGCGTGACCTTGCCGTTCCGGATCACGAAGAGCGTCCGCTCCCGCTTGAAGCCCGATTCCAGATCAGCGTCCCGCGTCGAGAAGTTCGACGGGAACAGGAAGGCCTGGTTGCTGGTGCCGCCATCGACATGGAGTTCGTCGAATCGCTGGCCATCGGCCACCACGTTGAGCCGAACGGGCGGGAAAACCCCGGGAATCGAGGCCGATGCGACAAGGATGTCCTCGATCAGCTTTTCGCTGCCAGGCTGGCCACTGCTGGCAATCGCACCGATATCCCAGATGACCGGGCGCTCGGCATCGATGTTGGTGGTGCCGATCAGGAGCCGGCGGCCGCGCGCGTGCTCGCGCACCAGTCCCGCCATCATCTTCTCCGTCACGTAGTTCGACACCAGCTTCCGCAACGGCGAGTTGTCGGCGGCGGAATCCGATCCGATGATGCCGAACAGGCTGCGACGCACGAAGATGTCCGACCCCTCGATCTCGGTATAGGCCGAGCGCAGCTCGTCGTCATAGGGATGGCCGAGGAAGGCAAAGGGGGCCGTGAGCGAGCCTGTGCTGATACCGGTCACGATCGTGAACTCGGGGCGCGTGCCTGCAGCCGACCAGCCGAAAAGCAGCCCTGCCCCATAGGCGCCGCTGCTTCCGCCGCCCGAGATCGAGAGGAAATAGCGGCGGTTCGACTTCAGGCCGCGAGCCTGCTGCGCGGCGATCTCCTGCAGCACGGCCGGATCGATGGAAGCGGCATCGTCGCCCCAGTATCTGATGTTCTTGTAACCCGGCAGTGCCGCCTGGCTGAGCAAGGGCTCCGGCACCGGATCGCGCAGCTCTTCGACGGTCGCGCCGGCGCACCCGGTCAGTCCGAGGGACATGGCACCGATGGAAAATGCGCGGCGGTCTAGTCTCATGGTCATGTCAAGTGTCTACGGCCTACACGCAAGCATCGGATTTCAGTCGAGTTTGATGCAAATTAGTTAATTCTTAACTCTATCGGCTGCTTGTAGCATTCATGAAGCAGGGACCGCAAATGCGGTACCCTGCTTCATGGTTTTACCTGCAGTTGCGCCGGACGATCAGTCTTCCGCGAGGAGAGCCTGATAGATCACGGCACCAATGGCAGCGCCCGCAAGCGGCGCGAGCCAGAAGAGCCAGAGCTGCTGCAGCGCCCAGCCGCCCTCGGCAAACAAGGCAACGCCTGTGGACCGGGCCGGGTTGACCGACGTATTCGTGACCGGGATGGAGATCAGGTGGATGAGCGTCAGTGCCAGGCCAATGGCAATGGGCGCGAACCCGGCCGGCGCCCGCTTGCTGGTGGCGCCCAGAATGATGATCAGGAAGAATGCCGTCAGCACCACTTCCGTGATCAGGGCCGCAAAGAGCGAATACTTGCCCGGGCGAATGCTCGCCATATCCGTTGGAGGCAAATCCGCCGATCACCGCATCAGCCTTGCCAGTGGCAATCAGGTAAAGCACCAGCGGCCGGCGAGGACCGACCCACCACCTGCGCGACGACATAGCCGGGCACGCTGCCCCAGTTGAAGCGGCCCGGCGACCGCAAGGCCCGACCGTAACGGCTGGATTGAAATGGCCGCCCGAGATGTGACCGACCGCATAGGCCATCGTCAGCACCGTCAGGCCAAAGGCAAGCGCAACACCCAGAAAGCCGATTCCAACATCAGGAAACCGCTGGCCAGCACCGCGGCGCCACAGCCGCCAAGGACAAGCCAGAACGTGCCGAAAAACTCGGCGGCTAGTTTCTTCATCTCCATTCCCCACTTCGATTGACCAGTGTTGGCCGGGCCGCGCCTCGATCAGCGCAGACCGACAGCCGGTGGTCACCCTTGCTTACTCGTTCACAAGCTTCCCAACTGCTGTCGGGGTTGAAACGGCGAATCTCACCGGCCAGCTTCTCGGTATCCGGTCCCAGGTCCTTTTCATAGACGATGCCGGCGTGGCTGACGACGAAGGTCTTGACGCCCGTCTCGGCATAGTCGCGCCGGCCAGGCGATGAGGGCGAAGCCGCCGATCATGTTGCCGTTGATGACATAGTCATAGTCGCCGCCGGCGATGTTCTTGCCCTGGCCGCGCAGGATGCGGAACTTGTAGCCGAAATAGCCGTCGCCCGCCGCCGCCTTGTCCAGCGCGGCCTGATCGATGTTGGGCCCGACCGGGCTGTCGCCGTCGCCCTGCTCGGCCGGCCAGTAGAGGCCGTCGGTCTGGCCCTCGCGTGCTGATCAGCTTCTGGGCATATTCGAGCACGCCGTCGGCGTCATGGTCCTCCGCCGCATAGTCGCGCTGGGCTTCGACATAGAGCCGCGCGGTCTCGATGGCCTGGAGCTCGTTCTCGCCGATGCGGCGATTGACGATCTCCTCGATGCCCGCAACGGTGTCGAAGGCCCACTTTCCGTCCTTCTCGCTCTTGACGAGCGGGAACGGGAATGGCCAGACCTCGGAACCGAGCTTGATGATGCGCTGGTCGCCGTCGCCTGTCGACGGTCATCAGCTTGGCGGCGGCCTCGCGGATCTCGGCGATGCGGTCGGCGATGCCCTCGGCGGCCTTCAGCCTTGTCGGCATCGAGGCCCAGAGAGCTTCGCCATCTGCACGATGTCATCCTTGGCGATCGCCGTCTTGAAGGCGGCGACGGCCGCTCGTCCGGCGTGTCGAAGAGCGGCGGCTCCGCGCCGATGAAGTCCTCGAGCGCGGTCCGACAGCGCAAGGGCGGGTCGCTGCAAGGGGAACGGTCCCGAAGACGAGCTGCCGTGCCGAGCAAGCGCAGCGGAGATCAATTGCTTGATGGTCATGGTCATTCCTGTCCTCCCGATGCTTTGCTCAACGCCGGCCACGGCCACCGCCGCCGCCGCCGCCGCCGCCGCCCTGGGCACTGGGCGCTTCTTCATGCTTCTGGCCGCCGCCGCCGCCGACTCGGCTCGCTTGTAGCCGCCGCCGCCCATGGACTGGGCGCCGCGGTTGGACTGCTTCTTGGCCTGCTTGCCGCGCTTCATGTCGCCCATGGGTGAGGGGTTCTTCGGGCCGGTTGTCGGCCTTGGCGCCGGGCTTCGTCTTGCCGACCGGGCGGTCGACCTTGCCGCCCTGTCGGGCCTGCCTTGTTGGCCGCACCCTGTCCGGGCCTGGCCATCTTGTCACCGGCCCCCTGTCCCGGCTTTGCCATCTTGTCGCCGCCGGCCTCGCGCCCGGCTGCTTCTTCAGGCCCTCGAGCGTGCTGGCGCGCACGTCCTTGACCGGCTTGTCTGCCCTTGCCGGGCAGCGTCGTGGGCCGGTTCCTCTTCAGGTCGCCCGCCTTGTTCTTGATCCTGTTGCGGTCGTTGGGCTTGATGTTGTTCTTGACCTTGGAGCGGTCGATCTTGTTCGAACTGGTTCTTGTCGAAGTTGATCTTGCTGCGATCGACGTTCTTCCAGTCGACATCGTTGATGTTGAGCTTGCCGTTGAAGTCGCTGCCGATGAAGCAGTTGTTGCAATCGATGTCGATGTCGTCGCCCCAGTCGTTGCCCCAGTTGCCGCCCCAGAAGCCGTCATCCCAGTCGACGACGGCAGCCCAGATGGCGCCCGTCACGGCGCCGGCGAAGAACGGCGCGATCGGGTTGTAGTAATAGGGATAGGGATCGGGATAGTAGGCGATGGGCTGGTAGACGTAGTCCGCCTCGTAGAGCATCTCCGGCGGATACTGCGGGACGTAGATCACTTCGGTGCTCGCCGGCTGGATGACGATGTTGTCGTTCTCCTCGACGACCTTCACCTTGTCGTCGGTCTTGATGATGCCCTCGGCCACGGCCTTCTCGCGCAGCTGCTGGATGGCGGCGAGCACGTCCTTCTGCTGGTTGATGATCGCTTCGCCCAGCATCTGCGTCCAGTCGAGGTCGTCGCTCATCATCTTGACGATCTCGGGATAGTTCAGAAGCGAGACGACGCTGCCGTCCCAGTCTCCTTCGGCTTCAGGTCCTTCTTGGTCTTGCTTTCGTCGAGGAAGCGCTGGGCCTCGATGATCTGCAGCGGATAGAGCGAGGCCGCGGAGATGACAGCGACCAGTTCGTCCGGATAGAGCGCGATGCGCGCGACGAGCACTTCCATCTCCTCGGCACTGAGAGGTGCAGGCTCCTCGTCCACCGCTTCGGCGCCGACCGCCGCCGCCTGGGTCTGGGCATGGCTGGTTGCCGTCATGCAGCTTCCGGCAAGCAATGTTCCTGCGAACAGGGCCGCCATCATGGATTTCATTGTCGTCATCTCTGCAACTCCCAGTTCAATACTCTCGGCGAGCTGGCTGATGGCCATACTGCCTGTCATTACCTGTGATTGAGGAGGTCCCGCCCGAACCCGTTCCCTCAGGCCTTACCGGCCACCTGTCAATTCTGTGGCGATAGAACACAGAACTTGGACGGAGATTGTCCGGATTTCGACAATCTCGCCGAAGCTGGCTCCAGATCTCGATGGCTGACCAAGGCTTTCGCCGTGCTGATCGGCAGTTCCGCAAGGCCTTCACACGGCCACACGATTGTCTATCCCCGCCTAGAAATACCTTGTTTACACAAAGTATGTTGATCGAGTGGCGTTTTGCATGGCGCAAATCAAGCGCAACGTCAAGCAGATCAGCCCTGATGGCGAAGCTTTAATTCTTCAGCAGACTGTCGAGTTCAGCCGGAAGCTGCAGGCCAGGCGCCAGTTCGCGCGCCCGGCGGGCATTCTCCCTTGCCTTCGGCAGGTCCCCCTGAAGGTAGGAGCCGTAAGCGGCGATCACATGTGCGTCAGCCGAGGCGGGCGCCAATGCGATTGCCTTGCCGGCCGCATCGATGGCCAGTGCCGGCTGGCGGCTGCGCAAGGCCGCGGCGCCCAGGCCAAGCCAGGCATCGACGCTGGCGGAGTCGGCAGCGATGATCCGGCGGTACCAGTCGATGGCGCGCGCGTCGTTGCCGCGCGCGGGTTTCGAGCGCGGCGCGCTCGAAGAGCAGTCCGATGCCTTGCGGCAGATATTGCAGCCCCTTCTGCAGATAGGCCTCCGCGCCGGCCTCGTCCCCGAGGGCTGCGCGCAGCCGCGCCAGGGTGAGCCAGGCCTGCTCGAGTTGCGGATCGATTTTGCCGGCCTGATTGAATGCCGACTCGGCCTCCTCCCACTTGCGCATGCTGAGCGCGAGTCCCGCCAGCGCCATATGTGCTTCCGGCATGTCGGCATTGGCCAGCCGCGAGTCCATGTATTCGCCGAGGGCCTTGGTCAGCGCCTCACGCGTGGGCGCGTCGAGGGCGGCAAGGTCGCCGCCGGCAAGCTCGATCGCGGCCGCATGCCGCACCTGGCGTGACGGATCGCTGAGCAGCGGAGCCAGGAGGGCAAGTTTCGTCTGCTGATCAACCTGCCGGAACAGAGGTACCGCAGCGGCCCGGACCAGTTCGCTGCGATCGGACAGAAGCGCATGGAGCGCGGCATTCACCTGCGGGCCAGTACCTTCACGCAAGAGCCCCGACCGCCGTTGCGCGTACGATGTCGGGGCGATCGAGATCCATGGCATAGGCGGCCAGCGCATCGAAGACCGTGCTGGGTCCTTTCGCCGCCATTGAATGCGATCAGGGCCGCGCGATCCTGCCAGCGCCGGTCGGCATCCGGGAACCACGCGGCAATCTCTCCGGCAGCCCATTCGGCCGACTTCTCGGTGTGGCAGGTCGTACAGGCATCCGGTGCGCCTGCGGCCTTGGACTGCAGCGGATCGGGCTTGCGGAAGAAGTGGTCGCGGCGGCGGTCGTTCACCATGTAGGCGCGGTCAGGCATGTGGCAGCTGACGCATTGCGCGGCCTCGCTGCCAGCCTTGTGATGAGTATGCGCCTCGCTGTCATAGTCCTTGAGCGCAAGACTGGGGAAGGCCGCATTGCCTGCCGTGCCGTGGCATTGCGTGCAGACGGCGTTGCCTTCGGCGACCAGCTTTCCGGCATGGGGTTCGTGGCAGTTGGAACAGGTAACCCCCTTGGCTTTCATCTTGGACTGAAGGAAGGACCCGAGAATGAAAACCTCGGCATTCTGCTGGCCGTCACCGAAGTAAAGATCGGGAGTCAGCAGCGATGAGATTGTAGTGGTCGCCGAAAGGCGCTCCGATCGGTGCGTTCTTCTGCGCGAAAGCTTCGCGCCGCGCATGGCAAGGCCCGCAGGCGGCCAGTTCATTGGCCTGTTCTCCAGGTCCGAGCTTCAGCATCTGCGGCGCCGGTGACGACCGTGGCGATTGCCGTGCCCAGGCCGACATGAGCCGACGACGGGCCGTGACAGGATTCGCAGGAGACGGTGAGCTCCGTCCACTTGCTTTGGTAGGTGGCCGTCTTCGGATCGAAGCCCTTGTCGAAGCCGGTCTGGTGGCAGGCTGCGCAACGTGCCTGCCAGTTCTTGTAGGAGCCGGTCCAGTGCAGCCCGTTGCCCGCACCCACTTCCGTATCGGGATAGAGGTGGTACCATTTCTGCGCCACCGTATCCCACGCGATGTCGAGCGCCTGGAGCCGTCCATTGCCGGTTTCGACCAGATATTGCTGGAGTGGCGTGACGCCAACCGCATAGCGGATCGGATAGGCGACCAGCTTGCCGTCGGGGCCGTCGGTCTCGACCATGAAGCGGCCGCCGTCCCTGAAGAACCGCGTCGCGATACCCTTGTGCGAGAAGGTCGCATTGTCGAAGTCGCCCAGAACCGCGCCGTCCACCGGTTCCCGCAAGGCCCAGCCGTGATGAGACCCGGCCCAGGCCGCGGTTTCGTCAGCATGGCATTCGGAACAGGCCGCACTGCCCGCAAAGGCCTCGACATCCGATGCTGCGGCAAAGCTGGCACCCGTCAGAAGACAACCGATGACCAGGAGCGCTCGCGCGAGACAAGACCTCAACATCAGCGAAGCTTACATCGCCGGGAAAATCTCGGTCCAGTCATTCTTCATGTCGACCACCAGCCAGTCATTGGCCGCGGACTGGTCGAGCGCCTTGTCGAGGCGGCCGATGGACGATTGACGATCATAGGCATACTCGCGCTCGGCATCGGTGTGATGAACGATCATGCCAAGGCGCGGCCCGTCACCAGCCGTTGTCCACTGCAGCATCTGCAGGTCGCCGTCCGAATTGCCTGCCGCAAAGACCGGGCGCCGTCCGATGAACTTGTTGATGCCGACCGGCTTGCCGGCCTTGTCGTCGATGAAGTCGATCTTCGGCAGCCGCATCAGTTGCGGCTTGCCGTCGACGATCTGGAACTCCGTGACGATGCTGGACCCCACCACCTGCTGGGGCGGGATGCCGTAGACGGGTTCGGCAAAGGCGCGGATGAACTCGACGCCGCCGCCGGATACGATCCAGGTCTGGTAGCCCTGGCTGCGCAGATGGACGAGCAGTTCGAGCATGGGCTGATAGATCAGCGTATCGTAGCGCCGCTTGAACCTCGGGTGTTCGGCAGTGGCCAGCCACTGCTTGGAGATGTCGAGAAACTGTTCGGTCGACATGCCGGCATGTGTCTGCATGATGACCTCGAGAAGGGCGTGCTCGCCCTGGGCGGCCAGCGCCTGAATGTCCCCTGCCAGCACGCTCTTGTAGGGCTCCTGATCCTTCCATTCGGGATGCTCGGGTGCCAGCGCGCGAATGCGGTCGATGCCGAAGATGAGCTGAAAATAGGCCGGTTGCTCGCACCACAGCGTGCCGTCATTGTCGAAGACCGCGATGCGATCCTCCGGCCTCACATAGCCCGGGCTGCCTTCGGTGACGGACGCTGCAATGAAGTCCAGGATGCGCTTGCGCGCCGCGCCATCGGACCAGGACGGCAGGGCTTCGGCGCCATTGGCCAGGGCCAGCCGCGGCTCCACGCCGGCTGCCAGAGCGGCAAGCGTCAAACCCATGAAGTTCCGTCTGCTGGTCGCAATCATCGGCGTCATCCCTGTTTGTCGAGAGCAGGACTATATCGAAACAGACGGGGCCGGAACAGCGACGCTGCCCGGCCCCGGAACTCTTGGGCAAATCAGTTCTGCGACACCGACATCACGCTTTCCATCACGCGATCCAGGTTGAAGCTGCCGGGCTTCTGGCGCGGCGGAAACTCCTTGAAGCTCTGCAGCCACTTGGCAACATAGGCGCCGGCGGGAGCGATCAGGAACATGCGTTCCATGTACCAGCGCTGATAGCCCATGGCATTCTCGTGCTCCGCACGTTCAAAGGGATCCATGCGCAGGTTGGTCAGCAGCGGGGCGCGGAGCACGTCGAACGGGTCCTGCCAGACACGCAGACCCTCCGCTTTCTGCTCCAGGAACGTCACCTTCCAGTTTCCGTAGCGGATTGCCGCCACGCTGCCGTCGTCAGTCCAGTAGAGGAACTCCTTGCGCGGCCACTCGCCCTCGCCGCGCAGGGCGGGGCCAAGGTCATAGCCGTCCAGGTGAACCTTGTACTCGCGGCTGCCGATCTTCTCGCCCTTGAGAAGGCGTTCCTTGGCGGTGGTGTCGCCGGCAGCGGCAGCGAAGGTGGTGAGCATATCCTCGTGCGCCGCCACGTCGTTGACGACGGTGCCGGGCTTGATGACGCCGGGCCAGCGGATCACCGTCGGAACGCGATAGCCGCCCTCCCAGTTGGTGTTCTTCTCGCCGCGGAACATTGTGGTGCCGCCATCGGGCCAGGTGAAGGTCTCGGCGCCGTTGTCGGTGGAGTACATCACGATGGTGTCGTTTTCGATGCCGAGCTCCTTGAGCTTCGCCAGCAGCTGTCCGACATGCCCGTCATGTTCGACCATGCCATCGGCATAGATGCCAAGCCCGGTCTTGCCGTCGGATTCCGGCTTGAGATGCGTGAAGACATGCATGCGCGTGGAGTTCCACCAGACGAAGAACGGCTTGCCGCTCTTGTGCGCGTCGCCCATGAAGCGCAGCGCTTCCTTGGTGACTTCGTCGTCGACCGTTTCCATGCGCTTGCGCGTCAGCGGCCCGGTGTCCTCGATCCTCTGCGTTCCGTCCGGATTTGCGAAGGAGTGGATGACGCCGCGCGGACCGAAACGCTTCTTGAACTCGGGATCCTTCGGGTAGTCGGGGTTCTCGGGTTCTTCCTCCGCGTTGAGGTGATAGAGATTCCCGAAGAACTCGTCGAAGCCATGGTTGGTGGGAAGCATCTCGTCGCGATCGCCAAGATGGTTCTTGCCGAACTGACCGGTGGCATAGCCCTGCGCCTTGAGCAGCGTGGCGATCGTCGGGTCTTCCGTCTTCATGCCCTCCGGCGTGCCGGGCAGGCCCACCTTGGTGAGGCCGGTGCGGATCGGCGACTGGCCGGTAATGAAGGCGGCGCGGCCTGCCGTGCAGCTCTGCTGGCCGTACCAGTCGGTGAACAGGGCGCCTTCCGCGGCAATGCTGTCGATGTTGGGCGTGCGGTAGCCCATCATTCCGCGGTTGAAGGCGCTGATGTTGAACTGGCCGATGTCGTCTCCCCAGATCACGAGAATGTTCGGCTTCTTCTCCTGCGCCAGGGCCGTCGCCGCAGACATGATCACAAGAAGCGCGACCGCGCCAAGGCGTGGTACGAGCCCTCTTATGCCGACTTTACGTTGATTCATTGGTCTCTCCTCCACCTTGTCGTGCAGAATTGCCTATCCGACCGGTTCGCAAGATGCTGTTCAGACAGGAAAGGCCTGATGTAAGCTGAAAGCTCAAGGGAGATTGTCCAATTCAGATCATTTCATCCAAGACCGCGCTGAACCTTGCGCCCCTGGACGAGATCGGCTGGCTCGCAGACCAGTCATTGGACTTCCGCGACTGGGTGGCGCGCGTTGCGCGCTGGCAAAGCTGCCGCGCAGGCCAGTTCATCTACATGGCGGGAGATTCCGCCAACGGCCTGTACGGGTTGGCATCGGGAGGCCTGGAAATCACCTTCCCGCTGATCGCCGATGAACCCGTCGTGATCTACCGGGCCGAGCCTGGTTTCTGGATCGGCGACAATGCGGAACTGGCTGACACGCCTCGGCTCGTGAGCCTCAAGGCTGCGACGGCAAGCAAGATTCTGCATATCCCGCAAGGCGCAATTCATTCGATGCTCAAAGAGAAACCGGAGCACTGGCGCGCTTTCTACCGGCTCAGCGCGATCAATGTGAACCGGGCGATCGGTCTTCTGGCCGAGGCATTGTCGCTTTCGGTGAGAGCACGCGTATGCCGCCGGCTTCTGCAGCTTACGGAGAACTCGGAGGAAACCGACTTGACCCAGGATGATCTGGCCAAGATGGTGGGCGTTGTCAGGTCCACGCTGCGGCCCTGCCTCAACGACCTGGCTCAGCAAGGCGCGATCGAGATCGGCTACCGAAGGCTTCGCGTATTGAGCCGTGGCGTTCTTCAAACGTACAAAGACGAACAGTAGTTCAGCATGCATCTTCGCCAGCCAAGCCACGCCGGATAGCGCAAGCAAGCCCATGACACAGCAATGACGCGGTCTCGCCTGCTTCAGGGTTACTGGATACTCTATGACGTCGCGAGCTCCGGCTACGTGCTGCTGATCACGGCCGTCGCCTTCCCGCTCTATTTCAAGATCCATGTGACCGGCAACGCCGCCTGGAGCGAAGCGTTGTGGGGCCTGCTACTGGCCTCATCGAGCATTGCAGCGGGACTGATATCGCCCGTCATCGGCGCTGCCGCGGACCGCACGCGCGGGCGCCTGCGCTACCTGGCGCTTGCAACCGCAGTCTGCAGCGGCGCGACGATCGCGCTCGCGGCACCGGGCGCCGGCCTGTTCTTCGTCAGCCTTGCCTTCTGCCTTTCCTATATCGCCTATCTGGTTGCTGCGAGTCTCTATGACGCGCTGATGAAGACCATCGCACCGGTGGGGTCGGCCGCCGGGCTTTCGGCCCTGGGCTGGGGACTGGGCTACATCGGTGGCCTGCTGTGTTACGGCATGAGCAGCGCCTTTCTCCACGCAGGCGTGTCCGGCAGCGCCGCCGCGATCTTTTCGCTGACCTTCGTGGTCGTCGGCATCTATTACGCGCTGCTTGGCGGCATCGCGATTCTCGGATTGCGCGCCGTGGCATCGACGGCCACGACCCACGCCACGGGCAGCCTGTGGTCCTCGTCGTTCCGGCAGGTCCTGTCGACAGCAAGGCTTTGGCGGCGCGGCGGTACCTTGCCGCGCATGATCATCGGCGTGCATCTTGCCACGGGAGCCGTGTCGACCGTGGCTCTCTTCACGCCCATCATGCTGGCGAGCAGCTTCGGACTTTCAGTGAGCAACGTCGCCTTGCTGAGCGCCATCTTCAGCCTTCTCTCGATTCCGACGACGCTGCTGGCCGGCTGGCTGGCGCGGCGCATCGACCCGCTGCGGCTGCTGTTCGGCCTGCTGCCGGTCTGGGTGCTGCTGATCACCCTGCTGCTCAAGGGCCATGGCTGGTGGGCCGGTCTCGCCGTGTCGCTCTGCCTCGGACTGGCGCTTGGCCCGACCAACGCGATGGCCCGCAGCCTGGTTGCGCAACTCGTCATCGAGACAGAAGCCGCCGAAATGTTTGGCTTTGCAGCATTGGTGAACCGCCTGACGTCGGCCATGGGCCCCCTGCTCTTTGGGCTGATTTCGAGTGCGACAGGCATTCACTGGCCGGCCGTGCTGCTGGCTGCTACGGTGCTGATCGCCGGGTTTGCCATCATACCCCGCACCACCGATGAGGAACCGCGCCGGCCGGTGTTCTGAGGTCCGGTTGCCGGCGGAAACGAGTATCCCATGCCGCGCCTTGTGAAGTTCGTGTTGAAATGGAACGCCATCGGAATCCTCCTCGGGTGGATCGTCCTGGCCGCCATGTTGCTGGCCGATGTCAGCGGCATCGGCAACATGATTTCAAATTCGCCGCAGGGCATGATCGCGGTTCTGGTTCTGGCGCTCTCCTTCGCCGTGACATCAGGCCCGGTGGCCGTCACGGTCGCGGTTCTGCTGTCGCGCGAATTCGGCGACGCCGAACCCGCGAACGACCGTCTCGCGCGGTGGAAATCAGGCCAGTCCGCAGAAATTGATCGCGACGTGCCGCTCCCCTGACGCCGACGATGCCCGCCAAGCCCGCAGGTATCCGACCGATGGCGCCACGGCCGCGTTCAGGGAATTGCCGACAGAAAGACGAACACGCAGAAGATCACCAGATGAACCGCACCCTGTAGAACGGTGGTGCGGCCGGTCGACAATGTCAGGGACGCGACAAAGAGCGTGAGCGTCAGGAGCACCATGGATTCGCCGTCGAGACCCAGCACCAGCGGCACGCCCAGGAGAACGGACGCGACGGCAGCAATCGGAATTGTAAGACCGATACTGGCCAGCGCAGACCCCAGCGAGGCATTGAGGCTTGTCTGCAGGCGGTTGCGGCGGGCCGCCTTCATCGCCGTGAGGCCTTCCGGCAACAGCACGATGATGGCGATGATGACGCCGACGATCGACAGCGGAAGATTGGCCTTCACGACAGCGGCACCGAGCAAGGGCGACAGCGACTTCGCCAGGAAGATCACCACGACCAGACTTACGATCAGCAGAAGCGAACTGATGAGGACGCTGCGATTGCCCGGCGGCTCGCCATGACTTGCGGTGCTGTCTTCGATGACGAAATCATCCCGATGCCGTACCGTCTGCACGAAGACGAAGACGACATAGAGTAGCAAGGACACCGCACCGACGAACAACAGCTGGCTTGGTGCGTAGACCGGGCCTGCGGTCGTCAGCGTAAAGTTCGGCAGAACGAGCGCCACGATGGCCAGTGTCGCGATCACGCTCAGGATCCCTGCCGCACCCTGAACCCTGAATTCCTGCTCGAAGTGACGCGCACCGCCAATGACGAGGCAGAACCCCACGATGCCGTTGAGAACGATCATCACCACGGAAAACACGGTGTCACGCGCCACCACGTCACTGCCGCCCGCACCCGACGCCATGACGGAGATGATGAGGCCGGCTTCCAGCGTGGTGATCGCCAGCGCCAGAAGAATCGAACCGAAGGGCTCGCCGATCTTCACGGCGAGGACTTCGGCATGGTGGACGGCCGCAAAGACGGCTCCGCCGAGAAACGCGACGGCCAGCACCACGAAGACGAGGCCAGCCGGCGCGATCAGGTGGGTCAGCTTGGCCACGACGAGTGCAGCCGCCAGAAGCGGCGCGGCCCAGCACCACCATGGCAGGTGGTTCCAGTCATGATCTTCGGTGCCCATGTCGATATCCCCTGCCGCTTGTCCCCAGAAGGGCATGCGATCATCTTTCAGCTCGCGGATGTATGGAACAGTTGCCGACGCATGTCACGGCAAGTAATGCTATTCACTTGCCCTGACGCCCCGTCCCCGCAAGAGGCAAAGGCGCAGCGGCCCTGCCCTTCCACGCCGAGACTTCATGCCTGACCGCCAATTGAAATACCGGGATCGCCCGCTGCTTTCGCCGCCCCAGGCACTTGGCCTTGTTCTGGGCGCTCTGGCCTTTCTTGCAGCCCTTTCTCCAAGCCTCATTCCCCGCACCGGCATGCTGCAAGGCGCCGTGGCGGGGCTTTCCTTTGCGGCCCTTTATGGTGTCGGCGCCGGGACCGGATTCCTGTGGACGTGGCTTGGGCTTCCCACTGCGTCGCGGCAGGGAGAAGGGCGATTCCGGTTTGTCGCGATCGCGATCGCGGCCGCAATCATGATCTACGGACTGTCGCAGGCCACCGGATGGCAGAACGCAATTCACGCGGTGATGGGCATGCCGCCGGTCGAAAGCGCGCGACCCTTCACCATCGCTGCGGTAAGCTTGGCGACCGCAACGGTGATACTGATGATCGGGCGGCTGTTTCGCCGCGTCACCCTCATCTCCGCCGCGCGGCTGGATTGGGTCATGCCCGACCGCGTCGCCTATCTCGCCGGCTTGATCCTGGCTGCCGTTGTCTTCTGGGCAATCGGCAGCGGCGTGATTCTGACCGGCGCCCTGCGCTTCCTTGACAACACCTACCGCCGTGTCGATGCCTTTCTGCCGCCCGAGATGGCTGCGCCGATCGATCCGAACAAGACCGGCAGCCCTCAGTCGCTGATCTCCTGGGACAGTCTTGGCGCCCAGGGGCGCAACCGTGTCGTCGCCGCTCCCACCCGCGCCGACATCGAAGCGCTGACCGGCGGTCCGGCAATGGAGCCCCTGCGGATCTATGTGGGCGCCAACTCGGCCGACACGGCCGAAGACCGGGCCGCACTGGCGCTGGCAGAACTGATCCGGACCGGCGCCTTTGACCGATCGGTGCTGGTCATCGCGACGCCGACGGGAACAGGCTGGGTTGACCCGTCCGGCATGACGCCAGTCGAGTTCCTGCACCGCGGCGACATCGCGTCGGTCTCCGTGCAGTACTCCTACCTTCCCAGTTGGCTGTCGCTTCTCGTCGAACCGGAATACGGTCACGAGACGGCGGAAGCGGTGTTCCGCACGGTTTACGGCCACTGGCGCAAGCTGCCCGCCGATTCCCGGCCCCGGCTCTATCTCTTCGGACTGAGTCTCGGTTCGCTGAATTCCGATCTGGCGGCCGACTTCTTCGACATCGTGGCCGAACCTTACCACGGCGCGCTGTGGGCCGGCCCGCCATTTGCCAGCCGCACATGGAACAAGGTCACGGCAGAACGCGTGCCTGGCACGCCGGCGTGGCTGCCCAGATTCCGCGACAGCTCGCTGTTCCGCTTCACCAGCCAGACCAATCATCTCGACATTCCCGGCGCAAGCTGGGGACCGATGCGGATGGTCTATCTGCAGTACGCATCCGATCCCATCACCTTCTTCGAGGAAAGCAGTCTTTGGCGGCCTCCGGCCTGGATGAAGTCGCCGCGCGGACCCGATGTATCTCCGAGGCTGGTCTGGGTACCGGTGGTGACCTTCCTGCAGTTGATCTGCGACATGATGACGGCAACGCTGACTCCGCGCGGCAAGGGGCATGTCTATGCCGCCACGCACTACCTCGACGGCTGGGTGGCGGTCACCTCGCCGGCCGGATGGACGGAGTCCGATCTCGCCAGGCTCCGGACCTGGATGGCAGACCGCGATCTGTGAAGGCCTCAGATCTGCGATGGCTTGCGTGCCGCGGGCAGCAGCAGCAGGGCCGCAAGCGTCATCACCGACAGCACCGCCCAGGCCTCGTTGACGGCCATGGTCATTGCAGCCTTTTCGATGGCTGTCTGAAGCATGCCGATCGCCTCGACGTCAATGGAGCCTTGCGAGAGGGCCTGGAACTCGTCGAGCGGAACGCCAACGAAATCTGCCGCTCCCACATCACCAGCCTGTAGCTGCGCCAGCAAGGCTTCCCCGTGGTCCGGCGCACGGCCGAAAATGATGGTGTCGATGAGGGCGATGCCAATGGCGCCGCCCAGATTGCGCATCAGGTTGAAGACTCCGCTCGCATCCGGAACGCGCAACTTCTCGAGCTCGCCCAGTGCCAGCCGCGTCGGCGGCAAGAGGCAGAACATGATCGCAGCCCCACGAAGGACCTGCGGCCAGAACATCCCGTCAAAGTCTGTTTCAGGGGTCTGAAAGGCGCTCCAGCCCAATCCAAGACCGAACAACAGGAACCCGATGCCCGACAGGAGGCGTGCGTCTATCCGCCGATCGAACTGCACTGCCAATGGTGCAAACAAGAGCTGCGTGACACCGGTCACCAGCATGATCAGCCCGATCTGCAACGCCCCGTGGTCGCGAACGAAGGCGAGAAAGACCGGCATCAGGTAAACGGATCCGAAGAGGCCGATGCCGAGCAGGAAGCTCAAGAGGCAGGCGATGCTGAAATTGCGATCACGGAAGAGCTTGAGGTCAACGATGGGATGAACCCCTCGCAACGATCTTCCGACGAAGCTGACCGCCGAGATCACCGACAGGGCAAGCAGAGCCAAGGTGATTCCGGACAGCCATCCGCTCTCCGGCGCTTCCTTCAGACCGATCTCAAGGGCAGCCAGCGCGACGGCAAGAAGCAAGAGCGAGACGATGTCGAGCCTGCGCAACTCGCTCCACGCCACCGTCCTTCGCGGCAGGAGGAAGAAGACGGCAACCGACGGCAGCGATGCCGGGCAAGAGGTTGATCAGGAACAGCCAATGCCACGACCACGCCTCCGTCACCCAACCGCCGATGCTTGGTCCCAGAGTCGGCGCGAGAACGGCGATTACGCCTGCAATGCTGGTGGCCAGCCCCTGCCGGTTGACAGGGAAGAAGAGGAACACGGCCGAAAAGACAGCAGGAATCAAGCGCCCCGCCTGCGAAGCCCTGAATCACCCGCCAGAAGATCAGAACTTCGAAACTGCCGCTTGCCGCGCACCCAACTGACGCCAGCGTGAAGACGGCAGTAGCGGACATGAAGAGCAGTCTCATGCCCAGAAGCCGGGTGAAGAAGCCGGTGAGCGGAATGGCGATGATTTCGGCGATCAGATAGGCCGTCTGGATCCAGCTCATGCGGTCCGGCGCGATGCCAAGCGCTGACTGTATCGTCGGCAGCGCGGTCGCGACGATCTGAATGTCGAGGATTGCCATGAACATGCCAAGGCACATCATGACAAAGCCCAGCCATATGGAGAGCGGAACTCTCTGGTCGACCGGACTACTTGCCGAAGCCATGAACCGAACCGGCAAGGGCCGCTGTTTCCGACCGGAGGCGGATCATCAGCACCACCGCATTGGCAATGGAAAAGGCAACCGCATACCAGGGGAGTCCAAGACACAAGGGGAGCACTGCGATCTCGCCCGCAACGACCATGTAGTTGGGATGGGAGAGAAAGCGATAGGGTCCTGTCCTTACGAGTGGCTCATTCGGCAAGACGACAATGCGGGTCGTCCAGCGCCGGCCCAGACTGATCAGGACCCATGCCCTGCCCAGCTGCAGCAGCAGGAACACGCAGAGCCAGAAAACGGAGACCGGCTGCGCCCAACCCAGGAACCAGAGGCCGCCCAACCAAGCCGCATGAAGTCCGACGATCAGCGGATAGTGGGACGCTCCATGTTCGATGGCGCCCAGCTTCATCAACCGTTCGGTGTTCCTTCGCGCCCACCACAGTTCGGCGAGCCGCTCGGCTGTCACGAGAGCGAGCAGGATGACCGCCGCGGTCATGCCGCCGTCCGCAATGCCGCGCAGCTCGCCGTGAACCCCGGCCCCATGGCCGTCAACAGGGTGCGCGAAGGGAAGTCCGGACTGCGGATCGCCCTTTCGAGAACAAAGAAGACGGTTGGTCCCGACATGTTTCCGCAGTCGGCAAGAACCGCGCGCTCGTCCTCCAGGGTTCCCTGTTGAAGCGACAAGGCGCGCTCCAGCGCCGTGACAACCTTGGCACCACCCGGATGGCATACGAAACGTTCGATGTCGGTGAGCTCAAGCCCGGATCGTCCGAGCATTCCCGTCATCGCAGGCCCGAAGTTCGCCTCGGCAAATGGCGGAATGTCGCGGTCGAAGATGACGCCAAGACCTTCGGCATCCACCGACCAGCCCATGATGTCGAGCGTGTCCGGCCACGTGTGCTGCGCGCTCATCTCGATATTCGCGAGGCCCGTACCGGCGGTCCTCAGGACACAGGCTGCGGCACCATCGCCAAACAGTGCTGTTGCAACGATATTGGCCTTGGTCAGCTGATCAAGCCGGAACGCCAGCGTGCATGTCTCCACCACGACGAGAAGCACGGTCGAGCCGGGCCGGGACCGCGCCAGCCGCGCGGCGATCGAAAGGCCCGACACGCCGCCGGCGCATCCGAGCCCGAAGACCGGCACGCGCTCCACGTCTGGACGAAACCCCATACGCATCGCGACGCGCGCTTCCAGGCTGGGCGTGGCCACGCCGGTCGACGAAACGGTCACGACCGTGTCAATCTCGGCGGCAGTGAGCCGCGCAGCCTCCAGAGCGCGTTTCGCCGCTGCGACGAAGAGATCACCAGCTCCCGACACGAAGGCTTCCGTCCGCTCGGGCCAGCCAAGCGGCTCGCGGTACCATTCGATCGGCCGAACGGCATGGCGGCGGCGAATGCCGGACGTCATGAAGACTCCGGAAAGCCTTTCGAAATCGGAGTAGCGACTGCCAAAGGCTTCCGCCGCGAAGGCCGCCGCCTCACGTTGCTCGATCACGTGCGGAGGCAGCGCCGTGGCAAGCGAGATCAACTGGGTGGGTTGCACAATCGATTCTTTCAGCAATAGGCAAAGGGCCGGTGCGATCTGCCCTTGGATACGTCTGACGGCGATGATGGACCACTTTCCCCGGCCGACAAAATCACGATGGGTCTGGCCTCCGGCCGGCGACCTGAAGACGCGCAATCGCCTCTCCGAACAGGCCGCGCGGCAGGAAAACCACCGAAGTCATGAATAGCAGACCCGCAACCACCGGCCAGACGGCGCCCAGAGCACCGGACAGCTGGCTCTCCAGAAAGCGGACGCAGATGGCGCCAAGTGCTGCGGCGAGCAAGTTGCTCCGTCCGCCCAGCGCCACCCAGATGAGCGCCTCGGCAGAGAGCGAAAACCCGATCAGCGAGGGCGATGCAAAACCGAACTGCGAGACGAAGAGCGCGCCGGCGAGCCCGGCGATCATGCCGGAGAGCGTGAAGGCCCAGACCTTGAGCCGTGCCGTTTGGTGACCCAGCGTCGCCGCCCGGAGTTCGTTTTCCCGCACGCCAGCCAGCAGTAATCCGAAGCGCGACCGCATGACCACCTGCAGAAACCCGACGGTCAGCGCCAGAAGGCCGAGCAGTCCGAAGTAAAGCACGAGCGGATCATAGATCTCATATCCGAAGGCGACGACAGGCGGTATGCTCATGAGGCCGTTCATGCCGCCAAGCCAGGTCGAGCTGATGGCCATGCGCTCGAAGACAAAGGCCAGAGCCAGCGTGACGATGCCAAAGAAGGCACCCTGTCAGCCCCCTGCTCGCGAAGAAGAAGCTCCCTAGCACGAAGGCGACGATGCCCGGAACCAGCACCGCCAGGATCACGCCGATTACGCTCCAGACACCGGCAAGGCGGTCATGCCGAGCGTCACCACTCCCATCGCATAGGCACCAAGGCCGAAGTAGACCGCATGCCCGAGGCTGAGTAGCCCTACATGGCCCCACAGGAATGCGAGGCTCACGGCGAAGATCGCATAAGTGAAGTAGATGGCGAAGTCCGACAGGGCCCATGTTGGCATTGCCAGCGGCAGCAGGACAAAGAACACCAGCACCACCATTTCGATGACGGAAAGTCGCGACATCAGGCCTCACGGCGCTTCAGGGCCATGAGTCCCTGCGGGAAGAATCGGATGACGATGATAGCCGCGACGAAGACCGTCAGCTGTGCCCAGACCGGCGACGAGATGGCCGCGGCCAGGCTATCGACCGCACCGACGCCGGCCGCACCAACGATGGGACCGGAGAGGGATCCGAGTCCCGCCACGAGGATCGACAGGAAGCCGGGCACGAGCCAGCCCAGTCCGGCATTGGGGTCGACCGAGATCAGCGGCGACATCACCGCTCCGGCCAGTCCTGCAAGCCCCGCGCCGAAGGCGAAGGTCAGCCGGTCGAGCATCCGGGTATTGATGCCGAGGCAGGCCGCCATGTTGCGGTTGGCGATGACCGCCCGCGCCTGCAGGCCAAGAGCCGTCCGGAAGAAGACCCAGAATGTGAAGGCGATCGCCGCCGCACTGAGGGCCATGACGACCAGGCGATAGACCGGATAGATTTCGCCGAAGACCGGAACGCTGCCCATGTCCGGCGCGGCCACGGCATGCGAGCCGGGCCCGTAGATCAACACCAGGCCCTGGCGCAAGACCAGGGAGAGTCCCCAGGTCGCGAGGATCGTATCGAGCAGGCGCTCATAGGTTCGGCGGATGAGAAGCTCCTCCGCGGCAAGGCCAATCAGCGCAACCAACATGGGAGCGATCGCCAGACAGGCGGCGAAGGGAAGGCCAGCCCACTGCAAGGTGAGCACGCCATAGGCGCCCAGGACGAGGAATTCGCCGTGGGCCATGTTGATCACGTTCATCAGCCCGAAGATGACCGCGAGCCCGAGCGATACCAGCATCAGAACCAGGATGGCGTTGGAGGAATCGAGAAGGAAGATCAGGATGCGGTCCACCTAAAGCTCCATGTATGACGCCAGGATCTCGCGCGTGACGGCACTCGACGCGATGGACGCTGCATCGACGCCATGATCGACGAAGACGGCACGATCCGCCACACGCAGGGCGAGGTCGGTGTTCTGCTCGACCAGCAGAACGGACAGGCTCACGGACCGGGCCGAACGCGTTACAATGTCCGCGATCTCGTTCACCACAGACGGCTGGATGCCTTCGGATGGCTCATCGAGCAGAAGAAGCCGCGGCTTCGCAACCATGGCGCGGGCGATCGCAAGCTGCTGCTGCTGCCCGCCCGAAAGGCTGCCGCCCGGATCCCTGGCCCTGGACCTGAGACCCGGAAAGAGTTCGTAACCAGTCTCGATCGTTCCGCCGCGCAGCGCCGCGAGCCTGAGATTCTCTTCCACCGTCAACTGCCCGAAAATCTCGCGGCCCTGAGGAACATAGGCAACGCCTCGCCGCGCGATCTCGAAGCAGTCGAGTCCTGACAGCGCCTGGCCCTCGAGCCTGATGCTGCCGGCGGTGTGTGGCAACAATCCCATGATGCAGCGCAGGAGCGTGGTCTTGCCCATGCCGTTGCGGCCAAGAAGCGCCACGATCTCGCCGCGCCCCACGCCAAGCGAGAGCCCGCGCAGCACCTCGCCACCGCCATAGCCGGCATGCAGCTCTTGAATCTCAAGCACCGGCGACTCCAAGATAGGCCTCACGGACACGCGGGTCCCGGCGGACTTCTGCAAAGGTGCCGGCGGCAATGATGCGGCCCATGTCCATCACCGACACCGGGCATTCAAGCGCTTCGACAAAGCGCATGTCATGCTCGATGAGCATGATGCCCAGGCCAAAGTCCTTGCGCAGGCCCTTGACCAAATCAATGGTCTTCCCGCGTTCGGCGGCCGTGAGTCCGGCAGCAGGTTCGTCGAGAAGCAGGAGGCGCGGCCGGGCCGCCAGCGTCATTGCCAGTTCCAGCCACTGCTTCTGACCATGAGCAAGCGTTCCGGCATTCCGGCTGCGCACCGCTCCCAGGTCGAAGCGCGACAGAAGATCGGATGGTTCGGCCGCGCCGGCAATCCGCAGGTTTTCTTCAACTGTCAGTCCGGCGAACAGCGATGGAACCTGGAACTTCCGGACGATGCCCAACCTTGCCACCTGGTAGAGCGCCAGCCTGGCAATGTCCCTGCCCTCGAAAACCACGCGCCCCGACTCGGGCTGGAGATAACCCGTGATCAGATTGAACAGCGTGGTCTTGCCGCAGCCGTTCGGCCCGATGATGGCCCGCATCTCGCCGCTATCAAGGTCAAGCGAGATATCATCTGCCGCAGTGACCCCGCCAAATGTCTTGACGAGGTGCTCCAGCCGCAGCACGCGGGATCAGGCGCAGCCGGGCGCAGGTGCAATCGCACCCAGCGGCTTCACAACCGCAAGGCCGGCACCTTCCGTCTTGGCAAGGAACATGTTCATCGTGACGTGATGATCCTTGCCGATGAGAATGTCGCCCGTCGGCGTTTTGACGTTCAGTTCCGTGAGGCCGTCCACCAGGCCCTCCGAATCCATCTTGCCCGACTTCTCAAGCGCCGCCTTGACCGCGTTGAGTGAATTGTAGTGCGTGAAGGCATAGTGCGAGATCGGTACTCCGTCGCCGGCCGCCTTGCGGATCTTCGCCACGAATTCCGCCGGGCCGGGATCGGTCATCGATGCCGCGAAGGGAACGGTCACCCACATGTTCTGGCCCTTGCCCTCGCCGAAGGCGCCGAGATAGGTCTCGGCAAAGCCGAGGAAGCCGACCGTCACGTCGTTCAGCAGGCCGAGATCCTCCGCCTGACGGATGAATGTGATGCCATCGGCACCGTGGGTAGATGCGGCACCGATTAAAGAGCGTTCCGCGACAGCCCTGATTATTCCTTAAAGAATCGGTTTTCTAAATCCATACATTTTTTGTTTTCCTCGCATCCGTTGTATTTTTGTCAAGCCAGATATTCTCCAGCTTCAACTTTACTTATAATGCGATGGTCATTTTATTGAGACGTATTATTGGAATCATGATTCATACATCTAATATTTTTAAAATTGAATGTACAATTGTCTTATTTCCAAGAATATTAATATCTAATTGTCTATGCAAACGTCCCGGCGAATGTCTCAACATCTAGCTATGAGACGTCAGGGGCGAGGTTCGCCCTGAGCCTTCGAGCGAAACTGCGACCCTGATCACAAGGTCAGGAATCAAGGAGAGATGTGAAGAATGTCGAAAGAACTGAACGGATTCTTCGTGACTGGAACGATGAAGGAAGCAAAAGAGCATGCCTGCCAACAAATGGAGGATGAGAAACTATGGTAGATTCTGGTGACACGGCGTGGTTGTTGATCTCCACCGCCCTGGTGTTCATGATGACCCCGGCGGTGGGATTCTTCTACGGGGGCATGCTGCGAAAGGAGAGCATGCTTTCCATATTGGGCCAGACCATAATCATCACAGCTTTCGTGACCTTCATCTGGGTCATGATTGGCTATTCATTGGCCTTCGGACCGAACGTTGGGGATCTGGGACTTGATAGGTAACCTAGATTACGTCATGCTCGATGGCGTTGGGGCCGACCCGGGCAGTGCGATATTCTGCCCACCACGGTGCCCCATCTGTTGTACATGATGTTCCAGCTCACCTTCGCCATCATCACCGTGGCCCTGCTCATCGGGGGCATCGCCGAACGCATGAAATTGCGCTCGCTGATCATCCTGCTGGTCGTTTGGATGCTGGCCGTCTACCTGCCAGTCGCCCACTGGGTCTGGGGTGGCGGTTGGATATTCGAGATGGGCGCCCTTGACTTCGCGGGCGGCACGGTCGTGCACATCACTGCCGGCGTCTCCGCTCTGGCCGCGGTCATGGTCCTTGGCAAACGTCTCTCCGCCTCCAACGGTGGCGAGGAGCAGGCCTCACAACATCCCCTTCGTGGTCTTGGGTGGCGCCCTGCTCTGGGTCGGTTGGTTCGGTTTCAACGGCGGCAGCGCCCTGGCTCGAACGCTCTGGCGGTCACCGCCATGTGGAACACCATGTTGGCCGGTTCCATGGCCGCAATGACCTGGGGCATCGTCAGCTGGTTGCACCTGGGAAGGCCAGGCGTCCTGGGTTTGATCTCCGGTGCGGTGGCAGGTCTCGTGGCCATCACTCCCGCGGCCGGTTACGTGGACACCACTGGTGCGATGATCATCGGCCTGTCCGCAGGTGTGATCTGCTATGGTGGCATATTGCTCCGCAAGCGGTTCAAGTACGATGATGCCCTGGACGTGTTCGGCGTCCACGGTGTTGGTGGTACCTTCGGTGCCATCGCCACCGGCTTGCTCGCCACCAGCACCGTCAACTCCGCTGTGGTGAACGAAGGGGCTGTTCTACGGTGGCGGGTCTGACCCTGCTCAGCTACCAGCTCACCGCGGTGGCCGTGGTGTGGGCCTGGGCGTTCGGCATGATCTTCGCGGTGATATATGTCATGAAGAAGGTGCACGGCCGATCCGGATGACCAAAGAAGAGGAACGCGTCGGTCCGGACATAGTCCAGCACGGCGAGGTCGCTTACGACATGTGAGGTGTTAGAAATGAAAAAGATCGAGGCGATAATCCGTCCCGAGAGTTTGAACACCGTCAAGGCCGCCCTCGAGGAGATCGGAGTGCATGGAATGACCGTGTACGAGGTGGAGGGACGGGGGGAGCAGAAAGGGCTGGAGTTCACCCATCGGGCGGGCAAGTACCGCATCGACCTCCTCCCCAAGCGCAAGATCGACATAATCGTCCCGGACGACCAGGTTCAGAAGGTGGTGGATAAGATCATAACCTCCGCCAGGACGGGAGAGATCGGCGATGGTAAGATCTTCATCACCAATGTCGAGAAGGTCATAAAAATTCGCACTGGTGAGCTGACAGAGAAATAAAAATGACCCCCCCTAAACACTTTTTAAACCTCTTCTAGCATCCTTTATTTTCTCTTTGTTCTAAGACCCCAGGACATCGTCTTCTATCCATCGCACAATGGAATATCCTAATATCTCCATCGGCACCATCCTTGGTACGTGAACGACGCCAGACAGATACTGGAGGAGATGAAGGCCAATGGCAGTGAGCGCAACCGGGAAGGGATGGCTCGATTCGGTATCGATGCGAGCGACGCCTACGGTGTGTCGGTGACCTGGCTCAGACAATTGGCGAGACGGATCGGGAAGGACCACGAACTGGCCCTAGCCCTCTGGGATTCAAAGGTCCATGAGGCTCGCATCCTTGCTACCATTGTGGACGAACCGAAAAAGGTGACAATGGCCCAAATGGAGCGCTGGGTCAAAGATTTCCATTCCTGGGACATCTGTGACCAATGCTGCAACAATCTTTTCATCCACACCAGCATCGCCAAGGAGGTGATAGGGCCATGGTGCGAGAGAGAGGAGGAGTTCGTAAGGCGGGCCGGCTTCGTCATGATAGCGGTGCTCTCGGTCAAGGATAAGTTGGCGTCCTGCGATTCGTTCCGACCTTACTTGGATCTGATCGAGCGACACAGCCAGGACGAACGGAACAATGTGAAGAAAGCGGTCAACTGGGCTTTGAGGCAGATAGGGAAGCGCGACGTGGACTGCTATGGGTTGGTACTTCCTCTCGCACTAAGGCTCAGTCAGAGCGATGATGCGACCGCCAGATGGATCGGCAAGGACGCGGTCAGGGAACTCAGGTCGGAAAAGATACTGGCCCGAGTTCGCGAGAGGAGCGGCAAGAAAGGTATCGGTTCGGACGATCGATGATGGGAGGCCAGTTAGAAGCATACGGGGAGGAGAGGACGACGGTTGATGGCCGAGGTGAGCACAAACGTGCTGTTCCCAGGCATCGTGTTTTTTCTGATGGACATGAACAGTGGGATGATCGACCCGATCCTCTCTCTCTTTTCCTGACGGTTATCGTTGCCACCAGCCCGATCGTCGGACGGATAGAGGGGGCGGCCGAGACCACGGTCTCGCTGGTCAAGGTCCTTTCCTTTTGGTCCTCGGACAAGCTCAACAAAGAACAAGGCTCATATTTGCTGGATATGGACTCGGCTACCAATCCATGTGGGAGTGCCATAGTCGGTCTGCATTGGGATCGGTTAGGCCCATGGGCGGCATTCGCATTCAGGATCGCTACCAGTCTGTCGGCCATGTCCCTGCTGCTCTTGAGCCTCGTGCTAAGACCGGCCTCATGTCGATAGAGAGGTCTGGTTTCAGTACAAGCGGACGAGCGGGGATTCGAACCCCGGACCTGCAGCTTAGGAGGCTGCTGCCATATCCATGCTAGGCCACTCGTCCAAAAATGAGCGGGTTTGAAAGGGTTTATGAAAGGTGAGGGCGGAGCGGTTCAGCTCTTGTCCTCTTCAGAGCCGAGCTCCTCGGGTTCCTTGTCCTCGGTGGGCTCCGCCTTGTCTTCCTGCTTGACGTACTCCTCGATGAGCTCGACTGGGTTGGCCTGCAAGGCCTCGCGTAGGTCGGCGACCACCTTGTACTTGGCCAAGGTCCACTTCTGATCGTACTTGCATACGTCGGGGAGGACCATTGTGACCTTCTTCCCATCCACTGTGACCTTGAAACCCTCGGAGGTACCATAGTCCATCTCCACGACGGCCATGACCTTCTCCTCATCGTTCTCGACGACCTCCAAGACCTTGAACTGTACTTCAGGGCCTGGCCGGCGAAGCGGCGGTTGAAATCCACACGGACCCTTCCAGCGGTGACGGAGATGATGAGCCCGGTCTTGTTGTTCATGTTGACCTCCATGCCTGGTCGGGGCTCGATGTCCTGCTTCAGGAATTCGCGCACCGAGTGCATCTGGATCAGCTTGGGGTCCCTCGGACCGGCCGCCTTCTCCGGCGGGATCACGACCTCGACGTCCTCATCGATGGGGGCGCCCTCCAAGGCCTCCTCCAGACCGGGGAAGACCCTTCCGCCTCCGACCAACAGGGGCATCGGGGCGTACTTGAACTTCTCGTTGAAGATGCCGTTCTCTTGTGCGGTGTCAGGGTTCGTGGTGTCGAACATCTCTCCGCTGTCAGCGATGTATCCATCGAATTCGAATCTGATGATGTCCCCTTTGGAGACCTTGTTGCCAGTTGACATTAAATCCACCAGTCCTTGTCGGATTGTGCAGGATGGTGGATATATTGACTCTTCTTATACCTTTTGGTATTGGCCATCATACGAAAATGGTCCCTTCCCGCGGGTCAATCAGACCGTGGTCAGGCCCTCCACCGTCCTCCGGTCCAAGGCCTTCACGAGCTCGACGGCCAACCGCACGCTGTCGTCTATGTCCTTCAGGTCGATGATGCCCACATGGGAATGAATGTGCCGCGTCGCGGCACCGATGGCGATGCTGGGCACACCCATGTTGGAGGTATGGATGGCGCTGCCGTCCGTGCCTCCTCCGTATGTGTAGGCCAGCTGGTATGGGATCTTCCTCTTCTCGCATACCCCTATGACCAGCTCTTTCAGTGGCTGGTTGGGGATCATCATGCTATCGAACACCGTGATGACCACCCCCTCGCCCATCTTGGCCGGCGCCATCAACGGATCGACGCCGGGGACGTCGCCCGCGATATCGGCATCGAGCACAATGGCCACGTCCGGGTTCACGGTGGCGGACACGGTCTTCGCCCCTCTCGTACCCACCTCCTCCTGGACCGTCGCCGCCCCGATGACCGTGTTAGCATGCTTGACCTTACCTTCGTGGAGGACGCGCATCACCTCGGCGGCCACGAAGGCGCCGTAACGATTATCGAACGCTTTACCAAAGGCCAGGGTGCGCTTGCCCTTCCTCTTCCCATCCTTGTAGACGGTCTTGCTCAGGGTGGAGAATTTGGAATCGGGCACGATGGCGTCTCCCAGGCGGACCCCCATCTCCTGCGCCTCCTTGAGATTGGCCGCGCCTATGTCGATGAACATCTTATCCTTCGCCACCACCTTCTTCATCTCCTCCGCTTCCATGAGGTGCGGAGGTTTGCAGGCGATGACCCCGGCCAGCATACCCTTGTTGCTCATGACCTGGACGCGTTGTCCGAGCAACACCTGATCGTACCATCCACCTAGCTGCCGAAAGGAGACGAAACCTAAGGGGGAGATGCCGGTCACGATGAAACCTATCTCGTCGATATGGCCCGCGAGAAGGATCCTAGGCCCATCGGCATGACCTCCCCTCTCGAACATGAAATTCCCCATTTTATCACTGTAATGCCTCTCCACGAAGGGAGCCACATAGTCTTTCAACAGTTTGATGGGGATGGTTTCAAAGCCGGACGGACCAGGCGCGTTGCAAAGCTCTTCGAAGAAACCTAGTGCTCTTTTATCCATGATGATCCCCCTCCTTGATTCCGAGAGGCATTGAGGGAGAGATGTGGGCGGCAATAAAATCCTTCCCTTGGGTTTAATTGGGCCCCCATAAAAAAAGAAGGACCCTGGTCGGTCTGACATCGAATAAGGTTAAATCGGAGATGATTGTTACTTGGCCAACAAGCCACCTTAGCTTAGCTGGTTGAGCAGCTGACTTGTAATCAGCAGGTCGGGAGTTCAAATCTCCCAGGTGGCTCCAGACCTTTATTCTGAGAGTAAGTCGGTCCCGCTCTGCATGGCGTCACCATACGGTGTCGTCCTCGAGGAATCCGACCTTCAGTACCAGGATCTTCATGTCGTAGGGTATCTCCGGGTTTCCATGCCGATCGCCTGGTTCGCACACCAGAACGTCACCAGGTGCCAGGGTCACCTTTTCCCCGTTTATCTCGAATATCGCATCGGTCACCGCGTAGAAGACCTCGGTCTGGGTCCGATGGTGGTGCACTGGGACGACATCTCCCTTCCGGAAGGAGACCTCCTGAAGGAATGAGCCGTGGATACCCAGGTCTGATTGCTCCAGGACGGTCCGCTTTCGATATCCCTTGCCTTGAACCCACGGTTTCGTCGAGGAGCGGTGCAGCCTCATTTCATCGCCTTGGATGCATCTTTGATGCAACCTTCCAATATGTCCAATCCCGTGTTAAGGTGCTCCTCGGATATGACCAATGGAGGGATGAGCCTGAGCCCGGACCTCCCACAGCCAATTGCCACGATCCCGCGTTTGAACAAAAGGAAGGCAACGTCGTCACGGAGGTGCTTGGCCGGTTCCTTGGTGCGGCGGTCCCGCACGAACTCCATGGCCTGCATCAGGCCTAGGCCTCGGACGTCACCGATGACCTCGTGGTCGCGCATAATCTCATCCATACGTTTGCGCAGCAAGGCCCCCATCTTCTCCGCCCTCTCCGGCAAGCGCTCCTCCTCGACGACATCCAACGTGGCCAAGGCGGAGGCGCAGGCCACACAGTTGCCTCCGTAGGTGTTGGAGTGGGCGCCCTGGACCCCGAAGTCCAGCTCCCGACGGAATATGGTCGCCCCGATGGGGATACCTGAACCAAGCGACTTCGCCGTGCAGATCGACGTCCGGAACGACACCGAAATGCTCAATGGCCCACATCTTGCCAGTGCGGCCGATTCCGGCCTGCACCTCGTCGTCCACGACCAGGATGCCCTGGTCCCTGACGATCTTGGTGATGGTGCTGGTCCAGCCCTTCGGCGGGACGATGTAGCCGCCCTCGCCCTGTATCGGCTCCAAGAACAACGCCGCGACCTCATGCGGCGGGGTGATGGTCTCGAAATAGATCTCCTTCAGATATCTTGGCGCACCATAGGTCGCAGGAAGGGATACTCCAGCTGGTAAGGGCAACGGTAGCAGTAAGCATAGGGGATGTGCGTGACGCCCGGGACCATAGGGAAGTAGCGTTCCCTTTGCACCTTCTTGCTCGCGGTGAGGGAGAGAGAGCCCATGGTCCGCCCATGGAAGGCCCCGATGAAGGCGATGAACTGCTTGCGCTCGGCGCTCCTCCACCGGGCCAGCTTCATCGCCGCCTCGATCGACTCGGTCCCGGAGTTGCTGAGGAAGACCTTCTTGGCGTGGTCGCCCGGGAGCATCTCGCAGAGGCGCTTCACGAGGTCGCTCTGGACCTGGTAATAGTAATCGGTCCCGGCGAAATGCATCACCTTCGCGGCCTGGTCCTGGACCGCCTTGACCACCTTGGGATGGCAATGGCCGACGTTCAGGACCGCCACCCCGGAGGCGAAATCGATGAAGGTGTTGCCGTCGACGTCCTTTACCAAAGCGCCCTTGGCGCTTTCGACGGCGATCGGGGCGGTCTTGGTGGATGTGGCGAGATATTCGTTGTCCACCTTGATTATCTCCTTGGCGTTCGGACCAGGAGGTTCCACCACTATGTTCGGAACCTTATCCAGATATCACCCCTTTGCTCAGCCATATGGCCAACCTATAAATGGTTACCGTCGAGCTTTTGTTCATATCTGGAACACGATGGAAAAGCCCTCTTGTCCGCATCTTGTGCCGCGCTATTGGAGATCGGAGCCGAAGGTGCGCTCCGCGCTCTCGATGACCTTGGAGAGTATCGAGTAGGCAGGGATCATGTCCTTCTCGTCCACGATGAAGATGGTGTCGGTGTAGCAGGAGACCGTCTCGGCGAGGTTGACCCTGTTCTCGGCCAGGTTGGCGGCCAGGTAAGAGAACACACCCGAGGTGTCCATGATCTTCTCAGGCGACTTGACGGTTATCTCCACCAGGTCTGGCCTGACATGCAGAACGTTCTCCTTGCCGACCGCGTTGACGATCTCGTTCTTGAGCTTCTCATCGGCGATGATGGTGATGGCCTGAGCCCCTTGGATGACCTGCATTATGGCCTTCTCGTTGATCAGCTTGATGAAGACCAGCTCTAGCTTGTGCAGCACGGTCCAATCGTTCTTGGCGGTGACGGCGCAGATCTTGGTCTTGACCTCGATGCGGCTGCTTCCCAGTATCCGAACATCGTCCTTCTCGTGGTCCTTCTTGGAGAGCTTTTGACGCGTAACGCCGGCAGGCGATCATGACCGCCTCCTCGTTCTTGATGTCCAGGTCCTTCATGATCTGCCTGGCCAATGATGAATAGTTGATCAGGTCCTTGGAGATGCAATCCTTGATGCTCGGATGGGCGTCGATGTATGCCCGGGTCTTCTCAGCGATGCTCTCCTTGGGGGCGTGGTCCTTCATCGGTCCACCTAAAATGTAAAAAGAATATTTGAATGTGTTATTTTAGACACTGCATTGTCAGGAAAGGAAACCGCCCAGGGTCCGATTGAAAAGCTCCACGGACGCCTCGGCGATGATCAGCGGCGGGACCAGCCGAATGACCTTGCCGCCGGCCACGTTGACCAGCAGGCCCTTCTCGAAGCCGAGCTCCTTGAACTCCTTCGCCTTGTCCCCCATCTCGATGCCGATCATGAGACCCATGCCCCGTACCTCCTTGACCCCACTCTTTTCGTCCGCGATCTTCCGGGATGGAACGTTCCACTTGTCACCCAGCTCGGCGGACCGCTCCACCAGGCCCTCCTTCTTCATGGTCTCTATGACCGCCTTGCCGGCCGCGCAGGCCAGCGGGTTGCCTCCGAAGGTGGTCCCATGGCTCCCCGGGGTGAAGGTCTTCGCCATCTTCTCGGGTGGAGACGATGGCGCCGATCGGGACGCCCCCGCCCAGACGCCTTCGCCAAGGATATGATGTCCGGCACCACGCCGATAGTGCTGGAAGCCGAACCATTTGCCGGTCCGGCCCATCCCGGTCTGCACCTCGTCGACGATCATCAGTGCCCCGGTGTCATCGCACAGGTCCCGCGCCGTCCTCATGAACTCGGGGCTGGCCGGTATGACCCCTCCCTCCCCCTGGACCGATCTCCAGCATGACCGCGGCGGTGTCCTTGGACACCATGGACTTCAGGCCTCGCTGTCGTTGAAATGGACGAATTCGAAGGCCTGGGAGAGCAAGCGGCTCGAACCCTTCCTGGTACTTCCTCTGGCCAGTGGCCGAGAGTGCCCCGGCCGTGCGCCCATGGAACGAGTTCTGGCAGGCCACGAACTTCGCGCGCCTGGTGTGCTTTGCCGCCAACTTCAGCGCCGCCTCGTTCGCCTCGGCCCCGCTGTTGCAGAACATGGAGACCGCCAACGGCTGGGGACGATGGATGCCAGCGCCTCGCCCGAGGTCGGCCTGCTCCTGCTATAGTAGAGGTTGGAGACGTGTATCATGCGCTTGCGCCTGTTCGGTGATCGCCTTCACCAGCGCCGGGTGGGCATGTCCCAGACAGTTGACCGCGATGCCAGCCACGAAGTCGATGTACCTTGCCCTTGCAGGTCGTAGAGGAACTCCCTTTCCCCGTGGGAGAAGCAGATGTCCTCGCGGCCGTAGTTCTGGAACAGATATGAGGAATACAGGGTCTTGACTTCGTTGATTTCCAATTGGGTCACTCTCCTATGCATCAAGGGACGATGCGCGTCCCATAGTTCTTTCCGGTCAACAGCTGGCCGATGATCGCTTCCGGGTTCTTGCCGTCGATCATGTGGGCGGTCCCGACCCCGTCCCGGACGGCGATGACGCATGCTTCCAGCTTGGGGATCATACCGTCCTTGACGACCCCGTCCGACGACCAATGTCTGGAAATCGGCCACCTTGATCTCGGGGATCACCGATGAGGATCCCGAACACCCGCATCAGGCCCGGGACGTCGGTCACCAGGATGAAGTCCTCGGCCTGGACCGCCTTGGCCACATAAGCAGGCGGCGGTATCGGCGTTGACGTTCATCAGCTGGCCTTCCTCGTCGGCGCAGATGGGATAGATGACCGGAACGAAGCCGCGGCTCACCAGATGGTCCATGGTCCTCGGGTCGGATCGCAATGCTCCCCGACCCATCCCAGGTCTACCTCGATGTCCTTTCCCTGCTCGTCCTTGCCTTTGATCGGGGGCATCTTTCTGCACAGTGATGGTGTTGCATTCGGTCCCGGCCAGACCTATGGCGTTCAGGCCGGCGGTTCTGTAAGGCCCTGACCACCTTGTCGTTGATGCGGGAGAGCACGCCCTTGGCCACCACCAGGGTTTCATCGTCGGTGACCCTCAGCCCCAGCACCTTCTTCACCGGAAGGTCCCTCCTCTTCATCTCCTCGGTGATCTCCGGACCGCCGCCGTGGACCATGACCGGCCTGATGCCCAAGCGTGACCAGCAGTGCCATGTCCTTGGCGAACCGCTCCAGTTCGGCTGGGTTCTCGATGGAGCTGCCTCCGAACTTGATGACCACGTTCTTCCCCTTCAGCTTGCGACGCCCGGGGATATCGTGCCAGTAAGCTCCATTACTGTCCATTATGACTGCCTCAGGTGGTGTACGTCGCGTTGATCTTCACATAATCATAGGTGAGGTCGCAGCCCCAGGCCTCGCCGGACGAGTGGCCTACTGCCAGGCCAGAGGTCGATGATGACCTTCTTCCCGCTCAGGATCTTCCTGGCATCGAGCTCGGCCTGGGAGGCCGGTACCATGGTGGGCGACCCCTTCTCGAACAAGCGTGACCGATGTGTCGTCGTCGCTCAGCATCAGTTTCACCTCGTCCAGCTTGAAGTCGGCGCCGGAGTTGCCCAGGGCCGCCAGGATGCGGCCGAAGTTCGGGTCGGCCCCGAAGATCGCCGTCTTGACCAGGCTGGATGAGATGATGGCCCGTGGCGGCGCTCCTCGCCTCCCTCGAGCTCTTGGCGTCGGTGACACTGACCTCGATGAGCTTGGTCGCGCCCTCGCCGTCGATGACGATCTGCTTGGCCAGGACTGGGCCACGTAACGACCCCGTCCCAGAAGGCAGGGTCGTTGTCCGCCGGCGGTCCGCCCGCCATGCCGTTGGCCATGAGCATGGAGATATCGTTGGTGCTCTGGTCCCCGTCCACGGAGATCATGTTGAAGCTGGTGTCCATCATGTCCTGCCACTTGGCGTTGGCGTTCTTGGCGAGCACGGCGTCGGTGGTGATGAAGCTAAGGGTGGTGGCGTGCAGCACCTTCATGGAAGGGGCGATCATGCCTGAGCCCTTGGTGATGCCGCCGATGGTGACCACGGTCCCATCCTTCAACGTGACCTCGCATGCCGCCTCCTTCATGCGGGTGTCGGTGGTCATGATGGCCCTGGCGGCCAGCTGGTCCGCTTCCCGTCCCCGGCCCAGCTGCTGAAGCGGCCTTGGCAATGCCGCCGGATATCTTATCCATGGGCAGGAAGCGGGAGATGACCCCGGTGGAGGCGACGCCGACCAGGTCCTCCGATGATCTTCAGTGCTTCGGCGGTGAGGGCGCACATCTCCCTGGCATCGTAGAGGCCTTTCGACCCGGTCATGGCGTTGGCGTTGCCGCTGTTGATGACCAGGGCCTGCAGCATCTTGGGGTCCTTCTTCATCATGACCTCGATGGGCGCGGCGCGCATCTTGTTCTGGGTGTAGGCCAAGGCGCACTTGCCGGCACATCCGAGTATGATGATGGCCAGGTCCAGGTTCTCTTTCTTTATGCCGCAATGCATGCCGCTGGCCCTGAATCCCTTGGCGCGGTTATGCCCCCTTCGATCACTCGGTATGCCATTGCTCAAACCCCCAATCCCGGGAAATCCAGTCCCGTCGTCTCCTCCAGTCCGAACATGATGTTGCAGTTCTGCATCGCCTGACCGGACGCCCCCTTGACCAGGTTGTCAATCGCGCCCATCACCACCACGGTGTTCCTCGCCCGCCTTCTCCAGGCCGATCTCGCAGAAGTTCGACCCGGCCACCGATTGCATGGAGGGATATCGGTTCGTCGCACGAAACGGCTGCCCTGGTAGAAGTCCGCGTACAACTGTTCAGGATCCTCGCATGCTCAGCTCTTGCCTCAAGGTGACGTAGCTGGTGGTACAGCATGCCCCTGACCACGGGCAACAGGTGGGGAGTGAATATCACCTCCAACTTGCCTCCGGTAGAGACCTTCCAGGCCATCTGGATCTCCGGGCGTGTGCCGGTGAGTGCCCACTTTGTAAGGGGTTATGCTCGCTCCGCAGGTGGGGTGGTGGGTGGCCTTGGTCGGCTCCGCCCCGGCCCCGGAGGTGCTGCTCTTGGCATCGATGACCAGGTGATCGTCGACCAGTCCGTTGGCGAACAGAGGCGCGAGGGATAGGATGGAGCAGGTGGGGTAGCACCCTGGGTTGGAGACGAAATCGGCCTTGGCGATCTCCTCCCGGAACAGCTCGGGAATGCCGTAGACCGCCTTCTCCAGGTTTCGGTGTCCTTGTGGTCCTGACCATACCATTTCTTGTAGGTGACAGGGTCCTTGAGGCGATAATCGCCAGAGAGGTCGATGACCTTGACGCCGCTGGCCAATAGCTCTGGCACCATCTCCATGGAGGCCCCGTGAGGCGTGGCGGTGAAGACCACGTCGTAGTCGCCGGTCAACCTTTCCTGGAAGTTGATGTCCACGAAACCCTGGAGGAACGGATGGGCCTTGCTGACGCTGGATCCGGCCAGCTGCCTGGAAGTGATCGCCTTACCTCGATCTCCGGATGGCGGCATATTATCCGGGCCAATTCGCCCCAGTGTATCCCGAACCTCCAACTATAGCTGCTTTTATCATCCGTTCTTCCCTCGACTGAGATTTGGCGAATTCCACGATTCGATTATTAAGAATGATGACCCAAATGGGACACACTCTATTAAAGATGTCAGCATCATCACAAACCTGTCCCCAGGCTAAGGCCGGGAATCATGAGGTTGCCTTGGATTATCGGCCCATCCCTGGACAAGAAGCGTTCTGTCCAATAGAAGACTCCCCTTTTCTCAAATGTCCCATCGTTGGCATAACCTATTATATCTTCTCCGACCTCGCCGAATCCGATATCATATGGCATCCAGGAAATCGTCTGCCCCGTCCAAGAAGCGCGACAAGGTCGTCCTAGCTTACTCCGGAGGTCTGGACACCTCCGTGGCCATCCGCTGGCTCCAGGAGAAGTACAACCTCGATGTGATCGCGGTGTCCGTCGACGTCGGTCAGCCTGGGGACATGGAGGAGAACATCGAACGCGCCAAGATCATCGGGTCCGTGGAGGCGTACGCCATCGATGCCAGGGAGGAGTTCGCCGAGGACTATGTCTTCCCGTGCCTGAAGGCCAACGCCCTGTACATGGAGACCTATCCGATGGCCACCTCCATCGCCAGGCCGCTCATCGCCAAGCTGCTGGTGGAGATGGCGAAGAAGGAAGGCGCCAAGTACATCGCCCACGGCTGCACCGCCAAGGGCAACGACCAGGTGCGCTTCGATGTTTCCATCAACGCCCTGGACCCCTCCTTGAAGATCATCGCCCCCATGCGCGAATGGGTCATGACCAGGGAGGACGAGATCGAGTATGCCAGGGAGCACGACATCCCGATCAAGGTGAAGAAGGCCTGCCCCTATTCCACCGACGAGAACCTATGGGGCCGGAGCTGCGAATGCGGCGTCCTGGAGGATGCCTGGGCCGAGCCGCCGGAGGATGCCTTCGAGTGGACCATCGACCCGACCAAGGCACCGAACAAGCCCAAGTACGTCACCATCAGGTTCGAGAAGGGCGTCCCCGTCGCACTCGATGGCAAGAAGATGAAGCCAGTGGACCTCATCCAGAAGCTCAACCAGATCGCCGGGGCCAACGGCGTCGGTCGCATCGACCAGATCGAGGACCGCCTGGTGGGCATCAAGTCCAGGGAGATATACGAGTCCCCGGCGGCGGTGGTGCTGATCAGCCGCCCACAAGGACCTGGAGAAGATGGTCCTGACCAAGGACGTGGCCAACTTCAAGCGCATCGTCGAGCAGAGGTATGCCGAGCTATGCTACGACGGACTGTGGTTCAGCCCGCTGAAGGAGGCGCTTGACGTGTTCATGGACAAGACCCAGGAGTTCGTCTCCGGTGAGGTTAAGGTGAAGCTGTTCAAGGGCTCCGCCGTGGTGGTGGGCCGTCGCTCCCAATATTCGCTGTACGACCATGGCCTGGCCACCTACGCCGAGGGCGACCAGTTCGACCACACCAGCGCCAAGGGCTTCATTTACGTCTGGGGCCTGCCGCTGCGCAGCGTGGCCAAGAAGCAGAAGAAGTGATGAGGCATGGCGGAGAAGGTCCTCTGGTCCGGCAGGTTCGGCAAAGGCGCCGGACCGACCCACGATCGATTTCACCAGCTCGTTCGGGGTCGACATGCGTCTGGCCTGGTACGACGCCATGGGATCGATGGCCCACGCCCGCATGCTGGCGAAGCAACGCATCATTCCCAGCCAAGGACGGCGAGCTCATCGTCGAAGGCTCTGCGCCAGCTGCTCAAGGAGATCGAGAAGGGCGAGGTGGAGCTGGACCGATCGAGCGAGGACGTTCATTCGGCCATCGAGGTGCTCCTGACCGAACGGATCGGGGAGGCGGGGGCAAACTGCACACCGGCCGGAGCCGTAACGACCAGGTCGTCACCGACCTGCGCATGTTCATGCGCGACGCGATATTGGACAGCATGGAGCACGCCATCGGGCTCCAGTCGGTCTTGATCGTGCAGGCGGAGAGGCACAAGTCCACCATGATGCCCGGTTTCACCCACATGCAGCACGCCCAGCCCGTGACGCTCGGGTTCCATCTGATGGCCTACGTCTTCAAGCTGCAACGTGACGTGGAGCGCCTCATGGACGCCTACAAGAGGCTGAACGTGTGCCCCCTCGGATCGGCAGCGCTGGCCGGCACCACCTATCGACATCGACCGGCACATGACGGCCGAACTGCTTGGCTTCGAAAGGCCGGCAGAGAACGCCATGGACGGCGTTACCGACCGGGACTTCGCCCTCGAATATTGCTTCGACGCCGCCACCATCATGACCCACCTGAGCTCCTTGGGCGAGGAGCTGGTATTGTGGAGCAGTCCGGAGTTCGGTTTCGTGGAGATAAGCGAAGGATTCAGCACCGGCAGCTCGATCATGCCCCAGAAGAAGAACCCGGACGTGGCGGAGCTGATCCGCGGCCGGTCCAGCCGAGCCATCGGGACCCTGATGTCGATGCTCACGTTGGTCAAGGGGCTGCCCATGGCATACAATCGCGACCTGCAGGAGGACAAGGAGGGTCTGTTCCGCACCTACGAGAACACCACCGCCTGCCTGCGCATGATGGCCGCCATGCTGAGCGAGGCCCGTTTCCGACCTGAGGACGATGGAGAAGGCGCTGAAGGGCGGCTTCCTGAACGCCACTGACCTGGCGGACCATCTGGTCTCGAAGGGGGTGCCGTTCCGCAAGGCGCACGAGATCGTGGGCAAGGCGGTGCGCCACTGCATCGACGAGAACAAGACGCCTGGAGGACCTGACGCTGGATGAGCTCAAGGGGTTCTCACCATCGGTCGGTCCGGAAGTCGTTGCAGATGCTGACCATGCGCTCCTGCGTGGACCGCCGTTCGACATACGGAGGGACCGCTCCGGACCAGGTGGAGAACCAGATCGCCATGGCCCGCGACCTATCCAAGGCCCAACTCTCGTTCTGCCAGGCCGAGAGGGAGCGATTGATAGGTAAATGGAACGAGCTCACCTATTCGTTGTGAGGTGGCTCACTCTTCGAAGGTGGAGAGGGCGTTCCATTCCAGATCGTGCTTCACGCCGTTCTTGTTGAGGATCTTGCTGATCTTCTCGGTGATGCGCACCACCTCGCCGCTCTTGGCGGAGCCGCGGATGTAGAACTCCTTGCGGGTGAGGGGGAAGACCATCCTCATTCGCCCCTTGCGATTGTAACCCTCGGGCTTGTTGTTCTTCTCCAGGTCCATCATGTTGAGGTGGATGAACATCTGCAGGACGTCCTGGTCCTCAGGGACCTGTTCCGAATCGTTGAGGAAGGTGGTGAGGACCTCGGGGAACACCTTTACTATGTCCTTGTAATCCACACCCTCACGGAAAACAAAATGACCACTGGTCGCTTTCATCTGATTTCGTTCGATGCCATGGATGTTATTTAAAATTTCTCAATCAAACAATGTGATCCCCATAGACATTCGTCGATGCCCTGCCAATAATCTCTGAAAAAGCTCGTTCGAGACGCCTGACCCTTTCCGGACACTTGACCAATATTTATTTACGGGCGGGATATACCAGCATGCGCGTGGTCATGACCGTAGCCGGGTCCGACCCCATCGGCGGGGCGGGGGTACAGGCTGATATCAAGGCCATCTCCTCCATGGACCTGCATGGTTGCTCGGTCATCACTGCGGCGACATCGCAGAACACCAGGGCCGTGAGCGCCATCCATCCTTTTTCTCAGAAGGAGGTCGCGTCGCAGTTGGATTGCGTCCTTGAGGACGCGAAGATATCCGCGGTCAAGACCGGCATGCTTTACTCCCGCGAGATCGCGGAGACCGTTTGCTCCCGACTTTGTCGAGTCGATGTACCGATAGTGGTCGACCCAGTGCTGGTGGCAGGAGTGGGTGATTCGCTTTATTCGAAGGAGCTATTGGCGGCGTTCCGGGAAGTGGTGTTCCCCATCGCGACCGTCATCACTCCCAACCGAGGTGAGGCGGAACTGCTGCTCGGGAGGCGAATCTCGAAACCCAAAGACCTGACCAGAGCATGCAAGGACCTGGCCGCCATGGGGCCAAAGGCAGTGGTCCTGAAGGGAGGTCATTTCGATGGGGACATGGCCACCGACCTCCTTTACCATGATGGCAAGTTCACCGAGTTCTCCATGCCAGACTGGACCGTCGGGTGCATGGGGGCGGTTGCACTTTCTCGTCCTTCCTGGCCTGCGGGCTGGCCAATGGTTGGGGGCTTAAGCGTTCCATGTTGGAGGCGAAACGCCGGGTGCACGATTCCATCGCCCTTTCCTATCCAGTCGGGCATGGGATTTCGGTGGCCAATCCGACCGCTACCAGACAGAAGGAGGCGATGCGGTCAGACCTATTGCGTGGCCTGGACCGGGCAGTGCGGCACCTTGCGGCCGGGGTCCTACCTCCAGGGAGGGTGGGAAGTGCCTCCTTTTGCCATGCCTTGCCCAACCCCCAGGGACATGACGAGGTGGGCATGGCCTTTATCCATCTGCATAGAGGGCGCATGCGTGCGACCTCGGCGACCTTCGGAGCGGGGGGGGCCGCGCCCGATGCCCTGTTGACCTTGAATCGCATCGATGAAAACATCCTATCCGCGTTGGAGCTGATAGTGGATAGCGGGGCGTGGGACGCCCCGGGCGAGGACGAGCTCGATGTCCTGTTCATCGGACCGGACGTCAGGGGCCCTGGGACGGCCATAAGGATCTTGCTCGATCGACCAACGCTTTGGGCAGGTCCCCGGACCTCGTGGTGTCGGAGAGGGATGGGGTGTCGACCGTCCTATTCCTCGGCAAAGACCCCCGAGAGGTCCTGCTCAAGGCCCGTTCGACGATGAGCTGAGGTGCCAAGATGCGCATAGCCATGTTCACGGACACATATCTTCCGGCACGGGACGGGGTGGTCTCTTCCATACTGGTCACAAGGGAGCAGTTGCAGGCCTTGGGCCATGAGGTCTTCATCTTCGCCCCCGCCCCCAAGGACGATAAGGATAGGGAACCTGGTGTGTTCTACTTCCGGTCCCGCACCTTCAAGAATTACGACACCTACGGCATACCCCTCTACCCGACGAACAAGAGCGAACTGCTCAGGGAGGTCAAGGCCGAGGTCATCCATTCCCATGGATTGACCTTCCAAGGTCTCCGCAGCCTTATGGCCGGTCGGAACCTAGGACTGCCCGTGGTGGTGACGTGGCACACCATGGTGACTGAGGCGGCCCAGTACTATAATTTCACCAAGTTGCCGGAGTGGATGGTGACCTTGCTCATGAAGCGATACCTGAGATCGCTGCTTGCGAGGGCGGACGCCGTGGTGGCTCCGACCCAATCAATAAAGGAGGAACTGCTGGTGATGTCCCCCCATATCCGGCATATCGAGGTGATTCCCACCGGCGTCGACAGCGTCCGATTCTCCCCTGGGAACGATGGGTCCGGGATAAGGGAAAGGTTAGGGATAGGGAACGACCATATGGTGCTCAGCTTAGGTCGTATCGCCTGGGAGAAGAACCTCGATCTTTTGCTCGAGGGGTTCAAGATCCTCTGGAAGCAAAGGGGCGACGTCAAACTCGTCATCGCGGGGGAGGGGCCAGCGAGGAAACATTACATGCAAAGGGCCAGCGAGATGGGCCTGGCGGACCGGGTCCTTTTCCCCGGTTTCGTGACCGATGAGGACCTGGCATCCTACTATGCCGCTTGCGACGCCTTCACCCTGGCATCCAAATTCGAAACCCAGGGGTTGGTGGTATTGGAGGCGATGGCGAGCGGAAAACCGGTATCGGCCATCAACTACCGGGCGTTGAAGGAGATAGTGAGCGACGGCCATAATGGATATCTTTTCGAGGACGGGCCCGAAAGCTGGGCCGAAGCTACGGGCAAGGCCTTGGACGCCCCTGCGGCGGTCCGTGCCGCTGGCCGCGCCAAGGCGGAGGAGTACTCCATTAAGATAGGGGTAGAGCACCTAGTGCAGCTATATGGCCATGCCATCCGTTCCAAGGAGGAACGCTTGAACAAGATTAGGCGATGATTAATTAGGGCGAGAACGGTTAATGGTGGGATGTGGGACATCGGACAGACGTTCTATGATTGGCTCAGCCCACTGGGCGTGGCAGGTCTGCTCTTCTGCATATTCCTGCTGTTCTACATCGATGCCATCATCTTCCCCACCCTGCCCGAGCTGTTCGTGATCATCATCTTCTCCGTCAACCCGACTGCCGAGTTCGCCGTCGCCATCTTGCTGACCATCGCGGTGGCCGAGGTGCTGGGATTGGCGACCCTGTATCTATTGGTGAAGAGGGTGGGCGTCCCGGACGTCATCGGGAAGGCGCTCAATCGTTACACCGGTTTTCTCATCGTTTCGGACGAGAAGGCCTTGTTGGTCAATCGGGTGGCCCCGGTCCTGCCCTTCTCCGGGGCTTTCGTGGCCGCGTGCAACTGGAGCTTCAAGAAGGCGGTCCTGTACACCTTGGTCGGGGGCATGATCAAGTATGGGGTGATCCTAGGCCTGAGCAGCATCTTCTTCACCTATCTGTCCAGCGAGACCGCCACCTTCGTCACGTTGGTGCTGGTGATCGTCATCATAGCCATCAGCATCGCCTTCTCGATGGTCCGCAAGAAACGGCTGGAGGCACAAGGGACCGACCGACCCTTGGAGGCCTGTGGGATCGAGGACAGGAAATGAGGCCTTGTCAGCCCAGGACTTGACCGAGATGGAATTAGCCAATGGTCACAAATAAGCATCAAAAAATATGGTAAAGGGGACCGGCGATCGCCGGTGCGTTGTTCCGTCCGCTCAACCGCTGGTTATGTCAAGCATCGTGACCTCGAAGGTCATGGTGTTGCCCAACAATGGCCCGTTGAAGTTCTTGACCGCGGTCCCGTTGGCGGTGTCGACGTCAATGAGCACGAACATGCTGGTCTTCCCTGCGAACGTGTCGTAACCGACCATGTCCCAGCTGTCCGAATCCTCCACCTGATGGGTCAAAGTGATGGTTCCGTTGCCGTTATCGTTGGTGGCGTTCACGGAATCGATGTTGACGTACCATCCTGTGGCGAAGGGGGACGATGGGTTGTCGTACACCATGTACTTCTCACCGGGTGAGGGCATGTTCTTGTAAAGCACTGTGTCGGCCAGGGTGTCGACGTTAAGGACGCTGACATCCCATTTGTAGTTGGGGTCGTTGACAGTGAGTCCAGTGACCGCGCTCACACCGAACTTGGTCTTGAACTCCGCCTGGGTCGATTCCACGAACAAAGGAACATCGACGGTGAGGTCGAAGGATATCAGTTTGTTCGGGTCCATCTGCCCATAGCCCTGGTCCGGGGTGATGACTATGGTCTTGGTCTCATCCTCTTCCATTCCCAGGACCCCTTGATCAAAGCCCACCACCACTTGTCCGTTGCCGGCTGTGAAGTTGAGCGGTTTGTAGGCCGATTGCGCCCTCATGGTGAACCAGGCGGCCTTGGGGTATGTGACATTGTCCACCGCCACGCTCCACATGGAGGTGTCGAAGACCTGCGGGGTCCCGGTGACGTTCACATAACCGATATAGTCGACACTTACCTGGTCTCCCATGGCTACCTTCTGAGGCGGGTCGGGGCTGATGAATCCGAACACGACGAACGGTGGAAGCGGCGACCATGATGAGAACCACGACCACCACCCAGAATTTTTTGGACAGAGCGCTCTCGTCCTTGGATAGGTCCTTGAGCTTCATAGCGATACTAGGCAGGCAATCCCATCGAGCCATTTAATATTTTCTTCATCTGTCCAGAGCCATCCATGCGGATATCCTTTTTATATGAGGCACCTGTTACAATGGCATTCAAATACCAATGGCGAGAGTATGAAGACCCTTTACATTCACGCTGACTTCATGGAATACGAGACAAAGAAGGCGACACCGGTGGCCGAGCCCTTGCCCGAGGGGCATGCCTCGGGGAGGATGGAGGAGGTACTGGTCGCTTTCATCACCGTGGAGAAATCAGGACGAGGGTAAGGTGGACGCCGTCGCCGCGGAGGCTGCGGCGGACCTGATCGAGGTCCAGAGGAAGGTCGGGGCTGAGAGGGTTCTTATCTATCCCTATGCCCACCTGAGCCCAGAGCTTTCCGACCCTCAGACCGGTAAGGAGATGCTCAAGGTCCTAGAACAGTTGCTCAAGGAGAGAGAGGTCGAGGTGGAAAGGGCCCCTTTCGGTTGGTACAAGTCGTTCAAGATCAGCTGCAAGGGCCATCCCCTCTCCGAGCTGTCCCGCGACTTTGAGGGCAAGGAGGCTGCGCCAGAGCGCAAAGGCGAGGAGCGGTTCCTCATCCTTCTTCCGGACGGCACCGAGCTCTCCCCCACCGAGTACGAGCAGGGGACGGAATGCTTCATGATCATGATGCAAAAGGAGGCGCTCAAGAAGGAATGGCCCCTGACCGGCGAGGTCAAGTACCTGCGCCTTTGCAAGAAGTTCGGCATCCAATGGGAATCGATGAGCGATGTCGGGCACATGTGCTTCAGCCCCAAGGGGGCGCTCATGTTCGACCTGTGCGCCGATTACTCCTGGCAGATCGTCAACTCCATGGGACTGGCCGTTTACACGGTCAAGGGCACGAACATGTTCTCTCTGGACGAGGGGCCGGTGGCCGAACATGCCAAGCTGTTCGGTGACCGCCTGTACATGATCGAGGGGGAGAAGAAGGACTTCGTCATGCGCTATGCCGCCTGCCATCAGCAGTTCGCCATGATGCGCCACTGGACCATCAGCTATAAGTCGCTGCCCTATGGCGCGTTCGAGGTGGCCGACTCCTACCGTTTGGAGCAGTCGGGGGAGACCATGCTCTGCTTCCGGACCAGGCGCCTGAACATGCCTGACCTTCACGTCATCTGTCGCGACATCCCGGAGTCCGAGGACTGGTTCGAGCGCTTGGACGCCCGCATATACGAGGAAGCGGAGAAGCTCGGCCGCGACTATGAGATGCTGGTGAACCTCTCCAGCAGGGAAGCCTACGAGCATGCACAAGCCCATGCTCATGCGGCTCATGAAGGCGCATAACAAACCCATGCTCATCCATTTCTATCCCGAGGGCATCAACTACTACTGGACGGTCAACATCGAGTACCACATCCTGGACGATATGAAGAGGGCCAGGGAGATCGGGACGGTCCAGATCGACGTCGGCAACGCCAAGCGCTTTGGCATCACCTACACCGATGAGAACGGCAAGAAGCAGTACCCGATCATATTGCACACCGCGGTCATCGGCACCATCGAGCGCTACCTCTACACCTTGTTCGACACCGCAGTGCGGGATGGAGAGCCAGGGCCGCTTGGGCACCTTGCCCACCTGGGTCAACCCAGAGCAGGTCAGGATCATGACCGTCTCCGAGACCCACCTGCCCCGGGCCAGGGAGCTGGTGGACAGGTTGCAGAGGCAGAGGATCAGGGTCGGCCTGGACGACCGCGGCGAGACGGTGGGCAAGAAGGTCCGCGAGGCCAAGCAGGACTGGGTCGGCTACGCCATTGTCATCGGCGACAAGGAAGTAGCCTCTGACACGTTCATGGTGTACGATCGTCTGCAGAACAAGAACGTGGAGATGTCTTTCGATGCGCTGGTGGAGAAGATCAAGGCAGAGGTGGGGGACATGCCCAACCGACCCATGTACATGCCCTACGAGATGAGCCGCCAGGTGGACATCTGAGCGAGGCTGGACCTTTAATAATTAAATAAAAAAATAAATATAGGCCTCAGGAGGCCGGTTCTTTCACTTCATCTTCCTTATCGCGGCCACCACGGCATCTCCCGACCTGGTGGGTCTTGTATGTCCCGCCCAGGTCCTGGGTGTATATGCCTTGGTCGAAGCGTCTTCCGCACCGCGTCGTTCACCACGGTACCGAGGTCCCTGCGGCCCAGATTGTCCATCATCATCTTGGCCGCCAGGATGGTGGCGATCGGGTTGATGCGGTCCATGCCCTTGTACTTCGGGGCGGAGCCATGCACCGGCTCGAACATGGATATCCCCTTGGGGTTGATGTTGCCGCCCGGAGCCAGGCCCAGCCCGCCGGTCACCTCGGCCAGAAGGTCGGTGAGGATGTCGCCGAACATGTTCGGCGTGGCGATGACGCGGAACTTGTCCGGGTTCTTCACCAGGGCCATGGACATGGCGTCGACGAACATGTAGCCGAGCTCGATGTTGGCCTGCTTGCACTTCTCGGCCCAGACCTCCCTCCACAGGCCGTAGATGTTGCTGCAGCACGTTCGCCTTGTCCACCACGGTGATGTAGTTCTCGCCGATCGAGCTTGGCGTAGTGCGATGACGTAGTCGGCGAAGCGCTCGATGTTCTTGCGGGACATCATCCCGATCTCGAAGGCGAAATCGTCCTTGGCGTCCGCGTCGGCCTGGAGGCCGACCCGCATGTCGTACAGGTTCCGCTTGACCCTCAGGTTCAGCTGTTCCATGCCCATCGTTGACCCGCCCGCCGGCGCCGATGTAGTAGTCCTCGGTGTTCTCCCGGAACACGTCGATGTTGAAATCGACGTCCCGCTTCAGGCGGCCGAAGGGCTTCCACAGCGGGGCCGGCCGGTGGTTGATGTACTGGTCGAACGTGAACCGGAGCGCCGAGCAGGATGCCTTTCTCCAGGACGCCCGGCTTGACCCGGTCGTCGCCGATGGCGCCGAGGATAGATGGTGTCGAACTTCTTCAGCTGCGTCCACGTCCTCGGCGGTGAGCAGCTTGCCGGTGCTCAGGTACCGCTCCGAGTTGATGTCGAATCTCCTGGAAGTCGAACTGCACCGAGTAGTTCTCGGACAGGGCCTTCAGGACCTTCATCCCCTCGTTCACCACCTCTGGCCCGATGCCATCGCCTGGCAGTACCGCTACTTTGAACATCTCTTCTCCTCCTTTATCTTGGCCATCAGGCCGCCCTTGTCCATCAGGTCCTGGACGAACGGCGGGAACGGCGCGAACCTCCACTCCTTCGCCCTGGTCTCGTTCCTGATCATGCCCTTGTCGAAATCGACGATGAGGACGTCGCCCTCATCCGCCTCGATCTGGCATTCGACCGGCAGCAGGCCGACGTTGATGCAATTGCGATAGAATATCCTTGCGTAGCTCTCCGCCACGACGCACGATATGCCCATCTGGAGCAGCGCCCGGGGGGCGTGCTCCCGGCTGGAGCCGCAGCCGAAGTTGCGTCCGGCCACGATGACGTCGCCCTTCCTGACCTTGTCGGCCATGTCCGGGCGGACCTTCTCGAAGGCGAACGTGCCCAAGCTTGTCGTTGTTGTCGCTGGTCAGCCGTTCCGCCGGTATGATCTGGTCGGTGTCCACGTGATCGCCGAACCGCCAGACCTTGCCTTTGACGTTCTTCATTTGCTCACTCCTCCAGGTCCTGGGGCCGGACGATCCTGCCCGGCCATCGCGCTCGCCGCCACCACGGCCGGACCGGCCAGGTATACCTCGGACTCCTTGTGCCCCATCCGGCCGATGAAGTTGCGGTTGGTGGTGCTGACACGCACCTCTCGCCCTTGGCCAGCACGCCCATGTGCCCGCCCAGGCAGGCGGCGCAGGTCGGTCCGGAGACGAACGCTCCGGCCTTGACGAACTCGGCGAGCAGGCCCTCCTCCATCGCCTGCTCGAAGACCTTGACGCTGGCCGGGACGACGATCATCCGCACGCCGGGTGCGACCTTGCTTGCCCTTCATTATCTCGGCGGCGATGCGCAGGTCCTCGATGCGGCCGTTGGTGCACGACCCCAGGAACGCCTGGTCGATCTCGACGTCGACCTCGCTTGACCGGCTTTCCGTTGCTCGGGAGGTGGGGCAGGGCCACCATGCTCTCCAGCTTGGACAGGTCGTACTCCAGCGTCCTGCAGTACCTCGCCTCCGTCGTCGGCAGTGACCGCGCTCCAGCTTCCCGTCCGCGACCGTCTTCATGAACGCCACCGTGGCCGCGTCGCAGGGGAATATGCCCGCCTTTCCGCCGGCCTCGATGGCCATGTTGGATACGGTCATCCGGTCGGACACGGTGAGCGCGCGACACCCGGTCCCTCCGAACTCCAACGTCTTGTAGTTGGCGCCGTCCACCCCGATGTCGGTGATGATCTTGATGATGAGGTCCTTGCCGGTGACGTATCTGGTTCAGGCGACCCTTGAGCAGAACGCGGATCGATTCGGGCACCTTGAACCATAGCTTGCCGGTGGCGAACACCGCCGCCGCCTCGCGAGACTCCGACCCCGGTGGCGAAGGCGTTCAAGCGCGCCATAGGTGCAGGTGTGGGAATCCGCGCCGACGATCAGGCGTCCTGGCGCAGCGAAACCCTCGTCCACCATCACCTGGTGGCAGACCCCGCCCCGTCCGACCTCGTAATAGTTCTGGATGCTCCATTTCTTGGCGAACTCCCGCATCTCCTTGGCCTGCTCGGCGGAGGCGACGTCCTTGTTCGGGACGATAGTGGTCCGGGATCAGGACGATCTTCTCCCGCATGACGGCTCGCAGCCCAGAGCTCTCGAACTCCTGGAAGGCCAGAGGCCCGGTGACGTCGTTCACCATGACGTAGTCGACCTCCGCCTCCACGATCTCGCCGGCATGGGCGTCCGTGCCGGACTTGACGCGACATTATCTTCTCTGAAATGGTCTTGGGATCCGTGTCTCTTCATGTGATCTACCTCCTTATGCGTTCTTCCGCGCATACAGCCGGTCGATGGCCTCGATGGTGGCGTCGACGCTGGTGAGCACGATGTCCGTGCCGATGCTCTTGCCGACCGACATCACCTCGCCATCGCCCGTTCATCCTCAGCTTCACGCATGACCTCGCACAGCGCGTCGCTCCCTCCGGTGATGGCGCTGAGCCGGTACTCCTCCAGCGAGATCTTGTCGCTGACCGCGGCACGGATGGCGTTCAGCGCGGCGTCCACCGGTCCGATGCCGATGTTGGAGCTGCGGCGTAATGTCCCCATCGATGTCGATCGACCACGGTCGAGGTGGGGGTGATGTTCATCCCGGTGAACACGGTGAACTCCTTGAGCTTCATCTTGCTGCTGCTCCTTCTCCTTCTGGCCCACGATGTGGAGGCCAGGGCCACCAGCTCGGCATCGTCCACCTCCTTGCCGCTCTCCGCCAGCTTCTTGACCTTGTCCACCACCTCGGCGATCTGCTCGTCGGTCAGTGCGATGCCGTACTCGCATAGCTTCTCCTTGATGGAATGCGCGCCGGTGTGCTTGCCCATCACTATGTGTGCGCTGCATGCCCACCAGCTCGGGGCTGAACGCCTCGTAGGTGGATGGGTCCTTGAGCACGCCATGGACATGTATCCCGGACTCGTGGGCGAAGGCGTTGGTTCCCGACGATGGGCTTGTTGTCCGGGATCGGGATGCCGGTCATCCTGGACACCAGCTTGGATGTCGTACCGATCTTCTTGGTGTCCACGTTGGTGCGGATGTCGTAGAAGGCCATCAGGCCCAGCACCACCTCCTCCAGGGCGGCGTTGCCGCCCTCTCCCCGAGGCCGTTCACGCAGACGTGCACCTGTCTGGCGCCCTTGCCTCACCGCTGCCAGCGAGTTCGCCACCGCCAGACCGAAATCGTTGTGGCAATGCATGGCCAGCGGGCACCTTGGTGACAGGTCATTACCTCGGCACCAGGTACTCCATGGCCGCCGGGGACATCGTGCCCACCGTGTCCGGCAGGTTGATCTTGTCCACCCCTGCCTCCTGCACCGCGATGTGCATCTCCTTCAGGAACTCCAGTTCGGTGCGGGTGCCGTCCTCGCAGCTGAACTCCACGGTCAGCCCGTGGGACTTGGCGTACTCGACGGTCTCCACCGCCTTGGCCTTGACCTGCTCCCGGGTCATCTTGCAGCTTGTGCTTCAGATGGATGTCGGAGGTGGCGATGAAGGTGTGAACGTAGTCCAGGCCGCATCCGATGACCGCATCGATGTCCGCCTTGGTGCACCGGGCCAGGCCGCAGATCCTTGGCAGCTTGAGGGACGCTGATCTTCCTGATCGCCTCCCGCTCGCCAGGCGACGTCATCGGGAACCCGGCCTCGATGACGTCCACCCCCAGGTCGCTAGGGCCGCGCTATCCTCATCTTGTCCTCGACGGACAGCGCCACCCCGGGCGTCTGCTCCCCGTCCCGGAGGGTGGTGTCGAAGATCATGACATGGTCAGGGAGGGGCACGTCCAAGACCAAACGGTTGTACTGGCTAGTGAAGATCTCGTCCTGTACGCAACCTTTGTCCCGGGGCGTCGAGCCCCCGCTCTCTGAATTCGTTAGGCCGGTCATAAAACCACCAGAATTCACCGAGTTCAGCGATGAGCACTTTCAGTGCCGCAAAAGCAAGTTGTTGGCAAGAATGTGCTTGCTCATCTACCGCCCTCGATGTCAAATCTTGCATTGGCAACAGGATATTTAATCGTTGCCAAACTGGTGCCTTCGGGGCCGAGAGGCGGGGGATCGGGCCAAAAACAGCACAATTTGTCGATTTTGGTACCTGTGCTGACAGAATTATATATCTTGCCCGGATTTTTTAACCAGCGATAAACTGGCAAAGGGGACCGAATTGATACGTGTGCTTTGCGTTGACGACGAGCCTTACATACTGGACATCACCAAGGCCTTCCTAGAGCAATCCCTGGACCTCAGGGTGGAGATGACCCAGTCCGGTTACCGGGCCATGGACCTCCTCCGGGAGCATGTCTTCGACGCCATCGTCTCCGATTATGATATGCCAGAGATCGATGGCATCGAGTTTTTGAAGTTGGTCCGCCACGAGATCCCTGACATTCCCTTCCTGCTCTTCACCGGCAAAGGGCGGGAGGAAGTGGTCATTGAGGCCTTGAACAACGGGGCGGACTTCTATATCCAGAAAGGGGGGGACGTCAAAGCCCAATTCGTTGAGCTTGAACATAAGATCCGCCAGGCGGTCAAGAAGCGCCATGCTGAGTACGCCCTCTCGGTGAGCGAGAGGCACGAGCGCTTCCTGGTCAACATCATCAAGCATTCCACCCAGGCATTCGTGGTCAGCTACCCTGATGGCGGTCTAGGCCTGCCCAACCAAGCGTTCTGCCAACTTACCGGTTACAACGAGACCCAGCTGAAGGACGTGAACTGGACCACTGACCTCACACCGCCGGAATGGAGGGAGGTCGATGGGCGAGTCTTCCAGGAGCTGGAGGTCTCAGGCGTTCCGCAAAGGTATGAACGAGAGATCACCAGGTCGGACGGATCGCGTGTCCCGGTCGAGGTGCTGGTGCACATCATCAAGAATCCCCAGGGGGAACTGCAGTACTACTATTCCTTCATCAACGACATCAGTGAACGGAGGCAGGCCGAACGCACCGTTAAGCGTACCTTCGGGGCCATGGAGACCTCCATCGATGGCATGGCCATCATCAATGCCAATGGCGAGTGCGTCTATGTGAACCATGCCCAGGCCCGCATATATGGCTACGATTCGCCATCGGACCTGATCGGGAAGCACTGGCTCATATTCTATGATGCCATTGAGGGACAGGAAGTTCCTGGATGAGATCATCCCCACGGCCAAGGCCAACGGCTCTTGGTTCGGACAGGTGCTAGGTCGAAAGAGGGACGGGTGCCGGTTCCCACAGGAGGTCTCGCTCACCTATCTTGACGACGGTGGGCTCATCGGCGTCACTAGGGACATCAGCGACAAGGAGCGTGACAAGGAAGCCCTGAAACGTTCCCAGGAGGAACTGAAGAGCATATTCGATAATGTCCTCATCGGCATCTATCGGACCAGCCCGGAAGGGCGCATCATGATGGCGAACCCCGCTCTGGCGCGAATGTTGGATTATGGCAACATCGAGGAGATGCTAGCCAAAACCGATGCCAACTCCATATATGTCGATGGGGGCAGGGACCGCATCTTGAGCACCATCGAACAGCAGGGATTCTGCATGGGCATGGAGACGGCGTGGAGGAGGAGGGACGGTTCGAGGATCTTCATCCGCGACAGCGCCAAGGCGGTGCGGGACGATTGCGGCAGGACCGTTTATTACGAGGGCACCGTAGAGGACATAACCGAGAGGCGAAGGGCCGAGGAAGCGCTCAAGCGCGCCAATGACAAGCTCACCTTGCTCAACAGCATCACCAGACACGATATCCTCAACCAACTGGTAGTAGTGCAGGGCTACACCGACCTCCTCAAGACCAAGGACATGAAGAGACAGTTCACCGAGTACGTGGTCCGCATAGAGAAATCGCTGGGGACCATAAAACGTCAGGTGGAGTTCACCCGGGACTATCAGAGCATGGGGGTCAAGGAGCCCACATGGCAGAACCTGCACTCGGTGTTCAAACGCGCATCGGTCGGTCTGGACCTGAACGGGTTGGATGTGTTCACGGACGGTGACAATTGGGAGGTCTTCGCCGACCCAATGTTCGAAAAGGTGTTCTTCAACCTGCTGGACAACTCCCTCCGCCATGGAGGGCAGGTGACCCGACTCTCCCTGGAGACCGAGGAGCGCAACGGCCACCTCTCATTGATCTACAGTGACGATGGGAACGGCATCCCCAAAGAGGACAAACAGAAGATATTCGAGATGGGTTTCGGCAAACACACCGGCCTGGGCCTGTTCTTGGTAAAGGCCATCCTGGAGATCACTCAGTGCAGCATCGATGAGGTGGGAGGGGACAACGATGGCGCCAGGTTCGTCATCAACGTGCCCACCGACTGCTATCGTCAGCCTAGTTGATCAGACCCCGCGGGCCTCTCCCCAGATCAATTTGTGCAGTTGAGGGAGCACCCTGGCGTTGATCTTCTTGTCCAGCACGAAATCCGCCACGGGCCGAAGGTCCATACCTCCTACCGGAGTGAAGACGACGTTGCAGCTCACCTCGTTGTCCTGCAACACCTTGTATGCGTGCATCATGTCCTTGCGGTCCGCCACCACGAACTTCAACTGATCCACCGGGGAGAGCAGCTCGAGGTTGGAGAGCAGCATCCGGTCCTGCATCCCGGATGAAGGGCACTTAAGGTCCATGCTCACCAACATCATCTCGGAGCAGGGCAGGTCCTCCAATGACATGGAACCGTTGGTCTCGAGGGTGACGTGGTGGCCTCGACTCCAGCAAGGCCTCCAAGAGCTTGATCGTGCCCTTCTGCATCAAGCGGTTCCCCTCCGGTGACGCAAACGAAACGTGCTTCCATCTCATCCACCTTCTCCAGGATGGACTCGAGGGACATCTCCCTGCCTTCCTTGATGGCGAACCGGGTGTCGCACCATGTGCAGTCCAGGTTGCATCCGGTGGTCCTGATGAACCCGGTGGGGACCCCTATCATGGTGCCTTCGCCTTGCAACGAACGGAACATCTCGCAGATCTTCATGGTCTCACCGATAGTCCAATGGGTCCTTGGTGCCCGCCTCCTCGAAACCTTTGAGACGGAGCAAACAGGAATCGCAATGACCGCAGGCCTTCTCGCCCCCTTGATAGCAGCGACCAGGTGAGCTCGAGCGGGGCCCTCAGGTCCATCCCAAGACGGACGATCTCCGCCTTGGTCATACGCAGGATGGGGGCGTGCACCTTCGGGGCATGCCCTTCCACACCGGCCTTCGTGCCCACCGCCAATGTGCGCTCGAAGGCCTCAAAGAACTCCGGCCTGCAGTCTGGATAACCAGAGTAATCGATGGCGTTGGCGCCGATGAATATTGCCTCGCCACCAATGGTCTCGCAAAGACCGGCGGCCACGCTGAGGAAGATTATGTTGCGCGCAGGGACGTAGGTGACCGGGATGCCTTCCCCTATGTCAGAGGCGGAATCCCTCTCTGGCACCTCCATCCTAGCGGATGTGAGGGCGCTCCCTGTGAACGCTCGGAGGTCCAGGTCCATCACCACATGGCCTTTCAGACCATAATGCTCGACCACCCGTCGGGCCGACTCCAGTTCCCGCGAGTGCCTCTGCCCGTAACGGACGGTGAGCGGCGTCACGTCGTATCCCTTTGAAAGCGCATAGGCCAAAGACACCGTCGAATCAAGACCTCCAGATAGCAATGATACCGCACGCATGGTCTCACCGGAAGCGATGGCAGGCCCAGGCGCTCTGACCCAGCTCCTCGTGGATGCCGAGCTCGATGCTCTCGATGTTGGCAGGGAATCGCACCGACCCAATCAGGCGCTGCAGCAGAATACGGGAAATCTCCTCGGCGCTGGATTCCTCGGTGTCCAGCAGCACCACGTCCTCGACCGGGAAAACATACCTCTTGCAACCCGCCAGGACCTCGACCTCATCGCCGACCGAGACGGTGATCCTCTTTGAGTTCCCCGGTATGATCACTCGGTGGTCCAGGTCGTCCACGATGCTACGCAGACCGCGTTTGATCTGAACGAAGTCCATCACCATGCCATTCTCACCGATGTCGCCATGGATGCGCAGGCTGACCACGTATGTATGACCGTGCAGCCTGCCGCACTTCTCATGGCCAGCTATGAAATGGCATGCGGAGAACTTGACGTTGGTGTGCTCGCCATCGATCTCGAGTCTCATTGTCCCACCTGCTGTCAATACCGACCTCACCTTTTAATGTTACCGGGATGACCGCCAGGATGTCCTCTGGTGGAGAAACCCCGCCTGCGAGCGCCGAGGCCAGGGCGATGGAGTCCACATAACTGGTCTTCGCCCGGGAGGTGTCGATGAACACCTTGTCCAGATTAAGTATGGGCGCCCCCATGGAACGCCCTCCGTCCACCAGGTGGATGCAACGGAAGATGAGATTGCCAGATATCCCATCTGGGGCGATGATGAGGTTCTTGGTTTGGGCCGCCTCCTCGATGAGGATGTGCACGTTCTCCGCTTCCAGACCCTGTCCTTTGAGTATGGTCACTATGGACTCCGCCTCGTGGATGGTGCGGTCCACCACCGGGCACCTACCAATGTCCGAGGCCCGACCTCCAGCCATTATTCCGATGCTCGGAGCCACCCCCATCCTTCTCAACAATGCCACGCCTCGACGCACCATGTCCACCTTCTCCTCGATCGTGACGCCCTCGTCCACTCCGACCGGGGCCAGGAGGAAGACGCTCCCACCGCGGGGTTGGACCATGACCATTCGCTCCAACCGTTCCATGCCGAATACGCGCTTCACGGCAAGCATCGCCTGCTTGGAGTCAAGGTCGCCACGCACGGCGGCATCGATCCTTCCTTCCTTGAGATGCTGGACCATCTCCTCGGCATCATGATATATCTCGCTCCTCCCGTACCCGCTGGCGTTGGCAAGGTCCACACTGGTGCGAACATGGTCCGATCCCGACCTTGCTCCCCACCCCGATACGCCTCTCCTTGCTCTTGCCCGCTCGGAAAACGGTCTCTGGCGCCAATTTGTCCATCATTCTCACCCTGGGATGTTATCCATGGACCTCCTATTAGTTTGTCTCGCCATTGCCCTGTGGAGGCAACGATTAAATAAATCGGTCAGAAATGAACCGATGAGCAATGGAGGGATGAGATTGAAACCGCCCCAGTACGAGGAGATGGACCGCGGTCGGGAAGAGGCCATTCCGATGGCCTTCCAGAAGGTGTGCGCTCGCCTCAACCGCTACCGACTCAGGATCAATCCGCCAGTCCAGCCACCGGCATTGGACCGGCCCTCTGCCTCGCCATACCTTCGAGGTCTTGGAGGGCGGGGACGACACCTTGGTGGCGGAGTTCTACCCCAATGGGCATTACCGCTGCTACCGGCCGGATTTTCAGCCCTACTTCGAGAAGATGGAGGACATCATTGAAAAGGCGGGTCAGGAGGCTTACGAGGCCTTCATGGCCAGATATGAGGAGATGCGGGGGTCCTGAGCTCAACCCAGTATGGAGTCCATACGATAATCGTCCCACTCCCGCTCGCCCAGCAGCACTTCCAACTCCACCGGGGTCAGCAATGGCCTCGGGTAACGCACCTGATCGTCGATGGCCAATCTCGGGCAGGCGGTGGACACGAAGGCGTCGGCTTGGAAGGGCATGAGCTTGTCCGGACCGATCTCGTCCATGACGATGATGTCGGCCTGCCTCCCCTTCGAGCGTAACCTGTCCGCCAGGTCAAGGGCCAAGGCGAACCGGTCCTGTCCGGATTTGGAGGAGACCAGAATCCCGAACCTCTTCCCGTCCTGCGCCCTGGCTATGGCCGCGTAACGTTGGCGGAGCACGCGGTCGGTGAGCTGCTCCATGGTCCGCACCTCGTCCATGACCGGGTCCAACACCAGGACCGGCCGCTTCGTCTCCAAGGCCACCGCCAAGGGGTGGAAGTTGCCGCTGCCGATGAAGATGAATTGTTCCACGTCGCGCCGCACCGAGTAGGCGGAGGTGACGTTGCAACCGAGCACCTGGCCATCATGCTTGATCCTCCCATCGCCTTTGCCGATGAGACAGGTCCTCCCTTTGCTTTCCAGGAACGCCTTGGCGGTGGCGAGCAATGGGACATGCTGAACGGTGGTGACCAGGCCGACACTCTTCATAATTTTAGGTAGGGCCCTCTCCAGCAAAGGGGCGACCTCGAAATCGAACCGGACCTCCACGAACAGCACCCGTTCCGATGTCGACAGGGATGGGATCTCGGCATGACCGAAATGCACCAGCACGTCTGCGTACCGAGAATAGTGAGGGGAGAGGTCGCAAGCGCCGTAGCATGGGTCGCCCAGGATGATCATGTTCGCCTTGGTCCGGGCATTGATCTCATCACCGATGCGTTGGGCATGGGTCTTGAGACCTTCAGGCATCTGGAGGGCCACGGTCCTCGCGCCCTTGGAAAGGATGAAGGCGCAGACCTGGTCCAATTTGAAGTCGTACATGGGTTCGCCCTCACATAAGGAAAGAGGGCGAATGATAAAAGGTTAGTGTACCAGCTCCCCGCCGGTCTCGAACTCGGTGAAACAGGGGCTGGGCAACTTCAAGGAAGCGCTCCATAGGGCCTCCTTGGCGGCGTTGACGTACTGGACCGGGACACGGACCACTATGATGACCTGTCCGGCCTGCACCCTGGCCGCCGTCCCGACCGCCTTCCCGAAGGCGGCGCGCATGCCGCTGGAGACACGGTCAGCACCTGCGCCGGTGGCGAGCTTGTTCTCGCGCAGCACGTGGTGGGGATAGACCCGGAACTTGATGTGGTAGTTGTTGGTCCCGGCCATCTTGGTCATGATCCGGTTGCATGTTATACGGGCGGCCTCCAACGCAGTGTGCCTGATCTGGCAGGGCTCTTTGATCTTGAGGGCGATGGTGACCGGGAAATCACCGTTGGTGACCCCGATGTCGAAAGTGTTGATACGGGAGGCCGGCACTCCGCCCATGTACTCCCTGCGGCAATAGGCCTGACCACGAATCTGTCTGTACATCCTTGCTGGCTTCCTTGCCATGATAATCACCTTTAACTTCGTCTCACGTGACGGGATGGCTACATTCTTATTTTCCTATTTATAGCTGATGGATGGCCGCAAATCATACAAGCGCTCGTCCAGCAAAGTCTCCTGTCGCATCTTATATATGCCCCTCAGAACGGTCATGCTCGAGGATCCTTTGATGGCCCTGAGGCACATGATCGGTGGTCTGGAACTGCTTCCTGTTATCAAACCTTTGTGGGAAAGGTTGAACGCCATGAACGTGGAACGGTCCCTCCATTTCGGCGAACGGCATCGCAACCTTACCTTCGAGGAGAGGATGAGGACGGTCCATCGCAAGGCGAGCGGGGGAGTGGCCAGGGTGGAGGTCGTGCTAAATGGGGCAGGGGTGCCGATCGGCTACTGCGTAGCCACGATCGACCCTGAACACAATGGTGAGGTGGACTCCATCTATGTGGAGGAGGGTGAAAGGGACCAGGGTGTGGGGGGAGACCTTCTGGACGGGGCTATCGACTGGATGAGGGCTTTCCCGGTGCATAGGACCTTACTCTCCGTGACGGTCGGGAACGTTGACGCCCCTCGGTTCTATGAGAGGCATGGCTTCCGTCCCCGGAGCACCATCTACGAGCTCGACGGGAACCAGTAGCAAGGCAAACCTATTTGACAGGACGAGGATTCAAGGAGCGGAAAGAGCATGGGCAGAAGGCACGTCAGCAACAAGGAGGTCAAGGCCATAGCCCGCCGCCGGGTGATGAGGCTACTGGTGCTGGCAAAACAACAGGCCGGCTCTGGCGATCTCGTCAGGGCCAGGAGGTATGTTGACCTGGCGAGGAGGGTTTCGATGCGGGGTAACGTCCCAATGCCCTATGGCGCAAGCATCTGCCGGGAATGCCACACGCCCTTCCTGGCCGGAAGGACTTGCCGGGTCAGGTTAAGGTCCGCGCACCTGACCATCACCTGTTTGGAATGCGGCGGAACGAGGAGATTGCCTTATGTCAAGGAACAAAGGGAGCTGAGAGGATGTCAAGGACCAAGAAGGACGTCATGAGGGATGCTTCAGAGCTACGTCCCACCGTCCATGTAGGAAAGGATGGGATCACTGATGAACTGGTGGAGGAGGTGAAGTTGCAATTGAAGACACGGAAGGTCATCAAAATGCGACTTCTAGACTCCAGCGGGGAGGACCCCAAGGCCACCGCGGAGATGGTTGCGGAACGGAGCAATGCCACACTCGTCGATGTGAGAGGGTCGGTGGCGGTGCTCTGCGAGAAAAGATATTTCGCTGGAAAGCCGATGTCGGTCGAGTAAGGGAGACCATGCTAGACATAGCGGTCATTCGAGCGGACCCGGAACGCATCCGCACTATGCTTCGCAATCGCAATTACCCGGAGGACACTCTGAACGAGTTCCTGGGACTTGATGCGGAATGGAGACGCCTGATGGAAGAAGGTAATCAGCTCAGGCGCAAGAGGAATGAGGCCTCGGTCCAAGTCCCGAAGCTCAAAGGGGAGGAGAAGGTCAACCTGCTGGCAGAGATGAAGGCGGTGGCGCAGCGCATATCGGACGTTGAGGTCCGAGTGGCGGAGTTGGAGCAGCGTCGCGGGGACGTGGTCCTGATGATCCCGAACCAACCGGACGAATCGGTCCCGGTGGGGGGCGATTATGACCATAACAAGTTGATTTTGGAGAGCGGGAAGGTCAGGGAGTTCGACTTCCCGCCCAAGGACCATATCGAGCTGGGGGAGGTCCTTGGACATCATCGATTTCGCCGCGGGACGAAGATCGCCGGAAGCGGGTTCTATGTGCTGAAGGGGGACGGGGCCACGCTTGGAGAGGGCCTCATCAACTACATGCTGGACCTGCATCGAAAACAGGGTTACAAGGAGGTCTTCCCCCCGGTCGTCGTGAACCGGAACGCGGTCATCGGCACCGGCCAGTACCCCAAGATGAAGGATGACATGTACTGGTGCGAAAGGGACGACCTATGGCTCAACCCGACGGCGGAGGTGCCGGTCACCAACCTGCTCATGGACGAGATCCTGGAGAAGGACCAGCTGCCCATCAACTATACCGCCTACCTGCCGTCGTTCCGACGGGAGGCCGGACGGCACGCGGAGATGAAAGGCATCATCCGGGTGCATGAGTTCAACAAGGTGGAGCTGGTGAAGTTCGTCCACCCGAACAGCTCCTGGGCCGAGCTGGAGACGCTATTGAGGCAGGACGCCGAGGACGTCTTGCCGGGATCTGGAGCTGCCCTACCGAGTGCTTCTGCTATGCACCGGGGACATGGGCTTCGCCTCGGCCAAGACCTACGATATCGAATCGCACGCACCAGGCACCGGAAATTGGCTGGAATGCTCCTCATGCAGCTGCTTCACCGATTTCCAGGCCCGCCGGGCCCGGATAAAGTACCGCCCAGAACCGCACCTGAAGAGCGAGTTCGTCCATACGCTGAACGGTTCTGGCGTGGCTCTTCCGAGGACCATGGTGTCCGTCCTGGAGAACAACCAGACCGAAGGAGGGGAAGATCGTCCTACCCAAGGTCCTCCGCCCCTACATGCAAGGGCAGGAAATGATAGAGTAGGCTCACTTCGACAGGAGGCGGTCGATGGTGTCGGCGTCCATTCGGAAGGAGACCCACTCGCTGAGCTGCCTCCCGCCCATCCTCTCGTAGAACTTTATGGCATTAACGTTCCAGTCAAGTGCTTGCCATTCCATCCTGCCGCAGCCCATGGCCTTGGCCTTTTCAGCGCAGAACAGGAATATGGCCTTGCCCACGCCGCGTCCCCGGAACTCCTCCAAGACGAAGATGTCCTCGATGAAAAGGGTGGGGCGGGCCAGGAAGCTAGAATAGGTCTGGATCAGTATGAGATATGCGATGGCCCGACCATCTGATCGGGCCAGATAGGCCTCGAAATAGGGTTTGGGGGAAAGGGCATGCTCTTGCAACCTTTTCACCCCCTCTTCGTCAGGAGGTGTTAGGTGCTCGAACTCGGCCAACGCCAATATCAGATCGACGAACTCAGGGAAGTTCCCCTGGTCCACCTTCTCCATTGATATCTCTTCCATGGAGGTCCCCTGGTGGACGTTCGTCATTTGACCGAACTGGCTACTTCTTTCCCTTTGGCTTGTTGGCGGGCTTCTTTGGGGCGGGCTTCTTCTTGGGGGCGGGCTTCTCCTCCTCCTCGCCCTCCTCATCGTCATCGCACTCGCCTTCTTCCACCACGATGTCGATCTCCTCTTCGCCCACATCGACGTAGTCGAGGAAATCGAACATATCCTCCTCGAGGGCCTTCAAGACCTCGACACCTTCCTTCACCTTGCCGTCCTCTATGAGGTCGATGGCCTGGGAAAGAACGTCGAGCATGTCTTCCAATTCAAAGTCCAGTTCGTCAAACAGTTCCCCAAGGGTTACCATTAAAATTCACCGAAAGGCAATAGAGAGCCCCTATAATTAATATGCTGTTGCCCCAAGAGGCCGGGTTGAGGGAAAAAAAGAAATGGGTGGGGGTGCGATGGTCCATCGGTTATGTCTCCTCACCGTTTCGATTCGCATAATAGGGACTCATTGGTTGACCAAGAAAGGACCGCAGAACAACCTGCCGTGGATATCATAGCTAGGGCCGAGTTGGGGCGGGACGAGATCGTCGCCGACCTGGGATGTGGCAACGGTTACTTGACGGTCCCTCTGAGCGAAAGGGCAGAGCTCGTCCTTGCATTGGACGTGAGCCCAGAGATGCTAAGGGACATGATGGGGAGATGCGGTGGGGGTTGCGAGCAGAGGGTCATGCCGATCCGCTGCGAGCTGCCTGAACTGCCGCTTAAGCCCTCTAGCATAGACCACTTGTTCATGGTGAACATCCTTCATGAGTTCGAGGACCGGTCGCGCATGGTAGCTGAGGCCTTCAGAGTGCTGAAGGATGGGGGAAGGGCTACACTGGTGGACTTCCAAAAGAGGCCGACCGCGAGGGGGCCGCCAATGGAGGAGCGGATCGATGAGGCCGATGTGCCCGAGCTCTTCAAAAGCATGAGGTTGTTGGCCAGACACAGCTTCCCGAGTTACTATCAGTTCGAGTTCGCCAAGTCCCCCTAGGATGGCACCTCAAGCCCTGAATCGTGGAAGGCGTCCTGCAGGGCGAATATCAGGTCGGAGCGGATCCGATCCATCTCCTTTAGTTCGGTGGTGTAGACGCGGAGCTCATAGACCATCCGGTTCCCAGTGAGGGAAACCGCTCTCAGTGATGGTGCGGGGTCCTTTGAGATCCCTTCGACCTCAGCCACGGCAAGCTTGAACAATCGGTCCACCTCTGCGTGCGGAGTGACGAAACCCACCTCCATGTTTACACAGATGACATGGGAGCTGGTGCGAGATTTATTGGCCAGGCGCGACTGCATCATCATGCTGTTCGGAAGGTTGACGAACGTCCCATCTGGCGTGCGCAGTTCGGTGAAGAGGAGGTTCTTCTGCACCACCTCGCCCTGCAGTTCCTCCACCTCGATGAGGTCGTTGAGCTCGTAGATCTCGGCATCCATCAAAGCCAGCCCGGAGAATATGTTCCTGAGGGTAGGATAGGCCAAGACCAACGTCACCACGATGAACGTGAGGACGAGCACGATGAACAGGGTGCCCACATCCTGCAGATTGAGCAATGCGAAGAGTGAGTAGGTTATGGTCAGTATAGCGATGGTCCAGAGCACATATCGGATGACCGATTTGAAAAGGTCTATGACCTGGGGACTGAAACGCTTGGTCCGGTACTTGTAGTCCTCCAATATCTCGTCCATCAATTTGATGAACAGATAGATGCCCAGTATTATGACGATGACCGTTATGATCAAGCGGGAAATGATCGGTGAGGAACGCCTCCAGCTCACCCATCACGTCCAGGTCGGGGATCAGGGAGAGGATGATCAGCAAGGCCACGATCACGGCGATTACATATATCACGTAGCTCAGGACGAGGCTGGTGGTGTGCACTGACTTCCTTTTGACCTCTGCCTCCCCTGGAGCACAGGTTCGGTTCAGAAGGGCGATATGGCGCATGAAGTTCACCAGTATCCGGGCGATCAGGAAGATGAACAGGATGATGATGAGGTCCAGGGCGTATGGGATGAAGGGGTTCCAGACGTTCTCCTCGAACCATGGCCATGCCAGGGTAAGTACGTAGAGGCCGGTGAATGTCAAGAGGATCAGAATGCCTGCCTTGACGGCCATCTCGATCGCGGATGCCACGTCGGCATCCATGTACTTCCCGCATTGCATCTTCATTTTTTCGAAGTTGCGGGTCAGGTATGACCATACGTAAAGACAGATGACGACCCCTGCGATCCAGAATAGAAGAGGCCAACCACCTCGGACATCCATTGTTCGTCTCCGATGGCTATGGTTCCACGCCTCCTGAGGACCTTCGCATGACCGAGTAACCGCTGTCCTAAATAATAAGGTTGGGCCGCCCAGCAACCATTCGGCTATCATCGCTCCATTATTGACACTTTGATCAACCAACATTCTTTTGTGTAGCGCTCTTTGGCCAGGCCCGATCCGGGGAAGGCGTACGATGTTGTGCTGGTGAGAAGCAGGCCGCCATTTACCTGAGAGCGACCTAGGTCCATTCCCAGCATCTCCCCCAATTGAGCTAGATTTGCTTTCATCTTTACGGAAACCGCGAGGTCGTTGCTCTCCTTGAGCCCGATCATTATGTCGGGAAGCGATACCTTGGACCTAAGGTCCAACTGCACCCAGATGTTCTCGGTGAGTATGTGCATACCAGCCCTCGTAGTGCTTGCTCGAGATCGGACCGAGAGGTGCCTCGATCAGTTCCCGAACCACCTGGGCGAACCATTTGAAGGCCTCCGGAAGGAAGTTGCCATCCACCAACAAGGAGGTCTTGAGCCCGGTTGATAAAGCCCCGGTCTCGTCGCAGAAGGTCAATTCCAGAAATATCCCCACCTCCGCCACCCTTTCAGAGATTATTTCTAAAAGCCTTACCGCCAGGTTGTTGATCGCGGTTTGCATGACCTTGCCCAGCGAGTTGAGGTCGTATCCAAGGGCTTCGAACTGTTCCAATGCCTCCTCCAAAGTTTTGACCACGATGCCGGCGAGAATATCTATCTCGAAGGGCCCTGGCCTTAGAGCGGAGTTCGCCTCCCCCATGGTGGAATGGCGGAACTCCCAGAGGTCACCAGCATCGTAACCCCTCTGCCAGGTGCGACCATCATTCTCCTCGTCGAACGTGAAGGGGGATGAATCTACCTTCTTCCCGCTGGAATCCAATAGGGCGACGCTCTCGGCGAATGGGAAGCAATATGCCTCCCCATTATCGAGGGCCTGCTCGGTGAACCGGTAGACCATGTGCCCCCGGGGCAGGATCAAGGTGTCACCCAACTGCTCCAACCGCACCTGTCCATGTGAGGTGCGAAGAGTCCATCCGTTTAGACTGATGGCCTTTTCGTCTGGATTGTATATCTCCACCCATTCGTTCCCATCATCCCTTCCGGATGGGTTCTGCTCATATTCGTTTATGACTGGGTGGCCAAGCCCGGGTGTGGCGAACTTGAAATAGAAACCGGCATCGACCTTGAACTTCGTCCCAGGGATAGGGGAGGGGATGTTGGATAATAACGTCCCTATGCCTGGCACCTGGGACAGCGAGAAACTGACCTCGCGTTTAATATCGAACTCGGGCATGGTCATCTCAAAGCTGCGCCCTTCAACAGTCCCGGTCACCTCGACAAAGTGATCGAAGAGCCCCATTTGAGGATCGATGACCACGCTTACGATGGAACCGGTAGTGGATATGTGCCATTTATCAACAGATAATGACAATGGTCTGAGACCTCGAGCAAACGAGCGGTCATGCTGACGTGGCTGTCACCAAATGATAGGTGAAAACCAATGGCCAGCATCTCCGGAGATCCGTGAAGACCTGGCTCGTCCCCTCCGAAGCTGAGGGTGAAATCGCCACCATACATCCGGAAGGAGACGATACACCATCGAGGCGGGAGAGCGATAGGTTCGATCACCTTCCCAAGCCCCGCCATGGCATATTGGCTCCAATCCTGTAAAGTTGCCACCAGGTCACAGAACCTTTGCACCAGACGGTCCAGGCCACCCGCACAATAATCGGTCAGGTCCCGAATGACCATAGTGACATAATCCAACAATTGGACCGCACTTTGACCGAGATCGCACAAGGATGAGATAATGAGTCCAAGATCTCCTTGAGCGTCCCCAGGAGGTCCTGGTCAAGGGTGTTTGTCGGCGTATAGTCCACACCGGACAGTGGCCATCCGGTCACTCCCGTGAGATCCCTTTGGGTGCCTACCTCGCAATGCCTAGTCATGCTCATGTCCTCGGTCCCACTGACACAAGACGCGGTCAGCGTAATGTCCTGAGACCCGACATGGTAATCCCCCACCCGCTCTGATAGGGCAATATGGCACAATCGGTGACATCGGTCAAATGCAGATTGCCCGTACCGTTGGCCAACTCGTTGGGGTCCCTGATCTCTACCAGTGTGAGCCCGGCTATCGGTGCCGTAGGATCGATCTCGCTGCTGACTTCCAATCGCTCGGTTATTCGCATGCCTTTTCCGGTCACAAGCACGAATGGACCCATTCCATCCAATCGTAAACGGGTCGCTCTCCGAAGACATCCTGGCCTTCTGTATCGACCTCCTTGGTGAGATCGAACATCCTTGACTCCAACCAATCCCGAACGCCCGGTACGACTCGACGGAACCTTTGCACAGGCGTTCCAAGGCGGTGGTGATAAGACCTTTGCCAAGACTGTTCGTCCCAACAAGCCAGGTCCCATAATCCTCGAAAATGGAACACATTTCTCGGTCAATAACCCGCCATCAATGGTTTCGAATATTCCTGATCCGACCTTGATCCCGATGCATTGCCTGATAAGGCCAAGATTCACCGAACGATATGAACCATTGATCTCCGGATAGGAGAGTTCCATCCCCTGGAACATTTTGATGGCCAATGTGTCCGAGGGCCTCGTCCACGGTCCGATTGGGGTCGAATATGCTGTCGGAGTTCTCTTCCAAATAGCTCACGAAGCTTTCTCCCATAGGGTCCGATAGCATGTCAAAGGACGGCTCGCATTCCTTTGAAGCCCACCACCCATCGTCCCCAAGGCGTATCTGGAGACCATTGGTCCACCTCTTCGATGTATGATATGTCGTCTGTTGGGTCCAAAGTTAAGGCCAATGGCCCTGTGAAACCGTCTGAAAGGGATAGCGCGAGTGATTTGATCGATAATGTGATCGATTGGAGGAGCTGAGAGGTGGACCTACGGTAATCGTTGTAAAAATCATCCCATCTTACTTCATCGAAGATGTCGACGGCTCGGAAGTCCACTGGGTAAAGGCCATCCAACCTCACCATGGTCCAACCACCTGTGGCATTTCGCAGAGCGACCTCCACCCCTTGGATTGATAGTTCCATATCGTGACTGGACTCACAGAGATAGCGATAATCAAGCTCATCGATGTCGGATGAATCCAACAGACCTTCCAACCAATCACGAGCCTTTTCCCCGGTCAGGTCCCTTCCCAGCAACTGACCCAACAATCTCTCCCCAGTGATCTGTCCTGCCTCAACCACCGACTCCAATGCTGTCAGAGCATCGGTCACCCGGAGGTAATCCAACCAACGCATGGCCAGCATGTCCGCGTTGGAGTAAAGGCTTTGAGCGAGCAGCATCGAGGGAAAAACCTCGTCCATTCCATAAAGTCTTAGAAAAATGTCAGCCGGATCAACGTCCCCCGTGGTCTCCAGACAGATCTTTCATGCTTTGAACATCGAGATCGACCCCTTCGGGGGCTATGAATAGAGTCGAACAGCTTAGGGTCGCATGTTCGAAAACATGCCACCTGCAACAAAATGGTGGCAAGGGCATAGGCGTTCCTAGCGTCCGTTTCGGTCAAAATATCCTCGATGGCCCTAGGACCGATGGAACCATAAGTGAGGAGTCGCAACTGTAAAAAGGCGGATAGTTCGGAATGGACCGTCCTCCAGAGCAAAGAGGAACCGCCCTCGGTAAAGTGTTGATATCGGTCCAGACGCCCCTCCAACAAAGGAGCGGGAAGATAGACGCCTCGGTCCACGTCATGGTCGGTCACGAGGAATTCCATCGAGCGAGACACGTTGACCTTGATCATGCCAGTAAGGGTGAGATACGCCGGAGTGGTGACGGTGCCAGACGTCCCATTCGATCCAACCTCGAAACCAAGGGAATCCCCTGTGGACATGGTCAGGACATCTAGATGAATGTCGGAACAATTCACCGAAATGATATATCCACCAAGATTCCTCGGGAATGTATGGGTGAGCTGCTGGTCTAAGAAGGTGGGATAATATGCCTGCACCAAGTTGCAGTCCAAGGTACCATCGGTGACCAAGGCAAGGGCATAGGTATAGGCCGCGGCCTCGCATTCCTTCGCGACCTGTTCGGAGAGAGCGTCCATCCTTTGTAAAGAGGATATCGAAGAGCCTTCGGTCCCGTTATGGGATTGGCTCACCATGGCGAGGGAAACGCTAGAGATCAAAAGAATGAGCACAGCGACCATGGAGAATGACATCTGTGCCCTGGCGTCGCCTTTGGGACTGTGTCTTGCGGAGGAGCCCTTTCCCTTCCTCCATATCGTCAAATGGTATCTCATCAACACTTGGGATGCATAATGGTATGATAACCGGTGCAGCTACACTCAGTTTACATCTCATTCGGACCCAGAGAGCGACATGAGGAAGAAGTTCTCAAAATGCTCGGCAATGAAAGGATTGTCCGAGAAGCCACATAGGTCCAGTGCAGGTGAGGCTATCATAGCGCTCTTGATGTCCGAGATGATGTCAGTGGCCATCAGCTCTTTCTTCCTATGCACAGTGCTGGCCTCCGGGACTTTGACGTTGGGGAGCGTGATTATTATTATCTCCACTCCCCGTTTCATCGCCTCCTTGAACCGGTCACCATGCTCCGCCCGGATCTCTCGGATCATAGGGCTGGATATGAGAAAACGGAATTTGGAACCGTCCAGCATCTCCCCGATCTTTGCCATCACTCGTTCCCGTCCAGTTATGGTATAGATCAATTGAGGGGTACCTTTCTCCGAGAGCAGTCCACGCACGGATGACAGCTTATCGAAGGTCTCCTCGATCTCTAAGACGATACCCTTTCGGACCACCTCAAGGTCGGTGGGATGATAGATGGTGGGCCTGCCAGGACTTGAGGTCATGAAACCCTTGGACTCCAAGGATTGCAAGGCCTTGTAGGCGCTGGTACGAGGGACCATGACCATCTCGGCCAGGTCATCCGCCGTCCCATGACCCTTGACCACGGCCCCGGTGAATAGACGGGCTTCATAATCTGTGAGCCCTAATTTAGCAAGGACCGCGGCCACTTTTCGGTATTCGGTCTCTAGCTCCTTCATATCCAGCCGTAGTATATCTATGACATTCATCTCTATCTTTGTAGTAGATAGTGCTACAATATTTTTATATCTTATCTAAAAATTACTGTTTCCGAAGGGATGCATAAATGATTGCAAAGGTAAGTGCACTGCATAAGGGATCTGCCCAAGAAGACCGATTCCCTGTGCCCGGAATGCAAGAAGATCATTCCGGCCACGATCTTCGAGTCGGACGGGAAGGTACTGATGGAGAAAGACCTGCCCAGAGCACGGAAAGGTCACCGATATCTACTGGTCCGACGTCGAGCATGTACCTCAAGGCGGAGAAGTTCGCCTATGATGGGGTCGGGCGTGACCAACCCGGCCATCCCGAACGCCAAGGTCTGCCCGAACGAATGCGGCCTGTGCCAGACTTCATCTGAGCCACACCTCGCTGGCCAACGTCGACCTGACCAACCGCTGCAACCTGAAATGCCCCATCTGCTTCGCCAACGCCAACCAGGCGGGCTATGTCGTTCGAGCCCGTCCTTCGAGCAGATCACTCAAGATGCTGGAGAACCTCAGGGCCCAGCGGCCGGTCCCGACCCCGGCCGTCCAGTTCTCCGGCGGAGAGCCGACCATCTATCCGCAAGTTCGTCGATGTGATCGCGAAGGCCAAGGAGCTCGGGTTCTCCCAGATCCAGGCCGCCACCAACGGCATCAAGTTCGCCGAGGACCCCGAGTTCCTCAGGGAGGCGGCCGACGCCGGCCTGAACACCATCTACCTGCAGTTCGACGGTCTGAAGGATGACATCTACATCACGGCCCGGGGCAAGAAGCTCCTCGCCATCAAGCTGAAGGTCATCGAGAACGTGCGGGACCATCGAGCACCCGCCATCCATCGTGCTCGTGCCGACCATCGTGAAGGGCATCAACGACGACCAGGTGGGGGAGATATTCCGGTTCGCCCTGAAGAACCGTGACGTCATCCGCGGCATCAACTTCCAGCCGGTGGCGTTCACCGGACGCATCAACCAGGAGGAGCGGGAGAAGCAGCGCTATACCCTGCCCGACCTGGTCAAGGACCTGGAGAAGCAGACCGGACGGTCGATAGCAAGAACGACTGGTACCCAGTGCCCTCCGTCGTTCCGATCTCCACCCTAGCGTCGGCCTTGCTGGGGGAGGAGAAGGTCACCTTCACCGCCCACCCGCATTGCGGACTGGCCACCTACCTGTTCGTCAAGGACAAGGAAGGTCGTTCCACTGACCAGGTTCGTGGATGTGGAGGGCCTTGTTCAAGGAACTGTACGATATTCCGTGAAGGCGGAGAAGGCCAAGGTCAAGTTCCCGCTCAAGCTCAAGAGCATACAATGCGCTTGAAGCGCAACATCGACGAGGAGCAAGATGCCCGAAGGGCTGAACACTGAAGATGTTCCTGAAGTGCTGCAGCTCGGTGCTTGGGCGACGAGCTCGAAGAAGTCCCTGGCCAAGTTCTCTTGGAACATGATGTTCGTCGGAGGGATGCACTTCCAGGACGACTACAACTATGACATCGAGAGGGTCAAGCGCTGCTGCATCCACTACGCTGTCCCGGACGGGAGGATCATCCCGTTCTGCGCCTACAACGGCGGTCCGACCTACCGTACCGAGGTGGAGAAGAAGTTCGCCATCCCGATCGGAGGAGTGGAGGAAGACCAAGGGAACCGAGTACACCTGAGGAGGAGAGCTCATCGATGATAGTGTCAATGTCGAGAAATGCATGCATTGCGGCGCCTGCGTGGGCTCCTGCCCCCAGAACGCCATCTACCTGAACGACGTCGTCCTGGAGTTCAACGACGAATTGCAACCGCTGCGGCCGCTGCGTCAAGACCTGCCCGGTCGGTGCCCTCAAGCTGGAGGTGAAGGAATGAAGACTGAATACGACGTTGTGGTCGTCGGTGCCGGCCCGGCCGGCAGTCATGACCGCCAGACATGCCGCGGAAGGGCGGCGCCAGCGTCCTGATGATCGAGAAGACGCCAGGAGATCGGCGCACTCGCTTCGCTGCGCCGAGGGCATATCAAGGAAGGCCTTGAGAAGGTCGGGATCAAGGTGGACCGGAGCTGGGTCTCGGCGGATGTTTCCGGCGCCAAGATTGTCTCCCCCGGACGGAAAGGTATTACAGATCGACGAGAAGCAGGCCGGGCAACGAGGTCGGCGTGGTGCTGGAGAGGCACCTCTTCGATAAGGCCATGGCCGCCGATGCCGCACAGGGCCGGCGCGGAGATCATGCTCAAGCGCACCTCCGCCGTGACGTCATCAAGGAGAACGGCAAGGTCATTGGCATCAAAGGCCAGGTCATATGGCGAGCCGTTGAGCCGTCGAGGCGGGATGCGTGGTCTGCGCTGACGGCTACGAATCCCAGGTGGCCCGATGGGCTGGCATCGACACCAGCCTGAAGGCGGGGGACATCACTACCTGCTTCCAGTACCGCATGACCAACATCAAGCATCGACCCGGATTACTGCGAGTTCATCATCGGTTCCGTGGCCCCGGGCGGCTACGTCTGGATCTTCCCCAAGGGCGACGACACCGCCAACGTCGGTATCGGCGTTCTGCTTTCCAAGCTCAAGAAGCCAGGGGAGGTCAAGACCTACCTGGACAAGTTCATTGCCAAGGATGACCGCCTCAAATGCGGTCAGCCGGTCGAGGCGATCGCTGGAGCGTGTCTCGGTCTCGCGCACCGCTGGACAAGTGCATCGGTGGACGGCTTCATGCTCGTCGGGGACGCCGCCCGGGTCATCGACCCCATCACCGGCGGCGGCATCGCCAACGGTTGCATGACGGGCATGCATGCCGGAAAGGTCCTGGCCAAGTGCGTCGAAGGCAATGACTTCTCCGAGACGGCGCTGCAGGAGTACGAGACCTTGTGGCGCGACGACCTGGAGAACAAGCTGTGGCGCAACTGGATGGCCAAGGAGAAGTTCCTGACCCTGCCGGACAAGACCCTGGACAGTGTCATCGACACGCTGAACGAGGTCGGGGTGGAGAAGATGTCGGTCTACAACCTCCTCAAGGCCATCAAGGAACGGCACCCGGAACTGGTCAAGGAGTTCGAGGAGTTCCTCTGAACCTCCGCGCCTAAATAATTTCCTTTCTTACTCCAGGCACGCCGGTGTGCACGATGAACGGCGTGCCTCCCTTGTTCTTTATCGCCTCGGCCACCTGCTCCGGCCTATCGGTCAGAGCTATCATGCTACCCCCCCCTCCCGACCCGGTGAGCTTGGCCCCATAGGAATAAGGCAAGGCCGCCTGCACCAATCTATCCAATGCTTGACATGAAACCCCAAGTATGGCGAGAAGTTTGTGGTCCCTGGTCATAAGCTCTCCCAGACCGACCATGTCCTGCTCGCGCAAGCACCTCAGCCCCTCCTTAGTCAGGGAACCGATCTCCTCCACCACCTCTCGGGCGAAGCCGCTGTGCTCCACATATCGCCTCACTTTCGCCACCTGCGGACCGGTCGGGGAGGAGATCCCCGTGAATCCGACCACGAGGGTCATGCGGGGCACGGAGCAATGGTGGATGTACCATTCCCTCACGTCGCGGGAGATGTGCCAGAGCAGATCCGGTCCTGGAGCCCTACCGATCAGAATGCCCTCTCCATGAGTGGCGGTGGAGGTGTCGATAGGGCTGGCGCGCCCTTGGACCTCCGATTCCACCTCGAAGGCGTGGCGGGCGATGCTCTCCTGGGTTATCTCGTTCCCTGAGGCGGACATCAGTGCGGCCAGCATCGCGGTGGTCACGGCGGCCGAGGAACCGAGACCGGAACCTGAGGGGAACGCCGAGACGGTCTCCAGTTCCAGGGGGCCCCCGGTCCACAGGTGCTTGATGCAGTGAGTGATGTAAGGGTGAGTCCTTTCCGACAACGGGTGACCATTGAGGCTGTTGTGATGGCCTGGAATCATGCGCAGCTGCAAACGAAGGTCTATGGCAAGGGATATGGCCGGTTGACCGAAGACGACGGCGTGCTCGCCTAGAAGGATCACCTTACCTGGTGCCGAGGTCGTTATCGTGGCCATACCCCCGCCGTGCCCAGGATAGGTGAGGTCGTGAGACCGATTTAATCCTAGAGGTCGTAACGTTCCGCCACATCGGCGATCGCTTCATTGGGGGACTTGTCGCCGAGGTCCTTGCGCTCCTTGTTCCACCAGATCTCCTCGAACTCGGAAAGGGCCTCCTGCAGCTCGATCTCGTCCTCGAAGGTGTCGCCCTTCTCGGTCACGAAGTCCTCCTTGAACTTCTGCAGCAGGTCCAGGTCGTTCTCGCGGTTGACCATGGTGATGCAGAGGAAATCATCGATGTTCTCCGCCAATATCTCTCCCACATCGGCCGGTACTATGTCCATGACCATGTCCAGGAGGGCGTTGCTCAAGGTAAGGAAGAGCATCTCCTTCTTGTTGTCCTCTGGGGCCGCCTCCTCATCGATGACCTGGTTCAGACCTTCGTACCAGATGTCCCTGAGCACGTAGGAGCGCATCGGGTTCTTCATGATGGGGTCATGCTCATGCTCACCCTCGCACCCGCAGGAGCAGCTCTCTTCGACCATCTCAACGGTCTCCTCTGGCTTGACCTCGACCACCTTCTTCGGTTTGGTCTCGGCCTTGGATTTCTTGGGTGCGGCCTTCCCTTTCTTCGCCTTTGTCTTAGCAGTTGCCATGAATGTGACCTTCCACGACCTCGAATATGCGGTCGCTGGATTCGCAACGCAGCATTTACTATAAAATGCCTCGTTGCCTGGCTCCGTGACATCGGTGAAACCGGCCGTTCAGACCCCTGTGAGGTTACTGCTTTTTCCTCCTCACTGCGAACAAAAGGGCCAGGACCGCGGCTATGGCCAGGACGCCGATGCCTAGGAACAGCAAGGAGTTGTTGCCCTCGTTGTCGTCCGAGTCTGTGCTCTGAGGGGTTATGACCGCCGATTCGGTGTTGTCGCCCTCCCCTCCCGACCCTACGGATGAGACCTTGTAATATATATTATAATATAACTAAGAATTTTTTTGATGTATTATTCGATTAAATTAAACATAATATTCTTTCAGGCCGCCGTTAGGTTAACGAAACGGGTTTATTTGATAGATGATTTGTCGAGCTTCAGAAAAAATATAATTATCGGAAAGATGGGGATGCCCCGTTTTGAAACCTAACGGCCCGGCAATAAAAGTCGTTTTTGGTGCTGAGCGACCGAAGGCCGTCGGCAGAATGATCAGGGTTTGTTAAAGCAGTAATTTACTAAAGGCCGTAGGGAGCGAAGCATGGCGCAATTTTTGCCGTCCAGGTACAAACTGGTTGCGTGCTGGCGCGATCGCGGTACAAACTAAGGGCGACCACTTTTGAGTCACGGTGCAGAAAGTTGGTTCGAAGGCACTGGTGCAGTTTCGCGGTACAAGTTGGATCGAAGCCACTTTTGAGTCACGGTACAGAAGTTTGCGTGCGGGCAGATGAGCGTATCCGGGTTTACGGCTAAGTGTTATTTTGTTAACAGCAGGAGCAAATTGCAAAAATTGTGACAAAAAAATGACTTTTATTGTCCGTGTTATGTGTAGGGTAAATTTTAAAACTGTCAGGATGGAAGTGAGCTATCTTGTCAAGTCTTCAGTCTTGTCGTATCGTAGAGGTGGAACTGGCAAGCTCTTTTGCAGCTTTTGGATAAAGGCTGGCTATGAGGGAGCTGCAAATGTGCACGCCAATATTGATTAACTTGTCAGATAGATTTTTTTTTATTTCTCAAGAGTCATATTTATCTTTATTATCAAATTTTCAAAGTTTGTCAATGTCGCTGGTGAAAGTTTTGATAAAATATCCAATTTATTTCGGAGAAAATAATCTGCAGGTTTTCCATGATCAAATCGATCAATTTTCTCAAATCTCGCAATCTTATTCACAATTTGATCTGTCCCAATTAGATCCGTAACTTGGACGTTTTTACTAAAAGCCTTATTATAAATCTCTAAGTAATCTGTCACATCAAAAAGGTCTTCAATGTCAGCAAGTTTTGTTGAGATGATTTCTCCAATAGTTATAATTCTCTTGTCCTTGAGGTAGCCATTTGATGCAAGATTGGAAAGTTTTTGGTGACCCTCTTTCCTTGAATCAACAATCACCGTTACATCTAGGTGGTTACCTAACAAAGCAACAAAAGTTGGAATTAAATCAGCACCTCCTACTGGAACCAACGACCATTTTTCATCAAGAAACTTATGGCCACTATCACGTAAAAAATCCGAAATAATGGTTAGATAGACAAAATCAGAGGTACCCTCCAAGATTAGATTGTTTTTAGAAATAAAAAGATGCTGAACTAAATCATATCCGAGAGCGCCCTGAAGTGGGAATAATGTATCAGGGTCAGATGTAAAAACATCCTCTGTAATTTTCGTTCCTGCATGTCGATCTTTTTCTTCAACGATTCTTGCTCTTTCCAAATGATTTGGTTGCACTAAGAATGGTGAATGGGTTGAATAAATTACTTGTCTTTTATCTGCTAGGCGTTCTTCAATAAAGAGTAAAAAATCAGCTTGTGCTCGGCCATGTAAACCTAGTCCTGGTTCATCTAGTAAAATAACAACAGGTTCATTTTTGTGTTCATATTCTGAAAAAGCTGCTAGAAATGAAAAAAACCATTGAAATCCAGTAGAATGCTCATTAAATGGAAGTGATAGAAAATGTTTATTGTCCCAGATGCGAATCTTAAGTTCATCTATGACACTAACCTGTCCATTAGGCGTATTCTTATTTATTTTCTCAATGTCTGGTGCAACACGCAATTCACGATTTTGACTCCAGTATTTAAGTACATCTAGTGTAAGAGCATTTGCCACATTTTCCAACTCTCTTTTTCTTCTTTCATAATCTGGATTAAGTAAATAATCATCCTCTGCACCTGCCATTTTTAAAAGAGCTAATGCGGTCAATTCATCATCTTTGAGAGTTGCTTTATCAGCTTGCAAAAGTTCTTTAATTTTTACAGTATAGGGTAATGTACTATACTTATCAAAATAAATGAACTTCGGAACTTTTGGTTGTATCTTCAGCCACACTGACTGTCTCAGTGAATTATCTCCATAAATCTTTTTTATTCTCTCAAGTAATACGGCAATTCCTTCTTTATCTTTTACATTATCTTCAGGAAGAGTTATTGCTAAAGCTGCATTCTTTAGGTCTTGAATATAAACTATTTCTGGTTTTGAAATCTCGGCCCTTGTTTCTCTTGAAAAAGTCAAATCTTTAAGAATAGTTTTTAGAGCGACCTTAAAATCCAGATTGAAAGTATAAGAAAGTTTATCACCATATGTCCTTTCCAGAGTCAGTACTCCATCTTTTAAAACCCCTTCACCAAAAATTGATTCAACCTCTTTTTTTGTTTCAGTCGTCATCTCAAATTTTGCTGTAACAGGTTTAAAATCATCCAAATTATCCCCCTTCATTCTATCTTTCTTTTCTAGCCAAGCCGGGTATTGGTCTTCGACTTTAAATTTCACATTCGGTCTATACGGATTTAATCTATAGAGTGAATGCAGAAAAGAAGTTTTTCCGGATTCGTTTTTTCCCACAAGACATGTAATATCGTCTTCAATTCTTACAGGGTTAGAGTCAATGATGTTTCTGAATTTTTTAATTGTTACCTCAAGTAGTTTCATAATTTTTTGTTTTCAATGTTTTTATTTCTTAGTAACCACATTCTAAATTGAATAAAATTACTTAATAATCCTTGACACAACGAATAGACAAACCACACCTATTAGGCTTCGAAAGAACTTTTGAACACGGCTGCTATTGGAATAAATAAGCCGGTTGGTGGCCCAGTCATCAATGGACTCGGAAGTCCACCAACAACCCATGTCGCCGAGTCCGTAGAATAATGCGCCAGGGCTACTGATGCGATTGCCTCCTGGAATTGCAGTAAAGCCTGTTTCATTCGTGGCTCCTGTGTTGGGATTATTCCACCCTGAAGTACTTTTTAGCTTGCCACCAGCCAAACTTTCTCCTCCTAGGTAGTTTGTCATCATGGTCCATTCTGTATCGCTTGGTACATGCCAACCAGTTGGGCACAACTTACCTGTATTTACAGTATACCAATTATACAGAGCTCCATAAGGATTTTTGTAATCTGGATCATTGTTGTACCAACAATACGCCGGAGTAGCGAGATTGCTCCAAGATGTTGTATCAATTACAAGTGGGATGGATGTTCCATCATTCAACTTCGTGGTTTTTAGATTTTCAGCCATCCAGGTTTGGGTTCCTATTAAGAAGGTTTTATAAACGTTTCCATCATGATCTGTTAAAATATTACTCCGGATACAACGCACGGAAAATCCATCACCAGCATCCTTAGAGAAGATGAAAGATGTTAATTTGCTGTCATTATTATTCATACTACGGCACATGGCATATGACTTATACTCCGTAGAACTCCACCAGTTACCATAGCTGCCAGCCCATTTGTAAACGCCCTCATAATTACGAGAACCCCCTGGAAGAGCCGAAAAGCCACTTTTATTGGTAGTCCCGGTGTTGGGACTGTCCCATCCTGTAATATTTTTAAGTTTTTCTCCTGCTATTAAACTTTCTGTGCCTTCGTTCACAGCGTCTGGATCTTGGACTAAGGCTAATTCATGCCAATCATCATTTGAGGGTAAGTACCAACCGACCGGACATGCTGAAACTGCAGTTCGCCATGTGTACAATCTACCAAATCGAGTACCATTCACGTTATTATCATTATAACACCAACTTCCTTGATTTGAGGCATAATTTAGGTTTTGAGCCATCCATACTTGGTTACCAATTTTTACTGTCTTATAGGTTTGTCCATCACGTTGATCTGTGAAAGACCCAAATTTGTCATCAAGTTTTGCAATTGGAAGGGGTGATGAGTTCTGCCTTTTTAATAATAATTCCAAATTTGATTTTGGAATAGCAAAATTTAAATTTTGTCCATCTTCATATTGTCCTACCGAAACTCCTATCAGTTCTCCATTTGTGTTAAGAACCGGACCACCACTGCTTCCGGGTGAAATTGGAGCCGTAATTTGAATTAATTTTTTGCCATCAAAATCTCTAAGACCGCTTATAATCCCGTCCGATATTGATGCTGGTAAACCTTTTGGACTGCCAATAACATATACTTTTTGACCTGGAGAAACAGAACTTGAAGCGAATTTTATTGCTGATCTGTCCAATCCTGATACTTTAAGCAATATAAGATCAACTGATTTGTCAACAGCCAAATACCCTTCAATTCTATATTTTGTGGAAGAATTATTAGTATAACAATACGCTTCGTTTGACCCAATGATGACATGATAATTTGTCGCAATAACGTATTTACTAACAAAAAATCCTGATCCTAAACCAATGTCAGTTTCAATCGTAACAGTAGAACTCACCGTATTATTGTAAATTATTCTTGCATCTTGGGCTATAATTGTCTTTGATAAACAAATAAATATCAGGATATTGAATATTTTTTTCATGTAATGTTAAAAGTTTAGGTTAAATAAAGAAATTTTAAAGAATCACATTTTTGTGACCAAATTTTATTTAAATTTCATATTTCTCAATTCTAACCAAATCTTAAGTTTTGAGGCTAATAAACTATGTTTTTCTGAATAATTTCTAATTATACCAGAATATGTACTAAAAGATAGAGCATTCATCCTAGGGTTAGCGAATATTTCGAATTCAAGGTCCTGAATTGCTCCTAATTTATATTCTACTCCAATATAGTCAACAATATCTGTATAAAATCCTATCAATCTATATTCTTCTTCATGCTTAAACGAGTGATGTTTTCTAAATACTGAATATTTTAATAAGGATTGTTTTTCTTTTGTCAGCATGTCATCAAAGTTTTGATAAATTACTTTACCAACGACGATTAAATCTATTCCTGTTTTGATATTTTCTGGAAATTTGATTCCTGCTTTAATTATTTTTTGAAGATATTCTCTATCAAAACGAACTGCAAAACCAGAAGAAGCGTATAAATCCCACATTCCAATTGATTCTACATTACCAAGAAACCAACAACTTACAAATCTTTTCTTTTGTAGGACGCAGAGTTTTCTTTGAATTTCATTTAGAGAATTCCTTGCTCTTTCAACCTGCCCATTCCTGACAAATTCAGGAATCCCAGGATTTGGATTCTTTGGTCTGTCTTTTGCTTTTAACCCATAACGGATTTCGTTAATTTCATAGGGAGAAATTCCCTCAAGATTGTCTTCGAATTGATCTAGTCTAGCCAAATATAACGAGCCAGTAGTTAAAAAATGAATCAGTTTCTCGAATGAAAAATAACGATAAACATACTTTTCATCAATTTCATGCGTGTGGAAAGTATCCCAATTCATGTTATGTTAAAGTTATGATAGTCAAGCTTTAAATTTACGTAATCATTGTTATTTAAAAATCATGTATGGGCAAAAAAGCATGTGTTTGGCAGCAGCGGGGGGCTGTCGCGGGGGCGGGCTGCCAAATCTTGCTTGTGCGTTGGGGGACCTGATATATAGAAAATCATTTGCTATTTTATGTGTAGAGTAAGATGTCAATATTATCTAAGTGTCAGGAAGGCAACACCTTACACATAACGGCCCGGCGGTTAGTGTTAGTAAACGTTGCTGAGTCGACCAGAGGCCGTCTCACGTATTACACGTTTTGTATGACAAGTTCTCTAAGGCCGTCGGGAGCGAAGCATGGCGCAATTTTTGCCATCATGATACAATTTTAATTGCGTGATGGCGTAATCGCGGTACAAACTTGCAGGCGACCAGTATTAACTCACGGTGCAGGATTTGGTTCGAAGCCGCTGGTGCAGTATCGCGGTACAAACTACCGGCGGGAGCGATAATTGAATCACGGTACAGACGTTTTGCAAGGCGGGCAGATGAGCGTATCCGGGTACAACGGGCACGATAAACTTTCTAGAAAGCAAGAACAAAACGCAAAAATTGTGACAAGTTTATTAACACTACCGTCCGTGTTATGATGCGTATTTTAATAGTTTAATATATATCCAAATTTCAAGTTAATCTCATCGTAACTATCTATCAAGTTATAATTTATCGAAAATTCAAGATGTTTATATTGCCATTTAATCTCTCCAAGAAATTCCCAAAAGTCCATCCAGTAAATGGTTTTTAGATTGATGTTTAGATTTAAAGGCCTTCCAAAACGTGTCCCAAATCCAAGCAAAAAACCAGAATTATTTTTATATGCAGCCGAAGGCTTTGACAAATCAGATAACCCATATCCCAGAAATAAAGTTGAATAATTATGAAATATTCTTGGATATGAAGAATTTATTCTGCCCTCAATTTCATAGCTGTTGAAAGTAAAGTCGTTTTTATCGATACTACGATAATTTAAATTAAGATCGCCATCATATCCACAATCGGCAAAAAGATGTAAAGTGCCAAAATTCATTTCTAACTTTTGATTTTGAGACAAATCCATTTGAAAATCAATCCCACCGTGAAGAGCAATAAGCTTGAAAATTACGAAGTTCAAGTATCCATAACCACCTAGTGGAGAATTCAAAGCACCACAGGAAATTCCTATACCAATGTCATTATAGTCAAAGAAATCAATCAGACAATCCAATTTTAACTTAATAAGAAGAAAATTTGTATCTGCAATCTGTATTTCTTGCGGCTTGTAACCGATGAAGGAAATTTCAAGAATTGGATTCTTACCAGCCAGTTCTAAGTTAAAATAACCGTTAATATCAGAGACAGTCCCGTTTTTTGTTCCTTTTTCAAGAATATTGGCACCTGGTATTTCAAATCCTTCTTGCTTATCTACAATTCTCCCTCTAACTGAAATTTGTCCAAATACCTGAAAAGATATTAGAGCAAAAAGAATCAATAATATATTCTTCATTCCTGAGAGTTTCATTGAAGGGTGAATATGCAGCATAACGGCCCGGCGGTTAGTGTTAGTAAACGTTGCTGAGTCGACCAGAGGCCGTCTCACGTATTACAAGTTTTTGTATGACAAGTTCTCCAAGGCCGTCGGGAGCGAAGCATGGTGCGGTTTTTGCCGTCATGGTGCAATTTTGATTGGGTTACGGTGCGATCGCGGTACAAACTTTCGGGCAGGTCAGTAATAACTCACGGCACAGAATTTTGGTCGAAGCCACCTGGTGCAGTATCGCGGTACAAACTACCGGCGTAAGCGATAATTGAATCACGGTACAGAAGCTTGCAGAGCGGACGGATCAGCGTATCCGGGTACAGCGATCAGAACGAATTCTTCTTGCCAGCCCTATTCAATACGGTGAAAATGATCAAAAAGAAGAAAAGCATTCGGGCCCATACTCAACCTCCGGTTTTTAGAGGGCTGGCGTTCACGTCACCTGCAAAAACCGTGACAAGTTTATTAACACTACCGTCCGTGTTAGCGTTTCGGTATTTATTTTTATATCCTTGAAATTGTCTCTATTATAAAGTCCAGGACTCGCATGTGATCCATAATTCATCTCGATCCTGACAAATTTTATTAAATCATTTTCTGTTAATGTAAATATTGTCTCCGCGAGGTAACAATCTGCTCCAGAAGTCCCCATTTCTTCTGTTATCGTTCGTATTGAATCATGATACATTTGTTCACTTATCAATTGCTGCAATCGCATTTTGGTTATAGGAATATGCAATAAATGCAACATATTTTGCAAAATACTGAACATCATCAGCGAATGTTGCATATTGGTTATTTTTTAACAATAACTACTACCGGATTAGATTGGTCGTCAACTCTATTTGCCAATTTTACCAAATCATCATACTTTTGACCATACAACCTCCTCTTTTCCGAAACATTACCATTCAAGACATGCTCCTAAATCAAAAGCGGTTACCCAACTTACCAAAATGTTGTCATCGTAAACAAACTTTGGAAAAAAAGGGCAGGCCGCCATCAATGTTGTTTTGAAAACCATCTTCTCCTATTACTTTTACTCCATTACTCTGTTTATTGTAGTATCCAAAAAGCATATTATGAAAGTCGTGTTTCATAAATCCAATATATATATTATCAACATCTTCAAAAACATCTCGCACCCAAATCTTTCCTTCTTGCTCCAATGGATTATCACTCATGCCAGGGTTAACAGGAATATCCAAATTCATCTTTTTTTTTCCTAAACTTAGAACAGCGTACGATATTAATTCCTCTTCAAAAACTGTAAAAAGAGTATCGCTTCCTAGTTCTTTAAATCTTATTTCTCCCTGATATGAATAAAATGGCACTCCTGGAGTACCCATATAAGGTATATTAATCCTTTTATTGTGGTTTCTAAACGTTTTTTGAATATTGTTGTTCAAATCAGATATAATCAAACTTTGTTTGACGGGATTAGTAGGATAATTTTTAGTATAAAAAAACAAACAAGTTTTCGCGTAACGGCAACATTTGAGAGGGTATTGAATCCAATTTGTATGAATCCAGAAATCTACCTTCCACATCATATTCCAGACATCTATTATTTTCTATCAATATATAAATTTTTTCACCATCAAAGGAAAAACAATAATCCCGTACAAGTAAAGAAACCTCTCCAGGGCCACGGCCTTTTCGTGTTATTTGCCTCAAAAAAACTCCGGAATCATCAAACATAAGAACGTTACACTGGTTGTCACTAACAGTGATGAAAGAATTTGAAGCTTTTATTTGAAGAAAATCTCCCAATAGACTTTTTTCTGATGTTTCTAATGGAACATAGGTAATTGTACTCCCTATCTCAGTTAAGTTGGTTAGCTGAATATTGTCAATTTCTTTTTCCCAAAAAATGGTATATGGTGGTCCCGCAACAACCTTACTGCTGTTATTACAGGATATACAGCCGCATAAAAACAAAAAACAGATAAAAATTTCTATTACAATCAAGAAATAAAATTTGGCAGAAGTCTTCATAAAATAAGAGTTTTGTCCGGTAAATTAAAAGAATTTGATACTATGAAATGTAATCTAATTTACACCTATGTAAATGGATATATCTTTCCCTAAAAGAAATCCTGTTGTAAGTACCTTATGGGTTAGCGTTCGTTTAGTTATATTCATGCTGTTATTGTCAATGGAAAGCCATTGTAAGTGACTAGAAATGAACGCTAACGGCCCGGCGGTTAGTGTTAGTAAACGTTGCTGAGTCGACCAAAGGCCGTCTCACGGATTATACGTTTTGTATGACAAGTTCTCTAAGGCCGTCGGGAGCGAAGCATGGCGCAATTTTTGCCATCATGGTACATTTTTAATTGTGTGATGGCGTAATCGCGGTACAAACTTACTAAGTGGCCGAAATTGAGTCACGGTGCAGAATTTGGTAAATGGACATTGGTGCAGTATCGCGGTACAAACTGCCATCGGGAGCAATAACAAACTCACGGTATAGAAATTTGCAAAGCGGGCAGATGAGCGTATCTGGGTTTAACGACCACGATAAACTCTCTGGAAAGCAGGAATAAAACGCAAAAATTGTGACAAGTTTATTAACACTACCGTCCGTGTTGTGCGTAGCGCTTATTTTTTTCTTATTTATAGGAATTTCAATTTTTAATCTGTCAGCAGGCGTCGTCTCGAAGTCACAAATCATATTCGATTTCTTATCTGAAAAGAGATTTTTCTCTTTAAAAATCATGTTATCAAAGCCCGAAATCGTCATTTTTTGTCAATTTTTCACGTCAGGGTATAGTTATCCCACGAATTTTCCCTCAAGCGACTTTCTCTAAGAATGTCGCATTAGGATCAATCCGTAATTCCAGATTGAAATATATAAATGATCCCTTACTGCTTTCTGCTACTGAATGTGTATAGATTTTCATGATCTTACAATGCGGGCAGAGAAGCGGGTCTTGCCCTGTTTCAGACTGCTGCAACGATCTCCAGGTTATTTTTGTGTCATCTATATTACTGAAATACTCTTTGGGTAGATGTCCCCGGTTGGAATAGATCCCATAATACCTAACCAGTCTGAATCTGGGCAAGGGGACATGTTGTAACAAAAGAGGAAAAAACTCGCGATAGTTAAGCACACATTCTTTTTCCATTGGTTTACCCTCAAAATCTTTCTTTTTGTAGTCCTTGTAACGGAATCCAATAAATTCTCCTTCCATCATGGTTATCTTGTATTCGCTCAGGCATGCACGTTTGGAGTACCGCCCGATGTATCTGATAACAGCTTCTGGTGTGTCAATCGGCTCCTCAAAGTGTATTATCCATTTTTTGTTATTTACTCTTACCAGAAATTGTTTAAACTCTTCAATGTCCCTAAAAGGATGATCAAGTTTACCAGAGACAAAGAGATCGGTTAGTTTCTCTTCAAAAAACTTCCTGAATTTATCTTTTATATAGTCGTACTTAACGAATTTCCCTTTTATCGGCTGAAGAGTCCTGTCTTTATTGATTCCTCCCCAGGATAAGATCATATGAGTGTGAAAGTGAGCATGCTTGTTTTCCCCGCTAGTATGCAGAACGGATATAATGCCAGGTTTTAAGCCATATTTGTAATCCATCCAGTCTTTTAGGGCTTCTGCTGAAGTCTGCATGAGCGTGTTCAGTAGGATAAATTTATTTCTCTGAATAAGGAAGTTAAGCTGGTGAGGTAGTGTAAAAACAACATGTCTGTGCGGAATGTTAAGCATGTTTCTTTTAACCTTTTCTGCCCATCTTACAGTATCGTTCCAACTGCAGGTGGGACAAAACCGGTTTTTGCAACTGTGATATACTTCTGTTATATCTCCGCATTCAGGACAGGTATACACGTCAATACCGAGCGCTGCCGTTCTGCATGAGCGCAAATCCTTCACTGCTTTGTACTGCTCAGGCTGGATAAAATGGTTTGGATGCTTGCAGTACTCATCCCACCACTGATCAAAGAAAGGTGCAAGACGATACTTCTTCTCGCCAAACCAATTATGTTGCTCGTTTGTATGAACAGCACATTCACACATGCAGCGATACTGTTTAAAACACTCCCTGGTGTTCTTCCACACTGAACAGACAGGAAATAAACAGTATCTAATTTACAGCTTTCTACTGGAATAATTGGCTTTGACAGTTTTAATTTCATTACTGAACATCATGTCTTCGATTTTCTCCTGTCCTGAATGGCTTAGGGTGATCATTTCATCTGTTGCTCCACATCTTGGGCATTCCGGAAGTGGATTAAGCAGAAGATCGCCAAATTGGTCGAACTCAATTGCAAGCATGCTTATATCGAAGTTATGCCTGCATTTTTCGCAGTCAAAGTTAATTATCATAGCTTTTAATTGTCAGTCAAAGTTTACGGTCAGTGGACTATGCGTGGGTTACCACGCGTTACGTACAACGGCCCGGCGGTTAGTGTTAGTAAACGTTGCTGAGTCGACCAGAGGCCGTCTCACGGATTACACGTTTTGTATGACAAGTTCTCTAAGGCCGTCGGGAGCGAAGCATGGCGCAATTTTTGCCATCATGGTACAATTTTAATTGCGTGATGGCGTAATCGCGGTACAAACTTTCTAAGTGGCCGAAATTGAGTCACGGTGCAGAATTTGGTGAAGGCCACTGGTGCAGTATCGCGGTACAAACTACCGGCGGGAGCGATAAATAACTCACGGTACAGAAGTTTGGAAGCGGGCAGATGAGCGTATCCGGGTTTAACGACCACGATAAACTCTCTGGAAAGCAGGAATAAATCGCAAAAATTGTGACAAGTTTATTAACACTACCGTCCGTGTTGTGCGTAGCGCTTATTTTTTTCTTATTTATAGGAATTTCAATTTTTAATCTGTCAGCAGGCGTTGTCTCGAAGTCACAAATCATATTCGATTTCTTATCGGAAAAGAGATTTTTCTCTTTAAAAATCATGTTATCAAAGCCCGAAATCGTCATTTTTTGTCAATTTTTCACGTCAGGGTATAGTTATCCCACGAATTTTCCCTCAAGCGACTTTCTCTAAGAATGTCGCATTAGGATCAATCCGTAATTCCAGATTGAAATATATAAATGATCCCTTACTGCTTTCTGCTACTGAATGTGTATAGATTTTCATGATCTTACAATGCGGGCAGAGAAGCGGGTCTTGCCCTGTTTCAGACTGCTGCAACGATCTCCAGGTTATTTTTGTGTCATCTATATTACTGAAATACTCTTTGGGTAGATGTCCCCGGTTGGAATAGATCCCATAATACCTAACCAGTCTGAATCTGGGCAAGGGGACATGTTGTAACAAAAGAGGAAAAAATTCGCGGTAGTTAAGCACACATTCTTTTTCCATTGGTTTCCCCTCAAAATCTTTCTTTTTGTAGTCCTTGTAACGGAATCCAATAAATTCTCCTTCCATCATGGTTATCTTGTATTCGCTCAGGCATGCACGTTTGGAGTACCGCCCGATGTATCTGATAACAGCTTCTGGTGTGTCAATCGGCTCCTCAAAATGTATTATCCATTTTTTGTTATTTACTCTTACCAGAAATTGTTTAAACTCTTCAATGTCCCTAAAAGGATGATCAAGTTTACCAGAGACAAAGAGATCGGTTAGTTTCTCTTCAAAAAACTTCCTGAATTTGTCTTTTATATAGTCGTACTTAACGAATTTCCCTTTTATCGGCTGAAGAGTCCTGTCTTTATTGATTCCTCCCCAGGATAAGATCATATGAGTGTGAAAGTGAGCATGCTTGTTTTCCCCGCTAGTATGCAGAACGGATATAATGCCAGGTTTTAAGCCATATTTGTAATCCATCCAGTCTTTTAGGGCTTCGGCTGAAGTCTGCATGAGCGTGTTCAGTAGGATAAATTTATTTCTCTGAATAAGGAAGTTAAGCTGGTGAGGTAGTGTAAAAACAACATGCCTGTGCGGAATGTTAAGCATGTTTCTTTTAACCTTCTCTGCCCATCTTACAGTATCGTTCCAACTGCAGGTGGGACAAAACCGGTTTTTGCAACTGTGATATACCTCTGTTATATCTCCGCATTCAGGACAGGTATACACGTCAATACCAAGCGCTGCCGTTCTGCATGAGCGCAAATCCTTCACTGCTTTGTACTGCTCAGGCTGGATAAAATGGTTTGGATGCTTGCAGTACTCATCCCACCACTGATCAAAGAAAGGTGCAAGACGATACTTCTTCTCGCCAAACCAATTATGTTGCTCGTTTGTATGAACAGCACATTCACACATGCAGCGATACTGTTTAAAACACTCCCTGGTGTTCTTCCACACTGAACAGACAGGAAATAAACAGTATCTAATTTACAGCTTTCTACTGGAATAATTGGCTTTGACAGTTTTAATTTCATTACTGAACATCATGTCTTCGATTTTCTCCTGTCCTGAATGGCTTAGGGTGATCATTTCATCTGTTGCTCCACATCTTGGGCATTCCGGAAGTGGATTAAGCAGAAGATCGCCAAATTGGTCGAACTCAATTGCAAGCATGCTTATATCGAAGTTATGCCTGCATTTTTCGCAGTCAAAGTTAATTATCATAGGCTTTTAATTGTCAGTCAAAGTTTACGGTCAGTGGACTATGCGTGGGTTACCACGCGTTACGTACAACTCGTCTATATCGTTATAAAAACTAACACTAATTTACCTTCGCGGGTGGATAGCGTTAGGTTTATTTGTTTTTATTGCTTTGATTAAAATGTGCTTCAATTCTGATTCTTTGGAATATTTTCATTTTAAATCCAAATCTTCGATTGGACTCTTGATAATGGCCAGGTTCCGGCGGCTGACATGAGTATATATCTCTGTCGTTCTCGTGCTTTTGTGACCCAACAACTCCTGGATAAACCTGATATCCAACCCGTTTTCATGAAGATGGGTTGCAAAACTGTGCCTCAGACTGTGAACTCCTACCTCTTTCTTTATTCCTGCCTTACCCATCGCATTCCTGAATACATTGTACACACTTTCACTCGAATACCGGCCTCCACCTTGACCCTCAAAAAGGTATTTTACAGGATGAAAACTTTCCATATACTCATCATATTTTGCCCATACTCTGTCAGGTACCGGAACTATCCTGTCAACACCGCCCTTGCCTTCACGTATATGTATAATATTTCTTATCCTGTCAATGTCTGTCAAAAGGATGTTCGTTACCTCCGAACGCCTCAACCCACAGGAATAAATTATCCAGAGTAACAGCTTATGCTTCGTGTTACCGGCTGAATTCAGAATCCTTGTCACCTCTTCCTTTGAAAAGACTTTAGGAAGAGCCCGCCCCCTGCGAGGCCTTTCAATTAATCCTGGCACTATGCATCTTCTCCCTGAAATCTCATAGTACATCTTGATCGCAGAAATCATCTGATTCTGATAAGATGCCGAAAAACCATTCTTTATGATGAATTCATTCATGAAGTACGAAATATCTTCCTGGCGTATCTGGTCAGGGCGCTTCGAACTGAAATATCTGAAGAATATCTGCAGAACCGAAGTATATGACTCTACCGTGCGTACGCTGTAACGATTATCTTCGAGAAACAACTTTAAAGCATTGATCGCTTTCAGACTCTCTACCGGTAATTCCTTGGTTTGCAGATCTTCAATAAACCTTTTTCGTGATTCTTTTGTTTCCTGGCTTACAACTTTCTTAATGACCCTCACTTCAACGCCGATACCGGAAAAATAGTCTGACAATGAATCAACACTCATTTTAGACCAGGGAAGATAAAATTCCCTGTGAAACTTGTCATAATGAAGTTTTCCATATGATTTCAATTCATCAATCCAGGCACCATCATATTTACCGGTAAACCTGATTATCAGCTTATCTTCAATGATCCTGAACTCAACAGGGTCATACTGCTTTACAGAATATGTTTTAGTTTTCACGGGAATGCCTGTTTCATGCCGGACAGTTTTGCTCTGATCATCCCCGATACTTCTATTGACAACAGGAGCGGGGAGGACTAATTCTTCATACTGATCAGAAGTACTTGTCTCAGGATGTTCAATAGAAGACATCATGCCTGGACTGGCAGATAAGAATGAAGTATCAACATCCGCCTTACCGGTAAAGGTGTTAAGTATTATCTTCAAATAATCTTCGCTCTCCTCTGTGTACCAGCATTTGTGGGTACCACTATATCTGATACCCGGGATGCTTCGGATCAATTGCATAATTTCCCGGTCATAGGGAGTAAAAATTGCATATCTCCACCGGTTACGATGGAAAATACGTTCGATTCTGATTTTATTCATAGCAGCGAGATAAAGAATAAATATTAACACTTATACATCTCCAATAAAGTCAGCACCAATAAAGGAGGAATATTATTGTCTGTTTTGTTTATCAGGTTAAATCAACAATTTATTCTTCTAATTTTTCGATAATATGATTTCTCAGAAATCAACTCTCAAATTTTATGAAATTCCTTTATCTCTAAATCTCCTGCACCGTACTTTGATTTGTCAGGGGAGAATTGTGATACTATTCAAATCGTTCAGGCTATTTTCTTACGGGTCATTTCCTTCGTATTTCTGCCATTTTGAATGCTGATAAATACTTTTTGTAATCTATCTGAGATTCCTGCAATGTTTCTAAATCAATGCAAATTGCCAGTCTTCTCAATTCTGAAGCTTCACAATGATTGCATGACCATTTAAGTTGTGAATTATAAATCGATCTTTTATCATTATTTGTTCATTCACAAATTTTGTAATCCCGGTGCAACCACTAAAACCGTAATCGTCATAAACTATTATTCCGCCAGGAACCATCTTGTTCCAAATCCATTCGACAATATCTTTCGCTGATTGATAAACGTCCACATCGATGTGGCAGAATCTAAATTGTAAGCCTTCTATCAAATGACCTGTCTGCTCTGGGAAAATGCCTGCTAATAACTCCACATTGTCTAAATTCATTCGCTTGAGAATCAATTCTTCAACAGTTTGGAGACTTGTATCAGCGTGTTCTCCGTTTTTGTAAACGGAATCATTTACACCCGCCTTTACTACACCTGAAAAAGTATCACAGAGGAAAACACTGTCTCTGATTCCGAAATTCTTCGCTTGCTTTGCAATGAGTGCACCTGTTCCGCCACGCCAGACACCAATCTCAATAAGGCTTCCGCTATTCAGTTTTGCGGTTTGCTCAACCAGTTTCCACAGCTCAAAACACCTATATTTATCAACCAGGGTGAATCCTTCTATCGAAGCAAAAAGAGACTGAAACTGGTTGTCCTTGTTCCATGGACTATATGTTGCGAGTGGTTTCACTGGCTCATATTCCATAACCATTGAAGAACTCTGTGGAGAGATCTGGGGAGGAATCTGTGAAGGAATATAGGGAGAGCTTTGGGGGAGCCTTGTTATGTCAAATCCAAATCGATTGGCTGAGCGAATAATTACTCTTTTCAATACACTTACAGGTACCTTAATATTCATCTGTTTTATATTATTTGGTTAATTTTTTTCTTTTTTTGGACAACACAACTACTCATATGCGCCATAAAGATGATCATAATCTTCGCATTTTTTGCAAATCTCTTTAATGATTTTCGCTGCAGCGAGATATTTGAATAAATCTGGCATGTAAAAACCTCCGGCACCGTCAGTCACAGAATGAAAGCGGATCAAAATGAAGATTTTGTACACAAGTTAGAATAATTAAGTATAAATCTGAAAAGAATTTACAGGCAATTTTCAGGTACTCTTATTAAGAGTTATCACGATGGATAAAAATGTATGCGAGAATAGGGCCGGAATTCACATGCCAGTCGACTTGCTTTCATTTTTCCCCTCAGCTGCATCCCGGAGCTTTTTGCCTTTGATAATAGAGGCGATAATGCTCACAGCAAGAATGCCGGTAATAACAAGCAGCGATATCAGCGGATTGATCTTGAAAAAATCTGATGCCACCATCTTAAGGCCAACGAATATAAGGATCAGTGCGAGGCCATAATGAAGGTAAATGAAGTATTTCAGTGAACCTGCGAGCGCAAAGTACAATGAACGTAATCCCATTATTGCAAAAACGTTCGAAGTATAAACGATGAATGGATCGCTTGTGATCGCCAGTATTGCAGGAATTGAATCAATGGCGAATATCAGGTCGGTAATCTCGATAAGGATCAGCACAAGAAATAATGGAGTTGCATATCTTCTTTCAAGCCTGACAAAGAATTTTGGTCCGTGATACTCCCTGGTGAAAGGTATAAACTTCCTGAGAAGCTTTAGAAACCTGTTATCACTGATATCCATCTTTGTTCCCTTTTCCTTTGCTATCTTAATACCAGTATAAACAAGGAAAACACCGAATACATAGATAATCCAGTGAAATCTTTCAATCAGGGCAACACCTGCAAAGATGAAGATGGCACGCATGATAAGTGCGCCAATGACACCCCAGAAAAGGACCTTGTGCTGATATGCAGGAGGAACATTGAATGAACTGAAAAGAAGCACGAAAACGAAGATGTTATCGACGCTGAGCGATTTTTCAATGAGGTAACCTGTCAGGTATTCTACTGCTTTGGTCTTTCCGAATTCGGATAGTACGAACAAATTGAATAGCAATGCCAATACTATCCAGACCACACTGAAGATAACGGCCTCCCTGAAACTGACCTCATGAGCTTTCCTGTGAAAGACACCAAGGTCAAGAGCAAGCATTATAATCACAAAGACATTAAAGCCGATCCATAACAATGTGTTATCCATACACCATTATGATCATGACAAATATTAATATAAACCAACAAATCATAAAGGAAAAAGTTTCTCCCATTTAGAAAGCAATTTTATTAACTGCTGTCATTGAGTAAGTTATTTGCTGTTGCATCTTAAAGATAACCATTAAAGCAACGTTATTTCTTTATTATTTTCTGAACTACCCTTCCTTTCTCATTTGTAATAATAACAGTGTACATTCCGCTGCTTAGACGACTCAGGTCCAACTGTTCAATTCTGCTTTGAATAAACCTTTTCATTACAATCTTCTTATCATAAGAATAAATAAGAATAACTCCGCTGTTATCCATCGAACTCTCTATAGTCAGATTATCAACAACCGGATTAGGATACAGCTTATAGACCGGATTAATAATATCGTCCTCAATACCTACATAACCACCGGTATTAAAACTCCAGGTTTCTGACCAGTTACTTGTATTTCCTGAGTAAACAGCATTTACCCTCCAATAGTACTTAGTTACATTTAATAAACCTGAATTAATACTATAAGTATTTGTCATTATGTTATTTTGATCAACTACAGTACTGCCGAAATCGGGAAAAACGGAAACCTGAAGATTATAACTTACAGCGCCTGTATTGCTCCAGGTGAAAGTCAAATCTAAAGGTTGATTAACTGCTCCACCAGCAGGAGAAGACAAAACAGGTACCTGCGGAGTCGCTTCGTTCACAGTGACACTCAGATTCCTGGCTGTTCCCAATCCACATTCATTGGATGGTTTTACCATTATGGTCTGGCTTCCGGCTGAATTCCAGGTAATTTCCACCTGGTTGCCGGTTCCTGATACAGTTCCATTTGATGCTGTCCATTGGTATGTTACACCGGGAATGCTTGTGATACTATAAGCTTTACTCATCCCTACGGTTACACTTGTACTACCTGATATAACCGAGGGTTGGTCCGGAACATTCTTAATGGCAGCTATAACAGCTGTTCTGTTTTCCGTAGTACAACCATTTAAGGTAGCATCCGTGTAAAACGTGGTAGTTATGGCGATTGATGAAGTAGTAAAGCTCGTGCCTGTACCCAGGTTATTTCCGCCTGTTGCAGCATCATACCAATTTACCGTACCTGCGCTCGCGGCAGCCTCTAAGGTCACTGTCCCTGAACCACATCGTGAAGCCGGGGTAGCGCCTGTTATAGTCGGGATTGGCTTAATTGTCGCGACAATAGATGTTCTGGAAGGCGTAGTATAACCATTATCCGTTGCATCAACATAATATGTGGAAGTAATATTGATACCGGGTGTTGTAAAACTATTGCCGGAACCTAAACTACTCCCGCCTGTCGCGGCAGAATACCAGTTAATGGTTCCCGCACTTGCTGTTGCATTTAAAACGACAGTACCTGCGCCACACCTTGATCCGGGGATGGTTCCGGTAATATCCGGCGCAGGCACATAGGTTACGCTGAATGTAGCTGCAACATTATTATTTCCTGCCGCATCCTGTGCAACCGAACCATTTATAGTTGCTATAACCGTACCTGCTCCTGCAGGAGTGATATCTGCAGTGTAAGTTGTTCCGCTTCCATTAAAGCTGCCAGCTGAACCGTTGGTTACTGTTATATCCCCAGAGGTGAATCCGGTGACAGATTCGTTGAAGGATATTGTAACAGGGATAGGAAATGTGTTTGTGGGATCGCTTGCGGTTGTGCTTAAGCTTACTGATGGGGCAACATTGTCGTACACTGTAGTAAAATCTGCTGCAGCTGTATTGTAGTTTCCGGCAGCGTCAGTTGCAATTGAGCCCGGTATTGCAATTGTCACAGTACCCTGGCCGGAAGGAACAATGCTTATAGCGTAAGAAGAACTGGTACCACTTAGACTACCTTTAGTACCATTAGTAACCGTTATATCACTTACATCAAAGCCGGAGACCGATTCACTGAAAGATATTATTACCGGTATAGGGGATGAATTTGTTGGCTCCGTCGCTATAGACGATAGACTTACTGTTGGCGTCTGAGTGTCATAAATACGGCTCAACTGCGTAGCTGAAGAATTAGCATTTCCAATCGCATCGTGAACAACTCCGACTGCAACATCAATTGTTATTGAACCTTGTCCAGAAGGTGTAATATCAATAGTATAAGAAGTACCGCTGCCGCTTAAACCACCCTTGGTTCCATTGCTAACTGTAATATCACCCGCAACAAAATCGCTCACAGGTTCAGTGAAGGTGATTGTAACCGGGATAGGAGAAGAATTGGTTGAATTGCCGGCTGTAGAGGAGAGGCTGACAATGGGCCCCGGCTGTCATAAGTACGGCTTAACTGAGCAGCTGCCGTATTGGCATTACCGGCAGCATCATGGGCCACTCCGGCTGCAACATCAATGGTTACTGTTCCCTCTCCCGAAGGTGTGATGTTAATAGTATAGGAAGTACCGCTGCCGCTTAAGGCTCCTTTGGTACCATTGCCAACTGTAATATCACCCGCAACAAAATCACTCACAGATTCAAGGAAAGTGATTGTAACCGGGATAGGAGAGGAATTTGTCGGGTTGCCAGCTGTTGAAGTGAGGCTTACAGACGGCGCCTGGCTGTCATAAGTACGGCTTAACTGAGCAGCTGCCGTATTGGCATTACCGGCAGCATCATGGGCCACTCCGGCTGCAACATCAATGGTTACTTCGCCCTCTCCCGAAGGTGTGATGTTAATAGTATAGGAAGTACCGCTGCCGCTTAACGCGCCTTTGGTTCCATTGCCAACTGTAATATCACCCGTAACAAAATCACTCACAGATTCAAGGAAAGTGATTGCAACCGGGATAGGAGAGGAATTTGTCGGGTTGCCAGCTGTTGAAGTGAGGCTTACAGACGGCGCCTGGCTGTCATAAGTACGGCTTAACTGAGCAGCTGCCGTACTGGCATTACCGGCAGCATCATGGGCCACTCCGACTGCTACATCAATGGTTACTTCGCCCTCTCCCGAAGGTGTGATGTTAATAGTATAGGTAGTACCGCTGCCGCTTAACGCCCTTTGGTTCCATTGCCAACTGTAATATCACCCGCAACAAAATCACTCACAGATTCAAGGAAAGTGATTGTAACCGGGATAGGAGAGGAATTTGTCGGGTTGCCAGCTGTTGAAGTGAGGCTTACAGACGGCGCTTGGCTGTCATAAGTACGGCTTAACTGAGCAGCTGCCGTATTGGCGTTGCCGACAGCATCATGGGCCACTCCGGCTGCAACATCTATGGTTACTGCTCCCTCTCCCGAAGGTGTGATGTTAATAGTATAGGAAGTACCGCTACCGCTTAAGGCTCCTTTGGTTCCATTGCCAACTGTAATATCACCCGCAACAAAATCACTCACAGATTCAAGGAAAGTGATTGTAACCGGTATGGGAGAAGTATTCGTTGGGTTGGTGGCTCCAGAACTAATGATTACCGTTGGCGCAACATTGTCGTATACCCTTGTTAATGCTGTTGCTGCAGAATTATTGTTCCCTGCAGCATCCTGTGCCACTGATCCGGCTATATTAACAGTTACAGTACCCTGTCCTGAGGGAGTGATACTGGCAGTGTAAGTTGTTCCGCTACCGCTAAAGCTTCCTGCTGACCCATTGGTTACACTTATGTCTCCCACGCTAAAACCTGTCACTGATTCGCTGAAAGTTATTGTTATCGGAATGGTCGGGGAATTAGTGGGGTTACCGGCAGTTGAACTTATGCTTATGGTTGGCGCCTTTGCGTCCACTTTCACACCTGTTGTACTGCCGGTATTATACAATGTAAGATCAGCTGTAAGAGGCGTTGCATCTTCACTTACTAATACCCCCCCCGCGATTGCAGTACCCACGGAAATACCGTCGTTATCTTCATTTCCAGACGCAATAGTATAACTGAATGTCAGCGTATTTGTGCCGCTGCCACCGGTATAATTTGCATTTACTGTACCTCCGGTATTCAATGTAATAGGAATAGAAGGCGCTCCTGAAGATAAAACAACATCTTTGCTAAAAGTGACTGTAAAAGTCAGTGCTTGCCCTGCAATATAAGTGCTATATGCAGGTACAGTAACGGATTCCACTATTGGAGGTAAAAAATACCTCTTTGCTCTTATCTGTTGATTAAAGTCAGATCCTCCATTGTCTTCATTCCAAAGAGCATATAAGTCCCCTTTATATATTATTAATTCCGGATTATGTGCCCTCATCAGAATATTCGCGTTAATACCAATCGGAGTATTTCCATCCAAAAAGCTTTTTGTTGTTCCGTCATAAGAAATTACCCGAATCTGATATGGAGGTTTATTTTCCTCCCATGATAAATATAAATTATCATATGAAAAACCAGAAGGGCTCAATGTTGCCCTGACAGGATCATAATGCAATCCAAATCCTCCATCGAGAGTCGTAGACCAGTTAGTTCCATTATATTGTTTTACACGAACTTTAAGTTTAAAAGTCGTAACATTATCAAATTCATACCAGAACAAGTAGAGGGTATTTTTGTAAGAAACAAGAAATGGCGATTCTGCTGATTGGGCAGGATCATAGTTTAATCCGTTTGTTCCTCCACTTACCGATGTCCATGAACTGCCACCATCATAACGTTTGACTCGTAATTGTTTTATCCCGCTTGCATCGACTTCAGTCCATGCCACATATAATTGATTATTATGCATTCCAAATCTTGGATGCCAGCCATCATATTCCGGATTATAATTCAAACCATATGTCCCACCATTATCAACAATTGTCCAAAGGCTTCCATCGAATTTAGCTATCCGTAATTGCCAATGTGATGTACCATCTCCATCTTCCTCCAGCCATGCAGCATATAATTCATTATTATATGAAAATAAATCAACGTCTTTTCCATTGGACAATGCATTACGATTAATATTATTTCTGCCATCCCCAATAGTATAGCTCTGTGTTACGAACCATGTAGCGCCATCGTATTTTCTTACATGTATATTATTTATTCCATTATCATTTTCCTTCCATGCGGCATAGAGATAGCCATTACAGGATACCAGTTTAGGGTTTTCGACGCCAGTATTAGTTGAATTAAGCCGGGAACCTGATGAACCTGCATCAGTCCAACCGGAACCATTAAATTTCTTAATATGTATTTGATCAACTCCGGATAACAACTCGTACCATATAGCATATAAATTTCCGTTATAAACAGCTACTGAAGGAACTGTAGCAGTTGTAGCAGTTGACGAATTAATTCCATTTACGCCGCCGCCATCAACCGTATACCAGATTTGTGCTTGTAACGTAGACATTGTGGTGATTACAGGCATAATCATCAGTATAACTGAGCATATCAGAATGTTTATATTTTTTTTCATGGCAAAAGTGATAATTATACCGGAAAAATCGTTTTTGGACAGGCTTTACTGTCAACTATTGGGAATTGTTAACATTTCTATGATTTTGAGCTGACCTTCAGTGACTTTCGCTCATTTAATTCTGAGACATTACTTTTACCTTTGGCCTGAACTGATGAAGCCAGGCCAAAGGTTTTTATCATTTACTAAACTCTGAGATTGAAATACATGTTATGTTATGATTGTTTGGTAATAACAATAATGTAACTGCTCGAATTTACAGAGATAGTAATTGTATTAGGTCCTGTATTTAAAGTAATTGCGGCAGAAGATTGTCCTCTTGATACAATAACATTATTAACTTTGACAATTGCAGCCGGATCTTCTGACAAGGGCTTTAAGGAAACACTTGTCGTAAATTTACTAACCGTAGCTGTATAGCTAAATATTGTCTTAGAAAATGCAGGATTATAAACCACTATATCATCTGAATCATCCTTAATTTCAATACTATTTAAATAGGACGCTAATCCCGTTCTTGTGACAATAACAGCATAGGTTGTTGTTATTGCACCATTTTTCACCGTAATATTAATGGTGTTAGAACCTACAGCCAGTTCTATCGGAGGTGATTTAACTCCTGAATTTACAGTATTATTGCCCACCTTTATTTCCATACCTGTTTGTGAAGTTGTTGGTGTAAAGGCGATAGCGCTTGTAGCGTTTTCTACATTAATGGAATAAATAAGATTACGGCTATTAAAAACAGAGCTAAGGGTTCCAGCACTGGAAGTCAGACCGGAGAGTAATGGCACATTATCAGGCTCAGTAGCCTGAAAATCCACAATAGATGATACCTGCTTATTGCAATTAAGTCCCTCTGTTATATAAATTCTCAGATACCTTGTCCAGGCTGGAGTAATATTCTTATTAATGGTACTGTCTGTATTGTTGGATACAATATCCATATCGAACCATGTTCCCCCATCAAGGCTGCCCTGGAGCTTAAAGCTTTTTATGTTATAATTCCACGGACTCCATCCTACACTGCCCATGAGCATTAGACTATATTGGATTACATAATAATTATTTTGTAAGTCAATTGACAACCAGGCGGGTAGAACAGAGCTTACCCATCTGCCTGTGGGAGAAATTATGCCATCGATAGCTTTTTCAGGCAAAAAAGGCGAATGGAAATTACTTCCTGATACTGGTTTATTTAATGATATAATACTCATTTTTCAATTCCTTTCATTATCTAATTTATTGTAAATAGTTAATTTCTTGTTGGATAAACTTCCCTGAGTGCAGATATAATATTGCATGCCTGGAATTGGCTCCAATCCGAGCATATTGGGTATTGCAAAGGTGTTATTGCCATCTCCTCCATAGGTGTGTCCCACTAAAGAAAACAGGGCATCATTTTGCTGTATTGTTACTAACCGACCATCGCATAAAAGCCAACCCATTGGTGTGAAATTATATGGGAAAAGCGCTATATAACCAATAAAATAGTCCATAATTAAATTCCTTTATTTAGTTAAGAGTCATCACGTGCAGGATAAATTCCCATAGTTGAAATGTAATACTTCATACCAGGGATTGGAGATAAATTCTCAAGATTTGGTAAAGCAAATGTGGAAGTGCCATTACCTCCAAATTTAGTGCTGATAAGAGAGAATAAAGCAGAGTTTTGCTGAATTGGGAGAACTGCTCCATTACATAACATAAAACCCTCAGGCTGAAATGAGTATGGAAATAACAGAATTTGCCCTAGATAATAATCCATAATTGTATCTTTTTAGAAATCAATAATAATAAGGTTGACATTAACTTCTTGATGGATAAATCCCTTGTACTGCAATATAGTACTTCATCTTGTTATCCTGAAAGAGCGCTGCATTTCGCATATCCGGCAGGTAAAATGTGGTTGTACCATCGCCACCGAATCTCGTGCCAAGTAACGAGAATAATGCCTGGTTATCAGCAATGCTCAATGGCTGTCCCGCACATTCCATCCAAGAGGAAGGCGGGAAAAAAAATGCATACTGTGTTATCTGACCTAATAATGGCTCCATAAAACCTCCTTTTTTTAATTAAATAAATTATGTCTAACATACACAAAAAAAATATAAACAGATGTATAATAATCTTTTTATGTTATCCAGGCGTTCATGAAAGTCTTACCCGGAGAGGCATCATTAGATGCTTACAGGATTTTACTAAAAAGATATAAACATCTAGTTCTCACAGTATAAAAAAAACTTTAAACAATAAACTCTGGTAAGTTTGTCTGCATTCAGGCATTGTTCCAGTTCAATGACAAAAACTATAACAAGCTAGCAAAATCCAATTCTAATCTTCAATGAAGGAACCCCAGGGATAAGACACTTAAAACCATTCAGGTTACAATTCTCGACTTATTAAATTCTGCTGAAAAGACAAAAACTGGTTTAAACGGAAAGTTACCGGATAATACATTTTTTCCTGATTTCCATCAAAAAAAGAAAGGTATGCTACTTTCCTATGCAGAAATTCTTAAAGATATTTCCAAGTATCTCATCTGTTGTGATCTCACCTGTTATCTCCCCAAGGTAGTGAATTGCCTGCCGGATATCTATGGCTATCAGGTCTTCAGGGAGGCTGTTTTCCAATCCTTCAAGCGCCCTTCGCAGACTTTCAGAAATCCGTTTAAGCGCCTCGTAGTGCCGGACATTACTGATAATCACGTCATCAGAGTTCATCATCTCAGTTATAGCTGATTCCCCAAGCTTTTTACGCAACTCATCAATCCCGGTTTTTTCTTTTGCCGAAATGAATACAAGAGAATCATTTCCGTCCCGTTCTATTTTTTTATTAATATCACTGATGACGGCAGGGGAGGCCAGATCCGTTTTATTAAGAAGGATGATAAGTCTCTGGTCAGCTCCTTTTATTATCGACCTGATAGTTTCAAGTCGCTTATTGATAATTCCCGGATCATCGGTAACCTCGTCAATGAACAGGATTATTGCGGCCTGCCGGACTTTTTCAAGGGTCCTTCGTATACCCATCGATTCGATCACATCTTCAGTCTCGCGCAAGCCTGCCGTATCAATAAACCTGTATGTAAGACCCTCTATATCAATAGTATCTTCAACTGTATCACGGGTAGTTCCGGGAATTTCCGAGACAATTGCTCTTTCTTCCATGAGAAGGGCATTCAAAAGTGTCGATTTTCCTGAATTCGGCTTACCTGCAATCACCACCGGAATGCCATTCTTAACGGCGTTCCCTGCCATGAACGATTCTGCAAGCCGGTCAGCCATATCACGCACACGAATTATTATTGCTTTAAGGTCATGCCTGTCGGCAAACTCCACATCTTCCTCCCCGAAGTCAAGTTCCAGCTCAATAAGGGAGGCGAAATTAAGCAGTTCTGACCTGAGTTTTTTTATTTCGGCTGAAAACCCACCACGCATCTGGCTGACGGCAATCCTGTGGGCTGCTTTTGAAGTCGATGCAATTATGTCGGCGACAGCTTCAGCCTGCGAAAGATCCATTTTACCATTCATGAAAGCCCTTTGAGTGAACTCGCCGGGATAAGCAGCCAGGGCTCCGTTGTTAATCAGTAACCCGAGTATCCGTTTAATAACATAGGGAGAAGCATGACATGAAATCTCAACGGAGTCCTCACCAGTGTAGGAGTGAGGCATGCGAAAGATTGTCAAAAGTACATCATCGATGAGCTCTTCGCCATCTTTTATGTCACCATAAAGTACTGAATATCCACTTTGTTCAGGGAGTTTCAGGCTTTTATCTGTGGGATGAAAAATCTTCGAGCATACCGCCAGGCTATCAAGACCACTTACCCTTATCATCGAGATAGCGCCACCTGATCCGGTAGCCAATGCACATATTGTTTCACCCTGCCTGATCATAATGAAAGAAATGATCTGCAAAGTTAGGAAACATTCGGGTCAGGACATCACTCGACACGAACTTACCCCCTAAATCCACTCTCTTTCCACGAACTCACCCCTAAATCCCTACCTTTCCATGAACTCACCCCTGAATCCCCTACTTTTCCATGAACTCACCCCTAAATCCCCTCTCTACTAACGTAAAGAGGGGACTTTTACCTCGTGATAACTCTTATCTTACTCTACATTGAAGACTTTTATGGGGGTGAGTCTTACCCCCTCTTTGCTCCGCAGAGAGGGGGCAGGGGGTGAGTTCATGTTCCCGAGAGGGGGCAGGGGGTGAGTTCATGTATCATTTCTCCAGATTCTGAATCGTAAACACCGCATCATCCACCTCATCGCCTTCCTTTATATTCTTCATCATTATTTCCGATTTCCTGCCTGTCTGAAGGTTTTCAGCAACCATATTATCGACCATATATTTGCCATCTTTAAGCGGGAACGTGCTCCTGATCTCTATTACCTTGAAAAGCCTGTTATCAAAATCATAGAACTCCATCCTCGAAACACGATAATTGGATGAATTAATATGACTGACCTTCCGTGAATATCCATACTCATCCGCAGTTTCATCGTTGACAGGCTTGCTCTCTATTATCCATTTACCGGCTGATCCGGAACCCTCGAGATGACTATCCTTAAAGTCTGCCAGGGCGGGGGAGCTCATATCTGCATTTGTGAATTCAGAGCTCATGAAGCTCTTTCCCTTTTCTGAAGTCGAAATCCTCCTGGTACGTTTCAGGGCAGGAAGGTAGATCCACATCTCATCGGCCGTGTTCTTATTGTCTGTTATAAGCATTGCCGTACCCCTGATATCCGGTGGAGCCTGAAATTCAATGAACCGCTTTTCCGTATCGCCGTATGTTTTCGAAAACATAGAAATTGTTCTCTGCCTTACAGAACCATTCTTTTCTGTTATTGTCAGATTCACTTCAGCGCTCATAGAGCCCGTAAGGCTGAGATCACGGCTCCTGCTCATTATTTGTGCTGCATCAGGCTGCTGCGGATTATTGCCATAGAGAAGTACTGCTGATAAAAAGAAAATTATTATTTTCATATCTAAGGTTTTATGGACATGGTATAAGCGACGAGAAATAAATAAATACATAGTGATTCATGTTGTGTGATTGAGATTGTCATCATGAGCCTTCATTCAAATTTTTTTTGCACTCCTGACGGAAATGACAAGGGAATATTATCAGGCTGCAGTAAGAGATTCTTCAGTCGAAAACCTCCGCAGGCTTCGGTTTTCTCCTTCAGAATGACAACGTATGTTGTGGTGACAAGGGGAGTGAAGAGGCGCATTTTGATTCTAACTAAATCCAGTAACAATCTCTCTTCAAAATGCGCCTCTTCACTCCCCCGGACTCCACCAATAGCGCCTGTCATGCTGAACGCAGCAAAGCGAAGTGAAGCATTTTTCGCGATTGAGTTCCAATAATATACAGAAATTGTCATTAGCAACGGAGCGTCAGCGAATTGAAGGATCTTAAACATTTGTTTAAATAATTTAGTGAAGTTTTTGGTGATTCTTTCCAGCAAAAACAGGCCTGAACTTCAACATTATCGCCGGTACGACTATAAGGGCGCCCAGCAGGCACGAACCTATCGAGATAAGTACCAGGTACCCGAAGAATCTTATTGAAGTGAATCCCGAAAAAATCAGTATTGCAAATCCCGCCATGACGCTCAGTGCGTTTATTATAATGCTTCTCCCGATCGTGGAGTGTGCCTTCAGAACAGACTCCCCCTGAGTTGATCCTGCACGCAGGAATGAATTATAGCACCAGATGTATTGTATCGTAAAATCAACTCCGACGCCTATCATTATCGAAGAAAGAAGAGCTGTTGCAGCATCGATTGCAATACCCGATAATCCCATGAAGCCAAATAATATCAGGATTGATGCGAAAAGAGGTATGGATCCAATAAGACCGCCTTTAACTGATCTGAAGATTATCGTGAGAAGAAACAACACTGTTATAAGTGCAAATAATAATGAATAAACCTGCCCGCGGATTAAAAGGTCAGCAAAGTCGGACATTATAACCGCATAACCGCCAATGAGCATTTTTGCCGGAAAATCTGCAGCAATAGTATCGAGCTCCTTCACAATATTCCTCACTACCTTGTTTCCGGGATCAGCCAAACGGATAAGAACCTGCGACCTGGTGTTGTCAAGGTTGATGATCTGGCTGAAGTCATCCTGGTCGCCGCTCATATTATAAAGCTCGAAAAGCTGCGCAATCCCTTCACGTGTTTCAGGAATCCTGTTATATTCTACTTCATCTTCATCATAGATTGTCTTGCTTAATTCTTTAACCACCTGGGAAATTGAGAAGACGCTTCCAACACCTTCCTGCTTTTCCATATCAGCAGTTATTTTATCAATGCTGCGCATGATCTCAGGTTCTTTTATATCTCCTTCAATCATGACTGATATGCCCTGTGATCCGCCGAACTTCCTGTTGATGATCTCCGAAGCCTGCCAGACAGGATGATGATGCGGAAAATAATTCTCCTGGTTAGTGTCGATCTTTATCAGAAAAATGCCTGCAGAAATAATAATTACGAAGATCAATGATACTGACAGTATTGCTCCCGGAGATCTCGTTATTAAAATGGCAAGCTTTTCTGAAAATGTATGAAGAAGATCTTTTTTTTCTTTTTCCGGTTTTGATATCGTGTAAGGTTTTCTGAGGAAAATGACAGCAGGAATGAATACCAGGCTCATCACCAGTGCAAGTGTGACTCCTGCAGCAGCAAGAATGCCAACCTGTCGGGCCGCAATTACAGAATGGGTAAGCAGTCCAAGTATCCCGGCGATCGTTGTAAGTCCGCTGAAAAGTATAGGCATGTTCAGGGATCTCAAAATCCTGTTTACCAGTTCGTTCCCTGTGAATCCATTGTCAGCCAGGCTGATCTCCTGGTAACGTGCCGTAAGGTATATTCCGTAATTATTTGCAACGGCAATCAGAATTATTGGTGCAAGCAATGTCATCAGCGAAAGTTTCCAGCCTAAAACAGGTATCATCCCCAGACTGAAAACGGCCGACAGTACAACAACAGAAAAAGGAAGCATCACACTTTTCCAGTCTTTCAGGCTTAATTTCAGTATAAGAAGCATGACAATAAGAGCTGCAGGAACCAGAATAACAGCATCTTTCTGAACATCCTTCATGATGTACCTTCTTATGTATGGCAGTCCGCCTCTTATAACCCTGCTTTTCCCCGGATAGGCGGCAATCACCGAATCAACGGACTGAATGGTTTCTGATTCTGTGTAACCGGTATTGATGAAAGCCGTGATGGAAGCGGATGTCAGGTCAGATGAGAAAACAATATTCCTCGCAAACCTGTTCTCAAGGATCTCTTTTTTGAGCTCTCTTATCCCTGCTGAGTCCTCAGGTATGCGGCTGATGAGCTTTTCCACGACCATCATTCCATCCTCACCCTTTATAGTTTTTATCGTGTAGGGAGAAATCTGCCTCGAGATTCCTTTCAGCCTGGAAATTCCTCTGTCAATTTCTTTTATTTGCTGAAGGTTTTCAGGCGAAATTATTGAACTGTCATCAAAGATTATCATGATGATATCCTGCACTCCGAATTCACTTTCTATACTGTCGGTCCTGATCCTGGCTTCCATATCTGCCGGAATGTAATTGCGGATATCCGGATCTGTTTTCATTAAAGGTGTCAGGCTCATAAATACAATCCCCAGTACCGCAAAGAACCAGATTATATACCACCTGAATTTTATGATGAAGCTAACCATATTAAAAATCTGCTCTTAATGCCACGTAAATGCAGTTCATGAATGAATCTGTTATCCTGTAAAGTGAACCTTTCTTCCCTTTATAATACTCCGCACCGCCGGCCAGTGTAAGATCATCTGCCGGCTTGTAATGGATTTCCGGCATTATCAATATCTCTCCGGATGTAAAATTGTACATGCTAAAAAGCGAAGGAATAATTTTCCCGTAAGAAAGATCAGATTCAATCCTTAATCCGAATGAATGATAGAATTTCTCAAGCTGATAGTTAAACAACCTATTGAAAGATGCCACCTGTGTTCTTATATACTCTTTCATGTCAAATCCCGGGACAGCCAACAATTGCGACAGCATTGCAATGTCAGGCTCAGTTCCGATAAGCGATTCACCTCCGGGCGGAACAAAATCATACATATATTTTCCGTAATACTCGGCTGAGACTCTCCAGTTTCCTCCTGACCAGTCGCCACCGGCAACAAGTTCAATCGACGGAAGCGGAACAAATTCATGCTGTTCAAAACTGAGTCGCGGCAGTGTCCAGGCCGCTTCACCGCGAAATCCGAATGAACCTGCAGTGGTTTCAAAATCAATTCCTGCCATCCTGTTACGATATGGTGTTGCACCAAGGTCTATAACCGGTAGGGGAAACCCACCCGAATTCCTGATTTCAAAACTGGTCAGCGCTATGCCGGGCATTGGATCATACCCTTCAAACCATGATAAACCCAGGTCTATACTTTTCATGTAGAAGTCCGCCCTGAGCCCATAGCTGAAAGCATCATCTGTAATAAACGAGTTGATGAGATTCACATTGACATACGAAGGAAGCGGGATCGGATCGATTACAAGTACCGAGGAACGGTACATCGGAACTGCTACCGCCTGTAATCTTATTCTGTCTGCCGGATGAAACGTGATTTCGGCCAGGATGTTTCCTATGTATATCTCATCCTTGTCCGGGGAGCGCAGCAGGAGGTCCCTGGGAGTGAGCTTCGATGTGGGATTTGTAAAATCCGATCGTCCCCACCTTATTATCTTCTGACCTGCAGAGAGATTCCATTTTTTACCGTAAACCGTGGCATAAGCCTCCCTCATTTTAAGATTTCTGACCGTGGCGCCGAATTCAGCTCCATACCTGAATTGAAGTTCAGCATGTGCTTTCAGCAAGGTTCCGTTTTCATAATCGGTCACGAAGGCAATATCGGTGAATGCCGTGGAGATTTCCGGCCTGTTCTTTGTTTCATTTATTCCGGGATATGCTCCTGCACGAAGGAATCCCCTGAATTCCGGTCCTGGTTGCTGACAGAAAACCGATCCGCATAACAGAGCCATAATTGTGATCAGCCGAAGCCTGAAGAAATTCATTTAGAAATTTTCCAGGCAATGTAACTTCATGGAAGATATTCGTCGTCTTATCCGCCAAATCCGTACCTCATTTTGTCCCCCGGAATGTCCGCGCCTGACGGGAAGTACTCTCATGCTTGTTTCTGTATTCACTGGGAGTCATTCCGGTCTGGCTCTTGAAAAATGAATTGAAGGTGGTTTTCGAATTGAATCCCGAGTCAAACGCGATGGCAAGAATAGTGTAATGGTTGAACTTCGGGTCGGCAAACCGTTGAATCACTTCACGTATCCTGTATTCATTGATGAATGTGAAAAAGTTTCTCCCATAATTATCATTGAGCACCTGTGTGATATAGTGTTTCGGAATGCCTATAAGCCGGGAAAGATCATTAATCGTGAGATTCTGATCGAGATAAGGCTTGTTCTTCTCAACGTAATCAAGCAAAGCTGCAAGGTATTCCCGGGCCTGTTCGCCTTTGAGACCGCTTTTTAAATATTTCTCGGCCTCTTTTTTATTTTCATCCGGACTTACTTCCTCGATCATCGACTGCCTTATACCGTAAAAACCGAACATAAAAGAGAAGAGAGTCAGGAAGCCGAAGGTTATGTAATATGGATCGAAGGGGATATAATCTCCAATCATTTCCAGACCTCCTGCAATGAACAGGACCACATATATTGCGTAGAAACTTATTGAAATTATCTTCAGCCAGTTCAGGGTAATTACACCGGATGTATACGAAATAAGATCTCCAAGCTTCTTCTGGTGATCTCTTATCAGGTAAAATGATAAAGCGCTATAAATTGTTATCGAAAGAAAGAAACATATACCATATACAATGCGGAGTGAAATATACCTGTCGGGTTCAAAAAAATTACCGAGATCATCCACGAGCGGCTGGGCTCTCAGGATAACTGAAACCGTGAAGAAGACAACGAAAGGTATGAAATGAAACAGTCCATAGGTATTGAATCTTTTTTGTGGATCAGTAATGTATTTCACGTAGAGATACATAAGCGGTCCATAAGTAAAAGCTACAAAAGGGAATGAGTAGATGTCAATGAGATTCTTATTCAGCAGTGCAAACAAAAGCTCGATGCATATGAGGAAAAGCCAGGCTGACATTATCTTATCTGCAACGGAAGCAGGCTTCTTGACAGAAATGAGTAAGCCTGAAAAGAAAGACTGGGAAATACCAATATACAGAATAGGATCAACACCTGGCATAATCTCCTGAAAAGGGAATATCAATCAAATATAACAAAAAACCGGTAAAAAATTGTTAAATTTGGGAATGAACAATTAAATATCAGAGATTTATGAGCGTGCTGCTGAATAAGGATTCTAAAGTTATTGTCCAGGGCTTTACCGGTACTGAAGGTACATTCCATGCAACCCAGATGATAGAGTATGGTACCAAACTTGTCGGAGGGGTAACACCCGGTAAAGGGGGCCAGTCACATCTTGGCCTTCCTGTTTTTGATACAGTCAAAGAAGCAGTGGAATCCACAGGAGCTGACGTCTCGATTATCTTCGTGCCGCCTGCAGTGGCTGCCGATGCCATCATGGAAGCTGCAAATGCAGGTATCAGGCTTATAGTGGCAATCACTGAAGGTATTCCTGTTTCCGACATGGTAACAGTGAGAGAATATATTAAATCATACAATTGCCGCCTTATTGGGCCTAATTGTCCCGGGATTATCACACCCGACGAATCAAAAGTCGGGATCATGCCCGGTTTCATTCACAGGAAGGGAAGCATCGGTGTCATCTCACGGTCCGGTACGCTTGCATATGAAGCAGTTGACCAGATTACTAAACAGGGATTAGGGCAATCGACAGGGATCGGAATAGGAGGGGACCCGGTTGTCGGAACTACAACGCTTGATGCAATTAAACTCATGATGGACGATCCTGAAACAGAAGCAATTGTCATAATAGGTGAGATCGGCGGTAATATGGAGAATGAAGCTGCCGAATGGGTCAAAGATCATGGGAGTAAACCAGTAATAGGCTTTATTGCAGGCCAGACGGCGCCAAAGGGAAGAAGAATGGGACATGCCGGCGCCATCATTGGCGGGAAGAATGATACGGCAGCCGCGAAGATGGAGCTCATGAGAGAATGTGGCATCTATGTGGTAGAGTCGCCTGCCGATATCGGTCTTACAGTTGCTAAAGCATTAGATAACAGAGCGAAACAATAATTCACATTCACCAGCGTCTCACCCTTGAATGGGGGTGTATCAAAAGTAAAAATCCATTAACCGCAAAGGTCGCAAAGAATTTCGCAAAGATCGCAAAGGTTTACATTTCAGTATTTTAGCTTTGCGTGCTTTGCGTCAACTTTGTGTACTTTGCGGTTTAAAAGGACTTTTGAAATATCCTCCAATTATGTATGAAATTGGCCGGTAAATCATTGTTGGGTAGTACCCTGGCTATCACCGCCGCTCTTCACATCATCATTATTTATACCTCTCTTTGCTTTTTTCACCTGCAGAGCCATCTTTCCGAAATTATACGAAAGGCTTAAACGGAAGTTTCTGGCAGGGTAGGAGTTCACCATGTCCGAATGAAAAGTAATATCGGTCGATTCGCTTGTGTATTTTTTCCTGTACCAGAATGGATCTGAAGTGGAGATGTTTACTGACATTTTTCTTTTCAGGAAGTATTGCGAAAGGCTTAAGCCCGTATAATAGAAAGAAGATGATCTTCCCTGAAGCATTACACTGGAGGAGAAGGAGCCCAGGTTAACAGATACCGATCCGTCTTTCCACACTGTTACCCTTCCACCGAGCGATCCCCTGAAAGTAAAACCATCATTTGCAATGGCGTAAGTGGTATTGGCTTCGAGCTTGCTGTAATTGCCTCCGCCATTCACGAAAATATTCAGCTTGGCCGATGGACGGTAAGACAGGTACAGGTTCAGCCCATAATACTGGTTTTTCCCGATGTTCTCATAGGTGCTTACCGTTCTCCCGCTGGATTCGACTCTTGAAATTCGCTGCATTGAATTATTGGCAAATGATGACGACGCAGATGAGGAAAAGCTTAGTTTGGGGGTGAAGTAGGTATATCCAAGTTCGAAAGAATGTGAGACTTCGGATTTCAAATGCGGGTTTCCGTAGCTAATATTCAGGGAATCGGTGTTATTGACATAAGGATTCAGCAAATAAATACCCGGTCTGTAAAGCCTTTGAGTATACGATAGCTTTATTGTCTGACCCTGCTTAGGCATGTATGAGAATGTTATATATGGTACAAGGTTGAAAAGCCTGTTTGTAAAATCGGTGTTTATCCCTGACGTTTTTGATTGGCCGTCATTCCAGGTCCGCTCCAGGCGCATACCGGTCTTGGTACTAAGCTTCTTCCACTTTACAAGGTAGCCGGCATACAAACCCATGATATACTGATCATAGTCAAGATCATTCACATTATCAAGCCTTAATTCATTCCTGAAAATCTCAGAATTACTTGAATTCTGGCGTAAAATAAACTTTAATCCGCCCTCCACCTGGTGCACTTTGGTAATGGGATCATAATAGTCTGCCTGGAATGTCTGCTCGCGCCCGACTGCATCATTCTGCGAAAGCTGGCTGTATGAGGGATAATTTGTAATTCCTTCCACACCCGAGGAATTTCTTACTTTTCGTGGACTATTATCGAGCTTATAAGAAAAAGTCAGCGATTTGTCAGGTTTTTTGTAGGTCTTCTGATAATCTATATTACCTGAAAGAAACCCTGCATTATTCCTGCTCTTCGAATGATTGTAATACAGACGGGTTATATCGTTATCAGTATTCATATACTGGGTCTCTGCGAATCCTTTATTCTCATAAGAGCTTCGTGAACCCCAGAATGAAAGGCTTATCAGGTTGAGTGAATCAATATCATAACTTGCTTCACCTGTATACCCGTTCGACATTCCCCTGTAATTGCTTTCATTGTGTGATTGCGAATAATGGAAGTCGGTATTGTTGAAATACTCGGTATTAATGTCTGTAAACGATTCCGGTTGCTTTATCTGGTTACCATAGTACCTTGATGAAAGGCTGAATTTCTTGAACTTTACTGCCAGGTAAGCGCTCAGGTTGATACTTCCGCGGGAATCCAATCCGGAGCTTACACTGCCATTGTACCCGTTTATTGTTTTTTTATTGGTTATTATATTGATAATTCCTCCGACTCCTTCAGCATCGTATTTTGAAGACGGATTTGTGATTACTTCAATGTCTTTGATGCTGTTTGCAGGAAGGCTTTTCAGGGCTTCCTTAAAATTTGTAGACATCATTGAAGAGCTTTTGCCATTTACAAGCACCTTGAAATTCGATTGCCCGTTCATTGTGATATTCTCTTCAGCATCAACAGTAATAAGCGGTACCTTTCGCAACATTTCAAGTGCATTGTTTGCCTGTGCATCAGGATCAGCTTCCATGCTGTAGACGATCTTGTCCGGATCTACCTTTACAAGCGGCTTCTGGGCTGCGACAGTCACCTCTTTAAGCATAACTCCTTCTTCAATTGTAATCTTACCCACATCTGTCTTCAGATTTGATACATTAACAGGCATTGTGACCTCTTTATATCCCACCGAAGAGACAGTCAGAATATAGCCTAGGGGAGCATTGAGATCGAACGAAAAACGGCCGTTAACGTCGCATGCCTGCGCTTTTTTAACTTTTAAGCTGTCATTTTTTAAAATGACCGTGGCAAAAGGAACACCCTTACCCTGGACATTTTCGATAACCTGGCCCGTGACCTGGTATTTAACAGCATTCTGCTGCGCAAAGAGGGAAGAGAATAAAAACAAACAAGTGAGAAACAGTAGGAAACTTTTCATAAATATTTTATTAGACAATAGACATCCTTATCATTCAACTAAACTATACGAATATATAACTAATTTGTTAGTATTGCAATATTTGTTGAAGAAATGTTCATCAATTTTCAGAAAACGGAAGAATAAGCAAAGTATTATTCAGAAATGTTTTTCTTTTTCCTTTTTCCTTTTTCCTTTTTCCTTTCGCCTTAAAATAGCACACTGATGACACGGATCAGACGGATTTGCACAGATATGATCCGTGTTTATCCGTTGCTGAAACCCTGAAATCTCTGAAACCCACCTTCACCTTTTTCCTGCAATACTTGATCCTCTACGAGGAAATTGATTTTTTCCTTTTTCCATTCGCCTTAAAATAGCACACTGATGACACGGATCAGACAGATTTGCACAGATCTGATCCGTGTTTATCCGTTGCATCTGTGTCATCTGTGTTCTATTCATTGGCTTTTAAACGCAGAGTTCGCAGATTCTGCATCGCAAATGGCCCTCGCCGCAGAGAACGCAAAGTCATCCAGGTCAAAACTCTGAAACCCTGAAACCCTGAAACCCTGAAACTCTGAAACCCTGAAACCCTGAACCAAACCCTGAAACCCTGAAACCCTGAAACCCTCAAACCCTGAAACCCTCAGACCATTTCACCTTTTTCCTTTTTCCTACAATACTTGATCCTCTACGAGGAAATTCCTTTTTAACTATATTTGTCCGATCATTAACTAATTCAAACGAAAATGGGATTATTAAGCGGAAAGACTGCGGTCATCACAGGTGCAAGCAGGGGAATAGGCAAAGCTATTGCTTTGAAATTTGCCGCCGAAGGCGCCAATATCGCTTTTACAGATATTGCCTATGATGATGCTGCCAAAGCAGTCGAAGGGGAATTGTCAAAATTCGGAATCAAGGCCAAAGGATACGCATCAAATGCTGCCAAATTTGAAGAAACGCAGGATGTAATCAACAGAATTGTGGAAGAATTCGGTCGCATTGACGTCCTGGTAAACAATGCAGGTATAACAAGGGACGGGGCATTGAAAAGGATGACCGAGGATCAGTGGGATCTTGTTATTGCCGTTAACCTGAAATCGGTGTTTAATTTCACAAAATGCTGTCCAGCCTGTTATGTGGAAACAGGGGAACGGAAGCATTATCAACATGAGCTCCGTAGTTGGGGTATCAGGAAATGCAAATCAGGTTAACTATTCAGCATCAAAAGCAGGGATACTGGGATTTACAAAATCTGCAGCAAAGGAGCTTGGCACAAGAAATATCAGATGTAACGCCATCGCTCCGGGTTTCATTCTGACTGAAATGACAGAAAAATTACCTGAAGATGTAAAAAAAGATTGGGCTGAAAAAATTCCTTTAAGAAGGGGCGGAACCCCTGAGGATGTGGCAAATACAGCTCTCTACCTTGCCTCAGATCTGTCAAATTATGTGACCGGACAAACAATTCATGTGTGTGGAGGTATGCTAACTTAAAAAAATTTATTATATTTGAACAAATTCGCAGGGTCCCTATCCTTTTAGCACGAGGAAATGCAGCGAGACATATTTATTCCACACTTATTTTAAACAGGGACCCTGCTTCTTTTTTTTAGGGCTATTCATGTAAATGAACATTATCTTCCTCCTCATACTCATCATTCCTGTTGCAGGTTTTATTATTGAAAGGATTCTCGACCATCTTAATTCGACGATGTGGTCAGATCACCTCCCTGAAAAGCTGAAGGGAATCATCGGTGAAGATGAATACACAAGATCACGTACATACTTCAGGGAAAACAGCCGTCTCGGGTTATGGTCATCAACATTCAACCTGGCAGTAATTCTCATCATGATAGTATTCGGAGGTTTTGCGCTTGCTGATGAATTAGCATGGAATATCAGCAGGAACCCGGTTGTCGTGGCACTTGTTTTTTTTGGGATCATCGGTTTTGCTTCCGATTTTATCAATATTCCATTCGGGTGGTATGATACCTTCGTAATCGAAAAAAAATATGGTTTCAATACCATGACAGTGAGAACCTTTATCACTGATCATATAAAGTCATGGATACTTGCATTGATTATAGGCATTCCTGTCCTGGGATTAATAACATGGTTTTACTACAGGACAGGAAAAAACTTCTGGCTTTATGCCTGGGGGCTTATTACAGCCTTCTCGGTTTTCATGAACCTGTTTTATTCCGAACTGATAGTACCATTGTTCAACAAACAAAAACCTCTTCCCGGAGGCAGTTTAAGGTCATCGATTGAGTCTTTCGCAGAAAAAACAGGATTCAGGCTGAAGGATATCTATATAATTGACGGATCAAAGAGGAGCACGAAGGCGAACGCATATTTTTCAGGCTTCGGACCAAAGAAAAGGATAGTTCTTTACGACACCCTTCTGAAAGAGTTCAATGAAGAACAAATAACTGCAGTTCTTGCACACGAGATTGGCCATTACAGGAAAAAGCATGTACTTGTGTCTTTGATCACTTCTGTTCTAATCACCGGACTGATGCTTTTCCTGTTTTCACTTGTTGCAAACAGTACAAAACTATCAGAAGCCCTTGGAGCAGAAACACAAAGCTTTCACCTTGGACTGATTGTATTCGGAATACTATACAGCCCCTTGTCATTGCTGATCGGGTTGATAACAAATTACATATCAAGGAAGAATGAATTCACTGCAGACAGGTTTGTCAGGGACAACTATAAGCCGGAAATTCTTGCAGAGGCCCTGAAGAAATTATCAGTGAAGAATCTGTCAAACCTGATGCCTCATCCTGCCTATGTATTTTTCCATTATTCGCATCCGCCATTGCTCAGCAGGCTGGAAAAGTTAGAATGATTTAATTATATTTGCGGACAATTTTGCCACCTTAGCTCAGCTGGTAGAGCAACGCATTCGTAATGCGTAGGTCCCCGGTTCGAACCCGGGAGGTGGCTCAGATCCGGATTACCAGGGATAACTGCCAATCCGGATTTCCTGTTTTAATGAAGGAAATCAACAAGTGAGGCAAAGCTTCTTTCAGAGATAGTCTTATTCGCTACAAGGTTAAGAGTTTCATTTGCCGAACAGAATGCAATTCCTATTCCCGATTGTTTTACCATACAAATATCAGGTTCGCTATCACCAATGGCTATAATATTCATCAGATCAATGTTGTACCTTTTAGCCACTTCCCGCATGGCATTTGACTTACAAAAATCATGATTGCATTTGCTTTCCTTGTTTTTAACGAATACCGATGGGACCTTCACTTCTCCTGTTGCTATTCCTCCTGAAAATTCAAGCTCATTGGCTATTGAAAAATCAAGGTTATACCTGTTGACAAGATGATTAGTAACGCAGTCGTAACTATCGCTGATTATTCCGCATACATACCCGTTCTCCCTGAATACCTTCACTACAGACTCGAAACTATCTGTTTTTGGAATACTATCGGCAGTGTCAAGTATTTGCCTTATAGACAAGCCTTTGAGCAATCGCGCTATTAACTTTGTCCGGGTATATGGATTGCTGTTTTCAGATACAATAGATAAGAGCTGATCCTTAAACTTGTATTTTTCAGCCAGCACAGTTATGAAACTCTTATGAAGTATTGTATTATCCATATCGAAGATCAGCATCTTCTTCAGGCCAACAAGTTTTTCCTTTATTGCAAAATCCATCTGGTCGCGGATCAACGAAATATTCTCCAGAACCTCCAGGTTTGTTTTTTTTGCTTTCTCTGCCCGAAGGAGTATCGCACGTGTTACCTCCACTGACATTTTACTGAGCTGTTCAATTGAATTCATACGGTTTTCAATATAACCAAGGTCGACTTCTTCAATTCTTGCCCCGATATTATACATATCGATAAGCAGACCGATATCGACTCCATAATCATTCTCAAAGCGGAGCTTTTCAAAAAAAGTTTTCTTACCTGCAATCATTCCACTCAAAGGTTGTGAAAAGTGTGCAAGATCGGGAAAAAGGAGGCTGATGAGTGGTTTGGCAACAAGCTCTGTCACTCTTCCTGCCTGGCGACCAAAATATGATTTCACAAAGTCTGCTTTATCTTTAAGAACAGGAGCAGTGAGGAGTTCTGCAACGTTTGCCGGATATGTCAGGATATCCGCATCGAGATAAACAATAATATCATTTTGTGCCAGAAGCATACCTTCACGCATTGATACACCTTTTCCCAACTTCGTACTGGTGTATATTTTGACCTTGCTGCTTCTTGCATTCTTTATTGTTTCATCGAGGGATTTGTCATCTATAATAAGTATCTCGTCCACACAGTTTTCCTTTTCAATTTTCCTGACAACCTCACCGATTGTTGCCTGTTCATTTAAAGTTGGAATAATGACTGTTACCATCAACACTAAATTTTAAAGATGAAACTTGCTCACTTCGATTCCGCTCAGTGAGCGATCACAATTCACTGAGCAGAGCCGAAGTGAACGATCCGACATGAACCTTATATATTCAAAGATACAAAATTTGCCTTAAACGGCCATAGCTTCCTGTAGTTTATATATGCATTTCGATACTGATTCATAATCGGAAAAAACCTCCATAACAGAATATCAGAAATTGTTTATATTTGATATAACATTTTAAGTAACCTAACCTCAGTTATATGAAATATCGAAAGATACTTTTCTGTATTTTTTATTTTTCTCTGTTTACCATATCTTATTCCCAGGATTTTTCTGTCACAACTCCAAAATTGGATTTTGATGGAAATCAACTGAAAATATCTTATGATATTGTGAATAGTTCCGCATCAGACAAGTTCTTTGTCTGGGTAGAAATAGAGAAAAAGAACGGGCAAAAGGTTGAGGCGAGAACACTTGCCGGAGATATTGGTGAAAAAATCAATTCAGGCTCCGATAAGTCCATTTTCTGGGTACCCTCAAAAGATTCAATTTTTCTTAATGAAGAAATTCTTGTTGAAGTTATGGCAGAAAAATACGCCAGAAACTTTAACAAGGGTTCAGTAATACTATCCTCAGCCCTGATGCCCGGGCTTGGTCAATCAAAGGTAAAGGGAAAGCCATACTGGCTGATGGGAGTAGCATCATATGGAGCCATAGCCGGAGGTATTATCATGCGCGGTTCAGCAAATAAGGAATATGACAGATACCTGAAAGATGAAAATCCTGTCACAAGAAATAAGTCTTTTGATAAGGCACAAAAAGGAATCAACACATCTGCTGCTCTTATTGTTTCAGGAGCAGCAATGTGGGCAGCAAACCTTATATGGGTTGCTGCCTTACCAAATGAATATCAGCCTCTGAAAAACGGGAAATTTGCCCTTGAGATAAATCCAGTTAATAACCTGCCACTGGTTGCCTTCAGACTCAACTTTTAATAATGTCATTATGAAAAGAATTGGAATCATCCTGGTCATGTGCTGTTTAACTTTAAGCGTAGCTGCACAGATTGCAGGAAGCGGTAAAGTAGCGGTGTTGATTAACAATAAACCTTCACCTGTTTCAACAGTTAAGAACGACCCGGCGCCTGTAATAAATACAGTACCGGATAATCAAAGAATTCAATCTCCATCCCCCGGCTTGAATCTTACAGCCGGTACAAGTAAATATTACGGTCTGATCATCGGGATAAATGAATATATAGACCCTACAGTCTCAACTCTTAATAACTGTATCCGTGATGCCGAATCTGTTTACAAAATCCTGACAGCCGGTTACACATTTGAGAAAGAGAATGTCAGGTTTCTCAAAAATGCGACTTATGCAGAGATAATCCAGGCGCTTGATTATTTTTCCGGTATTGTCAGACCCGAAGATAATTTTATCATTTTTTACGCTGGTCATGGTGTATGGGATGCTCAGGCTGAAATTGGTTTCTGGTTACCAGCCGACGCACGTCGTGACAGCAAGCTCAATTGGTTCAGGAACAGTACATTAAGAGACTACCTGCGTGAAATACATTCCAAGCACACTCTATTGATCACCGATGCATGTTTCGGAGGTTCTATTTTCAAATCAAGGGCTGCATTCAGCGATGCAACACTTGCGGTAAATAAACTTTATGAATTGCCCAGCAGGAAAGCAATGACAAGCGGAACCCTTACAGAAGTCCCTGACGAAAGCGCATTCCTGAAATACCTGTTTGACAGATTATCCAAAAACACAGAGAAATACATATCATCAGAGCAGCTTTTCAGCAGCTTCAGGCTGGCAGTTATCAATAACAGTAACGTGGTACCCCAGTTTGGAGAAATCAAGGAAGTGGGAGATGAGGGAGGTGATTTCATCTTCATTAAGAGAGAATGATCAAACAAGAATTGAATAACTACAGCTATTCCAGTACTAAATGGATTTCACTAACCTTAACAAAATGAAAGAGATCAGCCTGAAAGTAATTCTTTGTCTTTTTTTCATCATCTCGGCTTTAAGTTGCAAAAAGCTTGAAAAAGAAATGATGGTAATATCAGGTGAAATTACCAATATTCAGTACACATCTGCTGCAGTTACCGGTACAATTGTGGACATTGGTGAAGGCGCAATTCAGCATGGACACTGCTACTCGGAATCAGCTGATCCTAAAAACGGACAAAAAACCAGCCTTGGAACACCTGAAGGTACGGCGAGCTTTACCAGCCAGCTTACGAACCTGAAGCCCGGCACCACTTATTACATCGCAGCCTATGTCAGTGGAGGCACCGGCACCTCATACGGAGCTGTTAAAAATTTCACAACCCTGGCTTTAACTGTTCCGGTGCTTAATTCCAATGATATTACCGACATCACAACGACTACTTCAAAATCAGGCGGGAACATTACATCTGAAGGGGGATCACCTGTGACTTCCAGGGGAATCTGCTGGAGCACACAGGCAAATCCAACGACCGGTAATACCAAAACGACCGATGGTTCCGGCACAGGTAGTTTCACCAGTAATATGACAGGATTGACTCCCGGAACAAGATATTATGTAAGAGCATACGCTATAAACAGCACCGGAACCGGATATGGCGCGGAAAAAACCTTTACTTCAACTGCTGCCTTACCGGCTACTCTGTCTACCACAGCAGCAACGGCAATTACACTTACAAAAGCTACTACAGGAGGAAATATAACCGCCGATGGAGGAATGCCTGTAACTGACAGAGGCGTATGCTGGAATACTTCCGGATCGCCAACTATTGCCGGCAGCAAAATATCAAATGGTACAGGCATTGGAACCTTCACCAGCAATCTGACCGGATTAACCCCGGGAACAAAATACTATGTCAGGGCATACGCCACCAATTATGCCGGAACAGCCTATGGTGATGAAATCTCATTCACAACAACCTCGTTAGCAACCCCGGTACTTACAGGTCCGGCTTCAGCCACAACCACATTTAATATCTCATGGACATTTGCATGGCCCTCAGAAATATCAGCAGACGATCACTATGAACTTGAATGGTCATATTCATCAACATCCGGATTTCAGTTAATGGGCAGTGCATATCAGAATGGTGTAAGGACAAGCCCCTTCACAGAATATATAATGCCTGAAGCAATTGATATTGGCAAAACTGTATATCTCAGAGTAAGAGCAAAATCAGTCGGCTTCTTCACTCCATACAGCAATGTTGTGGGAGTAAGCGTTCCTTCCATTGATCTTTCTTTCAATCCAACCGCTGATAACCTCGTCATGCAGTCTTCAACTGATGTAAGTTATGAAACAACAGTTTATAATACTTCATCTCTCGGAGCCGGAAATGCTTATTTTATAAGTGTTTTCGGTAACGATTCTTTCGTTTCCGCGAGCACCCTGTACTTCAATATTGATAATGTTATTTCAGGCGGAACTATTCAAAAAGCAATTTTAAGATTGTACGTTCAGAGTTTGCCTGATGACACAGATGCTGATTATGCAGTAAATGCATTGACAGCATCGTGGAATACCAACACTATTACTTTCGACAACCTGCCAACATACTATGTAACACCGGAAGCATTGAAGCCAATACCGTCTTCTATGACCTCACCACTTGAAATAGATGTTACCTCAATCGTCCAGGCCTGGGCGAATGGTTCTGTCCTGAATTATGGTTTTGTTATCAGAGAGAGCAGTTTCACGTGGCCTGCTGTGACAAAGAGGCGGGTAGCAGATATCTATAGTATTGAAAGTGCACCGGCAGGCAAGAAGCCGGAGCTTTATATTGAGATAAGATAAGTTATAAGGAGTATCAGGAAATGATCATCCACCGCATTGTCTCTCCTTCTGAGTCGTCAAGACCTACGACCTCATAGCACGAAAAAAAGGAGATCAATCATGACCTCCTTCTGAGCGGGAAATGGGAATCGAATGCCGACGATTCCATGTCGGCATCCTGACACCCCGACATTGTTTTTGTCGGGGTCGTCAGGACCCACGACCTCATGGTACAAAAAAAGGAGATCAATCATGACCTCCTTCTGAGCGGGAAATGGGAATCGAATGCCGACGATTCCATGTCGGCATCCTGACACCCCGACATTGTTTTTGTCGGGGTCGTCAGGACCCACGACCTCATGGTACAAAAAAAGGAGATCAATCATGACCTCCTTCTGAGCGGGAAATGGGAATCGAATGCCGACGATTCCATGTCGGCATCCTGACACCCCGACATTGTTTTTGTCGGGGTCGTCAGGACCCACGACCTCATGGTACAAAAAAAGGAGATCAATCATGACCTCCTTCTGAGCGGGAAATGGGAATCGAATGCCGACGATTCCATGTCGGCATCCTGACACCCCGACATTGTTTTTGTCGGGGTCGTCAGGACCCACGACCTCATGGTACAAAAAAAGGAGATCAATCATGACCTCCTTCTGAGCGGGAAATGGGAATCGAATGCCGACGATTCCATGTCGGCATCCTGACACCCCGACATTGTTTTTGTCGGGGTCGTCAGGACCCACGACCTCATGGTACAAAAAAAGGAGATCAATCATGACCTCCTTCTGAGCGGGAAATGGGAATCGAATGCCGACGATTCCATGTCGGCATCCTGACACCCCGACATTGTTTTTGTCGGGGTCGTCAGGACCCACGACCTCATGGTACAAAAAAAGGAGATCAATCATGACCTCCTTCTGAGCGGGAAATGGGAATCGAACCCACGACCCTTTGCTTGGGAAGCAAATGCTCTACCCCTGAGCTACTCCCGCGAATCTGCTGCAAATTTATTCTATTTTTCCGAACAGAAAAGAAGATGAACAAAAATCATGTCAAATCTTCCATTACATGCCACCAGTCATGACCAGGATCGTATCTGCTCATTTTCTCCTTTGCAAATTCCTCTGCATTTGTAATAATTGCGCCCTTATTCATTTTGTAAATTCTAATGCCAATAACATTTTGACTAATTTTGCTTGAGACAAAAATATATGAAAGCATCAATTATTACCATAGGTGACGAACTTCTGATCGGACAAACACTGGATACAAACTCGGCATGGATGGGATCGGAGCTGAGCAGGATCGGATTTGATGTCTGCAAGATGACTTCAATACACGACAGGAGAGAGGATATACTTGAAAGCCTTGCTGAGGCGGAAGCGAAATCTGATGTTGTGCTGATTACAGGTGGACTTGGGCCGACAAGCGACGATATTACAAAAGTGGCTCTCTGTGAATATTTTAACACAAGACTGGTTATAAACCGGAAGGTTCTTGAGATGGTTACTGCAATGATGTCGCGAAGGAATTTCCCGATGAATGAGAATAACAGGCGACAGGCTGAAGTGCCTGAATCATGTCATGTGCTTGAAAATGAAACCGGTACAGCTCCGGGAATGTGGTTTGAGAAGAACGACACCATTTTTGTTTCCATGCCCGGAGTACCCAATGAAATGAAACACCTGATGGGCAAACATGTAATACCGGAGCTCAGGAAACGATTCAAATCCCAGGCAATTGTTCACAGGAATATTATGACGTACGGCCTGCCTGAAGCAAAGCTTGCTGAACTGCTCACTGATTTTGAATCCGGCCTGTCTCCTGAAGTGAAGCTTGCATACCTGCCTTCAGCCGGAGTAATAAAACTCAGGCTTACGGGTACAGGAAAAGATAAAAATCTGATTGAACAGGTGATTGAAGATCATGTTCGCAACCTTTATAAAATCATTCCTGAGGTTATTTTCTCTGAAAATGAAGAATCGTTTGAAATGGTGATCGGTAAACTCCTTAAGGAAAGAAATGCTGCAATGTGCTCGGCTGAAAGCTGTACCGGAGGAGAGATCGCACGAATGATAACTTCAGTTCCGGGAAGCTCAGCATGGTATAAAGGATCAGTTATTGCATATGCAAATGAAATAAAAACGCGAATGCTCGGTGTGCCTGAAGAAATAATAAAAAAACATGGCGCAGTCAGCAATGAAGTTGTCAGCAGCATGGCATCAGCCGCGAGGAAAGTTTTTAGCGCTGAATTTTCTGTAGCAACTTCAGGCATAGCAGGCCCCGATGGCGGAACAGGTGATAAACCAGTGGGAACGGTCTGGATAGCAGTAGCTTCATCAAAGGGTGTGGTGTCGGAGAAATATGTATTCGGAACGGAGAGACTCACTAATATCAGGCGCTTTTCAATAGCTGCACTCAGCATGCTTAGAAAACAAATCATAGCTATGTGAGTAATTTCTTATGAGTCAACAAAAAAAAAGAAGCCTGAATATTTGTTTGATAACATAAAAATCACGTATTTTGCGCTTCATTTAAAAAAGACAAACACTAGTAAGCTTAAAACGAACACCAATGTCGAAGATTTGTCAGGTAACAGGGAAAAAAGCGATGGTCGGAAACAATGTTTCCCACTCAAAAAGAAGGACCAAGAGGAAATTCTTACCGAATCTTTTTGAGAAAAAATACTATCTGCCCGAGGAAAAAAGGTGGATCACACTAAAGATTTCCGCTGCGGGCATCCGTCTCATCAACAAGAACGGTCTCAACTCAGTGCTGAGGGAAGCAAAAGAGAAAGGCTATATCGTGAACTATTAATAAGAATAAAAAATGGCAAAGAAGGCTAAAGGTAACAGGCAGCAGGTGATACTGGAGTGTACCGAACAGAAGGAAAGCGGTGTACCCGGAATGTCAAGATACATCACGACAAAGAACAGGAAAAACACACCTGATCGCATGGAAAGGAAGAAATATAATCCTATTCTGAAAAAACACACACTTCACAGAGAAATCAAGTAACAGAGTAAACTATGGCAAAGAAAGTTGTTGCAACACTTAAGACAGGTGCAGGCAAAGCATTCACAAAATGCATAAAGATGACCAAAAGCGATAAATCAGGTCACTATTCATTTAAGGAAGAGATCGTGCACAATGATCATATCAAGGACTTCTTCTCAAAGAAGTAGTTCCTTCTGCACATAAGATATTTCAATAGCTTTCTTCTTAGCGGAAGGAAGCTTTTTTTATAATTTGAAAATGTGCTAATTTGAAAATGTGCTAATTTGAAAATGTGCTAATGTGCTAATTTGAAAATGTGCTAATGTGCTAATTTGAAAATGTGCTAATTTGAAAATGTGATAATGTGCTAATTTGAAAATGTGCTAATTTGCTAACTAAGATGGATTTCAATTTTCAAATTTTCAAATTGACTAATTTTCAAATTGACTAATTTTCAAATTGAACTAATTTTCAAATTGGATTTCAATTTTCAAATTTTCAAATTGATTAATTATCAAATTGATTTATGGGCTGGCTGGGAATATTCGGTAAGGAAAAAAAGGAGAGCCTTGACAAGGGGCTTGAAAAGACAAAAGAGAGTGTCTTTACAAAGCTTTCAAGGGCTGTTGCCGGGAAATCAAAGGTAGACGATGAGGTTCTCGATAATCTCGAAGAGGTCCTTGTCTCATCAGATGTCGGCGTTGAAACGACTCTTAACATCATCAGAAGGATTGAAGACCGGGTGGCAAAGGACAAATACCTGAACACCAATGAGCTGAATAAGATACTAAAGGAAGAAATAGTTGCTCTCCTCGAAAAACATGAGAATGACGGATCTGATTTCAACTCACCGCTGAAAGCCAAACCTTATGTCATTATGGTCGTTGGTGTGAACGGCGCCGGCAAAACAACAACTATAGCCAAGCTTGCCAACAATTTCAAAAATGCTGGCAAAAACGTTCTTATAGGCGCTGCTGATACATTCAGGGCTGCGGCAATTGACCAGTTGCAGATATGGGCAGACAGGGCCGGAGTTCCTGTGATAAAACAGCAGATGGGCTCTGATCCTGCATCTGTTGCGTATGATACGCTCAGATCAGCAGTATCGTCCGGAGCCGATGTGGTTCTGATTGATACGGCAGGACGTCTCCATAACAAGATTAACCTGATGAATGAACTCTCAAAGATCAAGAGAGTCATGGAGAAAGTATTACCTGATGCTCCACATGAAGTATTGCTTGTCCTTGACGGTTCTACCGGACAGAATGCCTTTGAACAGGCGAAACAGTTCACTACCGCAACAGATGTCACTGCACTCGCGATTACCAAACTTGATGGTACAGCAAAAGGGGGAGTGGTAATCGGTATTTCCGACCAGTTTAAGATCCCGGTAAAATACATTGGTGTAGGAGAGAAGCTCGATGATCTGTTGATATTCAACAGGTTTGAATTTGTTGATTCCCTTTTTAAATCCTAACTTTATAGTTTTAACCGCAGGGAACGCAGAGTAAGAAACATGGAGAACGCAGAGAAGCAACTTCCCGTTCCATGTGCTTTTTGCAAAACTGTAACACAGGTATTCTGTGGTAAAGAAAATCTTTTATGAGTAACAGAATAAACATTGTAACACTTGGCTGTTCCAAGAATGTCGTGGATTCTGAGAAACTCCTCAGGCAACTAAGTGCAGGAGGTTTCGAAGTTGTCCATAACTCAGTTGATACCTCGGCAGGCACAGTGATCATTAATACCTGTGGATTCATAAGGGATGCCAAAGAGGAGAGCATCGACACTATACTCAGGTTCGTAAGAGCTAAGGAAAGGGGAGAGATCGGCAACCTTTATGTAATGGGATGCCTGGCAGAAAGATACATGCATGAGCTCAAAAAAGAAATTCCTGAAGTAAAGAAGTATTTCGGGGTAAACAATATAACCGAAATACTTGGTGAAATGGGTCTCAGACTCAGGGATGACCTTCTGACTGAACGAATGCTTACAGGACCTGATCATTACGCGTTTCTGAAAATTTCGGAGGGTTGCGACAGGACATGCGCCTTCTGCGCTATCCCCCTGATACGGGGAAAATACACCTCCCGTCCTGTTGATGAACTGGTGACAGAAGCATGGAATCTTGCTGAAAATGGAGTTAAAGAATTGATCCTGATTGCGCAGGATCTGAGCTATTATGGCCTTGACATATACCGGAAACAAGCCCTGGCTGACCTTGTCAGGGAATTATTGAAAATCCGGTCACTGGAATGGATAAGATTACATTACCTGTATCCGGCAAATTTTCCATCGGATATCATTCCATTGATGAAAGAAAATGATCGTATTTGCAGGTATGTTGACATTCCCGTTCAGCACATCAATGACAAAATGCTCCAGTTGATGAGAAGATCTCACAACCGGAATGAAACCATGAATGTACTTAACACAATACGGAAGGAACTGCCCGATGCGGCCATACGAACTACTCTGATTGCCGGCCATCCCGGTGAAACAGAGGAGGATTTTGCCGGGCTTCGGGATTTCGTGAAGGAATTCCGGTTCGACAGGCTTGGTGTCTTTCCCTATTCACACGAGGAAGACACACATTCGTACAAGACTTACCAGGATGAGATTCCTGAGGATGTTAAAGAAGCCCGTGTATCGGAACTTATGGAGATACAGCAGGAGATCTCGGCTGAGCTGAACCAGGCAAAAACAGGCAAAGTCTTTAAAACTATAATCGACAGGAGAGAAGGCAAATATTTTATTGGGCGCACCGAACACGACAGTCCGGAAGTTGACCAGGAAGTTCTTGTTTCGACAAAGTACGATCTTCAGCCCGGGCAATTTTATAATATCGAAATCACAGAGGGCACTGAATTCGATCTTTACGGCATACCTGTCTGAAAAAAAACCCCCGGTTAATCACCAGGGGTTTTCATTGTTAAACACTCTTTAAAAATTACTCCAACTCTTCATCTGAAGTAGTCTCTACAGCTTTTGGCTTGTTTATCTTTATTTTGATCTCATCTTTAGTGCTGCTGAAACCAACGAAAATAACATCACCTTCGTGGAGATCGGACTTGATCAGAACCTCGGCCATCGGATCTTCAAGGTACTTCTGGATTGCTCTTTTAAGAGGCCTTGCGCCATAGTTTGCATCGAATCCCCTTTCGGCCATGAAGTCCCTTGCGCACCGGGAGATATCTTTAACTGGTAACCAAGCGATTTGACCCTGTCGTACAATCCCTTGAGCTCGAGATCGATTATCTGGTTGATATCTTCTCTTGAGAGCGAATTGAACATGATAACGTCATCAATCCTGTTCAGAAACTCAGGTGCGAACGTTTTTTGCAGGGCTTTCTGCAGGATGCTCTTGTTTGCTTCATTCCTGTTTGCCTTTCGTGCAGAGGTATCAAAACCTACTCCCTGTCCATACTCCGATATCTGCCTTGTACCAATGTTTGAGGTCAGGATGACAATAGTATTCCTGAAATCAACACGTCGTCCAAGGCTGTCAGTAAGCTGACCTTCATCGAGTACCTGAAGCATGATATGAAATACATCCGGATGCGCTTTCTCTATTTCATCGAGAAGTACAACTGAATATGGCTTCCTTCTGACTTTTTCAGTGAGCTGTCCGCCTTCTTCATATCCGACGTATCCCGGAGGAGCTCCGACAAGACGTGATACGGAGAATTTCTCCATATATTCGCTCATGTCGATCCTAATCAGGTTGTCTGTTGTGTCGAACAGGAATTTGGCCAGAACCTTTGCAAGCTGTGTTTTTCCAACACCTGTAGGGCCAAGGAAAATGAAGGTGCCGATAGGTTTATTCGGATCCTTTAACCCGGCTCTGTTCCTTTGAATTGATTTAACAACTTTCTGGATTGCTTCATCTCTGGCCTATAACGCTGCCACTGAGCTCATCGGCCATTTGAAGAAGCCGGGTTCCTTCGGTCTGGGCAATTCTCTGAACCGGTACACCTGTCATCATGGCAACAACTTCTGCCACTTTTTCCTCATTTACAGTCTCGCGGTTAATGGAAAGCTCTTTTTCCCATTTCTTCTTCTCCACTTCTATCATATCCAGGAGATCCTTCTCACGGTCGCGGAAACTGGCAGCTTTTTCGAAATTCTGGTTTTTGACTGCAGCCATTTTTTCTTTCTTGGTATCTTCAAGCTGCTTCTCAAGCTGGAGTATTCTTTCCGGGACAACGATATTCGAGATATGTACCCTGGATCCTGATTCATCAAGCGCATCAATAGCCTTGTCGGGAAGATGCCTGTCGGAGATGTATCGGTTTGTCAGTTTAACGCAAGCGTCGATTGCATCATCTGTATAAATGACATTATGATGCTCCTCGTACCTTTCCTTTATATTATGAAGGATTTGAATTGTTTCCTCTATTGATGTCGGTTCGACTATCACCTTCTGGAACCTTCTTTCAAGGGCTCCGTCCTTTTCAATATGCTGCCTGTACTCATCAAGTGTGGTTGCCCCGATACATTGAATCTCACCACGGGCGAGAGCAGGTTTCAGCATGTTTGCTGCATCAAGTGATCCTGTTGCACCACCGGCGCCAACAATTGTGTGTATCTCGTCGATGAAAAGAATAATATTATCGTTCTTCTGAAGCTCGTTCAGAATGGCTTTCATTCTTTCCTCAAACTGGCCGCGGTATTTTGTTCCGGCTACAATTGAGGCGAGATCGAGTGCAACTACTCTCTTGTTGAAAAGAACCCTGGAAACGTTTTTCTTCATTATCCTCAGGGCAAGGCCTTCTGCAATGGCTGATTTACCAACTCCGGGTTCGCCAATAAGAACAGGATTGTTCTTTTTTCTCCTTGAGAGAATCTGTGCAAGTCTCTCGATTTCTCTCTCGCGACCAACGACAGGATCGAGTCTGCCTTCTTCAGCGGCCTTTGTCAGGTCGATTCCGAAATTGTCGAGCACCGGTGTATCCGATGAACTCTTTGCTGAGGAAGAAGGTTGCTGACCTTTACCGGGCTGGGAGAAACCGGGACCTTCATCATCTTCATCTCTGGGGAAATCAGCTCTTGCGCTTGGCGATTCAGCTTCAACCATTCTCCTTACTGAATGATAATCAACATCAAGTTCCGAAAGGAAACGTGTAACAAGTGCATTCTCATCTTTAAGTATCGCCAGCAGAAGGTGTTCTGTATCTATTGTTGTACTTTTCAGAGATTTAGCTTCAAGATAGACAAGTTTGAATATCCTTTCTGTGCTTCTCAGAAGTGGAATGACTTCATGATCAGCTACAGGAATAGGGCTTTCAACCCTGATGCTTTTCTCAAGGGAACCTTTAAGAACCAACAGGTCAATCCCTTGATTTACAAGGATATCAATTGCCGCACTTTCACCGTCCCTGAGAATACCAAGAAACAGATGCTCAGGACCGATATGGCTGTTGCCAAGTCTTATAGCTTCTTCCTTTGAATATCCCAGGATGTCTTTTACTCTTTGCGAAAATTGTGAATCCATATTATAATCTGTCTTTTTGCGTTATGCGGTTACTTCCGACAATCTGTCAGATATAATAACACAAAGGTACGCATAACTGTTTTTTTTAATGTTAATTTATTCAGAATAATATCAGGCAATTTTCGTGCCCAATTATGAACAGCCATCTGTTAAAAAATCAATTCATTTAAAAGACTGAAAATGGCAAATAATAACTATTTTCGTACTTTCTAAACCGAAAACAATAGTTTAAGGTTTAAATATTTAATTTACAATCAATTATGGCCGAAAGAGAAAGAATAATACAGGTAAATATTGAAGAGGAAATGAAATCGGCATACATCGATTATTCGATGTCGGTGATTGTTTCACGTGCATTACCTGATGTACGCGACGGACTCAAACCGGTCCACAGAAGGGTTCTGTTTGGTATGTCTGATCTCGGTGTGCTTTCAAACAGGCCTTTTAAGAAATCAGCAAGGATAGTGGGGGAGGTGCTTGGAAAATATCCATCCCCATGGTGATTCCTCTGTTTATGATGCCATGGTCAGGATGGCACAGGAATGGTCATTACGGTACCCACTTGTTGACGGGCAGGGTAACTTCGGATCAGTCGACGGAGATAGCCCGGCTGCAATGAGGTATACTGAAGCACGATTAAAGAAAATTGCTGAGGAAATACTATCGGATATTGACAAGAACACTGTTGATTTCCAGAATAATTTCGATGATTCACTCCAGGAACCTACGGTTCTGCCGACAAGAATTCCAAATCTTCTGGTAAATGGAGCTTCAGGTATTGCCGTGGGTATGGCAACCAACATGCCACCACATAACCTTACAGAAATAATTGATGCCACTATGGCGTATATCGATAATAACGATATCACATCAGAGGAAATTCTGAAATATGTAAAAGGACCGGATTTTCCTACCGGCGGTATAATATATGGAATACAGGGTATAAAAGAAGCCTGTGAAACAGGAAGGGGCAGAATTGTTGTCAGGGCAAGAACGGAGATAGAGATTACACATTCAGGAAGGGAGTGCATCATTGTTAGCGAAATCCCTTACATGGTCAATAAGGCTGAGATGATAAGGAAAATTGCCGATCTGATCAACGAGAAGAAACTTGAAGGCATTTCATATATAAATGATGAATCTGACCGTAACGGGATGAGGATCGTCATCATTCTGAAAAAAGATGCAACGGCCAATGTGGTTCTGAACAACCTTTACAAGGTATCGCAGCTGCAGACTTCATTCAATGTTAATAATATCGCTCTTGTTAAAGGCCGGCCAAAAACCCTCAGCACAAAAGATCTCATCCATTATTTCGTTGATCACAGGCATGAAGTCGTCGTACGAAGGGCAAGGTTCGACCTTGATCAGGCAGAGAAAAGGGCTCATATCCTCGAAGGACTGATAATAGCCAGCGACAACATTGATGAAGTGATCGCCATAATCAAGTCGTCACAGAATGCAGATATGGCCAGGGAGAGACTCATGGAAAGATTTGCTCTCTCTGAGATACAGGCCAGGGCAATTGTTGAAATGCGGCTTCGTCAGCTTACCGGTCTGGAGCAGGAGAAACTGAGGGCTGAATATGAGGAAGTCATGGCCCTCATCAAATACCTTAAAGAGGTACTGGCTGATGTTAATCTGCAGATGAAGATCATCAAGGATGAGCTGCTGGAGGTAAAAGAGAAATATGGTGATGAACGCCGGACCGAAATAATCCCCAACGCCGAAGAATTTAATCCTGAGGATTTCTATGCCGATGATGAAATGGTCATCACTATTTCACACCTGGGATATATTAAAAGAACACCTCTTACCGAATTCCGCAGGCAAAACAGGGGAGGAACAGGATCCAGGGGAGGAACAACAAGAGATGAGGATTTTATAGAACACCTGTATATTGCAACGATGCATAATACAATGCTTTTCTTTACAAGTAAAGGGAAATGCTTCTGGTTAAAGGTCTATGCTATACCGGAAGGCTCGAGGACATCAAAAGGACGGGCAATGCAGAACCTTATCAATATTGAGCCTGATGATAATGTAAGAGCGTTCATCAACGTTAAGAATCTCAGTGATGAGGAATATATTAACAATAACTTCATTGTACTCTGCACACGTAAAGGAGTAATAAAGAAAACGTCACTGGAGGCATATTCCAGACCCAGGTCAAACGGAGTCAATGCAATCACCGTCAGGGAAGGTGATGAGCTGCTGGAAGCCAGGATGACAAATGGCAAACATCATATTATGCTTGCAGTCAAATCAGGAAGAGCAGTGAGATTCCCTGAATCAGCCGTCAGACCAATGGGAAGAACTGCATCGGGTGTCAGAGGGATAAGACTTGCAAATGAAAAAACTGATTTTGTTGTCGGTATGCTAACTGTGGAGGATAAGGAAAAAGATATTCTTGTGGTTTCTGAAAACGGGTACGGAAAACGCTCCGACATTGACGAATACAGGATCACCAACAGGGGAGGAAAAGGCGTCAAAACGATCAATGTTACTGAAAAAACAGGTTCGCTTATTGCTTTGAAAGATGTAACTGATAATCATGATCTGATGATTATTACTCAATATGGGAACATCCTGAGAAGTCCTGTTTCTGCCCTCAGGGTAATGGGAAGAGCCACACAGGGTGTCAGACTGATCAATCTCAGGGAAAATGACACAATTGCCTCAGTAGCATCAGTTTTTGTAAGCGAAGACAATGAAGTTGATCTGACTAATTTTGAGGAAAATGCGACCGGAAACACCGATTCTGCTGAAGAAGAAAATGGCAAAGAATTTGAAGATTAGTAAGTAATATTATAAATTTGTGTACTTTTTAAGAATTAGAAAATTTAAAATGATAAACATGAAAAAGTTTTTTCTGCTCTTAGCAGTAATCAGTATCTCAATCGCATCAGTGGCGCAAAAGGGCAAGATTACAAGTGCTCTCAGTCTCATCGATCAGGGACAGCTTGATAAGGCAAAGGAAGCTATCGATCAGGCCAAGGCAAATGAAAAAACTGCAAATTGGTACAACACCTTTTATGCACAGGGTAAGCTCTGTCAGGCAGTTTATAAATCAACTGATTCGAAATTCAGTGGTCTATGCCCGGATCCATTATTTGAAGCTTATGATTCTTACAAGAAAGCCCTTTCTCTTGATGAAAAAGGAGCTCTGAAAAAGAAAATGATCACCGGAATGGTTTACAATGATCTTGCTGTTGATCTTTACAATCAGGGAAGCAAACAATTCGAAAGTAAGGATTATGATAACGCTCTCAAATCATTCCAGACCCAGATCGAAATAACAGAAGGGGACATCTACGCTGGCGCTGTTGATACCGGTATGTATTACAATGCTGGTCTTGCAGCTTTCAATTCAGACAAATTTGAGGAAGCAATCAAATACTTCCAGAAATGCGCAGAAATGGGGTACCTTGATATAAGACCACACCTGCAGATTTATGAGAGCATGATGGGTCTTAAGGATACCGTCAAAGCTGAGGAATATCTTCTTTCACTGCCCAGCAAATTCCCGAATGACAAAAATGTAACACTCCAGCTTATCGATCACTTCATTAAAAGCGGTAAGAATGATCAGGCATTGAAGTACATCAACCAGGCTAAACAGGAAGATCCGCAAAACTCAACTCTTTTCTTTGCCGCAGGTATAATCAACCTGAATTTGAACAACTACGATGCTGCAATAGAGGAGCTGACCAAATCTGTTGAAATGAAGAATGATCTTTACGATTCACAGTATGGACTTGGAGCCGCCTATATCAACAAAGCTGCGGATATGTTCACAAAAGCCAACGAGATAATGGATGTGAATGAGTACACCAAAGCCATCGAACAGGCAAATGGAGTTTATGCAAAAGCGCTTCCTTATATGGAAAAGGCACATGAGCTGAAACCTGATGATGTGGACACCATGCGCAGATTACAGGAACTTTATTACAGGCTTAAGATGACCGACAAATACCAGGCAATCAAAGCAAAGGCTGATGCAGCAGAAGGAAAGTAATTTCACAAAATATATTGCTGAAAAGGAACGTCCACACGTTCCTTTTTTTATTTCATTCAACTGACGTTTAAGATCTGTAACGGTCAGGCAAATTAAACCGATAAGGGAGAGGTTAAGAAATGAGAAGAAAGGATTTTATTCAGAAATATTATTCTATTTGACATAATATTAATTATAGGAATTGTTCTAACATTATAAAATGTTGATTGTTAATTAATTAACAGAATGCCTGATTACAGGTAGCTAGTGAAACTCTGAAACTCTGAAACTCTGAAACTCTGAAACTCTGAAACTCTGAAACTCTGAAACTCTGAAACTCTGAAACTCTGAAACTCTGAAACTCTGAAACTCTGAAACTCTGAAACTCTGAAACTCTGAAACTCTGAAACTCTGAAACTGTGAAACTCTGAAACTGTGAAACTATTTATGATTTCCTGTTTGACTCGCGTCTTTTTCTTATCGCTTCAATAAGAAAAAATACTGAAACCAGGATACCGATAAAAATTATCATTCCCGTCAGCTCATTCACCGGCAGCTTCGATAGCATCCAGATTATAACCGCTGATGAAAAAACCGGAACCATATACCCCATCACAATTCCTTTTGATCTGTTTTTGTCTTTGATCTGTAATCTTATAACAGACAATATTACTCCAAGATAAATCAGCATGTATGATGCACTCGAAAGCATTGCCAGCTGCCTGAATTCACCGAGAGATGCAAATATGAATCCTGCAAGTGAATAAATCACGACAGAAATGTGCGGTGTCCTGAATTCAGGATGTATTCTGGCTAATGCTCTGACCGGGATTACCCTGTCTCTTGCAGCAGCAAACAATATTCTCGGCATATTCAGGATCATCCCGCTGATATTCCCGAACATCGAGAATATAGCGCCAATCAGAACGATCGTGGCGCCAGTAGCCCCGAACATTCTTTTTGCCGTTTCGGCCAATGGCGCATCACCATGCAGTGTAATGCCATCACCAAGAATAGCCTGCACAACAATCTGGATCAAAATATATAGAATGACAACGATAAGAATGCTTATCATAATTCCCGCGGGTATAGTTTTTTCAGGCTTCCTTATTTCACCGCTTACATTCAGCGCGGTCTCAGCGCCAACAAACGCAAATAACAGTATAAGAGATATTTCACCAAAGTCATTAAAAGAATTACTTGCGGTAAATTCAAGATTATCAGCCTCAATGAAAAACCATCCGAACAGGATTATCATCAGCAATGGGACAAGCTTTGCAACGGTATTGAACTTGACGATATACACAGCATTTTTTACACCTCTGACATTAAAATAAGCAAGGCTGCCAAACATGACTGCAAAAAACAGCAGCCTGAGCCATTGTTCTTTAAAAACAGGCAGGAAATAAGACAGCGTATCAGCCAATCCATTTGCAACTGCTGCATTCGCAGTTAATCCTGCACCGAAAATGAAGATGTTTGCAGTCAGAAACCCGGCAAATCTTCCGAAAGCGGTTTCAATATATGTATATGCTCCTCCGGTCAGTGTTATTTTAGAGCCGACCCGGGCGAAACAAAGCATGATCAATATCATTAATCCGCCGCAGATTGCGTAAGCAGTCACACTGCCTGTTCCCAACCTTTCGGCAACAATCACGGGAAGTATGAATATTCCCGCGCCTACAATTATATTAACTGAGTTCGCAACAAGTCCCCACAGACCTATTTCCCTCTTTAATCCTTCATTTTCTGCCATATTTTACTATTTACCCCTTCAGCAGGGATCACTTCACTCCCTCCGGGGCTGGAGTAAACGAAGAAAATCAATTTACTTGTTGGGTTGGTACTGCTTCCAGGATATCACCAAGCAGTCCATCCAGATCGATACCGTCAGGAGAATATCCGAGTACTATTACAGCCAGATCCTTTGAAGGTATCATAAATATGTATTGTCCGTCATGGCCGTTGCAGCTGAACATATCCTCAGGCGCTGTCCTGATCCTCTTACTCCTGTTCAGCCAGAAGAATGCACCATATTTTCCATCGCTTCCCGGAGCTTCATCTGTACTGTACTTCACCCAGCCCTCCGGGAGTATCCGTTCACCATTGAACACTCCATCGTTCAGGTAAAGCAGTGCAAAACGGGCATAATCCCGGGCTGTGGCATACAGGTATGATGATCCGACCCAGGAACCTGACGGATCAACTTCAAGTACAGCATCAGGTATTCCGATTTTATTAAACAGCTCTTTCTCCGCAAGCGTATAATAAAGTGAATCATTCTTGAATTTCCGCTGGATAATATCACATACAATGTTTGTACTTCCTGATGAGTAGTACCAGTGTGTTCCGACAGGATACCCGATACCCTGTTTTAAAGCATATTCTCCCATGCCTGGCTCACAATGCAGCATCACAGTTACATCCGATCTGTTGCCATAATCTTCGTTCCATTCCAGCCCGCTCTGCATTTGCATAAGATGTTTGAGGGTTATCTTGTTTCGATCATCATCTTTCCATTCTTCTAATCCCACAGGAAGATTAATATCCAGCACTCCCTGCCTCACAAGTATTCCCGTAAGAGCGTTAGTAAAGCTTTTGGCCATAGACCAGCTGATAAACCTGGTATTTTTGTCAAATTGAGGTTTATAGGACTCAGCTACGGGGATACCTTTATGCATAACAAGGAAAGCATAGATATTTCCCTTATAAGCTGTATCGGACATTACTTTAACTGTAACCGCATTAAGTCTCTCAATATTGATCCCGGTTGCCGAATCCGGTAAAATATTTCCGAGTGGCCATTGAATGGTTTCCTGGTTATACGCAGGTTCTGTGCCGGAGGGAAATCTGACTTTTCTTAGCTCCTCTTCTTTAACATCCCTCACAAGCGTGACACCAAAGCCTTCCCTGTAAATTGCTGTGGATTTACCCCATAAAAACCTGCTTGTGACGCTCTTATTCTCTTCATCTACACTGTTCCTGTTCTTTTTTATAAAGGAAAAATTGAGATCCATTGATTCAACTTCTGCCTGCTCCCGTCCTGAAATGAATACCGCAGAACAGAGGTTCTTTGCAGCATATCCCGTTATTATCGGAAGAAGTGAGTTGAAGTAGACCAATCCTGCAATTACTGCAACTGCAAGCAGCATCAGCAGTCCGTAAAGTATGCGCTTTTTTGTTTTTGCCATAGCATTTTTCCGTTTATAAAATTTTCTTTATTCCAATTCCGGGAGTCTCAGTCAGTGTAACCTTGCCGTCAACAATTCTGATCCCTTCAAATATATCATTAGATATCAGTAGATTACCATCCAGGTCAGCCCAGCTTGTCAAAGGCGATAGCTGTGCTGCAGCGGTGACAGCACATGATGTTTCGGTCATGCAGCCGATCATTGTTTTCATTCCAAGCTTTTCAGCCATCTCCAGCAAAGTATATGCTGCCCTCATCCCGCCGCATTTCATAAGCTTTACATTTATTCCGCTGTAAATGCCCTTAACATGCTCAAAATCGGATATTGTCTGCAATGATTCATCTGCAATTACAGGCAGCGGACTGTTTGCAGTCAGCCATCCAATATCATCAATTCTTTCTTTGGGCATAGGCTGTTCAATGAAAACAATCCCCTGCTCCTTTAGCCAGTGAATCATGTCGAGAGCTTTTGCCCGATCTGTCCATCCCTGGTTCACATCAACACATAAAGGTACCTTAGTCACGCTTCGCACAGCTTCGATCATTTCCCTGTCATTTCCCTGGCCAAGCTTCACTTTAAGAATCCTGAATGCAGAAGCTTCCCGGGTTTTTTCCTTCACAACATCCGGTTTATCGATTCCTATTGTAAATGAAGTATTCGGAGCTTTCAGTGGATCAAGTCCCCATATCCTGTACCAGGGTTGATTCATGAGTTTGCCGGTGAGATCGTGAAGTGCGATATCTATTGAAGCCTTTGCAGCATAATTTCCCGGGGCGATCTTTTCTATATACCCGAGTATGTCGTGCATAAGAAATGGATCGCTGAATTGTGATAAATCAACTTTACTCAGGAATCTTCCGGCAGTCTCATGACTTTCTCCAAGATATGGTGGCATTGAAGCTTCACCGTAGCCTGTTGTTCCTTCATACTCAATCTCGGTAAGCATCACCGGCGTTGTGGTCCTTGAACTGGTTGCCAGCGTAAAAACGTGTTTTAGCTGAAGCTCATACGGTCTGAATCTCAGGACCAGTTTAGATCCGGATCGCCGGTTAACTCGCGATATCAAGCTTTTGTTTCCGAAGGCGGAATATGAAAACCCGCCTGCAATGGTTATCATTGTCAAATCTTTTAGGAATTTTCTTCGTGTTCCCATTATCTTCAAATTTTCAATACCATGGATGTTCATTTACCGGCACAATGCCAGGATCAGCAGACTTGATAATTCTCATTGCCTTTACGAATGAACCACGCCGGTAACTGCTGTAATTGCTCCTTGTGGAATCAAGACTATTGACCATAACACGGCCCGATGAATGGATATATTCACCATCACCTCTATAAATTGCGACATGACTGATCCTTTGTGGCGATCCGAAAAATAAAAGATCCCCGGATTGTAACGCACTGAAATCCTGAGAAATATCTACCTGGTCACCATATTGAGCCTGTTGCGATGCATCCCTGGCTAAAATAAGACCATTCATAAAGTAAACCGTCTGAACAAACCCGCTACAGTCAACTCCTTTTGATGATGATCCTCCCCACAGATATGGCACACCTGTGAGCAGTGATGCCCTGTTTATGATGTCTTCGCCTGCTTCGGTATTTTTCTGACGGAACTGATCAAAGGGTATTATTGCGGAACTCTCAACAAATCCTTCACGTCCATCAGGCGTCACAACCCTCGAGTACGCTCCGGATTCACCAATGCGTGCAAGGATGCAGCCGGAAACCAGATCACTTACTATACCAGTCTCTGCTATATTTGAATATATCCAGCCAATGTTCTTCTCATAAACAATCCGGTCAGAACTCTTCCATTCCTGCATTTCTCCGGTGGTGACCAGTCTTAATGATGACCTTTCTGTCCAGGAAATATATCTGTCAGGGGTCCGTATAAGAGCCCAGGAACCATCATTTTTGAGTATCATAACAGGGGTTCCCATAATGGCCTGTGATACCAGCTCTGAGCTATGATCAGGTTCTTTCCTCAGGTTTGTCACACTCAGGTTCACCAGTCCGAGATAACGTTTATTTGCAATAGTATCCGGAATGATTAAAATGCTGTCTTTTATTTTATTCCCTTGTTCACCTAAAGTTTTAATTATTGCAGTTTTAAGTTCCGGAACTGTAGTTTCACCTCTTAAAATGATTGTATCACCAAGGCCCTCAAAAGCCCCGATTTGGGAAATATCTGTCCTTCGATCCGTAACATATTTTTGCGAAATAGTGCTGATTTCATCGTTGATCTTGCTGAGGTTGTCGGAGTTGCAACCCCAAAAAATAAATACACCAATAAGAAAAAGGCATAAACTGTAGCAGGTTTTGCAATAAAGGTTCATTTTCGGATTCTAAATTTGTTCTAATTTATTGAAAAAATCCATTTAATGGTTTAACATCAGGAGATTTCAACATTTGCTTCTCCAACCGCATTACTATCCGTTAATTGAAATATGCAAGGTGTCAAATGAAATAAAACTTGTATGTAGTTAATCCTTATATTTGGGCCAAATCTGATGCAAATGGCTTTTCTGACTCTTTTTCTTGCTGTTATTACAGTTCTTTTTCCTCAACCAGAAAACAAAATCTATGAATGGCATGGTCCGGACAGGACAGGTATTTACAACGAATCAGGGCTTCTGAAATCGTGGCCGGAATCAGGTCCAAAAGAGTTATGGTCAGTCGCGGATCTTGGTAACGGGTACGGTTCTCCGACCTTGGCAGAGGATTGTTTTTACATTACAGGTGAAAAAGACACAACATGTATATTATACTGCTTCGATTTAAAAGGAAATAAGAAATGGCAGGTCTCCCTGGGTCAAGAATGGACCAGGTCCTATCCCGGCTCAAGGTCTGCCCCTACTGTAACCGGTGATCTGGTTTATGCCGGAACAGGTATGGGAAATTTGTTTTGTGTTAATAAAAACACTGGTAAAATTGTGTGGTCAAAGGACCTTACCTCAGACTTTGGCGGGATCCTTCCGCTGCACGGTCACTCAGAGGCTCCCCTGCTGGATGGCGACAAGATCTTCTGGACTCCTGGAGGTAAAACACATAATGTTGTGGCAATGAACAGGTTTACAGGCAAGATCCTGTGGTCAAACAAAGGCTATGGAGAAACATCAGCATATAATCAACCAAGACTAATCAGGCATCCTTCAGGAAATATCTTAGTTACTTTTTCTTCTTATCATCTGATGGGCTTTAATGCTGAAACGGGACAGATGCTCTGGTCTCATGAACAGGACAATTTTCCTGTGGAAAAAAGAGGACCTGGTTACGGGGACACGCATTGCAATACAGTAATATATGACAAGGGCTCTATCTGGTATATAGCCGGTGACGGCAACGGTACCGTACGGCTTTCTCTTTCTTCCGATGGGAAAAACATAACAAAGGTATGGCGAAATCCTGCATTCGACAGCTTCATGGGCGGTGCAGTAAAAATAGGCGACTATATCTACGGATGTGGTGTTGCCAAACCGGAAATCAGGTCGATAAATGCAGTCACAGGCACACTGTCTGATTCTATCAGGATCGGAACCGGCGCAATAATTGCCGCTGATGACATGCTCTATTATTATACTCAGAAAGGAGACATGATCCTTGCAAATTATTATAAGGGTAATATCGAAAAAGTAAGTTCTTTCAGGATTTCTAAAGGAACAAAGGAACATTTCTCACACCCGGTGATAAATAAAGGTATACTCTATCAACGTCACGGGAATGTGCTTATAGCATTTGATATACGGCGATAAGGTCCCATAAGGCTTTAGAGCCTTTAGAGCCTTTACAGCCTTTACAGCCTTATACTGCGTCCCATAAGGCTTTAGAGGCTTTAGAGGCTTTAGAGCCTTTAGAGCCTTTAGAGCCTTTACAGCCTTATACTGCGAACTGCAGCCTGCTCAGATTCCTGTAGACCCCATTTTCCCTGAGCATAAGCTCATCATGAGTTCCCTTCTCGACTATCCTGCCTTCATCGATAACAAGTATCTGATCGGCTTTTCTGACTGTTGATAATCTGTGCGCAATCACTACAGAGGTCCGTCCTTTCATAAGCTTTTCCAGTGCATCCTGGACAAGTCTTTCGGATTCCGAGTCGAGCGATGAGGTGGCTTCATCGAGGATAAGGATGCGGGGATTCTTCAAAACAGCCCTGGCGATCGCAATTCGCTGCCGTTGTCCTCCGGAAAGCTGAACACCACGTTCCCCGACAATTGTATCGAATTTTTCCGGAAATTTATCGATGAACTCAAGGGCATTTGCCTTCCGGGCAGCATTGGTCACCTCTTCATCAGTAGCCGATGGTTTGCCGTACAGAATATTCTCTTTGATCGTACCCCCGAACAGAAAAATGTCCTGTGGTACCAGTGCAATCTGGCTGCGGAGCGATCCAAGCGATAATGACGCGCTGTACTTTCCGTCGAAAAGTATATCACCGGATGATGGTTCATATAACCTCATTATCAGTGAAGCAATTGTTGATTTGCCGGCACCGCTTGGTCCGACAAGGGCGACCATACTGTCTTTCCCTATTAAAGCATTTATGCTGCTCAGCACTTCTTTTTCGGGTCTGGCTGGGTACCTGAAAGAAAGCTTGATTAAAGAAATCTCTCCTGTGATCAGATCTTTTGCGGGAATGCCATCCAGCGGTAAGATTTCTTCCTCTTCCTCATTAAATATCTCAAAAAGCTCATCGGTTGCGCCAATAAACTTCTGTATCTGGGTGTAAATTCCGGCAAGTCCGCCAATAGTACCGCCCACGAATCCCGAATAAATAACGAAGGAGAAAAGATCACCGGCATCCAGTAAACCTGCAGACATCATTGCAGCTCCTTTCCAGATGACAGCAACCATTGCGCCAAACAGTCCAAAGATCATAAATGCAGAAAATGCGCCCCTGTATTTACCCGTACGCATTCCTATTGCAGCGATTTCAGATGTTTTCTTCTGGTATCTGTTTATCTCAAAGAACTCATTTGTATATGTTTTTACACTCTGAATTCCCTGAAGGGTCTCTTCAACAATTGTATTCGATTTGGCAACCTCCCGTTGGACATCCTTTGATAATTTCCGGATGTATTTTCCGAAGAAAACCGCCATGATCATCATCGGCGGAACAATAAGCAGCATAAACAGGGTAAGCTTTAAGCTTGTCAGGGCAAGCAACGTAATCCCTCCGGTAATAATGATTATCTGCCTGATGAATTCAGCCAGAGTAGTGGTAAGCGTTTCCTGCAGAAGTGAGATATCTGAGGATAACCTGCTGTTCAGCTCCCCCACCCTGTGCTTTTCAAAGAATCTAAGAGGAAGCCTGATCAGGTGGTTATATGCTTTCTGACGCAGAAGGGCAAGCGATTTCTCAGTGACATTAACAAAAAGCACAACTCTGAAATATGAAAAGATAGCCTGTAAAAACAAGACGATGATCAGCAACAGGGCAATCCTGTTAATATCTGCGGCAATGGTTCCTTTGTTTCCGGAATTTACAAGTTCCCCGAGTAGCTTTGGAAATGCCAGGCTGGCAAGACTGGACCCAAGAAGAAAGAACATTCCGATTAAGTATTCACCGCTGTAAGGCTTTATATAACTGAAAAGCCTGAACGCATTCTTAAGACCTTCACGTGTAATCTTTTTATGGGGAACTTCAACCATTAGACATTCTTTATTATTTTTGATTGTTAAACAATAACAAAATAGTGATGTACTTGTTGCATCCGCGAAGTTAATGACTGTTCTTAATAAAATTTCTTAATATGGAAGTAATAAAAAAATCTACGCTGGAATTTCTTAAAAAGCTCAGGGAAAACAATAACAGGGACTGGTTCATAGCGAATAAAAAAGATTACCTGGAAGCAAAGCAGAACTATGAAGCTCTTGTTAAGGAAATACTCGATAAGATTATTGAAATAGAGCCAATTATGAAAGGATTGGAAGTTGGCAGCTGTACTTATAGGATCAACCGCGACATAAGGTTCAGTAACGATAAATCACCATACAAATCACATTTAGGCGCTTTCATTGTAAAAGGCGGAAAACAGAACGGTGACAAGTATGCCGGCTATTACTTTCATGTTGAACCGGGAAACAACAGTATGATCGCAGGGGGCGCTTATATACCGCCATCCCCATGGCTGGCTTCCATCAGGGATAGAATCGATGAAGAGGGAGACAGACTTACCAATATCCTTAACAATCCTGAATTCTCCTCATTTTTTGGAGGTCTTGATGGTGAAAAGTTGAAATCGGCCCCTAAAGGATTCGCAAAGGATCATCCATACATCGATCTGCTTAAGATGAAGAGCTTTCTTGTAGTTAGAATGTTGCCGGATAAAGAGGTAACAACTGAAAAATGCTTTGACACAGTTGTTAAGGCAGTGAAACTTATGAAACCACTAAATGATTTTCTCAATGGCAACTGAACTGACCGGACTTGAAAGGACAAAACTGTTTCTGAACGGGGAAAAGACCGACCGGATTCCTTTTCATCCGATAATTATGAGATGGGCAGCAAGGTATGCAGGAATCAAATACCGTGATTTTTGCACAATCCCGGCTGCAAAGGCCCGCGGAATGATATTATGTGCAAATGATTTCGACATCGACTGGGTAACAGTCATGTCCGATCCCTGGGCTGAGGCTTCTGCCTTCGGAATAGTTGTTGAGTACCCTGAAGATAATCTTCCGATTGACAAAAGCGGCCATTATCCGGATGCTTACTCAACCTGTCATCTGAAAAAATACAATCCTCTTGATAATACAAGGTGCGCAAACAGGCTTGAAGAAATAAAGCTATTTTCAAAAAATGCTAGCGGTAAATTCATTGTGGGATGGATTGAAGGCCCGGTGGCTGAGTACGTGGATCTTCGAGGAGCCTCGAATGCAGCGGTTGATTTCCTCACAGAGCAGGATTCAGTGGAGAAGGCCATGGATATCATTGTGGAGAGTGCATACGATTTTATAGAGCTTCAGGTTAAAGCAGGCGCACACTGTATAGGAATTGGTGATGCTTTTTGCTCACAGATTGGTCCGGATCTGTACTATACCTACGCTTTTGAGAGACAGAAAAAGCTTGTTGAATGTGTTCATTCATATAATGCCATTGCAAAACTTCATATTTGCGGAGATACATCTGCTCTGTTAAATGGTATGATAAATACTGATGCGGATATAATTGATATTGACCATCTTGTTAAAGACATCTCAAGTCATGCCGCAACCTTGCAAAAATTCCAGTTGCTTAGCGGGAAAAGCGATCCTGTAACGATAATTGAGAACGGATCGGCTGAAATGATCTTTGCAGAAGTTGAAAAAGATTACAGGGATGCCGGAGGCAGATGTATTGTATCGGCAGGATGTGAAATCACACCCGGTACGTCGGTTGATAAGATGAAGGTTTTCAGGAAATCAGCAGATATTCTGAATTAAGACTGATCAGCATTACAATTCGTAAACTCATTGCATGCTTTGCGGTTAAAGAGCTGCAGCCATATTCCTTATTATCCAGTTTACTGAAGCCCTGTTGTGAAAATCAGGATCAAAAAATCTTGAAGTTATTATCCCGTTCCTGTTTATAATATAGGTTGCAGAAACCGGCAGGTGGGCAGCTTCTCTCCCATTATGTTGGGCTATGCTTACCTTTGCGTAATTCATGATAAGATCCTGAAAGTCTTTTGTAACATCGAACATCAGGCCATAATCTTCCATGATCTTTTCCTGGCAGTCATAAATTACAGGAAATGTCAGATTGTGAAGTTTTACAGTCTGTTCCACCTTTTCGATTGTCTCAGGAGTAATCGCGACAAGAGAAAAACCCTGATCGGTAATGAAGCCCAGGGAATCCTGATATGCTTTCAGCTGCTTGTTGCAGGCAGGACACCAGTTCCCGCGGTAAAAAAACATTACAACAGGACCTTTTTCAAGAAAGTTTTTCAGTGTTACCTGTTTGCCGGTCTGATCATAACCTGTAAAATCCGGGGCTTTCGCACCTTCATTTAAACCAAGCGGTATCCTGCCTCCGGAGATATCGATTCCAAATTTTGCATAATCAATATCCTGAGCATTGGCGGAAGAAAGTACCGAAAAAAGAACGATTGCAGTAAAGAGTATCTTTTTCATTCAGGTAAGATAAGAATTTCAGGCGAATTTGTACCCGGGCATCTTGCGCATACGAAGGTTCATGGGTGTAACCTCGAGGTATTCATCATCTTTTATCTGTTCCATTGATTCTTCGAGCGAGAACCTGATCTTCGGGGCAATTTTAAGGCCTTCATCAGAACCGGAAGCTCTCATGTTGGTCAGCTTCTTTCCTTTAATTACGTTTACCTCGAGATCGCCGGAACGCGTATGCTCGCCGATAACCTGCCCTTTATACACCTGTTCTCCCGGATCGATATAAAACCTTCCCCTGTCCTGAAGCCTGTCTATTGCATAACCTGTGGCCATTCCCTGGTCGAGCGAGATCAGAGAACCATTTGGTTTTGGCATCAGCTCATCACCTTTATACTTATCGTAACCTCTGAGCCTGTGATGCATAACAGCTTCACCTGAAGTGGCGGTCAGCATATTGTTCCTGAGCCCGATAAGCCCTCTTGAGGGAATATCAAATTCAAGGTGGATAAGATCGCCTTTGGGCTCGATGACAATCATCTCCCCTTTCCTCTGTGTCACCAGTTCGATAGCTTTGCCGGAATAATCGGCAGGTACATCTATCGACAGTGTTTCATAAGGTTCGCATTTTTTACCATCGATATCCTTGAATATCACTTTGGGCTTCCCAACCTGGAATTCGTATCCTTCGCGTCTCATTGTTTCGATAAGAATTGAAAGATGAAGGATTCCGCGTCCGTAAACATTAAAAGTGTCTTCAGAAGTAGTGTCTTCGACCCGTAATGCAAGGTTTTTTTCAATCTCGCGCATAAGCCTTGTTCTCAGATGGCGCGATGTAACGAATTTGCCTTCTTTCCCGAAAAAAGGTGAGTTGTTTATTGTGAAAACCATGCTCATCGTCGGCTCATCAACTTCGATCCTCTGGAGAGCTTCAGGATTTAGCAGATCGGCAAGAGTATCGCCAATCTCGAAATCTTCAAGCCCGATAACAGCACAAAGATCACCGCATCTTACCATATCAGTTTTAGCGCGACCGAGACCTTCAAAAACATAGAGCTCTTTTACCCGTACTTTTCTGACTTCGCCGTCTTTTTTGCAGAGAGTATAATCTTCACCCAGGCTGATATCACCCCTGAATACCCTGCCAATTGCGATACGGCCCACGTAACTCGAATAATCGAGAGATGCTACCTGCATCTGGGCTGTACCTTCAATATAAGGCGCTTCAGGAATCTGTTCAAGTATAGTGTCCAGCAGGAAGGTGATATCGGAAGCCGGTTTCTTCCAGTCTTTACTCATCCATCCATGTTTCGATGACCCGAACACTGTTTCAAAATTTAACTGGTCTTCTGAAGCATCGAGATTGAACATCAGCTCAAAAATATCCTGCTGTACTTCATCGGGCCTGCAGTTTTCCTTATCAACTTTATTAACGACAACAATGGGCTTGAGTCCGAGGTTTACGGCTTTGCTCAGCACAAAACGGGTCTGAGGCATTGGCCCTTCAAATGCATCCACAAGAAGAAGCACGCCGTCGGCCATTTTCAGTACACGTTCAACTTCGCCGCCAAAATCAGCGTGTCCGGGAGTATCAATTATATTAATTTTTACGCCTTTATACATTGCCGATACATTTTTTGACAGGATAGTTATCCCCCTTTCCCTTTCAAGATCGTTACTGTCGAGAATCAGATCACCCGTCTCCTTTCTCTGATCAAGCACCTTACATTCCTGTATAATCCTGTCTACCAGGGTTGTTTTGCCGTGATCGACATGTGCTATGATCGCTATATTTCGTATTGATTGCATACCAAAAATTCAGTTTGCAAAAGTAATACAGTTGTCGGGATTATGGTTATAACCATCAGAATTAATTTCTGATTTAATTTTCATATATTTCGTTCGTTAACTTAATGATCCCATTATGAAAAAGACTTTCACTACTCTGGTTTTTATTTTATTTGTAATTACAATAGTGTCGGGCCAGCAAAAACTGGCTGTTGGCATGAAGGCTCCTGGCTGGATGTTCACCGACGCCGATAAACAGGAATTCACGATGAATTCATGGGCAGGCAAGGTACTTCAGGTCAATTATGTGGATCCTGATGAATCCGAACTGAATGAGCCATTTAACGAAGCAATTAACAAAGCAGTCGACGTGGATAAAAGGATAAGCAGGGATCAGTTTAAAGGATTTGGTATTGTAGATTGTAAATCAACATGGAAGCCTAACGGACTCATACGCGCCATTGCAGGGAAGAAAGCAAAGAAATTTGATACAACAATTCTTTTTGATTACGACGGAGTTTTGCAATCCTCATGGGGAATGCCAAAAGACAGCTATTCTGTTGTGATCCTTGATAAGAATCGTATTTGCAGAGCTCTGTATAACGGAAAAATTCCGGAATCGGATAATGAGAAGATCATTCAGCTTATAATACAATTATCGAAAGAGTAACAATTCCGGGTGTCGGGTGGACTAATTCCCCTCCCGGGAGGGGTTGGGGTGGGTTTTTTCCGGCTGCTTGTTGTTGGATACTTGGCTGCTGGATCTCGGGTCTTGGTGGACTCATTCCCCTCCTGGGTGGGGGCAGGGGTAGGTTTTGGATAGTTTACTTCATATGACAAGAATTCCAAATCTTCTTATAGTTGGCGGCACCGGAAGCAAATCCGGCAAGACAACAATTGCCTGCAGACTTATTGAACAGTTCAGGGATCAGGGAGTAATCTCAATTAAGATCAGTCCGCATTACCACGAAAAGAATGATGGCTTAATGGAGTTATTGTCGGGTGAAGGTTATACTGTTTACCGGGAAACAGATCCCGGCTCAGGAAAAGATACTTCCAGGATGCTGAAAGCCGGAGCTGCAAAAGTTTTCCTGGCACTCGTCTGGGATTCGTCTCTGCCGGAAGTATTTCAGAAGATCATGGAGACAATTCCTGCTGATACACCTGTGATATGTGAATCTCCGTCTCTCAGGTCCTGTTTTGAACCTGGTGTATTCATCATAATGTCTTCAAATAATGAAAATAAGTATAATAATATCAATTATTTAGAGAATCTACCTCACCTAAAATTCAATATGGAGGAATTGGTTGGTCTTAAAGAAATTCCGGTAGAATTTAAAAATGGTAGGTGGATAGTCTGAAACTCTGATACTTTGTGGCTCTGTGGCTCTCTGGGGCTATAGAAAAAGTCATATTAACCGCAAAGATCACAAAGTTTCAGCAAAGGTCGCAAAGGAAAATCCTTGATAATTATTTCTTTGCGAACTTTGCATTTTCTTGGCGTGCTTTGCGGTTAATGGATTTCTGGCTTATACAACATCCTCACAAGTTGTGTAACTCGGTGTAACAAAAGAGTATTATTCCGTTATTCCTCCTTAATGTCTGTGATATCTTTTCCGAGTTTCTTTTTAATCCTCTCCAGATCGTGCTTCATCCCGGCCATAGCCTGGTAGATCTGCTTCTCCGGCATTACAGGTTCAGGAAGCTCGCTGCTTATGTAATTCACAAATTTCCATATCTCCTTCACCTCGTTCACATGGACCTCATAGGGTTCATAGATCGGATTCAGGGAATAAAGAACAAGCCAGCCATCGGTCTTTATATTGTTCTCAACGATCTTGAAGACAATCCCGTCATCAAGAGTAAAAACGATATACGCCTGCCCGCTGATTATCTGCATCCAGTCCTGCAGAAATTCACCTGTCACCCAGGAACCATCGGGAATAGGAAGCATTGAATCGCCTTTCAGCTGAAAGGTGCGGTATTTCTTCTTATCGGAAAGGAAAGGCAGCGTGAATACAGGCAACTCCCCTATATACTCCGGATCAGCATAGCCTGTCGTGTAGCCTGCCTTGGCTTTTTCCGGCACAAGCTCTATATTCTCGCGGTTTGATGAGTTAACCGTTGTAGCAAGCACACGCAGATTGCTACCTTTTATAAAAGCATCATAACCTCGTTCAAGCTCTCCGAGCTGACTTTCCGAAAGTTTTGAAATGTCAAGCTTCAGAAGATTATCGATCGAGAGATTGAAGTATCCCGAGAATGAGATCAGCACTTCAATGCCGGGCTGGGCAATACCGTTCTCATACCCGCTGAGAGTGGAGCGTTTCAGGTTCAGCGCTATAGCAACCTCATCCTGTGTTCTCCCCTTTCTTTTTCTTAAAAATTTTATGTTCTGTGTGAAATACATATTCAAAACTTGATTATATTGTAATCATAAAGTTGATTAATTTCTAATCAAAAATATAATTAAATTGTTTAATAAGCAAGAAAAGAGTGAAAAAAAGTGCCTAGAGTGCCTAGAGTGCACTAGAGTATTTAGAGTTTATAGTTTTAAAATCATTATACCATGGAAAACAAAGAATTCAGTAAACAGCTTCAGAATCGTACAAAAGCGTTTGCAATCAGAATTATCAGATTGTCTTCCACTTTACCAAATTCGGTAGAAGGTAAAATCATAAGATCTCAGCTTGCCAGAGCAGGAACAAGTATCGGAGCAAATTACAGGGAAGCAAACCGTTCAAGAAGTAAAGCTGATTTTAGAAGTAAAATCAGGCTCTGCGAAAGTGAATCCAATGAATCGTGCTATTGGCTCGAAATTGTATCTGATATGAAATGGAGTGATGCTTCAGCGGAACTGTCTGAATCAAACGAACTCCTGGCAATTTTTACCTCAATCGTAAAAAATCTCAACTAACTAACTTAAGTACTCTAGGCACTCTAGGCACTCTAGGCACTCTAGGCACTCTAGGCACTCTAGGCACTCTAGGCACTCTAGGCACTCAGTTCAAATCTTGTGCAGAAGAAAACCGTGAAGCAGGAAATGGATATGAACCCAAACATAGAAAGAAACGTGCTTCACCTTGACCTCGATACTTTCTTTGTATCGGTCGAGAGGCTCAAAAACAGTCGTCTGGTTGGCAAGCCGATACTCATCGGAGGTTTGTCCGATCGCGGTGTTGTTGCAAGCTGCAGCTATGAAGCCCGCAAATATGGCGTCAGCTCGGCCATGCCAATGAAGCTTGCCCATAACATGTGCCCCGATGCAATTATTATCCGGGGCGATATGGAGCTTTACAGCAACTACTCAAATATGGTCACCGAAATTATCGCGGAAAAGGCTCCCCTGTACGAGAAAGCATCAGTAGATGAACATTACATCGATCTTACCGGGATGGATCGCTTTTATGGGTGCTACAAATGGTCGCATGAGCTGCGCAGGAGAATTATTAAGGAAACAGGATTACCGATATCCGCCGGCTTGTCGGTAAACAAGACAGTATCAAAGATAGCAACAGGCGAAGCCAAACCGAATGGAGAAAAGGAGGTTGGGAAAAGCATAGTCCTTCCCTTTCTCGATCCGCTCTCGATAAGGAAGATCCCGATGATCGGAGATAAAACCTACCAGTTGCTGCGATCGATGGGCATAGCAACGATCTTCACCCTGAGAAACATCCCGGCGGAGATGATCGAAAACCTTATGGGAAAGAATGGAATCGATATCTGGAAGAAAGCCAATGGTATCGACTCCACACCCGTGATCAGCTATTTCGAACAGAAATCAATAAGCACGGAACATACATTCGAGAAGGATACCACCGATATTCATCGTCTTAATCAATTGATTGTAAGCATGGTGGAAAGAATTGCATTCGACCTGAGGAGACAGGAGAAGCTGGCATCGTGTGTTACTGTCAAGATCAGGTACTCTAATTTCGACACCCACACTCTGCAGAAGCGCATACCTTATACATCGTTCGACCATGTTCTGTCGGATATCGCAAAGGAACTCTTCACAAGACTTTACCAGCGACGCATGCTGATAAGGCTCATCGGGGTGAGACTAAGCCACCTGGTCCGTGGCGTACAGCAGCTCGACATGTTCGACGACACTCCCGAAAAAGTGAGCCTGTACCTGGCCATGGACAAGCTCAGGAACCGTTTCGGGAAGGATGCAGTGAGAAGGGCCTCCGGGGTGATGACCACTGAGGAACGTGAGGAAAAAGCGCTTAAACAGCTTGAAAATGCCCTCAAAGAGCAGAAATTAATGGAAGATAGATTACGGGGATATCATTGGGATGGGATAACGAAAAGTGCCTAGAGTGCCTAGAGTGCCTAGAGTATTTAGAGTTTATGAGTTTATGAGTTTATGAGTTTATGAGTTTATGAGTTTATGAGTTTATGAGTTTATGAGTTTATGAGTTTATGAGTTTATGAGTTTATGAGTTTATGAGTTTATGAGTTTATGAGTTTATGAGTTTATGAGTTTATGAGTTTATGAGTTTATGAGTTTATGAGTTTATGAGTTTATGAGTTTTAAAAATTAATATATGGAAAACAAAGAATTCAGCAAACAGTTACAGAACCGTACCAAGGTTTTTGCAATCAGGATTATTAAACTATCTACGGGTTTGCCAAATACGGTTGAAGGCAGAATTGTAAGGAATCAGCTTACCAAAGCCGGAACAAGTGTCGGAGCTAATTACCGTGAAGCTAACAGATCCAGAAGCAAAGCTGATTTTAGAAGTAAAATCAGAATCTGTGAAAGTGAATCAAATGAATCGTGCTATTGGCTCGAAATTGCATCTGACATGAAGTGGGTTGATGCCTCTTCAGAATTAATCGAATCAAACGAACTGCTGGCAATCTTTACATCCATCAATAAAAACCTTAACTGATTAACTCAAGTACTTTAAGTACTCTAGGCACTCTAGGCACTCTAGGCACTCTAGGCACTCTAGGCACTTCCGACTTATGTATCTAAACTGTCACTCATATTACAGCCTCCGTTACGGCATGATGTCCGTTGAAACGCTCGTGAAGAATGCAAAGGAATCGGGCGCCAATACCATTGTCCTTACCGATATTAATAATTCCACGGCAATCCCCGAATTTGCCGGGGAATGTATAAAAAACAATATCCGCCCGGTTGCCGGTATCGAATTCCGGAACGGCAATGAACTTCAGTATATTGGCTTAGCCAGGAATAATAAAGGATTGAGGGAACTCAATGAATTTCTTTCATATCTGAATTTTAAAGGTTTGCCTGTCCCCTTCCCCGCACCGGCATTTAATGAATCATACATCATCTATCCGCTCGGAAATATTCCCGCAAGAAAGCTTTACGACAATGAGCGCATCGGCATAAGGCCTTCAGAACTGAGCCGGCTCATAAGTCTGGGCATAAACAGAAACAGCCTTGTGATCCTTCAGCCTGTTACATTTGCTGAAACCGGCGACATCCTTATTCACAAGAGCCTGCGGGCTGTCGACAACAATATCCTGTTAAGCCATCTCAAGCCCTCTCAATGCGCTGCTGAAGATGAATTTTTCAGAAAAAACGGTTATTCACCATTCATTGATCATTCCTGGCTCGAGTCAAACACAAAAAAGCTGCTCGATGACTGCTCCCTCGACTTCGATCTGAAAACCCTGAAGAATAAGAAACTTTATTCTGCCAGTAGATATGACGACAAGCTGCTTCTTGAAAAGCTTGCCTGGGATGGAATGAAGTATCGTTATGGCGGCAGTAACAGGGAAGCAAAGAAGAGGATCCAGCACGAGCTTGAAATAATCGACAGGCTTGGGTTCTCTGCATATTTTCTGATCACCTGGGATATCATAAGGTATTCCATGTCACGTGGATTTTATCATGTCGGAAGAGGCAGCGGTGCAAATTCAGTCGTGGCTTATTGCCTGAAAATCACTAATGTTGACCCCATAGACCTGAACCTTTACTTTGAGCGATTCATTAACCCTAAAAGAAGCAGCCCTCCCGACTTTGACATCGACTATTCCTGGAAAGAGCGGGATGAAGTGATTGATTATATTTTCAAGAGATATGGTTACAGCCACACCGCTTTGCTGGGTACTATGAATACCTTCAGGGGAAAATCAATTGTCCGTGAGCTCGGCAAAGTTCATGGTTTACCAAAGGAAGAAATTGATTCGCTTATTGATAATCCTTCGGCAGATGTGAACAGGAACGAGATTACCGACCTGATTTTTAATACGGGATTGAAGATCGCCGATTTTCCGAATATGAGGAGTATTCATGCCGGTGGTATCCTGATCTCTGAAGAGCCAATCACCTGCTATACAGCCCTTGACATGCCTCCCAAGGGATTCCCGACAACACAGTGGGACATGTATACAGCAGAAGATATTGGCTTCGAGAAACTCGATATCCTGAGTCAGCGTGGTATCGGGCATATAAAGGAGACAGCGGAAATAGTGCTGCGTAACCGTGGGATTGAGGTTGATGTCCATGCTGTACAGAAGTTCAAAAAAGATGAGAAAGTAAAGGAATACCTGAGAGATGGCGAAACAAAGGGTTGCTTTTATATCGAGAGCCCCGGAATGCGTGGTCTTCTTAAGAAGCTGAAATGTGATAATTACACCACGCTTGTCGCTGCAAGTTCTGTAATCAGGCCCGGAGTTGCCAGGTCAGGTATGATGAAGCAGTACATATTCAGGTTCCATAATCCTGATAAATTCGAATACCTCCATCCTATCATGAAGGAACAACTCTGCGAAACTTTCGGTGTAATGGTTTACCAGGAAGATGTACTCAAGATATGCCATCACTTTGCCGGCCTCGACCTGGCAGATGCCGATACCCTGCGACGTGCCATGAGCGGCAAATACAGATCGAAGCAGGAGATGCAGCGTATTGTCGAAAGATTCTTCTCAAACTGCCGTGAAAGAGGTTACAGCGAGGAGCTCATCAAAGAGGTCTGGAGACAGATAGAGTCTTTTGCCGGGTACTCATTCTCAAAAGCACACTCGGCTTCATACGCTGTCGAAAGTTTCCAGAGCCTTTTCCTGAAAGCTAACTATCCCCTCGAATTCATGGTAGGTGTCATAAACAACTTCGGTGGATTTTACAGGACGTGGGTCTATGTTCATGAGGCAAGAAGATATGGCGCTGTCATTCAGCCGCCATGTGTGAATAAAAGCTTTTATAAGACAACAATTTACGGAAATGAAATATACCTTGGATTCATTCATATAATGAGCATTGAATCCGAGCTTGCAACATCAATAGAAGAAATACGAAATCGACAAGGCCCATTCACCTGTCTCGAAGATTTTGTTGTCAGGGTTAATCCTGGCCTTGAACAACTTATTCTTCTTATCAAAGCAGGAGCTCTCAGGTTTACAGGAAAGAAGAAAGCTGTTCTTCTCTGGGAAGCCCATATGATGATCAACAGGAAGAAACATGAGGAAACGAAGCCTCTCTTCACCCCGGCTGTGAAGAATTTCACACTGCCCGAGCTTGAGCATGGTAAAGCAGAAGATTTCTATGATGAAGTTGAACTGTTCGGATTCCCCGTCACCATGAGCTGGTTCGATATGCTCCAGACATCATTCCGCGGAGAGGTTTCTGCAAAGAAAATGATAGAATACACAGGGAAAAGCATCAGGATGGTCGGGCACCTGGTTACAGTCAAACACATCAAAACGGTAAAAAATGACTGGATGAACTTTGGTTGTTTCATCGACTCCGAAGGAAGTTTTTTCGATACTGTACATTTCTCCCAGTCGTTGAAAAACTACCCGTTTAAAGGCAGCGGCACTTACCTTATGCTTGGCAAGGTGGTCGAAGAATTCGGTTTTCCTTCCCTCGACGTGGAGAAATTGGCCAAACTTCCTATTAAACCGGACTCGAGGTATTGACTCATAAAAAAGAATGTTATTTTAGTGTCCAAATCATTATCTATGAAAAAGCAAAGCCGACGGAATTTCATCAGGACCACAATTGGCACAACCGCAGCACTCGCAATGTTCAGAAACATGCCTGATCCATTTTGGTTGAAAGCATCAGGAATGAAACTCGGGCTTGTTACATACATGTGGGGCGCTGACTGGGATCTTCCGACATTGATATCTAATTGTGAAAAAACAGGTTTACTCGGCCTCGAGCTCAGGGTCGATCATGCTCATAAGGTGGAGATTAATTTAACATCTGCACAACGCGCTGAGGTAAGAAAACGTTTTGAAGACAGTTCTGTTAAGTGTGTCGGATATGGTTCAAACTTCGAATATCACAGCCCTGAACCCACTCAGCTAAAGAAGAACATCGATCAAACAAAAGACTATATAAAACTTTGTAATGATATAGGAGCATCCGGAATCAAGGTAAAACCAAACAATCTTCCGCCTGAGGTTCCAAAGGAGAAGACAATCGCACAGATAGCTGCTTCACTCAATGAATGCGGAAAATTCGCAGAAGATTTTGGTCAGGTTGTCAGAGTTGAGGTCCATGGCAACTTAACGCAGGAGATACCGAATATGAAGGCAATCTTTGAGCAGGTTAATCATAAAAACGTCGTTATGTGCTGGAACTGCAACGATCAGGACCTTTTGCCGCCAGGTCTTGAAGCAAATTTCAATAGTGTAAAAAAGTGGTTTGGCGACACAGTTCATATTCGTGAACTCAATGTAGGAAATTATCCCTACCAGCAGCTCTTTGACCTTTTTAAAGGAATGAATTACGAGGGATGGATTTTGCTTGAAGCCCGAACCGAACCTAAGGACAGGATTGCAGCAATGAAGGAACAGCTGGCGCTTTTTAACCAATTGCGCTCCAATTAACACGGAGTCGCAGGGAGTTGCACTGAGTAAACACGGAGTTTTATTAGCCACAAAGTGGCTGAATATGAATAACCCCGGATGCAATCCGGGGCATAAGAACAAAACACATTTAAAACCCTGAAAGGGTTCAATATTACATAATACTATAATTTATTACTTTCATTTGTTCACATTCAGCTCCTTCAGAGCTGTCCTTCTGAGGACATTAGGACCCCAGGCTTATGCCTGGGGTTATTCACTTTAAGCTCTTTCAGAGCTTGTGAACTATATCTTTGCAGTTTCGTTATATGAACCCAATCAATCATTTGAATCACGTATCATATTTCCTAACAGAGCCATTATTATTAATAATTATAATTAAACTAGCTTTTTGCCCTTTTGCCCCCTGCCCCTTGCTCCCCGCCTTCTTCAGCTATCCGATCTTACTGCTTTCAGGACACCTTTAATTGAGCTGACTCTTCTTATAATTAATTGTAAAGTATTATAGTTGGGCACCATTATATTAAGAACCCCTTCAAATAAACCTTCATTGATAATGTAATTGAAGCTGCGGATCGTTGTTCTGCTTTCTGCGATCACATCCGCTATTTTATTTACCATGCCCGGATCCTCAATCCCTGTTATTCTCACTGAAGCAATGAAAGAAGGTATATTACTGGTTTTCGACCATCTGGCAGCGATTATCCTGTATGGATATCTTGACATCATGTTATTGGCATTCGGACAACCAGTCCGGTGTATTTTAATTCCTTCCGAAATTGTTACAAAACCAAAGATCGAATCACCAAATACAGGGTTACAGCATCTTGCCAGCCTGTAATCAAGATTTTCCACCTTGTCTTCAATTATAAGATAATCAGGCTGATACCCAGGCTTTTCCTTCAGTTCTTTTTCCGGAGTATTGGCTGGTTCTGCAACCTGTTCCGGTGCTTCTTCTTTAGTGAGAATATCCTTAATCCGCAGAAGATCAATCTTTTCAGTTGAAATCAGGTAGTACAGATCCATCGAGGTCTTAAGATTGAAAGATAACAGAAGCTTCTGTATAACCAAATCTCCGTACTCGAGCTTCCAGTTTTTTAACCTCCGCATCAGTATCTCCTTCCCTTCAGCAGCCGCTTTGGTCTTTTCCTCATTAAGCAATTGCTTAATCTTTGTTTTTGCCTTGGATGTTATCACAAATGAAAGCCAGTCCTGTTTCGGCTTCTGATTCTTGGACCTTATTATTGATACGTGATCACCATTCCCGAGCAAATGCCTTATGGTAACATTTTTGCCATTTACCTTTGCACCGACACATGACGCTCCAACCTCTGAGTGGATATCAAAAGCAAAATCGAGGACAGTTGCCCCTGCCGGCAACTGCCGGAGATCTCCCTTGGGAGTGAAAACAAAAACTTCATCAGTGTAAAGACCGGGCCGCACCTGGTCGAAGAACGCGCTATCTTCCCTGTCCGATGATTCAAGAGCCTCCCTCATCCTGGAAAGCCAGGTATCAAGTCCGCTCTCGCCTCTTAATCCCTTGTATCTGAAATGAGCTGCAAGACCTTTTTCTGCTATCTCATCCATCCTCACCGACCTGATCTGAACTTCAACCCATTTTCCCCGGGGACCAACAACAGTTGTATGCAGCGATTCATATCCATTTGATTTAGGTACAGAGATCCAGTCACGCATCCTGCTTGGATTTGGCTGATATAGATCCGTAACAATTGAGTATGTTCTCCAGCAGTCAGATTTTTCAGTTTCTAAAGGACTGTCAAGAATGATTCTTATGGCGAAAAGATCATATACTTCATCAAAATCCACTCCTTGCTTCTTCATCTTAGTCATGATGGAATGAATTGATTTAGTGCGACTTTTGATGGTGAATCTAAAGCCTTGCTGCCCAAGTTTTTCCTGAAGAGGGGCAGAAAAATCCTTTATAAGCTTGTTCCTTGATGCAGTTGTTTGTCTGAGCCTTGTTTCAATATAATTATATTGCTCCGGCTCAAGGTATTTGACAGAAAGGTCCTCAAGCTCTGTTTTTATATTATAATAACCTAACCTGTGGGCCAATGGCGCATAGAGAAAATAAGTCTCAGATGCCAGAGGTAACCTGTCGGAAAAAGGGGCATTATCCAGATTACGCATATATTCGAGACGCTCGACAAGTTTTATGAGGATCACTCTGACATCATCAGCGAGGCTGAGTAAGAGTTTGCGGAAGTTCTCAGCCTGATAAGACGACTGCATCGAGTTGATGCCTGTAATTCTTGAGAAGCCATTAAGCACTTCGACGACCTTCTGTCCGAATTCTTTTTCTATTATCTTTTGATTATGACTTAAAAAACCAAAGGAATCATGAAGAAGAGCAGTAATGATGGAGGTAAGCCCGAGCCCCATCTCTCCGGCAATTATCCTCGCAACAGACAATGCATGAAGTATCTCGGGTTCTCCTGTAAGTATCACTTTATCGCAACATGTTTCAATTGCGAGATCAAGAGCCCTTCTGATCTTAGGTCTGTCCTCAGGTGCAATATTATTACCAGACGCCCGTAGCAAGGCCCTGTATCCATTATTGATATCTTTAGGATCAACACCCATCATTCAACCTTTCTGCAAAGATATTTCATATGAGTGTGGAAAAAAAATCCCCGGGTGCAATCCCGGGGATTAAATTATCAGGTAAGTTGTAGAGTTTGTGAAAGTTGTAATGTTCAATTACAACCTTACAACCTTTACAACCTTTTACACCCTTACAACCTTTTATCTTACCGAAATTCCTAATCCTGCAGATAGAACATTATACTGAGCTCTGGTGTAATCAGCGTGAATTGTGATAATTGCCAGCTTTATCCTTAAGCCAATATTTGCACGCAAACCAGAATAGTTTTTAATCTCCATGGCAGGGAACTGAGCTGACGTTTTCACTCCGCTGTTATTGTACTCTATACGGTTTTGTGAACCATCCCATACAGGCGTTGGAAAATTACCGGCAAGAGTCATTGCGGTTTTTGTTTTACTGTATCCAAGACCTCCGTAAAACGTAATTACTGGAAGATTTAAGGAAGCAATGGCACTGATATTCAATCCTGTAACTTCCATATTCAGCATTTGATTATCAAAAGATACTGAAGGAGCATAATCCTGTGGAGTTCCCGGTTCAACATTAAGAGGTATGCCACCTTTTAATTTTGTAAATCCACCGAATACAGAAACATCAAAAGGTAAAAGCTTGTCTCCAGGAAAATATTGCGTAATATTATGCATGAGACCAAGTCCCCAAAGCGAAATATTGCCATCCTGTATATTGATTTCCGGGATGAATCTTCCTTTAATCTCGGTGCCTAGTGGAAGTCCAAGTCCGAGTTGTAATGTAGGAACCGGGATATACCTCCAATTTGTACCAGGAGGAGTTGGAACGGTTATACTCTGTCCTCCTAAATTGTACGTTAGGTTTGGCCTTGCACCTTCGTCAGGGCCGGAAATAGAAGGTGCCTTACCAGTTCCCTGTAAAGTTGTAAGTCCAATCTTTGAAATGTCAAATTCACCGGCAGAAGTTGGGACTATCCCTACATTGAAGCTGGTTGTAAGGTCGAAACCAAGTAGTTTATGGGGCTTTGCAGTATTATACCAGCCACCATTCAGCCCTGCTCCAAAAGCATTCAGCCATGGTTGCATATAGGCTTGCATGTATTTCTCTGCGTCAAGTGGTGCAGTTCTCAGGAAGTTTAAATCTTCGAACTGTGCAAAGGTGGAAGTAAAAATACTTAGGGCGCATAATGTTAACCCTATCTTTTTTACGGCTTTTCTGCTCATAGATTTTTTCATTAGTCAGTTTAGTTATGAATGCACAATTTATAAAAATGGCACACAATAATCATAACTAAATCCGAAATAAAATGGTTGCATCTGTGAAATTAACATTCAGGCCCGTTTCAGGGAGACTTCTTTTCAACTTTTTCAAGTCCTTCGAGCTCTTCAATTTCCATGCTTTTTGACAGATCTGAAATGTTTTTCAGGCTTAGGTCTCCTTTAATTGATATCAGAGTATTTCCACCTGGTCCGCTGGTTACAACAAGCAGTTCGGCAATCCGTTCTCCGTTATACCTGACCAAAAATTTCGTTAAATCCGGACCTTCCCGTACAACCATTAATTCCTCGTATGATTTTGAATCCAGTTTTTTTACGAGCTCATTGTAGAAGTTAATTCCTTTGTTTAGTAATGAATCCTTCACTGTAAGTATACGGATGGATTTCAGATTATTTATAATGTTATCCGCGTCTTCATTATCGTTGCTGAAATCGGCAATCATGCTGAACATCCGGCTTGATATAGACACAATCGTGAATCCTTCTCTCTCGGAGTATTTCTCAAACATCTGGTCAACAGGATTTGTCTGCCCTACAGCCAAAAATGTAATGAACAGAGTGATGAGTGAAAGAAATACTTTTTTCATACCTGTGAATTATTTGTTTTTGTTTTTTTCTGTGCTTGTCAGGATCATCTTTTGAAGGAATTCAAGATTCCGGAGGCTTTCTTCAATTGTTTCTCTTGAAGCTACGAGAACATCGAGCCTTTCAACATCTTTCAGGTTCATTTTTGATATCGGTTCAAGATTCTCTGTTCCGCTGTTTATCATTGCAGAAACTTCGTAAAGTACCTTCATGGTTTCGGCATAAGCCAGTTCCGGATCTGTAAACGTATCCTCAGTCTCATACCTGCTGAGGAAGAACCAGGTTCCGAAAAGAATCATTAATCCAGCTGCAATTCCTGAGACAAGAAGAACCAGCTTTTTTACTGAATAGTTATTGCCTCCTGAAATCGAATCAATTGCTGAAATAATCCTGCTTTCAAAATGCTCAGAAGGTTCGGGCACCTCAGATAATGACGAGTAGTAATTGAATATATTCCTTTCAGCTTCATATTCAACTGGAATATCTTTTCTGTTGAAAAAATCCCTGAGAATCTTTTCATCCTCACCGGTGCTTGTTCCCTGGTAATACCTTTCAAGCAGTTTGTCAATTTCTTCTTTTTTCATTGAAATATTTTTTATACTCCTGCTTAACCATTGCTCTTGCCCTTGACAGGTTTACCCTGATGGTGTTAATATTCTGACCTGTTCTTTCTGCGATGTCTTCGTAAGAGAGTCCTTCGATATCACGAAGGTTTATCATCTCCCTGTACTTTTCTGATAATCCGCTTATTACTTTTTGAATTATCACAAAAGATTCTGTATCCTCAATTATACCATCAGTGGATATACCAGACTGCTGATCTTTGATGACTGTTACATCTTCAAACAACTTCCTGTTCTTCCTTATCTGATCTATGCAGTAATTCTTAGTCATTGTCACAGCAAGTGCATCAAGACTTGAATATTCATCCAGCCTCTCTCCCATTTTCCACATCCTTATAAATACTTCCTGAACTGCATCTTCAGCTTCATCCTGCTGCCTTAGTACCCTGAAGGCAATTGAAAAGAGCATCCGCCCTTTTGTTTTCACGTAATTGTTAAATTCCTCCCTGGTCATCAGGTGAAAAAGTAGCCTGTTTCAGCATAAAGATAAGAAATCAATTACCTGTTTATCAGAAAATATCAGTGCAATGATGTTTCCTTGCATTATCGCACAATCTGCGGGCATCTGATACAGACATATTACCTTTTACCTGAATAATGGCGTTATCATCCCCTCCTGCTACAAGAAGGAACTCTGTGATTCTCTTTCCCTGAGAGCGTACAAGCACTCTGATATCATTATCATATTCCTTAACCCTCAGAAACTCCTCATAATCATCCGTATCTATATCCTTAAAAACAAGATCATGAAAGTTTAAATCGTAATGATGATCTTTTTGTGCAAGAACTCTTACTTCAGTTATTTTAGCCTTAATCTCCTTGTCATCTCCTTCTTCCTCAAATGATGCAGCGAGATTAAGAAGGTTGCCACTTACTGTAATGCAGGTGAACCCCTCCGTATCGGAGTATTTTTCAAAGAGTCTGTCGATTGATTTCTGTCCGTTTACACATGCCAGGCACGTAATCAGAAACGATGTTATCACAAGCTTTTTCATACTAATCATGGTTATTTAAATGTCATTTTTTACATACATGACGAATAAACCAGATCTTCATTACAGGCAATTTCGAAAAAAAACAAAATAAGAGAGATTCTGTTAAACTAACAGTTATTGCATTGGCATAATACCATGCTATCGAATGAACTATCAGCTAAGAAAAATGATGCCTTTCTTGTACAGAACCCAACAGATTTGACACTATTTCAAAGGGGATTCGGGTTCCCGGGAGAATTCATTGTAATAAGCCCGGTCTACAAAATCAGGAACAATCCTCTGAAATAGCGCTGTCAGTCTGCCCGACCAGGTAAGAAGCTTATTGCGCTTTTTCTTCCTGATTCCTTTAAGAACCCATTTTGCAACATATTCGGGTGTCGTAAGATGATTCTCATTCAGTGGTGACTTGCCTTGTTCCGTTCCATCTGCATTCAGGGCGTGTACCCTTATTTCAGTTGCTGTAAAGCCGGGAGCAATTATCATAACATGAAGACCTTTATTCAGATTCTCAATCCTGATAGTCTCCAGGAATCCATGCATGGCGAACTTTGAGGCAGAATAACCTGTCCTGGCCGGTAATCCATGGAAACCTGCAACTGAAGAAACACCCACCAGGGAACCCGTGTTTTTAACGAGATAAGGTAATGCATACTTTGTGCAATAAACTGTTCCCCAGAAATTTACATCCATCAGGCGGTGGAGCACTTTAAGGTCAACATCGTCAAAAACAGCCCTCATGGAGATTCCTGCATTATTCACAAGAATGTTTATTGTACCATATTTTTCAAGGGTTTTCTCAATAAGATTCCGGCAATCATCCTCCCTGCTGACATCGGTGGTGACGTATATAGCTTCGTGTCCGGCACTTTTTATTTCCCCGGTAATCTTTACCAGGTTTGCTTCAGATCGGGCAGCCAGCACTACTTTGCTGCCGTTTTTTGCAAATTCCCTGGCTATTGCCTCTCCGATCCCGGACGATGCTCCGGTGACTATCACTACTTTATCCCTGAAGAGATTTGACATCATCAAATTATAATTCAATAACAGACTTATAAAAATAGCTATTTTAAATTAAATCGAAGACCTTTACAGTCAGCATAAGGATGTATTCAAAGTCAAAATCCATTAACCGCAAAGTGACCCACCTGAAGATCAGGAACTTCAATGAAAATAACTCCTCTTCACAGGCTACCCCTGACCCCCATAGGGCATTGCCATCAAGCTAAGAGCTACAATTATCTGATATTCAGCACTCAATTAGCCCGTAGGGCTTAAACTATTGTTGTAAAGGAATTGGAAAAATTGTTTTATTACCTTGTAGAGGTTAAACAGGGTTCTCCCAGAAATCATATAAAAATTGTTCATCAAATTCCATCTCACGTTTCTTTAGATACTGAGTGTATTCATCCTTAAACATTTTTAACTTATGAGTTTCTTCCTGGTTATCAATATATTTATAAATACTGGAAATCTGCGAACGACTATAACTGAATGCCCCATAACCTTCCTGCCATGAGAATCTGTCAAAGCAGAGTCTCTCCCGGTTAATAAATAAGGATGAACTTCTCTTTACTTCATGCACAGTATCCGAAACAGAGATCGAAGGATTCAATCCAATAAGAATATGGACGTGATTTGAAAGCCCATTAATTATGATGGATTTATGTTTCAGATTTGTCAGAATTCCACTCATATACTCAAAGACATTAGGTCTGATTTCCTTTCGTAATGCGGCTTCCCTGTTTTTTACAGCAAATACCAGCTGAACATTAATTTGAGTGAATGTTCCAGGTTTCATAGAGTCAATTATTAAATTATGGGTGTCGGGAATGATGAATAATTGATTATATTATAAGAAAAATATTGACGTGAATCTAATCAAATTTATCGAGTCATTTCCTGATGAATCCTCATGCAGGATCAAATTTAAGGAATTCCGGGATGAACAAGGAGTCATCTGTAGAAAATGTGGTGGTACTGATCACTATTGGTTACAAACCATCGAGCAGTATCAATGCAAGAAATGCAAGACCAGAACAACCTTAAGAAGTGGAACAGTAATGCAGGCAAGTAATCTTCCATTCAGATACTGGTTTATTGCAATTCATTTGTTAACAGGGACAAAAAAGACTTTCTCAGCGAAAGAGCTTCAAAGGCAGATAGGACATAAATTTTATGAACCCATTTGGTTTATGATGCAGAAGCTGAGAGTAACCATGGGATCCAGGGATAGTAGGTACAAGTTGGATAAGATTGTAGAACCAAGGTTTTTTTGAGGTCGTTGACACTGAACAAAATGAAGAAGAAAAATCTGCTCCGAAAAAACGTGGACGGGGAAGTCAGAAACAAGGAAAAGTATTGGTGATGGCTTCAACGGTTCATGACTTTAATAAGACAAAAAAGTATGGCAAACCTACAAAGTTCAGATTTGTAAGAATGATTGTTGTAGACAATCTTAAAGGACAAACAATTGAAGATAAGGTCAAGGAAAATATTGAATTTGATGCAGTTGTAAAAACAGACAATTATTCCAGTTACTCAAAAATAAAAGATCATGTATGGTGCCATATACCCCAGAAAGTAACTCCAAAGGAAGCCGGGAATGTATTACCATGGGTTCATACTATGATAGCGAATGCGAAGAGAACATTACTTGGAATTCACCATATGATATCAAATAAATACTCTCAGAATTACCTGGATGAGTTTTGTTATAAAGTCAACAGGAGAAATTATGGAGAACATATATTTGATAGATTGTTAATAGCTTGTGTTACTACAAATTACCAGAACATTATTAAACATTGCCGATAGTCATATATTAAATTAAAAATGCAGCTTAACAAATTTAATAATTCTCCCGAATCAAATCTTTGTTTAACCGCTACGCGGTAGAAAATAAATATTATGATTACTATACTACAATAATATATCGCCTACGGCGAAAAAATCCAGGTTTTTCACAAGCTCAAATTGATATAATAAACTGGCATTCAATATTTAAAATGCACTTAGCTTGATGGCTATGCCCCAGAGGGGGTGCTCTAAAATCCCCTTGGGGGATTTAGGGGTGTGTTATATATTTTTAAAGGGATTCACACAGATCAAATCAGTGATTATCCGTTGCCATCATTGTCATCCGTGTTCTATTTTTGCAGGACCCTCCCGCCTAAGCGGGTTGCTCCACCAGCAGAGCTACTCACAGAAAATAAAAAAAGGAACTGTTTCCAATTCCTTTCATTTTCCATGATCCAGCTGGGGCTCGAATGCTGACGTTACAGTCAGCATCCCGACAATGCTGATGTCATATCAGCATTCGTCGGGACCCAGGACCCTTCCGCAAAGCGGAATGCTCTACCTGCTGAGCTTTCCAGCAGAGATGAGGCCGGTTATAAACTGCTTTGATTTCCTGCCCTTGATGAATCTTTCCCTTGCCATTGCAGATCTTTTGTCTGGATAATTCTCAAAGTATACAAGCATCCAGGGAATACCTATATCAGTATACTTGCCCTTCATTCTGTTGTGCTCGGATAATCTTCTTTCCAGATCGTTAGTGTAACCGACATAATAACGATCCAGTTTTTCACTGTATAGAATATAAAGCACGAACATAAATGCGAGACAAAGAAAAGAGGGATCAAATATCTCTGACCCCTATTCCAACTTTGGTGATCCAGCTGGGGCTCGAACCCAGGACCCTTCCGCAAAGCGGAATGCTCTACCTGCTGAGCTTTCCAGCAGAGATGAGGCCGGTTATAAACTGCTTTGATTTCCTGCCCTTGATGAATCTTTCCCTTGCCATTGCAGATCTTTTGTCTGGATAATTCTCAAAGTATACAAGCATCCAGGGAATACCTATATCAGTATACTTGCCCTTCATTCTGTTGTGCTCGGATAATCTTCTTTCCAGATCGTTAGTGTAACCGACATAATAACGATCCAGTTTTTCACTGTATAGAATATAAAGCACGAACATAAATGCGAGACAAAGAAAAAGAGGGATCAAATATCTCTGACCCCTATTCCAACTTTGGTGATCCAGCGGGGCTCGAACCCAGGACCCTTCCGCAAAGCGGAATGCTCTACCTGCTGAGCTTTCCAGCAGAGATGAGGCCGGTTATAAACTGCTTTGATTTCCTGCCCTTGATGAATCTTTCCCTTGCCATTGCAGATCTTTTGTCTGGATAATTCTCAAAGTATACAAGCATCCAGGGAATACCTATATCAGTATACTTGCCCTTCATTCTGTTGTGCTCGGATAATCTTCTTTCCAGATCGTTAGTGTAACCGACATAATAACGATCCAGTTTTTCACTGTATAGAATATAAAGCACGAACATAAATACGAGACAAAGAAAAGAGGGATCAAATATCTCTGACCCCTATTCCAACTTTGGTGATCCAGCTGGGGCTCGAACCCAGGACCCTTCCGCAAAGCGGAATGCTCTACCTGCTGAGCTTTCCAGCAGAGATGAGGCCGGTTATAAACTGCTTTGATTTCCTGCCCTTGATGAATCTTTCCCTTGCCATTGCAGATCTTTTGTCTGGATAATTCTCAAAGTATACAAGCATCCAGGGAATACCTATATCAGTATACTTGCCCTTCATTCTGTTGTGCTCGGATAATCTTCTTTCCAGATCGTTAGTGTAACCGACATAATAACGATCCAGTTTTTCACTGTATAGAATATAAAGCACGAACATAAATGCGAGACAAAGAAAAAGAGGGATCAAATATCTCTGACCCCTCTTCCAACTTTGGTGATCCAGCTGGGGCTCGAACCCAGGACCCTTCCGCAAAGCGGAATGCTCTACCTGCTGAGCTTTCCAGCAGAGATGAGGCCGGTTATAAACTGCTTTGATTTCCTGCCCTTGATGAATCTTTCCCTTGCCATTGCAGATCTTTTGTCTGGATAATTCTCAAAGTATACAAGCATCCAGGGAATACCTATATCAGTATACTTGCCCTTCATTCTGTTGTGCTCGGATAATCTTCTTTCCAGATCGTTAGTGTAACCGACATAATAACGATCCAGTTTTTCACTGTATAGAATATAAAGCACGAACATAAATGCGGGACAAAGAAAAGAGGGATCAAATATCTCTGACCCCTCTTCCAACTTTGGTGATCCAGCTGGGGCTCGAACCCAGGACCCTTCCGCAAAGCGGAATGCTCTACCTGCTGAGCTTTCCAGCAGAGATGAGGCCGGTTATAAACTGCTTTGATTTCCTGCCCTTGATGAATCTTTCCCTTGCCATTGCAGATCTTTTGTCTGGATAATTCTCAAAGTATACAAGCATCCAGGGAATACCTATATCAGTATACTTGCCCTTCATTCTGTTGTGCTCGGATAATCTTCTTTCCAGATCGTTAGTGTAACCGACATAATAACGATCCAGTTTTTCACTGTATAGAATATAAAGCACGAACATAAATGCGGGACAAAGAAAAGAGGGATCAAATATCTCTGACCCCTCTTCCAACTTTGGTGATCCAGCTGGGGCTCGAACCCAGGACCCTTCCGCAAAGCGGAATGCTCTACCTGCTGAGCTTTCCAGCAGAGATGAGGCCAGTTATAAACTGCTTTGATTTCCTGCCCTTGATGAATCTTTCCCTTGCCATTGCAGATCTTTTGTCTGGATAATTCTCAAAGTATACAAACATCCAGGGAATACCTATATCAGTATACTTGCCCTTCATTCTGTTGTGCTCGGATAATCTTCTTTCCAGATCATTAGTGTAACCGACATAATAACGATCCAGTTTTTCACTGTATAGAATATAAAGCACGAACATAAATGCGGGACAAAGAAAAGAGGGATCAAATATCTCTGACCCCTCTTCCAACTTTGGTGATCCAGCTGGGGCTCGAACCCAGGACCCCATCCTTAAAAGGGATGTGCTCTACCAGCTGAGCTACTGAATCAAATATTTATAAGAACAACTTCCAGTTTTGCTTCCAACCGGGACCCTTCCGCGAAGCGGAATGCTCTACCAGCTGAGCTACTGAATCAAATATTTATAAGAACAACTTCCAGTTTTGCTTCCAACCGGGGACCCTTCCGCGAAGCGGAATGCTCTACCAGCTGAGCTACTGAATCAAATATTTATAAGAACAACTTCCAGTTTTGCTTCCAACCGGGGACCCTTCCGCGAAGCGGAATGCTCTACCAGCTGAGCTACTGAATCAAATATTTATAAGAACAACTTCCAGTTTTGCTTCCAACCGGGGACCCTTCCGCGAAGCGGAATGCTCTACCAGCTGAGCTACTGAATCCTCCGTTTTTGCGAGTGCAAATGTAGAGAATATTTCAATTGGTTCCAAAAAAAATAATGCAATTTCAGTTGCATATTTTGTAAGTATCTGATCAACAAATTACCTGCAAATAAAATATAGGGGTATCAATCGGTCAGAACCGGTATTTGTCTGTTGATTGATTCCTCAAGAGAAATCAGGGTTTCGGTGCGCATAATGCCCTGTATATTCTGAATTTTTTCGGTCAAGATAATTCTCAGATGCTCATTATCACGTGTATAGACCTTTATGAAAAGAGAATAATTACCTGTTGTGTAATGACATTCAATAATCTCCGGAATTTCTTTAAGCCTGGTAACCACATCTCTGAAATGGCCCGGATGTTCAAGAAAAATACCAATATAGGCACATGTTTTAAATCCAACCATAACAGGATCAACCTTGAATTCGGAACCTTTAATAACGCCGATCCGGATAAGCCTCTGTACCCTCTGATGTATTGCTGCTCCTGATACACCACAGTCTCTTGCGACTTCAAGATAAGGTATCCTTGCATTCTTGGTAATTATATCAAGGATTTTCCTGTCAAGATTATCAATCAGTAAGTTTTCAGACATTTTTACGATTAATTAGTGAATGAATTCAACAAAATAAATTTCTTAGCTTACAAATTTATAGAAAAAATGAAAGAATCCTTATGAATACCGGAAAATGTTAATTCATATAACTAACTGGTCGATAATCAATGTTTTCGATTAATATAGCCTGTGATTTCCTTAATATCACTAAATCCTTTGTTCTCAATATAAGCACTCATTCCATCAACAATCTTTACGGAAGCAGCAGGGTCGATAAATGATGCCGTTCCTACCTGGATGGCGCTGGCACCCGCAAGAATGAATTCAATAGCATCATCCGCTGTCATTATTCCACCAATTCCTATAACAGGAATTTTTACAGCATTGGCGACCTGCCATACCATGCGAAGTGCAACAGGCTTGATCGCAGGTCCGGATAATCCCCCTGTAACAGTTGAAAGAGAGGGTTTCATATTTTTTACATCTATTGCCATCCCGAGCAATGTGTTGATCAGCGAAATAGCATCAGCCCCCTCCTCTTCCGATATCCTTGCAAATTCCGCAATATTTGTCACGTTTGGCGATAATTTTACTATGAGCTTTTTATTGTAAGCTTTTCTGACTGACTTGACTGCTTCCCTGGCAGAATCAGGATTTGTGCCAAATGCCATCCCTCCCATCTTAACATTCGGACAGGAGATATTCAGCTCAATTGCCGGTATTTTATCAAGTTTATTTATCCGTGCAGCAAGTTCAACATAATCCTCAATGTAACTTCCATTGATGTTGACTATTACATTGGTCCTGTACGATTTGATCTTCGGATAAATTGAGTTCTCAAAGTACTCAATACCTTTATTCTGCAATCCAACTGCATTGAGCATACCAGAAGGTGTTTCAGCCATCCGGGGATAGCTGTTTCCTTCCCTGGGCTCCAGAGTAGTACCTTTTAAGACTATACCTCCCAGGGCTGACACATCGATAAAATCATCGAATTCACGTCCATAGCCGAAGGTCCCTGAAGCAGTGAGGACAGGATTTTTAAATATCAGATCGCCGATTGAAAACCCAAGATTTACCATTTGAGATCTTTTATATTGAAAATCGGTCCATCTGTACATGTACACAAATGTCCGTTAACTGTATCGACCACACAACATAAACAAGCACCAAAACCACAAGCCATCAGGTTTTCAAGTGAAACCTCACAGATCGAATCATTTTTCTTTGACCATTCAGCCACAGCCCGCATCATGGTTTCAGGACCACAACAATAAACCCTGCGGTATGAATTTTCCGTGAGTAAAGAATGGGCCGTAACAAATCCTTTTTCACCAACGGAACCATCATCGGTTGTGACAAAGACTTTTCCAATTTTAAGATATTGTTCGTATTCAATTATCCTTTCCTTATTGCGGAAACCCAGCAGAATATCGGGAACATGTCCATTTTTTTTAAGCGTTCTGGCAAGGAATAAAAGTGGCGCAACACCACATCCACCGCCTACTAGAAGAATCTTTTCACCTTGCACCGGCATTGTAAATGAATTACCCAGAGGGTAAACAAGATTGAGAAAGTCACCGTTTTTTAATGTGGACAATTGCCTGGTCCCTTTACCGGCAAGCTGGATAAGGAGCTTGAATGTATTTCTCCCGTAATCAACGTCATGGATAGACAAAGGCCGTCTGAGAAATGTCTCAGGACTGCCTTCAACTTTTGCCTGCACAAATTGACCGGGCTTCATTTCAGGCAATTTCTGGTCACCTGTCAACTCCAATATGAAGAAATCATTGTTAAGTTTCTTATTCCCAATTATTTTCAGATCCGCAATTTGCTTAGACATCCTGCTGATAATTTATCTGCAAAGATAATTTTAAAGGATGATACGGAAAAGTAAAAATGAATTTTAACAATAAATGGTTAATATGATGGGAAATACTCCCTGAAACTACCGTCCGCATAGAACCATACAATTCTTTCGACACTCTTCTCTCTTTCCTTTTCGGATTCTCCTGCGTTCAACGCATCCTGGCTTAAAGAATTACGTGTCGCTGCACCATGCGCTTGTATAATTGGTTTCTCTTCACCTTTATCAACCTCGTCAGGTTTCTGGTCAAACAGTGTCTGTTCAAAAAGACTATGCATACCCGCAGAATCCTTGTACATTGTTCCTTTTCCAAAAAGGAGCCACTCGATTGAAAGAAACTTATATCTGTCGAGCATCTTAAGCACAAAATCCAGGCTGGGATTATTCCTTCCGGATAGAATATGCGAAATCCCTGATGGCTGTACTCCAATTTCCTCAGCAAACTGTGCTGAAGATTTATTTTCGGATCTGAGAAACTCCAATATCCTTTCTTTCATATTTCAAAGCATCATATTACAAATGTAAACTATTTAAAATTTACATAAGTAATATTTATGTATTTACATTTGTAACAAGCATCAACATTGTTAAATAAAGTTATTTTGTATTATTCTGTCAAGTATTGATATTCAGTAATATATGATGTTGTTCATAAATTAAGCTATACTAGAGTTTAGTCGTATATATATCTGGATTACAATATATTATATATATATTCTAAAATATTCTTATTCTTATTAATTACTTTTGCGTCGCTGATTCTATCAATCTACTATATATAAAAGATTATATATAACTAATAATCAATTATATATAATTATTTAATTTTCAGTAATATAAAGTTTATGTTTGTGAAGTTAATTATGTAAGTTAATATGAACTATTTGTAAAATTGTTACAAATCTCATGGATTTACATTTGTAATGTGTTGGAAAATTTGAAATGAATTTTTAATTTTTACCTTCCTGATTCAATACCTCACATTCAAAAAGAATATTCAAAAGTATTATTACCCGGAATAAAGTCTTAATCCAATTTCAGGCTGCTATTCCCCCATTGAAATCAGAATTCCTGTAAATATCACTCCCTTGATAAGTAAAAAATATTCACCAGCATACATAAGAGTCTGTATGTATAGAAATTAGAGGTAATTTGCCTCCTGAGTCTCAGATTAACAAAAAGAAAAATTCTTACGGGCAGTGAATTTTTGCTAAGATTACTTTTCTTTATAAAGTATTTTATATGCCATAGTTATGACCCATAAAAATCGTACACTTTCTCTACCGTATCAGATATTGATAATGCTTGTAGCCGGGGGGTTTTTCGGATATTATTTTAGCGATTATACCAGGTATACAAACTGGTTGGGCGAAATATTTCTCAGGGCTCTCAACATGATCATCGTTCCGTTAATCCTTACATCGATAACGACCGGCGTGGCGAGTGTCGGAAGCGGAGGAAACCTGGGGAGGCTCGGGCTGAAAACTATGGCATATTATGTTTTCTCGACATTGGTTGCCGTCGTGACAGGGCTAGCACTTGTTACATTAATAAAGCCCGGTATCGGCGCAGAACTTGGATTCAAGGTTCCTGTTACCGATATTTCTGCTGCATCCGACAGTTTTGGGGATGTCTTGATTAGGATTGTTCCAAGGAATATTTTCGAAGCTATGGGGCAGGGTCAAATGCTGTCAATAATCTTCTTTGCAGTTCTCTTCGGTTTTTTTATTACGAGAATTGACGAAAAACCAAGGCTACTCATGACTGATGTTTTAAATGCTGCCCTGGATGTGATAATGAAGATTACCATGTTCATTATTAAATTCACTCCACTGGGCATTTTCAGTATAACTGCCAAAGTCATTGCACAGCAAGTTGAACTTGGCAATGAGATAAGTGAAATCGTTACACGGCTTGGGCTTTATTTTGTAACAGTACTTGCTGGTCTTATCATTCATGGGATGATTACTCTGCCATTATCTGTCAGGATTCTTGGAAAAGTCAATCCTGTAAAGCACATGAAAAATATGATGACTCCGTTGCTTACAGCTTTCTCTACGTCTTCTTCAAATGCCACTCTGCCTTTGACAATGAAGGCAGTGGAAGATGAGGATGGTGTGTCAAACAAAATTGCCAGTTTCACTCTGCCGCTCGGTGCAACAATAAATATGAACGGCACTGCACTTTATGAATGTGTTGCTGTAATGTTCATTGCACAGGCATATGGCATTGAGCTTACATTCGGTCAGCAAATGGTTGTCGTTTTCACGGCTCTTCTGGCAGCAATCGGATCTGCCGGTATACCCATGGCAGGCCTGGTTATGATGGCAGTGGTGCTGAATGCAGTTGGTCTGCCTCTCGAGGGCATTGGGTTGATCCTTGCCGTAGACAGGATACTTGATATGTTCCGGACAACAATTAATGTATATGGCGACACGTGTGCCGCTGTCATAATTGCTAAATCTGAAGGAGAAGAACTGAAGATCTGACAGCTAGGAACACGCTCCCCCACAGCCATTGTGATTATGGTCCCCGCACGATGAACATGAGTGATTGTTTCCGGCAAGTTCCTGCTCGGTTGCTTCTCTTACTTCGATAATTTTGCCGGTGAAGAACAGATCTACTCCTGCCATGGGATGATTGAAATCCATGCGTATATATTCATCAGTGATTTCGTTAACAATTCCGTTAAGGTGATGACCATCACCATCCATCATAGGCACCTGGTTACCAACTTTACATATATCCTCATTAAGCTGTCCGCTCTCAGTCATGAATACCGAAACAGGAACATTTACAATCATCTCTTCTCTTCTGTCTCCATAAGCATCTTCGGAAGTTAAGGAGAAACTAAAGTTATCACCTGCCTCGAGTGAATTAATATTTGATTCAAACACGGGAAGAAGCCTGCCTGTTCCATATACAAACGATAATGGTCTTTCTTCATTCAGAGATTCAATTATCCTGCCTGATCCATTACTTTCCCTTAACTCATAAATCAGGGAAACCATTTTATTGTTTTCAATTCTCATCTGTAATATTTAAGATGGCAAATATAGGTCATTTTAATTTCAAAAGGAATATATGTAATCAAAGAACAATATGTTGCAGGTTAACCGCGGAAAAAGCTACCATCTGTTGCCTGGCTTAACAACATATATGTCTTTCACTCCAACAATCAAAATATGAAGCTTAACCTGAATTCCGGGTTGCTGTATAGTCCCAGGTCATTATCGACATCAAGTGAAAAGAGAATTAACAGGTTCAGGGATGATCTTTTACCGATCTGCTGGCTTAGTCCTCCTCCTGCCAGCACTGTATTTACATTGAATCTTTTTGAGGAGTAAGGAGGATCCTTAAAAAAGGCAGATTCAAGACTGAGAAACTGATCCTCAATATGAGCTATAATATCAGTATTAGCTCCAATGGGAATTACTGAATTGATATTCCTCAGAAGTGTCAGCTGAAGATAACTCTTACCGCCATAAATATGAGTTCTGTTTTTATAAAATGAATAATACCTGTAATCGGGTCCGACTGCAACTGCAATTCTGGGGAGCACCCAGTAGCCCACAACCGGAGCCACCTCGATGTCAGTCACACTTCCAAACTGCAAACCGAAACTGCCTCCGAAGAAAATCCTTTCACTGAAAGGAGGAGCGCTTTCTCTTACCCTTTGTGCTTGTGAGGCAACAGAGATACATAGAAGTAAAAAAATGATTATATACCTGGTTTGTCTGTTTTTTCTATACATGTAATCAATATTTATAATGTATAACCGGGTTTATGATTGCGCAAAAATCCTGCCGTATTATTATATGCAGAAGATAAAACGTATTGTTTCCTGAGAATTAACGTTCTATTTTATCAAATGAAGCAACAATACCTTTAATGAGCGATGAACTGAAACCATTGTGTTCCATTTCATTGAGCCCAACAATTGTGCAACCTTTCGGAGTGGTAACCCGGTCAATTTCCTTTTCCGGATGTTGTTTACCTTCAATCAGCAGTTCGGCTGCTCCTTTTACAGTTTGATTTACTATAGCGCTTGCAGTTGTGGCATCGAAACCAATCTGGATGCCGCCCTGTATCATGGCCCTTATAAATCTAAGGACAAAAGCAACACCACACGAACCAAGTATGGTTGCAGATTCCATAAGACTCTCGTCAATTAGCATACTTGCACCTATATTATCAAACAGCTCTTTTACCTTCCTGACCCTGACAGGATCTTCTCCTGAATGGCTGATGCACGTAACTGAGCTGTTTACGCTTGCAGAGATATTTGGCATTGCCCGGAATACAGGAATATTTCTGGATATCTCTTCCTTTATTCTGATTATGGGTATGCCGGTTGTAACTGAAACTATAATATGCCTTTCAGGATCGAGAAAATCCTTAATTTCGCTCAATAAACCGGAAAAATTATATGATTTCACCGCAATAATCACCAGGCTCGATTCCCTTACAGCCAGTGCATTATCATCACTAATTTTAACTCCAAATTCCCTCAGGATTCCGGGTGAATTTATGTTCCTTTTCGTGGCGGTAATTGACTCAGGAGAAATTTTTTTCAGCCTGAGAAGACCCTCTGTCAATGACATGCCGATATTACCACATCCCAATACAGCAATTTTGTTTTCTGACATCTGATGATTGTTTTTGTCACGAATTTAAACAAATAACAGCCATAATGGAAGAATGTTGTCCCAGGGCACCGGCGAATTTGCAGAACGGACAATAAAGTTCCAGGTTTAATGGGAATTAAATATCTTAGTAAACAAATTCGGACAGAAATGAATATTGTTATCAATGGAGGTTCACGGGGAATCGGGAAACAGATAGTCCAATATCTCGCAAAGGACAATAAGAATAAGCTGATTGTTACAGGCCGGAATAAACACGCTCTGAATGAGCTTGCCGGTAAATTTCCAAACGTAATTCCACTCGTAACTGATCTGTCTGACTTCGACTCAAAATCAAGTGACTTTCATAATTCTGTTTCCGGAGCATTTGAATCTGTCGACATTCTTATAAATACAGCAGGGCTTCTGATCCCGAAAAGATTTGTTGATTTTTCAAATAGCGAGGCAAGAAGGATAATGGAAACAAATTTTTTCGGCCCGCCACCACTATCCGGTTGCTGATACCAATGATGAGCAAAGGATCTCATATTGTAAATATTTCAAGTATGGGTGGTTTCCAGGGAAGTTCAAAATATAAAGGTCTCTCCTATTACAGTGCTTCAAAAGCTGCAATTGCCTGTCTCACTGAATGTCTTGCCAGGGAGTTCAAGGAGATGGGGATAAGTGTCAATTGTCTGGCACTAGGATCGGTTCAGACAGAAATGCTTAATGAAGCTTTTCCCGGTTATAAAGCACCAGTAAGCGCTGAAGAAATGGGAGAATTTATAGCAGAGTTTGCACTGAAAGGAAATAAATTCTTTAATGGGAAAATCCTGCCTGTCGCTGTAACAAATCCTTAATTACCAGTTATTCTGGAGTTTTTATTGTATTTTTCTTACTGGTATTGGATTATTTATAGGTTTTCATTTCAATTTTCCCATCCAGTGCAAGTAAGCCATTAAATGCCAGGGCTTTAAGTTCATCTTCACCCGGGTAGACAACAACTTTGCAATGAAATCCACCATGGATGAAATAATTCTGACATTATCTTCATCATAAGCCATTCCGCCGGTAAGAATTATTGCATCGACTTTTCCCTTTAGAACAGCAGCAGCAGCTCCTATTTCTTTCCCTGTCTGGTATGAGATTGCAGTTTTGATAAGCTTTGCTTTGTTATCTCCTTTTTCTGCAAGGCTTGTGGCTTCGATAAAGCTATTTGTTCCAAGATATGCCACCATTCCTCCTTTTCCTGTTATCATCGATTTAATCTGGTCATGTGAAAATCTGCCGCTGAAGCAAAGATCAACAAGCTGACCGGCAGGAAGTCCACCTGAACGTTCAGGTGAAATTGGACCATCCCCATTCAGAGCATTATTTACATCGATCACCCTTCCTTTTTTAATGTGCTCCTACACTTATTCCTCCTCCCATATGAGCAATAACCAGGTTCAAATCTTCATATTTCCTGTTGATTGAGGCAGCATAGATCCTGGCAACAGCTTTCTGGTTAAGTGCATGAAATATTGATCTTCTTTCAATTTCAGGATGTCCTGATATCCTGGCAACAGCCTGAAGTTCATCAACAACAACAGGATCAACAATATATGCCACTGCATCCTGGAAGAGACACTGCAATATCATCGGCAATAAGCCACCCAGGTTACTTGCATGCTGGCCAAAATCGCGCTGCAGCCAGATCCTGTTCATCATTTTGATTCACCTTATAAATTCCTGATTCAATTGGTTTTAACAAACCTCCTCGTCCAACAACTGCCTGATCCTTTTAAGATTCAATTTTCCGTTCGGATAAGTTCATTCATTATCAGATTTTTCCTGAAATGAAACTGATCGGTTATTTTTTCAAATTCTTTAAGTTCTTCTGCAGTATGTCTCAGAGTCTTTTCAAAAATCAGTCTGTCTTCCTCAAAAAGTGAAAATTTTGTGGATGTTGATCCTGGATTAATCGCCAGTATTAATCGTTTTGCCATATAAATTAATATTCAATATTTAAATACCTGATACATCATGCCATCAGGCATGAAAGAGCAATACAGAAATATTTTGATTTCTCACTTTCGCTTCTGGACATTACAATAACAGGTTTTTCAGTTCCCCTGATCAATCCTGCCAGTTCACCTCCGGCAAAAAGCATAAGTCCTTTATAAAACGGATTGCAGGATTCCAGTGAAGGGAAAAGCAGAATATCGGCATCACCATTAACAGGGGTTTCAACTCCTTTTATCTCAACACTTTTCTTATCGCATGCCAGAAAAAGATCAAGCGGACCATCCATTATACAATTTTTTATCTGTCCGCCTGTCAGCCATTCTTGCACATTATCGCATAATCAACAGAGTTTTGAAAATGCCTGCTCATTTTTTCTGAAGCGCCGATAAGTGCAATTTTGGGTTTTTTAATACCGAATTTCTGAGCCATTTCAATTGCATATCCAGCCATTGCGATCTTCTGATCAAGATCAGGAAAAGGAATTACAGCCGGATCAGTTATAAACAAAAGTTTATGATATGCAGGGATCTCGATTGCACCAACATAGCTCAGTACTGCATCCGGGAAGCATCAATCCCTTTTCCTTATCCATTACTGCTTTCAGAAATTTATCAGTTCCGACAAGCCCTTTCATAACAATATCCGCCTCTCCTGTCTTTGCCATCCTTACAGCTTCTCAGAGGCATGCTGTTTCATTATCCGAATCAATGATTGTAAATAATTCATCATCAATATCCTGCAGACTTGCATGTTTTGATTATCTCTGCCGGATTTCCTATCAAGAATAGCTTCAACAAATCCTTTTTTAACAGCTTTATTTATAGCTGCCAGATGGTATTTGAATCCTGAGCCCATGCAACAGCAATCCGGTGCTTCTTCTTAAGCGCCAGCACCTTTTCTTCCATCTGATCAAGGGTACTGATCATATTTATCATCTGCTTGCTGCAGCTGCAAGAAGGATGCTGTCGAATTTTGCCTGTTCCGAATCGGATCTTGATGTAAGGACTATCGGAACCAGTGCTCCAAGTATTATTGAAGCAACTTTTGCTTTTGCAAAGAATACCAGTGATTTATACAGTACATTTCCTACTTCAATATCGGGCATCAGCAAAAGATCTGTATCTCCTGCAACTTCACTTCTGATTCCTTTATGCTGTGCACTTTCAAGGCTTACTGCATTATCGAATGCAAGAGGGCCGTCAATAATGCAATTTCTTATCTGGTCGCGCTGGTTCATTTTTGAAAGAAGCGCAGCATCAAGTGTTGCCTCCATATTCTCATTAACCATCTCAACTGCACCGAGAACTGCCACTTTGGGCATTTTATAACCAAGCCTGTTAAGACATGCAACAGAATTATTAACAATTGCAATTTTATCCTTAAGATTTGGTGCAATATTCATTGCAACATCAGTAACAGCAATCACTTTATGATAAGTTTCAACCTCAAAAAGAGCAAAATGTGAAAGCAGATTTCCTGTTCTCAGTCCCCATTCCTTATTCAGCACACATTTCAGCAGTGTTGAAGTTCCGATCTTTCCTTTCATCAGGATATCAGCCTGTTTGCTACTTACCATTCTTGACAGCCATTTCAACTGACTTTTCAGTATCGGGTTCATGAATTATTCGTCAGTCCGGTAATATCATAATTATTTGCTGCACAGATATTCTGAATATCTCCTGTTATCACCGATAAGAATTGGTTCAATAATATTTTCTTTCCATGCTTTAATAACTGCTCCAAGTGAATGCTGATCCTGAGCTGCCGCCAGAACCAGTTTTTTTCTTGGTCCGCCTTCAACAAGGCGTTCAGGTCATTCAGAGTTCTTTAATACCATCAGTATAGAATATTAATTATTTATTTTTAAGTACGTTGTTCAACAATTTCACGTGTCTCGGATGCAATTACAAATTCTTCATTTGTCGGAACGATCATTACAGTTACTCTTGAATCTTTCTTTGCTTATAATCATCTCCTTGCCTCGTGCTCCTTCATTTTTCTTCTTATCGAATTCAATACCCATGAATTCAAGGTCCTTGCAGATATTTTCCCTTGTTTCCCATGCTGTTTTCACCAATTCCTCCGGTAAATATCAGAAGATCGACTCCACCCATTGCAGCAGCATAGGCTCCGATATATTTTCTGACCCTGTAATCATACATTTTAAGCGCAAGAATAGCACGTTCATCTCCTTCTGCAGCAGCAGATTCAACTTCCCTCATATCTGAAGATATCCCTGAAATGCCCAAGTACTCCGCTATGTTTATTCAGAAGAGTATTAAGCGAAGAATAATCTATTTCTTCCTTTTCCATTATCAGAGTCAGCGCTCCTGCATCAACATCTCCTGACCTGGTTCCCATTATCAGACCTTCAACCGGAGTAAGTCCCATTGAAGTATCCACTGATTTTCCATCTTTTATTGCTGTAATTGAAGCCCCGTTTCCAAGATGACAGGTAATGATCTTCTTGGAATTATAATCAACGTTCAATATTTCACATGCTCTTTTTGATACATAGCTGTGACTTGTTCCATGGAAACCATATCGTCTGATTCCATATTTTTTATACAATGAATATGGAATGCATACATAAATGAATAATCGGGCATTGTCTGATGAAATGATGTATCAAAAACACCTACCTGCGGAACTTCTGGCAGCAGGTTTTTCATTGCATATATCCCTTTAAGGTTTGCAGGATTATGAAGCGGAGCAAGATCGGAGCAATCTTCAACACCCTTTATCGTAACATCATCAAGATAACAGCTTCCCTGGAATGTTTCACCACCATGAACCAACACGGTGACCAATGGCATCTATCTCATTCAAGGTTTTTAATTACTCCCCTTTTCTTACTTATCATCATTCCAAGAAGATATTCAATACCAGCTCTGATGATCAAGGATTTCACCTTCAAGTTTTACTTTATCGCCATCAAATCTTTCATTTTTAAGAAATGAACCTTTCAAACCAATTTTTTCAACAATCCCTTTTGCAAGAACCACACCCGATTGTCATATCAATCAACTGATATTTTATTGATGAACTTCCGCAGTTTAGAACTAATATTTTCATTATTGAATTAATTTTATTATTTAAATGTAAATCTGTATTATCATGTATGTAAATTAATTCTTGACTCAGTATTCAAAAAAGTTATTCTTATTAATTTTCACCCCATCTTTATTATACTCATAAAATCCTCTGCCTGTGCGTCTTCCCCACTGGTTTGCCCTTACAAGTTTTTTAAGAAGAGGAGAAGATTTGTATTTCAGATCGCCGAATTCATCATACAGGTTTTCGCACCATCTGAGAATCTTATCAAGTCCGATCTTATCAGCCATTTCAAATGGGCCAAGTGGCAGTCCAAATCCAACCCTCATTGTAAGATCAATATCTTCCATTGATCCGACTCCTTCCATAAGTATTTCACATGCTTCATTTATAAACGGAACAAAAAGACGGGTGCTTATTATACCCGGAGATTCTTTTACCGGAACAACCTTTTTACCTATCAGATTGGCAAATTTGATTGTATTCTCATATGCTTCCTGTGAAGTATAAAGCCTTTACAATCTCCACAACCCTTGCATCAGCCTCAGGAGTAAGGAAATGAAAACTTACACAACGATCCTTATATGTCAAGATCTGCAGTAAGTTCAGTAATAACCTGGGTTGATGAGTTTGTTGCAATGATTGTATTCCTGTCAACATTTTTCTCGATTTTCTTCAGTATTTCCATCCTGATATCATGGCTCTGTTCCCGTGTTGATGATTTTATAGCTTCAATCACAATGTCGCATCCTTTGAAATCTGTTATAATCAGTTGTTCCTTTAATTCGTGATAAAATTCCAAGTTTTTCCGAGTTGGTCATTCCCCATCTTTCAATCATCCGGTCAAGTTCCTTTGCCAATTCTTCATAAGCCTGGTCAATTTTTTCCTGACTCAGGTCAAGAATTATCACATCCAGTCCTTTTGAACTTACCATCCTTGCAATATTCTGTCCGACTGAACCTGCTCCTACTATTCCTACCCTTGAAAACAGTGTTTTTGGTTTAGTATCCTTTGATAATCCATAATCTTCTAGTCTTTCAATATTTTCTGACATAACTATTTAATTATTAATTATTTTATTTCATGTTTTAAATCAGATTCGATTATTTTTTCATACCTGCTGCCTGGTTCGCTGTTATTGCAATCATACTGACAATATCACTTACTGAACATCCCCTTGAAAGGTCGTTTATCGGAGCTGCCATTCCCTGAAGTACCGGTCCGATTGCTTCTGCATGAGCAAGTCTCTGAACAAGCTTATATGCAATATTTCCGGCATTAAGATCAGGAAAGATAAGAACATTGGCTTTTCCTGCAATGGGGCTTCCGGGAGCTTTGCTTTTGCCAATTGCCTCAACAAGTGCTGCATCAGCCTGAAGTTCACCATCGATCTGAAGATCAGGAGCCATTTCCTTTGCAATCCTTGTAGCATTTACCACTTTATCAACCATTTCATTCTTTGCACTTCCTTTTGTTGAGAAGCTGAGCATTGCTATCCTTGGTTCAAACCCGCAATTGCCCTTGCAGTATGAGCTGATGCAATAGCTATTTCAGCAAGTTCTTTCTCATTTGGATTTGGATGCACCGCACCATCAGCAAATATTATTACACCATTTTCACCAAAATTCTTATCCTGAAGAATCATTATAAATGCTCCTGAAACAACTGAAATGCCCGGAGCTGTTTTTACATAATGGAAAGCAGGACGCAGTACATCTCCTGTTGAATGATCTGCACCTGAAACTTCACCGTCAGCATCACCGTTCTTTATCATCAGAACACCAAGATAAAGAGGATCTTCAATCAGTCTGGATGCTTCTTCCCTTGTCATTCCCTTGCTTTTCCTCAGTTCAACCATCATATCAATATAATGATCCTTTTTTGCATGTGATTTAGGATTAACAATCTGTAGCTTTTGAAATGTTCTTTAAGTCCAAGTTTTGCTGCATGTGCTTTTATTTCATCAGGATCACCGATCAGAATTATCTGGCCAGTCCTTCCTGTATGCAATATCTGCTGCCTTAATTTTCTTTCTTCATATCCTTCCGGAAGCACAATACGCATATTGTGTTTTCTGGCATTTTGTTTGATGCGATCTAATAATTCCATTGTGTATCAATATTTTAATAAGTTCGAAATTTTTTTATAAATGTACGAAAAAAAAGTCCGATTAAACAATTTTGAAATACATGATTAATATCAGTATTAACATTTTTTAAGAGATTTAGTACAGTGTTAAAAATGAAAATCATTAAAACCATGAACTGAATCATTTTCCTAATTTAGCAGCACTAAATTTACTATTCTTATGGATGATATTCTAATACACATGACTGAATGATCTTGCAGGAACCTGGAAGGGACCTGAAATATGACAACATAACAAAGACAATCTATTCAACTGATGCTTCAGTTTACAAAGAGGAACCTGTAGCTGTTGTCTGGCCAAAGGAATGAATCTGATATCAGGAAAATTCTGAATTTGCCAGGAGTGAAAAACTCAGGTGTTACAGTGAGAGCAGGAGGAACTTCACTTGCAGGACAGGTTGTAAGTTCAGGGATAATTGTTGATATCTCGAGATATATGAACAAGATTATTGAGATAAACAAGGAAGAGAGGTGGGTCAGAGTTGAACCGGGAGTTGTTCTCGATGAACTGAATATGAAACTTAAGGAATACGGACTGTTTTTTGGTCCTGAAACATCAACTTCAAACAGGTGCAATATCGGAGGAATGGTTGGAAATAATGCATGTGGCTCACATTCAGTTATTTACGGATCAACACGTGATCATACTATTGAGATTAAAGACTCTTCTGAGCGATGGAAGTGAAGCTGTTTTTGGACCTGTTGATAAAGAGACATTTCAAAGTAAATGCAAACTAGAATATCTTGAAGGAAGATATTTACAGGAATATCAGAGAGATCCTTGAAGATGAAGCTAAATCAGGAAGAATATAAGGGAAGGATATCCTGATCCCAAAATTACACAGGAGAAATACAGGCTATGCCTTGATCTCTGCTTGATTCAGATGTTTTTAATGAAGAATCAGATAAAAAATTCAATTTCTGTAATCTTCTTGCCGGTTCAGAAGGAACACTGGCTGTTACAACTGAAATAAAACTTAACCTTGTTCCGCTTCCTCCTCCAAATAAAGCACTTGTCTGTGTTCATCTGGAAAAAAGAAATGATGCTTTCAGGGCAAATCTGATTGCTCTGAAATATAATCCTTCTGCTGTTGAGATGATGGATGACAGGATTCTTGAACTTACTGAAGAGAACATAAGCCAGAGAAATAACAGGTTCTTTCTCGAAGGAAATCCCGGAGCAATTCTGATAGTTGAATTTGTCAGGAACAGCCATGGATGAAATAGATTCAGGCAGCTGCAGCAATGATCAGCTGAAATGAAGGCTGCAGGCTATGGATATGCATATCCTGTTGTGAGAGGAAAGGATATTTCAAAAGTATGGGATCTGAGAAAAGCCGGACTTGGTGTTCTGTCAAATATGAAAGGAGATCCAAACCGGTGACACTTATTGAAGACACTGCTGTAAATGTTGAAGCACTTGCCTGATTATATGGAAGATATTGAAAAAATGCTTGCATGACATGGAAAAGAAGCAGTTTTTCATGCCCATATCGGAACAGGAGAACTTCATATAAGGCCAATCCTGAACCTTAAGGATCAAAGCTGATGCTGAACTTTTCAGAACAATGGGACTGGAAACAGCACAGACTGGTTAAAAAATACAAAGGATCGCTCAGCGGAGAACATGGCGACGGCAGACTAAGAGGAGAATTTATTCCGTATGATGCTGGGAGAACATAATTATGATCTTCTGAAAAGAATTAAAAGAATGCTGGGATCCGGATTATATCCTGAATCCGGGAAAGATAATCAACACTCCTCCGATGAATAGCTGTCCTGAGGTATGTTCCCGGAAAGCCGACAGCATGAATCGAAACCTATTTATGATTTTTCATCAAGCGACGGGATAATAAGAGCTGCCGAAAGATGCAATGGTTCAGCCGATTGTCGCAAATCAGCCATGATCGGCGGAATAATGTGCCCCAGTTTTATGGCAACCGGAGATGAAGACAAAACCACAAGAGCAAGGGCAAATGTTGTGCGTGAATATCTGAAAAAGGAGGAGATCCATGGAATCACAGGGAAATATACGATATTCTTGATCTTTGTCTCGGATGCAAAGGATGTAAATCTGAATGCCCTTCGAATGTCGATATTGCAAAGATTAAATCGGAATTTCTTCAGCACTGGTACGACAAGCATGGAATACCATTGAGGACAAGAATGATTGCCTATATATCATGTTTTTAATCAGACTGGGTTCATTTCTTCCCGGTTTCTATAACTTCTTTCTCGGGAATAAATTCACTTCAGGAATCATTAAAAAAACAATAGGGTTTGCATCAGAAAGATCAATACCTTTATTATACAGAACAACTCTCAGGAAATGGTCAGCAAGAATCTGGATAAACTGAATCCTGACAATCCAACAGGCACAGTCTGTCTGTTTATTGATGAATTCACCGATTATAATGATACTGAGACCGGAATTGCAGCAATCAGGTTGCTCACAGCCCTCAATTACAGGGTCATAACAGCATGAGCATACTGTAAGTGCCAGGACATTTCTTTCCAAAGGACTGGTAAGAACTGCCAGAAAAAAGGTCACGGAAGAATATTAGATTTTTTGAAAATGATAAATCGGGGAAGACCTGCCTCTGATAGGAATTGAACCATCAGCGATTCTCGGGTTCAGGGACGAATATCCTGAACTCGCAGGTGAGGATCAGAAACTTGCAGCAGGCAAAATTGCAGCCAATCAGTTTATGATCGATGAATTCATAACAAGAGAATTCAAATCAGGCAGAATTGACAGAAATCTGTTTACCGGAGAAAAGAGATCTGTAATTGTTCATGCGCATTGCCAGCAGAAAGTCGATAGCTTCTTCATCGAGCACAATCGAAATGTTTCAATACCGGTTAATTATACTGTTAAGGAAATCCCTTCAGGTTGTTGCGGAATGGCTGGTTCATTCGGTTATGAGAAAGAACATTTTGATCTGTCGAATAAGATTGGGGAACTTGTTCTTTTCCCTGAAGTCAGAAAAGCAGATAATGAAACAATTATTGCAGCACCGGGGACAAGTTGCAGGCATCATATTAAGGATGGAACAGGCAGGAAGCGCTGCATCCGGCAGTTGTAATGTGGAACGCCCTGAAAAAATGATTGACAGTTCAACTGACCAAATGACACCCAGACACACAGACACACAGACTCCAAGACCCCAAGACCCCCAGACTAGAAGACAATAGAGAAATCATCAGCATCTCTGAATACGTTAAATTTTGACCTGAATTCAATCAGTTCTTCAATCGACAGCTCTGCTGAAATAACTCTCTCTTCATCAGCACCTGCTGAAATGATCAGTTCCCCCGGGGATTAATGATCTGTGACATTCCGTTATGACAAACATTATTTCCATCAATGCCAACCCTGTTGGATCCGGCAACATAACACTGGTTCTCGATTGCTCTTGCTTTTAATAAGGTATTCCAGACGTTTATCCTGGGTTCAGGCCAGCTTGAAACATAAATGGCCAGATCATAATCATTCCTGTTCCGGCTCCAAACCGGGAATCTCAGGTCATAACAGATAAAGGGACTGATATGCATTCCCCTGTAAGGGATAATAATTCTTGATCTTCCTGCGGAAAAATGTTTATCCTCCTCTCCGATACTGAACAAGTGTCTTTTATCGTAATAATAATCTCCTTCATCTGAGACTAAAACAAACCTGTTGTATATTCTTCCGTTATCATGTACCATATAACTTCCGCACAAAGCAAAACGACCTTTTTCTGATTGTGCTTTCATCCATGCAAATGTTGGTCCGTGAAATTCCTCTGACAGTCCTGTTCTCATTGAAAATCCTGTTTGAACATTTCAGGCAATATCACCAGATCTGTCTTATTATAAAGAGGGAGCATCATCTCTTCAATCTTTTTGAAATTTGCCTCCCTGCTCTCCCAAAGCAAGTCAGGCTGAACAACTGATATTCTCATAGATGTCATCTTTATCAAAAAAAAGTACAGGAAACTCAATCCTGTACTTTTGATAATTTATAATGGAAAATCACCGCTTATTGTTCATTTATCGATTGCTGTTACCTGGCTTGTAAGCGATTGGTGATAGTTTCCAAAAATACTGCTGACAAGCGGTTTGTAATACAGCCAGAAAAATCTTCTTGGATCATCTTTCTTTTCGGAATAAAAGAAACCCTTCACAATTTCTATGCTATTGAACATCGAAGTCCACATCGGTTTATCGGAATAGGCAAAGTTACCGGCAAAATAATATACGGTAGGTGTGTTTGCTTCCTGCACAACAGCAGGGAATGAATTGGTAAGATTATAATTCATGAGAAGGCTGTCGCCCATTGCAGTTGTATGGAGTTTATAGGAAGATATTACATTGCAGGCGCTTGGAGTTACAATATCGAATGTATTATCGAAAGCTACCTCTTCGGTTACACCATATTTCTGACAGGCCGCAGTATCGGAAAGGATCATCGGCATTGGATTTTCAAGGTGTGTACCTTCTTCAAGAACGATGATGCTCTTCTGACTTGTCAGCACTACACCGGCTTTTGTGAATGTCCAGGGCTTTTTATGTTCTTTCCTGTAAAGCTGGGACATCCATAATGGAAAATCTATTCTTTGTTGTATCCAGTGAGCTGAAATATTTACCTGTCCAGCCTGTAAATGTTATGCCAAGTCTTTCCTGGGTTCTGTATGAATCAAATGCGGCAGTTGGATAATCGAATGAATTATATTCAAGAATAACAAGCTTATTTCTGTCTTTCATTTCCTTAATAAGAAGATTGTCATGTGTTATTTAGTCCACCATACAATTTTCTTGATCTTCTGCTCTTGAAAATACTTCTGTACCAGTCATTGGTAGTCACACCATAGGTATCAGCAATATAGAGTGCATCATATTTTCTGGCAAAGTTTATTACATCCGTGAGACGGTAATCATTAATCCTGTATTCGCGATCTCTGAGGGGACGCAGGGAGAACCATCCGAAATAATCCTTCTTATAATTGTAGCCTGTCCGGGTGCTGTCAACAAATCTTTCGTTAGTCAGATATCCAGCTGAATGCTCTGTGGTTTTCACGTTCCAGGGTAGCAGATGTCTTATCTAGTAATATGATGTCTAACGGCTTCTTGGCCTGAAAGAACCACTGGACCAGATTGAATACAGGCAGAGCCAGGATTACTGCCAGAATAATGACAATGATAAGCAGGGTTTTTTTCATAGTTGAAGCATCTGAATGGATTCAAAATATGATAATAACGGTTATGATTATTACCTATAGTTCAAATTCAACTGTTAAAAGTATTAATTTATTTTTTTAAAGAAAATAAATTTGAGGCAATTTAATAAAATTTATTGAACATAAAAATTCAATATCCGCACGATGTATTATCCCCTCTCCTGTCCGCTCCGCCAGTCATCACTCCATCGACATTCCTCAGTATTGCATTAACCCTCCCGATAGATCCCCTTTCAACAAGCTGATGCCCCATTAATTCAGTCTGGCCACCGAAGAGCTGTCAAACCTGCTTTTTTCATAACATGATCCGGTCAGGCAGCCACTGGTGATGGAATCTTCCTGCATCTACTGCTTCCTGAATGTTCATTCCATGATCAATAACATTTATAATTACCTGAAAAACAGTTGTTGGGATGGTTGATCCACCGGGCGATCCGCATGTCATAAAAAGTTTTCCTTCTTTTTCAACAATCACAGGAGTCATTGAACTTAGCATCTTTTTGCCAGGTTCTATCGAATTAATCTCTCCTCCCGGAAGTCCATACATATTCGGATATCCCGGCTTCACTGAAAAATCATCCATCTGATTATTTAAAAGAAATCCTGCGCCCGTAACAACAATGCTGCTACCAAAAGTACCGTTCAGGGTTGTCGTGGCTGAAACTGCATTTCCCCATGAATCCATGACTGAATAATGAGTTGTCTCTTCTGATTCATATACCAAAGGTGAACCAGGAAGGATATCAGTAGAGACAGAAGCTCTGGTTTCATTAAAATCTGTCATTCTCGACTCAAGATATTCATTATCAAGCAATGATGCAGGAGGTATTTTCATGAATTCCGGGTCTCCCATATGCTCGGCCCTGTCAGCAAATGACCTTCGCTCAGCCTCTGCAATCAGATGAACTGTCTTCGCAGAATTAAATCCCCATTCGCGAACAGGAAATGATTCAGTCATCTTAAGAAGCTGAATAAGTATGATCCCTCCGGATGAGGGAGGTGGTACAGTTATAATTCTGTATCCCTTGTAATCGGCAGAAAGGCACTGACGTGTGACAGATCTGTAACCAGCCAGGTCTTCAGATGTGATAATCCCGTTACCTCTGTTCATTTCCCGTGTAATCATCTCTGCAACTTCTACCTGAGTAGAAACCTTCTCTTCCAAGATCCCGTATCTTCTCAAGTGTCATTGCCAGATCCTCCTGGATCAGAAGATCCCCTTTCCTCCATAACGAATCTCTGACAAAAGCTGTTTTTCCGGCATTTCTTTCAATGAAATTATCTCTGTTTGAATTCAGATCCGCAGCCTGCATCCCGGTAATATGAAATCCTTTTCGTGCAAGGTCAATTGCCGGCTGAATAACATCTGCAAACGGGATAATCCCATATTTTGAATGAGCATTTATCATGCCATCGACAGTACCCGGTACACCGCTGGCCAGATGTGTGTCAGTACTGCTTCCTGGTGTCACATTTCCGGATTCATCCAGTAAACATATTCCTTGAAGCCAGACGGGGAGCTACTTCCCTGTAATCGATGAGATCGGATTTACCCCCGGCTGTTCTGATGAGCATGAAGCCTCCTCCACCGATGTTGCCTGCTTCCGGATAGCAGACAGCAAGAGCAAATTCAGTTGCAACTGCAGCATCAATTGCATTACCGCCTTTACTGAGTATAGCAGTACCAATACGCGATGCCTCAGGATGGGCCGAAACTACAATACCATTTGAAACGGTAATACTGTTTCCTTCAATAAATGATTGTGGCTTACCTGAACAACCGGCTAGAAGAACAATGAGTAACAGAGAGTATTTATACATTACGAAGTCATAATTTTAATTCTCAAGTATTGACAACAATGGCTGGTATGTTGCATGTTCATGTGCAATGTTGCTGTTGCATGTTGCAGCATGTTGTCTGCCGAATACTGAGCGTTTCATCGAGCGAGTCAGATGAGCCGAAATAGCTCACTGAGCGGAGCCGAAGTGAGCACCGCAATATTAGCAAAAAACCCTGACAGAATAGCATTAAGGTTATATCTGCAGGCGGCAAGGTTGTTTTTATTACTTTTGTATAAATTTTAATTAATGCTGGCAAATCAACCTCTGGCTGAAAGGCTCAGGCCAAAGGATCTGGATGAATTCTCAGGTCAGAAACATCTTGTCGGTGAAAACGGAGTTTTAAGAAAGTTCATCGAAACAGGGAATCTGCCTTCGTTTATTTTGTGGGGTCCGCCGGGTGTCGGTAAAACAACTCTTGCCAGATATTATTGCAAACCAGTTAAAGAGACCATTCTTTTCATTGAGCGCTGTTCATTCCGGTGTCAAAGATGTAAGAGATACAATAGAAAAGGCAAAAAAACAGCAATTTTTCAACCAGCCAAATCCAATTCTGTTCATTGATGAAATCCATCGATTCAACAAATCCCAGCAGGATTCATTGTTGAGTGCTGTTGAACAGGGAATCATTACTCTCATTGGTGCAACAACTGAGAACCCGTCTTTTGAGGTTATATCACCTCTTCTTTCCAGGTGCCAGGTTTATATACTGAAGCCGCTTTCGGAGGAAGAATTAAAATCGCTTATTGACAGGGCGCTGAGCAAGGATGGTTACATGGCTTCGTTAAATATTGAAATAAAGGAATATGAGGCTCTTCTCAGGGTTTCCGGAGGAGATGCAAGAAAGCTTTACAATGCTCTTGAACTTGTTGTGAGTTCCGAGGCAAACGAAGAATGCTTCAGAAGTAATATCTATCGACAATGAGAAAGTGCTCAGTCATGTACAGAAAAATCTTGCCATGTATGACAAAAATGGTGAGCAGCATTATGATATCATATCCGCATTTATAAAATCAATGAGGGGAAGCGATCCGAATGCAGCTGTTTACTGGCTTGCGCGAATGGTTGAAGGCGGCGAGGATCCCAAGTTTATTGCAAGAAGAATGCTGATTCTTGCGGCTGAAGATATCGGGCTTGCCAATCCCAATGCACTGCTTCTGGCACAGGCATGCTTTGAGGCAATCAATGTTATCGGCTGGCCTGAATCGAGGATCATACTTTCAGAAACAGCTATTTATCTTGCAACATCACCTAAAAGCAATGCAGCTTATATGGCAATTGAAAGTGCACTTGAAAAAGTAAGGGAAACTGGTGATCTGCCTGTCCCTCTGCATATCAGAAATGCGCCTACCAAACTGATGAAGAACCTTGGTTATGGAAAAGATTATAAATATGCTCACAGCTATGAAGGAAATTTCATCAGCGATAATTTCCTTCCTGAGGATATTAACGGCACTATCTTCTATGAACCTGGTAAAAACTCAAAGGAGGATGAATTAAGAAAAAGACTTGCAGCAATGTGGAAGGATATGTACAAGTATGATAATTATTAAAAAAACATCTACCTTTGTTATATATGTCTGGATTTGTACCAAATATCCCCGGAATAAGATTTAAAGATTCACGTAACTTTTTCCTGATCGCGGGACCATGTGTGATTGAAAGTGAGGAAATAGTTTTTCAGACCGCAGAGCACCTGCTTAGAACTGTCTGAAAAGTATCAAATCCCTTTTGTATTCAAATCATCTTACAGGAAAGCAAACAGATCAAAAGCAAATTCCTTTACCGGTATCGGAGATCATAAGGCGCTTGAAATTCTGGCCCGGGTCAGGGAAAAGCTGTCTGTCCCGGTGATAACCGATATTCATAATCCGGATGAAGCAGGAATGGCTGCTGAATATGTTGATGTGCTGCAGATACCTGCCTTCCTCTGCAGGCAGACAGACCTTCTCGTTGCGGCAGCTAAAACCGGGAAATGGGTTAACATTAAGAAAGGTCAGTTTCTTTCCGGGTCTGCCATGAGTTTTGCAGTTGAAAAAGTGATTGAATCGGGAAATGAAAATATCATTCTTACCGACAGAGGCAATATGTTCGGGTACCAGGATCTTGTCGTCGACTTCAGGAATATACCGGAAATGCGGAAGATAGGAGTCCCTGTAGTAATGGATATTACCCATTCACTTCAGCAACCAAACCAGGAAGCCGGTATCTCAGGAGGTCAGCCCCGACATGATTGAAACAATCGGGAAAGCAGCAATCAGTATAGGTGCAGATGGAATATTTATTGAAACACATCCCGATCCGTCTGTCGCAAAATCAGATGGTGCAAACATGCTGAAACTTTCTGTAATGGATGGACTATTAAGAAAACTCACTATATTAAGAGAAGCAGTTAACTCCCTTTAAACAATTTAATAATTCATAAAAATGAGAAAATTTTAACGCTATTTGCTGGCCTTTTGGCCATGACAGTCCTTAATGCCCAGTCGCTTGAGGATATTGTAAAGAAATTCTCGGAAGCTAACAAGTATGACAAAATCTCGGAAATGTCAACAATTAAGATATCGGCCAAGATGTCGATGATGGGCATGGATGTACCTATGGAGATGTGGATGAAGAACCCTGATAAAATCAAGACTGTAACTAATTTCAACGGACAGGAAATGATCTCTGCTTTTGACGGCACCAAAGGATATATGGTCAATCCTATGACCGGCTCGACTACCCCTGTTGAAATGAGCGCTGATGAAGTGAAACAGGTTCAGAATAATAACATGTTCAGGAATACTCTTGAGAATTATTTAAAAGAAGGTAAACTTACTCTCCTCGGGGAGGAAAATGTAAATAACAAGCCTGCTTTCAAGATAAAGGCAGAGATGGATGGAGGGAATTCCTCTGAAATGTTTATTGATAAGGAACATATTTACTTACAAAAACTATCGCCAACGTAAACCAGAACGGTATGGCAATGACCGTAGAATCATATCCGTCAGATTATAAAGAGATAAGCGGCCTTTTACTTCCGATGAAAACTACATCATCTGCACAGGGGATGGATATAGTTATGGTATTCGACAAGGTAGAAGTGAATGTACCCATGGAGGATAGTATTTTTACACTTAAATAACTGAGCAGAGCAGGGAGCAGGAGCAATGTGTCCAATAATTTCATGTCCTTAGCCCTCTGCCACCTGAAATAAAAACGCGGATTTCTCCGCGTTTTTATTTTATGCAGCCGGCCTGTAAGCCGGGTTCTGTACGGTTCAGGCTTCTGTGAAAGAATTCAGAACCGTTTTCCATCATTTATCTTGTCACGGCATTGCTGCCGTGATCCTACGACCTACCCCCCGGCATCGGGCGGGCAGCCCTTAATCGCCGGTATACATGGTCTTTCAACCCATAAGGTGTACGGCTTCCGATGTCGCCACCGGAACCGGTGAGCTCTTACCTCACCTTTTCACCCTTGTCCACCGAAGCTTTAGCGAAGGAGGACCTCCGCTTACATCGTGACGGTTATTTTCTGTTACACTGCTATACCCTCACGGATATCTTCCCGTTAGGAAGTATGGTGCTCTGTGTTGCCCGGACTTTCCTTTCCCGACGTTTACGGTCGGGAACGATGGAACAGCCTGCTGCGCCGCAAAGTTACTAAAAAATCATACAATTATAAAAATCAATACCTTTGCTGACCAGAGCATCTCAAAATTCTTCTACCGCAAAGTAGCGAGGGCATAGAAGCAAAGTCAGGATACTGGAATATAAGCTTTATGAACATAGCTAAAAACTTTGCGACCTTGCGGTTAATGAATTGATTGAACACCACCAGAGGGAGTAAAAACTTAGTTATAATGCATATCAATATAAACGATTACGATTATGATCTTCCGGAAGACAGGATTGCCCAATATCCTGTTAATGAGAGAGATGATTCAAAACTGCTGATATTAAAAAATGGAACTATCAGTCAGGATGTTTTCAGTAATCTGGATAAACATCTTCCCGGAAAAACCCTTCTTGTTTTCAATAATTCCAGGGTAATCAGGGCCAGGCTGCTGTTTGGCAAATCAACAGGTGCACGAATTGAAATACTCTGCCTGGAGCCGCTTGCGCCGGCAGATTATGAATCTTCATTCTTTTCAAGAAATCATGTAGAGTGGAAATGTATTGTCGGAAATCTAAAAAAATGGAAACAGGGTGATATCAATACAAGTTTTTTCATTAAAGATAAGCAAGTACACCTTGCAGCATTAAAAGTTTGATCCTGAAGAAGGCGATACATGGAGAATCAGGTTCACCTGGAATACCGATAACACTTTTGGTGAGATTCTTGAGGCTATCGGGTCATATTCCCCTCCCACCCTATATTTCGAGAGCAGATGAGGAAACAGATCTTCTGAGGTATCAGACAGTTTACTCCAGTATTAAATGGTTCCGTAGCTGCTCCTACAGCAGGATTACATTTTACAGATAGAGTATTTAAATCACTTCGGAACAAGGAATATAGCAACTGCACAAATCACTTTGCATGTCGGAGCAGGGACATTCCAGCCGGTTAAAGTAAAGGATGCGGCTAAACATGAAATGCATAGTGAACATTTCATTGTTAATTCTGATGCCATAGAGAAACTGATCAAATCGGAAAGGAAAATAATTGCGGTTGGCACAACTTCGGTGAGGACTCTTGAAAGTCTTTACTGGCTCGGAGTAAAACTTATCAACAACATGGTTGATAAAAATTATGATCTGACCCTTGGTCAATGGGAATGTTATGAAATTGACACGGAAATTCCCGTAAATGAAGCACTTAATGCATTATTAGTATTATTAAAAGAGAAAAAAGTATTATCTTTGCATGCTTCTACCAGCATTATGATAGTGCCCGGATACAAATTCCGGATAACTAAAGGGTTAATCACCAATTTTCATCAGCCCCGCAGTACTCTTTTACTTCTCATTTCAGCATGGATTGGTGAAAAATGGAAAGAAACATACAGGTTTGCAATCGAAAATAATTACAGATTTCTGAGCTACGGAGACAGCTCATTATTGTTGCCTGTTAATATTTTTTGAACAAAATGTTGTTATAACGAAATTTTTAGTTTATATTTGTTTTTGATAATAGTTCTATTTTTATTTATTTGGGCGGGTCAAATTCAGACTTATGAATGAAAGTACATTAATGAAGCAGGTGAATGCAATTTTCTCGACATTTATGGTAGTCTTTTACCTTGGTGTAGGGATATTTTTCATCTGGTTCTCTGATTCAACAATGATCGATAAAGCTGTGAAAGGCATATTGGGAGCCACTTTCATGTTTTATGGAGTGTACAGAGCTTTCAGAGCCTGGGAGAAAATAAAAGAAGCCTTCTTTACAAAAAATGAAGATAAAGACAGGGATAATAACAGAGGTAACGGTCGTATTAGTCGTTATAAGTAGATGAGTACAGTTACTTTGATATGGCACATACTTTGCAGCATCTGTTAAGAAGTCAAACTATAATCAAAATGCTAAGGAGATGAACAAAGTACCATTTATTCAAAATTTTATTATTATTGCGGGCGGGTTAAAAAAATCAGCAAAAAAGATAAAGGTGCTCAGAGATATTAAAATCGGAATCAATTTATTTATCCTTTTCGGATTGACTATCTTATTTCCATCATGTAATCAGATGGGGAAAAGGCCATTAAATGAAACACCCACACGTGGCAATATCAAAATATCTGTTGACGAATCATTTCAGCCGATTATTGAAGCAGAACTGTTCACATTCACACATCTTTATACCTCAGCGGACATAACACCACGGTACAAACCGGAATATGATGTTATTAACGATTTTATGAATGATTCAGTGAAAGTAATTGTCACAAGCAAAAAACTTACTGATTACCAGGTACAGTTCCTTCGTGATACCCAGGTAATTGCAAGAACAACAACTTTTGCTTATGATGCACTGGCACTTGTGACCAATAAGAGTAACGACGATACTTTATTGAAATATAAAACTGTTAGGGATATCTTCCTCGGGAAAATAAGTAAATGGAATGAGGTAAATTCAAAGTCAAAACTTGGTGATATCAGGATAATATTTGATAATAACAAATCCGGAAATGTCCGGTATTTCAAGGATCTTTTTGAAATTGATTCCCTTGGAAGCAATTTCTTTGCAGTCAACAGTAATCCTGAAGTTATAGATTTTGTTTCCAGGAATCCGGACGCACTTGGTATTGTGAGTGTAAACTGGATAAGTGATAAGGATGATTCGGAAACAAGAGAAATGCTCAGTAAGGTGAATATTGTTGCAGTATCGCATCAATTCCTTGATGACGGATTTTTCTATCTTCCGCAGCAGGGGCATATCTATAACAAGGATTATCCATTTGTCAGGGATGTTTACCTGATTTCAAGGGAAACATTCGCCGGTCTCGGGTCAGGCTTTATCAACTGGTTATGCGGAGAACAGGGACAAAAGATCGTCCTTAAATCCGGACTTGTACCGGCAACAATGCCTATAAGGCTTGTACAGGTGAAACAGGAATGATTTATATTTACTTATTTATACAGTTCACATAATTAAACATAACACACCAAATTCAGGAGAAACTATGAAACGTTTTAAATTAAGTCCGGCTATATTGCTGATAGCGCTGATAGCCTTCGCACCACACCTGATGCAGGCTCAGGATCTGAAATCGGCAATACTTCTGACCAGGAGCGAACAGTATGACCAGGCTGCGGCAATGCTCCAGGATCTTATCAAGAAGGAACCGGCAAATGGCAAAAATTATTTTTATCTCGGTGAAAATATAATTGCCGATTTTTATTCTGATACGATTTCCAACTCACTCGAAGTAGCTGCAAGAGATGCAAAGGCAGCATACCAGAAAGGTGTCGAAGCCAGCGCTAATGAGCCTCTTAACTATGTCGGGCTGGCTAAGGTTGCTGTTATTCAGAAAGACGAAAAAACTGCTGAAGATATGCGCACTAAGGCACGCAGCTTTCTCATGCCTTATAAAAAGGTAAGCAAGAAGATGATGCCTCCAGCTCCGGAGTATGCATTTGTACTTGCAAAAGTTGCTGAATCCTATATTAATAATACAGAATCTACAGTTGATACGGCGAAAGCACTACCGCTAATCAGGGAAGCTTTATTGATAGATAATAAAAATCCGGATATTTATCTGATCGGAGGTGATATTTTCATTCTGAAAAGCGCCGGCAGCCCAGCCATTGCCATGTATAACCAGGCACAAATGGCAGATCCCACATCCCCTACCGCTGCGATGAAGATCGGTAATATTTACGTAAAAGGAAGGGCATGGCAGGCTGCAATATCAAGTTTCGAAGAAGCAATTAACCTGAATGCAAACTATGCACCCGCCTATCGTGAACTCGGACAGGTATACCTGCTTGCACAAAGGTTCGATCAGGCTAAAACATACTTTGAAAAGTATCTTGAACTTACGGCAGGTAACATTCCTGCACAGGTCAGGTATGTCAACGCTCTCTTCTATGCAAAAGACTATGCGGCTGTTATTGAGAATGTCGAAGAGATATTAAAAGTTGACCAATCAAGAGCTTATATAAACCGTCTGGCGGGCTATTCAGCATATGAGAAAAATCCACCCGACTACAATATGGCTCTCGAATACATGAACAAATTGTTTGCAACTGTAGCTCCTGAAAGAATTATCTGGAAAGACTATCTGTACCTTGCAAGAATCCTGGTTAAAAAGAACTCTGACTTTGGCAAAAAGATGGAGGAACTTCACTCATTGCGGCAGCAACTGGAGAAAGAAAAAGGAAGATCCTCAACAGCTTCTGCAGCTGAAAAGGCTAAAATAAAGACCGGGATGACCGAAATCCAGGGAAAGATTGATCAGCTTCAGACACAGATTGATGAAGCCAATTCAGAGCTGGACAAGGCCTTTGTTGCTTATGGGAAAATACTTGAATTCAGACCGGAAGACCGTGCTGTTCTTAATGAAATGGCTATGCAGTATTATACTTTCAAAAGATACAATGAAGCTGCAAAGGTTTACACAAGACTTCTCGATCCATCAAAAGAGAACATAGACGAACTAATGCGAATCGGACGGACATATTATACAGGTGAAAACTACAAATCTGCCGATTCTGTATTTACATCAATTACAAAATCCCATCCTGATCATGTTCCGGCTTACCTCTGGCTTGCAAACACATATTCAAAAATGGACCCGGATACGAAACTTGGTCTCGCAAAACCAAAGTTTGAGCAGGTTCTTAGTGCAGCATCGAAAGATTCGGTAGCAAATGTCTCAGCAATGGTTGATGCAATTACTTACCTGGGTTATTATCATATGTCGCATGAAAATTTCAGTAAAGCCAAGGATTACTATAACAGGCTCGTGAATCTTTCTGATAACAAGGATAATAAGATCAGGGGTTACTTTAACCTTGGTTCGCTTGAAGTTCAGGCAACAAGAACAGAAAAGACCAATGAGGGGAGGTTGCCTTACCTGCAGCGTGCACGGGAACTTTTCAACAGGATACTTGCCCTGGATCCTAATAACGCCCAGGCAAAATCACAGTTGAATTATGTAGCTGAATTTGAAGCACAGATCAAAAAAGGCATCAACCCGAACGAAATAAGGGGAGCTGTTAAAAACCCTGCCGGAGAACCTATTGCATTTGCCTCGATCAGGGTCAAAGATACTGCTGCTGAAAACCTCACAAACGCAAAAGGTGAATTCAGGTTTGAAATACCCGGAGGATCTGAAACTTTAATTGTAAGCGCTAAGGGTTACAAGGCTGTTGAAATACCAATAACAAAGTCCAGAATTTATAACATAACACTTGAACAATAAGCAATTTACAATAGTGTGTATATGGCTGTAATTGTGTAAAAAAAAATGAACTTAGTATAGATGAAATAAGCTTAACATCGTTTATATTTGCAAATCATTAAAAATCTTAAACCTAAACAAAATTAATAGAAATGAGTAAACAAGGAAGTGCTTTCAAAGATGCGTTGCAGAACGTTTTTGCAACTGGTGCTATTGTAATAGCGTTTATAATTTCCTATCTCTTGTTCAAGACCGTTATGGGTAATCCTGTGAATTTCGAAGGTGGAAACCCGGCCGGACATGCATTGGAAAATAACTATCTGGGAATCATCTATAAAGGTGGTGGAATCGTTCCTATTCTTATGACCTGTGTACTTGTCCTTATTATTTTCGTTTTTGAAAGGGCTATAACCCTTGCAAGAGCAAAAGGTAAAGGAAGATTAAATTCATTCGTTGCAAAACTTCAGAGTCTGCTTCAGCAGGATAAAATTGAAGAAGCTATTGAAGCTTGCGACAAGCAGAGAGGTTCTCTCGCAAATGTTATGAAAGCCGGTCTGCTTCGTTACCGCGATCTGCAGAAAGACCAGACTCTGGAAAAAGACCAGAAGATCCTTTCCATCCAGACCGCATTCGAAGAAGCTGCAGCGCTGGAATTACCCATGCTGTCTAAAAACATGGTTATCTTTTCAACTCTTGCATCAATCTCCGTGCTCATCGGACTTATCGGTACAGTGCTTGGTATGATCAAAGCTTTTGCTGCACTTGCTCAGTCAGGAGCGCCTGATGCTCTTGCACTATCCCAGGGTATTTCTGAAGCCCTTGTTAATACCGCATTCGGTATCACAGGTTCAACCCTGGCAATTGTTGCATTTAACTATTTCTCATCAACAATCGACGCTTATACATTTAAAATTGATGAAGCAGGTTTCAGTCTGACACAGAACTTTGCTGCTTCACTGAAGAGCGCATAAGTGAATTGTTGGTTGTATCCAAAATAAATTTTACGAGATGCCAAAGATTAAATTACCAACAAAGCAACCAAGAATCGACATGACGCCGATGGTTGACCTCTTCTCGGTGCTGCTGATTTTTCTACTGCTCACCACAACGATGAGGCAGCCTGAACCGGCTACTGTTGATACTCCTTTTTCTATATCGGAAAAACCTACACCCGACTTTAATACATTTACTTTGTTACTCTCACCGGACGATAAGGTTTTCATCAATTTCGATAACGGACCCGACACACTTCTCAAATTCAGACCAAAAATACTTGCTGAAATGGGTGCCAGATATAACATCCAGTTTACAGACGAGGAATTGAGACAATTCGAGATCTACAAATCATCTGTAGGAGTGCCTATCGAAAATATGAAAGCTTTTCTTAATACAAGAAGTACAAAAGAGAGAGACGCAATGCAGGTTGGAATTCCCATCGATTCACTTAATAATCAGCTTGCAGACTGGATTCTGTTTGCGCGTAAGGTGAACCCGGCTATTAACGCCTGCGTTAAGGGTGATTTTGATACAGGTTTCCCGATAGTAAAGAAAGTACTCGATATTATGCAGGACAAGAATGTTAATAAGTTCAATCTTATTACAAGTCTTGAAGCTGCGAAAATAGACCTGGAACAAATACAGCAGTGATATGGCAGAAATAATTCAAGAAGAAAAAGGAAAAGGCGGAAGGAAAAAAACACACCCACCGCACATTGACATGACACCAATGGTTGACCTTATGTGTTTGCTTATCACTTTCTTCATGCTGACTACGGCTTTTAATAAAGCCAAAGTGATGGAGATCAACCTTCCCGAGAGAATCAAAGATCCCGAACAACAGGAAGCGCCCAGGATCTCAGCCAGCCGTACGCTGAATCTTATCATCGGTCCGAACAATAAAGTATATTTCTACCCCGGGAGAGTGGAAGATTATAACAACCTTCCCCCATTGCAGGAACTCGATTTTAGCGATGGTCCTACAGGTATCAGATATATGCTCCTGGAAAGAAACAGGTTTTTGTTCAGGAAGATCAAAGAATACACTGATGAAGTTAAGAAAGGTACCTATGGTACTCTTGACCAGGATTCACTTCAGCACTCAATATCTCAGATGAAGAGAGATGACGACACTGGTCCTATCGTTCTGATCAAAGCTTATAAAGAAGCTAAATACGGCAACTTCGTTGATATTCTCGATGAGATGACTATTTGCGGAATTGCACGTTATACGTTTGTTGACATTGCATGGTATGAAGACAGAATGGTTGAGAATGCTGCTGGTATTACGCCCACTGCAACCTCACCTTCAGCTTCTGCCAATTAACCGTAAACCTTTCAAAAAATGGCAAAAGAAAAAGTAAAAGCTCCTGCATTTGACGACATTGTATTCGCCAACAGGAATAAGGAATACGGCGCTTATGCACTACGCAAAAGATACAGGCCTACTGTTATTCTTGCTTTAACTATCGGAACTATCATTATTGCTTCCCTTATTATTGGCCCTTATCTGAATGCAAAAGCATCAGAAAACACAAGGAAGCGTGCTGAGAGAACCGTGGAAATAAAGATGGAAGCTATGGAAGCACCTGTTGAACAGGTTGCTCCTCCCCCTCCACCTCCGCCGCCGCCAGCCGACGTCGTTCAGCAGGCAAGATACGTTCCGCCTGTTGTTGTTGACTCTGTTAAACCGGAGGAAGAAGTACAGCTTCTGACAGCTGATGAAGCAGAAGAAGTAGTACAGAATACCGAGGTTGTCGACATTCCTGTGGAAGTTAAGGAAGAAGTCCAGGAAGAGGAAGCTGAAGAAGTTCCCTTCGTGGTCGTTGAGGAAATGCCGATGTTCCCCGGTGGTGATCCTGCCCTCCTGAAGTATATCGCAGAAAATACACAATATCCTGAGGTTGCAAAAGAAAACAACATTCAGGGTAGGGTAATCGTCAGATTCTGCGTTACTGCAAAAGGCGGTGTGAGCCAGGTAAGTGTTCTTAAAGGAGTAGACCCGGAACTTGATGCTGAGGCCGTAAGAGTTGTTAACACTCTGCCCCCGTTCAAACCCGGGAAACAGGGTGGTAAACCCGTGCCAGTATGGTACATGGTACCGATAACATTTACTCTTAAGTAAATCAATTTGTACAATATAAAAAGGCCGGTTTTTCACCGGCCTTTTTTGATTTAAGAATATCGATTAACGATTTTTGAATTACGATTAAATCGATATTCGTAAATCGTTAATCCTTGTTCTTAAATCTCCTCGATTAACGAATATTGATCAACGATTTTTGATTTATGATTAAATCGATATTCGTAAATCGTTAATCCTTGTTCTTAAATCATTTAAGCTCTGTCTTCAACAACTCAACAAATCTTTCGATATCCTCCTCTGTTGTATCCCATGAAGTCATGAGCCTGTATTCTGATAACATCTGATTCCAGGGATAAAAGAAGTATTGCTGTCTTATCTTTTCTGCAACATGTTGAGGCATTATAACAAAGATACCATTAGACTCCACTTTCTGAGTGATCCTGATCCCGTCAATTCCCTGAAGCTGCGATTCAAGTTTTTTAGCCATATTGTTTGCATGCCCGGCGAGCTTTTTCCAAAGATCATTTTTGAAATACCCGGCATACTGTGCTGATATGAACCTCATCTTCGAAGCCAGCTGCATACCCTGTTTCCTGATGTATTTGAAATTAGCTGAAAGTTCCGGTCTGAGAAAACAAATTGCTTCACCAAACATCATTCCGTTCTTTGTTCCTCCGAAAGAAAGAAGATCAACCCCGGCATCAGTTGTAAAATCTTTAAAAGGAAGATCCATTGAAACAGCAGCATTTGCAATCCTGGCTCCGTCCATGTGCAGCAACAAGCCTTTAGAATGAGCATAGTGTGCCAGCTTTCGGATTTCCGGTACAGTATATACTGTGCCCATTTCAGTTGATTGCGTTATTGAGATCACTTTGGGCTGAGCATGGTGCTCGAAATCAAATCCATGAATATGTCTCGCGATCAGGTCAGGAGTGATCTTTCCATCAGGAGTATCGACAGTAAGTATCTTACAGCCTATGAATTTCTCAGGGGCACCGCATTCATCAGTTTCAAGGTGTGCTGTCGAAGCGGTTACTATTGAATTCCACGATCTGGTAATGGCGGTTATCCCAAGCACATTGGCAGCAGTACCGGTGAAGACAAAGAAAGTTTCCGTTGCACTACCGAAATGCTCACGAAAAAGTTCTTTTGCTTTCTCGGTGTAAACATCAGCTCCGTATCCAACTACATGACCTGTATTTACCTCAGCAATTTCCTTAAGAATATCGGGATGTACACCAGCATTATTATCACTGGCAAATCCCCTTTTGATAATTTGTTGCATACAAATGGGAGAAATGAAAAGCTGTCAGATAGCTTTAAAAACTATCCGACAGCTTCGAAGAAATAACTAATTCGTCCGTATTTTTGATCCTTTTACAGCAAAGTATGTGATATACGCGTAATATACAAATAAACAGCATATTGCAACGATCAGGCCAATACCTCTCTGAATGCCTCCCATCATGATCGGAAGCAAAGCAGCTCCGATCACCGAAGTGGCAATAACCCCTGACCCTACTTTGGAATGAATACCAAGATCTTCGAGTGCAAGGTTATAAATGCATGGCCACATGATTGAATGCATCAAACCGGTACCAAGGAACAATACAAGCGCGATCGTACTCATACCCATTGTGCCCAGAACGAGCGACAACAGAAGCATTAATGCACCAACAATGGCGTTTATGCTGAGAATTTTATTTGCAGTGTATTTTCTAAGGATAAATATACCTGCAACACGACCAACCATTAATCCTGCCCAGTACCAGGCCAGGTATTTTGTCCGCATCTCTCCATCAAAATCGAATCCCAGCTTTGCAGAATAATCTGCAAAAAAACTGGGAATTCCTATTTCAACTCCCATGTAGAAGAAAATCGCCAGCGACCCTAACCACATGTGAGGATAAGCATAAGCACTGTTCTTTACCTTTTTTATTGCGCCATCAACGGTTTCCGATTCTTTAATCTCAGGCAGCTTCAGGAAAAACATGATTACTACTATCACAAGAGTAATAATCCCTATGCCCGCAAAAGGTCCCTGAACGGTCTTCGGATCAGAACCTCCGCCTGTATTGGCTGATACGATGAGCATCGATACAAATATCGGAGCTATAACTGTGGCTACAGAATTGAGGGCATTAGTTAGTGTAAGGCGGCTGGCGGCGGTCTCAGGACTACCAAGTGCATTGACATAAGGGTTTGCAGCTACCTGCAGCAACACCACACCTATGGCAAATACCGATACGGCACTGAGGAAAGCATAATATCCCATGGCAACAGCCGGTATGCAAAGAAAGAACCCGAGGCAGACCATTCCCAGACCTCCAAGAACACCATTCTTATAACCGATACGGTTAAGAATATAGCCTACGGGGATTGAGAGAATATATGCCCCGTAAAAAAAGGTGTTGGGAAGCTGTTTTTCAACCTCATTGAGGCCGAATGCATCCTTCAGATAGTTAATGAGTGAATTGTTCATGGTTGTGATAAAGCCCAGCAAAAAGAACATTGCGGCCATCACAATCAATGGAAACAGGTAGGAGTTTTTATTTTTCATGGGTTAAGGTTGAGAATTTGAAAATTTGAAAATTTGAAAATTTGAAAATTTGAAAATTTGAAAATTTGAAAATGAGATAATGAAAATTTGAAAATGCTTATAAATAAGTAATTGAAAGTGAGAAACATTCTATCTTGTGCTGAATTTATGAATACAACTGTGACTGTAAGTTTCTCCCGGGTTCAGTATAGTTGAAGGGAAGTGTGGTTTGTTTATTGCATCGGCAAAATGCTGGGTTTCAAGGCAGAATGCCCATCTCCTGCCATATCGCCTTCCTCCCTTTCCCGGTTCATTGTCAATCCAGTTTGCCGTATATAGCTGAACTCCCGGCTGTGTTGTATATATCTCCATCACCCTGCCCGACCGTGGATCATGTGCGACTGCCGCAAGCCCCTGTGTTCCGGTATGGTGTTTCAGAACAAAGTTATGGTCATAGCCTGCACCATATCTCAATTGCTCGTTATCCTGGTCGATAAACTGACCGATCTTCCTCATTTTCGTGAAATCCATCGGCGTTCCTTTTACACTCACTATTTCACCTGTGGGTACAGAAGTTTCATCAGTAGGAGTAAAAAAAGCCGCATTTATCATCAATTCATGGTCATAAATGCTTCCGGAACCTTCGCCTGCCAGATTAAAATAAGAATGGCTTGCCAGGTTTACCAGGGTAGTTTTATCGGTAACAGCATGGTAATCGATTCTGAGCTCATTATTATCAGTCATCGTATATGTGACTGTAACCCTCAGGTTTCCCGGATAACCTTCTTCCATATCCTTCGAAAGATATTCCATTTTCACCCGGGAAGAAGATGAATCCACTACATCCCATACCACTTTACTAAATCCTGTCAGGCCGCCATGAAGGTGATTTGGCCCATTGTTAACAGCGAGAGAATACTCTTTACCCAGGAGCGTGAATTTTCCAAGGGCAATCCGGTTGGCGCTGCGGCCACACACTGCACCCATGTATGGTCCGTTACCATTGATGTATTCTGAAGCAGTGTCATAGCCCTGAACAATATCAGCCATGTTACCTTTGCTGTCAGGAGTAAATATGCTTACAATAATAGCGCCGTAGTTCGTAACCTGGGCTACAAGTCCGTTTTTATTCCTCAGAGTAAAGAGTTTAACGGGTTTGCCATTGTGCACTCCTCTGAAAGATTCTTCACTGATTATATTCATAATTGTTATCTCAAAGAATGTTTAAAGCTTTCACCAGTTCAGTTATAGTTCAACTCTGCCGGAGCCCTGGTGCCGTATGAAGAGAATATGGCAAGAACCTTTTCCATAAACATGCTCAAGAGTACTTACATATTTACCGAGTAAGTTTTGAGGCACAAATGCCTGGATTGTTCCAGCGAATCCACCACCGTGTACACGCCATGCACCCTCGCCTTTTAGCACAAGATGGCTCAGAGCCAGCGCAAGAGATACGTTCTGCTCGCGGACGTTAGTAACAGGATAGACATTCTGATTATACATGTAGGAACTGAAGCCAGAATCAACCACCATGCCCAGGAAGGACTTGAAGTCGTTTTTTTCAAGTGCAGCTACCTGGTCGACAACTCTCTGGTTGTCACCCTGGAAATGAATGGCCCTGAGGATAGCCCTGTCACCAACCTTTTCGCGTATTGAAGGCGCTATTTCAAGGACCTGGTCAAGAGTAACTTCACGGAGAACTTTTGCCCCGAGTTCTGCAGCAACAGCCTTCATATCGGTTGGCAATGAAGCATATTCATCATTGAGGTCGGCATGACTTCCACCTGTGTCAGTTATAACAAGTGAAAAACCTGTTGATACAAAATCGAAATTCACTTTTTTTACAACAGGTTTTGAGGGATCTTTAAAATCAATTGTAATAAGGCCTCCCATTGCACACGCAGTCTGGTCCATCAGTCCGCATGGCTTTCCAAAATAGTTATTTTCCGAGTATTGCCCGATTTTTGCATTTTCAATGGGATCGAGCTTTCCACTGTTATAAAAATGACTGATTATTGCACCGATCAGCACTTCAAAAGAAGCCGATGAGCTTAATCCAGAGCCCTTGGGAACACCGCCATCAACACATGCATCAAAGCCGCCGATTGCATAACCAAGCTCTTTAAGACGTGCACAGACGCCTCTGACAAGCGCCGCAGAGGTATACTTTTCGTTTTTATCAGCTTCAAGAGAAGAAAGATTAACCTCAAATTTTGGATAATCAACTGACCAGATCCTTATGATGTTCTTGTTGTTCTTTCCTGCAATACCGATAATATCGAGATTAACTGCACCTGCAAGAACACGGCCATAGTTGTGGTCTGTGTGGTTCCCGCCTATCTCAGTACGGCCGGGCGAACTGAAAAATTCCAGGTCATTTTCACCAAACTCGCTGGTATATTTTTTCATCATTTCAATATACCTGGCAGAATTCTTCTTCAGGACAGCAGGATCAGTGCCATAAAGCTGCCTGAAAGCCTTATTATCGCCATTATTGATCTTAGCAATCAGATTTTCTGTCTTTGTCATGTAGAACTGAATTAAACGTTATTATTAATCGTAAATATAATGATTAATGAAATAACAAATTAGTTGTCTGTAAAGACAATCAGAAAGACCGGAGATAAGAAATGATTATCAATCAAATTCTTCAAATGCTTATATCGTTACATTTGCAGAAAACGGAGATTTGAAAACGAGATATTTCATATTCATCTCATATAAAGGAACTCTGTATCATGGATGGCAGATCCAGCCAGGCTCGATTACCATTCAGAAAACGCTTGAAGAAGCATTAAGCCTGATACTTGGTGAAAACATCAAGACTACAGGAGCAGGCAGAACAGATACCGGTGTACACGCCAGCTATTTCTGTGCTCATTTTGACAGCACAATCGATGATCTTGATTCAAGGCAGAACCTGTTATTCAGGATAAACAAGTTTCTCCCCAAAGATATTTCCATAAATGATATCAGGAAAGTCGTACCTGATGCAAATGCCAGGTTCAGTGCGATATCGAGAACTTATAAATACTTCATCGACAGGAAAAAAAATCCTTTTACAAACGATTCTGCCTGGTTTCTCTATGGTGAATTAAACCTGGATAAAATGAATGAAGCATGCAAAATCCTTTTCAGACATAATGATTTTACAAGCTTCAGCAAGCTGCATACCGATGTGAAAACAAATAACTGCAAAATATTCCATGCAGCCTGGGAAGAATCAGGCTCAAGGTTGGTTTTTACAATAAAAGCCGATCGCTTTCTGAGAAATATGGTAAGAGCTATTGCAGGCACGCTGGTGGAGATAGGACAGGGAAAGCTCGCGATCGATGATTTTGAAAAAATAATCCTCGCTAAAGACAGGGGAAAAGCCGGGAAATCAGCGCCTGCCAAAGGTCTTTTTTTAGCACATGTTGAGTATCCGCAGGAAATTTTTCTCTAAAATATCATATCGGAAAGTGATAATTATCATCACATTACGGTGTTAACCATTTCACACTAATGGAAAATAATTTTAATTTTGCCGCGCAACTAAACCAAACTTCAAAAAATGAATAACAATTGGTTGATTTTGTTTTTCCTTGTGGGAGCAATCTTCGTGGGACTTGTACTTATTTTTTCGGGCATAGTGGCCCCGAAATCAGTAAACCCACAGAAATTCGATCCTTATGAATGCGGGATACCAACCCAGGGAGTGACCTGGCTTCAGTTCAATGTCGGTTATTACCTGTTCGCTATACTTTTCCTGATATTCGATGTAGAAACAGTTCTCGTCTTTCCATGGGCAGTGGTCATGAAAGAAGTTGGGATAGCTGCATTTATAGAAATAGTCATTTTCTTTTTTGTTCTGGGCCTTGGTCTTCTTTATGCCTGGAAAAAACATGCGCTTATATGGGAATAAAAGGAATAAAAGATGAAGAATTCAAGGATAATGAAACCCTGAAGGAGCTTAATGACTCGGGAGCAAATATCCTGCTTGCAACAATAGATGATGTTATTAACTGGGGAAGGAAGAATTCCCTCTGGCCTCTGACTTTTGCCACGAGATGTTGTGGTATAGAAATGATGGCTACCGGGGCGCCCAGGCACGACTTCGCCCGGTTTGGCATGGAAGTATACCGTGCCAGTCCGCGCCAGGCTGATGTGATTGTGGTAGCCGGCACTATAGTCCGGAAGATGGCTCCGGTGCTTAAAAGGCTTTACGATCAGATGTCGGAGCCAAAATATGTTGTTGCGATGGGAGCCTGCGCCATTTCAGGTGGCCCGTTTTTTCTGAATTCTTACAGTGTTATCAAAGGAGTCGAGCATGTGATTCCTGTTGATGTTTATGTGCCGGGCTGCCCTCCGCGTCCTGAAGCATTGCTGTACGGCATGCTTCAGTTGCAGAGAAAGATCGAGACTGAGAACATAAAATCAAGGAAGCTGCGTAACAAATCGCATGACAGCATAATAAGTGCACTAGAGTGCCTAGAGTGCCTAGAGTGACTAAAGTACTTGGAATTAAGCCTCTGCGTACTTTGCGAAGGTCGGATTGAGCGGAGGCAACTTTGCGTTCTCTGCGTTAAAAAAAAATGATATGGATAAAACTCAACTTTCTGAGTTCGTAAAAAGCCTCGATGAGGAACTTATCCTGATTGAAGGGAAGCAGTTTCTCGAGGTTACTGTTCCTCCTGGAAAGCTGCATGAGACGGCTCTGCAGCTCCGGGATAACGAAAATTTAAAGTTCGATTTCCTCTTTTGCCTTTCCGGAGTCGACTACAAGCAGGATCTCGGTGTTGTTTATCATCTCAGGTCTACCGTTTTCGGGCATTCACTTGTCTTGAAAGTCAGAACATCCGACAGGATAAACCCGCATCTCGAAACAGTCTCCGACATCTGGAAAACTGCAGAATATCACGAAAGGGAAGTATTTGATCTTCTTGGGATAAGGTTTGACAATCATCCCGACCTGAGAAGGTTCTTTCTTGAAAAGAATTTCGGCTATCCTCTCAGGAAAGATTTTGACGATGATGTTAATGTTGTTACAAAGTAATTATGACAGAAGACGTAAAAAGAACAATTCCGGACGAACAGGAAGAATACGTCATCAACATGGGACCACAGCATCCATCGACACATGGTGTGCTGAGGCTTGTTGTATCCCTCAAAGGTGAGCTGGTCAAATCAGTTGAACCTCATATAGGCTATATTCATAGCGGAATTGAGAAGATGTGCGAGGCGCTCACATATCAACAGATAATACATCTTACGGACAGGATGGATTATCTCTCGGCTCACATCAACAATGAAGCTGTATGTCTCAATGTTGAGAAAGCTTTGCAGATAGAGGTTCCTGAAAGAGTTAAGGTTATCCGCACCATAATGGCCGAGCTCACCAGGATACAGTCACACCAGCTCTTCTGGGCGACCTTCGGTATGGACCTCGGAGCCCTTACAACATTCTTTTACGGTCTCCGCGACCGGGAAATGGTACTCGATATATTCGAGGAAACGACCGGAGGGCGGATGATAGTAAGCTATAGTTGTCCCGGCGGACTGATGTATGACATACACCCCAATTTTCAGAAAAGAGTAAAAGATTTCATTAAATACTTCCGGAAAACGCTTCATGAGTACGATCAGCTGCTCACAGGCAATGTGATTTTCCAACAGCGTACAATGGATATTGGATTTCTCACTCGTGAGGATGCAATTTCATATGGTACCACGGGACCGGTTGCAAGGGCTTCAGGTTTTTCATGTGATATCAGGAAACATGAACCTTACAGCGCTTACGACAGGGTAAAGTTCAACGAAATACTTGATACAAAAGGTGATACATTCACAAGGTACCAGGTGAGAATGAAGGAAATGTGGGAATCAATGGATATTATCGATCAGCTCATCGATAACATTCCTGAAGGTCCGTATGCAGTTAAAATGAAACCTGTTTTAAAGCTTCCTGAAGGCGAGTATTACCAGAGAGTTGAAACGGCCAGAGGCGAGCTGGGAGTTTACATCATCAGTGATGGCAACAAGAATCCTTACAGGGTTAAATTCAGATCACCGAATTTCTCGAATCTTTCAGTTCTGGACCAGATTTCAAGAGGTTTCAAGATAGCCGACCTGGTGGCAATCGGGGGCTCGCTTGACTTGATTATTCCGGATATAGACCGGTAGGAAGGCGAAGGGCGAAGGGCGAAGGGCAAAGGGCGAAGGGCGAAGGGCAAAGGGCAAAGGGCAAAGGAGCGAAGGGCGAAGGGCGAAGGGCAAAGGGCGAAGGGCGACAGGGCGAAGGGCAAAGGGCAAAGGAGAGAATTTAATATATATAATAATATTTATGTTTATTAATATTTTAATATAAATAATAATATAAACTTAGACGACAGGCAGCAGGTTAGCAATAACCAGAAATCTGTAGCCGGATGCCGGAAACCGGTAACCATAATTTGTAATCTGGATTTTAAGTAATAATAATATATGTACGATTTTACATCGTTAACGACAAGGATCGATGCGGCTCTGGAGAGCGCATTATCGCCTTTCTGGACAACAGTTGTAGAGATGCTCATTATCGGGGTGGCCATTCTGACATTTTACGCGATAATCGGGCTCTTCCTGGTGTATGCAGAAAGAAAAGTATGTGCGTTCATGCAGAACAGGCTCGGTCCGAACCGGGTCGGTCCATTCGGTATCTTCCAGACTGTCGCTGATCTTGTGAAGCTCCTTTTTGTAGAGCTTGTACCTATCAGGAATGCTGATAAGTTCCTGTTCAATCTTGCTCCATTCATTGTTATAATCGCCTCATTCATGGCGATTGCAGCAATCCCTTTTGCCAAAGGTTTGCATGCCATTGATCTGAACATAGGAGTTCTATATATAATTGCTGTTTCATCGATGGGAGTTATCGGGGTGCTTCTTGCAGGCTGGTCAAGCAATAATAAATATTCACTTATCGGGGCAATGAGAAGCGGGGCTCAGATAGTCAGTTATGAGCTGTCTGTGGGTCTTACTCTCATTACTGTTGTGATACTGGCCGGCACAATGCAGTTTGGTGAAATCGTGGAAGCGCAGAGAAATGGGTGGTTTATTTTCAAAGGGCACATACCGGCATTCATCGCATTTATTGTCTTTCTTATCGCAAGCACTGCAGAAACAAACCGCGGCCCTTTTGACCTGGCAGAAGCTGAATCGGAGCTAACCGGTGGATTCCACACTGAATATTCAGGAATCAAGTTCGCCTTCTTCTTCCTTGCTGAATATATTAATATGTTCATCGTGGCATCAATTGCGGCGACGGTTTTTCTTGGCGGCTGGATGCCGTTTCATGTAGGTAGCTGGGACGGATTCAACAGGATAATGGACTTCATTCCTCCCTTCATCTGGTACATCGGGAAAACATTCTTTGTGGTATTCCTGATGATGTGGTTCAAATGGACCTTCCCAAGATTAAGGATTGACCAGTTGCTGACGCTCGAGTGGAAATACCTTTTGCCAATCAATCTCGTGAATGTGCTGATAATGGCCTTCATCGTGCTGATGGGCTGGCATTTTTAAATAGTTCAATAATTCAATATATATCTCTGAATGAGAAGCATTATAAATTATCTGAAAGAAATAGTGACCGGGGTGGCATCGCTTCTGAGGGGTATGAAAGTAACAGGCTCATACTTCATCAGACCAAGTACGATTGTCACGCAAAAGTACCCGAATAACCGCAAAGACCTGAAAATGTTTGACCGGTTCAAGGGGGAAGTTGTAATGCCGCATAATGAAAAAAATGAACACAGGTGTACAGGATGCGGGATATGCGAATTGAATTGTCCTAACGGGACTATTGAAATAATAACCAAAACAATCGAGACCGCAGATGGTAAGAAGAAAAAGGTTATCGACAGACATATTTACAGGCTCAGCATGTGTACTTTCTGTGCACTGTGCGTAAAGACATGCCCGTCGGATGCTCTTGCTTTCTCGCAGGAATTCGAACATGCCGTTTTTAACAGACAGCTGCTCGTGAAAGTGCTCAATAAACCCGGTTCACAACTAATGAAAGGAACAGAATAATGGAAGCAAACCAGATCATGTTTTTATTGTTCTCGGTAATGATCATTGTCTTTTCGATACTGACCGTGACATCGAGGAAAATCCTGAGAGCCGCTGTGTACCTCCTCTTCGTGCTTGTTTCCACCTCGGGACTGTATTTTATGCTTAACTATCATTTTCTTGCTGCAGTTCAACTTACCCTTTATGCAGGAGGAATTGTTGTACTGATTATCTTTTCCATTCTTCTTACAAGCCATATCGGTCAAAGATTTGAAGCTCCGGGATTAAAGAAATCGGTTTTTTCAGCCATTGCGGCTATCGGCGGGGCAATACTTTCGATTGTGACCATACTCGATTACCAGTTTTCCGCAACATCACAGGCAGCACAGGAAACAAATATGAAGTTTATCGGGAAAAGCCTTCTCTCTACTGATTACGATGGTTATGTGCTGCCATTTGAGGTTATATCTGTCCTGCTTCTTGCTGCAATGATAGGTGCAATAGCAATTGCAAAAAAAGGCGGCCCTAAAAAATCTGAAACTACTACTTTAAACCAGTAAATAATATGAGCACAGGAATACCGGTTCAATATTTTCTTATCCTGGGTACTTTGATGTTCTTTACCGGGATCTACGGATTTCTCACAAGAAGAAATCTGATCACGATACTGATGTCTCTTGAACTTATCCTGAATTCGGTGAACATAAATTTCATGGCTTTCAACAGGTACCTGTTCCCTCATAAGCTCGAAGGGATGTTCTTCAGCCTTTTTGTAATAGCCGTCGCAGCATGCGAGGCGGCAGTCGCAATAGCCATAATAATCAATATCTACAGACGGTTTACAACGATCAATGTAGAGGATGTGAATGAAATGAAATACTGATCCTAATATCCGGAATAGACAATGACAAATTTTAATTATACGCTCTGGATCCCTCTCCTTCCCCTGCTGACCTTCCTCTTGCTTGGTCTCGCCGGGCACAAGCTCAAGGCAAAGATTTCAGGTCTTACAGGCACTATCAGCCTTGGTGTAATTACCGTTCTTTCATATATAACAGCTTTTCAGTATTTCTTTGTCAGCGGGAAGGTTGATGGAGTGTATCAGAAGTTACTTGCATTCAATACAACCTGGCTCAGATTCACAGACAACCTTCATATTGACCTTGGAATAATCCTGGATCCGATATCGGTTATGATGCTTATTGTCGTAACCACCGTTTCTTTCATGGTACATATATATAGTCTTGGCTACATGAAGGGCGAAAAAGGTTTTGAAAGGTTCTTCGCATTCCTTTCATTGTTCACCTTTTCCATGCTTGGACTGGTTGTTGCATCGAATATCTTCCAGATGTATATCTTCTGGGAGCTTGTGGGAGTATCTTCATTCCTGCTTATCGGATTCTATTATACCAAACCATCTGCAGTAAGAGCTTCAAAGAAAGCATTCATAGTGACGAGGTTTGCCGATCTGGGTTTTCTGATAGGCATTCTTATGCTTTCGTTTAATACAAAGACATTTGATTTTATAACCCTTACTGATATTAACGGCCCGGCTATCAGTCACGCGAGCGGTGTTGCTTTCATGGGACTTTCGGTGATGACCTGGTCGATGATCTTCGTCTTCATGGGAGGTGTCGGAAAATCAGCCATGTTTCCGTTCCATATCTGGCTGCCTGATGCAATGGAGGGCCCCACTCCTGTTTCAGCTCTGATACATGCGGCTACCATGGTCGTTGCAGGAGTATACCTGGTTGCAAGAATGTTCCCGATTTATGCTCTGAGTGCGCCCGCTGCCCTTGATGTGGTGGCGTACGTGGGCGCTTTTTCATCGCTCTTCGCAGCTATAATAGCCTGTACACAAACAGATATTAAGAGAGTACTCGCTTTCTCCACAATGTCGCAGATAGGTTATATGATGCTGGCGTTAGGCGTCTCAGGTTATGGAGGACATGATGGTTTGGGCTATATGGCATCGATGTTCCACCTGTTTACACATGCATTTTTCAAGGCTCTGCTCTTTCTTGGCGCCGGTGCAATAATCCATGCTGTACACAGCAATGATATGAATGACATGGGTGGATTAAGAAAATACCTTCCCATCACGCATATAACATTCCTGATTGCATGTTTAACAATAGCTGGTATACCTCCGCTTTCAGGTTTTTTCAGTAAAGATGAGATCCTGACAGCCGCCTTGCATCACAACAAGCTACTCTTCGCAGTTGAATATGCAGTAGCGGGTTTGACAGCGTTCTACATGTTCAGGCTATATTTCAGTATATTCTGGAATAAGGAAACTCATTACCATCATACTCCGCATGAAGCGCCTGCTGTAATGACCGTTCCGTTGATCATTCTTGCCATAGGGTCAGTTTTTGCGGGATTCCTTCCATTCAGTGAGCTAATCACCTCCGACGGTATGGTTTTTGAATCACATATCGAGATGGCGGTTGCGGTTCCTTCAGTCCTGATCGGCCTTGCAGGGATAGGCATTGCATTTATAATGTATAAAAAGGCAAATACTATTCCCGACAAAATTGCAGGCACCTTCAAAAACACTTACAAATGGGCATACAATAAATTCTACATGGATGAGGTGTGGCTTTTCGTAACAAAGAATATCATTTTCAGGTATATATCACGCCCAATAGCATGGTTCGACAGGCATATAGTCGATGGGACCATGAATGCAATTGCAAGTGTAACGCAGGTTGTTTCATTCAGGATCCGTGATTTCCAGTCGGGTCAGCTCCAGAAGTACGCGTATGTATTTGTTTCAGGAGTGGTGATGCTGGCGATACTGGTTATTTATTTGTGGAAGGAGTGAAGAAGGCTGTAGAGGCTGTAAAGGCCGTAGAGGCTGTAAAGCCGTAGAGGCTGTAAAGGTTGTAAAGTTGTAAAGGTTGTAATTAGTTGAGATATGGATATTCTTTCATTATTTGTGGTTATTCCTTTTCTGACGATAACAGGGATTCTTTTTCTGAAGAATGAGAAGCAGGTTCGTCTTGTGTCTGCTTTCGGAATGGGCATACAGCTGATCATGGCCGGAATTCTGGTATACCTGTACCTGTCGGCACGGCAGGCCGGAAACACCGATGAAATGCTTTTCATGAAAGATTTTGTCTGGTTCAAAAGTCTGAATATTCATTATGCTGTGGGGGTGGATGGCATTTCTGTTGCAATGATCTGTCTTACATCGCTTGTTGTTTTTGCAGGCATATTCGCATCATGGGAAGTTGAATTTCTGAGGAAGGAGTTCTTTATTTCACTTATTCTTCTTGCCTCGGGTGTCTTCGGTTTCTTCATCTCGATAGATCTCTTCACAATGTTCCTTTTCTATGAACTGGCTGTTATTCCGATGTACCTGCTTATAGGTATATGGGGAAGCGGACCGAAAGAATATTCAGCTATGAAGCTTACTCTTATGCTTATGGGTGGATCTGCACTACTTTTGTTAGGTATGCTTGGGATCTATTTCAATTCAGCCCCGGACGGAGGACAGCTTACTTTCAACATACTTGAGATATCAAAAGTTACAATACCCATTGAGGCTCAGAGATTCTTTTTCCCCATGACCTTTGTCGGATTTGGAGTTTTGGGAGCGCTCTTTCCTTTCCACACATGGTCGCCCGACGGCCATGCCTCCGCTCCTACTGCGGTCTCCATGCTGCACGCAGGAGTTCTTATGAAGCTGGGAGGTTACGGAGCCTTCAGGGTGGCAATTTTCCTTATGCCTGAAGCCGCACAGGAGCTTTCATGGATATTCATCATCCTGACTTCTGTAAGTGTTGTTTATGGAGCTTTCGGGGCTATAGTTCAGAAAGACCTGAAGTATATCAATGCATACTCCTCTGTCAGCCATTGCGGACTTGTGCTCTTTGCAGTCCTGATGATGAACCAGACCGCAATGAACGGTGCAGTCATCCAGATGATCTCACACGGACTCATGACAGCACTTTTCTTTGCTCTCATCGGAATGATCTATGGCAGAACACATACCAGGATGATTGACCAGATGGGCGGTCTGATGAAGGTTATTCCTTTCCTTTCAGTTGCTTATGTAATTGCCGGCCTGGCTTCCCTGGGACTCCCTGGACTTAGCGGTTTTGTTGCGGAGATGACTGTCTTTGTCGGAGCTTTCCAGCACACTGACACTTTCCACAGGGTGATGACAATTCTAGTTGTTACATCGATTGTGATAACTGCCGTATACATACTCAGGGTAGTCGCAATCCTATTGCTGGGACCGACAAAAGATCCTCATTTCGAGCATCTTCCTGATGCGAAATGGTATGAAAAGCTATCGGTTGTAACATTGATAGTTTCTGTTGCCGGAATCGGGCTGGCTCCATTATGGTTATCGACAATGATCGGAAAAAGCCTTCAGCCAATAGTTGATAAAATAATAGCTCTTAACCCGTTTTAAAAAAACATAATTCATCCTGATAATAGAACAATGAGCTCAGAAACCTTCTTATTAATGCGTCATGAACTGCTGCTTACTGCTGCGGCGCTGTTTGTGCTCATGGCCGAAATCTTCTCCGATCCCAAAAAAAGCCGGGGTGGTATCAGTATATTTTCCATAATCGTTTATGCTATCGTAACAATTACCGGATTCATCCCATCAGGAGATGGTTCTCTTTTCGGAGGGATGTATGTCACAGATGGTACACGGTTACTGATGAAGAACATCCTGAACATTGGAGTCCTTGTGGTATTAATACAGTCAATCGGATGGTTAAAGAAAGAGGAGAACGCCGGTAAGATAAGCGAATATATCATACTTCTGATCTCAACTGTAATTGGTATGAACTTCATGATCTCATCCGGACATTTTCTGATGTTCTATATCGGTATAGAGCTGGCAACCATTCCGATAACTGCCCTTGCAGCTTTTGAGAGATATAAGAATAAATCAGCTGAAGCAGGTATCAAGCTCATTTTTTCATCGGCATTGTCATCCGGAATTCTTCTTTACGGTCTGTCGATGGTATACGGAACGACAGGAACATTGTATTTCAATGAAGTTGCTTCATCTTTCAGCAATGCAAACCTGCAGATACTTGGATTCATATTCTTCTTTGCAGGGATGGCTTTTAAAATATCGCTTGTACCTTTCCATCTTTGGGCAGCTGATGTTTATGAAGGTGCACCGGTAAACATCACATCTTATCTTTCGGTCGTATCAAAAGGAGCAGCAGTTTTTATTCTTATAATAATCCTGTTCACCGTTTTTCCGATGATAATCGATGTATGGCAGAAAACTGTAAATGTTATTGCTGTTCTTACAATGACAATCGGTAACCTGTTTGCAATAAGGCAACAAAATCTGAAGCGTTTCCTTGCATTCTCGTCTATTTCGCAGGCTGGCTACATTCTCCTTGGCTTTATTGGAGGAACTGAACTCGGGATGGCAACGGTAATATACTATGTACTTGTTTATGTTTTCTCAAATCTGGGGGCATTCGGTGTTGTAACAGCAATCTCAAATGCAACAGGTAAAGAAAATATGGATAACTATAATGGTCTTTACCATACGAACCCCAGGCTTAGCCTTACAATGACACTTGCACTATTTTCTCTTGCCGGGATCCCTCCCGTTGCCGGGTTTTTCGGAAAGTTTTTTCTATTCACTGCTGCAGCCCAGAAAGGTTTTTACATACTTGTTCTGATTGCAGTACTTAATACTATAATTTCACTTTATTACTATCTCCTGGTGGTAAAGGCTATGTTTATGAACAAAAATGAAAATCCGATTGCTAATTTCAGGAGTGATTTCTCTACGAAGCTGGGATTAGGAATATGCATCGCCGGTATCGTTGTCATCGGATTTGCAGGTACATTGTTCGAAATGATAAGGAACCTTAGTTTCGGGGTACAATAAGATTTAAATTATGGCAATCAACAATGCTAAACATATAGTAGGTGAGATTAACGGTGTCCGATGCACAATCATTGAGACCGGCGCATCAGTAGAAAGGGCGGCATTTCTCAGGGACTTACTTGAACTTAATAACCTTGAAGTGGTAGAAATGCAGGAACCGAAGAAAGATCCTGCTGAATCCCAAAAATATACAATAGGAGTTACAGATATTATTTTTAACCCGGTTTTTGCAATCTACGAAAGGAGACTGAAAACCAGGGAAGGGAAAATTGTTACTCCTGCTTACTGGAAACAGGAATGTGACGATTGTGATTCAAGATACTGGATTCACAAAAAGAGTTCAGGAAAACCTGCCTGAACTGAAGACTCCATTAGAGATCATTATTGTTCCATATCTCCCACGATCTTTCAGCCTGAAGGTGCAGCATTTTCAATCCGTTTATCACGACGCAGCCTCTTTTTTTGCCTTCTTCAAGGAAAGCAGTCATTTCCGGATTATATACAAGATCATAAAGGATGTGATTACTACTCAAAAGATCATAATCGATTTCAGGTTTGCTGTTTATATCGGGGTACATTCCCAATGGTGTGGTATTTATGATCAGATCCGTCTTCTTCATCAGCAGATTATCAATATCTGAGTATAAGATCATCCCGGGTTTATGTTTTCTTGAAACAAGAGTTACCTTCATCCCGATTTTACTCAGTGCATAACAAACAGCCATGGAGCTGCCTCCTGTTCCGAGAACAATAGCATTACTTTTTCTCCTGCTCAGATAAGGTAATAATGATTCAGTGAAACCATAAACATCGCTGTTAAAACCTGACAGAAATGGCCCTTTTTCATCCCTTCTGATTTTAATGACATTGACGGCGCCGATTTCCTTCGCCTCGGGCGAGATTTTATCAAGGTACCTGATAACATCAGACTTATGAGGGATTGTCACATTAAGACCGGCAAGATCAGGTTCAGCTTTTAACAATTCCGGGAGATGCCTGATATCATTGATCGGATAATTCTCATAGGAACAATCCCTGATGTTCCCAACCCGGAATTTCTCAGTGAAATATTTCTTTGAGAATGAATGTCCCAGAGGAAATCCTATGAGGCCAAATTTTCTCATTTTATGTTATTTGAAATCTTAAAGATGTTATTCCTTCAGGTTATCAGGAAGAAACTGGAAGAATGTATCTCCTCTGAGCCCGAGTCTCAATGACTCAAGGGAAATGATTTCATTTGGAGCAATATTCCCGAGATTGACATTTGCACCGAAATGCTTTATAAACCAGGCTTGTTGCGATTTGAGAGGAGCTTCCCAGATAACGTTTTCAAGCTTCACATTCTCAGAGATTGCACTGATTATTTTGTTGTTAATTGAACCATCCTCATTATATATCCCGGTTGTGCCGGATTCGCGGGCTTCGGCGATAACTTTAACTGAGCCGGCCTGAAGCTCCTCTTTCATCATTGACACCCATTGCTCAGGCGTGAATACAACATCTTTCTTTTTGGAGCCTACCTCGGAAACAACTGTATATTTTTTTGCAAGCCGGCTGATATAATCAAGCTTTTTATTTCGGTCAAAGTCATAAGAGCCATCCGAAACCTCAACCATCTCAATTCCGTGTTTGTCGAGAAGGTCAGTAAAGGCATGAAACATGTTTCGGATAATGAAAGCTTCGAACAGAGTTCCTCCGAAATACGGTATTGCTCCGGCCTTTTTGTAAATTTCTATCTTCGTCTCAACTCCGGGTGTAATGAGAGAAGTACCGAAACCGAGTTTAACAAAATCAGTATAAGTGCTTCCAACAGACATAAAATCTTCAGCTTCCCTGATGCTCAGACCTTTGTCCATTACCATAGTCAGCCCTGAATTTCTGGGTTTTGAAGGTCTTTCAGGTATGTAGGTCAGAGGGTTTTTCATGGTCAATGGTGGTTACTGGTTATATCCGTTGTCATTCAGCAATTTTCTGATTTTACGTGTAATCATATCATCGGGAAAAAGTATTTCATACTCTTTGAATAACTCCCTGTCAAGTTTAATAGCATGAGCGAGTATCCTGAAAGCTTTATCAGGATTGCCCGCATGCAGGTGAAATGAAGCAAGGAGAAAATTAATTCCCGGCAGGTCACCCATAACCTTCATGGCATGTTCAATATAAGACAGGGCTTTCTCAGCCAGACCTGCCTTTATAAGAATCCTGCCCATATCGACCCATACTTCATCATAATATGAATCCAGTTTCAGGGCTTCCCTGAAACATCGCAAGGCAGGTTTGCTTTCACCTTTAGCATAATGAGCTTTCCCGAGCAGGTACCAGAATTCCGGATTCTCATCATCCAGTCTGACGGCCTTTCTGAAGAATATCAGGCTATTATCTGTTTCACCATTATTCAAAGCAAGCACACCAAGACCAAACCATGGATCAGCAAAATCCGGAGAAAGCTCTATAGCTTCCTGGTAATATTTTTTTGCATGGACAAAATCACCCGTTCTCTCATAGCATTCTGCCAGGTATGTCATAGCTTCGAAACTGTCGGGCTCATGCTCCAGGTATTCATGATATACGGGGATAGCATCGGAAAATCTCTCAAGATTGCTAAGGATATTTCCTTTATTAAACAGGGCAAATGTATTCTGAGAATTGACCGCAAGGGCATAGTCATATGCTTCCATTGCCTCTTCAGACTTATCCAGCTTATTATAAACAATGCCCAGGTTATACCATGCACTATCAGAGAATGGTTCTTCATCCAGGTAGAGAAGGTAGTATTTTATACTGTTTTCAAAATCCTGTGTTTTCTCATAAGCATAAGCAAGATCATACAAATGTGCTTTGAAATCCGGCTCAACCTCAACAAGCTTCTTCAGATAAGGGATCAGTTGCTCGTAATAATTAAGGTTCTGGAGAACAGATGTAATCTCGAAAAGAATATTCTCTTTATCTTCCGAATCAAGAGTAAGAGCGCAATCGAACATCCGTTTTGCACCATTGATATCTCCAAGAATACCGAGAGCAGTGCCTTTGGCTATAAATATCTCATGGTTTCCCGGTTCAATATTTTCGAGTTTTTTCAGGATCCTGAGAGCTTCAGTAGCTTTTCCTTTATCGAGCAGTACCCTGGCTTTTCTCAATTGTATCGAGACTGAGTTGGGATGTTGCTGGGTAGCGAGGTTTGCTGCATCGAAAGCCCTGGCTGAATTATTACTTTCGATATAGTAATCTATAATTGATTCAAATTCAATAACATCAAAGAAATAACTTTCATTATTCTTCCTCATCCGCTCGAATTTCTGGACTGCATGCTTCACTTCTTCCTCATGGGAAAATCCGAACTTGTCCTCTTCCATGGCTCAATAATCTTGGATACAAAATTAATACTATTTTTATTAAGGAGGATTATACAGTTTATCATTTATCAACAATAATGTTGTTCATAACTTACTGGATATCTATATTTTAATGATTTTTTTAAGGGTGGTGATAAATTTTCGGGCACCGCACGCAACCCATAAGGTCAAATTTCCATCTATTCTTTTGTAATAAGGGTTGATATTGACTATAACCACACTCTATTTTCCTAAAATTAACCTAAATTCAACCTTCGGGAAACCGGGAAATTGCTCCCGGTTTTTCATTTTTATTGATATATTTGTGATAACCCAAGGATAACTCCGATGAAAAATCTCCTGAATCTTTTTGCCAATTCCTCAATTGTCATCCTCATATTTTTGGTCACTTTAACCGCAAGTTGTTCCAAGGAAGAAAATCCAGTCAGGTTCAAATCAGGAGCTTTCCCTGATTCGGTCCTGAATATGGGTGATATTAATTCCGCTGTACGATGACTATAATTTGGATTTATACCTGCTTGAAGGTTCAAGCCCGATTATATTTTCAAGCAACAGGAGCAGTTCCGGCGGGCAGTTTGACCTTGTGCAGGGTTTCGTCGTATTTGTATTTGACCAGACAAACGGCTATTTCGAACTTTCCTCCTCTATAGCAATGACGACTTTCTCAATCACTGATAGAAAAGGCAAAAACACCTGGTAATGATTTCGGACCATACAGGTTTTTCAGCACTGAGTGATGGTTATGAATATCTGATACTCTCCTCTGTGAATACACCAGGGGAACCTTGATTTATATTATCTGAGGAACCGGCCCAAATTCGATCATACTAACCCCAAATATACAAGGACCCCTCCCAGTTAATATACTCAATTCGGGATCTGATGATGCCTATTTTGCCTTGATAGTACAACCAGGATACAGCTTATTTCTGCTCTTCAAGAAGTGGAAATTTCGATATTTATCTTCAATCAAAACCAGCAAATATGGATATGAGCACCTGGTTAATCCAGAATCCTGCGAACTCCGTTCAGGTTAAGTGATCTGAACAGCACGGCGGATGACAAATGTCCTCAATTAATGAACAGGATTATGGTATTTACATCCAACAGACCAGGAGGATTAGGAGGTTTCGACCTTTATTATTCTGTATTAAAGAATGGCAAATGGAGTTCACCAATAAATTTCGGACCCGGTATTAATACCTCATCCAATGAATACAGGCCGGTGCTTGGATGGCACGAGGATTTTACAAATTATTTCCTGATGTTTTCTTCAGACAGACCCGGAGGAAAGGGAGGTTACGATTTGTATTTTACCGGGATTGAATTCGATTAACGGAACTGAAAAGACTCAGCCCTTTATCGTCTTGCCGCCATTAAGGTATTCTTCAGCAGCGAAACTCTTGTCATTGGCCCTACACCTCCCGGAACAGGAGTAATGAATGAGCACCTGGGTGCAACATTATCGAAATCAACATCACCCGGCCAGCCTGTAACCAGATTTGCTTTCTTTACTCTCAATGCGTGTTGTTCCCACATCGATAACAACAGCGCCTTCTTTAACCATATCAGCAGTAACGAATCCGGGTGATCCGATGGCTGCAATTATTATGTCAGCTGATGAAATAATATCCCTGATATTCCTTGAGCGGCTGTGGACAACAGTAACTGTGGCATCCATACCCTTACGTGAAAGCAGAACGCTTACAGGTCTTCCGACTATGTTGCTCCTGCCTATAACAACACAATTTGCTCCTGACGTTTTGATATTGTACCGTTGGAGTAACTCAACAATTCCGTATGGTGTCGCCGGAAGGTAGGCTTTCTCTCCTATCATCATCCGGCCAAGATTCACAGGATGGAAGCCATCGGCATCTTTAGCCGGATCGATTGATTCTATTATCCTGGCATCTGAAATATGCTTTGGAAGGGGAAGCTGGACTATGAAAGCATCAACCTCCGGATCGTTGTTAAGCTCATCGATTTTCCCAAGCAATTCCTTTTCCGGAACCTCATTATTAAAGCGGATCAGGCTTGACCGGAAACCTACTTCATGACAATCCCTTACTTTATTAGCCACATAGCTTTCGCTTGAAGGATCATTACCTACAAGGATCGCGGCCAGATGAGGGATTCTTTTCCCGGCAGCTTTGATTTTCACTACCTCTTCAGCAATTTCTTTCCTGATTTCAGCAGCTACTTTTTTGCCATCGATAATAGTATACATGCAGAGAATTAATGTTTTCTCATCATTCCGGCCACATTCCCTTTTGTGGTCATCATTTTCATCATACGTCTCGTCTCATCAAACTGCTTGACAAGCTTGTTGACCTCTTGAACAGTTGTTCCGCTTCCGGTAGCAATCCTTTTGCGCCTGCTGCCGTTCAGAACGAGGGGATTTGATCTTTCTTCAGGAGTCATACTTCTTATGATTGCCTCAATACCCTTAAATGCATTATCATCGATATCAAGGTCTTTAATAGCTTTACCGACACCCGGGATCATAGCCATAAGATCCTTGACATTACCCATCTTCTTTATCTGCTGGATCTGAGCAAGAAAATCGTCGAAGTTGAACTGATCCTTTGCAATTCTCTTCTGAAGCTTACGTGCCTCTTCGAGGTCGTATTGTTCCTGGGCTTTTTCAACAAGTGAAACGATATCACCCATTCCCAGTATCCTGTCAGCCATCCTGGAAGGATAGAAGATATCTATTGCATCCATCTTTTCACCCGAGCTCACAAACTTGATCGGTTTATTCACCACCGACTTAATGGAGAGAGCCGCACCACCACGTGTATCACCATCGAGTTTTGTCAGGACTACACCATCGAAATCGAGCCTGTCGTTGAATTCTTTGGCTGTATTAACGGCATCCTGCCCCGTCATTGAATCGACTACAAAGAGAATTTCATGAGGATTAATGGCATCCTTAACTGCGGCTATTTCGTTCATCATCTGCTCATCAATTGCCAGACGACCGGCAGTATCGACAATAACCACGTCATAGCCTCTCATTTTGGCTTCTTTCACCGCATTCCGGGCAATTACAACCGGATTCATATTTCCGTCTTCAGTATATACAGGCACCTCGATCTGTGATGCAATAACCTTTAGCTGCTCGATGGCGGCAGGCCTGTAGACGTCACCGGCGACAAGAAGAGGATGCTTTCCGCGTTTGCTCTTTATCAGTTTTGCAAGCTTGCCACTGAAAGTCGTTTTTCCAGATCCTTGCAGCCCTGCGATCAGTATTACCGAAGGATTGATCTTGATATTAATATCGCTCTTATCGCCCCCCATAAGCTCGACAAGCTCATCATGAACAATCTTGACCATCATCTGTGATGGATTCACAGATTTTATCACTTCCTGTCCGAGAGCTTTCTGCTTGATTGTATCGGTGAACTGCTTAGCTATTTTGAAGTTGACATCAGCATCCAGGAGAGCTCTTCTCACCTCTTTAAGTGTCTCGGCAATATTAATCTCCGAGATCCTTCCCTGACCTTTAAGAATTTTAAACGATTTCTCCAGCCTGTCACTCAGATTCTCAAACATATTATTAAATGATTATTATCGGTTATTTATCCATTATTTACATTCTTTCCGGCATCTCGATGCCAAGGAGCCATAAACCCTTTTTTAATATCTCACTGGTAATCCTTGAAAGAGCCATTCTGAAGTTTCTGACATCAGCATTCTCCTCACCAAGAATTGAAAAATCATGGTAGAACTGATTATACTCTTTAGCCAGTTCATAACAATAATTAGCTATAAGTGCAGGACTTAATTCCTTTGCAGCTTCTGAAACCACTTCTGGGAATCTCCTGATGAGTCTTATAAGATCAATCTCCTTCTGTCCTGCAGCACTTTCTTTCAGATTGCCGGAATCCTCCGAAATATTTTTCAGTTCTGCATTTCTGAAGACAGATTTGATACGGGCATAGGTATATTGTATGAAAGGACCTGTATTTCCATTGAAGTCAATTGATTCTTTTGGATTGAAGGTCATGTTTTTCTTTGGATCCACTTTCAGGATATAATACTTGAGAGCACCCAAGCCTACCTTACGGAAAATTTCTTCCTTTTCCTCTTCTGAAAAACCGGTAAGCTTGCCTAATTCAAGCGATACTTCCCGTGCTGTATCCTGCATTTCCTGGATCAGGTCGTCGGCATCGACAACTGTCCCCTCCCGTGATTTCATCCTGCCCTCCGGCAATTCAACCATACCATAGGAAAAATGGATCAGACCATCAGCCCATTTATAACCCAGTTTTTTCAGTATTGCCCTTAAAACCTGGAAATGGTAATTCTGCTCGTTTCCAACGACATAAATATTCTTATCGAATTTATAATCATTATAGCGGTCGACAGCTGTTCCCAGATCCTGTGTCATGTACACAGCGGTACCATCAGATCTCAGGAGAAGCTTCTGATCGAGGCCATCAGCTGCCAGATCGGCCCATATTGAACTATCATCGTTCCTGTATAAAATGTTTCTCTCAAGCCCCGACAGAACAATCCCTTTCCCTAGTTTATATGTTTCCGATTCATAATATATCCTGTCGAAGTCAACACCAAGCTTCTTATATGTTTCATCAAACCCGGCATAAACCCAGGAGTTCATTCTTTTCCACAGATCTACAGTCTCTTTGTCTCCTGCCTCCCACTTCAGAAGCATCTCCCTTGCTTCTTTCATCAGAGGTGCATTGTTCTTTGCATCATTTTCACCAATTCCCTGCCTGACCAGTTGTTCAACCTGGGTTTTATATTCTTTATCAAAGAGGACATAATACTTTCCAACGAGATGATCACCTTTCATACCTGACGATTCGGGTGTTTCTCCATTTCCGAATTTCAGCCAGGCCAGCATCGACTTGCATATATGAATTCCCCTGTCGTTTACAATATTCGTCTTAACGACTTTATGTCCGCAGGAAGCAAGTATCCTGTAAAGAGAAAACCCCAGCAAATTATTCCGGATATGCCCGAGATGAAGGGGTTTGTTGGTGTTTGGTGATGAATACTCGACCAGTATTGTTTCCGGGATATGAACCTGTGATGATGCCAACGGATCATTGCCCGAAGCGATCTTCCTGAAATATTCAGTCCACCAGGAATTTGAAATCTCTAGATTCAAAAATCCCTTTATAACATTGAAGCCTGAAATTGCAGGAAAATTGGAAACCAGATAATTACCAATCATTTCACCCGTTTTCTCAGGAGTATTTTTTGAAAAGCGAAGAAGCGGAAAAACAACCAGAGTGAAATCACCTTTAAAATCCTTACGTGTTTCCTGGATTTGTACGAGGTCGCTGTTCACCTCACTGTTAAAAAGTACTTTAATTGCTAAGCTGATTTTCTCTTTCAGTAGGGTCTCCATTTCCATATCAAATTCGGTTTGCAAAGATAGTATTTTACTTATTAAACTGGTTCTACGTTCACCGCCAAGATTAAAGATGTTAAAAACAGTGACGTGAAATTGACGACATGCCTCCTCTTTTTGACAAACAGTCATGTTCAGATAGAAAAGATTAAAAAAGTTATCATATTTTTGACCTTACCTATACTTATACCCGAAGTGGAACAACAGGAATTGTTTATTGAAGCCGGAGTAAAAACGCCACAAATTGACCTGAACCCATTCAATGGAGAAATGATTTTCTGTGGGAAGTCTATTCCTGAAAATGCAGCCAGTGTATATGAAGATGCGCTCAAGTGGGTTCGGGAATATGTTAAGAATCCAAGGCTTACGACTAACATAAGGCTTAACCTTGAGTATTTCAATTCTTCATCTTCCATCTGGCTTGCAAAGATTGTTAAAACTCTATGTACAGTAAGAAAGAGCGGATATACACTTTTTATACACCTGTATTTTGATGTTGAGGATTTTGATACAATGCTTCAGGATGATCTGAAAGAAGCTTTAAGTCCAATTATGGATATGATCGGCACTCCGAGCATCAGTATTGGTATAAAGATTTATGGTACCGACAACAAGGGATGCATTCTGAAGGAGTCGACTGTGCTGATCTGAGCTGTTTTCAAAACCAGTTTACTTAAGTAATTATTCTCATCTTTTTGGTAACTTTACAGGCAATTAGCTTTAAAGTCATGCGTTTTTTTTTCGTCGTATTCAGCTCATTTATTGTCGCAGTTATGGATACTTCATCTCAGCCCGGAAATAATGACAGACAACCCGTTGCTGCCGGCAGATTTTATTCCGCAGATAAGGAAACACTGACCAGGGATCTTTCTGATCTTTTCAGCGAATGCAAAAAAACCGGTACAAACAGGAAGATCAGGGCAATCATTTCTCCCCATGCGGGCTATGTCTTTTCAGGGAAAACCGCTGCAGCAGCGTTCTCAGCCATACCGGCCAGTGTAACATTCAGTAATATTTTTATTATTGGTTCAAGCCATGTTATGTCATTCGACGGAGCTTCAGTTTACAGCAAGGGTGATTTCATTACTCCTCTGGGCAGAATGGAGGTAAACCACGAAACCGCAGATAAACTTGTCAGTGAGAACAGGGTTTTCAACTTTCCGGTAACTGCACACATACAGGAACATAGCATCGAAGTCCAAATTCCTTTCATCCAATATCATTTCTCCGGCAGGCAGAAGATAGTTCCGATAGTGATCGGCAGCCAGAAGGAGAACACAATAAAACAAATTGCTGAAGCCCTTGCACCATATTTCACACCTGATAATCTATTCATTATCAGCAGTGATTTCTCACATTATCCATCTTACCAGGATGCTATCGATTCAGACAGGCAAACGGCACTGGGGATAGCTTCAGGCAAACCCTCTTTTTTCCTGAGTACACTGGAAATGAATGCTTCAAAAAGGATAAAAGGACTTGTTACAAGCATGTGCGGATGGACTTCAGGCCTGATACTCCTGTATCTTGCTGAAGGGAATGACAAGCTTGAATTCAACCTGATAGATTACAGCAACTCCGGTGATTCAAAATATGGTGGCAGAGATGAGGTTGTTGGTTACCATGCAATATCACTTACTGAAAAACCGGATGGCGAAGACTTTTCTTTCAGTGCTGCAGAGACTGAACAACTGTTCACTCTTGCGAAGAATAGTATTAAGGCAAGATTCGGTGAGAAGGCAAATCAGGTGCAGCCTGGGAATCTATCACCGAGGCTTTCTGAGCATATGGGTGCATTTGTAACACTCAAAATAGATGGAGCTCTCAGAGGATGCATCGGAAGGTTTGTTTCATCTGATCCGCTATATGAAGTCGTTCAGGCATCTGCTGTTTCTTCTGCATTTGGCGATCCGCGCTTTTCACCCCTGTCGAAGGAAGAGTTCGAAAAGACCGAGTTCGAAATAACAGTTCTTGGTCCATTGAAACCGATAAGCAGCATCGATGAACTCATACTGGGAAAACATGGCATCTATATCAAAAAAGGAATGAATAGCGGAACAATGTTGCCACAGGTAGCAACAGAAAACCACTGGACAAAGGAACAGTTCCTCGGGTATACTGCCCGTGATAAAGCAGGTATAGGATGGGATGGATGGAAAGATGCGGAACTATATATTTATGAAGGACTCGTACTGGAAGATAAGCGGAAGTAGTTATGTACCATATAACCGGAACGATTGTAATCGCTTCTCTTTTATATCTTCTCAGCTTGTTTTTCTATAGTACAGGATACTATTCTCAACTGCTGCACAGGAAAATATGGAATACACTACTTGCATGTGTATTCTTCTTTACGGCTCTCGCCGGGATATTCCTTGCACTGCAGGTTAACTACAAATGGAATCTTTCGTTTGTTGATGAAATTCTGAAATGGCATGCCGAAGCCGGAATCGCACTGGCAGTCTCCGGCCTGTTTCATTTTTCATGGCATTTCCCGTACTATTCAGCCTTATTCAGAAGAACGGAATGCCGGGAAAAAGTAAATAATATCGTATCAAAAAGTGACCAGGCAGTCAACCTGTTCTTAGTGGGTTTTGTAAGCTCATCAGTACAACTCCTGCTTCTCAGGGAAATAATGAACATAACAGGCGGATATGAACTCATCGCCGGAACATTTCTCGGTTCATGGCTGATCATTTCGGCAGCAGGCTCAGCTCTGGCAGGAAGATCGGACATTACTGATCTCAGGAAGATCAATCTCATATTCTCGACCGGCCCCATTTTTTCACTTCTTTTTCTTATAATCCTGTCAAGGTTATTTACTATCACGGGACAGACTCCTTCATTCCTCACAGGATTTATCTATACCTTTATTGTGCTTTTGCCCTTTTGCCTGATTTCAGGATTTACTTTCGTGAAACTCATCAGGTTTTCAGAATCTTCTTCGGGAAAATCATTTTCTGTTGAAACAACAGGAGGAATCGTTGCAGGTTTATCAATTCCCTTGCTCACGGCAGGATTGCTGAATACCTACCAGCTGCTGTTATTAATCATAATCCTTATCAACACGTACGTTCTGGTCAGATATGTATTCCTCAGAAAAAGCATTGTGATTTTTATAAAAGTGATTGCAGCTGTATTATCCTCCACAATAATCATTTTCAATGCCGATGTTTTGTTCAGGCAGATTCTGTTACCCGGATTAAAAGTAAAATCAACACTTGATACGCCGTATGGCAACATAACAACTGCAGAGTATGCTGGTGAAAGAAGTATCTATTATAATCACAATCTTTTGTCATATGCAAGCGATGTTGTTGAAAGAGAGGAGGATGTTCATTATGCAATGCTTCAATGCAACAAACCTGAAAGAGTATTCTTGTTTTCAGGCTCACTGTCATCACATCTCGAGGAGATATTGAAGTATAATGTCAGGGAGATAGTTTATATCGAAAGAGACCCGGTGCTGGCCAGGATTGACAGTATCGATCAGATTATTACAAACGTAAAGATAACTATCTCCGGTAAAGACGCTTTCAAAGCAGTCCGGGAGATCGAAGGCTCAGCAGATGTTATCCTGATGCTGATACCTCCTCCATCGACACTTCTTCTGAACAGGTATTACACAACTGAGTTTTTCATTGAATCTAAAAAGAAGCTTGCGCCGGGAGGAGTTTTCATGTGTTCTCCAGGGAACGCAACTTACTATTACAATAAGGAATCCATCAGACTATATTCTTCAATATTTAGCAGCCTTAAAGCTACTTTCGGAAATGTTCTTCCTGTTTCCGGGAATAAACTGTATTTTATCGCTTCCGATATGCCGTTAACAACATCTATTACAAAACTTACCGGCTTAAAGAATATCGGGAATATTTATGTCAGTCCTGATTATCTTTCAGATGATCTGATCAGATCTAAAACAAGAGAACTTCTATCTGTACTGGATCCTTCAGCCAGGCAGAATACAGCAGACAGGCCAACAGCTACTTTTGTCAATCAGGCACTGATTTTCAGTATGGACCCGGGTGAGAAGATACCATCGATTGCGGTCATGCTAATCCTATTCGCATTTCCTGTTATGACAATCAGCAGAAGAAACATGATGATGTACGCCAGTGCTTCTGCGTTGGCGGGGTTTGAAATAATCCTTTTACTTACAATGCAGCTTGTTGCCGGCAGTATGTACCAGCATACCGGGCTGCTGCTGGCAGGATTTATGTCGGGCCTGGCTGCCGGCGCCGGATTCGACTTTAGACAGATTAGTTCACTTTCATTAAAAATGAAAGGACTGATATTGGTATTGTTTTTTGCATTTACAGGGCTTGTTTATCATTTTATTGAATCCCGGGGAAATATTTTCACATCGATTGTTATTCTCATTATTCTTGCATTTATACCCGCATTCCTGACGGGAAGCATTTTCAGGGATTTAACAGTAGGTTCAAAAGAGGCAAAAAGCATATCAGGAATTTACAGTGCCGATCTTTCAGGATCTGCAATCGGATTCATATTGATTGCCTCTCTTTCGGTTCCCTTAATAGGAATCAGAATGTCAGTTTTCATACTATCATCAATAGTATTAGCAGGTTTTCTTTTAGGATCAACCGGAACTTCCGATTAACGTTTAATAATTTGAAGTGAGTATGCCAGATATCAGAAATATAACAAAACGTGAATTCATCAAAAGATCTTTATCGGTTTCTGCGGGAATGTTTTGCTTTCCATGTATGGCGTTTGAATCATCATTAATTGAACAAACAGGCGGAAGTAAGAAGCTTGCAATGTTCCAGGAGGAAACTCCGAGAGGCATAATGTGCAGGATATGTCCGAACGAATGTGTTCTCAAAGAAGGAGAAGTAAGCCAGTGCAGGAACCGGAAGGTTCAGAATTCGAGATTATATACCCTTGCTTTCGGAAATCCATGCTCGGTTGCGACAGACCCGGTGGAAAAGAAGCCTCTCTATCACTTTCTTCCGGGTTCCAGGGCATTTTCGATTGCTACTGCCGGGTGTAACCTTGCCTGTCTGAATTGCCAAAACTGGACAATATCCCAATCCAGTCCCGATAAAACACGTAACTTCGACCTTCCGCCTGAAAGAGTCGTCGAAGAAGCCATGAAAGGAAGCTGTGCATCGATAGCTTATACATATTCAGAACCCACGACATTTTATGAATATGTATTCGAAACAGCTTCAATAGCCAGGAAGGCAGGAATAAAAAACATTATGAAATCGAATGGTTACATCAACCCGGAACCGCTTAAAAAGCTATGTTCAGTTATTGACGCCGCCAATATTGACCTGAAATCATTCAACGAAACAACGTATCTGAAGCTCAGCGGAGCAAAGCTTCAGCCGGTTCTTGAATCACTTAAAACTTACCGTGATATGGGAGTCTGGCTGGAGATCACACACCTGATAGTCCCTTCCTATACCGACAAACCCGGCGAAATCCGTGACATGTGCAGATGGTTGAAAAACAATGGTTTCAGCAGCACGCCAATTCACTTCAGCAGGTTTTATCCGATGCATAAGCTGGAACAGCTTCCTCCCACCCCATTGCAGATACTGAAGCAGGCACATGATATTGCTATTGAAGAAGGTTTAAATTACGTTTATACAGGGAATGCCCCCGGAAATGAATTAGCAGACACAATTTGTCCGCAATGCAACACTCCGGTTGTTTCGAGAAAAGGATTCAGTATCACGGGCAATACTATCACAGGAGGGAAATGTGGAAAATGCGGATCCAGGGTTGAAGGGATCTGGTCGTAAATGGCTGATTAGGAATAGAAATTTCTTGAAATATGAATAATAACGAAGCAAGTGAACGAATCGCGCAATTGCGCAAGGAGCTCAATGAACATAATTATAAATACTATGTCCTCAATCAACCTACCATTACGGATTTTGAGTACGATATTCTTCTGAATGAACTTGATACTCTTGAAAAAAAGTTCCCTGAATTTGCAAGCGATGATTCACCCACAAGACGTGTAGGCAGTGATATACAGAAAGAATTTGTTCAATACCAGCATGCCTATCCTATGCTTTCTCTCGGAAACACATACAATGAAGAGGAGCTGAGAGAATTTGATTCACGTATCAGAAAGTCATCCGCAGAAAAGATTGAATATGTCTGCGAGCTGAAGTTTGACGGGGCATCTATCAGCATTACTTACAGGAAGGGTTCGATGCTGAGAGCACTTACCCGAGGCGACGGAACTCGTGGAGATGATGTCACCGTGAATGTAAGAACGATCCGCAGCCTGCCTGTGAAAGTGTTTGAAAAAGATAGTCCGGATGAATTCATCGTGCGTGGCGAAATTCTGATGCCCAGATCTGTCTTCGATAAGATAAACAGGGAAAGAACAGAAGCAGGTCTGGTTCCTTTTGCAAATCCCAGGAATGCAGCAGCCGGTACACTGAAAACGCTCGATACAAAGATCGTTGCTTCACGCTCGCTTACCTGTATGATCTATTTCCTTCTGTCGGAAGATCTTCCTCATGATACACATTATGCTAACTTAATGAAGGCAAAGCAATGGGGCTTCAATGTGCCGGACAGTATGAAACTTTGCGGAAACATAGATGAAGTTCTGGCATTCATTAATTACTGGGATACAGAAAGGAAAAAGCTGCCTTTTGATATTGACGGTGTCGTTATTAAGGTCAATTCCCTGAGATTGCAGGAGGAATTAGGCTTCACTGCAAAATCACCCCGCTGGGCCATAGCATACAAATATAAGGCTGAGGAAGCTGCCACACGGTTAAAATCGGTCGGCTTTTCAGTCGGCAGAACCGGAACAGTAACACCTGTCGCAAACCTTGAACCTGTATTCCTTTCAGGATCAACAGTTAAAAGGGCCACTCTGCATAATGCTGACCAGATAGCATTACTTGACCTCCATCAGAACGATATTGTTTTTGTCGAAAAAGGAGGTGAAGTGATTCCGAAGATCACGGGTGTGGACCTCAGCGCCAGGGATGAGAAAAGCCAGAGAATACAATTTATAACCAATTGCCCGGAGTGCAACACTCGTTCTTGTCAGGAATGAAGGCGAAGCCAGCCATTTCTGTCCGAATTACCTGCATTGTCCTCCACAGATAAAAGGAAGGATTCAACATTTTATCAGCAGAAGGGCAATGAATATCGAGGGGCTGGGTGAAGAAACGGTAGATTTGCTGTTCAGCAAAAGGATGATAAGGACCTTCGCTGATCTGTACGATCTAAGAAAGGAAGATCTTATTCCTCTTGAAAGAATGGGAGACAAATCCGCATCCAACATCATCAGAAGCATTGAGAGATCTAAAGAGGTCCCATACGCTCGTGTTCTGTATGCTCTGGGCATAAGACACGTTGGCGAAACAGTCGCTAAAACAATAGCAAAAAGGTTCTGGAATGTAGACGACCTGTTACATGCTTCTCTTGAGGATATAACTTCTGTAAGGGAAATAGGACCAAAAATTGCAGCCAGCATAATATCATATTTTGCTGATAACGATAATATTGAGATCATTGAACGTCTCAGGATGGCCGGAGTAAGGCTAAGTGATACTTCGAAAATTCAGACAACCGGAAGTGCTTTATCAGGTAAGACTATCGTAATATCAGGTACCTTTTCAAAGCACTCAAGGGATGAATACAAGGAGATAATTGAGAACAACGGAGGCAAAAACTCTTCATCTATCTCAGGAAGCACAACATTTATCCTGGCGGGAGAAAATATAGGGCCGGCCAAAAAAGAAAAAGCTATTGAACTTGGCATTCCACTGGTGGGTGAAGATGAATTCCTTAAAATTATCAGTGAAGAATAGTTTTACAATAACGATTATTCCAAAAAACTATTAGGTTTGTAATATGGAACTGATAAAAAGAATCAGGCTTAAAATCGGTCATTCCATTCTAAGGAAAAAGATGGGAATGATCATAAGAAAGGTTTTCTATACCAATATTGACCTGGTAAAGAAAATAGGAATAGTCTGGGATGCTTCTTCTGTCGGTGATTTCGTAAGCCTGACAAAGTTCCATCAGAAAATGAGTGAAAGAAATATTGAGGTTAAAATACTGGGTTATTATCCGGGCAAGAACCTTCCTGATCAGTACACTGCAATAAGATATCTCACCTGTATGAGAAGGGATGAAATAAACTTCTTTTATCTCCCTGTCTCACCTGAAGCTGAAACATTTATTAACAGCAGGTTTGACATTCTTATAGATATTAATTTCAGGAATCTGCTTCCACTCAAATATTTGTCCTCACTTTCAAAAGCAGCCCTGAAAGTAGGGTTATCAGAAGACGGAAAGAACGGGAATATCTTTGATCTTATGATCGAAATGAAGAAACCTGTTAATATAGAGAATTACCTTGATCAGGCATTTCTATATCTTCAAATGATCCATGCTGAGCAACCGGAAAGAATATATTAAACCTTAAGACCATAAATGAAAAAATTCAAAGGCACAGGAGTTGCCATCGTTACACCTTTTAAAAATGATTTAAGCATTGATTTTGCCGCGCTTGGCAGAGTTGTGAACCATGTAATTGAAGGAGGAGTCAGTTACATTGTTGCCCTTGGTACAACAGGTGAATCAGTAACACTTACAAAAGACGAAAAAAAAGCCGTTATCTCACAAGTGATTGAGAGGGTTGACAAGAGAGTACCTGTTGTAGTTGGCATTGGCGGTAACAATACTCAGGAGATTATAAATTTCGTAAGACAAACAGATCTGAACGGAATAGACGGGATCCTTTCCGTTGTTCCATACTATAACAAACCAACTCAAAAGGGAATTTTTGCACATTTCAAGGCTTTTGCAAACAGCTGTCCTCTGCCTGTCATTCTTTACAATGTTCCGGGAAGAACTGGCTGTAACATGACTGCAGAGACATGTATTGAGCTTGCTCATGAATGCGAAAATATTGTTGCTGTGAAAGAAGCCTCGGGTGATCTTGGCCAGATAATGCGGATAATAAAAGGTAAACCTGAAAACTTCCTCGTAATATCGGGTGACGATGTGTTAACTATGCCTGTTATTGCGGCCGGTGGTGCCGGTGTGATCTCCGTTCTGGCGAATGCCTATCCTTCGCAGACAAGCGATATTGTCAATAATTCACTTAAACAAAATTTCAAAGCAGCCCGTGAATTACATTTCCGTTTTATGGAGATGATTGATCTTCTTTTTGTTGAGGGTAATCCTGCAGGAGTCAAAGCCATGATGAACCAGATGAACATCTGCCAGAATACACTCAGGCTACCGCTTGTTCCCGTTAGTAAAGCGGTAATGGAAAGGATTCAGAAGGCAATGAAGGAAGTCAGGTAAGGCAGAGAGCAGAGAGCAGGGACCAGGGAGCTTGAAACCAAAACTCTCTGCCCCCTTGCCCCTTACCCTTTGCCTTTTAGACATTAGCAGGCGCCTCGTGCTGTGCGCCATGGCATTGTTTGTATTTTTTGCCGCTTCCACATGGGCAGGGATCGTTCCTTCCTACTTTTTTCTCTACACGCACCGGTTCAACCGGACGCTGCTCCTTGTCGGGACCACCGCCGCTATACTGAGACTCAGGTCTCGATGTCCTCATCCTGCTCATATCTACCTGCCTTCTTCTCTGTGCCTCCTTGACCTGCTCGGGGTCCTGGGTTGGGATGTGACCTTTCATCAGAGTACTGACAACATCCTTGTTGACCTTTGTGATCATTGTTTTGAAGAGCTCGAATGATTCGAACTTATAGATAAGCAGCGGATCTTTTTGTTCATAAGTTGCATTCTGCACTGACTGCTTCAGCTCATCCATCTCTCTCAGGTGTTCTTTCCAGGCATCATCGATTGTAGCGAGAACGATAGTTTTCTCGTAGGATCTTGCCAGTTCAACTCCTCCCGATTCGGCTGTCGCTTTGAGGTTTGTTACAACCTGGTATACCTTTACGCCGTCTGTAATCGGCACAACAACATTTTCATAAACATGCGACATCCTGTCATAGACATCTTTAAGCACCGGGTAAGCCTGAGCTGAAATTGCTTCAACCTTTCGTTTGTATGCTCCAAGCACTTTGCCGTAAACTGATTCAACAATATTTGACGGAGATTCCTTTTTAAATTCCTCCTCCCTTACCGGAGAATCCATTGAGAATGAGCGGATCAGCTCGAGATCAAAACCTTCGAAGTCGCCATCCTGGTGGTAAGTATTTACAAGGCTTTCAGTCACGTCATACATCATATTCGCGATGTCAACGCTGAGCCGTTCACCGAGAAGGGCATGTTTTCTCTTCTTGTAAATGACTTCCCTCTGCGAATTCATAACATCATCATATTCAAGAAGCCTTTTCCTGATACCGAAGTTATTCTCTTCAACTTTTTTCTGGGCACGTTCAATAGATTTGGTGATCATCGGGTGCTGTATCATCTCACCTTCTTTAAGGCCCAGCTTGTCCATAATACCCGCTATCCTTTCCGAACCAAACAGTCTCATAAGCTCATCTTCCAGAGAAACGAAGAACTGTGAAGATCCAGGATCACCCTGGCGACCCGAGCGTCCCCTTAGCTGCCTGTCAACACGCCGTGATTCGTGTCTTTCAGTTCCGATTATGGCAAGACCTCCTGCTTTTCTGACTTCCTCGGTAAGCTTGATGTCGGTCCCTCTACCAGCCATGTTAGTGGCTATAGTTATTGTGCTTCTTTTACCTGCTTCGGAAACAATTTCGGCTTCCCTCTGGTGGAGCTTGGCATTAAGCACATTGTGTTTAAGTCCTTTCATCTTAAGCATCCTGCTGAGGAGCTCCGATATCTCAACAGATGTTGTACCAACCAGTACCGGCCTGCCCTGTTTGTACATTTCTGAGATTTCGTCGATTACGGCATTATATTTTTCACGCTTTGTTTTGTAGACAAGATCTTCTTTATCGATCCTGATAACCGGTTTGTTAGTCGGTATTACAACAACATCAAGCTTGTAAATATTCCAGAGCTCGCCTGCTTCAGTTTCAGCTGTACCCGTCATCCCGGCAAGTTTATGATACATGCGGAAATAGTTCTGGAGCGTTATTGTTGCATATGTCTGGGTGGCAGCTTCAACTTTTACGTTCTCCTTGGCTTCAATTGCCTGGTGCAGACCGTCGGAATATCTTCTTCCTTCGAGAATACGACCAGTCTGTTCATCCACTATCTTGACTTTATTGTCAATAACCACATATTCCGTGTCCTTGTCGAAAAGGGTCCATGCTTTAAGAAGCTGTGTCATCGTATGAACTCGTTCCGACTTTACAGAATAATCCTGCAGCAATTCATCCTTTTTCAGAAGCTTATCCCTTTCTGATAATCCGGCTTTTTCGAGATCAGCAATTTTAGATCCAACGTCAGGCAGGATAAAGAAGCTTGCATCTTCAACCGAGGTGGATATCAGGTCAATGCCTTTTTCAGTAAGTTCTATCGAATTTGCCTTTTCATCGATGATGAAGTAGAGCTCATCAGTGACTTTGGGCATCTCCTTACTGTTATTCTGCATGTAGAAGTTCTCTGTTTTAAGAAGAAGCGATTTATTTCCTTCTTCACTGAGAAACTTAATCAATGCATGATTCTTTGGGAGTCCTTTATGAGCCCTTAACAACAGCAAACCCCCTTCTTCTGTTTTTCCATCGGAAATGAGTTTCCTGGCATCCGCAAGAACCTGTGTGACAAGTCTTTTCTGGGCATTAACCAGCTTATCTACTTTTGGCTTAAGTTCATCAAAGAGCTGGTTTTCGCCCTTAGCAGTAGGGCCTGAAATAATAAGAGGTGTACGTGCATCATCGATCAGTACTGAATCGACCTCATCAACTATTGCATAATGGTGTTTTCTCTGAACAAGATCCTCCGGATTAATTGCCATGTTGTCACGGAGGTAATCGAAGCCGAATTCATTATTTGTTCCAAAGGTGATATCGGCATTATATGCTTTTCGCCTGTCGGCTGAATTGGGTTGATGCTTATCGATACAATCCACAGTGAGACCATGGAATTCATAAATAGGACCCATCCACTCGGAATCTCGTTTTGACAGATAGTCATTCACAGTAACAATATGAACACCTCTTCCTGCAAGAGCATTAAGGAAGACAGGGAGAGTAGCAACAACTGTTTTACCCTCACCGGTTCCCATCTCAGCAATTTTCCCTTTATGAAGGGCCACACCGCCGATAAGCTGTACATCGTAATGAACCATGTCCCATGTTATTTCATTCCCCCCGGCTATCCATTTATTTTTCCAGAGTGCCTTATCACCATCTATTGTTATGCTTTCGTTTGTTGCAGCAAGGTCCCTGTCATATTGTCTGGCAGTAACCTTCAACACACTGTTCTCCTTGAATCTTCTGGCAGTTTCTTTAACAATGGCAAATGCTGCCGGCAAAGCAGATTCCAGTGATTGCTCGAGCTTTTCATCAATCTGCTTTTCAATTTTGTCTATCTGGTTGTAGATTCCTTCTTTCTGATCGACATCTTCTTCTTTTTCTGCTTTCAGGCGTAACTCCCTGATTTCGTTCTCAAGATCACTGACGCTCTTTTGTATTTCGGTTCTGAGAGCATCGCTACGGTCTCTCAGTTCATCGTTTGTGAGTGAGCCCAGCTTTTCAGATTCCTGTTGTATTTTTTGAACATAAGGATTGATCTCTTTAAGATCTCTTTCATATTTGTTTCCAAGAAAAAGGCCAAGTACACTATTTATAATGCTCATTTCAAGAAGAATTTCTGTTTTTTAAATTATCCAGCAAAATTAGTTTTATTTTCTGATATAGTTATAAAACCTGACAGCCTGCAAAAAGGAGGCCAAAATGAATGCGAAAGGCGAAAGGCGAAAGGAAAAGGAAAAGGAACAAGGAACAAGGAAAAAGGACAAAGGCAAATGTGGGTTTCAGGGTTTCAGGGTTTCAGGGTTTCAGGGTTGACTTGGACGACTTTGCGTTCTCTGCGGCGAAAGACTTGTGCGATGGCGAATCTGCGAACTCCGCGGTTAAAAAAAACTAATGAATAGAACACGGATGACACAGATGCAACGGATAATCACGGATCAGATCTGTGCAAATCCGTCTGATCCGTGTCATCCGTGTGCCACTGCAAAAGAATATAATTTCGTTATGTTGCCGGCTGGTTGCTGGCTGCCGGTGTTCTTAGTTGCATTATATCCCTGTCGAATTGATAGAGACTGTTATTGCCTACCAGTTTAAGCTTATCAAGAATAGTCCTGGCTGAGGCTTCTTCCTCTACCTGCTCCATTACGAACCATTGCAGGAAATTATGAGTATTAAAATCTTTTTCTTCGAGAGTAACTGCTACGATCTCGTTGATACTTGCAGTGACAAATTCCTCATGCTTCAACACTTCTTCGAAAACCTGCTGAACGGTCTTGTATTCAATGGGTGGTTGCTTGAATGCAGGCATAACAGCTTTTCCTCCTCTTTCATTAATATATTTAATGAATTTAAGCATATGCAGCCTTTCCTCATCTGACTGGACATAAAGCCATTCTGCTACTCCGGCAAAACCGTTTACTTCAGCCCAGGAAGCCATTGCCAGATACAGGTTTGAAGAATAACCTTCTCTTTCGACCTGCCTGTTACAGATATCTTCTACTCTTTTGTTCAGCATAATAAATTGTTTTTAGGATTTGTGAATGTTTTTGAATAAACTTCTAACTGAATTATGGTTTAATCTATATATAACAAAATATAATGATCCGGGTTCAGGGAAGATCGAGATTGAAGATCTTTTTCATTTCCTTTAATGAAGGATACTTATTAAACAGATAGTTTAGTTTTTGTTCATCAGAATACAAAACGTTCTCATTATCTGATTGATCTACAACATTCTGAATATCAAGTTCAGGAACAATGAATTTTCTTTCAAGGAAATTAGCCAGCCGTTGTTTATAATTCAATACAAAGGTATCTTTCTGTGTTGCATTATGGAAATGGATTTTTATGGTATTTTGGTCTTCAAACTCAGTTTTTACCGATTTGAACATGCTAATAATACGTGGTCCCTCTCCATTTAGCTGTTCAACAAATTCCTGCCATGCAGCATTAAAAGCTTCAGGTGTGAATTCAGCGCGATTTTCCTCTTTCTCTGGTGTTATTATCCCGGTTTTATCAGGTGATTTCTTTTCCTGGTGATTCTCATTCAAAAGATCTTTAATTGAGAATGATCTTGCAGGTTTATCAATTTTTGGATCATGCCTGTGCACCTGATCTGCGGCCACAGGCTTTATGATGACCTTTTGATTGCCTGAGACCTCTTTTATGCTGCCTTTCTTATCAGTTTCCGGTAGTTCTAAGGGTTCAGGCTTTTTTTTTTCCGGCTCATTGCCGTTTCCATTAAGCCTGCACATCTTTATTAAAGCAAGTTCAACTATAAGTCTTGGATTCTTGCTGTTTTTATAGTTGAGATCGCAGCTATTACCGGTTTCAAGTGCACTGAACAGGAAGTCAATTGAACATCTGCCGGTCTGTTGAAGGTATCTTTGCTTAACAGCAGGCGAAGCTTCAAGCAGTTTCAGCGTAACTTCATCCCTGCAAACAAGAAGATCACGAAGATGGCTGTTTAACCCTGATATAAAATTATGACCATCAAAGCCTTTCTCAAGCACTTCGTTAAAAGTAATGAGCACGGAGGAAACATCACCCAGTAATGCTGCATCAATGGTTCTGAAATAATATTCGTAGTCGAGAACGTTGAGATTCTGAATTACGTCATCATAAGTTATCTTATTTGAGCTGAGGCTTGCAATCTGGTCAAAGATTGACAATGCATCACGCATGGCGCCATCTGCTTTCTGAGCTATAACATGCAAGGCTTCTTCCTCGGCTGAAAGGCCTTCCTCTTTTGCCACATACATCAGCCTGTTGGCTATATCTTCAATCCTGATCCTGTTGAAATCAAATATCTGGCATCTTGAAAGGATTGTAGGGATGATCTTGTGCTTTTCAGTTGTCGCAAGGATAAATATTGCATGAGCCGGTGGTTCTTCAAGTGTCTTCAGAAATGCATTGAAAGCAGATGAAGAGAGCATATGAACCTCATCTATGATATAGATACTGTATTTCCCGACCTGTGGCGGTATTCTCACCTGGTCGTTCAGGCTTCTTATATCTTCCACCTTGTTATTCGAAGCAGCATCAAGCTCATGAATGTTGAAAGATCTCAGTGTATTGAATGAAAGACATGATTCACACTTATCACATGCCTCGAAATCAGCAGTAAGATTTGTACAATTGATTGTTTTGGCATAGATCCTGGCACAAGTTGTTTTTCCAACGCCACGTGGTCCGCAGAAAAGATAGGCATGTGCAAGCTTGTTATTACGTATAGCGCTTTTAAGCGTATTGGTTATTGAAGCCTGGCCAACAACCATATCAAAGCTGGCGGGTCTGTATTTTCTTGCCGAAACGATAAAATTCTCCATAAAAATGACAGTCGTCCTGCAAATATAGTGAATTATGTTTCCCGCCAAAAACATAATACATCATGCCTGAAGAGACAAGGCATGCCCGTAGAGACAAGGCATGCCTTGTCTCTACATTCCATTCCTTTACATTCCATTATATTATACATGTTTTCGACAGTAATAATTTTGGCAAATTCTAAAAAAATCGTACTTTTGCGGTCCAAATTAATTCTTAATAAACAATTATTTACTATGTTAAATCAGTACGAAACCGTTTTCATTGCAACTCCCGTTTTGTCTGAGAACCAGATGAAGGAAGCGGTACAGAAATTCAAGAAGGTCATCACCGACAATGAAGGTGAGATCATTCATGAAGAAAATTGGGGCTTAAAGAAGCTCGCCTACCCTATTCAGAAGAAGTCGACCGGCTTCTATTATCTTCTGGAATTCAAAGGCAAAGGCGAACTTGTCGAGAAACTTGAACTCCAGTACAGACGTGATGAAAGAATCATAAGGTTCTTAACATTCAGGATGGAGAAATTCGCTGTAGAATATGCAGAAAAGAAGAGGAAACAGAAAGAAACAGTAAAAGCAAAGGAGGAATAAAACATGGCACAGAATGAATCAGAAATCAGGTATTTGACTCCCCCGACTGTTGAGATCAAAAAGAAAAAGTATTGCAGATTCAAGAAAAACAGGATCCGTTATATCGACTATAAAGACCCCGAATTTCTTAAGAAATTCCTGAATGACCAGGGCAAGATTCTGCCACGCAGGATTACCGGAACATCATTAAAATACCAGAGGAAAGTTGCAAAAGCTGTCAAAAGAGCCAGGCATATTGCTCTTCTTCCTTACGTAACTGACCTATTAAAATAAGGAGGATATCACATGGAAATCATACTGTTACAGGATGTAAACAAGCTTGGCCAGAAAGATGATCTGGTTACCGTAAAAAACGGTTATGGAAGAAATTACCTCATTCCAAGAGGTTACGCCATGGCTGCAACTTCTTCAGCAAAGAAAATGCATGCTGAGAACCTCAGGCAGAAAGCTCACAAGGAAGAAAAGATCAAAGCGGTTGCACAGGAAATGTCAGGAAAGCTTGAAGGCATTAAAATTTCAATTGGTGCAAAAACCAGCACATCAGGAAAGATATTTGGTTCAGTTAATACAATCCAGATAGCTGAGGCACTCAGGGAAAAAGGCTTTGATATCGACCGTAAGAACATTTCGCTTCCTGACGACCAGGTGAAGGAAGTTGGTACTTATAAGGCTGTTATAAAGCTTCACAGGGAAGTTAAGGTTGAGATTGAATTTGAGATTGTTGGAGAATAATCTCTGATTATATTTTATCAGAACCCCTCTTTTTAAACTAGGAGGGGTTTTTTATTTGAACCCCTCTCCCGCTTCGCGGGACCTCCCCTTGCAAGGGGAGGACAATCCATAAGATAATTGAAAGCCTGCTTAAACACAAAAGTGGTCAGTATTCTTCTAGAAATTATCGTGGAAGTCTTTTCTTCTCTCATATTTCAGGTCACCGAGGACAGACGCTTTAACCCTTATAGTAAAGTTCCACATTTTCATGGTACCGTTGGGGACCCAGTTGAAGTTCATCTGCCAGCAATGCAGATCCCTTGATATACCTATCTGGGTCATTGTAATCTGCTTGCCTTTAAAATCATAACCGGAAGTATAAGTAGCCGACATTTTCTTCGTTATTGAGACACTGCCGCCAAGAGTCATCGCCGATGAAACCATCGATGTAAGGCCGGATTTTGCGTAGTTAATACTGTAACTCAGGTTCATGCTCCAGGGAACATTAAATACAGCATAGCCGTATTCGTCATATAATCCTGCACCTTCATTACTCTGAGCCAGGTCGCTGGCATTTGTAGGATTTGTATTTTGGACTCCACCGGTAAGTGCATTTGGTGTTGCAGCAGTTTTGTCTTTATCCTTCTTCCCTTTAAACAGGTCACTGACGCTCATATCGACACTCATCCCTGCGTTGGTAAGATTAAGGAGTTTCCCGTTTTCCTTTATTGAAAAAACATCCATACTCTCTCCCTTCTCATTAATTGCATAAAGGGAAAAACTACTGCTGGCGGAAATATTAATATTATTTGCAAGTGTGGTCCTGGCTGACATCGTTACAGGGGCCCAGTTAAAAGCGTCGGCAAAGATGTTATATGAAGTGCTTATTCCGAAGTTATCAATGATACTTACTGTCTTGGGCTTCCCGGTGGTATCATTCCTTTCAAATATTTTAGCTCCAAGTATATTGGAAATACCAAATGAAAGATTACCGGATTTACTTGAAAGAGCTGGTGTACCATAAATTCCATTTTCGAAAATTGAGTATTTACTATATGTTGGTATCGTATCGACCTGCACCTGCCTGTACATCTTGGAGCTGAATCCTTTAAGATAAGGAACATAGCTGAAACCTATAGTGGGTCTCATCACATGACGTACCTGCTGCAAGCGTCTGTCGCCGATATTCCTGAAGGAGAAGAACCCAAATATCTGAGGATTAAAACTGGCGCTTATTGCCGGATTAACTGCATGACCATACGAAGCAGCTTTGACATTCTCTGTCACAAGACTGCCCTGGCCTGTTTCAGGATTAACAACCCAATACTTCTCTACTCTTTCAGAGTATAGAACACCATTATATGTAAGAGAAGGTGAAATCGAAAAATTTTTGAACGGTCGGATCTGGAGACTTAACGGGGCCTGATGAGAAAAACCATTTTTCATGTTTTCCCATGCGTGATTTGTAAAAAGTAACGAATCGTAAGTATTTATCCGGTTGTCAAGTTGTCCGGAATACGAGAATTGAAGATCCTGCCACCATTTCGTCTGCCCGGCGCTATTCTTTGGTTTAAGAGGATATATCCTGTTCATGTTGAAATTAGCCTTTGGCAGGTTCAGGTTGACAGTTTTTCTTCTGACATCCTGGGTATGGTTCATACTTGCCGAAAAATTGAACGGAGTACCATCCCAGGATTTGGAATAACTCACGCTCGACTGTCTCTGTGTTGTAACATGCTCTGTAACAACATAACTGTTTGCCCTGTCGAAACCGCTTGAACTCATGTTTACGCTCGCAGCAAATCTTGATCCCGGTGAGGCTTTGGGATCCTGGTTAAAAGTCCAGCCAACCCTGTAATTCGAATTTACAGCATAATCACGAAGACCCTTGTGTCCGGAGACATTGCTTGCATAGCTGAATGAGAAATTACCACTGTACCGGTATCTTTTCAGATAATTAGTCTGAGTGGTCATCATCCATGTGCCATTGGCATAAACGCTTCCCCTGACTGCAAGGTCAAAGTAATCGTTTATAGCAAAGTAATAACCTCCTTCAGTAAGGTTATATCCGCGTTCAGTTTCCTGACCGAAACGGGGTATAAGGATGCCTGAAGCCTGTTTTCTGGTATTAATAGGAAAATATGCAAAGGGAAGGATCAAGGGCAACGGTATACCTTCGAGGACAAGATTGCCAGGGCCGGATACGAGTTTCTCTCCGGGATAAATCCTTGCTTTGGGAAGATTTATATAAAAATGCGGGGGATCGGCGTCACAGGTTGAATATGTACTCTTGTTAATGTTCGATGTCCCGTCTTCAAGCAATTTCGTGGTATTACTCCTGAGCAGACCTTCAGATTGCTGGGTTTCGATGTTGGTGGCAAGCGCTCTCTTTGTCTTAAAATTATAAATCAGTTCGTCTGCCGCGATTTCCTGGCTTCCTTCCTTAAAGACAGGACTGCCAATCACAGTTCCGCTCGTATCCTTCCTTCCAACTGCATAAAGCGTATTTAAATTCATATTTATCATTATCGAGTCGGCAGCGATCTCAATTGAACCGTATGTTACCTTTGCTGCCGACACAAGAATCACTATCTTATCAACAACATTCCTTCTTATATAATCCTGGGCTGAATAAACTACCTGTGCTTCAAGAATGTTTGCAGGAATTAATCCGGTAGTGTCGGTAGCGATTGAATCCTGTTGCAGTTGCAGGGAATCAGCATTTATGACTAAGGAATCTGGTTGGAATGGAATATTCCCGGAATCATAAACAGAAGTATCCCTTATAGCTTTATTTTCCTGCGAAAATGATGCAAAAGCGTGCACCAGGACCAGGAACATAAGAAGTAACCGCTTTTGTTTAAAAAAATACAACTTTAATCTTTATTTTTGTATAGTTTTTGTGCTTTAAGGAAAGCAGCGCAAAACTAATTAAAAAACCGTAACCTGAATGACCGCAATGTTTAAAAACGGCAAACTTCATGCCTTTAATATATACAAGTTAAAATTCATATTAATTATTCTGGTTTTATTCCTGTTTCCACTATCAGTTATGGCAGTGATACAGGACAATCAATGGGTAATAGTAATCGATCCCGGTCACGGAGGCAGGGATCCCGGGGCTCTCGGGTCATACAGCAAGGAAAAAGATATTAATCTTGCCATTGCTTTGAAAACAGGTGCATATTTTGAGAGGAACCTGAAAAATGTTAAGGTCGTTTATACAAGAAAAGATGATAAAACCGTCGATTTGCGCGACAGGCCGATAATAGCCAATGAAAACAATGCCGATCTTTTCATCTCAATCCATACAAATCAAACCTCAGTCAAAAGTGTAATGGGCGCCGAAACATTCATAATGGGGCTTACAAAGGACAAGGAAAACCTGGCTGTAGCAATGAAAGAGAATGAAGTTATGCTGCTTGAAGAAGATTATTCAACCAAATACCAGGGATTTGATCCAAAATCACCCGATTCCTATATAATGTTCATGGTGATGCACAAGGAATATCAGAAACAAAGCCTGAATCTTGCGGATAAAATACAAACCCAGCTAAGAGAAAAAGTTAACCGCAAGGACAGGAGTGTCAAACAGGCTGGATTCTGGGTCCTGTTTAATACAGCGATGCCCAGCGTACTTGTTGAAACTGGTTTTATTTCCAATCCCGCCGAGGAAAAATTCCTCAACTCTGAACAGGGTCAGGATTATCTTGCATCAGCCATATTTCGCGCCAGCAGGGATTACATAAATGAGATTAACACCAGGAGCATTACAGTTACAGACCTTAAAAAAGATACCACTCTCCTGGCAGGCATCAGTAATGTTTCACCGGCACCCACCGGTGAGTTGACATTTATGGTCCAGATATCCTCTTCAAATGTAAAGATGGAGATCAATCCCGGGAATTTTAAAGGCATAAAAGATGTATCTGAATTAAGGTCCCAGGGGAGATATAAGTACACCACCGGCAGGTTTACAGAGTATGGTGAAGCGGTAAAACACAGGAAGGAGATTATGGCTGCTTATCCTGATGCTTTCATCATTGCCGTTAAAAATGATGAGATAATTCCCCTTCAACAGGCAATAAATGAGAACAAAAAATAAAAATATATCAGATGAAAAACATATCGAATGAAGTTAAAGTTGGAGTAATTGCAATTATTACCATTATTGTGTTCATCTGGCTGTTTAATTTTTTAAAAGGGAAAAATCTTCTGAATAAAGATGCAACATACTTCTCCATTTACGACAGAGTTGGCGGTCTGGCGGAATCGAGCCCCGTGGAAGTGAATGGTTTCAGAGTCGGAGTGGTACAATCAATAAGTTTCGTCGATGCCATCAGTGGTAAGCTGCTTGTCGAATTCTCTGTTGATAAGGATTTCAGATTGCCACAAAATACTGTCGCTGAGATTATACCTGTTTCTCTTCTTGGAGGTATGAAGGTACAGTTTGTCTATGGTGATGGCCCTGGATTCTACGAGGTTATGGATACAATTCCGGGAAGACTTGCAGAATCGCTGACAGACATGCTTGAGACGGAACTGATCCCTGTGAAAAACAAGATTTCGCACCTGATCACGGAAATTGATTCTATTATCAGTTCTGTGAATGACATTATGAATACCAATTTCAAGAGAGATCTCGGTAATACAATGTCAAACATTTCAAGTACAAGTGATAATATAGATGAAATCCTTGGTTCCAGGAAGCAGGAACTTAAAACAACACTTCAGAACCTTACCAGTTTCTCGAATATGCTCGCAGAGAATACAGGTAAAATTGATCAGACTTTCGGCAGTCTGCAAAATATCGCTGATACACTGGCTTCAGCAGATATATATGGCACTATAAATAATCTTCGGTCAAGCCTGGAGAAGACAACCCTGATGCTCGACAATCTTAATAATGGCGAGGGTAGCGCCGGTCAGCTCCTGACGAATGATTCTCTTTATAATAATCTAAACAACAGCCTGCAAAGTCTGAATATATTGCTGCAGGATCTTAAAGAAAACCCTAAACGTTATGTTCATTTTTCTGTTTTCGGGAAAAAAGATTCTCCCGGTAAAAAGTGACATAATAATTCCGATTTACCTGATCCTGAAAATCCTGTAAAAATCCGTATCAAAATAGTCCTAGTTTTGGAGCATCAATGTTGATTTTTGATCAGCGCCTCATAATGAATTGTTATACACAGACAAATGTCAGTTTTGGATCACAATTATTTGATTTTTAATGTATTATATAACACATATTTTTTTATTCTTATAAGTTGCTGATGTTTAAAAACATATAGTTTTTCTGATAAAATCAAGCAAAAAAAATTTTTTTTATTACTTTTTTTTTTACAAATATTGTGTAGTGAATCAGCTTTGATTCCAACCTTAATTTTTTTAAAAAACTGACCTACATGAATAAGTCTCACATTGACGTTTGGAATAACTGTCTTCAAATAATTCATGATATTATTCCATCCATCAGTTACAAGACCTGGTTTGAACCGATAGTTCCTCTGAAGCTTGAGAACAATGTTCTTACAATTCAGGTACCAAGTCCGTTTTTCTATGAATATCTGGAGGAGCAATATATTGATATTCTGAGGAAAACACTGAGAAGAGAGATCGGCAGCGGGGCTAAGCTGGAATACAACGTCGTGATGGAGAACACCAATTATTCTGATGGTAAACCATATACAGTAAGATACCCGTCAAGGAATAAAACGGATCTTAACAATAAACCCGTTCAGGTTCCCTTCGACATAACTCAGCCTTCGATCAAAAATCCTTTTGTTATACCGGGTATTAAAAAGGTACATTACGATCCTAAGCTTAATCCTGATTATAATTTCAGCAATTACGTTGAAGGTGAATGCAACAGACTTGCCCGGTCTGCCGGAATAGCCGTTGGAAACAATCCGGGGGGCACTGCCTTCAACCCATTGATGATTTATGGGGATTCCGGATTAGGGAAAACACATCTTGCCCAGGCAATAGGTATACTGGTAAAAGAAAAGCATCCTGATAAGATTGTGCTCTATGTAAATGCGAATAAATTTCAAACTCAGTTTGTTGAATCTGTCAGGAACAATAACAAGAATGATTTCCTGCATTTTTACCAGATGATCGATGTGTTAATACTTGATGATGTTCATGAGTTTGCAGGTAAGGAAAAAACACAGGATACCTTCTTTCACATCTTCAATCATCTTCACCAGTCAGGCAAACAACTTATACTGACATGTGACAAGCCACCTGTAGAATTACAGGGTATGGAACAGCGTCTTTTATCAAGGTTCAAATGGGGCTTACAGGCTGATCTCCAAAGACCTGATTATGAGACCCGGCTTGCAATCCTGAAGAAGAAAGCATATAATGACGGGATAGAACTGCAGGAGGAGATATTCGAGTATCTGGCCCTGAATATTTCGAATAATATCAGGGAGCTTGAAGCTGTTTTAATCTCACTCTATGCGCAGTCAACGCTTAACAGGAAAGAGATAACCCTCGATCTTGCCAGGTTGATGGTTGAAAAGCTTGTAAGCACATCACGTCGTGAAATAACAATCGAATACATTCAGAAGATTGTCTGCGATTATTACAAGATACCAATTGATTTAATCCAGGGAAAAACGAGGAAAAGGGAGATCGTTCAGGCCAGACAGGTTTCCATGTATTTCTCCAAAAACCTTACAAAATCATCGCTGGCAAGCATAGGATCGCATATAGGCGGCAAAGACCATGCAACTGTACTTCATGCGTGCAAGACCGTTAACAACCTGATTGATACGGATAAACATTTCAGGACTCAGATAACTGAAATTGAGAAGAAATTAAAGGTCTGATCGGGTGTAGAGACAACGCATGCGTTGTCTCTACATTCGTTCTGATATGTTTATGGCCGGCCTTTCTTTATACTGAAATTCTTTTTATCAATATCCTTCACACATCTGAATCCCAGGGTAGAGCTTCGGTCAAAGCCTGGTGAGACCATCAGCAATACCTGTGTTTTATCGAGTGATTGAGGGCCTCCCTGTATGTACCACCAGCTGGATTCAGGTTTATAGTAGCTGCCTCCCCTGATAACTGTCATATAATATGATCCGTTAAAATACATGTCATTGGTCATTTGCCAGATATTTCCAACCATGTCCCATGCCCCGGAAGGACTCTGTCCTTTCGGAAAAGCGTCCACAGGAGTGAGTCTGCCGAATGAGTTATTGCAATATGCTCCATGGAACTCATTACCCCAGGGCCATATTCTTTTATCTGTACCCTGGGCTGCCAGTTGCCATTCGGCTTCGGTCGGTAACCGTTTCCCTGCCCATTTGGCATAAGCATTCATATCTTCATAACTCAGATTAACAACTGGGTACTTTTCCTGGCCCTGTTTATAAATCCCACCTGTCCAATGCCGGAGGAATCTCGTAGTATCGGCAGGCCTGTAGCCGGAATTCATCAGGAATTCATGATATTCTGCATTGGTAACCGGGAATTTATCGATCAGGAAACTGTCAATTTTAGCTATTTTGTCACTTACATCAGGATATGGCAGGAATTCATCATTAGTGCTTACCTTAAACGATAATGAGGCACCAGGGACCAGAGTCATATTATCCGGGACCGATGTTGCCCTGACGGTACGAGTAATTTTGCTTATCAGCCATGGTTTTCCTCCCGGAAGCTCAATGATACATTCGTCTTTAAGAACCTCCCGATCCAAAAGCTGCAAAACTATTTTCCCTTCATAAAAACCAAAATAATCACGGATTTTAACAACCGTATCATTTTTTAGCTTCAGCTCTTTTGGCTGGAGGGTGTACGATGGATTGCCTTTCCAGATCAGCAAACGTTTTCCGGTTGCGTTTATCAATAAGGAATCACCGGCAAGTAAAGGTTTCAGCAAAACCGGGAATTCTGCAATACAATCGACTGATCCTTCTTTCCTGGTTCCACTCCAGGAGGAATGCCAGCCTGATGCCCTGGCAGGAACAAATGAGATTCCGTTTTCCAATAACGGTTCCAGGTTTTCATGGTTCCAGAGTGAAACCCAGTGCCGGCCTTCTCTTTTTACAGCCGGAAAAAGAGGACCATTAACGCCCTCTGCTTTCATATTGAGAACCGTGTAAACAGTTTTATCCCCGGCAGACCATTTATTTACGAATACATTATCAGCTTTTGTCCCGATAAGGGGAGTCCAGTTGTAATCAAGGAAAGCATCATTATTCTGGCGGAGTATAAAAGTCGTTCCGGCAAGGTATTCCATATCCTCCCTGTAAAGGTCATCCCTGCCGCCAGGCCGGTACATATTCAGCTCTGTACCATATCCGTTGAAGAATGCTATAGCCAGTTCCCTGTGTATCAGATCCTCTCCCACATCACAAACCCTGAAGATAGAGAAATCAGGTTTTATGAGTTTGTTAAGATTGATTTCCGGGCTGTAGAAGATGGCATTATGTACTCTTCCCGAGATTATCCCCGGCATATCTTTTGTAACAGCCATACCTTCAGAATACATTACAACACCTTTTCTGACGCTATCGGCAGCTGCCTGTAATTCATAACTCGAACTTCCCTGGGTATCCAGGACAACTCCATCAGCTTCCGTCTCTGCGATCATATTTGCCATACCCCTGAAATGATCTTCTTCCCTGGTGCTTTTGTCCCATGGGTTATAAGCTATAAAAAACCTGGTTCCGGCTTTACGTGAAACATTGGCAAAATTGCGGATCTGCTTTGTCCCTCCGGGAAGATCACGATAAAGATCCCATTGATTTCGCTGATCCAGACCAAGTCTTGGCCAGGTTGGCCATATCCCGTACACATCGATTTTCCCGAACTGAGCCATGCCCTTTTTAAGAACCTCGGCAAAGTTATATTTGCCGGTAAGCCGGTCGTAAAACTCTCTGTCCCAGGCCATCTGTAATACAATAAGGTAACTCTGCTTTATCCAGGTAAGATCTTCTCTTTCATAAAGGGAATTATCAAATTGGCCGAGATCATGAAGGTACCTGTCGCGAAACATCAGCCTCAGTCCGTTTTGCCACTCACCTTTGAAAGTCTCCGCGTAGAGATTATAATATACCCGTCCCTTTGGCGGCAGGATAGTCTCATATCGTTTACGCTGGGCGCCATTATCCCATTTTGACCGTCTTGCCAGAGCACAAACTGAAATTTCACCGGAAACCGGGAATGAGGTATATCCCAGTTCCCATGCATTATCAGGAAGAATAACACGTACAGGTCGGTATCCCGGACGTGAAAGCCAGGCTCTGGCAAGATCCCAGGGGCCTTTGCCTGTAATATGCACGGAGGAGGCACTGTCTTCGCCAAACGGAACCACGTTGCTGATTGAAATCGTATCATTCCCGGTATTCTCAAAAACGAGCTCGAAATGAAAAGCAGAGAGCGAGTCTTTTAAAGCGATACTTGTTACTTTGAGAGTGTTATTAAAATGTTGTATTGAAGCATTACCATTTATCGTCAATGCTGCTGATGAAGAGCTGATTGCAGCATTATCCAGTAAAAAACTGAAAAGAGGGCGGGGTTTTTTCAGTGTCAGTGAAATACCTTCCGACCGGGATAACCGTTCAATAAGCAATCGGCCGGTAATGGTATTTTCAAATCCTGTTATGGTTTGAGCATCCATCTGGTAATTAAGGAACAGGCATATTAAAGATGCTATCAGGATTTTTTTCCGGAGTAATATCATAAAAAAATTCACAGTTAAAGTATGTAGGATTCCCTGGGTTTAACGTTGTTGCAAGTTAAAACAAAGCGTTAAATCCTTAACACCAGTGAAGAAAAATAATTGTATTAAATGATAAAAGGAAGCGTTTTTGCCGGAAAATTTTTGTATTTTTCGATTTGATAAAAACGCGCGGTTGTGAAGGCACGTAGAACAATTCAATATATTCTTGTTTTGTTAATGCTGATACTTGTTACTTCCTGCGCTTCATCGAGAAAAAACACCTACTACAAAAAAAGAAAACAGAATTCACATGTAAGTACCGAGCAGCTTGGTCGAAACAAGTATTTCTTCTCCCCCTCATACCAGAGGAAATTAACAACAAATTATAAAAAGAAGAGAAGATAATCCTGGCTTATTCATCACATTTTATACTCAGACCATCAAAAGCAAGATTAATACCGGAAGGCAGTTCTTTTGAAACTTCTGAGTAGAGTCCCATTTGATGACTGATATGAGTTAGGTAAGCTTTTTTAGGAGAAATTTCATGAATAATGTCTATTGCTTCCCTGAGTGAAAAATGAGAGATATGTTTCTCTTTACGTAAAGCGTTAATAACCAGATATTTTACACCAAAGAGCTTTTCTTTGCTTTCTTCAGGAATATAATTTGCATCAGTTACATAGGCAAAATTTCCGATCCTGAATCCGAAAATAGGAAGCCTGTAATGAAAAATCCTGACAGGTTGAATTGTAAGTCCTTTGATTGTGAATGGTTCTCCTGAAATATCATTCAGACGCATTTTAGGTATTCCGGGGTACTGGTATTCTGAAAAAACATAGGAATACTCCTTCTTAACTGCTTTCTGAACACGTTCCTCAGCCCAGATGTCTATTGCATCCTGGCTTTTATAATTAAAAGCCCGGACATCATCCAGTCCCGCGATATGATCTTTATGTTCATGCGTAAGTATAATAGAGTCCAGCTTTGTCACATGCTCACGTAACATCTGCTGCCTGAAATCCGGTCCCGCGTCAAAAAGCAATGTTATCTCATCAGTTTCAAGGAGCAGTGAGGTTCGCAATCTTTTGTCATTAGTATCTGTGGAAAGACATGTGGAGCATTCACAGGCGATTACAGGCACACCCTGTGAAGTACCGGTACCTAGAAAAGTTATTTTCACATTACGTCTATTTCAATGACAAACCTACTTTAAAAATGTATAACAGGCAACTGGCCAAACGGTTTTCTGATTTACCCGCCCACCATTTCAGGCAGGTTCAGATAATATTATTAATTTTGAATATAACAATCAGCGATTTGAAAGGACAACTATATCTCTTGCCCGTGACCCTTGGAGATGATGATTTTCAGAAGGTTATTCCAGAAAAAGTTTTGGAGAAAATTCGCGGCCTGAGGTATTTTATTGTTGAAGATCTCAGGAGCGCCAGAAGGTTTCTCAGGCTCATTGACAAGAAATTTCCCATCGATGAAAGCACCTTCCTTGAGCTTAGTGAACACACTTCTGATCCGGAATATGCTCATTATCTCGATCCGGTTATTAACGGTAATGATATGGGTCTTCTGAGTGAAGCAGGACTTCCCTGCATTGCTGATCCCGGATCAAAAATCGTTCGTATGGCTCATGAAAAGCAGATTAAAGTTTCACCACTTACGGGTCCTTCATCGATAATCCTGGCTCTCATTTCATCAGGTTTGAATGGACAAAATTTTACCTTCAATGGTTACCTTCCCATAAAACCAGCAGATCTTACATTCCAAAATTAAGGAAATAGAAAAAAAGGCCTCGCAGGGATTCAGCCAGATCTTCATGGAAACCCCATACAGAGCCCAGAAGCTTTTTCAGACTCTAATATCGTTGTGCAATAATGATACAAGGTTATGCATAGCTGAGAACATAACACTCCCGGATGAAATTATAAGAACAATGAGCATAGCACAATGGAAAAAAGACCAGCCTTCACTTCATGACAGGCTGGTTGTCTTTGTTCTTCAGTAATAACTCAATTTCACGGTACGCGTACGATTCTTGCAAGCTTTACATCGAACACAAGAGGTGTATATGCCAGGTACCGGATATTGACCATATACCCCGTATGCAAGTGCTGAGGGTATTAACAAAATCTGCGGTACCTCCCTGCTTCATATATGATATCCCTTCATCAAATCCGGGAATATTTTTACTCTCACCAACAGGAAAAGAATAGGTGTCTATACCCACATTGGTATCGAAAACTACTCCATTAAGAAATTTAGCTGCATATATCACTTTTGCCGTGTCGTGTGTTCTGACTACTTCGCCAGTTCCGGCAGATACTTCATGATAATACAATCCACTCTCTTTTTTTTGAAAAGAAATATCAGGGTTATTGTCTAAAAATTCCTGGATATTCGATTGTTCCAATTCAGCATAGTTCGGTTCCTTCAGGCATGATCCTAAAAACATTCCCATAACAATCGCAACAGTCAGCAGCGTGTACATTCTTCTTTTCATTCTCATAATCAATTAGTGTATAACTTCTCTTAATAGTATAACGACTTGACTTATTTCTTATTATTCCACAGCCAGTATCTTTACTTTATAAACAATTACAGATCTGGGTGGAATCTTATTCCCATCACCCGGCAAACCATGTGCCAAAAAAGGAGGTATAATAAAAATAGCTTCACCACCTGGTTTTAAAACCTTTAATCCCTGGTAAAGTCCGGGTTCAATACCTGTTCTGCCGAGTGTTATGACTTTTGGTCCTGATTCTTCTGATGAGTAGCACCTGGTTCCATCAAGCAGTGAACATTCATACTCCATCGTTATCTTCATCCCTTCAATCAGAAAGTCACCTTCACCATGTTTATAGAGCTGATACCAAAGTCCGGTTGGTGTTTCCGTTAATTCCAGCTGTTTCCTTTCGGCAAAATTAATGATCCTTTCCCTGTCTTTCATGACCAGGTACCTGTTGATATCTTCCAGGTCTCTTGTTCCAGGCTTGCTGGTTTCTGCAGCAGGTTTATCCCTTACACAGGAAGCCAGAGCAGACAGCAGGAGTATAATTATGAATGTGCGGTAAAACATCTCAGAGCTCCTGTTCAAATCTCCAGGTGTTTTCATTAAGCCCTTTCAGGAAATATTCGATGGTATTCTGAAGTGTATCATAATGTTCTCCACCTGAAGCATTCAGGTGACCACCTCCACCAAAATATTTTGAGGCAAATTCATTTGTGGGAAAACTTCCTTTGGAGCGAAATGACATTTTGATAAAGTTTTCCTTTTCGATGAAAAGAACAGAGAAATAGATCCCGCTTATTGATAGGGGAAGATTCACGAATCCTTCCGTATCGCCCTTGCAATGATTATAGTTATTAAGATCCTCACGGGTAAGATAAATATAAGCTGTCCTGTATTCAGGCATGACAATCATTCTCTGGTTCAATGCAAACCCCAGGAGCTTCATCCTGTCGGATGAAAAATTATTGTACACAAGGTTCAGTATTTTTTCTTTCCTGATACCTGATTCAAGTAAGTCAGCTGTGATCCTGAATGTATCAGGCGTATAGTTACCATGCTCAAAGTTGCCGGTATCAGTAACAATCCCGACATAAACCGATTCGGCGAAAGCCCTGGAATTATATGGCCCGTTATTTATCTGTTTCACCAGTAAATAGACCAGTTCGGCGGTGGAGCACTTTGTGGGATCTGAGATTACAAGTTCTGCGAAATCAGCAGGATCGAGATGATGATCAATTATCACCTTTTTTGCAGAAGATTTGCGTACAGGTTCCTCAGCTTCTCCAAGCCTGCTTGCCTGATTGAAATCCACCATTACAATGAGATCAGCTTCAGCAATGATACTACGGCATTTCTTCCTGTCTTTAATAAATATTTAATCAGCTCAGAACCTTCCATCCATTTAAGAAACTCCTGGAGGTTATTCGGAGCGATCATTTTCGATGATATCCCTTTTGACTGTAAAAAATGATAAAGCGCCAATTGTGATCCAATTGCATCACCATCCGGATTGATATGTGAAATGATCACTATATTTTCTGAGTGTGAAAGCAGATTGGTTAATTCTTTTGTATCTTTGGAAAAATCAACCACTGATACCCTTTTTCGGTTTAAGTCCGTAAAGATAAACAATATTCTTAAGACTGGGTTTCTATTAAAAACCGCTGCATATGAGCAATAACATTACTTTTTCGATTATTAAGCCAAATGCTGTCAGAACCGGCAAAACAGGTCCTATCCTGGCCAAGATCAATGAAGCAGGGTTTGAAATATCAGCTCTCAAAATGATCAGGATAACAAGACCCCAGGCTGAGGAGTTTTATGATGTTCACAAGGGAAAACCATTTTTCGACGGACTCATGGAATTCATGACTTCAGGACCTATAGTGGTGATGATCCTGAAACATGAGAATGCCGTTGAGGAATTCCGCAGAATTATCGGCTCGACCGATCCGAATAAAGCAGAACCAGGTACAATAAGAAAACTATTCGGAGTTTCAGTCCAGATGAATGCAGTTCATGGTTCTGACAGTGATGAAAATGCAGCAAGAGAATCTTCATTCTTCTTCCCGGCAATAGAAAGATATTCATAAACTTTCCCTGTTACTGTCTGTTAGCGTTATAACATTAAGCATTCATGAATCCTGATTTTAACGACAGGAAGACACTCGAGAAATATTCATCGGCATTTACCCTGTCTGATATGGAAATATTCATATTTCCCGAGCTCTTCTATCCTCTTGTGCTTTCCAACATTATGTCGCCGGTAATATGGAAATGGAGAGAAGATCCATGGTTTAAAGACATAGATAAGAAAAGCTTCACAAACAGAGCAAACCGGATAAAGCAGTATATTATACAAAATTATATTTTCAATCTCGATCTGGCTACATGGGGATTGACGACCAAAACAAATGAAATTGCGAGATTCAGTGATTTTTTCGACATGGAAATGCTTAAGCAATCGAATGCACTATTTGGTTACGAGGGCGATAAATACTATTTCGATATTGATATTCGTAAACATTTTGGCCTCGACAAATTCAATTCCGATATAATTCCATACTGGAAAACAGAGACCATCGAGGCAATGGAAGCATTCCGTCACAAGGAGAACTTTACCACAGGGGCAGGAGAATGTGTTTCATTATCTGCATTATATGCAGCAGCTATGTTTATTGTAGGCAGGATCCCAATTGAGAAAATATTCCTGATTGCGACGCCGCTTCATTCACAGAATTTCATTGTGGAAAAGGAAGGGCTCATAACCAATAACCGCCGTATAGTGACAAAAAACATGTGGTTCAACGGTAGCTCTCTCACCGAAAGGGCAAGGCGTGCACTTGAAAACGAGAAAGTCACTATTGTCTCCCATATCACAGGTTATATTCACACCCTTTATAAAGCCGCAACAATCGACAATGAATCATACAATCTTTTTACATCAAGGCTTCGGACTTTCCTTGAAACTGATCTTACAAGGCTGATCTTTTACAATTTCCTGAGATTTAAATCCCGTTTCAAAACACAATTCCAGTATCTGGATGAGAGTTCGGGAACAAAAAGATACATATTGCTTGAAAGAATGTTTGAATATGAGCACTCAAGCAAATTCAACACCTATGAATCACGCGACCTTCTGCTGAAAGAAATAGACGGGGATGATTTTCACCTGAGTCCGATTCAGGGAAAAATCATGCTTAACGATTTTGAGAAGATCCTTGAAGATAACCAGGGTAAATCTCTCACTTTCATTGAAGATGAGTTCATCAGGAATTCGAAGTCTGGCTGCCATTCTATCATCAGAGAGATGTTCGTTGAAATTGCCGGTTTTATTTCGACAAATCCGAAGTTGCCTGATCCCGGCAAAGAATACATAACCAATGAAAGACTTAATATTTCACTGGATGACAATCGTGAAAAAATAATTACAAGGATTAACAGGTATGCAAAAAAAACTGAGGCAGGAATGCTTGCCTTGTACGTCCACCGGGAAATGGACCAGATAGACTGGCTACCATTTATAAAGGCTGCCATTGAGAGAAATCCTGTCTGTTTTGAATCTCTTAAAGACAAAGAACCGGCACAAATGTTTGAAATAGTAAGTAAAAAGCAGGATGAATCGATTTATGACGGGAAACGGCTGGCCCTGCCCGATGAAGTATGGAATTTCGGGAGAGGCGATGGAATTGAAAAAGCCCTGCTGATGGCTGATATCCTGCACTATAAAAATCCGGATAATGAAATCAGGATTGATATCTCCGGAAAGAAAGTGACCCTTGACTATTCAGGAAAGATTTACATTTTCAGTTCCAGAAAGGGATTTAATAAATCAATCACCATCCGGGCTGATAAATATGAAATCCGTTAAGGCTCAGACGTCTATAAGGCGTAGAGGCGTAGAGGCGTAAAGGCGTAGAGGCGTAGAGGCGTAAAGGCTTAAAGGCATAAAGGCCAATAGCCTTATAGCCTTATAGCCTTATAGCCTTATTGGCCTTATTGGCCTTATTGGCCTTATCTCAAAAACGCATTAAACATCCAGTTCATTTTCTCATGATCTTCCAGATAATCTGTTAATTGATTTGCTGTCGCTTCGTCATTGTTATCTGAAGCAATTGAAATGATCTCCCGTTCATTTTCCAGGAGGATTGCAGTATCTTCAAGAAGAGCTCTGACAGTATCCGTTGCTGACCTGACGTTCACTTTTTCCTTTATTGAGGAATTTCTGATATACTCAGAATAAGAATGAACAGGTTTGCCTCCAAGCATCAATATGCGTTCGGCGATTTCATCTGCCATTTTATTCAATTTGTTGTACACCCCTTCAAATTTTTCATGCAATACAAAAAAGTGCTCCCCTGTTATATTCCAGTGATAGCCACGTACATTCATGTAGGCTATCTGAACATTACCAAGATACAAGTTCAGTTTCCCGGTTATTTCATTCTTGTAATTGTCATCTAATTCGATATTAATGACTTCCTGTTCTTTTAATCCTGTATTCATAGTTTTGTAGTTTTAATTAATGTTTAATATTCCTGTGTTTTACAAAATTTCCTGTGATATTTAATTTTATTTCTTCAATTGTGAAATCATCAATTTTGTTTTCTATAAAGAATTCACTTAAAAGCTTATCGAGCTTTTCATTGTAATAATCCTCAATATGCTCGCATTCTGTGCAATACAGATGGTGATGATGTTCAATAACGCCATCATAGCGCACAATGTCTTTATCTGTTTTGACCTTTCTGATAAGGTTGTTTTGAACCAGTGTTTCAAGTACTTTGTACACTGTTCCTGAGCCAATGTTAGGATCGTTCCGCCTGATATAATCGATTATATTTTCTGCTGTAGGATGATTGTCGAGTTTATAAATGGCCTGCAGAACCCGCATTCTTTGCGGTGTAACCTTTATGCCTTTCTCAGAAATCAGATCCCGTATTTCCAGGTTGCTCTTCATTTTGATTCAATTCTAAACAAGAACAATTCATAATTAGGAATTGTTCAAAAATAAATCAAGGAATAACTCCATTGGGCTGTAACTCCCCTGGTTCGCCACAACATGCGTTGTCATTAGTAAGGTGAAAACCGTAGCCCGTGGAGGTTTTCGACTGAAGAATCTCTTACAGCAGCCTGGTATCATTCCCTTGTCATTTCGTCAGGAGTGCAAAAAAAAAATTGAATGAAGCCTGCTAATGACAAGTTTTGTAGATGATTGGTTCTCAATCGCAAAAGATGCTTCACTTCGCTGCGCTGCGTTGCTAATGACAAGCTCTGTATATAATTGGTACACTACCTTATAAGATCCTTCACTTCGATTCGCTTCGTTCAGGATGACATTCTCAGTTGGAAGGTATGGGGAGTGAAGCGGCGAACTGGAAATTATTATCTCAGCACAATATCCTTTATTACCTCTGCCCCTACTTTCGCGTTGATCTTCTCTTTCAGCGCCTGGCGGAGCATCAGGAGTTCATTTCTTACAACAGAAGATCTCAGGTGAACATAAAGAACATGATCTTTGATATATATCCTTGACGTCCTTGAACTTATAGCTTTACCAACTATTTCTTCCCAGGAGTTTATAACAGATGCCTCATTGAGCTTCTCACCAAGGTTCATTTCCTTAATATAATCGGTGATTGCCTCTGAAAGTGATATGGTTTTACTGCGTCTCATTGATTAATTGTATCAATTTCATGAGCCTGGTTCTTTTCGATACCAAAGAGCCTGTAATCAGTATTATGAGAAGATAAATATCTTATGAAGACGGTCCCTGTGAGTATCTGTAATGAAAATCTGTCCAAACCTGAAATCACCGACCAGCTTAATTATTTGTTCAACCCTGTCGGCATCAAATTTGTCAAATATATCATCAAGCAACAAAATGGGGGAAAAGCCTGCTTTCCGCTTTATATAATCGAATTTGGCCAGTTTAAGTGCAACAAGATATGACTTCTGCTGCCCCTGTGAACCAAGAGATTTGACCGGGTAGTCATCCATCTCGAGTAACAGATCATCCTTATGAATGCCAACAGTAGTATATTCAAGGATCATATCTTTCGACAGGCTCCCCTTAAGTTGCTCTCCGAAATCCCCTTCGGAAAGGTGTGAACGGTACTGCAGTTTTACTTTTTCCCTGCCTGATGAGATCATTGTATAATACTCCTGGAAAACAGGAATCAGCTCCTCTGTAAGCTTTTGCCGCTCTTCATATATAAGTCTGCCATATCGTACCAGCTGATCATTATATATTGAGATTATATCAGGATCGAGCTTTAGAAGAACTTCTGAAATCCTTGAGCAGCTTGTTTCTTTGTTGCAGTGCTTTCGTATAATTAAGTACTGAATTCAGATATACCGGATTGTACTGGCTGATTATCTTATTCATAAATTTTCTTCGCTCTTCGCTCCCCTCAGAGACAAGGGCGCTATCGGCGGGAGAGATCATCACGACAGGATATCTCCCGACATGATCAGACAGTTTACCGATATTCTTTTGAATTTCTTCTTACTATCTTTTGTTTCTGTCTCTGTAAAGCACAATATATATCATCCTCCTCTCCTTCCCGTTCGAATGTGCCCTGTATTATAAAATAGTCTTCGCTGTGCCTGATGTTACGCTGTCGATATTATTAAAAAAACTTTTTGTCAGGGAGAGATAATGAATACCATCGAGTATGTTTGTTTTGCCGACGCCATTGTTCCCGGTAAAACAGTTTATTTTTGGTGAAAAAACAAGCTCAGTAAGCTCATAATTTTTGAAATTGGTAAGGGATAGTTTCTTAAGATACATTTGCTCCTGGCCTGTCTTGTGGACAAAGTTAATAAGAAATCATGACATGGAAGGTTTCCATTTCATTCAAATCCGGTCGGGCATATTTTCTATTTTTTTAATTATATGTTTCAAAATTACTTGAAAAAAATTACTTTTGCGGTGGAAAATTCAGAAGTAAAACATTAAAAACCAGTATGGCGAAGAAACAAAAAGGATGAAAATCCACAGACCATTTCGAATGTTGAAGAAACACTTTCAAGAACTGAACATTTTCTTGAAGAAAATTATAAGACTTTAATTACAGTCCTGGGTGTGATTGTTGGCATTGTAGGTCTGGTCTGGCTGGGTAAACTTTATCTTAATAACAGAAACGATGAAGCACAGTCTCAGATGTACCAGGCAGAAAGATATCTCGAGATGGACTCTTTAAGTCTTGCACTCAATGGTGACGGAAACTATCTCGGATTTCCTCGATATTGCAAAAGATTATAAATTTACAAAAGCAGGCAATCTTGCCCGTTACAGCGCAGGAATATGCTATCTGCATCTTGGAAATTTCAGGAAGCCATTGATTTTCTCGAAAAATATTCCAAAAAGGATAAAGTTATCGGATCCCTGGCTATGGGCGCAACTGGTGATGCTTATGTTGAACTGGGTGACCTTGATAAAGGTATCGTCAAAGTATATTGAAGCTGCAGATTATGCCGAGAACTCTTTTAACACACCTCTTTTCCTTATGAAAGCAGCTGAACTTTATGAACTTGCAGAAAATTATGCCGATGCATTGAAACTATACGAAAGAATTCAGAAATGAGTATCCTGAAAGTACTGAAGGATCTTCGATTGATAAATATATTGCAAGGGTAAAAACTCTTATAGAGTAGAACTACTCCTGAAAAATAAACGCATCGGCTCAACACTTTCTGAGACTGGTGCGTTTTTATTTTTAAAGACACAGCTATGAGCACAACAAATTTATCGCATTATGATCCCGAGAGTGTTCCGGATGCTCATAAAATGAGATTCGGAATAGTAGTATCTGACTGGAACAGTGAAGTAACATGGGCAGTTACTTGAGGGTGCCGTGAAAACTCTGAAGAAGCATGGTGCTGCTGAGAAAAACATAATAGTAAAACATGTTCCCGGCAGCTTTGAACTGACCATCGGCGCACAGTTTCTTGCTGAGTATGATGATGTTGATGCTGTTATCTGTCTCGGCTGTGTGATCCAGGGCGAAACTCCGCATTTCACATATATCTGCCAGGGGGTTACCCAGGGAATTACCCAGCTTAACCTTGAATACAATATTCCGTTCATCTTCGGAGTCCTTACAGTGAATAATAAAGACCAGGCGCTTGACAGAGCAGGCGGCAAGCATGGAAACAAAGGTGATGAAGCTGCAATTACTGCAATCAAGATGGCCGCACTCCAGAGTGAAATGGAGCACAATCCTCTTGCCCACTGATCACCTTGAACAAAGCGTTTTATAGGCGCAGTATTTGCATTTTGAGGTATTGGCAGTCATTGTAAAAGGCTCATCCGGGTTGAAAATCCGCTCCACAACAATTCTCAAACCCTCATTATACTGAACTCTTACCTGATTATAATCATCAACTCTGTACTCTGTCTTTCCTTCTTTAATCACAAGAGTGTCATTGAATGATTTACCTGTCATTTTTTTAATCTTATAAACACTAGGAGAAATCTTCACTCCGGGATTTTTTTGCATGTAAGATTCACAATAGAGCAGCACCTGGAACCATCCGTCACTTTCCTTTGGCCGGTCCTCTTCAAAAAGATCTTCAACAGAGCAGATTGAATCGCTTATAGTTCCTGTCTTGTAGTCAATAAGCCTGATCCGATCATTGATCCTGTCTATCCTGTCGGCGTAACCCCCGGTTCTCACCAGGATCTTCCTGCTTCCGTATCTCACTTCAATATTAAAATCAGAATACTCCTCCAGGTGCAGGATTGTCAAAGGAGAAAAAGACTTATCGATATGGAGTATCCGTTTAACATATTGAAAGAGAACGTCATGTACAATGAGCTCACCTCCTGTAACAGGATTTTTTTCACCATTATGGAATTCTTTACTGATTGTCGAATCAATTACTTTGTGCAGGCGATCCTCATTCCTGATCAGATTTTCAAGGATACCTTCTGTCAGAACTTTGCCTGAGTAATCCTGGTACAGGCATTTCATAATACCATGCATAATATTTCCAAACATCGCAGGATCGATATCCTCTGAAATCATTTCCGGTTCATAAATTCCATTTACATATTTATAACAGAATTTCATCCTGCAATTCAGCCAGGTATTGATTGCAGAAGGTGAAAGTACTTTTTTGTCACCTTGAATAAACCTGTTCTCGAGTAACCTTATGTGATCTTCTGTTCTGGGTACAGACTCATCAGGCAGAGATGCCGTTGTGATCAGGGCTCCTGTATTCCGGAATTCGGGTCTTAACTTATCATTATAATTCATCTGAATGAGGAACCGGCTCATTTCACCGCTTCGGAGACCTTCGGAGTTCGAATTGTAAACGAAAGTCACATTTTCGGCACGATGCAATAACCTGTAGAAGTGATATGCAAAGATTGATTCCTGGTGGTTCAGTGAGGGTAAGCCAAATGCCTGCCGGAGACTGAATGGTATAAATGAAGAAGATGATGAAATTGCAGGCATAACTCCTTCATTAACGGAAAGGATGATTATATTCTTAAAGTCAAGCGCCCTTGTTTCGAGTATTCCCATTATCTGTATCCCTGAGAGTGGTTCACCCGAAAATGGCACAGAATGCCCTATGAGCAGCTTGTTAAAAATATGCAGCCATGTCTCTGATGAAAAGGTTATTTCCGGATCATTTACTATTGCCTCCAGCCTGTTGAGCGATAACACAATCCTGTATATCATTTCATTCCTGATATTAAGTTGTGTCTGATCATCTTTGCTTCCGGACTTCAGAGAAATAAGCGAAAGGATTTCACGAAACCATTCCGAAAGCATTGCCGGCTTTGAATGCTTCATAAATATCAGGGATAACAATCCGGATGAAGCAAACTCATCGGCGCTGAACCAAGCTTTATTTGATGATGAAATGTTCGCCGCGATGCTGTTTTCGCCAGGATCCAGCATATCAGCTATCAGTGGATGCCTGATTATATAAAGAACATGAGGAGAATGAAACCGGTATGAGGTATCCTGTACCCGTGCAGTACGCTGGAGATCCATCAGGCTTTTTACAAGTGTATAAACAAGGCTCTGCTTTAATGGATATCCCATTGTGATATTAACATCCACCGAATTAGCAGGAAGGCTTGAAAGCAAAGGAACAAGTAATGTTTCGTCCGACAGGATCACTGCAGTATGATGTGCGTTCTCGTTATTCAGACCCGGTATTTTATCAAGCAGGTCCGGGACAAGCTTTACCTGCCCGACATCGGACGATGTTTCAATGACCACCCGTTTTATTTCAGGTTGGGAAATCATTGTATTATAATTCCAGTCCTCCGGCATATCATTTCCAAAAAACTCCAGATTTTCATTCATGAAAAAACCGGCAGAATTATGGTTTCCTTTCTCTATGTAAGAGTTGTCATAATCCCAGTAAAATCTTGCCTTACCTGCTTTTTTCAGAACTCCCATTAACCTTTTCTCACAATTGTTCAGCGCATTAAAACCGATAAAATGCACCATATCCCAGTCAGCATTTTTTACAATTTCCGCATCACTCCTTTCCGAAATATCCCGGAATATCATTCCTTCATATGCCAGATTCTTCTTTCGAAGCTCTTCCCGGAAATTCCTGTAAAGATCGTTCATCACCGACCAGAGACCAATAAATCCTGATTTCTGCTCAGTTGGCCTGGAAATATCAAAATTGTACCAGAATCTCTTTATAATCTCTTTCTGCTCTTCTGTAAGTCCGTCAAACTTCACATCGATTTCCCTGAGATCTTTTACATTACTGAATAATCTTGATGTGTCAGCAATGTATTTATCGGCATCATCAAAGTCATTAATAAGCATGTCACCCCAGAAATAAAAATCATCGAAATTCCCGGCATCCTTATTGATTACCCTGTACACTTTAAACAGTTCAAACAGGAGCATTCACTTCCGGCAACCTGCAAATCAGACAATGATCTGAAGAGTTCATTGATTGTATATGTTGCAGGCGCCCATACAGGCTTTTCCAGCCTTTGTGACAGATATTTAAGGAAGTATAAGCCCGCTCTTCTTCCCGGAAATACAAGGCAATGCCTGTTCAGCGTGTTGCCAAACTCTTCTTTGATTGATCCGGCTATGCACTCGAGAAAATATTCCATAGAAAGACAAAAGATAAAGGAAAAAGGAAAAAGATAAAAGATAAAAGATAAAAGATAAAAGGAAAAAGGAAAAAGTATAAGTGGTTAATATTATATTATTTTGTTTTTATACAACTTTCCCTGCCAGGTATCCAGCTCTTCAAGTCGTTTCTCAATAAGACCTACGATCTGGTCCGCGCGCTTTTTTCCCCACCTGGGCTGATCAGAAACCTTGGTGGAGCCTCACCTGTAAAACGTTCAACGACAATTTCAGGATTGAGTCTTTCAAGGAAAGTCACAAAAAAATCAAGATATTCATCCCATGTGAACATCACGAAATCAGACGGTTTTGCCCTGAATTCCTTCTCCATTGCTGTTCCTTTAATTATTTGCAGCTGATGGAATTTGACAGTCTTCAGCGGCATCGAAGAAATAATTTCTGCCTGGGCAAGCATTTCTTCCTTTGTCTCCCCCGGCAATCCGAAAATGAAATGCGCACCTGTATTTATTCCCAGTCCGGCAGTTTTCTCAACCGCTTCCCTGGCATGCAGCAAAGTTATGTCCGCGGTTTATCCTGGTAAGAGTTTTATCATAACACGATTCTATACCATATTCTATTGCAATATAATGTTTTGCTGACAGTTGCTTTATAAAACCCAGCTTCTCATCATCTATGCAATCAGGCCGTGTTCCGATGATAAGACCTATAACACCGGGATAAGCGAGCGCTTCCCCGTAAAGACTCTTCAGCCTGTCAATCGGGGCATATGTATTTGAGAATGCCTGGAAATAAGCGAGGTAAGATGTCGCTTCAGAATATCTCCATCCATGAAATTCGATCCCTTCCCGGATCTGATTTGTAACAGACTTCTCAGGGATACAATACGAAGGATTGAATGCATCATTCAGACAAAAGGAACAGCCTCCGGTGCCTTTTGTGCCGTCACGGTTAGGGCAGGTAAATCCTGCATCGATGGAAACTTTCTGCACCCGGGCCCCGAATAATTTCCTGAAATAATCGGAATAGGAATTAAACCGCCTGTCGTGCCCCCAGGGAAAAATATGTTTGCTTTTTTTGTTCTCTGTCATCAGACCGAAACAATTTTATTCTTATCAACATACCAGATAAAAGCCTCGATATTCCTGTAACCCATATCCGATAAAAGGTTCCTGTAAAGACTGATCTGTTCAAGATAACGATCGCTCTCCCCGCCGAATTTAAAATCGATTACTGTTGTTTTGCCATCTCTCAGAATAACTCTGTCGGGACGTCTCATATTGCCCGAAGGAAGAAGAATGCCGGCTTCTTTCATTACCTTGTTTCCAGCTGAAAACCATGGAGCGACTTTCGGATCGTTTATAAGAGTATTGACTCTTTTTTCCACAACTTCAGCTTCATCTTCCGGCAGTTTGCCTTCCAGGATTATCTTTCTTATGGCACCCGGAATATCAGCGGGAACATCTATCCCCTCAAATATCTCATGCATTATCTTGCCATAATTGATCTTCTTTCTGAGTTCAGACTCTTCAGCCGAAAAGTAATTCTCACCATGAAGCTTAAGCTTTAATGAGCCTGAGGCGTAAGCAACACGATATTCATCAATAATGATATCAGCCTGTTCTTCTTTTCTTTCTGCAGAACCCGGAATATTTCCGTATTCAAATGTGTTGTTCTCATCATCAAAATACCTGTTCAGAAAGTCATCTTCTTCATTGGCCGATGTGAATGCTTCAAGCAGAATGTCCCTTATATTCGCACCACGCGAACATTCAGGGGCAAATCCATACAATACATCCTTCGCCCTGGTGGCGGCAACATAAAGAAGGTTAAGATTATCGAGATAAACTGAGTGTTTTTCCTCATCATAGAATCGCGAAAATATAGTACCGGAGAGCTCGCTGCTGCATCTCACGGGGACAATTCCAAGCTCATTGAACGGCTCAGCATCAGGTTTCACCCAGAGCAGAGGCTGCTTCAAAGGAGGATGATCGAGTTCCCATGAAATGAAGGGCAGGATAACAACCCCGAATTCAAGGCCTTTGGATTTATGAATTGTAAGTACCCTGATTGCATCCTGGTTTCCCGGGAGAGTAACAGATTTTTTATGACCGGAGGTTTCCCACCATTCAAGGAAAGACTTAAAGTCAGTGTTGCCATTCTTAACAAAGCTCATTACTGAATCCTGGAATGCATTCAGCCAGGCAGTGTTCCAGGAATACTTCCCGATTCCAAAAAACAGGATTATCTGTTCTACTGATTCAAAGAGAGGTTTTTGTCTTAAAGTGGATATGAAATCTTCATACCCGGCAGGCAGACGGGACAGGTCTTTTCTGATGTCAGGAAGCCCTGAACCTGCATCTTCATCGCCCCGCATTATCAGATAATACCTCAGAATGGCTGCTTTTGAGATCAGATCCGAAGGATCGTTAACATATGAAAGAACTGAAATAATGAACTTTACTGCCGGTGAACCGGAAAGCAGAAGTGAATCATTCGAAATCACATTATAATTGTACCTGCTCCTGTTCTCAGGAAGGCAATTATTTGAATAATCGATGATCGTTTTGAGCACCAGCGCTCCCTGCCGTCTATCCCTTACAATGATCCCTATATCTGATGCCTTGTATCCTTTATCCTGCAGCGATTCTATTATGGAGGGAAGCTGCTCCATAACAGTTGCTTCTCCGGTGACAAACTGGATTTTAATATATCCGCCATCATTCCGCCCCGGATCTTTCTGCATTGCTTCCGCATAAAGAGATTTAAAGCTTTCTGAAAAAGTTTCAGTTCCAAGCTTTTGATCGAGTAAAGAAGGCAACACGGAAAACAGCCTGTTATTAAAACTGATAATGTTCGATCTGCTCCTCCAGTTAACTGCAAGCTGTTTATTAATTATCCTGCTGTCATCTCCTCCGACTGCCGACATTGAACGCAGGATTTTCCAGTCACTGTTACGCCATCTGTAAATCGACTGCTTAATATCGCCTACAACGAGATTATCAAATCCCTGGGCCATGCTGTTTGAGATCAAAGGCTCGAAGTTTTTCCACTGGATCATCGATGTGTCCTGGAACTCATCTATCATGAAGTTTTCAAACCTGTTACCCACTTTTTCATAGATGAACGGAGCCTGGTCGCCTCCGGTTATTAGTCTGAGGAACTCTCCTGCATCTGACAGGAGGAAAGTATTCTCGGAAGAGGTGAGTTTATGAATATTGTCAAGTACATCTGATAAGATTCCAAGTGCATAAATATTCGAAGTGATAACCCTTGAAGTCCTGTACGCAACTATATTCCTGTCGTAATAAGCGATTGCATCCATAATTATGTCTCCAAGACCTTCGGCAATAGCTTCCTGCAAAGAAGCGTTTATACCGTTTGTTGACCACCTGGGAGGATCATTCATTATTTCCCTGACATAGCTGTTCGGTTCAGGGATTTCACCGGAGGCAAGCAGCCTGATAAATCGTGGGATCCCCTGCCCTTTCCTGTAAAACATATCATCAGTAAGCTGGTATTTTGCAATCAGGTCAGATGCTTTCCTTCCGCTTTCCTTCAGATATTTTTCAAATGAAGAAGTAATACCTTTGAATTTCCCAATATATTCCGAAAGGAACTTCTTATCTTCCAGCTTTGACAATTCAGGTTTTGAAAGGATCCGAATTTCTCCTTGAACAGCTCCTATGCAAGGTGCTGAATTCCGTTTTTCAGATTCCAGCTTTTCTCCTTATCGATATTCGAGATTGCATAACTTATCAGCCAGTCCTTAAGCTGCCTGTCGGATGAGGCTGATGAGATCATTTCATCGATAGCGGCATTGAGCCATATCTCAATATCAAGTTCAATATTAAATCCTGAATGAAGTCCGGCTTCCCTTGCAAATGCCCTGAGTATTTTCTGGAAAAAACTATCAATTGTCGAAACTGAAAATCTTGAGAAATCATGGAGTATCAGGTTCAGTATTTCTCCGGCTTCTTTCCGTATCCATTCTTCAGGTTTTCCTGTTCCTGTCATCAGGTCAGTGAGATACTCACTTCTTTCACCGGATGACAGCTTATGAAGATTTTCCAGAATCCTCGATTTCATTTCTGCAGTCGCCTTGTTTGTGAATGTTACTGCAAGGATCTTCCTGTAATTATATCGTGAACGGAAAATAGAAGAAAGATAAATACCTGTTAATGTGTATGTTTTACCCGATCCGGCAGAAGCATTGTATATTGTAAGTGTACCCTGTGCATTATGCTAAGATATTTCAAATTTTGACATGATTATTATATTCATTTATTCATATTATTATATATATTATATTCAATATTATTATATATATTTTATTGTCATAAATAGAATCATGTTATGCTTCGACCGACTTTTCCCCTGGTAAGATCCCATGCCACAAAATCTCCGCTACTCCATGAAAATAGCCACTAATGCACTAATGCCATCGCTCATTTCCAGTGCAATGGTCTATGCGCTTTATTTTGCGTAACGTACCTTTGCACCTTTGTACCTCTGTACCTCTGTACCTTTGTACCTTTTATCATATTGTTTATCTTTGCACCGTGAAGAAAAAAGTGGTAGTCGGATTATCGGGAGGAGTTGATTCCAGTGTTGCTGCATGGGTACTGAAAGAACAGGGATATGATGTAGCAGGCCTGTTCATGAAGAACTGGCATGATACAACAGGTCTGATCCAGAGTGAATGCCATTGGGAAGATGATCTGATGTTTGCTGAAATGGTGGCAAAAAAGCTTGAGATACCTTTTCACCAGGTTGATCTCAGCGAACCTTACAGGAAAAGAGTTGTTGATTATATGTTCTGCGAATATGAAAAAGGACGTACTCCAAATCCTGATGTGCTTTGCAACAGGGAAATAAAATTTGATTCATTTGCTGAAGAAGCAATAAAGCTGGGAGGAGATTTTGTTGCAACAGGTCATTATTGCAGGAAAGAGGAATTTATAAACGACGGGACAAACCATTTACAGGTTCTTGTCAGGCATTGATAAGAATAAAGATCAGAGTTATTTTCTCTGCCAGGTAAATCAGAATCAGCTTTCAACTGCATTGTTCCCGATCGGGAATATGACAAAACCTGAAGTACGGGATATTGCTGATAAACTTGGACTTGCAACCGCCTCAAGGAAAGATTCCCAGGGTATCTGTTTTGTCGGGAAAGTCGATCTTCCTACCTTTCTTCAGCAGAAGCTTGAAGCAAAAAAAGGTCATATAGTAGAAATCACTGATAAGAACATCTATCCTTCTTATTGAAGAAGGTTTTCCTGAAAATCCGGCTGAAGAACTGCTCTGTAAACTCACTGAACCATTTAAATATGATCCGCAGATCGGAATTAAGATCGGAAATCACAACGGAGCGCATTTTTTTACAATCGGCCAGAGAAAAGGGATGAATGTGGGAGGACATAAGGAACCTCTTTTTGTAATTGCAACCGATGTTGAGAACAATATTGTTTATACCGGTGAGGGACATAGTCATCCCGGACTAAACAGGAAGGGATTGTTTATAAGAAGTGAAGAAATTCACTGGATAAGACCAGATCTTGAAATGAAAACAAATGAATCGCGTGATTACCTGGTAAGGATCAGGTACAGGCAGCCTCTGCAGGAAGCCAGACTCTACTGCGTGAAAAAGGATGTATATATTATTTGATCAGCTTCAGCGCGGTATAGCTCCCGGACAGTTTGCTGCCTGGTACGATGGCGAGGAGGTCATTGGATCGGGAGTTATTGACAGGTAGAAACTGGTTTCAGGTTCAGGTTTCAGGTTTCAGCTTTCGGGTTTCAGGTTTCAGCTTTCGGGTTTCAGGTTTCAGGTTTCGGGTTTCGTGTCAGGTTGCAGATTTAATTCCCCTCCTGGGGGGCTAGGGGTGGGTTTCCTGGTTGGTTGCTTGCTTTTTTATCTTCTTTCGTACAGGAGTTTAACATCCGGATCGGGTTCAAATGATATAATTTTACCAGGCAATTTTACATCAGTTGATCTTTCTGTTACGTGTACCCTGATATGTTTCTCTCCGCCGGAAGTCAATACCCTGAATTCAATAGGAAAATCAAACAGGTCAGTCTGAACCTGCTGAATCAATATTTTTTTGTTTCGTGCTGTAATTTTTAGTTGAGGGTGCCCGCCGGTCCAAAGCCACTGTCGGAAGAAGTCTTCCAATTCCTTACCTGAGATTTCCTCCATTACTTTAATAAAATCATTCGTTAACACATTGGAATTCCTGTATCTTTCATAGAACAAGCGCAATCCGGCGAAGAAAGCCGCATCCCCGACCTCATCCCTCAGCATGTGAAGAACCCATGCGCCTTTCTGGTAAGTGTTTGTATTGAGGAGCTTCATCAGATCCGTAATGGTGGTGTCGATCACGGGCATTTTGTTTTTCCTGTAATACCTGATTATCCTCGCACGTGTTGAGTCCATATCAGTTTCAAGCGCTTGTTTGCCCCTGGTTTCTTCAAAATACATTGATGTCAGGTAAGTCGCAAAACCTTCGCTCAGCCAAACATGATGCCAGTCATTCTCCGTGACGTTATTCCCGAACCACTGGTGTGCAATCTCATGAGCAATCAATCCCTCTGCCCTGCCCTTTCCGGTCACAGATCTTTCTGCATAAAATATTGTACCGGCATTCTCCAGCCCGCCGTAAATTGTTTTAGACTGTACATTCGCCAGCTTTTTGTAAGGATAGCTGCCAATAGTTCTGATGTAAAACTGAAGAGGTTTGACTGCAATGGAATAATCACTAAAACCTTCACTTTCATTTTCAGGGAATACCCACGATGAAACCTGAATGTCATTCACTCTTGCAGTATCCAGCACTGAAAAATCAGCAGCTCCGAAAGCCATAACCTTCACTGGTAAAGGAACCGTTTCACTCCAGTGTGTGCATTTATAACCGCCTGAAAGGAGCCATTCACCTGAAAAAACACCATTAGCAACTACCCTATAGCGCTCAGGGGCAGTGATATAGAAATCTACCGGCGCTTTGTCATACGGATGATCTATACATGGCAAATAATCATGCGCCCTGTCGGGCCAGTGATCAGAGAAGAAAACTCTTTTTCCGTATTTATTTTCAGATATTATCAGACCATCGGCGGGGATACCTATGTAGGTAATCTCAATTTCAACAAAACCGGTATCTGACATTTGGAGTGAAAACAGTGAGCTTTTGATCATGATGAATCCATCTCTGAGTTTGCTCCAGGATTGTAACATTTGTTACAAACATCCCTTTTCCTTCCATATCAACAGCAGCAAGGTCAAAGGCAACGGAATCAAGAACGTCAAAGAATCTGACAGCTATAAGGGAATTGCCTTCAATTCTGTCAGTAGAATCATTTACCGATACTGAAAACCTGTAATGAATAATATCAATTTTCGTATTGCGTGTATATCCGTCATCTGCTGCCAGCAGAGCCGGAAAAAATAAAAATGTAATGAAACACAAGGATACCCTTACTCTTTTCATGGCTCCGGATTCGTTGCTTTAACAGTGTTCTTTTTCAGGCTCACAACATATACCCCGGCAAAGATCAGGAATGCTGAAATCACCATAACAACATCAATATGATCCTGTCCCAGAAGTGATGCAAAATAAGCTGCTATCACCGGTTGCAGGTATGTGTAAATGCTGACGACTGTCGGACTTAACCTTCTGAGTCCGAAAGAGAGAAGAAGATAACCAAGAAACGTTGCGAAAAACACGACAAAGCCGATCTGAAGCCATGCTGACAGAGGTATTGCAGCCCAGTCGGTACTGACAAATTCATTGTACCCTATAGGAACATTGACAAGCATTCCGAACAGGAAGGTCCATTTCATCACAGTTACGGGATGATATTTCTCGAGCATTCGCTTAATAACCACTGTATAAAAAGCCCAGCTGGTAGTATTAATAAGTGTGAACATATCGCCAAGAAATGTAGAGCTTGAAATATCAGGTGTGCCGTTCTTCAGAATAAGTATCATAACTCCTGCAAAACCAATCGTCAACCCGGTACCTTTCAGGAAAGTGATCTTCTCCTTAAGTATTAAAGCTGCGAAGACGAAAGCAAAAATCGGATTGACCGACATTATTATTGAAGAGTTAATCGGAGAGGTCAGTGACAGTCCCCATAGAAAAAATGCCTGGTTTATAACTACCCCAAAAATAAAGATCGATGAAATATAAAGCAGGTCCTTTCTCTCAACCTTCTCCCTCGGAATAAAGAGGCTTGCTATCCAGAAAATTATTACTGTTGAAACACTTCTGACGACAAGCAGGGCAAACGGCTTGATATGGTGAGGCATAATTGCTTTCCCGAATATTACATTAAGTCCGTAGATGATGTTTGCAGTCAGCAGGGCAAGATGGGCTCTGGTATTGAGCCAGGGTTTTTCCATAAGTATTTTTTTTACCGCAGGGTCCCGATAGCTATCGGGAGCAGTGAAAGACGCAGATAATGCAGATGAGATTCAGGACAAACGATTTTTGTAATCCTCATAACCGAATTCTTTGAGCAGTTTGAATTTTCCTTCGATGGTCCAGATCCCGATTGATGGATGATGCACCCCGTTGAAAGTTGTTGTCTTCACCATTGTATAATGGATCATATCAAGGAAGATGATCCTGTCGCCTGGTCTCAGCTCCTTATCGAAGGACCAGTCTCCCATGACATCACCTGAAAGGCAGGAATTTCCGCCCATCCTGTATGATGGTTTACCTTCAAGCGGCTCAACAGCTCCCGCAATGGCGGGTTTATATGGCATTTCAAGACAATCGGGCATATGGGCTGTGAATGATACATTAAGGATTGCAGTTTTGATGCCGTTATTCTCGACAATATCCTCGACTGTGGCAATGAGTTCACCTGTTTCCCATGCAAAAGCACTGCCGGGCTCCAGGATAACATGAATTCCCCATTTTTTCCGGAATTCACTGATAATCCTGATAAGGTGCCCCGTATCGTAATTCTTCCGTGTCATCAGGTGACCACCACCCATATTTATCCATTTGATTTTTTGAAGATACATTCCGAATTTTTCCTCAACAACACGAAGCACATTCTCCAGGGCGAAAGAATCCGATTCAAACAAGTACGTGAAAATGGAGACCCTCGATACCTTCAGGGAGACCATCATTAAGCTGGTCTGCGGTGATTCCCAGTCTCGATCCGGGGGAGCATGGGTTATACAATCCCTGACTGATTTCAGAGAATTCCGGATTGATCCTTAAACCTGCTGAAATTTTTTTAGGGTTCTTTCTTAAGAGCGCCGCATATTTATTGTATTGTGCAATCGAATTGAACGTAATATGAGAGCTGTACTTAATGATTTTGTCGAAATCAACTTCACTGTACACTGGTGAATATGTATGCGCCGGGGAACCTATCTCTTCAAAACATAGCCTTGCTTCATCCAACAGAGCTTGCTGCTGCGCCCCTGATTATTCCTTTAAAACCGGGAACACACCCCACATTGCAAACCTTTGAAGGCAAGAATTATCTCTGCCCCTGATTCATCCGAGACATGCTTAATAAGAGAAAGATTTTTACGGAATCTTTCCTCATCGATCACATAACATGGTGACGGGACCTTATTGTAGTCTATCATTGAAAAAGTGTCTGAATGCAGGTGTTCGATTTTACAGTTCAAGGTCAACATTATGAAGCTCAACCCATGGCAGGCCGAGTTTGTTCAGGTCTTCCATGAAAGGATCGGGATCGAATTCCTCAACATTGAACACACCCGGCTTCTTCCATATCCCTTTCAGATACATCATCGCGCCGATAGCAGCAGGAACACCGGTGGTATAACTGACAGCCTGGGTGCCGGTTTCCTTATAGGCATCCTCGTGATTGCAATTATTATATATGTAATATGTTTTCTCCTTACCGTTCTTTATTCCTTTTATCCTGCAGCCGATTGAAGTTTTGCCCTTATAGTTTGCGCCCAGATCCCCGGGATTCGGAAGTACAGCTTTCAGGAACTGGATCGGCACGATCTCCCTTCCCTCGTACATAACAGGTTCTATCCCTGCCATTCCGATATTCTGGATTACCCTCAGGTGAGTCAGGTATTCCTGTCCGAATGTCATCCAGAAACGTGCCCTTTTAATTGTCGGGAAATTTTTCACAAGCGATTCAAGCTCCTCATGATAAATCAGATAAGATTCTTTCGGACCTATTTCCGGATAATTCAGTGGTTTGTGTATTTCATGAGGCTCTGTCTCAACCCATTTGCCATTTTCCCAGTATTTTCCCTTCTGGGTTACTTCCCTGATATTAATTTCGGGATTGAAGTTTGTTGCGAATGGCTTGCCATGATCTCCTGCATTGCAATCAACTATATCGAGATAATGAATTTCGTCGAAATGATGTTTTGCAGCATAAGCAGTAAAAATTGAAGTGACACCCGGGATCAAATCCACAACCGAGAATAGCTGTTAATCCCGGCATTTTTATATTTGTCCTTGTAAGCCCATTGCCAGCTATATTCAAATTGTGCCTCTTCAGGAGGTTCATAATTTGCTGTATCGAGATATGATACTCCTGTTTCAAGGCATGCATCCATTATATGAAGATCCTGGTAAGGCAAGGCAACATTTACTACAAGATCAGGTTTATATGAGTTTATGAGTTTTACAAGTTGTGGAACATTATCAGCATCAACCTGGGCTGTTTTGATACGGTCTTTTCCTATTTTCTCAGCAATTGCATCACATTTTGATTTTGTACGGCTTGCAAGCATAATCTCTGTAAAAACATCAGGAAGAGAGGCCATTTTGTGAACTACAACGGTCCCGACTCCTCCTGCACCTATCACCAGTACTTTTCCCATAACAATAAGTTTATTCTGTGGATTAAAAAAAGTCTGTAAATATAACAATTTAATATGTGAAAAGTAGTCCTGGCCCCCTCACATAAAAGCTATGGAGGCTGAGAGGTACGGGTACTGGGTACAGGATTCAAGATCCTGGGTATTGGATGCCGGAGTGTCCTGGAATTTAATTCCATCCACAATTGGAAGTTTATCAAAAGTAAAATCCATTAACCGCAAAGGTCGCAAAGAATTCTGTAAAGATCGCAAAGGTTTATATTTCTGAATTTTAACTTAGCGTGCTTTGCGTCAACTTTGCGTTCTTTGCGGTTAAAAAGGACTTTTGAGACATCCTCTTCAAGGGGTGAGGCCAATGAACCTTTAGCCGGATGCCTGACGCCGGATGCCGGTTACCGGAAGCCGGAAGCCGGTTGCCTGTAACCTTTGACATACATCCCATAATTGTGTATATATTTGTACCCTTATTTTGCCAGGCGGCTTATGAAGCTTTTTAATCCTCTGCTTATTGTCAGAATATTGAGCACAATATTCCTTATTGAATGCGTTGCATTTCTGATCTGTGTGCCGGTAACCTACATATACAATGAAGCAGCACGACCCTTTTACCTCTCGGCAGGAATATGTTTCTTAGTTTCCCTGGCATTTTCGATTATTTCCCAGAAGTCTGAAAAAGACAGGTTCAGCAACCGTGACGGATACCTGGTAGTTACTCTTGCATGGATATTATTCCTTGCAATGGCAACTCTTCCTTATATATTCAGCGGAGTAATACCCGGCTTTATTGATGCTTTCTTTGAGTCAAGCTCAGGATTTACAACGACCGGATCAACAATCATTCCTGATCTGGATATTGTCCCTAAATCAATACTTTTCTGGAGAAGCCTTACACACTGGATCGGAGGGATCGGGATAATTGTACTGGTGATCATAATTCTACCTTCGCTCAGAGTAACCGGATATCAATTATTTACACTTGAATCATCCCTGAAGGAAAAGATACATCCAAAAACCAAAGCTATCGGGTTAAGGATTCTATTTATTTACCTCGGACTGACTGTTGCACAGGTGTTACTTCTTGCAATCGGCGATATGGATATCTTTGAGAGCATTTGTCATTCTTTCGCAACCGTTGCGACCGGAGGTTTCAGTATAAAGAATAACAGCCTGGTTTCCTATTCGTCCTACAGCCAGTATATCATAATGATTTTCATGTTTCTGCTGGAGTAAGCCAGGTTGTGTATTATTATTTTTTCAAAGGTAATTTTCATAAGGTCAGGAATAACGAAGAACTCTGGTTTTACCTCATGATTACACTGATTGCAGGCGCTCTTGCGAGTTCAATTCTGATGTCAGCAACAAACTATACGCCGGAACATGCGGTAAGAGAAGGTTTTTTCAATGTTATTTCCATTATTACAACAACAGGATTTGTATCTGCTGATTATCTGTACTGGCCTGTTTCCGGCACTTTGATATTATTCCTTCTTCTTTTTGCAGGAGCCAGTACCGGATCAACAACCGGAAGCATGAAAATGGCAAGGCATATTATTGTTGTCAAATCAATAAGGGCAGCCTTCGTCAAGCTCATCCATCCTAATGCAATCCAGAATGTCAGGTTCAACGGGAAATTTGTCTCTGAAAAAACCAGCGTATCTGTAATTTCCTTTGTAATTCTCTACCTGTTCATTTTCCTTGTCGGTACGATTATGATTGTTGCGACAGGATCAGATGTGGTCACCTCTGCAAGCGCTGTTGCAGCTTCACTCGGAAATGTAGGGCCTGGATTAGGACTTGCAGGTCCCATGAGCAACTATGCTCATTTCCCCGAATCGGCAAAGGTAATTTTCAGTTTGCTTATGATTATCGGAAGGGTTGAGATCATAGCCATTCTCACCCTGTTTACCAGATCATTCTGGAAGCTTTGATATTTCCCTGGCATATTCAAGATTTTCAGGAGTCCCGATATCGCCCCAGTACCCTGAATCGTGTATGTAAGTATATATCTTATGCCTCTTCGCAAGTCGCAGGTACAGTGTTGTCATCGAATACACACCATCATGCATGAACTTGAAAATCCGAGGTTCCACAATATGGATCCCTGAAAAACCTATCTCGTTCAGGTTACCATTGCTTTTGGAAATAAGTATCTCTTCACCTGTGGAATTGTTACGCCACCCTTTCAGCTGACCTTCCTTATCGATCAGAAGAAACCTGTTTCCTTTGCGGTGCCTGGCAGCAAGTGTTGCGAGACCACCTTTCTCAAGATGATACCTGTAAAGCGATGTAAGATCCAGATCCGTTATTATATCAACGTTATATACAATGAAATGGCCTGTCATCAAAAAACCTCCTTGCCTTAAACAGACCTCCTCCGGTTTCCAGCAACTTCTCCCTTTCGTCCGAAACTTTTATATTATACCCGGACTTCTGAAGTTTTTCCACTTCCTCTTCGACCAGATCTGCAAAATGATGTACATTTACGATGATATCATTGAAACCATGTATATAACATTTTTCCACGGCAATCCTTAACGCTGTTTTTCCATTGATATCCACGAGGGCTTTTGGCATGCTGCCCGTAATAGTGCCCAGCCTGGTCCCTTTCCCTGCTGCAAAGATCATTGCTTTCATACCGTTCTGTAACTTTCTTTAAGATTCCTGAACATTGGAGTACGCGAAATTGCCCTGATAGTGGAATATAATTCAGGAGCGTGAAGATGGCCGGAGGCTGACTCAGAAATTTTCGCTAGCAGATTAACACCGGGAACGATGCTCTCAACGAAAGTAGGTTTCTTTTCATACAGGCCTCTGAATCCGAATGCACCAAGAGCCTGCATAACCCTGATCATACTGAAACCGGTATAATACGCCCGGAATTTTTTTTTATCTTCACCTGTCTTAGCGCAGAAGTTTTCAATATAATATGAAAGAAGCTCTTCCCTGTCCTCATCCGACATAGGTATTTTCGCATCATATAACATTGAGGCAACATCGTATTGCGGAGCGCCTTTTCTGCCGCCCTGGTAATCGATGAACCAGGGTTCTTCGCCGATCACCATCACATTTGCAGTCTGGAAATCCCGGTATAAAAAATAATCCTGGCCGGTTTCCAGCAGAAAATCAGCCAGAGAATTGAAGTCTTTCTCCAGCTGCCTTTCATTAAATGGCACTGCAAGCAGTTTAAGGAGCATGTATTTGAAATAATTCAGGTCCCACATCATCGATTGCCTGTCGAAGCTGCGGTGAGGATAGCAAAGGTCAAGATCAAGTCCCTGGATACCGTTTACCTGGAACCGGATAAGCTTATCAAATATTTTACGGTACAGGTTCTTTGTCTCAGGGTTAAAATCATTCAGATCTTCCCTCTGATGAAGCCAGGTATAAAGATTGATATCACCGAGGTCGCGCAGGTAATAAATGAATTTGTCAGGCAGATAGCCATATATTTCCGGGACAGGTAATTGTTGTTTCAGAAAATGCTTTGTAAAACCTATGAATGCTTCATTTTCTTCCAGGTTGGCATTATAGGCTCCGATTATTGTTTTTGAATCTGTCTTTATTCTGAAATAACGCCTGTCAGATCCTGACCTGGGTAAAGCAGTCACACTGAAATCAGTCTCCCCGAATAATTCCTTGTACCCTTCCACAATAATCTGTTTCTCATCCATTAAAAAATCTTTTAGGGGTCGTTTTCAGTTCATAATTAATATAATGCAAAATTACAAAAAATTACCCAGCCCCTGCCGGATGAGAGATGTATAGACAAAATTATTTCAGTGTAAAACCTTCAATACTTTTTTCAAGTTCACGTGCATGTCTGAGGAAAGTATCGCAATCCATTTCCCGATAAAAGACCATACCATGTGTTGCCCTGATTTTCGGACTTTCATTGTCATAAAAGAAATCCTTTCCAAGGACCAGCTGAACCCGTTTGAACTGTTCGACCCAGATCTTCTGGGATAATTCGCTGAATGGTCCATCGAATTCAGGACTGGGGAATGATGCATCAACCTGGCTTATATAGCAATTCCTGAATGAAGAATTGAGCACAGCCATTGAGTTTAGGGAGACAGGTACGAATACGTTTGCTTCTGCCGGATGAAATTTATACCAGACATTCCTGTAACCAACAACCTTCACATTGCTTAAATCTTTTTCTTTCTTCCATTCCCTCAACGCCTCGGCAATCGCCTGCAGAACTTTGTAATGAGTATCAGGTCCGGCTCCTTCAGGATCGAATGCAAGGCTGATTATATCAGGCTTTATCCTTCTGAGAAGATTCAGAACAGGTTCGACATCCCTTTTTCCCTGAGGCTGTGGTGTAAAAAGATCTCCTGTATAGAATCCCAGTCTCATATGCTCGATGTTCTGGATCTTTACTCCATAATGAGCCCATACAAGCTCTTCCTCGAACTCACGTAACATGCCCTTCAGCTTCTGTATATCGGGTGGATCCTTCTTACCGCTGTAGCTTCCCTCGAGTAATGTTATATTTTCCTTTATTTTACTCTTAAGCTCTTTCTCTGATTTAATCTCATAAATTCCCACCATTACCCTGATCAGCCTGTGACAAATTCCTCTGAGCTTGCCTTCTTCATCCCTGTCGGCTATCTTATCAAGATAATGACTGACATCCTTATGAAATTTAAAACCATGACCCTTCTCAAAGAAATCGGGATACTTCAGCATGCCGACCTTACCATCCTCAATATGCTTTAATGACTCACCCAGAAGCCTTATCATCAATGCATTGGAAACCGAGGTAAAACCTGATGTCAATACAGTAAAATGAAACTTGTTGGTATGAACCCTGAGCTGCTGGATTATTGCCGGAAAAATTCCGAGCATAATATCGTCATGATGAGGTCCTGTATGAAGAAATGTTTTTCCTTTCTCTTTAAGAACCCCATTTTCTATCTTTCGTTTTGTTGATTCAATTACATCGTTTACTCTTTCCAGGGAAAGATCCGGTATCATTGAGCAATACCTGTCCGATTTAAGGTCTTCAAGTTCCAGTCTTGTCGAGTACTTGTTAATTCTGACGCAGAGATCGAATATTGCTCTTTCAGTTTTTTCCTGGCTCCAGGGGCCATCGGCATAATATCTTTCAATACTGTCGTTCAACTGGCTTGCGGCACCTTCTGTAAGATAGAACCTGGAGGCAGCCTGTCTCTGCAGAACAGTAGCCGGATAAAGGTTATCCGGAGCACTCTCGAGTGCATTCCTTACAACCTGAGCCTTTGACTCACCTGCAGCAAAGATCACAGAAACACCGTCAGGATTATGAGTGAGGGTTCCAAGACCGATTGTGATAACCTTTCTGATCCTCGATATTTCTATTCCTCCAAGATCGCCTGCTGCAGCTGCCTGGGTCTCGAAGTTCGTTGCAGTAAGTCTTGTTGTCGAATTATGATCAGAACCTTTGGTATTGAATGCAATATGACCATCGGGGCCAATTCCTCCCAGGAAGAATCCGATTCCACCGAGTTCCTTCACACGGTTCTCATATTCTGTGCACCAGTTATCAATTCTGAAAATTGAAGCCTGCTGGAGTCGCTCTGCAGAATTCCGGGGCTCCCTGTTCCTTAGAGACAGGTCAATCACGCCATCGGGAAATACGGTGGAATAATGCTGTCCTTCGGCAAGAGGAATTTCTTCTGAATTAATTAGCAAAGCCTTTTTCGGATCAAGTCCAAATCCTTCAATATAATATTGCTTGACATAATCATAGAAGCTGTTATGGTGGGCAGGATCTATCGGGTAAAACTCATCTATCTGAACAAAGTTCAACCCCATCAGAGATGGCTTTTGTATTTCCAGACCATTATCTCTCATCAATCTCTGATTTTCCTTATTCTTCCAGTCAGCCAGAAAACGTGTTGTCCATTTGATGAAATACTCCGGAGTCTTACCTGTCGGAAGACTGATCACCCCTTCAGGGTTGGATGAAACCCATTCCAAAAACCTCAATGAAGTAAGGAGACCCAGTTCAGGGAAATTCTTCACAATAACATATGGGAGTCTTGTTGACCACTCCTTCCTTCCCGAGCGGGCAAAAAAGGCTTTCTCTACAGATGACAGCTTTCCTGTAATCATGATTAGTTGATTTAAATAATACTCAAAGATATGATACAATATCCTTCCTGATGATATTACAATCTGATAAAAATCTTCTTTCTGTAGAGGATCAGTACCAATGACCAGATAAGCAATAACTGCATAAGTGCAAACATCAGGCTTCCGTTCAGGTTCCCGGCCACCGGAACACAAATATTCTTATATATCCAGGTATATAATGAGACACGATCATCCCCTGATGGAATTTTAATAATATAAAGCATGGTTTTGGTCCAGATACCAGAGAGAAAAAAAGCAAACAATGCATTGGTTCCCAGGACCATGAAAAATTTGCCCCAGGCTGACATTTCCCCAACATCAGAGATCCAGAAGACCAGTGCCAGAAAAGCCATTGCTATACCTGAAGTATATAAAACATAGGAACTAGTCCACAGAGGTTTGTTAATCGGGAAAAACAGGTTCCAGAGAATGCCTGCACCGACACCAGCCAGGCCGATAAGGAACAATTTAAGAGCATCGGCAGATTTATACGGGCCTTTTCCAATTATTCCGCCCGCAAAATATCCGATGATAACATTTCCTGCTGCAGGGAGTGTGCTTAAAAGGCCTTCGGGTTCGAATGGCAGACCAAAACCCTTGTAAATATGGCTGGCGCCTAAAAGTGCAAGGTCAACCTTTCCGGCGAAGTTATTTTCGAGGCTATAAGGGTCCACCCCGCCAAAAAACGCCATAACAGCCCAGTAACCAAGAAGAATAATCAGCAGAACCACCCAGAGGAATTCACGTCTGACAGCAAGGCAGATCAGGGCTCCAATGCCATATGTGAGCGCAATCCTCTGCAGAACGCCCATTATTCTCAGCTGAGAGTAATCCCTGCTGAAAAAATAAGGGAAAATCGTAAGGAAGAGACCCAAAAGGAAAATCGTCAGGGTTCTTCTGAGAATTCTGAAGACGGAACCCGTGTTCAATTCCTGGCCATATTTCTGCATTGAAAACCATATCGATACACCAACAATAAAAAGAAAGAACGGAAAAACCAGATCGGTTGGTGTGCAGCCGTGCCATTCGGCGTGGCGAAGGGGAGGATAAACATACTCCCAGCTTCCGGGAGTATTCACTATTATCATAAATGCGACAGTAATACCTCTGAATATATCAAGGGAAACCAGCCTGCCTGCTTTTTTTGCCATATCTGAAATAATGAGAACCTATATACAAAATAACAAGAAAAAGGAGCACCTTTTACAGTGCTCCCTGATAATCCTCCTAACTGAAATCACCATCCAGGGGTTTGTGTAAGTGTATACCCCTTTTCTCTATATTGATTTATCTGGGTATTACCAACGGGAGACAGGTAAACCCTGGTTGTGAACGCATCCCTTGCAGAGATATTCTCAGGAATATAGTATCCAACCATATTTGCACCATTTGTACCGTTGTATGTAACGATTGCTCCATCTGCTTTTTTCACTTTGAGGATTCCCTCTTTGGCTTTCACAAGCCATTCAGGAAACTCAGTCTGGAAGTTTATCCAGAGACCAAGATGAAGATCGGGATTGGTATTTACATCCATGTAACTGATTTTTTTCCAGCGTTTAATATCCAGCAGACGCGTATGTTCGAAAACAAATTCCATTCTGCGCTCCCTCCTGATTTCCCACAGCAGAGCCGACACATCAGGATCGCGTTCCGGATCATTTGGCAGGCTTGCCAGGGTGAGTGGTTCTGTCTTATGAATTCCCTTGGCTATAGCGGTTGCGTCGAGCGGACGATTCCGGATGGCATTGATTGATGCATTGATGTCAGCTTGTGTAACAGGCGATCCTCCTAGTGTTGCCAGCTCAGCTTTAGCCTCGACCCAGTTCAGAACAACTTCTGCAAGCCTGATTACAGGTGCATCGTTGGTATTTGTCATAGAACCATATTGTGAAGGATATGTTCCACCATAAAAAGTAGGTCCTACCCTGTCGATGAACTTGCATGCATAAAGAAGTGTTGAGGCTTCCTTCTTGGGTGCATCCCAGAATGTAGCTTCAAAACGTGAATCCCTTGTTGTTACCATATTTCTTATGTCGAATACTGCAGCATTGGGAACAGTTGAGCTGTTGAATGTCAATCCGTCGTAACAAATGAAAGATTTGGCAAGATCAAGATTGGCAGACGGATTCTGACTCTCTGTCGTATTGGAGTACGAAGCGACATGGTGAGTGACACCAAGTGCAGCATCATAAGCCCTGTACATTATTACTTCCTTATTAGAAGACAGATCCTCTGATCCGAAGAGTGCACGGAAATTACTTGTAAATGAGTATCTTCCTGATAACCTGACAATATCGGCTGCCCGTATTGCCTGCTCAAGGTATTTCTGAGCTTTTTCGTTATTGTTTAAATGGTATTTCTGCCAGGTGCCTTCGAATAACATGAACCTGGAAATAAAAGCTGCGGCAATATACCGGTTAAGATACTGAGCTGAACCATCTGTTAAACGCATATTAGCCATGACATATTCAAAGTCATCGTAGACCTTATCCATTATTAAAATCCTGCTGTCACGATCCCTGAACATGAGCTCCGTTTCAGTATCTTTCATAGGCTTGTCAAAATATGGAACATCTCCAAAAACACTTACAAGCCTGCTGTATTCATATCCTCTGAAGAAACGTGCTACTGCACTCCAGTGATTATATACTTCAGGAGTAATATTAACATCCTTCATAGACTCTATCCTGTCGAGGAACAGGTTCGATTTGCGAACCCAGGCAAAATTCCATTGAGGACCGGAATACCTGAGCAACATGAGCGGATCTTCTTTTGTCTCCTGCATATTTTCAGGTGCTTGTGTATCAAAGCTTGTTTGCTTTCCTGATGATGTAAAATCATCGGCAAAATAATAACCGCGGAGAGGAGCATAAGCAATTCCCCAACCCGAGTTATAACCAACAAAATAATTGGCATAAAAACTATTGGCGAACAGACGGAGGTTATTTTCAGAAGTCCAGTATCTGTCGTCATCTGTCGATGTAAGAGGAGGTCTGTCGAGGAACTTTTCGCAACCTGCCGTTACAAAAATTGTGATAGTGAATATTATAAATAAATACTTTTTCATGATTTCAGGTATTAGAAGGTTAACTGTACTCCGAAAGATGCGGATTTGAAAGTAGGAACGCCAACACCGGAGCGTGACATGTTATAATTTTCATCATTCCACATTGAATAACCTTCGATCTCTTCAGGATCAACCGGCAATGTACCAAGGTGATCGAATGTCAAGAAGTTCTCGAGTGAAGCGTAAATTCTCAAACGGGAGACATTCACCTTGTTAATAAGACTCAGGGGAAGATTATAGCCCAATGTTATATTCTTGAATCTTAAATATGCCATATTGAGCAGGTACTTTGTCTGTGGAACCATATTAAGAGTATTGTTACTTCCTGCAAGATCGTAAGGTCGTGGGTAGAAGGCACCAGTTCTGTCTTCCCTCCAGAAATCACCGGCAAAAGCCTGCGGCATTGCACCATTGGCAGAATAGTACCCCGGGATTGCCAGGAATCCGTCACCCCAAACTTCTCTCTTGCCAACACCCTGCAAGAAAACAGAGAAATCAAATCCTTTATAATTCAGATCAGTACGTAAGCTGTACAGGAAACGCGGAGTCCTGTTTCCAATTACCTTAAGGTCTCCATAATCAGCATTCCCTTCTGCATCCCTGATAAGACGGTTACCCGGGGTAATAAAGCCATCACCATTCAGGTCCTTGAATTTAACATCACCAGGTCCATATCTGAAATTTCCTGCCTGAAGCCTGCCCTGGGTAGGAGCCGATTCGTCAGCAAGCTGGTTAATTGTATATCTTGCACCACCCGGATTTGTAACCTGAACCGGGATAAGACTTCCATTGGCAGCATAAGCAAAATCATCTGCCTGGTATAACCTGTCAGTCTCATATCCCCAAATTTCACCATAGGTTTTTCCAACGTACCAGTTGTCAATAATATTTGTCGATCCGAATTTGGTGATTTCAGTAGTGGCATCTGACAATGTAGCTATAATGTTTATCCCAATCCCATTCTGAAATTGATGATTGAAATCAGCCTGAAACTCAAATCCTTTAGTTCTCAATGATCCGAAATTACTTTGTGGCGCTGTTGTACCGAAGGTTGTTGCCAATCCTTCCTGTGGCACGATCATGTTTTCTGTATCACGGATAAACCATTCCAGTGAGAGGCCAAGTTTACTATTAAGAAACCGGGCATCAAATCCATAGTTGAGAGATGTTATATCCTGCCATGTGACTGATTCAGACACAGCACCGGGTGTGCTGAACTGATATAACTTTGCGCCTGAAACAAGCCAGGAACTCTGAGAACCTGTCATTGTCGGTACATACAGTGAATTAGATACCGTCTGGTCGCCAATGACTCCCCAGGAAGCACGAAGCTTCAGGGCGCTGAGAACCGGTTTTGACCATTCCATCCAGGATTCCTCATTAACTCTCCAACCGGCTGAGAAAGACGGGAACCATCTCCATTTCAGATCTGTTGGAAACTTGGAAGTTCCATCATATCTGAGGTTTCCTTCGAACAAGTACTTTTCACTGAAAACATAATTCAGGCGTCCGAAGAAGCCGAGCTGCGATTCCCAGTATTCACCGCCGCTTGTTGTCTGAGTACCATATGCAAGGTCGAACTGAGGATTTCCATAATCGACCAGCTGGGTTATCTGTGACCAGTTATAAGTATTATCATACGCTACCCTGTTCATTCCTAGCATGGTATAGATTTTATGAACATTATTTATATTCATATCATAAGTGGTCTTCAGGTTAAGAGTGTTCCAGACATCATTTTTGGAATACTGGTAAACATGATCAGGATTGGCTCCAATGCTTGTATATGTCCATTTATTCAATTGATAAGCCCTCATGGCTCCTGCGGTGCCGGCAGGGACCTCTTCTCCTGCATCATTTACATAAATCGGGTTTCCCGCGCCATCATTTTTTACAACAGGTGCACTCCAGCTGTCACGTGCAGTAAATCTTGTCCCTGGTCTCTTTGTTAAATATCCCTGGTTTGCATGAGTATAGTCAAGATTTATTTTCCAGTTTGCTACAGGTGTAATCTCAATCCCGCCATTCATGCTCAGGTAATTAGTTTTCTGAAATGCTGTATTGGCTGCTGACATTTCGTATGCCGGATTCCTTATCGGATCACCATCTTCAGTAGTCATCGGGTATGTTGCTGCCCACCTGTAAAGGTAAAGCCATGGATCGGCAGTTGTTGAGTTTGTTGCATAAGCATATCTCTTGTTTCTATTGGAATACATCGCACCGGAATAAATCCTTAAATACTTATTTACCTCTGTATTCAACCTGATTGTGCCATTATATCTCTTAAAATCATCAGCTTTTGAAGGTTTGATCATCCCGGTCTGGTCAAGCAGACCTGTGCTGATATTATATTCAGTTTTGCCGCTTTTTCCTGATACTGATAGATTATGGGTCTGGGTAGGCGACCATTCTTTAACCATATAATCGTAAGGATCATACATTCGTAATCCTATCTTCCTGTTATTTGCATCCACATACCAGTCACGGCCATACACCATTGGATCCTCGGGATTCACTTTCCCGGCCCAGTTTTCCTGCCACAACTTTGCCCTTTCATAACCTTCACGGGTCACATACCAGAATGCTCCTGCTACTGTTCCACCTACCCGTTCTACAGCGGCTAAAGAATATTCCATTCCGTCAATCCCAGCCATTTCCATCTTCTTCGAAATGTTCTGAAATGACCAGTTCCCGTTATAAGAAACATTTACACTTTCAGTCTTTGCTCCTTTTTTAGTCGTAATAAGGACAACTCCAAACGCTGCTTTTGCACCATAGATTGAGGCTGATGCTGCATCCTTTAGAATGGAGATTGATTCAATATCTTCAGGATTGAGAAGTTGCATTGATGGAATTTCAACATTATCAACCAGGATGAGAGGCGATGACTGGCCTCTGTATGATCCGATTTGACCCCTGATCTTTAAAAGAGGATCTGATCCAATCTCACCGCTGGGTACTGTTACTGTCAGACCTGGCATCGTGCCCTGCAATCCGCGACCCACATCAGCGATAGGTCTTGCTTCCAGTACTTTAGAATCAACTGAAGAAACAGAACCTGTAAGATTGGCTTTTCTTTGTGTACCATAACCTACTACTACAACTTCACTCAGAGTAGCAATATCAGGCTCCAACGCAATACTATAAGTGCCGCCTGGTTTAACGTTTATTTTCTGGGAAATATACCCAATGAAAGAAACCTGGATCTCATTTGAACCTGACGGTAATGCGAGAGTAAATCTTCCTTCGCTGTCAGTCATAGCTCCAGCTGTTGTACCTGTTACAGTGACATTGGCTCCGACAACAGGACTATTGTTGCTGTTGTCAATCACAATGCCCGAAATACCCTGGCCATAAACTGATGCTCCTATCCACATCAGGGCAAAGCAAAAGGCTGTTTTAAGAATTTTCATGATTAGAGGTTTTGGTTTATTAGTTAAATAATATTTGATTATATAATTGGTTATCAATTAACTGCTTTCAATCCCTACTATAATTCCCTCTACAAGCGTGCACCAAATCATGCCATTTTTATTGACAACAATTTTGTTTACCGAAGAATTTCCTGCCTTATATTTCCACATTACAGCATGTGTGACGGGATTAATTGCAATAATCACCCCGTCGCGTGTTCCTGCAAGTATCATTTTCCCAGTAGCAGTCATTGGACAGGGATTATGCTCATATCCAAAACCAGCATCAACTTTCCATTCGGTAACCGCGATATCTTTTTTTGCTGAGACTGCGATAATTGTATCGTTCATCAGTTTTGCATAGATCACTGATCCATCAGGGCTGGCGCCCATTGATTCCCTGACCATATGCCGGCCTGTCCTCCAAATTTCTTTACCCGAAATTTCATCGATGGCTGTCATGAACCGGTCAGGTGCAACAATAAAGACCCTGTTCCCGGAACTGACAGGATAAATATTACCCGGGGAATAGAGCACCTGTGATTTACCATTGTTCCATTTCCATCTCAACTTGCCGGTTTCCCTGTCGAGGCAATAGAAATGCCTGTCCCAGGCCCCGAAAAACACTGATGATCTGGAGAGCGTTGCACTTCCCTGTATCTGTCCCTCGACGAAAGAGTATTTCCAGGCAATCTTTCCACTTTTACATTCTATTTTTAAGAAATCCCTGGCGCCTCCACCGATATATAAATAATCCCCGTCGGTAACTCCTTCCGACAGTACAGGTGACCCTGTAGAAATTGACCATAATAAATCTCCGTTCTTGCTTTCAATCCCAATGATCCTTCCATCAACTGTTCCGGCCAAAACCATTCCTGCTGAATACACAGGTGTTGAAAAAACCGGAGCGGCGACCTTTCTTTCCCATAAAACTTTACCTGAATACCGGTTTATTGCTTTCAATATTCCGGAAGAGTTTCCATAAACGATTATCGAGTCACCTGCAATGCATGGTCCGGTGAAAACAGATGAAGAATCACTGAATTGCGAAATGATCCGGTAATTTGTGTAGTTTTTATTCAGAGAAAAATCAGGACGCGGTGAAACCGGCAAGAATTTGAGGGTATCTGGTGATTTATAATTAAAACCTGCAAAAAATTTACCCTGCTCTGATCCAAGCTGCTTATTATTTACAATTACACTGTCGTTCCTGAGGTGAATTATATTATATCCGGGTAAAGGGGATTTTCCCAGGATTACAGACCTGCACATTATCCCGGGTATTCCGTCGAAATTGAATAATTTCAGGCTATGACCATGTCCGCAGAAAACAATCCTGCACCCTGCTGATTTAAGCACACTGGTAATATCAAACCAGTTACTCAGACCTTCATTCAAAGGATAATGGGTAAACGCAATTAAAGTTTCATTCTCCTTTTTTTCACTGAGTCCCTTTTTGAGCCAGTAAATATCTTCCTTCTTTACAACGCCATCACCCATCTTCATGAAAGGGCCCGTGCTAACGCCTGCCAGCAGGAAACCTTTGTGCCTTGCAATGAACTTGTCATCACCCCACATTTCGTTGATTCTCATTCCTGCTGATTCCGACCAGTTGGTTTCATGATTTCCTGGAATTACATAACACGGGATGATTATCCTGTCCAGTTCCCGTTTTACCGCAGATAGCTCCTCATCCGAGCCTGAATTTGTCAGATCGCCCGTAACAACCACAAAATCTGCTGTTGTGCAATTTATTTCATCTACAATCCGGTGTAATGCAGAATCGCTTGCAGCTCCCGGGGTAACATGAAGATCCGTCAGCAGTATGAATGTAAGATATGTTCCTGGTTTATCGGAATATAATACCTGAGTCTTTTCTGCAAATTGAAGAATTATGAATGAAACTATCAGGAATAGTAATTTCATGTACTTGTATTATATGTTACAAATCTAACAATTGAAGATAATATAATCAAAATTTTTTTTACACATTTTTTTTAATATCTTATTATCAATTGATTAAGAATATTTCTTATAGGATAAATTAACAGTTATTTGTATTTGTCATACATCTTACATAAAGATCTGACAAAAAAAACTACTTTTGTCATGAATTTGAATTTCATATCAGAAATGATACTTATAGCAGATAGTGGATCCACGAAGACTGAATGGTGCTTAATCAGGAAAGAAAATCCTGGTAAATCGGTTTTTACATCGGGGATCAATCCATATTTTATGAGTACGGAAGATATCCTTTCAATGCTCAAACATGAATTATCCGGAATGCACCAGCTGGAACCTGATTTTATCTGGTATTATGGTACCGGGTGTAACAGTGAGTCCAAAAACAAAACAGTAAGTGAAGCTCTGGAAAAGTATTTTTCACCCCGGCTGGTATTTGTCGGCAGTGATCTGCTTGGAGCCGCGAGGTCTCTTTGCATGCGAATACCCGGCATTGCCTGTATTATGGGGACAGGATCAAATTCCTGCTACTATGACGGAAGTGAGATAATATCGAATGTGGCACCACTGGGATACATTCTCGGCGATGAAGGTGGTGCCGCTGTACTTGGCAGAAAGCTACTGACAGGGGTATTGAAGCGACAAGTACCTGAACATATAAGAGATTGCTTTTTCGATACTTATAAGATTACACGGACTGAAATCCTGGAGAATGTTTATACAAAACCTTTTCCTAACAGGTTCCTGGGACAATTTGCCAAATTCATTTCTGCCAATATTTCAGTCCCCGAATTGAGGGAGATAGTCGATTCAAGTTTCGACGAATTCATAATACGAAACATAAATCAATATCCTGAAGCAAAAAATCTTCCTGTAAATTTTACCGGCAGTATCGCATTCCATTTCCAGGAATGCCTCCGGGAAAGACTGATAATAAACCAACTTTTACCCGGTAAGATAGTGCTTGCTCCCATGCAGGACCTTGTCAAATATCACATTGGGGGAATTAACAAAGAATAAATTATCTTGCACGAATTTTTAAAAAATATTTTTTTAATGAAGGTTTCCGACAAATCCAATCCTCAGATAAGCATTACCGAATCATCCTCACATTTCGATAATATAGAAAAGATGTCTGTTGGTGAAATCCTGACAAATATCAACGAGGAAGATTCAAAAGTTCATCTTGCCGTTAAAGAGGCCATACCACATATTGAAGATTTAATTACACGGATTGTAAGCAGAATGCAACGCGGAGGCAGACTTTTTTATCTCGGTGCAGGTACAAGCGGGCGACTTGGGGTTCTCGATGCTTCTGAAGTTCCTCCGACTTTCGGAGTACCCGACACAATGGTGATTGGTCTTATTGCTGGTGGCGAAACAGCGCTGAGAAAAGCAGTCGAATCTGCAGAAGACGACCCTGACAAAGCATGGAAAGAACTTGAAATATTCAATATAAACACTAAGGACACTGTTGTCGGTATCGCTGCCTCCGGAACAACACAATATGTAATTGGCGGATTAAGGAAAGCAAGAGAGAAAGGCATACTTACAGGTTGCATAACGTGCAATCCAAAAGGCAGTATTGTTGAAGTGGCTGATGTTCCGATAGTTGTGGTCGTCGGACCTGAATTTATTACCGGCAGTACAAGGCTAAAAGCAGGTACTGCCCAGAAAATGGTTTTGAACATGATCACCACAACGGTAATGGTAAAGCTGGGAAGGATCAAAGGCAATAAGATGGTGAATATGCAGCTTACAAATAAAAAGCTTGTCGAAAGAGGCATACGGATGATCGTTGAAGAACTCAATATACAGCGCGATGCGGCAAAAATACTCTTACTGCAGCAAGGTTCTGTGAAGAAAGCTCTCGAGTTTTATAAGGAGAATTACAAGTAATGCAGTTATGGAAGATATTTTCAGTAAGATCGGTACCGGTATTACATTAAGCCAGAGAATTGAAAGAAAGGTCGAGGAAGCAATAAGGGAAAAAAAGCTGATCCCCGGTGAAAAGCTGCCCTCTGAAAAAGAGCTCTGCGCGCAATTCGCTGTCAGCAGAACGGCGTTGAGGGAAGCTCTCAGGAGACTGAGCGCCCGCGGACTCCTCGACATAAGAAAAGGAAGCGGTATCTATGTCACCGAACTCAAGATCGAGGATGCGATCAATTCACTGCATCTGTTCTATGATCTCAGGTTCAATTCCGATCTTATAATCAGAATTATTGAAGTTAGAAGACTCTTTGAGCCTGAAATTGCAAGGCTTGCATCTGTAAACAGGACAGAGGCTGACATAATCACCCTTCAGGAGAACCAGTCGGATCTTCGCCGGTGCGATCCGGATAATACGCAACTTGAGGTGGACCTCATAAACAGGTTCCACATGAATTTGTCAAAAGCAACCGGAAACCCGATAGTTATTATCAGTATGGAACCGGTATACTCATTGCTGCCAAGGATGAGGAATCTGATTTATGGAAATATCGAAGGAGAGAAAGAATACACCCTGAAATACCAGGGGGAACTGATAAAAGCCCTGGAATCGAAGAACAGCATTAAGGCTCATGAAGTTTCAGTCGCACTCCTTGACAGGAATATGGAGATATACAAGAAATATTTCAAATCGCATTAGAAGGAATCTTATTCCCGGTTAATACATTTAATTAAGTCATATTGCCCGTATCATGAAAAGATTGATTGCAGTATTCATCCTGACATTGTCATTGACTACCGGTTTTTCACAGGCCGCAGCCCCCATTCATGAAATATATCGATCATCCCTGGGTTGATTCGGTATATAAAACACTTAACATTGAGCAGAAAGTAGCTCAGCTCATTTGGCTTGCGGCTTTCTCAAACAGGGATCTGGAATATGAAGTAAATCTCAGCAACCTGATACAGAAAACAGGAATAGGCGGACTGATTTTTTTCCAGGATGAACCGGTCAAAGAGACTGAAATGATCAATTATTTCAGAAAAATCTCGAAAGTTCCTCTTATGATCGGGATGGATGGTGAATGGGGCGCGGGTATGCGACTTAAAAATGTTGTGAGATTCCCTTATCAGATGACGCTCGGAGCTATTCAGAATGATTCATTGATATACAGGATGGGGGAAGCTGTTGCCGCACAGTTTCACAGGGCAGGCATTAACGTGAACCTTGCTCCGGTGGCAGATGTGAATAACAATAAGAAAAATACTGTAATCAACTACAGGTCTTTCGGGGAGAATCCTTTCAATGTATCTGCAAAAGCATCCCTTTACATGAAAGGAATGCAGGATAATGGCATCTTTGCGGTTGCAAAACACTTCCCCGGACATGGTGATACAGAAACCGATTCGCATCTCGATCTTCCCGTAATAAGACATTCAAGGGAAAGGCTCGATTCAATTGAGCTTATTCCCTTCCGGAAGCTCATCAGCGAAGGAGTATCAGGAGTTATGCCCGGACATTTAAGTATTCCCACTCTCGATTCAACTCCAGGATTACCTTCGACTCTCTCTAAACCAATACTCACCGGCCTTCTGAAAGACGAACTTGACTTTAACGGACTGGCTAGTTTCCGACGCCATGAACATGGGCGCCCTGACGAAATATTTTACGGCAGGAGAAGCAGAATCAATAGCACTAGCCTCAGGAATGGATGTCCTGGAGTATGTGACAGATCCTGAACTGACGATCAAGCTGGTTGTTGATAAAATCAGGAAAGGTTTAATTCCCGAAGCATTAATAAATGAAAAATGCATGAAGGTGCTTGCAGCAAAATACTGGGCAGGTTTGAATGAAAAAAAAGAAATACAATTGACCGGGCTTGAAGCTGAGCTCTCTTCCCCGGAAACTGTTGCTCTCATAAGAGAGCTGTATGCCAACGCTCTGACACTTATAAAGAACGAAAGTGACCTTCTTCCTGTAAGGTACATGAAGGATAAAAAAATAGCAACCGTTGCTATCAACAGGAAAGAGATGACAATGTTTCAGCAGAGACTTGGAAAATATTTTCCCGCAGACCATTATTTTATAAATCCTGAAGATACAGCCAGTACAAATCCTCTACTTCGGAAAATCAAAGGTTACGACCTTATCATAACCGGGGTCTTCGGCCTTGATCAGAGACCTGTGACAGGATTCGGAATTAAGCCCGGACTTAATACAATTCTTGAAGAATTAACAAAAGCTGACAGCAGCATTGTTACATGGTTCGGTAATCCTTATGCGCTTGAAAGAGTACCGGCAGTTTCAAATGCCGGTGCGGTTCTCCTCGCCTACCAGGAAAATGACTTCACAGAGGATCTCTCGGCACAACTCATTTTTGGTGGCATCGGAGCTTCAGGAAAACTGCCTGTAACCATAAACAATGACTGGCCTTCAGGTTTCGGCCTGACAACCACACCCCATACCAGGCTCCAGTATGGCATTCCCGAGAGCACAGGAATTTCATCAGAACTCCTGGAAAGCAAAATCGATTCTATTGCTGAAGCCGGACTCGCGGCAAGGGCATTCCCGGGATGTGAAGTGATGGTTGCAAGAAAAGGCGTTGTCGTATTCCAGAAAACATACGGCTATCATACTTACGAAAACAGGATACCTGTAAGAGAGGATGATCTGTACGACCTTGCCTCAGTCACAAAAGTATCTTCAACGCTTGCCGGACTTATGCTTCTGCAAAGCCAGGGCAAATTTTCGCCTGATGAGAACACTGGGTACATATCTGCCATATTTTAAAAACAGTAATAAAGGTGATATCATGATGAGAGAATTCCTGACTCACCAGGCAGGTCTCACAGCATGGATCGCTTTCTGGAAATCCACAGTAAAGAAAGACGGTGATTTCAGGAAGAGAGTATTCGATTCGGAATATTCCGAAAAATACCCGCTTGAGGTTGCCGAAGGATTATATATAAATAAGAACTACAGGAAAAAGATTTTTAAGGAGATAAAAAAGAGCCCGATGGGTGAGAAAAAATATGTTTACTCCGATCTTACCTTTATTATTGCCCCGGAAATTATTGAGAAGCTTACCGGTCAGAAATGGTATGAATTTGTAACTGAAAACATCTATCATAAAATAGGAGCATATGATGTTGGTTTCAATCCTTACCTGAAGTATAATCTGTCACGTATAGTACCCACGGAATATGATTCTCTTTTCAGAAGACAGCTTCTTCATGGTACTGTTCATGACGAAGGCGCTGCAATGCTTGGAGGTATTTCAGGACATGCCGGCTTGTTTGCAACAGCAAACGACCTGATGAAACTCATGGAGCTTTACAGGAGAATGGGAGAATATGGCGGGGAACAGATAATCGACAGGAAAGTAATGGAAGAGTATACTAAAGTGCAGTTCCCCGGGAATAAGAACCGTCGCGGACTCGGTTTCGACAAACCATTGCTTAACAACTCAGAGCTGACACAGAAGGAAGCATATCCGGCAAAAAGTGTTTCTCCATCAAGCTTCGGGCATTCAGGCTATACAGGGACATTCGTTTGGGTCGATCCAGAATATGAAATAAGCTACGTATTCCTCTGTAACAGAGTTTATCCGACCAGGGAAAACAATAAGCTGTCTGATATGAATATAAGATCGAATATCCTACAGGCAATATATGATTCGGTAGTAGAAAAATAAAAGGCGGCTCAGTATATTCAAAGTATCTGTCGGAATTATAGTTTACCTCCGTTTTTTCTGTATCTTTTTGACATTCGATCTTCCGGATGTTTTAATGCAACAACGGCCCAGTATTCTGTTATTGTTGATTTTATCTCTTTTCTGAGAATCCAGAGTCCAATAAGATTCGGTACAGTCATAAAGGCTATTGCAAGGTATGAAAGAGACCAGATTATGGTTGTATCGGTAAAAGAAGCGATGAAGAATGCAATCACGAAAATTATCCTGTAATAAATGACATACTTTGGACCTGCAAGGTAAGTAAGTGCCCTGTCTCCATAATATGACCAGGATATAGCAGTGGAGAAAGCGAAAAGAAGAAGGCCGATTGAAACAACGTACTTCCCCCAATCCCCCAGGATGCTGTGCCTGAAAGCTTCAGTGGTAAGCTGTGCACTATGTACCAGCGATTTTCCTGTTGCGTTCATAGAAGGTGAAGGCTGCCATTTCCCGTTAGAGACTTCAATTGTTCCACTATAGGGATTTTTATTCTCGGTAATAATAAAATCCTCTGCGACCGATCGGGAAACGATCAATGTCAGATCATTTGTCATCCTGCCATTCTCAATATTCAACTGGCCTGTATACAATGGTAATGCTTTGTCATGCAGCATGTAATCGACTATTATCTGCTTTTGTTCTGGATTGTTCTCTTCGTATTTCTGACCAAGGAATACCATATCGGCAGTCTGAAACTGGTTTTCTATCTTCTGTGTCCAAACACCAGAAGACAGTATCACCATTCCGGTTAACGTACAGATAATGATTGTATCGATGAATGGTTCGAGAATTGCCACCATCCCTTCAGAAACCGGTTCGGGAGCACGCGCGGCTGAATGTGCAATCGGTGCGGATCCCTGTCCTGATTCATTAGAAAACAATCCCCTGTTCACTCCCCTGTTGATTGCAAAAGCAACAGTTGCCCCGAGGAAGCCGCCTGTTGCGGCTGTTCCGGTGAAAACAGTCGAAAACAATGAAACAAATGAAGGTATAATATTTTCATAGTTCGTGCCAATCACCAGGATTGCTCCAATGAAATAAAAAATTGCCATTCCCGGAACCAGTTTCTCTGTTACCTGTGCGATCCTCTTTATGCCTCCTATAATGATGAGAGCCAGGATAATGGATAGAATGGCTCCAGTCAGCATGTGGTTTATCCCGAAAGTGGCAAAGATAGAGTTTGAGATGCTGTTAATCTGCGGCAGGCTGCCGGTTCCGAAGCTTGAAAGAACTGTTGCGCAGGCAAAAAAACCTCCGATCCATGCTCCTGTTTTTATTATTTTTCCGTTTTTGGTGGTGATATTAAGCCGTTTCTTCATATAGTACATTGGTCCTCCTGATACAGTTCCGTCAGGTAGTACGTCACGGTATTTATGAGAGATAAGAACTTCAACCATCTTGGTACACATGCCAATGGCAGCTGTTACAAGCATCCAGAAAAGCGCTGCGGGACCACCGAGATGAATAGCAAGTGCAACACCTGCAATATTCCCGGTACCGACTGTGCCGGAGAGTGCAGTGGAAAGAGCCTGGAAATGAGAAGTGTCGCCGGTATCAAGGTGATGATCGTATTTTCCTTTCACAACATCGATAGCGTGTCTGAAATACCTGATCTGGGGAAAGCGGAGGTAAAATGTAAAGAATATTCCTGTTCCCAGCAAAAGTATTACAAACCAAGGATGCCCGCCGATGTAACCATCGAGCATAATAAGAAAATCGTTTAACTTATGCATGATGAAGTCTTATGAAGTATTTATTATGAAAGCCATCAAATATAATAAAGTTTAAATACAAAACTGACCGGTTATTACCAGTGCACTAACATCCCGAAAACACATTTGTATCTCATTGTTCGAAATTGGCATTTAACAGGTGAATTACGTCGGTTTAATGCAAATGTTAATCCTTGGTGTAACTAAATAGCAATACATAAGTAATCAGTCAGACGAACAAATCAAGCGAATTTGACAGAAAGGAGTGCAATTATGCTTAAGAACAATCTTATAATCGCCTTCCGGAACATCAGGAAAAAACCGGGTTTTTCTATTATTAATGTTTCGGGACTTGCCATTGCCATGGCGAGCTTTATTTTAATCGCCTTATGGGTTATGGACGAGTTCAGTTACAACTCTTTTAATAAAAATTATGACAGAATTTACGGGGTTGTCAACGATCAGTACTTCAATAATAAAAAATGGCGTGGTAACAGTACCCCGCATTTACTGGCAGCTGCAATCAAGGAAGAATTCCCTGAAGTTGTGCATGCATCACGGTATCAAAGTGCGGGTGAAGTAATGATTAATTATATGGACATTACCTTCTTTGAAAAAAGCTTAAGGTATGTTGATCCTGATTTCTTTGATATTTTCACCTTCCCAGTCATCGAAGGGGATAAGCATACTATCCTCAGCGATCCGAATAAGATAGCTATATCCGAAGATATTGCAAAAAAATATTTTGGGGATGAAAACCCGGTTGGGAAGTCATTGCTCCTGAATAACCAGGATCTGTTTAATGTGTCCGGTGTTTTCAGGAAAGCACCTGGCAACTCGACAATAAATCCGGAGCTGCTCATTTCATACGAGTATTTCATGGCACAGAATTTAAAACGTGGATGGAAGCCTGCATGGTTATGGAATAGCCCTTATACGTTCATCCTGTTAAACAGCAAATCAGATTGGACCGGCCTGAATCGAAAAATTAAAGATTTCGTTAAAGAAAAGAGCCAGAATCAACAAGCTCCCGAATTTTCGCTGGTCCAGATGAAGGATGTTCGATTCTCACCATATTATAGTGGTGGAGACCGAATGAAATCGATTTTGATATTTTCGGGTATTGCATTGTTGATTCTGATTGTGGCATGCATGAACTTTCTTAGCCTGTCGGTCGCAGGCACTTTTGGCAGAGCAAAAGAGATAGGGATCAGAAAAGCTGCAGGAGCAAACCGGAATTGTATTATTAATCAGTTCCTTGTGGAGTACTTTATCATGTGTATAATCGCTCTTGTTCTTGCATTTACCCTTGCGGTAGTGCTGTTACCCTGGTTTAACCTGATCTTCAATAAAACACTGGATATCAGCATATTTTACAGAAGCAGCACTTTCGTGATTCTCCTGGCCATAATCTTTTTTACAGGGCTCATCGGCGGAGGTTATCCTGCATCCCGGGTTGCTTCGATAAATACAGCCTCTATTTTTACAGGGTACATTGCAGAAAAAGGAAAGACTGTATCGCTTCGCAGAATTTTTGTGGTTTTCCAGTTCATTTTGTCCGTAACATTGATAGTACTGATGACTGTTATTCTCAGGCAGCTTAAATTTATGAAAACAACGAATCATGGTATGGCTACAGAGAATATAATAGTCCTGGAACTCAAAGGAGGATCAGAAAAAAACTACTATGCGCTGAAAGAGAGTCTCTCTAAAATCCACGGACAATATTCAATAACCGGTGGCGCATCGCTACCAACAGGAATATATAGCAACACGGCATCGATTAGCTGGACCGGTAAAAATCCGGAAGACAAAACACTGGTTTATTTCAGCAATATTGATTATGATTTTTGCAAAGCATTAAATATTGAGTTTGTTGAGGGGAAAGAGTTTTCAAAATATCTGCCACCCGCGGAGCGGGATGGTGTGGTGATAAACCAGGAATTTTTAAAACTGATGGGCAGGGATGCAGGTGTCGGCGAGAAAATAACCTGGGGTGTTGAGAGTGGTGAAATTGAGCTGAGGATCATTGGGGTCGTTAAAAACTTTCATTTCGTACCACTGAATGATAAAATCGCGCCATTAGCCCTTCCATCTCTGCATGCATCTCACAACAGAATGACTCCCCGTTTTCTGTTGATGCGTATTGAACCATCAAATTTATCTTCGACTGTTGAATTGATTAAAAGAGCGTGGAACGAGATCAACCCGGCATTCCCTTTTGAATACAGGTTTCTGAGTGCAGAAATGGATGCAAACTACAGGGTTGAAAGAACTGAGGCAAATGTAATAAGCAGTTTTAGCATTATTGCAGTAGTTATATCCTTCCTCGGACTATTTGGATTAGCATTTTACAGTGCGGAGCAGCGAACAAAGGAACTGGCTATCCGCAAAGTTTTCGGCTCTTCAGTCAGCCAGATAGCAGGATTGCTTCTCCTGGAGTATTTCCTGATGGTAGTTCTATCATGTATTGTTGCCTGGCCGGTTGGTTATCATATTGCCACCAGGTGGCTGCAGAAATTTGCCTACAAGATAAATGTTGATGTCTGGATATTTGTATTTGCCGGTATATCTGCTTTACTTATTGCAGCGTTCTCTGTAGGCTATCAATCTATTAAAGCAGCTTTTGCTAATCCGATTGACAGTATTGTCAATGAATAGATATTAATTACTCGAGACTTAACCTTTTTTCCACCCCATTCTATTTTACGGGCATTGATTATGTCGTAACAAACCTGCTGTTAATATACTTCTTCAGGTTGTTTATTGAATAGTTTTGATCAATACAGGCTGAACGACTAATTTGACTATAAAACCTTATGGGTATGAATAGACTTTTTAATGCCTTACTGATTTCTGCTTCAATATTGTTGGCACTTCATGCATGCAATGCTATAATAAAAGAGGATCCTGTGAATAAAATAACAGAAACCAAACTTATTCAACAGGCTATTCATAACAGCATTGGCTGGGCTAAAAATAAGGATTTCCATTTGCTCCATTCAGTAATAGCCAATGATTCGGCTTACCTGGAGGTTCATCCTGATGGACTGGTTGTGAGAGGATTCAATGAATTCAAAAAAGCAGAAGCCGTTTGGGGCAGTCCTGATTTCAAGGCTATAAGATATGAAATCCGTGATCTTGATATCCGGATCTCAAAATCAGGCGATGTTGCCTGGTGGTTTTGTATCCTCGATGATGTCAATGAATGGAAAGGTCAGCCTTCCTCCTGGATGGATACACGGTGGACAGGTGTGCTGGAAAAAAGGGAAGGTAAGTGGATTATTGTACAGATGCATTTCTCATTATGCGGATAACTAATAATATAGAATAGAATGAGACTGACAGCATTATCAATTTCCTTGTTTTTTTCAAGGATGTGTTTATTGGAAGTATGATGAGTAGTCTGAAAAAAATAAGATTCATCGCGTTTCTGTTCTCCCTGCTGATTTTAATGTCAGGCTGCAAAAAAGAAAGTATCAGTGACTATACGTATCATATTCCTGAGGCTTCGGATGATGGGTGGGAGGTCGGGTCATCCGATGAATCCGGAATAAGCTCAGTTGCTCTTGCCAAAATGATGGACCGGATCAATTCGACTTCCGGCCATAATATTCATAGTATCCTGATCTTCAAAAACGGGAAACTTGTCTTTGAAGAGTATTTTGAAGGCTACCTTTACTCAGGCAATCCACCCGGATCGAATGGCGCGTTCACTCAATATGACAGAGAAACAGACCACTTCCTGGCTTCGGTAAGCAAGACAATTACTTCGGTTTTGCTCGGGGTGGCCATAAAGGAAGGGTTTATCAATAACGTTGATGATAAAGTCATCGATATTCTTCCTGAATATAAAGATGTGCTGACCGGCGCCAAAGCTGAAATAACACTAAAACAGCTTCTGACAATGTCATCCGGACTTGCCTGGGACGAAAGCTCAGCTTCTTACGGAGATCCTGCAAATGATGTGACAGCCCTGTTTGACTCTGACGATCCACTGGCTTATGTTCTGTCGAAGCCCCTTTTATACTCTCCGGGTACACAATTCCATTATAACAGCGGAGGAACAACCGTGCTTGGAGCTGTTATACAGAAATACTCCGGAAAAACCTTTCTGGATTTCGGGAATGAGTACCTGTTCGATCCTCTGAACATCCAGGGAGGTTTGTGGCAACGCCTGTCATCCGGTTACTTTTTTGCAGGAGGAGGGGCTTTCCTGAGGCCACGGGAACTCGCCAAGATTGGCCACCTGTTCCTTAACAACGGATATTGGGGCGAAAAACAGGTAATCACTCCTGAATGGATTTCTGAATCTGTTCAAAAACACATTATGACACAGGGAAGAACCCTACCCCACGCTCATGGTTACGGATACCAGTGGTGGCTTGAAGATTTCCAGACAAACGACCACACCTATAACTCATTCCTGGCAGCCGGGTGGGGAGATCAGTACATGATTATCTTCCCGGCAGAGGAATTGATGATCGTGTTTAACGGTGGCAATTTTCTGAGCGCCGGAAGTATTTCGCAGATCTCACTTGTTGCTGAGTATATCCTGGCTGCTTTAAAATAATCTTCTCCCGGTATACTGACGTTATTAAACAAAAATCCCCTGTGAAAAATATTCACAAGGGATTTTATTGTTTTGAGTGCCCAGGACAAGACTCGAACTTGCACACCCTTACGAGCACCAGCCCCTCAAGCTGGCGTGTCTACCAATTTCACCACCTGGGCGGTTTGGCTCAGAGCTCAGGGCAGAGGGCTCAGGGTTGAATTACCTTTGCGCTCTACGCTCTACGCTTTTTTACTCAGGGCTCAGGGCCAGGGTTACCCTATGCTCTGCGCTCTATGCTCTGCGCTTTTTTGGTGCCCAGAACAGGACTCGAACCTGCACATCATTACTGACACTAGTCCCTGAAACTAGCGCGTCTACCAATTTCGCCATCTGGGCCTGTTGGCTCAGAGCTCAGGGCTGAGGGCTCAGGGATTTGCCCTGCGCACTAAGCTCTGTGCACTGCGCAATATTGGCGAGCGGTGCACTCCTGCTCTGTGCCGAATTAAAGAACGTACTGTATCCGACAGCGGGTGCAAAAATAAAAATTATTTTGTCAAACCGCAATACCCGGAGAATTTTCTTAATTTAGTTTTGAAAACTAACCGTCCTGAACTTAAAAGCAACGATTATGAAAAAACTATTGCTACTGCTCGCCGTCCTTCTTTCTCTTAACATCTCAGCGCAACAAAACAATCAGTCCGCCTACAAACAGATCGATGAGCATCTGCTCAGCAAGCTGATTATTGAAAAGGCACCAATTGAATCACCTGCAATATCTAAGGTATTCAATGGCAGTTTCTTTAAGGCAGCTACCTTTTTCGTATATCAGGATGAGAACTCTTCCTCTTCATATGGCTGCCATGATTGTTATATTAATATCACAAACGGGAAACTCACGGAATTTCAGCAGTTGAGCAGTGATACCGAACTTAAAGAATTGTTTTCATTGCTAAAAACTGATTTCCGGCTGAAAAATGAGACAGAAGCTGTTTCTTTCGAAGCTGCACTTAACAGTATTTTCCCGGTTGATGAAAAGGAAAAACAAAATGTGAAGCATCTTAAGAAAGAAAATCAATGGATATTTATACGGGGGAAATTCTTCGATGATGATACTGCCGTTATTGTTTCGGTTGCTCCTGATGGCACAGTATCTAAGATTGAGCTTGTCCTGGCTTACCATGTAAGTTGAAATAACTGAGAAATAGAACACGGATAACACCGATGCAAGGGACTAACACGGATTTTAATCTGTGCAGATCCGTTTAATCCGTGTCATCCGTGTGCTATTAAAGCCACTAATGCACTAATGCCATCGCTCAAACCTACTTTAAAAGGAATTTGGTATTTTTTGAAGAAAACTGTAACGTTATTTAATTGTTCACAAAAAAAATACCTCACAAATGTTGTATATTGATTTAAAGTATATTTTTGCTCACTGAAAAAAATGAATACAAACCTTAAACATATTAAAGGAACAAAAAAGTATCTGGATGAAACAGGTCACTCCGAATCATATTCTTCTGAATAGAAAAGATTGACCTGCAAACAGATGCAGGTTTTTTTATATTAATGAGTTTACGATGAAAATAATGAAATTCGGTGGGACTTCAGTTGGAAGCCCCGACAGAATGAGGGCATTGATCCCCCTTATCAGTGATAATGAAGAAAAAATTGTGGTCCTCTCTGCAATGTCGGGAACCACAAACTGCCTTGTTGAGATTTCAAACCTTCTTTATGCGCATAGGGTAGAGGAAGCATCAAATAAAATCGAAGAGCTCAGGGCCCAATATCATAAAGTCGTGGATGATCTTTACGCTGTGGTATCATTCAGGAAAACAGGTCATGAACTTATCGATACTCACTTTGACTATATAGGTAATTTTACAACAAGAGTTTTCACAAAGCTTCAGGAAAAAGTAATTCTTGCACAGGGTGAACTTATCTCAACCGCATTGTTCCATTTGCTTCTCCGGGAGAAAGATATAAAATCAATACTCCTGCCTGCTTTGAATTTCATGAGAATAGACAAAGAGGGAGAACCGGATTATTTCTACATTGAAGAGAATATTGAGAGGGAACTGAAGAATTATCCCTCAGAAAAGCTCATAATCACACAGGGATTCATTTGTCGTAACGCTTACGGCGAAGTAGATAATCTTAAAAGAGGTGGAAGCGATTTTACTGCTTCAATAATTGGCGCTGCCCTGGATGTGGATGAAATACAGATATGGACGGATATAAACGGATTTCATAACAACGATCCGCGTTACGTGGAGGACACCGATGTTATAAGGGAATTATCCTTCGATGAAGCTGCCGAGCTGGCCTATTTCGGTGCGAAGATCCTTCATCCGTCAAGCGTAAACCCTGCAAGGCAGAAAAAAATACCTGTCAGGCTTAAAAACACAATGGATCCGGAAGACGAAGGCACGCTGATAAAATCCGAATCAGACCTGATGGATTACAAAGCGGTAGCTGCAAAAGACGGGATATCAGTGTTACGGATAAGATCCGACAGGATGCTGATGGCCTACGGCTTCCTGAGAAAGGTTTTCGAAATCTTCGAGGCATACAAGACACCAATAGATATGATTACAACATCGGAGGTGTCAGTATCATTGAGCATCGACAATTCAGAATTCATCAACCAGATTGCAGCTGATCTTAAAGAACTTGGAAGGGTAGAAATCGAAGAGAACCAGACTATTATCTGTATTGTAGGAGATTTCCGTACCGAAAGAGTCGGGTCGGCGCCCGAGATCTTCGAAGCCCTGAACACAATCCCGCTGAAAATGATATCTTACGGTGGAAGCCCGAACAGCATTTCACTTCTTATCGATACCAAGAATAAAATTGAAGCTTTAAAACAGCTCAGTAAGCACCTTTTCAGACAGAAATAATGATAGAGAAAAAATACATCGGGAAATTCAGGGAGATAGAAACTCCTTTCTATTTTTATGATCTGAGTGTTCTCAGATCAACACTTGATACCGTTAAACGGGAATCCGATACGGCAGGGTATATCGCTCATTACGCCCTTAAAGCCAACCCAAATCCGAGATTGCTTAAGCTGATCGCATCCTATGGATTCGGAGCTGACTGTGTAAGCTGGAATGAGATTGCCGCGGCTGTTGATGCGGGCTTTCCGGCATCCGGAATAGTTTTTGCCGGGGTCGGCAAATCCGATAAGGAAATTTACAATGCGCTTAAAGCCGATATTTTCTGTTTCAACTGTGAATCAATCCCTGAGATGGAAGTTATCAACGACCTGGCGACCAAAATGAACCGCGAGGCCAGGATAGCGCTCAGAATCAATCCCTATATCGATGCTCATACACATAAGTATATCACGACAGGAATTGAGGAAAGCAAATTCGGAATTAACATTGAAGCACTGGATGATGTTGTTACCAGGCTGGGTGAGCTCACAAAACTGAAACTTATCGGAATTCATTTCCATGTCGGTTCCCAGATCACAAGAATGTCAGTTTTCAAGAGTCTTTGCGCAAGAATTAACGAGCTCCAGGACTGGTTTGTTGAAAGAAATCTGGATCTTAAGGTCATAAATGTCGGCGGCGGACTGGGTATTGATTATGAGAATCCTGAACATAATCCTGATTTCTCTGAATACTTCTCCCTTCTTGGCGAATTTATAAATTTAAGACCGGGGCAGACACTTCACCTCGAACCTGGCAGATCAATTATAGGTCAGTGTGGCAGCCTGATCACAAAAGTACTTTATGTCAAAAATGGTACTAACACGCTTTTCGCCATTGTCGACGCAGGAATGACAGACCTGATCCGCCCTGCACTATACCAGGCAAAACATAAGATAGAAAACATTACTTCCGACGGAAAGAAGCTGAAATACGATGTTGTCGGACCAATTTGTGAATCATCTGACACTTTTGCTAAACAGATCGAGCTTACTGAAACAAAAAGAGGAGATCTGATTGCAATCCGTTCCGCAGGTGCGTATGGTGAAGCCATGGCTTCGAGATACAATCTCAGGGATCTGCCCAAGGCTGTATTTTCAGACGAACTCTGATCTTCGGATTTTAAATCTTAATAATCCCGAGGAAATACAGGAATATTATAGCTATTGCCACGGGAGCTATAAACTTTACCGTAAAGGTGAATACCGGAACATAAGCAGAGTTTTTCTGCCCATTGTTCGTTAATTCTGATCTGGTTTGGCTTCTACTGAAAAACCATCCGATAAAGAGTACAATAAACAAGCCTCCTGCAGGTAACATGATATTTGAAGTAAGATATTCCAGAATTCCAAAGATATTCTTACCACCAATAGTTATTCCGCTTAGCGCTCCCATTGATAATACTGTAATAATGCCAAGGACCGAAACGGCCAGTGTTGCTGCGATAGTTGCTTTCTTTCTTGTCAGGTTGAGTTCTTCCACCATATATGCAACAATTACCTCCAATACTGAAATTGTTGATGTTAGAGCTGCGACAGCTAATAAGATAAAGAATATCAGAGCAAAAAATGCACCTAAAGGCATTTTATCGAAAATTCCAGGCAGAACAATAAATACCAGTCCGGTGCCGGAAGCCGGAGATCCGCCAAGAGCAAATACTGCCGGGAAAATTGCTACTCCTGCAAGAACCGCAACTGTTGTATCTGCAATGCTTATTAATAATGAAGAAGATGCTAGATTTTGATTTTTCGGAATATAAGATCCATAAGTTATCAGAGTTCCCATTCCAATGCTTAAAGAGAAAAATGCCTGCCCCAAAGCTTCAAGAATGACCTTAGGCGTTATTTTACTGAAATCAGGATTGAAAAGAAATCTTAATCCTTCACCAGCTCCTTCGAGAGTAACAGATCTGATAGCAAGAAGAATAAGGATTAGAAACAATAAAGGCATGAGCAGTTTTGTGTATTTCTCAATTCCCTTCTGTACACCTGCTATAATAATCAGCGCTGTAAATCCCATGAAAATCAAAAACCATAAAACAGGCCGAAAAGAACTCTTCATGAATCCATCGAACATTGACGTCAATTCAGCATCATTTTTCCCAAGGATATTTCCAGTGAGAGTCTGATAAATATATTCAAGAGTCCATCCCGCGACAGTTGTATAAAAAGCGAGAATCATGAACGCTGCAGCAACTCCCATTATTCCAATGAGGTACCAGGGCTTTCCCGGGGCCAGGTCTCTGAAAGCTCCATAAGGATTCTTCCTTGCAGCTCTTCCGATTATAAATTCTGAGGTCATTACAGGTATACCTATTATCAGAACAATAATGACGTAAATAAGTATGAAGGCAGCTCCCCCGTTCTCACCTGTGACATAGGGAAACCTCCAGATGTTGCCTAGTCCAATGGCAGATCCGGCGACAGCAGCTATAACGCCAAACTTGCTTGTGAATGTTTCTCTTTCACCGGAATGTAAATCATGATTCATTTTGTCAATGTTTTTGAATGGTCGCCAAATTAATAAATAATAAATATAATTTTACGCGGTAACCATATTTTAGAAAGATCAAAATGATCAGATCAGCTTTAATAATTATTACACTCGTTGTAATATCCTGCGCACCTGTCAGAAAATATGAATCACTCCCTGAAGTTAAAGCCTGGGAAAAAGATATCCTGGAATTCGAAGTGCTTGACAAAGCTGAAACTTACCCACAGGATGCAGTCCTGTTTACCGGAAGTTCCAGTATCAGGTTGTGGTCAACTTTAAAAAATGACATGTCGCCTTATACTATAATACAGAGAGGATTCGGCGGATCGAAGCTCAGTGATTTCGTTGTATATGCTGACCGGATAGTTGCTCCGCATAAATGCAGTGCAATTGTTATCTTCATCGCGAATGATATCACCGGAAGTGAAAAGGATAAGAGCCCCGGAGAAGTTTCTTCGCTTTTCCATCATGCCCTGAAAATTATCAGACGGAGTCACCCGGAAACCCCGGTATTCTGGATCGAGGTCACTCCTACCCCTTCAAGATGGAATGCCTGGCCACAGATAAAAGAGGCAAACAGGCTGATACAACAAATATGTGAAAAGGAAGAGAATACTTATTTCATTGGCACAAGTTCGTCTTTCCTGATTAATGACGGACAGCCGCTGGACGGCTATTTTGTCTCCGATAAGCTTCACCTGAATCCTGAAGGTTACAAACTCTGGACAAAACTTATTAAGAAGGAAATCAATAAAGTAGTACCTTATCCCGAAGTGGAGATCATTGCCCATCGCGGCGCTTCATATGTTGCACCGGAAAACACGGTGGCTGCGGCGGATCTTGCATGGAAATCAGGCGCCGATGCTGTTGAATGTGACATACATCTGTCAGCAGACGGAAGGATAATTGTAAGCCATGATGCAACGACAAAAAGGACTACCGGTGAAAACCTGATTATCAAGAATTCTCACTCAGCAGATCTCAGGAAGCTTGATGCAGGTTCGTTTAAAGGTGAAACCTGGAAGGGTGAAAAAATTCCATATCTGGAAGAGCTCATTGCCACAGTGCATTCCGGAAAAGAGCTTGTTGTTGAGATAAAATGCGGTCCGGAGGTGATCCTTCCACTAAAGAAGGTTGTTGAAAGCAGCAGCAAGGATATAAAATTCACCTTTATTGCTTTTGATTTTAATACCATATCATTAACAAAGAAGGCTTTTCCGGGAAATCCATGTTACTGGCTCTGCAGCAACCCTGAACTTTTAAAAAAGAACATCGGACTGGTCGAGGGTGCCAGGTTAAACGGACTCAGCTTAAGCTACAATATTATTGATGAAGATGTGGCAAAAGAAGTGAGGGAAATGGGACTGGAACTATTTACCTGGACAGTCGATAATCCTGAAGATGCAAAACGGATGGTTGAATATGGTGTGAGGGGAATAACAACAAACAGACCTGATTACATAAGGGAACAATTATATGGAAACAGGTAGAGACAAGGCATGCCTTGTCTCTACAACTGTAATTCGCATCATTATAATTACCGTTTTGAACGCATTTCATACAATTCTTTCCAGCCATCTGTTCCCTGGTATTTCGGGCTAATAGTTGCCGGAGATTTCCGTGTGATTTTCTCCGGAACGATTCTTTGGACTCCTCTGGCCATACCTTTTGTCCCCGGATTGTATTCGACCCATGCCACGAACCAGTTAATCTCATGAGGCATTACTTCCGGCGTTCTTATAAAGTCGAGACCAAGCATCCAGTTATTATAGTTTCCTCCAAGAACATCTGCGTAATAAACATATGGGTCAAGGTTTGTAAAAACCGTAATACCATTGTCATTTGTAAAGCCTTCGTAGATACTTTTAGAGGGGTCTGCTGCTTCCCAGTCTTTCAGAGATTCATAAAGAAGTACACTTGCATTTGAAATCACAAATCTCTCATCATCGATGTCCCGGACCTCAACCACGAGAAGAGTAGGGATGAGTATTTCGATAGTAAGACGGGCCTCGTCCTTATCTCCTTCCTCCCCCTTGGCAGTTAGGGTAACTTCGAAAGTACCTGTGCTGTTATATGTATAGACGGGTTCTCTTTCGTTTGAACTGTAGCCATCACCAAAATTCCATTCAAAGCTGACTGCATTTTCTGATTCGTTTATAAATCTGATCTCTTTCCCGACTTCAGGATCACCTGTCACTTCATAAGAAAATTCAGCGAATGGTGGATCCGGGGATTTTGTACAGGAAACTACAAGAAGAGAGAGAATTAAAACGGGATAAAGAATCTTTTTCATATAAATTGATATTTGTTTTAAAATGGTTACTGCAAATTACGGGCCATGTTTAACCTGTGACGAAAACATGATAACAAAAGTTACTTATCAATACAATTTTCCAATACAGTCACACATGAAAAATATGACTATCTTTGCAAACCTGTAAAAAAAGGAAATAATTATGATAAAAGTAACATTTCCCGATGGTTCTGAAAGAGAATATAAAGAAGGCATCAGCAGTCTGGAGATTGCGGAACAGATTAGTCCCAGGCTGGCGAAAGAAGTTTATTCGGCTACAGTGAACGGTGAAGTATGGGATCTTACAAGGCCAATTGAAACAAATGCCACGCTGAAGCTTAATAAATGGGATGATCCGGAAGGGAAACATGCATTCTGGCATTCATCAGCCCACCTTATGGCTGAGGCTCTTGAGGCGCTCTATCCTGGTATCAAATTCGGTATCGGCCCTGCCATTGAGAATGGTTTTTATTATGATGTTGATCCGGGTGACAGGGTCATTACTGAAGCTGACCTTCCTGCAATTGAACAGAAAATGAAAGACCTGGCTGCCAGGAATGAAACATATAAAAGAAGACAGATAAGCAAAAGCGAAGCTCTCGAGTTTTTTTCAAAAAAAGGCGATGAATACAAGACAGAGCTGATTAGTGAGCTGCAGGACGGAACAATAACTCTTTACTCACAGGGAGACTTTACAGATCTCTGTAGAGGTCCACATCTGCCCTCAACAGAGCCTTTGAAAGCAATAAAGCTGCTGAACGTGGCCGGAGCTTACTGGAGAGGTAATGAAAAAAGGAAGATGCTCACCAGGATCTATGGTGTGACTTACCCGAAACAGAAGCTCCTCGATGAATACCTGGTTTTCCTGGAAGAGGCAAGGAAAAGAGATCACAGGAGGATAGGCAAAGAACTTGAATTGTTTACCTTCTCACCGAAAGTGGGAATGGGTCTTCCTTTATGGATGCCCAAAGGCTCAGATTTGCGCCAGAACCTGATTTCATTCCTAACAAAAGAAATAAGAAAAAGAGGTTATAAGATAGTTGCAACACCTCACATCGGTAATGTAAACCTGTATAAAACATCCGGGCACTTTGAGAAATACGGAGCCGATTCATTTCAGCCCATCAACACTCCCCAGGAAGGTGAGCAATTCATGCTTAAACCCATGAACTGCCCGCATCATTGCGAGATATTCAGCGCAACCCAGCATTCTTATAAGGATTTGCCCGTAAGAATGGCAGAATTCGGAACAGTTTACCGCTATGAACAAAGTGGTGAGCTTCACGGACTTACAAGGGTGAGGAGCTTTACACAGGATGATGCACATGTATTTTGCAGGCAGGATCAGCTCATTGATGAATTCAAGAGCATTATAGATCTCATAATGTACATTTTTAAAATTCTCAACTTCCCTGAATACACCGCTCAGGTTTCTTTGCGTGATCCTGACAATAAACAGAAATATATCGGTTCAGATGAGAACTGGGAAAGAGCGCAGAACGATATAATACAGGCGGCAAGAGAAAAAAATCTGATAACGACAGTTGTTACAGGCGAAGCTGCATTTTATGGTCCGAAGCTCGATTTTATGGTTAAGGATGCTATCGGCAGAAAATGGCAGCTCGGAACGATCCAGGTGGATTATAACCTTCCCGACAGATTTGATCTGACCTATAACGGCAGTGACAACCAGAAACACAGGCCGGTGATGATACACAGGACTATTTTTGGTTCAATGGAAAGATTCGTTGCTGTACTCATTGAAAATACTGCGGGGAAATTCCCCCTCTGGCTCGCTCCTGAAAAGGCCGTCATCTTACCTATCAGTGAAAAATTCAATGATTATGCAACAAATGTTTTGAATTTTCTGAATAATTCCGATATTTGCACCTTGATTGACGAAAGGAGCGAAAAAATAGGTAAGAAGATCAGGGATAATGAATTAAAGCGCATTCCCTACCTTCTTATAATAGGGGAAAAAGAGGTTGAAAACAATACGGTTTCGGTAAGAAAGCAGGGTTTTGGTGATGTTGGAAGCATGAAACCGGAGGAATTTGTGAGCTTTATTAACTCCGAGATCAATAAAGAAATTGCGATATAAGTAATTCAAGTATTAACTAAAGATAGGAGGAAAGAGCTATAGCTTTACCAGTAAGGCGAAGCCCGGCGAGGGTAGTCCAGCCGGCTCACAAAATTAACCAGAGGATCACTGCGAGAGTGGTCAGAGTTGTAGGTGAAGAGATAGATGCAAAAGTAATGAGCATACAGGATGCTCTGAAGCTGGCTGACAGCCTGGAGCTGGATCTTGTTGAGATATCACCGAATGCCGATCCGCCTGTTTGCAAAATAGTTGATTATCAGAAGTTTCTCTATCAGCAAAAGAAGAAGCAGAAGGAAATAAAATCCAAAACTTCCAAAGTTGTTGTTAAAGAGATCAGGTTTGGTCCGAATACTGATGATCATGATTATAATTTCAAGCTGAAGCACGCCATTAAATTCCTTGAGGAAGGAGCAAAAGTGCGGGCGTACGTGTTCTTTAAGGGAAGATCAATTTTGTTCAAGGAACAGGGTGAAGTGCTCCTGCTTCGTTTTGCAAACGATCTTGAGGAATACGGTAAAGTGGAGCAACTTCCAAAACTTGAAGGCAAAAGAATGATCGTATCATTCTCGCCAAAAAAGAAGAAGTAATTTTTTTAATATATATATTCTGGAATAAGAAAAATGCCAAAAATGAAGACGAATCCGGGTGCAAAGAAAAGATTTGCTTTGACCGGAACAGGTAAGATCAAGCGCAAACATGCATTTAAGAGCCACATTCTTACAAAGAAGTCGACAAAACGCAAAAGATTCCTCACCTACGACGGGGAAGTGAGCCATGCCGACCTTAAGAATGTCAAGCTTATGCTTGGAATGAAGTAATTTGTTCTTTGATCAGATTTAAGTAAAATTAGTATTAACAGATTGTTCAGCAGGTAAGTTTCCGCAAAGCGGAACGCTGACATTCAAAAAAATGAGCTATGCCAAGATCAGTAAACTCAGTTGCTTCACGCGCCAGAAGGAAAAAGGTGCTCAAGCAGACGAAGGGTAACTTCGGTTCAAGAAGAAATGTTTTCACAGTCGCTAAAAACACGCTCGACAAAGCGCTGCAATATTCATACCGCGACAGGAAAAAGAAGAAAGGCAATTTCAGAGCCCTCTGGATCCAGAGAATAAATGCAGGAGTACGTCAATACGACATGAGCTACTCTGAATTTATCGGTAAACTCGAGAAAAAAGAAATCGCTCTCAACAGAAAAACACTTGCCGACCTGGCAATGAATCACCCCGAAGCTTTTAAAGCAATCGTGGATAAAGTGAAAGAATAAGAGAATCCGGAATAATCAAAAAAAGGGCACTGAAATGGTGCCCTTTTTTGTTGGTTCTTATTTCGCTCCCATAAACATACGTTTCCACCTGACTTTCTTCAGGCCGGTTGCTTCCTTGTCGATTGAGAGCCAGATGAATTTTGGTTTCCCGACAATGTGGTCTTCAGGCACGAATCCCCAATACCGTGAATCTGCTGAATTATGACGGTTGTCACCCATCATCCAGTAGTAATCCATTTTGAATGTATAACTGCTTGCTGGCTGGCCATTGATAAGGATTGTACTCCCCTCCACTTTAAGATCGTTATTCTCATAAACATCTATGACCCTCTCATATAAACAGAGATTGGAAGTATCGAGTGATACTGTTGTGCCTTTTTCAGGGATCCAGATCGGACCAAAATTGTCGATGTTCCATCTGAAATCCGGATCGTTCGGGAAAATATTAGGCTCATAAACACCTGGTCTTTCTGTATAGGGTGTGACCTGGGTAACATTGGAAAATTTTCTTATGGCTTCAGCATTTCCCTTTGTAAGAGGAAGATAATACGTTGAAGCCGATGGCATTCCCTGGTCAGACTTTGCGATTCCGAGTTTTTCGAATGCCTTTGGATTGATTGCCGTTCCGTTTGTTGTCACAAGGTAGAACATTTGCTGGGTCCCGTTATCCGTGATAAGCTTACCATTCACATAAACATCGCCTGAACTGATTGCGATGGTATCTCCCGGAACGCCTATGCATCTTTTAACATAATTGTCGCGTCTGTCAACAGGCCTGTAGATTATTGTATTCCTTTCTCTTACTTCATTCCGTGCAGTTTGTCTGTAAAAGTTATCAGGTTTTTTTACTCCGTTATACCTGTCTCTCTCCTGCAGCTCATAAGCTCTTCTTCGAACGATCTCATAATAGCTTATTGTCTGTTCCTCGACAACGACAGTATCTCCTGCAGGAAAATTGAAAACAATCGGATCGTTATTCTTTACCTCTCCAAGACCTTTAAGTCTTTTATAGGGCCAGTGCACTATATCAGACCAGGATTTTCCCTTGGTCAGAGGCATTGTATGTTGAGTGAAGGGAAAAGCAACCGGTGTATTGGGCATTCGCGGTCCATAAGCAAGCTTGCTCACAAAAAGATGATCACCAACAAGAAGCGATTTCTCCATTGATGGCGTGGGAATACGGTAATTCTGAAAAAGGAAAATGTTAATAAGAGTTACCGCAATAACGGCAAAGATAAGAGCATCAAGCCATTCGATGAAAGTACTGTTCTTTCCATGACGTTTTTTCCAGAATGTCCAGTTAACTTTTTCGGTAACATAAATGTCATAAATAACCGGAAGACCAAGCAGCAGCCAGTAATTTCCAATCCAGATAACAACAATGAGATAAAGAAGTGCAGCAATCGCAAATCTTATGTTTTTTCTCGTAAACAAGTCAGTCATATATATTATTTAATTGAGGGACAAAAGTAAGAATAATTAGAATCCCATTACATCATTCATTGTGAACACTCCCTCTCTTCTGCTGATGAATTCTGCAGCCACAACTGCGCCAAGAGCGAGACCTTTCCGGTTTTTTGCTTCATGCCTGAGTGTTATAGAATCGATTTCAGAATCCCATGTTAATAATATGTGTACCAGGAACATTGCCTTCCCTGACCGCGGTTACAGGAATTTTATTCTCTGCAGTTTCACCGGGGAATGCCCAGCCTTCATATTTTGAATGGTTCTTAACAATTCCTTCTGTGAGCGTGATTGCTGTACCGCTCGGAGCATCTATTTTCTTTGTATGATGAATTTCCTCTATCGCTACTTTGTAATCGCTATACTTATCCATATGTTTAGCAAGTTCGGCATTAAGCCTGAACAGAAGATTAACTCCGATACTGTAATTTGAAGAATGTATAAATGAGGTACCATACTTTTTGCATGCTTCAGCTGCCTTGCTGTAATCATTCAACCAGCCGGTTGTACCTGAAACGACAGGAACCCTGTTTTCAAGACATTTAATTATGTTTTCCAGGGCTGCTTCAGGAAACGTGAATTCTATCGCAGCATCAATACCTTTAAGATTCTGGCTGTTGAGATCGCCCGCATTATTGACATCAATAATCAGTTTTACATTGTGACCTCTTTTAAGAGCGGCTGCTTCGATTTCGTGCCCCATTCTTCCGTAGCCAATGAGTGCTAGATTCATACAACAGTTTTGTTTTATTGCGAAAGTACCCTTTTTGATGATGCCCGCAATATTTAAAATCAACAAAAATCTTAAAGTGAAGTTAAAGTTTAGGGGAAATCTGAGCGTGGTTGCTTAGCAGAGTTCATCAAATTTTTCATATATTTCATTCGTTATAATTTGAATTTATGAATAAGCTTTTATTAACATTATCAATCATTTCAACCATGATTTCAGTTTCCTGTTCCGGGAAAGAGAGAGCCGACCTGGTAATAATTAACGGAAAGGTCTTCACCAACAATCCGGACAATCCGCTTGTGCAGGCGATCGCTGTAAAAGGCGAGTTCATTATCGCTGCCGGTTCCACGGAGACCATTTCTGCAATGATCGATAAAGATCACACGAAGATTATTGATGCAGGCGGCAAACTGGTTCTTCCTGGTTTCAGTGATGCTCATGTTCATTTCGGTCCGCTTGATCCCGACTATGTAGAGCTTCGTTATACCACAGATCCATCTGTTATAACAGAAAAGGTGAAGGAACAGGTTGCAAAATCAAAGCCTGGTCAGCTCATCACAGGCGGACACTGGGAACATGAAATGTTCAACAACAGACAATGGCCGACAAAAGAACTTATAGACAAGGTATCACCAGGGAATCCTGTTGTTCTAAGCAGGGCCGATGGTCATTCGGTGCTTGTTAATTCATATGTTCTGAAAGCCTCCGGAATAAATAAATCCACACCTGATCCTTTTGGTGGTGAAATTGACAGGGATCCCATTAACCGGGGAACCAACAGGCATTTTAAAGGAAACTGCTGTAAACCTTGTTAAAACAGGTGAAATTAAAATCAAACGTACGATGAAGAGCTAAAAGAACGTGAATGGCAGGGTTATATCAGAGCTCTTAAAGAGGCCAGGGAGCTTGGTGTTACAAGCATTCAGAATGCAGGAGAAGCCGACCTGCTTAAATACATTACACTAATGGAAGCAGGGGAGCTTACCTCAAGAATTGACATCGGCGCTTCTCTGACAAAAGACACTGAAAAACTTAAGTCGTATAAAGAAGCTGCAATCAAGTATCCGGCAGAAGGGAACTGGGTCAGGTTCGGATATATCAAAGGGTTTATAGACGGTACAATAGGATCAGGCACAGCGCTTATGTTTGAACCTTTTAATGATGACCAGTCAACGTCAGGATTATCTATGATGACCTATGATGAGCTTGAAGAAGCAATTCTTGCAGTCGATAAAATGGGATTTCAGATCGGGATACATGCCATAGGTGATAAAGGAAATAACTGGGTGCTGAACGCTTATGAGAAAGCAAGACAGGTAAACGGTGTCCGCGACAGCCGTCACAGGATAGAACATTCACAGGTTCTTGCTGAAAATGATATACCAAGATTCGCGCAGCTCGGAGTGATTCCTTCGATGCAGCCCACACATTGCATAACCGACAAAAGATTCTGCGAGAAACGCATCGGCTCAGAAAGATCCAGGGGAGCTTATGCCTGGAACAGCCTGAAAAAGACAGGAGCTAAACTTGCTTTTGGTACGGACTATTCAGTTGAACCTTTGAATCCGATGGAAGGGCTATATGCAGCGGTGACCAGAAAGGACAGGCTGGGCGAAGAAGGCAACGGATGGTTCCCTGAAGAGAAGCTTTCAATGGAAGATGCTATATATTATTATACACATGGTGCTGCATATGCTCAGTTTATGGATGACAGAAAAGGAATTCTGAAAACGGGTTATCTGGCCGATATAGTCCTGGTAGATAAAGATCTTTTTGAAATTCCTGAGGAGGAGATTATGAAAACAAGGGTATTGATTACTATTACCGGCGGCAGAGTGGTTTTTGAGAGGTAAGCTATTTCTCACTGAGAGAAAACAAAATCTTAAGAGCCTCTTCCCTGTTTGTTCCGCAGAATTCTTCTTCAGCCTTGAAGACTCCGCATACCTTTGGTCGTGAAGGATCATTGAAAAGTGCGCACCTGTAATCCCCAAGAAGATGAATACATCTCTCTCCTACCTTCTTCCCGTCAGGCATCCCGGGTATTGGTGAAGAAATTGACAGTGCTATGCAGCATGCGCCGCAGTTCGGCCTACATTCCATAGAGCAAAGATAGACAAAGTACTTAAAGTGCCTAGGCACCAGAGTATTTAGAGTTATGAATTAAGTACTTGAGTCACTTTAGTCACTTTAGTCACTTTAGTCACTCTCAACATTTATTGGTAATTTTGCAGAAAAACATCAAATGCGGATCGATATCATCACCGTTCTTCCTGAGCTTCTTCAGGGTCCTCTGGATTATTCGATAATTAAAAGGGCCAGGGAAAAAAAGCTTGTGGAGATTAATGTTATCAACCTCAGGGATTTCACGACAGACAGGTATAAGAGTGTAGATGACTATGCGTTCGGGGGAGGTGCAGGTATGGTAATGATGATCGAGCCGGTCTTTAAGGCTATTGAAAAGTTAAAAAGTGAGAGAGTTTATGATGAGATAATATACACGTCTCCTGATGGTGAAAAGTTTAACCAGAAAATGGCAAACAGCCTCTCGCTTAAGGAGAACATTATTATACTTGCAGGTCATTATAAAGGAGTGGATCAGAGGATACGCGATCATCTTATAACAAAAGAAATATCTATCGGTGATTATGTGCTGTCAGGTGGAGAAATCCCTGCTGCTGCCATAACCGATGCAATTGTCAGGCTGATACCGGGTGCGATGTCGGATGAGCAATCGGCTCTCTCCGATTCCTTTCAGGATGATCTGCTTGCCCCCCCGGTATACACAAGACCCGCAGAATTCAACGGATGGAGGGTACCGGATGTTCTCTTATCAGGGCATGCTGCAAAGATCGAAAAATGGAGGCACGATATGTCGGTCGAGAGAACCGGAAAACTAAGACCGGATCTTTCTGAAAATGAATAAAAATGCATTTTATATGTAATTTTATGCATTTTGTTTTGAAATACCAAAAAGCTTTTGTAAGATTGTAGTTCAATTTTTCAGTTTATTAACTTATTAATAATCAATTCATGACAACACAGGATTATATCAAACGGGAAGACAAATATGGTGCACACAATTATCATCCTCTTCCTGTTGTTCTTGACAGAGGTGAAGGACCATTTGTATGGGATGTTGAAGGAAAGAGATATTTTGATTTTTTATCGGCATACTCTGCTGTAAACCAGGGTCATTGCCATCCGAAGATCATCAAAGCCCTCACTGATCAGGCTGCCAGACTCACCTTAACCTCAAGGGCTTTTTATAATTCTGCATTGGGAGAATATGAAGAATACATTACAAAATACTTTAAATACGATAAAGTACTCCCAATGAATTCAGGCGCTGAAGCGGATGAAACTGCTCTTAAGCTGTGCCGTAAATGGGCTTATAAGAAAAAAGGTATTAAAGAAAACCAGGCGAAAATAATCGCATGTGAGGGAAACTTCCATGGAAGAACAATCAGTATCATTTCAATGTCGACTGATCCTGATGCACGTAATGATTACGGACCATTTACTCCCGGTTACATTATTATCCCTTATAATGATCTCACAGCTCTCGGAAATGCCCTTAAAGATCCTGATGTCGCCGGTTTTCTTGTAGAACCGATCCAGGGAGAAGCTGGAGTATATGTTCCCGATGAAGGATTCCTGAAGAAAGCATATGATCTCTGCAAATCGAAGAATGTTCTTTTCATAGCTGACGAAGTACAGACAGGAATTGCACGTACCGGAAAGCTTCTTGCATGCGATCATGAAGGTGTAAGACCTGATATCCTGATTCTTGGAAAAGCCTTATCAGGTGGCGTAATGCCTGTTTCAGCGGTTCTTGCGGATGATGAAATTATGCTGACTATCAAGCCGGGTGAGCACGGATCAACTTTCGGAGGAAACCCGCTTGCATCAAAAGTGGCAATTGCCGCGCTCGAGGTGATTAAAAACGAAAAGCTGGCTGAGAATGCTGAAAAGCTGGGTAAAATATTCCGTGATGAAATGAGTAGTATTAAATCGGATATGGTTCAGCTGGTTCGTGGTAAGGGATTGCTCAATGCAGTTGTGATAAAACCTAAAAACGGTAAAGAAGCGTGGGATGTCTGCCTCGCAATGAAAGAAAAAGGAGTTATTGCCAAACCAACACACCAGCATATAATAAGGTTTGCCCCTCCCCTTGTGATCAATGAGGCACAGCTAAAGGAAGCAATTACACTTATCAAAGAAGCATTTAAACTGTTCGAATAGAAAAAAGCTGTTTCTTTACATTCCGGTTGAACAAATCAAACCTGGAATTATTATTTGCTTATGGCGAACATAAAACCATTTTTACCCGCCAGGATTGTAATCCTGGCTCTTCCCTTTATGATACTGACCTCATGCAACAAGTATCAGAAGATAACACAGTATGAGCTAAGAAATCATATCAGTTATCTTGCTTCAGATTCATTGAAAGGGAGACTTACGGGCTCCGAGGGCGATAGCCTTGCAGCTGAGTATATAAGGAAAGATCTTCAGTCTAACGGACTCCAGCCATTATCAGGCGATGGATTACAACGATTCGCGATTACAAAGAGATTGACGCCGGGTAAAAATAATTTGCTGACTATAGACGGATTCAGTTACATAGCCGGGAGGGATTTTACACCAATGCTGTTCAGCTCCGATAATCTGCTGGAAGCGGGAGTGGTTTTTGCCGGTTATGGATTCAGCATAAAATCAGACACTCTGGTCTGGGATGATTACACGAATCTTGATGTGAAAGGAAAATGGGTTCTCCTGCTGAGATCAGAACCGTATAAAAACAATGGTGGCGGGGCCTTTACAAAGATCAGTGCCGACAGGGATAAGGCATTGATTGCAAAAGATATGGGAGCTGCCGGTATTCTTCTTGTCTCGGGCAGTGATTATGATCCTGATGATAAATTTGAACAAACAGAAGCAGGGGGCTCTTCCCTTGGTATTCCTGTATTCCGGGTAAAACGCAGTCTTGCGAATACTATACTCTCAAAAAGTGGGAAAAATATTGACTCCCTTGAAAAACAAATCAACAGAACCAGGAAACCCCAGACTTTTTTAACAAACACTGTTGTAAAAGGCGATCCGGAGATTGTGAAGGAAATGGCAGATACGAGGAATGTGACAATGTTGTTGCCGGGTGAAGATCCTGTATTGAAAAAAGAATACCTGATAATCGGAGCTCATTTTGATCACCTGGGTATGGGAGGTCCGGGATCATCGAGCAGAAAACAGGACACCATAGCCGTTCACTATGGCGCCGATGATAATGCTTCAGGAGTGGCAATGATGCTTGAACTTGCAGAAAGATTTGCCATGACCAAAGGAAGCCACAGGAGATCAATAATTTATATCGGGTTTTCTGGAGAAGAGGAAGGACTTCTTGGTTCAAAACAATTCGTGAACGATTCTCCGGTCAATCTCTCTGATGTGAACGCGATGATCAACCTCGACATGGTTGGAAGACTTAATGAAGATAAGACTCTCCAGGTCTCGGGAGTCGGTACCGCCATCGGACTTAAAGATCTTGTATTATCTGTAACAGATACTACTGAAATCAGACTGGCTCTTTCAGAAGAAGGTTACGGACCTTCTGACCATTCTTCCTTTTACGGGAAAGACATTCCCGTTCTTTTCTACTTTACAGGCGCCCACGAGGACTATCACACGCCGGATGATACATTTGAGGACCTCAACTATGATGGCATGATAATTATTTCTGAGATGATATATAATGTGGCCAGCAAATTAGCAAATTCGGACTCCACACTATCGTTCAGGGAAGCCGGTCCCAAAAGCCCTTCGGTTACCCGGATGAGAGGAGTAACGTTAGGGATAATGCCTGATTTTGCAGGGATCATAAAAAACGGCCTGAGGGCTGATTTTGTTACACCCGGACGGCCGGCAGCTCTCGGCGGGATGAAGAAGGGCGACATAATAATTTCAATAGACGGAAAACCAGTTAATAATATCGAAGATTATATGTTCAGGATGCAGCAGGTGAAGAAAGGGCAGACAATCAGTGTCGATGTTCTTAGAAATAATAAGAAAATAGGCCTTCTGATTCAGCTTTAGACATCATTCACCGGTGTCCGCCTTCCGGTAACCGGTACAAGGGTATATATTACCTATTTAACAGCTACCGTCTAAACGAAATTCTGAGTATTATTGTTAGGTTAAATACTGCATTAATATGAAGAAATTTCTACTCTGGTCTTCAGCGTTTATAATTACAATAGCTGCAGCTTTCTACCAGAGGCAAACGGGTCCCACCTATCCAAAGGAAACTACTGTCTCACTAAATGGGAAGGAATATGATCTCAAGCTGGTAAGAAGTCTTTCCCTTGACAGATCGGCTGAAGTGACTCTCGATATTACTGATCCTTCTGTTACAGCCAGACTTTTTTATAAAAAATTCAGAACCGATGACGAATACCAGGTTTCTGAGTTTAAATTCCGGAATGAACCAGGTAAGGAAGAATTTTATGCCGAAGTTCCAAAGCAACCTGCAGCAGGAAAAATCCAGTATTACATTGAAATCACTGATTCTTCAGGCAGCCGGACAATATTCAGGGAAGAAACGGTGGTCATCAGGTTCAAGGGAGGGGTTCCGGCTTTTGTACTCATTCCCCATATAATTATTATGTTCCTTGCAATGCTGTTTTCAAATCTTGCAGGGATAATGGCACTCATCAAATATCCGCAGTACAAAAAATACGGGTTCTGGACGCTTATACTTCTTCTAATTGGCGGAATGATACTCGGTCCGGTTGTCCAGTATTACGCTTTCGGTGAATTATGGACCGGAGTGCCGTTCGGATGGGATCTGACCGATAATAAAACTCTTATCGCCGTGGTCTTCTGGATCATTGCAGTACTGATGAACAGGAAAAAGGACAGACCTGCATACATTGCACTGGCAGCGCTTGTTTTACTTCTTGTTTACTCTATTCCTCACAGTCTCTTCGGATCGGAGCTTGATTATGCCAGCGGAGAGGTTGTTCAGGGATAATTCGTGCTTATTCGGAATTTGATATATTTTTTTATTATCAGATGCAGCATTAAGAAATCCATCCCGTCTATTATTTGAAATCTCGAAAATAAAGAGGCGTGGATGCAGCAATTCAAATAAAACCTAGTCTTTCAATAAAGATGGCAAATGTTGAAGCCGCATTCAAGAATTTACACCAGGATCTTCTCGACGGGTGTAAAGTCGGTGACCAGAAAGCACAGTTCCAGATATACAAGTTGTACTACAAGGCTATGTACAACACAAGCCTGAGGATTGTGAATGACACAATGGAAGCCGAGGACATAATGCAGGAGTCGTTCCTGTCTGCATTCGAGAAGATCGACACATATTCAGGAACGGTTAGTTTCGGGGCATGGCTCAAAAAGATAGTTATTAACCGGTCACTTGATGCCCTGAATAAAAGAAAAGCGGTCTTTGAAGATATCGAGGCCCACACAGGTATAAGGGATGAAAGCGGTGAGGAAACTGCCCGTAACGAGGAACTTGATGTAAAAGTCGAGGAAATAAAGGAAGCCATAGACAGGCTTCCTGATGGATACCGGGTGATTCTCTCCTTATACCTCCTTGAAGGTTATGACCATGATGAAATCGCAGAGATCCTTTCGATCAGCAGCAGTACGTCAAGATCGCAGCTGTCAAGGGCAAAACAGAAACTCATCGCGGAATTGAAATCGAAATAGAGAAATTTTCACAGGAATGAAAATGAGAAATATAGAGGACATAATCAGGGAAAACAAGGACTTCTTCGATGCGGAACCATCGGATGGACACCTTGAAAGATTCAACACAATGCTTGAATTAAGATTCAGGAAGGAAGCGCCAAAACGGAGCATCGTTCCATATTTGCTTAGAGCCGCAGTCGTTACACTGCTTGTTACTCTATCATCATTATGGACATGGGACAATTTCCTGAGCCCGGGCAGCAAACGCATGACACTTGGTGATATCTCACCGGAATACAGGGAAGTTGAGAATTATTATGTACACCAGGTGAATATGATGGAAGGAGAACTTACAAACATTGAGCTCTCAAGCCCGGAACAGAAGGAAATGCTTGTCAAAGAGATGAAAAGTATGGATTCCGTATATGTTTCACTTCAGAAGGAGCTCAAGGCAAATCCCAATGACCAGAGAATAATAAATGCCATGATAGAACACTACCAGACCAAGGTTGATGTAATGAATTATATCATAAGTCAGCTGAAGTCGATCAGGATTGAAAACGAAAACATGAAAGAAAATGAAAAAGTCAGCTTATAAACAGGGGATGCTCTTACTGCTTCCTTTTCTGTTGGGGTCATTGACTTTGACCGGACAGGAAGTTACAAAGGAGTTCCATGAGGAATACTCCGCGGGGGCTAATACAACTTTACAAATCAGCAATAAATACGGTGATGTTATAATTGACAGCTGGGATCAGAACCAGGTTGTTATCGATGTCAAGGTGACAGTGGAATTATCCAGCCGTGAGCGTGCAGAGAAGCTCATTGAATACATCAATGTGGAATTCAGCCAGGAAGGTGATGTAATATCTGCAAAAACGGTTATTGACGACAGATTCAATTTCTCAGGATGGGGAGGATCGTCAAAAAGATTCAGCATAGATTACAGTGTAAAAATGCCGGTGAAAGCTTCACTGGATCTCTCGAACAGATACGGCAACTCGGACCTGGATGAATTACAGGGACATGTTAACATGGATATCAAATACGGGAATCTTACAGTAGGAACCCTTGGAAGAGGTAATGAAAAACCTCTTAACAGGATCAGCATAGCTTACGGGAAGGGATCAATTGAGGAAGCCGGATGGCTGGACATGATGCTTCGCTATGTAGGGGATACTGAAATTAACAAGGCGCAGGCGCTTCTTCTCGACAGTAAATATTCAAAACTCTCAGTGGGTTCAATAAGCTCGGTTGTCGGTGAATGCAAATACGATAACATGAACATCGAGGAAATAAATAATCTTGTGCTCGAAAACGGCTACACGGAAGTAAAAATCGGAACACTCAACAAAAAACTTGAATATAACGGCGCCTACGGATCATTCTCAATTGAATATATACCAGCCGGCTTCGAGTCGTTGGAAGTTGATACAAAATATATGGGGGTTAACCTCGGAATAGACGAGTCTGCAAATTATAAGCTTGACGCACACGTTTCATATGGCGGTTTGAAATACGATGAGGATAATTTTGTCAATAAAAGACGCATTATAGAGAACAACTCTCATGAGATTGCCGGGGTAGTAGGGAAAAATGAAGATCCTGATGCAACAGTAAACATTAACGCATCTTACGGATCAGTGAGACTCTATCAGTAAGAAAGCATCTTACAAACGATTTATAAATGAACGTACAGGGGCGAAGTCAGGAAGACTTCGCTCTTTTATTTCTCATCCCTGAATATGAAAATACCCGATTTACCGTCAGCAGTGGCAAATCCCCTGAACATACCCGAAGAGTTAAATGGCATGGATATGTTCCCGTTTTTATCCACACTTATCACACCTCCGCTGCCGCCTGCTTTCACAAGTTTATCATTCACAACAAGATTGGCAGCTGAATCAAGCGATAAGCCCTTATATTCAATGAGAGCTGAAATGTCGTGAGCGACTGTCCAGCGTATAAAATATTCTCCATGACCGGTTGCAGATACTGCACATGTGTTGTTATTAGCGTATGTACCGGCGCCGATTATCGGTGCATCCCCTACCCTGTTATACCTCTTGTTTGTCATTCCGCCCGTCGAGGTGCCTGCAGCCAGGTTACCGTTTTTATCGAGGGCACAGCAGCCCACAGTACCGTTCTTTTCGCTTTTCAGCGCCTGCAGAAGCTCGTTATACCTGGCTTCTGTCCTGAAATATGAAGGAGGAACAATCTCGAGTCCCTGTTCTTTCGCAAATTCAGAAGCTCCGGCACCGGTAAGTATAACGTGATTTGAATTTGTCATCACATACCTGGCTGCAGTTATTGGATTTTTTATATCGGTAACACCGGCAACCGAACCTGCAGCCAGTGTAGAACCATCCATGATTGCAGCATCAAGCTCATTCCTGCCTTCATGTGTAAAGACGGCTCCTTTTCCTGCATTGAATAGCGGATTATTCTCCATTATATTGACAGTCTTCTCGACTGCTTCCAGTGCAGTTCCTCCCGATTTCAATATCTCAACACCCGTATTCAGGGCTTCGGCAAGTGCATTCCTGTACTCTTTATCCATCTCAGGTGTGATCCTTTCTCTTGCCATCCCACCGGCGCCGCCGTGGATCACAATCGCCCATTCCTGCTTTTTCTCAGCAATATTTTTATCTGGTTTTGTTTCCTGATTACTGACATTGCAGCTCATCACAAACAAGAACGCAACTAAGACTGCATACTTAAAGAATAGTTTCATACTTCTGAGTTTAGGTTTGTATACAATGTTACAATTTTTCAAATAATAATTCTAATTTCACCCGCACAGATAACTGTTTATGAGATTTATCGACATCCTGATTTTTGTTGTGTACCTGTCTGGTATCGTATTGTATGGAGGCTCTTTTTACAAAAAGAATAAATCTTCTTCCGCTTTCACTCTCGGTGATAAGAAGATACCTACCTGGGTCATCTCGATGTCGATATTTGCGACTTTTGTGAGCAGTATCAGTTATCTTGCCCTGCCAGGTCAGTCATTCATGTCGAACTGGAATCCTTTTGTATTCAGCCTGTCATTACCTTTTGCTTCCTGGATGGCAGCGAGATTTTTTGTGCCTCTGTACCGTTCTGTAAACAGTCCCTCAGCTTACACATATCTGGAGCTTCGTTTCGGTCCATGGGCAAAGATCTATGTATCTCTGATGTATTTGCTTACCCAGCTGATGAGAAGCGGCACTATTCTTTTTCTTCTGGCACTTACCCTGAATGTTTTTATGGGCTGGAGCATGCCCGTAATTATAGTTATTACAGGCATCAGTGTTATGATCTATGCTGTTTTAGGTGGAATCCAGGCAGTTGTGTGGACCGATGCCATACAGGGGATCATACTGATACTCGGTGCTGTTGTTACAGCAGTCCTGCTTCTTTTCTCAATGCCGGAAGGCCCCTGGCAATTATTCAGGATTGCAGCTGAAAATAATAAATTCAGTCTGGGAAGCTTCAATCCGGATCTTACGACTTCAACATTCTGGGTAGTCCTTATTTATGGAATCTTTATCAATCTTCAGAATTTCGGTATTGATCAGAACTATATTCAGCGGTATATGACTGCAAGCTCAGAAAAAGAGGCGAAAAAATCTGCTGTTTACGGCGGCTTGATGTATATTCCTGTATCATTCCTGTTTCTCTTCATTGGAACAGCACTCTTCAGCTACTATTCTGCAAATCCCGGCTTGTTGCCGGAAGGAATACAATCTGACAGGATTTTTCCTTTTTACATAATGAATAACATGCCGGCAGGTCTTACAGGATTGCTGATTGCCTCGATCTTTGCTGCAGGCATGAGCACCATTTCAACGAGTGTGAACAGTTCTGCGACGGTTATCCTCAATGACTATTTCAAAAGAAGCCTGAAACCGGGCAATGAGGAGAAAGCATCATTGCGGATCCTTTATTCATCAAGTATCATTTTCAGTGTATTCAGTATCCTGATTGCCATAGCTATGATTGGCGTTCAGAGCGCCCTGGATGCCTGGTGGAAACTTGCTTCGATATTCAGTGGTGGAATGCTGGGGTTGTTCCTTCTCGGATATTTCGTGAAGAAGATCACAAATATTGCTGCCATAACCGGTGTGATTGCAGGAGTTCTTGTTATCGGCTGGATGAGTCTTTCTCCAATGTTTTTCAAGGGCAGTCTTGAGAGGTTTGCAAGCCCGTTCCACGGCTACCTGAGCATAGTATTTGGAACAACGGCGATATTCATAACTGGTTTCCTTTCCGGGTTGTTACTAAAGCAATTCCGGAAAAAGGGCAAATGAAATATGGGTGTCTCAAAAATCCATCTCGACAACCGTTATGCCTGCTCCTCCGAATTCAACATGCTCATCGCGGTAAGCCTTTACAAGGTCGACAGTTGACAGATATTGGCGTACGAGTTCCCTGAGTATTCCATTCCCTTTTCCATGAAGGATCCTCAGGTGCCTGTGCTGAACAATGATTGCAGTATCGATCAGATCCCTGACCTTATTCAGAGCTTCTTCTCCTCTCACCCCTCTTATATCGATTTCCGGCTTGAAGGTTATATTTCTCTGAATGATAGATAAATCATTATCTCTCTGAGGCTGGTTTGACCGGATGCTTTTCTTCAGTTCCGACTTTGTTATTCTTTCAACTCTTTCAAGTGGGACCTTGAATCTGAGGTTACCGGTTTCAACCTGTACCATCTTATCCTTGATTTCTACAATTTCGCCTGCAGCAAGAGTATCCTTCATCCTCACTGCATCACCAGGTTTTAATGGCTGATCAGCAGCAGGTTTCTCTTCAACCCGGACAGGTTGACGTCTTATTTTTTTTGCTTTGGAGTTCAACGCCGCAATTTTGGTTTCTGCTGCAGTCTCATCTGGTTTTGTATTATCTGATACATCCTGTTTGAACTCCTCAAGTTTCTGTCGTATATCTTTTGTTTTTTCCTTTTCTGCCTGCGATTCCCTTATCTGCCTGATCGTATTCTCGATAACCCTGTTCGATTCTTTTAAAAGGTTTTCAGCTTCAGTTTTTGCTTTCGAGATTATCTCCTTTCGCAATGATTTTGCTCCTGATATCTCCTTTTCATATTCAGACATCAGTTCTTCCAGCCTTTTCTCATGCTGCCTGATATTCATCCGCTTTGTTTCCCAGTAGCGTTTGTCACGTGCAATATCTTTCAGATGACGATCGTAATCAACATTTTTCACCCCTGCTTTTTCCGATGCCTCGTTAAGTATTTCTTCAGGCAGTCCGATTTTCCTGGCAATCTCAAATGCAAATGAGCTGCCGGGTTTCCCTATATTCAACTGGAAAAGCGGCTGCATCAGGTGATTATCGAAAGCCATTGCTCCGTTAATTATTCCTTCGGTGTTCGATGCAAAATGCTTGAGATTTGTGTAATGTGTAGTAATTACGCCATATACCTTTTTCCTGTTCAGATCGGCAAGAATTGCTTCAGCAATAGAACCGCCGATCATCGGTTCAGTGCCTGTACCGAATTCATCGATAAGTACCAGTGTGTTTTCATTCCCGTTCTTAACAAAGAACTTCATGTTCGTAAGGTGGGAACTATAGGTACTCAGGTCGTTATCAATGCTTTGCTCATCGCCGATATCAATCAGAATCTTATCAAATAATCCTGTTTCAGATCCTTCCGCAAGAGGAATAGTGAGACCGCACTGTAACATGTACTGGATAAGGCCGACAGTTGTCAGACAGACAGACTTACCCCCGGCATTTGGACCGGAAATCAATAGTATCCTGTCTCTTTCGTCGAGTCTGATATCAAGAGGGACAACTTTCCTTCCCGGCAGTTTTTCAAATGTTATTGTCAGCAGAGGATGTGCTGCCTTTCTCCAGGAAACCAGTGGAGCATTCATTAGTACCGGCTTGATTGAACCTAACCGGTTGCCGAGGATAGCTTTCGCCCTGATAAAATCGATATCTCCAAGAAAATTGTTCGATTCCAGGAGATCGTCAATATATGGCCTGACATCATCGGCAAAGGATGTAAGAATACGAACTATCTCGCGTCTTTCTTCATATTCGAGCTCTACGAGATCGTTGTTTATCTCAACAATTTCTTCCGGTTCAATAAAGACTGTTTTTCCGGATGCTGATTGATCATGAATAAGGCCTCTTATCTTTCTCTTGTCATATACATTAACCGGGATCACCCCTCTTCCATTTCTTACGGAAGCGGCTGTGTCCTGATCCACCAGGCCATCCGATTGTGCCTGTTTCAGGATAGCGGTAAGCCGTTTTGATGCCTGGATGCTTTTGGCAGCTATTTCAGACCTGATTTCCTTTAATCCTGAGGATGCATTATCCTTGATTATCCCTTTCCTGTCGATAATCCTGTCGATGGCATCAAGCACATAGGGATAGGTTTTAACTGAACGGCAGCGGGAGCTTAAAACAGTATATTTTACTCCCTCCTTACTTCTGAAAAAACTGAGAATTGACTTTACCGTCTCAAGGGTTCTTTTTAGATCAAAGACCTCAGAGACCTCCGGAAAAGTGCCCTGTATTCGTATTTTATTGAGAGTATCCGAAATCCTGTAATAATTATCTGAAGGAAAGAAATCTTCAAAAGTCAGGATATGCTGAAATTCCTGTGTTTCCGAGAGACTTGTCTCCAGAAATTTGAAATTGTTCATGAATTGAATACCCTCGACTCTCTCTATTCCCATTGGGCTCAGGCAGTATTCACGCAAAATTTTTCTAATTCTGTCAAATCCGATTTTGCTTTCAAAATTCTCCGGATAGATCATCTTCACCTCCAGTTAATCAGGCTGCAAAGTTAAAAAAATAAGGGTATGTTAATGTTTGTTAAATCGTTTTAAGATAATGTGATGGCAGGATTGAATTTTTTCTACATTTGATCGAAACCTACAATACTTTTTAAAATGAAATCAAAGAAATTCTGCACATCCTTCATTTTCCTTCTCTTCATGCCTCTATGGTTGATGTCGCAGGAAAAGGTTGATCTGGCAATGATATATAAGATCAAACAGGAGGGTCTGAAAAACTCTAATATTGAAGAGCTCGCTTTCTGGCTCACTGATTTTGTAGGACCGAGACTTACCGGCTCTACAGGAGGAACCAAAGGAAATGAATGGGCGAAGAAAAGAATGGAAGAGCTTGGATTCCAGAATGTAAGGATAGAAGCTGCACGTGATTCACGAAATGGCGGCTGGGACAATCTGAAAACATATGCAGCAATGACTGCTCCCTATTACAGCAATTTTGCCTGCAACCCGGTTGCATGGACAGGAAGTACTCCCGGAGTTGTCAAGGGAAATGTAGTCCTGCTCGATGTGACAAAGGAAGAAGAACTTGAAAAATTCAAAGGTAATGTAACCGGAAAAATTATTCTGCTGCCATCTCAATCGACATATACACCAAGCTTTGAACCACTGGCAAGCAGGTACACGGATGAACAGCTTGAAGAGCTTTCAAAGGCACAGACAGCGCAGATAAGAAGAGTGCAGGGCGATATGGCGGCAATGATGAATCAAAGGGCTCTCAGAACCAAGATTTCTGAGTTTCTTAAGAATGAGGGTGCGGCTGTAATACTCCTCGGAGGTGGTTCATTTAATGTGCCCAGATCCAGCTCCGCCAATTATGTTGCAGGTGAAAAAGAACCTGTTTGCCAGGCTTACCTCCCGCTTGAAGCCCATGGCAGAATGGAAAGATTGCTGAAGCATAACATACCTGTGGAGATGGAAATCGAAATAACAAATAAATTCATCCAGTCGCCGACAATCTTTAATGTTATCGGGGAAATACCCGGTACCGACAAACTTCTTAAAAATGAGGTGGTACTTATTGGCGCTCACATTGATTCATGGCATGGAGGCACAGGCGCTGCTGACAATGCTTCCGGCTGCATTGTGATGATGGAAGCATTACGTATTCTTAAGAGCCTTGAAGTTGCACCACGGCGTACAATAAGGATTGCTCTCTGGGGTGGTGAGGAACAGGGCCTCAACGGTTCAAGGGGTTATGTTGAGAAATACCTTGTCGATCCAAAGACCCGTGAGCATAAGACCTGATTACAGGAATTTTGCAGGATATTTCAATATGGATAACGGTTCCGGCAAATACCGCGGGATCTACCTGCAGGAAAATGAGCTTGTGAGGCCGGTCTTTGAATCATGGCTGAAACCTTTCAATGATATGGGGGCAACAACAGTTACTATCAGGAACACATCAGGAACAGATCACCTTGCATTTGATGCTGTCGGTCTTCCTGGATTCCAGTTCATCCAGGATGAGATCGAGTATGGTCGTGGATACCATACAGTTATGGATACCTACGAAAGACTTGTAATGGCAGATCTGAAACACAATGCTATAATAACAGCATCGTTTGTATATAATGCAGCCATGCGCGATGAAAAGCTCCCTGGAAAACCTGAATTGAAAACCATCCTGGTTCCTGCTAGAAGAATTGATTAATTTTTTCAAACCGCAGAGGACGCAAAGGAAAACGTTTCTTTTCTGCGTTCTGCAGTTTTAAAAAAATCTACTCAATACCGATAAGTTTCCGCAATTCTGAAATATGATTTTCATACACTCCTCTGGGAGATATGTTGTATTTCTTACATAAGGAAGCAGCATACCCGACTGCCACCCCCATCTGGCCGGTAGTATTCATAACTCTTGGTCCTCCCAGTCCCACATGTGAACAACTGAAGCATCTTCCGGCCATCAGAAGATTTTCGATATTCTTTGAATAGAGTGATCTGTAAGGAATATAATAATGATCGACCTTGTAAAACAAAGCTTCTGAAAGAAAATCAGGTTGTGAAGGATCTTTGATCTTCTGCTGGTAATGGACATCCACATCCCTTTCTTCCATGGCAACGGCATCGGGAAATTCAGTCATATTCTTCTCATCCTGAAATGTGTAAATGTAATCTCCCACAAGTCTCCTGGACTCCCTTTTGCCAAGCAGGTATGAAGTCCATTCAAGTGAAAGATTAGCGTTTTCAGGCAGTTTTTTGGCATTCGAAAAAGAACCATAAATAGCCTTCAGCATATGATCGCGGATTTCTTCCCCATCTTCTATCTGATTCTTACTATTATCTGAATATTCCCATTTCCATGTGCCCATTGTGGCAGAATAATCTCCTGCTGTCTCCACAGCCCAGGGCACATCGGGGAATGTAACAGGAACTCCCTTATCGACAGTCCTCCAAAGTACCGAAGAACCCATGACCCTGTTATCTGCAGACGCAGGACTCCAGAGCTCTCCATGCTCGTTCCAGCTTTCATTGTATTTAGAAGAATCTTCCCTTCCATACATATATTCAGCTCCTGCCCAGTAACCAATCCAGCCGTCACCGGTGCAGTCAATGAATAATGGAGCTGTAAAACGCATCCTTTCACCTGTGGAGGTATGTCTGGCATCTACTGATTTTATCGCATCAGATTCAGTATTTGCCGCATAAGCCCTCATGTTCAGGAAAATGGAAATATTATCAAAACCATTCATAAAGTCCATCCTCTTCCTGTCATCAGCTGTGGCATCCGGTGAGCCGTTCGGCCACCAGACAGTGTTCAGGTGTTTCAGGATGCTGTCAGATTTCCAGGTTATTCCTTCGGTATGGACCCTGATTTCACTGCTTGCATTGCCTCCAAGGACCGGACGATCATGTACAAGTGCAACTCTTAGTCCCTGCTGGGCAGCAGCAACTGATGCAGCACATCCGGCAATCCCGCCACCGACAACAACAAGATCGAATGATTCTGTTTTTTCAGGAGTATCCCTAATATTCAGCAACTTTTTCCTCCATAAAGCAAGCTGGTCTTTGTCATCCGGCGGACTTGTTTTGTCTGAAGAGAGATATATGGCATCACAGCGGCCATCGAAGCCGGTCATATCCTTTATTGTTATTTTGACGGATGGAGTCTTCTACTGCAGTATGTCCTGCATATTGCCATGCCCAGCCTTCTTCAGTGCCAAGTACAGTTTCAAGCTCCTTATCATTAACTGCAATCCTGAATCTGCCCGGCGCTTCCCATGGTCCGGGAACCCAGTTTCTTGTTCTTACCCATACATGATACTGCCCTGTTCCGGCTAGGTTAATCTGCGTTGAAGCATCACCGACCGGATTTCCAAGTCCATGCGCAAGAAGATACGGAGAGCCCATTTGTTCCACGAACTGGGGATCAACCAGCCAGCCGCCTTTGTTGCTGAAACTTTCGGCTTCGACAAGGATTTCCGACGGTTGTTGATTGCACGAAACAAGAAATAATATCAGAAGAAGAAAGATTGATGGTCTTTTCATAAATTGATTTATAAAAAAATAAAAATAGGATTATTTCCGGTATTTTTTCTGTATGCTCTACGAGCAATGAGGTCCGTGTTTTATTCCATTGGCTACAATGCTTTATGCTCTACGAGCAAAAAGCATTGACATCGAAATGCTTTTGGAACAGCTTATCGGGTAAACGGATGCTATTCGATTTTCTTTTTCTGATCAACATCTTTCATCGACAGCTGGATTCGGCGGCGCTCTGTATCCACATCGATAACCTTTACCATCACGTGCTGGTGAAGCTTCACTATTGTTGAAGGATCTGAAACATATTTACTGGCCATATTGGAAATATGTACCAGGCCATCCTGCTTGATACCAATGTCAACAAATGCCCCGAATTTTGTAACATTTGTTACAATTCCAGGTACAATCATTCCGGGAATCAGGTCCTCCATTGAATGAACATCGGCAAACCTGAACTCTTTTATTTTCGACCTTGGGTCTCTGCCGGGTTTGGCAAGCTCCTGAATTATATCCTGCAGCGTCGGCAAACCTGTAACAGGTGTTACATACTTTTCCAGCCTGATCTCTTTTCTCCTGGTCTCATCTATCATAAGGTCCTTAACATCGCAACCAAGATCCTTTGCCATCTTTTCCACAACATGGTAACTCTCGGGATGAACGGCGCTTGAATCCAGGGGATTCTCGGCATTTCTTATCCTGAGGAATCCTGCGCTCTGTTCGAAAGCCTTCTCCCCCATTCTCTTAACTTTAAGCAGTTCCCTGCGAGATCTGAAAGGTCCGTTTTCAGTCCGGTAATCAATAATATTCTGTGCTAACTGGGGTCCAAGCCCTGAAACATATGTCAGCAGGTGCTTACTGGCGGTATTAACCTCCACACCCACCGCATTTACACAACTCACTACCACATCATCGAGTGATTTCTGAAGCTTTTGCTGATCAACATCATGCTGATACTGGCCGACTCCAATAGATTTCGGATCTATCTTTACTAACTCTGCCAGAGGATCCATCAGTCTTCTGCCAATTGAGACAGCTCCCCTTACAGTAACGTCATAATCAGGGAACTCCTCCCGTGCAATCTTTGAAGCAGAGTAAATAGAAGCTCCGGCCTCACTGACAACAAAGACCTGAACATCCTTATCAAATCGCACCCATTTTTTAATGAAATCCTCTGTCTCACGGCTTGCCGTACCATTACCAATTGCTATCGCTTCAATCTTGTATGCTTCTACAAGCGAAAGGATTTTTTTTACAGATTTAGCAGTTTCATTCTGCGGCGGATGAGGATATATAGCTTCATTATGTAAAAGGTTTCCCTGCCTGTCGAGACAAACTATCTTGCATCCGGTTCTGAACCCGGGATCTATTCCAAGTACATTCTTTTCTCCAAGAGGTGAAGACAGTAAAAGCTGCCTCAGGTTATCTGTAAAAACAGTTATTGCTTCGTTGTCGGCTTTTTCCTTTGAAATATTCCGGAATTCAGTTTCAAGAGAAGGTCCCAGGAGCCTTTTCCAGCTGTCTTTGATTGCAGCCTGCACAATGACTGATGAAGCATTCCTGCCTTTAATAAAAACAGATTCCAGTATCTCAATAGCTTTGTCTTCCTGCGGCTCTATGCTGAGCCTGAGAAAACCTTCATCCTCCCCTCTTCGCATGGCAAGGAGCCTGTGCGAAGGGCACTTCCTGAGAGGCTCAGACCAGTCGTAGTAATCGCTGAATTTAATCCCCTCTGTTTCTTTGCCCTTAATAACTTTAGAGTACAGAACTGCATCCCTGTCGAATAATCTTCTAAGCTGCTTCCTTGCTTTTTCTTCCTCGTTAATCCATTCAGCAATAATATCTGAAGCGCCTGCAATAGCCTCCTCAACAGTGCTGACCTGGTCGTTAAGAAATGATTCAGCTTTAAGCTCAGGATCATTAATCCTCTGTTCCATTATCATTGCAGCAAGAGGTTCCAGTCCCTTTTCCCTGGCAATAGTTGCACGTGTGCGGCGCTTCGGCCTGTACGGAAGATAGATATCCTCCAATTCGCTCAATGTCAGGGCAGCATCGATCTTTTGTCTGAGCTCAGGAGTCATCTTCTCCTGCTCTTCGATCGATTTTATAACAGCCTCCTTCCTCGCATCGAGCTCATTCAGTTTGTCGTATTCCTCCCTGATGTGCATAAGCTGCACTTCATCGAGACTTCCGGTCATCTCTTTCCTGTACCGGCTGATAAACGGCACTGTTGCGCCGGCATCCATAAGTCTTATTGTGTTTTCAACCTGCCATTCGTGCAGGGCGAGCTTCTTTGCAACCAGCTCAATATTCCTGTTTGTAGACATATATTACTTATTCAACGTAAATAACCAGACCTTTAAGATACTCGCTCTCAGGATGATAAATATTTACAGGGTGATCAGCCGGCTGGCTCATCTGGTGAAGTATTCTCACCTTTCTTCCGGTATTTGCCGCGGCAGCAAATACCGATTTCCTGAAATTCTCCCTGGAGACCACCTGCGAACATGAGAAAGTAAATATTATACCTCCGGGTTTTATCTGTTCTATGGCTTTGATATTCAATCTCTTATAACCCTGAAGAGCATTCGAGAGAACATTATTATGTTTTGCGAATGCCGGTGGATCGAGAATAATAAGATCGTACTTATTTTGAATATCTTCAAGATAATTGAATGCATCTGTTTTGAAAGATGTATGTCTTTTATCCTCTCCGAAATTGATCCTGATGTTCTCGTTTGCCAGTTCGATCGCACCTGCGGAACTATCGACAGTATGAACCAGTTCTGCATTTTTCATTGCGTATACTGAAAATCCGCCGGTATAAGCGAACATATTCAGAACTTTTCTGCCCGATGTATAGCTCTCAAGCAATTTCCGGTTCTCACGCTGATCGATAAAAAACCCTGTTTTTTGTCCTGTGGTCCAGTCGATCCTGAATTTGTAACCATTCTCTGATAACTGTTGCAGGACCGGAATTTCCGTACAAAAATCCATTGTTCACCTCGACATCAGCCATGTGAGGCATGGTGTTTTCGCTTTTATCGTATACTGCAGTAATCTGATCTTTCATCAGGTCAACAAGAATGGAGGAAATTTCCCTTCGTATCCTGTGAAATCCCAATGAATGCAGTTGAATTACAACAACCCCGTTGTAATAATCCACGATGAGGCCGGGCAAACCATCACCTTCTCCATGGATCAGACGGAAAACATTCGTCTCAGGATTCCCCATAATACCAATCGCTTTCCTGTAATCAACAGCCTGCTGTATTCTTTTCCTGAAAAAATCAATATCGGGTTCAACCTGCTCAAATGAAAGCACACGAATTGCAATTGAGCCCGGGGCATAATGGCCCGACAGCCAGGAAATTATCCTTATTATCGAATACATCAACAATATCTCCTTCAGCAGGATACCCGTAAATCTTTTTGATTGCCCCTGAAAAGATCCAGGGATGGAACCTTCTGACTGATTGTTCTTTTCCTGATTTAAGCGTTATTTTAATTCTTTCCTGCATACTTACATATTATAACAAATGAATCTAGTTCGATAACCTTGTCAGAGTAAGCTCATCTCTCCGTAAGTTTCCTGTATATCTCATAACAAACCCATGCATCTGTTGCCGCATATATCTGCTGGGCTTCAGAAAGTTCCGAGCTTCCCAGTCGGTTACCTGTTGCCGTTTCGAAATCCTGAAACCAAGGATTATTGCACAAAGCTTTTTTAACCCGGAACTTTTAATCCCGAAATTTTTAACAAAAGGCTGAAGATCAATGAACCCCTCAGGATTGAATTTGCGCACCCCGGCAAGGAAACGCAAATCGTCATGAATGGCTACACCAGCCTTTGTAATGAGAGGATCTGAAAGTAATTCAACAAGTTCATCAGGAATACCGATCTTGTTTATCCTGAAAAGGCAGGCCAGATCAGCATTTGCCAGCTGGAGTAAGGAAACTTTATTCTTTCTTCCTTTTTTGAAATTGGGCTTTGTTTCAGTATCGAAACCGAGAATCTCAGAGGAAAGCAGTCGCGGGAAAACCTGCCTGAATGTTTTCAGATTATCCACAAGAACGATCTCGCCTTTAAACCATGACAATTCGCAGGCAGCGATCTCTTCCGGTGTGATTGTTTCCTGATATAATTTATTCTCCATCACCCCTAAGATCCTTTTGCCTCTTACTTATAAACCAGTCGGAGGTGTTCCGGTTTTCATCTCTGTTTTCGTCCTCTTTCTCAAGAATTCCAATCTCTTCTCCGGAATAAATAAACCTGTGAATAGCCCTCATTGCATTCAGCAGCTTCTGTCCCCAGATAGTTTCAAAGTTCAGCCTGCATTCCCATATGGCATCGTTCATAACTTCATCAGTCCCGGTCTGATAAAGAAGAAGAAAATCTTTAACATCCTGGTAAATATCAGTCATGTTTTCTGAAATGCTTGATGTGACCGGTCCTTCGGAGTCTTTCATCTTATCATCGAAAACCTCAAGATAATCATCAGCGGTCCCGAATTTCTCCCTTAATGTATCATGAATCTTAATCCAGTTTCTTCAGTAACAAACTTCTCATTGCCCTCTTCAAAGAATGGTTCAAGCTGCGGCAGCAGGGACGCTTTTATGTACATCAGTGGAAGTAACCTCTGCAAAATTCTGAGCAGGTCATCGCCTTTCAGCTCCGATGCCCTTTCTGCATATTTGCAGAATTCGTTTGCAACGGCCACAAACTCAACCACATTTCTGGAATACACCGGGCCTGATTTGCTATCCATATTTTTTTTAAATTGTGCTACAAAATTAGGGAATTAGATGCACATATTTAAATAATGCTTCTTCATATCATCTCTTTGTGCACCTTTGTGCATACATTATTAGCCCCGCAAAAATCTATAAAACAATGATTGCACGGAAAATACAAGACTCTGTACGAGCAGCTTATCAGGACCATTGACAGGAAAAATATTTTTCATGATTCTCTTCACACTCTTGCATACGGAACCGATGCAAGCTTTTACAGGCTTATACCAAAACTTGTTATCAGGACAAAAAATGAAGAGGAAATAGCTTTCATTATTGAAGCGCTGCTCGGATCAGAATATTCCTGTTACTTTCAGGGCTGCAGGTACAAGTCTGTCAGGACAGGCCATATCCGATTCAGTCCTGGTAATAGCCGGCGATCAATGGAAAAAACACAGTATCAGTGTCGACGAAAGCGAAATAACTCTACAGCCAGGATTAACAGGCGGACAGGCAAATGCCCTCCTTTTACCTTACGGAAAGAAAATCGGGCCTGATCCGGCATCTGTAAATGCTGCTATGATAGGAGGTATCGCTGCCAATAATGCAAGCGGAATGTGTTGCGGAACTTCACAGAACTCTTACAAAACTGTCAGCGGGATCAGAATAATACTTGCCGATGGCACAATGCTTGATACCAGGGATCAGGATTCAAGAAAAGCATTCAGCCATTCTCATCATGAGTTGCTTTCCGAAATTAGCAACACTTGCAGCGGATGTTACAGAGAATCATTCCCTGGCTGAAAGGATCAGGAAGAAGTACAAAATGAAGAACACAACAGGATACAGCCTGAATGCCCTGGTGGACTATCTCAGATCCTTTCGATATAATTGAACATCTGATGATCGGATCTGAAGGCACCCTGGGGTTTATCTCCGAGATAACACTTAAGAACAATTAGTCAATGATCCTTTCAGGGCAAGCTCCCTGATGCTGTTTCCTGACATTGCATCAGCATGCAAGGCTAGTTACCACTGCTTAAATCAACTCCGGTTGCAGCTGTGGAACTGATTGACAGGGAAGGTTTAAGATCGGTCGAAAATGAAGAAGGAATGCCCGATTATCTCAAATCACTTGATAATAATGCGTGTGCTCTTCTTGTTGAAACAGCCGCTCCTTCTAAAAAGGAACTGGACAGAAATATTCAATCTGTAATTAATTCAATATCAGTTTCAGATACTATCTCAACGGAATTCATTTTACCGATATTCCAGATGAGTACGGTAAGCTCTGGAAGATAAGGAAAGGGCTTTTTCCCTCGGTCGGTGCAATGCGGAAGACCGGAACCACTGTGATAATTGAAGATGTGGCATTTCCTATTGACAGGCTTGCTGAAGCGACACTGTCGATCTTCAGTCATCTGCTGAAAAGCATGGCTATTATGAAGCAGTCATTTTCGGACATGCACTTGAAGGAAATCTTCATTTTGTTTTTACCCAGGATTTCAGTTCGCAGATCGAGGTAAACAGGTATGCCGACCTGATGAATGATGTTTGCTGAACTGGTTGTCAGTAAATATGACGGATCACTTAAAGCTGAACATGGCACCGGACGGAATATGGCACCTTTTGTTGAAATGGAATGGGGAAAAGATGCATATTCACTTAATGAAAGAGATCAAAAAGATCTTTGATCCTCATGAATATTCTCAATCCCGGAGTGATCCTTAATTCCGATAATGAAATCCATCTGAAGAATCTGAAACCTCTTCCTCCATGCTAACGAAATCATTGATAAATGCACTGAATGCGGATTTTGCGAACCATCATGTGTTTCAGCCGGTCTTACACTTACACCCAGGCAGAGGATTGTTATTCACCGGGAAATGCATCGCTGAGAAGAACCGGGATCAACCTCATATTGCTGCATCACTCACTAAGCATATATGACTATGACGGAAATGAGACCTGTGCCACCGACGGTTTGTGTGCACTTGCATGTCCTGTTAAGATTGATTGCGGGAAGCTGATCAAAAATATTCGGGCCGAGAATGTATCAGTCAAAGCAAAGAATGGCGACATGGATCGGCAGACATATGGGTTTTGTGACATCAGCAGCCAGAAGATCATTACATTGTTAGCTTCTTTCATATGATTCTGGGACCAAGTTATGAAAGGAATATGCATCCGGATTAAGAAAGATTTCAGGAAACATATTCCGGCGTGGAACCCCTATATGCCGGAAGGTGCATCAAGGATAGATTAAGACCGACCTGGAAATCGAAGCAAACGACGGAAAGTTGTTTATTTTCCGTCCTGTATTAACCGTTCATGGGAGTTTCGAGGGAATACAGGATGAGAAACAGCTCTCCGAAAAGATGGTTAACAGCTTACTGCAGAAAGGAGGTTTTGAAATAATATATCCTGAAAATCTGAATAATCTCTGCTGCGGGATGGCATTTTCGAGTAAAGGATATACAGAAGCCGGAGAGAAAAAATCAGAAGAGCTTGAAGCCGCATTATGAAAGCAAGCAAAAACGGAAAATATCCTGTTCTTTGCGATATGAGTCCGTGCCTTTATACAATGAAGGAAAATATGAATTCGGACTGAAGCTTTATGAACCTGTCGAATTTATTCTGGAGCACCTGTAATCTGATATTACACCTCTGGATGAAACAGTTACTGTTTTTCCTGTCTGCAGCATGAAGAAGATGGGGCTTGACAGTAAACTGCTCGAGCTGGCAAACATGTGCGCGAAAAAGGTTGTGATGCCGGAGACAAACTGCTGCGGTTTTGCAGGCGACCGTGGATTTACATACCCCGAACTTGAATAAGCATGGATTGAGGAATCTTAAAATTCAGCTGCCTGGAGAATGTTACAGCACGGATATTCAAACAGCCGGACCTGTGAGATCGGGTTGAGTCTGCACTCAGGAGTATCATTTAAATCAATTGTTTACCTGGTTGATAAGGTTTCTACGTCCAAGAAAGAAATATTTGATATGACTCTTTTTGCCAGCCAAGGCTCTAATATTACAATAGGTTTACCAATTATCTGTTTATACTACCAAGGCTCCACAGTCACGAAAGTTCACCAGGTATCAAATTAACTTGGTGTTACTTTGAGCCTTTGTGTCTTGGTGGCAATCTCTGTGTTCTATTATTACCTATATTATAATATTAATAAAAGCAAACTTATACTCTACCATATAACCTCACCATTCTTCTGACTTCCGGTGTGAATATCTTTTGCAAATCCGAATACTTCATTTTCCAGGTCCAGTTGTTTTCGGATGTTGATGGTTTATTCAGCCTGTGCTGATTCATCCAGACCCAAGAAGATCCTGGACAGGAATAATGGCGATACGTGCTACGGAACTGTATGCCATTCTTATGAAATCCTCATGACAGGTCGCTTCATTGATCTCATGTCCAAGGTATGCAGAAGCTTCTTTCCTGTATATTTCGTCGAGTTCGTTGCGGTACCAGCCTTTTGTTGTGTTATTGTCATGGGTGCCGGTATATACAACACAATTATGAATAAAATTATGAGGTATATATGCCGATCTTGCTGTATTTTCACCAAAGGCAAACTGAAGTATCACCATACCGGGAAGACCATAATCATCTCTCAGCTTGTATACCTTATCATCTATTGATCCAAGATCTTCGGCAATAAAAGGCATATCAGGATATTCTTTCCTTATCTGCCTGAAAAAATCTGATCCCGGACCGGCTGTCCATTTTCCGTTGATTGCTGTTTTTTCACCAAAGGGTACCTCCCAGTATTCTGAGAATGCCCTGAAATGGTCAAATCTGAGAACATCGCACAGTTCCATGTTTCTTCTTATCCGGTTGATCCACCAGGAATACCTGTCCTTTTTCATCCTCTCCCAGTCATAGACAGGCATATTCCAGAGCTGTCCTGTTTCACTGAAATAATCAGGCGGCACGCCGGCAACTGTAAGGGGCTTTTTTTCACTGTCAAGCTTAAAATATTCAGGATGAGCCCATACTTCAGCACTGTCGTAATTCACATAAAAAGACATATCACCAATGAGCTTTATACCACTTATTGTTGCAATACTTTTTCAAAGCCAGCCATTGCCTGTCAAAAATATATTGCATGAATTTCTCTTTTTTCATATCGCTTTCAAATTTTTCTGCAAACTCCGAAATAGCTCTTTTTGTTCCTGTTCGGTATTTCTTTGGCCATTCATTCCATGGAATATCCTTATGTTCCCGTTTCAGAAGACTGAATAAGGCAAAATCTTCCAGCCAGAATTCCTGTTGCCTGCAGAACTTTTCGAAATCCGCATGCTGAAAAGGCCTGTCCTGGCAAAAAAAGTTAGTGAAAGCTTCATCTGAAAATAAATTCTCTGAAATCAGCAGCTCTCTGAAATTCGGCTCTGGAAGATTCGTTGAAAACAGTGTTTTTCAATGATATGCCATTCAGAATACCTGAACGTACAAGAAAATCGGGACTGATAAACAAAGTTTTCCTGCAAAAGCTGAGTTAGAGCTGTATGGCGACCAGGCATTACCTTCTCCAACCGGGTTAAATGGCAGGATCTGCCAGAATGTTGCCCGTTCTGCTGAAGAATATCAGCAAATTCGTATGCCTCGTGACCCAGATCACCTGTACCGTATCTTCCCGGGAGTGAAGAAATATGTGCAAGCACACCCGCTGATCTTGAAGGCGGCTCCTGGATGCTTTTAAGATAAACCGGCCCGGGGAATTTCATTAATTCTGCCAGTTTAATTCTGCCCGGAAAGAAAACTCCTGCCCTGTGATTAAGATCTGACCATTTTTGAGGCGCGAGTTCAGGAAGAGGATTGCAGTATCTTCCCATTTAATGTTTCCGGGTTCTTTCTTTGTCGTATCAATTGAAGCAATGAACAACGGGATAGCTACTATGATCCATGAATTTTTATGAACCCTGGCAAATGCCAGCCCATGATCGCTAAGCTTCCCTTTAATTTTCAATGGTATATATGATCCATGAAGGAACAAATCGGGATTTGCTTTTCTTTCCTGCAGCAACACATGAGTCATCCAGAGCTTAAGTCTCCCGTCACTCCTGTTTTTAACAAGTTCACTAATAAACTCCTGGTGATCTTTATTGTGCGATTCCTGAAGTTCACCAAGAAGTTTTCTTCTAAGTGAATAATCCACAGGTCGCCTGTTATCGGGATCTACAAGCGACAAGTCCCACAGCTCAGTGCCCTGGTAAAAATCAGGTATACCCGGACATGCCACCTTAAGCATTAGTTGGGAGAGGAATTTATGATCCCGAATGATGAGATTTTTTTCTGAAAAGGAAGAAAGCTTTTCATAAATCCGCTGTTTCTTTTCAGAATACTCCTGGTAAATTCTTTACCGCAGTTTCATGTGCGGCATTTACTTCGTTCCAGTCGCTGTTGTTTTTAGCTTCCCTCAGTGCTTTTTCAATATACTGATCCATCCTGGCAAGAAAAGTCTCATCAGCTTTGCCGTCAAATGGGAGCGCGCCTGTAAGTGTCTGATAAATAAAATATTCCTCATTGGGATCAGGAGCAGGTTTATCATTAACCATCTGCCTGAATTTACTGTTCAGAGACATCCATTCCTGCACATACTTAATCCACTCACCTGGAAGTTCGCTGATAACATTCAGCCTTGCCCGTACATCCTCACCTCTTTTGGTATCATGAGTGGAGGTGCCGTTCATGCTCATCGGCCAGTTCCTGCGACGCGAAATCATCAGCTCATGAAACCTTTCTGCTGATATTCCCGGTGAAGAAGGGTGATCACCCACTTCATTATGACAGATGAAGCAATTGTAATAATACATAACTGTATCTTCCACCCCTTTTGCCATAAGCGGACCGGTAAATTGCAGGCACCGGAGGAAGAACTTCAGCGCATTTTCCTTTTTCTTTTCATCATAACCACCATGGTCTAAAAAGATATTCTCAAGGGTTGCCAGGGATTTTTCAAGCGATGGATTTTTCTCCCTTGCTTTTCTGAAGACCAGTCTGACAATATCAGCTTCCTCAGATGAAAGAGGGAATGTATCTCCATAAATTTTGTAAACAGGGAAGAGCACGAGGAATTCTCCTATTGACTCTTTGACCGATTCCCGGCGAAATCTCAGAATTGTAAGTGATGAAACCTGATTCATCGAACAGCCTGGCAAGATTCTCCCATTCACCCCTCATGTTTGATGTCAGGATGAATTTTTTCCTGTCATAGATCAGGTCTTCAGGATCATCCTTAATTCCTGTTATTGTTTTATAAAAATCATTGAGTGCACCATAGTTCTTTTCTCTTGTAAAAAGATTATTGACTATTCCAAGGAAGTCATATCCTGATGTCCCCTGGACCTGTAAGTGCACCGGCAACTCTTCCCTGAGCCCGAGGATTTTTTCAGATACAATATAGGTTTCCTTCCCTGCCAGGAGCCTGAGCTGATCAAGATACTTTACAGGCTTCTGAAGCCCGTCGATATGGTCTACCCTGATTCCGCTGAAAATTTTCTTATTAAGTAACTCCCTGATGAAGGCATGATATTCCTCAAAAACCTGATCCTTCTCCATACTCAGGCAGATAAGGCTGTTCACGGTAAAGAATCTCCGGTAATTCAGCACTTTAAGGGAGTCTTTCCAGTAACATAACCTGTAATGCTGAAGATTAAGAAAATGTACCGTGAGATCACTGTCGGAATTAATGGTCTCAATCTTTGAGTCGACAATAGCTCTGAATTCAGCAAACCTTGAGTAAAGATCTCTGAAAACTTCTGCTGCGTTGAAATCCCTTTCACCAGGTATCAGCTTTGAGGTTTTCCCCTGAGATCCTGTTGAGTTCATTATAAAAAATTCTTTCACTGATTCAATGCTGAAAGGAAACCAGAAATCGTAGTATATGAAGACCGGATTTCCATTGATCGTTCCTGCTTTGAGCTCACCACCATTCAGTACTTCATTAAGCGTTTTTCCCAGAAATGGAACCATTATTTTACCTTCAGATTCAGGATGCGAAAAATCGATATCGAAAAATCCTGCATATTTCGAATTCCGGCCTTTCTCAAGAACATCCATCAGCCAATTATTCCGGTTATGGAACGCCATATGATTTGGAACAATGTCCTGGATCCAGCCAATGTTATACTTCTTTAAAATCTCTGATATCTTTTCAAATTGATCACTTGTACCTATTTCCGGATTTATGATATTCGGATTTGTTACATCATAACCGTGCATACTGCCTGGTGAGGCTTCGAAAACCGGGCTTGCATAAACGGAAGAAATCCCCAGCTTTGCGAAATAATCCACATTCTTCAGAAAATCATTGAATGTAAATTCCTTATTGAACTGAATCCTGTAAGTGGAAACCGGATTAAACATGATTAATTAATGAAAATTTATATCGGAATAAACTACCATAGAAGCTGCCCTAAACAGGATCATACTATTTTCAGTGTGAGGAATCCTGCCATCATGAGGACCTCCCCACATTTTATCGGCAGAGTTAATCAGGACATCCGATGTATTTAGTTCAGGTACAGAAAGAAGCAGGTCTTCGGTGTCGAAATTCATTACAGCCGTTAAATGATTGCCATTTGTTTTTTTCGTTAAAAGGATTGCTTTCCTGCCCACTTCAGAAGCATTTAAACCGGATCTGTCATAAATTTTAAATAATGGATGTAATTTTTTTAACCTTATCATTTCCCGGTAAAAACTGAATAAATGATTCCTGTTACCTGAAAGGTCGAAACTGAGTCTTGACTTTTTAAAAACGCTCTTCGATTGGGGTTCAGGAAAATCATCGGAGTTTATAGGACTCCGGAAATTCCTGTCTTCTTCCCATCGACACTGCTTCTGCAAGCTCTTTATCAGTGTGGCTTGTAAAATACAGGAAAGGCGCTGGTTCATTGTATTCTTCTCCCATGAAGATCAATGGGTTAAAAGGGCTGATGAACATTGCTCCCGCGACAACCTTGAGCATTTCAAATTCAATAAGCTCTCCCAGTCGTTCGCCCATCATCCTGTTACCGATATGATCATGATTCTGGGTGAAGACAACAAATTTGTTTCCGGGAATGCCATAAGTGCTGCTGCCGAAGGTCCTTTTCCTGTGTTCAGACCAGATGCCATCGTACACATAGGCATTGTTAAAAGATTTCACCAGATGCGAGATCTGCCCGAAATCAGCATAATAACCCTGTCTTTCACCTGTAACTGCAGCATGCAATGCATGATGGAACTCATCGCACCATTGTTTGTCGAGTTTGAAGCCTCCCTTGTCGAACGGGCTGATGAATTTTGTGTCATTAAGATCTATCTCCCCGATAAGCAGGTATTTCCGTCCGGTAACTTTTTCAAGTTCATCGGCTTTCTCACGGAGATGCCTTATGAAATGCTTCGGTCCTAAATCCTTTATTGCATGAACTGCATCGAGCCTGAGGCCATCGAAATGAAAATCACGCAGCCACATCAGCATATTCTCGGTATAGTAATACCTTACACCATCGCTCCATTTACCATCGAAGTTTATTGCTTTTCCCCAGGGAGTTTTGTAATCATCCGAGAAATATGGACCGAATTCATTCAGGTAATTCCCTTCCGGTCCAAGGTGATTATAAACAACATCCAGGATTACAGCCATTCCCCTGCCATGACATTCATCAACAAGCCTCATCAGTGATCAGATGATCCTCCATATGAATTGTGAACGGCAAATGGATAAACACCATCATAACCCCAGTTCCTCTCACCCGGAAACTGGGCAACAGGCATTATTTCAATTGTATTAATTCCCAGCTCTGTCAGGTAATCAAGTTTATCAGCAATCCCGGTAAAATCTCCCCTTTCTGAAAAAGTGCCGGTATGAATCTCATAAAAAATGTTTTCCTCATCTCAGACCTTTCCAACTGTTATCGTGCCATTCATAAGAATAAAGATCGACAGCTTCAGACGGTCCATGAACATCATATGGCTGGGAAAGTGATGCAGGATCAGGCAACATTTTATCACCGATCCAGCCGCACTAAATACTTATCACCCAGCTGTATTTTATTGCTCCTGACTGACCAGTATCCACGGTCAGCTCTAATACACTCAAACGCTGCAGCGTCATTTATTACAATTTCAACTTTCTCAGCGAATGGAGACCAAAGTCTGAATTCAGATCCCTCATTGCTAAAATTCAGTCCGATAGTTCTCCTTCCTATGCTATGCATCATTTGATCTCTTTCTTATTGATAAGCAATACGACAGATCTTGATCTGACTTCTATTATTTCACCGGGGTGTAATATGATTCTTCAGATTCAGGATCAAGAAATCCATCGAATGTATCCATGTATTTTTATCCATGATTCACCCCATGCTTTATCAGGAATGGTAAAAATTACGGAGATCTCAGCAGAATTGAAAATAATATAAAATGAATCATCAATTATTTTTTCTCCATGTTCATCCCTGGTATTGAGATGATCACCGGAAAGAAAAATCCCAAGTGATTTTGCCAAAGTTGTCATTCCAGTGCTCATCACTCATGGTGGTTCCTTCCGGCAGAAACCATTCAATATCCTTGATTCCCTTAATTGATTTATACTGAAACCATTTATTGCGGCAAAATGCCGGATGAGCAAGCCTGAAATTTATCAGTCCTGAAGTAAATTCAAGCAGTTCATCATCCTTGTTTTCCCAGTTGATCCATGATATCTCATTATCCTGGCAATAGGCATTATTATTTCCCTGCTGGGTACGTCCCAGTTCATCACCTGCAACAAGCATCGGCACTCCCTGGGAAAGGAAAAGTGTTGTAAGAAAATTCCTTACCTGTCTTTTTCTCAGATTATTTATCTCTTCATCATCTGTTGGTCCTTCAACACCACAGTTCCATGATCTGTTATTATTTTCACCATCATTATTATTATCGCCATTGGCTTCATTATGTTTTTCATTGTATGAAACAAGATCCATAAGTGTGAAACCATCATGGGCTGTTATGAAATTAATGCTGGCAACCGGAGTTCGCCAGTTATCAAGGTAAAGATCGGAGCTTCCTGTAAATCTGTTTGCAAATTCAGGAAGCGTTGCATCATCTCCTTTCCAGAATTCCCTCATGCAATCGCGGTATTTTGCATTCCATTCCATCCATTCGGCAGGAAAATTCCCGACATGAAATCCATTTTCCCCGACATCCCAGGGTTCAGCAATCAGCTTTACCTGTGAAAGAACAGGATCCTGGTGAAGCACATCAAAAAATGAGCCCCATTTATCAACATCATGAAATTCCCTGGCCAGAACGGTTGCCAGATCAAACCGGAAACCATCTACATGCATCTCCGTTACCCAGTACCTCAGGCTATCCATTATCAGCCTTAAAACAGTCGGATGTACAGTATTCAGGGTATTCCCTGTTCCGGTATAATCTTTATAAAATCTTTTATTTTCTTCAATCAACCTGTAATAGGAAAGATTATCTATTCCCCTGAAACTCAAAGTTGGTCCCATATGATTTCCTTCAGCAGTATGATTGTAAACAACATCAAGAATCACTTCTATGCCCGCCTTGTGAAGTGTCTTCACCATTTGCTTGAATTCAGACACCTGTTCTCCTTTCTTTGCTGGCATACCTGAAATCAGGTGCAAAAAAACCGATTGAATTATATCCCCAGTAATTCGTCAGTCCCTTATCGACAAGATGCCTGTCGGCGACAAACTGATGAATCGGCATAAGTTCAACAGCATTTATTCCCAGCTTTTTGAAATAATTGATTGATTCCTGATGTGATAATTCCTGCATATGTGCCTCTTAATGGTTTAGGGATATGTTTTGCCAGTTGGGTGAAACCCTTCACATGAAGTCATAAATAACAGTCTTATGAAGAGGAATATTAAGACTGGTATCTCCCTGCCAGTCAAAAACCTTATCAATTACAACACTCTTGGGAATAAATGGAGCGCTGTCGGTTGTACTGAATGACAGATCTTCATCAGGATCATTCATATGATATCCGAAAAGGGCATCATTCCATTTTATTGTTCCGTTTATTGAATATGCATAGGGATCAATAAGTAACTTATTCGGATTAAACCTCTGTCCTTCATTCGGATCAAAATTCCCGTTTACCCTGTAACCATATTGTTGACCCGGTTTTATCCCGGGAAGATAAATATGCCAGCTGTTATGGGTTCTTTCGGTCACTCTGATCCTTTGTTCTGCTCCTATCTGATCGAAAAGACATAGTTCAACAGCTTTAGCATGTTCTGCAAACAATGCAAAATTCACTCCTATTCCATCATATGTAGCACCGAGAGGATAAGGATTTCCAGGCCAGGCTACAATGTTCTCTTCATTCATATTTCATCTGTAATTTGTAACTTATAGGCAGTTGACTGTCAAACAAGTACTTAATGTGACTTGTTAGTTAAACAACAATCCTTTTTAATATGTTCTTGAGACTAAGCCTTTTATTTCTTGCTATCGGTTCACTCAACCACTCACGGAACCTCAAGCTCCTGCTTTGTTTTGGGAAGTTTGCTTTCATCCATATAAACCACACTCCACCTGTGACCATCAGGATCTGCAAAACCACAACCATACATCCAGCCTTCCTTCTCACCGGGATCTGCAAAGACATCACCTCCGGCTTTTTTAACCCGGTTTGCCAGATTATTTACTTCCTGGGTATCACCGGCATCAATTGAGAACAATACTTCGCTCCCCTGCTTTGTATCAGCAATTTCAGAAGCGGCAAAGCTCCGGAAGGCAGATTCCTCAAAAAACATCACCTGGACACTTTTTGAACCCAGAATAAGTAAAGCTCCGTCTTCACGGTTTCCAGGCAATGGCTTGAATGTAAATCCAAGCTGTGTATAAAAATCTTTTGTTCGCTTCATATCTTTTACCGGCAGATTGATCCAAAATTCTTTTGTCATATCTTAATTGTATTAGTTATTGACGTACTGTAACTAACAACAATCATAACAAAAAGTTAAGGTTTAAATAGCTGATTTCCCGATAAGAAAGTAATGACTCAGGACAACATTCTAACTGAAATTGAATTTATCCCTGTTTATCTCTACAAGAAACCTGCTGGGATAAGAAAGGAAGGCATTATAAGTGGCAACGTATGAAGGCATTGTAATGATGAGTTCCTGTTTTGCCCGGCTGCAGGCTACATAAAAAAGCCTTCTTTCCTCCTCCAGCTCTTCGAGATTGCTGATTGATCTTACTGATGGAATAAGACCATCAAGTGTATGGGGAATGAAAACAGCGTACCATTCCAGGCCTTTTGCAGAATGAATAGTTGAAATAGTAAGCGGCTTATCCTCACCTTCATCTATAAGCGGAACTGTTTTGCTTCCAAATTTTTTTGACGGTGGATCGAGTGCAAAATCTGTAAGAAACCTGTCAAGAGTTTCGTATTTCGAAGCCAGGTCCACAAGTACATTAATATCCAGTAATCGTACCTGGAAATCAGGTTCTTCAGCCTGAAGGATCGGGAGATAGTACTCCTTGATTATTTCTATTTTCACATGTATGCTTTTTGCCGCTTCAGCATCGTTCAACATTTTTCCAAGCCTTTTCAGGGCTTCGGAAAATTTAGATTTTCAAACGAATCCGTATTCAACCCATCCTGTTTCACAATACCTTCAATGATTTTCCTGGCAGTAACCAGACCTACACCAGGAAGATACTTAAGAACCCTGTGCCAGGCTACAGCATCATAATGGTTCTGAACTATCCTCAGGTATGAAATCATATCCTTTACATGTTTTCTTTCGTTGAATGCGAGTCCTCCGACAGCAATGTATGGTATGCTTCTCCTGTTCAGCTCAAGTTCAATATATCTTGCATGCCAGAATGCTCTTACCAGAATTGCTATATGGTTGAGCGCTATTCCTTTTTCCCGGTATTCAAGTATTTTGTCGACAATGAATTCAGCTTCAGATTGCTGATCATAAAATTTTCTTACTGAAGGAAGCTGGTCATAAAGCATGCTCGAAAAAAGCTTCTTTCGGTACCCGATACGGGAATTGCCGATAATTTCATTTGTGAAATCGAGAATTTTCTGATTGCTTCTGTAATTTTCCTCTATCTTTATTACGGCACTGTCGGGATATTTCTGCGGAAACCTGAGGATATTCTCATAATTTGCTCCCCGGAAAGAATAAATGCTCTGTGCATCATCTCCCACGACAAGTACATTCCGGTTCATTTCTGCCAGGTATTCAACAATTTCCTTCTGGACAACATTGGTATCCTGGTATTCATCGACCATGATATACCTGAACTTCTCATTCAGTTTCTTCCGGAAAATGATATTATCCCGGAGTGAGTCCCGCAATACATCCATCAGATCATCGTAATCATATATCCTTGCAGCTTTTTTGTACTTCTCATATCCCCTGTATATCAGTTCTATCTGATCTATGTATTCCTTAAGACCCTGGAAGTCATCCATTATGACATTCCTGATTGTCATATTCCTGTTCCTGGCGGATGAGAATATTTCCTGGAGGCGGTTCTTTTTCGGAAATGCTTTTTCTTTTTTATTAATTTTCAGCTCCGATTTAACAAGGTCAATTGTGTCGGCAGCATCTTCAGAATCGATTATTGTAAAAGCCGGATGAATGCCAAGAAGTCCGGCATATTTTCTGAGTATATAATTAGAAAAGGAATGGAATGTTCCTCCGAATATTTTTTGAGCGCTGTTATTCTGCAGAAGAGCCTGAACCCGGCTGAGCATCTCGCTGGCGGCTTTTCTTGTAAATGTCAGTAAGAAGTATTTCATCAGGATCAATACCATTCTCAAGCATAAAGGCAACCCTGTGAACAATTACTCTTGTTTTGCCGCTTCCTGCACCGGCAATTACAAGAACAGGGCCGTTGATTGAAGCTACTGCCGCAAGCTGAGCTCTGTTAAGCTCACTCCTGTAATTGATCTTATACCCGTCCTTCAGAATTACTTCCTTATTTTCTGATGTTTTGTTCTCAATTGATCGTACTATATCGTTCAATTCTTTGATTTTCTGATCCGTTTGCAATGTCAGTTCGACTTCCGGAAAATCACTCAAAGCAATAGAAGACAAGTCTTTTGGCCCTCTATCCGGGAGAAGAGAATCACCTGATCTGTGCTTTTCGGCAAGATCACCTATCCTGTCCAGAAAATCCTCTTCTTTCTGCATTCACCGATTTTTAGATTCTGTAAATGTAGTTAATAAGGAGAATTCTGAGAGATTCAGAATGAAAATCTGGTATTCGCCTTTTCGAGTGCCTCCCTCCCCTCGGCAACCGAGAACCAGATCAAACCTGCTGCACCGATCGCATCTGAGTAGGCGAACCCGGTTAGTTCATATACAAGGCTTGAAATAAGGAGTACAACAGACATATAGACACACATTTTTGTGCAATTGCTGTCGCAGATGATCGGTTCAGAATCGAGTTTCCTTCCCACATTTCTTTTTGCAAGCATAAGCCATAGCATTACGGCGATCGAAACCAATGAAATAATTATTCCCCATAATGTGGTCGCCGGTTTATGCCTGTTTAATACATTTATTACAATTCCGACAAGCAAACCCGCAGATAAAATGAAGAAAGAATACCCCGTGACTTTAAGGGCCGTAGTTTCGAATTTATGCTTCGGAGCCACTGGATTTCGCCTGATTCGTAAAATCATGGCAAGAATGCCGATGCCCGACATCACTTCAATGAAGCTGTCAATACCAAATCCAAATAGTGCAAGTGTTTCATCTTCCGCTCCTGCTATTGTAGAGACTAACCCTTCAATAACATTGTAGATGATAGTAAAATAGGTCAGCCGCAATGCCTTGTCATAAAGAATCTTTTCATTTTCCATAATAATGCCATATCGGCAAAGATATGGAAATTACTTTATTTAGAATGGTTCTATTCAGGTACAGTACCCCTGAAGATTTTGAAAAAAGATAATTTGAAATATATGGAAATTAATGTATTTCAATGTATTTTAATGTATTACCTAATTAAATGTTTAGCGGACGATTGTCTTCATTTAGGCAGTGTAAACATAAAGGTTGATCCGGAACCCATTTCAGATGCAAACGAAATTTTACCACCAAGCATTTCTACATAGGCTTTAGCAATTGCCAATCCCAGGCCAACTCCGGGGAATCTTCTTGTAGAACCGGATTCTGCCTGGTAAAATTTATTAAAGATGTAAGGCTTATGCGATTCTGAAATCCCTATACCGGTATCACTGACAAAAAACCTTACAGAATCAATATTATTATGAAATCCGAATTCAATTTTCCCGGACAAAGTGAATTTCAGTGCATTTTCCATGAGGTTATTTAAAATCTGGGACAGCTTATTGCTGTCAGTCGTAAGAATTATCTCCTCAGCTGGAGAATTGCAGCTCAGTAAAATGCCTTTGTCTTCAGCTCTTGACCTGAATAGATTCATAATCCTTCGTATAATATCGTCAGCATTCACTTCACTTAATACGACAGCTGTCGACCCGGCTTCGATTCTGGATATTTCCATAATATTATCCATTATCTCGAGAAAATGATCGGCGCTATTGTTGATCATGCTCACAAACTCTTTCTTAGGATTGTAGCCTTCACCCGGTTCACACAGAAGGGTAGAAAAGCCAACAATGGCATTGAGAGGAGTTCTGACCTCATGTGTTATATTCTGAAGGAAAGTTGTTTTCAGACGATCATTTTCACAGGCTTTTTCCCTGGCCTCATCGAGGTACTCCAGCACAAGCTTCCGGTCACTTATGTCATGAAGAATTCCCATAATTCCTGTAACATTGCCTGTTTCTTCATCCTTAACCGGGATTGACGTTTCCCTTAACCATTTCTTTGTACCATCAGAGGCTGACACTTTCATCTCGATCCGGTAATCGGATATCTCACCAGAAAGTATCTTTCTCCTCAGTTCAGCAGGTTCCGGAGGAGTGCATTCAGAAACCGGGATAATTTCTTCTACCATATTACGGAAGCTTCTTTCGGTAAAATGAGAGGATTTGATTCCTGTAAGCTTCTCTATACCATCGCCGACGAACAAATAATATCCGTCACCTGGTTCTTTTCCAAATACAAGTTGAAAGGGAACACCATCGTCATACTCGATCAACTTGTAAAACTGGTCCATGGTTCCTGAAAAATAATTCTTCTTGAACCTGGTCACAGTCTCCTGTGATTCGGTGATAATAATTCTTTCCCTGTTCATATTCTTTTCAGCAGACATTCAATATTCTGTTAATAAGACGAATATTCCTGTCATTTCTATTCCCCTGAAATGACAGAAGCACTTTTTCTCTGAAGGATTCCTGCTTCAGATATAATATATTTGTTTAATAGGAATGGGCTGGTTTTTGTTACCCTATTTTTAAGGAAATTTTCAGTTTTGTTAAAAAAAAGTTGGAAATCTGGATTTTTTTATAACTTTGGATTAAGTTAAGAATGTTCTGCAAAAACATTAACTACCTGCTGTGAAAGAATTTAGTGATATAGAGATTATTGATTGTCTTAAAAAGAGAGAGAATTATGTGGTAAAATTCCTTTCTGAAAATTATATGCCGGTAATCAGGCTTATGGTTTTCCAGGGTGGGGGTTCTGCTGAAGATGCCAGCGATATTTTTCAGGATGGCTTAATAATAATTCTCGAAAAAATTGATGAGGGGAATTTTGAACTTAAGTGCAAGTTCAAGACTTTCCTTTACAGCATTTGTGAGAATCTCTGGAGAACCATCCTTGATAAACGCAAAGCAGCTGCAAATTACCTGGCGGCTCCTGGTGAACATACAATTGAGAGTGATGTAACTGATGAACTGGACCATCAGCTTTATGAAACAGTTTTCAGAGATGTCTTCGAAGAGATGGACCAGACAAGCAAAAATATACTCAATTTATACTGGGAGGATGTTCCTGCCCAGGAAATAGCCGACAGGCTTGGCCTCACCTATGGCTATGTCAGGAAGAGAAAATGTGAGGCACAGAATGAACTGACAACTAAAATCAAACAACATCCCGGGTATATCCGCATTATGAATTCCGAGAGAGTTGCAAAAGAGATTGTCAGGTAATTATTAACCTTCAATTCATCAGATTTCTGAAGGAGGTTTGAGTGAGGAATTAGAACGAGATGACCTGTTAAATATTTGTTTGATAAAAAGCATTATATGAGCTTACAATCCGGAAAATCAGATCAGGGTAGTCTTGACCAGGACCTCCTGTATAAGCTTGAGGACCCTGCACTGGATGCAAAAATAAAGTACTTCAGAAAAGCTGAACTTGAGCTGCAGGAGATTTTAATAGATCCCGGCCTTAAACTGGCACGGCACGAATCAGCTTCCATGATAATATCATTCAGAGAGAGAAAGAAAACATCATCCGGTGAAATTGAAACATTTGTTAAATCTTCTTTAGATCATTCAAGAACACAGGCTTCAGAAGATCTGAAAGAAATTAAAGCTGCTATCGCTGAAAACGACATAAATGATATCTCGGCTGAGTGGGTCAGTGAATGGCATAGAAAAAAACAGATGGAAGTTTTGAATCCTGCAAATGAAGAAAGGAAAAAGATTCATTGCTTCCGCTCTTTCTGAGAAACAGGCTGAAAAACAAACTGCAAATGAGGAATTGCACTCAGAAAAGGTTGCTCCTGTCGTATCAATAAAGAAAAACCAGGGATCAGGAAGGAAGATCATTCGCGTAACAACAGTTGCGGCTGCAGCTATGCTGGGGGTATTTATCGCAATCAGAACTCTTACACCTTCCGGTAACACAGAAAAAATCTTTGATTCATATTACAAAAGCTTCACCGCAGTTTCCACGACTACACGTGGCGAAAACATTGATAAATCAGGAATATACAATTCAGCAATAAATTATTATAAAGCAGGAAACTATGCACTGGCTGAAGCCGGTTTCACAGCCTCTCTAAAAGCCGATCCCGGATACGGTGATCCTCTTTTTTATCTCGGATTATCCCAGATTGAAACCGGAAACATTGATAAAGCAATAGATAACCTCACTGCAGCCGCCGGAACATCGGCTAATGTTAAAAAGGAAGCTACGTGGTACCTGGGGTTTGCACACCTGAAAAAAGGCGATAAAATTAAAGCCAGGGAATGTTTCCTCAGCCTTACAAATGAAGATGGGTTCTATCGCGAGTCTGCTGAAAGGATCCTCCGGCGCCTGAAATAGAAGAATAATCCGGCAAAAGATAACAAAATCAGGATTGTAACAATTGTTACAATCCTGTCGTTTTTTGTAACAGGACCATTATCCCCAAGTATTTCATAAGCAGCCCAGTAATACGGATCCCTGAATGCCGGGGTTGAATTGTTTATGAAATCGAGCTTAGCCTGCTGAAGAGCCTTGTCCTTGCTGATCCCCTTCGACAGGTATGAATAGAATTGAGTTATTATTTCTGAACCGGAATCATCATTTACCTCCCAGGCTGTTCTCACAACGGAAGACGCCCCTGCTAGGATAAAGCTCCTGGCAAGACTCATCTGTCCTTCCCCGGAATAAATGTTGCCTGTACCGGAATTGCATGAACTGAGTACTATGAGTGGGGAGTTTATCTTACTCAGGCTGACCTCATAATTGTACAACCGGGCACTTTCATCAACCTTATTTTCTCCTTCAAACTGAAGGTAAGAATAGAGTGAATTAATACTGTCCTGTACCGAATGCATAGCCAGGTGAAACATTACAGGATCTTTGATTGTGTTCAGAAAATTCGTCCTTGTTGCATTTTCATAAGTGAACGTCTTCCCTCCCATTAGTGAACTGACATTCCTAATCTCTCTTATAGCACCTCCGAGCGAGTCATAGCCCGATCCTGCTCCGTACGATGGTGAAAATGAATATACTTTCTTCTTCCCCGGCTGACCGGATCTTGTAGGCAGCAATGTTGTAGAGTAAGCATGAGAAACAGTAAAATCGTTTATGAGAAAATGAAGACCATCAAAATCATTCTTTTCAACTCCGGGCATTTGCTTTATGAATGCTTCAAACGGCAGGCGGTTGATCTCTTCATCGGGAATGATTATGAGCCTTTTACCTTGAATAAAACTTTCAGCCGATTGAATCAGTTTTGTATAGAAATAATGAAGTGATGAAATCAAAGCTGCATTATTATTCCCTTTTCTGTCGGATGGATCAATGTTCACCCGGAGAAATTCAGCGTTTTTTTCAAACAGTGAATCGACATCTGATTCAATAATGTTCAGATCATCCCGGCTTACAAGGAATATAAATAGCTTTCTTTTTCCGGCAGTATATTTTTTTGAAATAAAATAATCCAGTACAATCTCATCTTTATCCAGCCTTGATTGTACAATGGAAGCAGATACAGGATTGGTTTTACTTAAAAGTGTTGCATATTGAGGAATGTATGCCGATATGCTGTCTGTCAGCTTTTGCTTTGTGTTTTTAAAGTCAAAAAGCGCATCTTTCCAGGCATTTATTTTTGAAGTATCCGGATTTTCTTTGCCTGACTCATCAAGCACCAATTTATTGTAGCCGGCAATGTTTGCTGACAGCCTGAGATGTTCTTCGCGTATTGTTTCGGGCAAGGAAGAGGAAAACAACAGGTTATTGCCTGTTATCTGATACCTGAGGACTGCGGCTTTAGCTCTAACCGCGATGTCATACATTCTTTGTTTTGACAGATTATCAGAAGATATTGAAAGCATTTTTGAAGCAATCTTAAGGGCAGATATATAAGTTTCCTTCTCATTTCCCGAAATATACAATTTGATTTCCTCAGAAGGATAGTTATTACGTATCACATCAATCAGGTCAATCGCCAGAGTTATTGTCTCAAGGCTGAGATCAAGCGTCTTCATTTTCTCCTCCCTTACCTGTCCAGCTGCTAACAGATCAAGTGCAGCAGATTTTCCTTTCAGGTTTTCCATAAGCCTGACATCGAGAATGGAAGAGTCAATCTTTGGATTCCTTGTTATATCAGTATCATTGAAATCTTTTACTATGGAGATCAGGGATTTTTGATAATAATAAACAGAGGAATCAGCATTCCCTGAGAGAAGGTGATTTCTTGCCAGGTAGCAATAAGCGCGGGAAGTCTGGACATTTTTCTGACCATAATTTTCAAGACATCTGTCTAGTCCGTTCCTGAATAGATCCAATGCTTCCATCATTCTTTCATTGTCCTGAAGAAATTCTCCATAATTGAAATAAAATTCAGGCAGTCTGAAATAGCCATGACCATATTCTTCTTTTGACATTTCAATACTCCTTTTAAAAAATGATTCTGCTAATACCGGGTTTTTCAAACCAGCATAAGATCTGGCTATAGAAAACAAAGTCAAACCTCTATCGAGATAACCATTAGCATTCCGCATCTTCATGGTAATTTCCAAAAACATTAGCGCTTTATTGTATTGACCTATCTCAATATAGTAAGCTCCTAAATTGTTATAAGCAGTTGCTAATGATTCCAGAAAATATTTTTTATCACTCTGTAGGGCAGATTCATAAATTCTTATTGCCTTTTCCGTATATTCAATAGCCTGATAATAGGATCTCTTCTTTTCAAAGATCATTGCTTCACCTAAATAGGCATATGGTAACAGGTAATTCTTTTCCTGCTCAATCAAAGTAAGTTTCTCAATTTGTGAGAATAGTTGAATTGCATCATCATACCTGCCTAGAAAAACATATACAGTAGCGAGACGAATACCTGCTATCCCTTTTTGATAATCAGATAATTCATATAGATAAAACAATTTTGCAGTTCTCTCAGCATTAATAAAATCTCCTTTCGCCCTGTACACTTCAAAATCATTCACCAATTGTGATGGAATCGTTTTTAATGAATCCTGCAATGAAGAGTAAGAAGCAACAGATGCAATCAGAAATAAACAAAATATAAATAGTACTTTCTTCAATCTCTCGCTATGGAGAGTCAAAATTATAATATATACTGAATAAACAAAAAAAAAGTGCATCCCTGCAGACCGGGATGCACCTTACCCTTCATCGGATGAGTAAACTAAATTGCAGATTTAATTCTTTGGATATGTTCCCGGAGGGGTTGGAGGCAAGTTATCACCATCACCTCCTCTTATGCATATCATTTCACTAATCCCCATGATTTCATTTTCCGATAATTTGGAAAGAATCAGGTGGATATTTTTTGTACTGGTTGATTTTGTCCTGGTTTTCATACTCGGTTCGTTTAAGGTTCTGTGGTTTTTACAGTTTAATAGGAATCGACCCTTTTTTGTTACCCTGTTTTTTCAATAATTTTTTAAAAAAATGAAAAATAATTTCTAATATATTGTCTTAGAGGTAGTTACAAAAATGCCTTTTTTGTTCATTTTTCTACTGTTAAAAAATTTTTTGAGAAAAACAGAAAAAAAATCAAAAAACAGGGTAACAAAACGTGTTCAAATCCTATTAAACGTATAAAATGTCAAAGCGGTTTACTTTATCCATTTTAAATTGATATTAATCAAAACGTTAAACCTGGCACTATGTTAGAGAATTGCGGAACGGCTGAGAAGTATTATGTAGCTGTAAGGCCCCAGACAAACGAGATCCATTCTGTTCACAGGGAAGGCTGCCCTTTCATGCCTGATGACGGTAAAAGAATATACCTGGGATTTTTCCCATCCGGCAATGAGGCGGGTATTGAAGGAAAAAAATACTTCAATAAAAGTCATGGATGCAGGTATTGCGCCAAAGAGTCTTTTAACGAACAAGCTCAACTAAGCACATCAGTTTACACTGCACCAGTAATAAGTCGTGTGCTCGAGTTTCTGAATTAGTTTTGTTCTGGTGCAAGAAAAAGCCTGGAGTCTTTGCCTTTCCTTATCTTGTCGGCATCGAGAAGTAAACGGAGAGCTTTAATAACACTCTCCTCAGGATAATCAATCATCTTCACGATTTCATTTGCATCAATACTCTGCAATTTCAGAAGTTCGATTATCATGATGGCAATTTCCTTCTCACCACTATCCTCTTTTGATGAAGCTCTCTTTCTGCAAACGTCACACCTGCCACAGGGAACTGACTCTTCCCCGAAGTAATCCAGTAGCATAATGTTCCTGCAATGCTCATCCGAATCGGCGTATTCTATCATCTTGTTAAGCCTTTCTTCATATCTCTTCTTTACACTGAGATAGTTTTCAGGGGATATCATCAGCGATTTGCGTGTAAGTCTTTCCTCCCTGAAGATCACAAGGGAAGTTTTTTTCCCAGGGATATACCTGATAATATTAAAAGAAGAAAGTTTTACCAGGAACTGGTAAACCATATCCCTGGTTGCACCTGATTTTCTTGAGAGATCCGCTTCATTTATCGCTACATATTCGCTGAACATCCCGGTATATGACCGGAGTAGAAGCTTGATAAAGCTGTCAAAAGCTTCATTGGCTACCTGGAACCTGTAAAGATCATCACGACCCACAATGAAGTGTACCCGCGATGGGTTATTAATCTCCTCTGTAAATTCCATATAGCCTTCACGCTGAAGAAACTGAAGGCTGTTGACAGTCTCAGTTACAGGCAACCGGAATTTCGATACGAAATCAGCCATATTGAAATCATAAACACAATCCTTACCTGATCCTAGTGGTATTTGCAGGTAGTTGCATAATGCTTCATAAATATCCTTTATCCGTTCAACCGGTGGAAATTTCTTCCTCAAAGCTTCGAGCAGACGGCTTTTATCTGCAGGAGAAAACAGCAGGACAGCAGAAGCCGGTTTTCCATCCCTTCCTCCCCTCCCGCTTTCCTGGAAATAATTCTCGACTGATTCCGGAACATCGCAATGAATGACGAACCTGACATCAGGTTTGTCTATCCCCATTCCGAATGCATTGGTAGAAACGATTACCCTGGTTTTATCCTTAGTCCAGGCATGTTGCCTGCTGTCGCGCAGTTCATCGGATAATCCGGCATGATAAAAATCAGCGCTTATGCCGGATGAGGAAAGAAGCTCCGCGATCTCTACAGACTTCTTTCTGCTTCTTACGTAAACAATACCGCATCCGGCGGCCTTTTTAACAGAATTGACCAGGTAGGTGTTTTTGTCCTCAACTTTCCTTACCAGGTAACTGATATTATTCCTGTTGAAGCTTGTCCTGAGAACGTTTTTTTCCCTGAATTCAAGCTTCTCCATAATATCAATCGTCACCTGGCTTGTTGCAGTGGCAGTTAGAGCAAGAAATGGGATATCAGCGGAAATCACTTCCCTTAATGAAGCTATCTTCAGATAAGAAGGTCTGAAATCGTATCCCCATTGTGAGATACAATGGGCTTCGTCGACGGCGACAAGTGAGAGATTGAGTCTTCCGGCCCTTCCCATGAAATCGCGGGTAGTTAGTCTCTCTGGTGAAACATACAGGAATTTATAATCACCGTATATTGCATTCTCGATTGTATTGTCTATCTCTTCCGCGAACATTCCTGAATGTATTGAAAGAGATTTTATTGACATACTGTTGAGCCTTGAGACCTGCTCCTTCATTAGTGAGATCAGGGGAGTTATTACAAGGCATATTCCATCTTTTGCGAGCGCCGGAACCTGGAATGTTAAAGACTTACCCCCTCCTGTTGGCATAAGAGCAAGGGTATCTTTCCCTGCTGCAACGCATCTGATAATTTCTTCCTGTAAGGGTCTGAATGAAGTAAATCCCCAGTATTTCTGCAATATGCCCCTGTATATTCCGATATCCATCCGGACAAAGTTCAGCTTTTTTTCGTAATTTGCGGCCCAAAATTATAAACTATCATCAGATGTCATTTACCGAGGATAAGATAATTTATGAAGGACTGACCTTCGACGATGTCCTGCTGGTCCCTGCATATTCTGAGGTTCTTCCGAGGGAAGTAGATCTCGGATCATGGTTCACCAGGAACATAAGGCTGAACACTCCGATACTTTCAGCGGCAATGGACACAGTTACCGAAGATGAACTCGCAATCGCAATCGCGAGAGAAGGAGGCATTGGGGTTATCCATAAGAATATGAGCATTGAGAAACAGGCTTCCCAGGTGAAGCGTGTTAAAAGAGCCGAAAATGTAATGATCCTCGATCCGATTACAATCAACACTGAGGCTACAGTGGCTGAAGCTCAGAACCTGATGAATGAATACAAGATCGGAGGGATTCCTGTAGTTGACAGAAACGGGATACTTAAGGGGATTGTCACCAACCGCGATCTCCGGTTTGAGAACAACCCTGCAAGAGGGATCACAGAAGTGATGACTACCAGGCTTATTACAACAAATCATCAGACCGACCTCGAAGCTGCCGCCAAGATTTTGCAGAAACATAAGATCGAAAAGCTGCCGATGATAGACGAGAATGGCAAGCTCATGGGGTTAATCACCTACAAAGATATTACCAAGACAAAGGACAGACCCGGGTCCTGTAAAGATGAAAAAGGAAGGTTAAGGGTTGCAGCTGCTGTGGGTATTGCATCTGATACCATGGAAAGAGCTGAAGCTCTTATCATTGCGGGAGTTGATGCAATATCAATAGATACTGCCCACGGACATTCCGTAAATGTGATCAGGATACTGCGTGAGATAAAAAAGAAATTTCCTGGTATTGATGTTGTTGCAGGAAATATAGGCACTGAAGAAGCAGCCAGGATGCTGGCAAAAGAAGGAGCTGATGCTGTGAAAGTAGGAATTGGTCCCGGATCAATATGCACCACGAGGATTATTGCAGGGGTTGGTATTCCGCAGTTGTCAGCAATATTTAATGTAGCAAAAGCGCTTGAAGGTTCCGGTATCCCTGTAATAGCCGATGGGGGTATAAGGTACTCGGGTGATATAATCAAGGCAATCGCAGCCGGAGCCGATTCCATTATGGCAGGTTCTTTATTTGCCGGGGTCGAGGAATCGCCGGGAGATACAATTATCTACAACGGTCGTAAATTTAAAGCTTACAGGGGAATGGGATCGACTGAAGCCATGCAGCAGGGATCAAAGGACAGGTATTTCCAGGATGTTGAAGATGATATAAAGAAACTCGTTCCTGAAGGGATTGAAGCAAGGGTACCTTTCAAAGGAAATCTATCCGAAGTCATCTACCAGATGAAGGGTGGACTGCGTTCAGGAATGGGATATCTCGGGGCTAAGAACATCGAAATTCTGAAAAGGGAAGCCAAATTTGTCAGGATCACGCATTCCGGCATTATTGAAAGTCATCCTCATGATGTTTCAATAACCAGGGAAGCTCCAAACTACAGCAGAAAAACTTTTGAATAATCTTTCCCGCTGATGAAGCTCAGGCACTTATTATTCTTAATAATACTTCTGTCTCCTGTTTATTGTTTCGCCCAGGCAATCAATAATAAAGTTCTTTTGACTGTTGACGGCAGGAAAACGGAAGCTGGGGAATTCATCAGGATGTATAATAAGAGCAAAGACCCGGGAAAAGAATTTAGCAGTCGACGATTATCTTAAACAATTCATAACATTCAAACTTAAGGTTGCTGATGCCATCAGAGAGGGTTATGATACAACCAGGGCTTTCAGAACCGAACTGAATGGTTACAGAAATCAGCTTGCACAAAACTATCTTACAGACGTTCAATTGAAGGAGAAGATTCTCAATGCAGCATATCAAAGATCGCTCACTGAAATCAATGCCTGGCACATCCTCATCGGACTCTCCCCTGATGCATCAGCTGAAGACACCTTAAAAGCATGGGAGAAAGCAATGGACATCAGGGAAAGGATTATCAAAGGTGAACCATTCGAGCAGGTGGCACGCAGCAGCTCGGATGATAAGTCAGTTTTGACAAACGGTGGCAATCTTGGGTATTTCAGTGTTTTTCAGATGATCATGCCCTTCGAAGATGCTGCTTACTCCCTGAAAAAAGGAGCTATCTCTGAACCCGTCAGGTCTTCCTTTGGATATCATGTAATAAAGGTCGCAGATAAACGACCATCAAGAGGGAGGGTGAAAATAGCGCACATAATGAAAGCAGCGCCACCCGGGATCTCAGAATCTGATTCTAAAAAAGCAGAAGAGGAAATAACCCGGATTTATAATAAGCTCATGCAGGGAGCCGATTTTAAAGAGCTTGCAGGCAAATACTCCGATCATAAACAATCGGCAGTGAACGGAGGTGAGATGGACTGGTTCGGAACCGGTGAGGTTATAAACGATTTTTCAGAAGCTGCATTTTCACTTAAAGATACTGGAACTTTTACCACCCCTGTCAGAACCTTGTACGGCTGGCATATCATAAAGCTCATTGATAAAGAGCCTGTACGATCATTTGAGGAATCCAGATCCTTTCTAGAAAGCAGAATTAACCAGTCATATCTGAACCTTCTTAGTAAAAAATCATTTGTCAATAAACTCAAAAAAGAGTACGGGTTCAAGCTAAACGAGGAAGCTTTTGCCTGGTTTGTGATGAATACCGATACTCTTCTAATTCAGGGACTCAGAAAATATGACAGGACAGCAATGCCATCCGGAAATCTGTATGCTTTTGCTAACCGCAGTACAACTGTGCAGGATTTTGCCTCATATATCGAGAAACGTGGATTCATGATAGACACAAAGGATTCTGTTGAATTTCTGAATCGCACAATTGAAACCAGGGTATCAGATCAGCTCATAGAATATGAAAACTCACAGCTGGAAAGAAAGAATCCGGAATTCAGGTACCTGATGAATGAATTCCATGATGGAATCCTTCTCTTTGAGGTGTCCGCGAAAAAAGTCTGGAACAGGGTGAGCACCGATTCGGCAGGGCTGATGGAATTTTATGAGGAGAATAAGAACAAATTCCTTTCAAAACCAGGTATTTCAGGAAAAATATACACGCTGCACATTGCTGATGGTGCAAAAACACTTCTGTCAGCCTATACGAAATATGCAGCGAAGAAAGACCAAAATGCGGATGCCCTTTTGATTAAAAAGTTCAATCGCAAAGTTGATTCAACTCTTGTGATCACCAACGGGAATTGGTTCCGTGGAGATAATGAAGAAATTGACAGGCTGAAATGGATCAAAGGCTCACAGGAGTTCACATTTGATGGATACCCTGCAATTATCAATATCACTGAGATGATTGATCCCTTGCCTTTACCACTCAATGAAGTTCGCTCTGAGATGATGGATGACTGGCAGGAATTCCTGGAGAAATCCTGGGAAGAAAAGCTTAAGAAGGATTACAGTGTCACTGTTGATAATCTGGTACTCGCAGAAGTTAAAAAGAAACTCGGGCAATGATGAAAATTATATCCCCTTTCCTAAGTATTTTGCTTCTCGCAGCCTGTAACAATACCGACACGACTGTTGAGAGGGTACCTGTCGCTGAAATCGGAAAAACAACTCTCTACTTCGATGAGATTCCCAAACATGTATATAATGGATCAGACAGGTCCGATAGTGTGGCCCTTATCCAGAATTACATCAATAACTGGGGAAAAAGGCAGCTTCTTCTTCTTAAAGCAGAAGAAAACCTTTCCGAAACCCTGAAGACAGAGGTTAAAAGGCAGCTTGAAGAGACCAGGGCAAACCTGTTAATCCATCAATACCAGCAACAAATGCTTCTTGAAAAGATGGATACAGTAATCTCCGATTCAGAGCTTGAAAATTATTATGTCACTAATGAAAAAGCTTTTATATTGACCTCAAATATTGTAAAAGCTCTTTTTATTAAAATTCCCGTTGAAACACCAGGACTTGACAGGATAAAGATACTTGCCCGATCAAATAGCCAGTCGGACCTTCAGCAACTGGAAAGTTATTGTTTCCAGTTTGCAGAAAAATTCGATGATTTTAATGAGGATTGGGTCACTATGGACCGGCTTGAAGTAGAATTTCATCAGGATATCAGCAATGAAGAGAATTTTTTGAGGTGGAATACGTTTTATGAAACAACAGATACATCTTACTCATATATGATCTCAATAAGAGATTACAGGTTAAGAACATCTCCGGCACCTTTTGAATATGTGAAAAATGATATCAAACGGATAATCTGGAATAAAAGAAGAATTGAACTGATCCAGTCGCTCGAAAGCGGAATTTATAATGAAGCATTAAAAGAAAACAGATTTAAGATATTTTAAAAATGATGAAAAGATCAATCAGATATTTCCTGACAATATCGGTCCTGGCAATTGTATTTATTGTCCCTCTCAAGTCGCAGGTGCTTGTGGAATCCGTTGCAGCAATAGTCGGAAATGAAGTTATCTATCTTTCGGATCTCGAAAACCTTGTTGCCGATACCAGGAGAACTGATCCACGGTATTCTGCATCGCAGCTGCGTTGTGAGTTCCTCAATCAGATGCTCATTTCCAAGCTTTTTCTCGACCAGGCAAGGATAGATAGTATCGAAGTGACCGACGATGTGGTCGAAGGCCAGGTGAACATGCAGTTGAATGAAGCAATAAGGAAAGCAGGCAGCGAAGAGGCTCTTGAGGCTTACTTTAAAAAAGATATGCTTGAGATCAGACGGGACGTAAAAAAATCATTACTTGAACAGGAGACAGTAAGGGAAGTTCAAAGCAAGCTGGCCAGTGATGTTACTATTACTCCGGCAGAACTAAAAAGATTTTTCTCTTCCATATCAAAGGATAGTATCCCTGTAATACCGGCAAAATACGAGATGAGCATTATTCAGGTTGATCCCCCTTCAAGCGAGGATAATAAGGCTGAAGCACGGCAGAAATTGCTTGATTTAAGAAGCCAGATACTTTCAGGCAGAAGCTTTAACGTTCTTGCCATGGTTTATTCAGAGGATCCTGAATCAGCAAAGAATGGAGGTGAAATCGGGTATCTGACAAGAGGGCAACTTGAAAAGGAATATGCTGATGTGGCATTCAGCCTGACAAAAAACACTGTATCAAGAATTGTAGAGACCAGGTTTGGTTTCCATATCATCCAGCTTATTGACAAGAAAGGTGAAATGGTAAATACGAGACATATACTGATCCGGCCGAAAGTGAAACCTGAACAGGCACAGGCTGCCTATAACAAGCTGGATAGTATCGCGAGCCAGATAAGAAAGGATACGCTTAAGTTCGAAATTGCAGCAATAAGATTTTCAACTCATAAGGATAGCCGGATAAATGGGGGTAAACTGGTAAGTCCTAATCCGTCTGAAAGAATAATCTGGTTTACTCTTGAAGAACTCAATTCAGATATGTATAAGGTTGTAAGAGATCTTAAAGTAGGAGAAATATCCGCACCATTCAGGACAATCGATGAGAATAATAATGAAGTATTCAGGATCATCAGATTAGACAATGTCCTGCCGGCACATACTGCAAACCTGAAAGATGATTATCAGACTATTTACAATGCAGCTATGGAAAAGGAAAGGAATAAAGTGTTCCAGAAATGGATAAAGGAAAAAACTGCCATCACTTACATCAAAATAAGTGATGAGCTCAAATCATGTGAATTTCTGAAAGAAGGATGGTTAAAATAAAACAGAACAGCCCGGTAATCTTTAGGTATCTGCTTTATTTTATATCAGTTATCTGTGTGCCTGTTATAATCGCCCAGGAGCCCCAGGCGAAAAAAGTCAGGAACAGGATCGAGATACTTAATGCTGATGTTGATGATATTATTAAAGATGCATCAGGTGAAGAAGTGCATCATATGGTCGGCAATATCAGGATAAAACATCACGATGTTCTGATGTTTTGCGACAGTGCAAATTATTCACCGGCAAAACAGCAGTTCACAGCATTTGTAGATGTACATATTGAACAGGGTGATACTCTCGATCTTTATGGCAACTATCTTTTCTATGACGGCGTGAATGAGACCGCTTTTGTCAGGGATAGCGTTGAACTTATTGACAAGGAAACTCACCTTTATACTGATGCCATTGACTACGATGTAAAGAATAAAATAGCCAGATACAATACAGGTGGTCGTATAATCAATGCTGAGAACACTCTCACCAGCATCATAGGTGTTTATTATGTGTCGCAGCACCTGTTCAATTTCAAAGACAGCGTAAAAATTGTAACTCCTGATTATCTGATCCGGGCAGACACTATGGATTATAATACAAAGACGGAAATATCTTATTTTACCGGCCCGACAAAATTAACTGGCGACAGTCTGTTTATGTACTGCGAAAAGGGGTGGTTCGACACAAGGAATGAAATAACCTCGGTCTGGAAAAATGCTCTTATCGACAACAGACAACAGATTGTTCACGGAGATTCATTGTTTTATAATGACAGCACCGGCTACGGTGAAGCCTTCAGGAATGTGGTGATCCAGGACACTACGAACAATCTTGTGATAGAAGGTGATTATGCCTGGTACTACAAACAGCCTGAGAAGTTTATGGTGACCAAAAGGGCTGTATTCATACAGGTTTCAGATGGAGATTCTCTTTTCCTTCATGCTGATACAATTAATGCTGTTACAATCAATGATGTTACAATCACTAAAACAGATACATTACCTGGATATCGTCTGATGAGAGCCTATCACAACTGCAAGATTTACAGCAAGAGAATGCAGGTGAAATGTGATTCATTGTCATATTCTTTCCGGGATTCAGTGATCCGGTTTTACCATGATCCGATAATGTGGGCAGAAGAATACCAGTTGCTTTCTGACTCAATGGCGATTTTTACGAAAAACAGCCAGGCTGAAAGGCTTGAATTGTACAATTCCGCATTTGTTATATCAATGATCGACAGTTTACGATTTAACCAGATCAAGGGCAGATCACTGACTGGACGTTTTAAAAACAATGAATTAAGCAAAATAGAGGTGAATGGTAATGGGGAATCAATATACTTCCTTATTGATGGGAACAAGCTCACAGGTGTGAACCAGTCACGTTGTGCAAGAATTGAGGCATTTGTACAGGATGGCAGGGTAAATGAAATTATCGACCACGGGAATCCGGAGGGAGTAATAGATCCGCCGGATCTTAATACTGATCCAGCCGAGCTGAAGCTCGAGGGATTTGTCTGGTATGATCACCTGAGACCAAAACAAAAGGCTGATATTTTTAAAGATTAAAAAAGGCTGACGTTAAGTCAGCCTCTTCTCAGTATTCATCTTCGTTGAAAAAGAAGTCGTCTTTGCTGGGGTAATCAGGCCAGATATCTTCAATACTTTCGTAAATATCACCTTCATCTTCAATCTCCTGCAAATTCTCAATAACCTCCATAGGGGCACCTGACCTAATGGCAAAATCAATGAGTTCATCCTTGGTGGCAGGCCAAGGAGCATCCTCTAATTTTGATGCTAATTCAAGCGTCCAGTACATATTATTATGATTTCGTTAGCCTTTTAATAAAGTCGCAAATATATATATATTTTTAAATAAACAATAAAACAGACGCTTTATTATTTAACTAACGTAAAGGCCATTTAACTTCTTGATTACCTGATTCATATCCTATTTTCCTTGCCATAACAAAAAGGAAATCGGAAAGACGATTGAGAAATTTAGTTATAACCGGATGCAAATCTTCGGATTGTCTTAACCTGGTGACAGCTCTTTCGGCACGACGACATACACATCGTGTTATATGGCAATATGATACAACAATACTTCCACCGGGAAGAATGAAATTGTTTAAGGGAGGTAATGCAATCTCCATCTTGTCAATCTCACTTTCCAGAACAGTAAGACAATTCTCATCCGGCAAAACCAGTCTTGCATTCATTTCAGGGTTTTCAGTTGCAAGCAGACCGGCGCATCTCATCAGTTGATCCTGTATAAACAAAAGTGTACTCCTGAGTTCACGATTCTCTGCTACATCACGCAAGAGTCCAATCCACGCAATAAGTTCATCGACCGAACCGTATGCTTCTACCCTGGGAGAATGTTTAGGTACCCTCCTCCCTCCTGACAATGAAGTAGTGCCGTCATCGCCGGTGAGAGTGTATATCTTCATCAGTAAATCAGGGACTAGTTATATTTCAATTGGTTTTCATTACGATAATCCTGGGATATCTCACCGTCGAAGAGCCTGACAATCCTTGCTGCGTGCCGTGCAATATCTTCCTCATGGGTTACCAGAATGACAGTATTACCTTTTTTATGTATTGCATCCAGCAAACCCATGATATCAATAGAGGTCTTGCTATCAAGGTTACCGGTTGGTTCGTCTGCAAGGATGATCGATGGTTTATTGACTAATGCTCTCGCTATCGCGACGCGCTGGCGCTGTCCACCCGATAGTTCATTTGGTTTGTGGTCCATTCTGTCACCAAGGCCCACCTGGTCAAGTGTAGTTTTCGCAAGCTCCTCCCTTTCCAGTTTCGGTATCCCTGCATAGATAAGAGGCAATGTAACATTCTCGAGCGCTGTATAACGTGGCAGAAGATTAAAAGTCTGGAACACGAAACCGATTTCCTTGTTCCTTATCTCAGCAAGGTAATCGTCCTCCATTTTGCTCACATCTGTACCGTTGAGAATGTATGATCCGCTTGTTGGTGTATCAAGGCAACCGAGAAGATTCATGAGAGTAGATTTACCCGAACCTGATGGCCCCATGATCGCCACATATTCATTCCTTCTTATATCTATCGATACAGAACGTAATGCCCTCACAATCACTGATCCTACCTGATAGTTCTTAACGATATTCTGAATCTCGATTACCTTGTCCATGATCTCTTGTTTTTTAAATGTCCGAAAATAGATTAAATAAGTTAAATAAACAGTTCAGCGCTGCTTAATTTTTGTTAATATCTGATTTTATAATGGTTACATGTAATGCCTTTTCTTAAGAAAACAATTCCCAACCTGAACAAATCCAATGTTGCAGAAACATTATCCGACTGCCTGATCTGATCCCATGCTTCCGACATTTCGCGTGAATAATAGATGTCATCTATGACAATGATTGTTTTTTCATCACACGCCTGGCATATCATGGGAAAAATATCTTAATAAAGGCTCTTTCCTGTGATTACCATCAATAAACACCAAACCTGGCTTCACTCCCGCTGAAAAGAGCTCAGGAAGAACAGTATCAAAAGAACCTGTAAGCGACCTGATATTATTGAAACCGCCTTCCTGGAAGTTTTCTTTTGCCACAGAAGCGCATTGATTGCAACCTTCAATTGTATAAATCTGAAATTCAGGGCTTGAGGATGCGAGATACATTGTGCTTATCCCCAGTGAGGTTCCAAGTTCAATTATTGCACCGTTTCCATATTCCGCTGCCAGGCTGGAAAGCAATACCCCGGTTTTTTCCTGAACGGCTGAATATCTTGCTATATCTGACACTTTTCTGTTTTTTTGTCCGTACTTTTCCTTACCTGCCCCAAGATCATTTACACTGATTATCCTGGTATCATTCCGAAGCTTTTTCCGGATCTTTTCAATTCTTAAGACAACCTCGCTGTCTGTTTTATTCCTGAATACCCTTGAAACAACATCAAAAATAAAGGGACTGTGAATACCATGCCCCCTTCGATGACCTGAGAAAATAAGGTGCTCCAGATATTTCATTGCGTTGTAAAAATTCATCCAATGTATTTATTAGGACAGGTTTTCAAAATTACTTATTTTCGATGACCATGACGCAGGATTTCCTAGATACAAAAATCACATACCTACAGGGAGTCGGCCCTAAAAGAGCTGAATTGCTCAACAAAGAGCTGAATATCTATACTTTTCATGACCTGCTGTATTATTTCCCGTATAAATACATTGACAGAACAAAATTCTACAAAATCTCTGAACTCGATCCTGATCTTCCTTATGTCCAGATAAGAGGGTTTATTAAAGGATTTTATGCGGAAGGGAAAGGAAGAGGGAAAAGGCTTGTAGCGGATTTCGGAGATGAGACAGGGAATATAAAGCTGATATGGTTCAGGGGTGTAAAATGGATTACTGACAGCTATATGCCCGGGGTTGAATATATCGTGTTCGGGAAACCCGGAATATTCAATGGAATTGTCAATATCATTCACCCGGAGATAGAAGATGCCGGCAAAGCAGCAGGCAGGCTGAACTCAGCATTACAGGCCCAATATAGTTCCACTGAGAAACTTAAGGACCAGTTTCTGACCTCCAGAACTATAAGTAAGCTCATCGGCGTTCTGTTAAAGCAGATTAATTTCAGAATACCAGAAACGCTACCGCCTTATATTGTTTCAAAGTACAAGCTGATGGATCTCCATGAAGCTCTTCATAAGATCCACTTCCCGTCAACACCGGAAGAACTCGAGAAGGCAAGGTACCGTCTGAAGTTTGAGGAGCTTTTTTATATTCAGCTGAGCATTCTAAGGTTAAAAGCCACAAGGAATGTTAAGACTAAAGGATTCCTGTTCCGGGCCGTTGGAGATAATTTCAACAATTTTTATCACCGTAACCTGCCTTTTCCGCTTACAAATGCCCAGAAAAGGGTAATGAAGGAGATCCGCAAAGATCTTGGTTCGGGTAAGCAGATGAACCGCCTGCTGCAGGGCGATGTGGGCAGCGGTAAAACATTAGTGGCTTTGATGAGTATGCTGATCGCCATTGACAATGGTTACCAGGCAAGCATCATGGCTCCAACAGAAATACTTGCAAATCAGCATTATAATACCATCAAAGAAATGCTCGATGGTTTGGGGATCAAAACAGACCTGCTTACAGGCTCTGCAGGAAAAGCTGCAAGAAAACAAATTGCAGAGTCTTTGCTTGACGGATCTTTGAATATACTGATAGGAACTCATGCATTACTGGAGGAGAATGTACAATTCAAAAATCTGGGGCTTGTAATCATCGATGAACAGCACAGGTTCGGAGTTGCACAACGTGCACGGCTCTGGCAAAAGAACCTTAATCCGCCACATATTCTTGTGATGACTGCAACACCCATTCCGAGAACTCTGGCGATGACTCTTTACGGTGATCTGGATGTTTCAGTGATAGACGAACTGCCACCGGGAAGAAATCCGGTCAAAACAATGCATTTCTTTGATTCCGAAAGGAATAAAGTTTTCGGCTTCATCAGGAACCAGATTGCTGATAAACGCCAGATCTATATTGTTTATCCGCTGATAAGCGAATCGGAAACAATGGATTATAAAAACCTTGAGGATGGCTGGGATATGATATCAAGAGCCTTCCCTCCTCCTCAGTATTGCATAAGCATCGTTCACGGAAGAATGAACACCGCTGATAAGACAATTTCAATGAAGCTTTTCAAGGATGGCATTGCGCATATCCTTGTAGCGACTACCGTTATCGAAGTCGGCGTGGATATTGCGAATGCAACTGTTATGGTGATAGAGAGCGCTGACCGGTTCGGATTATCACAGTTACACCAGCTCAGGGGAAGGGTAGGCAGAGGAGCCGGGCAGTCATATTGCATACTGATGACGCCTGATAAGCTTTCGAGGGAAGCTTCAAGAAGGATAGAGATTATGGTAAAGACAAATGATGGCTTTGAAATAGCCGAAACAGACCTGCAGCTCAGGGGGCCGGGTGATATAGAAGGCACACAGCAGAGCGGCATCCCTTTCGATCTGAAGCTTGCTGATCTCAGCAGGGACGGCCAGCTTATTGAATACGTCAGGAATATCGCAACCGATATTCTGAACAGGGATCCATTGTTACAGGAAGATCTGCACACCGTTCTCAGGGTGGAGCTCAAAAAACAATCTGCAGGCAAACAATCGTGGAGCAATATTTCATAATCGGCTGAACTGTTTAACTTTAATTCAAATCATTATTTATAATCATTATAAATAGAATCAACTTCATTCAAAAACTGACAAATCTCTTGGTCAGAAATCTTTGTTCTTATAAACTTGCGGATTCATTTTTTCTTACCAAATAATGAAGACTGCAGGTAATGAAGTGATAAGCCACCAGGGTGTTGTTACAAGTAATTCCGGGAAGTCTGTATCTATCACAATATCATCAGAATCAGCATGTTCAGGTTGTCATGCTTCAAAGGCATGCAATATAGCAGGAAGTGAAAAAAAGATCGTTGAGGTTATTGGAGCTTACAGCGTTAAACCAGGTGATAATGTGGATGTTCTGATGAGCCGGTCGATGGGTTATACTGCCCTGGGTTACGGCTATATCCTGCCCTTCCTTGTAGTAATGATCGTTCTTATAACACTTGTTTCTTTCGGGATTCCGGAACTTGCGTCAGGGTTGGTTTCTCTTGCATCTTTATTTCCTTACTATCTGGTACTCTATATTTTCAGAGACAGCCTGAATGAGAAATTTACATTTACTTTAAAAGTATAACAATGAATTCCACAACTATATTTATTACCGTCATCAGTCTTAGCCTTCTGGCTCTCCTGTCCGCTGTAATACTCTATTTTGTAGCACAGAAGTTCAAGGTTTTTGAAGATCCAAGGATAGATGAGGTTGCAGCTATTTTGCCCCAGGCAAACTGTGGGGGTTGTGGATTTGCAGGCTGTCGTAATTTTGCTGAAGCCCTGGTCAGGGCTGAAAACTTCGACAAGCTTAACTGCCCTGTCGGCGGAGCAGAGATAATGGGCATAGCCGGTAAAATCCTTGGCAAAGAGGTTATCGCGGCAGATCCGTTGGTTGCCGTTCTCAAATGCAACGGCTCTCCGGAATACAGACCGCGCACATCAAAATATGATGGTGCAGCAGATTGCCGTATATCAAACAACCTTTATATCGGGGAAACTGACTGCAGCTATGGTTGCATGGGCCATGGTGATTGTGTCAGAGCCTGCCAGTTTGATGCAATGTATATAGATATACAAACAGGCCTTCCGGTAATTTCTGATGAAAAATGTCTTGCATGCGGAGCCTGTGTAAAAGCATGTCCCAGGAACCTTATCGAGCTTCGCAAAAAAGCAAAAAAGGACAGGAAGATATATGTGGCATGCTCAAACTGCGATAAAGGCGGTCCGGCCAAAAGAGCCTGCAGTGTTGCCTGCACCGGATGTACAAAATGCCAGAAAGTCTGTGAATATGATGCAATAACAATTGCAAATAACCTCGCGTATATAGATGCTGTCAAATGTAAGTTATGCAGAAAATGCGTGACAGAGTGCCCGACAAATGCTATTATTGAAGTCAATTTCCCTCCGAGAAAGGAAAAAGGAGAAGTTCAGGCTGAAACAGTACAGAGTTTATAAATATTAAAACAAAATATAGTGTTAAAAACATTTCCGGTCGGAGGTATTCATCCTCCCGAGAACAAGATAACAACAGGAAAGGCTATAGTTCAGCTTCCGGTCTCCGGAACTGTGGCAATTCCTGTTTCACAACATATAGGTGCCCCTGCAGTGGTTGTCGTGAATAAAGGCGATGCTGTCAAAGCAGGTCAGATCATTGCAGCCGGCAAAGGCTTTGTATCTGCAAACGTTCATTCATCTGTCTCGGGTAAAATCAACAGGATCGATTCTGTGATCGACACAACAGGATATAAACAGACAGCTGTTTTTGTAGATGTGGAAGGTGATGAATGGCTGGATACAATAGACAGATCCAGGGATGTTATCAGGGAAATAAAACTCACTCCTGAGGAGATAATTAAAAAATGCCAGGAATCAGGTATCGTGGGACTAGGAGGTGCAACATTCCCATCTCATGTTAAGTTGGCTGTTCCTGAAGGAAAAACATGCGAAATACTGATTATAAATGGAGTCGAATGTGAACCTTACCTTACTGCCGATCACAGGCTGATGCTTGAAAAAGGTGAAGAGATAATGATCGGAATCACACTGTTGATGAAAGCTCTTAAGGTTACAAGGGCAATGATCGGGATTGAGAACAACAAACCGGATGCAATCAGTAACCTTACGAGAATTTGCAAAAAACTTCCAGGGACATAAGCGTTCATGCTTTAAAGGTCAAGTATCCCCAGGGTGCGGAAAAACAGCTCATTAAATCGCTGATCAATAAGGAAGTGCCATCCGGCAGGCTTCCTGTTGACATTGGTGTAGTCGTTCATAATGTTGGAACTGCATTTGCGGTTTATGAAGCTGTTCAGAAAAACAAGCCCCTGTTCGAAAGAGTTGTAACAATCACCGGCGGTGCATTAAGTAATCCCGGGAACTTCCTGGTGAGGATCGGCACTCCTGTAAGCAGACTCATCGAAGCCGCAGGAGGCATGCCAGGTGATACCGGGAAAATAGTTAACGGAGGCCCGATGATGGGTAAGACTATAAGTAACACAGGTGTTCCTGTTGTTAAAGGAACATCAGGGATAATAATCTTCCCTGAAAAAGAATCTGCCAGGTGTGAAATTACCCCATGCATAAGATGCGCAAAATGCACTTTCGCCTGTCCGATGAATCTCGAACCTTTCCTTCTTGGCACTCTTTCAGAGAAAGGAATGTTTGAAAGGGCAGAAAAAGAACACATTACAGATTGCATGGAATGCGGTTCATGCAGTTATACCTGCCCCGCCGGCCGTCCGATACTCGATTATATCAGGCTGGGTAAATCGACAGTAATCAGGATGGTACGAGAAAGAAGTATGAAACTATCTTAATAATGAGCAACATTCTTAATATGTCTCCTTCCCCTCATGTTCATGGGAAGGACTCAACAAAAAAGCTGATGTACGGAGTAGTGATAGCCCTTTTACCGGCTTTCATTACCTCCATTATCTATTTTGGAACAGATGCATTGATCGTAACAATCACTGCAGTGGTTTCATGTATTCTTTTCGAATATCTGATACAGAAGTTTGTCCTGCATAAACCAGTCTCGGTAACCGACGGATCTGCATTGGTAACAGGACTGCTGCTTGCATTCAACCTGCCTTCAGGTATACCCTTGTTCATGGTTGTTATCGGCAGCCTTGTAGCTATCGGTATTGCAAAGATGTCATTCGGCGGTCTCGGCAATAATCCTTTTAACCCTGCGCTTGTAGGTCGTGTCTTCATGCTGATTTCTTTTCCGGTCCAGATGACAACCTGGCCGAAACCTCTTGGTTTCGATACTGCAGATGCAATATCAGGACCTACTCCACTGGCAGTGATTAAGGAAGGTCTGAAGAATGGCGAATCACTCACGCAACTTATGGCTGAAGTACCTGATACGGTAAGTATGATACTCGGCAAGATGGGAGGTTCAATTGGCGAAGTGTCGGCTCTTGCCCTCCTTCTTGGTTTTGTCTGGCTGCTATACAGAAAGATAATAACCTGGCATGTACCGGTTTCCATTATCGGAACTGTTGCTGTTTTCGCAGCGCTCCACCAGGCGCTGAATCCCGAAACAAGCGCAGGACCAGTCTTCCATGTCCTCAGCGGGGGACTGCTGCTGGGAGCAATCTTCATGGCCACAGATTATGTTACATCACCGATGAGCAAGAAAGCGATGCTGATATATGGGTGCCTGATCGGGATACTGACAATGCTCATAAGACTTTTTGGAGCCTATCCCGAAGGAGTATCCTTCGCTATTCTCATAATGAATGCTTTTGTACCATTGCTAAATGCATATATCAAACCACAGAGGTTTGGAAAGGAGGCAGTAAATGGCTAAGACCGAATCGACTTTTAAAAACATGGTGCTTTCGCTCACCCTTATTTCACTGGGCGCGGCGGCAAGTCTCGGGTTTGTTTATGAAATGACAAAGAAACCTATCGAGGTTTCAAACCTCAATAAAAGGCTGAATGCCATTAAACAGGTTGTCCCGGAATTCAATAATAATCCCGACGCTGAAATGTTCAGGCTTCCCACAGGTGAAGGCGATAGTCTGGATATTTACCCTGCAAAGAACGGTGATGAAATTGTCGGGTATGCTGTAAACACGTATACAAAGAAAGGGTTTAGCGGAAATATTACTCTGATGGCCGGCTTCAAGCCTGACGGAACAATAATCGACATAACTGTCCTGAATCAGAAAGAAACACCCGGACTCGGGACCAAGATGGCTGAACCTGAGTTTAAGGATCAGTTCAAGGGTAAGAGTCCTGTTGATTTTCCCATGAAAGTTGAAAAAGATGGAGGAAAAGTCGATGCAATTACAGCGGCAACGATAAGTTCACGGGCTTTTTGTGATGCTGTGCAACGCGGTTATAATACATTGCAGAATGGAGGTATAAAATGAACCAGCTACAGAATTTTACCAAAGGATTTATCAGGGAAAACCCAATACTGGTGCTCGTACTGGGCACCTGTCCGACCCTTGCAACAACATCATCTTCACTGAATGGGATGGGAATGGGTATTGCAACCACATTCGTTCTGCTCGGATCAAATGTTGTAATTTCTCTTCTTGCAGGGATCATCCCTGACAAGGTCAGAATACCAGCATTTATTGTCATAATTGCATCATTCGTTACGGTTGTCGACCTGGTAATGCAAGCTTATGTTCCTGACCTGTACATGACACTCGGCATCTTTATTCCCCTTATAGTTGTTAACTGCATTGTACTTGGACGAGCTGAAGCCTTTGCCAGCAAAAATTCAGTTTTCTCCTCATTGTTTGATGGTCTTGGAATGGGACTTGGCTTTACATTAGCATTGGGAATACTCGGGGCTTTCACGTGAACTTGCCGGAAGCGGCTCTATCTTCGGACAGAAAATTATCCCGGGAGAAGGAATTCTTGTCTTCATTCTCGCACCAGGCGCCTTTATTGCTCTTGGATTTATGATTGCTGTTGTTAACCAGTTCAAGAAAAAAATAGTAGGATGGAATACTGCTGTTAATGATATATCAGCCGTACTCATTAATAATGTTGTACTCGCACAATTTCTTGGAGTCTGCCCATTCCTCGGGGTGTCTAATAAAGTGAATACTGCTATAGGTATGGCAGGAGCAGTGATTTTTGTAATCACTCTCGCGACAATTGTCACTTATATAATACAAATCTATGTCCTGAACAAACTGGGTATTGGGTTTATGCAGACAATCACTTTTATCCTTGTGATCGCCGCGCTTGTCCAGATGGTTGAAATAATTCTCAAGAAAGTTAGTCCTCCGCTTTACCAGGCTCTGGGCATCTTCCTTCCCCTGATCACAACCAATTGTGCAGTATTGGTGTGGCAATACTGGTAATACAGAAGAATTATAATCTATTCAAGGGGTGGTTTTCGGAGCTGCAACAGCGTATTGGCTTCGGACTTGCGCTGGTCATACTTGCAGGCATCCGGGAGCAGCTTGAGCTTGCCGATATACCTCAGGGAATGAAAGGCGTTCCCATCTCACTTGTCATTGCAGGCATTCTTGCCATGGCTTTTATGGGATTTACCGGGATTGTCAAATAGTTGAATAAACACACTGCCAAGTCCGGTTTTTTTTGTTTATTGTGTGATATTTACACCTCCGGGTAAATATGACACTTAAAGAATTATTACGATATCCTGGGTATTACCGGATAATTCCGGAATAGATGAAATCAAGAAGGCTTACAGGAAGAAAGCCTACCAGTATCATCCTGACATAAATCATTCTCCGGGAGCCAAAGATAAATTCATTACTGTTACTGAGGCATATGAGTTCCTCATTGCCAATCACGAGAAGATCGAAACCGATACACGTGCATATGAGCAGGCGATGAATGACTGGAGAAAATACCGGCAGGACCGTTCCCGGATGAGAGCATCATCGTACGCAAGAACATCATACAACAATTTCAGGAAAACCAGATTCTACAGGACAACCAGGATCTTCGACGGGACGAGGATCATTTACGGTCTCATCATATCTATACTTGTAATATCATACAGTATTTACGGTTACATATACAGGCTTCATCATCCTTGGAATGACGAGAAGCCTTCCGTGCTTGCATTTATAATGTTGCTCAGCATTGGGTTCATTTTCCTTTGTTTTTCATTCCTTTATCTCCTGTCCTGGCTGAAAACATCGAGGAAGCATAAGAAGAAGATTTAAACAGGTACCCACCTTTTTGTAATGCTGGCTGTTGCAGCATCAAAATAATACTGAATAACCCGTCGAAATGGGATACCATTATTCAATTTCCCAATAGAATAATATATTATAATATTTATTTTAATTTATATTATAATATAATTACAATTAAAATCCGGCGGCAGGCATCTTTTTCATGGTTGCCATCCTGCCTTCATCCATATTCCTTATATTTACAATCAGGCCATTAAGATCTATAGTATGGAATTACTGATTCGAATATCATTCACCGCATTATTGCTGTCTGGCATGAATAATAATGAGAAAAAAATTGTCCCGGGATACGAAAGAAGCCAGGACCTACCAATATTCACAATCGGTATAATCGCTGATGTGCATTATGCTGATACAGATCCTGTAAACAACAGGTATTACAGGCTTTCGAAGGAAAGGCTAAAGGAAGCTTATGATACTTTCAGGAATGAAAAAGTTGATTTTGTGATCAACCTTGGAGATCTGATAGACAAGGATTATAAATCATTCAGGCCGGTAATGGAGATCATAGATGCTTCAAGAATCAAAACATATCATCTCCCTGGCAATCATGATTATTCGGTTGCTGACAGCCTTAAGAAAATGGTTCCATATATGCTTAAAACTTCAACAGGATATTCATCATTGAAAAGCGAAGGCTTCAGATTCATATTTCTTGATGGTAATGAGATCAGCACATATGTTCAACCTATGAAGGATATTAATCCGAGGTATAAATCATATCTTGAGTGGATAAAAATCGAAAAAAAGATCAACGCCATGGATTGGAATGGAGGAATAGGTCCGCAACAGTTTGGCTTCCTTGAGAGAGAGCTGGAATATGCCATGGCAAAACATGAAATTGTCATTATTTCCTGCCATTTCCCGGTTTACCCTGAAGATGTTCATAACCTGCTGAATTATGATGAAGTTCTCGGCTTGCTAAAAAAGTACAATAATGTCATTGCCTGGTTCAGCGGGCATAACCATGCAGGGAATTACGGGAATATCGGTCGGACACATTTTGTCTCATTTAAGGGCATGGTGGAAACAGCAGGAGAAACAAGCTATGCGATAGTAAAAGTCTTTGAAGAAAGGATCACTATTAAGGGTTTCGGGAGAGAAGCAGACCGGGAATTGAATTTCTGAACATATTATATGCCAAAACTTGCAAGAGAGCTGACTCTGTACGGGTTGATCATGATTGCCATAGGCTCGTGCATCGGATCCGGAATATTTGTAACACCGTCCCAGATAGCAGAGCTGATCCCCTCGCCTGTCCTGATCCTTGCCGTCTGGATCATCGGGGGTTTGATCACTCTTACCGGAGCGCTCACATTTGCAGAGCTGGGTTCCATGTTCCCGCAGGCGGGCGGTATATATGTTTTCCTGAGGGAAGCATATGGAGGATGGCTCGGTTTTCTTTATGGCTGGGCATACCTTGTAATAATTACCTCCGGGTCGATAGCGGTTCTGGCGCTGGCTTTTTCTTATTACCTGAGCTTCTTTATTCCACTCGGTGATGATTTGAAAATTATTGTAAGTATTTCCGCGATAATATTGCTTACAATTCTGAATGTGCTGAGAGCAAAGTTCGGGGAGATCTTCTCTGTTATTTTCACAGGTCTCAAGATCATTGGCATACTGATCATAGTAGGAGCCGGGATATTTTTTGGCAGCTCGCATCATTCCTTCACAGGATTATCATTTTCAGGTTCTTTGAACTCAACCTTTTCAAGCTTCGGTGTGGCTTTGACAGGAGTATTGTTTTCATACGGCGGCTGGCAACATGCTTCATTCCTTGCGGGTGAAGCTAAAAATCCTTCAAGGAGTGTTCCGATAGCCATGATCACAGGGGCATTAATAGTTATTCTTATCTACCTCCTTGTGAATACAAGCTACATGCTTCTCCTTCCAGTCTCAGAAATAACAGCTTCTGAACGAGTTGCGGCAGATGCAGTCAAAACAGTACTTCCGTGGGGAGGAATGCTTGTAGCCGGGATAATTGCTGTAAGCACTTTCGGAACAATGGGTATTTACACTCTGTCAGCGCCAAGGATCTATTATGCAATGGCAGATGACAAGCTCTTTTTCAGCGGCATTGCAAAAGTCCACCCTGTTTTCAGAACCCCTGTTAATGCAATTGTAGCTCAGTCTGTCTGGGCCATAATTCTCCTGCTTTTCTGGGGAACATTCGAGGATCTGATAACATACACTGTATCTGTAGAGTGGATATTCTTCACTCTTGCTGCTGCCGGTATATTTATTTTCAGGAAGAAAATGAAAGATGTGGAAAGACCTTACCGAACATTCGGATACCCGGTCACTCCACTGATTTTCATCTGTATAAACACCTGGTTCATAATCAATATTGCGATCAACAAACCTCTGCATATGGGTATAGGACTGGTATTTCTCCTGCTTGGATTGCCGGTCTACCTGTTTTTCAAAAGAAAGGTCAAATATCAATAAACACTTATGAAAGATATTTCCTGGATTATCAATCACCTTGGTGAGGACAGAGAAAATTATTTTAATGCTGTTACACCACCTGTTTTTCAAACTAGCAATTTCGCCTTCAGGGACGTTGAATCATTGAGGCATTCGCTGGCCAATGAGAAAAAGAGCCTGCTATATTCAAGAGGCAATAACCCGACCCTGGATATACTCTGCAAAAAAATTGCCGCACTTGAAGGTACCGAAGAAGCTTTGGCGATGGCAAGTGGCATGGCAGCTATTTCTTCAGCAGTAATTTCATTTGTGAACTCAGGCGATCATATAGTCAGTGTAAAGAACAATTATAGCTGGACAAATACTCTCATGACAAAATTTCTGCCACGTTTCGGGGTAGAAACAACATTTGTCGACGGCAGGGATCCAATGAATTTCAGGAAAGCTATCAGGAAAAACACAAGGATAATCTATCTTGAAAGCCCCAACACGCTTACCTTTGAAATACAGGATATTGAAGCAGTAGCATCAATTGCCCGGTCAGAAGGAATTACAACATTAATAGATAACAGCTATTCCTCACCCCTCACCCAGTCACCTGCCGAAATCGGAATTGACATTATTCTCCATTCTGCAAGCAAATATCTTGGGGGACACAGTGATATCGTGGCAGGAATGATATGCGGCTCATCCGAAAACATCGGAAGGATTTTCAGCAGCGAATACCAGGGTCTTGGCGGTATCATCTCCCCATTTAATGCCTGGCTTATGCTAAGAGGCCTCCGGACCCTCCACGTAAGAATTGACAGAATAGCATCCACCACAACAAAAGTACTTGATTATCTGGAAAATGAGCCAATGATAGCCGAAGTGCTTCACCCGCTTTCGAAGAAACATCCACAATATGAACTGGCAAAAAAACAGATGTTGAAACCAACCGGTTTATTCTCGGTCAGGCTTGCCTTTACGGAGAGGGAAAAGATTGAGCTGTTTGTAAACAGCCTGAAGCAATTCATAATAGGAGTATCATGGGGAGGACATGAATCGCTTGTTTTTCCTGCAATTGCCTTCGATGATAATCGAACAAGGGAAGGTTATTCGAATAATTTAGTAAGGTTATATATAGGACTCGATGAACCTGAATGCCTTATTGCAGATATTAAACAGGCTTTAGAAAAGATCAGCTGGTCCTGATAAAGTTGAAAGGGACATTGAGAACGGAGGAAAAATATTCACCTCTCTCCAGGATATCCTCATCACCATCCTCATAATACCAGTTAAAAATGAATTTCTTATCCTTCAGTGTAACGTATGTTACTTTCTGAAGAAGATGGATGAATACCTTTGCGCTGGCGCTGTTAAAGTATTCGAGGATCATATCCACCTGGGTCATATCTGCAGGTTTTTCGATATAATCCGAAACCCATTGTTCAATGGGATCAAAGAATTCGGTTACATTCTCATGTATGGAACGCCCTCTTATCCTGATGATCCCATCAGGATTCAGAACCACTTCGGGTGTATTTTTCGTGGCCGTTAACCGCAGTTCGTTCATTCAGTTCGTTTCCACTAAAATACAAATTAAATCTATTTAATAAAAAAATGCTTTGTTTATTAAGAAAGTTAATATCTGGCAAGAGGTGCTGTATCATGCCCGGTGAACTCCTTCCGAAGGTATTTATAATAACCTGTAATACCAATCATCGCCGCATTATCAGTAGTATATCTGAACTCGGGAATATACAGGTTCCATCCTCTTTTTTGCGACTCGGCTCTCATTGCATTCCTTAGCCCGGTATTTGCTGATACACCTCCTGCAATCCCAACATCTTTGATTCCGGTTATCTCAGCTGCCTTTACCAGTTTGCTCATCAGCATTTCAATAATGGTATGCTGTAAAGAGGCGGAAAGGTCAGCCTTATTCTTTTCTATAAAATCAGGATCATCCTTTAATTTGTCCCGAAGGAAATAAAGAAAACTTGTTTTAAGACCGCTAAAGCTGAAATCAAGTCCTTTCACCTGTGGTTTTGAAAACCTGAATGCATCCTTATTTCCCAGGGCGGCCAGTTTATCGATAAGCGGTCCTGAGGGATAGGGGAATCCCATTATTTTACCACACTTGTCGAATGCCTCTCCTGCTGCATCATCGATGGTATTACCGAGAGTTTCTATCTCAAGGTGGCTTTTAAGAACAACGATCCGTGTATGACCTCCTGAAACGATCAGGCAGAGGAACGGGAAAGCCGGAGTTCTTTCTTCTTTGTCCTTCTCAAGTATAAAATGTGCAAGAACATGAGCCTGCAGGTGATTGACTTCGATGAGAGGTATTCCCAGGGCAAGTGCAAAACCTTTGGCAAATGACGTTCCTACCAGCAATGAACCAAGTAAACCGGGCCCCCTGGTAAAAGCAACAGAGTCAATTTCATCCTGCTTAATCCCTGCCCTGATCAGAGCTTGTTGAACAACGGGCACAATGTTGGACTGGTGTGCTCTTGAAGCCAGTTCAGGAACAACTCCGCCATATGACATATGTATATCCTGGTTGGCAATAAGATTCGACAATGCATAACCATCCCTGATAACGGCTGCAGACGTATCATCACACGAGGATTCGATTGCAAGTATTGTAACTGCCATGAAGATTAACCTTTCCGTATTACGGAATGTTCAAAAATACTCTGTTTTTCGGATTTATCACAATTGGTATACTATTTGGGGTGCAGAATTGTTATTATCTTTGAATCCTTTGATTGGCAGGTATAATGAGCATAGTCATAAAGAAGTGGGTCAAATATTTACTCGTTATTACCGGGATATTTATTTTTATCCCGCTGCTTCTTTATATTGTCGTTCAGATTCCTGGTATTCAGACCATGATCGTAAGAAAGGTTACCAACACGCTTTCCGAAAATCTCCGGTCAGAGATTTCAATACGAAGGGTGGATTACAGGTTCTTTAACAAACTGGCACTGAGTGAGGTGCTCTTTTTAGACAGGAACAGGGATACACTCCTTTACACCAGGAAATTATCAGCCGGCATCAGGAAAGTGGATATCAAAAACAGGGTTATCAACCTGGGGAGGGTTGACCTGGCAAGCCCGGATTTGTCACTTATAGCAGATTCAACCGGAAAGATGAATCTTGAATGGTATCTTGAGCATCTGAAAGGTTCAGGGAAGGATTCATCCGGCCGGGAAATGGATCTTAAGATTGACCGGATAGATATCGATAAAGGCCGTTTTTCGATGATCAACAGGAAAAATGAGAAGAAAGAAGATTCTGTTAAGCTTGACTTTTCTGATCTGGCTATCGGAAACATAAACGGAATAATCGAAGACTTCCATATTCTTAATGATACATTATCATTCCATGTATTTAATCTGTCTTTTAATGAGAAGAGCGGTTTCATCATAAACAAGATGAACAGCGATGTCACTCTTTCAGGTGGAAATATCCTCCTCGGTCCGACACTGATAAGCAGTGACACAACCATCCTCAATTTCGAAAAGCTCGAGATTAAACCTGATACGGCATCAGGCTTCAGAAATTTCATTGAAGATGTTCACCTGGATGTTTTCATGAATAAATCATTAATAAGTTCTTCTGATCTCAGGTATTTCATCTCTCTTCCCCCGGATCTGTATGAATCAATATCAGTTTCCGGTAGGTTTTCCGGTTCGATAGCTGAACTCAGGGGCAGAGATGTCAACATCGAATACGGGGAAAGAACATTCCTTAATTGTGCATTCGACATATCAGGGTTGCCAAGGATTGCTGATGCATTTATCTACCTGGGTTTCAATGAATTCAGAACTAATGCTTCTGATCTGCGTAAGATCAGATTGTCAAACGGGAAAAGGATAAATATTCCTGCATTTCTTTATAAACTGGGAGATGTTTCTTTCGATGGAAGCTTCTCAGGATTTACAACCGACTTTGTGACTTACGGGGAATTCACCACCTCAAAAGGCGACATTAGTACGGATATTTCATTAAGACCGGAAAGAAAGAACAGGTACAGGATGCAGGGACTGGTTAGCGGGCATAATATCGATCTGAAAGAACTGTCGGGTTCAGAGCTCCTTGGGCAGTTAAACATGCATGCGAATATAGACGGTTATGCTTCATCGGCTAAGGAATTCGCCGGAACGATGACCGGCCTGGTAGACAGCATCGGAATCAATGGATATATTTACCGCAACATAGAGCTTAAAGGTCAGTTTACAGAAAAAACATGGGATGGCAGCATAAGTATCTCTGATGAAAACATCAGGCTCGATCTCCTTGGTTTGTTCAACTTCAATGACACACTTCCCGAATTCGATTTCACTTTAAACCTTGCCAGTGCTAACCTGCACCGTCTCAATATAGATAAAAAAGACAGTACTTCTTCCCTTTCGATGTTGCTGACTTCAAACTTCAGGGGAAACAAGATTGATAATATCGATGGTGATATTAAACTGCTTAACTCTGAGATATCGAGACATGGGAAAAAAATAGAGTTGTATGATTTTTCAGTCAGGACATTCACGGAGAACACAAAACCAGTATTAAGCTTACGGACAGATTTTGTAGATGCAACTGTTAAGGGGAACTATAATTTTGAAGGTCTGAAGCATTTCTTCAAAATGACTGCTTCAAACCTGATGCCTGCACTATCAGAGCCCGAAGAAGAATCCGAAGACATAAATCATAATGATTTCACCTTTGAGGTTCTGTTTAAAAACACCGACAGGATAAATGATTTTTTCAAGACAGGATTATTACTTGCGGAAAAAAGTTACATAAAAGGAACTGTTGCTCCTGACACATTGATGAGACTGGAGGGAAAGGCTGATTTCGTCAGTTTTAAAAACATAAAGCTTAATGATCTGAATTTCACGGCAGGTACATCAGGAACGATCCTGGATGCAAATGTACACACGTCTTCACTTGTGCTTCCCGGCGAAACCGATTTAAAAAACTTCAATATAAACGTAAAAACTGCTCCGGATACAGTTTTTCTGAAAACTGACTGGGATAATAAAGAACAGGTTCTTAACCGTGGAATCATTTCAGCCAGGGGTTCTGTTGCAAAAAATCCGGTTTATAACAACCCTGTAATGCTGATCGAATTCGATTCATCGGAAGTATATGCCAACAATTATCTGTGGCATATTAAAAAATCATCATTACTTATTGATTCAGGTTCAGTAGTAATAAATGACTTAAGTGCCCGGAGCACCGGGAAAATTTATAACGCAACAGGTAAAATTTCAGAAAACCCTGAGGACACCCTTCATCTTCAATTCCAGGGAATAGATATATCCCCCCTCAACCATCTGACTGATAAGAGTGAGACCAAAGACTCCGCAAAGTTAAAGATGAACCTGATGGGGAAGCTGAACGGTAATGTTGCAATTACAGGTGTATTCAACAATCTCCTGATTGAGAGTGATATAATCCTGAACGGATTTTCAGTACTTGGAAGTGATTATGGAGACATTACAATCAAATCCGAATTCGATAACATAACAAGGGTTGTGGATATCAATGCCAGCAATAACCTGAACGGTAACAGGATGTTTGATGTGAGAGGTTCTTACGATCCTGCGGATCGCTTTTTCACCCTGGGTTTCAATGCAAACAAACTCCCTGTTGAAGTCCTTAATCCTCTTCTTAAATCGTTCGCATCAGATATATCAGGTCTGGCCAGCGGAAAGCTCACATTAAACGGAAGCCAGAAGAACCTGACTCTCGTCGGGGCAATAAAACCCGATAATCTTAAACTGAAAATCAATTTTCTCCAGACTATTTACACGATAAATGATTCCATCAGGTTTGACACAAGGGGGATCAGGTTCAACAATGTCAGATTATCCGATGAAGAAGGCAGAACAGCAACCATTACAGGAGGGGTGGATCATCGTGGTTTCAAGAACTTCACAGCTGATCTAACGATCAGTATGAATAACAATTTTCTTGTAATGAACACACTGGCAAAGCATAATCCCTCATTTTACGGGAAAGTATATGCTTCCGGAGTAACAAGGATAAAGGCCTTACCAGAATTACTATCGTTCGACATTTCAGCAAGGACAGGCAATAACACTAAATTCTTCATTCCGCTTACAGATGAGCTTTCGGTTGCAGATTATTCTTTCGTAACATTCAGGAATCCATCTGTAGAAAATGACAAATCTATGATAAAAATGCAGCCTGTTACACCAAAAAAATTCGGAATTGAACTGAACATTGATCTGACCATAACCCCTGGAGCCGAAACAGAGCTCATTTTTGATGAGAAATTAGGAGGTAAAATTACCGGAAATGGTTCAGGAATCTTAAACATAAATATGAATCCCAAAGAGGATTTCAAAATTATCAGGGGATTATACGATCGAAAAGGGAACATATATGTTCACCCTTGGAAAGAGTATTGTGTCAAAAAAGTTTAATATTGAGAATGGCGGAAGGTTAAGCTTCAACGGAGCTCTGGAAAATGCCGAGATTGACCTCAAAGCAGTATATCAAATGTCAATCAATACTTCATTAGCTCCGGTAACGCACGATCCTGAAGATGAAGCAATAAGGTATGCTGTTGAACCGCAGCTAATGCTATCAGGCAGGCTGTTCAATCCAACTGTTAAATTCGAGATCAATCTACCAAATGCAGACGAACAACAAAGAACAAACTTCAGGAATGCAATTGCTTCCGAAGAAGTTCTGAGCCGACAGTTTATGTACCTTCTTGTAACAACCAACTTTTATGATGATCAGGCATCAGCCGCAATGGGCAATACGGGAGCCAGCTCCGCATTATCAGCAACAACAATTGAAATGTTGTCCAATCAACTCAATAACTGGATATCACAAATCAATGAAAATTTCAACCTGGGTTTAATTACAGGCCGGGAAGTGGAACAGGGAACTGGAACCTGACGAAGTGCAACTTGCCTTCGATACACAAGTGTTCGATGACAGGATTCTGTTGAACGGTAATTTTGATTACAGGACAGGCAGTACCGCAAGTACAAGTAACACAGTTCCGATCTCTGGTGATTTTGAAGCAGAAGTGAAGATAACCGATAAATTGAGGTTCAAGGTATTTAACCGTTTCAACGATTCATACCTTGGAACAGCCATAAAAGGTCCATACACCCAGGGAGTAGGTATTTTCTTCAGGGAAGATTTTGAAAAAATATCCGACCTGTTCCGGAAAAAGGAAAAACCAACAGCAAAAAAAGAAGAAGAGGTTACTCTGAAAGATCCGTGAATTTAAACAGTTCTGTTTTCTTAAGACGTAATCACTAAAATTAACTCTCCGCAAATAAGTTGATAAATATATATCGTCTTGTTATTAATCCTGTATAATAGAACAGGGCAAATCTCGTTTTTTAATAACTTCGCATTTGAATCTTTACAAGTCGACTTAATTGAGATTTAATAAGATAATTAATAAATAAAGGGAAAAAATGGCATTTTTAGAGTTCGTTATGCAGGAAGGAACCGTACCTGCCGAGGCAGTAGATTCAAATTTAACCATTCTTGATCTCGCTATCAAAGGCGGATGGGTAATGATTCCCATCATTCTTCTATCGTTTGTTGCAGCCTATATTTTCATCGAAAGGTTTTATGTAATCAGAAAGAGCAACGAAAGAAGATTCAAATTTCATGAACAGGATAAAAGATTATATTCATGATGGCAAGATTGATGCAGCGCTTGCTCTATGCAGATCGACCGACAGTCCTTCAGCAAGAATGGTTGAAAAAGGAATAACAAGGCTGGGAAGACCATTGCAGGATATAAGCACTGCAATTGAAAATGTCGGAAAACTTGAAATTTCAAAGCTGGAGAAAGGATTTCCCACTCTTGCAACAATAACCGGCGCCGAACCAATGCTTGGATTCCTTGGAACGGTTATAGGGATGGTTCAGTCATTTTATGCCATGTCGCAGGCCGGTAACAATATTGATGTTTCAATGATGTCAGATGGTATTTATACAGCTCTTATTACCACTGTTGCCGGTTTGATTGTTGGTATTCTTGGGTATTTTGCTTATAATACCCTTGTAGTAAGGGTTGAAAAAGTAGTTTTTAATCTTGAAGCAACTCTTACTGAATTTATGGATATTTTAAATGAACCCATAAAAAAGCAAGTTAAAATGGCTATATCCCAAAGAAATAAAATAAGTATTAATTTCAGTTCGGTAGGGATGACGGATGTCGTTTTTAACCTGCTTATTTTCTTTATGCTCACTTCTACTCTGGTTCATCCTACTGCTTTGAAACTGCTGCTTCCGAAAGGAAGTACACAGACTTCGGCAAAACCGCTTACAACTGTATCAATAACAAGTGATCTTAAATATTATGTTGAAAAACAGCCTGTTACATATTGACGAACTTGAAGCTGTTCTGAAACAAAAACTTAGGAGCGAACCCTGACACCTATATTTCCCTTCATGCTGATAAAACTGTTCCTTTTGAAAATGTTGTACAGGTTTTGAATATTGCTCAAAGAAATAATTATAAACTGATAATTGCAACCTCGCCCAAATAACGACCTTCGTGATGTCCCTTCGGAAAAAGGAAGGGTATAGCCGGAACAGTCATTATTATCTGGTGCACTGTTTCTGCTTATGGCTTTTCTTGCTTTCTCATTACCTGCACCTCCTGAAATGGAAGAAGGTATTCTTGTAAATTTCGGTACCGATGAAACCGGTCTCGGAATGATCGAACCTTCTCCACCTGCAGTTCAGGAAGAAACTGCACCTCCTCCTGACAATCAGCCACAATCACAGGCTGACGATGAAGCATCTGCTTACACAGAATAATGAAGAAGCTCCTGAAGTAAAAAAAGTTGATCCTGAAGCTGAAAAAAAACGGCTTGAAAAGATTGAAGCTGACAGGAAAATAAGGGAAGAGCTGGAAGCAGAAAGGATAAGAAAGAGAACAGGAAGAAGCTGAAAGAAAAAGAATTGAAGCTGAACAGCAACGTCAGGCAGATATTATGAACAGGACAAAAAATGCCCTTGCAAATTCCAAGAATGCCGGAACAACTTCCACAAGCGAAGGAATTGCTGGCGGCAGCGGAAACCAGGGTGTTCCCACAGGTTCTGTTGATTCAAAGGTAAGAGGTGACGGAAGCGGGCTGGGAGATAAAGGAATCTCCTATGATCTTCAGGGCAGAGGTTTTCAGAAGCTTCCGTCTCCAAAATATGATTACCAGGGAGAAGGAAGAGTCGTTGTTGAGGTCAGTGTCGACAGACAGGGCAAAGTGATTCAGGCAGTTCCCGGAACAAAAGGCTCAACTACACTCGATGAATATCTGCTGAAGGTTGCAAAAGATGCTGCACTTGAAGCACAATTCGAAGCAAAGCATCATGCTCCTGTCATTCAGAAAGGTACAATCACCTATAATTTTATTCTGAAATAAATAACAGGAAATTAGTTATCTTGAAAAGGTCGTTTATTGCAGTGTTAAGATTATCAATCAGATTATTATCCTTGATGATGTAATCATTTATGCCTTTTCGGGCAAGTTCGAGAACAATTTCGCCTTTATCCTGACCTGAAAGCATAATAACCGGGATATCGGGCTTGACTTTCTTCAGCCTGTCAAAAACCTCCATCCCATTAAGTGCTTTTTGATTGTTCATGTCCATGAACAGGTAATCGAGAATAATAAGATCCGGATTCTTATTCACCGCATCGAGGCATTCTTCGCCACTCGAAAACGCTTCAAGCCTGTACCTGTCAGATGAAAATTTCCTTGTGACAAGTTTAGTTAATACAGGATCATCATCAACGATGAAAATCAGTTTTTCCTGTGACATCGGGTCAGTTTTAGGCTGGGTAAATTTATCTAAAAAAACAATCAAAAGGCATTAACATCAATAATTTTGAATGCTAATGCCTTAATTATTAAATAAAATCCCGCTATACAGCAAAAAGCGGGAATGATTTCATCATTTCAATCACCCTGTCTCCCACTCTTTTGATCACATCTCCGTTGTCAATGTTTGATATAACTTCATCTATCATTTCAACTATAACGCCCATATGTTCCTCCTTCAGTCCCCTTGTTGTAACAGCCGGAGTTCCAACTCTCAATCCGGAAGTAAGAAATGGAGACCTGGCTATCAAAAGGAACCATATTTTTATTTACTGTGATATGAGACAGCACAAGTGTATTCTCAACCTTTTTACCGGAAATATCAGGAAATTTTGTCCTGAGATCAATAAGCATAAGATGATTGTCTGTTCCGTCCGGAAACGATCTTGTAACCCTTATTCATAAACGCTTTTGCCATTACTTCGGCATTTTTTTTAACACGCTTCTGGTACTCCCTGAATTCAGGAGTAAGAGCTTCGGCAAATGAAACTGCCTTTGAAGCAATTACATGTTCAAGCGGTCCTCCCTGAATTCCCGGGAAAACTGCCGAATTAAGGAGAGAAGACATCATTCTTATTTCTCCTTTTGGGAGTTGTGATGCCCCATGGATTTACAAAATCCTTACCCATAAGAATAATTCCTCCCCTTGGTCCGCGAAGTGTTTTATGAGTTGTTGAAGTCACTATATGAGCATATTTGACAGGATTCTTTAATAATCCTGCTGCAATCAGTCCTGCAGGATGTGCCATGTCGACCATGAAGATGGCTCCAATTCTGTCTGCAATTCTTCTCATTCTTTCATAATCCCATTCCCTTGAATATGCTGATGCTCCGCCAATAATCATTTTAGGTTTTTCCTTCAATGCAGTCTCCTCCATCATGTCATAATCAATAAGACCATTTTCTTCCTTAACACTATATGCAACAGGCTTGTAAAGCAATCCTGAAGAATTCACCGGAGAACCATGTGAAAGATGCCCACCGTGAGCCAGATTAAGACCCATAAAAGTATCACCGGGCTTTAAGTACTGTCATAAATACTGCCATATTAGCCTGGGCTCCTGAATGAGGCTGAACATTGGCATACTCAGCATTAAAGAGCTGCTTAAGCCTGTCGATTGCTATCTGTTCTGACTGATCAACGATCTCACAGCCACCATAATAGCGGTTCCCGGGATATCCTTCGGCATACTTGTTTGTCATTACCGAACCCATAGCTTCAAGCACCTGCGGACTTACAAAGTTCTCAGATGCAATAAGCTCAATTCCATTGATCTGGCGCTGGCGTTCCTTTTCAATCAGGTCAAAAATCAATGTATCTCTTTTCATATTTTGGAAATTTTTAAAGAAATTTTAAAGATAATCATTCTTCCGAAAACTCAGATCAGCAGTTCACGGTAAGTTGCGTATATTCTTGATTTTGAAATAAATCCCACATAATATCCATTATTCAGCACAGGCAGGTTCCATGCCCCTGTTTTCCTGAATGTCTCCATCACTGTCTCAATGTTTTCCTTTTTATCAATGTATGAAGGAGGAATTGTCATAAGATCCCTGACACAGGTGGTTTCATACAGTTCACTCCTGAACATTATCTCCCTGACATCATCGAGCGATACAACACCTTCAAGTATATTATACTCATCAACAACAGGAAAAATATTCCTCTTTGATTTTGATATAACCTTTACCAGATCTCCCAGTGTATCAGTTGGATTTACTTTCAGCAAGATCGGTTTCAATCTCCTTTCTCCAGTCCATCATAGCCAGCACTGCCTTATCCTTATCATGAGTTATAAGTTCTCCCTTTTCTGCAAGCTGAACATGATAAATCGAATGTTTCTCAAAGCTTCTTGTTGTAATGTATGCAACTAGTGGAAGTAATTATGAGAGGAATAAGAAGATTATATCCTCCTGTTATTTCTGCAATCAGGAATATTGCTGTCAGAGGGGCATGCATCACTCCTGCCATCATTCCTGCCATTCCGACAAGAACAAACCTGTTATCGGGAAGATCGATATTGAGGAACTGTTTCAGCATAACCGATACAAAATATCCATTTAATACCTCCAATGAAAAGTGTTGGTGCAAATATTCCTCCCACTCCTCCGGCTCCATTTGTTGAGCTGCTTGCAACAACCTTCAGCAATATCAGACCTGCCATAAACAGCATAACCACAGTAAAGCTACCGGTGACATCAGTGAAAAAGGGACTGTTCATATACCGATTCTGAATTTCCCTGTAGCAAGCACATGATTGTATCATAACCTTCACCATAAAAAGGAGGAAACAGATAGATCAGACTACCCAGAATGATTCCTCCGAGTTAATCAGTCTCAGATAAATATTTTTTATCTTCTCATAGCTGCTTTCGAGGAAAAGAGTCATCTTTGAGAAATAAAGTGAGATAAAACCGGAAACAACACCGAGAAGCAGATACCAGGGAATATTTGAATATTGAAATCCTTCAACAATATTGAATGAAAAAAGTACCTTATCACCCATCAGAAATGTGCCACTGTTGCTGCAGTGACTGATGAAATAAGCAATGGAACTATTGAGGAAATTGTAAGATCAAGCATCAGTATTTCGAGTGTAAAGACAATTCCTGCAATAGGAGCTTTGAAAATACCGGAAACAGCTCCTGCGGCACCGCATCCGATAAGCAAAGTTATATTTCTATAATTCAAGCTTGAAAAAACTTCCTATTGCAGAGCCGATTGATGAACCGGTCAGGACTATTGGAGCTTCAGCTCCAACTGAACCTCCGAATCCTATTGTGAAGGTACTTGCAACAAGAGAACTCCATGTATTATGAGGTTTCAGCCTGCTGCTTTTTTTTGATATGGCATAAAGTACCCTGCTTATGCCATGACCGATATTATCCTTTACAATATATCTGACAAAAAGAACAGTCAGCAACATTCCGGCAAATGGATAGGCAAGATAAAGATATCCTCCTGATTCATTTGTTATACCATTAGTAAGTATTTGATTTGTATAATGAATTGCATTTTTCAGAAGTGCCGCTGCAAGGGCACTTAGGAATCCTACAACCAGACTAAGAATATAAACCAGCCTTACCTGATCGATTGCTAAAGTATTTTTATCTGATTTCCTTCTGAAAATATTATTCAATTGCATAATTATGCAAATATAAAAACAATACTAATCCTTCATTGTTTTTTAGTTAAGTTTGTCACTGACTAATGTCACCGGAATGCTTCCGTATTGAAATTAAACATTTCATATGATAAATTTTAACAGATTCACCCTTGAAAACGGATTAAGGGTCCTTGTTCATGAAGACAAATCCACCCCGCTGGTTGCAATGAATATTCTCTATAATGTCGGTTCAAGGGATGAAGATCCGGACTCGACAGGTTTTGCTCATCTGTTTGAACATCTGATGTTCGGCGGTTCAGTGAATATTCCTGATTATGACATTCCGCTTCAGCTGGTAGGAGGTGAAAATAACGCTTTCACGAATAACGATATCACAAATTATTATCTTACTATCCCCTCAGAAAATATAGAAACTGGCATTCTGGCTTGAATCCGACAGGATGCTGGCACTCGATTTTTCGCAAAAAAATCTTGATACTCAGAAGAATGTTGTCATTGAAGAATTTAAGCAGCGATATCTTAATCAGCCTTATGGTGATGCAATGATTCTAATTGAGAGCCCTTGCTTATAAAGTTCATCCCTACCGATGGTCAACAATAGGAATGCGATATTTCGCATATCCAGAAGGCCGGATCTTGCAGAGGTGAAGGACTTTTTCTTCTCGCATTATGCTCCTAATAATGCGATACTTTGCCTTGCAGGTAATATTACAGCAGAAAAAACATAGATCATTGGCTGAAAAATGTTCTGGCCAATTGAAAGAAGACCAATACAGCCAAGACACTTACCAGCCGAACCTCCTCAGGTTGAGGAAAGAAAACTTACTGTAGAAAGAGATGTTCCTTCCCATGCCCTATATAAAGTCTGGCATACAGGTCCAGGCAGGGTAGTGACTTCCAGGTTCTTGATCTGCTGACAGATCTCCTGGCAGGAGGCGAATCAGGCAGACTCAATACAATGCTCGTAAGGGAAAAGAAATTATTCAGTGAGATCAATGCATATATTACTTCTGATCTTGATCCGGGACTTCTGATTCTGCATGGTAACATTATGAAAGATGTTGATATCAGTTATGCTGAAAATGCAGTTAACACCCTGCTTGCAGAATTGAAGATTCCGGGATCAATACCTCCCGCAGAATTGGAAAAAGTAAAAAACAAGTTTGAATCATCCACAGTATTTTCAAACACCAGTGCATTGAATAAAGCGGTGAATCTGGCATTTTACGAACTTACTTGACAAGCCTGAAATGATCAATACTGAAATTGAGATTTACAGAAAAATTACCCCGGAGATGATAGAAGATGCTGTCAGGAGTTATCTTATTCCTGAAAACTGCAGTACACTATATTATAAATCAGCAAGAAAAAACGGATGATGGATGATCTGAGAAAAATACAGCCGCCTGTATTCCCTGTCGGAAATCCTGAAATGCCGGAACCTAAGGTATTCCTGCTTGATAATAATATTCCTGTATACCTGATTGATGCAGGAACGGAAGATGTGGTAAGGATAGAATTCACGTTTCAGGCCGGCCAGGTAAAAGAGTTTCTTCCACTGCTCGCCTCAACAACCAATATGATGCTAAAGGAGGGCACTCAGAGTTATAATTCTGTCGAGCTCAACAGGATCCTCGATTTCTACGGCTCTTTCCTGCATCTTTCACTTGATAAGGACCGGGCAGGAATCATCTTTTTCTGTCTTAGCAGGCATATTGAAAAGATCCTGGAACTTTCACTTGAGATACTTTTCCGGCCTGTATTCCCTGAAAAAGAATTGAATGCTCTTATGAGAAAAAGACTCGAGTGGTTTCTTATAAACAGAGAGAAAGTACAAAATGTGGCAATCGATCAGTTTTTTGAATGCTTATTCGGGAGAAGGCATCCTTACGGTCATCAGATCGTGGAAAACGATTTCAACAGTATCTGTCCTCCCCTGCTGAATGATTTTCATGCATCATATTATACACCGGCAAATATGGCCGTAATAATTTCAGGCAAAATTCCTTCGGGAACAACAGCCTTGCTGAATAATTATTTCGGTACTGTGAAATCATCACTCTTCAATGAAGAAGAGAAGCCAACCTATAAAGGCGGAAAGAAAAAGAGGGTACATGTTGAAAAAAGAGGTACAGTTCAGACAGCAATAAGGGTCGGCTTATCAACAATAAACAAGAGGCATCCCGATTACACAGGACTGAAAGTTGTTGATTCAATTCTCGGAGGTTATTTCGGTTCACGCCTTATGAGAAACATCCGTGAAGAAAAAGGATATACATATGGTATAAGATCCGGTATCACTTCACTTGATCTTGCAGGTTATATTGTCATTTCCACCGAGGTCGGAAACGAGTATGTTAACAAAACTCTTGATGAAATATTTAAAGAGATCAGGATATTGCAAAGTGAATTTATAACAAAAGACGAGCTCGAAGTTGTCCGCAATTATATGAGCGGTGAAATGCTGAGAATGTTCGACGGACCATTCGCGTTGGCAGAAACTTTCAAATCTGCCTGGGAGTTCGGTCTCGACAACAGCTACTTTTACAGGCTTTCAGAAAAAATCAGAACGATATCAGCTGATGAAATAAAATCACTTGCAAATACGTATTACAACATAGATGACATTTACATTGTCACTGCCGGCTCGATATGAATTTGAAGAGTCTTATCATTATTTCACTTTCTTTACTGGTATGGCCTGTCTGGTCACAGGATAACTGCACTGTTCCTTTACCTCCTGTGTTGAATCTTGTATCAGTTCAGCCAGAGACAGGAAAGGTCGATATATCATGGACTCCGAGTCCGTCAGCTGGTATTGCTGCTTATATAATATACATTTACTCGGAAGAGAATACAGGCTGGATGCCTGTAGATACTATCTGGAATCCCCTTGCAGTGAACTACACATTCATTAGCAATGCAACAAAGTATAAGAGCATTCAATTCGTCGTTGCTGCATACAGACTCCCTCTGGTACAGGGGAAACCCGGTTGTCCGAGCGAGCTGTCGAACAGCCTTAATACTATTTTCAGTACTTCGGAAATCGATACTTGCAAGGCAGTTATCACTCTCAAATGGAACAATTATTCAAACACTCCAGTGAAGATCACAGGTTACCAAATCCTGGTTTCAGAAGATGACGGTCCCTTGTCAGTGAAATTCAGCACTGACAGTAATGCAGGAAATTTCATAATCACCGATTTCCTGACAGATAAAAAATACTCTTTCGCAATCAGAGCCATTCTTGAGGACGGCACAACTTCAACATCCAATAAGAGCTCTGTCAATACGACAATGCAAAAACCTCCCGTGTGGATTAGTTCAGACTATATTTCAGTAAATGATAATAATAAGATAGAACTCTCATTCCTGATTGATCCTGAATCAGAAATAACCAGGTTTGTTATTGAAAAATCAACTGATAAAATAGCAACGATCAACGAGGTTTCCGGTGTAATTACTTTCACCGATGAGAATGCAGATATTTCCAAAGTAAACTACTATTCATTGTCTGCTGTAAATTCATGCGATGTTGCAATAAACAAAACCGATCTGTATTCTAATATCGTTCTTGGTTTAAAGGAAAATGAAGAGGATTATCATCTGTCGTGGAATCCCGTAAAGGTCAATGATCCAGCTTCATACAGGTTTGATATTTATGTCGATACCGGAGAAGGATATAAACTGTTCGCTATATCAGATACTTCTAAAGAATTTATAATAGATAAGAAAGAAATAATGTATGATATTTCATCAGGTGAAGTATGCTTCATGGTAAAAGCAAAGGAAATAATAAACCTGCATGGAGCCACCGGTGAAAGCATATCATCGAGGGCTTGTACCCCAACGAATGAAGTTGTGACAGTGCCGAATATATTCACTCCCAATAATGATCTCAGAAATGACCAATTCAGGCCTGTTTTGTCTTTTACCCCCTCAGAGTATAATCTTATAATCACTGACCGGCAGGGCAAAGTTTTATTTGAAACGAACGATTTTATGGAGGAGTGGGATGGTTCAGGTTCAGAACAAGGAGTATACCTTTGGTTCATGAAACTCAAAACCCCATCAGGAGCGCTCAACAAAAGGTCAGGTACCGTAACTGTCGTAAAGTAGACATCTATTATTGAATCCAGGATTTTAAACTGACCGGACATACCAATTATTTTTCCGGTAAAGAATCGTTATATATCAGCATTCAGTGGATACCTTCTGAATAAGATAACAGGTGGAAAATTAACTTGGATCAGCTATATTTGTAAGTTGCCGGAAAGGCTCTTAAGAGATTTATGGGTAAGGATATTTTTGACGAAGAAGACAGGAAATTAATCCAGACGGAATATGAAAGCCTGGTAGATCATCTTTTGCGGTGTAACAAACCGGGAGACCGGGAGATGATCGATAAAGCTTTCAGGATTGCGAATGAAGCGCACTGGAACATGAGACGAAAATCCGGTGAACCTTATATTATTCATCCTATTGCCGTCGCCAAGATTGTAAACCAGGAAATTGGGCTGGGTGCAAAATCAATTACTGCTGCCCTGCTTCATGATGTCGTTGAGGACACTGAGTATTCACTGGATGATGTGGAAAGGGAGTTCGGTGCAAAGATAGCTTCCCTCATAGATGGTCTTACAAAAATATCAGGGACATACAATAAAGAAAATACATCTTCACTACAGGCTGAGAATTTCAGAAAAATGCTTCTCACCCTCTCTGACGATCTCCGGGTGATACTTATAAAGATTGCAGACCGTCTTCATAATATGAGGACACTGGATTCAATGCCCGAGCATAAGAAGATGAAAGTGGCAGGAGAAACAATTTTCCTCTATGCTCCTCTGTCGAACAGGCTGGGACTTTTTGCAATAAAAAGCGAACTTGAGGATCTGAGCTTCAAATTCCGCCAGCCACAGATCTATGACGAAATTGTAGCAAAACTGAGACACTCAGAGAAAAAGAATATATCTCTTATAAATAAATTCTCCCTGCCTATTATTGAGAGACTGACCGAAGCAGGTTTCAGATTTGATATTTCGGGCAGGCCAAAATCGATCTTCTCGATCTGGAAGAAGATGCAGGCCAAAAATGTTCCTTTTGAAGAGATATACGATGTACTTGCAGTGAGGATTGTATTTGAACCGAAGGAAGGTATCCCTGAAAAAACACAATGCTGGAACATATATTCGATTATTACTGATGTCTATATGCCAAAACCCGACCGGCTCAGGGACTGGGTAAGCAGGCCAAAACCAAATGGCTATGAGGCGCTTCATGTAACAGTAATGGGACCTGAAGGACAATGGGTGGAGATACAGATCCGGAGCAAGAGAATGGATGAAATTGCTGAAAGAGGTTATGCTTCCCACTGGAAATACAAAGGTGATGATTCACAGGAAAGTGAACTCGATAAATGGATCAAGAAAATCAGGGTGATGCTGGAGAATCCGCAGAGAAGACCCTGTGGAGTTTCTTGATGAGTTTAAAATGAACCTGTTTGCTTCAGAAATAATGGTTTTTACGCCTAAAGGTCTCCTGGTAAGCCTGCCCAAAGGAGCCATCAGCTCTCGATTTTGCGTATGAAATACATACTGAGATCGGAAATAAAGCCATTGGAGCTAAGATCAATTACAAGCTGAGTCCTATCAGCTCCATCCTGCAAAGCGGCGACCAGGTTGAAATAATAACTTCAGAAATTGCAAAACCTGAAATTGACTGGCTTTCATTTGTTAAAACGCCAAAAGCACAGCGAAGCTATAAAAAATGCTCTGCGAATTGAAACCAGGGAAAGCATCCTGAAAGGCAATGGAAATGGTGGAACAGAAGATGAAAGAGATTGGTCAGGCGTTGAACTCCGAATCACTGAAAACGATACTCGATGCTTTTGACTATGACAATAAAGATGATTTTTATACTGCAGTCGGATCAGGAAGAGTAAATCTTGATAATCTGAAAAAAATTGCAAAGAAAAGTCCTGCCAAGAATGTTATAAAATATTGGGAGCTTAAACTAATCGGTATCTAAAAAAGAAAAAAAGAATCCAAATACAACTCCTGATGTAATTGATACAAATGTTCCTTTTCTTCTCAGGGAAAATGTCGATAATGCCGAACAATCCTATGAAATAGCCAAATGCTGTAATCCGATCCCTGGTGACGAGGTTACGGGTTATCACTCCCCTGATGGCAATATAATCATACATAAACCTAAATGCCCCGTTGCTATCAGAATCATGTCAAATGAAGGAAACCGGATCATTGCAGTAAAGTGGGCCATTCATAAACTCGTGTCTTTCCTGGCAAGGATACATATGTCGGGGATCGACAGGATTGGACTTGTCAATGATATTACAAACATTATTTCTTCGGAGCTGAAAGTCAATATGACGAATATTAATATTTCGGTAAAAGACACGATTTTCGATGGAACAATTGATCTTTATGTTCATCACACAAAGGATCTTAATAACCTTATAATGAAAATCTCCAACATCAGCGGTATTGAATAAGTTAAAAGGGTGGAAGATTTTTCAAAGTAATTCTTCTCTTCAAATCTCGTTTTGAAAATACATATTTTTGTCATTAATTTTAAATTAGACCAGATATGATTAATGATGATACCAAGTTGACAGTAAAGAAGATCTTTACAGAGTATCTCGAGAAGAAAGGCCACAGGAAGACACCGGAAAGGTATGCCATACTCGATGAGATATATTCAAGAACAGGTCATTTTGATATTGAATCCCTGTATATTTTCATGAAAAACAAAAATTACAGGGTCAGCAGGGCTACATTATATAATACCATTGAGATCCTTCTCGACTGCAACCTGGTGATTAAACATCAGTTTGGTAAAAACATAGCCCAGTTTGAAAGGGCATATCAGTGCGGCCAGCATGATCATCTTATAGATATTGAAACAGGGAAAGTGATTGAATTCTGTGATCCGAGGATACATGAGATCATCAATACGGCCAGCGAACTTCACAATTTCAATCCGCAATTCCATTCATTGTATATATACGGACATTATAACGGACCTGACAGGAATGAGGAGTGAGGAGTGAGGAGTTAGGAACATAATATAAAAAGAGGCTGTCAGAAATCTGACAGCCTCTTTTTATATTATTCCACAGTTTTTCAGAATGCGAATCCAAGCGAAAATCCAATTCCTGAATCCAAATCCATCGAACAAACCTAGCATCGAAAGCTTCATTATTGTTTTCATCTTCAGCCTTCAGGCTTGCGCTCATGTAATGGCCTCCGAAGAAGAGATCCATTGTGAATCCTGAATTGGTAATCCATTGCCTTCCAAAGGCTACTCCACCGCCGATTGAAGTAAGTGTGGCTTTTCCTAAATTATCTGCCTTCAGATTAAGACCTGATACCTCAGATAAGGAGCAAAGTACATATCCATCTATTGCATTTTTCTTTGGATAAAGTCTTACTTCAGGAGTAAGGAAAAGACCGCTGAATCTGTCTCCACCTTTACCATAATTAAGGTAACCGAAGCCTAACTGACCTGAAATATTATCGGAAAATGCTCTTTCATAAAATATAGAACCTGTTCCTATAATTAAGGACAAAGTATTCACTTTAAGAACATTCTTCTCGGTAGAGGTTTCCTGCGCTTTAGCAGGCATAAGAATTGCAATTGCAACAAAAAGGAGTAAAATTTTTTTCATAAAATAAGCTTTAAGTTTAAATGACTTTCATTTTTTACTGTTTTGAACAAATATAAACCGGGTCTATTTATAATATCCACGTATTTTTACCTGTATGTTTATAAGTATAATCACTTCCCTGAAATAGCTGTAAGTTATTCGTTACTACCATTTTTCAACATTGTATTAAATCCCTGTTCACAGGGTAAAATAAATTCGTACCTTGTAAACCGTTTTTGTGAATCTATTTAAGACGTAATATGAACATTGACATATTGTTAGGCTTGCAATGGGGTGATGAAGGAAAGGGAAAAATTGTTGATGCAATCAGCCCTGAATATGACATAATTGCACGTTTCCAGGGTGGTCCGAATGCAGGTCATTCCCTTGAATTTAATAATATGAAGCATGTGCTCCACCTCATTCCCTCGGGAATTTTTCATGAGAACAAGTTAAACCTTATCGGTAATGGGGTTGTGATCGATCCATCAGTTTTCAAAAATGAGATTGAAGAATTGGGGCCCTCAGTGGATGAACTTGTGAAAAGACTTGTAATCTCTACCAGGGCAAACCTGATTCTGCCAACCCACAGGATACTTGATGCTGCTTATGAATGCCAGAAGGGCATGACCAAAATAGGATCGACTCTCAAAGGGATCGGACCAGCATATACAGATAAGGTCAGTCGTAACGGTTTGCGTGCCGGAGATCTGCTGAGAAAAGATTTCAATGGATAGATACAATGATCTGAAAAAGAGACATTTATCATTACTGAAGAATTTTGAACTGCAGGTTTGATCCTTCAAGAATATGAAGATGCATGGTTTGAAGGCATCGAACTGCATGAGAAAATTCCAAATTATTAATACTGAATATCTTGTTAATAAGCTGATTTCTGACGGGAAAAAAATTCTCGCCGAAGGAGCCCAGGGAACACTTCTCGATATTGATTTCGGTTCATATCCTTTTGTTACATCGTCAAATACAATAAGTGCAGGCGCCTGCACCGGGCTCGGCGTTTCTCCAAAACGCATCGGTGAAATTTATGGTATTTTTAAAGCTTATTGCACAAGAGTTGGAACAGGCCCCTTTCCGACAGAATTGCATGACAATACAGGAAAAACTCTCAGGGAAAAAGGACATGAATTCGGTTCCACAACAGGCAGACCAAGACGCTGTGGATGGCTTGATCTTCCTTCACTGAAATACGCAATCATGATCAATGGAATTACAAGGCTTTTCATGACAAAAGCCGATGTAATGTCGGGATTTGAAAAAGTAAAGATCTGCACTTCTTATAAAGTTGAAGGCAGGGAATGTACAGAACTTCCTTTTATGATCGATACAGTTATAGAACCTGTCTATACTGAAATGGAGGGCTGGAATGAAGATATATCAGCAACAAGGGCTTATAAAGATCTGCCCTTACCACTGAAAAAATTCGTCGGTTTCATTGAAAAAGAAACAGGAGTTCCTGTAACAATGATTTCAGTCGGGCCCGACAGGGAAGAGACAATAGTACGGTGAGGATGGCGCCATGACAGGATCTCTGTCGTACGTCACTGATTAATGTATAACCATGATTCCACCATCACGGTATCCTGAAACTGTGCCAGCCGTTGAATTGCCGTATTCAGGCTTTTATGGCCTTCAGCAGCAACAAGCTCAAATTTACTGTTTGCAGGCTTCAGAATCCTTACATTATACCCCATTGCAGTATATTCATCAGCAAAGCTTTTTGCGAACTCAGGAGTAATGAAGCTCCCTACAATAATATTATATTTCATAATATTAGTCAGTCTTCCTTCCTCAGCAAGCCTCAGTGAATCCTGCTTTGCCCTTTCAAGAGCAAGCAATCTCTCCTGTGCTTTCCTGATCGAATCAGCAACCCTGATACTGTCCTGCCTGGCTTGCATTTCTGCCAGGGCTCTTGCTTTTTTGCCAAAAACTTTTTCTCTGAAAAACTTGCATGAAGGAAGAGTCATAAGGAATAAAGCCAGGATAATTGCAGATATAAATCTCATAATCAGATAATTAATGGGTTAAATCGGTTCGGTTTTTTTCAGGTCCATAATCAAAGATACATATTCCTTAAAAAAAACCAAAGAATAAAACATTATCGACATCTACCGGATTTTGTATATTAGACCTCCAATTGATTTAAAAAAACCTGAAAATAAGATGAAATCCCTTATCCAGTTTTTCGAAGAGAGTGTTGAAGCCTACAGTAACAATGTTTATTTGTGGGAGAAACCAGCTGAAAAATACGAAGGAACAACATATGGTGAAACCAGAAAACAGGTCTATGAATTTGCTGCAGGGCTGATTAAAATCGGGAATAAAAAAAGGAGACAGGCTTTGCCTGATATCCGAAGGCAGAAACAGCTGGGTAATTGGTGAACTTGGAATTCTGTACACGGGTGCAATAAATGTTCCTCTTTCAGTGAAGCTTAATGCTGATGAGATAAAATTCAGGATAAATCATTCGGGTGCAAGGATGATCCTTTTATCGTCGATACAGGCTCAGAAATTTGCCGGAGTCCTGAAGGATTGCCCTACAATTGAAAAAGTCATTCATTTTGATACACAGGAAGAATATGCTTCAAATGAGGTACACTTCAATGAAGTGAGAAAGATCGGCCGTGAATGGCTTGAGAAACCATCTAATGTTGCCGTATTTGAAGAGATTAATCGCAACATCACTCCTTCAGATTTTGCAAATATCTGTTATACATCAGGTACTACAGCTGATCCTAAAGGTATTATCCTGACCCATGGCAATTATGTGACAAATGTTTACCAGGCATATAGTCTGATGGATATACCATCATTTTATAAGACATTGCTGATACTCCCCTGGGACCATTCATTCGGACATACAGCAGGTATATTTGCATTCATGGGAAAAGGCGCCAGCATAGCTTCAGTCAAGAGCGGCAAAACTCCTATGGAAACTCTCAGGAACCTTCCCATCTGCCTTAAAGAAATAAAACCTAACCTGCTGATGAGTGTTCCGGCAATTGCGAAAAACTTCAGAAAGAATATTGAGAAAGGCATCAAAGAAAAAGGCAAGCTGACTGAGATGTTATTCAACCATGCCCTGAAAATGGCTTATTCCTATAATAAAGAAGGCTGGAATAAAGGGCAGGGGTTGCAAAGGTTCAAAAAACCATTACTTGATCTTTACGACAGGATTTTGTTCAGTAAGATCCGTGAAGCTTATGGAGGCGAACTCGATTATTTTATCGGCGGAGGCGCCCTGCTGGATATTGAATTGCAAAGATTCTTCTATGCGCTCGGAATACCGATGTACCAGGGATACGGGTTAAGTGAGGCATCGCCTGTCATATCATCAAATTCAACTGCCAGACATAAGCTGGGTTCTTCCGGTGTCCTTGTGAATAATATGGATCTGAAAATACTTGATGAGGACGGCAATGAACTTCCTGTTGGTCAGAAGGGCGAGATAGTCATCAGGGGTGGGAATGTGATGCATGGATACTGGAAGAATGAAACGGCAACCAGGGAAACGATTAAAGACGGATGGCTTTATACCGGAGATATGGGGTATATGGATCCTGACGGATACCTTTATGTACTTGGAAGATTCAAGAGCCTGCTGATTGCCGATGATGGTGAAAAATTCAGTCCGGAAGGAATCGAAGAGGCAATTACCGAACAATCGAAGTACATTGATCAGTGCATGTTGTACAATAACCAGAAACCATATACTGTTGCGCTGATAATTCCAAATCAGCATGCCCTGAAATTGTATCTCGAGGAGAAGAATCTTACAGCCGATTCAGATGAGGGGATCAGAGCAGTAATAAATCTTTTGGAGAATGAGATAAACGAATACCGCATAAACGGGAAGTACGGAAATATGTTCCCTCAACGATGGCTTCCTGTCGCTATCGGGATTCTCGAAGAAGGATTTACCGAGGACAATGGTCTTATGAATTCAACCCTTAAGATCATCAGGGGAAAGGTCATGGACAAGTACCAGGAGCTTATTGATTATCTGTATACTCCTGATGCAAAAGCATTTACAAACGAGAGAAATATCGAGGAGGTTCAAAAAATGAAACTGGGCTAGGAAACCCTGGATCACAATCAGTCATTCACCTATACGATTAAGCGGTTTCGGAATGGTTCAAAGGCCATGAAATCAGAATGATGCACGATGTAAGCCTCAGTTGATCTTTTTACCTGGTCGCCCTCACCGGCATGTGTTGCAATAATGTGGCAAACCTCTGCCGGAACACCGCACTGCTCGGCAAGTGAAACTCCGGAAAAGGGATGCCGGATATATTTACCATATCTGCCCTGTACAGCTTTTCCATTATGATCCATTTCATATTCCAGCAGCTTACCCACATCAGCAAGAATTGCACCGGCAATGAGAACATCCATGTTCACAACGAGATCCGGACTGAAGAACTCATTCATCTTCTCTCCTGCTGATCTGGCAATATGTACAACACATCTCTTGTGAGCCATGAAAGATACTTTCATATCCGGGCCGCAGAGAAGAGTAAATGGAATAATGTCAAGGTCATCCTGTTTTAGTACGCTTTTTGAAAGTGCAAGCTCCCAGGTAGCTGCAGTTTTTTCCCTTAGATCGGTATTATTGATCCAGCCCAGCTCAGGCCAGAGTTTCTGTATAAGAAGGTTCATAATAGATTTATTTCAAACCTGAGATAATTGCATCTGTCATCATTGTTGTCGAAGCAGCCCCGTTCCTGATCACATCAGGTCTGCCGGCCATTCGCATCATATCGTATGTACGCACTTTCCCTCCGGCAATTACCTCCGCAATCGAGTTCCTGATATTTGAGGCAATTTTCTTTTCGTTGAGATAATCGAGCATCATGCATGCGGATTCGATCATTGCAATAGGATTAACAATTGGAATTTCGAAATCTGCATACTTCGGAGCGGAACCGTGCGTTGGCTCAAAAATCGCTATTCCGTCGGAAGAGTACTGTGCACTGCAGGCGAATCCCAATCCGCCTGTCAGCCCGGCAAATGCATCAGAGGCAATATCCCCGAACATATTTCCTGCAACAATCACACCATAATCCTCAGGGTTCTTTGTCAGCCACATCATTTGTGCATCAATGTTTGTATTAAGAAGTCTGATAGCCGGATAAGACTTTTTCTGTATCTCTTTAGCCATTTTCCACATCAGGCCTGATGTCTCACGGATCACATTGGGTTTTTCGCAAACAGTAACTGATTTGTATCCATGCTTCCCGGCATATTCAAAAGCCGCATTAAGTATCCTCTCAGTTGCCAGCCTTGTGAAAATCCTTGTTGAAATTGACAGATCCTCAACAGGGACTTTGCCGAAATTTGAGGCAAATTTGGGATGCGTCATAAATGCGTCATATACTTTAGCAGGAGGATTTGTCCATTCCACCCCGGAATAAAGACATTCCGTATTCTGCCTGAAAATCACGACGTCGACAATGGGCTCATCAATTGTGTTTCCTTTTCCACGACGAACGAAATTCAGCGGGTTCCCCTTATATGATTTGCAGGGTCTGACGCATATATCAAGATTGAAATGCTGCCTTAGACCGACAATAGGGCTGGAATACTTAAAACCCTTTCCCTGGAGGGAGGTTTCGAGCTCTGCTTTTGCTTCATCTTCCGGCTTCGAGGTAATGGCTCCGAACAGTGCAATACGATGTTTTTCGATTAGTTCAATAGTTCTTTGAGGCAATGGATTGCCCTCCCTGCACCAGAAATCCCATCCGATATCCCCATGTATATATTCCGCATCAAATCCTGAGGCTCCCAGTACTCTTAAAGCTTCTTTCATTACGATAGCGCCAATGCCATCACCTGGTAGAATTACAATCTTGTGTTTTGCCATGAACCTGCGATCATTAATTGTTGTTAAGTAAAATTAGGAAAAATTTATCTGAACCGGAGTGATTGCTCAAATGTTGTTGACACCTTGTACATCAAAAACCTGGTTAAATGAAAAAAAATGCTACTTTAGCGACCTTATATAAAGGTTATTTAAGAGAAAATATGGGTGTATTAAGCCAACTGAATCCAGCCCCGGTCTGGTATTATTTTGAAGAAATATGTAAAATACCGAGGCTATCAAAGAATGAAGGAAAGATCAGAAGATACCTGCTCGATTTCGCAAAAAAAAATAACCTTGAATCAAGGGAAGACAAAACCGGAAATATTCTCATAACAAGACAGGCTGCCCGGGGCATGGAGAACAGGAAAGCTGTTGTGCTTCAAAGTCATATGGATATGGTCGGGGAAAAGAATGCCGATCATCCGCACAACTGGGACACTGATCCTGTTACACCTGTCGTAAAAGGAGGCTGGGTAACAGCAAGCGGCACTACTTTGGGCGCTGATGACGGAATAGGTATAGCGGCTCAGCTGGCAATACTTACTGACAAAGATCTCAAGGCCGGAAAAATTGAATGTCTGTTCACAATAGACGAGGAATCCGGCATGACAGGCGCAATCAATCTTTCACCTGATTTTTTTACAGGAAGGATACTCATAAATCTTGATTCCGAAGATGAAGGAATATTATTCATAGGCTGCGCCGGGGGACTCGATTCTGTCGGTGTTATGAAATATGACAGTATTCCGTCGGGCAATGACAAAGCAGCATTCAGTATATCACTTACCGGGCTTCATGGAGGTCATTCCGGAGACGAAATTCATAAAGGTTACGGCAATTCGGTAAAGATAATGAACAGGGTACTTTGGAATATATCCAATGAAAAGGAGCTTGCTGTTGCTTCATTCGACGGAGGTAATCTCAGGAATGCCATTCCAAGGGAAGCTTTCGCCACAATTGTCGTCAACAGGCATGATTCTGAATTCGTAATTAAATGGGTTGATGAATTTTGCGGGACTATCAGGAAGGAATTCGGCGATATGGAGAAAGACCTGAGATGCTCAGTGAAGGAAGTTCCTGTTCCACAAGAAGTTATGGATCCTGAGACTCAGAAAAATTTCATCAATCTTCTTAGCTGCTGTCCACACGGGGTGATTGCCTGGTCGAAGGAAATGGATAATCTTGTTGAAACCTCCACTAACCTTGCCTCAGCCAAGTTTGAGCCGGGTAATATAATCCGGATAGTTACAACCCAGCGAAGCTCAGTTGAATCCTCGAAGTATAATGCCGCAGGGATGGTGGAATCATGTATGCGTCTGGCGGGAGCTGAAGTAACTCATTCCGACGGTTACCCTGGCTGGAAACCCGATCTTAAGTCAGATATACTAAGGATAACAAAGGATTCATATCAGAAACTGTTCGACAGGGAGCCTCTTGTCAGGGCAATACATGCAGGCCTGGAATGCGGACTTATAAACAAGAAAGTAACCGGTATCGACATGATCTCATTCGGTCCGACGATAAAAGGCGCTCATACTCCTGAGGAGATGATCGAGATCCGTACTGCGCAAATGTTCTGGGATCTCCTTATTGACGTCGTGAAGAATATTCCGGAGAACTGATCAGTCAAGTTCCTCGAACTCGCTTTTTCCTGCTCCGCATACGGGGCAGATGTATTCATCGGGAAGCTCTTCAAATGGAATGCCAGGCTCTATCCCGGAAACCGGATCACCCTCTTCAGGATCGTATATGAATCCGCAAACAATGCACCTGTATTTTTTCATCTGGGAAATATCACTTTTTAAGTTTCTTTATCACGTCAATTACGGTACCATCAACCCACTTCACTGCCGCCACAATATCCTCTTCAAACTCAGGTTTCTGAGGTTTTCCGCAGATTCTTTCAGCCTCATCCTTCAGCTCACCTATCGTTCGTAAAGGCAGATCGGTTCCTTTGACACTGTCAATGAGATCCTGTCTTAAAGGATTGATAGCAATCCCTCTCTCAGTGATAACCACATCTATCAATTCCCCTGGACCGCATAGTGTGGTTACTCTGTCAACAATAACAGGTATCCTGTCGCGAAATAAAGGTAAGGGTACTATTACATTCCGGGCATGCAGGCAATTCTGCCACCCTCCTATCCCGTGCAGCAGACAGCCATCGGAGTGAGTCACCACATTCCCGTTGAAGTTAAGATCAATCTCTGTTGCTCCAAGTATCATGATGTCCATCATGCTTGTCAGGTTACCCTTTGAGTGGTAATTGTAGGCGTTGAAAACCGGGTATGGAATATGGTCAGGATTCTTTTCAACCGAGCTGACTGCATCCAGATCAAAAGCCTGGGCATCTAGAATGTAGCCCATCTGCCCCTCTTCCAGCATTTTAACCATATACTTTGTGCTTCCTCCAAAACCGAAAGCTGATTTCCATCCTTTCTTCTTAAGTATCTCATGAATGAAAACTGCGATCGCCAGTGATGTACCGCCAGCGCCGGCCTGCATCGTTACATTATCTTTAAGTATTCCGGATTTTTCAAGAAAAGATGCCGTAAGATCAGCTATGAGCAGTCGGTCGGGACTCCTTGTGATTTCAGTTGTACCGGAAACAATCTTCTCAGGGATCCCGATTTTATCTGTTACAACTACGTAATCAACATAGTTCCCTTCAATCTCCATCGGGAAGCATGGCAGGTCAACAAGGTTATCAGTTACTACGATCACCTTATCTGCATACATTGAATCGGCTTTTGCATAGCCCAGAACACCACAGGCCGATGATCCTCCTGTGCCTCTTGCATTTCCGAACCTGTCTGCAGAGGGCGCTGCAAGAACTGCAATGTCGATCTTCACCTCACCATCCTGTATTGCCTGTACCCTTCCCCCGTGAGACCTGAGGACAGCAGTGCCTTTCATACGTCCCTCTGATACAAATCTGCCAAGCGGTCCGTTCATGCTTCCTTCAATCCTGTTGATTGTGCCATCTTCGAGATATTTTATTACAATATCATTACAGGGAAAAGATGCCGAAGGAAACCAGATAAGATCTTTTATTCCCATCGCAGAAGCAATCTCAAATATCTTATTACTTACCAGGTCGCCGTCACGAAGATGATGATGGGTGGAGATTGTCATTCCGTCACGAAGGCCGCATTTTACCAGTGCTTCTTCAAGTGAGCCTGTAACTTTATTACCGTCATCCGGATAGTCGGAACATGAAGGAATCGGTGGAGCATGCTTTGTACCTGAAGGTTTGTGCATCCCCACTCCTTTAAATGGAATCACCGGCTTCCCGTTTATCTCCTCAGGTACAAGCCTTCCGGCAGCGTTCAAAACAGTCCTGGCAGACATATTGTTTATTTATTGTGATTTTTCTTTCTGCAACCAGTCTGCTGAAAGCAATCCCATCGAGATCGCCTGGGTTAAAGTCCTTTCAGCCCTCCTCACTACCGGTGCATCTATCATTTTCGACCCGAGACAAATCACCCCAAGTCCGTTCGATCTGGCTTCATTAAAAGCCGCTACAATCTTTTTTGATTTTTCTATTTCAGTCTCATCAGGAGCAAACCCGCGTCTTATCACAGGTATCTGCCTGGGATGAATACATCCCATTCCTTCAAACCCGATTGATTTCGATATGCGTACATTTTGCTCCAGTACTTCAAGATCATCCACGTCAGAGAATACTGAATCTATTGGTTGAATCCCTGCGGCCTTTGCAGCGTTAATGAGTCTCATTCTTGCATATAGCGATTCAAAACCTCCGGGTGTCCTCTGCACTCCCAGATCGGCAGTATAATCCTCAAGTCCTATTGCGATTGCGACTACATCATCCGATGAACAAGCAATTGAAAATGCATTTTCAATTCCAAGTGCAGTTTCAATAATGGGCATAAGGAAAATATCATATGAGATACCATGCGCATCTTTGATGGATCTTATTTCATCCGAAATATTCTTTACTTCATCTGCAGTTTCGCATTTAGGAATAAGGATAAGATCAACATTCTGAGGTACAACAGATCTCAGGTCTGCAATGCCTCCCGCACCTTGATTTATCCTGACCATCCGTTCAGCTTTGAAGAAGCTGATCTGCCTCAGGGCATTCCTTACAAGAATCCTGGCTTCATCTTTTTTTTCGGGAGCTACCGAATCCTCCAGATCTAGAATGAGACCTTCCGATGAATGAAGGCCTGCATTGATCATTAATGCAGGATTATTGCCCGGAAGGTAGAGCCTTGAATATCTGCATCTCTCACGACCTGAATCCTGATGCTCCTCATTTGTTAAGGGAGGAAGAAATTCAAGATCCGTCGAAAGGAGCTTCTTTACTGCAGCTTCTGTTCTTGCTGAAATGACAAACGGGAGTGCCCCCGAATCTTTAATCATTACCTGGGCATTCTTAATACCATAAAATTCAAGGATTTCGGAAACAAGAGCTTTTATTGAATCACCATAAAGGGCTTTGACTTTCGATTCAAGCTCAATCTGAATTCCTCCTGAATCTTTCAGCTCAAGCGTGATTTCACAATCTGAGCGTATTTTCGGACCGGCATTACCGGAAACAGCCGGTGATGTTTTCATTTCGCCAGTTTATTGTTTGTTATACAAATCTAACGATTTTTAAGTGAGCAATCAAGAGAGTAATGATAACATCACGAACTCACCCCCCGGCCCCCTCTCTGCAAAGCAAAGAGGGGGTGTCGCTGGAAAAAGATTTAGGATACCCTTCGGCTCGGTTCCGGTTTGCCCTCGCGCCTTCATAAGCAAGATTGATGAAAAGAAAAAATTAGAACCTCAATAGTACTTTAGCTAATAAATTGGTGCTTCAGGGAGTGCGGTGGAAAACCCCAAAAATGTGCGAACTGGATGGCTTTGAGCCAGATGCTAGCGAGCATATGCAGGGTAACAAAGCCATTCAGTTGGATTTTTGGGCAGCTTTCTTTGCTACTTTGCCTTCGGCGAGCTCGCAAATGGAGAGAAATCTTGGCCAAGAATTAAATTTACCTCATTTGCTCGGTTCTTTTCTGCAAAAGAAAGTAGAGATAAAAGAGATGAAAAAAAATGTGTATAAAGATGGTCTTCGGGAGAGAGGTTGAGGTGAGGCCGGTGTATAACATATTGTATGAGCTTCATAATATATATATTAATATAGTTATTTATATATATTATTATTATAATCAGAATTTTTACTTATTCTTATCCTCACATAATTCTATGAGGACTCCGTTAGTGGATTTGGGATGAAGAAAAGCGATATCGAGGCCTTCAGCTCCCTTACGCGGTTTCGAATCAATCAGCATAATTCCATCTGATGTTACCTGTTCAAGTCTGGTTTCAATATTGTTAACGGCAAAAGCAATATGGTGTATTCCTTCACCTTTCTTTGCAATGAATTTTCCAATAGGTCCCTCGGGATCTGTAGACTGAAGCAGCTCAATCTTGGTTTCTCCGACTTTAAAAAAAGCAGTTTTGACTTTTTGGTCAGCGACTTCTTCGATGTTGTAGCATTTTTGTCCCAGCAACTTTTCAAACAGGTTGATTGCATTTTTAAGGTCGGTAACTGCTATACCTATGTGCTCAATATGAGTGGGTTTCATAACAAAATATATCAGAATGGAAATTCAGTTGGAGTTTTTAGATCAGATTTCTCGTTTTCCGGTTTTTTCGCAGCAAGATGGACGGCATTACCATCTACATAGATTGCTTTATACGGAGTTGTCGGACATGCATACTCACAATGCCCGCAACCAATACAGATCTCGTCGTTAATCTCAGGTATCAGGAGATTTCCTTCAAAAGGAACCATATAAACCGCTTTTGTAGGGCAACTTTCAGAGCATGCGCCACAGGCTGTCTTTTCAGTTTTGACAATGCAATTGTCTTTTATGAATTTCACCTTACCGAGCTGTGTAAGTTGCTTTGCTTCCAGTATCAGTGACTGAAGTGCATGAGTCGGACAAATTTCAGTACAGATCGTACATTTATATGTGCAGAAACTTTTGTGATAATTCATTACAGGCTGCATCATACCTGCGAGTCCGTACTCCCTGAAAGCCGGCTGAAGAACGCCGTTAGGACATGCATTTATGCATAATGAACAGGCTGTGCATTTCTTATTTAACTCTTCAATTGATAAAGCCCCGGGAGGGCAAACCGGATAGTTCTTCTCTTCTCTTACAGTTGAAGGACTTTTGGGTGTCGGGGCTTTTGTTTCCTGTGCCTTTGCAATCCCTGAAATACCGAAGAGCAGCATTACCGAGCTTGCAATAGCCGCACGCCTGCTTTCATCAGTCTGATGCTCTTTCTTTTTAAATCTTACAAGGCCATACGAAATTGCATCATCCTGGCAGACATTAATACAATTGAAGCAATCAACACACCTGGACACATCGACATCATGTTTCAGAAAATCGATGCATGATGATTTGCACCTCATGGAACAGCGACCACAGCGCGTACAGGCGGATTCATCAATGTTTATCCTGAATACGGATACTTTTGAAATGAGCCCCAGCAGTGTCCCTACAGGACAGACAGTGTTGCAATAGAATCTCCCTTTTGTGAATGACATGACCCCCGTTAGAAAAAAGAATAATAATGGAATCGAGTAAACCACTACAGAGAAAGGCTTAATGGGGGTATGATGAAGGGTATATATATCGAATTTTCCGAGGATGTTCGAAAGAAAGTTATTGAATGCAATTACAGCAGGCTTCCCGAAAAATGTCATAAATCTTCCGAATATGCTGTAAGGATCGAGCAGGGTGAGCATGTAGATGCCCCATATCATTGTAACGACCAGCGTAATTGCAAGGATGAGATATCTCAGAACTGTATGAGGCCTCTTGTATCCATATCTTCTGAATCTTTTCTTGAACCTTCCTCCGATTCTGCTGAAGATATCCTGCCCTATCCCCAGCGGGCATAAAAACGAGCAGTAAGTCCGGCCGGAAAGAAATGTGAGTAACAGGACTATCACAAATCCACCTGCTGCCATTGTGCGGATATCATAAAACTTAAGAGCTGACGGTATAAACTGAAGGTATAAAAGGATCCCGTGGTATTTTGCCGGTATTAACGATCTGAAGTCGACAAATATCAAAAACACGGAAAGAAATACCAGGCCACCCAGAAGGATCCGGAGTGTTCTCAGCTGATGCGATTTCATCAGGATTACATTTTAATTCTTTTAATATTCAGGCCATCGATATTCATATTACCAATGCCCATTTTATGCGCGATAGGTATGTATCCTATTTTCTCGACAGGTACATTAAGCATCCTGGCCGCTGCGGTATCGCCAGCAACCCAGTCGGTAGTGAGTATCTGTGCCTTCATCAAAACGACATCCTCCTTAGATACTCCCTGAGGCCCATGCTTGACCATTACATTATAGCAATCAATTACGTTGAGAGAAGGCTTTTTCTCATAGAGGGCATAATCAGCTATGCATTGATCAAGGTCATTTGAGTGCCAGTATGCCCTGTCCCAGACAACACCCATCATATTCTTCAGAGAAGCTGTCATCCTTGTCGAATTATGATCCTTCAGGACCGGCACATTAATGAAAACATCAGTTTCAAGCAGTATCTCATGCACCTTTGCTTTCTGCAGCTTTATTCCTCCGGGAATAGAGATTTCCTGATAGTAATTCTCAGAGTTGGCAGGCACAACTTTAGCGCCGGCGCTTTTGGCAATTTTTTCTATGCCTGAATTCTTGTAACAATTCACCCAGTTGTCACAGGTATGATCGAAAACATAAACTTCTTTTGCACCAGCATTAAAGCAATGTTCAATAATCCTTTTGACAAGCGCTGGATTGGTATTTGCAGCAAGTTCCGGGATCACATCCCATCCTATGTTGGGCTTGACAAGCACTTTCTGCCCTTTCTTCACAAAAGCGCCCATTCCTCCATATTCCTGTATCCCAAGATCGAACATTGCATCAGCATTCCCTCCCATCACGGCAACCATATCATATTTAGCAGGGAGAACTGAAGGCTTCCACAGTTTGTCATATCCACCCATACTTAAAGCTGCACCCGCTGCCATGCTACTACCGAACGAAGTTTTAAGGAAATCTCTTCTCTTCATGTATTTATGATTTTTTCCGGATTATGCATCAACCGCCGAAAATACTATTTTTTTTTTATTATTCAGTGAAGATCGTAAATAGTATATTCGCATCTTGAAACCGGGTTGAACAACCTGTTGTTTTTATTAATTAATTCCGGTTAAAAAGCCAGGCTATGAGAATACTTTATTACGACTGTTTTTCAGGTATCAGCGGGGATATGAATCTTGGGGCAATGATAGATGCCGGCATCGACAAAGATTTTCTTTCAGGTGAACTGAACAAGCTTAACCTGAAAGGTTGGGAACTGATCGTTCAGAAGGATCAGCGGCACGGTATAAGCGGAACCAGGGTCACTGTAAGGCAGACAAGGCATGAGCATGCACACAGGCATCTGCATGACATTGAGAAGATTATTGATGATTCGTTACTTGATAAAGCTACAAAAGAGCTGAGCAGGAAAATCTTCTTCAAAATAGCTGAGGCTGAAGGTAAAGTCCATAACATGCCTCCTGATCATGTACATTTTCATGAAGTGGGAGCGATCGATTCGATAATTGACGTGGTCGGAGCAGCAATTTGCTATAATGCATTGAATATAGATAGAGTATATGTATCTCCTGTAGAGCTTGGAGGAGGATTTGTAAATTGCGATCATGGAAAGCTTCCCGTGCCTGCCCCTGCAACTGCAGAGATAGTAAAGGGAATGGTTGTAAAATACAATGGTGTGAATTTTGAAGCCACCACTCCTACAGGAGCAGCTATACTTGCTACATTGGGCAGCAGCTTCGGATCTTCAGTCCCACTCAGAATTGTGAAGACCGGAAATGGAATCGGGCAGAAGGATAATCCTGATGTACCAAATATTCTCAGGGTTTTCATTGGCGAAGCAGCTGAAACAGGTGAAACCGGGCATGAAGCAGTTCATCTTGAATGTAATATCGACGACATGAACCCTGAACTATTCGATTATATATCTGAAAAGCTATTCAGGGCAGGAGCCTCAGATGTGTTTCTCACCAACATTATAATGAAAAAAGGAAGGCCTGGAATCGTTCTTAATGTTATTTGCGAAACCGGTTCAACTGAGGTCCTGAAAACAATAATTTTTACCGAATCAACTTCAATAGGCATAAGAACATTTCCATTCAGAAAAGACACATTGATACGAAAGCTTGAAACTATTGAAACGGAATTCGGTAAAGTGAGCATAAAAAGATCATACTACAGGGACAAAGAAGTTTCAGTTAAGCCTGAATATGAAGAATGCCGGCGAATTGCCACTGAAAAAAACATGCCGATCAGGGAAGTTTACAATCGTATTCTGAAAAACCTTTTTAATTAAACCTGGCGAAAAAAGCTTTTATGTCTGAACAGAAAGAAGAAAAACTCGACTCAATACTGAATGATCTGGTTTCGTTTGTTGTGGCTTTCTCCGGAGGGGTTGACAGTTCATTCCTGCTTCACCGGGCTCATTCATTGAGGAAGCGCGATGTTATTGCCGTTACTATCAGAACACCGTATATACCAGAAAAAGAAATTTCTGACTCAATAGAATTCACGAGCAGACATGGCATCAGGCACACAGTTCTTAATATTGATCTTCCTGAAATAATACGTAACAATCCTCTGAACAGGTGTTACCTGTGCAAGAAGAATCTCTTCACGGAAATAAAGGAATTTGCGAGAAAAAATAATCTGAGGTACGTTGTTGACGGTACAAACGCTGATGATACCGGAGATTTCAGACCAGGGATGAAAGCACTCCAGGAACTTGGAGTCAGAAGTCCACTCCTTGAAGCAGGTTTAACAAAAGAAGAAATAAGGCAATTATGCAAAAGAGAAGGTCTTGAAATCTGGGGAAAACCGGCGATGGCCTGTCTGCTAACACGTATCCCATACGATACTGAGATCACCGAGGATGATCTGAGAATGATTGAAGCAGCAGAAAACCTTCTTTTTGAAGCAGGTTTTCCTGGTACGCGGGTAAGGATTCATAAAGATCTCGCAAGGATCGAATGTCTTCCGGGTTATATCGAAAAGCTCCTTCAGAAACCAATAAGGGATCAGATAATTTCAGGACTTAAGAATTTAGGATTCAGATATGTATCTTTGGATCTTGAAGGCTACAGGACAGGTAGTTCCAATCCTCAAAACCGAACATAATGAATGCAAAGGATGTTGAAAAGCTGCTTACAGAGGTTAAGAACGGTGATACCAGCGTTGAAAAAGCTCTGGAAGCTCTTAAAAATTTCCCCTATACAGATCTCGGATTCGCAAGAATAGATCATCACAGGGAAATACGCACCGGTTATCCTGAAATAATTTACTGTGCAGGAAAAACAATTGAACAGGTAAGGGAAATTGTCAGGGTTATGTCGGCAAGGGAAAACAATGTGATAGGTACAAGAGCCACCCCTGAGATGTTTGAAGCTGTAAAGGAAATAGCGCCTGAGGCGGTTTACTATGCAGTTGCCAGGATAATATCATGGCAGAGAAAAAAACCTGAAAGTCCGGAAACAAGCATCGCAGTTATTACAGCCGGGACCTCGGATATGCCCGTTGCCGAAGAAGCCGCAATTACTGCTGAACTCCTTGGCAATAAGGTATTTAGAATTTATGATGCAGGCGTAGCAGGCATTCACAGGTTGGTAGATAAACTCCCTGAGATAAGAAAATGCAGGGTGATTATTGTTATTGCAGGTATGGAAGGGGCGTTGGCCAGTGTGGTCGGTGGACTCGTGGACAAACCTGTTATTGCAGTTCCCACGAGCGTCGGATATGGTGCTAATTTTGGCGGGATCTCAGCCCTCCTTGCAATGCTGACCAGCTGTTCCACAGGGGTCACAGTTGTTAATATCGATAATGGATTCGGAGCCGGATTCAACGCAAGCATGATCAATAAACTTCAATAATCCCATGGCAGGAAAGTTACTGATCTCAACTGCATACCTGCCTCCAATAGAATATTTTTCACTTATTGCTGAAGCCGGTGCAGTTTTTATCGAAGCACAGGAGAATTATATCAAGCAGACATACAGGAACAGGTGCTACATCCTGTCTTCTCACGGACCTCATTTATTAACAGTTCCCGTCTATGAAGGCAGCAGGCACAAAGTTCCGGTAAAAGAAGTCAGGATCGACAATTCAAAAAGATGGCAGCAGGTACATCTCAGAGCAATAGTATCATCTTACAGGTGTTCTCCATATTTTGATTTTTATTTCGAACAGATTGAAAGCATAATCAACAAGAAACAGGAGTTCCTGTGGAATCTCAATAATGAACTTTTCGAATCTTTATTGAAGATGCTCAAATTGAAGAAGAAAACTGAAGCGACCCATATTTTTGAATCTCTGGAGGATAAGCCATATGATTACCGCTACAGGCTTGAACCGGGAAAGAGTTTTTTCGTGCATAAAAGTTATCTGCAGGTTTTCAGTGCAACGATTGATTTTAAACCTAACCTCAGTGTAATTGATCTTATCTTCAACCTGGGACCGGATGCCACTGAGTATCTGAAAACACTCCAGCCGATTATCAGATGACTTAATTTCGTTGGCAATGTGATAAAAAAGAGGCTGCAAAAGCAGCCTCAGCAGAAAGGAAGAATCTTTAACCATCAATAACCAAATTTGTAACCTAAAGTAAGAGTAAACATGTTTTTGGAAGTCTTAAGATCTGCTATCGCAGGATCGAAAACATTCAGATTGAGAGGGTAAAGTATATATGACTGATCGTACATGTAGCTTGTGAAACCGAAATCTATTGATACTCTCTGCTCTCTGAAACCAATACCACCTGAGATGGAAGTATAATCCAGATCGGCATTTTCTTCTCCTGTCTGAAATGCCTTTCCATAATATCCGAACCCGCTTCTCAGGTAGAGCTTATTCAACCGAAATTCACCTCCCAGCCTGAAATTATGAGCAGCTTTCAATGTATTCTTATTTGCCAGATTCTTCTCACTGTAATCATAATTGTCTCCTGTTTCAGAGAATCTTGCAGTACTGTAATCAGCAAATTCATAATCCGCGCTGAGCAGAGCAAGTTTACCAATCTGGACACCGGCGCCGGCTAGCAATCTGAATGGTGTTGCAAGGGCATATTCATAGCGTTGTGGATCAAGTTCTTTTACTTCATTATCCAGGTTTGAAGATATACTCTCATAGAAATACTCATCTATACGGTACCATGTTGGTGAATGGAAAGCTAATCCGATACGAAGCATTTCAACCGGTTTGACAATGGCGCCAATCTTGAGAGAATAACCTTTTCCGGTATTTTCAAAGTGATCGGTGTATACGAAGTTTTTGAATCCGGATGGAAGGTTTATATCTGTCTTTTCGAGATGTTCGAAATGACTCGAATATTTCAAATTACTGATACCGAAGGTGGCTCCGAAAAATACCTTATTGTTATAGTTTCCGCCGATCGAAAGGGCATGTTCACCAGTATAACCCTCATCTGTAATAATGCGCCGCACATTTTGTCCATAGATTGAAGGTGGATTGTCTCCATAGTTATTGAAAACCGTTCCATAAGAGTATCCTCCTGATCCCGTAATTGTATCTATGACCCAGGCATCAAATGCAATACCTGCAGCATCCATACGATCCTCAAAGTACGTACCTTCAAGGTAGTCGGTCCAGTAATCCGCCATGGAGCTGTTATCATTTATTCCCTCAATCCTGATGGATTTATTAAGATTATTGGTTTTATTGAATGAATAGCCAAGGTTCAATGAGATAAGACCGCTTTCATTGGATATAAGATTACTCACAATACCTGCCTGGCTAAGATTGAAATTATACAGGTTATCAGATGTTTTTCCAAAGAAGCCTGCATCTGTTCTGATATTTGCAAGCTGGGGGGATAGAGTTATTTCAGATGCCCTGAATACTCCCAGTCCGGCAGGGTTCTGACTGAGGGAAGAAATATCACCGCCAAGAGATGTGAATGCACCGCCCATCGACATAAATCTTGCAGTTCCGCCGTAAAAAACCTGGGAATATCTCAGGGCGTCATCCACATTCTGAGCGGACATACCGGTAAAAATTGACAGAGATATCACAATTACGAAACCTAACTTTTTCATAACATATTGTTTTACTTGATTTTATAATTCCCTCAATTAAGAGGAAGGGTTATCTTCTACCGGATGATGAACCGCCGGAAGATCTTGATCCGCCTGATGATGAACCGCCGGACGAGCCTCCCGAGGAGCTGCCTGACGAGCCGCCTGAGTAGGATGATCCGCCTGAAGATCCGCCTGAATATGATGATCGGCCCGAAGATCCGTCACTATATGATGATCTGCCGCCAGAATAGGAGCTTCCTGATGGTGAAGAGCTTCTTGGTGCGGAATAGCTTGGGGCGCTGTACGTTTCCGCTGACCTTGAAGGATTTGGTGCAACACTCCTGTAGGTACTGCCGGATCCTCCGGAGGAAGGAGCTGAATAACCGGATGAAGATTCAGACCTGCGCGGGGCTGAATAACTTCCCTGATTTGATGGTTGAGAAGTTGAAGGTTCTCTTACAGTCCCCTGATTACTATAGTCCCTGCTCCTGCTGACTGTACTGCTTTCAGTGGATCTGCTGTTATTGTATGAGGGTCTTGCAGGCATCCTGGGATTATTATAGCTTGGAGTATATGACCTGTTTGCGTTATCATAGACCGGTCGCTCAGATACCGGTCTTTGTGTACTGGTTACGGAACGTGAGCCGGTTGTCCCTTTTGAAGGATCCTGGGTTCTTGTACTCTGAACAGACCGTGTTCCTGCAGTTGAGCTGTACTCTCTTCTTGAAGCCGGGTTTACCGGAGAATTTGCGGATGAAGTTGTGGATGTAGCTCTTCTCGATACAGTTGTACCTGAACCAGAAGCCAGATTTGAGCTCCTGTTGGTTCCTGATACTCCCGTACTTGAATTGTACCTTGATGACATAGTGCTGGGTCGATCACGCCTTCCATAAGCCACTGAACTTAATCCCCTGTCATTGCCATAGTAATGCGGCCACCCGCCATAGTAACTGCCGTAATATCCTCCATAATAACCACCCCAGCCATAGTAATATCTTGAATACATACCATATCCGAATCCATATCCATAATAAGGATTATAACCATAGTAAGGATTATAGTAGTCATATAACCCTCCATATCCATAATACGGATCCCAGTAATCATAGAAGTGAGAACCATAAGAGTAGCTGTACGGATATCCGTAACTGTAGTAAAATGGATCTCTCCAGTATGGGTAGAAATAGCTGCTGCCGTAGAATCTCCTCAATCTTCCGGAGTACGAATAGCCATAATCATCATAATACTCATATCCGTTATCGCTTACGGCCTCATTATTATAATCGACTGCATCCTGGTACTCTTCTGAAACCAGGGTATCGGCGGCATATATGTTATCGTAGTATTGTTCAGAACCGTTCTCCCTGTCAAAAGTCTGATCCTGCGGACTCACCTTTCTTACGGGCTGATCTGATGATGCGAAGTAAATATCATCATACTCAACACCTGTGTAGAGGCTTGAATTACAGGAGCCCAGTGTTATCAGGGCAATCAGCGATATGTAAGATAACTTTTTCATCTTGTTTCCCCTCGTTTTTACTAATTCCAGCAAATACTATACCAAATGAAGTAAATAATTTAACTTACTTTTAACTTTCTGCTCTTATCTTCAAATTTAAACATTTTTGTCAATATATCTTCTAACGACTGCATTTGAGAAGAGTTTTTACATGATTATTGGTAAGAACCGGATGTAGAACTTTTTTCTTTATTTTTGCGCAATCTAATTTTTAAAACAAATTAAACAAATACCGTACCAGAAAATGGCGAAGTTTTTAACAAACAGGGAGGAGAATTATTCACAATGGTATAACGATCTTGTAATAAAAGCAGATCTTGCAGAGAATTCGGCAGTAAGAGGCTGTATGGTTATTAAACCTTACGGGTACGCCATATGGGAGAAGATTCAGGCCGGATTGGACAAACTGTTCAAGGAAACAGGTCATGTAAACGCATATTTCCCTTTACTTATACCAAAGTCTTTTTTCAGCAGGGAAGCTTCACATGTTGAAGGTTTCGCAAAGGAGTGCGCGGTTGTGACTCATTACAGGTTAAAGAATGACGGAAAAGGTGGTGTAGTTGTTGATCCTTCGGCAAAACTGGAAGAAGAGCTGATCATAAGACCCACATCCGAGACAATTATCTGGAACTCTTATAAAAACTGGATCCATTCCTACAGAGATCTTCCCATTCTTATAAATCAATGGGCAAATGTCGTCAGGTGGGAAATGCGGACTAGATTGTTCCTGAGAACAGCGGAGTTCCTGTGGCAGGAAGGACATACCGCCCATGCCACCAGGGAAGAAGCAGTTGAGGAAACCGAAAGGATGATCAATGTTTATGCAAGCTTTGCAGAGAACTCGATGGCTCTTCCGGTAATCAAAGGATATAAGTCGGAAAACGAGAGATTTGCAGGGGCTCTTGAGACTTATGCCATTGAGGCACTGATGCAGGATGGTAAAGCGCTACAGGCAGGAACCAGCCATTTTCTTGGTCAGAATTTTGCGAAAGCATTTGATGTACAGTTCACTGATAAAACAGGTAAGCTGGATTATGTCTGGGCCACATCATGGGGTGTATCAACCAGGCTAATGGGTGCAATAATAATGGGACATGGAGACAATAACGGGCTTGTTCTCCCGCCCAGGCTTGCACCTATCCAGGTTGTGATAATTCCGATTTATAAAAAGGCAGAGCAACTGCCTGCATTATCCGATTTGGCTTATAAAATAAAGAAAGAACTGGAGGTGAAAGGCATCTCGGTTAAATATGACGATCGTGATAATAATACTCCCGGATGGAAATTCGCTGATTACGAGCTCAAGGGAGTTCCTGTCAGGTTAGCTATCGGCCCCCGTGACCTTGAGAACGGTACAGTTGAAATTGCCCGCCGTGATACTCTCAGCAAACAAGTCATCCCTGCCGGATCAGTGGCAGATTTCATCCCGAAACTACTTGATGAAATCCAACAAAATATCTATAACAAGGCATTGAATTTCAGGAAAGAAAATACTTTCCATATCGATAAATGGGATGATTTCACGAGTATCCTCGAAGGACAAGGGGGATTTATTCTGGCACATTGGGATGGTACTCCGGAGACAGAAGAAAAGATCAAGGAAGAGACCAAAGCCACAATCAGATGTATCCCGATTGACAGCCCTGAAGAAGAGGGCAGGTGCATCTACTCAGGTAAGCCTTCTAAAAGAAGGGTTCTTTTCGCCCGATCATATTAAGTTTTTTCTGATATTTATACCCTGATAATCCTAAAACCAACTCTATGCCCGGCCCTGAAGACAAGAAACAAGCCATCATTTCGACCCTGAAAGAGAAATCGATTCTGAAACAAAAGGTTTATGATAATACTCTCGAAGCCTTCACCAGTATCAAGGAGGTTCTCAAAGGACTGTCAAAGGAAATGAATTCCAGCCTGGAAGGTGTGGATTCCAGGGTTAAGCTTGAATATAATGACAGGAGCAACTTTGATGCCCAGCTGAAGGTTGCCGGCGATCTGCTCCTGTTCAGCATGCATTCAAATATTTTTCAGTTCGACCGTGAACATCCGGCATGGAAAACTGCATACATTCAGAAAAACAAGTACAACGCATACTCAGGGATCATAAACATATATAACTTCCTTTCTGATTCATTTAAGTATTCGAGACAGGATGACCTTGGATATCTTATTGCCAGGATATTCATCAATCACGAGAAACAGTATTTTGTTGAAGGTAAACGACAAATGGGATTGCTGTTCACGAATTATGGAAGTGAAGAGATCTCCAGACAATCGCTTCAGTTAATAATTTCAACTGCCATCCAGTACGCACTTGAATTCGATTTGTTGGTTCCTCCTTACGATACTGTAAAAATTGCTTCGGTTGGACAGGCTGAAGCAAAGATACAGCATTCACGAGTGATTACCGGAAAAAGGCTTGGATTCCAGTTTAATTCCGATGATGTCCTTAATGGTAATAACAAAAAAACCTGATGGTTAAAGCCAGGGCTAGTTACATAAGGATTTCAGTCATTCTGATCGCGCTGCTCCCTGGCTTTTGCGGTAAGGCATTTTCTCAGGGCAACGGTATCACAAAAATCGATTGTGTCAAGCTTAAATCAAACCTGCCTGAATTATACAATATTCAGGAAAATACCCAACTGACATTTCATAATACATATAGAGACAGGAATACTGTTTTCCTGGATTCATTGCGGCATAAAGCATCTAAAAATAAGTTCACCAGAAAGCTGTTTGATATTGTTATCGTTTCTCCTGCTACGACAGTAAAGGAAAATCCTGCCGGAAAGAGTGAACTATCCTATTTGTCATATTCGGGGAAAAAGATCAGGAACATAAGCATTACACGCCTTTCAGTTTTCGGATCGGATATCAACAATCCGTCATCTTACAGGGATTCGCGAGCCCAGAATTTCCTTAATAAGACTCATATCAACACCCTTGATGGGGTAATCAGGAATAATCTTCTTTTTGAGTCAGGTGATACCATTTCCCCTATCCTTATCAGCGACAATGAAAGATTGCTCAGGGAACTTTCTTTTATCGATGATGCAAGAATAATTGTGATCCCCCTACCAGGTGATGAAGCGGATATCCAGGTAATAACAAAAGATGTTTATTCACTTGGAGGAACTTTCGCTGCTTCGGGGCTCACGAGCGGGAAGATAACTTTATTCGAAAACAATATTTTCGGACTTGGGCACGAATTAGGTTTTCAGTTTCCTTTTGACGACAAGAATCCTTATTCCCCGGGTTTTGGAATTCATTATCTTGTCGATAACCTTGGCAAGTCATTCGTGAACCTCAGAGTATATTATCATGATGGACTTGGAGAAGAATCCTATGGTATCGATCTCACCAGGAAATTTGTAAGCTCTGAAACTAAATATGCCGGTGGCTTATCAATTCAGCATATGAATAGGTTTGAAGATCTTGATACTATGATCATTCCACAACCTCTGAAGTATACTGTACAGGATTACTGGCTCGCCAGATCATTTCTGATTGATCCGTCAACCGTAACAAGGTTAGTTGTAAGTGGCAGGTATACAAACAATAATATTCTTGATAGACCGTATATTCTCCCTGATTCATACCATACATTACAGAAATATGAAAGTTTCCTGGGTTCTGTTGCCCTGTCGAGACAAAGATTTTACAAAACAAATCTTGTGTACGGGTATGGAAGAACTGAGGATATTCCATACGGAAGCCTTATCAAGGTGACGCTTGGCAGGGAAAATAATGAATTCAAAACGAGAACCTATGCCGGTTCAGAGATTTCTTTCGGTAAATCATTCAAAGGCTTTGGCTTCCTCCATGCTTCTGCCGGTTTCGGTTCATACATTAATAAGCATGAAACTGAACAGGGAATAGTTTACTTCAGTACCCGGTATTTCTCGAATCTCATCCCTGTTGCCCGCAACATGGTCAGAAATTTTGTAAGCCTGGATTTTACCCGTGGGTTTGACAGGAATCTGGACGAATATCTTAATTATCATAATGAGAATGGTTTATCTGGCTTCAGAAATGATTCAGTCCAAGGACGTCAGAGAATAAATCTTGGTCTGGAGTCAGTTGTCTTCAGTCCTCTCAATGTTTATGGTTTCAGGTTTGCCTTTTTTGGTTTCGCAGACATTTCTTTTCTCTCAGGAACGAACCAGACTGTTACGAAAGGAACCAGAATATCGGGCATTGGCGTCGGATTAAGAGTAAGAAACGACAATCTTATCTTCAATACATTCCAGATCAGGCTGGGTTTCTTCCCTGCCCCTCCCTTATATTCAAGAATAAATCATATTACTGTTACAGGCGAACAACCTTTAAGAATGGATGATTTCGAAACAGGAGCCCCCACTCCTATTCCCTTCAGGTAACTGAACAAAATATCTTTTCTTTTTGTCAGTAAATAAGAATCTGCAAATCAGAACATTTCTAATTATTTCCGGGTAAGACTTTAGGTTTAACTAAAAACAGAATCTATGTTAGCTATGGATTATCGCGGACCATTCAGGGTCCGCATCGAGGAAAAACCCTATCCCGTAATACTTCACCCAAATGATGCCATCGTACGTGTACTTCGTTCCTGTATATGCGGCTCGGATCTTCACCTTTATCATGGTATGATCCCCGACACCAGGGTCGGTGAAACATTTGGACATGAGTTTATCGGCGTAGTAGAAGAGATCGGTGAGTCAGTTCAGAAACTGAAAAAAGGCGACAAAGTGATTGTGCCGTTCAATATTGCCTGTGGCCAGTGTTCTTTCTGCAAGCAGGGATTGTACAGCGCATGTCATGAGACCAATCCCCAGTCAACGGCTATGGGGGGAGTATTTGGCTATTCCCATATTGCAGGCGGTTTTCACGGCGGGCAGGCTGAGTATGTAAGGGTTCCGTTTGCCGATGTGGGCCCTGTTATACTGCCTGAAGGTATGGATTACGACGACGCTGTTTTACTGACGGATGTTGTTCCTACCGGATACCAGGCTGCCGAAATGGGCGGAATAAAAAAGGGAGATACTGTTGTTGTTTTCGGCGCCGGCCCTGTTGGCATTATGGCAGCAAGATGTGCATGGTTTTTTGGTGCTGAAAGGGTAATTGTAATTGATCATCTCGAATACAGGCTTGATTTTGTCAGGAAATTTGCACAGTGTGAAGCGTACAATTTCAAGGAAATGGATGATCCGGTTTTATTCCTGAAAAAAACCACTGACTGGTACGGGGCTGATGTCTGCATCGAGGCAGTAGGAGGCGATGCAGAAGGAAGCGCAATGCAAACATTCCAGGGAAAAATGCTTAAGCTTCTCGGAGGATCTTCAGTGCCTTTGCAATGGGCGATCAACTCGGTAAAAAAAGGTGGCATAATATCTATCGTCGGTGTTTATGGTCCGACTGGGAATCTTGTTCCGATAGGCAATATTGTTAACAAGAGCCTGACGGTAAGAGGAGGCCAGGCGTCTGTTCCTAGATTATTACCAAAGCTGATAAAGTATGTTATGGAAGGAATACTCGAGCCCAAAAAACTCATTACGCACAGAATTCCACTGAGAGAAATATCCGATGCTTACCGGATGTTTTCAGCCAAGCTCGACAATATGATAAAACCTGTACTTATTCCTGAAACAACTTATTAATCATGATATGGAAACAATAACAGAAAAATCCAGTAAGATCAAAGGATGGGGCATTGACGAGGATCCCCGCAATGAACCAACTTACCCGATGAAGAATTATACCGGTGATGATCATAAACGTCTGAATTATCAGAAACCGAAACAACAAACAAAAACAATTGAAGTGCTGCATTCCAATGAACGACCTTCTGTAACTTCAGTCTATGGCACTTCGGTTCCGCTATCCGGGCTGAGTGGTTTCATCCGCAGACTTGCTTTCAGGTATAGCGAATCAAGCTTTGGTCATTGGTTTCCGCTGATATTCGCAGACAGGATTAACATCTGGGAAGGATTCCTGCATGACTTCAAAAGAGGGATAATTCCTAATATTTTTAAAGAACGTGGGCTCAAAGCCGAACTTAAATACAATAAAAAACATTTTATCGCTACAACAGCAACAAGAGTATTAGTCACAACCTTCGTCTTTGCCTGGCTTATGACGAGCGGAAGGAGAAAGAAAAGAAGAGCTGCAAGAAGTCAAAAATGATCAGGAAGGTGTAAGGAGTGAGACGTCAAACGTGAGTAAAGCATCTGCGAAAATCTGCGTGGATTAAAAATCTGCGTGATCTCCGGGAAAAAAGCATAATTTTGTGATTGATTAAGGCAAATATGCTTGCAGAGCTCCATAATTACATTGAAGGACATCATCTCATCAGACAAAACGATAGAGTTCTCCTGGCGGTAAGCGGTGGTATTGATTCAATGGTGATGGCTCATCTGTTCGGGCATCTTCCCTACAATATCGGTATTGCGCACTGCAATTTTTCATTGCGCGGAAAAGAATCCGATTTGGATGAAGAGCTGGTTAGCAACTTTTCAGAAAAGAATAAGATCCCTTTCTTCAGGGTAAGGTTTGATACAAAATCGTATGCCGATGAGAAAGGAATCTCAGTTCAGATGGCTGCAAGAGAATTAAGATATCAATGGTTTGAAAAGATAAGAGAAGAAAATGGTTTCGATCTGATTGCCGTGGCTCATAATAAGAATGACAGTGCAGAGACAATGCTTATAAACCTTGTCAGAGGCACAGGACTGGCAGGGATATCAGGAATGAAGCCCATATCAGGAAGAATAATCAGACCCCAGTTATTCGCCACCAGAGATGAAATTGAGAAGTATTGCAAAGCTCATAAGATAATCTTTCGGGAGGACAGCTCAAATGCTGAGGTAAAGTATACCCGGAATAAAATCAGGCATAAGATCTTACCTGTCCTGCAGGAGATCAATCCTTCCGTGTTTGATACATTATCCGAATCAGCTGAAAGGTTTAATGACTTGAATGAGATCGTTTCAAATTACATTTCCTCATTAAGATCAGAAATCTCATATATGAAAGAAGATTCAATAATTTTTGATCTTAAGAAACTGAAAAATCATGAGAACAACAGAACTATTCTGTTCGAATTGTTCAGGCCATTCGGAATAAACAGCCAGATGATCAATGACTTATTGAATATTTTGCAAGGAATTTCGGGATCACAGGTATTTACCGGTACCCATAGAATTATTAAGAACAGGGATGAGATTATTGTTACTGATCCTGATACGGGAAAAGAATTTCACACTAATGTAAACGATATTACCGGGTTTCCTGCATTCATTGCTGCTGAATACATGAATGTTAGTGACTCATTTATAATTCCAAAGGCTTCTTCGGTAGCATGCCTGGATTCCGGTATCCTGAAATTTCCGGTTACAATAAGGAGATGGAATACCGGAGATTTTTTCCATCCGCTGGGAATGAATCAGAAAAAAAAGTTAAGCGACTACTTTGTTGACAGGAAATACTCCCTGACTGAAAAAGAAAAAAAGCTTGTACTCGAATCTGACGGAAAGATAGCCTGGATTATCGGGGACAGGATAGACGACAGGTTTAAAATAACCAGTGAAACAAAGCAGGCTCTGATTCTCAGATACAGATAATCTATCTCAAAACTCTTGTGTTTCTTCTGATTCAGGGGGTTAAAAGCCGTTCACCGTGAATTCCTCTGTCGATTAGCAGGAGATCAGCGAGAGCGATTGCCGCGGCAGCTTCAACTATTACAGGCATACGAAGGGCTATACAGGTATCATGCCGGCCTTTTACACTAAGAGTGGTCATTTTACCCGTGCTGAAATCAAGAGTTTCCTGATCGGTCCCCGTAGATGATGTAGGTTTTACAGCCACACGAAAAAGAATATCATTCCCGTTGGCTATGCCGCCGTTAATGCCTCCTGAATTGTTGGTCAATGTCTTACCCTCCTTATCAATAAAAGGATCGTTATGCTGAGATCCTTTCATGGCTGCTGCTGCAAAACCGGCTCCGAATTCAATTCCCTTAACAGCAGGTATAGAAAAGATGAGCTGACTTATAACTGATTCCACCGAATAAAAGAATGGTTCACCTAAGACCCTGGGAGGGTTGTGAACAGTGCATTCAATAATTCCTCCTATGCTGTCGTTTGTTTCCAATGCTTTTTCAATAGCTTTTTCAATATCATTCATTCCTCCGGCAGAAACCAGCCGTGCTGAAACAGATGAAGATGGAATTATCTTTCTTGCAATTACTCCGGCAGCTACGAGACCCCAGGTTATCCTTCCTGAAAAATGGCCGCTTCCCCTCATATCAGCAAAACCTTTATACTTGACTCCTGCAACAAAATCAGCATGACCAGGTCTTGGAATATTGCTGAATTCACTATAGTCCGAAGAGATTTTGTTTGTATTCCTGGTTAAAAGCGTCACCGGTGCTCCTGTGGTGAAACCATTGAAAACACCGCTGATTATCTCAGGCAAATCAGCTTCCATCCTGGGGGTTGTTCCTCTGGATCCGCTTTTTCTACGCAGCAGATCAGCTGAAAAGTCTCCCGCGTTTAAGGGCAAACCGGCGGGACATCCGTCAACAATAACGCCAATAGCCGGGCCGTGTGATTCACCAAAGAGTGAGACTCTGAATATCTGGCCGAAGGAATTCATTGTTTTTTAAATTTTTCAATATAATGTTTATAGAAATCCAGGATTTCAGAAGATGGAATTTTCTGTACGACTGCATTTCCCAGTCCGCAGGTGAAAACAAAATTAATGTCATCTCCGGATTTCTTTTTATCATGAATCAACAATTGCTTCATTTTTTCGATAGACACAGGCATATAATCTGTGAGCTTATAAAGCTTCAGGATGCCTGATATTCTGTTCATATCCTCACGGTTGCATAACCCGTTTTCATAAGAATACTGAGCAGCAAGCTCCATGCCGGCAGCAATGGCAAAGCCATGTTTCAATTTTTGCTCCATCTCGATTACATGACCAAAGGTATGTCCGAAATTGAGAATTCTCCTGAGACCTTTCTCCCTTTCATCTTCTGCCACAACAGCAGCTTTATACCTCACAGCTCTCGAAATGAATATTTCAAGAATTTCGGTATTCCGCCTGATTATTTCTTCATGATGTTGTTCGAGCAGTTCAAAGAGTCCCCTGTCGCCAATAATTGCCGTCTTTATAAGTTCTGCAAGACCTGAAAAGTATTCATCTTCAGGAAGAGTTAAAAGCATGGATGGATCACATATCACAAATTCAGGCTGCCGTATGGTGCCAAGTATGTTCTTAACACCCCTAAGGTTCACACCGTTCTTACCTCCGGTACTGGCATCAACCTGGGAGAGCAGAGTGCTTGATACATATCCGCAGTTCATTCCTCGCATGTAAATAGAAGCGAGGAATCCCGTAATGTCGCACACAACCCCGCCACCTACTGCAAGAATGAATCCTGACCTGTCAACTCCGGCACCGAGTAGCTGCAGTGACAGATGTTCGATCGTCTGCAATGATTTTCCTGATTCGCCTGCGGGGATGCTGAAAACGGGAACATCAGGAAAATCAGCTCCATAGAAATTTTTTACGATATCATCGGTTATAATAACCGTTCCCTGTCCGGGTATCATATTGGTCACATTGTGCCAGTTCTCACCGACTCTGATCTCAGACCTGGAATCGGATGTACTTAAGATGATCTTTTCCAACTCGTAGCATTTTAACGTTAAAGATAATAAACTGATTTGAATGCCCGAATCAGCACATTACCTTTCACTCAGTTCAAGCCAGCGAAATTCCCGCTCATCGAGACTATCAGAAACCTCCCCGTGTCTTATTGAGAGTGCATATAGTTCATCAGGATTAAGCTTCCCGCTGCTCATCTTCTCTTCAATACTTTTTTTCTCTTCCTCCAGTTTTCTGATTTCCGATGAGAGCATTTCGAATTCCTTTTTTTCTTTGAAAGTCATTCCAGGCTTCTTTTCCTTTATAACATTGGGTGCGGGAATCTCCGAACGGATCTGTTTTGCAGCTTCCCCGGGCCTGTCTTCTTCCTTTTGTTTCTCACGCAACTGAGTGTAGTTCCCGGGAAAATCTTTTATTTTGCCTTCTTCCCTGAACTCAAAAACATGATCAACAACCTTATCCATGAAATACCTGTCGTGCGAAACAATTATTACGCAGCCTCGGAAACCGGCAAGATACTCTTCAAGTACATTAAGTGTAAGAATATCGAGATCATTTGTAGGCTCATCCAGAATAAGGAAGTTAGGATTTTTCATCAGAACAGTCAAAAGGTACAGTCGTCTTTTTTCACCTCCGGAAAGTTTTCTTATCAGCGTATACTGCTTTTCAGGTGGAAACAGAAAATAGTTCATGAACTGGCTTGCAGTCATAACGTTTCCGTCACTCAGAGTAACTAGTTTCAGCAATTTTCTTAACTGCATCAATTACCGTCATTTCATCATCGAACTGCATTCCTTCCTGTCTGTAATATCCAAATACTATTGTTTCTCCCACTCTCAATTGTCCCGCGATCCGGAGGTATGAGTCCTGTAATAATATTGAGAAGGTTGTTTTTCCGGATCCGTTTGGTCCTATCAGTCCCGCCTTTTCAAACCTGTTGAAGGTATGACTAAAATCCGTTCAGAAGTATTTTATCCCCATATGATTTACTACAGATTTCTGATTTCAAGGATCTTTTTTCCCATCCTTGAAATGTTGCACATTTATGCTGATGCTTTTATCTTCAGCCTTATGTGCCGCCCTTTCTTTGAGATCATAAAATGATTCAATTCTCGATTTGGCCTTATGTCGCCTTGCTTTTGGCATTCGTCTCATCCAGTCAAGCTCTGTCCTCAGGAGATTTCTTGCTTTTTCAGTATTTGTTCTGTGCGAACTATCTCCCTGCTCTGCTTCTTTTCAAGAAAATATTCATAATTTCCCTCATACCTGATAATTTCCTTTCCGTCGATTTCAAGTATCACATTACAAACCCTGTCAAGAAAATATCTGTCATGAGTTACCATCAGAACAGTCTTATTTGATTTCATCAGGTACTCCTCAAGCCATTCTATCATTTCAAGATCAAGATGGTTGGTTGGTTCATCAAGAATCAGCAGGTCAGCATCTTCAACAAGAACTTTTGCAAGAGCAACTCTTTTCTTCTGTCCTCCCGAAAGGTTCCGATTATTGCATTCAGATCGTTAAGCTTAAGCCTGAAAAGAATCTGTTTTACAGCAACATCATAATCCCAGGCTTTATGATCATCCATTTTCTGAATCATATCTGAAGCATTTCATGGGAGCCTGAAATGATACATTCCTCATATTCCCTTATCAATCCGACAAGCTCATATCTGTGGAAAAGAGCTCATCAATTATTCTGTTTGATTCATTTAAAGAAGGTGACTGCCTCAGATAAGCTATCTTCAATCCCCTTCGTATACTCAATGATCCTGCATCGGGATTCTCCTTTCCCGCAAGGATATCAAGTATTGATGATTTCCCCGCCCCGTTTACGGCGACTATCCCTGTTTTATCATCCTTGTTTATATTCAGACTTATATTTTCAAAGAGAAGGTTATCTCCTATTCTTCGGCTGATATTATCTGCCTGCAGGTAACTTATCATATATTATTGTAAATTCATGCAAAGATAAAAAGTGTTACCTTAACGGCACATAAAATAAAGGGACAGTGACAATAAAAGAGAGATATGAAAGAACATTCGAATATTTTCAAAGGAGTCGGCCGGTAGTTGAAACTGAGCTGGAATACACTGATCCGTTTGAATTGATTGTCGCGGTTATACTCTCTGCGCAATGCACCGACAAGAGGGTAAATATGATAACTCCTGCTCTTTTCAGTAAATACCCTGATGCAGAGCCCTTGCCGAGTGCGGAACCTGTTGAAATATTTGAATTTATTAAATCCTGTTCATATCCGAATAATAAGGCCAAACATCTGTCCGGAATGGCAAAAATGCTTGTCAGCGATTTTGGAGGCATTATGCCATCTGAGCCGGAAGAGCTCCAGCGGCTGCCAGGAGTAGGAAGGAAAACTGCAAATGTACTTGCATCAGTTATATACAATAAACCAGTCATTGCTGTTGACACTCATGTTTTCAGGGTTTCTCACCGGATAGGTCTTGTAAGGAATGCTCGTACACCTGAAGAAGCTGAGCGTCAGTTATCATCTAATATTGCCAGTGAGATGCGACATAATGCACATCACTGGCTTATCCTGCATGGCAGGTACATCTGTAAAGCCCGCAATCCTTTATGCGGAGAATGCGGACTTAAAGAAATCTGTCTCTATTATCAGAAAAATATTAAGACAAAAAAGGTTAAACCAAAAGATTGAAATATATTAGCAGTTTAGCAGCGAACCTTACCTATGGACCTTCGAGCTGAATATGACCGGATCCTGGAAGAAAACAAAAAGCTCAAAAAAGAGCTTGATTTTCTAAAATCAAAAACAGAAGTCGGGAGCAACGGGAAAACAGGATATCAGGATAATGGTCTGGGTGAAATCTTTCAAACAGTCAGTCATTATCTTGCCTTGTATAGTTATGAACAGGGAGGTGGATTCAAACTGGTTGATCTGAACCACAATGTTGAACAGGTTGAATTTGTACAACGCGAAAATGTGGTCGGAAAATTTGTCACCGAAACACCTCTTGGAAAACGGACAAAGCTTCTCGAACTTCTTCAGCATATAAATATCACGAATGAAGCATGCAAGCTTTCCGTTTCGGAAAACGGTGATGATTCAGAAGGTTACTATATGGGATTCCCGTTGAAAAATGGGAATATTGCAATAACATGGGAACCCGGATATCATCAGAAGAACCTTAATGACCTTTATAAACAAGGTCAGGTATTTGAAAGGTTTGCTGAGATGCTTCCCCAGATTGTATATGAGGTCACCTCTGAGGGAAGAATCAAATATGGCAATAAAAGGGGGCTGTTTTTCCTGGGTTACACACAGGAAGATCTAGAGAAGGGCTTGTACGTTAAGGATCTCTTCCCCGACAGTTACCTTGACATGCTTAAAAACCTGAGAGCGATTACCGAACCTGATCAGTCAGCAAGTAATGAATATTATGCGAGGAAAAAGGATGGTACTTTTGTTCCTGTGGTCACACACTCCTTCCCTACTTACCTGAATGACAAGATAATAAGCTACAGAGGTGTGCTCACTGATATTAGCCGCCAGAAAAGAATTCGAAAATCAGATTAAACGGGAAAAAGCCTTTCTTGAACATATTTATAATTCTGCTCCTACAGCAATTGTAATAACAAACTCATGCGGGATAATCTCTATGATCAACAGAGAGTTCACCAAGCTATTCGGATTTACTCCCGAAGAAGCCGTTAACAGGAATGTGAATGATCTTATCGTTTCAGATGAGCTGAAAGGTGAAGCAGAAATGATTGACAACCTCGCTGAAATGAACCGCAGAGAAGTTCGTGAAACTGTCAGGAGAAGAAAGGACGGGAAAGATATTCATGTGTCATTGGTTGCGAGCGCCATTGTTATTAACAATGAAACTGTTGCTCACCTTGGAATGTATCGTGATATTACAACTGAAAAGAAAGAACCAGCTTCTTCAGGAGATTCTTTATAATATCTCGACTGCTGCGCTTAAACAATATAACATCCAGGAAATATATCCGATTATTGTTCAGGAACTAAGCAAAATATGGGATACCAATAATTTCTTTATTGCCCTTTATGATAAGAATAAGGAAACGCTTTCTCTTCCATTTTTCTCTGATGAGAAAGACAACTTTTATGAGATCCCGACAAAGAAAACCATTACAGGCTGGGTAATAAAAAAACGTGCATCGGTACTTCTGAGGGAAAATGATCTTAAGATACTGGAGGAAACCGGAGATATCGACCTTATTGGAACACCATGCAAGGTCTGGATGGGTGTTCCTTTAAAGGTAGAGAACGAGATTATCGGTGTTATGTGTCTGCAGGATTATAATGATGAGAATAAATTCACACAGGATGATCTGTATGCGATGGATTTCATTGCTAACCAGATAGCAATGACACTCCAGAGAAGGATGATGCTTGATAACCTCATCCTTGCCCGTCAGAAAGCGGAAGAAGCCGCCCAGTCAAAACAACAGTTCATGTCGACAATGAGCCATGAGATAAGGACACCACTGAATGAAGTAATCGGAATAACGAACCTGCTTCTTCAGGGAAATCCGAGGGAAGATCAGATGGATTTTATCAATACACTTAAATTTTCAGGAAACCATCTTCTTACCCTGGTTAACGATGTTCTCGATTATAATAAGATAGAATCGGGAAAGATTGTATTCGAACAGACGCAGTTCAACCTGGGAAATTTCCTGGATGAGATAATGAGGTCTTACTCATTCAGATCGAAAGCTAAAAATCTGAATTTCGACATCATAAAACAAGGTAATCTGCCGGAAGAAGTCATCGGTGATCCAATCAGGCTTAGTCAGATCCTGTCAAATCTGTTTTCGAATGCATTGAAATTCACAACGGCCGGGAGTATTACAGTTAAGATTCAGTGAACTAGTCGCGTAACAGGAATAAATCAATACTCGAATTTTCAGTCAATGATACAGGAATTGGTATAGCAAAGGATAAGCACAGCTTCGTTTTCGAAAGCTTCACCCAGGCATCGCCTGATACAACAAGGCAATTCGGCGGGACGGGACTGGGACTGGCAATCTGCAAAAAGCTGATTGATCTTCAGGGAGGAAGCATCTCGCTTGAAAGTGAACCCGGTAAAGGTTCAACCTTCACGTTTTGTACTGCCTTTCGGACTTCCGGAGAAAGGTGTAAAGAAGAAGACGGTTGAAGTACAGGAGAATTTTTCAGGACTTGAAGGAAAACGAATACTTGTAGCTGAAGATAATAAGATTAATTTCTTTGTAGCGAATAAATTCCTTGTAAACTGGGGGGTCATTGTAACTCATGCCGAGAACGGTCAGATTGCTCTTGATCTCCTGAGAAGAATGAGTTCGATCTGATCCTGATGGATCTTCATATGCCTGTTATCGATGGTATTGAAGCTACACGTATTATACAGGAATTCAGATAATGAAATGCTGAGGATATTCCAATTGTTGCCCTGACTGCAGCAATTATGTCGGAAAGCCAGATAAGATTGAGGATCTTAATATTAACGATTATGTTCTTAAACCTTTCAAACCACATGATCTCTTCGAAAGGATCAAAAGAAACATAAGGTGACCACAAAATCCGTAATCCGGATCTTAAATCCGCAATCCGAAATCACTTAATACAATTTCTGCTGATATATTCAGAGGCCCTCTTGTTCCCAAGGCTAAGTGCTTTTCTGAAATCATGACAGGCGTCCTGCTTTTTCCCTGTATTCAGGTTGGCTATTCCCATATTCAGCCATGCATCTGAATTCCGGGGATCAAGATCAAGTGACATGCTGTAATCCTTAATTGCCCGGTCCCATGATTTTGCCGCCAGGTATGCATTGCCACGGTCGACATAGAGTTCTGGTTCATTGGGATGAAGATTAAGGTTTTTTGAAAATATTTCCAGAGCCTTCAGATTATCACCTGAAATTGCCTGGGTTTTTCCCGCAACCCTGAGGGCTTCAATGTCTTCAGGATAATAATCGAGGTATTTTTCTATGTCGGCAACGGCTTTTCCATTTTCACCTGTTTTCCTGTAGCACTCTGCCCTTTCCAGCAGAAGAGAGGCATCTGAAACACCTGTCTCTAACAACCTCGTATAAGTAATTGAAGCTCCGGCAGGATTTAATGATTCTTTTTGTGAAGTGGCAAGAAGACGAAGGTACTTTTCATTTACTGCCGGGGTTTCTGTCAGTTTAGTCATGGTTCGTGCGGCATCAGAATGTTTACCGAGTGCAGCATATAACAACGCTTCTGAGTATACTAATTCATCGGCATCAGGGTTTTTTGTTTTCATTTCTGAGAGCAGCGATCTGGCGTCTTCAATATTGCCGGTGGAGGTATAGTATTCCATTTCATAAACATACCGTTCAATCTCTGAGTAATACTCCTTTTGCCAGAATTTACGCCATTCTGAACTGTTCTCCAGAGTACCGAATGCCGGATCAAGCATAATCTCTTTCTCACTTTTCTTCCATGAAGAGTTTAAACAAATCCCGAGATGATATAATGAAGTCCCTGCATCGCCTTTGAGAGCATAAATTCTTGCAAGTCCGAATTCACCTGAAAAAGCATTCAGCTTATTAGCCTCATTGTAATCTCTGATTGCAGCAGAATAATCGCCGGTATTTTCGTAAACCTGTGCTCTTTGAAGAAAATACCTGAAATCATTTTCAGATCTGATTGCATTGTCAAGAAGGGAAATCGCCATCTCTGGATTTCCTGCAGCAGAAAGCGCTTTAGCTTTCATCAGGAAATCAGAAGTATTCTGGCAATAGCTTGCTGAAGAAAAAAATATAATCAGAATGAAAAGATTATTTCTCATTGTCAAAATCATTTTGTCACCTCCTCTTTATTATTCTTTTCGGTAATGACATGAACAAAACCGGAAAGATGGAATTGCTCCAGCCCGCTGATGCGCTGTTCAAATACATCACATGAATAGTAATATACACCCGGGCTGACCAATCTGCCATTATAATATCCATCCCAATTGATCCGCGGGTCATCAGTTTGGAAAATAAGCAACCCGTTACGATTGAAAAGCTTAAAATCAACTTCTTCAACCAGTCCTGATGTTTTAGCTATGAGCCTGTCATTAATACGATCTCCATTTGGGGTGAATACATTCGGAATCTCATAGAAGTCGCAGGAATCAATACAGACCATTTCCGATTTATCTCCCTCATTGCCGTTAATATCATAAGTCGAAACCGCATAACACCCTGCAATTACCTCTCCTGGTGAATGCCTGTAGACGAAAGTGTTTTTATCAGTAATATCAACTAGCAGCGAAAGATTCTCTGCTGTAGTTAGCTTATAGTAGACCCTGTAACCGGCAACATCATCGAGACATAAAGCATCTGTAAGAGTCCATTTTACTGTATTATACAGGCTGTCACACTGGGTAGTTACGTCAATATCCGGAACACATGGGGCTTCGTTATCGACTGGTGTCACACATGTTATTTCAGAAAGGTTGACAAGGTTTTTTGGCATATCATTGGCCGGATATGAGCCAATTGACCTTACATAATAACAATACTGCTGTCCATTGACCAGACCAATATCGGTAAATGTAAGTTGATTTGTAGAACCTACAGAATCATAAGTCATTGTACCCGGATTAAGGCGGAAAAAATCATAACGTGTATTAATCCATGGAACATTTCTCCTTAAAACAAAATGAGCTTTTCTGTCGCCTGGTGCAGAAGTGACAAAAACTGATGATGCATAAGCAGGCTCGCCAATAAGGAATCGTCTTCCTGGTTCATTGTTCCAAAGCTCGATGCGGTATATATAGCCAGTTGTCTGAGTATTCAGCTGGGTATCTGTCAATGTTGTATCGTTAAGATCGACAGTTACAATGGATCTGATCTGGGTATATTCAGTCCCGGTAATTCCATTTGCCCTGTATACGAGGTACTCGAACGGTCCGGCAGCAGGTATTGTATCGAGTCTGTCGGGTTTTTTCCAGGAAATAAATATTGATCCGTTTGAGGCGTCAGTTGCAGTAACACTGACATTCCTTATAACCGGCACTCCCGACACAAGGCTTGAGGAAATCTCATTGGAGGGTTTACTTTCCGTACCATTGGGATATACTGCAACTATCCTGTAGGTATATTCCTTTCCAAATTGAAGCCCAAGGCCGTTATCAGTATCAGTGAAACTGGTAGTTCCGCTTCCTGCAATATAGCCTACCTTAACAAAACCTGTTGATGCAGGTATACCTGAAATACATGAATCAGGTTTGAACGGAATAGTTCCTTCCCTCCTGTATATGCTGAAACCTGCAATATAATCAGTTCCATAAGAAGCCCAGGTCAGCCTTATCAGTTTTCCTTCAGGTATGGCAGAAGTCAGGACAGGAGAAGGTCCAAGTACCTTGATATTCATGTTATCAATATCGGTAAGCTGTATATCTGCGTTATTATCTTCAGATTTGAAGATCAGGTTATACGGTTGATTCCTTACAGCTTCATGGCATGGAACCCAATGAAAAATTGCAGATGAGAAGCCTTTTGTTCTTATTGAATCTCTGACAATTGCCGGACATTGCGGAATATTAAAAATTCCGGATGTGGAACGCAGAATAATACTGTCATTGTTAGGATCAGTAGCCGAGAAAACAAAATTCAGCGGTTTACCTACCTCAATGCAATAATCTTTCAAGGGTGAGTTTACCGGAGGTTTATTATTTGTATTATATACCTCGATCTGCATGTCACGCACGACAATACCAATCCTGATTCCATTCCGCCATTCCGAAATCTGAATAGCAACATTAAATTTCCCCGTATCAGCGGGAGTGTTCCAGATCAGGTCACCGGTAATTGCATCCACGTATATCGTATCAGTTGCAGGAGGAAAAGTATAATTTTCGATTGGTTGCCCGTCCTCCTTTGTGCACTATTGTAAGTGCATAGGAAAGGCTGTCGCCATCAGGATCAAATGCTGCCGGATTATGAATGAATACATGCCCGTATGCTGCTTTGTCATATGGAGGATTGAGGAGAACCGGAGTGCTGTTTCTACCCATTGCAGGGTTTACATTAAGTATTGTTGAGACAGAAAATACGACGTTGACTGAATTTGGAATGTTTTTAACACCCTGGTTCCGGTTAGGATCCTGCACAACAATCTTATATTGGCCAGGTCCCGGGTATGTATGTTCAATTATATAAGTATTCTTATTGTAGAAGTTTGGAAGCTTGATCTGGCTTCGTCTCTGTGCAGTGGATACAGTATTGTCACCCCATTCGATATCAAGTGTTGGCCTGTCTGCAAAACTCAGGGAATAAGTAAAGGTGGTAAGTGTGATCTCGTATGTCAGATCTGATTTCTGCACATATGTGATCTCACCGGCCCGGTTATGAGTGGCATTCAGGTTGAAAAACAGGAAGGCAGACAATATTGTCAGGGATAACTTCCTTGTAAAAAGTTTCTTCACGCTTAATTAACTTTAAAGGTCTGTTCGGTTACATCGGGAGTGAGTTTAACACCCTTTTCAAAATCATCTACTTTCACAATCACCATATTAGACTGATCCTTATATAATCCGGTCATAATCAGGCTTTTTACCACAATTATCTCAGGCTTTGTACGGCTTGAATATTGAATACCTACATCAACTTCGTCATTATTTACATCAATGTCATTGATCTCACCGGTAATTGTCTTATTATTCACAGTTATGATGAGTTTATCATTCAGATATTTTTCCAGCTCCTCAAAAGATAATTTTTCCCCTGCAATAAGCTTCTCCTTCAGGCTTCCACATCCACAGTCAAGCAGAAGATCATCCAGGTACAGCCTCACAAAACCCTTAAGCTCTTTATCTGCAGTTACATAGTCAAGACTGGTGATAGTCACATGCACCGGGTGAAAACTTAACCAAAACAAAAACAGAATCCGAAACATTTAGTTCATTATAAGGCTATATTATATCAACAAAAATGATGCCTGAACAGACTTCTGTTAAGGTTAAATCAGGCATTATTTTTCAACCATGTCAACCCTGTCCTTCAGGTATTGTACTGTACCTACTTCAATAAAGGAAAATCCTGATCCGTTAGAGAAGTTACCTGCAAGTACGACGATTATGTCATCATCATGCATATCATGGGCTGTCGTAAGATTTTTCAATGCGATATGTATGAAATCGTCAACAGATTTTTTCTTTTCCTGGTAGCTTGTATAAACACCATATGACAGTGCAAGCTCGCGCATCGTCCTCTTTGTATAGCACTGTGCCATTATCAGGTTTATTCCACGGTATGATGCCATATCCCGGATTGTACGTCCGGCAATGGTATCGGCAACAACACCTTTTGCACCTATTCTATAGGCTGTTTTTACCGCCACCTTGGCCAGGTAAGCAGAGATCTCTCCGGTTACATTAAGATAAGGTATATCGAGAAACTTTTCCTTTGTTTTTTCGGCTTCCATGGCAATCCTTGTCATGGCTTTCACAGCTTCAACAGGATACTTACCCGATGCCGTCTCTCCGCTTAACATAATTGCATCAGTCTGCGAGTAGATTGCATTTGCGACATCACTAACCTCTGCCCTGGTAGGCCGCGGGCTGTTGATCATTGAATGCAGCATCTGTGTGGCAACTATCACCGGCTTCCTGCTGATAATGCACTTGTTTATCATCATCTTCTGTAATCCCGGGATCTTCTCGTACGGCACTTCAATTGCAAGGTCACCCCGCGCAATCATTATCCCATATGACTCATCAAGTATCTCATCGAGATTCTCCACTCCTTCCTCATTCTCTATTTTCGAAATCACCTTGATTTCGCTGTTATGCAGCCTGAATTGTTCTTTTACATCGAGAACATCCTGTTTTGACCTGACAAATGAATGTGCTATAAAATCAACATCGTTTTTTGCAGCCATTTCGATGAATTGCCGGTCCTTATCTGTTAGTGAAGGAAGGTTTATTTTGGCAGCCGGGACATTAACACTTTTTTTGGATCCGAGGATGGCATCGTTCTCAATCAAACATTCAAGTTCATTTCCCATTTTCTTGATGACAGTCAGTTTAAGCTCACCGTCATCCATTAGGATAACCGAATCAGCCGGTACATCATTCGCTATGTTCCTGTATGTAACATAAATACCTTCATATGATGTCTTGTTATCAGGATTACCGATAATACTGATCTTGTTGCCCTTTTTAAGCTGGAGAGGTGCATCACATGCTGTTGTCCTTATTTCAGGACCTTTCGTGTCGATAAGTATAGCTATTTTGTCCGATACCTGCCTTACATTTGCGATTATCTTAAGCGCCCCTTCAATACTGCAATGAGCAGAATTGATCCTTACAACATCCATGCCCGCTTCATACAGATCTTTCAGGAATTCCGAATCACATTTTTTGTCTGAAATTGTAGCAACAATCTTGGTTCTTTTCTTATTCATATTTTATTTCTTCTTTCTCATTTCTATTATGGCCTCAACTCCAAGGCGGTAGCTGTCCATTCCAAGCCCTGATATACTCCCGGAACAACTCCTGGCTATCAGGCTTGTATGCCGGAATTCCTCACGTGCAGCAACATTTGTAAGGTGAACCTCGATGACCGGTGAATTGACAGCAGCAATGGCATCTGCGATCGCAACCGATGTATGGGTATACCCGCCTGCATTAAGAATTATCCCGTCAACTATAAAGCCTGTTCTATGTATCTCATTGATTATTTCACCCTCAATATTTGACTGGAAATATTCAAAACTGATCTCAGGATACCTTTTCCGCAGATGAGGAAGATAATCTTCAAATGACCATGGTACCGTATTTTTCCGGTTCGCGTTTCCCGAGAAGATTAAGATTAGGTCCGTTAATAATTATGATATTCATTGGTTTGCTGTTTTCAGGTCATACTATTCACAAATAGTAAAATTAGCGAAAAAATCGACATTTTATTAAGCACCCGCATTATCGTTGTATGCGTTCAGAGATGATTAATAAAATCAGTGTAAATTCTATTCAAATATATTTTCTGAACTAAATTATTAGTCGTATATTTGATTTATATGACATGAAAAACATATTTTATTATCATATTGTCAGTCCTTTCTTCCTGCATAAACAGACCGGATGGTTCAATGCAGACACCAGAAACCTTATATCCTGTTACAATCGATCTTACTGAAGCAATGCTGCATCATGAAAACCTGAACCTTAGCGATATTGCCGACAGCATTGTATACATACCTCTGGAAACAGTTGACGGCCATCCTTTAAAGGACATCTCTTTCAGCGCTTTTTTCGGGAATGATATATTTGTTTATGGTGGTACCAGGACCGGTTTGCTCAGGTTTAACGGCAAAGGAAAATTCCTGAATGAAGTCGGGTCTGTCGGAAGCGGATCGCAGGATTATTATCCCGGATCAGAATTTTCAATAACAGATAATCCTCAGAGAGTTTTCATTCTTACAAAATTTGATCCGAGGAAAATCCTGGAACTGGACTTCAATGGTTATTATATTGACCAGTTTCTTATGACAAGTCTGAACGACGGCGATTTTGAAGCTATATCCGCTGAACATTTCCTGCTTCTCACCGGATCAGCCTATGAAGGTATTAAGTTCAATCCTCAGTTCCTTGCCTGCATTAGGGATAAAGAAAATAATACGCTCTCATACGTAAAACATCCTTTCCTGGCAATTGAGCCTGAAGCAAGCGGAAGAAGGTATGTTCACGGAGCAGCCATCTCGGGAAAATATTTCGAAAACAAACCATTGTTTTTCGATGAGTTTTCTCCAGATACTGTATACTCAGTGAGCGACACTGATATCTATCCACGGTATATTCTGGATAAAGGCCCGGAAGGCATGCCTGTGTTGATTAACTATTCAGAAGAAAGATTTTCTGAACCTGGTAAATATCTTTATCCTGTGCCGGCCTCGATGGCAGAGACACCCAATTATTTTCACATCATTTTTATCTACAGGATCACTCGTACCTGGCATCATACAATAAGAAGATCCGGAACAATAACAACAATGTCCTCTCCTTTTGACACTACAGGGCCGGACCGTTCTTTTCCGCCAACATTCAGGAATGATATTGACGGTGGGTTATCTGTTGTGCCGGGAAAATCAAATCGTGAAGGAAATGTCTGGTCATATTTTCTGCATTCAGGTTATTTGAAAAATACACTTACCGATGAACACTTTCATCGTGCTGAAGCAAAGAGCCCGGAGAAAAGGGACGCCCTGAGAAAAATGATCGATTCACTTGGCACATCAGATAACACTCTGGTAATCATGGCTGTTTACCTGAAAAAGTAATGTTTGAGTGCATCCATAAATTCAGTATTCCAGGTTGAATTTATTTTAATCCTTTTCGGTAATTTCAGCTTAACTTTACTCAGAAAACATATATTAATAATGAGTCTTTCATGGAAACAATCCTTCCGAGATTTTGAAACATTATCTCAGGCTGGAGAAATCTCTGTCTGAAAACAGCATTGAAGCCTATCTGGATGATGTTTACAAGCTTGAAAAATACTTTACTGAAGTAGAGCCCGGCATTTTGCCTGAATCCGTCACATATCCTGATCTTAAGGATTTCCTGGTATGGTTTGGTGAAAATAACAGTAATACCCGAACCCAGTCAAGAGTACTTTCCGGAATCAGGGCTTTTTTCAGGTTTCTTGCTCATTGAAGGAGAAATTGAAGAAAATCCGTCGACTCTTATTGAATCACCGAAGATCGGGCTTAAATTACCCGGTATACTGTCCGTTGAAGAAATTGATAATATGATAAGCCAGATAGATCTCAGCAAACCGGAAGGACACAGGAATAAAGCAATTATTGAAACACTTTACGGTTGTGGACTAAGGGTTTCAGAACTTGTGAACCTCAGGCTGACAGATATTCATTATAATGAAGGTTTTATTATTGTTACAGGAAAAGGGAATAAGCAGAGACTTGTTCCAGTAGGGAAAAGCCCTGAAGGAGATTGAATTCTATAAACAGATCAGGAATCAGCTTGCCGGTAATATATGATCAGAATATTCTGTTCTTAACCGGCGGGGAAAGAAACTTACAAGGGCAATGATATTCCATATTATTAAGGATCTTGCTGCAAAAGCCGGAATCAGAAAAAATATCAGTCCCATACTTTCAGGCATTCTTTTGCAACCCATATGATCCAGAAGCAGGAGCTGATCTGAGGGCTGTTCAGGAAATGCTTGGTCATGAATCGATTCTTACCACAGAGATATATACACATATCGACAGGAGCTTTCTGCGTGATACAGATAAATCTGTTTCATCCGAGGGCATATAGAAAAGTGCCAGTACGTTTCTCCCCTCCCATGGGAGAGGGGTTATGTGATATAAGATCGATAACCCCTTTGTGTTACCCTGGAAGGAGAAAAAAAATCCAGTTTTACAGTATATGCTTTCAAATTACTTTTTAACATTCGATACCTGAAATTAAATTTATAAATTATTAACTTTGCGACTTATTTTGCAAAATCAATAATTTAAACTTATCTCAAATCAATAAAATTATGTCAAACGTTAAAAGAGTTTACTCCTTTGGAAAGAAAACTGCAGAGGGTAAAGCCGATATGAAAAACCTTCTCGGAGGCAAAGGTGCCAACCTTGCAGAAATGTGTCTGCTTGGACTACCTGTTCCTGCTGGTTTCACAATCACTACCGAAGCCTGTAATGAGTATTACAAGAATAATTGCACTCTTCCATCCCGAACTTATGCCTGAAGTATGGGCAGCAATGAAGAAGACTGAAGAGACCATGAACATGAAATATGGTGATCCTGAGAATGCACTTCTGGTTTCATGCCGTTCAGGTGCACGCAGTTCGATGCCTGGTATGATGGATACTGTTCTTAATATCGGTCTCTGCTCAGCAACTATCCCGGGTTTCCTTAAAAAAACCAATAATCCCCGTTTTGTATGGGATTCATACCGTCGTCTTATTATGATGTATGCCGACGTTGTTATGGAAAAAGCTGAAGGTATTGACCTTGGTGAAGGAAAAGGAATCCGTAAGCAGCTTGATGAAAAACTTGATGAATTTAAAAAACAGAAAGGTTATAAATCAGATACTGAAATCTCAGCTGATGAACTGAAATTTCTTGCTGAAGAATTCAAGAAAATAGTAAAAAAAGTTCTTGGAAAACCTTTCCCTGATGATGCAAAAGAACAGCTTGAAGGCAGTATCAAAGCTGTATTCAAAAGCTGGAACGGAAAGAAAGCTGTTTCATACCGTCGTATTGAAGGTATTCCTGATGACTGGGGAACAGCTGTAAACGTTCAGGCAATGGTATTCGGAAATATGGGCGATACTTCAGCAACAGGTGTTGCATTTACACGTAACCCTGCAACCGGTGAAAACCTTTTCTATGGTGAATGGCTTGTAAATGCACAGGGAGAAGATGTTGTTGCAGGTATCCGCACTCCAAGCCCTCTGAATGATGATACAAAGAATGATCAGAACAAGCATCTTCACAGCATGCAGGAAGCTATGCCAGGAACATATAAAGAACTTTGGGATATCCGTAATATTCTTGAGAAATCATTCCACGATATGCTTGATATCGAATTCACAATTCAGGAAGGTACTCTTTATATGCTTCAGTGCCGCGCAGGTAAAAGAACCGGTACTGCTGCCCTGAACATGGCAATGGATATGCTTCATGAAAAACTTATTGATGAGAAAACAGCTGTTATGCGTGTTGATCCTGCACAGCTTGATGAACTTCTTCACCCGATCTGCGATCCTGAATGCTGAGAAGAAAGTTAATCCTGCTGTAAAAGGTCTTGCCTGCCGGTCCTGGTGCTGCTGTTGGAAAAGTTGTTTTCAATGCTGAAGATGCAGTTGCATGGTTCCGCAAAGGTGAAAAAGTTATTCTTCTCCGCGAAGAAACCAATCCTGAAGATGTTGAAGGTATGCGCGCTGCAGAAGGTATTCTTACCGCACGTGGTGGTATGACATCACACGCTGCACTTGTTGCACGCGGCTGGGGTAAATGCTGTATTGTTGGTGCAGGCGGACTTCATGTTGATGCTGCAAAGAAAACTGCAAAGATCACCGGTTCAGATATAGTTATTAAAGAAGGTGATGTCCTTACTCTTAACGGAACAAAAGGAAATGTATATACTAGGTGCTCTTACCCTTATGGATGCTTCTGAAAATCCAAGTTTCAAGGAATTCATGACAATTGTTGACAAATTCCGTAAAATGGGTGTCCGCACAAATGCTGAAACTCCTGAAGATGCAATAATTGCACGTAATTATGGAGCTGAAGGTATCGGACTTTTCCGTACCGAGCATATGTTCTATGGTAAAGGTTCAGAACAGCCTCTTTTCCTTCTTCGTAAGATGATTCTCAGTGCAAATGAAACTGAACGCCGGAAAGCTCTTGATGAACTGTTCTCATTTGTTAAAAAAGATATGAAAGCCACTATGGCTGCAATGGACGGATTGCCTGTAACATTCAGGCTTCTTGATCCTCCTCTTCATGAATTTGTTCCACAGGGTGCTGAAAAACAGGAAGAACTTGCAAAAGCACTTGGCATTAAAAAAGAAGATGTTGCAAAACGTGGTGAAGCTCTTCATGAATCAAACCCGATGATGGGACACCGTGGTGTTCGTCTTGGTATTACATATCCTGAAGTATCAGAGATGCAGATCCGTGCTATGTTCGAAGTCATCTGTTGAACTTATCAAAGAAGGAAAGAAACCTTATCCTGAAATTATGGTTCCTGTTACATGCGATGTTGCAGAACTTGATTTTACAAAGAAAAGTATGTTGATAAAGTATATGCAGAAGTTTGCAAAAAATTCGGTGTAAAAGAGATTGACTACAAATATGGAACAATGATTGAAATTCCACGTGCATGTCTTCTCGCCGACCGTATGGCTAAAACAGCTGAGTTCTTCTCATTCGGTACAAACGACCTTACACAGATGACATTTGGTTTCAGCCGCGATGATACAGGTGGATTCCTTCATGATTATCTTGATAAGAAGATTCTTGCTGCTGATCCATTCCAGACAATTGATCAGGATGGAGTTGGACAGTTGATTAAAATGGCTGTTGAGAAAGGACGTGCAACAAGACCAGATCTTAAAGTTGGTATCTGCGGCGAACAGGGTGGTGATCCTGCTTCAGTTGAATTCTGTTTCAAGGCAGGACTTACCTATGTAAGCTGCTCTCCTTTCAGGGTTCCTATTGCAAGACTTGCTGCTGCACAGGCTTCAATCAAATACGGAAAATAATCATAATGCTGTAAATAAGAAAGGGCATCCTCGATGGATGCCCTTTTTCTTTTCATGGAATGCTGACCTGTAAATCTAACCTCTGAATTACTATTTCAGATATATAGACCGTTATAATAAGGATTACACTATATTTCAGATTAAATATTTGTTAATTTTGTAACTTTTATACTTTAATCAAATCAATCTGAAGATGATTACCCACGAGGATCTTATTGCAATATGGTATCAAAGATGTTAGGGAGATTATTTATAATCCTTCATATAATCTGCTCTTTGCTGAAGAAACAAAACCCGGACTGAGCAAATATGAAAGAGGAATAATAACAAGAACAGGAGCAGTTGCAGTTGATACAGGAATTTTCACAGGACGTTCACCAAAAGATAAATATGTTGTTCTTGATGATAAAACAAGAGATACTGTTTGGTGGAAATCTGAAAAGGCAAAAGTATCTGATAATAAACCTATTATCCATGAGATATCTGGAATCATTGCAAAAATCTTGCTTCAAATCAGTTATCAGGTAAAAGACTTTTTGTTGTGATTGTTTCTGCGGTGCAAATAAAAATACAAGGCTGAATGTCAGATTTATTATGGAAGTAGCCTGGCAGGCTCATTTTGTAAAAAATATGTTCATCAGACCTGAACCGGAAGAACTTGAGAATTTCAAACCTGATTTTGTTGTTCTGAATGCTTCAAAATGCTACTAATCCCGACTGGAAGAAACAGGGTCTGAATTCTGAAAATTTTATCATGTTCAACCTTACTGAAGACATGGCTGTTATCGGAGGAACCTGGTATGGCGGGGAAATGAAGAAAGGGATCTTCTCAGTAATGAATTATTATCTGCCTCTCAAGGGAATAGCCTCGATGCATTGTTCTGCGAATGTGGGTAAAAAAGGAGATACTGCCATATTCTTCGGACTTTCCGGAACAGGAAAAACAACTCTTTCAACCGATCCTGAAAGAGCTCTTATCGGAGATGATGAACATGGATGGGATGATGATGGAATTTTCAATTTTGAAGGCGGATGTTATGCAAAATGCATCAAGCTGAGCAAGAAGAATGAACCTGATATCTATAATGCAATCAGACGCGATGCCCTTCTTGAAAATCTTGTTGTTCTGTCCGATGGAACAATTGATTTCAACGATGCATCAAAAACAGAAAATACCAGGGTCTCATATCCTATCTATCATATTAATAATATTGTAAAACCTGTTTCAAAAGCAGGTCATGCAAAAAAAGTAATCTTTCTTTCAGCTGATGCTTTTGGTGTTCTGCCTCCTGTCAGCCGGCTTACTGAAGAACAGACAAGATATTATTTTCTGAGCGGATATACTGCAAAAGTTGCCGGAACCGAAAGAGGAATTAGTTGAACCTGTTCCTCATTTCTCAGCCTGCTTCGGAGCTGCATTCCTGATGCTCGATCCGATTATTTATGCAAATGAGCTTACAAGGAAAATGAAAGATGCATAATGCCGAAGCATGGCTGGTTAATACAGGATGGATGGGTGGACCGTACGGGACTGGAAACAGGATTGATCTGCCTTCAACACGGAAAATAATAAATGCAATTCTCGACGATTCAATTAATAATTGTGAATTTGATAACTCTTCCTGTTTTCAATCTGAGCATTCCTGCCGAAAGTAGATGGAGTCGACGAGAATATTCTTGATCCCGGCAAAGCATGGGAATCAACGACCAAATGGCATATTGCTGCAACTGATCTTGCATTGAAATTCATCAATAATTTCAGTAAATTCACTATCAATGAAGAAACAGCAAAACTGGTGAACCACGGACCACAGATATCATTAATTATGGTATATTTCAGCATGATACATGAATATTCTTTCTTACTGGCATATCTGCTCGGATCAATACCGACTGCAGTATGGATCAGGAAAAATATTTCATAATATTGATGTCAGGGAACATGGAAGCGGAAATGCCGGAACAACAAATATTATCAGGGTACTTGGATGGAAAACAGGGATTCCGGTTCTGATCATTGACTTGGGAAAGGATGCCTGGCAGCAATGCTGCCTGTATTCCTTAATGCCGCAAACCCCGGAAGCATTACTGAAATAAATCTCCAGATAATTGCAGGATTATGTGCAATTATTGGACATATTTTTCCTGTTTTTGCAGGATTCAGAGGAGGAAAAGGAGTTGCCACTGTCTTCGGGGTCCTGCTCGCATTGCAGCCGCTTACTGCTAGCCAGCATCGGGGTTTTCCTGTAGTATTCTTCGCAGGTGGAATTGTGTCAATTGCTTCGATGACTGCCGGATTAGCTTTTCCAATTCTTCTGTTTACAATCTTCGGTACACCTTCTGTTATCTTCAAAATCTTTTCAGTATTTGTAGCAGTAGCCCTGATTATCACGCACCGAAAAAACATTGGCAGACTTCTTAAGGGAGAAGAAGCAAGACTGATTTATAACAGGAAGAAGAAGGCTGAGGGCTGAGGGCTGAGGGCTGAGGGCTGAGGGCTGAGGGCTCAGGGCTCAGGGTTTCAGAGTTTCAGGGCAGGGTTTCAGGGCGGTTTCGAATAGAGAATCTGAGCTGATCTGCGGGATTTATATCTGCGAAATCTGCGGGAAACTAAAAGCTAAACTGTTTGTAAATAATACTTATTAAGACCAATTAAACGTTCGATATTATAGTTTGTGCAAGCATTTCACAGGTTGAATTACACAGAAAATTCCTATTTTTATCGATTCATAAATAACCGATTTTTAAAATTCTAAATATGGAAAAAAGTTTAAAAGGTACACAGACCGAAAAGAATCTTCTTAAAGCATTTGCCGGAGAATCCCAGGCAAAAAACAGGTATGAATTTGCAGCTAAAGTTGCAAAAGAAGAAGGCTATGAGCAGATTGCAGCCATCTTCACTGAGACCGCACTCCAGGAACAACAGCATGCCAAAAGGTTTTTCAGATTCCTTGAAGGTGGAATGGTTGAAATTACTGCATCCTATCCGGCCGGAAAAACTGATACCACTAAAGATAATCTTCTTGCTGCAGCTGAAGGCGAACATGAAGAATGGAGTCGATCCTGTATCCTGAATTTGCAAGAATTGCCGAAGCAGAAGGATTTATGCAGGTTTCAACAGCCTTTAAAGCAATAGCACAGGCCGAAAAAGCTCATGAAGAAAGATACAGGAAACTTCTTGAAAATGTGATGCAGGATAAAGTATTCCAGCGCGATGAGAAAGTGTTCTGGTATTGCAGGAAATGCGGCTATATTCATTTTGGCACCAAAGCCCTTAAAAATTGTCCGGCCTGCGGTCATCCTGAAGCATATTTCGAATTGCTTGCTAATAATTACTAATGACTGAAGGGGAAAAATTCCTTGAGTCTTTTAAGGAGCCGTCAGAGCGACAGAAAATACAGCAACAAAGCTGTTGAGAAGGAGAAAGCTTGAAAGAATAATAGAAGCAGGCAGAATGGCTCCTTCTGCCTGCAATGCACAACCATGGAAATTTATCGTAGTTGATGAGCCTGATCTGTTTCAGGAATTGCTGTTGCTGCATCGGCAAAATTACTTGGGATGAATAGGTTTGTCGACCAGGCTCCATTGCTGATCGTTGTCGTAAGGGAACAACCCAACTTCACTTCGAAAATCGGGGGAAAAATAAAAAATAAAGATTATTCGCTTATCGATATCGGCATTGCCTGCCAAAACATGTGCCTGCAGGCTGAGGCGGAAGGTCTTGGCTCCTGCATGATCGGCTGGTTTGATGAAGAGAGAGTAAGAAAATTACTCAATATTCCCAAATCAAAAAGAGTAGAGCTGATAATTACCCTTGGATACTCAATTAGCAGATAAACGGGAAAAAAGAAGAAAACCACCCGAGGAGACAGTTTCGTATAATAAATATTAAAATATTTTAACCGAGGGTCTCGCAGGGTAGAAGCAGAGTTACGCAGGTGAATATGAATTGCTCCGTAAGGTTTGAATATACTTAAGATCTTAAATCAGATTACTCAAGAGCTGACTTAATTCTCTTTATTGCTTCAACAAGCAATTCATCCGAGGTCGCATACGATATCCTGATGCATGTCGGCGCTCCGAATGAGTCCCCTCCTACTGTAGCAACCCGGGCCTTATCCAGAAGATAAAGAGCAAGATCATCTGAAGTATTGATCTTCATCTGCCCGTCAGATTTACCAAGATAGTAGCTTATATCAGGCATCACATAGAATGCACCCTGAGGCACTCCAACCTTCAGTCCTTTAATCTCCTTCAGCATCGCGCATACCAGGTCACGCCGCCTGTGAAATGCTTCCCTCATTGTTTTCTGAGATTCACCGGTGCTGCTTACTGCTGCCAGTGCAGCTCGCTGAGCAATAGAGCAAACCCCTGATGTAAACTGCCCCTGTAACTTATTGCATGCTTTTGCAATCCATAAAGGCGCCCCGATATAACCAATACGCCACCCTGTCATTGCATATCCCTTCGATACACCGTTCACTGTTATAACCCGGTCGTATATAAAACCGAAAGATGCCATGCTCACATGTTCACCTTCAAAAATAATATGCTCATATATTTCATCCGATATAACAAATACTCCTTCATGACTTCGCAATGACATTAGCGATGCCTTCCATCTCCTCCCGTGAGTACACCATCCCTGTTGGATTTGAAGGGGAGTTGAAAATTATCAGCCTTGTCTTTGAGGTGATTGCTGCTTCGAGCTGTTCAGGCTTCACCTTGAAATCATTCTCAAGTGTCGCCTCGACAACTACTGGCTTACCTTCAGCAAGAATTATCTGATCATAATAGCTTACCCAATATGGCGCCAGGATTATAACTTCATCACCCGGATTTACGATTGACAGGATTACATTTATTAAGGAATGCTTGCCTCCGGCAGAGACAATAATCTGATCAGGAGAATAATTCAGGCCGTTCTCCTTTTTGAACTTTGCCGAAATAGCCTCACGCAAATCATTATACCCGGGCACCGGAGGATATTTGGAATAATTATCATCAATTGCCTTCTTGGCGGCTTCCTTAATATTATCAGGTGTATTAAAATCAGGTTCACCAAGGCTCAGACTTATAATATCAAGCCCTTTTGCCTTTAATTCCCTGCTCTTCTGAGCCATGGCGAGTGTGGCAGATACTGCCATTTTCTTTACTCTTTCTGATAAATATTCCATAGAGTTAATTTGAAAGGTTCTGTTTCAAAAGTACTACAATTTCGGATTTCGGATTTTCGATTTCGGATTTATTAGCTGTGTTACAAGAAAAAAAGAGCAATGAACGCATTCTTTACAATCTTTGAGATTAAATTTGTATAAAACCTGTATTATGGAAAACCTGTACGACATTCTTAAGATATCCATTCCCGCAATCCTGGTGATTATTACAGCATGGCTTGTAATAAGAAGCATGATAAAGAATGACCAGGACAGGCGGAAACAGGAGCTCCTTCTCCAGAACTCGAAAACAATCATACCTATCCGGTTGCAGGCATACGAACGGATAATCCTGTTTCTTGAAAGAGTATCAATGGAATCCCTGCTGGTGAGGGTGAGCAGTCCCGACATGTCAGCAGTACAGCTCCATTCAGCATTACTCACCACTATAAGGGCAGAATTTGAGCACAATCTTTCCCAGCAGATCTATATGACTCCGCAAGCCTGGGAAGTAGTCAGGAATGCGAGATCAAACACCATCAAACTCATCAATACCGAGATGGAGAAGATGCCGCCTAATTCGACAGGCATGGCGTTTTCAAAAAGGCTGCTGGAGAAGGTGATGGAAATGGACAAGGAGCCTACCAGGGCGGCAATCGAGTTTGTGAAAGCGGAGATTGCTAAAGTGATGTAGAAGCGAGTAATTTAAAATTTGACCAGCATAGCCAATTTCAGCAATGAGCAGCTATAGAATTAAAATGACTACTGCCATAAGATTTTGTTCGGATAATTGTTTTGAATGAAATTAATAAGCATCTCAAATCACTATGCGAATAACGGATTTTCTAAATCTCTTTGCATCAACTAACTTTATATCCGCTGGCATAATTTTGCTATTATTTAACAAAAAGAGGTCGTCTTTCAGGAAATTATTAGGCTTTTATACACTGATTGTTGGAACGACAATATTAATTATTTCGTTTTATAATTTCCCTAATCCGATTTTGAATCATTTATTTGGATATGAACTTTTTACAGGCTCATTTCAAGGTCCTGTATTTATCCTGCTTACTAAAAATGTAATTAATAAGAAGCTACAATTTTCATTGAGTAATATACTCCTTTTTGTTTATCCGTTAATTGTGCTTATTGTTCTGATTTATCAACACCTTATTCCGGGGTATCAAACAAGCTTTCTGAAGGAAGTTCAAGCCGGAGAGAGTAAGATCGGACAGGCTATTGGCGGAATAAACTATTTATATATATTAGTTTCAGTGATTTATGGCACGCTGATCCTCAGGAAGAAACATGTATTCTCCAATATCTTCTATTCACGTTTTGAGATAATAAGGATTAAATGGCTGTGCAGGTTCTTCATGCTCCATGTGATTACAGCGCCATTTGCAGCGATTGCCTTCTATGCTCTTGCAATTAAAGGATCAGGCTCATATTTCGGATTTCTTGCTTCAGTCATTTATTTATACTTTATATATAAATTGATAACTGAACCCGGACTGGCATATCATTCAAATGAAAAAAGAAATAATGAAGATAATCCAGATATCAACAAATCAGAGAAGGATATCCTGCTTATTCTCAGAGAGACTCTGACAAAAGAGAAACTTTTTCTTAGTAAAGAAATTACTTTATATGATCTCTCAAAGAAGATAGCAATCACGCCCGATCAAATAGAGACTTCTCTGGCAAGGGTAGAGGCGAAAACTTTCAAGGAGTTAATAAACTCATTCCGTCTTGGACATGCGCGTGAATTGCTTGGAGATAATAAATACAATAAATACACAATCGATTATATAGCGGATCTTTGCGGGTTTTCTTCAAGGACAACTTTCTATGAACTTTTTAAAAAAGAATTCCGCTCAACTCCTCTCCAGTATCGAAAGAGTTGTTTGGAGAACATTCCGCATAACTCTCCTTTCAACAAGTATTAGTTAAAAAGTTTGTCCGGATTCTGATTTCCGGATAAAATTTCCTTAATAAAACATTCAATTGTACTATTCTCACTATAAATTTTGTTCAGGATTTAAATGAAACCAGATCTGGCTGATAATTTTGCTAACCCATGAATTCACGACCAAATCCGTTTCCTGGCAATAACGAATTGAAATATATTCAAACGTGAATACTTTACGAACATCAAACCTGCATGATATTCTTGTTTTATAATCAAAATTTTATTAACCATGAAAAAAGTAAACATTATTCTTCTGTTCACTGCAGTGGTGTTAACCACCGCCTGTAACCAACGATCTGATGTCGATAAAAACCTGGTCTTTGTTGACTCATTAAATTCAATTGCCGCTGCTGCCTGGGGGTCAGGAGCAATCGACGAGGTAATGAGCATTTATTCAGATGATGCTGTCGTAATAACCGGCCAGAGTAAATTGGGAGGAAAGGATTCTGTCGCGAATGTCTGGAAAAATGTTATTCCTTATGCAAAGAACTTCAAAATCCATCAGAGCGTTTTTTCCGCTTCAGATGATATGGTCTTTATAGAAGGCTTTTTTACCTTTGACTGGAATAAAGATAATTACTCTGCGTTTTGTAAAGGCAAGACAATTATTGTGTGGAAAAAGCAAACCAACAACTCCTGGAAGATTACTTACCATGAAGAAAACCATGGTGATCTTGTAAAGGTAAAATTATGACGAAAGAATCGCAGGATATCCTCTCCGGAGAATATATCCTGCGTAACCAAATATATATTACAATAAATATTACAATATAAATATCACAGCAGCTCAACGCTCCTCTTCACAAAAGCGCTCAGCTCTTCACCACGGAGCATATTGTTTGAAAGAAGTGCAAGATCAATAAGCTGCTTAACAATCTTATTTTCATTACCGTAGCCTTCGAGGATGTTCTTTCTGGCTTCTTCGATATTATCAAGCTCCTTGCGTTTATTTGCGAGATCATCTTTTTCAAACTGGCTTATTTCTTCAGGCTTTTTCTTCTTGTGTTCATTTTCCATGAATTCGATTTCTTCTTTCAGCCTTTTGCGCTCCGTATCATTTTCCCTGAGCTTATCTCCTGCCTTAGCTTTGATATCTTCAGATGTCTTTACAATTAACGGGTGATTCGCATTCAGAACAAGGTTATAGCTGTCAGGCAATTCACCGTAAAAATTCATTCCTCCTCCCATTGCTGACATCTCTTTCATTCTCCTCATGAATTCCGACTGGGTAATTATGACAGGCGCTTCGTTTTCATCAAGGCTTTCTACAGCCACATTATACATATCCTTTGTTTTAGTCTTAACTGTAAAGACACTTTTCAGATCATCCTGCTCCTCCTGGGTAAGCTTTGATTTCCTCGGATCCTCCTTCTGGATAATCTTGTCAATAACATCGGAATCAACCCTGACAAATCTTGTCTCCTTCAGCTTTGTCTCAAGCTGGTTTATAAGATGCACATCAAGCTGTCCGTCAAGATTGAGTACATCATATCCCCTGTTCTTTGCTTTCTCAATGTATGAATACTGATCTGTTTTGTTGGTTGTGTAAAGATAGATCAGGGTTTTGTTCTTATCTGTCTGGTTTTCTTTAATAAGCTTTTCATATTCCTCCAGGGTGAAGTACTTATCATCGGTATTTTTCACCAAAGCGAATTTTACAGCCTTTTCATAAAATTTCTCTTCGGTCATCATTCCGTACTCAATGAAAAGCTTGAGATTATCCCATTTTTTCTCAAATTCTTCCCTGTTGTTCTTAAAGATATCATTCAGCCTGTCGGCTACTTTCTTTGTAATATGAGATGAAATCTTTTTGACATTTGAATCGCTCTGAAGATAGCTCCTCGATACATTGAGAGGTATATCAGGAGAATCTATAACCCCATGAAGCAAAGTAAGAAACTCGGGCACGATGCCTTCAATTGAATCGGTGACAAAGACCTGGTTGGAATAGAGCTGTATCTTATTCTTCTGAATTTCAATGTTGCTCTTGATCTTCGGAAAATAAAGAATACCTGTCAGTTTAAACGGATAATCGACATTGAGATGAATATAAAATAAAGGATCATCACCGGAAGGATACAGCTCCCTGTAAAATTTCATGTAATCTTCATCTTTGAGCTCTGATGGTTTCTGAGTCCATGCAGGTTTAATGTTATTGATGATCTTATCCTTACCTGTCTCGACATACTTGCCATCCTTCCATTCTTTTTCCTGTCCGAATACTATCTCAACAGGAAGGAATTTGCAGTATTTTTTAAGAAGCTGCTCAATCTTGTCTTCCTCAAGGAATTCCTTTGATTCCTTATCTATGTGAAGTATAACATCTGTACCGACTGTATCTTTCTGTGTCTCTTCAATTGTATATTCCGGACTTCCGTCGCAAATCCATCTGACCGGTTGTGCTCCTTCCATGTAAGACCTGGTAACAACCTCTACCTTTTCAGAGACCATGAATGATGAGTAAAACCCGAGTCCGAAATGTCCTATGATATTGTTGATCTGATCTTTATACTTATCAAGGAATTCATTTGCGCTTGAAAATGCTATCTGGTTCAGGTATTTGTCAAGTTCATCCCTGGTCATACCGATGCCCTGATCGGAGACTGTTATTGTCTTTTTCTTCTTATCGACTGAAACCCTGATCTTCATATCGCCGGTTTCGCCTTTAAATTCACCTGCGGAAGCAAGAGCTCTCAGCTTCCGGGTTGCATCAACGGCATTCGAGATCAGCTCACGCAGGAAAATTTCATGATCTGAATAAAGGAATTTCTTGATGATTGGAAAAATGTTCTCAGTTGTTACTCCGATCTTTCCGGTTTCCATAGTACAATTGTTTAATATTCAACATCAGTTTTCTTGCCGTTTACTTTTCAAATAGCATGCCGTTAAGTGATGACTGACAAATAGTCAGAGGGAGTGCCTAGAGTGCCTAGAGTGACTAGAGTGACTAAAGTGACTAGAGTGCCTAGAGTACTTAGAGTTATAAAAGACTAGAAGAGTTCGGGGAATCTCAGGCGGGCGAAGATGATAAGGATGACTGAGAAGACAAGGAAGGCAAGAAGTGCCATCAAAGACCTGTTCCTTAGCTTCCTGTGAAACCTGATGTTGTGTTCGCTGAAATGTTTTTTTGCAACATTATGAACTCTGAGAACAAAATTGGCATTCTGCGGAATGTATGCATCAATATTGAATTTCATGTTTTTCTTCATCTCCGCAATTTTTTCAGGAGGACAAAGCAATATTATTCCTGTTCTTGGATCACCCTTCAATATCCCGGTCACCAGCTGATCAGTCAGCTCTGATTGCTCTTCCGAGTCATGAACACCGATAATTGCAATTTTACAGGAGCTGATCTCCTTTTCTTTAAAAAACCAGTCAATCATTTCATCACGTGTCTGAAATGAATGAATAATATACCGTGATGGATCATCGAATTTCTTCCTGATCTCCTCTGTAAATCTCCTGTGATCGTCGAAGCAATAAATATGGGTGGTAAGGTTTTTAGGCATACAACGAAGATAATACTTTGCCTTAAAATGTCAGATCATATACTCTTTATTCAATTACTATTTGTTCCTGGCATCAACATTCAGTCTGAATTTCCAGATTCCATCCGTAAAGATATAGGCATCATACGAATAATCGGGTCCATAATAAACCCTGTTGGCATAGGTTTCAGAAGGTATGGGCACAAGGTGATCGAATACAATTGATGTATCGGAACTGAACCTTAAGGTCATCATTCCTGAAGATGCATATTCAAAAACCCTCCTGAACTTCATTCCGGAAGTAGTTTCAAACCATTTCTTGCCAAATACTAATGAATCCCTTTCATCAAAGCTTATCACATCGATGAGCTTTCTTGCTACTGTCGGATCACCGTAACCAAGACCAAGAACCACCCAGCATTTCCTGCCTCTGTCTATATAAGGTTTTACACTATAATATAATGCACCATACCAATCTGATTCTGAATAGGTGGTATCGGTAAAAGGCGCTTTGTCATATGATGCCTGAAGGGAGTATATCTTATTCTTTTCACTTTCAATTCCCTTCCTGATAATAAAAGTGAAATATTTCCCTGTGTATTTGCTCAGGTTCAGGTTCCAGCTTATGATTTTTAATGTTGAGTCGGGGGAAGTAATCTGTCCGAGATACCTGGAACCCTCCAGGTTGTATTTAAATACTGCATCATGCGCTGCATAGGCTCTGATCAGAGCATGGATTGAGTCATTCATTTCGAGACGCCGGCTGTCGGCTGTTTCGCTCCTGATCCTGCTGAATACTGACTGAACTCCGCTTTCAATATCAGAAAGAGACTGTGCCTTCAGGGGAAAGGTCAGGAGCAGTACGAATACACCTGTAATAAAGATCCTCATTTAGTATTTATAGTTTTCTGAGCATCATCCAGGAGCTTCTTCACCCTGCTGCATGCATCGACTATTTCATCATCCGTGATCACCAGCGGAGGAGCAATCCTGAATGCATCATCACAGAAAAGGAAATAATCAAGAATGATGCCATAATCAGGTGAATGCGAAATGCAGAATGGGATATAAGCTTTGTCAATCAGCCTGACAGCAAGCAGAAGTCCTTCTCCCCTGATTTCTGAAATCAACGGATGCCGGAGTTCTTTTCTGAAAATTTCTGATTTCAACCTGCTTTTTAATACCAGATCCTCCTTTATAATTATTTCGAGTGAAGCCAGTCCGGCCGCACAGCAAACAGGATGACCGCCGAAAGTTGTGATATGTCCGAGTGCCGGGTTAGAAATAAGGGATGACATTATCTTGCCGCGACGATATAAAAGCGCCCAGTGGCATCCCGCCACCCAGAGCCTTTGCAAGCAGGAGTATATCAGGAATCACACCCGATTTTTCGAATGCAAACATCGTTCCCGTTCTTCCGAAACCAGTCTGTACCTCGTCAAAGATCAGCAATGCCCCTGTGTCGGTGCATTTTTTTCTGAGGTTTGTAAGGAAAGTCCTTACCGGCATCAATTACACCTGCCTCTCCCTGCACAGGCTCGATAATCACACAGGCTGTTTTTTCATCTATGAGGTCAATTGAATTCTCATCTGTCAGATCTCCCTGGAATGTGTCGGGAAGAAGAGGTCTGAAAGCATTCCTGAATTTCTCACTCCCCTGGATACTCAGAGGACCATGGGTACTGCCGTGATAGGCATTTTTGAAGTATATAATGCGGGCCTTTCCCGTATATCTTTTTGCAAGCTTCAGCGCTCCCTCAACCGCTTCACTGCCTGAATTCACAAAATAACAGCTGTTTAAAGAGGCGGGAAGTATACCGGCGAGCCTCTCTGCATATTTCACCTGGGGGCTCTGGATAACCTCTCCATAAACCATCAGGTGCATATAAGTTTCAGCCTGTTCTGTAACCGCTTTTACAACATCTGGATGACAGTGACCTGTGTTGCTGACAGATACTCCGGAGATCAGGTCGATATATTCTTTACCATCAGGCGAGTACATATATACACCCTTTGCATGGGAAATTTCGAGCATCATTGGAGCATCCGAAGTTTGCCCGAGATGCATCAGAAAAAGCTGTCTGTTTGTAAGCATCTGGAAGAGGCAGGTTATCTTGCCATCACATTAATTTCATTCAGGAGAGTGTCGCGGTATGATTTTCCGACGGGAATGCTCTTCTGTGAGTTACCGATATTCAGCTCAAGGGTATTTTCCCTGATCGACTGGATCATTGTCTTATTCACAATATACGATCTGTGGACCCTGATAAACATACCTGAAGGCAACTGGCTTTCAATCGCCTTCATTGTAAAATGAATTGTATACTTGTCATCATTTGTATTGACTGTAACATAGTTTTCCAGGGCTTCAACATAAATAATATCCCTTATTTTCAGTTTGACAAGTGATGATCCGCTTTTAATGAAAATCTCCTCATCACCGGTATTTGGAACATCTTTCCTTGTGAAATACTTCTGCAGTCTTGTCAATAGCTTTGCAGAATCTGAATATGAAACGGGTTTCAGGAGATAATCGACTGCATTAAAATCGAAGGCTTTCAGTGCATGTTCTTCAGCGGATGATATTATAATAATATTAGGAGGTGTTTCGAGGCTTCCGATGAAGTCGAACCCATCCATTTCCGGCATCATAATATCAAGGAAGATCAGATCGATATCCCGTCTCCTGGTCAGAATGTTGCGGGCTTCGATAGCGTCATTATAAATACCTACAAGGTTAAGTGTGGAATATTTGTGTACATACCCTTCAATTATCTTGCAGCTCAGCTTATCATCATCGACTATTATACAATTCATAACAAACGGATTATGAAGGGATTTCATCGTATCAAAATTAATAAAAAAAGTTTAGTTTTTCACTATCGTGGGCCAAAGGCAACCAAAATAAAGCAACAAAAAAGGGGTGTAGTAAGAAACACCCCTAATGCAATTTTAATCAGTAAGATTAAAGGCCTTTGTTAAGTGCCGGAGCTGCTTTGAATTTAACGACTTTTTTAGCAGGTACGTTCAGTTTCTGGCCGGTACGCGGGTTGCGAACAACTCTTGCACTTCTTTTGTCAACTTTGAATGTGCCCATACCGGGAAGCTGAATTCTTGAACCTTTTTTCATTGATTTTCCGAATGCTACAACAAAAGCATTCAATGCTTTGCCAGCATCTTTAATGGAAAGACCTGCATCAGCAGCAATGGCATTAACTAATTCTTTTTTTGTCATAATGAAAGATTTAAGGGTTAGACCAATCTTACTAATTGAATACAAATTTATTTTTTTTATCATCATATGCAAATTTATTTTGCCGTTTTTCCACAAATAGTGGCACTTTTAGGCTGAAATGAGAGTTTTGTTTATCGAAACAGGTGTTTTTATTTAACTGCATCTCAGCCTCATAAAATGAGGACTTGAAGCATTTCTTTATTTTTCAGCTGTTCATATCCTGTTAATAAATTGGCTATAAAATTGATTTTTAATCAATTAAGGTTTTTTATGCTGAAAATGATGCTATGCAGGATGATGAAAAGGCAAAAAGCATTATATTTGCGGCGGCGTTCTTAAAAACAAGGTCGAATCCTCCTTCGCCAAGGCTACGGAGGTCGAATACCTCCTTCGCTAGGGGCTACGGAGGTCGAATACCTCCTTCGCTAAAGCTACGGAGGTCGAAGGGAGAAATGGCAGAGCGGTCGAATGCGGCGGTCTTGAAAACCGTTGTGCTTTATCCAAGGCACCGGGGGTTCGAATCCCTCTTTCTCCGCAAAGGCATCAAATAAGTCCCGCAGTTCACTGCGGGATTTTTGTTTTATTCATAGTGCGAGCCGTGCCTCAGCACGAGCGAGCAATTTGAATAAAACAAAAACCGCTCGGAGAGCGGACTTATTTGATGCCTTTGAAGCTCCCCCCGAGGGATCATGAGCGAAGCGAATAATCCCTCAGGGAAGTGCCTGGAGTGCCTAGAGTGCGCTAGAGTACTTAGAGTTAAAATCCCCAAGCACACTGCGGGATTTTTGTTTTAACCGGGAATTGTAAAGAAAAAAGTAGATCCTTTGCCCGGAGTAGATTCAACCCAGATTCTTCCACCATGGCGTTCGATAATGCGTTTACAGATTGCCAGTCCGATGCCTGTTCCCTTATAATCGGCAGACTGGTGCAGCCTCTGGAAAATCCTGAATATCCGTTCATGGTATTGCGAATCTATGCCGATTCCATTATCAGAGACTTTGATTAAATATTCACTACTGTCATTCATCTCAGAAGTGATAGAAATTCTTGGCTTACCGGTATTGAATTTAATTCCGTTCTCAACAAGGTTCTGCATGACCTGAATCATCTGATTATCATCGGCAAGCACAACCGGAAGTACATCACAGCTTATTTCGGCATCAGATTCACTGATAATAAGACCAAGATTGTTTTTTACTCTTTCAACAACCTCCTTCATATCTGTTTTGGTGAATTCATGCTCCCTTGTATGGACTCTAGTGTGATAATTACATAGAAAGTATACTATATTTTTAATGGATTTCCGGTATACGTCCATTCAAATGGTTTTGCTCTTGTTGCATTATAAGTTTTCACGTATTCAATGAGTTGATCTGAGAGTTGGGATGATGATTTCCATATACCACCTTTGATAACGTCCTTTGTCAAGATGTTAAACCATATCTCCACTTGGTTGAGCCAGGATGAGTAAGTGGGGGTAAAATGGAACCTGAACTTCCGCTTTCTCTTCCAGCCATTTTACTACCTCTTTGTTCTTATGTATCGGAAGATTGTCCACTATGATATGTAATGTTTTTCCTGTGTATGTTCGATCAAATTTCTTGAGGAATTTAAGGAAGTTCTCTGTAGTGTTTGATGTCACAGTTTTGGCAGTGATTTCGCCGGTATGAACTGCTAAGGCTGCAATGAGTGCAACAGTCCCATTCCTTTTGTACGTTGCAGTCAATCGTCTGGGTTGTCCCGGTTTTTAAGGAAGCATTGGCTGAGAACGATCCAAGGCTTGGATCTGTGTCTTTTCATCAACGCACAAAACAATTGCATTTTCAGGAGGATTCATGTAAAGACCAACAATAGCAATCATCTTGGCTTCAAACTCTGGGTCTGGACTTTTACCGCACCAGTACTCAGTTTTATGCGGCTTTAAGTCAGTTTCTCTTAGTATCTGAAAAACCTTGCTCTAGCTTATTCCAACTTCCTTTGCTATTCTGGCCTGTGACCAGTTGGTGTAACCCCCTTCAGGCTTGGAACATGCTTTCTGGATCACAAGCAGCTTTTTCTCCTGGCTAATAACAGGAAGCTTTCCTTTCCTTGGAGCATCTTTTAACCCATCGATACCATCAGATTTAAATCTCTGACGCCATTTATTTACAGCTCGTCGACTCAATTTTGTTTGATCCATTATCTGGTCTATGGTCAAGCCTTCTGAGCTAAGAAATGATCACTTTAGCTCTGTCAACATATCGTTTTTGAAGTTTCAAAGAACGCTGCATTGTTACTAATTCTTCACGCTGCTGTTCTGTAACCTTGTAGTGTATTGATTTCCTTGCCATGAAGGCAAAGATAAAAATTATTATTTAGTATACCAACTTAATAATTACCACACTAGAATACGCTAGCAATGCATTAAGCAGCTCATACATCCGCTTCGCACCATCAACAGCAAATTCTATATATTCCCTGGCATCCTGGTCAAGCTTGTCGCTATAACGATTCCTGAGCAATTGCATGAAACTCGAAACCATCCGCAATGGTTCCTGCAAGTCATGGGAAGCAACATAGGCAAATTGCCTCAGGTCATTATTGGATCGTAATAATTCTTCATTCAATTTTACTATATGCTTCTCTGCTCCTTCCTGTATTCTTGTCACATCGAAACATACACCGATAACGTTTACAGGATTTTTCAAACTGTCCTTTATGATAATTGCTTTGGACATTATGTAATTGCTCTTACCAGCCCGTTCTTTCGTCCTGTATACCAGTTCCATATCAGATGCTTCGGTAAGCGCTTTCCTCATTGAAATTCGTATTTGCGGAAGATCATCTTCATGTACAAGATTTTCGAAGGTGGAATGCTTCCCGTCGAATGTACCCGGATCAAGCCCGAACATTTCTTCCATTTTGCTGTCCCATGTTGTTGTGTTTTTTGCCACATCCCACTCCCAAAGACCGATTTTTCCGCTCTCAAGTGCGATCATCAGCTTTTTCTTCGACTGCTCGAGGTCCAGCTTTGCTTTCCTGAGCTTAACCTGGTTCTTTTTTAATTTTTCATGAGTATGCTTTTGCTCTGTTATTTCAATAACAGCTACGTTAATTGCAATTATCTCACCGTCATCATTTTTAACCGGCGACCAGTTCTCAGACCAATATCTTATGACGCCAGGCTGAGCAGAAGTAGTAGCCGACAACTCTATTGCCAGCTGGGGCTTCCCGGTAGAGAGAATTTTCTTAACAATATCAGATGCTAACTCTGACAGGTCCGGCACGATTTCAGCAACGGTTCTTCCGATATGTTCCTTAGCCGGGATGCCGTTTAATTCTGCAAGGCGTTCATTGATCCTGAGAAAATGGAGATCCAGGTCTAAAACGCATAGCCCGACAGGCACATTCCTGTATAGATTTTCGATTTCCGCAAGTTGTTCTTTTATAATCCGGTTGCTTTCCATTAATGATATCTCGAACTCTTTTCGTACAGTGATATTACTCGCAGCACCAAACCATTCGACTATTTCACCTCTTTGGTCTATTATCGGTATTGCACGGGAATAAACCCATCCCAGGCTTCCATTTGCCTGGTTTACGCGGTGTTCAAGTTCAAAAACTGACTTTTTCCTGATTGCTTCGTTTATTTTTTCAGTTACTATCGGTTCGTCTGAAGGTGGAATATAATCCTTCATCCAGTTTCTATTTGGTTTCTCAGTATTTGAAAGAAATCCCTTACTGTTAAGCTGGAGCATTTCACTCCAGTCAGCATTCATACGGTATAATAATTCCGAACTGGCTGTTAACAATGAATGTAATCTTTGTTCGCTCTTTATTAAATCCTCCTGGGTCTTTTTGAGCTCAGTTATATCCGTTGCCATAGCAAGGCATTTTTCTTCATTTTCAGAAAGTGTGCCATCAAGAATAAGGTATGCAAAGGAACGGTCGGATTTAACTAATTTAATCTCACATTGTACTCTCCCTGGTTTAGTAAATGCTTCTTCCAGAAATTCATTGAAAGTAATCCTCATGTCCAATGGAAGAAAGCTCCTGAAATTTCTGTCCTTCAGGTATGATCTCGGAATGCCCAGCAATTCCGAAGCTTTGAAATTTGATTCAAGGATTATACCTTCACGGGAAAAGGAGAAATATGCAACTGGGGTAAAATCATATATCTCCGAATACAGGTCAGCAGTATCTTCTTGATTGCTTCCTCTGCCCTGTCTCTTTGCTGTCTCAGTTCTTCATTCTGAAGCTCCAGCTCAATCTGATGCACCTGTAATTCATGCAGCAGCTCTGCAGGATCTTGTTCAGAAAATCCAGCTGATTCAGGCATTCTGCTTTTTAAGCCTGGATTCAGCTTTTTTGCGGAATTCGTTTCCGGCTGAAGATTTCTTTTTCTCCATATCATTCCTGTTTTATCCTGTTTTTAAATCAGATATAGTTTTATTGAGTTCTGCTTCCAGTTTTTTAGCAACTGTAATATCAGAAAATGTCAGCACAAGTCCGTCAATTTTATCATCTGTGGTTCTGTATGGCATGATCCTGATCGAATACCACATACCTGATTTCTGACACTGACCTGTTTTTCAATGAAAACAAGAGTACGAAGCACCTCCTTCATGTCCTTTACTAAATCTTCATAAACAAGCTCTGATGTAAGATCGCTTAATGGTCTGCCAAGATCCTGTTCAATGAGATTAAATATCTTCTTCATGCCTGAAGTAAACCTTCTTATCCGAAGTCTTTTGTAAGGAATAATGTGGCTATTTCAGTGCTTTCAAGCAGGTTCTTCATATCATTTGATATTGCAGTAAAATCATCAACCTTGTTCATCAGTTCAAGATTGACAGTCTGCAGCTCTTCATTCATACTTTGCAGCTCCTCCTTGGAAGTGGTCAGCTCTTCATTGGTTGACTGAAGCTCTTCATTGGTTGACTGCAGTTCCTCATTGGCTGATTTCAGTTCCTCTTCGGAAACCTTCATTGCTTCAAGTGTGCTCTGCAATTCATCTTTCAATCTCTGCTGCTCTGTTTCCATTTCCCTGATCTCGACATTTGTCTTTTTTCCGGATCCGTTTTTGATATATCCTTGAAGTATATAACATCCATGAAAACAATAAGGATCAATCCTTTGAGCGCTTGCAGGCTTTTCAATCTTCTGCATGATGACATCAACAAGCTGTGTGTCATTCCCAGATTCCGATTTTAATATTTTTTAAAATGACTTTCTCAAAACTCCTGGCAGCTTTTCTGAAGGCAACCGGGAACTCGGTGCGAATCCTTCTCTCAGCATCGAGAATATATTCATATTGGCTTTTCCTGCTGCAGGTTCAAGGTACTTACCCGATCGGCGGGTCAGATAAATTATATCGCCTTCGCTGTTTACAAGGACCCCGGCAGGTGAATACTGCTGAAGGATTAGGTTATCGGTTAATGTCTGAATGTTGTCAAAGGATTTCACTGGTATAGCAATTTTGTTAGAATAGTTTTTCTGATCTTGCACTTGATTTTGGAAAATCTAATAATTCGTACTTGTTCAATGGCCTCTTCCTGAATACCCTGAATCGTGAGTCCACAGGATCGATAGAGATGAGATTGCGAACCCGTGGTTTCAGATGTACCAAGAATAAGTAATCCTTCCGGGTTAAGGCTGTAATGAAAAAGGGAAAGAAGTATTCGTCTGCAGATCCTGTTCATGATAAATAAGCAGTTCCGGCAGGAGATAATGTCAACTTTCGTGAATGGAGGATCGCTGATTACATTCTGAACGGCAAAGATCACCATTTCCCTGATTTCAGTGTTGATCTTGTAAAATGTTCCGGTTCTTGTAAAGAATCTGTTAATCCTTTCACAGGAAACAGAAGCAGCTATTCCTTCATTGTATATTCCCTCTCCTGGCTTTTTCTATCGCACCACTGTCAAGATCAGATGCAAAGATCTGGCATGCGATATTTTTTGGTTTAATGCTGTCAATTGCTTCACTGAGAGCGATCGCATAGGAATATGCTTCTTCCCCGTGGAACAAGCTGGAATCCATAAACGCAAGGTGTATCCATCAGGTTTTTTTTAATGATAGCCGGGAAGATTTCATTGACTCAGTAATTGCCATAATTCAGGGTCCCTGAAGAAACTTGTTGTACCGATCAGCAATCTCCTTAAAGAGAATCTCCGTTTCTTCCGGATTCTGCATGAGAAATCTTATATAAGCTCCAATATTGTCTATTTTATGAACCATCATGCGACGTTCAACCCTGCGGTAAATAGTGCTTTTCTTATATTGCGAGAAGTCATGTCCTGTTTTCGATCTTATAAGAAGTGCTATTTTTTCAAGTGAACTCTTATCCTTGAAAATCAGATGTCCTGATCATCAGTCTGTGCAAGGATTATATTTCCTTTAAGTATTGAAATCAGTTTCAGCGGTAATTCAGCTGCGGGGGCTACAACATCGACCTGCACCGATTTGATTGCATTTTCGGCATGCTGTCGTACCTGGCAGTGGATGGTTCCTGCACCATTGTCAGTCCTCCCCTGTTTTTAATGGACTGCAAGCCCAGAGTGCCGTCTGATCCCATGCCTGAAAGAATTATCCCTATGCTTTTTTCGCCCATATCGTCAGCAAGGGAATGAAAGAAGAAGTTAATTGGTAATCTTAACCCGTGTACCTCAGCAAAATCAAACAGATGCAGTCGCCCGTTTAAGGATGGACATATTTTTATTGGGAGGAATTACATAAACTGTGTCTGGCTTAACCTTCAGGTTATCAGAAGCCTGTGTAACCTTCATTTTTGTTACTTTCCGGATCAGGTCAGGCATCATCCCTTTATAATTCGGATCAAGGTGCTGAACTATCACAAAAGCCATCCCGCGCCTTCCGGCATATTGCTGAAAAACTGTTCCAATGCCTCCAGCCCTCCTGCTGAAGCGCCAATTGCAACTATGGCTAATTTTGCTGACTTCGGAATAAAAATTCTCTCACCAGCGCTGCCGGATCTCTGCTTCATTTAAAAAATATTACGGCATTCATCCCGGATGCGGAAAAGTTACTTAATTTCTTTATATCTGCAAAGTTAAAACCAATTGTAATCAGCAACTCCGCCTTCAGTAATGGTGGAGGTTGTCTTAAAGCTCAATTCTTTACTTGGCTTTTCACTGCAGTCTGACACTTCTGATTGACATAAAAATTGCATCTCCCAGGTTTCTGAGCACCCCTCGTAATTATTATAAACTTTTATATGAATATAATGTTTGTTAATAAGATAATATTTGAAGTGCTTGCCGGGATAAAAAATCTGATCGTCGTCGGAGCCAGCACCGGAGGAATTACGGCAATGAGCCGTGTATTGAGTGCATTACCGAAAACGATCGATGCAGCAGTTCTGGCTGTAGTGCACATGTCTGTCAGCTCCAACGCCGTTAATCTTGCCGGATTTATTCAGAAACATACTTCACTAACCTGCATTGTTCCTTCTGATAAGGAGATAATAATCCTTTCCGGTATGCTTGATGATGGAACCTCAGGATCTTAGAGTTAATGAAACAAAAAACCTCGGGGAACTCCTTGTTGCTGTTATTTTACAATATACCTGTCTTCAAGATACTGAAGCCAACGAATGAATTCAGCATCATCGGTATGTGGCTTTGCTGCCTTAATGAATTCTTCATACGTAATCCCAAAGAATGACGATTCATTACCCGGGAGAAGAAACTCTTTATATTGTGGAATAACTGTACTGAAATGTTCATTACCTGCCGGATAGAGGATGACTGAAGTAAAATATTCATATTTGGACTCAGGGTTGATCTTTTTCGTCATGCTTTCACCCAGGAGCTGATTACTCCATATCTGCCTGAATTTATCAGTCTTCAGCAGGGGTATGGTTTCTTGCCTGTATAGCCCTGACTTAACTGTGAGAGTGTTGTACACGGATGTCTCCAGATTAATCTCCCTGCTTTCCTTTGATCCTTTCATCAGAGGGTATTCTTTCTCCGTGTATTTGACTTCAATGCCAAGTATACCATATCCTCTTTTAGCATGCCTGTATTCAATAAAAACATCAAAAGAAGTCTTACCCGGGAGAGCTTTCTCCGGATCAGGCGTATATTCGATACGGATATCTGTAATAACATTTATTGCTCCTCCAAGAAAACTGTTCAGAATAGCCCTGGCAAACTCCGGTTTCTTCGATATCGGAATGAAGAAGTTGAACGGGATGTGTTCGCTCCTGAGCATGTTGGCAAAACAGGCTTGCTGAAGTTTGTAATGAGGATACCTCGCCTGGGCCGCTTCAAAGATTCTGAAACCATCAAAGAATATGAGTCCCTGCTGCGCATCAATATCCTTCAGGATGGTTTCAGACTCATTATAACCAACTTTCAGAACATCTTCTCTGAAACGTATCTGATGCCTCCTGGCACGTTCTTTAAAACTTTCCATTATTAACAAATCTAACATTAATATTGCTTTTCCTGGTTGATCCCCTTAAAACCCGACTTTTTTCATCCTGCATTACTACTTTTATGACCATAACGGATTCGAAGCAAAAGAGTATTTTGGATCTCACAAATTTACTAACATGAAAAAAAGAAGCATCTTGTCAGTTATAATATTAATAACTTTAACTTTTCATCCGGCCTTTATTTACTCGCAGGATAGTATAAGACAAAGTATTCCGATTAAACAAATTCAGCTGAAAGGGGAATCAGGCGAACGCGAAGTAACCCTTCCGTTGAGAGACAGCTTAAGCTATATTAACTTCGAAATTAAAGCATATATTAATACCGGTGAACTTACAATTGAGTTACTTGATCCCTTTGGAGAAAAATACGGTAACTTTTCAATCGCCGGCCTTCCTGTTCCGGAAGGTAAACAGGAAACTGAGATGGTAAGAGGCAAAGTATACACATATAATGCATCAGGTACTTTGGTCAGGTATGTTAAGTTACCAGTGAGGGGAATGTGGAGAGCCAAAATCATAACAAAAGATGCTTTTGGTCTCATTGATTTTAATTTAACAAGAGGGGTAACAGCATTTTCTATTAGATGAAAAATGACAAAATTTAAAATTGCTCTTGTTATCCTGGTCCTCTTTCTTTATAAAGATGCATTTTCACAACCCGGATTAAGTGGAAAGATCTCGATTGACACTTCATTATGGAGGCCCGTAGTATATCTCTCTCTTATCCCCGACCTGGATAAAATGTACTCCATGTCAAATGAAATGATCATCGACGAGGCGCCTCTCGATAATTCAGGTAATTTTTTCTTTGATACCCGGTACTTTCCCGAAGGAGACAATCTTTTCAGAATACATTTCTCAAAGAAAAGCGATCCCCCGGCAACCCTGAATATCGGAGGCAAAGATGAGAATCACTTTTTCCTGATCACCGGTAAAAATTCCAGGATATCAGTAAAGCAACGCTCCGAAGGGGAATTCATAAAGAATGTTTATGCCGACGGTTATTATCCGAATAGCATGATAAGGCAGATCAATGAGATTTCCACATATCTTGATTCCACAGCTCTTTTTGGCTCCGTTGTAAAGAATGACCTTGTGAAAAAAGCTGTATTTGAGAAACTCAGGATCATTGCCGATACCTGTTCAAATGCACTTGTATCACTGTATGCTGTGTATATGGGCGATTTTGAAAAAAATTATCCTGTCAACCAGGAATTTTACAGGAATTTCCTTTTTAAGTGGAGAAAGGAGAATACAACTTATTTTAATGCTTTCAGGAAAAAAATTCCAGCCATATCCAACCGCTATAAACAAAATTCAATAATCGCAATTGTATCATTCACAACAGGATTTCTGATTTGCCTGGCGATCAAACTCCGAAAGCGTGACAGAAAAAATGTCGTTCAGGACTTAAGTCTTCAGGAGAGAAAAATATACGGGCTTGTGCTCGAAGGGAAGTCAAATAAGGAAATTGCTGAAGTTCTGGGTATAGAACTGAGTACTGTAAAATCGCATCTGACCAGCATATATTCCAAGTTGAAGATAAGCTCAAGGAAAGATATCTTAAATCTGAAAATGGAGCAGGAAGCACGAGATGAGCGGAGTGCCTGAATATTGCGAGGATGCTTGCATATCTTAATTTTCAGGAACTTAATGAAGTAGTTCTTTGTTTTACTAATATGAAGTAATATTAATTTACATGAATGGTAATTACTTCAAGAGACAGATTTCCGGTGCCACTGCTGATTCTTATCCTGGTGGCATCACTACTGATAATCCTTGGTGCAGTATTCTTTTACCAGATCCAGAAAGAAAAAATTCTGACACGAACATACAATGAACTCGACCTTGTAACTTCCCTGAAAGCTGAAGAAATAAGGAAATGGAGGCAGGAGCATATCCGTGATGGCTACATCATCGGGAGACTGGTTCCTGTTGGCCGACTCGCATATTACATTCTTGAGGATTCAATCAATGAGCGATTCGGGAAAGAGCTGCAGCAAAGGATGGAACTATTCATTGAAGATTATGATTATCACAGCATTGTAATTGTCGATAACACCGGCCGGATAAGATACAATTACCCGGAATCCGCTACAAGTGAAATAAAATTCATACCATTCGGTGAATTCAAATCGGGAGAAATAGAGTTTTCCGATCTGCATTATTCAAATGATATGCCCGGCATTCATATCGATATGATGATCCCCATAATTCCGCATGACAGCACAGGGCTGAAGAAATTCGGGACAATAATTCTGAGGATCGATCCAGAGATCACCTTATTTCCGGCGATAAGTATGTGGTCAACACCCTCACGCACAGCAGAAATATTATTGATAAGGCGCGATGGAGACAGTGTCACTTATCTGAATAATAAAAGTAACACCTTCGGGAAACCACTTAAAAAATCAATTTACGATAAGACTCTTCCGGCCGCGCTTGGCAGTTGAAGGAAAATCCGGTTTTTTTGAAGGACGGGATTACAGGAATAACCAGGTTCTGTCATATCTGAGGAAGATCCCTAATTCACCATGGTTTCTTGTGGCAAAGGTCGACAAACAGGAGGCGCTTGCCTTCCTGTATAAACAGACTGTATTGGTTTCAATTATAGCCCTGTTATTTATAATAGCATTCATTACTACGATTTTTTACCTGTGGCGAAGTCAGCACACACGCTTTTACAAAGAGCTGAGCTCAACAAAAGACAAGTTTGTATCAATCATTACCCATGACCTCACAAATCCATTTGTGAGTATCGTCGGATTCTCTGATTTCCTCATTAAAGATCTGAAAAAAGGCAATTATACAAACACTGTACGATTTGCTGAAATCATACATGACTCCTCTCTTTCTGCACTGGATCTCATAAAAAACCTGGCTCAATGGTCTAAGATACAGACGAACAAGATCAAGCTGAACCTGAGAATGGTGGATATCACCGGCCTGATAAATGAATCTGTTGAACTCATGTCTGCGTATGCAGATAAAAAAAACATAAAAATTATAAAAATGATACCTGAGGAAATTCATGTTTGTGCAGATAAGGATATGATAAGCACTATTTTAAGAAATCTGATAGCAAATGCCATTAAATATTCAAGACCCGGTGAAGAAATTTATATCCGGGCAATTAAGGTAAAGAATGATATGCTTGTTGAAGTCAGGGATTCAGGTATAGGAATTGATGCCCCGAATGTTAAGAAAATCTTCAGTGAAGAAGAGACAATATCTTTGCCCGGTACCCAGAATGAACCTGGTTCCGGACTTGGCCTTGTGCTCTGCCGGGAGTTTGTCTCAAGGCATGGAGGCAAAATATGGGTTGACAGCGAAGTAGAAAAAGGAAGTACTTTCACATTCAGCATCCCTTATGTAAAATGCTGATGTATTTATTACTGCTAAGCTGTTAGTGCATTGAGGATTCAGATGTGATCAACAGGTTTGTTCTTCTCAATTTTATATGAAGTTACCGGGAACATTATATTCCTGGCGCCCTTGTTCCTGTCTCTTTTTGATTTCTCTTTTACCATCCTGTGAGTAGGCTTTGTGTATGCAAAACATGTTTGATGCGAGCATGCTCCGGACAACATACCGGACAGGATCAGCAGAACAAAAAGCTGCACTTTAATTCTTCCCCGTGAATTTTTTTGTGCTTTCATAATTGATTTGTTTGTTTTTAGTTTTAAAAAATCCCCGCGTTATTTCCCCTGATGATACAAATGTATATGTCGAATGGCAGCGTAAACATGTGGATGTCACCTGTCAATGAAATTTATGACACCCGATTTTATCAGGAATTTCACTTAAATCCTGAAGAATTGTACCTGCTCCGGGCAGAAAATTACCCGTTTATTCACACGGTAAATACCCGGGAGAAGCAAGTAAAAGGTATCATAACAAACTCAGTTATGACGAAACTTCTGAAAAGTTTGACAATATGGCGTACCACGTTTGATAAAGGATAGTGAGAGTAAATTACCGATGTTTACTTTTGCATTATTCAGTAAGCAAAAACCCTTAAACAGAAGGATATGAAGAAAAAGGAAAAAAAGGAGAAATACATAAATTACCGGGGTGAAGACAAAATTCTTGAAAGAAATTATAATATCGAAATGCAGATAGCCAGGCGGGGACCAAAAATATATTATTCAAAGGATGGAGCTTTGAAATCAATTAAATAGCCGGTTTTCTGTAAATAACTTTTTTATGTTTTCAGGACTTTCTCTTATAAACAGTAAAGCGATGATTTGGTCATCGCTTTATTATTTAAAAACGGTCACCTGTTAATGAGGAGTCAAAAGAGCTTCCTGATTATCCACATTATGAGCGATAATAACACACTAAGGATGATCATGGTGGTGATGGGGAAATAGATACGGGTGTTTTCTTTTTCAATACGGATATCACCGGGTAAACGGCCAATCCAACTGAGTTTATCACCTGCAAAATACACAATGATGCCGGCAATAACAAGAATTATCCCGGTTAAGATCAATATTTTCCCGAGCTGATTCATAATGCAAAATTAATGTTTCTCGCTAAGACGCAAAGTCGCAAAGAAATCCATTTTTAAATTTGAGTTGTGAGTCAACTATATGACTCACCCCTAAATACCACCCCGCGGCACTTAAGAGCGTCCACTATAGGTTCAGGGGGCACTTTTGCGGTTTAAAAACCAACGATTCTTAATATTCTTATTTGAGTGATTTTACTCTCGAGAGCAGATCATCCAGGTTAACTTCCTTATCGGTGTATTTCCGTACCAGGTCACCGTTCTTATTATACAAGGCCATGAACGGGAAATGCATAATATTGTAGTAATCCCGGACGAAAAGTGTGGGGTACTCGGTTCCGATAAAGATGTTTTCATAACCCGCCAGGTTGTTTTTTTTGACGTATTCAGTCATCGTTTTTACAGGCTGATAGGTTATCATGGCAAATGAGACATTCCTGAATTCATCAATCCTTCTCAGGAGCTCTTGAGTGAGTTTCTGACACTCTTCACAATCCGGTGAAAAATAGATAATAACAATCGGCTTATTTACCGGAAGATATTGTGCCATAAAAACTTTCCCATCACTCTGCATCATTCTGAATGGCGGCACCTTCCCTGTTTGTGAATTCGCAGCTGCGCCGGAATCACTAAAAGCACAACTGCAATTATCCGAAATAAAGACTTTCTTCTCATAACACTCATTTTAAAAAATATCATGCTCAATTCATGATAACACGCAGCAGGCACAATCTTCTCCATAGGGGATTAACGACAATGCTGGTCTTTACAAAAACCTGTTTATAGCAATCAGTACAAAAGGCAATGTGAGAATGCTGAATATCGTTGAAACAAACACGTTTCCCACGGCGAGACGGTCATCGGCGCCGAGCTCCCTTGCCATGATCACCACGCTTGCCATACAGGGCATTGATGCCTGGAGGATCACCACCGAAAGAACAAGCTTATCGGGATTCCCAGGACCAAAGGCCGCTGATAACCAAAAGAAAAAAATAAGCAGCGAGGGACCAAGAATAAGCCTGTTGAAGCTCAGTATGTATACACTTTTGATCTTCAGGAATGATCCGGCGCCCGAAAAATAGAGCATGGCGCCGATATATAACATCGATAACCATGTGTTTGCCGAACCAAGCTCCGATAACGGCTGAAGAATAATTCGTGGAAGCTTAATTGATAACAGGAAGAAAAAGAAACCGGCAACAATGGCAATTGTATTCGGATTAAGAACCCTCATCATACTCTTCTTCCAGTCAACCCCCTCTCCATAGGTGAGTACAATCACCCCGACTGTCCACATTATAATATTTGAGATAAGCTGAAACATCGTTGCATAGAGCAGGCCTTCTTCTCCGAAAAGCGCAAAGATCAAAGGAAATCCAAGGAAGATCGTATTCCCGAACATTGAATGGGTTTTGAAGATGGCGGCTTCCCGGCCTTTCAGATGGAACAGCCTGGTTGCGATCCAGCCCAGGAGCAGAAGGAACAGGATTATGACTCCGGATACAATAAGCACGACAAAACTGTTTGCCAGTAATTCAGGAGTTGCTTCCAGCCTGAGGAAATTGGTGAAGAGCATTAGCGGAAGGGATATGTTGAAGACCACCTTCGAAAGCATATCCTTCGACACTTCTGTTATGATCCTGAATCTTGCAGCTATTATACCGATCAGGACAACAATTGCCAGTATTATGATCTGTGATATAATTATCTTCGACTCCATCTAAATCAGAATTTTAAACCATCAGCTCCACCCACAACAGGCAAAGTCAGGGAAGTTGTATTAAGATCAACACTGAGCTTTGTCCCGGGTTCAGGCTGAAGTGTAAATTCCTTATCGCTTGAAAAGATCATTAACCCGATCTGTTTTCCTGCCGGAACGATCTGGTCATCCGGCTCAAGATCAAATGTCATCTCGTAGAACTGACCGGGTACCAAAAGACTGCTCTTTGTAAGCGAGGCGTGATTCTGAAGATCAGCCCAGCCCCTTGTAATAAGCTGATCAGTTATCTTAGGATTCCTTGAGCCGGATACCGGCAGGATAACAAGCCACACGGAAAGGTTGACAGCAGGCTTGTCCGATGAGGCTCTGATTGTTATTGAAGGAACACCGGATATATGAACACTCTCCTTAAGCTCCGGAGTCAGATATATAAGCCTGTGTTCAGAAAATTCAGCCTGGGCGAGCATCTGCCCTGTGAATGAAAAATTATCGGTCAGAGTTTCAATGCCCTTATTATTTGTTTTTTCCTTTAGAAGGCTTCCTGTCGCGGGAGCTCCCGGAGAAAGGAATAATTTCACAGGCTTTGCTTCCGGATTAGGATAATCGGGATAGGATGTCGGATTGGACGACATATCAGATTCACGTACAATCCAGGCTCTGGGATCAATCTCCACATTGTTTTGTACTCCGAAAAGATATCTTGTAAACCATTTGTTGATCATAGCGGCCGGGGGTTCACCGCCGTGACTTCCCTGGTGATAATAAATCTGGAGGGGAATGCTTTTTTCCTTCAATACTTTTATGAACCTGTAGCTATGACTCGGTACAACATTCCAGTCGTTGAAAGCATGCGACATCAGTACAGCTGCCTTAAACGGTTTCATGTAGTTCATGAGGTCACGTTCTGCCCAGAAATCATTGTAATCGCCTGTTACGCGATCCTGTCCTTTTGCCATCATGCCATCACGTATGACACTGTCGCAATAAGCACAATTATCAGGATTGGAATAAATAAAGTCATAAAGAACATCCACATCCTCTCCAAGGTACCCGCCCGGACTTCTGACCAGTCCGTTTGACCGGTAATAATGATAATATGAAGTGTTTGGCGCAACAGGTATTATAGCTTCGAGTCCCTCAACCCCGGTTGTTGCAGCCGCAAAAGGGATCGTCCCATTATAGGAAGTGCCGATCATTCCTACTTTACCTGTGGTCCAGTAAGCCTGCACTTCTTCATTACCATCAGGAGTTTTATATCCCTTTGCTCTTCCGTTCAGCCAGTCAATCACAGCCTTTGGAGCGAGTAACTCAGGCTTACCTCCTACAGTGGGACATCCCTGGGATAAGCCGGTACCCGGAGCTGATGAATGGACAATGATGAAACCATAAGATATCCATGAAGTCTGGGTTGTTGAGATGACCGGACGTTTCCCTTTTCTTTCTATCTGGGGTGGATATTCATGCTTTGGAGGTTTTGTATTAAGTTCATGCCTTACATTCCAGAAATACTTTTTGTCAGCAGTACTGGTACCGGCAAAGTATGGGCTTGATTCAAAAATAACAGGCAACTTTAATCCTTCAGTTTCAGTCTGGGCAGGTCTTGTCACATCTGTATGCATTCTGTCGCGTTTTCCATCACCATCTGAATCGAATTCAGTCTCAACCCACAGATCCTCCCTTATCCAGGCGGACGGATCTTCAAAAGCTTTTATTCTCTGAGCCAGCCCATTCTCAATGACAGGGACCTGTGTAACAGGTTTCCGTTCTTTATTCTCCTGTGCATTGATACCATCCACTATCAGGAATGAGAGGATTACAAGCAAGATCTTCTTCATGTTGAATATTTTCAGATTGAATTTATTTTAATTTCACTGGTTCCGAGGGCGGGTGAAGATGCTTTAAGGGTGATCTCCCCTTTCTCTTTTCCTGATCTTATAATCACCAGGCATCTGCCCTGGTAAGCTTTTCTCTCAGGCTGTGTGAAGCTTTCATTTCCCATCGGGTTTGAACTGCCGACTGCCTGTATTATGCCCGGGCCTTCGATAACAAAGCTAACCTGGTCCTTGCTCAATGGATTCCTCAGACCATTTTTATCTGTCAATTCCACTATGATATAGCAAAGATCCTGACCTCCCGATTTTATTGTTTGTCTGTCGGCAGTGAGTCTGAGTGACAAGGGGTCGCCAGTGGTTCTCAGTTCATTTACTGCTACCGGTTCATTGCCATTGTAACCTTTTGCCACCAGGATTCCGGGCTTATACGGGACATTCCATTTCGCGATGAATTCGCCGGACCGGTCTGTTTTCTTTCTTCCAAGCGAAGCTTCATTCAGAAACAATTCAACCTCTTCACACGAGCTGTAGACCTCTATCTCAAGTGGTTTATCTTCATATCCCTGCCAGTTCCAGTGCTGAACAACATCCTGCCACTCCCATTTGCTCCACTCAGCTTTATCAGGATTAAGAGGGAATGACGGTACCGGAGGCTTCACAAAAACTGATAATTGTTTGTTGTCTTTCCATAGAACATCCCTGTAATAAGACTGCGGCCGCTTAAAGCCACAAATGTCAATATCTCCGCAAAATGCATGTGTCCATGGATAAAAGCTCTTGTTATGCGGATATCCCAGCCAGCCGATGCTTGCTTCTCCCAGATAATCATACCCGGTCCAGACAAAATCTCCGATTACCCAGGGATTATCTTTAGCAGCCATCCAGTATTCGAAAGCCTCGAGAGGGAAGGACTCGGTACTGAGAATTATCCTTTCAGGCAGCCGTTTGTGATCAGGAACATATTTATCAAAAGCATAATTATACCCGCACACATCTAGTGTGGCGAAATACGGATCTTTATCCGGAGCGAGGCTGTTGACTGCAGAAGTAATTTTCCTGCTAGTGTCGAGTTGCCTTATGGAGCTGACCTGCATTGCAGCAAGTTCAGCGCCTTCAGGCTTTCCTCTTTCGGGAATTTCATTACCTATGCTCCACATCACAATTGAAGGGTGATTACGGTCACGGCGCACCATACTCTCGACATCTCTCTGCCACCAATCCCTGAAATACAGGTGGTAATCGTCAGGGTTTTTTGGTTCTGCCCACATGTCGAAACTTTCATCTATTACAAGCATTCCCAGCCTGTCGCATGCATCAAGGAATGCCGTCGATGGCGGATTATGAGAACAGCGGATGGCGTTGAATCCTGCTTCTTTCATCAGCTCTACCCGTCTTTCCTCAGCCCTGTCGAAAGCTGCAGCTCCAAGCGGACCATTGTCGTGGTGCATGCAGGCGCCTTTGAGTTCAAGCGGTTTTCCGTTCAGAAGAAAACCTTCATTCGCATTGATCTCAACCGATCTTACGCCAGTGGTGCACCCGAGCCTATCCATCAGCTTCATGGTTCCGTCTGAAGCAATGGTGTATAATTCATTTATAACAGTATAGAGAACAGGGTTATCTGTTGACCATAACTCAGGTGACTTCAGATTAAGATTATTACTTAGTCCAATGTTACGATTTGCTGCAACCTTCTGCCTTGATTCACTTTTAGCAGACTCATTCCCTGCTTTGTCGAGAACACTGGAAACCAGGACGATCTCCTTTTCTTCATCTGTTTCATTGAAGACAGAGGTTTCAATATGAATGGTTGCCGAATCATTCATAACTGATGAATGGACGAAGTTCCACCATGGATCCAGATGAAGCGGGTTTGTAACAGTCAGCCAGACATGCCTGTATATCCCGGAGCCACTGTACCATCTGCTGTTATGGCCTTCATTTCTGACCTTTACAGTCAGGATATTTGTCTTTCCCTTTATAAGTTTCTCAGTTATGTCGTAGCGGAAGCTCGTATAACCATAAGGATGATTTCCAAGATGCTCCCCATTAAGCCAGACATCGGAATTCATATAGATCCCATCGAATTGAAGCTGAAACTTCCGGTCTTCCAGGTTATCCGGTAACCTGAAAGATTTCCGGTACAAGCCGGTACCTCCGACAAGATATCCTGCATCAAGACCTCCTGCAGCATTTGAATCAACCGGATTATTTTTCCCGGGGAGATCCTCAATGCTCCAGTCATGCGGAAGATCAAGGACCCGCCAGGAGGCGTCATCAAAATCCATGGTCTCAGCATCCGATGTATCGCCTCTGAAGAACTTCCATTCATCATCGAACAGAAGAACTGTGCGGGAGTCATCTCCCTGAAAACTGATTAAGTTTTCCTGATTACCGGAACAACCGGCAAGAACCAGTAAAATGGTCAGACAGAATGATCTCATAACGTATGTTTATTATCTCATCACCCGGCGACGGGATCAGGAATATAAACATACTAAAAAAAATATCAGGAATTATTCTCTATGAGTTATTCTTCTATTGTGCTGAGATCGCCTTCGGGAAGACCCATCACCCTTGCCTTAAGAACTCTGCGCATTATCTTGCCGCTCCTGGTTTTTGGAAGAAGGTCGGAGAAGACTATGAGCTCAGGTCTTGCAATGGGACCAAGGTGTTCAACCATATGAGTAACGAGTTCCTGTTCAAGCTCTTTTGATGGAGAATATCCTGGCCTGAGAACTGCAGTAATATGTATTCCGTTTCCTTTCAGAGGATGAGGAATACCGATTGCAGCGGATTCGGCAATAGAGGGATGGCGTGCCATCACGCTTTCTATCTCGGCGCTGCCAAGCCTGTATCCGCTCACTTTTATTACATCATCTGTCCTGCCAATGATCCAGTAATACCCATCCTTATCCTTCTTTGCTGCATCCCCGGTCAGGTACCAGCCTTGCTTCTTGTATTTTGTCCAGTAAATATCGAGAAACCTCTGGGGGTCTTTATAAATTCCGGCTGTAAGTCCGGGCCAGGGTGTTTTGAGTACCAGGTTACCTTCTTCACCGGGGTTGACCTCATTACCCTTTTCATCCACAATACCTGCTTCTATCCCAAAAAATGGTTTTGTTGCAGAACCGGGTTTAAGGGGTGTAACCGGAAGAGGACAGATCATGAATCCGCCGGTTTCTGTCTGCCACCAGGTATCAATTATCGGGCAATTGCCACCTCCTACTACCTGATGGAACCATTTCCAGGCTTCAGGATTAATTGGTTCACCTACCGATCCCAGAAGTCGTAATGAACTCAGGTTATTCCTGTTTGGCCAGGAATTGCCGAAACGCATCAATCCTCTTATGGCTGTCGGTGAAGTATAAAGAATATTAACTCCGTATTTCTCCACCATTTTCCACCAGCGGTCGGGATATGGATGATTTGGAGCGCCTTCATAAAGAATAATTGTCGAGCCGTTTATTAAAGGTCCGTAAACAATATAGCTGTGGCCTGTGATCCATCCCGGGTCGGCTGCGCACCAATACCGGTCTTCCGGTTTGATGTCGAATACCATCCTGTGGGTGGTTGAGGTAAAAACACTGTAACCGCCATGAGTATGGATGAGGGCTTTTGGTTTTCCTGTTGAACCTGAAGTATAAAGAAGGAAAAGCATGTCGTTGGAATCCATCTGCTCGGTTTCGCATTTGGCTGAAGCTATTGGCAGTCCTTTCAGATCATGGAACCAGTAATCACGGCCGTTTTCCATATAGACTTCAGTGCCCGTTCTCCTGACTGTGATGCAGATCTCCATTGTCGGCGATAGTTCCATTGCCTTGTTGACAACACTCTTCATTTCAACAACCTTGCCTCGTCTGTAACCGCCATCGGCTGTAATAACAACCCTGCTGTTGGCATCATTGATCCGGTCGGCAAGGGCTTCATGACTGAATCCGCCATATACAACGCTATGTGCTGCACCGATCTTGGCGCATGCCAGCATTGCGAAGATCTGCTCAGGGATCTGGGGCATGTAAATAGTCACAACATCACCTTTCCTGACACCCATGCTTTTCAGGATATTCGCAAACTGCGATACTTCCCGGTTAAGGGCATGATATGAGAATGTCTGGGTATCGCCTGGCTCGCCTTCCCACATCAGGGCGAGCTTGTTCCTGTTCGCATTATTCTGATGCCTGTCAATAGCATTAAGTATGATATTAGTTTTACCTCCTGTAAACCATTTGTAGAAAGGAGCATTCGATTTATCTACTACCTGATCCCATTTTTTATACCATGACAGAAAACCGGCCTGTTCATTCCAGAATTCTTCAGGATGGGTGATTGAATAATTATAGAGCTTTTCATAATCCCCGACATTGGAATTATTCATTATTTTATCAGTGGGATAGTAAATCCTTTCGGTTGAAGATTCTTTTTCTGCAATTTCAGGAATTATAGTTTCCTGCCCGGTTAATGCTCCGGAATCAGCAATAGTATTTTTTTCGATTAAATTACTTTCCATGGATCATACAATTTATTATCTGTTATTAATCGGATAAATCAGTTTCGGATCTCATCAGCTGGATTTCACAGCTGACAGAAACCTCATCACTTATGAGTACCGTTCCCGACTCCAGCGTTTCATTCCAGTTCAGGTTAAAGTCACTCCTGTTGATGCGCCCGGTAATAAAAAACCCGACCTTCTCAGTACCCCATTGATCTTTCATGGTACCACGGTAACCAACCTCGAACCTTACTGGAACCGCAGTATCTTTTATTGAAAGCACACCATGAAGTAAAAACCTGTTCTCAATGCGTGTCTTCTCAAGCTTTTTGCCCATGAAAACAATATGCTTAAAATTGTCGGTATCTAAGAATTCCGGGCCTTTCAGGAGAGAATCCCTTTCTTCATCCCGGGTATCGACAGATGCAGCTACTATTCTTGCTTCAACATCAGAAGCAAGGAAATCATTCCCATCGGTGTAAACAACTACATCAGCCTCCCTGAAAACACCTCTTACACGGGTTATTTTCAGGTAATCAACACTGAAACCGAACTCACAGAAAGACTTGTCAATAATCCATTTCGTCTTTGTCAAAGCTTCTGTTCTCATGTAATTATAAGTAAGGGGGTGCGTATTTAGAAAAACAACATTATCAGGCTTTTGTTTGACGAAAACATCTGATGGTATAAGCAAATTTAGTTTCAGTTATATATTTATATTTGCACACGTGAGCTCGATCAAAAAACTAGCCGGACAAACTGCAGTTTATGGAATACCGCTGATCCTTGGAAGGATTCTCGGCTACCTGCTTGTGCCACTTTATACCAGGGTGTTTGACCCCGGATTATATGGTACTGTAAGCGTGTTTTACTCCTATTCTGCTTTTCTCCTTGTAATGCTTTCGTATGGAATGGAGACCGCTTTTTTCAGGTTTTCCCAACAGAATGAAAACAGGGATAAAGTATACAGCACGGGTATGCTGTCGCTTCTTCTTACAACATCTGTTTTTCTTGTGGCAGTACTACTTTTCGCAGAGCAAATTGCCGGCTTCATCGATTATTCAGATCAGAAAAAATATGTAATCTGGTTCGGATGGATACTGGTCCTTGACACATTGTCTGCAATACCCTTTGCCAGGTTGAGAGCGCAGAACAGGCCGGGAAGATTCGCCAGGATAAGAATGACAGGGATTGTCCTCAACATAGCGCTTAATCTCTTCTTTATCCTGCTTTGCCCATGGATACTGAAAAACATCAGCTCTGATTCACTTCTCAACCTAATTGGGTTTATTTACAGACCAGACTGGAATATTGAATACATTTTTATTTCTAACCTTATTTCGAGCGCGCTTGTCCTGGCGCTCCTTACTCCCGAAATATTCTCAGTACGGTGGCAGATAGATAAGGTGCTCTGGCGTAAGATGCTCATCTATGCTTTTCCTTTACTTTTTGCAGGAATGGCAGGGATAGTAAATGAAACCTTCGACAGGCTGCTGCTCAGGTACCTTCTTCCTGTTTCACCCGAAGATGCTGAATACCAGGTTGGAATATACTCTGCATGTTATAAGATCGCGATACTGATGACAATATTCATCCAGGCCTACAGGTATGCCGCAGAACCATTCTTTTTTGCACAGGCAAAGCAGAACAATGCGAAAGATGTGTATGCTGAGGTGATGAATTACTTTATAATTACCGTATCGCTCATTTTTCTCGGGACAATGGTGTACCTGGATGATTTTATTATGCCAATCCTTGTTGGGAAAGATTATCATGAAGGCAGAGGAGTCATACCGATGCTTATGATGGCTCACCTGTTCCTCGGGGTATATTACAATCTCTCGGTATGGTACAAGCTTGCAGACAAGACGATATGGGGAGCATGGTTCTCGATAATTGGCGCTGTTATTACCTTTGCACTAAATTTATGGTGGATCCCGAGGTCAGCCGATCAGATTCTGCACGGTTATTATGGTTCGGCCTGGGCTGCTTTTATCTGCTACCTGAGCATGATGGTACTTTCTTACCTGGTCGGCCAGAAATACTACCCTGTAAAATATAATATCCCTAAATTCTTCTTTTACCTTGGACTTGCGACCGGGCTATATTTTGTGAATGTTCTTGTGACAATAGATTACCGGATATTAAGCATTGCCTTCCATACCATGCTCATTTTAATCTATTTAGGAGTTGTATATTTTGTCGAGAAGCCTGATCTGCGCTCAGTTTTTCAGGGAAACAGAAGAATAAGCTAAGCTGAATAGCACACTGATGACACGGATTGAACGGATTAACACGGATCTAAATCAGTGAAAATCAGTCGCATCAGTGTCATCCGTGTTCTATTATTCATTTACTTCCTTTTGCCGAAAATTCTTTTGAATATAGATTTCTTCTTTTCTCCGGCTGGTTCTGCAGGGCGGGTTTCAGAAGGTTTCTCAGGTTTAAGAATCTCTTTCTCGGAGAATCTTCTTGAGCCTTTGAATATATCTATTATCTCTTCAAAGAAGGTTATTTCACGGAAATCCGGACAATCGAGCTGTTCTGCTATTTCAGGTGGGATTTCAGGGAACTCTGAAATAAGCTCTTTCCTGAGTTCCTTATTCTGTTGCACTTCCCTTAAGGTTCTTGCCACAAGGGGTAAGGCAAGAGTGCTTCCCGACCCGTTCGATCCGCTGTTGAAATGAATTGCAGGTGATGATGCCCCCACCCTGCTTACAATCACGAGAGAAGGATTAAATGCTGCAAACCAGGCATCGGCATAATCCTGGGATGTACCAGTCTTTCCGGCAAATGGAAGAGTAACACCATAAGTGCCAATGAGAGGTGTACCGGTACCACCTGTAATAACTCTCCGCATGATAGCGCTCATGAGCATGGTTGTATTCCCGCTTAAAATCCTGTTTTCGGGTCTTGAGAATTCATTTTCCCACAGCACCTCTCCTTCCGATGTTTTTATGGAGATAATACTCTGAGGGTATATCCTGTAACCGCCATTTGCGAAAACTGAATACGCTACTGTCATCTCAAGAACATTAGCTTCAGCGGTACCCATCGGAACCGACGGGTAATCGTTCAAAGTGTATGAAAATCCCATATTCTGCCAAAGGGTATCAAGCTTTGAGAAGTCTGTGTTCAGATACAGGTTATATGTCGGAACATTCATTGAATGAACCAGGGCACCGGCAAGTGAATATTTTCCACCGTATGTAAGATCGAAATTCTGAGGACTCCAGCCTTCAATGCCGGTATCAGTAATAGAATCATTATCAAGGAATTTACACGGTTCAATTCCCTGTTCAAAAGCCGCAGCATAGAGAATAGGTTTGAAAGTTGAAGCAACCTGCCTTCGTGCAAGGATTTGATCATAAGGCTGCGTCCGGAAATCAATTCCTCCCACATATGCTTTTATTTCTCCTGTAACAGGATTCATTGCCAGCATTCCTGCCTGGAGAAGCCTGATTGCCATGATCATGCTGTCGCGGACTGAAATGGGGCTCTTCAATGTACTATCCTCATCATACTCCTGGAGACTCGGTTCAGATGCTCTGTCAACCAGGTTCAGGCGCATTAGCTCCCTGTCGGCAACTTCCGCAGCAACCCTCTTCCCTGATGAGCTGCTGTACTGTTTATTCAGTCTCTCCTGCATGATCTTAAGATGATCCTTAAAAGCTTTATTTGCATATTCCTGTAAAGTAAGATCGAGTGTTGTGGTAATCACAAGACCATCCTCCTCAATATCCCATTCTCTGCCTGTTTCTGTACTTACAGACCCGAGAATACCGGCTGCATCTTTTTTCACCTGGTACAGGAAATAATCTGCCGGACCCCGGCTTTCATAATTGAGATAATTCTGCACCAGCGGGAGAGCAGTTAACGAGTCAGCCTTAACCGGATCAAGGTAACCGTATTTTTTCATCTGGCTGATTACAATATTTCTTCTTCGTGTTGCATTCTCAGGATACAGGCGGGGATTGTAGAAATTATTAGCCTTAAGTATTCCTATGAGAACTGCCCCTTCCTCAATATTCAGATCTTTAACCTCCTTGTTGAAAAAACGACGTGCAGCAGCTTCAACTCCATATACATTCTCCCCAAATGAGACCGTGTTAAGATACAGAAGCAGTATATCCTCTTTACTGAAAGCTTTTTCAATGCGGCGGGCAAGAATGATTTCTTTGATCTTATTTACATAAATCGTCAGCCTGCCGTAATTGTTCCTTCCGTACATATTCTTTGCAAGCTGCTGGGTAATTGTACTTCCACCACCGGCTCTTTTGTTATTCAGGAGAATGGTTTTAATGAAAACCCGGAAAAAGCTCTTCACATCATACCCCTTATGCCTGAAGAACCTGATATCTTCTGTTGAAATCAGTGCATTGATAAGATGGGGAGGCAACTCTGCGTAGGTAACATTTGTACGGTTTTCAGAAAAATATTTACCAAGAAGCCTGCCGTCGTCTGAGAGAACAATCGAGGCATTTGCATTCTTGTAATTCAATAATTCTTCCCTGGTCTGAAGGTGCCCGAATGCACCATAATAAACTGACAGCACAAAACCAATAACGCCCAGGAAAATTACAGCGGTAATGATTAGAATGATTTTAATGGCTTTCCTCATCCGGAATCCGTTCTTTTTGCTCTTAAAACGAAGATTTTTCAGGAAAAGTTCAAAGTTAGGGATATTTCTTCAGAGAAACCCGCCAGTTAATAGCACACTGATGACACGAATTTAACGGATTTGCACGGATCAAAATCAGTGACGATCCGTCATATCAGTGTCATCCGTGTTCTATTTTTTTAATCAGTGACGATCCGTCGCATCAGTGTCATCCGTGTTCTATTTTTTTAATCAGTGACGATCCGTCGCATCAGTGTCATCCGTGTTCTATTTTTTTAACAGTGACGGTCCGTCGCATCAGTGTCATCCGTGTTCTATTTCTTTGATCTTCAGTTAATAATTCATCATCTCGATGATTATTTTCCACACTCCTTTGGGATCCTTCCGCCAGATTCTCACGAAATGGCCTTTTTTGCCTGTGAAGCTCAGTTTTCCATATGTAAAAGCCATGTCAGATGAAGTACTGACAGACGATCCTTCTGCTTCCCATTCAAGTGATTTACCTGTCTCATCCATCCATTTTTTAAGGGAATCAGGATTTTGAGAAGGAAGATGACGATTCCTTAAAAACCTGCTGCTGCTGTCAAAGAAGGAAATATATGTTGAGAATGCCGGATCTTTTTTCCAGGCATCACACATTTCTGATTCGGCATCCATCAGGTCAACTGCCTGGTAGTGAAGAGTGTCAAAAGATGGTCCCGGTTTGTCGTCTCCCGGCGGAAAGGAGAATGAGTGTAATTTTCCTGCCTGCGGGGGACATGTAATTCCTGCATCGAGCATGACGTTCCATTTTCCATCCTCTTTACTCCAGACTGAAAGAAAGTATCCAGTCCCGAGTGGCTTTGTGCCGGGACGGTACTCCTGCGCTTCCCATGGGCCCAGGCTTACTCCAAAATCACGACTATCCGCAATATCCATGTACTCAGGCTCCCATTTAAGGATTACGGGGGTTGCTGGTCTTTTGCTCCAGTACTCCTTTCCGTTGAGAATCCATTCCTGTGTATAGATCAGGGAATACTCTGCCAGGAACTCTGCAAATGCATCTCTCCTGCCGTTCATGGCAGAAGATCTTGAGAATGAGCGTTCAGCATTGAGCATACCTGCCAAGGCTGAGGCACTGTCTGGTTCCTGGGCTGATACAAGAACAGGAAGCAGACACGCGCAGAGGGTTAAAAATTTTTTCATTCTTATTGCTTTTTTAAAACCAGGGTTATATCCTCAGAAAAATTACCGGTGGAAACTTTATACCATCCACCTTTATGATCCTTAATCTCACTCTTTCTTTTCTCAGCCGTCCTGGTATCGGTCCATGTCAGTTCATAATTACCCGGAGCAAGATCGATCTCAATTTCAGCTGATTTAACTTCTTTATCATTGGCGTTTATGTAAATAGCGATCAGGTCGCTTTTTGCGAGTGCGTTAACAGTTGCTTTACCCGCATCAACCAGCCTGATAAGGTCTTTACCAGCGGGTTTCATGTTGATGAAGTCTATGCCGTTAAAAAAATCTGCGAGAATTTTCAACTGAAACCTCAGAGATTTGCCGCCTCCGCCCGGTTGTGGTTTTCTTACTATGAAAGTACCATCCTCGGTATCAGTAGTGAAAGAATAATCGAGGTTATTGTAAATAGCTCCTCCTGCCAGCAAAAAGTCCCATGCTTCTCTTCTGTATGGAAGATCCTCAATGCCGTCAAATCCAGTCTCATTATCCCCAATAACACTGTTGAGATGGTAATTGGCTGCAACTGTGTGTGGAGGGCTTGCGTAATGGAAATTATATATTGAGACATGCGGCCTGGGAGAAGGTACAAATTTGAAGTCGTTCTGAATATTATTGGAGATAAGATGCTTCAGCTTAAGATCTTTTTCCGCGTCAGCCACAACAGCCGTCATATGATCTTCCCACTCCCTCAGAGCGGAAGTATCTCCGAAATAAGGTTCATTACAGACTTCATAATACAGGTTATCGAATTCTTTAAGCTCTGAAATGATCTTTCGTGCCATTTCCTCCTGAATCTTCAGGATACCGGGATGACTTAAAGACAATACTTCTTTCCAGTCTTCAATCCTTTCAACGCCATTAATATTGTTTTTATAATACAGAGGGGAGAGTTGCCATTGAAGGGTATCGTAGAAATTGGAGAACAGGTCGAGCTCCACGACAATATTTCTTCTGCCTGCCTGCGCAATAAAATCCTTTAATCTGGAAAAGTATGATTCGTCCCATTTTGTAAGGTCAAATTTATTCCCTCCATTCTTATAGCCCGGCTCAGTGCTGCGGACCCATGGACAAACAAATCTGCCATGAGCAGGCGCAAGGGTGTTCTTCTCGATATTAAAAGCGCCCTGTGACTCAACGTAAATCCCTGTAAAGGTCCGGGTTGTATTCAAATTATAAAATGCGAGCTCATTTAAATAAGTAACGTAATCAAAATCGGCATTCATAACAGCGCCATAATGTTCTGTAGAACCAATAAGAACAGCCGGTTTTCCCCTGAAAAGAAAATAATGAGGGTTCAGCGGATGCAATGCAACCGGGGGAAAAACTTCGTCACCCTGCCCGTACAAAGGAGCAGACTGCCAACCGGGTGTAACACCAGGCGCCAACTCGATCAGCTTCAGATTACGGAAATGTATCTCTGCTCCTTCCGATTCCAGGCAGATATATCCTTTTTTTTGTGATGCTTTCGTGATCCCGTTCACGAATTTCCCGTTTACCGACAATCGTATCATACCGTCAACACATACAACATCATAGGTGTTCCATTCATTCCTGCCCTTGCACCGGTTCTCTATCGATTTGCTTCTCGTGCCACGGGGATTATCTGGAATAGTTTTTACTCCTCCCACACCAAACAACTCGCCATGTACGTAAGCTTCAGGAGGCTTTACTCCTTCTTTGCTGTTCAGGTCAACCCACCCGAGCTCAAGCATCTGTACTTCGACACCATCAGGCAGGTCCTGACCGGCAGGAGGATTAGCGCCACTCCAGACGAAGACTCCTGAATTTCCGCCAGGCTCGGTATGCATCCATTCAATATGGAGTATGAAGTTTTCATATTGCCTTTCGGATCTCATCACACCAATAGGCTCTCCTGAACAAACCAGATTATCTTTCTCAACACGCCAGGTGTCAGGTGAAGTATTCACGTCGATCCAGCGGAGTAACGGATTTTTTGAGGTTTGACTTAAAAGTATTTTTTCATAGCTTATTAATTCTCCGAACCGGATCTGGTATGATTCTTGTTTTTGAGAAAATCCGTAGGTTTGAAACAACAAGCATATAATCAGTAGATTAAAGGAGAGCTTCTTCATAGAGTATTTTTTCCGAATTTAATGAATTCCACAAAGATTGCCTAAAATTATCCGGGTATAGCACCTGTGTAAAGATATTGTTGCAGGTATAGGAAAGTTTATGTTCATCAATGAAAAAGATTATTTAGTCACAACAATACAATATTTGGTCATCAAAATCCGTATGATATTAAGCATGATTTAACCAGTGTAAAAGCCAATATTTTTTCTTTGTCACAGGAAAGTGTTAAAAAAATCCTAAATCTAATTTTATCTGAGTGTATGAAATATATAGTTACCCTGGTAATTTTCACAATGATCGTCAGTACGGCGACGTTGAGCCAGGACAGCGAATATAAGTTTGTCATAAAGAAAGAAGTTGCAGCCACACCGGTGAAAAATCAGAGCCTGACTTCAACATGCTGGTCATTTTCCGGACTTTCTTTTTTCGAATCCGAGCTCCTGAGATTGGGTAAGAAACAGATCGATCTATCGGAAATGTTCGTTGTGAGGAATGCCTATAAAAGAAAAGCAGAGGAGTACGCAAGAAGGCGTGGCAGCTGTGCATTCAGCCCTGGGGGGCAGTATTTTGACCTGCTCAGCATAAGTAAAGAGGAAGGACTTGTCCCCGATGAAATATACCCCGGCCTGAACTACGGCACTAAAACTCACAATCATGATGAACTCGATGCAGTTCTTAAAGGATATATGAACGGTGTCCTTAAAACATCAAAGCGCACACCTGCCTGGATCACCGGTCTGGATGGGATACTTGAAGCTTATCTGGGACACATGTCATCAGGATTCGAGTATGGAGGTGAATACTATACTCCTAAAGATTTTTCAAGCCAGCTCGGATTAAATTTTGACGATTATATTGTCATTTCTTCATTCAGCGATCATCCATTTTATAAAGAAGCCGTTCTGGAAGTACCCGACAACTGGTCTCCGTGCACCTATTATAACCTCCCTGTCAATGAAATGATCATGACAATTGATAATGCTTTGATGAATGGCTACTCTGTTGCCTGGGCAGCTGATATGAAAGGAAAAGGTTTCAATATGAAGAAAGGTGTGGCGATTATTCCGGAAAGAGACTGGGCTGAATTATCTGAAAATGAGATCGAAGAGATATTTAACAGTCCTCATAAGCAAAAGCGGATCACACAGGAGCTTCGTCAGAAAGAATTCGGGGATTATACAATTACTGGTGATCATGGTATGCATATAATCGGTATTGCTGAAGACCAGAGAGGAAATGTTTTTTACAAAGTTAAAAACTCATGGGGTGAAACCGGGAAATATAACGGCTATATATTCGTATCGAAAGAATACGTTATGCTGAAGACAACAAATTGTATGATCAATAAGAACTCATTACCAGTGAATATTGCCCAGAAAATGGGAATGGATATAAATCCTTACCAGAATGGCACATATGCTGAAGGGAGTAGTAATGAGGAACCATCTGATAAGTCTGTTCCATCAATAGTACCCGTAACCCAGTAAATTCAATAAGGATTCCATTAGCCTCAGAATCTTAAATTTTCTAAACAATCTTTTCATCCGGCATGTTATCGCTTAAAGCTGTTTAGGCGATGAAGACTATAATTCTTGAAGGATTTGGAGGTGTGGAGAACCTGGTTGTTTCCGAGCAACCTGTACCAGTAATAAAAGAGAATGAGGTTCTTGTACAGGTTAAAGCAATTGGTATAAATCCCGTGGATATAAAAGCCAGAAAAGGAAAAAGCCTGGCAGATGCGCTTCAAAAGCAAACACCAATAATCCTGGGATGGGATATTGCAGGCATCGTTATCTCGACAGGTGACGCAGTCACTTCATTCAGGAACGGAGATGAAGTATTCGGATTGATAAATTTCCCCGGGCATGGCAGAGCTTATGCTGAATTTGTCGCTGCACCTGAAGCCCATCTCGCCCTGAAACCATCAGGAGTAACATTCGAAGAAGCAGCGGGCGCCTCGCTGGCTGCACTGACAGCATGGCAAATACTGAAAGAAAAAGTAAAGCTGAAACCGGATGACAAGGTGCTCATTCATGGGGCTGCCGGAGGAGTCGGGCACTTTGCAGTCCAGATGGCAAAATTCCTCGGTGCAGATGTTGCCGGAACTGCTTCGGCAGCAAACAGGGAATTTGTACTTTCACTCGGTGCTTCAATGCATATTGATTATGAGGATATTCCTTTTGAAACAGTAGTGCACGGTATTGATTTTGTCCTGGATACTGTCGCGGGAGATTACATTGACCGTTCGTTAAAAGTCCTCAGAAAAGGAGGCACTATCATCTGCATCCCGACAATAGCTGCAACAGGAATTGAGGATAAAGCTGCAGAAGCCGGAATGACAGGATCGAAGTTTCTGGTGCAATCCGATGGTCAAAACATGAGGGAAATAGCAGGACTTCTCGGAACAGGAATTATAAGATCGCATGTTTCCGCAATCTTTCCGTTCGATCAGGTACAGGCAGCACATCTTCAGATCGAAACAGGCAAGACAAGGGGGAAGATTGTATTGTCGGTTTAGTTAAATTATAATATATATTAAAGTTAAATTATAATATATATTATATGCACTCTGCTGCAGCTGTGTGGCTAATGACAAGCTATGTATATAATTGGTTCACAGTTTTATAAGATCCTTCACTTCGCTTTGCTGCGTTGCTAATGACAAGTTTTGTATGTTATTGGTACACAGCCTTATAAGATCCTTCACTTCGCTTCGCTGCGTTCAGGATGACAATCGCGGTTGGAACGTATGGGGGTAGTGAAGAGGCGCATTTTGCAGATAAATTTTTCCTGGAGTTGGTTTGAGTCAAAATGCGCCTCTTCACTCCCCTTGTTCACCACAACATGTGTTGTCATTAGTAAGGAGAAAACCGAAGCTGCGGAGGTTTTCGACTGAAGAATCTCTTACTGCAGCCTGATAACATTCCCTTGTCATTACCATCAGGAGTGCAAAAAAATTTGAATAAAGCCTAGCATGACATAGCGCTTGGGGGAGTCCAAGGGAATTAAGCGGCACTGGCTTATAAATCAATTCATCCGTACAAACTTGCAGCAACATTTCATCGCTATATAGTATATGTAAACGCCCGATTCAGAGCAACGTAGTTGCGGCCTGTTTGTAGATAAATTATAAGATTTACATAAAAGAGCTCCGGAGGAGCGGCCTGTTTGCAAACAAGTCTGCAGTTTTTTTGTTGAGACTTCTGGAACATATCCCTTGCCGATGAATTCAAAAGTCCTGTTGCTGATAATAGATATGCAGTATGATTTCTGTTCCCCGGAAGGTGCATTATATGTGCCCGGATCAGAAATGGATGTATCCCGTCTTTCCGGTTTTATTTCAGCAAATGAGTCGAGGATTAATCATGTTATATTCACCCAGGATAATCATAATGTTGTTGATATTTCACATCCTGTTTTCTGGGAAGACAAAAGGGGCAATTTTCCAAAGCCATTTACAGAAATCAGTCTGAAAAAAGTTCTTGGTGAGGTCTGGCAGCCGAGGTTTCAGAAAGGGAAAGCCATTGAATATATACGTAAGCTTGAACAGCAGGGAGAATTTCCCCATTCAATCTGGCCCGAGCACTGTCTCATTGGCTCTCATGGGGCTGCAATAGTTGATGAATTGCTGGAACCGGTAAAGGAATGGGCCCGGAAAGGGAATTTCTACGATCTGGTCATCAAGGGCACAAATCCGATGACAGAACATTTTGGTGCGTTGAAAGCAAATGTCCCGATTGCCGGTTGCCCTGAAACACACCTTAATACAGATCTGGTGAACAGGCTTATGAATGCAGGGAAAATCTATATAGCCGGAGAAGCAAGAAGTCATTGTGTGGCAACGACGATAAAGCAGATGCTCCACCTGGGAGGTCTTGCCAGGAAGCTCCATATTCTTGAGGACTGTATGTCAAACATTCCGGGTTTTGAAAAAATTGCCCAGCCGATCTATGACAAAGCAAAAGCTGAGGGGGCAAAATTCGTACTAAGCACTGAGCCACTGTAGAGCAGATTTATACATCAAATAATGATCCTCAGGTTTTTCACTGATAATGACCTGTATAAGTTCACAACAATGAACGCCATACAGAAGCTGTACCCTAATGCAGTAGTAAAATACTCGTTCATTAACCGTGGAAATACATCATTTCCGGAAGGGTTTGGCGAAAGGCTGAAAGATGAGATCACGGCTATGGCAGGATTATTTCTCAGCCGGGAAGAAGAGAAGTTCATCATATCGCGTTGCTATTACTTTGATCCGGTTTTCATAGACCTTCTGAAAGGTTACAGGTTTGATCCGTCTGAAGTCACAGTGAAGCAGGATGGCGGCAGGCTGGAAATCGCAATTGAAGGCCTCTGGTACAGAACCGTACTCTGGGAAGTGCCGTTGCTCTCTCTGGTCTCGGAGATTTACTATATTATGACTGATGCAAAGCCCGAATTTGTGGAAGAAAGAGCCCATGAGAAAGCTTTGAAGATGAAAGAGCTGAGAGCTGAATACTCGGATTTTGGCACAAGAAGGCGTTTCTCATTTGATGTGCATAATCGTGTCATTAAAACGCTTAAGGAGCATTCGGGTGAATTTTTCAAGGGCACCAGCAATGTATATTTTGCCATGAAGCATGAAATCTTTCCTCTCGGAACACATCCCCATGAGTGGTTCATGTTTCATGGAGCAGAGTTCGGTTACAGATCGGCAAACGAGAAAGCTCTCGATGCCTGGGTCGATGTATATAAGGGCCACCTTGGAACAGCATTGAGCGACACATTCACAACAGATAATTTCTTCTCCAGCTTTTCCACACTTCATGCCAAGCTGTTCGACGGAATGCGACAGGATAGCGGAGATCCTCTGCTTTTTACTGACCGTGCGGTTGAGTTTTACAGGAAGAACAGAACAGATTCAACTACGAAGTCGATAGTTTATAGTGATGCTCTCAATATGGAAAAGATAGCCAGGATAAAGTCGCATATTAGAGGAAGAATTCACGATGTATATGGAATAGGAACATATCTTTCAAACGATACAGGTGTTCAACCTCTTAATATTGTAATAAAACTTACTGAGTGTAAAATGAAGTCTGGCGACTCGTTCCATCCGGCAATCAAGCTTTCAGATGATCCTGCGAAATACGTTGGGAACCCTGAGGAAATAGATTTATGCCTCAGGCTATTGAAGCTTAATAAATAAAGTCAAAACCCTCCCGGAGTTCAGGAGGGTTTTGGAGTTGAAGGTTGGTTTCAGGTTAGGTTATCTCCCAATCAGGGAATATTTTATTGTAATAGAGTATTCAGTATTTAAGTCTGATAAAAATATATTTTTCTTTGATAATTCAATGTTAACCATCGAAAAAAATATTTCATAGTCCATCTGTTCCGGCCGGATTCATTTTGCCTGTAACACATACGATTCTCCCGCCTGAGTATCAAGATCATACAGGTAGGTTGCAGGAAAAACCGGGTTCCTTAGTTTTGCTTCCCTGGAGATAATTGGTTTAGGAATAGCTTCAACAAAATAAAATGAATTTGGATTTTTCCCTTTTGCTTTGGCAAGATTACCTTTATCCACTGTTACTTCATTTGGCAGACGCAACCTGCAATTCCCTCCGAGTGTCGATCTTAATACGGCTTTCTTAAGTTTTCCATCCTCCCATTCCATGCCTGTTACTTCGAAGCCTCCCCTGGCTCTCAAACCGGTAATGCTTCCGTTGCTCCACGAATCAGGCAGCGCCGGCAGCAGGTGAAGAGCATCATCGTGACTCTGAATGAGCATTTCGGCAATGCCTGCGGTACAACCGAAATTCCCGTCAATCTGAAATGGCGGATGGGCATCAAACAGGTTAGTGTAAGTTCCTCCTCCTTCCATAGTGCCTCCTTTCTTAGCGGGAGTAAGCTGATTTCTTATCATCGTGTAAGCATGGTTTCCATCAAGGAAACGCGCCCAGAAGTTCACTTTCCATGCCATGCTCCAGCCGGTGCCGCCATCTCCCCTGTATACCAGCGAGGTTCTTGCAGCATCGAACAGCTCCGGTGTCCTGTAAGCTGAGATCTGCTTCCCGGGGTAAAGACCAAAAAGATGAGATACGTGCCTGTGTTTGTCATCGGGGTTATCAAGATCCTGCATCCATTCCTGCAACTGTGAATGGCGGCCAATCTGCATAGGCGGCAGCCTTTTTCTTACTGCTTTAAGCTGTTTTACAAAATCACCATCTTTACCCAGAACTTCAGCTGCATGAATAGCGCCGGAAAATAATTCGAAGAGGATCTGGTTATCCATTGTCACTCCTGCAGCTATGGAAACCGCATCCTTCATACCCGGAAGGTTCGGCCTGTTTTCAGGCGACATAGAGGGAGAGACAACCAGCCATTTATGCTGAGGCTCCTCAATCAGAAAATCAAGATAGAACTGAGCCGACTCTTTTAATGCCGGATAAACATCCTCCAGGTATTTCCTACTACCACTGTAAAGATATTTCTCCCAGAGATGAAGACTTAGCCACGCTCCTCCCATAGGCCACATTGCCGAACTGATCCTGTCAACAGGGCCCGTTATTCTCCAGATATCAGTATTGTGATGAGCCAGCCATCCACCTGCCCCGTACATCACCCGTGCAGTTTCTCTCCCTGTAACAGATAATTCTTTTACCATCTGGATCAGAGGCTCATGCATTTCTGCCAGGTTTGTCACTTCGGCAGGCCAGTAGTTCATTTCGGTATTTATGTTGATTGTGTATTTACTATCCCAGCTTGGATCCATCCTGTGATTCCAGATGCCCTGCAGATTTGCCGGCTGGCCTCCCGGCTGGGAGGATGAGATCAGAAGATACCTGTTGAACTGAAAATATAATGCTGCGAATTGCGGATCATTGGCGCTGGCAAAATCCCGTAACCGGATATCTGTGGGATTCCTGACAGAATCGGTTTTTCCAAGATCCAGGACAACCCGGCTGAACATTTCATTGTACCTGGCGCAATGATCACGAAGAAGATCATTGTAAGCTTTTGAATAAGCCGCATCCAGGAATTTTCCTGCTTTTTCTGCTTCATCACCTGATACATCATTATAACTGACGTAATTAGTGGCAAGAGAAATAAAAATCGTCGCGGTGTCTGCATCACTTACTGATATCTGATCATTTTCAGCAAAGACAGAGCCACCCTTCTGTGAAGCTCTTGCCCTGACAATGAATCTGACTTTGCTTTCAACGCCTTCATGATCACTTGTTCTCCCGCTGATAGTAAGTTCATTCCCCATTGTATTTATGTCCGAAACAGAGTGCGGGCAGTTCGCGCTTAAGCTGAAGGTGAGCTTTTTCTTTTCACTTGCTGTAAGCCTGACAACAATAACCTGGTCGGGAATTGAAGAAAAAACAGTCCTGTTATATTTTACTCCATCAATGAGGTACGAAGTAGTTGCAACAGCATTTTCTATATCAAGCTCCCGACGGTAGTTTTTTACTTTCGAGGAATCATGACCGGGAAAGGTTATCAGAAGGTTACCTGCAGGCTGAAATTTCATTCCATGGTTTTTCCTTGACTGTACCTTTTCAGTTGCCAGATTGTGTGCCTCGGTATTCTTGCCTTCAAAAATCAGCCGGCGTATCTCTGGCAGCGCTTCGAGAGCATCAGGATTATCGTTGCGGTTTGGACCTCCGCTCCATATTGTCGATTCATTGAGCTGAAGAATATCGGTAGCGAAATTCCCGTAGATCATTGCTGCAATACGACCGTTCCCGACAGGCAATGCTGCTTCCCAGGTTTTGCCTGCGGGCTTCGTATACCAGAGCTTCATATCATGACCCAGCTTTTCTGCTCTCTCCATTATTTCCAGACACATTCTGCCATTATGATAAGGACATACCCAGAAACCTCCTTTATCGCCTCTTCCTACTCTGCCTGCTTCATTTACAGAAGTGAACCACCCGCCATATTCCTGATCAACAAAATGAGCTTTGGTGTACTGCCAGTTTTTCACCGCATAGTCGAGATATTTTTCTTCACCGGTAAGCTCATATGCATTAACATAGCCGACAACCGTTTCAGCCTGGGGCCACCAGCTTCTGCTCATCCGTAATTCACCTGTTGCATTATCCTTTTCATCGATCATGCTTCCGTCAGGTTGCAAACCTTCTGAAGCTGCATTTGCGATGCCAATGCATACCTCTTTGACTCTATTCATAAGTTCGGGTTCATCAAGCAAGCCAGCGGCTTCATATATCAGCCATGAGGCTTCGATATCGTGACCGTATGAATCAATCGTTGATGTACTGTTCCAGTTCCTGTCAAGAAAATTTATAAGGTGAAATGAGTTTTTGTCAGTGATCTTATCCAGGAAGATTTCGATCATGTTAACGATCCTGCCTGCAAGTCTTTCATCCGGCCAGACCCTGTAAAGATTTGCGTATGCTTCCATCAGGTGAAGCGAGGTATTCATCGTTTTTTCATCAGCATCTGACTTCTCTCCGATAAGCCTGTCACGGGATCTCTTCCAATCCCTTGTGAAAACTTCAAAGTACCCGTTATATTCCTGGTCATATGCGTATTTTTCAAAGCATTCGAAAATGCCTTTTGCAGCCTCAAGAGTCTCCTTGTCACCCGTAGCTCTCGAATATTCGGCAAGACCATAGATAAAGAAAGACTGGGTATATGTCTGTTTCCTTGTATCGGAGAGCTCCCCGGTGTACTTCACAGTGCGGAATGCACCTCCGTATTGCTTATCGATAAAATGTTTAAGAATATAATCCTTTGCCCGCTTTGCCAGTCTCAGGTAGGCTGTATCCCCTGTCACCCTGTATGCGGCAGAGTAAGTCCAGAGTATTCGTGCATTGAGGATTCCTCCCTTATCTTCTTCAGGAAAAACATGATTGTCAACGTTGATGCGGCCATAAAAGCCTCCGTTCTTATGATCGATCATGTTCTCAGACCAATATGGCAGAATATTACCAGTGAGGTTGGTTTCCAGTTCATCACGCAGCCTGTTCAGCTTCTCCTGCGGAGACTGGGAAAATGCATTTAGTAAAAAAAGAAATGAAACACAGATTATCAGAGTTCTTTTCATCGTCCGGATATTAGATGCTGCAAATTAGGAAAGTTTTTGAAAAACCGCAATCAAAGGCGTTGAGGCATGAAAGACTTAAATGTACACCTGAAGTCACACAAAGAAGTTGTATTTACAATCAACCTGTATCGCCACGAATGCACGAATTCCTTCGCACACGCCATTGCAATGGATGTGAGCGATGGCATTAGTGCATTAGTGGCTTATTTATAAATGATGAAAGACTAACGACGGAGTTGAATTCAGCTATCCCAGGAACCTGGATCTTATCTCAGGAGTCGGTATCATACAGGAGTCCCGCTTGCCGAATAACCTGTACCTGTTTCTTCCAACTAAATCATAAATATAATCTCTGATGAATCGGGGGATAATTTTAAAAACAAACATAATTTTCCATCCACCACCCATATCTCTGAACATTGTAAGTATTGCAGCGGACTTTGTATAATAACTTGTTCCGGAAATATATACAACGCTATTGAAATTCTGAGGATTTAAGCCAATACCGGTCATAAGATTTTTGGAAAATAGTGATTGAAGAGCGGCAAATTTTATTCTTCCGGGTTTGTCATTTTTTATGATGAACTTAACTAATCCGTTACAGAGGTTACAAACCCCGTCGAACAATACTATTCCTTCATTATTCGATGACATCGGAATTCAGAGGCATGCAGACACCCATATAACAATCCTGTTCATGCTCACCTCTTGCTTGTATTGAATTAACCGGAAGTTTGCCCCAGTCCAGGATATCGCGAGAAGTATATACATGAAAAAGTCCGTTTCGCAACATCACATGTATATTATAGAAATCCGACTGGAACGGCTGAAGATATTCAGCCTGCCCGATATCCTGTCCTTTCAGTAATTTGTACCTTGTGAGAGCAGTCTCAGCCAGGCTCACACTCGATGGGACAGGATGATCAAACCAGGATGCATATACAGGAAGAAAGTCCGGGGTCTTTGATTCAATCCACTTGTCCCCTTCACGAAATGACTGCAGATACTCTGCCATCTTATCCATAAAATCTCCCCAGTTTTCGTCACTTTCGTACAGAAGCGTAACAGCCAGAAGTAAAGCCGAAGCATCAAAGAGGAATTGTTGCTCCTGAATTATGTTGTTAAACTTAGAATGTGCAAGGGAATTACCCATCCGGAAAGTGTTTTTAATCCTGGTTACGAGCCGCGCTGCCTTCCGCTCAAGTGAAGGATCATCAAGGTATCTTGCAGCATTAACCATGGCAGCAGCAGTAAGGGCATTAAGTCCTGACAGCACTTTTTCATCGGTCGAAGGCTGTTTACGTTTTCTTCTTTCACTCAGGAGCTTCTCTTCAATGTCATCGAGGGTTAGCTCACTCTTTCTAATAAGATGATTGCTTCCTTTGAAATTGCCCATAGGGCCGATGTTATAGATTTCAGCAAAGCTGTGCAGCTCATCTGCGGAAAGCAATTCATTCATCTGATCAAAGTCCCGAAGATAAGTCTGACCTTCCAGGTGGTCTGTATCAGCATCATGCGCTGAGATGAATAAGCCTCCTTTATCGAAGCTTTCATTGAGACACCGGAGAATTTTATAAGACATCTTTTTGTAACTGTCCCTACCGGTAAGCCGGAAAGCCAGAGAAAAAACCCATAATGACATAGCCTGATCATACAGCATTTTTTCAAAATGGGGAATAGTCCATTCCGGATCCACGCAATACCTGAATATTCCTCCCTGCAGATGATCATTAAGTCCTCTCAGCATCATTGCATCGAGCGTTTTCGTGCAGATTGTCCTGATAGACGGACTCTCTTCCACGCTCATCTGGTAAAGAAGGTACAGCATTGTTGAATGAGGCGGAAATTTATGGTTGTTCCCGAAGCCTCCGTTCGCGGGATCGTAATAGTCCGACAAAATCCTGATGAGTGAATTTTCCCCGACAACGGCCGGCTTGTTACCTATTGCAGGAAATTCCGGGATATCATTCCTGTTCTTGTTATAAAAATCGAGAACTTTCTTCGCAATCTCCAGGAACGAAAACATTGAAGACGTCTCTTTTGCCGGCGCATAAGTGAGTGCATAAACAGGGCGTAAGGAAGGAGTAAGAAAAACATTCAGCGGCCATCCTCCGCTTCCTGTCTGCCGGTTTATAAAATCCATAAGATACTGGTCAATATCAGGCCTCTGCTCCCTGTCGACTTTGATGCTTATAAAATGTCCGTTCAGGAAGTCAGCTGTTTCCTGGTCGGAGAAAGCTTCAGAAGCCATCACATGGCACCAGTGACAGGTTGAGTATCCCACTGAAACAAAAAGAGGTTTGCCTGCCCCGAATGCATATTTCACAATATCACCGCTCCATTCCTGCCACCAAACCGGATTGCCCGTGTGCTGCAAGAGGTAAGGAGAAGATGATTTGTCGAGATTATTGCGGCGATATGAAGTTGGACCTGTTTCCATGAAGGATGTATAACACAGGATGTATGTGAAAGTTCGGTTTATTATACGTGTTGTGCGGTTAGGAATTATATAAACTACACACAAACGTTTAAGATCCTTCAGTCGCAAACCAATGTAATCCTCTGATGATAAGCATACTCTGACTGGTTTGCTCCTTCAGGATGACAATATTCTCTGGTGTGAGAGGGTGTGAAGCGGCGCATTTTGAATCAATTATATTTTCCAGGACAATTTTCTGCAAAATGCGCCGCTTCACTCCCCAAGACTCCCAGAAGCATTTGTCATCCTGAACGCAGCGAAGCGGAGTGAAGGATCTTATTCTATTGATTACCAATTATCTACAAAACTTGTCATTAGTAACGAAAGGCAGTGAAGTGAAGCATCTTAAAATCTTGTTCGCTAATCAACAGAGCTGTCATAAGCAATGTAACAAATCCTGAGCCTGAGTGAGGAAGTTTTGAAATGAAGGATCTCATTCTTCATTTTAAACCAATCTCAACCACACAACACGTTTTTTATATTAAAGTGAGTGAATTACAAAAGAAAAACTATTTTTAGGATGTATGTTTGTCTGAAATGGCTGCAAAAAAACCGGTAAATATTATAAGTGAACCTTTCATTCTGTTGATCCTGTCTGTATCAGGGTAGTGAATTCATCAGTTTTATTGTATTTACTCATCCTTTCCTTTTCAAGCCTGGCAAGCTCAAGTTCCTTCTCCCGTATGATCGGAATGAGCTCCTGCCCGGCCAGCGTGAATTTTTCCGGATTATCAGGAACTGTAAGCCATACTGAAATACCTTCTTCAAGTCCCTTTTCAACGATTATATTCCTGTTGTTCGATTCACCGAGCACCACAATCTGCTTCTTTCCCGATTTTGTAAAGACAAACGGGATGCTGTCCGTTCCGGCATGAACACTTTCATTGGGAACAAACAGTACATCATTATAGGTCCTTACCACCACCCTGTTGCTTGTTGTCATCGAAGGTCTCAGCAACGGTTCATAATCATTTATTCTTGCAAGAACCTCGAATACCTTCGAATCCGAATTTGGCAGTTGCTCGCCTATATTGGCGATACTGGATATTACTCCTGTGAAATATTTTTCGGGAAAAGCATCTATTGATATTTCAACAGGAAGTCCTGTACTGATCTTATTAATCTCGATTTCACTGATATACACTTTAGAAAGCATTGATGACATATCGGGAAGAGTTGCGACAACAGGATCCCAGGGGTTTATGCTCATTCCTGCTTTGATCCTCTGACCCAGGCGGTCCTTTTTATAAATAACCATGCCATCTGCAGGAGCCTTAACTGTGAATGATGCAAGGATTGAGCCCAGGTCTTCAACGACATTCTGCTGAAGCTTCACCTTTGATCGCAGGTTAACCAGTTCTGCCCTTACCTGCGCCCTTTTCAGCCCGTACTGCTTTTTCTTTTGCTCAAGAGCTCTTCCTGCTTTGTCAAGCGCTATCTCGGCCTGACGCTGAGTAGCAGGAGGCTCAAATTTTGACTGGGCCAGAGAAACTTCAGCTTCAGCAACAACGAACACCTGGTTCCTTATCTCATCCCTGAGCTGACTAAGCACAACAGCGCTGTCGAGTACTTTTGACTCATAATTTGTTTCCTCTACCCTGAGTTCATCCTGTTCATCCTTCATGGAATTAACAAATGATGACCTGTCCAGCTCGGCAACGAAATCACCCTCTTTCACAATTGTGCCTTCAGGAACAAGATCAATGATCCTGATCGGGGAAGCCCTGAAACGTCTGTTACCCACGATATTTGGTCCCCTGATGTCTACCGAGTTTTCGGCTACAAGCTCACCAGTGGCTTCAACAGAAATTTCAAAATAGCCGCGTTCGACCCCGGCATATTCAGTTTCATCAGTTTTATTTGTAAGCCTGACAAACACCATCAAGGCAAGAAGAGAAACCACGATCACTACAGATGTGATCACCAAAGTTCTTTTCATTTCAATGTTTTATAAAAACAATTTGTTTAGCGCTTAATTGATATATATCAACAAAACATTTGATAAATCTCAATTCCCTTCAATGTAACAAGCTGTTGAATATTATGTTCAAAAAAGATGTAGTTACCTGTTTATCAGATTTCAAGATGCTTTAACTGTATTTAATATTTAGAATTGCTTTTAAACTTTTAGCTACTTTTGTTTCCTTATTATTCTGGTATGAACTGGCTGAACGATCTGCTTTTCGGCGACACTGTCGCCCATATAATCCTGGTATACAGCATGATTATAGTAACAGGGGTTTGGTTAGGCAGGATTAAGATCTATGGAGTATCTCTCGGGATCACGTTTGTTCTTTTTGCCGGTATTACCGCAGGACATTTCGGTCTCACAGGGAACCATGCAGTAATTGATTTCATAAGGGACTTCGGGCTCATACTATTTGTTTTTTCCATTGGACTCCAGGTAGGTCCCGGATTTTTTTCCTCATTTAAAAAAGGCGGGATTTCCCTGAATCTTCTTGCAATGACTATTGTGATCCTGGGGGCGCTCACAACAATATCGCTTCATTATATAACGGGTATTTCAATGCCGGCGCTTGTAGGGGTTATGTCAGGAGCTGTAACAAACACACCCGGGCTGGGAGCAGCTCAGCAGGCGCTCACTCAGGCATCAGGCGGTAATCCTGTACCTGAAATAGGACTGGGTTATGCGGTGGCTTATCCGTTTGGAGTACTCGGAATAATTCTGACTATGTTCATTATACGGAAGCTTTTCAGTGTTGATGTTCATGAAGAGCTGAAGAGATTTACACAACATCAGCATCCAAAAGAATTACTACCGGAAAAGGTAAGCATTGTGGTAAAGAACCGTGGTGTTTTCGGAAAAACCATCCGGGAGGTAACTGAGATGATAAAGTATGAATTCGTTATCTCCCGTTTACTTCGGGATGAACATATAATACTTGCATCCTCAGAAACCTTATTGCATGAAAATGATATTATCCTTGTAGTTACACAGAAGAAGTTCGTGGATGAAGTTCTAAGCCTCATAGGACAGAAAAGCAGGACAGATATATCCACTGTTTCGGGTCCCATTGCTGTAAGGCAGGTTATTATTACGAACAAGAAAATAGCGGGTAAAGAATTATCCGAGCTTAAGATACGGACAAAGTACAATGTCAATATAACAAGGATTCTCAGGTCAGGTATAGAGCTTGTGGCAACACCGGATCTCAGGTTGCAGCTCGGGGACAAGCTGACGGTTGTTGGTGATGAGATATCACTTTCAAATGTAGCGGGTGAACTCGGAAATTCCATAAAAAGGCTGGATGAACCAAATCTTGTTGCGATATTCATAGGGATACTTCTTGGCGTCCTTCTTGGAAGTATCCCCTTAAAGCTGCCCGGTATTGTTAAGCCGTTACAACTGGGGCTCGCCGGTGGGCCCCTGATAGTTGCGATACTTCTGAGCAGGTACGGTTACAAGCTTTCTATAATATCCTACATAACTCCAAGTGCAAACCTCATACTACGTGAGACCGGAATAGTTCTGTTCCTTGCAAGCGTCGGAATAATGTCGGGTGAGAAGTTCATCCCAACACTGACATCAGGTGAAGGATTTGTCTGGATGGGTTATGGTGCGATAATTACGCTGATCCCGCTCATCATAATTGGCATTTATGCACGATTAAGACTTAAAAAGAATTTTCTCGAGATTTGCGGTTTGCTCTCAGGCAGCATGACCGATCCTCCGGCACTCGCTTATGCAAACAGCATAGCAGATTGTGAGGCGCCGGCCGTTGCTTATGCCACGGTTTATCCGCTTGTCATGTTCCTGAGGATATTTGTTGCGCAGATATTGATATTGATGTTTATGTAGGTTCGGGGGATGGGTGTTCAGGCGTTCGGGGTTTGGGTTTGCCGGAAACCGGAAACCTGTTGCCCGTTGCCATATATTAATTATATTTAGTGCTCTCAAACCGACTATAAATGAAAAAATTTCTTCTGCCTTTAATACTGATTTCGTTAAGCACATTTGCACAATCACCACTGTCCATTGAAAAAATTATGCTGGGTGAAAAATTCACCGGCTATTCACCTGAAAACATACAATGGTCAGCTGACAGTAAAAAGATCTATTTTATCTGGAACAGAGACCTGGAGCCTGACCGCTCATTGTTTAAATACGATATCGTCAATAGTGAGCTCAATAAGGCTACCCTGGATGAAAGGAAGAATCTGTTCCCTCAACTTACTTATAATCATGACAGGACAAAAGCAGTGTTCTCCAGGAACGGAGACCTGTTCATAATGGACATCAAAACCGGAAACACAAAACAAATCACTTCATCTGTCTCAGTTGAGAATTCTCCTTTCTTCAGCCATACGGGTGACCGTGTTTTCTTTAACAACCAGAATAATCTCTATTCCTGGGAAGTATCAACAGGATTATTCTCACAGCTGACAGATATACGGTCCGGTAAGGAAAAAACAGATGAAGCTGCTGAAAGAAAAGCAAAAGATACCTGGCTTTATAATGATCAGCTTATGCTTTTCAGTACAATACAGGAAAGGAAACGAAAAGCTGATAAGGATAAGCAGGAGACCGAGGAACTCAGACCATTACGGCCGAAAACAATATACACAGGAACCGAACAGGTAACTTCCCTGCAGGTGAGTCCTTCGGGCAAGTATGTAACGTATCTCACAATTAAGCCAACGGAAGAAAAGAATACCTTAATTCCAAACTTTGTCACTGAATCAGGATATACTGAAGATATACGTTCCCGTTCGAAAGTTGGATTATCGGCTACTTCAAACAGCTCATTTAATATTTACGATATTGAAAATGATACTGTTTATAAGCTGAGAACTGATAGTATCACGGGGATCACCGAACAACCCGGGTATTTCAGGGAATACCCGGATAGAAAACCTGGCAAAGAAGAACAAAGATCACTTGGCTTTTCCGGTCTTGCCTGGTCTGATGATGGAAATAACGCAGTGATCGAGATCTATTCAGACGATCATAAAGACCGGTGGATAATGCTTGCCGATATTAAATCAGGCAATCTGAAGCTGCTCGACAGACAGCATGATGAAGCCTGGATAGGCGGACCAGGGATCAGAAGATTCCTCGGGTGGCTTCCCGACAATAAGACGATCTATTTCCAGTCTGAAGAAACCGGCTTCTCACATCTTTATACACTTGATATTACAACAGGCAAAAAGCAGGCCCTTACTTCAGGAAAATTTGAGATTTATGAACCTGTTCTGTCGGCTGACAGGAAAACCTGGTACTTCATTTCAAACGAAAATGATCCCGGAATAAGGGAGCTTTACAGGATGCCGTTTAACGGGGGTCCCAGGGTTCGGCTGACAAGCATTGGCGGTGGTGTTGAATTTGATCTTTCACCGGATGAAAAGCTGTTTGCGCTGAGGGTCTCTTTTGCAAACAAGCCCTGGGAACTTTATTTACTGGAGAACAAGGATAAATCAAAACCGGTCAGGATAACCGAATCCACTACTAAGGATTTCAATTCTTATGGCTGGAGGTATCCTGAATTCATAAGCTTCAAAGCGAGTGACGGAATTATGGTTCCAGCCAGATTGTACAGACCTGCAGATTCCAGGAAGAATGGTGCAGCTGTGATTTTTGTGCATGGTTCAGGATACCTGCAGAATGTTCACAAATGGTGGAGCAGTTATTACAGGGAATACATGTTCCATAATTTCCTGGCAGATAATGGTTATACAGTGCTGGATATTGATTACCGTGGCAGTGCAGGCTACGGCCGTCACTGGAGAATAGCTATTTACAGACACATGGGTGGGAGAGATCTTGCTGATCACATTGATGGAGCAAGATACCTGGTTGAAAATGCAGGGATTAATCCAGCCAGGATCGGGATCTATGGAGGATCGTACGGGGGATTCATTACACTGATGGCATTGTTCACTAGTCCGGGTACGTTCGCGGCAGGCGCGGCGCTCAGACCTGTAACCGACTGGGCGCATTATAATCATGGATACACGTCAAATATCCTGAACACGCCGGTTTCAGATAGTCTTGCGTATGTAAGAAGCTCACCGATATACTTTGCAGAAGGTTTGAAGGACCGCCTGCTGATTTGTCATGGAATGATTGATGATAATGTTCATTTCCAGGATGTGGTGAGGCTCTCACAGAAGCTGATAGAGCTCGGAAAGGAAAACTGGGAGCTTGCTGTTTACCCTGTTGAATCGCACGGGTTTGTTGAACCAGCCAGCTGGGCAGACGAGTACAGGAGGATATACAAGCTGTTTGAAGAAGAGTTGCGGAACAGAAAGAACTTTCAGGAATGATTCTCTGTGAATCTCTGTGTTCTCCGTGCCTCCGTGTTAAAAAGAATTAATAATTAAAACACGGAGACACAGAGAGCACAGAGGTACACAGAGGAAATACGAATAAAATATGAGTTATTAACCTAAACAATTATAATTATGAAAAAAATACTCTCGGCTTCGATACTAAGCTTCCTCCTGATTCTGCCATCTGTCGCCCAGATGACCGCCAAAGAAGTCATTTCAGAAATAATAAAACAGACAGGAGCCCGTGAAATACCGAACACTGTCGATATAATCAAGGAAGGTGATCCGGAAACCAGAATAAAAGGCATAGTTACAACTATGTTTGCCACGATGGAAGTGATGAAGAAGGCAGTTGAGCTGAACTGCAATATGATCATCGTTCATGAACCACTGTATTACAGTCATCTTGACAATACGGAATCACTTCAAAACAATCCTGTCTTCCTGGAGAAACAAAAATTCATACGTGACAACAAGCTTGTGATATGGAGATTTCACGATTACATTCATAGCATGAGGCCTGATGGGATATTACAGGGAATGGTGGCAAGGCTCGGTTGGAAAGATTTTATGGTGAAAGGAAGTTACAGCCAGTTCAGGGTACCACAGACCACACTCGGAGGATTGCTTCAAAGTCTTAAGAAAACTTTTCCCGGATCCACATTCTATGTCATTGGGAAAAAGGACATGAGTGTGACAAATATACGGTTTGCACCTGGCGCTCCCGGGAGTTCCCGGCATATTGCAGCTCTCATGGATGACAAGGTTGATGTTGTAATAGCAGGAGAAGCCCAGCAGTGGGAAACTCACGAATATGCACGCGACGCGGTCAGCCAGGGCAGGAACAAAGCCATTATTTTTCTCGGCCATATTCCCTCGGAGGAAGCTGGTATGGATTTCTGCGCTTCATGGCTGAAAGGTTTTCTTAAGAATACACCTGTTCATTTTATTGAAAGCGGCCCTTCGTACTGGGCATATTAGTAACGGAATCCCAAAAGAAAGAAAAACCTGGTAACGTATTTGTAACTCAAAAATGCTGATTTTTCAGTATCTTTGATATTCAGCATAATACACATTATTATGGTAAAATTTGTTAATCTCTTCCTGTTTGCCGTAATGATCCTGATGAACTACCTGGCAAATGCGCTTCCTCTGAATAATAAGACAACCGGTGAACTTTCAGACTTGTATCCCAATCTTTTTGTACCTGCTGGACTGACATTCTCTATATGGGGTGTCATCTACCTTCTCCTCCTGGGGTATTGCATCGTCCAGTTCACCGGATCAGACCAGATTGTGATTGGATCGGTTAGCTGGTTATTTGCCTCAACATGTGTTTTTAACTCACTCTGGATCGTTGCCTGGCATTATCAGAAACTGCCATTATCGTTGTTAATCATGTTATGTCTGCTTATTTCACTTATACTCATCAATATCAGGATTACAGGTGCCGGGCAGGGTTTGATGAAAGCTGCTTTTGGAGTTTACCTTGGATGGATATGTATTGCCACAATAGCGAATGTCTCTGCCCTTCTTGTCAATTATAAATGGGATGGTTTCGGTATCAGTGAAGTAACCTGGACCTTAATAATGATCTTTACCGGAACTATAATTGTTGCATTATCTATTCTGAGATTCAGGAATCCGTTTATCGGTTTGTCAGTGATCTGGGCATTTACAGGAATAATACTCAAACGGCAGGATGATTACAGGCAAATAGTAATCACTGCAGCCATCGGGATAATAATTGTTGCAGCCGTAACAACCGGTGGGTTTATACGAAAAACAATCTGACTAAAACATCTTATTTCACTATCTGGAAATTAAATTCAGCGGTATTCAGAGTTGTCATGACTCTTACCCATATCGGAAGAACTGATTCCTGTGCCCGTGCAGCTGTTATGTCTCCAAGATCGATGATGTTTTCATCTTTCCATCCAAATTGCCTGATAAGATCTCTCACAGTGGCTTTGGCTTTTGCATCATTACCTGAAATATAGTTAATATGGTTTCCTCCTCCCACTGATTTCGGATTGACCATCATATTGCAATTCATGGTGTTGAATGTTTTTACGACCTTTGTGTCAGGAAACTCCTTCTGTATCTCTTCACCAAGTGAGTTTGTGTTATTCAGGCCTTCAATAAGTGATGGAGGCATTCCTTTACTGAAATCAAGCGGATTTGACACATCAATAATTATTTTTCCTGAAATATTCTCTTCAGTTGCAAGATCGAGTGCATTAAGCGAATTCGCACCATTTGTGGCATTTATTACGATCTCTCCGAATTCCGCAGCATCTGCAAAAGAAACAAGCTTCACTGCTTCATTAGCTTTAATCCATTCCTTTAACGGTTGATTACCATATCTGTCATTCCCCTCTTCAAGAAGCTTTTCCTGTACATCTCTGGTGCCCATCACAACATCATGACCAAGGCTGGCAAGAGCCGATGATAATGTCTGTCCGACAATACCTGTTCCCAATACTGCAATTCTCATTTTTATCCGGATTAAGTTTTTTATTTTCTGATGCATATACAGGCGGTTGCCGGCAAAGCAAAACAGATACTTAAAAAACCTCAATAACACTGTTTTGTTCATTGTTTTCCGGCATCACTGTTTCAATTCTTTTCAATTTCCGCATTAACCCGGGAACTATTAATAAGTGAAATAAACAGTATTTGCACGATCTCTCAGGCAGGTGATTGTATCCCTGATTTCATATCTTTTCCCGTTCCGGTCAAGATCCCATTGAAGTTTTGTCAATTTTCCGGCAAGAACCCGTGTTTTAACCACCGAATTAACTCTTCCTCCAATCCACCTTAACTCAGAGCTTCTGGTAAGGAAGAACGTGTTTTTCTTTTCGTAATAATATGTTTACCCGGTATTCCCGTACCGGTTGCTTCATCAGTAAGCTTGCCCTTCAGTTCAAGAGTACTCTGGGTACCAACACACCCTGCCATCATCACACCAACGATGCTTAATAAAATGAAGCCAGGGAAATGCTGACGTGTGCTCATTTAAGCTGATTCTGAATTTAAACTCAGATTTGTACAATTTAATAATAAAAACCACAATGGAATAAATTGGTTAAGTGATTCAATTCTTTTCCTATTTTTATTGAATTATATCATATCACATGAATCAGATTCCTATTCACCACTACATGAAAAAACTTGTCCTTATACCGGCATTATTTCTGCTCTTCTCACCTCTGAAGAGTCAGGTAAAAATTTACGAACAGGATTGGAGACTTCCAACATATTCTGTTGCCCCTGCCGATAAAAATCCCATGTTCTTCAGAGGGGAGTCTTACCAGGGTGCTTCGAAAGTTATCTATCCATATGGGATGAATGACGTCATCTCAAATGAGAGGACTGAGAAGTCATGGAAAGCTGTTATCCTGGAGAATGAGTATATAAAACTATGCGTTACTCCTGAAATAGGTGGAAAGCTCTATTATGCCACGGATAAAACCAACGGATACAATTTCGTTTACAGGAACAATGTTGTTAAGCCTTCAAATATAGGAATGCTGGGGGCCTGGGTTTCCGGCGGTATTGAATGGTGTGTAATTCATCATCACAGGGCATCGACATTTCTTCCTGTTGATTATGAGCTTGTGGAGAATTCTGACGGCAGTAAAACCGTCTGGATCGGCGAAACCGAACCACGGCATCAGATGAGATGGACTATTGGCATTACTGCTTATCCCGGAAAATCATATTATTCCGCTGATGTAAAAATAATCAACCCCACTCCTCTCACAAATAGTTTCCTTTATTGGGCAAATGTGGCGGCACACACCAACAATGATTACCAGGTTATTTTTCCTCCAAGTGTGAATGTTGTTACCTATCATGCAAAGAACAGCTTTTCGAACTGGCCTTTTTCAACAGAGGTTTATAATGGTGAAGATTTCACAAAAGGTGTTGATATCAGCTGGTGGAAGAATGTCTTAAATTCAAATTCGTTCTTTGCTCACGACCTGAAAGAAGATTTCATGGGAGGTTATGATCACGGGAAACAAACCGGAACAGTTCATATAGGTGACCATAATATAGTTAAAGGAGCGAAACTATGGGAATGGGGATTTGGTCCGCGCGGCCAGGCGACTGAGGGAAGGCTTACTGAGAATGATGGTCCTTACGTTGAAATAATGGTAGGCGCTTTTTCTGACAACCAGCCGGATTACAGCTGGATAAATCCTTATGAGGTGAAAACTTTCAGGCAGTACTGGTACCCGGTTAAAGATATCCGTGGATTTAAATATGCGAACCTGAACGGGGCTGTCAACCTGGAAAAAACAGCAGATGGTAAGGTTTTCCTGGGTTATTATTCAACACAGAAAGTAAACAATGCAAAGATTATCCTGAAAAACAGGGATAATGTAATCTTTGAGAAAGTCACGGAGATTTCTCCTGAAAAGGCTTTCACCGCAGAGCTCCCTGTAAAAGGTGAATTTGAGGAGACCGATCTTTCAACAACCCTGGTAAATTCCGAAACAGGTGAAATGCTCATTGCATATCAGCCGGTCAAACATGAAAAAGCTTCTAAGTTACCCGGTGAAGTGAAACGACCTCCCCTGCCCGCTGACATAAAGTCAATTGAAGAATTGTACCTGACAGGGAGCCGCATACTTCAGTTCTACAATCCCACCCTGAACGCAATGGAGTATTTCAATGAAGCTCTCAGCCGCGATCCGGGTGATATCAGAACAAATACTGCTGTTGGAGGGATTCATCTTAGAAACGGGGAATATGAAACAGCAAGAAAATATTTCGCTACTGCAATCAAAAGACTTACAAAGGATTATACAAGACCTTCAGACTGTGAACCTCTTTATCTTCAGGGACTCACATTGAAAGCTATGGGATTGTATAAGGAAGCAATCGATACACTTTACAGATCGACATGGGATAATGCCTGGCATTCGGCGGCTTACCTTGAACTTGCAAGGATATCTGCAATACAGGGAGATCTGGAGAAAGCGCTTGCACAGGCGGAGGAATCACTCTCTACAAACAGCAGGAACAATGCTGCAATCAATCTTAAGGCTACACTCCTGAATAAACTTGGTCATAAAGAAGATGCAAAATCAGCACTCAGGGCAATACTGACAAATGATCCGCTAGATTTCAGGGCAGCAAATGAGGATTATCTGCTGTCAAACGACCAGAAAAAGCTTGAAGCGCTTAACAGGAAAATGAGGGATTTCGACCAGAATTACCTTGACCTTGCTGTGAGCTACCTGAATGATGGGTTCATTGCCGAAGCAGAGGAAATTCTGAAACGTTTCAAAGGTTCAGACCAGGAAATTATATATTATCTTGGATTCATTGCTGATAAAAAGGGTAATAAAGAAGAAGCGCGTGAATATTTCAGGAAAGGATCTGCCCTGCCTGTCGATTACGGTTTCCCCTACAGGCTTGAAACTGCTGACGTACTGGCAAAGGCTTCGGAGTATTTCCCGGACGACTCCAGACCTTACTATTATCTAGGTAATCTACTATATGACAAACAGCCGGCGAGGGCTCTTGAGAACTGGGAAAAAGCAGTGAGTCATGAATCTTCTCTCGCTATTGCATGGAGAAACCTTGGATGTGGATACTATCAGCACTCGGAAAATCTTGAAAAAGCGATAGCGGCTTATGAAAAGGCAATGCAGCAAAAGAAAGATGACCCTGTTTATTATGCTGAACTCGATCCTCTTTACGAGATGAGCAATGCACCAATCGAAAAAAGGGCTCAACTATTTGCGGGTGCCAACGACGTAGTGAAGCTGCGTGATGATTCCTTCGTAAGGGAGATATTAGTTTTAAATCTTTCAGGCCAATACGATAAGGCAGTAGAATACCTGGATAAGAGTGAATTCCATTTCCGTGAAGGAAGTTCCCGGGTAAGGGATATTACTGTGGATGCCCACCTTCTTCTAGGAAAAAAATATCTGTCGGAAAAGAATTACAAGGGAGCACTGGAACAATTCCTTGGGCTTGCTGCAACGCCGGAAAACTCGGATATAGGCAGAAGAGGTGATTTCAGAAGCCCACAGATAAATTATTTTACAGGACTGGCATATGAAGCCCTGGGACAGAAAGCAAAAGCAAAACAATACTTCACCATGTCAGCCGATGACGGATCAAAGCAGATTAACCCGATCAAATACTACCAGGGGTTAAGCTGCCTGAAGCTTGGCAATAAGACGAAAGCAGATGAGATATTCAATTCGCTTGTTTCCGAAGCAGAGAACAGGATAAAACGGGGTGAAGAAGTGGATTTCTTTGCGAAATTCGGGGAAAAGGAGGCTGCAAATGTTCAGCTTTCCAATGCCTACCTTCTTAAAGGGTTGGGCTATAAAGGTCTGAATGATAAGGGAAAAGCTTCCGAGAACATCAAAAAAGCAATGGAATTATCAGTAAGTAATCTTTACGCTAAAGTTGAGTGTGAATTCTGATAAAATACGTGTTTACCCTAAACCTGACAGTTATGGAACGAATAAAGAAAATCCTTTACAAGGGAAAGGAAATTGTATTTGTTGATTATTCTAACATCAAAAATGAAGATGAGATGATTGCACTCCACAAAGCTCATATCGACTTTTCGATAAGAGAAAGCAAGAAATATCTGTACTGCGGTGATTATACAGGCACCTATACTACACCAAAATATGTAAAAGCAGTTAACAAATCGCTTGGGGAGGTCAACTTCATTAAAAAAGGGGCACTTCTTGGTATGACAGGTGCAAAAGGAATAATTGTTTCCACAATCATGGCAATATTCAAGAAGAACTTGAAAACCTTTAATGATAAAAATGAGGCATTTGAATGGCTGATTTTAGAATCTTAAAATTATTCATCAAAACACCAAAAGCGATTCTGACTTATTCTTTCTTTTCAAACAGGTTAGAGTAATATTTCCAGACATAATCTTCAGGGATTTTGTCGACCGGGTATGATCCATGTCCGAGTACATGGACCCACTTCGCGTTCCTTTTTTCGAGGACTCCTGTACGAAAAACATTCAAAGCACAGGACTCCTTGCCTTTATATGAGGTGCAGTCATCGATGTAGCATTAATACCATGCAACATCTCCGGACTGTGAAAACACGATTCTTAAATCTTTGAACTCAAACCGTGTTCCGCGAAATTCAGGGTCTCTCCATGCCTCTGCACGAGCCTTGAAATTATCCAGTCCGATCGTTAAGCTGTTTGAATACAGCCAATAATCGAGCATATCATCACCCCAAAGTCGGAACATGGCATCAAAGTCTTTCCCGATAGCCCAGCCGATTGATTGCTCGATCGTTTTTTTTACTTCTTCATAATCCGGGGATTTTTTCAACTGACCTGACATTTTAACCGTAAATAATAAAAGTGAAATAATGGAAATTACCAGTAGCTTTTTCATATGTACAAAGTGTTTTATATATGGTAATATCTTGTGAATTTTCAATTGCATCCTGCTTTTTCACAGGATTTTAAATCTCAGTACCTGTTTTCACAAAGTCTTTTTAGCTCTGAAAGCTCAGAATTTGTCTGTTCCACTATTTTGGACTTTATCTTGCTTCCCATAAACATGCTGATGACACTCATTGGAAATTTCCATTTAATTACAAGATCAATCAGAACAACCGATTTCCCGGGTTCCCCCTCAACGGAATATTTCACCAAAACCTTATGTATCCTGCTCTCCAGCCTGAATGAGATTAACCTGTCCGGAATATAATCTGTAATTTCTCCGGTCATCTCCAGACTTTTCCCATTTTCTTCCATGACCTCTTTAAAGGTCGTCCCGATCTTTCCCGGAGTGTCCTTAATTATTTCGCCGCCTTTTACATCTTTTTGCCACTGCAAGGCTTTGGATGGATCATCAATCCAGCTGAAGACCACTTCAGGGTTGCTAAGAATGTCAGCTCTGAATGAGGATTTCATTTAAATATATTTTTTTATTCAATTCTTTCAGGTGTATTCATCCAGTAATTAGTTACACTTTCGGTCTCCGAAATACAGTTTTGTTCCAATGGAACATAATTCATAAAACAATCATTTCTGAAATTGACCTGTTTGTTATTATCCTGAACAAAAAGCTCCCTGTACTGGTAAATCTCGATTGATCTCTTTTTATTCAAAAGATTACCATTCACATCCTTTAGATTATTGATTGTTATCTGCGTAGAATCAATAGACTTAAAATCCTCTTTTTTAATGTCAATGATCATTTTTTTACCGAAGCAATCAAGCTTTGTGATCCTGGCTCTTTGATTGTCCGAATTCGAGATGAAATAATTAGCACGTGATTTTGCTGATTCAGGATCAATATCATTATTGAACTGGACTATCATTCTATGGTAAATTCTCATCACCGGGAGGTTGCAAGTATGATTTTAGAATTCTGAAATAATCCAAATCCGTGGAATCAGGAATGTGGAAAACATTGCTAAAGGAAATGTACTTTAAATACATTAATGAATCAGCCTCCGGATTATAACCATATTCAGTTTTTATACTATACATTTCCTTCTTGTCCCCCTGGGTATTAAGATAATAACCCGAATACTCCAGCTTATTGATTGAATAATCACTTAGCCTGATGTAAATTGCTCCCTCAAATGCCAGAGTATCACGGATTAACTTAGTCCGGACATGAATTCAATTTTATAAAGCATCATCTTTCCGTTAAAAACATACCTGGGAGCAGAAAAAAAATGATTTTTCAGAAATTAATTGATAATGTTTCAATGAACGAGAATGATCTTATGTCATAATTACGGATAGCATCATGTGCCCTCAAAATGAACAGCTCATTTCCGCTTTGGTCGTGTATTATTGCTCCGGGAATTGTCTTAAATTCATTTGAAAATCGTTGAGAAGATGTTGTATCATAGTACGGAGTAACTGAAAACCTGGGAAATTCAATGTTCTTTTTATACGCAAGCAGCCTGTAATTATTTTTAAATGATTTTGACTTAAAACCGTTATCAATGGTCTGCACAATTGCTTCATTAAGATTGATGTATTTTCCGTTTACTTTCTGGTAGTCTCTGAAATAAGAAATATAACTAAAGGAATCCCGCGGATAGTTATCCCTTAAATTTCTTATATGCCCTTGAGATTATAGTCAATGAGCCTGGGACTTTTCTCCTGGCTCTGACCTTCACTTCGGAAAGAGCGTATGTCACCGGGGTAAACTTTATAACATTGTTTTCACTCCTACTCAGGCTTGTAATCTTCATTGATCTTTCCTGCTAACCGATACATGAAAATATCAGGCTGTCCTCCTGATATTGTGATTTATTCAGTATTTTAAACTCTCCATCAGCATTCGCAAACACTCCAATCTGATTGTCCTTTAATCTGATAGTTACAAACGGAACAGGTTCATTTGTGGATAGATCAATAATTCTGCCGGTGATATAATCAGGCTGGGCAAGAATTATTGAAAAATCTGCCTGAAAAATAATTATCAGGATGAAATTATTCTAATCCAAAGCATCGATTTTCCTTAAAGTACAGGGAAACATTTTAATAATTCCTAAGTTACAGTGTATTTATACTCTGTAAGATACAATATTTAATGGAATTCGATATACCAAAAGGTCTTCTCTTTTTTTTGTTCAGTTCTTATCAGAACAAATGAAATAAGTACTGCAGACTAAAAGGTACTCTTGTCATGAGACTTTTCAATTCTGATTTTATCATAAACATCGACATTTGGAACCAGAGTTTTGTCATTAATTTATCAATATTTTTCATGAGATTATACGTGAAATCAGGGACAAACTGCCGCCTTGACACTCCTCCGCTCAACAAATACAAAAGGGGTGTTGTATATGTTATACTTTCAATTTGTAATTCAGGAAACTTTTTACAAAAAATCTCCTTGTCCCTTATGAAAACTATCCAGGGTATAGCCCCATTTGCTCCTGAAAGAGGACCTTCTGCCGGAATATGCCTGTCGCCTCCGGTATAAAAAAGGTTCGTGATACAAATTCATCTATATGTCTTTTAGCGATCTGCAGGTTCAATTAATTCATTTTTCCTTTTATCAATCAACACCCGATTTACCTCTTTTTTAAACAATTCCTATCGGGGATATGATGCAACTTATCTATCATGAAAATCCCACTAACGGATGCATTGTCAAGTGGCATTGACAAGGCTGAAAATGTCATATCATTCGTAGGTAAGTTTAATATATCAGTACAAATAATTTTCGGTTCAATTTCCTTAAAAAACCGCCACCGGGATGAAGTTCAATTATATTTCAATTCCGGCAGTCATTTGATTTCATCCTTAAAATTAAATACCAGTCTTTATAGAGATTATACAGGAATTTTTTCTTCATGATAATCTCCCTGTGAATCATAGTCCTGTCTGGAGAATTCAGAGATCGTGCTTGATTTTATACCTTAACATTTTCCGGTTACGATTTACAACTAATAAGCAGCTCTCAATTTGTTCTCCGTTTTCCACATAACCCCGTCCTTTAAATTCGGGTGAAGATAATTTCCCGATTATGAATTTTGCATAATCAAGGTCCTGTGATAATCCGGTTATACAGTAAAGCAGAAGAAGCAGAATCAATTTATACTTTCTCATATTTTTCTGATCCTTATGGTTTATATAAAATACTTACAATTTCAAAAACAATATCTTTCCCGGCCTGTTTCATAATAACTTTGTCTCCAAATTTTTTATTTATTAATACCCTGGCAATAGGTGAAATAAAGGAGACTTTCCCTTTGGAAATATCTGCTTCATCAACGCCGACAATCTGAAAAGTCTGAATATTTCCGGATGCTTCTGTTTTGAGAGTTATCGTTGCACCGAATCTTATTTCATTTTGTGGCTGCTCGTTTCAGATTAACTATTTTGGCTTCAGCAATTCTGTTATTCAATAAGCTGCAATTTTGCATTAATATAGTTTAACTCCGATTCTTTTCTCATTCTCGCTGGCATTATTCAGATTGTTTTTTTCATTTATCAAGCATCTGTTTTTCAGCCAATAAGTGATTCATTCCAGCCGGGGTAACAAAGTTTGTCACTCCTTCCGGTAAATATGCCCTCTGGTGGTACTATCGGAACTTCTTCCTGATCGTCTTCTTTAACAAATCCTCTGCTCATTACTTATGTTTAATCTAAATCAGTATGCCCGGGCAAATGTCCGGGTATACGATATGTCCTTAATAAAATCTGTCTTAACCTAAAATTTGTTCTATTTGAGTGCAAATTTCATTGGAACAGCAAATTCCATATCGGACTCACTCCATTCCGGTATCTTAACTTCAGCGAGTTTTCGGGCAACACGCAGACATTCCTTTCTGAGCGTCTGATGGTCAATATCGTTTTGGAGGGAACTTTGGACGGAAGATGGTTTATAGCCTACAATTACAATTTCCTGAAGTAAAGGGAACATTGATCTCTTTCCTTTCAGTATAAGCTTTACATTCTTTTATTATCCCACCCTTCTTCATTTTTACAACCACAAAAACTTTTCCTGTGTCGGAGGAATTTCTTGCTTCCTGAGGATAACCAGTATTTATAGCCAGAAATTTCAAAATCTCAGTTTCTGAAGTCTTCGAGAATAATGGTTTTTGATTACTCATTATCGAACCTGATCAGTTTCAGGTTTGAATGAAAACATAACAAACAGGATTGCTACTACCGGAAGAATAATAATACTCTTCAGTGCAGCATAATTTTGGTGTTGGTTTTTTGTTGATCATGACAATTCGGTTTTTAATTAGACTTGAAAAATTATGAGCTAATGGGACATTCATCAGGCTTGTTTGAAGGTTTAGAAGTTTATACTGATATTCTTTAACACTGTAAGAACTTTTTAATGAAAATATTGTCTGCCAGGTATTCATGATTTAATACTATTGATCTTTTTATGAGCCAGATAAATGGATTGAACCATAGAAAGGCAATAACTAATTCGGATAAATAGCAAATCAAAAGTATGTCCCTGCTTGATATGTGCATTTTCATGTTCAAGTATCTGCGAATAGTCTCTGCTTTCGATAGGTTTTCTTTGGAATAACTATATAAGGGAAAAAAGAAAAAGGAGGATGATCTATTTCAGATAAAACAACCTTGGGAAACTATTGTATTTTCAATGTTCCCTTTCTGATTATCATGAATGTTCTTATAACACTGGATTATTATTCGTAATAAGAAAAAGACCTGTAATTGAAAAATAAATCCAGATTAATATAGCTATTTAAATCGAATGAGTTAATCTTTTCTGAAACAGTTGCTTCGAGATTAGTCCCTGATAAAATAATGCTTATTTATTGATAGTTCGAGGTTTCTGATGGAGTAAGATCACAGAATATATTGAAAACATTCAATAAGCGGGATAATAATGGAAAGCAGCAGAAGTCCAATCAGAAAAATCCTGTTTCTAAGATAAAATGTATCCTTGCTGAAGAAAAGAATATAACATAGGTATAAACAGCATAGTTCCAGCTGATACCTTTAAGAAGGTATAAGAAGTAAATTATCCATTTTTCTTCCCTTTCTCAATGATTTCAATTAGTTTTTTTAAGTCATCTGTACTTAACTTTTTCTCATCTACAAAAAATGAAACAACATTTTTGTAAGATGATCCAAAGTAATCGCTTACGACCTCTTTCATAAATATTTTCCTGTACTCCTCTTTCTTAATAAGAGGAAAATATTCATGGTTTTTACCATAAGCTTTATGATCTATATAGCCTTTTTCTTCAAGTCCGCGGATTACTGATGAAAAAGTTGTATATAAGTGGTTTTGGTTCCGGATGGAGGTCAATCAGCTCTTTTATGAATCCTTTTTTTGCTTTCCAAGGATCTTCATTGCCTCTTCTTCTTTTCTGGTAAGTTTTTTCATTTTATAACTGTTTTTACAAAGATATAACGGATTTTTCAGTTTTACAACTATTATTTTCGTATTTAAACTGATTTTTCCGTTTTTTTAATGAATTTCTACTTTACTTATAAACAACTATCTTGCTCTTTTATGCATTATCTCCATCCATTCCTCGGTATTTGCGATGTTTTTAAAACCGACTTTGCCATAAACTCCATGAGCATCCCTTGTCCTCAGGAGCCATTGATAAACATCTTTCAATTCAGGATGCCTGAGTATATGGTTAACCATCGCCTGTCCTATACCTTGTCTTCTGTATACATCATCGACAACAACATCCATTATGTAAGCAAACCTGGTTTTATCAGAAATCACCCTGGCGAAACCTATCTGCATGCCATCGGAATTGAAAGCACCAGCTAACAGAGATGAGTTTTTAGCGGCTTTAATCACTTCCTCTTTTCTGATGCCAACACTCCAGAACACCTTTTGCAGCATTCCGGTAACGGAATCAAAATCCATTTTTTCAAAACCGTCCCTGATCTGGAATTCATACTTTTGCATTGTTGATTGTATTTATCGGTTCGTTTATCTCAGGCGGATAAAGCTAATGATGACCGATTTTAAATGATGCTACTTACCGGTAAGAGCGGAGAATCAAAGCCGAGCATTGCATTTATCAACCTGAAATGTGTGAAAGAGGGGATATCATTTTTTGAGATTCTTCCCGTGGTGATAACACCTTTGCGAAGGAGTAACTCACGCATTGTACCTTGCAGAAGTGGAGTATCAGGTGTAATCCATCGTTTACCATCGGTAAAAACTATATTGGCAAATGATGCATCAGCTACATAACCATTTTTTATCATTAGTATGTCATCTGCTTCATTTTTGTCAATAAGTGCAGTCAGTGGGCTGCGGTCGAGATATTTATAGTCATAAACCAATGAGTCAGCATTAACTATTCTGAGTGTCTTTATATCAGCAGGAATATAAGGTGAAAATTCTACTGAATCAATTGAATCTGAATAAATCACCCTGCATCTGGTCAATGTCTTCTTTAGCGGAATCAGGTACTGTAATATAGTCTGAAAGCTTCAGGAGGTCTTTACTGCCAAACAGTTCATTTCGCGACCGGTTCATACGCTCTTCATGCAGTGAAAGGTTCTGCGGCTCCCCACCAATAATTTTTATTGTTTCAAATAATTGGCACATATATTTTATCAATCATTTCCTTATACTCGGAGAATGGGTCACTGAATGATGTTATTCCCCCGCCGCTAAAGTAATTATATCCGGCGCCATTTTTTTCGATATAACGTATCATCACACCACTGTCAAGGTTATGACCATCAAATACCCCGAAAATACCTGTATAGTAACCACGTTCACGGCCCTCTGTTGCTGCTATAATCTCCAGTTGTTTTCCTTTTGGGGGCACCACTTACTGACCCTGCAGGCAGAAGTGCATAATATAATATCACCTATATGAGATAAATAATTCCCGTCAAGTTCACCGCAAACCTCTGAGCTCACCTGGAGCAGCTTCTTTTCATTGGTCACAATTGTGTCAATATATCTGAAACGTTCAACCCTCACACGCTTTGAAACTGAATTGAGATCATTTCTTATCAGATCCACAATGGTGTAGTGTTCAGCAATCTCTTTCTTATCATTTAATATCACTCTTTCAGCATCCGGAATGCCGGCATCGATAGTTCCTTTCATTGGGAACGATCGTATAATTCCGTCGTGAATGGTAACAAAAATCTCAGGGGAAAAACAGACAAACTGTCCGTCATACCAGATTTTATACCTGGATCTGCTCATCAGAAAACCTCCAGGAGTGTCAAATTCAGATCCACCGGAGTGGAACAGGTAAGATTAAGCAAATAGCTGTTACCGAAAGCTATTTCCTCATTGACTTTATTAAATTTTATCAGATAATCCTCATACTTCTCAGGGTATTTTACAAACTGAAATTGCTTCAAACAGTCTTTTTGATTATGACAGTTTGTTATACCATTGATTTCGAAAAGTAATCTCTCAGGATCAATTTCGTCCAGTCTGAAAATTAAAGGCTTTTTTAATTCGAAATCAATGATAAAAAGAAAAGGGACTGCCTGTTCCGGCCCATATGTTCATTTGTTCTTTTATGCTACTTTTATGCATTTACTTTATCGCAGCGCTAAAGATATGAATATAATAAAGCCCAGGATCCTGATAGTAGATAATTATGATTCATTCACTTACAACCTTGTACAGATAATTCAGGAGCATGGTGGATGTATATTTGATGTTTTGAAGAATGATTCAATCAATATCGATAAAGCATCAGAATATGATGGTTTCCTTTTCTCCCCGGGACCAGGTATCCCGGAGGAATCTCCGGTGATGACATGAATTGATCAGGAAGTATGGCAATAGGAAAAGTATTCTTGGTATTTGCCTGGGGCATCAGGCGATTGCTGAAGCTTTCGGAATGAGATTGTTGAATCTGAAATCTGTCCGGCATGGTTTAACGACAACAATCAGGATCATTGATCCATCCGATTACATCTTTGAGGGAGTGCCATCGGAATTTACAGCGGGACTATATCATTCCTGGGCGGTAAGTGCTAGATAACAATTCACCCGAATCCTTTTCAGATTTACATGTTACAGCCATGAGTAAAGATGGGATCGTTATGGCAATTGCACATAATCAATATGACATAAGGGGAGTACAGTTCCATCCTGAATCTTATATGACTGAATACGGTCACAGGATCATTCATAACTGGATAAACCATTTGATTTGCGCGGAAGAACTATTCCAGCTTATGAAGCAGTATTATTTCTTCGTTCTTAGAGTCAAGTTTTCGGTTTATTTCTTTGAGCTCTTCTAGCATTTCCATCATGACAGGATTCGATTTTGATAAATTTCTCAGCTCTTCCTGCCTGAATCCAATTTTGTATCAAGCCATCCTAATATTAATGAAATAATGATGAAAACTACCAGGGCAACCGGTATCGCTATAATTGCATGCTTAAAAATAAGCTCTCCCAATGGTTTGTCTTTAAAAGATTGAAGAAAAACTATACCGATAAGGAAAAACTGGATATATCCAATGTACATTCTGGATCTGTCGAAATATATCTTCCATCGTATTAAGGATTTCCGGTTCAGATCTGTCTTATAGATTTTCATTTTATGATTGTTTTAATTTTTTGAGGAATACTGCAATAGGGAAAGCTAATTACGTTTTTTTTCCAATGCATCTTTTAGTATTTGTCAATACAATATTTTCTTAAACAATAATGTTATACCACCCAGTATCAATCCGGTTATTAATCCGATGACGGGAGCCATCAATCAGAATATAATATCTCGGATGCATAAATGTTATTTTTGAGAAATCTGGTTGCAAATGCGGATTATTTGCCAGATATGAATTATAAAAACCAGTCTGGATCAAACCATTTATTAAACCCCACGCAATCCCGACCAGAAGTCCATGGAGAAAAGCTTTATTAGTCTATATTCTTGGAAAGAACAAGAGTTGTCGCTATTGCAAAAAGCAACCAGAGAAACGGTTCTAATTTTTTGTGTAAAACCTTTTATTGAGAGTAGTCCCATGATAAGTCCGACAAGTGAAAAAATCATTATTACTATCCAGTCCATATTCTTAGGTTTCATTTTATCCGGTTTATTCAGAAAAGAATCAAATTTAACATCTGTTACATATGGTTGATTTTATTTTCATAATACTTGTAACTATCTATAATATTCAAAATCTGAGAATTGCTTTTTGCTTTATTTAATCTGTTTAATAACCAGTCTTTTCTTAGATAAAATTTCCTGTAAGCATTGTTCACATAATAACTGATCTGGCTGCTGGTAAAATCCTTATATGAAATAACCGGTGAATCAAAATTAGCTTTATAGTTGTTCAGATCGTCCGATATTAACCATTTTGATTTCACTGCCATCTTGTGGAATTCTGTGCCGGGCAATGGTGTCGCTGTTGAAAAAAGAGCCCAGTCCGGATCCAGTTCAAGGGCAAATTCTATCGTTTTATCAGCATCAGCAGGTGTTTCCCCGGGAATTCCAAACATAAAATAACCAACCAGCCACAGGTCAGAGTCCTTTATTATAGAAGAATGCCTTTCTAATATCCTCTTTTGTCTCCCGTTTATTCATAGATTTCAGATATCCTCTCTGATCCACTTTCCACACCCAGAGACAATTCGGTGCAACCTGCATTTTTCATCAATTCGACGCTTACTCTGTCAATTTTATCTGCCCGTACCCTGGCTCTCCATGTTAAATTCAGTTTCTCTTTAATCAGGAGCTTACATATATCATTTACCCTTTCATTATCAGCATTAAAATTCGCATCATAAAAAACAATGTGCTTTATACCATGATTATAATTTAGATGTCTCATTTCCTCGACAACATTTTTAGCAGATCTGCTTCGGAATTTATGTCCATAAAGTACAGGATCTGCACAATAGATGCAATGGTTCGGACATCCGCGGCTCGTCATCATGGTAATTACTTTCTCTGTACTTCCGGTTTCAAAATATTTCTCAAGAGGAAGCAAATCATATGATGGAACAGGTAAATCATTTAAATCATCAATTCTGGGGACGATTGAATGATTATAAATTTGCCCATTACTCCTGTATACAATCCCTTCAATTTTTTCAGGAATACTTCACTGCTCCATATAAGCTTATCTGATGCACAAATTCAACAATTGAATATTCGGCTTCCCCTCTGAAAACAAAATCTATCAGGCTGCTATTCTCTAAAAAATCTTCAGGAAATAATGTTGCATGCGGACCACCAATGATTATTCTGGATCCTGGTAATTTCGAGCGAATTACTTTTACTGTCTCATTGATATACCTGTTTATCGGTGAAGTGCCGAATACACCAATAATATCAGGGGAAAAGGCTATGAGTGAATTAATTTGCTCTTCAATTGTTGATTTGAGAGCTTCAATATCGTAGATTTTTATTTCATGATTTTTTGCCCTGAGCATACTTGACAGAATTGCCATTCCTAACGGCGGTGATAGTTTATTGACTTTAAACCGATAATCCTCTTCATAATACCTGGGGTTGATAAATGCAATTCTCATTATAGATTCAGTAGTTACAGATTAATAAATAGTGATTCCTGGCAGATATGCAGATGCTGGTTTCACAAATAATCTTCACGTGTAAAGGTAATGCTTCTCACCACCCTGTATAAGCTCCGATCTGGTTCTTCTCCATATGAAACCTGATTGTAATACCGGCAGTTTCAAACCTGAATTCATCTTTTGCAGAACCTTCCAGGGGAAATGGCGGCTAACCGGAACCCTGCCCAAAAAGTCTGTTGTTGTTTTTGCTTATTGTAATTTTAACCGGGACCATTTTATTGGAGTAAGTGCCCGTATATTTGTCCAGTTCAGCAGGATCAACTGCATAAACTTTAAATTCAGGCAATTTATCGTGTTTTCCGTAATAGTTATTAAGTGTATAGAGAAGAATACTGTTGACTGAATATATTGTACCATTGGAGCAATAAGCAACAGCAAGTCTTTCTTCAGGTACATATACCAGCATTGAACTGAATCCGTCAATTCCTCCTCCATGACCATAGACAATTTTATTCTCATAGGGGAATTTTTGAATACCAGATCCCATTCCGTCAGAAATGACCAGCATCCTGTCGAGTACTCTCTTTGCTGACAAGCTTACCATCGAACAGCGCTGAAATGAATTTTACCAGGTCGGTTGGAGTCGAAACGATTGCACCTGCTCCATGAGGGATGCTCATATCAGTTTCAGGCATCCGGTCCCATTCCCCTGTGTAACTGTATGAATATGTTTCATTCTTTGAAGGATCAGTTTTACCACCATAATGAGTATCGGATAATCCTGCCTTTGAACAAAATATATTTCCGGAGAATTTTCTCGTATGTGTCTTTCCTCAATATCTCAACAATATATCCAAGAAGAACATAATTTGAATTGCTGTATTCAAATTTGCTTCCCTGTTCAAAATCAGGTTTGTATGATGAGACCATTTCAATTATTTCATCTTTTGTCTTCGGCTTTGTCATATACGTTCTGTAAAGCGAATCATTTGTTAAACTGTGAATACCGCTCCTGTGATTAAGCATGTTCCCGATTGTGATATTTGCCGAATTCTGTATTGACGGATAAAATTTATCAAGCGGAGTCTCTCTTAAGCTGAAGCTTCTTATCATCAATCAGCTGAAAGATCATAACAGATGTGAACATTTTCGAGATTGAACCGATGCGATATCTTGTTTTGATATCGGATGGTATCTTAGTTGGTGAATCGGTTCTGAATCCAATTGCCCGTGAGTAAATAACCTGTCCTTTATCCATCACTGCCAGGCTGCCCATAGCTTTTTCCTTTTGTTCGAGTAGAGTGAGAAGGCTATCCTGACGAGTTTTGTCGAAACCTCACTAACCAGTAACAATTTCCGGAACAAGGATCAGAATTAAAAACCGGGCAAAAGTGAATAATCTTTTCATTGTAGAATGCCGTATAGTTACTATTTAAAGTTATAGATTCTTTTTAAACGCAGTGATGCCTGCGCTCAATCCCCCTCTGCACAGGACGCAGATTATGCAAATCCCGTTACACTCTGAGCTCTGAGCCCTATGCTTTCTTGCTCTGTGCTCTGTGCTCTGTGCTCTGGTGCCCTGTGCTCTGTGCCCTGTGCCCTGAGTCCTCAGCTATCTCACCCTTGCCCCCTGCTCTCCTCCCCCAGCAATTAATGGCCCCGCTGTCAGTCCACATGAAACTAACGAGGTCATAAAGTCATGCAGGTTCTTGCAGGGAGTCATGCAGGTTGAGGTAGCGATAGCGACATAGTCCCGAATGACCTTTTTACTTTTTTCTTTCCGTTATCCGGAACCAAAATAACCCACCCCTAGTTCTTCGGGAGGGGAATTAATCTGCTTCAACCCTTTATCTTTCGCCTTTCGTTTTGTCTTTTGTCTTTATTTCTGTATATATACCAGTACGCCAGCGGTATAAAGAACAAGCTCACCACTGTACCCAGCGACATTCCTCCGATCAGTGCCAGTGCCATCGGCCGCTGAAGCTCCGATCCTATTCCCTGACTGAAGAGTATCGGTGCAGTGGAGATCAAGTGATGCCATTGCAACCATAATTATCGGTTTCAAACCTCGTGGAACCTGCCAGTGTAAATAGCCTCTTTCAAGTCCCATCCCTTCCCTGCGCAGATTGTTTATTGTATCAACCTTCAGGATGGAGTCGTTGATTATAACCCCCGACATCACTATCAGCCCGATCATTGTCATGATGTTGATCGTTCCTCCCCATAGCTTTACAAGCAACAAAGCTCCTGCAATATCGATCGGGATCTCAAGCAAAACAATTAATGGCTGGGTAAGCGATTCAAACTGGGCTGCAAGTATGAAATAGAGCAGAAGAAGAGCAACAACAAGAATTATTGCCAGCTCTCTGAACAGCTTCTGTCCTGTTATCAGTGAACCGCTGAAATCCACATCAGATCCTGGATCGGCTGTAACCATATTTCTTATCTCAGCAGTGACAACTGCAGGCTTATTTGTTGCTGATATTCATATTTACAGGTACATACTCACCATTCATCCCTCCTTTTATTGTCTTATAATCATGCACCCTCTGAACCCTGACAACTTCCCTTACAGGTACCGGCTGACCTGTTTTACTCAGTACAAATTCTGAAGAGATAATATCACTTATCTGCTTCTCCTTATCTGAAAGTACAATCGGAAGCAGCTCATATGATGCTCTCAGTTCACCTATATTGTTCTTGATTCAGCGATGTTTTAAGTGTATTGTAAAGAGTCCATTGGTTCGACATCATAAAGCAGCATCCTGTCGGGATCGATCCTCAGGAGTATCTTATCTTCAAGCGGTGGATTTGAAATTCCTGCATCGGGCTATCTCTCCGTTAAGCTGTCCGACAATACCTGTCATCACGTTCAACCGGAGGAACCTCTTTCTCCTTCATCAGGCTTACCTCAGCTACCAGCGGAGTTTCAGAAGCTGAAAATATCTTCTCGAAAATATTCTGCTGGGCTTCAATGTCTAAAGTGCACTCCGGATAGTTCTTCCTGAGAAATTCATAAGAGTTCTTTTCAATCTCTTCCCTTACTCTGATAATCTTTTGCTTTTATATAAACCTTTGACTGGGTGTACGACTGGTCATAATCCCGGTTAAAAAGGAACTGCTGTTCACCTATAAATGAGTTTGTCTGAAGAGCAAGATCTCCGCTTAATCAATCATCATCTTCTGATCCTTTTAAGGTTCTCATCCAGATCAATATTCTCATTCCAGTCAACCGATACTACAAGCTCATCCTGCCGTACTGCCGGGAACTTCTCCTTTTCCATTGTGATGAAAAACCACAATCATTATAAGTATTATCAACACCGAATGAGATCATCGTTGCAGTCCTGTACCTGAAAAAGAAATTCATTCCGCCTTCATACTTTTCTTCAAGGTGCTTCAGGCTGATCTTCTTCACAAGTCTTGTCAGAGCATCCTTCCTTTCCGTTTTTGTAAAGCAGGTAATATATTGTGGGAAGAAGTGTAATACCCACAAGCAACGATACTCCCTGCCCTATCACAATTGCAATTGCCTGATCGTAAAACAGCGCGCCGGAAATCCCGCTCAGAAAAATCAGCGGAATAAAAACCGCACATGTAACAAGAACCGATGAAATAAGCGGAGTTATTACCTCATTTGTTCCTTTTATGCAGGCATCGGTAAGCGATAAGACCCCTGTCGATCCATTGGGTGATATTCTCTATTACAACAATCGAGTTGTCGATCATCATCCCTATGCCGAGGATCAGTCCTGCAAGTGAAATAATATTTATCGAAAGATCCAACAAGATAAAAGAACAGGAGGCTTATAACCAGTGTTGCCGGGATGCTGAAGCCGATTATCAGTGGTGATTTTCCATCCTTCAGGAAGAAGAACATCAGCAAGAATGCCAGTATTCCTCCTGCCAGCAGGCTCTGCCTCAGATTTGAGATCGAATAATCGAGCAGCCTTGTCTGATCCTGCGATATCTCAAATTCCATCTGCGGATAATCTTTCCTGAAAATGTCGAGTATCTCTTTCATCTTTGCTTCAAGCGAAGCCATCTTTGCAGTCGACTCCTTGATGATTGCAAGTGATATTGCCCTGTTCCGTTCGAATAATATTCACCCCTCGGCCTCTCCTGCCTCATGCCCACTTCGGCAACATCCTTTATCTGGAGTATCCTGTTGCCTGTTTTGAGATAGATATCCCTGACATCATTCAGCTCTTTGAGATATGAGCTGAACTCAAGGTTATAGAGGTATTTCCCGTCTTTTACAAGAATGCTTCCGATGTTGATATTGTTAATCTGAACCGCCTGTGTGATATCATCATCTGTTATACCCAGACTGCTCATTTTCTTCTCATCGGGACTGATATAGATCTCCCTTTTTATCTGTCCTGTTATATCCGCCATTCCGATCTCGGGAAGCTGCTCGATCCTTTTCTTGATTACCGTTTCGGCAAATTCGCTGAGTTCAATGAATTTCTCATCACCTGCCATGCTTTCGGCAAGGGTTATATTCAGCATGAAGACAGGAATGTCGGTGGCGCTTGCTTTTATTATTCTTGGTCTTTCGAGATCATTTGGAAGGTTGTTCATGGCGCCGTCGACCTTTTCATTGACCTCCATGAAGGCAAGGTTGATGTCGTTCCCGAATTTGAATGAGAGGCGGATCAGTGCGCTTCCGTTCCGCGATTCGGATTCGATATTATCGAGTCCCTGTACCTGGAGCAGATTGCGGCGCAGAATCGCTACAACAGTGTTCTCAAGTTCCCGTGCGCTCACATCAGGACGGGAGATGGCAACTGTGATTTCGGGAATATCGATGTCGGGCATCAATGATACCGGCAGCCGTTTGAAGCAACTATCCGAGCAGCAATAATGCCAGGAAGGTCATTATTACTGCGACGGGTCGGGTTATCAGGAATTTTACCATATTTAAGTCTTGTCGTGCAGGTCGTGTAGGTCGTGCAGGTTATGCAGTCATATAATTTCGATTTATTTAATACTTCATTAAATATTCTACTGACTAGCTATTTGATGATTATCTGTTGGAGATATTTATCTCCTTCTGTAATCGAGAGTCTTCGATCTCAGATGTTATAGTATATATCCTGATCTTCTGCTATATAGTACATATTTTTAATTTCACCTGCAGATCCTCTTGAAATATTCAGGAATTGTCTGAATTCAGCAGTCACTATGTCCTGCAGAAACCTTCACTGATATTATTCATGACTGAAATTCGCTGCCCTTGTAATCTGATCACGGAATCCAAAATCTTTGCATGTTTCCAAAATCATTGTAAATCAAATTTGCTAATTCTCTGGCCATCTTCCAGATAGCTAATTCTTCAAAATTTTTAACTGTTCCCATTTTAGCACGATTTTTAAGTTATTAATGACCTGAGCTTCATGACTTGCACAGACCTGCATGACCTGCATGACCTGACCTTTCTTCAACATTATCGGCTGATACACAAACAACCCAATCAAACTAAACACCAGCCCCCCTATCGTTCCTGCTGCCAGCGCAAACCAGAACCTCTCATCCTTACCGGTAAGCAGGAAAGGGATACAGTCCGATTATTGTTGAGAGCTTCGTAAGGAATATCGGGACGATCTTGCCGTTGAATGCCTTCATATATGCAACTCTTTCAGGAAGCGCAGGTTTTCTTCTTCGTATGCTGTTAAAATCATTCAAAATATAAAGTGTTGCATTAACAACTATCCCGCAGAGCAGTATCATTGCCGCAAACACTCCTTCATCAGCAGTTGATATTGAAAAGATGAAATGTAAGAAAAACACCAATGAATGAGAACGGGATAAGGCTGATCACAACAAATGGCTGTTTGAACGACTCGAGCAGGATGGCACAGATGAAATATATGATAAGGATCACCAGGAAGATCAGGTAGATAATTTGTCTTCTTCTGATTCCACGAATAATTGTATGAACCGCTCTGAGCAGTATAGCCAAGAGGAAGCATGGCGCTTGTTTCATCGATGTTCCGGTCGAGGATGAGCCTGCCAAGCTCATAATTGCCTATAAAATCATATCCTACAGTGATAACATACTGCTGATCCTCACGGCTTATAGTATTATCCGATACTTCACGTGTACTGATGAAAAATCCTTAAGCTTTACAAACTGTCCCGATGAAGTCTTAAGGGGAGCATTATCGAGGCTCCAGTAGATCATACTCCTCCGACTGAAGCGACCTGATATTTACCGGGGCATTCACTCCCTCGATATATGCACTCTGAAGCGATGACGGTGTCCTGGAATATCTGCTTGCTTCAGTGTATGCAAATGCAACATCCGATCCGTTTTCCGCAAGGTAATATTTATCCATTCCCAGCCTGTTCCTGTAAACTTTCTGTTCCTCCCCCATATAATATACCGCCGTAATCTTCACCGAGAAGGTACACCTCCTTTATCCTTCCCTTTGCCGCTGGCAATAAGTCTTTCCCTCAGGGCTTCAGAATAAGCATAAAGCTCATCATAATTGTATCCTTTCATTATTATCCTGAATAGGTCGTCATGATATAATCGCTGTAAACCTGGTTGCTGAATGCCTTTCCCACACCATAAACCGATGCATGATAGCTTCCGATGCCGTTCATATAATCTTCTATCCTGATCTTCAGGATAAAAGGGAATATCGTAAAATCATGTTCAGGTTTGAATGTTATTGAAATGCTTGCATCTTCAGCACCGTAGATACTTGTTGTGAACATATCGATCTCGCTGTATGCAGCAAGCATATTCTCAAGACCGATGCAGGTGGTGTTCATATCCTCAATTGTAAGTCCTTCTTCGCTCAGGCCGATATTAACTGTAAGCCTGTGTCCGCTGGACCTCATCCGAGCCGCCATAATAATAGAACCTGCTGTTCTTTGCCTTTTCGCTGAAAAGTCTGAATGTGCCTCCAAGAGCCTTGTTTACAACAGGTTTTATATCCTGAACATATTTTTTATTGCCAAGTGTTTTGTTGTAAATCTTCTGGAATTTTGTCCGTTCCTCATCTTTACTGGCCTGCGGGGATCTTTTGGAATGGAATCGGGAAGATAAAAGACCGGCAGACCGAAGATCAGGATGGCAGCAATAATAAATACAACCCGTGTCTTATTATGAAATTTATGCTTCTTAGGTATTTCTCGGAGAATCTTACAACTCTTCTTTTTCTTCTTATGACAAGTGCATTGAACTTCGGAGCAAGCTTTATCTTTTCAATAAGTGAAGGAATGAAGAAAAGTGCAACTGCAAGGGAAACCGAAAGGTTTATTATGACAACCGCTGCAAAATCGGCCAGAGTGACTTTTGATGCTTCATCGAGGAAAAAGATAACCACAAGCGCCCCGATGGTTGTCAGTGTTGCCGCCAGAAGTGAGATGCCGACCTTCCTGTTTTTCTGGAACCTTATGTGGTCGGTCATCACAATTGTGTTGTTGATTATTATGCCGAACGAGACAGTTATTCCTGCCAGGGAATAGAGATGTATCTCAAGCTTAAAAAGATAATAGAAAATAAAGGCAATCAATATATTGGCAATAAGGCTTATTGTTATTATAAGAAGATATTTGAACTCGCGGCTTATCGCAAGGACAAAAAGAAGAAGAAGGATCACAGAAAGGATTGCACGGAATATATTTTTTGATATCTCCTCTTTCAGGTAAATTGTACTGTCGACCGATGTTCTGATGCTGTAACCGGGAGGAAGTTCTTTTTTAATCTTCTCAATCACCTCTTTTACGCCTTCCGCAACTTTAATATTATTTACATTTTTACCGGCGCTCACATTAATGTTTACTGTGTTCAGGCCGTTTATCCGGTAATACCTTTGCGGACGCTGATCCTTAAGTCTTAACTTTGCGACATCGGTAAGATGAATTATCCGTCCCGAGGCTTTGGCAACAGGAATATCGTCCCATCTGAATGTCCCTTTAGTTATTGCCTTCAAGAGTAAGATAAGTTCTTTTTTCAGGTCCTCCTGCCATGGTTTCTGAAGCTCCGCCAAGCTCCATTTCGAGAAGGTAATTATTTATTGAAGCGCTTATTGCAGATGAACTTATCCCATCGCAGCAAGCTTCTGCTGGTCGTAGATTAGTTCCCATTCCCTGGGTGTGGAGCCATAAATATTTACACTGTAAACACCTTCCACAACAGCAGATAGCAGGTTTGATCACTTCTTCGGCAATAGTATAGATATATGATGGTGCTGGCATTACCATTGAGCTGGAAGCTAAGGATTACCGACCCGACTGGTTCGACGGCATATTCATGCTGATCACAGGGTATGAGACCCTTTCAGGAAGTCTTTTCCGCGATTCCCTCAGGAGCGAAGCAACCTCAAAACGTTTTGCCCTCAGGTCGACATTTTTATCAAATTCAACTGTGATGTTGCCTCCTTCGCTGTAAGTGTGACGAAGAAATTTTCTTTATGCCTGTCACAGTTGTAAGGACACCTTCGAGAGTTGTTGTAACCTCCTGTTCAACAACACGTACAGGCGCCTCGGGCCAGATCCAGGAGATTGTAAGTGACGGAAGGTATCTTGTCGGATTCAGCTGAAGCGAAAGCAAAGGGATCATTGCCGCACCGACAATGATCAGCATAACGAAAAGTATGTTGACCGTGAATGTGGATAAGAATGAGCTGTAATGAGGTTCCTTATTCATTCTTCCCTCACTATTGTTTCGTGTGCAAGGTTGACATTTCCGCTGACTATTCACCAGGTCGCCGGGTTAATCCAGATCCTCTTTTACAGAAAGCGCTGGTGCTGTTCTCGAACTCAACTGTTACATATTTCCAGATTGCCAGCGAATCCTGGCGACAAAGATCACATCCTTGCCCTGTCGGATCACAAGAGCTTCCTTCGGTACCACAAGCCGGTTTGGAACAGGTTTTCGTATTACCACCTTCACGTTCATTCCGTCGATAAGCCTTCCGTTATTCCGGAATTCTGCCTTGACCTTTACCATTCCTGTTTCATCGACCTGGGGATTTATCTGTGTAATTCTTCCTGGTTATCAGTGTGCTGTCGTTTATGAAAGGAATTATTCCCACCGGCATCCCTTTGCTTATGAAGCCGTATTCAGATTCGATTACCGGGAACTCGACATCCATTATCTCGTCCAAATTATTGTGCATAGGTTTTTATAGTTCTGGCATGGATTCCATTGCTGAGCTTCGAGATTTGCGACGACTCCGTTAAGTGGAGAATAGATACGGGTATTGTTGTAATTGTATTCAGCCATCTAAGAGCGATTAGATAGCATCATCAAGTCCGCTTCTGTATGCGCGAGATTTTTATTTTGGCAGGAGCAAGTCCTGTTGTGTCGGATGTCAGATAATTACTTATCAGATCATCTTTGAAGTTTATCTCGCTTTTTCAAGATCCTGTCTGGCTGATTCAAGCTGTGATTTATATTCAAAATCCTCGATAACAGCAAGCAGTTCACCGGCTTTTACTTTCTGTCCGTTCTGATATCAAGCTCCTTAATTATTCCGTTCACCTTGAATGGATTACAGCTTTTTCAGGAGAAAGCTTTCCCGTTGCTTACAAGCTCATGGTAGAATGTTGAAGGTTCGAGCTTAACTGTTTTCACCAGCACCGCTTCGGGACGGGAAGAGCGGCGGGCCATCTCTTCGAGGTTTTCGGCGTGTTTTGGGTTTGCAGGAAAAGCAAATTATGATAATGGTATCAGCAGGGTAACAGTTTGACTTTCATATGGGCAGGTTCTATTAAAGACTTTTAAATTTAGTAAACTACTTCGTTAAAAAAAGAAAATTAACTAAAATTTTCGTTTAAATAGTCTGAGACCGGTCAATTTCCTATAAACTCATGAAATCCACATGATTGATCCCTAAACCCGTGGGGAAAAATCTTTTAAATTCTGCGGACTTTTTTGCGAAGCCTGAGCCGCTGGGAGCTTGGGGGTAAAATTAGTTTCTGCTCTCCCACTTGTCCAGGGGATTTGAGCAATTGGTCTTTTGTGGAAGTTTAATTACCTATAATCGCTTTAGTGGTTTTATCAATCTGTATATCAATCTGCTATTTTCAGTTATAATATCTGCTGTTCCGGTCATTTCGTTTATAAAACTTATTTCCATGTTGTAAGTGGATCTCATTCCATTCTCAGATCAATCTCTGCAATATATACATCCTCTACAGGCACCATCGAACAGAGTCTTATCTTTCCTTTGATAACTCCGAATTCCATATACGGAAATCCTGAGAGCTTTATATTTACTTCCTGGTCTGTTTTACCCTGCCAAGTCCTGATGCAGGCACATTTGCCCTTACTATTATTCTGCTCCGGTCCTCAGGAATTACTGTTGCCAATATTTCGCCTGCCTTTATAACCTGGTTCTCATTCCAGAAACCTGTTAATGTGATTTTCCCATTTACAGGACTCTCGATCAGATATTTCTCTTTCCATTGCCCGATCGATACTTCGAGCATTTGAAGAGCTTCAGTGAGATCAGATCTGAATTTACTTAACTCATTCTCATATTGGATACCAAGATCGAATAACGATTCCTTTAATTTCAGAATTGAGGCCTCATTATTTTTTATATTCGATTTTAGATTACTGAATGCAATCTCTTTCTGGATTGAAGCCTGTTTTGATTTTTCAAACTCATTTACAGAAATCGAATAGCTGCTCCGGTGAAAGAGATTTGAGTCCCTCCTGTAACTGTTTATTGATAATCTGAGATCTTCTGCAGATAGCGATAATTGATTTTTTTGCTCGATGATATATTCTTCTTGCCTCATTATCTGCTTGTTCTGGATATCAATCTTGTTTGGGATGTAAGCCTGCTGCAGATACTCCCTGAACTGAACCGATACAGTAACAAAACGCAGATAGTTGCTTTGAATCTCTCCAAGTTCGAGATTCTTCGGAACCTGTGTTCAGAGATAATTCTTTCCATGAATCTTCCCTTTTTATTGAATTAAGAAACAACTCAAGCTTAAGTATATCATTCCACTCAGCCTGATTACCAATAAGGGCCACCGGTTGTCCTGGCTTCACATTTTCTTCATTCTTCACAAACACCTGGCTTATGGTACCACCCGATCTTGCAACAAGTGATGCCGGGGAATTATATGTTGTAAGAGTAACAGGCGCTGTAACCACATCCGGATACTTTATAAACCAGCTCACCACGAGAATCGAGATCACAATGCCGAATAACAAAATAAGTCCCCACCTCAGGAGACTTCCGGAATTTCGGACATAACTTCCTGCATTTCAGGACTTCTTAAAAGCTCAGGGCTCAGGGCGCAGGGCGCAGGGGAAGAAGACTGCTCAGGGCTCAGGACGCAGGGCGCAGGGGAAGAAGGATGCTCAGGGCTCATAATTTCCATCCTTTTAACCCTGTCCACATCTTCGGGGCCCCAACCATAAAAATTCTCGTTTTCTCCACCTATTTCAAGGTATTCTATCCTGTTAATCATAATGGCACCGCCTGTGGAATGATACCCATACATCAATGGAAGAGACGCTGAGAGTCTTTCCAGTATATGTATGTAGGGATTTGATCTGACGAATGCGCTGAGTGAATAATCGCAGACAAAAACACGGCCGTCGTAAGGGATGCTCATTCCAGACTTTCCATCTCTGATTGTATTTGCTGATTCGAGTATCTGAACGGGTGAAGCAATGACATCAGTATCCCAGACAGCTACGTATTTTGTTTCAGCTATCCTGAGAAGTTCATTGATATATCTCGTTTTGTGAAAAAACTGATTAATATCCTTATGGAATTCATAACTAAGTGGCACTTCAATTCTGTCTGGCTTAAATTTACTTTCTATATCACCTTCAACCAGAATAAAAGATGTTTTGAAATGGCTTGTAATATACTTTATTACAGTAGCTATGTTTTCTGCCCTTCTTCTGAATCAATCCTGACCGGAAACAGGAAAGTGAAATCGGAAAGATCGGTCGTGCTAGTCCTGCAAGTTGTGCAGGTCTTGTAGGTCGCCTCTATATGTATAGAGCTTCATCTATATTCGCCTGAACAAATCCATTTTTTACCAGGTATTCAATTCCCCATCCAATACCTGTTAATCCATCTGCAAAATTAACCGGAGTGTTTGTATTTATTTCATCGTAGATCTCATCGACCAACTCTCCTGCATAATCTTCATAAACCTTATTACAGTATCTTGCATAATGAAAGAAGAAAATTGCAATTCCCATTTTCCCGTTAAGCAAACCAAGGTTATCTGTGAAGCTTCCATTTATTAACAGAATATTCGCAATCCTTTTAAGAGTTGCATCAATGAACGATATCGTATCAGAGCTATTGTTTGAAAGCATTTCGACAAATTGACCTACTATAAAAATATAAACTGAATCTTAACAATAATTTCCTATTCTGATGAATCACCAGAAATCAGGATGAAAAGCATTAATAAATAATAGATGAAGAGAAAACAGTCTGAATGATAATTTTTCAAGCAATTAACGTTTATCCAGGTTGAATTGAATGAGTCTTTCTTTAAAATCGTTGACCTTATACCGGGATAATGGAACTCTCAAATTACCTGTCATTATGATATGATTATGATTATATGTATCCACAAATGAAAAGTTGATAATGTGTTTTCTGTGTAACCTGAAAAAACCGTATTGTGACAGAGTGGTTTCAAAAGTAATCAGGAGGTCACATGTTTTGATTTCTTTCCTGCTTTCATCACATAGTGTAATAATGGTACCTCTATTCTCGGCTTTAAGGCACATAATATCCCGGACAACAATCATTTTATGACCCGTCGGGGTACATACTTCGAGTAAAATATTTGAAGAGTTGTTTATCAGCCGCATAAAAAAGTTTTTGGTTAGCTTTTCATATGTTTAATAGGAATTCAACTAAAATTGTTACCCTGATTTTTCACTTTTTTTAACAGAATTGTACGAAATGGCGCTTTTTAATATATGAAATGACTTAAGAACTACCTGTATCAGTCATGCAGGTCTTGCAGGTCAATGAGAAGCTTAGAGCACAGGGCTTAGATCTTGGTGTATTTAGTTAATTATTATGTATATTTGCATTTAGAATGCATAATTACATAATATGATAAAACGGAGGATAACAACATATCTGAAAAAAATGTTGGAAAAATTTCCTGTTCTGTCTCTTACCGGCCCAAGACAATCAGGTAAAACAACTCTGCTGCGAAATGAATTTCCTGAATATTCATATTATAATCTTGAACGTATTGATACCAGAGAACTAATTGCATCTGACCCGAATGGCTTTCTTAATATGGCAGGATCAAAGGTAATACTTGACGAGGTACAAAATCTGCCGGAATTATTTTAGTTATATCCAGGTTATCTCAGATGAAAGAGGAGTTAATGGCCAGTACATTCTCTCCGGTTCACAAAGCTTTATTCTGAACAACAGAATATCACAGTCGCTTGCCGGAAGAGTAAGCATAAATAATCTCCTCCCATTTGATATATCCGAAATTGATGTCAATAACCAGAGAATAGCTGAGATCATTGTTAATGGTTTTTATCCAAGATTATATGATCAGCAAATTTTGCCGGATGACTTTTATCCATCATACATCCAGACTTATATCGAACGAGATATAAGAACATTACGGTCTGTAGAGAATCTGCAGACATTTACCAGATTCCTGACTTTATGTGCCGGCAGAACAGGCCAGATACTTAACCTTTCTTCACTTGCAAATGACTCAGGAGTCTCTGTCAATACAGCCAAAGCATGGTTATCATTACTTGAAGCCAGCTTTATTGTTTTCCTTCTCCGACCCTGGCATGCCAATATCAATAAGAGAATAATAAAGTCACCAAAATTGTATTTCTATGATACAGGAATTGTCTGCTCATTACTCAGGATAACAAGCCCTTCACTCATCTACACACATTATCTTTACGGATTTCTTTTCGAAAACCTGTTAATCAGTGAAATACTTAAATGTCATCTGCACGCAGGAACCAGGCCTTCGCTTTTTTTCTGGAAGGAAAGCAACAGGCGCGGAAACAGACCTGATTGTAGAGAAAGCAGATCGAATTACGAGCAATTGAGATCAAATCAGGCGAGACTTTCAACAGTGACTATTTAAAAAGTCTGAATGTTTTGTCGAAAAAATTATTCAAAACCTAAAGATAGTCAAAAGTATGTCATTTATGAATGGTCAGACAGGAACTCAGATCAGAGATATTCATATTTTGACCTGGAAGGATTCAATTGAACTAATAAAGCAATTATCTTCTGAATCGTGATCTCATACTGTATCGTGATCTCATACTGTAAAGTCTTGCAGGTCTTGCAGGCTGAGGAGCGATAGAGACGAAGTCCCGCGAACAGAGTGAAGCCGGAATGATGCGCGTTAAGTGAACCAGTGAATAACCCGTGTCCTCAGTGAAATACGTGGTGAAAAAAGAAAAACCACGAATGCAAGAATTCCGGCGCACATGCCATTGCACCGGATGTGAGCGATGGCATTAGTGCATTAGTGGTAAGGTATTAAATTCAACAGTTCCTGCAGTTAATCTCCACTCTATAGTTCTCCGGACTCTTCTCCATGGCAAAACAGCTTATTCCGTTGCTTCTTCTGCTGGTATTCTTCACCTCCATAAATAACTGTTCCGGCATGCGAATTGGTGATCTTTTGCCAGAATAATAAGCCTTTAAAGAAATCCTGTGTGATTGTCCGCCCATATTTTATCTCAACAGGATACAAACCATCAGATTTTTCAATCAAAATGTCAATTTCATGGCCAGTATTGTCTCTCCAGAAAAACAGATTGTTATTAAGGCCTTTATTATACCTGGTCTTTATGAGTTCGCTGATTACAAAATTTTCAAACAGTGAACCCGCCATATAATGAATGATCAAGTTGTTCCTTTTTTTGAATGCCTAATAATGAACATGCAATGCCTGTATCGTAAAAATATATTTTTGGCATTTTTACGATTCGTTTGTTAAAACTGGCGTGATGAGGTTGCAACCGGAAAAGAATAAAAGCATTCTCCAATACACCAATCCATGAGGCGATCGTTTTGTTATCAACGCCTGTTTCGAGAGCCAGGTTGTTCATATTAAGAAGCTGCCCGATTCTGCCGGCGCAGAGACGGAGGAACTTTTCGAAAGTATTAAGATCAGTAATGTTTTTAATCTGCCTGACATCTCTTTCTACATAAGTCATGATATAATCTGAATACCATTTTTTAGTATCGACAGGCTGGTCGTACACAGGTGGATAAAATCCTTTAAAAATCATATCCTGCAAAGTCCAGTTGATTTCGATAGCCCGTTAGTTCATCAATAGAAAAAGGAAGAAGATACAGGTATGCGATCCTTCCGGCAAGACTCTGTGATATGCTCTCCTGCAGTAAGAAATTATTTGATCCAGTGATTATGAATTTACCTGTCTCACCGGTCTCATCAAGAATCTGCTGCATATAAGAGAAGAGTTGCTGGCGCTCTTTGAGCTTCGTCGAGAACTGCACCTTCAGGATAGAGGGACAGAAATGCCCTTGGATCTTCGATTGCATATTTCCTTGTATCCGGATTTTCCAGGCTAACATATTGTCTTGTTTTTAAATACGTGTTTTGCCAGTGTGGTTTTTCCGGATTGACGCGGTCCAATCAATGCCACTGATTTGAATTGCCCAGCCAATTCTTTAAGTTTTGTTGCTGCGCTCCGGTCTATCATTTTACAAATTTACAAAAATGGAATCTAAATTCCAAAATTGTAAGAATAGTATGATTGGCGTGGTTGCAGGGAGCAGGGAGCAAAGGACCTGAGCGATAATATTAGCGGCTAACTTTTTTTGAAAGTCGTGCAGGTCATGCAGGTATTGAAGGTCAAGGGGGATATAAAAATAATTCATACCAAGGATGTGATCCATTTCAGCATTTATCTGCCATGTCACATTATATTTTCCCATTTTAAAATAATATCAAGGAATAAGAGCATCTCTTGTCAATTGAAACAATGTATCTGCGAAATAATCTACAGGATCGCGGGAATTTTTTTTGTTTCCCGCTGATTTCGCAGATTAAAATCCACACAGATTATCGCAGATCAAAGCGATGATGTTCTCACAACTGCATATGAAAATCATTCCATTCAATCCGAGCTGAAGATGACAGTGTCTTTTACTGGTCATACCTTTTACCGTGTACTGTGTGCCTTGTACCGTACTTCAGAATCAATTGTTTATATTTGCATTATGAATACAGACAGGGAAATACTAATTGAAAAAATCAGAGAAAAAAATGCCTATTGGTCTTTTAGTAATCCGGATGAGATAGCTGATGAAAACCTTGTTGAAAAAGTAATGCTAATGCTGGATTTGGATGAAATCAATATGCTTTTTAAAATATTTGATAAAGAATTCATCAGAAAAGTATGGGAAGAAAGAATATTAAGACAGGAGCCTCAATACCACGGACTTAACAGGTTTTATGCATGGTTCTATTTTGGAATTGATGATCCCGATGAGTTTCTGGAAAATCGTAAAATGTATCTTGTCTGATGATGATCGAAGGTGTTTAATCATTTATACAACTCACCGGTTACTAAGCCGATTATTTTCCTGAATAACATCAGGATACCGGATATAGAAACCATTGGAATAATGAAACTGGAAGTTATGCTGAGAAGAAGCAGTTTCCGGGATTATTATGATGTTTATTCTATTCTGAAACAGGGCGCCTCTCTCAGAGCTATTGTAGCGGGAGCAATCAGATACTCAAATCATACATTGAAGACAAGAGATATACTAAATTTCATTTCGTAAGGTAATAATTTCAGGAAGGATGAGCAGTTCGATCTTCTCAAACCAAAATTCCATGTTTCAGAAAAAGATATAGAAGCATATTTACGAAGTATCATTCTGAAGGAATTCAAATATTGATTTTCAGGTAATATTTTAAAGACTATCAATGACGGTAAAGGAACTAATTGCAGCATTGGAAGAATTTCTTCCGGAGACTAAGGTAGTTGTACGGGGATATGAGAATGGCTTTAATGATGTTGTTTCCTTGCGGAAGAAGACTATAATGATTCATGAAGCTGCAAAATGGTATGATGGAAGATATATCGAGACTAATCGTACCGAAAGCATTATCGCTGTAGAGTTGTTCGGAGATAATCAGATCCCTGTTTCTTGATATTGCAGGGGGCAGGGAGCAAGGGGTAAGGGGAAAATCCGTGAATAACCTGTGCTCTCCGTGAAATCCGAAGTCCCAAAAACAGAGTGAAGAGGGATCTTGCAAGTCAAGGGAACAATAAAATCTGCGAAAATCTGCGAATTGATCTGCGAGATCTGAGAGAATAAGTATTTTTTGTTTCCCGCAGATTACGCAGATCTTAATCCACGCAAATTGGCGCAGATATGTTTGTCCATGAAGCTGCAAAATGGTATGATGGAAGATATATCGAGACCAATCGTACCGAAAGCATTATCGCTGTAGAGTTGTTCGGAGATAATCAGATCCCTGTTTCTTGATATTGCAGGGGGCAGGGAGCAAGGGGCAAGGAGAAAATCCGTGAATAACCTGTGCTCTCCGTGAAATCCGAAGTTCCAAAAACAGAGTGAAGAGGGATCTTGCAAGTCAAGGGAACAATAAAATCTGCGAAAATCTGCGAATTCATCTGCGTGATCTGCGGGAAATTGTTTTTTGGTTCCCGCTGATACGCAGATTTAAAATCATGCAGATTGAAGCAGATCTGTTTGTCATGATGTTTTTACAGGGATTTCACCGGGAAGTTGCCATGTACCGTGTGCCCTGTACCGTGTACCGTTTTGGCTGCGCATATTATTGCACCTATTGGAAAAAAATAATACTTTTACCGAAAGTGCTCCATTAAATGGAATTTGTCTCGAACGAGGACCTTCAGCTGGCTTTTGACTTTGTAAAATTCACGAACCGCAACATTTTTCTCACAGGAAAAGCCGGTACCGGCAAAACTACTTTCCTGCATGAGCTGAAAAGAATTTTACCAAAACGAATGATCGTCCTTGCGCCAACCGGTGTAGCTGCAATTAATGCCGGGGGTGTTACAATTCATTCATTCTTCCAATTGCCTTTTCACCCTTACATCCCCGCTATCTACCTGAAAGGGAACACCGGTAATCCCACAGAACAGAGCAGCTATAAAATGAGCCGCGAAAAGATCAACATCATCAGAAGTCTCGACTTGCTGGTGATTGACGAGATAAGCATGGTGAGGGCTGACCTTCTTGATGCCATCGATTTCTGGCTGAGGAAATATAAGAACCGCGACCTTCCATTTGGTGGTGTACAATTGTTGATGATAGGCGATCTTCAGCAACTTGCTCCGGTTGCAAAGGATGAAGACCATGAGATACTTGATAAATATTATAATACAATATTCTTCTTCGGCAGCCTCGCGCTTAAATCTACAGATTATGTAACTATCGAACTGAAACATATTTACCGTCAGAATGACCAGATTTTCATTGATCTCCTGAACAAGATCCGCGAAAACAAGCTGGATTCATTCGTACTCGAGGAACTTAACAAGAGATATATTCCTGACTTTGATACGGAATCCAATGGTGGATACATAACACTTACCACACATAATCACCAGGCTAATTCCCTGAACGACTTAAAGCTCGAAAAACTTTCCGGTAAATCACGCTCATTTACTGCTGCCGTTGCGGATGACTTCCCCGAATCTTCATATCCTAATGTCAGTGAGCTGATCCTGAAGAAAGGCGCTCAGGTAATGTTTGTTAAGAATGATATCTCAAGGGATAAGCTTTTCTTTAACGGGAAAATCGGAAAAGTTGAAGGTTTTGACAATGATACTATCGTTGTCAGATGTCCCGGCGATGAATCCCCCATCATGGTGGAAATATCAGAATGGCAAAACGTTAAATACACGATAAACGACGATACCAAAGAGATACAGGAAACTGTAATCGGAACATTCAGGCAATACCCTCTCAAGCTTGCATGGGCAATCACAATTCATAAGAGCCAGGGACTCACTTTCGACAGGGCAGTAATAGACGCGAGAGCCGCTTTCGCTCATGGCCAGGTTTATGTGGCGCTGAGCAGGTGCAGAACTTTGGAAGGACTTGTATTAAGTACAAAGATTGATCAGAGATGTCTTGTCGAAAACCCTCATGTTTCCGGTTTTATCAGGGAGTCTGAAAAAAATCCTCCGGGGCAAAAACAGCTTGACGAGTCGAAAAGAGCCTACCAGCAATCGTTGCTGAAAGAGCTTTTCAATTTTACTGCTTTAACACGTAATCTCAATTACTGTATTAAAGTGATCGATGAGCATAAGGAGAGCATCCTGGGCGATCCCGGGGAAAAGCTTAAAAATGCTCTGGCGATCATCACCAATGATCTTGTTTCTGTATCAGATAAATTCAATCTTCAACTTGACATGCTTTTCAAGAGTGAGATTGATGCAGAGTCAGATGTATTCTTACAGGAGAGAGTCAGAAAAGCAGGCGAATTCTTTTCAGGTAAGCTTGAGGGAGCAATGCAGGGAATAGTTAAAAGCTTTTCACTGGAAACCGATAATAAAACGGTTCGGAAATCATTTAATGAAGCTTTGGAACGCCTGAAGAAAGAGAGTGTAACAAAGTGGGCCTGCCTGAATGTTGTGAGATCAGGTTTTAAGGTGAATGAGTATCTGAATGTCAGGGCCAAATCTGTTATCGAGATGCCAACTGCCAAAACAGGACATATGAAGGCTGTTGATGACAGTTCAGGCACAATTTTGCATCCGGATCTCTTCAGGAGGATCAGGGAATGGCGCAATACCAGGGCAATCGAGACGAACCTGCCACATTACATGATCCTGCCGCAAAAAACAATGGTTTCCCTGGCTAATCTTTTACCTCAGACAAACGGTGCCCTTAAACGTGTAAAAGGGATGGGCAGGAAGAAATCCGCTGAAATATGGAGAAGAAATTCTGGCCATTATAATTGCCTTTTGCAAAGAAGCTAAGATTGAACCACCAGCCGAAGAAGAAAATATCCCGGAGAAGAACAAAAGGGATACAAGACATGTGAGCCTGGATCTTTTCAGGGAAGGCAAAACAATCGAACAGATCGCAGAAGAGCGTCAGTTAAATGTGAGAACTATCGAGGAGCACCTGGCATATTTTGTGGGAACCGGTGAAATACCGGTCACCGAGTTTTTATCTGATGAAAGGATAGAGCTGATTGCCGGTCATTTAAACAGCAGCGAAGATCTCAGGATAGGACCTGTTAAAGAAATTCTCGGAGATGAAGTCTCCTGGAGCGAGCTGAAGTTCGTGGCAGGTCATATCAGGTTTTTGAGAAGTTCAGGGAGATAGGTGACAATAGTCTTGCAGGTCGTGCAGGTCGTGCTCTGAGCTCTGAGCTCTGCGCTCTGAGCAATCAGTATACCGGCTTTACAACATACCTGAATTCAATCCTTTGCGGCATAACCTGGTACTCCGGGAAAACAGATCTTGCAGTACAACCCACACCACTGGTAAGGTAATCGAAGCTGAATGTAATTCCATTGAAAGGATGAAGCTGATATGTGTATAGTGCCTTTGTAAGATTATCTTTTGTATAAGGATGTGCACTGAAATTAAAGTATTGCTCACTTCTGAATTCCAGCCCGGCTCCCTTTTTATCTGTCATCCTTACCCACCTGTTATCGCACCTGAGACCATAATCCTGGGGGATAAGATATGGTTCGTACATCTCTTTTACTGTAGACTTCCACTCTCCGATCCTGTAGCCGGATTTTCTGTCTGGATAGTTCTCCTGCGGTCCGCGTCCGTACCACTCAACATTCTCCAGGCTCGCCTCAAGGATCCATTCTGTTCCGATCCTTGGCAACCAGGATGGCAGATCTCCATCAGGAATAATCTTATGGTCGATCATTATCTGACCATTACCATCAATATTATAGACATAATGATTCCTGAAAGAGCTTCTTCCGGTTGCCAGCTGAACAATATTCCGTACGTCCACAATTACATTATTGGCTCCGGTTGTCTCAAAACTAAAAGATTCCATGATGAGGTTCGTTTTGTCGAGGCCGGCGGAGTACCATTCAGTTGCAGCCATTCTTCCCATACCATCGGTTCTGTGCTTCTTGTTAGCAGACCAGAATCCCCATTCATCAGTTTCATTAGCCAGAGGTGCACGCCACAGATTGAGCTCCCCTCCCCTGCTGAGCATCTCTTTCCCATTAACTTTCATGGAAGTTATCACTCCTGAATTCTTATTGAATAGATAAACAAAATCCTTACCTGTAATGCTTATCCTGTCTTTATCCTCATTTACTGTCAATGATCCTGCGAGTTGAGAGATTGAAGGCTTTTCTTCAATGGTCCAGGGCATCCTGAACTGATCCCAGGCTACTTCATAACCGGCGGCAGCCCAATCGGTCTTGCCCTTCTGGTGAAAGCTGATAGTGAGATTATAATCGATTCCTGTCTTGAATTCAGGTTTCCTGTACGGGACAACAAACGCCATTTTATGCTGTGCTGAAAGTGCGACTGGCAGAACGCCTTCCTGCAGAGTCTGACCGTTTTCTTCAAGCCGCCACCTTGTTTCAACCTCGTCCAGGTCTGTAAACAGGTAACGGTTGATGATCTCAATCTCACCTTTATCCGCATCGATCAACCTGACATTTACCGGCTGGCCTGATTTTTTCATCTGCCACATTTCCGGCTGCGGTTTCCTGTCGGGCCAGATGGAACCATAAGTCCTTGCTCCTATACCATAACTGAAGAACTTCCCTTCCTCTTTCATATCTTCAAAATCGAGCCATAGAGCAGCATCTTTCTGATTTGCTGAAGTATATGTCTCGCTTTCAGGAATGTACTTGTCAAATATTCTGACCTGGTCGATAATCGCATCACAGATATAGACCCGGGTTTCCTGTCCGTGAAGCTCTGCATTCCTGCCTATGTTTACAGGGAAAGGTGTGTTCAGTATGTTCCCTGTTGTCGGAATCCCGAAGCTTTTCACTCCATCTACCGATAACTGAATTGCTTTACCATCATAAGTTGCAATAACTGTATGCCAGTTATTCTCCCAGTTCTTCGGAAGCCAGATTTTCACCCTGTTCTTTTTCCCTGTTGTAAGATAGAATTCAAGCGTATCTTTTCCGATCTGGTGAATTCCGAATTGCCAGCTTCCCTTTGTGATCAATGTACCGGCCGAACTGCTGAGTTTCCGCGGAAAAACCTTCAAGGCAAGGGTCAGTTCATTACCATCGATTTCGAGGGAATCATCCCTGTAGACCTCCACCCATTGGTCATGACCATTAAGATCGATTCCCTTCCCGTCTAGTTCCCGGTACAAGCTTTAGCCCTGCCCATTGCATTCACCTGGATATTATTCGGTGAACCATCCTTCAGTATTCTTACAGGTTCAGTTATTCCCGTGCTCACAAAATCCCATATTGCTCCACCCATGCTGCGCGGATGATTGTAGAAAGCTTCCCAGTAATCATCGAGTCCTCCGCCTCCGTTCCCTGTAACTGCAAGATATTCATCAAGAAAAGAAGGTCGTGGATCCTTTTCTGCCGGAACAAGGTATGTATCAGTAATAAGCTCATTAATTGCAGGATACCTGGGACCGATTATATCCTCACATTTATGTGCATATGCATTTCCGCCATACATCCAGAAACGCGTCTTGTCATATTTTTTCCCTTCATCGATAACGGCACAGATGTTATCTCCTTCACCGCTTTCATTTCCGGCGCTCCAGAAAAGAATACAGGGATGATTACGGTCTCTCAGAACCATTCGCCTGGCTCTTTCACGGTACATCTGCTCCCACTCCGGTTGGCGTGAAATGTATTCCGTCGCATGTGCCTCATCGCCTGTTTCATCGACAATATAGATCCCGTATTCATCAGCCAGCTCCAGATACCTGTTAACCGGCGGATAATGCGATGTTCTTACACAATTAATATTGAATTGTTTGAATATCCGCATATCCTTCCTGATCGTCTGTTCATCCATTACATGGCCTGTTACCGGATGCTGCATGTGGGTATTGGTGCCGTTCAGCTTCACAGGAACACCATTTAGATAAAAGACCTGGTTCTTTATCTCTGTTTCCTTAAATCCTATCCTTCCGCTGATTGCCTCAATAACTTTTCCCGAGGCATCTGACAGCTCAAAGGCAATTGTATAAAGGTTGGGCTTCTCGGCCGACCATTTTGCCGGGTTATCGATTCTGTCTGAAAAAGACATTGTCTCACGACTTTTGCCTTTTACTGATACCTTTCCGGCAAACGATTTTATTTCAGATCCTGTTCTGTCGAAGAGAATTGCCTTGAGATTCAGGTTATCAGAATCAGCATCTGTTAAATTCTTAACAGTAATATTCAGGTTCAGGTCAGCATTAATATAATTCTCATCAAGATCGGTTACAGCCTGCCAGTCGAAAATGTGTGTTGCAGGTGTGGCAAAGAGCCACACATCATCGAAAATGCCGGCAAGCCGCCAGTAATCCTGCCCTTCGAGATAATACCCGTCCGAATACTTGAAAACCACTACAGCAATGGTGTTATTTCCGGGTTTAAGGAATTTGGTGATATTGTACTCTGCTGGTTCCTGGGCGCCTTCATTATACCCCACCTCTTTCCCGTTTATCCAGACAAAGGATGCCGAGGCTGTCTTCTCCATTCTTAAGAATACTTCCTTATTTTTCCAGGAAGCAGGAACAATGAATGTCCTTCTGTACGAACCAGTGGGATTATACTCCCGCGGTACCATTGGCGGATTGGGCCTGAATGGTGAAGTAACATTGCGGAACAACGGATCGCCGTAACCTTTCATTTCCCAGTTTGAAGGCACAAATATTGTATCCCATTTGCGATCGTTGAAATCTTCAATAAAGAAATCCTTCATAACACCTTCGGGTGTTTCCGCATAATGGAATTTCCAGGTGCCGTTAAGTGACAGGAAGTTCCCTGAAGCTGCCTTATTATTCCCTGTAGCCTCCCTAATGGAATTATATGGTACAAATGGCGTATGGCCTTCAACCTGGTTAAGTTCAAAGACGGATGTGTTTTCGATAAAGTCGTAGATATGAGTCAGAAAGGGAGCCTGCTGCGCCCGAAGGATAATGCCAGTCATCATAGCAAACAATAGGAGGAAGATCTTTTTCATAGTAAAGAGGAATAGTGAATAAATTTAATCATTTTCATCACAAATTAACAAAGGATCTGATAAACATTCCGTCATGAAGAGAGTCAGAGCGCTACATTGGAAATTGAATTATCTTTATGAAAATTATTGTTTTATGAAAAAGCTTGCCCAGACAATGAAGTCAGTGTTTCTGCTGACCTTGATTCTATCATCTTTTGCATGCTCCCGAAACGCTTCTGAAGAGAAGCTTGCCATTGCTTTTGAAAAATATACAATGCCAAATGGTCTGCAGGTGGTTCTGCATACAGATCATTCCGATCCTGTTATTTCCTATGCAATCATGTATCATGTAGGGTCCAGCAGGGAGATCCCTGGCAGAACAGGGTTTGCACACCTGTTTGAACACCTCCTTTTCACCGGTTCAGAAAATGTCCCGACAGGAAAATTCGACAGGGTTATTGAGAGCATGGGTGGATCAAACAATGGATTCACATCAAAGGATGTTACCACTTATTTTGAAATTTTTCCAAAGAATGCGCTGGAAAAGGTCTTATGGCTTGAGTCCGACAGGATGGGCTTTTTTATAAATTCGATTACCCCCAGGCTGCTTGCAATACAACAGAATGTTGTACAGAATGAAAAACGCCAGGGTGAGGATAATACCCCGTATGGGTTTACCGACTATGTGATCTGCAAAAACCTGTATCCCTCCGATCACCCCTACAATTGGGAAGTAATAGGTGAGATGGAAGATCTGAAGAATGCATCTCTTGAAGATGTCAAATCATATTATGATAAATTTTACGGCCCGAATAATGCCACCCTGGTCCTTGCAGGTGATTTTAATACCGATTCAGTTAAGCTTCTCATTGAGAAATATTTCGGTGAAATAAAATCACATGGAGAGGTTCAGTCGCGACAACCACTGGTTCCTGTTCTTGATAATGCAAAGAAACTTTTTCACGAAGATAATTTTGCCAATGTACCTGAGCTTAACATGGTCTGGCCTGTTCCGCAAACATACAGCAAGGAAGCCTATGCTCTTGACTTCCTGGCAAGGATACTTTCAGACGGGAAGAAGACTCCCCTCTATAAAGTCCTTGTGAAGGAAAAACAATTAACTTCTTCTGCATCGGCATATAACAACTCACAGGAGCTGGCCGGTGAATTCACTATCAGCATCAGGGCTAATGATGGAAAAGATCTGAAAGAAATAGAAGCCGCAGTTAATGAAGCTTTCGCGAGGTTCGAGACAGAAGGGTTCACTGAAAAAGATGTTGAAAGAGTAAAAGCATCCATTGAAAAAGGTTTCTATAACGGCATTAACAGTGTCTATGGAAAATCAATCCAGCTTGCATTTTATAATACATTCCTGAACGATCCCGGATTTATAAGCAGGGATATCGAGAACATCAAGTCGGTCACTTCCGATGATATAAGAGCCGTGTATGAGAAATATATAAAAGGGAAGCCTTGTGTCATTACCAGTTTCGTCCCGAAAGGAAAATCAGAACTGATGGCAGAAAATTCCATTCATGCAGGAGTGAAGGAAGAGAACATAAATGAAGCCACACAGGTTGAAATCGCTGAAGTTTCCGATGAAGCAATCGCTAAAACACCTTCACCTCTGGACAGAACCTCAGAGCCTCCCGCCGGTCCTGATCCCGCAATTTCTGTGCCTTCAATCTGGAAAGCTGAGCTTGAGAACGGGATAAAGATTTCCGGAATCGAGAATAAAGAGCTTCCGTTGGTTGAAATCAGGATTTCAATAGAAGGCGGGATCAAACAGGACAGGATAGAACTTCCGGGGGTAGCAAACATGGTAGCAAATGTTCTTCCCCAGGGCACAAAGAACAAGACTCCCGAAGAACTGGAGGAAGAGATTCAACTTCTTGGCTCTTCGATAAATGTTTCTGCAGGAAGAGAAGAAATCAATATGTCAGCCAGTGCACTTTCGAGGAATTTTGATAAAACAATTGCCCTTGTAAGCGAGATACTGCTGCATCCGAGATGGGACTCAACAGAATTTTCTATCGCGCAGACGAGAAACAGGAACAGGATAATCCAGGCTGAAGCCCAACCGAGAAGTGTTGCCGGTCTCCTGTATAATAAGCTGCTATACGGAACTGATAATATCTATGGTTACAGTTCCCTTGGTAACAGGGAATCGATAGAAAGAATCAAACCGGAGGATCTGATTTCATTCTATGAGAACAATTTTTCACCTTCAGTAACAAAAATCCAGGTTGCCGGTAATGTAACTCGTGAGCAGGCTTTGAAAGCATTTGAATCGCTTGGCAGGGATTGGAAAGCAAAGGATGTTGCAATCAACAATTATCCGGTTCCTCAGAATCCTGTAAAATCACAGATATATTTTTACGATATGCCCGGTTCCAGGCAATCGGTTATCAACATAGGTTATCTTTCACTTGCCAGGGATAACCCGGATTATCCGAAAGCAGATTTTGTAAACTACAGGCTTGGCGGAGCTTTCACAAGCATCCTTAACCAGATACTCCGGGAAGAGAAAGGTTTTACATACGGAGCATCAAGCTATTTCCAGGAAATGAAAGAACCTGCTCCTTTCACCGCCTCAACAAGTGTGAGGTCGGATGCAACACTTGAATCGGTCGAAATCGTCATTAACGAGATGAGGAAGTACAGGCAGAGTATCTCTGAGGATGAGCTTCAGTTTATTAAAGATTGTATGATCAGAGCCGATGCTCTTCGTTTTGAAACAAACGGCTCACTTGTGGGGATGCTTGCAACAATTGCGAAGTACAATTTTCCTGAAGACTACGTGAGGAAAGAGGAAGAAGTCATTAAAAACATGACTATCGATGAGCATAAAGCTATCACCGGAAAATATGTGGATCCCGATAAGATGTATTATGTAATTGTCGGTGATGCCTCCACCCAGCTCAAACCGCTTGAGAAAGCAGGTTTCGGGAAGCCTGTCCTTGTGAATTCACAAATAATCGATAACGTGAACCCGGTGCTATCAGGCTCCCAAAAATGATGTAAAAAAACAGTTCTAATACTGGATTTCCCTTAGTGTTCCTTAGTGTTGCACTTTGTGTCCCTTAGTGGTTCATCTTTCTTACCACAAAGGACTCAAAGGAAAGCACGAAGGAACATAAAGGAATTAATGTATATTATTTTCCAAGAACATTCATCGAGGCCACATAATAATCCGGATCAACAACGATTTCAGGATTTTCGTTGCTGATCTCAACAGAAGTAAATGCAGTGGTCGGAGTTATGTTCATCTCCCTGCCTGAAACATAGATCCTAACCGGCATTTTGAATCCCGGCACACAATTGCTCCAACGAAACGAAAGCTGGTTGCCTTTAACAATATACTCCAGTACCGGTATTCTTACATCCCTGAGATACTGATCAAAGAACGACCTGAGATCCATACCTGTCTTCTCTGCCAGATAACTCTCAATCTGTGAACCTTTAACCACCTGGTGATAAAAATCCTTGTTCAGGCCCCTGAGGATGGTTCTCCATTTCTCGTCATCATTCACAATCTGCCGCAACGTGTGAAGCATGCTTCCCCCTTTGTAATACATGTCGCCTGAACCTGAAGAATTGACATTATACGTACCAACTATGGGACGATCATTCCTGATATTACGTCTTGAACCACGGATATATTCCGCACCTGCTTCCTTACCATAATGATATTCCACATACAATCCTTCAGAGTAGTTTGTAAAGCTCTCGTGCACCCACATGTCTGCAATATCCTCGTATGTTATGTTATTTGCAAACCATTCATGTCCCGATTCATGAATGATTATAAAATCAAATTTCAGACCCCATCCGGTATCGCTGAGATCAGTCCCCTTATACCCGTTCCTGAATCCATTACCATAAGTTATACAGCTCTGATGTTCCATGCCCAGGTATGGAGCTTCAACAAGCTTGTAACTATCTTCATAAAAAGGATATGGACCGAACCAGTGCTCGAAAGCTTTTAACATCATAGGCGCCTGGCTGAATTGAGTTTTTGCCTTTTCAAGGTTCTCTCTCAGAACATAATAGTCGCAATCGAGATTTCCTTTCTCGCCTTTGAAAACCTCAGAGAAATGTACATAATCACCTATGTTGATATTGACACCGTAATTATTTATTGGATTCGATACAAACCAGTGAAATGTCTTTGTGCCATTTTTCATTTTATCGATTCTTCTTAACCTGCCATTCGATATATTCATCAGGTTTCCGGGGACATTCACGCTTATAAGCATGCTGTCAGGTTCATCGTACATATGATCCTTGCATGGCCACCACATGCTGGCGCCTTCACCCTGGTTAGCATTTGCGATGAAAGGAAGACCGTTACTGTCTTTCTGCCAGGTTATACCTCCATCCCATGGAGGTCTTTTTGCCACAACAGGCTTACCGTCAAATTCTATTTTGACAGAATAAATCCTGCCTTTTTCCTGGGGCTGATCGACTGAAATCCAGAAAACATTTCCTTCCCTGGTGAATTTAAGCTCTCTCCCATTCATTGTCACCCTGGAAATATTCATCGGTTCCTGCAGATCGATCTGCATCATCCCTGACGGTGCAACTGCCTTGTAAAAGACAGTATTTGTGCCACTTATAGTCTGGGTTGCCGGATTCACAGCAATATCGAGATGATAGTAAGTCAGATCCCACCATAAACGTTCGGGAGTTATTGAACCTCTCAGGGTATCCTGCCGTGTGAAAACCGGTTTCTGGCTTTTCAGATCAGGAATAAGAATGAATAAAGCAAAAGATATCAGGAGAGTGAATTTCAAACTATTTCTTTTCATCTGAATTTTCAGTTATTGTGAATGAATATTTTCCTGATTCAAGATATAGAATACGTGAGCCGTCATCTTCTTCTTCACTGTCGATATGCCTGTTGGAAGACAATTTTTTACCACCTTCATTAATCTCAGCAGCATCCAGGAATAGTGTTGCGGTGCTGTTTGCAGGTATAGTTACATCATAGATTATTTTCTCTCCTTCCCTGCTCCATGACGATTCAATTCTGCCGTAAGGACCATAATGCCCGGATTCAAAGTGTGATAATCCATTCACGAAATTCGGTCTAAGGATGACATTCTTAAATCCCGGATTATCTTCATCAGGAAAGATGCCACCAAGGGCTTTGTACATCCAGGCACCTATTTCACCGAACATAATATGATTCATTGAAATGTCCGATTTTGAATCAATCGGCCAGTTTTCATACAATGTTGTGGCGCCATTTACTATCCACCAACCCCAGGATGGGTATTTATCCATAGTTGCCAGTTCGTAAGCAAGGTCGGCATATCCGTTTTGACTGAGAGCATTCAGAATTGCTTTAGTTCCAAGCAGTCCTATATCCATTTTTCCTCCGTTGTTCATAATGCTCTTCGCCAGGTTATCGGCTACTTTCTGTCTCACTGTCTCCGGAACGATACCCCAATAAAGCGGCACGCACTGCTCTGTCTGGAAACCATTACCATAAACACCCTTTGCGGTATCGAGATAGTTTACGTTTATTGCATCCCGTATCCTGCCTGCAAGTGCAGAATATTTCTCCTGGTCTTCTTCTTTTCCCAGGAGACCTGCAGCTTTTGAGAGAATCATAACATCGGTGTAATAGTAGACTGAAGAAGTCAGCTGCTTTGGGGAGACTGATTTAATCGGGATCCAGTCTCCAAGTCCCCAGTCGGTAAGTCCTGAAGGACTAATCTCTGTTATATGGTCCACATATCTCTTTATATTATCGTAACACCCTTCAAGTAGTGTCGGATCACCATAAAACAGATATATATTCCATGGTATTATGGCAATTGTGCTCGTCCAGTCAGGGCCGTTCGCCCAATGATATCCCCACCCGCTGGTTGGTATTATTGCCGGGAGTACACCATTAGGCTGTTGTTCATCCTGGTGATCTCTAAGCCATTTTTCATAAATCGTAATAGCGTCGAAATTATACAGACCGGTCTCGGAAGCAATGTGAGCATCACCTGTCCATCCGTTCTTTTCCCGCTGCGGACAATCTGTGGGATATCCGAAAAGATTCGAGAGATATGAATTATTTGTTGCCCACCAGATCTTGTTGAGCAACGTATCAGATGAGCTGATATTTCCAACCGGGGGAACATCACTGTGCATGAAATATCCTTTAAGACTTTCCTGTGTAAGATTTACAGGGTTACTGGCTGAGATTTCAACATATTGAAATCCCTTATAATTAAACTTTGGCATGAAAGTCTCCTCTCCTTTCCCTGAGAGTATAAATATATCTGTCTGGAACGGATCGGAATCGTCAGTTGGCCTGTAATGAACATCAATGTTCGACTGGTCTGCCCTCCCGGAATTGTCAAGTCTTTCTGCATGCTTCAACCTGATAACAGTACCTGCTTCTCCGGAGACTGTAAGACTGCTGACACCTGAAATGTTCCTTCCAAGGTCGAACAGCCAGGTTTTGTTATCAATACGCCTTAAAGTTTTTGCAGGAACAACCTCGGAAGCCCTTATTGGATGCAAAACCTGTGATGTGATATTTTGCGAAGGGGCGCTGACAGCAACTGAATTCTTCCACTTCGAATCGTCAAAACCTGCTGTATTCCAGCCTGCCTGTTCCAGCCTTGCATCGTAATGCTCTGCTGTATAGATGCTATTGAAAATTACGGGACCAAGGGAAGTTTTCCAATCTGTATTGCTGGCAATTATCTCACTTGATCCGTCTTCATAATTCAAATGTAACTCGGCACAGAAATTTGGCCTGGCCCTCCATGGCGCTTCGTGGAAAAACCAGACAGCTGTCGATTGATGGTTGTACCATCCATTTCCGAGCAACACACCGATTGCATTCCTGCCTTCTTTAAGAAACGCATGTGACATCGTGTACAACATAAAGAATTCTCCTGTCAAAACGTGTATAAGCAGGGTCAAGCATTGAATTCCCTGACTTTATCCCATTAACATAAAGCTCATAAAGTCCGGCGGCAGCAATATATATTCTTGCAGAAATTACTTTGTTGCTGACACTGAATTCTTTCCTGAAAAGTGGTGCAGGTTTTAAGTTGATATCCCTGGAATCACTTATCCATGCGGCTTTCCAGTTAGTATTACTCATCATTCCTGTTTCAAAAGAAGCAACCGTGGAAATATCTGAACGCCTTCGCGCCTGACCCCATACCATCACTGCCCAGTAGTACTTTGTAAAAGGTTTCAGTGAATTCCCTTCATATTTTAACATGCCCAGTCCGGAATTGATCTTGTCAGATATCCAGATATCACCCTTGCCCTCAGCAACCCGGGAAGAATCAGTCCCAATAAATATCCTGAATGAAGTCTGTCTTGCACCCATTCTCTCATCGTACAGCTGCCAGGTCAATCTGGGATGAGGATTATCGATTCCAAGCGGATTAACCATGTATTCGCACCGCAGGTTTCCGGGAAGGCCTTTTTCAGGATTGATCCTGCATGAGAAAAGGCTGATTAACAGGATAACAAGGCTGGAACTATAACAGGAACAGCGTGTTAGAAACTTCATAATTTAATGCTTTTACAATCTTCCAAGATAGATAAAAATAATTCATCCGCGGGGAACGCAGATTCAAAAACGCTGACAACGCAGATAATATTCCCGCTGAGTAGAAATGTGCAACTGCATTCTGTGAAATCAGCAGTTTTTTTATATATTTATTGAATAACCTAATCATTTATTATGAAAAGATCTTATTCACTTTTATTCGGACTTTTGTTTATTTGTTTCATTGCACAGTCGCAGGAATCACCCCGATCAAGGGAATCATTCAATGAAGGCTGGAAATTCATAAAATTCTTCAATGCTCAAAACGATAATACAACATCTGACAGGGAGCCCGCTGATCTGCATCTCCCGGCCGTGAATGACGGCAACTGGAGAACACTGGATCTGCCCCATGACTGGGCAATAGAAGGTCCTTTCAGCGACACTCTTGAAAACAATACCGGACTGTTGCCATGGAAGGGAATCGGCTGGTACAGGAAACACTTTACACTTGAAAACTCGGACAAAGGAAAACGGATATATATTGATTTTGATGGCGCCATGGCGTACGCAGAAGTATGGCTTAATGGAAAACATGTCGGTGGATGGCCGTATGGCTATACTTCATTCAGGCTTGACCTGACGCCATATGCCGAATTCGGCAAAGAAAACATCATTGCAGTCAGACTTGATACCAAAAAATGGGATTCAAGATGGTATCCGGGGGCAGGGATATACAGGAATGTGTGGCTGGTAAAAACAGCTCCGATTCACATATCATATAATGGACTGTATTGCACCACGCCTGAAATTACAAAGGAAAAGGCAGTCGTGAGTGTCATGGCTGAAGTAGAAAATCATCTCGGCCGGCCGGCAAATATCCTGGCTAAGGTTGCCCTGTACAGGCTCAATAACAAAGGTATGGTCAACGGTACGTCGATTGCGGAGTCAGTTTCACCATTCGCCCAGGTGCAGGCTATGGACGAACATAATTTCAGACTCGATCTCCAGTTGAAAGAACCGGCACTCTGGAATCTTGAAGACCCTCAGATGTACAGGGTTTTAGTCACCATTTTGCATGATGATCATACCGCGGATACTTATGAATCCAATATAGGTTTCAGGACGCTCAATTTTACAGCACGGGAAGGCTTCTTTCTTAACGGGGAACGTGTCGAAGTGAAAGGAGTTTGTAATCATCACGATCTTGGAGCTCTTGGAGCAGCATTTAACACCAGGGCTGCAGAAAGGCAGATCGAGATTTTAAAGGAAATGGGATGCAACGCAATCCGCACAAGCCACAACCCGCCTGCTCCTGAATTGCTTGATCTTTGCGACAGGATGGGAATGCTGGTACAGGTTGAAGCATTCGACGCCTGGAAAACCGGTAAGAAGAGAAATGATTATAACAAGCTCTTCTATGCATGGCATGATGAAGATATAAGGGCAATGGTGCGTCGTGACAGGAATCATCCATCTGTTTTTATGTGGAGCACCGGAAATGAAGTAGGCGACCAGAATAACCCGGCCTTGTCTGAAAGCTTACGGAGAATAGTAAAAGCTGAAGATAGTACCAGGCCTGTGACGGTAGGATGTAACTGGGACGAATCCGGGACTAACGGATTCCAGAAAAGTGTGGATGTTTTCGGGATCAACTACAGGCTTTACCGGTATGAAGCATTCTTCACCTTCAAAGACAATGATAACCTGCCCTTCCATTCATCCGAATCAGCATCGACAGTAAGCTCGAGAGGAGAGTATTTCTTTCCTGTTGTACAGGGCGATCTCAACAATAATCTCCCCGGCAAAGGGATCTTCCAGGTTTCATCATACGACCTTGCCTATCCTGCCTGGGCATCAACACCCGATCAGCAATGGGAAATGCAGGACAAATTCCCCGGTGTTTTCGGAGAGTTCGTCTGGACAGGTTTCGATTATATCGGTGAGCCCACACCTTACGGAGGCGATCTCACAGGCGTAAGACCGGGTACCAGGAGGTATGACCAGGCGAAAGCTCTTCTCGATGCACAAAACGTTACAGAAGTACCCTCGAGAAGCAGCTATTTCGGTATAATCGATCTCGCAGGCTTTAAAAAAGACCGTTTTTACCTGTACCAGTCAAAATGGAGACCGGAGCTTCCGATGGCTCACATTCTTCCTCACTGGAACTGGCCTGAAAGAAAAGGTCAGGTGACCCCCGTTCATGTATACACATCCGGTGACGAGGCTGAGCTATTCCTGAATGGGAAGTCACTGGGCAAAAAGAAAAAAGGTCAGTATGAATACCGGATGAGATGGGATGATGTTGTTTACCAGCCCGGTGAATTGAAAGTGATTGCCTGGAGGAACGGTGAAAAATGGGCTGAAGATGTGATGAAAACAACCGGCAAGGCAACAATGCTCTCAATGGAAGCTGACAGGAAGGCTATTAAAGGCTGATGGTTCCGACCTTGCTTTTATTACCGTTAAAATTGAGGATAAAGATAAATTGCTTGTTCCACGGAGTAACAATCCGGTAAACTTCACAATCGATGGTCCGGGAAAAATAGTTGCAGTCGATAACGGAGACGCGACAAGCCATGAGCCTTTCCAGACAAGCCGGAGAAATGCATATAACGGGATGTGCCTCGTGATAGTAAAAGCAGAAAAGGGAGCAACCGGCTCATTTGTTGTAAAAGCCGCTTCGAAAGGACTTAAGGCAGCACAGGCAAGTATCAGTATACAATAGTATTTCTTTTTTAAACGCAGGGAACGCAGAGACAAAACGCAGGGAACGCAGAAAGAATAAATCTGCGTCCTCTGCGCAAGGCGGTATGTGCGAAGGAAATTCTGCGAACTCTGCGGTAAAAAAGAAATTCTGATTATCCTATTCTTTTTGTGAAGAAGACCTTATCGTCGCCAAGAGTATAATAATCTTTTATCCTTGCCTCGAGTGTGAATCCTGTGTTAGATAAAATGCTCTTGTGGGCTCATAATGGGGTAAACCTGATGTTTCGGCAATAAGGATGATGCATCCCATCTCCTTTGCGATCTTTTCAGTTTCCTCGAGTACTTTCTTGCCAATACCCATTCCCCGGTAATCGTTATGAGTGGCTATCCAGTAAAGATCATAACAGGTCTTCGACATAATATCGGATCCGAAGCATGTATACGCGATTGTCTTTCCGTCCGCTTCTGCAAAAACGAAATAATAACCCGACTCCTCGCCCTGGCTTAAGCGCTCCTGCACAAGCTCAACGGCTATTTCAACTTCATGATCGTAGAAAAACTTTGTTGAAAGAATTATATCCCTGACAGCCTGAAGATCAGAAGGGATAGGTGTTGTACGGAAAGTCAGGTCCATTTTTTAGAGTGTTTAGAGCTTTAAAGTTAATAATATTTCGGATTGCGGATTGTCGATTGCGGATTATGAGGTGGTTCTCTTATATTTGCATTCAACTGATTCCAGATGACAAAGAAGATCCCGCATACATATGTTATAGTTTTTTTTATTGTTGTCCTCGCGGCCATACTAACCTGGATTGTGCCGGGAGGTACATTCGAAAGACAGGTTGTGAATGTTAACGGGATCGACAGGAATGTTGTAGTGCCAGGCTCATTCCATTATACCGGGAACAATCCTCAGACATGGCAGATTTTCTCTGCATTGTTCGATGGATTTGTAGATAAGGCTGACATTATCGTATTTATTCTCATTATCGGAGGAGCTTTCTGGATAATGAATTCCAGCAAGGCAATTGATGTCGCAATCCAGTCATTTCTCAGGTTCAGCAAAAAGCTGGAAAACAGCAGGTATATAAAACTGATCGGGGCCGATAACCTCATATTTGTCCTGGTAATGCTAATGTTCAGCATCTTTGGGGCTGTTTTTGGAATGAGCGAGGAAACAATAGCATTCATTGTGATCTTCGTACCCCTTGCTATATCGATGGGGTACGATTCAATTGTCGGTGTGTCATTATGCTTTGTTGCTGCCGGTCTCGGGTTTGCAGGGGCAATTTTGAATCCATTCACAATAGGAATAGCACAGGGACTGTCTGATCTTCCTCTGTTTTCAGGTATACAGTACAGAATGTTCTGCTGGCTGGCAATAAACATCACAGGGTTCATCTTTATCCTCAGGTATGCCCGGAAAATTAAGAAAGATCCTTCCCTCTCACCTGTTAAAAAAGAAGATGAATACTGGAAAGAAAGGCAGAAGGCTGAGGGCGGGGAAATTACCTACACGAAACCGGTTTCTGCTGTAATAACCTACATTTTTGTTCTTGCTGTTCTTATTGCTTTCTCATGGTTTAATCCATCAACCAGACTTGCTGCCGGTGAGAGTTTTGTTGTCCTGCCTGTTTTACCGGTACTGTCATTTCTTTTTGCAGTCACGGGCTGGGTCTCATTAAGGAAATCAGTTCATTTTTTCATCATCAATATCCTTCTTTATACAATACTGATCCTCATTACGGGTGTAATGGGTTATGGATGGTACATTATGGAAATAGCGGCATTGTTCTTTGCAATGGGTATTATAACAGGCGCTGCAATGAATTACTCTCCAAATACCATTACAAAGCTATTCCTTGAAGGTGTAAAGGATATCCAGTCTGCTGCGATAATTGTTGGACTTGCAGGAGGAATAATAATCATTCTGAACAACGGTAATGTAATCGACACTTTACTCTACAAGCTTTCACAATCAATCTCCGGTATGGGAAGAATGGCTTCAGTAAGTATGATGTATGTGGTACAGAACCTGATAAACCTTGTAATGCCGTCGGGTTCAGCTAAAGCAGCCCTTACGATGCCAATGATGTCACAATTTTCCGACCTGATAGGTGTATCACGCCAGGCAACAGTTATGGCATACCAGCTTGGGGATGGCTTTACAAATATGATAACGCCAACTTCCGGTGTTCTGCTCGGTGTTCTGACTGTTGCAAAGATACCCTACGATAAATGGTTCCGGTGGATTTTACCATTGATGATTATCCTCATCCTACTCGGTCTTTTCCTCCTTATACCGACAGTCTGCATGGAGTTGAAGGGATTCTGAATAAACCGGATCAATCGCGAAGCAATGTTCTCACCCTATTCCAGTAATCTATAGTCATAATTCCTGAACCATTCCAGCTTTTGGCAATAGTTTCAAAATCATAAGGTCCAATCTGTGAAGCATAATAAAGAAAGATCTTTTCAGAGATTTTGTAATTGTACATATCCTTCATAGATAGTTTACTCCCTGTTCTGATATTATAATCTTTAAGACGAACGGGTCTTATCTGAAAGTACCCTGTAGCTTCCTCGAGTGGATTGTATGCAAGGGTGTCGAGACCTGTCTCTACAATCCCGATGGCGTAAATCAATGGCCTGAATGGATCGACCGGGCTGTCATGAACAATGACTGCAGTTGGTCTGTCAGGAGCAAATAAGCTTATATTTAATAGCAGAAAGAATATAAAAAACAGGATCCTTTTAAACGTTTTCCTCATATTAATCACTTTTTCAATTAGTTCCTGACAAAAAGAATGATATATTCCACTTTCATTTATAATTTTGCCCGGTAAGTCAATGACTGTTCTGTATTACTTTGATTAAACAACTGTCATGGTCTTTTTGTTTACTACCGGTATAAAGGATGAATAAGTTTAATTTTGAATACAAATTCACCGGTCTGTATATCCTGATTGGTGGATTATGGATCATATTCTCTGATGGGATTCTTGCATCATTCATACAGGAACCGGCTCTTTTAACAGAATTTCAGACCTACAAAGGATGGTTTTATGTCTTAATGACCTCGTTGCTCTTTTATCTGATTCTGAAGAAACATCTTACCAAACAACGGAATGCGGAAAAAAGGGCAAAAGAAAGTGACCAGCTTAAAACGGCATTTCTCAGGAATATCTCACATGAGATCCGGACTCCAATGAACAGCATCATCGGATTTTCATCACTTCTGAATGAAAACACTATCTCCGATAACAAAAAATCTGAATATCTGAGACTTATCAACAACAGCTCAAACCAGTTATTGAATATAATTAATTCAATAATGGATATTTCCCTTATTGAAACAGGAAATCTTAACCTTACTGAGAAGAAAGTGAATCTGAACAGTCTGCTGGATGATGTTCATTCTTATTTCCTGCCACTGATGAGGAATAACATAGCTTTTAAAAACAATAAAGCTTTAAGCGACGAACAATGCATTGTAATTACCGATGAGATCAAAATCCGAAAAGTACTTTCCAATATGATAAACAATGCACTGAAATTTACCGACAAAGGACAGATTTCGTTCGGGTATGAGCTTGAAGGAGATGAATTAAAGTTCTTTGTTGAAGATTCCGGAATCGGGATACCCGAAAAATTCATTCCGAATCTGTTCAATCGCTTTCAGAAAGCAGAGTATGATCCCGGAAAGTTTTACGAGGGCATCGGGCTCGGATTATCTGTCTGTAAAGGAAATATTGAAGTAATGAAAGGAAGAATATGGGTGGAATCGGAACCTGGTAAAGGCTCGAAATTCTATTTCACTGTCCCGTATAAACCTGTCATCTTAATTCACTGAACAAAAAAGGCTCCTTCCGGAGCCAGTTTTGTTCTTTATCTGTTTTTGATATTATTTCTTATCATAAGCCCTCGTGGTAGTCCTGTCACCATTGGGCGTCGTCGTAGTACTTGAAATGCTGAGTGCGTTACCATTCAGTGTCCATACTTCAGTACTGTTCATGGTTCTTGTCTCACCATTCATATCAATGGTCCTTGCGGTCTTAACTGTCAGTGTTTTACCATCGGCAGCCCAGGTGGCAGTTGACTTGCTGTCTCCTCTCTGGCTGGTATTAACGCTTTCTTTTCCATCGAGAGTGTATTTCATTGTCGTAGTAACCGGATCTCCACCATCCCTACCGGGACGTGTTGTTGCAACAGTAAGAAGATTTGTTTCCTGTGTCACTTTCATATCTCCACCTCCAAAACCGCGGCCACCCATGTCACCAAGGTTGCTTTTTTCTGCATTGAAAGCCCAGGTTCCTGAAAAATTGGTTTTTCCTGTCTGTGCATTGGTCATGCCGCTGATAAGCAAAACCAACATAAATGCAAGTGATAATGCTTTGATAGTTTTTTTCATGATGAATAGATTTAAGTGAATTTATTTGTTAGACAAATATTCTGAAGGAATTATTCCAACAGGACCTAAAGATATCAAAAATGATAGTCAAATATTCTGGAAGGGTCAAGCTTAATTGACAGAAAACTTGATATTGAGCTTTTTCTGATGTAACTTTGAATAAGTTCATTCCTGTTCTTTCACATAAAACACAAGGTTATGAAAAAAATACTATCCCTTTCTGCAATTCAGGCAATCCTGATCATTTCATTGCAGGCTCAACCTGTATCGAATTACGAATATAAATTTGATAATGGAATATCAGTTAAGAATGAACATACCTGGAGTCAGGTATGGGTTCAGCAAAATTATGTGCCTCTGACAGCAAGTGATCAGTCCCCCCTGCATGTCGATGTCAGAACTCTTGGCGATCTCATCTCAGGTTCCGGTTATTTACTGATGAACAATGGGAAGGAGGTAAAAATGAAGGGAGTTGCCGCTGGAACGTATGACCTGAAAATGACCTTCAAGCTGTCGGGTAAGCCAGGAACTCTCAGTTTTCTCGTCGGTAATATTGTTATCAAGCCAAAGATGAAGACTAACATTTCCGTTACTCTTTACGATTATCAGATAATGATTGATGAATCGGCTTCATCATCAACACTCAGCTCATTTGAAACTGCTGTTCAGAGATGCAAGCTAACTCCTGTCCAGGTTAATCTTGTCGGAATGCCCATATTCTATTCAAGTGACAATCGTACCAATCCTGTAACTCCTGATGAAGGCTCCGGCAAAACAAAAGGCAGGATCAAAGCCGGGACCTATGACGTTCTCCTGTCAATCAATCTGTCGGGGCAGATCCATAAGATATGGCTGGAGAAATTCCAGATGAAACCCGGAACACACTATAAACTGACAACCAATCTCAATGCAGGCGGAATCGTTTATACCGGAGGGAACAGGGATGTCAAAACAATGTACCTGTATCCGGCCGGAACATCCGCAAAACAGACCGGTACACCGATGCCCTTAAAGGGGCAGGAAACTATAACATATAATAATGTCGTCGAACTTAATTGCTGCACTCCCGGCACTTTCGATGTACTTCTTCAAACAGGAAGCAACAAATATGAATGGAGAAAGAATGTTGCCGTTACTACAGGTTCAAAAACAGAGGTAAAATAAATTAAGACAATTCACATTACGCTGAAATCATAATAAAAAATTACTTATTCATTAAACAGTTTTGCACTTCACGTTTTGAACGTTTTTAAGTAATTTTGATACAGGAAAAAGATTTCAGCAATGATAAAACTAGGTATTCAAAGTGCTATTCTTGGAGATCTCAGCTTCGATGAAGTTGTTGATTTTGCAGCAGCTAACGGATTTGCTTGTGTTGAGATGATGTGCTGGCCACGTTCAGCAGATAACCGCAGGTATGCCGGTGTGACACATGTCGATGTGTCAACACTTAATGATGCGATGGTGAATAAAATTCACGCGAAATTAAAGGACAAAAACGTATACATCTCGGGACTTGGCTATTATCCTAATCCGCTCGATCCCGATAAAGAAAAATCAGAATTTTATTTCAATCATATCAGGAAACTCATTGATGCCGCTGACAAGTTGAATATTGGTATTGTCAACACATTCATCGGTGCTGATCCGGCAAAGCATGATGATGACAATTTCAGCAGGTTTCTTGAACTCTGGCCCCCTATAATAAAGTATGCGGAAGAAAAGAACATAAAAATTGCTATTGAGAACTGCCCCATGTTTTTTACACGGGATGAGTGGCCTTCCGGCCAGAACCTCGCCCACTCACCTGCATTGTGGAGAAAGATGTTCGAGGCAATCCCGTCAAAAAACTTCGGTTTGAATTACGATCCCTCACATCTTGTCTGGCAAATGATGGATTATGCAAAACCCATCTTCGAATTCAGGGACAGGATCTTCCATGTCCACCTTAAGGATGCAAGGGTTCTATGGGATGCAATAAATGACATTGGAATCTTCACTGTACCCAACAGGATACATACTCCAAAGATCCCTGGCCTTGGTGACATCAAATGGTCAAAATTCTTTTCAGCTCTTTACGAAGTCGGTTATAGCGGGGCCGCCTGTATTGAAATTGAAGACAAAGCTTTTGAAGGATCCCTGGAAAACAGGAAAATATCCCTGATCCAGAGCAGAAATTACCTTAGGCAGTTTGTTACTGAATAGAACCGGAAATAATTTCACATCCTGTTTTTGGCAACTGCTTCGATAAGCCCACGGATATAACCTGCTGCATAGAGGCTGCCCAGTGCGCTGTATCCCGGATTTTCATTGCTGTCACCTGCCATAGTCGGAACATGATCGGGCCGAAGCGGTCCCTTAAAGCCTGTTTCAATATAAGCTTTCATTGCCTCGTACATATCGATCTGACCCTCATCGTGGAAAGTCTCTACAAAATTCATCCTGCTTCCCCGTACATTCCTGAAATGGACAAAATGGATCAGTCCCTTCTTTCCAAACTCCCTGATTAGCGTCGGTACATCCTCACCCATCAGCGAAAAATTTCCCTGGCACATTGTTAATCCATTATTCACAACAGGGTAAATGTTATACATCTTTCTGAACGCATTGGATGTGGTCATAATACGTGAGATGCCTCTTATTGAGTCAACTTGTGGGTCATCCGGATGCATTGCCAGCAATATATCTGCTTTTTTGGCTTCAGGAACAACAGCTTTCAGGAAATACTCGAGGTTATTCCACATTGTCTGCTTAGAAACTTCACCATATTCTGTATGGGAATTATCCTTAATATCCTCATAATCGAATGCAGTCACCAGTGCTCCACCCCTTCCCACTCTGGCTGTTGAAGTTCTTGCCCAGCTTATCACAGGCATCCAGTTATAACAGATAATCCTGATACCTGCCCTCGAGAGATTCTTCATGAAGGTTATGAAATTTGAAATCTCCTCATCACGTCCGTCAAGCCCAAGCTTTGTTTTTTCACCGAGTGAAGGCGGCCCTTCAACCACCTCCAGCTTCAGCCCTGCCTTTTCCCAGGCGCCCTTTACTGCCATTATGGTTTCATATTCCCATGGTTTTGCATTTTTAATCCCTGCTATACCGGGATTAATGCCTGCAACCGCTCCCATCACATTCAGTTGTTTTCCGAATTCCACTTTCCGTGATTCAGACTGCAATCCCTCTGAAGTATGCAAAGCAAAGCTTAATTCCTGCATCCGGTATATATGCCTTAACCCTGGCATCCTTTGCCTGTTGGATCTTGGATTCATTCACTGCGGAAAACCCTCCAGTTACTGATAATGCTGCCAACGCAGAACTTTTTCTGATGAATGCTCGCCTGTTTTCTTTCATCTGATCCCGGAAATATGTATCTTAAAAATAACATAAATCTGCTTCTCCTGTCTCACTTTTTCGTAAATTTGGTAAGGATGCCCTTATGTCATTATGTTAATCTTCCAAAAACAAATTCTATGAAAAATCTATCCAGAAGACAATTTTTTGAAAAAAGCGCCTTAGGCATGGGAGCTGCCTTATTTGCAGGCAAAATACATGCTGATAACAGCATCTTCCTGCCAAAGAAGGTTAAAATGCCACTCGGATTCCAGATATGGACTGTTAAGGATCAGCTTTTGAAAGACTTTCCGGGAACATTGAAAATGATAGCCGGAATGGGTTATAAATGTGTTGAAATGTGTTCACCGCCGGGGTACGGGTTTCAACCCCTGATGAGCATGTCGGCAAAAGAGATGAAACAGATCATCAATGATGCCGGGCTTATCTTTGAGAGCACCCATTATACACCTGGTGAATTCAGAACAAACCTGGATAAGCGAATTGAATTTGCTTCCGAGTCAGGCCAGAAGCAGATGATCCTGTCAAGCTTTGGCCTTCCTGCAAAAGCAACACTTGATGACTGGAAAAAAGCAGCTGATGAGCTTAACAAACACGGCGAGAAATCAAAAAAAGCAGGCATCCAGATGGGGTTCCACAATCATCACGGGGAATTCCAGCAGCTCGAAGGAAGGCTGATCTATGATGTATCTAATGGAGACCTTTGATCCTGAGCTTGTGAAAATGCAATTCCAGGTAGCTGTCATAAGCATCGGATATAAAGCCGCCGATTATTTTAAAAAATACCCAGGCAGGTTTATCTCAGCCCACCTTGCAGATTATTCCGAAACGGAGAAGAAAAATGTGGCGCTGGGAAAGGGTATTGTCGACTGGAAGGAATTCTTCTCTGCTGTCGATAAAGGCGGGGTGAAGAATATTTTTGTTGAAATGGATATTGAAACATTCAAAGACAGCGCGGATTTCATCGCCTCTTTGTAAATTATACCGCGTCTATTGTAAAGACGCGGTATACCGCGTCTCTACGAACATTTTGAAATATTTTGAAATATTTGACCATCTAACCATTAACCATCTCAATCATGAAAAAAGGAAAAATTAACCGGCGTGAATTCCTGGGTTCAGCAGCTGCTGCCTCCATGGCATTTACTGTAATGCCCAGGCATGTTATTGGAGGACCAGGTTTTGTCCCGCCAAGCGATAAACTGACACTTGCGTATATTGGATGCGGTACGCAGGGCATAAGGGAAATGGCCCCGCTGCTGGCAAACCCTAATGTACAGATCATAGCAGTATGCGACCCGAATAAATTCACTACCGATTACGTCGACTGGTCACAGAATGATGTACGAAACACAATCAGGAGGACCCTTGGTGACGATACATGGGGTGAGAATATAAAAGGTATACCCGGAGGAAGGGATCTTGGACTGGAGTTTGTTCAGAAATATTATGGCAAATCGAAAGAATCGGGCACTTACAGAGGCTGCACCGCCTATGAGGATTTCAGGGAGCTTCTTGAGAAAGAAAAAGATCTGAATGCAGTTAAAATAATGACACCTGACCATCTTCATGGATATATTGCAATTGCATCCATGAAGAAAGGTAAGCATGTTGTCACTCACAAGCCCATAGCCAACAGGATGTATGAAGCCAAAAAGACCATTGAAATGGCGAAAAACCCTGGTCTGAGCACCCATTTGCTGGCGTGGAGTGATAAGCCCGACAACATGAAGATCAAACAATGGTTAACCGATGGCAGTATCGGAAAACTTAAAGAAATACACAACTGGTCAAACAGGCCGATGTGGCCGCAATGGCAGGAAAATCCCACCGATACACCTGCTGTTCCGTCCGGAATGAACTGGCCGTTATGGCTGGGACCGGTTCCTGACAGACCTTACCATCCCAATTACACTCATGCTGTATTCCGTGGCTGGTATGATTTCGGTGCAGGCAGTATTGCCGATATGGGACATTACAGTCTGTTTCCTTTATTCCTTGCTCTTGGTATTAATACACCTGCAAAGAGTGCAGAAGCTTATGGTACAACGACATGCAAGCTTAATGGCAATGTCTCGACCGGGGTAAGGAATACTGTTGCCTTCCCGCCTTCATGCATGGTAAGATTTAAATTCGATGCACAAAAAGAGCTTCCGGCATTTGACCTGTTCTGGTATGATGGTGGAATGAAACCATTTGTCAGTGACTCATATGGTATCACCAGCGACTCCCTCCCGCGTGAAGCAATGATGTTCGTCGGTGAAAAGGGAATTATTCTTGCAGGATTCAGGGGTGAAAACCCTAAACTTTACACGGGCGGTAAACCAGCTGGAGATGAACCTTCGCAGCAGAAACAGCAGCAGGCACAGGCTCGTGATGCGAATGCACTTTGGATTGATGCATTCAAAAATGGCACCCAGTCACCCGGCAGTTTCATTTATGCAGGTCCTGTAACTGAAACAATCCTCCTCGGAGGAGTTGCACTACGGGCCGGCAAACGTGTTGAGTACGATTCTGCAAATATGAAGATTACCAACCTGCCGGATGCCAACCAGTTTCTTGTAAGAGAGTACCGGAAGGGCTGGGAACTCTAGATAGACAATAAAAGAGGATGTCTCAAAAGTCTTTTTAACCGCATGTGATCCACCTGAAGATCAGGAACTTCAATGCATATAACTCCTCCCCACAGGCTACCCCTGACCCCTAAGGGGGCGCGCTTTGCGAAACTCTTTGCTCCCGATAGCTATCGGGACTTTGCGGTTAATGGATTTTGACTTTGGATACACCCTCTTTTTTATTTTAAGTTTTTTTAAGATATTTGCAAAACCTTAAACAAAAAGAAACTAAAACTCAAATACAATGATCAGACGTCTTTTATCATTAGTGATTATAGCTGCATTTGCTGTATCATGCGGTAACAATCCGAAATCTGAAGCTGCCGGGACATCCGATACTTCAAACGGTACGGCTAAAGTTGAATTTGCTTCTCTTGTTGCAAATCCTGCTGAATACATGAATAAAACAATCTCCGTTGAGGGAAAAGTTGTTCATGTTTGTACTCATAGTGGTAAAAAGTTGTTTATTGTTGGTGAGAATCCCGATGTAAGACTTTATATACAGGCAGGTGAGACCATGCCGAAATTCGCGATGGATCTCCTGGGAAGCACTGTTGTTGTGGAAGGTACCCTGACAAAAGTTGCCGGTATACCGGCCGAAGAGGGAGCAGCTCATGCAGGCACTGAAACTGCAATGAAGCACGAGGGCGCCATGGCTGCAGATACTTGCGAAACTGCAACAGCCCTTTCATCACAGATAGCCCTGGCCGATGTTGTGATGGAATACAAAAGTCATATCGTGAAATAAATCCTAAACCACAAGGTTAGCAGATTTCCAGTATACACCAGCGTTCACAGAGAACGAGGATCTTGCGATTCCTGCGTTCTCTGCGTTTTTTCTCTGCGTCCTCTGCGGTTAAATATTTACTTCATCATATAATGAATTTCTCAAAGCTCAACAGGGTCACTCACCGTGATATCGGCTATATTATAGCAGGTATGACAATAATTTATGCCCTTTCAGGCATTGCACTCAATCACAAGAATGACTGGAACCCGAATTATATTTTTGACAGCCGTACATTCAGAACAGAAATTACTATCAACAGGGAAACCTTCAATGACAATGCTGCACTTGACATTCTTAAAGGAGTAAACCTGGAGAATGAATTCAAGGCATCGTATTTTCCATCCGGAAATTTTGCAACGATTTTCATTAACGGCGGATTTGTCAGGATCAATGCCGGCACAGGTGAAGGAACAATAGAAAGGATAAGCAAAAGACCTCTGTTCTACCAGGTCAATTTCCTGCATTACAATCCCGGGAAATGGTGGAAATATTTCAGCGATATTTTCTGCGTGGCTCTTATACTCGTTACCATCACCGGCCTGTTCCTGGTAAAAGGGAAAAACGGCATTACCAGAAGAGGTGCCATATTGACCCTGATCGGGATAATCCTTCCGATCTTATTCCTGTTTTTATACAGGTAGAGGCGTTGAGCACAACGCCTCTACAGAATAATCAAACCTTCTTCAATGCCTCCAGTACACGTTCGGGTGTCATCGGGAACCTGTACAGCCTTGCACCTGTGGCATCATATATTGCATTGGCAACAACTGCTGCAACTGGAACAATTGCCGGTTCACCTCCGCCTTTAGGGGCTTTATCCTTCCTGTCAAGTATTGTTGTCTGGATCTTTGGCATCCATGAGAATTTGGGTATCTGGTAGCTGTCGAATCCACGGACCTGAACATTACCGCCTTCGAAGAACACTTCTTCTGAAAAGGTGAAACCAAGTCCCATCATAAGACAACCTTCCATCTGTATTGTAGCGCCCTGAGGGTTAACACAGAGACCCATATCCTGGGCGCTTGCTATCCTGACAACTTCAACTTTACCGGTGCTCTTATCGACCTTCACCTCCGCTATTTCAGCAACCCAGGTGCCGGCGTCAGTTCCTATGGCCACACCAATTCCCCTGCCGCTCGGACCTTTTGCCGGTTTATATCCGAACAGGTCAACAACAGCTTTTATGCAGGCGATCATTTTCTCATCTTTCAGGTTTTTAAGCCTGAATTCAACCGGGTCCATTCCGGCGGCTGCGGCCATCATATCTACCTGGATTTCACGTGCAAAAGTATTATCCTGGGCATTCGGCCCTCTCCATGGACCGGTCGCAAACGGATGGATCTGGGGGCCTCCCCGGTTGGGACTGATATTTGTTGCTTTATCATTGGGAACATCATACAGTATCTCAGATCCTCTTGTTCCTGCCATGTATATTGTGTAATCCCAAAGCTTGATCAATCCCTCCTTGTCAATTCCTGATTTGACCTTAATCACCGAAGCTGCATGGAAAATATCATAGAAGAATTCCTCATCGCGTGTCCAGTGTACCATTACAGGCTTACCGGATAACTTAGCCAGCTTTGCAGCTTCAACTCCCTGGGTGTACATACTTTTCCCGCCGAAACCGCCGCCGACAAAAGGTGTTATTACCCTTACCTGCTCAAGAGGCAGAGACATTTCCCTTGAAACAGCATCCTGCAATCCGAAAGGAGATTGTGTTGCTGCCCAGATTGTCATTTTGCCATCCTTGAATTCGGCCAGGGCTGTGTGAGTTTCAATAGGCGCATGCGCAAGATATGGGAACCTGAATTCCGACTCAAAAACTTTGTCTGAAGCCTGGCGGCCTGCTTCAATATCACCCTGGTTACGATATACATTCTGGCTGGTCTCTGCTTTCTGGAACCATTCATGAATTGTTTTATCGTTGACAGGCATTTCATTGAATGAATATTCGGCTTTTATCTTCACAACAGCCTCATCTGCCCGGTCACGGTTCTCATTTAATACTGCAACCAGATCACCTTCACGGACCACTGTTGTTCCTGCAACTTTCTCGGCTGCCGACCAGTCAACTGAAGTAAGCTTTGCCCCATGTGATGGTGGTCTTAAAATTCTTGCATATACCATTCCCGGAAGCTTCAGGTCGCCTGCATATTTTGCTTCCCCTGTAACCTTCTGAAGAGCATCGCTGTGGTTATATGATTTCCCGACATATGTGAATTTTTCATACGTCTCAACCGATGGTTTGACATCAAGAAACTTTTCAAGTTTTTTGCCTTTGGCAAGCTGCCCGTAGCTGATACTATTCTTAGGATTTTTCGTATCAACTATCAATCCTTCTTTAACATCAAGCTGTGTTGCCGGCACTCCAAGCTGTTGTGCAGCCATACCAACAAGGACTCCCCTGGCCTCGGCAGCTGCTGCCCGCATGGCAGGTCCGAAGGTCTGTGTGGTCTGCGAGCCCCAGGTTCCTGCATCCCAGGGACACAGGTCAGTATCGCCCATAACTATTTTGATCTTTTCAAGGGGAACATTAAGTTCATCAGCCATCATCTGGGGAAGTGAAGTGATCACGCCCTGTCCCATCTCTATCTTACCGGTGAAACAGCTGACTGTACCGTCTTCTTTGATCTGGAGGAACGCATTATAATCTTTAGGGAGCGTTCTCCTCACCTGCTGATCCGCAAACTCCGACAGGTCAAGTGAAGGCCATGGAGCGAAGAACAGGAAAATACCACCGCCCAGTTTTTTGAGAAAATCACGCCTTGGCAGACCATTACTGGTCCTTATCTGGTTTGTAGCATCTTTTTTCATGACCTGCCTCCTTTCATTTCTTTTGATGCGGTTTTAACTGCTTCAACTATCCGTCCATGTGCGCCGCAGCGGCAGAGATTATCTTCCATCCCTGATTTGATCTCATTTTCTGAAAGATTTGGGTTTTTCAGCAACAAACCAGCCGCATTCATTATCATTCCCGGTGTACAGTAGCCACACTGCAATGCATCATGATCAACAAAGGCTTTTTGCAGGGGATGCAGTTTACCGTTTACTGCGAGACCTTCAATTGTAACAACTTTTTTGCCCTGGACATCGCTGACAGGCACCTGGCAGGATCTTACGGGTTCATCATCGATCAGTACGGTACATGCGCCGCAAAACCCATTTCCGCAGCCGAATTTCGTTCCTGTAAGCCCGAAATGATCCCTTAAAACCCAGATCAATGTCTGACCCGGATCAAGAGTGGCTTCAGTTTTTTTACCATTCAACTGAAAAGTAATTTTTTGTTCCATGGTTATGATATTTGATTTATTTCACTGAGATAATCATCGTAAGTGTCAAAATCCTTGAGAATTCCCGGATCGCTGGTTACAATTTCATACACATCTTCCGGATGCGATGAAATGAGTGATCTGAGGCCTTTCTCCGGTTCCAGGAGATTTATTTCATTCCTGTATTTCGCATCAAACATTAGCGGATGTCCTCTTTTACCTTCATATACAGGAATGAAGATACCCTTATCTGATGAAGCGAAAAGGTTTATCATGTTTGAAATAGTAGAAGGATTTATAAGCGGCTGATCACCAGGACATACAATTACAGCCTCGATTGCCTCGGGCAGATTGTTAATTCCACATACAACTGATGAAAGCATTCCTTCGTGATGATTGAAATTAATGCAATAATATACGGATAATTTTTGTAACAATAAGGGCAATTTTTCTGTTTCAGCTCCCAGAACCACCATAATATTACCAACTCCTGCTTCCCTGATTGTGGCTATTGTTTTTTCAATCATTGTCATTCCCCTGAACGGAAGGAGCATTTTGGGCGTCCCCATTCTCCTGGACTCGCCACCTGCAAGAACCACAGCCCATATCTTATCCTTATTCATCAGGAAGGACAACCTTTTATCTTTTCTTTACTGCTGTTTTTCACCTGGATAAGCTGAGCAGCAATACTTATTGCTATCTCCTCAACTGTCCTGGAGTTTATCTCAAGTCCGATCGGTGAAAATACTGTAGCCCACTGTTCTGCCGTTGCCCAGCCATTTTTAATAAAGTCCTCCCGCATCGCCATGATCTTGTTCCTGCTGCCGATCATTCCCAGGTATGCAAGATCAGAGCCAATACATATCTTTAATGCTTCAGCATCATCCTTATGTCCGCGTGTTACAATCACTACAAAGGTATCCATGCTCTTTCTGAGTTCCCGCATCGCCTTATTCACATCATCAACAATGATATGGCTTGCATCTGGAATATTGTCTTTATTTGCATATTCAGGCCTGTCATCAATAACGGTCACCTCAAAACCGATAAGCTTTCCGAGATGAGCGAGAGCTTTCCCTATGTGGCCTGCACCGGCAATAATAAGTTTCTGTGGCGGGAATACCGGTTCAAGGAAAAGAAACGCAGGCCTTCCAGCTTCAGCCGTGAAGTCAATCTCACAATAACCGGAAGGATCAGCAAGGAGAAGCATTTCCTTTATTGCCGGCTGTGACTTTTTCCTGAACATATCCGGCAAAGCAGTATCCGCCGAATTCGTCACCCAGAATCTTTCTATATCAGTCTTAAATTCATTTTCAGGGTATACAAGAGTGAGTAAAATCCCAGGTACCTTTTCTGCCAGGGATTCTTTCATAAGATTAAAGACATCAGCATGTTTTCCCTGTTCTGCGTCAACAAGCACCGTTATCTGCCCTCCGCAGATAGCCTCTTCTTTTCTTGATATATCGTTCTTCAGGTTAAAATGAAAATAACCCGATTCCCTGCTTTTAAATCTTTCCGAAGCTATCTCCTGGATTTTCTTCTCGACTGCACCACCCCCGATAGTCCCTGCAATAAGTCCCTTGTCGCCGAATAATGCGGAACTTCCCGGTACCTGGGGAGCTGATCCTCTTGTTTTTACAACACTGGCAATGACCGGCAGAATCTTATCTGTTTGGTGCTCAAAAAGCTGATTATAAATATTTTTCATTCCTGTTAATAGAATTCCGGGTTTCTCGTTTTGTGTGATGCTGAGTAGCTATAACAAAGATATTGAAATTGCTTAAATATTCATAATTTAGGCCACATGAACCAATATGCCAGGAAACAATGAAAGCCATATTCCCCAGACTACCTCTGCTCTTTGCAGTTGCTTTATTCCTTATTACCTGCCAGGCTCCGGTAAGAGAGCAAAATGCCTTGATTGATACAGCATGGCTTGAAGAGATGACAATAAGCCAGCTTCAGAAAGGTTATGCAGACGGAACTTTTACAATACAGGATGTTGTAAGCGCTTACATCACAAGGATCGAAGCCCTTGACAGGAAAGGCCCAAAGCTAAATTCAATAATTGTTGTGAATCCCGATGCAATTGAAATTGCAATGCAGCTGGATGCCGAGCTGGCTGCCGGTAAAAGCAGGGGACCTCTTCACGGGGTTCCGGTTATCATTAAAGATAATATCGATACGCACGATAAAATGCCCACAACAGCAGGATCAATCGCATTAAAAGATTCATATCCTGCTAAAGACAGCTTTGTGGCAAAAAAACTGAGAGAAGCAGGAGCGGTGATCCTTGGAAAAGCAAACCTCAGCGAGTGGGCAAACTTCAGAGCTTCAAATTCCTCGAGTGGATGGAGCGGCATCGGCGGACAGACAAGGAACCCATATGTTCTCGACAGGAATCCCTGCGGATCAAGCTCAGGTTCGGGAGTAGCCGTTTCAGCAAACCTCTGTATGATCGCAATAGGCACCGAAACTGACGGATCTATTGTTTGTCCTTCAACCACCAATGGAATTGTCGGGATAAAACCAACAGTGGGATTAGTTAGTCGTTCAGGAGTTGTCCCTATATCATTTACCCAGGACACTCCGGGCCCGATGTGCCGCAGTGTGAGTGATGCAGCAATTACACTTGGAGTTCTTACAGGTGTTGACCCGGAAGATTCCAAAACTCTTGCATCCGAGAGAAATTCAGAAAAAGATTATTCAGGATTCCTGGTCTCCGACGGCTTAAAAGGAAAAAGAATAGGTCTGTTGAAGAAATCCATGGGCTTTCATGAGAAAGTAGATACACTCATGCTTGAAGCTGTCAGGTATATGAAAGCAAACGGGGCTGTGATTGTCGAAGTCGAATTGCCAAAAGTACCTAATGCCGAAGAATTCGAGGTACTTCTTTATGAATTCAAGGACGGTGTTAATAAATACCTGGCCGGTACAAGTGATGTTATAAAAACCAGGACTCTCGGAGATCTTATTGAGTTTAACAGGAAGGACAGCATCGAGCTGAAATACTTCAATCAGCAGATATTCATAGAATCAGAGAAAAAAGGAACACTGGAAGAAAAGGAATACAGGACAGCTCTTGAAAAATCACTTAAGGCAATGAGAGAGGATGGTATCGACAAGGTTATGGAAGCTGAGAAACTCGATGCCCTCATTTCACCGACAGGGAGCCCTGCCTGGAAAACAGACCATCTGCTGGGAGACCATTTTGCAGGGGGAGATTCATCACCTGCAGCAATATCAGGCTACCCGGCAATAACAGTTCCGATGGGCTTTGTTGAAAATCTTCCGGTAGGGATCACATTCTTCGGGAAGGCATGGAGCGAAGGAAAGCTGCTCACAATAGCATATGCATTTGAGCAGGGAACAAAACACAGAAAACCTCCAAAGTATCTGGTAACAGACTGATCTGATTGCTGAATTCGGATTTACGATTTCGGATTTATATGTATGAAATCCGAAATCGTAAATCCAAAATCCGGAATTATTTGACCTCGTCCTTGGTTTCAGTCTTTGCAGGCTCGTCATCGAGACGTGAAGCTTTCTTGAATTCCTTCATTCCCTGTCCGATTCCCTTGAAAAGTTCGGGGATCTTTCTTCCACCGAAAAGAAGGATTACAACAAGAAGAATAAGAATTATCTCAGTAGCACCAAAATTTCCCATAATAGTGTAATTAAGTTAGAATGCGAAGTTATACATAGTTGTAAGAATTACCAAACTTATACAGGGATTTCAGAATTCGGATTAGAGATTGCGGATTACGGGCATGAATGACTATAGTTGCAATATTCCCCAGGCCAATAAGATGAGCGCACCTACAAAAAGCCAGCTCAGGAAAAAACCTGCAAGATCTTCACGGTAACGGCTGAAGAAGTTTGCCCAGCGTTCCCTGTGAAACCATCCTGGCAGATCAATTAACAGCAGATCATCGCCTGTTTCAGATGCAAACGGTTTTTTACCATCCGGTCCCGGTTTAGCTGCATCTGATTTCCTTCTCATATTATCGAAAAAGAGATCCATCTTTTCCTTAGACTCCGGTTTTGTGAGAATACTTACAAACCAGAACACAAAAAATCCTGAAAACATGGCGATTCCAAATGGAACGGGCATCCATTTGTAGACAAGCATAAGCTGCCCTGCTGTTAAATAATTAACAATATAATATATTGTAAATGAGGCAAATACAGCAGCTCCGGCGCCATATCTGTTCGCTCGTTTCCAGATTATTCCACCCAGGAACATTATACCCATAAAAGCAGCAAGAGTTTCTGTGAAAAGAAATGCATGAAGCACGTTCTTGATGCTCAAAGCGAACATAACACCTACTGCCGCAAGGCCAAGTCCGGAGTACCTTCCCATCCACAGCAGGCTCCTGTCAGACGCCTGCGGGTTGATATATTTCTTATAAAAATTCTGCGTAAAAAGAGCGCCGGTGTTAACCATAAAATTCGAGCATGCGGCCATATTTGCAGCGACAATAGCAGCCAGCATAAGACCGACAAGCCCCGGACCAAGAAGCTCATTACAGGCATATCCGAAGGCCATTTCCGGATCTTTAAGGGTTACACCATTCCTTATTACCAGGGCGCCGACAATAAGTCCGGTCAGAGCCCAGCCTATTGTTACCAGCCTTTTTACCATTGAACCGAATGTCTGTCCAATTCTTCCTGCCCTCTCAGTATTACCTGTTGCACACATTGACACCATGTGAGGCTGGGCTGTAATACCTACAATACCGTTAATGGCAAGCATTGCTATTGTGAACCCGTCTATTCCGCTGGCACTATTGAATACATCAAAGAAATGATCCGGCAATACAGCTTTCATTCCGGCAAAACCTCCGACTGCTTTCAAACCAAAAGGGATGAGCATTATTGAAAGAATAATTATCAGGAAAGCCTGTATAAAATCAGTATATGCCGCAGTTATCAATCCACCTGCAAAGCTGTAAATTATGAAGGCAGCGGTCATGAAAAGTACGACCATCGTAGGAGATATAAGATTTCCGGATGCTACAGAGATCACTTTGGCAGCACCCTGGAGCATTACCCCCATATTGAACATAAAAAAGGAAATGGCGAATATTGAGTAAACCAGGCCCATCCTGCTGCCATAACGATCTTCAATTATTTCACCTACTGTTGTTCTCTCGCTTCTTCTGTAGAAAGGCGCTATCAGCCAGTAGAAAGGTGTAATAAGCATATTCTTCCACTGATACCAGATTGTTGCAAAACCCTGGCTGAAAACGGCGCCGGTCTGCGCCACAGGAGCCTCGGCATGTGTTCCGACTCCAAAAGCCTGGCCTATCATTATATACCACTTGAATTTCCGTTCCCCCCTGAAATAGGCATCGCTTGTCCTTGTTCGTCTTGCAATCCATAATCCGAAAGTCGTAATTGAAATGAAATATCCGAACAGGACGATGTAGTCTAATGCGGTCATGTTAATGGTATTATCTGTTTAATACGGGAATTCCGTTCCTGAATGTTTCCCTTATGCTCAGGTTTTCTCCATTCCTTTCCAGCAGAATGATATCTGCCCGTTTTCCAGGCTTCAGCTCTCCCCTGTCATTCAGCCGGTAAACTCTGGCAACATTCCCTGCCGCAAGTTTTATTGCATCTTTTAACTGCATTCCTGTAAATTTCATGATATTTTCAACACCTTTCAGCAACGGGAATGAGGCGCCTGCAAGTACATTCTGTTCTGAATTCAGAAGCATTCCATCCTCCCTGAGTATCACTTTCATCCCGGCGAAAGTGTAATTTCCCGGCGCCATACCTGCAAGATAAACAACGTCAGAGGTGAGCATGATCTTTTCCATGCCTTTAGCCTTAAGGAAAACTCTTATCTCTTCCGGGTAAAGATGATTACCATCAGCAATTATCGTCGCAGTCAGTTTATCATTATCGAGTTGAGGCCAGAGAGGATTATTGTGCCGGTGAATCATATTCGCACAACCATTACCCAGGTGGGTGGAGAGACTGGCCCCGTTCTCAACAGCTTTATTTATCTGTTCAAAATTTGCATTTGTGTGACCAAGTGCAATTATAATTCCTTCTGAGGCACATTGCTTTATAAATTCCATTGAACCTTCAATTTCAGGAGCAAGAGTAACCTGGATTATTCTTCCGCCGGAAGCTTCCCGGTACATGTTGAATTCTTCCAATGAAGGCTTTCTCACATGCTTTGCGGCATGACAACCTCTGAAACCATCCTCCGGGGATATGTATGGCCCTTCAAGATGAAAACCAGGCACACATGAATGTACGATATCATATCTTTTACAGGCATCATCAAGTATTCTGAAATTCCTTATAAGCTTATCATGACTGTTGGTTATAAGTGTTGGTATAAAAGTGGTTACTCCCGCCCTGAGTATGGCTTCTGTTGCAGTAAGTATCCCTTCAGGAGTAAGATCATCGCCTGAGAAATCAATGTTGGCAAAACCATTAACCTGGTTATCGATCAGGCCTGGAGCAAGATAAATATTCTCAGAGTGCCGCGACAGGGTGGAGATCTCCTTTATCTCTACAATGGTTCCACCCAGAATATAAATGCTCACAGGCTTTCCAGTCCGGTAATGCAATCCTTCAATAGTGAAAGGAGTTGCCTGATTTCCGGGTTTAATAGTCATCTTCATCAATCAACCGGTATTATTTCCGAAGCTGAGTTTTTATCTAAATACAAATGAAAGTCAGGATGTTGTTTCAGTAAAGTAGCCGGCACAATCTCTGTCAGCTTATTTATAAGTGTATTGCGTACAGCAGTTGCCTTCACTTTATGAGGAACGCATGATATGATAGTTCTGCATTGCATTATCTGGTACGGTGTCATTGAAACAGCCTGTAAAGGAACCTCCCTGAGTGAGCCGAACCAGCCTTCATCAACCTGTTGCGATCTGCAAACTTCATCAAGATCCACGATCTTGTAAGCCTCACGTGTGTTGAAATCAGCCGGAGGATCATTAAAGGCTATATGACCATTCACCCCAATGCCTATGAGACCCAGATCAATCGGTTTGCTTCTTATTGACCCGGTGAGTTCCCGGATTTTGGTCTCAATATCACCTTCAACATCAACACTATGAAAGGTTGACGGTTTGATTTTGTTAATAAATCTTTCATAGAGATATTTCCTGAAGCTTGCCGGATGGGTTACCGGCAATCCGATATACTCATCAAGATGAAATATCTCTACTTTCTTCCAGTCAATATTATGACGAGTTAATGACTGAAGTGTTTCAAACTGCGAACTCCCGGTTGACACTGCCATCCGGGCTCTGCCTTTTTCGTCAATAACGAGATTAATGATTTTCGCTGCGAGCTCAGCAGCTTTGATACCAAGCTCCTGAGCATCGGTACATATATTTATAATCATGTTATGAGATGTTTTTTGACTCCTCTAAATTAAGAAATCCCTCATCCGAAATCCGCTATCTTTTATTATTTTGGCGCAAATTTTTTCTGATGTCCAGAATATCTATTTCACTTGCGCTTTTAATGTTGTTTTCAGTCACGGTGACCCTCCCGGGACAGACCAGGGGTATTAACCGCGACAGCTACCGGATAAATATTTTAAAAACAAACGAACCGGTTACAATAGACGGAGTTCTCGACGAACCTGTTTGGGCAAATGCAGATGTTGCAAGGGATTTTCGCCGGGTTCTTCCGATCGACACAGGGCTTGCAGCGGCAGCTACCGAGGTTATGATGACATATAATGAAACTACTGTGTTTATCGGGATTATATGTCATGATCCCACACCCGGAAAAAGACCTGTGGAGTCGTTTAGAAGGGACTTCAGCTTTATGAAAAATGATAACTTCATCGTTTTCATTGACACATACAGTGATTATACCAATGGGTTTGCTTTTGGCGTATCACCCGCGGGAGCACAATGGGACGGAGTCCAGGCAAATGGAGGAACAGTGAACCTTGACTGGGATATCAAATGGAGATCTGAAGTAACAAACTATGATGACAGGTGGGTTGCTGAGTTTGCAATTCCTTTCAGGAGCATTCGCTACAGGGAGGGGTCCCCGGAATGGGGCATCAATTTCAGCAGGCAGGATCTGAAGCTGAATGAGAAATCGAGCTGGGCTCCTATGCCCAGGCAATTTGCAACGGCAACGCTTGCATTTACCGGATCGCTTGTATGGGACACTCCTCTTCCGGGTTCCGGAGCGAGGTTTTCAGTTATTCCTTATGCATCAACAAGGATGACCCAGGACAAGCTCGCCGGTGAAACTTTCAGGTCCCGGAAAGGGGATACAAATGCAGGCCTCGATGCAAAAGTAACTTTGTCAACATCAATGAATCTTGACCTCACGGTAAATCCTGATTATTCACAGGTGGAAGTTGACAGGCAGGTGACTAACCTCGACCGTTTCGAATTGTTTTTTCCTGAAAAAAGACAGTTTTACCTGGAGAACAGCGATTTGTTCGCTAACCTGGGTACGGAGAATGTCAGACCGTTTTTCTCGAGAAGGATCGGTTTGAACAGCCCTGTCCTTGGAGGAGCCAGGCTCAGCGGCAAGATAGGTACAAAATGGAGATTGGGACTCATGGATATCCAGACCGACAAAAAGGACGATGTCTCGGGGGGAAATTTCGCTGTGGCAGCGCTACAGAGGCAGGTTTCGAGCCACTCAAATATAACTGCGTTTCTTGTCAATAAAGAAATCACTACAATTGCCGGCGACTCACTTGTCGGTGGCTTCCGATACAATCGTGTAACCGGTATCGAATACAACCTGGCAACCCCCAATAACAGGTGGACCGGAAAAGCATTCTGGCATCATTCCTTTACCCCTGAAGATCATGGCCTCACCGGATCATCATTTGCCGCCAATATTATTTATTCCACGCAAAACATAAAAGCAACATTAAATCAATCCCTCGTTGGTCCTGACTACTTTGCCGAAGTCGGATATATCAGAAGGAAGGGATATTACGAGGTTACACCGGCAGTGCAGTACAAGTTCTTTCCTGCTGCAAGCAAAATAGCAAATCATGGTCCGGGTTTAAAAACAGATTTCTTCCTGGATCACCGGGACATAAGCCTCACCGACAGGGATATTCAACTGCTGTACCAGGTCGAATGGCTGAACAGGATGATGCTTCAGGCAGATATCAGGGAAACATTCGTAAAACTCAGGACACCTTTTGATCCGACTAATACCGGAGGACTCCAGCTCCAGCCGCTTGAAAAGTTTGAATGGGTTGAGATGGGTTTGACATTTACATCTGATAACCGGAAACCATTAAATTATCTTGCTTCAACGAGGTATGGTGGTTTTTATAACGGTACAAAATGGACTTTGAATGGGGAGGTCAACTACAGGGTTCAGCCTTACGGAAGTCTCGCAATAGTTGCATCATACAATGATATTGAACTCCCGTCTCCGTATAATAGTGCAGAGTTTGTACTTATTGGTCCGAGACTCGATTTGACCTTCACTGAGAAACTTTTCTTCACGAGCTTCGTACAATATAATAATCAGATCGACAACCTGAATCTTAATCTGAGATTCCAATGGCGTTTCGCACCAGTCTCTGACCTGTTTATTGTATATACCGAAAATTCATTCCCAGGTGATTACACTATAAAAAACAGGGGACTGGTGTTCAAGGTGTCGTACTGGTTTAATTAGGGACTGGGTGCTTGAGTACTATGCGCTAATAGCACACTGATGACACGGATATAACGGATTCACACTGATCAAATCAGTGAATATCTGTTGCATCAGTGTCATCCGTGTTCTATTTTTGTTAACCTGCATTAAGATATGAAAGCGTCTATTATAATTTGATGAACAATTTTTCTTATTTGATTATAAAATCCAGAAGAGGTTTATCATCAAGAAATGCAATCAGATTATCGTTGCGGTAAAGCTTTCCCACACCTGAAGGCGTTCCGGTAAAGATCAGATCGCCGGTTTTCAGGGTGAAATACCGTGAAACATATTCGATTATCTCATTGATATTAAAAATCATATCTGAGCTATTCGATTTCTGGACAGTCATGCCATTGATGTCAAGCCTGAAATCGATATCGAGGATGTTCTTAATCTCCTTTACAGGAATAAATTCCCCAACCGGCGCTGAACCGTCAAAGCACTTGGATAGCTCCCATGGCATTCCAGCCCCGGCATTACGGCTTTGAATATCACGGGCAGTAATGTCAATACCGAGAGTTACTTCATCGTAATACCTCGGTGCAAATTTTGCTTCAATCCCTTTTCCAAGCTTGCTGATCTTTACAACAATCTCAACTTCATACTGGATATTGTCTGAAAAATCGGGAAGAAAAAAGGGTTTGTTTTTCTTTAGAATTGCTGAATCCGGTTTAAGAAATACAACAGGTTCCGAGGGCAGTTTCCATCCCATCTCTGCAGCATGCTGTCTGTAATTCAGTCCGATGCAGATAATTTTCATATCAGGTGGCTTTTTTACCGAAGGACCGCAATTTTATTTCCGTAATGATTTTCTTTGTGTAAAGCGGGAATTCGCCATTCATCATCCATGAATAATATGCGGGTTCCTCTATGAATACTGCCTCCACTGATTTTCCTTTGTGTTTGCCAAAATTGAATACTTCCACGCCGTTCTCATCAAGGATGATTCTACCCGCGAAATCGACGTTATTATTGAAGGAGCTGTAATCAGCAAGCTTTTCCATATCGTTGGGAAGATCCTTGTACCTGTCAAGCTGACATTTCAGCACTTCGAAGGTTGCCGAAGTATCGGCCCGTGAACCATGAGCGCCTTCGAGCTCTTTCTTGCAGTAAAAAAGGTAAGCTGCAGCAAGTGTCCGTTGCTCTTTCTTATGAAAGATGACCTGAACATCAACATATCTCCGTTTACGGAAACTGAAATCAATATTTGTACGAAGGAATTCCTCAGCGAGCACCGGAATGTCAAATTTTATTGCATTATAGCCTGCGAGATCACAGCCTTCAAGGAAAGCTGACAGATTCCGGGCAATAGCACGGAACGTCGGGCTGTTGGCAACATCCTCATCCTTTATCCTGTGAATTGCGGTACTTTTGGGCGGAATGGGCATTTCAGGGTTCACCCTGCTTGAAAACCATTCTTCCTTTCCGTTAGGACTGATCTTCAGAACCGACAATTCAACAATCCGGTCGGAAGTAACATTAATTCCCGTGGTTTCGAGATCGATAAACGCCAGGGGTTTTTTTAAGTTCAGTTCCAAATTCTCAGGCGTTTATCATCATTGGCATAAGAAGCATAAGGAGGTCTTCCGATTCATTTTCGGTTGATACAGGAAGGAACAGGCCGGCTCTTGTAGGATCAGCAAGTTCGATCATAACATCCTGTGAACCAATGTTCGACAGTATCTCCAGAAGGAATACCGATTTGAAACCAATCTCGATCTGTTCGCCTTCATACTGGCACTTGATCCTTTCATATGCTGAAATGGAAAAATCTATGTCCTGTGCCGAGACAGTTACCTGGTTACCCTTGAGCTGAAGCTTTACCAGGTTACTTGCCTGATTCGAGAAGACCGATACACGTTTAAGGGTGTTATAGAACTCAACCCTGTCGATTGTAATCTTTCTTGGATTGTTTTTTGGAATAACCGAATTGTAGTTCGGGTAATTTCCTTCAACCAGCCTGCAAACAACTTTATAGTTGCTCAGATTGAAAAATGCATTCTTATCATCAAATTCAACTGTGACAGTACCCTCCTCCTTCGGAAGTATGTTCTTCAGAAGAGAAGCCGGCTTCTTTGGAAGAATAAAAGAAGCATTATCGTCAGCATGAGCATCCATTCTCTGGTATCTTACTAGTTTATGGGCATCAGACGCAACGAAGGTGATCTTATCGGTTGCAGCCTCAACAAAAATGCCTCCCATTACCGGGCGCAGCTCGTCATCAGCTGTGGCAAATAGTGTCTTTGAAATGCCTGAGAGAAGGATGTCGGCATTAATACTAAAACTTATTTGCTTTTCTTTTCTTATTGCAGGCAATGCCGGGAAGTCAATTCCGTTCTGTCCGACAACATTGAACTTACCGTTTTCAGAGCTTATAACAACTGCCATCGTATCCATATTGATGTCGAATGTCAGAGGCTGAACGGAAAATTCCTTCAGAGTATCGAGAAGTATCCTTGCAGGAAGAGCAATAATGCCTGTTCCTTCGGTATTCTCGAGCTTCATACGTGTGATTAGGGTCGACTCCAGGTCAGATGCAGTGATCTCAAGGTCATTCCCCGATAGATTGAAAAGAAAATTATCGAGTATTGGAAGTGTATTTTTTGAGCTTATAACTCTGCTTATTGCCTGCAGATGCCCCAGAAGTTCCGAGCTGGATACTACAAATTTCATGACAATGCCGTTTTAAGTTTGGTTTTATATAATCGCTAAGTAAATGTGATCGAACTTGTTAAAAGCAATAATTATCCGTTTTAAGGCTTACCAATATTACAAAAAAAAACTATTCGTTGAAAGAAAAGATTTTGTAAAGTGCACTTGAGTGCCTAGAGTGCGCTAGAATGCCTAGAGTGACTAAAGTGACTAAAGTGACTAAAGTGACTGTAATGTTTGGAGCCTGAAGATCAGGAAGAATATTCTGCGTTCTCTGCGTTTTTAAATCTGCGTCCCCTGCGTTAAAATAAAAAGCTCAGGGCTCAGGGAAGAAGTATTCTCTCTTTTTTAAAATCGGGTCAATATCGAAATATCTTACGACAAATATTTCATCTGTGGTGCCAGTTCTGCCATACAGTCTGTCACTATCCATTGTCCCGTCGCCGTTTACCCGTTCCCATAATGACAGGACTGTGTTCTTACCACCAGATGTTTTAACAGTTATTCGGTATGCAGGTTCTCGCGACAGAATTTTCTCCTTCTCAGCTTCACTCAGATCAAGAGCCCAGGCTTCAAATGGAATGAAAGTAAAATAAGAAAGATATCTTCTTATCAGTCCGGTATCCCAGCCATCCAGTGCGTTCTCTCCGTCTGTAAGTAAATACCCGTCACCGCTTTTTAATATGGAGAAAGAAGAAGCCTCATCAGAAAGGTTTTCAAAGCTGACCGAAGCAATCTCTGACGGGAGCAGATTAAAAATCGTATAAGGCTGCCAGTACAGTTCATTCATTGTGAATGCCGAACCGATATCTCCGTCATATCCCGGAACATAAACAATGAAAGGTTTTGCCCTTTCATTATTCTTCATGATATTTCCATAAATATTCGATCTTGTTTTATACACCAGGAAATCATTCAGAAGCTTTCTGCTCTCGTAAACCTTCACCCTCACGGGATTATAGCTTTCATTGTAACAGCTGTGTCGAACATCTCCGCAGAAACTGGTGATTTAACAGCCATCTCTTCGAGAATGTGAAGAATATGATTGATGCTGCTTTTCCGTGTCTCAAGCACGCCGTTCAGAAGCCATTTTCCGTTCCTTTTTTCAAGGGTCAGCTCCTCTCCTTCGCTGTCAAATACTATCCTGGTGATCTCTTTTTTTGGCTTTGCTGAGAATGAGGTATTTTTATTCCCGAACGATGATTGCCTGATAATCAGAATAGCTATTGAAGCAGCCACCAGCATCAGGGATATTATATATAACACATTCTTTTTCATCCTTCTATTCTGTCTCTCCCACTCTCTCCATCTCCCATTCTCCCCTTTCTCCCACTCTATCTTCTCCCACTCTCCCTTTCTCCCACTCTCCCATTCTCCCTCTCTCCTATTCATGAGTATCTTCTTCTCCTTAAATAATTATATACAAGGCCTGCTACCAACACAAGGGCAACAGGACCAAATATATTAATCAATTGCCATTTCAATCTTTCCTCTCTCACCTTTGACTTATCAAGTAGCCTGATCCTTAGCTCCCGTGAACGCAGTTGCATCAATCCCCTGTCGTCAACGAGGTAATTGAGACAATTAACAATGAAATCAGTATTGCCATAGATTTCTCCGCTGATCGCATCCTGACCCAGAGGCAGTGGGATCGTATTATTACCCGTTCTCCGTACATGGTTTCTGATAATATCAGCATCAGCAACTACAATCATCCTGGTATCCAGACTCTTCTCACGAAAAGGTTTATTGTGGTCCGGAAGAAAATCATTTATCATTCTGTTCCTGAATACAGAAGGGAAGTTCCCTTCAAGAAGAACAGCTACAGGCAAATGTGATTTGGTAAATTCCTTTTCGTCGGGAAATCTTTCAGCTTCACTAAGGCTGATCAGTACCGGAGGTGATATCGTCCTTGTGTATGCTGATGTGGTGAGCAATATTTGCTTCCTTATCGCAGGATCAAGTCCCACTGTATCAATATAATTAACGAATTCCCCCTTTACCTTATTAATATTCTTCGTTACAGGATGCTTTTGTGAAGGTGTGAGAAGAGGATAGTAAATCCAGGGCATTGGTACCATTTGCTGGCTGCCGTCTTTACCAATTACCTTCAATCTTATGAACTGGGAGATTACATCCTGTACGATCTCAGGATTCACCCTGGAACCATATCTGAACAACTGGTCTTCGATATTCAGAGGTCTGTACAAAGCAGCTGTCTCACCGGATGAAAGACTATCGGTATTTATCTCCACTTCGTCAAGAAGCCAAAGCACTTTCCCGCCATTCATAATGTACTGGTCTATAACAAATTTGTCAGCCTCACTGAATTCCCTGCGGGGGCCGGCTATCACAAGGGCAGCATATCCGTCCAGGGCGCCAGGACTTCCACCGATTGTACCCCTGTCGATTGTAAAAAATCTTGCGAGGTTATATGTTATATCGGCTGTTTCTATCTCCGGGAGTTCAGAATGACCTTCAATGAAAGCAACTTTGTAAACTGTATCCGAGCTTATAGTTGCAATGGTCTGTATTATTTCATACTCAAGATCCTTCAGAAGATTGAAGGATATTCTGCTCCGGGGATAACGAAAGATTGCTTCTGAGAAAATTAACGGGTACTTCGATACCATTGTAGTTAATTATCATTCCCGGGAAAATGATCCTCACCGATGCACCACCTTCTTCGTCTTCAGCCTGCAGCCTTGTCGGTGTCAGTCCCTTCCTGATGAGGGAATTATGCATCGCATTCTCTGATCGTCACTGTCTCCTTTCGAAGGATTGATAAAACTGTAACCTATCTTTCTTCCTGATGCGATCCTGAATTCCTCAAGGATGTCCGAAACAGAACGTCTCAGGCGTTTGAGAGGAATTGTCATGTCACCCTCAAGATATACTTGTATGTAAATATCATTCTTTAAGGCAGACAGTATTTCCCTGGTTGGATCGGAAAGAGTGTATCTGTTATCTTCAGTAAGGTCAATTCTTATCCTTGAAGTTGAAACAATAGCTGCAATTGCAAAGATACCGGATATCGAAATGAATAGCCGTAACCATGCTTTTGCCCTTAACGCTATATATGAATTCTTATTCTCCATGGCTCAGCTGCTCCTCCATTTTCTTGATTGAAGGCTGAAAATAGTTAATTCAGTGAACAGGCCAATAACTGCAAGAAAATAGGCAATATCCCTGATGTCGATCACTCCCCGGCTGATTGATTTATAATGTTCGTTTATGCCGAGGCGAATGACTACTTCATCCACCTCCTTCAACCCGGGCAAATATGCAAATGAATCAAATCCCATATAAAGCAGGAAGCAGATCACGATTGCTATAATGAATGCAATAACCTGGTTATCAGTAAGTGAAGAGGCGAAAATACCGGCGGCAGCATATACAGAAGCGAGAAAGAAAAGCCCGGTAAACGCGCCGATCGTGGCTCCTCTGTCGAGATTACCCGGTGTTTCGCCCAGTAACCACACAGAAATAAAATAAACTACAGCCGGAAGAAGTGCCAGGAGGACAAGGAGAACAGAAGCAAGATACTTGCCATAGACTATTCCTCTTTCGCTTACAGGTTTAGTATATACCAGTTCAATTGTGCCGAGTCTTTTTTCTTCCGCGATCATCTTCATAGTTACGGAAGGTACCAGGAACAGGAACACCCATGGTGATAAGAAAAACAGGGTATCGAGACCGGCATATCCGCTATCCAGGATATTCCATTCACCTGGGAAAATCCACATGAATAGACTGTTTATCAGGAGAAAAATGATGATCACAATGTAGCCGGTAAGGCTGCTGAAAAAACCGTTGATCTCCTTTCTTAGAATTGCCAGCATAGATTATATATGATCTGCAAATTTAACAAACACAAAGAAAAACAAATGCTTTACTGTATTACGGTCTCAGGAATTGCATTGCTGATATCGGAAATAATCACACCTGAAAAATAAAACTGGATAATCTGTTTATAACTGAATCCTTTTGATGCCATCATCATGGCGCCTTCCTGGCACAAGCCTACACCATGACCATAACCTTTACCCATGAGCACTACATCATTTCCTTCAGGAACAACAGAGAAAAATGTGGATTTCAGATTCAGTTCCGATCTGATACGTGTAAGAGGAATGCTTATGCTTCCCGCGCTGTAAACCGCAGCACGCGATTTCTGGTAAAAACCCGGATCCGGAATAGTTACCTGTGTTACTGAATGACTTACCCTGCTGATCATTGAAAGCCATTCCTCACCAGAATAAGTTTTCTGCCAGGCTGCATTTCTCGATAAAGAACAGTAAGGATCCTTTACAGCCCTGAGATACGGAACTGATGTCAGCCACACATCTTCTGAAGAGGCAGTTTCACCTCCGCAATTTGAATGAAATGCTGAAATTACAAGGACACTGTCCTTATTCAGTACAACCTCCTCCTTTGTGTCAAGTACGGACCTGTTTATAATGGCATCGGAAGATAACCCCGAATAAGCCTGGCAATGCGTATCATCGCAAAGGTTATAGCCATCGGTAAGATGCTTATTCAGATATTTGAACATGTAAGTTCTGGCAAGAACAGCCTGGGATTTAAAATATTCAATGTGCTTTCCACCTCCGCCTTCGGCTTTTACGACACCTGCAATATAATCCTCCTCATTGCATGAGTTGATCATAAGTATTGTATTAAGATCTGAAATGCATTTTAAATCCCCTGAGTAGCTCCTTATTTGTTGAACAGGAGTCTCAGTTCTGATCGTGAAATAATCATTCCCATCTTTTCCTGTAATCGAAATTGAATCCACTGCGAATCCGGGTTTGTTCCTGGGTTTTACGGCAAGTTTACCATTGAACAGGGTTATGATCACCATATCTCCTTTGCCGAGCAATAAACTGTCGCCATTAAAATAATTCAGAAGATATCTTCCCTCTGAAACAGAAAAAATAACCGACTCAGGCCTGAGAGCGGTAAACAGCCTCACTTTCACCTGCCCGGAACATGTTGCTCCGCAAAATAATAAACATATAACCAGAATTCTCTTCAAGACAGAAATTAATATTTTATATCTTTTTGAATACTTTTCTTATAGCTCACTTCGACTCCGCTCAGTGAGCATTGCACTGCGCTCACTTCGGCTACGCTCAGTGAGCCTAAATGAACTCTAAATACTCTAGCGCACTCTAGTGCACTCTAGGCACTTTCGGCACTCTTTCTCAGCTCCCTGACCATTTCCGCGGCAATTCTCGATGATGCTCCCGCAGGACCAAGAATTCTTTTTAACTCATCATAGTTTGCGAGCATCAGTTCCCTCCTTTCGCCTCCCGGTAAAACAGCTGTTAATTCCTTAACAATGTTTTTTTCTGTAAGATCGTATTGAACCAGTTCCTTCACGACCTCAGAATTCATAATCAGGTTCACCAGCGAGATATGCTTTACTTTAATCACGATCCACCCTATGAGCATTGAAACAAAATCGCCTTTATAACAAACAACCTGGGGTGTATTGTGGAGTGCAGCTTCGAGTGTGGCTGTTCCTGAAGTCACAAGAGCAGCTTCTGCCAAATGAAGAATTTCATAGGTTTTCTCTTTAATGAGCCTGATACCGGTACCATCAATATACTGATGATACAGCTCATCACTAAGGTTCTTCACTCCTGCCAGCACAAACTGGTATTCAGGAAAATGGCTCATTGCTTTTATCATCAGCGGAAGCACATGTTCAATCTCATGTTTTCTGCTTCCTGCAAGAAGTGCAATTACAGGCTTATCATCCAAGCCCAGGGAGTGGCGTATCTCTTTTTCCGAAGGGAACAGAACAGTTCTCCTGCTTATTTCATCAACAAGCGGATTCCCCATGTATTCAACTTCAATCCCGTGTACCCTGTAAAAATTGGTTTCGAACGGGAAGATGATGAACATCCGGTCAATGAATTTTTTTACTTTCTCCACTCTCCCTTCATTCCATGCCCAGAATTTCGGAGATATATAATAAAAGGTTCTGTAACCTGATCTTTTCGCAAATTCCGCAATCCTGAGGTTAAATCCCGGATAATCAATAAAGATCACCACGTCAGGTTTGAATTCCGCAATATGCTTCCTGCACAAATCAAGGTTTTTTGATATAGCTCCCAGGTTTTTCAGTACGGCTACAAAACCCATAATGGCGGTTTTGCTGTAATGCATCATCAGTTTTCCGCCCGCAGCCTCCATAAGATCTCCTCCCCAACAGACAATATCTGCCTTAGGGTCAGAACGCTTAAGTCCCCTGATAAGATTGGAACCATGGAGATCACCGGATTGCTCACCGGCAATAATGAAGTATTTCATCCGAAGAATTTTACCAGGAAAACGATCACGGCCCATATAATAGTGACTGCCAGAACTCCGCGACAGGCCCTGAGCATGTCGAATCTGTTGAAAACAAGGAATATGATCACATTAGGAAATACACTTAGAGAGATCGTATGAGTTATTATGTTGCTCTCAGATAACTGTGAAACGTAGCCTGAAAACGAAATTCCCCCGGAGGTAAAAAGGTAAATACACAAGGCTACAATAAGCGGAAGAAGTATCCCGGAAATAACACCGGTAAGCGCTTTGTCATATTTCTCGGTAATTGTCATTTCCTGAATCTGGTCTTAAGTTTGCTGATGTAATCATGTGCTGTCATATCGATGGTGACAGGCACAATTGAGACATAATTGTTCGCAAGTGCCCATTCATCTGTATCTGCAGCATCAGGTTCATGATTTCTGAAAATTCCTGTAAGCCAATAATAAGATTTACCCATTGGATCCTTTCTCTTCTCGAATTCTTCTTTCCAGTTCCCTTTTGACTGCCGGCAAATCTTGATTCCTTTAATATCTTCCTTTTTAACAGATGGAATATTTACATTGAGACAGATCCCATCGGGTAAAGGTTCTTCTGCCATTCTTTTCATGACAATCCTCACATACTTTTTGCAGATGGAAAAGTCAGCTGTTGGAGAAAAATCATTTAAAGAGAACCCCACTGCATCGATCCCGTAAAGACAGCCTTCGATTGCTGCACCCATTGTACCGGAATAAAGTACGCTTACCGAAGCATTGGATCCATGATTAATACCTGATACCACCCAGTCGGGCTTTCTGTCAACAAGCTGATTTACTGCCAATTTAACACAATCTGTAGGGGTGCCGTTGCAGGCATAGATCCTGTGTTTCTCATTCTCCTCGATAAGCCTTACCCGTAATGGAACTTTAACTGTAAGCGCCTGCGACATTCCCGACATGCTTTCGAGTGTTGAGATCAGAATTACTTTTCCGAATTCTTCCATTACCTCAAGAAGGGTTTTCAGACCTGCTGCGTACAGGCCATCATCATTAGTCAGCAGGATAAGCTTATCACCTTCTTCAACAACCATATAGTATAAATTGAGGTACAAATATAGAGATTTTATTTCCCAAATGATTCTGAGAATCAACACCCATCACGAAAAGAAAGGGAGATCGGAGCGAAGCGGAGATTCCGCGACAGCGGAAGGGGAGAAAGGGAGAGCGGAGTTGATCTGCGAAATCTGCGGGAAAAAGAAGAATGGAGAGAGCGAAGAGAACAAAAATCCTTACTTTTGCTGACTTGGAACAGTTATAAACAAGAAAATGAAAATTTCGTACAACTGGCTGAAGGATTATCTCAGATTAGATCTTGATCCTCACAAAGTTGCAGAGATCCTTACTGGAATAGGTCTGGAGATCGAAGGAACTGAAGACTGGGTATCAGTTAAAGGAGGACTTGAGGGCGTGGTCATCGGGGAAGTTCTTACATGCAAAAAACATCCTGATGCCGATAAACTTTCGGTCACAACAGTAAATATCGGAGGCCCTGAACCGCTTAATATTGTTTGCGGTGCACCTAATGTTGCTGCAGGACAGAAAGTAGCTGTCGCTCCTGCGGGAACATTTGTTTTTAAAGGAGATGATAGACTCGAGCTTAAAAAAACAAAGATACGGGGTGAGATATCTGAAGGAATGATCTGTGCCGAAGATGAGCTCGGACTTGGTTCCGATCACCAGGGTATAATTGTCCTCGATAAAGACGCCAGGATCGGTATGCCCGCAGCGGATTATTTCAGGGTGGAGAAAGATTTCATCTTCGAAATCGGCCTTACACCAAACAGGATCGACAGTGGTTCCCATTTTGGTGTTGCCCGCGATCTGGCAGCTTACCTGAATATTAACGGAGGCCTGAAATCAAGGGCATCCCTTCCTTCAGTCGATGATTTCAAACCTGATAATAATGAAAATCCATATGAAGTTATTATTGAGAATACGGACGATTGCCCACGATATACCGGAATAACAATCAGCGGTGTTAATGTGAAGGAATCACCGGAATGGCTGAAAAACCGGCTTCGGGCGATCGGACTCAATCCAATAAACAATGTCGTTGATACCACTAATTTCGTGCTGCATGAAGTTGGTCAGCCATTGCATGCTTTCGATGCCGACAAGATAGATGGTAAGAAAGTAATCATCAAAAATCTTCCTGATAAAAGTAAATTTATAACACTCGACAAAGTCGAAAGGACACTTTCCTCAAAAGATCTTATGGTCTGTAATGAGAACGGTGGAATGTGTATAGCCGGAGTCTTCGGAGGAATCGAATCTGGGGTGACAGAATCGACAAGGAATATTTTCCTCGAGAGCGCCTATTTTAATCCGGTATCGATTCGCAAAACATCAAAGAGGCATGGTCTTAAGACAGATGCATCCTTCCGTTTTGAAAGAGGAGCCGATCCTGATATAACTCCCTGGGCATTGAAAAGAGCTGCTATGCTGATCAGGGACATAGCAGGTGGTAAAATCTCGTCAGAAATAATAGATGTGTACCCCAATCCTGTAAAAAAAGAAAGGATTGAAGTCAGCTATAAGCATATTAACAGGCTCATAGGGAAAGAGATTAAACCTGAAACAATTAAACGTATACTTGGCTTCCTTGACATTGAAATAATGAAAGAGGATCAGGATATGTTATTGCTGGAGATTCCTCTTTACAGGGTTGATGTCAAAAAGGAGGCAGATGTAATTGAGGATATCCTTCGCATATACGGCTATAACAATATAGAGATCAGCACGCATGTAAATTCTGCTCTTACCTACCTTGAAAAACCCGACCAGGATAAGATTAGTGAATACAATTTCCGATATGCTGTCAGCAAATGGATTTTCGGAGATGATGTGCAACTCACTGACCCCTTCGGAATGGTATGAGAACAGTGAGGATTTCAACAGGGATCAGCTTGTCATGCTTGCAAATCCTCTCAGCTCCGATCTTAATGCAATGAGACAAACTCTTCTCTTCGGGGGCTTAAACTCAGTGGCTTGGAATATAAACAGGCAGAATGCCGACCTGAAACTTTATGAGTTCGGACATTGCTTACTTCTATCATAAATCAACTGTCAAAGACCATCCGACTGCTGAGGATTATACTGAAAAAGGTTCCCTCGACCTTTTTATCACCGGCAATACATACAGGAAAACCTGGAACTCAAGATCAGTACCAACTGACTTCTATCATCTGAAATCTTACCTGGAAATGGTTCTTTCAAGGCTTGGAATTAAACCGGAAAGCCTTGATATATCAGAAAGCAGTAAGAAATATTTTGCCGAATCTATCACGTACCTTCAATAACAATAAGATACTTGCTGAAACCGGAAGAATCTCGAAACCTTATCTGCAGAAATTCGATATCAGGCAGGATGTATATTATGGCCATATTGACTGGGATTTGCTAACCGGAATTGTTAAAACTAATAAGATTGTTTTCAACGAGCTTCCGAAATATCCCGCAGTCAGGCGTGATCTAGCGCTGCTTATTGACAGAAGCATCAGGTTCAGCAGGATAAGGGAAATTGCATTCCACACCGAAAAAAATATCCTCCAGGATGTCAGTCTTTTTGATGTTTATGAAAGTGATTCTCTGGGACAAAATAAAAAATCATATGCTGTCAGCTTTATTCTGCGGGATGATCTCAGGACCCTTACAGACAAGAACATAGATAAGGTAATGAACAATCTTATAAGGGCTTATGAGAAAGAAATAAATGCACAGATAAGATAATATGATCCGGGAAAGAATTGAGCTTATCAGTGGCGATATTACACACTTTGATACAGAAGCCATTGTTAATGCAGCAAACTCCACTTTAAAGGGAGGAGGCGGTGTGGATGGCGCAATTCACAAAGCCGCAGGTCCCGGGTTGCTTGATGAATGCGAGAAACTCAATGGCTGCGAAACAGGAAAGGCAAAAATAACCAAAGGGTACAACCTGAAGGCAAAATATGTGATTCATACGGTCGGCCCGATCTGGCAGGGCGGGCATATGAATGAACACGAGCTACTGGCATCATGCTACCAGGAGAGCCTTGCACTTGCGAAAGAATATAAGATCAGAACAATTGCCTTTCCCGGAATTTCTACCGGAGTATATGGTTTCCCGAAAGACCAGGCCGCATTTATTGCTGTTACCGAAATCAGGAGATTTCTCTCCAAAAACAAATTCCCTGAAAAAGTGATCTTCGTTGCTTTTGACGAGACGAATTATAAATTATACAGGAAGTATCTGGATCAATGACAACCTGGCTCCGTTATGTCGGCAACTATTTTTCACTGGTGAAATTCAGTCATACTGTATTCGCCATGCCCTTTGCATTAATAGGATTTTCTCTTGCCATTAAGGATGGGGGTAACATTTTCAGCTGGAGGCTGCTTCTTCTTGTAATATTATGCATGATCTTTGCACGTAATGCTGCAATGGGATTCAACAGGGTTGCCGACAGAAAATTTGATGCCCTCAATCCCAGGACAAAAAACAGGGAAATTCCTGCCGGTGTAATTAATTCAAGGTCGGCAATACTTTTTGTCGTTATAAATTCTGCCTTTTTTATTATTGCAGCAGGTTTCATAAACAGGCTAACCTTATATCTGTCACCTGTAGCACTGATTGTAATACTAGGGTATAGCCTCACAAAAAGATTCACATCTCTCAGCCATTTCATTCTCGGATTGGGACTGAGCCTTGCTCCCATTGGAGCATATATTTCAGTGACAGGGAAGTTCAGTCTTTTGCCTTTAATATATTCATTGATTGTAATAACATGGGTCAGCGGTTTTGATATAATTTATGCTTTGCAGGATGATGAATTTGACAGATCAAACAGGCTACACTCAATACCCTCGGCTCAAGGCAGAAAAAAAGCGATACTAATCTCGGTTTTTGTCCATTTTCTGTCATTCCTTCTTGTTATAGCTGCAGGATATATCGGTAAAACCGGACTCTTGTTCTGGATTGGTGCAGCATTGTTTTCAATAATGCTCGTCTACCAGCACATGCTTGTCAGACCCGACGACCTGAGCCGGGTCAACCTGGCCTTTGCCACAACAAACGGGATCGCAAGCATTGTGTTTGCAGTGTTTACAATAGCTGATTTGTTTTTCGTTTGAATAATTGTATTATATTGCCCCCAAGATTGTAACCCTTATACACCTTGATAAGCCTTATGGGTGATGTAATTGTAAGAGAGGTAGTTTCAAAAAAAGACCTCAAAGATTTCATATATCTGCCTGAAAAAATCCATAAAGATGAACCTGAATGGCTCCCGCCTATCTATACAGATGAGTGGCTCCTTTTCGACAGAAAGAAGAATAAATCGTATAAATATGCTGACACCATAATACTTCTCGCAACCAGGGATGATAAACCTGTCGGAAGAATAATGGGCATTATAAACAACAGGTATAACAATATCCATAATGAAAAACACGGACGTTTTTGCTTTATGGATTGCTATAACGATAAGGAAGTCTTTCACGCTCTGATTACCAAAGTGGAGGAATGGGTCAGGCAGAAAGGGATGGAGAAGATCATCGGACCTCTTGGTTTCTCGGACAAAGATCCCCAGGGATTCCAGATTGAAGGATTTGAATACCCGATGTTCATGACCTCACCAAACAATTCAGCTTATATGCCTGAGCTGTTAGACGTTGAAGGTTATGAGAAGAAAATTGATCTTGTAAATTATCTTGGCGGTTTGCCTGAAGAATTACCTCTTGTTTATCAGAAAGTTCTCGCCAGGGTAGATAAAGGAGCTGACTACAGGATCGTTGAATTCAACAGTAAAAAGGAACTCAAACCATACATCATTGGTGTCCTGGAACTCATGAACCAGACATTTGAGGAAATCTATGGTTTTGTTCCCCTGAATGATGGTGAGAAGAAAGAATTCGCAAGCCGTTATCTCCCGGTCCTCGATCCAAAATTCGTCAAAGTTGTCGTTACTAATTCCGGTGATATAGTAGGTTTTGCTATCGGTATGCCTGATTTCAGCAAAGGTATCAGAAATGCAAAAGGAAGACTCTTCCCGTTGGGATTATTCAAAATATTGAGAGATTCGAAACGCACCAGGAAGCTTCTGATGATGCTTGGTGGTGTTAAAAAAGAATACCGGGGTAAAGGGCTTGATGTCCTTATGGGTGTAAAAATTCTTCAGTCGGGAATCAGGCATAAGATGACCAGCCTCGACAGCCACCTTGTCCTTGAAAACAATGCCAAGATGCGTGCAGAATATGAAAGAGTCGGACTTAAGGTCGTAAAGAAATTCAGGATTTATCAGAAAAACCTGGAATAAGGCTTTAGAAGCTGTAGAGGCTGTAGAGCTATAAAGCCTTTATAGCCTTTACAGCTTCTACAGCCTAAAATTTAAACATCAATGATACTCCGAAAAGCTCCTTGAACTGTATCCTGGCTGTCTTCTTCTCTGTACCATCCTCGAGCAAAACCGGCGCACCTCCATCCAGAACGGTAGTTTTTGTATCATCGTCGAAGATAAGGTGAGTATTTAGTCTCAGATCCGTAAACCAGTTAAGGTTGTAAACAGCTATCATTTCCCAGTCTACATCGATATTCTGAGGATTTTTGATATAGTTGGTAAATAGCTGCAACCGGTTGGTTATTGTTACATTCTTAACAGGCCGGCTTATCCTGGAAAACATGAAGCTGGCTCCTGGTTCATGTTTCGCATATTTGCCTGGTTCTATACCGTACCTGGTCTGATCGATCTTCCCCTGAACAAGGGAATCAGCGGTCATTTTACCTCCGGCAGGGACATATGTTCCCTTATATGATAATGGTGAAAAGTTCATTGATGTCTCCTTATCAGGCTTATAATCAAGTCCTATACCAACTGTCAGTGTTCCGGGATTCATGAATTTTGACACTACATATGAAGTATCTCTTCCTTTTACCTTTGTATATGCTTTACCGATTGCAACCTGGGTTTTGAAAAGAACTATAGCACTGAAGTCAAATTTCCCGAATGCCTTGTGACTCAGTTTTGAATTGGTTTCAAGCAGGTCGAGGTTTTTACGGACATCTTCCCCTCCTGACGCCATAAAGCCCAGCTTCAACCGTGCAAAGTTCGAGGAAGACAGCTTGATCTCAGGTTTTTTGAAGTCGGCATAACCTGTAATATCAAGAGCTGTCGAGATACTATTCTCACCACCTTTGACCCAGTTCGAAAGGGCAGACTGGCTGAATATCATTGATGATTCATTCCGGTAATTCCAATACCTTTTTCTGACTACAATATTCTGTTTCTCAAGTTTTGATCTGTCGATCTTCGGAGCATTTATGCTTGCCTGGGAGTAGTTGGCCTGTTTCATCGGCTTCCTGAAATTGATACCCTGTTCAAGATACAATCCGACTGTGTTCCTGCCTTCATTCCCGATCCATACTGTGACTGAATCATTAAATTCGTTTTTAAGCCAGTACCGCTTCATTGTCCCCGACCTGGTATTCAGCCACATTGGAATGGTTGATTGTCCTGTGCCGGTAAAGTTTATAATTATGGAATCCCTCTGCTGAACATAATCTATCAACGATTTTACAGCCACCCTTATCGAATCGCTCTGATATGGATATTCAAGATACCAGAATGGGAATCCGGGCCTGGATGAGGTTGTATTCTCAACAGTATCTATTACGACCATTATTATGGTATCTTTCATGCTAATAAGACTCTCATCCGCAGAGACAGGCATTATTGGCTTCAATGCAAGAGTATCACCCCCGGCCATCAACAGGGTGTCTCTGACAGATATGCTGTCGGTACGCATGGGAAAAACAGGAGTAGCTGCCGAGGGTATTTTTAACTTCAAAGGTTCCCATATGTAGAATTTATCCCAGGATATTGCAAGGGAATCATAGGGATATTTATTCAGGAAAGTCTCAACAGAATCATACTTTACTGATGATGCCTCAAATACAAGATGATTAAGCGCTTTCCTGAAAGGATCTTCAGGGTTTTTCCAGTAGGAAGACTTTGTCTTCTGCTGAAGGTATTTTAATGCCTGTTCTCTCGACATGATTATTTCATGACAGCTGACATCCTGCCGTATAATCAGTCCCGCAGTCTTCAGTGAATCAATAATTTCAGCAATACGGTTATCTGATACAGCTCTGTTCTGTGAAAAACCATTCAGATAGAAAATCAGGAAAAAAAATAAAAGAAATGATCGAAAAAACTTAATTCTCATTCCGGAGGTTTTTTGGCTTTTTTCAGGTGTTGAATATATCACAAATACTATTAAATTTACAATCCAAATTCGTCTTTCAGTGAATATATCCTGTCATTCCCCAAACACCCGGATTGACAAGTTCAGGAATATCAAGAACCGGGATGCTTACTCTGCTGGTAAAAGGTCAGGCTGTTTCTGAAACGTGCCAGGCACTGGTTTATTACAATTCAAAATTCAATTAATCCAAATGTTTCTCATTTCATTTAAGTGTTAATACTATGGAATTACCAGCAACAGAACCATTTAAAATAAAGATGGTCGAAAAGATAATAAGAAGTACAAAAGAACAAAGACAGGAATGGATTAAAAACGCATCATGGAATCTTTTCAACCTGCGATCTGAACAGGTAATAATTGATCTTCTTACCGACTCCGGAACAGGAGCAATGAGCGATGAACAATGGGCTGCAATCATGACAGGTGATGAAAGCTATGCAGGCGCATCCTCATACTTACAGGTTGAAGGACGCAATCAAAGATATTACCGGATTCGGCTTTTTCCTTCCTGCACACCAGGGCAGGGCAGCTGAAAATGTGCTGTTCTCCACAATTGTAAGAGAAGGTGATATCGTTCCCGGCAACTCACATTTCGACACTACAAAAGGGCATATTGAATTCAGGAAGGCAATTGCTCTTGATTGTACTGCTGATGTGGCAGCCGATACCACGGCTTTCCATCCCTTTAAGGGAAATGTTGATCTCAGAAAACTTGAGAATGTTTTAAAGAGTACACCACAGGATAAGATACCATGCATTCTGCTTACCATTACAAATAACACTGCAGGCGGGCAACCTGTAAGCATGGAAAACATCAGGGAAACCGGGAAACTTGCAAAAAAATACGGTGTGAAATTTTTTATTGACTCAGCCCGTTTTGCCGAAAACGCTTTTTTTATCAAGACACGTGAGAAGGGCTATTCCGATAAAGACATCAGAGACATTACCCGTGAAATGTTTTCTTATGCCGATGGTATGACAATGAGCTCCAAAAAGGATGGTATCGTGAATATTGGCGGCTTCATTGGTTTCAGGGATGAAGAGCTTTTCAGGCAGGCTTCGGTATTCAATATTATGTATGAAGGATTCCTGACTTACGGCGGAATGGCAGGACGTGATATGAATGCTCTTGCCGTGGGATTATATGAAGCTACAGAATTAACGTATCTCGAATCAAGAATAAAACAGGTTGCCCGGATGGGATCGGCAATGGCAGAATATGGAATTCCTGTCCTGCAACCTTTCGGAGGCCATGCGATATTTATTGATGCCCTTAAATTCCTTCCTGGAATACCAAGAGAAGAATTTCCCGCACAAACCATGGCAACAGAATTGTATATAGAAGGAGGCGTCAGAACAGCTGAGATAGGAACTCTCATGGCCGACAGGGATCCTGTTACCAGGGAAAATCGCTACCCGGCTCTTGAAATGATCAGGCTGGCTGTCCCCAGGAGGGTCTACACAGACAATCATATTGATTATGTTTCAGCGGCTATGAAGAATGTTTTTGACAGAAGAGATGAGATCAGGAGGGGATTAAAGATACTGAAGGAAGCTCCTATAATGAGGCATTTTACGGTACAGCTCGAAAGAATCAAATAGTGAAAAACAGAAGAAACAAAAAACCCGGCTTAAGACCGGGTTTTTTTATAGAAAGGTTGTTTTTAGTTTTCAATTGTGCGTTTGCCAGTACCGAGATAAATATCTCTGATCCAGCTTGTTGCCTGTGATGAAGAGACCGTTACAGTTCCTGTACCGGAAGCTACACTGATGTTCCTGATTACATAGTTGCTCCCTGCATTGATCACATCTATCAAATTAACACGTGAAGTAGTTTCATCAATTTCTGCTTCTGCCGTAGCGCCTGAACCATAACCGGCAATAAACGGTGTTATTGTAACTGTAGGCTCTGTCAGGTACCCTTCACCGCCATCAAACACATCTATGTCTGTTAATCCTCCATAAGTGTTAAAGTATAGAGAACTATTCGCTATTGCTCTTGCCGTCTCAGGTTCGATTGTGCTGTTGATAGTAATTGTTGGTGCTGAGGTGTAACCTGATCCGGCAGTTTCACCGTTCCAAACGTCGGTATAAGAAATATTTGTTATTTCACCATCATCCACAGTTGCTGTACCGCGTGCAGTTGTTCCTGTCTGTGAGGCGCTGAAGATAACCTCCACTTCGCCGTCAATATAGTTTTCACCAGGAGTGTTTATTGTTACTCCATTGACATTTCCAAACGCATTAATCGTTGCTGTTGCAGTTGCATTTGTATATGTGTAAACCGGTGCACTTACAGTTATGATCGGATAATAGGTTGTATTCGGGACAGAGCTTGTATTACCCCAAAAACTGGTTCCAAAAGATGTGGGAACAGTCTGCAGACCGGTAACCTGGACTCCGCTCTTCGTGTACATGACAAGGATCTGATCTGCAGTAAAATCTGCTACAGATACTGAATAATCTAATCCTTCAGATGCGGCAGGTACAGAAATAGAATAATTACCACTTGCATCAGTAACACCTTTTCCTGATAACCCACTATATGAAATCTTGCTTATAATTGAACCAGATGTTAGACCGGAAAGAGCTGCAGAACTAGATGTACTTACATTTGCAAGAACAACAGTACCGGCAGGAACTGTTTCTGATGTTTTGTTCGTCAGATCGGACTCAAATGTTACTTTTCCTCTTATGGTTGTCATTGAAGTGCCAGAAACCGTAAACATTGGAATAATTGCACTTGCCTGATTACCCCCTGCAGCTGAAGTATTACTGACACTCAGAACAGCGTTTACTTCAGAATAATTATCAAGTTTGATATTTACAGCGCCGTTGCCGGGCTGTACATTCTCAAAAGCAACCATGCCCATTGCATCTGAAGTCTTGGAAACAAGCTTCCCATTCTGTGAGAAAGTAACGCTTGCCCCGCTTACACCTTTCTGTGCCTGGTCTCCCTTTACAAGAGTATTTCCGGAAGCATCGATCAGGGTCAGGAACAGGTTATAACGGACCCTTGACTGAGCGATTGAGTCCTGCAGTAACATGGCATCTTCCTCATCGAAAGAATCTTTCTTACATGAGTTCAGGTAAAATGTGCTGACAATTGCTAAAAGCAATGTGATCGTAGATAAAAGTTTTCTCATTCTCATTTTTGAAATCATTTATAAATAAAACTTGAGTAATTAATTATTGTCTTGGAAAATCCTACAGATAAAATTTGAGATAAACAGCAAAACTGTTTATGGAAAAGTTATTTTCCAGGTTAATTGTATGAAGCCCTTTAATTGTGCTCATATCAAATAACCCCACCTGGTATCTTGCTTCGATTGAGAATTTTGGTCTGGTATTTCTGAAGTCCAAACCGAAACCCCCAATTACACTCTGATTCCAATCAGCGAAATTGGAAGATACATTAGCAAAATTCCTGTCATTGAATAGCATTCCATCCGGATAATAAGAATATAGCTGATCTTTTGCGAATGCTCTGAAATAATATTCAAACGAATATCCGAGGATGATTTTTGGAACAATATCTCCGTCCGAAACCGGAGAGAGGTTAATAATTACAGGAACCTGAATGGCCTGTAACAAAACATCGGTCGACCATTTCTGAGTCAGATAAGTTTCATTAGGTTTATAATTGTAAACTAAATCCGGGCTCACTTCAGTAGCGCCAGCCATAGCATAATTGACCTCAAGAGAAACATTTGCAAAAGGCAGAACGCTGTACTGAGCGAACATACCTCCTGTCACCCCGAGTCTTTTTAAAGAGAACGTCTGTCCGAAACGACTGAATCCTGAGAAGGAAGACCCTACTTGTCCGCCATAAGAGAATTTAGTTCCGGAACTACCTGAATCATCCTGCGCCGAACTATTGTAAGTTCCGGCCAGGCACAAAATTAGGATCAAAGCAACTAATTGGATTTTTTTCATGTTAAAAGGTCATCAAATTTTCAAGTTACTACTATTGAAATAATTAATCCAAAATATCAAAAAATGAATATCCCGTTTAATATTATTGTTCAGTTTTAGGTCATCAGACAAATTTTCCTTTGGCATAATTACAAAAAAATAACTATGAAAAAATAAAATTGTCTAAAAAAAAGCATTTATTGTTTGAACACGGGGTTTTTGATGATGAACCAGCTGTTTTAATTAACGAAATAATAACCGGATTTATCCTGGTGCCTGAACCCGATACCGGGAAAATGACTTTCTTTACAGGCTGAATCAATAAACAGAATGCGTGATCTCACAACAGGGAAGGAAGGGAAACTAATCCTGGAATTTGCTGCGCCAATGCTGCTTGGTACCGTATTCCAGCAATTGTTCAGCATTGTCGACAGCATTGTTGTGGGAAACTTCATCGGTAAGGAAGCCCTTGCTGCTGTTGGCGCATCATTTCCTGTGATCTTCGTAATGGTATCAATGATAATCGGCCTTGTCATGGGTACAACTGTGGTAATATCACAGTATTTCGGAGCAGGCGACCTCACAAGAGTGAAAAGGGCTATTGATACAATGTATATATATAGTACTGTTGCCGGAGTGATATCAACTGTTGTTGGTCTGCTTATCGCTGAACCCCTCCTGCGTCTACTTGATCTGCCCGAGAACATTATGCCCGGGGCTGTACAATATCTCAGGATCTATCTCTCCGGAATGCTGATCTTCTTTGGTTACAATGGCACCAGCGCCGTATTGAGAGGACTGGGTGATTCGAAAACACCTCTCTATTTCCTTATAATCGCAACGGTGGCGAATATTATTTTCGTACTACTATTTGTTGCAGTATTCAACTGGGGTATTGCAGGGGCCGCTTATGCCACATTGCTTGCTAATGCACTTGCCTTTGGCCTGGCAATTTACTGGCTTAACCGTACTCATAAACTTATCAGGATTGCCTTCAGAGGACTGCATTTCGATAAGGAAATATTCAGGCAGAGCATACGGATTGGCCTGCCTACAGGTATCCAGCAAACACTGGTTGCGATCGGCGGACTCGCCCTGCTGGGCATCGTAAACCAGTTCGGCACTGACGTAATTGCAGGATACTCTGTTGCCAGCAGACTTGACTCAATGGCGCTTATACCGGCCATGTCTTTTTCACAGGCGCTTTCTACATTTGTTGGCCAGAATATAGGGGCCAATAAGTTTGAAAGGATCAGAACAGGACTTATATCCACAATTAAGATGTCGGGAATTGTAACAGTTGTAACAAGCCTGCTGATTATTTTCGGAGGACATCTGCTGATGAGCCTTTTTACCAAGGATACTGCAGTTATTGTAGAAGGTGACAGGTATCTTACAATTGTAAGTGCATGCTATCTGTTGTTTACAATGATGTTCATCTATAACGGCCTTTTACGCGGCGCGGGCGATACCCTGCTTCCAATGTTCTTCTCTCTTCTGTCACTATGGCTGATCAGGATACCGTTTGCATGGTTTCTTTCCGGCAAAATAGGAACAGCAGGAATATGGTGGTCAATCCCTGCAGGATGGGCGGTCGGTCTTGCACTCGCATACTTTTATTATAAAACCGGACGATGGAAGAAGATGTCCATTGTGAAATCCGCCGGAAAAGTATAACTTTAAGTTAATTACAAACACTCAACAGGGCTACAGATGATCAAATCGATGACAGGCTACGGGAAATCAACCGCTGAAACGCCTCAGAAAAAAATAACAGTTGAAATAAAATCACTGAATTCCAAACAACTTGATCTTAATACCAAGCTGCCCTGGCTCTACAAGGAGAAAGAACCGGAAATCAGGAACATAATAAGCCAGAAACTCGACAGGGGGAAAATTGATTTTTCAATCTATCTCGATATTCTTGAAGGCGAGGCGGCGACTGTACTCAATAAGGCAGCCATCAGGAGCTATTATATGCAATTCACTGAAATAGCCGCTAACCTGGACATAAAGCTCGATGATCAGATCTTTACGGCTATAATGAAGCTGCCCGATGTCCTTAAAACAGACAAACCCGAATTGCCTGAAACTGAATGGGAACTTGTCAGGGGCAAGATAAATGAAGCAATTGAAGACCTTGACAGGTACAGGATCGAAGAAGGGAATTCGATAATGACTGACATGATTAAATGCATCAGCAATATTCTCTCTTTACTCCTTGATGTGGAGAAGTTTGAAGCAGGCCGGATAAAAAAAGTGAGGGAAAAACTGATGTCCATACTCGAGGAAAACCTCGGAAATGATAATATAGATAGGAACAGGTTCGAACAGGAACTCATACTCTACCTCGAAAAATACGATATCAATGAGGAAAAAGTCAGGCTGAAAACTCATTGTGATTATTTTATCGAAACAGCCGGAACTCCTTCACCAAACGGGAAAATCCTGAATTTCATCGCACAGGAAATAGGCCGTGAGATCAACACTCTGGGCTCCAAGGCAAACGACGCATCCATTCAAAAAATTGTTGTTATGATGAAGGATGAACTGGAAAAGATTAAAGAACAGACACTTAATGTGTTATGAAAAACTGTTTCGGACAGTTGCAGGTCAGGTTTCACGTTTCAGGTTTCACGTTGCAGGTTATATAATAATATTTATTAATAATAATATTTTAATATAAATAATAATATAAATAACAGCTATTCAGGATGGAAGGTAAGCTGGTAATAATATCCGGACCGTCGGGAACCGGTAAAACATCGATAGTAAAGCATCTGCTCGACAGCGGGCTTAACCTGGCATTTTCTGTTTCAGCAACAACAAGAGAGCCGAGGGCTTCAGAGAAGCATGGAACTGATTATTATTTTCTTAAGATCGATGAATTCAGGAAGAAAATTGAAATTGGCGAATTCGTCGAGTGGCAGGAGGTATACAAGGATGTTCTTTATGGAACACTTAAAAGTGAAATGCAGAGAATATGGAATAGCGGCTGTCATGTATTGTTCGATGTGGATGTTAAAGGAGGGATAAATCTGAAGAAGATCTATGGCAACAGGGCAATAGCCCTTTTTATAATGCCCCCATCTGTTGATGAGCTTACAAAAAGGCTTGCGGGACGAGGATCGGAATCCGCTGATAAAATAAAAATGAGAGTTTCGAAAGCCGAAGAAGAGATGCAGCTCGCAAACCAGTTCGATACGATAATTGTGAATAAAATCCTCGATGTCGCGAAGGAAGAAACCTTACAAATGGTAAGATCGTTTCTTGAATGGTAACCAACAACTAATGGAAAAAATCGGTCTTTATTTCGGTTCTTTCAACCCGATACATATCGGTCACATAGTCATTGCAGGCTACCTTACAGAATTTTCCGACCTGAACCAGGTCTGGTTTGTTGTCAGCCCTCATAATCCTCTCAAAAAAAAGGAAACCCTTCTTCCCGATCACCAGCGTCTTCATATGACGCGGCTTGGTATAGGAGATAATGACAAGCTTAAGGCTTCGGATATTGAGTTCAAACTTCCAATCCCATCATATACAATTGATACTCTTGCATATCTGAAGGACAAGCATCCTTCAAAACAATTTTCACTTGTAATGGGAGAGGATAATCTTTACACACTTCATAAATGGAAGAATGTCGGAGCTCTCATCGATAACTACTCCATTTACGTCTACCCGCGACCATATATGGAAAGGCCTTCATCATTGGCACTCGATCAGATAATCTCGGCAGCCGATATCCACAAGGTCGATGCACCCATGATGGATATCTCGAGCACTTTCATCAGGAATGGTATCAAAGCCGGTAAAAACATGTCCTATTATGTGCCTGCTGCTACATGGCAGTATATAAGGGAGATGCATTTTTATGAGAAGTGAACCCTCAGGTGCTCCCTGCTCCCTGCCCCTGCTTCTTCTGTGAAACTTAGTGTAAAAATGTATTTTTAGTAATGTTTACTATGCCGTAACCGGCTTCACTTCCCTGATTATATCCTGGCCCCTGTGAAGGGCTTGCTCGTTTATCGGTATCAGGTTATGATATCTTTCAGGAAGCGATTTCTTTATTCCTTTAATTACATTTTCAAGCCTGATAACCGGCTTGATCTTGAGGAATCCACCGAGTACAATAGTATTGAATATTTTAGGGTTTTTCATTTTTGATGCTTCCTCTGCTGCATCGACCCGGTAAATCTTAATATCAGTCCTCTCCGGGTGCCTGGTAATACCATTTCCGTCATAGATCAGCACTCCGCCGGGTTTGACAGATTTTTCGAATTTATCCATTGATTGCTGATTCAGGATAATCGCAGTATCGAACTTTCTTACAACGGGAGAGCTTATCCTTTCATCACTAAGGATTACAATAACATTGGCTGTTCCTCCACGCATCTCCGGTCCGTAGGAAGGCATCCAGCTTACTTCCATATCCTGCATCACTCCGGAATATGCCATTATCTTGCCCATTGACAGGACACCCTGACCACCGAATCCGGCTATAATAATTTCTTCAGTCATTTTTTTTAATGTTAATGGATCATTCTGCTTTTTCAGGTTTTTCTTCAGGCACTTTCATATCGCCCAGGGGATAATAAGGAAACATGTTCTCCTCCATCCATTTATTTGCCTGGACAGGAGTCATCTTCCAGCCTGAAGGACAATTTGAAACTATCTCTACGAAGCAGGTGCCTCTGTCGAGTTTCTGATATTGGACAGCCTTTCTGATTGCCCTTTTTGTTTTTCTGACATTGGCAGGAGTATGAACGCTTTGTCTTGTAACATAAGTAAGTTCCCGGAAGAGTGGCAACAATGTCGGTCATCTTTAGAGGATTCCCCATTGTTTTCACGTCTCTTCCGTATGGTGATGTTGACGATTTCATTCCGGGAAGAGTTGTCGGAGCCATCTGGCCTCCTGTCATTCCATAGATACCGTTATTGATAAAGATTATCATGATATTCTCACCCCGGTTACAGGCATGAATTGTCTCTGCAGTTCCGATTGCAGCCAGATCACCGTCGCCCTGGTAAGTAAAAACAAACTTATCGGGACAAAGTCTTTTTATTGCCGTGGCTACTGCCGGTGCACGGCCATGAGCAGCTTCCTGCCAGTCGATATCTATGAAATTATAGAGAAGAACTGAACATCCGACCGGTGAAACTCCGATTGTCTGTGACTGTAAACCTTCTTCCTCAAGTACTTCTGCCAGTATCCTGTGGGCTGTTCCATGTCCGCAGCCGGGGCAATACGACAGAATATTTTCAGTCATGAGGCTGCTTTTCCTGTAAACCAGGTTTTCCGGTTTGATAATATCTTAATTTCCTGTTATTTCTTCCATTTTTCAGCCTCCTATAAGTTTTATTTTAAGAGCATCAACCACTTCTTCGGGTGCAGTAATAACCCCGCCAATTCTTCCAAAATGATGAACAGGAACTTTCCCGTTAACAGCCAGGAGAACATCCTCTACCATTTGTCCGGCGCTCATTTCAACCGATAAAATTCCTTTTACATTATCTGCAAGCTCATTGATTATTCCGGCAGGAAAAGGGAATAAGTGTGATTGGCCTCAGAAGACCAACTTTAATTCCTTCCTTCCTGAGAAGCTGCACTGATTTCTGGCATACCCGTGCACTTGTGCCATATGCAACAAGCAGATATTCAGCATCATCAGTCATAAATTCCTCATATCTCACCTCATTCTTTTTGATCTCATCATATTTCGCAATCAGTTTCCTGTTGAAAAGTTCCTGGGCATAAGGATCCAGATCGAGAGATGTGATAATATTTCTTTCGCGTGTCGGGGGTTTCCCGGTTGTCGCCCATTCAGGAACAGTTTTGGATCTTTCCTTCTGTGGTCCGAGGTAGACCTTTTCCATCATTTGTCCGATGGCGCCATCGGAGAGCATCATGACAGGATTCCTGTATCTGAAGGCCAGCTCGAAGCTCAGGTCGACAAAATCGGCCATTTCCTGTACCGAAGCCGGCGCAAGGACTATCAGGTGATAATCGCCATGTCCGCCTCCTTTTGTTGCCTGGAAATAATCTGACTGGGCAGGTTGTATGGTCCCGAGTCCGGGGCCTCCTCTTACCACATTTACAATCAGGCATGGTAATTCAGCACCTGCAATATAGGTGATTCCTTCCTGCTTGAGGCTTATTCCCGGTGATGATGAAGATGTCATTACTTTTTTTCCGCAGGCAGCACCGCCATAAACCATGTTAATTGCAGCAATCTCACTTTCTGCCTGAAGAACAACCATTCCGGTCCTCTCATAAGGTTTTGCTTCCATCAGGTACTCTATAACCTCGGTCTGAGGTGTGATAGGGTATCCGAAATATCCATCGACGCCTGCCCTGATAGCGGCTTCGGCAACTGCCTCATTACCTTTCATTAATCTAAGTTCTCTTTCCATTCCGGATCAGATTTTTGTTTTATAAACAGTGATGACACCATCAGGACAAACTACTGCACAATTTGCGCATCCGTTGCACAGATCAGGGTTGGCAGGAAAAGCATAATTGTAACCTTTGCCATTGACCTCCCTTGACATTGCGATAGTGCCTGTCGGGCATGAAACAGTGCATATTTCGCATCCTTTGCATCTCTCGATATTCACCACTATACTGCCACGTACTTTTGCCATAATCTATATTTAAATCATTAAAAAGGATGATCTTTCCTGAATCTTTTAAGCCTGCTTTCCAGATCACCGAACTGGTCTCTCGATACATGTGAAACACAGGCTCTGAGTCCATCATTTCTTTTACTACCTGTTATATCGAGAGAAATTGCACTTATACCGTAATAAAATAACTTTTCAACCAGTTCGCCGCTTGTCATCCCGGGATAGGCAATAGTAAAATAAAATCCGTCGGCCAGAGGCTGATCAAGATCCTTATCGTATGGAATAATGAATCCGTTCTCAGTGAAGAGTCTTTTCATTATTCCGGCTTTCTCCCCGTATTCCCTGACATCGTGGAATAAAGTTGTACCTGCCTTCATTGACTGCTCTGATCAATGCTGCAAGTCCATACTGTGCGGAATGAGTGACTCCTGCGGAAAGTCCATACAGAGCGCCGTAAACTACTGAATGTCCGAAGCCCGGAGTGGAAAAATATCTCATCAGATCGGGATATTGCCTGCCGTACAGATGATCGGATATTGCCATCATTCCGATTCTCTGTCCTGCATAACTATATGTCTTTGAACTCGATATTAAAAGAATATAGTCCTCTATATATTTTCCTATTGTCGGTTGAAAAGGAGCTTCACCAGGATGGGAATAGTCTTTCCTGAAATCCATTCCGAAATATGCCAGATCCTCAATCACGATCACATCATACTTTTTTGCCAGTTGACCGATATCCTCCAGCTCTTCTTCGGTAAGGCACATCCATGTAGGATTGTTCGGATTCGAGTACACTATAGATGATATTTTCCCGTGTCTTGAGAAAAGATTCCAGCTTGCTCTTCAGCTTCTTGCCACGGTGTTCAAAAATATCAAATGAGTAATAATCATGTCCCAGCATTTTCACCTGTTGTTTCTGTACAGGAAAACCGGGATCGAGAAAAAGGCTTCCTTCTTTTGTCCTGTCGTTCCTGTTGGCCACAAGGAAGGCAGCCATTGCTCCCATCATTGAACCAACTGTGGGTATACAACCCTGAGGTTTCATATCGATGTCCAGGAACAATTTGATGAATCGTGAAGTCTCCTGTTTGAGCGGTTTGATACCTTCAATATTAGGATAAGTTGATGCCACCCCATTCTTCAGCGCTTCAATTTCAGCCTCGACAGCTATTGAGATACATGGAAGACCCGGTTCACCCATCTCCATCCTTATAAACTTAATCCCGGATGCTTCCTCTATTTGTGTGACAAGCCGGGCAACCTCCCTGATACTTGCTCTTGAAAAAGAGGCAATCCCGCTTTCACTGATTAACTTCTGCACAATGTCCTGTTTCAGGAGGGCATTCATCATTGTGCCGGATTTTACTGCTTCATCCATTATGTTATCAAAGGTAAAAAATAATAATATTCACTTTCAATTTCCTGTTGTCAATCACCCTTATCGCCTTGCCTTCGCTCCTTCCTATTGCTTTTGGTTCAACAAGGAGTTACTTTTATACCAAGCCCTGTCGCGTCTTCCAGGTTGCTTCTCAGCTTCTGGCGTAATGATTCGAGCTGGCTTATCTTGTCAAGGAAGAATTCTTCATCAACTTCCACCTTCAGCTCAAGGGTGTCCAGATTATTGATCCTGTCAACTATTAACTGGTAATGAGGTTTTATCTCGCTCATTTCGAGCAGCACTGCTTTCAACCTGGGAAGGAAAAAGATTGACTCCTCGGATTATCAGCATATCATCGCTCCTGCCAAGGCATTTTTCCATTCTCACCAGGGTCCTTCCACAGTTACATTTCTCATACGAGAGTCTGGTAAGATCCCTTGTCCTGTAGCGTATCAGGGGTAATCCTTCCTTTGTTATTGTGGTGAAAACCAGTTCTCCGATACTGCCTTCGGGCAATGGCTGCCAGTGTGTCGGGATCAATGATTTCAGGAAAGAAATGATCTTCATTAATGTGAAGCCCTTTCTGTTCAGGACATTCGCTTGCCACTCCAGGTCCGATTACCTCACTCAGTCCATAAATATCTATTGCACGGACTCGAAGTTTCGCCTCAATTTCTCTCCTCATTTCTTCAGTCCATGGTTCAGCGCCGAATACACCTATCCTCAGCTTGAATTCTTCCGCTTCTGATCCCGCTTTCGTGTATTGCTTCAGCCAGATAAAGGGCATACGAAGGTGTACAGGCCAGGACAGTGCTTCCGAAATCGTGCATAAGCTGGATCTGCCTTGCAGTATTCCCTCCGGAGATCGGAATTACCGAAGCGCCTATCTTTTCTCCCCCGTAATGAAGACCAAGGCCTCCTGTGAATAATCCATAACCATAGGCAATCTGAATAAAATCATTCCTGTTGGCGCCCGCACTGGTAAGTGTTCTTGCCATCACTTCCGACCATGTAGCAATATCGTGACGGGTATAACCGACAACAGTTGGTTTACCTGTGGTTCCTGAGGAAGCATGAACCCGCACTATCTCACTCATGGGAACAGCAAACAAACCAAAGGGATAATTATCGCGGAGATCGTTTTTTGTGGTGAATGGAAGCCTGGAAATATCATCTATTGAATCAATATTTTCAGGACCTATACCGGCTTCCTGCATCTTATGCCTGTAACAGGGTACATTGAAATATACCCTTTCAACTGTTTCCCTCAACCTTTCGCTCTGAACCTTCCTTAATCCATCGCGGTCCATACATTCGAAATGGGGATTCCAGATTTCCATACTTATACCGGTCATTACATTATTGGTCTATAATCCTGATACAATGTTTGATCCTCTACGAGGAAATTGAATTTATATTTTATAGAGATCGCTTGCTTTGAGCAATTCCATCTCGTGACTTTTAAGTGCCTTTATTGCCTCTGCTGTATTGCTGCAGCGGAGTATGATAACCGATTTATTGCCTGAAGGGAAAGCATATGTATATTCCACGCTGATATCCTTATCAGACAATATCTTCAGTACTCTGGCATGATGTTTTGCCTCGGCAGGGGCCATCACAGAAATCACATCTGACAGATTCACTGTGAAGGAATGTTCTTTAAGAAGATTCCTGGCCTTTTCAGGATCTGAAACAATGAGACGAAGAATCCCGAATTCTGATGTATCGGCTACTGTAAGGGCTGTTATCCTTATGTTTTCCTCTCCCAGAACCTCAAGAACTTCAGTAAGCCGTCCCGATTTATTTTCAAGAAAAACCGATAACTGTTGGATAATCATTATTTTAACTGTTTCAGCAAAAAAATAAATTTCCGAATATAAACAATATAAGCAATCCGCAGACATCAAACTGCATTAAGATCATTTTTCAACTCTTATTCTTGCATCAACAACCGTTATGTTTTGAGGGCTGCCGATGAGGGGGTTCAGATCCATCTCCTTGATCTCGGTCGCATGTCTCAGAAGCGATGAAAGCCTGACAATTATCTCAGCAAATTTCCGTTCATCGATTCCCTGGTTTCCCCCTTGTTCCATGAATAATTTTATAACTCCGCAGACTTCTGATCATTGAATCAGCCTCGCTAAAAGTAAGAGGCGCAAGTCCTGAAGACACATCGCCCAAGTACTTCGACAAATATTCCGCCAAGTCCGCATAGAATTACATGGCCAAACCGGGGTTCATATTTTGCGCCTATAAATAGTTCAGTTCCTGAAAGCATTTGCTGAACAAGAACAGCTTTTACTCCCGGGATCTGCATCATCCTGTTGAATTCAGCTTCCAGGTGCCTGAAAGACTTAATATTAAGAGTGACTCCACCTACGTCTGATTTATGAACAGGACCAACAACCTTCAGTGCAAGTGGAAATCCGGCTTTTTCGGTCACAGACATCAGTTCAGCCCTCGATTTCACCGTCATTTCCCTTACTACCGGGATACTTGCAGCCTTAAGAAGTTTCTGAATAATTGCCGGCTCAAGGTACCCATCGGGAGCTTCCCCGATTATTTTCCTGATTTCAGGAATATTTACTTCCTCCGGGAAAATGTCCTCTCCGGCAGGGTAGGGTGTATTAAAGATTTTTGTCAGTGCTCTTCCAAGCACTACTTCATCAGGGAAGTTGACATGACCTTTATTAATAAATTTCTCAAGCTCTTTCGAGGAGCTTGTTATTGATGGCAGGATAGGATATAAAGGCTTATCACATTCCTGTATCTTCCTGTCAAGCAGATCGTAAGTTTCCCTGATATCATTCAGCCCGTTACTTCCGAATATAACGCTCATGCCATCGAACAGAGGCATTTTTTTATCGACATAATCAATAACCTTTTCCAGCTGGACATTTGTGGCAGTTGCGATCATGTCGATCGGGTTGATTGCAGAAGCTCCCGGGTTCATCATAGACAAGAGTTTGTCATGGTCCTCTCCGGAGATTTTTGGTATGTTCATTCCGCCTGCAGCAAGCGCATCTGTAAGCATTACGGCTGGACCACCGGCATGGGTGATTATGGCAATATTCCGGCCTTTCATCTGTTTGTGAAAAAACACCGAGGCTACTGTTGTAAGCTCTTCCCTGCCGGAGCAACGTACAATTCCAGCTTTTCTGAAAAGAGCTTCAACCGCAGAGTCGGAAGAAGCCATTGCTCCTGTATGCGATGAAGCTGCTCTCATACCCGCTTCCGTAGTTCCTGCTTTAATGGCAGCAATCCTGCACCCTTTTCGTATAAGTGATGAAGAATGGTGCAGAAGCTTGTCGGGATCATGTATGCTTTCAACGTAGATAAGCTTTATCCTCGAGCTGGTTGCCGGATCGAATGTCTCATCCCAGTATTCAACTATTTCTTCAACACCTGTCTGTGCACTGTTGCCTACTGAAAAGACACTGGAGAAATTTAAACCTTTTGATATCGCAGATTCAAATATGAATACTGCTGTTGCACCGGAGCCTGAAACAAGATCGCATCCTCTCACATTAAGCTTCGGGACCGGGGTTGTGAACACACCCTGGTATGCAGGTGTAATTACTCCTATGCAGTTAGGACCGATAAGCGAACCTCCGGCTTTTGTGATAATCTCCGCTATTTTCTTTTCAATCTGCCTGCCCTCCTCTCCTGCTTCACTGAAACCCGCTGAAATAATTATGAAAGCCTTGGTATTCTTCTTATTCACGAGTGTCTCAACCGTATCCAGGCATAATTTGTATGAAATGCATAGTATAGCAAGATCAACCTGAGGTACATCGTAAAGGTTGCGGTATGATTTGAGTCCCTGGACAACATCCAGTTTTGGATTAACAACGCATAACTTTCCCTGGAAATTCCCGTCTTTAATGTTTTTCAGGATTTTTCCGCCGGGCTTCAGCAGATCATCAGATCCACCAACTACAACAATGCTTTCAGGATTTATCAGTTTGTCATGTATCATACAAGGAATAATTCAGAAAAACAGTATACTCAGATAAAAAGGTACCAGGCCGGTATTGACCGGATTGAATCTGTGCCATTTGCATCTCAGCCTCTGGTCAAAGCCCGGCAAATCTCTTCAGGAAACCTACGTTAAGGGCTACAACGAATAAGTACTGCTCTGATATGTAATAATTTACAAACACTATCCGGTAAAAAATAAAAAAGCAATATAGAAAAAATAAAATTTACAAAACAATACATTGATCATGTTAAGGCGTTCGGACATTGGTCGAAAAGAAAAAAATAAAAGGCAAAAAGGCAATTGACTTAGTCTTGCCTTGATGCCTTTAAATTTGTACCAGTAAAAACCTGACTTAAAGATTCTCGAGTTCGTCAAGTTTCTGTTTCAGGATCCTGATCTGCTCATCTTTTTTGGTTTTCATGAGCTCGGTGACTTTTACGCTCAGTTGCTGAAGCTGTTCGAAGCTCATGCTTTCAAGATTTCGTGGGACTCTTTTGCCTGGTGTGCGACGGATTCCGGTACTACCTTTTTTTCTTCCCCTTTTTTTTGGTGTGATTTGCTCTGCCATAGTTGTATTATCAAGAATTAAACAAAAATTGATAATGCAAAGTTAAACATTAAGGTTGTCTTTTACAATTGCTTAATACTTGCCATTTATGCTTCCCTGGCCTTTTTTGTTCTCGAATATACTCCCATATATTCGGCCTTATCAAGCACCAGATTTTTTATTGCCTGATGGAAACCCGGACCATCCTTTACGGATTCCGGTGGAAGCTTTTTTCTCAGGGCAAAAATCCTGAAGTAATACCGGTGCTCCTCACCTCTTGGAGGACAAGGTCCTCCGTAGCCATTTTTACCAAAATCATTCCTGGCATGCATACCTCCATAATCAAGGTTTTTCTGTGCATTTTCAATTTTTTCCAGGTTATGAACATCAGATGGTATATTGTATACGATCCAGTGAGTAAAAGTACCATTCGGAGCATCAGGATCCTCAACAATCAATGCAAAAGTGACAGTATCTTTTGGTTCACCATCCCATCTGAGCGGCGGTGAAATGTCATCCCCGTCGCACGTATGCACAACAGGGATCCTGGCGCCATATTCAAATGCCGTGGTTGAAATGTTGAATGCCATGATTGAAAGATATTAATTGGGTTATGAAGCTTTTACTTTATGGGAGATCAGGTTAGCTTCAAGCCTGATATTTGTACCCTTCAGCGCTTTCGAAACGGGACAGCCGGTTTTCGTATTCTCGGCTATTTCCCTGAACTTTTCATCATTAACTCCCTGTACATTACCTTCTGTTTTTAATAAAATATCGGTAATTGCAAATCCATTATCAGTTTTTTCCAGTGTTACGGCTGCAGAAGTCTCAATCCTTACGGGCTTATGCCCGGCCTGATCCAGGGCATTGGCGAGTGCCATTGAATAACAGCTTGCAAGTGCGGCTCCTATCAGTTCTTCAGGACTTGAGGCGGATTTGTCATCTTCGAAACGTGTAGCGTATTTTACAGTGCCTTCATACTTGCTTGTTGGCAAAGTATACTTACCATTTCCTTTGAGAAGATTACCTTCCCATAATGCATTTGCATAATGTTTACTCATAATGTTTTATTAGTTTAGTGTACAAATACAACAACCGGATGCCGGGAAAGTTTTTTCTATAAGGAAATGAAGTTGTTAAATTTATCAAGGAAATAATTAGGACGGAAATTATAAAAATGAAAAAATATTTAAGCAATGATTTTAATCTTGCAGCTTATGCAGAAGTTGCTGATGAATGTCCTTTATGGTCAGCCTCATTCGGATTGAAGCTTCTCGACTACATAGATTACAGGAAGAACATTACAGCGCTTGATATTGGTTTCGGCACCGGTTTTCCCCTGACAGAAATAGCACTGAGACTCGGTGAGAGTTCAGTTGTCTACGGGATCGATCCCTGGAAGGATGCTGCTGGACGTGCAAAAAGAAAAATAGACTATTTCAGAATTAATAACATCCGCATTCTGGAGGGTTATGCTGAAAATATCCCCCTGGAAAATCTCTCTGTTGATCTTATTACAAGTAATAATGGTCTCAATAATGTGAATGATATTGACAGGGTTTTGTCAGAATGCTCGAGATTATTGAAATCAGGAGGGCAATTCATCCAGACATGCAATCTCGATAAAACAATGTACGAGTTTTATGAAGCATTTTCTGAGGTGCTTCATAAATCAGGACTGGATGATCTGATATCGAAATTACACAGGCATATTTATGATAAGAGAAAACCGCTGGATGAGACGATCAGTATGATTAACATGAATGGATTTGTTATTAAGAACCTGGAACACAGCCAGTTCAATTACAGGTTTGCAGATGCCACTGCAATGCTGAACCATTATTTTATCAGGCTGGCCTTTATGGAATCCTGGATTAAGCTGGTTCCCCCTGAACGGCTTGATGAGGTTTTTGGCAAAGTGGAATCAGTTCTGAATGAAACAGCCGCAAAAACCGGCGGTTTCAATCTGAGCATTCCTTTTGTTATGATTAATAGCTATAAAAAATAATTCCTTTTAATCTCTGATGTTTACTGTTTTACAAAAATCAGCTTTTGCACATACTGCACCTTTGAACCTTTTGTAATTGAAGCAATATAAAAGCCTGGTGCAAGGTTGACAGGAATATTCGCTGTTATTTTAGCGTTGTCGAGTTTTACTTCGTAACAAAGTTTTCCTTTGAAGTCATTTATTCTTAATGTTACAGCCTCCGGACCGGGATTAAAATTATTTATTGATAAATGATCAGTGGCCGGGAAAGGAGTAATTGATATTTTTCCGCCGGTGTTACCGATAACCGGTGGTGCCGGATTCTGGGTTATTGTTGTATCTGCGGCAGGCGGACCCGGCAGAGCCGGCGTCTGAGCTATTGTTGTGTCGGCTGCAGGGGGTGAAGAGATCTCTGTCTTTGTTGTATCGGAAGGAGTAGATGGATTTTCAGCGACTGCTTCAACGAAATTCGTAACGGCTTTAGCTGTTATCGTCTCTGCTAATGTGCCACCAACACACTGAAGAGGACTGACAGTTGACTTTATGTATGTTAATGAAACAATATCGCCTGATTTGACCGGCTGCGAAAGAGTAAGATAAACAACCTTATCAATCGCTTTTATACTGCTTATACTTCGGGCAATATTATTAACCTTTACTTCAAAAGATGTGACCGGAGGCAGATTTTCCGCGTTTATCTGAGAATTATAAACTACCTCAATATCAGCAGGATTTGAATTCTTTACCCCGGCATTCTGATATGTTAAAACATTTACCGGAGCAGGAGTAACTGAAACCGGGCCGGAACCTGATTCATAAACTCCGATATCGGGGGCTTTCCCGCTGAAAGCCATACCAACATTAATTCCGGCATCAATCAGGTCCGAGTTCGCTGCAAGTCTCATGAATCTAAGGTCAGGAAGAGATCCATCGGGTTTTCTTTTGCCTGACATTCCAGTTGTATCCACGCTCTCAAAATCGGATGATGATGCGACTGGAGAAGGATCATTTGAATTATGGTCCCGTACTGAATTTGAGAAGTTACCGCTCCAGTTGCCACCGTTATCGAATACAATATTGTTCCTGAATACATGAGCCAGGTTATTGGTTGGAAATTCAACTCCTTTCGGATTCTTCCATGCAATATTGTTATAAAAGTAAAACCTCACATTTGCAGCATTCTGATTATAGCCTCTCGACCTGTTATAAACCGCAATTGTATTCCTTACTGTTCTCTTAAATGATGAACTGCTGGCGGATGTTGTTTTTCCGAATTTGAAGCCACACCCGTCACCCGCAGCCGAGCCGTTTGCCAGGTACCCGTTTCTCCATGCCCAGGAATCTTCAAGAACCAGATTACCATTATTATCCCACAGATCAAGTCCGTCATCGGAGTTGTTCCACATCCTGCAGCCTCTGATTGTATTTTCAACAGAAGAACTATGATATGCTACTGCAAGCCCGTCGGCATTGCCATAAGAGGTCATGGGATCCAGATTATGATGGAAATCACAATTGAGGATAAGATTATGGCTACATTCATTCCTGATGCCCATGCCATGACCATTGTGATGACTGTTTATCTGTTCAAATTTGCAATGGTCGGCCCCCTGTGCAGCAATACCATACCAGACTTCTGTTGTAGCCTGTGTAAAATATGCAACTTCTATACCCCTGATGTGTACATAATCGGCACTGACATATATGAGGCTCACCGGGAATGAAGGTTTACTAAACGATGAACTCTTGGTGAATACCGGCCTTTCACCAGGGTATGCCCATATTTTTATCGTATCGGAAGATGTTCCGTTCTTGCCTGTAAGGTTCTGTCGTGAACTGAATTTGTACGTGCCTCCCCTGGCATAAATAACATCCCCTGCCCTGGCCACAGACCAGGCTTTGTTCAGAGTGAAGAAGGGAGCATTGATAGCGCCTGAATTATTGTCGTTTCCCGATGGGGATATATAATATGATGTTGCGTTTACTGCTGTCGATACTACGAAAAATATAATTATAGCTAAATGTCTCATTTTCGTTGACGAATTTTAGATTTTTATTGACTAACAACAATTTTTAAACGATAATATAAAACCTTTCTTGCCTTTTGAAACTAATTTAGAAGCATTCTAAATAAATTATTAAACAAATGTTTAATTTTGTTTTTAACCTAATTCAGACAGAACGATGAACAAGATCAATGTCAACAAAAGAGACTTAACCTTTTTTCTTCTAGGCATAATAACCACTTTGCTCATTTCATGGTTTTCAGACCGGAAAAAACAGAAATCAGAAACATCAAACGGAACTGATCTCTTCTGATGAAAACGCCTGAACTTAACAATGCCTCAACTGCGATATTTGTAAAGGACATAGAGGTTTCAAAAAATTTCTACAGCAATATTCTTGGATTAAAGAAACATCTTGACTTCGGTAAAAATGTGATCTTTGGTAACGGATTCGCCATTTGGGAAATCAAGGCCGGTCACATTATCCCTCAGGCATTGGGACATGAGAATATTTCAGGAAAAGCAAACCGTTTCGAGATTTATTTTGAAACTGAAGATGTCACGACTGTTTATAAGATTCTCATAAAAGAAGGTGTGCGTTTCCTGCATGAAATTCATGAGGAACAATGGGGACAAAGGACGATCAGATTTTTCGATCCGGATGATCATCTTATTGAGATAGGTGAATCAATGAGACAATTCGTTAAGAGATTTCATGAGCAGGGAATGAATCCGGCTGAGATTTCAAAAAGAACCTCGGTGCCTGAAGATGAGGTAAAACGTCTTCTTATGCAGTAAAATGGAACTGTTGGGTAACAATAAAACACTAAAAAATGAAAACCAATTCCTTAAAAGAAGTTACAGCAGACAGGAATCTGATTGCTTATTGTGGCATCTACTGCGGAGCCTGTAGATCATACCTGAAGGGTAAGTGCCCGGGTTGCCGTGAATCGCTGAAAATGTCATGGTGCAGTGTGAGAAAATGCTGCATGGAAAATAATTATATTTCATGCGCAGACTGCAGTATCAGCAATGTCAGGGAATGTGGAAAATACAATACGTTCATTTCCAAAATCATCGGGATGATCTTAAATTCCGACAGAGCAGCCTGTGTTGAAAGAATCAAGGAAACAGGTTACGATGAATTTGCTTTGGAAATGTCTGAAAAAAAGATTCAGACAATCAAAAGGAAATAATTATGAGAAGGCACGATAAGGAAATCGCGGACCAAAATATTATCAGTGATATACTATCTAACTCACAGATCTGCAGACTGGGCTTTGTTGATAATGATGAGGCCTATATAGTTCCTGTGAATTTCGCGTATAAGGATGGCTTTATATATATCCATTCAGCCTCACAGGGAAGAAAAATGGACATTCTCAGAAGAAATAACAAGGTGTGCTTCGAGATCGAACATGGAGAGGAGATCATTAAGAATAATATTCCGTGTGAATGGTCTGCAAAATACAGGTCAGTCATGGGCAAAGGTATCGTATCGATCGAAACTGAAACCGATAAGAAGATAGCAGGACTGGATCTCATAATGAAAAAATACGGTGCCCGGGGTACACAGAAATTTGATGATGCTTCTGTCGCAAGGATTGTGCTGCTGGTACTGGAAATTACTTCTCTTACAGGAAAACAGTCGGGAGACTGGTAGGCGGTACTGGCTCCTGGGACCTGGGTTCTCGCCAATTCTGGTTACGAAGGATGGAAGGTGGAGGCTGTCTCAAAAGTCCTTTTTTAACCGCAAAGTACGCAAAGTTGACGCAAAGTGCGCAAAGTCAAAATGCTGAAATATAAACCTTTGCGATCTTTGCGAAATTCTTTGCGACCTTTGCGGTTAATGTATTTTTATTTTGATACAACCTCGTTTTCCGATAACACCTGTTTATTACAACAATGGAAATCACAAAACTCTCAGATAAACAATTAATTCTGTCATTTTTAAAAGAGAATGCTGATATTCAGTATTACTGTATCGGCGACCTTGATGATTTCTTCTGGCCCTTTACAACCTGGTTTGCCCTGGTGGAAGATTACAGAATCAGGTCAATTGCAATGCTTTATTCCGGATCAGCGATTCCGACGTTACTGACATTTTATAAAGGAGATCCTTCTGACTCATTATTCCTGCTTGAAAGTATTAAACCGGAATTACCTCCGAAATTCTATGCCCACCTAACCCCTCCATTGATCGGGATATTCGGAAAAGATGAGATTTCAGAAAATTATGGACTGCATTACAAAATGGTTCTCAGGAAAACTATTCCTGAAACAGAGTATCCCGATATCAGGAGGCTAACCATTGAAGACCTTGAAGAGATACTCAGCCTTTACTCCGTTGCCTATCCTTTCAACTGGTTTGATAAGCGGATGCTTGAAACAGGTAAGTATTTCGGTTTTTCAGATAAAGGAAAGCTGATCGGTATATCGGGCATTCATGTCTATTCCCCTGTTTACCGTGTTGCTGCACTTGGCAATATTACGGTTCATCCTGATTACAGGGGTAAAGGTATTGCATTGAAGCTGACAACAAAACTCTGTAATGATTTAAGGAAGAATGTTGATCTTATCGGGTTGAATGTCAAGTCGGATAATGAATACGCGATCAGGTGCTATCTGAAGGCAGGTTTTGAAATCACCGGAAACTATGATGAATGCCTTATAGGAAAATAAACCGGAAAAAATTTGTTTCTTTATTTTATATCTTCTACATTTGTAGAAGATAGTTTTAAAATACAAATGAATGGAACAGCTTACTCCAGCAGAAGAACAGGTAATGAAATATGTCTGGAATCTTGAGAAAGCTTATCTCAAGAATATCATAGATGAGTTTCCTGACCCCAAACCAGCAAGTACCACAGTTGCGACATTGCTGAAGAGAATGACTCTCAAGGGATTTGTGAGTTTTGAACAGCATGGCAGCAACAGGTTATATTTTCCTTTGGTAAAGAAATCGGAGTATTTTTCGAATCATCTGAAGAATCTCATTAGTGATTATTTCAATAATTCCGCTTCGCAGTTTGCCTCGTTTTTCACCACTGAAACTAAACTGAATGAAAAAGAGCTGAAAGAGCTCCGTGACCTTGTAAACAAACAAATAGAAGCAAAAAAGGGGAAAAAATGACACCACTCGCAGGATATCTGATCAGATCGTCGATCAGTCTTGTACTGCTCTTCTTGTTCTATGAGATGTTTCTGAGCAGGGAAAGAATGCACAGATTCAACAGATTCTACCTGCTGTTTTCATTGATCTTTTCTCTGGTTTTGCCATTGATTACAATTGAATGGTTCACAATATCAGGCATCAAAATAAGTCAGTTGAATCTGAATCAGATACAGGGACAATATGTGAAATTTGAAGTATTGTTCCGGAATCCCGGTGAAGGATCAGTAATTCAACTAAAGAATATCTATTTTCTCGTTCTTTCAATCCTGATTACCAGGTTTGTTTATAACATTTTAATACTCCGGTTCAGATCCGGGTACAGTTCAGTAATAATCAGAGGACACAAGATAGTTCCGGTGAAAGGACTTGCTTTGCCGCATACATTTCTTTCAACTGTTTTTATAAATGAGGATGAATTAAAGCAGGGTAAAATTCCCGATGCTTTGCTGATACATGAATTTGCTCATATCGAACAATATCATTCGATTGATATCATCATAATTGAAGTAATCAAAACAATCTTCTGGTTCAATCCTGTGCTTATCCTTTATAAAAGAGCGATAATGCTGAATCATGAATACCTCGCCGATGACGCGGTACTTGAGTCACATTCTGATGTTGCAGGATACTCGGAAATATTGTTCAATATTGTTTTCCGGAAAAATAACAAATATCTGGCCAGTAGTTTTAATTATTCACTAACGAAAAAAAGACTGCTAATGCTTTCAAAGAAAAAATTTCCTATGACAATCGTGTTAAAGAAACTCATTGTCATACCATTACTTATGGTGACAGGTTTTCTTGTAATAAATGCACAGGACCCACCGCCACCACCACCGCCTCCTCCCTCCCCACCTCAGATGGAGAATGACTCCTGGTGGCTGCCTTTGATTGAGAAATATCACCTCAGAATTGATCCTTCCAAAACTTTTTATACAAGAACACTTTTCGAAACAGGTGAAGAGTTTTCATTGAAGGACAGTGTGATAACAATGAAGAATGCCTTCATTTTATCGAAGACAGAAGGCAATTTTATGAATGTGATCCAGGCAAAGAGAGCTGATCACGACCTAAGAACGAATGTTTTCACCTGTAAAGGTGTCAGGCATGAACTTTATGATCGGAGAAACCTGGAAAAACCTGATATATCAGAAAACTTGGACGATTTCAGCTTCAGACTTGTTGATGGATTAAGTGCACCACCACCTCCGCCTCCTCCGCCTCCTCCGCCACCAGGTAGCTTTTAATTAAAAAAAAGCAGCAGAGAACTGCAGAGGAATTTATCTGCAGACTCTGCTGATTTTTCTGACATGTACGTAATCAAATTTCTAATGATGCACTTTTTCCCTGAAAAGTGACTTTAGCTCTTTCGGCATCTGGGAGATTATGTCCTCATACTCTCCTTCTGAAATGTATTTCCCAAGTGTTGAGAATACAATACCTATTATATCTTCAGTCGAAGTCTCCCAGTTAAACTGCTGCTCACCATACAGATCCTGCAGCCTCTTTACTTCATTCTTAAAATCCTCGATTGTCCTGATTTCTGATGGTGTATCATCATATTCCCAGCTGTCCACATAAATTCCTTTGAGGAACATTGGCAACTGCGAAACAAAGTTCAGTGATTCGCCAATTGAAATTCTCTGCCTTAATGTATGAAAGACAGCTCTCAGAATAATACCCGTTCTGGCCGTTTCATCAGGATGTCCGAGATTTTTTGCAAGCTCCTTTATAAAGGAGTTACCTTCATGTGCATATTTTTCGAAATTCAATCCCATGATTTCATCCTCCATTTTTAAGTTATTAATAAATTCACCTTCAGCACTGTACCACATATTGTACAACAATCAGATTTTTTTAAAGTTTTTATCTTTCACCTGATAGATACGATGAAAGAATTGATTCGGAAACACGCACAAATCTGCTGCTGGCAAATGGAGCAGCCTGTGCTAAAGGTGCGATGGCAATGCTGTATATTTTAAGTACGTGGGTAACCCCAAAGGGCTTAAAATTGCGGATGGTTATTGTCTTTGTCCAATGGTGGAAAATGGTCCGGCAACCCTTTCAGCTACCTATTGTCAGTGCTCTGTGGGATATGTTCAGTACATGTTCCAGCGGTTCAACACTTTCAAACCAGTAGAGTTGCTTGAAGCCCTCAGGGCAGGTGGAAAATCCTTCCGGTTTAAAGTGCTTATCTGATATACTCTATCCGGATCCCAGTATTGTATTTTTGCAAGGACAGAAACTTTTTTATTTTCTGCCCATAATCATTCCTGCTTTCCATTAATTATCATTAACTTTTGTCCTGAGATTAATTAAATGGGCAAAGCACAGAAATGAATATTTTTCATATAATTCTCCTTATCATTCTTGCAATCGCAGCTTCACTGATCATTCTGTTCAACATATGCGATCATATGTTCTATTCCTCGTTTTTCAGACGAGCCCAGCAGATTAAGAATGAAGCAGGTGCCTTTGACGATAAAATACTGAATGAGAATGACCTCAAAGAAATTCCTCCTCCCGTTGCTGAATTCATTAAGACATCCGGACTCACGGGGAGAAAACATATAAGTTCAGTTCATATCAGGCATACAGGAACTTTCAGACCAGGTATTGACAAGTCCTTCACTCCAATAACAGGAGAATACTATATAACAACCAGACAGCCGTCATTCTGCTGGTATGGTAAGATTTCAGCAGGACCCGGCATCAAAGTATCGGCATTTGATTCCTACTTCAAGGGTAAAGGAAGGATGTTAATCAAGTTGTTATCATTCTTTAAGATCGCCGATGAAAGATCGCCGGAAACCTCTCTTTCAGCGCTTGCCAGATGTGTTGCTGAAATGTCAATGGCCCCGTCATTTTTCCTCAACAGGGAACTGATCAGATGGACCTCTTTCGACGCACACAGAGCTGATTGCACAATTGAGGATTCCGGTATTAAAGTAAATGCAAGCTTGTTCTTTAATCCTGACGGATCATTTGAACGGATTGAGGTTGACCGGCTTTTCGACAGGGGAAAAGGCAGATTCACAACTGAAAAATTCACAGGGAAGGGAAGTCTGACAAAGGATTTTAACGGAATAAAACTGGCTTCCATAATGGATGGCTTCTGGAATCTTCCGGAAGGAGATCTGCATTATGTGCATTTCGTAATAGAGGAAGTGGAGGTTGAGTGAGGTTGCTGGTTGCTGGTTGCCGGTTGCTGGTTGCCGGATGCCGGATGCCTGTTGCCTGTTGCCTGTTTATAATATTTGGGAATACTATCAAAATCTATATAAATGAAATACAAATACTTATTAATTCCATTGCTCATTTCCGCCTGCACATCTCCTGATTCTGTTGAGAATGCAGGTGAGGTATTCCTTACCGGTTTTGTTAAAGCCGACAGTGTCAACCCGATATTGCACCCATCTTCTGATAACACTTTTTTTTGCCCGGTAAGTAAAAAAACTGTAAGATGGGAAGAAAAAAATGTACTTAATCCGGCAGCCGTTGTTAAAGACGGGAAAGTCCACCTGCTCTACCGGTCACAGGACAGCGCGATGACATCACGGATCGGTATGGCGGTGAGTGACGATGGACTTCACTTTACCCGTCAGGCTGAACCGGTGCTTTTTCCGGATTCCGACAGCCTGAATGTTTATGAATGGCCGGGCGGGGTCGAAGATCCCAGGATCGTTATGGGACCCGACAGAACTTACATTCTTACTTATACTTCTTATGATGGGAAAACAGCAAGATTATGCCTTGCAACTTCAGCCGACCTCAGGAAATGGCAGAAGTACGGTCCGGTATTGAAAAACAGCAAATACAGGAATACCTGGTCAAAATCCGGGGCAATTATCACACGCCGGGATGGAGAAAACTTCACAGCCACAAAAATAGATGGTAAGTTCTGGATGTACTTCGGGGACACGGACCTGTTCATGGCATATTCCGATGATCTGATTCACTGGGAGGTGGCTGAAAACAGTGAAAGCAGAAAAATGATCTCAGTCCTTAATCCCAGGCCGGGCTATTTTGACAGCAGGCTTGTAGAGCCAGGACCATTTGCAATAGAAAGAGACAGTGGAATACTCTTGCTTTATAACGGGAGCAATGCGGCAAATTATAACGATCCTTCACTTCCTGAATTCGCCTATGCAGCAGGACAGGCTTTGTTCGATGGCAAATTCCCTTACAAACTTAAGGCGAGAATGGAGGATCATTTCATTCACCCCGATAAACCTTATGAAAAAACCGGCGAGGTTAATGAAGTATGCTTTATAGAGGGTCTTGTCTTTTTCAGGGAACGCTGGCTCCTCTATTATGGAACTGCAGATTCTAAAATTGCTGTGGCAGTTAAATAACTGTCAATTTTTATTCACCTTCAACATTTTCTCAGGAATAGAGTTAAATAGTTCAGACCAAAGATCAGGGAAATGAGAATTGCGACATATAATGTGAACGGAATAAAAAGCAGGCTTCCCGTACTTCTCCGGTGGCTGGAAGAAACAAAACCGGATATCGTCTGCCTGCAGGAGCTTAAAGCTCCACAGGACAATTTTCCGCTTTTTGATATCCAGGCTGCAGGTTACAATGCCGTATGGCATGGCCAGAAAAGCTGGAATGGGGTTGCCATAATTACCAGGAACACAGAACCAAAAGAAATCAGGCATATCCTGCCCGGCGATCCGGAAGATGTGCACAGTCGTTATATCGAGGCAATTACAGGAGATATCATAGTTGGTTGCCTGTATCTTCCAAATGGCAACCCTGTTGACACACCGAAATTTGAATATAAGCTCAAATGGTTTGAACGACTCAGGCTGCATGCAGCAGAGCTTATAACATCAGGTGGCCAGGTTCTGCTAACAGGGGACTTCAATGTGATGCCGGCAGAGATAGATGTCTACAAACCCGAAAGGTGGACGGATGATGCACTTTTCAGGCCTGAAATCAGGGCTGCTTTCAAAAATATTCTTGACCAGGGCTGGACGGATGCGATACGAAAGCTTTACCCTGAAGAAGTCATCTATACATTCTGGGATTATTTCAGGAACTCCTATGAACGGAATGCAGGCCTCAGGATCGATCATTTCCTGCTTACACCAGCTCTCGCACAGAGACTTGTTGCCGGTGGTGTCGACCGGCATGTGAGGGGCTGGGACAAATCAAGCGACCACGCTCCGGTCTGGATCGAGATCGCCTGATCAGTAACCCGGCGCCATTTCTTCATGACGCCGGGTTCTGATTATTCAACCTAGTTATTCTTCGATCCTTCCTTGATCCATGTCAGAACAGTTGCTTTCTGCTCTGCCGTTACTCCCGAAGAAGGATGACCTCCGTTAAGTTTAGTATAGATCTTCCCGCTTGTGGGTGTGTTGAGATTAATATGCCCCGAACTGACAAGATTTGAGTGAAATGTGGATGCATTTGATGATGTGGTCCAGCTGTGCCTGTGACATTGATTGCATGTATTCAGCACAGGGATAACATCACTGGCAAACGATTTGGCCGCAGGAACTGCGGCTGCAGTGGTGAAATTTGAAGTAAACGGGACAGCTATTGCATTTCCTGAAACATCTTTGACCCCCGTTGTGACATTGAGGGTATATGCTGTATTAGCTGCAAGTTGACTTCCGGGTGAAAAAGTTGCAGTGTTGCCTGACAAAGATATAGTGCCGTTAACAATAGTACTTCCCTGTTTGAGTACTATTGTTGCAGAGTTAATTGTAGCAGGATCTACCGGTTCATTGAAAGTGACAGTTGGCTTAACTGTTGCCTGGACAGCAATTGAATTGTTTGCAGGTGTTACCGAGGACACCTGCGGTGCAGTAATATCGGCGAGCCCGACTGTGTTGAAGTTCCAGGTCTTAACTGCTGCTAACATGTTTCCGGCTAAATCCTTTACCCCGGTCATAACTGTTACCGAATATGTGGAATTAGCACTGAGAGCGGCAGCAGGTGTTAAAGTAGCTGTGGTCCCGTTAAGGACAACCGTACCTGTAATATTATTTCCATCTTTCTTTAATACAAAAGTGGACGCATTCATTGTTGCAGGATCTATAGCTTCGCTGAAGGTTACTGAAGGTTTGACATTTGTCTGGACATTATTCGCATTTTCCAGTGGGAGCACAGATATTATTACTGGTGCTGTTGCATCAACGGGTGAGGCAGTTGTAAAACTCCATGAATAATCTGCAACCATCGGATTGCCTGCAGAATCCTTTACTTCCCTGGTAATTGTAACTGAATAGAGTGAGTTGGCCGACAAAGGGGATGAAGGTGTAAAACTTGCTGTATTGCCCGATATGCTCATTGTCCCGGCAACAGTCAGTGTCCCTTTTTTTAACAGGAATGATGAAGTTGTGAGGGTTTCAGATTTAATTCCCTCGTTAAATGTAGCTGTAATTATACTTAAAACAGGTACATTGATTGCATTGGCACCAGGAGTCATTGAAATAACCGCCGGAGCTTTGGTATCTTTCGCCTCACCGGTTGTGAACTTCCATGAATAATCTGTTGAAGTAACGTTTCCGGCCAGATCTTTAACACCGGCCTTGATTGTGCCCGTATATACTGTATTTCCTTCGAGTTCTGAAGCAGGTAAAAAAATGGCGGTTGTGCCTTCATAGCTCACTGTGCCATATACAACAGATGCTCCTCTTCTTAAGGTAAACGCAGAAGCGCTGATTGTAGTCGAATCCAGCTTTTCGCTGAAAACCACAGTCAGTCCTGTCTCTGTTGAAACTGCTGTCGCGTCATTTGCGGGGCTAACGGATACAACGGAGGGTACTGCCTTGTCCTTTGCCAGGACATCATTTGATTCTTCATTTTGCTCTTTGGTGCAACTCAGGAACAATACAATAAAAATTACAAATATCAATTGCTTTAAGAGTATCCCTTGATTCCGGGAAACGGCATAACATTGACTTCTCGTTTTCATAGGTTTTAGTTTAGAATGTTTGTTACGGATTCAGGTTTCTTATCACCAATACAACCGGAGAAGTCATCCTGATATTGTTGCTGTCTTTCTCTAAAACTCCGAAACCATTTGTAAATCAAATGTCAGATATCATAATTTGGAATCATTTTACTTAATTTGTGTTAACTTAGTATGTTTAACAATAAACACTGCTGAAATGAAAAGGCTTTTCGCCATCGGGGATATTCACGGGTGTTTTGATCAGCTAAGAACAATAATCGAAGAAAAAATCAATGCAACATCCAAGGATAAAATTGTACTTATTGGAGATTATATCGACAGAGGGAAAAAAATAAAACAGACCATTGATTACATTATTAAACTAAAAGATAAAGGATTTGACATCATAACACTTCGTGGCAATCATGAAGAGATGATGTTGCATGCTCTGAGTACAGGTGACTTTTCAGGCTGGCTCTGGAACGGCGCTGAATCAACACTTACCAGTTTTGGAATCGGGTTTACACGATCACTTGAAGAAAAATACCTCAGATTTTTCGAAAATCTCCTCTGGTACTATGAGAGTGGAGAATTCCTTTTTGTCCATGCAGGCTTTAATGACAAGGATCCTTTTACTGACACGCATTCAATGATCTGGACAAGGAATGAATTATATACCAATCCATTACTGAAAGACAGGATAATAGTGCACGGTCATACACCAATTACAAAAAAACAGTGTATTGAAAGAAACAGGATCAGGAATAATGTAATAAACATCGACACAGGGTGCGTCTATACCGATCCCGGTTTTGGCGTGCTGACTGCTATTGAATTGAATTCCAGGGAACTGTTCTTCGCGTAATCTCATTTGTGCAACTGCTGGCACCTAAATTCTTCAGTCCTTCAGCAAATAATGAATTTCATTTTCTATTTTTGGAAAGATTCAAATCATGACCTTATGACAAATTCCTTTCGCTTACTGACTTTACTCCTGTCTTTTGTATTATGCTTTCCTGCATACTCTCAATACAATGATATTGATCCGGATGGTCCGGGCTACGGGGAGAACTGTACAACAATAATGGTTGGACGGCTTGCTTCCAGCGATGGCTCAGTTATGACTTCCCACACCTGTGATGGTAATTACAGAACATGGCTGGAAATCTACCCGCGACAGAAACATGAAAAGGGAACGATGCACCCGGTTTACTGGGGGATGCTGCACACCGAGCAGAAAGGCGATATGACAAATGTTACAAAGAAAGGGGAAATACCCGAAGCTGAAGAAACTTATGCCTACCTGAATACAGCCTATCCCTGCATGAACGAGAAGCAGCTCGCAATCGGGGAAACCACGATTTACGGACGGAAGGAGCTGATTAATGAAGAAGGTATCTTCCTGATTGAAGAACTCGAGAAGATAGCACTGCAGCGTTGCACTACGGCACGTCAGGCCATTGCTTTAATAGGAAAGCTGGCAGAGGAGTACGGCTATGGAGATCTTGCTGAATGTATAACAATTGCCGATCCGAAGGAGGTGTGGCAATTTGAAATAGCAGGTTCAGGCAAAGGGAAGCCATCGGCTATCTGGTGCGCGCAAAGAATTCCAGACGAGCATGTCGGTATCTGTGCAAACATTCCGAGAATATCGACAATCAATTTTGATGATCCCGATAACTTCATGTATAGTAATGATCTTCAGAAGACAGCAAAGAAACTAGGTTACTGGGACGGGAAAGAACCATTGAAATTCTGGAAGGTGATCGGCGGCAACAAGCCATTTCAGATCAGGGAGTTTTATGTACTGAGCACCCTGGCCCCTTCACTCAATCTTTCTTTTGATGCTGAAGAACTTCCCTTCTCAGTGAAGCCGGAAAAGAAACTTTCATTACGCGATGTTATGAAGTTTTTCAGGGAAACTTACGAAGGCACTCAGTGGGATATGACAAAGAACCTTGTTGTCACGGTAAAGGAGAAAGACAAGGATGGCAATGAGACTGAAAAGAAGGTCAAAAGCCCTGTTGCCAGCAACTGGATGAACGCAGATATGAGAAATCTTTTCAATGAGCTCCATCCTGGTTCTGTTGAAAGGCAAAGGACCATTGCAATTGCAGGCTGTTCCTACTCTCACGTTATTCAGTGCAGGTCCTGGCTGCCGGATGAAATTGGTGGTCTGGCATGGTTTTCATTTGACAATCCGGGTGAGAGTCCCAGGATACCGATATTTGCAGGGGTTACTTCGCTTCCCTCATCGTTCAATATCTGTGGTCAGCATCGTTACCGGACCGATGCCGCAATCTGGTCATTCCGTGAGGCAAACAGGCTCGCAACGGTGAACTGGTCGAAGGCAAGACCAATCCTGGAGTCTTCAGTCGAAGAATTCGAGAACAAAGCTTTTGAGGAGCTGCCCCTTGTAGAGCAGAAAGCCTCAGAGCTGATCAGATCGGGGAACAACGATGAAGCAAAAAAATATCTTACATCATACACAAACAGCTTTGCCGGCGCCACAATGTCCAGGTGGGAGGAGATAAAAGCCACACTCTGGGGAATGTTTGGAAGGGGGTTCTAGCCGGTTACCAGATAACATGAACTCACCCCCTGCCCCCTCTCTGCAAAGCAAAGAGGGGGTAGTTTCCGGAAAAGTGAAATTCTAAATATATATATTATGATATTGTTTATTATATATATTATAATATAAATAATAACTCCAGGCACTTTAGTCACTTCTTTCGCCTTTAATTATGTTAATGGCACACAGATGACACGGATCAGACGGATTTACACAGATTTAATCCATGTATATCCGTTGCATCTGTGTCATCCGTGTTCTATTTCATAGGCTTTCTCTAGGCACTCTAAGTACTCTAGGCACTCTAGGCACTCCAGGCACTTCTTTAGCCTTTAATGTTAATGGCACACAGATGACACGGATCAGACGGATTTACACAGATCTAAATCCGTGTTTATCCGTTGCATCTGTGGAAAGTCATCCGTGACCCCCAAGGTGGCCCTCAAATACCTTTTATGCAGCTCTAAGTACTCTAGGCACTCTAAGTACTCTAGGCACTCTAGGCACTTTAGTCACTTTTTCCTATCTTTGCCCTCCTTCAAACACATAGATGGATATATCATTCAACAACATACTCAAGAAAGAATCCTTCTCAAGGGAAGATATTATCGCACTACTAAGCGCTGAAGGTGATAACAGGACACTTCTTTTCAAAAAATCATCTGAAGTAAAACAGATTTATATTGGGAATAAGGTCTGGTTTCGCGGGTTGATAGAATTTTCAAATGTATGCAGCAAGGATTGTCTTTACTGTGGAATAAGGAAAGGTAACAGGAACCAGAGAAGATACAATCTTTCCGACGAAGAAATTCTTGCAGCAGCTAAGTTCGCCCATGATAACAAATACGGATCCATTGCCCTTCAGTCCGGAGAGATTGAAGCTGAGTTCTTTGCAGAAAGGATAGAAAAGCTTCTGCTTAAGATAAAAGAGTTTTCCGGAGGGCAACTCGGAATTACATTATCAGTAGGCGAACAGGAGCCTGAGGTATACAGGAGATGGTTTGAAGCAGGCGCACACAGGTATCTGCTCAGGGTGGAATCAACTAATGAGTCTTTGTACAGGAAAATCCACCCAAATGATTCACATCATGATTTTAAAAGAAGGCTCGATTGCCTCAAATCATTACAGGATATCGGATATCAAACAGGAACCGGCGTAATGATAGGTTTGCCTTTCCAGACACTGGATGATCTTGCCGGTGACCTGTTGTTCTTCCGTGATTTCAATATCGATATGTGCGGCATGGGCCCCTACATCGAACATGCCGACACTCCGCTTATTGAACATGCCTCAACTCTTATGCCTCTGAAGGACAGGTTTGATCTTACCCTTAAGATGATAGCTACCCTGAGGATCATGATGAAAGATATCAACATTGTTGCTGCCACCGCATTACAGGCAATTGACCCGATCGGAAGAGAGAAAGCCGTGAAGATCGGAGCTAACATCCTGATGCCTAATATTACACCGGGAAAATACAGGGACAGCTATAAACTATATGATAATAAGCCCTGTACCGATGATTCCGCTGAAGATTGCCAGAGCTGTCTTGAAGCAAGGGTAAGCCTCGCTGATGCGGAGGTTATATATGGAGAGTGGGGTGATTCTCAGCATTATCAGAGAAGAAGGGGAATGAGGAGTGAGGAGTGAGGAGCAATAATCTGCGGGAAGAAATTATCGTGTCAGCGGGAAAAATATTATTATTGTGGTGTAACAATAACCCGTTGAAATATGAAACCTCTGATTTGATTTTCATTTCATTTTTTATCTTATTGCATTACAAAGCCAGGTCACCCAGGATTATTATCTTCCCGGCGACGTTTCATACATCAGTGAAATTCCCACACCAAAGCAGTTCACCGGTCATGAGATCGGGGAATGGCATCTGACGCACGACAAGCTGCTTTTTTACATGCTCAGGCTCGCTGAAGTATCCGACCGTGCCATCTGGGAGGAATATGCAAAGAGTTATGAGGGAAGACCTCTCGGTCAGTTGATCATAAGCTCCCCTGAGAACATAAGAAACATTGAACAGCTCAGGCAAAAACATCTGCAGTTGTGTGATCCATCAGTCTCAGGCAGCCTTGATATAAAAAACATGCCGTTGTTTGTCAAGTTGGGTTATGGTGTTCATGGCAATGAATCCAGCGCCCAGAATGCTTCGGCGCTTGTTGCTTATTACCTGACTGCTGCACAAGGTGGAAAAATAGATGATCTTCTTAAAAACACCGTAATCCTGATTGATCCTGCTCTTAATCCTGACGGGATGCAGCGTCATTCTTCCTGGGTCAATTTCACCAGGAGCCTTAATAACAACTCCGATCCATACTCCTGGGAGTTCAGTGAAACCTGGCCGGGCGGACGGACAAACCATTACTGGTTCGACCTGAACCGCGATTACATACTGCTCCAGCATCCTGAGTCGAAAGGAAGAGTGGCTGCTTTCTACAGATGGAGGCCAAATATTAACACCGACCATCATGAAATGGGAGCCGATGCCACATTCTTCTTCCAGCCAGGGGTTCAAAGCAGGAATAATCCATTAACCCCGGCCGATAACCAGCCGCTCACGGCAGAGATTGGAAAATATCATGAAAAATATCTCGACGCCATTGGCAGTCTTTACTATACCGAAGAAAGCTATGATGATTTTTACGTGGGAAAAGGTTCTTCATATCCTGATATTCATGGTTCAATAGGAATTTTATTCGAACAGGCCGGAGTCAAAGGTCATCTCAGGGAAACCCCCGGCGGACTCCTCTCCTTCCCTTTTGCAATAAGAAACCAGTTCACTGTTTCAATGTCATCGCTTGAAGCCGGCATGAATATGCGGGAAAAACTCATGGAAAGCCAGAGAAATTTCTATCGGGAGACTTCTGCACAGGCTGAAAAACACCCTGTAAAAGCTTATGTTTTCAGCCAGCCCGATGATAATGGGAGACTTAATGAATTCATAAAGAATCTTCTGGGCCACCAGATCAGGGTTTATAAGCTGGGGAAAGATATTGTAAAGGAAGGTATTCAATTCCGTGCAGAGAACAGCTACATAGTGCCCCTGAAGCAAAATGAATACAGGTTCATAAGGTGTCTGTTCGAACCTGTAAAGGATTTCACTGACAGCGTTTTCTATGATATCTCGACCTGGGTATTGCCAATGTCATTCAACATAAGCTTTGCGTCAGTAAATACTGCAAAGGAGATGGAGGGCCTTACAGGGAATGAAGTAACTGAACCATTGAATATACGGGGAAGGCTTATTGCTGATGCCAATCCTTACGCCTATCTTTTTGAATGGAACGAATATCTGGCTCCCCGGGCACTTTATAACATTCAGAAAGCAGGAATAAAAGCCAGAGTTGCCAAAGATAAATTCACATGGAATGACGGAAAAATTCAGAAAGAATTTGGTTATGGTACAATCCTGATCACGTCTTCTGCTCAGGAGATGCCTGCATCTGACCTCCGCTCATTGCTTGAAGCGACAGCTACAGAATGCGGTATCGATATATATGGATTTAATACCGGACTCACCCCAACCGGGATCGACCTGGGCAGCAGTAAATTTGAAGTGCTGGATATGCCTTCTGTCCTGATGTTCGTTGGAGATGGAGCAAGCAGCAGTGATGCCGGTGAAATATGGCATATGCTTGACACCCGTTACAATATCCCCGTGACAATGGTCACAGCGCAGAGATTTGGCAATGTGGACCTTGACAAGTATAATGTGCTTATTGTTGCTGGTTCACCATCTGTAAGTGCACCCGGCATTGAAAAAATCAGGGACTGGAACAACTCTGGAGGAATTATTATCGGGTATAAAACAGGTAACAACTGGTTATCAAGGAATAAACTGGCGAATATTGAATTTGTTCCGTCAGTGGAATCAAAAGCTAAAACAGGGGTATATGCCAACCGTGACGGGGATAACCAGGTTCACCAGATCCCGGGATCGATATTTGAAGCTTCTTTAGATCTGACACACCCATTGTGTTATGGGTACACAAAGGACAGGCTTCCTGTTTTCAAATCGGGAGAGGATGCCGCTGTATTGGATATTGACAGGTATAATAATCCTGCAGTCTATACCCCGGAACCTCTGTTGAGCGGTTATTGTTCAGGTGCAAATATTGAGAGGATAAAAGGCACGGCATTCGTGAGTGTCCATGGCAGGAGAATAATCTCCCTCTATGACAATACGAATTTCAGGGCTATTACATACGGTACCAATAAAATCTTCATGAACGCGATTTTCTTCGGTAAGATTCTGTGAATACCAATATAAACGCTGTTACAAAATGGATCCTGTTTATTTTCAGAATGAAGATGAGTTCAGAAAATGGCTCGGGAAGAACCATGACAAGGAATCTGAAATCATTGTTGGTTACTATAAAGTGGGGACAGGAAAACCCAGTATGACCTGGTCACAGTCTGTCGATCAGGCTATCTGTTATGGCTGGATAGATGGAATCCGCAGATCAATAGATGAAGAAAGATATACCATCCGTTTCACCCCTCGCAGAGCTGGCAGCATCTGGAGTAATGTCAATATCAAAAAGGTTGAGGAACTTAAAAAGAAAGGACTTATGAAAGAGCCCGGTCTTAAAATTTTTAATGACCGTAAAGATTCAAAATCCGGCATTTATAGTTTTGAGAAAGAAATCATTAAACTGGATAATAAATTCGAAAAAATGTTTAAAAGCAACAAGGTTGCATGGGAATTCTTTGTCAGGCAGGCTCCTTCGTATCAAAGAATCAGAACCTATTGGATTATGAGCGCCAAACAAGAGGAAACAAAAATCGCCAGGTTAAAAAAACTGATACTTGCAAGTGAAAAACAGACAAGGTTATTTTAAGCAGGGTATCCGTTTTCTCTATAAAACATCTTCTCTCAGAAACTCATCGACCTTGCATGAACACCCTTTAATGATTTAAGGTCCTTTTCCAGAAGGAGTCTCTGTTCCTGGTCACCGGTTAATTCGAGAATGATTAAACCTGCCGGCTGACCAAAAAATATTTCATTCACACCAAGACGTGTTCTGATGTTACATCCGAATGATGTAAGGACTTTCTGCACCGACAGAATAACATTTGGATCACGTTCAATGAGAATGCACAATATTTCAATTCCTGTACTTTCTTTAACCGAATCAGCTACAAGGTCTTTACCGGTGAAAGACAATTCCCTGACCTCGATCCCTCCAAGGGCTTCAAGCTCCCTGATCAGAACGCCTGAATCTCCCTGACTATCATTAAGATGAAGAATAATGTATGCTTCTCTGCTGCATACTAAATCGGTAACTTCATGAAACCCCAGCCTGGTCGTAATTACTGAAGCATGCTTCGACAGGATGTTCTGGGTAAGCCCGGCTTCCTTTATCCTGTCGATGATCTTAATTCCGATAATCCTGATCATATTGAGATAATTTTGTCTATATACCTGATCCTACAATAATTCATCCTCTACGAGGAAGTGGAATTCTTAGAAATAAAGATCTCTTTCCCCCTGCTTTATCTTCTCGATCTTTTCCCTTGTCGTTACAGCCACTGAAGGTTCAAGTTTTTCAATATTCTTCTCTATTACCTTCCAGCCTTTATTAACTGTTTCACCCTGGGCATAATCGCAGATATATTCTGACAAAGTAAGGATGGCATTGGGAGTGCAGAATCTCTTTATGAATCCCGGTACGGAAAACTCCATGAAATGCTCCCCTGTTCTTCCCATCCTGTAGCATGATGTACAGAAAGAAGGAATATAGTCGTTTTCAAGAAGTTCGTCAATAACATCTGCAAGGGACCGCGAGTCATTGATCTTAAACTGTTCCCTGTTCAGATCCTGGTCCTCGTTTCTCGTGTCGGAATAAGATCCAAGCTCCAGCTTTGTGCCTCCATCAATCTGTGAGACACCATATTGCATTACTTCCTTTCTGACTTCAGGATTCTCACGTGCCGTGAGTATCAGGCCTGTGTATGGTACCGCCAGCCTCAGTGTGGCCACGATCCTCTTGAAATCGGCGTCGTTTGTCTCATAAAGATTATCCACATTGCTTTTTGCGGCTTTGATCCTTGGAAATGAGATTGTATGAGGACCTACATTATAACAAGCTTCAAGATGGTTTGTATGACGTATGAGTGCAAGTACTTCGAATCTCCAGTCGTATAATCCGAACAGGGCGCCGATGCCAACATCGTCAATCCCGGCTTCCTGGGCCCTGTCAAGCGCTGTAAGACGATATTCGTAGTTTTTCTTCTTTCCTCCCAGGTGATACCATTTATAGGCCTCGGGATGATATGTCTCCTGGAAGATCTGGTATGTCCCAATTCCGGCTGCTCCTACCACTCTGAATCCTTCAATATCGAGCGGCGCCGCATTTATATTCACTCTCCTTATCTCCCCGTTCCCTTTCCTGATTCCATAAACGAGCTTTACCGTATGAGCTATATATTCGGGAGAATATTCCGGGTGCTCGCCATAAACCAGGATAAGTCTTTTCTGCCCGTTTTCTTCAAGAGCTTCAACCTCCTTGATAATTTCATTATCTGAAAGAGTCTTTCTTACTGCTTCGGTATTGGAGGCCCTGAATCCGCAGTACTGGCAGTTGTTGGTGCATCTGTTACCGACATATAATGGTGCAAAGAGGACAATACGGTTACCGTATACTCTCTGTTTGAGAGTTCGGGCGCCTTCTTTTATTTCTTCCCCGAGATCAGATCCGGCTGCATTAACGAGTATTGCTGTTTCTGCAAGAGTAAGTCTTTGTTTATCGAGTGATTTTGCAATTACATCCCTCACCTGTTGCTTTTCCGGTCGTGTATTATTGATCAGGTCCCAGATTTCGTCCGGGTCAATGAATGGTTTCATTCTCTGATCCGGAATTCTTAATTTTTCCGGTGAAAATCTCATTATAATAAATGTTAATCCCTTTATTGGGATGCAAATTTAATCAATTAATGAATATAGGACGGAATAAAGATCAGTAAATCAATTCAGCGATTTCTTCCCTTGCGAGTCTTATTCTAGGAATGGATTTATCATCATTGAGGCAGACAGATCCGATTATTCTTTTATGAAAGTCCAGGATGACTTTTGACCCCGGTGTGATTTTGTTTTCACCCATAATATCGACCAATATCTGAGGCTGCTCATCTTTTTTTGCACAGATCATCACCATTGCTTTTCTGCTCGTATTTTCCGATTCAACGGATGCAGCATAAATTCCGGATGGAGGAATAAGCTTGCTTTCTTCTGAATTGGAAATCTTCAGGAGGGCCGGTAAACCTGATCCGGCAGGAGGAATAAACTCATGGGAAGTTCCCATTACAATATAATAATGATCAAGGTAGGCATTTGCCCTTTGAATATATCCCTCGCTTATGGCCTGCCTTATCCTTGTAGAGCTCACTGTTTCATGATACACCTCCTGCTCGGGTATCTCTTCAGCTTCAAAATTATACATTTGTCTGCCAGCCCCAGAGCTGTTTATAATCTCCTTCCTTGTTGAATCCGAAATGATGGTTGAAACCAACAACTACAACCTTTGCATGAAGCTTATTATGGAGTAGATCCCTGACAAACTGCTCGCTCGTGATCCTTGAAAATTCAAGAGTGAAGTTTACAATAATAATATTGTCCAGTCCTGCTTTCTCAAGCATCATAAGCTTCTCTTCCTGTGAATTGATCAGCTTCAGACCTTTTCCCGCACTTTCAGGGTAAAGGACTTTTCGCGGATGAGGATCAAAAGTAATCAGGACCGATTCTCCCTGATGTTTTTCAGCGAGCATCTTCAACCTGTTTATTATTGTCTTATGGCCGATGTGAACACCGTCGAATGAGCCGGTGGTAACAACCGGGTTACGGATTCCGGTAACTTCATCAAAGCTCTTGAAGATCCTCATAACCGGAAAGTTGCTATATTGTATTTTCCTTTACGAAATATGCAACTTTCTCCATTGAAGTGATCATATCGTATTCTTCGAGATATACATCCGAAGGGACATTCAGTGCAATTGTTGTAAAATTCAGGATACCTTTGATTCCGTATCTCACAAGGTCTTCTGTTATCTCCCTGGCACTATCGGGAGGTACTGTAAGGATTGCGATCCTGATATCAAGATCTTTCAGCACCTTCTCAATATCGCTGTAAGGATAACATTTCACACCTGATATGACCTTGTTGACCTTTTGAGGATCATTATCAAACGATGCCACAAGGTTTAGCTTTGATCTTTTTCCCTTGAAATAGCCGGCAACAGCGCGACCAAGGTTACCGATCCCGACGACTGCCACATTAATACTCTGCTCGGAATCAATAATTTTCCCGATTGTATCAATCAGCTCTCTTACATCATATCCTTTTCTTTGAACGCTTGAATAGCCGATCAGCATCAGGTCGCGGCGTACCTGAACAGCGGTTATATGCAGGCGTGCAGCCAGATCGTGCGAGAAGATAAAGTTTTTCTTTTCTTTCAGGCAGTCAAGAAGAGTTCTTCTGTACTCGCTCAGACGTTCAACTGTTTTCCCGGGTAATTTCATATGTACAATGATTTCCTTATAAAGAACTAATATATAAAAAATTCAGCTCAGATTTACAGCTCTCTTCGGTAACCTGACAATAAATGTTGAACCAACATCAGGAATACTATCCACATCAATTGTCCCGTGATAGAGCTCCACAACCTTCTTCACAATCGAAAGGCCCAACCCGCTGCCAGAGATATTCCTAGTCTTTTCGTTCCTTATCCTGACAAATTCAGTGAAAAGGTTTTCAGTATCGTTCTTTGTAATTCCAATTCCCGTGTCTGAAATAGTAATCACCGCTTCTGCCTCAGTGCTGTCTATTAATATCTCAGCCTTGCCTCCCGGCTTATTGTATTTAACTGCATTTGAAATCAGGTTATTAAATACGATTTCCATATCAGAAGGATCAGCCATGATGGTAACATCGGAGATGACATTAATATTAAGTGCTACATCCATCTGAATAGCATAAGGCTGAACGGTTACCATGGCGCCGGAAGCCACTTCCCGAAGGTTTACTTCCTGTATCTTTTCGTCTTTCCTTTCAAGCCTGATCTTTGTAAAATCGAGCAGATCCATTATCAGGTTTCTCATCCCCTGGATACGCTGCAGGGATCTTTCAATAGGAGTGGCATAATCATCCACAAGTTCTCCGGCCTGTTTCTCCTGCATCATCCTCAGGTATCCTTCTATTGCATTCAAAGGAGCTTTCAGTTCATGCGAAAGAACAGAAAGAAACTGATACCTGATTTTCTTTCCTTCCTGCTGCATCTTATGTGTTATCCTTTTGAGATACTGCTGCTTTGTGATGTTTTCAATGCTCGATTTCAACTCCTGGGGAGTAAACGGCTTCGGAATAAAATCGATGGCACCATCGCGCGTGGCGCGTATAGCAACATCGAGTGAGGCATACGATGTAATCATTGCAACAACTATATCGTATTTCCTTTTCCTGATATACTCAAGGACATCCACCCCCTGCATACCGGGGAGTTTATTGTCGAGCAGAAGGATGTCATGAAGATCGCGCTCGAGAATTGCGACACCCTCTTCGCCTGTAGCCGCTTCTGTAACAAGGTAGGTGTAATCCTCGTCCATGAACGGGTATGTTACATGAAAACTATTCAGTATCCTGGAAACCCCGGATCTGATGCCGGGCTCATCATCAATAACAAGAACTTTAAGAACAGCCATTTCAGATCTTTAACAATTTCATTACCTCCTGATCGAGTTGTTCAGGCCTTATTCCTTTCTCCAGGTACTTGTCAGCCCTGATCCATGATTTCTCCTTGTCGGAATCGAGACTGAAGCTCATTCCGGTTTCGTGAGAGACTGCAGTAGCAAGAATAACAGGAACATCCGGATATTTTCTTTTGATCTTATAACATAAAATAAACCCGCTGTCATCGCTTTCCATCATCAGGTCAAATATGGCAAGACTCGGCTTGAAACGTTCTATAACCGATTCAGCTTCAGCCTGGCTCTCAACGGCCATTGTTTTGTAGCCGGCTTTACCCAGAACATAAACAGTCTGGAACAGGTAATCCGGATCATCATCGGCAATCAGGATGGTAAAGTCGCTCTTTTTCATTATAGTTACAAAGTTCGTAAAATAAATTCATTTTCTGCTCCCTGCCTTTCAGCTAAGCGGAATCTCTGTTACTCTCCCACTCTCCCACTCTCCCTTTCTCCCATTCTCATGAGGCTCCGCGTGGCAGTGCAATCTTAAACGTTGTTCCTGTTGGTCCTTTTGACGAATCATTATTTGATTCAACAGTTATCTGCCCCTTGTGCATTTTGACAACGCCATAAGCTGTTGCCAGTCCGAGACCTGTTCCTTTTCCAATGCTTTTTGTTGTGAAGAAAGGCTCGAAGATTTTTGAACGATCTTCTTCCTTTATTCCGGTTCCGGTATCGGATATGTTTACAAATACATCACTTAACGTATCTTCCAGTTTAATTGTTATTATGCCCCCGTGAGGCATTGCATCAATCGCATTTTTAACAAGGTTTGTTATTACCTGTGTCATTTGTTCAATATCGAGCATTGCATCAGGACTGGTCGTTTCATCCCGGATGTTTATTTTTACTTTTTCAGGAATAATTATGCTGTCGAGACTCTGCTGAACAAGGTTTTTAATATTCACCTGCTGGTGATTTACCTGGTTCTTCCTTGCAAAATTCAGAAGACCGGCAACAATTTTCTTACATCTTCCCGCCTGGTCGACAATAAGCTTCAGATCTTCCCTTACAGGGGCATCAACCGGCGCCTCATCGAGGAGAATATTGCTATACATTATTACCACCCCCAGCGGATTATTCAGTTCATGCGCTATCCCTGCCGAAAGCTGCCCCATGTGCGCAAGCTTTTCAGATTGTTTCAGGGCCTGCCGCATTGTCGACAGTTTCTCATTCGAAAGCGCCAGGTCTCTCACCGATTTATGAAGCTTCTCAATAGTATAGGGAAGGCACATTTCAACTTCAGCCAGGCCTTTTTTAATTGCGATTGCATGTTCGATGCATGTTTCATATCCGCAAGCGCCGCAATCGAGCTCATCCTTCTTGGTTTTCTTTCCCATCTTAAGAAGGACATCGCTGACTTCATTTTCGTTTACCTCCTCAATATGCCTCACATCTGTACGGTGCCTTACAGAAAGATCAAGATCGGAGAATTCATCAAACCATTCCTTCCACGCGACCTCGTCCATTTTCTTCATCTTATTGTCAGCATATGAACTTACAAGTGCGCGGCGGTTGTACTGTTTACCATTCTTCGACAGGCCCGGTCCCATGATGCAACCCTCGCAGCATAAAAGTTCCATATGCTGATCCCTGATCAGTCCTGCTTCAAATTCCTTCAATGCATTCTGAAAATCGATCCTGCCCTCGGCTGCTATTATATTTCCTGTTACAGCATCATCGCTTATCTGGGCTGTTTGCAGGAGGCCTCGTGCCACAGGGAAGATAGCTCCTCTTCCACCCCTGGGTTCATCAAAATCCGACTGGCCGGCATTCTCTTTTGAAATGCCCCTGTCGGTAAACAAATCCCTCAGCTCAGTGAAAGTAATAGCCTCATCGATCTCATTACTTTCGGCCTTCTTGGCAACACAGGGTCCGATAAAAACTACTTTAAGCTCATTACCGAATTTCCTGTGCATCACCCTGCTCATTGCAACCATGGGCGATACAACAGGAGCGAGATTATCAACAAGATTCGGATGATAAAACTTTATATAATTAACAATTGAAGGACAGTCGGATGAGATAAAATGGATTCTTGTTTTCAGCTACCAGCTTCTTGTACCTGTCAGCCACCAGGTCGGCGCCGAAGGAGACTTCTGCAACATAATCAAAGCCCAGCATCCTGATCATTCCTACAAGATTGCGGTAATCCGGAACATCAGAAAATTCAGCAGGGAAGCTTGGCGCCACAATGGCCGCCTTTTTTGTATTGCCTTCAAGCAATTTGACCACCCTGTCGGTCGTGTTCAGGAATACCTTGGCCCCCTGGCTGCATACCTTGGTACAGTTTCCGCATGCAATACACCGTTCGTCGATTACTTCCGCCTGCCCTCCGACTATCCTGATTGCTTTTGCAGGGCATTCCCTGACGCAGGTATAACAGGTCCGGCAAAGCTCTTTTATGGTGTAAACCAGCATCTGAAATAATTTTAATTATAACAGAACATTACGCTTTTCGAAATGCGTGTGGAAGAGTTTTCTGTCGCTCAACCCATCAATATCCCTGAGCTTATCATAAATATTAATGCAGGAAGGAGATTTGCAGGGAAGGTTTATAGCTTCTGTTTCATTTGACTGGTAAACAAGCTTGGCCCTGTTCTTTATTTCATCTTTCGAAGGGCTGAAAGGCAGTCCTGCGCCATGTACACATCCCCCGGGACAGGTCATAACTTCGACCAGATCGTATTTCCTGCCGGAGGAGATTGCTGATTTGAGTTTTTCAAGACCTGTGAGTCCATCAACAACAGCAGCTGTAATTGATTTGTTATCAATGATCATGGTGATCTCCCTGAAATTACCCGAGGCTCTTAATTTCTTGAATACCTGCTTATCGGGTTCAGTGTTGCTTTTTTTGAAGCTCAACAGCCTGAGCACACTTTCTGCAATACCCCCTGAAACCTCGGCCATAATTGCAGCAGAGCTCCTGCCTGCCATTGGTTCATCTGCAGGTTCCGGATCAATATTGGTTGTATCGATCCCATATAGCCTGATGAGTCGTGCAAGCTCACGCACAGTAAGTACTGAATCCACATCGCTGAGTCCTTTCCTGCGTCATACCATCTCGCCTGGCTTCATATTTCATTGCCATGCAGGGGGTGGCAGATACTGAGAATATCTCTTCCGGTTTAACCCTGAGCTGGTCAGCAACTATGGTTTTGATCAGTGCACCGGTGATCTGCTGTGGTGATTTGACTGTTGAAAGTTGCGGTATAATATCAGGCATGAACTGTTCAGCATACTTTATCCAGGAAGGGCAGGCTGAAATGTACAATGGATGATTTTCACCCCTGTCGAGCCTTTCGGTGAGCTGAGTTGTTATCTCTGAAATGCAGATATCTGTTCCTGTACCGGTTTTGAATATCTTATCGAAGCCTATCTTCCTGAGTATTGCGTTAAGCACCTTGTCAAAACCACGGGTGTATTTCATGCCAAGCTCCTCGGCTATACCGTAAACAACCATTGACGAATACTGAATCGCTTTGACGATCCCCGGCTTATTGAGATAATCCTGGACTTCGGTAATATTATGTTTTTCATGAAGAGCCCCTGTAGGGCATGTGAGAACGCACTGGCCGCAATGAACGCAGCTTGAGAAGTTGAAATCCTTATCAAGGGCAGCTCCTACATGTGTTTCTCTTCCTTTATTGATAAAATCAAGTGAATTTGCAGTGATCACTTCCTCGCAAACCCTGACGCAACGACCACAGAGGATGCACTTGGAAAGTTCCCTCACAATTGCAGGGCTTGACTGGTCGAGTCGCATTTTTATCTTCCTGGAAGGGATACGTCTCTCCCGTGATATTAAGTTCCTCTGCTAGCCGCTGCAGCTCACAGTTAAGGTTCCTGTCACAATAAAGGCAGTTGTCGGGGTGATTGGAGAGAAGAAGTTCAACGATTGTTTTCCTGGCAGTAATAACCCTCGGCGAATGTGTACGGATTTTCATCCACTCCTCAACAGGCTGGGAACAGGCTGTAACCAGGCGGTCACGTCCTTCAACCTCAACAACGCACATCCTGCAGGCGCCGCTTGGTGTAAAATCTTTCATCCTGCACAGGGTGGGTATTATAATGCCGTTCCGGTTGAGAGCTGAAAGAATTGTCTCTCCTTTCTCAGCCTTGATTTTTTTATTATTTACCTGTATTGTGAAAAGCATAAAAGCTACTTAACGTTTATTGCACTGAACTTGCATATATCGTAACAAATACCGCAGCCGCTGCATTTATCCTCAACAATGAAGAATGCCTGAAGCCTTGTTCCATAGATTGCATTTACAGGGCATTTTGAAGCACAAGCTGTGCAGCCTGTACATTTCTCCACATCGATTGAGAAGGTTCTCAACCCTCTGCACACATTTGCCCGGCACTTCCTGTCAAAGATGTGCTCCTCAAACTCGTCCCTGAAATTCTTCAATGCGCTTATGAATGGATTCGGGGCCGACTGTCCAAGACCGCAGAGTGAAGTATCTTTCATCACCGATGCTATTGTCTCAAGCTGCATCACTCCCTTGAAACGTTCGAGAGTCGTTCCGGATTCTTCGTTCAGAGGTTTCCTTATCACGCTTTCAAGGATCTCGAGCATTCTGCCGGTACCTTCCCTGCAGGGGATACACTTTCCGCAGCTCTCTTTCCTGATAAATTCCATGTTATACCGGACAAGGTCGACCATGCAGGTATTCTCATCAATTATCACAAAACCTCCGGCGCCCATGTACATTCCGTTCTCCCTGAACCTGTCGAAATCCACAGGCAGATCGAGATTCTCTTCAGTTATAAAAGAACCTGAAGCGCCACCAAGCTGCACCGCTTTAAATTCCCGGCCATCGCGTATTCCCCCTGCAATATCCCCGACAATAGTACTGACAGGCGTTCCCATTTCGACTTCAACAACACCCGACAGCCTGCCTTTTCCGGCAACAGCAAACAATTTTGTACCGGGGCTATCCGGGGTTCCAAGCGTTCTGAACCATTCCGGTCCGAACTGCATTATCAGGGGAACATTCATGAGTGTCTCCACGTTGTTGATCACAGTGGGTTTTCCAAACAGCCCTGCTGTAGTCGGGTATGGAGGTTTTATCTGGGGCATGCCCCTCTTACCTTCAAGCGTATTTATCAGGGCAGTCTCTTCACCGCAGACAAAAGCGCCCGGTTCCTTTCGGATGATAATATCGAGATTATATCCGCTTGAAAAAATGTTATGTCCGATAAGGCCGTAATCCCTGGCGCTTTCGATAGCCTTTTGTAACCGGTTCCTGGCATGATCAGATTCGCTTCTGAGGAATATAATTGCATTTGAGGCTCCAATGGCATAAGAGCTGATGGCGATACCTTCAATCAGCCTGTGGGGATCGCTTTCAAGAACTGTCCTGTCGGTGAAGGCGCCAGGGTCGCTTTCCCTTGCATTACAAATTAGAAACCTGTTGTTTGCCGGTGTATTAAGTGCATGTTTCCATTTAAGACCAGTGGGATATCCGCCACCGCTTCGTCCTCGTAGTCCGCTTCTTTCAACTATATCACAAACTTCTTCAAAAGTATAATGCTTTATTGCTTTTACATAAGAACGGTATCCCCCACGGGCAATATATTCCTCGATGCTTTCCGGGTCATAACAGCCACAATTTCCAAGCAGTATCCTTTTCTGGTTTACAAACCAGGGCAATTCATCAACGAAGGGCAATCCCGGCCAGAGTTCAAAGCCTTTTGTGCCTGTTTGTCCGACAAGATCCTCCTCGCTGATATCGTTATGGAATACACCATTCAGGAGTGGCTCGACCTTTTCCTCGGTTATGTTCCTGAAAAAAAGCTTGTTCTTTCCGGGAAGATGAATGCAGACAAGTGGTTCGAAGTTGGATGGGGCAGAGCAACCGACTGAGATGAGCTTCGATCCGGGAGAATTCTCCTGCAGATAATTTGAGATCGCAGTATGGGTCCTGAACGATCCGGCAACAATGCTGCTTGTGCCTGACGAAAGAAGAATTACAGGATGATCGGGTTTCTCCCTCCTGATCTTCTGAAGAGACTTCTCTGTTTCGGAAGGAAGGGTATCGGCTTCAAACAGCAGATACCTTCTCTGTCAGAAATGTTTTAAGTTCTTCCATCCTGTATCAATCGTTTTCAATTATATATTTCAATCTTTTTATCAGCTCGGGAACCTGTGAGGCGGTGACCCTTGTATGAAATTCATCATTTATGCTCATTACAGGCCCGTTTATACAGCCACCCATACATGAAACTATCTCATAACTAACCAGTCCGTCGCGGGTTGTCTGTCCCGCCTGCATACCCGTTTCTTCTTTCAGCTTGCTGATTATAGCCTGCGATCCGTTAAGGAAGCATGAAGTGCCATGACACACTTTTATACGGATCTTTCCTGCGGGAAAAAACCTGAACTTGTCGTAAAATGTAGCCAGGCCATAAATCTTGGTCGTACTCAATCCCAGGAAACTTCCGATCTTAACGATGGCTTCCTCGGAAATGTACCCTTTGATGGATTGTATTTCCTGGAGAAGAGGTATCAGCTCTTCTCTTTTTCCCGATTTAAATTTTTTAAAAACTGCTTCTATATCGGAATCCATAAAGATGTAATTTTAACAAAGATAAAAAGTTTTATTGTTAATTAATAAACATTGTTATTTTTATAACAGAAGTTTAAATTTATGTCCATCTATTATAAATTGCTGTTTTTCTGTTACATAGCTATATCTTTTGTTCTAAACTTTTTTAGATTTCAAAACCGAATCTATTCAGACGTTGTGTAAAACAACGCGAATTTCACGTTATTTAATCTGTGAATCAGTGCATTCAAAAATATATTACTTTTGGCTTGTGTTTATTCATGAACAGTAAATGACACGTAAAATTGAAATGCATATCTGCCTGGGCAGTTCCTGTTTCTCGAGAGGAAACAAGGATGTAGTGACATTCATCAAGGATTACCTCCGCATAAACCATCTTGAGGACAGGGTTATATTCCGCGGCGCCCGTTGTATGGGTCTCTGCAGCAACGGTCCAAACCTCATGATCAACGGGGAGAGTTTTGAGGGGGTAACGCTGTCAAAGATCGAAGGTATACTTGAAAAAGAATTTGGTAAGCTCACCTGATAACAACTTTAAATGACTTACAGGAAACCAGTTGTCTATATCAATGATGAAAAATGCAGGAACTCTTATTCCTGCGTAAGGGTCTGCCCTGTGAACGCCATTGAGGTCAAACCGCAAAAGGAACATCCTTATATTATGCCTGACAGGTGTATCGGATGCGGCCTTTGCTATATCGCCTGTACTCCAAAAGCTATTTTCTTCCGGGATTCACGTGACGAAGTAAAAGACCTGCTTAACTCCGGCAGGAAATCTGCAGCTCTCATCGATCCCACAATTGCATCCGAGTTCGAAGATATAACTGATTACAGGAAGTTTGTTGCCATGGTGCGGGGTCTTGGCTTCGACTACGTCCACGAGGTCTCATTCGGGGTCGACCTGATAGCTGCAGCTTATGCCCGGTTGTTTGAAAGATCAGAAGGCAAATATTACATATCCGCCAATTGCCCGGTAATGGTAAAGCTTATCCGGAAGTTCAATCCCGACCTTGTGCCCAATATAGCTCCTCTTGTATCACCTATGATCGCTACGGCAAAGGTGATCAGGGAAATGTATGGACCGGAAGTTGCGATTGTACAGATTGGACCATGTATCGATGCAAAGGATGAAGCATATTCACATGATTCCGGGAAACTGATAGATGGCGTACTCACTTTTGTTGAGCTCAGGCAGCTCTTCGACGAGATGAACATCCAGGAGAGATTTGTGAAAATGTCAGATTTCGATCCGCCTCATGGAAACTGGGGAGCCCTCTACCCGTTACCCGCAGGTATAATCCAGGCAGGAGGAATCAAAAGGGATATGGTATCGAGCAGCGTTATTACCGCTTCAGGTAAGGAAGAAATACTTGAGGCCATAAGGGATTTTGATAATCATATTGATACTATCCGGCACCATTTCAACCTGTTCTTCTGTCATGGCTGCCTGCTTGGTCCGGGAACACAGCATCACAGGGAAAGATTCAAGAGGAGATCGCTTGTGAGGCATTATGCCGAAAAGAGAGTAGAAAAGCTTGATAAAAAAAAGTGGGAAAAAGAAATGGAGAAATGGTCAAAACTCGATTTCTCCCGCACCTTCACACCTGATGACCAGAGAATTCCGGAACCTCCTGCCGAGGCGATCTCTGAGGTATTGAAGATAATTGGTAAAGAAAATCCCGATGAAGAGGTCAATTGCGGAGCCTGCGGATATATGTCATGCCGCGATTTCGCCTCAACTGTGGCAAAAGGCCTTGCTGTACCCGAGATGTGCCATACCTTCAACCTCCGAAACAAGCAGGAGTACATTGAAACCCTCCGGCAGACAAACAGGAAGCTTGCCGAGACCAAAAAAGCCCTGAAAGAATCTGAAGAGCTCGCCAGGCGTGAGAAAGATATTGCCCAGAACGCTTCCGATATGATGAACAATATGCTTGAGAAGCTCCCGACAGGTGTGGTAATCGTTGATCATAATCTTAAAATACTCCACTCGAATCAGAGCTTCATCAATATCATAGGTGAAGATGCAATGGCAATAGCGGATGTCATACCCGGACTGGCAGGCGCTGATATCAAAACTCTTATCCCATATAATGTATACAATATGTTCACCTTTGTAATAAAGGAGGATGAAGCTGTAGTCAGCAAGGATGTGCACATCGAGGATAAGATGCTGAATATCTCAATTTTCCCGATTCGTAAAAACAAGATGTGCGGGGCCATAATTCGTGACCTTTACTCGCCTGAGGTCCAGGCGGAAGAAGTAACGATCAGGGTGGCAGAGGTCATAGAAAAGAACCTCGAAATGGTTCAAAAAATAGGATTCCTTCTCGGTGAAGGTGCATCCGAAACCGAACAGATGCTTAATTCAATAATCGAATCATACAAAACAAAGACCAGCAATCTTAAATCCCTGAAAAAACCATAGTGGAGAAAAACTTTTTCATAGAGGTAAACAGCCAGCAGAGAAATCATCATGCAGAGCGCATTTGCGGGGATGTCTTTCTGTACCGGTACATAAAGGAAGAGGACAGGGTTATTGCCGTACTATCCGATGGAATGGGACATGGAGTGAAGGCAAATATACTAGCGACGCTGACATCCACAATGGCCATAAATTTCACAAGGGAACACAAGGAAATAGACAGGATCGCTGAAATAATAATGAATACCCTTCCTGTGTGCAGCGAAAGGAAAATAAGCTATTCAACCTTTACAATTATTGATATCGAGAGCAGCGGAAGAGCCAATATTCTGGAATATGACAACCCGGGAACAATAATCCTTCGCGGCAGGGAAATATTTGATCCTTCCTGGAAAAAGGTGATTCTTGAAAAAGGCAAGCACGCCGGGAAAATTCTGAAAGCATGCTCCTTTTTGCCTGAAAAAGAGGACCGTATAATAATGTGTTCCGATGGTGTTTCACAAAGCGGTATGGGAAGCGAGAATTTTCCTTTCGGATGGGACAGGGAGAATATCGCTGCCTATTCATCTTCCCTGGTCACCAGCGAATCCTCCATATCTGCCATAATGCTTGCCGGCAAGATCGTGACAATGGCACATAAAAACGACAGCTACAAGGCAATGGATGATATAAGCTGCGCTGTTATCTATTTCCGCGAGCCCAGGAAACTGCTCTTGTGTACCGGGCCACCCTATGAAAAAGAAAAGGATAATGAACTCGCTTCAAAAGTGAGTGATTATAAAGGGAAAGTGATTCTTTGCGGAGGAACAACTGCCGATATAATTGCCCGGGAGCTTAACAGGCAGATTATCGATGAACTTATATTTGAAGACCCGGAACTGCCTCCGGAAAGCTTTATCGATGGAATTGACCTCGTGACAGAAGGTATTCTTACTCTGCAGAAAGTAAACGAAATACTGAAAAGCTATAATAACAGCGTCAGGCTCGGCAAAGGTCCAGCCGATAAAATTGTGCGTCTCCTGATGGAGAGTGATGAAATACACTTTGTCATCGGGACCAGGATAAACATTGCCCACCAGGATCCGACACTCCCGGTCGATCTTGAGATCAGGAGGACAGTCGTGAAGCGTATAGCCAGGCTGCTCGAGGAGAAGTGGCTGAAGAAGGTAACTTTTGAATATATATGAGTATTGTTTTTTCATTTTTTCTTGAGAGTGTATCAAAAGTCAAAATCCATTAACCGCAAAGGTCGCAAAGAATTTCGCGAAGAGCGCAAAGGCTTTTATTTCAGCATTTTAACTTTGTGTGCTTTGCGTCAACTTTGCGTACTTTGCGGTTAAAAAGGATTTTTGAGACATCCTCCAAAGAAAAGCTTAACAGGTGGGATCTTCAGTTTTCATCCCGCCAGAAAACTCAAGTATCTTCTCAAACAATATCGGCTGTATATCGGGATGTGTATTCGGTACAAGAAAGTGATCAGCCAAAATGACTTCGGCAATCTCTGATATATCCGGGATTTCTCCCATCTCGGTGACTTCTGCAAAATAGAGCCTGCCCCATCCTGTTTTGTCGTCTTTATAAACAGAATATGTGGCAATGCATTCAATTGTGAAAAGAACTGCCCCTGTTTCTTCCATTAATTCCCGGCAGGCAGCTTCATGTGAAGTCTCACCATACTCGATATGCCCACCCGGGATCTCAGTAGTTGTCCTCAGGTGATGTCTTACAAAGATCCATTTGCCGCGGAATCGTGCACCAATTACAGAATATGTAAGAGTACTTCCGGGATCAAAAGCCGGGTCGTAAAATTTTACTTCTGCCATTTCTTTATTTAAGGTTACGAATGTATGGAATATTAAGGATTAATTATTATTGAGTAATTTTGAGTTTTATTTCCTCATGATCATAATTCTTATCCTCATATTAACGGAGGCTCTTTCGCTGGCAGTTCTGAGACAGCATTTTTTTTTAACAGGAAGGACAAGATATTACGTCCTTGTGGTTCTGCATATTATTTTAAGCATCTGGCTCTGGATACTGATAATCAAGGTGTTTAATCATAACAGTTTCTTTGACACACCAGATAATATCTGGAGTATTATGGCGCTTGCAGGGATGGTCTGCGCTGTTGTACTTCCAAGAATCCTGCTGGTAATATTCCATTTCACCGGAAAATGGATCAAAAGGGAAAAAGGCGGGCATATAAGATGGCTCACCAATGCCGGTCTGATCATTTCATTCCTTGTTCTTCTTGTGATCGGACAGGGAACCTTCCGCGGGAAGCTTAATTTCAGGTATGAGAATGTTGACGTAAAGATAAGGAACCTTCATCCCGATCTCGTGGGACTGAGGATAGTACATATATCTGACTTGCATCTTGCAGGTTTTTATCATCATGGTAAAGCCCTGGCTGACGTTTTTGAACGGATTAACCGCTACGAACCTGACCTGATTCTGAATACCGGCGATTTTATTTCAATCGGATGGAGGGAATTTGGCCGCAATGATACAGTGATGCTGAAAGGAAGGAGCAGGTATGGTAATTATGCGGTTATGGGGAACCATGATGCCGGATCATATCATCCTGAGTATTCCGAAGCTGAACTCCGGAATCACAAAATCATAATGAACAATCTTGTCATGGCTTCAGGATACACTGTGCTTAATGACGAGCATGCCAGGTTGAAAGTGGGCAATGCGGTTATTGGGATTATCGGCATAACAACCGGGGGCAGGCATCCTGATATTACTCATGGCAGTATAGAAAATGCCATTGCAGGACTCGACAGTGTTGATTTTCAAATATTATTAACGCATGATCCCAACCACTGGCTTAATGATATCCAGGGAAAACACAATGAAATAAAGCTCAGCATCTCCGGTCATACGCATGGCATGCAGCTGGGCATAATGACAAAAAAACTTAAATGGAGCCCTTCACAATACTTTTACCCGAACTGGAATGGGCTTTATACCAGCGGAGATCAGTTTCATTATGTAAACCGTGGGTTAGGGGTTCTTGCCATTCCCTTCAGGATATGGATGCCGCCTGAAATTACCATCCTAACCCTGCACAACGAATAATTATAAAACAGAGACGGGAAGCAATTTGCTTCCCGTCTATATTTAACCTCCCGTTAATCTGAATTGGTCAACGCTACAGAGATTACCTCTGCTGTGTTGATGAGCTGGAGCCAGACTTGTCATCTTTATCTTTCTTCTTTTCTTTATAGACTTTGAAATTGTCTTCACCGATGATAGCCTTTATTTCCTTCTCTTTTTCATCTTTGTTTTTGCTTGCATCAGCACCTGTTGCACTCTGGCTTTCATACTTCAGAAGTACATCATGAAGCCTCTGCTCCTGCTGATCGGTAAGATTGAATTCAGACTTCATCCACTGAACTTCAGTTTTTACCTTAGCTTCTGCAGATCCTGCACCCATGCCCTGGCTACCCTGTCCTGACTGTCCCTGACGTGACTGGGTTCCTGACTGAGTTCCGGTTCCAGACTGGCCTGACTGACCCTGACGGGTTGTACCGGACTGTCCTGACTGTGTTCCTGACTGTGTTCCCGACTGGGTTCCAGACTGTCCCTGGCGTGTAGTCCCTGACTGGGTGCTCTGTGTCGGGTCATCCTGCCTTGTCCCCTGACCTGACTGTGTCTTGTCTTGCTGAACTGTTCCGGAGCTGGACCCTGATCCTGTTGATCCTGATGACCCCTGTGAACCTGTCTGCCCAAACGCCGTTGTCATGGCTACTGACAATGCGGCTACTGCTAAAAATCTCATTCCTTTTTTCATAACTCAATTTTTTTAGTTTTTTTAATTGTTTTATGAGTAGATAACAATGGATATTCTAAAAGGATTCGCTGAAACATTCATTTTATCAGAACTTTAACAATGATGGTAATAATTCTTAAAATCATTTAACAATTGAAAAGACAGAACGCCTTTTTCGTAAATTGCATTACTCCTTAAAAATTCATTATGAGAAATATTTTTGTTGCTCTCAGCCTTATGGTCATCCTGCTCTCCTGTAAGGATAATAATGCCTGGATCAGGATCAACCAGGTGGGATATCGTCCTGCTGAAGTCAAAACAGCTGTTTTCATCAGCGCTGTTGAAACCACAATCAGGAAATTCGATGTTGTTGAAGCCGGTTCAGGCAAAGTCGTTCTGACTGTAAAAAATCCTCAGAAATCAGAACCGCTCGATCAGTTTATTTCATGTTACAGGTTTAGGTTTACTGATCTGAAGGATACCGGGCTCTTCAGGATTGTTGCAGGAAAAACAGGATCTCCTGAATTCAGGATCGCTGAAAATGTGTATGATGGCACAGCCGATTACCTTCTTAATTATATGAGGCAGCAGAGATGCGGTTTCAATCCGTGGCTGAAAGATTCATGCCATACACATGATGGTTATGAAATATATGGAAAAGGAGATTCAGCCCATATAGATGCAACTGGCGGCTGGCATGACGCGGCAGATTACCTCCAGTATGTTGCAACTTCTGCAAATGCCGTTTACCAGATGCTCTTTGCATATTCAGAGAATCCCGGAGTTTTTAAAGATGAATACCAGGCAAATGGGCTATCTGGTTCCGATGGTCTTCCCGATGTGCTTAATGAAAGTCTCTGGGGACTCGACTGGTTGTTGAAAATGAATCCCCGGGATGGAGTAATGTACAATCAGCTGGCTGATGACCGTGATCATATCGGTTTCAGGATGCCAGTTGGCGACACCGCAGATTATGGTAAAGGGCTGGAGAGACCCCTTTACCTTTGCACAGGTGAACCCCAGGGTGTTTTCAAATATAAGAACCGTGCTACGGGTATTGCATCAACAGCCGGTAAATTCGCTTCTGCCTTTGCACGTGCTTCAAAGGTTCTGAAGGAAGATGATCCGGTAATGGCAGCTTCACTTGAAAAGAAAGCAAGGGCAGCCTTCTCCTACGGTCTTGAGCATCCTGGTGCATGCCAGACAGCGCCTGGAAGAGCGCCATATTTCTATGAGGAAGATAACTGGACTGACGACATGGAGCTGGCAGCAATAGAGCTCTTCAACCTGACCCGTGAGAAGGAATACATGGATCATGCAGTATCATTCGGGAAAATGGAACCGGTTACTCCATGGATGGGAAGCGACACCGCCAGACATTATCAGTGGTATCCTTTTGTAAATATGGGGCACCCGGGTATAGCAAGGCATGAGACCAACAATAAAACCTTCCTGGCATATATGAAGCGAGGGCTTGATACGATCAGGATCAGGGCAGAGAAGAATCCTTTTTATGTTGGTATACCTTTTATATGGTGTTCCAATAATCTTGTTGCCGGTTTTATAACCCAGGCGCATCTCTATGCAGAAATCTCGGGCGACGAATCATACACTGAGCTTGAAGCTGCTCATCGCGACTGGTTGTTCGGCTGTAACCCATGGGGTACAAGCATGATCGTCGGAATGCCGGAGAATGGTGACTGGCCTGAGAAATCGCATTCTTCGTATGTTGTTAAGGGCGGACAGGTATATGGTGGTCTTGTTGACGGACCCGTGTACCCTACAATATTTGCATCACACAGCAAATACGTCGGCCTCACAGGTGAGGATCCGTATGCAATGTTTCAGACTACAATGGCTACATATCATGACGATATCGGCGATTATACGAGCAATGAATGTACAATGGACGGAACTGCATGTCTCGTGTATTATCTGTCCGAGATGTCATCGGGTAACAGGAATATTGTAACGAGTCATGGTGCAATTACCAGGATGGATACAACAAAAAAGGAAATATGGCTTTGCTTTACCGCACACGATCAGAATGATGGTTTCGAAACAGTACTTCAGACTCTCGATAAACATAAGGTAAAAGCCTCCTTTTTCCTGACAGGTGATTTCTGCGAAACTCATCCGGGTATTGTCAGAAATGTAGCAACAAGAGGACATTATATTGGTCCGCATTCAGACAAACATTTGTTGTATTGTTCCTGGGAAAAGCGTGATTCCCTGCTTATAACAAAAGAGGAATTCATCAAAGACCTCTATGATAATTATAAAGCTCTGAGGGAACTTGGAATTGAAAGGGAAGCGGCTTTAATATTTATGCCACCCTATGAATGGCATAATAAAACAATTGCTGAATGGTGCAAAGCTGAACAGGTTAAACTGGTTAATATATCTTCCGGTACAATAACAAGCCAGGATTGGACTATTCCTGTTCCCGGTGCAAAATATTATTCGAGCGATTCGATCATGAAAAATATGATCGGTTATGAAACCAGGAAAGGTATGAACGGTTATATAATGCTTGTACATCCTGGCACGGATCCACGGAGGTCAGATAAATTCTATAACAAGCTCGATGAAGTGCTGTCATACCTTGAAAAAAGGAACTATAGCTTCAGATCTTTTTCAGAAATTTGATTAAACATTTTCCTGCAGTAAAGATATGTGCAGACAGGATGATTTTTAAGCGACAAAATGCAGGATATAAAATATAAAGTTATCTACTCATCGAGAAGGACACTGGCAATAAGTATTCTTCCCGATGCCTCAGTGATAGTGAGGGTACCTTACCGGACATCTGACAGGACGATCTCAAAGCTCGTTAGCGACAAATCTTCATGGATTCTGCGGCACACGGAAGGTATCAGAAGCAAAAACGTGATGAATCCCGTCAGAAAATTCACCGATGGGGAGAAGCACCTGTTCATGGGTAAAGAACTGACTCTCAGGGTAGAAAAATCAGATAAACCCTATTGCAGGTTTACCGGCAGTACGATTGAACTCGGTACTGCCCGGCCCGATACACCTGAGGCAGTCCGGCACATACTATACCAGGCCTACAGGTCATGAAGCCAGTAAGGTTTTCCCTGAAAGGTTAAGAGAGATTCTGAGGGAAAAAGAGTCATATGGGTTTAAAGTAACCAGGCTTAACATACGTACAATGAAAAGCCGCTGGGGCAGTTGTTCCAACAGGGGTGTGATAGTTCTTAATACTGAACTGATCAGGCTTCCTGACAAGTTCGTAAGGTACGTGATACTGCACGAGCTCTGCCATCTGAAGGAACACAATCATGGAGCAGGTTTCTACAGGCTGCTTTCCGGGCTTGCCCCTGACTGGAAGGCAGTGAGGAAGGAGCTTAGGACGTACATGCTGGGAAAGTGATGGCGAAGAGCACAGGGCACAGGGCGAAGGGCTCAGAGCGGAGGGCTACCTGACCGCTTGTTTCCTCGCTAATTAATATCCGCGAAATCTGCGTGTTTTTAATCTGCGTGATCTGCGGGAAACATGTACTTAATTAAATTTCAAACTCCTGCCCTCTCGATGGGATTTCGATATTGTTAAATCCTTCCGACTGCAGGAATCCGGCATATTTTTTCTGGGTTTCGTATTCACCGTGAACGACAAAGGTTTTCCTTATGAGCGACTTATCCTGGCAATTCAGAAATTCTGCCATCTCCCTGTAATCGCCATGACCGCTGAATGACTCTATTTTCCGGATTTCGGCCCTTACTTTATGCACAGTGCCATGTATTGAGACTTCATTGTCGCCTCTTACGATTCGTGCTCCCAGGGTAGCCGGTGCACAATAACCAACAACAAGTATAGTATTGTCAGGATCTGAAATATTATTTGCCAGGTGATGTTTTATCCGCCCGGCTTCCATCATCCCGGATGCAGAAATGATCACACATGGTTTATTATGATCATTGAGTCTTTTGGAATCTTCTACCCTTTTGATATAGAACAGGCTTCCGAAACCAAACGGATCAGGATCAGCTTTCATGATCCTGAGAAATTCATCATTGTAACACTCCGGATGAACCCTGAATACTTCAGTAGCATTCACAGCGAGCGGACTGTCGACAAAGATGTCGATCTTAGGTAATTTGCCCTCATTGAAGAAGTTATTGAGAGCATACACAATCTCCTGTGTACGACCAACGCTGAACGCCGGGATCAGGACTTTACCGCCTTTATTAAGGCAGGTGTTGACAAGCACATGGAGCAGTTCCTCTTTTGCTTCTTCCGTGGCGGGATGAAGCCTGTCACCATAAGTAGATTCGGTGATCAGTATATCAGCCTGAGGGAACGGAGCAGGCGGAGCCAGTATCTCATCAAAAGGTCTGCCTATATCCCCGGTATAGGCAATTCTCACTTTATTACCGTTTTCATTTATCTCGATGTTTGCCACACCGCTTCCAAGCATATGCCCGGTATTTGTAAAACGTACCTTGATATTGTCATCGATTCTGAATTTCATACCATATGGTATACCGATAAAGAGTGCCATGCAGGCAGTAGCATCTTCTGTGGTATATATTGGTGTTACAAGCGGTAATCCTTTTTTTGCCCTCCTGGCATTGAATGTTTTTGTATCATGCTCCTGTATGAAAGCAGAATCGGCCAGCATTATAGAACAGAGATCGCGTGTTGCGCTCGTACAAATTATGGAGCCCCTGAAACCAAGCCTGTACATGTAGGGGATAAGTCCTGAGTGATCTATATGTGCATGGGTAAGAATGATGTGATCGACAAGAGAAGGGTCGAACATCAGATCGCGGTTCATACTATCGGTCTCGAGACCTTTTCCCTGGAACATTCCGCAATCAAGGAGAATCCTTTTTCCGGCTGCCGTGATAAGAAATTTACTTCCGGTGACTTCCCTTGAAGCGCCGATAAATTTGATTTTCATGAAAATAGAATAATGAACTGTTAATTACTGGTGTGGCTTTAAATATAAGGATTATTTTAAGGCAAAAGGTTAAAGGCGAAAAAAGTGCCTAGAGTGCCTAGAGTGCCTAGAGTGCCTAGAGTACTTAGAGTTATGGAATATGAGTTATATTAAAATATATGTAATTAAATAGATTATAATCTATATTAAACTAATTCCGGAACGCGAAACAGTTCCTTAAATCCTCAACCCCATTACAGTTATATCATCCACCTGTTCATTATTTCCCTTCCACTTCAGGAATTCCAGTTCGATAAGTTTCTTCTGATCTGAAAGAGGTCTGTAATAGATTTCAGACAGCAGCTTTTTAAGCTGGGCTTTCTTGAATTTACTGCCTTCAGGACCGCCGAACTGGTCGGTGAGTCCGTCAGAGAGCAGGTAGAGCACATCTCCCTTCTTAACTTTCACCTCATGATTTGTGAATGACGCTTCCTCACCATAATGTATGCCTATTGGCATCCTGTCGGCCTTAAGTTCCTTCAACTCACCGTCTGTGTGTATATAAAGTGGATTGAAAGCTCCGGAGAACTGCAGCAACTCCCTGTTTTTTTTCAGAGTACATAATGAAATATCCATTCCATCAGCAGCCTCGCCTTCTTTCCCCGTCTGGTGAAGCTGGGTCTTGAGTATTTCCCTTAGAAGATTAAGGAATGTATTGGCCTTAACGTCTTTATTATGAGTAATAATATCATTAAGTATAGATATACCCAGTGTGCTCATGAAAGCCCCGGGAACTCCGTGACCCGTACAGTCAGCTACTGTAAAGTAGATGTTTTGTTTATCCTCTCCTATCCAGTAGAAATCGCCGCTGACGATATCCCTTGGCTTGAAGATTATGAAATATTCGGAGAATGATTCCGTGAACAGGCTGGAAACGGGCAGCATTGCCATCTGTATCCTGCTTGCGTACTCGATACTGGAGGTTATTTCCTCTTTCTGGGCTTCTATCTCTGCTGTTCTTTCACGTACTTTTTCCTCAAGTATCCTGTTTTTCTCCTGCAGCTGCCTTTCCCTGAATCTTATAATCAGGAAAACAATAACCAGAGCTACCAGTATTGAAAGCATATAGAACAGGGTTGTCTGGGTAAATGGCGCCTTGATTGTGAAGCTGATTGAAACCGGCTCCCCCACCTGGCCCCAGAGGTCTTTTGCCCTGATCAGCAGCTCATAACTGCCAGGCTTTGGAATACCACGGCTATAGCTTGTCTTTGTTGACCATGGCGACCAGTCAGGCATTATTTTATCTATGAAATACTGATATTCTGTCAGGTTTTTATTAAGATATGCAGGAACAACTATATCGAAATTGATCACGTTATCACCGCGGTCAAACACCACATCAGAGAGATCGAACACGGTCCCTTTCTCGTCCCTGATATTTTTTATGAGAAGGTCTGTTTCACGTGACATTTCTGAAGCTTTTTTACAATCTATTCCGAACAGGTTATTGCTTCCATCAACTACCCACATTCTTCCGTTGTTATAGTATACAGAGATCACATCGTCGAATAGTTTCAGCAGACAAAGATCTTTTTGACCTATTCTTTCCTGCTGTTCAGGATAAATCCATCTGTTTCCGGAAACAATGAGGGGGATATTTGAAACCGGGTATTTGAATTCGCTTGTTTCTGTTGATGAAACAGTCTTGTGTGGGATGAATTTACCGGAAGATGAATCGAAAACGCTTACCGATGATTCGGTAAAAAGAAACAGAGTATCGTTTATATAATCGAGAAAATACCTTTGTAAAAAACCATTATCAATTGTAAACCTTGTGTAAGATACTTTTCCCAATGATTCCTCGGCTCTTATTGCCTTATTATCTCCCCCCAGCCACATAACATTATTCCTGTCAACAGTAACTGAATAAAGTGCCTCACTGAAGGATTTGTCAGGTATAGTAACATTCCACCTCCCACCCGAATATCCGGTAAGGAAATAACCGTCGGATGCAGCAACAGCATATTTTCCTGCCTGTGGTTTCCATGTAATAAAATTTATGTACCTGTCAGGGACTATTGCCGAGGCTTTATTATTTTTTATCACATACAGTCCCCTGTTTGTAGCGGCAAGCACACCATTTTCCGTAGGCACCAGCTGCCTGCATTTTTCATTGATGCCATCTATCTTCTTGTATACATAATCAATCGATTTGAGCTGGCGGACTTTTTCAGTTCTGAAAGTTGCCGAGGGGATGTTCCTTATAGTTACCGGACCCGCTGAAGTCTGCGTGGTTTTTGATGAAGAAGGTTCAACCTGTCTTTCTTCAGTAGTACCCTTCTTACCGAATATCCTGTTGAAAATTCCTTTACGGGTATTCTCCTGTTTGGCCGGCGGGATAAGCGGCGCTGTGATCTCCTTAACAGGTTGCTGATTTATAACAGGTGACTCGACTTTGCTGTCATCCTTTCTGACAACTTCGATTTCAGTATAACTCTTTTCACGGGTAAGATAGTACACCCCTTCACTTGTGGCTACATATAATTCATTGTTATATTGAAGAGATGTTGAAAGATTGCCCTTCAGTCCAGGATATATGCCATAATTACCGACAGGCAGCCTTAGGTCGGCGCGTGTAAGGCCGAAAGGATGGGATAGCCACAATCCTCCGCCGGAATCATTGCCAATTGCAAAGACTTCATCATCGGGCAGACCATTCTGGTTATTAATAATATACCTGAATTTTCCGGTATTCCTCTCCACAACCATCGCCCCGCCGCCAAGTGTTGAAAAGGCATAGAGGCTGTCTCCAATCGTTATTCCGTCGGCAAGGATATTTGCTGTAAGATAACCATCATCCTTTACAGGATAATTATAATACTTAATCCCATCGAACAGGGAAAGTCTGCCATTGCTGAAACCCAGGACAACCCTGTCCTTGTCAAAAGGAAGTGAAAAAAGAATATCTGTTCTCTCCGTAAGGTAGCCTGTTACAATCGGGAATAATGTATCGGCATCCACCCTGTGCAGTCCTTTACCGGCAACATTAACAAAAATCTTCTCTCCCCTGATAAATGTCCCTGTAAAAGGAGTACCAGACCTGGCGATGATACGGAATGAGAGTGAGTTTGTGTTTAAATTGTAGCAGCTCACCGAATGATCGCCGAAAAACAAAGCCAGCGAATCATTGAAAATGATCCTTGTTATCATGCCCAGGTCAGATGAATCGCCGGAAAGAGTTTCATACCTGTAGATGCCACGATTATCTTTTTCAATGAAGCCATAGTTATTCTCCCCGGCAACATAGATGCGGTTATCGAAAGGATTTGCCCTCATTGCATATGGTGTGGTCTGAATCCTGACAGGGGTCCAATCCTCGCCATCGAATGAAAGGATACCTTTCCTGTTGGCAAAGAGCATTACCCTGTCGCTGTCCTGGCAGATAGCCCAGTTCTGGTTCTCAATATCCCTGTTTTCACGGAAGTGAGTCAACAGCGGAGATCCTTGCTGTGCACTTATAATCACAGACAGGAAGACGAAGAAGAAAGTGGCAATTATATTTTTCATATCGTGAATTCGGATTAGAACCGTATTCATGATATAAATATATGATTTTTCTTAAACAAAAAATCAGATAAACATGTTGAGTACCAATACGCCGATCAATCCCATTATACCAATTGAGGTCTCCATAACGCACCACGATCTCAGCGTATCCTTGATACTAAGATTGAAATATTCCTTGAACAGCCAGAAGCCTCCATCGTTTACGTGGCCGAACATAAGGCTTCCGGAGCCTATTGCCAGTACCATCAGCTCCGGGCTTACAGTTCCTCCTGATACAAGAGGGAGAATAATCCCGGCAGTAGTAATACCAGCTACTGTTGCTGAACCGACACAAAACCTGAGAACTGTAGCAATCAGCCATCCGAGGAAAAGAGGATTGATGGTGCTTCCGCTGAGAAGATTCCCGATGTAAGTGCTGACACCGGCATCAACCAGCACCTGCTTCAATGCACCAGCGCCAGCAATGAGCAGCATAATCATTGTAATGCTGGTAACCGAATGTGTAAGGGAATTCATGATATCACCCATCTTCCTGCCCCTTGCCAGGCCCAGCGTATAAATGGCGAATAATACCGAGAGCAGCATTGCAAAAGCCGGGTTTCCGATCCAGCCAAGAATTTTCCTGATAAGATTTCCTTCAGGAAGCAGTAAACCGGCTATGGTGCCCACACTAATAAGAATAACAGGAAGAAGCGATGAGAAGAAGCTTGTCCAGAATCCGGGCATCTCTTCATCGGTAAGTACTTTTGCGTTAACAAACTCTTTGAGCGGTTTAGCATCTATCCTGCTCAGCGCTTTTGAAAGGATGGGACCTGAAATAAAGATAGCCGGAAAGGCAACAATAATCCCGTAAACAAGAGTCTTTCCAAGGTCCGCACCGAAAAGATTTGTTATAGCTGTGGGGGCAGGATGAGGCGGCAGGTAGCCATGCGTAACAGAAAGCGATGCGAGCATCGGCAGTCCGACATAAAGAAGCGGAAGCTTTGTCGCGGCAGCAACTGTGAACACCAGTGGGATCATAATAAAGAACCCAACATCATAAAAGAGAGAGACCCCCACAATGAATCCGGTCAGCATTAGCGAGATCTGGATATGTTTCAGGCCAAATGCCTCAACCATCTTTGTCGTTATCCTCTGTGCGGCTCCGCTTTCTGAGACAAGTTTCCCTAGCATGGAGCCAAGCCCGAGAATGAGAACCAGGAAGCCCATTGTCGTACCAATACCATTCTCGATTGATTTTATTGCGCTGTCGAGTGTCATTCCCTCTGCAAGCGCCACGGCAAGTGATACTATGATGAATGCGAGAAATGAGTTTATCTTAAAGTAGAGAATCAGCAGCAGTAGAAGAGCGATTCCGAGGATGACGATGAGTAGAGGCATAATGTTTCAGGGTTTCAGAGTTTCAGAGTTTCAGAGTTTCAGAGTTTCAGAGTTTCAGAGTTTCAGGTTGAGCGAAGCGAAATCCCGACCGTAAGCGTCGGGAGTTTCAGGGTTTCAGGGTTCAATTTGCTTGTTCACTACTTTGCGCTCTCTGCGAGGGTTGGCATTTGCGCGCTGCAACTTTGCGTCCTCTGCGGTTAAAAAGATCCTTAAAAGTATTACTTAAATTAAAAATTCCTCCCGTCCAAACCTGGTTCAGGAATGAGGGGGAACTTGATTGGCTTATTGTCACGGCTGGAGCGGTAGATTGCAGTAAACAATTCCACTGTTTTTCTTCCTGCTTCGCCGTTTGACAGGGGTTCTCTCCCTTCTTCGATTGCCTCCAGGAAATCCTGAATCTGGTATTGCATATAGGCGACAGTCGGATCGCAGCTATAGAATTTGTCGCTGTCCTCTTTTACCCACTGCTTTAACATACCTTCTTCACCGGGAATTGTCCAGATATCGTTATATGGTGGTTCGGCCATTCCCGTCTTGCCTGCAATGAACATGGCTCCACCATCAGTTTGAACGCCTGCAGATGCTCCGTTATCACCATGCACATGCACCTTCGTGAACAGACCGGGTTTCTGTGAATTGCTGACAAGGATGTTGCCGATCGCGCCGCTCCGGAATTTCACTATGGCAACAGCGGTATCCTCCACCTCGATATATGGATGGTTAACATTGCTCCACTGACCATAGACCTCATCCACATCGCCCATGAACCAGAGCATTATATCGAGCTGGTGAGGTGACTGGTTCACCAGGACTCCTCCTCCTTCGCTTTTCCAGGAGCCGCGCCAGGGATCAGAATCATAATATGCCTTATCGCGCCAGCCCAGCATTGTAATGGTTGCAAGTGCCGGTTTACCGAGTCTACCGTTGTCAATCGCATCTTTAATGCGCTTTACCGGCTCAAGCCAGCGTCTCTGGCTTATAACACCAAGCTTTACATTGTGTTCCCTGCAAGCTTTTATCATTTCATCGCAGTCCTTCAGATCGGCTGCGAGAGGTTTTTCAACAAGCACATTTGCACCGGCTTTTGCTGCTTCGATTACCGGTTGAAGGTGATATGGATGCCAGTTGCAGACAATTACCAGATCAGTGTTGTTCTCCTTTACCATTGAGGCAACATCATCATATGCACTGGTACCATAGACACCGGCAAACTCATCGGCTTTTGAGCGTGTTCTGCTCCATACTCCGGTAAGCCTGGCATCCGGTATGTTTTGGATGGCTTTTGCATGCAGATGTGCAACACGGCTGCAGCCGGCTATCGAGATGTTGAATATTCTTTCTGACATAATATCTTTTTTTAAGGTCGTGCAGTCGTGCAGGTCGTGCAGGTCGTGCAGATCGTGCAGGTCTTGGGACCTGCAGGACCTGCAGGACTTTTTTATGGAACCAATATAACCTTATTTAATCCTTTTTCCTTCTTATAAAGCCTCTCAAACCAGGCAGCACCTTCTGATAACGGAACAATTGCAGAGATCTGGTCGTCTACCCTGATTTTTCCTGTCCTGAGCAGATCGAGCACAACCTCATACTCGCCTCTGATAGCACAGCTGCCAAGAACTTTCAGTTCCCGCGTCACCACCTTTTGAAGAGGAAATTCTACCGTTGGCGATGTATTGCCAACAAGTACGACCTTACCACCTTTCCGGGTACAATCAATTGCAAGGTTAACTGTTTCGCTACTACCCACAGCTTCGAAAGCAATATCGGCTCCCCTTCCGTTTGAGAGCTCAGAAATTTTTGAGATTACCTGGTCAGACGGTAACATCATATCAGTTGCACCGGCTTTTTTAGCTATTTCGAGCTTAAGCGGATCAATGTCGACAGCAATAATCTTTGAAGCACCTGATATTGCAAGAAGCTTGATAATAAAAGTCCCGATCATGCCTGCTCCCGCAACAACGCACTTGTCACCGGTTTTAATACCGGCAATATTTATTGAATGAAGGGCAACGGCGACAGCCTCGACCATTGCAGCCTGTTCGAACGTTACAGAATCGGGGATCCTGTATAGAATATGCTGTGGTATTGCAACGTATTCAGCGAAAGCACCGTGCCTCCTGAAAGTTCCGGGTGAGACACCAAGCACTTCCCTGTTGTCGCTGAGGTTATAATGACCTTCGAGAGTGTACCAGTCATTCAGCGGATATACGGTTGAATCGAAAGTCACCCTGTCGCCAACAGACCAGTTTTTAACATCTTTGCCGGTCTTTTCTATGACTCCGGATGCCTCATGACCCATAATAATCGGGGGAATTCTTCGTCCTGTGCTGCCGTCGTATCCATGTACATCCGAACCACAGATGCCGCAGGCCTTGACGCGTACAAGTACTTCATCATCACCAATTACAGGATCAGGAACATCCTTATATACCAGCTTTTTGTATTCTTCAAGGACGAGAGCTTTCATAGGAATTCAGGTTCTTCACAATAATACGAAAAAGATTGTTTGAAAAGAACCCTGAAATAGATATGATAATAATGAAGAGGTTAAAAGTTCTTTAACCGACATAGTGCAACACCTGCCACATCAGGAACATCAATAAGAAACTAAATTACACAGAGTCTCAGTAGAGAAGACACAGAGTTTCACAGATGTAACTCGGTGGTTCTCTGGAATTTATACTATTTTCGTACCTGCAGGTTCGGACGGGACAGTACCATTTCCATTTGAAATTGTTTTAAGTGACCTACCCACCTTACTAAGCTCTTTAGCCATTTCGAAATACTTCTCAATTGATTTGATATGACTTTCAGTCGATTTGCAGATACTCTCTGCTGCCTTTCCGATTGATGCCCGGTCATTCAGGACATCTATTTCCATTAACCTCAGGCTTGTCTGAACCTGGTTACAATTCAGAGCAAGAATAAGCTGGCTCATATCCCCCATCAGTTTGTGAATTTTTTCTATCGGCCCGTAGAGCCCGAGACCTATGAGGTCAGCTATTCCAAAGCCACCGGCAATTAATGCTTCAAAATTGTCCATTTTACCACTGAAAGCGGAGAAGACCGGCACGCTTAACAAGGCTATGCCTGTCAGGAAGATCAATACTGAAAGTACGATAATGAACCGGTAGGAATGCGAAAGTTTTCTTCTGAGAGTTTCGATTCCTTCGGCATTCTTTTCAAGTGTTACGTGCAGGATCTTTGCCAGATCCTGATTTTTGGCTTTTGCGTCGTCGGCATTCAGAATAAATTCATTTGGCATTTTGATAAGATTTATGTTTATAAAATGAACTGATCAGACAAACATTTCACGATCTTCTGTAATATAATACAGGGAAGATCTTATATCTCAATATCAAAGTTATGCCACAAAAAAACGAAAGTCAAATAAAAATAAACTGAGAGCCAGACATTTCTGATCAGAACAGACAGATGTGATGAATTTTAATTTTAATTTTATTCTTTAAAGAGTCATTAACCTAATTCTATAAATGTATGGCAGATTTACCGCTGGAGGCTTATAAGATCACTGCTGACATGCTGAAAAAAGATGATAACCTGACATGGCAGCAGAATAGTTTAATGATAGCATTAAACGGAGGACTGCTTACCGTAATCGGCATTTTACAGCCAAAAGATACACAGATCACACATTCTGTAATTGTTATTACGCTTTGCCTTTGTCTGATGGGAGTTGTTATCAGCGCATTCTGGTTTCTGATAACCAATCGGATAGAATCATTTTACAATCACTGGTGTGAGCATCTGATCTACCTGGAAAAGAAATATCTTGACCCTGTTAGAGTTTTCACAATAGCGAACGAATTCTTTGAAAAGAAACGGATAGTACTTGATGACGTCACGTACGAATTAAGGTTTTTTTCCAGAATAGTGAAGATTTTTACAGCTATTAAAGTACTTGCAATAATATTTGTTATAATATGGATTTTAATGGGAGTGTATTTCATTGGAAAATTGTGAATTTATGAATGAAGTGTACAGTCTCATTGAGGATAATTTCCAGGAACATATTGATAAGACAAGGCAGTTCCTGAAATTACCAGGTATTTCGCTCATCAAACAAAGCTTAACTGAAACTGCCGATTGGTTAAAGATCCAGCTTGAAAATCTCGGCGCCGACGTAAAGTTTTTTAAAGAAGATGATCATGCCCCTTTAATATTTGCTGAGCTTAATTCCGGTAAACAAAGGACTTTGCTTGTTTATGGGATGTATGATGTCCAGCCTGTAGAAGGTCAGAAATGGATTTCTCATCCTTTCGCTGCAGAGATAATGGATTTACCTGACATAGGCGAATCAATCATCGCACGGGGGGCATGTAATTCAAAAGCCCCGCTTATGGCTTTCATCAATGTTATTGATACTTTCAAAAAAACCGGGGACATCCCGGTTAACCTGATTTTCATTATCGAGGGTGAAGAGGAAACAGGAAGTCCCGGTCTGAAAAGGTTCATCCTTAATAATAAAGATTTTTTAAAAGCGAAGGCAGACGCCGGTTTCGAGCCTTTCTGGGCTGAATATGGCACAGATGTGAATGCACCGATAATTTCCCTGGGCAGCAAGGGGATGCTTGAATTTGATCTGATTTGCGAGGGAGGAGACTGGGGCGGACCAATAATCAAACCATTGCACAGCAGTGTTGGAGCATGGATATCATCACCGGTCTGGAGACTATTGAAAGCAGTGAATACTCTGATGGACGAAAATGAAAATCTTCTGATAGATGGCATTTATGATGATGTGATTCCACCATCTGCTGAGGATGAAAGACTGCTGGAAGAATTAGCTGCGGTATTTGATGAAGATTTTGTTCTTAAGAAACTCGGATCGGCAAGTTTCAGGTTGACAGACAGGGGCATCGATTTATTACGCAAGTACCTGTTCTCTCCTTCTTTACATATCGGTACTCTGACCAATGCTGACGGCGATGTAATAATGCCAAAGGCCAGTATCAGGTTACTCCTTCGCCTGGCATCCGGAATGGAACCTGAGCGTATGACAGGGCTGATCAGGAAGCATCTTGATGAAAAAGGATATAATGACATAGCTATTGATGTGCTGGCAAAATATCCTGCCTCGCGCACTCCTGGTGATTCAAAAATTGTCTCCGATCTCATAAACACTTATCGGGAATTCAATGTCGAGCCCCAGGTCTGGCCTCTTATACCAAGCGCCACTCCTTATTACATCTTCAGCGATATTCTTGAAATCCCATATATCTGGGGAGGCCTGGGGAAAGCAGGTAACAGTCACAGTGAAAATGAATTTGTAACACTCGAAGGGCTGAAGCTGTTTGAAAAATCGATTGCATCATTCCTGATGCGTTTTGGTAAAACATGAAGAAACTTCTGCTCTCTAAAGCTTTTATGAATTATCTGCGTAATATGCGTTGGATTTTGATCAGCGAAATCTGCGGGAAAACAGATAGAATTTGTTGAGGATGCAGAGTGCTTACAACCTTTACAACCTTTACAACCTCAGATTGTCTGATTTTTACAATTTCGTTAACAAGGCTGTTCTAATTTTGTGAAGTATTAATCGTTAATTAAACAGGTATGTCAAAAGAACTAATGAACCAGGCTAAGAAGCACATGAACTTTCTTTGTTCAGATATTCCCGGTCGCAGTGTGGGCAGTGAAGGGAACAGGAAGGCGACAGAGCATGCAAAAAATGAATTTAAGAAAAATGGATGGACAGTTGAAGAAACAAAGCTATCCGTTATTGACTGGAGAACGGATGGAGCCACCCTCAGATGCAATGACCAGTTTTTTGAAGTCTTCTCCTCCCCTTACTCAAATGGCTGTCATGAGAAGGAGAGCTTATTGCCATCGATACCATTGAAAAACTGAAAACCTCAGAGCTGAAGGGAAAGATCATCCTGCTGTATGGAAAGATCGCCTCTGAACAGATCATGCCAAAAACTTTGTTTTCTACAATCCTGAAGAACATCAGCAGATCATTTCAATCCTTGAGAATGGAAATCCATCCGCATTGGTTTGTGCGACAGGCCGGAATGCCTCAGTAGCAGGTGGTGTATACCCATTTCCGTTATTTGAAGATGGAGACTTTGATATCCCTTCAGTGTACATGAAAGATGTTGAGGGTGAAAATCTCCTGTCCTTTTCAGGTAAAGAGATCGAATTGATTTCAAAGGCAATACGAATCCCTGAAACTGCCTATAATATTGTTGCAAGAAAGACAGGAAAAACGAGTGAAAGGATAGTAATTACAGCACATATCGATGCAAAGATCGGAACTCCCGGAGCTATTGACAATGGAACAGGAGTAACAGCATTATTATTATTATCCGAATTGCTCAAAGATTATGAAGGGAGATACGAGTATTGAATTCGTTGCATTCAATGGTGAGGATTATTACGCCGTTCCCGGGCAGATGAAGTACCTGGAACAGAATGCAGGCCAATTCAATGAGATTCTTCTGAATATCAATATCGATGGAATGGGTTACAAAGAAGGACCTACATGTTTTTCTCCATTTGAGCTGCCCGGCCTTATCAGTGACGGACTTACAGCAGTCTTCAAAAACAATCAAAATATCGTCGAAGGACTTCCCTGGGTACAGGGAGATCACAGCATTTTTCTCCAGGCAGGCAGGCCGGCTATTGCAGTAAGTTCGAACTGGTTCATCGAGAACTTCAGTAACCAGGATATCACTCATACTCCAAAAGATAACCTGGCGATTGTGAATTATGAGAGGATTGCAGAGGCTGTGAGAGTGATAAGGGAACTGATTACAAGGCTTTAGAGGCTTTAGAGGCTTTAGAGGCTTTAGAGGCTTTACTGCCTTTACAGCCTTATTGCCTTACAGCCTTTACAGCCTTTATAGCCTTTATAGCTTTTATAGCCTTTACAGCTTTTTAGAGTAAAGCTGAAACAGATATATCTTCATCAATGCTTTCCCAATGAATACCAACGCCATTACCAATTATTCGACATTCTTTGAGCTGATCTTCGCTGGCTCTTCTTAATTTTGGGAACCACAGTAATGGGACTCCAATCTCTCTTCCATCACGAAGACGTACGTAAAGCATATCCTTACTAAACCAGACTTCAGATGCAAGGACATTCGTTGATTTATTTGCTAAAGTGCTCATCCCATCTATCCTTAATTAGAATAACATTATCGTCAATAATCTCACTGATCTCTCTTAACTCTTTGCCTGTAAAACCATAATTAATTGCAACAAAGAGAGGATCGATCCAGAATTTTGCGTACTTCTCTGCTTTTTCAATATGAATATGTATAGGTTCATTTTTTTCATTACTGAAAAAGAAAAATCTATAACCATTTATTAATAAAACAGTTGACGTACTCTTACAAAGATAATCAAAAAAGTACTAAAGCAATTGCAGTCAGGTTGAGCCATTAAAAGTTTTAGACCTCAGATCTGCGTTAATCTGCGGGAATTTTAATCTGCGAGATCTGCGGGAAAATAAAACGATAAGGCAACTCTATACTATACCTGTTAAACAAAATCAATCTTTCAGGCAACGTATACTATATCCGGCGACCGGAGAATCTAAAGACAATTCAACTTCCGGCCGGTCTCCATATACTATCATACGGTATTTGAAAGCTGAATCGTAAATGAAGTCTGTGGTTGTCCAGAAAATACCTGCATGTCTCCAACCCCAATATTCACCCGAAGGAATTCTTACACCTGAACCTTTAGCTGAGAATCCAGTACTATTGGTTGAGACTGTTGTGGAATACCAGTAGGTGGAATTTGAATGTCGTAATGCAGGTCCTGCTACAGGAATTCCTCCGGAATAATTTATCAGGGTTGTCCATTCCTCTTTACTTGGAACATGCCATCCTGAAGGACAAACTTTCCGGGCGTCTGACACAACATAATAATTGTACAGATTGCCTTCTGATGGGATGTTGGATTTCTGGTTATTATAAAAACAATAAGCTGCCGTTGATTGTGAGTTCCAACCGGTTATAACATTAGGTATCGGATCGCCATTGGAGAAGCGGGTTGTTCTAAGATTTGATGTAAGCCATTCCTGTGTCCCTATTATGACACTGTAGTACCCGTTATTGTCAATATCCAGAACATTGAAAGTATTGAAGCTTTCGATAAATGTTCCACTACTACCGGCATCATTAGTCAGAATCACTCTGAAATAATACTGTTTTCCAGGTGTCAATTCGCTTAGGTTAATAATCACAATTTTCGCAGTATTTGCGGGTAAAGGGCTGTCTGCTGAAGTAACAAAGGTTCCGAGTGATTCGGTTAAACCATATTCAACAGAAACAGAAATTGGCAACATATTGGAATTAATGTCAATTTCGAACTTCGCACTGCTCGTCAAAAATGAACATGATATTGTTGAAAATCTGGGTTTCTCACCTAAAGTGGTGAAAGTATAATCTCCGGAATAGGATACTCCAAGTTCATTCTCCGATTTCATCCTGTAATGATATTTAGTGCCTGGTTTTAAATAATTTACAGGGACACTTATTCCAACCGGTGTATTTTCATTTATCGGATAAGGAGTTGGCACAGCCTGACTTCCATAGGTGTCAGTCAGACCATATTCGAAAACAACCAGAGTCGGTAAATCACCGGTGTTAACAGTTCCATAAAGAGTAGCTCCATATAATCCAATATATAATGCCTTAACATCACTTATTTCAGGAGATGAACCCAGCGTACAAAAGGATATTGATTGACCGTATTGAATTCCGACCGAATTGGTTGCATAGGCTCTGACATAGTAATTTTTACCAGGTTTAAGCCCGGTAATATTGCTTGTATATGAATCCGAACCAGGTCCTTCATTTGTGCTTTGATCAGCAGTTGTCGGGTTATCTAGCCATGACCAGCATACACCCCTTGCAATAATATCAGCTCCGCCATCAGAAATAATGGTTCCCCCGCTAACTGCAGCATTAACTGTTATCCCTGACAATTCAACAGTAGTAAGCTTTGGCAGTTCTCCCTTTTTACATCCCGTAAAAGCAATGATAATAATTAATTCCAGTATTCTTATTGAGCTTTTCATTAGACAGTGTTTCATGCCAAATTATAAAAATCCTACGAGAAACATATTATAAGAATTCGAATCGTTTTAATCAGGACCTGTTCTATGAAAAACTATTTTGACAAATATTCATCAGAGAGGATATGAATTTCCATGTGTTAATCCTGAACCAGCACAACGATGATATCCATCACATTAGTCATCGTCGGTCCTGTGAGGATGTGTCCCCCAACTTTCTTGAAAAAATGGAAAGAATCGAATTTCCTGACAAATTCCTCAGGATCAAGATCTTTTGACAGGGCAGTGCTAAAGGTTTCTGAGTCAATAACAGCTCCGGCTGCATTGGTGGGACCATCATTACCGTCAGTGCCACCTGAGAGTATCGTAATCCCGGGGTGTTCCTTCAGCAGAATGGCTAGAAAGTAGTGCAAGATGCTGGTTTCTCCCTCCCGCGCCTGTTCCTGACATCCTGACTGTTGTTTCGCCGCCAAAAAGGAGGCATACCGGCTTCACCTCATTTTCATCATCCCTGAACTGAAGAGCTGTCTCAACAAGATAATCGGCAACTGATGCTACGTCACCCTGGAGCTTCGTATCAATAACAAGAGCATTGATATTAAAGGTCAGAGCTTTTAAACGGGCAGCTTCCAGTGCATCCCTGTTTGTCCCGATAAGGATATTATGAGTTTTCAGGAATACCGGATCATCTTTATCGGGGGTTTCCTGATGAAGTCCTTTTTTCCCCTCTTCCAGGTACCTGAGAAGTGAACCGGGTACATTATCAATTATATCATACTTCTGTAATACTTCAAGGGACTGGCTGAAGGTTGTCGGATCAGGAGAAGTGGGACCGGAAGCAATGACATCAAGAGGATCTCCCGGCACATCGGATAAAATAAGGCTGATGAGTGTTGCCGGTGATACTGTCCTGGCAAGCTGTCCTCCTTTAACATGGGATAAATGCTTTCGCACAGCATTTATTTCACTTATTGAAGCCCCGCAGTTTACCAGGAGATCATTCATTTTCATCATATCCGCTGGTGTGGATCCCTCAGGATTATCAGCAAGCAACGCCGATCCTCCTCCGGAAATAAGACAGAGCACAAGATCTCCAATGCCGGCCCCTGAGGCAATTTTAAGTATTGACTTTGTAGCGTTGAAGCCATTCTCATCAGGAACCGGGTGCCCTGCTTCAGTTACCTTAATATATTTGAGTCTGCATGAATGCCCGTATTTTACAATTATATGGCCGTCTTTAATCCTGTCGCCAAGAATTTCCTCAATCGAGGCTGCCATAAGAGCTGAGGCTTTACCGGCTCCGATAACATATATATTCTGGATATTATCAAGTGGAAAAAACTGTCCGGATATGACAAGGGAATTGTTTTCAATTTTAATCCTGGAAGGAATCAGGTTGGAAGGAAGAACACTGTTCACCCCGGCCCTGAAGATATCTTCAGCTATTTGTCTTGCATCCATAATAAGTTTTCCGCATTACCCTTCATTCACCACAAAGGGACACGAAGGTTCTCACTAAGGGACACAAAGGTTTTACAAAATAAGTAACGAAGATAACCAAACACATGCAAAAACTGTAACACCCATAACAATTGTCGAGCTGGAATAGACCTTCAGGTTCACCGTCGGTTCAACTCCTCCGAAGTTGGATATGACCCAGAAATACGAGTCATTGGCATGTGAGACTATCATCGAGCCTGCTCCCATCGAAAGCATAGCCAGGAGCTTTCCCCATTCAGAATCAAGTCCCAGTATCCCGAGCATCGGGGTGACAAATGAAGCAGTAGTAATAATTGCAACTGTTGATGAACCCTGGGCGGTCTTCATTATTGCAGCTATGAGAAACGGGACTGCCAGCCCTAATGAAGTATTGGACAGGAATTTTCCCAGCGCTTCTCCAGTACCTGTTGCCTTGATAACCATACCGAACATTCCTCCTGCAGCAGTAATAATGAGTATCGGGCCTGCCTTTTCGATCGCCTCAGTAAACAATGAGTTCATTGAGGAAACGGTTTTCTTTTTCACCAGGAGCATTGAAAGAATTACACCAATTGCCAACGCAAATACCGGTTCACCGGGAAAATAAAAAATCTTATAAAGAATACCGGAGCCTTCTGTATCAACAAGGTTAATAAGAGATTTGAGTGTAATCAGAAACAAAGGGACCACTATTGGTAAAAATGACAGTAAAGGCGAAGGCAGGTGCTGTAATTGTGCAGAAGGATCAACTTCAATTGAAGCAGCCGGCGGATAGTTTTTGTTTTTAGTCATCCACCTGCTCCAGAAAAATGCTGCTACAGCTCCAGGTACGGCAAAAAGTATCCCGGCAATAATAAGGTATCCTATATTAGCTTCAACCATACCAGCAGCTGCAAGAGCGCCAGGGTGTGGAGGTATCAGGCAATGCACGGAATAAAGGGCAGTTGCCAGGACTGTTGCCATAAACGGCATCGCTATTTTCGATTTGGCGCTGAATGACCGTGCCAGGCCACTTGTAATAATGAACCCTGAATCACAGAATATAGGAATCCCGGCGATAAAACCGGTTATGCCTATTGCCTGGGGACTGCGGCTCTCCCCGGTTTTAGAGAGAATAAACTTTGCAATGCTCACTGTTGCTCCGGTCTTATCAAGTGTTATCCCGATCATTGCCCCAAGTATTATAAGGAAGCCGATCGAAGCCATTGTATTCCCGAAACCTTCCTTTATCGTGGATACTACTTTTTCAGGAGGAAGAGCTGTAAAAGCCAGGAAGACAGACACAATGAAAAGGGCGATAAAAGCCTGGAGCTTCAGCTTTGATGTAAGAAGAATTATTGCAAGGATAGATATCCCGACCAGGAGTGAGGTAAGGAAAATACTCATACTATCAGGTATATTAAGTTAAGGTTTCAGGTTTCAGAGGTTTCAGAGGTTTCAGAGGTTTCAGGTTTCAGAGGTTTCAGAGGTTTCAGAGGTTTCAGGGTTTCAGGTTTCAGAGGTTTCAGAGGTTTCAGAGGTTTCAGAGGTTTCAGGGTTTCAGAGGTTTCAGAGGTTTCAGAGGTTTCAGAGGTTTCAGAGGTTTCAGAGGTTTCAGAGGTTTCAGGGTTTCAGGTTTCAGAGGTTTCAGAGGTTTCTGAGGTTTCTGAGGTTTCAGAGGTTTCAGAGGTTTCATGAGGTTTCTGAGGTTTCTGAGGTTTCAGGTTTCAGAGGTTTCAGGTTTCGCCGGAAACCGGTTGCCGGAAGCCAGAAGCCGTTTTTTATCCGAAGAACAAGTATGCAACAAATATTCCTGCAACGACTCCCGCAAGATCGGCAAGCAATCCGCATCCTACAGCATACCTCGCATTTTTAATACCTACCGATCCGAAATAAACAGCAAGTATATAAAAAGTAGTATCTGTTGCTCCCTGCAGAGTACAGGACAATCTTCCTGCAAATGAATCCGGTCCGTAGGTTTTCATGGCATCGATCATCAATCCGCGTGCACCGCTGCCGCTGAGAGGTTTCATGAAAGCAACAGGCAAACCGTCGACAAACCTGGTGTCAAACCCTATCCATTCAAAAAACGATTTAATACCCGCAATGATAAAATCCATTGTTCCTGAAGCCCTGAAAACCCCTATTGCAACAAGGATAGCAACAAGAAAAGGAATTATATTGACAGCAACACTGAATCCCTCTTTGGCTCCTTCAATGAAAGCGTCATAGACATTTACCTTCTTCCTTAAAGCCATCACTATGAATAACACTATCACCGATATAAGAAAAAAATTTGCTGCAAAAGTCGATACAGCTGTTATCTGTTCTTTGGGCAGAGAATTGAAATATAGGATTATACCGATTACCAGAGCCGTCAGACCACCGATATATGCAATTACGACTTTATCCAGGAGGTTGATTTTCTGAATTGCTGCAACACTGATGAGTCCCACGAGAGTAGCAAAAAATGTTGAAATAAGTATAGGGATAAAAATATCTGCCGGGTTCGCCGCGCCAAGCTGTGTCCTGTAGACTATAATACTGACCGGAATTATAGTCAGTCCAGAGGCATTTAATACCAGGAACATTATCTGGGCATTTGATGCAGTATCTTTCCGGGGATTAACCTCCTGCATTTCCTTCATTGCTTTCAAACCCATGGGAGTTGCGGCATTGTCGAGGCCAAGCATATTTGCAGAGAAATTCAGTATGATAGAACCATATGCAGGGTGTCCTTTGGGAAGCTCGGGAAAAAGTCTTATGAACAGGGGACCGAAGAGCCGGCTGAGTACGCTGACCATACCCCCCTTCTCACCCACCTTCATCAATCCCATCCACAAGGTCAAAACCCCGGTAAGCCCGAGGGATATCTCGAAACCTGTTTTTGCATTGGCAAAAACTGAAGCAACCAGGTCATTGAATATCTGGGTATTACCTCCAAAGATTAGTTGTCCAAGGGCTACAAGAAAGCCGATCAGAAAGAATGCTATCCAGATATAGTTTAGTACCATTGATTGATTTCGAGCTGCTAAGATAATTATTAGTAAGATAGAAGATTCATGTTAACATCAGGGTTGGCACATAAAGAATCATACATTTGGATTATTTTAATTGTTACACAGAGTCGCGCCCCCTGTGGAGGCCAGGGATAACATGTAGGGCGAATTATATTCTTTGAAGTTCCTGATCTTCAGGTGGGTTACTCTGCGAGCGGTGGACAAGTGTGAAGGATCTTTGCGTCCTCTGCGGTTAAGGATTTCATAAAAAGGATTTTTTTCTTTAATATTACATTCTTTTCAAAAAAATATAAAATGGCACGTTTCAAGAGAATCGATGTGATCCTTAAGATCAATGAAGCAGGATTGATCCCAATTTTTTACCACAAGGATGCAGATATATGCAGGAATGTAATAAAAGCATGTTATGAGGGTGGCATCAGGGTATTTGAATTTACAAACAGGGGCGATTTTGCACATGAGCTTTTCAGCGAGCTCAACAAATGGGCAGAAAAAGAGCTTCCTGAACTTGCACTGGGAGCGGGATCAATTGTCGATGCAGGAACAACATCACTATATATACAGCTTGGTGCCAATTTTATCGTATCGCCTGTACTTAATCCGGAAATGGCGAAAGTATGTAACAGGAGGAAGGTGCTCTGGACACCCGGATGTGGAACTGTATCGGAAATAGGACAGGCTGAAGAACTTGGAGCTGAAATAATTAAGATATTCCCCGGAAACTCGGTAGGTGGTCCTGATTTTGTTAGATCTATAAAGGGCCCATGCCCCTGGACCAGCATAATGCCAACCGGGGGAGTTGAACCTACCCTTGAGAACCTTACAGAATGGTTCGATGCGGGTGTTACATGCGTAGGTATAGGTTCGAACCTGATCACAAAAGAGATTGTCCAGAAAAAAGACTGGGCAGCGCTCAGGGAAACCGTCGATGCTGCTGTGAAGCTAGCAAGAATGTTTAAGGTTAACTGAGAGTGCACTAGAGTGCACTAGAGTGCTCTAGAGTGCCTAGAGTACTTAGAGTACTTAGAGTACTTAGAGTACTTAGAAAATGCGTGCGCCCCCTTGGGGGTCAGGGGTGGCCAGCAGGGAGGAATTGGTTTCAGCGCAAGGCTCAGGGGCAAAGAGGCAGGGTTATTGGCCCGGGGCTCTGTAAAGTTCAAGATTCGATATAGCAGGACAGGCTTTTGCTTTTTTAACCGAGACTTTGATCTGCGATGTTTTTGTTACAGGGAATTTCCTGATAACCTTATATCCAATAGTTGTTCCTTCAAGCAAAGGCTTCCAGTTACCGTTATCGAGCGATGAGACTGTGAATTCCTGCACTCTCTGGCCAAGCTTTATAAATTCCTGGATAACAATCCTGTTCACTTCCGTCTCTTTACCAAGATCGATTATGATCTCTCCTGATGTTTCTGCATCATTCGTTGCCCAGTAAGTTTCGGGATCGCCATCGATCACATTCATTGCTGAATATGCTTTTCCCCTTGAAGCCGGTGTTGTTGCCTTTTTACCTTTTGCCAGTTCGACGGCAAATTCGGCATCAAGAAGCTTTTTGAATCCCATCAGCGATGCCACATCATTCTCATGAAGCAAGCCACGCCTGTCCGGGGGAACATTCAGCAAAAGGTTACTGTTTCTCCCGACAGATGAATAAAACAAATCCATCAGGTTTTCAGGAGAACGGACAAGTGAATCCTGCTTCGTATGATAAAACCATCCCGGACGAATTGATACATCAACTTCGGCGGGTACCCAGTAATTCCCGTCTTCATGACCTTCACCAAGTATCCTGGCAAAATCACCTCCCGGGTACATCTCGTCTTTCTTAAGAAGACACCAGTTCGTAAGACTTCCCATTCCACGCTCATTACCCACCCATCTAATATCCGGACCGGCGTCGCTGAACATAACGGCGGAAGGCTGAAGCTCCCTTACAATTGAATGTGTATTTGGCCAGTCATAATATGTTTTATTATCGATCTTCCTTGTTTCCCTTGCGCCGCCATAATAACCATCACCACCGTTGGCGCCATCGAACCAGACTTCAAAAATGTCACCGTAGTTCTTCAACAATTCATTGAGTTGATTCCTGTAATATATAAGGTACTCCGGGGAACCATAAACAGCATTGTTACGATCCCAGGGAGACAGATAGACTCCCATCTTCAAACCATATTCATCGCATGCTGCCCTGAGGTCACGAAGCACATCGCCCTGACCGTTTTTCCAGGGTGAATTCTTAACAGAATGTGAAGTATATTCCGAAGGCCAGAGACAGAATCCATCATGATGCTTGGCTGTTATAATGATACCTTTCATGCCGGCTTCTTTTGCCACTCTAGCCCATTGACGACAGTCGAGAGCCGTGGGATTGAATACACTTTCCGGTTCATCACCATAGCCCCATTCTTTATCTGTGAAAGTATTAACAGTGAAATGGACAAACATGTAATATCCAAGATCATGCCATGCGAGCTGCCGTTCTGTTGGCAGCGGACCGAAAGGTTCAGGAGGTTTTACGGCTGCGCAGGAGATAACAAATAAGCAGTAAATTAAAAAGGATAATTTTTTCATACGAGAAAACTATAAATTAACCGCAAAGAACGCAAAGTTTTTGCAAAGCACGCAAAGGATAGCAAATACCTTTGCGTGCTTTGCACGTCTTTGCGACCTTTGCGGTTAAAATTGTTTTATTTCTTGTTATTTTGAAAGATCTTTTATCCTGATGTTGCGGAATTTGAGTTCGGAGCCGTGTCCCAGAAATCCGATGTGACCCTTCTCATTCTTCAGTCCCGGATGATCCTTGTGGTCCATTGTACCATTATCTCTTGCATCTGCAATATCACCATCGACGATAACCGTTCCGTTAAGAGTTATCTTTATACGGGTTCCGATGACCTCGACTTCTTCATAATTCCATTCACCAACAGGTTTCTGGAAACCTCGTTTTGCACGGTATTACTCCATAAACTGAACCATGATACTGGTAAGGCTGAAGATTTGCATATACCGGTGCCGTATCGTCAAGGATCTGAAGTTCCATCCCTACATATGCTGCATCACCTTCAAGAGGAGCCCTGATACCCAGGCCGTTATTTGCCGCAGGAGTAAGCTGGAATTCAAACCTGAAAATAAAATCGGAATATTCTTTTTCAGTATAAAGATTCCCTCCTGAATTATCTCCGGGCTTCACAACTATCATTACCTTCTTCAACAATATAAGATTTTTTATTACCAACCCAGTTATCGAGATTTCTTCCGTTAAAGAGTGATACAAACCCTTCAGATCTTTCTTCAGGAGTGAGATTATATTCTTTATCGCTGATTTCTCTTATATAAATATCCCTGAAAGCAAGATCAGTCCCATGAGCCTGTAGCTCGATCTGCTCCTTTCGGAAAAATAGGAATGCTTCTGTCCCAATAGTTTTCCATTATCACATTGTCTACAACAAGCTCACCATTCAGCCAGACTGATACTTTTTCTCCGATCATGACGATCCGGAATGTATTCCATTCACCAACAGGATTATCAGCTACTTTAAGCGGCTTTGAAGGATTTTTCTGATTATTATATAATCCTCCTGAACCAACCTGTGCTCCTACTTCCGTCCTGGAGGTATCCCAGATCTGGACCTGTGGTGTGCCGCGGAGATAGATACCGCTGTCTCCTTCTTTTGTTATCTTCCAGTCGACAAGCATCTCAAAATCACCGTATTGATCTACACTGACAGAGATTATTCCCTTTACCGTTGAACCAGATACATCCATCCTTCACGCTCCAGTTTTGCGGGACTTTTGTATCAGCCTCCGCCTGTTTTTTTGCAAGCTCTGCCGGTTTCATTTTTGATCTTTTGACCGGATCTTCAACAAGACCTTTCCATCCTGTCAGATCTTTGCCATTAAACATTGATATGAAACCTTCATCAGCGGGCATCTCTGCAAGATACTTGTTAACCTGCTCGCGGTCGTACTCGCTTTCACTGCCGGCAAGCTTACCCGTAACCTTTGTAAGGATATCCCTGACCATCGTACCATACATTCCTGCAGGTGCATTAACATTTGGCAGGGCGATTGTCATGGCTGCTTTTGCTGCGGTAGCCGAAGCTTCAGTGTCATCCAGATATGTGGCAACAAAGAATAAACACTGGTAAGTATTGACTCTTCCCATTTCGGACAGGAGGGCGTTCTTTCTCAAAGCGCTCCCTGCAAAAGGAGCAATTTTCCTTAAGAGAAGATACTTCTGTTCATCAGGAAGAGCCGCTGTTCTGATCTGCCTTATATATCCCTGGAAAGCAGGTTCACCGAAAGTCTTATTGCCTGAGGCAAGAATTTCATAAAGAGCTGACGAAGCGGAATAATCGCGCCAGCCTGTCAGTGATTTGAAGCTGATATCCCGCATTTCCGGATTACCGTTTTCAAATTCTTTCAGCACCACAGAAAGCGCTTCCCTGCCTCCTGTCTTAGCCAGTACAGGGACCAGCTTTGTCCTGAGAGTGGCGCTATTGTCCGTATTTATTGCTCTTATGACAAGTTCTGATCTTTTCTCAGGATCTTCGTTCTGATTTGCAGACATTGCAATGGCGTTCTGTAGATCAGCAACCTGTTGTGCGTTTTCAGTCTTTCCAAGCAGATCAATAAGCTGTTGCTGGTGTTCGGGACCGGCAAGTTCCGGTAATGCTTTGATTGCAGCGGCTTTTATAGTATCATTTGATGAAGATGTAAGGGCAAAAACATCATTGAAGTATTTCGGATCCCTTTTCCATGAAAGCAGTTCGAGAGAAGTTCTGACAGCAGGAACGGATTCCTCTTTTAATACAGGGAGAATAAACCTTATGTCTTCATTTCTCATAACAGTCATGAGAGCCTCTTTGGCAGCTTTCTGATCATTATCGCCCCTGAACATGATCATATAATTCACCAGTGCGCTTATTGCCTCATTTTTGCTGATTGCTGCAATTGCACGTGCTGCTTCGGCCCGGATAGCTCCGTCCTTTTTATCAGCAAGGGCATCATTGATAAGCGGAAGGGCCAGTTTATCGCCTCGTTCGCCAAACATGGCAATCAGCTGAGGTTTGGCTGCATTGATTGCACGTTTATAATAATTGATCCATCCATTAACCACATTCGTTCCCTCAATATCGAGTGAGTAACGCATTGCAGCTGCACGATATTTAAAATTTGAATGCGCTGCAGCTTTGTAGAGGAGCGGCATAGCTTCAAATCCATGATATTTTGTATATATTCCAAGAGCAGCACTCTTATTCTGGACAGATGCACCATCCTTGATTTTGGAGATAACGGTTTTTGTAATCTTATCCATTGTTTCAATATCTCCTTTCTGAGCTGCCAGGTCAGAAAAATCGAGCAGGGCAGCCACAGCGCCTGTCAGCTCCCAATGATATTCAACCTTTTTTGCAGCTTCAGATAAAACTTTAAGAGCAGCAGGGCTGCCGCTCATAGCTATTGCATGAAACGCCGATGCCCTTGTATTCACATCAATAACAGTAGTCCAATGGATATACTCGTTAATTGCATTATCTGACTTCATAGAGGCAAGGGCATTCATTACGGCTGCTGCACAGGGAAGATCCCTGTTTGCCAGAGACCCGGCCAGTACAGTTTCGGCATTCTTTGACCCTGATGCAAGAATCACAGCCAACGCAGGTTCGTAAACCTCTTTGCTGGAAAGGAATTCCTTCATCGCTTCAACTGAAGCATCTCCTCCCACAAGCTGGAGCTGTTTCATAAAGAAATCCTTCACTCCGTTATCCCCGGCGCTTTTGGCATGATCGATGCAGATCTTCTCCCATGTTATGCGTTCCTTTTCATGGCCGGTTGCGGTCAGGTACCTGGAATAACTTTCAATTGCAAACCTGTTTTTTGTATCGTCTCCTGCTCCTGCAGGAATGACCTGGTCACATATCCTCCGCAATCCATCTTCACCCAGTGAAGACATGTCGGCCATAAGCTTTGCGAGAAGGGAGTTATCATTTGCCGGAAAGCGTGCAAGCAGGTCTGCCACTTTTGTTTCCATAGTCCTCTGATCCTGAGGAAAAGCAACAACCGGAAACAGCAGTAGCATTAGAAATGTTATCAATATTCTTGTGAGTTTCATATTACAGATTATTCATTTGTTTAATATCATTTTCAAATTAGCACATTTTCAAATTAGCACATTTTCAAATTAGCACATTTTCAAATTAGCACATTTTCAAATTAGCACATTTTCAAATTGATCTACATTTTCCACGGTCCCCTCATCGGAGGATTTATCAGCCTGTTAGCGCCTTCATCATCGATAAATTGCTGCTTATCAGGATCATATTTGAGGTCTCGCCCGAGTCTGAGCGCTATAATCCCCAGGTTTACGATAGAACAGGAACGATGTCCGTTCGATTCATTAAGAGCAAACTTCTTCCTGGTAATGACTGATTCGGTGAATGTGGCTATCTGTGGCTCGGGATCAGGAAGTGAATCAATCAGTTTCCTGAAATCAGGGACATCTGACCTGAATCCCCTGTAAACCTTCCCGTGAGGACCTTCGATATATGCTGCATCCTTATCCCTGTTTTCCCCGTCGAGTATGATCTTGCAGCCATCGGCATAAGTGTATGTAATCCTCCTCCATGAACCAACAGCATCATAATGCTGCTGTGGAGCATCGATCTCAACAGAGACCGGGCCTGTGTTATCCTTACCAAGCAGATACTGGACAGGATCGAGGTAATGTTGACCCATATCACCGAGGCCTCCTCCGTCATAATCCCAGTAACCGCGAAATTTTGAATGTACCCGCTCGACATTATATGGCTTATAAGGTGCAGGGCCAAGCCAGAAATCATAATCAAGTTCAGGAGGAACCGGCATCGGCTGAAGGTTATGAAGGCCGCTCCAGTAAAACTTCCAGTCATAACCGGTAGTTCCGCTTACAGTTACCTTAAGGGGCCAGCCCAGGACACCGCTGTCAACAAGTTTTTTTAAAGGTTTTACGGTAGTGCCTAAACCGTAGAAAGGATCCTTAAACCTGAACCAGGTGTTCAGCCTGAACATCACGCCATGCTTCTGAACTGCCTCAACTACTTCAATTCCTTCTCCAATAGTCCTTGTCATTGGTTTTTCACACCATATATCCTTGCCGGATTCAGCGGCCATTTTCGAAATGATCCCATGCCAGTGGGGAGGTGTGGCAATATGAACCACATCGATATCGGTACGTGCAATTAATTCCCTGAAGTCGCGGTAACCGGTTACATTCCCGCCGGCCATTGCCATTGCCTGGTCCAGGTGACTTTTATCGACATCGCACATTGCAAGCACCTTTGTATTCTCATAAGGGATGTGACCACGACCCATTCCACCAACACCGATAATACCCTTGGTAAGCTGATCACTAGGGGCTTTGAATCCTGTGCCCCCTAGAACATGACGCGGTACAATGGTGAAAGCAAGTGTAGCAGCTGTGGTTTTCTTAATAAAATCCCTCCTGCCCGAATTATTATTCTTCATGATATCATGTATTAAAATTCTGTTTTACCCTGATGCGGAGAAGTTATTCCGGTATGCAATATGCAAGTTTTAGGACCAAATTACAAGAGAATGCGGTTCTTTTTTTTCTGTACAAAAAAAACCAATCGAGATCACGGACTCACCCCTAAATCCCCTCTCTACTAACGTAACGAGGGGACTTTTACTTCGTGATACCCTTGTATTGTATTCATATAGAGCGATTTATGCACGTGGGCTTCCCCCTCTTTGCTTTGCAGAGAGGGGGAATGAGGGAGGATCGAGGGGGTGAGTTCATGCGTACACGAACTCACCCCTAAATCCCCTCTCTACTAACGTAACGAGGGGACTTTTACTTCGTGATACCCTTGTATTGTATTCATATAGAGCGATTTATGCACGTGGACTTCCCCCTCTTTGCTTTGCAGAGAGGGGGGACCGAGGGGGTGAGTTCATGCGTATAAAAAAGAAACCCCCTTCGTGTTTTTTCGATTTCTGACTTCTGAAACACATTGAAGGGGGATATTGTTCCGGAGTATCAGGGAAAGCGGGGAAATGGGGAACTCCGGAACAGAGAATATTTAATCAAGAGCGATAGGACGATGCATTTTCATTTTATCAAGGGTTATACCAAGAGAATCCACTGAATTCTTATCGAGCTTTGGAGACTGAACTCCATCGTATATAAGTCTGACAAACATATCTGCCACACATTCGGCTTCTTCCCTGGAAACAAATCCGTTCGGGATTCTTTTATAAGGAATTCTGTTATATTGCCTGAAAGGCATGCTGTTAATGAAGATAATAAAGCCCCATGTTTTATCAGAATTCTGGAAAGATCTGAAGTTTATGTGCCTGGTGTCTGAACCAAGGGTGAGTATCACATTGTTTTCACCCCTTTTTTCATTTGCAGAAATGGAATTACTGCAACCGAATGCCAGGAATAAAGACCAGCACACAAGGAAGATGAAAAGGAACTTAATACGGTTGGGGTTGATTGCCATTCCATCCAAATAAACGTTTCAGGAAGGCAAAACTACACTCAAAAGCAATAATAATCAAGCAGTTTGGATGGTATTGTATGAACTGCAGGAATTATTGTGTATAAGAAGTGTTCTGAAGTGTGAAACGTTGAATCAGGGGTGAATTCTCTATTCCAGTGCGTTTTTATTGAGGAACTCCTGGAATTTGCCTTTGTACTGATCACTTACAGGAATAAGAACGTTATTGTCAAAGATTATCCTGTTCCTTTCAATAACCTTTATCCAATCGGTATTAACAATGAACGAGCGATGCACTCTAATGAACCTTCCGGAAGGAAGCATCTCCTCAATTGATTTCATGCTGGCCAGGGTCATAACGGGTTTCCCGGTTACGAGGTGAAACCTGACATATTCATGCATGCTTTCAATATACTTGATATCATCAAGCTCTATCCTGACAAGCTTGTAACCCGATTTCACGAAGAGATGGTTCATTTCAGCTTCCCGATGTTCAACAGAGGCTTTCAGGTTATCGAACCCTGGTTTTACTTTATTTACAGCAGTCAGGAATTCGGTATACCCAAATGGTTTCAGCAGATAGTCAAGGGCATTCACCCTGAAACCCTCAAGAGCGTATTCACTGAATGCTGTTGTAAAAATAATTAAAGGCTTACTGTCAAGTGATTTTACCATGTCCATTCCGGAAAGATCCGGCATACTGATATCAACAAACATAAGATCGACAAGCTCTTTTCTCAGGATTTCCAAAGTGCTCAGAGCATTGTTACAAAGTGAAACGAGCTCCAGAAATGGAGTTCTCTCAATATAATTTCCTATCTGTTCAAGAGCAAGCGGCTCATCGTCCACTGCGACACATCTGATTTTCATATCAATCTCCCCCTTATTATCTTTTATCTCCCCTGAATAGTTCAAGAATCAGGCCAAAAACTTCAGCCTTCAAAACGAAAACTAAATGATATGGATAAATGAATAAGCTAAATTTATAAATTTTCCTGCGCATATGAATCAACAAATCGAATTATTCCTGAATTAACATCTAATAAATTCAATCTTGTGTTAAGACCGGTATAATGAGCCTGACTCTGAATTCTTTTGCAATCCTCTTTATTTCAAGATGGTATCTTTCTTTATAGAGAAGATCCAGTCTCTTCCTTATATTGCTGATTCCAATGCCTCCGTTTCCAGGTGATGGAACGGAAGCAGATTGGACAGGTATAGTGTTGACCGAAATAAATTCAATTTTGTCTTTATCCTGGAGCAACCTGAAAGATATTGATGATGGTTCACGATAGCTTATTCCATGCTTAAATGCATTCTCAATGAAGGAAATAAATAACAATGGGGGAATGTTTACATCCGCAATGTCAGGGGATACATCAAGGGTAATGCTAACGCTCTTATCGACCCTTAGCTGCATAAGGTTGATATAGCTCCTGAGAAATTCAGCTTCCTTCCTGAGGGTTGTTGTACCTCTCCCCGACTCATAAAGGAGATATCTCATCAATGCTGAAAGTTTCAGGATAGAATCCTTGGCAAGTTCAGTATTGGATTGAACAAGAGCATGAATATTGTTAAGGGTATTCATAAAAAAATGAGGGCTGATCTGATTTTGCAGAAAAGCAAGCTCTGTTTTAATATGTTCCTTCTCAACCTCCCTTCTGTTCTGCTCTTCCATTATCCACTTATTGGTTGTTGCTATTGCTGTATTGAAGCCGGCAATAAGGAGGGATATCAGGAAGGTATTGATAAACTGGAAAGCAGAACGACTGGCAGTAACACTTCTCATGCCTTCATTTCCTGTCTGCGATTTAAATATTTCTGTACTCCCGGGTAAATTGGCCGGTGATCTGTCTGGACTCATCTCATCTCTTCCGTACTGTGGATCACGAAGCTTTCTCTGTTCAATAAGTTCAGGGTCATTCCTGTATAATTCAGGTTCGGCTTTCTGGTATACAAAAGATACAGAAAGAACTGTCAGAAGAAGAGTAAATAAATAAATCTTTGTAAAGCCTCTGAATAGTAACCGGGGCAACAGAAAAAAGCTGTTAATAAGGAATATAATGAAAAAAGGAGCAATCCTCAGCCAGTCGTAGTAGATCCTTGACAGTCTTCCTTCTTCACCATAATTATTCGTTATAACCGGTATAATGAGAAAAAACGACCAGAGGAATGCATACACGACATATGCCGGTATTTTCCCCTGTTGCTTCACAATGTCCTTTTTTATCTGTTTCATTTCATCAAATTTAAACCCTGCAATGCAGAAGCATCATCCGGGGAAAGAAGAAGCGCCTGGTTAAAAAGGATGCGTGCATCCGAAGTTTTACCAATGTAATATTTTGTCCATGCAAGCATTATAACCGAACCATAATCCATAGGGTACAGGTTCACTATTTTCTCGAAATTCCTGCCTGCACTGTCGTATTCCTTCCTGTTATATAACAAAACTCCAAGCCAGTACAATGCTGTTGTATTCTGATCGTCGATTTTCAGAATGGTCTCATATTGTTCCTTAACCTTATCCCAGCTTTCGAGGGCATTCAGGGCCTTTATCAGACCGAATCTCGCTTCGAGGACATAAGGCTTAAGCCTGATTGCCCGTTCATAATAAGTTACTGATTCCGTGTATTGCTTTGCAAGAAAAGAGAGCCAGCCGAGCCTTGCATTCATGTTGTAATCATCCTGCCGGTATACCGCCCTGATCTCGGAAACTCCTGTTGAAAAATTACCTGCGGCTTCAGATCTGTAACTGGCTGCGAAAGCTGAATTAATAACATCATTCTGTGCATAACATAATGAAATTGTAACAAATGTTACAAAAATAGTCAGTGTTGTTTTCAGATTTTCCATTTTATACCTCCCAGACAAGAATATTGGTTGAAACTCTTTCCGATGTAATTGTAATACTCTTTTTCTTCAATAGCGAAACTGAACCAGAGAAGAACTCTTTCATTAAAGTAATGAAGAATGCTGGCACCTGATTTCAGGATCATGGGGTCATAACTGTTATAAATATAGAGGCCATTGAAATCATTGTAAAAATCCATTCTGCCGAAAGCCGCATGACCTTCAATCCAGGTGTCCTTCAAAAGCTCTATACCTGCTTTTGGACTATAAACAAAATTATTCCCCGAACCTGCAAGGTATGCTACCGAGCCTTTCAGATAAAATGCTGTCTTCCCAGGGAATCTATAACCTCCGTGAATCTCAGGCTGGTAGATCCTCTTCTCTTCATAATTGATCATCGAGCTGTTAATCTCAAGGATAAACCGTTTCAGATCAGGAGCAAACCCGATATGAAACATATGTCCTTTAAAAAGAAATTCACCTGATTGTGTATTTAAATAATGATAAGCACACCTGATCAATGATGAAGGTGTAATATTAAAATTCAGCTGCACAAAATACTCAGGCTGCTTTACCCTGAACTGAGCCGATGTTTCATTGAGAGCAGCGGATATACTCTGGGAATAACCTGAGAATGATTGATAAAGCCGAATCCGGTAACCCAGCCTGGAACTGAGTCCTATCCTGTAATAGGCAGCATCAGATCTGAAATTGCTGCCTGAAAGCTTATAGTTAAACTCAGTCTCAATACTTTCAACAGGCCTGAATTCCGGTATTTCAAGAGTTTTCCTGAGATCAGGAAACATCGCTTTCTTCAGGTAGCCCGTATAGTCTTCCCTACCGGTGTGCAGGTATACATAGTAAAGATATTCAAGAGTGAATTGATCATAACTGTCATACTCAAGGGCTTTTTTAAAGCTTTCCCCGGATCTGAAATAATCTGATTTCAGGAACCAGGCATAACCAAGCCGTTGTCTCAGGAATTTATAATCAATACCTGTTTTTAAAGCCTTCTCACCTTCCTGAATCAGTTTATCCCACTCACCTGCTTTATAATAACTGTATGTAAGAGAATCGAAATAAATGAAATCTTTCTCCTGTGCCAGTGCAACAGGAGAAACAAGGAGAATCAATAAAATCAGATATCGGTTCTTGATGCCCATATACTGTGCTTTAATGATTCGAACGAAAATTCCGAGATCCGGTTTCTTTCGAGCAATACCGTGCCTGATCCTTCATTTTTTTCCGGGAAGAAACCTGAAATCCTGATATCCGAAAGGAGCCTTACCCGACCCGGGTTTACCGGTGAATCAGACCAGTCCGGCTTAACCGTGTAGCAAGCCTTTATGAACTGGTGAAAAGGAGCAACAAAATCATGCAGACCGAGCGATAAACGGTTTTTTGCCACAATATGAAGAGGGAAGATGTCAGTGATAGTTAAATTTTCGTAATAGCCAAGAAGGATTTTATAAGATGTGAGATAGAAAAAATAAAGCAATGACTTTCTGTCCCCATAAAACGATGTGAAGCTGAACATGGTTCCGTCATTAACAAAATAAGCATACGATTTTGATTCCCTGCAATATATATACCGGTAATTAAATGCATCGGTGAATACTTCCCATGTTACTTCTTTTTCGGCAGATTTATTATACTTGTTTCTGAACTTCATTACAATTCCTGGCTGAAGGTCATATGCCTCTTTAAAAAGAGAAGCCGTTAATACGTTGGAAACTCTCTCGCCTTCCCTGGGAATGCTGAAACAATTCAGCTTAAAATCACCGCTCTCTCTCCGGAAATAATAAGATACGGGATATTCTATGGGTTTTGCTCCCGGCAGCGGTGAAGCCTGAACCTGGAAATGAATATGAGGCTCCGGTGAACGGCCTGAGTTCCCGCAAAGTCCGAGTATATCTCCCTGGTGCACAACATCCCCCTTTTTTACATTGAAGCTTCCTGCTCTTAAATGGGATATCTGTGTATACAAATTATTCAAATGCCTGATTATAATTGTGTTCCCCCAGTTTTGAACAGCATTTACCTTTCCTGGCTCATTGTCCCCAACATTATCAATTATTTCGGCAACTACTCCATCACCCGGTGACAAAACTCTTTTATTATAGCATAAATAATCTTCACACGAGGCCGGTCGATCACTATGAGTATTCCCTGATTCATCGGTGATGAGGAAATCAATTGCTTTTGACCATTCATCTTTATGAGTGAATTTTCCGTCATAACCCTGGCTCACTGTCCACTCGCCCCAGAAAGGAAGATGAAGTGGGAAATATGAGTAACCTGTATTCCTGTCGACATTCACCCTGTATGAATAAAGGTTGATTTCCGGTGAATAGTACTGGTATGGCGTCAGTACCAGGTGCGCCGGTTTTATTCTCTGCATCAGGAAATACAGGAACACAATGACAATGAACGAAAAAGGAAGTGAGAACAATGGTAATCCGAAAACCAGGAAGAGCTTTTTGAGGAAAAGGATTAACAATGATGTCAGGGGAATAAGCAGTACAACCCAGAGAAAGGATGATTTTGAAGGAATGACAAAAAATCCACCGGCAGCGATCGCAACAAGGATGTAATTGGCGCCAATATTGTAAAAGCTCATCCCGGTCATGCCATATCCTGCCACCTGTGCAAAGATACAGGCGGTAAGAAAACCTGTCAGTGAAAGAAGAAAAGCTATCCGTGAGCAGACCAGAAGAGCTAAGGCTATTAGTAAACCGGCTATAAGATTATCCTGGAAAACTATCGAGCTGAGTGAGCGGAGGTAAACAGAGACTATCTCATTGACCGGAAGAGTATCAATAGTCTGGAAAAGGTCCAGGAGTTTCTTGCCTCCTATTGCATACATTTCATTCATCCAGAATATGTTCCTCTGGGTCAGTCCGAGATTTAAGAGCTGATCTGAAGGAAGCAGTATGAGCCAGAATGAGAAAACAAATGGCATGCTAAGGAAGGGCAAACCATATCTTCCAAGCCAACCATCGAGAGTAACAGTGATGACAAAGCAAAAAAGAACGGCAAATATCAGTATAATAAAAGTAAGCCGGACCCGGCTCAAAAAAAGTTCCCATGCCGATACCTGTAAGCAATGCATTAAAGCTTAATATTCCCTTGTTGATCTTCTTCCTGTCAAAACCCAGAGGGATGGCGATCATGATGCTTATTACTACAGCTATGAGCCCGCTCAGGCCTGACCAGAAGTTAAAGAATGTTACTATTAGCAGCACCATTCCCATCAGGCGATTGTTAAAGAAGAAAACAACCGAATAGCTGTTAAGCACCGTGGAAATATTATTCCGGAGTATGTCCGGGATTTTATGCATACCCTTTACATATTGATCTTATTCAAATGCAAAGGAACCTGTTCATTCATCTGAACGTACTCAAGATCCTCCGCCTTTCTTATAATATGTGTGTTATTTTCCTTGTCAATAAGGACCACGTTGGGCCTGTAAGTAATGAATTGCATCCATTGGGTCATATTGTAAGCACCTACTTTATGAACTACTACATTATTTCCTTTTTCGAGCAATGGCATATTTATACTTTCCCTTATTGTATCAATATTCATGCACAAAGGTCCGAAAAGGACCATGTCCTCGGTGTGTTCCCCGAATTCCTGTACCGGGCTTATCTTGTGATCGTACCAGAACGATGTGAAAAGTGTATTCACACCGAAATCCAGGATCGTGGCTCTCCGTCCATCTGACAGGCGTTTCGTAGCCAGGACTGTACCAATCAGATAACCGGCATCATCAATCAGTGCTCTTCCTGTTTCAAGTATTAAAAGAGGAAGCTCATCCTGCCTTATCCCTGAAGAAAAAACAGCGCCCGTTATCGCATCAGCAAACTGATCAATGGATGGAACGGTATCAGTTCCTGGTAGGTATGCTCCTTTAAGTGTATTCACAGAAGGAAAACCTCCTCCAAGATCGAGATAACCGATTGCTTTGCTAAATTTAGCTTTTATATCAATGGCAAGCTTACATAATTTGTCTGCAGCTGATGCGTATGCCCCCGGTGAGAGCATGAAAGTACCGATATGACAATGAAGTCCGGCAAGATCGAGATTTTCGTCATTCATGATCCTTACCACCGCATTCCATGCCTGTCCGTTCTCATAACCAAAACCAAACCTATCCCATCTGGGATAAACTCCGGTGTCCATGTTCACCCTGATCGCCACGCTCGATTTCAATCCTTCTTTTTTGCATAAAGCTGACAGGCTGAAAAGTTCATCAAGATGATCGATGTGGATCAGTGAATTATTCCTGACAGCTGTTCTCAGGTCGGTCTCTGACTTATCCGGCCCGTTGAATATTATTTTATTCCCCGGAACCCCGTTTGCCAGAGCTTTTTCGTATTCAAATCCTGAAACAACCTCAGCCCACGAACCCTCCTGGTGAAATATCCTGCAAACTGCATTCAGATAATTTGTTTTATAAGACCATGCGAATTGAACCCTCGGATATCGTGTTGAGAAGATCCTGATGGAATTTTTAATGTTCTTCCTGATCTGCTTCTCGGAAATCACGAACAGAGGAGAGCCATATTTTGCAATGAGCGTTATAACCGGTACACTCTCGATATTTGTAACGGACTCGTAATCAGTTCTGGTTCCGAATTTGTTCATCAGCCCGGAATTTATCTTTTTTATCAAAGGTCTTTCATATCTTGATTTGTCCATTTCGGCACGATTAAGTATTACAATTCACCTGTTCCGGAAATTTTATGAAATTCAGAAATATCGATAATCATATCCCATGAGTAGCGTATGAAGACTTTCCCGACTTCATATTTTTCGTATGCATTTACCTTCTGACCAAGAGCAAGTTTCAATAATGATTCAGGCTGGTTTTGTCCTGATGCCGCTGTAAGATAAATCCAGGCGGGAAAACGTGGGATTCACCTCCATTATGTAAGGTTTGTTTCCCGACGTCATCATTACTTCAAGTTCACACCCTCCCCGCCAGTTTGTGGCACTTACGAATTTCAGTGCAAGCTCTATGAGGATATTATCTTCAATTGTGACCCCGGCCCATGCTTTACCCTTATCGGTGATATACAGCTTCCTCATTGGCACAATACTTATCGCCTTCCCTGTTCCGTCGCCAAGAACGGCGATATTCATTTCTGTACCGGAAATAAATTCCTGGATAATTACCGGGATTCCCCATTTCGCCTGGAGCCTGTGAAATGCTTTTTCTGCCTGTTCGAGGCTGCTGCAGATTATGGCATCATAAAATTTCCCCTTAACTACAACAGGGAAACCAAACATTTCCGTAATATGCCTTATCTCGGTAACATTAGAAACAATTTTGTCTTTTGGCACACTGAGTCCTTTCTCCTTCCCGAAGCGGGCGAGATTAATTTTATCACGTGCTTCGAAAGATTCCCTTGCCGGAAGGAATGTGTTTATCCCGATTCGTTTCAGCTCTTCACTTATCCTGATAAAATTGAACAATTCTGCATCGAAATTCGGGATGATCACGTCGATATGTTCAAGATTGTGTATGTAAGATATTCTTGAAAGCAAAGCATCTGTTCCTGAAGAAGGATAAGGTATCTGGTATGTTTTGTCCACCAGCTGGTGCATGTATATCCCCGGTTCAAGAGATTCATAAGCAAGACCAATGATCCTTGTATTGAATTCGGTACTTTCCCTGATTGCACGTATAACAGAAATCCCTGGTCCCGGGCTGTCAATAGCATTCAATCCCGTAACAGCGACAACAATATTTTTTTTATGCATGGTCATTGGGTCTGGCGTCTTTGTGTCTTGGGGTCTTGGAGTCTTGGGGTCTTGGGGTCTTGGGGTCTTGCCTTTATTGCCTTATAGCCTTATAGCCTTTCCCCCGCCTAATCATCCACAAGGTTATACTCATGCAACAACGTTAGAAAATCCTCCATATCTTTCTCCATCTGGGTTTTTTCGACCTCGTATTTCTCTGCGATCCTGTTCACCAGTTCCTCCACTGTTGTGTTTTCCCTGAGTATTGAAAGAATCTCCCTGCCCATATCATTTACAGAGAAAGAATCGCCGGTCCCGGGATTGAATATCAGCCCGGCCTCGCTTGTGGCTATATTCTTCTTTAGTTTCATAGATTATTTTAATTCCTGATTCCAAAAATAACCAGCCCGGTCCGGAAATGAAACAGTTCTCAATGAACAGGATAAACATTTAACCTGAATGCACTATTTTATCACCGGAAGCCGGTGAATGCATATCAAAAACGGATGACTCCGGAATAACTTATCCAAAATCAGCTGGATTTTTAAGAAAATGATATGCCTTTTTCAGAATATCACATTAATGGAAGGGCGTGTTGCACATCTTTCCAGAACTTGTCATTGAACAGGTAGGCGCTGCCAAACAGTGCGGCATCTTCCTTCAACTTTGAAAGTGCTACTTCTCCGTTCCAGTTCTCATCCCTGAAAGTCGATTCAAATACCTTTCCAAAAAGATCATATGCATTTGAAATATTCCCTCCGACGACCAGAATTTCAGCGTCAAAGCTCCTGAGCCAGGGAGCAAGAAACCTTGCTGCCTTTTGTCCGAATTCAGTAAAAAGGTCATGAACAACCTTGTCGGACAAAGCAAGAGAGGCAAGTTCCTTAACACCTGATAATTCCCTGCCTGTTATTTCCTTGTACTGTTTCAGGAACCATCGTGTTGAAAAATAATCGTCAGCAATACCTTCTTTGTACGGAAGATGATAAACACAACCTATCCTGGGTACCTGTGGTCCGTCACATACGGGTATTTTATCAGCAATAAAAGCTGATCCGAAACCAGTACCGAACGTAATTGCGACTGACCTTGAAAAATCTTTGGCGCTTCCGGCCCATGCTTCACCTACTGCAAAAGCCGAGGCATCATTGATAAACCTTATGGGAACATCATCAGATAATCCGAGAGTGCTGGCTATTGCATCACCGACATTTACACTGAAAAGGTTTTCGTATTTAGCGACACCACGTATATAAGAAATACCTTTTACGTAATCGAATGGCCCGGGCATCGCAAAACCGATTCCCCGGATATCGTCTGCATTGGCTTTAGACATTGATTCTGCAACAGCATCCGACCAGACTTTAATTATAATGCCGGCCTGAGCCTGGTTATCAACGGCTCTTTCAGCAATTGTATTTCTAAGAATTGCCCCGGTTTCGAGGTTTAATGCTGCGCAGGTGATATGACTTCCGCCAATATCTGCACCGATAGCTAAATTCCTTCCCATAAATAATTCAATTAGAATGAAACAAGTACAAAAACCGATGCAAAGTATCTAATTTTGGCAACAAAGCAAAACCAACATTCCGGATTCAGCCTGAAAAATGAATGATGACTATCAAATAATGACTAAACTCATGAATTTGAACGAGTCACATGTCTACATTTGAATAAACTTATAATGAAATGGTTAAAATAACAAAGGAAGCCGCGCTGTTATATCACAGCAGGAACAGGAGAGGCAAAGTGGAAGTAATACCCACTAAACCTTATTGTACCCAATATGATCTGAGTCTTGCCTACACACCGGGTGTGGCCTATCCTTGCCTGGAAATAGAAAAAGCTCCCGATCTTGCATATAACTATACGGCAAAAGGTAACCTTGTTGCCGTCATTTCAAATGGGACAGCGGTACTCGGACTTGGCGATATCGGCGCTCTTGCCGGGAAACCTGTTATGGAAGGAAAAGGTTTGCTATTCAAGGTTTTTGCAGATGTAGATGTTTTTGATATCGAGATAAATGAAAAAGATCCCGATAAACTAATTGATATCTGCGCTGCAATAGCGCCGACTTTCGGTGGAATAAACCTTGAAGACATCAAAGCCCCGGAATGTTTTGAGGTTGAGACAAGGTTGAAGGAGATGCTCGATATTCCGGTATTTCATGATGATCAGCATGGTACAGCGATTATTTCTGCAGCCGGGTTGCTGAACTCACTCGAGATCACAGGCAAGAAAATAGAGGATATCAGGCTGGTTGTTTGCGGAGCAGGCGCTGCAGCAATCTCATGCACCAGGTTATATGTTGCTCTGGGTGTCAGGAAGGAAAACATAGTCATGGCCGACAGCAAGGGTGTTATTAACAGTAAGCGAAAAGACCTGAACAAGTACAAGCAGGAGTTCATAACAAAAAGAAATATAGATCATCTCTCCGAAGCCATGAAAGGCGCTGACATGTTCCTGGGATTATCCACCTGTGATATGCTTTCGAAGGAAATGCTTGCGTCCATGGCCAGGGAACCTATCGTTTATGCAATGGCAAACCCGAATCCTGAGATTTCATTTGAGGATGCGCTTTCAACAAGGCAGGATCTTATCTTTGCCACTGGAAGATCCGATTATCCAAACCAGATAAATAATGTTCTCGGATTCCCGTATATTTTCAGGGGGGCGCTCGATGTAAGAGCCTCTACCATAAATGAAGAGATGAAGCTCGCCGCTGCCAAAGCCCTGGCAGATCTCGCAAAACAACCTGTCCCTTCATCTGTTCTGAAAGCATACAACCTGGAGAGTCTCTCTTTCGGAAAGAATTATATTATCCCGAAACCCCTTGATCCCAGGCTGATTTCACATGTGGCATCGGCTGTGGCACAGGCAGCTATGGATTCAGGAGTTGCAAAATTCCCAATCCCTGATATGAATGAATACAAAAAGGGACTTGAACGCAGACTGTCGGAGCACATCAACAACATCAGCCATTGCGCTGATTTGTAGGTATTAACATATCCTGCCGGCTCTTTTCCTTTCGGCGATCTGCCGACATACTTTTTTCTCGTACAGCATGACAATCAGCTCAGCAAGTTCCTGCATTGTATATGAAGAACGGTTAATTGTTGCATCAAAAAGATAGTCAATATTCAAAGGCTTCTTATCGAGGAAATCGAGAATCAGATTATGTCTTTTTTCATCCGTTTCAATACAGTATTCCTCAGCCGCTTCAATTGACATCTGTTTTTTCTTCATAACATTTTCCACACGCCAGTAAAAAGGCGCTATCAGCCTTATGTGAAGTGAATCGGGTATTGAGCTGGCGATTGATACACCTCCCCGGCCGACAAGAATCAGGTAACCTTCTTTGCACATCGATAAAACAACATCCTTTATTGCCTTCTTTACTCTCAGATCGCTGATGAAATTGCCTGAAAAAGCCATTATCATCTCAGACAGATTTGAAAGCTCTATACCTTTGTAAAAATTTTCTACCCTCTCTGTCCCGGTATTGAGCTCTTTGGATATTGCATAGATGATATCCTTATCTACCCATTTCCATTTAGTTGTGGCATATTTCCTGTTCATTTCATCGACCAGCAGGTTAGCTACCTGTCTCGCATCACACCCGGTAAGCCTGGAGATCGTAATTACCGGACCATCCTCGGAGGATGGTTTTTTCATGATTGAATCCCGGTGACGGGCATCGAAATAATTAAGGAACTTGTCCATAACCACCTCCTTTTTAAAAGCAATAAATTACGAAATAAAAATCAAACAGGCAAATAAAACCTGCTTATCCGCACGCAACCTTTTACCATTCTTATGTATCTATATCCGGGAGTTTGGTCTGATTTTTGAGGCATATGCTAGTGAAACTTGAATTATGAAAAAAACCATATATATAATTTCTTTAATCCTGGGAACCTTATCCTCGGAAAGCTGCAGAAAAGATTACAACATCAGTGAGGCTCAGCAGATACTGTTCCAGATGGATTATGTCAACTATGCCTGGGGATATCAGCATTACGGATTTATGATAGACAACCAGGGCAGGGTACTCACCTACGATAACCCTGAAAGATGGAATTTTCCGGATGATAATTTCATACTTACTGAAAGACAGGTAGCCGAAAACATAAGCTTGTGCAGGGTATCACAAGAGAGAATCACTGCTAAAGAACTCTTAAAGTACTCCTCATATATTGATAATATTGCTGCAAGTAAAGTCTCATCCATGAGGAATGTCGGCGCAGATGCCGGTGTAATGCAATATATTTGTTACCGCTTCTCGGAAGACAGCTTTATTTACAAGGGATTCATGCTGAAAACTGAAGGTGATTTCACAGCCGAAAACCTTAATTTCTACTCCAAAAGAGTCGTTTCCTGGATGAAGGAAATTGAAGAAAGCATCCCATCGGAGTAACCCGTAATTACATACAATCCTGATAACCAGATACCTGATTCGCTTTTCAGATAGTTTGCTATTAACAATACTTTTTATAGTATCTTTACTATGAACGAAAAAGAAAACATAATTAAAAGTGAACACTATGTTTGAGAGACCCGAATTATTCTGGTTTTTTATCGGTTTGGTCCTGCTGCTGGCCGAACTGGTAATACCCGGATTCTTTATCTTCTTCTTCGGTTTCGGCGCCTGGGTTACCGCACTTGTATGCCTCATCTGGGAACCATCCATAAACCTGCAGATGATAATATTCGCCATAACATCGGTACTATCGCTGGTAGCGCTCAGGAGAATGATCCAGAAAAGATTCTTTGATCATGACTCCAGGGATTCAGAGAAAGTCGAAGATGAATTCACAGGAAAAGAAGCTGTGGCAGCAAATGATTTTGGCCTTGAAAAGGTAGGAAAAGTATCTTTCAAAGGCACTACATGGTTATCGGAATCCAAATACCAGATAAAGGAAGGACAAAGAGTGATAATCATGGAGAAAGATAATTTTAAGCTAATCGTAGAACCAAAAACAAAATAATATGCAAGGATCAAGTACTACAATTATCCTGATCGGGCTGATCTTCCTGGGATTCATCCTGATCGCATCGATGATAAAAATTGTCCCGCAAAGGACTGCCATTATCGTTGAGCGTCTGGGAAAATACCGGGCAACATTCACCGCAGGATTCCAGATCCTGATACCTTTTATTGATAAGGTCAGGTACAGGCATACTCTTAAAGAACAGGCAATCGATGTAGCTCCGCAGATCTGTATCACCAGGGATAATATAGCAGTCGAGGTCGATGGCATATTATACCTGCAGGTCCTCGATCCGCAGAAAGCATCCTATGGAATAGATAACTACAGGTTCGCCTCTATACAGATTGCACAAACAACTATGAGGAGTGTGATCGGCAAACTGGAACTTGACAGGACATTTGAAGAGCGTGAAACAATAAATGTAACTATTGTAGAAGCTGTTGATAAGGCAAGTGAACCCTGGGGCGTAAAGGTTACTCGTTATGAGGTGAAAAACATCTCACCTCCCCAGAGTATTAAAGATGCGATGGAAAAGCAGATGAGGGCAGAAAGAGAAAAAAGAGCCGTCATTGCCGAATCTGAAGGCACAAAACAGGCTAAGATTAATAATGCCGAAGGTGACAAGCAGGAACTTATCAAAAAATCTGAAGGTGAAATGCAGAAACGCATTAATGAAGCTGCAGGACGGGCTTCCGAAATTGAGCAGCTTGCCAAAGCAACCGCCAATGGATTGAGAGCAATATCTTCTGCAATATCGGAAGAGAACGGATTAAATGCCGTGAATCTTCGTATAGCTGAACAATATCTTATTGAATTCGGGAAGCTGGCAAAATCAAATAACACAATGATCCTCCCTTCGAACCTTACCGATATTGCCGGAGTAGTTGCAACAGCAACCTCGGTCTTTAATGAGACAAAGGATAAGGCCATAAAGAAGTAAGTGCCCTGGAGTGCCTAGAGTGCCTAAAGTATTTAAAGTTATAAAAAGAAGTACCTGGATGATCCATGGTACTTTTTTCGTTTAGCCACCATCATTACTAAACTCAAAAGTACTTCACGAACTCCAGGCACTCTAATCACTCTAATCACTCTAATCACTCTAATCACTCTAATCACTCTAATCACTCTAGTCACTCTAGTCACTCTAGGCACTCTAGTGCACTCTAGTGCACTCTAGGCACTTCTTATAAGCTCTCGTGTTCCGTTCTCCTGATGATCTCGTTCTGCAGATCTTCACCCAGATCGTTGAAGTAATCACTGTAGCCTGCAACTCTGACAATCAGGTCTCTGTATCTTTCAGGATGTTTCTGTGCATCCCTGAGTGTTTCAGCATTCACCACATTGAACTGGATATGATGCCCGTTCAGGCTGAAGTAGCTGCGGATCAATGCTGTAATATTATCATAGCTGGCCTCATCCTCGAAGAAGGAAGGAGAGAACTTCTGATTAAGCAAGGTTCCCCCCGTGACCAGGTGATTGATCTTAGAAGCTGATTTTATCACAGATGTGGGACCGTTATGATCTGCTCCCTGGAATGGTGATATTCCTTCTGAAAGAGGGAGTTTTGCATTGCGGCCATCGGGTGTGGCTCCTGTTACGCTTCCGAAATACACATGCGATGTGGTTGGCAGCAGATTGATACGATGAACTCCTCCCCTCGTGTTAGGTCTTCCTGTAACAGCATCATAGTAGATCTCAAAAACTGTCACTGCCTGCTCATCAGCATAATCATTGTCGTTCCCGTATTTTGGGGTATGGTAAAGCAGCCTGTACTGCATCTCCTCGAAACCTTTGAAATCCGATTCAAGCGCTTTGATGAATTCATCCCAGGTATATGTTTTTTTATCGTAGATGTTGTATCTGATTGAAGTGAGAATATCGGTTATGCTTCCCATACCTACACCCTGTATATATGAAGTATTATATTTGGCACCACCGTCATTATAGTCCTTCCCTTTCGCAATGCAATCCTGCACAAGGAGGGAAAGGAATGGCGCCGGGAGGTCTTCGGCAAACAGCCTCTCTATGATATTATTCCCTTTTATTTTGATATCAGCAAAATAGTTTACCTGCTTCCTGAATGCGTTCACCAGACCGTCAAATGTTTTGAAGTCGCTGCAAAAGCCTGTTGCGAGTCCTATCTGCTTCCCAGTTCGTTTATCAAATCCGTTGCTTAAAGTTATCTCAAGTATTTTCGGAAGATTGAAATAACCAGTCAGCCAGTAAGCTTCCGTTCCGAATGCCCCTGTTTCAACACATCCGGATGCTCCGCCATTTCTTGCATCAACAAGCTCTTTACCCTGCCTCACCAGCTCCTCAACAATTGCTTCAGTATTGAAGCAGGAAGGCTGACCAAAACCTGTCTTGATTATATCGAGAGCTTTATGAATGAACCTGTCGGGATTCTTCCGGCTTATCTGAACCATTGAACTTGGCTGGACCAGCCTCATCTCCTTAATAACATCCAGAAGAATATAGGTCATTTCATTTACCGCATCGAAACCATCCGGCTTTACTCCACCGAGATTTATCAGGCAGAAATCGGTGTATGTGTTACTCTCATTTGCAGTTACACCGATTTTGGGAGGCGAAGGATGATTGTTGAATTTCACCCAGAAACAGCCTAGCAGATCATCAAGTTTTTCCGGGGTGATAGTACCCTTTTCCTTTTCTGTCTGGTGTACCCTGTCAAGGTGCTGGTCCAGCCTGCCGGGATTGAATGAATCCCAGGGATTGAGCTCGGTTATAACTCCGAGATGTATAAACCAGTAATGCTGGAGCATCTCATGAACAGTTTCAGGAGCATTTGCCGGCACTTTCCGGCAGATTGCAGCCATCTCAGAAAGTTCCTTTCTCCTTACCGTATCTTTCTCTTCAGCAGCCATTTTCTCCAGTTTGTCGGCGTGCCTGCCGGCATACATGATAATTGCATCGCATGCAATTTCCATTGCCTTCAATTCTTCTATAATTGCCGCGGATTCAGGTAGAGATGCTGTATACAGCGTCTCATGTAGAGACGCTGTATACAGCGTCTCTACAATTTGTTTTATTTCATTTTTCAATGACAGAAATCCTGTATTAAACATCTTGTAACCAAGAACCGTATGACCCGGTGCACGCTGTTCCTGGAATTCGGTGAAAATACCTGCATCATAAGCATTGATCCACTCGGGACCCATAAGCTTCATCAGTTTATCGCGGTTGCTCCTGCCCTTCCAGTATGGTATTATTTCCTTCTCATATGCGCTAATGGCATCCTCGCCTACCCTGAAGAATACTTTCTCACGCGAGTTAAGTATTTCAAGGTCCTTGACGGAATGAAGGCAAATCTCCGGATATGTAGGAGTGACTTTCGGAGCCGGACCGCGTTCACCAACGATAAGTTCGCCATCGTTGATGCAGATTTCCTTATGTCTCAGCAGGTATTCGAATGCTTTTGCCCTTCTAACCGGTGTAGAAAGGTTTAACTTTTCTGACATTTTATAGAATTCAGTGATCAGCAAAGCCCTCTCAGCTGTGAGTGTTTCGATAGCATTCAGGCTCTGGTCCCTTAGTTTTTTAACACGTGCTGAAATTTTCATTGATCTCTGTTGTTATTTTTTTACCAGGAATTACGTAGAGACAAGGCATGCCTTGTCTCTACAATATTGTATTGTTATCCGCCGATTTTTACATTAATGCCGGTTTTCATGAAATATTCTTTAATTTCATTCATCCTTCCTGCCGAAGGCTGTTCCGTATCTGCCATCCTGTATTCCATTCCCAGACTCGCATATTTTGATGACCCGGTCTTATGAAAGGGAAGCAGGCAAAGCTTTTTAATATTGTTGCTTTTAGTTTGATTCAGAAGTATCCTGACCTTCTCAAGATGATCCGGTTCATCATTGTAACCTGGAATTACCGGGAAACGGATCATCATCTCCTTCCCCGTACTGAGTATCAGATCGTAATTTGATAATATCAGCCTGTTCGAAACTCCTGTAAGTTTAATATGCCGGTCTTCATCCAGGTGTTTTATGTCGAACAGGAACAGGTCAGTATACGGGATAATTGACCTTAAATTTTCCTCTATAGCATAACCTGATGTGTCTACCGCAGTATGATAACCGTGCGCCTTACATTCTTTCAGGGCATCGAGGAGGAATTCAGGCTGAAGCAGTGGTTCTCCACCTGAGAAAGTAACTCCTCCACCAGATTGATTTATAAAAACTTTGTCCCTGTCGAGTATCTCAATTATTTCTTCTGTTGAATAGTATTTACCGGCCTTCTCTGTCTCCCTGAACTCCCTTTCTCCTACTTTCCTGGTTTGTTCAACTTCCTGGATATAAGGGGAGATTCCTTCGGGATTATGGCACCACTGGCAGTTAAGTGGACAACCTTTCATGAAAAAAGTTACCCTTATACCCGGACCGTCATGAACCGAATATTTCCTGACGCTGAAGATCAAACCTTTCATTTCCGAAAAAATCAAAGAATGTGAAATAATTAACAATAAAACTTATGGAACAGAATGCAGGAAAGAATTGTTGTCACCTGTTATAAAACATCAGGCAGCAGTAGAGCCTGCGTCCGAGGCGCTGCATCATGAAGCTATGTTCGAGTTCACTGGTCATTTAAGAAAAAATCGATGCTGCAAGTTACTTATTTTTTTAATATTTGTGATGCTATAATAATCCTGTGTTTGTTTCGTTAATCTTATGTTAAACACTTTCTGCTGTCTATGAAAATTTTGTCTGCTGTCATTTTCCTGTTTGCTATTTCATTTAATCTAAATGCCCAGTTATTAAGACACACTATAAGTGGTTTTGTAAGGGAAGATGTGAGTGGAGAATCGCTGATCGGAGTCAACATATACGCCCCGGGAATAAAGGCAGGTACAACAACCAACACCTATGGATTTTATTCCCTCACGGTCCCTCCGGCGGGAAAATCGAAATTGTATTTTCATATGTGGGTTATAATCCGCAGACAATTAACATTGAGCTTAATAAAGACATTGAGCTCAATGTCAAGCTTCAGCCCGGTCTTGTTCTCGGGGAAGTTACGGTGAATGCCGACAGGGTGGAAAAGCAGAGTGAATCGGTTAAAATGAGCACCATTAATCTTCAGCCATCACAGGTTAAGAATGTTCCCTCTTTGCTTGGCGAGAAGGATGTTCTTAAAGTACTGCAGCTAATGCCGGGAGTACAGAAAGGTTCTGAAGGCAACAGCGGGATCTACGTCAGAGGCGGAGGTCCGGACCAGAACCTGATCATTCTAGATGATGCGATAGTATATAATGCAAGTCATCTTTTTGGTTTCTTCAGCCTGTTCAACGGCGATGCACTGAAAAGTGTTGAGCTCACCAAAGGAGGTTTTCCTGCCAGGTATGGAGGAAGACTTTCCTCTGTTCTGGAGATGAATATGAAAGATGGAAATAAGGATAAATGGCAAGGCGAAGGTGGCATCGGCCTGATTTCCTCCAGGCTCACAGTAGAAGGTCCGTTGAAAAAAGAAAAATCGTCAATTCTGGTGTCAGGCAGAAGAACTTATGCCGACCTCATTATAAAGCCATTCCTTAAAGCAACAGATAGCGAGAACACAGGATATTATTTTTATGATTTCAATGCAAAAATTAATTATGATTTTGGCCGGAATAATAAACTTTACCTAAGTGGATATTTCGGAAAGGACAAGTTTTATCTGAAGAACTAACTCCCATGGTGTAAAAGAGAATGTTGGATTTCTATGGGGCAACTCTACAGGAACGATCCGATGGAATCATCTTTTCAATAATAAAGTATTCTCAAATACATCTGTCATCTATAGCAATTACGAGTTCGGTATTTATGATAAGTATAAGTATGTTGCAGAAAACAAAGATTATTATGCAGAATACTATTCAGGAATCAGGGACCTTTCAGTAAAATATGACCTTGATTTCATTCATAGCACAAAACACTGGGTAAAAGCCGGTGCAATTTCGATCTTTCACAGGTTCAAGCCTCATGCTTTTATTGAAATTGATGTCCCCGGAAATAGTCAATATAAGGGATGTCAGAGAAATTGATGGTGTGGAATCAGGAATTTACGCAGAAGATACCTGGCAGCCATTCAGTACATTAAAGATCAATGGAGGATTGCGATTCAGTCATTTTTTAGCCTCGAGGAACACCTATCACAATTTTGAACCGAGAATATCAGTGGCATGGCGGTTCCTGAATGATCTGGCCGTTAAAGGATCCTACACGACAATGAACCAGTACATCCATATGGTGTCCGGAACCGGGATAAATCTTCCGACAGATCTTTGGGTACCAACAACAGACAGGGTAAAGCCACAACATTCCAGGCAGGTCGCCATTGGCGCTGTTAAGGATTTCAGAGAGCCGGAGTTTTCTGTTTCTCTTGAAGGATATTACAAGACGATGAACAATGTGATCAGCTATAAGGAAGGAGCTTCTTTCCTTGAGCTTGATGAAGCGGAATCCGGGATGAGCCTTAACTGGGAAGAAAATGTCACATCAGGACGGGCCTGGTCATATGGTGCTGAAGTGCTGTTACAGAAAAAACAGGGAAAATTCACCGGGTGGATAGGATACACCCTGTCATGGACTTATATGAAGTTCGATTCTCTGAATTTCGGCAGAAAATATTTTGCCAGGTACGACAGAAGACATGATATATCGGTTGTCGGAACATACAGGTTCAACGACAGGATTACTCTATCGGGTAACTGGGTCTATGGAACCGGTAACGCCGTGACTTTGCCCTTCGCTGAATACAATGTTCATTATCACGATTATAGTGGAGCTTATTACAGACCAGGCTCTAATTTATCCTGGCACTCCGGGCGAAAAGTAAATGATTATTCAGAGAAGAATAATTTCAGGATGTCACCCTATCATAGGCTGGATATTGGAGTCCAGTTCCATAAACCAAGGAAATGGGGAGAAAGAATATGGGAGTTCTCGGTTTATAATATCTACAGCAGGAAGAATCCGTTTTACTATTATAATTCTAATGTGTATGATGATAAAACACAAACAACTACAGGTAAACTGAAGCAGATCAGCCTTTTTCCCATAATTCCATCATTCACATATTCATTCAGATTCTGAAATGAGAACCATATTTTCATATTCCATTATTGCTCTGTTCGTAATAGCAGCTGCCTGTGAGTCAAATGTTACTGATGTCAATTTGCCTGAATACAAGTCAAAGCTTGTTGTATCAGCTTTCTTATGTCCTTCAGATACGGCATCCTATGTTTTTGTTAATTCAACAATGAAACTGTATGGTGATTTGAGCAGGATGGAGTCTTTGGGGACCGCACTACCGGAGATTATCATTTCCGATGACACAAAGGAAGTTGTCCTGGATACTTCCAGATATGGCTGGAAACTTGATCCGCGGAAAATGAAGATTGAATATGGGGAAAATTATCAAATCAGGGTATCCACCGATAAAGGATACCTTGCTGAAGCTTCCTGTACTGTGCCCGAAAGAAGATCTTTTTCAATTGAAGTTGATACCTTCTCAACAATTTTTAATTCATTTCGGTATCTTCAGTTGGGAGCCTCTTTTAATGACATACCTGGTGAGGAAAATTTTTACAGGATAAAAGTTGAATTAAAATCTCATTGTAATTCACAAAAGTGGCAATTGCAAGAACTGCCTGTCGAAGATCATTTTATTTCGGACCTGGACCAGGATGGAAACAGACTTAAGAGAAGTATTAAGTCTGGCCTCCGTTATGGTTCTTTTCCTAGCTGCGATTCAGTTTATATTGTTCTTAAGTTATATCATACAGAGAAATCCTATTATCTGTACCATAAGTCTCTCGATAATTATCAGAATGGAGATAATCCCTTTACAGAACCAACTCCGGTTTTTTCAAATGTTAAGGGAGGTGTGGGCATATTCACCTCCTATACTATCGATTCAGCAGTTATCAGGCTTAAATAAAAATGGATACGATAGATTCATTATATAAAACTCATTATTTATATGTATTCTGTTCAATGAAATCATTGTTTTGTGCAGTCCTCTTTTTTATTCAGTTCAATTCCATTGCTCAGCAAACGCGATATACAATCAGTGGATTTGTACGTGAAGCTGTAAGCGGTGAGTCACTTATCGGTGTTAATATTTATCTGCCCGACCACAAGGCCGGGACAGTAACAAACACCTATGGTTTTTATTCTCTCACCCTGCCTGAAGCAGATGCTGTTGAAATAACTTTTTCGTATGTTGGATACACACCTGAAGTTATCCGCACTTCATTAAAGAAGGATATGGAGCTTAATGTCGATCTGAAACCCGGCCTCGTGCTCAGCGAAGTCACAGTAAATGCTGAAAGGCAGGAACGGCAGAGTGAATCTGTAAAAATGAGCACAGTTAACCTTCAGCCTGCCCAGATAAAGAACGTTCCGTCGCTTCTTGGCGAAAAAGATGTTTTAAAAGTTCTTCAGCTTATGCCCGGTGTTCAGAAAGGAACAGAAGGGAGCAGCGGTCTCTATGTGCGTGGCGGGGCTCCTGATCAAAACCTCATTATTCTTGATGATGCAGTCGTATATAATGTAAGTCATCTCTTCGGTTTCTTCAGCCTTTTCAACGGGGATGCAATAAAAAGTGTCGAACTTACAAAGGGAGGTTTTCCGGCACGTTATGGAGGAAGATTATCCTCGATACTTGAGATGAACATGAAAGACGGTAACAGGGAGGTTTGGAAAACCGAAGGAGGTATCGGACTGATCTCGTCAAGGCTTACTGTTGAAGGCCCTCTCAGCAAAGGGAAATCTTCCATCCTGGTTTCAGGAAGAAGAACTTATGCTGATATCCTGATGAAACCGATTTTGCATGCCATGGGAGAAGAAAACATGGGTTATTATTTTTATGACCTCAATGCTAAACTAAACTATGATATCGGCCGGAACAATAGAATATACCTTAGCGGATATTTTGGCCGGGATAAATTCCATCTTGTGAGGAAAGATAACTATATAAGTGAGGATATAGGCTTTCACTGGGGCAACGCCACCGGAACCCTTCGCTGGAATCATCTTTTTAATAACAGGGTTTTCTCTAATACTTCGCTTGTATACAGCGGCTACAATTTTGGAATTTCTGATGAATATGAAAAATACGGAAAAGAAACTTATTTCGCTGAGTACAAATCCGGGATAAGAGATCTTTCTGTTAAATACGATCTCGATTTCATTCACAGCCCCGTGCACTGGATAAGAACGGGCGGACAGATGATATTCCACCGCTTCAAACCACATGCCTACATAGAGATTGATGCTGAAGATGATTTCAATACCAGAGATGTCAGAGTAATCGAAGGTGTTGAATCAGGCATTTATGCTGAGGACACATGGCAGCCGGCTACAGCTGTTAAGATCAATGCAGGACTAAGATTCAGCCATTTTCTTGCGACAAAGAACCGGTATTACTATTTAGAACCAAGGCTTTCAGCTGCATTGAGATGCTCCGATGACTTTGCAGTGAAAGGTTCATATGCATTAATGAACCAGTACATTCATATGGTTTCAGGAACCGGAATTAACCTTCCAACCGACCTATGGGTTCCTACAACTGATAAAGTAAAACCACAGCAATCCAGCCAGGTGGCTTTTGGTATTGTTAAGGATTTGAGAGAGCCTGAGCTATTTGTTTCGGTTGAAGGTTATTATAAAATCATGAAGAATATTATTGGCTACAGGGAGGGATCTTCATTCCTTCAGCTAGATGAAGCCAATTCAGGTGTAAGTGTGGATTGGGAAGATAATGTCACACCTGGTAAAGCATGGTCATATGGCGTTGAGGTTCTTTTACAGAGGAAAGTTGGAAGGCTTACCGGCTGGTTAGGATATACTCTCTCCTGGACACAAATGCAATTCGATTCACTCAATTTCGGAAGAAAATTTTGGGCCAGGTATGACCGCAGGCACGATCTATCAATAACAGGAACATATAATATCAGTAAAAGAATTACCCTCTCGGGCAGCTGGGTTTATGGAACAGGGAATGCAGTCACCCTGCCAATATCTGAGTACTCAGCCACCTTTCATGAATCTTATGTTATTCCTGCAGAATTTGATCCTCCAGAGCGCTATGGCGCAATTGTCAACGAGTACAGCGGTAAAAACAATTTCAGAATGAAACCATATCACAGGCTTGATATCGGAATTCAGTTTCATAAAGAAAAGAAATGGGGTGAAAGGATCTGGGAGATATCATTATATAATGCCTATAGCAGGCAGAATCCATTTTATTATTACACGTTGTCTGACTGGAATAAGGAAAAGCAAAAGTTTGAAGGGAACCTTGTACAGGTTAGCCTATTCCCGGTTATCCCTTCAATAACATATTCATTTAAATTCTGATATGAAATACCTCTAAATTCTGATATGAAATACCTCCGACTATTCATAACACCTGCAATAATCATTCTTTCGGCAGCTTGCGAGAAGGATTTGAAAAACATAAAACTACCAGAATTCAATCAGAAACTTGTAATTGTAGCTTTTTTATGCCCATCAGACACTGTTACAAATATTTATGTCACCTCAAACAGGAAGCTTTACGGGGAGCTTGATCAATATGAATCAAGAGGAGATTTGAAGGCTATAATTTCGAATGGAACAGAAGAAACTGACCTGGATACCTGTTCAACCGGCCTGGTACTTGATCATGATAAGATGAAGATTGAGTACGGTAAAACATATACAATAAAAGTCACCAGTTCTCTTGGATTGAAAGCTGAAGCTTCCTGTACAGTGCCTGAAAAGAAAGATTTCTCACTGGCAATCGATACCACAGGTAAATACCCATATTACAGGGAGAAAATAGTGAAGGTTTCATTTAAAGATCTACCGGACGATAAAAATTACTACAGGTTACAGATTCTGAGGATTGAAGGAAGCCGGGCTAGTGAATTGCTTCCGGTTGAAGAACAATTCATTTCGGATGCCAGGATTGACGGGAACATTATTACAAGGCATGCTTCTGCCTGGACAGGCTTCGTTGCAGTGAGACTATACCATACAGAAGAATCATATTACAAGTATCATAAGACTTTAAGCATCTATCATGGCGGAGCTAATCCGTTTGCAGAGTCAACACCTGTCTTTTCAAACATAACAGGTGGTTTGGGAATCTTTACATCTTACACGGCAGATTTATTCATTATTAGAATAAAATGAACCTGCAATAATCCTTATAAAAACCTGTTCTGCCGGCTATTTCCGCAATTCACCGGCAAACAATATTTTTTTTTCAATTTTCTGCATCACTTTGAAAAACATTTCGTCTATAGTACAAAGAGGTTAGTTAAAACGATAAATAAGTTTCACCAATATCTCACCAACACGCCGCCCGGCATATATACGATCAGGTTTAGGTTTAGATTAATGAATGAAAAGGCGCCCTCCCGGGCGCTTTTTTCATTTTGCAAACATGTCTCCTGCATGATGCCACGGTTATTTGTATTTATTACCTGAATAACATGCGAAAAAAAGAGACGTAATTTTAAAAATTAGTATTTTGCATCCTTAATCCGATAACCTAGAACTCCTATGAAAAAGATTTTCTTCCTTGTAATAATGCTGAGTATGGCAGTGGCTGGATGCAATAAGGAACCTAAAAGTTCCAATCCATTTTTAAATGAGTATGAAACTCCTTTCGAAGTTCCTCCATTTGAACAAATTAAAGCTGAACATTACATGCCGGCTTTTCTGAAAGGTTTTGAGGAGCAGAAAAAAGAAATCAGGGCAATCATAACAAGCACTGAAGAACCAACATTCGAAAACACAATCAAACCCTTCATTTACTCAGGTGAGCTCCTGCAGAAAGTCAGCAGCGTTTTCGGAGCGCTCAACTCCGCAAATACAAACGACACTCTCCAGACACTAAGCAGGGAGCTGTCACCGATACAGTCAAAACACAGGGATGATATAAACCTCAACGATACCCTCTTCCTGAAAATAAAAACAGTATACGAGAACAGTGAAAAATTCAATCTTACAGCGGAAGAGAAAAAAATTCTTGAGGATGAGTACAAAGGATTTGTAAGAAGCGGCGCTGCCCTTTCACCAGAAGACAAGGATAAGCTTAGAAAGATCAATGAGGAACTCTCAATTCTATCAGTTAAGTTCGGTCAGAACCTCCTTGCAGAAACCAATGGATTCAAGCTCGTAATCGATAAAAAGGAAGATCTCTCGGGTTTGCCTCAGAACGTGATCGACCAGGCTGCGGCAATGGCAAAAAGCCTGGAAATGGAAGGAAAATGGGTGTTTACTCTCCAGGTTCCGAGCATGACACCATTCCTGCAAAACTCCGACAGGCGCGACCTTCGTGAAAAACTGTTCTCCGGGTATTTCATGAAAGGTGATAACGACAATGACAAGGATAACAAAGAAATAATTGCCAGGATTACCAATCTCCGCATTGAACGCTCAAAGCTCCTTGGCTATGATTCATTTGCAGATTTTGTCCTGGAACGCACCATGGCAAAAACACCTGAAAGAGTGAACGATTTTCTTGGTCAGATCTGGCAGGCTGCTCTCCCGGTCGCAAAAGCCGAAGCTGCCGCGCAACAGGAAATAATAAAGAGAGAAGGTGGCAAATTCAAATTAGAACCCTGGGACTGGTGGTACTATACCGAAAAGATAAAGAAGGAGAAATATGAACTCGATGATGAAGTGATAAGGCCATATTTCAAGATTGATAATGTAATGGACGGAATGTTTTATGTTGCCAACCAGCTTTATGGTCTTGAATTCGCCAGGAGAACTGACATCCCAAAATACCATCCGGATGTCAACACATTTGAAGTCACCAGGAAAGGTGAGCATGTCGGTATACTGATGATCGATAATTATCCCAGACCATCAAAAAGAGGCGGAGCATGGTGCGGGGCTTACAGGGGACAGAGGCGTGACATCGGTGGAAAGATGATCCATCCGGTTGTAACAATGGTTACAAATTCAACTCCCCCGACAGCTGACAAACCCTCACTTCTTACCCCTGAAGAGGCGAGTACACTCTTTCATGAATTCGGTCATGCCCTGGCTCAGCTCCTTTCAAATAAAATATATCCCGGAGGATCAATGCCGAGGGATTTCGTCGAATTACCCTCTCAGATTATGGAGCATTGGGTGCTCGAACCGGAAGTACTTAAAGTTTATGCCAAACACTACCAGACCGGCGAGGTAATTCCTAATGAGCTGGTTGAGAAACTGGTTAAAGCAGGGAAGTTCAACACAGGTTTCCAGACTGTTGAATATCTTGCAGCATCACTGCTCGATATGGAGTATCATTCGCTTACAGATACATCAGGAATTGATATAAGGGAGTTCGAGAATAAAGCAATGGCCAAATACGGTCTTATACCCGAAATTAAACCAAGATACAGGTCAACCTACTTCAATCATATATGGTCGGGGGGTTACTCTGCTGGATATTATGGTTATATCTGGTGTGAAGTGCTGGATTGCGATGCCTTCCATGCATTCAAGGAAACCGGCAATATATTTAATAAGGATATTGCTGCAAAGTTCGAAACTGAGATTCTTGCCAGAGGCGGCTCCCGCGATCCTCTCGAAATGTATATAGCTTTCAGGGGAAAAGAGCCTGGTATAGATGCTCTGCTTGAAAACAGGGGACTTAAATAGATTTGCTGATTGCGGATTGACGATTTCGGATTTAGAAATTCTGAATTAAAGTTTCTTAGATCCGAAATCGTAAATCTAAAATCCGCAATGAATTAATCCGCATTCCGAAATCAAACAAATCCGAAATCGACATTCCCAATCCGAAATCATCAACCGGGAACCATTTAATGCGAGTATTCTCAGTTTTTCTGTTGCTCTTTGTTTACCTGAATACCTCGGGCCAGAACGATAGTCATGTAGCGAAAAAAGGTATATTGGATCTAAGCCAAATAGAAAATACAGAACGCTTCATTCATAATCTTAATGGTGAATGGGAATTCTACTGGATGAAGATGCTTCACCCCCATGACTTCAGAAATACCACAATCACTCCCGACTATTACGGAAAAGTACCTTCATACTGGACAAATTATCCGGAGTACCTTGGCATTGAGGAAGATGGTTATGCCTCCTACAGGTTGATCATATATCTTCCGCCGGGATTCAGTAATCCCCTGGCTATCGATCTTCCTGTGTTTGATTCATCATTCGATATTTACGTCAATGGCAATTACCTTGGAGGAAACGGGATCCCTGGCAGATCGGCCTTAGAGACAACACCGGAATATTCCCGCCTGTTTGCCAGGATTCAGCCTGTCTCCGACACGCTGGAGATCATCATTAATGTCTCAAACTTCCACCACCGGCGTGGAGGGTTCTGGAATCCGGCACAAATTGGAACATTTGAGTATACCAGAACGAGATTGGCGAATTCATGGGCAGCCGAATGGGCTGTCATAAGTCTGTTACTGGGGTTTTCCCTCCTTTTTCTGTTTTTTTTCATTTTACTCCCGGAAGAAAAGATATCAATATTCTATACTATGCTTGCATTCGGGCTGGCAATAAGACCGCTATTCACCACTCACTTTCTCATCAATAATTTTATAGGTATGAGCTGGAAGTGGATAGTAAGGTTTGAATACCTCGGTCTCTGTATTGTGATCATCGGACTTGCATGGTTTGCCTACTACCTTTATCCCAGAAAATATGCAAAAACCGGATCTTCAATTATTTCAGTAGCCTTTTTAGCAAATGTCCTGTTGATTATCTCCTCACCTGTTAAGATTTTCAGTTATTCAAGTCTGCTTTTACATCCATTAATTATAATTCTCCTTCTTTATCTTCTTGTAAACAGCTTTTTAGGAGTCCTTAAAAGGAGCAATCAGGACATAGTCTTCTTTTTCGTTTTTCTACTGATTTTTGCAGGCGGCTTACATGATGTTAATGTGTCGCTTGGAAAAGCGGAAAAGACAGGTTATCTTCTTAGTTTTCTTGCAGTATTGATATTGTTTGTACAGGCTGTCATGTTATTGTACAAATGGATACGGGCTTTCAAAGAAAAAGAAAAACTACAGGTGAAGATGGAGTTTATGAACCGGAATTTGGAGGAATTGATAGATAAAAGAACACAGGAACTGAAAAAAAGGAACAAAGAAATTGAACTTCAAAACACAAGGATAGCTCAGCAGAATAAACAGCTCTCCGATACAATTCAACTTAAAAACCAGATTTTCTCAGTTATTGCACATGATCTTCGAAGCCCTGTCGTGAACATTCTTTACATGCTTAATCTCTTGAAAGAGAAAGAATTCAAAGAGAAATATGATACTTTCGCGAATGCCAGTATTGACTATGCACAAAGGGTAATTGGCCTGCTCGAAAACATGCTGGTATGGGGAAGAGGGCAGGAAGATAAAATCAAGTTTTCTCCCGAGAATCATGATCTTGCTGATTTAATCCTCACCAACCTGAGCATTTTTAAAGAGACTGCCGATAAGAAAGAGATAACTGTAAATTTCACCCAGGTTGGCAGTCCCTTTGCTTTTTGTGATAAGGATCTGCTCGACATAATTATAAGAAACCTGCTCTCGAATGCTGTAAAATACACCCCACGCCGCGGACGGATCAGCATTTTCCTGAAGGATAAGAAGAACACGGGAGACGGGATAATGCTTAAGATCTGCGATAATGGCTGCGGAATAAGCGAAGAAAAACAGAAAAGATTATTCACATCGGATGAAATTGAGAGCACACCAGGCACTGAAAATGAAAGAGGAACAGGGCTGGGTTTGAAATTATGCTATGAGCTGGTAAGAATCAATAACGGTAATCTTACCGTGGAGAGCAAACCTAACGAAGGTTCCTGTTTCATAATAACACTCCCTTCTTAATCATTCTGTTATTAGCCCGGCAAGTTCGTCTCTTTTAAGGAGTTTGATATTCTTTCCACTGGTCTCTATTATACCAAGTTCTTCAAGTTCACCAAGCGCCCGTCCAACCGATGGTCTGGCAACACCAAAATAATCAGCCAGATCATTCTGGGTACGATCAAGCCTTATCTCTGATTTATTGCTGCCTGCAAGTTCCAGGATATACTGGGCAAGCTTTCCCCTGATAGTCTTGAAATTAAGAAATTTGATCTTCTCGGAAAGAAACTGCGACCTGTTTGAGATCATATCAAGGAAATTCACGAGAATTCTGCCGTTCCCCTCCAGAATTTTCAGAAAATCCGGTTTATCTATTACCAGAAGTTCTGTATCAGGAACCGAAATTACATTCACGGGAAAACGGTTCCTGCTCCCGAACATGAAAGCCGGTGCTATCGCTCCCGGTACTTTTATGTCTTCAATCTTTATCACCCGCCCTGTGAAATCAATCATCTCACCCTTCACATAACCTTTAATGACGAATGATAATGAATTTACCTGGTCACCGCTATGGTAGATCAGTGTTCCTGATTTAAATTTCCTGGTACTGGCGTGAACAGAAACCAGAGTGGATTCAATTTCCTCCGGACTGATACCGCGGAAAAGCGGCGATGGTGATAAAATGGTGTAATCCATTTTTATGGGATAAATTTATTTAAATGTACATTTGGAAAAACATAAAATCAAGTTCATGAAGAAAATAGTTACTATTCTGTTCATTTTTTTCCTGTCGCTGTCACCGACCTATTCACAGGCTGATTTTGAGACAGAATTACTGAGGCAATTTCATTCCATTAACAGTGAAGAGATGACGTCATGGATCGGAAAACTCTGCGCCCCTGAATTCAATGGCAGACTGACGGGCACTCCGGAATTCATGGCAAGCGCTGAATGGGTTGCTTCAAAATTTAATGAATGGGGATTAAAACCCGGCGGTGATAACAGCTCCTGGTTTCAGAATTTCAAGCTGCCTTATACTGTGGTTAATGATCTTGGTAGCCTTACACTTCATATTCCACAGAGTGACGGATCTGTAATTAAAAAGAATTATAAATGCCCCGAAGAATATTATCCAGGAATGAACTCCGGAAACGGAGAGATTACAGCTGAATTGGTCTATGTGGGTTACGGAGTTACTGCACCTGAGCTCAATTATGATGATTACAACGGAATAGATGTGAAGGGAAAGATCGTCCTGGTGAACAGGGATGTACCCTATACTGATGCCCGCAATCCTGAATACAAGAAATGGGTAGGATATTGTTATCACCAGAACAAGCTTGAAAACGCTGTAAAACATGGTGCAAAAGGATTCCTCTATATTGACGGAATCGGGGCCAATCCGAACATTTCCTATGATCCTTCAATAATCGTTTGCGGAATAGGTCCCGAAGCGCTCAGTGATATCTTTTCCGGGCTGAAAACAACAAATAAGGAACTTACGGGTAAAATGATCAGAACACTGCAACCCTCTTCTTTCGCAACTGGCAAAACGATGACAATAAAGGCTAACACAACAAGGTATCCTGACGGCAAAGGCTGCAATGTTATCGGGTTACTCGAGGGTAATGATCCCAAGCTTAAAAATGAGGTTATAATAATCGGGGGACACCTGGATGCTGTCGGGAATGCGGGGGGGTTGTTAGTCAACGGAGCACTCGATAATGCGAGCGGAATTGTCGATATCATGGCTGCTGCAAAAGCACTGGCTCAGTCGAAAAACAAATTAAAAAGAAGCATAATGTTTATTGCTATCGGGGGAGAAGAAAATGGCCTCCTTGGAAGCAAGCTGTATGTCAGTAAACCGGTTTTCTCAAAGGAAAAAACTGTGGTCTACATCAATCTCGATATGGTTGGTAACGGAACAGGGCTTGCTGTTTCAGGCGGTAGTGAGTATGCACATCTCAACAGGTATTTTGAAGAGGCAAATTCAAAATATATCCACAGGAACTTCAGGGCAGTAGCTCCGGCGCCAGGCGCCTATTATGGCAGACCCCGCAGCGATGGTGTCGTTTTCAGCATGGCAGGCTACAGGACAATGGCAATCTATACACCCGAAAGTGTAAAGAAGGTCTTCTATCATCTTCCTGGTGATGATCCCGATGCCGTCACAATCGACATAATGGAGGATGTTGCGAAAATGATCTATGTGGCGTTGACGAACATGGCGAATGATCCGGAATTGTAGAGACAGGTCTGAGACCTGTCTCTACACGTTTATAATTATATTTAACAAATTATAAACATATTTTATAATTTCGAAAATATTCCCCATTTTGTAACATATGTTACAATTTACCCATTATATCCCGCGTATGTTTGCATTGTAAAAAACAATTGCAGATTATGAAAAGAGATATCCTGAAGATCGACGATGAATTATGTAATGGATGCGGTGAGTGTGTTCCCAACTGTCATGAGGGAGCGCTACAGGTAATTGATGGTAAGGTACGGCTGGTAAGCGAGCTTATGTGCGACGGGCTTGGCGCCTGTATCGGACATTGCCCCACAGGTGCAATCACAATCGAAAGCAGGGAGGCTGAACCGTATAATGAAACCCGTGTAATGGAACAGATGAAAGATAAGGGGAAAAATACTGTTATTGCCCACCTTAAACATCTGAAGGATCATGGCGAGGGAGGATATCTTAGGGAAGGAGTGTCATACCTGCAACTCCACAGGAGCGAGCTGAAATTCAATCTTGATGAAGTCATGGGTGAAGTACATAATCATGGAAAAAAACCGCAGCCTGTTGCAATGAGTCAGCATGCTCACGCCGGTGGCGGATGCCCGGGATCAAGAGAGAGGTTAATAGAAAGAAAAGATACCATCAACGAGCAGCCTGCAGCAGAGCAGCAATCAGAACTGAGGCAATGGCCGGTTCAGATGCATCTTATCAATCCAGGGGCATCATATTTCAGGAACTCCGACCTTCTCCTGGCGGCTGACTGTGTCGCTTTTTCAATGGGAGGCTTTCACAGCAGACATCTTAAAGGCAAATCACTTGCAATAGCATGCCCCAAACTCGACCATGGTGCCGAAATATATATTGAAAAACTTGTCTCCCTTATCGACAGTGCAAAGGTAAATACAATAACAGTAATGATGATGGAGGTCCCGTGCTGCGGAGGATTGCTGCAAATGGTAAAAACAGCGCTGTCTAAAGCTTCCAGGAAGGTCCCTGTCAAGAAGATCATCGTGGGAATCAACGGTGAAGAACAGCAGGAAGAATGGGTTTAGAAGAAGTGCACTAGAGTGATCTAGAGTGCGCTAGAGTGCCTAGAGTGGAAAGCCCTCACTACTCTGTGAAACTCTGTGCAACTCCCTGGTGAAAAAGATATCAGACTATTGTAAATATCAGGAGGCATGAAAATGTCTCCTTTCTGTTTTATTTTCCCTGTTCATTTTAAAAAAATAAGCCGATAAATCGCTATATTTGAGATATGTGATGCTGTCACATATTGTATAAACGTCTCGATTATGGCTCTAAAAACTGATTTGCTTGCCGCAGACATTGTATACATTGGTTTGGATATTGGCTCAGTTTCACTCAATACAGTAATACTCGATAATGACAATAATATTCTTGAAGATTATTATGATTATGTTCATGGCAAGCCATTCGAAACACTTTTTAACAGGCTCTCGGAAATCCTTCTCAGGATCAATCCTCTTAATGTAAAAGGAATAGCTGTCACTGGTACCGGGGGCAAGCTTGCCATAGAGCTAATCGGCGGAGTTTTTGTAAATGAGATCATCTCACAGGCTACATCTGTCGGTAAATTATATCCCCTGACAAGAACAATAATTGAGATCGGGGGTGAGGATTCCAAGCTGATTATTCTTGAAAAAGATCCATCGACAGGTGAAGCTGTTCTCGTCGATTTCGAGATGAACAGCATCTGCGCAGCGGGGACCGGCTCCTTTCTCGATCAGCAGGCGCGAAGGATCGGTATTCCGATCGAAAAGGAATTCGGGGAGATGGCACTTAAGTCACAAGATCCCCCGCGAATAGCTGGAAGATGCAGTGTCTTTGCAAAGAGCGATATGATCCATCTTCAGCAGATAGCAACACCACTTCATGATATCGTTGCAGGATTATGTTTTGCGCTTGCCCGGAATTACAGGAGTAACCTCGCAAGGAGCAAAGAAATACAAAAACCTGTGGCTTTCTCAGGAGGTGTTGCTGCCAATGCAGGAATGATAAGAGCTTTCAAAGAGGTTCTCGGACTTGGCCCAGGGGAACTGATCATCCCTGAACACCACGCATCAATGGGAGCCATCGGAGCCGTAATTTATGCCAGATCCAATGAGCCTGAGATGAATCATTTCAGAGGTATTGAAAAACTTGGCAATTATCTTGCCACCAATCCTGTAGCATATTCAAGCCTCCCTCCTCTCAAGGAATCGGGTGCCACGTATCTAAAATCTGTTAGTTGACCGGAAAAAAGGCGAAGGAAAACTGCACGTGTACCTGGGTATTGATGTAGGTTCCCTGAGCACAAATGTAGTTCTGATCGATGAAAAGCACAATGTGATTGCAAGGAGATACCTCCCGACGGCAGGAAAGCCTCTTGAGGCGATCAGGCAGGGCCTCACAGAAATCTATGATGAGGCAGGCGAACGTGTTGAGATCATAGGGGCCGGAACAACCGGCTCCGGTCGTTACCTGACAGGCGACTTTATAGGAGCCGATACCATCCGCAACGAAATCACGGCACAGGCTACTGCAGCCATTGATTTTGATCCTGAAGTTGATACCATCTTTGAAATAGGCGGTCAGGATTCAAAATATATAAGCATCAGCAACGGAGCAGTAACTGATTTCGAGATGAATAAGGTCTGTGCTGCCGGAACCGGGTCATTCCTCGAAGAACAGGCAGAAAAGCTGAATATAAATATCATTGAGGAATTCGGCCGGATCGCTCTCGGATCTGATGCACCCGTTAAGCTTGGTGACAGGTGTACCGTATTCATGGAATCCGATCTGAATTCATTTATGCAAAAAGGTGTCAGGAACGATAATCTTGTCGGCGGTCTGGCATATTCCATAGTGTCTAATTATCTTCAGAAAGTAGTCGGTGACAGGAAAATCGGAAATAGGATTTTCTTCCAGGGCGGAGTCGCAAACAATAAAGCAGTAGTGGCCGCTTTTGAACAAGTGACAGGAAAAAAGATTACAATCCCTCCGCACTTCGATATTACAGGGGCAATAGGCGCAGCAATTCTGGCACAGAGATCAATGGCCCATGGTCAGATGACAAAATTCAGAGGTTTTGGAATTAGGAATGCGAATTACGATCTGAGCAGGTTCGTTTGCCCTGCCTGCGCAAATCATTGCGAAATAAGGAAAGTAAAAATTGAGGGATTTGGAACGCCTCTTTTTTATGGTGGAAGATGCGAGAAGTGGGAAAAGGATGACAGAAAAAAGATCAGAACAGACATCCCGAATCTTTTCCGGAAAAGACTGGAAATGTTAATGGATGGATATAACCCTGACAGACACGGTAAGCATACAATCGGGATCCCTCGTGCTATGATGGTTTTTTATCAGCAATTCCCCTTCTGGAGAACGTTTTTCGAGGAATTGGGTTTCAGGATCATCCTGTCGAAAGAGTCTGACAGAGATCTTGTTACTAAATCAATTGAGACAATTACTACAGAGACCTGCCTCCCGGTCGAACTTATGCATGGACATGTAATGGACCTTATTGACAAAGGCGTTGATTATATCTTTACCCCGTTCATTGTCAATGCGAAGGAGAAGCCCGGAAACCCGACATACAACTGCAATTGCCCCTGGGTTCAGACTTATCCATTCATGGTTAAGGCAGCCCTTAAAGACAAGGTGGATGAATCAAGAATGCTGGTACCGGCACTTCATTTCAGGTTTTTCGAAAGAGCTCTCATCCCTGAGCTTACAGAATACTTCAATACAAAATTCGGGATAGACAAAAAAGAGATCAGGAATGCAATCCACAAGGCAGATGAGGTTCAGGTCACATTTGAAAGGAATCTGGTTTCAGCCGGAAAATCAGCAATTGAAAATCTGCCTCCCGGTTGCCGGGCTGCAGTGATTCTTGGCAGACCTTATAATTCTACAGACCCTCATCTCAACCTGGGCCTGATTGAAAAACTTATAACTCAAAATGTTATGCCCATTCCCCTCGATATGCTTGATCTGAGCGGGTTCAATATTTTTGAGAATTACAGGAATATGTACTGGCCCAACGGACAAAAAATAATTGCCGCAGCCCAGCTTGTTGCCAAAACCGAAGGCTTATATGCAGTCTATCTCAGCAACTTCCGCTGCGGACCGGATTCATTCCTCTGGCACTATGTTACAGAAGAGCTGAAGGGCAAACCATTTCTTCACCTCGAAGTGGATGAACATTCAGCAGATGCAGGTATTGTGACAAGGATCGAAGCCTTTCTTGACAGTCTTAACGGAACAGAGAAGAAGGAGACAGAGGAAGTCAGGGTAATAAGACCAAGAAAAAGTCCTTCATCGCCCCAGCCCGGAAGAGTACTGTATTTCCCCTACATGAACGATGCGGCATACCTGGTTTCTGCAGCAGCCAGGAGCTGCGGCATCCCTTCAGAAGTCCTGCCAAAACAGACTGAAGAGGAACTTGCAATCGGAAGAAAATACACGTCCTCGAAGGAATGTTTCCCGATGATATGTACAACCGGCAGCTTCGTTAAAAAGCTTCAGGAGCCGGGAGCTGACCCGTCAAAAATGATTTTCTTTATGCCCGATCATAACGGGCCCTGCCGGTTCGGCCAGTATAACCATTTTCACAGAATCCTCTTCGATAAACTCGGCTACAAAAATGCTGAACTTCTGACTCCTTCAAATGATACTTCATATGCTGATGTGGCAGGAAATAAGAGCCAGAAATTCAGGATCCTCTCCTGGAAGGGATTTCTGGCAAGTGATTTCCTGAGAAAAATCTACAGGGAAACCAGACCTTATGAGATCACAAAAGGTGAATGCGACATTGTCTACCAGCAATCGCTTCTGAAACTGGAAAGATGTATTGAAAATGGCGCCGTGGGACTTCACAGGGTATTGACCGGGATCACTCATGATTTCCTTGGGATAAAAACAGATAAGATCATAAGAAAACCGGTCGTTGCCATTATTGGTGAGATCTTCATGCGTGATAATGCCCCGTGTAATGGAGGACTGGCTGACAGGCTGGAAGATCTCGGTGCAGAGGTACTTGTAACTCCTATCGCTGAATGGCTCGTCTATTCAACCCACAGGTTCACACGCGACAGCCGGTGGAAAAATGACAGGAAAGGAATTATCAGATCGAAGATTCAGGGAGCCGGTCAGGAAGTAATCGCAAAATCACTATCTGAGAGGAATCAGGAAATTCACCGATCATGAGAAAGATATCTCATTACATGATATGCTGAGATTATGCAATGATTATATCGACCAATATTACGATGGTGATCCGGCAATAGCTCTCGGAACTTCAGCGGCTTTATATCAGAAAGGAATTTCGGGGATTGCAGCAATTCTGCCATTCACATGTATGCCGGGTACCCTGATTGCATCTGTCAGTGATGTATTCAGAAAAGATCACTCCAACATTCCTTTCATCAATATAGCCTATGATGGCCAGGATAACATCTCACTGGAAACCCGGCTTCAGGCATTTATGTTCCAGGTGAAGGAATACGCCATCACCGTTCACTCGAAGACAATCGTTCCGAAGCGCTCGTAATCGTGGAAATTCTTTGTTACCGGCTGCCATACCCAGCTGTTGCGGTTGTTATCATCATAATCTATCCGGTACATGTTTGCTCTCCAGCGTGTTCCTGACTTCGGTACGTTGTAGTTGAGAGGCCTCAGCAATTTCCAAGGGAAAAAGAATTCGGCTGTCCATGCTGAAACCTGCGCCATGCTTTTCTTCTCACCTCCCCTGACTGAAGTTGCATGTATCACTTTCCGGTTGTCCTCATAATGGAAGGGCATCCATCGCAGAAGTTCACCCTGCTCGTTGTAAATAAGCAATGGCAGCTCATACCCAAGGGGAGAAATCTCATATTCAAAATAAACGGGTGAACTCTCATCAGTCCAGAGGAAAACTTCCACAACATCTTCTGTCCAGAGGTCCATGAAATCTGCATCCATTTTCGATGTGAGCTTTTTATCAAGGCAATCGAAAAGGAAATAAATCCCTTTCTCCGAATACAGCAATTTGCATTTGGTTGTCAGATCCTTGCCATCTCCTGCCCGCAAAGATAAAGTGATCCATCCTGCAATATCCCAGTTCTTTGCAGTCCCCGACCCGGTGATAGTGAAATCAACGGTTTTCTTTATAACAGCCTCGCTGCTTTTGCCGGTTTGTGAATAAATAACCAAGGCATAAAAAAACAGATAATTGATAATGATAAGTTTTTTCATAATAATCATATTTTAAAACCCAGGTCCTTCAGTTTCTGGCTCAAAATCTTATTGCCGGCTTTAAGACGCACCTTATAAGTAGTGAATTCCCTTCTTAAAGGGTAATCGCCGCGATGCTTCTCAAAATCCCCCGGAGCCAGTCTCAGCTTCATATCATCATGATCGATATTGTAAGTGCGGTTAACTGCCTCTCTGATGATGTCAATGTCTGTTTTTCCCTTGCAATCTATAAGTATCTCTGTTGATACAGGTAACGGAACTTCACGCGGATACCAGTTTTTCAGGGGAAGTCCGAAAAATTCCGATAGTGAGTTTACAACCATTGCTGTTCCGTTTGCCTTACCGTCTGTTGAATAACCTGCAATATGAGGCGTTGCTATGAATGCAAGATGCATAAGGTTGGTATCGATATCAGGTTCATTTTCCCAGACATCGAGTACAGCCTTTATTTTATCATTAACCAGAGCTTTTTTGATAGAAGCAGTATCCACAACCTCTCCCCTGGACGAATTAATAAACCATGTTCCTTTTCTCATCTTTTTGAAACTCTTGTCATTGAAAAGATGCCAGGTGCTGTCCCCGCCACCGATATTCAGGGGCACATGCACACTAATAATGTCTGCGTTGTAGAGTATATCTCCCAGTAGTACAAAGCTCTTTTTTCCCTCTTTCCTTTCACGCGGAGGGTCATTAAGCATCACGCGCATTCCCAATGTTTTTGCAGCCATTTCAACCTTTGAGCCGACATTACCGACACCGACTATCCCGATCGTCTTTTCCTCCGGGTTGAAATGATAATCAAGCGAAATCCTGAGTATGGCGGCAGTAATATATTGCTGAACCGATGATGAATTGCACCCGGGTGCATTTGTCCAGGCAATATTGCTTTTTTCACAATATATGGTATCAATATGATCATACCCGATTGTAGCTGTTCCGATAAATTTTACCCGGGAATCTTTCAACAGCTCCTGGTTGCATTTAGTACGGGTACGTACAAGGAGGGCATCTGCATCCCTGATGATTTCGTTTTTAATATCCCTTCCCGGAACATAAACCACGTCAGCATACTTCTCAAGGGCGCCTCTCAGGAAAGGGATCTTGTCATCTGCAACAATTTTCATCTAAAAAGGATCAATGAAAAATTATATTTTAATATGTATTATAATATGTATTATAATATGTATTATAATATGTAGAGACACGCTATAGCGTGTCTCTACGGGATTAATTTCATTTCGTTCAGGAGGTACCCTGCACCGGCAAATTTATCGATAATGAACAATGCGTAACGGATATCGATGCTTATATTCCGGCTCTGCTCAGGGTTGAAATCCATATCGCTGGCAACACCCTCCCAGGCCCTGTCGAAATTGATGCCGATCAGGTGCCCTTCGGCATTTATTACCGGGCTGCCCGAATTACCTCCCGTAGTATGATTATTCGCAACAAAGCAGACCGGCATTTTACCATTGACTGCATAATGGCCATAGTCTTTGTTTTTATACAGCTCCTTCAGCTTATCAGGAACATCATAGTCGAATACCTCGGGATTATCTTTTTCCATTATGCCTTCAAGGGTGGTGTAATGCTCAAAATAAACTGCATCCCTCGATTTATAACCTGCAACGTTGCCATATGCTATCCTGAGGGTCGAATTGGCATCGGGATAAAACACCTTTCCTGCCTCATATTCCATCTGTGCAGCCATATATAGCCTGTTAAGGCTTTGAACTTCTGCATTAAGCCTTGCCAGTTCGGCAGTTACATTCTTTGAAATAAAGTCTGCAAGATCATTTGCAAGCATGAAGAACTTGTCTTTTTTAAGCTTAGTCAAAGATGATTTATTAAATCCCTGTACAAAATCCCGGAAGCGGTTCACATCAGTAAAAGGGCTTTTCGAATAGAGCTTCTCAGCCGAAGCTGCAAAGTTGCCCTTCGATTCCTTCATGAAAGCAAGATATTCAGGTGCGAGCCATTTTTCGTCAAGATTGTTCCCGTACATCTCCATAACAGCGACAAAGAGCTTCCTGTCTGTTTCCAGGTTGTAATCTTTGAACAGTGAAGCGGAAGAGGAAACAAGATTTTCCTTCGCCTGTTTAATAGACTCCCCGGGAGCATTCCCTTCCACAAGACTGGAGATAGTTTTCATGGAAGAAGCAAAACGGAATGCATCAACGCCACCGCTTACTTCAGAAGTATAACTATTAACAAGAAGGTAGTCTTTCAAAGAGGAATAGACCTTTTCGTATGAAGAAAGAATATGACCATACCTGGCTTTCCGTGTATCATTGCCATTCACCCATTTTGCAAATCCTTCTTCGTATTCCTGCTTTTCTGCAATTGTGTTCATTTTCTCAAGACCGAGTATTTCACCCTGCCATTTTTTCCATGAGTTTGCTATCCCTGATTTCTTTGCATAATACTGTATCCTCACCATGGGATCTTTTGCCATATCCTCTTCCATTATCTGGATCTTTTTTGTCCTGATATCGATAATCCTTGGGTTCAGGTGATTTTTTACCATGTTTATATGAAAGGAGGGAACATATTCGTATGTAGTACCCGGATAGCCGAAAACCATTGTGAAATCACCCTCATTCACGCCTTTGAGCGATATTGGAAAGAAGTACGCGGGTTTGTAAGGCACATTGTCTGCTGCGTATTCAGCAGGTTTGTTATCCTTATCAGCGTAGATACGGAAAAGTGAAAAATCACCTGTATGACGCGGCCATATCCAGTTATCGGTTTCAGATCCGAAGTTACCGATTGCTGCAGGGGGAGCCCCTACCATTCTGACATCCCTGAATACTTCGTTTACAAACAGGAAATACTGGTTACCCATAAAAAATGGCCTCACAGAAGCCCTGTAACCGGTCCCGTTAGTCGCTTCTGCAATTAACGCGTCGGCATTTGCCTGGATTATTTTATCACGTTCGCCTGTACTCATCTGATCTGTGACTCCATTCAGCACTCTGTCAGTTACATCTTCCATGCGTTTTAGTATAGTGACAGTGAGACCGGGATTTGGAAGTTCTTCCTGTTTCGACATTGCCCAGAAACCATTGGCTATATAGTCATTCTCAAGGCTGGAATGCCTCTGTATAAGACTGCGTCCGCAATGGTGATTTGTAATGACCAGCCCCTCGCCGGAAATTATTTCCCCGGTGCATCCTCCTCCGAAAATCAGGACCGCATCTTTCATGCAGGCCTTGTTAATACTGTAAATATCGTCTGCAGAAAGCTTAAAACCTTTCTCCTGCATCAGTTTAATATTGTATTTTTCAATAAGAACCGGAATCCACATACCTTCATCGGCACGAAGGTTACCGGTAAACAGAATTGTTATTAATGTCCAGGTTAATAGAATTTTTATTTTCATTGCGATTAAAATTGTTTATACCATTGTTGTTGTTGTTGTACGGACATGACATGTCATGTCCGTACAACAACAAATTGATTTAATTCATTATACAATTTCTGTACAGGCAATCCTACAACATTAAAATAGGAACCTTCAATATAACTGCAGCCAATGATCCCTATCCATTCCTGTATTCCATACGCTCCTGCCTTGTCAAAGGGCCTGAATTTATCAACATAATACCTGATTTCCTCGTCATTCATAAATTCAAACCTGACCTTCGTTGATTCGGAAAAGGTAACCTCCTTCCATTTTGAAATAATTGACACTCCCGTGATTACTTCATGGGTATTAGCTGAGATTTCCTTTATCATCCTGATGGCATCTTCATTGTCATCTGGTTTCCCGAGTACCCGGTTATCACACCAGACTATCGTATCGGCTGTGATCACAATATCATTATCACCCAATTCCTTAATAAAAGTATGAGCTTTCGCGGAAGCAATAAATTCAGCAATTCTCTGACCATTCAGACCCGAAGGATAAGTCTCATCAAAATCCCTTATGAGAACATCAAAGTTAAGTCCCATTTGCCTGAGAAGCTGCTGCCTCCTGGGCGAACGTGATGCAAGGATAATCCTGTACTGGTTTAGTTTATCAATTAACATGATCAGTAGAGATCATATGTAAGAATTATCTTCACAACTACAGCATAAAGAACACCGGACAGCATTATAAGTTTCATAAGGTTGCTTGCGTTATGGAGATTTTCCCGGGAATCACTTCTTTTGAGCCGGAAAGCAACGAAGAGAAGCGGGATTACGATAGTGGCGGATATGTATGTCAGTGTTATAAGATCCCGAACATAGAAATACCAGGCTACATAAAGAAGTATTATTGTTATAATGATAAGGGAAGCAGCTGCGAATTTGGAGTTATTTATTCCCAGCACAACAGGGACGGTGTTTCTGCCATAAGCAATGTCACCCTCGAAATCTTCAATATCCTTGATAATTTCCCTTGTAAGAGTGGTAAGAAATGCAAAAATGGCAAATGCCCCTGGCCAGTAAAGCACGAAGTCAATCTCAGGCTGTTCGATTGCATTGGCTGCATAGAACTGGTACATTGCCGGCCATTCGTATATTGCTACAAGCATGGGAACAGCAGCTGTAAGAACTGCCACGATCAGGTTACCAACAAGAAACTGTCTTTTGTAGCTGGCAGAATAAAAGTAAAGAAGGCCTGAAACGATCAGGAATAACGATCCCAACATAAAGTAATTAGCCCTCCAGGAAATATAAAATCCAATCAATATGCCTGCTGCGTTCAGTATCAGATGCCACATCATGGCTGTTCTTCTGGGTATTTTCGTTCCAACAATGACTTTCCCCCTGTTAATCAGATCAGTTTTTATATCAAAATAATCATTGATAACATATCCACCGGCAGTGATAAGCATTGTTGCCAGGACAAGGAGGATGAAATCATAAAGAGGGAATTGCATCCGCATGGCAATCTCCTGTGAATCATTATGCCGGAGCACGACACCTATCTTACTTACCAGTGGTTCAAGAACCGCGTATCTCATCAATACCATGGTAAGCCCGACCATAAGGAGGTTTTTCCACCGGATCAGGATAAAAAAATCTTTTATTTTACCACGTAAAAGCATCGTAATCCATCCATTTATTATGAAGTCGCATAACCTGCTCAATCACATCCCTCACGCAACCTTCCCCTCCTTTTTTGTCGGAAATATACAAAGAAATCTGCCTTATTTCACTGTCGGCATCAGACGGGCAAACCGGAACACCTGCTATTTTCATTACTTCAAAATCAGGAATGTCATCTCCCATGTACAAAACATCAGAGCTGTTCAGATCATGCTTCTTCAGAAATGCATCGAAATGAGCCATTTTGGACTTACAGTTCAGATAAACATCCTGTATTCCAAGTAGCCTGAGCCTGCGAAGATATTCCTTTGATTTACAGCCTGAAATAATTCCGATATAATACCCTTTTTTCACAGCCAGCTGCAACGCATAACCGTCACGGAGATTAACGGTCCTGTTCGGGACTCCGAAAGTATTCAGGTTAATGGTCTGCATAGAAAGCACACCGTCAATATCAAAAACAAATGCTTTTACTTTTGCGAGATCCTCCTTAAAATTTGTCACTTTACTTTTTTTTATAATAATCTATAATTGATTTTGTTACTGCCCCATACAAATTACGGAGTTCAGGTGAAGAAAGCATTTCAATATGCTTTTCAATTGTATTGGTATCGTTCCTTACCGCGGGCCCTGTCTGTGAGTTCTCAGGTCCTGCTTCCAACGCTTTAGAAACAGTTTCTTTAATCAAAGGCTTGAGAATATCGCTGTTAAACCCCGCAGATGATGCAATTTTATCCCCGGCAGTCAGCATATGATTAGTGAAATTGCATGAAAAAACTGCAGCAAGATGAAGAAAGCGTCTCCTTTCAGTATCAACGAAGGTGACATTCCGGCTGATATCTTTTGCTACCCCTGATAGTATCCTGCCGGCAATCTCATCATCAGATTCCAGAAGTATCGGAACTTCGCTGAAATCAATGTCCCTCCCTTCTGAAAAAGTCTGAAGGGGATAAAACACTCCTCTCTTTATGATGTGTGATGGAAACACTTCGAGACCGTAGCTTCCTGCCGTATGAGCGACAACTGTATTGATTCCACAATGCAGATTCTGAAGCACTTGCAAAAGGGAATGATCAGGAACACAGACAAACACGACATCCGTAGTTTCCGGGACATCCGGTATGGGTGACCATGCTGCACCAGTGAGATCAGCGAGAGATTTGCCGCTTTTTTCAGACCGGGTAATCACCGTGTCTATTAAATACCCTGAATGAAGAAGCTCACTGCACAAAGCTGCACCAACACGGCCTGCACCGGTAAAGGATATATGAAGTTTACCCAATGAGAATTTTTCAGAAAGATACAAAATTGTCTCTTTCCGGATAAATATTCACTCCTGTGAAGTTCAAAAAGGAATTATTCAGCTTTCGGGTTACTGCTTTTTCCGTAAAGATCAAGCACTACATCAGTGACTACAACCTGGTAGCGCTTTGACATCGAATTGTAATAAGAGTAATTACTCGATTGTTGCATGAACATACAGTCCCAGTATGCCTGTCCCGAGATTAGAAGAACATCACCTGTTTTTGCATCTGCAAGCTTAGGGAACATTTCAGTCGAGTTGCAGAAGTAATACACATCATAACGGTTACTAAGTGTGGTGAATTGAATGTTGCTGCCATCCTCATCAAAATACACATTCGCCTGCACATTGTTTAGGGTAAACAATGCATCGCCGTCACAACCGCATTTTTCCTGCTTCCTGCAATCGGTCACAGTGAATACGGGAGCGATCATTATCAGTGCCACCAGTATCTTCCTTAGTATTATACCTCTCATGTGAAGAGTATTTTCTGTTATTTCAGTAAACGGTGCAAAGTAACCGATTATTTCGGGGAAATGCAAATTTTGTCTAAGGGTCTTGGGGTCTTGGGGTCTTGGGGTCTTGGAGTCTTGGAGTCTTGGGGTCTTGGAGTCTGGGAGTCTGGGAGTCTGGGAGTCTTGGAGTCTGGGGGTTTGGGTTCTTGGGGTTTTGCGGTCTTGGGGTTTGCAGGGACTTTTCAGGCAGTCCAGGATAATAATTAACTTTAAGAAATGTTTCACCTAAACTCGCTGGAAAAATGGGAACTATTAAGAATTTTGAGGAACTTGATATCTGGAAATCTGCCAAAGAATTGGTAAATCTTATCTATCTGGATTTCAGGGATTGCAAAGATTTTACTTTTAAAAACCAGATCGCATCTGCTGGAATTTCAATTATGAATAATATAGCGGAGGGATTCTGCAGGTTCAGTGATGCTGAGTTCAGACAATTCCTCAACATATCAAAAGGATCTTCCGGAGAAGTCAAAAACACGTACTACATCGCTGAAGATCTAAAATATGTTACAAATGAAATTTGTTCAGAAAGAAGAGATCGATGTAATATGATAATAAATAGTACAGGAAAACTTATGGCTTATCTGAAAACAAAATAGTCAGTCAGACACCTAACACCGAGACACCGAGACCCCAAGACACCCAGACAGAAAACCCTTCTCGTTTTTCACAGAGAAGGGTTTTCATAATTGATTATAATGTGATTACGCCTGGGCAGTTGGTCCGCCGAAATTCATCGGCATTACAGGGGCAGATCCCTTGACTTCCTTAATCGGCCCGTTTACGGCTTCATATTTATCGATATTGTCCTGCAAAGCCGCTACTAACCTTTTGGCATGTTCAGGTGTGAGGATGATCCTCGATTTCACCTGTGCCTTGGGAATTCCCGGCATTATCCTGACAAAATCGACAACGAACTCAGAAGAAGAATGTGTTATGATCGCAAGGTTAGAATAAGTACCCTGGGCAACCTCTTCATTCAGCTCAATACTGATCTGGGTGTTTTTCGGATCTGCCATTATATTTTGATTTTAAATATGTAGAGACAAGGCATGCCTTGTCTCTACGATTTATGTCTATTTTCCAGATTCTACCTTCTCTTCCTGGTCAACACCAACAAGGTTTTCATATTCTTCAAGTGAGCCGACTATGATACCATTGTAAAGGCGCTGTCCTGTTCCGGCAGGTATAAGGTGACCGACGATAACGTTCTCCTTGAGACCTTCGAGCTTGTCGATTTTTCCAAGTATTGCAGCCTCGTTGAGCACCTTTGTTGTCTCCTGGAATGAAGCGGCCGAGAAGAAGCTCTTTGTCTGCAGTGAAGCACGTGTGATACCCTGGAGAACCTGGCTGGAAGTTGCAGGAACAGCATCCCTTGCCTCCACAACCTTCAGGTCACGGCGCTTGAGCATTGAGTTTTCGTCCCTGAGCTTACGCGCAGAGATTATCATACCCGCTTTGAGGGTCTGTGAATCACCTCCTTCAACAACAACTTTCTTCCCGTATATCCAGTCGTTCTCATCCATGAACTCAAGTTTGTCAACAACCTGTTTTTCAAGGAATTTAGTGTCGCCCGGATCGACGATCTCAACCTTGCGCATCATCTGACGGACGATGATCTCGAAATGCTTGTCGTTGATCTTAACACCCTGCAGACGGTAAACTTCCTGTATCTCGTTAACGATATATTCCTGAACCTTTGTAGGACCTTTGATCGAAAGAATGTCGGAAGGTGTTATTGCACCGTCGGACAAAGGAATACCTGCTTTAACATAATCGTTCTCCTGAACAAGGATCTGCTTCGACAGAGGAACAAGATATTTCTTGGTTTCATCAGTCTTTGACTTGATTGTAATTTCCCTGTTACCTCTCTTGATTTTTCCGAATGTAACTTCACCATCGATCTCGGAAACAATAGCCGGATTCGAGGGGTTACGGGCTTCGAAGAGTTCGGTAACACGTGGAAGACCACCAGTGATATCACCGGATTTACCGACAGCGCGAGGTATTTTTGCAAGAACCTCACCTGCTTCGATCTTTGTATCGGTATCAGCAACAAGATGTGAACCCACGGGCAGGTTATATACTCTTAATTCCTCACCTTTTGGTCCCATGATCTTGATAGCTGGGTTCTTTGTTTTATCCCTGCTCTCGATGATAACTTTTTCCTTGAATCCTGTCTGTTCGTCAGACTCCTCACGGAAAGTAATACCTTCGATAAGGTAATCATAAGCCACGGTACCGGCAAACTCTGAGATGATCACCGCATTGAACGGATCCCATTCGCAGATAAGCTTACCCTTTTCAATTTCCTGTCCTGACTTGATGTACAGTTTTGAACCGTAAGGGATTGTATGTGTTGTAAGGGCAATACCGGTTTTCTTGTCGATGATCCTGAGTTCAGCAAGACGACCGATAACGATTTCTATATCACCTTTTTCGGGATCTTTCTTTGGAACTGTCCTGAGTTCTTCTATTTCGGCAATACCGCCATAACGTGCAACGATCCTCGATTCGGTAGTGATGTTCGAAGCTGTACCCCCGACGTGGAATGTACGGAGAGTAAGCTGCGTACCGGGCTCACCGATACTCTGTGCAGCGATGACTCCGACGGCTTCTCCCCTCTCCACCATATGTCCTGTAGAAAGGTTACGTCCGTAACACTTCGCACAAACACCTTTCTTCGACTCGCATGTGAGAACCGAACGGATTTCTACCTGTTCGATTGGTGAGTCCTCTATCTTCCGGGCTACATCTTCAGTAAGCTCCTGACCTGATTCAACAATAAGCTCTCCTGTAAGTGGATGGAATACATTATGTACAGTCGTACGTCCCAGTACTCTTTCATAAAGAGTTTCGACAACTTCCTCGTTTTTCTTGATTGCCGTTGCAACAAGGCCGCGAAGTGTACCGCAGTCTTCTTCATTGATGATAACATCCTGCGAAACGTCAACGAGACGACGTGTAAGGTAACCTGCGTCAGCCGTTTTGAGGGCGGTATCGGCAAGACCCTTACGGGCACCGTGAGTTGATATAAAATATTCGAGAACCGAGAGTCCCTCCTTAAAGTTCGAGAGAATCGGGTTTTCAATGATCTCAGAACCTGTCGATCCGGACTTCTGGGGTTTCGCCATAAGACCCCTCATCCCTGAGAGCTGACGTATCTGCTCTTTCGAACCCCTTGCACCCGAGTCGAGCATCATATAAACTGAGTTGAAGCCCTGCTTATCTGTTGAAAGCTGCTTCATAAGCGTCTGGGTCAGCCTGGCGTTCACATGTGTCCAGATATCGATAATCTGGTTATAACGCTCATTATTGGTGATGAAACCCATGCTGTAGTTATTGAGCACTTCTTCAACCTGCTCGTATCCTTCATTAACAAATTTTGTCTTCTCTTCCGGGATGATAACATCATCGAGGTTGAATGAAAGACCACCCTTGAAGGCTGAATTAAACCCGAGGTTCTTGATTGCATCGAGGAAGTCTGCTGTTTTAGCAGTTCCGGCAGCCTTAAGCACCCGGCCTATAATATCCCTCAAAGATTTCTTTGTAAGGATCTCATTGATGTAACCCACTTCCTCGGGAACATACTGATTGAAAATAACTTTCCCGACTGTTGTCTCGATAAGGTGATTTACCATCTGGCCATCGAGCCTGTCGTTAACCTTCACCTTGATGTAAGCGTGAAGATCAACTTTTCCCTCATTATAGGCTATGTTAACTTCCTGCGGTGAATAGAATATAAGACCTTCACCCTTTACTTTTTCAGTTGCAGTGCTCTTTCTTCCCTTTGTAATGTAGTACAACCCGAGAACCATGTCCTGAGAAGGAACGGTTATCGGCGCGCCATTCGCGGGATTAAGAATATTGTGCGAAGCCAGCATAAGCATCTGAGCTTCCAGTATTGCATGGTTACCGAGAGGGAGGTGGACAGCCATCTGGTCGCCGTCGAAGTCTGCGTTGAACGCGGTACATACGAGCGGGTGAAGCTGGATAGCCTTCCCTTCTATAAGCTTAGGCTGGAAAGCCTGAATACCAAGCCTGTGAAGCGTCGGAGCACGGTTAAGAAGAACAGGATGTCCTTTAAGAACATTCTCAAGAATATCCCAGACAACAGGATCTTTCCTGTCGACGATCTTTTTCGCTGATTTGACTGTCTTCACAATACCACGCTCGATGAGCTTACGTATAATGAACGGCTTGTAAAGTTCAGCAGCCATATCCTTTGGAAGACCGCATTCATGCAGTCCGAGCTCAGGACCAACAACGATAACGGAACGGGCCGAGTAGTCAACCCTCTTACCAAGCAGGTTCTGACGGAACCTTCCCTGTTTACCTTTAAGGCTGTCACTGAGTGATTTGAGAGGTCGGTTCGCATCTGTTTTAACTGCATTGGCCTTCCTCGAGTTATCAAACAATGAATCGACGGCTTCCTGGAGCATACGTTTCTCATTACGGAGAATGACTTCAGGAGCTTTGATCTCAATAAGTCTTTTCAGACGGTTGTTCCTTATTATCACCCTGCGATACAGGTCATTAAGGTCGCTTGTTGCAAACCTGCCGCCATCGAGAGGAACAAGCGGCCTCAGCTCGGGCGGGATAACAGGTACAACTTTGATGATCATCCACTCAGGCTTATTTACCTGCTTGGAATCCCTGAAAGCCTCAACTACCTGAAGTCTCTTGAGAGCTTCATTTTTACGTTGCTGTGATGTTTCGGTGTTTGCCCTGTGGCGCAGTGAATACGACATTTCGTCGAGGTCGATACGGCTCAGAAGCTTATAAAGCGCTTCGGCGCCCATATCGGCAACGAATTTGTCGGGATGATTCTCTTCGAGATACTGGTTCTCCTTTGGAAGAGACTCAATTATCTCGAGATATTCCTCTTCCGTAAGAAAATCGAGGTATTTCACACCATCAGCCGCCTTGATTCCGGGGTTGATAACAACGTATCTTTCGTAATATATTATAGAATCAAGCTTCTTTGTGGGAAGACCAAGGAGATAACCGATTTTATTCGGAAGTGAACGGAAGTACCAGATATGTGCCACAGGAACAACGAGCGAAATATGGCCCATTCTTTCACGGCGTACTTTCTTTTCAGTAACTTCAACTCCACAACGGTCGCAAACGATCCCTTTATAACGGATCCTCTTGTACTTCCCGCAATGACACTCGTAATCCTTCACCGGTCCGAAAATTCTCTCGCAGAACAAGCCGTCACGTTCTGGCTTGTAGGTACGATAGTTGATCGTTTCAGGCTTCAGGACCTCACCGCTTGAACGGTCGAGGATTTCCTCCGGTGAAGCCAGTCCGATTGAGATTTTCGAGTAACTTGTCTTTGTTTTGTTATCTCTTCTGAATGACATATTTTGAATTTATTTATTCTAAAAAATAATTAGTCAAGTATCACACTTAGTCCGAGACCGCGAAGCTCGTGCAGCAGAACGTTAAGTGATTCCGGGATACCGGGTTGCGGCATAGGTTCACCTTTCACGATAGCTTCATAAGCTTTGGCACGACCTACAACATCATCAGATTTGATGGTGAGTATCTCCTGGAGAATGTGAGCTGCCCCGAATGCCTCGAGAGCCCAAACCTCCATTTCACCAAACCTCTGACCTCCGAACTGGGCTTTACCGCCGAGAGGCTGCTGGGTGATGAGTGAATAAGGTCCGATTGATCTTGCATGCATCTTGTCGTCAACCATGTGACCCAGCTTGAGCATGTAGATTACACCCACAGTTGCCGGCTGATCGAAACGTTCACCGGTTCCTCCGTCGTACAGGTAAGTCTTTCCGAATTTAGGAATGCCTGCTTTGTTTGTATAATCGTTTATCTGGCTGATAGTTGCACCATCGAAGATCGGTGTTGCAAATTTGACTCCAAGCTTCTGCCCTGCCCATCCGAGAACAGTTTCATAAATCTGTCCAAGGTTCATACGTGAAGGTACACCAAGAGGGTTCAGAACGATATCGACTGGTGTCCCGTCTTCCAGGAAAGGCATGTCTTCAGCACGTACGATCCTTGCAACGATACCCTTGTTACCGTGTCTTCCTGCCATCTTGTCGCCAACTTTAACCTTACGTTTTTTGGCGATGTATACTTTAGCCAGTCGTACGATACCTGCAGGCAGCTCATCACCGATCGTGATGTTATACTTTTTGCGCTTGTAGGTACCATCAACTTCTTTAAACTTAATTATGTAATTATGAAGAAGCTGCTTGATCTGGTCATTCTTCTTCTTGTCAGTTGTCCACTTGTTCGGATTGACATTGAGGAAGTCGACTTCCTGGAGCTGTTTCAGAGTGAATTTGCTTCCTTTTGGAATAACATCCACATTAAGATAATCTTTTACACCCTGTGAAGTTTTGCCGTTAACAAGAATAAAGAGCTTGTCAACAAGACGGACTTTCAGTTCTTCTATGCTGCGGTTGAAATCGGTTTCGATCTTGTCGAGAAGCGGTTTTTCAACTGCTTTTGCTTTCCTGTCTTTGATAGCTCTTGTAAACAGTTTCTTGTCAATGACAACACCTTCAAGAGAAGGACCAGCCTTGAGAGAAGCATCCTTAACGTCCCCGGCCTTATCTCCAAAGATTGCACGGAGCAGTTTTTCTTCCGGAGAAGGATCGGATTCACCTTTAGGAGTGATCTTTCCGATAAGTATATCGCCCGGTCTGATGTGAGCGCCAATCCTGATAAGACCATTCTCATCGAGGTTCTTGGTAGCTTCTTCACTGACATTAGGAATATCGGATGTGAGCTCTTCAAGACCACGCTTCGTATCACGTACTTCAAGCTGGTACTCGTCTATATGCACTGATGTGAAGTAATCTTCCTGGACAACTTTCTCGGAGATCACAATAGCATCCTCGAAGTTATAACCTTTCCAGGGCATGAAAGCCACTTTCAGGTTCCTTCCGAGTGCCAGTTCTCCCTCTTTTGTACCATAACCCTCAGTCAGTACCTGTCCTTTCACAACCTTTTCACCTTTTCTTACGACAGGTGTCAGGTTGATACAGGTATTCTGGTTCGTCTTCTTGTATTTCGGAAGAGTGTAGCGTCTGATATCATCATCAAAGCTAACGAATTTCTCTTCATCGGTGCGTGTATATCTGATTACTATTTCGTTTGAATCAACGAATTCCACAACACCATCACCTTCTGCAACATACAGGATTCGGCTGTCTGTAATAACCTGTGCTTCAAGGCCTGTGCCCACAATAGGAGCTTCAGGATTGATAAGCGGGACAGCCTGGCGCATCATGTTGGATCCCATGAGTGCCCTGTTGGCATCGTCGTGCTCAAGGAACGGTATCAGTGATGCGGCTATAGATGCAATCTGGTTCGGAGCAACGTCCATTAGGTCTACTTTTGTCACCTCTTCGAATGGATAGTCAGCCTCGTAACGGCATTTTGCCCTGTTGTTTTCGAATGTTCCGTCATCCCTGAGAGGTGCATTCGCCTGGGCAATCATCTTCTGCTCTTCTTCCTCGGCGCTGAGCCATACTATTCCGCTCTCCGAGAAGTCAACCTTTGAATCAGGCTCGTTTTCGGAACCATTATGCTGAACCTTGCGGTAAGGAGTTTCAATGAATCCGAGATCGTTAATCTTTGCATAAACACAAAGTGATGATATAAGTCCGATGTTGGGACCTTCAGGAGTTTCTATGGGGCAAAGACGGCCATAGTGTGTGTAGTGAACGTCCCTGACCTCAAAACCTGCTCTTTCGCGTGAGAGACCGCCTGGTCCGAGAGCCGACATACGGCGCTTGTGAGTCATCTCAGCAAGCGGGTTTGTCTGATCCATGAACTGGGACAGCTGGTTGGTTCCGAAGAATGAATTTATAACCGATGAGAGAGTTTTCGAGTTGATAAGGTCAACAGGTGTGAAGACCTCGTTATCCCTCACGTTCATTCTTTCGCGGATTGTTCTTGCCATACGGGCAAGACCAACGCCGAATTGTGCATAAAGCTGTTCGCCGACTGTACGTACCCTCCTGTTGCTCAGGTGGTCGATATCGTCAACCTCAGTCTTGGAATTTATAAGCTCGATAAGGTACCCGATTATCTTAATGATATCCTCACGGGTAAGGATCTTGGTATCCATAGCGGTTTCAAGACCCAGTTTCTTATTGATCCTGTAGCGTCCGACTTCTCCGAGATCATATCTCTTGTCTGAGAAGAACAGTTTATCGATAACGTCGCGTGCTGTCGCCTCATCGGGCGGTTCAGCGTTACGCAACTGGCGGTATATATAGATAACAGCCTCTTTTTCAGAGTTGCAGGGATCCTTCTGCAGAGTATTATATATAATGGCGAAATCCGACAGGCTTGAATCCTCCTTATGAAGAAGAATTGCTTTTGCACCTGAATCGACAATGAGATCAACATGTTCATTTTCGATTACGGTTTCCCTGTCGAGGATCACCTCGTTACGTTCAATTGAAACAACTTCGCCTGTATCCTCATCCACAAAGTCTTCAACCCAGGTCTTCAGCACTCTTGCAGCAAGCTTTCTTCCCACAAGTTTCTTAACGTTTGTTTTTGAAACTTTATGTTCTTCAGCAAGGTTGAAGATTTCGAGAATCTGTTTATCGCTCTCGAAACCGATAGCGCGAAGAAGGGTTGTTACCGGCAGTTTCTTCTTCCTGTCGATATATGCATACATGACATTATTGATGTCGGTGGCAAATTCAATCCAGGAACCTTTAAAAGGTATTATCCTGGCTGAATACAATTTGGTGCCGTTTGCGTGTACGCTCTGACCGAAGAATACTCCGGGTGATCTGTGAAGCTGTGAAACCACGACTCTTTCTGCCCCGTTGATAACGAATGTTGCACGTTCGGTCATGTAGGGAACTGTTCCCAGGTACACATCCTGGATCACAGTATCAAAATCCTCATGCTCCGGATCGGTGCAATAGAGTTTTAGTTTAGCTTTAAGAGGTACACTGAATGTTAATCCGCGTTCGATGCATTCCTCAATGGTATAACGCGGAGGGTCTATATAATAGTCGAGAAATTCAAGTACGAAATTGTTTCTTGTATCAGTTATGGGGAAGTTTTCTGTAAAGACTTTAAACAGTCCTTCCTTTTTCCTGTTCTCGGGAGTTGTTCCAAGCTGGAAGAACTCGCCGAAGGATTTTAACTGAATCTCCAGGAAATCAGGATATTGCAATGCATTTTTCCTGGATGTGAAACTTATTCTTTCGGTATATTTTGAGGACATTTAATAAAAGATTAAGTGAACTTATTATTTAAAGAACGAAAGGCTTAGTCCCGAAAATCCGGGACTAAACCTGTATTAATGCCTGGAGAACCAGGTAAACTTATTTAAGTTCAACTTCAGCTCCAGCTTCAGTCAACTGATTCTTGATATTCTCAGCTTCTTCCTTAGATACACCTTCCTTAACAGGAGCCGGAGCAGAATCAACTACTGCTTTAGCTTCTTTCAGGCCAAGACCGGTGATATCCTTTACTAATTTTACAATCTGGAGTTTCTGGCCACCTGCATTCTTGAGAATTACATCGAATGATGATTTCTCTTCAGCTTTTGGTGCATCGCCGCCAGCTGCCGGACCGGCAACAGCGACTGCAGCTGCAGCAGGCTCAATACCATATTCGTCTTTTAGTATTTTAGCCAGTTCGTTTACTTCTTTAACAGATAAGTTAACCAGTTCTTCTGCAAATTTTTTCAGATCTGCCATTTTATTGATTTTTAAGAGTGTTTAGTTTATTCAGATTTTTTGGAGAGTGTTTCAAGAACACCATGAATTGTATTTCCACCCGACTGAAGGGCTGAGATCACGTTTTTAGCCGGTGACTGCAGCAGCGCGATAATGTCGCCGATGAGTTCCTCTCTTGTTTTCACCGAGACAAGTGCATCGAGCATGTTGTCTCCGAGATAAACCGACTCCTGAACGTAAGCACCCTTTAGAACAGGTTTATCATGTCCTTTACGGAATTCCTTAATAAGCTTGGCAGGACTATTTCCGTTATTAGTGAACATGATGGACGTAGTACCCTCGAGAACTGGAAACAGTTCATCGAAGTTAACTCCAGTCTGCTCGAGAGCTCTTTTGAGGAGTGTGTTCTTAACGACTACAAGCCTGATGTCGTTTTCGAAGCACTTTCTTCTCAGCGCGCTGGTATCAGCGGCATTAAGCTCGGCAGTGTCAGTAAGATAGAAGTGATTATACTCCTTTAATCTTTCAGATAGGTTTTCTATGATAGCAATTTTTTCTTCCCGTCTCATTTTTCTTAAGATTTTAACTTGATAAACTAATCTTCAAGACCTTTGGGATCGATCTTTACGCCAGGGCTCATCGTACTGGAGATATACAGGCTCTTAATATAGGTGCCTTTTGCAGCAGCCGGTTTGAGCTTGTTAACCATTGAGATGAATTCCTTTGCGTTATCGGCGATCTTATTCGGATCAAATGAGACTTTCCCTATAGAGGCATGGATGATTCCACTCTTGTCGACTTTGAAATCAATCTTACCCTGCTTCACTTCCTTGACAGCTTTACCGATTTCCATGGTAACAGTACCACTTTTCGGGTTTGGCATCAAGCCTCGCGGACCAAGTATTCTACCTAGCTGACCGACTTTTCCCATTACGGATGGCATGGTTATGATAACATCCACATCTGTCCAGCCGCCTTTGATCTTTTCGACATAGTCGTCAAGACCGACAAAGTCTGCTCCTGATTCGGTTGCTTCTTTTTCCTTATCAGGGGTGCAAAGCACGAGAACCCGTGTCTGCTTACCTGTACCGTGAGGAAGAGAAACTACACCGCGGACCATCTGGTTGGATTTCCTTGGATCTATACCTAACCTTACATCCAAATCGACTGAAGCATCAAATTTGGTTTTGGTAATTTCCTTAACCAAAGAGGAAGCTTCTTTCAATGTATAAAGCTTGTCCTTTTCCACTTTTTCAAGGGCAAACTTCTGATTCTTGGTAAGTTTAGTCATTTTTCTTTAATTAATTATTTTAACGGGGATTCGCCTTTAACGGTGATTCCCATACTTCTGGCTGTACCAGCTACCATCTTCATCGCGGAGTCAACAGTAAAACAGTTGAGATCCTGCATCTTATCCTCAGCAATTGACCTGATCTGGTCCCAGGAGACTGAAGCCACCTTCTCACGGTTAGGTTCCTGCGAACCTTTCTTCGATTTTGAGACTTCAAGAAGCTGTACAGCTACCGGTGGTGTTTTTGTGACAAATTCAAATGATTTGTCACTGTAAACTGTAATAACTACCGGGATCACTTTTCCAGCTTTGTCCTGGGTCCTCGCATTAAACTGCTTACAGAAATCCATGATATTCACACCCTTGGAACCCAGTGCGGGTCCTACAGGAGGAGATGGATTAGCTGCCCCGCCTCTGATCTGTAACTTAATAAGTCCAGCTACTTCTTTTGCCATAATTTTAAATTTGCGTATTTATTGCGAGAGCTTGATGGTCATTCAGGAAGCATTATGATTGTCACAACCATCAATATCTTAAGTTTAGTTAATTCTCCTTTTCAACCTGCATGAAGCTTAGTTCAAGCGGTGTTTTCCTGCCAAATATCTTGACCATCACCTTAAGCTTCTTCTTTTCCTCATTCACCTCTTCAATAATGCCGGTAAAGCTGTTGAACGGACCGTCAATAACTTTGACGGATTCGCCTACGAAGAACGGAACATTCAGTTCCTCATCGCTTGCATTCAGTTCATCGACTTTTCCGAGTATCCTGTTTATTTCTGATTTCCTGAGAGGAACAGGTTCGCCGTCCTGTGAACCCAGGAAGCCAATTACATTCGGGACATTCCTCAACAGGTGAGGTATTTCACCTACAAGTACGGCTTCAACCAGAACATAACCCGGAAAAAAAGTTCTTTCCTTGCTGATTTTCTTTCCTGATCTGATCTGGTAAACCTTTTCAGTAGGAATAAGCACCTGTGAGACATATTCTCCGAGGTTAAGACGTGCGATTTCGTTCTCGATGTACTCCTTTACTTTCTTCTCCTTTCCACCGATGGCCCGAAGCACGTACCACTTCTTTATATTCTCACTCATTGGAACCTTCTCCTGTTAGTTTAGTATAACAAACTATAAACGAATTCCATAACATTGCTGAACACGAAATCCATACCTGCAACAATCAGGGCGATTATCAGAGTAGCAACCATTACAAGCACAGCGCTGTTCTGTAAGTCATTCCAGGACGGCCAGGTACTTTATGAACCAGTTCTGTGTAAGATTCCTTAAAATATCCTTTTAAACTCATAATTACCTAATATATTTGCACGGGAGGAGAGACTCGAACTCCCGACACCTGGTTTTGGAGACCAGTGCTCTACCAACTGAGCTACACCCGTGTATTTGTATTTTGTAGAGACGCAAAGCATTGCGTCTCTACAGTATATATCCAAAACCGATTATTCAAAATCTCTGTAACCTGACCGGCACCAACTGTTCTGCCACCTTCGCGGATTGCAAAACGCAGACCGACATTGATAGCAACAGGATAGATCAGATCAACTGTAATTGTTACGTTATCACCAGGCATTACCATTTCAGTTCCTTCAGGAAGTGTGATTTCACCGGTAACGTCAAGAGTTCTGATATAGAACTGCGGACGATATTTATTGTGGAAAGGAGTGTGACGTCCACCTTCTTCTTTCTTAAGAACATAAACCTCAGCTTTGAATTTGGTGTGAGGAGTTATTGAACCTGGTTTTGCAAGAACCATTCCTCTTTTGATCTCTTTTTTTCAACACCACGGAGCAGCAGACCAACGTTATCACCAGCTTCACCTCTGTCAAGTATCTTACGGAACATTTCAACTCCTGTACAAACTGATTTACGTTTTGTTGCTCCAAGACCGATGATTTCAAGCTCATCACCTGTGATAACAACACCTGTTTCGATACGACCAGTTGCAACTGTTCCACGACCTGTGATTGAGAATACGTCTTCAACCGGCATAAGGAAAGGTTTTTCATTTTCACGTGGAGGAATTGGAATATATGCATCAACTGCATCCATCAGTTCCATTACTTTATCTTCCCATTTTGCTTCACCGTTCATTGCACCGAGAGCAGAACCGCGGATAACGGGAGTATTGTCACCATCAAATTTGTAGAAGTTCAGAAGATCACGAACTTCCATTTCAACCAGATCAAGAAGTTCCTGATCGTCAACCATATCAACTTTGTTCATAAATACCACGATTGTAGGAACGTTCACCTGGCGAGCAAGAAGGATATGTTCACGTGTCTGAGGCATCGGACCGTCAGTAGCAGCAACAACAAGAATAGCACCGTCCATCTGGGCAGCACCTGTAACCATGTTCTTGACATAGTCAGCGTGACCTGGACAGTCAACGTGTGCATAGTGACGCTTTGCTGTCTGATACTCAACGTGAGCAGTGTTGATTGTAATACCTCTTTCTTTTTCTTCAGGAGCATTATCAATTGAATCAAAATCCCTGACTTCAGAGAGTCCTTTTTTGGCAAGAACCATAGTGATAGCTGCAGTCAGGGTGGTCTTACCATGGTCAACGTGACCGATTGTACCAATGTTTACATGCGGTTTCGACCTGTCAAATTTTTCTTTTGCCATAACTCCAAGCGTATTAAAAATTAAAGTTTATCTATAATCAATTATAAATCAAATTTCCTTGTTGAGCCGGAGGGGGGAATTGAACCCCCGACCCCTTCCTTACCAAGGAAGTGCTCTACCCCTGAGCTACTCTGGCCTCAAATAAGTTGAGCGGGAGACGGAACTCGAATCCGCGACCCTTAGCTTGGAAGGCTAATGCTCTACCAACTGAGCTACTCCCGCCTGATATCGTCCAAAGAGAAATATCTGTTTCAAGTGGGGAGAGCAGGATTCGAACCTACGAAGGCATTCGCCAGCAGATTTACAGTCTGCCCCAGTTGGCCGCTTTGGTATCTCCCCTCTAAACAGATGTCTTACTCCTAAGACATACATTTACAAATCTTAAAGAGCCGATGAAGGGATTCGAACCCCCGACCTGCAGATTACAAATCAGCTGCTCTGACCAACTGAGCTACATCGGCAATTTAAAGAACGCCCGTTCGGATGCATAATCACACCCTCAAAAAACGGTTTGCAAATGTATGAATTTATATTTTATAATTCAAAATAAATCTTTCTATTTTTCAGAACTGAAAAGTCAGACCCCTCTCTTCTTCTGCTTGTGCTTGGTAATCTGCTTCTTAATTGCGTCTATTGCCTCATCCATTGACTCCTCAAATGTCTTGCTCTGCTTCTTTGCAAATAATGGTCCTCCCGGTAACTCCAGTCTTATTTCGCTAATTTTATTTTCCTTTTCAACATCTTTGTCAAGCCTGAGAAAAACTTCTGCATTGACAATCTCTTCACCCACCTGGGTCAGCTTACCCAGCTTCTGGTGAATAAAATCGATCAGCTTTTTGTCGGCATCAAACCGAACCGAATGAATCTGAACGTTCATAGTAGTACCTCCTATTATTTGTTTAACACTGGCCCATTACCGGGCTTTCTCTTTTTGCCTGAAGCGGCTTCTTCCTGTTTCCTCGGATGTAAAGTATATACCTCTTTAAGTCTTTCAAATGTGTTATGCGTGTATACCTGGGTCGCCGAAAGGTTAGCATGGCCCAGCAACTCCTTTATGGAATTCAGCTCCGCACCCCTGTTAAGCATATGCGTTGCAAATGTATGCCTTAAGATATGCGGACTTTTTTTTCAGCAGTTGTTACCATCCGTAAATATTTGTTTACAGTATTATAAACGAATTTATCATATAATTTATTCCCCTTTGAGGTGATAAAAAACCAGTCCCCTCACAGCCGGTGTTTTTACTTCGTTTCGCATCTTTATATATTCTTCCAGCCGGTCCTTTAAAGGTATAACAATAGGGATAATCCTTTGTTTGTTGCGTTTTCCGGTGACCTTAACCGTACAATCCGACAGATCCACGTCCTCATTCCTGAGCCCTATCAGCTCTGCCCGGCGCATTCCGGTGAGGAATAACGTCTCCATGAGGGTTAAGTCCCTTATCCCATCGAAACCTTCTCCGAACAAATCCCGTGTGTACAATTTACCAAGATCCTTCTCATCGATGAAGACAGGAATGGTTTTCTTTTTCCGGGGCAGGGCAACATTCATAAGAGGATCATTTATCCATCACACCCTGTTTCCTCAGGTAACGGTAGAAAACCCGCAAACAGGAGATCTTCCTGTGCAATGTAACTGCCTGTAAAACTTTGTGATTTTTATCCTGATTCCTGGAATCAAGCATTGAACTTAACCACCGGCGTATCTCAGCCGGAGTTACCGAAACCGGATCGGAGGGCAAACCCTCAGCTTCAAGGAATGAAAAGAAATGATCAAGATCAGTGGAATATGACCTGACCGTATGCGGTGAGTACCGCCTTTCAATCTCAAGATACTTTAGGAACGATTCCTTGTGAGTCATAAGGAATCTGCCTGTTTGTAAAATTAAATACGGAAGCTTATTGAAAACTATTCTTCGTTTTCCTGCAGCTTCTGAACATAAGCAGCCTTCTTAATTTCTTCCCTGCGGCGTACTGAAGGCTTCACATAAGCCTGACGTGACCTTAATTCACGGATCACACCTGTTTTTTCAAATTTTCTTTTGAATTTTTTCAGAGCTCTTTCTATGTTTTCGCCTTCTTTTAATGGTACGATAATCATATGTGTTCTGTTCGGTTTTAAATGAGGCGCAAATTTAGAAATAGAAAAAGGATTTTCAAAGACTTTAAGGATTAAAATTGATCATAGGAGACTATTTTTTATGTTAAGGCCAAATGATTCTCTGAATTTTCGATTATCCATTATCCTATAAATATACTAAACAAATATACAGGATGCAAGATTATTTCCTTTCTGAATTTTCCTGTTTACTCATACTTAAGGGTAACGACAGGATTAGTGTGCGAAGCTTTTATTATCCGGAACAATATTGTAATAAAAGCAATCGAAACAAGCAGCACAGCACCAATGATAAACAGCCACCAATCCACACCTGTATGATTGGCGAACCCGGAAAGCCACCTTGTCATTATTACAGCTGCAACAGGGCTTCCGAGCATGAAGGCGATAAGTACCCAACGCAAAAAACTGAATGATAACAAAGTTATGACTTGTGTACCAGAAGATCCGAAAACTTTCCTTATTCCTATCTCTTTTGTTCTCTGCTGTGTCAGAAATGATGTAAGCCCCAGGAGCCCAAGGCAGCCTATCAATATGGCAATGAATGAAAAATAAACCAGTATCCGGTTGAGAGTTGTTTCGCTCCTGTACTGGGTATTGTAGGAATCCTCAAGGAAGGTATAGCTGAAAGGGAATCCCGGAGCATATTTGTTCCATATCGTTTCAAGTTTTCCAAGCGTCTCCGAAAGATTTGCCCTGTCGACTTTCAGGCTGGCCCTGCCATACCAGTCGCCGTAACAGAAAAGAGCAGGCCGCACAGAATCACGGGGTGAGATGTAATGATAATCATCGATCACTCCTATGATCTCGATCTCGTTTTTAGGGATTGTTGTCAGGTAATATGAGTGTTTCAGGATCTTTCCGACAGGGTCTTCTATTTCCCACAACTTTACTGCTTCACGGTTGAGAATACAGGCGCCATACCTGTCATTAGCCCTGTCCCAGGAAAAATTTCTTCCTTCGGAGATGCTTATATCAAGGAGGGGAAGAAATGATGGATCTACAGTAAAAACAGGGACCGAGCGCCGGATGCCCCCATATTCAAAACCTTCGAAATTATTTGTCTCACCGGGAACAGCGCTTGAAAAAGCAATATCCTTTATGCCCGGTATGCCAAGGACCTCATTGCGGAATGACTGCTGTTTTGATCCTATGCTTCCGCTTAACCTTAATGTGAGAACATTCTCATCATCAAAACCGGTGTCGAACTTCTTCATGTAATTCAACTGTTTTATGATCACGGAAACCGAGAGCACAATAACAGTTGAAATCGTGAACTGGAATATCACCAGACCGGTTCTGAACATTGATCTTCCTGAACCACGTACATTCTTCCTGAAATAAACGACAGGATTCAGCGATGAGAGTCTGAAAGCCGGCCAGGCTCCCGCCATTGTTCCAATAACTGCAATTACAAGGAAATACAGAATGATGTACTTCAGTCCCAGATAATCTTTCAGCGAGAGATGTCCTCCTGTAATATTGTTGAATACAGGGATAAGAAGGTAAATAAGCACTGCTGCAATCAGCGATGAAATAAAACAGATTATGACTGACTCCAGAAGGAATTGCGAGAATAACTGTTTTCCTGATACTCCGAAAGCTTTTTTGATCCCGACCTCCCTGACCACTGTCTCTGCTTTTGCCATTGTAAGATTAATGAAGTTAATGCAGGCAATTATCAGAGTAAGAAATGATACCAGCAGAAAGATGTATACGAATTTCAGATTACCATGCAGGTGCTGAGGGAAATATGGTTCATGAAAATAAACATCCTCAAGGGGAACAAGATCTACCTTCGTCAGTTTCTCCGAAACAGGTCTGCCCATCATTTTAGTATAGAAATCGTTAGTAAATACTGACATTCGCTGTGAGAGATCTGCCGGATTCACACCTTTCCTGGTCTTGAAATATGTCGGGAACTGATTAGTTCCGAAGGAATGAAGAAAATCGGGCTGGGAATTGAGTTTGCCAAGCGTAACGAAAGAACAGATGGCGTCAACAGGCATGTGCGTGTGCCTGACTTCCCTGATAATCCCTGTAACTACAACATCGATCCTGTCATGAACCCTCAGTGTCTTTCCCATGGGGTCATCTTTCCCGAAAAGAGACTCAGCAGCAGATTCTGTCAAAACAATAGTAAATGGTGTCTTAAGTGCTTCAGCAGGATTGCCGATCACGAATTCATAAGCAAAAATGTCAAAAAGGGTGGAATCTGCCAGTATAAAATTGTTTATGAATATAGATTTATCACCAATTGAAAGCAGCGCTCTCCCCTGTCCGGAAAACCTGACGGTTTTTTCTATTTCAGGGAACTCGTTCTTATATGTCAGGGCCGCTGCAGAGACCATGTAAACGGAGCCTCCTACTTCGATCCGGTAAATGTCATCGAAATTCTCATTGAACCTGTCATACGAAAACTCGTTCAATGCCCAGATAACAATTAGAATAAAAACAGCAATACCGGTTGAAAGACCGGTAATATTGATCATTGTAAATCCTTTGTTTTTAAGGACTTTACGCCAGAGCATCCTTAACTGTTCCTTTATCATGACTGGTTTGTTTAAGATTTCCTCTTAAAGACTGAATTAAACCAGCTTTGATGCATACTGACCTGATAATTACTGTTTTGATTTATTCATTCCTGATCGTTTCTGCTGGATTAAGTCTGAAGATCCTGTAAACCTCAAGGCTGATTGTGGCGAGGGTGATAAACATCAGGATCAGTCCTGAAAAAATAAATATCCAGATTGAAATTCCGGTCCTGTAAGGAAACTGAATAAGCCACCTTTGAGCAGAAAAATATAAAAGGGGAGAGACCACAACAAATGAACACAGTATGAGAATAAGGAACTCCCTTATTATGCCGGTGCAAACCTCGGTTGATGTGGCTCCGTTGATTTTGAACAGGCAGTATTTAATCCGTCCGGTTTCAAGAGTAAAAGCTGTCATACCATAAAGCCCGAAGCATGCTGTCAGTATTGCCAGGATAGTGAAAATAATGACCAGTCTGCCTGTGATCTGTTCCTTCTCATATTGTTTTGCAAAATCTTCATCCAGGAAAAAATAATCCACGGCATAATCCGGAAAAAGATCTTTGTGGATTTTGTTTGCCCTGTCCAGAATTTTCTTTGCAGAGTTTTCAATAAAAGAAAGCGTGATATACCTGTAATCTTCACCAATGAAAAAGACAGCAAGTGGCCCGATCTCCTGGTTCAGTCCCTTGAAGTGATAATCTCTGAGAACGCCCCTTATCCTTAAACTGTCATTATCCATGAGAAGCTTTGTCAGCGCTTCATCGGGAGATTTCCATCCAAAAGTTTTTATTGCAGATTCGTTTATCAGAACCCCTCTCCTGCTGCTCACGAAATCCTCACCTGCAATAATTTTCAGGCCATACAATCTGAAAAAATCCTGGTCAGCCTGGAAACAGTTGATAATACTTGTGTTTGTTGTCTTTTCTCCGGTTGGCCACAAAGCCCAGCCATACAACCATCTTCCTGGTACACTTGAAGATATAGAGACTCCGGTGATCAGTGGATCTGACGCGAATACATCTTTTACGTTTTGATAATTTTTTTCTGTAACCATTCCTTCAGGAAGCTGGAATACCAGCTTTTGCTCCTTCTTAAATCCGGGAGACGAATTCATCATAAATTTTACCTGGCGTGTGATCACCAGCGTGGCCATAATCAGGAAAATGCTGATCACAAACTGTGAGAAGATCAGTATCCTCCTGAGAATAAAACCACCTTTTCCGGGTGTAGTTACGCTGCTGATGGCTTCAACGGGATCAATTGAAGAGAGTTTTGCTGCAGGGTATGATCCGGCGGCAATGGCGGTAAACAGGATTAAGGTGGTAATAAAGATCCATAAACCAGGTGAGTCATAAGGCATGCTGAGCTGCAGACCGGCAACATTATTAAGGAGATCGAGGCCTGTCTCTGCTATTGCCATCGCGATAAAGTGCGCGAAGAAAACAGTAAGGATTGATTCGCCGAGAAACTGCAGAACCATGTGTTGTCTACCGGCGCCGAATGATTTTCTTATTCCGATCTCCTTTGCCCTGCCCATGAATCTCGCCGTTGACAGATTCATATAATTAAGACAGGTCGCTATAAGTATCAGCACACCGATACCGGCCATTAATCCGAGAAACCTGATGTCACCTGATGGCTCAAAAGAATAGGTTAGCGCACCTGAAAGATGGATATTCGCAACCGGGTTCAGATAAACACTGATCTCGTCTCCAGATTCTTTAAGATAATCTGCAGCGATTGATTCCGCGAGGTTGAATATTTTAGCGCCGAAGATGCCGGGATTTACATTTTCTTTCAGTTTGATGTATGTATGAACACTGAAGCCGTATAACAAGCCGGATTCATTCATACCATGGATGACCGGTCTTGTGGCATATGAAAGCATTATATCGCAATGGAAATGAGAGTTAGGAGGTATATCCCTGTACACGCCTACAACTTCGAAAAAAGCAGAATCGATCCTCAGCAGTTTACCACAAGCCGGTCCCGTGCCGAAATACTTCTGCTTTACTTTTTCGGAAATTACTGTAGTATAAGGTCTTATCATATCCTTTGCAGGAAAACCGTCAAGGATTTCAAATGAAAGAACATCAAAAAGTCCTCCAGTCACAAGGAATATACTTTCTTCCTTGAATGCCGTATTCCCGGACCGCACTGTTGATGGACGCCATCCTGTAATTTTCCCGATAGCTTCGATCTCATCCATTTTTTCAATTTCGAGCCCTATGAAATTGCGGCAGGCTGCCTTTCTTCCCTCGTTCCGGAATCTTGATGATTCTTCTTCCACCCTGAATATCCGGTCGTTATCCCTATGATAATTATCGTAACCTGATTCAAATCTCACATAGACAAAAATCATCAGGCAGGCAGCCAGCCCGATTGCCAGTCCGAAAATATTTACCAGGAACGTATTGCGCTGTTTTCCGGATAATCTGTATGCTATTCTCAGGTAATGCTTTATCATATTTCAAATTTACATATTTCCTTTAGTGTCAGATTATTATTGAACACCTGATATTTGCGAGAGCTCCGACTGATTTTTCAAGTTCAGCTGTGAGGATCACAAGATCACAACATAAACACGATTTTTCCGGAACATCCCTGATTATACCTACAACTTTCACCTGTTGAGAATCAATCGAGATTGTTTTACCAATTGCCGGGCCGTCTCCGAATATTCTGATTTTTGTTTTCAGCGGAAGTATAACGCCTTCAAGGTATTCACTCTTACCTTTGTCAGGAGAGACCAGGTCAAAATTCAGAATACTGAATAATCCGGGGGATGTTCTTATGATCCGGTTTGTTGTAAATGAAAAATCACCATACTGTATTATACTTGTTGTTTTTAAAGTAGTATTCACCTTGTCAGGTTTTCCGGGATTATGAAAACCGGGCATCAGCAGTAAGGAAAAGAGCGTATTTACAACCAATGAGTTCATCTTTCATTATTTTACCAATCTCCGGATTTCAAGTCTGCTGAATCACCGCAAATTAAATATGCGGTTTTTCGCTGATCGTTAGTCCAATCTCCATGCCATATTTTTATAGTACTGATTATTAATTCTTTATAACTTCATCTTATTTGAATACTGTTCATTTTACGACAGTTGTGTTTATTTTTTGAACATTTTGTTGCATTTTGAACATAAATAGATTAATTTTGGGATAAACGGTAGGATGCGAAAAGACGGACATATATTGATTATAGATGACAATGAGGATCTGCTGAAATCGATGGTTCAGCTGCTGAAGCCTGAATTCAGCATTATTGATATTCTGAAAAACCCGAATCTGATACCTGAATATTTAAAGAAGAACAATCCGGATGTTATTCTTCTTGACATGAATTTTTCAGCCGGGCAGCAGACAGGTAATGAAGGGATTTTCTGGCTCAGGGAGATAATCAGGATTGACAGGCTGGCTGTCGTTTACCTGATAACAGCCTTCGGCGATACAGGGCTGGCGGTCAGGGCGATTAAGGAGGGGGGAACAGATTTCATCGTCAAACCATGGGATCCTGAAAAGCTGATAACTTCAATACGTGCAGGCGTCAGGCTCCGCAGATCACAGGTAGAGGTCGAAAATCTCGAGCTCGCAAAAAATGCCCTGCAGAATAATCTTGATAATCATTATGATCCATTGCTCGGCTCATCACAGGCGATGAAACGGGTGTATGAGTTAATCAGTAAAGTCTCAGTCACTGATGCCAATATTCTGATTACCGGAGAGAACGGCACAGGCAAAGAGCTTGTTGCCAGGGAAATCCACAGAAGATCACAAAGATCCGAAAGAATATTCATGCATGTCGACCTGGGCTCCCTTGCAGAATCGCTTTTTGAAAGTGAGCTTTTTGGCTATGTGAAAGGGGCTTTTACAGATGCCCGGGCAGATCGTAAAGGCAGGTTTGAGGTTGCATCGGGAGGAACTCTCTTCCTCGATGAGGTCGGAAATCTTCCGTACGACATGCAATCAAAAATCCTCACTTCTCTCCAGAAAAGAACAATAACAAGGCTGGGAGATAACAGGGAAATTCAGGTCGATTTCCGTCTACTGTCTGCTACAAACCAGGATCTCAAACAGATGATCGGCAGGAACCTTTTCAGAGAGGATCTTTATTTCAGGTTAAAAACAATAGAGATTACAATTCCTCCATTGCGTGAAAGGGAAGGTGATATTAACATGATTGCGGACTTTTTCTTCAGGAAATTTTCTGAGAGATACAAGAAAGAACCTCTTAAAATTGAGCATGATGTATACAGGAAGCTGAACGATTATCACTGGCCCGGGAATGTCAGGGAATTAAGGCATACAATTGAAAGGACGGTAATATTGTGCGATGAGCATACAGTCAGGCCTGCCGATCTGAATCTTTCATCCGAAGGAGCCCGGAAGAATGTAATCCTCCCTCTGGAAACCATTGAAAAAGAAGCAATAAGGGCAGCACTCGAAAAAGCAGAAGGAAACATATCTGATGCCGCAAGAATGCTGCAAATCTCGAGGACCACTCTGTATTCCAAAATTAAAAGACATGATCTTTAAAAATTATGTGATCGCCCTCACAGCAGGAATCTGCCTTATCGTTGTTACAGCCATTGTTGCGGGAATACAAATCAATGAAGGTGAAAAACCGTATACAATCCTTGTTCTTGCATGTCTTATAGTTTTGCAGGTCTGGTTTTTTGTTCATCAGAATAACAGGATTAACATTCAACTCACAAGGTTTTTTGAAGCTTTCCGTAATAACGATAATACAGTGACTCTTCAGTCGAAAGGCCTTAACAAATCGTTTATGGAGCTTACCAGAGTTATGAACGATACCCTGGCGGTGCTTAAAGATGCAAGGTTTGAAAAAGAAAAACAGTTCAGATTTCTCAAATTCATCTCCGATCAGGTTGGCCTGGGTCTCCTGGTCTTCAACCGGAAGAATGAAACTGTTCTTTACAACAATGCAATCACACGCGAACTCGGAATCAGTGAACCTGCTTCGCTGTTAATAATCGATAAACGCGTTCCGGGGTTAAGTGATTTTCTTAATTCCCTGAAAAACGGGGAAAGCAGGGTCTACCGCAATCCTGGTTCCGCGAGGAACATACTGCTGATCCGGGCTTCCTATTATACACCCGGAGACGAGTCCCTGAGACTGTATGTTTTCCAGGATCTCAGGAAAGAAACTGAAGATACAGAAATGGAGACCTGGCACAAAATGATCAGAGTGCTGTCGCATGAGATCATGAATTCTGTGACGCCGGTTATCAATCTGGCATCAGCCACCAGAAAGAGCCTGGAGAAAATCAGGATAGCCAGTGCAGGTTCTGACAGGGTGTCTGAAGAGCTTGATGATGTAATTTACAACAACGAAATAATCGAGGAAAGAATGAAGGGGCTGTCGGAATTTGTAATAAAATACAAGAAAGCCTCCTCTATTCCTGTACCTGATAAATGTGTCCTTAATGTGGCTGAGATCATCTCGGGAGTAACCGCTCTTATGAAGGAAGAGATTGACAGGCATAAGATCAATTTGAATATTATAGTCCCTGACAGGTCGCTGACTCTGATCGGTGACAGGAATCTTATCGGCCAGGTCCTGATTAATATCATCAGGAACTCGATCGATGCATCGGAGAATTCTGATTTGAAGGAAATATTTATTGAAGTCAGGCACAACGACGGGAAAACGATAATTTCAATCACCGATAAGGGAGAGGGAATTTCGAAAGAGAATTTAGACAGGATCTTCCTGCCATTCTTTACGACAAGGAAGAATGGTTCGGGAATAGGCTTAAGCCTCTCGCGACAAATAATCAGATTGCATGGCGGAACACTCGCTCTCTGGTCTGAAACAGGCAAAGGGACCCGGGTTGAAATAGGACTCTGAGATCAGAAATTAATATACGGTCTTATTCTTGATGCAAGACTGTCAGGAATAATATTGTTTTTAACCAGCTCTTCAATACATGAAATACTGCCCTGAAGTTCCCTGTACTTTAAAATATCTGTAACCTGGTATCGTCTCAGATAAGGGATCTTTGTCAGTGTTGCGTAATCGGCGGTACCTACATTCACTTTCCTTATCAGTGTTGAATCGGCATAAACCAGCGATCTGATCCTCTCAAATGTTTCCGGTGGCAATCCATATACCTCCTTCAGCTGGTTAACCGATGCGAATCCTCCGAGCAGGTTCCGGTACCTGATAATTCTTGCAGAGAGTACCGGACCAATCCCGGGGAGCGACACAAGTAATGCCGAGTCGCTGCTGTTAAGTTCAACCGACGTTTTCTTCTGGTACCTCACATACCTGGAAACGGTGGTATCATTCTCAAAATGAATATACGGAATAAGCCTGGCTGCTTTGGCGGAATCCAGGCCATACAATCTTCTTATGTCTGAAGGCTTCCTGAACCTGCCACCTTTGTTCCTGTAACTTATCAATGTCTTTGCCTCCCTCTCATTGAATCCTGCTTTCAGAAGTGTATCAAATGGTGCATGATTGGGATCGAAAGCCGGGATTGAAGCTGGCAACTCTGATTCGGGAGTTAATTCGACCACTTCCATCCTGCTGCCTGGAACTCCTACCCTTACCAGCAACATAACGGCTATCAGGCAGATCAGGATAAAGGAGGATCTTCTTTCCTGCCTGTTATAACCAAACCATTTTTTTACAGGTTCTGTGTCAATATTCATGACAAACTGCAGTGAGACAACTGCAAGTTAAGAACTTACAATGAAAAAGTCAAACCGCATCGTAGAATCACTTTCAACCGGTCCAGATCAGGAATGTTTAAAAATCTGTTTTAGTAAGTCAATAGATAATATCGTAAAAGAAATAAAAGTGACAATAATTAAAAGTCTTAACGCCATAATATTATGCCACGCAATAGTTTTCTGAATATGTTTAGTACGAAATTTTTCTGGTTCATCCGAAACACCGGCCCAACGTCCCTGGGAGCTTATGTTTTTTATGGCATTTCCCTCTATATCCGGGTGTTTTTGCAAATACTCTGTTTCAACTGCGTATTTTCTATAGGGGTAACCCACTGCATATAAATCCTCATACTTACTGTTAAATATAACTCCGGTGAAGATGTCCTGGTAAAGAAGCTTTGGTCTGGCCCCGCGTAAACTTGCGGGCATATCAAAAGGATCCGATCCAAACGGGCTATCCCATAGATCGAATCCGACGTGCCTGTAATTATTTAATCGGAAAGCTCTATCCCAGATACCATGATTAGTTGGCATGTTAACCGGACCGAACAACATCTGTGAATTTTCATTAGGCCTGTTCTGCAAAACACAGGCAACCTGATCAGGAAATTCTTCATAGATATACTGTGCATGATTTCCTCTGCTGTAGCGGGCGCCCGTTTTTTTTATCCGTTCAATTCCCCCGGAGTATCCAAACGCATGCCTGTAATTAGTTATTATCAAACATTTCTTCTTATCTCCCCTCTCCTGCCTGTTCCTGTACCAGTCGATTGTAACCTGGGCCAACAGGCTGTCATAATTGAGTGACTTCGTTTCCGGTTCATAAAATCTGTTAAATGCAAGATAATCCCAGTCTAACATGTTTGTAAAATACTCCCTGATCTTTAAGCTGTCGGGTAACTGACTATTCAACAAATTGATATTTTTAAGAAAGTAAAAAAATCCGCCGGATTGATATTCCATAATTAAAGCAGCTGCTTTTTCCAGATCAGTTTCTGAGTCATAATTAGTAGTTAAAAACCGGTCGACTTTATCCTGGTGTCTTACAGAACCATATTCCGTAAATACGTTCCCAACTTTTTCAATGAATCTTCTGTCTTTTACGATTTCCGTAATAAACTCCCACTGTGTGAATTCTCCATGAAAGTGTTCACATAAAACAACAATATCATACTTGTCAAACAATTCCAGAATATAGTCTTTGGGACTCAGGTTCCGCGTAGCCATAAACTCTGCATATTTCTTTGCGTTTTGATTATCAGGGTACTCATCAAACTTCAAAGGCAGATTAAATCCCCAGGTTTTCAGCGAACTATCCTGGTATCTGTTATTTTCATACCTGATAAACATAAACAGGCCTAATAACACCGACATTGTTAACAGATATCTGACGACCTGTCTAAGCCTGGGGACTTGCCGGAATTCTTTTTTAGTTGCGGATAGTTTATTCCACCACAATTCTCCCTTATAGACATAATACATGATCATTACGACAAGGTCAAGCACAAAAACATTTATGAAAATATTAAATGTATTGATGATGCCTGAAGTGTAAAAAAGCAACCATGGAATTAAAAAACCCAAACAGAATTTATACAGAACCTCTCTCTTAAGATAATGAATGACAGAAGCATCTGTGGTTTCTCCTTCAATATCAATTCCAAAGAAGAATTTGCCAATGGTTCTTCCTCTTAATAAGCCTGACAATAAACAATAGACAAATATTACAATTGCCAGTAAACTGAAGTATTTTACGTAGATAAAACGGCTGATAATAAAATCAAGCGCCCGTGCAAGAAGCAGGATAACTGAGAAATCAATGAAAAGCGCCAGCATGGATTTAACAAAAAAGCCTTTACCAGGTAAAAAAAATCGTCTGCCAATAGTTTTCCAGTTATCCAGCCATGAAAGGAAAAAATAAGCAACTGTAACTGAACAGAAAATTTTCAGAATCAGCCTGAGGTTTGGCTTATCTGTACCTCCTATAAAAGGATTAACAGAACGATCTCCAAGAGAATTACTTAGGATTACTAAAATTAAAATGGTTAATAGAATCATCAGGGATAAGTCTATCAGAACAGCAAGGAATTCTTTAAAATACCTCATGTTGAAAGGATTTAAATTATTGAAAGACAAACAACTAAAAGAATAACTGAAATCAGGATTCTTTCTTCAGGTGCGGATTAATTCTTATATCGTCGATCTGATGAGTCTAAGGTTTGTTTCAAGACTATCAAGATATACCAAAGACCACGAAATATAGTCTTCAGTAAAACTGATGTTGTAGAATTCTACATTACCTCCTGAAGAGGGAAGTTCAGCAAAGTATGTCAGCGCCTTTGCCAGAGCCTCATATCCGGGGGTAGCCAGAGCAGTTTTTACCAGACTATTCAACGCATCTTTAAGCTTAATTCCTCCTTCCATCTCTTTATCTTTATGCAGAGCCACGCTGACAGCATTGCGTGAGTCAGGCCTGAAGAGACTGCCCGGGTTGTTGTTCCATTCGTCTTCTGTTAATCCCTCATTCTTCAGGATCATTTCCTGGTACTGATCAATTACCAGCAGTGTTTCATCTATTTTCCTTGCAATTTCCGATTGTTTTTGATCCTGGTTAATCCGGAGTAAAGATGTTTTTACGATATTAATATTCTCCGAAACATTCATGCTGTCCTCAATTATGTTTCTTCCGACATTAAGTGAGAGAAGTGCATTGAAGACGGAACTAAGTGCAAGCAAAAACAGGACAAACACAATGTGATAGATACTTATATTACTATTCCTGGATGTAATGAACAGGAATACTGGCAGAAAAACTGCATAAGGAAAAATAATACCAATCATCAGGGCATTACCTGCAAAAGGCCAGTGCATTATCTTGAAAAGCATTGCCGTAAAAACAACAAAACAGGTTATCCCGGTGACAATATAAAGTATTCTGTTCCTGCTGTTACTTGTTTGTCTGTAATTACTTATAAGTGCAGCCGGTATGAAAACAATAACAAAAGCAATGATCCCTGAAGTCAGTAGAATTCCTGCTCCCGGGAAATGATTAATCTTGAAAATTGCACCTGTGAGTATAATAATAAGATTAGCCAGTCCTGCGGTATAAAGTTTCTGTTTCATATTTAGTACATTAAATAAGTTAATACTGTTGTAATGAAATCAGAGCAACGGATTCGGCAGTAAGAATGTTGCTTTTCAGGAGACTGAGCGAGTGGAGCACTGACATGAGAGACACATGCATGTTGCTTTCATGTGCAGATTTCATTATTACGACGGGATTCAATAATCTTCTGAAATCAGTGAATCTGCTTTCAGGAGCGAGCAAGGAGATCATTCCTGAGTACTGCTCTATACTTGCATGTAATCCTGTAATGTCTGTTCTTTCATCACCCGGTAATGTTTCAACCATCTTTATCATATGCATAGGGTTTGAAAGTTCTTTATAACGAATTTTCAGCCCCGAAGGTGTGTTTATCAGCTTATCATCACTTAACGCAGGCTTACCGGGCTCACCTTCTGATTCCCGGACCATTTTCTTCTGAATCTCATCTATTTTTTCAAGTAAACGGATAGTCTCACCATGAATAATCAAGGCTTTTCGTGAAGCAGTCGTATCTCTCATCTGGCTCACAAGCAATGCATTTCTCTCATAGAAGTAACTGTAGAAAGAATCCTGTCGTTCCTGATTTGCAATATATCCTTCTTCATAGGCGTACTGCAGGCTATTGTTAATCAGGGCGCCGGGGATTATTATTGCCAGGAATGCCACAACCAGAAATATGAATCTGCCATTTATGTTTTTCTCCTCTTTAAAGGTTATCCGTGTATACCATGGAAGGGCTATTATACCGAGAACAATAGAGCCAATAAAGATTAAAATATTAGCCAGAGCCCAGTGCTGGATTTTAAAAAGCATACCAAGGAGGTAAATGATTGCTCCTGTTGCAGCTGTAAAAGCAACACCCCTGATCTTTTTAATCTCCTCATCTTTCAGAATCATTGAAATTACAGCCGGGAAGAATAATAACAAGGCTGCAAGAACTGAGATCATGATGACAACATCCGCCCCGGGCCAGTGCTGAACCTTGAACAGAGTTCCTGTGATGAAAAAAGCACCGGCAATAAAACCTGAAACAAAAAGTAATATCCTGTTCTTATTATGGGTTTCTTTCCAGAGAACACCCAGCGCTGAAGGCAGAAAGATAAGAGCAAGGATAAATGCTCCCAGTGTCATCATTACCCCTGCAAGAGGCCAGTGCTGGATCTTGAACAGGGCTGCAAAGCCGAATAATACAGTTCCGGCAATGCCCGAGATTTTCATAGTGTTTCTCATATTTCGGTATTTAAAGTCAACAGCATAGAGTGTGTCCTTCTGAATTTGTCTGAAACAGTCATGACCGATTTTAAGTTTGACTCTTTGATAAGCTTCGGAGAAGGATAGTCCTGACAGCATCTCATTTTCGACATCACAGCAGACATGGTCGATAAGCTCATCGAGCAGGTGAGAGAAGCTGATTTCCTGTCTGCTGATGTCGTGGCTAATCTGTTCAATATTCTGCAGTGAAAGTTCAGGCATGGCTTAAGCCGGGTTTGGCATTGATAATAAGTTGTAATGATTCCATGAATTCCTTAAGCTCCCTGATTTTTTCCTCAACCATTGACTGACCTTCAGGTGTCAGGGCATAATAAATCCGGGTACGGCTATTCCTTATTTCAGTTGTGGTTATGAGCGCTTTTTCCTTTTCCAGTTTGTGGAGCACCGGGTAGAGTGCGCCATATGTAAGCTTTATTTTACCGCCGGAAAGCTGCTCAACTTTCTGTGTCAGAAGGTACCCGTGCATTGGTCCCTCCTCTTTCAGTACCTTGAGAATTATAGTCCTCAGGGATCCTTTGATTAGTTCTGATGAGATCATATTTATACTTTTAAAAAACTATATAAATATAAATGTATATTTAATTTAAACATATATATAAGTATCTTATATATTGCAAATATAAAATATGGTATCTGATAAAACAAATATTTTATTGAAAAAAATCCTATTAAACAGATTGATCTGAGGATTAATAACATGTAGGGACATGCCATGGCATGTCCCTACAATTAATTTAACCATGGTTAGAAAGGATAACCTATCCCCAGAACAAGTGCAAAATCACGACGTTTGTATTGACGACGTCCGATTATCCAGCCTTCGTTAAGTACAGGATCTCTTAATTTTACACCCAGGTCAAGTCTCGCAATAACAAACTGAAAATCGAACCGCAAACCTGTGCCTGTTCCCACTGCAATATCCTTGTAGAAAGGACGTGCCAGCAATTCACCGGGAGCGCCATCTATCGCTGGTTTTCGTTTCTCCCGTAGTGAGAACTGTGTGCCGGGGTTGTCTTCATCGGCATTAAAGGTCCAGATGTTACCGGCATCAACAAAGAGAGCGCCCTCCATGATCCAGAAAAGCTTAAACCTGTATTCAGTGTTCAGCTCAATCTTAATATCGGCCGTCTGGTTAAGGTATGTTTTAGTGGGATCGCCGGCATAGTAGAACCCTGGCCCCAGTGATCTGACTCTCCAGGCTCTCAGGCTGTTGGCCCCGCCGCCAAAATATTGTTTTTCAAAAGGAATTGCGGCCGAATTGCCATAAGGAATTCCCAGTCCGAGAAAGCCCCTGTATACAATTGAGCTCACATCATTGAAACTGTAATTGTATCTTAAGTCGATATCACCCCTGACATACTGGGCGTAGGGCTGACCAAGTAATTTATAGGTAGTTGCATCGAATTTTTCGTAACCGGCCACCCGGCTTAGCAAGGAATTTATGTTTCCCGCGGTTTCGAAGTTAACCCTCATAAAAACATAGTCCCTTGAGTTCTGTATGATCTGGTTATTATATATAAAGGAATAACCTCCACCAAGTATCAGTACATCATCATATGTATGCTCCAGGAATGTACCCTCTATTTTTTCCACAAAAGCCGGGTCCTTACGAGGCGTATTTATGAGGCTAAATACCAATGGATTGACAATATGAGTCTGATATCTTCCGGCCTGCCAGTTATACCCGAAAGAGGCGGAAGCTGTTGTTCTTGTGAATATGGGCATCCGCTGGAAGTTATAAGCCGAAACAATATTTGTCGATGGATTATATTTCTTAATAAAACCATCTGTATTCAAAAAAGGTATTAAAAATTTCGGGATCCTGAGGCTGAGCTCAGCTCCATATTCATTGATACTTCCCAATCTATCGCTGATCGACGTATCACGTACTGTCACAACTTCATAAGCTCCTCTTAATGAAGCGCTGAACAATTCAGCTCCGCGAAACAGGTTTTTATGCTGATATACCAGGTTAACAGCGCCTCCAAGGTTCCCTGATGAATTAGTACCTTCAAGCTCTACCTTATATGATTGGGGTGTGAGAAGAGTGAGCCTGATATCACAGTTAAGGCTTCTGCTCAAAGTCAACGGATCGTCGGGTATATCTGTTTCCTGGTAACTTATATTTACAAGCCTGTATACTTTCAGAGACATCAGGTGTTTTTGTGTCTGATCGGTATTTGTCATGTTATAATCAGCTCCGGGTTTCAGATATAATGTCTGAAGGATCAGATCGTACCTGATGGGAGGCTTTCCTTCAGGAACAACGAAGTAATAGCCGTTATAACTGACTGTATCAAGCTTCTGGAAATATGTATCGCCCTGCTGCAGAGCTTCCCCGGGATCAAAATCGGGGTAGATATATATATTTCTGATCTGGTACACCGGATGCGGGAGTATAGTAACCCTGTTGAAGTTATCAGTTGTCAGGATATTCCTTATATTATAATATATATCAACCTCCCTGTTGCCAATTGTACTGTCGACTTCGAATGAAATATAATCGCTTGAAAAGGAATAAAATCCCTGATCACGTATGAACCGCTCAAACCTGGATCGCTCCTCTTCAAGAACATCAACATCATAAGGCTCTCCTCTTTCAATTAAACAGTTAACAGAATCGAAGTAGAAATAAGTTCTGACCAGAGTATCTGTTATGTCAAAATAAAGATTCCTTATAGTATATGCAGGAAGAAGGTCAACATTGTAGTAAACCCTTGTTTTCCTGTTTTCTGTTGTCACTGAATCCCTTACTGTTGCATCAAAATGTCCTTTGGAAGCAACAAAAGATCTTATCTGCTCAGAAGTCTGTTGGGCAACTGCAGCATCGAAAATGACCGGTTCCTCCCCTATCTTCCTTAGCCAGCCATGCGGAAATTTCGTTTTATTGATATTTGAAAGATTGTATAACCCAAGGTAGAAGCGTGTGCCAAATATTCTTTTGTTGGGCTGTTGCCTGATGTATGGTTCAATATTTGATTTCTTAACGTACTCTTTGTTGAGGTTGATAAAGTTTTCATCGAGCAGAGTCTGCTCCTGTGAAACATATTTTGTTGGATTACATGAAGAAAGAGCGATAGAAAGCAATAAAAATGATACAATGATCCACCTGCAGATTGCCTTTTTATATACCCTGCCTGATTTCAAAGTTTGTCAGATAAAAGTGTTATACAAATATATCAATAATAATAGCGTATTTTTGAAAACGGGTTCACCCTGGAAAAAATACATTTGATGCTTAGCAAAAACAAAGCCAGATTCATTATTTCACTGCAGAGAAAAAAGGTCAGGGATGAAGAGGGCTTGTATATCATTGAAGGTGACAAGATTGTAAAAGAGTTTCTTGAAGCCGGCATGCCTGTAAAGCTTATTGTGTCGAAGCCCGAATTCCTTAAATCACTGCCTGCTGAATTGCTGAAAAATGCAGAAGAGACCGCTGAAACCAGCTATGAAGAGCTGAAACAGGTAAGCACCCTGAAGACTCCGCATAATGCACTTGCACTGGTTGAGATCAGGAAGAAGGAGCTTATTATTCCTGCGATTACCGATGAATTGTGCTGTGCACTTGAATTTGTCCAGGATCCGGGAAATCTTGGGACCATAATCAGGGCAGCGGCCTGGTTTGGAATAAGGAATTTAATCTGTTCTCCCGATTGTGTGGATGTATATAATCCCAAGGTTGTCCAGGCAAGCATGGGCGCATTGCTTCATGTAAATGTTTTTTACAATGAACTTGTTGAGTTCATTACACAGGTAAGAAAAGATGATAAACCAGTCTATGGAACAATGCTTGAAGGCGTACCCATATACAAACATCAGCTTGGTAAGAATGGCGTGATATTGCTTGGGAATGAATCAAAGGGGATATCCCCCGGACTGCTCGAATATGTTTCAGAGAAGATCATGATTCCCGGTGTCGCAAAGCCTGGAATTGATTCATTGAATGTCGGGATGGCAGCCTCGATTGTTTTTTCGGAATTCAGGAGGAGGAGTGAGGAGTGATGTGAGAGTGAGAGTGAGAGTGAGAGTGAGTGCGAGATATTATCAAAGAGCGCTGTGAATTATGGCTTCGGCTGCTCTCACACCATCGACGGCTGAAGAAACAATTCCTCCGGCATAGCCTGAACCCTCTCCGCACGGATATAATCCTTTTATATTAATATGATGCAGTTTCTCAGGATCCCTGGGAATTCTCAGAGGAGAAGATGTTCTTGATTCAACTCCCAGGATAACGCCTTCATTCGTGAGAAATCCTTTCATGACCTCACCGAAAAGCCTGAAACCTTCACGTAATCTGGTACTAATACCCGGTGGTAACCATTCGTGCAACGGAGAAGATGTCACTCCCGGGAAATATGATACTTTAGGAAGAGACGCTGAACTCCTGCCCGATACAAAATCAGCAACGCGCTGGGCTGGCGCTGACTGTGTCCTTCCACCGTTTATCCAGGCATCATGTTCAACCTCTTTCTGAAATTCAACGCCGGCAAACAATCCCTCATCTGCATATTTTGCATAATCTTCGGGTCTTATCTCAACAACAATACCGGAATTTGCATATGGTGACCCGCGATGAGAAGGTGACATTCCGTTCACAACAACCTCTTCCTGCGAGGTAGCAGAAGGAACGATAAAACCACCCGGACACATGCAGAAAGAGTACACTCCCCTGCCTTCGACCTGCTTAACAAGGCTGTACGATGCTGCAGGGAGGTATTCGCCCCGTGAATTCCCATGGTACTGGATTTTATCAATAAGCTCCTGAGGATGCTCGACTCTCACACCCATGGCGAAAGGTTTCATCTGAACTTCAATGTTGTTTTTCCGGCATATTCCATAAATATCTCTTGCAGAATGTCCTGTGGCCAGTATCACATCATCAGCACGAAAGACAGCTCCTCCGGCTGTAACAACACCTTTTACCTGATGGCCTTCAATAACTATATCTTCTACCCTGGTTTCAAAAAGTATTGATCCGCCAGATTCAATAATTGATTTCCTTATGTTCGAGATGATCCCCGGCAGCTTATCTGTCCCAAGGTGCGGATGAGCTTCATAAAGTATGTTTTCATTTGCGCCATGAAGGCAGAAAAGCTCAAGAACCCTCTGGTTATCACCTCTTTTTTTGGAACGGGTATAAAGCTTACCGTCAGAATATGTTCCTGCTCCTCCTTCCCCGAAACAATAGTTACTGTCGGGATCAACGATATGCTCACGGCTTATTTTCGCGATATCTCTTTTCCTTGTCGAAACATCCCTGCCCCTCTCGAGAATAACCGGCCTGATTCCTGACTCGATCAGCCTCAGGGCGGCAAACAATCCTGCAGGCCCTGCCCCGATAATTATTACCTCCTTTGCTGATGTGACGTTTGTAAGCTTTAATGGATTAATATGAGGAACCGAAGTCTCGCCTGAGAATACCTCGACAGTAAGGTTAACGCGTATGTCTTTCTTTCTTGCATCGACTGAACGCTTAATTATTCTCAGATTGGAAATATCAGAGTCTTTTATTCCTGCGAGCCGGGCGGATTTTTTCCTTATAACCGCATCATCGGATGCTTCAGGGGGAGAGAGGTTAAGCTGAACCTGATTTGCCATTACTCAAAATGAAATGAAAGGACCCATATCTGCGATTTCAGTTTTTCAAGGGCATTATAATATTCAGGATGCCCCGGAGCAGGTTCCTTTACAAGAACATTCGTTAGTCCGTTCGACATTTTGGCCTCAATTGAGAGCTTGAAATAAGTAAGGTAAAAATCGAGCCCCGCTCCGACTTCATAATAAAGATCCGGGCGGTTTAGCCTGATATATACCGGTTTCTCATCATCAAATTCCTTTTTTCCGGCAAGATCATACCTGAAGTTTAAACCACTGACAACATAAGGCCTTACATTATTCAACCTGTCTCCCTTGTATTTAAGAAGAAGCGGAAATTCAAGGAATGATGACTCAAGTCTCTGCTGATCGTTATAGATCGTCCTGTTCCTGTAATATCTGAGGGTTCTTTGTCCGAAAGATACCCCCGGAAGAAACCTTACATCAAAATGATCAGAAAGCCGGCCATTGGTAACGATCTGGATATTGATACCCGGATTAAGAGTTGTCACCTCGGGATACAGTGAAGTACTATCCTGGTAAAGGTTTGAGGGTGTTGTCAGAAAATCCATGGTGTTAAAGCCGATCGTAAACCCGAAATGCATATACTTGTCATCATACCATGATTTATTCTGCGGCTTTTCTTTCTGCGCATGTGAAAACTGCTGGAAAAAAAGAAGCAGAAACAGGGTTATGAATATCGTTCTGGCTTTCAAGCGGCTTTTAATTAAATGCTTAAAGATAATAACTGTCAGGGTTATGCTAATATTGTTCCTGCGCTTTGAATCCGGTATAAATACTTGCCACACCTCCGGTGAGCCTGATCTGTGATGTATTTACGAAACCCGCGCTCCGCATCAGTTCAAGGAAATCTTCATTATCCGGAAACCGCATCACCGATTCCGGCAGGTAATTATATGCATTCTTATTCCCGGAAAACAATCTGCCAAAACACGGAAGCACTTTGCGGAAATAAAATTTATATATAACACTGAAAGGAAAATTCACTGGTCTTGAGAACTCAAGAACCATTATCAATCCATCGCTCTTTAGAACCCGATGCATTTCGGACAGTCCTTTAGCCGGATCGGAAAAATTCCTCACACCAAATGCAACCATTGAAACATCGAAGCTGGAATCCGGAAAAGCGATATGCTCAGAATCTCCGGGTATGAGTTGTATCGTTCCGGTAAGACCGAGTCTTTCTATCTTTTCTTTGCCTATGCCGAGCATTTCAGTGGAAATATCAATACCAGTGATCCTCTCAGGCCCAATCCTGATTGCGGCTATAGAAAGGTCGCCGGTGCCTGTAGCAACATCAAGTATAACCGGCTTAACTTTATGTTTTCCAATAATATTGACAGCCTTGTTCCTCCAGTGCCTGTCAATACCGAATGAAAGGAAATGATTGAGAAAGTCATATCTCCACGCAATTGAATCGAACATGGATCTTATCTGATTCCTCCTGTCAGAGGCAATAAAGTCTGAATTTGATCTGTCTTCAATCATGAATCACAAAGATATGGAATTTTGCCCATGGGGCTTTGTCCAATGGTTATGTTCTTTTCATTTTGTAATTTTACGTTCCAATTCAGATTAATATGAAAAAGATAATAATGGTAACAGGCGCTACAGCTGGTTTTGGGAAAGCTATTGCACGGAAATTTGCCGCAAACAATTACAATGTGATCATTACAGGCAGAAGAAAGGAAAGGCTCGAAGAGCTGGAGAATGAGCTTACAAAAACCCACAAGTCGCAGATAATGCCATTGAATTTTGATGTAAGAAACAGGCAAGAGGTCCGGGAAGCGATCGATAAGCTTCCAGCTTCCTGGAAGAATATAGATGTCCTTGTTAATAATGCCGGCCTGGCCGCCGGCTTAAGCCATATTGACGAAGGAGACATAGACGACTGGGAACAGATGATTGATACCAATCTTAAAGGATTGCTTTATGTAACCAGGTTTGTATCCCCATTGATGGTCAGCAGAAAACACGGACATATATTCAATATCGGGTCAATTGCCGGTTTAGACGCATACGAAAACGGGAATGTTTACTGTGCAACCAAATCAGCCGTCGGACAGCTCTCCAGGACCATGCGCGTGGATCTTCTTAAGCATAATATAAAAGTCACCAATATTGCCCCGGGGATGGCAGATACTGAATTCTCGATTGTGAGATTCAAAGGGGACAGGGAGAAAGCCGACTCAGTTTATAAAGGAATAAAAGCTCTTACCGCAGAGGATATCGCCGATGTTATCTGGTATTGTGCCTCCCTGCCTGAACATGTTTGCATTAACGAGCTTGTGATCACACCAACCCAGCAGGCAAGTGCGTTTTATAATGTGAGGAAGTAGAACCCCTCCACCTTCGGCACCTCCCCTTTCCAGGGGAGGAAATTTCACCCCTCCGCCTTCGGCACCTCCCCTTTCCAGGGGAGGAAATTTCGGGATTTTCTGAAAATTTATTCAATACTATATGAATCCCTGCTCCTTCAGAAACTCAAGCAGCATTTTTGAGAAATGCTCATTATCAGCTTTTTTATATCTCACATCGGTAAAGACCTGGGCCAGGGTTTCCTTGTTGTTTTCCTTAATGAACTGTAAGGAATCATTCCTGCTCTCTTTCTCCCGGTAGAAATTATCAATGCTCTCGCCGGAGTAATCTTTGTACATCTCCTTATGGACAACAGCCTCGAGTGGCAGTCGTCCAACGTCTTCCGGTTCTTCTGCCGGCCATCCAAGTGTTACGGTGGTCACGGGAACAACTCCGTGAGGAAGGTTAAGAACTGCTGAAATGCCCTTAGCCATGTATGTTGTCGTTCCAAGATAACATATGCCAAGACCCATTGCTTCAGCAGCAATGCATACTGTTTGGGCAACAAGCAGCGCATCGATGGCTGCTGTAAAGAAGGAAAGGAAATTATCATATCCGGGCTCGGCTCTCCGGAGACTGCACCACTTATTAAATCTGTTAAAATCAGCACAGAAAGTTAATACAACAGGAGCACCGGTTATCATTCGCTGACCAAAGTGCAGTGGCAAAAGCTCCTTTTTCTTTTCCTCATCCCTTGTAATAATAATGCTGTAAACCTGCATATTCCCCGTTGTGGAAGCCCGGCATCCCATCATAAGAATATCATTGAGAAGCTCATCGGAAACTGGTTCCTGCGTATACTTTCTTACGGAGCGGTGATTAAGGAGTACCTGTGAAAAATCTGACATAGTTGTTTTTTCGCAAAGTTATTGAATTTAAAAAGACTAAAAATCTGCCGTCAACCGGCAGCCTGTAACATGCAACCTGCAAGTGAATTTATTGCTTTTCTGCGTAATGTTTTTTATACTTGTTGAAGATTTATAAAATAACCTTAAATATATTGATTATGAGCAGACCAGTTACAATTTTCACAGGACAATGGGCAGATTTACCATTTGAAACCGTTTGTCAGAAAGCAAAATCATTCGGGTATGATGGACTGGAAATTGCCTGCTGGGGTGACCATTTTGAAGTAAATAAAGCAGATGATGCATATTGCCGCAGAAAGAAAGAAACTCTGGCAAAATACGGACTGAAAGTTTTTGCGATTTCCAATCATCTTGTCGGCCAGGCTGTATGCGACAGGATTGATGAAAGGCATAAAAGCATTATTGCCTGCTTATGTCTGGGGCGATGGTGATCCGGAAGGTGTCCGCCAGAGAGCCGCACGCGAAATGATCAGCACCGCAGAAGCTGCAAAAAGACTTGGAGTCGATACGGTTAGTGGTTTCACAGGGAGTCCGATATGGCACCTCATCTACTCTTTCCCTCCCGTAACTCCTGCAATGATTGAAGCAGGGTTATGCTGATTTTGCAAAACGCTGGATACCGATCCTTGACAAATATCATGAACTTGGGATTCACTTTGCTCTTGAAGCGCATCCTACTGAAATTGCATTCGATATTGCATCCGCACACAGAACTCTGAAAGCCGTCAATAACCATCCTAATTTCGGTTTCAATTTCGACCCATCACATTTTGGATACCAGGGTGTTGATTATGTTAAATTCATCTACGAATTCAGTGAAAAGATCTTCCATGTTCATATGAAAGATGTGGGATGGTCAAAAGTTCCGACTGATGCCGGTGTATTCGGCGGGCATACTGATTTCGGGACAAAAGGGCGTTTCTGGGATTTCAGGAGCCTTGGTCATGGCAATATCAAATTTGAAGAGATCATCAGGGCTCTTAACCGTATAAATTATAAAGGTCCTCTTTCAGTTGAATGGGAAGACAGCGGAATGGACAGGGAATTCGGAGCAAAAGAAGCATGCGAATTTGTAAAGAAAGTTGATTTCCCTGCATCAAACATTGCATTTGATGCAGCCTTTGAAAAGAAATAAATAGAATTGAATTACTCATTTCCAACCTAACCAAACCAGTATGAATGAGATAAACAAAACCCAGCTTTTCAATGCAAGTTGTGTTGCATTGGTTGTTACTGCACTTGCTTTTGCCACCAGAGGCGGCTTTATAAGCGCTTGGGAGACAGAATTCAATCTGACCAAAACGGAGGTCGGATGGATTGTAGGAACTGCTTTCTGGGGTTTTACAGTCGCTATGGTATTCGGAGGGCCTCTTGTAGATATCATTGGCATTGGCAGAATTCTTTCCATTGCCTTTTTCTGTCATGTTGCAGGTATTATCCTTACTATCATTGCAACCGGTTTCTGGACATTGTTTATCTCGACATCTTCTGATCGGAATAGCCAATGGCAGTGTGGAGGCAGCCTGCAATCCCTTAATAACCAGCATGTATACTGACGAAAAAACCAGGACGGCTCAACAGGTTTCATGCCTGGTTTCCTACGGGGATAGTAATCGGAGGTCTGATCGTTTATCTCTTTAATAAAATCGGGCTTACAGACTGGCGTTATGCAATGGCAATTATGCTGCTGCCTACATTCTGGTACGGATACATGTTCCTTAATAAAAAATTCCCGCCAACAGAGAGAGTTGTTTCCGGATACACCTACAAAGAGATGCTGAAAGCCTGTGTCAGCCCATTGTTCATATTTATGGCCCTGAGCATGATACTTACTGCAGGAACCGAACTTGGCACGAACCAGTGGATTTCTGCTCTTCTTGCAAATGTATCTAAGAATCCGATACTTCTGCTGGTATGGATCTCGGGAATAATGGCCCTTGCACGCCAGTTCGGCGGAACACTTATACATAACATGAAATCAACAGTTGTTCTGCTGACTTCATCTATCCTTGCATTCATAGGATGTCTTCTGATGGGTTATACCACCGGGGCAATGGTTTTTGCTTCTGCAGGTATTTTTGCCCTTGGTGTGGCATTCTTCTGGCCATCGATGCTTGGATTTGTATCGGAAAACATACCGGCAAGCGGTGCATTGGGACTGGCAATAATGGGCGGAATAGGTTTCTTCGGAGGTGCGATGGCTCAGATAGCTCTTGGAGCTATTTTCGAATCCCAAACCGTTGCAGCACTACCTGCAGGACAGGCTGCAGAGGTGATCAGAACTGCTGCTGCGGGAACTTCCGAAGCTGCAACCTGGGCTTCAGCCGAGCTGACAGGAGGAACTCACACCCTGAGGATTGTGTCGATAGTTCCTGCAGTCCTGATTATCAGCTTCACCTTCCTCCATTTCTGGAAGAGGAAACATGTTGTAAAGCGATAACATTAACAAAACACAAAGAACAGTTATGAAGAAAATTAAAATGGGTATGATAGGTGGCGGCATTGGGGCCTTCATCGGCGATGCACACAGGCGTGCTTCAAGGATATGCAACGATTATGAACTTCTCGGTGGTGTTTTCGATGCTGATCCTGCAAAAAGCAGACAATTTGCAGAACAGGAAGGCATTGCTGCCGGAACGATGCTATGAGAGTGTCGAAGCAATGATAAAAGGCGAACAAGCCCTTCCAAAAGACAAAAGAATAGAAGTTGTCGCAATCGTCACTCCGAATGCCCTTCACTATACAATGGCAAAAAGTTTCCTCAAGGCAGGCTTTCATGTAGTGTGTGAAAAACCTATGACAATGACGGTTGAGGAAGCTGAGGAGCTTGAAAAGATAGTTGCAGAAACCAGGCTATCGTTCGCCCTTACCCATACATATACCGGTTACCCGATGGTACGCCAGATGAGAGACCTGATCAGCAAGGGAGTCCTCGGAACAATACAGAGGATCGATGCCCAGTATTACCAGGGATGGATCAATTCTATCATTCACGGCGCAGGCAGCAGGATAACGGGTGTATGGCGGCTCGATCCCAAACATGCCGGAGTAAGCAGTTGCATGGGCGATATAGGAGTTCATGCATTTAACCTGATTGAATTCACAACCGGACTCGAGATTAAAGAAGTGCTTTCTGACCTGAGCTCTGTTAAGGATGATGTTGCACTTGATCTTGACGGAACTGTTCTCCTCAGGTTCAATGACAAGCTTAAGGGAGTAATCCGGTCAAGCCAGGTATGCGGCGGACTTGAAAATGATATTATAATAGCAGTTTATGGATCCAAAGGCAGCCTCCGCTGGGCACAGGAAAACCCCAACTATCTGTACCATGTTCAGTGATACTGAGCCAACCAAGATCTACAAGCCGGCTCATGGATATAATGAACCTGTGGCTGAAAGCGCTCATACAATGCCTTCCGGCCATCCTGAAGGAATTTATGAGGCGCTTGCCAATATATATAAAGGTACTGCAAAATCTGTCCGGGGTGAGAAATTCGGACAGGAAGAATTCCCGACTGTTCATGACGGGGTCAGAGGGATGAAATTCATCCATGCTGTTGTGAACTCCAATAAGAACGGGAATAAATGGGTTAAAATATAACCTTAATGACTATAGCACAATGAACTAAGACCTCCGGATAATTGTTAAGAAATAAAATTCAGTGAGATGGTCACCAGACAGTTATCCAGGAGGAGGTTCTTAGGACTTGGAGCTGCGGCTGCAGGTTTGATTTTACTTCCGAAAAACTCATATTCAGATTCCTACCAGGAACAGAAAAAGAAACCCGATTCGGTTATCTCCGGAGTTAAAATCGGAGCAATAACCTATAGTTGGCGGAGCATGCCTTCTACAGCACAGGACATCCTGCAATATTGCATCGCGACAGGAATAAGCACTATTGAACTGATGGGTAATGTTGCTGAGACTTTTGCAGGAATGCCTTCACCACCTGAAGGTAAAAAGCCTGATAAGGAAATGCTCGAGTCACAAAGGAAATGGAGGTTGTCAGCCCCGATGGATAAATTCCGTGAGTTGAGAAAAATGTACCGGGATGCAGGTGTCGAAATCCACATTGTTAAGTTTTCACCGGGCAACTGGTCGGACGAGGAACTGGATTATGCTTTCAGGGCAGCAAAGGAGCTTGGAACGATCGGTATTACTAACGAGATCGGGGAAGAAGCTGCAAAAAAGATGGGTCCTGTTGCAGAGAAGCATGGATTGAAAGCAATTTTTCATAACCATCTTCAACCTGGAGAGCCCGGGTTCAGCTTTGATAAATTCCTGGATTTCTCGCCTGCAAACATGCTCAATTTCGATGCAGGACATTATTTCGGTGCAACCGGAAAACATCCGAATGAGATAATTGAAAAGTATCATGACAGGATTTCCAGTCTTCACATGAAAGATAAAACCGGACCAAAAGGCAAACCTGCAAATACCAATATGCCCTGGGGACAGGGTGAGACGCCTGTCTCCGATATACTTAATCTTCTGAAAAAGAAGAAATCGCATATCTATGCCGACATTGAACTGGAATATGAAGTCCCGTCAGGGTCTGATGCCGTTCAGGAGGTCAGAAAATGTGTTGAATACTGCAGGAAAGTTCTAGCCTAATACAACTATTTTACCACGGAGTTTCAGGGGTTACACTGAGGAAACACGGATTCAATTCCTTGCTGTTATTGTCCTTTGCCTTTTGCTCCCTGCCCCCTGCTCCATACCCCCTGCTCCCCGCCAGTCATCCAGACAACCTTTTGTTCAGGGTGATGCTCTTTTCCAATAATATCCTTATAAAGACCGGGCTTCCTGGCTTTAATATACCTGTAACCGCCTGCCATAGTAAGCTTTTCCGGGGTTAATACTGCTGTTGTAACCTCGTCACCAAGCTTTCTGCATTCTGAGATCACATCACCGAACGGATCAATTATCATTGAGCAGCCATTCTTAAGCTGATTGTCATCCATCCCGATCGGGTTGGAAAAAACAACATAGACCGCGTTATCATAGGCACGCGAAGGAAGCCACTTCATTAACCAGGAGCGGCCCTTCATACCATCGAATTCGAGCCTTAATGAGGTTGGATCAGCTTCCCTGTTCTTCCATAAACCAGGATCGACGAATCCTGCTCCGGGTCTTGAAGAAGGAGTACACATTGTGACATGAGGCATGAAAATAACCTGTGCGCCAAGCAGTGCGGTAGCCCTGACATTCTCGATAATATTATTATCATAGCATATCAGAATACCGCATTTCCATCCGTCGAGATCAAAAACGCAATATTCATTCCCCGGTGTTATATTCGGATTGATAAAAGGATGAAGTTTCCTGTATTTTGCGATCAATCCCTCTTTCCCGACACACACATACGTCTTGAATATCCTGTCCTCAGAATCCTTTTCAAACAAACCGGCGAGCACTGCAATATTGTATTTTGCAGCAATCTGAACAAGTCGATTCACTGATGGACCCCCGGGGATAAATTCAGAAAGGGAAAGCATCTCATTTCGCGAAAGGTTTCTGGCGAATGTGTAGCCGGTAACTGAACATTCATGAAAAGCAACAGCACGTGCCCCTTCCTTTGAAGCACATGCCGTGAGCTCTTCAATCCTTGAAAGATTGAATGCCTTGTCCCCGCTCCTGTTTTCAAACTGGGCAGTTGAGATAATGATATTATTCATTATAAAGAGCTTACTTCTTTTTCTTTCTTAAAACAACAGCCACTGCTGCTCCAATTACAACTACGGCTATGTATGGCCGTTATTACCACAGTTGAATTTGAGCCTTTCTTCTCATTCATGCTTTCGTCATCCTCCACATCGTAGTAGAATTCAGGTTTTGCTTCTGTGTCCATATTCACCGTATCCTTTTTAGGAGAGGGCTGTTCCTGGGCATTTGACAGGTTGATCCCACAAAGTAAAAGGAAGAATGCCATGAAGATTACCAACAGAGTTTTTTTCATTTTTTATGAGTTTTTATGATTATTTATACCGTTCTGCCTGTTCATAATATTTCTGTGCAATTTCAGGATTGCTCTCCCTGTAAGTATCGCCTAATGCAATAATTGCTTTTCTATAACCCGGATTCATTCTCAGACATGTTCTCAACAGTTCCCGGGCTTGCGAAATATCTTCTTCTGCAACAAGTCCTGACAATTCTACGTAAGCTTCAAAGTACTTCCTGTTCACATTAATTACCTTACTGTAATACTCAATTGCCTCCTTCTGCCTTCCCTTTGTATTTGCGATATTTCCGAGATACATCAGGATAAGCTCTGCATCAGGATTTATTTCCAGTCCTCTTTTCAGTAACGAATCAGCCCTGTCGTTTTGACCCATCCTGTTAAGAGTCCCCGCAAAATAATAAAAAATCATTTCATCACTGTCATTCACCTTTAATGCCTGGAGAAAATACCCGGCTGCTTCTGTAAGATTTCCTTCATTCATGCATTGATATGCCTGGAAATCAGCCTTTGATCGTCTTTCAAGAATTGCACAAACCGGCACACCTTCGACATTAATAGTTTTTATGGAATTTTCAGGGGGCCATATTTTATTCTTCAGCTGAAAAGGTGTAATATACCGGTTTACGATAATTGCATAATCCCAATCATAAAGACTTCTTTCCTCATATCTTAACCAGGAAATCTCAATTTCAGGGTTGTTCCTGAAATACCATGCCGGATCATAAGTTGCACTCACCTTCAACGGAGCTTTAATGTTTTTTTCTTTAATATAATTTAACAGCCATTCAGATGCTTCAGCCTGGCTGGTGAAGTAATAGTCCAGCTCATATTTACCAAAAGCGCCTTTAATTCCTCCGGCAAATTCGTTATAGTAAATGTATTCGTATGGATGATTTTTTATAATGTACCTGGCCGGATGAATTGCAAGAAGAAGCAGGATGACAATCGTTATAATCCTTAATAATCTGATCTTTATTGATTCAACTATGAATACAATACCTGCTGATGAGATGATGACAATACACGGGTAGACGAAAAGAAATTGCCGCCAGGAGCTGTACAGATTGGATTCTACCAGTACTGCAAAAATGAGGGGGAAAAGGATCGTAAAACCGAGAAATAAATAAAGAAGCACATTCCTTTCATTCCTGATACTCCACAGAAATATAACAAAAGCTACAAGGCTTATAAGAACAACGAGAGGAATTGTTATTGCCATTGACTTAAACAGGTAATACCAGGGCATGTAATCGGACCATTCAACCCTGGCTTCAAATAACTGGCGGAAGGTTGCCGGATAATGAGCCATGATCTTATATGAGTCGATTATATTCCTGAATGGATCCTGAAGTGCATATGGCCATAAAAGCGAGCTCAACAGGATTGCCATAAGGCTTATTACAGACATCCAGGCTACCTTCCTGATTATTTCATTGGCGTTAACTTTCCTTTGCCGATAGTACTTGAAAAGATAAAAAACCAGGAAGAAAAAGAACATGTAGCAAATCAGAATTATACCTCCTGCCCTGATGCTGATACAAAAAGCGATACTGAGAGTAAGTATTATGACATCAGTGAACATGACCTTGCCCGGTTTTTCAAGAAACCTGAAAATGAACCATATACCGGTAATGTATGCAAATGCAAATGGAATATCCTTGAGATTATTATATGAGTGTCCTATGAAAAAAGGAGAAATGACAAATAGTACCAGGACAAGAAATGCAGCCAGGTAGTTTTTCATCCACCTGGCGAACATGGCAGTGATCAGAATAGTAAGCCAGCCCATTACAGCGCTCATCAGGTTACGGAAGGAATAGATATTTTCAATCCTGAACCATTTTGTAACAAATGTTACAATATTGTCGTAAGATTGCCCGTAGTATTTCAGATTGAGTTCTGTATCGGTAAGGGCAGATTTGTCTTCTCCCCCGGATGCAAAATAATTATAAACCTTAACAGACTGGCCGTAATGAAGGATTTCATCACAGGAGATACCGGCATCCTGGCTTGCAACAGCCATGGCGACCAGGAGAACTATTGCTGATGACCAGAAAATATATTTCAGGTGAACGTCCCTCATTGTTCTTCATTCCTGCCGTCATAAAACTTTTTTACGAAATAAACAGGCCGGTTTTGTGTTTCCTTATAGCTCCGGTAAATATACTCACCGAGTATGCCTAGAAAAACCAGCTGAACAGAACCAAGGAAATAGATACTGAGTACAATCGAGGACCAGCCAACCACAGCAAAGCCGTAGATCTTTGCAATCAGAACGTAGATTCCCGCTGACAGAAAGACCAGTATGCCGATCAGTCCGAGGAGAAGGCATACTCTTATAGGGAACCTGGAGAAAGAAAAGATTGCGTCGAATGCAAGGGTAAAAAGTTTTCGGGTATTCATTTTAGGCTTGCCCTTGTATCGTTCATCCCGGACAAATTCCACATAATCCTGTCTGAATCCGATGAATGTTCTCAGACCAGGAAGATACCTGACTTTTTCTTTCAGGGAAAGAAGAGCATCCAGGGCTTCACGTCTCATCATTGAATAATTTCCGGCATTCTCCATTCCCCTTACCTCTCCTATTTTTCTGAAAAGTATATGGAAAAGCAAGAACCAGAAATTCCTTGAGGGCTTTCCTTTTCTCCCGGTCTTTTTCCCGCTTACTATATCAAAATTCCCTGTTACGATCTTCCCGAACATCTCTGCAAGCAGCTCCGGAGGATCCTGGAGATCGCCGTCCATCATTGCAACAATATCTCCGGCTGCATGTTCAAGTCCAGCAGTGTAGGCTGCCTGGTGCCCGAAATTCTTTGATAAGGATAATACCTTCAGATTCCTGTTTTGTCGCTGCCATGCGAGAATTTTTTTCAGACTGCCATCAGTACTGCCATCATCAACAAAGATGATTTCATAATCGCGGGTAAAAGATTCAATAGATGAAACGGTCCTTTTTATGAGCTCGTCAATCAGATTCTCCTCGTTGAATATGGGAATGACAAGTGAAAGCATGCATCTGATTTAAATACAAATATACTTAATTAATAGCATCGCTCAACTTATGACATTCGATAACATCTGGTCCTACAGGATGATAGGTACACCAGGGACAGGTGTTTCAAATATCATATCAACAGGGCCGAATTCAATTTTTGAAGGACCAAGATCCATATCCGATTTGAATATCTCATCCCAGGTTATAAGCCGGCCGGTATAGGCAGCTGTTCTTCCCATAATTGCAGTAAGGGTTGAAATTGCAGTCTGTTCTGCCTCATTCACATAATTACCTGTCCGGATAGCATATACAAGATGCATATGTTCCTGAACATAAGGAGGAATTTTAATCGGTTTTATCGGATTTCCATTTTCATCCTTCGGATATTCAAACTGCCATTTGATATTTCCTTTCAGATCCCAGATTGTATTCTGACAATTGGTATAACCTTCTGTTCCCATAATAATTTCACCTGTTCCGTTTGCACAGCTGTCGATCTGACGGCACATGCTGTGAGAGCTTACTCCGTTGCCATAATCAAAATCAATACTGAAAAAATCATACTGATCGCCTGTAACCCTTCGGTGACGGCCTCCGCCATAACCAATTGCCTTTTCAGGATGTTTTCCCATGAACCAGTTGATTACATCTATATTATGTACATGAGTATCAAGAATATGATCACCGCATAGCCAGCAGAAATTATTCCAGTTACGGATCATATATTCCATATCATTCCATCCTTCTTCCCGCTCACGGAACCAGACATGATCCTGGTTCCAGAATGCTTTTGCAGAAGTTATTGTTCCTATTGCACCGTTCAGCTACCTGTTTATATGTTTCGATATAATCTTCCTGGTGCCGTCGTCTGTGTTCCGGTAACAACACACAGTCCTATTGCTTCTGCTTTTTTTGCGGTTGTAATCACCGATCTGATACCAACAGGATCAACTGCAACAGGTTTTTCAAGGAAAACATGTTTATTATTCTTAACAGCTTCAAGAAAATGTTCAGGTCGGAACTGAGGAGGAGTTGCAAGAATTACAACATCAACATCAGGAAGAGCCATCAGTTTCTTATATCCATCAAAACCGGTAAAACAGTTTTCTGCAGGTATAGGCAGATTGAATGAAGCAAATCTTTCACGGCATGCATCAATCTTATCCTGGAAAACATCGGCAAGTGCAATTATTTCAAGATCGGGTCCTGAACTTATAAAATTTATTGCAGCTCCTGTTCCCCTTGCTCCTGTTCCAACAAGTCCGGCCCTGAGTTTTTTGCCCTTCGGTGCACCTTTCAGAATGGGAGGCAGACCGAGCGTCTTCAGTTATCGGGTTTTCTTTTGCATGATGTTATTATAGCTCCTGCACCTGCCAGTCCAATGCCTGCAAGAGCTGTTTTTCCAATGAATTTTCTTCTGTTAATATTCTGCATATTTCTTCTGTTAAAATAAATTCATTATTGTTCAATCGATACTGTCAGCTTCACATACTACCCTGAATCCCACATCAATACATCTGAATACCACCAGATGCTTTTTGGCATCTGCGGATCGGTAACCAGCCATGCTTTGGTTTTTGTGAAATCGCGTGCTGCGCTTCTTACATCTTTTGCATCGCTTTTGAATGATCCTCCCCGGATTACATGTTCCTGATCCTTTAGCCGGTCCACGGGGATTGATTGCTGCTACTGTATCAGCTTTATAGGTATCGGGAGAATAGAAATCAAGGCAGAACTCTGCCACGTTTCCCGACATATTTTTCAATCCGAAAGGATTTGCCTTTACAGAAGAAGGTTCCTTTGTTTTTGAATGAACTGTTTTCTTTATATACAACACTTGATGCAATAATTGAGGTATCGGATCCAAATATCTTTCTCAGAAATCCTTCGGATGTGAATTTTTTTGGATCTCCGGCGAAGAAATATGGTGTTTCAGTTCCTGCCCTGCAGGCATATTCCCATTCAGCTTCAGTAGGAAGCCTGTATTTTTTACCTGTCACCTTTGATAACCACTGACAATAAACATTTGCTGCATGCCATGACATTGTTATTGCAGGTCGTGGACCCTTTTCCCCATCCCTGGTCAGGAGCACCCCATGGAGGAGTTGCACCGCTTATGGCATCAATATTCTTATTTGTTACAACCTGTCCTTCTGTCCTTCCCTGTGATCCTGTTGCCCTGAAAAAAGCCAGATATTCATCCCATGTAACTTCAGTTTTTGCTATCCAGAATTTTGAAAGAGTAACTTTCCTTACAGGGCCTTCATCAGTTTCGCGAAATGGTTCATTTTCAGGACTTCCCATTTTAAATGTTCCTCCTGGAATGTGCAACCATTTCAAATGAAACATTTGTCCCGGGGATTTTTTCAGTGAAATTTTCAAATTTCTCAACCTTTGCAGGTTCAGTGAATATTGCCTAGTGCTGCTGTTATTGGTAACTCCAAAACTTGTATCGTGGGCATGGATGGCATTCCTATCATAATGTCCAACATTCAGATGACAGTTTATACAATTCAGCGGTTCCTTGCTGGTTGTATAAAAAAGATGTGCATTGCCTCCGTTTACTGATAATTTACAGGGAAAAGGTTCTGATGGCATTTAAGACACGAATTCTTCATAAACAAATCCTTTGGCATTTTCAAGAAGTTTTTTCGCCTGCCAGTTTATCTCCGCACTGTCCTTAAAAAAATATCCATAAACATCCTTTAAACCATGTTTTGCTTTTGCAAAAAGATATCCATGTCCTTCGGAGGAAGATGACATTCAGTACAATGTACAATATTTCCTGAAGGATTATTATAATGAGTCGATAGTTTCCAGCTCTGGTCAGCCTGCGGATGAATATGGCACGACATACAATATTTATCCGTTGAAGTATAATTTAACGACTGCTTTCCCTGATTTGAGCAAAATGAGGGCAATGACAATAACCTGCAATAATAAACCAGCATTTCTTCTTGCCGGTGAACGGTTCTGCTTGTGATTATTATTTAAACTCATGTCTCCCGGTAAAAATCAATTAAATCTTGCTAAAGTTAATTGATTGTATACTTAAACAGTCTTAAAAATGTCGAGTCTTTAATTAATGGTCAGAAAACATTGTATTACCAAATTATTAATTTTTATTCACGCACTTTTAAATATCAGAACCTTTTTGTATACCCATGGCAATAAGGAACTTTGCCATTATTGAAATAATAATCCTGATGATATCTTCAGCCGGATAGAATTCAGAAGCTTTTGTTAATGCCGTAGCAATTTTTAACCCTTTGATTCTCAGTATTTTAAGATATTTCTCAGCAATCTTCTTCTGATCATCATTCAGATAGAATATTTCTGACCTGTACTGATCACCAATATCAGGTCCCTGTCTGTCCGACCTGTGTCGGATCATGGATTTCAAGAAAAAGCTTAGAAGCTTTTCATATGATGTTTTCTCCGGATCATAAACTAATCTTTACTGCTTCTGCATGGCCGGTATTTCCTGTGCATACCTCCCTGTAGGTTGGATTTTTTACATCTCCTCCTGTATAACCTGATGTAACTGAAATTACACCGGGAGCTTTCTGAAGAAAATATTCAACACCCCAGAAACATCCGCCTGCAAAAATTGCTGTTCCGTATCTTCCGGCTTCGAAGTTTGCAGGAACAAAATCGAGTGATACTGAATTGACACAATGTCGCACATTTTTTGCAGTGAACCTTTCCCCTGTAAAAACATGACCGAGATGTGCTCCGCAGATTGGCACATTCAATTTCAGTCCTCATCCCGTCAGGATCAGGAAATCTGTTGACTGCACCTTTTATCTCATCATCAAAACTTGGCCATCCGCAGTCTGATTCAAATTTATCAGTAGAATGATAAAGAGCTGCTCCGCATTTTTTGCAGACATATGTTCCTTTTTCCTTGATTTTGTATATTTCCCTGTAAAAGGAGTTTCAGTTCCTTTATTATTAATTACATTTGATTCCTCTTTTGTAAGATCATAGTATTGCAATTTTTCCTGTGAAAAGATTCTTCGCTCATAATGACAAAATATATTAATAATATTAAAACATGTAATTTATTTTCATATCATCATTCTTTTAACAATGATTACAATTATAAGTAATAAGTTGACATAAAAATGTTGAATATGCATGAAACATTTTAATGACTATTCTTTGTTCGATGTAACAAATTCTGATCACAAATGAATACGCTTATGTAACTAATTATCAGATGTTCATTATAATATTTTTGGCATAAAGATTGTTTTTAGAATGAAAAGTATATTTTTGTAAATAATTAAATATATGATTCCTGGTATGAAAAAATTTGCTGTTTTACTTCTTGTTGCCTTTGTTACTGGTTTGGTTGTCAGTTCCTGTAACAAAAAGGAATGCCCTGCTTATTCAAAAGCTCCAGTACTGAGCAGACAGGCAAGAATGTCTGATTATCTGTATAATTCATTTGTTTTCATCCAGTTTTATAAGTTAGTGAAATAATGAAAAAGCTGCTTATAATAGCGGTATTGTATTTTACTTGGTGCGATCAGTATTTATGCCCAGGGAGAACTGGATGAGCAGCAGAAAGTATTTTTCCGTAATGAAAGATCTTTTGGCATTCAGTCTTAATACTGATGGTATTGGCTTCAGTTACCGTGCTGCCAAAAGAATAGATTACCTCAATAAACGGCTTTTCGAGATTGAAGGCGGAACTCTAAAACATCCAAAAGAATATAAGCATATCCAATCCTTATACACCAGGGCGGTCATTATGTTTTTGGAAAACTCAATTCTACCTTTTATCTCAGAGCAGGAATTGGACATCAGCATGAACTTTACAAAAAGGCAGATCTTGGGGGAATTGCCATCAGGTATTTTTATTCTGCCGGCCCTGTCCTGGCTATTTATAAACCAATTTATTACAAGGTATTATATCCTGTTCCGGTCAACTGAATGATATTGATTAAGGAGGAAAAATTCAGATCCCAATCAATTGCAATGCCACAGGATATTTACAGCAAAGCTTCTTTTACAAAGGATTCAATGAAATAAAAGTTATGCCCGGGCTTTATGGCAAAGGAGGTTTCAATTTTGAGTACAGCAAGGAGGATAAAGTTATTCATGCTATTGAGGTCGGAGCCCAGATAAATGCTTTTCTCAAAGAGATTCCTATAATGGCCAGTCAACACTAATAAAGCAATTTTCTTTTCACTGTTTGTCAGTTACAGGTTCGGAATGATTATTGATCCTCTTGATCCTGAATCAAATAAGTTCTCAAATATCTTCAGAAAAGAAAAAGAATAGAATGATAGTTTTTAATCATTTGACTTTTATCAGGGAAAATATTATTTTTGTGCTGTCAAATTTATTAACTAATTAATAATAAGATATGTCAAAAATTAAAGTAGGTATCAACGGTTTTGGCAGGATCGGCCGACTGGCCTTCAGGGCTGCCTTGAAGAGGAATGATATTGAAATTGTTGGAATCAACGACCTCCTCGAAGTGGATTATATTGCTTATATGCTTCGCTACGACACCGTTCATGGCAGATTTGATGGAAAAGTTGAAGTTAAAGATGGCAAGCTTGTTGTAAACGGACAGAGTATCCGCATTACTGCCGAAAAAGATCCTGCAACCCTGAAATGGAATGAGGTTGGCGCTGAATATGTAATTGAATGCACAGGTCTTTTTCTTACAAAGGAAAGCGCAATGGGCCATATCACAGCAGGTGCAAAACGTGTTGTGATGTCAGCTCCTTCAAAAGATGATACCCCGATGTTTGTTATGGGTGTTAACCATAATAAATACAAGGCAGATATGCAGTTTGTATCCAATGCTTCCTGCACAACAAACTGTCTTGCTCCTGTTACAAAAGTACTTCATGACAATTTCGGCATTGTTGAAGGTCTTATGACAACAGTTCATGCAACCACTGCAACACAGAAAACTGTCGACGGCCCATCCAAGAAGGACTGGAGAGGCGGACGTGCTGCTGCCGGCAACATTATTCCTTCATCAACAGGTGCAGCAAAAGCTGTAACCAAAGTTATCCCCGAACTGAAAGGAAAACTTACCGGAATGGCTTTCAGGGTTCCGACTCTCAATGTTTCAGTTGTTGACCTTACCTGCCGTCTTGAGAAACCAGCCAGCTACGATGCTATCAAAAAAGCAATGAAAGCTGCTGCTGACGGTCCGCTCAAAGGAATTCTCGGATATACTGAAGATGCTGTTGTTTCAAGCGACTTTATCGGTGATTCACGCACCTCTATCTTTGATGCAGAAGCAGGTATTTCTCTTAACGATAACTTTGTTAAAGTTGTTGCCTGGTACGATAATGAGTGGGGTTATTCCTGCAAACTTCTCGACCTGATTGCTCACATGAACACAGTGAAATAACAAGATATAATATTAAATATTGATAAACAAAGTGGACGTTGCATGCAACGTCCCTTCTTTATTTTATACTATCATCTCAATTTCAAGAGGTATTCCTGCAGTATCGCGATAATGTTCTCCAAGTTCAAGCATAGCCTCATCATCTTCTTCATAAAGCCATTTCATTTTAACATGCTTTCCTGACTGCTGATAACCTGTCAGCCTTTTCAGTATCTCGTAAAGGTATTTTGAAGAACCACTGTTAATATATTCAAGCTGAATATTAACATCCAGACCGCCATTCTTCTCAAAATGAAGTGTAATCCAGTCTTCAAGACGTCTGAAAATAAGTTCCGGATTTTCAGGGATAGACCGTCCGATCAGTCTCAAGTTTGTTGGTATCAGGATAATAGACAATTCCCGGACAATTTTTCAACTCTTCCTGAATTACATGTTTTTCCATATTCTGATAATTTATTCATATCTTAAAGCTTCAATGGGATCAATATTTGCAGCCTTTACTGCCGGTGCATAACCTGAAACAACACCTACAATAAAACAGACAACTATACCTGTCATTACCCATATCCATGGAATCACAAAACTTGACCTCAGCATTGAAGAAACAGCATTTCCGATAAGTATACCAAGAATTATTCCAAAAACACCTCCCATCTGACCGATCATTATTGATTCAAAAAGAAACTGATATTTTATTGTTTGTGGTTTTGCTCCTATGCTTTCCTTACTCCAATCTCCCGTGTTCGTTCAGTAACCGATACAAGCATTATATTCATAAGTCCGACAGCTGCACCGAAAAGTGTCACAATTCCGATAATTGTTGCTGCAAGTGTTACATACCTTATATTCTTCAAGAAGCAGATTAACAATATTGTCACTTTTTGAAATATTGAAATCAGATTCATCCCTTGGATTAAGATTTCGGACAATTCTGAATATAGCTTCAGCCTCACCTGTCATCATATCAAGATTCACCGGATTTACCGGCATTACAGTAATACTGAAAGTCATATTCGGACGTGAAAAATATTGCCTGTGCCGTTGTTACAGGCATAAAACATACATTGTCGCCATTGATAGCACTTGCACCTTTGCTCTTGAGAACACCTGCTACCTTAAGTTTCAAACCTGCAACAGTGATCTCCTTTCCCAACGGATCAACACCTGTAGGAAAAAGATCTTTGACAATATCTGCACCGATAAGCACAAGATGCCTGGTTTACTGAACCTCATCGGCAGCTGAAATTCCTTCCTGTTTCAATCTCATAACCTGAAACTGTAAGATGATTCTCATCAACACCCTGTAAGACTTACATTCGGATTTGTTTCTTCTGATCCATATTTAACAGTTGCCAGATCCTGATGCATTAAATGAAATTGAAACCCATGGCAGGTTCAGTAAACCTGTTTTTAAATTCCTCAGCTTCCCTGTAAGATATCCTTGAAAAATTCTTTGCCCTGTATCCTGTTGTTGCCAATCTGGATATTCATCCCCCTTGAGGTTATTGTGAAGGAGTTGGCACCCATCATTGTAAACTGATTTGTCAGAGATGATTTTATTGCATCTATTGCTGTCAGAATCCCTACAAGAGCCATTATTCCAAATGCAATAATACATATTGTAAGTATTGCCCTTACCCTGTTGGATCTTATTGCCCTGAATGAAATTCTCAGATTCTCCTTGAAAATACTCAATCTTCTTATTCTGTCTGTCATTCAGTCTGTTATCAGTGTTAAAAAAAAAAAATAAAAGTACACTTTTTTTAAGATAAATGACAAACTGCACAAAGATAAAAGTTTTATTCAAGCCGGGAGCACTGTACGAATAAAGTGTCACTGTCTCAATCATCAAATTTTTAATAAAAATAATTTGGTGTAACTAATTATTTCGTTGTATATTTGATAATTGTACAATAAATTAAAATAACAAACCCATATATGAGAGAATTAACAAGAGCAGAAGAACAGGTGATGCAGGTTTTATGGAAGATCAAAAAAGGATTTGTCAAAGATATTCTTGAACATTTTGATGAACCTAAACCTGCCTATAATACTGTCAGCACAATTGTCCGGATTCTGCAGGATAAAGGATTTGTCGATCATAAAGCATATGGGCGAACACATGAATATTATCCGCTTATAACAAAAAGCGATTACTCAAAAACACATCTCAGCACTTTTGTAAATGATTATTTCTCAAACTCCTTTGAGAAAATGGTCAGTTTCTTTGCAAAGGAAAAAAGCATCTCGGTAAAGGAGATGGAAGAAATTATGAAAATAATGGAAGGTGAAGTAAAAAAACAAAAATCATTTAAATGATCTCAATGATTATATATCTTGTAAAGGTTGCAATCTATGTGACTGCCTTTTACTTTATATATACATTCCTTCTAAGGAAAGACACTTCTCATGGAAGAAACAGGATCTTTATCCTGATTTCCCTGGTTGCTTCCATCTTCCTGCCTTCATTAACTCTGAGTACAGGCAAACCTCTTGAAATACAGGCTTTCGGAAGGCTGCTTTCAGAGGTTTTTGTCACACCGGGCCGGGTCATATCTGATTTCCAGGAGCAAAAAGGACCATCCAACACAGTATATACCATATATATTACCGGTGTGATCATTTTCATTTTCAAACTCATTGCAGATTTTTCCAGCCTTCTTTTCCTTATCCTTAAACAAAAGAACGGCAGCAGCAGAATTATCAAATTCCATGATTTCAACACGGCAGGTTTTAGTGCGATGGGGTTCATCTTCATAAACTCAAGGCTCTCTCCTGATGAAGCGGAGGATGTTATACGGCATGAAAGGAACCATCTGAGGGAGAACCATTATATTGATATCATTTTCATTGAGTTCATGACTGCCTTCCAGTGGTTCAATCCTTTCATCCATTTTATTAACAGGGAACTCAGGGCAATTCATGAATTCCAGGCTGACCAGGGATGCCTCAAATCAGGAATTCCTGTAATAAACTACCAGAGCCTCCTCGTGAGCCAGATCTTCCGGTCAGGGTCACTACGACTGAGCAACAGTTTTTCAAACCCTTCACTGATAAGGAAAAGATTGATAATGATGACAAAGGAAAAGACTTCGCAGCTTGCGAATCTGAAACTGCTCTCGGTTATTCCCGTTGCAGGGATTGTCTTCCTCTCATTATCTGCAGAACCTTTAAGTGTTACTGCGGCTCCTGTTCAGATAGCCGGAAATGACGGGGTACCTTACGTTGTTGTTGAGGAAATGCCATATTACCCCGGAGGTGACCGGGCTATTCTTCAGTATATTTCTGATAATGTCATTTATCCTGATGAAGTAAAAAACCAAAACATCGAGGGAACTGTTATTGTAAGGTTTTGTATCACTTCTGAAGGAAGAATTAACCAGGTGAGTGTGCTTAAAAGAGTCAATCCTGCACTCGACGCTGAAGCGATCAGAGTAGTGCAGAGCCTGCCATCTTTTGCACCTGGCCGGAAAAGAGGAGTCCCCGTACCCGTGTGGTACATTGTTCCGATCATTTTTGCCCGGAACTAAGCGATCACTGTCAAAAAATTCTTAAATATTTATAAAATTAGTTGCGTAACTAATATATTCGTTATATATTTGTTATATGCTCATGTTCAGGAATGAAATGAACATCAGTGAATCTGAATGAACGATTAACCGAAATAAAGATTTACTGCTTCTTTTTTTCTTTTTATTTTCACCAGACGTTTAGATTCGGGACTTTTTACCTGCTTGTCCCAAAAAGAAAAAAATCTGATCTCCCCGGTCAGATTTTTCCTTTTATTCTGGTATATTCAGTATTTTTGCAGTCTCCGTATTGCACCAATATGAATCTTGAAAAAAGAATAGAAGCCTTTTCTTTTCTTGGGAATATCCTTCGCGATTCCCTTGACTATGAGCATAACCAGTTTAGCGGAAAATTAAACAGGCTTATCGAATCTCAGCGTCAGAAGAACACATGGTTTACACCGGATAATGTAAGAACAGCTTTAAGAGCAATTGCAGATGAGCTCACCAGTGAAAACCTCAGGAGGTGGACAAGCGCATATCGCGGGTTGCAGGAGAATTTTATGCCGGTCAGAGTCGGATTGATATTTGCAGGCAATATACCGCTTGCAGGCTTTCATGATTTTCTAACTGTACTTATCAGTGGTAACAAGGTTGTTGCAAAAACAAGTTCGAAGGATCCTGATCTTATACCATTTTTAAGCGAAATCATCTGCACTGGTTATCCTGAATTCGTCAAATACATTGAATTTACAGAAGGTACATTGTCAGGTTTTGACATGGTCATTGCAACAGGCAGTAATAACAGTTCAAGGTATTTCGACTATTATTTCAGGAAATATCCTAAAATAATAAGGAAGAACAGGAACAGTATTGCTATTTTGACTGGTGATGAAAACAGCAGTGAACTGGAGAATTTAGGTAAAGATATTTTTACATATTTTGGACTCGGTTGCAGGAATGTCTCAAAAGTATATTTGCCGAAGGGTTATGATCCAGCAGGTACTTAATTCATACTGGTCTGCATATTCATCCTGCATAAATCATTCAGGGTATGCAAACAACTATGATTATAACAAAGCTATATACCTGGTTAACAGGCAAAAATTCCATGATATGGGATTTCTGTTAATGAAGGAGGATCGAAACTTATCTCGCCTGTTTCTGTTCTTAATTATGAATATTATAATTCAATTGAAGCTGTATTGCATCAGATTAATTCATTAAAGGACAATATTGCAATGTGTTATCGGTCAGTAATAACATACCTTTCGGTAAGTCACAATCGCCTCATCTATGGGATTATGCTGATGGTATTGACACTCTTGAATTTCTTCTAAAAAAAAATTTAGCCGGAATATTGTAATCTAAAAAATATTATATTGCACCCATCGAATTAATCAATGATCATGGTATACAAATTTGTAGTTTTATCAGATGAGGATGAGTCGTTTGTGAGGGAATTTGAGTTCCTGGACAGCCATACACTTATTGGATTTTCACAGCATGATCCAGGATGAACTGGAATTTGACAAATCCCAGTTGGCATCCTTCTTTATGGCAACCGACAACTGGGAGAAGGAAGAGGAATTCACTCTCTTTGATATGGGAACAGGCTCCTCAACCATGGAAGTCGCCGTCCTTGAGGATATTATTTTCAAGAAAAATCAAAAGCTTCTTTATGTATTCGACTTTTTCAACGAGAGAGCGCTTTTTGTTGAATACACAGGGGAAACAAAAGAAATTGACGGTCGTGAATATCCGATTTGCACAAATTCGAAAGGGTTGCCTCCGAAACAGGTTGTTTTCAGCGGATCGAACCGCAAACTTTATAACAACATCGTTGTCTCCGATGATGAAGATGAAGATGTACCTGAAGTTGATGATCTTTTTCTTAACGGTGAAGATGAAGAATCGCTTGCCGACTTTGAAAATATCGACAACATTTACCGAAGAGGAGGAATAAACCTCCTAGGGTATTTTCCGGATGAAAAATACTCTGATAGTTTTGCTTGGTCCGACAGGGGTAGGCAAAACTGATATTTCCATTGATCTGGCTTCACTAACAGGTTCGGAAATCATCTCTGCCGATTCAAGGCAGTTTTACCGGGAAATGAGGATAGGTACTGCCGTTCCGTCTGATGAACAGCTGAAACAAGTCAGGCATCATTTCATACAGTTTCATTTCAGTAAAGGATTATTACAGTTCAAGTCTTTTTGAAAGGGATGTACTCAGGCTTCTGCCTGACCTCTTCAAAAGGAATCAGCTTGTTGTAATGGCAGGTGGCTCCGGAATGTACATAGATGCGGTAATTCAGGGAATTGATGATATTCCCGATATCGATCCTGCAGTAAGGGACAAATATAACAGTATGTATACTGAAAGAGGAATCGGGAGTCTCAGGATCGCATTGAAGCTGCTCGATCCTGAACATTATTCCAGGGTTGATCTTAAAAATCACAAGAGGATAATCAGGGCGCTTGAGATATGTGAATCAACCGGAAAGCCTTACACATCTTTTCTTAAGAAAGAGAGGCGTCAGAGGGATTTCCGTATTATTAAAATCGGGTTGAACAGGGACAGGAATGAACTTTTTGAAAGAATTAACCTCCGGGTTGAGAAGATGATAAGTTCCGGGCTGGAGGAAGAGGCACTGAAACTTTATCCTGAAAGGCATTTAAATGCACTGAATACAGTCGGATACCGGGAGTTGTTCGAGTATTTTGAAAACAAACTTACCCGTGAAAAAGCAATTGAGCTGATAAAACGTAACTCCAGACGATATGCTAAAAGGCAGCTTACCTGGTGGGGAAAGGATGAGACTATCCAATGGTTTCATCCTGATGAGAAAGAGAAGATCTTTAAACTGGTCACTTCGACTCCGCTCAGTGACATCGATGCAGTACCGAAGGTCACTGAGCGGAGCCGAAGTGACCTTACTCCAATTCCTTAAGTTTTCTTATTGTTTCAACAGGGTCGTTCGAGCCGAAAACTGAATTGCCGGCCACAAGGACATCGACACCTGCTTTGACAAGCTTTTCTGCATTACCTGTATCCACTCCCCCATCAACCTGGATAAGAACGCTGCTTCCATCTGAATCGATCATTTCACGCAGCTCGATAATCTTATCATAGCTCTCGGCAATGAATGACTGACCTCCGAAACCAGGATTGACAGTCATTATCAGTACCATATCTATATAATGCAGAATATTTTTCAGGTGTACGACCGGGGTATGCGGATTGAGAGCCACACCGGCTTTCATTCCGAGTTTGCGGATCTCACTGACGGTCCGGTTAAGATGTGTGCAAGCCTCAAACTGGACTGTAAGAATATCAGCACCCGACTCCCTGAAACGTGAAAGATACCTGTCAGGATCAATTATCATCAGATGAACATCCAGTGGCTTTTCAGCAATTTTCTTTACATGTTCCAGAACAGGAAAGCCAAAAGAAATATTGGGAACAAAAAGACCATCCATAATGTCACAATGGATCCAGTCGGCAGAGCTTCTGTTTACCAGTTGAATATCCCTTGAAAGATTTCCGAAATCGGCCGCAAGTAATGACGGGGAAACAAGATGATCCATTTGGAGCTATTTTAAGTAAAGATAGCACAAAAAGTTATCCGAGATATGTTTTCAGGATCCGGCAGCGGGTAGTATACTGGATACGTTTGATAGCTTTCTCTTTTATCTGTCTTACTCTTTCGCGTGTGAGGTGCAGTTCCTCGCCTATTTCCTCGAGTGTATATGGATGCTTCATCCCCAGTCCGAAATAAAGCTTAAGCACCTTGGCTTCCCTGGAGGATAATGTGCTCAGTGCACGTTCTATTTCATATGACAGTGATTCGTTAATAAGATTTTTATCAGGGCTTGGGGTTTCATTACTCTGGAGGACATCATACATTGTATTATCTTCCTCACTGCTTATTGGAGCATCCATGCTCAGAGTGCGCCCGGTTGTTTTGAGCGCCTCTTTTACTTCTTCCGGAATCATTTCAAGCAGGTCGGCTATTTCCTGACTGTTGGGTTCCCTTTCATATTCCTGCTCCAGTTTTGCGAAAGCCCTGTTGATCCTGTTAATCGATCCTATTTTATTGACCGGAAGCCTGACAATCCTTGCCTGTTCAGCAAGTCCCTGCAGTATAGCCTGCCTGATCCACCACACAGCATATGAAATGAATTTGAAGCCTCTTGTTTCATCGAAACGCTGGGCTGCCTTCATAAGTCCGAGATTCCCTTCGTTAATAAGATCGGGAAGGCTCATACCCTGGTTCTGATATTGCTTTGCCACAGAGACTACAAACCTGAGGTTGGCATTAATCAGCTTCTTAAGCGCATCAAGATCGCCGGATCTGATCCGTTTTGCCAGACTGACTTCTTCTTCAGGCGAGATCAGATCCACCCTGCCTATTTCCTGGAGATATTTATCCAGGGATGGAGTATCCCTGTTGGTGACCTGTTTAGTTATCTTTAACTGACGCATGGGCAGGAGGGTTACAGTAATCGCAACAGGAACAATTTTAGTAAAAAAAAGAATCGTTTCTTCATTTTAATGAATCTTTTTTTTGATTTAACAATTGTTTTATTGTAACTTGCACCGGTTATTTGTTATATACGTAAGAAAGCCAGATTATATTGGACTGGTCAAATCCCGTTGCATATAAAGAACTTTTTATTAGGAAATAATTAATCTGTTTTATAATATTGCACCGGGTTTTTCAGATATTGTGAAGGGTTAGCATTATCTATCAGGTTGATAAGTTCATTTCTGACCTGGTTTCCAAAAAAAATCAAAAAGATCTCTTTAATATTCCATTATCATTAAAATATGTATGACATTCTTGAGTTAAGTAAGAAACTGCTTCCTGAATTAAGGGATATTGCCAAAGAGCTGAAAATCAAAAGAGCAGAATCTTTAAAAAAACAGGATCTGATTTATAGAATCCTCGATCAGCAGGCTACCGCTGCCAATGGAGCCGCTGTTCCAACACCTGTACAACCTGAAGAAGGAAATGGTGGAACAAATCCTGAATCAGATAATGAAACAAACGAACAGGATCTTATTGCCAGACGAGGGAAAAGACCGAGGACTCTCAAACCCGTAATGCAACGTTCAAGCGAGTCGGTGATGTCGGTTTCTCCCGCAGAACAGAAAAGCAATGAGGACCAGCCGGAGCAAAAGGAATCCACAACAAAAACAGATGCCCTGATTGAAAAACAGGAAAGCCCGAGAAAACCTGACCAGAACTGGGAGGAACGTCGCCGCTGGAGGCAGGACAGACCTGACGGCAGACAGGACAGACCTGACAACAGGCAGGACAACAGACGTGATATCAGGCCCGACAAACCTGAAAGACAGGACCGGGGGAACAGACCGGAAAGATTCGACAGATATGACAGGGGTGACAGAACAGAGAGACCTGACAGACGTGGAATGGAAAGGCCCGACAGGCAGGACAGGACTGAAAGACCGGAAAGAAAAGAAAGCTACGAAAGTACAAGATCCGAAAAAAGAACTGAGGAACCGGAACTGATCTGTTTTCACCTGCTTCCGATGTACTGAAACCTAGTGAAGAGACATACTACAGCCCGGATATTATAATCGAACCTCCTGTAAAGGATGTTCCTGAGCCCATAGTCTCAAGAGAAGAAAGGAAAGAGAAACCTTATGATTTTGAAGGTATAATATATAATACAGGGGTACTTGAAATCATGCCTGACGGATATGGCTTCCTGAGATCACCCGATTACAATTATCTTAACTCCCCCGATGATATTTATGTCTCCCAGTCACAAATAAAATTATTCGGACTAAAAACAGGGGATACAATTAAAGGTTCAATCCGACCGCCTAAAGAAGGTGAGAAATATTTCCCGCTGATCAAAGTGGATGAAATAAACGGGAGAAGTCCTGATTTCATACGCGACAGGGTTCCATTTGATTTCCTCACCCCTCTTTTCCCTGATGAGAAATTCACTCTCTGCCAGCCGGGCGAAGGATCACTTATCTGTAAGGGTGATTGATATGTTCACTCCTATCGGAAAAGGACAGCGCGGGCTTATAGTCGCCCAGCCAAAAACAGGTAAGACAATTCTCCTTCAGGAAATCGCAAATGCTATTGCACAATTATCATCCTGAAGTATACCTGATGATCCTGCTTATCGATGAGAGACCTGAAGAAGTAACCGATATGGCAAGGAATGTAAAAGCAGAAGTTATTGCTTCAACATTCGATGAACCTGCCGAACGACATTGCCGTGTTGCGAATATAGTACTTGAAAAAGCCAAAAGACTTGTTGAATGCGGTCATGATGTTGTTATACTTCTTGATTCAATTACAAGGCTTGCCAGAGCATTCAACACCACAGCCCCTGCATCCGGAAAAGTTCTGTCGGGAGGTGTCGATTCCAATGCTCTTCATAAACCAAAAAGATTCTTCGGAGCTGCCCGTAATATAGAAAACGGCGGTTCACTTACCATTCTCGCAACAGCTCTTACCGATACAGGTTCCAAAATGGACGATGTGATCTTTGAAGAATTCAAAGGAACAGGTAATATGGAACTTCAGCTCGACCGGAAGTTATCTAACAGACGAATATTCCCGTCAATCGATATTCCTGCATCCAGCACCAGGAGGGAAGATCTGCTTCTTAATAAAAATATGCTTCAGAAGATCTGGGTGCTCCGTAACTTCCTTACTGACATGAATTCTGTGGAAGCCATGGAATTTCTCCGCGACAGGCTGCTTCAGAGCAAATCAAATGAAGAATTCCTTGTCTCAATGAACGGAGGTTAACCTGATTTTTTGTCAGGAGTTAGCTTCATCCTGCGGGTCAGGATGATTCTTATCATATTTTAATACATTTAAGACTTGTTAAGAAAATAACATAATTATTTTTTTAACTTTGCGCCGCTGTTATAAAAGTAACAGCAACCGATATAACACAGTAACTCAAAATATTTAATCAATGGGAACAAAAAAGTTTATAACATGCGATGGTAATCAGGCCGCAGCGCATGTGGCATATATGTTCAGCGAAGTTGCTTGCATATATCCTATAACACCTTCTTCCACGATGGCTGAATATGTTGATGAATGGGCAGCCAGCGGGTTGAAAAACATATTCGGAGAGCAGGTTAAGGTAGTTGAGATGCAATCGGAAGCAGGTGCTGCCGGTGCTCTTCATGGAGCTCTTCAAACAGGCGCTCTCTGCTCAACTTTTACAGCATCACAGGGATTGCTGCTTATGATCCCAAACATGTATAAGATTGCAGGTGAACTTCTTCCGGGTGTCTTCCATGTTTCAGCACGTACTGTTGCATGCTCATGCACTTTCGATCTTCGGTGATCACAGTGATATTTATGCAACACGCCAGACAGGTTTTGCAATGCTTGCAACAGGAAGTGTTCAGGAAATCATGGACCTTGCAGGTGTTGCTCACCTTGTCAGCTATTAAAACAAGAGTTCCTTTCCTTCATTTCTTCGATGGTTTCCGTTCTTCACATGAAGTTCAGAAAGTAGAAGTTATGGAAATGGAAGACCTGGAAAAACTTATTGATATAAATGCCCTCAAGAATTTCAGGGAAAACGCTCTTAATCCGGAGCATCCTGTAACACAGGGGTACAGCTCAGAACCCTGATATTTTCTTCCAGGCAAAGGAAGCTGTCAACAAGTTCTATGAACCTGTTCCTGATATTGTGAATTCATACATGGCTGAGATATCAAAGATTACCGGCAGGGAATATAAACCATTCACATATTATGGTGCACCTGATGCTGAAAATATCATCATTGCCATGGGTTCAGTTACCGAAACCATTAAGGAAGTTATTGATTACCTGAGAGATAAAGGCGAAAAAGTAGGACTTATCAGTGTTCATCTTTATCGTCCGTTCTCAGCAAAATATTTCTTTAATGTTCTTCCTTCAATCAGTTAAAAGGATCACTGTTCTCGACAGGACCAAAGAATCAGGCGCAAACGGGAACCATTTTACCTCGATATCAAGGACATGTTCTACGACAGGCAGAATCGGCCGGTGATCGTTGGAGGCCGCTATGGATTGAGCTCAAAAGACACGACTCCAAGCCAGATCCTTTCAGTTTTCGAAAATATGAAGCTCAACGAGCCGAAGAATCTTTTTACTGTTGGTATTGTTGATGATGTTACTTTCAAATCACTTCCTGTTCTCCCTGAAATCAATGTTGCCCTTCCGGGTACATATTCAGCCAAATTCTATGGACTTGGTTCAGATGGTACAGTCGGTGCAAACAAAAACTCCATAAAGATCATTGGCGACACAACAGATAAATATTGCCAGGCTTATTTTGCTTATGATTCAAAGAAATCAGGAGGTATTACAACTTCACATCTTCGTTTTGGTGATAAACCCATACGTTCACCCTATCTGGTGAATACACCTGATTTTGTTGCATGCCATGTTCCTTCATACCTTGATAAATATGATATGCTCAAAGGTCTGAAAGAAGGAGGTACATTCCTTCTGAACTCCATATGGGATGCATGAAGAAACAAAGAAACGTCTTCCCGACCATATGAAGAAATATCTGGCCGAAAACAAGATCAATTTCTACATTATCAATGCAACTGCAATTGCTGAAGAACTTGGTCTTGGAAACCGGACCAATACCATCATGCAGGCAGCTTTCTTCAAAGTAGCCAATGTTATTCCTTATGAAAAGGCTGAAACCCAGATGAAGAAAGCCATCCTACAAGAGCTATGGAAGAAAAGGTGAAGCAGTTGTTAATATGAATTATGCCGCAGTTGACAAAGGCAGCGAGGTTCATAAAAGTTGAAATTCCTGCAGAATGGGCAAATATGACAGTTGCCAAAGAAAAACATAATGGTAATGTTCCTGAATTTATCAGCAATGTAATGGAACCGATCAATGCCATGAAAGGCGATGATCTTCCTGTCAGTGCATTTCATGGGCAGGGAAGATGGTACTTTCCCGTCAGGCACATCAGCATATGAAAAACGAGGTATTGCAGTTAATGTTCCTGAATGGCAGCCCGAAAAATGTATCCAGTGTAACCAGTGTTCATATGTTTGTCCTCACGCTGCTATACGTCCGTTCCTTCTTACTGAAGAAGAACTTGCAAATGCACCGAAGGATACTAAAGCTATCCAGGGAATACCTGGCGCTCTCAAAGCATATAAGTTCAGGATTCAGGTGAGCGTTTACGACTGTACAGGTTGCGGAAACTGCGCTGATGTTGTCCTTCAAAGAAAAAAGCTCTGATAATGAAACCCTTGGAGACTCAGCTTGCTGAAGCTGACCGCTGGACATATATGCATGAGAAAGTCGGTTACAAGGATACAGTTGTTGACAAATTCGTCAATGTTAAGAACAGCCAGTTTCACAGCCATTGTTTGAGTTCTCCGGCGCATGTGCAGGTTGCGGTGAAACACCTTATATCAAAGCTATAACACAGCTGTTCGGTGACAGGATGATCGTTGCGAATGCAACAGGTTGTTCATCAATATACGGCGGTTCAGCTCCTTCTACACCTTATACTCACAATAAGAACGGTCAGGGACCGGCATGGGCAAACTCACTGTTTGAAGATAATGCCGAATATGGACTTGGTCAGGCTCTCGGTTCCAACAAGATGAGAGACACGTATAGCTGACTCGTATGACAGATGCACTGCAGAACGGAATTTCAATGCCGATATGAAAGCAGCTTTCGAAGAATGGCTGAAGGACAAGGATAATGCTGAAGCATCAAAAGCCGCATCAGCAAAAGTTATTGATGCCTGCAGAAAGGATAACTCTGCATGTTGCCAAAGAAATACTTGATCTCAAACAATATCTTGTCAAAAAATCACACTGGATATTTGGTGGTGACGGCTGGGCTTATGATATTGGTTATGGAGGACTCGACCATGTTCTTGCTTCAGGTGAAGATGTGAATGTTCTTGTACTCGATACAGAAGTTTATTCAAACACCGGAGGCCAGGCATCAAAATCAACCCCTGCAGGAGCTGTTGCAAAATTTGCTGCATCAGGTAAGAAGATCCGCAAGAAAGATCTTGGACAGATGGCAATGACTTATGGTTATGTTTATGTTGCACAGGTTGCAATGGGAGCAAACAATGCACAATATCTGAAAGCAATAAAGGAAGCTGAAGCTTATCCCGGTCCTCACTGATTATCGCTTACTCTCCATGTATCAATCATGGTATTAGCGACGGTATGGGAAGAACACAGGCCCAGGCAAAAGCTGCAGTTGAAGCAGGTTACTGGCACAATTACAGGTATAATCCGCTTCTTGAAGCTGAAGGAAAGAATCCATTCACACTCGATTCAAAAGAACCTGACTGGAGTAAATTCCAGGATTTCCTGAAGAGCGAAGTACGTTATACATCTCTTATTAAAGGCTTTCCCGCAGGAAGCTGAAGTACTGTTCAAAGCTGCCGAGGAAAATGCAAAATGGAGATACAAATCGTACAAACGTCTCGCAGGAATGGATTACAGCAAAACTGAATAATATCAACAAGTTATTTTTAAAAAAAGCCATCCCCCGGGGTGGCTTTTATTTTAGTCAAAAGTCCTTAAAGTCAAAAAGTCCTTAAAGGTAGATCTACTTTATGGACTTTATGGACTTTACAGACTTTATAGACTTTTTTGTACTTTTGCAGCTTAATGAATCATGGGCAGGATTATGGCAATAGATTATGGTACTAAAAGGATTGGTCTGGCAATTACTGATCCTCTGCAGATCTTTGCCTCTCCTCTCGGATACAGTAAGCCATGCAGAATTTGACTACTTATATTGAGGATTATCTGAAGAAAGAAGAGTGTGGAGGCATTTGTAATTGGATATCCTGTTACAAATGAACAACACAGCCGAGCGAATCTGTTAGACAACATTAATCCGTTCATTAAAAAACTTAAAAAAAAATATCCCGCAAATACCAATACATCTTGCTGATGAGAGATTTACCTCGAAGATTGCCTTGCGGACTATGATCGACGGCGGAGTAAAAAAAAATGACAGGAGGGATAAATCGCTTGTTGACAGAATAAGCGCTTCAATAATCCTTCAGTCATTTCTTGATCAGCAATAAAAAGTAAAGTAAGTTAGAGATGATTTATCCAATTGTAGTATATGGCCATCCGATCCTCAGAAAAGTAGCAGAGGAGATTGACAGGGATTATCCCGGGTTGAATCAGCTTATATCCGATATGTTCGAAACAATGTACCATTCGGATGGCCTGGGGCTGGCTGCTCCCCAGATAGGAAAATCGATAAGATTATTCGTTATAGACGGTAAACCAGCGGAGGAAGATGATCCTGAGCTGGCTAATTTCAAGAAGGCTTTCATAAATGCGCATATCACAGAAAGAAGCGCTGATCTTGTACCAATGACTGAAGGATGCCTCAGCATCCCAAACCTCAGGGAAGAAGTACAGCGTGAATCAAGGATCAGGATCAATTATCTATGATGAGAACTGGGTGTATCATGATGAAGTTTATGAAGGATATAAGGCAAGAGTTATTCAGCATGAGTATGACCATCTCGATGGTATCCTTTTCACTGATAAATTAAGTCCTATAAGAAAAAGACTTCTGAAGAGCAAACTCACTGCAATCAGCAAAGGCAACTTTGAAGCCGACTACAGGACAATTCTTCCGGGAGAAAAACCGGGGTAAAGAGTGTAGTAGTGCCTAGAGTGCACTAGAGTACTTAGAGTCCGTAGAGTTATGCTTTAAGTACTCTAAGTACTTTAGGCACTCTAGTTCACTCTAGGCACTTTCTTAAGTACTCTAAATACTTTAGGCACTCTAGTGCACTTTAGGCACTTTTTTCATATATTTATATGTCTCAACATGCATAATTGTGCTTCACAGGGAAATTCCATTCCTGAGAATCTGTGTTCCCTTCTGCTGCGGGATCATTTCCGGGCTCTGCATTAACCCCGGATACATCTTTATTATTTTATCAGGCGCTGCAATCTTCCTTTTCTTCCTTGTAAGCCTACGCTATAACAGCTATCCGGACAATTACCTTTTCAGCGTACCTGTTCTGATGAGCCTGTATCTGCTTGGTTTGTTACTTTATTCACATGAGAAATCAAGTCTTTCTGTGCTCGAACCTGAATCCACAATACTGGTGTGTACACTTTCTGATTATCCGGAGGAAAAACCTAACAGCATAATGCTTTCTGTCAGGCTTCATCAGAAATCAGGACTTACCGGTCCTGAAAAACTGAAGGGCTCAATGATTATGTATATGGGTAAAAAGAACAATAATGATCCATTTACACCGGGTGACAGGCTTGTGGTGAGATGTATTCCTTCTCCAATAACAAACAGGGGGAATCCACATGAATTCAATTATAAGTTCTACCTGGAGAACCTTGGAATTAAATATTCGGCTTTCATTGAAAGTAATGATATTCTTGATCATAACAGGCTATCGCGGAGAACACTAAAACATTCTGCCCTGATCATAAGGAGGAAATTAATAGAAATGTACAGGAGCAGTGGTGTTTCAGAAGAAATGCTGCCGCTGGTATCTGCCCTCACACTGGGTGAAAAAAGCCAGCTTGACCAGGAAACAAAAGAAAGTTTCGTTCAGGCTGGAATAATGCACATAATGGCAGTTTCGGGGCTTCATGCCGTTATTCTCAGCATGTTTGTTCTCAACATCCTCTTTTTTCTTAAGCCCCGGTATGACAAGTTAAGGATTTTTATTGCAATATTATTCCTATGGTCATTTGCTTTTATCACAGGCCTGACACCATCAGTTCTAAGGGCAACACTCATGTTCACTTTTTTCCAGACCGGGAACATGATGCACCGGAAAGTAAATGGCATTAATTCAGTTCTGGCTTCGGCTTTTGTTTTAACGCTTATAAGACCTTCTGTAATATTTGATGCCGGTTTTCTCCTGTCATATTCTGCAGTAATATTCATTATCGCTTTTTACTGGAGTTTTTATCAATTGCTCAATCCGGGAAACAGAATCACAAACTGGATATGGCAGTCCATTGCAGTTACAATAATCGCGCAACTTGGAACATTACCACTCACTGTTACGCTTTTTAACAGATTCCCGGTATGGTTTATCTTAACGAATCTTGTTATAGTCCCCTTATCATCCCTGGTTATCATTCTGGGTTGCCTGGTGCCATTATTCTATCCTGTTAAAATAATATCAGGCATAATAGCATTACTGCTGGATCGGTTGACTTTTTTAACTGTGATTCTGACAGGAAAAGCTGCTCAGCTGCCATTTGCCGGTATTACAGGAATAGGAATGACAACAGGTGGATGCATATTACTCTTTGGAGCATTATTCGCATTCATGACTTATGTTTCTGACAGAAGAAAAAATGGGATCAGAGTAAGTCTTTTTTTTCTGCTGATGTGGGTCTCAGTGTCAGCATTCACATCCATCAGGATAAAAACATCAAATGAATTGATTGTTTATAATACCAAAGGTCCGGCAATAATAGGCGTAAGAACAGGCAACAAGCTTCACATATATTGCGACACATTGATACTTTCACCCGAAATAAACAGGCACAGATCTGCAGCAGGTTTGAATGTAATCTACCATAAAATCAGCTATACTCCGGTAATATTAAAAGCCGGTGAGAAGAAGATAATCTTTTGCAAACCTCCCCTGCAGTCTTTATCAAATATTCAGGATGCAGAATTTTTAATAATGTCAGGATTCGGGAGAACTCAGAGTATTGGGATCAGAAGTATTCCGGGAAACACAATAGTTTTATCGGGTTTCCAGGCTTTCACATTCGGGAACCACTCACCACCGCCAGTACATTACATAAGAAAATCAGGTGCTTACATATGCGAGCTGTGATATTGAAGGAAATAAAGTTGAAAAAAGGCTTCATTTTTAGCCTATTTATACTTTAATTTGTTGTTTTTTTGATAAAACATTCCGATGAGAATAGTTATTGCGGGAGCAGGAGAGGTCGGAACGCATCTGGCCAAGATGCTGTCGAATGAAAATCATGAGATAATACTTATCGATCCTGAAGAGGCTTACCTTAAACCGGCAGACAGCTCTCTTGATCTTCTGACATATGAAGGATCAGCAACATCTGTCAGGCTTTTACAGGACATACTGAGGAAAAAGACAGATCTTTTCATTGCAGTTACCCATTACGAGGATACAAATATTACAGCATCAATTCTTGCAAAAAGGTTTGGTGCAATCAAAACTATTGCAAGAATAGACAACCTCGATTATCTCGAACATACGACTGTTGATTTTTTCAAATCAGTCGGGATTGATTCCCTGATTTACCCTGAACTTATTGCTGCCAGGGAAGTACTTGGATTGCTTCATGAAACGGGTACTTCTGAATTCATGGAGTTCTCTGGAGGAAAGCTCGCAATGTTCGTCCAGAGACTGACTGAAAATGCTCCAATAATGCATAAGACTCTCCGGGAAGTCGCAATGACAAACCGGACTGATAAATACCGTGCCGTAGCGATCAAGAGAAATGATGTAACAATTATACCACGCGGTAATGAGCAGTTTCTTCCGGGCGATACCGTATATGTTATTTCAACAAGGGAAGGCATCGAAGAGATGATGAAAACATCGGGAAAACAGAATTTCGAAGCAAACAGCATCATGATCCTTGGTGGCAGCAGGATTGGCAAGCATGTCGCCCTTTACATGCAAAAGACCGCACAGGTAAAGCTCGTTGAACTGGATATCAAAAGGTGTGAAGAGCTGGCTGAAATACTGGATAACACCCTTATAATCAATGGCGATGGAAGGAACGTTGATTTACTCGAACAGGAAGGAATAACCGCTATTGACGCATTTGTCGCCGTTACCGGGAATTCGGAGACGAATATCCTGTCGTGTCTCCTTGCCAAGAAAATGGGAGTAAAAAGAACAATTGCTGAGGTTGAGAACATGGAGTATATCAATCTTGCCGAGAATACCGGTATTGACACTATCATAAATAAAAAGATTTCGGCAGCCAGCAGAATATTCAGGCATACAACAAACCCAAATGTCACTCAGGTTAAATACATGACAGGAACAGATGCTGAGGTGCTTGAATTCAATGTTCCGGTACGTGCCAAGATCACGCGCGGAACTCTCAGGAGCCTCGATTTCCCTAAGGATGCGATAGTCGGAGGCGGCACCCGCGACGGCGAACCCTTTATTGCAACCGGTGACACAATAATCAAAGCAAATGACAAGGTGGTTGTTTTCACTCTGCCATCTGCCTTCGATAAAGTGTCAAAATACTTTACATGATATACAGATGATCAACTGGAGAATAATTGCCAGGATCTTCAGCCTTTTGCTCATTCTCGAGGGATTCTTCATGCTGCTTTCAGCCGGAGTATCTTATATCTATGGAGAACAGTCAACAGCTTCATTTTTATATTCGGCGCTTATTACCCTGGTAACAGGAGTCATCGTCTTCACACCTTTGCGAAATGAAGAAAGGGTAACAGGTAAAAAAGAGGGATATATTATAATTACCGGAGCCTGGATATTAATAACGCTCTTCGGCACTTTGCCTTATCTTTTCACCGGTTCTGCCATCAACTTCACAGACGCTTTCTTTGAATCCATGTCGGGATTCACCACAACGGGAGCAACGATCTTTCATGATATCGAATCAATTCAACATGGTGTACTGTTCTGGAGAAGCCTTACGCAATGGCTTGGAGGAATGGGTATCATTTTTATTTCACTCTACGTGCTTCCGGTTTTCAGGTCAATTTATATCCAGCTTCCTGCCGGAGAGTTTGCCGGGCAGGCATCAGATAAGATTCACCCAAGAATAAAAGATGCCGCTGTACGCCTGGTATCCATTTATGCTATCCTGACATTCTCTGAGGCATTATTGCTCATAATTGGACGGGTACCGGTCTTCGATTCGGTTTGCATCTCCTTTTCCACTTTGTCAACAGGCGGCTTTACAACCATGAATAGCGGGATAACAACATTTGCAAATTCTTTTGTTGTTATTATAATAACACTATTCATGTTCATATCGGGACTTAACATGACATTTGTATACTTTGGTATCAAAGGGAATTTCAGGAAAATATTGAGCAATGAGTTCTTCTTCTATACAATTATATGTATCGTTTTCGTGTTAGTTGTAGCAGCAGTCTTATCCGGTAAACCTGAAATCGGAACAGGTGAGGGTATTCTTAAGGGAGCATTCCATGTTATATCAATAATAACCACAACAGGTTTCTATATCCAGGATCATAAGCTCTGGGGTGACCTGATAATTATAATATTCTTCGTTCTCATGTTCACCGGCGGTACGGCAGGTTCCACAAGCGGCGGGATGAAAATTCTGAAGCTATTGCTTATAACGAAAAACAGCCGGCAGGAACTAGTCAGGCTTCTGCACCCAAATGCCTTTATCCCGGTAAGGCTGGATCAGAAAATAGTTTCACAGACAACTGTTTTTAATCTCCTTGTTTTTGTTGCATTGTACTTTCTTGTTATCTGTGGGTCAGCCTTTATCTTTTCACTAATGGGTTACGACCTGGTCACCTCTTTCAGCACATCAGCCTCAACCCTGGCAAATATCGGCCCGGGTCTCGGTAATTTTGGACCTTTCACCAATTTTTCTGAAATGCCTGTGCCGGGAAAATGGTTTATGTCAGCTCTGATGCTTTTTGGACGGCTCGAGTTGCTGACAGTAATGGTACTCTTTACAAGAAGTTTCTATACGAGGTGAATTCAGACCTCCAGAATACCAAGTCCCTGTCTCACGATTTCCGGTTCATCGCCTGTACAGTCGACAACTGTTGATGCTTCATTTTTTCCATAACCTCCGTCAAGTACAGCATCGACAAACCCGCTGTATTTTTCATGAATAAGCTCCGGATCTGTGGTATATTCTATTATTTCGTCGGGGTCGTGTATCGAAGTTGTTATCAGAGGCTTTCCAAACTCCTTTACAATTTCGAGCACAATGTTATTATCAGGGATCCTTATACCGACAGTTTTCTTTTTACCTGTGAAAAATCTTGGCATCTGGCTGTTTGCCTGAACTATGAAAGTGAATGGTCCGGGAAGGTTTCTTTTTAGCAGCTTAAAAATGGAGTTATCGCGGATGATCGTGTATTCAGACAGCTGGCTCATATCGTGGAATATTACCGACAGATCCGGATTATCAGGGTTCTGGCCTTTAAATCTTGCTATCTTTTCAACAGCCTTCTTTGCCAGCAGGGAACACCCCATTGCATAAACTGTATCGGTAGGGTAAATAATGATTCCCCCATTCTCAAGAATGTCGATCACCTGACGGATTTTTCCGGGATTCGGATTCTCATTATACAGTTTGATAATCATTCCGGTTATCTGCAATTATATGATCATTTAAGCGGGTTTACTTATTCACAGATCATAAATCGTTGATCCTGTTCAATATTCATCGATTTAAGAACAAGTATTAACGAATATTGAAGGTTGAAGGTTCAAAAAAAAGGGTAAGCTACTTACATCGCACCGCTACAACTGCCTACCCTTGCTATCTTCCGATCCTGGGGGAGTTCAGCAGGAGCTGGTCGTATAAGACTTACCCCGTGCAAAAATACTATAATTTTCCCATTTTTCAATTATATTTGTTATAAACTAAAGTATCATAATATGGAAGAAAAAGTTAACCCCTGGAAAGCGAATCTCACTAATGGTATGATATTGGGTCTTGCCGGAGTGGTGTTCACACTTGTTTTATGGTTCCTCGATCTTACATTCAGCAGAGGAGCATCGTACCTGTTTCTTCTTATAGCTATTTTCCTGCTTTACTATTTCATAAAATCTTACAGGGACAATTACCTGCATGGAATGATCACCTACGGTCAGTCTGTTGGCGCTGGCATGATAATCTTCGTATATCAGTCAATTATTGCAGCAGTATTCGGTTATCTGCTTTATACTGTAATAGATCCGGAGCTTGCCGGGAAATCGCTTGCATTTGTTGAAGAACAAATGAGAGCCAAAGGAAAGATCCCTGAAGATATGATTGAAACATCACTTGAGATGCAAAAGAAATTCATGACTCCCGGTATTATAGCTATCTTCTCTATCTTTGGGAACCTCCTGTTTGGAATTGTTGCATCCCTTATAGTAAGCATTTTCACCAGGAAAGAAGGTAATCCTCTCATTGATTCTCCAGCAAAATAAGATAAAATGGACCTCTCTGTTGTCGTTCCTGTTTACAATGAGAATGAATCCATACCGGAACTTGCTGATTGGATTTGTAATGTATGCAATTCTAACGGATTATCATTTGAAATCATTTTTGTTGATGACGGCAGCACTGATTCTTCATGGAAGATCATAAGAAACCTTGGTGAAGCTAACAATAAGATCAGAGGTATAAGGTTCAGGCGGAATTATGGCAAAGCAGCAGCATTGCATACGGGATTCTCTGAAGCGGAAGGAGAAGTAGTGATCACAATGGACTCTGACCTGCAGGACAGCCCTGATGAAATTCCTGAACTTGTGCGTATGATAAGGGATGGAGGATATGATCTTGTTTCAGGCTGGAAGAAAAAAAGATATGATCCTTTTCTGAAGAAAATTACAAGCAGGTTCTATAACACAACTGCCAGGTTTGCCTCCGGTATTAAGCTGCACGATTTCAACTGCGGGCTTAAGGCATACAGGCAGGAGGTTGTGAAAAGCATTGAGGTATTCGGCGAGATGCACAGGTATATACCCATGCTGGCAAGGGAAGCAGGATTCAAAAAGATCGGTGAAAAGGTCGTTGAACACAGAGCAAGGAAATACGGGGTCACAAAATACGGCCTCGACCGGTTCATTAAAGGCTATCTCGATCTCCTTACAATAGGGTTCATTACCCGTTTCGGCAAAAGCCCCATGCATCTCTTCGGATCACTTGGTACACTTATGTTCATTATTGGATTCATAATGACTATCTACCTAGGTGCCAAGAAACTGTATTACATAAATCAGGGCCTCCGTTCGCCACTTGTAACACAAAGTCCTTACTTCTATATTGCTCTTACGGTAATGATTATCGGGTCATTTCTTTTCCTGACAGGATTCCTGGGGGAATTAATAAACCGGACATCATTTGACAGGAATAAATACCTGATCCGGGATAAGATAAATGTGGATTAGATTTCAAATTTCATTATAACAATCCAGAATAGTCCGTGTCATCTTATCCCAGGAGAACTTTTGCTTCTCCTCCCTGACACACCTTGCAAATTCATCCTTCCGGTTATTGCTGAAAAAATCATTCATGGCATCAGCTATTGATGATGGATCGGGGCTTACAACATATCCACATCTGCCGTGAGGCACAATCTCCTTTAATCCACCCACATCGGTTACGAGCATGGGCTTTTCAAAATGAAATGCCACCTGTGTAACACCGCTCTGTGTTGCGCTTTTATAAGGTTGTACAACCAGATCGGCAACGCTGAAGAGCAACGAAACCTCTTCATCCTTTATGAACCTGTTAAAGAGAATAACATCCTGCTCAAGATTATACTTATTAATCATCCCGATGTAAATGGAAGGATCCTCATAAAACTCTCCGGCTACAATCAGTTTCAGGTTACGATTTCTGAATCTTTTATCTGCAAAAGCTTCAATCAGTAAGTCAAGCCCCTTATAAGAGCGTATAAATCCAAAGAATAGAATATAATCATAGCTGTCCCGGAGATTCAGGATTCTCAGTGCAGCTACCCGGTCGGTTGGTTTGCCATAATTATCGAATAAAGGATGCGGATTAAGCCTGACCGGAATTCCCTTTCTGAATTTCAAAAGATCATCTCCGACAGAGGCTGCCAGAACGATTGCACCATCGATGCTATTGGCAAAATATCGGGTAAGCTGAGAATCCCCTGGTCTCTTTTCGTGAGGGATAACGTTATCGAAAATACAGATAACCCGGGTATGCTTATTTGATCTTACGATTCGTGCAATTGTTCCCATTGAGGGTCCCATAAACGGAAGCCAGAATCTCATTAAAAGAATATCAGGCTTCTCATTTTTAATTTTTCTTCCGGTTGTTATCCAGTTCAGGGGATTTACTGAATTGATGAGCCTTCTGATTCTTAATCCTTCGGGTGCAGGAGAGCCGGAAAACTGGCTTTTCCCCGGAAAAAGGAAGGTCGGGTATTGTAAAGAGTATGTAACAATTTCAGCCTCATGGCCTTCGTAAACGAATTGACGGGCAAGACGGTTGCTGAACTCAGCGATGCCGCCCCGGTAAGGCCAGGCTGGTCCTGCTAATATGATCTTCATAATACAAAAATAATCAACATCGTGCCTGCTGATGCATCCCGGCAATAATCTTTAAAACCGGATAGCAGGATGATCATTTATCTACCCCTGCAGGTAATGTAATTACCTCATCCTGCTTCATATTCTCGTACTTTGCCTCAAAACGTCTGTTAAGCTGCTTGTGCTTGTTATCGAGGCTAATGCTTCTTCCTGAAATAAATGCAAGTTCCACATTGTTTCCAGCCATGTCAAGAATATCACCCGTCGATACAACAATATTCGCATCTTTCCCTATTTCCAGCGTACCAGTTTTATCGGCAATCCCAAGGATTCTGGCATTATTACGGGTGATTGTCTGAAGTGCCTGTTCACGGGTAAGACCGTATGCAACTGTCTGACCGGCTGCAAAGGGAAGATTTCCGTATGCCTGTGAACTGTAAGTAAGCCCGGTAAGTATTCCTTCCTTCATGAAAAAAGCAGCGAGCTTGAAAGGCATTCTTATATCACTGTAATCATTTTTTGGAAGACTGAGAGGATTGGACAAAATAACTGGTATGTTATTCTCTTTAAGAAAATCCTTTACTACCCAGGCAGTTTCATCAGCGCCGGAGAGAACTATTTTCTTCACTTCATATCTCTTTGCAAAATTGACAGCAGCAATAATCCCTTTAGGTTCTGTTGCACCGATAAAAAGAATCTTGCTTCCGTCAAACAATCCTTTCATAGCTTCAAGTCTCAGGTTGATTTTTTCGGGTTTGATGATAGCAGAGTAAGCAAGAGCATCACTGAATATCTTTTCAAGCGCCTCGACATTTTTCTCATAAGATGGGGCAGGTGCAGCTGTCGTGAATTGTGCATAAGCGCCTCTCCCCTGCTGCGGAGCCTTCCTCGGCCAGCCAAGCTGTATTCCGTTATCGATGCTGTAAGCTGCATCTTCCCAATTCCAGGCATCGAGCTGTACTACACTCGATGTACCCGGCAATAAAGTACCCTGGGGCACAACCTGGGCAAAGAGGATACCATTTGACCTGAGAACCGGAATAACGTGTGAATCGGTGTTATATGCTGCTATTGCCCTGACATTGGGATTCAGGTCGCCTGTCTCCCTCAGATCAGTAGCAACATCAACCCCGCTGCCAATCTCGGAAAGTCCTACACCGGTATTGGGGAAGATCAGTCCGGGATATATATGTTTACCGGAAACATCAACAACATCGCATTTAGATTTATCTGCCTTAATATCGGATGCTTTTCCGACAGCTGTGATTTTCCCACGGTCAAACAATATTGCCCCATCGGATATCACTTCACCGGTTCCGGTATGGATAGTTCCGCCTGTAAGCAGTACGGGTTTTTTTTGTGAAGGAGCCACGACCGGGCTCTGTGCTGCTGCGTTGAATAACATTGTCAGCATCAATATGACTGAAAAATATAATGCTTTTCTCATCGTCTTGAAAAATTAGGTGTATTTCCGGATGCAGCGGGTGCGGACTCTTTAAGAATTGCCGCAATGATTCTTGAACGCTCGGCATCAATCTGTTCCTTCATCTTTGCATCTTTCTCCTCATCGAAATAAAAAATTCCATCGACCATTGTCTTTGAAGCCCTGGCATATACTGAAAGCGGATGATCTGTCCAGAGAACAAGATCTGCATCTTTACCAGCCTTGATGCTGCCGGTTCTGTCTCCCAAATGGAGCATAACTGCCGGGTTGATCGTAACGAGCTTAAGCGCCTCAGTTTCATTTATGCCTCCGTATTTCATGATCTTTGCAGCTTCCTGGTTAAGCCTCCTGCCCATCTCTGCATCATCGGAATGGATACAGGTGAGTACACCCTGCTTTATAAGCATGGCTGCATTATATGCGCTTCCTTCATAGACCTCATATTTGTAATCCCACCAGTCTGAGAAAACCGAAGCGGCGGCTCCGTGTTCTTTAATCTGGTCCGCTATTTTGTATCCTTCATTGAAATGAATCAGGGAATTCACTTTAACCCCGAAGTCTTTAGCAAGGTTAAGGATCATTGCACCCTCAGACTGGACATAAGTATGGCATTCGATAAAGCTTCTTTTCTCAAGCACATCGACGATAGCATCGAGTTCAAGGTCACGTCTCGGGGGTATCTTGCCAATCTTGTCTGCAGGTTTAAGTGCATTCCATGCCTTCCATTCATCTCTGTAATCAGATGCCCGCTGGTATGCATCGCGGATAATCTGCTCGGTACCCATCCTGGTATTCGGGTACCGTGATGTCATTCTTTTAACATTCTCGCCAAGTGCATGTTTAAGGAACATAGGTTGATTTTCGACTTTGAGTTGCTCGGCATTCCCTCCCCATCTGAGCTTGATCAGTACTGATTGCCCCCCGACAGGGTTGGCTGAACCGTGCAAAATGTGGCTCATTGTGACACCCCCGGACAGCTGCCTGTAGATGCTTATGTCTTCCGGGTCAACAACATCACCAGCCCGTACCTCAGAGGTTATTGCCTGTGCTCCTTCATTTGTGGCATCTGCTGCAATGTGCGAATGCTCATCGATCATACCCGGTGTCAGGTGCATGCCTGTAGCATCTATGATCCTGGCAGCCGGGGAAGAAAGATTTTTACCGATTTTTGAGATTTTGCCTTTCTGTACAAGGACATCTGTATTGAGGAGCTTACCCTCGTTTTCGCTGGTCCAGACAGTTGCATTTTTAAAAAGAACATCTTCCTGCACGGGGAGCACTTCAGATCCATATGCCGTGAAGGGATAAATTATCCTGCCCGGTTCCGGAACCGGCGTACTCCGTTTTGGTTTTTCAGGCCCGGTACTTTTATCAGTATATGTGGCTTCCCAGCTGATCCATTTGCCATCATCACTCTGGGCAGCTCCTTTTAACACATTATCGATTGAGTATCCTGACAACCTGTATTTTCTCTTTAACCTGTCGAAGACAATGTTTACAGCGTCCCTTTCGCGGGTGATTGTCGCGCCCTTAATCTCCGTTGTATCAACCATCAGCTTGATGGCAGGTTTATCGAAGGCCCCTGAGAGGACCATCCTGTAAGTTGCAGTATCTACTTTCAGGCTCCAGGTCCCCCTTAAATCGCTGAGTCTGTAATCGACAAACCTGTACGGCACTCCCTGTACCCAGTTTTCGAAAATCACACAATCATCACTGAAAATGTTCCCTGAAGTAATCAGCAGATTTGCCTGGTAGTTCTTTTTTACAGCTCCGATAAGATCGGAAGCGCCTGCCATTGTGGCGGGAACAGTTGTTAACGCTTTCAGAGCCTCGGCTTCGGGTAATCCGTATTTAACTGCTTTTCGCAGGTTAGCAAGGAAAGAAGATCTTGCTTTCAGGTCTGACGATGTTATCGCGAACTGGATATTTGCTGCTGAAACTTTAGCAAGATTGAAAGGAGCAAGTTCATAATGCTTTAATGTTGAATAGGAAATATTCAAAGCATCGTATGGGTCCTTTACATCAGGGATTTCAGGGAAGTTTACCGGTATAATCAGTCTGTTGCCGGCTTTCTTCAGATCATTAACTATCTGGTACTCATCCCCGGCGCCTTTTATGATATAATTCAGACCGAATTCTTTACCAATTTTGTCAGCTCTCAGAATTTCAAGCTTGTTTGAGACTTCAAAGATCTGTGGGAGAGAAAGTTGATTTGTGTAGGCTTCAATACCATCATCATGAAAATAACCGGCAGGAAGTTGTCTGTACCATTGTGCATCATAGTTCAGCTGTCTCAGGAGAGCAATGATTCCGAATTGTGATGACGGATACATATCTGCTGAACGACCTCGGGATAATGAATAATTTGCAGATACTTTATTCCTGATAAGCATGTTATTGGCCTTACCTTCACCTGTTGAAACAAGAGCCGATGTGCCCCTGGCAATTCCATCGCTTCTGAAAGTTACAACAGCTCCGAATCCGGCCTGGCGATATTCGCTTGCGGTTTTACTGTCCGGAATAAACTCCGAGGAGACGTCATACGAAGAATTAATTCCATCGTTCCAATAATCTGCGGGTCTTGGCTCCGGTGTTGCAGTTTGGGCTCCCCTGCCCCCCTGCATGATCTGTATCATGGCGGCATAAGGATTGGCTTCCTGTTGTGGAGACTGGATCTTTATTCCATAATTTCCCGCATAAATATCGATAAATGAGGGATATACTGTTTTTCCCGAAAGATCATAAATTATTGTTCCCTTCGGAAAGTTCAGCTGTGTTCCGATTTCCTGTATCCTGCCATTCGCAATAAGGATATCGGTTTTTTCCAGCGTAGTCTGGTAATCGACAACAATACGGGCATTTTTCAACCCATAGACTTCTGTTCTCTTGTCGCTTACGCCCTGCACGGGTGCATCATCCACCTGGGCTGCCAGTGGAATAAACAAAAAGCAGAACAGAAAAATGCACAGATTTTTTTGCATATGTTTCCTGGTTAAGATTTAAGGTTAAAGGAACAATGTAAAAAAATAATCGGAGATTATTCAAGCGGGTCATTTTTTTCAGTGAAAAAGATAATCACTGAGGTATGAAAAACGTGGTGTAAGTCGTCCTTCTTCAAGTATAGTAGCCCGTTCTATCATAGGTGTTATAGTTCCTGATAAGAGAATATGCATAATCTCTGAAGACAATTGCCTGCCGAAGTCAAGGGAAGCATCCCTTGGAAGTTCACCGGGCAGATTATCAATTGACATGACTATGATATTGGAGGGACGGGATATTTCCGGATCTTCTGCTCCGAGATGTGGATTATATGCATAAAAGGGATCGGAAATTGTTGTAGGCCGGATGGTTGAAGGGATTCCGCCGTTTATATCGCAGCTTATATCGGCAATAACAGATATCCTGAAATCAGAACTTTTCATTTGTTCCCTGGTGAAGAACAATGGTGACCGTGGATCCCAGAAATGACCGGTGATAAGTATATCAGTTCTCCTGGTATAAGGAAGAAATGTGGATTCATATTCTTCAGGATACTCCCTGAAATGATTGAACCTGAATGGCTCATCACTTTTATGCTTAACATAATGTTCCGGCCTGACCTGTGTGAATACCGGAACATTAAAATCTTTTGACAGGTATTCCTCCGGAGATACCTGTACGATATTACATATACTAAGTGTTTCAATTGCACCACGTGATACCCTGCCGTCGCCTGTAACAACTATCCGGAGATCGGGTTTAAGCTGGATAAGTCTTAAGCCGGCCCACATCTCATCAAGGTCACGGCACTGGTAAGCAGGCTTCAGCCTGAACCGGTTTGTCTTGATTCCCCTTGCTCTTAATCCATTGTAGGCGCCAACAATACCGGCATACCTCCCAAACGCTACAATCCTCTGTCCTTCTGAGGTTGTCATCAGTTCATAATCGATCAGGGTTATTTTACGTTCGGCCATTTCCCTGAACATTTCCTGGTTATGAGGCTGTTTCTTTACTACATGTGCGAAGAAGAGATATGTCTTTCCGGGAATAAAAGTCCTTTTATCCACCTCTTTAACTCCCATAAGTATGTCGCAATCGCGCAGATCCTCTTTCAGTGGTATGTCGAGGTATTCATATTCATCATTGGAGTAAGATCTGAAGTCGCTTGGCTGAACATAAAACTGCACGTGAGGATATAATTCCTGTAATGCCACGATCTGAGGGGGAGTAAGTGGAACCCTCCTGTCAGGCGGATTCTTCGTTTCACGTAATATTCCTACTTTAAGAGGTTTTACCATACATCTGAAATGAAGGTAATGATATAAAGATAGCAATATTCCAAGCTATTTGGGAGAGCTGTTAACCGATAATGGACCTTTTTATATGTTTTTATATATATTAATGGCACACTGATGACACGGATTAAACGGATTTACACAGATCTGATCCGTGATTATCCGTTGCATCTGTGTCATCCGTGTGCTATTCTGCTTAATGGATGCCTTTGCGTTACCTCATGATAACCGTGGTGTATCATTTTGGTTCCCTATGGGAGGACGCAACGCGCGGAAATTATCAGTTTTTAAGGGTAACTATCATTCAGGATTGTCCGATTTATATATGTTTTTATGTGTATTAATGGCACACTGATGACACGGATTAAACGGATTTACACAGATCTGATCCGTGATTATCCGTTGCATCTGTGTCATCTGTGTGCTATTCTGCTTAATGGATGCCTTTGCGTTCCCTCATGATAACCGTGGTGTATCATTTTGGTTCCCTATGGAGGACGCAACGTGCGGAAATTATCAGTTTTTAAGGGTAACTATCATTCAGGATTGTCCGATTTATATATGTTTTTATGTGTATTAATGGCACACTGATGACACGGATTAAACGGATTTACACAGATCTGATCCGTGATTATCCGTTGCATCAGTGTCATCCGTGTGCTATTCTGTTTAATGGATGCCTTTGCGGTCCCTCATGATAACCGTGGTGTATCATTTTGGTTCCCTATGGGAGGATGCAACGCAGGGATATTAACATTGATTTCGCCTGATTTATTCTCAAGTTTCGTTTTAAGAGACACAATGTTCAATGGTTTATGCCGGTATTAATTGTCTTTACCGTTTAGCTGCTAAAGATATGAAGATAGTGATTTTTAGGGATATGCCCGACCTGATCAATTAACTTACTCATAAAAATATTTGATTTTAGTCTGATAGTTTTGTAAGTTTATAAAAAGCTAAACTAAAAGTTACCCTTAATCAATCCTTACAAAAAAAATGAAACCAATCCCACGAAGAAAATTCATCAGGGATGCTACCATTGCAGGTAGTGCAATGATGTTTCTACCCATGATCAACGGATGCAGGCAGACGGAAACCAATATTTCCGGCAGCTACTTCCTTAAAGAATTCGGGATAGATGAATCCTTATGCCGGAAAATACTGGCAAAAGCTCTTTCAAAAGGAGGCGACTTCGCCGACCTCTATTTTGAATATACGGTATCGAATAACCTTGGACTGGAAGATGGAAAAGTTACTCAATCTTATGGCAGCATATCGCTGGGTATGGGAGTCCGAACAGTAAAGGGAGATCAGACAGGTTATGGTTTTACCCAGGATCTGACAGAAGAATCGATGATGTCGGCTGCAGCAACAGCGTCAACTATTTGTGCTCTTAATGCTGCCGAACCAAATCCATTTAGCAAGCTCGCAACAGGTAATTTTTATCCCCTTGAGCCTGATTTCAATGGAATACCTGCAAAATCAAAATTGCCGTTATTGCAGGACCTTAATCAGAAATGCTTTGCACAATCCCCCGAAATAATAAAGGTAACTGCCAGTTTTTCAAGCGCATTAAAGCAAATGCTGGTTGTTACAAGCGATGGCGTCATAGCTGAAGATATAATCCCCTCGGGTTACATGGCAGCTAATGTCACTGCGGAAAGAAATGGCAGGAAAGAGCAGGCGGGCTGGAATCTGGGAGGAAGGCGCGACTTTTCCTTCTATACCCAGGGTGTTCTCGATAAGATAGCATCCATTGCAGTAAAAAATGCCGTTACTTCTCTTGATGCCATCCAACCCCCGGCCGGAGAAATGCCGGTTGTACTGGGACCCGGGATCACCGGTATTCTGCTTCATGAAGCAATAGGTCATGGTATGGAGGCTGATTTCAACCGGAAGAAAACCTCAACATACTGTACTATGCTTGGCAGGAAAGTGGCAGAACCTTTTGTTACCATAATTGATGATGGTACCAATATGAATCTTGCAGGAAGTATCAATGTAGATGATGAAGGTGTGCCAGGTCAGAAGACGATTCTTGTGGAAAACGGAATACTCAGAGGCTACCTTCATGATAAGATTTCAGCCAAACAGTATGGTGTGGCGCCAACCGGAAACGGAAGAAGGCAGGATTATCAGAATTACCCGATACCACGTATGAGAAACACCTATATGCTGGGAGGAGAGGCTTCTCCTGAAGATGTAATAAAACAGGCCGGTAACGGCATATATGTTGAAACTGTCGCAAACGGACAGGTCGATATAGGTGCAGGGGATTTTGCGTTTTATGTCTCCAAGGGCAGAATGATAGAGAACGGAAAACTGACAAAACCCATAAAAGATATAAACATAATGGGGAATGGACCAAAAATGCTTGCCAACATTACTATGGCAGCAAATGATCTGGAAATGTCTCAGGGTGGTGCTGGATATTGCGGAAAGGGACAGATGGTCTCCGTTGGATTCGGACTCCCGACATGCCTTGTTAAATCACTCACAGTAGGTGGAACCAAACAGAAAGGAGGTATGTCATGAAAAAAGAAAAACAAATGACTTTCCCGGAACTCGCTGACTGGGTAATAGAACGTACTCTTAAAGCAGGAGCAAAGGAATGCAGGGTCAGTCTCTCAAAAAGCCGCCTTATTGAAATAAACTACCGGGAACGGAAACCCGAAACCCTGAAAGAAGCGTCTACGCGCAGCCTTAATCTTGAAGTTTTCATCGACAACAGGTATGCAAACCAGTCAACTCCTGATTTCAGAACTGCCAGCCTTGAGTCTTTTATCGAAGGGCTTATTGAAAGTGCAAGAATAATGGAAGAAGATCCTTTCCGCACACTTCCGAATCCTGAGTTGTATTCAGGAAGACCAGACACCGACCTTCAGCTTGTTGATCCTGACTATGACACTGTATCACCTGAATCCAGGCACACAATGGTAAAGGAATCAGAGGATGCATGTCTGAAAAAGGGAGGCGAAAAAGTGATCTCGGTTGAGGCTGGTGAATACGACGAGAAATATGAAGAGTATATCAGGACAAGCAACGGCTTTGAAGGATCCTCAAAAGGTACCGTATACCAGATTGGTACAAGCATGTATGCGCAGGATGAAGGCGATAGGAGGCCGAATGGATACCAGTACGCAGTATGTACACATAAAGCTGATCTGCCCTCACCCTCAAAGATCGGTGAAGAGGCCGCACTCAGAACTCTCGATCTTCTGGGGGCAAGGAAAACTGCAACAGCCTCCATGCCTGTTATTATTGAAAACAGGGTTGCCGGAAATATACTTGGATTCCTTTTCAATCCGTTATCAGGCCGCAGCATCCAGCAAAAAAGATCATGCTTTGCAGATAAAAAAGGACAAAAAATCGGGAGCAAGGTGCTTACCCTCACGGATGATCCTCTGTTACCAAGAGGCCTCGGATCAAGGCTTTACGACAGGGATGGATTTCCGGCAAGGAAAAGAGACATATTCACTGAAGGCACATTGAACGAATTCCTGATAGACTGGTATTACAGCCGCAAACTTGAAGTTGAACCTACATCAGGCTCAACAAGTAATATCATACTGCCCCCCGGGACAAGAACGCCTGAGACCATCATCAAAGATCTCCCAAAATGCCTGCTCATTACAGGTTTCATTGGTGGCAATTCCAATTCCACAACAGGTGACTTCTCTATTGGAATCTTCGGAAAGCTTTACGAGAAGGGTCAGTTTAAACAGAATGTGGCTGAGATGAATATTGCTGACAACCACCTAAATTTCTGGAATAAGCTTGTTGAAGCCGCAAATGATCCCTGGATCTACAGCAATTTACGTATCCCGAGTCTTGTCTTTGACAATATTGTTATTGCAGGAATTTAAGACACGCATCTTTTATAGTTGAAAGGATGTCTCAAAAGTCTTTTATAACCGCAAAGTACGCAGAGTCGACGCAAAGATACGCAAAGTTAAAATACTGAAGTAAAAGCCTTTGCGATCTTTGCGAAATTCTTTGCGACCTTTGCGGTTAACGGCTTTTGACTTTGATACACCTCTCTCTTTTTTCTACAGTTTTTCTGGATTAAACGCAACACTTGCTCTCCCGAAAGTTGATATCCGGGCATTGCCGGCAAACGATTCATATGGTTTGATTCAAGTGTCTTATCAAGTATTCCCTTTCACACATTGAAACCTGGTCATTTATGAAATCAGAAGGCATAGGACTACCGTGTCCCGGGAATATAGTTTTGAATTCAGTAACCTTGCTGCCTGTCTTTCAAGTGAAGAGAGATATTTGTTAAGTGGCAGGCAATTCCCCAGAAATAACCAGACAAGTCCATTGTTGTTATCTCCTGTGAAGAGCAGTTTATTTTCAATATCGAGAAGACAGATCTCTCCGGGAGTATGCCCGGGCGTCTCCATCACCTGTATCTTTCTACCGCCAAGGTTAAATTCCTGACCGTCCCTTAAAGGAAGGAGCCGTGTGTTAAATGGTTTGCCTGTGTATACTTCGTTATCAGCGGGTTTGTTACCCTGAAGCATTGTTTTTGCTGAACCCTCGCGTGCAGCAGGCACGTTGAAAGATCGTGATGCTGAAGAATCTGCAGGATGGACATATACTTTGCTGAACTGGTAGTTACCGCCGGCATGATCAGGATGGCCATGTGTGTTCATAACTATCAGTGGTTTTGAGGTCAGTCTGCTGACGAATGAGGCAAGATCAGCGGAGCCCAGACCCGTATCGATCAGCATTGCACTGTCGGCGCCCTCCACAAGATACATGTTGTCGGCGCCATGATCATCGATAACCCATACTTTCGGACCAATTTCTTTTGCAGAATACCAGCCCTTCGGAGTGTTCACCCTGTCAAGAAACTCCAACTGTTCCTTACCATGCAACGGTTTTGCTTCAACTTTATCACCAAGTACAATTTGCTGAGGAGAAGCATTGTCATAAGCGGGCCATTCCGGAAGTCCTTCACCATTAGGATTCCCGGTTTTTGCAAAATTCACCCAGTATGATGACATTATTTCCGATAGCTGGTGATCCCAGTCAGTAAATGGCCGGTTCCATTTTTTCAAGGTATGAAGTGCATAACCGAACTCAGCAGAATGGAATGCCCCGTAATTCGGTTCACCCGGCGGCACTCTGGAGAAGAAATACAGGTATGCCTTGCTTTTACCAGTTTTTGTCTGCATGCCTGCCCAATGATAATTCTGCCATCCAAATGAGAGTTGGGAACCCAGTTTCTGAGAAGCTTTTGCTTCTTCATCATCACCCGCAGGAAAAAGCTTCAGGAACTCTTCAGCCCTTTCACCGTAATTCTTCTTTGCATTAGCCCTGAAAGTCTCGGCGTTCATTTGTCCCATTGAAACCCCATCGTCGGCATTCCAGCCTGAGATGAGCGGTACATCGCTTTGTTTCCTTTCATCGAAGGTGGTCTGTGCAGCCGGAACAACAATCCTGTCAATCGCAATACCCCACCGGCCCTGGACTTTCATCAGTTCCTCAGCAGATCTGGATCTCAGGTCTTTTACAGAAGATGCTTTGAGTTGTTCGGCATATTTTAAACCTGCAGTTTCGGCAGCTTTAAGATCATACACTATTCCAGGACCGCTGCTGAACATTCCGCCGCTCTGACCAATTGCCCTGTGGAACAATCCCTTTGCAAGCGGAGAAACCATCAGGGCGTTTACACTGAATGAGCCTGCAGACTGACCTGCAATTGTAACATTGTCCGGATCACCTCCGAAAGCCGAAATATTATTCTTTACCCATTTCAGAGCCTCAATCTGGTCGAGAATACCATAATTCCCGGATGTTTTTAACTTCGATTCAGCAGTAAGTTCAGGATGAGCAAGAAAGCCAAATACTCCAAGCCTGTAATTAATAGTAATGAAAATGACACCTTTCCTGGCCATTTCATCCCCGTCATAGAGCGGCACCGTGCCTGAGCCGCCGGTAAATGCGCCACCATGGATCCAGACCATTACAGGTCTTTTCTCATCAGAATTGTCAGCGCCTGACCAGATATTGAGATAAAGACAGTCCTCACCGAGTGGTTGTTCAGGCGCCATAAATTCTTTAGACCACATCATGAAAGGCTTAGGCGGCGCCTGCATTGCGCTGGGTGGTGGAGTAATACATTGTTTTACTCCAGTCCATGCCGGAACAGGCTGAGGAGCTTTCCATCTGAGGTCCCCTACTGGTGGAGCAGCAAACGGTACACCAAGGAAGGTCTTGATCTTACCGTCATCACTTGTTTTACCGGATACGTATCCGGCTTCCGTCTTCACCTTTTTCAGGTCTATCTTTTTGCCAGGCTTGTCAGCGGGTGAAGCTGCAAGAAGAAACGGGATGATGAGAAAGAATGTAATCTTCTTCATAATTAAGGAATAAAATAATTGATCAAAGATAATCAACAAGGCACAAGGTTTCTTTTAACCGCAGGGAACGAAGATCTGCTAACTCTCAAAACCTCAATCCACTTCCCTTGTGGCCACCCCTGACCCGCAAGGGGGCCCGCAATCTAAACCCTGCAATATTTTCTTAACCACGAGAACGCAGAAATGCCAGCGCTCATGCCACCATCCGCAGAATACCCTGAGTTGTTTTCACTGAGCTCTGCGCCCTGAGCCCTGAGCAGTGTTTATCTTTAGCCCTTAGCTCCCTGCTCCCTGCTCCCTGCTCCCCGCCTACCTGAACAGCATCGGTGCGAACTCCGACAGATATATTCTCCAGTTGGCCCAGGTATGCCCTCCTGTGCTTTCCCGGTAAATATATTTCAGACCAACTTTGTCGAGTGTTTCCCTGAGGGTTACGACGCCTTTGTAAACAAAATCATCTTTCCCGCAGGCTATCCAGTACAGCTTCTGCCCGCTATCTTTCAATGCAGTTAGCTTAGCAATCCTTTCTTTCTCAATCTTTTCAGCTTCTGCAGGATTCTGCTGTCCCATGGTCATTATACCCATGCTGTAAACCCCGATATACCCGAACATTCCCGGGTTGTTATTTGTAATTGTCTGTGTGTGACCTCCACCCATTGACAATCCTGCAATTGCCCGGTTATTCCTGTCGGTAAGAGTTCTGAAATTCTTTTCGATATACGGGACGACATCCTTCACCAGGTGTTCTTCAAATTTCCCTGCATAACGCTGGTACGCTGCCATACCCTGCTCGCCAGTTGAAGGGATCGGTGGAACTTCATTCTGAGCTCCGGCCTGGTTTGCATTCCCGTTTGTCATCACAACAATCATGGGCTTGGCTTTACCCTGGGCAATAAGGTTATCCATTATCTGGGCTGCCCGGCCCATATTTGTCCATGCATCCTCATCTCCGCCTGCCCCGTGCAGCAGGTAAAAGACAGGATATTTCTGAGACCCGGTTTCATAGCCTGCAGGAGTGTAGACATACATCCTGCGGTCAAATCCCAGGATGGATGAACTGTACCATACCTTGGTTACGTTCCCATGAGGTACACCATTCTTGTGAAAATACAGATCCGATTCGGCGCCCGGGATCAGGAAATAGCTTTGATAGTTAATTCCATCACGCCGTACCTGGACATTATTCGGATCGATTGACCTGACGCCGTCGACAGTGAAAGTATAGGCATAAAGCTCAGGTTTAAGCGGTCCTACTGTCAGTGTAAAAAGACCGGTATCGTTTCTTTGCATCGTTTCTGCAGCTCCGAATCCTGCTTGCCATTCGCCTGAAACGGTCACTTTCTGCGCTTCCTTTGCATAGAGCTTAAAAGTCACCTTATTGTCTGGCTGTATCTCAGGTGAGATTATACGAGGCGGCATCCTGAATGCAGGACGGGCTGCAGGAGCAGCTGCAGGACGATCCTGAGCAAATACTGCTGACCCTGAGAGAATTGTAACAAATGTTACAAAAATCAGTTTGATAAAATTTTTCATTGTTTGAATATTTAGATTTTTATGTGATAAAACCTTCCGCCCCTCGGGCACCTCCAATTAAGCTGTCAAAATGAGCAGCCCCACATAATAACCCCTCCGCCCTTCGGGCACCTCCCAATGAAGCTGTCAAAATGTGCAGCCCCACATAATAACCCCTCCGCCCTTCGGGCACCTCCAATGAAGCTGTCAAAATGTGCAGCCCCACGTAATGACCCCTCCGCCCTTCGGGCACCTCCCCTGAAAGGGAGGACATACTGCAATTGAGATAAATTCATACTACGGGTAATGATTTTCGTGCTTCCCTGTCGGGATCGAACTTAAGTTCAGGTAAATCGTCAAGAACCATAACTTCGCCCTTCTCAGGTGTATATGCTCCCCAGGCTGGTAATCCGCCATTGTCAGGATTTCCTGTTTTCATGAAGTTCAGCAGGGCGCCCGACATTTTATCGGAAAGTATTCTTGGTCTGGCGCCTCCTCCTGTATGAGTAAGCATAAGATCGGTATTATAGAACCAGAAGCAAATGTCAATGCAATGGAAAGCACGCATCCTGTTGTCGAAAAGAGGCGGCTGCCAGCAGAACCATCCTACATAAACAGGCGCCTGATGCTTCGACTTTGCATCGGCAAGCGTTACCACTCCCTGCCTGTTGCTTGTAACCATTGACCATATCTCAATTGGTTTCCTCTCGGGGAATGCTTTGGCATACGCATCGACCACTTCGGCTGCCTTCTCCCCCATCCCCGCACTGAACCCTGACCTTCCCTTTATTTTCTCCTTCACCTCCTCGAGGGTTATATTTTCAAGAGCGGCATCAGTACGACTGGGAGCGCTCTCATTGAGAGTCGAGCATATCAGCATTGGAACATCGGCTGAAACAGGAGATGGTTCAGGGAAATAAGGATGTTGCGGGAGGACCACTCCATCAACAACAGGATTGAATCCCCTCCTCATCCCGCCGGTAGCAGGACCTGATTCTTCAGCAAGATTAGCCGCAGCCCGGTTAGCTATTCCGATATATTCAGGCCATGGAATTGCCTGGAGCTTATCAATATCCTTAGCAATAAGCCCTGCTTCTTTGAGTACATAAGCACCCAGTTTTTCGGAATAATCTTTATCTCCAGACTTTACTCCCGCTCCGCTAAGGACTACTGCTTTATGTATCAGTCCTTTTGTTGCAGGCATTGCCGTTAGTGTTGTCACCTTTGCACCACCTCCCGACTGTCCCATTATTGTTACATTCCCGGGGTCACCACCAAAATTTGCAATATTGTCGCGGACCCACTCAAGGGCAGCCACGCAGTCGAGCATCCCGACATTTCCGGAGACAGCGAATTTCTCGCCACCGACTCCTGCAAGATTTGTAAAACCAAGCGGTCCAAGCCTGTGGTTGATCGATACAAAAACCACATCACCCTTTCTTGCGAAGTTCTCACCGTTGTATCCATCCTGCTCGATACCGTTCCCGTTTGTAAATCCTCCTCCGTGTAGCCAGAACATCACCGGCCGTTTCTTCCCGTCGTTAATTCCCGGTGTAAAAACATTAAGCCTGAGACAATCTTCACTTACATCATCATAATTCCAGTGATCGGCGAAGGAGGCATAAGCATTAGAATATCTTCTTTCCATTATCTGCGGAGCTGTGTTACCCCACCATACTGCAGGAAAAATGTTATCCCAGGGTTTAGGTTTCTGTGGAGGCATGAACCTGTTGGGACCTGATGTATCTGCCCCGTATGGAATACCAAGAAAATAATATATACCTCTGAGCTGATAGCCTTTTACTTTTCCATAAACTGTATCGGCGAGGGCGATATTATCACCGATGAACAATAACTGGCCGTCCTCTTCCTCTTTATTGGAAGCTGTTGATGAGCATGATGGCGTTACCGAGCCAATTGCAAGTCCGGTGGCTCCAACGCCCATAGTCCTGATAAAATTGCGGCGGTTTGATTTCATGGGTTCTAGTTTCTGTCTTGGTGTCTTGGTGTCTCTGGTGTCCTGGTGTCCTGGTGTCCTTGGTTTACTTGAAGAGTATGGGAGCAAATTCTGAAAGATACAGTCTCCAGTTTACCCAGATATGACCTCCTTCGCTCTCACGGTATTCATAAGGCATCTTCATGGCATCCAGCTTTGCTCTGAACTCATTGTTGTACTTAAACAGAAAAGTCTTCCTTTCCAATTCCGATCCAATAGAGCTTGTAACCATTGTTTTTCTGAGCTTCCAGGGTCGTGTCAAGATCTGCATATACCTTTGATTTTTCTTTCTCATTTGGCAGGATGGCTGCGGAGAACAGGCCTACGTAATCGAAAGTATTCGGGTAGTACCTTGAAATATGCAGTGAATGATAACCTCCCATTGAAAGACCGGCAATAGCCCTGCCTTCTTTTTTGTTTATAACCCTGTAATTGGATTCAATAAACTTTACAATATCCATAAATGTTTCCTCATATTTTCCGTCCATTGTATTTGGAAGCTGCATTGTCGGTTTATAAAATCCTTTATCTGATTCACCCGGGGCTGCTGTCTGGGAAACGTTGCCATTCGGCATTACTACAATCATAGGTACTGCCTTGCCCTGTGCAATAAGGTTATCAAGTATCTGTGATGTCCTTCCCAGGTTTATCCAGGCTTCCTCATCGCCCCCCATTCCATGGAGAAGATAAAGTACCGGGTATTTCTTATTGCCTGAGGTTTCATAACCAGATGGTGTATAAATAGTTACTCTTCTTGTCATATTATTTCCGGGGGAATCGTACCATCTTCTTGCAACAGTTCCATGGGGTACATTATTAACTTTATAAAGATCAGCTTTCCCTCCGCCAACAATAAAGACATTTGTGACAGTAGCAACATCCCGTATCATATGAACATTATTGGGATCGGTTGTTTTCACTCCATCGACAATAAAGGCATAGCCATAGAGCTCTGATCCGAGCTTAGGTGAAGTATACGTCCATACTCCTTTTTCACCTTTTGTCATTGCGGTTGATCCAGGGGTGTATCCCTGGGATGGCAGCCAGTCACCTGTGATTTTCACTTCCTTTGCATCGGGCGCCTGGAACCGGAATGTAACAGTGTTATCACTGTTGATTTCCGGTGATGTGATGTTTGCTCCTCCAAATAAAGCCTGCTGGGCAGAAGCAATGTACCCTGCAAACAGGAAAGTCAGAATGATCAGTGTTTTCTTCATGTTTAATTAAATTGTTTAATCAGGTTCAGAATTGAGGTTTCATTTTATGACATAATAAAAATAGAAAATAAAAATTGTAAAACGTTTGAGTTCAGCTAGTCTGAAATGTTAATTAATCATAATAAACCGGACAGATGTTCCTAAGTTGACCACCTCCAATTTTCAAATTTTCAAATTTTCAAATTAATCAAGTAACTGTTCAGTTGCCAGCACCAGGAACATAAAGTTTGTTGCCCCGCCTCCCATAACATATTCCTGTTGCTGCCACAGGAAAGGCCAGTCAAGAAGCTCAGGAAAATCAGGGCGGATCAGGGCAGTACCCGATGATACCCCACCGGGGATATAAGACCAGTCTGCACGGTTTATGCCATAAGCTACAGTAGTTGACCTTGTTCCGACTCCTGATGCAAATGATGATGTATTTGAACCGGGATGAACTCCAAGAATAAAATTCAGAGCATTATAAATGTAATCGGCAGGGAAGATGTCAGGGAATGCTTTGTGGAGGTAGTATTGCCTCACTCCGAAGCTCTGTATATCCCAGCCCGCTCCCCATATATTCGGCCGGTACGGAACACCAAAAGGTGTCTCGGCGCCCTGCTTTACTATATCGGCTGACAAGGTTATCATTTCCTTCCTGATCTTTTCGGTCAATGACTCGTTGTTAATTACCGGAAGAGCCCTGGAGACCATCCATCCTATCCCTCGAATGTCTTTCAGAAGCGTTGCCTCGTTACTCACGATGAAATCCCTGTATTCTGCTTTTCCTGTTGTCAGAAGGAGTTCGGAGGCAGCATGTATCTTCGATGATACAGCTCTTCCGGTCAATTGCCTGTCGAGATGGAAAATTGTTTCAGCAAGGTCCAGACACTGAGCACTCAGAGTATCATTGAACCCCTTGAGTGCCCTTGATGCAGCAGCCATATGAGCTGCTGTTGTAAGCTCTCTTCCGGGATTATTTTCGGTGAATACCCAATCGTCGTCATTCTTCCAGGAATGGGTACCGGTTTTTTCACCATGACCGAGCGACTTATCATAGATAAGACCATCTGTCATATTTACTCCATCTCCAAGCAGCACGTACTGGCGAAGACCCGGGCTGATTATACCACGATACAGCCTTCCAAGATTCCTGTATCCTCCCACAACAGAAAGTGAACCATGTTCAATTTGTTGCAGCAAATCCGGTTTTCCGTCAGGCTGATGTATTTCGACAATACGTGAATGCTGATCAATCGTTGTTTCATCATACTTCACGCCGAAAGCCTCGAACGCCTGCACGAGAATATACACCTCTCCGCTCTGGGATTCGACCCTCAGATCATAATCACCGGCATCATGCCAGCCACCGATATTCAGCCCTGGAACATGTTCGCCAGAATTATATTTTGTCAATGTTGAGGAGCCCTGCAGATAACCATCGAAATGATTGAGATCAACCGGCGCCATCAAGGCATCATCCATATGGCACAGGCCATGCCATACCCTGTATTTGTCATTCACCTGCATGTGACACATCTGGACGGGGAGAAAGTATTCCAGGGTCGGCTGCCAGACATGCCGTTCAAAAATGTCAGGAGCAATCCGGAATGGTTGTGATTGCTCCTGCCCATACTTTATTATATATGTCCCGGGCTCAGCTACTTTTGAAAAATCAAGCTTCAGATAATTATAACGCAGAAATTTTGATCCTTCAGCAGGCTTTTCCGAAATGACAAGCTGCTGCTTTCCTTCAGGTGTTATCCTTACGAGCTGTATGTTTTGCTTTTTTGAATCATTTTTATCCAGTTCAACGAAAGCATATTTGGGCTGAGCCGGATGATATCCTATCTGTGAAACATGAATGACAGGTTCACCAATCCAGCCACTGATAACATTTGGAGTTATCACCCATTCTATTGCATTCGTGGTTGCACCTTCAGCAACAAGCGATCTGACAACAAACCAGCCATTATTATGCAGGTAGCGGCCATCAATGAGCTGAAGATCACCTGAATTTGACTGAATTGAGAATCTGAGATCCTCATCTTCGGGAGCGACAACGAGCTTTTTGCCGGTAGCCATTGGCGCTGCAGCCACGAGCTCCCCTTTTTTGTCATACATGGCGGGGCCGATTGCCTGGCGTGGAAATATTCCCGGTTTATAGTCCATGTACCAGGTCTTGCCAAAAAGCAGCCCGGGAAACAGCTCCATATTAAAGCCGACTTTCCCGATGAATTCTGCAGGTACAGGTCTGTCAAGATCCACTGTAACATAAATCGACCCGCCTTCGGCTCTCGTTTTGACAGAATAATTAAAATACAGATCGGGATAGATTATCGGGTTGAATCCTTTCCTGTTTATTGCCGAATCAGGATAGGTAAGTGTAACCGTAATAGAGTTTCCGGCAGCATCAACAATACGCTTTTTCTGTTTTGGGATAGGCTGCCACTGTCCGGGTGTTTCATCGAGTCGCAAATCACCATTTGTGGCAATCCTTTTTCCATGCATTATTAAAGCAACGCCTCCCTGGTGCCCTTCCGGGTAAATATCCTGGAAAGCCATGACATTCACGCCACCATTTTCGAAATATTCACGGTCGTTCAGCTTAAAGCCGGGAATTTGAGAAAATGAAACTGAGGTGAAAAGAATAATGATTGAAATAATAAATGATTTTTTCATAGTCAGTCTAATGGTTCGGGTTAAATAAAGTTACACAGAGTTACACAGAGAACCACAGAGTTGAACAGAGCAAATCCATTAAGATGTTATCATCGTTGTGGACTTGCCTATCGAAACTTTGTGAAATCAACTGTTTTCTTTCTCTAAAGTAAAATTTAAAGCTATAAAAATTCCTGAAGATTGAATATTCAAAATTGTTATCTTAGCCTCAAATCAAATCACAATGAGAACAGGAATAAATTTCAAATCGGTTTGTACAGCAGCGCTTTTAATTATCATTATTGCAGGGAATAACTTATTCGCACAACAGGAATCTCCTCTGAAAGGTAAGAAAGTACTCTTCGTATGGGGGGGATGGATGAGGGTCATGAACCTGATAAGTGCCGTGATATTTTTCGTGCCCTGGATGGAATCGGAAGGAGCGGCTGTAACCGTATCGAACACGCTCGATTCATATACCACGCTTGATCTCAAAAGCTTTGACCTTATTGTTCAGACATGGACGATGGGTACAATAACAGGTCCGCAGGAGAAAGCTCTGCTCGATGCCGTGAAAAGCGGAGTAGGCATAGCAGGCTGGCATGGAGGTCTCGGTGATTCATTCCGGAATAATACGGACTACCAGTTTATGGTAGGCGGACAATGGGTTGCTCACCCCGGGGGAGTGATTGACTACAGTGTACAGATAACAAACAAGAAAGACCCTGTTACAAAAGGACTTACTGATTTCAGTATGCACTCGGAACAATATTATGTTCATGTCGATCCAAACGTTAAAGTACTGGCTACAACTACTTTTACTGATAGAAACTCAGATTGGATTGGAGGGACAGTAATTCCTGTTGTATGGAAAAAACAATACGGAAAAGGCAGGGTATTCTACTCCTCACTCGGACACGTTGCCATAGACTACAATGTTCCCCAGGCTCTTGAGATCCAGAAGAGAGGCATCAGGTGGGCATGCGTCAGCAAATATGAGCCGATGGAGGAGTGGAAGGAACCGGTGTATAAATAAAGGTTACGCTCTTCAAGATGATGATTTGGAGTTTAACTTCCGGCTTAACTATGAATAGCTAAGCCGGGAGTGGTTAACTTTCTACCTAAAAAGCACGACAAAGCATCCGTTTGAAATCTATTCAATATTTTCTCAGATTGCCTCAATTTTTTCAAGCTCTTCATCTTTGAACTGCAGATTATTCAGTGAGTTCAGATTATCGTTAAGCTGATCAATCTTACTTACCCGATAAGTACAGAAGTTATTCTATTTAATCAAGTGAAGAAAGGGATTAACTATTCTTCAATTTCACCTTATTCTCTTTTTAAATAGACCGGCGAGAGGATTTCCGGAAATGGCGTTTTTGGATTTTTTATCCGATTCTACGATGAAGTAAGAAATTATCAGCGCCTCTATAAAAGATTTCATAATTAATAGTGATAGTAAAGACAATAATAGTTATCACCTTGTGTGGAATAACAAATGGACAACAAGATTCTTTATGTCCCTGAAGCCTGTCAGTTTTCAGATATTCCAAAATTTGAAAATAAAGAATCATCTTTCGAGAAAACCTTTGAAGAATGCAAATATGGTTTCACATTTCTCATTTTATGGAATGTGCTGATATTTGCATTAGTATTTATTTCTTTTGTTGAATATGATACCAGGTGAGTTGTTTTCTGATTCAAAAATTAAAGCCCATATTTGTGAAATAGCCAAGAATCTTGTCAGTTTAAAAGATAATGAATTTCAGCCTGATGAACGATCTTTGCTTCATTTAATCTTAGCCAACTCACGTGTGGCAATAAGTTTTGTAACCATCATGGAAGATGAATTTTCTATTGAATTTGATGATGAAGACATGTAGAATGTTGATTTTTTTCAAAGCTTTAACAGTATTGCTGAAATTATAGAAAAACAGCTTTCAAAAAAATATGATGGAAACTAAACAAAGATTTAATGTAAAGAAATAAACCATTAGTGTTTTAAACAGATTAAAACGCATTTTCAATTGACTCTATAATGAATCTCTTATTCTCCTTATCTAAAATATTGATCACATCTGTTTTGAGATAATGTTTAATCATATTCGACACACAAATGCACACTGTCAGATATATTCGGATTAATATTTAAAAGAAAATCCTTAGCAAATCTTTAATTTCTGTGGTTGCTGTAATTTCCTGATAAAATAAGTTCAAATTTGTAGTGAGAGATAGGAGTTTTAAAAGCTATCGCACCGTCAGTCACATGGCTGATATTCTTTTTTGCTTTTAAACCAGTAGTTGGGTGAATACCGACATCACCTTCAATGATAAAAATAAACATATTAAATTGACATACAATATTTATGGAACCATTAAGTCAGTAATGGGATAGATGGAAGATATCCGGAACAAATATCATTTTTATGGAATGGGTTTCAAATTTGACTTTCATCACCATCTTATACATCAATTGCCTGAAGAACCAGTAGAAATTGTGTTTTAAATTCTTTATAGGGTATTTGAACATGTTAGAGGTCTATTATAGAAAATTAAACAAAAAAATTAATTTTAGTTATAAATTGAGTAACAGATGAAAACTTGCGCTGTCAATCGAATGATCATGGTCTGCACCATGTTCATGGTATTCCCTTTGTATGTATTCTCCCAATGGCCTCAATGGAGAAGGCTCGAACGTAACGGCATAAGCACGGAAACAACCTGCTTAAAAAATGGCCCGAGGGGTCCAACACTTTTATGGTCCGTGAACACGGTTGGCGACGGATTTTCTTCAACAATAATCCAGGGACAGACAATTTTTACTGCAGGCAAAAAGGATTCCGTAGAGGTCCTTACAGCACTTGACATGAAAGGAAACGTAAAATGGCAAAAAACAATAGGAAGAGCTCTTCAATCCGGAGAATGGCAGCAAAGCCGGGGTACTCCGACTTTTTATAAAAGTAAGATCTATGCTCTGACTGCACTCGGTGACATTGCCTGCTTTGACGGGGCAACAGGAAGAACAGAATGGAAAATGAAAGCATTTGAAAGATTCGGAGGCAATTACCAGTCCACCGCGGAATCTCCTCTTGTGATAGATGATAAGGTTATTATAACTCCCTGCGGTTACCGGACCACAATGGTTGCTCTTGACAGGCTTACAGGTAAAGCGATATGGAGAACAGAGGCTTTGCAGGATTCAAATTATTTTGGTTCCCCTGTATTATTAAAGGAAAAAGTAAAAACCATATCTTCCAGTCTTCAAAGCTATATGATTTTATTGTTGACCCTGCAAACGGGAAAGTTGTCTGGAGAGATTCAAGGGTATCAGGAGCAATGATCCCGCAGGTCATCAATAACAAAGTTTATCTTCCGGGGGAGGGCGCTAAAGGAGGAACTCTTTTTAACTGGGATGAAGGCCTTACCAAACGCAATATAATCTGGTCAGATACGACAAGGGCGTTGATTATAAGCGGTTCTGCAGTTATCGGCGACAAATTGTTTGTTTCGACTCTTCCGAGGGGGATGGCATGTATTGACATTAAAAGCGGGAAAGAGCTCTCCCGTTACAACAGGATCAGATCATGTAATTTCCTGGTTGCAGACAACATGCTTTATTGTTATGAAGATGGTACGGGACGATTGTACCTTTTCAATATAACACCAACCGGATTTGAGCTGGTGAGCTCATGCAAGACTGCTTCAGGTACCGGGCCCGCGATTGCACACCTGGCTATTGCAAATGGAATTCTGTATGTTCGCCGCGGAACATATTTAATGGCCTATGATCTGAAACAGAAAGCCTGAAAAATAAGTCCGACTACTCGAACCAAAAATATTATCCCTCCTTTAACTACAGGAGCTTAAGAAGATGGATCAGATCATACTCAATTGAACTGATCCATTTTTTTTTGGAGGTTCTGGGTCTGCGTGCCGGTTACCCGATGCCGGACGCTGGTTGCCTAACCATATACCGTGTTACCGTATTCTATCTTAAAATTTTTGTAACGTTTGGCACAATTGATGCATTTATTGTTTGAAAACAGATAAACAGATGACGCAGGAATTGCTTGACAGGTTAAAAAACAGGGAAAGAAAAGCCCAGTATGAGTTCTACAGGCAGTTCTCAGTGCGCATATTCAGACTTGTTTACAGGTATGTTTCAAATGAACAGGATGCCGGAAGTATTGTAAACACAGCATTTTACAAGATATTCAACAATATCGTTGAGTTCGATTACAGGGACGAGGTGAGCATGCTGGCTTGGATGAAAAGGATAACTGTTAATGAAGCCCTGATGTTTTTAAGGCAGAGAGTACATTATTCTGAAATTAATGAAGAATTGCTAATAGATATACCTGCTGATGCAGTCATTGAAGATAATTTATTGATGGAAGACTACTATAAGCTGATCATGAGATTACCTGATGATTTTCGAACCGTATTTAACCTTTATGCTATAGAGGGATTTAATCATAATGAGATATCAGTTCAGCTGAAGACTCAGAATCAAGTTCAAGGTGTACCTGATGAGGGCAAGAAAGTTGTTGCAAAAATATCTAACGAAAAACTGAGGTGATGGAAAACAATACAATCGACAACCTTTTCAGAGAAAAAATTGAAAGGATTAATGATCTTCCTGAAAATGTAAGCTGGAACAGTGACAAGGGATGGAAAGAATACAGGAGGCAGTATCTCTACCAGGAGAGCTGAACAGGAAGATCTATTCTGTACATCAGTTCAGCAGCGGCTGTAATCCTGATCATTGTATCACTTATGCTTGTTTATCAGAATACAAGATCAGGAACAAATATTGTCAGTAATAATACACCCGGGACAAAGGAGATTACCCTGCCTGATGGCAATATAATATGGCTAAACAAGAACAGTTCAGCAGAGTATCCGCTTAAGATTGATGATAAAAATGAATTCTCTGTAACAGGTGAAGCTTATATTGAAATCACAAATCTTACAAACTCAAAGTATATAATATATGCAAACAATGCAGTTGTTGTCGCTGAGAGTCAATGTAATATAAATATAAGAGCACGCATGGAAGAAGAGAATGTCAATATTACTGTGGGATCGGGGGCAATCAGGGTCATGGAAAAAAATAACCTTGAAGGACTTTCCCTGCTGGTTACTGAAGGGAACTATTGCTCCATACACAGATCGCAGAATCTCGTCTATTCTACTTCAAACAGGAACAATAATTATCTGGCATGGAAAACGGGGAAACTCTCTTTTGATTCCATGCCAATGGCAACTGTAACCGAAATACTGGCAGATTACTATAGCACGAAGATCGAACTTGAAGATAAAACAATGGCATATTGCCGATTTTCAGGAACTTTTGACAAGCAACCAATTGAAACAGTACTTGATAAGATACAATCTGAGCTGAATTTTGTGGTCAGGAATACCGGTGCCGGCATCACGATATCAGGCGAGGGTTGTTTAACTTTTTAAAATCCAAAATCATGAAAAAGATTATAATACTTTGCATAATCGCACTGGCATTTGATACAGCTTCATTATCCCAGTGTGGAATAAACCAGAAAGAGCTGCGTGAGAAATATTGCAGGGGAACATACCTAGTTCATTCCGAAGTGTACAATACATCGCCTGAGGTGGAGATCGCCCTGAAAAAAGGAAACAAGTACGCATTTTATCTTCTTAATGCGGATCAGAAGATTAAAAACTTCATACTTACTGACAGGTATAACAAAACAGTATTGCCTGATTCCGGCATATTCCCTGAATATTCGGTTTATAGTATCATTCCGCAAACCTCAGATACATACAGATTTCATGTGGACTTTGAAACCGATAAAGATGCATGTGTTCTGTGGGCCGTTTATCTTCAGAATGAAAATAACCTTGTCCCGGGTATTTACAGGAATTTTGAAAATTGAAGTACAATAATCCTTCTGCTGAGTTCAGTCTCATCTCACAAACAAGAGTAAAAAATATAACAGGGAGGAAATAACCACCTACAGGATAAACATTGATAAGCGAGAGCTAAAAAGCTTGGAAAGGTATTTGGTTTTTCAGATGGGAAAAACCTTTACCTCAACCAAAACAACACTTCAACATTGCGTCCCTCAACCGAATTCATCAGGGCAGAATCAATCGGGAACTACTACTATTATAAAGTTGGCAAACTGGTACCGGTTTATTCCGGAACCACTGTTCTCATAGTACCGGGAGTTGATGAAAAAGTGATGGATATGAATACTGGAGAGATAATAGTTCTGAATAACAGAAAGTTAAAAGAAATCATCTCCGACAATCAGCAACTCCTCACTCAATTTGAAAACTCATCTCATAAGGGAAGGATACTGAAGGAATTCCTTATGCGGTATATGGATGAAAAATATCCTGAATAGATTATAGCGTTTCTGATTGATTTGAATAATGTGATCAATATGGTCGTAGAAAGAAGATGTTCTTAACCTTAGTGTTCCTTTGTGACATCCTTTGTGATCCTTTGTGGTTCAAAAAAAAACTCTTCCACGAAGGGACACAAAGGTTATCACGAAGGGACACAAAGAATTTTATAATTCAGAATCTATCCGGATCATCTTACCGCAATAGTTAATAACTTTCCTTTGTTTAAGGGTAACATTCTGGTATCCATTCCTATTAAACAAAGAATATGCACAAACTCAAAAAAGGATTGTTATGGAAAAAAAGGAAAACTCTGTATTATGTCAGGATGACATTTTCAATTACCGTCGTATCCGGAAAGTAATCGGATATCTCGGTTTCAGTCTTCCTGTTGTACTTGTCCTGCTTTCACTGTTACCATTTTTCAAAACAGGAATCCAGGATTCGATAAGCAGTTATTATTATACCAATTTCAGGGAGATCTTCACAGGGATACTCTGTGCAGTAAGCCTCTTTCTGATTTGTTACAAAGGTACCAGGAACAGGATCATCTGGAGGAATGACAGCCTGCTGACCAATATTGCAGGGATAATGGCTGTGCTCATCGCTTTTTTTCCCACCAATCCCTTGTCGTGGGATGAGAAAATATATACAATAGCCCCCTGGGATCTCCAATGGCTGGGCTGGTTACACTACTTTTTCGCCGCAACTTTCTTTCTTATTCTTGCCAATATCTCTATCAATGTATTTACAATCGGTCAACAGGCAAACACCGATATCCCGGTAAGCATGCTGAATGAGAATTACATATACAGGATCTGCGGCTGGACCATTATAATATGTGTCATTCTGATTCCTGTCTGCAAGATCACAAATCTTTTCAGGTGTTCGACTCTCGTCTTTGAAGCAATAGCCCTACTTGCCTTCGGAATAACCTGGCTTATCAAGGGAAGAGCGCTTGGTGACACGGGAAATATCGGCAAAGTCCTCTACCGTGAGGAAAACGCACCTAAGGAAGTTTTATTGCAGGATGATATTAACCCCTGCCAACGCCTTAAGCCCAGCGCACCCCCTGAAGGGCATAGCCATCAAGCTTAAATGTTTTACAGCTAAACAATTAAATAGAACACTGATGACACTGATGCAACGGATTGTCACTGATTCGATCTGTGTAAATCCGTTAAATCCGTGTTATCGGTGTGCTATTAAATCTGAGAATCCCTGAATTCATCGTGTACCGTGCACTTTATTCCTTGTACCTACGACTTAAGTGACTTTATTACCATCTGCGTAATATTCTGGCTGTCCTTCGAGGTGAAAACAACAGATCCTTTGCTGATATCCAGTATATAGGTAAATCCATTATCTGTTGCAACCTTGTTTATAGCAACATTTATTCTTTCGATTATGGGTTTCAGGAGCTCGGTATTCCTTTGCTGCAGAATTGCTGAAGCATTCTGTTCAAATTCTACCAGCCTTTTCTGTTTGTCGAGAAGCTCATCTTCTTTGGATTTCTTTATTACAGGCGAATAAGATGATAATCCCTTCTGATAATCATCATATAGCTGATTGTAATTAACTGACATCTCTTCATATGCAGTTTGCAATTCTTTCGACTCCTTCCCGAGAACAGCCTGGGCGCTGTCCCTCTCAGGTAGCGCCTGCATGATCTCATCAAAGTTCACATGACCGATTTTTAACTGAGCCTGTGAGAAAGAGGAGAGTGAAATCATCAGAGTGAAAACAGTGATGGGCAGAACAGGGTAAATTTTTTTCATGAATTCTGTAATTGTATAAATGTTGAAAATACAATAAATATATCTGAGTGAAAGTATAATCTAATTCTTCATCCGGAAGTTAATCAGCAGTTAAAAGATTGTTAAGGTGAAGTTAAACCCTGTGATGTAAACCGATTCAAAATTTTGTTTATCTTTGGTCAGTCTAAAAACTTTGGATGTTTAATTATAAGAAGGATTTGGTGTATTAAATAACCTTGCAGCTCATTTGCATGGTTATCCCCTTATTGACTCAGACGTTTCCATGTCAGGGTTTTTCATTTTACATTTTTTAATAATCTGAGACCTTATAAAGGCTCATTAAAATATTTAAACATCATGAGTAACGAGAATAAAACAATTCACGACTTCGATTTTAATTTAATCTGCGAATATTTTTCAGGTATCGAAAGGCAGGGACCTGGCAGCCCGGAAGTGACCTTAAAGGCGCTGAGCTTCATCGATAATCTCACCGGCAAATCACATATTGCTGATTTAGGTTGCGGAACAGGCGGGCAGACAATGGTACTGGGCCAGAATTCACCCGGTATTATTACAGGCATTGACCTCTTTCCCGATTTCATTAAATTGTTCAACAGGAACGCTGTCAGATTGAATCTTCAGAACAGGGTAAAAGGTATTGTCGGATCAATGGATGATCTTACCTTTGGAGAGGAAGAACTTGATCTTATCTGGTCAGAAGGAGCCATTTACAATATTGGCTTTGAACGGGGCTTGAAAGAATGGCGCAGATTTCTGAAAAAAGGCGGTTATATAGCGGTTTCAGAAGCTTCATGGTTTACTGAAGAACGGCCGGATGAAATCAATGAGTTTTGGAATGCGGCTTATCCGGGTATAGATACTATTCCGAATAAGGTTTGCCAGCTTCAAAAAGCAGGATATGTTCCTGTTGCCAGCTTTATCCTCCCTGAAAACTGCTGGATCGAGAATTTCTATAATCTGCAGGCCGCAATCAGGAAACTTCCTGAAAAAAAATGCTGGAAACAAAGCAGCTGAGGAATTAATAGCAAATGAACAAAGGGAAGCACAGCTTTATTACAAGTATAAAGAGTATTATGGATACGCATTTTATATAGGTAAGAAACTGTAACCTGCATGACCATTATGACCTGCAAAACCTGTCCTGACTGCTATCGGTCAGGATCTACGCTTCGCTTCGACAAGACTTGCAGGACTTTTAATAAAATCGAATCATGTCAGGCTTTTAACAATCTTATTCGATAAGAATTCATTGCAGAAAGTCCCAGCTTTTTGATAAGCCTGTAGTTTACGATAGCTCCGACAGGAGCGCCTACTATCGGGATTAACTGAGCCATTTTCGCAAGGTCAATATAATCCCTGTACTCCTGCTGAAAGTTACTCCAGTCAAACTGGTGTATGTCTGCAGGCAGCTCTTTGCTTTTCTCATCCCAGTCTGTCATTTTCAGATAGATATTCTTCCGGTGTGCATCACTTGAAAATGCAAGCTCAAATATGTGCAGGATATATACTCTTTCTTTGTAGTCTTTTATGTCGAATCCATATATTGTGGCTATATCGAACAATAATTTGATCTTGATAGCTATTAATATCGGGAAATCAGCAAGTCCTAAAAACAAACCTCCGGCGCCTGTTACACCACCTTCAATTGCAGCAGTGTTCCGGTAAAAGTCAATCCTCTGCCTCACGGCAGCTTCACAAATTTCAAGAGATTGTTCTCCAAGAGGCTTTACAGTTGTTGTATATTTGGCACCAAATAAGACTGCCCTGACCATCTGTTTCAGGGTTGTTGTTATTGCCGCATGGACTTTTTCCGGTATCCAGCTATTGATCCTGTTCTGCACACCTTTCGATAGTCTGCTCAATATAGTCGGGTTGCGAAGCATTGCTTTTTGCCAGTGCTTGAGCTCAGAATGTGCATTCAGGTTATACTGGTTTTCAGCAGAAGGAACTATACGTTCAGGTTTAGATGCTATTTTGTGAACCATAAATTCTGTGATGAAGATTTACTTAATAAACCCTCAGTCAACTCACTTGTTCGGGATCTCAATTCCACATTGACATCAATGTACAATTCACAGCTGAAATCCTGAAACTGAATCTGAAATCGTGATAACAATTTCAGCTTTCTTCCCTGAAATAAATCTTGTAAAACTTTCTGCCATCCGGTTCAACACCCTGCTGAATGAGCTCCCTGTCGCCATGGATATAGATATGAAAATTCCTGTCGAGCTTGAGAACACTTTTGAAAACTCTTGATTGTTTCTTTACAGCCGTGCCATTTATTTCGAAATTGTCTGATATCACCTGATCGGTTTGTTCCTGGTAATCAGACTTGAATTTATGAAACTTCTCTATCAGTTCAGGTTGTTCCATCACCTCATTTGCAAACTCCCCCATGCTGAATGAATCCTTTTCCTTAAAGAAATTGATGGACTTGTTTAGGAAATCAGCCTGGTCAGCCCTGGTTATTTCGAACTCCTGCGGAAGCTGTTTTGTTATGAATGCTTTACATAGCGATAAAACATTATGCGTATTATGGTAATTATCACGGCGCTGTAAAACACCAAGAAAATCATCCATCCAGTAGGCGGCTTCAACTCCTTTACCTGAGTTGTCAACGACTGCAATCACGTATCCGGTGTTTTTACCGGTATTGAAGATAATACACCCCTTATCGAGCCTGTTTATGTTTATTCCTTTATCACTTCTTACCTCGTAAGCCTTTTCTCCGGGGTTTACCTTAAGAAAGGTGTCTTTGTTCTCCGATTTGAACAACCCTATTGCGTCAACAGTCTGGCCTTCAAATGTGCATTCCCGGAAATATGCTGTATACAATTCCCCGCCTTTAATCTTCGGATGAGTGCTGCAATTATAAAGATGCTTTGCCAGGTTAACAGATTGTTCGTACAGAGAAGCCGGATCATCAAATATCCTCCCTGAATAGACATATACCTCGTTCAGGCTGAGATCACTCTCATGGTACAGGTTATAATACTCATCAGATTTGAATGAAGAAATGAAATAAGAAATCAGCAATTCTGTCAGGGCACTGTCCGGTTCGGTATTCTGTGCAGACAGATGTATCCCCTCATCATTATTCTTGTTTCCAATGTGATGAATTACCAGACCTGATATCTCAGAGATAAGATAGTTGTTCATGCTTTTTTGTGTAAGTATAGGGATTTTTATTGTCTCCCGGTCAAAGTTTATCTTCGACTTCGCTCACTTCAACTTCGCTCAGTGAGCGTATCGTCGGTATCAATCTTCTGCTCTTCACTTCTATCTTTATCCTTTTATCCTTTTGTACTAGTGTCATATAAGATTTGTCTTTACTCATTTTCATATATTTGATCTTCATTTTCTGAAAAAGTATGAAACCGGCTGCTATCGAAATCACACGACTTTCCAAGTATTATGGAAAAGCCAGAGGAATTGAAAATGTTGATCTTGAGGTTCAGGAAGGAGAAATATTCGGATTCATTGGTCCGAACGGCGCCGGAAAATCAACAACGATCAGAATACTCTTGAATCTTATCTTCCCGACTGGCGGTGCAGCAAAGATAATGGGTATGGATGTTACCCGTGAAACCAGGAACATAAGAAAGATCACCGGTTATGTGCCGTCGGATGCAAATGCATATGCAAATATGGATGTCAATGAATTCATGCACTACTGCATGCGTTTCTATGGCGATGTAGATAGAAAGAGACTTTCTTCAGTTTCTGAGATATTCGATCTTGACCTTAACCGGAAGATTGGTGATCTCTCAATGGGAAACCGTAAGAAAGTAGCTATTATCCAGGGAATCATCCATTCACCTCGTTTGCTTATACTCGACGAACCCACAACGGGGCTCGACCCTTTGATGCAGGCAAGATTCTTTGATCTGCTCCGGACTGAAAATGCAAGAGGTATGACTATCTTTTTTTCGTCCCATGTTCTCAGCGAAATCCAGCAGTTCTGCAAACGTGTGTCAATAATCAGGGATGGAAGAATAGTCAAGGTCGAGGACATTGATACTTTAAGGAGGAAACAGCTCAAAAAGATCAGCATTGTATTCGAAAATAAAGAGATTGCCGGCAAGTTTGATATTAAGGGCATTGATCCGGCAGTAAGCAGGTTGGACAGTAAAATTACTTTCATGTATTCCGGCACTATTAATGAATTTCTGGCCCGGCTTGCCACTGTAAAGATTGAGGATATGACAATCGAAGAGCCTTCCCTGGAAGAGATATTCATGCATTACTACAAATAGGCAGGAGGTATCATGAACATGAATCTTTTTATTAAGGAATTTAAGCGAGGCACGGTCAGCCTGCTTGCCTGGACAATCGTAATATCAGTCCTTATCTCAGTTACAATGGCTGTTTACCCGGTGTTCATGCAAAACCAGTCAAAGATCATGGCGATGCTGACAATTATCCCGAAAGGAGCTCTCCAGTTTAAAGGAATCTCGGATTTCGCTGATCTTCTTTCAGTTGTAGGTTTCTATGCAGCTAATAATGTTATCTATATGATGGTGCTCGGCAGCATCTATTCTATTGTCCTCTCTTCGAACATCATCCTCAGGGAAGAATATAACAAAACCGCTGAATTCCTCCTCACATGGCCGGTTACTCGTTTTGAAATATTCATAAGCAAATCTGCAGTTGTTTTACTCAATATCATTTTGCTGAATATTGTAACAATGGTCACCGGTTTCATCTGTATAGAAATAGTCCGGACAGGTCCTTTCAATACAAGGGCTTTCGTTATACTTTCCTTTTACACCCTTTTGCTTAATCTATTCTTTGGGGCAGCAGGATTGTTCCTCTCGACCCTGGTAAAAAAGGCGCGGCCGATAACTACTTTTTCAATCGGAATGGTGCTGATAATGTATTTTATTGACACTATTTCTAAAATAACGATGGGTATCTCAAAGCTCGGATACCTGAGCCCGTTCAGATACGCAAGCATCGATGCTGTTAAACCAGGGTACAGCCTCGAACCAGTGAACCTGGTATTCTTTATTGGATTCACAGCAGTTTTTACGACACTGGCATGGAGCGTTTACAGGAAGAAGGATATCTACCTCTGATTGTTTTTCAGTTGATAACCTGCCAGTTTTTACTTTAACCTGTATGCCGCCATTTCAACAGCATTTCTTACGACAAGTATATTACCGGCAATCGCAGGATGATTCCATGTTTTACCCTTGATAGCTTTGAATTTTCCAATTTCCTTAAACTCCTCTGGACTGGCATTTACGAGTATAATCTCACCTTTTTCCGACAGGATGATCAGAACATCCTGGTCTGCCAGCAAGATTATCTCACCACTGTAACGGCCGCCCCTCCATTTTCTTTCACCGTTTTTTATGTCTATGCATGTGAGAACGGGGCCATCGAAACCATAAGCATGATCTTTGTGAATCACCAGGTCATTGAAATACGGTTTCATTTTGTTTGTGGTCCACACTTCCTCTGCGTTCCAATTATCCGACCCGCTTTTCAATGACACCAGCCTTAATCCTTTAATATTGCCCATGTCAACCAGTACCAGGTTTTCACCGGGTATAGCCGGCTGAATAATACGGGAGCCTGCAACAGGCATACTCCATAGTACTCTTCCATCCTCAGGAGAATGTCCGTAAGCACCTGAGCCATTAGTAAAAATTACCTGCTCTGTTCCGTTTATTTTCATCAGGTGAGGAGAGCAATAGCTTTCGCCGCCATCCTCACCCTGCCATAACAGGTTGCCGGAAAAAGTATCATATGCAAGTATCTTTCCTGAAATACCGATAAAAACTATACTGTCTGTGACTGCAGGGGAACTGGTAAAACCCCAGCCGGGAATTTTTAGTCCTGAATCTTTTCCTGCATCACGTGACCAGATAACGGAACCATCAATTTCATCCAGGACATTAAGCATCCCGGTAGCTCCTACTGAGTAATACCCTTCCTTTATACAATGCCGGTGTCGAACGCGGTCCCGCACCGGCATGAGAATCCCAGAACCTGATCTTATCACCATGTTTCCAGACTGGTTTACCGCTCCGGAGATCATAACAGGTCACAAGTTCATCATCTCCGCGTTGTTCCTGTGTAAACAGGAAATTGCCGTGTATTGCAAAAGAGGAACACCCTGGTCCGACCGGGCTTCGCCATAGTTCCTCAGGTGGTGATTGAGCCCAGTCTGTTGAAATTGTCGTTCCATGAGCAATACTGTTGCGCTCTTTTCCACGAAATCCGGGCCATTCAGCTTCTGTATTGATGAATGTGCTGTCGGTTTCAGGAATACTTTCCCCGTTGCCGGCTTGAGTCAGCAGCTTCTCCTCAGCAGTTTTTGTCCATCGCCACTTCAGATCCTGCCGCGCTTCACCTGTCATCCCGTCTGTACGAAGCAAGGCCCAGAAACCGGTACCGGCAACAATGACACAAATCATAGAGATTAATCTCGCTCTTCCTGTTATATTCCTTGTAAGAACAGCCCATGCCACAAAGAAAAGACTCAGGGCAGGCACTGCATAAACTGTGTACATCATGCCCATCATTGCAGTTGCGATGGATTTATCCAGTATCTGAGCAGTTGCGAAAAAACTCAATACAACAAGAATTAAGAATATTATCCGTTCAGACAAGGAAGCCCTGCTGAAGAACAACCACCAAACCGCCACCAGTAAACCGGCTATCAATCCCCCGAAGACACTCACTACTGTTATAACCTGGTTTGGGCTGATAAGAGGTAAGATAAGCCATACGAACCATTGAAGAATGACAATTGTAACACCCGGCCAGAGGCGCAATGGTCTCCGGGTTGATGATGTTTCTTTTAACAAGCTGGTGATTTTCATTTTTTTAAGTATAATGACGTTTAAACTGGTGATAAGTTACATATTCTTATTCAAAAGGAATCTACAGGGGATTAATTTCAGTTCTGAAAACAACTACTGCCACTCCGCTAATTTGTATAAGGACTGGCCATCCTCCTTCCACTTTTACTCTTACTCCGATATCGCCTGTACGTCCTATCGATTCCCCCTGTCGGCCTGTAAATTCAAAATAGCCGTTAACAGGTTTCACAATCCCGTTCTGAATAAGATAGCCGCCAAGGGGTCCGTTTGCATTTCCGGTTACAGGATCTTCATTGATCCCGATGGCCGGTGCGAACATCCTTCCATGTGTAAGTATCCTTTTATCAGGCGAATCCATGGTAAAAACGAAGAAGCCATTACAGCTAATCTGTTTGCTTAATTCTGCAAGTTCGCTGTAAGCAGGAGCAAGATTATTCAGCTTCTCCCTTGATTTTATGCAAATCATCACCTTGGAATGACCGGTTGAAGCGATCTGAACAGGACAGGTCTGTACCAGGTCATCAACAGAAATTCTGAGGGCTGAAGTCAGCTTCATCAGGGTGGAATGGTCAAACGGGTCGCCCATTTCAAACTTACCCTGGGTCATTGTGACATGATAATCGCCATTATTTCTTTTGATTTCAAAAGGAAGAACACCAATACGTGTTTTATACCGGAGAATACAACTATCAAGGTTATTTTCAACTGCAAGAGCATACATTGCGGCTATTGTAGCATGTCCGCATGTAGGGACTTCTGTTTTTGGGGTGAAATACCGGATCAGTCCATCGCATGAATCATCATCAGCCGGGAAAAGGAAAGCCGTTTCGGAGTTATTCAGTTCCCTCGCGATACTCTGCATCTGAAGTTCGGATAAACCATCAGCATTCAGCACCACCCCGGCCGGGTTGCCTTTGAATTTTTCCTTCGTAAAGGAATCCACCTGGTAGATTATAAGTTTCTCCATCTGTATGATCAGATTTAGACACAAGATATAAATAATCATGGAGAAAGACCTTCATTCCGGCAACATGAACTCACCCCCTGCCCCATAGCGTCAACCCATGAAACTCATCTTTATACCACATCTTATTCGATATTCTTCTTCCCCTCCCCCTTCTCCTTTTGCAGAAAATGAACCTTATACAAATTATGTATGTTATTATCTTAGTATGATTCTTCTTCATTTGCTTTTGCTCGCCCAAAAGAAATGAAGCAAAGAAAAGGGCCCGAAAATGATAACTTCAGCCTTTTTCTCCGCCCGCTACACAGGCCTTTGTTACGCAGCTCCACGAAAAAGTGCAAGTCCTGATGCTTTACGATCAGGATGCTGACCTGAAAGCCGTTCAGCATTCGCACCATTTTCGGGTTTGCCACTCGCGCCTCCATAAGTACCAGATTGATGAATAAGAAAATAATTAGAACCTCAATAGTTACTTTAGCTAAAAAATTGTACTTCAGGGAGTGCGCGTGGGCAAACCCCAAAAATGTGCGAACTTGAATGGCTTCTGAGCCAGATGTAGCAAGAGGCATATGCAGGGGTAACAAAGCCATTCAGTTGGATTTTTGGGCAGCTTTTCTTTGCTACTTTGCCTTCGGGCGAGCTCGCAAATGGAGAGGAATCTGGACCAAGAAATAATATACACATCATTTGCTCGGTTAGCTTTTCTGCAAAAGAAAGAGAGTAAAAAGAAATGAAAAACGATGTTTTAAAGATGAGTGCAAATAAAAGTGGGGTAGTTAAGGAAACACGAGTGATTAGTTAAATACAAAGTGTATCATAAATATTGACTATCTTTGCACTTTCAATACAGATCTCCCAGGCTTTACGCTCTAAGCTCTGTGCTTTTAACAGCCCTGAGCCCTGCCTCTGAGCCCTGAGCTCCTGTATAGACCATCCGGGGCTGACATGGATTTGACAGCATGAGGGGTGGTATGTAAGCATGCAGTGTGTGGTGACGCGTCACTTGAACAGTGTCACAAAACAATAAAAGGCGAATCTAATTACGCTCTCGCTGCTTAAGCGAATAAAGTAGTTTAAGCTTTATCCTGCCAGACGTGTCGGGACGAGACATCTCCCGGGCGGTCAAGCCCTGATCCAACCCGATACGGAGGTGCCAGCAATCCGGGGCTGGCCATGAAGGTTGTTCCGACCTGAAGGCGAGAAACAAAGGAACTAAGGGTCATCTAGGTTGTCCTGCAGCTGGGTGATCACGAAAATCAAGCAGCGACTAAGCATGTAGAAAGCATATGGCTTCCATGTTTGGACCGGGGTTCGATCCCCCGCAGCTCCACCTTCGCCCTCCGTAGCTTTAGCGAAGGAGGGCTTTTTCTTTTACCCACCTTCCCCATCCTTGTGCAACTGATTTGCTCCAAAAAAAACTTGACTTACATTATTAATACCTGTAACTTAGTCTTTGTCAATAATGTAATTCATGTCTAACTAAAACTTCCCGGCAATGGCAGAGCAATACAAAGTTGTTACTTCTCTTTATGCTGATACTTATAAGACAGTAGATGCAGATGGAAAAGGGAAAACGAAAAATAATACTGTCCTCATGGGTTCTTATGTTAAAGAGCTCGCAAATACCAATGGCAACTGGCAGCAAATTTCGGCATTTGGTATCACAGGATGGATTGATAAAACTTGCCTGGGGAAAGCGCCCGGGTTCAAATGTTATTTTCTCGATTGCGGACAGGGCGGTTCCGAACTGATTGAAATAGGTGACGATAAGAAAGGCCTTAAAATAATCATAGATGGCGGTCCATGCGACAATTTAACGCGGTATCTCAACAAGTGGCAATACAAGTTCTATCTGAACAAGGGGGAAAAAATCCATATTGATTATGTATTTATAAGTCACTTTGATAAGGATCATTACAATGGATTAATTGACCTGCTCAATGATGATCATTATACATTCGGGACGATTTTTCACAATGGTATTGCAAAGTTCGATGACAAAAAAGAGACTTTTCCGGAACGCTACAATACTACATTAGGAATCAAGGAAAAAGAGGGAAAGGAATATTATCTGACTACATCTTTTGACAGCATTAATGATCTGAGCAAATTAAAGGAAGATGGAGGAATGCTTGATTTACTTGAAAACTTCGAAAATGCAGTTAAAAATGCATTTGTCCAGGACCGGCTGACTGCATTTAAGAGGATGGATTATAAAAGTCCTGTAATCTCAATGAAAATCAACGATGTAGATTTCACGATTCAGCCTCTGGCCCCGGTGACATCAGTGATTCCAAAAGCCCCTTTTGCTTTTAAGTATTTTAAAGATGAATCCCATACAATAAATGGACATAGCCTGGTTCTAAAGCTTACTTATGGCATTACAACATTTCTTTTTGGAGGAGACCTGAATATTCCTTCAGAAGCTCATCTTCTTGATTATTATAAAGGCAAAGAGGACATATTCAGAGTGGATGTTGCAAAAGCCTGTCACCATGGAGCGTCAGAATTCAAGAATGAGTTCCTGGCTGCAACAAACCCGTTGGCAACTGTATTCTCATCAGGTGATAATGAATCTTTTGCACACCCAAGGGCAGATGCTCTCGGGTGTGCCGGGAAATACTCCAGGTCAGAACGGCCACTGGTATTTTCCACTGAGCTCGCGAGATCAACAAATGTGGAGACGGATAAGATTAAGTATGGCATGATAAATCTGCGGTCAGACGGGAAGAATATCATTATGGCTCAGATGAAAGAAGCCTCCAAAAAAGGTAATTTCTGGGATTTGTACCCTGTTGTTTGACATTAGTAATGTTTTCTCAGGTGCCTGTCGATCATGTTTAGCAGCGAATGCCGCTTCATCGGCTTGCTGATATAATCACTGAAACCTGCATCGAATGCATTTTGCCTGTCTTCGTTCGCAGCATAAGCCGTCTGGGCAATTATCGCCAGACCTGGCTTGTTCTGCTTTATAAGGGCCAACGCTTCATAACCGTTCATATCAGGTAACCGGATATCCATGAGAACCAGGTCAACATGTTCAGATGTTGCTATCCTGACGGCTTCACGTCCATAGGCGGTATGTATTATTTTCAGGCCTGAACCCGACAGGATGGTTTTAATATAAGTGGCATTGTAATTATCGTCTTCAACAACAAGAATGACTTTACCTTCAAAATTATAATTATGAAAGGCATCAGCAGTTGTTTGCGGGTAAGAATCCGATCCTGCTTTCTCGAACGGGATTGAGAAATAAAATGTGGTGCCTTTGCCATGCTCGGATTCCAGCCATATCCTTCCATGCAATAATTCAACCAGTCCTTTAACTATTGACAGTCCGAGCCCGGTACCACTTACAAGCCTATTAGAACCGTTATCCAGCTGGATAAACCGCTCGAAAATAATATCCTGCTTGTCTGAGGGGATGCCATAGCCTGTATCTGAGACATAAAATACCAGGCTATGGTAATCACCGGTTTTACAGCCAGCCTCAATTCTGCCGGTGTCAGTAAACTTAAAAGCATTCCCGATCAGGTTAATAAGTATCTGCCGTAACTTGACCTTGTCTGTAATAATAACATTCCCAATAGTTGCTGAAGGAGGCACCAGATCAAAGCAAATGTTCATTTTACCGAGACGTGCCTGATATTCTTTGAAGTGTTCAGTAATTTCCGAGAACAGTTCAGACAGGTTGCATATTCCACGGTTAACCTGAAGCTGACCGGATTCAATCCTGGAAATATCAAGTATGTCATTTATGATCTCAAGGAGGTTGTGGCAGCTGATGTTTATAATCTCTGAATACTCATGAAGCTTCTGTTTGTCATCAAAGCAGTCGGGTAACAAAGAAGAGAAACCCGCAATAGCATTCATCGGTGTCCTGATTTCATGGCTCATGTTCTGAAGAAATGCTGTTTTAAGCCGGTCGCTTTCTTCGGCTTTCTCCTTGGCTTTAATAAGAGCTAACTCCACCTGTTTCCTGTCAGTGATATCATGAATGATCGAATGCAATACAGATTTACCTCCGATTTCAACTTTACTGCTGAAAACCTCTACCTCCCTTATTGAACCATCCTTCCTGACGTGTCTGAATTCGAAATGCATTTTTTGCCGCGATTTTACCTTTTCCAGGTTTTTTTTGATCTCTGTCGCAGGGAGTGTATTGATATGTTCTATTTTCATCATCTTCAGCTCCTCGCGGCTCCATCCATAATAATCGGCTGCTGCCTGGTTTGCATCAATTATCGCTCCTGAATCAGGGTCGACCAGCAGTTTAATCGCAGTATGATCTTCAAACAATCTGCGGAATTTCTCCTCGCTCTCCTTCAGTATTTCTTCAGCCTGTCTTCTTCTTGCCTCTTCCTGCAAAACTGTTCTTACTTTGGCCAGTGAATAAAAATAATATGAAATACCAATGAAAAGCAACAATACAACCGATGCCAGGCGGTTCCGGAAACGGGTAAGCGCCACATATACATCTCTCTCCTCATATGATATCAGGATGGTCCAGTAGGTGTTCCCGAGCGGAGCGCGATAGAAATTGATATACTTATCGTTGAAAGCATCTTTACCTTTAAAGCCGATTTCTTTATGTAAGCTTTTTGTTGTACCACTGTATTCGGATTTGATCTTTTCAAGCAACTGGAATGTACTGGGATCATTATGGGTGATTTCAAGTATAGGCTTTCCTGTGTGATCCTTCAAGGGACAAAAAATTTCAACTCCGCTTTCACTCAATAACCAGACGGTACCGGTTCCCCTTATTTTGATATTCCCGAGATAGAGCATCCCGATCTTATCGATAGGAACAAGTATTGCCAGGCTCCCGATATAAATATCATCCCTGAATATGGGAACATGGATCGCTATCGCCAGGTAACCCTGAGCAGCCATGAATACATCGCTTATTACCGGTTGTTTGGCAGCAATTACATATTGAACATGCTCCTGGTATGAAATATCATTTCCTATTACTGACTGATTAATTGGATATGTATACAAAATCTTTCCGATGGAATCAACCCTTGTAACGGCAGCAATAATGCTTTTGTGAGTTTCAAAGAAATCAGCTATTAATGTCTTCCCCTTTTCTGTAAAATTCTTTATATCATCAAGATGTGATAAAAATGTAAGATCCGACCTGTAATTGGTAAAAGTTGAAGTAATCCCCTGCGATGCTGTCCTTGCCAATATTAATTGTTCATTATTGAACTCATTGATGGTCCTCGCTTTTATATCGCCGTATACCAGATATAAAGCAAGGAAGAATACCGCCAGAACAAATGGCAACAGCAGAAAGTGATTAGGAAATCTTAACCGTATCATAAAATCTTTTTACCAGTGCAGAATGCCAAGATACAATTAAAAATCAAGAACATTTCTGAAATGTAGTCAAAGGTATACTGTGTCCTTTCACCACTCTCCCCACTCTTCTTTTCATATTTCATATCTTTGTAAAAAAAGTTTATTGCTATGAAAACAATCGGCATTATCGGGGGACTAGGACCAGAAGCAACAGTTGATTATTACAATGGTATAATAAACTCATTCAAGAATGAAAAGGCCGATCTGGTATACCCGGAAATTATTATCTACAGCGTGAACATGTCGGAATTCATCGGACTGATGAGAGAAAAAAAATATGACAAGGCGGTTGACAAAGTGGTTGAGAAAGCTGAAAGTCTTGCAAAAGCCGGAGCCGAATTTATTGCAATTACTGCAAATACACCCCATATGCTTTTTGAGCAGATCAGCAAAAGATCGCCACTTCCCATATTAAGTATTGTCGAAGCAACCCGTGAAGAATGCGTTAAGCACAGCTACAGGAAAGCAGGCCTTATGGGCACTGGTTTCACAATGAATGCAACCTTTTACCAGGATGTGTTCAGGAAATCGGGTATTGAGGTTGTATTGCCATCGGAAGAGGATAAGCAAATAATCAATCATAAACTTTTCTCTGAGATTGAGCTGGGTATATTCAAAGAAGATACCAGGAATATATTGATTGATATTACAAAGAAAATGGTAAGAGAACATGGTATCGATTCCATGATACTTGGATGCACTGAGCTTCCTCTTATCCTGACAGAAGCAGAGTATGCAGGAATTCCAATGCTGAATACGACAGGAATTCATGTGGAAGCAATTGTCAGGTACTGCATTGCCTGACCACGGAAAAGAAATACCATTTAATCCATTATCTTTAGCAGATTCATTACCCGAATAATTTTAAACTGACATGAAAAAGATCGGATTCCTTTTGATCCTGTTGCTGGCAGATGCTGCCTTATTCGCCCAGAAAAACCAGAAAGCAATACCCGACTGGGAAAATCCGGGTGTTTTTCGTATAAATAACGAACCGGCACATACCACATTGATGCCGTTCACTGATAAAACTTCATCTCTAACTCACGACAAATCAAAGTCATCTCTTTACAAATCGCTTAACGGGACCTGGAGGTTCAGATACCTGAGAAATCCGGACCAGACACCTGCTGATTTCATGAATGATTCAATTGACGAAGCAAGGTGGAATAATATCGGGGTACCGGGCAACTGGCAATTACAGGGAAATTATGATCCTCCTGTTTTTACAAATATCAGGCATCCTTTCACGGCCGATCCCCCAAACGTACCAAAGGATTATAATCCAACCGGGCTGTACAGGAAGAAGTTCACCATACCTGCGGAATGGAACGGGAAACAGGTATTTATTCATTTTGCGGGAGTACAATCAAATGCCACTGTATACCTGAATGGTAAGAAAGTAGGGTATAATGAAGACAGTATGACTCCCGCTGAATATAACATTACTCCTATGCTCAGGACCGGCGAAAACCTGCTTGCAGTACAGGTATTGAACTGGTCGGATGGAAGCTGGCTAGAGGACCAGGATTTCTGGAGACTCAGCGGTATCTACCGCGATGTCTTCCTTTTTGCGACTCCTTTGCAGCACATCAGGGATTATCACGTGATAACAGATCTCGATGAAAAGTATAAAGATGCATCATTCAAACTGAATGTGTCCGTTAAAAACTACTCTCCAGCAGCAGCTTCGAATTTAACGGTGAATGTTGTACTGAGCGATGCCTCATCAGAACCTGTTATGGAAAAGACTCTTAAGTTGAACAGTATTGCTTCAGGAAAGGAAACTGTACTCAGAGTTGACCATGTGATTGCAGATCCTTTGAAATGGACTGCAGAGACACCGAACCTGTATACACTCTCCCTGGAGCTTTCAGATCCTACGGGAAAAATCATCGAGGTGATCTCAACCAGGATAGGCTTCCGTGAAGTAGAGATCAGAAACGGACAGCTTCTGTTTAACGGGAAAGCGATCGACATCAAGGGAACAAACAGGCATGAATTCGATATGTACAGAGGAAGGGCACTTACAAGGGAATCGATGACCAGGGACATTATCCTTATGAAAAGGCTTAACATTAATGCCGTCCGTACATGTCACTATCCTAACAACACTGAGTGGTATTCACTCTGCGATGAATACGGACTCTATGTAATGGATGAAGCTAATATTGAAAGCCATGAACTATGGGCGGATCGCAGGTACTATATAGCGGAGAAACCGGAATGGAAAGCCGCCTGGGTCGATCGTGGGTTATCGATGGTTAACCGCGACAAAAATCATCCATGCATCTTCAGCTGGTCGATGGGAAACGAGACAGGCTGGGGAGCCAACTTCGATGCAATGTACAAGGCGATGAAAACACTCGATCCGACAAGGCCAATTCATTATGAGAGCAAAACACCTGCATACGCAAATGTTCTTTCGAGATATGACATAATCTCAACAATGTATCCAACCCTCAGCGACATTGTCTCTCTTATGAACCAGGATCCAACCCGACCTGTGATCATCTGCGAATATGCACATACAATGGGAAACAGCCTGGGAAATTTCAGGAAATACTGGGACCTTTATTACAAATACCCGCGTCTGCAGGGAGGTTTCAACTGGGACTGGGTCGACCAGGGACTACGATCAAAGGATCATGCCGGTAAAGAATACTGGAATATTGTTAATTACATCGATGGGGCCAATGCTAATGACGGACTTATCAATCCCAACAGGATCCCGCAACCGGAGACAAACGAGTTTAAGAAGATCATTCAGAATATACGAGTCAAGGATATCTCCGGTATTGAGGGAAAGCTACGTATAAATAACCTTTTCTTTTTCAGCACACTGGAGAATGTTTACTTGGATTGGGAGATAATCAGGAACGGTTACGCGGTCCAATCCGGATCAGTGAACGAGCTGAACGTTAATCCACAGGATTCTGCAGACGTAAGTATTCCGGTTAACAAGGACCTTCTGGTCCCGGAAGGTGAGTATTATATTAACCTGGCTTTCAGGGTAAAGAACGACCTGCCATATGCTGATAAGGGTTTCAGTATTGCCACTGAACAGATTCTTTTGAAACAGGGAGTTATTGCTAAACAGGAAAACACTTCCACCGGGAAAGCGCTTGCCTTCACAGAAGGAGACACAATAACAATTACCGGTGAGGGTTTCTCAATCCTAGTTGACCACAAAACCGGATCAGTTTTTTCTTATGCATACAGGGGATCAAACCTCATATCTGATCCGCTTGTTCCATGTTTCTGGAGAGTACCGACAGATAATGACGAAGGAGGAGGAAACCGCGGATATGCAACAAGATGGAGAAAAGCAGGGCTTGACATGTACAATGCTTCAGTTAAAAACCTTGATATAAAATCCCTCTCAGACGGATCAGTACGAATGGATGTTTCATCAGTTCTTGTTTTCAAGGGTGGAAAGTCAATGAATATGAACAGCATTTACACATTCACAACCGATGGTACAATCAGTTTTTCAACCGAAGTGAACCTCAACGATGACTTCCCTCCTCTTGCAAGGGTCGGAATGCAGTTTGCAATGCCTTCCTCCTATGATTACATAAAATGGTATGGAAGAGGCCCCTTCGAAAGCTACCAGGACCGGAAGGAAAGTGCGCACGCAGGAATCTGGGCAGGAGCTGTTTATGATCAGCATTTCCCGTACGTGATGCCACAGGAAAACGGGAACAAGACTGATGTCCGCTGGCTCTCAATTACTGACGATGCTCAGACAGGACTAAAGATAACAGGTACCCCGCTGATGGAAGTAAATGTCCAGGATTATTCCCAGGAAGCATTGAATATCTCGAAGACAGGACATTCACTGTACCGTGGCAACAAGACATATGTTCATATTGATCTCAGGCAGATGGGGCTTGGCGGTGATGACAGCTGGTCCCCCAGGGTGCATGAAGAATACCTTCTTAAGGAGAAGAACTATAAATTCGGATTTGTGATCAATCCTTTGTAAACTGAAAATAAATATATATTAAATTATATATTTTAATATTATTATTAATATATATTAATAATTTTTAACCGCAAAGTACGCAGAGTTGACGCAAAGAACGCAAAGTTAAAATACTTAAAATAAAAGCCTTTGCGCTCTTAGCGAAATTCTTTGCGCCCTTTGCGGTTAATGGATTTTGACTTTTTAATACACCCTCAACGAGGGGGTGAGGTCATAAACATTACAGAAATGTTACCACCTCATCAAGTGGTTTTCTTTTCTTGTTTCCTGCTTTTTTGAATCCTGGCTTCTGGTAACCGAGAGGCGTTATACAAAAAACCACTTCATTTTCTTTAAGATCGAGAGCCTTACGCAGGATTTCAGGATTGTAATTAGCTATCCAGCATGTGCCAATACCTTCGTTCTCTGCTCCAAGGATGAGATGATCGAGAGCTATCGTCATATCAGTCTCGATGGAATTGTATCCGTCAAAGCTCCTTTTCCAGGCCAGGTCCTTATACCCGACTACGACCAGGATATGGGGAGCCTCCTTAAACCATTCGCGGGCATAGCATTCCCTGACCTTGGCCAGCATCATGGGCGAAGAGATAACAAGGAATTTCCAGGGCTGGTAGTTTACTGCAGAAGGAGCCAGCCTTCCTGCTTCAAGTATCCTCTCCAGTACTTCCATAGGTATTGGCCTTGAGGGATCATAGTTTCTGATAGATTCACGGTTTCGGATAAGTTCGGTAAAGTCCATTTTAAAAAGGATTAAGATAAAAGATAAAAGTAAAAAGACTAAAGGAAATACAAAAGACATAAGCAAGATAAGAAAGCGGGGAGCTGAGAGCAAGGGGCAGGGAGCACAATTGTGGACGAATAATGATCTGCGTAAATCTGCGTGGAATATGATCTGCGAAATCTGCGGGAAAGGCTTCAGACTCCGTGAGACCTCCGTGCAACTCCGTGAAATCCGCGGTGAATAAATGAATTTGGGTAATTTCTGTAGAATTATTTTGTGCTTTTTACCTTTTGTGCATTCTCCTGAACCCGGAATTTAGTGATCCGCGAGACAAGATCCAGAGGAAGTGGCTCATCAACAGGAAACTGAACCGAGCCTTTCCCCTGCTTATACCTCGAAAGTTCATCAGCAAATTCAGCATGTCCTGTAGGTGTGGCATAAAAACCGATGTGTGATTTGAATCCTGCAAAATAAACAAGAGGTTTCTTATTTGTCCTGTATGCAGGCATCCCGTAAGCGATGCTTTCTTCAGCCTCAGGTGCTGCCTTCCTTATCACATCACGCATCTGGTTCAGCAGAACACGGATATTCTCAGGAAAGGAACCGATATACTCGTCAACTGTGTTAAATGCTTCCATAAAAACAAATTTAAAAAAATGTATCAACAGCGGATGCTATTCTGATGAGCATGGTTGAAAAAAAGCATCCAATATCAATAACTTGTCTTTATGGTTTAAAGTTCATCAGAATATCTTGTATTATATTTACGCCCTTGATTCAACTTTGATTAAAAACTTTAAATGAAAAAGTATTCACTGGACAAAAGCAGGATAAAAGTCCTGCTGCTTGAAGGTATCCATGAGAATGCGGTTGATTATTTCAGGGAGAACGGGTACAGCGATATCGAGTGTTATAAAGCAGCTCTGGCCGATAAAGATTTAATTGAAAAGCTTCAGTATGCCCACATTGTTGGCATCAGGAGCAGAACAGAACTGACTGCAGAGCTTCTTGAGAATTCACCGAAACTGATAGCCATTGGTTGTTTCAGCATTGGCACCAACCAGGTAAATGTATCGGCAGCAAAGTCACTTGGCATTCCCGTTTTCAATGCTCCGTTCTCAAACACAAGATCAGTAGCAGAGCTTGTTATTGCAGAATGCATTATGCTCATGCGCGGCATTCCTGAAAAGAACACCCTTGCCCACAACCATATATGGATGAAATCTGCCAGCAATTCAGTGGAGATAAGAGGGAAGACGCTTGGTATTGTCGGATATGGTCACATAGGTTCGCAGGTATCGATACTCGCCGAAAACCTCGGGATGAATATTGTCTATTACGATATCGAAAAGAAGCTCTCGCTTGGAAATGCAAAACCGGTTTCAAGCCTGAAAGACCTTCTTAAGGTTGCCGACACTGTTACGATACATGTTCCGTCCACAGAACTGACAAGGAACATGATCTCTTCAGAACAGCTTGCAATAATGAAAAATGGTGCATGCCTTATCAATGCTTCACGTGGTGATGTTGTCGATTACATCGCTGTTGCTGAAAGCCTGAGATCGAAGCATCTTTCGGGTGTTGCCGCTGATGTCTTCCCTGTTGAACCGGCATCGGCTGAGGAGCCATTCATTACTGAATTACAGGAATTCAGTAACACAATTCTTACACCGCATATCGGTGGAAGTACCGTCGAAGCCCAGGCAAATATTGGTTTGGAAGTAGCTGAAAAGCTTGTAAAATACAGTGATACAGGCTCGACAATAGGAGCTGTAAATTTTGTGGAGATCTCTTTGCAGCCTAACGTCTCGAAGCAGAGATTCCTTCATATCCATAAAAACGTACCCGGCGTACTTAAGGAGATAAATAACTTTTTCAGCTCCCGCGGTATTAACATCTCTGCAGAGTATCTTCAGACTGATCCGGATATCGGTTATGTGATAATTGAAACAGAAAGCGAGCTCGATCCTTCAGTTGTTAAGGATCTCAGGAGGATTCCTCATACCATCAGGACGAGGATAATATATTGATAAGTGCCTAGAGTGCCTAGAGTGCCTAGAGTGCGCTAGAGTACTTAGAGTTATTGGCTCTAAGTACTGCAGGCACATCAGATTAAATTTCACTGGTGAGTCCAAACTCCTCAACCTGCTGTTTTTCACCCGTTGGCATAAGTGGCTGGAGAATACTGCAGATGTTACCCGATGGATCCCTGAATCCGACAAAAGCTCCTACTCCCGGAATATCCATTGGTTCACCAAGAATTGTACCCCCTGCCCTGTTCACGATGTTAATATGTTCATGAATATCGTCAACTGCAATAACAAGTGAAGGGCAGTTTGACTGGTTTCCCTGATCACTCTTCAGGTATATCCCTCCGTTTATTGCTCCCGGCTGTTTCACCATGCCGTTCTCATCCGTGTCAGCTGTGGCCACGGTTACATAATTTCCCATATCTTCACCGAGAAATGTGGGCTCCCACCCGAAAGCCTCGGAGTAGAAATCAGCAAGTTTCTTCCGGTCATCAGCCGGTAATTCGAAATGTACAACTGGATGCTTTTTCATATTAGTAATTTTAAATATAAAGTAAATAACGTCCTTCGTCGCAAATGGTTCAGGTAAGTATCCTTATAATCGTTTGCTTTTTTCATATTGCTTTTCTTTGAGCTGATACAGGTGAATGTTGCCTGCCCACATTTTCAGGTCTGGATTTTTTTTATTAACTCGGGCATGAATTATGCTATGTACCTGCCTATGTCAAATGATCCGAATCCACATCAACCAGTAAGTTCGAAGAACTATATCGTGCTCACTTCATTCCTGTCGCTCTTCGCTATTGTTGGATTTGCCTACTACGGGTTACCATTTTTCTTCGATTTTATGACAAAGGAATATGGCTGGTCAAGGACTATGATCACCTCCGGAAATGCAATGGGAAAGTTGCTGGTAGGACCATTGTTCGGATTCATTGCAGGATGGTTGATTGACAAATATGGTCCGCGAAGGCTTATGCTTGCAGGTATTCTTATGGCTGCAACTGCTTTGATCGGATTAAGCTTTGCCGACTCAATGCCGGTTTTTTATCTCTTCTATGTTTTCAATGCGCTTGGGTATGTCTGCGGTGGACCGTTACCAAGCCAGGTACTCATATCAAGATGGTTCGATAAAAACAGGGGAAAAGCAATGGGAATAGCTTACCTGGGAATCGGAGCCGGAGGAACTGTTGTACCTCTTATTGCCGCCGGACTGGAGAAAAACCTTGGCTGGCATAATTCCCTGGCGATTCTTGGTTTTATGATCATTCTTATTGCATTTCCCATGGTATACTTCATCAAGGGATCATCATCAATAACATTGGATCATGTGCAAAAAGAGCCGCCTATTTCTATAAAAAGTATTCTTGCAAACCGCAATTTTTATCTTCTCGGGATAGGGAGTATGTGTGCCATTGGTGTTGTAGGGGGCATAAACCAGCATCTCAAGCTATATCTCCGCGATAATGATTTTTCGCAATCGCATGCTGCCAGCATTATTTCACTGGTGATGTTTTCAAGCCTCCTGGGCAGGGTTTTGATGGGTTGGCTGGCAGACCTCTTCAAAAGAAAATATGTTATGATCTTAATCTATATGATTGTGGCATGTTCAATACCTCTTCTTCTTGTACCTGATTTCCCCGGACGCATTTATATTTTCTCTGTGATATTCGGATTAGGACTTGGAGGAGATTACATGATAATTCCTCTTATGGCAGGTGATCTCTTCGGAATCAGGGTACTGGGGAGGACAATGGGAATTATTCTGGTTGCAGATGGTGTTGCCGAGTCTTTATTCCCGATGCTCCTTGGCAGTATGCATGATTCCGCGGGAACTTATCATTTTGGTTTCATTGTCCTCATATGTGTTGCTCTCACAGGTGCGATTATTGTCTCATTCCTGCCATCGAAAAAAACATGAACTCACCGACTGGTTGCTGGTGACATGACTCACCCGCCTGCCGTGTGGGAACATGAACTCACCTCCTGCCGCGTGGGATATATCTCCCCCTGCCGTGTGGGAACATGAACTCACCCCCTGCCGTGTGGGAACATGAACTCACCCCCTGCCCCCTCTCTGCAAAGCAAAGAGGGGGTCGTCCCCTGTCAATTTAATAACACAACGCCTCTCCCAACCCCTCCCCTGATACGGAGGTCTATTTCAGGATTTACACTGGATCAAATCAGACTGACTATCCGTTGCATCAGTGTCATCCATGCTCAATTTTTTCTGGTTTGCCAGGTAATTGAGTATTCAAGGGGTGAGGTCTTCTGTGCTGGTTGTTTCGCTGAACAAACATTCATTGATTTCAAATTGTTAGACTTCAAAGGTCTAAAACGAAATGATATGATAACTGTAAAAGAAGAAACAACCGATCTGGCTTTGAGGAAAGATGACCTGCTGAGATTATCCGGATACCACAATAAATCCTGCATATCAATATATATACCCACCCACCGGATTGGAGTGGAAACCCTCAATGGGCAGGATTCCCTTAACCTCAAAAACCAGCTTAAACAGATCAGGAACAAGCTTTCCTTACATGGGATGAACTCACGTGAAATTGAAAAACTCCTGAATCCTGTTATGGGACTGGTTAATGATGCTGATTTCTGGAGACATCAATCGGATGGACTCGCGGTTTTTGTCTCCGAAAACATTTTTGAAAAATATACAGTTCCTGTGAAATTTGAGGAATTCTATTATCTGTCGAGCGAGTTTTACCTGAAGCAATTATTTCCTTTATTCAATAACAACGGCCACTTTTTTCTGCTTACTTTAAAGAAAGACGGGGTCAGATTATATGAGGGCAATAAATACGGGCTTGTTGAAGCCGATATTGAAGGCCTCGTCCCTTCCAGGCTCGAGGATTCAGTGGGTTACGATTATGAGCAGAAACAGCTGCAGTTCAGAACCCAGCTGGGGGGTAATAAACCCGGTTCATTTCATGGCCATGGCGAAAGCGAGTCGAGGGATAAGAATGAACTGCTGGTATTCTTCAGGGAGGTTGACAAGGGAATAATGTCGAAACTTCATGATAAGCAGGATTCTCCGCTGGTATTGTGTTGCCTGGATTACATGTTCCCGGTCTATAAAGAAGCATGCACACATAAGAACTTGTTTCCGCAATTCATTTCAAACAACCCCGCAGATCTTGATAACAGGTCGCTGCATGAAAGAGCCATGGGAGATACTTGAACCATATTTCAGCCAGGAGTTCCTCAGACGGAAGGAGCGATATCTCATCGGGATAGATAAAGGGAAAGCATCATCAAACATCAGGGAGATAATTCCCGCGGCAGTCTCAGGCAAGATCGACACTATCTTTCTTGAAAAAAATACCGATGTGTTCGGTGTATATGATCCGGCTTCAGGAGGAATAAGCATCCAGGAAGAACAGAATATGTCGAATGTTTCGCTCACAAATCTCGCCGCTAAAAAAGTTTTTGAGCAGGGCGGAGTTGTCTACAATCTTGATAAACACCAGATGCCTGACGGCTCTTCCGAGATAAACGCGTTGTTCAGATATTGATGAACAGAACAAACCCCTGTTCCTCTTTGTTTTATTAATTCTGAGTTTATCCCAATTGTTTCAGCCTCCGATATGCCCATAATGGATCAGATAAGCGAACTTAAAAAAGAAATTGAAATGCTGCGTGAGCAGCTCGGTGGACATAAGAGGCCTGGTGAAAGGCTCGATCCTCAGATTCTTGAAGCAGTAATATCTAATATCGGGACTGGTTTTGTTGTAAGTGATATAAAAGGAAATATCATATATCAGAATGATGCATCACAGAGAATGCATGATTTCAGGTTCGAACATGAAGAACTTGAAACACTTGAAGAATTCAGGCAGTCCTTTACCCTCGAATATCCCGAAGGAGGAACAGTTCCATTTGAGAAGTGGCCTTTATCCCTCGCCATAAAAGGCGATTATTTCAGGGATTACCTGATAAAGATGATAAATCCACGGAGCAGAAGCAGGAAGATAAGGTTCATCAGCTATAATACCGTTCCTATTTATGATAAGAACGGCACTAAAAAATATATAGTTATAACGATGACCGACCTGTCGGAAATCCGTGAAAGGACAGAGCAGCTTAATGAAAGCCGGTTAAGATACCGGTCGCTTTTTAACAACAACACACTCGCCATGGCACATTGCAGAATCATCAATGATGCAGGCGGCAGTCCGGTAGATTTTGAAATTATACAGATAAATGACGCTTATACCAGGATCAGCGGACTTAAGAAAGATGATATCGAGGGCAAAAGAGCAACTGAGGTATTTCCGGGAATAAAGAGCTTTTCGTACGATTTCATTTCCAACTATGGCAGGATAGCATCTGAAGGCGGAGAGATCAATGAGGAGCTGTATGATGAAGGATTCCATAAATATATTTCCCTGTATGCTTATTCCCCGATGAAGGGAGAATTCACCTCTATCTTCAATGATATAACATCAAGAAAGGAGATGGAAGATAAGTTTGCCAGGGAACGGGAACTTTTTGAAGGCATCTTTGATAACATCCCTGTGATGATTACAATATATGATCCTGAAATGAAAGATTTCAGGTTCAACAGGGAACTGAAACAGATACTCGGCTGGACTGAGGATGATACTGCTGATGGTAAATTCATGGAAAAGGTCTATCCGGATCCTGTCTACAGGAAGGAAGTAGCAGAATATATGCAGTCTCTTACCGGAGGATGGAAAGAAATGAATCCAACTGCAAAGGATGGAACGAAGGTAAGCAGCTTATGGGCGAATTTGTTATTACCAAGAGGAATACAGATCGGTATTGGTATTGATATCAGGCAAAGGAAGCAGGCAGAAGAAGCATTAAAAAGAAGCGAACAACGGTTCAGGGGAATATTTTCGAATGTTGCCATAGGGATACTTGAAGTGGATTCTCACAACCGGATTACTTCAGTTAATGACAGGATCTGCCACATTCTTGGATATAGAAGGGAAGAACTCCTTGGAAAAACAATATATGACATAACAGCACCCGAGGACCGGGATTTAAGTCATGAAATAAACAACAAGATCCATTCAGGGGAGATCGGGATAATTGATTATGAGAAAAGGTACCTTAAGAGTAATAATACTCCTATATGGGTACACGTTACTATCTCAGGAGTTTATGATAAGGATGGGAAAAACATTAACTCAATCGGAACTGTTGAGGACATAACGAATCGAAGGAAGGTAGAGGAGACATTGAGGGAGAGCGAGGAGCGATTCCGCACACTGGCTGATAACATTTCCCAGATGGTGTGGATTGTAAACCCAAAGGGCGAACCAACATGGTTCAACAAAAGATGGTATGATTACACAGGATTGTCCCTGGATTATGTTCTGAAAAACGGGGTAGGGATTGTTCTTCACCCTGATTACATCTATATAAACAGTGATTTTCAGCAAGCGATTAAAAAAGGTCTGGCATGGGAGAGTATTTACCCAATGCGCCGGAAAGACGGTGATTTCAGATGGTTTCTTTCACAGGCATTGCCCATATACGATAAAGCCGGAAATATAAGCATGTGGTTTGGTACAAGCACTGATGTTACCGAGCACAGGAATATAGAGGAAGCACTCAGGGAAAGTGAAGAAAAATTTTCGACAGCATTCCGTACAAGCCCTTATGCGCTTGTAATAAGCAAATATGATGATGGAGAGATCATTGAGGTAAATGATGCATTCCTGAAATTATTTGAAGTTACTTCTGAAAGTATTATCGGCCGGTCTTCCATCTCGCTGGGAATGTTTTCAGATCCGGCAGACAGGATAAAGGCAATTGAAATCCTTAAAAAGGAGGGAAGAGTAAAAGATCTTCAGGTCAGGATCAGGCAATCATCAGGAAATGAAAGATTTGTACTGATTTCTGTGGAAGTTATCTACCTGAAAGGAATGAAAGCTATGCTGACAACCCTGCATGACATAACCGAGGAAAAAATTGCTGTTGAAGCTGTGCAGAGAAGCGAATCAATTTTGAAGCAGGCTGGTATGATGGCTGACCTTGGAGCCTGGGAACTGGAATTCAATGATGCCTCTGACATTGACAACTCTATCCTCAGGTGGTCCGACCAGGTTTTCCGGATTTTCGGATATACACCTGGTTCGGTTACCGTAACGAATGATTTGTTTTATGAAAGAGTTCATCCCGATGATCGTAAAAAAGTGAAACAGGCTGTTCTGAATGCCATGGAAAATAAGAATCCTTATACTGTGGAACACAGGATAATCAGAGCAGACGGCCTTGCAAGAACAGTTATCGAAAATGCTGAAATAGAGCTCGATCATGAAGGCAATGCACACCGGCTTGTTGGTGCTGTCCAGGATATTACACATCAAAAGCAATCGGAAGAATCGCTGAGAAAGAAAAACGAAGAGCTAACAAGGTTCATCTACACTGTCTCTCATGATCTTAAGAGTCCATTAGTTACAATCAAATCATTCTCAAACTATTTACAGGAGGACATAAAGAACAATGACAAGGAATCCCAGGACAGGGATCTAAATTTTATCAGGAATGCAGCAGATAAAATGGCAAGATTGCTCGATGAACTTCTGGAATTATCGAGAATAGGTCGAAAGGAAAAACCAAAAGTGAATGTTCCGTTGGAAGAGGTCGTGAAAGCAGCAACCGACCTTGTAGCAGGAAGACTGGAAGAGAAGAAAATAAAAGTCGCTCTTACGGGTAATCCCGTGATGCTATATGGTCATTCGCAAAGATTTATTCAATTGTTTCAGAACCTGATCGATAACTCGGCCAAATTCATGGGCGACCAGGAATATCCTTCAATAGAGATCGGAAGTTATGCCGGAGAGAACAATGAGGTGGTGCTGTTTGTTCGTGATAACGGAAAGGGTATCGATCCCCGTTATCATCACAAGATCTTTGGTCTTTTTGAAAAAATGGATGTTGAGACTGAAGGGACCGGCATAGGACTTGCACTTGTCAAACGAATAGTGGAAGTGCATGGTGGATCGATATGGTTCACATCGGAAGGTGAAGGCAGAGGTACCACATTTTATTTCGCACTTGAAGGCGCTACTTTAATCAAATAATTCACTGCTATGCAAGACTACGATGAGGAAGTACTGAACGGCAAAGGCGAACCCCTTATAATCCTCTTCATTGAGGATGATCCCGCTCATGCAGAGATAACAATGCGGAATTTTAAAAAGAACCGTATCACCAACAGGGTCATCCACTTGTGGGACGGGCAGGAAGCCCTGGATTATCTGTTCCGGCAGGGTAAGTACTCAGACCCGGAGAACTCTCCCACCCCGCACCTGATCCTTCTTGATCTCCGGCTGCCCAAAGTTGATGGACTTGAAGTGCTTGAGAAAATCAGGGCTGTAGATAAGCTTAAATGCATTCCTGTGGTTATCCTGACAACATCCGATACCGAGGCTGATATCTCCAAAGCTTATAATTACAATGTAAACAGCTACCTGGTTAAGCCAATGGATTATGATAAGTTCTCGAATCTAATTGAAGCTTTCGGCTTTTACTGGGTGGTCTGGAACAAGTATCCACCGTGCAACTAATCTAATAATGGATGAGATTCTGAAGCATAAGGTGAAGAAAATCCTTGTTCTCGAGGATGAACCGTCTCATGCGGAGGCTATCCGGAGGCATCTGTCCGAAGCTGAACAAGATTGCCATATCACAGTTGCAGGATCTCTCACTGAATTCAATGAAATTGCCTCCACTCTTACCCCCGATATCGTGCTTGCTGACATTAACCTTCCGGATGGCAGTGCACTTTCCATACTTAAAGGTGATATTGAGAGCCAGCCATGGCCCGTACTTATCATGACATCATACGGTGATGAAGAGATAGCAGTAAGAGCCATAAAATCAGGGGCCTTAGATTATATGGTCAAATCTGCTGAAGCTTTCAGCAATATACATCACGTTGTCAAAAGGATCCTCCGGGAGTGGCGTAATATCCAGAAAAGCCGCGAAAGTGAGAAGAAATTCAGAATACTTTTTGAGACCATGGACCAGGGTGTTGTTTACCTTGATGCATCGGGGTGGATAACGGGTGCAAATTCTGCTGCAGAAAGAATCACCGGGTATACACTCGAAGAAATGCAGGACATGCCGTTCTTCAATCCGGGTCCCTGGCTAAACATCAACGAGGATGGCACCTTTGTACAATGTGAATCACATCCCGCCTTTATATCACTTCGTTCGGGAACTTCAGTTAAAGAAAAGGTCATGGGAATTCAAAATCCTCATTCCGACAAGTTTGTCTGGATGCTCGTAAGCGCTGTGCCTCAGTTCCGGCAAAATGCATCTGAACCTTACCAGGTTTTTACAACCTTCACAGATATAAGCCAGCTGAAACAGGCGGAGGTGGAACTGATTGAGGCAAAGAAAAAAGCTGAGGAAAGCGATCGGCTCAAATCTGTATTTATGGCAAATATGAGTCATGAGATCAGGACCCCGATGAACGGTATACTCGGGTTTGCCGATCTGCTAAAGACACCCGAGCTCTCAGGTGAATCACAAAAGATGTATATCGAAGCCATAACGCTTAGCGGAAGACGGATGCTCGATATAATAAATGATCTCATTGATATTTCAAGGATTGAAGCAGGCCAGACTGAAATAAGAAAAGAGAATACTGAAATTCCGGACCTTATTAGAGAACTAATCCTTTTCTTCCGTCCTGAAGCTGACAAAAAAGGAATTTACCTTAGATCACAGAACGAGATTCCCGGAGAAATATCTCTTATTATTACCGATAAGACCAAGGTGGCACAGGTGATTACCAACCTTATCAAGAATGCACTAAAGTTTACACCGAGGGATGGACTGATAGAGGTAGGATGCAGGCTTAACGATGATCAGAATATCCTGATCTATGTGAAAGATTCCGGCATGGGCGTCAGAAAAGAGCTGCAGGGCAAAATTTTTGAACGCTTCCGCCAGGGTGATGGTGCAAATATTAACGAGGGTGTTGGTCTGGGCCTTGCAATCTCGAAAGCATATGTTGAAATGCTGGGAGGAAGAATAGGACTCGAATCGGAACCCGGTAAGGGCTCTGTCTTTTATTTCACTCTTCCACTTACCGAACTTCCCAAACACCGTAATCAGGACATACCGGAAAAAGTTGCTGAACCTGAAACCGTACCCGGTCAGTGTATTCTTGTGGCAGAAGATGATGATCTGAGTTATACCCTGCTCAGGGAAGCATTATCAAGGGCAAATATCGTAACATGCAGGGCTAAAGATGGCAGAGAGGCTGTTGAGATGGTCAGGAAAAAAGAAAATATAAGTCTTATCCTGATGGATATAAGACTTCCCGAACTGAACGGGATGGACGCGACAAGGGAGATTAAAAAAATCAAGCCCGAGGTACCGGTAATAGCACAATCGGCTTACATAAGCCAGACTGACATCAAATCCGCCCTTGATGCAGGTTGTGATGATTATATCACCAAACCGATAGATATCAGGCTGCTTATGAATAAAATTGCCCGGCATAACCTGCCTGTGGTCTGAGAGTTATCTATTCTTCAGCAATTTTACCGAATGCTGCCACCTCTTTCCCGACTTTTTCCTTATCCCCGACGATAACTATAGTGATTTTATCAGGATCGAAGTACCTCTTCATCATATTTTGAACATCTTCATTTGTAACTTTCCTGATGTTACTTATATAGTTTTTAAGCCAGCTGACATCAAGACCATGGAGATCGAGAAAAGCAAGCTGTGATATTACGCCTGCATAAGTTGAATTAGCCATAACAAAACGGCCTCCCAGGTAATTCTTGGTTCCTGTTAATTCCTGCTCAGTGACCGGTTCCTCCGTCAGACTTTTTATTTCATACATTATTTCTTTCAGTGACGGAGCTGTTACACCGGTTCCAACTTCTGCAAACTGCATCCACATTGCATTTCTGAATCTTGAGCTGATCCTGCTGTACGGCGAGTATGTGTAGCCCTTATCTTCCCTTATGTTCCTTGTTATTCTTGAAGTGAACGATCCGCCAAGAAGGTTATTCGTGACTACCAGGGGTATATAATCATCTTTCGATGGATCTGCGACAGCCATACCGATATTCAAAACAGACTGGGGAGCCCCTGGACGGTTGACAAAATATATCATTCCGGCATCAGGTTCCGGCGGGATGTTTATTATGGGTTCTTTTCCCTTTTCCCAGCTGCTGAAAGCTTTTCTTATTGCATCCCCGACTTTCTTCTCATCAAATACACCTGCAACAAAAATATGTGACCGTAATGCCCCGAAATTCTCTTCATAAAAAGATCTCGCTTTCCCGGCATCAAATGTTTCAATTGTTGCCTGGTCCGGAAATAACCTTCCATATGGATGACCCGGATACAGAACCTTTACGAATTGTTCGTACGCAACATTGGCAGGTTGTGATTTCTGGATGCTGAGATCACGGATCATATCGTTCCTGAGTCGTTCCACTTCTGAATCCGGAAACACCGGATTCATTGCGATATCAGCAATAAGTTCCGCCATTGCAGGTGTGAATTCCGAGAGTACGTCACCGGATATGGCTGTCGTTTCCACACCGGTTGAAATGCTTAGGGTCCCTCCCATCGATGCAGTTTCATCAGCAATTTGCTGGCCTGTTCTTATCGAAGTGCCTTCCTTCATGAGCATGCCTGTAAAATCAGCAAGCCATATCTCATTCTCTGCCTCGTTCAGGTTGCCTGAACGGATAACAAGGCTCACTGCAGCCTTTGGAATGGTTCCTAAAGGAACGAGCGTTACTTTCATACCGTTATCAAGTTTGAAAGTCTTAACCTCCGGAACTGAAAAATCTTTGGGGTCACCTGGTTTTGGCGGTAGTTCCTGTGCTGTGGAGATCATTGAAAATGACAGGAACATTGGTAAAATTTTTAAAAGTGTTCTCATTTTTTCTCCTCCTGCTGATTTGCTTTGGGAACTATTGTAAGAATTGTACGGTTTGTTCTGCGTAAATAATCTGCGGCTGTATTACGGATCAGCTCCGGAGTAACATCCTTGAATTTCTCCTCAATTGAATTTATCTGACCGGGATCATCATCAAAAAGTGCAAAGCATGCAAGCAGATTTGCGGTTCCAGCGCTGTAAAGATCGCTGAGACTGTCATAAAAATCTGACCTGAATTTCACTATGGCCCTGTCTATCTCTTCCCTGCTGACCGGATTCTCAGTTAAATTACCTATAACGCTGTCGACAACCATCATAATAGAATCCGCGGGAACATTATTATCATGGAACAGGTAGCCCGTCCATAGCATGGGCCCATTGTAATCGAACATGTTTCCGAGAAGGTTGATTCCGCCATCGACGCTTCCTGTATAACCCTTTTCTTTCACCAGCGCCTGGAACAACCTGCTGTCCTCGCCCTGTAAAAGGATCTGATCCAATAATCCCATTGCATAATATTCAGGAGTATTCCTTTCAGGCATGTGATATGAGAATGCCAGGGCGGGTTGTGTTGCAAGCGAATCAACTTTGCTGAAGATTTTTTCTTCCTCCTGACGTGGTTCTGCCAGATCTGGTTTGTCCGGCTGATTGACCGAAGGTATCGGGCCAAAGTATTTTTTCACCCATTCCTTTGTTTTTGCTGGATCAAGATCTCCTGTAATTATAAGCACGGCATTATTGGGAGCATAGTATGTGTTGAAAAAATTCTGAACATCTTCAGTCACGGCAGCCTCAACATCTTCAACATCTCCATAAAAGTTATGCGCGTTAAACCAGTTTGTGTTTGCATACTGGGGCATATCCAGCCAGGGGAAACCGCCATAAGGCTGGTTATGCAGTGCACCGTTAATCTCGTTCACAACAACACCCTGCTGGTTCTTCAGGTTAGCATCATTAATTGCCAGGCCGGCCATCCTGTCGGCTTCTGCCCATAATACAGGTTCCAGGATATTTGAAGGTACAACCTCATAATAGTTTGTAAAGTCAAACCTGGTGGAACCATTATTTATTCCGCCATTATTTGTTATCAGTGTGTCGAATGTTCCTTTTGGCAGATTTTTTGACCCCTGGAACATCATATGTTCAAAGAGATGAGCAAAGCCGGTCCTGTTGCGCGGTTCAATCCTGAATCCGATATTATAATAAACAGCAACTGTAACCACCGGGGTCGTAGTATCCCTGGAAAGCACAACTTTCAACCCATTATCGAGTTCCGAATAATCGACAGGCACTCTGAAAGCTTCCTTCTTTTCCCCGCATGAAAAGATAAAAAGGCATATCACGAAGAGTGCTGAAATAAGTTCTTTCATTTTCATACCTTCTGATTAATATATATTATGCATAAATAAACAATCCAGCAATGCTAAAGTTTTGTAGTTTACAGTCCGTTGTTACGGATCAACAAACAACAGTTCCTGGTTTACAGTAGTAATTCTCTTCTGTAATTTAAAAACAGGAATTTCTTAAAACATTGCATTTCAAAACCTTGTTTCTAAATTAGTTCATAAATTCTATATACCATGTCATTGAAAAGCATCAATCCTTTCACGAATGAGCTGATAAGAGAGACTCCTGAGCTGTCTCTGGCAGAAGCTGAAAAGATCCTGATCAAGTCAGACCGTGCATTCGAAAGCTGGAAAAGAACAGATTTCAGACACCGCGGACAATTGATGATGAATGTTGCCCGGAATCTTAGAAAAAATGCCGATTCACATGCGCGTCTAATATCATCTGAAATGGGCAAGCCAATTGGTGAGTCTCTGGCTGAAGTTGAAAAATGCGCCTGGGTCTGTGAGCATTATGCTGTAAATGCGGAAGAATTCCTTAAGCCGGAGATTATTAAAAGTGATGCTGATTCGAGTTATATAACATATGAACCTCTCGGCACCATTCTTGGCATAATGCCATGGAACTTCCCATTCTGGCAGGTATTCAGGTTTGCCATACCAACTCTCATGGCAGGTAACACAGTTGTGCTGAAACATGCCTCGAATGTACAGATGTGTGCTCATGAGATCGGGAATATTATCGATATCAGCGGATTTCCTTCATCCACATTCAGCAATCTTGCGGTAGGTTCAGCACAGATGGAAAAAATAATCGGGAATGAAATTGTGAAAGCTGTCTCACTTACCGGAAGTGAGGCTGCCGGAAGGAAAGTTGCAGAATCGGCCGGCAGGTTGCTTAAAAAATGTGTTCTCGAGCTTGGAGGAAGCAATGCATTTATAATCCTTGAGGATGCTGACATCAGGAAAGCGGTTGAAACCGGGATACAGGCGAGATTTCAGAACGCAGGTCAAAGCTGTATTGCAGCTAAAAGATTCATTGTGCACAGGAAGATAAGTGAAGAGTTTGTTTCATTGTTCCGTGAAGCAATTGCATCGATCAGGTACGGAGATCCACTGGACGAGACAGTAAGGACAGGACCATTAAGCAGCATCGGCCAGGCTGAAGCCGTTGAAGACCAGGTAAGAAGATCTGTAGAAATGGGAGCTAAAGTTGCTTTTGGAGGAAAAAGGAATAAAGCCATGTTCAGCCCGGCGCTTGTGCTTGATGTAATCCCCGGTATGCCATTATTCGATGAAGAAGTATTTGGGCCTGTGGCGCCGGTTACAATTGCCGATACTATAGAGGAGGCCGTTAACCTTGCTGGAAAAACGACATTCGGACTTGGTGTTTCTCTATTCACTAATGATCTGGAGAAAGCGCAGGAACTGGCTCGTGAATTTCACGACGGCTCAGTGTTCATAAACGGACTTGTGAAATCGGATCCAAGATTGCCATTTGGCGGAACCAGGAATTCAGGATATGGAAGGGAGCTGTCTTCACATGGAATAAAGGAGTTTGTAAATGTGAAGACGAACTGGATCAGGAATCCGTGATTGCGACTTCCTTAAGTTACATATTCACACATAAAATAAACATCCCTGGCTTTGCATTTGGGACAGAATATTGGTTTGATATTCGAGAGTTCTCCACCGCATGAGCACTTAAGATACGGTGTAATCAGCCTGTTTCCAAGATACTGGATCTTGTGAAATTTACCGCACCTCTGGCACTGGTACCCTCTAGTAAAAGGCCGTGGCTCATCAGAACCATGTGAATGGCTGACAATTTCTTCATTAAAACCACAACCATGGCATTTTATCGTACCTCCTCCCTGGGCATCTTTGAAATATATAAAGCTCCTGTTCTGGATGATATCCCATTTAATCTTATCCTGGTCGCGTTGTATTGCCTGGCGGACTCTCTCGTGCCTGGCTTCTCTCTCCTTCTTCTCATTCCTTGCCCTGAAAATATCAACAAACCAGAGAACATAGGCAACAGGGTAGAGAAATATTACTAACGATCTGAAGATTATTTCTGATGTGAGGAGTTTCCTTCGACGGGTGATGACATCCTGAACAGGCACAGTCTGCCTTCTCAGATCCTTCATTTCCCGCCGGACCTGTGAAGCAAGTGGACCTGCAAAATTCATCAAAACGCCAATAAGAAGATATATGAGAAAAAATTTCATAAACTACAAATCCCGGTATTAAACCCGGGGAATCATGGAAAAAATAAATCTTCGCTTCCCGGCGTAAATTTATAAAATATTTTCTGACCTGTATTCTTTTAGTTTGAGGTTTTTTAAACACGCGAACGGTACAAGGTACACGGTACACGGTGCACGGCTACGGCTTCAGGCGTCCGGCATCAGGCTTCCGGCACAGGCATCAGGTTTCCGGCATCCGGCATCCGGCATCAGCTTTCCGGCCATCCACAATTTGAATCCCCTTCAGGTGGGTGCGCTGGCTTTTAGCGCAGGCAGGGGGTTAAAGTTCCTTTTAATTCTTACTAACCCTCCTGAGCCTGAACAACCCCAGTGCCCGGCGGTCATCCTCATCGAGAAATGCTCCGGGAATATCCTTCGAAAGATTTCCCTTATCGTCCATCCCTATTTCAACAATCCGCGGAGACGCATTCTGGCACCTGCTATCCAGATAATAGATCACAACATCATCCTTATTCAGCTTTCCGGTTGCCACCAGGTATTGCAGCTTGTTAATCACGTATTCACTGTGTGTTTCGATAATAAAATTCAGGTTGAACTTTTTCCTGGCATCGGCAAACATGTCAGGAAGCTTCGATTGCCAGGACGGATGCAGACCTGATTCAGGCTGTTCGAGAATAATAGTACCCGGATAAAAGTTCAGATCATCATTATAATCACGAAGGTTACAAAACTGTTTTGAATTTATTATTCCCAGGAGCATCATCAAAAGCCGGTTAGAGCCTGATCCCTCTGCAACAAGGGGATTCTTTTCATCGTTTTTCATTATCCCCGGGAAATATCCCAGTCCCTTTACCGGTGTATCGACCGAAAAATCATCACATATCCTGAAGTTTCTCATCCATGTCTTCAGGAAACTATCTTTGTCCCTGTCAGCAGAATAACTTCTTAACAGGTCATGCATCGGATGGTCAAAACTCACTGAAATACCCGGGTTTATATCATGAAACTGCAAATGATCTGATCTTTCAATATCAGTTTTCATATCGTACATGATCTTTTCAAGTACAAGGGAACAGAAGGATGATAATGCCCTGATATTTTTATACCTGTGATATGACTGAACAAATCCTTCCCGGGTCATGCTGAGCTCTGTAACCGCCCTGAAGAATCTTGACCTGTCAAATCTTGCCTGGAGGTGATGATCGATTGCGGAGGACAATTCACCGGCAGCATCTATACCTTTAATCCTTTTGGATGATGAAATATCAAGCTCGAGGAACTCCTTTTCCCATGAAGCATAATCGTAGCTTCTCAGAAGATCAACAATATTATTCAGCGAATCGGGGTTATTCAATAATACAAGGCAATCGTACAGCTCCGGGAATACCTTGCTTATCATCATTTTTAAATGGTGAATATCAAGAGATGCCGAAGGTATCTCAAGTATTTTTAACAGTAATTCATTATTGAAAAGTATCTGATCATCAGCGTAATCAGTTACAACCTTCCCTGCTTTCTTTATCAGGTCGCTTTCTGCCCCGTCATTTCCCGTGGTAATCCTGTGCTTCCCGTAAAAGTAAAACAGTCTCTCATAATCTGCAGCAGTTATATTACAACTCTTCAGGTAATCACACAGGTTCTTTCGTTTCAGATCGTTATCTACATGGAATATCCTCACCTGGCTTTCTTCCTCATCAGTCTGGATTTCTTTATAGGATCCTGATGAGGATCTTATTCGCCGGAAATTGTTCTCAAGCTCCTGGTAGCGTTTTTTTTCGCTCTTTATTTCCTGGAGCTTATCGAACAGGTAATCGACCCCGATACGGGTTTTTATCCTGGTTTGTTCGAAAGTAAGATCAAAGAGATTTCCTCCATCATATCTTACACTGATATTTCTTACACAGGCTTCGAAATTTCTCCCCTTTTCCAACGTTAAAACCACTCTGAGATTCTCACCAAGTATAATATTATAAAGATCATACCCTATACTGACAAGTTTGTCCTGCGATTTGTGACTGCTCAGCATATCGAAACTTCCTATGGGATTTTTACCCGCATCGAGCCTCACACGAAAAGGCAGAGAACCGGTATTAAGATTTTTAAGAAATGATATTGATCCGGTTACGGTACTTTTCCCGGAAGCGTTCGGCCCTGTTAAAAGCGTTATTGGTGCGAGCCGGAATTGGGATATATCAGAGAAAACACGGAAATTGCCAAGCAAAAGCCCCCTTATATTAAGCATTTTAGAAATAGTTAGATTTAATAATCCGAATTTGATCCCCGAAAAACGTTGCAATCTAATGAATATTATTTCTCAGTATATATTTGCGTCCGAAAAAATAATCTTCAAAAAGCGGTCTAATATTTTTACGGTTACATGTAAATATTTTTTACAGTTTCAAATTAATCTGATTATTTAAACGCTGGATAACAGAGAGATATGGCCCCGGCATATAATTTGAACAATAATTTCCGTTAACTCATATCCGGAAACATGTTGCCACATTATCTGCTTCATTCGTTCAGGAACATTAAAAGGAATCCGGGATTTTCACTTATAAATATTTCGGGACTTTCCCTTACAATGTTACTTGTAATGATCCTTTTAGCCTGGCTGAAATTCGAGCTGAGCTTTGACAGGTTCCATTCGAATGCCAGGAAGATATTCAGGGTTGTAGTTGATTTTGAAGCCGGTGAATCTGTTGACAAATTTGCGCTTACACCCGCCCCATTGGGTCAGGCTTTAAAGAATGAAATTCCTGAAATAACTGAATTTGTCAGGTTCGGATCGTTAGGCAGGGTGCTGGTAAACACGGGAAATGACCAGTTCAGCGAAGATATTAAGCTTGCTGATCCATCCATTTTCAGAATTTTTTCATTCAATCTGATTTCAGGTGATCCGGAAACAGCACTGGTCAATCCGGGTTCCGTGGTCATAAATGAATCGACTGCCCGGAAGTATTATGCCGGTTTGGATCCTGTTGGTAAAACATTATTTTTCGATTTTGGAGATTTCAGGAAGCCATACGAGATAAAAGGAGTAACGAAAGATGCTCCGCAGAATTCGCAGATACAATATTCTTTCATCTGCTCATTTTCAGAGATGAGGAACAACCTGGAATGGGGCAGTTGGAACTACTCTACTTATATTCTTTCAGCAAATGATAATTCTTACAGTAGCATCAGCAGCAAGTTACCGGAATTTGTCAAAAAAATCCCCAATTCCGAAGGAATCCAGCTGCATGTGCAGCCACTGCTGAGGATACACCTGCATTCAAATCTACGTTCCGATCTGACCACAAATACGGATATCAGAACAATTTATATAGCTGCTTCCGTGTTGTTGCTGGTTCTTTTTGTTGCCTGTATCAACTATATGAACCTTGCAACGGCACGGTTTACGGTGAGAGGAAAAGAGGCCGGGATAAGGAAGGTGTCAGGAGCCGGTAACAGGCAATTGATAGGGCAATTCCTCTCCGAATCGTTTGCGATAACAACTATCTCGTTCCTGGTTGCGATATTCCTATGCTGGTTCACAATGCCTCTTGTAAAAAAAATCATTGATCTTCCTGTGAGTGTTGGTTCCCTTGTCAATCCGGGGGTTATCGGTTTCCTGATTTTGCTTCTTGTTTCGATCTCATTGTTGTCAGGCAGTTACCCGGCGTTTTTCCTCTCATCTGTTAAACCTGTTTCCTCAATCCGTTCTGAGATAATCCAGGGTAAGGCAGGGTCTCTCAGGAACCTGAGAAGAGCGCTTGTGATATTCCAGTTTCTTGTTTCTATAATACTGATCTCCTGCACCCTGATCATCAGGGGACAAATGAAATTTGTTGAAAACAAAGATCTTGGTCTTGTTCATGAACAGGTGATAGTAATCCCTGTTTACCAGGCAGATGTAAGACCCAGGTACGAGCTCTATAAAAGGGAGATACTGGATAATCCAGAAATTATCAGTGCCTCGGCTATGTGCTATTTTCCGGGAAGGCAGGGATATTTCCAGAATGTATGGTGGGAAGGTCTTCAGGAAAATGACATTACAAATATGATAAGCTGGATACCGGTTGATAATGATTTTATCAAAACTCTTAAAATTGAATTGATTTCAGGAGAAGATTTTCGTACAGGAACACTGCAACAAAACAGGCAGTATATATTGAATGAATCTGCTGTTAAGAATATTGGCTGGAAGGATCCTGTCGGAAGGCAGATCGATATAATTGGTAAAGGAACTGTCATCGGTGTTGTAAGAGATTTCAACTTCAAATCACTCCGTACAGGTATCGAACCTGTTGCACTTGCATTTTATCCCGAGTTGTTCGATAACCTGATGGTGAAAGTCTCATCAGGAAATATCAGGGAGCTTATAGGATTCCTTAAAACACGCTGGGAGGAATTATTCCCCGGAACATCTTTTGAGTTTTCTTTTCTGAGTGAAGATTTTCAGAAGATGTATAAAAAAGATACCACAATAATGAGAATAATGACTTACGTATCAATACTGTCGCTGTTAATTTCCTGTATCGGATTATTCGGACTTGTGGTGTTTACAACAGATGCAAAAACCAGGGAGATAGGAATAAGAAAAGTAGCCGGGTCAACTTCCCGCGGGATAATTGTCATGCTTAATATGGAGTTCATCAGGTGGATACTTGTCTCGCTTCTGATTTCGATCCCGGTAATCTTGGTCATCATGCAAAAATGGCTTGCAGGATTTGCTTTCAGAATCAGTTTAAGCTGGTGGTTTTTCGTTCTCTCAGGAGGTTTAACTATCGCCTTCACCTTACTCACAACGAGCTGGCATACCTGGCATATTGCGCGCAAGAACCCCGCCGACTGCCTGAGGCACGAATAAACTATTCAGATAGCTTGTCAAGCATTTTTATTCTTACATCTTTCTGATGAAGGATAATCGATTCATAATCAGTTTTCTCTTCACCAAATTTATTTACCAGTACAAGTACTTCTATTGACATGAGGAAAAGGAAGAACATTGACCACACAATCATTGCGATCCAGGAAGATAGCAATATGGAGAACAGTATCTTCAGTTCATCAAGGAACCCTGTTTTTGATCCGAGTTCCGTTTCAAGCTCTTCCCTGATATTTATTTTGTTATTTTCTTTCTCATTTTTCTGGCTTCTGAGCTGGTTTATCTGTTCCTCGATATCCGGTAATAAAGAGGTTTTCGGATTAACAACATCATTGAGTGCCAGATCGGTCCGTTTCACAAGCGTGTCCCTGACGTCTCCTGCAGCGGTATTCTTCTGCATCTGAAAGTGCCGTGTTTCGGATGATGCGCTCTTGATAAAAGGTTTCTTTGTAATCTCGTCAATAAGAGCGCTTCTTTCTGCCTCTTTTACCATTATGGCTGAGTCAATCTGGCTTATCTGGAAATCAAGCTCCCGTGTTTTCACAGGGAGAATATTATTGACCTCAGCCTGGAGATTGCTGATCTTAACTTTTTCAACGTCTTCCCTGAATATGATCTGATCGATAATAACAGAACCTATAACGGCCATAACTACACCAATTAATGTCCTGAACACCGGAACAAGGTTGTTCTTACCCATCGAAAGTATAATCTGCCGTTCGATCTGGATGACAATAATGACCAGCACCAGGGAGACTATCGAAGAGCCAAAAACACCTGTATGCAGATATCTCTGGGCAAAAGTATAACCGATGAAGCCCCATAGGATACTTACAATAATAATTGCAGACAGGTATTTTTTTACGGTCTTCGCGCTTGCCTCGCTCGAATTTTTTATGATTGTATAATTATAGCCGGTGATATAACAACCCAGCTTCAGCCAGAGATCTTTCATCTGATTATAAATTTCCGTTAAATAACTTAGATTGCGATATTGCGTAGAGCCCTCTCATGAAACCACGCTGATAAGAAAGCACTATCCGCTGAGATGCGCCCTCCCCTTTTGAAGCTTCTGCTTTTATCTGGTGTACTTTCCCAAGGTGGTCTGCAGTTACTTCCTTCTTTATCTTCAGCTCCTCTACAAGATCGATCAATCCTGCCCTGCTCCTGGAACTTATATGAAAATCTGTCTCCCGCAGAAGCGTTTCATAGTAGGTTGCAGTCCTGTCGATAAGGATCATCAGATCGTGCTGAATAAGCCTTATATTATCTGACTTGTAACTTTCATCCGGATTTATGAGTGCGTCATTATATCCTCTCGACTCATAATCATTTTGCAGAAAAGCATAAATGGAATCGAGTCCTTTGGTTTCTCCCGGATTGAATAGACTTGAATCATTGCCTGGAATCCTGCCTGAGGTAAGTTTCGGCATTCCCTCATTGCCGGAGCTTTCGGGAATTCCGTTGCTCTTCTTTCTGTTAAAAAATCCCATTTGATGAGAAATAATTGTATTATAGAGATACTACTTCAACGCAATGCCGGAGAAATATTGTGTTTCTGACGGTATTATTTTTTATGTGGAAAAAGTTGCCTGTAAAAGACGGCAGTTTTCTATCAATGTGACAGGATTTTTGATTTAAATCTATAAAACCAAGTAAAATGAAACCGCAGAGAACGCAAAGTTACCGGCCCACGAGCCAACGTTCGCAGAGAACGCAGAGAAGAAGAGAGCGTAAAGCGTAGAGAGGGAGAGCTGGTTGGTTTGCCCTCAACCCGCTGCTCCCCTGATTAATATCTGCGTAAATCTGCGTGGATTTTAATCTGCGGGATCTGCGGGAACAAAAAGCTCAGGACTGGAGACGACAATCTCAGTGAATAATCAATGAAACTCTGCTTTACCCATGTGAAAAATCTTGCCTCTAACAACCTTTACAACCTCTACAACCTCTACAACCTCACAACCTTTACAACCTTTACAACCTTTACAACCTTTACAACCTTATCTTTGTTATGATGAAAAAAATCTGACAGATATGAAAGGTAACTTCAACGAGATTATCCAGTCTTCGACACCGGTCGTGATTGATGCTCATGCCGAGTGGTGCGGGCCCTGCAAGATACAGTCTCCCATCCTGAAGGAAATAGCTTCCGAGTTGGGTGACAAGGTAAAGGTTATCAAGATCGATGTCGATAAGAATCCTCAGATCGCAACAAAATTTGATATCAGGGGCGTTCCCACCTTAATGATCTTTAAAAATGGCGAGATGAAATACCGCCAGGCCGGATTACATTCAAAACCTCAACTGATCAATGTAATCAGGACCCTGCTCTGAGTATTCCCGATAAATAAAAGAATATGTTTCGGAAATCTTTGTCCAACCAGACAGTTCTTTGTATTTTCGGTATTAAATTCTGCAGCCATGAAAAAAATAACCCTGCTTTCTTTATTCCTGTGTTTTCTTATTACAGTCAAATCACAGGAGATTATTAATGTTTCCGAAGATATTGAACTGATCAGACTCTCCGGAAATGCGTACATACATGTATCTTATCTTGAAACGGGACCAAGAAGATATTCATCAAATGGAGTCATTTTTGTACAAAAAAATGAAGCTTTTCTATTTGATACACCGCCGACAGATTCACTCACCAGGATACTATGCGATTACATCACCGAAAAACTGAACCTGAAGATTAAAGGATTTGTTCCAAATCACTGGCACGAAGACTGTATGGGTGGGCTATCATATCTGAAGTCTGTGCAGGTACCTTCTTTTGCCAGTCAGAAGACTATTGAAACAGCAAGGTCAAAAAACCTGCCCGTCCCCGATCATGGTTTTAAAGATTCTCTGGAACTGACTCTTGGCGGCAAAAAAATCTTATGCTGGTTCCCCGGTGCTGCTCATTCAATGGATAATATCGTAGTCTGGATACCATCGGAAGAGATTTTATTTGCAGGATGTATGTGTAAAAGCACTAGCCTTGACAACCTTGGAAATACTGCTGATGGAAGCCTGACCGATTACGGCTCAACAATTGAAAATGTTATGAGGAAGTTCAACAGGGCAAAAATTGTTATCCCGGGCCATGGAGCTGCCGGTGGTATTGAGCTGCTTTCACATACTTTGTCCCTTGCAGAAAAGCAATAAAGAGCTTAATAAACCAGTTCAGTATATTTAATTAAAATTTAACTATTTTTTTAGGTCAAATTATTTGGTACTGAAGATCATTTTATTTAACTTGTATAAACTTTTTAACGGAAAACTGGCACGGATTTCGCTGTTAAAATTTAAGTAATCAGTCCAGATGAGAAACTTCAGTATCTCCTTTCTTCTGACCGGAATCATCCTGTCGGTCGTTTACAAGAATAACCATGATATACCATCTGGTTCCGGGAGCATTATAGGTCAGATCTATGAGCTCTGCTCAGATACTGTTGAGATGGATACAAACAGGTATTTCCTTGAAACATACCTGTGCAGCAATATTTCAGGGAAAAACGGGAACTCCTCCGACAGTATTACGGCACTGATATATCTTCTCGACGCACGCAACCAGCAGATTCCAAAAAATGTATATATAAGGAATATCTTCGTTGTAAAGGAGGAGGATACCTGGGCATCATCTCCGGCGACATCACAGACGGGAATGGCGAAGTTCATGTTAACACAGGTTAATGCTGGAAATTCTGAAGAAGAAAAATTCAATGTTGATGTTATTGTCGAGATTACAGACTCTCTGTCAAGTGAAACATATTATGTAATAGCCAGAAACCAGAGTTTCTCAGATCTCTGATCGTTTTTTATGAACCCGCCAAAGGAAGAAAATTATCACTCATTTAAATTCACTCTCAGGGAAGCATCAGAAGATGATTTCCCCGCAGTACTTACATTGATAAAGGAGCTCGCCGATTTTGAAAAATCACCTGAAAAGGTCACAAATACGGCAGAACTGATGAAAAAAGAGAAAGATCTTTTCAGATGCTTTGTTGCCGAAACAGAAGATCACCGGATCATCGGAATGGCTTTGTATTTCTTTGCTTATTTTACCTGGGTCGGCAAATCTCTTTATCTTGATGATCTCTATATAAGTAAAGATTTCAGGCGGCACCATATCGGATCCGCCCTCCTTGGAAAGATATTCGAAACTGCGAGGGCTCAGGACTGCAAGAGAGTCAGGTGGCAGGTTTTGAACTGGAACTATTCAGCAATTGAACTGTACAGGAAATGCGGGGCAGAGATTGACGATGAATGGCTCAATTGTGATTTTGATTCGGAAGGGATCAGGAATTTCGTTATCAGATGATTTCACTTCTGCGAAGGAAGTACAGGCCGCCGCTACTTGGCTCAAAAAATCATGAGTACAGCTTGCTTTATTACAAACAGATCGCCGCTACGCGGCTTTAACAATTTTACTCGGCCAGTTAATAATAAATCAATAATTGCTCAACAGTGGTGGAACTGTTTGTCAAAAAAACCCCCATATGCGATTCGGAGAGCTCCTTAGGAGCGGCCTGTTTGTAGGTAAGATAATCCGGAATTTTGATTGAAGAGCTCTGTAGGAGCGGCCTGTTTATAAATAGGGTATTTATAATTATACGGGTCTTTGTATTAAACCAAATACTCTACCATGGACCGTAAATCATTCTCCCAAAAACTTGCTATGCTTGGCGTATGCCCTCTTATGATCGGCAGACTGAATGCCTCTGATGAAAATGTCATTCCCCAGGACGATAAGGTTAAAATTCTTGAATCACAGAAAAACTTCATACAGAACTGGCTCTCCGACCTTCTTGAATCTATGGATAAAAACCTCAGCAGGGAGATGCAGGAGAAGTTAGTTGCAGGATGTGGTGTCGCCTGCTTTAACAGGCACCAGTTCAAGAAAGATATTGCGATTGCCGGTGAAGGAGATCTCGATAAGCTAATTGAAGCTTACAAGAAGAATTTCGAAATCTGGAAAAGCGGGGATGAAGTGCATATAAGATACGGAGAGGTCTCTAAAACCTGCTATTGTCCCGCAGCAAACTATCGGACACCCAAACCCAACGATATTCACTGTGAGTGTACACGTAACACCCACAAGGCTGTATTTGAGACCGCACTGGGCAGACCATTCCGGGTTGATGTGGCAGAAAGTCTCAGGCGGGGAGGTAAGACATGTCATTTTATTGTGTATCTTAAGCCTTTAAGCTGACCAGGGGTCCCTGCCGGGACTACCCGGAAGCCGGAATGACTTAGTCCATGGCCGCCCATAAAGATCTTAAGGTTAAATACCCGCCATCTGATCCATGCTCCTGCATAACATGCCGGAATTACTGCATAAGACCCGGATGGTGGACGGTTGAAGAAGCCGCAAAGGCAATCGAAGCCGGATATTCAACACGGATGATGGTAGAGATCTCACCTGAAAGAACTTTCGCCGTACTCTCTCCTGCCTTCAAAGGAAACGAATGTAACTATGCGCTAAACATTTTATCATCCGAAGGCTGTACCTTCCTGAAGGATGAATTATGTGAGCTGTTCGGAACAGGGTATCAGCCGCTTGAATGCAGGTTCTGTCATCATACCAGGAAAGGTCTTGGCAGAAAATGCCATAATGATATCGAAAAAGACTGGAACACTGAAAAAGGCAAACGCCTCGTGGTAAAATGGGGAAATATTACCGGATTCTGGCAAAAACAGGGTTTCAACCTTGTTGAGAAGTAGTAATCTCCGCCTATTCCACAGTGACAATCAGACTAACGGGGATATTATTCGTAAATCAAAAATCGTTAATCAGTATTCGTTAATCAAAAGGGATTTAAGAACAAGGATTAACGATTTAAGAATTTTGATTTACCCTGTTATGCATTAGTAGTAATGAATCCTGAACTTGTGAAGGGATTTGTGAAATGAAGATGGTTGTTTGAGACGCCTGCCGGTTATTCGTAAATCAAAAATCGTTAATCAGTATTCGTTAATCAAATGGGATTTAAGAACAAGGATTAATGATTTTAGAATTTTGATTTACCCTGTCATGCATAAGTAGCAATGAATCCTGAACTTGTGAAGGGATTTGTGAAATGAAGATCGTTGTTTGAGACGCCTGCCGGTTACTATTCGTAAATCAAAAATCGTTAATCAGTATTCGTTAATCAAAAGGCCTGAAAGCCGGAGGCAACAACAATATATTCGTGGTCATCCGGGAAATGAAGGTTCAAATACTGTTCCTGTTTGCTTTTGAATACGCTTGGGATATGAAGCAAAAGATCCTTCAGTCGCAAACCAATGTAATCTTCAGGTTATCGGTTTACTCTCACTGGTTTGCTCTTTCAGGATGACATTATTCTTTGGTAATAGGGGGAGTGAAGAGGCGCATTTTGATTCAAACCAGCTCCAGGAACAATTTCTCTGCAAAATGCGTCTCTTCACTCCCCCGAACTCCACCAATTGCGCCTGTCATGCTGAACGCAGCGCAGTGAAGTGAAGCATCTTTTGCGATTGAGTACCAATTATCTACAAACTTGTCATTAGCAACGCAGCGCAGCGAAGTGAAGCATCTTATAATATTGTAAAACAATTATTTAAAGAACTTGTCATTAGCAACGAAGCGAAGCGAAGTGAAGGATCTTTTAAGGCTGTGTCCCAATTATATACATAGCTTGTCATTAGCAACGCAGCGCAGCGAAGTGAAGCATCTTATGCAATTGGATACCAATCATCTGGGATACTATTCCTAAATCAAAATCGTTAATCAGTATTCGTTAATCAAAAACGATTTAAGAACAAGGATTAACGATTTTAGAATTTTGATTTACGCCGGTCATGCATAAGTAGTAATGAATCCTGAACTTGTGAAGGGATTTGTGAAATGAAGATGGTTGTTTTGAGACGCCTGCCGGTTACTATTCGTAAATCAAAAATCGTTAATCAGTATTCGTTTAATCAAAAGGCCTGAAAGCCGGAGGCAACAACAATATATTAGTGGTCATCCGGGAAATGAAGGTTCAAATACTATTCCTGTTTGCTTTTGAATACGCTTGGGACATAAATTCAATACGAAGCAAAAGATCCTTCAGTCGCAAACCAATGTAATCTTCAGGTTCTCGGTTTACTCTCACTGGTTTGCTCCTTCAGGATGACATTATTCTTTGGTATGAGGGGGAGTGAAGAGGCGCATTTTGATTCAATCCAGTTCCAGGAACAATTTCTCTGCAGAATGCGCCTCTTCACTCCCCCAGACTCCTCCAATTGCGCCTGTCATGCTGAACGGAACGCAGTGAAGTGAAGCATCTTATGCAATTGGATACCAATCATCAGGATATTATTCGTAAATCAAAAATCGTTAATCAGTATTCGTTAATCAAAAGGGATTTAAGAACAAGGATTAACGATTTTAGAATTTTGATTTACGCCGGTCATGCATAAGTAGTAATGAATCCTGAACTTGTGAAGGGATTTGTGAAATGAAGATGGTTGTTTTGAGACGCCTGCCGGTTACTATTCGTAAATCAAAAATCGTTAATCAGTATTCGTTTAATCAAAAGGGATTTAAGAACAAGGATTAATGATTTTAGAATTTTGATTTACCCTGTCATGCATAAGTAGCAATGAATCCTGAACTTGTGAAGGGATTTGTGAAATGAAGATCGTTGTTTGAGACGCCTGCCGGTTACTATTCGTAAATCAAAAATCGTTAATCAGTATTCGTTAATCAAAAGGCCTGAAAGCCGGAGGCAACAACAATATATTCGTGGTCATCCGGGAAATGAAGGTTCAAATACTGTTCCTGTTTGCTTTTGAATACGCTTGGGATATGAAGCAAAAGATCCTTCAGTCGCAAACCAATGTAATCTTCAGGTTATCGGTTTACTCTCACTGGTTTGCTCTTTCAGGATGACATTATTCTTTGGTAATAGGGGGAGTGAAGAGGCGCATTTTGATTCAAACCAGCTCCAGGAACAATTTCTCTGCAAAATGCGTCTCTTCACTCCCCCGAACTCCACCAATTGCGCCTGTCATGCTGAACGCAGCGCAGTGAAGTGAAGCATCGTTTACGATTGAGTACCAATTATATACAAACTTGTCATTAGTAACGCAACGCAGCGAAGTGAAGGATCTTATAATATTGTAAAACAATTATTTAAGAACTTGTCATTAGCAACGAAGCGAAGCGAAGTGAAGGATCTTTTAAGGCTGTGTCCCAATTATATACATAGCTTGTCATTATCAACGCAGCGCAGCGAAGTGAAGCATCTTATGCAATTGGATATCAATCATCAGGATATTATTCGTAAATCAAAAATCGTTAATCAGTATTCGTTAATCAAAAGGGATTTAAGAACAAGGATTAATGATTTTAGAATTTTGATTTACCCTGTTATGCATTAGTAGTAATGAATCCTGAACTTGTGAAGGGATTTGTGAAATGAAGATCGTTGTTTGAGACGCCTGCCGGTTACTATTCGTAAATCAAAAATCGTTAATCAGTATTCGTTAATCAAAAGGCCTGAAAGCTGGAGGCAACAACAATATATTCGTGGTCATCCGGGAAATGAAGGTTCAAATACTGTTCCTGTTTGCTTTTGAATACGCTTGGGATATGAAGCAAAAGATCCTTCAGTCGCAAACCAATGTAATCTTCAGGTTATCGGTTTTTCTCACTGGTCTGCTCCTTCAGGATGACAATATTCTTTGGTGTGAGGGGGAGTGAAGAGGCGCATTTTGATTCAAACCAACTCCAGGAACAATTTCTCTGCAAAATGCGTCTCTTCACTCCCCCATACCTTCCAACCGCGATTGTCATCCTGAACGAAGCGAAGCGAAGTGAAGGATCTTTTAAGGCTGTGTACCAATTAGATACACAGTTTGTCATTAGCAACGGAACGCAGTGAAGTGAAGCATCTTATGCAATTGGATACCAATCATCAGGATATTATTCGTAAATCAAAAATCGTTAATCAGTATTCGTTTAATCAAAAACGATTTAAGAACAAGGATTAACGATTTTAGAATTTTGATTTACGCCGGTCATGCATAAGTAGTAATGAATCCTGAACTTGTGAAGGGATTTGTGAAATGAAGACCGTTTGTTTTGAGACGCCTGCCGGTTACTATTCGTAAATCAAAAATCGTTAATCAGTATTCGTTTAATCAAAAGGCCTGAAAGCAAGAGGCAACAACAATATATTAGTGGTCATCCGGGAAATGAAGGTTCAAATACTGTTCCTGTTTGCTTTTGAATACGCTTGGGACATAAATTCAATATGAAGCAAAAGATCCTTCAGTCGCAAACCAATGTAATCTTCAGGTTATCGGTTTATTCTCACTGGTCTGCTCCTTCAGGATGACATTATTCTTTGGTGATGAGGGGGAGTGAAGAGGCGCATTTTGATTCAAACCAGCTCCAGGAACAATTTCTCTGCAAAATGCGTCTCTTCACTCCCCCAAACTCCTCCAATTGCGCCTGTCATGCTGAACGGAACGCAGTGAAGTGAAGCATCTTTTGCGATTGAGTACCAATTATCTACAAAACTTGTCATTAGCAGCGAAGCGAAGTGAAGGATCTTTTAAGGCTGTGTACCAATTAGATACACAGTTTGTCATTAGCAGCAACGGAACGCAGTGAAGTGAAGCATCTTATGCGATTGGGTACCAATCATCTGGGATACTATTCGTAAATCAAAAATCGTTAATCAGTATTCGTTAATCAAAAGGGATTTAAGAACAAGGATTAATGATTTTAGAATTTTGATTTACCCTGTCATGCATAAGTAGCAATGAATCCTGAACTTGTGAAGGGATTTGTGAAATGAAGATCGTTGTTTTGAGACGCCTGCCGGTTACTGCGTTTCACCGGTAATAATACATCTCTCGCCGATTAAACTTGTGAATTATACTTCGGGTCTGAGTACATTTACACACTTTTAAAACAAAATAAACGATGAAAAAAATTCTGTTATCAGGAATTGTAATCCTGTTCGGTTTTTCTCTGATGGCACAAACCGCCATGCTCCGGATGAACCTGGAAAAGAATAAGACTTATTGTCTGAAATCTTTATCGGATCAGACTGTGTCTCAAACCATAAACGGGAATCAGCAATCCACTGATTCTAAGGTAAACTATGTCCTTACACTTAAGATGATTGATTCAACGCCGGAATTTATAGTGGCTGAAATGCGTTTCGACACCCTGATCACAACAACAAATGCGATGGGTAAGATCATGGAAATCAGCTCTGTGAAAGAAAGTGACATCAAATCTTCCGAAGCGGCTGATGTGCTATCCTGTGTTATGAACAGGCTCAGTAAAAATGCAATGTATGTAAAGCTCGATTACTCAGGCAAACCGATTGAAATAGTGAATGCCAGGATGCTTTCAGATGTTATTCTGAAAGACACAGCCTCAATAGCTCTTACCGGGCCCACAGCCGCCGCAATCAAGTCACAGGCAATAAACACGGTGAATGAGAGCTCTCTAAAGACAATGATAGAAGGGTTCACCTGGTCGCTCCCGGGAAAGCAGGTTTCGAAGGGTGAAAAATGGACCCGGACACAAAAGACATTCTCGGGGGGGATGATGCTCGATGTAATTACCACGTATCAGCTCGAAGGTATTGAAAACAATTATGCAAACATTACAGCCGAATCAGCTATAAAAGCATCTGATAACGCCGCCCCTATAAAATCAGGAGGAGCATCTGTAAGCTACGGTAATCTGCAGGGTTTGAGCAAATCGACTCTCATAATCGATACGATGACCGGGCTGATCGTCTCAGAGAATGCAAAAACACATATCGCGGGTGAACTCGCAATAAGCGCTCCCGGATTCAGCATGCAGATGCCAATGGATATCAACAGTGAATCAAAGCTTGTTTTAGTGAAGTAATAATATTAATTAATGAAAAAATATTTAATTCTGATCCTGCTGGCAGTCACATTTGCCGCCAGCGGCCAAAACATAAAAGGAAAAGTTTGTTACGAGAAAGATAAAAACCCGGTACAGTTTGCATCGGTTGCACTACTGCAACTACCGGATTCAACAATGTTAACAGGTGTAATTACATTGACTGATGGCGGATATCTGCTGGAACGGGTAAAACCAGGAGAATATTTCCTGAAGGCAAGTTTCGTGGGTTACAGACCATCGGGAAGAACAGTGGTATTGGCAGAAGGCCAGAAGGAAATAGTGGCAGATACAATTTTTCTTGCTGAAATGACGGCTTCATTGGGTGAAGTAACTGTAGTCGGTGAACGTCTCAAGGGAGAGGAAATGGTCGACAGAACTGTTTATAAGGTGCCTGAGGTGATTTCAAAGGCTTCAAGTAACGGTTATGAAGTCCTGAAAAAAATACCTCAGGTCAATGTCGATTTCCAGAACAATATAACCCTGAATGGAAGCAGTAACTTCATCATCCAGGTGGATGGAAGACAACGTGACAGGGAATACCTGGCCAGGTTGCTGCCGACTGATATTCAAAGTGTGGAAGTGATAACAAATCCTTCCGGCAAGTATGCAGGCAATATAGATGGTGTAATCAATATCGTCCTGAGAAAAGAAGCGCGTTATGGCATGAGCGGTAATGTTGCAGGAAGCCTGAAGCCCTTCAACAAGGTTACCACCGCCGCAACAGGGAGCCTGGATTATGCTGCCGGAAAGATCACTTTTTATGTCACAGGAATGGCTATATACCAGGCTCTTGACCTCACAACAGAAAACGAGAACCGTTTCCTTGCAATCGATTCACTCACAAGAATGAGCGGCGACGGAGGAATAAAGGTTAACATGTCGAGCATCAATACCGGTTTCGATTATTATATGAATGAAAAGAACAACCTGAGCTTTAATATCAGCTATAAGCCAATAGGTCAGAAAGTCAATATACCAAACAATACGACCCTGTACAAAGGCGATAATCCTCTGAATAATATAGCTTCGCTGACAACTACAAAGCTCCACAGTGATGAGACATCAGGTTCGTTGTTTTATAAGAGACTGTTCAGCAAACCTGTACAGGAACTGACTGCGGAAGCAAGCTTTTATACTTTCAGCTCCGCCGATGGAAACCATTTCACCAATACTACATATCCATACAACAGCGATGTAATCATCGGCACTTATTCGAGGCAGGAAGATAACCTTAACAGCAGGAATTATATATCAACAAAGGTCGACTACGTGCATCCTCTTGGTCTTTTTGCCAAAATTGAGGCAGGCTACCAGGGATATTACCAGCTGATGAATTATGATTTCACAATAAACAACCATGAAGAGAATAACCTGTTTGAATATTCCGAGTTGCGTAATTCCGCTTATGGAGGAATCACTCTCAATCTCAAAAAATTCGGATTCCAGTCAATGTTACGGGTTGAGAACAGTCATATCATGGCTGATTCTGTAAGCGAACCTGACTATTCATGTTTCCTGCCATCGGCAAATATTCAGTATAAGATCTCAGCATCCCACAATGTAAAACTGACTTATAACAGGAGAATAAACCGTCCCGGAATCTATGAAATGAATCCTGCCTGGAAAATAAGCCAGGATTTTATGATAACCCAGGGGAATCCCGATCTGAGACCGGATTACCGTGACAGGCTGCAACTCACATATACCTGGAATTTCGGGAGTAATTATTTCTCACCTTATATATATGATGAATTCTTTTCAAATAAAACCGGAAACAGGTATATGATAATCCAATCACCTGTTGACGGTACAATTACGACTCTCTCGAAACCATTCAATCTTCTGGACGGGTATGAAGCAGGAGGTGGTGTCAATACGATGCTTTGGTATGTGAATCTTAACATTAGAGTTTTCAAAGGTCATTATAACGGCTACTCTGAGCCATCATTCTCAATTCCTGAAAGAAACTATTTCTCGTATGCAGTAACAGGATACGCTTTTGCTAACCTCGACAAGAAGAAGAAATCCACAGCCTTCCTGTACTTTGCCTATAATGGAGTGAATATAAACGCGCAGTCGAAAACCTACAGCAAACCTCTTTATGGATGCGGTTTCCAGCAGCAGATAAAGGATCATAACCTTGGAGTATTCTGGTTGCTTCCTTTTACCGGGAGGGTCAAGTTCCAGTGGACAGAAACTGAAACCCCTGCTTTCAATTCATCAAATGCCACCAGGATAGACTTTGGAAATTTTATACAGTTCTCATATTCATATAAATTCAATAAAGGTAAAAATGTGAAGAAGATCGACCGGAAGGTTGAGGTGGAAAGCGACAGCAGAAGCCAGACTATCGGAAGATAATAATGGTTCTGCCCGGATACCGGGGATATTATTTGTGTGAAGTGTCAGATATGAACAATTTTCTATATTTGACACTTCTCCGTTAATATACAAGGTTCATGAACAACCTCATTCCCGTTAACAGATATCCGCTTATCACAATTGCACCGTTATTGTACCGGATCGAGGACAACCGCCTGTACCTGATCAGAGAAAACTTAATTATTCAGAAATCTGCTAAATCAGACTTCTTCTTTGACAAGGAGGTTCATGTTAAAACCAAGGTCATTAAGGTATCCTTCAACAACTTCCATCATTCCGGGAGGTCCGCAGAGATAAATGTGCCTGTTCAAATCAACGATTTCCTCAGCAAGAAAATCCTTTGTAATATGACCATGAAAGTACCTGCCGGTCTCTTCATCCGAAATGATGTTAACAAAATTATGACCCAGCATTCTCTCAAATTCATATTTCAGGATTATGTCATCCGTGGTACTGTTGGCAAAGATCAGCTTGTTACTGCCAAGCTCCTCCCTGAAATTGAGATCCCTGAGGATAGAAATAAAAGGAGTCGCTCCTGCCCCGCCTGCAATAAAAGTACCTTCACCTTTGTAGGCAATAACCCCGAAAACATCATGCAGAATCAGCCTGTCATTTTTCTTTAATGTGAGCAGTTCGTTCGTAACGCCTTTACGGTCGGGATACGTCTTGATAGTAAACTGAAGATATTTGTCATCAGGCAGACTGGTAAAAGTGAATGGCCTTCTTTCGTTTTCCCAGCCAGGCTTGTCAATTGATATCTCGGTGGCTTGTCCGGGAACAAACTGAAGATTTTCTGGCTTATCGGTGAATATCTGGAGAACGTTGCGGGTTATTAACCCGATAGAAAAGATCCGGACAGACTCTTCCATTGAAGTATTTGATTAAGAACATACTGATAACAAAAATCAGTCTGCAAAGTTGACTTTATACTTCATATTGATGCGTGTCAGGATAGCTCATCCTCCTTCCTGAGATAGAATCCCACAACGTTGAGACCTTTACGGTAAAACTCAGGATCAGTAAGCCGGGCCTGTTCAGCACGCATCATCTTAATCATTTTGCTCCCGTCCTTCTGTTTCATTACCTGTACGCCCTTGGTTGTCCTGCTCTCTACCGGGTTTATATGCCCTGTATTGAACAGGATAACCTTATTAATGCTGCTCACTGCAACCAGGTCGATATCTCCGTCAATCCGTTCAATGAAGACAAGCTTCGATTCCCCATTGAATGCATTTCTGAGCTTCTTTCTTTTAAACTCGGTTTTAAAGCTTTTCATATCGATCTTTCCCACCTTACCATTCTCAAAAGCAACTATCAGGTAACCTGAATAGTTCTTGTCGCCGGTAACATAAACAGGCTTTTCACCAGCTTCGGGTTCAATTTTCTCAAGCACCTGGTGAATGTTGTAAATCTCAGATTTGGGAACCTTGAATACATTACATAATGAAGTGAACACAAGAATTTCATTGGAATTCAGGCTGTCACCAAATTTCACAGGAGTCTGATCAACCTTTGTCCGCTCTGCTGATCATTATTATTTTCCATGATATTGTTATTTGATTTACTCTGAGTAAAAATAATCAATTCTGTTTATCAACGCTATGCTACGGATACACAGAAAACAACAATCGGGAATCAATATCTAACGAGGTATTGAAAGAGTAAACTCAGAGCCTGATCCAGGTTCTGATTTTACTATGAGAGAGCCGCCAAGTAAATTGGCATAACCTCTGCAGATGGATAATCCAAGGCCTGTACCGCCATAAATTTTCGGACCAGTTTTGTTGACCTGGTAAAACCTCTCGAATATCTTCTCAAGGTCTTCCTCATCAATTCCAATACCGGTATCTTTCACACTGAACTCGATTGATTTCGATTCTTTACGGCATATGAATTCCACCTGGCCCTCATTGGTATATTTAAATGCATTATCAAGCAGGTTTGATAATATCTGCTTCAGTTTGCCATCATCGGTAAGTACTGTTTCATTTTCCTCAATGTTCCCTTTATCGAAGGTAAATCCGAGATTCCTGTTTGCAGCAATTGGCTGGAATGAAGCGAAAAGGGTACCGGCAATTTTCAGTATCCCGAAATGTCCCTTATTCAGGTGAACCTGTCCTGTCTCGAGATGCGATATCTTCATAATACCATCGATTATATACAGGAGCTGATCATTGCTTGATATGATAATATCGGTGTAAGTCTGGCGTTTTTCAGCAGTGAGTTCCGGATCATTAAGGAATGATGAGAATCCCACAATGGCATTCAGTGGTGTCCTTATCTCATGAGAAATGTTATGCAGGAAGGCTGTTTTCAACCTGTCGCTTTCTTCAGCTTTTTCCTTGGCATGGATTAGGTTTTCCAGCATTGCCTTCTTCTCTGTTATGTCCTCTTTCACTCCCACAAAGTGAGTAATTTTTCCTGTATCATCGGTCATTGGAGATATGATAACACTCTCCCAATAGAAATCACCATTCTTCTTCTTATTTTTCATTTCTCCAACCCAGTCCTTACCCGATTTAATTGTTTTCCACAGTTCATCATAGAATTCTTTGGTATGATGTCCTGATTTCAGGATATTCGGGTTTTTACCTGCAACCTCTCCACGTGTATATCCTGTGATCTGGGTGAATTTCGGGTTGACATATTCTATATTTCCTGTTTCATCTGTGAGCACAATACTTACCGGTGTCTGATCAACAGCCCTGCTCAGCAGCTTCAGTCTTTCTTCAGTCTTCTCTTTAAGAATCAGGGTTTTTTCAAGTTCATCAATATTCAGGTTAAGCTGTTCAAATAACAGGGAATTTTCAATTGCCAGTGAAGTAATATTTGACAGAGTATAACAGAGATCCATTTCGCGCTGGCTGAATTCATACTTCCGGTCAACAGTACCCAGGATCAAAACTCCGAAGACCTCCTGAAGCGCGAATAAGGGTATATACAGTAGTGAACGAAGACCCCTGCCAGCGACTATCTGTTTTTCCTCATCGGTCAGAGACTCTTCCTGCAGATCGTTGATCCTTACCGGAATTCTTTCGTTAGCAGATCTGGCAATATGAGGATGGTCTTTCAGCTTTGCATATCTGAATTCATCGGGAAGATCCTTTGGCAAGTGCGGGGTGGTAGCTTCAAGTATCAGGATATTGTCCCTGATAACATACAAAGCTCCTGCATCAAGACCAATGAGATGAACGGCGCTCTCCACAATTTTCTGAAGCGCTTTTCTTTTCTCAACAGTTTCAAGCAGATCAAGCGATATTTTCAGAAGAATAGATTGATCTTTCGCAAACCTCTGTTTTATTTCCTCCTCCCTTTTGCGTGATGATATATCCTGCAGGTAACCGAAAAGCACCCTGTTCTCCCTGTCGTATTTGCAGATGGAATGTATATCAATAATCCTTCCGGTTGCTGCATTTTTTATCTTAAAATTAACATCATAGGGTTTACCTTCGTAAATGAGATCCCTCAATGCCTGATCAAGCATTGACCTGTATTCAGGCAAAGATATCTTCTTTATTATCTCATATTCGATAAATTCACCTTCAAGTCCATAGAGTATCCGGGCTCCATCGGAACCATACATCAATCCTGTATCAAGATGGAGTTCCCAGCTTCCTGTACCGGCAGCAATTTCTGCTCTCTGCAGTATCTGCCTGGAACTTTTCAGCACCTCCAGCTCCTTTTCGAGCTCCCTGACCCTTGATTTAAGTATACTAATCTCGCCGGATTCCGATTCCTTCTTTCTCGCCATTAAGAATCCATCAAATTTTGATGGCGTGAAAGTACTAAGATTTTTTTATACTTTCGCACCCCATGGAATCCATTATCAGGAAAGAAGATATAACCTGCGGCATCTGCGGTCTTATTTTTGACCGTTCCAAAGAACTGAAACAATGTTCCAACTGTTTTGCATGTACAGGATGTGAGATTTATTATTGCCCGCATTGTGACAATGAGATCATTATCACGCCAGTGGCAAGAGCCGGGAAATAAAAACCCTTATGCGGTTAGCTCAAATCTCATTATTTTCACAGATTATTTAACAGATAAATGTCCGACTGGAAGAAAGTTTTTGTCATTATCTGGACCGGCCAATTGTTTTCAACACTCAGCAGCGCTATTGTCGGTTATGCTGTTGTTTTCTGGCTCAGCGTTGAAACAAAATCAGCTGAAGTTCTTGCATTCGCCGCAATTGCAGCTCTTCTTCCGCCCCATGGAATCAATAATCAGGAAAGAAGATGTAACCTGTGGCATATGCGGTCTGATATTTGACCGTTCCAAAGAACTGAAACAATGTTCCAACTGTTTTGCCTGTAGAGGTTGTGAGATTTATTATTGCCCGCATTGTGACAATGAGATCATTATAACACCAGTTACAAGAGCCGGGAAATAAAAATCCTTATGTGGTTAACTTTAATCTCATTATTTTCACAGATTATTCATCAGATAAATGTCCGACTGGAAGAAAGTTTTTGCCATTATCTGGACCGGCCAGTTGTTTTCGACACTCAGCAGCGCTATTGTCGGTTATGCTGTCGTTTTCTGGCTCAGCGTTGAAACAAAATCAGCCGAAGTTCTTGCTTTCGCCACAATTGCAGCTCTTCTTCCACAACTGATGCTGGGCCCTTTTACAGGAGTTTATATTGACCGCTGGAACAGGAGACGTATAATGATAACAGCTGATCTGTTCATAGCAGCCTGTTCGCTGGTTATGGCCTTCCTCTTTATGAGGGGGAATGTTCCAAATTCAGTTGTTTATCTCTTACTGGCCCTCCGTTCGGCCGGAGCTGCCTTCCATTTACCTGCTATGCAAGCATCAGTTCCACTCCTTGCTCCAGAATCTGAGCTTATGCGCATTAATGGTATCAACCAGGTAATCCAGTCTGTCAGTACGATTGCAGGTCCTGCCCTTGCAGCTTTATTTATCAGTCTGCTAGATATGACCTGGGTGCTGATGACTGATGTTTTTGGAGCAGTAATAGCGATAATTTCACTCCTGCTTGTCCATATCCCGGATCCTCCGAAAAAGGAAAATGCTCCCGAACCACATCTTCTGAGAGAAATTCATGAAGGTCTGAAGGAAATCTATAAACGTCCCGGGATATTATGGCTCTTTATTATAATTGTGCTACAGATATTTTTCATAATGCCTGTTGCGGCTCTCTTTCCACTGATGACAATAAACCAGTTCTCAGGCGGAACCTACCAGATGAGTATTGTAGAGATCGGATGGGGCCTTGGTACATTAACTGGAGGTGCACTCCTGGGAATTAAGAATTACAGGATGAACAGGATCACAATTATTAATCTCACTTATGTCTTACTTGGCCTGACCTTTGCTTTATCAGGCATGCTTCCACCATCGGGATTCTGGATATTTGTCTCACTTACTTTCTTTGGAGGCATTTCCATGGCCGTTTATTCAGGCGTCTTTATGACAGTAATGCAGACAACTATTGATCCGGCAGCCCTGGGAAGAGTATTTTCAATTTATGGAAGCCTCACAATGCTTCCTTCAATGATAGGTTTACTGCAGACTGGTTTTATTGCTGACAGTATAGGGGTACCCAATGCATTCATAATTTCAGGTTCAATGATAGTTATTCTCGGGATTGGATCATTCTTCATTCCGGCAATAAAGGAGATGATCAGGAAAAAAGAATAGTCTCTCAGAGAGTTAATCAGAAATTGAACCCGGCATCCTCATGGTTTGTTAAATAAAAAAACAGCCATGAGTATACTAGTTAAACTTTTTATTTTCACAGCCATGGGAGTTTTCCAGGCTTGTGCTGATAACAACACATCAGAAGATACAACCCTTGATATGGTGGACAGTACCGGTTTCAGAACAGAAACAATTCTGACAGGTTATGAAATCATCTGGGGAATGGACTTTCTTCCCGGAGGAGATCTTATTTTCACTGAAAAGAAGGGGAATATCTACAGGAAAAGCGGAGAGAACGTTACACAACTTAAAGGTTTTCCAAAAGTACTGGATAAGGAACAGGGAGGATTGCTGGATGTCAGGGTGCATCCCAACTACGCCGAAAACGGATGGATATACGCTTCATTCTCTGAAGAAGCAGAAGGCGGAAATGGTCAGCTGCGACTGATTCGATTTAAAATAACAAATGACCAGATAAGTAATATTGAGAATATTTTCGTTAACGATGCCACCAATTCCTGGCACGGACATTACGGAAGCCGTATTGAATTCGACAGTGAAAACCATCTTTACCTCAGTGTTGGTGAAGGGGGTAATACAACTTACGCCGGTCCAAATGCCAAAAACAGGAATGCACAGGACCTGAAATCACCCTGGGGAAAGATTCACCGCCTGATGGATGACGGCAGCATCCCTGCAGATAATCCTGTTTTTGAAGGTAATACAGGACCGACATCAATATACTCATACGGCCACAGGAATCCACAGGGAATGATGATGCATCCATCCGGGAAAGAGCTGTGGATTAACGAGCACGGTCCAAAAGGTGGTGATGAAATAAATATTGTCTCCAAGGGAGCAAACTATGGCTGGCCCATGTACTCGATTGGTGTTAATTATGACGGTACAACCATTTCACAAGGCCACAATGCAAAGGGTATTACAGAACCTGTCTTTACATGGACACCATCAATCGGTTCATGCGGCATGACATTTATAAAAGGCAGCAAATTCCCATCGCTTCTGGGCAACCTGCTTGTCAGCGGGCTTGTTACCGGGAAACTTCACAGGTGTGTTATTAATGACGGAAAGGTAACCGAAGCGGAGCCACTACTGAGTAACCAGGGAAGAGTAAGGGATGTGGCCGAAGCTCCTGATGGTTCCATTTATGTATCTGTGGAAAATCCGGGCAGGGTAATACAGATCATACCTGAATAAGGATTTCCTCTGTAAGGTTTTTGTCCCGGGAACGCTCGCATTTAAATGTTTTTCGCTAATTTCAGCTCCCGGTTTACCGATGCCTTATATTTTCGGAAGCCTCAGGCTGATGAGATTCCTTGAACCCTTAAAGACTCTTCGTGAACCTCTGTTTGCACGGCTATATTTTGCACAGGGAATAAGTCTGCTGGGTGATTCCGTTACCTGGCTCGGAATAGCGCTCCTTGCTTATGAATTCGGAGGAGAAGATTCTTCAGGGATACTTGCAACAGCCCTGACACTCAGGGTAACAGCATTCATTCTGTTTGGCTCATTTGCAGGAATAATTGCCGATACTTTCAGCAGGAAGAGGATTATGCTTATCACGAACTTTTTCAGGATGATCATCGTAATTTCTTTTGCTTTTGTTTCATCAGTCTGGCAGCTCTATTTCCTTATTTTTGTCCTTAACATCTTCAATGCATTCTTCTCCCCTGCTTACAAGGCAACTATCCCTCAGCTTATCGGGAAAAAGGAAAACTACGGCAATGCCATTGCCCTTTCAAACGCAACCTGGCAGATACTGGGGATACTTGGTCCCGGTCTGGCCGGAATAATTGCAGTTGTATGGGGTTCCCGGCAAATCTTTTTCGCGGATGCATTAACGTTCATTATCTCGTCGCTCCTTATCTTTTTCATACCAATATCTAGGGTAAAAGAAGAGCCCGGGAAAATCACCTTTAATCTCACTTCAACCTGGAATGACATGAAAACCGGGACAAAGCTCGTTTTCGGGATCAAGCCTGTCAGGTTTGCAATCTTTGTCGAGCTTTCATCGGCTCTTGCCGGAGCGCAGGTTCTTGTCAATACAATTGGTCATATCAAAGGTGATCTGATGCTGGGCGATGATGAGTATGGCTTCATCATGGCCGCATTCGGTGCAGGTGCCACGATCGCTGCCTTCACTTCGAGTACAATCGACTCTTCCCGGACAAAATCCAGGCTGCTGGTGACAGGAGCCCTGATGCTGGGCTTGTCCGTTACAGCGGCGAACTTTGTTCCATTCAACCTGCTCATCTTTCTCTGGATAATTGCCGGTTCAGGGATCAGCTATGCCGACATGCCTTCACAGATACTCATCGCTGAAAACATAAGCAGGGATCAGCAGGGTAAAGCCTATGGCAGCCATTTTGCCTGGACACATGTATGGTGGGCAACAGGATATTCGATTGCCGGTATCACCGGAACATACTTAAGGGGATATGAATTCCTCACCGGGGGAATACTGGCAGTTGTTTTCATAATCATACTGCTGATATTAAAGAGAAGAACACCAGCCCACACATAAAGCGAAGACACTGAAGGTGGATTAATTCCCCCCTGAAGGAACACTGAGAGGGGTTAGTTCCAGTGAGGACCCCCTTCCTTCACTCAAGCCATCACACCCCCCTGAAGGGGGTATATTTCGGCAATTAAAGTAATTTCTGACGAAATAAGAATATGCGTTTGCGCGAGAGCATACCTGTGTTCTCTGGTTAAATTATAATATATATATTAATATAGTTTATAATATAACATCTCGGGATCCGGCTTCAGCATCCGGGATTAACTTTTTTCAAAAATTCCTGTTCTTCCTGTAATGTTTCCATTAGTCAATAACTCTAATGTTTCTGAGAGGGATCATATGGTTCCAATCATGAGGACACACAAGATCTGATGCAGGAAACATTTCTGAATGCTTATACCGGCCTGGCTGATTTCAAAGGCCGGTCGGCATTCAGGACCTGGCTGGTAAAGATAATGATCAGCAACTGCTACGCCAGGCGACACAAAGCAATGTATGTGCGTGAAACAGCAGCCTTGATAGCGGACAATTCCGTACCTGTTTTTGCAGGTTCTGAAACAGAAACAAACATGATTGTTATGAACAGTGAACTTGGTTCCATTATTGAAAAGGCATTGAAGAAAGTGCCGCTTGAATACAGGATGGTGTTTTCACTTCGCGAAATATCGGGTTTGAATGTTTCCGAGACCGCCGAAGCGCTTAACATATCCGAAACAAACGTCAGGGCACGACTAAGCCGGGCTAAGGCAATGCTGAGAAAGGAGGTCGAAAAATCATACACTCCTGACGAGATCTTTGAATTTAACCTCATATGGTGTGACAGGATGGTTGAAAGAGTGATGAACGAAATTATGGCGAGGGAGGTTTAGCCTTCCCGGTGCTGGGTCCGGGTGCTAGGTCTGGGTGCTGGACTGCATATATAAGATTATTTTTTTATAAAAAATATTTCACCTAAATTTATAGTCTTATTATAACCCTGATCATGACCCTTATAAAAAAAGTTTTTACATTATTGCTTCCCGTGGTCATCGCAGCATGTAATTCCTCACGTGAAAACAAAGAAACTGATTCTGCTGCCAGTGATCAGGGCTTGCCTGCCAGATTTGAAATTTCAGCCATTAGAATGCAGGCTGTCCCCGACACTACCTTCAGGGTGCTGATTTCTCACGACGGTCACTCAGGCGAGGCTTTACCGGTCTTCCCCCGTTTGAAAGGAATTCCGGATACACTGAAAAATATAAGGAAATACCATATTCCAATCGATTATGTGCAGACGGTTTTCCAGGCTTATAAATCAGGTGCAATCAGCCGGGAACTCATGATAGACAGGCTACGGCGTGATGTGAAAGACACTATAAACTGCACAGCTGATCATGTTAAATCATACATTTCATTCATAACAGGTGTTTACCAGGGAGATAAATATTATATTATAGATACCGATAATAATGATGACCTTATTCATGAAAATGTGAGCAGACTCGCTTTCTACGCGGCTTCCGCTAATCCTGGAAAAGTGCTGTATGAAAGATTAACAAACGGAAAGATAGTACAGGACTCAACCTGGCTGACATTTCACAGTATAAAAGGTACAGAGGCATTAACCTTCAGCTTCTGTGAACAAACCACTGCCGCATTCAGATTTGATTCGATCAGATACATTATAAAAGCCCGTCCCATACGCGGATTCAGTACCGATTACTCAGAAAACATTTCATTTGAAATATCTGACAGTCTTCATCCATTAAACAGGTTATTTGAGGACAATCAATATGCCCGGTTGGGCAATCATGTATTACAAAGCACTTCGAGCTCCGACGGGAGGAATTTCGTATTTACTCTTGACACCAATGCATTAAAAACCGGGAGCACCCAGAAATTTATGCCTGCTATACCCTTCAAAGCGGAGACGTACACAGGGGATTCAGTAAGCTTCCCCTCTGATTTCAGGGGTAAATATGTTCTGCTTGATTTCTGGTCGACAGGATGCCCTCATTGTGTTGAAGACATCAGGAATATTTATCTGAGCCTTTATAAAAAATACGGTGGAAAAAGATTTGAGATTATTGGTATCTCACCTGATCCGAAAAACAAGGTTGAGCGTTTTGTCAGACAGAATGGAATACAATGGACAATGATCTCTGCTCCCGATGGAAAGATTCAGAATTTCTACAAAGTGGAATCTTACCCTGCAATTTACCTGGTTGATACAACAGGAGTAATTATAGCCAAATCGCAGGATATTGCGAAAGACAGGCTCAATATCCTTATTTACAAATTGATGGGGGAAAAATAATCTGACTTCTTCCCCCACTTCCACTCCACCGCTCTCCCTTTCTCCCACTCTCGCTCACCTTCCTCCAACATCTCTTAATAGTTTTGTTACTATTATGGACCAACAACCAATAACATGAAATCTCCAAAAGGTAGGCTCATCCCGATAGTCGGAAATGAGGCCATTCCTGAAACGTGGAATACTGTCGCACCTGGTTGAGGCGCCTACCTGAGAGTAATTTATTAGCCTTTTCGATAATTCTGTATAGATTTTTTCAGATATTAGGGCATGAAAATCTTTTATGCTTAATATCTTGATCTGATTATGCCGAAGATTATTTCTGAAATCACATTCGCAAGAGCTGCTGCTGAAGATATGGCTAAGATACTTGAACTTCAGAAAGCAGCATTTCGTTCAGAAGCCGAACTCTACAATAACTTCAAAATAGAGCCTTTAATTCAAACGTTTGAATCTATCTCCTCAGATTTCGAAGAGTATGTTTTCCTGAAAGCAGTGTTCAACAAAAGAATAGTCGGATCTGTAAAGGGCAAAATAACACCGGAGGGATGCTGGATCGGAAGGCTTATTGTGCATCCGGATTTTCAAAATAAAGGAATTGGCAGGAGATTGATGCTCGATATCGAGAAACAATTTCCTGAAGTAAAAAAATTTCTTCTCTGTACAGGGTACAAGAGCTTTAAGAACATTAGTCTTTATGAATCTCTCGGATATAAGAAGGTGGATGAGATAACCGATGACGGTTTACCTGGTATTCACCTGGTGAAAATGATTAAAACATTGTAGTTTATTATAACTGAATTTCCAGATAAAACCTCAAAATTAATCCAGTCTTAATGTGGTGAAATAGCTCACTTCGACTCCGCTCAATGAGCAACTTCGACTCATCTCGACTCCGCTCGATGAAACGCTCAGTGAGCAACTTCGACTCATCTCGACTCCACTCGATAAAAGCTCAGTGAACGGTTTCAACCCCGCCTGAAGCCTGATGCCGGTCACCTGATGCCGTGATCCTTATACCCTGTACCGTGTACCCTTTACCTCACGGCAATGATTTATTCCTTCAACAGAAATGCCAGTATTTCCTCCATAAATACCTGGCTGTCTTTTCCCCAGTATTTTGAATCTGAAGGTCCTGTACCGCTGAATCTTACACCATCTGGTCCCCCAAGTAACAGAGCGACCATTGCATCACTCATCACAATAATCTTTCCACCAGACTCCAGTCTGACATATGCACAATGCGTGTAATCTCCTTCGTCAAATACCTTGCTTATCACAGTCCCTCCTTCAACAGAACGGCCACCGCTGAACGGTATCTCACGTTTGCCGGCACATACCTCACTTTTATCAGCCACCGCACCACAATTATGTCTTACAGGTATATCATCTGTCAGCTTAATACCGAATGGAGATATTATGTCGTTAACACCAACACCGGATAATGACAATCTTCTTTCTTCATCGAACATCAGAAGCAACGAACCACCAGATCGCAGGTAATCAACAATCGCCTTCTTCTCAGCTTCCCGGAAGGCACTCACAGGCAAGAATAATATCAAACCATGTTTATCCTTAAGAACATCGCTTGTAACCGGGACTGAAGAAGCATCTATTCTTGCACCTGGTTCCTGAGGCAGCAGCTTATTGTATCCTTCGATAACATTCTTGTTCTGACCGTGCGAAAGATCAAAAACTAAAATCTTTTTACTTTGACCCGAGATATTAACTAATAAACCTGAAGCAGCTACTATCACAAAAGATAGTATCAATCTTTTAAATCCTGAATGTGTTTTCAAATTTTCCATCTTATAAGCTTTAAATTGTTTTTCAATGCAAAATTGTTGAATACGATCAGTTTCACCTGATCAGAAGCTGGTCATTTACTGGTCATTTTAATTATGTGAGGATTTCCATAAGTTTGACAGATTCTGTATTTTTAACTTTAAATCAGATTGAATGGGTACCTCAAACGAATATATTTTTATTAATAAATGCATACAAATAATTGAAAGCAGGCTTGGATGGATTGATAATGAAGGTAATTGGAAAAACAGCGATTTTGAGAACCTGTCAGAAGCAATATTCGAAAAAACCAAGGTATCAATAAGCGTTTCTACACTGAAACGAATCTGGAGAATAAACAGTAATTATAGATCCTCACATCTCAACACTTGATGCTTTGGCCGGGTTTATCGATTACGAAGACTGGCATGATTTTAAAAGCAAACACAGAAGTGAGACTAGAAATGTCTCAGCAGTGACAAAACCCCAGAAAAGAGGTAAACTGGTCATAAGGGCTGTTTTCATTCTTACAGTAGTTTTAATTGTTTTTTGGGTATCGAAAGATTCTAACAAAAAAAATAATGAAATAAGCTTTAATCCTGATGATATTATTTTTACAAGCAGGAAGGCTGTCACATCAGGCTTGCCCAATTCAGTTGTTTTTTATTACGATATCACAAAGTCTGAGTTCGATAGCGCATTCATCCAGCAGAGCTGGGATCCCCGGAGAAGGCAGCGTATTTCAAAGAACGAACACTATCATACGAGTATCTACTATTATCCGGATTGTTATAATGCAAGGCTTATTCTAAACGACTCAACAGTCAAAACATTCCCGTTCTGTATTAACACCGACGGATGGGTAGCGCTGTATTCCAGGGAATTTCTTCAGGATTTTCCTTATTATCTGACAAATGTTGACCTGATAAAAGAAAACAGGTTGTTCATTTCAACTGATGACCTTGAAAAGAACAAGATTAAAAACGATAAGAGCTTCATTATTTCTTTTTACAATGTCCAGGATTATGGTGATGTAAACTCCGACAATTTCAGCCTTGAATCTGAAATAAAGAATGATCCGGTCGACGGTGGCCTGACATGTCAGCTTGCCGGGATAGGTGTTATCGGAGACACGGGAATCATGATGGCAACTTTCGGTCAGCCTGGATGCATTTCCCAACTGGAACTCAGCTTCAGTGATTATATTCTTAACGGTACAAAGTCAGACTTGTCGGCTTTTGGCACTGATCTCACGCAATGGCGGAATATAAGGTATGAGGTTGTTGATAAAAATGTAAAAATCTTTATCGATTCAAGTGAAGTATTCAAATTTTCATACACCAGGGATATTGGAAGAGTAGTCGGAATTGCATATCATTTCTATGGTTGCGGATCTGTGAGAAAATCAAATTTATATGATAAATCAGGGAACCTGGTTTTTGAAGAAAAATTTAAATAGCTCACTTCGACGCCGCTCAGTGAGCTGTTTGGGTCAAAAATGCCAGATGCCGGAAGCAGGATGCCGGTAGTCATTTACTCTTTCCTCTTTCTACGCTCTCTTCAGATCTGCGTCCTCTGCGAACGCCGGCCTTGTGCGCCGGCATCTTTGCGAACTCTGCGGTTAAAGATTTCACCACGGGCATATGTTGTTACACGTATTATTTACTGATTGCTCCCTGCTCTCCGCCCCCTGCTTCTTCATCTGAAAAACTGACAATCCATCGACAATCCATCAGCAAAATCCAACAACTCGTCATCTTAAATTATTATTAGTTTCAGATTTCTCAAACATTTGCCAGGACATTTTAAATCACTAAAACTATGAAAACCCTAGCATTTACACTTGTGCTTTTCGCGCTTACAACCACCTGTTGTCACTCTCAACAAAATCCAAAAACGGCAGAATATGCCCAATTCACTGGGTCAATACCGGATTTCTATAAACAATATAGTTTATTTACGGATCCTGGTGAATACGCCTATTTGTACAAAGAGCTCCCGGACTCATTACCGGAGCTTTGCAGCTTAATCCGTTCCCAGTTTATTCATCCCTATGCTGAATTGCCCGAATACCGTGATTTATTTCCAAGGGAGAGATGGGATGAGCAGTTGAAATATCCCACAGTCAAACTGGTTTTGGAAGGTCTCCTGAAATCTGATTCCAGGGGTCTTGTTAAAGACAGGAAGCCTGAAAACCGTCTGGTACTGGGTTGCAGGGATTATTCGCTCCTGCTTGCTTCATTACTTAAATACCGTGGTATTCCTGCCCGGCTCCGTACAGGCCACGCTACATACCTGATACCCGGGTTTCACGCGAGTCATGTAATCTGTGAAGTATGGAATGAGAAGGAGAAGCGCTGGATGCTTGTGGATCCCAGCACAGGAATGATTGATTTCGGAAGGGAAGAATTCGACTTCAGCTATGATACCTGGTTGAAAATGCAAAAAGGGGAAATAAATCCTGATTTATATGGAAGTCCCGGCAAAGGCGCCGGACTGATGTCAATCGTTATAAAGGTCCCTCATGATCTGGCATCGGTTCTGGGAGCCGAACATACGGTTTATCAATATGCACCTATAATGGATAGTGTCATTAAAAACAATAACCGGTTAACGGCAGAACAAACAGAGCTGCTGAATCAAATAAGTGAGTTAATGAGATCGCCTGATGCTGAAAATCTTTTGAGGTTACAGGAAATTTATAATACCACCCCTATGATTCAGATGACAAAATCAAGCGGGATCCATACAACATCACCGGAAAGTAATACCGGTACAAAAAATGCTTCTTTAAAAAAACCTGACATCGAATTTGTGAATATTCCGGGAGGCACCTTTACGATGGGGAGCCCAGTTACCGAAAAGGGAAGACAGGATGACGAGGTACAACATGAAGTAACCCTGGACGCCTTTAAAATGAGTAAATATTGCATAACAGTTGAGCAATACAATTTATTCTGTGAGGCAACAGGCAGAAAGAAACCCTTCCTGTATGGACAGTTTGCACATGCTAAAATGCCCGTATCACAAATAAGCTGGCATGATGCCCGGGCTTTTGCCGAATGGATGGAATGCAGATTACCTACGGAAGCCGAATGGGAATTTGCTGCACGTGCAAATACCACTACCCCTTTTTATACAGGTTACTGCCTCTCAACTGAACAGGCAAATTTTGATGGCACTGAACCTTATTCAGGCTGTGAAAAAGGTGAAACCCGTAAGAAACCCTTACCGGTAGGAAGCTTTGCTCCAAACGAATTTGGATTATATGATATGCTCGGCAATATGTGTGAATGGACCAATGATTGGTATGGTAACTACAACACTGATGAAAAAACGAATCCAAATGGACCGGAAACAGGCGAGATAAAAGTTATTCGCGGAGGAGGTTTCTGGAATCCGGGGTGGAGATGCAGGTCTGCATGCCGGGCAGGAGATCCGCCCGTAAACAGGGGCGCCGGTCTCAGCTTCAGGATTGTAAAAGACTTATAAAGAAAAGTGCATGACCCAGGTCACTAACCTCAAAAACACTTATTCTCCACCATCGATTCTCTGAAAGTTTTAATTAAAATTTTTAACTTGTAAATTATGAAAACTGACAAAAAGTGGATTATAATATGGATTATATTTATTATCGTTCTCCCTCCTGTAATAGGATATTTATTTAAGGGTCCCAAAATATTTTCTTCGGTTGCCTTTTATTTTACTTATACTTCAATCGGGTATGCATATGGTATTATCTTTCCAACCGGCAATTCTTTAATCGGAAAATATTTCGACAGACTCGACTGGGCAAAAAATCCCAAAAAAATGAGTTTGATAACCTTTATGGTATTCATGGGATATGCTATCATAATGGGTATAATGATACCTTACACAATCGACCGCTTTTTATGGGGAATGTCAGGAAAGGAAGTTTTTTATGATGTATCGGCAAAAGCTTTCTTCGTTACGGTTATAAGTTTGGTTATATTTTATTTTTATAACACTACACTTATTTCAAATAACTGGATCAGAACAATTGAAAAGAACGAGGAGTTGAAAAGGGAGAATCTGCTCGCAAAATATGAAGCTCTGAAGAACCAGGTAAACCCGCACTTTCTTTTTAACAGCCTGAACACACTTGCCGGAGTTGTTGAACAGAAGCCTGAGATGGCAACCAGCTTTATCAAGAAACTATCGGATATTTACAGGTATGTGCTCGAGCAGAATGATAAGGAAATAGTATCAATCCAGATTGAAATGAAATTTGTTGAAGACTACATATTTCTCTCTAAAATGAGGTTCGGTGAAGCATTGATCTTCAAACCTGTTCTCCCTGCTGACTGTAATATTCATATTGTCCCTTTAGGCTTGCAGATGCTGGTTGAAAATGCAATCAAGCACAATATAATATCAGATGAAATGCCATTGAAGATCGAGCTTGTTGTTGAAGATGGATTTGTAATAGTAAAAAATAATATTCAAAAGAAAAAAACAGTTGTATCAGAAGGTGAACCGCTGGGACTCGAGAACCTGAAGAAAAGATATGCCTATCTTTCAGATTCAGCAATGCAGGTTATTACTTCGGAGAATGAATTTATTGCAAAGCTGCCTGTAATCCAACAGAAATAAATATGAATTGCATCATTATTGAGGATGAAAAAGTAGCTGCCGCAAGGATGTCGGGACTTATCAGGAATTATGACCCTGAAATGGAAATCCTTGAAGTTATACAATCCGTAAACAAAACGGTGGAATGGTTAAACACTAACAAGGCGCCTGACCTCATCTTCATGGATATCCAGCTTGCCGACGGCCTGTGCTTTGAGATCTTTGAGCAAACCATTGTCAAAACCCCGGTGATCTTTACTACCGCATACGATGAATATGCCCTGAAAGCATTTAAAGTAAACAGTATTGATTACTTGCTGAAACCTGTTGACCAGGATGAATTAAATAATGCCATTGATAAATTCAAAAAAAATAATCTTTCCGGTGAGATCCCGGCACAGGTATTTGACACCATAATGCACTCACTAACAAAAAAGTATAAGAATAAATTCGTTATAAAAGTTGGTGAGCATATCAGGATCTTCACCACCGATGATGTGCAATGCTTCTTCAGCATGGGGAAAAGTACCTTTCTTCAGAATAATTCCGGCCGCGATTATGCAATAAACTATTCACTCGATCAGGTTGAAGATCTGCTGGATCCCGGATGTTTCTTCAGGATCAACCGTAAATATATTGTTGCCTTCAGATCAATTTCCGATATAGTGAGCTATTCCAACAGCCGTTTCCAGGTAAAGCTGAACTCAAACACCTCCGATGATCTTGTTGTCAGTCGTGAGAAGGTGCAGGATTTTAAAAAGTGGCTGGAGAGCTAGTCTGGTCACTTCGACTCAGCTCAGTGACCATCTTCGACATATCTTGAGACTGCTCACTTCGACTCCGCTCAGTGAGCTGTTGCCGGTTGCCTGATGCCTGTCGCCGGATGCCGTATTATTTGTTTAGCTCTGCCTGCAATTTTCTGTCTGATTCTATCGCAATAATTGCATAATGCAGCACCCTCTGGCAAATCACCGAATCGTGCCTTCCCTTGCAGGTAACACCTGAGGGATCATCTTTGTACATCTGTTTTATAATTGGCATGGCTTTTTTCGATTTAATTTGTCCCAATGTCCAGACGGCAATGTGGCTCCTGTCATAATAAGTGTTTGTTGTATCAAGAAGAAACGCAAGAAGTGCATCTTCTGCCCTGCCCGTATATTTTTCCTGCGCAATGCCGATATTCTTTAAAACACTCTCTTCGATACCTGGCCCCCCCAATCCGATGATTGCCAGAACAAGGACATTAAATACGACGAATAAGGCGATTGGTATTAATACATATGTCCGGATAATGTTCTTCATTTCAGTAATCTTTAATTGATTCATTATAACAGTATCATCCTAAATATCAATGTCCTTCTAACCTTTAACAGAATAATTGTATTACAGATGAGTTTTGATTTTGTTCATGGAATACCCGACAAAACAAGAATTCAGCACTCGACCTTTTCTCTGCACACTGAGCTTTTTTCCCGCTGATCCCGCAGATTTAAAAAACGCAGCTTCCCGCAGATCCTCTTCTCTGCGTCCCTTGCGAACGCCGGCACTGTGGGTAAGCAACTTTGCGGACTCTGCGGTTACACTTCGACTCCGCTCAGTGAACGGTTTCAGCCCGGGAAACTAACCAAAGTCAACCCCCACGCCAGCTTTGCAAACTCATTGGGTGAAACACGGGCTTCCCTGGTTGACAGCTCTGCTTTTGCATTAACGCATATCTCCCATTTCGGATTGGTTTTTATTAATGATAAATGGAGGTTTTTATTGATACCTGCATTGATCTGGATCATCAGCATGTACCTCGTGAGTCTCTTTTTCATCTTTTCAAAAAAACGTTCCGGTTCAATATCAGGAGCAATTATTTCACATGCGGCATTTAACTTCGGTATGATCCTGTGCATTTTCTATTTTCTGTAATTCCCGGGAAACTGCAATTACAACATCAAAAGTGTGCGTCCAATCACTATCCGGGAACATAACGTACACGTGTTTAATTTGCAATTCCTGAATCGGACCAAATGTATCATTAGCATTTGCATTATTCACTTCACTGATATTCACTTCCGGATATACAGAGTACTTATGAAAATACCTCATCACTGACGATATCTCTTACTTCGACACCTGAAAAGCTCTTTTCTAAATATTTATTTGAAAAGATTTAGGAACACTTATCTGAATTTAATGGAAGAACGCTAAGTATTTCTCTCAGAAACAACTTTTTTACCGGACCAGCAGGTGGTATATCGGGGTGATTCCGGTCATTATTACCAGATATAAAAATATTAATGAGAAATCTTTACCAACTTGCACTATCACCAAATTGTATCACGGTGTTATCAATATTATTATTCTTCATCTCTGGGAAAAATGAGACCAATGGAATGCAGAGCCATCATTTGGCTTCAACGTTAAACGATGACAGAATTAAAAATGATACCCTGCCATCCACCTACTATATATGCCCTGAATGGATATTCGATGGAGAGAAAATATCAGAAGGCAAATACCTGCTGATTGAGAATGGTTATATAAAAGAGATTATTAATAATGATTTATCGATTCCCGGGGATGCAACGATCATTGAAGCACAGGGCTGCACAGTGATGCCGGGTTTTTTCGATGGACATCTGCACTTTATGGGTCCGCCGGCTTGGCAATCTCAGGGAGTTGAAAAGTACGGGTGGGGCAAGATGGCTGAAGAAGGGTACTCCCTTTTTCCGCAAAACAGGTTCAACCTGCTCAGGAACGGAATAACCTCAATCATCGATATGGGGAGTCCTATTGCAGGTTATAAGAAACTGCGGACTGAATATGAAAAAGGAAAAATAGCAGGACCCCGGATTTATTTTCCAGGGCCGCTTTTTACGGCACCGGAAGGACATCCTGCCGGTACAATCTATACCGGGCAGCATGAGTTGATTACAAACGGCACTGTTCAGGTAAATGATGTAGAGGAAGCCAGGAAACGTGTTCAAAAGCTCCGGTCAGAAAATGTAAGCTTTATAAAAATCGTATATGACTGTATGTGGTACACGACTGACGGAGCGCCAAGGCTGGATCGAGAAGTTGCAGAAGCCATCATCGATGAAGCTCACAGACAGGGTGTGGGTGTTTATGCTCATATCGGTTCAGAGGAAGAAGCGCTGGCAATGGTTGATGCAGGAGTTGATGGTATAGAGCATAGTTTCGGATCAGGAGTCCTTTCAGATACACTCTTTTCAAGAATGGCAAGAAAAGAAATAATATTCACCCCCACGCTTTCCGCGTTTGTTCAGTATGCACCGCAGGCAATCAGACCGATGCAGATAACAGTAAAACGCGCATTTGATAAAGATGTTATACTGGTCGCGGGGACAGATTACCCGGCCTCCGGAGGTTATCTTTGCGGAGAAGATCTTTTCTCTGAATTCCGATTGCTTGAGGAAGCTGGCGTTTCGCGATTGGATGTACTAAGATCAGCAACTTACAATGCAGCAAAAAAAGCCGGTGTTGAATCCGAGTATGGCAAGATAGCCGTAGGGTATAAGGCTAACCTGTTGATCTTATACGGCAGGATTGATGAAGGTCCGGTCTCTTCAGATCGTATAAAAACCGTTTTCCTTGATGGTAATCCTGTGGTAAATAATACTAATTTGAATTCCTCTTATCAGCAGAGGTTTAAATCAAAACATCAGATGGTCATCCCATTTGCTTTTCCTGATCCGGTTAACGGGTTCAGCCTTGGTTTGAACTACACCGACTTTGACCTGTTCAATTCGGGAGTATCCTTAAATTCAGACCTGGCTTATAGCATCCTTGAAAGATGGACAGTCAATACGCATTTTGCCATACCAAGCCCTGTCCCAAAAACGCGGGTCAGTACCATTCTGCATTTTGATAACATGAACAGGATTTTTTACAAATCTGGTAACAACAGCAACAAACTGGACGGAACTGAATACAGTACTTTAACTTTCAGCGAATCGGTAACCACAACAACAACTTTGCGGAAATACTGGAAGTTTTACGGGCAGATAAACGGCGAACAGACCCGGATAAGATCCTTTGAAAATTATGAATTGCCGGAAGTTGATGGAAAAGAAGGTGCCAGCTTTATTCAGCTTGGATTCGGGGCTGGTCTCGACCTTAGAGATCATGAAAACAATCCATGGCGCGGTATTCTGATACAGTTTGGAGGCGATTATTCACCTGCGCTACTTTCGTCATGCAGAGACTTCGGGAATATCCTGTTTGATTTTCGGGGTTATATTCCGACATTCTCCAGGCATGTGATTGCGACAAGGATTTCATACAGGCAGTCACTCGGAGAAACACCATTTTATAAATTGTCATCTTATGGTGGTCCGACAACGGGCAGAGGATTTTTTCCACAACGATTCACCGATCGGATTGCGATCTGCTCACAAATTGAGTACAGGTTTCCTGTATACAGGATAATGAGTCTCTCCTCCTGGGTGGATTTCGGTCAGGTTCAATCCTCTGTTAAGAATATAAATATTAAATTTCATCCATCATTTGGCTTTGGACCACGATTGACATTCGGTTCGAATGAAAACTCAATTCTGGCTGTTGATGCAGGCTTTTCAGATGAAAGCTGGTTAATATATTTTCGTGCAGGACACGCATTCTGAGAAAGTCTAATATAAACCGACAGAATAAACAATACGATAGCAACAATAATTTCCATAATAATTTACCAGCAATTATTTAAACATTATGATTCGAAGTCTTTTCCTTGCTGCCCTTTCCACCAGAAGTAAAAACCTGTTTATTGTTTTCAAAGTATTTATGTTTCTGCAATGCTTGTGCTTTACAGGATGTATTTACAAGTCCAATGCTATAACTGAACCTGAACTTAAAATGTACAGCTCTGAATTAAAGTCTGCTGTTACAGAAGCACAGGTTGATTATTTACAATCAACAATAGAACAGGCTATCAGGGAAAAAAAGAATGTCTTTCTGATATTTGGCTCCCCTGCCTGTTCTCCCTGCAGAAGATTTGAAAAGTACCTTCAGGATTCTTCGGTTCACAGGATATTCAACAGGTATTTTGTGGTTAACACACTTGATGTCATAAGAACAACCAGGGGTAAAGAGCTTTATAAGGTATACTGGAAAATGGGGATGCCATCATGGACAATTCTTGATAAAGAAAGAAACATAATAGTTGATAGCAGCTATCCCTCAACAGGATCAGGTAACATGGGATATCCCCGCAATGCTGGATACCTGGCATATTTTGAACAGGCATTAAAAATGGGAGCTCCGGAAATTTCAAAAACCGAATTGAAGATCCTGACAGATAAAATCATTTATTATGACCCTGATAAAGATAAATATTAATGTTTCACAACAGCTATCACAGAGTTACACGCGGCACCACGGAGTAGTTTTTACGCCGGAATCTTTACACTTTGCGGTTAAAATAAATCATTCTCCGCTCTCTTAGCTCCGCTCACATCGACTCCTCTCACTTCGACTCATCCCGACTCCGCTCGATAAAAGCTCAGCGAGCTGTTGCCGCTCGCCGGATGCCTGTTGACGGATTGCTGTTGCCGGATGCCTATTGCCTTGTACAGTACTTCTCAATGTTTGTTCCCGCTGATCCCGCAGATTTCATAACGCAGATTCCCGCAGATCCTTTTCTCCGCGTCCTTTGCGAACGCTGGCACTGTGGGTAGGCAACTTTGCGGACTCTGCGGTTACACTTCTGCCGGATGACGGTTGCCGGATGCGGTTGAGATGCCCTAAACAAAAATTTTTATCTGATAATCAAATTTCCTAACTTGAGTAAACCATATTTCTGCAAAGTGAATATGTATCTGATATATTTCAGTACAAATTATCGGTTGTGAACGAAAGGGGAAATTTGTGTTTCATGAAAATAGAGAAACGATCTTTTATAAAAAGAAAATACGGAAGGGAGCTATTATTTGATTGTTACTCAAGTAAGAGATCAAAATTGAAACTGCCCAAATACCCCTTTGTCACAGACTTTTATGGAATCTCATTTATAACAAAGGGTTGTGGATCAATATCGATTGATAATTCCATCATTCGTTTCAAAAAAGGTTCTCTTATATTCTTCCAGCCAAACCAGGTAAAACAATGGCAGGATGTATCTTACGATCTTGACGGCTACTACCTTATCTTTATGAAAGAATTTATCGAAACTTTTTTTCAGGATAATTTGTTTATTTATCGCTTTCAGTTTTTTCATAACAGCGGCATTTCCAACACATTAGAATGTGAACAAGATTTTTTTGATTCACTCATTAATTCATGTAAAGCAATAGACAGCGAACTGAATAATTTACAGGAAGACAGTCATCATTTCTTACGTTCAATACTTTATAACATTTTAATTCAGATTAACAGGAAATATATTGAGCAATACAACCTGTCCGGCAATCTCTTTCAGAATAATGCAGGACTGGAATTTAAAAAATTGCTGGAAGATAAAATAGGTAAATACCACAGGGTTGAAGACTATTCCGGTTTTCTTAAAATCAGTCGTGCCCATTTAAATAATATTTCGAAAAAAGCTTTCGGATTCCCTGTTTCCGAAATAATCAAAGACAGATTATTGATTGAAATAAAACGTGAACTGTTATTCACAGATAAAACTATTAAAGAAATTTGTTTCGAAATGAATTTTTCAGACGTCTCCAATTTTGTCCGTTTCTTTAAAAAGCATACCGGGATCAATCCGCATGAATATAGAACAGAGTATACAAAATGACAATTCCTTATTCAAAATGATATTACTGACAGCAAGGTTGTTTGTTAGCTTGCAAAGTTCAAAATAAGAAATAAGGAGGTAAATTCATGAAAAGAGTATTATTTACAATTCTGTTTATTATTCCCTGTTTTTTTACAATCTGCTCACAGGCGGTTTACGTTGATAGTAATATCGGTAATGATAATAATGACGGCTCAGAAAAAGCTCCTGTTTTCTCAATAGAAAAAGCTGAGGAAATTATTAATAGTAATGCTAATGAAATATATACTATGAGGATAAATCCAGGTATATATATTCTGAGCAGGCATATATCGGTCAGTACAGAAAAAAATATGACAGGTAAACGTATTATTATTGAAGCAGGCATTTTGCCGGATGACCCATCATGGACACCTGAAAAGATGCCGGTAATTACCAGCCGTGCAATGGAGGGGGAGATTCCGGAAAATTCTCATTTTGTTACAGGTTTCCGGATTGATGAAAGCCACGTTACTATCAGGGGACTTAAATTTCATGGCTATTTTTATCCGCACTCCAGATATAATCCTATTGGAAGATTTGATAAAACGCTAACTGATTTACTGGTTGAACAATGTGTTTTTGTCGGAGATCCGAATATCTCTCAGCTTCACGTTGGAATTTTTACCTCAGGAAATAAAACTTTAATTGATCATTGTGTCTTTTATAAAGTCAGGAATACGGCAGTATTCGGGGCCGACCCGGAAGGCAGCGGGATAACTAATTCAATTATTTTTGGCGTTCGTCAGGGAATATGGACAGGAGGTCCTGATAATAACTTCAAATTTGAGAATAATATAGTTTCAAACTGCGGATATGTCTGGGTTAAGAACAGGGAAAATACAATAAGTAATTATTCCATGCTTAATTGTATTGTTGTAAATAACCAGTATTATAAAGGAGTGCCGGATAGTATACGTTTAATGCCGGGCGAATTTAAATTGAGTGAGAATAATGTTATAAAAGACGGGGAAATTTCACTGAGACTGACAGGCACTGAAGATAAACCTTTTTTAACCGGAGTTGATAGAAATCTGCCATACGATTATATGCATATTATACCTGGAACCCTAGGATATGAGCTTGGAGCAGGAATATTCAGGAAAGGAATTAAATAGACAACTGAATCAGATCAAAAGGCAGGGAGCTGAGAGCAGGGAGCAGGGGGCTAAGAGCAAAACCACTCACGTCTCACCTGCTTACGCATACATTCTCTTCTTCTCTGCGTCCTTTGCGAACGCCGGCCCTGTGTCTAGGCAACTTTGCGCACTCTGCGGTTAAAGCAAAAGACTGGCTGGTTGAAAATTACCTCCCCTCCCAGGGGAGGTCCCGCGAAGCGGGAGAGGGGTCTCCGCTCACTTCGACTCCGCTCAGTGAGCTGTTGCCGGTTGCTGCGTTGCCGGATACCGAGTGCCATGCAACTTGTACCTCTTCTTTGTCTGGCACTTCCCCAAATCACAATTCCATTCCAAGCGAATTGCAAATTCTGTTCATATCTGAGGAATAGTAAAATGAAATGTACTTCCTTTACCTGGCTCAGATTCAACCCAGATATTACCGCCATGTCGTTCTACAATTCTTTTACAAATAGCAAGTCCGATCCCTGTGCCTTTAAATTCGTCTCTGTGATGCAGTCTCTGAAAAATCTGAAATATTCTGTCGAAATGTTGAGTGTCAATACCTATTCCATTATCACTTATAGAAATTACATGATGTTTTTTTTCAGATTTTGACGAAATACTGATTTGGGGAGTATCCTTGCTGAATTTAATGCTGTTTGCTATAAAATTCTGGAACAACTGGACCATCTGGCTTTCGTCAGCAAAAACAACCGGTAAATCGTCAGATTTTATTTCAGCTCTTCTCTCATCAATAACAAGCGACAGATTCCTCAGAGAGTTTTCGAGAATTCGATTCAGATCAACCTTTTGAAATTCTTTGCCTTTTGTATGAATCCTTGAATAGGCCAGCAAACCGTTTATGAGATCATACATCCTTGTGGCTCCGTCCACGGCATAATAAATATATTCCCGGGCATCCTTATCAAGCTTATCCTCATATTTCCTTGACAGCAGCTGAGTAAAGTTTGTTACCATCCTTAATGGTTCCTGCAGATCATGTGAGGCAACATACGCAAATCTTTCGAGTTCTTTATTGGATCTCAGCAGTTCTTCATTTAATTTTAATATAAGCCTCTCAGTCCCTTCCTGCATCTCTGTAATATCGAAAGCAACTCCTGACAGCTTGAGTTCTCTGTCTGTTCTGTCCCTGACAACCAATGCCCTGATACTGATATACTTTATCTTACCGGAATTTGATTTAATCCGGAAGATAGTTTCAAGTGAGGTTTTATTCTTTAAAGAGTTTTGTACCGAGGCTCTGAGATGTGCAACGTCATCCTCATGGATCATACTTTCCAATTCTGTAAAAGTTCTTTTGTGCGAACCGTTTTCAAGTTCAAATATCTTCTCTGTTCTCTTATCCGGAATCAATTTATCAGTATTTGGATTCCATTCCCATATCCCGATCTTTCCATTTTCAAGCGCGAGATTTAGTTTTTGCTTTGATGCTATTAGTTCATTTTCAATTTTTTTCCTTTCTGTGATATCATGTACCATCCCGATTGATCTGATAATCCTGCCTGCCTCATTCCTGAAGTGCTCACATTTTTCATGCACAAACCGCACTTCACCTGTATTTTTCCTGATTATCCTGTGCTCTACATCATAGGTACAAAGATTATTACGGATTGACTTCCGGTATTCGTTATCCACATTATTCCGGTCCTCCGGGTGGATTGCTTCAAGAAAAGCTTCATAAGTTGTTTCTGTTCCTTCACGATTTAAACCGAAAATGCGATACACTTCATCGGTCCATGTTAGCCGGTCGTTTTCTAAATCAAGCTCCCAGCTCCCTAAATGAGCAATTTCCTGGGATCTTTTTAACCTGGCTTCATTTTCTAAGATCAACCTGGCATATTCTTTATGTTTCGTAATTTCAACGAATGATATCAGAATGTCGGAAAGATCTTTCTCTTTACCGGGAATTACCGAAATATGAGCGAGATAACTTTTTATCTCACCTCCAAAGATGAACTCTACCTCGCTTATTGTTTGAGTAATTCCTTTATCCAGTTCAATGAACGCTTTTTTAAAGACCTCGAATGTATCAGCATTAAAATAGTCAGGAATATCTTTTATAAAGTTTTCTTTTCCAGTTCTTTCATTGTTAAATATGCTTCTCTGATTAACCGAAATAACTCTAATCAAGGAAACCAGATCTTTGATGTTGGTTATTTTTGTTGAAAGATAAGAACTGATATCGTTGATGCCCAAACTTCTTAATTCGTTTAAATATTGTTTCAATCCACTGGCATCGATCTCCCAGATTGGAACCGGTGAGTGCTCAAACAAATTTCTGTACCTCGTTTCACTCTTTATAATTTTTTCCAGTATCGGGTTAAATTCTTTCCTGAAAAGATAAATCCCGATAAGTATAAGAATCAGGGATATAACCAATGTGAATATGCCCGCTCTGTAAAACGGGATAATAATTTCTGAAAAATCCATTTTTGTCACAAGGCCCCACTCAAATTCGGGCAGATAAGTGCAAAAAGCCAGCACATTTACATTTCTGTAATCACGACCGATCATTGTTCCTGTCTGACCGTTTAAAGCATATCTCATTGGCTCCGCCAGCCCTGAATCATAATGAACTGAGTTAAACCCTTTGAATACAGGATGTCTGACGTTTACCAGATATCTGATAGAATCATTGCTGCGAATAGCAATAAGATATTCACCGGTTTTCCCGAAGCTTGGATTATTCCTGAAATATTCCTGTAATATTTGTATTGTTTTGTCTTTATCCCGGATTTCATTGAAGATGGATTTAATTATATTCTGCTGATTTATTGCCAACTCCTCCAAATCTGCTGTTTTGCTTTTATAGACCAGATAATAGATCACTCCCAAAGAGACTCCCGCTGTGCCAAGAATCATGGATAACAGTATGATTAACAATCTGGCATAACTACTTGAAATGGTTTTCATGAAATCTTTTATGTTTGTTGAAGAGAAATATGCAAAAGGTTCTGCAATTAACCAGCCAAGTCATAAAATTATGTATTGCGGGATCATCCGGGATTAAGAATAGATTAAGATTCCTGGACTGGTCAGACTAGCGTTATCCTCTAACCTGGTATTCAATGATTTCTTCAGGAATAGGAGAATTGCGTTCAGTAAGTGAATTGGGAATTTTATTCAGGCATCAGGTTAAATTCAAAGCTATATCATTCCAATCCTTTTCGTATAAAGCAATGCCTGTGTAGTGTTTTCCGATCTCGTTTTGTTCAAAATGTTTTGACGGTGATTGTTTACGGTATTCACGCTGATAAACAATCGCTCTGATATATCACGGCTATCAAGTCCCTGAGCTATTAAAGCCAGGATTTCCGTTTCACGCTTTGTGAGCAGGGTGCCCGAATTAAAGGTGTCATCATCGCTGAACAGGTACAATTTCCCTGTTTTGATGTTGATCATCCTTCGTTGCGGTTTTTCATTGGTGGCCCTTTCTGCAATAAGGTCTGTCACTATAAGGGCCAGCCAGGATTTTCCTGATCTGTCCTGCTCCCAGACAATAAACTGATGCAAAAACCGCATATAAATCCCGCTTGTATTCTTTACCCTGAAATCGTAAACAAGTTTATAGTCTTTCTTTTCAGAAGGAGGAAGATTTTTATAAAACGTGTAAGCTTCATTTTCGGTTGCAATCACAAACGGTAAATCGTCAGGATGGATAATACGATGAAAAAGTTCCAGATCATCATTTTCTATATCCCCGGTATTTACATAACCAAGCATCCTTTTAAATTTGGTACTTTTTAAAAGATAAATATTCTTATCCATATCGAGTACCGTAAAGGTACAGTTCTCAATCTCAGATAATCTTTCCAGCACTTTTTTAGTGGATTCAAATCTTTTATAATCATCCTCGCCGACATCGCAGCTATGAGTCGCGGCATTCTGTTTGTGCGTCGAAATCAATTGATTCAGATTTTTGACCATAAAAATGGTTATAATTCACTATTTACTATCCTGAACTCCGGAGATAAATTTGTAATTCAAAATTAGATAATTATTATACAAACGAATCCCATGAAGGAAAAAATTAAAATTGAATTGGGTGACATTCAGAAAACACTATTTATGCCTGTTTGGGCAAGGGCTGTAGAATCAACAAAGGAGAATCCGGTCCTGGTGGATATGACTGCCCTGGAGATTATTGATACTACTGATTTCGATTTTTCTCAAATGACAAAGAACTTACCGGAAATCAGTCAGATATCCTGGATTGCCCGTTGCAAAAGATTTGACCTGATCGTAAATAAATTTCTATCTGATCATCCGGAAGGAACTGTGGTAAATATTGGCTGCGGCCTGGATACTTCATATGAAAGAATTGATTTCAGATCAGTACATTGGTATGACCTTGATCTTCCTGATGTAATTGAACTAAAAAGGAAATTTCAAAAAGAGTCCGCCGGAAGAAAATTCATTTCATGTTCATTCCTTGACACAGAATGGTTTGACAGTATTTTAATAAATGACCAAATCCTGTTCATTTCCACAGGTGTTTTCGTCTATTTTGAAGAATCGGAAATAAGGGATTTCATTAACAAAGTTGCCAACCGTTTTAATGATTGCGAAATGTTTTTTGATGTTACATCGCCAAAAGGCCTTGAAATAGCGAACCAGGTAATCCAAAAATCAGGTCTGGACTCACGATCATTCTTTAAATGGGGATTAACGGATAAGTCAGTAATAACATCATGGGACAAAAGAATTGATTTATTGAATACATATCATACATTCAGAATTGAGGGACTCGATTTGAGCGATGAAAACAAAAACATAGCGTTAATCTCAGACTCCCTTGATATCCAATACATGGTACATATAAGCATCAAGGAACCTGCCCGGAATAATTTAAAAATACGATACCAATTCACTTCCGGGACGTAAACTCTCCAATGAGATCTTCCATCAACTAATTTCGATTTCAATTTCGGCATGAGCAGTTTTGACCGCCTGCGCTGCCCGCCTGCCGGATGCCTACACCTATTAATTTGTTAAAATATTTTACGGATTGTGTAAAATATATTTACCGATCGTGTGAGATTGAAATATCTAAAACAGTGTAAGTCAGTTATAAACAATTGTGGCACAATTTTTAGATTCGGATTATTTTACTTTTCAAGTTCTAAAATTCAGAGCATGCTTAGACATTTTTTTCATACCTATTTCAGGAACACAGGTGCAGACAAAAGCACGAGCGTAGTAAATTATCTTGGGTTATCAATGGCCATCGCGGTAATTCTGCTTATTTCAATGTATGTAAAAAACGAATTTACTTTTGACAAGTTTCATAAGAACTCTGGCAGGATTTATCGCCTTACCACAACCCTGACAACTCCGGGAGGCGAATATAAGGTAGCTTTTGCCAATACTGCATTTGCCTATAAACTTCGAAATGATGTGCCTGATGTAGAAGATGTCGCATGTATAAGTGAGAGCAATTCATTCCTGCTTAAATATGAAAACCAGGCATTGCATGAAAGCAATATTCGTTTCTCCACACCCGGTATTTTCAGATTATTCAATTATTCTGTCATCAATGGTGATCCTGGAAAAATGCTTTCAGAACCTAATACAGTTGTTCTCACTAAAACTCTTTCAGACAAGTTGTTCAGTAAAAAGGATCCTCTTGGTGAGGTAGTACTGTTCAATGACATCACTTATAATGTTACAGGAGTGATCGGAGATCTTCCGGGGAACACGGATCTAAAATTTAATGCACTTTTATCAGCCCCGGTTAATGGTTCTGAGGACATAGCGGCATGGAACGACTATTACTCATATATTCTTGTAAATGAAAAGCATTCAGAAGAGATTCAGGAAAAAATAGACAGGATAGCAGAATCAGTATACAAACCGATTTTTGCACGTGAAAACCTGAATCTTTCTAGGACTTATAAAATGCAGCCTCTCACGAAGATACATTTTGATACATCTTATCTGGCAGATACCCCGAAAGGAAACAAAACAACGGTCTATATATTTTTATGCATCTCCTTTCTGATACTCGTCCTTGCATATATCAACTATGTAAACCTGAATCTTGCCCAGGCATTGAAGAGGTGCAGAGAATTCAGGATACGAAAAACTCTTGGTTTGGGTAGAAATGGAATAATGTTACAGATTTTTGGTGAATCAGCTCTTACTGCCTTCTTATCATTCATACTGGCTCTGGCAATTGTCTTATATATTCTTCCTGCGTTTAATAGTTTGGCGGATACGGACTTCAATCCCCGGTTTCTGATTGACTTGCCGCTTATGGCAATTATTGTAACGGTTATTTTCCTTCTTGGAATGATCTCTGGTATTTATCCTGCAACAAACCTGTTCACGATTGTAAATTCCAATGATAGCAATGGGTACGATCTGAAAAATGGTCCTGCCAGAATTACCAGAGGACTTGTCTCACTGCAGTTTGTGATATCAATATCAATGATTTGTGTGATTATTGGCATTAATAAGCAAATTAATCATATGCAAAGCTACAATCCGGGATTTGACAGGGAGCACATTCTTGCAATTAACCTGAATTCGTTCAATGGGAAATCGGTAAACATCTTACCTTTTAAACAGGAGCTCTCCACCGCATTCAAGGTTGGAAGCGGCGGTGGAGGTACTAATCTGGGATCGTCTGAAGAATGGATGAAGCCTCTGTATGAAGTTGTAAATGAAAATGGTCAGGAAGTTAAATTTATACTGAATATGCCGGAGGTCGATGATAATTATCTCAATCTGTTTAACATTCAATTGGTTGAAGGCAGAAACTTTTCAAAAGACCACTCAGATCTCAACGGGAGTATTATCATAAATGAAGAATACGCGAGAATAATGGACTGGAAAGAACCCCTTGGCAAGAAAATGTTTAAAGATTCAGGTTCAAAGGTGATCGGAGTGGTAAAAGACTTTCATTTTGAGTCATTGCACAACCGGATTGAACCACTGGCATTCAGATACAATGAGAATAATCCATCGTATTTGTTTGTAAAAGCATCTTCTGACAGGGTAGATTATATCAGATCGGTATGGCGGAAATACCATAAAGACATTCCGTTTGAATATGAGTATGTAAGTGATATTCTTACCAGCCAGTATCAAAAAGATGAAAAGCAAAAAAAGATTTTCGGCTATTTGTCTCTTTTAGCAATGATAATTTCATGTCTTGGATTATACGGATTAACATCAGTATTCATTACACGCAGGATAAAGGAAATCGGTATCAGAAAAATAAATGGCGCCAGCACCTCTGAAATATTAAAAATGATAAACACAGACTTTTTAACATTGGTGATCATTGCTTTTATAGTGGCTTGCCCTGTTGCCTGGTTTGCCGTACACAAATGGCTTGAGAATTTTGCCTACAAGACTGCTTTGAGCTGGTGGATATTTGCGCTGGCCGGCATACTCGCGCTGGGGATTGCCATTCTCACAGTGAGCTGGCAAAGCTGGCGCACAGCAGCCAGAAATCCTGTGGAGGCATTGAGGCATGAATAATACCAGCGCACACTTCCGCAATTTGCCCTGAAAGCCTTTGTTCGGTACCTGATGCACCAGACATTCAGGGAATATAAGCCTTGATCCTCGGATATTGACTTTCAAGTGTATAAATTCTAGTATATTTGTTTGATATCTTATATAAAATATTAATCAAAATACATATGAAAAATACATTAAGAATTTCAAAAGTAATCATAATAACCCTATCAATCATTTTAATTCACTCTTGTACGGAAAAGCCTACACCACCTATTATTACTACAACCTCTGTCAATGCAATTTCTTACACAACTGCCGCTTCAGGAGGAGAAGTGACAAACGAGGGAGGAGCTCCTGTAGTTTCCAAAGGGGTCTGTTGGAATACCTCTGCCGACCCAACAATTGCGAACAGTAAGACTACGGAAATTGGTGGATCAGGTCCCTTTACTAGTAATATTTCCTCTCTGACACCTAATACAATGTATTATGTAAGAGCCTACGCAACGAATAGTGCTGGTACAGGTTATGGAAATCAGGTAACATTTACTACCAGCCAGGTTGCAGTTCCTGTTTTGACAACAACAGCAATAACTTCAACCACACCAACTACCATTGTCACAGGAGGAAATATTACAGATGATAAAGGTGGATCAGTGACTACCCGCGGTGTATGTTATGGCAGAGTGACAAACCCAACCATAGTTGATAGTAAAACCACTGATGGAACAGGAATTGGCACATATATAAGTAATATTACTCAGCTTATCCCAAATACAACTTATTATATTAGAGCATATGCAACAAATAGTGCTGGAACAGCATATGGCAATGAACTTATTATCACTACCTTACCATTAACTGATGCGGATGGTAATATTTATAATACGATAGTTATTGGCACACAAGTATGGATGAAAGAGAACCTAAAAACCACAAAATTAAAAGATAATACTACACCTATCCCTAATGTAACCGGAGATGCCGCTTGGGCAGCTCTTTCAACACCTGGCTACTGCTGGTATGGTAATAATATTACTTACAAAGACCTTTGTGGCGCATTATATAATTGGTATTCGGTAAATACCGGAAATTTGTGCCCCAGTGGTTGGCATGTTCCAACGGATGCAGATTGGACAACGCTTGAAAACTACCTGATAGCAAATGGTTATAACTATGATGGTACAACCACTGGAAATAAGATAGCTAAAGCCTTATCTTCTTCTACCTTGTGGCAAGCTTATACAGGCACTGGAACAGTTGGTAACACTGATTATTCCTCTAAAAGAAATGCTACCGGCTTCACTGCCCTACCGGGAGGCTACCGTGGCATCGGTGGATTTTTCAGCACAATGGGTAGCTACGGTCTCTGGTGGTCGGCCACGGAATCCAATGCGACAAATGCATGGGGCCGTTTCCTGCACTATACTTACATCAATTTGGAAAGGGCTACAGCCAATGATAAAAAGAATGGTTTCTCTGTTCGCTGTTTGAGGGATTAGATTGCCGTCAATTTTGTACTGACTGCAGGGCCGTTTTGGGCAATTGAGGACAATATCTAACTACTGCAGACCTTCAAATATGGAACACGAAAGTGTTTGACATTATAATTGGCCAGGCTTTTCACATGATTAGAATTAACTTAATGCATTCAGATTTGTTAATTTTTAGAAAATTTAATGATTGACATATTTTTAATTAAAAGAATGTTTACAATGGAAAAGACGTTAGTAGTGAGTGAAAAAGCCGAAGTGATGAATTTCGGTGAACCGGATGAAGTCCGTAATTTTCCAAAAGGACATCTCGACCTTATTCATATCGGTGGAGCAACTGTTGGGAGAGGAGTATTTGAACCTGGCTGGAGGTGGTCGGAATCGGTACAACCAATTGCCAAAACAAATAGCTGTGAAGCAGCACATTTTCAGTATCAGATTTCAGGGATCATGAAGGTATTGATGGATGACGGCACAGAACTTGAATGTAAGGCCGGTGATGTATCATTGTTACCCTCTGGTCATGATGCCTGGGTTGTTGGTAATGAACCTGTAATAGTTGTGGATTTTCAGGGAATGGTTGACTATGCGAAGGCCCACTAGACAAAGCAGCTTTGACAAAAGAAAAGACTGTATTCAAAATGCAGTCTTTTTTACATTATAAGACTCTTATTTCATTTCCGTCTGCACAGTGATTGTCAATATTTTCCCCTGCACCCTGAACTTTTTTGTTCCCGCAGATCCCGCAGATTTAAAAAACGCAGATTCCCGCGGATCATGTAGCAAAGGCCCGGGCAGGGAACTGGAAGCAAAGTCCTCTCCTGCTCTAAGCTCACGTGTTTCCGCTCTCCTCTTCTCTGCGCCCTTTGCGAACGTTGGCACTGTAGGCGGCAACTTTGCGTACTCTGCGGTTAAAAATCCCTGATGAAAACCTTCCACATACTGCCTTCCAATCAGCCTCCTGCATCTAACTTCCCGGATACATTTTGAAAATGAAAATGTTCACCTCTGCCCTGTGCTCTCAATTAGGGAAACACCTGCCAGCCAAATACCGAATTTTGCAAGATGGCAGACTACTTCGTAGTGGTGTTGATTACGTTTGTGTTAAAATAAACTTGACTTTGGTTAAACACCGGCATACCTTTGATAATTAATCACTCAACCTGAAATAAGAGAAATATGAAAATATTCAATATTGTACTTTTTTTAGTATGCCTGTTTGGATTTGGAACAACCGGACAGGCACAGAATGATATCGCTGCCTCGGGCAGTAATGCTTCGGGAAGCGGAGGAACGGTAAGTTATTCTGTTGGACAGGTTGTTTTTACCACCAACACATCAATAACTTCTGGCTCGGTTACCCAAGGAGTTCAGCAGCCTTTCGAGATCTCGGTTATAACAAGAATCGAACAAACCAATGGCATTACGCTTGTTTGCATTGCTTACCCAAATCCTGCAAATGACTTCCTTACTCTGAAAGTCGAGAATTATATCCCAGAAAATTTATCCTATAAACTTTTCGATGCTAACGGTAAGCTTTTGGAGAATAAAAAAGTGACTGGAAATGTGACTATAATCTCCCTTGGAAATATACTTTCTTCACTCTATTTCCTGAAAGTCATCGACAATCAAAAAGAAATTAAAATATTCAAAATTATTAAAAACTAAATAGTTATGAAAGTAATACTTGCAATTTTAGTCGTATTATTATTTACTGCAACCATGTGGGCACAAAACACGCCATATAAAATGAGTTATCAGGCAGTGATAAGAGATAATGATAATGCTCTGGTTAAAAGTCATTCTGTGGGAATGCAAATAAGTATTTTGAAAGACGGAAACCCTGTATATGTAGAAACTCATGCAGCCAGTACAAATGTCAATGGTCTTGTTACAATTGAAATTGGCGCTGGCTCAGTCATGTCTGGTGATTTTACAACCATTGACTGGTCAGCAGGTGAATATTCAATTAAAACCGAAACTGACCCAACAGGTGGAGCAAATTATACAGCAATAGTTGGAACGAGCCCATTGTTGACTGTACCTTATGCATTTTACGCGAAATCTGCCGCTAGTTATCCAGAAATCGATCCTGTCTTTAATGCCTGGAACAAATCAAGCGGAATAAGCATAGCTAACACCCAAATAAGTAACTGGTCAGGAGCAACATCGAGTTTCTTAACCGGAATATCATCAAGTCAGGTTACAACAGCCTTGGGATTCACACCCTACAATAGTACAAATCCATCAGGGTATACATCAAACACAGGAACAGTTACATCAGTTGCAATGTCAACACCTACAGGATTGACAATAATCGGAAGTCCGGTAACTAACTCAGGTACATTGGCACTGACAATGACTTCTGGATATGCAATACCAACAACAGATCAATTGTTTCCAGGCTTTGGAACAACCAATGATAAAGCTGCAAACGGCATACATACACACGATTACTCAGGAGCGTATGCAGCATTGGTACACGGACATAATAGCATTTACGAACCTTTAATTGAAGCCGGAACAGCCTTGCATTATTGGCGGGGCGACAAATCCTGGCAGCCATTAACCACTGACGCAGTATCTGAAGGTACAAACCTGTATTACACCGACGTTCGGTCGAGAGCAGCTATTTCATTAACAACAACTGGAAATTCAGGAGCGAGCACTTTTAATTCAGGTGTGATTAATATCCCGAATTATACACTTGCGGGATTAGGCGGACAACCTGCTCTCGATGGTACAGGTTTAGTACGTTTGACAGGAACATCAGTAAGTTACGATAATAATACTTATCTAACCAGCTTCACCGAAATCGACCCTAATGCTGTCTTACTTACCGGGGACCAAACAATTGATGGCAATAAAAATTTTACCGGAACAACTGTTGTTCTCACACCTATAAATGAAAATGATGCTGCCAACAAAGCTTACGTCGATAAGCTGGGTGAGGATATGAGGAAGGTTGCTTTATCCACAGGAGATCTCGTATCAGATTTTGATGGAAATACTTACAAAACAGTAAAAATAGGAAACCAGACTTGGATACCGGAAAATCTTAAGACTACTCACTTTTTAAATGGTGATTTAATTCCGTCTACAAGTCCGGTGAACCTGGATATAATTACTGAAGTTTCACCTGTCTACCAGTGGCCGGTTAATGGTAATGAGTCAAATGTTGATGATTATGGGAGACTATATACATGGTATACAGTTACTGATCCCAGGGGAGTTTGTCCTTCAGGTTGGCATGTCTCTTCAAATGCAGAATGGGAAGAAATGGTTGCATTTCTTGGTGGGGAGGGAGTTGCCGGTGCGAAACTGAAGGAGGCAGGAGAAGCTCATTGGGAAAGTGGTAATGTTGCAACGAATTCATCTGGGTTCACAGCTTTGCCCGGAGGTTTTAGATCTGAGAATGGAACATTCTCCTGGCTTCATAATAGCGGATATTTCTGGACTACAACAGAAGAAAGTGCATCAACTGCATATAGGCCGGCAATGGTATATGACTGGGAGAATATTGATATGGGAAGCGTATCTGGAAAATCGGCAGGGCAATCAGTAAGGTGTATTAAAAATAATGAAGTAAATAAAACTTATGATGGCATTGTTAAACTTTCAGGCATTAATATGGCAACCGGCGCAGGAAACGGCAAGGTCATGACTTCTGATAATGCAGGAAATGGTTCATGGCAACCCCAAATCGGAATGGTTCCGGTGGGTGGCCTGGTTGCCTGGTTAAAAGACCTTTCAGGCACACCATCGCTGCCTGCGAGTTTTGCCGAATGCAATGGACAAACGATTAATGATGCGGAGAGTCCCTTTAATGGTGTTACAATGCCAAACCTTGGTAGTAAATTTCTTATGGGCAGCACATACTTCCGGTGGAACCGGGGGATCACCCGTTCATGGACATGGTGGTTCAATGACAAATCCGTCTGCGGATTTCCCCGTTGTTGCCACAACGAATCTCCCAATGAGCGGCACCTCCCCAGCTAATCACACTCATACCCTCAATATTACTAGTGGGTCAAATATTCCGCCTTATTATACTGTTGTCTGGATCATTCGGATTAAATAGGAATAAGTAATAGTTTTCTGCATAATTTTGTATGAAATATTTCAATGTGAATACCTTTTAATAAAAGAGCTGCAAGTAATTGCTAACACAGACGGTAGCATTAATAAACTCGTTACGGTTTTTGCGGCTTACTGCTCAAAACCGGGAAGTTGACAGAACGCTTAAGCCGTGATACGCGCATCTGCCCGCTTCGTAACTCCTGTACCGTGAGTTATTTATCGCTCCGCCGAGGGTTTGTACCGCGATACTGCACCACGTGGCTTCGGGCTGGCAGACAAAATTAAAGCAAGGAATATTAAAGTCAATTGTCCTGTTTTCATGGGTCTCTCCTGCTTTTTATCGATTTAACCTGGACCACGACCCGAATACATTCTTTTCTTTTGCGCCCATCCAGTTACTTTCGATGGAAACGATTGCTTTATGAATTTCATATTGGCAAAGCTGTGAATTGTGTCTGCAGGTCGTACCTTTAGGATCGTTTTTGTATAATGAATTCAGAACCGGCAACGCTTTCCTTGACCGGATCTGTCCAAGTGTCCAGACTGCCATCTGCGTCCTGTCCTGCACACTTTTGGTTGAATCTGCAAGATAAGCAAGTAAAGCATCCTCAGCTTTTCCAGGATATTCCTTCTTTGCTATACTTATATTTTCCTTTATTCCATTCCCGATCAGGATCCTGAAGATGGTAAACGTTGCTATAAACAAAAAGCTGACAATAATCCCTGAAGTCAGAACTGACCTTTTCATGCCGGTAAACCTGTTCCATCTGCCGGCTGCAATCCTTGCTGTACTCAGAACAAGGGTTATGATAATAAATGACTTGAATAAATTAAAGAGATTTCCCGATCCGTCATTGAACCGGATCAAAACTATTCCAAGTAAAACAGTATTCAGGATTATTGCAATAATCTTCAGAAACAGGTAAGAAGACCACCTTTTTTTGATTTTTTCTGAATCTGACCTTTCTCCGGATAAGACTGCTCCCATCCTGAAAGTACTTCCGGAAACTATTACAATATTCATTATTAACACCATAATAATCAGGAGCTGCGCAATTTTTGAACCGGTTTCCAGGGCCAGGCCGTTTGAAAGGATCCCGGAACCAACTATACCCAACAACACAAAATTGCCGACAAGCGTTAATGTTTTCATTTTGTACCTCCGCAATATTTATTTTTTATTACTGTTATTTTTTGTCTAAAAAGTTCCTGAACTTTTCATCAAGATGGTCATTAAACCATCTGTCAATGAGCGATTGTCTAAACCGCCATTCTTTACCAAGCTTTACAGCCGGTATCTTCTTTTCCTGTGCCCAGGTGTATATGGTCTGAGGAGTCAGCCTGAGATATTCGGCAACCTCCTCAAGAGTCATTATCTTATCATTGACCGGCATAGTTGTTATTTGAGTGTACCATTAGCTTTTTGCAGGTTTTCTTCATCTGATTTTTCATGATCTTCACTCTTACCGGGGCTCACAAGATGACCAACTGAGTTTATCACAGCAATGAAAAAATTACCTTCCTTCTCCCGGAAAAGTTCAAATTGAAGTTCACGGCTGCCTACAAAAGGACGAAGGTTCCAGGCCAGCTGGGAGCTGACAAAAGCTAAAATAAAAACCCATATTTTAAAGATTGTCAAACCAAGCTTAGGGTACAGATTCTTCCTTTCACATGAATATTTTAACCCGCTTACGATTGTCTTTACAGCGAAAATGCCCGAAAATACGAATATTGCAACATGCAGTAATTTCAGAAAAGAATAGCTGTTGCTTGTGATCATAAAGAAAATGATGATCGGGCCAAATGACAGGGCTATGGTTGAAAACACAAAAAATCCTGCGAAAATTATATTTGCCATTTGAGAAATTGTCATTGTGGAACCGATCATCGATTGAATCACATAAAGAGCCGGGAAACATATGAATAATGATAATAATATCAGAACAGGTATTTTAATGCCTGTAACAATACTTTGCAGCCAGCCATTGTAGCTGCCCATAATTATTCCATAGAGGAATGTGAAGATCAGAATGAGTACAATCTGCTGTAAGATTATCTGCCTCGAATTACCCTTGTCGCTTAGGATTTCAAAGTATTCATCACTATTTTGAAAAGCCTTGAAAATGGTGGGATTTAGTATTTTCATTTATTAATATTTTGGGATAATCAATAGAATGCACTAATAAACACCAACAAACATGAAAATGTTTAAAGGCGTGTCAACTATTTTTTTGAATTAAGTAGATATTTTGGAGCAAACAAAGACAGGTGGGATAATTAATTTTTTTATGATTTTTCAGTATCTGATCTCAAATATTCAACTTCTTGCCTGCCGCCAAATTTCGTTCTTTTATTTTTTCCCAATTATCTGTTATCAAAAAACAATTATCCATTTCATCAACAATTTCCATCAATAAATCAACCGGCATGGAAATAGTCATTAAATTTCCAGGAAGCCTTAATCTGGCGGAGATATCGTGCATTCCCCAAACCGCTTTCTTTTTGCCTTCTGATTTATATCTCATCGGTAAGGTTACAATAGAACCGCATCCTGAATTAAAACCTGTAACAACAATATCATCTGAATTTGGTGCATTATAATGCAGAAGATATACCAGTCCGCTTAATTCGTCAGGTGTTGCAAAAAATATTACAACCTCCGGATATTCATCATTTTTGAATTCTTCCAATGGCTTGAATATAGTCACCTTATTGTTAATTTCTTTTGGTTCGAAAGATTTGACAAACGCTTTCGCCTGGCTTTTAGTTTTTATGAATCGTTCGCCATTTCTGCCAAAAACAGAACCGTCGGTCAAAAAGCATTCGATCCCTGTAAATATCCAATCTTTATAACCTAAGAAGAATGCAGAACAATCCCATCCGGTGGAATCTTTGTCAATAGCAACAGTCTGTCCTACAGCGCTGGAAAATATCAGTGGAATGATACATCCTGCTCCTTTCTTAACGAAACTTTTTGCATTTTCCGGTCTTACATCAGAATACATTATTCCTACTGGAAAATATCTGAGTCCTAATGAGAGTTTTAGTTTTTTACCTATTTCTTTGACGTTATACATTATAGATGAATTATTTAAATTAATTTTTGCTTTTATAATTTTTTATGAAAACGACTTGTCTAATTCCAGTTTGAGTAAGGCTAGATGTTCGTAGGTTTATCATTATTTTCAGCTGAGAGATAGGTTTGAGAGTACCTTACTGTATTTTAACAGAGACCAATATGCTGTAGAAGACTCGCTTTTTGAATGTAGTCTCAAGGCTAGAATTGTTTAATATTTTTATTGTTTCACTGTCGCCTTTATGAACATTATGCATCAGCAAAACACCGCCTTTTTTTACTAATGGAAAAGAAAGATTGAAAAGGTCAAAGTTTTTATCTCCGGTATCAATAAATACAAAATCCAGTGAGTCCATCTGGTAAGCAACTTCAACGAATGCATCATTTATTCTTTGATCAATAATATTATCGAGCCCAGCATTCTTAAAGTTTATCTTTGCCTCTGAAGCAATAAGTGAATCAATTTCCACCGTAATTAGAGATCCATTGTTGATTTTAAAAGCCAATCCCTGCCAAAGTGTCGAATAGCCATTTGATGTACCTAACTCTAAACCATGCTTATATCCTTTCTCAATTATCCTGTCATAAAGAAATCTACCGTCTCTGGCAGAGATGTTCCCTCTTTCTCCAACGGAGGGCAGATGTTTTAAGAGGGGTAATACTTTCTTGTCATTTATACCATGAAAATTGTCCCATTTTAAGATTAGTGTAATTGAGCAGTACATCAACAGAACTGAACCGAAGATAGTGATCGTTGCAAGAATTTTTTTTTGCATTACTGAACTATAATTTATTGAAAATCATATACAATGTCCATAAAGATTAATCAGATTTGTCACCTTAACAATAGTTTTACCGCATATTTTTTTCCATTAACCGTAACCATATGCTGAGACGTTGCTTCCGTATGGGTTTGCATTTGCTACTGATCAGATGCTGATTTTCCCGGTTCATTATAATGAAAAATAGTAGTTCAACTTAATGAGGAATACGTTGGAAGGGTAAATTGCAAACAAATCCGAGAGATTCTCAGACATGGATGGTTGGTACCATGAATTACGCCCCGAACGGTTATGTGACCATACCAGATAAATAAATGACCCCCTACGGTACTCCCATTTTGCAACAAGATTGGATCGAAATTCGTGAAAGCTGAAGTCGGGATCATCAACCTGATAGTTATTGCCTGACATTTCTGTAATTTGATAGCTATTCTCCGAATCATTATATTGAATTTCATCTGGTGTGTAATAGTGAAACCTGTCCTCAAATTCACCTGCCTTTGGGTTCACCACTTTTTTCAGGTTATTGAAATTACCTTTTGAAATAAACGGACTTCCGTAATACTGTACTGATAATTTCGGACTGAATATCATGTTGAGCCTGAACGTCATCCCATAAGTGGTTTGTGACATGTTACCCAGTACATAGGCTTTTCCTGTACCTGTTTCCGGATTTCCGACATATTGGGTGGTATTAAAATTCCTGGAATAATTAAAATCCGCGGAAATGTTGTACTTTGAATTAATACGGAACTGCATACCTGGATATACTTCATAAAGACCACTATATCCATCATTGTAATGGTGTGTATGAACTGAGATATGCCCTGCAACAGGTTTTGAATTGTCAGTATAAATACCTCCCAAAAAACACCAGAACGGATTCACTGGCTAATCCGGGACCGCCGCGTAAAATGGTTGTATTGAAACCTTTAGGTAATCGGTTAACATTTATGTTGATCCTGTATTTATTCAGGAACTGGAATTGTCCATTTACCCTTAGCATCATTTCCTGTCGTTCTCCTCCAAATGTCCAGCCCGAATATTCCTCGAAAAGAAACTGGTAACTTCTGAAAATTTTCCCAGGTTTATTCTCCACCCAGCTGAAACTTAGAGTTTGCCTGTAGTTATCGGCATGCATCATAAATCCTATATCATTCAGGTCAAGGCCGGGTGACCGCCATGAGAAGTTGCCGTTAAAACGAAACTTATTATTGCCTTCCCTGCCAAAAGCAATCTGGCCTCCTGTACCTGAAAGCGAAGTAAGGCTGGTGTCAACCGAAAGATAGCGGGCATCATCTCTCTGAAAATAATGTGCCGGCGACCGCTGCAAATCAGTTATGGCATTTTTGCTGCCATTTACATCACTGATTACAGCTTTCGCCCTCAGATAATAATTTCGCTCAAGAAAATACTGCTCCAGGTCAATTCCACCGGTAAAGGCTGATTTATTAAGATTATCCAGATGAGATTCATCAAAAAACCGGTTTGAAGCTGTAAAAATACCTCCGATTATGGTGTTCCCTTTTTTATAGTCCTTTTGAAACCGTGATACGAGATAATTTGTCAATGGCTCGGAAACCTCCTTATGTGTCCTATCCGGCATAGAGATTTCGACCATTTCACGGGCTGTAAGGCCTTGAAGAATACCTATTGAAAAACCACCTGCGGTTTTACCCGATATTTTAACCGCACTGATGATCGAAGTATTCTCAGGATTATGCGCATATTCCTGATTGCTGTTATCGATATTAGGCCAATATGAAGGTGCATGGCCAATTCGCCTCGAATAAAACAGCTGGTCACCGCCGAAAGAGTAGTTCAAAATATTTCTGCCCTCGAGGAAAAACGGACGTTTTTCTTCAAAATATGTTTCAAAGGCTGTCAGGTTCATTACCGAAGGGTCCGATTCAACCTGTCCGAAATCCGGATTGATGGTGAAGTCCGCAGTGAAGCCTGTTCCCAGACCTACTTTTCCGTCCAGCCCCACAGCAAATAACTTATCAAAACCGGTTGAAAATGGGTTTCCTGTTTCTTTTTGCGAAAAATGGGCTTTCCCCAAGGCATAGGGAAACAGTTCAAGCCGTTGCCTGTTCATGATTTTATCAATACCATGGATCTCGCCGAAACTATATATAAAGCCGGAGTTATTGCGTGGAATGAGACTCCATTGATCTTCCTCCTGTAATCTGTTTATCCAGCGCCATGCATGCATTCCCCAGATTTGAGATTCCTGGTTGTTAAACCGGAGCTGACTTAAGGGAATTCTCATTTCAGCGGTCCATCCCGAATCCCCAATTGCAGTAGCGCCATCCCACACAGCATTCCAATTGAAATCAGGCTTTCCTTCATTATCAATGATCAGGTCTATCTGGTTACCGGCCGCTGATATGTCAGAACTCATAACCAAAGCGATGATCAAAATAACTGTCAAAACAAATACCAACCCCATCGCCCGAAAACTCATCCCGTTTGCCGAAATAACGATGCATTTTACTGATATCATTTCTCATATGCACGCATTCCGACATAAATATATTTATCGTCGTAAAGTACTTTTAAACTGGTTTTTTCAGAAGCATCTGCATTCTCTTCAGGCAATTGCTGAACAAAGTATTCACTCCATGAACCGGAATTCCAGCAATCGTCATTCAGACGGCCGTCAATAACAGGCAAATTTCCCGAAATTCGCTGTGTTTGATATATTCTTTTATAGGAAGTTCCTTCCTTTAATGAATCATTTGCCGAAGGTATTGTTGTTGAATACAAGGGACAAAATAATTGTAATCCACAGATGATTTTCAGCATCCATAGTTTAACCAGAATCTTAATTTTTTGCATGAAATAAATTAAATAGTTGATCTTTATTAACTCGGCTTTTTTCAAAATTTTCCTGGCTGGTAACATGTTCTTGATTTCTTCAATTGGAATAAAAGTTCTCTTTGAAATTTCTTTGTCCGAATAGTTTTGCTTTTTCAATCGTTTTACCACGATAATCATCTTTTCACCTATTTCAATAATATTACCATCTGGATCATAAAACCTATGGATAACTTTTGTAGTTATCAATTTTTACAATGTAATGTTGAGAAGTTTTGTCAAATCTCGACAGAACTTTCTGAGCCTTATCGGGAACAACTGCTATCTCATATTCCTTACCGGCAAATTTAATTACGGCATCTATTGAGTCAAACCACATGACAGTTATAAACTCGGTTTCATGAGGCAGTTCCTGTCTGAGCAACTGAATACCTTTGTATCCCTCGATATTTCTGTTTTTAATGCCGATAAAAATTTCATTCTGAAGAAGATTTTCATAAGTATCAGCATCATCCCTGGTTGTATAACCATGCCAAATTCTGCAAATCATAAGTTATTTTTTTATATGTTATTAATTAAACCTTTATTAATACGTGTCCTGAAAAGGCATACTTTTCTGCAAGCGTTACAGGTATAAATATTAAACCCCCGTTCATGATCAGGGCAGGAGAATTGTCTGCATAGTTTTTGATTAACAGTCGTACCATCCAAAGCTTTTTGTGCACAACTATCGAGGCAGATCCTGCATTTCGGCGGACATGAAACGTTTTCAATAACAGGATCAGGTTCTAACTCAATGTTTGTCAGAACAGCTCCAATGTACACCATATTACCAAAATCAGGATTTATCAGTAAATTATTTCGTCCGAGGATTCCCAAACCAGCGAGCTTACCTGCATGACGAAGTGAAAGGATCCCCATCCCATGACGATTTAAACTATCCCAATACATATAGGGAACATCTGAAGGAATCGGAACAGCATGATCTCCGATACCCTGGATTGCTTTACATAACTCAAACCCTAATTTGTCAAGTTTCGAATAAAGCAAATATGCAGTATGCGAATAAGGAACAGGATTTGAGGCCAGAATTATTTCTGTTGGCATTTGTATCAGAAAAACAATAACTGATTTACAGCTCTCATAAATATCATTTGGATGAAAGCCGGCCGGGGCATTTTTAAATCTGTCTACAGAAGCTATTCCACATTTTTCTGCTCCCAGTGAAAGTGACATGCATTTTATTTTAGAAGATGTGTTCATCCTGAGTCTCAATTATAGTTGATTGTACAAAATTTGGATTTATTTGATGTTGAAGTTCGTGTATAAAGCTTCTTGTTTCAACTTATTAAGCTCCTTTTTGAATATTCGAAGAACACTGCAAATGTAAAAAATGGGCTGCCTTTGGTAGTTCACTTTGTGAAAACTTCCTATCACGTAGATATCCATTGCAGGATTGTAATACATGAATGCACCTATCGAGCCTGAATTGCCCCAAATGTGGTATTTTTCAGGCATGAACATGAACCGAAAATTCATGATGCCGTAACCATAAAATAAACCCGGCCCCATCTTCGAGAAATTGCACATTTTTTCGAATGTTTCTTTTCTTACAATTTTGCTTTCAACAATAGCTTTATGAAATTTCAGCATATCTTCGGATGTGGAAACAATGCCCCCACTGGCCCAACTCATGCTAATGCTCTTTGCTTGCGAAAGGTTTACATCAGCATAATGTAAATCTACCATAGGATACCTGCTTTTAGTTTTTGGCTCAGAATAAAAAATGAGATATGTATTATCCATTCCCAGAGGCCCGAAAATATAGCGGTGTAAGGCTTCGTGCAGACTCGTTCCGGTAATTTTCTCAATAATCAATCCAAGTAGTTGATAATTTGTATCAGAATAATGAAATCCTTTGCCCGGTTTGAATTTGGGTTTAAGATTCTTTTTGCTCCAATCAATAGTTTCCATTGGTGACCAGAACCTGCCGGGTTGTGAAATCATCAGGTCGAGCAAACGTACCTTAGAATTGTTCTTATCCATATAGTAATCAGGCAATCCCGAAGTGTGCCCAAGCAAATGTTTGATCTTTAATTCGTGCGAATAATCGACACCTTTTAAAATGTGCAGTCCGTTTAAAACATGATCATCAAGATATTTTGAAATTTTATCTTCAAAGTCAATCAATCCCTTCTCATACAGTATGCTAATCAAAACAGATGTTACTGTTTTTCCGATACTGGCAAAATGGTACGGTTGATCGGGATTTACAAAAACAGCAGAATCATGATGCGCCGCTGTTTTCCAGTGTACATTCAGAGAGTCTGAGTGTATGAGTAATAGACCCGTATTCAGTGTCTGGTCTCTGACCCGCGTTTCAAATTTTTTAAGGATTTCATCTTTAATCCTAACATTGATTTGTTGTGAAAATATATTTGTTGCCATTACTCCAGATAAGATGACTGTGATTAAATATAATCCTGCTTTCATAATTTTTAAGCAAAACTACATGACTTCTCAGGTCATCACAATCAGGCAACAGTATGAATTCGGGCAAAAAATCAAAAATCATACCAGGGTATGACCGTTGAAAATCTGTTAATTATTGATCATATTCAGCGTGGTACCTGGTCAGGTTTGAGAGCTCAAGTCTGTTTCGGACATTTGCTTTAAAATAGATATTTGAAACATGAGTTTTAACCGTAGGAAGTGAAATAAACAATTCAGCTGCAATTTCTTTGTACGGTTTACCTTTGATCAGTAGCAGGAGTACTTCTTTTTCCCGTTGAGTTATCCCAAGAAGGTTAATCTGACTTTCCTTAATTGAGATATTAATTTCCTTGCGGGTAAGTTTTTTAATGTCAGTCGGTATTTTAGTCAATGACAATACTATACAGATAGTTGCCAAAATAAATCCCCCGTATTGTTGAATAATAATCAACGAATTATCCCTGATATTTAATAATAATACAACAAGTGTGCTTGTCATCAATGTCAGAATGAAGATGGCAGTGAACCGTTCTGTTTTTTCACGAAATTGGACTAATGACCCTGGTTTTGTGAAAAGCACAAAAAGCATTGAATAAACTACTGTACAGAATAGATGTATGGATAATATGATGGCTATTAAAACAAAATTGTTAAAAAAGTAAAACAGTGATGATAAAATCATAATGATTATCCCTATGATAACAACAACACCATTTCTTACAATACGAAACTTGTCGACTCGCTCTTTATGAATATTTACCGGTATGGAGATTGTAAAAAGCACCGTAAGCAAATTAGTCACGAATTTTTGAATATGAGAAAAATCATTCCCTCCGATTCTTAATATTCCTTGAATTGTCATTGCAACTATGAGTAGTAAGAATGCAATAGTAAAAAATATCATCTCTTTATACTCCAGATCCTTAATGTAACAAATGATCTGTATTATCAATGTTGCGATACCTAATGTATAGGCAAAAATCAGTAGTAATATTTTAATAATCTCCATAATCTGAAATTCCATAGACATTTTTAGTATGACCCACAACTCATCAAAGTACTATAGACTTGCTGCCAACGTTTGAAGCTGATATATCCACTGTATTCTGATTATTAGTCCAAGATTTTAAACTGTCAATGCCCATTGTCCTATTAAATTCTTGCATGCTGATTCATTCTGGGTCCACTAATCTATTAATCAACTCAATACTGTTACAAATTCTAACAATTTATAACCAAATTTTGTATCTCCTTCAATATTTAACTTAGATTTATATTTCTCTTTTTCTCTATCTGTATTTGTAAAAATTACCCAAGCGTGGTCTTCTGAAAAATCGATCTTTGTATTTGCTTTAGTTTCTATATTATCCACGAGTATCCACTTATCAGTTTGTTTCATTAAAAACCAACTTTTATTTAAATCACCGGTAATTGTAACCTGAATTGTTTCTCCTAAAGGATAATTTCTTAATTCTCGATACAAGTGTGGTAGTCCAAGCATAAATGTATCATAAAGTGGCTCAGTATATTTTTTATCCATTAACAAAGGTTTGTTTAAAGCCATTCTAATTTGCATCTGATGATGCCATTTTTCAGTATATTCACGAGCAATATCAAACCAGTTTTTCGATTCTTCTTCACCAGCCCATTGAACCGCGAATATTGCTTTACCTTCAGGCTCTAATGTTTTAAAAAAACTATATAATTGATTTTCAGAATAATTCAATAAATCTATAAGAATTTTAGGACTTAATCTCTCAGTTGTATTCATCCAATTCCTGTTAAGATTTTGAATGTATTCAACTAAATCGGCGTATGTTTTAATATCAACTTTCACAGAATTGCTCGAATAATTATCTCTCTGTATTGACAATCTTCTCAATGAACCATCAATTATGTGTGAGACCAAATCTTTTATAGTCCTTCCAATTATTGGTGAAGGTTTACACCAATCAGTCATACTTATCTCATTTAAAAGTTGAATCAGATTTGAAGATAATTCAGGAAATAAATTTAGAGTGTCAATTCTTTTCATATTTTTCCAGTTCTATTAGTAAATGGGCACAGTGATTGTGTAAACGCCATAGTTGTAGCGTTTATATCTGAATTTTTGCCTGGCGTCATTTTCGTTCATGTAGTAAATTTAGAGAAATTTCCAGGTTTTAGATAATATTATCATTGTCTTAAGTACATGTAGACTTTTATAAGATCGAAGATCTTGTTGTGTACCCGACTGAATTTATTAGAAAAGGCGATACATCTACTCTCGCCTGGCATGGTTTCCGGATTTCTTCGTGCTAAGCAAAAAAATGATGTGCCGCCAAAAAGAATTACAGTTTTAAATTGCAGCTACAACTCCACTTAGTAATGTTGAATAATGAGAAAACGCACTTCTTCCTTCAACATTCTTCATTCCTTGTTCTTATTTCGTTCCATAAATATCTTCAGTCGTTAAACAATATTTTTTTTCTAAACATCCATTTTCCTAACTTGAGGATGTTATTTTTTTGCAGAACTGAATATTTATCTGATTTTTAATTCAGTAGCAAATTGTCGGCTGTGACTGACGGGACGGGAGTTTGGGAGGAAGTTAAAAAACTTAAGATACCATTAGAAACCAGATTGCACTCACTATTTTTTTCTATTTTCTATAAATATACAATATCAGTATGTTTTATTATTATATAAACAAGTTAGCTGTCACCGGTTCAACATGACAATTATCGAATAACAATCATGCTTAATGTCAATCAGACCAAGTTTATCAGCATTTGTTGCTGTTTTAAGACCATTTAACTATTATATGGGTGTCGGGAATGATGAATAATTGATTATATTATAAGAAAAATATTGACGTGAATCTAATCAAATTTATCGAGTCATTTCCTGATGAATCCTCATGCAGGATCAAATTTAAGGAATTCCGGGATGAACAAGGAGTCATCTGTAGAAAATGTGGTGGTACTGATCACTATTGGTTACAAACCATCGAGCAGTATCAATGCAAGAAATGCAAGACCAGAACAACCTTAAGAAGTGGAACAGTAATGCAGGCAAGTAATCTTCCATTCAGATACTGGTTTATTGCAATTCATTTGTTAACAGGGACAAAAAAGACTTTCTCAGCGAAAGAGCTTCAAAGGCAGATAGGACATAAATTTTATGAACCCATTTGGTTTATGATGCAGAAGCTGAGAGTAACCATGGGATTCCAGGGATAGTAGGTACAAGTTGGATAAGATTGTAGAACTGGATGAAGGTTTTTTTGAGGTCGTTGACACTGAACAAAATGAAGAAGAAAAATCTGCCCTGAAAAAACGTGGACGGGGAAGTCAGAAACAAGGAAAAGTATTGGTGATGGCTTCAACGGTTCATGACTTTAATAAGACAAAAAAGTATGGCAAACCTACAAAGTTCAGATTTGTAAGAATGATTGTTGTAGACAATCTTAAAGGACAAACAATTGAAGATAAGGTCAAGGAAAATATTGAATTTGATGCAGTTGTAAAAACAGACAATTATTCCAGTTACTCAAAAATAAAAGATCATGTATGGTGCCATATACCCCAGAAAGTAACTCCAAAGGAAGCCGGGAATGTATTACCATGGGTTCATACTATGATAGCGAATGCGAAGAGAACATTACTTGGAATTCACCATATGATATCAAATAAATACTCTCAGAATTACCTGGATGAGTTTTGTTATAAAGTCAACAGGAGAAATTATGGAGAACATATATTTGATAGATTGTTAATAGCTTGTGTTACTACAAATTACCAGAACCTTATTAAACATTGCCGATAGTCATAAACTATTATAAGCGAATATTGAGTAATTAAAATGATGAGAATTTTCAGACTATGGATCGATGGTATAACGCAACCTTCAAACATGGCGGCTAGGTTAAGTGATACCATAAAACCTAACATCGGATTAGAGGCGGTATTAATACGTTTTACATTTACATCCATTACTTCGATATTAGCCCTGTATTTGCTTGGTCGAGAGCCATTTGTGCCATCTGAATTGGTATTATTACCTACGGAAAAATACTACTTCGCTGAGATGTTTTTCCTACCTGTTTGGGGGTTAATGATTTGGATGTTGATGTCAACCGTGGCTTACTTAATCATGCGTTTTACGAACAAGATTCGCGATTTTGACATGATATTGAATATTGTTGGAATGGGGATGCTCATTCCAATGCCTTTTCTTTGGCTATGGGATTGGACTGCGATAGCATTAGACATTTATACTGTCACAAATCAAGCGATTACCCATTCAGTCGCGCAAACCTGGGAAGCAGCCATTCAAGCGTTCTGTTTCGTAAAAATACTCAAGGTTCATCCAGTCCTATCGATATTATTAGCTATATTGATAAATGCGCTTTTTATTCTGATAGCTATGCATTTAATACGATAGTGGTTCATAACCATGGTTCTACTATACGTTATTGTAAAAAAGTAAAATAAAGGCAACAGCTAACACGGACGGTAGTGTTAATAAACTTGTCACAATTTTTGCGGGTGACGTGAACGCCAGCCCGTCAAAAATCGGAAGTTGAGTATGGGCCCGAACGTTTTTCTTTTTTTGATTTATTTCAACTTTTCGAACTCAGGCAGGCAAGAGAAATTTGTCTGGGCTGCTTAACCCGTGATTCGCTCATCTGCCCGCCCCCACACTTCTGTACCGTGATTCATTTATCGCTCACGCCGGTAGTTTGTACCGCGATACTGCACCAGTGCCCATTTACCAAATTCTGCACCGTGACTCAATTTCGGCCACTTAGTAAGTTTGTACCGCGATTACGCCATCACACAATTAAAATTGTACCATGACGGCAAAAATTGCGCCATGCTTCGCTCCCGTCGGCCTTAGAGAACTTGTCATACAAAACGTGTAATCCGTGAGACGTCCTCTGGTCGACTCAGCAACGTTTACTAATGCTAACCGCCGGGCCGTTAGCAGCAAACTCGCGACTACCATGATTTGGATAATACGTACAGAGTTATTATCTTTGTACGGACAAAATACAAAGAATATGAATACAAAACTCACAATAAAACTTGACAATGATGTGATATCTCGTGCCAAGAGATATGCTCAGCATCGAAAGACAAGCTTATCAAAAATGATTGAATCTTATCTTGATTTTGTAACAAAACCTGAATCTGATGATATTGAAATCACACCCTTAGTTAAAAGTCTTAGTGGTGTGATCACATTACCAGAGGATTATGACTATAAAAAAGATAGGACTGATTACCTTGTTAAAAAATATTCATGAAGCATCTATTTCTTGACACAAATATTATTCTTGATCTCTTAGCCCACAGGATGCCCTTCTACACAGAGGCAGCTAAACTGTTTTCGTTAGCGGATAAGAAGAAAATTAGACTTTCAATTTCTGCTCTCTGCCTGGCTGATGCTCATTATATTTTGTTAAAGCAAAATCCAGATATGGAGGTTAGAAATATTCTTAGAAAATTCAAAGTTTTGGCAAATGTTCTACCTCTTGATAACAAAATAACAGATTTGGCACTAAATTCAGAATTCAAGGATTTTGAAGATGCGATCCAATATTATACTGCAATCGAACATGATCAGGACTTGATAATAACCAGAAACCAGTCAGATTTTAAAGAAAGCAGAATACCAATCATGACTGCGGTAGAGTTCATCAAATCATTGAAAAATAAATAGTCAGCTGCTAACACGGACGGTAGTGTTAATAAACTTGTCACGGTTTTTGCGGGTGACGTCAACGCCAGTCCTCTGAAAACCGGAGGTTGAGTATGGGCCCGAATGTTTTTCTTCTTTTTGATCATTTTCACCGTTTCGAACAGGGCTGGCAAGAGAAATTTGTTTTATCGCTTAACCCATGATTCGCTCATCTGCCCGCCTTGCAAGCTTCTGCACCGTGATTCATTTATCGCTCCCGCCGGTAGTTTGTACCGCGATACTGCACCAGGCGGCTTCGACCAAATGTTTATCATGACAGATTTAAAACCTGCTTGCCCGAAAGTTTGTACCGCGATCGCACCAGCCCAAAACCAAATTTGTACCGTGATGGCAAAAACCGCGCCGTGCTTCGCTCCCGACAGCCTGAGAGAACTTGTCATACAAAACGTGTATTCTGTCAACGGCCTCTGGCCGACTCAGCAACATTTACTAATGCTAACCGCCTGGCCGTTATAGCCAATGGACCACACTCTGCACTGTCAATAAAAGACATAATTTGACATTAGGTGGATTTTCTGTCAATTTGAAGTGATTAACTAAACTAGTCAATTGTCATATTTGCAAGAATAATGATAGCTCAATCACATAAATGTCAATATATGTATATATTTGACAAAGAGAACTTAAAATGTCAAAACAATTCGCATACGACCGAGATCAGCCATACAATGAGCTGCCTTTACTTCCTCCTCCGGATGAAAAGGTTATAACTGTTGAGATCCTTCAAGCAGCTATTGGAGCAAACAAGGCATTGGCAGAATTAAAAGGTCTAACCAAAACACTCCCTAATCAGGCAATGCTGGTAAACACAATCTCTCTTAAGGGAAGCAAAAGCAAGTACCGGAATTGAAAACATATTTACTACTGATGATGAACTATACAAAGCTCTTTCCGGGGAAGATGATGGTTTAAAGGATAATGCAAAAGAGGTATTGAGATACCGCCGGGCCGTTATGCTTAAGCGTCTGCCACTTACGAAGTATTTTCTCATCCTTAGAAAGACTATTTTACAATTCTCATTAAAAGCGTCAAATAAATATGAAAATAAACAAGAAAGAAATCTCACTTAGGAAAGCATCACTTAATGACATTGATAAATTAACTGAATTTAGAGTAGCTTTTCTTAAAGAAGCTCAAGGCACCCCAACATCGCAACTGGAAGATCACTTAATCATGTCGCTTAAACAATATTTTAAAAGATCTTTGGAAAGTAATTCGTTTGTCTCTTGGATTGCTGAATATGAAAATAAATCAATTGGATTCAGTGGCATGGTCATTCGTGAACAACCTGGAAATTTTGAAATCCCTAATGGAAAAACAGGCTATATTTTGAATATGTTTACAATAAAAGAGTATAGAAAAAACGGGATTGGATCAATACTCTTTCAGAAACTTATTGACGATGCTAAATGTCTGGGACTTGATAAAATTGAACTTCACGCTACACCTGACGGAGAACCAATTTATAGAAAATTCGGATTCATCGAACCCCATGATAAATCACTTGAAAAAATTTTAAATAAACCCTAAGCATATCACGGACGGTAGTATTAATTAACTTGTCACAAGCCGTTACTTACTTTACCGGACACACCACATCCACCTAAGCAGGTGGATTTTTTATTTGATTGTTTTTCACCACGTCTTAACATGGAGTTTCACGGGGTAACTACGGAGTAACTTTTATCTTTTTACTTTTATCTTTTGTCTTTCTCTGAGCTCTGAGCCCTGAGCTTATAGCAGGGGGCAAAGGGCATGGGGCAAAGGGCAAACCAATTACGTCTCCCCTCTTTACGCTCTGCGTCCTCTGCGAACGCCGGCCTTGTGCGTCGGCAACTTTGCGTACTCTGCGGTTAATACAACAGACTGGTTCCGGAATTTTCCTCCACTCCAAATCTTAAATCAAAGAATTGTTAATAACTTTTTTAAAATTAAGGGTAACAAAAAAGCTGACAATCCTATTAATATGATGATTCCCTGATCTGTTTTGCGATGAATTTATGTCAAAATAAAAATCTGGGCAATTGTGCAAGAGATATTTCAAATGATCGAAGGTTAAAATGATGCTCAGATATTGATTTACGAAGATCAGTGGTACTAATCAACGAAGACTGACCTTGCTTGAAATTGGTGGAATTTAGAAATGTTGCTATTTGCTTTCATACTTACAACTAATTATTTTCTAAACCAACTTTAAGCTTATTGTCATGAAAAAACTTGCAGTTTTTCTTTTGTTAGTAATAAGCTACCTGGTTGTAGCTTTTTCATTTGGGTTCTCAACTTCACAGGACCGGAAATTCTATTATGCTTATGATGAAAAAATCCCTTTGTATCCAAAGGAAAGAACTATCATTGCTAAGTATAAGGAAGATTTTGATAAAACGTTTGAAGAACTATCACTGCAGCAGTTATCCAGTGAGAATTCAATAAGATGGCGGACCGGCAATCTGCTGGAAATAACTTTCAGGACAGATGAAATGGAAGAAAAAATAAAATCTTTCCTGAAATCAAAAAATATGATCAGATCAGTTCATTCTGTTTATACTCTGAAAAACGGGCCGGACATAATCATTTTTGATGAAATATTGTTAAAATTCAAAACTGGCATCACACAAGAACAAAAGGATGATCTGATCGCCAAATACAATCTCGCTTATAAAGAATCGTATGAGATTTTCGATATACTTTATGCAGGTGATAAGGTTGATGCACTTGAATTATCAAATAAAATATATGAAACAGGTTTAGTGGAATTCTCAAAGCCAAATTTCCTTTCAAATTTTGTTCCATACCAGAGTATTCCGAATGATCCTTTTTTTGTCAATCAGGTAACATTTCATAATACAGGGCAGGTGTTTACCGATGGCCATTCAGGTACAAACGATGCTGATATAGATGCCCCGGAAGCCTGGAGCATTACAACCGGATCAAACAATATAGTTGTTGCTGTAGTTGATGAAGGTGTAACCAGTGATCATCCTGATCTTCCAAATACAAGACAAATCAGGTTGACCGGGAGCGATCGTGTTGACGGGGATGCCAATCCTTCACCTGTCGGTAACAACAATCATGGTAATGCTTGTGCGGGTGTCATTGGAGCAACAATGAACAACAATCAGGGTATTGCCGGACTAGCACCCGGTTGCCGAATAATGCCAGTCCGTATTGATTATAATACCTCCACCACTTCAGATTTTGCTCTTGCCATTCGGTTTGCAGCCGAGAACGGAGCCGATATTATCTCCAATAGCTGGGGCCTTAGTGATGGAACTGCACCGCCTCATAGCCCCAATCTTTACCCTGAAGTTGTCAGTGCAATTCAGTATGCAGTTAGTTCCGGAAGATCCGGTAAAGGTTGTGTAGTTCTGTTTGCAGTAAACAATTCAGCCAATCATAATACAGGTCAGAATGGATATATCAGCTTTCCGGCAAATGTAACAATCGCCGGAGTTTTGTCAGTTGGAGCAACTGACAGAACAGATCATCAGGCAAACTATAGTCCAACAAGTGATCCAGGGCATGCTTTCAATCAAATAACTGATATTTGCGCACCTTCTCACAGGGCTTATCCTTGCCAGATTGCGACTGAAACATTTGAAATGTGGACAATTGATATTCCGAACTCGGCTGGTTACAATCCCTGGAACATCACAGGTTTTTGCTTGAATCCTCCAGCTTTGGGGAGTCTCTTGCCAAATTCTGGAACCAATTACCTTTCATTTACCGGAAGGTTCGGTGGTACATCACATGCCTGTCCTGTTGTAGCTGGTGTCGCAGCTTTAATGCTCTCTGTTAATCCGAACCTGACGTATATGCAGGTTTATAATATAGTTACTTCCACTTCAGACCAGATTGGAGGATATACATATACCAACGGACGAAGCAATGAACTTGGATCAGGGAGGGTGAATGCCTGCAGAGCGGTAAACGAAGCATACAGGCAAATCCTCGTTATCAATGGTAATTATAATCTTTTCTGCACTCCGACCCCATATACTTTACAATATGTTCAGCCAACATCAGTAATTTCATGGGACTGCAGTTCAAATATAACCAAATGTTCTGTACCGGGAGCTAACCCATTTTCGTTTCAGGCAAACGGTAATGGGAATGGTTGGATACAGGCAACTATACCTACCTATTGTGGAAATATTGTCATTACTAAGAATTTATGGGTCGGGAAATTCGAAAGTACTGTTGTGACTGGAACCGCAGCTGTATGCCCGGGAAATCTTTATACATATACTGCCCAGGTACCAGGTGGCCATAAACCTGGCTATTCCTATTCATGGACCTATCCCGGGAACTGGATGTTCTATTCCCAATATGACAATGTCATAAGGCTTCAGGTTCCATTATATAATCCTATGTATGGGACAGTCAGAGTATCGATTACCAATCCATGCGGCGCTTCAGGCTACTCAGGTATAACTGTTTATCCTGGTTATTGTGGAAAATCTTTTTCACTCTACCCTAATCCGGCCTCAGACAATGTCACTGTAGATATTCCAGAGAACAATGTTGAATCAAATGAGACTGGAGAAAACGTAACTGGTATTACTGATGAATTTGTTCTGATAATTTATAATAATCAGGGTGTTATAATGCTTACTAAAAAGATGTCAGATAACAGTATAACTATTCCCTTATCTGAGTTCAGAGACGGATCCTATATGATTGAGATCAGATCGGGAAAAATGAGAAGCGCTCAGCAATTAATTATTAAACATTGACAAAGTTGTGGTATATTTTTTGATGATTTAACCTTGCTGAAAAGATTACTGTTATGAAATCCTTAATAATAATTCTCGGAATCATTCTGGTATCATTTTCCTGCGAACAGGATTCTGATCCGGCATTTCCTGTTAAAGCAGAAGTTCTGGGTGAAAACATTGATTGTCACGAGTATGAAATTAAAATATTGGATCATCTTGACAAAGTGATCTCATTATTTGGTAAATCAGCTGTTGATAGTGTTTACATTGCAGGCAATCTCCCTGATACGCTGAAAAGACAAGGTTTGTCGATAGTTCTCGATGTTGATAAGCCATCTGAGTCTTTCGAAACTGCATGCTCATTTAGAGGGCCGACACTAAACTGGATTTGGATAACCAGGGCTAAACCTGCAGGAAACTTCTGATCTGAAGAAAACTTACAACTTCTGAATCGCTAAAGAGGATGACTTAAAAGATCATCCTCTTTTCATTTTACACAATATTCTGAGCACAGTCGCCTGCACTATTCTCTACGCTCTATGCTCTGCGCTCTCTTCCGCTCTTCGCCCTCTGCGAACGCCGGCCCTGTGCGTCGGAAAATTTGCCCACTCTGCGGTTAATACAACAGACTGGTCCGGAATTTTCCTCCCCTCCCAGGGGAGGTGGCCGAAGGCCGAAGGGGTTCCAATTTCCTGACTTGAGTAAGTTCTTTTTCTGCAGAATGAATATTTATATGGCTCTGATTCAGTAGTATATTGTATTTTTTAATTTTAAATTGCTATAATTAAATGGTTAAGAATGATGATTATATGATACTGTCTATAATATAATGCTTTTTCCCATGATCAGGGTCCCGAAAAGATTTGTTTTCATTTTACTATATGTGTTATCATCAGCCCGTGGGTTTTCACAAGATGACAGTTTAAGATTAAATAGTATTTTTATTGAATTGGGAGGTCCTGGTGGAAGCTTTTCTTTGAATTATGACAGGACAATATATTTTAATGATAATCTTGGATTAACTGCAGGCATTGGTTTCTCTCCGATACTGATCAATCTTGAATTCACGCCCAGATTTCCCATTCAGGTTAAAATATTCTATCAGAAAAGAAAACATACAATTGAGCTGGGAACTGCTTTTACGCCATACTTATGGTATGATAATGAAGAAAACTTCAGCAGGAATCTTAAAGAAGCACATTTAGCTATATTTGGTCAATTGGGCTATAAACATTCAATACTTAAAGATATATCTTATGTTGGAATTGCTTTTAGCCCTCTGCTTAATGATGCGGGAGTATTCTGCTTTGTTCCAATGGGGGCCTTAAGATTTGGATATAAGTTTTAATAATAATGACATGCATAAAATAAACAGATACTCTTCAATAACATTGCTATTTGTTTTTTGTATTAGTTTCTCAACATGTGAAAAAGAACCCGGTTCAACTTTAGCTGATGATATGCTGAATAGTGGAACCGGATTACGGGTTGGGTCAGCAGTGGCAAACATTAATCCGGAAAATGTAATTGGTGTAAATATGGAGGGATATGATCCCCGCAAGTCAACAGGGATTAATGACACCTTAAGCTCAAGATGTATAATTATTGCTGATGATTACTCGATTGTTGCATTGATTGCTTTGGACTTAACAGGCATTTCTAAAAATGAGATTAATGAACTAAAAGATAAAATTAAAAATGCTACAGGTTTAGAAAAAGAAAATATTTTCATTCATGCGATACATACTCATTCAGGACCTTCGATGCTGGATGGTAATCTTGATAAGAATTATCTTTCAATACTATATAAGAATACTACAGAGGCGACGGTATGCGCATTAAAATCCATGGAAAATGTGCGAGCCATTGTCAGATCCGGACAATCAGATGTTAAAACTTTAAATCGCAGAAATCCGGAACGCGAGTGTAAAAAATGAATTCAATATAATAGAGTTTCATAACAATGAAGATCAGAATGTGGTCTCATTGTTGAATTTTAGTTGCCACCCCGTGGTTTTAGGACAAGGCAACCATAAGCTATCTGCTGATTATGTTCACTATCTGAGAAAAGCGGTTGAAAATGAACTTGGCGGTACAGCAGTTTTTTTTAACGGAAGTTTTGGAAACATTAATCCGGCCCGGAAAAGTACAGGCGATCCATATAATCGTTCCGGAGGTACATTTTCTGATGCAAAAAATATTGGTGAAGAATTGGCTAATGACATGTTGCACAACTATAGCAAACTCAATACTGCATCTATAACAATCAGAACGATTACAGGCAGAGTATCCACCTTTTACCGGTACACCACTATTTCAATTTTAGATTTGGGAGTTATGAATATTGCCATGTTTCCCGGTGAACCATTTGATTCATTTGGAAATGAAATAAAAGAATTATTACCGGGTGCATACAAGATGATAATTGGTTTAACAAACGATTTCATTGGATATCTTGTTCCGGATGATGAATGGGGTAAGTGCACCAATTCATTTATAGAGGAATGCTATGAAGAGACAGTCGGAGGTGGTAAAATAGTATATCGATTACTAAAAGAAGAATTTTTAAAAACAGCTGAAGAGTTGTTTTAAAGCAGATCCCCGGTCTGTCACAACTTGCACCGATATGCGGCAGCTTCATCGGGTTCGATAAAGGGGTTGAGTTCTGCAAATCCACCAAAACGCAGATTCCCGAAGATCCTCCTCTCTGAATCCTCTGCGAACGCCAGCCTTGTGCGTCGGCGTCTTTGCTCACTCTGCGGTTAAAGCAAAAGACTGCGGTTCCGGATTTTCCTTCCCTCTCAGGGGAGGTCCCTCGAAGCGGGAGAGGGGTCAATGCTCACTTCTACTCCGTTCAGTGAGCAACTTCGCTCATCCCGACTCCGCTCCCTTCGGGCTCGCTCAGTGAGCGGTTTTAACCCGCCTGTCGCCGGATGCCGGATGCCTGATGTCGTCTGTCGCCTATCAACAGGTGTCGATGGATCTGTTTATAGCTATCCCTCGAATGTGGAGGCAGGAGCTTTAAGTGAATCTTTTGCTGATATATTCGGGATGATGGTTGAATATTATACAACTGGATCAACGGACTATATTGTTGGTTCAAATCTATTGGACTACTTTAAAAGGTCTTTACAGAATCCAAGAGCATATCAACACTACAGTTTTACTCCATACAATGACAACAATTGTGTTTATCAGCTTTCAAATTTAACTGCATCTACCGTCCCTCTCTATTGGAATGACCTTATTGGGTTTATGGCTATGGTGGATCTCATACTAACAACTCAGTACAGAATTATTGGTTTTATTTACTTGCAAACGGAGGTTATCAACTTGGAGTTACTGTCAGTGGTATTGGTCTAGGCCCTGCTAGCAGAATCGCATACCGCAATATGGTGTATTACTTTTCAACAAGCAGCGATTTTGATGATATGAGGCAGGCTTCAATTGTTAATGCTTCAGTTCTCTTCGGAGAATGCAGCAATGAGTCTGTTCAGGTTATGAACGCATGGGCTGCAGTAAATGTTGGTGCAGCAGGCACTCCTTGTGTACATACAGAGATAATAGGTCCAGAAGGCCTTATGTGTGGAGAACAAGGATATTATTATGCGAATACTAATGGAGGTTCTGGATACTACACCTATAACTGGTATGTTGATTATACCTATTACTCAAGCGCATCATCAATTTATTTAGGATTTTATCCTCAATATGGAGATGAGTACCACTATATTACTCTTTATGTGACGGATGGGAGTCTGTCAGATTCGGATGATCATAGTATATATGTTTATAGTTGCGGACAAGGTGGTCTTCAAACAACTGATGAGTCATTAAAATTCAAAATCTATCCTAATCCTGCCACATCTTTAACAAAAATTGAAATTAAGGATGAACAAATAAGTGATCCCATACCATATACTATTCAAATATTGGATAGGAATGGAAGAATTGTATATTCTGATAGGTCCTATTCTAAAGAGTTCATAATAAACACATCAACATTCCAGAAAGGTGTTTATAGTACAATTATTAAAAAAGGTGATAAACGTGTTTCTTCGAATTTAATTGTAGAATAGTACCATTAGTTTTATTTTTATGCCCGGGAAGAAAAATTCTTCCCGGGCTATATAATATTCTGCGGACATTCAATTTAGTCATGAGAAAAACACTCATTAAAATAGCCTTAATATTTTTTTTTCTTTCCATCAATTCTTGTCAAGGCTTGAATGAATTTATACCACCTGATCTTGAAGAAAAACTATGTATAACAGCAATTATTGATAATGAAAATGAAAAAAACGTAATCATTGTTGAAAAATCTTTCCAAAATGAATATCCGGATGAAGGCAAATCAAATTTGGAAAACCTTGCAGTACAGATAAGTTCTGAAGAGAAAATTATTTTTGAATACTTCAACCAAAAATCACAAAATCGGTTTGATACTATCCTTTTGCCTGAATTGAACCTTATTCCAGACAAGAAATATACATTGACAGTTTCCGAAAAAAGTACAAAAACAGTTAGTTCTGTCATTGCTATGCCTCCAACCCCTTCTGTTCCTGAAATAATAATAGAAAGCGTAGTAAAAACGTTATTACCGTCACCTCATGATTGTCATAATCCGGTTACCTCAGTAATTCTTAACATAAAATTCAAATCCGAAGACAAACTGTTTTATTACATAAATGTTGAAGGACATATGAATTCCTTATATAAGGATACTTTGGGATATTTAATCAATTTTAACATCATTGAAAGCAACTCTCCTTTTTTTCAAACAGTAATTCAAAGCTTCAGAGGTGTTGGTTTCAGATCCTGCTGGTCAGATCTTTTTTTTATTCCTTTCAATGATTACAGAACATGTTTTATAAATGGTGAAACAATCCCTGAAAATGAATGTACACTAAAAATAAGAATCGATTTAAATCCTGATTTTTTTGATTATTCAAAACCTGTAAGGATAAATCTGTTCTCAATTCCAAAAGAACTATATGAATATGAGAAAAACTATATGACATACCTTGAATCATATCAGGATCCATTCTCTGAACCCGTCTTTCTTAGAGGTAATCTCAAAGGAGGAAGTGGAATATTTGCAATCTGCTTCAGAAAACAAGATTCATTGATACTTCCAACAAAATAAGTATGAATAATATATTGCATTTCTTTTCTCTGTTCCTCCTATTTCTGTTTTCACATACTTCAATATTTGCTCAATCAATTGCAATAAAAGGTAAGATAATCAGTAATGAAGACTCCAGCCCTGTTACCGGTTGTGTGATGACCCTGAATCCTGGAATGCAATCATCAGTGACAAATCACATAGGTGAGTTCCTCATAAAAACAACAGCAGGACAAAAAGAACTTACAACCAGGCTTCTTGGTTTCAAACAAATGCAAATCAATTTTAATGTATATTCAGATACAACTGTCAATATTACACTTGAGGTAGATCCTTACAGAATTAAAGAAGTTACCATTTTGGCCGACTCTGCAAAAAGTATTGTAAGGACCGTACACGGAAATATTATTCTTACCCGCGCCTCATTAAATGAGATGCCACGCTTTTTCAGTGAGCCTGATCTTATTAAATCCATAAAAACCTTTCCCGGAGTGGTGCCGGGAAAAGATGGCACAACAGATATTTTTGTGCGTGGAGGAACGCCTGGCCAAAATGTATTTCTTGCCAATGGTTGTTATTTTTTCCTTCCTTCTCATCTCCTTGGGCTTACTTCATCATTCGATATAGATTTTATAGATAAGACTGAGCTTATAAAGGATTATTTCCCTTCAGATATTGGAGGTGGCGCTTCATCGGTGGTCAGAATAGATTACAGGGAGGCCAGGCCGGACTCTGCTGATTTGCAACTGAGGCTTGGATTACTCACCTCCGGGTTGACCTTTCAGGTACCCTTTGAAAAGGTTGGACTGGGGATAACCGGAGGAATAAAGCGAGGGAATTATTCACTATATGCACCATTGCTTAAAACCCTTCTCGATAAGAGGATAAGCGACTTTTTACCTCCAAACGACTATTCATTTTATGATTCTTATATAAAGGTCACCCATTCATCCCGGAGTGTCGGAGCTCTAAGCTATGTCTTTATGCGGAATTACGATAACGGCAGTAATTCAGAAATCACAGAAATTAAGACTACAGATACTTTGCATACATCAGAAATCGGGTTTATATCATCCTGGACTAACCATGTTCATGCCCTCCAGTGGATATTACCTGTAAAAGGAAAGAACCGATGGATTTTGGACCTGAATTATAATGGGATATCTGTTCAAAGAGAGAATTTTCTAAGATCCGAGATTTCGCTCACTGATAAAACGATTATTGAATCGGTGTACAGCTCTTACAGGTTCTCTCCTGAGGTTATTAATATTGGCTCAAAGGTATACTTTACGAGGGAGGAAGTGAATTTTAGTTACTCAGGTGGCATCTTCTATAGGTTCCGTGATTTTACTCCAAATATTATGGCAACTGATCTAAGGGACGAAATATCAACCGTCAACAGGTTTGTAAAAGGGTATTTAATCTCAGAACCGGCAGCTTTCATTTCAGGTAGCCTGAAAACACGATCCGGATGGCTAGTGGAAGGAGGTTTCAGATTATCAACCGGGATAACTGACAAAGACAGGTTTATAAATCCAGAGCCACGCTTAAGGCTTACACATGAATCATCGCAAAACTTTTCCCAGCATATGAATTATGTCAGGTTGAGCCAGTTTGATCATTCACTTGAATCTTCAAATGCCGGCTTAAGGTCGGTTTTATGGATACCTGTTACCGAGGAATTCGGACCTGAAATATCGAATGTTTTTTCTTTGGGGGTGAATGGACAAATAAAGAATTACAACTGGTCAATAGATTTGTATTACAAAACAATGCTAGGGATGGTCGATTTCAAACCAGGGGCCAAGCTTTCTTTATTCAACTTCAATTGAAGACCTACTCGACAATATCAACGGAAGGTCCTATGGCCTTGAAACTTTCATCGTAAAAAGAATTGGCAGGATTAGCGGCAATTTCATGTACACATTTTCAAGGTCAGAAAGAGAATGGTATGCCCCCGAAGGAAGAATATGGATTCCTTCTATTGCAGACCGGCCTCATAATATTAATTTTGCATTAAAGTATTATTGGAAAAGAAACACAAGCCTTGGGTTCAACTGGGTTTATTCATCAGGGCTCCCGGCAACAATGTATATACATAATTCACTATCCGGCAGATGGTTTGAAACAAAAAACAACATAAGATATCCGGACTATCACAAATTGGATATTTCAGTAAGAAGGATTTTCAGACTTAAGAGCGCAGTCATTAATCTTGATCTGGATGTATCAAATGTTTACAACAGGAAAAACACCTTTTACCTCAGAGAGGATTTTGATGAAAAACGAAAAACCTTTATTTATAAGAATATCTCATTATTTCCGATCATGCCCTCTTTTTCTCTGTCACTTCAGAAATCCTGGAATATGAATTAAATGATAGGGAATGTCTAGTGTATGATTTTTAGTTAAGGGTCTAACTATTTAAACAGGCAGCGGGTTACCATCTGTCTGTTGCCTGTATCCGTGTACCGTATATCCGAATTCCCCCATTTCACCCAATAAACCACCCGTTTCATACAATTGTTCCCTGCATGTTAAAAACTTTTGTGAAATTAAGGGTAACAAAACGCTGAACATTCCTATTAAACAACAATGCAAATGCTATTACAAATAATAATTAATGAAAAATGTGCCATATGGTCTCTTGATATAATAAAATGTAATTGCAAATTTCTAATTAAAACTGTTAATCATGAATCCTAACCTGACCAGGTCCGAAAGGACAAAATGGAGCATTTTTGCTTTTTTTATTTCATTTTTATTATTTGCCTTTTTTAACTTCTTACCCCAGGACCTTTCGGGCCAAAGTTGGCAGATATTCACAACAGAATACACTTACAATGCCGGAGCCATAAGCCTCGAAAGAACTATTAAAACAAAAAAGCCTGTCGATGTAATGGTCACAAAAGAAGGTGTCATATGGCTGGCATGTGCTGATCAGTTCCCAATCTCTATCAGCAATATCAATAAAAAAGAATACATCGTCGAAGTTTCCGACATGGACTTCTTTGAAGGTATAGATTTCAAGCCCTCTGAAAATTCCGGATTTGCGACATTACCTGATGGTGAAATTGTATTGATAACAAGGTCCAATTTTGTCTCTCTGAAAGATAAAAAATGGTCGGGCTATAATACACGGATAAAGAAAAAGGTCGGGCAAAGTACAATACCTGTACTCAAATTTGACCAGTTTGCAGATGTAAGTACAGATAAACAGGGCAACCTGTGGGTTTCTGGAATCGTATTATCGGATAATGAAACCGGTTTGGCGAAGCTTTCCGGCAACCAGTGGGAATATTATATGGTTCCGGCAGGAATTTCCAACACATTAATTAGCGAAACTAAAGGAACTATAATCCAGGGAGGGAAAGAGAAAGCCTATGCAGAACATCCGTATTTAAAGCTCCTGATGAGGGATATAACCTTTGACAACAAAGGGAATATATGGATGAGTGCAGGATTTTATAAAGATCTGGGCTTATTTAAATTCTCCGGAAATCAATTTGACCTTTTTAATCAGGAAAACGGGAACATTTCTTCTAACTTAATTCTAGGGTTGACTTCTGATAAAGATGGAACTGTACACTTCTCCACACCTGGTGGATTATACATTATGGGAGCTGATGATAAATCCACAAGGTATGAACAAGCCCTTACTCCCGGGCCAATGATGTTCGATAAACAGGGCTTCCTTTGGGTTGGCGATCCCGTAATATCTGAAACATCAACAAGCTGGAAATCCGGATCATTAGGAACAGAAACTGCGATTAGCAGGTACGACTCAAAAACAAAATCAACACTCAATCTGACTAATCAGAATACACCTCTCATCAGCGGAATAAAAAAGATCTATGCTGATGAAAATAGTGCAAAATATTTTATAGTTGATGGTGTCGGACTATATATCCTGAAAGATACCCCGACTGAAGAGTATAAGGGGTGGACTGTCTATTCCGGTTATAATACAGGCAAAGAATTAATGTCACATTACTACATGACTGCGGGATACAATGACAGGGAGTGGAATTTCTATGGTACATCCCATTATGGAAGTGAAAGAGTCCTGAACTCTTTGAAAGATGGCGCCTGGTCTCATTCGGAATTCAGCCTGAAAGGAGAACCCAGGGGACTCTTGTCCAATGCAATTTCAATCAATGATATCGGGAAGGACATAAACGGCAACCTGCTCTTAGGAACTTCAAATTATATATACAAGCTCGAGGAACAGAGCTCATGGCTTCAGGGCCTGGACCAGGAAAAGGTATCAAAATCAGTCAATGCTGTTGCTTCGGATCAGGCTGGTACATTATGGTTTGGAACAAACAAGGGACTGGCCAGGTACGATGGTAATTCATTCTCATATTTTGATAAAAGTACCGGGCTTCCGGATAATTGGATATTGAGTCTTCATGTGGATAATAAAAACCGTACATGGGTCGGAACGCCAAATGGCATTTTATGTATGGAAAAAGATAAAAACACACTTTATAATAAGAAAAACGGACTCGACAGGGAAAGAGTAGTTGCAATTATAAACGACAGCAAAGGGAAAACCTGGTTTGGAATAGTAAACTTCAACATGACTGCAAAAGCTCTGTACTATGAGGAAGAAGGTCAGATTAAGCAGGATCCTCTTCCAATGGCGCAAAATGTTGAAAAAATGGTCATTGATAAAAAAGACAATATCTGGATCAGTGACGGAAGAACAGTTCTCTGCAGAAAATCAAATGGAGAGTATATAGAATTCAATGACAAGAATTCTCCGCTGAAACCAGCTTTTACTATCGATAATCTGTTTGTGGTCGGGGATGAACTGTGGCTGATGATAACCACAGATATGAGCCGGTTTACACAAAGAGTTTCTACTGGTCCAAAACCTGCAGCCGAAGTTCCGGTAAGCAAAGAAGTTGAAATTGCCAATTCATTAAAGCCGAAACTTACAGCTCTGAAACCATTGTATGAAACAATCATATTCAAAATTGATGAGACATTTTGATATAAATCTGGAACAGTATCTCTTCACATTGGGAAAAGATAGAGTTATATGTAACCACCTGCAAAAGCCCAGGCTTGCTCCCCTTCTTGAAGAAGGTAAAAAAGTTGCCTGCACCTTGTCCCGTGTGCCGAATACCCGATGAATTTTTTGATTTTTAAATATTTTTCTTATATTTGTTTAATGTCTCAGGGTTTTTGCTGACCAGTGCTGCGCCCTAATTAATTGAATATTAGATTTTTATAAGATAAAAGACTTTTGGTAGTTCGCTGCATTCTTTAAAGTGCTGTTTACTAATAAAATATTAACCAGGACAGGTATTTTCCTGATTCTATTGTTCTGCTCCGGACTGTTATCCGGTCAGGAAATAAGCCAGGAGGAGAAACGCATTCATGCTGTTCTCGACAGAATTGAAGCGGAGAACCGGTTTGTGGAAGAACTAACCGAAAATAATCTCACAAATCTTCCAGTCGGAATAAAAAGGACAATCAGCGGCAATACTATAGTTATTGGAATTGACAGTGCCACCCTCTCGCCAAATGGAATGATTATAAGTGCCTTCACAAGGGTTGTATTTCCAGGTCAGACATACTACATAACATTTGCATTGAGAGGTGCCTTCCTAACTCCCGCCGGCCTGTCCCAGGCTGGTCCGACCAGGCTTGAAATGATAAGCGATTTCCGCATAAAGCTTAACAACCAGGTAACCCTTGCTCTCCCTGATGATGGCAGTAATTATATTGATTGGGACTGCTATGGATTCCGGTCCATAAATCTCAGCGGATTGTTCGAGTTTTCATCCGATTTCTTTCTTCCGGATGACCCTGATAAAAATGATCGGGTGACGGCGGCATTCCAGGTGAACACTACTGATCTTAACAATATCCTGGTTTCAACATCTATTACTCCTTTCAGGATCAAGGGTCTTGGAGATATGTCGTTTACAGTGAACAATGCAGTGGCTGACATGAGTGACTATGTGAATTGCGAAGGTTTTGCAATGCCAAAGGATTACCAGTTAATATTCCCGGATGCTCCGCAATTATGGAGAGGATTCTACCTGAAAGAAGTTTCGGTTAAGCTCCCTTCTGAGCTTGGTTCATCAGGCAAACAGACGGAACTCAGTGCAGAGGATCTCCTGATAGATGATTTCGGAGTTTCAGGCAGGTTCTCAGGAACCAATATTCTCACTATCGACCAGGGGGATGCTTCCGGTTGGCCTTTTTCAATCAAATCACTTGAGATTGGAATTATTCAAAACAAAATTGTCTTAGGAGAAATCGCAGGATTGATGGGGATTCCGTTCCTGGGAGATGAACCATTGGGCTACCAGGCCCAGGTGATCAGCCACAATAATGAGTTGGATTATACTTTTGCAATTAAGACAACCACCTCAAAAGACTATCCCTGTCCTTTCGGAGGAACAGTCAGGCTTGACAGAGGCTGTAATTTCAGCATGAAAAAAGCAAATGGAAGGTTCATACCTTCAGCCATACTTAACGGAGCTTTTTACTTATCTGGGGGGTCGGCGGAACTTAAAGGACTCCGTTTTGAAAAGCTGCACCTGATTACTGAAAGTCCATATTTAAAAGGCGGAAAATTTGAGTCTCCCGGAGGCGCCGGGTTCACAATTGCCGGGTTCGGTTTATCTGTTGACAGTATCTCTCTGGCATTTAAACAGGGCAAGGCTGCATTAGGACTTAATGCGAGAGTCTCGCTCATGAATAAAACAGAGAAAGGAGTAAGCGCTTCAACCCGTTTTTACATGAATGCTTCCGCAACGAAAGAGCCTGGTGAATCAGGTGCCGGTCGTCTTAAATGGACTTATGATAATATGGTATTTGAGGGGATAAGGGTAAAAGGGAATGTTTCACTCTTTTCTCTATACGGGAATGTGAATGTGTTCAACGATCATCCGGTTTATGGTGATGCAATCATGGGTAAGGTGGGATTCACGGCAGGAAGAATCATTAAAGATACAGCGATGGTTGAGATTATCTTCGGCAACAAGCCAGACTTCAGGTATTGGTTTGCCAGAGTAGAAATTCCCACAACTCTTCCGATTGGAACAGTTACGCTCAGTCATCTCGGAGGTGGCGCTTACAGCCATATGGAAAGAGTAAATCTGACGAGTACGAATTTAAATGATATTGGCTCTAATTATCTGCCAAATAAAGATGCAGGTATCGGCTTCCTTGCAGATGCTGGATTATATCTGAAAAGCAAGAATATTTTCGAAGCAGATGTAATGCTTGAAATTGCGGTGAACAAGAATGGTGGTGTGAGATATATAAGCTTTGCAGGAGAAGGAAGATTCTTTTCTCAGGATAAAGAAGGAAAGAGTCTCACCGATGTAACAGCCTCCCTGAATATGACTTTTGACAATGAGAATAACAGCTTCCATGCCAACCTGAGAGTATTCATGAATATTGCTAATGCCATCAGGGGTGTTGGCCCTGATGATCTTCTTGGGGAAGCTGTTATACACAGTGATCCGAAAGACTGGTATGTATATATCGGCCGTCCATCGAGCCCTTTGGGTGTTGAGGTACTGGGACTCCTGAAAACACAGACCTATTTTATGGCCGGAACTGTTATTGAAAGTATGCCTCTGCCGCCTTCTGAAGTGGCCTCCATTATTTCAGGCATTGACATGAACTTCATGAAGAATGAATCCAGCCTTGCAACTGGCCGCGGAATGGCGTTCGGTATCATGTTCAAAGCCAGTGCAGGCATAGGAAAGGATGGCGGATTTGTATATGCATATCTCAATGCAGGAGCAGGTGCCGATATCATGCTGATGGATTATGGTGAGGCAAGGTGCGAAGGACGCAGCGGACCTATTGGAATAAACGGCTGGTATGCTTCAGGACAGGGTTATGCTTACCTGATGGGAAAGATAGGGATCAGGGTAAAAGGTTCGGAATTTGATATTATGAGTGTCGCCGCTGCGTTGCTTGTACAGGCAAAAATGCCCAATCCCTCCTGGTTCAGCGGAAATATTGCTGCCAGGTACAGTGTACTTGGAGGACTGATCAAGGGGAAGGTCAATGTCAAAGTTGTGCTTGGTGAGGAGTGTGTGCTCATTACAAATGGAAATGAACTAGGGGGAATAGAGCTCATCGGTGATATAAGCCCCTCCACCGGAAGCAGCGATGTTGATGTATTCTCCGCTCCCCAGGTTTCATTCAATACAACAATCGGCAAGGAATTTGGCATGATCAATATCAATGATGATTATGCAGTATATAAAGTAATGCTCGATGAGTTTAAATTATTTGCACCCGGAAACCAGGAGATTCCCGGAACGGTGGAATTTAATCCTGCAGGCGATATGGCTACTCTCAAGCTCAGGGATATACTTCCCGGTCAGCAGCAGTTAAACGCATCCGTAAAAGTACATATTGAAAAGAAGACGCCTGATGGCTGGATTTCACTTACAGGAAATGCTGAAACGAAATCGGCAGGATTCAGCACCGGTGATGAGCCGAAATCAATTCCAGCAAATAACGTTGCATACAGTTATCCTTTAAGAGATCAGTACAATTTCTATAAATCAGAGTACCCGCAGGGATATATAAAGCTGAAATATGGGCAGCCAAATCTATTTAATCCAGTAAAAGATGGAATTAACTGGGATCATATAGTAAGATTTAAATCGGGAAATCAGGTTTTTGAAACAACGGCTGTTTATAATGGTGATAATGCTGAAATCAGGTTTGAGATTCCGCAAAACATTCCAACCTCGGTTGCATTCGATATGTCTGTTATTAAGAAACCTGTTTCTTCAGGAGCCGTTGATGCAAACCTTGTAAGAGGTAACAGGATAATCTCACCTGGAAATGCATCTGATACAACAATAATTTCGACCTCTGATATTTCAGGAATCGGTATTTCTTCTCTTGAATCAGAACTTCATACCTTCAGGTTCAGGACAAGTATATATAATACATTTTCTGACAAGGTGAAGGGTATTTCGAACTGGAAGGATCTGTCGATGATCGATGATAAGACCGATAGAAAAACTCTTACAAACCTCTTGTTCATTAAAGCCTATCTTAATGAATCATTTGATAAATATGAGATAGAAGGGTCAGGAAAAGAGATATCTCCGTTAATTATGATGGAAGCTAACAGGGGAAATGCCTGGATCGATGCACATGTTTTCCCGCTCATTTATGATCTGTATGGAACAGGAGGGTTAACCTTAAGCAGGAACCCAGATTTACTGGGATTATTCCCCTCAAGAGCCATGTTCATTTCAAATCTTAAAGTTGAAAATTATTTGTTAACAGGTTCGAATTCAAATGCAATAGAGGCTGAATTCTATTTCAATTATTATGTCCCTCTGTACGTTCATTATGATTTCTATGATCTATTAAATAAAGCTGTATCACTTTATATGGGACAATCACCTCCCCCGCAGGCGCAAAGATTATTAGCAGGATATCTGAATAATCCTTCCAGGGGTAGTTATCCTTTTACATTGAGTTACAGACTTCCTGGGACAAATCTGGTTACATTCTCTTCAAATTATGTAATCAAATACTAGTATTATGATAATCAATATTAAAACAGGCTTAGTTTGCTTAATGATAATTTTTTATTTTCTATTTAGTCTTGCTGATGCGCAGACTGAAAACCGGATTTCTTGTATTTCTTTGGTTAAAAATGATTCTATTGTCCTCCGCTGGTCACCTGCTTCATTACCTGTATGGCAAACAGGAATCAAATACGGCTATATAATAAGAAGATACACAATTGCGAGGAATGGAGAATTCATTCAGGATGGTCTTAAAACCCCTGTTACACTTACAGAGTCTCCCATCCGACCTGCTTCAGTTGAACACTTTGAATATCTGGCTAAAACTCTTCCGGGTTCCTCAGTTGTTCAGGATGCAATATATGGGGAGGCAACTGGCCCAATTTCTGTAAGTGAGGACTTTAATGTCTTTATGAAACAATATGAAGAACAAGAGACCAGACTCGGATTTGCTCTGTTCATGTGCGACATGTCTCCATTGGTGGCAGAAGCAGCCGGATTATTGTATACTGATAAAAGCATTACACCCGGAGAACGTTATGCATACAGCATCTCCATGGCTAGCATACCTGATGGATTACAGGTAGAACCTTCTGTTGTAGTTGCTGATGCAGGCATACCAACTGTACTGCCTTCAATTTTGGATATAAAAGCAATATTCACAGACAAGGCCGTTAGATTCCGGTGGCCAGCAATGCTCTACAAAGGGATTTATACTGCATACATAATTGAAAAAAGCCTTAACGGGAAAAACTTCAGATCAGTTTCTGAGCTTCCGTTGGTGAATTTCTCAGAAAATCCTGATCAGGAATACTTTGTTTACACCGATTCTCTTGAAAACAATAATACAAAGGTATGGTACAATGTGAAAGGAATCAGCCCTTTCGGTGAACAAGGCCCCCCATCTGAAACAATTTCAGGTAAAGGAATACCAGATTTTACAGCTTATGCAGCTATAGACACTGCTTGGGTTGGTGAAAAAAAACAAGTGATAATTGAATGGAGAATCACAGAAAATCAGAACTCTTCGGTAAGAAATATTTCTGTAATGCGTTCAGCTGCGTACAATGGATCTTTTGAAATGCTGAATAAGAAACCTTTATCACCAGGTACCACGTCATTTACCGATTATGCACCGATGCATGCAAATTACTACCGGATAAAACTTGAGGGAGATGGAAATCTGTCTTCATATTCTTTCCCGTTTTTTGTTCAGACTGAAGATAATGATCCTCCTCTCCCCCCCGCAATGCTTTCAGGAGTTGTGGATTCCGCCGGTAAAGTCACAATAATCTGGAAAGCCAATACTGAATTGGATCTCATGGGTTATAAAGTTTTCCGTTCAAATTCACTCACAGATGAACCCATTTCACTTGAGAAGGAAATTATCACAACAAATATTTGTTATGATTCAATCAATCTTAATACTTTGACCAGGAAAATTTTCTACCAAGTTGTAGCTATCGATAATAATTATAACAGCTCAGAGTATTCGACCGCCCTTGAGCTATCCCGTCCCGATACAATTAAGCCTTCTCCGGCTGTAATCAATAAAATTTCATTCTCTAAAGGAAAAGTAATCATTGAGAATGAAGGCAGTCCTTCGAATGATATCTCTCTTTATGAGCTTTACAGAATGGCAGAGCGTGATTCTGTTAACACGAAGGTTATCACATGGAAGAATGATTTACCATCTGTATATAATGATACACCTCTCGAGAAGGGGCAGTATATCAATTATACATTGATAACATATGACCAGGCTGGCAACAATTCACAACACAACCGCAGGGTATTTATTTCCGGCAATACTTCGAACACATTGGAACTAACCTCAGAGCAGTCACCAGATGGAAAAACCATTACAATCACCTGGGATTTGCCGGAAGGATTTATTCCTATAAGAACAATAATTTACAAAAGTATCGAAGATCAACCGGTCAGTACGTATAAAACACTATCTGGGCCGGTACAGCTATTCCATGATACTGAAATTGATATCAGCACTAGGTATAACTACATGATTGTCAGCTTCAGTTCTGAAGACAATGAAGTACTTAAATCAGAAAAGCTTGTTTTCTCACCCTCAGTGAAATAAAAACTTAATGAGATGAACAGGTTGGTAAAGATATTCTGTTGCGTTTTGTTGATGGCTAACACCCTCCTTTCCAATGCTCAAAAAACTTACGCAACTATAAGCGTCTCCAATAAAGTGTTCAGTGATATTTATGAAGGCGGTGCCATGGTAGGGGCATATGTGAAAGTAGTCGCAATCGCGTTCTATGTTGATGGGCAATATGTCGGCAGATTATACAAATCAGATCTTACTGCAACAGGTGTTTCTCAGATTACTGGGATTGTGGTTCTCCCAAATGCTAGTAATCTAATAACAATAGGTGTAACATATAGTCACAAAGAATGGAATCTTGCCGGAACAATCCATGATTATCCAAGCCTATATATACAATATCCACTGGGAAATACAACTGTCGGGCGCTCCGTATCAACGAAACAGACATTCAATCAATTCCCCGGACTTGATGCCACAATCACGGTTCCATGGACTTTTGATTACACAATTTCTATAACAGCATTTGCACCAACAATCAGTTTCCCTGATAAACCATGCAATAATGTTGATGAGACTCTTACTCTGAACTCAAACAATCCTTCCTATTATGATAATTCGGGGGTATACTATCATTATCAGGCTGGAATCTTTAACTCCTGGGAGTACAGTACTGGTTTCAACTCTTACCTAAATGATATTGTGTATTGGTTGCAGAACAAATATCCTGGGGATACTGAATCCTCATCATTTATAAACATTCAAACGGCAATATATAATACTAATTATAGTTTCATGCAAGCTTATTACTCCCTGTATTCAGGTAATAATACTAGTGAGATAGCAACTTTGCTGTGTAATGGGATAATAAGTCAGAACTATGATCTAACACAGGATGAGAAAAATTTCATTTATGCAAATTTCTATCAGGCTGTTTTGAATCAACCTTCTTGTCCATCACCATATAATCTTGTGATAGCAACTTGGAAGGATATTGGTTATTCATTTGCAAGCAATGGTTCAAAGACCTTTGTACCTGAGGATCTTGTTTCGGCTTCAACAGCCACTAAAACAAAAATAGGTTTCCGTGCAAGAGCATTTGTTTCCGGAATTCCCGGACCTTTCAGTGATATTCATGTTTCATTTATTCTGCCAACTGCACCAAATTTCGATGTTTCAGCAACCCCATCATGTGCTAAACCAACAGGAGAAATAAAGATTACTGGCATTACCGGAGTCACTGGTACTTCAGATTATTATTATTATAATGTTACTCTTAATTCAAATATATATGCCTCAGGCTATTTCTCAGGATCAAGTATAACTCTTCCTGAAAAATATGCTAAAGGTGTCTATAAGGTTTACCTGTACTATGGTGATGAATCAATTCAAGGATGCTCAAATGTAGGGACTATAACTATTGACGAGGAAAAACCATTGATTTATAAACATGTAACTCAGGATGTTACATGTCCTGAAAAAACTGATGGAATAATAACGCTTGAGGTAACCAGCTTTGCCAGAAATTATCAGATTAACATTAATGGTAAAGTCTTTGTTGATTCTCCAGCAGCTTTGACGGAATTAATACCTGGTGATTATCCCATTATAATTTCTGATTATTGTACCACAATAAACCCTTCTGTCACAATAAAGCCGGCAACCGAAGTTACTATCACAGCTGTTCCTGAATCTCCAAACTGCCTCTCAAATCCAAACGGCAAAATTACAATGAAAATTTCGGGAGGATCTAAACCTTATAGTTTTGGAGTGTTTAATGAATCTGGAACTATTATAAATTCTGAATATAACAGAATTAATAATGATACAACATTCATTACTTCATCGCTCAATGGCGGAACCTATCTGGGGCAGGCAAGATCAAAAGAATGTCAATGGAAGACTACATCAGTTAGTCTTACCCCTGTCCAACCCATGCAAATACTTGTAGACAACAAAAAAGATGTAACGTGCTATGGTCAGAATACTGGAGAGATAAAGGTGAGTGGTTCAGGTGGATTTACTCCATATACATTTACAATTAACAATAACTCAAATACCAGCGAACCATTTAATAAATTCTCCAATCTTGCTGCCGGAACTTACAGTTTAGCTGTAAAGTCAAATGGGGGTGCCGTATGCAATGATATTGCGACAACAATTGTCACGATCACAACACCTGCTGAAATAATTATTAACCCTTACGAAATCAAGAATGTAAATTGTAATGGTGGTTCAGATGGTTCAATTCAAACAACAGTAAACGGAGGAACTAATGTATTCAGCTATATCTGGCTCAAATATAATAACGCATGGAATACAATACAAAATGAAACAACCTCTTCACTAATGAACATTGAAGCAGGTGATTACAGGCTGTCAGTTACAGATTCATGGGGTTGCTCTAAATCAATAGAAAGAAAAATTAGCCAGCCCGATGAATTAATAATCAATAATGTAATCCCAAATGATATAGTCTGTCTGGGCGAAACCGGAAGCCTCAATATTTTTGTTCAAGGTGGCACAAAAAATTATCAGTACCTGTGTACAAGGGAAGATGATAATACTGTAATCACAGGTACCAACTCCACGGTGAGAGTACCGGCCGGAGGATATTATGTAGAGGTAAGGGATGCTCATGGCTGCAGTACGACTTATGGAAATGACAGTGAAGACTTTATAACTACTATTACCGAACCCTATACAGAACTTGACTTTGAGCTTTCATCTCCCGAATACAATGGATTCAACATTCCATGTTCCGGAGACCTTCTGGGTTCAATATCAGTCAGTGCCTGGGGTGGAAATGATTATGATTATGAGGGTTACAAGTATTCTATATCCGGATTACCATTTCAGATCGAAGAAACATTTAACAACCTTCCTGCAGGGACATTCAGCCTTAGAGTAATGGATGGCAGAGGTTGTATTGTGGAAAAACCATTTGTCCTTACAGAACCTGATCCTCTTCATCTTACAATACTTCCTACAGAACATATTAAATGCTTCGGTGAACCTACAGGTAAAATAATGGTGATACCCGCAGGGGGAATAGAAGACTCATATAAGTACAAGCTTGATGGAAATGATATATCCACTCCGGGCCTTTTCGAACACCTGTATGCCGGTACTTATGAAATAGAAGTCTCAGATAAAAACAGCTGCAGGTACAATGTTTTCGAAACTGTAAATCACCTCTACCCCCCTATCAGTATTACCATGCTGCCCGACGATGTGCGATGCTTTGATGAAGGCAATGGCAAAATCAATACAGTCGTAACAGGTGGATCAGGTGGCTTCACATATTTGTGGGAGTTACAGAATGGTGACCAGTGGCTCCTTCAGGATGGCACAACTGACAACAGGACCAACCTGGTTCCGGGTTATTACAGGATCAAAGCCACAGATTCCGAAAATTGCTTTCTCTATAACGGCGCTCAAATCAATGAACCTGCAGAATTTCTTATCCCGGAGGCAACTTCCAAAGATATTGTCTGCCTGGGTGAAAAAGGAAGCATTAATATTTCAGCAATTGGCGGAAATGGGGAAAACAAGTATTATTGCCGTGAAGAAGCCGGAGCTGTTTTTGAAAGTACTGATCCGTTATTACAACTGCCGGCAGGAATCTTTACCGTTGATGCCACGGATAAAAAAGGATGTCTTGCAGCCTATACCGCTGAACTCACAATAACAGAACCCGAAAAAGCTCTTGATTTCAAAACTGAGCTGTCATCTTATACCGGATATGGTGTGTCATGTTATGGCAAGTCTGACGGTATCATAATTTTCGAAGCTACTGGTGGAAATTCACATGGATATTCAGGATATAAATACTCTGTTTCCGGTTCTCCTTTCGATGCAAATAATTATTATTCATATCTTCCGAAAGGTCTTCATACAGTGAGTGTAACAGACGGAAGAGGCTGCATTGTCCAGAAGTCTGTTGAGCTCACAGAACCTACTGAGCTCGCAATCAACCTTCTTCATTCCAAACCCGTACCATGCTTTGGCAAACCTACCGGCGAAATTGCAGTTGAAGCGACAGGAGGTATTGAGAATACTTATTCATACACTGTGGATGGCAAAGAATTTCCTTCTGGTGTATTTGGGGGATTGTATGCAGGCAAACACAGAGTTACTGCAGAAGATCTTAATGGATGCCTGGTGAATCTTTTAGCCACTATCGAACAGACAAATCCGGCAGTTATGACAAATCTGTCATCATTTAATGTCAGATGTTACGGAGAAGAAAATGGGAAAATCAGTTCAGATATTACCGGCGGAACAGGAAGTTTCTCAATAAGCTGGGAGAAAAAGACCGGGAAAGAATGGCACGCCCTCACTGGAAACAGTGATACACTAAAGGACATAGCTGCAGGTTTTTACCGCATAAAAACTATAGATACTGATGATTGTATTGTGTACGACAGCATTGAAGTGAGCGAACCTGATAAGCTGACGATCAGTGAGGTTACAATTAATGATGCAGCTTGTTTCGGGGACAAGGGAAACTTTGATATTAAGGCAAACGGGGGAAATGATGGTAATGAATTCTACTGTTCTGCCGACAATGGCCTTTCATTTACCTCCTATTCACCCGGATCACTGATTTCTGCAGGATCTTATTTACTGAAAGTTAATGATTCCAAAGGATGTGTCAGCATCACCCCTGAAACCTACACAATAACGAATCCTGATAAGCCGCTTTCTTTTGAGTATTTGACTGCAAAGTACTCCGGGTATGATATATCCTGCCACGGCAATAACGATGGAAGAATATCGGTAACAGCCTCGGGTGGAAATGGGCACAACTACAGGGGTTATTTCTATAGCCTGTCAGGCTCAGAAGAAAGTCATGAAAATGTTTTCGATAGCCTGGTAGCCGGAAACTATGAAATTTCTGTGACAGATGGAAGAGGTTGCAGGCTGATAAAAACAATAAGCCTCACAGAACCTGAATCTGAGATAACTCTGAAAGCTTCTTCATTCAAAAGACCGTTGTGCATTTACGATAATACGGGTGAGGTAAAATTAAGCGCCCTTGGCGGAACACAACCTTATAAATATTCCGCAAACGATGGTTTTTATTCCTCTTCTCCTGAATTTACTGGTTTACCTGCAAGAAAATACACCTTCAGGGTAAAAGATGTTAACGGCTGTGTTGAAACATTCGACACAACCATAATCAGTCTTGTAAGTCAGATAAACATTACTGCTGATATTACTGACGTAAAATGCTTCAACGAAAACACAGGGGCTGTTGAAGTTTCTATCAACGGGGGAACAAGACCATACACATATGCATGGAAAAATCATTCTTCTGCCTCATCAAAAGCATCAGGACTTGTCAAAGGGACTTATACTGTAAGTATTACAGATTCTGAAGGATGCAAAGCTGAAAAGACCTTCGAAATCAAACAGCCTGGCTCGCCACTGAGGATTGCAGCAACTTCAATCTCTGCCTGTGCGGAGACAAGAAATGGACAGTTAAGTATCACCGCTAATGGAGGAACACCTCCTTACAGGTATGCTGTAGATAACAAGTCGGATTTGACAACCTTCAATACCTTTAATGTATTCTCAGGAGTACATAAAGCATTCACTTCTGATGCGAATAACTGTATATCAGAAACCTCCGTCGATGTTGCAAAAAGGAATCTGATGCCTGAAATCAACTTTATGCTTGCCACAAGCAGGTTTGAACTTGATACACTGGTAATCCTCGATGTGAGCGTACCGAAACCTGATAAAGTCTGCTGGACATTCTCAGATGATGCAGTAATAATTGATACGAGCTCAAATAAAGCCAGGGTTAAATATAACCAGTCAGGAATCTATCCAGTTACAATGACGGGATTGTTCGGCACCTGCTCATACAGCATTGAAAAACTGCTGAATATAGCGCCGTTTGATCCTATACTTGCAGAAAAGGACAAAAACCTTAAAAGCATTAAAAGTGTGAAGATCTCTCCTAACCCGAACGATGGCCGGTTCGAGCTCAGGATTGAATTATACTCAAAACAGGAGGTTATTGTAAAGGTATTTGATCTGTATTCAAGACTGATTTATAACGAAAATTATGCCCCGGAGATAAAGTTCACTGAAGAAATAATTCTTTCTGAATCAGTAATGCCCGGAACATATGTGCTCTGGATATTAACTGAATATGATGCGCATTCGTCTGTTTTCATAATCTCAGAATAGCGAAGTTTGATTAAGCCTGTACCCTATATTGTCTGTATCCTTGCCTGCCTCCGTCTCAGCATTTCCGCCGAAGCACAGGATCTTGAAGGAATGGGAATCAAGAGGGGTATAAAAGCATCCGGGGGAGTGACAATATCGAATATTGTATATTCCACCAATGATACTGTAAGCAGGCGCGATCCATATCAGCTTCTGCTTTCCGGAAATCTTAACCTTAACATTTTCGGTTATGATGCTCCATTCTCATTTACATACAGTAATTCTCAACGAAGCTACACACAGCCTTTTAACAGGCTCAGCTTTGCTCCTAAATACAAGTGGATAAAGGCATACATAGGTCAAACGAATTTGTCCTTCTCTCCCTATACACTTTCCGGTCACAGCTTTAAAGGTGCAGGACTTGAATTGACTCCGGGAGGCTGGAGGTTTGCAATGATGGCTGGTCAGCTGAAGAAAGCAGTAAAGCATGATCCACTTTCTGACACGAACACAGAACCATCCTACAGAAGGCTGGGGTATGGTCTTAAAGCAGGCTATGAAAAAGGCGGTTCGGGAATTCTGGTAAATGTTTTCACAGCGAAGGATAAGGAAAATTCCCTCGGCGATTTGCCCCCGGAGATTCAGCTTCATCCTATGGAGAATCTCGCAATGGGTATTTCAGGACATACATCATTGTTCAAATATTTCTCAATTGAAGGTGAATACTCTGTTTCAATCCTGAATTCCGATTCACGATTTAATTCAGCATTTAACGATTCTCTTAACACCGGTGCGGAAGCCTTTTCTATTGAATCATCAGTAACAAGGAAATACGATGCTTTTTCCCTTGGAGCCGGCTACCAGTCGCAGGCAGGAGGAATAATGCTGAAGTATGAAAGAATTGATCCGGATTACCAGTCGCTTGGTGCATATTATTTCAACAACGACCTGGAAAACATGACTGTATCTCCATCAATAAGATTGATAGACGGACGCCTTTCGATTACAGGAAATGCCGGAGTTCAAAGGAATAATCTCGATGAGAGCCGTGAATCCACAACAAAGAGATTTGTAGGCGCCGGTAACATTAACTTCAATCTTAATGAGAAATGGAATATGACTTTCAATTATTCGAATTTCTCAACATACACAAATATGAAGCCGCAGGAAGATCCGTTCTTCCGCGATAACATGGATAGTCTCAATTTCTACCAGGTTACAAACCAGGCAGGCGGATCTGTAAATTACACCTTCGGAAATAAAGAGGCGCCCGGAAACCTGATGTTATTTTCATCATTTCAGAGAGCGAGCGAGGCTGGTTCATCTGCAGAATCTGACTTCTTCTCGGCAAATGCTTCCTGGTCACAGGCTCTTAAGGATGCAAATGCAACCATCTCATTATTGTACAGTGTAAATTCATCAGAATCGACTGACCTCAGCTCTCTGTATCATGGTCCTGGAATATCAGTAAGTAAATCATTCAAAGACAAAAAATTGCGGGCTTCCGCTACCTCAAACTATAATCTGAACCGGATGAACAGCCTTAGTGGTTCGCCTGTGCTCTCCACGGGCCTGAACATTAACTATTCACCCGGTAAATCTGAAACCGGGAGGCATAATGTCACTGGAGGGATTTCCTGGGTACAGAGGTTCAGATCGGAAATCCGGAACAGCCGCCGGGAGATCACAGGATCATTGAATTACTCATATACTTTTTAAACTTTGAAAGTGACTCTGAAAATAGCTGGATATTTTCCGGATTTCAATCACAGATCGATCAGGTCATTTTTACCTTTTAATCTCCGGGTTATACATTTAGTAATCATCCTTATCCTGTTCGCATCAACATCGAATGCCCAGGTCCAGGTTTATCCTGTAAGTGTAACAACACAGCTTTCACCGCCATATTCAGTCAATCTTGCCGATTATGCTGCGCCAGGCAGCGAACAGCTGAGAGTAATAATCGTGCAGCGGGATCTTACCCAGGCTCCTTACCGGCTCTTCCTGAAGATGAACATCGAGCTGAACGGGAGAACAATCATCCGTTCAACGCCATTATATGTTCCCCCTCCACTTACTCTAGATCCAGGTATTCCAACAGTATTCTCAGGCAGTGACCTTTCTCCGTTCTTTGATCCTGATAACATGGATTTCACGGGTTATTCCCGTGATGCTTACATGCGCTCGAAGCTGCTCCCTGAAGGCGCTTATGTCATAACCTTTACAGCTTATGACTGGACCAGGCGTGGTGTCGCATTAAGCAACGGAGGCTCATTCTTCTGCTACCTGGCAAAGGCTGATCCTCCCCTGCTCAACCTGCCTGTAAATAATGCGGTCATCCCGTTGTCAACCCCCCAATACATCAATTTTCACTGGCTCTCCCGTACTACTTCCTCCCCAAACTCTGCTTATTCAACCATATACAGGTTTGAGCTTTTTGAAATGCGCGTGGGAGGTATTTCTCCCGGAGAGATCGTACAGTCTTCAAGACCAATCTTTACTGCCGAGACTGACAGGACAAGCCTCATATATTCAATTGCGGAACCTTCTCTTGAAAAAGGCATGAGGTATGTCTGGCGGGTGAAGGCTTCTGATGTCCAGGGCAGAGATTATATCCGGAATAATGGACTGAGCGAGGTCTTCAGCTTTATCTATGGAGGTGAAGGAAGCGGAATTATCGATTTCAGCAGTATTGAGAACTTCATTGCCCGGGCTGTCACCCCGAAAAAGGCCGGGCTTACCTGGGATCCATCCGATTATGACAGCTACAAGATCTTTTACAGGAAGAAAGGCGATGAAAATAAATGGTACGAATCTGAAACAATACAGAATGAGGCGGAGCTGAAAGGACTTTCGCCCGGCACGGTTTACGAATGTAAGGTACAGGGTAAAAAAGGCTCTGTCTGGGGAAACGTAAGTGATGTCGATACGGTGGCGATGCCTCTTCCTGCGGTTATTGAATGCGGCTCGCCCTTTACACCGCTTGCAGTGAGCAACAATGAGCCGCTCGCTGAGCTGCTGAGGCTGCAGCAGTTCGATGCCGGCGGTTTTGTGGTGACTTTAACCGATCCCTATGCAATCTCTATTAAGCCGGGAGTGTTCTCCGGAAAGGGGTTTGTGGAGGTACCACTGTTCGGTCATAAAAAGATCCGCTGTGAATTCAGGGATATCTTCATCAATACCGATTACCAGATGGTAAGAGGACAGGTTCAGCTTATAACCGACAATTCGAAAGATGGCGACAATGCAATCTGGAGTATAGACGATGTATTCGAAGGAGGTACTGACAATGGAATTGTCAGGTCAGGTACCGAGGAAGCTTCGGTGATTATCCCCGAAACAGTAATAGACAGTCCAGAAGACATTGTTCTCGATATTGCCGGGAAAGAGATACTTGTTGTCAATGAATCTTCTGATACTATTCATATAGATGTAAGTGAAAAGCTTGCAGAGAATCCCGGTACACTGACTGTTCAGGATTCAGAAGGAAATCTTTACAGTGTCGATACAAAGACAGGAAAGTCCACATCGCTCGGGAAAGCTCCTGCTGCTGGCAGCTCTCAGCAGATAGCCACGATGCCGTCTGTCCTCGATAACCGCAAAGGCATCGTGAGCTTCGGGGTTATTCCGGGAATGACAAGATTTGCTTACGATAAACGGGACTCAAAATATGCCAGGTCGAATCTTTTCAATGAAGAGTACAGGACAATAAAGATGAACGATGGCAGCCTGTATGATGTCCCGTTTAAGCTCATCCCGTCGGGCGAAACAGATGTGATATCGGCAAAAGTCGAAATAAAGGGCAAAAAGATCAGTCCCGACAGTGTTGTTTTCAGAAGCGGAACAGGAACAATCTACAAGCCTGTAAGGGTAAGCATGGATAATGACGGCAGGAGTGCCGAGTACCATCTCACACTGCCTTCAGGAAAGGATAATGACGGAATAGAGGTTTACGCGACATATACCGACAGCAAGCGGCAGACATTTGTCCTTGGCAAGATGATCGTGATGAGCTATTCGGTGAAAAAGCCGAAGCTGACACTGGTGCCGGTGAATGGAAACGGGATCAACACAGACATAAACATAATCAAGAAGGAGCTTGACAGGATCTATTTGCCTGTAGCTGTCGACTGGCAGGTAAGCCTCGATGAAGATTTTAACGTAACAATTGACAGTCTCAGGATTTCAGGAAGCGGCTTATTCAGCACGTACACTGATGAGATGAAGCAGCTAAACTCCGCATTCATCTTTCATAAAGCAGAACGCTTTGATCCCTCGACAATCTACCTGTTCATGCTTCAGTTCAGTGAGAACCAGAGTGCAACGGGCGATATGCCCAGGGGCAATCAGTTTGGTTACATCTTCAGCCGCACGGCAGGCGCTGATGATGCCATTTACCGGACAATAGCCCACGAGATCGCTCATGGAACTTTCAGCCTGAAGCATACCTTCGACAGCCAGTACCAGATACCCCAGGGCACAACAACTAATCTCCTTGACTACACAGCAGGCACTGACCTGGTAAAACATCAGTGGGACGCAATACATGATCCTGGGCTGGTGATCGGGATGTTTGAGAGGGATGAGGATGGGATGTCTTACGATGTAACTTTTGCAGAATCTTGGGTACAGAATATTAACAATATTGCATGCGCTAAAAAGAACAACCAGTCACAAGTTGTGTTAAAAGAAATTTCACCTGGGCTTAGCGGTTCTTTTGTATATGGATCAATTGGTAAAATTAGAATAGAAATCCCCGAGTTTGGAGTAAGCAGGAGCGACAACTCCATAAACCTTTTAAGCCAGGAAATATCAGAATATACCGATTATAGGGATGGTAAAAAATATGTTCAGGTAGTTTACAAATCTTTTAGTGGTAAATACAGGGTATTTTTCAAAATAGCTCCGGAAAAGAAAAACGACTTCCTAAATGTTGTGAATACCCCTTCACGCGCTTTCTTTACTAATCTTTGCAGCAATATCCCTTCAAAGGAGAGTAACGAAGCATACTCTAAACTGGTTCAGCTCCCCGTTTGCAGCTATGAAGAAATAAGCATTGCAAACCGCATAAAATATTTTGAGTGGCTATCGGGCGAAAAATGGACCAACGAAGACCAGGAAGTTATAATACTCGATTTGCTTACCCATGTAAAGAACAGGAAAGAACTGTACGATGAACTGTACAAACAACCGGTGTTGCTGGCTCAAATGATGCTGTCATGCGATGGGGAAAACCGTCAACTTTTTATTAACGAAATAACCAAACTATGCGATGAAAACTGGACAAACGGGACAACAGGCAAAGGGGATGTCTACATAGGTATAGTTCCAGGCAGCTTTGGGTCTTTCTATTCCGGTAACAATTTTATCACCTATGCAATACTCAAAGAAGGCAGTTATACCTGCAGTGTGAGCAACTACATAGGGAGGTTTCCGAATGGGATGTTCGATTGGGGTAATGTACAGGTGTTAAGGGAACTCGGCAAATTTAACTGCAATCTTTTGGATCCGGTGGAAATAACCAGCACCGATGGCAGCCAAGGACTTTTTCCATTGATTTACCCAGTGAACTTATCACAGCAGCGCGGAAACCAGCAGTTAGGACAGCAATTTGCGGCCACCCTGAATTATATTGGTATTGCATCCTCGGTAAGAATACTGGCCACGGGTAGCAAAATTGCGAAAAGCATTGCGTTTGTGGAACTCACCAAAACCGGAGTTGATGCAATATTCAATGATCCGAAGGTCATCCAAACTCTGAGCCAAACTGAGGATGGTAAGAATTTTTTAAAATACTGGCAGATAGCCAGTGTGACCATCGATATTGCCACCATTGGCGCCGATGTACTAGAAAATATTGCCAAAAATGGGCCCGAAGCAAGCAAAGCGTTAAGGGCAACAGGTAAAAATGACGCTGCGGACAATATTGATGATTTTGTTGAAGAGGCAAGAGCATTGAACAAGGTAAATACCGATGAAACTGCCGATTTATTGAGACGGTTTAATGATCTGACACCAACCGAACTCAAGCAACTCTATAACCGGATCACATGGACAGAAATACATGGTTCAAAAACCACTGTAAACCAAAAAGATATTCTGGCTGAAATTAATGCAAATAAAACATCGGTAAACCCATATAGTTTTACGGAGCCAATAGAAGATATTATTTTATCAAAAGAGGCGTTGTTTGTGAGGGTTCATAATCCAACCAATCCAAACAGGCCGTGGTTAATGACGATAGAGGACTTCAAACAATTTTCATCAATGGACGCTATGATAAAGAAACTGTCTTTGCCGATACTTGATGATGCTGGAAACGTGGTTAAACCCACCCAATTATCGCTTGTTAAATTGCCAACAGGAACGAAAGTTAGAAAAAGCATTGTTCGACCACAAGACTGGCCTGGGCAGGGACATCAACCTGGTGGGGCTTGGCAATATGAAATCAGAGAAGTAGATTTGAGGACAAAGGAAAACTGGTTTCAATATTTAGGCGAATTGTTGGATTATATAAAATGACATTTACATGGGAAAACAAATGGTAACATTGCTTGACTCAGACACCTTTTTTATTGGTGGGCGAAAAATTAGAGTTAGAAAGAAAATTCGTCAATATTACGAATGTCAACATGTCTTTGTAGTTAGGTTGGACGAGAGCGACGGAAATCCTGAAAAACAACCTACACTAATAGGCATAGGATATGCAGAAGATGATTTTAAAAATATATGGGAATTCCCTTATGATGATGTAGTTGGTATTAGTTTAGAAATTCCCGAGTTAAAGAAACCTGAAGAATTTATTTCAGTACAACATTACCAAAAATACATTGAGGACTATGCAGGGAAAGAATTGCTAATTGTATATGCAGGCAATTTTCGATACAGGGTAGATGCAAATACTGGAAAGATTTATAGTAAAATGGAAAGCAGGTAGCTTTAATAATGTTCTTTCGAACAACAATAACCGTGGTGATGTTATTAGGGCTATGTCCGATCCTATCCATGTTGATAATATTTGGGTAGACGGCATAGTAAATGGTACAAGAACTACGTATGGTAGAGAGGTTGAACTTCTTGAAGATTTGGGGTATAAATTTGATTCATCAAAATTTGAATTTGTAAAATAAAAATATATATGCTTGATAAGGAATTAATAACTAAGGTACAATTAGTTTTCGGTCAGTCAAGTGACCAGATCCTTTCCAGATTTGAAGATTATGCCAAAGGAGAGGAATGGATATCTCATAAAAAAGTTCTTAATGCTATATTGAAATTATCCAGAGGAGATATTTCCAAAATAGATAAATATTTAAATATGGCAAAGATTGATCCAAGAGATATTGTTATGATTGTGAAATTAAATAAAAAATTAATGAAAAATGTTCTTCTTAAATTTGGTTTGCAACATAGAAGAGGTTAAACAGGGTTCTCCCAGAAATCATATAAAAATTGTTCATCAAATTCCATCTCACGTTTCTTAAGATGCTGAATGTATTCATCCTTAAACGTTTTTAACCAATGAGTTTCTTCCTGGTTATCAATATATTTATAAATACTGGAAATCTGTGAACGACTATAACTGAATGCTCCATAACCTTCCTGCCAGGAGAATCTGCCATAGCATAGTCTCTCCCTGTTAATAAACAAGGTTGAACTTCTCTTTACTTCATGCACAGTATCCGAAACAGAGATCGAAGGATTCAATCCAATCAGAATATGGACGTGATTTGAAAGCCCATTGAGTGAATGTTCCAGGTTTCATAGAGTGAATTATTAAATTACAAATGCAGCTTAACAAATAATTCTCGCGAATCAAATCTTTGTTTAACCGCTACGCGGTAGAAAATAAATATTATGATTACTATACTACAATAATATATCGCCTACGGCGAAAAAATCCTGGTTTTTCACAAGCTCAAATTGAAATAAAAAGCTGGCATTTAATATTTAAAATGCACTTAGCTTGGTGGTTATACCCGCCCAGGAGGGGAATACCTCCTGCTAACCTTGTATCTTATCCTGACTGGTGGTTATATTATAATATTATTTAATAAATACGCGATGTGCGGTTAGGAATTATATAAACTAATTCTGCCGGAGCAACGAATAATAATAGTCTGTAAATATTTTACACACAAACGTTTAAGATCCTTCAGTCGCAAACCAATGTAAACTTTGGAGGTTAAGCATACTCTGATTGGTTTGCTCCTTCAGGATGACAATATTCTTTGGTGTGAGAGGAAGTGAAGAGGCGCATTTTGATCAAAACCAACTACAGGTACAGTTTTTCTGCAAAATGCGCCTCTCCACTCCCCCAGTCTCCTCCAATAGCGCTTGTCATGCTGAACGAAACGCAGTGAAGTGAAGCATCTTATAATCTTGTTCGCTAATCAACAGAGCTGTCATAAGCACAGTAACAAATCCTGAGCCTGAGCGAGGGATTTGTGAGATGAAGAATCTCTTTCTTCATTTTTAAATCAGTCTCAACCGCAGAACGCGTTTAATAAATATTATAATATAACTAACTCCCTCCAATCTGCATCGCTGCTACCCTTAATGTCGGTGACGTAAAATTCCGGATGATAATCTAATAATAAGCTCATTCTATTAAGCGCCAAAACCGGGAACCCAACTAGCAAACTTTAACATAAAGTTTTAACACTTTTTAAAATTTCGATGTTTTTTCTCTAAAAAATTTTGCTTTTTTAACTATTTTATTAATTTTGTTTCATGTCTCAATAACAATAGTCGAGAATAATTAAAAAATATTGGAATCTCGCTGCATTTTTTAGTTTTTTTGTTTAACGTGCTAATTACCCTATGAAAAAGATCTGCTATTTTACAGCCTTGGTTTTACTATTTGTATCGTGCTCAAAAAAGGAAGAAGATCCTGTTGTGGCCGATTTCGACGCCGTGGTATCCGGACAATCTCCCAATGCCAAAATCAAACTGACAAACATATCAACAGGAGCCACTTCATTCAAATGGAACTTTGATATCGGCACGACCGATTCAGTCTCAACACAGGAATCCCCTGCCGACCTGGAAATTGACAAGGCCGGAGATTTTACAATCAAGCTGACAGCTGTCAATGGCTCTGAAAAACAAACTGCATCCAAAACAATAAGTATTCCTGGTCATAATGCATTGATTACATATAACAATCTCGAGTTTGCTCTCGAACCCGGAAATACATCTTATGGCAGGTATTTCTCCTTCAAATCAGGAAAAATGTATAAGGACAGCGAGATCAACAACTCGAACGGTCCTGACATTCACCTTGGTTTTGGAAGCATGTCACATACCATGTATTTCTTTGTGAGCCCAGATGACCATTCAACAGGTCTTCTTACAATTGCGGGCGCCACGCATACCAAAATAATAAACTGGCAATCTACACCATCAATCACTGTTTCTGCTTTTGATGCAATGCAGGATGATCAATTGCTTTCCGGTCTGACAATTTCCGAAACCAATGACAGCTTTGACAATTCACTTCCAACCACAATTTTATTTCAGCTGGCATCGGGACGCAAAGGAGTTATTAAAGCAAAAGCAGTGAATTCCGACAGATTACTCACTGATATTAAGATTCAGAAATATTAGGAATCTACAACTATTATGCTATGAATGAGGGACGTGTAAGCTCCATTCTTTTCTTCTTAATCATTGCTGCCCTGCTCCCATGGTCATGCAATAAAGAGGAAAAACAACCGCCAACTGTAAGTACTCTTCAGGTTTCTGAAATTTCATATACTTCTGCAGTTTCAGGAGGAGAAATACTGGACGATGGTTCCGGACCTGTTGTGGCCGGCGGATTATGCTGGAGTACCGGTTCTGAACCTACTGTCGAGGATAATAAAAGCATTGAAACAGAAGTATCGGGAAATTTTAGTTCGCAAATTACAGACCTGAAACCTGCCACGGAGTATTATGTCCGTGCATATGCCGTAAATGATGCAGGGATCGGCTATGGGGAAGAGATAAAATTTACGTACCACAGCGATTACGTGTCCTGCTGTTGTAACTGCAGATGCAACCTCTGTCACATCCACCTCTGTTACATCAGGAGGTAATATTACAGAACTGAATGGCGGGGAGATATCTGAAAAAGGGGTATGCTGGCACACAAGCTCGAACCCGGTGCCGGACAATAATAAAAAAGTAGCGGGTTATGGCCCCGGAGCATTTTCGTGTCTTGTCGAAGGACTCACGCCAAATACAATATATTATCTCAGGGCTTATGCAATAAACAGTGCTGGGATTTCATTCGGAAACGAAGTTACTTTCAAATCTCTCGGTTACCACCTGTTGTGACTACATCTGAAGTAACAGACGTAACATTTGACCATGCACTTTTAAGCGGAAAAGTCGAAAATGACGGTGGATCACCTGTCACTCAAAGAGGTTTTTGCTGGAGTTTATTCCAGGCACCGGATACTTCAGACAGCAAGTCAGAAGATGGAACAGGCACCGGTGTGTTTACGCATGAAATAAAAATCCCCGTTGAACCTGAGACCAAATATTATGTAAGAGCTTATGCTAAGAACATATACGGGATCAGTTATGGGAAAGAGGTATCATTTCTCTCAGGAAAGAGCATCCAGGTATTCACCGACAGCGTTTCCGGAATAACCAGAACTTCAGCCAATGCCCATGGCCATGTAAAAACGCCAGCAGGTCTGTCGGATGTTTCATATGGTATATGTTGGGGCACATCAATATTTCCAACACTGGATAATGAAAATAAGGCACTTACACTCGCTGATGGTTTGTTATCCTCAGAAATAACCAACCTTAAACCCTGGACAGTATATTTTGTACGCATGTTTGCCAAAGCTGGTAATCATGTATTTTATGGGAATAATATTAGCTTCTCAACTTTAGGGAAATCACCGGAGATTTTCACTGATGAATTAACCGGCGTTCTGACAACTGATGCGAGTCATGGAAACACAAAACTGGATGCCACCGGTCACTACATTCTTTCACCAGGAGGATCTGCCGATTCCTATGGATTCTGCTGGAGCAAACTGCATAATCCTTCTATTGATGATAATCAGATAAACGGAGTCCTGAACCAGGGAAAATTCACAGCAACAATAATGAATCTTGAGGTCAATACTGACTTTTACGTGAGGGCATATGTGAAGGATATTTATGGTATATACTATGGAAATGAAAAAAGTATCAGAATATCTTATACCCCACCTCAGCCGGATGGATTTTTCAGGTATGCTTATTATTATAACAAAATCAATGCTGTTTATCAGGTAACCTATACAAACACAGCCTCCATTCCCGTCCTGAAATTTGGTGTTTGCTGGGGGACTGAATCAAACCCGACCACAGATAACAATAAAAGAGAAACGACTTATGGCAACATGGCTGACTTCACCTTATCAGGCATTGACCCTGGTGTGATGCAATACATGAGGTTTTATGTTGTCAATGATATCGGTACATATTACAGCACTAACAGAACAATTACACAATGGTACGGACAAACCGGCCCGCAGGCAACTGATGCGGACGGAAACCTGTATAATTCAGTTAAAATAGGAAGTCAGATATGGCTGGTTGAAAATCTTAAAACAACAAAATATCTCAACGGTGATGTAATTGGTACGACTACACCGGCCGGTCTTGATATTTCTACAGCGGTTGAACCTAAATATCAATGGCCCGCAGGAGGAGATGAGATTAATGTTCCCGAGTATGGCAGGTTGTACACGTGGCATGCCGCAACAGACAGCAGAAAAGTATGTCCTGCCGGATGGCATGTACCTTCCTCTTCCGAGTGGTATGAACTATATCAGTTTATGAATAACGAAGGAGGTGATATGAAAGAGACCGGATTAACGCACTGGTCTTCACCGAATTTGGACGCAACCAATTCGAGCGGTTATAAGGGAGTCGGAGCCGGATATCGTACTCTGACAGCATTTACCAATATGAAAAACTTTGCGATGTTCTGGAGTACTGTTCCCACAACATATTCTGCCCAATATGCCTATTTACATTACAATTCTGGCTCATTCAGAATTAATGAAAATCCTTCTTCAACCTACTCAAAATCATTTGGATATAGCATCAGGTGCCTGAAAGACTAATAAACAACAATTCTATGAACAGGTTTATATATTTCATATTTATGGCTTCTATTCTTCTTATTCCAGCATGTGCAAAGGAAGAAGAACCACAAACGCCTGAAGTTATAACTGGTTCTGCATCTGCTTCTGATTATACATCTGCAACAATTAATGGCAATGTAGTCAGTGAAGGAAGCAGTAAGATTATTGCACAGGGTTTTTTTTGGGGTAAATCATCAACTTCACTCGAGAATAAAATTATCTGCAAATCTGATCAGAAATATTTCTCAGCCCAAATCAAGGGATTGAAACCAAAAACTTTCTATGTCTTTAAAGCGTTTGCTGTAAATAGTGCAGGTGTGAGTATCGGAGAACCTGTAACTTTTACTACAAAAGAAGGCTCTCAACCTCTTGTACAAACACTTAAGCCTATTGCAATTACATCAAATTCAATAACTATTTCAGGTAATGTTCTTAATGAAAATGGTGATTCTGTTATTGCCAGAGGATTCTGCTGGTCCTCGATGTTTAAGGAACCGACTATTGATGATATTAAAATGGCACCAGAGACTGGTTCGATAGTAACAACAGGAAGTGGTTCCGGAGTATTTGAGAGTAAAATTACGGGCCTGGTTTCAATGTTCGATTATCATATCAGGGCTTACGCAACTAACAGTAAAGGAACTTCCTATGGAGAAGTAATTAATTTCAAGACAGTTCCTGTACTTCCAGGAGCCAAGACTGTTGGAGTAAAAATAGTATCTCCTAACCTGGCAACTTGCACTATTGAATATTCAATTGAAAACAGAAATACGATTTCAAAATTTGGATTATGCTGGAACACTGTAACTATTCCTACCATTCAGGATTCAGTTATTTACCAGACAAATACTCACTATCGCAGATCTGATATTAATATGAAAATTGATCCGAATACTCGCTATATCATAAGGGCATTTGCACTTAATGAAGCAGGAATTGTTTATGGTGATACTATAAGTTTTACCAGTTGGCTTAACAAACCCGGGCCAAGAATTTCTGATTCTGATAGTAATGTTTACCCTACAGTTAAAATAGGAAGACAAGTCTGGATGGCTGAAAACTTAAGAACTACAAAATACCGGAATGGCGATGTAATCACAACTACACCCATACCCACAGCTGATATCCAATCAGAAACCAATCCGAAATACCAATGGCCTGCAAAACATAACGAAACTATCATTGAAGAATATGGAAGATGGTACACATGGTATACTGCTACTGATGCAAGAGGTATCTGCCCAACAGGCTGGCATCTGCCATCGAAAGATGAATGGTCCGAGCTACATAGTTTTCTTCATCCTGAATCGGATCTTAAAATCTCAGAAAAAAGCGAAATCCATTGGTATCCAGGTTACAAAGGCAATAATCTGAGTGGTTTTACAGCAAGGGCTCTTTACTATCGTCAAATAGACGGTACAATCTGGAATTCAAATAGTGGTGCTTTTTGGTGGTCGAGTTCAGAAGCAACTGATGATGTTACAAAATCTTATTACGCACCAATTCATCTTCCTAGATATACATATTACCCCTTGCCAATCGATAAAAAATCCGGCATGGCTATAAGGTGTATTAAGGATTAATTACTTCTACAGCAATACATCTTACCGGCGATTAGCAATTAGATCTGTGGATTTTTGTTTCCATATTTCCAAGATTAAAATCCACGGCAGCTTCACAAAAAAAATAGAACACGAATGACACTGATGCCTACGGATTGTCACTGATTTGATCTGTGTAAATCCGTTAAATCCGTGTCATCAGTGTGCTGTTAGTTTTGGTGGATGAGATAAAAATTGTTCCACATACATATTAAATCTCTTAAACATTCGTTTTAAGAATGTCTGATTAATGTTTAAGAATGAAGCTGCTTTCCCTTACAATTTTAACAGTTCTTCTCTGCTCATGTAGAGAGCTAGTCACTTCCGAATTCCCTGAATTTCCATCTGTGCCTGTGGTAAACAGCATCTTAATTTCGGGGGAACAGTTGAATGTACATGTTTCCCTCACCTCAAAGATCGACACGGGCAGTTTTGCTCTTGTCGGTAATGCAACAATCTCTCTTTACAGGGATGGAGTATTTATCGAACACCTGGAATATGCCGGTGAAGGAACATACCTGTCGGATCATGTAATCGAACCTGCCGCGGAGTACAGTTGCGAGATTGATATTCCGGGTTACGAAAGAGTTCTCTGCAGTGATTCATTGCCTGCCGCTGAATCTCTTGCCGGTATTGTTCATATAAACATAGCCGGGAAAGATGAAGAGGGTATGACATACCCGTCAGTACAGGTCTCGTTTACAAACAATCCTTTGCGGAGACAATATTTCGAGATAGTGCTTAAAGCGTATTCCCGCAAATATGAAAGTCATGCCACTCTTGAAGCCATTACAGACAGGGTGCTCCTGAATGAGGGATTGCCCCTCCTTGTTTTCAGCAATGAGCTCATCACCGATCCTGTATATACAATGAACATCAATTATTTTACAGGCGGATCAAGCATTATGATGGGTATGAACAGGGCATCCCTCATGCCGCTGATTGTTGAGCTCAGATCTGTCAGTTATGAGTATTACCGGTTCATCAGGCAAAACTACGTTTATGAAAGGGGAAGAGAACCGGAATTCGGACCGGTTCCTGCTGTACCGTTATCGCTGTATTCGAATATTAAGAACGGCTACGGGATCTTTGCCGGCTATTCTTTTGTAAGATCAGATACCCTGTTTCCGAAATATGAGAACCGATGAAAAGAACTGTTCCTGTTTTACTCATTATTTTAAATACTTTCATTCTTTCAGGTCAGCAAAGAACCAGGATCAGCGGATTTGTTAAGGATTCTGCAAGCGGTGAAAGCCTTATAGGCGCTAATATACTGGAAGCCGGGATGCTAAACGGGACCAGTACTGATCAAAACGGATATTTCAGTCTTGGTGTAAATAATAATGCAACCCTGCAGGTATCCTTCCTGGGATACATAACAATTAACCGGACATTCGGTCTGAAGAAAGACACGCTAGTCACATTCTTCCTTGTTCCTTCAACAGAGATGCTGAATGAAGTTGTGATCAATGCTTACAGACAGCCTGAATTCAATGTTTCAACGATCACGTACCAGCAGATGACAGAACTGCCCTCCATAGGCAGCAAACCCGATATCATAAAAACACTTACAATGATGCCCGGAATAAACTCGCAGAGCGAGGGTTCAAGCCTGATGTCTGTGCGCGGCGGTGATCCGGGGCAGAATCTCTACCTGATCGATAATGTTCCGCTGATCTATGTTAATCATCTCGGCGGGTTCATGTCTGTGTTTAACCCTGAGATAATAAACAATGTTGATATCTATAAAGGAGGATTCCCGGCAAGGTATGGAGGAAAGTTGTCATCCATTCTCGATATAACACAAAAGGAAGGGGATCTTTCCCACAGGAAAGGCTCCCTGGGAATTGGCCTCACGGATATTTCTTTTACTTCCGAGGGACCGTTGAAATGGAAAAACACAAGCTACATACTCACCGGGCGAAAGACTGTTTTTGATGTTCTCATGGGATTGATGAGCGGGCTCTCCCAGGGAAATGATTTTGTTATAGCGTACGGTTTTCATGACCTTAACGGGAAAGTAACCTGGAAGCCCAACACACGAAGTACTGCAAGCTTCAACATTTACCAGGGTGATGATTATATTAATTACTGGTCAAAACATAATGATTATGGTAAAAACAGGGTCGGGTATTTCTGGGGAAACTGGCTGGCTTCAGCAAGATATAATTCAATAATCTCGCCGAAATTGTATATGAACAGCAGCCTTTCATACACACGGTACACGCTCAGGCAGTTCAACAAAGCAAAAGTTACCGGTTCCGACACACTGAATTTCTACAGTTATAACAAATCGGTATATTCTGATATATCGCTCAGGTCAGAGTTCAAATACATTCTTAATGACAGGTGGATAATGAATTTCGGACTCCATTCATCTGTTCTAAAGCTGATCCCTGATGAAACATACTCCTCATCAGACGGCACGAACTTCTTCAACAAGGATTTCAGGCAGTTTTGAGAATGCCTTGTTTATCGATAATAAAATAAGCCTGTCCGAATCTTTCTCCGATCAATCCCGGACTGAGGCTTGTAGCCCATACAGGTAAGAAATACCTGGGTTTTTCAGCCGAGCCAAGAATTAACCTTACTGCCGGGATCTCTGAAAACCATTCATTGAATGCCAGCTATATGAGAGTGGCCCAGTTCTCGCACCTGATCTATACAGCCGGGAGCATTATGAATAATGAGGTCTGGATCCCCGTCAGCGACAGGATACCTCCGGCTATTTCTGAACAGTACACTACCGGCTGGAAAGGGAGCTATCTTAATGGATCATTTGACTCCGAGGTAAATCTTTACTATAAAAAAATGTCAGATCTCACCTGCCTGAAAGACGGGTACACGACAATATCAGGATCGGAGAACTGGCATTCAATGATCGCCACAGGTGGACAAGGCGATTCAAAAGGTATAGAGCTGCTGTTAAGAAAGAATTCCGGCAGGCTGAATGGCTTTGTCAGTTATACATATTCAAGATCGACCAGGAGGTTTCCTGAAATAAACAATAACAGAACATTCATTTTTGACTACGATCGTCCTCATGATCTGCTTATCAATGTCAATTACAGGCTTAACAACCGGTTGTCTCTTAATGCCGTATGGACATACCAGAGCGGGATTCCTTTCACGCCTGCCCTGGGGCGTCAGTTATCTCCTTCTTTTGTAACATATAGTGATGAAAATTATTATGAAGCCCTGATCTATGGAGAAAGGAACAGCTCAAGGCTGAAGGACTATCACCGGCTGGACATTGGCCTGAACTTAAATAAGGTCACAAAAAGGAACAATAAAGCAACCTGGAACTTCTCGGTATATAATGCATATAACAGGCATAACCCGGTATACTATTACTATAATAGCCAGAAAACGATCGATTATTACATTGAGGAGAATCAATCTTTAAAACTGTACCAGTTAAGTCTTTTCCCAATAATCCCTACAGTTTCTTACAAGGTGTTTTTTGACTCAAATACTGAGCATAACGGACCATCTTTCAGACAAAAGTTTAATGACTGGCTATATCATAAATAATATTATGAAGCGATTAATCATCATCTGCACAATCCTTATTTTGACAGCAACAGTATCATTCAGCCAGGAGGGATATATACATAAGCGCTGGAACATCAAGGCAGGTTTTTCATTCCTTGAAAGCTCCCGGAGTTCAAGAACCCCTTCCGGTTCATTCAAGCCGGAGCTCGTATCTAATTTCAGGGCAGAAATCAATTATGGGATCAATGGTTTTATAGAAACAGGGGGTTACATGGGCTTATCAAACCTTTGGGCTTACAAATTCTTATCATCCCATTTCGGTTATATTGAAGATTATACTGCATGGTTTTATGGTGCAAATGTCAATATTCACCTGTTGCCTTTTCTCATCAGTGAAGATGATTTCCGGTTCGACCTCTACTTAACGGGAAGAGCGGGAGTACTGCAACATACCTCACCCCCGGGGTTTAGTCCTCATGGATTTGATTTTGACGGTGGAGCCGGCCCGGGAGCTTCGTTTTATTTATTTGACCATTGGGGATTATATGCAGAATACACTTTCGGCAGGTTTTATTTCAGGGATAATCATAATCTCAGGTTCGGATTGACAATCAAATTCTGATTTGCAGATAATTTTCTCCTATCCGGATTTTCCTCCCCTGTCAAGGGGAAGTGGCCGAAGGCCGGAGGGGTTCTTTCCTCCCCTGTGAAGGGGAGGTCCTGCGAAGCGGGAGAGGGGTTTTATTTAGAATCTCTCCAAATTAACCCCGATCGTTAAAAAACATTAAAATCCAGGGTAACAATTCAAGCCTCAAACCTATTAAACAATAAATAAGGTGGAGGATAAAACGAGGTGCTAACGTTTTATCCGGATATGTTTCGCTGTTTTCTTAATATAAATCTCTCTCCTGTCCACAACCATCCTCCCCTCCCAGGGGAGGTGGCTGAAGGCCGGAGGGGTTTATTTTTTCATAGATTCCTTCCAGGGGAGGTCCCGCGAAGCGGGAGAGGGGTTTTTCCTCCCCTCCCAGGGGAGGTGGCCGAAGTGCCCTGCCTATTCCACACCACCACCTGGTACTGCCGCCAGAAATAATGCACCGGGTACACAAGCATGTGGATCAGCCTTGTAAAAGGCAGTGTACCGATAAGAATGAAAGCCGACACCACATGGATCTTTACCATCATGGGAAGCTGTGACAGGGCAGTATAGTCCGGTCTGAAGACGAATATTGATTTGAGATACGGAGCCATGACAGCTGCAAACCAGGATGATCCCCACCTGAAAAAGACAGCAGTGTAAATTCCTGTTATTACTGATAGTGACAGGATAATAAATACAAACACATCCATCTTTGATGTATTCACGCGGATACGCTTCACGCTTGCGCGCCTGTAAACGAGTACAATAATTCCCCACAGGCAGAGAAACGCAAATGTGAGCGCAGTGATCTCAAGCACATACAGCCTGACAGGCTTGCCATTCCAGGCAAGAACACCCCTGGGTATGAGGAAGCCTGTAAGGTGCCCGAAGAACAATGCGACAATGCCCCAGTGAAAAGGTCTGCTTCCGAAGAAAAGAAGGTTGCTTTCAAGTATCTGGCTGGAGAGGGAGGTCACCTTGAAGCCTGAATGCAGGTACCTGTAAATGCTTCCTGAAAGAAACGACAGGAGGGCAAGATACGGCAGTATTATAAAAAAGAAGTTGACATTCATAGCGGCACGTTTTTCTTATTGCACTTTTGTTTTAACCCCAAAACGGAACTTTTCAAAATCGGATGAAGGATAATCAGCCTTCATTACAGCAAGGAGTATCTCCAGCAAAATCCTGTAATGATTCTCCCTGTTCCTGAACCGCCTGATCATCTCTTCGAGCGCCGGGATCATTATTGAACACACAAGCTCTTCGGCAAATACCTCATCGCTGATCCTGGGCAAAAGGTTGAGAATATCCGGAAGATGGTCGGGCAACTCCTTCCCATAGTCATTACCCGAGTTAATGTGCTCCCTTTGCATATTCACAAGGAACACACCACGCCTGTACTCATCGCCGAAGAGCACATAGCCGATATCCAGCGTGGTCAAAGGCTGAACATCGAAAGTTGAAGTGTAATATTCCTGCTGAACAGCAAGAGGCTTTTCACTCACAAATGTGAAGAAAGGCTCCATTTCAGCAACGAGTCCGGGATCCCGGTTCATCAGTGCCTCTCTGGCTTCTTCAATATTTTTGACAAGATCTTCAGTGGGATATCTGAATAGCCTTCCAAGTATGGGATAATGATTTAAGTTTTTCATCTTACAATCCTCTTTCAGGTTTCTCAATAAAGCCGAAACCGGCATTCTCTCTTCTACGCGAAGTATCCTCAATCATCTCTATTGCTTCCTCCCTGTGTGCAGGCGGTATTACGAAACGATCCTGGAGATGTGCCAGGGCAGTCATCCTGAAAATATCATCAGCAACCTGCGGTGTAAGGCCAGAACCCCTGAGCTCAGCCTCTGCGCTTTCACGCGATATATCTCCAACTGTAACCATACGCCGGTAATTACGGATGGCTTTCATCTTTCTCAGTATGTTCATTATTATTTCAGTATTACCCGCACTGAAAAGGTTTGCCAGGTACTTCAGGGGAAGCCTGGCTTTTTCAGTATCGTCGAACAGGTTCTGACTGGTTGATTTGTACATATTATCATCCATTATGGCCATGTATGGAAGAAGGGGCAGCGCGTAGAACAGGTTCGGGATGGTCCTGAATTCCGGGTGAAGCGGCAATGCCAGCCCCCATTCCTTAACAAATTTCCATACGGGCGACTTCCGGGCATAATCCATAGTTGATTCTGCAATCCCAGCTTTTTTTGCATTATTTATCACCTCCGGGTCAAACGGATCGAGGTAAAGATCGAGCTGGTTTCTTACAAGATCCTTATCGTCGCAGACTCCTGCCTTTTCGATCTTATCGGCATCATACAGAAGCACTCCCAGGTATCTTATTCTTCCAACGCATGTATGCATACATGCCGGGATCTGCCCTGTCTCGAGCCTGGGAAAACAGAGAATACATTTTTCTGATTTTCCCGTCTTCCAGTTAAAATATACTTTTTTGTAAGGGCAGCCTGTTATGCACAGCCTCCATCCCCGGCATACCTTCTGGTTCACAAGTACAATCCCGTCTTCGCCTCTCTTGTATAAAGCCCCTGAAGGACATGCTGCAACACAGCCTGGGTTTGCACAATGATTGCAGATCCTGGGCAGGTAGAACATCACCATTCTTTCAAGCTGGAACAATGAAGCCTGTTCGGCCGGAGAAAGGTTCTTAAGGTTGAGATCATTCCGGGCATATATTGGAGAACCGCTCAGATCATCATCCCAGTTCGGACCGGCTTTTACTTCTATCTTGTCACCCGTTATAATTGAAATGGCCTCTGCAGTCGGCTGATCATCGCCTTCAGGTGCATTTAGCAGCTTTTCATACTGGTAGGTCCAAGGCTCATAATAATTATCAATTGTCGGCATGTTGGTGTTATGAAAAAGAACCTTCATGCCTTTTCCCTTTCCGGCACCAAGGAGTCGTAAAGTTTCACCCCTCCTTTCCCAACCTCCCCTGAATATCTCCTGGTTCTCCCAGTGAAAGGGATAACCTGTTCCCGGCTTTGTCTCAACATTGTTCCACCACATGTATTCAGCTCCTCTCCTGTCGGTCCACAGGTTTTTACATGCTATGGAACAGGTATGGCAACCGATGCATTTATCGAGATGAAAAACCATTGAAATCTGTGATCTGACGTTCATTTTACAGGTTATTATGTTAAAATTTCACAGGATCAAGCTTTCTGATCAGAATGAATGTATCCCGGGTTACACCAACCGGTCCCCAGTAATTGGAATGAAAGGTGAACTGGCCATATCCTCCCGCGAGAAGGTTTGGCTTGAAATGCAGCCGCGTGAGACTGTTGTGCCCACCGCCCCTGATATTACCGCGCGATGGCGATTTAGGCGCCGAATAAGTACGTTCGGGTGCATGATAGATGATGCATATTCCTTCCGGGATCCTTGAGCTCACACAGGCCCTGGTGCAGTACACACCGTTGTCGTTGAGCACTTCAACCCATTCATTATCTGCTATGCCAAGCTTCTCAGCATCTTTTTCGCTCAGCCAGCATGGCTCGATACCCCGTGAAAGAACAAGCATTCTCTGGGTATCTCCGAAGGTGGTGTGGATATGCCATTTGCCATGAGGAGTCAGGGCATTCAGCATTAAAGCTTTACCTTCTACCACCGTTTGCCTCAGGTCGCCGTAAAGCTCCGGCAATGGAGATGGCTTGTACGATGGCAGATTCTCCCCGAACAGGATATATGCTTCATGATCAAGATAAAGATGCTGCCTGCCGGTGAGTGTCCTCCAGGGAACATGGAATTCAGTATTAATCGTAAAAGCCGAATATGCCCTGCCATTATTCATCAACCCTGACCATATCGGGGAATTAAGCAGTCTCCTTGGCTGGGAAACAATATCCCCGAAGCTGATAGTGGCTTCATTATTTACCGGCTGTATCCCGCTGAAATCAACTCCTGTTTTGATACTTGCAGCTTCATATGCTCTTCCGCTCAATGTACCGTTTGTGACTGATGAGAGAAACAATACTGCATTTATCGCTTCGACATCTTCCTTCAGAGACGGATATCTTTCATCCCCGATCTGATTCACATGACCCTTATTTTTAAGCATGAGATCATAAAAATCATCGCATCTGAATGAGACTCCATGACCTGCAATGTTTTTCCTGACGTTGGGTCCGAGATTTATGAATTTCTCATAGATGCTTGTATAATCCCTTTCGACAGTTACAATGTTATGCATGGTTTTTCCCGGAATTGCTTCGCATTCCCCGGTAAACCAGTCAAGTATATTTGTCTGCGAGATCTCCGCCCTTGTATCATGATCAAGCGGGGTATTTACGATATCGAGAACTTTCTCAGGAAAGTGCTTCTTCGCCGTTTCGCTTGTTGCCCGGGCGATTTCCCTGAATATGTGCCAGTCGCTCCTGGACTCCCATACCGGAGGCACGGCAGGTGCGAGCGGATGAATGAACGAGTGAAGATCCGTGGTATTCAGATCCGATTTCTCATACCAGGATGCTGCAGGCAGTACGATATCTGAGTAAAGAGCTGAAGTATCCATCCTGAAATTGAGATCCACAACAAGGTCCATCTTTCCCTGGGGTGCATTCTCATTCCATTCGATCTCCTTAACATTCCCCTTTGCTGCCTCATCTGCAATAGCGCTGTTATGAGTGCCGAGATAATGCCTCAGGAAGAACTCATGTCCTTTGGCGCTCGAGAGAATAGCATTACCTCTCCATATAAACCATACCCTCGGGAAATTTACTTCATTATCAGGATCTGTAACCGCATATTTGAGCTCTCCATTCTTCAGCTTTGATATAATGAAATCCTGTATTCCCTTCTCATCGGTTGCTCCGGCGAGCTTTGCTTCTTTCGTTATATCGAATGGGCTTTTATTGTATTGAGGGAAGAAAGGCATCCAGCCGTTCCTGACAGCCTTCACCACGAGGTCTGCGGTATGCTGTGATGAATAGGAGTTCTTTGGTACGGTATTATAATCTGCCTGGTTGCCGTCGTATCTCCACTGATCGGAATGAATATAATGCCAGATGGGTGTCTGCTGCAATCTTACCGGCTTCTGCCAGTCTTTAGCAGCCATTATCGGCTCCCAGGAATCAAACGGGGCAAGCTTCTCCTGCCCGACATAATGGTTCATGCCGCCTCCGTTCACACCGATACATCCTGTAAAGATCAGCGCTGAAGCGGCAGCACGGTATATAAGATTGCTGTGATACCACTGGTTTACACCGGTCCCTATTATTATCATGCATTTGCCCTTGGTTGCTTCGGCCGTGCGGTACCATTCGCGTGCAAACTGGATAACTGTGGCTGAGCTTATACCTGTATATTTTTCCTGCCAGGCCGGTGTGTAAACAGAAGCTTCATCTTCATACGATGCCGGGTATTCTCCTTCAAGACCCCTGTTAACGCCATACTGGCCCATAATAAGATCATATACCGTCGTGCAGGGTACCTTGCCGTTCACGGTTTTAATCATTCTTACAGGTACTCCTCTCTTCATCTTCCTTTTACCTGCAAAATCTGTAAAGCTCACCTGGATGATATCGTCATTCTTTGTTATAAGCGAGAGCAAAGGATCGTATGAATCTCCTTTTTCCGCATCGGTAAGGTTGAGATTCCAGAATCCGTTCTTTTCCTGCCAGCGATGGCCGGAGCTTCCTGAGGGACAAACATATTCACCGGTCGCGGTATCAATATTCAGGAATTTCCAGTCACCATTCTCGATATCCGCATACTTAGAGATCCTGTTTGCCCTCAGGAGCCTGCCCGGAACATATCCGGCTTCAATTTTTTCGAGCTCAACCAGGAAAGGAGCATCAGAGAATTTTTTAACATACTCGAATGAAGTAGGGAATGCTTTGATCGACATGAGACTCTTTAAGGATGACATGAATAACAGCCATCCAGAAAGCGCCATCCTGACCTGCATGTACCGGTATCCACTGATCGGCATATTTCGACACCATGCTGAAATCGGGTGAGAAGACAACAGTTTTGGTTCCGTTGTATCTCGATTCAGAAAAATAATGGACATCCGGGGTGCGGGTCATTCCAAGGTTGGACCCCATTACCGCGACAAATTTGGCATTATACCAGTCGGCGCTCTCTGCAACATCAGTCTGTTCACCCCAGATCTCAGGAAAAGCATTCGGCAGATCGCAGTACCAGTCGTAAAAGCTGAGGTTCACTCCCCCGAAGAGCTGCAAAAATCTTGCACCGGCGGCAAAGCTTATCATCGACATTGCAGGAATCGGAGAAAACCCGACAACACGGTCGGGTCCGTATTTTTTTGCAGTGTAGATATTGGCAGCGCCGATAAGCTCCAGGACATCATCCCAAGAGATTCTTCTGAAGCCTCCCTTGCCTCTTGCTTTCTGATACCTCTTTCTCTTTTCAGGATCGTTCTGGATATTCTGCCATGCAAGCAGGGCATCGCCGGTTTTCGCTTTTTCGGCAAGATAAAGATCGAGAAGAGCGCCGCGGATCATAGGATATTTTATCCGGAGTGGGCTGTACAGGTACCAGGAAAAAGATATGCCTCTCTGGCAGCCTCTAGGCTCATAAGGCGGGAGTGAGTTTTCGAGCATAGGATAATCAAGAGCCTGTGTTTCCCATACAACGATGCCATCCTTCACGAAAACGTTCCATGAGCAGCCCCCTGTACAGTTGACTCCATGAGTGCTCCGGATAAATTTGTCGAATTGCCAGCGGTTGCGATAGAACTCTTCCCACTGCCGTTCTCCGGGAGAAATAATATCTTTTATCCAGCTCATTTTCTCTGATTACTTTATATAGTTCTTATTTCCTGAATTTCCGGGAGACTTATCGGGGATCCTTCTGTTGTCATAAAAAAGGAAAACATGGCCCGTAAGAAGAATGGCTATAACAAATGCTATAATGAAAAATGATAATCCGCCCATTGATCTTGATGTGCCGACGGCAAACCTGTCATTTGTATTCTTCAGCAGTGCAATCAGGGAAGTTACTTCTTCATCGCTTAGCCGGCCGGGCATTGCAGCTTTCATAGCCGGGAAAGGTGGATTCATTAATATTGCCTGTATCCCTGCATGACCGAGCTTTGTATACGACCTGGTAAGGTCGAATGCAAGCTTCCCGCCTCCAAGAAATGACTGTCCCATAATGTTGTGACACGACATGCACGGGACAGCTGCTGTTGAAAAAGAAGCCAGTCCGTTATAGAGTGAGTCCCCGCGCTGTACTATCTCGTAAGTAAAAACAAATGTTGTGGTATCCGCAACTGCCATTGTACTATCCTGAGCCATAGCGATAGTGTCTGCAGGCTGACCGGCTTCCTGTGCTGCTCCGGAGCCCTGGTCAACTGTTCTTATATAATCGATAATGCTCAGGATCTGTTCGTCGGTAAACTGGTTATCAGGCATGGGTATCCTGGCATATTCATTATATATTGCCACAGCATCGGGGTCACCTGCCTTTACCATCGATTGTGACGATCTTATGAAACTAATGAGCCACTCATTGCTTCGTTTCTCATAAACCTTGGTCAGGTCAGGTCCGACAAGCCTGCCTTTATTGATAGTATGACATGATGCACAAGTCGTTTTAAACAGTTGCTCCCCGGGGCCCTGAGCAGTCAATTGATAATGAAATACAATAAAAAGGAATACGGTGAATGGAAATACACTTCTCATAAAATAAATGAATTTAGTCCCGCATCCGAAATAATGACTAAAGATACGAAAATTCATCATCATAAACAATGAAAGCGAATATCTATAAAAAAGAACCACAGGGAGTTATGACGATATATCCTGAAAAAATGTTAACTTAGTGTTCCCAAATAAAATCGTGTAGTTTTCATGGAAGAGTTCAGGGTAAAAGGAACACCTGCAAGAGGGCTTCTTGGTACTACACTTGGCTTTTTTTTCGGGTTTGCTGCTGTTTCACTTTATGGACCCACAGCCGTAAAATTCAAGGAAGCCATGGAACTGAGCCCTGCGCTCATCGGAATACTTGTTGCAATACCATCGCTTACCGGGTCCTTGCTGAGAATTCCATTCGGAGCCTGGGTCGATATTACCGGCGGAAGAAAGCCATTTCTTATTCTGCTTGGTCTGTCATTAGCCGGATTAGGGGGAATAACGCTCCTCCTGCATCTTGCATATCCGTCTGACATGAGGGGCCTTTATGGTTTGATACTTTTCCTTGGAATGCTGAGCGGTTGCGGAATAGCGACCTTTTCGGTTGGTGTGGGGCAGACCTCTTACTGGTTTCCTGTTAAAAAGCAGGGAATAGCCCTCGGGACATACGCCGGGATGGGTAACCTGGCGCCGGGTATATTCTCACTGATCCTCCCGGTATACCTTCAGCATTATGGCTTTATTTCAGCATATTCAGCCTGGTTCATCTTCCTGTTGGCAGGGTTAATAATCTACTATTTTGTAGGTATTAATTCATTTTATTTTCAATTGAAGAAAAATGGGATACCTGTATGCGACAGCCGGAAGAAAGCAAAGGAACTCGGACAGGAATTGTTTCCTTCAGGGAACATCAGGAACAGCCTCGCGCGTTCTGTAAAATCTTTGAATACCTGGAAACTGATCCTTTTGTATTTCACGACCTTTGGCGGATTCATAGCTCTCACTGCATGGTTTCCCATATACTGGACAGACTTTCATAATTATTCACCTGTGAAGGCGGGAATATTAACTTCTGTTTTTTCAATATTTGCATCACTCATAAGAGTTGCCGGAGGCACAATCTCTGACAGGGCAGGCGGGGAAAAAACTGCCATGTATTCTGTTCTTATTGTTCTTCTTTCTTCTCTGATAATGTCCTTTTCGGGTTCAGCAGCAACAGGACTAGCAGCATCAGTTCTCATGGCTGCAGGGATGGGTATCAACAATGCCGCAGTTTTCAAGCTGTTGCCTGTATATGTGCCGGAAGCAATCGGGGGCGCTGCCGGGTGGGTCGGAGGACTCGGAGCTTTCGGAGGCTTTATCCTTCCCCCGATACTTGGTTCGTTCGTAAGTGTAATAGGACCGGAAGGATATTCCAGGGGATTCCTGATGTTCAGTTTACTATCAATCCTAAGCCTGGCTGTTATCTCCCGAATGAGAAAGATCCGGTAATCATCTGTACGCCGATCTAAGGTCTTCGTACGTATAACCTTTAACAATGAGCCCAACGCCACTAGTAGAATAAATCCAGTCATCGAAGAATTTCCGGGCATCAAAAGGCGCGTTTTTTATGCAGCAGCCGGTGAAATCATTCAGGGTTGCCCTTTTGCCGGAATATCCGGAAAAGTAAGACCTGATGGCATTATTAAAATGTTTCTCTCCTGCCAGGTCATAAAACAAAGCGAAGACAACCATTCCCAGGGTGTAAGAATACTCCGTCATATCTGATATGCCGTAGTTCTTCACCGGGACATCCTGGTATTCAGGTTTTGCGGTAAAGTCTTTTTTGATATCATCCAGATATTTCTGTGCAGCATCATGAACAATTTTAATATTGCTGTTTATCTGTGCAGGTAATAGAAATTGCAGAAACTGGGCCCTACCTTCACTCTCGAACCTGCATGGATTATCCTCAGCGGGTTTCACATCCCACAAATGTGCAATCTCATGATAAATGCCCGGATTCTCTTTTGTGGTTTTGAAGTTTGATTCCATAAGGTAGAATGAAGCAACATCGGCCTGTGAGCCGTACCCCTGCGGAACCTCGACAATTGTGTATCCCTGGTAGTCCCTGATCTCTCCGAACCAGCCGGAATATGTCTCTATCGTCTTCTCAAGTGCATCGATCATGGACCTGGCCCCGGCAGTATCGGATTTAAAGCAGAATATCTTGTTCATATTCTTTTCGATAACCTTGTAATCTGCGATTGCAACATCGATCCGCCAGGATGGTTTTTTGCTTTGAAATGTGACGGTCTTTTCATCGCCATTTTCTATGACACTGGTCAGCTTTCCGCCACAGACTGCCGTAAGATCCTTTGGAATTGTGACATTCAGGGTATAGTCATAACTCTCCTTTATTACAGCCATCATATTGGTTCCATCCGGATGCCCGATCACCGGGTAACCGAACCCATCTGTCCTGATAATAGTAAAATCGCGTGCTATATGATCTCTCACATACCGCCATCCTTCATCGGAATAACCATACACGAAGCCTTCATAACCAATGACAATTGTTTTCTTCTCCCCGGGAACTATGTTTAATGATAACTCTGTGAGATTTACCTGCAACTGTTCCCATCCGGAGATATTTGTTATCGTCTGAGCATAAGGTAACGGATTGCCGTGTTCGTCATTTATATACTTTACGTAGAGAAGACGATACAACAGAAACGGAACCTGGTTCAGAGGCTTATCCGTATCATTTGAGAGTGTTATTTCACACTTTCCAAAAACTTTTTCATTCGCGTAATCAACCCTGAGATCAAGATTATACCTGAGAGTGGCGGGCAGTTCTTTTGCAGAAACCCGGAACAGCATGACTACTGCAAATACAAGAAAAAACAACATTCTTATTTTCATGGTATATAATTATTGAATAGGGAAAGCAATGAGCCTGTTTAATTCCATTGATTGAATATTTCAACAAATACGGAAAAAAAACAGGAATGCTGCATGCAGCTATTGCCTGTAATTCCTGTCTTTTACTAAGAACAAAAACTAATAGTGTGAAATGAAAGGATCAAAGGTCGGCGAAGGGCAGCCTGTAAAACGTACCTACCTGGGAATAAGAATTACTCTTTTTGTTTTCCTCATAGTACTGGTGGCCGTTGCAGGTAATATATTCATAAAGGCAGTTGATGAAGGAAAATTCGAGAAAGAGCTTGTACCGGATTATGTTACATCAGATTCCGGATGGCAGGAACTCAAAAGCCCGGTTATTACAACTCATTGGAGACAGGACTCTGTTTTCGCCAGGTTCACCCCCGGGAATGAGCCCCTCGGGTGCTGGTCCGTCGCTTTTGCCCAGGTTCTTGCATCTCACGGGTTACAGGCAACCGGCAGCGTATCATATAAAACCAGTAATGGGGTACAGGTTAGAGAAGAGCTGGTAAATCTCAATATGGAAAAAGTTTTGACTGCCACCGGTTCAGGCCTTGAAGAAAGTGCAAGGTACTGTTACCAGGCGGCTGTGGTTCTTCAGAAGGATTTTGGATGGGGTGAATATATGGATACTGCATTTATCCCTGAAGAGATCTCCGAACATTACAGATGCAGGGTTCAGAGAAAAGACACTCAGGCTGGAACTATAATAAAAGAAATATCATCCGGATACCCTGTTATAGCTTATTTTGATGATATACTTGGAATAAAGCTCGTAACAAACGGGCACGCAGCAGTTATTGACGGATTGGGAAATTTCAATAATGAACTTTATGTTCACGTGAATTTCGGCTGGGGCGGTAAATCAGATGGCTGGTATAACTTCGGAAGACTGGCAGCCGGGCGCGAATTGAAGAATATTTTTACCGTAAGGCCGGTCTTCATCAATTGAAATCCGGAGATTATCAATTCAATATTATTTTCCTGAAACAAAGGAATGGTTTTCCATGTTAGATGTTAAAGTCATAACTTATGGAAGACTATCAGATACATGTTACGGGAGAGCCTAATAACTATATTGTAGTAAGAAAGACGCATCCTAACTTCATGGCCTATATTCAGTATAAAGATAAATTCATGGAGTTGACGAAACTCAACCTTCTCGAGAATTGCGGTCCGGTTGTCCTCTCAAAAGCTCTTGGCGACCTGGAAGTATATCTGAAAGCGGAACTTTCGCATAAAATGGTAATATGATCAATCCTTCAGTTCCGGGTTTCTGATCCAGCCGTTTTTCTTTCTTGTGTTTTTCTTTGTTTCCGGTGATATTTCAGGTGTTTCCGGCTGGAGAAACTGTGCACCGGGTGAATTCTTTTCAGCATTTGCATCTCCTGGTTTATTTTTGTCTGAGAAAGACTGAAAAACAATAATCAGGATACCCGATCAATGACTAAAAGACCTTGATCTATGGAAGAGATTTACAAAATTCACAGCGCCGGTGATCACCGTAACTATGTTGTTGAAAGGAAAGTCTTCCCAGGCTTCATGGCAAACATAGAGAAGAATGAGACGTTTGAGGTGACCAGGCTCAGGCTGATCGATAACTGTGAAGTATCAATTCTGGCCAATGCCCTTCTTGACCTTGAAAAGTTCGTACAGAAAGAATTATCCTGAGCATTGATTTAGTCTTGTTCATCTTTACAAACAGGCCGCTCCTATGGAGCTCTGCAAATAACAGTTCAATTCATATAACTACAAACAGGTTGCTCCTCCGGAGCTTCTGGTATTCCGGATTAAATTGAGCGAAACAGGGATCTGTTTGTAGCAATATCAAGTTATTCGAATCTGATGAGCCGTGCTATGCCGACCTGTTTGTAGTCAAACAAATCCATGATTATTGAGCCGCATAGCGGCGACCTGTAATACTATTGTCAGATTAACTAACCGGCTCAAGAACATTTTTAAGATACCTTCCGGTAACCGAACTTCCGCAATTCAGAAGATCTTCCGGCACTCCCTGGAACAAAAGCTCTCCTCCATTTTTTCCACCGGATGGACCCAGGTCTATTATCCAGTCGGCGTATTTGATAATATCCAGATTATGCTCAATAATTATGACGGTATTGTCTTTCGAAACAAGTGATTTCACAATGCCATAGAAATTCTCAATATCTGACATGTGAAGCCCCATTGTCGGCTCATCCATTATGTAGATGTTGCTTTCATTGTTCAGCTCTTTTGCCATCTTGAGCCGCTGGCACTCCCCTCCCGACAGTGTGCTCAGCGACTGGCCCAGCTTCAGGTAACCTAATCCCACCTGCTGTAAAAGCTTCAGGTGACTCCGAATCTTTGACGTGGTAAACAGCTCATACGCCTGGTTGGCTGTCATGTCAAGAACTTCGGATATGTCTTTTCCTTTGTACCTGTATTGAAGAACATCTGCATGATACCTTTTGCCTTCACACTCATCGCAAATGGTTTTAACAGAATCGAGGAAATGAAGCTCGAATGTAAGCGTTCCCTGCCCGTTACACTTCGGGCATGCTCCCTTTGAATTAAAGCTGAATAATGAAGCATCCGCCTTGTTTGCCGCTGCAAATTCTTTCCTGATCAGGTCAAAAACCCCGATATACGTGGCTGAGTTCGCTCTCGATGATCTTCCAATTGGCATCTGGTCGATAACAATTGCTTCAGGATGCTTCTTCGCGAAACATTCATGTATCAGGCTGCTCTTGCCGCTTCCTGCAACCCCGGTTACACATGTGAGAACACCTTTGGGTATTTTCACCGAGACATTCTTCAGGTTATTCGCATTTGCATTCTCAATGGTGAAAAAGATGTCAGCCTTCTTCCTGGGGAAGGATGTTTCATGCTTTTTATACAGGTATTCACCGGTTATGCTTCCCGTGGCCGCAATACCGGCGGGCAGCCCGTTATAAACCACCTCTCCCCCGTTTTTTCCGGCTCCCGGTCCCATGTCGATCAGCCATTCTGCCGCCCTGATTATATCCGGATCGTGCTCGACCACAAAAACGCTGTTGCCTTTTTCTTTAAGCCTGAACAGCAGGCTGATCAGGTTCTCAGTATCAACAGGATGCAGCCCGATAGAAGGCTCGTCAAGCACATACAAAAGGTCTGTCAGGTTGCAATCCATCTGCCTCGAAATTTTCACTCTCTGCGACTCTCCTCCCGAGAGTGAACCCGTCGCACGGTCGAGGGTGAGGTATCCGACACCTGTCTCAATTAACTGCTGAAGGAGGAATTTTGCCTTCCTCAGGACGGGTTTTGAAATCTCATCATCTATCTTTTCAAGAAATTCAAGGGTATCCGGCAGCTCGAGACTGCAAAGCTTGTCAATCGACAGACCATTCACTGTGACGCTCCTTGCCCTTTCATTCAGCCTCGTCCCCACGCAAGTCCTGCAATTCCTGTAGGTAAAAAATCTTGTATATGCATTCTTTTCTTCTTCTGCCTGTTCATCATCAGCCCGCGCAGATACCGCTCTCTCGAGCTTCCTGGCAATTCCCTCGTATTTCCGGTTATATGACAGCTTATTCTTTGAATCTTCTATATCAAACGGCTCAGAATAAAGGAATTTCTGAAGTTCGTCTTCCGAAAATTCCTTTAACGGCTTCTCTGTATCGACCACACCCATTCTCATGAGCTCATTCCAGAGGAAACCGCCTGTCTTGTAATGAGGATGCATTATGGCGCCTTCGCGGATCGATTTCTCCCGGTCAAGGAAAAGATCCAGGTCGACCCTGATCTGTTTCCCCAGCCCGTTGCATATGAGGACACATTCCTTCGGGATGATTAAACGAGAAGCAGAATGAAGGTCCGATGAAAGGCTTCCCGATGCGTGAGTACATCAACCTCAGATATGTATTTACTTCAGTGGCAGTTCCGACAGTGCTCCTCAGGTTGTTCCCCATCCTTTTCTGGTCTATAACTATCGCTGTCGAAAGGTTGTGAATGTCATCAACATCAGGCCTCGAAAGCTTCGGCATCCTTGTCCTGGCGAAAGAGCTGAATGTTTCGATGAGCTGACGCTGTGCCTCGGTATAAATCGTATCGAAAAGCAGCGATGATTTTCCCGATCCTGAAACGCCTGTGAAAACAACGAGCCTGTGCTTCGGGATCTCAATATCGATATTCCTTAAATTATTTGTATGGGCATTCTTAACAAGGATAATCTCTCTGTTCATAATTCTGTATTAATTCTGTAAAATAATATAACTGTATTAACACCGCAAAGTTAAGATCAGGCTTTCCGGTAAAATTGTAAAAACCAGACAAAAAGAATTACTGCTCAGAGATGCCGTCACAATCAGGATATTTCCTGATAAACTCTCCGGGGGTAAGTCCTGTGAAGGCTTTAAAATCTTTTATGAAATGTGACTGGTCAAAATAACCGTTATTGTATGCATACTCCGTAAGGTCAAGATCTTTATTGATGCTGATATCTTTCAAGGTCTGCTGGAATCGTATCAACCTGATGAACTGCTTCGGTGTTTTTCCAAGGTACCCTGAGAATTTCCGTTCCAGGGTTTTCCCTGTTACGGACAGTTTTTCAGCGAGGTAAGGTGTGTTTACCCGTCCTTTGTTTTTCCTTATCAGCCCGATTGCGTTAATAAGAACGGCACAGTCGTAAACCGGAACAGGTGAAAATCTCGAGGAAAGAAAGTCTTCGATGATCTTTATCTTTTGCTCATGAGACTTTTGATCGTAAAGGAGTTCCTCGACAATTCTTATTTCTTTATAAAAGACATCCGACAGGTCAATACTCCTGTTTTCGATTTCCGACAGCGGAAACCTGAAGAAATTACAGGCTCCTGCAGTATTGAATCTCACAAAGATCACCCCAACAGCTCCTGAGGTTGAAACATCGGAAAACGAATTGCTCAGTCCGCTTATGATCGACCTGGGTTGTCTTGATACTGTGTTATCCGGATTGTATACCGCGAAAGGCTCTTTATAATGAAACATTATCTGTACTCCATCGATTGGAATAACCCTTTCAGTCATATCACTTTCATGCGGCTCAGATTGCATCAGGCAATAATTCCTGATGTAATTACTGAGGTAACCGGATGGCTGAAAGAACTGAAACTGCATAATGCTTCTTTTGACCCGGCAATTTAGGAATAAAAAGCGAATTCCGGTCTGGGGAAAGTACACAGAGTTGACGCAAAGTGTAAAGACAACATTCCGGATTTAATATCTTAATGAATAACTAAAAAGAAAACCATAAACCACAAAGTGACACCAAGGACACACTAAGGGACACGAAGAAAACCAGACAAATACCTTTGTGTTCCTTTGTGAATACCTTTGCGTTCCTTTGTGGTTAAATATTAAATACTATAAATCAAATTATTACAACATTAGTTATATAATAGAACGCAAAGTTAAAATACTGAAATAAATGCCTTTGCGATCTTCGTGAAATTCTTTGCGACCTTTGCGGTTAACGGATTTTGTTCTTTTGAGACATCCTCAATTCGTAAGGTGACGTTTGGAGTCATATGAGGGCTACTTCAATCTCACCTCCAATAGCAATCTTGTCATCTTTGATTATAACCACTGAAAGAACTTCAGGTTTTTGCAGAAACGATTCAGTAACATCCTGAATCATATCAACATTTTTGACAGCATTACAACACGCAGTAGCATAAGCATCTGCCAGCGCCCCATCCTGGCAGGCAATAACAGCTGCATCTGCCGTACCAAAGCTCAATGAGTGGCCGACAGTTGCTGAGGAGCAGCAAACCGATAATGGGGTTTGTTCAGGTTTAATTACTAATCCGATTTTTTCAGAAAGAGGTGAGTCGCCGGCATAAACCGAGATGGTTACAGGATGAGTCAGATTCATGTAAATATCCCCACCGTTCTCGACTATTATTTCCTCAAACCCGTATTTTGAAATAAGATCACCAAGGATATGTTGTGCAAAAGCTCCGGCCACAGCGCTCATTGGTCCGGTACCTGCAATTTCCGATGCATCATACATATCACCGACAATTGGGAACAGAGCATCTGTAACCTGAACCGGCTCAAGTGATGTAAGAAAACCGGGATGATCTTTAATATGCTTGTCGAGAATTTTCCGGTACTGAACAGTCCGGTCAAATGCAAATCTCTCAACTTCCGCCCTGTACTGGCGTGCAGTTACTGCTATCCAGAGGTCTGTTTCGAGATGCATAGTCCTGAAGCTCATCCATCTCTCGCTGCCCATGAGCTCCCGGTAAAACCTTGGCTGGTATGCCCTGCTTTTAGTCAATATCTATTGAGAAAAGTTTTAATGGGCAGGATTTCAGGCAAAGCTCACAAACGATGCATTTTTCAGCATCAAAACTGAGCTCAGCAGTATCATGCTGCATCGTCAGTGCGCCTGCAAAGCATACTGCAGTACAGGCTCCGCAGTGTATGCAAAGATCCTTGTTGTAAAAGATCTTCTTGTCCAGCGGCTCGCAATCAACATTATGCTCCCTGATGTAGTTCATACCCTCCTGAAGAATCTTTGCAGGACCGGTCATTTCCAGCACCAGGTGTCCTATCTTGCCGGGAGTAATATCCGCCTTAACGATATTGACCCGGATATCGAATTTCTTCACCAGGTTATATGTTACCGGCTCGGTCGTGGATGCCGGCGGAAACGTTAGAACAAATCTTTTGCTTGTCATTTATGTCTTTTTCTATTTATGTTTTATCAATCATGCGTCCCAAAAAACTTCCCTCAGGCTACCCCTGACCCCCAAGGGGGCGCTCGTCGATACAATCATATCCTTATCTCCAGCTTATTCAACCCGCTCGTTTTCGGGAAAAGCATCACCGGCTCAGTCAGCAGGAACCTTCCTTCGCTTATCTCTTTCTTCAGTATCTCCGCAATCTCCCGTGCCGTCTTAATGCTCGACATGGGCGCCGTCCTGATTTTCTTCCCGTGCAGCTTAATCGACCCTGAGAATAGTGCTGCATAGTCAATCCTCCCCAGGGTTTCAAAGTTCCCTGTTCCGTAATCGATAATGTTTGTCTCGATCTGCTCATTACGTATTGCCAGTCTCATTGCCATCTCCTCATCAAGCACAGGTATAGGTATACCTATTCCGACGAACATCGACACACCATATTTCTCAAAATAAGCAGCCCTTATGAACCGGGTGCTCATCTGTTTTGCATCGCCGATGAGAGCCAATGTTGCTGAATTGCCGATTGGAATACCATGATCATTGCGCGGCTTGCCGGTATTGAACTGAGTTCCGCTCCATGCAACATACCCGGTTGTTCCCCCCAGGAAGATGCGGGTCCCCATGCCGATTGTTCTCATGTCAGGGTCATTAAGAAGAGGGCTCAGCTCGCCTGATGTCGCGAAGTTTGCATTGCCGAATGCAGGCAGCAGGGTGCCCATATAGGTATACTTGATCTTCGAAGTGCTGTTTACCGCAACATTATAGTTCTGGTATGCATTACGCGGATTGAACATAATGAACTCGTTTATTGAGCTCTTGTTTATAAGCGTTTTTATTTCGGTGCGCGGGTAGCAGTCTGTTCCCTTGGCTGAAGCCTGCAAGAGTACATCCTTACCGGCAATAAGATCTTCGATAACATGTGCCCCTCCGTAGGTATCGTGCGGCATGGCAGTCTCTGTGGCGCCTATATAGGTGTCGACAGCAGCAACACCTCCATACGCCGGGACGTTATTGAGAGTTATCTTTTCCATCCTTATGGGCGGACTGGAATGACCGAAGTTTATGAAAGCCCCTGACGAGCACATAGGGCTGAAGGTGGCTGTAGTCACCACATCTACTTTTTTAGCTATCTCGGAGCTGCTCATCTCCTTTCCCATGGCTGATACCTGTTCGGCAGTCAGTACGACAGCTTTACCCTGGCGGATCCTTTCATTGATCTCCTCAATGGTTTTTTTCTTTGTCATTCAGATTCGGATAAAAAGTTTCAGAAGAAGCCATTTGTTAACAGAACAAAGAAAATCATTATTTCGGTTGGAACAAACTCCTGCCGGATGAGGCAGGGAGCAAGGGGCGGGGGGCAAGGGGCAGAGAGCATAAAACCAATTATACATCATTCCGATGGTTTTAACTCTGTGTACCTCTGTGGTCCTCTTTGTGACTCTGTGTAACCTGGTTTTCTTCAGCCCTGAGCTCTGAGCCTTGCGCCCTGAGCCTTTCCTGAATCTGCATCCTCTGCGAACGCCGGCCTGTGCGCCGGCAAACACTGTGATCTCTGCGGTTAAAATAAACCTCTCCATCAGTTTTTTGCCCCCTGCCCTCCGCTCCCGGCCCCCTGCACAAAAAAAATTTTTTCCTGAACATCCAATTTCTTAACTTCAATAGGTCATTTTTCTGCAAAACTGAATAATTAACTGTTTCGCAATTCAGTAGCATTTTGTCGGCTGTGACTGACGGGACGGGAGTTTGTTCAGAGGTTACGGAATGTTGAAGGAAAAGAGGAATCAAGGTCAACAATAGGCATAAGGAATAAACAAAAAAGGGAAGTGATAGATGAGATGAAGAACAGTTTTCAGGTTTATAAGATTTGCGTTCGGTTAATCATATCTCATTGGGAGAGATTATAGCATTATAAATAAAATTGCTGTAAACGAGTTAGCGGGCATATCCACATCCGTCGCACCTAGACAATTAAGTAATTATCTGAGAGATACAGCTTACTAATTAAGAATATTTGATTTGAGCTTTTTCATCTTGACAAGAATATTTTGCATTTTACAAATTCCAAGTATTTATCCATTTCCGTAAATAACCTTTATCATGAGACAGACGTATACCATCAAGAAAAAACAAAATGAAATTTTCAGAATCCTGCTAATTTCTTCACTCACTATTTCTTCATTAACCCTCAATGCTCAAACTGACTTCTCTGGCAATTGGGAGTTTGATAAAACCAACAGCGACAAGGATGAGAGAGGCGATGCATCTTTCAACGGTACAATTATTCTGGAAATCAAACAGAATCCTGATACAATTACTTTTACTAACACATTTTTCCTACCAGGTAAGGATGGGAGAAAATTACGCCCCGACAAATTCTTAACAAACGAGAAAGAAACACAAGATAATTCTGGAATTGATCCTGCCAAAAAATTTGTAAAATGGTCTCCAGATAAAAAAGTCCTTACAACCAATTTCATAATGACAGCTTCAATAGATGGTGTTGCGCAGGATTTCGTAACTACAAAGACATACAAAATAAGTGAAGATGGAAAAACCTTAACTGTAATTGAGTTTAATAAAAGTAAGCTTAACGGAGAAAAAACAATTAAAAAAGTATACAAGAAAAAATAAAAATACGCTCCGCTAACACGGACGGTAGTGTTAATAAACTTGTCACAATTTTTGCGGGTGACGTGAACGCCAGCCCGTCAAAAATCGGAAGTTGAGTATGGGCCCGAACGTTTTTCTTTTTTTGATTTATTTCAACTTTTCGAACCCGGGCTGGCAAGAGAAATTTGTTCAGATCGCTTAACCCGTGATACACTCATCTGCCCGCCCCCACACTTCTGTACCGTGATTCATTTATCGCTCCCGCCGGTAGTTTGTACCGCGATACTGCACCAATGCCCATCTACCAAATTCTGCACCCGTGACTCAATTTCGGCCACTTAGTAAGTTTGTACCGCGATTACGCCAGCACGCAATTAAAACTGTACCATGACTGCAAAAATTGCGCTATGCTTCGCTCCCGACGGCCTGAGAGAACTTATCATACAAAACGTGTAATACGTGAGACGGCCTCTGGTCGACTCAGCAACGTTTACTAACACTAACCGCCGGATCGTTATGGCCAATTCCTTCTAATTGAGAAAGTTCCGTAGACTACTCAAGATAACGGGCAAATCCATGGATAGAGATATTTTTCTAAAAACATAAAACTCTGATTATTAATAATATTAGCTGAATCTGATTTTGTATTATTCAGAATTTTATCCTTGATACCTGCTTGCTATAAGAAATTAATTATTTTTATTTAAAAATTAAATGATGAAAAAACTAATTTTATCTACTTTGATTATTTCTCTTACGGCATCAGCTTTTGCAACTAAAAATTTTTATAATGCCCGTTTGCTTCTAACTAATGGTACAACCAAAATTGGGTTAGCTACTTTTGTTGATAATGAAGATGGTATTTTTATTGATTTTAAGGTAAAGGATGGTTCTGAAGTTGAAAAAATTGAATCGGTTCAAATTAGAAGTATAATTTACAATATTGATGAAGAAGAATCCGAATTTGTATTTATTAAAGTTTACAAAGGGTGGAAGCAAATTGAAATTAAAGGCCCAATTTGGTTAAAAGTTGAAAAAAAAGGAACAGCCACTTTATATTTAGCAATTTCAATTGTTGAAGGAGGAGTCTTACCAGCACAAAAAACAAGCGCTACTTTTAGAGATTATTATATAATGAGAGATGGTGAACCTGCAGCAAAGTTAATTGCTACTATCGCATCAGCAAACAACAACCAAACATTTCGAGCAAAAGCTCCATTATATTTTTCTGATTACCCAGAATTAGCAACCAAGATCCAAAACAAAGAATATACTTGGAAAGATCTTGAAGAAGTTGTAGATATTTATAATACTTGGGCGAAACAACAAAAAAAATAATAAGTGTGAGATATAATAATAATTTCAATAACTGGCAATAACACGGACGGTAGTGTTAATAAACTTGTCACGGTTTTTGCGTTTTGCTCCTGCTTTCTAGAAAGTTTATCGTGCTAAAACCCGGATACGCGCATCTGCCGCTTCCAAAATTTCTGTACATTGAGTTATTTATCGCTCCCGTCGGTAGTTCGTAGCGCGATACTGCACCAGGCTGCTTCGAACATGTTTCTGCACCGTGAGTTGATACAAGTCGCCCGAAAGTTTGTACCGCGATTACGCCATGCAGTATGATAAAAGAAAAGAACTGGAAATGATGCAACAAAGGCAATTATTATAGTGGTAAAAACACTTTTCCAGAATCCAGGCATTTGATCACTAATAATGAACAAACATCATATTATCGACGTATATTTGTTTTTTATTGAGCATGTACTATAGAAGGAAAATCATATTATCCCTGCTGCAAATCCTTAATAAGGAAATAGATAAGGTAACTATTCAAAAGCTTTTATTTTTGCTTTCACGTCACCAAGTAGAAAAATCATTTCACTTTGTTCCGTACAAATATGGCTGTTTCTCTTTTCAAGCAAATGCAGATCTTGGTACATTGATCAAATACGGCATTATTACAGATTCTGGAAAAGGTCTGAAGAAAGTTGATAATAATAACTATTTACTTGAACTAAATGAAAAAGATCGAATTGCAGTAAAATATATTAATGACCAATTTGGTGATTATACAAAAGATGAATTAATAAGATTAACCTATAGAAATTATCCATACTATGCCATAAATAGCACCATTTCTTCTTGTGTATTGACTAATGAAGAACTAATTAAAGTACAAAAGCAAAAACCAATTAAAAATGGAACAACTCTATTCACGATTGGTTATGAGGGTCTTACATTAGAGGAATACCTTAATAAACTTATTTTAAACGATATAAAGGTGCTTTGTGATGTAAGAAAAAATCCTTTTAGTATGAAGTACGGATTCAATAAGAATCAATTAATGACTGCATGTAATGGAGTAGGAATAGAATACCTCCATATTCCAGAAGTCGGTATTGATTCTGATAAAAGGCAAGAGCTTAATACCCAGGCAGATTATAATAAATTGTTCAAGTTCTATAACTCAACTGTGCTAAGGAATGAAATAATTAAACAACATTATATTTTGGAGCTTCTTAGATCAAAGGAACGTATTGCTCTAACATGTTTCGAAAAAAATATTAACCAATGCCATAGAAAACATCTCGCTGAATCCTTAGCAAAGATGGATAGCAATAGTCTAAAAGTTATTCATATTTAATGTCACGACAAAAAGTCTTAATCACTGTCACAACTTACCCCTTCCCATCAAGAAGTTATGATGAACTTGTTTGCACTGCAGGTGTGTTGGAAAATGGAGATTGGATAAGAATATATCCGGTGCCTTTAAGTTTCTTAATCGATCTTAAGGGTAGTGGTAAGGTTAAAAATGTAAAATATACATGGATTGAATTGGATCTGATTAAAAGGAAAGATGATTTTAGGCCCGAAAGTCACTCTCCTGTTAATTATGACTTTAAAGACATTGTTGTTGGAGCCTCGATTGGTACAGAACGAAATTGGTACCATAGAAAGAAACTCTGCTTAGGCAAGGTTTATACAAACAAAAGAAAACTTCTAAGTGATTCAAAAGACCCTAAGAACATTTCTTTGGCTACGTTCAAACCGTCTAAAATACTTGGTCTCAAGATAGAAGAGGACACTAGGGAATGGAAAGATGAATGGGTTGAACTTAGAAAACAAGGTGACTTATTTGCGACAGTTAAACCAGTTGAAACGATTATACCGAAATTGCCCTATAAATTCTACTATAGTTTTCTCGATGATTCCGGTATAGAAAGTAATCTGATGATTGAGGATTGGGAAATCGGCGCTTTATATTGGAACTGTTGTAGATCAGCTGGTGGGGATGAAGAAGTTGCTTTAAAAAAAGTCAAAGATAAATATGAGGGTGAATTCCTAAAAGACAAAGAGATTCATTTGTTTCTTGGTACTACAAAAGAATGGCACTGTAGAAGAGCTGATAATCCATTTGTGATAATCGGTGTATTTTACCCAAAAATAGAACTTCAGCATACTTTGTTTTGAAAATAAAAAAAAATAAAGGCGAGCAGCTAACACGGAGTAAGTCAGCCCGCACTCGACTCAGCAACGTTTACTAACACTAACCGCCGGCCAATTCGCTTAAGTGATCTGATAAAAAACTAATCTCCTGATAAGAATGAATTAATGGCGCCTGAAGCCTCCTCCGGAGCATCAAACGGGATGGCATGACCGCAATCAGGTAAAATTATAACTTTCGAATTTAGCAGCAATCCTGATGCTCTTTCGGCAGCTTCCTCCGGAGAATAAATCATTTCTTCATTTCCCAAAATCAAGAGTGTTGGTGCTTTGATCGCCTTTAATTCATCATCATTGAATTCTCTTGGATAAACTCTGAGCTGATTGGCTGCAACTGTAAAGGATAAAGCCAGCATTTCTGTCATTTCCTTACTCCATTGATTTGGTTTTAAGGTACCCGTATTCCTGAATGACTTAAGAATAGCATCGCTTGGGAAAATAGCTGTACCAAATGATGATAAGTAAAATTTAAGGCTAAAAGGCTTAAATCCTGAAGCGGGTGCAAGCAGGATCAATTTATCAATTTTGTCAGTATTTTGTTGTGCAATCAGCATGGCTTGAAATCCACCATTGGAGTGACCACAAATAGAAACTCTATTCAGAGATAGACCATCAAGAACCTGATTAAACCATTGAGATACTTCTGTTTCGGATTTGGGGGGATTATAAGCATAACTTTTCCCCATATCTCCAATAATGTCAATAGCATAAACACGATAATGTTCCTGCAGAAATGGCGCCATATATTTCCATTCTGTAGAATTAGAATAAAACCAATGTAATAGCACTAATGGTTTTCCCTGTGGATTTCCGAAGAGGATGACATGTGTTTTGCCAAATTCTGTTTCAACGTCCCGTTCCTCAGTTTGCACTGACCATGATCCAAGTTCTTTTTGATATAATGATAAAAACTTTTGCTGGTCATCGATTAAGTTAAAAGTTGGCATCAGTTCACCCCTGACCGGATTCGTTGCAGCTGTCGGGAAGACTGGCGGTCTTGGAGAGACAATACAAAATGTCAGAATAATTACTATCGTATGTACAACCAGTGAGCCGCGGGACCACACCCGAAAGAAGCTGCCTATGACGGAAACGACAGCCCATAAAAAGCCCGCGAGTAACACGACCGGGATAAAAAGGAAATACAGGTAGACATCGTGTCGCAAAGGTAATATGAGTTTTACTGACATAAAGACAATTGCAGCCGCTCCATAGTAGAGGGCTGTGGCCCTGACTCCTCGCCAGAAAGGAGTCTGTAATCTGTCGAATATTGTCATATTTATAGGTGTTGGTTTTTTTAACAAATTATTCTCAATAAAAATACGAAATATTGATAGTCAGAATACTGTAAGAAAATGGAGTTACTCATACCTCAGTGAATCTACCGGATTCCTGGTGGCGGCATTCCAGGTATGCAATCCGATTGTAAGCATTGAAACAACCAGAATTAATGCAGTGGCTGTGATGAATATTAAAGGATTGATATCGGTTCTGCTGGTGAAATTCCGTAGCCAGTCTTTCAGAAACAAGTATGCTGCAGGCCAGGCAAACAAACTGGCTATCAGAATCAGCTTAATCGTTTTGAATGATAAAAATCTTATTATTGTCCAGGGTGTGGCACCCATGATCTTACGCATTCCGATCTCCCTGATTCGCTGTGTTGTTGTGAATGAGATCATTCCAAACAATCCTAGGCATGCAATCACAATGGCCAGAAATGTGAAAATGGCAGACATGCTACCGGTTTCTGTTTCATGCTTATAAAGTGAATTAAGCTCTTCATCCAGGAAGCTGTATTCCAGGGGCTTGCCTCCGGTGAACTGTTTCCATGTGTCTTCAACCGCATGAAAGCAGGCATTTGTATTTGACCTGTCATAACGTATACTCATGCATGGAACCCAGTCAGCTTTCTCAGGAAGCGATAAAATGGCGCATGGTTCAATTTCCGTGTGCAGCGATTTGAAATGAAAGTCCTTCACGACTCCTGTTATCGTGTAAGCCTGATAATTGCCTGCACCGTCAGGTTTCAACAGTCTCATACCTACCGGGTTTTCAAGTCTCATTTTTCTTGTGGCAGATTCATTCAGCACGATTGACGAACCACGTGCAATGCTTTTGTTGCTGAAACCGGATCCATCTTTCAGCAGCATCCTGAAGGTTTTAAAATAAGCCGAGTCAACCCATGTGGTATACAGCACAAACACTTCTGTCTGATCGCGGCCTTCGACAGTAAAGCCGTTGTCACTGACAGGAAATCCGGGGATATCCGTTGATCTTGTAACATTCTCAATTCCGGGATGCCGTCTTATTTCCTCTTCAAAAGAGTATGCATGGTCTTTCAAAACATTTGCCTGCCGGATAACAAGTATGCCATCCGGATCGAAGCCCAGCTCCGAAGTCCTGATCAGCTTTAACTGGTTATAAATACCAATCGTTCCTGCAAGTATTACTACAGCAATGAAAAACTGAACTGTCACAAGGACGTTTCTCATAAGGCTTCCTGATTTGCCTGATTTCAGTTTTTCACTCAACGATGTAGAAGGATTTACTGCTGTATTGACAATCGAAGGATATAATCCGGCAAAAAAACCCATCAGGATAACAGACACCACAACAAAAGGAATGTATTTCAGCAGATCGGGGGTGGCAAGGCGGATGCCGGTAATGTTATCAAAAGACGGCAAAAAAAGCGCCATTATCAGACCGGCCAAAACTAATGAAAACATGCAGATCAGAACCGATTCAACCAGGTACTGGATCCTTAACTTACTCTGCGACGAACCCAGTATTATCCGAAGACCTGTTTCTCGTATCCTTAATGTCGACTGGGAAGTGGAAAGATTGACGTAGTTTGTAACAGCAATAAAAACTATGAAAATGCCAATTAGCATGAGGATCCGGATGTACTTTCGGTTTCCCGGCTGTTTCAGGCCCTGTTGCATGTTCGTATTGAAATGGATCTCCCTCAGGGGCTGGAGTCTGTATTCAAACATAAAACCCTTTTTTGCCAGTTCGTCTATTCCAAAACCAAAGGCTTTCTGTATCTGTGGCTCCCAATATTTCTGCAATAATGTCTTAAGCTTTTCCTCAAACTGCTGATATGGATATCCCTCATGGAGCATCAGGTATGTATTTACATAATTTGCTGTCCATTCCGTTGAGTGGCATCTCCAGAATGCATCCATTGATATAAACATCTCACAATCAAAATGAGAATTATCAGGAACATCCCTGCAAACACCTGTAATCCTGAAGTATGAGGTATCATTGTCAAACCGGATCAACTCATTGACAGGATCTTTACTCCCGTATATCTTACCCGCAAGAGTCTCCGTCAATACTATCGAATGGGGCTCGGTTAACACCTTTTTCGCATCACCTTTGATCAGGGGAAATGTAAATAAGCTGAAAAAACCGGTATCTGCATACACTGCATTCCTGATATTAAAATACTGCTGCCCGCATGAGATAAGTACATTGTCAGCCTGCATTATGCGAACCGCCGATCGGATTTCGGGATACTCCTTAAGCAATGTTGGTCCCAGTGGTAATGGTGTCCAGGCTGCATCGGTCACCTGGCTGCCCTCCAGCACATGCTGATGAACCCTGAATATGCTGCGGCTGTTCTTGTGAAAATTGTCATAATTCAGCTCCTTGAAAACAAACAGGAATATGATCATGCTGCTGGCTAACCCCAGAGAAAGACCGAAGATATTTATCAGGGAAGTTATTCTCCGCCTCCATAAATGACGCATAGTAATCTTAAAAACATTCATGATCATAACTTATATTGTTGGCAAATTAATATCACTATGACCAGGAAGTCGACCTGAAAACTGTTTTAACAATTTTTCGAACTCTTTTTAGTAAGGTTCTGGCACTTCACAGGTCAGTAGGATTGAATCATTTAATACCACTGATACTATCTTTCTTCCTGATGATACGACACATAATAAGGATTGGATTGAATATGATACCCAGCCTGAATATCCGGGTGGCAACGATTCATTGATTGCTTTTGCAAAAAGGAATTTAACCCATCCTGGACCATATATACTGCAGGATTAAATAATAACCTGAAAATTGAAACTCTGATACTGTTATGAATTATTATTTGTCAAAATAATTAATTTTATAATTGTCTGATTCAATAACAATGTTTTAAGATAGTGATTATAATATGAAAAAATCTGTAATTCTATTCACACTGATCACTTCATTTTCACTTCTGGCTATCCAGGGATGCTTTAAGGAGGTGGATTTCCCCGAGTTCTACGAGTTGAACCATACTGTCGGAGACGGTGCTGTCTATTTACACTGGCACATGGCTCCGATAGGTGAGGAGCGTAAATACGGAGTTGAGGTTAGTTACTATTTAAATGGAGAAAAAAAAGTTCAAAGGGCTTTTGGTGCAGGCACTATGACCATCAACGGCTTGAATAACAATGAAAAATATGAGCTTGTTCTGGTAAAATATGATAAAGCAGGACACAGAAGCGCTGAGCACCGGTTAAAAGCTATACCAAATACTCCTTTTGTGGTGGTTTCACCAACCAGTACTGATGGCTATGCCATTGAGGATGGAAAAGTAAGAATTGATTTGCGTTTTAACAGACCCGCAGACTCAAATGAATTGCATCTCCATTTGCCCTTAGAATTATATATCAATTTAAGTTCAGGTCTATCTTATCATCCTGGTTTCACTGATAACGTAGGTTTAACAGACGTTCCATTCTCCTTAAATGGCTGGAAAATGATATGGTATTATCTGTGTTAACAACTAAAGTCAAAGAATCGTTTTGCCCCGGTTTTCCCTGTTATTTATATCTGACCATAAAGACTAGCATGATGGGCCCCTATATGGACGGCATATCTGATTTGAACGGAATGGTATTAGATGCAGATAAAGATGGTAAGGAAGGGGGAGGAAAAAGTTAGATTTAAATAACTCAACGTAAACGTACCAAATGAAAAAACTTATTACAGTTCTGGCAGCATTGCTTCAGACTTTATCAGGGTGCGAGAAAGATTCACGTTCTGACCTTGAGATCTATATATTGAAAGATTACCAGACAAAATCCCCGGGGCATGAAATTATTCCCGGAAGTGAAAGACTTCCAAAAGACCCCTTCATTTACTATTTTGATATTATTTCGTACGATTCTACTGACCATTATTTTGTAATTGACTCATCAAAATCGCGCGAAATGTCGAAAACCCCATGGCCTACCCAGGGGACTGCATTTGCACTTACGATCGACAGAAAAATCATCTATTCCGGTTATTTCATCCCGGGTTATTCTTCATCAACATCTGACTGGTACAGTATGGACCCTCTTTGCATAGATGGAAAACTAAGAATAACACTCGGCTATCCTGTCGACAGGGAAGAGCTCAGGAATCCTGATCTGAGAAATGATCCAAGGATTATAAAACTGTTAATCGAGGATAAAAAGCTTGATTAATATACATAAACTGCTGTATATTTTAAGTTTAGAATAAGCTGATGGAATGGATTTAGTATAGCTCAGGCTGTATTTAGAAGGTTAGTTTTAGACTGCCAGTCGGATTCTTCAAGCTCAAAAATATCGTTTACAGAACAATTAAAAACATGAGCAATCTTCAATGCCAGGATTGCAGATGGATTGTATTTACCTGACTCAATTGCACATGCCCACGCCACATGGGCCCCAAAGCCGGAGGGTTCAATTCCAATAGCCATGGTTACATCCATGGTAAATAAATAAATGATAATCAATCCCGGAGGGATTGAAAAACCCGAATTTGTGTCTAATTTTAAGTAATAGAAACAAAATGAAGCCATGAGGAATCCTGCATCAGACAAAAAGTTCAAAACAGACATTACTTACGAGAGCTCAATGATTGCACCATGCGGAATGAACTGCGGTTCATGCATCGGCTACATGCGACCCAAAAATACCTGTCCCGGATGCTGGGTTGTGGACCAGGGTAAAGCAAGAGTTCAATGTGTAATCAGGAACTGTGAACTCCTCCAAAAAACTGATTCCGGGTTCTGTTATGATTGCCTGAAATATCCATGCCGGAGATTAAAGCAGCTTGACAAACGGTACAAAACAAAATATAACACAAGCTTTCTTGATAACCTTGCCATGATAAAAGAAAAAGGAATTGACTATTTCCTGAACTTTGAGACTAACAGGAGAAAATGTCCGGACTGTGGAGCAAGCCTTAGTGTTCACCGTAATAATTGCCTTGCCTGTTCAATAGAAAAATAGTAGCTTTTATGTCATTTGATCGATTAACAGATCATTGCCGAATTCCAGACAAATTCATACAAAAACGCCATTCAATCGGCAAAACAAGTCATGCATAATGATAATTGAAAACAATCTTGAAAAAAGATCATTCGGCCCGTTTGCCTCATCAATGGGATTGTTCCTGTTTATCGCGGGTCTTGTAATAGCATATTTCAGCCTGATTGGACTTCTTATAGCGCTGATCGGAGCATTTATTGCATTCACTTCAACATGTACGATAATCGACACTGAAAACAGGAGGATCAAACATGCTGATTATATATTCGGATTATTACCTTTTGGCAAATGGGTGCTTGTTAAGGATTCAATGAAGCTGGGAGTACAGAAAACCAGGAAAGGTTACGTAGGCTATATAAAAGGAAATCAGCCAATGGATATTCAATATACAGATTTCAGAATCTTTCTTTATAATTCTGACAATAAGCCAATAATCCCATTGAAGAAGTTTCTGACTTATGAGCTGGCAATCAATGAAATAAAGGACATAGCATTGTTGCTGAACCTGGCTCCACATTAACCCACCCGACCCCTCCAGGGAGGGGAATCAAATCCAGAACTCAGAACCCAACCTGCAAATCACAATCCTTTAATTCACTGGAAGAATACAGTAAACTCCGCCCCTTTTGTTTCCCTGTTCTTAAGGGAGAAAGTGAAACCATGATTAGCCAGTATCTCCTGCACAAGAGTAAGGCCGATCCCCTGCCCTCCCGGTTTAGCTGAGAAGAAAGGAGTAAAAACAGGAACTGTTTGCGAAGAACCGCGCCGGAAGCTCCGAAGGATTTCCTGACAGCAATTTCTTCACCTCTTTCATGAATTCTGGCGAAATTCAAAGACATCAGGTTAATTGCAGGCAGCAGCAAAAAGGAAAGAAATAACATAAGTGTTCTGAGAATACTTTTTTGTTTGGAATACTCTTCCGGATCTCCGTAACCTACCATCATCTTTTCAAGCTGCGTATAAGGACCGGATACGAATATTGTCATAGCCGTATCTGCTGCATCTATCCTTGCAACCATGTCCTGTACCTCATCCCTGATATTGTTAAAGTTCCCTGATGAACCGGTTTTAAACCCCATTCTGAATGATCCGACGTAGGGATCATTTCTATCGGGATCAGGAATTACTGAATATGGGAAATACAGATCGCCCGATGCATTCAGGCATGTTGGAGGAGGATCTTCAACAACTCCTGTCACAATGAGATCTATTGAAGTGTAATGAATGGCTTTCCCCAGGACATTTTCATCATTGCCGAATAAAAGCTCTTTAAGAGAATTTGAGATTACCGCAAGGTTCGCACCGCTCAGGACTTCAGCCTCGTTATAAGGTCTCCCCTGGATAAACTTGTAATTGAACAGTCTCCAGAAATCAGCATCAGTCTGCGTTTGCTTTTTCAATTGGTACTCACCGTTAAATATGAATTCCCAGTCGAACGGGCCTGCATACATGGAGACAACATCAGCAGATCTGGTTTTCTTCAGGAGGTCTTCGCAAAGTGTCCGGCCGCATGAGGAAACACTATATCCACCTCCTTTTTGCTGTTCAGTGGTTTTCGTCTTTACCCGTTCAATAAATACTGTATTTTTAAGCTCTGATTCCGGACCTGAGCCGAAACTTATCCTGGAGACAGTCATGCTGAAGATCATCACAAACATTATTGTCAGGCTGATGCCGAACAGGCTAAGGAAAGTAAACAGCCTGTTTTGCGAGGCAATCTTCACGAATATTTTGAAGTAGTTGATTAACATCTTTTCCGTATTTAAAATCAGTTAACAAACCTTCCGTCAAATAATCTTACAATCCGGTTGGTCATCCTTGCCAGTATCTCATCGTGAGTTACCATGACTATTGTGGTTCCTGATTTATTCAGGCCTGTGAGAATATCCATTACCTCGTGACCAATCACACTGTCGAGATTTCCGGTGGGCTCGTCAGCAAGGATTATTTTCGGTGAACCGGCTATAGCTCTTGCGATAGCAGTACGCTGACACTGACCTCCTGAGAGCTGTGAGGGATAATGATTCATCCTGTTTAAAAGTCCTACCCTGTCAAGAGCCTCATTAACCCTTTCTTTTCTCTCGGCTGCCGGCAACTTCCGGTATATCAGAGGTAATTCAACATTGTCCCGGACATTCAGCTCCTTTATCAGGTGAAAGCTCTGAAAGATAAACCCGACAAGCATGTTTCTCATTTTTGCTGTCTTTTTATCTTCGTATAAATCAACAGGTTGCTTTGCCAGTTCAACCCTGCCTTTATCGGGTTCATCAAGCAGCCCGATAATATTCAGAAGTGTACTTTTCCCACAACCTGACGGCCCCATTACGGAAACAAATTCTCCCTCCCTGACTTCGAAATTAATATTATCAAGGGCAAGTGTCTGGATCTCATTTGTCCTGTAAGTCTTGCTTATTTGTTCCAGTTTAATCATAATATTTATTTTAATATGTATTATAATATAATAGATTACTATTAATTGCCTCTTCCCGACCCCTCCTCCTGGGTGGTCTTTCCCCTCTCATCCCAGAAAGCGGGAATGAGGGGATGAGGTTTTCATTTTCTCACTTTCAGCTCATCGCCGGTATACTTCTCATCAATTTCGCTCAGTATCACAATATTACCTTCTTTAAGTCCTTCGATAACTTCAACGTTATCGAAGTTGGCATCACCCAGGAGTACCCTCGTACGGTATGCTTTCCTGCCCCTGATTACAAACATATCCTTGTAGCCCCGGCCTTTATAGTACGGTCCGTTAGGCAGCCTGAGTATATTCTTCCTGTTGGAGATGACAACCCTTATTTCGAGCTGCTGGTCGGGTCGGAGGCCGGAGAAATCACCTGAACCGATCCTGATCAGGCATTCCATCATTCCCTGTGATATTGCCGGCATTATGTTCTCGATTATGCCCTCAAGGTTCTTCCCCTGGTCGCGGATAAGAACCTGCTGACCATTATTTATTCTGCCCGACCATGCATTGCTGATTGTTCCTTTAAGCTTATATGAAGAAAAATCAGCCACCCTTGCAATCTCCTGCCCCTCGCTTACTGTCGCCCCCGGCTGGTCGATTATCCAGCTGAGATCCCCGTTAAACGGAGCCCTGACATATGCCTGCCCTGCCATATCCTTTGCCTTGACAATCCTGTTATTCAGTATACTGATCTCTGTCTCGAGCTCCTTTATACCATTGTTCCTGGCATTCACCTCATTCATGAAATTGAATTTCGACTGGTCGGATTCGAGCTGCGATATCTCCCACTCGGTCTGAGCTTTTTTTACGTTGAAAGCAGGACTTCCTCCCATCCTGTTCAATGTTGATTCTGCCTCGTAGGCAAGCCTGTAATTCTCTATCCGGATAGCTCTCATCCTGCTGCTGAATCCGAAATCCTCCTCAAGCTTTTTAAGCTCGATTTTAAGTTTTTCAACGCGTATTTTTTGCAGCTCGAGCTCGTTCCTGAGCAGATCCAGGTCATTTTCTGCAAGCCTGTTGTCGAGAATAAGCAGAGTATCGCCATGCTGCACCTTTATTCCCGGATTCTTTACTATTCTCCTGAGGTTGCTGCGGAAAGGTGAAATGATCACCTCTTCATAAACAGGTATTACTATTCCGGATCCCTGCACAGTGATCTGGATATCCCCTTTCTCAGGTGAAGCAGTAACAACATTTGACAGACTTATCTCTTTGTTTAAAACTCCCCTGAAAATCAGCAGAACAGAAAGGGGTACTATGATAATCAGCAGGAAAGATATTATCCTTTTCAGAAGTATCTTTTTCTTATAGCTGTCGGGTAAAGGCTGGTCCATATAATATTTCAGATTACAGCCGGCAGGCAATTGTCATGCCAGTTGACTTAATAAAATAATAATCAGGATTTTATAAAATCACAGCCATGTTTTAATGTTTCAAAATGAGACAACAGCGGACAAAAACTGATAGATTTTGAATGAACAATAAACACCCGGATATGGTAATATTATTCTACGGTCATTCTTATATTTATTTAATCTCTGAAAGTCAATGAAAAACAAAATCAAGCAACTGGTGATATCCGGGATGTTGCTATTATTATTTCCCCTCTTCTTAAATGCACAGATGGGAAATGCAGGTACAGGAACTGCCCTGATAGAAGAAACATATACGGGTAATTGGAAATTTGAAGCTCCTGATGCCCCGGAAGGATCAACAGAGGGAAGCATCGAAATCAAGCCTGACGCCGTGATAATGAAATTCGATAATGTAACGGAATTCCCTTCAACCTGGGTAAAGTTCAGAAATGATTCCATCATATACCAGACTAACTTCGAGGCAGCAACAGTAGTCTTTTCGGTAAAGATTGTAGATAAAAACAATATGACAGGAAAAGCAGTCTGGGAAGAGGGTGAAACATTATTTATTATGACAAAGAACCTGGGCGTCAGGCTTTGATATTCAATATAACCTTCAGGAGAAAAAAGACCTGGATCAGAATCTTACTTTTGATTTTTTCCTCAGGAAAAATCCGATTTGGTAATTTTTCCGGTGAATGTTTATATATTAGTTCAACAAATAAGTAAAACTGATATATGAAACACATCACCTTTATCCTGTTAATAGCGTTTTCCGCAACTTCTTTCGCTGAAAATAAACACACCTGCAACACAATCAGAAATGGGAATTGGTCTGGCAGGATGAATTCAACGGGACAACTCCCGACAACACGAAATGGAATATCCTTGTGCGTGAAACAAGCAAGCATAATGAGCTTCAATACTACATCCCGGAAGAAGTCATGGTTGAAAACGGGCTTTTAAGAATAAGAAGCAGCAAAAGGAAATATGGTAATAAGGAATATACAAGCGGCAGGCTGGATACAGAATCAAAACTCGCACCGGTTTACGGCAGGTTTGAAATACGTGCCAAACTTCCGGGGGGACAGGGAATATGGCCGGCTTTCTGGCTATACCCGCAGAACCGTGACTGGATGATGGAGTATATAATGCTGGAAGCGGTAGCCAACGGAAAGGAATCGCTTATCCCTGAAAAAAGGCCCTGGTATACAGAAATAGACATCATGGAATTTCTCGGTCACCAAAGGAGTGTTCTTTATGGAACACTTCATTTTTACACTTTCGACGGGCGGAAGATGACAAGCTCCGGCACCTGGAGAAGTGATACTGATTACACAAAAGATTTTCATATATACGCCCTCGAATGGGAACAGGATTCCCTGAGATGGTATATAGATGGAAATCTGCTCCATTCGACGGCAACTGCAGTGCCACATACCCCTCATTACCTTATTCTTAATACGGCAATAGGCGGAGCATGGCCGGGAAACCCTGATTCAACAACCGTGTTCCCGCAATATCACGATATTGATTATGTAAGGGTTTATAGGAGAAGGTAGTCAAATACGGTACACGGTACACGGTACACGGTACAAGGTGCAAGGTACAAGGTACAAGGTACAAGGTAAGCGGTGACAGGCTGCAGGCAACCGGCTCCCGGCAACTGGCAACAGGACTGATTACCGATTACCGAATACCGATTACCGATTACTGAATACCGATTACTGTTTCTTATCAAGCGGGAATCTTTCTTTTAGGTTTGCCACTTTATAACCCAGGAGGAAGCACATTTTTGATGATTTTTCCATTTTCCCGAAGTCGATTCTCCCGATATCGTCACGTTCGGTATGAAGGTCGGCATGGATACCGGAGTGGAACATCAGAGCGGTGACTCCTTTGCTCCTGAAGCTCATATGATCACTGCCTCCCCATTCCAGGTCTTTTCCTTTGTCGATGAGCTTTATCCCTGCCTGGGATGCCGACTCATCCACCAGCCTGTCGAGAACGGTACTTTCATGGCCCGAGTAAAGCTCTAGTTCTCCCTCACCTGTGACTGACAGCTCTGTACCGAATATTCTGCCGGTATCTGATGGAAGCTTTGATCTTCCAACCATATCGAGATTGATGTTAAGAATTGTCTTTTCAAGCGGGAAGACCGGATTCTCTGCATAGTACTGAGATCCAAGAAGACCCTTTTCTTCTCCATTCACCCATGCAAATATTATTGTCCTTGCAGGTTTCTTTTTAAGGCTCATGAAAGCGCCGGCCATTTCCAACAGAGCAACCGAACCGGACGCATTATCATCAGCGCCGTTGAATACTTTTCCGGCATCAACTCCCGTGTGATCGAAATGGGCTGTATAAATTATGCTCTCATTTTTCAGCACCGGATCGGATCCCTCAATGATCCCGATAACGTTCCTTGCCTTGAAAGAATCATTGACCAGTGAAGATGTCAGTGTTGCAGTAGCTCCTTCGATTTCGAATGAAGCCGGTTGCCCTGTTGAAAGTATCTTTTCTTCAAGCATCCTGAGATCCTGTCCTGAAGACCTGAGGAGCATATTTGCAGTATACTGTGAAATAAAGCCAAGCTGAAATGGGATTGACTGCATTGGTTTACCCTCAACACTGACATTCTCGCCACCGATCATCTCAGCAAGTCCGGATTTATAAGGATCCTTATAATCGCTATGAGGACTATATACCATTAATAATGCTTTTGGTCCTCTCATGAATACTGCCGTAAACTTCTGCTGTTCACTGTTGTCAAAAACACCTGAAGCTGCCTTTCCGTTCTTCACCCTTTCAGGTGTTCCGGTCATTATGATAACAATCTTGTCTTTAATGTCTACATCCTTAAAGTCGTTGTATCCTGATTTGTTATCAAAATGTCCGTAACCGGCAAAGACTACCTTTGCTGAATTTTCCACAGACTGGACAGGAGGTACAAATAGAACAACTGAATCCGTTGAAAAAGTCTCTGTGCCTCCGTTAACCTGCAAATGATTCTTTGTTGAGATCCTGTGCATCGGGATATCCTGGAAATAGTCACCGGTGCCCGGGATTCCTTTCACTCCCATTCTCATGAGGTTCGTCTTTAAATAAAGCGCGGATGCATCGTTGGCAGAGGTTCCCGTTTCCCTCCCCTGCATTTCATCGGATGCAAAAAAGGTCATATGTGACTGAATACTTTCCTTCCTGATACTGTTCAGACCCTCTTTCTGAGCTGAAGCCACCAGGGCAAGCATGAGGATAATAACAGTTGATGAGAACTTTTTCATTTCAGATTAATATGTGTAACCAGGTAAAGTTCAAAATGTACATTTACTTGTTATAAGGAGCAATAACTTTCTTAAGCAAGGCGATTGTAGCCTTTATTCCTTCATCTTCACTAAGCTTGTTGCCCTCATATTCCACATCAATATAACCTTTAAAGCCTGATTCGGCAATAATCTTCATCATTCTTTCATAATCTATCTGGGTCTCATTGCCGTTTTCATCAAAGTCATGGGTCTTACCGCTTACACCTTTGGCGTAAGGCATCAGGTCCTTAACTCCCTGGTAACGATCATATTCATAGAAGTTGCCAAGATCAGGTAATGTTCCCAGGTTCGGCTTATTTACAACCTTCATTATTTCAGCAAGCCATTTGCCATAAGAGGAGTTTCCGCCGTGATTCTCAACAATAATATTGATGCCATAATCAGCTGCATATGTTGCCAGCCTGCCGAGACCATCAATAGCTGCAGCCTGTGTTTGTCCCATTGTACCGCGTCCTGCAGCATTCACCCTGATTGAATGACAGCCAAGGAATTTGGCGGCTTTTACCCATTTATAATGATTCTCAACAGCTTTGATCCTTGCAGCTTCAGATGTATCGGCAAGGTTACCTTCTGCATCCACCATAATTATGAGGCTTTTAACACCATACTTCTCACACTCGTTTTTCAGCTGTGTAAGATATTCCGTATCCTCGGCTTTATCCCTGAAAAAAGTTGAAACATACTCGACTGCATCAAGACCGTAGGTTTCCTTTGCAATCCGCGGGAAATCCATGTTCGTAAGCAGCTTTTTCCTTATTGAACGGTTAAGCGACCATTCAGCGAGTGAAATCTTATAGGCTGGTTCCTGGCCATAAACGACAACGCTTGTCAATACTGTGAACAGTATCACAGATAGAAGAGATTTTATTTTCATTGTATAAGTTTTAATAATTGATTATCAAAGGTAATAAAAAAACCGGGTCCGGGAAAAACCCCGGTACCCGGTAACTCACAGGAGAAACAAATGAAAAAAACTAGACGGGATTCAACTTGAATGCAACGGGCAATATAAACCAGACTGGTACCGGTTTCCCTGATTGCTTACCAGGCTTGAACGCGGGAAGTAAACCAACTACCCTTATAACCTCCTTATCAACCTCAGCGTCCAGTCCTTTTACCACGCTGATCTGGTTAACGCTTCCTGTAGCTGTTACACAGAATTTTACAATGACTCTTCCCTGGATATTGTTTTCAACAGCTATCTGGGGATATATAACATTGTCGTAGATAAACTTCAGGAGTGCCTGCGTTCCTCCGGGAAAAGAAGGGTCTTCTTCCACTTTAAAGAATGGCTCCTGCTCTTTTTCCACTTCCTGGATTTCTGGCATGGCCTCAACCTGAAAATCAACAACTTCCTCATTCCGGACGTTTTTTTCGGCGTCTTCAGCGGTCATGAGTCCAAAGTCCTCTTCCGGATTAATGGAATCAACCACAACAGGAGGAATGTATTGTGCCTGTTTCACTATTTCAACCGGTGGAGGAGGCGTTTCCGGAACTTTGACCTGCTCAACCGGTTGCTCCAGGTTTGTTATTGTCAGAACTGAGACAACCCTGTCAGCCGGATTAACTCCTCTGTCAGCTGCTTTCATTTTCATATAAGGAATAATGACACTGAGAACAGCAATTACTATTGCCATTATCAGCGAGAGAGTGACATTATGCCTGTAATTCTTACGGAGAATGTATGCCCCGTATTCCTTGTTCCTGGTTTCGAAAACTATGTCATCGAAAGCAGGTGCACCGGTGAACTCGTTGTATGTTCTCATGGCGTTAAATTTTGATATGATCAAATATATAACTATTTATTTAGTTTTGCAACTAATTATTTAATTATTTTCATAAAAAGATTAAATAATCTCGCGTTGTGGCGGTTAAGATTGATTTAAAAATGATGAGAAAAGATCCTTCACATTTGTCATCCTGAGACATTCAATTTTTGAATCCTGGCGGCTCAGGGTTTTCAGGCTGCAGTAAGAGATTTCAGTTGAATCTGAGTCGGTTCTCAGAATGACATTGGATGGATTGGAGTGAAGTAGAATTAGATATCCAGTACTCGGAACTTCTATGCAAAATGCGCTTGTCATCCTGAGATCTTTATTCAATTTTTTTGCAATCCTGGCGGAAATGACAAGGGATTGTTATCAGGCTGCAGTAAGAGATTCTTCAGTCGAAAACCTCCGCGGGCTTCGGTTTTCTCCTTCAGAATGACACCATTGTGTTGTGGATTAGGGGAGTGAAGCGGCGCATTTTGACATCCAGTACTCCAGGAACAATTTTATGCAAAATGCGCCGCTTCACTCCCCCAGACTCCACCAATAGCGCCTGTCATGCTGAACGCAGCGCAGCGAAGTGAAGCATCTTTTGCGATTGAGTACCAATTATCTACCAACTTGTCATTAGCTACGTAGCGACAGCGAAGTGAAGGATCTTAATAACTCCTAACCGCACAACGCGTTAAATAATAGGAATTCTGAGGACAGAAAAACTATACTGTCTGGCAGAGAAACTTTAATAGAGATCGACCACTACAATCTCGGATTTGCCGGTTGTTCTTACCCGTGGTCCCCATAGCCTGATGCCGCTTGAAACTATGAAATGTGTGCTGTTTTTCCTCAGGTAGCCATGACTGACCTCATATATACTTTTAAGATAAAGGTTAATTGGAAAGAGCTGACCTTTATGGGTATGGCCCGACAGGACAAGATCGGCGGAAGTATTGCTGATGCGGTCATAATCCGTCGGACGATGGTCGATCATAATGATGGGGAGATCGGGAACATTATTCAGAAGGTTTGCAGCCTCAAGGCGTGAATTGCGGCTGTCGTTTCTGCCAGCAACTACGAATGAACTATCTATTACAACAATGCTGTCACGCAACAACACAATTCCGGAACGTGTAAAGAAATTATCATGATAATCCCTGATACGGTCATGGTTGCCCAGGACTCCATATACACCATATTTAGTTTTTATGCCGTGCAGTATCGATTCAAAGCCGGAGAGATTCTCCCCTCTGCCCTCCACGATATCACCACCATAAAGCAGTACGTCAGGGTTGATATCCTCTATTCTGCTCACAAATTGCCTTACAAAACCTGATGGAACATCCTCTTCCAGGTGAAAGTCTGAAACAAACGCTATCCTGAGCCTTCCCCGGATATGATTATCATCCAGAATAATACTATATGGAGTAATCCTGATTGTATTGAAGTTGATTACACCACCTGCTACTATAATAAGTGAGAAAGTTATTATAACCGCGAAATACCTGTAACTGAAAATCACTTTTCGCATTCTGTCACGGGAAACTGCGCTTGTGATCCTGTTAACAATGAGGATTACATCAGTAAGCAGCAATAGAAGAAAAAGATACAGAAAAAAGGGAAGGAGATAATCCGAAATCTTCTGCAAAGCCTGAGCCGTTATCCCCGCTTCAATTTCAAGAATATTACTGAGAGGGTATATCAGAAAGAGTATCCCAAAAACCAGTATATACCACAAACGGTGCCGTTTCGCGATGAAAAGCTGCCATATTCGTATAAACAGGTAAATACCGGGGATAGTATAGGATAATGTCAGTATAACATGAAACATAAAACTATTTTATTCAAAAATAATTCATTTGGAATGAATAATCTATTTCCCGGAATGCAGAGGGTGATAATGAAATTTATTCATAAAGCTGAACCATAAAACCCACGGTTCGTTTATTATTTTATATTTACAGCTAAAACATTTATTATGATCAATAAGTTTTATACATTCCTGGTACTCTCTTTAATTATTGTTACATCATGCAATAACCATTTGGGTGATATTACTTCCGCAACTGAAAAAATTGATGAAAGTGGTCTTAAACAGCATATTTCAGTGCTTGCTTCCGATGAATTCGGGGGAAGAGCCCCGGCATCAGAAGGTGAGGAAAAAACAATCCGGTATCTCGCCGAACAATTTGGCAGCCTGGGTCTTGAACCCGCCAACAACGGCAGCTGGTTCCAGGAAGTATCCATGATCAAGATAACCGCCGGCAGGAAAATGCAGCTTGATATCAGTGGGGGCAAACCCGGCCTTAAGCTCAGTTCACCGGCTGATTTTATCGGTGGTTCACCGCAGACAAGTGGTATTATAAAAATTTCAGGATCTGAAATGGTATTTGTGGGTTATGGGATTGTTGCACCTGAATATAACTGGAATGACTATGACGGCCTGGATGTGAAAGGAAAAACAGTCTTAATGCTGGTAAATGATCCGGGTTATGCCACGGGGGACACTTCATTATTCACAGGTAAAGCCATGACCTATTATGGCCGCTGGACATACAAATTCGAAGAAGCAGCAAGACAGGGGGCATCGGCTGCAATTATTATTCATGAAACCGGAGCGGCAGGATACCCCTGGGCAGTAGTTCAGAACAGCTGGTCAGGTCCCCAGTTCTACCTGGAGAATAATGAGTTTCTTGAATCTGAACTGCTTTTCAAGGGATGGGTAACAAACGATGCCGGCAGGCAATTATTCAATACGGCAGGCCTTGACTTTGACAAGTACACCAATGCAGCAGCACAGAGAGGTTTTCGTCCGGCGGCAATGAATCTCAAAACTTCTCTTGAATTTAAGAATTCAGTCGACCATGTAAGATCGGATAATGTGGCTGCACTCTGGAAAGGATCAGATAAAGCTGATGAATATATAATCTACACGGCTCATTGGGATCATCTTGGTATCAATCCGGATTTTGAAGGCGATTCAATTCTCAACGGCGCTGTGGATAATGCCACAGGCGTTGCTGCTCTTCTTGAACTGGCCCAGGCTTTCACAAGTCTGCCGGAGAAACAATCACGATCTGTTCTTTTTCTTTCTGTTACAGCAGAAGAGCAGGGACTTCTTGGCAGCGAGTATTATTCGAATAATCCGATATTCCCGCTTGAGAAAACTGCCGCGGTGATCAATATGGATGCACTGAACATTTTCGGAAGTACAAAAGATATGACCATAATTGGCTATGGAAATTCTGAGCTCGACGATTATGCGGTCAGGGCTCTTGAGAAGCATGACAGATATGCAATTGCAGATCCCACCCCGGAAAAAGGAGGCTACTTCAGATCCGACCATTTTCCTTTTGCAAGGAAGGGTGTGCCTGCATTATACCTCTCCAAAGGTGTTGACAATCGCGAACACGGGAAGGAATGGTCGATGACCGAAACAGAGAAGTGGATCGGGGAAAACTATCATAAGCCGTCTGATAATTATGAGCCTGAGAAATGGGATTTCAACGGCATGGTCGAGGATATCAGGATTTATTTTGAAACCGGCTATGAGCTGAGCATGACCGGAGAATTCCCTGACTGGAAGCCCGGCTTTCCGTTTAAACCTTTACGCGATAAGATGATGGGAGAATAAGGCCATAAGGCTGTAAAGGCTATAAGGCTATAAGGCTATAAAGCCTCTATAGCATCTATAGCCTTTAAAGCCTTGTTATTTTCAGTACAGCATCATCCCATCCTTCGGGGCGTTCAAAGACCTCGTTCGGATCACCTCCGTTAATCCTGACTGCCTGGATATACCTTCCGGATCGGGGATCGAACCAAGTGGCATTGAATGTCCCGATGTAAAGAGTCATATCCAATATTACTCTCGGATTATCAGGCATATAAACAATAATCAGATTAAGATCATGCGTTGCTGAAGCTATCATTTGAAGGGTATCTGACATTGCCTGGTTTCTTATCAATTCGGGGGTGGGGTTCAGTTGCCACCATGGAACAGATTCAATAAAGACACGCATGCTGGTTATCTGCCATGCACTTTCCCACTGAACAGATTTCTGCCAGAAGTCATAAGTTGAAGAATCCTTGTTGAACATCCAGACTGCACCATGTCCCCCGGGTACCTTCGGGGGAATATCTCCGGCGCCATAGGTGAATCCCCTGGCTCCTGACATCCAGGCGATCCAACCCGGTTTTCTTGAATCCTTCTCTCTCCAGTTCTTTGAATTGTTATGGCCATAGGCATCGTACATTGCTTCAAGGAGAATCACTGGTTTTACCGGAGCTCCACCCCATAAATCGAGGGTCCACTGCCGTGCCGCTGCATAGGCTTTGGTCAGGTCGCCTCCATGATGACCGCTCTGAAGACCTGAAAAGTCTACGGCAGTAGTATTCCTGAATGTAAGGTTTGCATCATGATTTGTCCCGGGATGTTGTGTAACAAGGTGAGTTGTCCACTTCTGAAGCTCAGTTGCAACCTTATCAAGCTCATCGGCAAAAAGCTGATCGAAACTTGGTGAGAATATGACAATTAATGATGCCATCCTACCTGCCAGGTAACTTTCAAATCTCTGATTTGAAGGATTTTCTTCCATTGTATCTCTCCATGCATTTCCAACTCCCGTTAACATTATAAGGATACCTTTCTCATTTGCATAATGGATTTTATCCTCAAGATCCTTCCAGAAGCCTGGATCATTTGTACCATCGGGTCTGAAAGCCACAGTGGGTTTAGCAGAGGCAGTATTCCTGTTCCCCACTCCTCTCGGACTGACCTGGATTACAGAAAATCTTTGGGCTGATCTTGTGTCCACATAGGTTTTCCACTCTTCGATAGTGGAGTTATATGTCGCATTCCAGCCTGTATCTCCGATCCACAGAAAGGGTGTGCCGTCAGCATGTACAAGATATCTTTTATCTGTGCTGACACGGATGTCGCCATGATGATAAAGAGGATTATCTCCAATATATCTTACAACTTCAACCCTGCCACGTATATTGTCGAGACCTCTTTCACTGCTTTTCGTTCTCCATCTCCATGCGCCCACTTCAGGGAACATTGCCCGGATAGTATAATGTCGTCCATCATCAGTAAATGCAGCACCAGGGAATGATTCTCCTGTGGGTCCGTCGAATATGACTGCAACCTCAAGTGGACGTTCTCCTGTAAACTGACCTGAAAAATTTATTGTATGCTCCCATGGCTTCCACCGGATTGCTGCTTCAGACTGGTTTTCCTGTGCGTTCACCCGGTTGAAAAGGGTGATGAATGAACACAAAAGAAACAGTGATTTGTTTTTCAGATGTATGATTTTCATAAACATATCAACTAAAAAAGAATGATAATGTTTAAGAATGTAGCCTATTTAATGTACGTTTTCAGCCAGGAAATACTCTCCTCCGCCCACCTGTTTTCCTTGTCTATCGTTTTCACTATATCTTCTTCAGGAGGCGTCCACAATTCGAGTATTGCTGTCCGGCATTTTTCTGTAAGCTGCTGGAGAATCCACTGCAACGGAAGGATGCCCTTTCCAAAAGGGACACCCTCCACATCAAATCCCATCCTGTGGAACTTCCTTTTAATAGAGATCTCCTTAAGATGAAAATTCACTACATAAGGTCCAAGGTTATTGACTACTTCGCGAATTCCTTCGCCTGCGCCTATTGAATTCGCGCAGTCAAGACATATGCCAACATACCTGCTTGCGACTGTTTCAACAATTGTCCTGAATTCGTAACTCATCAGCCTGTCATGGTTCTCGAGAGCAAGAATAATTTTCTTCTTCTTAAGTTCAGGCTCAGCATTCCTTATTACTGATATTATTTCATTCAAAGGAGGAGTAAATCCCGGACCGTCTATCACAAACCTCAGAATACCTGATTTCAGCCCGGAAGCAATGTCAATATACTTTTCAAGGTTTTTCTCTGTCATCATATTAGCGCCTGCCTCAAGGCTTATACAATCTTTTTCGGCTTTGCCGGTCAGGGCTGATAATCTGTCACCGTCGAATTCATGCAAGGGCAGGTTATCGGCAATCTGTACAACTTTCAATCCCAGCTTTTTTGCTTTCTCCAGCAAACCTGTCTCTGTGAGTCTTTCTGCCGGGAAGTGGCCCTGGACACCTGTTGCCCAGGTGTATGTGTAGCTGCTGATTCCTAGGATCATTCTTGTAAGTGTAAGAAAATTATAACTGAAAGTCGGGGTTATGACTACCGGTCATGTAAGGAATCGTGAAGTAGAATACCGAACCCTTCCCTGGCATTGATCTCACCCATATCTTACCTCCAAGAAACTCCACGTATGCTTTTGAGATCGAGAGCCCTATCCCTGTTCCCTCATGAAGCCGGGTAACAGTATTATCGACCTGGTAAAAACGGTCAAATATCAGCATTTGTGATTCTTCATCAATTCCGATACCTGTGTCTGAAACAAAGAATTCAATAAATGGCTCCCTGACAATATAACCCAAAGTTATTTTCCCATTCAGTGTAAACTTGAAGGCGTTATTAAGGAGATTGGAGAGTACCTGAATGAGTTTGGTACAATCTGTTGTCAGTTGTGATACCATGTGAGGGAAAGGAGTATCAATCACAAGATCGATCTTTTTTTCGACGGCAATAGGTTTATACTGCTGATAGAGATCATCGATTATGCTCACAAGGTTGCTTTCCGATAAAGATAACTTCAGTCTTCCGGCTTCAACGTTGGATATCTCAATCACATCGTTCACTATTGAAAGAAGATGATTGCTGCTCCTTGAAATTATATCGGTATAGGTATCATGCTCTTCCTGCGAAAGACCTGGTTCGCGCAACAGGTTGGAAAATCCGACTATCGCATTCATTGGTGTCCTTATCTCGTGGGATATATTATGAAGAAAAGCCGTTTTCAGCCTGTCGCTCTCCTCTGCTTTTTCCTTTGAACGGATGAGGTCATTTTCACTTTTCTTCCTCTCTGTAATATCATGAAAGATCTCGAGCATTGCTTTTTTACCATGAAACATCATACCCGTATGATTGATCTCAAATATTCTTCCTCCCAGAATACCATGAGCCTCATAGGTGGAAGTGGTCCCGATTTTAATCCCGCCTTTAAGCGGGCAACCGTCGCACTGGATGTTATTGGGACAATAAAGCTCCCAGCATTTCTTTCCAATCGCGTCATTGCCAAACTTCTTCCTGAATTTTTCACCCATGAACAGTATTGTGCCTGTTTCATCAACCACATCCATTCCGAATGGGATTGTCATCAGCAATGACCTGTTGAATTCATCGGTTTCTCTCAGTATATCTTCAGCCCGTTTGCGTTCAGTGATATCGTGACTTATTGTAAGAAGCTGGAATGGTTTTCCGGATGCATCCTTTATCGGAATTTTGCTTGTAAGGTGCCAGTATGGAAATCCGGTATCCAGGTGCCTGGCATGCTCAACTTTATCAATGATTGTTTTACCTGATTTCAAAACAAGATTATCATCGGTTGTATAGGTGGCAGCATCATCTTCGGGGAAAAAATCAAATGCAGTTCTCCCCAATACCTCCTCCTGTGAATCGGCGCCAAGAACGTTCAGATGCGGCTTATTATTAAGAAGATAACGTCCCCCGAGGTCTTTAATACTTACCGGATCGGGCAGATTATCAACAATGGTCCTTAAAAGATTGCTCTCATGCCTGACCATTTCTTCAAGCTTCTTAATCTCAGTGATGTCGCTTATGCTTGAGATATACATCATACCATTCCTGATATTAATCAGCTTGGTCGAGAGAAGGACTGTAAAAAAGTCGCCGGATTTTTTTCTGAACGTGCATTCCTTTTTACTGACGAGACCTGATTCGTTGAGATCCCTTGTAAGTTCCCTCAACTCATCATGGTCTCTCCAGAGATTCAACTCCAGCGGAGTTCTCCCTCTTATTTCTTTGATCTCATAACCGCTCAGGTCCGAAAACTTTCCGTTCGCTTCAACTATATTTCCATCAGGATGTGTTGAAAGGATTATTGCATTTGGAGCATTGTGAAAGACTATTGAAAATTTCTCCTCCTCAGCACGGATATCCCTGAGCAGGTTATAACTCAGCATAATAGCTATACTCACAGTAAGCAGAATGATAAGCATCCCGAAAATAAGAATTGACAAAGCTTCAAAACTATCTGATTGAAAATAATCGACCGGCTTTTCACTTCTTATGAAAAAATCAATCATTTTTATTGCTGAAAGTGAGCTGAATCCGGCGAAAACAAACCCTGTATATCTGGTAAGAACTGCCATATTCGATGGAGCGCCAAGGATCATCAGCCATGCACATTGCCCGAACATCAGGAAATAGGTCGAGTATATTATTACATATCGCACAGTAGGTGCGGGTCTGATGTAAGTGAACCAGACTGAGGCAAGTATTACAAGAGCAAAGAGAATATAGTCCGGGACCTTTGAAGTTGTTTTGCCTATATACTTTTCAAGGCCGATATAGCCTATGAATATACCCGCAACCGAGATTGAATTCCCAAGACCAACAGAGATCAGGTCGGGTATGTAGCCCCTGAGTATTATAAGAATGTAAGCCAGCATCTGGGTTATGAAAGCAACAACAAGATGGCCAAGACCATCGTAACGGCCGCGGTACTGTCTCCACAAGAATGTTATTACAAGCGTGCAGATAATGTCTATCAGAACAAAGCTGAATATCACAGTACGCATGTCGAGTGAAATCATAACAAGTATTATATATTCGTAACTACTATTTTCCGTAAATCTATTGTTAACCCCAATACCAACCCATGTGAAATCTCACTGATTTCACCTTCTTTTATCAGTTTCTAATATTAGTAATTATAAATTAAATGTAAAATATGCAAAAGTCATTTAAAGAATTCCTTTCTTTTTAAATGCTGGTGATGTCCGATGTCCATACAATCAGGATATCTGTTATGATTGTAAAAAAAAATGAATACGTTGTCTATTTTTTAGACATGCCCAATATTGGAATCGGGCTATAATACCTGATTTTCATTATGTTATAAATTATGGCATGGCTTTTGAAAAAGCATACTCCAAATTTGAATTCCATAATGAAAAGATATTTACTTATAACAGTCCTTTTACTGATAACCGGAATTTTTCTTCAGGCCCAGGATAAAAAATGGACACTTGAAGATTGCATAAACTATGCAGTAACAAACAATATCAGCCTGCAGAGGCAGAGGCTTCAGACAGAAATAAATCAGACAGATCTCCTTCAGTCAAGGCTGGACATTCTTCCTTCTCTTAACGCAGGTTCAAGAGGCAGAATAGGATTCGGAAGATCGATTGACCCCGTGACGAACCTGATTACCTTTCAGCAGAACATCAGTCATGACTACTATATTTCTTCAGAAGTGACAATTTTCAACGGATTCACCATAATGAATACCGTTGCGGCTAATAAGTTTATGCTTAAAGCCGGGGTGGAAACAGAAAAAGTGATGCGGAATACGCTTATAATCGATATTCTCGGGCAGTATTACAGGGTTATGTATACCAAAGGGCTCGAAGAAGCTTCTGAAATGCAGCTTAAGAGCTCTGAAGAACAGCTGAAAAGAATAAACAAAATGGTTGAAACCGGGAAAGAAGCTCTTTCTAAACAATATGAAATGGAAAGCAGGGTTTCAACTGACAGGCTGAATTATACAGTTGCAAGGAATACGGCAGAGCAGGCTTTAACGGCCCTCAGACAAATGCTTCAGCTTGAATCAGGGACATATTTTGATATTGAAATTCCCGATATCAGTAATATGCTTGTGATAGACGAGACATTCGATACGGACAGCGTTTATAACATAGCAACTGAGGCTCTGCCCAGGCTCAAAGCCATTGAGTACCAGCTAAGGGCGAACAGGAAACAGCTCGCTGCAGCAAAGGGCCTCATTCTTCCCAGTCTTACCGCGGGGGGACAGATTTTCACGGGATTCTATAAGATTGTGGACGATCAGTCAGAAAACCAGATGTCGTACCCGAGCCAGCTGAAAAACAATAACAGCCAGGCAGTTTTCCTTACGCTATCTGTTCCACTGTTCAATAATTATCGTGCCGGCAGGAATATAAGACTGGCGAGAATAAGAAGAGACGACGCGGAACTGAAACTGGAGATGGAGAAGAACCTCCTTTATACTGATATTGAAAATGCATGCCTTGAGTTCAACAGGGGAAAAGATGAGTTTGCAGCAGCACAGTCAAATCTAGATTATAACAATAAATCATTTGAAGCTGTCGAGAAGAAATTTGAATCGGGCCTGCTCGATGTAACTGACTACTCAACTGCAAAGACAACGTTGTTCCAGGCAGAAATGGAAGCATTACGGACTAAGCTTCTGCTGCAGATAAGAAGAATGACGATCCAGTTCTACACCACTGGAGAATACGAGGGAATGTTCAGATGAAAGATAAAAGGAAAAAGATAAAAGGAAAAAGGACTTCAACTATATTATAATATGTATTTTAATATAAATAATAATATAACAGGTTTCAACCTAATTTAAGAACAACATTCATAAAAAGAAAAATCAACATACCATGGATAGACCAATTGAAAAGAAGAAAGGATTACAGAAAAAACACATCTGGTATATACTTGCAGGCGCGGCATTTATAATGCTCCTTTATATGGCGTTCTTCACCGACCGGACATCTACATATAAAGTTGAATCTGACAAGCTTATTATTGAGAGTGTAGTAGAGGATCAGTTTAACGACTATATTACAGTCCCCGGAACAGTTGAACCGATAACAACTATATACCTTGATGCCCTTGAAGGCGGCCGGGTCGAGGAAAAACTGATCGAGGAAGGCAGCATGGTAAAGAAGGGAGAAGTCATACTCAGACTGAGCAATGCCGATCTTCACCTCAATATTCTCGACAGCGAAGCTCAGCTGGCGGAAAAGGAGAACTTCCTGAGGAACACAATGCTCGCAATGGAACAGGACAGGCTGCAAATCAAAAAAGAGCTTATAAATCTTAAATACGATATCGAACGGAAACAGCGTTCTTTCGAACAGAATGAGGTCCTGATGAAAGACAACCTGATCTCCAGGGAAGACTATATCCGTTCAAGGGAAGATCTTGACATGGCAAAACAATCTAGGGAACTCTTTATTGAAAGACAAAAACAGGATTCTTTATACAGAACAGTGCAGATTACAAATCTTCAGAACAATCTCGATAACATGCGCCGCAATCTCACGCTCGTACGTGAGAGGGCGGAAAACCTGAATGTCAAAGCGCCGGTCGACGGCCAGCTGGGACTACTGGTACCCGAGATAGGGCAATCAATCCAGCGTGGACAGAATATGGGAGAGATAAATGTTCTTACTTCGTATAAAGTCACTGCGCAGATTGATGAACACTATATCGACAGGGTAAGAACACAGCTGTCGGCTACACTCGACAGGCAGGGGAAATTATATGACCTTAATGTGAAAAGAGTGTATCCCGAAGTAAGGAACGGAACTTTCGAGATCGATATGGTTTTTACCGACAGCATGCCCAACAATATCCGCTCGGGACAGACCTATTATACAAGCCTGCAACTTGGCCAGCCAAAAAGGTCTGTACTGGTGCCGGTAGGCGGATTCTTCCAGGAAACAGGCGGACAATGGATCTTTGTACTTGACCAGGATGAAAAAACTGCCTATAAACGCAATATTTCAATAGGCAGGAAGAATCCAAAGTATTATGAAGTGCTCGAAGGGCTTACCCCGGGCGAAAAAGTTATTGTCTCAGGTTATGAGACCTTCGGCAAAAATGAAAGGCTTATCTTAAAAAATACCAAATAACCAAATTTAAATAATTAGAGTCATGATTAAAACAAGTGCTTTAACAAAAGTCTTCAGAACAGAAGAGGTTGAAACCACTGCTCTCGACAAAGTTAACATTCATGTTAAGGAAGGCGAATATGTTGCAGTTATGGGACCCTCCGGTTGTGGAAAATCAACACTTCTGAATATTCTCGGATTGCTTGACAACCCTTCTGCCGGAAGTTACATCTTCAATGGCACTGAGGTTGCGAATCTCAAGGAGCGCGACAGGACAATATTCCGCAAAGGTAATATTGGTTTCGTGTTCCAGAGCTTCAACCTTATTGATGAGCTCAATGTTTATGAAAATGTCGAGCTGCCGCTGATTTACCTTAAGATGAAAACAGCTGAAAGGAAACAGCGTGTTGAGGAAGTTCTCGAAAGGATGAAGATCAGCCATCGTGCCAAGCATTTTCCACAGCAGCTCTCCGGAGGACAGCAGCAGAGGGTTGCAATAGCAAGAGCCGTTGTTGCAAATCCCAAGCTTATCCTCGCCGACGAGCCGACAGGTAACCTCGACTCAAAGAACGGTATTGAAGTTATAAACCTCCTTTCAGAGCTGAATAAGGAAGGAACCACAATCATAATGGTTACACATAACGACAGGGACGCTGGTTATGCCCACAGGGTGATTAACCTGTTCGACGGCCAGGTCGTAAACTAAGGCTGTAAAGGCTGTAAAGGCTGTAAAGGCTGTAAGGTTGTAAAGCCTCTAAAGCCTTATAGCCTTATAGCCTTATATTATACTTCTTCATCTTATTGTACAGCGTCTGCCTCGTGATACCCAGTTTTGCTGCCACTACACTGAGGTTTGAATTATGTCGCTGAATGCTCTCGGTTATTGCATTTTTTTCCAGTTCTTCAAGGGTCTGTTCACCGGGTGATGAAGATTTTTGCCTTGAGCTGAATATAAAATCTGAAGGTTTCAGAACAGGAGAATCACTCATAATAACAGCTTTTTCAACTGCATGCTGAAGCTCCCTGATATTTCCGGGCCAGTCGTGATTGGAGAGTTTTTCAAGTGTATGTGTATTGAATTTTAAACCGGTCTTCCCATATCTGTCTCCATGCAACCTAAGGAAATGATTCGCGAGGATCGGTATATCATCCACACGATCGCGCAGTGGAGGCACTTCAATCATAATCGTATTGATCCTGTAAAAAAGGTCTTCTCTGAATGTCCCCTCGGAAACCATCTGGACCAGGTTGCAATTAGTGGCACAAACAAGCCTTATATTGACCGGGACAGGTTTGTTTGAACCTACCCTTACAATATACCTGTTCTGCAGAACTGAAAGCAGCTTTGCCTGCGATCTGAGTGAAAGATTCCCTATCTCATCGAGGAAAAGAGTGCTCCCGTTCGCCTCTTCGAATTTCCCTTTCCTGTCTTCATGCGCATCGGTGAAAGCTCCCCTGACATGGCCAAACAACTCGCTTTCGAAAAGAGTCTCCGTAAGAGAGCCCATATCGACACTCACCAGTAATTCACCCGATCGCTTCGAAAGCCTGTGTATCTCTCTTGCAACAAGTTCCTTTCCTGTTCCGTTCTCTCCCGTGATAAGCACATTGGCATCAGTTCCTGCGACTTTCCTGACAATGTTAAGGACCTTTATCATAGTGGGTGAGGCTCCTGTAATGAGCTTCTCTCCTCCCCTGTTGATCTCATTCTTAAGTCTCTGGTTATCCTTTTTCAGGTTATTAGTTTCCAGACGCGACATGCGGAGCTTCCAGGCAAGATTAATTACCGATAAAAGCTTATTGTCATCCCAGGGTTTCGGGATAAAGTCGACTGCTCCCTCTTTTATAGCAGTTACTGCAAGCTCAATATTTCCATTGGCAGTTATTAAAATGATGCTGATGTTGTTGTCGTAATTCAGTATCTCCCTCATCCAGAATAGTCCCTCATTTCCTGAATTAACCCCGGCAGTGAAGTTCATATCGAGTAGGACAATATCGATGTCATTCTTCCGGAGCATTTCATTTATCCGGTTAGGACCCGATATACAGATGATATTCTGAACTTCATTTTTAAGAATCTCCTTCAGGCTGTTCAGATCATTTTTATTTTCGTCTACAATCAGAAGATTACCGGGAACCATCGAATAAAATATTTTGATCACAAGATAAATAAAAATGTCAAGATTTTAGACAGATTTTATAAATGCATTTTTGCCCGGTAAATTAAATAGCACATAGATGACACGGATTATACGGATTTTCACAGATTTTCACAGATTTGATTTATGACTATTCGTTGCATCTGTGTCATCCGTGTACTATTTTTTATTTATTTGTTGGGAATTTTTACCCTCTTTATAAAAAAATCATAAAATGATGCAGCGTAAAAGACTTTCGACGGTCTTTATATCAGAAAACAAACAATAAGACCATGACAGTAAAGTTAAATTCAAATGAGGTTGTCCTTAAGGCAGGTGATACGAACCAGGTAGTGGACAATAAGAAAATAGACGGGAAACTGATAGTTACAAACCAGAGGATCTATTTCAAGACCATGGATGATGAAACATCGCATTTCAATCTTGAGATCCTGTTTGAGAATATCCGCGAGGTGATCTTTTACAGCAAGGGTTTATTCGCTCCCAAGGGTCTTAATGTTGTTACGGTTGATGGCAGGTCACTTGAGTTCCCTCTGAAGAACCGCGATGAAATCGGTCAGCTGATAAACAAAATGTACTAGGATTTCAAAATCCAACATACCACCCGCACATTATTCGCCCCCGCCCCAAAGGCGGGGGTTTTAATTTTCATTCATACCGGAGCGACACTACCGGGTTCTTCATGGCTGCTGAAGCAATCTTGAATATAATCGTACCAACTGTCCCGGCAATTAATATTGACGCGGATAAAATTAACATCCATGCTTTAATGTTGATAAAATAATCCCAAATGCTGTCGAGGAGCATTACTGACATATAATAACCACCGAAGCAGCCGATCAGAGAAGCAATTAAAAGCACGACCAGGAATTTACGGCTGACGAGGAACATTATCAGAGGCACGGGCGCTCCCTGTACTTTACGTATCCCGATCTCTTTTGTCCGCTTGATAACGTCAAGAGAAACCATATTGTACATTCCGATCAGAGACAGGATTGTGGCAGCCAGTGCCAGGAATATATTGATTTTCATAATACTCCTGTTAATTTCACGTTCTTCGTTCATAAGTTCGTTCTGCACTCTTCCGCCGAATACGAAATTTGTTCCCTGCTCTTTCCATCTCGTCTTCATGAATTCAAGTATAGAGGGCAGGTCCTCAGGTTCTCCCCTGATAGCCATAGTGAAATATCGTTCACCTGGTGTCAGCTTCAGAACCGTTGGTTCGATTTTCTCCCACAAACCATTTGTATAAAAGTCTTCAACAACCCCGATCACAGTGAACTCTGTTGTATCGTAAAGAGTAAACGTTTTACCAAGAGCCTGATCCCAGCCAAATCCTTTTATAAGAGTGCGATTCACTATCACAGAGCCATTTGTTCTGTCGGCTCCTGCCCGTGCCTCATCGAATAATCTTCCATCGACAAGTTTCAGTCCCATAGTTGAAGGATAACCAGGTCCGACATCCATAAAATCAACTTCCAGCTGCTTATCTTCATCTTTAACGGGTCTCCGGTAAGTTCCCCATTCTATATGCTCCTTAGTACCTTCCGCTGAAATTACCATAGGATTTGAAAGTACTTCATTCCTGAACGATGAGTAATTTTCCGGGGGTAAAGGCATTACTATTATATTTTCATTATCATACCCACGGTCGATCGTTCTCTGGAATTGGGCATTTTTCGCAAAGATGACACCCATTACAAGAGCCATGACGGAGATAGTGAACTGCAGCGAAAGAAGAACTGCTGAAAACCTGCCGGTTCCCTTAAAACCTGAAGAACCCTTAATAACACTGACAGGATTGAAAGAGCTCACGTACAAAGCAGGATATACTCCGGCCATGAAACCTGTAATCGCAAGCAACGAAACGAGAAAGAGCCAGAACATCGGGTATTCTGTGAATGTCAGTTCTATCGACATATACGACCACAGGTTACTGTAAGCCGGGACAAGCCATTGAGCAAAAGCTATTCCGACAAAGAGTGAAAGAATACAGATTACAAATGTTTCAAACATGAATTGAGTAACAAGCTGTCTGCGCTGACCTCCAAAGGTTTTTCTCAACCCGATCTCTTTAAGTCTTTTACTGAATGTTGCAATTGAAGTATTCGCAAAATTGAAACATGCGATCAGGAGAATAAAGATCGCCATAATGGGCGGAGAAACAACAGCAGCCGGGTGTAATGCCGGAAAGAGTCCTGAATTCCATGTATTTCTTGAATTATCACCAACATCATCAAGGGGTACCAGCACCCATCTGTTAATCTTAAAATCCTGCCTTGCCCTGTTTTGAACCTCCACATAATCTTTTAATGACTGGGATATAGACGACAGCTGTGATTTATTCTGAACCTTTATAAAAGTGGCTGTTGTATTGAATTTCCAGTCGGCATCATTAACATCCCACATCAGCATGAAATTGTCAAAATGAGTAAGGATATCGATCCTGAAGCTGCAATTCTGGGGCAGATCTTCAAATACAGCGCTGACCGTATAAGTGAACTCTTTGTTTTTATCATTCACAATGGAGATCATCTTTCCCAGCGGATACTGGTCTCCAAATAGTCTCTCGGCCATTTTTTTGCTCAAAAAAACATTTCCCTGGCTTTTAAGAGATTCATTGTCTCCATGAATTAGCGGGAAGGTGAAAATGTCAATAAATTCAGGGTCAACATACGAGATCTGGGTCGGGAAAACATTATCGCCCAGTTTTACGGGTGAGCCTGACCGTGCAAGCCGGGCTGTTTTTTCAATTCCTGGTATATCCTTCTTTATCTGGAGTGCCAGGGTCGCAGGAACAGAGCCATATTCCTGCTCCCTGCCCTGCATATCCCTGAAGCTGTTGATCCTGTAGATGCTTTCGAAATTGACATTATTCCTGTCAAACTCATAATTGAACATGTGATTGAAGAATGCCACGATACAAAGCGACAGGGCAATTCCCAATCCAATAATGTTAATCAGGGTAAAAATCCGGTTTTTGAATAGATTCCTGAATGTAACGAGGAGATAATTCTTAAACATACTCATTCATATTTAAGTGATTGAGCCGGATTGACCCTTGCTGCTCTTACTACCCTGTAACTAATTGTAACGACCGCTATTCCGAGAGCTATTATCAATCCCAGGATGAAGCTGAGCAACCCGGGATCGATTTTGAAATAAAAATTCTGCAGCCACTTGCCGGACCAATAGTATACAACCGGCCAGGATATAAGGGCAGATATTGAAACCAGCATGATTATTTCCTTTGATATCTCAACATAGATCCCTCCTATTGAGGATCCCATAGCTTTCCGCACACCTATTTCCTTGGTTCTCTGCTCAACTGTGTATGATGTAAGACCGAACAGACCAAGTGCGGCAATGAATATTGCCAGTATTGAAAATACAACAGCCATCTTTGCATTCTGCTTCTCCTGAACATACATCCTCTCAAAGTTTTCATCAAGGAAGTAGTACTGCAGAGGTGTGTTGGGTACAAATTCCTTCCATTTGCTTTCAATGGCAGTAATTGTTTTTGTACGATCTTCATCCCTGAGTCTTATTGTGATATAACCCCAGAAGAAATTCCTGTCCTGGACTTTTACGATATACGGATTAATAGGATTTCTCAGAGATTCAAAATTGAAGTTTTTCATCACTCCCAGAACAGCACGGTACTGCTTTTCCCCATCGCCCGGTTCGATTATCCTGGTTTTCTCAGGTTCATTTAGCGCGAAGTTCTTTACAGCGCTTTCATTTATAAGACAGGCAGTACTGTCGGATGTGAAAGATTCATCAAAGAAGCGTCCCGATGCAAGAGAAATGCCGTAAGTATCAAGAAAATCATAATCGACCCAGGATGTGGTAAGAAGAAATGATTCCTCGCTTCTTCCCTCGATGCCATACCCGTTGTTATTATTATTGTTTCCGGGCACAGCAGTCGAGCTTGAGATATTTACAACCCCGGGGATCTGCTTTATTTCACTCTTGAACGATTTCATCTTTTGTCCGATCGCATGAGCCCTCTCAATTACGAGCAGATTCTTCTTATCAAAACCAACATCCTTGTTGAGCATATAATTTATCTGCCTGTACATTATCATCGTTCCTATTATCAGTAAGATGGAAACGGCAAACTGAAATGTAACAAGCACTCTGCGCAGTATTCCGTTCCTGGAGCTTGTTTTCACATTACCCTTGAGAACTTCGTATGGATTAAATGATGAAAGAAAGAATGCGGGGTAGCTACCTGCAAGAACTCCGACCATTACGGTGAACAAGATAAGCGCAGGAATAGTGTACCAGTCCGAGAGAAGCCTGAGATTCAGATCAACATCGAGCAGATCGCTGAACCAGGGAAGGCTTGCTTTTATCAGAATAAGGGCAAGGATCAGTGCAACCATCGTCAGCATAAATGTTTCGGAGAGGAACTGGAAAATGAGCATTCCTCTTGTTGATCCCCCTACTTTCTTTACACCAACTTCTTTCGCACGTCTTGAGGCCTGTGCGGTTGCAAGATTCATGAAGTTTATGGCAGCAATAAGTACAATGAGTATGGCAATTGCAGCAAAGATCTGCAGATACTTCGGATCAATGGCAGGCTTGAATTCCTGCTGTACAGAAGGATCGAGATGCATATCCTTGAGATTCTGAAGATAGAACCTGTACTTGTTACCCTGATTTATAAAATCCTGCATTGAAATACCCATATACTTTTCAACCTCCGGACCAACATACTTTATCAGAAGGTCGTGAAATTTATCATCGACTGATTTGGAAGAAGTATTCGGTTTCAGAAGAAGATAAGTACTCATATTATTGCTCATCCACACAGGGTTATTAACTCTGCCGGGGTATGAAATTATTGAGGCTAGCAAATTAGCCCTGAAATGAGTTTTCTCAGGGATATCAGACATAATTCCCGAAACAGTGAACCTTACGGTATCAGTTCCTATTTTTATTTGCTTGCCGATCGGATCCTGGTTTCCGAAGATCTTTTTTGCAGTTGTCTCTGAGAGAACAACCTCATGCGGATCATTGAGAACGGACTGAGGATCGCCTTTAAATATGGGGATTGAGAAAAAATTAAAGAATGATGAATCAACTGAGATCATGTTATTTTCCACAAAAATCTGTCCATCGTATTCAAGAGTTGTCGGGCCGTCGCCTGCCATACGGCAGAAATCTTCCACTTCAGGAAATTCTTTAACGAGTGTTGGACCCATCACTGCAGGTGAAGCAAAAATTGTAATCTCCTGTCCGCTGATTTTACCATTCAGAATTGTCCTGTATATGCGATCTTTTTTTACGTTATACCTGTCGTAGGTCGATTCGTTGATAATATATAAGGCAATCAGAAGGCTGCAGGCGATCCCAATTGACAACCCAAGAATATTTATTATTACATACGATACCTGTCTTTTGAAGGATCTGATGCTGTGCCTGAGAAGATTTCTTAACATAATGATAGCTTTTCGAATTAGTAAGTAACAAATAATTCCTCACCCGGAATCATGTGAAAGACAAAGATTTTTTTCCAATGTTGCACCACTGGAATTTTTTCCCGGAATAATATTACCAGACTATTCAACCTTGAGCGCCACAGCAGGATTTATCCCGGTTGCCTTGTAAGCCTGGAAGCTTACTGTCAGGAAGGCTATCAATATAGCGCCTGCGGAAATTGCGGCAAAAATCATAAAATCGATCTCTATCCTGTTGGCAAATTGCTGAAGCAGCTTATTGACTATATACCAGCCTGCAGGTACTGCTATTATAATTGATATTACAACCAGAGTCAGGAATTCCCTGGAGAGCGAAAGGATTATCGATACGGGTCCCGCGCCCATTACTTTTCTTATACCGACCTCATTAGTCCTTCGCTCCGCAGAATAAAGTGATAATCCGTACAATCCAAGACAGGCTATGATTACTGCAAGAATAGTGAAGTATTTCAGCAATTCAGTCAGCCTTTTCTCTGCCCTGAACAGATTATCATAATCCTGGTCAACGAATGTATACTCAAGCGGGTATTCGGGCATAACATTTGCCCAGACCTTTCCAATTGCTTTAAGGGCAGCTTGTGTATCCCCTGCCAGCCTTACAAGTGTCACATAGAACCTCCTTGTATCTGTCAGTGCGAAAGCAACCGGACCTACCGGGAGGTCCGGATCCCTGAAATGGAAATTCTTCATTACCCCGATGACAGTACCTCTTAGTCCCATGAATCTGAACGGTTTGCCAACGGGATCGGCTGAGTTCATCATGCGGGCTACTTCTTCATTTATCAGAAAATTACCGGTAGTATCTCTTGACTGGTCGGCAGGATAATCAACAGAGAAATCACGGCCGGAAGCAAGGTTCATCTGGAGGGTGTTGATGTAATCATAATCAACCGCATTTGTTCCGATAAGTACGGTCTGATCCGGATCCTTGCCTTCCCACCACGCATTCCCTGAGTTGCTCCCGATCAATACCGGATTGCTTGTTGCAGCGGTAACTCCCATGACGAGACTTTCGTTTTTCAGCTCTTTCTTAAGGGTGTAGTACTTTAACCTCATGTTCTGCGCAAGAGGAATGCTGATAAGGTTCTCTTTATTAAATCCAAGATCCTTTTCCTGGAGAAACTTAAGCTGGCGGAACATAAAGATGGCAGTGGTTGCAATAAGTATCGACAGCGTGAACTGGACAACAACAAGGCTCTGCCGGAGCCTGCCTTTGCCGGCGGTGGCAGTTTCACCCTTAAGTACTGCAACAGGTTTGAAAGATGAAAGATAGATTGCCGGGTATATACCGGAAATAATGCCGGCCAAAAATCCGACAAGTATAATACCCCCAAGAAATTTCCATGCGATGAGATCAGAGAGCATGAAATGTCTTCCTGAAATATCATTGAATGTATTAAGCAGCAAGCCTACAATAACGAGAGCCAGGAAGAGAGAAATTATTACCAGCAACAAGGATTCAAGCATAAACTGGCTGAATATTGCAGCCCTGCTGGCGCCTGAAGCTTTTTTAACTCCTATCTCCCTTGCCCTTACGGTGGCTTTGGCAGTTGCCAGATTGATAAAATTTATGCAGGCAATTAAAAGAATGAAAATACCGATAAAACCAAAAATATATACTGTTGTAACTGCTTTTTTAGATTCGGTGAAGCCGAATTGCTGATGAAGATGAATATCGAGCAATGGGAAGAGCACATATTTGGTAGTGATCTGCGGAATATGTTCTACCACTATATCTGTGAGCTTTTTATTAACTGAGGCAATATCAGATCCATTTTCCAGCACGACATAGGTAAAAATCGAGTTATTACCCCAGTGTTCACTTACAGGAACTCCCAGTTCACGCATAAGGGACCAGGGCAATATTCCTTCAAAAGAAAAAATCGAATTATTAGGCAGGTTTTTTATGACGGCGGTAACCTTGCACTGGATATTGTTTTCAAGTGTAAGAGTTTTGCCAAGGGGATCCTCGTCGCCAAAATACTTTTCTGCCAGCTTTTCTGTCAATACAATGGAATAGGGATTATTCAAAGCCGTTGAGGGATCACCCAGGATAATTTCATATGTGAACACATTAAAAACAGTTGAATCGGCCGAAACAAGCTGCGATTCAAAAAAAGCTTTGTCACCCTGACGGAAAAGAATCCTTGAAAGCCTGGCAAGCCTTGTCTGTTCCCTGATCTCAGGTATTCTCTGCTTCCATTCTGGTCCGCTCGGATAAGGTGTTACTGTTACATGGTAACGTTCACCTGAATAAAACTGGTCTTCTTCTACCCTGTATATATTTTCAGCATCGCTGTTAAAAGTTTCGAAACTCAGCTCATTCTGAACCCATAGCAGGATCAGCAAAGAAGCAGCAAGCCCGGTAGCCAGACCTGTTACATTAATGAATGTGGCGGACTTGTTCCTGCCTATGTTTCTGAAAACAGTTTTGAAGAAATTCCTTAACATAGTCTTTATTGTTTGATTTGAGGTCAACACAGTAAAGACGGACAAAAAAATCAAATGTTACAAAACAGATTTCGGATTTCGGAATTATGATTTCGGAATTATGGCTTTATCTCTTCAATCTTATCTTTGGGAACCAGTGACTTGCTGACTTTTTGCACTACCTTGTCCCGCGGCAGATTAAAAGAAGCTTTTTGCAGTATTTGTTTTGAGGATGACCCAATCCTTACTTCATACGATCCTGCTTCAGCAATCCAGGAAGATAATGAAGCATCAAATGATGCAAGAGAGTTTAAGTCAATCATGAATCTCATTACCTGGCTTTCACCGGGTTGTAATAGCCTCGTCTTACCGAAAGCTTTTAGTTCCATCGAAGGCTTGTGGAGCCTTTTCCCGGGAGCGCTGAGGTATAACTGGACTATTTCCCTGCCGGCATTTTTCCCGGTGTTTCTTATTTCCACAGTGGCAGTTATGTTTTTACTGAATCTATCAGAGCTGAGCTTCAGATTTGAGTAAGTAAATTCAGTATAAGATAAACCGTATCCAAATTCATAAGAGGTTTTCATGCCGAATGTTTCATAGTAACGATAGCCGACATAAATACCATCCTCATAATACACAATCGATGGTTTTACTCTCATGAAGGCGCTTAATGGACTGTCGTTGGCGGGTTTTCTCTCCGGTATTTCAGTTCCGGGAAATGTTTTTGCAGAGGGGACATCCTGGTAATTCACAGGGAAGGTTGTGGCTAGTTTTCCTGATGGATTCACCCTTCCGCTGAGGACGTCGGCAATCGAGTTCCCTGCTTCCTGCCCACCCTGCCAGGAACACAGGATTGCATCAGGAAATTCTTTCCAGCTGTCAGTCTCAATAACGCCACCAATATTAAGGACTACTATTACTATTTTCCCTTTTTCTTTAAAGATACTGCTGACCTCCTTTATTAAGTTCAGCTCATAATCAGTAAGCTGAAAATCACCTGGTATATCCTTCCTGTCGATACCTTCACCGGAATTCCGTCCGATAGTAATGAGGGCTGCTTCTGTGGTTGCAGCCACACCTTTGATAATATCCGTATTAATGATAAGCTCCTCGAGTGGTTCCTGCGGCATGAGCGCCATTATGCCTATCGGGGCAGGCCTGCCCACATGAGCCAGGTCGAGATAGCTGCTGTAAAGTTTTTGAAGGCTTTCGCTTACATTATATCCTGCATTGCGCATTCCTTCGGCAAGTGAGATCGTATATGCCTCATTCACATCACCGCTTCCCGTTCCCCCGGAGAAAAGCTCATACGAGGAATTGCCAAAAAGGGCGATTTTTTTAGTATTATCCGATAAAGGCAGGGCGGAATTTTCGTTTTTAAGGAGCACCATGCCTTCTGCACCTGCTGTTCTTGTTAATTCTGCATGGCTTTTAAGGTCAGGTGAGTTTGAGTGCTTATACCCTTTGTAACGAGGGCTTTGCATAAGAACAGTCAATATCCGGGCAATGTTCCTGTCAAGTATGGCAACATCGAGCTTGCCATCCTTAACTGCCTGGATTATAGCCTGACTCTGATTGGGTAAACCAGGCATGATAAGATCATTTCCGGCCTTCATCATCTCAGGCGGATTTGTTCCTCCAAACCAGTCGGTCATTACAAAACCTGAAAATCCCCAGTCATTCCTAAGGATATTTGTAAGAAGTTCGGAGCTTTCAGGAGCATAGACATCATTTATAAGATTGTATGACGACATGATTGTCCATGGCTGAGAGCCTGTAACTGCAATCCCGAAACCCTTCAGGTAGATCTCTCTTAAAGCTCTTTCGCTGACTATAGTATTGAGGGCATTACGATTCGTTTCTGCATTGTTTGCAGCAAAATGCTTTGCCGAAGTTCCTACCCCGTTACTCTGGATACCTTTTATAATTGCCTTTGCCATTTCACCTGTAATAAGAGGGTCTTCGGAATAATATTCAAAATTTCTTCCGCCAAGAGGATTCCTGTGAATATTCATACCCGGGCCCAAAATAATATCCACCCCATATTCGAGAACTTCATTCCCCATTGCTTCCCCGACTCTGGTTACAAGCTCGCTGTCCCATGAAGATGCAAGCAGGGTAGCGATCGGGAAAGCAGTACAATAAAACTTTTTATCAGCACCGGGACGGGTTGGACTTATCCTCAATCCTGCCGGTCCATCGGCAACTACAAGCGAAGGGATACCAAGGCGTGGAATAGCGAAGGTAGTTCCGGCTGCACCAGGAACAAGCTCTTCAGCACCTGTATCCGCAGAGCCCGGGTTGAAACCGGCGAACCTGATGCCTGTGCCTACAACAAGTGCAGCTTTCTCCTCCAGAGTCATTGCTGCTATGACTTTGCTTAAAGGATCCTTACCAAGCTGTGGCATATTTTGTGATTTTAGAACAGGTGCAACTAAAAACAGGATAACAATTGGAATTGCGAATCTGGTTTTCATAAACGCAAGTTTTAGTACTGAAAATAAAAAAGATAGACAGTAAAGATAAGAAAAACGGGAGGAAGATAAAAACACAGATCTTCTTACAAAATTCGAATTTAATATATATTAATATATATATATTAATATTAAATATAATATATATGTTGCATAGTTAAGGATTAGTTCCTGGCACTATGATGATATTCTGTATTGTAATTTATATACGATAGTTTAAGAATCCTTCACTTCGCTGGCGCTGCGTTACTAATGACAAGCTATGTATATAATTGGTACACAGCCTTATAAGATCCTTCACTTCGCTTCGCTTCGTTGCTAATGACAACTTTTGTAGATAATTGGTACTCAATCGCAAAAGATGCTTCACTTCGCTGCGCTGCGTTCAGCATGACAGGCTATTGGTGGAGTCCGGGGGAGTGAAGAGGCGCATTTTGCAGAGAAATCGTTCCCGGAGTTGGTTTGTATCAAAATGCGCCTCTTCACTCCCTATTTGTCTCCATTTGCCTGTCATTCTGAAGGAGAAAACCGTAGCCAGCGGAGGTTTTCGACTGAAGAATCTCTTACTGCAGCCTGATAACATTCCCTTGTCATTTCCGTCAGGAGTGCAGAAAATTTTGAATTAAGCCTCAGGATGACAAATGCGGCTGGAAGGTATGGGGGAGTGAAGCGGCGCATTTTGCAGAAAAGGTGTTCCCGAAGTGTGTTGATTCAAAATACGCCGCTTCACTCCTCATATTACCCCCCAGATCCTTGTCGTCCTGAATGAAGCAAATCCAGAGCCTGAGAAGGATTTGTGAAATGAAGGATCTCTTTCATCCTGAACTAATAACCCACAACGCGTGTACGCGTCCGATAGCAATCTGAACTCCGGATCTCCTCTGTGTTAGTTTTTCTTTGTTCCTGAAGGTTGAAGTATGAACCCTGAGCTCTCCGCTCTGAGCCCTGAGCCTATTTAATAGCCTCCATCCAGGCGCCGGCCATCAGCTGTGCTCCAGCGAACGAAGCATGTACTCCGTCACCTGTCCAGTATGATCCAGGTGCACGTTTCTGAGCTTCATCGTATACTTTCTGGAAGGGCACGAACACAGCTCCGAACTGGCTGGCTATATCTTTTGCTATCTTCTGGTATTCAAAGAATTCCGGATACCATTTGTCATCAACAGCTTTAACCCCTTTAACTGCATATGGCTCACAAATAATAAACTTAACGTCAGGAAGGACTTTCTTAGTCCTTTCAAGAAGAGCAATGTAATCCTTCCGGTAAATCTCAGGAGTGCCATCATATTTGCCATCGAGCTTGTGCCAGATATCGTTCACACCAATAAGAATACTGAGCACATCAGGCTTAAGCTCCAGGCAATCTTTATCCCATCTTTCCGCAAGCTGGAAAACCTTGTTACCCGAAATACCTTTATTGTATATTTTAAGATCCAGTGAGGCGAATTTTTCTAGAATAGCTGCAGATGCTAGCATTGCATATCCCGAGCCGAGTGCTCTTGAACTATTAAATGAATTATCCTCCCTGTTCCTGCCTGCATCTGTTATTGAGTCTCCCTGGAAAAGGATTACATTGTTTTTTGAAAGCGTAATTTTTTTCGCAGGAGGTGCGGCTGCTGTTACTATTTCAGGAATGCTGCCTAGAAATAAACTGCCGGCAGAGGCTTTTTTAATGAAACTTCTTCTGGAGCTGTTCCGGTTTTCCATATAAAGATTTGTTTAGTATAGAATGATCAAATGTACTGAAAACAGCAGATGGATTAAGTTGTATTAGTATTCTTTTTCAAACTCATCCGCAATATGATTGATTTTTTCAGGAGTGAGTCGTTCTCCCGAACTGATAATCACCCTGTATCTGAACGTAGCGGATTTTCTTTCCTTTATTTTGAAATTGAATTCCTCCTTCGCCTGGGTAAAGTCTTTCACACCAAGAGGATTGGCAGAAAAGAGTCCATATCCCCTGGCATGCCAGTAAGTCGGATAACCGGGATTTCCGGGATGATCGCATACTGCAACAGACACCTCTTCTCCATCAATAACTCCTGTCAGATCCATCCACCTTGCACGTGTTCCCCATACGGCTTCACCGGAAATCCCTTCGCTGCTCAGGTAATTACCTGAAATACCTGCATTGAGAGTGTCTTTTGTTGCAGAAGGATTCCCGGCAGAATCGACCAGGGTAACACCTGTTGCAGAAGGATGTTCAAGTTGCCTGGCAACGCGTATACCGAACATTCCTTCCTTTGTGTCCCTGAAGAGCACTGTGGTGTCCTTAGCGGTTAGTTTTGTTATCCTGTCTATTATCCGGATATTTCCTTCACCCCTAAAATGGTATTCAGTTCTTTCATCGAGGAGTAACTTCCCACCAGGAGCAAGCCAATTTGCGGAAGTCACAAGTATTCCTTCTCCCTCCTCACTCTGTATCCTGTCAATTCTAAGGTGTTTGATTTCACCGCCATTGGGTTCTTTCATACCCCGGTGACCGTTGCCCCAGAAATCCAGTCCGTTAACATTCCCGTAATTGAGCCAGATTCCCACCTGGTGAATGTGATCGGTCTGTTCACCTGGCCGGGGATTCAGAGGGAACCCCCGGGTGATCTCTTTACCTGATGATGTAATAACCGGATAAAGGATAGGCTTATATACGTTTTCAGGCCAGCAATAAGAAGTAAAAAGCTTACCATCGATCATTATATCAGCTTTCCTTTCTTCGCTCCTGGTTATGATAGTAACTTTGAGTCCATCGGTTGTTTTGGTTTTACATGAAACAACACCCAGAAGCAGCAGACCAAAAAAGAGAATACGCGACTTCATTTTTTATACCTTCTCAGGAACAACATAAGGAGCCCTGTATTTTCTTGTGAGGAAAGCATCAGCCTCTTTGTCCCTGACAAATTTTTCGGTGCTTCCGTCGAAGGTCAATTCTCTCTTAAGACGATAAGAAATATTGGCAAGAGCCGGCAGGCAGGCTGACATATAACCTTCCAGTATATCAGCATGCAGGTCTTCGTTTTTGCCCGATCTGATTGCATCGATGAAGTTACTGTAATGATCTGCACCTCCGGGAGCAGCAAGGTAAGCAGCAGGAGCGGGCTTGTCGGTACTTGTCGCAACTACTTTTGATCCTGCAAAAGGCACTTTTTCGCGTTGCCTGTATGCAGCCCAGTTTCCACCGTTGATTTCCATCCAGCCTTCAGTTCCGTAGAAGAGGTTCCCGATATCGATCTTCAGGTCAGATTCGGTGTTGGTATATCTTCCCCTTGTCTCAAATTCAAGGATTTTCCCATCCCTGTATTTGAAAAGTGAAGTTTGAGTATTTGGAGTTTCCTGCTCGCATTCTTTTGGATCGATGCCGAAGACATTACCCATCGAATAAATTGTGAGCGGATGCTCATTCTTGTTCAGCCCCCAGCGTGCTATATCGAACTGGTGAGGTCCCTGGTTTGCAGTATCACCGCCACCTGTTGCCCAGAACCAGTGCCAGTTATAATGTACTCTCTTCTCGTTATAAGGTCGCATCGGAGCCGGGCCGAGCCACATATCATAATGCAGAGAAGCAGGGGGATTGCTGTCGGGGGCTATTCCGAATGAGTCGCGAGGCTTGTAGCAGGTCCCTTTTGCCATAAACACATCGCCAATACCACCCTCATGCAGGAATTTGATTGCATTGAGCACTCCCTGTATGGAACGGTTCTGTGTGCCTGTCTGAACGCGGACATTATATTTACGTGCAGCTTCTACCATTTTACGCCCTTCCCAGATACCATAGGTTGCAGGTTTCTCAACATAAACATGTTTTCCTGCCTGGCATGCCCATATTGTACCAAGTGCGTGCCAGTGATTCGGGGTAGCAAAGGATACTGCATGTATATCCTTATTTTCGAAAATCCGGCGCATATCCCATTCTGTTTTGGGGGTTACACCTGTTTTCTCAACGATTGTTTTTATTTTAGGATCAAAATACTGCTCATCCACATCGCAAAGAGCGGTAACCTGTACATTCTTCAAATCTTTAAGACTGCAAAAACTGTTTATATGAGTGCCTCCCTGCCCGCGGATACCGATAACAGCAATATTGATCCTGTCGTTTGCACCCTGTACATTGCGGAATGATTTTGCACTCAGCGTCATTCCGCCCACAGCTATACCCGCTGTAGTCAGAGCGCTTTTTTTGATGAACTCTCTTCTGTTAGACATTGATTGGTCGTTTTAAGGTTTAAGTATAATCTGCAATTTTTCATTCGAACTTGATTTTAGCTGCCTGTTTCTTTGCTTTATCGAACACCTCAGCGGTTTTCACCGGGATTCCTCCTTTATGCTTACTCTCATCTGCGGCAGCCATAAAGGTAAAGATTTCGAGAGTTTCTTCAGCAGTCACAGGTGGTATTCCTGTCCTGAAAAACTCAATTATTTTTACCAGCAACGGATCATATCCTGCATAAGTCCCCAGAACCGAAATACCTTTCTCGCCGAATACCTGTCCTCCATAGCCTGATTTACCATCACGTATTCCCCTGAAAGTTCCTATTCTTCCATCATTCCAGAGCCCTGTCGCACCATCGGATTTTTCACTGAATGTCCTTGTCACGCTTACACAACCTGTTCCCATAATCGTAAAAAGCGTTTCAACTCCATGAACACCGTACCAGAAGAGATCAGGATGTGTTGGTTCGAGGGTTGCGGGGCTGAAAGTATCAGCGCCGAGCACTCTTCCGACAGTACCTTTTAATATTTCATCGGCGCCGGAAATATATCTCAACGATGAAGATGAAAAAACGGGTACGTTGTAATGTTTGGCTGCTTCAAAAATTGCAATGGCATCGGCAAGGGATGCAGCGACAGGTTTATCGATAAATACTCTTTTACCTGCTTTGAAAACTTTAAGAGCCTGCTCAAGATGAAGCCTGCCGTCGTTTGTCTCAAGGAGTACATAATCCACCTCTTTCAGAAGATCATCAATCGATCCGACGATCATTACCCCTAGTTTTTTGACTTCTTCAGTATAAGCCGGAATTCTGTCAGCGCTCGATTTTATCGTACTGCTACCTTGGGGATATGCTGCAATGATCCGGAATCCCTCAAATTCCGGCCTGGCATCCGGAATATTAAGAGATTTCGTGAACGCCGTACTGTGGGAAGTATCAAGTCCTATAATACCAATTTTCCCTTCTGCCTGCTGAAATGGTTCTTTCAACGGGTATATTTTACCTGACAAACCTATTGAGACTCCCCCTGCGACAGTTTTCTTCAGGAAATTTCTCCTGCCTAAGTTCTTCATCGGTGAAGATTTACTTTTACTGTATGATCACAATTTTTCCTGCCAAAAGATACCATTATTTAATGAACTTCAAAATTTCTTTCACATCCAATTTGCTTTCAGAAATCTTCCGGAGAGCTGACGCATTTAAGTCAGAATATGGCAGCTGAACATTAATGTGCTGAACTTTACAGTTAAATACATTGTTTACCATTCCGGGACGGAGAAATAAACATTCTTATTTTTACCAGAAAAATGATACTTTTAGATCGTGTTATGCGTTGATATGTCAAAAGATAATTCAAAATAGTACTCAGACATGAAAGAACTACTTCACTCAATGCGTCCGGTAAGTTTATTGATTGTATTTATGCTTGTGTCTTCTATAGCTGCAGCCCAGGCCCAAACACAGCCCCAGACAGAGCAAACACCTCCTCAGACACAAACACAACCTCAAACAACAAAACAACCGGCATTACCGCAGATAGACCTTACCACAGCCCCGATCAAAGACCAGCTCAACTCAATTGAAGCGAGGACAAGGATATACGAAAACTTCCGTGCTGTGAGGGAAGATATGTTTCAGAAGATAAAGAAGAACGTTAACGATACCCTATCCGTAATGCAGAAAAGGATTGTATCGCTGAATAATCAGGCAGCAACACTTAAATCAACAATTGATTCACTGGATAGCAGGATGAGCACCACGCAGGCAAACCTGGATGATGTAACAAGATCAAAGAACAGTGTTCCTTTTCTCGGTATGGAAGTTGAAAAAGGCACCTACAATTCAATCATGTGGTCGATCATCATTGTCCTCCTGTTAATCCTTATGATCGGATTTCTTGTATTCAGGCGTAACCAGCGGCTGGTTATCAACAGGAATAAAGATCTGGAGGATCTGAAAGCTGAATTCGATGCCTACAGGAAAACATCGCGTGAAGCCAGAGAAAAAATGGCTTTACAGCATTTCAACGAAATGAAGAAACTGCGTGGTGAATAGGCCGGGTTAATATCTTTTTCTATTTCAAAGAGATCCTGAACCCGGTTACATTCCACTCGGGCAGCTTCTCAGGTTTTGTAATAACCAGATTGTCAGAATTTTGTTTCCATTTCAGCTTTTCCTCGCTTCCGAGCATAGATACCGACTTGATCTGCCTGTCATTCAGGGCAGATGCTGAGCCCAGCGATGTTATAACTATATCACTTTCAGGTTTTTCCATGCAAAAAGCATATATGGTATTTTCTTTGGTTGTAAACCGGATATCCCCTGATTTATAAGGTCTGACATCTCTGACACCTCCGAATACACCTTTTTCCTGTTTGTTCATGGAAGGACCTTCTCCGTATACCTTCCAGGGGCGGGTGCCATAAATACCTTCACCGTTAACAGGGGTCCAACGGGCAATGTTCTGAAGGATGTCAAGCACATCCTGCTCAAGATCACCTTCGGGCGTCTGAACCACATTCAGAAGCAGATTACCGTTTTTGCTCACAATGTCTACCAGCATCTGGATAATCTCAGTACCGGACATATACTTTTGTCCTGTTCGATAGAACCAGTCACCTATTGATGTATCGGTTTGCCATGGATCGGCGCTGATTGAGTCCATGGCGCCTCTTTCGATATCCCGAACCCATCTTCCCTGCGATTCAAGGTGTTTGCAGGTATATACAGCCTCGAGTTTACCGGCATTCCTGATAATATCCTGGTTATAGAAATGCGCAAGCATCTTCCTGCCTGTCTCACCGAATGGCAGTTCTCCGTCGGAATATACGAGGTCAGGCTTATACATATCGATCACCTCAATTATTGAATTAAGCCATATCCGGTGGTTTGCAGTGTCTTTTGTAAGCCAGGCAAAGTCATCAGGAGCTGCCTGTTTATGATAAAGATCCTGGTACTCAGGATCAGCTCCGTCGTAAAGCACACCCTTCATCGGTCCTGATGGATCGGAACGGTGACTTGGCTGGAACCATGTAAAACTTGCCCCCAGATGTTCGGATATACCAAACCTCAGACCTTCTTTATGTGCGGCTTTTTGCCATAGTCCGACAATATCCTTCTGTGGTCCCATTTTGACAGAATTCCATCTGTGAATTTTTGAATCCCAAAGGAAGAAATTATCATGATGCGTTGCCATGCTTACAAAATACCTGGCGCCGACACTTTTATACAGGGCCATCAGCTTTTCAGGATCCCATTTCTCTGCTTTCCAAAGAGGAATGATATCCTTATACCCGAATTTTGAAGGATGACCGTAGTGTTCAATATGGTAAAGGTATTCCCGGCTTGGTTTTCCGGTGGGCTGGTTCAGCTCACGGTTATACATGTCAGATTCATACATTTTTCTCGCATACCAGTCACCCTGGCGCGGAACTGCCTGTGGACCCCAATGCGACCATATACCGAATTTTGCATCCCGGAACCAATCGGGGTACCTGTATTCCCTGAAAGATTCAGGATCACTTGTAAAATTCGGGGAAATAGCATTTTGCTCCTGTGCATGCTTATGCCCGGTACAAGAGAGAATGGAACAGGCCAATAGTGCGGTAATCAGATTTTTCATAACACTTATCGTTAATACTCAAACAAGGAACAACCTATGTTCACTTATGAAGGCCTAACTCTGATTTGGTACCGGAGCTCGATCTCTGCGGTAGGCCGGGCTCCGGGACTCTTTCGAGAATGATATATTCAATTCCAAGCAATTTGCATAAATCCTCTTTCTCAGGCTTATGCCCGTCGGAATTGACAATAAAGATGTCGGGGTTAATCCTTCTCAGGTCAGGTTCAAAATCAAGCATACCTGTTCCGCTACCGAGAAATGCATCATGAACATATCTGATTGATTTTACGATATACAATCTTTCTTCCTGTGAGAAAACAGGTTTTTTTCCTTTAAGAACACGGATATTTTCATCACTGCCCACGCTTACATAGAGGTCACCGTAAGAAGCAGCCGTTTTGAAGAATGCAACATGACCGCCATGTAACAGATCATAGCATCCACTTACAAACACTTTTTTCGACATTGGAAAAAATACTTTCGGTTAAGAGAATACAATCCTGACCTTTTAATGTTCTATAATCAGTTTATAATATCTGATTGCGTTTTCGTTATAAAGCTTGTTGACGACCTCTTTCGGCAATTGCAAACCAGGGAATTCCCCGCTGAACTCCGGCGCTGTCATCTTTTCATTTGAAGTGAAATACTTCCAGTCAGCAATCCATCTTCCATGCAAATCCTCTGTAAATTCTTCCGGATTTGTTCCATGATATCCTACATCAGTTCCATACAGGAGCCTGTCCTGGTATTTTATTATGAAATCACGTACTTTGTTCCTGTCCTTCGCAGACTGAACCTGAAGGTGACATGTCCTTGCGGAGATATCTGCACCTGCACCCGGGAACCTGTCGAACCAGGCCGCCAGGGAATCGACATTCCATTCCAGGCTTGAAAGATGGCTTCCCACGAATATCAAATCCGGATTTTTTTCGAGGAGATTATCCCTTGCCCGAATCTGATCTTCGTATGACGGGTATTCTGGGTGAAGATACATGTGATACTGAGGATTACGGGCGAAATAGCTGCTGTCGCTCGATACTGTCATTTCTTCCAGCGGCAGCCAGCAGTTTCGCGGTTCACCAAGATGGCCGTTGACAGGGATATTCCGGCTGGTTAAGATAACTGAATATCTTATCCAGTTCCGGATCATCAATCATAATGAATTTACCCTCGCGATCGCGACAAACCATGCCGATATTTTTCCATACCTTAACACATACTGCCCCTCCACCGAGGTTCTCTTCAAGTTGTTTAAGTATCTTGTCACTCCATCCGTCAGTCCTGAATCCGGCAGTGTCGAACCAGAATGCGGCGCCGTAAAAGATCCTTCCCGGGAACTTTTTAACAGACTGGAGAGAATGGCCGAGCTGCTCCTTCACTGAAGCCGAATCGGAATGATCAACATTCAGGGTGATCAGCCTGAAGTTATCGGAAGATGCCAGGTTTTCAACAACACCGTCATCAGCATCCACGTGGATATGGGCATCGATCTTCGGCACTGATTTGAAATCTTCCATAGAATAATATTTCTGCCCGCAACCTGTAGAGGTCAGTATAATCATAATGAAGCAATAAAGTAAGTTTTTCATCAGGGTAAAATTTGGCTGCTTAAAGCTTAAAAATAAGAAAAAAAAGAAGACCGCATAATCCGATACGATCTTCTTCTAACATATATTATATATTCTGATTACTTTGCTACAGGCATCACGATGTACTCAGCATTATTCAGAAACTCAAGGCTCTTCTGAACACTTGTGAAAGTATCGAAACTATACTCCTCAACTTCAACAATTCCGTATTTCAGGCCTGCTTTTTCTTTTGCAGCCCATATTGACTGAAAGTCCATTTTACCGCTTGCACCGATTTCTTTTTCATCTTTGATGTGCCACAGCTCAAACCTTCCGGGGTACTTATTGAAGTAATCAACAGGATTGACACCACCCTCAACAGCCCAGTAAAGGTCCATCTGGAACATAACTTTTTCAGGATCTGTATTTTCAAGCATGAAATCATAGATGACAGCGCCAGTACTATCGACTTTAGTTGTCTTGAATTCCTCGGAGTGATTATGATAACCAAAGCGAATGCCTTTTGCATTACACTTTGCACCGACCTCATTAAAATAATCGCAATACTTCTTCAGGTTGGCAAGACTTTCATATGCTTCTCCTCCCATAAATGGCTGAACAATGAATTTTACCCCTAATGCTGCATGTGCATCAATACAGGCGTCCCACCATGCCATGATCTCGGTATAATTTGCTGAATCAGGAGCAGGTTTCCCGGTGTGTGAACTGATGATCGGAAGTTTGTTTTTATCACACAGTGTCTTGAATTCTTCCGGCGTCATACCATAGAATTTTCCATCACCATAACCGGCGGGTTCAACAAATTTGTAACCGATATCACTGACTTTGGCGATAGTTCCCGGGATATCATTCATGATAGAATCTCTTAAAGAGTAGAGTTGCAGTCCGATGTACTTTCCTTTCGGGGCGCATGAATTCATCGTTAAAACAACTACCATTACGGTAAAAAGCATAATAATGGTAAACAGGTTTTTTTTCTTCATTGTGGACAGGTTTTTAGATTCAGGCCGAAGATAGGAAAATTTAATTATAAGGCGAAAGGCGAAAGGCGAAAGGCGAAAGAATAAGAAAATAAAAAAAATCAACTTCCTCGTAGAGGATCAAGTACTGTAGAATGTTATAAAAAGTTAAAATACTGGTTAACTGTAAGCTGTTTGAGATAAAGATATATTTTCGCAAAACCTAATCTGAGAAAAATGAAGTATTACATTGCCGTAATTGCAACCTTATTATCGCTTATTTCTTATTCACAGGATACAATTCCGAAACCTCAGATGCTGAATTTCTTTCTGGACTGCGATATGTGCGATTTTAATTATATCCGTGAAGAGTTGCCATTCGTAGCGTTTGTCCGTGAACCTCAGACAGCGGATGTGCATATCCTTGTTTCTGATTCAAGGACAGGAAGCGGAGGGAGAAAGTTTTTCCTGAATTTTATCGGGCTAAAAAACTTTAAGGATGTAAATCATGAATATGAAGTGATTGTCTCTCAATCCGATACCGAGGATGATGAAAGAAAAGCAATTGTCAAAAAGCTTAAACTCGGCATACTTGCATACTACGCAGGGACTTCCTTTATAGATGATCTTTCAATTGACATAAAAGAAAACGGGAACAGGAATGCCGAATCGATGGTGATCGACAGGTGGAACAACTGGGTGTTCAGATTATCTTCGGGTGCATTTTTCCAGAAAGAGGAAAGCCAGAGCGAATTATCTGTCAACGGTCGTATCAGTGCCGATAAAGTAACTGAAAAATGGAAGACTGGACTGGAGGCATTTTACATGTCGAACAGCGAAGTATTTTATGATGAAGGTGAAAGAATAGAGAATACCCTTAATTCAAAATCGCTGGACGGAAGCATAGTAAGGAGCATTACCGATAACTGGTCAGCCGGATTGTTTACCGGGTATAATTCACAGACATTCCTTAATATAAAGCACAGTATCTCAGCCGGGACAGGAGTACAATACAATTTCTTCCCATGGAATGAATGCAACCGAAGGGTTTTTTCCCTTGGATATGTTGTCGGAGTTGATGGTTATGAGTATGACGAGGTAACAGTTTATGATAAATTAAGGGAAGCCCATCTTGCAGAGATGCTTATGATGGAACTGGATCTTATTCAACCCTGGGGTGAGATCAGCCTTGAGGTTCAGGGAAGACATTATTTCTATGATTTCTCAAAAAGCAGGCTTTCTGCAGGGGCCGATTTTTCAGTAAGACTCACCAGGAACCTTGAAGTCTATTGTGAAGTTGAGTCACAGCTCATCCACGATCAGCTCTACCTTCCCAAAGGTGATGCCTCTCTCGAAGACATCCTTCTGAGACGTCGTAAACTTGCCACAACATATGAGATTGACGGGCGTTTTGGTTTTCGGTTCACCTTTGGATCTATCTTCAATAATGTGGTGAACGAAAGGTTCAATATGGATTGAGAAACAGCCGCTCCTGCGGAGTTCCGGGAATTTTGGAGCTCCAATTAGTTTTGTTTCTTATCGAATTCAATTATCAGCTCCGACTTGTATTCGCTTTTTTCAGGTTTAATGTACTTGACAAATAACCTCGCTTTCTTACCCAGCCTCATCGATGTGTACTTATTACTGATATCTTCCTCTGCATCCAGCGGTTGCAGGGATGGATACCAGAGAAAATATCCTGGTTTGTCGATTAGCAAAACTGGTTTTGACCAGTTCTGAGAATTATCTGCTTCACCCAGGTCTTTATCAGGATTAAACGAAATCCATATACTGCTGCCGGCCCATGAAGGTCCTGTTACTTTTCCCATCAGCATTACCCAGCAATCAAGATACATATTCCAGCTGACCGATGGTCCCCAATGAAAGCCGCCATCAGGTGATGACGCGCATCCGCCACCTTCACTTATGGGAATCTGCAGCGAAGCAACAGGTGCTCCTATACCATCTGAAGATGCATTAAATCCTTTACCATCCCATCTCCTGCCTTTCTTTACAGGGTCATCAAGATCTGTTAACTTTATCCTTGCAATGCTGATACATTGTCCGCTCCACTCTTTTTCATAGGTCCAGCTCGATTCACTGTATTCTCCGGGGTAGCCATATTCACCATAAAAAAGATAAAGGTAATCGCCTGATCTCACTGCGGAAGGATCACCGACACCTCCTGCAAAAGTATTGGATGTGTTATGGGGTTTGAGAATGAGCCTCGACTGGTAATCTTCAATAAAGATACCGCGGTTCTCCCAGCTTCTTCCGCCGTCGGTTGACTTCATTATGCCTATGCGGCACACAGCAGCAGGAGATTCAGGGCCTCTGAGACCCTGCGGCCATTTCTCATTCCTGTAACCTGTGCCGGTCGCCTCATCCCATGGCAGGGTGGAAGGATAATTCTCGTTATGATAAACGGCATACAGAGTTTTTCCGCTCACATCAGTGCTATCCTGGTAAACAGTCTCGAACCAGACTGCTCCATGCAACCCGTCCCGCCCTGGTGGTACATTCACTGGCATCACCGGATCTCTGAAATCGGATGTGTCGCTGCTGAAGGCTTCGAAAGAGTTTCTTCCGTCAGCAAATTTCAGGTCTTTAGCATCTCCCCAGAGAGGATCTTCACCATATTTCCCCGGGAAGATCCGGAAGGTATCACCTATCCATGCCTCGGCCATATTACAGTCAACGAAAGAATTAAAGTAGATTGTATCAGCAGGATGAAGGGTGAATGAAGGCAACAATCGTGTATCTGCGCTTTCATTCCTGCATCCCGTAAGAATAACAGTGAATAAAACAAGGGGCCAATCCCGAGGGAGAAGTGATCTGAATTTGACTTGCATTTTCTTGATAAAAATTAGATCAAAGGTAGAAGAAAAAAAATTAACCGCAGAGAACGCAAAGATGCCCGTGTTCAGGGCCGGCGTTCGCAGAGGACGCAAAGGAACAAGCTCAGGGCTCAGAGCTTCCCTATATCCGCAAAGATACCCCCTTCAGGGGGGTGCGCATGGCTTTTTGTGGGTTGGCAGGGGGTCTTCTTCCTTCAGGGGGGGTGTAAGGCTTTGTGTGTTGGCAGGGGGTCTTCTTTCTTCAGGGGGGTGCGCATGGCTTTTTGTGGGTTGGCAGGGGGTCGTAAACCACACACAGGCAGAGGCTCAGGGCTCAGTGCTTCCCTATATCCGCAAAGATACCCCCTTCAGGGAGGTGACGCTGATACAAATCAGGATGCTTACAATTGATTTCATAGACCTCGATGTTTATTCTGCAATAAATTTATATAAAGGTATAAGGACCGGCTTCCCTTTCTCTGCAATTAAACTTCTCGTTTCAACTCTTTTTCCATCGATAATTTCAGTCTTCACTTCAGTATTAACATAAGGGTTCATTCTTGCTATAAAATCCAGGGCTCTTGATTTCGCCTCTTCACTGAACTTTGAAAAACCAGGGTGAACCATGGTTATGATGGAAGATAACTCCTTCATGGCAGATACCAGGGTACCTTTTTGAGGCATTGCATTAACAATGTCGTTATAATAAACAACGGTCCCGCCTGAAGGTATCCAGTTAAGCCAGTTCATTTCATCCCCGGCGTTTTTTTCACTCCCTTCCCTGATTATTGAGCTGGAATAATAAACCCTGAGCCCATCCTTGAATGGCTGGGGCAGTTTTGTAGCATTTACATAACCTGCAATAAGACGACAATTATTGAAATGCTCCACATTGAAGTTAAAATCATCTGCAATAAGATGACCGTTATTGTTATTGAGATACGATGCAAAAAGATCTGCGAGTGTTTTGAACTCGATTGAGGAAGTATCAGCTTTGGGATTGTCTTTCGACAGCAAGTCTCTGACAGCCTTTTTATATCCGGTTTTATTCGCAGCAGAAATCTTTATGGCATTGAATATTGGCTTAATCTCACTTGGTATATCCTCAAGCCTTGCCGATTGAAGTACTTTTCTCTCAATGCCAGTTCTTCCATCATTTTTCAAAACCGGTTCCCCTATTATTGAGTTATCCGCCTGTACTGTTTCACTTGATATTTCAACCGATCCTGACGCAAGGCCGCCTGACGCAACAGTGACCCTGATCTTTCCCGGGTCTCCTGTACTCCTGATGACGTTAGCTACCGGGGCATCGATATACCAGGCGCCATCCATTTCATGATGTTTCGACACGTCTGAGACATACACATCCGGTCCCACCAGCTTTGCCGGACCGCTGATTGTCCATTTAAGAGAGTTATTTGCACCGTATACATGATTGCCTTGTGAATTCACAATATCTGCCTGAATAATTACAACAGAAGATCTGTCGGAAGCAATTTTGGTATGAGACGTTTTAAGCACGATTTTAGCTGGTTCCCCAGTCATGGTTAAACGCCATGTAACCGTTTTGCCGTTCCTGGTGCCTGTTGCACTCAATACAGCATTCTCAACAGTAATGCCGGGGAATGTTACAGTGTGATAGTTCGATTGATCCGGAACAAGAATTCCCTTACTGGCATCATTCACCTTAAGCTCCACTTTGTCACAGTTGGAAGTTACAACAATATCTTTTTTCTGACCCAGGTACTGAGATATCCAGTAATGAGGTTGAATAAATATCATTGGTTTTTCCGAATATGAAGCCTGCCAGAAATAATAAGCATATTTCGGTACACGGTAAAGGTCAACATAACCTTTAGGATTAAGGTGTAACAAAGGGGCATTAAGATATTCACGATCAGCACCATGATCGGCATAGAGCCAAGTGCTCATGTTTCCTTTTCCAAACAAACCACTTTTCAGTAGCATGTTCATTTGATGTTCCTCAGTTCCGGCAAACTGTTCATCGGCAGGTTCCAAATTCTTAACATCTTCATTATACCAGCCCCTGACAGTGCACCGGAGAAGGTTTTCAACCGGAAGATTATCATCATTATGCCTGGCAAACTTACTCTGGGAACCATTATTGACCCTCCTCGCTGTCAGTATCCTTGTTGTATCTTCTGCTATTGCAAATTTTGAATCGACTGCCTTGTCGGTCTCGTTCCCCATGCTCCAGAACATTATGCTCGGGTGATTACGGTCACGCCGGATCATTTCCCTGAGTTGCTGTTCCTGTATCTCAGGAGCAAAATCGAGATTTTTTATGTTGGGTACCTCTTCATCTACAATAATCCCTAACCTGTCTGTAAGATCATAAACCAACCTGTCGTTTGGATAATGGGCTGTCCTGATAAAATTGTATCCCATGTTCTCAGCCATGTCAGTTAAATCCATCACAGTTATCCATTTGGGTATAGCATCGCCCAGCCAGGGATATTCCTGGTGCCTGTTCCCCCCGTGAAGCAAGGTCTTTTTTCCATTCACAAACAAAACATTTTCATTGTAATCCCATCTGAACCATCTGAAACCCAGAGGACTTTCAAATGAATCAACAACTGTTTTACCATCGATAACCTCAGAAATGACTTTATACATATATGGATCATCGGGTGACCACAAATGCGGATTCTTTACAGGTTTTGTCACCTGGTCGAAAGTATGGAGCTGACCAGGCTTAATATCAGTTGCCGATCGTACCTGTTGTATAATTTTACCATCGGCATCATAGATTGTTGTTTGCAGAATGCAGTTTTTGAGTTGAGGGTTATCGTTCTGAACCCATGTTTTAATTCTTACAACACCCGATTTTTCAGTCAATCCGGGTGTTGTAATATATGTGCCTCCCTCATGTGAAGCCGAACCCTGCATCGGGATATACAGCTTACTTTTAATCGCAATTGAAACATCCCTGTATATTCCTCCGTACACGTTAAAATTACCTGCTGTCATCGGGGGAATTCTGAATTTATCATTCCTGGTATTATTCACTGCAACTGCAATAACATTATCCCCTCCTCTCCTTAAATATGCGGTTACATCAAAATCGAAAGATCCATATCCACCCTTATGATCACCGAGGTAAGTGCCATTTATCCATACTTTGCAATACTTCTGAACTCCTTCGAACTCGATAAAGACTTTCCTGTCGGAATAATTCTGATTAAGAGTAAAATGCTTCCGGTACCACCCCCAGCCATTCCACCAGTACGGATTATCCGATTCAGATGCGTTTCTCATGAAAGGATGAGCTTCACCAGTCGTTTCGTAGGTGCTCCATGTGTGAGGTAAGCTGATTGCCTGCCATTTGGAATCGTTATAGGTCGGCGCCTCATAACCTTTATCTGCTGATTCTGAAAGGAAGTAATTGAAAGTCCAGTTTGAATTAATAGTTTTTTCTATTCTCTGGCTTGCATGAGCAGCCTCTATTACCATTGCCTGTCCGGAGCATGGCAGTATAGCAATCATAGCCAGAAAAATTCGAGAGCAGATCTTCATGGTGTCAGTTTGTAATCGGATGTACAATTTAATAAAAAAACCAGAATCAATAAATGCAGAATCGGGTAATAAAAATGGTATAAAAAAAAGCATCGCTTGTAATTATAAGCAATGCTTGATTTTCTTTTAAATTTAATCCCCCCGGAGGAGCTTACACTCTATTTACCATAGTGTGAAGGATTTTCGTCCTGCCACTCGTTGACCCCATCACGGATCCTGTTACGAAATGCCAAAGTATCTGTACAATAATATGTGAGATTGGAAGCAGGATCGGTGTACTTGTATTTCAGGAATATCTTCCTGTTCTGCAGCAGTATTGCCTGGTTAAAGGTACTTTCACCGTCAGGCTGAATTGTAAAAGTTGAACCTGGAGCACTGGCAACAGTGATTGTCCCGCTGTTTAAAGTCAGAGAAACCTCGTTTTTGACCGTTGATGTCTGGTTGCTGTATCCATTGGTTACCAGTGTCATTGGGCCGCTTGTTTTCAGTTTCCAGATTTTCGATTCAACCATCGGGATACTGGTGAAGTAGTTAATAGTATTAACCGTGTTTCCTCCGGCATCTTTTACAATGGTAACACCACCATGCCAATAATTGCCAAACAACATATTCTCATATTTCAGGCCTACAACAGAGTAGTTCTTCTTCTTTATGACGCTGTCGGCATCAGCGCTTGTAATTCTTAACGGTAATACATATCTGGCAGTCAGAGTTCCCGGATCTGCGAGGAAAGAAGCAGAGTCGGGGCGTAATACAACATAGCCTGAATGTTCACGCGACTTGATTATCATATTGTCAGCATCGCTAATGTTATAATAATTCGCCGGAATGAGTGAAAGCGCGGTTACGTTTGAAGATGCATCCCTGATGTAGTCCGAAGAAAGATTCTTAAACCTGTATAACATCTCGGCGTTTATCAGTGAATTGTCAACCATGAATGAAACAAAACGGTCCCTGTCATTTTCACGTACTCCGCCAAGTGCAACCCCGATTTCAATTTTCATTCCTTCCCCGACAACAAAGGTTCTGACATCTACCTGATATGGGAAATATACGCCTGTATAATTAAAATCAGTTATATAATCCTCGTAGCAGGAGACCGCCATCACTGAAATCAAAAGAATAATAAAATATTTTTTCATAACATTTTCTTTTAATTAGTTAGTTCCATGATTCCCACCCTTCGTTTTGAACAAGGTTACTCATCCTCAGTATTTCCGAATAAGGAATGGGAAGGTAAGGAGAAGTGAATAATCTTTCTTCAACGATTGTATTTTTCAGATCATATGTAAAGGAATTATCTGCATTCCTTACAATGCCAGCTCCATGTACAGGCTGATTAATGACAGATGCCCAGTCAGCATCGGTTGTCCAACGGCGAAGATCGAAGAATCTTACTCCTTCAAAGGCCAGTTCAATTCTTCTTTCATTTTTCACAAGTGCATCAAAAGCAACTTCTCCCTGTGATGCTACAGATGAGAGATAGGAATCAGGGGCACCAGGTACTGCAGTACCAAGACCATTATAGAAATTGAAATCAGTCTTACGAGCCCTCAGGTATTGAATAGCTGTTCTTGCCGACATTCCATATGTTGAATTGTCGATGGGACCTACTGAGTGATTTGCAGCTTCAGCGAAGGTAAGAAGCATCTGAGCCCATCGTATGATAAATTTTGAATGTGGCTGGCGTGTAGGAGATGCGGCACTTGGCAGAAAACCCATGTAAATGAATTTTTTCACATAATAATTTGTACGTGTGTTGGTTGAAATTCTGCCTGCAGCATCCTTGCCTCCGTTCGACCAGTTTTCAAAGGTGTACCATACTGTTCCGGTATTGTTCTGCCTGAGCTGTGCAGTATTATAGAATACCGTAGCATAGAGCCGGGGGTCACGGTTCGCGTAAGGATTTGCCGGGTTATAACCACTGGCAGGGTTAGTAATAGGCAGGCCGTTTGCCATCGGGAATGCATCGACAAGTTCCTGGGTAGGACCTATTTCTCCATATCCCTGGAATCCCCCGGGATGCAGAATTCTCTCTATATCAGAATTATTATTGTAGTACCTTGTAGTCATAATTATTTCAGGGCTGTTCGGATCAGTCCACGTGACTCCGTTAACCGGATTGAATCCATTTGTTACATTATCCCTGGTCAGTTTGAAATTAATAACTTCAAATGCATTTTTGGCTGCAAGGTCCCAACGTGATTTATCGTTTGTAGGATTGAATCTTGGACTTGCCCATGTCAGATACACCATAGCCTTAATTGCCCTTGTGGAAATCCCGTCAAAACGGCCCCAGTTCTTTCCGCCGAGATAACTCAGATCGTTCGGGTCGGTAACAAGGAAATCGCGATGCGCTAAAGGCAGGTATTTGTAAGCTGAGTCACAATCCTTTATGATCTGGGCAACACATTCATCATATGTATTCCTGGCCAGGTTGTTCTCCATGGTCACATCACTTGGCTCAAGGATTATAGGTACGCCAAGAAGATTTCCACCGCCCCTCCCGCCGAATTTCATCAGCAGATCCCAATAAAACCAGGCTCGTAATGCATATGCTTCTCCATGCAGACGCTTTCTGAGTATATCGTTAAAATGATTATTCACCAGAAAACGCGTATTCAACCCATGATAATCTTTAAGGAAAAGGTTAACAAGATAAATTCCCTGGTAATCTCTGTTCCAGTAAGTAAGGAAGGGATCCATCCCGATAGTCAGAGTGTTCACAGCAAGTCTTCTCATGCTATGTGTGGTCGAAGTGATCACCGCATTATCGGTTGCTCCGTCAAGAAAAATACCCTCATTATCGCTGTAATTCCTGGTCGTGTTTACATACTCATAGGCTTGTCCAACCAATCCCTGGATGTTTGTTGCATATTTCCAAAGCTTATCTCCATCCCTGTCGGCATTTGGATAAGGCTCCAGGTAATCGACGCAGGAATAGAAGGAAATCAGCAGGAATCCGAATAATATTATCTTTCTCATATTCAATTTTCTACTTGGTTAAAAAATGAGTTTTATACCACCCGTGAATGTCCGGTACAAGGGATAGTTGTAGACACCCGATGTTGTAGCCTCAGGATCAACCTCCTTTATATCACTAAAGGTATACAGGTTAGCACCCCTCAGATAGACTTTCACGCCACGTGAACCTATCAGGCTTGTAATGCCTGAAGGCAGGTTATACGACAACTCAACTGCCTGTATCTTGAAAAAGTCACCCTTTCTCAACCAGAAATCGGACATCTGGAAGTTATTGTTCACCCTGTAGTAGGTCAATCTTGGATATGCTCCACCTATATTATTTTTGACAAATTCAGAGTAGTTGTTATCCCCCCAGCCATTCATGAAATAGATACTGGTAAAGCCTACATCGAAGAATGCTCTGCCTGCACCAACAAGGCTCAGTCCGAAGTTCCTGTATCTGAGATCAGCATCGACTGAATAAATCAGTTTCGGATAACCATGTCCGATCATAGTGGCATCATTATCATCCACCACACCATCGCTGTTCATATCAGCATATTTGAGATCTCCTTCTTTCAAAACCGCATCAAAGAGTTGCGGAACAATCAGGGCTTCTTCATCATTCTCAAATTTTCCAAGATACTGTAATCCGTATATGGCATCGGCAGGTTTTCCAACCCTTGACTGGTAATTAAACCTGTAATCCGGTTCATCATATTTCAGTCTCTCACTCCTCTGAGTGGAAGCGCTACCACCAATACTGAAGGAAAAGCTTCCAATACGATCGGTATAATGAATAATTGATTCAACACCATCAAATTTGGTGTCATTATAATTCGCATATGGTCTTGCCCCTGACAGTCCCAGCACAAAGGGAAGGGAGTTCTGAAGCTGAACAATCTGCCCTTTAACTACAGTATTAAAATAGGTAACTTCCAGAGAAAGTTTTCCGGCCATCAGCAATGCATCCAGTCCGGCACTAAGTTCCTGCGATAACTCCCAGGAAAGATTAGGATTGCCGATTCTTGATGGCCATGCCCTCTGGACGTTGGCATCAGTACCGCTACCAAACCACTGGTTACTCGAATGTGCACCAAAAGCATTTCCGGTGCTATTATAAGACCAGTTATCCCTGTACAAGTAAGGTGACCTGAAGTTTTCCATCCCAATCGTTCCATATTCAGCTCTTAGCTTAAGGAAATCCAGGAATTTCACGTTATTCATGAAATTTTCAGCTGATACGACCCAAGAGGCACCTATTGCGGGGAAGAGTTTATAACGTTTCCCGTCAGCAAAACTGTAGGTTCCGGAATAGTTCAGGACAGCGCTGATAGTATATTTATCATCCAGGGAGTATATACCTGTAAGGATACCGTTCTGCATCCTTTCAGGTTCCTCCCTTTCATTCTTAAAAGTCTTGTAATAGTAGTAGGTAGCGGAAGCTGCAAGATGACTTTTTCCGAAACTTCTGTCAAAACTGATGTTTTGAAAGAATGCATATCTCTGGAAATAATAGTCCATCAGCTTAGCCATATTAGCCTGGTCAACACCAAGATGGACTTTGGTCAACGTTACAGGAAGAGTATCATTGCCTGTAACAGGCGAAACACCCGGTTTGGCAATATATGCTATATAATCCTCTACTTTTCCTATTCTTACAAGGTTATAGGTATTGAAACCAAGGAATGTTTTTGATTTCAGTCCTTTGAGTAGTCCTTTCATATCATAATCGAGGATCACATTAGCCGATCCCTGTCTTCCCTGATCTTTATAGTATCCGTTACCCTCGAGGTTACCAATTGGATTTATTCCGTACGCGGTAGTCACACCATACCAGGGGGTCATCGAAATGGAATCATAATTTGCATAGACAGGAAATGCAACAGGCGGTATTGCAGCCATATGAACCAGAGCATCAGGTAATTCTGTCAAGCCAAGAACCGTGTTTGTTGAAGTATTTTCGTTTGTGAAATTCACGTTCCAGCCATAGTTCGGAGATCGTCTTATTCCAAGGTTACCATAGAAGTCAAAACCAAGCTTAATGTTATCATTCAATTTTATATCAATGTTCGATCTTGTGGAAATCCTGCTATAATCTGCCTGTGCCCCGATTTTATAAATATCTCCTTCGCCATTATATCCGAGATAGGCAGAATACTGAACAAGGTCGTTTCCCCCCCTGGATGCAAGGTTAGCTCTTGTGAATGATCTTGTATCCTTGAGCATCATATCCATAAAGTTAATGCTTGGATATACTTTATCATAAGGATCATTCTTTGCATACTGCTCTATCTCATATTCGGAATATGGAAGAGTTGTAAATCCGCTGTTCTGCCGGGCCTGGTTATTTAATCTTGCATAATCAGCGCCCGATGCCCATTGTGGCATCCTGTCGATTACGGCAATACCCTTTTCGAAATTGGCTGTGAGGATACGTTCATTCGGTGAGCCTCTTTTTGTTTTTATGTAAATAATGCCGTCAGAACCAACAGGTCCGAACATTGTCTTGCCTGCTATGTCCTTGATTATTGAAACCGATTCGATTTCTCCGGGATCGAGAGGAAGTTCAGTAATATCCGTATAAACATTGTCAACGACGAATGTCATTGTTCTACCCCTTGAGGAGACATTTATTTTTTCCTGAGCTCCGAACAGACCGGTATTTTCCTGGGGGTTAATCCCGGGGGCTCCGAAGTTTTCCCTGATTTCCACACCGCCAAAACCTGTCAGTCCATTCCGGATGTCTGTTGAAGGATATTTTTCAAGCTGATCACTATTCAACACATATGTGCTTCCGGTTATATTCCTTTTTTTAACTGTTATAAAAGGAAGTTCAACATCATCATCGGAGGTCATGAAAAGCTTTGATCTTACCAGGGTTATTGATCCTTGGGTAATTGCGACTGAAACAGTTCCGGTATACTTTTCAAAGCCTCTTGCATGTATGCTGATATAGTCGTTGGGGTTCGAGCTGAAAGTAACCACTCCTTTTTCATCTGTATTGGTATGGATGATACCTTCACCAATGACAATTGAAGCCTCAGGTATTGGATTACCGGTTTCATCAACAACCTGCAGAGTTACATTTACCACCTGCCTTGGCTTCTTTTCTGTCTCCTGTCCTAAAACTGTGCCGGAGCAAATAATCAGAAGGATAATCCAGGCATATTTGATTGGTTGGTTTACATAATTGTATTTCATAAAAATCATTTTTACAGGTTTATGTTACCAAACCTCGTTTGGAACGAAATTTTTCATCTTAAACATATCTTCAACATTGAAAGGCAGATAATACATAGCATCTTTCCAATTAGTCTGTCTCTCCTTTGGCAGTGTGATCCTTGTGTACCTGAAGCCGGTCGGATAAAGTGTTGAGTTATACCCTGCTGGAAGCTTCTCGATATCCATTCCCATGATAGTGCTGGAATAAGCAAGAGGAGCATCCTTCCACCTCCGGATGTCAAAATAATAATGTCCTTCAAATGACAATTCAACATTCCGTTCATTCCTGATTCTCGCCCTGAAGTTTTCTTTACTGCTTGTATAAGCCGGAAGAATATTGGTCTGGCCTGCTCTGGACCTGATAACATTTATGGCCTGAGCTGCGGTCATTGTTGCACCTGGCATCGGAGTTGTTGGGCCGTAAGCTTCATTTGCAGCCTCGGCATAATTCAGGTAAAGCTCAGTAAGACGAATCAGCGGGGTAGAGATTGTTGCCGAGTTCTGAGCTTTCTGACTCTGGTTAGCCCACCTCTTCCTTTCATAATATCCTGTAAATGTTCTTCCCAGATAATTCCTGTCAAGAAGTTCAGAATATGAGATTGAGCCATCAGACTTTACAGTATAGTATATCTGAGCTTTTCCGGCTGTCCAACCCTGGCACGCACCCTGGTTTACAATCACGTCATAGTCGAGACGCGGATCCCTGTTTGCATAAGGATTCTGCTCATTATAGTGCCCTGCAGCTATGGCTTTGGCTCTGTCTTCAGGTGTATTCAGGGCTTCACCCCACCTTGTTTCATATTTATCCACCCAGTTCTGGGTTGGGCACGATCCTGACCATGAGGAGGTACTTGCACCGAAAATACCATTAATTATTCCCTGCCAGTTACCCCAGTTCCAGTTTTGGGAACCCCAGGTATAGCCCCAAAGGACTTCATTCGTATATTGTTGCCCGTAGTAGAGGTTTCTCCTGTTGTTGAGATTACTCAGAAGTGAGTACCTGTAAGTATCTTCAGCAAGTCTGAGAGCTTCCCAATTTGCTTTCGCTGCATTTTCCCAGTCAGCTTGCCCCATTTCGTTATTCAAAGGGCTTGCTGCATACAGGAGGGCTCTTGCCTTAAACGCTTTTGCTGCTACACCTGTAGGACGGACCTGCCTTGAATCTGCTAAATGACCGGCCATTCCCGGGAATGGATCTCTTCTCATCTTGTTTGCCCTGGCAAAATAAACAGCAGCCGTATCGAAGTCCTTTGCTATCTGAATGAGGGTTTCATGTTTCGATAATCTTGCGAGGTCGAACTGGTCACCTTCATCAAGAGTTTTGGTAATATAAGGCATCGGGCCCCAGATTCTGAATAATGTAAAGTGTGAAAAAGCTCTTACGAAATGAATCTGTCCTTTAAGATCATTAATTTCAATGGTATCAATGAAGTTCTGCTCCAGAAGACGGATATTCTCAAGGGATTTATTGCAGATTCTGATAGATGTAAACATTGACTCAAGAATCGGCCTTCTTTTTCCATCGTATGTGAATTTATTCACAAAACCAGCAACCTGGCCCGCCTTAAATGTATGGCCTTCCATATACCTGCCGCCGTCGACACAGTCAGTCAGTCCATCCCAGGTATATTTCTGGTCCCACATATCGAAATACATTGGGAATCCATTTTTGATACTGTAATCATTCCAGCCATCGGTGAAATACTTCCTCCCATCGTAAACAGCGTTAAAAAAGTTTACAAAGTTTTCATATTTGGCAAAAACCTCCTCTTCAGTAATTCCTGCTTCCGGTGCTACATCAAGATATTTCTCCAGGCACGAGGGAAGCATTACAACACTGAGAAAGAAAAAAGTAAGGTATATTATATATTTTTTCATTGTACAGTGATTTATTGGTTAGAAGACAACTTTCGCCCCCAGTTTTGCCGTGAGCATTATCGGATAGAACCCCTGCTGGAAATCTTTTCTTTCAGGGTCACCTTCTATAAGTTTTGTTAATGTAAAAAGGTTGTTTCCCGTTATATAAACCAGAAGATTTGAGATATTTAATGAATTCTGAAGAGCGGGTGATTTAATTGTATAACCAATATACAGGTCTTTAAGTCTCAGATAATCTGCATTTCTGAAAAACCGGTCTTCGATCATAACATAGTAGCCCCTGTCTGCTTCACCGCCTCCCCAGAATAAGTTATCCTGACTGCTGCTGCCACTGTAATGTATTGTCTGGTGGTTAGCGTCCTGATTAGTAGGAGTCCAATAGTCAAGCTGTGATGTATGAACACGCCAGTCTCCCTTAATGAATTCACATTCAAATCCCTGATTGAACTGAACATATTTTCCGATGTTTCCCTGGAACATAAAGTTGAAATCGAAATTCTTCCAGGTAAATCCTCCGGAGAATGAATATGTAATCGGAGGATATGTCAAACCTTTAATAGGATATTTATCAAGGATTGTAATTGTTCCGTCCGCATCATAATCCAGATATTTGTAATCACCGATTACAAGTTTGGTCATATTGATTGCTGCAGGATTCCTGTGAATGTCATCCACTGTTTGATAATAACCTGACCCGGTGAGTTCAACACCGCTAAGTTCGAGTCCTTCGATCTGAAACTCTGAACTAAGCATTTCTGTTAGCGGTTTACCTGCGAGCTTTGTATATTCCGGAGCATTTATAGGATCATCCTTATACAGAACCCTGTTTTCGTTGAAACCGAATATCCCCTTTACATAAAATTCAAGGTTCGGACTCAACATCTTCCTGAATTCAGCTTCAAGCTCAATACCATGTTTCTTAAGACTTCCGAGATTCTGCTCTTTGTATTTGTTACCTATAAGCATCGGCTTCGATTTCGGAACAACAAGCATCTGATCACGGTATTCGTCAAACAGGTCGACGCTAAAAGTGAACAGGTTCCTGAAAATACCAATCTCAAAGCCCAGGTCGCGCTTGTGCGCTTCCTCCCATTGAGCATATGGGTTTGCAACGAGCCCTTCGTGTATATAATTGACATTATCAAGTTCATATTCCGAAATATACAGCCAACGGTTTCTTGCATAATCACTTCCGACAAGACCGTCTGAATACCTGATCTTGAATTTGTTCATCCACGGGAGGGCAGCCTTGAAGAAATTTTCCTCAGAAACAACCCACCCAAGAGCTGCTGACGGAAAGAAACCGAATCTTTTATCGGGCGCAAATCTTTCCGACCCTGTATATCCCACATTGAACTCAAACAGGTACTTATGATCTAAATCGTATGTTGCTCTCCCTACAAGGCCTTCATTGTAGTAGGGAAAATCAGTCTCGGAATTTTTCTGCTGACGGTTGAAAAGCGCAAGTCCCGTTACGTTGTGTCGACCAAATGTACCTGTATAGTTAAGGGCAGCTTCATAATAAAGGTCACTATAATATTTATTATTACCACCCGTCAGTAAACCGCCAACATTGATATCCATCGGTGCAGGATAGTATACATCGTTACCCTGACCTGAACGGTACCAGGGATTCTGATCGACCTTTCCATCCCCATTGGCATCTACGCCGATACGGTCGTAGTAAAGCAGGTAATCAGGCTCTGTATAGCTAAGAGTCATCTGCCTGTTTTTGTAGAAAGTATTTAATGTTACCTTCCCTGTAAAAGAAAGGCCTTTAAGAAGATCATCAAGATTCTGATTGAATATCAAGTCGGTGAAGAGTCTTGATCCAAGGTCCCTGTTAAAGCTGGGTTGAACCATGCTTGAATAGGGATTTGATGTGTATTCTCCGAAGTTCTGCTGCAACCTTCTTCCTCTGTCGTCGGGATAGTCGGGATCAGGAACAAGTTCGAGGACCCACTCCGGGAAATAAGCAGGATAACGTGACGGACCCGTCGAATAAAGATTTCGCCATGGCGAGCTTGAATGGCTGTTTTTCAGATCAAGTTCTCCTGCCACATTGAATGAAAGAGTACTTGTCCTTGTCAGGTTAAAATCCACATTTATCCTGTAGTTCATCTGATGGCTCCAGTACCTGTTATCAACATATCCCTGTTTGGTTCCTTTGAAAAAATCACCTGTATACTGATACCCGAGTGAAAGGAAGTACTTGGCAAATTCTGTACCCCCGGTCACGTTCATATTTGCATTCCCTGTTGGTGCAAAAGGCTTTGTAACAATATCAAACCAGTTCGTGTTCGGATAACGGAGTGAGTTCAGAGGGGTTGAAGGATTGCGATACTCCTCCAGTATTTTGTCTGGTAGTAAATCACCGAACTGCTGCCCGTTCATTCTGCCAATATTCAGAAGGCTCATTGTTGTGTATGAATCAATATGCTTCGGGATCCTGGTTGCCTTTTGCACTCCGTAAGCAAATGAATAATCGAATTTGGGTTTTCCCAATGTCCCCCTCTTGGAGGTTACCACAATTACACCGTTCGCTCCCTTTGCTCCAAAAACTGCAGTGGCTGATGCATCTTTCAGAACTGATATTGTATTGATTTCGTTCGGATCGAGATAAGTAAAATCACGCTCTACCCCATCTACAAGTACAAGCGGGGCAGAGCCGTTCCAGCTTGAAAGACCACGGACATATATTTCAGCTGCGTTCGAACCTGGTTCACCGGTTTGCTGAATAGTCAAAACACCTGAGAGCTTACCGGCAATTGCGTTTGTAACGCTTACCGTACCCGCTTTCATAAGGCTGGCACTGCCAATCTGGGTTATGGCTCCAACGACACTTTCTTTTTTCTGTGTACCATATCCCACAACCACAACTTCCTGCATTTCTGTCATGGATTGACTGAGAACTACTGAAATAGCAATACCGGGTTGTGCATTTACTTCCTGGGCAGAATATCCGATAAATGAGATCTGTAATGTGACAGGCTCATTGCTTGTAGCAGGAATCGTAAAACTACCATTCAAATCTGTCAAAGCACCTGTAGTGGTTCCCTTAACCAGAATGGTTACTCCGGTCAGAGGTTCACCGGTTGTTGCGTCATTTACTTTCCCCGTGATTGCCTGCTGTTCGCCGGTTGCTGAAAAGGCGTCCACCGGGCACAGGAGAAACAAAATGCAAAGTTTTGTCATGATGAATGTGAACCATGCATTTCTGACAAAAAGCAATCGCTTTTCATTATTGTTTTTCATGCATTAAATGTTTGATGGGTTGAAGATGAATACGTGTAAGTTAAACGAACTTTGGTCCGTGTACGTTAACGAAACATCTGACACTTACTGTTTTTATGACTGAGGGTTTTCATAGGTGGTTGGTTAGGTTAGTTGGTTTATAAATAGAAAGTTTGAGTCTTAATCTTGCTAAAAACCATCTTTACGATCCGTACTCTCCAATCTCCCCTGGTATTACCTTTCTGTTACAGAATGTTAAAATTTCTGAAAAACGAGTTATCAATCCATCATTTTTTACATCCAGTATCTTTACAATATTAAAAAATATTTAGAATATGTACAAAAAAAGTTAAAATTTTTTTTTGATATTTCGAATGTGTTAATTTAGTAACACAGCAGGATTTCAGGTCTAAACTAACCTCTGATCTTCAAGATTCCGTGTCAATGCGCCCACTAAGAATGCAACCATAACCAGAAGAAATACCATGACAAAGATCTTTTTAGTTCTGTTTTTCCTCATTTCTGCCTCGTTTCCGGGCATGATTCCAAAGGAGAATTATGAAAAAGAGGCAATTGACTTTCTCAAAAAAGAAGTTATAAACCAGGCTGAGAGATATCTGAAAGAAGAGCCACAGACAATAACAATATACATTTGTCCGAGAAGTTCAGGGGGAGTGCATGATTTTTATTCTGAAGGCGATTACTGGTGGCCTGATCCGGTGAATCCGGAGGGACCCTATATCCAGCGTGATGGCATGACCAATCCTGAGAATTTTACCGATCACAGGAAGGCGGTGATCAGACTCAGCATGATAGTCGGGACACTTGCATCTGCATATAAGATAACCGGCGATGAAAAATATGTCAGACATGCCTTTGCTCATCTTAAGGCCTGGTTCGCTGATCCTTTAACCCGAATGAATCCGTCACTGCTCTACTCACAGGCTATTAAAGGAAGGTTTTCAGGCAGAGGGATCGGCATAATCGATACTGTTCATTTAATCGATGTTGCGAAGGGAATTATCATCATGGAAGGATCGGATTGTGTTGAAAAAGAGCTCCTGGTAACGATTAAAAGCTGGTTTGCCGAATACCTGCAATGGCTTCTTACACACAAATACGGGATAGACGAGATGAATGCCTCAAATAATCATGGAACATGCTGGGTAATGCAGGCAGCCTCATTCGCCAGGCTAACTCTGAATGAGGAAGTGCTTGAATTATGCAGGAAGAGATATAAGGAAATCCTTTTACCCGGCCAAATGGCAGTTGACGGAAGCTTTCCTCTTGAGATAAACAGGACAAAACCTTATGGCTATTCACTCTTCAACCTTGATGCCATGACAATGATCTGCCTTATCCTGTCAGACAATAAAAATGACCTTTGGAACTACACCACTCCTGATGGAAAATCTATCAGGAAAGGAATAGAATTTATGTATCCTTATGTTGCTGATAAAGACAGATGGCCGTTCAGGAAAGATGTTATGTTCTGGGATGAATGGCCGGTCGCTCAACCTTTTCTGTTGTTTGGATCATTTCAATTTTCTGAAAAAAACTGGTATGAAACCTGGCAAACGCTCGGGCATTATCCAGAAACAGATGAGATAATAAGGAACCTGCCGGTGAAAAATCCTGTTATCTGGTTCAATTGACCCGCCTGATCCCTGTTAATACGCTGTATTGTAGTTACAAACAACCGGATAGATGTGACTAATTGCTCCAAATAAGTGATTAAATTAAAAGAAAAACTCTTTTTTTATTTGATTTATTAAAAAAATAGATACATTTGTCCGTCATTTTAAAATAAAAAGTGAAAAAATCTTTAATACATATTATAGTCCTCATCCTCATTATTGCCACGAGCATGTGACCCGGGAATAATATGTATTGATAAAAGTATACAGAGCTTTCCGGGAAACCGGGGAGCTTTTTTTATAAAAAAATAATAAGAAAATGAAGATTCAGCTCAGGAGTTCCAGGACAACAGAAGGAAGGAATATGGCAGGAGCCAGGAGTCTCTGGCGTGCAAACGGAATGACTGAAATACAAATGGGGAAACCGGTTATTGCGATAGTGAACTCTTTCTCCCAGTTTGTACCGGGTCATGTCCATCTTCATGAGATTGGCCAGATCGTAAAAAATGAAATCGCTAAAAAAGGATTTTTCGCGGCAGAATTCAACACCATAGCAATTGATGACGGAATAGCTATGGGACATGATGGCATGCTTTATTCGCTTCCATCAAGAGAACTCATTGCTGATAGTGTGGAATATGTGGTGAATGCTCATTGTGCCGATGCCATGATATGTATCAGCAACTGTGATAAGATCACTCCGGGAATGCTGATGGCAGCCATGAGAATAAATATACCTGCTGTCTTTGTATCAGGCGGACCAATGGAAGCTGGTTATGCGAATGGTAAATACCTCGATCTGATAGATACTATGATAGCCGCTGCCGATAGCTCCGTGAGTGAGGCAGAGCTTAATACAATAGAACAGTCATCCTGCCCTACCTGTGGCTCATGCTCCGGAATGTTCACGGCAAATTCAATGAATTGTCTTACAGAGGCTCTCGGATTGTCTCTTCCCGGTAATGGAACTGTTGTTGCCACACACAGGAACAGGATCAGTCTCTTTGAAAAAGCTGCCCGCCTGATAACTGATCTTACTCGGAGATATTATTACGAAGGAGATGAATCTGTGCTTCCAAGATCTGTTGCAACAAAAGCAGCTTTTGAGAATGCAATGTCACTCGATATAGCGATGGGAGGCTCCACAAATACTGTTCTCCACCTGCTTGCAGTTGCACATGAGGCAGGTGTTGATTTCACGATGAAGGATATCGACAGACTTTCACGATCGATACCAAACATCTGCAAGGTTGCTCCGAGCTCACATTATCACGTCCAGGATGTAAACCGTGCCGGAGGTATTCTGGGCATCATGGGAGAACTCGACCGTGGAGGATTGATTGATAAATCAGTGTTGCGCCTCGATTATAAATCCGTTGGTGAAGCGCTTGAACACTGGGACATAATGGGAGGAAAAGCTGATGCAGAAGCATCCAGCGTTTATGGCAGCGCTCCGGCAATGAAAAAAAATCTTGTTATGGGTTCACAGGATTTAATGTTCAGAGAACCTGACAAGGATCGTATAAACGGATGCATAAGATCGATTGAAAATGCTTATAGCAATGATGGCGGCCTCGCAGTTCTTTACGGAAACATCGCCTCAAAAGGTTGTATTGTTAAAACTGCCGGAATAGACCCTTCAATACTTAAATTCAAGGGCCCTGCAAAAGTGTATGAATCACAGGAAGAGTCTGTTAATGGTATCCTCAACGGTGATGTTAAAGCAGGTGATGTCGTCGTGATCAGGTACGAAGGACCCAAAGGCGGCCCTGGGATGCAGGAAATGTTATACCCCACCTCCTGGCTCAAATCAAAAGGCCTGGGCAAATCATGTGCACTTATTACTGACGGAAGATTCTCGGGTGGCACCTCAGGACTTTCTATCGGTCACATCTCACCCGAAGCTGCTGCGGGAGGAGAAATTGCACTCATCAGGACCGGAGATATTATAGAGATTGATGTACCCTCAAGAAAGATGAACATCCTCCTGTCTGATGATGAGCTTAATAGCAGGAAAAGAGAAGAAGAGCTCAAAGGATCACTGTCATACAAACCTGCGAAAAGAAACCGAACTGTTTCAGCGGCCCTGAGAGCCTATGCGGCGATTGTGAGCTCAGCCGATACAGGAGCAGTGAGGATCATTTGAGAAACGGAGAGGGGGAGAAAGGGAGAGGGGGAGAAATAAAGAAAATTAATTTACAAGATTCTTAAGAACACATAAAATGAAGACTGAAGAACAACCAGTGATGAAAGTAAACGGTCAGGAACAAATGACCGGAGCTGAAGCAATTTTAAGATGCCTGATTGAGGAAGGTGTTGACACAGTGTTCGGCTATCCGGGTGGAGCAATAATGCCTGTTTATGACAAGCTTCTTGATTTTGAAGGAGTACTTAAGCATTATCTCTCCCGCCATGAACAAGGGGCAGCACATGCTGCCCAGGCCTATTCAATGGTAACAGGAAAGCCGGGTGTCTGCTTTGCCACTTCCGGACCCGGCGCTACAAACCTGGTGACAGGTATTGCCAATGCTTTTCTTGACTCTGTCCCGGTGGTATTTATCACAGCCCAGGTTGTTTCAGGTCTTATCGGCACCGATGCATTCCAGGAAACGGACATTATCGGGGTATCTATGCCAGTGACGAAATGGAACTGCCAGGTGAAGAAAGCCGAAGACATTCCCGAAACCCTGGCAAAAGCATTCTACATTGCAAATTCAGGCAGACCGGGCCCGGTTCTTGTCGATATTACAAAGGATGCACAATTTGAAAAGTTTCTTTTTAAATATGTAAAATGCACATATATAAGAAGTTACAATCCACACAGAGTATTAAATACAAAAGCCCTTGAATCGGCCGCAATAATGATCAATCATTGTGAAAGACCCATTATTCTTGCAGGTCATGGTGTCCTTATTTCCAGGGCTGAGGGTGCCTTAAGAACTTTTGCCGAGAAAACCGGAATTCCTGTAGCTCTTACACTTCTTGGTCTCTCAGCTTTTCCTTCTGATCACCGTTTATTTACGGGATTGCTCGGAATGCATGGAAATTACGGACCAAACATGCTGACAAATGAAGCTGATCTTATTATCGCTATCGGGATGCGCTTTGACGACAGGGTAACAGGGAATCTTAAGAAGTATGCCAACAAGGCTTCGATAATTCACATCGAAATTGATGAAGCTGAGATCAATAAGAATGTGCAGGTTGATGTCGAGATACACAGCGATGCCAGGGAAGCGCTTGAATTCCTTTTACCGCTTGTGAAGGAGAACTCCTTTGAGAAATGGATAAGGGAATTCAGAATACTTGATAAAACTGAAAGGGATAAAGTTATTAAGCAGGATACAACTCCTGTAGATGGCTCAATCAAAATGGGGGAAGTTGTCAAGCAGATTTCCGACCTTACAAAAGGGGATGCTGTAATTGTTACCGACGTTGGCCAGAACCAGATGTTTGCAGCCAGGTATTACCAGTTCAGGAATCCGAATTCCCTGGTCACATCGGGTGGTATGGGAACAATGGGATTCGGGCTGCCGGCAGGTATCGGCGCCGCCATCGGAGCCCCCGATAAAACGGTCATTACTTTCCTTGGAGACGGCGGTTTCCAGATGACAATCCAGGAACTTGGAACAATACTTCATTATAAAGTACCGCTAAAGATCATAGTGCTGAATAACAGCTTCCTGGGAATGGTAAGGCAGTGGCAGGACATGTTCTTTTCAAAAAGATATGCCTCTACCGAGCTGGTGAATCCTGATTTTGTGATGATTGCCCGGGCATACGGAATACCGGCGAAACAAGTCTCAGCAAGGGAAAATCTGACAGAAAGCCTGCGGGAAATGCTGAAAACAACAGGACCGTATCTTCTCGATATAAGTGTTGAAAAGGAAGGTAATGTTTTACCAATGGTCGAGCCAGGCTCATCGGTGTCGGAAGTAAGATTAATATATTAATATGAGCAAAAATCAAGACAGCAATATGAAACACGAATTTACAATATCAGTATTCTCAGAAAACCATATCGGAATACTTAATCAGCTTACAATAATCCTTACCCGCAGGCAAATAAATATCGAGAGTATAACCGCTTCGGAATCAGCCGTTAAGGGAGTACACCTCATTACACTGGTTGTAAAGACAACAAACGAACTGATTCAGAAGGTGGCAAAGCAGATGGAAAAAATAGTTGATGTGCTGAAAGTGTTTGTTCATACTTCAGATCAGATCATTTACCAGGAGATAGCCCTTATTAAAGTAACAACTAAAAGACTCATGACCGGGAATGTGATCGATCATATTGTGAGATCATATAATGCAAGAATAATCGAAGTAACGCCTGAATACGTGGTACTTGAAAAAACCGGTCACAAACCGGAAATCGCCGGACTCCTCATGCAACTGGAACCTTATGGGGTCCTGCAATTTGCACGATCCGGCCGGGTTGCTATAACAAAGCAGGTAAAAGAGCTGAATGCTTACCTGAAAGAGATGGATGAAGCAAACAGGTTAAGGGAAGCAGAACTAAGTATTAACAATAATTAGGACCAGAAATACATAACATTAATATTTAATATCATGGCAAAAATTGATTTTGGCGGTGTAACCGAAAATGTAGTGACAAGAGATGAATTTCCACTTTCAAAAGCACGTGAAGTTCTGAAAAATGAAGTCGTTGCAATAATTGGGTATGGTGTTCAGGGACCTGCACAAGCCCTTAATATGAAAGATAACGGCATCAATGTCATAATCGGTCAGGCGCCCGAGTTCAAGGCAGACTGGGATAAAGCCGTAAAAGATGGTTTTGTTCCCGGTAAAACTCTGTTCCCTGTGGAAGAAGCTGCTGAAAAAGGAACCATTATTCAGTATCTGGTTTCAGATGCCGCCCAGAGAATTCTATGGCCAAAACTCAAGCCTCATCTTAAAAAAGGCGATGCGCTTTATTTTTCTCATGGATTTTCAATAACCTACAAGGAGCATACCGGGGTGATTCCACATGCCGATATTGATGTCATACTTGTAGCTCCGAAAGGTTCAGGAACGAGCGTCCGCAGGAACTTTCTCGCCGGGGCCGGTATCAATTCAAGCTTTTCAGTATTCCAGGATGCTACCGGCAGAGCCGAAGAACGAACAATTGCTCTTGGCATTGCTATCGGTTCAGGTTATCTCTTTCCAACCACATTCGAGAAAGAAGTATTCAGCGATCTTACAGGTGAGAGAGGGGTTCTTATGGGCGCACTGGCAGGCATAATGGATGCCCAGTACCAGGTTCTGCGTGAGAACGGACACAGTCCTTCAGAGGCTTTCAACGAAACAGTCGAAGAGCTTACACAAAGCCTGATCCGTCTCGTGGATGAAAAAGGAATGGACTGGATGTATTCCAACTGCAGCGCAACAGCCCAACGCGGAGCGCTCGACTGGAGACCTAAATTCAAAGCGGCAACACTTCCGGTGTTCACAGAATTGTATAATAAAGTAAAATCGGGTGAGGAATGTGTAAGAGTACTTCAATCCACTGGAGCGCCGAACTATAAGGAAGTCCTTGATAATGAGCTTAAGGAACTCGGAAATTCAGAGATTTGGAGAACAGGCGCTGCTGTGAGAAAGCTCAGGCCTATTAAATAAGTAACCTTAAAAAAGACTAAAATATATGGACCAAAAGGTAATTATTTTCGATACTACCCTCAGGGATGGTGAACAGGTGCCGGGGTGCCAGCTTAATACAATTGAAAAGATTGAAGTTGCCCAGGCCCTCGAAGCATTGGGTGTCGATGTAATTGAAGCCGGTTTCCCGATCTCCAGTCCGGGAGATTTCAAATCCGTGGTCGAGATATCTAAAGCTGTATCAAACCCAATTATCTGCGGACTGACCAGGGCGGTTAAAAAAGATATTGAAGTGGCTGCGGAAGCTCTTCAATATGCAAAAAGAAAAAGGATCCACACCGGGATAGGTACATCACCCTTCCACATTCAGTTCAAGATAAAAACAACGCCCGATGAAATAATAAGAAGGGCTTCCGATGCAGTTAAATATGCACGGAAATTTACCGATGATGTGGAGTTTTATGCAGAGGATGCCGGCAGAAGCGAAAATGAATACCTCGCAAAAGTCATTGAAGCTGTTATCAAAGCCGGCGCTACTGTTGTGAACATCCCTGATACAACAGGTTACTGCCTTCCTGAAGAATATGGAAAGAAGATAAAATACCTTATCGACAACGTCCCAAATATCGATAAGGCAATTATCTCAACCCATTGCCATAACGACCTCGGCATGGCAACAGCAAACACAATGATGGGGATCATCAACGGGGCCCGCCAGGTGGAGGTAACAATCAACGGTATCGGCGAAAGAGCCGGTAATACTTCTCTCGAGGAGATCGCGATGATCATAAAAAGTCATCATGATCTTAACCTCAGGACCGATATCAATACAAAGCTCATTTACAGCACAAGCAAGCTCGTATCATCCCTTATGAGCATGCCGGTGCAGGCAAATAAGGCTATTGTCGGAAGGAATGCATTTGCCCATTCATCAGGAATACACCAGGACGGTGTTCTGAAAAACAGGGAGAATTATGAAATAATCGATCCCGTTGAAGTTGGTATCAAAGAATCTTCCATAATCCTCACCGCACGTAGCGGAAGAGCTGCCCTTAATCACAGGCTTGAGCTGCTCGGCTTTAAATTCGGGAAGGATGAACTGGATGATATTTACCACAAATTCCTTCTTCTTGCAGATAAGAAAAAGGAGATCAACGATGAGGATATAAGGATTCTTGCCGGCGCTGTTTTTCAGGGTGAAAAATCAATGAAACTCGACCTGCTGCAGGTCTCATGCGGAAAGTCGCTCATCCCGACCGCAACCGTAGGATTGAAGATTAATGGCGAAGTCCATTTTGCGACATCAACAGGAAATGGTCCTATTGATGCTGCCTTCTCCGCTGTCCGCCAGCTCATCAGCAAAACAGTGCACCTTGAGGAATTCCTCATCCAGGCGATAACGAGAGGCAGCGATGACCTCGGAAAGGTGCATGTACAGGTTGAATATGAAGGGAAAACTTTTTACGGTTTCTCGGCAAATACTGATATAATAACTGCATCCGTGGAAGCTTTCATCGATGCGTTAGCTAAAATAAACTGAATCTGTAAAGAGGATGTCTCGAAAGTCAAATCCATTAACCACAAAGGTCGCAAAGAATTTCGCCAAGAGCGCAAAGGTTTATATTTTCAGAATTTTGACTTTGCGTGCTTTGCGTCAACTCTGCGTACTTTGCGGTTAAAGAGGACTTTTGAGACACCCTTCACAGAGAAAAAAATAAAGAATTGGAACCAAAAACATTATTCGATAAGATCTGGGACAGCCATGTTGTCCGCAGAATTGAGAACGGGCCGGATGTGCTATACATCGACAGGCATTACATTCACGAGGTGACGAGCCCTGTCGCATTTAACGGATTGAAAAGCCGCGGCATACCGGTTTTTCGTCCTGGGAAGACTATTGCCACCGCTGACCACAACACCCCCACAAAAGATCAGCATCTGCCAATAAAAGAAGAGCTTTCGAGAACCCAGGTCGCCAGGCTCGAAGAAAACTGCAGGGAGCATGGCATCGCATTTTTTGGGCTCAACAATCCTTTGAACGGGATCGTCCATGTGATTGGTCCGGAACTCGGGTTTACCCTGCCCGGTATGACAATCGTGTGTGGTGACAGTCATACATCAACCCACGGCGCTTTTGGCACAATAGCATTCGGCATCGGAACAAGCGAGGTCGAAATGGCGCTTGCATCGCAGTGCATTGTTCAGCCCAAGCCAAAGAAGATGAGGATAAATGTAAAGGGTACATTGGGAGAAGGTGTAACCGCAAAAGATATAATAATGTATATCATATCCGAGATTTCAACAAGCGGAGCAACAGGCTACTTTGTTGAATATTGCGGATCAGCGATCAGCTCCCTCAGCATGGAAGGAAGAATGACGATATGCAATATGAGTATTGAGATGGGAGCCCGCGGCGGTCTTATCGCACCTGATGAAAACACTATAGAATACCTGGAAGAGTATCCCACAGCTTCATGGCGTACATGATAAAGAAAAAGCCATTGAGGAATGGAGAAACCTGAAATCTGACGTTGGCGCTGCCTTCGACAGCGAACTGACATTCGATGCCTCAGCAATAAACCCGATGATAACTTATGGCACCAACCCGGGTATGGGAATGGCTGTTGATGCAGCAATACCTCTTTCGGACGGAAGAAACGGGAAACCTTCTGCTTCATATCTTAAATCACTTGAGTATATGGGATTCAAACCAGGAGAGAAGCTCCTGGGACATCCGGTGGATTATGTGTTTATAGGTAGTTGTACAAACGGCAGGATAGAAGACTTCAGGGCTTTCGCAAAACTGATCAAAGGCAGGAAGAAATCAAAGAAGGTGATTGCTCTTGTTGTTCCGGGATCAAAAAGGGTTGAGGAGCAAATGGCTGCCGAAGGACTCATTAAAGTTTATGAGGATGCAGGATTCGAGGTCAGACAACCAGGATGTTCATCATGCCTGGCAATGAATGAGGACAAAATACCCGCCGGGAAATATGCAGTATCAACTTCGAACAGGAATTTTGAAGGAAGACAGGGACCAGGTGCAAGAACATTGCTTGCCAGTCCGCTTACCGCTGCGGCCGCTGCTATAACAGGAAAAATCACAGACCCGAGGGAGCTGTTAAATGACAAAAAGAAATAAAAATGGCAAAAGTCAAATTCGATATACTAGAAACATCATGTGTGCCCCTGCCGCTTGAAAATGTTGATACTGATCAGATAATACCGGCCAGGTTTCTGAGCGCTACTGCCAGGGCAGGATTTGGTGATAACCTTTTCCGCGACTGGCGGTATGACAAAACGGGTAAGGAGAATAAAGATTTTATTCTTAATAATCCTGCCTATAAAGGCAAAATACTGGTGGCCGGAAAAAACTTCGGCAGCGGATCAAGCAGGGAACATGCCGTATGGGCTATCTTCGATTATGGATTCAGAGCTGTGATCTCAAGCTTTTTCGCTGACATTTTCATGAATAACGCTCTCAATAATGGCTTGCTCCCCATTATTGTACCTGAAGATTACCTCAAATATCTTCTCGAACTGAGTGCAGGCAATCCTTCCGCGCCTGTCAGGATAGATCTTGAAAAGCAAACAGTTACTGTTTTGGAATCGGGTCAGTCAGTAAGGTTCAACATCAATCCTTATAAAAAGGAATGCCTTCTTAAAGGACTCGATGACATTGATTTCCTTCTCGGGATGAAAAGGGAAATCCTTAGTTATGAGACAAATAAAAGCATGATAAGATGAGAGTCGAAATAATGGATACGACCCTGAGGGATGGAGAACAGACACAGGGTGTATCATATTCACCGGTTGAAAAGCTCCATATAGCAAAACTACTGCTTAAGGATCTCAGAGTCGATCGTATCGAAGTAGCATCAGCCCGGGTTTCAAAGGGCGAGTTCGAAGCTCTGAAGCAGATTACTGACTGGGCCAGACATAATAACCTACACAAGAAGGTCGAGGTACTTGGATTTGTCGATGGCGATACCTCACTTAACTGGATCCATGATGCAGGCGGCAGGGTGATCAATCTCCTCTGCAAAGGTTCGCTTCGCCATCTTGAAAAACAATTGAGAAAAACTCCTGAGCAACATGTAAACGATATAAAGGAGATAATCTGCAAGGCGCAGGCTCTGGATATGGAGGTGAATATTTATCTTGAAGACTGGTCCAACGGAATGATCAGCTCTCCTGACTATGTCGGGTTCATGATTGACTCTCTCCGGAATGAAAAAATAGAAAGATTCATGCTTCCTGATACCCTCGGAATATTGAGCCCGGATCAGACTTTCAGCTTTTGCAGCAAAATCGTGGAAGAATATCCATCGCTTCATTTCGATTTTCATCCTCATAACGATTACGATCTGGCTGTTGCCAACGTCTATTCTGCAGTTAAGGCTGGTGTGAAGGGAGTTCACACAACAATAAATGGTCTGGGTGAACGCGCGGGTAATGCACCACTCTCAAGCGTGATCGGTGTGCTTCGTGATCAGCTTAATGCTGAAACAGGGATCAACGAATTCGAGATAACAAAAGCGAGTAAAATAGTTGAAACCTTCAGCGGTATCCGGATCCCGGTCAATAAGCCGCTGATCGGTGAAAACGTTTTCACTCAGACTTCCGGTGTACATGCCGATGGCGACAGCAAGGATAACCTGTATTATAACAACCTCCTTCCTGAACGTTTCGGCAGGAAGAGGAAATACGCCCTGGGTAAACAATCAGGAAAGGCAACAATAAGGAAGAACCTGGAGGAGTTTGGACTCTCGCTTTCACCCGAATCCCTTGCAAGGGTGACACAAAGAGTTATTGAACTTGGCGATAAAAAAGAGAATGTAACAACTGAAGATCTTCCGTTCATAATTGCCGATGTCCTTGGAAGTGAACAGATCATTTACCAGATATTCATTAAAAATTATTCGCTCTCACTTTCCTACGGACTGAAGCCCTCTGCCAATATCCAGGTGCAGATCGACGGACAATTATACCAGGAGACTTCTTCGGGAGATGGCCAGTATGATGCATTTATGAAAGCCCTCAGGCTCATTTATGACAAGCTTGGCAAACCACTCCCATTGCTCATCGATTATCAGGTTTCAATACCTCCGGGAGGCAAGACAGATGCTTTCGTCGAGACTGTTATAACCTGGGAATTCTGCGGCAATGAATTCAGGACAAGGGGACTTGATGCCGACCAGACGGAATCTGCAATCAAGGCCACGGAAAAGATGCTTAATATTGCAGAGGGGCTATATGAAAAAGACAGAAGCTCCTCGTTACTTAAAACACAAAATCATTCCACTAACGATTAATATCATGAGTAAAACTTACAACATCGCCGTGATCCCGGGCGACGGAACGGGCCCTGAGGTTGTCAGGGAAGGAATAAAAGTTCTCAACGCAACTGCATCAAAATATGGTTTCAGGCTGAATTACCAGGAATTTGACTTCGGTGGAGAACGTTACCTTAAGACAGGTGAAGTACTCCCTGAGAACGCTGTCAGCGAGCTTAAGAAATTCGATTCAATTTTCCTGGGAGCTATTGGTCATCCCGATGTCAAACCCGGAATCCTTGAAAAAGGGATCCTTCTGAAACTAAGATTTGAGCTTGATCAGTATATCAACCTCAGACCGGTGAAATTATATCCTGGCGTGGCTACTCCGCTGAAAGACAAGGGACCCGCTGATATTGATTATGTTGTTGTAAGGGAAAACTCCGGGGATGTCTACACCGGTACGGGAGGAATCATGATGAAAGGCACTCCCGATGAAGTGGCAATCCAGAATATGATTTACTCGAGAATGCAGGTCGAACGGTGTCTCAGGTACGCATTCGATTATACACGTAAAAGGAACAAGAGGAAGACGCTTGCTTTATGCGGCAAGACAAACGTTCTCACTTTTGTTTTCGACCTGTGGGAAAGAGCTTTCCACGAAATTGGCCAGGCTGATTACCCGGATATAAAACGTGAATACTACCATGTCGATGCAACCTGCATGTGGATGGTTAAGAACCCTGAGTGGTTCGATGTGATCGTGACAACCAACCTTTTCGGTGACATTATCACTGACCTTGGAGCAATGACACAGGGAGGAATGGGCATCGCAGCCGGTGGAAACATCAATCCGAAAGGGGTTTCGATGTTCGAACCTATCGGCGGATCTGCTCCCAAGTATACCGGCAAGAATGTTATCAACCCGCTTGCTGCGATCAGCTGTGCCGGGATGATGCTGGAACATCTTGGCGAAGAGAAGGCTGCCAGGGCAATCGAAGAATCAGTAATGTTTGTCACGGGCAACAAGCTGAAGGATATGGGCGCCGGTAAGATGGGATATTCGACTACTGAAGTGGGAGACCTGGTTGCGGAGAGAGTGTAAAAAGGCGAAAGGATAAAGGCGAAAGGCGAAAGGAAAGAGGTGAAAGTTAATCTGCGTACCCTGCGCTGATTTCAATCTGCGTACCCTGCGGTTATTTTAAGTTATATTATATACTATATTATTATATTTATTATAATATAATATAAAATGATTCAAACTCCTGGAAAAACTAGAATTTTCTAATCTTTTTTCCTGTTTTTTGTTACAATCTGCATTTTTTTGCTTTCTTTGCATTGAAATTTTTAAGAAATGTTCGGAAAAACCACACACCACCATCATTTTCATGACGCCACTCGGACGAGGTGAAGATGATAGCTGTGTAAAAAATAAAATCATAAACCCGTCGGAGCAGATCAGGCGGGTTTTTTGTTTCCCTCCGGGTCTGCACCGCCAAACAGAAAAAATAAGAAATGAGCCAGCTGAAAATTGCGATCCAGAAAAGCGGTCGCCTGAGCGAGAACTCCAAAATGCTCCTGGAGGAATGCGGAATAAAATTCTCGAATGGCGCCGGTGTCCTTAAAACTACTGCAAGAAATTTCCCTGTTGAACTCCTGTTCCTCAGGGATGATGACATACCTCAGTATGTTGAGCAGCAGGTTGCCGATATCGGCATTCTCGGAGAAAACATGGTATTTGAGAAGGAGAAGGATGTCTGCATCATCGAGCAGCTCGGATTCGCTCATTGCCGGCTAAGCCTGGCTATCCCGCGGGAAGACAGTTACCCGGGAGTCAGGTATTTTCAGAATAAGAAAATAGCCACAAGCTATCCAAAGATCCTGACAGGCTTTCTGGAAAAAAATGGCATCAAAGCTGAAATTGAGGAGATCAGCGGGAGTGTTGAGATAGCTCCTGGAATCGGGCTTGCAGATGCAGTCTGCGATATCGTGAGCTCCGGCAGCACACTGTTAACCAATGGATTACATGAGGTTGAAACAATCCTTAAGAGCCAGGCAGTTATTATCGGCAACAAGAAGCTCGATGCGGAAAAATGTGCAATCCTCGATCGTCTTCTCTTCAGGATACGTGCCGTGAAGAATGCAAAGGAGAATAAATACATCCTGCTTAACGCTCCTGAATCGGCAATTGACAGGATCATAAAAATTCTTCCAGGCATGAAGAGCCCCACCATCCTTCCGCTTGCCGAAAAAGGATGGTGCAGTCTGCACTCTGTTGTAAAGGAGGATGAGTTCTGGGAAAGGATCGATCAGCTTAAGAAAGCAGGCGCTGAAGGAATCCTGGTAATACCAATCGAAAAAATGATAATGTGATGAAAGTCTTTTTAAATCCCCCTGCAAGCACATGGGAAAGCCTCTGTGATCGTCCTGAAATAGGCAAATCTTACCTCGAAAATGCCGTGAGGGATATACTTTATAAAGTACGTACGGAAGGCGACAAAGCTATCAGATATTATTCGGAGAAGTTTGACGGTACCAGCGTGGACGAGCTGAAAGTAAGTGAAGCAGAAATAAAATCCTCATCAGATGAAGTTTCCTCTGAACTTAAACTGGCAATTGAAAGAGCGAGGAAGAATATTGAAAAATTTCATTCCGCACATATTAACAATGAGCCTGTCATAGAAACTTCAACAGGAGTAAAATGCTGGAGGAAAAGTATACCTGTTGAGAAAGTAGGACTTTATGTTCCGGGCGGAAGCGCACCTCTTTTCTCCACCCTGCTGATGCTTGGCATACCGGCGAAAATTGCAGGATGCAGCCTTATAGCTGTCTGCACGCCTGCAGGAAAGGATGGTCAGGTCAATCCTTTAATACTGTACACTGCTTCTGCAATTGGTATAACTGACATCTATAAGGTAGGTGGAGCACAGGCAATTGCTGCAATGGCTTATGGTACTCAAAGTATACCCAGGGTTTATAAGATCTTTGGTCCGGGGAATCAGTATGTGACAAGAGCCAAACAACTTGTGCAGCAGGAAGGAATAGCAATTGATATGCCCGCCGGTCCGAGCGAGGTTCTGGTTGTTGCGGATGAAAAAGCCGATCCGGCCTTCGTGGCATCTGACCTCATCTCGCAGGCTGAGCATGGTCCTGACAGCCAGGCTATTCTTGCAACAAGCAGCATTGAAGTGCTGGAAAAAGTACGATCGGAAGTTGAAAAGCAGACAGAGCTTCAGCCCAGAAAAGATATTATCAATAGGTCTCTTGAAAACAGCAAGCTGATACTTTTTTCAACTGTTGAGGAGTGCATGGCATTCAGCAATGAGTACTCACCTGAACATCTGATTCTGAATACTGCCAACCCACGCGATGAAGCAGAAAAAGTAAAAAATGCAGGATCAGTTTTTCTTGGTCCCTACAGCTGCGAGAGTCTTGGTGACTATGCATCAGGTACAAATCACACTCTTCCTACAAACGGATACGCCAGAAATTACAGTGGAGTATCGACAGAGAGCTTCATGAAAAAGATCACCTTCCAGGATGTCAGCGCTGAAGGAATAAAAGAGCTTGGACCTTTTGTTGAGCGGATGGCTGAAGCCGAATCACTATCCGGACATAAGAATTCAGTAACGATAAGATTGAAGAAATGATCGATATAAAAAGCATTGCCAGGAAAAATGTACTTGGGCTTACCCCCTATTCCTGTGCAAGAGACGAGTTCCAGGGTAATGAAGGTATCTTTATGGATGCCAATGAGAATCCGTACGGTTCGCTGAACCGGTACCCTGATCCTTATCAGAAAAAGCTTAAAAATGCCATATCGGAAATAAAAGGAATCCCTGTTGAAAAAATATTTCTAGGCAATGGCAGCGATGAAATCATTGATCTTACATTCAGGGTCTTCTGTAACCCGGGGACAGACAAGGTCCTGATCTTCCCTCCCACTTACGGAATGTACGAGGTTTCAGCTGCGGTGAATGATGTTAATGTGATAAAGGTGCCACTCAAAGAGGATTTCCAGATTGATCTCGGGAAGGTTAAAAACCACATCACGGACAAAAACCTCAAGCTCATTTTCATCTGTTCACCGAATAATCCGACTGCAAATGCTATGAACCGTGACGATGTCGAATGGATAATCAGTAATTTTTCAGGCATAGTAGTCATTGATGAAGCTTACTCAGATTTCAGCTCAAAACAATCGTTCTCCGGACTGGTTGATGTCTATAATAACCTTATAGTGATGCAGACATTCAGCAAAGCGCTGGGGATGGCTGCTGCAAGGGTTGGAATGGCATTTATGGACCAGGAAATATTAAAGCTTTTTAACAAGATCAAGCCTCCGTATAACATGAGCACCATAAACCAGGAGGCAGCCCTGGCAAAGCTTGAAAAATTCAATGAAAGCAGGGAACAGGTAACACTGATTGTTAAAGAGCGGGATCGACTTTCTGCAGAACTTAAAAAAATGAATTTCATAAAGAAGGTATACCCATCCGATGCGAATTTCCTGCTATTAAAGGTTGAAGATGCGAACAAATTATATAATTTTCTGATTAACAGAAATATAATTGTCCGGAACCGGCACAGTATAATTGAAAACTGCATCAGGATCACAGTAGGCAAAAAGATAGAGAATGATTTACTGCTAAACACACTAAATGAATTCAAATAAATAAAGTGAACCGCAGGGGACGCAGAGAAGAACGCTGAGAACGCAGAAGTATAAATCTGCGTACTCTGCGTAAAAACTCTGCGTACTCTGCGGTTAAAAAAGAAATATGAAAAAAGTACTTTTTATCGATCGCGACGGAACGATTGTCATCGAGCCACAAGACGAGCAGGTCGACAGCTTCGAAAAGCTGACCTTTCTGCCGGGAGTAATAACAAGCCTTTCAAAAATTGCTATGGAGACTGATTACGAGCTTGTTATTGTCAGCAACCAGGATGGACTTGGAACTCCCATCCACCCTGCCGAAAACTTCTGGCCCGTACAGAACAAGATGCTTGAGATATTGAAGGGTGAAGGTGTTGTATTCTCTGAGATATTCATAGATCATACAATGCCTGATGAGAATGCCCCGACGCGCAAGCCCGGTACTGCAATGCTCACAAAGTACCTCGCACAGGGAGTAGATCTTCAATCCTCATACGTCATAGGCGACAGGCTTACCGATATTGAACTGGCCAAGAACCTGGGTTGCCATGCTATTTTTATTAATAAAACTTCTTCCAATGAAGCCGCACTTACAACGGAATCATGGGATGAGATATACAGGTTCCTGAAAAACACCCGGCGTACAGCAAAGGTTACAAGGATAACTTCTGAAACAGAAATAATGGTGGAGGTTAATCTCGATGGCTCGGGGAAAAGCCGGATCAACACCGGGATAGGATTCTTCGATCACATGCTTGAACAGATCGCACGGCACGGGAGCATCGACCTGCTCATCCAGGCAAAGGGTGACCTTAAGATTGATGAGCATCATACTATTGAAGATGTCGGAATTGCACTGGGTGAAGCTCTTCTAAAATCGCTTGGCGGAAAAAAAGGTATTGAAAGGTATGGTTTTGTGCTTCCAATGGATGATTCTCTTGCACAGGTAGCCCTCGACCTGGGAGGACGGCCCTGGCTTGTCTGGGATGTTGAACTCAAAAGAGAAAAGATCGGGGAAATGCCATCGGAGATGTTCTTTCATTTCTTCAAATCATTGTCAGATAATGCAAAATGCAATATTAATATAAGCGCCTCCGGAGATAATGAGCACCATAAGGTTGAGGCTGTCTTTAAGGCTTTCGCGAAAGCGCTGAAAGCTGCGGTGAGAAAAACAGATGATTATAAACTTCCTTCAACAAAAGGAAAACTATGATAGCAATCCTGAAATATAATGCCGGCAATATAAAATCGGTTCAGAATGCAGTTACAAGACTTGGATATGAAAGTATCATTACCGACGATCGTATTGAACTGGAAAGAGCAGATAAAGTAATTTTTCCGGGCGTTGGAGAGGCATCGACAGCAATGAATTATATCAGGGAAAGAGGTCTCGATTCGGTAATAACCTCGCTCGAAAAGCCGGTACTCGGTATTTGTCTTGGCCTCCAGCTCATGTGCAAATCGAGCGAGGAAGGGAACACCAGGTGTCTCGGCATTTTCGACACTGAAGTTAAACTGTTTCCGCCTGTTGACAAGATACCTCATATGGGATGGAATAATTTTCTTACCCTGAAAGGAAATCTTTTCAGGGGAATAAAAGCTTCAGAAGATGTGTATTACGTGCATAGCTACTATCCTGAAGTATGTGCCGATACAACCGCAACATGTGAGTATATACTGCCATTCAGTGCAGCATTGCAGAAAAATAATTTCTATGCAACCCAGTTCCACCCTGAGAAGTCTGCAACTGCAGGGGAAAAAATACTCAAAAACTTCCTGGAGTTATGAGGATAATAATAGCTATCGATATTATGGGAGGCAAATGTGTCCGACTTACCAAAGGTAATTTCGACACAAGGAAAATCTATAATGAAGATCCTGTTGAAATGGCTAAGGAGATCGAGGATAACGGGCTGAAATATCTCCACCTGGTTGACCTCGATGGAGCTAAAAACAGGAAGGTTGTTAACCTGAAAATTCTTGAATCGATTTCATCAGGTACAAGCCTGAAGGTAGATTTCGGTGGCGGAATAAGATCCTCACATGATATCAGATCAGTATTCAATGCCGGCGCCGTTCAGGTTACCGGAGGAAGCGTTGCAGCTCTGAACAGGAAGCTCTTTCTTCTATGGCTGAAAGAATTCGGACCCGAAAGGATTATTCTCGGGGCAGACGGATCAGGCGGAAAGATATCATCATGCGGATGGACTGAATCATCTGACAACGACATTGTTTCTTTTATTAAAGCTTACCGTGAACTTGGAGTAAAATATGCTATCTGTACCGATATCGATAAAGACGGAATGCTGGAGGGACCATCCACCGGGCTTTATCGGGATATTCTTGCTACAACAGATATCAACCTCATTGCCAGCGGCGGCATTACAACATTAAAAGATATTGAAGTACTTAAAGCGACCGGGTGTGAAGGTGCAATAATCGGGAAAGCCGTTTACGAAGGCATGCTGACTTTAAAAGAACTTGGAAAACTATGCTGAAAAGAAGAATAATACCCTGCCTCGATATCAGGGATGGCCGGACCGTCAAAGGTGTGAATTTCGTCAACCTGCGGGATGCGGGTGATGCCGTTGAACTTGCAAAAATATACGCGGACCAGGGAGCCGATGAGCTTGTTTTTCTTGATATTACAGCAACAGTGGAGAACAGGAAGACTCTTGCATCGCTCGTTGAAAGGATTGCCGCTCAGATAAATATTCCCTTTACTGTCGGAGGAGGAATCAACAACGCCGGAGATGTTGGTATTCTTATAAAAGCAGGGGCAGATAAAATCACAATCAATTCATCTGCAGTGAGAAAACCGGGACTTATCACTGAAATTGCGTCTCAGTTCGGAAGCCAGTGTGTTGTTGTGGCAATAGACACCAGGCTCGAAAAAGATAATTGGATTGTTGTGATCGATGGCGGCAGAACAGGCACTGATCTGTTTGCTGTACAATGGGCCGAGAAAGTAGAGGAGCTTGGGGCAGGTGAAATTCTGCTGACTTCGATGAATAATGACGGAACAAAATCCGGTTTTTCAACGGATATTACCGGTCAGGTGAGCAACAGCGTTAATATTCCAGTAATTGCATCAGGAGGTGCGGGAACTATGGAGCATTTCAGGGATGTTTTTTATAATACATCATGCAGCGCTGCACTTGCTGCCAGTATTTTTCACTTTGGTGAAATAAGTATACCGGATCTGAAAAAGTATTTACGAAAAGAGAATATAGAGGTTAGAATATGAGAGTCAATGAGAACTTAAACCTTTGCGTCCTCTGCGTTCTTCTCTGCGTCCTCTGCGGTTAAAAGAAAACAATATGAAAATAGATTTCAGTAAAGGCCTGGTACCTGCAGTAATCCAGGACAACGATTCCCTCCAGGTTTTGATGGTGGGGTTCATGAATGAAGAAGCACTAGAAAAAACCAGGAAAGAAGGAAAGGTAACTTTCTTCAGCAGAAGCAAAAACCGTCTCTGGACCAAGGGTGAGACATCAGGAAATTTCCTGTATGTAAAAGAGATAAATGCAGATTGCGACAATGATTCAATTCTCATTAGCGTAAACCCGGCCGGGCCGGTGTGCCATACCGGAAGAACATCATGCTTCGGTGATGAGGTATCAAAAGGATTTCTCTATAAGCTGGAACAGATAATCTGCGAGCGTATTGATTCAGATACCACTGATTCATATACAAATAAGCTCTTCAAAAAAGGGATCAACAAAGTCGCTCAGAAAGTCGGAGAAGAAGCAGTGGAGCTTGTTATTGAATCCAAGGACGACAACATGGAGTTGTTTGAAAATGAAGCAGCCGACCTGCTGTATCATTTTTTGATACTCCTCAAAGCGAAAGGATCAGCTTTGGAAAATATTGAAACAGTTTTAAGGAAAAGACATAAATAGACATGTGGATGTATTATTGCTATTTATCTAATCTCATATTTTGATAACCCTTCAATATCGAGTCGTTCATAATCTTCACCGCTAATAAGACTCTCTATCCCTGGGTCGATAATTTGACACTCGTTATAGAGCAAACCATAAATTTTATAAACTATCAAATCTAATGTTTTACTATAGCTCTTTTGATCATGATTAGATATAATAAATTTGACAATTTCTTCAATTAACTCAGTATTTTCAATTTGAACGATAGGTATATTTTTTAATGGTTCTGGGTATAATTCCAAAATATTTCCCTTCCTTTTACCCATATTTTCAAGCCAGAACCTAATTAGATTTGAATTTAAAACCCCTAAAAGATAAAAATGTGATATCTTAAAATCCAAAAGAAAGTAAATATCTCTTCCTCCATACCAATTCTGATTATTATATCCAAATTGACATGATTTTGTCCTATACGGGCATACAATTTTATCTGTTTCAAAGTTTAACTTAGGACGACCATTGGTTAAGACAAACCAGTCCCCTCTTTTCATTGCCTGTTCTAATTCAATATCTTGACTTCTATTTTCTAGAATTGGTTTGAATTTTAATAAATGGCCATATAATTTATTAGATTTTCTAATCTGCGCAGCATTCACATGTGTAGCATAAATTACATATCTTTCACAAGATTTGGAAGTAAAGTATTTTGATATATCAGTGCTCTTAAAAAACGGCTTAATAAATTTCAATTCATTCTCATCGAGATTTAAATTTCTTAACTCAGATTTATCTAATACCAAGATACCGTCACCTATATTAGCGTCAAGATCAGATGTATCCATAAATTTTATATTGGAATTATTCACCTTATCAGCACTTGTAGATAACCCACCTGTAATAGTACAGAATTCAGAAAGTTTATTGATACCTGCTTTCTTAATTTTTTCAATTAAACTTGAGCGTTTGTAGTCATGAAAATTAATATTTAAAGTTTTTAAGGAATATATTTCTTGTTGTGGTTGAGAAATATAATGATTAATATACTCGTTGTCTATTTCATTTAGAATATCTTCAAGATGTAAATTATCTGAAACTTTAATAACCTTTGTAACGTCGCAACCATTAGTTAGTTTTTGTTTAGTAATTATAAAAATACAATTATGTTGACCTTGAGCTGAGTCAAAGATTTTGTATTCACCAAAATCAATAAACTTATGAAAAGTTGAAGTTTCCTTGATATAAGGTCTGATGAATTTTTGCGCACCTGTTGCTGTTAACCAATAATTAGTAGTAATAAGTGATAAAACTCCACGATCTTTTAAAGCTTGTAAACCAAAAATGATAAAAAAGTAAAAATAATCCATTCTTCTTTGATAAAACTTCTTACCAAAGGCAGTTCGTTTAATAACATGAAATCTTTCCTTGTTATTTTTTTCTCCTAGATAAGGTGGGTTCCCCAACACAATATCAAATCCATCAGAAATACCAAAAACCCATTTTGAATCAAACCATTCTGAAGCTTCGTCAGAAAAAGGTTTCCATGAAGAAAGCATTCCTAAACGACTGTTAGGATCATTAAGAACATCTTTATTCTGGATTAAAAAATTAAAAAGTTTCTTTTGTAAATCCTCAAATTGTTTTCTTATTGCAGGCTTATCATCGTTCGAAGCTGTAAAATATTTTGTGCGAATTTCTTCCAGTTCCCTTACTATTTCACTATCACCAAACATTTTCTCAAAATTATCTGGTTCAGGCAACGGGATCAGTGTGTTTGCACAAACAAACTTAAACTCAAGATTAGGCAATGGTTCTACACCCCGATTAGGCTGCTCATCCTGTACCACTTCGTCAACAATAAGGGAAAGAAAAAAACGAAGCCGGGAAATGTCGGCTGCAATTGGCTGGATGTCCACCCCATAAATTGAGCGTTGAATTACATTAAGCTTGCGGGCATAATCATCAAAATCAACATCATCCAGTACCTTTGCTGCCTCGAGTTTCCTCTTTAGCATTTCTCTCTTTATCGGATCCTGAATCTCCTTTAATATTTGCCGGATTGATGTTTCCGCGCCATGGTCAACCTTCTGCAATACAAGTAACATCTTTTGGAGCATGCCCATCGGGAAAGCCCCGGAACCACAGGCAGGATCAAGAATCCTGACATTGTTTATTGCTTCCAGTACCAGCCTCTCTTCTTTTTCATTAAGACCTGATAATTCTTTGCTGTAATCGAGCAATATGTCAATCTTCCCTTCTTGAATATTAGTTGTAGTTACCAGGTATTGTTTCAGGCTTTGGTCAACCATGTACTCAACAATTGGTCTCGGAGTGTAATAGCTGCCTGTTGCTTTTCTGGCTGTTTCACCGGTTTCGGGGTTGATCTCAGCAAGAAGATTTTCGAAAATTCGTCCAAGCATCTCCGGGTCAACGCTCAGGTCGATATCAATGCTGGTATTTTCATCGATAGTAAAATTATATGTTTCCAGGATTGCAAGAAACTCCTGCCACCAGACATCCGGAATTTTTAAGGCGTAATTTGGCTTGTTAAGTAGGTAATGATCATCGTTATGAGGTTCAAACAGACCCCCATTCAGAAACGGGATCGCACTAAAAGGTTCTTTCTTGTATTCTGGCTTGCGTTTATTAATAGCGGTATTCAGCACTTCAAAAAACAATGGTTCAATCCTCTCATGATAGAAATTCCTGGTAAACGATTCCCGGGAACCCGATAGAACTTCATTACTGATAAGAGGGATCCCTTTATCAGATTTTTTCTTTTTCAAAAACCAGCAAAAGACTGTACGACCGATCAGCCGCACGGCGAATTCCTTGTGTTTCTGCTCGTTATCAGAGCCTACAGAAGGTAATATTAATGTACGTTCATATTCAACAGTTCGATTACCTTTTCTTCGTTTACCTCCCACAAGTTTTGAAAACATTTCGGCAATCTGACCATAAAACTCCTTATTCACAACTTCAACCGAGAAACGCTTTTTAAGATCGACTAAATCAGAAATCTGACCTTGTCCGATTAAGTATTGCTCGGGTGTATGTGTTTTGGAATCTTCTCCCAGTACAAACGAATAGCGTCGCGGGTTTGAATATTCTTTCAGTACCTTAACACCATGTTCATCCAATTTTGGATCAATTATAACCAGGGAAAGACGGTAATTAGCCTTATTTTCGGGGACAAACAGAATAAGCGCATTATTTTCGTTGTAACGTGAAACTAATTTGAAAGCATCACGTGATAATCCCACACGGGCATCCTTTTCGGATGTATGGTAAATTTCATAAACATTAAGGTTCAGAGAGCGGCATTTGCCTAAATAAGTAATCGTTTTGAAATAGTTCGACTTAAAATCGGGTGTAATCGTTTCGATATTCAACTGAAAATCATCAGGTAAAAGTTTATCCCTGAAGAACTCTGTAAAACCATTACGGGAATATTTTGCTTTGAAATCCATAACTGTATATATCTGAATCAATTTACAATACAAATTTATTCCGAACTTATTCCGAACTTATTCCGAACTTATTCCGGAACGATCTTTAACCAAATCATAGTCCATTTAATTTCATTCCAATATTTTATCTCTCAACCAAATATTGTCTATCCCAGAGGTTCAGTTAAGATGAGCCATTTTCCGGATTTCCGCGACCCTATCCGGTTGAGAATGCCTGCTGCTTTAAGTTTTGCAAGATTCTTCTCAACCGCCCTGGAACTTATACCGGTCAATTCTCCTATTTCTTTTGCAGAAACAGAAGGTTTTTCCCGGATAATCTGTAAGATTTTATGGGAAATATCAAATGTATCAATTATGGGGCCTCCGAATCTGGCACGTCTAAAAACAACAGTAAACATGCCCTCTGTCAAAAACTCTGCGGCAGGTCGGCTATTGGTTTTCAGGGCATTGTTGATGCGGCTTATGCCTGAACCGATTTGCTCTACCATATTAATACGCTGGAAAAGCCCGAAAATCAGTGGATTCCGGCTATGGCTTTTTTTCCCGAATTCTGAAGGTTTAATAGCGCTAACCAATCCTCCTGGATTCGTAATCTCCAATCGATCAGGGAAAAGTTCAATGGTGGTGCAAGCTCCTTTATCGTAATAATCACGATGAGAGAGTGCATTAAGTATTGCCTCCTTACAGGCAATTTCAGGAATCTCCCATACTTCTTCCCGGGGACCGGAACCATTGATTTTATATCCTACATTAAGTTTGCCTTTAATCCAGAGCATGGCATTTTTAAACTGGCTGTACAGGTAACCGCCAAAGACTTTGTCGTCAATTATCTCTGTCTTGTCCAATCCTTTAAAGGCAATGCAACGAACAACAGCCTTATCAAAAAACAGCTCTGGTTGTGTGGCAAAAAATAAAACACTTCCGTTTTTAAAAGTATTATTGTCGTGGGTAAGTTTAAGGTTTTTTATAATTTGATTATCACTAATTACCTGTGAGAAACCAGCCATAATACGAAACTCTTTGAAAAAATACTTCTCAAGATCTTCTTTATAATCGAATTCTGCACACAAACCCTCATCAAAGTAAATGCGATCCGTCTGCTGAAAAAAATCCCGCATCTGCTCAACTGAAGTGATTTTTTGAGAACATGTTCCCATGCGCATGAAGATTGCACCGGAATATGTATATGGCTTTTGAATCCCAGAATTTACTTCTATTACACCAATTGTAAATCCATCGATTATCACTGAATAAACAGGGCAGTATAAATGAGGATTAATTTCATTCAGGCAACACTGTACTGCAGCTTTGTCATCATTACTAAAAGAAATACCTTTAATATGATTTGAATCATCGACTCCTAAGAGTATTACTCCTCCTGCAGCATTAGCCATTGAGCATGCTTCCTCAGCTAACTCCCTTTTCTTTGAAGGGATAGAAACCTTAAACTCGGCATAGTAGCTTTCACCATTACCAATAATAATCAGTATCTCCTCAGGTGTCAGCATTTATACTAGCTCTTCCGATATTATCAATGTTTCTTTCCCTTCGTCAATTGAAGCAGCTCTGTTTAAGATCACTGTTAAATAACGATGGGAAATTTCCGATAGCAAATCATCAAAGTCTGATACTTTCAATTGATTGATAAGACGAAGGTAATATCTTGGTAAAGTATCCAATTCAATAACTGAAAGCAAATCCCTAAGATAATCTGTCTGTGGAAAACTGTTTTCATTGATTACCAGTTCAATCTTATCTTTAACTTCCCTCTTGAGCTTTTCGCTTTGAAAATGTGTCTTGTTATTAAAAAGACCAGCTTTTATATGCTCATAAATAGACTCAAATTTTTCTGAAACTTTCTGAGGTTCTTCTATTATGTCCGCTTCAAATAGTTTCAAAGCAAGGGAAGTGGAAATGTTGATGTCATTTGTCGGTGACACTCCTAAACGGAAAACAAAGCTGTTACCTTTTTTACCAAAAACCAGAACACCTTGATTTTCCTTTTTTAAAGAGCGTCGAATGCGGCTGCGCACAGGAATTTTCAATGCTTTATGGAATATTTCAGAATGTGAATTCCGCAGACTATTATATAAATTCAAATAAGGATTCTCCCATGAACGCTCTTCACTCCTGGCAATTTCTTTCTCGTACTGTTCTTTAAAAAAAGATTTTAATTCTTCGTCCTTTGTCAGTATCCGCGTATCTTCACCTAAAAGGGCCTGAATCATTGAAATCTTCAATGTCGAAATTTCTTTTGTACGCGTTTCATTCTCTCCTGTTTCACTCGGGAAATAGTTGTAAATGTATAACTGATCAAAAACCTTTTTATTAATCCTGTTGATTCGTCCTACTCGCTGGATCACACGAGTTGGATTGTATGGTATATCGTAATTTATAATAGCTCCGGCTCTATGCAGGTTATAACCTTCTGATATGGCATCTGTGGCGATAAGGATGTCGAAATCGTTAAGCTGATGTTCTATATTTACCCCTGCATCAAAATTTCTACGGATTATTTCTTTATTGCTTTGCGTTGCATCAGCGGAGCTATATTTAAAGGCCCTGAGATCATTTTTCAGGTTATTATGTAAATACTCTACTGTATCAGAAAATTCAGAGAACACGATTATTTTACGTTTTGAGTCTGACTTAATCTGCCGTTTAAGAATTTACGAAAAGAATCAAGTTTAGGATCACTTTCAATACCATTCTTAAACCAACGATTATGAACCGATTCCAGTAATTTTATATCTTTTTCAAGATCAGTTTTGAAGGCAACTTTTATGTCCTTCACCTCAATTTCAAATAGCCCCTTAGATTTAAGGTTTTCTAAAACATCATTAAAATCGAGTTCGTTCAATTCATTCAAGATATTATCATTTGCTGAATAATAATCTTCTATACAAGGGATACTTCCCTTCTTGAAAATAGGTACCGTACCTCTTATATTATACCAGTTTAAAACATTTTTCGAAGATGAGATCATGTATTCAAGTGTACTTTTGAAAGCATAAACAGAGCTTTCAAAACGCCTTACCAGCAAATGACGCATGAATTTCGAAATATTATTCTGCGATTCTTTGAAGAGGTTTATATCCCCAAAAATATCTTCAATTTTCTTTTCATATTTTTTAAAATCTTTTAAATAAGTTACAGGCTTGTATCTTGTTCCTTTAAAGCAGGAAGATTCATCATCCGATGATATCTTTTCAAGCGTATCAATATATAGATTCTCAATTTTTCCTAATTCATACTCCAGTATTTCAGGTGGATTGACTTCAGGAAAATCAATACCCTGTGAAACAATATCATTATTATATTCTTCAATCTCTCTCAGATCGAGTCTTGAGCGACGAATTATCAAAGGCGATATAATCTCCCTGATCTGATGAGCAATTAATTCTATCTCTTCTTTAATCTCATTAGCTGATCTGGATTTTTCCTTTTGCGCCCTGACAAGAGCTTTGTATGCAATTATTAACTTAGTAAATTCTTCGCTCAGGTTAATTACCGTCCGTAGTGTAGATTTTGCCGGAATCTGAAACAATTTCACCATTGAGAAGATATCCTGAGGACGGTTATTGAAAGGTGTTGCTGTAAGCAATACCACTTTGTTACCCTGACAAAGTCTATGCAGATCGGCATAATCCTGAGTAAGCTCATTGCGATATTTATGGGCTTCATCAATAATAATAAGCCTTTCCTCACCATTGAAAGTCCCATTATTATATTCCAAGGCTCGTTTTATCGAACCACTGCTGAATACTTTTGCGTTAAAGTCGAAATAGTCACGGTATTCATCATCCCACTGCTTTAATAGATGAGGTGGTGAGATTATAATAGTTTTCAGTCCCAAATTGTGTGCAATAGTTGAGGCTATGATACTCTTCCCAAGCCCTGCAACATCAGCAACAATAACTCCGTTATGAACTTCAATAATATGCAAAGCCTGTTTTATGGCATCCGTCTGGTACTTCAGGTTGAAAAATCTGTTTTTCGTAATCTCTGACGGAAGTTTTACGCTCCTGTCGAGTTCAATTGAAAAATACTCATGCAGGACCCGGATAAAAATATAATAAGGCTTATAGAGTTTTTCAAACCAAATCTTATCAATAATCTCAATATCAAAATCTTCTATGCGGTTCTTATCGGCAATTACTACCGCATTTGACCATAGTTCATCGAAGATCCTTTTGCCTTCCTCGTAATCTGATTTAGTCCGGAGAATAACATTCAATTCATATTGATGCCTTAATCCTGATGCAGTTAAATTACTCGAACCTGTAATTAATGTACCCGGATATGTTCCATTTTCGCTAAATTCACTTTTCCGTTCAAACAAGTACAATTTTGCATGATTTGGCTTCAAAGTCTTACGTATCTGAAGGCTGCCTTGCTTTATCTTCTCAACAAATATCTTAAAAGCCTCCTGTTTCTTAGTTGAATCAAAAAAATCTGTTTCATTGAACAATCTCACAAAAGAATCATTGAATCTGTTCTTTATCTGACCACGGGAGATGTTTTCTTCGGTTAATAATTCAACTTCTTTTACCTTGTTAATTATATCTTTCTCAATATCAAGACCCACAAGGATTCTGACTTCTTTATCATCTAGGTGTTTATATACCTCCTCAAATCCGGAAAAGAAAAAAAATCCGACAAGAAAATACAACTTATCAGAGTAAGGAAATATCCCTTCCATTACTTCTGAAAGTAGTTGTTTCTCGTTGGTTATGAAATGTTCAGCCATCTTAATCAAGATCAAAACCTTTTAAAAGTAGTAATTAGCTATCATTATTTTCAGGAACGAGGTAAAAAAGATTTCCTAGGCTTTGTACAGACTCAAAGTTTAATTAATAAAGTTTTTCATATGTTTTTCTTCATTTTTATTTGATCTTTTAAAAAATCCATTACTTTTGTAAGCCAATAAAGCCACAAAATGAATATTGTATACAACTTTTTTGCTCCCTTCTTTTACTTCTACTTTTACTTTAAAAGCAGATAGCGGGGATATTGTATACAGATTATTATAAAATCATATAAAGCAAAAGGCCCCTCGGGAAGGGGCCTTTACTTTTTATTTATAGAAAGATGAAAATAGCAATACAGGGTGAAACCGGAAGTTTTCACGAAGCAGCCGCCAGGACTTACTTCAATTATGATGAAATTGATATTGTTCCGTGTGCCACATTCGACCAGACTCTGAAATCGGTTCTCGTTGGTGAAGCCGATTTTGCCGTAATGGCTATTGAAAATGCAAGGTCGGGATCGATGCTTTACAACTATACCCTGATAAGAGAATCAGGAATGAAGATACTCGGGGAGCAGAACCTGAGGATCAGACAATATCTTATGGCGTTGCCCGGACAGAAAATGACTGATATTACCGAGATCAGATCACACCCGATTGCACTTTCGCAATGCATGGCTTTCCTGAATGAACATCCGGGCATAACCCTTGTAGAAACTGAAGATACAGCCGCCAGCGCCAGGATTATCTACGAAAAAAAACTGAGAGGCGTAGGTGCAATAGCTCCCTACCATGCCGCTGAGATCTACGGACTTGAAGTCCTTGCAGAAGGAATAGAGACATATAAGCAGAATTATACGAGATTTGTTGTCGTCGGGCATGAGGAAAAAGGTAACAGGAAAGGAAATAAAGTATCGATCTGCTTTTGTACCGGCCACAAACCCGGATCGCTTGCAGCTGTGCTCGTGATACTTGCCAATCTCAATATTAATCTTTCAAAGATACAATCAGTGCCCAGGTTAAATGGCGAATGGGAATATATGTTCTATTGTGACCTGGAGCTTGATAAAGACACCAAATCCGAAATAATCCATCGGATACTTGAGCATCATACAAGCAATCTCGAAATACTTGGAGTATACTTTAAAGGAGAAATGACCTATGATAATTAAACCAGCCGACCGGACAACACTCGTTCAGGAGTATTATTTCTCCCGTAAACTGGCACAAATCGACAGGATGCGGAGAGAAGGCGCCGATGTTATCAACCTTGGGATCGGCAGTCCCGACCAGCCGCCATCAGAAGAAACCGTAACCGCGCTTTGTGAAGAAGCCAGGAAACCCGGATCACATGGGTACCAAAGTTATACAGGATCACCTGCCCTGCGGAAAGGCTTTGCCGACTGGTATAATAAATACTTCAATGTAGTACTTGATCCTGCGAATGAGATTCTTCCGCTGATCGGAAGCAAGGAAGGCATAATGCACATAAGCATGGCTTTCGTGAATCCCGGTGATGAGGTACTGATCCCGGATCCGGGCTACCCGACATACTCATCGGTTACAAACCTTGTCGGAGGAAAGATAAGGACATACGATCTGACAAGGGAGAACAACTGGTATCCTGACTTTGACGCGATTGAAAGTTCTGATCTTAGCCATGTGAAACTTATGTGGGTAAATTATCCTCATATGCCCACAGGAGTGAAAGCATCTCTCATCGTATTTGAAAGGCTGCTTGCTTTCTCAAAGAAATATGGGATACTTGTCGTAAATGATAATCCGTATAGCTTTATCCTGAATGATGATTATCACAGCATACTTGAGGTGGAAGGCTCACAAGAGTCGATGATGGAACTCAACTCCCTGAGTAAATCGCACAGTATGGCCGGATGGAGAATCGGAATGCTTGCAGGTCATAAAGATTATATAAGTGAAGTGCTGAAGGTAAAAAGCAATATGGACTCGGGAATGTTCCTTGGATTACAGGCTGCTGCCGTAAAGGCGCTTTCAAATCCGGATTCCTGGTACGATAAGGTTAATGCTGTTTACAGGACCAGGCGGGTAATAGTTGAGGAGATAATGCAACTGCTCGGATGCGAATATGATAAATCCCAGTCAGGAATGTTCATATGGGGGAGAATCCCTGAGAGTATTGGTAATTGCGAAGAATTTATCGAAGGAATCCTGGATAAGGCACATGTTTTTATCACTCCGGGCTTCATCTTCGGAAAAAATGGTGAAAGATACCTGCGGATTTCGCTGTGTGCAACAGAAAGCAGGCTTCAGGAAGCTAAATCAAGAATTTCATCTTTAATATCATGATTGTAACTGTAGTAGGTATAGGACTTATCGGAGGATCGCTGATGATCGATCTCAGGAAAAGAGGATTCGCCGATCATATTATCGGTGTTGAAAAAAACATTCAGCACCGCAACATTGCAAAGCTTGCAGGACTTGTCGATGACACCGACTCCCTGGAGAATGCAATTGACAGGAGCGATCTGATAATTCTCAGCACTCCTGTAAACACCAATTGTAAAATGCTTCCTGGAATTCTCGACAGGATTGCAGGGACTTCTAAAGTCGTCACTGACATGGGCTCCACAAAAGCAAGCATCGCTGAAGTTTCAAAAGATCATCCGGCCCGTGGAAGGTACGTTGCTCTGCATCCGATGGCCGGTACTGAATTTTCCGGGCCGCTGGCGGCAATCGGAAAGCTCTTCGACTACAAACCAGCAATTATATGCGACAGGGAACTGAGCGACCCGGATGCACTCGAAAAAATTGAGAAGATGCTCTCAATACTTAATATGAGGAAGGTATATATGAACTCAAGCGATCACGATATACATGTCGCTTATGTGTCTCATATATCGCATATTACATCATTTTCTCTTGCATTAAGCGTTCTTGATAAGGAGAAAGAGGAACAGAATATCCTCACCCTTGCAGGCGGAGGTTTCGAAAGCACAGTCCGTCTTGCCAAGAGCAGCGCTGATACCTGGGCACCGATCTTCATAGAAAACTCAAAGTTCATTCTTGAAGTACTCGACACATACATAGACAAGATGAATGCATTCAGGAAAATGATCGACGAAAAAGATGCCAATGGACTTAAAGCTTTAATGGATGAAGCCAACAAGATCCGAAAAATATTAAACTAAACCGATACTCAGACACAAAGACACAAAGACACCAAGACACCAAGACACCAAGACATAGAAAAAATGGTACTAAAATACGAGAGTTCACCAATCAATGACTGGAGAGGTTACAAAGGAAAACCTTTCATGATTTCAGGCCCGTGCAGCGCTGAAACTGAGGAGCAGGTAATGGAGACAGCAAGGCAGCTTGCCGCAATTGACCAGATAAGTGTATACCGGGCAGGAATATGGAAGCCGAGAACACGTCCGAATTCCTTTGAAGGCGTTGGTTCCGAAGGTCTGAAATGGCTCAGGAGGGTCAAACAGGAAACGGGGATGATGGTTGCCACTGAGGTAGCCAATGAGAAACATGTTTATGAAGCCCTTAAATACGGGATCGATCTGCTCTGGATTGGTGCAAGGACCTCTGTTAATCCTTTCACAGTACAGGAAATATCTGATGCCCTGAATGGCGTTGATGTTATGGTACTTGTAAAGAATCCGATAAACCCCGACCTGGAGTTATGGATCGGAGCCATTGAGAGAATAGCAAGGGCGGGCATAACAAAAATCGGAGCTATTCATCGCGGCTTTTCCGCATACGAAAAAACAGTATACCGCAATCAACCCAACTGGCAGCTGCCCATAGAACTGAGGAGACGTATTCCCGATATCCCGATTATCTGCGACCCCAGCCACATCGCCGGTTCAAGACTTTATCTCCATGAGATCTCGCAGAAAGCGATGGACCTTAACTTCGATGGACTGATGCTCGAGTCACATATCGATCCTGCAAATGCATTAAGCGATTCTGCACAGCAACTCACCCCAAATGACCTTAGGGAACTGTTAAGCAGGATCATATACAGGAATCCTAACCCGTCCGATCCGCGGCTGCTTGATGTTCTGGGCGAGCTCAGGGAGCAGATTGACGTATACGATGATCATCTTCTGGATCTTCTTGAGAAGAGAATGCAGATAGCTGAAACAATAGGAAAGTACAAAAAGGAAAATAATATCACTATCTTGCAGAGTACCCGGTGGGAGGAAATAATAAACAAAGTACTCTCCAGGGGTAAGGCAAAGAGTCTCAGTACCGAGTTTATCGACACTATTTTCAAGGCTATTCATCAGGAGTCAATCAACCACCAGATGAAGGTAATGAACAATGGGGTGAATAAGCCGGGAGAAAACAAGTGAGACCTGTCTGATGTTAAAAGAACAAAGCGCCATTCATGGAAAGATATTTTGATCCATCCGAACTAAACGGTACTGTCAGGGCACCTTCATCGAAAAGCATGACACAAAGAGCCATCGCAGCAGCTTTGCTGGCAAATGGTGAGAGTATCATCAGGAATCCCTCTTATTGCGATGATTCCCTGGCTGCAATGAGTATTGCAGTGGGGCTTGGCGCCAGGGTTGAACCCCAACCGGATATTCTGAAAATTACAGGTTCCACGGAGCTGAAGGAAACAAAGCTTAATTGCGGAGAGTCAGGTCTTGCAATAAGAATGTTCTCGCCTGTGGCAGCATTATACAGAACGGAAATAACACTAAACGGCGCTGTGACACTCAAAAAAAGGCCGATGTCGATGATCAGTGAAGCTCTTAACCAGCTTGGAGCATCATGCAGTACATCCGACGGATTCCTGCCTATCACAATCAAAGGTCCTTTGAAAGGAGGAAGATGCACAATAGATGCATCAGTAAGCAGCCAGCTGCTTACCGGTCTGCTTATGGCACTGCCTCTTGCTGAGAACGATTCGGAGATCAAGGTTAATAATCTCAGGAGCGCTCCCTATATTGACATGACCACAGGGATACTGAAAGATTTCGGGATCGAAGTATATAACCATGATTATGAGCTGTTCACTATTCCCGGAAGGCAACAATACAGGCCTTCTGATTATACTGTCGAAGGGGACTGGAGCGGCGGTGCTTTTCTTCTTGTAGCAGGAGCTATAAATGGTCACCTCAGGGTGAGCGGGCTTAATTACAAAAGCCTTCAAAGCGACAAAGCCATTATCAATGCGCTCGATCATGCAGGTGTAAGGATCAGCATTACAGATGAGTTTCTTGAAGTCAGGGCCTCCGGCCTCAAATCATTTGATTTTGATGCCACCCATTCACCAGACCTCTTCCCTCCTCTTGTTACCCTGGCAGCGTATTGCAGCGGAATTTCAAAAATTGCCGGTGTCTCAAGGCTTGTACATAAAGAGAGCAACAGGGCTGAAGCTCTCTGTGATGAATTCAGCAAGCTCAATGTTAAGATAGAAATCCGTGATGATCTCTTGTATGTCACAGGAGGTAACCCACAGGGAGCTCATGTCGAATCGCATGAAGATCATCGGATTGCAATGGCGATGGCTGTGGCTGCCTTAAAAGCATCGGGAAGAATTTACCTCAGGGACTCACAATGCGTGGCAAAATCATATCCCGATTTTTACAGGGATATGAGGCAGCTCGGAGCAATCATTCATGAATGATCGCAAAAGCCATTAATTGATTAAAATTCAGTACAAAAAAGCATCCGTATCAAAATATTCTTAATTTTTTCACATTTTTTCAAGACATTTTAAATTTTTGATTATTTTTGTCAGGCTTTATGTTAATTCGTTTAGTTTTAAAATGAAACAGGAAATGTTAAATATCTGGTGCTGGCGCAGTGAACTTCGAAAGACTGTGACACCGGCTGATATGTAGCATTGAATAATATTTACTCATTAAGGCACACTGGTTCACAGTGTGCCTTTTTTATATGTAAAAATTCAAAAACAAGTAATAACAAACAACTATGAAAAGATCGACCAGAATCACGCTAAGCGAAAGAGAAATGCCCCGCCAATGGTATAATATTGTTGCAGATATGCCGAACAAGCCATTGCCTCCTCTTCATCCTGCGACACGCCAGCCAATAGGACCGGATGCACTAACGGCGGTGTTTCCCATGGAGATAATCAAACAGGAAGTCTCGCAGGAGAGATTCATTGACATTCCAGATGAAGTGCTGGACATGTACAAAATTTTCAGACCCTCCCCTCTTTTCAGGGCATATAACCTGGAGAAAGCCCTGGGAACAAAGAGCAGGATCTATTTCAAATATGAAGGTGGAAATTTCTCAGGTTCACATAAAGCCAACTCGGCAATTCCGCAGGCATATTACAACAAAAAAGAAGGTATAAAAAGGATCACCACTGAAACAGGAGCCGGCCAGTGGGGCAGTGCAATCAGTTATGCTGCACACCATTTCGGACTCGAAATGCTTGTCTTCATGGTAAAGGTAAGCTATAACCAGAAACCCGGGCGAAAGCTTCTGATGAACAGCTACGGGGCAAAAGTAGTTCCGTCACCCAGTCCGATGACTGAATCGGGCAGAAGGATCCTCGAAAAAAATCCCGACTCACCCGGAAGTCTTGGAATAGCAATATCAGAGGCAATGGAAATTGCGGCACAGGATCCATACACAAAATATTCACTGGGCAGTGTGCTTAATCATGTTATCCTTCATCAGACAGTTATAGGCCAGGAAGCCCTTATCCAGATGGAAAAAGCGGGCGATTACCCTGATGTTGTAATCGGGTGTTTCGGGGGCGGATCGAACTTCTCGGGAATTGCATTCCCATTCCTGCGTCAGAATTTCATTAACGGCGCCAAAACCAGGCTTGTCGCAGTTGAACCTGCTTCCTGTCCAAAACTGACAAAAGGTAAATTCATGTACGATTTTGGCGATTCATCAGGCTTAACACCTCTCCTTCCCATGTATACTCTTGGCCATGATTTCATACCTGAAAAGATACATGCAGGCGGCTTAAGGTACCATGGCGCTGGTGTTCTTGTCAGCCAGCTTCTGAAGGATGGGTTTATTGAAGCCAAATCAAAATTACAGAGGGAGTGTTTCGAGGCCGGCGTACTCCTGGCAAAAACCGAAGGGATCCTGCCGGCGCCCGAATCAACCTATGCAATCGCCGGGGCACTCGATGAAGCGAGAAAGGCAGATATAGAAGGGGTATCCAGAACTATCCTGTTCAACCTCAGCGGACATGGACACCTCGACATTTCGGCATATGAAAAATTCTTCGAGGGTAATCTACCCGATCATGAAATGACACAGGAAGAAGTTGATACGGAACTGAAAAAAGTTGATTTCCCCGATTGAGGTATTCTGTAGAATTCAAAGCAAAACACCACTGTGGAAAAACCTGAGCCCTGCAGATATACGGGACTCAGGTAGCCACACGGAGTTGATGTTTTTACCAGGCGTGATTACTTCAAAGGGGTAATATCTACAATTGATTTTTCATTTTCTTTAAGCCTCAGATTTATCCCTTTAATGAGATCCTCACCCTTCCTTACAGAAACCGAACCATTAATTGTAACTGAATAGTTTTGGTCACTTTTTACAATAAACCATTCCTGGAACTGGTTTATTCTCGGCCAGTCGAATGGCAGATGCATATTCTCCTTATGCCTCTCCCTGTCAGCAACAAGTAATCCATTCCAGTCGGTATTACACCATAAAACAATAGAAATCCCCTTTCCCTTTCTGACAGCACCATGATATATATTCGGATTCCAGGGATTAACAGTGATCCCTTGTGATTTTGAAAGAGCATACATTATTGAAGTTCTTGCAAAATTCCCGTCAGCATTGTTTCCCTGGATTATCCCGTCGATTCCCTGCATGCTCCACATAACCTTTATTTCGCTGTCGATCCAGAGATCAACGTCATCCCTGTGCAATCTGTTATTAAGATTGATAGCGCTTTCTATTGCATCAGCATAACCATCTGCATTCTTTCCCTCCCAGGAAAAATTCCGGTACTTATAAAGATTATCAAGCAGGTGCAATACAGCATCGAGGTATTCAGTTTTTTTATCAAGCAGATAAACGATATAGTATGCATTCATACTGTATCCCCAGGTATCGGCAATCTGTGGATCGATTACTGCTCCTGTCACCGGGTTGAATTCATTGTGGAAGAATCCGTCCTCATTACGGTCTTTCAGCAGTATTCTGTCAAGAAGTGCGTACAGAGGTTTTTTATACTGCTCTTTCTTTGCAGGATCCACATAATGAAGAGTGGCATAAAGTTCACATATACCCTGAATTATTTCACATCCATGATCCCTTAACCTCAGCTTTTTGCTGTTATTCGGGTGCATTTCTGTAAGCAGATAATAGTCAGCAATTTCAATAGCCCAGTCGAGATACTCTTTTTTTCCTGTAAACCAGTACATCCTTGAAAGAGTTTGAAGCATATCTCCATTTACTTCAATTTCAGGCACCCCTCCCCCGTACTCACCTTTTATTTCTGTCGTTACAGTTGCAAGCTTATGAAGATCATCGAGTATATCAAGCAGCCGCTCCGACCAGGGACTTTCACCCAACCACTCTGTCAAAGGGAGGAGACCGTCCTTCATGTATTCGGCTGACCCGAAAATGACATTGCCCGAATCGACAGGTTCATCGAGATAGCCTTTTCTTACGAATGAATATGTAGCAGGGCAGGCTCCGAGCCGTGATGTAATTCTTTTTTCAGTCTCAAGCATCCGGACCATGCGTCCCCTGAAAAGCGCTTTGTCAGTCAGGTTTGCAGCAAGTACCATAAAGGAATAATTATCGGCTGCGCAATCCTGGGCATTCCAGTAAAGGTGTTCATTGTTTTTCACATACCTTGGAATCAGACCCGATTCCACGTCGGTATTATCTATCCAGGCGTTAAGATAATTCCGGCTGCGTGAGAGAGCTTCATTAACAAGAAGCGCATTTTTCTTCAGAAGATCCATAGAGTGTTCGGCAGAAGCACTGGAATTAAGAAGCCTGAACACTTCTGCTCCGGCCATGAGAAAAGCGCCGGAACCGTATATCCCGGTCGATTCCGGCAGAATTTTCTCAGGTTTCTGACCCACCATTTGTATATAGCCGATTTTCCCTTCCGGAGAGACACACCTTGACCATTGATTCCCAGGCTTTAAGTACAGGCTCTTTGAAAGTGGATTCATCAAGGAGCCCTTTGTTAATACCCCATGCAAGAGCATAAGTTATCAAGGCTGTAGAACTGTTTTCCTGGTCAGGATATGAATCCGGGTCTGTGAGACTTGGATGCCAGTAACCATTTATATCCTGGGCTTTTAAAAGTGCTGAAGCCATCTGTCTGAATATATTTGCATAATACCAATATGAACGGTGGCTTTCAGGTAAATACCGAAGCATTGAAGAAATTCCTCCTATTGCCCATCCGTTACCTCTCCCCCAAAACACTTTCTCTCCGTTTTTTTCTTTCAGTCCCTTATAATTGCGATCCCTGTAGAATAGATGGGATTCCCTGTCGTAGAGAGAATCAACACAAACCATAAACTCACGATCGAGGAATCTGATATACTCCTCATTCCCGGTAATTGAATAAAGTCCTGAATAAACAGGCGGAGCCATGAATAAAGCATCACACCAGCTCCATCGTTCCTGACCTCGTTCATTGCCCAGCCATAACGGCTCTCCCGATTGATTTGAAATTATATGCCCGGTTCTTTTAAGAGTGGGTGCCAGTATCTCTTTTGTCCCAAAAATCCGGTACATTTCAAGGTACATCTGAGCAACACAAAAATCATCGGCATGGTAAAGGTTGTTCTCCCTGGCATTTAAACTCCAGTGAGCTGCATCTCCCACACCGAGCAAAAAATTCATATACCTCTCGTTATATTGTATTTCATTCAGCCTGACAAGCCCAAGATAGAAAGGCCCATTTGTCCACGAGAGAGGATGATGCTTAACCTCGCTGAAATGATTGATCTGCCAGTTTGCAACTTTATTCATAACGCTGATAACATTCTCATTATCACCAACTTTGGCATTAATGCAAAGTATATTGAAGAACTGAAATATCAGCAATGCTCTAACTTGTTTCATACAGTTGGTTTAATTATTTGGGATCTCCGGATCTATAAAGTTCTTGAAGAGCTGTTCCGATTCCTCAGTATGGAGCATTCGGAACAGCATCCCTGATCATATTAAATTGCCTTAAAATCTCAATGATTACCAGCCGGGATTTTGTACCATTGGGAATGTGAGATTGGCGTCGATAACACCCTGGGGTATCGGGAAGATTGTATCTCTCATAGCTATATTCTGGCCTCCGTTCTTATTGAACAACCTGGTCCTTTCCGCCCATTTGCGGGTTCTGAGTAAAGTATAACGCCGATGCTCCTCACAGATGAGCTCTCTTGATCTTTCATCCAGGATAAAGTCGAGTGTTATATTTGCTGCTGTTACCGGTGAGGCATTCGCTCTCTGCCTGAGTATATTGATAGTGGCAGCAGCTTCATCTTTCATATTAAGCCTCAACTGTGCTTCTGCTTTCAATAAATAGGTTTCGGCAAGCCTGAGATAAGGCTGATCCTTGTTTGAGGTGGCGCCTGTTGGATTAAGAGGATCGCAGCTGTCAAACTTCCTTGAATATGGCCAGTTTCTTACAGGTACCCTGTTATAAGTAATATCCTGATTCCACCTCATCCAGATGGTGTCACCATATGAGTATCCGGCTGGTAACCTGTCGGCAGCCATAGGGGCATTCTGAGCGGCATTCCTTAAAATGAAAAACTTCCTTATTATATGGTATGACCCCCTGTCATCACGGGGCTCATACAGATCCATTGCAAATTTTGTAAAAGACATTTTAGCCTGAGCTCTGCCGCCACGTTCAGCCGTAACAATCAAAGGCTTTACACCACCTACTGAGTATTCATACCATTCACTTGCATGCCAGCGTCTCATAATATTGTTACCTCCTGGTGCATTACCCTCGCCGCCTGTCGTACCATAGCCCCATTGCCATACCCATAATGCTTCTGTATTTCCCTGGTTACGGTTTGCATTGCCTTCCCTGAACATATCAGAGAATGGTGTTCCCGGTAAATTCCTTTCCACACCATATCTTGCAGTCACGAGTCTGTACTGAGGAGTATTAATGGCCTTATCAGCCCAGTAGAGGGCGCTGTCTGGCCTGTTGATCACCAGGTACATTTCTGCCAGGTAATGCTGGACGGCACCACGGGTAATTTTACCGCTTACTGAAGGTTCTACCGGAATATTCCGTTCAGCAAATAACAGGTCTGAAATTATCTGTTTTCTTACATTGGAAACAGGAGTTCTTTCCCAGTCTGTCTTGATTGTCGAGCCCAGGGACTCCTGCAGATTCAAAGGTACGTCCCCCCACATGTAAGTCAGATGTCTGTACGACCATGCTCTTATTGCCCGGGCTTCACCAATAATCCTGTTTTTATTCTCTTCGGGACCTGTTGCGCCTCCGGACCAGTTTATGCCGGTTTTGATATTTGCATTATTGATTATCGTATTGGCAGAATTAATTGTTTTGTACAACCATGTAAAACAGGAGCTGAGATTAGTATTCTCAGGGCTGTTAAGATCTCCCCATAGTTGGGCACATACTACGAATCCACCGGCAAGCCTGTTACCACACATATTATCTGTCGCATTCATTGCCATCTCGCATCTCAGGAAATTTGATCCCCCGACTGCTGTCTCGCTTTCACCTTCTCTTTCCTGGCGGACTAATGTGTACAGCCCGTTAAGGCCTGCTTCAAAACCCTCAAGCGTTGTATACAACGATTCGGTTGAGATCAGATGGGGCGGTTTTTCATCGAGCCATTCTTTCGTGCATCCTGCAAAAAACAAAACGATTGAAAAAACCGCAACTTTATATGTTATATTGAATTTTCATTTTTTTTGATTTAATGTTGATTATCAGAATCCCAGGTTCAAACCAATTACAAATTCCTTTTGCAACGGGAAATTCCTCTGGTTATTCAGTTCAGGATCCATGCCATGCCATTTTGTGAAAGTGAACATGTTACGCCCATTGACAAAGAACCTCATCCTGTCTATCCCTGCTTTCCTGATAAGTGTTTCCGGCATATCATAAGAGAGAGAAACGTCCCTGATGCGCACGAAGTCTGCATTTTCGAAATACAGATTATTTTCCAGTGCATCTATTCCTGCCATCTTACCTGCATGAATATGGTTTATGTAAAAAGTGTTTCCAGGTTGTTCAGGTGACCATCTTTCTTTATTGATTGTGTTTCTCCGAACACCTTCATACACATCATCCGTCATATAATCGTTGGGTTTTGTAACTCCATGAACTCCATTGACAAATGCCTCCAGAGTGAAGTTCTTATAAGAAAATGAGTTTGTTAATCCCCAGATGAGCTTTGGATCCTGCTGACCGGCAATCATCCGGTCTTCCGCTGTAAGCTGGTGATCTCCGTTAACGTCCCTCAGTTTGATGAATCCCGGCTGTGATCCCCAGGAAGCAGCCTCTGCAGCTTCATCCTGCTGCCATACACCGTCGATCACATAGTCGTAATTGACCCGGATTGGCTTCCCTATAAACCATTTATTGGCAATATCGTCTACTTCGATACCTTCTTCATCCAGGAAACCATACAATGAAATTATCTTGTTTTTCATCAAAGCAATATTTCCTGTAGTTGACCAGACGAAAGAATGTGAAACGATATTTTTCGAATTAACTGAAATCTCCAAGCCTGTATTTCCGGTTTTACCGATGTTCTGGGTGACAGATGTAATGCCATGTACAGCCGAAATGGTCCGGTCGAGCAAAAGATCTGTTGTTGTAGTGTTGTACAGGTTGATATCTCCGTTTATCCTGTCATGATATATACCAAAATCAAGACCAAGATTAAGGGTGGCTGAAGATTCCCATCCAAGGTCATCCATCCCGATGGTGCTTGGGATATATCCGGGCACTACTACCTGTGAAGTGATCCAGTCGGCTGATCCCAGTCTTGTAATTGTCTGGTATGCACCGACAGCCTGATTTCCGTTCAAACCATAAGAGATCCTTAATTTTAGTTCATTGAGTTTTTCTCTGAAAGGAAAAAAACTTTCATTTGCCAGGTTCCATCCAAGAGCCACTGAGGGGAATATTCCCCATTTGCTTTTTGAACCAAATCCTGAAAAGCCATCTCTCCTGCCTGTTACTGTCAGAAGATAACGACTGTCATAAGTATAATTTATTCGTATCATCTGTGAAACCAGGACTGATTTCTGAAAAGCATATTGAGGAAGGGAAACTTCAGCCTGCCCTGCTGAATACCAGGTAAGAAAATCGTGAGGGAACCTGCTGGCTGTCTCATCCTGATCCGTGCTATCGTTCTTTTCATAGCTATAAAGAGCGGTTGCAAAAACCGAATGTTTACCGATCACCTTATTATATGTGAGAATATTTTCCATTACAATATTATTCTCCAGAGTCCTTGATGTAGTTGATTGCCCGTTTACCTCATAACCTGTCTTCCCATCTGTGGCCCTGTAAGTTGCATCATCATCAAATTTCACTCTTACTCCTGTATTTAATCTGTAACTCAAACCTTTAATAAATGGGAAATTGATAAGGGCAAAATTGTTTGTAAGAACCTGGTACGATTTGTCAACGTCTTTCCACAGGGTCGATTCGAGAGGATTTGCGAAATAAGGATCCTCAGGCCATGGATATATTGTCAGATCGCCATTGTCATCGTAAACGGTTGACAGCGGATTCATTCTTGTCACTCTTGCATCAGGTGACTGACCGCTGGCATCATTGAATGACAGTTGTGTCCGGGTACCGATAGTCAGCCAGTCTTTTATTTTAGTATCAACATTTATCCGATTTGTGATTCTTGAGTAATTATCGTTGACTACAATACCCTGTACATCAAGCAGACTCCCTGCGATATAAAATGTTGTCTTTTCAAATCCTCCGGAAAGTGAAAGGTTGTGCTCCTGGCCAAATCCTTTGCGGGTAGCCATATCGAGCCAGTTAACCCAATTGCCTGATTCATGAACAGCCTGCTCTGAAGTTGTAATAGTGTTAGGCTGGCGTTCCATCTTGAAATTATAAAATTCCTCCCCATTCATCAGGTCAGGCAGATTGGCGAAAGTCTGAAATGAAAATTTCCCTTCGTACGATAACTTTGTTGTTCCTGTTTTTCCTTCTTTTGAAGTTATAAGTATCACACCGTTAGCTCCCCTGGAACCATAAATCGCAGATGCGGAAGCATCTTTCAGTATCTCGATAGATTTTACATCCATGGGGTTGATATCCCTTATTTCTCCTTCATAAGGTATTCCATCCACCACAATCAAGGGTTCGTTACTTGCAAGGATTGAATTACGGCCGCGGATCATAATCACCTCTTCAGGAGAGGCTCCTGCTGAATTTGTCTGGATCATAACACCGGGAATTGAACCCTGAATTGCCTGTGCAATATTGAGGTTAGGCGACTTTTCGAGCCTTTCATTTGACATTGAAGCCACTGTTCCGGTAATATCGCTTCGCCTCTGAGTCCCGTAACCTACCACAACGACTTCATCGAGCCCCACAGCCAGTTCAGTCATTATGACGTCTATGGTTCCTGACTTGCCGATAGCTATAGTCTGAGACTCCATGCCAATAAATGTGAAAACAAGATTTTTTGCTCCAGCCGGCAAGTCAAGACTGTAAATGCCGTCAGGCCCTGTCATACCTCCGATTGCTGTTCCTTCAACAACAACATTTACACCTGGCATAACGTCACCATTCCTGTCTCTGACTGTACCTGTTATCTTGTTTTGCTGAAGAAGATACTTTGGAGTGATAACAATAAAGTTGTTATCGAGCACCTTGTAGCCAACTGTTGCTTTATCGAGTAACAATGACATCAGATCGTCTATGGACTTCTCACGTGCTGAAAAAGTCACTTTTTTATCGAGATCCGCAAACTCTGCGTTGTAGAAAAATCTGAATAAACTTTCATTTTCAATTAGTTTTAAAACTTCCCTGACAGGCTGGTTCTTTACTTCCAGGTCGAATCTTGCATTTTGTGAATAAACCGATGCTGTCAGGTTTAATGAAAGTATACATGTTAGCAGGACAGATAATTTCATAACACGTATTATTTTTATTGAAAGTGGAGGAAAGATGAAAAAATCCCTCCAGATAAGATTAATTTTCATAAATTTGGATGTTAGGTTTTAATGAAACACATTATTACTTAATGACTTCGTAAGGGGGTAGCGGCAACTACTCCCTTACTGTTTTAAGGGGGTTTCAGTATTTTCATCGGGTTAGTTTTTCTGTTTAATTTCTCCCTGATAAGGTTTCCCGGAACTTCTCATTTGCATCGGTATCGAGATATAAATAGACCGTATCCCTGACAATCGCGTATTCGACAGGAGCAGTGAACCGGATCGCATTAAACAACTGTTCGATGTTTTCATTTTCAACCGTTCCTGTAAATTTGAATTCTCTGATCTGCTGTTCCTGGCATACTATCTTCATGTTGTACCTCCTCTCAAGCATTGGGATAAGTGTTTTAAACGGTTCTCGTTCAATTATCCATCTCTGATCTTTCCAGGAGGTAAATAGCTCCGTCCGTACATCCGGTATGATGTCTATTCCTTTCGGATTTCCTGCCTCAACTCCTGCAGGCAGGGGATCTTCGTTTCCGGTTGATTTTAATGAGTCATACTCATTTTGTGAATCCTTATGGAAAATAAAATTTTCATTAGGCTTCAGGATAATATTTTCCTCTTTTTTATCATATCCCGGAACTGTTATATTGATCTTTCCTTCTTCCAGGGTTGCTGTAATAGTTTCTTCGCCGGAATAAGCCTTTACATTAAAGCGGGTACCCAATGCCCTGACATCTATTTCAGGTGTATGAACTATGAATGCATGCCTGCTGTCGCTCCTGACATCAAAATACGCCTCCCCGTCCAGTTCAATGGTTCTTGAAACAACACCATAATCCTGTCCATACCTGATAGTTGTACCTGCATTAAGCCAGATCAGAGTACTGTCAGGCATCAGGATCCTGCTGCGTGAGCCAAGAGGAGAATGGATTTCTACTTTTTTAACTGCATCATAAACCAGGACATTACTGCTCTTTTTAGATAACCAAAGAGTCATCACTGAACCCAGTGCGATAAAAACAATCCATGATGCAGCAATTTTCAGATATTTAAAACCCCTGAAACGAATATGCAAAAGTGAAGAATCCCTTTTGCGGAAGAATTCTTCAGGCTGTTCCTCCGTGTTGCCTTTCTTGTATCCTGCTAAAAGCCAGGTATTTCTCAAAGAATTGAATTGCTCCCTGTTTTGAGGACTTTTCTTTATCCAGTCAATTAACCTGGATAATTCATCTTCACTGATTGAGCCTGTGAGATAGTTTATTATCAGAAGTTCAAACTCATTGTTCAGGTTGTCGGTCTTATTCATAGTATCATTTAATACTAATGCTAAGACACCAAAAAGATTATTTCCGATGAATGATGTTGAAAGATTTTTCTACATTTTTCGGTTCAACACAACCGATAGCTTCTGCAATGCTCTGTATATGTGGGTCTTAACCGTGTTTTCCGATATGCCCATCTGCGAGGCAATTTCACTATTATCCAGCTTTTCAAACCTGCTTTTGCAAAAGACTTCCCTGCATTGCGCCGGCAGCTCTTTAATAGCATTATCCAGGATAATCTCTGTTTCATCTGAAAAGATCCTGTCGATGAAATTGTCATCGCTGGAATAAGTTTCCGAAAGAAGTTCCAGCAATTTTTCAGAACAGGGCCTGTTGACGGATTCCCTGTGGGTATGTGTTTGTCTCAGGGCATTAAGCGCCTGATTATGAACTGAATTAAACAGGTATGATTTGAACGAACCTTTTATAGATATCTCAGACCTCTTTTCCCATATTTTCATTATGACATCCTGGACCACCTCTTCTGCCATCTGGCGTTCCCCTGTGATTTCCTTTGCATAATAAACAAGAGGATTGAAAACCACCCTGAGCATTTTTCCAAGTGCAGCTTCATTATGCTTCCTGATTTCCTGCCAGTAGAGGTCAAGATTTGAGTCCATGGCAACTGTAACAATTCAGTTATATCCCGGTAAGTTAGGTAAATTTTTCTTCTGATATAACTGACAGAAAAACCGGTCATCAATGTTCAACTTCATTAATGACCGGGAGTTTTTATGGAATAACAGCCCTCTAGAAATCCGAATAATCGGTTGGATGACAAAGGAATGCCTTGGTCTTCGAAGTTGTATTCTTATACTCTTCCATTGAAGAAAGCTTTTTCCAGTCAGGATGATTCCTGAAAGCATTCCAATGCTCATCATGCGATTTCATGTCGGCGTATGTTGTCATATACATGAGCCTGGGCTTCTGACTGCCAAGCAGTACCTGACCATAAAAGACTGGATTGGAACCAATAGCTTCAAATATCTTCATCTCACCTCCTTCATTGAACATGTGGATCTTTTTCGTCGCTTTTGCTTCCGTAGCGCTCTCATAGCTCCTCAGTTCATAGATCCTCTCACTCACGGGTGTGGTGTACGGATATGTTTTCATTTCTGGCATGAAGGAAAATGCTTTCATGAAAACACTCTCATATCTTGTAAACGGCGCCGCCTTGACATCTGCATCGAGGAATGCTTTTCCGGCTTGCTGATATGTCTGATCCCCTTCGAGCGTTTCCACAAGCTTGAAATACTGATCGGTGGTCTTAAACGGAATAAATACATAGGTCATCTTTCCGTACGCCGTATCCTTCTCGATGGGTTTGAAAACTCCGATATTGCTGATACCTGCGCGATGAAGTGCCGGGATAAAAGCGTTCTTCAGATAATCATCAGTCAATTCAGCCTGGGCTGGTGAATTGAATCTGTATATCTTCAGTTCATAATACATCTGTTTGCCCTTTGGAGCACCTTTTGAAAATACGGGGACTGCAAATAGCAACATGATTATTATTACGGATAATGATAATGCGATTTTTTTCATAAGTCGGTTTAATTTTAATTTATATTATATTTAATATTATAATTTATATTATATTTCAGAGAACCACAGACTGGAATATGGCAGAGGGCTGAGGGCGAAGGGCGGAGAGCAAGTGGCTTTGAATGTACATTTGCTCCCTGCCCCCTGCTCCATGCCAATTTCAGTACTTCCCTGCAAAATCAGCAGCAACAGCATTCGCCTGACCGGTGGTGATTTCAGAACCCGACTGGATAAAAAACCTGTGATAAAGCGTCATCGACTGACCCTGCTCAAGGTTATAAACCACCTTTTCTTTCTTTGAATCATAGGCATTCTGTCCAAGGTTGTTCATTGAAAACAATCCGTAGCCCCGTGCATGTGCATAGGCCGGGAATCCCGGATTTTTCGGATGGTCGAATATCCCGAATGTAGTCAGTACATTATCTTTCGTCCCTGAAAGGAGCACCCATTCATTCCGTGTACCCCATACTTTGTCGCCTTTAAGCCCGGAGCTTGAGACATACATCCCTGTAACACCCGTATTATCAGTGGCTTTCACAGTTGTCGGATTCCCTTTTTCGTCGGTGAAGATAAGCGATTCATTTGAAGGCATCTCGAAAGCACGGTCGACCCTAATTGCAAACATTCCTTCCTTGTTATCGGCAATAACTACTTTTCCGTTCGCGGCTGTAAGTGTGGAAATATGGTCAATTGTCCTTGTGTTCTTATCACCTGAGAAAATGTAAACTGTTTTTTCTACAAGCACAGTATTTCCCGCATTGTCTTTCCATTCGGAGGTCACTTCAAGAGTTCCTGTCTTTCCCCCCTTTACCTTATCTACTGAATGTACCACAATGTGACCATATGAATTCTTTTGGGCTTCGGGTATGGCGGATGAATTATTCCAGAAATCAAGTCCGTTGACATTACCGTGATTGAACCAGAGACCTAAATGATGCGGATGATCAACTCTTTCACCTTTTCTTGCCTCGAGCGGAAAACCGCGGGTAATGACTGATCCTGAGGGCGCATAAATTGGAGAAAGAAATGGTTTTTCCAGGTTTTCCGGATACTGGTAAGAGGTAAATGGTTTACCGTCAATAATAACATCGACTCTTTGCCTGTCGTCTGCCTTTACCATTTTTACTTTTGCATTCTGTGCAGAAATCGATGTTAAAAGGATCATCAGCATTAGTATTGAAAAAAACACTTTTTTCATTTTTCAAACATTTTTTTCAGTTAGTACTGGAATACTTTTCCACCTGCAAGAACCTCCTGTTTTGCATCATCAAATGAAGCCTTCTCACCGGTTCTCAGGGCAGCAGTACACATTATACAGGCAGCAGCATGATTATACCCTGCAACTACATCGGCATTCGGTTTTTTCCTTGAACGTACACATTCCATCCAGTTCTTCACATGGGCTGTTGTCATCGGATCGCCACCGGTATCGGCAGAAGTTTCAATTGTAGCTCCCGGCAGATCAAATGGTTCAAGAAGATTAGCCTGCATTTTCATTGCCATTGCATCTCTTGCTGAAAGGCCTCCATCCGGGGTTATCTTGTTTGTATCGAGATTAAGCATTCCACCGTTTGAATAGTACAGTTCCTTTGTACCTCCTGCCGAATTGGTAAATCTTGATGAATAGACAACCTGGAATGCCATATCAGGATTTTCAGGATCAACATACTCCATAACAGCTGTCATTGTATCAAAATTAGATCTTCCGTCTTTCCACAGGTAGATGCCTCCGTTTGCAGCTACTGTCCTGGGATGAGGGATACCGGTAAACCAGTGAACAGTATCGATCTGGTGAGCCATCCATTGCCCGGGGATACCTGATGAATAAGGCCAGAACAACCTGAATTCGAGATATTTTCTGTGGATCAAATGCTGTTTTCGGGCGGTTCATCTGGTACCTTGTCCAGTCTGTATCTGCTTCCCTGAGCTTAGGCACTTCATTAGGTCTTCTCCATCTTCCCGGCTGATTGACATTCCAGGTCATTTCAACAATAACTATCTTGCCGAACTTACCGGAATTCAGGTATTCGTTTGCAGCTATATAATTAGGTGCGCTCCGCCGCTGGGAACCGATCTGAACGATTTTCCCGGTTTTCTCAACAGCCTGCCTTGCAGCCCTGGCATCTGCCATAGTTTCTGCGAAAGGCTTTTCAACATAGGCATCACGGCCTGCCTCAACAGCTTCCTTGCAATGCAATGCATGCTGAAAATCGGCTGTGCTGATAATAACTGCATCGGTATCTTTTGCCGCATACAGCTCTTCGTTGTTGCGATAAGCTTTGATATCTATTCCCTTCTCCTTATAAAATGCCACAGCATTATCACGCCGCATGTTCCAGATATCAGAAACGGCTGTGAATTCAAAATTATGTTCTTTTGAGAGGGATAGAAACGCAGGTGACAAGGCGCCTCTGAAACGATCGGAATAACCGACAATTCCTACCCGTACCCTGTCGTTAGAGCCCTGAATACGGGAATAGCTTTTTGCACTGAGGGCTATTCCGGCTGCACCAAGAGCAGCTTTCTGAACAAATTCTCTTCGGGTTGACATAATGAAATGGTTTAAGTTAGTCAAGTTCGTTCATGTGAATGTCAAATATAACAGAAATGAAGTTCTTTTTCAAGTTACTATTTAACATGCTCTAAATTTTCGAAATCGAAACTTAAGCGCTGTCCTCTTGGGGGGTACTTTTGCTTCAGCCCGGCCTCACCCCTTCCGATAGCTATCGGAACCCTCTGCCCGGAGGGCGAGGGGCTTTATTTCAGAACATATAGGCTTGAATTACTATCGATATACAAGGAATTTAATCACATCCACAATTGGAGGATGTATCAAAAGTAAAAATCCATTAACCGCAAAGGTCGCAAAGAATTTCGCAAAGATTGCAAAGGTCTATATTTCAGTAATTTGACTTTGCGTGCTTTGCTTCAACTCTGCGTTCTTTGCGGTTAAAAAGGACTTTTGAGACACCCTCATTCAAGGGGTTAGGCAGGTGAGTCTTAGGTTGACGTCAATGGGTCAGGACTAGCCTGCGGGGAGGAGTTATATTTTATGAATTCTGATTGTAAAAGCTTCTGCAGGGTTTTCTACAAGCAGCCGGTTTATATCATCATCCGTGAATCCTTCAGCTCTCAATGCAGGAAGAAGTTTCTCAAATATTGCAGTATATCCCCTATATTCGCCTCCTTCGGGCTGATCCGGTCTGTACCACCCGGCATCGTGCGATATTAACACTTTGCTCAACAGGTTATTATCTTTCATCGTTCCTAAGAGCCTGACGTAATTACTAATATTGTCTTCACTGAGACCGTCAAAGCTGACCCAGGCTCCTGTCCGGGCAGCCAGAACATGCGCCGTGGAATCTTTTTCAGATTGTGCGTGTACCCAGATAAATGCTTCGGGGGAAACGCCTTCTTCCATCAATATGCCCAATTGTTCAAATGCCGGAATTGCTGGTCCGGTGTGAGAGGCTATTACAAGACCTGTTTTAAGGTGAGTTCTGGCAGCAGCCCTGACAAGTTTCCGGTGAAGATCCGAAAGATTACCTCCCATCACCCCTATCTTGATAAAACCCGGACGCACATCCGTGCCTTCAATTCCCCTCCGGAATTCTTTTATCCATCTTTCAGACAGCTCATCCGGAGTTTCGGTATATGCATTCTTCGGTAAATACCTGTTCCGGCTTGCCCCATAATACCCTGTATTTGTCAGGATATTGATGCCTGTGTTCCCGGAAATTGAAAGCAAAAGTTCCGGATCTCTGCCAAGGTAAGCCGGGGTACAATCTATAAATGTAGCTGTACCAAGATTTTTCGCTTCTTTAAGGAAGGGGGAAGCCTTTTTCCCGACTTCGGTTTTGTCCCACCTTTCATACTTTATGGAATCTGCGCCGATAAAGTCCACAAGAATATGTTCATGAGTCAGTGTTACACCCATATCCTTCGGAGCAAGTGCGCCACTGACAGTCATGATCTCTCCTGAGTAGTTAACCCTGCAGGATATTAACATAGATGTACAGGTCAGACAAATTAGTATTGCTTTCATATCAACGGGGTTATATCCGGAGAAGTTAGCACTTTTTAAGTTATTTCCAATAAAAAATCCCCCCGCGGAGAATCAGCGAGGGGATCGTAGATGAAGATAATTTTTCTATTTAATCCTTACATCAGCAAGAACCGGCAGGTGATCTGATGGATAGAACAGCCCGAAAGAATCGGAAAGGTGTCCGTGTCTGAGAACATCAACTCCTGTATTTACAAATATGTAATCAATTCTTGAGCGCAGAACTTTAACATCAAATCCTCCGCTTGTGTTTTCAGGACCATAATGCGGTGTCTCTGTGTTACGTCCATTGCATCTTTCAGTTCACTAAGGATAGTTTTAACCGGAGCGCTTGAGGGAATCAGATTCAGATCGCCTGTAAGGATAAGCGGAAGGTTTTCTTTATTGATATCCTTAATATAACGAAGGATCATTTTTGCTGATTCTTCACGGGCCTTAACACCCCTGTGATCGAAATGGGTATCGAAGACAAAGAAGCTTTTTTTTGTCAGATTGTCTTTTAGCCTTATCCACTGAACATACCTGTTACATACAGCATCCCAGCCGAAACCGGGTTTTTCAGGCGTTTCACTGAGCCAGAACATTCCCTCACCAAGCTTCACGAACCTGTCTTTCTTATAAAAAATTCCCATATGTTCACCCTGTCTTTTGCCATCATCACGTCCGACACCAACATGTTCAAATTCCGGCATCATCGCATTCAGGTCATCCATTTGTTCGGGAAGCGCTTCCTGAACATTGAATATATCAGCTCCGTGAAACCTCAGTAAACCGGCAACTTTTTCCTTTCTCAGGGGCCAGGCATTCTCCTTGTCCCCGGCAGTGTTCATCCTGATATTGTATTGAATAATAGTGAATGGAGTTCCCTTTTTTCCCTGGGCAATAGCTGGTAATGAAAAGATAACTGCCATCAGTATTGCAAATGCTGATCGTTTTAAATTTATTATTCTCATTTTTTAATTTTTTTCATTAATGAAGATGTTTTCCTTACGTGACCCTTGCATTTTTACTACCATCCTGGATTCTGACCAAGGTTCGGGTTTGCGATAAGTGCTGATTGTGGTATGGGGTAGAAATACATCTTATCTTCCCATTTCTCTTGGTATGTTATTCATCCAGGTAAGTTCGCCGGAAGTGCCATTTTTAAGCAGCTGCGGATTTGATTTTCCTCCTACTAGTCGTAGAAACGTCAACATAAGTGACGTTACCCAGGTTGGGCTTGGTGCCCTGGTAGAAGACAACATCGTTAACGCCATCCTCATTCAGGTCCATCGGAGTGTTAAGGGCAGGAACATAAAAACCATTCCATTCCTGGTGCATCAGTTCTCCTCTTTTCCATCTCAGGATATCTGCAAAGCGGAATCCTTCAAGGCATAGTTCAATGCCTCTTTCCCTCCTGGTCTCAAGAATGACAGGATTAGTTATATCCGGAAAATATGTCAGACTGAAGATAAGAATCCACCTGTACCGGCAATGATGTCAATGCCCGTTAGTTATACCACCTCTTGTTCTCAGTATGCCAATAGTGTTCGACCAATCCTGGTTTTGTTATTGTACCCAATTCAGCTTTTGCTTCGGCATAATTCAGTAAGAACCTCCGCATACCTGAACAACGAAACGGCATTGATGTTAAGGTCTCTTGTATCGTAATACATATCATCAAGAGTCCATTTGATAGGCATATATCCTGTGAATGTGTAAGAGAAAACAGGAGGACGCCGGAACCTGAACCCCACCGGATATTCTTTTATAATCGCCCAGGCGGATTGTCTGCCTGAGTCTAAGATCCCTGTTCTTCACTTCATCCTTGAAGACGCATGGTCTGCCATGAAGGATTCGCTGTAAATGGTGTTCCATCCCTATTCAGGTAAGTATTGATGAATGTTCTGCTGAAGCTTGCCTTATCGCCGTAGGTACCGCTTGTCCAGTACCAGTTGGCATCATTCAGCACAGACAGTGTAAGGTCAGAAAGGCCTGCCATCAACACTTCATTGGCCACAGGTGCCGTACTTGATGAATACTTTTCTGTATGTCACCGTTTCCAGTTGAAATGGAGTAGCCACCATTATCCATTACATATTTTGCAGCCTGGGTTGCCTGTTCAAGCCAGAAAGAGGCATTCTGGAAGGTTCATTTCCGTATGGTATTTTCTGAAAGTTCCTTCAAACAGGCAAATTCTTGATTTGAGTGCGTAAGCCACATATTTGGTTACGAGACTTCGCGAAGGATCGTTTGTCATTTTAATGTTCTCGCAGGCATAGTCGATATCTGCAAGGATTGAATCCATTACGAGTGTTCGCGCATCACGGGGACCGTAAAGTATATCCCTGTCAGCAACATCGAGAGGTTTTCCGATCCAGGGAACATTCCCGAATCTTTTTACTTTTTCGAAGTAGAAATATGCCCTGAAAAATTTCGCAATTCCCATGTAGTTGTTCCTGACATCTTCAGGAACCTTCGGATCATTGTTATTCAGAATAAAATAGTTCAGGTTTCTCAGGTCTCCCCAATCCCATCCTATACTCAATGTTGGTGCAAAAGCATTTTCCTGGACAAAGGTTGGTACAGTCTTCACTACCATATAATCAGCCATGGCATCAAGCCTGGTATTGCGCTGGGGCAAGATAGAGTAGAATGAATTTGTGTACAGCTGAAGTCCGCTTTCTTTGCTGAAAACCGCCTCCTTTGATACAGATGATTTAGGCATCTGTTCAAGTTCGCAGCTCACAACAAAGAAGCTAAGTAAAGTGAGTAGCAAATAATATTTTTTCATATTAAAAAGTTTTTGATTTTAAGGCTGCTAAAAAGTCACACTCAAACCGAATGACATACTCGACATCATCGGATAATTGTAACCGTCACCGGCGTTGCGTGTCTGTGAAGAGCTGATCTGACGGACCGGTATTCTCAACGTCGATATGTCCTCTTCCGGTAATTTTATAAAGCGGAGAGTATGTCCACAGGTTCTCACCTGACATATAGATCCTGAGGTTCTGGGCACCAATTTTACTGACAAGGCTTTTTGGCAGGTTATATCCGATCTGAACATTTTTAAGCCTCATATAAGCTTTGTTCTGAAGGTATTTTGTCTGTGCAACGCCAAGTTCCCTTGATGTGCTGCTTGAAGCTGCTCGTGACATTGTTCTTGGGAAGTAAGCACCTGTATTTTCAGGTGTCCACATATTTCCAAGGTGGAAAAGCGGAATATTGTTATATGGCCTGTTATACTGGCCCCAGAAACTTTCCGATTCTGTACTGGGATACCATTGTTGCTTGCCAACACCCTGGACAAATGCTGATATAAAGAAGCTGTTCCAGTCAGCGGTGAGGTTCAGACCATACATGTAATGAGGTGATTTGTTACCAATGATCCTGCGGTCACCCGGATCTGAAACCCTGTTAGTTCCGATATTTACAAAACCATCTCCATTAAGATCTGCGAGCTTTATATCTCCTGGAAACCAAAGGTTTGTAGGGGATGCCCTCATCTGTGGACTCTGTTTTGCATGAGATGCTACATCCTCGGCATCAATGAAGAAACCTTCAGTTTCGTAACCCCATATCTCCCCTATAACCTGTCCTTCGTAGTAATCTGTGAGAAGCTTGTCGGGATTGTTATACCTGGTTATTTTTGATGTATTGTCAGCCAGGGTAAACCTTACGCTATAATTAAGAGGTTTTGTTGCGACTTTGAACTCATCTTTCCATGTAATTGCCATTTCCCATCCTTTTGTCTGCAGGTCTGCATAGTTTCCTTTCGGGGCAGTTGCTCCGAATATAGCAGGCAGGGTAAGACCGATTGTGAACATGTCAGTAGTGTTCCTGGTATATATGTCACCAACAAATCTCAGCCTGTCTGAAAGCATCGAGAAATCAAGTCCGAAGTCAGTTGTTGTTGAAGTCTCCCAGGTAATACCATCGGGAATTACTGTCGGCCTGCTCGTATATTGTGGTTTAACACCATTGAGGATGTTGCCTGACTGCGAAACAGACAAAAGTTCCTGGTAGATGTAAGAGTCAATATTACCATTTCCCAGTGAACCATAGGATGCTCTGAGTTTTACATCTGATAATAACTTTGGACTTACTTTCCAGAAAGATTCTTTTGAAATACGCCATCCTCCTGAAATTGAAGGGAAGAAACCATATCTTTGATCTGACGGGAATTTGGAGGACCCATCATAACGCGCGTTCACCTCGACAAGATATCTGTCTTTGAAAGCATAATTCAGTCTCGAGAAACCACCGAGGATTGCCCATTTCTCGTAAGCTCCGCCTGTCACAATAGATTGGCCCAGCGCGAGCTCGATATTTTCGACATCCTCATAGATCAGACCGTTTCTTGTCACATCAAGCCTGTTGTATGTCTGCTCCTCGTAATTATAACCTGCAAGAATCTTCAGGTAATGTGCATCATTGAAAGTATTCTCATATTCAGAATACAGGTTAGTAGCGAGATACTGGTATTCTCTCTGTGTGAGAGACAGGTCATTGTATTTAGTCCCAACATAAGCTGTTACACCTGGTTTGTTACTATAGGGAACCTGGACACGTTTCGTATCAGTAGCGTTATTGGTATTCCTGAAAGTGAAATCGCCTTTTACCCTGAGTTTCTTTTCAAAGAATTCAGATGTGAAACCGGTGGTATTCTTGAAAACCCTGCGTTTTGTGTCAATACCATTCTTACCATACCACATATCTCCGACATTATAAACAGAAACCATCGTGAGGGTGCCGTCGGGATTAAACATTGTGCCGTTAGGATGACCTTCATCTCCGATATTTCTCCAGATACCGCTTCCTTCACCAACGTTCATTGGGTTGTGATATGCCATTTCAGAATAATCGGCATTATTCTCAACTTTCAGCCAGGGAAACAATTGTATTGATCCTTTTGCACGGAAGTTCTTCATGTTATAATCATCCGTATTATAACGGAAGAGCCCGTTCTGTTTCAGATACCTTCCTGATATCAGGTAATTGGTTTTGTCGCCGCTTCCGGATATTGTGATGTTATTATCGCTTGCCCCTGTATTAGGTTTGTAGAGTTCTCTATAAAAGTCAGTACTTCCATAATATACATATTCACCGGTTACAGGATCGATCTCAACTTCATTGTAAGGCTGGCCTGATTCAACTTTCGCCCTGAATGCGTCAAGATAAGCCTGAGATACTTTCAGCGTTTTATTGATGTTCTGGGGGAAAGAACCGTCACCATTCATAAATGCTTCAGTGAACATTGTCACCCAGGTATAACCGTCAGTAACAAAATCAGGAACCCCGATAGGAGTCTTGATAGCATAGTTTGAAGAATAGTTAACTGTTGTTTTTCCTTTAGAAGGATCTTTGGTTGTGATAAGCACAACGCCGAATGCGCCTCTCGCTCCATAAATTGCTGCAGATGCTGCATCCTTGAGAACGGACACGCTGGCAATATCATTTGGATTGAGAAGACTGGGATCACCTTCAACACCATCTATAAGAATCAGCGCGCTGCCACCCTGTCCGATTGAGGTCATCCCCCTGACATTGTAACTCGGTGCAGCAGTGGGTTTACCATCGAGCAGGGTGATGTTAAGGTTCGGCATTACACCCTGAAGACCCTGGGTAACATTCGGAACAGCCCTGTTCTCTATTGCATCACTTGTTACCTGATCAACTGCTGCAGTAAGATTGAGCTTCTTCTGTGTTCCGTAACCTACAACAACAACTTCTTCAAGTCCTTTTACATCGGAACTCAGAACAACGTTAATGATACTCTGGCTTCCCACCGGAACTTCTTTTGGAAGATATCCGACAAATGAGAAGACAAGAGTAGCATTCGGAGCTGTTAAATCAACAGAGTACTTACCGTCAAAATCAGTAAGTACACCCTGATTTGTGCCTTTTACCTGAACAGTTGCTCCCGGCAGAGTCATGCCTGATTCATCAGAAACTGTTCCGGTAACGGTTATCTTCTGGCCATAGACAGTTGTCGAAACCAGAAATAACAGGATTACCAAAATTTTATTCATAAGCGCTAGGATTAAGTTATAAATAGTAAAAAAAATCATCTCTCATTATTTTTTGTTATATGGTAATGAAAGGGTTACCCGAAAAGAAAATACTCCGGTCATGCAACTGGTTTTTGTTAGTTAATTTTTTACAGGTAACTTTTTCCCCAAAGCGCCGGCTAAAAAAACTATGGCCGGACACTTAAACTTTCGTTCCTAAAAATAGTCTTAAAGTGCATACATCGCACCCAGATTAACTTTATTTAAGATTTATCTAAGGTTATTAATCTGCAGGCATTGTATCTTTCATTTTTATATCTTTAAGTATCTTTTTTAAAACAAGAATTATATGGAAAATGCAGACAAGCCTGTATCTAAAAGGCTCTATTCACTCGATGCCCTGCGAGGTTTCGACATGTTCTGGATAATGGGAGGCGAAGGGATTTTTACAGGATTGGCTGTTTTAACAGGGTGGCCTGTCTTTGAATGGTGGGCAAAACAACTCGACCATGTTCCATGGCATGGATTTGTCTTCTATGATATGATCTTCCCGTTATTCCTGTTCATTGCAGGTATCTCATTCCCTTTTTCACTGGCTAAAAGAATTGCTAACAACGACAGCAGGAGCTCGATATACAAGCATGTACTCGGGAGGGGGCTCATTCTGGTGCTCCTTGGAATACTATATAATAATGGTGTAAGATTCAACTTCGACGAGCTGAGATATGGCAGTGTTCTTGGAAGGATCGGACTCGCCTGGATGCTTGCAGCACTCATTTTTATGAATACAAGACTGACCTGGAGAATTATATGGTTTAGTGTTATCCTGCTGGGATACTGGATCCTGATGATGTTATTCCCTGCACGGGACCTGGGATCAACAGATATTTACTCTATGGAGGGTAATCTTGCCAGCTATATTGACAGGATTCTCATGCCGGGAAGGCTGTACCTCAAGATCCATGACCCTGAAGGATTGTTCAGCACTATCCCTGCAATCGGTACAGCTCTCCTTGGAATGTTTACGGGTGAATTCATGAAGTCGAAATATCTCGAGGACAAACCATTGAAAAAAGTACTTTATCTGGTTATTGCAGCGGTGATCCTTATGATAATTGGAAAGGTATGGGATCTAACCTTCCCGATAAACAAAAACCTCTGGACAAGTTCATTTGTATGCTTTGTTGGCGGTCTCAGCCTTCTGCTGTTTGCAATATTCTATCTGATTATAGATGTATGGCAGTATAAAAAATGGGCATTCTTCTTCGTAGTCATAGGCGTGAATCCAATCACAATATACCTTGTAGGCCGCATCGTAAACTTCAGATCTGCAACACGGTTCTTTTTCGGTGGATTCATGGAAATCCTGCCGGAATCATGGACCCCGTTTATCGAAGGTATTGGTGTAACGACAATTGCCTGGTTATTCCTGTATATTCTGTATAAGAAGAAAATATTCCTGAAGGTGTAGAGCCGCAATGCATTGCGTCTGTAAATACGCAATCCATTGGATGAATGGTGTAGAGACGCAATGCATTGCGTCTCTACACATTCATCAATCACCGAACCGGAAAAATAATGTCCCTTTAAACGGGCCGTGAAACCTGTTTTTCTCCCCCTGGGGTCCTTCCTCTTCAGGCCTCGAGAATTTGGTGCCGATAGGTGTTATTCCATTCAAAATTGAAATATTCCCCGAAGGGAACAAAGGTGACATACCTGAACTGACCCCTTTCAGGTTTGTGGCTGCTGCAGGTGTCAGGAGATGGAGATAAACATCTTCAGTAGCAGAGAGTATTGTTATTGGCTGCTCCATGGTATGTATCTGGGCGGCATAAAACCCTGAATAATATCCTTTGAATTCAGGGTAATCCCATGATTGCCCGGTAACAGTATTATTATACTTCTTGTCGTGAATTCCGAAACGGACTCCCTTTAACCTGTTTTTCCAGACCCTGAAGGGTCCGTTCGAAAGAAGCTTTGCCCCGGTGACCAGCTCCTCCGGATATGAAAAAGTAATTCCTGCATGGTCGTAAGTACCGTTCAGATTATAACCATAATCCAGCCTGATCCACCCATCTCCCTGTATGGTCCAGTTTGTGTATGAAGAACTATCATATTGTATCTCAATTCTATATCCTTCATCTGTAACCCGATGCCTGAAGTATCTGAACTTACGCTGAAACCCTGTGAACGGATTCTCAACACCGAATGAAATTCCCATTCCTCCATTTTTAACTCCCCTGAGCGCTCCTGTGCTCTTATTGAATGTGAGTTCTGTTTTGCCTGTCCTTACAGACAACAAATTACCTTTTTCAATCACCCTGGCTTTTTCCTGGACAGGGATGACACTCCTTGCAGCAACTTCCGAAGGCCTGGTTATATTCCATGACCATGTATTTATATTACGACCATACTGATCCGCGGCAGAAATGTACAGGACATCATAATTCTGCCAGTTCTTCCGGAAGATCTATCCGGAGTATTCCATCGTTTCCCGGAGTGACATCCGGTGATTCTATAACTCCTGTTGTATCGCCTGAAATTCCTTCAGGAAAAATAAATCTTACAAGCTCGTAAGAGAATTTGCACTGATTAAGGTTGGTATACAGAAATCTGTTTGTTATTTCAAAGATTCCGTCGAAACCACTGCTGATCTTTTTCTCCCTGAAAAAGACAGGTGACCATATCTCTTTGACAGTGTAGAAGCTTCCTTCTTTTTCGTGGTACGGTCCGAGAATACCATCGGGACCACGGTTATTTTCAGTATCGATAGAATCATTGAAATCGCGTCTTTCCACTCCCTCATCGGCAAACACCCACAGGAAGGCGCCTGCAGATAAAGGTTTTGACATCATGAAAGTCCATTGATCATCGAGCCCGGCTCCATGCCCGCCGTCGTTCAGGCCATGAAGAAACTCCGTTGGAAAATATATTTCCTTACCATTATTTAATGCATCCCTCACATAACTAAATTTAGGATAATGCTTGGTATTGATCCCATTCAGTATACCCCAGGGTTCAATTACAGTACGTTTCTGAGGGTCATATAGCTTAAAATCTTCACGTATATCCTTGTTGAAACCGCCTTCATTACCATTATCCCAGAGAACAATACAGGGGTGATTAACATCTCGTTCAACAACCTGCCTGACAAGACGTTTTGCTGTAGGAGTATCATAAAACTTCTGCCAGCCGGCAATCTCATCAAGGACAAACATGCCCAGCGAATCGCACATATCGAGAAAAAACTGATCGGGAGGGTAATGGCTCATTCTTACTGCATTCATGTTCATGTCCTTCATAAGACTGATGTCTTCTATGGCAAGCTGTTTGCTGCTGGTCCGTCCTGATGAGGGCCAGAATGTATGCCGGCATACGCCTCTGAAAATTATTTTCTGCCCGTTCACATAAATGCCGTCTTCCGGCCTGACGTCCACTGTACGGAATCCGAACTTTTGGGTGACCTGATGAACCACTTTCTTTCCTGCTATCAGGCTGACAACAACCTGATACCTGTTCGGAAATTCAGGATTCCATAAAGCAGGCCTTTCAAATGATCCATTGATTTTTGATCTGCCTGCCGTATCCTTTGTTACATTTGCTGAAAGTAACCCGCCGAATGGTTTACCATCGGGAGTCTGTACCTGGGCAGTGATACTTTTCCCCTTTCCTTTCCCTTTTATAAAGACATCCATGTAAAATGATCCGTCGGACCTTGCATCAATGGCAACCCTGTCGATATACTGAACCGGAAGAGCCTCGAGGTAAACAGGCCGGAAAATGCCACCGAACACCCAGTAATCGGCTATCCTTTCCGCCCTGTTTACACTTTCATTTGCAGATTCTTTGCTGACTGTAACTTCAAGCAGATTGGATCCTTCATAATTCAGCAGACCCGAGATATCATACTCAAACCTGTAAAATGCGCCCTGGTGAACAGGTCCTGCCGATATGCCATTTATCTTAACCTCAGTGTCGGTCATCGAGCCTTCAAAGACAATATTGACTTTTTTCTTTTCCCATTCAGCTGGTACTGTGAATTTGTACCTGTACATACCTTTTTCATCAGCTTCCCTGTTGACATTTCCGTAAAGGTAAGAGCCGAATCCCTGGAGTTCCCAGTTCGACGGAACTTCAATCGTGCTCCATTTGCCGCTGTTCATTCCATGAGTACAATAAAAGTCCCATTGGACTGTATTATCCTTATCTGTTCCCGATAAATACTGAATTTCAGTTGATTGCGGTCTGAGTAACTGCGAAAAGGCGAGTAAGACAAGAATTATTAAAGATCTTTTCATAAATAAGTCCGGCGGTTTAGAGATAGTGCAATTAAGCAAAAAGAAATGAAAAAACCTTTACGTTAACTTGTTGAAACATACATCGTCACTAATCAGAAGCCAAAAGGCTGTCAGAATATTTCAATATATTTGTTTTCACTTACCCGAAACAAAATATTATGAGAATGAAGATATTCCTTTCAGTCCTTCTTGCTGCGTTTGTTTTGCCGGCAGTCTCTCAGAATGCCGAAGTAAAAATGACTGACTCCAATACAGCGCTTCATGCCCTGTCTCCTGATTACCCTGTTCCCTTATTTCTTCATCATCGCATTAACTTCCGATAATATGAGAGCATTTATTACATCGCTTCTGTTATTTCATTTTGCCAATCTTTCAGCCCAGGAAATAAAATGGCCTGAGATCAGACAGGAAACAAAGCCATGGACGAGAATGTGGTGGATGGGAAGCATTGGTAACAAACAGGATTTAACTGCTGCATTTGAAAAGTACCGTGAAGCAGGGCTTGGCGGTATTGAGGTTACTTGTATTTATGGAGTCAAAGGTCAGGAGGACAAATTCGTAAATTATCTCTCGCCTGAATGGATGGACAAATTCACCCATATCCTTGCCGAGGGTAAAAGACTGGGGATGGGAATTGATCTAGCAAATGCTTCAGGCTGGCCATTCGGCGGTCCCTGGGTCGATCCTGAAGATGCTTGCAGGAATATCAATCTTAAAAACTATACGCTGAAAGAAGGCGAACAGCTAAAAGAAAAAATACAATTCATCCAGAAACCATTGGTACGCCCGGTAGGCCAGCGACCTGATATCACCACACTTGTTGAACCAATCGGAAAGAACAAAAACCTCCAGCTCTATGCCCTTGATCAGATCCGCTTTGAAAAACCACTTCCACTTAATACACTCATTGCATACTCTGATTCAGGAGAAACAGTCGATCTGACTGATAAAGTTTCCGGAGAAGGGTTTCTTGACTGGACAGCATCTGCCGGCAACTGGACATTGTACGCACTCTTCGAAGGATGGCATGGGAAGCTTTCTGAACGGGCCGGACCTGGTGGAGAAGGTGATGTGATAGATCATTTCTCAAAAAGGGCAACGGATAATTTCCTGAAGAGGTTTGATGAAGTTTTTTCGAATTATGACATATCAAACCTGAGAGGCTATTTCAACGATTCATATGAGGTGGATGACGCATCGGGACAGGCAGACTGGAGCACTAACCTTTTCAAAGAATTTGAAACCAGAAGAGGTTATGATCTTCGCAATCACCTGCCCGCACTTTTTCAGAAAGACAATCCCGGGAAAAACGCCAGGGTCCTGTCTGATTACAGGCAGACAATCTCCGATCTTATCCTCGAAAATTTCACAATTCGGTGGACAGAATGGGCTCAAAAGCAGGGCAAGATTACCCGGAACCAGTCTCACGGATCACCGGGCAACATACTCGATCTCTACGCTGCCTCCGGTATTCCGGAGACTGAGGGCTATGAGCTCACAAGGCTGAAATTCGCATCTTCAGCCGCAAATGTCACCGGGAAAAAACTAATCTCATGCGAAGCAGCGACCTGGCTTAACGAACATTTCATTTCCTCACTTGGCGATGTTAAGGAAGCAGCAGATCTGTTCTTCCTGAGCGGGATCAACCACCTGTTTTATCATGGCACCTGCTTTACACCTGAGAATGAACCCTGGCCCGGATTCCTGTTTTATGCAGCAACTGAATTCACACCGGCAAACAGCTTCTGGAAAGATTTTGCCGAGCTCAATGATTATGTCACCCGAGTTCAGTCATTCATGCAAAAGGGAAAACCCGACAATGATGTTCTGTTGTACTTCCCTGTGTTTGACAACTATGCAGTGTATGGAAGAGGCATGCTCGAACATATCGATGCCCTGACACCGGCAATGAAGAAAAGTCCTTTCGGAGTGGCTGCAGAATCACTGAATAAGCTCGGTTATGGCTATGATTATATCTCAGATCTGCAAATACGTAAGATAAAAGTAAAATCTGGAAAGCTGATCACTGAAGGAAATGATTATGAAGTAGTAATAGTGCCAGCCTGCAGGTACATTCCACTTGAGACTTTTAAAAAGCTGACAGAGCTCTCAAATGAAGGCGCCTGTATAATATTTTACGATGGTTTGCCTGAAAATGTTTCAGGATTCAATGATTTTGAATCAAAAAACAAGGTTTTTAATGAAATAAAAAAGTCATTCTCCTTTAACCAGACGGGGGAACATGCCAGTATTGCTGAAGCCGGCACAGGGAAGATTTTCACTGGTGATAACCTTGGTGAAATGCTCCACCTGGCTGATGTCGTGAAGGAAAGAATGACTGACCACGGGATCACTTTCATGAAGAGGAGAACAGACACAGGTGCATGCTATTTTATTAAAAACGAATCAGAAAAGCAGTTTGACGGATGGTTGCCCCTGGGCGTCAGCGCAAAATCAGCAGGGCTTTTCAATCCTGCTTCAGGCAAATACGGTAAAGCATACCTGAAAGATTCCGGCCAAGAAGGTGTTGAAATGTACCTTCAGCTCAGACCCGGTGAGACAATGATCATTGAAACCTATTCTACTGATATTCCGGGAGAACCATACATGTTTTTTGTTACCGCTTCCGATCCAATAAAGATCAATGGCAGGTGGAATGTAATTTTTAATGAAGGAGGACCTGTTAAACCCGGATCAGTGGAAATGGAAGAACTGATTTCATGGACTGAATCGGGAGGTGATGATGTAAAAAACTTCTCAGGAACTGCAACATATACAATCTCTTTCAGAAAACCCTCCGGTAAAGCAGATTCATGGTTACTCGACCTCGGAAAGGTATGCAGCAGTGCAAGGGTGAGGCTTAACGGAGAGGAAATCGGGACACTGATAGGGCCAAATTTCGATGTGATTATCGATGCCGGACAATTGCGAAAGAACAATATCCTGGAGGTCAGTGTTTCGAACCTGATGGCAAACAGGATAGCCTGGATGGACAGGAACGGAATCGAATGGAAGAGATTTTACAACGTCAATATGGCTGCAAGGCTGAAGGAGAATAATAAAAACGGTATTTTCGATGCCTCTCACTGGAAACCGTTGGAATCAGGACTAATGGGTCCGGTCACAATCACTCCTCTGAATAACAGGTGAAAACCATGGTTTATAACCCATGTTCCCTGCTTTTGCTGAATAACAAAATCAGCCACTAATGCACTAATGCCATCGCTCTTATCCGGAGCAATGGCATGTGTGCCGGAATTCGTGCATTCGTGGCTATTTAGATTTTACAACGTCAATATGGCTGCAAGGCTGAAGGAGAATAATAAAAACGGCATTTTCGATGCCTCTCACTGGAAACCGTTGGAATCAGGACTAATGGGCCCGGTCACGATCACTCCTCTGAATAACAGGTGAAAACCATGGTTTATAACCCATGTTTCCTGTGCTGAATAACAAAATCAGCCACTAATGCACTAATGCCATCGCTCTTATCCGGAGCAATGGCATGTGTGCCGGAATTCGTGCATTCGTGGCTATTTCTATTAGTCTTTGTTACGCATTCCCGTGGATTCCGGTCAGAGCTAGCATGCAGACATCCTCATTGTCAGTATGATATATTTACTTCAATCTAGCATTGTCTGATAAACCATAGCCTTGAATTTGCTCTGAATTTCGCTATGCCTCAGGGGTGACTGGTTAATGAATAGCAGACCTACGATCTTCTTTTCGGGATCGGCCCAGTAGGTTGTTCCGAAATATCCCCCCCATGAGAAAGATCCTTCAGAAATACCAAGTTGTGCCTGCCCGTATTCGGTTGTAACCTGGAAGCCAAGTCCGAATTTGTCGCGTCCAACATTAAGATCACCGATCTGGTTTGAAGTCATAAGTTCGACGGTTCTCGGCGCAAGTATCCTGACTCCATTGTATTCACCGCCATTAAGCATCATCTGAAGGAAGATGCCGTAATCCTTTACGGTTGAGCTTAACCCGGCCCCACCTGAATAATAAGTTCCGTCTGTAAGGAGCGGATAGCTGACAAAACCGTCAGGAGCATTGACAAGTTTCTTATTCTGGTTTTCTGTAACGACTTTTACGAGCCTTGCTCCTTTTGATTCCGGGATATAGAAATAAGTATCATTCATTCCCAACGGTTCAAAGATATGTTTATGGAAGTATCCATCGAGAGTTTCACCCGACCAGACTTCAACAAGGTATCCAAGTACATCTACATTTAAGCCATAAGTAAACTTTTCCCCGGGATTATGCAGTAATGGAAGCTTTCCAAGAGTTTTCATTTTTTCACCAATTCTGATTCCTGATGTTCCGAATCCGCCGGGGATATCATATTTCGCATAAATAGCGCGCATAACCGGGGAACCTATGCCCGCATACTCTATTCCGGATGTATGTGTGAGAAGATCCCTTACAGTGACCTCGCGGCTGGCAGGAAAAGTTGTGAATGTGGTATCTTTCTCATTGAATTTATCGAGAACAACGGGATGAGCATATTCAGGAATGTATTTTGAAACAGGATCATCGAGCAGAAATTTTCCCTGCTCGAAAAGGGTCATCACCGCAACGCTTGTTATCGCTTTTGTCTGGGAAGCAATCCTGAAAATATCATCTTTAAGAAGCTCCCGTTTTGTCTCCGCATCAGCTGTTCCGAAGGCTTTGTAATATACTATTTTTCCATCGCGGGCAATAAATCCGGTGGCGCCTGCAATCCATCCGCTATCGATGTATTGTGTTATCAGGTTGTCGATCCTTGCAAGCCGTTCGGAAGACACATTAACTGATGAGGGATCAGCCTCGGTGAATCCTGTGCTTTTTTGCTGTTCCTGGCAGGCAAAAAAGAAAAGAGTGGCAATCAGAAGAGAAAAAAGTTTTTTCATTTCAATATGTATTGAGGTTAAATACCTGTTAAAAGATTGTTACACAGAGGTTCACAGAGAAGACACAGAGGTTCACAGAGAAAAAAAGTCCTGAACCTGTGTTTATCTATTTCTTTTTTGCTTTCTTCTCCTGCTCAGGCTTTTCTTCCTTAACTTTTTTCACTTTTTCCTTGGGCTCCATCGATTTGAGAAGCTCGTACATTTCCGTACCTGCAAGAAGAAAGCATCCCAGGCCGAAATCCTCGAAATTCGGTTGTACATCATATCCAACAGGCTGGCTGTCTTTCGGCTCTTTCCCGGTTCCCTGAACATATCCCAGGAAGCCATCAGGGTGAAGGCAATCCTTCAATATTGCATTCCAGGCTTTTGTGACTACCGGCAGGTAATCCTTTTTACTTATCAGTCCTTCATTAATGCCCCAAGCCATGCCATAGACAAACAGTGATGTTCCGGTTAGTTCTTTTCCTCCGAAATTACCCGGATCTTTAAGACTGACATTCCAGAAACCATCTTCTCTTTGTAGCGGTACAAGCGCATCGAACATCTGTTTCAGGGTTGTTTCATATTCCTTTTTATAATCTGAATTTTTGGGCAGGAACTCGAGTGTTCTCACCAGTGCAGCCACAACCCATCCGTTGCCTCTCGACCAGTAACAGTTCTCACCATTAGGTTCTTTATATGGAGGATCGAAGTCCTTATCCCGCCACCAGAGATGTTCAACGGGATTATAAAGTCCGTTGTCTCCATGTTTTGTCTTGGTATACATGTACATTTCATGCATCCTGTCGTAATACTTGTCTTCATTGTAGATCTTTCCCAGCCGCGCAAAGACCGGCATTGCCATCTGAAGGGCATCTATCCAGTTCCAGTCATCGATCTTTTCCGTGGCGATCATACTATCGATGCATGATTTGATCGGTAAAATTCTTTCTTCCTTGTACCTGTCCATCATGTACATGTCGATATATGTCTGTCCGCAACACTGGTTATCGGCATTCCTGGTGGTGATGCCATCACGCATGTTCCATTTATGAGCTTCAGCCCACCTGGTTGTATAATCAATAAAATACTGGTTCGGATTGATCTTGTACAGCGCCATTAATCCTTCATAGTATACTCCACGTGTCCAGATATTGCTTGGTCGCTCCCGGTCGGTGATGATTGCCTTGCCCGGATCGGGCCATTTTTCGATGAAGTACTTATTTGCCTGAAGCATTGACTTCAGGGTTACCGCTGAGGGTTGATCCTGAGATCTCGAATCAAGGCTGACAGAGCTAAACAGGAGCACATAGAAACATATTATAATTTTTTTCATATATCTTCAATCTGAATCTCTCTCATTCATACGTCCAAAAATCAGAAAGCAAAGGTGAGATTTATTCATCATTTTTTTACAGAAGCAATCAATAAATCGGTAAGGTTTTCAGCCGCCTTTTTATTTTCAAAGCTTTCAGGAAGCAGTGCATGATCGATATACTCGTTATATATCCATGGATCACCGATAGCGAAAACATATCCTTTCCCATACCTGGCCTCTGCCATAAGTACCTTCCCGTTTTCGGTGAGTACGGCTTTGGCAGTTCCGCTCAGGTTTATATCAGATACTTCTTTAATGTATATTTTCGAAACCCCCTCAAATAAAGGATGTTCCGGGAGATTCGTCGAAGCTCCCATTTCCCAGTCTCTGTTAATAACAGGGTGAAGTGTAACATGGTTGAATGTCATTCCGAATTCCGACATCAGCCTGTTAAGGTTTGTAAATTCACAATTCGGGGCATCGTTAGCCAGAACAGCAAGGACCCCTCCTCTTTTCACCCATTGTTTAATAGCTGTGATGTCCGATGTTGCCAGATAGTTAGGATATGTTGTTTCAGATGTTGTATCGGGATCAACGATGATATAAACACTCAGCTTCCCGAGTGCTGATGCAGTCGGCTTTCCTACTGTAGTGAGAGTGGCTCCTTTTGAAACGAACATATCGCCCCACTGTGAATAACCGCTGAACGCCGTATCATTCCATAAATAATGAAATGGCTTCTTTGTTTTTGCATTGGTCTCGTTGTTGAACCAGTTATCGAGCCCGACAACAATCTGAGCCTGAATGGTCTGGCAGAAGAGAATTGATACTACGATTGTCAAGATCGCGAAACGCCCTGTGTTGAATCTGAAATTCATTTTTTACCCGTTTTGTTATCCAAAAATATGAAACATTAGGTTTGAAACAACACAAATTATGATTTTTAGTGAAAGATGCGGTGGCGCTGTGTTCTGGGTTCTGGGTGCTGGGTCCTGGGTCGTGGGTGCTGAGTCCTTGGTGCCGGGTCTGCCCGGTCGCCGGTTGCCGGATGCCTGATGCCGTTTTTTCATAAACTGAACCCATCTCCTCTGTTATTGTTGATATTTTATTTAATTTGGTAAAAATATAAAGGCTATGAAAAATTTCGCATTATTCCTGCTGATTACCGGATTCATTTATTTTGTTTCATGTGAGCAGGATAAAGAGTCCGAAAATTTCAAGAACCTGACCGGCGTCACATGGCGCAGCGACAGCCTCCTGGTGAATGGATTTGATGCAAGCGGCATCGGTGGACTTCTTGCAGATTTTAAAGGCGATGTCAAGTTTAATGAAGACGGAACCGGAACATTCGGAAATTATAAAGGCTCCTGGTTATTAGGAATGAATGAAACCCAGCTTACAATAACAAGCGATTCACTTCCCTTGCCTATTATAGCAAATATCAAAGAACTGAATAAGACATCGCTCAAGATCACAACAACATTCCCCAATCCCCAGAACCCGACAACACAACTTAACATAAGGATGACCTTCAAACCAAAATAATGAAGTTTATCTTCATTGTTCTTACATTAATTGCCGGTATTTCAAGTATTTCTGCCGGTCAGGGTATTGTCAGAGGAAGAGTCACAGACGGCAATACCTCTGAGCCGCTTGCCGGTGTCTATGTCATTTTTGGTGATAAGCAGGGCACAACTACTGCTTCCGACGGTACGTTTCTTTTCCGGACTTCATCTGAAAACGTTTCTGTCACTTTCCGTTTTGTTGGATATAGCGATGTAACACGTATTTTAAGGATAGCACCGGGTGATACAATTCATCTGGATATACAGTTGCAGATGGAAATAAATCAGCTAGGCCAGATCGTGGTGAGCGCTAACAGGTCGGAACAAAAGATCTCGGAACTTACAGTTTCAATGGATATCCTTAAACCGGTGGACTTCTCAGATTCACACATAACCGACACCGAGGAGCTTATGAATAAAACGCCGGGTATTGAAGTCCTCGACGGCCAGGCTTCAATCCGTGGCGGGACAGGTTTTAGCTACGGTGTTGGAAGCAGGGTGCTGGCGCTTATCGACGGGCTTCCGGTCTTATCTCCTGATGCAGGAAACATCAAATGGCAATTTCTGCCTCTCGAGAATGTATCACAGGTGGAAATAATAAAAGGTGCCTCATCGGTTCTTTATGGTTCATCTGCACTCAACGGGATTATTAATTTCCGTACTGCCCCGGCAAATGATGATCCGGATACAAGGTTTTTTGCCGAAACCGGCATATTCGGAAAACCGGCCAATGAGAAATGGAAATGGTGGGAAACACCAAGAGTGTTCTCCACCCTTTCTTTCTCCCATCTTCAGAAGGTTCAAAATAATGATCTGGGTGTCGGGTTAAATTTCACTGACAATAATGGTTACAGGAAATACAATGATGAGACACTGGGGAGATTAAGTCTCAGGTTAAAACACTATAGTTCGAAAATCAATGGGCTTGAATATGGAATGAATATCAATTCCGGATATACCGAAAAAATAGATTTTGTCCTGTGGGAAGATGCTGAAACAGGAGCGCTCAAGCAGGATACATCGAGTGTTTCGGAATTTCGCGGCAGTTTCATTGCAATAGACCCGTTCCTGACTTTCGACAGCAAGGGGAAACTCAAACATGACCTGAGATTCAGGTTTCAGAACATCGGTAACAAATTTCCTGTAAGATGGCAGAATAATTCTTCAGCATATTCGGTTTATGGGGAATACCAGGCCAGTTACAATGCCGGCTTTCTAAACATAATTGCAGGTCTTACAGGTAATTACAGCAATATCAATTCAGGCTTTTATGGAGATCATGAGGGTCTCAATATGGCTGCATTTACCCAGGCTGAAGGAAGTCCGATTGACAGGCTGAAGCTTGTTGCAGGTATCCGTCTGGAGCATAATTCACTCGACGGAATAAACGACAGGCTGGTGCCAATTTTTCGCACCGGTATAAACTGGCAGGCAGGCGATTATACGTTCATAAGAGGATCGTTCGGCCAGGGTTACCGCTATCCTTCAGTTGCTGAAAAACATGCGTCAACCACACTTGGCGCTGTAAGGATAGTACCAAATCCGGACATTGACCCGGAAACAGGATGGAGCTCGGAAATAGGCATAAAGCAGGGATTGATGCTGGGCAGGGTTACGGGTCAGGCAGACCTGGCGCTTTTCCTTTCACAGAACAAAAATCTTATCGAGTATATTTTCGGATATTATCCTGATGCAAATACGGGCATTTACGATTTCGGATTCAAAGCCACGAACGTTGAACAATCCAGGATCATCGGATATGAGATCGAGTTTATGCTGAACAGGAGTGTCGGTGACCTGAGGACCAATGTTTCAGGAGGGTATACTTTCGTCTATCCTGTTGAGATTAACCAGGAGGGAAAAAATACAGGAATCTATTTAAAGTACAGGAGAAAACACTCTTTCAAGCTTGGAGCAAACACAACATACAGGAGACTTAATTTCGGATTCAATGTTTATTACCGGTCTGCAATACTGGAAATAGATGATGTATTTACCGGTGAGCTGACCAGGGAACAGATTTTGCCCGGGTTTTATGGCTACTGGACAGAAAACAATACGGGGTATTTCATGGCTGATTGTAATTCAGGGTATAGTTTTTGGGACCATTACACATTATCATTTGCTATTAAGAACTTAACCAATACAGAATACATGGGCAGGCCCGGAGATATTCAGCCTCACAGGAATTTCAGCCTGCGGTTCGAAGGAAAGTTTTAAATTTGGTCTAAAGTTGTAATCATTATGAGAAAGGCATTTTTAAAAGCCCTGGCGCTCCTGGCGCCCTGGATATTCATAAAGTGCAACAACGCACCTGAAAGCATAGAACCTGGTGAACGACCCAATATACTTATTGCCATGGGGGATGATATTTCATATCCGCACATGGGAGCTTATGGAACTTCCTGGATAAAAACACCCGGGTTCGACAATGTTGCTGCGAATGGGATACTTTTCAATAATGCCTATACACCCAATGCAAAATCCTCACCATCGAGGGCTTGCTTTCTGACAGGGCGGAACAGCTGGCAGCTTGAAGAAGCGGCAAATCATATTCCATTCTTTCCTCCGAAGTTCACAACATTCATTGAGGCCCTTGAAAGAAACGGTTATTATGCCGGTTATACAGCCAAGGGATGGGCTCCCGGCATAGCGCTGGACAGCTCCGGTAAACAGCGTTCGCTAACAGGTAAAGCATTCAACTCGAGAAAAACAGCACCTCCCACCAAAGGCATTTCGGAAAATGATTATTCTGCGAATTTCGAAGAATTCCTCAACTCACGTGAAGAAGGAAAACCGTTTTGCTTCTGGTATGGATCGACAGAACCACACAGGAAATACGAGTATGGATCGGGTATCAGCAAAGGTGGAAAGAAAACCGGGGATATAGACAAAGTATACGCTTTCTGGCCTGATGATGAAGTGGTTAGAACAGACATGCTTGATTATGCATATGAAATCGAGCACTTCGACAACCATCTGCTTAAAATGATCCAGTTGCTCGAGAAAAGAGGTGAACTCGATAACACTATTATTATTGTTACAGCTGATAACGGGATGCCCTTCCCGCGAGTAAAGGGACAGGCGTATGACTTTTCGAATCACCTTCCGATGGCAATCATGTGGCCTGATAAGGTGAAGAATCCCGGACGTTCTGTAAATGACTATATCAGTCTTATCGACTTTGCCCCGACAATCTTCGAAGCGACCGGGATCGATCCGGTAAAATCGGGAATGCAATCCATTACAGGTAAGAGCTTTATGAATATCATTCTCTCTGGGAAAAAAGACTGGGTTGATGAAACGCGTAATCACATCATCTTTGGTAAGGAGAGACATGATGTCGGCAGACCCGGAGATAAGGGATATCCTATACGCGGAATAATTATGGATGGTTTATTGTACATCACTAACTACAGACCTGAAAGATGGCCGGCAGGAGATCCGGAAACAGGATACCTCAACACTGACGGCAGCCCAACCAAAACGCGAATCCTCAGTATGCAACGTACCGGAGAATCTGAAAACTACTGGAAATGGAATTTTGGCATGAGGCCAGGTGAAGAACTTTATGCCCTTTCGAAAGACCCGGATTGTATGAAAAATCTGGCTGCTGATCCTGGGTACAACCCTGCCAGAAGGAGACTTCATGAGAGGCTTTATCTTGATCTGCTCGAACAGGATGACCCAAGAATGTACGACAAAGGAAATGTCTTTGACGAATATGAATATGCCGACGAAAAGGTCAGGAATTTTTATGAACGTTTCATGAAGGGAGAATTATCGGAGAAAGATGCAGGCTGGGTGGATTCGACGGATTTCGAGAGAAGGTAAAGGGAGTGCCTAGAGTGCCCTAGAGTGCCTAGAGTACTTAGAGTACTTAAAACTTCGGGTTTGTGTACCTGACAGTGTTTGCTCCGTGCAACTCTGTGTACTCCGTGGTGAATAAAAGAATACAAGGGGAACGAAAAATTCGAATTATTTCAGGGAAGACTTATAAGTACCTAATTATCAGGATGTATTTTTAGACTTGCGGAAATAAATATATTTTCTACATTTGAGAAAAGTTAAACAAACAACCGGACGCAATTTAAGTTAACCCCGGTCAATAAAACTTAATCCTTTGTCTATGAGAAAATTTCTTGTTTCTATTGCAGCAATGCTGATAACATGCAGCCTTTTCGGTGGAGGCCTGGTTACAAATACCAACCAGAGCGCACTGTTTACCAGGTTGCAGAACCGAAATGCATCAACAGATGTTGATGCTGTTTATTACAATCCTGCCGGCTTAACGAAGCTTGGAAATGGGTTTTTTGCATCTGTTAACAACCAGTTCGTTAATCAGAGCAGGACTATCACTAATAATTATCAATTCCTTTCAGGAACTAAACCCAGGGAATATGAAGGCACTGTGAAAGCCCCGATCTTCCCGGGTATATATGCTGCTTTTAATGTTGGAAAACTTTCGTTCTCTGCCGGGTTTAACCCGATAGGAGGCGGTGGTGGCGCTACATATGAACAGGGACTACCATCGTTTGAGACTCAGATCTCTGATCTTGTCCCGATTTTACAGACACAATTGCAGCCTCTTGCAACAGCAATTCCCACCCTCGCACCAATTGTCGGTATAACAGGGTACAGCGCAGATATTTTCTTCGAAGGGACATCAGTTTATTTTGGCTACCAGGCAAACGTTGCTTATAAGCTGAATGACATGATCTCAGTTGCAGTTGGCGGCAGGCTTGTTACAGCAAAAAACACCTATTCAGGTTATGTCAGAAATGTCCAGATCAATGCTCCTACGGCATTCGGAGGAACACAAGCTCCCGGGAATTACCTGAGAACTATTGCAGCACTGGTACCCAATCCTTACAGGACACAGTTAAATGGAACGGCAACAGTTGTTGATGCAGCAACTTCACTGGAAGCTGAAGTAGAGGAAACAGGATCGGGCTTTGCTCCCATCCTGAGCGTTAATGTTTCGCCCATTGAAATGTTGAATGTTGCTGTAAAGTATGAATTTGCCACGAAACTGGAGATGACAACCAAAGTCATAGGCGCGAAAGATGCGGGAGGCATGTTTATTGATGGGGAGAAATACAGGGCTGATATGCCTGCAATGCTTGCATTTGGGAGCCGAGCTCAGGCCAATAAGTAAACTAATGGTTACGGCCAGTTTCAATACATACTTTGATAAGAGCCTGAACACAGCTGCCATAATATTCAACCACAATTGATAAAAACTTCATGGAATACGGACTCGGCGCTGAGCTTGGATTAATCGCCGGACTCAGGATCAGCGCTGGATGGCTGGCCACTGCTACCGGAGTAAATGATGCATATCAGAGTGATCAGACATATAGCACCAATACGAATTCATTTGGTGCGGGTATAGGACTTAAGATCACAGATCTGATACAGTTTAATCTCGGTGGCCAGTATACAATCTATGCCGATGACACAAAGAATTTTTCTCACCTCCTGGGAGGAACTTTGCCATTGCCTGTTACAGAAACATATGCCAAGAACACATGGCTGATCGGTGCAGGAGTTGATTTTCATTTTGGATTATAGAAATTCAATTTATAAGCATTCAAAGGGTGTCTCAACAGGCACCCTTTTTTATTGAATATTTAATAATTAGATTTTTTAGATTTTTTTAAACCGCAGGGAACGCAGAATTCCCTTCGCTCATGCCAATGGCTCGCAGAGATCGCAGAATTATCCGGTTCTAACTCTAGGCACTTTAGGCACTCATAGGCACTCTAGGCACTTATTAATACTTTATCCCCCTGAAATTCAGATTGTCAATATACATCTGTTTACCGGGGAGATCCGAGGCTGCCAGCTTCCTGTACCATTCAGCGGCATTTGCAGTATAACCTTTTATTGTGAGGAGTGAAATAAGGTCGGAGTATAATGAGCCTGTTATACCTGCTTCAGACACACCAGCATCGCCTATAAGTTTCCTGTAAGCGCCGATTGCACTGTCGACCTGCCCCTTATCAACATAAGATATAGCCTCATCTATTCTTTTGCTGAAAGCATCGTTGAGAAGTATCCCGTAAATCGAAAAACAGTTCTGATCACACTCCTCAATGATATTAAACCAGCCTGTTCCGGCATCGAGAGGTGGAAATACAAGGCTGAATTCAAGAATCTCTCCCTCTTTCTTAAATTTATGTGAATCAGGACATTGAGGTATGCCGGCAGCCTTTTGCATCTTAATCCTTGTACCTTCAGGAGTTATCAGATATATATTCTTATCTGCACAATATGTTCCTCCCTTGATCCGGTTCCCGACCGACAGGTAGACAGTCGTCTTCTGAACCGTCAACTCAATTCGCTGAACTTCCATTGTCTGCAAGCTTTTAAGACCAACAGCAGGATCAGGAAAAGTCTGCCCGGCAAGGCTTTGAAAATTTGATATAATGAGAATCAATGCAGGGATGTAAGTTTTTTGTATCATTGTAACGCCTTTACAGAAACGGCAAGTTATAAATTAATCCGACAAATAAATGAAACCAAAATGGCTGGAGTGGGCAGCCACGATTCAGTCTATTGCCCAGGCCGGACTCACATTCTCTAAAAATCAGTACGATCTTGACAGGTATGAACAGCTGAGAGCGCTTTCATTGGAAATTATGCACGAATACACCGGGATTCCTGAGAAAAAGCTGAAGGATCTTTTTGCCAATGAGACCGGATACCCGACACCAAAAGTAGATGTGAGAGCTGCTGTATTCAGGAATAATCAGATATTGATGATAAAAGAAAAAATAGATGGAAGATGGTCACTTCCCGGAGGCTGGGCAGATGTAAACACTACCGTGAGTGAGTCGGCAGTAAGGGAAAGTTTTGAGGAAGCCGGCGCTGTCGTCGTGCCGGAAAGGATCATTGCGATACATACAGCCGACAGGCAGCATGAATTCGTTTATCCATATACAATCTACAAGATTTTTGTGCAGTGTAAACTTGTTGAATGGAATTTTAAAGACAACACTGAAACATATGAATCAGGTTTTTTCAGCCTTGATAACCTTCCCGAACTTTCGGCAGAAAGGAATACTCTGAAACAAATCCGGATGTGCTTTGATGCTAAAAACAATAAACTCTTTGAGACTCTTTTCGATTAGAATAAAATTGACTTAAATCAATAAATATGATGATATATGTCAATTGCACGTCATTCCTGACAACACATCGCGTATATCAATTAATTAAATTCAGAAGTTTCCCGCTTTTTTCTTTGACGGTTCCGATTATTGCAGAAGATGTCAAACCGGCAAAGATAAGATCATCAAGGACATAATCTGCTTTGTCGCCCGGGACACACATAAGCAGTCCGCCTGATGTCTGTGCATCGAAAGCGATCATTTTCAGATTATAATCAAAACCTGCAACTTCAGAAATATATTTCCCGGCATATTCCAGGTTCCTGAATGATGCCCCGGGTATGCAACCGTCATCTGTAAGATCGTAGACTCTGCCAATAAGCGGCACTTTACTCATATTGAGCTCGATGGTAACATTACTTGCCCTTGCCATTTTCAGTGCGTGACCAGCCAGGCCAAAACCCGTAATATCGGTTGCACCTCTCAGGTTGTATTTCTTCATTATCCCGGCGCCGCTTTTGTTCAGGAGTTTCATATTTTCCTTCGCCGCTGTAACATCATCATCCGAAGCAATTCCCATCCGGAGGGCTGAGCTGATAACTCCTGTACCGACAGGTTTAGTCAGTATAAGATTATCACCTGGTCTTGCACCGGCATTTGTTATGATTCTTTCCGGATGAACAAAACCCGTGACAGCAAGTCCATATTTAGGAGGAGAATCATCAATTGTATGTCCGCCTATTATCCTCACTCCTGCTTCTGTTGCCTTGTCGAAGCCTCCCTTAAGGATTGCTGCATATGCCTCCATCGGAAGCTTTGTGGAAGGGAACATCATTATATTCAGTGCAAGAACCGGATCGCCTCCCATCGCATAAACATCACTTATTGAGTTGGCGGCTGCAATAAGACCGAATTCATAAGGATCGCTGCAAACCGGCGGGAAAAAATCAGTTGTAAGGACAAGCGCCAGGTCGTCGCTGATCCTGTAAACCCCGGCATCGTCATGAGTATCTATATCTACAAGGATATTGGGATCTGACGGCAACGGAAGCATCTTCAGGATCTCTTCAAGCTGTCCGGGAGGTATTTTACTTGAACAGCCCCCATATTCAACCATCTGGAGCAGGTCGATTTTCATTTCAGGGTTTTATTACTTTCGATGCAGAAGCCATTGCTTCTGCAATTGTGTACATATTGCTGAGTATTCCGGCACTGATTTTATCGGAAAGACCGAAATGGTTTACGCAGGTGGCACAAAGAAGTATTTCGACTCCCATTTTTTCAAGCTGTACCAGGTGTTCGACATGCTCTGACCCTTTAACTGCAAGAGTCACACCCTTATTGTAGAAAATAACTTTCGCAGGAAGTTTATCAAGATCCTTCAGGGCTTTAATAAAATTACCTATCAGGAGTCTTCCGAGTTCCTCATCCCCCTCTCCCATTTTGTCGGAAGAAATCACAATAACAAAGTCTCCTTTTTCAAAATGTGCTACTTCCGGTTTACAGTATTCATCAGTGCGTCGGGAGGATGAAAATTCTGAAGTTTTTTTTACAATCAGCTTCCAGGTACCCTGGTTTTCCTCGCTTTGAACCTCCATCCCATTGTCACTGAGAAACCTTGTCAGATTATTATATGATGTACTGTTGTCTGTAAGAATATTCAGGAATTCTCCATCAGCAATTTCCCTTAAAGCTTTCTTGGCTGCTATAAGTGGCGCCGGGCAAAGCTGTCCCCGTGTATCAACTGTTCTCATCTGCTGAAAATAAATAGGTTGCAAAAATAGTAAAGCAGAATGATAATGAAGTGATGTGAGTGATGAAATTCATCACACGGGAAATAAAAATAGCCTTCAGGTAAGTTCAACATCACTAAAACATTCTCCTCTGATTCCTTGTTCTTAATTCATCATCTGATAATAAACAGGATTATGAATTACCACTGGTGGCAGACTGGTATTATTTACCAGATCTATCCCCGTTCATTTCAGGACACGAACAATGACGGGATTGGGGATCTCAAAGGCATAACAAGGAGGCTCGATTATTTGAAATGGCTTGGAGTAAAAGCCATCTGGTTATCGCCGATTTATCCGTCTCCGATGGCCGATTTTGGTTATGATATAAGTGATTACAGGAATATTGATCCTATTTTCGGGACTCTCGATGATTTCGATGAGCTGCTGCGGGAGGTTCATGCAAGAGATATGAAGCTTCTGATGGATTTCGTACCGAATCATACTTCGGATCGACATCCCTGGTTTACTGAATCAAGATCCTCAAGAGATAATCCCAAACGCGACTGGTATATGTGGTACGATCCGCTTGCTGATGGAAGTCCGCCCAATAACTGGCTTAGCGTGTTTGGCGGATTGGCCTGGGAATGGGATGAATCAACCGGCCAGTATTATTATCATGCTTTCCTGAAAGAACAACCTGACCTTAACTGGAGAAATCCGGAAGTAAGACAGGCGATGTACGACAACATGAAATTCTGGCTCAATAGGGGGATCGATGGTTTCCGCATCGATGTCATCTGGCATCTGATAAAGGATAAACAGCTCAGGGATAATCCTAAAAATCCTTACTACGAAGAACACATGAGCACTTATGATCAACTGCTTCCGGTCTATTCAACCGATCAGCCCGAAGTGCATGAGATAGTCGAGGAGATGCGTGCCATTCACGATCAGTATGGCGATCATATGATGATAGGCGAGATATACCTGCCGATACAGAGACTTGTAACATATTATGGTACATCGGGCAGAGGCGCTCACCTGCCTTTTAACTTTACACTGATTTCACTCCCGTGGAATGCACAGAAGATCTCGATGGCGATAGATGAGTATGAAAGTGCGCTTCCTGAAAATGCCTGGCCTAACTGGGTTATCAGCAACCACGATCAGCCCAGGATCACAAGTCGCGTCGGCGTAAACCAGTCAAAAATTGCCGCAATGCTCCTTCTGACTCTGAGGGGCACTCCTACAATGTACTATGGTGATGAAATAGCAATGCGCGATGTTCCGATACCTTCAAATGAAGTCATCGATCCTCAGGGAAAGAATATGCCTGATAAGAATCTCAGCAGGGATCCGGCAAGAACTCCGATGCAATGGAATAACAGTTCCAATGCAGGATTCACAGATGGTACTCCGTGGCTACGTTTAAACAAGAATTATCACAGGAACAATGTGGAGAGTGAAAAAAATGATCATTACTCCATGCTGTCATTCTACAGGCGTCTGATTCAATTCCGTCAGAATGAAATTTGTCTTATGGCAGGAGATTACATCCCATTATATTCCGATAACCAGATGCTGGCCTTTTTCAGAAAACTGGGTGATGAATCATGCTTTCTGATTGTTCTCAACCTGAGTCACAGACCTTGTTATTTCAGAACAAATAAAGTACCGATCAAAGGGGAAATAGTGCTTTCAACCTCTCCTGAAACAGAAGGTGATATCACCGCTGATGAAATAAATATGGGCGGTGATGAAGGTGTGATTATAAGACTGGCAACAACATGAGAGCCGGACCACACATCTCGAATAAAGATTGCCTGTTTTCAGTCTGGGCTCCGGAGAAGGAGAATGTTCTTCTCCACATCATTTATCCTGAAGACCTGATTATAACTATGGAAAAAGATGATGATGGTTATTTTAATACAATAGTCAGGAATATCCATTCAGGTTGCAGGTATTTCTACAAGCCGGATGAAGAGAACGATTATCCAGATCCGGCTTCAAATTACCAACCGGAAGGTGTTCACGGCCCTTCTGAAGTTATTGATCATTCACTGTTTAAATGGAATGATGAAAAATGGAAAGGAATTCCCCTCAGTGAATCGGTATTTTACGAATTACACACAGGTACCTTTACAAAAGAAGGCACTTTTGAGGCAATTATTCCATTCCTCGATGAGCTTGCTGAAACAGGAATAAATACAATTGAACTGATGCCGGTTTCACAGTTCCCGGGTGGAAGAAACTGGGGGTATGATTGTGTTTATCCGTACTCAGTACAGAATACTTATGGAGGTCCTGATGGTTTGAAGAAACTGGTGGATGCTGCTCATCAGAGAGGTATTGCGGTTTTTCTCGATGTTGTCTACAACCACCTCGGACCGGAAGGCAACTACTTTGGCAGGTTCGCGCCTTATTTTACAAACAGGTACCATATCCCCTGGGGAGATGCAATCAATTTTGATGATGCCTGGAGTGATGGAGTCAGGGAGTATTTCTCTTCCAATTCATGCCACTGGTTTGAAAATTATCATCTCGACGGGTTGAGGCTTGATGCGATTCATATGATCTATGATTCAGGAGCTGTTCATTTCTGGGAAATGATGCATGATAAAATAAAACGCCTGGAACAGCGTCATGGGAGGAAATTCTATTTGATAGCAGAATCCGACCTTAACAGTCCCAGGGTTGTCAGACAGACTGAATCCGGGGGATATGGTTTTGATTCCCAGTGGCTCGATGATTATCATCATGCTTTGTATGTTCTTCTGCATCCGGAAGGACGCGCCAGGTATGAAGACTTTGGAAGCCTTGAGCAGCTCGCCAAAGCATACAAGGATGGCTTTGTTCACAGCGGTCAGTATGTCGGCTTCAGGAAAAAGAGGCACGGTTCAACTTCTGCCGGAATTAAGGGTGATCGTTTTGTGGCTTTTAACCAGAATCACGATCAGGTTGGAAACAGGGTCAATGGGGAACGACTTAGCATGCTGACGGGCTTCAGCCAGTTGAAAATGGCTGCGGCAGCCCTGTTACTTTCGCCTTATATTCCACTTTTGTTCATGGGAGAGGAATATGGAGATGAGACCCCATTTTTTTATTTTGTAAGTCATTCAGATGAAGAACTGGTTAATATAGTGAGGGAAGGCAGGAAGAAGGAATTCGCAGGCTACAGATGGACGGTTGAGCCGCCTGATCCACAGGAAGAATCTACATTCAAAAGATCAGGGATTAACTGGGAGAAACGGTATTCGGGAAAACATAAGATATTACTTGAGTGGAACAGGGAGCTGATACTGCTCAGGAAAACCAGACCTGCATTGAGAAACACCGATAAAGACGGGGTTTTCGTATATGTGACTGGTGAAAAAGGATTCGCTTTTGTCAGATCAGACATTCATGATCGGGATCATATTCTGTGCATCCTTAACTTCTCAGGTGACAAGATGCAGTTTACCCTGCCTTCCCAATCAGAAACGTGGATGAAAATCCTTGATTCAACGGAATCACGATGGAATAATGGAAAGGCTGTGATTCCAGCTCCGGAAAAACCCGAGTCAGGCGAAGAAATAACTCTGGATGCATGGAGCGTATTGGTTTATGGCAATTTTAAAAAATGAAAGTAATGAATCAGGTATTGACTGAGGAACAAATAATCGAGGCACACTCTTTCTACAGGGAAGCTCTCGAACTACTTAATAACAGCGGGGCAAGCTATATGCTTGGCGGGGCATTTGCATTTTTTCATTACACAGGTATCTTCCGTGACACTAAGGATCTTGATGTATTCTGCAAGTCTACGGAATACCCGAAAATCATAAAGTTTTTCGCGGGAATGGGCTATAAAACGGAGCTGACCGATGTCCGCTGGCTTGCCAAAGTCTTTAAAAATGAATATTATATCGATATTATTTTTGATACTGTTAATAACATATGCACTGTTGATGATTCATGGTATGAATTTGCAGTCCGTGCGGAATTCAAAGGTTTAAAAGTGCTTCTTATTGCGCCTGAGGAACTGATCTGGGCAAAAGTATATGTTCAGAACAGGGAGAGATTCGACGGGGCAGATGTAAATCATCTTATTCTGAAATCGGGAAAAACACTCGACTGGAAACGGCTTCTTTCCAGGCTTGAGCAACACTGGCATTTGCTACTTGCACAGATAATCAATTTCCAGTTTGTGTACCCGTCAGATTTCCAGGAAATAATACCAAAATGGCTTTTTGACGAGCTGATTGCGAGGGCTCAGGAACAATATGATCTCCCTTCTTCAGTTGAGAGGGTCTGTCGCGGACCGATAATCGATCAGACACAATACAGCACCGATATCAAGGAATGGAATTACAGGGTGACAACGATGAGGACGGTTTAAAACAGTGCGCTAGAGTGCCTAGAGTGCCTAGAGTACTTAGAGTATTTAGAAAAAAGTGCACTAGAGTGCCTAGAGTGCCTAAAGTACTTGAGTACTTAGAGTACTTAGAGTATTTAATGGAGGGGTAGCATGTAAAAAGATTATTATGTATGGCCGAAGAGACTAAGAAAACCAGAATTGCTGCTGTTGCTGACATTCATGTTAAAGCGACTGATAAAGGAATATGGGCAGACTATTTCAGGGAGATTTCGAAAAGAGCCGACGTCTTCCTGATCGGCGGGGATTTGACCTATACCGGTGATGAAGTTGAAGCACAGGTGCTTTCAGAGGAATTGAAAAGTTGTAATATCCCTGTTGCAGTTGTTCTGGGAAACCATGACCACGAAAAAGGCCGTCAGAAACTGATCCGTCATACAATTCAGAATGAGAATGTGCATGTGCTTGATGGTGAATTTGTTGTATTCGGTAATGTCGGAATAGCAGGAATCAAAGGATTTGGCGGAGGTTTCGACAGTCATATGCTGAGCCTTTTCGGAGAAGAAGCAATGAAATCGTTCGTGAAGGAAGCAGTAAACGAATCGCTCAGTCTTGACCGGGCATTGAAAAGAATGGGTGAAGAGCACGAGGGAGTGAAACAGATAGTTCTTATGCATTATTCCCCGATAAAGGCAACTATTGTCGGTGAGCCTGAAGAGGTATTTCCTTTTCTGGGCTGCTCACGCCTTGAGGAACCACTCACCCGTCATGAAATTATAGCAGTATTCCATGGTCATGCGCATAAAGGCTTTCATATCGGAGCCACGCATAATGGCGTGAAGGTATATAATGTTGCATGGCCCATACTTCAGAAAGCAGGATTCGATGTACCGGTGTTTATCCTGGAGGTATGAGTAGGCGAAGGGCGCAGGGCTCAGAGCTCAGGGCTCAGGCGTATTAAGTTTTTTAAGTATCATTCTTGCTCTTGCTTTTATTCCAGCCGAATCCATATCCATAAGACTTCCCAGTGAAAGGGCCAGTTCAGTTGCAAGTTCAGGATATATAATCGTAAGCCTGTAAAGAATCTCCATTGAATAGGCCTTTATGGCAATTGCAGAAAAAGCTGAATTCATGAGCTTGAAACAAATATCTGCCAGTAACCCCTGGTGCTTTGTGCTGAACCCTGCCGGGTCGCTGAATGCCAGGATTCTCAGGAACGATCTGAGGGTGCTTTCATTTTTTATGGATTGTAATGAATCAATTATCCGGGGCAAATAAGGATACAGAATCTCCGGAGACTTGTCACTTGCCTTTGTAAGAATCCATGATGCATGAAATGCAAGTTTCTGATCATCAGAAAATGAAAATTCGACGAACTTATCGAGCAATACCGGATTTTCAATCAGCGAAGTTGCTGTCCACTCAGCCTCTTTCATCCCCATCATCCTGTTCATCAATTCACGGATATCAGCTTCATCAATCTTTTCAGAAGCAGTACTCTTAACAGTCTCAGCCTGCGGTTTTCCACAAACCGTTTTTATATAATCCTCAGCAACAAATACATCAGCTTCTGAAAAATCAGTACTCAGAAGACCTTCTGCGTTAACCCACTTATAGGCTGTATGCTCTGTAAGAAAGGGTATATCATCAAGAGTATCACAGACAAATGGAATAAGCCTGATTTTCTTTATACCATAGTCATATTCAACATCGTGTAATCTCTTGCAGATTACAATATCGATTGACAATTCCTCTTTCACCTCCCTTATAATGCAATCCTCCTCCGCCTCTCCTGGCAACAGCTTTCCACCGGGAAATTCCCATTTGTAAGGATGATCTGATTTCTCACCTCTCTGAACAACAAGGATCTCATCCTCTTCATTCCTTATAATGGCACACGTCACATCGATCATACCGCTTCCCCGTTTAGCTCCCCGTAAAGAGGAATCACATTGATATACTCATAACCGGGAGGATCATTTCTTACCTTACACGCATAATGAATAAGTCCGTTTGTCACGACAATGTATGGTACTTTAAGACCAATATTATACGTAACGACCTGGTCAAAAACCTTATCATCAATCTTCACATCAGGCTCTTTACATTCAACGATCATGACCGGTTTACCCAACCTGTTATGGACAAGTATATCAACTCTCCTTTTCAGCTTATTAAGAAGGAACATTACTTCCACTCCTATAAGGCCCGGCGGATATTTACCTTCAATAACAAGGTACTCGATAAAATTCTGCCTTACCCATTCCTCAGGAGTAAGTCTTACATACTTCCTCCTTATCCTGTCGAAGATCATCTCTGATCCTTCTTTCCCGGATATTTTGAATGTATACTGCGGCAGATTTAACTGTTTCAACTTAGTTTTGTATTTTTACCGGATTACTAATCCCGGGCAATCTGTTTCAAATATATGAGATAATTACAAATTTAGTGAAAGATGAAAACCAAAGAGGATATTGTCAATAACTGGCTCCCGCGATACACTGGTAAATCACTTGAAGACTTCGGAGAGTACGTGTTGCTTACTAATTATCTCTATTATGTTGAGCTTTTTGCAGCCTGGCATAAGGTCACTGTCGAGGGAAAGGAAAAGAACATGCCCAATGCAACAGCAGAAGGTATCACAATTATTAATTTCGGCATGGGTAGTCCGAACGCTGCAACAATAATGGACCTTCTCAGCGCTGTTAAGCCCAAAGCGGTCCTGTTTCTCGGAAAATGCGGCGGGCTTAAGAAGAAAAACACTCTTGGGGACCTTATTTTACCAATAGCAGCAATACGAAGTGATGGTACTTCGGATGATTACCTGCCAATTGAAGTGCCGGCACTGCCTGCCTTTATGCTTCAAAGTGCAATTTCTGCAACAATAACAAGATTACAAAGAGAGTATTGGACTGGTACTGTTTACACAACCAACAGGAGAGTATGGGAATACGATGACAGATTCAAGAAATATCTTATCAAGACCAGGGCGATGGCAATCGATATGGAAACGGCCACAATATTTACTGTCGGTTTTGTAAATGAGATCCCTACTGGTGCATTGCTCCTTGTTTCCGACCAGCCTATGATCTCAACCGGCATCAAGACAGAAGCCAGTGACCTTAAAGTGACAAAGGACTATGTTGAGATGCATTTAAAGATCGGAATCGAATCTCTGAGGGAAATCAAAAAGAACGGAGTATCGGTTAAACACCTAAAATTCTGATCATGCCTGCCTTGTATGAAGACATAATGTCTGATCTGAAGAACAGGAAGTATAAGCCTGTTTATTTTCTTGCAGGAGAAGAGCCATATTATATTGATCTCATTACCAATTATATAGAAGATAACATACTTCCTGAATCAGAACGTGCATTTAACCAGATGATTGTTTATGGTGAGGATACATCAGTCCCCGGAATCATTGATATTGCGAAACGTTTCCCCATGATGTCAGCCTATCAGGTAGTTGTTGTCAAAGAAGCTCAATCGCTGAAGAATATCGAGGATCTGGCATACTACGTGGAAAAGCCTCTTATGTCAACAATCCTGGTGATCAATTACAAATACAAATCCCTGGATAAAAGGACGAAGCTTGTAAAGATACTGGAAACGGGCGGAGTCTACTTTGAATCTGTAAAGGTGAGGGATTACCAGGTGCCAGGATGGATAGAAAGATATCTCATGGCGAAGGGTGTGAGAACCGATCCCACAGCCAGTGCAATGCTGACGGAGTTCCTTGGTACCGATCTTCACAAGATCGCAAATGAGCTGGAAAAGCTTATAATCACCCTTCCTCAGGGAAAACCGGTTATAACTACCGGGTTGATTGAGAAGAACATCGGGATAAGTAAGGATTACAATAACTTTGAGCTGCAGAAAGCCATTGGGGACAGGAATATCCTGAAGGCAAATATGATCGTCAGGTATTTCGCCGATAATCCAAAAGATAACCCTTTGATGCTCACAATAGCTTCTTTATTTGGATTTTTCAGCAAGCTTCTGACATATCACTACCTCCAGGACAAATCAAAGAACAATGTAGCCACAGCCCTGAAAGTAAATCCTTTTTTTGTGAAGGATTACGAGGCGGCAGCAGCCAGGTATAATGCAGCCAGGACTATCCATATAATAAATCTGCTGAGAACCTATGATCTCAGGTCGAAAGGATTTGAAGATCCGGGGACGGACCAGGGAGATTTGCTTAAGGAATTGGTATTCAAGATATTACACCAATAGGTTGCGGATTGCGGATTTAGGATTTCCCTTCAGTTCATCTCCGGTGAATCCGGAAAATCAGCCCATCTGCGGTATTTATTTTTAAGGCTGCGGAGTACTCTCTTCCAGGTATCCTCACCACGGTTATTCATAATAATTTCTGGGTGCACCTTGGCAATGACCCATGAATTTTCTTTTAATTCACGTTCAAGCTGGCCGGCTGACCAACCTGAATATCCAAGGAAAAACCTGATCTGGTTCTTTTTTACCTGGCCTGTTTTGATGAGACCCCTGATACTGTCAATATCGCCGCCCCAGTAAACATTTTCTTCAATCTGTATGCTTTTTGGAATTATATAACCAAGGCTGTGAATGTAGTGAATTGTATCCGGTGCAACAGGTCCTCCCATATTGAGTTCTTCATCCCAACCCTCAAAACCCATAATCGCTGAACTTATTTTAAGATCTATTTTTTTATTAAGTATAAAACCAACAGAACCTTCAGGTGTATGATCAGTGAGATATACTATGCTCCGGTTAAAAAAAGTATCGGGCAGGAAAGGTTCAGATATCAGTATCTTTCCTTTCTCCGGTATTTTATCTTCAGGTAAAATTGCAAATAAATCCATCTCCGGTTGCATATTTTTAACTATATTAAGTGCGTGATTAATAATCTACAAAAATAATTAAGTAAAAACTTATCTTCAATTAAATATTGTCATATTTTTGCCGCAATTTCGAAATAATTCATGCAAAGAAACACATTACGTATTGTAGGAAATAAGGCTGTTATTAATGTCCGCGAAAGGATGTGTGAAACAGCTGAAGAGATGATTGCCGGCAGGCAGTTCAGGATAGTTCTCGATCATTGTCTCAGTACATTGAAATCCAAGAATTCTCCCCTGCTGGGGATTTTCAAAAAAAGCCAGGTTACACAGGATGCTGTTGATGATCTTGTTAAAACCCTTATTCATCTCGTGAAGTATGAATGCAATGTTGTTCCTCATATTTTTGCAAAATCAAAACCTTTTCTCAGTCATATCGATATCCTTTCGGATTTTGTGGAATATCTTTATGATTACTGGCGGCATTTCGACCGTTTTATAATAAACAATTCTGAAGGCGATAGGTTGGATAAAAGACCATATCGCACATTCAATGAAACGATTGAACGGCTCACACATCTTATCAGGACTGTCTACAGGCATATCCAGGAAAATATCAGTGGCAGCCATCCATCCGTGTACAGGCAGGTTCCAGCGGGCGCAGAAATGGCAGTGATTTCGCTGCCAAAAAATATTTCGTATCCTGCAGATAATTATAAAAAACTCAATAACATACCTGTTGTAAGACAGATGCTCATCTACCCTCCTCTTGTCATTCAACAGCCAATGAACAAGAGGACCGGGCACTTCAAAAGAATAAGCCAGAACCCTGTAGACCTGGTTGATCTGAATCCGAGAGAATGGATTTGCTATCCTGCAATGTGTGGCAAATTATTGATAATGGTTTATTTCAATATCGAGTTTTTTGACCTTGGCTTTTCGCTTTGTAACCTGTTCAAGCTTGCAGAAGATCAGGAGTTGAAGAAGAAACCCGATGCAGTATTGTTTTATGGAGTTCCCGGGAGAAGCCATCGACGGGCTGGCAAAGTATTCAACGGTTTTTTGCCAGGATGATGAAAACGGAATTTTCGTTGGCGCCATTCCAAACAGACCGGAATTCGGCTATTTCGGCTACCTGAAGAAGATGATGCTCACACTTCATAATTCCATCATGATGCAGGCCGGTAAAATGCCTTTCCATGGAGCCATGGTTAAAATATTGCTTCAGGGAAATAAGGAAGCTACGATACTGATGATGGGTGACACGGGTGCAGGCAAATCAGAGACTCTTGAGGCCTTCCGGGTACTTGGAGAAAAACATATCCGTCAGCTTACAATAATAGCTGATGATATGGGTTCAATTGAGTTTGATGAAGAAGGATACCCTGTTGGTTATGGTACTGAAATCGGAGCTTTTCTCAGGCTCGACGATCTTCAACCAGGCTATGCTTATGGTCACCTGGACCGATCAATAATCATGAATCCAAGCCAGGTTAACGCCAGGATTGTCTTTCCTGTAACAAAATATGAAACTCTCATTCAGGGACACAAGATTGATTACATTCTCTATGCAAATAATTATGAGGAGATAGATTCTGAACATCCCATAATCGAAAAATTAAGTACACCGGACTGGGCATTCGACATCTTCAGTGAAGGTGCCGTGATGAGCAAAGGAACAACAACAACCAGCGGGCTTGTGCATTCATATTTTGCGAACATTTTCGGTCCAACAGAGTACAAAGAACTCCATGATAAGATAGCCAGGAGATACTTTGATGTATTCTTCAGGAAAAATATTTTCGTGGGTCAGATGCGTACAAGGCTGGGGATACCCGGTTATGAATCCAGTGGCCCGAGAGACGCTGCCACTGAATTACTGAGAATAATCGGTGTAACAGAATAAAAAAACCACCCTCTTTCTGAACCTAAACACAGAGAGGGTGAGCTTAATTTATTTCACCACAATTTTGCGATCTCCGAATCGGTAAAGCTTATGTATTTCCTCGGATTGACCTCTCTCATTATCTCATAGATAAGGTCGAAGATATCTTCTGCGTTGGGTTTTGAAAAATAATCACCGTCGGTTGTATAAGCCGGTCTGTGGTCTTTTGCCGTAAGTGTTTTCGGAACACTGTCGAGATATTGCCATGCACCTTGTTTTTCAACTACCTGCTGCAGCATATATGATGTTGTACCACCTGGAACATCCTCGTCGAGGAACAATATCCTGTTGGTTTTTTTAACTGAATTCAATATCACCCCCGGCAGATCGAAGGGCACCAGTGTCTGAACATCGATAAGCTCCACTGAGATATCGTGCTTCTCAAGCTGCTGAACAGCTTCCATAGCTACCTTAATCGTTGAACCATATGAGACAAGCGTTAAATCTGTTCCCTCGTGCAGGATTTCAGGAATACCCAGAGGAATCCTGAATTCGCCAAGGTTATCAGGAAGCTTTTCTTTCAAGCCTGTAGCCATTCAACGGTTCAATAACTATTGCCGGATCGTTGCCGGAAAGCAGTGTATTGTAAAATCCTGCTGCTCTTGTCATATCTCTTGGTGAACAGACATATACCCCTCTGACCGAATTAATCAGCATGCTCATTGGTGAACCTGAATGCCAGATACCCTCGAGGCGATGACCTCTTGTGCTGATGATAAGGGGCGCCATCATTCTCCCGGCTGTGCGGTAATATGTTGTTGCAAGATCATCGCTCAGGAGCTGAAGTGCATACATGAGATAATCGAGATACTGAATCTCTGCAATTGGCCGCATACCTCTCAGCGCCATACCTATACCCTGCCCAATATAGTTGCTTCACGAATGCCTGTATCGGTAACCCGCAGTTCACCATATTTCTTCTGAAGACCTTCAAGTGTCTGGTTAACGCCACCAATACCTCCCACATCCTCACCGAAAACTGCCAGCAGAGGATATTTTGAGAAAAGCTTATCATAGTTGTCCCTTAATATCTGTCTTCCGGGAACTTCAGGGGAATTATCGGAATAAACAGGAGGTACAGGCTTCACTTTCATTACCGAAGTTGGAGTTTCATTGTAAAGGAATGAATTGTAACCTTTACGGGCATCTTCATAATTCCTGACTAAGCCATCCTTCCAGGGATTGCCTGAGATTGTCATCCTTAAGGCATGATTTGCAAATATTTCTGAGGATTTTACGTGCGGTAACAAAATTGTCCTTGCGTATGGGAGCAATGACTTTTTTTAATTCATCAGTGAACTCTTCAACTGTTTTTTCTTTAACGTCATTAGAGCAACGGCATGTTCTCTCGTTAATTATCTTAACAAGAGCATCGCGTTCAACCTTAATAGGATCCTGGAACATTTCCCAACCTTTTCTTCGTGATTCCTTCGTTTCCTCATCGGCTTCGGCTACAAGCCTATCGAGCTCCTCATCTGTTGCAATTCCTGAATCAACTATCCATTCCCTCATTTTCCTTATCGGATCAAATTCCTGTTCCCATTTAAGCCTGTCTTCACCTTTATATCTTTCATGTGAGCCTGAAGTTGAATGTCCCTGGGGCTGTGTAACTTCTTCAATATGGAAAAGAACCGGGACATGCTTCTCCCTGCAAAGGGCAATACCTTCTGCATACATCTTAATAAGTCCGGGGTAATCCCAGCCTCTCCCTTTGAAAATATGAATTCCGGGCTTTCCTTCTTCAGCCTGGAATCCTTTCAGAATTTCTGAAATACTGCCTTTTGTAGTCTGGTATTTCTTTGGAACAGAAATTCCGTAACCGTCATCATACACAGAAACAGCCATCGGGACCTGCAGAACGCCTGCAGCATTCATTGTTTCCCAGAAGTGGCCTTCTGAGGTGCTTGCATCGCCAATCGATCCGAAAGCTACCTCGTTGCCTTTTTTTGTCAGTGTGTTAAACTGGTGAAGTTCCTGATTCTCACGGAATAGCTTTGATGCATATGCCAGTCCGAGCAGTCTCGGCATCTGTGAGGCAGTCGGTGAAACATCCGAGGAAGAGTTCTTTTGCTTCGTCAGATCGCGCCATGATCCGTCGGGATTGACGTTCTGTGTTGAGAAATGGTTATTGAAAACCCTTCCCCTGCTTCCATGTTCAGGATCTGCATTGGTATTTCCATAAAGCTGATGAAAAAACTCCAGAGAATCATACAAGCCCATTGCCATCATCCAGGTCTGATCCCTGTAATAACCTGATCTCCAGTCGCCGTCACGAAATTGCTTTGCCATGGCAATCTGGATTATCTCCTTTCCGTCGCCGAATATTCCGAATTTGGCTTTGCCTGTCAGAACTTCGCGGCGTGCCGGTAATGCTAAGGAACCTGCTAAGGTTTGCAAGTCTGAAATCGGCAAGAATGGTGGCTTTATCGAGTTTTAATTCTGTGAAGGTGTTTTTCTCTTTTGTTTTGGAAGTCTGCTTCATAGGATTTTCATTTACAAGGATGGTTTCATGGTTCAAATTGCTGTCGTTTTGAGTAGTGGTGTGTTTCATTATTAATATCAAATTTCATTAATACTTGTGATTCTGGTAAACAGATTCATTTCCCATTAAACAAATATTTATGATGGTTGTTTAACAGGATAACACAAATGAATGTTATCTTTACGCCATCAAAACACTAAACTGATTCAATAATGTTTGTTAAAATACTTATATTGAGTATCGTATTTCTTGCTATTGCAGCAATCGGTTTTGGCATCACCATGCTGCTAAAGCCAAAGGGGAAATTCCCTGAATTGCATATCAGTAATAACGAGGAGATGTCAAAACGGGGTATTACATGTGCAACCCGTACAGATGTTGGTTGCAACTCATCCGAAGGATTCATGGGTGTTCCGCATGCAGCGGAAGGCTGATCTAATTCGGATTCATTTCCGTTAATCGCTCCGTTAAAGCTTCGGAGAGGTCCAGGTTCTGAAATTGCCTTTTTCATCCGAATATATGAAGTAAGCAAGGAAGGAAGGATTGTTTTCAATAAATTTTATTGAACTGTCCAGTCCGATGACCATGCATGCTGTTGCAATTCCATCGGCAGTTGCACAATCTGAAGCAATAATTGTTGCGCTGAGAAGATTGTTTTTCGCAGGGTAACCTGTCCTGGGATCAATTGTATGTGAATACTTTACACCATCCTCAACATAAAATTTCCTGTAATTGCCTGATGTTGCCAGCGACTCATCGGATATCCTGATTATAGCCTCAAGATTTTCCCCGGGTGAGAAATTATTTTCTTCCGGCCTGTCAATTCCTATCCTCCATTTTCACCCAGCTTTGTTCCCTTGCTCTTACTTCACCACCTATCTCAACAAGGTAATTTTTCACATCCGAGATCATCAAAAAATTTACTTATAACATCTACCGAATATCCCTGGGCAATAGCATTGAAATCAAGCTGTATGGCGGGATCGGTTTTATACAACCTGTCTCCGTTTCAAGTTTTATTTATCCATTCCGACAAGGTTCAGAAGGCTGTCGCGCTTTGCTTCTGAAAATTTTTCTGTTCATCGGGACCGAATCCCCATGCTTTTACAAGCGGACCCACTGTTATGTCGAATGCGCCGCCTGTCAGCTCTGAAATATCAACAGATTTCTGAAAAGCTTCAATAAAGTAATATCGAGTATAACATCTTCATTCCTGTTTATCCGGCTAAGTATTGAAGAATCTTTATAAAGCGACAAGTGACATATCGAAATCTTTAAGGATCTTTTCAACTTTGTCCTTCAGTTCTTCAGGATCTATATTTTTATCATCGACATACAGTATACTATAAGTTGTTCCCTGGGTAAATCCATTGAATCCTTCAACTACAGGGGCTTTCTTTTCCCTGCAGGAGATAAACATCAACAATGCTAGCAAACTAAGAATAGAGAAGAATTATTTCATGAATGTAATTAATCAATGAGGATTCAAAGGTACAAATTTATTTCCTCAACAAAAATATTCTGCTTGATCAACACATGTAGTGCCACTGGCCAAAAAAAAAATTTTATCTGTTTATAATGAATAATTTTGCACAAAAAAGATCCTCCCCAAAGATTTAATAATCCGGATCTTTTAACAATCCCCTTTATTTTAACTTGAAGGGCTGCTCCCCGCAGCCCTTTTGTATTATAATAATTCAGTTTTGATTATATTCCAAAATCTCGAATGCAATATTTTCTTTGGGAACACCAAGGTTATCAAGCATTTTAATCACTGCCCCATTCATCACCGGCGGACCGCAGAAATAATATTCAATATCTTCAGGTTCTTCATGTTTTGAAAGATAATTATCGAGCAATAACCTGGTGAATAAAACCTGTATAGCCTTTCCAGTTGTCTTCCGGCAGAGGTTCTGAGAGAGCAAGATTAAAAGTGAAATTCGGAAATTTCTTTCAATTTCCCTGAATTCCTCTTCATAAAAAACTTCTCTCGTGTGATCTTGCACCATACCAGAATGATACTTTCCTGCTGGTCTTCAGTGTTTTGAACAGATGAAAAATATGTGATCGCAGCGGAGCCATTCCTGCTCCTCCTCCAATATAGACCATTTCATTATTGGTATTCTTGATATGAAATTCTCCATAAGGTCCTGAAATCATTACCTTATCGCCTGGTTTCCTTGAGAAGATAAAGCTTGAACATAAACCGGGAGGCACATTCATAAAATCATTGTTAACCCTGTCCCATGGCGGAGTTGCTATCCTGATATTCAGCTTTATAAGGTTTTTCTCCGCAGGATAATTGGCCATTGAATATGCCCTGAAAGATTCCTCATTGTTTTTAACACTTGAGATCCCACATTTTGTATTTATCCCAGTCGCTTTTGAACTGATCTTCTATAATGAAATCCCTGAAGCTTGACTTCATATTTTGGAACATCTATCTGGATATATCCTCCTGGTTCAAAATCAAGGTCCTGTCCTTCGGGAAGCCTCACAACAAATTCTTTTATGAATGTTGCAACATTCCTGTTTGAAACAACCTCGCATTCAAATTTTTTAATCCCCAGAACAGCTTCCGGAACTTTCACCTTAAGATCTTCCCTGATCTTAACCTGGCATCCGAGCCTCCAGTTATTCTGCTGTTCCTTCCTTGTAAAAAAACCGGTTTCAGTCGGAAGTATCGAACCGCCTCCTTCAATGATCTGGCATTTGCACATTCCGCATGTTCCTCCTCCACCGCATGCTGATGGAAGGAATATACCATTATTTGAAAGGGTTGACAGAAGGTTTGAGCCGGGCGAAACCGTCATCTCCCTGTCATTGATCAGCACCTTAACTTTCCCTTTTGGTGAAAGTTTGTCCTTTGCCAGTATCAGGATGCTGACAAGCATCAGAATTATGATCAGGAAAACAATTACACTGTATAAAATTGTTTGTCCGGTAGTTATAGCCAAAATCATGATTTATTATTTGTTAAATTTAATTCCCATAAATCCCATGAATGCAATTGCCATCAGACCGGTAAGAATAAAAGTTATACCCAAGTCCTTTAAGCGGATCGGGCACATTGCTGTACCGCAGTTTCTCCCTGATTGCTGCAATACCGATAATTGCGAGCATCCAGCCGACTCCTGAACCTAATCCAAAAACAGTGGCTTCGGCAAGTGTCTGGTATTCACGTTCCTGCATAAAAAGTGAACCTCCAAGTATTGCACAGTTTACTGCAATAAGCGGGAGAAATATACCAAGTGAATTATATAGTGGCGGACTGAATTTTTCAATAACCATCTCAACCAGCTGCACTATTGCTGCAATAACAGCAATGAAGACCATGAATGTCAGAAAACTGAGATCAACATCTGCAAAACTCTTCACCAAGCCAGGAAAGAGCTCCTTTCTTAAGAACATAATTTTCAAAAAGATAATTTACCGGAGTAGTTATTAGCAAGAACAAAAACAACTGCTACACCAAGACCGATTGCTGTCTTTACAGTTTTCGAAACAGCCAGAAATGAACACATTCCCAGGAAGAAGGCAAAGACCATATTGTCGATGAAGATCGACTTTACGAATATATTCAGCAGATTTTCCATAGTTCTATTTTTTCTCTATAAGGCTCCTGTTCCTGCTTCTCTGCACCCAGATTATCAATCCAACTACAATTAGTGCCATTGGAGGAAGTATCATCATTCCATTGTTCTCATAACCAATTGAATAAATACCTGCTTTTGCAATAACAGGATATCCAAATAATGTTCCGGATCCAAGTAATTCACGGAAAAATGCAACAATCATCAAGTATAATTCCATATCCTGCTCCATTTCCCAAACCATCGATAAATGAAGGCCATGGTTTGTTTCCCATTGCAAATGCCTCAAGTCGTCCCATCAGAATACAGTTGGTTATTATCAGTCCAACAAATACCGAAAGCTGTTTGCTTACATCAAAAGCATAAGCTTTCAGTAATCTGATCAACAAGAATTACCAGTGTGGCAATAACAACAAGCTGGACAATTATCCTGATCTTGTCAGGGATGTATTTCCTGAGTGCTGCAATCACCACATTTGATACAGCAACAACAACAATTACCGATAAAGCCATTACAATTGCAGGCTTCAGCTTCACTGTAACTGCAAGGGCAGAACAGATACCAAGAACCTGTACAGTTATTGGATTATCCCTGCCAAGGGGTGATGTAAAAAGTTTCCAGTTATTCATATATATCGAGATTTTATTTTTTAGTAAGATAATCATTGTATTTTCCGATTCCATCAAGCAGCATTTTTTCCAGTCCTTTGCTGGTTATTGTTCCTCCTGAGATTGCATCCACGTTATGCGGATCATCTTCCCTTGCACCTCCTTTGAGCACACCTATGGAAACAAATTTCCCATTTTCATAAAATTTCTTGCCCGTGAAACATGCTCTTCAAACGATGTTGTATTTATTTCAGCTCCCAGTCCGGGAGTTTCACCTTTATGATCGAATGTCACACCATAAATTGTACTCATATCCGATTCAAGAGAAACATAACCCCAGATTGGTCCCCATAATCCTTTTCCCTGGAGAGGAATAATAATAAGCTTCTCGCCATCATCTGACTGAGCCCTGAACACAGGAAGATTTTGCTCATTCAAGAGGTTTCCTCTGCTCTACCCTCAGATCAACATTAAATGCATCCACTCCCGGCACTTCTTCCCCTTTGCTGTTAAGAACAAAGCTTTCAGTTATGTATTTGTCATATAGGGTTTCAGTTGTCTCAGGAGTTGATAGCAATTCCAATTGATTCAAGCATGCTTTTCTTCTTTTCAATTTCAATGTTTTTGTTCTGCCTTGGCTGAAGGAAAGTGGCTGCAAGTGAAAGAAAAACAGCCACTACTATCACCATCACCGATGAAAATATGAATATGTATCTGCTGCTGAACTCTTTCATTTCGATATATTATTTGTTGCGGTTTGAGCACGTTTTAATCCTTCTTTTAACGCTTGCCTGGACAACAAAATAATCAATGAGAGGTGCAAACAGGTTCATCAGCAGAATTGCAAGCATTACTCCTTCAGGATATGCCGGATTCAGCACCCGGAACAATATTGATAGAACCCCTATAAGAAACCCGATATATCCATTTTCCTCTTTCAGTTTGTGAAGCAGTTACCGGATCTGTTGCCATGAATACAGCTCCGAATGCAAATCCTCCCATCACGAAATGATAATAAAAAGGAACCTGCATGTATGCATTTGCCCCAAAAGCATTGAGCAGAAGCCCCATTGCCACTCCTCCGACGAACATGCTGAACATTATCTTCCAGCTTCCTATACCTGTTATTATCAGAATCAATGCTCCAATAAGTATGGCTATTTCTGATGTTTCCCCGATTGAGCCTGGAATGGTTCCAATAAACATCTGCATGAATGAAGGCAGATGTTCAGCTGTTTCACCAAGAGCTAAATGTCCCAGTGGAGTAGCTCCCGAATAACCATCAACAATATTCTCGCCACCTTTTATCAGGCCTTCTGTCCAGACCTTGTCTCCTGTCATCCATGCAGGATAGCTGAAAAACAGAAAAGCCCTTGCAAGCAGAGCAGGATTGAAAATATTCATACCTGTTCCCCCGAAGACCTCCTTCCCCAGTATTACTGCAAAAGCTGTGGCAATGGCAAGCATCCATAAAGGAACATCGATTGGCATTATCAGAGGAATAAGCATTCCTGTCACGAGAAATCCTTCATTTATCTCATGCCCTCTGATCTGTGCTGCGATGAACTCGATTCCAAGTCCGACACCATAGCTGACAACGAGTAATGGTATGATTTTAAGTAATCCAAACCAGAAATTCTGCCATATCCCTGTTTCTATTCCGATTGATCTGAAATGCTGCAATCCAGTATTATAAGAACCAAACAGCAGGGCGGGCAGCATCGCAATTATCACGATTGTCATTGTCCGCTTCAGGTCCATCACATCTCTTACATGTGAGCCTTTAAATGTGACTCTGTTCGGGACAAAGATGAAAGTCTCAAATCCTTCAAAAACTGACCGTAACTTTTCGAACTTCCCGCCTTTTGTAAAATGTGGTTTGATCTTGTCTATTTTCTTCCGTAAAGAATCCATCTGTATAGGTATGGTTTCAAAATATAAAGTGTCAACTCATCTCCTTTATGCATCAGGCTTATTCCTTTCCTGATTATTGATTGTATTTCGGTTTTGGAGGGACAGATATACTCACACAAAGCAAGATCTTCTTCCGCTACCTCATAAATTCCGAGATTCTCCATGTTGTCGATGTCCTCTGCCATTATCGCCTTGCACAATTGCATTGGAAATATGTCCATCGGAACAACCTGCTCATATTTCCCGGTCAGAACAAATGCCCTTTCTCCACCATGAAGATTTGTATCGAGCCTGTATTCCTTTTTGGGAAACAATTTTGACATGAATGCCCGGTAAAAACTGAATTTATCTGCGCCCGGCTTAAGCCAACCGAAGAATTCATAATAGTCGCCTTCGGGTATTACAGTTACCTGCGAATCATAAAATCCGAGATAACCATTGGAAGGTATCTTGGTCCCGGTAAGAACATTCCCTGAAATATACCGTACATTACCGGGTTTAACATTGTCCCGTACTATCTCACTTACTGATGCCCCTGTCCTCAACCTGTAATATTGCGGAGCTATTACTTCCGATCCTGTCAGGGCAATTATCTTTTCAGGCCTGTACCTGCCCTCCTGAAACAGCCTTCCGATAGTAAGAACATCCTGAAGATTTACATACCATACAACCTGTCCCTTTCCGACAGGATCAATATGATGGATATGAATTCCCACATTACCTGCCGGATGAGGTCCGGAAAAGTGAGATATCTCTGCTTCAGGAATATTCTTAAAAACCTCCGAATTGCTGCCTCTCCCGTTCAATACCAGATTTACTTTTCCGTCAGTAAGCTTCTTTAAAGCCATAACTCCGCCTCTCAGGCATGTAACTGAAAAGTTGTCCATTACAAAATTAAGATCGGGAGCCAGCGGGGAAGTGTCAAAACCTGAAATGAAAATTGACTTGGGCGTCTCGTCAGGATCTGCCACAACATGGTATGGCCTTCTCCGTATTGCAGGCCAGAGTCCGGAAATAAGCAATACTTTCTTAATGAATTCCCTGGTTGCACGTTCCGGGTCCGAGCTTCCAAAATCGATGTATTCGTCACCACTCCTTTCGATTACTACCTCAAGTAAAGAGCGCCGCTCTCCCCTGTTTATTGACACAACCCTTCCGCTGACAGGCGACGTAAAGAGAATATCTGGACGCAATTTGTCATGGAATAAAGGCGTTCCTGCGAGTACTTTATCACCAGGTCTGACGTTCAGCTTTGGTATGAGGCCCGGAAAATCAGGTGGCTTAAAAGCAAAAGATAAGGGTCGGGCAGAGTAGATAATGTTTTTTCTGCTTCTCCTTCGATCCTGATGTCCAGTCCTTTTTTCAAGGTAAATGATGACGACATTTGCTATTGTTATTTGATTAACAAACAAAATTAAACATTAGGGGTTCAGAAAAGTTCAAAAAATGCTATTTATAACGATTTTGCTTTGGCTGAAAAAACAAAAATTGGTTCATAATTTGTACCATTCCAAATAATAAAGAACTTTGTCCCTGAAAATCAAGATATATGAGGTGTTATGCAATATATGTATTTCTTCTCCTGCCAATCTGCACCAACGGACAGAACAAGAAACTAATCGCCGATGTTCAGGAAAACCTGGCAAATGATGCAAGAATTAAAACCGTGCAACTATACAGGACAGACTGGAACCTTTCATATCCGGTAATTAAGCTTAACAGCAATGAGAAGCTTGCAATTCATTTTGATCTTCTGGGAAATCAGCCTGAAACTTATTATTATACTTTCACCCATTGCGATAAGGACTGGAGAGAATCCGGTGCCTTCATTAATGACTATCTGGAAGGATATGAGGAAAATCCGGTTGAAAACTATGAAGCATCATTCAATACAACTGTAGAATATTTTCATTACTCTGTTGTATTCCCTAATGAGAGAGTCAGTCTTAAAATATCAGGTAATTATATAATTAAAGTGTTTATACCCGGCCAGCCTGAAAATCCTGTAATAAAACAGAGATTTATGATAACAGAAGATGCCGTAAAGATAGATGCGGATGCACACAGGCCCCGGATGACCAGTGAAAATAATACCAGTCAGCAGGTAGATTTCAATGTGGGTCACCAGGGATTTCAAATCAATGATCCTTACAGGAATATTTACGCCTTCATCCTTCAGAATGGCAGGTGGGATAACGCCCGTGAAAATCTGAAACCTGAGTTCTACAGCAATAATGAATTAAAATACAGTTCTTTATCAGATAAGAATATTTTTCCAGGCGGGAACGAATTCCGGTACTTCGACATCAAAAGCATAAGGTATCTGTCGGAATTCATAAGAAATATTGAGTACTCTGCACCTTATTATAATGTGTACCTGCATCCATCGGAAAACAGGGAGTTTAAACCATACTTTTACTGGAAGGATTTTAACGGAAAGTATTATATCGCCTCACAGGAAGGAAGAAATCCCGACACTGATGCCGACTATGTATTTGTTTATTTCACTCTTCCATCTTACCAGGAGGTTGAGGGTGGAAAAATGTATGTTGCAGGCGCTCTGAATAACTGGAAACTGGATAAGAACAATATTATGAAATATAACAGCCGTGACCGGCAGTATGAGTGTGCAATGCTACTGAAGCAGGGCTGGTATAACTATGAATATGTATTTCAGAAGGATGGTGAAAACACCTCCATAACCGGCCCTTTTGAAGGAAATCATTACGAAACTGAAAACGATTATCTTGTTCTGATATATTACAGGAATCCCCGAGAGAGATATGACAGGCTTATCGGGTCGGCAATCAGCAATACATTGAACAGGATCTCAGACTAGTGTTTCGGATGAGTATCGATACCATATTGCATCTCGAGCGTGTGTTTAAGAGTTCTGAGTATCTCAATCATGTATTCCTCAATGGCTCTCACCGAACCCGGAAGTGTATAGATAAGTGATTTACCTGCAATGCCTGCCACACCCCTGCTGAGCAACGCTCCCGGATTTGTTGCTCCGTACTTGATCCTGATATAATCCATCACTCCCGGAATTTCTTTTGTAAGAAGCGGCATGACGGTATCAACAGTGATATCCTTCGGGCCGATACCTGTGCCACCGGTGGTTATAATAATATTATACCTGACAAAAGAATATATCAGCAGGTCACTCAGCTTGACTGCATCATCCGGAATAAGCCTCTTGGTGATGTTATGATCCCATCCTTTCTCAGTGAAAAATTCTGAAATCATCTCCTGTATCCTGGGACCGCTGAGATCCTTGTAATCACCATTTGCTGCTCTGTCGCTGAGAGTGATCACTATGACTTCAATTTTTTCAGGAAGATTCATATTATGTTAATTAAATGGCAGGTACTCAACTTCAGTTCCTTTCTCAATCACACCGATACCCGGCAAAACAGAAATTATTCCTTCCGAATATGAGAGTGAAGTGATATGTGCTGAACCGTGGTATTCCACAGGAATAGCTTCATTGTCTTCGTTCAGGTATACCGGTATCCATCCCTTCCTTGAGAAAGATTTCCTTTCATAACGTGTTCCGATCGGCAGTCTGAAAGATTTCTGTTTCCAGTCTGAGCCGGACATCTTGTGCAATAAAGGCTTAATGAGGGTTTCGAACTGAATAAATGAAGAAACAGGATTACCTGGTAATCCGAAGACGATAGCGCCCGGGTGAAGTCCGAAGGTTGTTGGTTTTCCCGGCTGAACATTTATCCTGTCAAACAGGATCTTCACACCCGCCCTTACCAGGAATGATGGTATGAAATCAAAATCACCCATTGACACTCCACCTGTCAGTATTACAAGGTCATTCTCCGAAATTGCCCTGGCAATAACCTCATAAGCAATATCTCCTGTATCCGGGACTATTCCGTAGTACCTGCCGTTGCCTCCAGCCATTTTAGTCTGTGATAATAACTGGTAGGCATTACTATTGCGTATCTGTGCTCTTCCCGGTTGTTTATCAGGTTCAATGATCTCATCTCCGGTACTGATAACTGCTACATCCGGCTTTTTTTTTACCTGCACACACACATGGCCGAAAGAAGCAAGAACGGCTATATCCTGTGGCATGATCAGTTTTCCCTTCTTCAGTACCAGGTCGCCATTCCTTACATCCTCTCCAAGCCTGGAGATATTTTCCTTGGTGTTCTTTCCTGCAAATCTGACTTTACCTGAGGACAATATTTCAGAATCCTCCACCATAAAAACAACGTCACAGCCATCAGGTACGATAGCGCCTGTCATTATCCTCGCACACTGACCATCCCTTAATTCTTTCAACGGCTCATGACCTGCTGCTATAACCTCAACCATCTCTAGACTCTTCCCAAGGTCAGTTTTCCTGCAGGCATAACCATCAACTGCAGCACGATTGAAGGGGGGCATATCGCTGTCGCTGAATATATCTTCAGCTAATATCCTGCCTGTTGCTTCGGCAAAGGCCACTGTTTCAGTCCCAGTCCTGAAAGCCGAATCCATAACTATTTTATATGCCTCTTCAAAGGAGATCATCATTATAAAATTAATTCTTTTCTTAGAAATATCTAGAATTAAACGCAGGGAACGCAGATTAAAACCGCAGAGACCGCAGAGAAGCTTACTTAATGATGTATTTACTGATAATCCTTAACCACATTGATTACTTCCGGAAAATCCATACCTATTTTCTTCAGGAACTCAATTGTAGGCACTCCATTGCTATTCCATCCGCGTCTTTTATATACGGCATCTCTCAGCTTTTCGTACTGGTTTTCCCTGTAGGTCCTGAGGATCTTCATCTTTTCCCCGGTGGATTTTCCTTCAGGGTTCACGCCGATTTTCTCTTTTAACTGTTTGTCATACCTTTCAGCCCTGGACTCATATTCTTCGGCAGTTACAGGTCCGGCGGCCCGAAATGGCTGATTATCATGGATTCTCCTTCCATATCCCCTTCTCAGGTTAAATACTCTCTGAAAATTATAAACTCTCTCCGAGTCCTCAATAAGTCTTTTCTTGTCAAATTCACGACCTGTAACGGCTTTATAGATTGCCACATAATTATCTACATGCTCCGGGACCTTGGCCGGTTCATCCGTTTCTGCATTATTTTCAGGCTCCACATCGTTCCAGGGAAGCTTACAAAGTCCAACAAGCCCGAACCAGGTGCGGAACATCGGAAAATAATGAAGCGCCTCGGCTTTATTTTCAAATGAAGGGATCTGGTTATTAACCATATCCATGAAAATAAGCCAGGCCTCATCATGCTGAGGACCTTTATTTGTAAGTGCAAATCCTCCCTGCTGTGCGAGGGATTCCTTGGGCATGTACTGGGAATATTCAAGACCCTTGTTCTCCATTGCTATGTCGTTAATGAAAGCAGGATCGCCCCAGCCATTTCTTATGAACATTTCTTTCATCTTCCGGACTCCAAGACCGGCTATCAATCCGAATCCTTCGCCTTTTGCCACCTGGTGCAGAACTTCAAGTGCAGCCTGTGCATTACCAAAATTCAGTTCAAGGCCGCCAGTACGATCCCTATTGAGAATCCCATTTTCATAGCATTCCATAACGAAAGCCATGAGTGTACTCCAGGTAATGGTACAGATGCCGTATGTATCACAATAAAAGTTGGTTTCAATAATATATCCCGGATCAAAAATTGCGCAATTGGCTCCCAATCCTGCAGCATTCTCATACTCCGGCCCGTCGACGATCACCTTCCTGCCTTTGTATGGACCTGTTCTTACTTCATAATCATCGATGCCTTTTGCACACGACATATTACAACCAATCCAGCAACCATCAGGGACATTCTGGGTAAAGCTTTTCTTCCATACCGATGAATCGATCTTAAAAGCATCGGGGTGAGAGCCAAATTTATAATTCATTACCGGCAGCAGGTCATGATCGTTCATTATCTCCATAAGGTGTGCAGTTCCAACCTGCCGCATCTGGCATTGTTTGTCATCCAGCTCACGGATCTCCCTGTTGAACCTTCTGCCCCTCTCCATCAGAGTTTCAAGATCCACAACATTATTAAGATTCCCTTTTACCCCGGGGATCTTACAAACAAGAGCCTTGATTTTTTTATTCCTGAACACGCTTCCTATTCCGCCCCGACCGGCCTGTTTCAACCTGACTTTCTTTCTTTTGGAATCATAGAAGCTGAAGTTAAGCATACCGATAAGTGAATGGTCTGCTGCAGTACCGGCAGAGACAACGCCGATGTTTTTCTTTTCATTCTCGGCATCAGCAAACATTTCGGTAAGCTGTTCTGCCAGTATATGACTGTCAATCGCCTCAGCCGGCGCTTCGAAAATCTCGACTGTGTGATTGATACCATCAATAAATACAATGATTTCTTTAGAAGATTTCCCCTGGAGCTCAAGTGCATCGAACCCCGAAAACTTCAAAAAAGGACCAAAAAATCCCCCGACATTACTGTCCATTACCGAATTTGTCTGAGGTGATATGCTTACAACCAGGGATTTACCCGTACCTGAATATTGTGTTATTCCACCCACCGGGCCCGATGAAATTATTATTTCATTATCCGGATCATCCCAGGCTGTATCAGGCTTTGTGGCATCCCACAACAATCTCAGTCCATAACCTTTTCCCCCGATGAACTTCTCTTTCATAACAGGGGGAACATCTTTTTCAGCTATAACCGCATCACCAACATTGATATAAAGAATCTTGTCGGTGTATCCCCTGCTGAGTGGTTTCCAGTTATACTCCCACTTTTTTAAGAGCCTGTGCTGAGCTTTGATCGTGTTTATATCCATGGATGGATTAAGGATTGTGATTTATTGACTCATTAAATTTAATTCAAAATTAAACTATATAATAAATGATTAATATGATTTTAATCAGGCTGTTATGAAGCTTCTTATGTCATCTTATGAAAGTTCAGAAATCAAAAAGTTTGAGTATTTTTATGGATTATTCAGCCAAAATGGGGTTCAGCGAGGTAAAATCTCATCTTTCAAAATTCAGGGCAGGGATTGCAGGCGCCGGAGGTCTGGGATCCAATTGCGCTGTTGCCCTGGCCAGGAGCGGCGTGGGAACTCTCGTTATATGCGATTTTGATACTGTTGATGTTTCAAATCTTAACAGGCAATATTATTTCAGGGAACAAGCCGGTATGTACAAGGTGTCGGCGCTTAAAGAGAATATTTTAAAAATCGATCCGGGGATAAATGTCATATCACATATAGTTAAGCTTACACCCCAAAATATTCCCAATGTCTTCTCAGGATGCCATGTGATAGTGGAAGCTTTCGATTCAGCAGAGATGAAAGAAATGCTTCTTGAGACTGTACTTTCAGAAATGAAAGGTATACCGGTTATTGCCGGCTCCGGACTTGCAGGTTGGGGAAATAGCAATAAGATTCATTCCAGGAAAATCGATGAGACTCTTTATGTTTGTGGCGATGAATTAACTGAAGAATCTCCCGGCACTCCGGTTATGGGACCCCGTGTGGGAATTGTTGCCAACATGCAGGCTGATACGGTCGTCGATTTACTGATGAAAATGAAATAATCCTATGAAGATATTACTGAATAATATACCTGAACAATTCCAGGAGGAGAATCTTAGTGTATCTGAAATGCTCCTGAAAAAGAAATACACCTACAAAATGAGAATAGTAAAGATCAATGGTGTTCTTGTCAGGAAAGACAAATACGACTCGACAATCATTTCCGATGGCGATGAGGTGCAAATGCTATACCTGATGAGCGGTGGTTGATTGAATTTATTTTAGTTTTGCAGGCACATGATCCGGTTGAAAATTGCAGATAAGATCCCTCCTGTTCTCAGGAACAAGTATATCCTGACTATTATAATATTCTTTATATGGCTCATCCTTTTCGACTCAAATAACCTGATTGCCCGCTATAAAGAAATGAGGGAACTTAAGAAGCTGAAAGCGGAGAAAGAATATTTCATGAAAAGGATTGAGACCGACAGGAGAAAACTTAATGAGCTCAAGACGGACAACCAGAACCTTGAAAAATTCGCCAGGGAGCAATATCGGATGAAGAAATCTGATGAAGACCTTTATATAATACTTACTCCACAGGAAGAACGCAGGATTAACAGGAGGAATTTTTAAAGCTTTTTTCAAGCGACCTGTAATAATCAAGCAACTCCGCGGCATTCTTCAAACCTGCAATATTGCCATACCCTAATGGCAGCGAGGAGGCTGCCAGTTCCACCGGTACTTTTCTGAAATAATCCTGATGCACGAAATTCAGGTATTTAACTATTTTGAACATATTGAACCATGCAAAAAAACGCTTTTGGAATGATGGAAAGCCCTTTGTGTTATTCTTGATCTCACTGACTTTCCCTGTCCATTCAACTTCACCGATAAAGATCTTCAGGCTTTCAGGCAAATTCAGGTACAATTTCCCCGGCTCACTATTTCCGGCTTCAAAGAATTCTTCCAGCATTGAAAAAGCAGTTTTTAGTTCATTAAATGCCCGGGGATTGTAAGTCATGAAAGGCTGATCCGGATTCATTATAAGTTTTTGCATCGAAGCTCCTGTACCGAATGGAACACGGTAAGAAGTACGGGGTGATGGATAAACGGTTGTGGAGTTCAGGTAAAAATAGTGGGCGGAGGATACCAGTTTCTGTATGAAATAAAAATCTTCTCCGGCCTGCCGGCGGTTCATCCCTCCAACTTTCATATAAGCAAAAGCTTTAACTGCCATTGCTGAACCTGTAGTCTGAAAAGCATAGGGAAAACCTGAGTAAATGAGACCCTGGTAATAATATCTCAGGTGAAGCTCATATAAGAGTATTGATTTGTAATGAAGTTCCGGGTATTCATTTCCGGTAAGCGGATGTTCGAAATAAATCGAGCATGCATCTCTTTCTTTTTTCTTCAGAAGTTCATCACATACCTGTCGAAGATAACCGGATTCCACGGTACAATCAGCATCCAGGCAAAGTATCACACCTTCAGGTCTGTTGATCGCATCAAACCTTCGCAGAGCCTCGTCCATAGCTGTCTTACGTGCTAAGCCCACGCCCCAGCCGGGAATACAGGCTGTAGGTTCAATGCAAAAGAGCCGGAAAAAACAACCCTTGTTTTGTTCTTTCCAGCTCTTTATATTTTCTAAAGTCTGCCTGTTACCTTCTATATGTTCCGGAGGTGCGTTTTCAGGAGCGTTTATAACAACGATGACCTCTGTCTCACACCCGGGTATTGCACATTCTTTAAGCGAATCGAGCATTCTTGTGATTTGCGGCTCATTATAAGCCGGTACAGCAAGAATGATTCCTGTATCCTTCAGGGGTGTCTCAGGTACAAGTTCCTGAAATAATGTCATTTCCCTGAGCCAGGCTGAGGCAAACCCCATTTGGTTTATTTTTTCTCTGACTGGTATTTCTGGTTCAGACCGCTTAAAACCTGGTTGGTGATATCGAGAGCGCTGTCACCGTAGAGCACAACACTTCCGAAGCTTTTTCCGAAAATGAACTGGTAAGGATATTGAGACCTGTTTTCTTCAAGGAACCTTGTTATGTAATCAAGTATTTGTCTGTTCATAACCTGTTCTTCTTCCATAAGGTCAGTCTGAAGCTTGTCCCGGAGTCCCAGAAGTTCCTGCTGCTGACGCGTAAGAGAGTTTTCCAGCTCAGCGGCTGCAGCTCTTGTCACTAGTCCCTTTGTTACTTTATCCTGGTAATCCTTAATTCCTCTTTCATACTGTGTCCCCTTTGAATTAAGCTCGGCTTCTGCACTTTTCTGCTTGGATTCGAGGTCATTCCTTTTATCGGTAAACATGTCGAATTTAAAAATGACAGAATCAATATTAACGTAAGCTATTCCTCCCTCAGGCATAGAGGCAGCCGGGGTTTGCTCAGTTGTCTTGTCTGATCCTGTAAAATGCATGATATAAAGGCCGGCAACGGCCAGGAAAAGAACAGCCAGAAGGCCTATTGTCAGATTCTTCATCGTGGTTGGAATAATTTATTAAACATTAAGTAGCCGCAAATATAAACAAATAAATAAATGAGAATAATTTCATCCGGAATTTTAAGGAAGATATCCAAATCGGGAAAAAATTTAGAACTCAGGACACGGAATGGCCCTGACCCGTTTTCTTACCTGCCCGAGGGACATGTTGTTGAATTCATAAACCAGAGATATCTCGTGAGCGCCTCCGCTGTTGGCCATAAGATTTGATATAGTGAAATCGTAACTGTACCCGATATGTAACTGGTCTGTTTTGATACCGACAAGACCTATAATTGCATCACCGGCCTGTGATGTTAAAAATGGTACTCCCCTGTACCACAAACCAAAGATCAACGGATTCCTGTAATAATAAAGACCAAGATCGGTCTGGAAGAATTTGGCCTGTGCCTGTATATTTACTGCCAGTGACATCACTTCCTGCAATTTCTGGCGCAGCCTTGATTTGTTGATGATCTGAGTTCCCCCGTAAAAATTTGCCTTGAACCTGACGAAATCATCATTTCCATAGAAAGAGGTGCGCGGCTTCAGAAGATGATCAAGTGTAAAACCAGCCCATATCCTTTCATTGTAAACCATAGCTGATGTAGCGAAATCGACATCTGCAACCCTGTCAAAGGGAGGCGGGTAGATCTGCTGTGTTATACCGCTGCCCGTTATCTGGCTGTTAAACACAAGCTTGTAAATATCCAGCCCCTGGTAACGGAATTTGAAGTTAACTCCCGGTCTGATATGCCACTCTTTATTAACGTTGAAATCATAGGCATAGAGCAAACCGATATTTGTTGTACTCATATCACCTGAACCGGCAACATCATAGGTGGCCAGAATGCCGATTCCTGAATTGAAATTAGGCAGAGCTTTATCGAATGAAATGCTGTAAGTTCTGAACTTACCCGGGATTGCAGGCCATTGATCACGATAGTTCAACCCTAATCTGTATTCAGCTGTTGCGCCTGCAAATGATGGTGAAAGGTATAAGGCATTTGCATAAAACTGCGAGAAAGTCGGGTCCTGACCATAACTGTCTGAAATTATAATAAATGCCAGAAGAATTAGATATATGGTCCTCTTCACCAGAGTCGTCAGTTAGGGTTATGTCTGACGAAAGTAATGAAATTGAATCAGAAATCCTTAAGATTTCAGTTAAATTTTTATCTTACATTAAACAGCATTCCTCAAATAAATGAGGCTCTTGTCAAATAAAAAGATCAATATTGCTGAACAAAACTTATTTTTTAAGCAGCGTCACGTCTCCATTTTTTGTGAATGGTTCACCGTTGCTGAATTTCCCTCTTATCTTCCAGATATACACTCCCGGATTGCATAACTGACCTTTAAAATATCCATCCCAGCCGATACTTAAATCATTGCTTTCAAAAACAAGGAGACCGGTTTTACTGAAGATCCGCATCTGGAATTCTGCCACACCTGAACATACCGGGTGGAATATTTCAGCATACTCATCGCTTGTTGCGGAGTAAAATCCTCCGGAAGGACCCTGGGTATTGGGAATAAACGCGTTAGGAACATTTACAAAGAACTGTGAACCCGGGAAGGCGCTTTGTATTAAAAGTGTATCGCTGCAGCCTTTATCCGATACTGCAATAAGCCTGACATCATATTTACCATAGCTTACATATTTATGAACAGGCTCGAAAACCGATGAAGTGGTACCGTCTCCAAAATCCCAGTCAAAATGTGCTGCTCCCGAAGAGTAATTGGAAAACCTTATCTCATCAGCAGGAAGAATCGCATTTTCAGGTGAAATCTCGAAACCGGCTTCAGGTCTTGGGTTGACCCTGATCGGGACTGTCCAGGATGATACTTTCCCGTTTTCATCAGTTGCATTAAGGACAACAGTGTAATCACCTTCCGAATCATATACCCATTCGGGTTCAGCTTTATCGGAATGTCCTCCATCTCCAAAATTCCAGCTAAAAGAATTGTATGAATCTGCAAGATTCTCAAATTTTACTTTCAATGGTGCACACCCTGATACAACCGAAGGCACAAACAACGCATGATTTCCGGAAGACTTGCCCTGGATCATATCCGGCTGAGCTTTTTCAACTAAAACAATGTCTTTTGAAACTGAACTTTTTATTCCTGTGGGAACATTTTCTTCCCTTAACACATTCACTGCAGGTTTATTCAATGTTTCACTTTCGACCGTATTTTCTTTAACAACTCTGTTACGTGAGATCTTTTCCAATTCACCAGATATGCTTCTGTTAATAACAGGCTTACTCTCAGGAACCTGGAGGATTTCAGTATTGTTCTCAATAACAGGTGGATCCTGCCGCTTCTCATCCCTGAGACCGCTCAGTAACAACAAACCGGATGTTATTAATCCTGCAGCAATGAGTCCGAGGTAATAAATATTAAACCTGGAGGGAATAAAATGCAGGAATTCCTTTCCTGAGAGCTTATGCATTAATTCTGCATTCAGCAATTCCCCTGGAATTAGCTCCGCATTTTCAAGCTTCTGCCTGAAAAGCTCCTCAACACTCATATTCCTCTTCCCGGTTGTCAAAGCTTATTCGTTATAATTACTTTTAATTCTGCCCAGTTTATCAAGCTTATCCCTAATAGCTGATTTGGCACGGCTGTATTGTGATTTGGATGTATTAGTATCAATTCCAAGCATTTCTGCAATTTCCTTGTGCTTATAACCTTCAATTGCATAAAGATTGAACACCATCCTGTAACCGGCAGGCAGATCATTCAGTACCTTATAGAGTTCTTCCGAGGTGAAAAAATCCTCTTCAAAACTTGTCTGCCCCGTCTCAAATGAAACATATTCCTCAATCTCAACATAATATCTGTATTTCAGATTTCTGTGATAATGAGTAATTGCCGTGTTTACCGCAATCTTCCTTAACCAACCTGTAAAAGAACCTGTTCCGGTAAAGTCCTTGATGTTGAAAAAAACTTTCAAAAAACTTTCCTGTAAAATATCTTCTGCCTCAGATCTGTCAACTGCATATCTCATGCAAACACCAAGAAGGAAACGCGAGTACCTGTCATATAGTTCCTGCTGAGCCCTTCGGTCATGGCGGGCACATCCTTCTATCATTTGTTGGTCACTCATCATTTCTGAGGACATTTTTAAGACATACAGGTGTGGTAAATGGTTGCATTTTATGAAAAATTTTCTGAAAAACAGATAAAGCCGGTTGTTTTTTAAATTGTTATCAATGACAAAGGTCATTAAAAAATGGAAGATGATGGTTTTTATTTGTACACATCAAACACTCAATTAAAGAGTATCAAGTTATGTTTAATAAAATGATTGCGGCAATGTTGCCGTATTTTCCGAAAAAATTCATCTGGATATTTTCAAAATCATATATATCCGGTGAGACCATTGAAGATGCAATGAGGGTTTCGAAAGAGCTTAATTCAAAAACAATCAGGGTCACTCTTGATGTTCTGGGCGAGTTTATTAAGACACTCGATGAAGCTGAAATAAATAAACAGGAATACCTTGAGCTCATCGAAGTCTCATACAGGAATAACATTAACGGTAATTTTTCTGCCAAGCCAACAAGTTTCGGTTTATTGATAGATAAGGAAGTATGTTACAGGCACATGCGGGAAATAGTTGCCAAGGCTGCTTCCTATAATGGCTTTATCCGGATCGATATGGAGGATTCGCCCTGTACTGATATGGAGATTGAGCTTTACCGCAGGCTGAAAAAAGAATTTCCTTTAAATGTGGGTCTGGTGCTCCAGGCATACCTTAAACGCACATATCAGGATATCCTGGATATGATGGATATGCATAGTCCGCAGGCGCCGCTGAATTTCAGGTTATGCAAGGGCATCTATGTTGAGCCTGCAGCGATCGCTTTCAAAAAATACGAAGAGATTAACGCCCATTTCCTTGAGGATCTCGGGTTCATGCTGAAGAATGGAATTAAAGTGGGTATTGCCACTCACGATAAACCTCTTATTGAAGGAGCCTACAGGCTGCTCGACAAATACAAGGTATCAAAAGATATGTATGAGTTCCAGATGCTGTACGGAGTTACCCCCGGATTACGAGACAGTATTGTGAAGGCAGGTCATCATATGAGAGTATATGTACCCTTCGGCGAAAAATGGTTTGGATACTGCACACGCAGGCTTAAGGAAAATCCCAAAATGGCAACCGATATCATAAAGGCAATGTTCATCAAAGGATAATAATAAAAACGGTGGTCGGTAATAATTGTAGGGACATAACATGTTATGTCCCTACAACCATCCACCACCGGTTATGACCCTACCGTTTTTTCAGATATTTATCTATTAAATCATTTAATTCCCGGTCCGTGATATCAGGTTTGAGAGGAGCTGGTTTTTCGGGTAAACCATGTATAAGCAGGTAAGCGGCAGGTATAAGCATGAAAGGGCTGAGACCGACAATCCTGTCAGATGGGATACCCCCTCTCTCGTAGGCATTGATCTTATGTCTTTGCCTGATTACATCATAATTCGATTCAGGATCTCCCAGTTCTCCCGTTGAAACCCTCCCCTGGTAAGCTGAAACTGCAACATTATACCTTGCATTCTCAATTTCGGGCTTTGTTTCTCTTCTGGAATTAAGGAGTTCTGTCCGCAGGTTTGCTATCCGGGGGACGATAATAACTTCCTCTATTTCAAGGGTATCGGAAGACATAAAAATTCCTGCTATGTATTGCTTTCCGACAAGAGTGTCATTGATGATAAAAGTCGCCGGTTTGTAACCTGTCCGGGTGAACACCAGGGTATCATTCACGCTAACGTACAGGGCAAAACTTCCCTTTTCATCGCTTATGGCTGAAAAAGCCCTGTTAACAAAGAGTTGCGAACCGGGTAACGAACTGAGCGATTTCGAATCAATCACCCGTCCCTGGAAAAGGATTCTTATGTTTTCCTGTTTGCTGTCCTGCCCGAATACGGAATTTAGTAAGGCAAGTACTGTAATCAGGACTGTTAAAATACGTCTCACTTTCCCTAAGGTAATTTCAGGATAATATCATTCAGATTTCTTTTTGGAACATGATGTGTCTTACCTGCGTCTCTCCAGTATTTGACATCATCATTTTTAATTTCTTCCAGAACAACTTTTTCCACAGGTTTACCGAGGGCAATGACAAGAAGAATCTCGTACCTGTCAGGAAGATTAATTTCTTCCCGAAGGCCTTCGCGCTGTATGGACTGGATCATACATCCTCCAAAACCTTTTTCCGCAGCGCCCAGCAAAATACTCTGGGCGGCAATTCCATGGTCTATTCCGAAGTTATCGGTAATCGACTTATCACCAAGAATAATAATATAAGCGGAAGGTCTTTCCCCTTTCTCAGGTCCGGGCCATTCCTTCAGGTAACCCGCCCAGGCAAGATAGGCAAATACATGTTCGCATCCGGCCGGATCGTTATAAATAAGGTATTTCAAAGGCTGCCTGTTGGCGCCTGATGAAGATAACCTGGCAAGATCAATCAGAGATTCGAGAGTTTTCAGATCAACCCTGGCGGATTCATCGAAACGGCGGTATGAACGGTTACGCAGAACCAGATCCTTCAGTTCCATGTCTTGTTTTTTTAATTTGGCTGTCTTCTCTTTTACTAAAAACGATCAATACCTGGCTGAAACAATATCCCAGTCCAGGATTTCCCAGAAATTCTTTATGTATTCCGGCCTTTTATTCCTGTAATCGATATAATATGCATGTTCCCATACATCGCACGTCATCAGAGGAAAAAGTCCCTTGCGCAACGGGTTTCCTGCATTTGATTCCTGGACTATCTGAAGTGTACCATCAGGGTTTTTTACCAGCCAGGCCCATCCGGAACCAAAGAGCGTACCGGCAGCTTTGCCGAATTGTTCCTTAAATGAATCAAACGTCCCGAACGTTTTGTTTATTGCACTGGCAAGATTGCCGGAAGGTTCTTTCCGCCCGCTTTTTGAAAAAGATTCAAAATAGAATGTGTGATTCCATACCTGTGCACCATTATTGAAAATACCTCCCTCAGCTTTTTTAATTATCGTCTCAAGTGTGGTATTTTCAAATTCTGTACCCGGTACCAGTCCATTCAGATTGTTGACATAAGCCTGATGATGCTTGCCATAATGAAATTCAAGCGTTTCTTCACTGATAAAAGGAACAAGTGCATCCAGCCTGTACGGAAGTTTTGGGAGTTCAAAAGCCATGGCATAGGGTTTTTGGTTAATACTTTTAAACTAAACAATGAACAAAAACGTATGTTCAAAATTAGTCATTATATAACTTTATTCCTACGTAAGGAATATCCTGTCAGGCAATGCCGGGATTATTTTCCTTTCATATGCCACCCGGAACAATTCATTTACAGCATTTTTGCCTCTGCTTCCCAGGTCGACAGAGAATTCGTTCACAAAAAGTTTTATGTGACTGTTCATCACAGTGCTTTCCATTTCCCTGGCATGTTTTGAGACAAAATCAAATGAAGCAACTGAATCCCTGTAAGCATATTCCAGGCTTCTCCTCACTATCCTGTTGATTTTGTTCATAACGTCCTCAGGCAGGTTCTTTTTTACTACAATAGTGCCAAGAGGTATCGGGAGCCCGGTCATTTTCTCCCAGAATTCGCCCATATCCGCAAGTTTTTTCAGTCCTTTCCTGTGGTAGGTAAACCTTGTTTCATGAATTATCAGACCGGCATCCACCTCTTCGTCCAGCAATGCTCTTTCTATATCGGAAAAAAGGTATTCCGTCTTATTTTTTGCATCAGGCCAGGCTATACTGAAGAGAAGGTTTGCAGTAGTGTATTTACCTGGAATTGCAATTCTTGCTTCCGTAATATTATCAGTATTTAACTTCTTTTTACTGATAAGCAGGGGGCCGTTTCTATAACCGAGCGCACTCCCCGCATCGAGTATCAGGTAATTCTCTGCAGCATAAGCAAATGCATGAAAGCTTATTTTGGTAACATCGACCCCTCCTGAAAAAGCTATCTGATTGAGCTCCTCCACATCGGCAAGGAAATAGTCAAACTCCAGTCCTTCAGTATCGATGCGGCCGTGTACCATGGCATCAAATATGAATGTATCGTTCGGGCATGGTGAAAACCCAAGTGTCAGTTTCATTGTTTCACATCCAGTGTTAAAAAAACATCCCGAAGCTTTTCAGCAAGATTGCGAATAGCAAGTTCTACATTCCAGCTATCCCTGTTTCTTGGTTCAACCTTGTTCGAAATTGCTCTCAGAGCCAGGAACGGGATCCTTTCACGTCTGCAAAGATAGAAAAAAGAAGCGCCTTCCATAGTCTCAATGTCAGGGTTAAATTTTTTCTTCAGCCGGTCACAGCTCGCAGAAGAGCCGGTAGCAGTATTTACAGTTATGGATCTCACTGATTTGAGAAAGTTGACTTGTGATAAAATTTTTTCATCAGCGGGAATAATCCCGTTTACAAATGGAAATTCATCCGGATCTGCTAATCCTGCCTCGTTCAGAGTCCTGAACATGTCATGATCTTCTATACCGAGATCTGCAAACTGTTCTGATACCGGGATCACCACGGTACCTGTGCTTAAAGTATCGATGAAGCTTCCGGCAATGCCAGCGTTGATGGCAATATCAGGCCGGCCATTCTCAATAATCCAGTGAAACATATTCCACATCGTTGACACGGAGCCTATTCCTCCGGTGAGTGGATAGATATCAAGGGTTCCGAATCTGCAGGATTTGTCTGTAATGGCAATATCTTTGATTCTTTTAAGACAATCGGCTTCCCTGGCAGTTGCTGTTACATATAACATCTTCATTCCGGGACTTTGGATTTTAATACAAATTTCTGATTAAATAAAACAAAATTATTGTATAATATTGTATTCTAAAGAAATGACCATGATTTATCTTACAAGGAGGGAAAGATTCTGCGCTGCGCACAGAATGTTCAGACAGGACTGGTCTGATGAGGCTAATATGGAGGTTTTCGGTAAGTGCTCTAATCCCAACTGGCATGGACATAATTATATTTTATGGGTTACCGTAAAGGGAGAACCCTCTCCCGAACATGGTTTTGTAATGAACATGAACCACCTGAAGCAGATCATCCTGGATAAAGTTGTCAGCAGGATCGATCATAAAAATATCAATCTGGAGGTCGGTTTCATGAAAGGAAGAATCGCCACGACAGAAAATCTTGCGGTGGCTGTCTGGAATGAACTTAAACCTCACATTGAAGAAAAAGGCGCTATGCTGCATTGCATAAAGATCGAAGAAACAGAAAACAATTCAATAGAATACTATGGCTGAAAGAATCGAAAAAATTAACGATGGATCCGGTGAGATTCAAAATGGTTATAACAAAATAGAATCATGGGATGCCAAGAATGTAACAGAACTTGCAACCATTTACCGCAGGGTTCTGGAATTGCTTGGTGAAGACCCTGAAAGAGAGGGTCTGCTTAAAACACCAACAAGGGTTGCCAAAGCCATGCATTTCCTGACAAACGGCTATAAAATGAATGCCGAGCAGATTCTCCGGTCAGCCATGTTCAGGGAAGAGTATAAGCAAATGGTGCTTGTTAAGGATATTGATATCTATTCCATGTGCGAGCATCATATGCTGCCGTTCTTCGGTAAAGCACACGTGGCATATATTCCAAACGGCTATATAACCGGGCTCAGCAAGATAGCACGCGTTGTTGAAGCATTCTCCAGGCGTCTCCAGGTACAGGAAAGACTGACAACACAGATTAGGGATTGCATCCAGAAAACTCTTCAGCCCGAAGGTGTGGCTGTAGTTATAGAAGCACAACATATGTGCATGCAGATCAGGGGCGTCCAGAAGCAGAACTCGGTTACTACAACATCTGCTTTTACAGGTGTTTTCCTTGAGCAAATGAATACCAGGGAGGAATATATGCACCTGATCGGGATAAGACTGCATTAATTTACAGGACCCTGATTGACCCCCTTTTAGTTTCCCCATGGGAGGGGGAAAAAATACTGCATCTAAGAATAATTTTCTTACATCCTGTACTTTTCTCCCCTCTCAGGGGAGATCCCGCGAAGCGGGAGAGGGGTGAATTTAGTAGCAGTAAATAATTCCTCTAAAAAGAAAAATATTTCTACTTTTGTGCACCAACTTTAAAAAACTAGATTATGAGAGCCTACGTTTTTCCCGGGCAGGGAGCACAGTTTATTGGAATGGGCAAAGATTTATATGATAAGTCTGCGATTGCCAGTAATATGTTTGAAAAAGCAAATCAGATCCTCGGATTCCGTATCACCGATCTGATGTTTGCCGGAACCGATGAGGATCTGAAGCAAACAAGGGTAACACAGCCTGCTATTTTCCTGCATTCCATAATCCTGGCAGCTGTTCTTGGAGAAAATTTTAAGCCTGATATGGTGGCCGGACATTCCCTTGGTGAATTCTCCGCTCTCGTTGCAAATAAGACCCTGTCATTCGAAGACGGGCTTGTTCTCGTCTCCAGAAGAGCCATGGCAATGCAGAAAGCATGTGAAAAAACCCCGTCAACCATGGCGGCTATTCTCGGGCTCGATGACAAGATAGTCGAAGAGGTCTGCAGCTCAATTGCTGAAGTTGTCGTCCCTGCAAACTACAATAGCCCCGGACAGATCGTAATATCCGGCTCCAATGAAGGTATTGACAAAGCAATCGAAATTCTTAAGGGCAAAGGTGCGAAAAGGGCCCTGAAACTTGCTGTCGGAGGGGCATTCCATTCCCCTGTAATGGAACCGGCGAGGCTCGAGCTTGAACAAGCTATAAACAGTACAAGCTTCAGCAAGCCTGTATGTCCTGTTTTTCAGAATGTCAACTCACAACCCTCAGCTGATCCTGAGATTATCAAGTCAAATCTTATTCTTCAGCTTACCTCCCCTGTCAGGTGGACCCAGAGTGTGATCAATATGATCGCCGGTGGCGCCACCTCCTTTACAGAAGTCGGACCCGGATGTGTGCTGTCAGGGCTTATAAAGAAAGTGAATAAGGATATCCCCACAGAATCAGCCACAATTTAGCCAAGTCTAATATATATTAAATATTATATTAAATTATATATTATAATTAAACTCCTACTAATTAGTCACTTTAGTCACTTTAGTCACTCTAGTCACTCTAGTCACTCTAGGTCACTCTAGGCACTCTAGGCACTCTAGCTCACTTGGCTTCATGATAACCCCCTTGTGTTTTCTTCCATCGATCATTATCTCAAGCGGCTGCTCAAACCTCACATGCCTTACCTGCTGGTTTTCATAAACTGCAGGCATGTTGTTCAGCAGATCAACATTGTAATATCCTTCATTTATAAATGGATTGACTGTGAAATACCCGACCCTGAAAGATGTAAGATTCTGAAAGAAATGTGTACCCTGGCTTGGATCAATCCGGTAATTCTTCAGTCCTGATTCAATTATTATCCTTACACCCGATATCTGATGCCATTTCACCGGAATGCCCAGCCAGGGATCAGTCGAACCCCACCTGCCGGGACCAATAAGTACATATCCCTGTCCTTCCTTCACGAATGTTGAATTGATCCTTTCGATTTCACCGGCAACCATTTTATTGTTAGCCGGATTAAAGCTTTCAGGTTTAATATATACGACATCATGGATACCCCTGAAGACGCCGTTTCCAAGTGCAGACTCTGATGAAATGATAGTATCTTCGTTTTTCACATGTCCAAGATTGATGTGTTGGGCTTCTTCCGTATGCACAATAGGTCGCATCTGCAGAAAATTAAACACTTTAGGCTGTCCTGCAGGGGTCTCCAGGTTCGCAGCAAACTCCACTTCAATCGGATTGTTCATTTCCCTCTGACCGATTTCGAGAAGCGTTGAAAGAATATCGGCAATCGGGAAAGTCTTATGTTGCAGGATATTAGAAAAGGTGATCACTTTTGGCCCGGGATAATTGATGCCATCGCGAAGCATGTTATTATTATGGTCGTATGTCGAGGCAACCCACCGGAGAGCGGCTTCATTGTTCAGATCCCTGATATCGAGCCTGAGGATATTCACACCATCGTCCGTAGACGGAACAAAGCTGCTGACGTTAAGATCGAGGGCACGGAATTCCTTTTGCGTATCTCTAAGGGCCGTTTCCGGCGAAGAAAGCTGAAGGATCTTCTTCGGATATTTTGGTGAAAATCTTAATGATAATCCTCCTTCAACGATCAGTTTCCCTAATCCGAAAGCGATATTGACAATACCATCTTCGGCTTTTTCAGATCCGATCGGGTAATAATTAATCGACCTGGCAACACCTGAGACTGTAGGATAAAAAATCTCCCCGTGCCTGTTCCCGCATACCTCCTGCAATATTATACCCATTTTCTCTTCATCGATCACGTTCGATGTAGCTGTCATATATGCCTTGCTGGCCTTATAATAAACCGATGCATACACCTCCTTAATGGCATCGGACAACAGCTTGACCATAAGCTTATTATCAGGTATCCTTGGCAGCATATATGTAGAGTACACCCCGGCAAAAGGCTGGTAATGTGAGTCTTCAAGCTTGCTGGATGATCTTACAGCAATGGGAACATTTCGTGAAACCGACAAAAAGGCATAAAAATCCTGGTAAACGTGACCGGGCAGCTCTGCAGTGAGAAAACGATTAAGAATCTCTTCATCTGAAACATCGGTAAGAGCAATCGGGTAAAGATTATTATTCTCCATGAACTCGTCGAAGATGTCGGTACTTAGTACTACTGTCCTGGGAATTGTGATAACAACATCAGGAAATTTGTTGAACAGCTTGTTGTTCTTTATTATCCTGTTTATGAAAGCAAGTCCACGTGCCTTGCCTCCGATTGAGCCCTCTCCTATCCTTGAAAATATCTGGTATTCATCGAAGCTGTTCTTGTCGAATTTAGCAATTATACCTCTGCCCTTTCCGAGCCTGAAGCTGGAGATTGCCACATAGAGGAACCTCCGCATCTCATCCATAGTTTCGAAATCTTCTTTACGGATATATTTAAACATCTGTGCTACAGGGAACAGGGCTCTTGCGTTGAGCCATTTAGAAAAATGGTTCCGTGTGGCATGATATTCAAGTGTATTATCAGGTATTGTAAGAAGCTTTTGCTGAAGGCTCTGCAAATCTGTTGCTATTGCGATCGGCTCAAGAGTATCAGGATTTCTGAAGACAAATGGTCCAAAGGCCAGGTTCTGGATTATGAAATTCCGTAGTTCGAGCGACAGTGATTTTGAATATTTATAAATAAACCCTGCTCCCATTTCCTCCGCCGATCTCTTATGGGCGGAATGAGATGACTGAAGAAGAAAAGGGACCTTGTCATCATCGGCCATTACCACCTTGCAGAGCTCGATACCGGCATTTTCATCCTGAACACCGTCTCTTTTGTAACTTATATCAGAAATGACACCCAGGACATTATATTTATACTTTTTGTATAAGGATACAGCATCATTGAAATTATTCGCAAGAAGAATCTTTGGTCTGCCTCTCATTTTAAGCATTCTCTGATGCTCGTTGAGCGCTTCACGCTGGAAATCGATTGATTGAAGTAGAACGATCCTGTAAATATTCGGCAGATAGGATGAAATGTACCTGATTGAATTCTCAACAAGAATAATAGCCTGGACCCCGATATGCTCAATATCGTAGTCGCCGTTCATCTTGTCTTCAATGAGCTTAATGATTGCCAGTATAAGAGATGCATCGCCCAGCCAGCAGAATACATAATCGATGGCGCTGAGATCCTCTCCTTCCAGGCGAAGCGAGACCTCCCTGGAAAAGTAGGTCAGTACAACAATAGGGATATTCTCATATTTGGCCTTGATCTTCTTTGCCAGGGCGAATACGTCTGTTCCTTTGAGGCTCAGCATTGATATGACAAGGTCGATGTTTCCTTCTGCGAGTATCCTGAAAGCATCCTCCGCATTGTCGGTCTGCACAAAAGAAGGCGGATCGCGCAGGTTCAGGGAGGCATACTCATTAAAGATCTGCTCATCGATCCTGCCATCCTCCTCGAGCATATAGTTATCATAGTTGCTGCAGATTATCAGGACCCTGTGAATACGTCTCTGCATCAACAGGTCAAATGATGTGTCAGTGAAATCGTATTTCTGCAGATCGGGTATACCGTCGAGTGTGTTCATATATCTGAATTCATTGAAATAACAGCCATTCCTTTTTTCCCGTCCATTTTAACTGTCAGAGGTTTTTCAGATCTGACATGATCGAAATACCTGCCTTTTTCCACGATTTTAAGACTCCTGAGTTTCTCCCAGTTGATCACATTACCTTCAGAGTCCTCGTTTATTGAAAAGTATCCGACATTCATTGAAGTGACATTATGAAAGAAATGTGATCCAAGTGAAGCATCGAGGTGGGAACCCGGCAGATTGACCTCGACTATCACCCTGGCTTTTGAGATGTGGGGCCACAGAACCGGAATTCCCAGCAGATGATCCCGTGTACCCCATCTGCCAGGTCCGATAAGTATGTAGGATTTGTTTTCAGCGGTCATTTTCTCATTGATCCTGCTTATTTCCGCTGCCATATTGGTGCTGTGCCTGCTGTTAAATCTGCCCGGGTCTGCAAATATGATATCACTGATATTCTCAATGATACCGTTGCCCATGCTTTTCCTTGTAACAAGAAGGATATCTTCTGCGCCAAGACTATTTTCATCTATTGAATAGCCTGCACCGGTGCCGACAAGCGGTTTTATCTGGAGCAGATAAAAAGCAGTGTTTCCATTCTCATCGCGATCGAGATCTATAGCAAATTCAATTTCAACAGGAGTGCCTATTGCTTCCTCGACTATCTGAAGGATCATCTTAACTGTTGAAGCAAGGGGAATATAATTGTACTTGAGAATATCGGCGAAATTGATCACCCTGGGTCCGGGTTTATCCAGGCCGGCTGTTATCGAATCATTATCAGGATTGAGCACTGAGGCCGAATGGTTCAGGGTTCCGTGTTTTTCAGCTTCACTTATATCGAGTAGTGAAAGTCCGGCATTTTCACCCCGCAGAAGATCGGGTTGCGGGTTTCGCAGATCAACAGCATAAAACTTTACCTGCGAATTTTTATAAAGATCTTTCTGCGAAACAACATCGATTGCAGGAAAGGCAGGAGAAAACCTGAAGGCATTCTCACCTTCAACCACGTATTGCCCGAGTCCGGCTGCAATAATTGCAACTCCATCTTCAGGTTTCATGTGAGATACGGGGTAGAAATTGAATGATTGTGCTGTGCCGCTCAGATGCGGGTAATGATAGCTGTCATAAGCTCTACCGACAACCGGCTGTATTATTATTGCCATTTTCTCCTGGTCGATCTTGAAGTTTATGGCGTTGAAATATGTGCGTGAATTATCTGAATAGATCGAGCAGAATACGAGCTTAATGGCATCAGCCAGCTGCTTCAGTCTTATTTCGGGATCCTTATGATTGTTGGGCAGAAGGTAAGTTCCGAACACTCCTGAAAAAGGCTGGGTTGTGGAATCTTCATACAGGCTTGAAGATCTTACAGCCAATGGACCGGTGAGATGGCTGAGAAGTAATCGCAGCTTTTTCTCGAGGGTATAGCTGAGGCTTCCTTTCACAAAAACTTTCTGAAGCTCACTGAAATCACCTTTTTCACCGACTTTTCCCCACAGATGGTTTCTCTCCATGAACAAATCGAATTCATCTGTGCCGATTATGGCAGTTACAGGAGTCCTGATGTTAATATCGGGCAATAATCTTCCTATCCCGAAAGAATATATAAGGGTATTTATAAAAGCAAGTCCACGCCCCTTTCCCCCTAATGAACCGCCTGCCAGGTTCAGAACATTAGTCTCATCAATCGATACTGATTCCTCGAAATTAATCACTTTGCCCTTATTCAGCTCTTTCCGTCTCCGGCGTATTAAAGTCACCAGAAATTCTCTCATGTCCGTCAGACTTTTAAAATCTTCAACAGTCATGGTGCTGAGCATCTTTGCAATTTTCACTTCTCCTCTTGCCATAAGCCATAAAGAGAAATGGTTTCTCCGGGCATGATAAAGAAGAGAGTCTTCGGGAACGGTCTGCAGGATTTCCTCGAACTCTCTCATTGACTTTGCAACAGCTATCTGGCCACCCTTTTTATCCCTGTAAATAAAATGTCCGAATCCCAGGTAATAGTTTATAAACGACTTCAGATCCTGCAGGAGGTTAGCGGAATTCTTATTGATAAAAACAGCTTTGATGCTATATGCAGCTTTTGAATTCTCAGGATCGGATGATTGCAGAACTGCCGGAATATTGGGCAGATCTTTCCTGATTTCCTTTATAAGATCGAACCCTGCAGTATCATTCCGGATCCCGTTCCTGGGAAAGCGCATATCAGAAATCACACACAAAAGGTTCTCACGGTATTTCTGAAATATTGAAACAGCATCCTCAAATTCAGAAGCCAGCAATATCTTCGGTCTGGCTTTCAGCTTTAGCATTTTGTACAGCTCATCGGCAGAAACATCCTCTATCAGGGCTTTTGTCTGTTCCATAACCAGCCTGTAGAGAGCCGGAAGATAGGTTGAGTAATACCTGGCTGAATCTTCTACAAGAAGAATTATCCTGATCAGTCCCTTCTTTGTGTCATTATCAGCATTTACTTTATCTTCAAGCAGGTTGACCATTGCGAAGAAGATTTTTGAATCGCCGGTCCATACGAAGAAGTTATCGAAATTTACTCCCAGTTTTCTCTGTTGTTTGACGTATCCGGCATCGCAGGCATCGTTAAGCAGCAGGTAGGTTGGAATGAACGGGTATTGTTCCTTTATCTTCCTGCAAAGCTGGAGCTGTGTTTCCTTCTCAACACCCACCATCATTATAATAAGATCATAATGCTTCTCCCTGAGCTTATGAAAAGCTTCTTCTTCCCCTGATACTCCGGTAAGCCTCGGAACCATCGACATGTTCATCTGGAAAAACTCGCCCCTCATGAAATCAGAAAAACGTCCTTCGCCTTCGATTGTGTATGCATCATACAGGTTTGCCACGAGAAGAATTTCCCTTACATGGAAAGGCATCAGGTCATGGAAAACATCACGCTCCGCATTATAGCGGTCAATAAACTTCTGCAGGAGTTTCTTCCCTGTGACATCCTCATCCTCTTCAGGTTCTTTCCCCTGGCTGATGATACTTCTGGCTTTATAGCTGTTCAGGTAACCGGTAATAATATTTGCGATATTCTGGATAAGATCTCTTTCCTCCTTAAGAAACGGACCTTCGGCTTCTTCCCTGAATTGTGATGTATAGCAGATCTCTATGGAACCTGTGTCGCCATCAATTGTTGAAAATTCCTGTTGCATCTTCCATGGAGTTTCATGAAAACCCGGAGTGATAAACTCCATTCCCATGAATTGTACCCTGGCGACTGTATGTTCAGGATATTGCCAGGCTGCCGGAAGCAACAGGGTTATCTGGTGCAAAGATTCAGCAACAGGTTTGCCTTCTTTAAGGATGGAAGTTGTACGGTTGATGCAGGCAAGCTCTTTCAGTCTTTCCTTTTGCTCGTGCAAAAGCCTGCTGAAATCAATATTATTCTGCATCCGTTCTTCCATAAGGAACAGTAAAACACAAAAGTAACAATTACCGGGTGATTTATCACCTGAAGAAGGGATGCAGAATTGCGAACCTGAAATTATTGCTTATTCAACCTCCCAGGTCGAACCGCTTGTAAGAAGATCATCCACGCACCTGATCCTGGAAGATTTCTTAATCTCTCTGATCTGGTCCGCGACTGCTTTGTCGTAAGTATCCCCATTGACTGCCCTTATAATGCCGAGTGCAACAGGGTACTCGGGATATTTCATATTCGCCAGCATATACTGTATACCGGGATTGGGTTCCTGCGCATCATGTACAAGGATGTCATTTGGGGTAATGCCGTTTTCTCCGATTTTGACTACCTTCAGCTTAAGTCCTTCCAGGATAAGTCCTTTATCATTGTTCTTCCCGAAAATCATTTTTTCGCCATGCTTCAGAATAAGGGTCCTGTCTTCCCTTACCTCCTTGGAAGAAATATTATCATGAATGGCATCATTGAAAATGACACAATTCTGCAGGACTTCAATAACGGAAGTTCCCCTGTGCTTTTCAGCTTCTGTATAGATCTGGGTCGAGAGTGTAACATTGGCGTCGACTGTACGGGCAAAGAATTTTCCTTTAGCACCGATTACAAGTTCGCCGACAGAAAAAGGTTCCTCAACGGTACCGAAAGGTGAAGTCTTGGTTACTATTCCTCTTTGTGAGGTCGGGGAATACTGGCCTTTGGTAAGACCATATATCTCATTGTTGAACAGGATAATATTGATATCAATGTTCCGGCGGATGGCGTGAATGAAGTGGTTACCGCCGATTGCCAGCGCATCGCCGTCACCTGTCATTTCCCAGACTGATAATTCGGGATTAGCCGTTTTAACGCCTGATGCTATTGCAGCTGCTCTCCCGTGAATGCTGTGAAAACCGTATGTATTCATATAATAGGGGAACCGGGAAGAACACCCGATACCGGATATAAAGGCAAATTTTTCCTTTGGTATACTCATTTCCGATAGGGCTCTCTGCACTGCACTCAGGACAGAATGATCGCCGCAACCCGGGCACCATCTTACTTCCTGATCGCTTTTGAAGTCTTTCGGGGTATATTTTGTTTCAACTGTTTCAGCCATTTATTTAGTTTCTAAAAGTTTAATACACTGTTCTTTGATCTCCGTAACCGTAAAAGGAATTCCCTGTATCTTGTTGTACTGTTCGTAACTGAATTCCTGGTATTTCATTCTCAGGTAATTCGCAAACTGTCCCATATTCAGCTCACAGACGAGAATCTTCCTGAACTGTCCGAAAACTTCTTTTACGTTTCCGGGCATTGGGTTTATATAGTTGAAATTTACCAGGCTTATACTTCTTCCTTCTTTCTGCAGTTCACGGACAGCAGTCAGCAGGTAGCCGAATGAGCCGCCCCAGCCAACAACAAGCAGGTCGCCGGATTTCTGACCATGAATTTTCAGATCGGGAACTTCAACTCTCTGAACCTTCTCTTCACGAAGCTTCACCATTTTCTCGTGGTTTTCAGGTATGTATGATACTGTTCCCTTGATGGTTTTTTCCAGTCCGCCGATCCGGTGTTCAAGCCCGGGTGTCCCGGGTACTGCCCATGATCTCACAAGTGTTTCTTCATCGCGCTGGTATGGCAGGAAAGGCCCTTCAGTTTTTGTTGCGAAAGGGGGGTTGATGCCGGGAAGATCCTTCATTTTGGGAATCCTCCATGGTTCAGTTCCGTTTGCAAGGTAACTATCGGAAAGAAGGAGAACCGGTGTCATGTGCTCAAGAGCTATCTTTGCGGCTTCGAAAGCAAAAACAAAGCAATCGGAAGGCGTGCTCGAGGCGATAACCACAACCGGGCATTCACCGTTTCTGCCGTACAGTGCCTGCATAAGATCCGACTGTTCTGTTTTGGTAGGCAGACCTGTAGATGGTCCCCCTCTCTGGACGTTAATAATAACAAGTGGTAGTTCGGCCATAACGGCAAGGCCAATAGCTTCAGATTTCAAAGCCAGTCCCGGGCCTGATGTGGAAGTAACAGCCAGACGTCCTGCGAAACTGGCGCCTATTGACGTGCAAATACCTGCAATTTCATCCTCTGCCTGGAAACTCTTTACTCCCAGATCTTTTCTTGCAGCCAGTTCCTCAAGAATACCGGTGGCAGGGGTTATCGGGTAAGAACCAATGAACAGCTCCAGTCCGGCCTTTTCAGCAGCGGCAAGAAATCCCCAGGCTGTAGCAGTATTTCCCGATATATTCCTGTAGGTGCCTTTTGCAATATTAGCGGGCGCCACATGGTAAACAGGCCTGAGAGCCTCTATTGTTTCTGCATAGTAGTATCCTGCTCTCAGGGCAACCTTGTTTGCATCGGCAACAGATGGTTTATTTTTGAACTTCTTATCGAAGAATTCCTCGGTATATTTAAGTTTTCTGTCAAAAAGCCAGTATACCATTCCCAGTGCGAACATGTTCTTTGTCCGCATGACAGATTTCTGATCCAGTCCAAAATCTTTAAGGGCTTCCTTTACCATTGTTGAAATGGGAGCAGCAATTATGTTGTGGGTTTCGAGTTTCTCCTCCAGGATAGGATCTTTCTCGTAACCAGCTTTCTGGATATTCTTTTCAGTAAAATTTCCTTCATCGAAAATGATAGTTCCACCGGGCTTTACCCAGGCGGCATTTGCCTTGATTGCAGCAGGGTTCATTGCAACAAGCACGTCTGCGTAGTCGCCGGGAGTGTTGACCTCAGAATGACCCAGGTGAACCTGGAAACCCGATACTCCTCCGACTGTGCCCGAGGGGGCACGTATTTCAGCAGGGTAATCCGGGAATGTGGAAAGATCATTACCGAACAAAGCTGCAGTATCCGAGAAAAGGGTACCTGTAAGCTGCATTCCGTCACCTGAATCACCCGAAAAACGGATAACCACTTCATCTCTTTCGATAATTTCAGATTTCTTACTCATGATTTATATTTTCGATAGGGTCTTCTTATTATGCTCAAAATTAAATGTTTAAAGGCTGAAATTATTAAATAATTCAGGTTTATTTAAATGATATTGATCATGTTTTGAAAGTAAACCCACACAGGTTTATACTCTCAGCTCCATATATCGGCCTTTTGCAGGTTTATTCTGCCTTCAAAAAACATCCTTGCGATCTTCTCAAAATATGGAGTGTAATCGGAAATGAAGAACAGGTCTCTAACGTTTCCCGAATTATTGAGCAGTTTTTTGCTGTTCAGGGCTTCGCTGACTATTGCTGAAACGATTTTCCCGGAATCAACAACATCGACATTAAAGTTAAATATCTTACTTATCTGATTCTTTATTATCGGATAATGGGTGCAACCGAGTATCAGAGCTTCAATCCCGGAGAGAGACTGATTAGTAAGATATGCACGGATTATTGCATTACTGATGTCATCGAAGATGAATCCCTCCTCTATCATAGGAACAAGGAGAGGTGTAGCCATTGATATTACTTCTGTTCCCGGCGAGCTTTTTTTAAGTTTCTTCTCATAGGTGCCTGAGCTGATAGTCCTTTTCGTACCTATCACTCCGATCTTCTTATAATTGCATGTCCCCAGGTATTGAACAACCGGGTCGATCACATCAATAATAATTTTATCCGGGTATTGCTTTCTGATTATATCGAAAGCAGAAGCAGAAGCAGAATTGCATGCAATAAGTATGGCTTTAGCCTTATGTTCTTCCAGGAGGAACTGCGTTATTTTTTCAGAATAGTACCTTATAGCTTCGGCCGATTTATCACCATAAGGAAGATGTGCAGTATCTCCGAAATATACTATGCTTTCACCCGGGAGCACCTGCTTCACGGCATGTGCCACAGTAAGTCCTCCTACTCCTGAGTCAAAAATGCCAATCGGCTGTGCGTTCATTTCATTATAAATAAAAAAACCATCCCGTGTTTCACATGGATGGTTATAGGTTTAAAGTATCTGTGCTACTTAATTCCAAGCTTGGTTTTTGTAAGTGAAAGGACGTCGGTACTCTTTGTTGCGTCAAAATAAAGAAGTCCTTTTACATCAAAAACGTATATAAATCCATTATCCTTTCCAACATCTTTAATGGCCTTGTCTACTTTTGCATATATTGGCTGAAAGAGTTCAGCCTGCTTTTCCTGCAGTTGAGTTGAGGCATTACTCTGAAATTCCTGAATTCTCCTGTTTGCATCAATAAGCTCCTGTTCCTTGGTCTGCCTTACAACTTCAGTATAGGTTTTAAGATCTTTCTGATAAGATTCATTCTTATTATTGAAATCAACTGTCATCAGTTCAAGGGCATTTACCAGATCGTTTCTGAAGCTTTCGAGCTTCTTGCTTGCAGAATCGAATTCAGGCATGGCCTGTATCAATTCGTCGCTGTTAATATGGCCGAATTTAAGATTCTGAGCAACTGCATTCTTACCGGTAAATATCATCAGGATCGCCAACACTGCAATCCAAAGAGATCTTTTCATTTTCATCGTATTATTAATATGTGCAAAAGTAATCAATTAATTTTTATAACCTAATTTTTCAAGTACCTGGTCGCTAAGGTCGAATTTAGGGTTGGCAAACAGAATATTACCACCGGTTGCAGTATCGAAAATGACTGCATAGCTTCCTTCAACAGCAAGTTCCTTTATAGCCTTAAGTATTTCATCCTGGATAGGTTTAACAAGCTCTTCTCTTTTTTTGAAAAGTTCGCCTTCCATGCCGAAGTACTTGTTTTGCAGGTCTTTCATTTCCTTTTCCTTGTTGACGATTTCTTCCTCTCTTTTGGTCTTCATATCCTGCGAGAGCAGAACGGCATCATTCTGGTAGGCTTTATACATCTTCTCGACAATGGCGTAACCATCTGCAACTTCCTTTTCCCACTGCTGTGAAAGCTTGTCGAGCTGTTCCTGTGCAGCATTGAAAGCAGGTATATTCTTTCTTATATATTCGGAATCCACAAAAGCATATTTCTGAGCCATTGCCATAGCGGGGATCAGAACAAGCAAACTTATAAGAACTCCAATTTTTTTCATGTTGTTGATTAAATTAAAATTGTTGACCTATAACAAAATGGAATTGTGACTTATTAGCATTGTTGTACAAAGTTGGCTGGGGAACTTGATCAAATCCATAGCCCCAGTCTATACCCAGCAGACCAAACATCGGAAGATTAGCCCTTAACCCGATTCCTGCAGCTCTGTTCATCTTGAAAGGATTAAACTCACTCAGCTTGGTCCATGCCCTTCCTGCTTCAAGAAAAGCAAGTCCGTATATTGTAGCCTGGGGATTCAATGAAATCGGGTATCTTATTTCAAAAGTTATTTTGGAATACACGTTTCCTGTAGGCACATACCGTTGCATACTCTGATTATAAGACTGAGGGGTTAAAGAACCAACTCCGTCATTGCCGGAGGAATAGCCCCTGAGGGATACGATCTCCCTACCATAAAAACTATAGCCGGTCATTCCGTCGCCTCCAACAGAAAAGTTTTCGAACGGCGCAGGGCCTAATGTCTTTATTGTAATGTCCAAGGTAACCAAAGGCATACCTTGCATTCAGAACCAGCTTTTCGGCTCTGTCGAGGGAGATGTATGTATCGGCTTTGAATACCCATTTATGGAATTCAACCCACCTGTATTTTACAGTATCAGGAACACCGGACATATTCATCCCGGATATACTGGAATAAGGTGGTGTAGCCTGAAGAGAGAGAGTGAATGACGATCCTTTGTTCGGATATATAAGGTTGGGACCTGTGGAGAATCTCTGCAGCCTTGTTGTAAAACTTATCAGGTTCGATGTGCCTGTCTCGAACATGAATGGAATGTTCTTCCAATCCTTAAGCTTATATCTCTGATAATTCACTTCCCCGAAAATCGAGAAAAAGTCATCAGGCCAGCGTAATCGTTTTCCAAGCCCTATAGCACCTCCGTCAATAAGCATAAATTCGCGCTCACTCTTCGGAGTCTTCCTTGATTTTCCGTCTGTCATCAGAGAACGGTACAACGAAACTGAAAAGCTGTTTGGATTTTTGCCTCCCAGCCAGGGTTCGACAAAGGAGATGTTATATGACTGATAAGCCCTTCCGTTTGATTGCGCCCTGATGCTGAGTGATTGTCCATCACCGGATGGATATGGCCGCCATTGCTTGAGGTCGAAAAAGTTCCTCATGGCAAAGTTATTAAACCTTACCCCAACCGTACCGACAAGCATTCCGGCTCCCCAGCCTCCTGATACCTCAAACTGGTCATTGGCTTTTTCTTCAAGCTTATATAGAAGATCCACTGTTCCGTTCATCATATCCGGGAGAGGCAGCGGTTGTATTTTTTCGGGATCAAAATGGCCAAGAACACCAAGCTGACGGATTGACCTGATAATATCGCTCTTGCTGTACAGATCACCCGGACGAGTATAGAGTTCCCGCCTGGCAACATGTTCGTTTGTCCTGGTATTTCCTTCTATGATTATATTGTTGAGATAGGCCTGGTCGCCTTCATAAATCCTTATTTCAAGATCAACAGAGTCATTATCGACTTTGGCTTCAACCGGCGTAAGACTTGAGAAAAGATATCCATGATCCTGGTACAGCAGGTTTACTGCATCCATAGCTCCGGCCGAGCCTGTCAGCCGGTCGCTGATCAGTGACTGGTTATAAACCGAACCTTTCTCGATATTGAATGCCCTTTCAAGAAGTTCTTTGGGATATACGCTGTTGCCAACCCATTCGACATTTCTCAGGAAGTACTGATTACCCTCATTTAACCGTATCTGAAGCCCCACCCTGTCATCAGAAATTTTATAAAGAGAATCAGACACTACTCTGAAGTCCTTGAAGCCATTATCATTATAGAAAGTGGTGAGCTTTTCCTTGTCTTCACTGAATTTTTCTCCGATATATTTGGAAGCCCTGAAGAAGTTGATATTTTTAACCTTCGTTCCTTTCATCTGACGCCTGAGCTTGCCTTCCTCGAAGTACTCATTACCAATAAAGGTTATTTCACCGATTTTGACCTTCTCGTTTTTATCTACATTAACCGAGAGCAGCACATTGTTAGGCTGGTCGGGATCATCCTTCTGAATAAAATCAACCCTTGTGTTTAAGAATCCCTTTTCAACGAAATGGTCTTTAATTATCTTCTCTGCAGTTTTAAGAAGATAATCTGTAACCTGGGAACCGACCGGCAGATTGATTTTCTTAACAAGATCTTCCTGTTCGGATTTTCGCATCCCGTTGTATTTTACCGAGGATATCCTGGGACGTTCCTGGAGAGCAATATCGAGATATACTGTGTCGCCGGAGAACTTCGTGGCATAAATCTTTACATCGGAGAAGAGGCCCTGCATCCATAGTTTCTGTACTGCTGTAGTAACAGCCTCACCGGGTATTGTCACTTCCTGTCCGTTTCTCAAACCTGAAATATTAATCAGTGCGTTCGGATCAAGGAATCTCACCCCTGAAACGCTTATCCCCCCGATAACATAATCATCAACCGACATAAAGTCAATGATTTCCTGTTTTTCCTGTGCATCGAGCCTCAGGTTCAGGAGAATCAAAAGCAATGCTAAAACCGTCCTTGTCAATATTTTAATACCCATTTAATCATTATTTTTCTAAAATCTGTTCACTTGTTTTACCGAATCTTCTTTCCCGGGTCTGGAAGTCAACAATTGCTTTATAGAAATCTTCCTTACCAAAATCAGGCCAAAGTGTATCGGTAAAATATAATTCTGTGTATGCTAACTGCCACAAAAGAAAATTACTTATTCTCAGTTCGCCGCTTGTCCTGATCATCAATTCCGGATCAGGGACACCTCTGGTACTGAGATAATCGGATATCAATTCCTGATCAATAAAATCAGGCATCAATACACCCCTGTAAACATCATAAGCCAGCCTTCGTACGGCATCTGTTATTTCCCATCTTGAGCTATAGCTTAGTCCCACAATCAGATTGAGGCCGGTACAGGATGAAGTAACTTTGAGTGTCTGTTCGAGCCTTTCCCGCACATCATCTGACAACCTTTCCTTTTCACCGATAATTGTAAGCCTGATATTATTCTTGATGAGAGTATCAGTTTCATTATTCAGTGATCTGACCATAATACCCATAAGTGCTATAACCTCATCGTCAGGACGGCTCCAGTTTTCAGTCGAGAATGCATAAAGAGTGAGATGTTTAATGCCAAGTTCAGCGGCGGCTTCAATGATCTCACGAAGTGCATTTACTCCCTGCTGGTGGCCGAAAACTCTATCCAGGCCACGCTGTTGTGCCCATCTCCCGTTCCCATCCATTATGATAGCTATGTGGGACGGAATCTTCTCAGAAATTATTTTTTCTTTAAATGTCATAATCAGTGTTTCCGTTCTGAGTTCACGTCATCGTAAGCCGGACATCCTGCCAGCCTGCTCATAATCTTCCAGGTCAATGAAATTCCGGTATAGGTATACCAGTCATTGTTGTGGATCAACGCGTAGTCAGATGGATCTACAAAATCTTTAAGGCCGTCAAAGTTATCATAAAAAGTTTTACGAAAACTATATTCAGCTTCCAAACCCATATTTTTCAAAAGATTGATCTTAAATCCGATTCCAAAAGGTATTATGGGCAGCAACTCCGTACCTTCAGAAGTATTCATTGCCACACCGGCTCCTGCGGCAAGATAAGGTGAATAATCAAAACGCTTTCCCTCGGTTGTATAAGGAAAGAAATTGAACTCATACTGAACAGCCGCCTCACCAATAATTCCGCTGAACGTCATCGCTCTTGTTCTCTGGAAGTCATTGTTGAAATCAAGATCATCACCCCTTATTCCCCCGAGTAGCAAATTGGCTCGCAATGACTGTCGTGGATTAAGGTTATACCTGTAAAAGAATGCTGCTGCAGGAAGAGGAGCGTACATAAGTCTGTTTGGATTTATATCTCCCAGGTAAGATGTTACGCCGGCAGAAGCGCCATAATCAGCATTCTTCTGACAATGAACCGCCAGAGAAATGCAGAAAAGAAAAACGACCCATTTTAATTTTTTCATTAAAACAATCCGGCGCGTGACTTCTTGAACGTAGGCCATCCACTAGACCCGGTTCTCATTTTGTAGGTAAATGTGAAATTCAAAAAATAATAAACGTCATTTGCGCTGGAATATTGTGAAGAATAGCTATCCAGATAATCAGAAAATGAATATCTTCCACCTATCTCGACTCCAAAGTTAAAATCCGGTGAGAAAATCAGGTTTGCACCGGCGCCAACCGGTATAACAGGTGTAAATCCGCTGGTCTCTAATCCCATGGCTGCCAGTTTTTCACTTGGTTTCACTGAGAAGCTGGCTCCGCCGAAACCGGTGAAAGCGTAAACATCGAGAGAGTTGATAAGCCTGCTGAATCCTGCCTGTCCTCTCGAAAACCGGTAACTGTTTTCATTTTTATTCTTAATGAAATAGAACTCTCCAATGAGTGCAGGTTCAATGATAAAAGTCTTTGCCTCCATATCCCTGCTCTCGTTGGAGCCTCTCTGATCTGTAGCCCTGAGTTTTGCCGCTGAAAAACTGAATCTCAGGTTAATATCTTCCAGTATCCTGTATTTTGCACTAAAGCTCATACTGTATCTTGTCTGAAGGAACGACAGATCTTTAAATCCAAGAATATTTTTTCCCCTGGAGAAACCTCCAATATCACTGAAGAAGAATGAGGGACCTAATCCGCCGGTAATCTCGAACCGTCTCATCTTCCAGAGTTGTGCACCGGCTTCAACCGTACTGAAAGCAAAAAGAAACGACAGAAGCAGGAGGTGAATGATCGTGCGTTTCATCACAGTAGGTATTTGGGTTATCAGTACAAATGTAAAATTAGGATATCAATACAAATATAAGTATTAGGATATCAATGCAAATATATAAGAATTATTTAATTCCGGCTATCCGCTCCCCACATCAGCTTTCTTCTCAGAGTGCTGTAGAAGTCCCTGCTTCTCAGCATAATGGTTTTTATTTTTTCCGGTGCCCGTAAAATATGGATCTCTTCACCGAACGGGATCTTTTTTGACCTGTAATCAACAGTCGCCATATACTCCATACTCCTGCCTTCGGCAACCATTTTAAGCCGGCTTTCACCTGAGATCACAATGGGTCTTATCGTAAGATTGTGCGGTGCAATCGGAGAGATAATAATGCTTTCATCCTCAGGTGTAAGAATAGGACCACCGGCACTAAGGTTGTAAGCTGTAGATCCTGTTGCTGTTGATATTATTAATCCATCGGACCAATAAGTATTAAGATAAATATCATCCACATAAACATGAATTGTTATCATGCTCAGATCCGACTTCTGTATTGTTATCTCATTGAGGGCAAAGGAATTATTTCCCTCAAAAAGACCTTCAGGCTTTGAAAGTGAAAGAAGGCATCTTTCTATAATCTCAAATTCATTATTACGAAGCATATCAATTGAAGGGCCAATCTCATCCGCATAAATATTTGCCAGGAAGCCCATCCTGCCGGTATTGACACCGGCTATTGGTATTCCAAGATCCTTTACTTTAATAATTGTTTCGAGGAAAGTGCCATCACCCCCGACACTGAAAATCAGTTCAGGCAGCTCGCCGATTGATGAAAGTTCAATGAAATATTCAAGTGGTGCATCGGTTGATACATGGAATTCTTCACTTCGTTTTTGCATCAGTATTTTTATTCCCCTGCAGTGAAGTTCGTGTACAAGTTTCCCGACCCCTTCTTTTGTTTTTGGAGTACTGTCCTTGCTGAAAATAGCGACCCTGTTCAGCATTATGTAAATATATAGTTCAGATATTAAGATATTTCATCAGCAGATCGAACCTCTCAGAATACAGGCTTTCCATGGAATCATTTGTTGTTACCCATGTTTTAACCTCATAATTATAACGTTCGAATGTCCTGATAACAGATGTGAGATCAACAGTATTCACCTTAAGAGTGACCTCAAGCTGTGTAGATTCAGGAGGCGAAGTGATGTACATGCTCAGGATCTTAATATTATTGCTTTCGACAATCTGGGCAATCTGTGAAAGCGAATAATCTCTTTCAAGAATATCGAGCACAATTATGGCGCCATGCTGATCCATTGATGAGATCCCTGCTATATGCCTTATAAGGTCATTGGTTGTAATTACTCCCTGGTAATGGTTCTTCTTGTCAAGAACGGGGACCACTGAGAGCTTAAGCCGCGACGCAAGCCCGATCACTTCAAATATATGCTGTTCAGAAAAAACAAAAGGCTTGATAAGAGCAAGCTCATGATTGCCAATCGGTTCATTTGCCTGGTTCATATCGTATATATCTGCATCAGATATCAGACCGAGAAAATCCTGATTATTGACTATCGGAAGATGAGATACCCTGAAGATCTCCATCCAGTTCAGGGCGGTTTTGCCCAGATCGGAGGTCTTAAGTGCAGGGATTACTTCTGATATCAAGTCTTTTGCGACCATAATTGCATTTTGTTACAACTAATATAGCAAAAAAAATACCGTTATTGTACTTTTGAGGATAATTAAGAAAACATTAACACCCATAAACTCGCCAATGACAAAGTTAAGCGTTAATATTAATAAAATAGCAACTATCAGGAATGCAAGAGGAGGAAATATTCCAAGTGTACTGAATGCTGCGATTAACTGTCAGGTATTCGGTGCCGACGGTATCACAGTCCATCCCCGTCCTGATGAACGGCACATACGGTATTCAGATGTTCTGGAAATCAAACCTGTCATAAAGACAGAATTCAATATAGAAGGTTATCCTTCACAAAGCTTCATTGCTCTTGTTCTTGCTGTAAAACCCGACCAGGTGACCCTTGTACCCGATGCACACGATGCAATTACATCTAATGCAGGCTGGGACACCAGGAAGAACAGGAACTTTCTTACCGATATAGTATCGACTTTCAGGAAAGAAGGCATCAGGACATCATTGTTTGTGGATACAAACCCTATGAATATTGAGTATGCAGCATATTCGGCTACAGACAGGGTGGAGCTCTATACTGAACCTTACGCCTTTAAATTCAATGAGAATGCACCTGAAGCTGTGGCTCCATTTACACGAGCTGCCGGGATAGCACACTCAATTGGTCTGGGAATAAATGCGGGTCATGATCTTAATCTTGACAACCTTAATTATTTCTATCAGAATGTACCCTGGCTTGATGAAGTATCTATCGGCCATGCTCTTATCTCTGATGCCTTGTATCTGGGACTCGAGAATACAATCCAGATGTATAAAAGACAGCTGTCATGAATTATGAAACTATACTACAGGGAATACGGTAAAGGACCTCTCCTGATAATACTTCATGGGTTATTTGGTTCCTCTGATAACTGGACCTCAGTTGCCAAGAAGCTTTCTGAAAGTTTTACGGTGATACTGCCCGACCAGCGCAATCATGGACAGTCGCCTCATTCAGATACCCATGATTACGAAGCAATGAGAAACGATCTTCATGAACTTGTTACGGAAATTTCTGCGGAGCGCTTCTTTCTTGCAGGTCACAGTATGGGTGGTAAAACAGCAATGTCATTCGCGCTGAAATGGCCTGAGATGCTGCAGGGACTTGCTGTTGCAGACATTTCACCATTCAGGGGTGATGATAAATCAGGTAAGGAACATTCATATCACAAAAGAATCCTGGATGCAATGTTTTCACTTGATCTTACTGTGGTTAATTCCCGTGAAGAAGCCGATGCTGAACTTCAAAAATCGGGGCTGCCGCCGGAAATACGAGGCTTCATTCTTAAAAACCTGCGCAGAACAGATGGAAACGTTTTCGAGTGGAAACTGAACGTTCCTGTCCTTCTGAAGAACCTCGAAAACATTATGAAACCTATGGAGAAATATCCCGGATACTCAGCGCGGATTACAGGTTTTCCCGTTTTTTTCCTGAGAGGAACCAGATCTGATTACCTTCCGAAAGAAGACTACCCTGATATTCTCAATGTTTTTCCAGCAGCAGAGTTTATTGATATTCCTGAGGCCGGTCACTGGATCCATGCAGATAACCCGGAAGCGGTGATCAGGGTCATCAGACGATTTTTGGATGCGTAGAGACAATGCATGCATGTCTCTACGTGAACGTCACCGATTCAATCCTGTCATCGGATATGCCAGGCAGGTTCATAAAACGCAATAAAACCCGGGCAATTGCCAGCACATCCTTTTCACAATAACGTACAATTCTTGCAAGATCTTTATCAATGTAGTAAATATCTGCGACCATGCTGCCGTCAATATCATCCTTAGGTGTGGCAATGCCGAGGATGGAAGTAAGAAGCTCAAGTGATGTAAAGTTTTTATAATCACCGAATTTCCAGAGATCCATTGTATCTAGAAGCTTTACATCCCAGGGCTTCTTGCCGGCATTGTCCAGTAATTCAGGAAGCTCAAGATTATTGATTATCATCCTCCTGGAAATGTATGGAAAATCGAACTCCTTACCATTATGCGCGCATAACACCGCATCCTTCCGGAGCTTGCAAAACTTCGTCACAAGATCTGAGAATTCTTCCAGCAAAGTTTTTTCGTCATGCCCGAAAAAAGACTTAAGCCTGATGAAGCTGCCTTCCTTTAATTTCAGGATACCTACAGAAATACAAATGATCTTTCCGAATTCAGAATAAATACCCGCACGCTGGTATACATCAGCAGCCGTTTGTTCAGTCTCCCTGAACTGACGTGATTTCTTTTCCCAGAGCGACTGAAAGACAGGTTCGAGCTTATCGAATGAATCAACTGAAGGGACCGTTTCTATATCCAGGAAAAGGATATCCTCGGGATTGACGTTTGATAGCATCTTGTATTATTTTTTAGTGATTTTCCCGGAACGCACCGGTTTAAGAAGATGACTTTCGATCATTGAAACCAGCACTTCTATGCCTACCTGGTTCTGACCGCCCCCAGGAATAATTACATCTGCATATCTTTTTGACGGTTCAATGAATTGTAAATGTGAAGGTTTAACAGTATCATGATACCTTTCGAGTACAGCCATCACCGAACGTCCCCTTTCGATAATATCCCTTTGAATTACCCTGCCGAGACGGTCATCGGCATCAGCATCGACAAAAACTTTTATATCCATCATTTTCCTAAGCCCCTCATCTGTCAGGATGAGGATCCCTTCAACAAGAACCACCCTGGCCGGGTTAATCGGGATTGTTTCTTTTGCTCTTATGCATGTGAGATAAGAATAAACCGGCATCTCAATGCTTTTCCCCTTCTTAAGCTGTTTCAGGTGTTCTATAAGAAGTGTGAATTCAACAGAATCAGGATGATCGAAGTTTATTTTCTGCCTTTCCTTAAGAGGGATATCCGCTGTTATCCTTATAGTACGAATCCTGTGGAATAACAATCACTTCACCGTTCGGAAACATCCTGATTATCTTGTCAACGACAGTTGTTTTACCCGATCCGGTCCCACCGGCAATTCCGACAATCAGCATAAAATACTTAATTTTGCATCAAAAGTACTAATTTGCAAAGAAGTTGAAAGAGTTGAAATATTGAATTTTGCTGAAATGAATTGGTATCCAAAGCTTTTTCATATTTCAAACCTCAGGCTTTAATCCTAAACAGCTGTTATGTCTGAATTGTATCCTTTAAAATTCGAAAATGTCCTCAAGGAAAAGGTCTGGGGAGGCAGAGCTCTGCCTGAACGATTCCATAAAAATACCTCACTGCCGGGTAAAATAGGCGAGAGCTGGGAAATCTCAGGTGTTTCCGGCAATGTGTCTGTTGTCAGCAATGGCTTCCTTGCCGGTAATAACCTGGAAGAGCTGATTGAAGTATACATGGGTGATATAACAGGTGATTCTGTTTACGAGAAATTTGGAAATGAATTCCCGCTTCTGATAAAATTTATCGAGGCAAGACAGGATCTCTCCATCCAGGTGCATCCGGGAAATGAACTGGCAAAAAAAAGGCATAATGCCTATGGCAAAACAGAGATGTGGTATATCCTTGAGAGTGAAAGCGATGCCAGGATTTATACAGGATTCAATGAAGGGACCACGAGGGAAATGTACATGGAAGCTGTTGAAAAAGGAACTATTGCCGATCTGATGAACATTGAGATCGCTGTTCCCGGAGATATCTTTTTTCACGCCATCAGGAAGGGTTCATGCGATTGGTGCAGGAACAGTACTTGTTGAGATTCAGCAGACATCGGACATTACTTACAGGATATTCGACTGGAACCGTAAAGGTACAGGGGAAGGAAAAAGAGAGCTGCACACCGACCTTGCTCTTGATGCAATAGATTTTAAAGAAACCGGGAAAAGCAAGATTAAAGCAGAATCCCCTGAATTAATGTTCCTGAGAACCTTGTCAGCTGTGAATTTTTTAACACTAATCTGATAAGATTCAACAAACCTGTACAAAGAGAATACTATTTGCTCGATTCTTTTGTTATTTTTATCTGTACAGACGGTGAATTCACTCTTAAATGGGAGGAAAACCAGGATCATATAAAGAAAGGTGAAACAGTCCTTCTGCCTGCCGAAATTAAAGAGGTGATCCTTGAGCCTTCCGGGGAAGCAAAGATTCTGGAAGTCTACATCGGGGCTGAGACAAAGTATATTTAAATACATTATAAATGAAACTATCATCACATTTATTAATCCTTATTACAGCTGTAATGCTTTCTTCATGCGGCAGTAATACCGGAAAACGGGAAGATATCAATACAGATACTACAACTGTAGCTGATACCGGATATACAGGTATCAAGCAGTTCATGAGCGGAATTTATAAGGTGAGCGAAGTCACATTCAGGAATGGTATCAGGGAAGGACTCACGAAAACATTTTACCAGAGCGGCAGACTTCAGAGGACTTACATTTATAAAAACGGATTACGACAGGATTCCTCCTGCTGGTTCTATGAGGAAGGTCAGCTCTTCAGAACCACTCCTTTCGTAAATGATACAATGCACGGGATACAGAAACAATATTACCGGACAGGCGAGCTTAAGGCCAAACTCGGGTATAAAAATGGATACAGAACAGATTTCTTCCAGGAGTTTATGAAAAATGGCAAACTTGTCGGAGGATATCCCGGGCTGATTGTAAAAACAGAAGACAACTATGCCAGGAACGGCAGTTACCGGATAATCCTCGAATTAACAGACAAGAAGGTACCGGTTAACTTCTTCAGGGGTGAATTCGCAGATGGAGCTTACGACACGACAAAGGTAAAAAGGATAAAAACAACCGGTAATACCGGATATATCGATCTCAGGAAATCAAGCCAGGCTAAACAGTCTTATGTTGGCGTAGTGGCAGAGATTCTTACCGATTTCGGTAACAGGCTGCTTGTATATAAAAAAATTGAATTGCCCTATAGTGACCTCCAGTAAATATGATATATACGATCTGCAACATTCGTTAAAAGCAGCCCCACATTAAAGGAATGTCCTGAACCCGACAAACCCGAATTTGGCTTTATCGGCAGATCAAATGTCGGCAAATCCTCACTCATCAATATGCTCACAGGCTGGTCAAAACTTGCAAAGACCTCGGTCCAGCCGGGAAAAACAAGGACAATAAATCATTTTCTTGTGAACGAAAAATGGTATCTTGTTGATCTGCCGGGCTATGGTTATGCAAAAGTGCCCATCAGCTCAAAGGGACAAATGGAACAAAGCGACAGAAAACTATATACTTAAAAGGGATAACCTTGTTTGCCTTTTCGTATTGATCGATTCCAGGCACAAACCTCAGCCTTCAGATATGAAGTTTATGGAATTCCTTGGAATCAGCGGAATTCCTTTCGCAAGGATATTTACAAAAAGTGATAAGATATCGGAAAAGGAGCTTGAGAAATCAATAAGTTTTTACAATGATGCGATGTCTGAAACATGGGAATCCCTTCCTCCAACATTCACTTCATCAGCTGTCAGCAAAAAAGGGAGGGAAGAGATTCTGGATTATATTGAAGAATTAGTCAACAATTTCTCAACTAGCGCTCGAGTTTGAAGGGAATTTATAATTTTGTACTCTGATTTTTGAATCACAGTCTAAATCTCAGGAATATGTTCGGACATGCACCCATGAAGATTTTTTCCTGCACATCCTCGCAGCACCTGGCAGAGAAAATTGCCGGGAAACTGGGGATCGAGCTCGGGAAAAGTTCGGTAACCAAATTCAGTGATGGTGAATTTCAACCCTGTTTCGATGAATCGGTCAGAGGGTGCATGGTCTTCATTGTTCAATCCACAAATCCACCTGCTGAGAATCTTCTGGAACTCCTTCTGATGATTGATGCAGCCAAAAGAGCATCTGCATATAAAGTGATTGCTGTAATTCCCTACTATGGATTTGCGAGGCAGGACCGTAAAGACAGACCTCGTGTATCTATTGGATCCAAACTCACAGCCGATCTGCTGAGTACTGCAGGAGTTGACAGGGTTATTACAATGGATCTGCATGCAGACCAGATCCAGGGTTTCTTCAATGTGCCTGTTGATCATCTCTTCGGCTCAGCAATATTCGCTCCCTACATCTCAAACCTTAAACTTAAGAATCTCACTGTTTCTGCCCCTGATATGGGCGGATCAAAGAGAGCCAATGCTTATTCGCGATATCTTCAATCCGAAATGGTATTGTGCTATAAATTGCGCAAGAAGCCGAATGTTATTGAAGAGATGTCTGTCATCGGTGAAGTTGAAGGAAGAAATGTTGTCATCATCGATGATATGGTCGATACGGCAGGCACCCTGGCCCTTGCTGCCAATATGATGAAAGACAGGGGAGCCTCAAGCATCCGTGCCGTGGCTACACATCCCATATTATCAGGCGATGCCATCAGGAGAATAGAAGAATCCACTCTTGAAGAGCTTGTAGTGAGTGATAGTGTTCCTTTTGTCAATACTTCAAATAAAATCAAAGGTCCTTTCAATTGCTGATATTTTTGCCAGAACAATAATGGCAGTGACTACGAACCAGTCGATCAGCACAAATTTTGTATTCTGATTCCTTTGTTCTATATTTGCAGGCCAATTTTTTTTAATTAACCGTGTAATGGGAAGATGCTTTAAAGCACCTTCTAGTAGCACAATAACATTCAAGAAATGAAGACAATAGAAATCAAAGGCTCGTTCAGGCCCGACCTCGGCAAAAAAAGCTCAAAGCAGATCAGAAAGAAGGGTGGTGTGCCATGCGTTATCTACGGCAAAGAAGAAAATGTTCATTTTTTTGCCGATGAGCTAAGTTTCAAAAACCTTGTTTACACCCACGAAGCTCACCTTGTAAGGCTTCTCATCGATGACAAGGAATTCAATGCTGTGCTGAAAGACATCCAGTTTCATCCGGTCAGTGACAAAATATTACACATAGACTTTATCCATATCTCCGAGAACAAACCAGTTGTCATCAACATTCCTGTCAAGGTAACCGGAGTCTCTGCAGGAGTACTTGCAGGTGGTAAGATGTATATCAAGAAGAGAAGTCTCAAGGCAAAAGGATTCCCGAATGACCTTCCCGAGGAATTGACAGTTGATATCACCAACCTTAAAATTCATGATTCTGTAAAGGTTGGAGAGCTTTCTTATGACAAAATTGAACTGCTTGATCCCAAGAAAGATGCAGTAGTCGGAATTGCCACTTCGCGTGTTGCCCAGAAAACTGAAGAAGAAACTACTGAAGCTGCTCCTGAAGCCGGCGCTGCTCCTGAAGCTCCTGCAGCTGAGGAAAAGAAATAAGACATCAAAACTTCAGGCTCTATGAAGTATCTGATAGCCGGCCTGGGAAATATAGGTGACGGATACCGCGATACCCGCCATAACATAGGATTTACTGTATTGGATGCCCTCGTTGCGGCATCCAATACTTCTTTTACAGACAAGCGTTATGGCGCCGTCTGCACCATAAAATATAAAGGACGCGAGCTCATCCTCCTGAAACCCTCAACATTCATGAATCTGAGTGGAAATGCGATAAACTACTGGCTTAAAAAAGAAAACATTCCTGTTGAAAACCTGCTGGTGATTGCTGACGACCTTGCGCTTCCTCTTGGAAGCATCCGGATGCGGCATAAAGGCAGCGACGGGGGTCATAACGGTCTGGCTCATATCAATGCAGTACTCGGAACAAATGAATATCCCCGCATCAGGATCGGGATCGGCAATAATTTCAGAAAAGGATCCCAGGTAGATTATGTTCTTGGTACATGGGACCAGGATGAAAAGGAGTTCCTGAAAGAACGGATCTCCATTGTTATTGAGATGATAAAGTCATTTGCTTTCGTCGGAGCAGAGCTTACAATGACAAAATATAATAAGCTAGGAAAAGTACCCTCAGGTAAAGAAGAGAACAATGCTCCTGAAAAAGAATAAAAATGAAGCTTGCAAAATAAATGGAAGACTCAGGCAACATCAGAATCGATAAATTCCTCTGGGCAGCAAGAATATACAAAACCAGAAGCATAGCCTCTGAAGAGTGCCGGAAAGGAAGAATCCTTATCAATGAGGTACAGGTAAAACCTTCGAGGATGATCCTTCCGGGCGAAATAATCATTGTAAAAAAGCCTCCTGTTACATACAAATTCCGAGTCATTGAACCAGCAGGAAACAGGGTATCTGCAAAGCTTGTCGGAAAACTTATCGAAGACCTCACTCCGGAAGAAGAAAAGATCAAGACTGATATCAGGCAACCTTCACCCGGCGGTTACAGGCCAAGAGGAACAGGCAGACCTACAAAAAAGGAAAGGAGGCTTATTGACAGGCTTCGTGATGATGTTGATGATACCGTATGGTAGTAAAAAGACCTATTATTAAGTAAAAATCCTTTTAAATATTTCTTTCTTTATATCCACTCTTCATTTTTTTTAACTTGCACTCACAGTTTTAAAGCCTTTGTTGAATCGGTGAGTGAAATAAATGGGGAAGGAAAATATAGAGAATTTTTCTGCAGGTTATGCACTCCTGAAAAGCGCTGCAGGATTCTGGCATAAGAATGTTTTTTACAGGAAAACAATTGTAATCGGGAGAGAGAACATCAATCCCGTTGACACAATCATTTTTGCACCCAATCACCAGAATGCTCTGATGGATGCCCTTGCTGTCCTGTTTACTCATAAAGGACAGCCTGTTTTTCTTGCCAGGTCCGATATATTCAAAAGTAAAGTCATCGCATCAATCCTGTATTTTCTGAAGATCCTGCCCGTCTACAGAATCAGGGACGGCTTCAGTTCCCTGAAGGGTAACGATGAGATTTTCGGGAAGACAATTGATGTTCTGAAGAACAAAAACGGGCTGATCATTCTTCCTGAAGGTGATCATGCCGGTTTCAGAAGATTAAGGCAATTGAAAAAAGGCATTTGCCGTATTGCATTCCAGGCAGAAGAGGCTTCCGATTATAAACTGAATCTCAAGATCATACCTGTCGGCATTGAGTTTTCGAATTATACAAGGTTCAGACAGGTGCTTACAGTTGTTTATGGTAAACCGTTCGGAATATCAGAGTACTTCGGGATTTACAGGGAAAATCCCGAGAAAGCTCTTAATGAACTAAGGACCAGGATTTCTGATGAGATTAAGAAGGTGATGATCCATATCGACTCTGTTGATGATTATGATGCAATAGACGAATTAAGGGCTATCAGTCAATGGGAAGTACAGTGACGATATAAAAAATCCCAAGATCTTCCGCGACAGGAAACTCATTGATAAACTCAACAAAGTCAAAGCAGATCAGCCACAGATATTTGAAAAGATCTGCTCATTAAGCCTTCATGTAAAGAAAAGGGTCAAAGACCTGAACCTTACATACCGGCTTATGGAGAAGAAAAAACATCCGCTCGGTTGGCTGCTGGCGGGACTGATCAGCCTGATCATTATGCTGCCCGTTTACATATTCGGTAATATATTTAATCTGACCTTTCTCTCAATACCAAACCTGCAGATACCAAAAATCAAGGATCCGCAGTTCCATTCTTCGATCAGGTTCGGATTATCGCTTGCTCTTGCATTCATATTCCTGCCGGTATACCTTATCCTGTGTCTTGCTTTTATTCTCACCCTGGTGGGCAGGGTTACTTATTTTCATAACACTTCCGCTTTCAGGACTCATAGCGTGGAACTACTACCTGCTTTTCGGAAGGATAATGGGTGGATTCAGGATAAGGAAACTGATGAAGAAGAAGGACAGGAGATTCATTGCCCTGCGAAGGGATTATAACGAACTGATCAAGCTTATTAACCAGATCAGCCATGAAGAGAAATAATGCCCTTAAAAATAAAACCGCGTGGATTACAGGAGCCTCATCAGGAATCGGTGAAGCGCTTGTAAAGGAGTTTGCAGCATCGGGCGCAACAGTTATAGCCTCATCGAATGACGAGCAGGGGTTACTGAAAGTGAAAGAATCATGCCTGAATCTGCCCGGCAGTATTATTTGCATCCCTTTTGATCTTTCAGATACAGGAAATATAAATGCAATCGTTGAAAAACAGCTTAACGGTTCAGGGCAGATAGATTACCTTCTTAATATCGGAGGTATAAGTCAAAGAGCAAGGATAGAGGACACACCATTATGGCTCGACCGTAAAATTTTCGAAATAAATTATTTCGGAACGATTGCTTTTACAAAAGCCGTGCTCCCGTATATGGTAAAACAAAAGTCAGGACATATACTTGCAACAAGCAGCATTTCAGGCAGGTTCGGATTTCCACTTCGTTCAGCCTATTCGGCCTCAAAGCAGGCAATTCATGGGTTCTTTGAAACGCTTTATCTTGAGAATAAAAGCAATAATATAAAGGTATCAGTGATTATTCCCGGAAGAGTGAAGACTTCAATTTCTGTTCATGCACTTAACAGTGAAGGAAAAGAGCATGGCAAACTTGATGACGGACAGGCAAAAGGGCTTCTTCCCGAACATGCTGCACAAATTATCATCCGGGGTATGTTGAAAGATAAAAGAGAAATACTCGTTGGCGGGAGTGAACTCATGATGCTGCATATCAGAAGGTATTTGCCATGGCTGTTCTTCAGGATAGCCGATAGAATTCAATCAACTTAAACCAAAACAAAATGAAGAGTTATTTGATCTGTGGTATCCAGCAGATGGGTATAGGGGTAAGGAATCTTGATGAAGCCTGGAAATGGTATATCAGGCATTTCGGCATGGATTGCAGGATTTTCGAGGATGATGCAATTGCAAAACTTATGCTTCCATATACAGGAGGTGAACCCAGAAAACGGCATGCAGTCCTGGCAATGAACCTGCAGAGTGGCGGAGGTTTTGAGATCTGGCAATATAAAGGAAGAGAACCTGTGGGCATTAAAGAGGAAATAAGAATAGGCGACCTCGGTATACTTGCCTGTAAAATGAAGACAAAGAATACAGAGGAGACACTTAAGAAATTCAGAAATGAAGGCGTAAATGTGCCTGAAAAATTAACTGCCGATCCTTCCGGTAAGCAGACCTTTTTTCTTAAAGATCCTTATGGCAACCTTTTCCAGATGGTGGAGGCAAAAGACTGGTTCATGAACGAAAAAAAGAATACCGGAGGTTCATACGGTGCAATGATAGGTGTATCGGATATTTCAAGATCAATGGTTGTCTACAGCGATATACTTGGCTATGATGAAGTGGTCTACGATAAAACCGGGATGTTTCCTGATCTCCGTGGAATTCCGGGTGGTGATACAGAATGCAGGAGGGTCCTGCTCACCAGGTCGAAAAAATTTACAGGCCCTGTCAGTAAAATATTCGGCCATAGTGTAATTGAACTTATAAGCACACCGGGAAAACCCGGACAAAAGACATACTCCGGAAGATTCTGGGGGGATCCCGGCTTTATTCATCTATGCTATGATATGCAGGGAATGGACGCGTTAAAAGAATATTGCAGGTTAAAAGGTTTTCCTTTTACTGTCGACAGTAAGAACAGCCATGAAGGCAACAGCTTCGATATGGGAGAAGCCGCAGGTCATTTCTCATATATTGAAGATCCTGACGGAACTCTGATAGAATTCGTGGAAACACATAAAATTCCTATACTCAAGAAACTGGGATTGTTCATTGACCTGAGGAAACGAGATCCCGGAAAATCATTGCCGGTATGGATGCTGAAAACTCTTAAATTTTCGAGAGTCAAAAAATAACGGGTATTCGGTAATCAGTAATCGGTAACAGGATCACTGTATTATCTGATTACACCGTCCCGGAGATCTCCTCCACCCTGCGGAGCACCCTCATAATATTGCCACTCCATATTTTTTCTATTTCGGCTTTTTTGTAACCACGACGGAGCAGCTCAACCGTTATGTTCTTCATTTCGGCTACACTCCTGCAACCTTCCACTCCCCCGCCCCCATCGAAATCAGTCCCTATTCCGACATGCCCGATGCCAACAACCTGAACGGCATGGTCAATATGATCAACAATATCCTTCACAGTGGCAAGCTTCTCATACTGCTTCTGGATAGACCGGTACTCTGTCCTCATCATCCTTTTTGAATCCTCGGGAAGCGAATTATAATCACCGTATTTTGAACGGAGATCCTTAAGCTTAGCATCCATCTCGGGGTTAGGATCAGGCGTTTTCAGATAATTACTCAGAATACAGATTTGTATGACACCGCCGTTTTCTTTAAGCGCCAGTAACATATCGTCAGTAAGATTCCTGGGGCTCCCACATAATGCCCTGCATGAAGAATGGGAGGCTATTACCGGTGCATTAGTTATCTTCAATACATCATAAAATGAATCATCTGAGATATGCGATACATCGACAATCATTCCCAGCCGGTTCATCTCTTTCACCACCTGCTCCCCGAGAAGTGAAAGGCCATTATGTTCGGGTCCGTCCGGATCTGTTGAGGAATCGCAAATATCATTATTCCTGCTGTGAGAAAGAGTGATGTATCTTGCCCCCTGGTCATAGTACTCTTTTATCCTTGACAGGTTTTTTCCCATCGGATAACCATTCTCAAGGCCGATGAAGGCGGCGATTTTACCATCTTTCTTCAACCTGTAAGCATCATCTGATTTTAAGGCTATCTCTGCCATTGCTGAATTCTTCCCGACATTCCTGTGTATTGAGTTGAAGATCTCCATGGCTTCAGCATGAACCTTATCGAATACTGAATCATTTCTCGGACCCTGCCCGATAAACACAGCAAAAAACTCCGAGTGTAATCCGCCTTCATTCATTCGCGGGAAATCGACACATCCTTCCTCATGACGAACCCCCAGATCGAACCCGGATTCTGCAAAGCTCATTGGAGTATCGCAATGAGTGTCGACAGTAAGGATAGAAGAATGGATTTTTTCAGCTTTCCTGTTCAGCTTCAGTTCAGGATCGGTGCAGGACTGCATCAAAAACAGCACCAGTGAAAGCAGGATTAACTTTTTCATTTATCAACAGGTTAGGTTAATGGTCACCAACTGCTTTTAGTAATAGCAGAGGTATATTCAGCATTTTTTGCTAGATGCAATATAAAAAAAATGGACGCGGTACGTAAAGAAATTCAGCTCTTTAACCTATTTTAACAAAAGAGGCTTTAGTTCAATTTTTTTAGATTGCGGATTACTGTACGGAATTGTGTGGATTCCGAAATTTCTTTGTATTTTAAAGGTTACTTTCTTCGCAATTGTGAAGGAATTAACAATTATACTGTTTTGCACCTGGAAGTTTGCTGCAACATTTCCGGTGGCTATTTATGTAATGAGGATGTCGGCGCTTGAGACACTGATTTATACAAATACAGGTGGATTTATCGGATTAGTCTTTTCCCTTAGTTTTTCTAATTTAATAATCAAAGCCTGGAATAAGTACAGGGCAAGGAGTTACCGCACACATGGCAGAAGAAAAATCTTTACACGGGCCAACAGAAATTTTGTAAAAATAAAAAACCGTTATGGCTTACCTGGGATTGCAATTTTAAGCCCGTCGGTTCTCTCCATACCCATCGGGGCATTTCTTGCCGCAAAATATTATGGAACAACCCTGAAAGTTTATTCTGTTCTTATTGCCGGACAGATTCTCTGGTCCTTTGTATTCACGCTTTTCTATACTCAGGCAAGGAATATCCTGATCTGAAATTACGTGATCGTGTTCTCATATCTATTTTACAATGATACGCGTTGTGCGGTTAGGAATTGTATAAACTTATTCTGCCGGAGCAACGAAAAATAGTCTATAGATAATTTACGCATAAACGTTTAAGATCCTTCAGTCGCAAACCATTGTAATCTTCTGATACTAAGTATACTCTGACTGGTTTGCTCCTTCAGGATGACAATATTCTTTGGTGTGAGAGGGAGTGAAGAGGCGCATTTTGATTAAAACCAAATCCAGGTACAATCTCTCTGCAAAATGCGCCTCTTCACTCCCCCAGACTCCTCAAATATCGCCTGTCATGCTGAACGGAACGCAGTGAAGTGAAGCATCTTATAATCTTGTTCACTAATCAACAGAGTTGTCATTAGTAACGTAACAAATCCCGCGCTCAGACTCAGGATTTGTGAAATGAAGGATATCTTTCTTCATTTTAGATCAATCTCAACCGTACAAGGCGTAATGATATACTCAAAATTACTGATCTCCTTTCCGGCAGGTTCACTGCGAATCTACACAGGCTGTTTTTTATCGGATTTTATACGCTATACAGGATCGTTAATCATAAAAAAAGCCCCAACCTGACGGTCGGGGCAGCCATGAAAAGAATGGGAAATTTTTGCTTTTTGGACAGTTAAAAGCAATTGTAAAATTATGTTAATTATTTATTAAAATCAACTAATTACACAATAAAAACAATTCTTTTCAAGAGAAACCGCTGTAAATATTATAGGTTCACGGTACACGGTCCAGGGTACACGGCCTTTGCCGGAAGCCGGTAACCTGTTGCCTGTATACCTTATGCCTTGTACAGTATTAAAAAATTTGCTCCGAATGCAACCTCCTGTAAATCCTCTTGTCTTTTAAGCAATCTGTTAACAGTGGATTATCTGAACTTACATATTCATTCTGACCTGATAGAGGAATGCAAAGAGGGAAACAGCAAGGCTCAGTTCAGCCTTTATTACCAGTATTCCAAAGCAATGTTCAACCTTGCTTACAGAATGCTGAATAACAGGGAAGACGCAGAAGATGTCCTTCAGGATACTTTCACGGAGTGCTTTCTTAACCTCGGCTCTTTCAGGTTTGACTCGACCTTCGGAGCATGGCTGAAACGCATACTGATCAATAAATGTATAAACCAGATCAAAAAAAGGAAGCCGCTTCTGACCTTCATGGATGAGCTTCCATCCGACGTATATGAAGAAGAAAGTGAAATCACATATAATACAGACATAATCTTCAAGGGTATAAATATGCTGCCGGATGGTTACAGGATAATTCTTACTCTTTACCTGCTTGAAGGTTACGATCATTCTGAGATCGGGCAGATACTTGGAATAACGGAGTCTACATCCAAATCGCAGTACTCCCGTGCAAAAAATAAACTAAGAAACATCATCTCAAAAATAAAGTGATATGGACAGGCTGGAAGAATTCATAAGGAATAACAGGGATGGTCTGGATAAGCTTAATCCTTCTCCGGGAGTATGGAATACGATAAGGAAACGAATAAATAAAAGGAGGAATATTACTGTTCAGCCGCATTGCAGCTGCTGCAGTTCTTGTAATCATTGCATACTCTTCCTTTCTTCTTCTGAGAAATCCCGGCAGAACGGGCTCGCCTGAAATTACCGGGAAAGTATATCCCAAAGATCAGCAGCTCAGAGAGCTTGAACTTTACTATAACAGCATTATCGGATCATTGTACACTGAGGCTGATCCGCTTTTTACAGGTAATCCTGAGCTGAAACAGGAGCTGACTGACGACATCAGTCATCTTGACAGCATTTTCTACGATATAAAGAAAGACCTGAAAGATAACGCTTCAAACCAGGAGGTTATCAGCGCTTTGATTCAAAATTACAGGATCAGGATCCGTATCCTGGAAGACATGCTTGAAATCCTCAGGGAAGATGAGAATAATCCTGATAAAACGAACGGCCATGAACTATAAGAAGCTGATTTTCGCGCCTTTGTTGCTGTGCTCTGTACTTACTGTATGGGGACAAAAGGATTCTGAAATAAGAAATTATACCAGGAGCTACGCTGTGAGAAAAAACTTCTCACTGGAAGTTACAAACAAATACGGTGCAGTCCACCTGACTACCTGGGATGTTGACTCTGTTTCAATCAGGGCAGAAGCTATTGCATATGGTCCCGACAGGTCACGGATATCCAAAATGTTCGATGGCCTTGAGATTGACATCACCGATTACGATTATGTCATCAGGGCAAGAACCGAGTTCTCACAGAATTTCAATATGTTCATCGAAAGCTTCAAAGGAATGACAAGCAAGATGATACCATATGATTCAAGACTTGAGATAAATTATTACATAAGCCTTCCTGAGTACCTTAATATTAATATCGAGAACAGGTATGGCGATGTTTTTCTTGAAAACAGCACTGGTACAGTAAGTATCACAATATCAAATGGTTCACTTAAAGCAGGGAACCTTCTAAAAGCTCCTTCAATCAACCTTTCATTCTGTGATGCAGTTATACAGTCTATCGGCTCCGGCAGGATCGATGCATCTCTGTCAGAAATTACAATCGACGAAACAACCGATCTTACAATTAAATCGATCGGTTCGAAAATCGAAGTAGAAAAAGCAGGTGACATCAGGGTTGATTCAAGGAGAGACAAGTTCTTCATCGGAACTGTCGAAACCCTGTCTGGTAGCTCATATTTTACCGACTACAGGATTGATTACCTCCTGAAAAAAGCTGACATTACATCAAAATACGGCGATATTGATATAAACAATGTCGAGAAGGGATTTGGTTCAATAAACATTATTTCAAACTATTCCGATGTCTCCCTCAATTTTGATGAATCTTCATCATATAACCTTGAGATCAGGCATGTGAATGCCCATGTGGTATTGCCAGATAACAATAAGGATATCGAAAAGGAGACTCTGGATTATGATAAGAAAGAATATACAATGACCGGGAAGGTAGGTAATAATCCGGGCACCTCAGAGGTGAAGTTAGATGCCACAAGAGGAAATATTTATATAAAATGATGCAACTATAGTTTTGTTATATTGTCCTTAGTCAAAAATTGCTCATCAATCAGATATGAAAAATTCAAGTGCAGTACTACTACTCATTGTATTAATGCTCTCCGGGAAGGCTGAAGCACAATTCACCACCAGGCAGGTTGGCGTCAGGTCAGGGTACCGGAGCGGGCTATTCGCCCAGATAACCCGCGAAGCCGGAAATGCGGAGAGCGGATATTGTGCAATAGTTAGCTTTAACAAGGGAATCCAGCTGACCGGCCTCAAGGTTATTTATGAATCATCTATTTCGCGGATATCCCCCGACCTGTACCTGGCTTACGGTTTCGGAGGTCATGCAGGATTTACATATACGAATCATTATGGATTCATGGGGGAAACCTATTATTTCGAAAGTTACAGGTATTGTGCGGGAGTAGGCGCTGACGGATGGATCGCAGCCGAGTACAGGTTTCATGAAGTCCCTATCAATATAAGCCTCAACCTTAAACCTTTTGTAGAGATCACAGTACCCTCATTCGTGAGAGTTGTTCCCTGGGATATGGGAATTTCAGTATCATATGTTTTCTGATAATATTTCAAAATTATGGATATGAAAAAAGTATTATTTGCATTTGCCTTTTCGGTTATATGTGTAATGGCTGTTGCACAGGATGACGAGATTGATGAGCCCCGTTATGAACGTGATTATAAACGGAACAACGAATTCAGAACACTATTCGGGCATGACCGGAGCGGTGGCGTCTATTGTGCCTTCACAGGAGGCTATTCTGAAATTGACAGGGAGAATGCCGTTCTTTTCGGAGCAAGATTTGGCTGGATGGCAGGCCATTCATTCGGCGCAGGTTTCGGCGCGACAGGCTTTATAAATGAGTACCACTATGAGCCAACAATAGACATGGAGGTATTTCTTGCAGGAGGTTACGGCGGTTTGTATATTGAGCCTGTCCTGTTCCCGAAGTTCCCGATTCATCTTTCTTTCCCGGTTCTGTTTGGTGCAGGCGGTATCTCTTATGTATCGAGAGACAATTCAGAGAATAACAATTTTGTGGAGGATTCCGAGGCTTTCCTCATAATTGAACCTGCTGCTGAAGTTGAACTGAATCTAACCCGGTACATTCGCTTTGCCGTTGGAGCTTCATACCGTGCACCAACTTCATTCGATGTCGGACTGAGCGATGCTCCCGGAGTGAGAGCTTCTTCAGTCAGAGGTATGTCTTATTCCGTTTCTTTTAAGTTCGGCAGGTTCTGATCATTTGCGGAAGAGGGCAATCCCTTCATCCAGCCATTTCTTATATTCTTCGACGTTAAGGTTCGTTGGCATTGGCTGGTTCAGGGGATTTCCCTCATGATCCGTGATCACATACAGCGGCATCGCATTTGTTTTGAACTTCGTTATCTCCAGGTCTTCATTAATCTTTCCTATTGTCTTTTTAACTTTTCCATCCAGACTTGAAGTAATCCATTCATTTTCCGGAAGCTGTGTTCTGTCGTCGAGATATAAAGCAATAATCACAAACTCATCTCTTAATCTTCTCAGCACCTCCGGATCGGACCATACTTTAGCTTCCATAAGTTTACAGTTGGCACAGGCATGTCCCTTGAAATCGAGAAGCACCGGTTTGCCCATTTCCTTTGCACAAGCCAGACCCTGCCTGTAATCGAAATACCCGGTAAGTCCGAAAGGCATTTCAAGGAAATCACCATGTTTTGGCTCCTGGCATTGCACGCTTTGATTTTCAGCAACCTGTCCTGAAGAAATGAAAGGGCCGGCAGATCTGTTCTGCGACATCAGCCGTGGAAGATTCAGCTCCGGTCCTCCGGAAGGCAGGAATGAAGAAAGAGCCTTCAGGGGTGATCCGAAGAGTCCGGGCGCCAGGTAAACAACAAAACTGAATACCGCGATTATAAGGAAGAGCCTGAAAGTGCCAATATATGGCAGATCACTGTCGTGAGAGAATTTTATTTTCCCCAGAAGGTATAATCCAAGGAGTGTAAAAAGAACTATCCAGATTGCAATGAACAGATCTCTTGAAAGAATACCAAGACCGTAAACGCTGTCAACCGCTGACAGGAATTTCAAGCTGAAGGCGAGCATTATAAACCCGAGAACAACTTTTACCGAGTTAAGCCATCCACCTGATTTCGGTATACGGCTCATTATTGACGGGAATAGGGCGAATATCGTAAATGGCAGGGCGAAAGCCACACCAAATCCCAGCATCCCGATTGTTGGCCTCAGAACATCTCCTGTTGCCGCTTCAACAAGCAGGGCGCCTACAATCGGACCTGTGCAGGAGAATGATACAATTACAGTTGTAAGACCCATGAAGAATGAAGCCAGCAACCCTCCCCTGTCGACTCTGGAGTCGGCTCCCGAAACCCATTTATTTGGCAGGACTATCTCGAAGGCTCCGAAAAATGATATTGCAAATGTCACAAACAGCAGGAAGAAAACAGAGTTCGGTATCCAGTGACTGCTGAGTGTATTGGCAAATCCGGCCCCGGCGCTTGTGAGTGATACAATTATTCCCAGGGAGGAATAAATTAGTAAAATAGATATACCGAAAATCAGAGCCCTGGTGATAGCTTTACCCCTGTTTTCAGATCCCTGGGAGAAAAAAGCGACAGTCATTGGTATCATCGGGAAAACGCAGGGAGTGAGCACACCGGCAAAGCCTGCAAGCATTGAAATGAGGAAGAAAGCAAGCAAACCTCTCCCTGGAGCTGTTACCGGTGAGTTTGAAGCAGCGCCCTGATCAGCTTTACCGTCAGATATGCTTATTTCAAACTCAACATCCTGGGGCGGAGAACAGGTAACATTATTGCAGGCCATGTAATTTACTGCTCCTGTAACGGTAAATGAAGGTTTCAGGGCAGTGATTTTCTGCCTGAATTCAGCCGAATTGCTGAATGTTTTAATCTTCATTCCGAAAGCCTCATCAAGAACCTCTTCCGGTTTGGTTACTTCATAGGCCTTCCCTTCCACTTTGAAGGACGAGGTACTGTCAATCCTCACCGTTGTTGGAATAGGTCCTCCTTCGGGAATATCCATTGAATATATATGAGAACCCTCTTCAACTGTAGCGGTAAAAACCAGCTCATACTGGTTGTCACCCGTTTTCTCATATCTGAAATCCCAGGCAACAGGATTGAATATCTGGGATGAAGCAAGTGATGCGAAAAGTATGAAAATGAATACAATTCCGGTCCGTTTCAGCATAGCGGTAAAATTTATATGCAAAAATAGCAAATCCCTGCTGATATTGCTTTATACGAGGTTCATAACATGAACTTATATTATTATATATATATTAATATTGCTTTTAATATATATTTTAATTTTCGGAGTAGAAAGAAACCAGAATCTGGGAATCTGCGTGCTTTTAAATCAGCGCGATCTGCGGGAATATTTGATGAACTAGCACACCGATAACTCGGATTTAAAGGATTTACACGGATCAAATCAGTGACAATCCGTTGCATCAGTGTCATCAGTGTTCTATTTTTTTAATGCTCAGGAGAGATCTATTTCATTTCCCTCGGGGTCGCTGAAATGGTATTCCAGCATATAATATGACATAATAGCCTGGACCTTAATACCTATTTTATACTTCAGACTCCATTTCAGCCTTGTTGAAGGAAATCCACGGGTAAGAAATGAGGCCACGAAAGGATGGACATTGAGAATGATCTTTCGTGTTTTTATTTTGTCAACAATGAAATTAAGGGTTCGTTCCAGTTCATCTGTGAACAGGATAGTCGGCTTTGTTTCTCCGGTTCCCTGGCAGGAGGGGCATTTTTCATTGGTAACGATATTCATCTCGGGACGCACGCGCTGACGTGTGATTTGCATCAGGCCGAATTTTGTAAGAGGCAGAATATTATGCTTTGTCCTGTCGTTTGACATTACAACTTTCATTCTTTCATATAATGCCTGCTTGTTCTCGTTTGTCTGCATATCTATAAAGTCGACCACGATGATACCTCCCATATCGCGAAGCCTGAGCTGTCGCGCTATCTCATGGGCGGCCTCTATGTTGACTTCCAGTGCATTTGCTTCCTGGTCGTTGCCCGACCGTGAACGGTTTCCGCTGTTAACATCGATAACATGCAGCGCTTCAGTGTGTTCGATTATCAGGTATGCTCCATGTTTGAACGATACTGTTTTACCAAACAGCGCCTTGATCTGCTTATTCACCCCGAAATAATCAAAGATCGGCAGGGTGCCTTTATACACCTTCACAATCTTTTCTTTCTCCGGGGCAATCTCGCTGATGTATGTTCTTACCTCTTCAGCCAATATCGAATCGTTAATGTGAATATTGTTGAAAGTCACATTAAGCATATCGCGGAGGATGGTTGAAGTTCTGTTCATCTCACCGATGAACAGCCTGGGTGTTTTTATTTCTTTCTTAACGGATGCGAAAGCAGATTCCCATTTGGCAACAAGCTCCCTCAGCTCGGCATCGAGCACCGAAACTTTCTTCCCTTCGGCAACAGTCCTTACGATTACTCCGTAATTCCTGGGCTTAATACTCTGGACGAGTGCTTTGAGGCGGTTTTTTTCCTCGGCGCTTTCAATCTTGGAAGAAACGGATACTTTGTCACAATAAGGCATCAGCACAAGATTCCTTCCTGCGATGGATATTTCAGAAGCCAGCCTTGGTCCCTTGGTTGAGATTGGTTCTTTTGTTATCTGAACGATAACTGTCTGACCCTGTGTGAGGACATCAGTTATTTTACCATCCTTATCGATATCAGGATCAGGTTTGAATTTGCTTACAGGAGGCACCTTCCCCTGCTTCTGCAATGCAGTAGTATAGTATTTATGCTGTGTCCTGAACTGTGCTCCGAGATCGAGGTAATGCAGGAAGGCGTCTCTTTCGTAGCCGACGTTTATGAATGCGGCATTGAGCCCGGGCATGATTTTTTTCACTTTGCCCAGGTAGATATCGCCGACAGAAAACTTTACATTACGTTTTTCCTTGTTAAGCTCAACGAGCTGCTTGTCTTCCAACAAGGCCAGAGTCACTTCGGAAATGCCAGCATCAATAATCAGGTCCTTGTTCAACACTTCACAATATTAATCTGATTAATTAATATGATTTCGCCCCACCGATTTACTGATACAATAAACCTAAAGGACAATCAGCCTTTAGGTTTACTGTAAAATTGAAGACCACTAACTGATCTGCTATTTCTTCTTATGCCTGTTCTTGCGCAAACGCTTTTTACGTTTGTGCGTGGCCATCTTATGTCTTTTTCTTTTCTTACCGCTTGGCATGGATGTGAATATTTATTTCTTTACGTGAGATTTAACTTTTGTAATGAAAGATTTGGCCGGTTTGAATGCAGGGATGTTGTGAGCCGGGATGATGATAGTAGTGTTCTTCGAAATATTCCTTGCAGTTTTCTTTGCTCTTTTCTTAACTATAAAACTTCCGAATCCTCTGAGAAATACGTTATTTCCTTTTATCATCGAATCTTTTACGGTTTCCATCAAAGCTTCAACAGTCTTTTGCACGGTTACTTTCTCTATGCCAGTGTTCTTGGCAATCTCATTAACAATGTCTGCTTTAGTCATTTTTCGTTAAAGTTTTAAAATTCAACAAATTATTTCGAGTTATGCTTTTTTCAACTGTGCAAATATAAAAATATTATTTATTTAATACCGGAACAGTATAAAAATTTATTTCTGTATTAATGCCTAAAATCCAATGAAATAGCTTATCCGGAACATTAAAGCATGACAAATTTACAAGTTTATATGGAAAAAGAAAATTTTTCATAATTAATTGATATCTTGGATATTTATACAAGGTTTGGCATTCTGTTGCATAAAGGTGATTTTTTCTTAACTTTACTGTCCTGTTTTTGGACTCTTAATCAATACATAACTATATGTCAATCAATAAGGTTATCCTTGTAGGCAACGTCGGAAAAGATCCGGTTATACGATATTTTGACAAAGGTGTTGCAAAAGCTACTTTCCCGCTGGCGACAAGCGAAACTTACACCAATCAGCAGGGAGAAACCATCACTTCCACTGAGTGGCATAATATTGTTTTATGGAGAGCCCTGGCAGAAGTGGCCGAAAAAACAATAAAAAAAGGATCACAGGTTTATATTATTGGTAAAATCAAAACCCGTTCTTATGTTGATAAGGATGGTGTAAATAAATATATCACTGAAATCCTGGCGGACACTCTTCTTCCACTCGAGAAAAAACAGGTTCCCGGTCAGGGTTCTTTCCAGGGAAATTCTCCAAGGGATTCGCATCAGGCGGCAGCCCCCGTTACGGGTGTTAATGAACCTGCACCGGGCTACCAGTCACCGGCAGACCTGCCAGCCGAAGATTTCATCCCGGGCAACGCCCAGAATGAGGATGATCTTCCTTTTTAGCAGCATATAATTAACGTAGAATTGGAATCTGAATATCAATTATCAATATTGGCATTTTTAACAGGTTTTCCGTCAGCAACAAGTAATCTCAACCTGATTATCGAACTGCCTGTTCTCTTATTACTTCTGGCCGGATCTGCGATTCTATCGGCTTCCGAATCAGCTTTCCTTTCTCTCAATCATGAGGAAATAAGAGCATTAAAATCTGAAAAAACAAAACATGCCAGAACCGCTATAAAGCTTCATAGCGATCCGGGGAAACTGCTTACCACCATAACGGTTGGAAACAATATTTTAAATATCTCTTTTATCCTCCTTGCTATTGTTGTTGGCTTCAGGCTTTTTGTGACTGACTCCCGGCACCTCATTATCGTCATCTCGGCTATCTCAGTGACAATATTCATTCTTTTGCTGGCAAGCGAAATCCTGCCGAAGCTCTATACAGCAAAAAACAGGGTAAAAGTTGCTCTTTCAATGGCTGCACCAATGAATGCCCTTGAAGTATTGTTTAACCCCGTCACTTCACTTATCTCACCATCCCAGTCATATCTAATAAAAAGGATTGATTCGAATTTTCAGTCTGAAATGAATGGCAATACTCAATGGAATGCAGCGGGTGCGTCGGAGGATGAGAAGATTTTCAGAGGAATCCGGAATTTCGGTAATACGAATGTCAGCGCCATCATGGTGCCAAGGATAGATGTAACTGCCATCGATATCAGATCCCCTTTCAATGCAATTATCCCGGTAATTATTAATTCAGGTTTCTCCAGGATACCAATTTATTCAGGCTCATTCGATTCAGTAAAAGGAATCCTTTATGCCAAGGATGTATTGCCATTTACCGGCAACCCGGCAAATTTTAAATGGCAATCATTGCTGAGACCATCATATTTTGTGCCGGAAACAAAGAAAATAAATGATCTCCTCAAGGAGTTCCAGGTAAGAAAAATCCATATGGCGGTTGTTATTGATGAGTATGGCGGGGCATCAGGGATTGTAACGCTGGAGGACATCCTGGAAGAGATTGTTGGTGATATATCAGATGAGAGCGATGAGGAAGAAACATTATTCCGGAGAATAGATGAAACAAAATTTATTTTCGAAGGAAGAATCCTCCTTAACGATTTCTGCAGGGTCTTCAACATCGATGAAGAAATCTTCATCAAAGTAAGGGGAGAATCTGAAACTCTTGCCGGTCTTATGCTTGAGCTTACCGGTGAGATACCACAGAAAGACCAGGTAATACAATTTAAAAATTTCACTTTCAGGATTGAATCTGTAGACAGGAGAAGGATCAGGGAGATACTTGTTGAAAGATTAAAAGAAAATGATGAAACTGAATAAAATAATTGCCTTCATTAGCATATTATTGTTAATTACAACCGGCTGCAGGGATGTAGCCGTACCCAAACCGAGAGGCTATTTCAGGATTGATCTGCCCGAAAAGACCTATGTAAGTCTTAAAGATCAGGCAGGAATGCAGAATATGCCTTTTACGTTTGAATTTCCTGCTTATGGAAAGCTCAATATCGAGTCTGAGAGGCCGGAGGAAGGATGGTTCAATATAGAATTTCCTGAATACAAGGCAGTTATTTATATGACTTATAAACCTGTTAAAAACGATTTCGCCTCTTTAATGGAGCAGACTTATACGATGAATGTCAAAAACCATATGACCAAAGCCGATGCAATAAATGAAAAGGCATTCAATGATGAGAAAGATAAAGTTTTTGCCGTTTTATATGATCTGAAGGGTAATACAGCAACTGGTGTCCAGTTTTATGCAACCGACAGTGTAAAGCATTACCTGAGAGGATCGCTTTACTTTAATGCTGAACCCGATGCCGATTCTCTGGCGCCGGTAATTGAATTTTTCAGGGAAGATATTATTCATATTGTTGAGACTCTGACCTGGGAATTATAACATTTACTTAATGGCCTGTATCACTAAACATTATCTCGACGAGTTTTCAATATTGGGAGTATGGAAAATAGAGGAGGATATTGACTCTCTTCTCAAACTCGTTTCCCTGGATAATAATGAGAAGAAAAAATTCAAGGGTTTCAGCAGTAATTCACGAAAGCTGGAATTCCTCAGTGTCAGGGCCTTGCTTGCTGAGCTCATAGGGAAAGATGCAAAAATAGTTTACAATAAAAATAACAAGCCTTTTCTCAGGGATGGTTCAAGATTCATAAGCATTTCGCATTCTCATAAGCTTACAGCAATACTGCTCAGTACAAATGAAAAAGTAGGCATAGATCTTGAATATATGAGCACGAATATTGCCGCTCTTGCACTTAAGTTCCTCAACAGGAAAGAGAAAGTGGTCAGGGAACAGGAGGCCAAGAGATACCACTTGTATATTCACTGGTGCGCAAAAGAAGCACTGTACAAGATCTGCGACAAAGAGGGCATAAATTTCAAAAAAAACCTTACCATTGCTCCCTTCCAGGTCAGGGAAGCTGGTGAGATAAAAGGATCTGTACACACAGAAAAAATCAATGAGGAATTCGATCTGCACTACTCCAAATACGACAATTATGCAATAGTGTGGACTAAAAAGAAGTTATGATTGCAGCTGGTTTTCCGGCTAAAAAAAGCATCGGTCTCCTCCTTGATCCGGACAAGGCATACGGAGATTCACTCAATAAGCTTCTCACTGTAGCATCTGAGAGCCAGACTGATTATATTCTTACAGGAGGCAGCCTGTCATCAAACAGTATTGATGTCCTTATCAATGAGGTCAGAAGACAGTGTTCCATTCCAATTATCCTTTTCCCGGGAAACCTTCTCCAGTTAAATCTTAATCCGGATATTATACTCCTTTTATCACTAATATCAGGCCGCAATCCTGATTATCTTATCGGGAACCATGTTATTGCTGCTCCTTTTCTGAAAGATTTCAGGGATAAAATCTTTCCGGTCGGCTATATTCTTGTCAATTGCGGCACCAGGACATCAGTGGAGTATATCAGCCAGACAAGCGCTATTCCTTCCGACAAAACCGATATTGCAGTAGCAACAGCCATTGCGGGGGAAATGCTTGGTCTCAGGATGATTTACCTTGAAGGAGGTTCCGGCGCTTCAAATCATGTTCCTGTAGATATGATCAGTGCTGTAAAGCAGAATATAAACATACCACTTGCTGCAGGTGGCGGAATAAGAAGCGAAAAAGAAGTTGAACAGGTATTCATGGCAGGCGCTGACCTGGTAATTCTTGGTAACGGCTGTGAGAGGAATCCGGATCTTCTCAGAGATGCCTGTATGGTTAGGGATAAAATACGAAAAAGAAGCTTTCCCTTAGTCTGAGAACAGCTGAATTCTCCCTTATCTGAAGAGTTCAAACATAGGTTCGCCTGAGCATGCATTCGGAGAAGGAACCCTGCAGAGCGATGATAATGTCGCAGCTATATCAGTCATATTGACCTTCCTGTTTACTGTTGCCCTGTTAACAGTCCATCCGTACCAGATCAACGGAACATGAGAATCATATTCGTAGGGAGAGTTGTGATCTGTTACATGATCTTCATGTTTCTCAACCCAGCCCGGGTTAAGTACCACAATAACATCACCCGACCTCTGGGGATTAAAATTATTTATGATTCTTTTCAGGTTGCCGTTATTGTAATCATTTGCCTCAAATGCTGCATACGGATAAGCTGCGGATACTCCGCTGAACTGCACCAGGAAACGTGCAACTTTCTTCTGAACATCGTCGAGAGAAAGACGCGCATCCTCAATAAGAGTGCGATTCAAAAAGATCTGCCGTTCTGAATAGCCTTTAACCCAGTCTCCTTCACCATAAACAGCATTCAGATATGTCCTGAGCAACTGTAAAGCCTGGTTCTGAAGAAAATACCCTGCAGGAATACGGTTTGAAGATAATATTTCAGGAATTTCGGAAATGCCATGTGACGAGGTGAAATAAATCAATACATTCCTTTTGCCGATCTTATCATTCACATAATCCAGAAGGTGTTTGATTTCATCATCAAGCCTCAGAACAGCATCGCCCATTTCTACCGAGGAGGGTCCGAACCTATGCCCGATATAATCTGTCGCCGAGTAGCATATCGAGAGGAAATCAGTTGTATCATCCTGACCAAGATTCTCATTATCAATGAGCTTGATAGCAAAATTTGTGGTAATAGTATTAGCAAAAGGAGTCTCCTGGATGAGCGAATAATCCTTTTTTGAGCCTGAACCCCATCTTGTCCTTATTTTCCTGAGATCATAGGGAAAATAATTTATTCCGTTAAAACCTGCTTCGTACTGGTTTGAATCGGGAACGCAGTCGGAATAGCTTGAGGCTGGTCTGAAAAGATCCCATGTACCATTCAGGTATGTCTCGGAGTAGCTCATGGCATTATAATCGTTCACCCAGGCAGGAAGCTGTTGAAGATAATATGTTGAGCTCATCCATGTTCCGGTGGTATTATCGAACCAGAAAGCTGCATCTGCAGAATGACCGGCGGTTAGGATGGCCGATTTCTCACTCATTCCCACACCATAAACAAGAGCTTTCCTGTTTGAGGCCATGGAGAGCTCATCTGAAAATGTTGAAGCCTGGAGGTTAACCGGAGAATGCAGACCAGACTCGTAGCTGCCGCCAACCGGGTTTACACTTACATCTCTTGTGCTGTTGATAAGTTCATTCTTTAGCGGGACATACCAGTTGTCGGATGTGATACCATGGAAGGTCGGTTCAGAACCTGTTGAAATTGTTGCATGACCTGGAGCTGATTGGGTTAGCATGTACTCGAATGTGGCATTCCTGAAATAAGTGCCTTCACTGATAAGCCTCTTGATCCCGTTTTCGCCCAGCCGGTCTCTGAACTTTTCAAGCTGGTCGTACTTAAGCTGTTCAACAATAATGCCTATTACCAACCTGGGCTTATCAGGAGGAATATACGCACCCTGAGCGGAGAGCTTCGTAAATGAAACCAGTAATATGAATATTATTGAGATGCTTTGTTTTATCCTCTTTTTTCGCTTCATATCAGACCTTTCTCACATATTATCCAGTATAACGAAGCAATCACTTCAAGATTGCGTCCGCAAAAATAAGCAATTAGAAAATTAATTGAGTCAAACTGTCAAATGATATTTATCTCACCACAATGAACCTCCCCTTTAAAGAAAGGTTGTTACTCAGTGTAAAAATGACTGTATATACCCCTGATTTAAGGTTTGAAGTATTTAATGTTAACTGTTTATTTGAGACAGTATCAATATTGTAATCCTGGTGCAAAATTCCTGTTGAGCCATATATCCTTATATTCACAGCGCCCTGGAAATAGTTCGGGAGTATGGCTTTGATATATGACCTTGCCGGGTTAGGATAAAGGACCGGATACAATTTCGATGATCTGTGCACAGGAATCATCCTGACATCAAGAGTAGTTTTCCCGAACTGAGTGACATTTACATTTGTAACAGTGGTATCCTGATAGCCGAAAGCATTGAATTTCAGATCATAAGTCCCGGGCGATAACATTCTGATGAAAAAACCTGACAAAGTATCGGAATAAACATGAGAGCTATCCTTATCATGACCTTTGATGAATATCCTTGCCGGTACAGGATTATTGTTATTATTATCCAGTACTTTCCCGTGAATCCCGTAAAGAGCATTCTCAAAATAACCCATGAGTGACCGGTAGTTATTCTGCCATAGTGTTTCCAGATTATCTGAAGGAGTATTGTAATTATTATCCAGCTCTATTGTGACTTCTCTCCCCTGCAGCTCCCAGGTGACAAAATCCTGTCTTCCTCCGAAAATAACATACCATTCGGCGCCTCTGACTATACCGTTCTCAAAATCATCCATATAAGAAGGACTACTGTATTTATGAACTGTATCGGCATATTCCCTGCTTATTTGATGAAACCAGTCTTCATCAGCATGAACCGGGCTCCTGAGTGTTAATTTATTATTTTTGAAAGCATCCCATGGATAATTGACAACCTCAGATCCGGAATGAAAATTTGCTGATAAAACGAACCGGTGTTTTTCAAGGAATTTCACCATATCGGCTGTTTCTTTCTGCTGAATATTCGTATTGCTATATGGCTGCAAAGGATCCGGGAAATTACGGTTAAGATCAACTTCATTGGCATTGAACCTGGTGGGATAGGTAATTACATTGCCAACTCTGTAGGTTCCGTCAGGGTTAGCAAGAGGATTGATCCATATCTGGAGATTGTCAACCATGTTTCTGACCCTGCCGTTACTCTGGTAATTCTGCAGTAGGTAATCGGCAAGACGAAGCATCAATATGAAACCACCTGTTTCATCACCATGCATACTGGAAGTAAAGAAAACTTCAGGTTCGCTTTCATCAACACCGGCGAGATCAGAAATTTTCAGAGCAAGAATCAGCTTTCCGTATATGCTGACCCCTATCGTATCAAGCCTGCACAATGAAGGATATTGCTCTGCAAAACCTCTCATAATGCCGAGATATTGGGAATAAGTCGGATAACTATCCCACTGCTTTGCTTCATTTATCCCTGAAGCTGTTCTAAGGGTTTTGATTTCAGGCTCTTCTTCAATCCGGTATTTAAGACCTTGCTGAATAAAAAGCTCAACCCTGGAAGGGGGTAATTTTATTCTGACAACATTCTCTTTAACAGAAGATATTGAGAAATTCCTGTTTAAATAATCAAACTTAATATTACCCGGCCAGTTTATGGATACTTCGGCTTGCCCATAAGTCGTTACAAGCTTTCTCAGCCTGGAATCGATATCGTCCTGTGAAAAAGTCCGGGTACCCGGAAAGATAAGAAGCATGGACAGTATCAGGGTGCGGTATGTCATAAAGACATTATACGTTAAATCTTATATGGAGTATATCGCCATCCTCGACAACATAATTCTTTCCTTCAATATAAAATTTACCGGCTTCCTTGCATGCATGTTCTGAGCCAAGGGTTACGAAATCTTTATATCTCATTACTTCTGCCCTGATGAAACCGCGTTCCAGGTCACTGTGTATAACACCTGCAGCTTTGGGTGCAGTCATACCTTTTTTTATGGTCCATGCCCTGATCTCCATCGGGCCTACTGTAAAGAAGGTTTGCAGATTCAGCATTTTGTATGCAGCCCTGACAAGCTTATCAACTCCCGGTTCATCAAGACCTGCATCCCTAAGGAAGTCGGGTCTGTCAGCCGGATCAAGCTCAGCAATCTCGGCCTCAACAGCTCCCGCAATGATAAGCACCTCAGCATTTTTATCCTTAAGAAATTCCTTGATCCTGTCTACATGATTGTTGCCCTTCACCGCCGATTTGCCGTCAACATTACAGACGAACATCACGGGTTTCATCGTGAGGAGAAACAAGTCGTCGATATATTTCCTGTCTTCGTCCTTAATATCAAGGGTTCTTGCATTCCCGAAATTTTCAAGATGCTCCCGGTATACATTCAGGACTTCAATTCCCCGTTTTGCATCCTTGTCACCTGCCTTTACAGCTCTCGAAAGACGCTCGATCTTTTTTTCTACCGACTCCAGATCTTTAACCTGAAGCTCCAGATCAACAGTTTCCAGATCACGGACAGGATCGACAGAGCCATCAATGTGGGGAAGATTCTCATCGTCAAAACATCTCAGCACGTGTATCAGGGCATCGGTGTTCCTTATATCTCCAAGGAATTTGTTCCCGACACCCTCCCCTTTATTAGAGCCTTTGGCAAGCCCGGGAATATCGACAATCTCAACTGTGGTATGCACAATTCTATCCGTAACCTGATGTTTTTCAAGTTCATATAGCCTGGGGTCTGGAACCTGTACAACACCTATATTGGACTTTGTTGCGCTGAAAGCAAATGCATTTGTCTCACCTTTGGTGTTTGAGATACAATTAAAGATTGTCGTCTTTCCGACATTTGTGATACCAATTATTCCACACTGAAGAGCCATCCGATCTGAGATTAATGAGTGCAAATTTATTAAAATAAACAACATAAGAGTGAGTGGAATGAATAGAGTGTATGACCAATCTCACCCCTGAATTCTACTTTCCCAAGCCCTCCTTCAGAAATTCTTAAATAGCACACTGATGACACAGATATGACGGATTTACACGGATCAAATCAGTGACTATCCGTCGCATCAGTGTCATCCGTGTTCTATTTTATTATTTTTATTCTTTATCATTAAACCATTATTAACTTTTCATATCAAAGAATAAAAACCTGTTGTTTGGGTACTGCTGACGTAAAGATCACGGAACTGATAAAGACCGATCCGGAAAAAGGATTCAGGCTTCTTGTCGAATCTTACAGCCAGAAATTATACTGGCATATCCGCAGACTGGTAATCCTTCATGAAGATGCCGACGATGCCCTGCAGAACACATTTATAAACGCATGGAAAGCCATGGCGGAATTCAGAAGTGAGAGTTCACTTTACACATGGCTCTATACAATTGCAACAAATGAAGCACTTTCGCTTATAAACAAAAGAAAACGATTCTCCTCAGTCTCAATCGACGATCTCCGTGGTTATTTCGAGAACTCACATGAAGGGAGTTCCTGGTTCGATGGTGATGAAGCCCAGGTCAGGCTTCAGAATGCAATCCTTAAACTTCCTGAGAAACAAAGGATCGTTTTCAACCTGAAATATTTCGACGAAATGACATATGAGGATATGAGTGTAGTCCTTAAAACATCCGAAGGGGCTCTCAAAGCATCATACCATCATGCAGTAAAAAAAATAGAAAAAATGCTCGGAGGTGATTAAACCTTTTAATACTTCAGTAATCTACATAAGTGATGACAGGAGAAGATAACATAAAGCACAAAAATCCATTCAGAGTACCTGAAAATTACTTTGAACAGGTAAATAGCAGAATTCTCGCTTCCACTGTAGAGAAATCAAAAGCGGGGAGATTTACACTGAGGCAGGTTCGTCCTGTTCTCGCAATTGCGGCTGCACTGGCGGTGCTCGTTATGCTGGGAGTCTTTTCAACAGGGCTTTTCACTGACCGGGTATCCGCCGATGAGATATCTCAGATTATGGAAGTCAATCCGGAGATATTCCTTGAAGAAATGGACCTGATGACCCTGGAATCAGGAGCATCTGAAAGTGATTTTGAAGATGGATCGCTGCTGAGCGATGATGAGATTATAGATTACCTGCTGTCGGAAGATATAGATGTCTCGATGATATATGGAAATATATAAATTTGATAACATGAAAAGACCAGTTTTATTCCTGCTGATATCACTCTTCACAATAATGTCAGCGTATTGCCAGGAGAATTCAAACCGTGAAAAGCTGAATGCTTACAAAATAGGTTTTTTTACAAAGAGACTAAACCTTACTTCAGCCGAAGCTGAAAAATTCTGGCCTGTTTATAATGAATACCAGGCTCAGAGATTAAAAATACAAACAGAAAAACAGGGGTACATCAGGCTCTTTAACCAGAATGAGGTAAATATGAGCAATGCACAGATAGCGGAATTAGGGGATAAGCTTATCGGAGCTGTGGTAAAAGAGTCAGAACTTTCGGTTGACTTTCATTCAAAACTTAAACAAGTTCTTCCTCCTCCAAAGGTGATCAGGTTCTATCAGGCAGAGAACCAGTTCAGATTGCAGCTTCTGAAAGAGTTGCAGCAAAGGCAGCAGAACAGGCGACCCGGAGAAAATCAGGATTTTGATGATATGCCGGAATTATGACGGGATATTGTACGTCTTAATAAAATCGACAGATTTTGCGATCTCTCCATACATCACCTTATCATCGTTAATAAATGGAATTTCTTTCCGGTAAACACTCACAAGATCTTCAATAACCGGGGAGGATCTCAATGGTCTTCTGAACTCCAGCGCCTGGATCGCAGTAAACAATTCTATTGCTATAATCCTTTCAAGGTTCTCGGCAACCCTCAAAAGTCTTGTTGCTCCGTTCGCACCCATACTTACGTGGTCTTCCTGCTCATTTGAAGAAGGAATTGAATCGACAGATGTGGGAGTACACAATTGCTTATTCTGGCTCACGATGGCTGCTGCAGTATATTGAGGGATCATGAAGCCGCTGTTGAGACCCGGGTTGGCAACAAGAAATTCAGGAAGATCTCTCTGTCCTGAGATAAGCCTGTAAACACGCCTTTCAGAAATACTTCCAAGCTCTGCAAGGGCAATTGAAAGGTAATCGAAAACAAGGGCAAGAGGCTGCCCGTGAAAATTACCTCCTGAGACTATCTGATCTTCATCGGGGAAAATGGTTGGATTATCTGTAAAGGAGTTTATTTCAGTGAAGATTACCGAATGGGCATATGAAATTGCATCCTTGCTTGCCCCATGTACCTGTGGAATGCACCGGAATGAGTAAGGATCCTGGACATGTGCCTTAGGACGTGAGATGAGCTGACTTCCTTCGAGAGTCTTTCTGAAGAATGCAGCGGTGGAAATCTGCCCCTTATGAGGTCTTATTGCATGGATTTTCTCAAAAAACGGATCGAGCCTTCCATCATAAGCTTCAAGTGATATTATTGCAGCCACATCTGAGAACTTTGAAAGCCGTTCAGCTTTTTCGAGAATATAGACTCCGTATGCTCCCATAAACTGGGTGCCGTTCAGAAGAGCCAGTCCCTCCTTTGATTTGAGCTGAAGAGGGCTCCAGCCAAATTGCCTGAGGATTTTTTCAGCGGGATACCTTTCTCCTTTCCAGATCACCTCTCCCATTCCGAGAAGAGGAAGAACAAGATGCGCAAGAGGGGCAAGATCACCTGATGCGCCAAGGGAGCCCTGTTCATAAATAACCGGGGTTATTCCTTCATTGAAAAAATCTATCAGCCTCTGCACCGTTTCAAGCTGAACGCCTGACATACCCAGGCTCATTGCATGTATCTTCAGCAAAAGCATTATCTTCACTATATCGTCCCTAACCAGGTCACCGGTACCACAGGCATGCGACATTACGAGGTTTTCCTGCAGGCGGTTCAGCTGATCGTTGCTTATCACTTTATTATGGAGTGAGCCGAACCCTGTGGTAATACCGTAAATTGGTGTTGTATTCGTCTCAAGCTTCCTGTCGAGATATTCACGGCATTTTCTGATCAGAGCTGCTGATTCTGCGGAAATGGAGAGCTTAAATCCTTCAGCAAGTACCTGTTTTATCGTCTCCGGTGTAAGCGCTGCGGGTGATATTTTATGAACCATTACAGTTAGTTTAGAATAGTCTAGTGGATCCCTCCATCAATTTGCTTTTCCTTTCTTATCTCCACCCTTGCAAAGGTTACGGCATCTTTCAAGGAGATAGTCTTCTGTTCGCCTGTAGACATGTTTTTAACTGTAAGGCTTTCGCTTCTGATCTCATCGTCACCGGCTATTATAATGAAAGGGATCTTTTTTGCATTCGCATATGAAAACTGTTTTTTCAATTTAGCTGCATCAGGATAGAGTTCCGTTTTTATACCCAGATTCCTTAGTGCTGCAATTATCTGAAAACAATATGAAGTTCCTTCTTCACCAAAGTTTACAACCATTACCTCTGTTGCTGACATTCCTGATTCATCGAAGAGATTAAGCTGTGTCATCACATCGTAGATCCTGTCGGCGCCAAAAGATACTCCGACACCTGAAACACCGGGTAAACCAAAAACACCTGTCAGGTTATCATATCGTCCCCCGCCACAAATACTTCCCATTGCCACATCCTTAGCCTTAACTTCAATTATTGCTCCGGTATAATAATTCAATCCCCTTGCAAGAGTAAGATCGAGTTCCGTCTCAGAAGAAAGATTTCCCTTTTCTATATAGCTGAAAAGCTGTTTCATTTCTTCAATACCATTTTTTCCTTGTGATGTGCCCGACAGCAGCATGGAAAGCTCCCGGAGCTTTTCGTCTGTATTACCTTTCAATAATAAAACAGGCTGCAGCTTTGAAACAGATTCAGCAGGCAGACCTTTACCGGTCAGCTCTTCATTAACAGCTTCAAGACCGATCTTGTCGAGCTTGTCAATTGCGACGGTGATATCGGTAATCTTTTCAGCAGTGCCAATATATTCTGCGATACCTGCAAGTATTTTACGGTTATTGATTTTTATTACAACAGACAGATTAAGCCGCTGGAATATTTTATCAATGATTTCAAGGAGTTCGTATTCATTAAGAAGTGAATCGCTGCCAATTACATCCGCATCACATTGAAAAAATTCCCTGTACCGGCCTTTCTGCGGCCTGTCTGCTCTCCATACAGGCTGTATCTGGTATCTTTTGAAAGGGAATGTGATTTCATCCTTGTGCTGGACAATGTACCTTGCGAAAGGTACCGTAAGATCATACCTCAATCCTTTTTCACAGAGCCTTGATGAAAGTGATCTTGTGTCCCTTCTCAATAATTCCTCATCGGATATTTCCGAAAGAAAATCTCCTGAATTAAGAATCCTGAATATAAGCTTATCACCTTCTTCCCCATATTTTCCCAGCAATGTTGTGAGATTTTCCATTGCGGGAGTTTCAATTGGCTGATAACCGTATAATCTGAATACCTTTTGATTGTGTCAAAAATATACTCACGTCTCAGCATCTCACTGGTGGAAAAATCCCTTGTGCCCTTGGGTATCGATGGTTTCGATACATTTGTATAAAGAAAGACAAAAATACAAAGAAAATCGCATAAAAGTAGAGCGCAGATATGACTGAGCGTCTCTACATACCAATAATATTGTCAATAAGTACGTTAATGATTATAAAATACTTCTCCGGAACAAATGTCTGGTCTGTCACCGGTGGACGCACATATGCCTTATCATGTTTCAGCGGAGGAAGCTTGAATGGTTTTTGAGTAAGATCCTGGTAAGGTATCAGTGAAAAAAATGAGTAATGCAGTTCAGGCGTGCACTTTGTTTGTCATCGGCATGGACGACATACCAGGGCGATTGCTTGGTATCGGTAAAGGAGAACATCTTGTCTTTCGCCATCGAATATTCAACCCATTTATCCCTTGATTCAATATCCATCGGACTTATCTTCCATCTCTTTGTGGGATCCTTGATTCTTTCCTGGAACCTTTTCTCCTGTTCATGGTCACTCACTGAGAACCAGTATTTAATGAGTATTATACCGGACCTGATAAGCATCCTTTCGAATTCAGGACATGAGCGAAGGAACTCTTCATACTCGTCATTGGTGCAATAACCCATGACTTTTTCCACACCTGCCCTGTTGTACCAGCTTCTGTCGAAGAGAACTATTTCCCCTCCTGCAGGCAGTTGTGAAACATATCTCTGGAAATACCATTGTGATTTTTCACTTTCTGTCGGTATGCCTAGAGCAACTATCCTGCATATCCTGGGATTCAGGCAACCTGCTATAGTCTTGATTACCCCGCCTTTACCTGCAGCATCCCTTCCTTCAAAAACCACAACAACCCTTAATTTATTGGTTTTTACCCATTCCTGAAGCTTTACAAGCTCAACCTCAAGCTTCAGCAGCAGCTTTTCATATTCTTTCTTCTTTATCTTTTTCTTCTTTTCAGGCTCAATGTCATAATAGAGTTTCTTTGTTTTCTCAGCTATTTTCAGCTTATCGTGATCATGCTTCTTTTCATCTTTTTTGGATGTTTTGCTGTTTTTTTTGACATCATTTGCCATATTCAGAGAGATTTAGATATGGAAATATAATACAAAATATTTGAGAAAGGCAAAAAGGGAGATTAAAGTGCCTAAAATGCAACTAGAGTGCACTAAAGTATTTAGAGTTACAATTCAGATACAACTCTAAGTACTCTAGGCACTCTAGCGCACTCAAGTGCACTTGATTTATTGAATAAACGGTATTGATAATGGGTACCGGAATATTTCGCCGCGTGCGGACTTAATGCTTGCAATAGTTATACAAACAACCTTCAGAATGTATAATGCAATAACAATAGGGATACCTATTATGATGATCATAAGCGGTAATGAAAGCACAATGTAAAGGAGCATCGACAAGTTGAAATTCATTGCTGCCTTGCCATTGATGTTTACCCAGGCTGAGTCATCCCTGCGTGATAACCAGAAAATCAATGGTCCGATAATCCCTCCGAAAGGGAAAAAGAAACCGGCAAATGCTGAAAGATGACACAACATCGCCCAGTTTCTTTCTGATTCATTTAATATTCTGTTCTCTTCCATATCAGTGAGGTTTTCTTAAAGACGGCACTATCGCCACAATGCTGCATTATTGAGCCAGTCTTTTAAGATCAGCGGCCAGAAATCCGTTGGGGTTTGATTTATTAATCACATGCTGGTTATAATAATACATATTGGCATCATCGGTGCCAATAAGCATTTTAAAGCAATAGCCGGTACTCTGGTCCTCACCAACAGGTCCGACCTTATGCAGAATCAGTGTTGCAGGGGCTTTTGTTTCAATTGCTTTGATAATATCTTCCTCTTTGACAATTTGAACTTTGCCGTTATATATTTTATTGATATCATCAATTGTCGAGATCTCCGGAGCAAGATCCTCCTGTTTTACAAGGATTGTCTTTCCGGCTATGTCCGGGATAAATTTGTTATAATATTTAAGGTATTTTCTTCCTGTCAGTGATGGATCGGCAAGTATCATCTCAGCATGCTTTTGCATAAAGCTCAGGATTGCTCCAAGTTTATACCCGTAATCGATATCCTCTTCTCCTGCGAATGATAATGGGATAGCACAAATTTCAGGCATTTCACCAAGCTTGCCCACCCTTTTTCCCTGGAGCAGATTAACAAAATTGAAAAGCCCGTTAGCCTTATCTTTCTCGAAATTTGTTTGTGTAAGAACTATGAATGAATACTGTGGATCGAGTCTTCTTGTATTAAAGTCCTTTATTTCAATAAATTCAACAGGAGTCATTTTCCAGAATGACCTGACAGCCTCCTTCATATACTGGTTATAAACTGAAAATGGATCATCCTCAAGGACAACACATGTTTTTGAAGCCGCAAATTGTTTTATCTCATCCTTGCCTGGAAAAGGCGATTGGCCGGAAAGAAATAAAGCTGTGCATAGCAGGATTCCGGAAAGAACAGTTTTTTTCATATAGATAATTATTGGGGAATGAACAAAGGATTTTTTTCGTTGAATTTCCTGATATAAACAAACATGAGTTCTTTCCTTTTCCGCCGTGGGAGGTTTGCCCATTCTTCATAAATCTCAGCATCCTTCATTAAAAGCAACTCAGTATTATGAACATCAAATTCAAGCACTTTACCGTTTTCAAAATCGATAATATACTGTTTCAGCTCATTCCTTGAGATATTCGATTGTCTGTAAGGTGAATAATAAGGATAGTAAGAGCTGTAAGGATAGTAATAACTGCCGTATCCATAGGGAGAATAATATGGATCGTAACCACCATAACCGTAAGGAGAGTACCTTGAATCGTATGTGGTTATATCTGCGACAAAATGACTGATATTCCCGACAAAAGTTATCCTGTTAAAGTTTTCCTGTATCTGAACATACAGGATACCATTTCTGGCATATCCCCAGATTCCGGATTTGGTTATTTCCTGGCGGATGCCCATATTGTCGTAAAAATAGATCTTATCGTTCTCAAAGAGCTTTTTGAAAAACTCCCTGTCGTTATAATCGACAGATGTAAGTAACTTCGCCTTGGGTATGGGACTATTTGTCTTGACCTGTTCAAAGTTAAGGTAAATTCCGTCCCTGAACCTGAAGTCAGGAGTATATCTGACCATATTTTGCTGCTCATCCTGAGCAGATCCGTTAATGGAAAGCGCTGATACAATCAAGGCTGTCAGAACAAAAACTCTCATCAATCTCTCCATAATGACCGCGTTTAACCATTTCGATCAAATATTGTACCATACAGACAAAATTAACGTTTTCCTTTGAAGGTTGTTTATTTCTCTTAATGTATATTTACTACCTGTAAGAAAATTTTTTGACAAACTGAAATTTTAGCATCATGGTGAATGACACAGGACAGACAAAAGATACTGATGTTCTGAAAGAATCACTTTCCGAGGATTTCTGGAAAAACCGGAGAAAAGCTGAAAGATTATCAATTATGGCTTTGTTTTGCCTTATTGCTTCGATCCTTCTGATATCTGTTGATCTTGAGTTTGTGGCAGGAATACTGGTTATTATTGCAGCAATTCTCGGAATTCTGATATACAGAAACTCTGTCAGGCTATTCGATTCTTACACTAATTCCATTGATGAATTTGCTTCTGCCAAAGAAAGGCAGAATGAGGTGATAACCAGCTTCTCACATAAAATAAGAGAACCGCTTAATAATATGGTTATCATCACTGATATGCTTATGAAATCCGGCATTTCGGTAAAACAGAAGGAACTTCTTGAAACTTTTATTGCATCGACAAACAACATGGTTACAACGCTGAATGAGTTATCGATGCAAACAGCAGGCCATCTTTCTTTTGAGCAGAGAAAACCAATAAAATTCAATCTGATCTCATCAGTTGAAAATACTTTTGAACTATATGGCTTAAAAGATCAGGCTAACCTTGAGTTTATTCTTAACAAAAAAGATCTGGGAGAGGGCGAATACTTCGGAGATCCTATAATTATAAAACAGATCTTTCTGGATATCTTCAATATAATAGAAGATCATGCCACAGATGAAAAAGCTGTTATCGTAACGATCAATCTGAAGAAGGCCAGCGAGACTGCTGCTGAATCAGTAATTTGTTTCAGAATTCAGACTGACAGGAATATCATGCTTATTAATGAAGAGGACACGGATAAGAGTCTTGCTGCTCGTCTTATTACCGCCGGAAAAGGAACCTTCCAGCAGGAGTTCGGGCCTAATCATACTATCCTCACCATCTGTATGCCATTTACGAATCCGGTTCCTGAACAAAAGCAGCAGCCTGTTTCTGCTACAATGGAGGAGTTGGCTCAGAAGGAAAAGGTCAGGAAAGATCTGAAGGACCTGAAGGTTCTTCTTGTAGAAGATAATCTGATCAATCAGAAGATCACTCTGCTTACTCTAAGCCCTTATGTCGGAAGTATCGATACTGCTTCAAACGGCAAAGAAGCACTTGATAAATTCGGAACCACAAATTATGACATCATTCTGATGGATATTCAGATGCCTGTAATGAGCGGGTTGACAGCAGCAGAAAAGATAAGAGCCCTGGAATCATCCACCAATTCACATGTACCGATAATTGCAATTACTGCAAATGCAATGATTGGCGATAAAGAAAAATGCCTTGCTGTGGGTATTGATGATTATATAAGTAAGCCATTCCAGCCATCCGCCCTTGTGGAGAAGATCAGGCGCATTATCTGATACCCTGGCTGAGGGGTTTAAAACCAAGGACCATAATGTCATCAACCTGGACACTTCTTCCCATCCAGTTCCTGATGTTTTCTTCAAGTATCGACTTCTGATCGTTGAATGGGAAAAGATGAATATTGAGCAGCAGAAACCTGAATCTCCTGTACATGAATTTCTTATTCTCAGTTCCCCCGAACTGGTCAACATACCCGTCTGAGAACATATAGATGACATCATTTTCCTGAAGATCGTACTCATGGTCCCTGTAGGCCCGGTTTTCAGGATTCATGCCGATTATGATCTTATCGCCCTTGATTTCAATGAGACTTTTGTTCCTTATCAGGTACAGAGGCAGAAAGGCTCCGGAATAAAACAGCTTCTTTCTTTCCCGGTCAATGATACACAGGGCTATATCCATTCCATCCCTGATGATATTGCCGACACTTTTTTCCCTGCTGAATGTTTTTTCAAGAGCCTGATTAAGGATCGCAAGTATCCGGGATGGAACATCTATCTTATCTTCATTTATCGCTTTCTCGACAATCTCGTGACCTATCATTGACATCAGTGCACCCGGTACCCCATGGCCGGTACAGTCTGCTGCAATAATAAAAATCTTTTCTCCCCGTTCCTCAATCCAGTAAAAATCACCGCTGACAATATCTTTAGGTCTGAAAAGAATAAATGATTCGCTGAAAAACTGTCTGAAATATGTCTCTGACGGAAGAAGAGCTTCCTGAATTCTCTGGGCATAAATAAGACTGTCGGTAAGGTTTTTATCCTTTATTTCCAGCTCGGCTTTCTGCTTATCTACCATTTCAAGAGCCTGCTCTTTTTCTTTAAGCAGCTTCCTTGCGTTTATGAGACTGCGTGTCTGAAATCTGAGTAAAAGGTAAATGATTGCGATGACAAGAAGGCCGTAGATTACATACCGGTATGAAATCGCACCAGGCAATATAGGTATCTCCTGATCATTTGAAAGATCAGTCAGAAGATACAGGTTGTATGTTAATACCGGCAGACTCATCAGAAATCACAAAAATATACTTATTTAATTCCGGACATAAAACTTTTGCAGATAAATCTACTCAGATATCTCATCTTTCCCATTTCTCAGCAGCTTCATGTATCTGCGGGAAGGGGATTCGATTAGTTTTCCGGCACCATAGGAATCCCATTTCCTGTCAACAAGGGTTATTGTTTCCTCATCAGAACATACAACATTTGGCCATTTTCTCGGGAATCCTGTTTTCCTGAAAGCCTTAATCGTTCCATCAATAAACAAACAGCAATCTGAAATAAAAACATGGTCCCGCAAAGGATCGGAATTGGCAAGCACCTGCCAGGCAACAGTAAAATAATCATGGACATCAACCTTGCTGTTAACAGCAAGAACAAGCCTTATACCTCCGGAGGTAATTTCACTCCGCAATTCACCGGAGTTAAGAATAATATCTTCCGCAGTGTCATCTTCCACAGAAATTATTATTACTGGAATTCCAAGAGTGATCAAATCTCTGTTTATCTCATTGATGCCCGGGTAAATGTCTTTTCCGGACTGACCACCGGCTGTATTGTTTCCCTGATTATCATTACTATATTCTTCAGCTAGTTTGACTGTTGCGTCAAACCCGGCTTTTCCGCCGAATGAAAACCTGTCGGATGCATGATCAAGCACATCAAGAGGTCCGCGGGTAAACATGATATCAGTACATGGATTGAGGTTTTCCGAAATGTGCCTGGCAAGTTCCGGGTAGTTCCTGATATCAATATTACCGCTTACCACAAATATATATTTGGAGAACATCATCTGCCCGGCACCGAAAAGGGAGCTTATAACCTTCATCCCCTGCCCCGGATAGCTCTTGTTAATCTTTACTACTACCAGGTTATGGGCGGTTCCTGCTTCAGGCATATGGAAATCTGTTACTTCAGGTAACAGGGTAAGTTTGACAGGTGACAGGAATATTCTTTCAGTTGCCTTTGCAAGGTATGCATCTTCCTGGGGCGGGATACCAACGATTGTTGCCGGATAAACAGCGTCTTTCCTGTGAGTAATACATGTCACATGAAATTTCGGATACCAGTCAGCCAGGGAATAAAAGCCTGTATGATCACCAAATGGTCCTTCCCAGACAGGACCTTCCTGCGGATCTACAAAACCCTCAAGGATAAAATCAGCATCTTCAGGAACATAAAGCTGATTTGTAAGGCACCTTACAAGCTTTACTTTCTTCTTCCTGAGGAATCCTGCAAGAATATATTCATTTATATTTTCAGGTAAAGGGGCTGTTGAGGCATATGTATATACCGGATCTCCTCCGAGTGCCACAGATACAGGCATTATCTTTCCTGTATATTTCCAGGCTTCAAAATGGTTTGCTCCTGTCTTATGTCTTTGCCAGTGCATACCTGTTGTTGATTTGTCAAGCACCTGCATCCTGTACATTCCTACATTGGTGCTGCCTGTTACCGGGTGTATTGTATGTACCATCGGCAGGGTAATGAAACGACCACCGTCGTGGGGCCAGCATTTCAGAACAGGTAAAATCTCCAGATCCGGGTTTCTGATGACAACTTCCTGACAGGAGCCCTTCCCGGTGGTTCTCTGAGGAAGTCTAGATGACAGTCGTAACAGCTGGGGAATCGAAGAGATCTTTCCCGGCAGACTGCCGCCTGTCATTCTAAATGATGAAAACAGCTTTTCCAGTTCAGATCCTGCATCATAGGGATCATTTCTGCCAAATGCCAGGCCCATTCGATGATCTGAACCAAATGAATTAATAAGTAATGGAAACTGTTTGCCTGTGTTTTCGAATAACAGAGCTTTCCCACCAGCTTTCACAAGCCGGTCGGTTATCTCTGAAATTTCGAGCTCCGGATCTGTAAAGACCTTAATCCGCAAGAGTTCATTTTCCTGTTCCAGTTTATGAATAAAAGATCGGAGACCGGAGTATGGCATATCTTTTTAAAAAACATAAAGATATTCAATATCGGCACACATATTTTAAAAAATGGAATACGGGCAGATAATAAAACAGGCGGAATATAAAACAAAAATGGGAACTAATCTTTGAGAGTAGTTCCCATTCACCATTGACAACCGTGGTTGCTAACGGTGTCAGGTTACTGTTATTATGACCGGCTGCATTCATGAATCGTGAGACTCATCCTGCAACCCTGAGCTTTCCGGTTATGCTTTTTATGGCAAAACCTTAAGCTGTCCTTTCTCACACCGAAGCATGATTAATGGACGAAGTGTCATCAAAAGGTCCTGCAAAAGACTCCCGAAGGAATCCAAGGCAGTACTGATTATACCTTCCCGAAGGATGGCTGCATTTCCCGGAGGAACTGCTCAGTTCCAGACAATATCGGGACCGAAATCCCCAAGTCACCTGAATCCTTTTTTGACTCAATCATTGAAAGAACGTTTCCGGCTTCGATGATCGCCTGAACTTACCAGGATTTTACTCCTTTCATTCAGACTTCGGCTCTCCTGATATGCAGACCCGGAGGTCTGACCGAAACGGATCCTGTTTCATTTAAGCTACACTCTCCGTTTCCACATCTTTCAAGCGGTCTTTTATCGCTCACCTGATAAAACAAAGATACAACGGATTTTTTCAAAAACAAGGGAATATGAACGCTTTTTTTCACACCGTATCAACACCCTTTTTGATAAAATGTTGATAACGTCGCAAATGCCCATCATATGAGAGTTTGGCAATACCAAGAAAATGTCCGAAAAGGTTATTTCTGGATCTTTCCGGAAGCATTATATCCATTGGTCAGGATTTAGGACATCTTTATCCTTATTTAGGCTCCCGTGGGCAAATAATTTAATGAAGGAGGTTAAACAAAAAGTGACTAGAGTGCCAAAAAGTGCCTAGAGTGCCCAAAAGTGCCTAGAGTGCCCAAAAGTGCCTAGAGTGCCTAGAGTGCCTAGAGTGCCTAGAGTATTTAGAGTTAAGTACTCTAAGTACTCTAGTGCACTCTAGTGCACTTCTCTTACTTCTTATACCCGTATTTTGCAAGATCGCCTAATTCCTCTTCAATTCTGAGGAGCTGGTTGTATTTGCAGATCCTGTCGGTGCGGCTTGCAGAGCCGGTTTTTATCTGACCCGAGTTGGTGGCAACGGCAATATCTGCAATTGTTGAATCTTCCGTTTCGCCGGAACGATGAGATGTGACCGTGGTATATCCTGCCCTGTGTGCCATTTCAATGCAATTAAGCGTCTCTGTAAGGCTTCCAATCTGATTCACCTTTATGAGAATCGAATTAGCACATCCCATATCAATACCTTTCTTAAGATACTCAACATTTGTAACGAAGACATCATCACCAACAATCTGGCATTTCTTTCCGATACGGTCAGTAAGTATCTTCCAGCCTTCCCAGTCACCTTCAGCCATTCCATCCTCGATTGAATCTATTGGATATTTGTTTATAAGCTGCTCAAGGTAATCTACCTGCTCCTTGGAGGTCTTCCGTGCGCCTTTCGGACCTTCGAATTTGGAATAGTTGTACATACCGTCGACATAAAACTCAGAAGCTGCACAATCGAGTCCTATTGTTATGTCTTGTCCTGCTATATAACCGGCTTCTTTAATAGCTTTCAGAACCGATTCAAGAGCATCTTCAGTACCTTCAAATTTAGGTGCGAAACCACCCTCATCTCCTACTGCAGTACTTAAGCCACGTCCTTTAAGAACTTTTTTAAGGGCATGGAATACTTCAGTGCCCATACGGAGACCTTCCCTGAAAGAAGGAGCTCCAACAGGTCTGATCATGAATTCCTGGAATGCAATGGGAGCGTCTGAGTGAGATCCGCCATTGATAATATTCATCATCGGTACAGGAAGAGTAACTGCGTTTGCGCCTCCGATGTAACGAAAAAGAGGAAGACCATGGTACTGTGCGGCAGCTTTTGCGCAAGCCAGTGAAATACCAAGTATTGCGTTAGCGCCCAGGTTGCTCTTGGTTTTTGTGCCATCAAGATCGATCATCTTTTTATCGATGCCTGCCTGATCGGTGACATCCATTCCGATGACTTCCTCAGCGATGACATTATTTACATTATGAACTGCTTTAAGGACTCCTTTGCCAAGATAACGGCCCTTGTCGCCGTCTCTGAGCTCGAGAGCTTCGTTTTCTCCGGTTGATGCACCGGATGGAACTGCTGCTCTTCCAAAATAACCGCTGGCGGTCATTACATCGACTTCGATTGTGGGGTTGCCACGTGAATCGAGGATTTCGCGTGCATGTACACTAACAATTTGACCCATAGAATTTATTTTTAATTAAACAACTTTGAACTTTTAAGTTAAAAGACAAAAGTAAAAAGATAAAATTGATTTCAGGGTTTCAATATTTCAAGATTTCAGGGTTTTATGCACCAAATCTTGTATCCGGAACATGAAACTACTGAAACTCTGAAACTCTGAAACTCTGAAACTCTGAAACTCTGAAACTCTGAAACTCTGAAACCCTGAAACCATAATATTTATGAAATTAAAAAAGGGATCAAACCGGTTCGATTCATCCCTTTTTCATTTAATATAACTCAGTAAGCATTAGATTATTCTTCAGGAACTTTTTCCTCTGTGCTTTCTGCTCCGGGCTGAGGTTTCGGTGTTTCTTTTGCTTCTGCCCTGGCAGGTTTACTCTCAGCTGCTGCCGGTTCTTCCTTCTTCTTTGGAGCCCTTCTTCTTCTTGTCTTTGTCTTTGCAGTTTCACCGCCACCCAGCATAGCTTCGTTGAAATCAACAAGTTCAATGATACACATATCGGCATTATCTCCGATCCTGTGGCCTGTTTTCAGTATCCTTGTGTATCCCCCCGGACGGTCAGCAACTTTCGCCGACACTTCCCTGAACAGTTCAGCAACAGCTTCCTTATCTTTAAGATAGCTGAATACCGTCCTCCTTGAATGAGTTGAATCCTCTTTTGATTTTGTAATGAGTGGTTCAACGTAGGTCCTCAGAGCCTTGGCTTTGGCAGTTGTTGTTGTGATCCTTTTATGAAGGATAAGTGATGACGCCATATTGGAAAGCATTGATTTCCTGTGTGCACTGGTCCTCCCCAAATGGTTTATTACTCTTGAATGTCGCATTTCTGTATTTCCTTAACCGTTTATTAATCTTTCTCTAATTTGTATTTGCTTACATCCATTCCGAAGGAAAGGCTGAGGTTCTCAAGCATTTCATCCAGTTCGGTAAGTGATTTTTTTCCGAAATTCCTGAACTTAAGCAGGTCGTTCTTATTAAATTTGACGAGATCACCGAGGGTTTCTACTTCAGCGGCCTTAAGACAGTTGAGAGCCCTTACTGAAAGGTCGAGATCAACAAGCTTTGTTTTAAGAAGCTGTCGCATGTGCAGTACTTCCTCGTCGAACTCTTCGTTCGCCAGTTTATCATCTGAATCCAGAGTGATCTTCTCATCGGAGAAGAGCATAAAATGATAAATGAGTATTTTAGCTGCTTCTTTCAGGGCATCCTTTGGATGTATCGATCCGTCACTCTCAATTTCAAAAAGAAGTTTTTCGTAGTCAGTCTTCTGTTCGACGCGGTAATTCTCGACTGAATATTTAACATTCCTGATCGGTGTGAAAATTGCATCAATTGCAATAAGTCCGAATTCGCTGTCGGTTGGCTCATTTTCTTCAGCCGGAACATAGCCTCTTCCTTTATTTATCGTAAGCTCTATCTGCAGCTTGACATCCGGTTCCATTCTGAAGATTACAAGTTCGGGGTTAAGAACCTCAAAATTGTTTAGAGCATTCTTAAGGTGTCCGGCCTTAAAAACGTCCTGACCATTTAACTTGACTGTGACTTTCTCATGGTCAACATCCTCGACAATCCTTTTAAAACGTACCTGTTTCAGGTTAAGGATGATCTCGGTAACGTCCTCCATAACACCTGTTATGGTTGAAAACTCATGGTCAATGCCTTCGATCTTGACAGTTGTAATAGCATAACCTTCAAGAGATGAAAGGAGTATCCTTCTCAGGGCATTGCCGACAGTAATACCATAACCGGGTTCAAGCGGACGGAATTCAAATTTTCCGACCTTGTCGTCCGCTTCCAGCATTATTACTTTATCGGGTTTCTGGAATGATAAAATGGCCATAGAATATGTTGTTAAATATTATTACTTGGAATACAATTCAACTATAAGCTGTTCCTTGATATTCTCAGGAATGTCGGAGCGTTCAGGCATATTCATAAATTTACCTGCCATTTGTGTATCATCCCACTCAAGCCAGGATAGTTTTGAATAACTCCTGCCTGTAAGTGAATCAACAATTGACTCAAGTGATTTGGATTTTTCGCGTACTCCAATAATATCGCCCGGCTTTAGCTGGTATGAAGGAATATTAATCACATTGCCATTAACTGTTATATGCCGGTGTGATACAAGCTGTCTTGCAGAGGCCCTTGTCGGAGCTATTCCAAGACGGTAAACTGTATTATCGAGACGGGCTTCAAGCATCTGGAGCAGTACCTCACCGGTAACACCCTTGCTTCTTGAGGCTTTCTCGAAAGTATTTCGGAACTGGCGTTCAAGGATTCCGTAAGTGTATTTTGCTTTCTGTTTTTCCCTGAGCTGAACCCCGTATTCGGAGGTTTTCTTTCTTTTCTTATTTGCGCCATGCTGTCCCGGAGGAAAATTTTTCCTTTCCAGGTGTTTATCGGGACCAAATATTGGTTCGCCGAACTTTCTTGCAATTCTTGATTTTGGGCCGGTATATCTTGCCATTTTGTTTAAAAAATTTTGAACTTACAATATTTATATTTCGGAATTCGGATTTACGATTTCTGATTGATTTTTAATCTGCAATCCATTATCTTCAATCCGCAATCGATTTATACTCTTCTTCTTCCTGGTGCTCGGCAACCATTGTGTGGCATAGGTGTAACGTCAACTATCTCCATTACTTCGATGCCGGTATTCGCAATCGCCCTTATTGCCGATTCGCGGCCTGAACCCGGTCCTTTAACATAAACTTTAACTTTCCTGAGCCCGAGGTCATATGCAACTTTTCCGCATTCCTCTGATGCCATCTGGGCAGCATAAGGGGTGTTTTTCTTTGAACCTTTAAATCCCATTTTGCCGGCAGATGCCCAGGAAATGACCTGACCTGAATTGTTTGTCAGGGTAACAATAATGTTATTGAATGATGAATGAACATGTGCCTGGCCTTGGGGTTCAACCTTTACGACCCTCTTTTTCAATGCTCCAGTCTTCTTTGCCATAATTTATTTATTTAGTAGCTTTTTTCTTGTTTGCAACGGTTTTCTTACGTCCTTTACGTGTTCTTGCATTATTCTTAGTACTCTGTCCGCGTACGGGAAGACCAAGTCTGTGGCGTACACCCCTGTAACATCCGATATCCATAAGCCTCTTAATATTAAGCTGCGTTTCGGACCGGAGTTCTCCCTCGAGCTTGTAATTATCGCTGAGTATGCGTCTGATAGTGTTTATCTGATCGTCATTCCAGTCGGAAACCTTCGCGTTCCGGTCAACACCTGCCTCATCGAGCACCTTCTGGGCAGTGCTTTTCCCTACACCGTAAATATATGTGAGGCCAATCTCACCTCTTTTATTTCTTGGTAAATCAACACCAACTATACGTGCCATATTACTTTTCTTAAATAGTTTGCAAAATTAATGAAAATTATCCCTGTCTCTGCTTGAACTTGGGGTTTTTCTTGTTAATTACGTAAATGCGGCCCTTTCTCCTGACTATTTTGCAGTCGGCGCTACGCTTTTTTACAGATGCTCTTACTTTCATTACATTAATATTTCTTATTTATACCTGAATGTTATTCTTCCTTTTGTCAAATCGTACGGTGACATTTCAACTTTAACCTTATCGCCTGGCAGGATTTTTATATAATGCATCCTCATCTTTCCTGAGATATGTGCAGTTATCACATGTCCGTTCTCAAGTTCTACCCTGAACATTGCGTTCGAAAGGGCTTCAATGATTGTGCCATCCTGCTCAATTGATGGTTGTTTAGCCATACGCTTATATTTTATTTAAAACTTTTTCAATGAAATCAAAAGTTGTCAGCACATCAGGTTTACCATTATCAACTGCGACTGCATATTCAAAATGTGCAGAGGCTTTCGAATCGGCTGTCCTGATTGTCCAGCCATCTCTCATCTGGACTGTCTCCTTCCTTCCGAGGTTGATCATGGGTTCAATGCAGATCACAAGTCCTTTCTGCATCTTCGGTCCCGAACCCGGCCTGCCATAATTCGGTACTTCCGGTTGTTCATGGAGCTTTTTACCAAGTCCATGCCCAACAAGTTCCCTTACAACGGTAAACCCTCCACTTTCAGCTTTTGCCTGCACTGCATGAGAGATATCTCCTACCCTGTTCCCGGCAACTGCCTTTCTGACACCTTCCTCGAGTGACGCCCTTGTGTAATCAAGAAGCTTCCTGATCTCCGGTTTTATTTCGCCAACTGCGAATGTGTATGCACTATCGCCATACCAACCATTCAGGATAACCCCGCAATCAACCGAGATGATATCTCCTTCGTGTAATTCGTAATCTGAAGGGATACCATGAACGACTTCCTCGTTAACAGATGTACAGAGAGTATTTGGAAAACCACCATAACCCTTGAAAGCCGGAACCGCACCATGATCGCGGATAAACGATTCGGCAATTTTATCAAGATAAAGAGTGGTGATCCCGGGTCTTATAAGTGAAGCAATCTCAGCAAGTGTTCTCGACACAAGCATATTGCTCTCTCTTAACAACCCAATCTCTTCATCAGTTTTTATATACAACATCAAAGAACGCAATACTTGATTATACTGAAGTCGTTGCCCCGGATCTTCCTTTGATCCTGCCTGACTTCATAAGTCCGTCATAATGACGCATAAGCAAGTGACTCTCAATCTGCTGGAGTGTATCAAGGATAACACCAACAAGAATGAGGAGTGTAGTGCCTCCATAGAACTGCGCAAACTGCGGTGAAACTGTAGCCTTAACGGCTAAAGATGGCAGTATTGCAACAATAGCAAGGAAAAATGATCCCGGAAGAGTGATCCTCGACATAATTGAATCAAGGAATTCAACAGTTTTTCTGCCGGGTTTGATCCCCGGAATGAAACCGCCGTTCTTCTTCATGTCCTCCGCCATCTGGACCGGATTTATTGTAATAGCGGTATAAAAATATGTGAACAGAATAATCAGAATTGCTGTTACAAGATTATACCAGAATCCGTACATATCGGAAAAAGCTACCATAAAACCGGAACCGCTTTCGGAATATCCTGCAATGATAACGGGAAGCATCATGATAGCCTGAGCAAAGATGATTGGCATAACACCGGCAGCATTAACTTTAAGCGGAATATACTGGCGAACGCCTCCATACTGTTTGTTCCCTACAATTCTTCTTGCATACTGTACAGGTACACGGCGTGTTCCCTGTACCAGGAGTATTGTTCCAAGTATGACAACAAACAGGAATACGATTTCAACAACAAGACCGATAAGTCCTCCGGCGCCATTCATCCTCAAACCGACCTCAAAAATAAAGTTCTGCGGAAGCCTTGCAATAATACCTATCATAATGATGAGAGAGATACCGTTTCCTATTCCCTTGTCGGTAATCTTTTCACCGAGCCACATTACGAACATTGTACCAGCCGTAAGGATTATTACAGATGATATTGTAAAGAAGGTCCCGGAAATTACAAATGCTGAAGCAGGAATTGTAGCATGAAGGTTAACAAGATATGTCGGCGCCTGAAGAATAAGAATACCTACAGTCAGGTACCTTGTATACTGATTCATTTTGCGTCGCCCGCTCTCACCTTCTCTCTGCAGCTTCTGGAAATAAGGAAATACAATCCCAAGCAGCTGCACGACGATTGAAGCAGATATATACGGCATGATACCAAGGGCAAATATTGAAGCCTGGGAGAATGCCCCGCCTGAGAACATATCAAGCAATCCCATTATACCTGTTGAAGTCTGGTCCTGGAGATCAGAAAGCTGAGACGGATCGACTCCCGGCAATGACACATATTTACCCAGCCTGTATATCAATATAATACTTAAGGTATAGATCAGTCTTGCGCGCAGATCTTCTATCTTGAAGATATTCTTAATTGTCTGAATGAATCTCATGAATCTACAGTTTTACAGCGGTTCCCTGTTTTGCTTCGATTGCTTCAACAGCTGCTTTGCTGAAGGCGTGAGCATGAACTTCAAGTTTTCTGTCAAGGGTGCCGTTTCCAAGAATTTTAACAAGAGCATTTTTGGAGATGAATCCGGCTTCGAGAAGAGTACCAAAATCAATCATCTCAAGATTTTTCTTTTCAGCCAGCGCCTGGAGTGTGCTCAGGTTAATTGCTTTGTACTCAACGCGGTTGACATTCTTGAAACCATATTTCGGGACACGACGCTGCAAAGGCATCTGACCTCCTTCAAATCCTATCTTCCTGCTGTATCCTGAGCGTGATTTAGCGCCTTTATGCCCCCTGGTCGATGTACCGCCCTTACCAGATCCCTGTCCCCGGCCGAGGCGTTTGCTATTTCTAACCGATCCCTTTGCAGGTTTTAAGTTACTCAAATCCATAACTTTATCTTATAATATTGTAAATGTCTTAAATATTTTCAACTTTAACCAGGTGACTTACTTTGGTTACCATACCCAGAATCTGGGGAGTAGCCTCATGCTCGACACTGTGATTTAACTTACGGATACCAAGAGCTTCAAGGGTTCTTTTCTGTCTTTCAGGTTTTCCGTTCTTACTTCTTACCTGTGTAATACGAATTTTTGCCATCTGTCTGATCTGTGTTAGCCGTTAAAAATTTTTTCCATCGATACATTTCTCTGTTCGGCAATACTGAATGCATCTCTCATTTCCAGAAGAGCAGCAAAGGTAGCCTTCACGAGGTTATGTGGGTTTGAAGACCCTTTCGATTTGGCGAGCACGTTCTTAACACCCACGCTCTCAAGCACAGCACGCATGGCGCCACCAGCCTTTACGCCGGTACCCTGTGATGCAGGTTTTACAAAAACTTTTGCACCGCCGAATTTTGCAACCTGCTCGTGAGGAATTGTACCATTGATAACAGGTACCTTTATAAGATTCTTCTTTGCATCTTCGATGCCTTTTGCGATGGCTGTTGTTACTTCGCTCGCTTTTCCAAGTCCGTGTCCGACTATCCCGTCTTCATTTCCGACAACAACTATTGCCGAGAAGCTGAATGTACGTCCACCTTTGGTGACTTTAGTAACTCTCTGTATGCTTACGAGCCTGTCTTTAAGCTCGAGGTCGCTGGTTTTTACTTTTCTTATACCTTCTGCCATGTTCATTAGAATTTTAATCCGCCTTCGCGTGCTGCCTCAGCCAATGATTTTACTCTTCCGTGATATTTGTATCCGCTTCTGTCGAAAACTACACTCTCAATACCTTTTTCCTTACATTTTTCTGCAAGACGTTTCCCGACCAGTTTAGCCTGTTCCGATTTCTTAATTCCTGTCTGTGCAGCTATATCTTTTTCTCTGGAGCTGGCTGCCAGGATTGTTACCCTGTTCAGATCGTCAACAACCTGAACGTATATCTGTTTGTTGCTACGGTATACGGCAAGTCGTGGCGACTCGGCGGTACCTCTTATTTTTTTCCGGATCCTCATTCTGATCCTGGATCTTCTTTCCAACTTGGTTAAGGCCATGATTTTTTTATTTGCTTTTTTCCCGACGTTTCGGCAGGGATTTTCGTTTCACTTCGATTTGTTATACACTTGCAGATTTACCAGCTTTTCTTCTCAGCTGCTCTCCGACAAACTTGATGCCTTTTCCTTTGTACGGTTCAGGAGGACGGAGTGACCTGATCTTAGCTGCAACGTGCCCGATAAGCTGCTTATCGATGCACGTAAGTGTGATGATCGGGTTTGCTCTTCTTTCGGTTTTGGTTTCCACCTTGACTTCATTAGGGAGCATGATGATTACTTCGTGTGAAAATCCGAGACTCATCTCCAGATTTTGTCCTTTTGCTTCTGCCCTGTAACCTACTCCAACGAGTTCAAGTTCTTTTTTGTAACCCTCCGAAACACCGGTTACCATATTCTGGATCAGTGCGCGGTAAAGTCCGTGCAGTGATTTATGGCTTTTTGAATCCGATGGTCTTGTAATATGGACCTCATTTCCCACAACTTCAACCTTAAGGTCTTTATCTACAGTCTGGGTAAGCTCACCCAGAGGGCCTTTCACACTGACCACGTTATTGTCACCGACTTTGAGGGTGACATTCTTTGGCAGGTTTACAGGTAATTTTCCTATTCGTGACATTGAGTTAACCTTTTATTAATAAACGTAACATAATACTTCACCGCCTATATTCTCTTTCTTCGCCTCTTTGTCGGTCATAAGACCTTTTGAGGTTGAGATTATTGCAATTCCGAGTCCGTTGAGAACGCGTGGCATTTCGTCTGCGGCGGTATACTGGCGAAGACCAGGCCTGCTTATTCTCTGGATTTCTTTTATTGCAGGTCTTTTGGTTTTTGCATTATACTTCAGAGCAATTTTAAGAACACCCTGTGGTGTATCGCCCTCAACGACCTTATAGCTGAGGATAAATCCTTTTTCGAACAGAATTCTGGCGACCTCTTTCTTAAGGTTCGATGCCGGAGCTTCAACTACCTTATGACCGGCCATGATGGCGTTCCTTATTCTGGTCAGTAAATCTGCAATTGGATCAGTCATCTTATATCAATTATTGTTGTTATTTATTATATTTCCTTGATTACCAGCTCGCTTTTTTAACGCCGGGAAGAAGACCCTGTGAGGCCATTTCCCTGAAGACGATCCTGCTGACGCCGAATTGTCTCATATAACCGCGGGGACGGCCTGTCAGCTTGCACCTGTTACGCATCCTGACCGGGTTTGAGTTCCTCGGAAGACGGCTGAGACCTACATAGTCACCTTCAGCCTTGAGCTTCGCTCTTCTCTCTGCATATTTCTGAACAAGTCTGGCACGTTTTACTTCGCGGGCTACCATGGATATTTTAGCCATATATTATCAGTTTTTAGAATTTTTAAAGGGTAAACCAAAGTGTTTGAGCAGCGAAAGAGCTTCTTCGTCGGTATCTGCAGAGGTAACGAATGTAACCTGCAGACCCATAATCTTGGCAACTTTATCGAGGTCAATCTCCGGGAAAATTATCTGCTCGGTAATCCCGAGAGTATAATTACCGCGGCCGTCGAGCTTCGCGCTGATTCCTTTGAAGTCGCGGATCCTTGGAAGGGCTACTGCTATAAGTCTTTCGAGGAATTCATACATTCTCTCCCTGCGAAGTGTAACCATTATACCAATAGGCATGCTTTTCCTGAGTTTGAAATTGGAGATATCCTTTTTTGATATAGTCTGAACAGCTTTCTGTCCGGCTATGTCAGAAACCTCCTTTACTCCGAACTCCAGAAGTTTTTTGTCGGCAATTGCCTGTCCTACCCCTTGGTTGATTACTATCTTCCTCAACCGGGGGACCTGCATTACGGTACTGTAACCGAATTCTTTCATTAATGCAGGGACGATTTCGTCTTTATACTTTGTTTTCAGCGCAGGTATATACATTACTTAATCTCCTCTCCTGATTTTTTTGAATAGCGCACCAATTTATTTTTATCGTTAAGTTTTCTTCCGACACGTGTGGGTTTTCCTGAAGCGGGGTCAATAAGCATAAGGTTTGACACATGGATCGGTGCTTCCTTTTTCAGTATTCCGCCCTGTGGCGCTTTAGCGTTAGGCTTGGTATGTTTTGATACCATATTCACACCTTCCACAAGAACTCTTTCTTTTTCCCTGTTAACTTCAAGAACCCGGCCTTTCTGACCTTTTGACTCGCCGGTTATTACCATAACCGAATCGCCTTTCTTAATATGAATCTTCTTCTGCATCGTTGTGTATTTAATAATGTTACAACACTTCAGGTGCCAGTGAAACGATCTTCATGTATTTGTCGCGGAGCTCTCTTGCAACCGGCCCGAAAATACGGGTACCACGCACCTCATTGACGTTATTGAGAAGCACTACTGCGTTGTCATCGAACCTGATATAAGAACCGTCGGCGCGACGAATCTCCTTCGTTGTTCTTACAACCACTGCCTTACTGACAGTACCTTTTTTTGCTTCACCTGAAGGAAGTGCTGATTTCACACTTACCACGATCTTATCACCGACTGTAGCATATCTTTTCTTGCTACCGCCAAGAACCCTGATGCACAAAACTTCCTTGGCACCTGAGTTGTCGGCCACTGACAATCTGCTTTCCTGCTGTATCATGATTACTTAGCTCTTTCAATTATTTCAACTAGTCTCCAGGTTTTATTTTTGCTCAGAGGCCTGGTTTCTGATATACGGACGGTATCGCCAACGTTGCATGAATTTTCTTCATCGTGTGCCATCAGCTTTTTGGTCTTGTTGATGAATTTGCCATAAATCGGATGTTCTACTTTCCTCTTGATGGCAACAACGATCGACTTGTTCATACTTGCGCTGACAACAACCCCGATACGTTCTTTTCTAAGATTCCTTTCCATTTGATATCCGGCTATTTTGATTTCATGTTCATTTCTCTTTTATGCAGCTCGGTCAGCAATCTTGCAATCGTTGTTTTAGTCTGTTTAATCTTCTGTGGATTATCCAGGGGAGTAATTGCATGATTGAGCCTCATACGGACCATCATTGTTTTCTCCGTATCGATCCTTTCGATGAGATCGGGGGTGCTTAATTCCCTTATTTCTGAAGTTTTCATCTGTGTCTTTATTTTATTCCTGTACGTAATCGCGTCTTACAACGAATTTGGTTGTAATGGGCAGCTTCTGTGCTCCCAGGCGGAGTGCTTCCTTGGCTACTTCATAAGGAACTCCCTCGGCTTCAAGGATAATTCTTCCGGGTGTAACAGGCACTACAAATCCTTCCGGTGCACCTTTTCCTTTACCCATACGAACCTCAGCGGGTTTCTTTGTTATGGGTTTATCGGGGAAGATCCTTATCCAGAGCTGTCCTTCACGTTTCATATAACGGGTAACTGCCTGACGTGCTGCTTCTATCTGCCTTCCGGTGATCCACTGTTCCTCCAGTGCCTTTATTCCAAATGACCCGAATGCCAGCTGATTGCCTCTCTGTGCATTGCCTTTCATTCTTCCCTTCTGGGCTCTCCTGAATTTGGTCCTTTTCGGTTGTAACATTGCTATATACTTAAAATGTTATTTACTATTTCTTCGCTTTCCTTTTAAGGCTCTTGCTCTTGGCATTCCTGGCTCCTATATTCGGGCTGAGGTCCCTCTTACCGAATACTTCACCATTGCATATCCATACTTTTACTCCCAGCAGACCTACTTTTGTGTGTGCCTCTGCAAGTGCATAATCGATATCAGCTCTCAGGGTATGAAGAGGAATACGACCTTCCTTGTATGATTCGCTCCTGGCCATTTCAGCGCCGCCGAGACGACCTGAAATCATAATCTTGATACCTTCCGCACCCATACGCATTGTCGAAGCGATCGACATCTTGATAGCACGCCTGTAGGAGATCTTGCCTTCAAGCTGACGGGCTATATTGTTGGCAACTATGTTGGCATCGAGCTCGGGACGTTTTACCTCGAAAATGTTGATCTGAACCTCTTTCTTGGTGATCTTCTTGAGTTCCTCCTTAAGCTTATCGACTTCCTGACCACCCTTACCTATTATAATACCCGGGCGTGCAGTGTTAACAGTTACAGTAATGAGCTTGAGTGTTCTCTCAATGATGATCTTCGATATGCTGGCTTTTGCAAGCCTTGCATTGAGGTATTCCCTGATCTTTGTGTCTTCAACCAGTTTGCCGGAAAAATCTTTTCCTCCGTACCAGTTAGAATCCCAACCTTTGATTATACCTAACCTGTTGCCAATCGGATTTACTTTTTGTCCCATCTATTCTATTTTGATGATTCTGTTTCAACTGTTTCAACTTCGATATTCATGCTGTCAAGCACAAGAGTCACGTGGTTTGATCTTTTTCTGACCCTGTAAGCCCTTCCCTGCGGAGCGGTCTGCAGTCTCTTGAGTGCGCGACCACTATCTACATGGACCAGTTTGACATAAAGATTACTATCCTCGATTCTCACACCTTCATTCTTGGCCTGCCAGTTTGATATTGCAGACAGAAGAAGTTTTTCCAGTCGACGTGAAGCTTCCTGTGAGCTGTACTTAAGGACATCAAGGGCTTTGTTTACTTCCATTCCGCTGATAAGATCGGTAACAAGCCTCATTTTCCTTGGTGATGTCGGGCAGTTTCTCAGAATAGCCTGGTATCTTCCTTTTGCGGCTTCCTTTCTCTGCTCAGCTGTATTTCTTTTTCTTGCACCCATTGTTTTGTCGTTGTGTTCTAAGTGTCTTTGTCTTATTTGTTACCGGAATGGCCCCTGAATGTACGGGTTGGTGAAAATTCTCCCAGCTTATGTCCGACCATGTTCTCGGTTATGTAGACAGGAATAAATTTATTTCCGTTATGAACTGCTATAGTATGCCCTACAAAATCCGGTGAAATAACTGATCTTCTTGACCAGGTCTTGATCACTGATTTCTTCTGTCCTTCATTCATTGCCGACACTCTCTTGTCAAGCTTGTAATCGATGAAAGGGCCTTTTTTAATTGATCTGCTCATAATATATCAGTTATTTTTTCCTTCTTTCAATTATATGTTTTGCAGAATATTTCTTTTTGTCCCTGGTCTTGAAACCTTTTGCGGGTATGCCTTTACGGGATCTTGGATGACCTCCGGAAGCCCTTCCTTCGCCACCACCCATCGGGTGATCAACCGGGTTCATGACAACACCGCGAACTCTTGGACGGCGTCCCTGCCAGCGTGAGCGGCCGGCTTTACCTGATCTCTCGAGGTTATGATCCTGATTTGATACTGTTCCTATTGTGGCACGGCATGTCGTGAGAATGAGCCTTGTTTCCCCTGAAGGAAGCTTAATAGTGGCATACTTGCCTTCACGTGCCGAGAGCTGAGCGTATGTACCGGCACTGCGTGCTATAGCTGCACCCTTGCCTGGTTTCAGCTCAATATTGTGGATAATCGTTCCGAGAGGTATATCGCTGAGAAAAAGGGTATTCCCGATTTCAGGAGCAACATCCCTGCCTGATAATAGTGTCTGACCAACCTGCAATCCTGTTGGTGCAACAATATATCTCTTTTCGCCATCCTGGTATGTGACAAGTGCAATCCTCGATGAACGGTTGGGATCATATTCGATTGTTTTCACTGTTGCAGGCATACCATCTTTATCCCTGAGGAAATCGATTATCCGGTACATCTTCTTGTGACCGCCCCCGATGTACCTCATAGTCCTGTGGCCGTTAACATTCCTTCCTCCTGATTTTCTCAGGGGCTTGAGGAGGGATTTCTCCGGCGTTGCACTCGTGATGTCGTCAAAAGTGCTTGCGATCTTGTGTCGCTGACCTGGTGTTACAGGTTTTATTTTTCTGACTGCCATTTCTTATTTAAATATTGCTATAGAAATCAATTTTATTTCCTTCTGCCAGGGTCACAACTGCTTTCTTTGTGGCAGCAGTTTTCCCGATAAGAAGACCTGATTTTGTGTTGCGGGCTTTGATTTTACCGCCGTAACGAAGCGTATTCACTGAATCGACGGAGACGTTGTACATCTCTTCAACAGCCTTCTTAATCTGAATCTTATTAGCTCTTTTGTCAACAAGGAAACCGTAGCGGTTAAACTTGTCGCCCTGACCTGTCATCTTTTCCGTAACAATCGGTTTAAGCAAAATATTCATCTCAGTTTCTCAGTTTTCTAGTTTTCAAAAGTTGCCTGCAAAACGTCAACTGCACTCTCCACCAGTATAAGTTTTGAAGCCTTCATAATCTTGTAAGTGTTTAATTCAGCGGCAGTTACGACTTCAACCCCATGTACATTTCGGGATGACAAATATATGTTATTATTTTGTTCCGGTAAAACAATTACGGATTTTTTATTGTCAAAATTCAGGTTATTACCGATTTTGATAATCTCCTTTGTTTTCGGAGCTTCCATATTGAAATCTTCCAGAACAATAATATTATTTGCGGAAGCTTTATATGAAAGAGCTGATTTTCTTGCGAGCTGTTTTACCTTTTTGTTCAGCTTGAAACCGTAGTATCTTGGTTTCGGACCGAATACTCTTCCACCGCCCCTGTAAAGAGGGTTCCTGATATTACCGGCGCGGGCAGTACCGGTTCCTTTCTGCCTTTTAATCTTCCTTGTGCTGCCGGCTACTTCACCACGTTCCTTGGCCTTGTGGGTACCCTGCCTCTGGTTGGCCAGGTACTGCTTGGTGTCAAGGTAAATTGCATGGTCGTTAGGTTCTATACCGAAAATCGAATCGTTCAGATTCACTTTTCTTCCGGTTTCCTTACCTTCTGTATTAAGAATCGTTACTTCCATTATTTTGTTATTATTACGAAACCACCTTTGGGACCCGGTACAGATCCTTTAACTATCACTATATTATTCTCGGGCATAACGCGTACAACTTTCATGTCCATTGCCATCACCTGGTTGCCACCCATACGGCCTGCCATCCTCATACCCGGGAGTACCCTTGAAGGGAATGAAGATGCTCCGAGTGAACCAGGCGCCCTGCCCCTGTTATGCTGACCGTGAGTCTGTCCGCCGACACCACCGAAGCCGTGACGCTTGACAACACCCTGGAAACCTTTTCCTTTGGACCAGCCTCTTACATCTATAATCTCTTCCCCATTGAATAACTTTGCGTCAATCACTTCACCTTCCTTAACCTGTGTGGTATCGAAACCGGTGAATTCCATGACCTTTCTTTTGGGCGCGGTATTTGCTTTCTTAAAGTGACCTATCTCAGCTTTATTTGAATGTTTTTCTTTTTTGTCTTCGAATCCGAGCTGTACGGCATTGTAACCGTCTTTCTCAACGGTTTTCACCTGTGTCACTACGCACGGTCCTGCCTGCAGAACCGTACATGGAATATTCTTTCCATTTTCATCGAAAATGGAAGTCATTCCGACTTTTTTGCCAATTAATCCCTGCATTTCTTTAATACTTTACTTGTTTCACACTTTAATTTCTACTTCAACACCGCTGGGAAGCTCAAGCTTCATCAGAGCATCAATTGTTTTTGGTGTTGAGCTGTAAATGTCTAACAACCTCTTGTATGAAGAAAGCTGGAACTGTTCCCTTGCTTTTTTATTTACGAAGGGTGAACGAAGCACCGTGTAAATCTTTTTATGGGTCGGCAGGGGAATAGGGCCGCTAACAACTGCACCGGTGGATTTCACCGTTTTCACGATCTTCTCGGCGGATTTATCGACGAGATTGTGATCGTAAGATTTCAGCTTAATGCGAATTTTCTGACTCATCTTTTAAAGAATTTTTCCTTTTGTTACTTCTACAATCCTGTTTGATATTTCTGCAGGTACCTTTTCATAATGGGAGAACTCCATTGTCGATGTCGCTCTTCCCGAGGTGAGGGTACGAAGTACAGTAACATAGCCGAATTTTTCTGCCAGAGGTACTTTAGCTTTGATTACCCTTGCGCCTGCTTTCGATTCCATACCTTCGACCTTCCCCCTTCTTCTGTTGAAATCGCCTATTACATCGCCAACATACTCCTCAGGAGTAACAACCTCGGTTGACATGATCGGCTCAAGAATCACAGGATTGCATTTGCCTGCATATTTCCTGAAGGCCTGTTTGGCTGCAATTTCAAATGAAAGAGCATCGGAGTCGACCGGATGGTACGAACCGTCTTTTACAATAACTTTTAAACTATCGAGCGGGAACCCGGCCATCGGACCGTTATCCATAGCTTCCTTAAATCCTTTTTCGATAGCAGGTATATATTCTTTGGGAATACGCCCGCCTTTTACATCATTTACAAACTGGAGACCCCGCTGACCGTCATCAGTCGGACCCATTTCGAAAATGATATCTGCAAACTTACCACGACCGCCTGTCTGCTTCTTGAATACCTCACGGAATCCACCAGTAGTGGTAATAGCCTCCTTGTAAGCAACCTGGGGCGCGCCCTGGTTACATTCAACCTTAAACTCTCTCTTTAGCCTGTCGACAAGTATTTCAAGATGAAGTTCACCCATTCCATGAATAATAGTCTGCCCGCTGTCGGGATCTGTTCTAACCTGGAATGTGGGATCTTCTTCAGCAAGCTTGCTGAGTGCAAGAGACATTTTGTCGACATCGGCCTGGGTCTTTGGTTCAACAGCAACACCGATCACAGGATCGGGGAAGTCCATTGATTCGAGAACAATCGGCTTGTTGATAGCACATATTGTATCGCCTGTCCTGAGATCCTTGAAGCCAACGCCTGCGCAGATATCACCGGCGGCAATGCTCTCTTTGGGATTCTGCTTGTTTGCATGCATCTGGAAGAGGCGGTTAATGCGCTCTCTTTTACCGGTTCTTGTATTCAGTACGGTATCGCCTGCATTGAGCGTACCCGAATAAACTCTTATGAACACAAGTCGACCAACGAAGGGGTCGGTTGCGATCTTGAAAGCCAGCCCTGCAAAAGGACCATCATTATCAGGTTCACGGATTTCCTCTTTGTCGTTTCTTGGATCTTTTCCTGTTACCGCGCCTTTATCAACGGGTGAAGGAAGAAAATCAATCACTGTATCAAGAAGCATCTGCACACCTTTATTCTTGAATGCAGAACCACAGATCACCGGAATGGCAATGCCTTTAATTGCTGTTTTCCTGAGAGCTTCCCTTATCTGGTCAGTAGTTATGGATTCATGATCTTCAATGTATCTTTCGAGAAGCGTGTCATCAACACCGGCAACAACTTCAACAAGCTTATGCCTCCATTCTTCCGCTTCTTCTGCCATCTCAGCGGGAATATCCTCTACCCTGTAATTTGTCAGGCTGGCTTCCTCTGTTTCATAAATGAAGGCCTTCATTTCTACAAGGTCGATTACTCCAGTGAAGTTCTCCTCAGATCCTATAGGTATCTGAACAGGTACCGGGTTTGCGCCAAGCTTCTCCTGTATCTCCTGCACTACGCCATAAAAATCCGAACCGGCGCGGTCCATTTTGTTTATGAAGGCAATTCGCGGCACACCATATTTGTCTGCCTGCCTCCATACTGTTTCTGATTGCGGTTCAACACCACCTACAGCACAAAAAACGGCAACTGCTCCGTCGAGCACCCTGAGTGATCTTTCCACTTCAACTGTAAAGTCAACGTGGCCCGGAGTATCAATAATGTTGATTTTATATTCGTCGCCTTTATGTTTCCAGTAAGTAGTTGTAGCGGCAGAGGTAATTGTAATCCCTCTCTCCTGCTCCTGAACCATCCAGTCCATCGTTGCATTTCCATCATGTACTTCTCCCATGCGATGCGTACGACCGGTATAATACAGAATGCGTTCTGTAGTGGTCGTCTTTCCGGCATCGATGTGAGCCATGATCCCGATGTTTCTGGTATATTTCAGGTTTTTATCCATCCTGGTTCCTTCTGCCTCCTGCTCTGTTAATTAAAACCGGAAATGTGCGAAAGCCTTGTTGGCTTCAGCCATCCTGTGTGTATCTTCTTTTTTCTTGTATGCTCCACCTTCAAGCTTGTATGCAGCCATAACTTCGGCAGCAAGCTTTTCAGACATTGAATGACCTGTTCTTTTTCTTGCGAAAAGGATAAGATTCTTCATGCTGATGCTGACTTTCCTGTCGGCCCTGATTTCCATCGGAACCTGGAAAGTGGCGCCACCAACCCTGCGTGCTTTTACTTCAACCTGCGGTGTAACATTATCGAGAGCCTGCTTGAAAATTTCAAGCGGTGATTTGCCTTCTTCCCTGAATTTGTCACCTACGATTTCGAGCGAATCGTAAAGAATCTTGAAAGCAAGATTCTTTTTACCGCTATACATAAGATTATTCACAAACCTTGTTACGTAAGGATCCTTATATTTTGGATCTGGTAACAGAATCCTCTTCTTTGGTTTTGCTTTTCTCATTCTCTTATTCCTTTAAATGTTACTTCTTAGGCCTCTTAGCACCATATTTTGATCTTCTCTGTGAACGACCATCAACGCCTGATGTGTCGAGAGCACCGCGTACAAGGTGATAACGTACTCCTGGAAGATCCTTGACCCTTCCACCTCTGATGAGCACTATTGAGTGTTCCTGGAGATTGTGGCCTTCACCCGGAATATAAGCGTTTACTTCCTTCTGGTTTGTAAGCCTTACCCTGGCAACCTTCCTCATAGCAGAGTTAGGCTTCTTAGGTGTTGTCGTATAAACACGCACGCATACTCCCCTTCTCTGAGGGCATGAATCCAGAGCAGGAGCTTTACTTTTGTCTATCAGTTTCTTCCTGCCTTTTCTTACTAACTGCTGAATTGTGGGCATAAATCCGTTTAATTTGTATTAAAATTTTCTCCAAAAAATGGTTCGCAAAGGTATTGTTTTAATTTTCAATTCCAAACATGTATTTAAAAAATATTGAAACAATACATTTCATCCATAACTGCAGCCGTAAAAATGACCATAAACAGCCATAATTCAGGGCTCCAGAGCTTTTTAAAATATGTCCTTACTTAATATTGTAAGCCTTTTCACAGGTTCACTTCCCGACTTTTCTGAGCGAAAAACGTTTTGTACACTTACATGGACAAAAAAACCGGTACTCCTGCTTTTCAAAAAACTGATGCAAAGGAAATAAAAAATTTGTAATTATCAGCGGTTTCCTGATCTGTTTTTAAAAAATTATTAATTTTGTCCGCCTATCACAGATCATATAAATAAATAATTCATATAAAACAACCAGCAAAGTATGAAAACTTACCAGGCGGACCAGATTAAAAACATTGCCCTGCTCGGGAACTCTGGCTCAGGAAAGACCATTCTTGCAGAAGCGATGCTTTTTAATGGCGGCGTTATCGAAAGAAGAGGTACCATTGAGGCGAAGAACACTGTCTCCGATTACAGACCTATCGAGCATGAAAACGGAAACTCAATCTATTCAGCGGTACTTTATACAGAATTCCTCAACAACAAAATAAATATTCTGGATACCCCGGGGCTGGATGATTTCAGCGGTGGTGTAATCTCATCCCTGTTTGTCGCCGATTCTGCATTGCTGGTTATAAATGTACAAAACGGGGTGGAAGTCGGTACCGAGATCCACTTCAGACATGCCGAACAGAATCATAAACCCGTCATATTTGCTGTCAATGGCCTCGACCATGAGAAGGCTCATTTCGAAAGAGCTCTGGAGATGATGAAGGAGAGACTGAGCAATAACATAGTTATCATCCAGTATCCCGTTAATGAGGGCGTTGGATTCAATTCAATTATCGACGTTCTTAAAATGAAAATGTACCGTTATGCAAAAGATGGCGGAAAAGCTGAGGTACTCGACATACCCGCGGAACAGGCTGACAGGGCTGCGGAGCTTCATTCAGCTCTCGTGGAAAAGGCAGCCGAAAGCGATGAAGCTCTGATGGAACTTTTCTTCGCAAATGACACATTAACCGAGGATGAGATCAGGAAGGGACTGGCAAAAGGTATAATTAACAGGGGGTTATTTCCTGTACTCTGCACTTCAGCCAGGAACAATATCGGCGTTGACCGTCTGCTGGAATTCATAGTCGGATCTGCACCTTCAATAAAAGACATACCAGTTATTAAGAACAACAAGGGCGCTGAAGTGAAGCCCGATCCAAACGGACCTGTTTCTGTATATGTTTTCAAAACTGCAATCGAAGAGCATATCGGCGAAGTAAACTTCTTCCGTGTCATGTCAGGCAAGGTTTCAGAAAACCTTGATGTAATCAACTCCAACAACGGAACAAAGGAAAGGCTGTCACAGCTCAACGTTACTGCCGGTAAGAACAGGGTGAGAGTTCCGGAAATGTATGTCGGCGATATTGGCGCATTTGTCAAGCTCAAAAACACCAAGGTGGGACATACACTCAATGTACCTGGAAACGACTGGAAATATGAAGGAGTGAAATTCCCCGAACCAAAATACCGTACTGCTATCAAGGCTCAGAGCGAAAGCGATGATGAAAAGCTCGGGGAAGCTCTCAACAAAATTCACATGGAAGATCCGACGATAATCATTGAATATTCAAAAGAGCTTAAACAGATAATAGTTCACGGAAATGGGGAATACCATCTCAATATAATGAAGTGGCATCTGGATAACATTTATAAGATCCCGACAAATTTTTTCCCGCCAAAGATCCCCTATCGTGAAACAATAACAAAAATATCACAGGCTGATTATCGCCATAGAAAACAATCGGGAGGCGCCGGACAGTTCGGGGAAGTTCATCTGGTTATTGAACCTTACGAAGAAGGCTCCAAGGAACTTGCAATGATCAGAATTGGAGGAAAAGACCAGAAGATATCAGTACGTGACAAAGAAGAAATCGTTCTTCCATGGGGTGGCAAACTGGTTTATTGCAATTGTATTGTCGGCGGGTCCATTGATGCAAGGTTCATGCCCGCAATTCTCAAGGGTATAATGGAAAAAATGGAAATCGGACCTCTTACAGGTTCGTATGCAAGAGATATAAGGGTCTATGTATACGATGGGAAAATGCACCCTGTCGACTCTAACGAAATCTCCTTCCGCCTTGCCGGCCGTAACGCGTTCAGCGCCGCTTTCAAGAATGCAAATCCGAAGATCCTCGAGCCTGTTTATGATGTTGATATCTATGTGCCTTCAGACAGGATGGGTGATGTGATAAGCGATCTGCAGGGTCGTCGTGGAATGGTCCTGGGAATGGCCAGCGAAAAGCGTTTCGAGGTTATCAAAGCCAAAGTGCCTCTTGCAGAGATGAACAAATACTCAACAGCACTCAGCTCAATCACCGGTGGCCGTGCTTTCTATACAATGAAATTTGCCGAATACAACCAGGTACCTGGCGATGTACAGGAGGCAGTTATCAAAGCTTACTCCGAAGAGGAAGAGGAAGAATAGATTTTCACCACACATATTATATATATGTATGAGAGGGACCCGTCCGGGTCCCTTTTTTTGTGGAAAAAGAGATAAAAGTGACTGGAGTGCGCTAGAGTGCGCAAGAGTAGCCACTAGAGTATTTCAGCAGTTATTTTAATATCATAATACGAAAGAGGTACTTTAAGTACTCTAGGCACTCTAGGCACCTAGTGTACTTTTTTACAAAAATATTTGGTTTATATTATAAACATATTTATATTTGTATTATATTTAAATTATAAATAAAATGGAAAATGAAGAAAAAACGATGTCCGGAGAAGAGAGTCTCCGCATCATCACCGACATGATTAACAAGACCAAGGTGAACATAAGCCAGAGCAGCTTTCACCTGCTGTTATGGGGATGGCTGATATTTGCATGCAGCCTCTCCGAATACCTTTTATGGAAACTCACCGATTTCGCCCATCCCTATTATGTCTGGCTCTTTGTAATACCTGGAGTCTTCATTTCACTGATCTACGGATTTGTGAAAGGCAGAAAAGAACAGGTTTACACTTATGCCACATCGGTATATGTCTGGACCTGGATAGCTTTTATGTTCGGAGCAATCATCCTGTTCATCCTGACAAGCAACAGAATGGAAGATTTCACTCCACTAATCCTTACTATGGCAGCCATTCCTACTTTCATATCTGGTATTATACTGAAATTCCGTCCACTGGTAATCGGCGCCGCAGTTTTCTGGGCGGCCGCACTTATTGCTCATTTCGCGGGATCAGAATTATCAGGCCTTGCCATGCCTGCAGCGGTACTCTGCGGTTATCTTATCCCTGGTTACCTGTTAAAAAGAAAAGATAATGGCTCAGTTTAAGGACCTCGATCCGTTGCTTCATTCGCAGCTGCGGTTGGCTGTCATGTCGCTTCTGATGGGCGTGGAATCTGCAGAGTTCACCTGGCTGAAGGAAAAAACAGGTTCCACCGCAGGAAATCTAAGTGTCCAGATCACAAAGCTGAAGGATGCCGGGTACATAAAAGTATCCAAAAAATTCAATGAAAACTATCCTCAGACAATGTGCAGGATAACAGAACTCGGTCAACAGAAATTCAATGAATATGTAAAGTCATTGAAAGACTATCTTCATACGGGAAAAGAAAGTAAAAGATAAAAGTAAAAGGAACTTCCGTGATAGAAAAAAGACAAAAGTAACAGGGGTTTTCCTGTACTTTTGTCTTTTTACTTTTGTCTTTTATCTTAGTTTTATACGGTTTTCAGCACATCCCAGACGAAAGCCCTGATGCCTATATCTTCACTTATAGCATCAATCTTCTTTACCTTGTCGAGAATTGTATCAACCAGATCATCCTCCACCACAGCCAGAACACTCTTATTAATTTCGGGCCAGGTGTGTGTGCCAAGGTGGGGAACCCCTGTGTTGCTCCCCCTCCCTTGCACGTTTTCCCATAGGCTGTATCCTCTGACACCAAGTCTTTCGAACATGTATTCAACCTTCTCAGTATGAGCCTGGTTGTAAATTATCATTACTGCTTTCATAGATTATTGATTCAGAGGTTTATTATTGCCATTATCATCCATAAAGTTATAGTCGGAGTATGCTGCAAGCCGGTGGCTCTTCTTTTTGTCACTCACAAACACAGCATACACTACAGGTACGAACACAAGCGTAACAAGAGTGGAGAAAATAAGCCCGCCGATAACTGCAATACCCATCGGGCTCCAGAGCTCTGATCCCGATCCTTTGCTCAATGCGAGCGGCAACATCCCCAGGATTGTCGTTGCAGTGGTCATGATAACCGGCCTCAGCCTCGAACGTCCCGAAAGTGCAATAGCTTCGTACATGCTGTAACCTCTTTCCCTCATAAGGTTGATAAAGTCAACAAGCACAATTGCATTCTTCACAACAATTCCGATAAGCATAACAGCGCCGATACCGGAGATTGCACTAAGGGTTGTACCTGTAAGATAAAGCCCAATTGCCACACCGGAGAATGCAAACGGGATCGAGAACATTATAATAAAAGGCATCTTAAGCGATTCGAACTGCGATGCCATGATCAGGTAAACCAGTATAAGACTTACCACAACAAGCATTGCCAGGTCCATAAAAGCTTCCATCTGCTCTTCAATAGCACCTGAAATCCTCACCATCACGCCTGCAGGCATATCAATATTGTCAATAATATTCTGAACCTCAACCTGCAATTCAGTCAGAGATCTCTGGTAAGGAGTGAATGATACCCTTACAATACGCTCCTTGCGTTTTCTTTCAATGTTCGGTGGTGACCAGTATTCCTTAACAGTGGCTATCTCACCAAGCCTGACGGTCTGACCCATTGGATTGGTAATACCGATGTTCTCGATATCGGTGATTGTGTTACGTGCATCTTTTTTATACCTTACAATAACATCGTACTCATCACCAAACTGACGAAGTCTTGTTGCTATAAGGCCATCGATCCTGTTTTTCACTGCAGTAGATGCCATTGCCGTATTGAGACCATTGGCGCTCATTTTAGCCTGGTCAAATATTATCTGAAGTTCCGGTTTCGACTTGTCGCGACTAACAGCGACGTCTGCTGCGCCCTGAACTGTTTTAAGTTTAGCAGCTAACTGTTCGGCAACTATATTCGTTGCAGAAATATCATATCCGTAAACTTCCACATCTACAGCATTGCTTCCAAAGGAACCCATGCTTTCAGAAGTGCTTACAGTGTAATTCACAACTTCAGGCATCTTCTCAAGATCGGATCGCATCTCATCTGCTATCTCGAATACAGATCTCTCCCTGTCTACGATATCGACAAGACTCAGGCTGTATGTTATTGTATGAGTACCTCCTGCTCCGAAAATCGAAGCAAATCCTCCCTGGTCATCAACCCCTGTGTTGGTTGAGATAATACTTACCTCAGGGTATTTTTTGCTGATAAGGCTGTCTATTTTATCGGCAGTCTGTATGGTTCTGTCAACACGAGTTCCTGTCTGCAATTCTACAGTGGCTGTGATCACCGACTGGTCAGCCTGCGGGAAGAATTCTGTACCAACTGCTCCGAAAAGGCTCATTGACAGTATAAAGATAACAGTCGCGATTATGAAAATTATAAGCTTATGATTAAGCGACCATCTGAGCGTCCTTTCGTAGAAATGGTCGAATTTATCAAGACCTTTTCTTATACTGCCATCATAGGTCCAGAATGGAGCATCCTTCCTGATCGGGTACCATTTCAGCATCAGGGCGCTTAGTGTCGGAGTCAGAGTGATAGCAGCGAATACCGAGGTAACAATTGTTATTGAAACGATCATTCCAAGCTGCTTAAAGAGAACACCCGTAAGACCTTCCACAAAAGTCAATGGGAAGAATACCGCAACAACGGTCATGGTAGTAACGATCACAGCCAGCCATACCTCGTTTGTCGCGTATATTGCCGCTTCACGCGGCCGGCTTCCCCTCTCTACATGCTTGGTGATGTTCTCAAGCACAACAATGGCATCGTCTACAACCATACCGATCGCGATGGACAATGACGTCAGCGAAATGATATTTATTGACGCGTCAGTTATGAACAGGTAAATGAAAGCCACGATCAGCGAAATCGGAATCGTGAGTATGATAATAAATGTGGCTCTCCATCTTCCAAGGAAGAACAGCACAACCAGAACGACGAATATAGCTGCATACATCAGGGTTTCTGAAAGATTATTTATAGAATCTCTGATGAATGATGCGCTGTCGAACAGCTTTTCAATCTTGACATCTTCGGGAAGATCTTTCATCAGTACAGCAAGATTCTCATCAACTTCACGGGTCACCTTAACAGTATTTCCTCCTGATTGTTTCTGCACATACATGCTCATTCCCTTTGCACCGTTGATCTTGGTGTCGAGCTTTGATTCCCTGATTGTGTCTCTTACAACGGCAACATCCCTGAGATAGACAGTTTTTCCATTGAAGTTGCTTACAACAAGATCCTTTATCACATCGCTCTCCGGAAACTCACCTTGTATCCTCAGGGGATAATCAGTTCTTCCCATCTCAATGTAGCCTGAAGGCATATCGAGGTTTTCGGCACGGAGTACATTGCCAATCTGTTCAACTGAAAGGTTATATGCTTCCAGTTTCCTGGGATCAACATCTATATAAATCTCACGCCCTGGAACACCTGCGAGTGAAACTGACCCGATTCCTTCGATCCTGTTGAGCGGGTTCACGATCTTTTCATCAAGGATCTTCTCAAGTCCGGCGTAACTCTCGTCTGCTGTGATGGCATAAAAGATTATAGGCATCATGCTGGTGCTGAACTTCATGATAGTCGGCCTTTCGCTCCCTTCAGGAAGGAAATTCTCCACAAAGCTTATTGAGCTCCTTATATCATTTGATGCTTCATCGAGGTTCGTACCATATTCGAACTCCATGAATATTGTCGAAATGGCATCACTCGAAGTTGAGGTCATCTCTTTCAGCTTGCTCACCGAGTTAAGAACATCCTCAAGGGGCCTTGTAATATTTGATTCAATATCTGATGCACTGGCACCTGGGTAGGTCGTATAAACAACCACAAACGGGAGCTCCATCTCCGGGTAAAGGTCGACCGGCAGCTTGGTCAGGGAATAGAGTCCCATAACCAACAACCCGACAAACACCAGGATGGTTGTTATTGGCCTTTTTACTGAAGAACTGTAAATACTCATTTTAATATTTATGATGAGAGTTAATTATTTGATTATTTCAATTTTATCGCCATTTATAAGCCTGGCCTGGCCTTCTGTTATCAGATGATCTCCTTCCTTAAGGCTTTCCGAGATGATCTCAAACCTGTCATCGAATCTTTTTCCAAGAAGAACCTCAACTCTTTCAGCGATACCGTTGCGTTCAACAAAAACGTACCTTGTATTGGTACCTTCCTGAACCATTACAGTGCTGGCAGGAACAACGAAAGACTCGATTTCACCCAGGTCCATCGCAACCCTTACGAACATCCCAGGCTTCAGAAGTTCATTCCTGTTAGGCACTTCAATCTCAACATCGAACGAACGTGTTGTTGTATTAATCGTGGGGGCGATCCTGAACACTGTTCCGGTGAATTTCTCATTCTCGTAAACATCGGCAGTGATCTGTGATTTCATACCTTTCCTGATCATAGGATAATATTGTTCCGAAACACTTACGATGACTTTAAGCGGATTTATCTGCATAAGAGTGACAATAGCTGATCTTCCTGTGGCGGTGGTCGGAACTCCGGAATACATCTCACCATCCTCAAAGTATTTTCCGGTTACTATTCCCGAAAATGGCGCCTTAACCAGGGTGTTTTCATCCATAAAATCCACGTTGCTTTTTGTCACATCATATTGTGTTTTCAACTGATCGTATTGCTGCTGCTTAGCGCTGCCGGTCTTCAGTAATGTATCGAGTCTCGAAAGATCTTTCTCAAGACTGCTTAGCTGAAGTTTCAGTTGAAGCAGCTGGGTACGGTCCATCAGGAAGAGATCCTGTCCTTTGCTGACCCTGTCGCCTATCTCGACATAAAACCTGTCGATCCTGCCTGGAGTTGACGGCACTATGTTCACTTCTTCGAATGCTATGATTGTTGAAGTATAATCAATTGTGCGCGCGATTTTTGTCTTCGAAATGGTTTCCACATTAACAGGTTGGACAGCCCTCCCGGATACCGCAGCAGAGTCTGTAGTGACAGCTTCAGTACCGGTTGGCGTTGATGAACAGCCGGCAAGAACTAATAAGCCGGCAAGAACTACCGAAAAGATTTTTAAAGATTTCATCATAATTGAGTTTTGAATTTTAGAGGTATTATGGATCCCATATGCCTTATTGGATAATTTTAAGTAAGCGTATTCCAGGTATCGGGGTTTCATAATCAAATTATTATAAGGTTTTATTTTCATACTACATGTTATTGAGAAGTTTATCCAGTGCGAGCTTTGTCTGCATCAGGCTCATCAGGGCAGTTATATAATTGTTTTCTGCCTGCAGATATAGCGAATTAGCCTGTGTGAGGTCAAGACTCGAGGCCATCCCCTGCCTGAACTTGTTTTCTGTGCTTGTGTAAACTCTCTTTGAAACTTCAACATTATCTTTTTGACTCAAATACTGCTGATTGGCATTCACTAGATTGTATCTTAATTGTTTTTCCTGTATAAGGAGCTGTTCAGCAATCATTTCCTTTGTATTGACTGCTTTATTATATCCAATCTGAGCCTTCTTGATTTGAGTGTATCTCAGGCCGCTGGAAAAAAGAGGAACTGAAAGCTGAAGTCCGATCATGGAATTCTGAAACCATTCCAATTCATTCAGCTTATCAGACTGTCCATTGGTACCATAATTATAAAAACCCGCGAGAGTAGGAAGAACACTTAGCTTCGAAGACTTAAGGGCAAGCGCAGACATTTTCTCCTGATCCTGAATCAAGGCGTAATCAACATTCCTGTTAATATCGAATTCCTGTGATAACAAAGCCTGAACGTTTATTTCATTGGTCAGACTCTCAAGATTCTGGCTAAGAGTAATCTTTGTATACGGTTCAAGCCCAAGCTGGAATCTCATCATGTTGTAATTCACTTCAATCGTGCGTTCAAGAGAACTGCGTGAATTCATCACCATATTAAGGTTCGATGCTATCTGATCAACATCAGTCTGTTCTGCCATTCCGGCTGAGAGCATTGCCCGTGTAGCTTTAAGAGTCTCTTCAAGGTTTGCAATATTATGATTGATGATCTCCAGCGATCTCTCAGAAACCAGGATCAGGTAATAGATGTTGGCAACTGATTCCCGCGTATCAAGTTCTGTTTTCAGAAAGCTTTTTTCGTTGAGTTTGTTTGCAAGCCTGCTAGTCTGAATACCAATGTACAACGGGGCATTGAAGATTAATAAATTGGCCTGAATACTGGCCGAAGTATTAAATTGTGAACCAAAAGTCATCGGTATTTTTTTGTCAGTACCACCAAAAAAGTCGGGAACCAACGTTGTCATTAATTTCAGGTTATCGGTAAGTTGTCCGGATAATGAAACCTCAGGCAATGCTCTTGAAATTGTTTCCCATATTGCCATTCTGGAAGCCTCTACATCATATTGTGAGGATATCATCATTTTGTTGTTCTGAACAGCATAATCCTGTGCTTCTTTGAGATTCATGGTTACTTCCTTGCCCTGTTCCTGCGCATTTGCTGTCAGCAGTGTCACTGCAAGAATCAGAGCGGTAATTAAAAATGTTCTTTTCATCAGTAAATAATTTTTTGTTTAAGGTCTGATGGAACCAAACATGTTTGAAAATAATTTTCATTGGTGTTTTTGTTTCCGGAACATGCGGGTTTCATAATAATAATTGTTCTAAGTATGTTAATTTCTGTGGTTAGCAGCAGTGTTACGTTTCTTTTCATACAGATTAATAAGGTCAAGACCATTTTGAGTGGAAATCCCCCTCAGATAGTTGATAAAAAAATCCCTTATCACTTCTTCGTTCTCGAATCCTTCAGGAATTTCTTTATCATTCGACATCCGGGTCACTCCTCTAAGACATCTGTCGGTTATCTCTATATCAATATCTTCCCTGAAGAGTCCTTCCCTGATTCCCTGTACAAGTATCTGTCTTGAATTATCGTAAGGCAAAACTTCATTATTCTCAAGTTTCCTGATTGCCTCATTATGGTACCTCCTCATATCCAGCTTAAATGCGGGGCTCATTTTCCTGTAATGTTCCATCATACTGTCCATCATTTTAAAAATGGCCTCTATTACATTTTCCGAAGAAGCAAGGCTCTGTTTTATCAGATCGGCCTGTTTTGCAGCCATCCATGTCATCACACCACCGAGCAATTCATCCTTATCCCTGAACACTTCATATATGGTGCGCTTCGACATTCCCATCTGTGACGCAAGCATATCCATCGTTACTGCTCTTATGCCATATGTTCTGAACATGTGAGCCGCCTCTTCAATTATCCTGTCTCTTGTTGTCATCATTTTTCAAAAACGCGTCAAAATTGTGAAAACTTTTTGAGTTTACAAAGTTTTTCTGTTCATTCTGCGGTTAAAATAAGGTGAACGGCGGTGTGTTACCGGTGAACGGGGAATGAGTCTTGGGGTCTTGGACACCCAGACACCCATACACCCAGACTTTTTTGGCATTTTAACTATTTCTCAGTAACTTCATAGTTCAATTTTCTATAATCAAATGAACCCGAAACAAATTATTTATCAGGTAGATGCATTTACCAGTGAAGTATTCAAAGGTAATCCTGCCGGAGTTTGCATTCTCGACAAAACACCTCTACCGGAATGGATGCAGAATATTGCCATGGAGATGAACTTGTCTGAAACAGCTTTTGTTTTTCCCGGGAAAAACGGGGAAAGAATCATCAGGTTCTACACTCCTGAGTCGGAAGTTCCGCTTTGCGGACACGCTACCCTGTCGGCTGCACACATTTTATTTGAGACAGGTATTGCAGGAATTGATGAAAAAATTGTCTTTTCTTCAAAATCAGGAGCCCTGATAGCTCATAAGTCCGGCTCCTGGATTACAATGAATTTCCCGGCCGATAACCTGAAAAAAGTCGGAGATACATCAGAATTCAGGAAAGTTACCGGCATTAAACCTGTTGAATTATATGAGACAGGTAACTTCTGGTCTCTTGCCGTAGTGAGGGACGAAAGTCATCTCAGCAATATCACTCCTGATTTTATGCGAATGAAAGACTCACCTTACGGAGATCTTATCGTCACTGCTCCTTCGGATGATCAGTCATATGATTATAGTATAAGGTGCTTTGCCCCCGCAGTTGGTATCAACGAAGACCCGGTGACAGGTTCAGCACAATGTGCCCTCGCTCCCTTCTGGCATCACAAAACAGGAAAGACTGATTTTATATGCCACCAGATCTCGAAACGCGGAGGCATACTGAAAGTATCCCTGAAAGACAACAGGGTCGATATTTCAGGACAGGCTGTAACGGTGTTCAGGGCCGAACTCCTTTAGCAGGGAGCAGGGAGCAGGGAGCAGGTGAATATCATTCCTGCTGACCTGCCCTCTGCCCTCCGCCCTCTGCCCTCCGCCCGTGTCCTGAGCAATATTGGTAAATCAAAAATTACACTATTTATACACACTAAAACTCAATCAATATGACACACGATCCGGATGCACGAATCAAAGAACTTGGATTGGAACTTCCACCAGTACCGAAACCTGCCGGGGTATACAAACCGGTTGTAGTTTCCTGTAAATTCCTTTATGTATCAGGCCATGGGCCGCTAAAATCAGATGGCACACTAATTAAAGGCAGAGTCGGAGCAGATCTCGACCTCGAGGCTGGAAAGCAGGCTGCAAGGCAGGTAGGACTGTCCATGCTGGCAACAATCAAAGCCCATTATGGCGAGCTTAAAAAGATCAAAAGGCTTGTAAAGACACTTGGTATGGTCAACAGTACACCTGATTTTGCACAACAGCCTGCTGTTATAAATGGTTTCAGCGAGCTTATGGCCGATGTTTTTGGTGAGGAAAACGGTATAGGCGCGCGGAGCGCTGTCGGAGCGATGCTTCCGGGTAACATGGCAATTGAGGTCGAGGCAATATTCGAAATAGAATCTTATAATGAGTGAAGACAGCCACTGGTTCAAAGTAAAGAATATTGACGAAGTAAATTCACCTGCCATCCTTGTTTATCCTGACAGGATTGAGAAGAACATCAAAAAGATGATCGGGATTGCCGGAGGCGCTGTTCGCCTGCGTCCTCATGTAAAGACGCATAAGATGCCTGAGGTAGTCAGGCTGCAGATGCAATCCGGAATATCGAAATTCAAATGTTCCACAATCTCTGAAGTCGAAATGGTTGCTGAATGCGGTGTTAAAGACATCCTCCTGGCAATGCAGCCTGTCGGACCAAATCTTGAACGGTTTTTTAGCCTGAAAAAAAGATATGCCTCCGCTAATATTGCCTGTATCGTCGACAATGAAAAAGATGTCGAAATAATTGCATTGATTGCGGAGAAGTATAATTCAATTACCAGACTCTGGCTTGATATCAATGTTGGAATGGACCGCACCGGGATTACTCCGGGGAAAAAAGCTGCAGAGCTGTACAGGAAAATATGCTCTTCGTCAATGCTGATAGCAGAAGGCCTTCATGTTTACGATGGCCATATACATGAGCCCGATCCGGAGAAGCGGAGGGAGATCTGCGCCGCTGCTTTCGCTCCGGTATCGGAAATGATCATGACTCTTGAGAATGAAGGCTTCCGGAACATCAGGATCGTGGCCGGAGGAACCCCAACATTTCCTGTACACGCAGCTCACGGGAACTCTGACCTGAGTCCGGGAACAACCCTGCTGTGGGATTCCGGTTACGCCCGGACTTATAAAGATCTTGATTTCCTTAATGCAGCGGTGCTCCTTACAAGAGTCGTCAGCAAACCGGCTGCCGACCTGCTCTGCCTGGATCTTGGACATAAAGCTGTTGCATCGGAGATGCCTCACCCGAGAGTTACTTTCCCTGAACTTTCAGAATACAGGTTCACCGGGCATAATGAGGAACACCTCATTATAAATACTCCCGAAGCCGACAGGTACAAAACCGGAGATGTTCTTTACGGAATACCCTGGCATATCTGCCCCACAATAGACCGGCATGATAAAGCTACGGTTGTGAGGAATGGCATTGCTGCTGAAGAATGGGAAATTATTGCGAGAAGAAGGAAGATCACGATTTAATATGCTCACTTCATATATATATTATAATCAATATAATAATATGTATTAAAATGAAACTTAATCACCACGATGGTAAAAAAATCTTTGTCGCTGATGGTCATCTCGACCTGTCAATGAATGCACTCGAATGGAACCGTGATTTCAGGTGGAGCGTGCAGGAGATACGTGACAGTGAAAAAGGGATGACTGATAAGCCTGACCGTGGAAAGGGAACTGTCAGCTTTGAAGCGATGAGAGAAGGAAACATCGGTTTATGCGTCGCGACCCAGATAGCGAGATATGTGAAGAAACAAAATCCTATTCCCGGATGGCATTCTCCTGAGCAAGCCTGGGCTCAGACTCAGGGTCAGCTGGCCTGGTACCGCGAAATGGAGAGAGCCGGTGAAATGTCACAGATAAAGACAAACGCTGATCTGAAAAAGCATCTTGATCTATGGGAAAAACCGGACAGCAAGACACCAATCGGTTATGTTCTGAGTCTCGAGGGCGCTGATTCGATCGTCACTATTGACCATCTCGGAATCGCTTACGAATACGGGTTAAGAGCTGTTGGTCCCGCTCATTATGGCCCGGGAACATACGCACAGGGAACAAACGCCAGTGGAGGAATAGGTGACAAAGGCAGGCAATTGCTAAAAGAGATGGAGCGGCTGGGTATTATACTCGATGCTTCACATCTTGGAGTCGACAGCTTTCCAGAAGCGCTGGATATTTTTAACGGTCCTGTATGGGCAAGCCATAATAATTGCAGAAAATTTGCCCCTCATAACAGGCAGTTCTCCGATGACATGATAAGGCAGCTGACACAAAGGGATGCTGTGATTGGAGTCGCCCTTGATGCATGGATGCTGGTTCCCGGCTGGGAGACAGGGAAATCGGATCCTGTGACAATGGGTGTTTCATTAAAGCAGGTAATCAACAATATTGATCATATTTGCCAGCTTGCAGGGGATTCACTGCATACTGCCATCGGTTCAGACCTCGACGGCGCTTTTGGCAGGGAACAGTGCCCTGTTGAGGTGGAAACGATCGCTGACCTTCAGAAAATTCCACCTATGCTGAGAGAGAAAGGATACAGGGAACAGGATATTGAAAATATAATGGGCGGGAATTGGATCGGGTTCATGATGGAAAATTTACCGGTATAATAATGGCATTGCGCTGTAGAGACGGGCTATAGCCCGTCTCTACATACATTACCGGTACAAATACACAAACCCCCGTTGTTCCTTCGAATCGTATTTTATATCGTCCCAACCAAGGGCACGAATGAAATAATAATAAATTCCCGGACTGGCTTTGATTGATGATTCATTCACATTGCCGTTCCAGCCCTGCCAGCCGGCAAGATCCTCCCCTTCACCAATAAAATTATATACACGTATTCCGCTCCTGCTGAAAATCTCTATGGAAATAAACCTGAGCGATTTTTTCTCAGGAATGAAATAATCATTTATACCGTCGCCATCGGGACTGAAGACATTCGGGATTTCAAGAACTGATTCTTCAACCTCAATCTCGGGTTCGAGCCTGAAGGAATCAATACAACCAAGATTACTCTCAATTATAAGGTTAACTGAATACTTACCCGGTTTATAGTATTTATGTGTGAATGGTTCGGCAAATATCCACAAGGAATCCGTACCGACCTCCCATTCAGGCACTTTCTTTTTGTCGGGAGTAAACTCACCGAAATCCCATGTATACTTTTTATTCGCCCTGATTGATTTATCAGTAAAAACCACTTCAAGAGGGGCTTCACCTTTTACAGGATCGGCAGAAAACTCAGCTTTAACATGAATGGATTCATACAGAAATGATGATTGGCTTACGCATCCGAAGCTGTCGGTAACCATTAGATTGTATGTGACATTCTCGAGCGGTGGTGTGAATGTCTGGGGATTGATCTCAAAATCGGGGAAAGGAATTACTGACTGCGGGTTGGATGACCAAAGAAATTTCACTGCATTTGGCAGCTTCAGATGCACACCGGTTGCAGGATCACTGTACAGGAATGTATCAGCTGCAGCCAATCCTTTTAAAGCCACATAATCGCATGTTCTGTTCTGAAGGCTTGCATTTGAGTAAGGCCTGTCGAGATGAATCCAGCCCGTGAGTGTGGTGTCGTATCCGCCTGTAATGATTACCCTGTAACCTCCCTCATCAAGAGTACTTATTGTTGAGTTGGATACTCCTGTTTCAGTCTTGATCAGAATGCTGAATGTATTCAGCACATCGTCCCATTTGTACCAGCTGAAGTTGAAAGGCCCTGTTCCCCGGGATACTGTTGCTCTCATTTCACCTTGCTGGGTGCCTGAGCTATTGCAGAAAATAAAAATGGGATCCTTAAGAGAGGGTGAGGAGGTGTAGTTTGTATACCTGACTGCCCTGCTGCCCGGGGCGGTGAGCTGCGCTGCGGTTATCAGAGGCAGAATGGAGGCAATAATCAGAAAAATATAGCGCACAGGGTTATCTGAATCTAAAATTAAACGTTTGTTTGCCTGCTTTATTCTCCTGCAATATTAATGAATTTAAGAGATAACCCGGATAATTTGTCCATATCTCTTCATATACAAGTATTCTAATAATATTAAGTAAAATATATAGCTAATTTTAACCGCAGAGATCGCAGAGTTGCCTCCCCTCTATGCCATCGTTCGCAGAGGTCGCAAAGAAAGTCCTGAAGAATTATAAACTCTTATCTGCGTTCCCTGAGTTTTTCTCTGCGTAATCTGCGTTAAATTTTTAAATGTTCTCTTTTCAAATTCAATTCCTCATCAAATTCATAATTCATTCCGGGCATAGCCGAAGCAGAAAAGCTCTTATCTCCATATCTCAAATTCAACACTCCACCCTTCAATGATTTTATGGTGCATGAAATTAGTTTTCGATCATTCCATTTCATGCTAACTTCAAAAGCGCCTCTTGCTATAAGACCTTTAACTTCACCGGATGACCAGGTATCCGGAAGAGCAGGAAGCAGCCGGATATTCCAGTTATCTCCTTCCTGAATATGACTCTGCAGCAGCATCTCACCGATTCCTGAAGTGGCTCCGAAATTGCCATCGATCTGGTAAGGCGGATGTCCGCAGAAAAGGTTCTGGTAAGTCCCGCCTGCATTCGACATGTTTGTACCATATGTTTCTATCGGCCTAAGTACATTCTTTAAAAGCTTATATGCTCTCTCTCCGTCCCCAAGCCTTGCCCAGAAGTTCACTTTCCATGCAAGCGACCAACCTGTTCCGATGTCGGTTCTTACCTCAAGGCTTTTTCTGGCAGCATCGGCCAGTTCCGGGTTTTTCGCCGGATCTATGCTATTACCGGGATGAAGCATATACAGATGCGAAACATGACGGTGGGTCGGCTCTGTCTCCTGAAATTCATGCTGCCACTCCATCAACCTTCCATCCGAACCTATTCCTGGCAGAGCAAGATCATTTAAAGCCGAATCTATACTTTGCAAAACCGGTTCTGTATTATCCAGGACTTTAGCTGCTTTCAATATGTTAGTGAACAGTTCATGAATCACTTCCTGGTCATGAGATGGGCCCATGCTGATCTGAGCCCTCGATCCGTCCGGAGCAATAAAAGTATTTTCAGGCGAGGATGCAGGCCCCGAGACCAGCTTTCCGGTGACCGGATCTTTTATCAGCCAGTCAAGATAGAATTTTGCTGAGCCCAGCATAACAGGATAGATCCTCTTAAGATAAGCCGTATCAAGAGTAAAGGTATAATGATCCCAGAGATGCTGACAAAGCCATCCACCGGCTCCGACATGAAGACCCCAGGAAGGATGTTCCCCCGGGGCAGTGAATCCCCACACATTTGTTATAGGATGAATACACCAGCCATCGGCATGATACTGAATTCGGGCAGTTTTCTCACCCGGCTTAACGACAGATTCTATCAGCTCTGTCAACGGTCCATGGCATTCCGACAGATTCGTCATATCTGAAGGCCAGTAATTCATCTGAACGTTTATATCTGTATGATAGTCGCAGTTCCAGGGAGTCTGAATCTTGTTTGCCCAGATTCCCTGAAGGTTTGCGGGTAACGATCCTTCCCGTGAAGAAGAAATGAGAAGATATCTTCCATACTGAAAATAAATCTCGTGTAAACGGAGATCATCACTGTTCCGGAGACGCCTGTCAGTTGGTATAGTATCCTGTTTCTCATCAGATAACTTCAGGCTTACCTTATTGAATAATGAAGAATAATCCCGGGTATGCCTTTCGAGAAGGTCATTATATGAGAAAGAGGACGCTTTTTCGAGCTGCCGTAATGTCGAAATAACCGGATCATCACCTTTATAACCGGGATAATCCTGTTTATAGTCAGTACCTGCTGTCAGGAACAGAGTCACATCACTGGCATTCTCAACATGCATTAAACTGTCAGAATAACTGATCTCACCATCACTTGTAAGTCCTGACAACCTGGCTGCATAATGCATTCCTTCACCTCCCTTTCCATCGCTGAGAACTCCTGACATAACGAGTGATGATCCCTCACTTTTAGTCTGATATCTCTCAGGACGGTTCAAATGAGCATTGAAGTTCAGGCTTCCTTTTTTTGATGAAGTCAGGTGAATGACAAGAGCCCTGTCAGGAAAGCTGCTGAATATCTCACGGTCAAATTTTACTCCATCCTTAATATATGAGATACGTACAATTCCGCTTTCAAGATCAAGCTCCCGGTGATATTCATCAAAGCCGGAACTTGTTCCGAAGTCGAGCCAGAGATCGCCAAGAGTCTGGTAACAGCCAAAAGGCACATTTGCGCCATTTCCATGACCTGAACCTGCTCCCTTACAAACCTGAGTTTTAAGAGTGAGCTCAGATGCCTCTTTGTATTTTCCTGAGAATAACAACTGCCTGATCCTGTCAAGTGAAGCGTATGCATCAGGATTATCGTTATCATCAGGGCTTCCTGACCAGAGAGATTTCTCGTTGAGCTGAATTCTTTCCAGGTCCACATCGCCGAATACCATGGCTCCGAGAAAACCATTACCGACAGGAAGAGCCTTCAGCCATTCAGGATCGTTCTGCCAGCCGTTCTTACTGTCAGGAACACTTGAATCCGCCGGCTTATCGTACCATAATCTGAGATGAGTGCTTTTCTCGTTACAGCCAGAAAAAAACAAGATTATGGCCAGTATCAAAATGCTTTTATACATCTTTTATAGTTAGATTCTAAAGATACTTTTTTTTTAAACGCAGGGAACGGATATTTTCTTCGCTCAGCGCCACCGTGAGTTAACACCAGAAGACCTCTTTTCTGCGTCCTCTGCGTAGCATCTCTGCGAACTCTGCGTTTAAAATATTCTTTCAGGCACAGAAATATTAAACAGAATCGCATGTTAATAAATAAATGTGAACCATAAATCTTCATACCATTCAGTGAGCAGTTATTTACTAAATTTGCGCGACCTGTTTTACGCTGTAATTTCAGCCAATAAATATGACACAAGAATACCTGAACGATCTGAATGAAACCCAGAGACAGGCGGTTTTAAACACCGAAGGTCCGGCGCTTATCATTGCTGGCGCCGGCGCCGGTAAGACAAGAGTTCTTACCTACAGGATCGTTCATCTTCTGCAGAAGGGCGTCCCGGCAGGAAAAATACTGGCACTGACATTCACTAACAAGGCTGCCCGGGAGATGAAAGAAAGGATCGTCAGGAAAATTGATCCCCAGGTTGCAAGGCATCTCTGGATGGGAACATTCCATTCAATTTTTGCAAGGATATTAAGGATGGATGCTGAAAAGCTCGGGTACAAACAAAACTTTACAATTTACGATACATCCGATTCAAAAAGCCTCATCAGATCGATCATCAGAGAGCTCAACATCGATGATAATGTATATAAACCCGGTGCAATTGCATCAAGAATATCTGCGGCCAAGAATAACCTGATAACGGCAGGCATGTATGCCGGTGACGCGTCATTGCAGGAATATGACAAGGCAAGCAGGATGCCTCTCCTTTCAGACATATACAGGATCTATGCCCAAAGGTGCTTCAGGGCAAATGCAATGGACTTTGACGACCTGCTGCTGAATACCAATATCCTCTTCAGGGATTTTCCTGCTGTTCTGGCATCTTACCAGGAAAGATTCTCATATATTCTTGTTGATGAATACCAGGATACCAACTATTCACAATACCTGATTGTCAAGAAACTGGCTGCCAGGCATCATAATCTGTGCGTGGTTGGAGATGATGCCCAGAGCATTTACTCATTCCGTGGGGCACGTATTGAGAATATCCTTGAATTCGAAAAGGATTACAAGGAATATAAGCTGTTCAAGCTCGAGCAGAACTACAGGTCGACACAAACAATAGTAGAGGCTGCCAATACAATCATAGCGAATAATGAAGGCCAGATCCGGAAAAATGTCTACTCAAAGAACGAAACCGGCGACAAGATCAGGGTGTTTCAGTCGATGACAGATTCTGAAGAAGGTTTCAATGTGGCTTCAGATATCTTCGACAAGCGATTCTCCAATCAGCTTCACTGGTCGGATTTTGCTATCCTTTACCGGACAAATGCCCAGTCGAGGATTTTCGAGGAAACGCTCAGGAGAAAGAATATACCATACAGAATATATGGTGGATTATCATTTTATGACAGGAAAGAGATCAAGGATATCCTGTCATATTTCAGGATGGTCATCAACCCGAATGATGAAGAGGCGCTGAAGCGATCGATCAACTATCCGAAAAGGGGCATAGGCGACACTACAATCGACAAGGTGTTTGAACTATCAGCATCTCTGAATATCCCGGCCTGGAACATAGTAGCCGAAGCAGGAAAATTCACTGAACAGTTCAACCAGGGTACCGCTAAGAAGCTTCTCTCCTATGCGCAGGCAATCAATCACCTTGCCAGGGCCGCTGAGGATACTGATGCATTCACAAAAGCAAGGGAAATTGCTGTAGGTTCAGGAATAATGCGTGAGCTGAAAGAGGGAAAGTCACCTGAAGAGGTAAGCAGGTACGAAAACATGGAAGAGCTTCTAAATGCAATTAAAGTCTTTACCGAATCGGCGGAGACTAATGGCGAACCTTCGAACCTGGCAGCATATATGGCTACCGTGGCTTTGCTTACCGACCAGGATGATCAGTCGGAAGAGAACAGCGATAAAGTTACTCTTATGACAATGCACTCTGCAAAGGGTCTGGAATTCAAGCATGTGTATATTGTAGGGATGGAGGACACCCTTTTCCCTTCGCCAATGTCTGTGAATAATCCCAGGGAGCTTGAAGAAGAACGGCGGCTTTTCTATGTGGCAGTTACCAGGGCCGAGAAGCAGGTAACGCTCAGTTATGCACTGAACAGGTATAAGTGGGGAAACCTGGAAAGATGCAGCGCAAGCCGTTTTCTCTCCGAAATAGATAATAAATTTCTTCATTACCCCCAGACAGGCGGAAAAGCTTTTACAAAAACACCACGCTTAAGCGGGGGTGGCCCTGTTTCATCCACATCTATAAGGGAAGAGGCGCCTGCATTCATGAAAAGTCCCCGGTTGAAACCCGTTCAGACCTCCTCAAAAGCGGTCAGCGGAAACTCACAATTTATAATAACCGATCCTTCAGATTTTGCTCGAAGGCGATATCGTTGAACATGAGAGATTCGGAAAAGGTATAATTGCTTCCATTGAAGGACAGGCTCCAAATACTACGGCTACTGTCGATTTTGAAAAAGAAGGGAAGAAGAAGCTGCTGTTAAGGTTTGCGAAAATAAGGAAAATGTTGTAGGGACATGACATGTCATGTCCCTACAACAATAGGCCAATGTTCCTATTTCTTATTCAGATTCATCTGCCTCAGCGTGTAACCGGTAACTGTAATCTTGTGGGGAAAATTCTCGTTTATCTCGATTGTCTCAGATTTTGACTGGATTTTTCCCTTGTCATCATAAGCTTCATTGGCAAGAATGATTCCATCATCGAACTCATGACTTCCATAGTAATATGACATGTTTGAACTATTCCATCCCCTCTTGTCAATTTTCAGCTTAGCCTCTTTAGTAAACCATACCTTACCTGAAGTCTTGTTTTCCTTATCCTCAAACTTATACTCATCGCATTTATATCCTGCAATAACCCTGGTGTTTCCCGTTTTGGTGAATGTGGGAGGAGTGTAGTTTTTCACCGGTTTCCCATCAGGTCCCATTACGGTTGTATTTTCTTCAGGAATCTCAGAGATAGTTCCCATCTTCATGCCATTTGCATCAGTCAGCATGAGGAAAATCTTATTTTCTCCATCCATAACCATTTTAGCCATTATTTCGGTCTCATTCTCCTCATCGGTTATAGTCTCAGTTTCAATTCCGATCGAAGGATTATTGGCGCTGTAGAACATAAAGAAATCCATTTTGGTTACATCTTTTTTATCGTATTGCTCTGTAACCATATGGATCCTGGAAGTAAAACTGTAATCGTCCTTATATTTCAGTGTAACTTTATTGCCAAAAAGACCGCTGAAAGCTGCACCTCCGGCATCAGCATTGCCGTTTTCACCCGCGTTACCTGAATTACCGGCATCAGCATCCTTTCCAGCTGCTTCATCTTCTTTCTGAACGGTTGCCTGCTTTGCTTTTTCTTCCTCAGCTTTCTGTGCCTTGTTCTTATTCTGTTCATCCTGCACTTTTTTGTCCAGCGCTGAATCGACCTCATTATTGATCTGCCTGTTTACCGCCCTTCTTACAACCCCGCCAAACTGTCCGAATGAAGATGATGGCAGGATTATAGATAATGCAAGTAATAAAAAGAGTAATCTTGTCTTCATAGTAATAAAGGGTTAAGTGGAAAGTATAAAGTTAAGCAATTTTCCCGATCAAATGCAAATAGCCGGAACAGGACTGAACCTGTTCCGGCAGGGTGAAATATGAAAAAAGATAAGGAGAATTATTGAACTGCAGGTTGGGTGGCTACTGCAGGTTCTTTTTCCTTCAGGACAGATTCATAAAGTGCAGCAAATGAACTTGATACCCATATTATTGCCGGGAATATTCCCACAATAAGCATTAGCAGTCCGAAAAGAACTATGAAGAAAGATACAAATCCCATGAGGAATATCTGCCAGGCATGACCTCTGGTAAGCCTCCAGCTCATCTCAACAGCTTCAATCGGATCGAGTTTTTTGTCCATTACAATATATGATACAAACACCAGTCTGCAGGCAATTATGATCCCGGGTACAATAAGAAGAAAGAATCCAAGTATAATGAGAGCAGTAACCAGAAGGCTGGCAAGAACAATATGAAGATAGTTCTGAATAAACCCTTTGATGAGCAATTCAAAATCGGGTTTGATCTTTCTCACACTCTGGACAAAGATCATATCTCCTCCATAAGTAAATACCGGGGCCACCAGGATGGCGTAAAGGAATGCGACCAGTCCGAAGAAAGCCGCAATAATTCCGAGCGAGCCAACAGCGAACATGTGTTTCATGTCATGCCCCCCAAAGATATCACCAGGTATGCTCAAGATCATTGGCATTAAATTTGAAATCGAGCATTTTAAAAGGCGCCGTCAGGATTGCCAGGATTATTACCACGAGGAACAATCTGAGAAAATTATCCATCATTACCCTCCATCCTGTTCCAAAGCTGTCACCGAAAGTCGGTACGAGTCTGTAATCATTATTTGTTTCCATAGTTAAATATTTAAATCGCATCAATTTTTATGAAGCAAACTTACGCCTCCATTTTAATCCGGACTTCATACTATGGTAGTGAATTATATTTTCAATACTTTAGTTGCCGCATACTACTTTGGTAGGGTCTGATTTTACCGTATTCACGGATTTTTATATCTTTCGATTGAATGTTACATTATATTACTTACCTGGTCTTCATAATTTCAGTCGCTATGGCGGCCGGAGGAATTATTCTTTCGTCGAGGCTCAGAAACAGGAATCATAATGAAATTTTCTCTGCGCTTCTCTATTTCCAGGTATTCATTTTCACTTTCGGGTTTTATGGAATCTGGGGGCAGATACTGGTAAAGGCATATCTTACACCATATATTTCTGCCGATCTCCTGGTTCGGATAACGGATATTTCGAGACTGCTCGGGTTTCCATTCCTGGTTTTTGCATGGCTTATGCTGATAAGACTCTCATGCGGATTATCAGGCAGAATATGCAGCAACTGGTTTGTATTCGGCTTCCTTATACTGAATTTCACCGCAATCGTCTTTATCGGCTACAAGGTTGCCGGAAGAGGGCCATTTGAGTCCGCATTGCTTCTCAGGATATGTTTCATTGCAATGAACCTGATCTACGCCGGCGTTTCCGCTTTGCTTTCTATTTCAGTAAAAAGAAAAAACAGTTCATCAGTTCTTTTGACAGAACAGTTATTGCCTCGGGACTTTTAATAATAATGCTGATGCAGTGCGTTCCGGTTTACTTTTTTGAAGGACAGCCTTTGATCGGATACATTTTTATTGTGACATTTTTTGCAGGCAATGCTTTTCTGCCTGTTTATCTCACCTATGGCGCCGAAATAACAGTTCCGAAACCAAAAGAACCTGAAAAGAATATCTCATTTGATGAGTTCTGCAGGATATATGATGTCTCACCAAGAGAGAAAGATATAGTAAAGGAGATCTGCAATGGACTCAGCAATAAGGAGATATCCGAGAAATTGTTTATCAGCCTCCAGACTGTCAAGGATCATACTCACAGGATCTATATCAAGACCAATGTAAAAAGCAGGGCTCAGCTGATGAATCTTGTGAAGTCAATCAATAGGTTTTGAATGACTTTCATATTATTCTATAAGACAGACTGGGGATCTTCAGGCAGGCATCTATTTCAAAAGTGTTATGACACCTGGCTTCGGATCAATTTATTTTATTCCTCTTCAAAATTTAATCCTAATTGTTTAGCAGATTCTTTGGTTATTTTATATTGCTGGCTGTTTTCTGATATTGGTATTTACTTTTGTTGTTTTACCCTTGATTTTAATCTCAATTTCAACCTGATTATCTCTCAACGGCATAATAAAGCTGGTAAATAGCTGAGGGTAATTTGCAACATCTACTCTACCTGAAATTGTTATTGTTTTGAATGATTTATAGGCTTGATCTTTGTCTTCCGGTTCCGGTTGTGAAGGTTTATCTTTATCTCCGTTTGTACCATCGGGATTTTCTTCAACGTTTGGTTTTGTTGTTTCTTCTGGAACTTTATACAGGCTTTTATCAACAAGCCAATAGGTTGTATCAGAAACGTCAAAAAATGGTACCGGCTCTTTATAATATATTTTATTGAAATTACCCGGTTCTCCTGTTGCAATGGCATACTCACCGTTAATGCAATATCTTAACAGGCTATCCTGAACGGCATAAATATTGTTTATCATTGGTTTATCATCAAACCGCAGGAAAGCTTCATAAATATCCTTTGCTTTAACCGGATTATCTATTGTTGGGAACAGGTTATTTTTGCGCAATGTACCTAAGCCTACCGATTCTAAAAGCCACTCTTCATTCTTAAGTCTTTCAATTAATGTCGCATTAATCTGTAAATCCAAACTGTCCTTAAACTGTTTAAGAATCAACTTTTCAATGCCTTTAGTTGCAGAATATTTAACTACAATAGAATAAGCAGATACAAGGGAATTGTTTACCAATTTTGAATATTCTTCAATTTTCTTCCTTATTTCTTCTTTTTGGTCATGTTCTAATTGGCTTTGGTACTCACTTCTTATTTTGTCACATGCAAGGTATTCGCTTATATCCTTTTGCAGTTTGCTTATACCTATTTCAGAACATATTAAAAACAGGATTGTATTCCTGTATATTCGGTCGCTGTTGCCCTTTTTCGTGGCAAGCTTTAGAATTACGGGTTTGGTATTACCATTTACCGAATCGGGGTTTGCGTAATGCTGTGGACCTAAAATTATCAAAGTAGGTTTGCGCTGTTCCGGTATATCATCTGATGGATCAACCAATGGGGTGAAAAGGTTTATGGTATTTATTTTACTATTGATACGCTTTAGATATTTCAGCATTTATTTCAACTGATTTGATTTCGTTCTTTGCCTGATTGATTAAAATATTAATATTGGGCTTTGTGTGAAACCAATATCGTTTTGATGATACCCCTGTAGATGAATAATACAAATAATGTGCATTGCCCTCCAATAAATCGAGAGCACCATTTAACACTGTTATGATTAAAAGAACCTGGTTTTGAATATACAAAGTTTAATATCCTGAATACTCATTCCTTTATTTGAGCTTGTTGCCCCAAAACTTCCTAACAAAATAGTAGATGCAATGCCCCTTGTAAGCATATGATTACCATATTCGGGTTTATTGTCATCAATCTTAAAAGCATTGGATGAAGTACCCGAGACATCGGCTGTTATGACTGCGTCGTAACCATTACCGTATAATTTTTTAAGCTGGCCACTAAGTGCATCGAGGTTGTTAAAATCTAAATCAGAAGTATGAATTAAAGTATTTATACCTACAAGGCTTGATTGGCGTTTCCATAAATCGATACAACAGAGGCAAGTAAAAGCAATACGCCACGGGTTCTCTGGAAATCGTGGTTACTTGCCCAACGTACCCTGAACATATCAATTAACTCAGGATGGAAAGGATAAGATTTTTTTAGTTTTTCCTTGTATTCCAGTTTGGGTGCATTTGATGGCAATTCCGAACCAAATTCATTATATAATGTGGAATATGCATTAATAACTTTTTCAACCTGTCTTGGTTCCCAAGATTTTCAAATAAACGCCACCTAATTACTTCGAATATTTCTTCATCGGCGACAGGTTTTGTATCTGCTCCAACGCGGGTAAGCCTGTTTGTTAGGCTTGTAAGTATCTGAGAGGCTTGAGCTGAGTTAGCAACTTCACTATCACTGGCGGGCAAAGTTGCTACCATTACACAATTATTCGTGCCTGAAACGGCTTCAGATAATTCCTGAATAAAACTAATGGTCTGGTCAGCCAATGAAGAAGCACCCACCTGAATGCCCGATGCTGCCACACAATAATCAGCTAACTCGTCGATTAATATTAAGGCTGGTTTTGTTTTTTCCAGTACTTTTTTGAAAAGTCCTTTAGGAGAAGTACGGTTTTCATCATTGGCTTTTATAATGCTATAGGCTTCTTTGCCGCCTAATTGAAAGGCTATTTCACCCCAAAAAGTTTTAATATTAATTCCATCAATATTTCTGCCCTGTGTAGGGTCGTTGGTAGTATTGGTAAAAACTGCAATATTAGCTTGTGAAAATTTAGGTTCGCCAGTAAATTCAATAAGTGTTTTTGTATAGTCGGATTTTAGGGCTTTGTCACCCATTCGAGCAATATGATACAAGGATATTAATGTGTGTGTTTTACCACCACCAAAGCCGGTTTGTAAAGAAATTACCCGGTTTTCTGCATCTTCCTGGCCGTTTAATCCTTTAATAACCCGACGGGCTACTGTTTTAAGCCCTAAAGTGAAAAAGGTTTTAGAAAAAAAAGTAATTGGGTTTTGATATATTTCCCTTCCATTGCCCAATGCAACTTCGGCAAGATTGGCAGCAAAAACCGATTCATCAAGATTGCCTTGCCGGATATCCATGTGGGGTTTTACATTGTGAAACCATGGAATAAGGCCTGATGCATTCTCAACCTGAAAGTTGATTTTTTCAGCTTGTTCAACATCTTCTTTATTTTGCTGAAGATTCCTTATGGCTACTTCCAATTCATCCATTTTAAGATGCTTGGAAATAATCTGGATGTTATTAAACCCTCTTTGTATTTCCAAATCGTCCAATTCCTGATGATGGTAACATTTATTTCGTATTTCGGCAATTTCTTCGAACCAGGTAGGTAAACTGTTTATTTTTTTGCCGAAATCTTCCCTGAGCAAATCTTTATATTTTAAAGAAAATCCTTTCAGGTTGTGAAAATCAATCAGGTTTTCAGGGGTTGTACCACTTTTAATCGCATGGTTCCAGTTTTCTTTTTGTAGAATGGTTAAAGCATCGAAATACATTGCCGGCCATTTTTCATTTACCTCCTGCGATAAAATATGTACAACATAGGGGCGCATGGCCTCTATAAATAAGCCTAATGCTTTAAATAAGTTGTCTTGTATTTTCTGGCTCATGATATGTTTGTTTCTTTTTAATTAAAATCCAACCCTAATTGAGTTGTGGATTCTGCTAACTATATTTTTTGATTCCCTGATTAAACTCTCTTTATTTGCAATAAGGCCTGTTACTTCTTTGTGGTCGTCACTACCATTTGGCAGATACTTCGGCCAATGAATTAGCAACACGCCAGAAATTGCTATCAGGAGTATTTGCATATTCCGCTATAAATTGTAATAAAACACTCCTTTTTGATCCGGAATAAAGCAGCATTGCTTTATGTACACGGTCAATTGTATAACTTTCCTGGTATTCGCCCAGTTTGTTACTCAATTCGTTACGTTGCCTGAAATCGGCAAGGGTTTGTTTACTACCTGCTGATAAAAGTATATGGCCCGCATTAAGTTCGTTAGTATCGATATTCAAACCGATTTGGGTTATACGCCTTACATCATCGTGTTCGGCTTGTGTAAAACCGAACAGGTTAAGCCATCCAATATAAAACTTAGTTACATCATCGGTATCAATATCGCTGATAATGGCATTAAAAGCAGCTTCGCGGGCTAAATCAAGCAGTTCAGCAACTGTAACTATACTACCATCAGCCTTTTCCACTTTTTCGTAATTGCCAAAAACGCTAACTGCCTGACCAAAACATGCTGTAAGAAGATCGGCACCACGGAAACCAAGCTTAAATAATTCTCTAACTTCATTATCAAAATTTACTTCAATGGCCATTTTAACATCCTTATAGATTCCAAAATCTTGTTTTTGAGTGGGCAGACAAGAAACAGTAACTGAGGAGGATAAAAAAGCCTTGTTTTCTTTTAATCCGCCCTTCTTTTCAGTTCCAATTGCCCAATTTCCTGTAATATTCATATTCGAATTAAGAATCGCATTACATAAAGTAGACCAGGCCTCTGTGCTTTGATGAGCAAACATTATGCTTATTATTTCATTGGTTTGGTATTCAATTGACTCGAATATCTTTTGTAGTTTATTTTCAAAATGAATTTTAGCTTTTTTATCATCATCGTTATGATGATGCTTTAGTGCAGTACATTCCTCTGACTTAGGAGTCTGGGTGTTGCAAAAACAACTGGATACAAATTACCTATAGTTTTCTTTAACCATATATAAAAGAAATCTGATAAATCAGCATATGCAACAGAATCGTAATATGGAGGATCAGTAATTACCGCCGTTAAATATTTTTTTTCGAATTGATATTTTTCTCCACTTGAGACATTACTGATTTTAGTATGAAATGGAACAATTGATTCTGAATATATATATCTTTCAATCCATGAGATTTGATCCATTAAGAGTGGATTTACTTCTGGATAGTCGAACACCATTTGTATAGCTTGCAGACCAAATAAGTCTACAACTTTTTCACCTCCAAGATCAATAAGACCAAATTTTGTTAATCTTGAAGCCATACGATCAACCCAAATTCCTAAGTACGTTCTAATTGCGTTTTTATAATTTATATCATTTGATTGAATATCTATATTTATACAATGCTTTACAAGGCAGTTTATAAATAATAATTGTCTATCCGAAAATATTTGACCCCATTCATTGAAACCCCATAAACAAAATGCCATTGCCTTGGTATATTTTATTGGGAGCTTGTCAGAAGGTCGAAAAGTTGGATTTGGAATTTTCTTAACAATTTCTAAATCTGATTCACTGGGTTTATAGTACTCCTTTCCTGAACGCCCTTCTTTTATAACACAAACAAGTCTATCAAATGAACTACCATTAATAAATTGTTCTTTTAACTCAGCAGCAGTTGTTACATTCTTACAACAGGGGCATATTAAATTGCCTCTTTTTATCCAACCATCATTTGTGCACGAACCATTTTTTATTTCGAAATCAATATTTTTTCCATTTATAATCGGATTGAGATATATCTCCTTGCCCTCCTTATTACATAAATAAAATTGCTTCATGAGAGGTACTTCTGCATTGCATGAAGGATTTGTACAATGTGCGACCCTAATCCAATAATAAACAAGAGGCATATCACTTTTAACCTTGGAGTAATATTGAATTATTTCATCTGTCACAGAAGACATTATCTTGTTAGCATATAGAACGACATCAAAGGCTAGGAGGTTATCAATTTCTATCGCAACTACGTTACCATTTCTAAATACTTTTTTTTCGTTTGGTATGAGATTAAATTCAATTTCTCCATATAGTTTGATAAATTCCTCTTTGCTAAATATGATTTTTTTTCCAAATTTCTGTGGTAATTCAAGACTTCCTTTTTGAATTATATGTGCAACAGGATTTATGATCATTTCCGAAACTACGACATCCTAAACGTGAAGCTTCTAAGGGAATTGCTCCGCCACCGGCAAACGGGTCAAATACTTTTGGCATTTTATCGAGAAAAGTTTCAATAGAGCTTTTCAGTTTGGCTTGTTTTTGTTTTACCTCATCAGTTTCGATGTGGCGGTCGAGAATACAGTACAAATCCTTTTCAGCTTGCTTTATGGCCTGGTAATGGGTATCAAAAGAAACCAATAATTCGGAAACGATGTCAGGCCTGCCCGTCCCAGATTGTCCGCTACTATGTGCCACCCAAATAAGTTTGCGGGCTTTGTTAATTATTTCTTCATTGTTCTTATTATCCCATTTAATCAAGCTATAATCGCTTAGCAGGTCTTTAGCATTGGTGGTTTTGCCTTTTTTTTCGTTTTCGAGATATACAGGTGAGAATTTACCAATAAACATCATTAACCGGTTACGCAAATTGTCTTCCATTGAGTCATCAACAGAAGTCCAGGGGATATTATCGTAAGGTTTATAAGGGTCGCCTTGCTGTTTATTTTTTTCCCTTCCTAATAATATTTCAACAGCATCTTTAAATGCTTGCGGGCAATTTTCATCTAGTGGGTCGGGTACTAAGCTGGCAAATACAACTGCACGGCAAACGGGCAAAGGTCTTCTTGCCCACCATTTATGCAGACTTGAAATATGACCATGTCGAATGGATTTATCACGCTTACACTTTCTGCCGATATTTCTTTTATCGGCATGGCAACTTCAATGAGTTTTTTATAATTCATCAGCAATTTTCAATTTTTGTAATCCATTCTTTGAAACGAGGACATTTGGAGTTAATATTTTCCAAACCTATTTCCTGAGCTAATGTTGCTCCATAAACTACTTTATCATATCCCTCAATATGATGTAGTAATCTTTTTGAAGGTGCAGATTCGGGACGGTCGTTTATGTCTTCGGGATTTGAGTATGTGTCGAAAATGGACTTAAATCCTTTAAAATCATTAAATTCAGCCTTTTCGAAATTCCTAATAAATACATCTATATTATTAAATAAAAGGCCTTCAAATTCATGAAGCTGAATATATGGGATAAATTTATTTCTTAAATTATCTGTAATGTCCTGTTTCATTCCATTTTCAAGGATTACCATCCTCCTTGTTTTATTTAGTTCCCGATGGGCTTCTTCCCATTTTGGATAATTGTATTTTTCGGGAATTCCATAATAATCAATTAATAAAGTTACCCAAGCAGAAGTATCTTGTTTCAGATGATTTTCAATTTGTTTTTTCAGAGATTCCCAAGGTACTATACCACCACCTGATTTTTTTATAAGTGGTGTCTGGATTACAATGTTTTTCTTTATAAACCAAGGTTGCAGAACATCTGAACAAAATTCCTTTTCAGTAGGGCCTTCACAAATAATGATTACCCTTTTCATTATTGTACTCATTTTGGCTGCCCTCCCTGAATTATGTTTCTCTGCCACAAATCGCCAATGCTATATTCATCGAGCCATTGTGATAATTCATCAGAGGTTAACCTGTTAAACTGGCTTTCACCATCAACCTGGTCAACAGTAATGATTTGTTCGGCTTCGAAATGATTTACCAAATCAGCAGATTGAGTTGCAACAATGACCTGTGTTCCTTTACCGGCAACACTGTTTATCATCCCAGCCAGTTTAGTAATTGCAAAAGGGTGCAATCCTAATTCAGGTTCATCAATTATGATGGTAGCCGGTAAATCGGGCTGCATAAACAAAGTTGTAAGTGCGATAAAACGCATTGTGCCATCCGAAAAATCGTGAGCGCCATATACATTAGAACTGTATTTATCCTGCCACTGCAACCTTAGAAATCCTTCGCTATTTGGTTGCAGGAAAAAATCGGAAAAGAATGGTGCAATACTCTGAATGTTTTTTACAATCCTGTTGTACACTATTTTGTTTTCTTCCTTAATTGTATATAAAAATGCAGCCAGATTTTGCCCTTCTTCGTACAGGAAAAAACTGTCGTTATCTTTATGGCTCATTTTAGTGAAAGGAGAGCTCTTACTCGTATCATGAAAATGGTATTTTCTGTAACTATTAAGAAATCTTATCACATATTTAGCCCGATAATTATCCGTTTTTTTTATATAGGCTTCTTTACCAAAGGAATTTATATTTCTGCCTTTATCTCCGCGAAATATTAAGAATTCATCCTTAATAATAAAACCTTCATCCCCACGCTTGAGCGATGCTGAATAGCCATTTGTGCGATTATTAAAGCTTGTTTCAAAACTAAACGCAGAAGTTATTTTTGAACCTTTGTGAAGAATTTTTTCTTCGCCACCTTTCATGGCAACATACTCAGCAAGTTTTTGGTCACAGAGTTTATTTAGAAATTCAAAAAAGGAAATAAAATTACTTTTCCCTGAACCATTAGCTCCAATCAGAATGTTAATGGGGGTCAATTTCAGATTTATCTCCTTTATTGATTTATAGCCGGATATTTTAATGTAATCCATCATATAATTTAGATTCTTAATTCGATTTGTTTTTCCACTCTTCCATAGAAAGATAATATTGAACACCCTTCGATTTTAATTCAAATTTTAAGTTATTAGCCGGATTTTGAATTCTATGCAAAGAGGGTATTGATTTGCAATTAATCACTATATACAGCCAAGCGCTGTCTTCAAGTTGAGCCAGTCGGTTCATTTCATTTTCTGAAAGCATTACGCCACCATCAGCGCTACGGCCTTTGACTTCTATATATTTTTTAAGGCCTTCGGAGCTTATGCTTTTAATATCATATCCGGTATTATCGTCTGAGACATCAACAGGATTCCAACCATTGTTTTGTTCAAAATCCATTGCAATTTTCAAAGCAATTTCTTCCACTTCATCATCGCGCTTCATACCATAATGCGAGGAATACTCAACCTGAGTTAAAGGTACAACATAGGCACAGCCTAAAACCTGAGGGGGTTTCATACTTAATTGCTGCATTAATTCAAGTTTTTGAAGTCTCTCAACTCTTTTTCGTTTTAGTTCTTCAATTCTCTCTTGCTTTCGTTGAATTTTGTCCTCTACTTTTTGTTCCCCTAAAAGAATTTTACCCTGGAGCTCATTAATTTCTGCCAGTAAATCCATAATAATACTATTGAAAGCTTCTTGGAGGTATTGTTTACGGGTATTCGCATCATTTTGAACATGTACCTTTGTATCTTCAAATTGTTGCATGGTAATGTTTTCAAAACACCAATTGGTTACTTCTTCATTGGAAATAATCTCGGGTGGTGTAATTTCTTTGGCAAAAACACTTGGGGCATGCAAATCAATAAACTTGGCAGGTGAAGTTGCATGGAATGTTTCACCTGAACTATGAACAAATAAAAGCTTTTCGTCAGCGATACTTTCGCCTTCTTTATGTGGCCTATTATCGGAAATCTGAGACTTTACGAAAAATGCAAAATAATCCGTTTTATCATCGGGAGATACAAGAATAGAACCTTTCAGCATGTCTTCTTTGTATTCATTTCGCACAACTTTTACAAGGCTATCAAAAACAGGATTTCCCGGATTTATATAATGAACCCTTCCTAAGTCGCTAAGATTTTGGTAGTCAAGAAAAACCTGCTTATCAAAGCAGAATTTAATCTGTTTAATATCAGCAGAAATATTATAATCGTCTTTTAATACCTGTATTATGGGTTCCGGTATTTCATCAATCTGGAATATTGACTTTCGAATCTCGGTGTATTTCCCATTAAGATTTTTAAATGCTTTTTCAAAGAATAACCTGATATAAAAAGGTTGTAGTCGTTTTTCGTCGGAATCTTCTTTTAATCTTTTTGCATCCAAATAATTAATTGAGCTATAACCCAGCTTTTCCTTTTTCTCAATCAGTTTATTTTTAACGTTTTCTTCAGTCAATTCACTATCAATTGCGAGGTCGTATGTTGTAGAAGCCCCATTAAATGTTGAATTGATAATTTCGTCAAGGTTCACACCTTCAAAAATATCTGAAATTACATCATATACACGGTCGTCACCCATTTGTTCCCTAATTAAATCGAGCTTATTTAACAACCTATGTAAAACGTTACCTTCTCGTGTATTTTGAGCAACAAGGTTAAAAACCAATACATCTTGTTTTTGGCCGTACCTGTGAATACGTCCCATTCGTTGCTCCAACCTGGTAGGGTTCCACGGGATATCCCAGTTAATTAATAAACGGCAGAATTGAAGGTTTATACCTTCACCGGCAGCATCGGTTGCAATTAATATTTGAGAATCTCTTGCAAATTCGCTTTGAGCCAAGCGTCTTTCATCAACAGTTTTTCCTCCATGAATAGTAGCAATGCGATACCCATTGTTGCGTAAACGCTGTTCCAGGTAATCTAATGTATCTTTATGCTCTGTAAAAATTACCAGCTTTTCATTTTTTGCTAATACTCCTTGCGTTTGAAGCAATTCACGAAGTTTTTTAAATTTCTGTTCCTCCTGGTTGCTGTTATATAAATTTTCAGCCAGTTCCACAAGGGCTCTTACTTGTTCAGCTTCTTCGTTTATTTCTTTGGGGCTTTTCGCTGTTGTAAAGAGTTTAAATTTTCTTGGGTCAGATAAAATATTTTCTAATCCTTCTCTCGTCATCGTCAAATTCATCAAAATCATCCAAGGACTGAAAGTCAAGGTCAAGTTTTTGCTTTTGTTTCCAAAGGTTTGGGTTTTGGGCAAGTTCATCCACTAAACCTTTCAATGCATTATAGCGATTCTTTAATGTTCGCATAATTGCATAAATAGAACTTGTTAATCGTCGTTGCATTACCATTAATGCCAGAGAAACATGTATATTGGATTCTTCTTGAGCTTCCTCGCGTTTCCTTGATAAATATTCGGTTACCTTATCATAAAGTTTTTTCTCTTCGGGTGTGAGACTATATAAAGTAGTTTTTGTATGTCGTTCTTTGAAAAGCGGATTGCCTTCCCAATCTCTCATTTCTTCTTTAAGCCTTCTGATAAAGAATTTATTTACTCCGGATTCACCAATTTCTTTTATTCTGGACGTTACCAGGCTATCAGAAGCAAAAATATCCTCATCGAGCAATTGCAGTAGATTTTTAAAAGTATCCCTTCTTCCTCTGTGTGGAGTTGCAGTTAGTAGTAAAAGATGTTCGCATTTTGCTGCTAAAGTTTCTAAAGCCTGATATCTTTTACTTACATATCTTTTTTGTCCATAATCAAATGCAGATAATTTATGAGCTTCATCAACTATTATTAAATCCCAGCTTGTTTCTTTTACAATATTCAGAACATCTTCGCTTCTTAGAAAATCAATAGATGTTATAAGTCGGTCGGAATTTGAAAAAATATTGGGGTCTGTTAAAAATGTTGCTCGATTCACCAGTTTGAATGGTAAATTAAATTTTAACCCCAATTCATCTTCCTGCCATTGTTTTGTTAAGCCACCAGGTGTTATTATAAGAATTCTTTCAATGATTCCACGCATTAAGAGTTCCTTTATTAAAAGGCCTGTCATAATGGTTTTACCTGCTCCTGTATCGTCTGCTAACAAAAACCGTATTTTTGGAAGGGGTAAAAGATATTTATAAACAGCTTCAACCTGATGTGGTAGAGGGTCAATAATACTGCAATTAACAGCAAACAGAGGGTCAAACTGATATGCAGAATTAATTCTTTCAGCCTCAGCAAATAAAGAAAATCTTACAGGATTACCGGTAAAATTGAAACTACCCTCTGAAGTAAGGACATTAAGATTTTGAAAGGTGTTTTCATCAATAACTTTAGTATTTACTTTATTTGAGTTAATACCAGAATAAGTAATGGAATACATTGCCCCCAACTTCTGAACTTTACTTATAGTCACAGATTCTGATGGTATTAGATTTTTTATTATCTGACCGGGTTCTATCATTAGGTTTTTAGGTTATACAATTTTTTTAAGAGCTATGCTTAAAGCATCTTTTAAATAGGGTTGACCTTCAAATTCAACTTTTAGCTTTTCAATGATGTATTTAATCTGCAATTCTTTGAAATCAACTTCTAAAACATCAGCAAGGCTTTTAACCATCGAAAAAGTAATTTGTCTTTCGCCTAATTCCATCTTAGACAATGTGCTCGTGTCAACATTAATTGTATGGGCAACAATACGCTGTGGAAGCCCTTTTGCTTCCCGTTGGGATTTTATATATGCACCAAATTCTATACTTTTCATTAGACTAAGATTGTTTAGACAATAATGTCAAATATAGAAATTTAAATAATAAAAAAGTTGTCAATTAGTATTAAAATAACCAACAAGATAACAACAATACTACGGAAGAATATAGTTCGAAGAAATCCTGTTGGTTGTGATAACTACTTCAATGATTCAGAAAATTTATATGACCCGCAGGACTTGAATTTTAAAGGTGCTGCTAATCCCTGAATTTAAGATAGACTATAAGCCTTCCTTTATCGAACTCCAGCCGGAAGCTGTCACCTGAGCATTCGTTGAGTGTTGCCTGCCACCAGTTTTTAAGCCTTGTCCTGTTCAACTGATATTTAAGACCGGATGAAGTGATCTCAGTCTCACAGTCGATTGAAAAAATTGAGATCTGCTGACCAGGGAAAGAAGTCAAAACTGTGCTTTTGTTTAAAGGAACGAAGAATCCGGTATCTGTAACCATCATTACAGTAACCATCTCTGCATACTCCGCAAGAAGGGATATATTACCTATTGTATGATCTTCTCTTTTACCGGTGGCTCCGATTATTACAAGGTCATTATATCCTTTTTCAATACACCACCTGACTGATTTTGTAAGGTCGTTTGTTTCCTGCTCATCTATCGTGTATATCCGGTCGGCAAACATAAATGCAACCTCTTCATTTATGGAATCCATATCACCCACAACGGCTTCCGGTGTTAAACCGGAATTGACAATGTTCATTGTGCTGCCATCACAACATATTATTCTCAGGGCATTTCTGAGATAATGCAGGGGAATCGGGTGCGAGGGAAATGATCCGTCTGCAACTATCACCGTCCGTCGGTCCGGATTATTCATCTTTCTAAGTTACTTTCTCTATAGTCTGTTTTTTGAGCATGATAGTTGCATGCTGAACTCAGGTGTATGATCAGGATTAGCGGGACAGGATGCTTTTTCTCCATTCGATCAAACCTGCAAAAGACATCAACCCGTATACGATATAAAGAACCATTGTCGGATAAAGCCCGCGTGCAAAAAAAATGAAGGCAGATACCATGTTTACAATTACCCACAAATACCAGTGTTCATAAATTTTACGCGCCAGCATCCAGGTGGCAACAACCGAGAGTGATGTTATGAATGAATCCCATGCGGGTACCGGCGAGTCAGTGAATTTCGTGAGAATCATCCACATTATGGCATACAGGACTATAAAGACAATTGCTATCTTAACGCCAGTCGTCAGCTTCAACCTTGTCACTCTCAACTCCGCCTGCTTTGGGTCACTCTCACTCTCACTCCCACTCCCGCTCTTTCTTCCCCGCACCCACCAGTACCATCCGAGAATGCTGATAACAAGATAATAAACCTGCAGGCTCATATCAGCGTAGAATTTACTGGTGAAGAAAACAAAAATGTATACAGCAGATGTCAGGATTCCGACAGGCCACAGCCATATATTCTGACGTATCTCAAGGAAAACATAGATGATCCCGGTAACAGCGCCAAAGATCTCAAAGTAATTATTCTGCATCCATTCAATTACACCCATGATTCAGAATCTTATCCCTGCCCTTATCATATAATTTACCCCTGCCTGGGGGAAATAATACGACCATGATTTTTCTAATCCGTCCTCATACCAGTTTCCGCCATAAGCGTTATTCTCGTAAACTTCATTGAACAGGTTGTTTACCATCAGCTGGAGGTCAAATCCTTTAATACTCCTGATTTTCGGTGAGATATCCAGCCGGAGATTATTCACTAGATACGGGTCTATGGCTCTTTCTTCATTCATTGTATTATCGAAGTATTGCCTGCCTACGAATTTGGATATAAAATGAATACCAAAAATCCCCTGTTCAAATGCGATATCGCTTGTAAAAACCTGCGAAGGAGAATATGCGATATCGACAACTCCAAGCTTTTTACCAGTATATTGAGAAGACCAGTCTGTTGTATTATAGTCTGTATAATATTCTGTAAAGTCGAGTATCTTATTCCTGCTGAGCGTAAGGTTTGAATTCCAGGTCAGGTTTTCAAAAATCCTTATTCCCGCCGAAAGCTCAATTCCCATCCTGTAACTGCTTGTTACGTTTGTCATTATGGGATAGCCGACATCACTCAGCTCTCCGGTCGGAACCAGCTGATCGGTATAATACATTCCATACAGGTTAACTGCAAATGAGCTCCTTCCTGTACGAAGCTTGTACCCCGTCTCAATATCGTATAAAGTTTCAGGATCAGGAGTTGCCTCTGTATCTCCCGAAGCTTCCTTAAAATCGTTACGTGTCGGCTCACGGTTTGCAATGGCGAACGACAACCATGTATCCTGGTTCGGGGAGATTGAATGAAATATTCCGGCTTTCGGATTGAAGAATCCGAAACGATGCCTTTGTGAAAGATCTTTCAGATCATCATCATAACCCTGCATATCATAATCTATAAACCTGTATTGAAGATCGCCAAAAATGCTCGTACTCTCAGATAGCCGGTAATTCAGTTTTCCGAAAACGTTAAATTCCGACTTGGTGGATTTGTTGAAGTACCACATATAGTCCTTTTCGGTGTTTCCGGCATTTCGCATCCAGATTACGGTGCCGTAATGATCACCCAGGTAGGTATTGAGTCCGCCTCCGCCTGTTACTTCAAACCTGTTTCCATTGAGATTAACGGAATAAACCAAACCCAGAAAGTCATTATCCAGCCATTTTCTTCTGATCATATCAGATGCGGTAACAACATCATCGCCTGTAATAAAAGGGCTTAAATTATATTCTTCAAGCTCCTGGTCTTCACGGTATTCTTCATAATATCCCTTTCCCATAGTATAGTGTAAAGCGGTATTCAGATTCAGGTTGTCCGATGCTTTGAAGCTGTAAATAAGCTGATAATGATCCTGGTTGTAGTTATCACTTTCATTATCATAATATTCTATCCTGCCATTCTCATCGGTATACTCACCGGCAGGATTATAAGTCCTGTTTGCCGCCAGAGAGTCTTTTGGGACTCCCCACCATCCCAGGCCAGTGTGCTCTTCCCCCAGGATCAGGTTGGCCTTCAGCAAAGATCTTCCGGTTCTGAACAGACCTGTGACAAAGGCTGATCTGTGGTCTGACCAGGTGCGGTCGATATATCCATCACTCCTGAGATCCGAATATCTCATCTGCACGGCAAATTTGTCACCGAGCATTCCTGTTGATGCTGATATGCTGTTCTTCATTGTATTGAAAGATCCGTAAGAAGTATTCAGGTCGGCGAACGGTTCAGAACCCGGATTAACAGTCTGGATGCTTACCGTTGCACCGAAGGAACCTGCGCCGTTTGAAGAAGTGCCTACTCCTCTCTGTATCTGTATGTTGTCAACAGAGGAAGCGAGATCGGGCAGATCAACCCAGAAGACAGTATGCGATTCAGGGTCGTTCAACGGAATACCATCAATTGTAACGTTTATGCGGTTTGCGTCAGTTCCCCTGATCCGCATACCCGTGTAACCAACTCCATTTCCGGCTTCTGATGTTTCAACAATCGAGGGAGTGAGGCTAAGCAGGTATGGCATATCCTGTGCCGCGTTCGACTTTTTTAAAATATCCCCTTCAATTGAAGAATATGCAAGAGGCGCATGGTTGCCAGCCCTGGTGGCATTTACCAGCACTTCACCTGTAAGGTATGGTAAAGGTGTAAGATTAACATCGACAGTTGCAACGCCGCTAAGGTTTACATCAATTGTCCGTGCCTCATAACCAAGGAACGAAAACCTGAGAGTATACCTACCGTCACGTAAACCAGTAAAAGAGAATCCGCCATCATCACCTGTCACTACACCCAGGTAAGTGTTTTCAATTGTCACACCGGCTCCCTGAAGGGGACTGCCATCAGCATCTGATACTTTGCCCTGTATAATGCCGGTACTGTTTTGCCCCCTGGCACAAATTGCAATTGAGAAAAAAACCAGAAAAAAGATCACTCTGCTCATAACGTTTATCATAAAGTTAACGTCGTTGGAGTGACTCAGGCAGAAAGATGAAATTGTGATACTCTTTCCCTCCGCCGGCATTACCCGGATCAGGTTCTAAGGGTATGATCTCAGCCTGTTATTTTTAAGGCACCCCAAATGACAGTGCAAAGGTATGATCTTTTACCAGATATTGCAATATTTTAATTAATTTAGCGATTAAATCAGAGTGTGGTAATGACCGATCTTCTTGTAAAGCTTAATTATAAGGGTCAGGGCAGGATAGCTGTTATCAATGCCGAAGAAGGCTTTTTGAATTATCTGTCCGCCGCAACTGAAGAGGTGATAATCGATAAAAATATCGATCCGCGTTATCCTTACAGGTACATGATCTTTTTTGTCGAAAGCATTTCTGAAGTTGAACATATGACCCCGATTGCATTGCACAATCTCACTGCTGACGGGATTCTCTGGTTCTGCTATCCCAAGAAAAGATCGAAAAAGTACAAAACGGATCTCAGCCGTGATCATGGATGGAAATCGCTGTCGGATGCAAGCTTCAGGGGTACCAGGATAATCTCGGTTGACGACAACTGGTCTGCCATAAGATTCAGGAATGTCAAGTATATAAAGTCATCAGGGAGTCGTCCCCATACCCGCTGACCATTTGCTGCAAGATGATCTTTCATTTTTTGATATCAGATCAATTTTTAACAATAAACAGATGAAAACACCTTTCACAAACAGGAATTTATTAACGTTCCTTCTCCCCTTAACTTTGATCCTGCTGACAGGCTGTGCCGATAATGAAGATGTGAGCGCCTGCCTGACAGGCAACGAATATGGTTTTTTCGGGGGATTATGGCATGGATTCATTGCACCCTTCGATTTCATCGGAATGTTGTTCAATGATGATATTACAATGTATGCCCAGAATAATAACGGGGGTCTCTATGCCCTGGGCTTCCTGATCGGCAGCGGAGGCTGGGGATTCTTTGGCGGAAAAGGCGCTAAAAAGGTATATCACAGAAGGGTTTCCTATAACAATCCTGGCAGTTTTGATAAAGCTGAAATAGTGGAATAAATACAACTTTTTAGTCCTGTTCCTTTCGAACTTACACTGCGGGAATTTGTTATGCAGATTTGAATTCCCGCATTAATGATTTTCAGAATATTCAACCCTCCGGTTTTTCAGGGCAGCCTGAAGAAGAAAAACTATTTTGAAGGCTGGTATTTCAAGCATGTTTCAGCAGGCCTGGACCATGTTTTCTCATTTATACCCGGGGTATCTCTCAATGAGCGTGATCCTCATGCTTTTATCCAGGTTCTCGATGGCGCCAGCGGTGAATCTGCGTATGTAACCTACCCTTTATCAGAGTTTTCATATAAGAGGAATACACTTTTCCTTAAAATCGGGAATTCTGTGTTTACCAATAAATATATCAGCCTCGATATTAACAATGAAAAAATAAGTGTCACAGGAAAGATTGAATACCACAATGTGGTTAAATATCCTGTGAAGCTGCTTGCCCCGGGCATAATGGGATGGTATTCGTATGTCCCGTTTATGGAATGCAAGCACGGCATCGTTTCAGTAAACCACGATCTTTCGGGTGGTTTAATAGTAAACAGATCAATGATAGATCTTAACAATGGTAAAGGGTATATCGAGAAAGACTGGGGTTCTTCATTTCCGGAATCATGGCTCTGGATCCAGGCCAATAATTTTAACGATCATAACTCCTGCCTTCATTTTTCAGTGGCTAAAATACCCTGGCGCGGAAAGTACTTTATAGGATTTATAGCCTTCCTTTACTATAAAGGGAAATTCCACCTGTTCAGCACATACAATAACTCTCAGATAATTGAACTGAGCCATGCCGGGAATTCTGCCTTTATTGTTATAAAGAACAGGCATGAAATGATTAAAATATACTCGGCAAGAAGTTTCTCCGGTGAGTTGAAAGCTCCTGTTGCAGGCAACATGACAAGAAGGATCAGGGAGAGTATTGATTCGAGGGTAAGCATAGCGCTTTACGATTCCGGACAGAAAGTTGTTTATACCGATTCCAGCAGCAGGGCAGGTATCGAAGTGATAGAAAAAATTTATGAATATTTTGACAATGGAAAAGAAATACAGGAAAATAAAAAAAGTCATACCACCACCGCCGTTCCGTATGGTCGGTGACGGGTTCAGGGTACACAATTTCTTCCCGTCCGATCCGGATATCGGGATGGAAGGAATGAGTCCGTTCTTCCTTCTTGATTATGGCTCGAAGTATTACTTCCCTCCCTCTGATAAACAAAGGGGAGTTGATGTCCATCCTCATAAGGGATTTGAAACAGTCACAATTGCCTATCATGGCAGCGTTGCACATCACGACAGCGCAGGCAACAGCGGAGTAATCAGGGAGGGTGATGTTCAATGGATGACGGCTGCCTCGGGGATTCTACATAAAGAATACCATGAGGAAGAATTCACGAGAAAAGGAGGAATGTTTCAGATGGTACAGCTATGGGTAAACCTGCCGGCAAGATTTAAATCCATTCCTCCAAGATATCAGGCAATCAGAAAAGAGGATATCATTCGCCATATTCTTCCCGATAATGTCAGCACTGTCGGGATAATAGCAGGTGAGTATGAAGCTGAAACTGGCCCGGCATCAACTTTCACGCCTATAAGTCTCTTTGACGTCAGGCTTGCAGCAGGATCAACAGCCGAGTTCAGGTTCCCTGAAAACTATAATACGGGCCTGCTTGTAGTTGAAGGTCAGATAAAGGTAAATTTCGAGACTCAAGTCAAAGAGGATCAATTTATTCAAATGGGCAATGACGGGGAGTATTTCGATCTTGAAGCTGTCGGTGACAGTATAATCCTGATAATGTCGGGAGAACCTATAAATGAGCCGATTGTTGCCCGCGGTCCCTTCCTGATGAATTCCGAAGAAGAAATTAAAGAAGCATATGCTGATTTCAGAAGCGGAAAATTTGGCTATCTTGAATGAATTAAACTTCTCATCATGGCGCGATTCATTCCACATCCATCTATCATCAGGGCAGCAGGAACAGGAAATAAGATCATCAGCGAATTCTTCGGACGTGTGAACAGTGAAACAGGTGAAACCAGTATTGCTCATATGATCAGTCCGGCAGGCTGGTCTGAGCCTGGCCAGACTCCTGAATTTGATGAGTACACGGTGGTGCTGAAAGGCAAGCTGAAGGTTGAAACTGAAAAGGAGACATTTATTGTTTCAGCAGGCCAGGCGATACTGGCAGAAAAGAATAAATGGGTAAGATACAGCACCCCTCTCGAGGATGGGGCAGAGTATGTTGCCGTATGCATACCGGCATTCTCACCCGGCATGGTGAACAGGGATATATGAGTCTTGGGGTCTTGGGGTCTTGGGGTCTTGGGGTCTTGGGGTCTTCTATCTCCCATCTCCTACTCTCCCCATCTCCCTCTCTCCTATTCTCCCTCTCCCCTTTTCCTTTTTCTTACGCCTTTGTATATCAGGTAACCCACGAACAGAATTCCGACACCGATAAGAATGTCATCCATGTAGGCATAGATCTGGTCACGGATTTCATAAAGGAAAAAACCGATAACCGCAAGGATTATATTCCATATCCCGGCGCCTGCAAATGTATAGAACATGAAGTCTTTCAGATTCATCTTCGCAAGTCCGGCCGGAATTGAGATCAGGTGACGGACGCCGGGAACAAGCCTGCCTATGAATGTCGATGTTTTTCCGTTCCGGATAAAATAATTTTCGGCATGCTGCACCTTTTCCTTTGAGAGAAGAAAGAACCTGCCAACCTTTGATTCCGCAAAAGCATAAACTATAGGCCTTCCAAGATAATATGCAAGAAAATAATTGATCATTGATCCGCACAGGGCGCCGATTGTCCCGAAAAGAACAACGAGGAAAACATTAAGTTCCCCCTGGGCTGCTTTCCAGGCTGCAAATGGTATCACTATTTCAGATGGTAACGGGAGAAAAGTGCTTTCGATTGCCATCAGCAGGGCAACAGTAAAGTAGTTCAGATTGGCCATGTACCAATCAAAAAGAGTCTGGAAGAAATCCATAGTTTATCAGAATTGAGGTGCAAAGGTAAAGATTAAAGGCGAAAGGAAAAAGGAAAAAGCACGATGCACGATACTGGGTACACGGCACACGGTATCGTAGCATAATATATGATTTCAGATCTGCGTTAATCTGCGTGTATTTTAATCTGCGATTCCGATAGCTATCGGAACTGCGGGGAAGAATTAAAAAATCTCGCAAAGACGCAAAGAACGCAAAGGTTCATCGCTTAATTGTTTTCTTTGCGACTTAGCGTCTTAGCGAGAAAACAATTTGCTCTGATCTGCGTTAATCTGCGTGGATTTTTAATCTGCGAAATCAGCGGGGAAGAATTAACAAATCTCGCAAAGACGCAAAGAACGCAAAGGTTCATCGCTTAATTGTTTTCTTTGCGACTTAGCGTCTTAGCGAGAAAACAATTTGCTCTGATCTGCGTTAATCTGCGTGGATTTTAAATCTGCGAAATCAGCGGGGAAGAATTAACAAATCTCGCAAAGACGCAAAGAACGCAAAGGTTCATCGCTTATGGTTTTCTTTGCGACTTAGCGTCTTAGCGAGAAAACAATTTGCTCACTTCGACTCCGCTCAGTGAGCAACCGGCACGAAGCATAGAGCCCCCCTGCTCACTGCTTTCAAGATATCTGCGTAATCTGCGTGGATTTTAAATCTGCGATTCCGATGGCTATCGGAACAGCGGGGAACCAAAAAAATTATATTATATCCTATATTATAATAAATATTATAATAAAACTCTGTACGGTTTATTTTCTCAAGGGCAGTACGAACACATTCATCGAAAATGGCGCCAATTCGAGAGTAATACTTTTCCCTTTTAAAGGCAGTGATTTCGGAAACAGGCACAACCTTTTCGGGTTCTTTTATTGTGTTATAATCTGTTTTATTCCCCCTCAGGGTGATCACAGATGCTTCTTTTAATGATGATGCACCCTCAAGGTTCAACTTTACCGGTTTGGAGGTGGAAGCTATGTTGACTATTTTGATATAGAGCACATTGCCGGTTCTGTCAAGGCTTCCGCTTGCATAAATACTATCCTGTCCGGTAATGCTTTGACCCCCGGAAAGTACCTGGATAACATGAGTACCCCTATGATTTGAAAAGAGCTTTTGCACATAGTAATTTGGGGTGCCGATTGATTTCAGATTATCAAACCAGATAAGGTCAGGCCGCCATTGCCAGGCTTCGACATGAGCCAGCAACGGGGCATACGAGGCCATGTTCACAACATCAGCATTCCTTTCGAGACCCGTCATGAAGGCTGCTTCTGCCAGGGCGCTGTACCAGGTATTCCTCGATTCTGATTCCTCAGATTCCTTCCCGTGAGCAGCAAACTCGCCTGCAAATACTTTTATCCCTTTCCGGTCATAATTATCATACCTTCCGGCATTTTTAAAAAACCAGTCCGGAGGCATATAATAATGTTCGTCAATCAGGTCAGGTTTCATTGTTCTCAGTTTGCTCCAGGCAAGATCAAAGAGTTCACCAGAAGCGTAAGGACCCGACCCGCTGACAATTTTAATTTCAGGATGCTTTTCTTTCAGAACTTTCTCAAAAACAGCATAACGCTCAATATATTGTTCATCCCACTGCTCGTTTCCGACACCGATGTATTTCATGTTAAAGGGAGCCGGATGGCCCATCGATTCTCTCAGCTTACCCCATTGTGTTGAGACATCTCCGTTCGCAAATTCTATAAGATCGAGTGCATCCTGTATGTAAGGATCAAGTTGTTCAAGAGGCACAACTTCACCGGCATTGAACTGGCACGACATCCCGCAGTTCAGGATAGGCAGTGGTTCCGCTCCCATATCTTCTGCAAGCTGAAAATACTCGAAAAAACCAAGTCCGAACGACTGAAAATAATCGGGCGCCTGCCGGTTTTTCATTTCCATATTCCAGCGATTCGATATAAGCTTTCTTTCCTGTACAGGCCCGACTGTATATTTCCACTGGTAACGGTTGGTCAGGTCCCTGCCTTCCACGATGCATCCTCCCGGAAAACGGATAAAACCGGGTTTCAGATCAGCTATCATCTGAACAAGATCTTTCCGTAATCCACCGGGCCTGTCCTTCCAGGTATCTTCAGGAAAGAGAGATATAAGATCAAGATCTATAATGCCCTTACCGGAGAAAAGTATCTGGAGAGTGGCTTTTGCATCAGTTGCGACAGGTGAGAGTACAGCTGAATGACGCTGCCAGTCACCGGTAAGTCCTCCGACACCGGTAACCCACAAAGCTTTTCCACCCTGCCCAAGCAGCCTTACGGTCATCTGGAGACTTGAACCTTCAGAAACTTTCGCATTGAACGAAAACACATATTTAACGCCTTCCCTTACTCCCATTCCCCTGAAGCCTTCGTTTGACAATCCGAAAGAACCCTTTTCCGCATCCACAACAAGGCTCAGATAATGCGGGTTACGTTCATTCACGGGATTATAGAATGTTGGCAATGCCCTCCCGCCGCCACCCATCCGTAGCAGTTTCCAACCCATAAGCGGCATGGAAAACTCAAAAGAACGGTTCTTCACAAGTTCGGCGTACAGCCCTCCATCAGCAGCGAAGTTGATATCTTCAAAGAATACACCCCACATAGTGGGCTGAATTTCCGATACTGGTTTGCCGGCATTAACCGAGATTTCTTTTATTCCCTGAGCATCACAATTGATCCCGGACAGAAATAAAAAGAATAAGAAGGATAAGGCATAAAATGGCTTATTCATACACTAACTGTTCAGATAAAAGAAATATAAAGATAGCGAAATTCTCAGGCACAACCTTTAGGTCTGAGGATTAACCTTGTAGATTGATCATAGGTAAGATAATTCCATGCCCAGTTGATGAAGATAGTGAGACGGTTCTTCACACCCACAATGCTCATCAGGTGAACAAACATCCAGACGAGCCATCCGAAGAATCCCTGGAATTTTATAAACGGAAGCTCGACAACTGCCTGGTTTCTTCCAACCGTTGCCATAGTTCCTTTATCTCTGTACCTGAAATCACGTTGTTGCCTGCCAGCAAGTATTCTTTTAAGATGATCTGCAAGGAACTTTCCCTGCTGAATGGCAACAGGAGCAACCTGCGGATGACCTTTCGGGTATTTCTCCTCAGTCATAATTGCAATGTCTCCGATAGCAAAGATGTTTTCATATCCCTTCACCCTGCATTGCCGGTCTGTAATAAGCCGGTTGTTTTTCTGGTAACTACCTTCATCTAACCCGGGTATCATGTTTCCTTTGATACCCGCCGTCCAGATGATCATCCCGGCAGTAAGCGTTTCCCCTGTATTAAGAAAAACTTCTTTTTCAGTACATCCTTTTGCAAGGGTATTTGTGAGAACTTTCACTCCATACTTTTCCAGGAATTGCCTTGCCTTCGCTGAAGATTTCTCCGACATCATATTCAGAAGCCTGGGTGTTCCTTCAAGAAGAAATATCTTTGCCCGCCTGCCCTGCAGGTCCGGGTAATCTTTACGCAGTACATACCTGTCCATCTCAGCCAGAGCGCCTGCAATCTCCACACCCGACGGCCCTCCGCCTATTATCACAATACTGAGGAGCATATCCCTTTCAGCGTCATCTTTTGCGGTAAGCGCTTTTTCGAAATTCATCAGCAGGGTGTTTCGCAAATCAAGCACTTCGGCTATGGTTTTCATCGGGTTTGAACAACGTTTCATTTCATCTGAACCGAAGAATGAGTTGGTAGCTCCATGGGCAAGCACCAGGAAATCATATCTGAGCTCGCCTGATGTTGTGAGCACTATGTTATTACCGGGAATGATACCTGTGACTTCCGCTTTTCTTATGTGATAATCAATATAGTTCTGAAAAATCTTTCGCAATGGGAACAGGATAGATGCAGCTTCAAGGCCTGCGGAGGCAACCTGGTAAAATAATGGCGGGAATTGGTGATAGTTGTGCTTATCCAGAATCACGACCTGGAGGCCCGAATTTTTAAGTTTTTTGGCAATTGTGAGTCCGCCGAAGCCGCAACCAACAATTACAACTCTTTTCTTTCCCGTATCAGGAATATTGATCATAAAAGATTATTGTGATGTAAACGTCTGAGCAATTAAAAGGTTCACAATGATTTCTCAACAATCACCTTCTGAGTCCTGATTGTCCTGAACCAGTTCGGAACAGCATTAAAAACGATTATGAAAACACATACAATGATACAGACTGTGAGTGTCAGGTTGATGGCCCCCGGGATTCGTGTTGTTTCAGAGTATAACTGAGGCAGGTAGATATTTTTAATATTCAGAATTGCGGCAGTCATGGTTGTCACACCAACGAACAGCATCGGCAGAATTGTCACCCAGGCATATCTTGCCCTCCCCCTGTTAATAATGAATGAGGTTCCGATAGCCAGTGCAATTGTGGCAAGAAGCTGGTTAGCAGTTCCGAACATAGGCCAAATGGTGGAAACAGAGCCTGTATAGATAAAATAGCCCCATGCAAAAACGATCAATCCGCTGGCAATAAGATTCCCGGGGAGCCAGTTAGTCTTCTGAAAAGGAGCATATATCTTTCCGAGAGCCTCCTGGAGGATGAACCTTCCGATTCTTGTTCCTGCATCGATGGTCGTTAGTATGAACAGCGCCTCGAACATGATTGCGAAATGGTACCAGTAGGACATCAGGTGTTTCATTCCCGGTATTGATGAGAAGATATATGCCATGCCGACCCCTAGTGAAACTGCACCTCCGGTCCTTCCTTCTATTTTCTCACCCACGCTTGCAGACAGTTCAGCAAGGTTGCTTTCTGTAAATCCCATCTCATGGAGCCTGGGGAGGATTGCCTGCAGCTTCTCTGCCGGGACATTTATCATAAAATAATCAAGTGGCAGAAGACTTGTTGCAGCAATAAGAGCCATTATGCTGACAGCTCCTTCGGTGAGCATAGCGCCTGCGGCTATCATCCGTGTGTCTTTCTCCTTCATAATCATCTTCGGGGTAGTTCCGGAACTGACTAATGAGTGAAAACCTGAAATGGCTCCGCATGCTATTGTTATGAAGAGATAAGGGAAAAGCTTGCCGGGAATTATCGGGCCGCCTCCCTTTCCGAAGTCAGTAAATGATGGCATTTTTATTTCAGGAGCAACAATTATCAGTCCGATGGCAAGCAGTCCGATTACCGAGATTTTCATTATCGAGCTCAGGTAGTCACGTGGTGACAGAAGCAACCATACCGGAAGAACCGAAGCAAGGAAGCCATAGACAGCTATCAGTATTGTAAGTGTTTTATGATCGAAAGTGAACCACCCGGCAAACCTCGAACCGGGAATATACTGACCAAGGATAACAGCAAGAATCAGCAATACTACGCCAAAGATTGTAGCTTCAGCCATCTTTCCTTTCCTGATCCTGAACATCCAGATACCCATCGCAATCGCTATCGGTATTGTTGAAGCTATTGTAAAAGTACCCCAGGAACTCTCTGCCAGTGCGTTTACCACAACCAGACCTAATCCTGCAAGGGCTACTACAATTATCAGGATTATGGCGAATGAAGTTGTAATGCCGCTGAACCTGTTTATTTCAGCACGGGCAATTTCTGCGAGGGATTTGCCATCATGCTGCACCGATGCTGTAAGAATTACAAGATCATGAACGGCGCCCGCCATCACAGCGCCGATAAGCATCCAGAGGAAGCCGGGCATGAAACCAAACTGGGCTGCAAGCACAGGGCCAACCAGGGGACCCGCTCCGGCTATTGCAGCAAAATGATGGCCGAAAAGAACCCATTTGTTCATCGGATAATAATTCTGACCGTCGTACAACCGGTGGGCAGGTGTCTGTGCCAGGTCGTTCCTGACAGCGACCTTGGCAGCAACGAAGCTGAAATAAAACCGGTATGCCAATGCAAATACGACAATTGATCCGATCACAAAAGGCATTGCGTTCATAGCTCGATATAGAAAGCCTGAAAATAACTATTCCAAAATTGGTTTGCAATTTAATTTGTCATGCAGGCTATTTCCTCGTAAGCAGAGTTCGAAGAAGGTATTATTGTCTGACAGGCTGGATCCTGTTATCCACTGGTTGATCGAGTATTATAGGTATTTGTTCGACAACCGTATTTGCAGAGTCAAGCTGTAATGCTTTTTCATCGGGGATACCGATCTTTCTTACAAAACCACGGATTGTCAGGATGAAATTCTCCATGTTTGAGAGCTTGAAATCAGGCAGCATGATTCTTTCGAGCATGACAAACTTGAAATCAGCAGGAATACCGTGTTTCCTGAGTGAATCGAATCCATTTTCCAGTTTGATCTCCCCCGATCTGACCATATCATCTACAACCTCATGGAAATGTAGGTTTATCTGCGGGTCAACCTTAAACCCAATATGGAAATCAACTCTTATAAGTATACCCGGAATGATCTGGTTAACCCTGTACTCACACCTGTATGGCTCATCGACCATATCAACATGGAGTAACCAGTAATGATCGGCTCTCTTGGGCTGCTTCTTGAAGATGGAATAAATCACTTTCGATTCCACCTGGGCAGGGTTGTTCGCCTTGATAATATAAACAAGGTTGGTAGCTATCTTCGGTACCGTTACATCTTTGCTCAGATCAATGAAAGACTCAATATACTTGTCAAGATTCACAAATGTGATCCTCCTGTTCTTTATCTTTCTTCCGAAGTACCAGCCGAACATTATGAGAAAATATACAGATGCAATCGCCAGTGTGAACCATCCTCCGGATAAGAATTTATTCAGGTTCGATACAAGGAAAATTCCTTCTATGAGAAGAAAAACAGAAAGCAGAAGAACAGCAAGCCTGAAATCTATGCCTCTGTAATTCAGATAATAGATCAATAGCACGGTTGTCATTATCATTGTCAGAGCTATTGACAGGCCATAGGCGACTTCCATATTACCCGAATCCCTGAAGACCAGCACAGCCAGGCAGCATAGTATTAACAGCAACCAGTTAATTGACGGGAGGTATACCTGGCCCCTGATATCCGTCGGATTTTCTATCTTTATTTTGGGCCAGAAATTAAGTGAAACCGCCTCCGTAATTAAAGTAAAGGAGCTTCTTATAATGGATTGTGTTGCAACAAACGAAGCGGCAAGAGTAATTATCAGTCCGGGTACAAGGAACCATCCGGGCATAATTTCGAAGAATGGCATAGCTCCTTTATCAATCGTCGGATTTTCAAGCAACCAGGCTCCCTGTCCGAAATAGTTTAATACAAGTGCAACTTTGACGACAATCCACGAGATGCGTATATTCTTTCTTCCGCAATGCCCCAGGTCGGAATAAATAGCCTCAGCCCCGGTAATACACAGGAATATAAAACCAAGAAGAATAAAACCGCCGGGATATTCGATTATGAACCTTATAGCATAAACAGGATTCAGAGCCATTAATACTCCCGGATTTCCGATTACCTGAATACTGCCGAGAACACCCAGCATTGTGAACCAGACGAGCATAACCGGCCCGAATATACCCCAGGCAGAGAAATTTATACCAAACTGCTGGACAAAAAAGATGATTCCAAGAATTATGAGGACAACAGGTATTACGGGAAGCTCAGGGTTTATCAGTTTAAAGCCTTCGACAGAAGATGTGACAGTGATTGCCGGTGTAAGAATACTATCTGCCAGCAGCGCTGCTCCGCCTATCATTGTAAGCACTGCCGCCCAGGTGGTTTTCCTTCTGAGCAGGGCGAACAACGCAAAAATACCACCTTCACCCTTGTTGTCAGCACGGAGGGTTATTGTAATATATTTAACTGATGATAGTAATGTCAGCGTCCAGAAGATGGCTGAAAGAGATCCCAGGATAAGCAGCTCATTGACAGTTTCAGCATTGTTAAATATAGCTTTAACTGTAAAGAGAGGACTCGTACCTATGTTGCCATATACCAGACCAAGTGTTATAACCAGGCCGGGCAGGGTTAGTTTTGTCCGGTCAATTATTCTGCCGACTTTGTTCATTTTCTTGTTCACAGATGAAAGTTAAATCAAATTCTGAAAAGATGCTAAATAATCAGGACAACTATTGTACACGCTTGATTCTGACCAGGTCGGGCTGATCAATCGTAATCGGCACTTTTTCCTCGATAGTATTTGAAGCATCGAGCTGTAATGCTTTAATATCTGATATTCCGACGAGTCGAGACAGGTTATGCAGGGAAAGAGTAATATTTTCCATAGTAGACAATTTATAATCCCTTGGCATTACCCTGTCGATAAGGATATACTTGAAATCAGCAGGTACTGAATGTTTTTTAAGGGACGGATAACTGCTTTCGAGCTGTATCTGTCCTGATCTGACCAGGTCTTCAAGCACTTCCCTGAAGTAAAGATTAATTTTAGGCTCTACCTTAAACCCGATACGGAAATCAACCCGGATAAGGATATTCGGTATGATCTGGCGTACTTCATATTCGAAGGTATTCGGTTCATCAACGTTATCGATATGCAACAGCCAGTATGTATCTGCCCGTTTTGGTTGTTTCTGGAAGATCGAATAGATCACTTTTGACTCGACCTGGTCGGTCCGGTTGGCCCTTATCACGTAAACAAGATTTGTTGCAGTTTTCGGAACGGATTCATCTTTCGATAGATCCCTGAACATATCGAGGTATTTATCAAGAGTTGTAAAAGTCACATACCTGTTTTTAAGCTTCCTTCCGAAATACCAGCCGTACATAATAATAAAGAATACTGAGGCAGCAAGTAGTGTAAACCAGCCGCCATCATTGAATTTGTGAAGGTTTGCTACGAGGAAGCTTCCTTCAACGGTCAGGTAAACCATCAGCATTACCACCACAAGACGGTGATTAACACCTTTCTGATAAAGATAGTACGTGAGAAGGAAGGTGGTCATCATTTCTGTAATCGTTATAGCGAGCCCGTATGCGGCTTCCATGTTAGCCGACTCCCTGAAAAAGATCACAACAATACTGCAGGCAACAAACAGATAACTATTAACAAAAGGTATAAAGACCTGTCCTTTATTCGCCGTAGGATTGATAACCCTCACTTTCGGCCAGAAGTTCAATGAAACAGCCTCCTTAAGAATAGTAAAAGAGCCGCTTATTATTGCCTGGCTGGCAATAATTGACGCGGCAGTTGCAAGCATAATGCCGGGTAATAAGAACCAGCGCGGCATAATTCCAAAAAACGGGTTTACATCCTCACCCGGAAATCCATTCATTATCAGCCAGGCTCCCTGACCGAAATAGTTGAGCAGTAAAGTCACTTTGACGAACATCCAAGAAATCCTGATATTCGATTTTCCGCAATGACCAAGATCGGCATATAATGCTTCAGCGCCTGTTGTACAAAGAAAAACAGCGCCAAGAAGTATGAATGCACCAGGGTATTCTTTTAGAAAATGGAATGCGTATTCAGGATTAACAGCTTTCAGTATCCCGGGATGAGGGACAAGGTTTATCAGTCCGAGTATCCCGAGCATTGAGAACCACAAAACCATTATCGGTCCGTATGAGTTTCCGATAATGTTTGTACCGAACTGTTGTATGAGAAAAAGAACAACGAATATGAAAAGAACAATCGGTACTACAGGAATTTCAGGATTGTATATTCTTAAACCTTCGACTGATGATGTGACTGTGATAGCCGGGGTTATCACACCATCGGCCAGAAGGGCTGCGCCACCGACCATAGCCAGGATTGCGGCCCAGGAGGATTTTCTTTTAATAAGCGCGAAAAGGGCCATAATACCGCCCTCACCCCTGTTATCTGCGTTCAGGGCAATAATTATGTATTTTGTAGTTGTCTGGAGTGTGAGAGTCCAGAAAATACATGAGAGTGAGCCATAGATGAGAAGATCGTTAAATTCGCTTCCTCCACGGACAATGGCTTTCATTACATACAGCGGGCTGGTACCAAGATCTCCGAAAACAATCCCCAGGGTGACGATCAGACCGGCGAAAGAGAGCTTTTTTATATCAAGACTATTCTCCTTCTCACTCATAACAAACCTTTCATTCCTTCCAGATTAAAAACATCAAAAAACCGCGAAAGTTAATAAAATGTTTGTTGGTGTATCCTTACAAGGAATTTTTTTCCTCTATGCGGGCAAAACTCTGCCCTTCCTCAACAGGAAGCCTTCCTGATTCCATGAACCAGGAAATTGTCAGGGCAACTACCTGATTGTAGTTTTTTATCCCCTTCTCAATATGCTGGGTTTTAAGATATAAATCATTAGCCTTTGCCTGGATGTCCTCCATTTTTTTGTTCCTCAAACCATCATAGTATTTCTCACGACTGAGAATATCCTTCATAACCTTTTTATCTATTTTAGCGAGGTGACTTCCATAATCGGGCATATTCCGGGCATCGTTCAGAAAATACAAAAGGAGATGCATGTAACCCGAATATTGCAGCCTTTTGTCAGCGGAATTAGTACATACAATGAATGCTGCCAGGTTAGCTTCTGCTTCATTGGCTATCCCGAACTGATGCGCCTTTTCGTGAGCCACGATAAACGGGTAATCACCGGGGAGCTGGTAAAAATTAATGTGAACCTCATTGAAGAAAGGACCGAAATACCCGCTGACTCCTGATTTCGCAAAATATGAGCTGATAAGTATTGTTTTTGGTGTTCGTTTCCCGTTCGGATAATTCAATGCAAGAATATCACTGCATTTACTGTATGATTGCTCAAGGGCAAGGTCCATGGAACCATATTCATCAGAATCAACTTCTGTAAATGTCCTGTTCGTAGAAACAATGAGAGAATCCAACACTCTCCGGAATGATGATTCATCCGGTTTCATAAGGCTCCAGCCAAGCCTGGTTTTTATATCGGGCCTGAAATAATTGAAACCCCATAACAGATAAAAAAGCGAGTAGACAATGGCGAGCATCTGGCCGAACCTAAGGAAATACCTGCCGGGTTTTATTCTTTTAAGGAATACAAGAATGAGGCCGGCAAGTACAAAAAGCGACATAAATATCCAGAAGATATCCCATAAAGAGTATTTGACGAGACCACTTAACCAGGAAACAGCGGCGGCGATTACCGGATATATTCCTCTTGAATAATACTCCTCAACACCTCCGGGGTATTTCGAACTGAGCTTTATCGAAATAAATACACCTGCTGCAAGTAGAAATGGAAGACTGTTTACTACAATATTCCTCCATGAAATATGTTTATTCATCAACGATTATAGCATTTTTACCATAATTATAACGTAGTTTATTCAAAATTGGTATAGCTGCCTGTACATCATCATTAATAATGAAAGAAGTATATTTGCATATCGTCAGGTCATCCGCGACCTGTTCAATTAAGAACAACACATTACAAATGGTTAAATACAGAATAAGATTCTTGCTCTATACTCCTGCTGATTTTTCCTATAATTAATGCGCAGGAAAACAATCCTGATTCCTCGCTTAAAAGAATTTCATTGCTTTTTACCGGCGACATTATGGGGCATGATACACAGATAGCATCAGCTCTGGACCTGCTGACAGGCAAATACAATTACGATACAGTTTTCAAGTACATAAAGCCTGTACTATCTGAACCTGATGTTACAATAGCCAATTTAGAGGTTACCCTTGCAGGTCCTCCTTATAAAGGATATCCCCAGTTCAGCTCCCCTGCCGAACTTGCTGTTTCTTGTGTCAATGCCGGGATGGATTATTTTGTCCTGGCTAACAACCATAGTGTGGACAGGGGTGGAAAAGGAATCCTGAGCACAATCCGGAAGCTCGACAGCCTGGGAATTCCACATACCGGAAGTTACCGTAATCAATCGGAACGCGATACTCTTTCACCGCTTATGATCAGAAAAAATGGTTTCTCGATCGCTCTTCTTAATTATACATACGGTACCAACGGTCTCAGGGTACCGGCGCCTCTGATAGTAGACAGCCTAAGCATGGGGTTGATAATGAAAGACATACAGAAGGCAAAAGAAAAGAAAGCAGATGCCATAATTCTGTTTGTTCACTGGGGCACTGAATATGACACTGTACCGGGCGCTGCTCAGACGGCACTTGCTGACTCCTGTCTGAATAATGGGGCGACCCTGGTAATCGGGTCACATCCGCATGTAATTCAGAAAATGGCCTGGATGAAAGAACCGGGCAGAAACGGGATTGTCGTCTATTCACTTGGTAACTTTGTTTCGAATCAGCGGAAGCCAAAAACAGATGGAGGATCCCTTGTCAGAATCGAGCTGACGAAAAAAGGCGATACCACTTCAATCAGCAATGCCGGCTACTATCTTACCTGGGTATATACGCCAAAAGATAATAACCGGCTGAAGTTTTACGTTCTTCCATGCTCTGAATTTGAAAAGAGACTTGAATTTGTGAGTGACACGACACAGCGGGATATGATGTTACGTTTCATTAAAGATTCGAGGGAATTGCTTAACAGCCAGAATACCGGAATCAGGGAATATTTTTTCGATGGAATGAATTGGTCCCTGGATTATCCCGTAAAAATTGATTAACTTTATATTCTGATCAACAGCAAGGAAAAATTGCTTTCACGCTTTTTTTAGATATTATTGCAGAAAACTAAACTGATCCGGGATACAAATGAACAGCTCACTAGCCATACTTTCAGCAACTGCAGTTTCGCTGGGCTTTATACATACTATCCTGGGACCAGATCATTATCTTCCTTTTATTGTTCTCAGCCAGTCGAGAAAGTGGACTCTGAAGAAAACCATGATCATTACCTTCCTTTGCGGTCTTGGTCATGTCGCCAGCTCAGTCATTCTCGGGCTTGTTGGCATCGCGGTTGGTATTTCAGTATCAAAGATTATTTCTGTTGAATCATTCAGAGGCAGTATAGCAGCCTGGCTTTTCATTGCTTTCGGACTTGTCTATATGATAATCAGCATCAGAAAACTATTAAAGAACAAAAAGCACAGTCATCCGCACTTCCACTCCGATGGGGCAAAACACGTTCATGAGCACGATCATCATCTTGAACATACTCACATTCACCAGACAGACCCGGTGGGTACCACACCCTGGATACTTTTTCTGATCTTTGTCTTCGGTCCATGTGAACCATTGATCCCTATCCTGATGTATCCTGCAGCCGAGAATAATATATCAGGATCGGTGTTTGTTTCAATACTGTTTTCTGTTGTTACAATTGCAACAATGATGTCGGTGGTGCTGGCCTTCAAGCTGGGACTCAGCAAAGTTAATCTTAAACCTCTGGAGCGATACAGCCATGTAATTGCAGGAGGTGTTATATTTTTCTCCGGGATCATGATCCGGTTCCTGGGATTATAGAGCTGTCCCCTCATATTTTCCTTAATTGGCTTTAAATTATTACTTTTGCACAAAATCACACCTGATGAATTACGATTACAATACCCAGAGAAAAAGAATGGCTTTACCTGAATATGGCAGGAATGTCCAGAAAATGGTTGACCACATAAAAGCCATAAAGGACAGGGATGAGAGGAACCGGGCGGCAAGGACAATTATTTCAATTATGGGAAATCTGAATCCACAAATACGTGATGTCGGTGATTTTAAACACAAACTCTGGGACCATCTTGCGCTTATTGCAGATTTTGATCTGGATATTGATTCTCCGTACCCGACACCTGAACCCGAAAAATTCGTTGAAAAACCCAAACAGGTGCCTTATCATCAGGGCGATATCAGGTTTCTGCACTATGGACGCATAATCGAGCTAATGATAGATGCTGCAGCCCAGATGGATGACGGGGAAGAGAAGGAATATCTCACAAACCTGATTGTCAACCAGATGAAAAAAGCATATATTACCTGGAACCGTAGCCAGGTGGCTGATGAGGTAATTATCGAAAACCTGAAGTTGCTTTCACGGGGAAAGTTGAAAATTACTGAAGGGGTCAGGATTCTTGAAGCGAGAGAGCTTTTGCCTGCTGTCAAGAAAAAACCGACCGGAAAACCTCAGAAACAGTTAAATAAACATCATAACAAGAAAAAGGGAGGACACATCAGGCATTAATGGGCACATTCATTGTTCATGGCGGGACTACCCTAAGCGGAGATATTGTTCCACAGGGAGCCAAGAACGAAGCGCTCCAGGTAATTTGTGCAACACTTCTCACACCCGGGAAAATCACAGTAAAGAACATCCCTGATATTAGCGATGTTAACAAGCTGATCGATCTGGTTTCCAGTATGGGAGTAAAAGTCACCAGGCTATCACGGTCAGTAGCAACCTTTGAAGCTGCTGATATCGATTTTGATTACCTCAACACAGAAGAATTCAGGTCACAGAGTTCCAGCCTTCGCGGGTCTATCATGATTGTTGGTCCCCTCCTTGCAAGGTTCGGAAAAGCCTATATCCCGAAACCCGGAGGTGATAAAATCGGCCGGCGAAGGGTTGACACCCATTTTATGGGTTTCCAGAAGCTCGGGGCAAAATTCGAATTCGATTCATCCGACCCATTCTTCAAGGTAGAAGCCCAATCGCTTACAGGTACTTATATGCACCTGGATGAAGCATCCGTTACCGGGACGGCTAATATCATAATGGCTGCGGTAATGGCTAAAGGGATGACGACAATATACAATGCAGCATGTGAACCTTACATACAGCAGCTTTGCAAGATGCTGATCTCAATGGGAGCGAGAATCTTTGGTGTCGGTTCTAACCTGCTGTATATCGAAGGGGTCGATAAGCTTGGTGGCTGCATTCATACCATTTTGCCGGATATGATCGAGATAGGCTCTTTCATCGGAATGGCTGCCATGACCGGCTCGGAAATCACAATAAAAGATACAGCATACGACAATCTCGGAATCATTCCTGATTCATTCAGGCGGCTTGGTATAAGTCTTGAAAGAAAAGGTGATGATATCTTTATTCCAAAACAGGATCATTATGAGATAGAGACATTCATCGATGGCTCCATTATGACAATTGCCGATGCCATCTGGCCGGGTCTCACACCCGACCTTCTGAGTGTTTTCCTGGTTACAGCCACCCAGGCAAAAGGAGCCGTCCTAATTCATCAGAAAATGTTTGAAAGCCGCTTATTCTTTGTTGATAAGCTTATCGATATGGGAGCCCAGATCATTCTCTGCGATCCACACAGGGCAACAGTAATCGGACAGGATAGGAAGATCCGGTTGAAAGGGACAACGATGTCCTCCCCCGACATCAGAGCCGGTGTTGCTCTTCTCATTGCCGCATTATCAGCTGACGGTAAGAGTGTGATACATAATATTGAACAGATCGACAGAGGTTACCAGGATATCGACACCAGGCTTAATGCATTGGGAGCCCGGATCCAGCGCATCTGAAAATACTAATCTGGTGATAAGAACCTTGTTCTGCCAATTTGTCAATGACTGAATCTTGGCAGATTATTTGATGGCCATTGTTGAATTTGAAAAATGTTTGATCATGAAGAAAAAAATGCATGAAAAGGATGAGTCAAGAGAGAAGACAGGTGAAAATGCAGAAATTCAGGAGATAACGGAAGAAACTATAGGGAAAGCGGATACCGGGTTTGCCTCAGATCAGACATCCGGTGCAGCCGGAAATGTTGAAGCAGCAGCTGACAAAGTTGTATCAGAAGTCAGAGCAATAGAGGAAAAACTGGCAGAAATGCAGGATAAGTATCTTCGGCTATCAGCTGAGTTCGACAATTACCGTAAAAGGACCCTGAAAGAAAAGATGGAATTATCTAAATACGCTGAAGAAAACATACTGGCCAAGCTCATTCCTTTCATGGATGATTTTGACAGGGCGGTCCAACATCTTGATACTTCCGATACAGAAGCTGTAAAGAACGGGATTAACCTGATTTACATGAAATTCAGTGAATTCCTGAAACAGAACGGTATAAAAGAAATTGAATCCATAGATGCTGATTTTAATGTTGAGCTTCATGATGCCGTTGCCAAAGCTCCTGTTGAGGAAGAGAGTAAAAAGGGCAAGGTGGTGGATATAGTACTTAAAGGGTACTATCTCAGGGATAAGATTTTGAGACATGCCAAAGTAGTTGTTGGAGAATAATGGTTACTTTGCCGCCCTTAGCGGAGAGCGTTTAAAATAAAAAAGGGATGGGAAAAAGAGATTACTATGACGTACTGGGAGTGTCCAGGACAGCCACCAAAGAGGAAATAAAAAAAGCTTACAGGAAACAAGCCCTGAAATTTCATCCCGATAAGAATCCGGGAGATAAAAAAGCTGAAGAAAATTTCAAGGAGGCTGCCGAGGCATACGAAATACTCAGCAATGACGAAAAGAAAGCCAGGTACGATCGTTACGGGCATGCCGGAGTCGGAGGAGCTGCATCCGGCGGCTATGGTGGTGGCATGACAATGGAGGACATCTTCTCATCTTTTGGTGATATTTTCGGGGATGCTTTTGGCGGTTTCGGTGGCTTCAGCTCCGGGCGCGGAGGAAGACGGGTTAATAAAGGGAGCAATCTCAGGGTAAAGGTCAGGCTTAACCTCCAGGAAATAGCTTCCGGGACAGAGAAAAAAATCAAAGTTCAGAAATACAATACATGCGAAACGTGCGGCGGTACCGGCGCTGCAAGTCCATCTGATGTGACAACCTGTTCAACCTGCCGGGGAGCCGGTCATGTAACAAGGGTTACAAACACTATGCTGGGTCAGATGCAGACTTCTTCAATATGCCCGACATGCGGAGGGGAAGGAAAAACTATCACAAAGAAGTGCCCTTCATGCTATGGTGAAGGAATAGTTCAGAAGGATGAAATAATAAAGATAAACATTCCTGCAGGCGTCGGAAAAGGTATGCAGATGACAGTCAGCGGGAAGGGTAATGCACCGAGAAGAGGAGGTATGAATGGAGACCTGCTTGTAGTAATCGACGAAGAAGAACACTCTGAACTTATTCGCGAAGGAAACGATCTGATATATAATCTTTTTATCAGTATTCCCGATGCAGTCCTGGGAACCCAAGTTGAAGTTCCCACTGTTGATGCAAATGTCAAGATAAAAATTGAACCGGGTACCCAACCCGGCAAGATCCTGCGCCTCAGGGGCAAAGGATTGCCAGAAGTAAATGGTTATGGCAAGGGAGATCTTCTTGTCAACGTTAACGTCTGGATACCAAGAAACCTGAATCGTGAAGAACTAAAGGTGTTTGAAAAATTCAGGGAATCATCAAATTTCACACCTGATCCCGACAAAGACGATAAAGGTTTCTTCGAAAGGATGAGAGGTTATTTCGAATAAAATTTAATAGCACACAGATGACACGGATTTAACGGATTTGCACTGATTAAATCCGTGATAATCCGTTGCATCAGTGTCATCCGTGTTCTATTTTAGAAATGTACATTTTCTATCGTTTTATCATCTTTGTCATGTAAGACGGTATTCCTGAACTTTCTTTATATTTACTTCCTGAATATTAATGAATCCCTATATGGCCCTATTTGAAGCAAGGAATGTTTCCAAACAATATGTCAATCATCTTGCACTGGATAATGTAAGCATTTCAGTGCCGGAAAAATGCATTTACGGACTTCTGGGTCCCAATGGTGCAGGAAAAACCACACTGATAAGGATCATCAATCAGATTACCGGTCCGGATACAGGTGAACTGTTTCTGAACGGAAGAAAACTGACTACCGAAGATGTGATGGCTATCGGTTATCTTCCTGAGGAAAGAGGACTTTATAAAAAAATGAAGGTTGGTGAACAGGCTCTGTATTTTGCTCAGCTGAAAGGACTATCGAAGGCTGAAGCAATGAGAAGACTGAAATACTGGTTCAAAAAACTCGACATTGTCGACTGGTGGGGTAAGAAAGTCGAAGAGCTGTCAAAAGGAATGCAGCAAAAAGTTCAGTTCATAATAACAGTGCTTCATGAACCCAGGCTTCTTATATTCGATGAGCCTTTCTCAGGATTCGATCCTGTGAATGCGAATATCATCAAAAATGAAATCCTTTTCCTTCGCGATCGCGGAGCTACAATAATTTTTTCCACTCACAATATGGCTTCAGTGGAAGAGCTTTGCGATAATATTACTCTTATAGATAAAGGTAAAACAATCCTCGAGGGAAGCGTGGATGATATCCGTCGTCAATGGGCCGGTAATGAATATGACCTTGTCTTTGACGGACACGTACAAATGAATGGCAATGGAATATACAGCGTTGTAAAACAGGAAACCGACAACAACAGGAGTATTGTCAGGCTTCGTACCGCCGGAGATATCAAGCCGAATGAATTGCTGAAAACCGTAATGCCTGTCGGTAATATCATATCATTTAATCAGGCTCTCCCGTCAATGAACGATATTTTTATAAGGGTCGTTGAATCCAAGAACTAACCTCCTAAACAGCACAAAAATGAACAAGATATCAGTCATAATAAAAAGAGAATACTTTACCAGGGTACGCAAGAAGTCGTTCATTGTGATGACTATTCTTGCACCGATACTGATGGCTGCACTGATAATTCTGCCCACATTCCTGATGATGAACGATGGAGGCGACTTTAAAAAGATCGCAGTGGTTGAGGATAAGTCTGATCTTTTCAAAGGTGTTCTCAAAGACCGTGATGATATAGATTTTGAGTATGTCGATGACAAATCATTTGACCAGCTCAAGTCAGATCTTAATAATACCGATTATTACGGCATTCTCTGGATATCTTCTGAACTGGTCAATACACCTAATGCTGTTAAGCTTATATCGAAAAAACAACCACCTCTCAGTCTCCTTGAATCAATAGAGGGCACTCTTAAAAAAGAAATAGAAAGGCAGAAGCTTCTCGCATTCAATATAGACAGTCTCGATGATATCATGAAAGCTATTGAGACAAGTGTCTCCATACAGACAAGTACTCTTAACACAATCGGTGAAGAAAAAAAGACAAGCACGGGCATTTCGATGATCCTGACCTATGGACTGGGATTCCTGATGTACATGCTTATCTTCATTTTCGGCTCACAGGTAATGAGAGGAGTCATAGAGGAAAAAACAAGCCGTGTTGTCGAGGTGATTATCTCATCAGTTAAACCATATCAGCTGATGATGGGGAAAATAATCGGGATAGCTCTTGTCGGACTTACACAATTCCTGATATGGATAATTCTAATGGCCGGCACTGTAATGCTCGTGAAGAACAATATCCTTAAAGATCAGGATCTTGCAGCCATTACGCAAAATATACCCCAGAGTGTTATGGATAATAATCTCACCGGAGACAGTCTTAATGCCGCTGCACAGGTTTCTCCTGACATGATCAAATACACAGAGATATTTGAAAGCGCAATGAATCAACCCTGGATTCTGATCATCGTTGCTTTTGTATTCTACTTTGTTACAGGATACCTGTTGTATTCATCAATCTTTGCGGCTATCGGATCGGCTGTTGATAATGAAACCGAAACCCAGCAATTCATGTTGCCGGTAACAATACCGATCATACTTGCCCTCATGGTTGCAATGGGCACAATGTCAAATCCCGAGAGCCAGCTTGCATTCTGGTTTTCTATAATCCCGCTTACATCACCAATTGTTATGATGGCCCGCATCCCGTTCGGTGTTCCGTACTGGCAGCTCGGTATATCAATGGCCCTGATGCTTGCTACGTTCATGGCATTTGTATGGATGGGAGCAAAGATCTACCGCGTCGGAATCCTTATGTATGGTAAAAAAGCTTCCTGGAAAGAGATGTGGAAGTGGATTATGTATAAAGGCTAGTGCCTAGAGTGCCTAGAGTGCCTAGAGTTAGAGTGTAGAGTCTAGAGTTATAAAGAAAAAAATACAAAAGAATTCAACTTCCTCGTAGAGGATCAAGTATTGTAGAAAAAAAAATGAACTTCCTCGTAGAGGATTAAGTATTGTAGGACATGTCGAAAATTCTCGTGATTGATGATGAGCGTGCCATCAGGAATACCCTGAAGGACGTTCTTGAATACGAAAAGCATGAAGTTGATCTTGCTGAAGACGGGCCAAAGGGACTGGAGCTCTTCGCGGCAAATGCTTACGACATTGTATTGTGCGACATAAAAATGGCAAAAATGGACGGGATCGAGGTGCTTTCCAAAATCATGGAATCGTCAAGAGATATCCCGGTTGTTATGATATCAGGCCATGGTAATATTGATACCGCTGTAGAAGCCATTAAGAAAGGCGCTTACGATTTCCTTGAAAAGCCTCTTGATCTGAACAGGCTGCTGATAACTATCAGGAATGCAATGGACAAATCGACCCTCATAACCCAGACACAGGTGCTCAAGAACAAGGTGAGCAAAATGTATGAGATTGTGGGAGAATCGGATGCCATAAGCCAGGTGAAGCAGATGATCGACAGGGTGGCGCCAACAGAAGCAAGAGTGCTCATCACAGGTTCCAACGGAACCGGGAAAGAGCTGGTGGCTCATCAGATACATGAGAAAAGTAACAGGGCAAAAAACCCGTTTGTAGAGGTGAATTGCGCCGCTATACCATCCGAACTTATTGAAAGTGAATTATTTGGTCATGAGAAGGGGTCATTTACCTCAGCTATAAAACAACGTATAGGGAAGTTCGAACAGGCAAACGGGGGAACTCTTTTCCTGGATGAAATAGGAGACATGAGCCTTTCAGCCCAGGCTAAGGTTCTTCGCGCCCTGCAGGAGAACAAAATCACGCGTGTAGGTTCCGATAAAGATATTCATGTGAATGTCAGGGTGATTGCAGCAACAAATAAGAATATCAGGAAGGAAATAGAGAATAGTAATTTCAGGGAAGATCTTTATCACCGGATAAGCGTCATTCTCATTCATGTTCCTTCACTCAATGAAAGAACTGAAGATATCCCTTTACTTGCTGATCATTTTAATTCATTGATCTGCAGTGAATACGGGATGAGCAAAAAGACAATTACAAAGGAGGCCATAAGAGAATTACAGAAAATCGAATGGACCGGTAATATACGGGAATTCAGGAATGTTCTTGAAAGATTGATAATCCTCTGTCCCGGGGAGATTACCGGAAAAGATGTAATGACCTTTGCAAGACCAGTTTCGGGTGCGAACGGTTAACATCGGGCAAATTTTTTATCGTAATATCTGCAAAGATAACGGCAATGGAGTATCGGCTTGAGAAAGATGGTCTTGGGGAAAAACATATACCTGCCGGTGCACTATACGGCATCCATGCATTAAGAGCAAAAGAGAATTTTCCTGTTGCTATTCCGTTTCAAATCGAATGGTATAAGGCTGTGGGTATTGTAAAACGGTCATGCTATGAAACATACCGGTCTTTCCGCGATGCTGCTGTTTTAAAACGGGGAAAAAACCTTCCCTTCCCTGTCATCAATAACGAAATCCTTGATGCCCTCATCTCTGCAGCCACCGAAGTCTCTGAAGGCAGATATTTCGATCAGTTCATAGTTCCTGGTGTGCAGGGAGGAGCCGGCACCAGCATCAATATGAATATTAACGAGATCATCTCCAATGCTGCACTCCTGAAAACAGGACATAACCCGGGAGAATACGTATTTATTGATCCAACAGAGCATGCAAATATTTACCAGTCAACAAATGATGTAATCCCGACTGCACTTACCGTTGCCGTTCTGAAAATGATCAGGGACCTTGAAGAGAAAGTAAATAATCTCAGGCTCATCACTGAAGAGCTTGAACAGAAACACCGGGAGCACATAAGGCCAGGTTATACCCAGATGCAGGAGGCAGTGCCCTCATCATTCGGAATTCTTTTCAGCACCTATAATGACGCTCTTTCAAGAGACTGGTGGAGAATATCAAAGATCTCAGAAAGAATCAAGCAGGTAAATCTTGGAGGCGGGGCAATCGGAACCGGATTATCTCAGCCGAGGTTCTTTATAATGGAAGTGGTATCGAGCCTGAGAAAGCTTACAGGCCTTCCGCTGGCACATGGAGAGAATCTGCCTGATATTACGGCGAACCACGACAGGTGGGTTGAGATGCATGCGACATTAAAAGCAAATGCTGTGAATCTTGAGAAAATAGTATCTGATCTTCGCCTGCTTGCGTCCGACCTGGTAATGAGTAAAACAATCGGCATCCCGGGAGTTCAAACCGGAAGCTCAATCATGCCGGGCAAAATCAATCCTGTAATACCGGAATTCGTTATTTCTTCTGCACACAGGATATATGCAAACGACCAGCTTGTCAGTTCACTATCTGCCCAGGGCACTCTTGAGTTGAACGCGTACATTCCTGTAACCGGCTGGGCAATAATCGACAGCATAAAATTACTGATCGCATGTTGCCAGACACTGGCAGAAAAACTTTTCAAAGGTCTTACGGTCAACAGCAAGATAGCTTATAATAATCTCATCTTCAGTCCTTCAATAACAACTGCGCTTGTGGCTCATATAGGATACCACCAGGCTGCGGAGATAGCTCAGGTGATGAAAGACCGGTCCCTGGATATCTTTGAAGCAAACAGTATCCTGCAATATATAAGCGAAGAGAAGCTTAATAAAATCCTTTCTCCCGGAAATCTCCTTAAACTCGGCTTCTCTCTCGATGATCTCTGATCAGTTCTTCAATTCAGTTTTGAATAGCAGCGATCTGCCTGTTATTTCTTAATTTTGCACAAATTTTTCATCAAATGTCCAAAGGCAGAGAATCGAAACCACATATTGGGATATACGGCCGGCGTAACAATGGCAAGAGCAGCCTTATCAATTGTCTTGCAGGCCAGGATATCGCAATTGTTTCTGAACAGGCAGGAACAACTACCGATCCGGTGAAAAAATCATTCGAGATAACTGGTTTCGGTCCCGTCATTCTTGTCGACACAGCCGGGATCGATGATACAGGCGAGATCGGAGATAAAAGAGTGGAAAGAACTATCCGCACGCTCGACATTATCGACCTTGCATTGCTTGTTGTGGCACATAATAGCTGGGGGGCATATGAAGATGACCTTATTGGAATTTTCAGGGAAAAAGATGTCCCTTTTGTTATTATCCATAATAAATCCGACATGGAAAAACCTGCTGTTGAATTCCTCAATAATATAACTTCCTTTAGCGGGACCAGGCCCATTGAGTTTTCATGTTTCGACAGAAGGAATTATGAAGATCTCATCTCTGCCATACGTACCTCCATACCCGAACGGTCCTTTAAATTCAATTCATTACTGGGCGATCTTATAAGTTATGGAGATATTGTCCTGCTGATCACCCCTATCGACGTTGAAGCGCCTGCCGGTCGTTTAATTCTTCCGCAGGTACAGGCAATAAGAGATATTATCGATAACGATGCGGTTGCCATCGTTCTCAAAGAAAGAGAGGTGGATTCATTCCTGCAGAAAACAAAGATCAGGCCGGCATTAGCAATAACTGATTCACAGGTGTTTACAAAAGCCGATGCATCAGTACCTCCTGATGTTCCACTGACAAGCTTCAGCATTATGCTGGCCAGGTTCAAGGGGAATTTTGAAAAATACCTGGAAGGAACGCCTCAGATATCATCCCTGAAGGACGGCGACAGGATTTTGCTTCTTGAATCATGCAGTCATCATGTATCGTGTGATGATATCGGTCGTGTGAAGATACCCAGATGGCTGACAAGCTTCACCGGTAAAAAACTTGAATTCGAAGTTGTTGCCGGACTCGATACATTGCCACGCAAGGTTAATGAATACGCACTCGTTATACAGTGCGGCGGATGCATGATAACCAGGAAACAGCTTCATAACAGGCTTGAAGAAGCTATAAAGGCCGGTGTGCCTGTAACCAATTACGGGATGGCAATTGCCTATGTTCAGGGCATTTACAACAGGGCTGTCGCCCCGTTTACCAGGAGAGTAAAAGGAGCGGAAGAATATCTTTAATTATTTACTCCTCATGCCCTTTGTTCAGAATCTGAAGTAAATAAAAGGCATCGCATCCGTCATCCTCATACTGAACACCAGTACAGCAATCACCATTACAACTGCCAGTTGTGCAGCCAGTGGCACTCTGATAAAAAATCCCCTGTATGATTCCTTGAATTCTTCAGGAAGGAAATGCACAAGGTACCCGGCTGCAATCAGAAGAAAAACATTGCTGTAGGCAATCATGACAACCGACCATTTTCCCGGCGAAAAATTGTTTGTTATCTGGGATAAAATTATACGGACATTATCCATATTGTCGGCTCTGAAAAAAATCCAGCAGAAGTTTACAAACTGGAAAGTCAGGAATACTATCAGTATCCGAACAAACCGGCTGCGTATGTTTTCGCCGAATATCATTTTTAGCATCCGGTCGATCACAAGCCCTATTCCATGAAGGAAACCCCATATTATAAACCTCAGGCTGGCCCCATGCCATAATCCGCCGAGTATCATAGTAATCAGCAGATTCATATAAGTTCTGAAGCTCCCCTTCCTGTTTCCCCCGAGAGGTATATACAGGTAATCTTTAAGCCATCTTGAGAGTGAAATATGCCACCTTTTCCAGAAATCTGATATACCGGCAGCCTTATATGGTGAGTTGAAATTAAATGGCAGCCGGAAACCAAATATCAGTCCGAGGCCGATCGCTATATCGGTATAGCCTGAAAAATCACAGTAGATCTGCAAACCGTAACCATATACTGCCATAAGATTCTCAAAACCGGAATACATCGAAGGTGCATCAAACACCCTGTCGACAAAATTTATGGCTATGAAATCGGAAATTATTATCTTCTTTATCAGACCCTTGCATATCAGGAATAATGCATGGCTGAATTCTCTTTTCTCGAGATGAAATGGTTTATATAACTGTGGAATGAACTCGGATGCCCTTACGATCGGGCCAGCTACCAGCTGGGGGAAAAATGAGACAAAAAAACCAAAATCGATGATGTTTTTCACAGGTTCTATCTTTCTCCTGTATACATCTATTGTATAACTGAGGGACTGGAAAGTAAAAAATGATATCCCGACAGGAAGTATTATATTACTGATGTTGAAAGAAGTTCCGAAACTGGCATTGGAAAAATCAGCCAGGAAGTCATATACCCTGAAATCCGTTCCAAGCAAATCATTTACAGTATTCACAAGGAAGCCGGTGTACTTGAAATATGCCAGTATCCCGATATTTGACATGATACTAAGCAGGATAAAGAGCCTGCGTATGAATTTCCTTTGTGAATTCCCTATTATAAGCCCGGCTGAAAAATCAATAACAGTAACAAAAAGCAGCAGCAGGAGAAACAATCCCCCTGATTTATAATAGAAAAAAAGACTAATCAGGAAAAGATAGAAATTTCTCAGGAAAAGCTTCCTGTAGATAAGGCTGTAAACAGCCAATGCCAAAAGCATAAAGATCCAGAATGCAGCTGTGGTAAATATCATTGGCTTTTCCGGATCGTACCTGAATATTGAATGCAACAGGATGGCTGCTTTTCCCGATCTGCGGATTACGATAGCCGTTGGGGAAGATGAGGTGGCCGGCTTACGAATTTCTTCACCCGGATAAGCTGCTTCTTTACCTTGCTCAATATGAATGAAGAAAACCGAATCGGCCAATATCCTGCCCAGGGTATCAGCCCCTTCATAAGTGAGATGAACAAGATCTTTCTGGATCAGGGGAGGTTCTCTTTGAGCCCATTTAATTACAGAGGACCCCTCTCCCATCGCTTTCCGCGGATCCCAGAATATTGCACCAGCCTGTTCCGATGCTTTTTTTTGAGCTTCTGATATTGCCGGAATATTAGGGAATGATCTCAGACTATCGCCATTGCCGGCAGCCATGTCCGTTACCCCGATAACAAGCACAGGCGCTCCTTTGGAAATCTCATTTATTAACGAGAGTTGCCTGTTCAGACCTTTGCTGTAATATGAGTAATCTGTCCTTACATTCCTGACAATGTTGAGACCGTACTGCAATACGATAAGATCAGGATCGAGAAATGAGTAGGAAGCATCAAGATTACCTTTATCAACCATTGTAAACTCCAGTCCTGCACTGCCTCTCTGAGGAATATTATCGACAATTACCCCTTTGCTGCTTTCAATGCTTATCCCGTAAATATCGGGGCTCACTATTCCTGAAAACTCGAGAGTAATTTCTTCCGGATCATTCAGCCTGCATGAAAACTCGCCGATATCAGAATTTCGGGAAAGCGTATCCATGCATATCAGCTTCTCATCACCCAAAACCGATATATTAACAGTTCCCTCAATATTCCTGTAAAAGATCCTGAGCTGGTCGTACACCAGTGAGGTACTGTCGGCAAGCCTTGAAGGCCTGATCTTTACCCAGGCTTTCTCCGGAGAGCCTGCACTCTCCCCCTCGGGAAGATACCTGCAGATTACCATGAAGGGCCCTAGTTTGCGGTGGGTTATCTCTTTATTCTGGTATGAAAGGTAGTTGTATCTTTTCCAGTTTGATGATGATCTTATCCAGACGGTTTTTGTATACATAACCGGCATGACCGGCAGCAGGAGACCGGGACCTGTACCACCAGATAATCCACGCAGTGAATGTCTCAGCCAGGAGGTTATCCTGTCGCCTTCGATCTGCGAATCGCCATAATACATGATCCTGGTCTGCTTATCCGGGTCTGTGAGAGAATCCATCAGAGTTTTAAGCGGATCATATGATGCTGGTACGATATCGGTTTTGAGTGAATCAGCGTTTCCGGAAAGTTTTTTCCCGATGGAATCTTTAAAAAACAAAGTATCATCTGTAACGGGAATATCCTGAGCAGGTTCAGTTCTGACCCCTTTTGCGAGCTCTGTCAGATCATGAGGAATGAACTCCTCAACAGAAGGAAATAAACCGGGTAAAGGAGAAACATAATGCAGTCCAGTAAAAAAGACCAGAAAGAGCAATAACAACAAGAATAATCCTGAAGGACGCATATATTGGAAAAAGTCAGCTCTTCTTCCTTATCTTCAGCTTCTGCCCTACCATTATTTTCGAAGGATCCGAGATGCCATTAAGATTTAACACATCAGTTGTCGTAACATTCTCATACATTTTAACAATATCCCAGATTGTGTCGCCTCTCCTGACAGTGTAAACTTCATATCCTCCTTCGGTTTCTGATGAAACAACAACCGGTGGCGTTGCAGAAGCTGTATTTACCGGCACTGTTTTGCCGGTCAACGCCTGCTTATCTGCGAACGACATTCCATTGATCTTTGAGAAATACTCTGATTTGGCGGGATCAACATAAACTGCAAGCTTCTGTCCGACCTTGATTGTGCTCCTGTAGATATTATTCCAGTACCTGAGATCAGAGAGAGATACCCGGTACCACTCGGAGATAAATCCAAGGTTATCTCCCGATTTCACTGTGTAGTAGAGTTTTGTCTTACCGGCGACAGATGGCGTGTATGTGGATCTTGTAGGATCATCGATCCTGGTGGTTTTGGCAAGATAAGTATCTGATTTATAATTTCTGATTGTATCGTTCAGGTCAATGAAGTCACCAACGTGCGACATAGGCAGGGTAAGTGACATTGGTTTCGTGGATCCCGGAACAAATCCTGTCCGGTATTGTGGATTGAGAGCTCTTAATTCGCCGAGAGGAATACTCATTACCCCTGAAATCTGGCTCAGGTGAATATCCTTGTGAACCATTATTGTATCTGTCGAAACAGGGATGTTGAGGGGTAATGGCATTATACCATGTTCCGAATAATAATTCACTCCGTAGACTGCAGCAACATACTGGGGAAGATATCCCCTGGTCTCTCTTGGAAGCCTGTAATAGATACCCCAGTAATCCTTTTTGTTGCCTGATCTCCTGATAGCTTTGTTAACATTCCCCGGGCCACAGTTATAAGCGGCAATCACAAGGCCCCAGTCATTGAAAATGTTATACATGTCCCTGAGATACTTTGCAGCAGCATGTGTTGCCTTTACCGGATCGCGCCTTTCATCCACAACGGAGTTGATTGTCAGTCCGTACATTCTTCCTGTGCTGTACATGAACTGCCATAAGCCTGTTGCTCCCATTCTTGAAACCGCATTGGGATTCAATGCCGATTCAATAACTGCCATATATTTCAATTCAGCCGGCAATCCGTATGAGTCGAAGATGTCCTCAATCATCGGGAAATAATAATCCATCAATCCAAGTACCGCAGCGAACTTCTCCCGTTGCCTGATCGTGTAAACATGTATATGATTCCTTATAATATTATTATATGGCAGCTGTATTATAGAGTTAATTCTTTCAAGCCTTTTCACATAAATGGAATCCGGATATTCAACACCCACGCTGTCTGTTTTAAACTGGTGGTTCTTCATCGCCAGCTTTACATACCATGAATTTGTCAGACTGTCAAGGTCTCTTGTGATTCTTTCAACTGAATTATCTGATTTGATTATTAAGGTGTCAGGCTTTTGTGCCTCTGTTAAAAATGTTGCTGAGAAAAACAGGGCAATCAATATAGAGGTAAATCTCATAAGAGTTTTTACGGTTTCAAAAGTTATACACTAGACTCACATTTACGCCTGCTCCCACATAACCGCCCGGAATACTCGTATGCATCGGACTGATTGTGACACCCAGATCGTTACTCACATCATAATTGAAAAGGCTTGCGTCAACATTTGCATCAAGTATTGTTGCAATATACAGAACTGCGACACCGATATATGAAAGATCGCGATATCTCTTATAATTGTCGATCTGCCTTTCCAACTGATCTCTGTAGTGGATATATCCTTTCTGGTTGGTTTCCTCATCATAGTCTGAAGCGGGAATGTTTTCGAAGCCCCTGATTTTAAGAAAGCTGTTAGTGGCAGGATTTTCATCAGTGAAATCCTGAGTCGCTTTCATGAACTGGGCATAGAAATTCGAATTCTGGCGTATTGCATAAACCAGACCTCCGAATCCTGCATAAACTATCGGAACCTTCCAGTATTTCCTGTTATATATCTGACCCAGCCCCGGGAAAGCAACAGACAGCATTGTGGCTTTGACAGATTCAGGCTGGAACTTGTTCCTTACAGGCTTATCTATGGCAACAGTATCCTGGGCAAACGTATTTTGCTGAAAGCAAACAGCTTGCAAAAGAATAATTATCAATATCTGAATGAATGTCTTCAAAACAGTTGGGCACAGAGTATTGTTCTCCGCACATAATAACGGCCGATAAAGATAATTATTTTAAGGTGTCAGGCGGTCGAATACTCCTAAAATGCGCTCCATCTCCTCAGTATTTTCAAACGGGATGACGATTTTGCCTTTGCCACTCTCATTAATCCTGAAATTGACTTTTGCCGTGAAGAGTTTATTTAAATGTTCCGACAAACGGGAGAAATCTTCGTTCAGTTTCTTTTTTCTCTCCGATTTTTCAGGGTCTTTCACCTGCTCTGCCTGGAGGTGCCTGACAAGGTCTTCCGCCTGCCTGACAGACAGATCTCCATCGAGGATCTTATAGTATGTACCTATCTGTTTCTTTGGATCTTCAATACTGATAAGAGCCCGTGCATGCCCCATCATAACCTGCTTATTCCTTATACCAAGCTGTATTTCGGCAGGAAGCTTCAAAAGCCGAAGGTAGTTTGCCACAGTGGATCTTTGTTTCCCGACTCTGTCGCTCAATTGCTCCTGCGTAAGCCTGCATTCTTCAATCAGCCTTTGAAAGCTTATGGCAACTTCAACGGCATCGAGATCCTCGCGCTGAATGTTTTCCACAAGCGCAAGCTCCAGCATTGCCTGGTCGTCTGCTGTCCTGACATAAGCAGGAACATGAGTAAGACCTGCAATACGTGCCGCTCTCAGACGTCTTTCCCCGGCAATCAGCTGGTATCTTCCCGGAGTGGTTTCACGTACTGTCAGAGGTTGAACAATACCAAGCTTCTTTATTGAGGCAGCCAGTTCCTCAAGCGCCTGGCCATCGAAATTTGTCCTTGGCTGAAATGGATTTGCTTCAATAGAATCGAGGGAGATATCCAGGTTGGCTTCAACCTTCTTCTCCAGCACCTCTTTTTCTACTCCGTCAATCAATGCACCCAGACCCCTTCCAAGGGCATTCTTCTTGTTCATATTCATCACTGTTTTCCGTTAACTGTTGGAGAAGAATAATTCAATTTTTTGTTGTTGCTTCAGATGGTTTCTCTATCAGCTCTTTAGCCAGACTCAGATAATTCACCGTCCCTCTCGATTCTGCATCGTAGAGAATTGCAGGCTGCCCGAAACTTGGCGCTTCAGACAGCTTAATGTTCCTTTGTATGATCGTCTTGAAAACCATTTGCTGGAAATGCTTGTTAACCTCATCAGCCACCTGGTTGGATAATCTTAATCTTGCGTCATACATTGTCAGCAGAAATCCCTCTATTACAAGCTCCTTATTCAGGTTATTCTGAATTATCTTAATTGTATTCAGCAGTTTGCCGAGTCCTTCAAGTGCAAAATACTCACATTGCACCGGAATAATAACCGAGTCGGATGCTGTAAGTGCATTGACCGTGAGGAGACCAAGCGAAGGAGAACAATCAATCAGAATATAATCGTAACTATCTTTAATTTTGCTGATTACACCCTTAAGTATCCTTTCTCTTTCAGGTCTTTCGAGCATTTCAATCTCGGCTCCAACCAGATCGATATTCGAAGGAATGATTCCAAGATTTTCAATGCCGCACGACAAAAGGGCTTCAGATGGTTCTTTACCATCAATGAGACAATCGTATATGGTACATTTTATTTGCCGTGTGTCAATGCCAATTCCTGAAGTGGCATTAGCCTGGGGATCCGCATCTATTATCAATACTTTCTTTTCAAGCGCAGCAAGACTTGCAGCAAGGTTAATAGCAGTGGTGGTCTTGCCCACGCCTCCTTTCTGGTTGGCAATCGATATGATCCTTCCCATCTTTCCTGATAAATTTTTGGTTATTATGTGAGCTCCAAATTTAATATATCTGATGTACGGCGTCGGGCAGACGATGATGTAATTGTAAACATTCTTTTTGCGGTTTTCAACAGGTTATTAACACATGCGGCTGACCAGAAAATTTATTTACATCTTTGAACAGTGAAACAAAGAGATGAAGCAGGATATTAAAAATAATTACCTTGTAATTGTAAATCCAAATGCGGGAAGACGCCGTGGTGAAAAGGACTGGCAGATGATTTCTTCCCTTATGAAAAAAGAAGGAATTCATTGTGATGTAAGATTCACCGAGAGGAAAGGACATGCAATCAGAATTGCTTCAGAAGCTGTCAATAACGGGTATAGGAGTATCATAACAGTCGGTGGAGACGGGACACTCAATGAAGCTGTTAACGGGATATTCCTTAACTCCGTATGTTTCACTACAGAAGTTACGCTTGGCCATATACCGGTCGGAACAGGCAATGACTGGGGAAGAATGTTTGATATACCATGTGATTATGCCGGAGCAGTTAAAGTAATCAGGGAGAACAGGACTATGCTCCATGATGCCGGAATGGTAACCTTCTTGGAAGAGAAGGAAAAAAAGGTAAGATATTTCATTAATATAGGCGGAGCGGGATTCGAATCAGCGGTTGTGAAACGAACTAACTATCAGAAAGAAAGAGGTCACGGAGGAAAACTGATATACTTCTATAACCTCCTGGTCACATTGTTTACCTACAGGAACAGGAGGGTGAGTCTCGTGATCGATTCGGAGAAAAAAAAGCTAAAAATCTTTTCAATCAATATCGGAAATGGCAGATATTGCGGAGGTGGTATGAGGCAAACGCCAAATGCTGTTCCTGATGATGGATTCCTGGATGTTACAGTGATCAAAGGGATGAGCAAGCTTGAAGTTATACAAAGTCTGAAAATGCTTTATGACGGAAAGATACTCAATCATCCAAAAGTTGAAGGATACAGGTGTAAAAGATTTGAGATCGATTCTGACTCACCAGTTTACACGGAGGCTGACGGTGAGATGCTTGGTCACACACCTGCCGTGTTTACATTAATACCGGGAAGCATTAAAATAATATACAATAAGCGTCTTATTGAGTAACGGATATCTCGAAGAGTTTAGGCCACCTTTTTCCCGTCACAAATATCCTTTTCCCCTCGCTGTCCCAGGCAATACCATTAAGCACATCGGTATCAGGCGCCTTGTCAGAGTCTTTAAGCAAGCCCCCAAGATTGACATAACTATTGACTTTACCTGTGGCAGGATCAATTCTCGCTATACGATCAGTCATCCAGATATTTGCCCATATTTCACCATTGATATACTCCAGCTCATTAAGCGAATCGATCATGTTCCTGTCATCATAAACTTCCAGTTTTGAGATCACCGAGAAGTTTTCAGGCTCATAAAAATAAAGCATGTTGGTGCCATCGCTCATCACAATCTTATCTCCAAGAGTTGTTAATCCCCAACCGGGAGTAGGGTAATAGATCTTATTTATAACCTTGAAGGTAGCCCTGTCATAAACAAATCCCACCTTGTTCTCCCATGTGACCTGGAAGATCCTGTCCTTATAAAGCGTTATACCTTCTCCGAACAATGATGCATCAAGGTTATGCTGCCTGAGGACTTTTCCGGTTTCGAGTTCAACCTCTCTCAGGCTCGAACCGGTTTCCTGACCGGTACCCTCATACAGTATGCCATTGTAATAAAACAGCCCCTGTGTAAAAGCCTGCCTGTCATGGGGATAAGTGTGGATCACCCTGTAGCTGTATTTCTTTGGAACTATATCAGAGTATATTATCATAAACCGCGTTATGGCAGAGGATTGCTTACCCTTCTCAAATGTTGTGATCTTAAGCGCTTTACGGCCTGTGTTGTTTGTATATTCAGAAGGTATACTGCATTCCCATGGTTCGCTGTTGAGACTTTTGATCCGTCTGCTGTCAAAAGTTACGGTTACTGAATCGGGTACCCTGTTTTCAACTGAAAGAACCACCCTGATGGGTTCACTCAGTTTGAAACCCGAGTTTTCCTCAGGCGTAATAACTTTTACAATAGCCTTTACCTCTTCATCCACCGGAGCGGTACCGGCAGGTGAACCTCCATTACTCCCTGATCTGCCGGAACATGATATTGTCCATGAAAGGATCATTCCAAGGAAGACCGGATAGAAAATTTCCGGAAATGCAGTTTTCATCTGTTTTTGCTTTCTTTTTTAAACAATCTGAAGAATTTGTTGCCGGCAGATTCCAGTTTTCGCTGAACCTCACGCTCCTGGAGCTCGAAAGGATTAAGCATCTGCCAGATATTGCTCCAGCCTGGAAATCCCCCGATATTCCGGTCGTCTATATAAATATCAGCGTTTATCTTACGGCTGATTAAAGACTCATCAAAAACCTCCTCCGGGTAATTCTTGTTTATTGCATAGAACTCAACACCGTTTTTCCTGCAGAATTCAACCGCCTCATCGAGTTCCCTGCCTGTTCTGAATGTCCAGAGGATTAACAAGGCGCCCTTTTTCTCAAGCTCTTTCAGCGTCTGGAATGCAAATAACTTCTCTTTCCCAATGGCAGGATACTCGTGTTCGACAATGGTGCCATCAAAATCAACAGCTATCTTTATGCCTGAGAAATCGTTCATCAGAAGATATTTAGTACAAATCTACTAATAAAAGCAAGAAGATTTTCTTAATTTTAAGCCCTTCTGTTGAAGACTTATTATTCAATTAATCATGAAACATATTCCGAACCTGTTAACTTCCCTGAACCTGGTTTCAGGATTTATCGGGATCATATTTGCCTTGAGGGGTGATATCATCATTGCATCATGGCTCATTGTTGTCTCTATGGTATTCGATTACCTCGACGGGTTCATGGCGAGACTGTTGAAAGCATACTCAGATCTGGGAAAGGAGCTCGACAGCCTGGCAGATATTGTGAGTTTCGGTATCGCTCCGGCAATGATAATTTTTCATCTTCTCGGGAACGCAGTTTCACCTGATGCATTAATGCTTGTAAACGAAAACCCGGCTGACTCCATTATCATCTTTCTCCCTGTAATCATGCCTGTATGTGCTGCGCTCAGGCTCGCAAGATTCAATATAGATACCACTCAGGCAACCGTTTTCAGAGGACTGGCCACACCCGCAAATGCTATTGCTGTAATAACCCTGATCTTTGCAGTAAATTCTTCTGATTCCGCTTTCCTGAAATCATTCGTAAGTTCTCCGTTGCTGCTGCTGCTTTATACCTTCTCCCTGTCTTTGCTCATGGTGAGCAGAATACCATTGCTTTCGCTAAAGATCAAAAGCTTTTCATTGAAAGGAAACGAGGGAAGATATCTCCTGGCAGGAATGATATTGATTTGTTATGCAATTCTGGGGACAATTGTACTACCACTGATCATACCATTATATATCATCGCTTCGGTAATACAGTTTTACATCATAGATCCGAGAAAACCGATCAGCTGATCCGACTCACTGAAGAAATCTGATTTTTAGACCCGGCTATACTTCCTCCGGGAATTTCTTTTCATAAACCTCCAGGGCAAATTTAACTATGAACCAGCTCAAAGCAATGAAAGCCGGCCAGATGAGATACATTATTATTCCTGTAATATACATTTCAATATCGGATTACATTGAGTACGTCTTTACAATTATATATATGTTATAATATTTATATTAATAATTATTATAATATAACTTTTATCTTTTCCCTTTTATCTTTTCCCTTTTATCTTTTCCCTTTTATCTTTTATCTTAAATCAAACCTGTCGCTAACGCTCACCGCTCACCGCCGGAACCCGAGACGCGAAACGCTAATACTTATGCCCTGCTGTATTCAACTCTTCCTCTGTGATCTTCTTATTCGTCAATGCATTCCATGCGATTGTTATATACCAGATTATGAATGGTACTGAAAACGAGACAAACATCATCGTCTTTAGGGTAAACAGGCTCGACGATGCATTGTCTATCGTCAAAGAACTGGCACTGTCAGCCGTTGATGGGTAAAAAGCCGTACCATTAAAACCGGCGATCAGAAAGAGAGCGAACACAGCAAGAAATGTTCCGGGGCCTGTATACCAGATCCCCATGATGCTCCTGTTGAAGATTGTAACAGCAATGCCATACAATACTCCTGCAACTCCTGCAAGGAACAGTATAAGGACAAAAGGCATCTGCAGGAAGTTATTGAGGTACTTGTACTTCATTGCAGTTACAGTTGTTCCGGATCCGGCAGCATATCCTTCTGATAAAAGCAAGCTGACAAGAAAGAAGAGAAAAAATACAAGGAAAACAAGAGAATTGATGAGAGTTCTTTTTGAACTCCTTTCCCTTACTGAATCGCTTTGAACGGTGTTCATGATAAAAAGAAGTCCGTTAACGCGCGACAGAAAAAGCACGCTTAAACCAAGTGCAAGGTTCCTTACATTTGCGAGAGCCTCAAGTCCGCGCCAGTCGTTATGCCAGGTCACCTGGTTCATATCATCGAGGCTGAAGGCAGCACCGGTAAAGAAAGTTCCGACAGCAACTCCGATAAGGAATGGTCCGACAGATCCGTTTATCAACAGGAAAGTCTCAAATGTGCCTTGCCCGAAAATGTTGCCTGCTTTCTTTCTGTACTCATACGATACTGCCTGAATAATGAAGCTGAACAGGATTACTGTCCATAACCAGTAAGCTCCTCCGAAGCTGGTCGCGTAATAAAGCGGGAAGGATGCAAAGAAAGTTCCGCCAAAGACAACGAGAGTTGTAAAGGTAAATTCCCATTTACGCCCCAGCGCATTAATGATCATCGTTTTTTCAGTTTCATCCGACGGAAGTGAGAACAGCATCGATTGCCCTCCCTGAACAAACATAAGGAATACAAGAATGCCTGCAAGAACGGCGATGAGTATCCACCAGTAATGCTGAAGAAAAGTATATGAAATCATCTGGGTCATCATATTACCTCCTCTGTTTTAGGTCCTTTCCTGATTGCTTTAACCATTATGGATATCTCGGCGATCAGCAGCGCCGTGAAAAGTAAGGCAAACAGTATGAAAGTGGTTATTACCGATCCGGTTTTCAGTTGAGAAACGCCTGATGAGACTGACATAAGGTCTTGAATGATCCATGGCTGCCTTCCCATTTCAGTGACAACCCACCCGAGTTCTGCCGCAATATAAGGCAGAGGTATTGACAGAACACACAACCGGAGGAACCATTTATTACTGGTAAGTGTTCCTTTATACAGAAAAAACAGCGCCAGAACAAAAAGAAGTATAAAGAAGAAACCAAGTATTACCATCAGGTGAAAAGAATAGAATGAAGCGCTTACACTTGGCATTGCATCCTCAGGCTTCGAAAGAGATGAGTAACCGAAATACCTGAAGTTGTTTTCCTGGAAAATATCCTGAGAAAGCCTGGTCCGGATTTCCTTCATTGTTGCAGTGTCGTTCTCCTTCCTTGCTTTCTGAAATTGGGCAAGAAGGTCACGTGCCATCCTCCCCCGCTCCATTTTTTCGGAAACAGAAGTAATACCTTTTTCAGGATTGCCATATATATGATCCTTCAGACCGGCAACATAAGTATCCTGGCTGCCACCTGTCATAAATGACAATAACCCGGGTATTTCGATGTTCAGGGCAAAATCCTTTACATCATTATCCCCCATCTTCTCACCGGAATTTTTCAGAATGCCGAAGGCGGTAAGCCCTGCGTTGGTTTTTCCCTCGTATAATGCCTCCATCGCAGCAAATTTCACAGGTTGTACCCTCGAAAGGGTCCTGGCTGAAACATCGCCGGTGTATGCGACCATCAATGAGGAAAGCAATCCGAATACTCCTGCAACGAGAATACTCTTTTTTGCGAGCCTTACTTCCCTTTCTTTCATCAGGAACCAGGCGCTTATGCACAGGACAAACATTGATGAGAGGAGAAAACCCGAAGAAGTTGCATGAAGAAAATTGTCGATTGCCACCGGGTTAAACACCACCTCAGCAAAGTTCACCATTTCATTGCGTGCTGTATCGGGATTAAACTCCATACCTACCGGGTTCTGCATCCAGGCGTTTGCAATAAGGATCCAGATCGCCGATATTCCTGCTCCGAATGCAACGAGCCAGGTGGAAAGGAGATGGAACCTTTTACTAACTTTCTCCCAGCCAAAGAACATTACAGCAACAAAAGTGGCTTCAAGGAAGAATGCCAGTATTCCTTCAATGGCTAGCGGAGCGCCGAATATATCTCCCACAAACCAGGAATAATTAGACCAGTTTGTTCCGAATTCAAACTCGAGAATAATCCCGGTAGCAATTGCAATCGCGAAATTAATCCCGAACAGGGTCATCCAGAATCTCGTTATTCTTTTCCACTCCTCCTTTCCGTTCCTGTAATAGATTGTTTCCATTATTGCAAGAATGAAAGACAATCCGATTACAAGAGGAACAAAAAGCCAGTGATACGCGGCCGTAAGTGCAAATTGCCCCCTCGACCAGCCTACAAGTGCAGGATCGACGTTTTCTAACATTTTCTTATGGCTGATTTAATAATTGTTCCATTACATAATCACCTCTCTCGCGTTCTGATGAGAACTTTGATTTCAGAAAATCCGGAAAAAAGAAGACTTTCAGTATGGCGAAGATTATGAATAACTTGATAATAATAATGATCCATACCCTCCTTCCCCACCATGACAAATTCATGAACCCTTCAGCATAAAAGTCCCATACCCGTTTGATAAAGGAAAGCTCCGGCTTCATTACTGATTACTCTTCAACTGTTGATTCTTTTCAGTTTCCTCTTTAACAGGGATATACCTGATCCCAAGTTCCTCATTGGAGAGGCTGGAAGTCACTTTCTGCACAACCTTGAAATTATAGAAAAACTCACGGGCAAACACTCTCAGCACGGTATATGCCGGGATACCGAGTATCATCCCGGGTACGCCTGCTGCAAATCCGGCAGCCAGGACAACAATAAATATTTCCAGGGGGTGAGCTTTAACACTGTTGGAGAATATCACCGGCTGAAATACTACATTGTCGATTGTATGGGTAATTGCCTCCACAATTATCATATTAATAACAAGCGGGATCACAACAGTGTTGAAATCCTGGTTCATATGAGACGCGACGCCCATGATAATTGCAACAAATAAACCAAGCCAGGGACCCACATAGGGAATAACATTCAGAATACCCAGGATAAGTCCCATGACAACAGCCTGTTGAAAATCAATCCCTGCAATTGTCATCCCTATTGTAATGAGTATCATGATGCAGGTGCTCTGGATAACAATGCCGATAAAATACCTTGTAAGAAGCCCTTTTATTGAGTTCAGCGCCCTGCTCACATTTCCGACATATTTGTCAGGGATCCAGATGAGTATCGACTCAAAGAACAGCTTGTGATCTTTAAGGAAAAAAAACGAAATGAATGTTATAGAGAAAACCGCGATAACCAGGTTACCGATAATTCCGACAGCCGATCCTATATAGTTCTGAATAACATTAATGCTGAGCACATTGGAAACCTGGTCCATAACATAAGCCTTAAGGGCAAGATCCTCACCAAGATTCCGGTTGAGCGATCTGAAAAGGTTCTCTACCTTGTTAATAGGTCCATCGATGAGCGCAACCAGTTTTTCACTTTCAATAGAGGAAAAATATGAGATCTGTTCACTGATAAGTGGAATGAATGTTTTGAAGAATATGATTATGAGCGTCCATATGATTGCAATAGTCAGAAGGGCGCTCAGCGAGCGTGGAAAATACCAGTTCTTTATTTTAATTCTTCCGAAAAGATCTACAAGGGGCCTGCCCATTATAGATAACACACCGGCAACAAGTATGTATACGACAATGCTCCTGAAATACCAGAAAAGAAGGATGAGTAAAATACTGCCGGTAAAAATGAGAATATTTCTTAGGGTGGTGCTCATCAGGGCTGGTTTAGTACAAAACTACTCAAAAAAAATGAAGATTTTACTTTACTGTCAATTTGTCTGTCGAATTGACATTTTGTCTGCCAATTTGTCCTTTTTTCTATTACGGAACAAAGTTTGTCTATGGGTTGTTGAATTAAAACTGAATGTTAAACTTAAATTAATAGGAGGACAAAGCTATGTTACCGTCAATTACAAGAAGCACTTTCAGACCATTCTTCCCGAGTCTTTTTGATGATGATTTCTACTCATCAGCTCCGACAAGCAGAATGAACACTCACATGCCTGCAGTGAACATAAGGGAAGATGACAAGAACTATTTCCTTGAACTCGCCGTTCCGGGAATGGACAAAAAAGATCTTAAGATCGACATTGATGAGGATGTTCTGACAATATCCTCTGAGCGTAAGAACGAGCATGAGGAGAAGCAGGATGGATATACCAGGAAAGAATTCAGCTACTCATCCTTTGCAAGAAGCTTCTACATTCCTGAAAATGTAAATAAGGATCAGATCAATGCAAATTACAGGGATGGAATACTCACTGTCTCATTCCCGAAGCAGGAAGAAGACAGAAAAAAAATTACCAAAGAGGTTAAGATTTCATAAGTAACTCTGAAAAGAGAGAATGTCTAAAAGTCCTTTTTAACCGCGAAGTACGCAAAGTTGACGCAAAAGCACGCAAAGTTAAAATACTGCAATATAAACCTTTGCGACCTTTGCGAAATTCTTTGCGACCTTTGCGGTTAATGGATTTTTACTTTTGATACAGCCTCTTTATTTGCCGCATTCTTCAAGAAACCTCTGTGCGAATCTCATCCCGTATTCTTTCAGGGTTGCTTTCTTATCAGAGGCATCGGGGGAGAATTTGAATGGCATGTTCTCTTCAAAAACATTCAGTTTAAGCAGCCTGAGATTCTCGATGATAATTTTCGATGCTTCGCCACTCCATCCATACGATCCGAAAGCCCCGGCAATTTTGCCCCTGTCCCTTATAGGATTGATCAGTGCAAAAAAAGTATAAACGGGAAGAAGAGTATTTTGATTAATTGTAGGCGATCCGATAAGTATACCTTCGGAGCCGGCTATTTTAGACTCAAGCACAGCAGGGTCAATGCTTTCTATATCAACAACATCAACATTAATGTTATCCATTGACCGGATGCCCGATGCGATTATCTCTGCAGCGTCCCGTGTGTAACCGTAAGCTGAAACGTAACCGATCAGGATCGTCTTTCCAATTCCTTTCCGTGTCAGCTGAACATATTCCTCAGAGATTTTTTCTGATAGGCCGATTGCCTTTGCTATTTCCTCTTTGTGCATGGGACCATGACCGGGGCATATATATCCGATTTCGAGCGGCTTTATACGTTCGATGGCCTTAAGCATGAATTTGCTGAACGGTTTCAGGATAACGTCAAAATAATACCTGAAGGCTGAAGTGTATTCCGGTGTAAAGCTGCTGAACATATTTTCAGAGCAATAATGTGCCCCGAATGAATCGCATGTGAAAAGGATTTTATCCTCAACAAGGTATGTATACATTGAATCGGGCCAATGGAGGTTTGGCGCTGATATGAACCTGAGTGTTTTGTTTCCGAGATTCAGTGTGTCACCATCCTTTACAACCAGTGACCTGAAGGGGAAGTTCACAATGTCCTCGAGGTACCTGATTGCGTTCCCGCTGCCAACAACGATAGCTGAAGGAGCAAGCTTCAGCAATATGGCAAGGCTGCCAACATGGTCAGGTTCTGTATGGTCTACGATAATATAGCTGATATCGGAGGGATTTGTCACACAACGTAGTTTTTTCAGGTATGTTTCACTGAATTTCTGCTTTGCCACCTCGATAATGGCTTTCTTTTCAGCATTTATAAAATAGGAGTTATATGTGGTGCCGAACTCGGTTGTCATTACAATGTCAAATGTTTTGATATCATAATCGAGCACACCGATCCATTTAACATCATTAGTGACATCGATAATTTTATCGTCTGTTCTCAACATATAAAGGCATTTCAGAGTTTTGCAATAATGGTCTTATTAGCCCTGACATGCTGAAGTATGGGTATTTCAACTTCAGTTCCGAGCGGAAGGAAAATGTCAACGCGTGACCCGAATTTTATGAATCCAAGTTCACCGCCCTGGACAACTTCCTGGTTTTCTTTTGAATATGTAACTATTCTTCTGGCCACAGCGCCGGCAATCTGTCTTATCATTATTTCGGTCCCGTCATTAGTCTCCACAACAATTGTACTCCGCTCATTCAGCTCTGAAGATTTCGGATGCCAGGCAACCATATAATTGCCGGGATGGTAGCAAACATATTTTACCTTCCCTGAAACAGGGTACCTGTTGCTATGGACGTTGAAAGGCGACATGAAGATGGATACCTGCAGGCGCATATCCTTAAAATATTCTTCCACCATTGTTTCCTCGATCACGACTACTTTGCCGTCGGCCGGGGCGATTATGAGATCCGGATCAGCCTCAAAACTTCTCTCCGGAAGCCTGAAAAAAAACAGGAGGAAAACATACAGCATTGTAGAACATGCAATGAATGACCACTTCACCAACGGGTATTCGCCCCAGATAAGGAACACGAGTACATTGATAATGAGCAGTGTAAGAAATCCCGAAGCAAGGATCTTATATCCCTCTTTATGAATTCTTACCTTCCTTATCCTGACTCCCGTTTTAAGAATACTCATTTTGGATTTTTGCACAAAACTAATCAAAAGTGCTGATCATGCAAAAAGTGAGATGAAAAGATATACAAGAGGAAATGCCATTATTGTGCTGTCGAATCTGTCAAGGAAGCCGCCATGCCCGGGTAGTATTGAGCCTGAGTCCTTGACACCATTGCTTCTTTTTAGCATTGATTCAGCAAGATCGCCGTATGTTCCTGCAATTGAAATGATTACAGCAATAATTATCCAGCCGGTTTTCTCAACAACACCTAAAGCTCCCGACAGGAACCAGGCTGCAATAACAGCTGTTATCATGCCTCCGAAGAAACCTTCCCAGGTCTTCTTCGGGGAGATCCTTTCAAACAGCTTGTGCCTGCCGAATGAGATCCCGGTGAGATATGCACCGGTATCATTAGCCCAGACCAGGAGAAAAAAGCCGATTACGATACCGGGAGAAAATATGGAATCGCCATGATTCAAAATAGTATTAAGGCCTGAGTGCCTGAATGCTGAAAAGGGGAATAAAGAGAATGGCAATACAGTATACAGCAGTGGAAAGAATGTGTGTGCAAGTGAATCGAATGGCTTTGGTTCTTTCCTGTAAAGCTCAGATGAAATAATTAAAAAAACGAAAGGAATAACGAAAAGTAACCATTCACTTCTTACTAATCCTGCTGCAACACATGTTGACAAGGTGTAGATTCCGGCACCGGTGGCAACACCTGGAAGGATTCGTGGATGTGTCCTGAAGCCTGATATGATTCTGTAATACTCGTACTGTACTCCTGTAACCAGCAGGAGTCCGGTAATGAAGAAAGATATGGGATGGAGCCAGAATCCACCGAGAATAAATATCACAATTCCGGCACCGGTAAAAGTACGTCTGAAAAAATTATTCAAATCTTAGGTATTAGCTTTTTTCCTTACCCCGGATTTCCTGCTCTTCCTCCTTCTTCTTTCCGGTATTTCCTTCTTCAGGTGAATTTATATCCTGTCCTGCCTTATCTGTCATCTTCGGGTCAGGTGATCCGTTAACTTCTTTGTTCTTCACGACAGCCTCTCTCTCCTCTTTCAGGACTTCTGCCCTTCGCTTGCCAAAAATCCTCTCCAGGTCTTCACTGAAAATCACTTCCTTCTCAAGCAGAATTTCAGCCAGCTCCGTCAGGCCTTTCGTGTTTGCTTTCAGTACCTGCATTGCTCTTTCATATGATTCTGTAACAAGCACATTTACTTCCTGATCAATCACTTCAGCGGTTTTCTCGCTGTAAGGTTTTGTAAAGCCATAATCGGATTGACCCGATGAGTCGTAGAAGCTTATGTGACCGATCTTTTCACTCATTCCGAAGAAAGCAACCATTGCATATGCCTGCTTGGTAACCTTTTCAAGGTCGTTGAGCGCACCTGTCGATATTTTACCGAAAACAAGTTCTTCGGAAGCTCTTCCGCCGAGGGCATAGGCCATCTCATCAAGGATCTGTTCACGGGTTGTAAGCTGTCTTTCTTCAGGCAGATACCAGGCAGCTCCAAGTGCGCGTCCTCTTGGTATAATAGTTACCTTGAGAAGAGGGCTTGCATGTTCCAGCATCCAGCTTACTGTAGCATGGCCGGCCTCATGATATGCAATTGTCCTTTTCTCCAGAGGGGATATGATTTTATTCTTTCTCTCGAGTCCGCCGACAATCCTGTCGACAGCATCGATAAAATCCTGTTTCTGGACAACATTCTTATTCTTTCTTGCTGCAATCAGCGCTGCTTCATTGCAAACATTGGCAATATCAGCTCCTGAAAATCCGGGTGTTTGCTTTGCAAGGAAACTTATGTCAGTTTCCTTATCAAGCTTGATAGGTCGAAGATGAACTTTGAAGATAGCTTCGCGTTCATGAATATCGGGAAGCTCCACGTGTATCTGTCTGTCGAACCTTCCGGCACGCATAAGAGCCCTGTCGAGGATATCCGCCCTGTTTGTGGCAGCAAGAATTATTACCCCCAGGTTAGTCCCGAAACCGTCCATTTCAGTGAGCAGCTGGTTGAGCGTGTTCTCACGTTCGTCATTCGAGCCAAAATTAGCGTTTCTTCCCCTTGCCCTGCCGACAGCGTCAATCTCGTCGATGAAAACGATACATGGCGCTTTTTCCTTGGCCTGCTTGAAAAGGTCTCTCACCCTTGACGCACCTACCCCGACGAACATTTCAACGAAATCTGAACCTGAAATCGAGAAAAAAGGAACATTCGCCTCGCCTGCAACGGCTTTTGCCAGCAAAGTCTTTCCTGTTCCCGGAGGACCTATAAGCAAGGCTCCCTTGGGAATTTTACCCCCGAGATTGGTGTATTTCTTCGGGTTCTTCAGGAAATCGACAATTTCCATGACTTCTGTTTTAGCTTCCTCGAGTCCGGCAACATCACTGAAGTTGAGCTTGACATTGGTATCCTTATCGAATATCTGCGCACGTGATTTACCTACACTGAATATACTTCCGGCGCCTCCGGCGCCTCCTCCTGACATCCTTTTCATCATGAACACCCAGAAGATGATAAGAATTGCCGGCAACAACAGCCAGGACAGAACCTCGAGAAGATAATTCTTCCGTGTAATTATTTCAGGATAGATCAACTCTTCATCAGTATAGCCTGCCTCTTTCTGGCTTTCTATAACAAAAGGCTCAAAGGTTGCAATATCACCGATATTGTAAGTATAGCTTGGCTTCGGAGTAGACATACCGAAACCTGTTCCCGGTTTTGGGACATCGGGATATTTGCCGGATTCAATGGCTTCCGTTTTAAGATATATCTCCGCAAACTCCTTGTTAACAACCACGATCTTGGAAACGTCGCGGTTTTCAATCATCTCCTTAATCTTCCCTTTAGTTGTTTTGGGAGCAACTTTGCCTCCGTAGAATAACTGGAAAACAATTATCGAGAGTGCAAGAATAGCAAATATCCAGTTCGTATTAAACCGTGGTTTTGGTATCTTGTCAGGCTTTTTTCCCGAACCCTGATTTTCGTTATTATTTTCTGCCATAAATTTTAACCTTTCTTATAATCTGTCTTCCAAAGCTTCTATAGCTGCATCCGACCAGAGTGTTTCAAGATTGTAGAAGTTTCTGTATTCTTCAAGAAAGATATGAACCACAACACTGCCATAATCAATAAGAACCCAGAAACTATTATCCTGACCCTCTATGTGAAGCGGTTTGAAACCGTCTTTTCGGGTGCTGTCATCTACCGCATCAGCTATTGAACTTACCTGGGTTGTTGAATTACCATGGCAGATGACAAAAAAATCAGTTATCCTGTGTTCAAGTTTTCTCAAATCTATTTTCAGAACATTCAGTCCTTTCTTTTCAAAAATTCCCTTTAATATACTCTTCAAAAGGATGTCAGCTTCGTCAGCTTTCTTCTTCATCAATAAATTATCAGTTTGATATTAAGTCGCAAAGGTACCAATTTTATCAATAATTTTGTACTCCCGGACCTGATTGCAATTTAGATGCCAATATCAACCCATATCTCAAGAACAAATGAAGTTAATAGTTTGTTATGCCCTAATTAAATGATTTCCATGGTTATAGGTTCAAAAATTATATTTGAAAAGCATCTGCCATCTACAAACACGTATGCCATAAAACTGCTGGCATCAGAAAGACCTCCTGAAGGTACAATCATCAGAACTGATTTCCAGTCGGCCGGCAGAGGTCAACCCGGGAACAAGTGGGAAAGTGAAGAGGGTAAAAACCTGTTATTCAGCATTGTGTTGTACCCGAACCAGATCAGTCCCGGGGACCAGTTCATTGTTTCAATGACTGTTTCACTGGGAATTCTGGATTTTGTCGGAGCTCATGCATCATGTTCAACAATAAAATGGCCGAATGATATCTATGTAAAAGATGACAAAATAGCAGGAATTCTGATCGAAAGCTCAACAATGGGAAACAGATTACAGCATATGATTGCCGGAATTGGTTTGAATATTAACCAGGATGAGTTCCACAGCAACGCCCGTAACCCAATCTCGCTCAAACAGGTTACAGGCAATGAATATAATCTTGATTCATGCCTCGATGAATTATGCTATACGATTGATGAAAGATACAACCGTCTCAAAAAAGGAGAATCTGCCAACCTGGTAAGCGAATATCACTCAGTCCTTTACAGGTCACATGAGTGGACTGAGTTTGTTGATGAAACAGGGGTTTTCACCGGGATGATAAAAAAGGTCGGATCCGACGGACGGATAACAATTGAAAAGGAATCAGGAGGAATAAAGCATTATTATTTCAAGGAGGTTGAATTTATGCTATAGATCCCGGCAGCTGAAAGTGTCCATCCTGTCGGCAAGCATCTCGAGAAACTGGCCAATTGGTCTCGCTGCAATCATCTTCATCATGGGATTAAGCTCAGCGTTAAGAGAGATTTTTATATCTGCTTTCCCGTTATCGTTTTGGTTTATATGTACAATGAGATCAAAATCATTATCTTTCAAAGCATTACCTTTAAAAGCCACAAGGCCCGGCTTTTCCTGCCGGACTATCTTAAGGCTGACATTTCCTACCCTGGGTACACGAAAACTGCACTGATCTTTTGAGGCTTCCCAGTCGGCTACGGTATCGGAGGGGATAAACTGTTTAAAGTTCCTTATATCGGTAATAAATGAGAAAATCTGCTCCGGTGTACAATCGGGTTTCCCCGACCTGCTTTCAAAATATGAGATACTGGACATTGATTTCTGTTTTAATTGTTAAAAAATTAACAAATTCGAGGCTGGTTTAGTTGATGTTAATATATCTTTTTTCTCTAAGGATCAACAATATAGTTATCGCATTTAACTAGCCCCGTGCCCTGCGCTACTTCACTCCCCAGTTTGCAGGATCGTGCCGCCACTTTTTGAGTGTTTCCACCTCAGCCTGCCCGATGTATCCCGATCGTACCGCTTCATCAATAAGAACGGAATAACTGCTTAGAGTATCAAGCCTGCAGTTCTCCGCGGCAAATGCATCGGCAGCCTTTTTGAACTCGTACGTGAATATTGCCACCATCCCGAGAACTTCGCATTCAGCTTCCTTTAATGCTTTAACTGCATTCAGGCTGCTACCTCCTGTGGAAATAAGGTCCTCAATCACAACAACCTTCTGCCCTTTCTGATAATATCCTTCAATCTGATTCCCTAACCCGTGCTCTTTGGCGCCTGATCTTACATAGATAAAGGGTAACCCGAGTCTGTCTGCGACCAGGGCTCCATGAGCAATTGCACCTGTTGCAACACCGGCAAGAAGCTGAACCTGCGGATACAACTCTTTAATCAGGGAAGAGAATGTATCCCTGATAAAAGTTCTCACATCCGGGAATGAAAGAGTTTTTCTGTTGTCACAATAGATTGGCGACTTCCACCCCGAAGCCCATGTAAAAGGATTTGATGGTTGCAATTTTATTGCGTTAATTTGTAGCAGGAATTCAGCCGTTTTCTTTGCACTTTCTTTCATATGGAAACATATAAAGTTTATTTTGAAGACAGGTTCATACTGCTGAGCCAGGAACCCGACAGGTTACAAAAATACGGGTTATTCCATAAATTCAGCGATACTGTTGAACTTTATAAGCTTATTGCTGATTTTCAGAATGATAGTTCAATCAATTCTATAAATGTATATGGTCCTGATATAAAACATCTATGGAGAATTTTCAGGATCTATTTTACTGAAGCTGCTGCTGCAGGAGGCCTTGTAAGGCATTTAACCGGCCGTTATCTCTTCATTGAGAAAAAGGGTAAACTCGACCTGCCAAAAGGCCATATTGACGAAAATGAAGAACCGGCAGCCTGTGCATTAAGGGAAGTTTCAGAGGAGTGTGGTATTGAAAATCATTCTATTGTCAAACCTCTGATACCCAGTTATCATACTTATTCATGGGAAGGAATCACCTATCTCAAGAAGACACACTGGTTCCTGATGAAATACGACGGGGAAATGATACAGGAACCCGAGACAAAGGAGGGTATTACGAAAGTGGAATGGCTTTTCCCTGATGAACTGACAAAAATCAAAGGCAGAGCCTGGCTCTCACTCATGGATCTGATAAATTCTGCGATTCTTAAGGAATCAGGTCAGTCTTCTGATATAATCCTTTATGTTTATAGCAGCAGGAATAAAACCTGAAGCATCGCCTCCATTCTTAAGCACGTCCCTTACAATTGTTGAATTGATAAATGAGTGTTCCGGGGCAGTAAGAAGAAAGACAGTTTCAATCCCGGGAGCCATGGCTTTATTGACCTGTCCTATGGCTCTTTCAAATTCAAAATCGGCTGATGTACGTAATCCCCTGATCAGAAAGGTTACATTTTTATTTTTGCAATAATCGACAGTAAGTCCGGAATAGTGATCGACTTTGACCCTGGGTTCATTTTCAAAGGTTTTTGAAATGATCTCTTTTCTGACGCTCAGCGGGAAGAAGCTTTTTTTCTCTGTATTGTCGCCTACCGCGATAATTATTTCGTCAAAAATTGCGAGTGCCCGCCTTACCAGGGCTTCATGCCCCACCGTGAAAGGATCGAACGAACCGGGGAATACGGCAGTTTTTTTCATTCGAAAGTTATGTTTTTGGCATTCTTTACCTTCTGGTTCAGCAACGCAAGATCGAGAACCTGCATTATTGTCTCAACATAATGGAATTTCAGTCCTCTTATGTAGATATCCTTAATATTTTCTACATCCTTCCTGTTCTCTTCGGAAATTATAATCTCCTTAATATTAGCTCTCTTCGCTGCAAGAATCTTTTCCTTTATCCCTCCTACCGGCAGAACTTTTCCACGTAGAGTGATCTCACCTGTCATGGCAAGGTACTTTTTTACTTTCCTTTGGGTGAATGCAGAAGCAATTGAACTTGCCATTGTGATACCGGCTGAAGGGCCGTCTTTCGGAATGGCGCCTTCAGGGACATGAATATGAATGTTCCACTTTTCTGCAAAGTTGTCGGGCAGGTTCAGGAGATCGGCATTTGCCTTAAGATATTCCAGGGCTATTGTTGCTGATTCCTTCATGACCTCGCCGAGGTTACCTGTGAGAGTAAGTTTTCCTGATCCCTTGCTGATGCTTGTTTCAACGAACAATATCTCTCCCCCTGCAGCTGTCCAGGCAAGACCTGTAACAACCCCTGCCTGGTCATTACCCGCATAGATATCGCGCGAATATTTCGTAGGTCCAAGGATCTTTTTTAATTCATTCTCATTGAGATCAGGCTTTAAATCTTCCTCGGAAGCTATATTTTTAGCTGCGACCCTGACAATCTTTGCAATTCTCTTATCCAGCTCGCGTACACCCGATTCTCTTGTGTAATTCTCAATTATACTTTCAAGAGTTTTTTTGCCTATTCTGAGCTGTTCCGGTTTCACGCCATGATTTTCAAGCTGCTTCGGGAAGAAGGTGCTGCCGCGCTATTTCAAGTTTTTCCTCCACGAGGTAACCCGTTATCTCTATCAACTCCATCCTGTCTCTGAGAGCAGGGCTTATTGTTGCCAGGTTGTTTGCGGTTGCAATGAACATAACCTTTGAAAGGTCATACTCCATTTCGAGGAAATTATCGAAAAAAGTGCTGTTTTGCTCAGGATCAAGTACTTCCAGAAGGGCCGATGAGGGATCTCCTCTGAAATCCTGGCCGACTTTGTCGATCTCATCCAGTATAAAAACGGGATTTGACGAGCCGGCACGCTTTATACTCTGAACAATTCTGCCTGGCATTGCCCCGATGTAAGTTTTTCTGTGTCCCCTTATTTCAGCTTCATCGTGAAGTCCGCCAAGTGACATTCTGACATACTTTCTGCCAAGAGCCCGTGCAACGGATTTCCCGAGTGAAGTTTTCCCGACTCCCGGAGGGCCAAACAGACATAGAATAGGAGACTTCATATCACCCTTCAGCTTCAGAACTGCCAGGTGTTCAATTATCCTGTCTTTCACTTCGTCCAGTCCGAAATGATCGGCATCGAGTATGCGCCGGGCATTCTTAAGATCAAGATTGTCCACGCTGTATTCATTCCATGGAAGATCAAGAAGTGTCTGAATGTAATTTACCTGGACGGAATATTCGGCAGCGGCGGGATTCAGTCTGCGAAGCTTATCCAGCTCTTTGTCGAAGATTTTCCTTACCTCACTGTTCCATTTCTTCGAGTCTGCCTTCTTAACATATTCTTCAATTTCCTTTTCGATTGGATTACCGCCAAGCTCGTTCTGGATAGTCTTCATCTGCTGATGAAGCAGGAATTCCCTCTGCTGCTGATCAAGATCAATCTTGACTTTTGACTGAAGTTCGTTCTTCAGCTCAAGCATCTGGATTTCCTGAACAAGGAATTCAAGAAGCATGAATCCCCTGTCGCGGAGGTTATTTGTCTCAAGGAGCCTTTGTTTGTCCTGAACTTTAATATCAGTATTCGAGCAAACGAAGTTAATGAGGTATGTTTTATTCTCGATGTTCTTGATAGCAAAGGACGCTTCCGGGCTTATATTGGGATTTATCTTGATGATTTTGAGTGATAGATCCTTAAGCGAGCCGACTATTGCATCGAAGTCCTTGCTTGAAGAGTCAGGCCTGACTTCAGGCATTGCTTTCACCTTGGCAAGGAAATAAGGTTCATGCGAGAGCAGTTCCTTAATAACCATCCTCTTACGGCCCTGTATTATTGCGGTTGTAGAGCCATCAGGCATTTCGAGCAGCTTGACAATCTGTCCGATTGTGCCAATGCTATGAAGATCGCTGAACTGCGGATTCTCAATATCGGGATCTTTCTGAGCAACTGTACCTACAATCCTGTCGCTCCTGTAGGCATCTTTAATAAGCTGTATTGATTTTGGCCTCCCGATCGAGATTGGAAGTACTACTCCCGGAAAGAGTACTGTGTTTCTGAGTGATAGTATGGGAATTGCATCAGGGATTTCCAGATCGTCCATATCAGGATCCTCTCCGTCAGCTATTATTGGTATTATGTCCCCTTCCCCGTCAATTATATCGGAGAACAATATGTCATTCACAGGTTTCCTGAATTTTTTTTCCATCTGCAATCAACTCCTTGATTTTTTCACGGCAATGCCAAAAGTACACATTATTTTTTAAACTGGCTGGATAAGGGGTTCTGCAAGGATTGTGCCATATAGTAGAAAGCATAAAAAAAAGCCTCATCACTGAGGCTTTTGATATGATTTCTTTTAAAATTATTTCTTTTTACCTACGTGATCCTTGTAACGGTTCATAAATTTATCAACCCTTCCGGCGGTATCAACGAGTTTCATCTTACCGGTATAAAAGGGATGCGAAGTATTTGAAATTTCAAGCTTGATAAGCGGGTACTCCTTACCATCTTCCCATTTAATGGTATCCCTGGAAGGGGCAGTTGATTTACTCATAAAAGAAGTACCGTTCGACATGTCCTGAAATACAACAAACCTGTAATTTCCCGGATGAATTCCATTTTTCATTGTGTTCTATTTTTAAGTCTCTTTAATTCAATAACCAGATTGCCCCAAAACAGGGTTTGCAAAAGTAGTCAACAAAAATTAAAATACAAAAGATTATTTTCTTTTTTTAAATGAATCTGCAGCAGATGCCAATCACACGGTTCCCCCGGCAGTGGAAGCGTTCTGTTTTGCCGCCATCTCATCTTTGTACCTGACGAATGGCAGGTTATTATTTATCATATACCTGTATGTGATATGTGTTTTTGCTTTTTTCGAACCAAGGGCTTCATAAATTGCGATCATTTTCGGATTAAAGTCACCCACCCAGGATAGTTCAAGCTCCTTAAACCATTTTTTCCTGACAAAGACCCTGTAAAGATTCAGAAAGATTGCAGATTCCACGCCGCTGTTCTGGTAGTTTGGATGCACTCCGCCAACTACAGCCCTCATTCGTGTCATTTCATGTGTAACCTTGTAATACAGTATTTTAATCATGTTCCAGATATGCAGTCTGCCATCAAGATGCTTCAGTATCTGGTTAACATCGGGGAACAGGATAAAGAATGCTATCGGTTTATTGTTAAAATATGCAAACCAGATGAGGTCTTCATCAATAATAAACTCCGCTTTTCTGAGTGATTCCTCAAGGATAGCCGGGTCGAGAGGAGTAAAATCTTCCTTGAAAGCTGACCAGGCTGAATTGTAAACCTCTACAATATCGTTCACATATTTCCTGCTGTTCCTCAATTCAAAATGCCTGAATGAATAGCCGGGTCTTTTTGTGATCCACTCGGCAATCTTCATAATCCTTTCGGGAAATTTATCCACAGGAACATGGTATGAATACTGTTCAAAATAGTTCCTGAACCCATACTCTTCGAAATAATTCTTATAATACTTCATGTTATAGGGCATTCCGTAGCCCTGCTGCATGAAGCCATCTACAAGTAATCCCCAGTTATTATCGTTCTCACCGAAATTCACAGGTCCATCCATGGCTTCAATTCCATTCGATTTCAACCACTCTTTTGCGGTATCAAACAACATGTAGGCTGCATCCCTGTTTTCAATAACCTCAAAGAAGCCCATACCACCGGTCGGCTGGCTATTTGCCTTTGACCGGATGTTATCAATAAATGCGGCCACTCTTCCAATTGTCTTTCCGTCCTCCCCTGCAAGGATCCATCTGGTTGCCTTACCATGCCCGAAGGCATGATTCTTTTCAGGATTAAAAATCTCCTCCATGCCAGAGTCGAGCGGGCAAACCCAATATGGATCATTCTTATATAACCTCTTGGGAAAATCGATGAATTCTTTCTTATCGTCTTTGGTTTTAACTTCGATGATGTTCATTCCTGTCGTCATAAAACAGCTAGGTTTACCAGTGACGGCAAAGATAAACTTTTAACCTAAATGCTTTATCCTCTACGAGGAAAGGTTTTTTCTCGGCTATCAATCAGAAACTTAACCGCAGAGGACGCGGAGTTTGCCGACGCACTTGCCAGCGTTCGCAAAGAACGCAGAGAAAAAAACAGATTTTCTTCTCTGCAGCCCTAAGTACACTTCATTATTTAATATCGATGATCCTGTGGTCGATCAGAATGAAAACCAGTGATATAAGAAGGAAATACAGGGTATAGATTTTCAGTGGTATATAGTCTGAAGGTTTAATTTTCATTTTATACCAGAGGTAGGCCGACAAATATACTTTTGATAATAGAGTCACAATGAATGTGGAGACTGCAACCCCGGTAATACCGTAGCCCCATTTGAGCATAAGTAGGCTCAGAGGGATGTTAAGGGCTATCTCCAGTATACCGGCAATCATTATAATGTGAGTCTTTTTTCTTCCTATTATGATTGTCTGCGGGAAGACAAGCCTGGGAATAATCATCAGGGAATATACAAGAAAAACGTCGGCGCTCTTCTGGTAGTCACCGGTGAACATGACCGGATAGATCCATCTTGCAAAGAGCATGACTATTATTGCTGATGGGAAAAGAATGTGCATCAGCTGCAGTGACTTCACTCTTATTTTATCGAGTGATTCTTTCATCCTCTCCCGTGTGGAGAATTCAGGCAGTAAAGCGTTGCTTAATCCATTTGCAAGCATAAGGACCAGAGGAAATTCCTTCGCTCCGTATCTGAACTGTGCGAACACTGCAGGATCACGGTATACTGCTGATATTATTGCACCATCTATGTATTGCGGGGAACCGGCAATCAGGCATGTTATAATCAATGGTATACCGAGGTACATATGTTCGCGCATAAAATCAGCCGATATCTTTATCTCAGTGTACCTGCGCAGCAATATCAGCAACCATATCCATCTCACACCTGTTACCAGCAACAATCCGTAGATAGACCATGTAATACCTTTTCCCAGGTATAGCGGAATGATCATTAGCAGGAACTGTGCGGTATACGTGTATAGCCCGTACTGAAATATCCTGTAAGACCTGTTGTTGAGAAGATAAATATATTCTATAAGGCATACGGGACTGCTCAGAAGTATGTACAGGAGCAGCAGGTTAATGAATGGCACATTACCTGACTGGTTGAAGACAGAGAAATAATTTTTCAGGGAATGCCCAAGAATAAAAAAGAACAGGCTGAAGACGCAAAGCAGGAGAAATGCATTGAATATTTCGGGAGATTTAGCCCTGCCGATGCCTCCCTCGCCGACGACCCTGTAAGTTTTATTCCTGTTATAGAGAGGAAGCAGTGACTGTATTATACCAGTGACCCAGAAGAAGGTCATAAAACCACCAATAAACATAAACATCTCAAACTTTCCGACATCCTCAGGGGAAAGTTTTTTTGCCAGTACAATACTGATAAGCAGGAAAATAACAGGCTTCATCAACTGAAAAAGTTGCAGGCCCGAGATGTTGTCGATTAGTTTAATCCTTTTCAATATAACCGGAGAACGAGAAAAATAATACCAATTAATAACAAATCTTTTATACTTAAATTGTATGTAAGTTCATTTTTTTTTGAACCGCACAAATATAGTTTTTTATTTGATTTGAGGTTTTTTGATTTTGATTTTGCTAAATACGAAAATTTGGGTTTATTTTGCAGACCGAAACGGTGGATGTAGCTCAGTCGGTTAGAGCGTCGGATTGTGGTTCCGAAGGTCGTGGGTTCGAGACCCATCTTCCACCCAAAAAAGGCTGTACGCGAAGCGTCAGCCTTTTTTATATATTCCTATGGACCGTAGAGACAAGGCATGCTGTAGAGACAAGGCATGCCTTGTCTCTACAATTAATTAACGGATTAAATTTTTTAACGGTTTGTTTTCTTATATTTCATTTGTGCATAGAACGACAGGATGGCAAGCACAGCTATCGTAATATAAACAAATGCAGGCACAGGCACAGCATCGCCGCCTGCATACGAATGCAGCCCTGAAAGATAATAGTTAACCCCGAAGTATGTCATCAGAACCGATGAGAAAGCAAAAAGCGAAATGACATTGAAAGTAAATATATCCTTCATCCCGGGGATGATCCTCGAATGGATCACAATACTGTAAATTATTATAGTAATAAGCGACCAGGTCTCTTTCGGATCCCAGCCCCAGTACCTGCCCCATGATTCATTGGCCCATACAGCCCCCAGAAAGGTTCCTATTGTAAGGAAGTATAAACCGAGTGTAAGAGTTTTATAATTGATCACAGTCAGCTCATCAATCGTCTCAGAGATCCTCTGACGATTCTTATCGTTTCCAAGTGAAAGCAAAACAAGGACGATCAGTCCGAGGATGGCGCCAAGCCCCAGGAAACCGTAACTTCCTGTAATTACCGACACATGAAGCGTAAGCCAGTACGATTTCAGCACCGGTACCAGATTTGTAATCTCCGGATCCATGAAGCTCATATGAGCGACAAGAAGTGTCATTGCTCCGAGAACCGCCGTTGCTGACAGGGCGAATGGCGACTTTCTGCTGAAAATAAAACCGGCAAGAAGTGTTACCCATGAGATGAATAACATTGATTCATAGCCGTTGCTCATCGGTGAGTGCCCGGAGATATACCACCTTAATCCGAGCCCGAAAGTATGAAACAGGAATCCCGCGAATAATATCCATGCAGCAATCCTGATTACCGGGGATTTCTTTCCTGAGCCTCTGATCACCATGATGATAAGAGCTATCAGCATCAGGATACCTGTTGTTGCATAGAATGGAAACAGCTTTTCAAAAATATTCAGCCGGTAATAAAGCATTTCGGCCTTTGTTCTTGATTCGGAAGGGAGATCATAACCGGCATATCTTTCCTGGTAAGCATCGATGGTTTCAACTACCTGCTTTACATCTGCAAGCCTGCCCTTGCCAAGCGAGCTTGCCAGGACAGGCATTATATTCTGAAGATAAGAGGAATCGGCTGTTGCAGGGGCAAATTTCAGAGCTTCCTCAGGAGAGCCCCAGTCGTGAGTTCCGTTACGAAGCGGAAACAGTCTCATAAAGCTGCCGTTATAGATCATGTAGATGATGTTCACTCTCTCGTCAACCTTCATCACTTCCTTGTCGTATTTCGATCTTTGCCCGGGAGCCTTATTGTATGAATTTTCCACATCTCCTGAAATTTTATAAGACCCGTCACCCTCGAGGTTCACAAGATCTGAAAAAGCAGCCCTGTCGCCTGAGATTCCAAGTCTCTGTTTCAAAGAATTGTTCGAGATGCTGATAAGAGGAACATCTTTCCAGTTATTGAAATCAAGATATATCCCGAGGAAGACCTGCATTGGAGTCAGTCCATCGAACTTATTCTCTTTTGTGACCTTCCGTACAATATCACTGCTGAGCGTGAACAGCGGCTTTGTCCTGCCTTTCTGGTCCTGCACAAGTATTTTTCCGAATTCTTCCGCCACAGCCTTATCCGGGATCATCTCCTGGGCATTTGCATTAACACCCGGCATCATAAGAAGCAGGAGAATAAGTGTGGCAGCTTTCCTCAGATTCGAGTTCCAGTACCCTGCAGTGACTTTATGAAATATTGAATTCCGGTTGAAAAGTGTCAGAATAATGAAAAGGAAGAGCAAACCATAACCTGCATAGGTAACAAGCATCCCGGCAATATCATGATTTACCGACAGTACGGTGCCTTTTTCATCCTGGTCGTATGATGACTGGTAAAAACGGTAACCTTTGTATTTCAGGATATTGTTCATAAAGATCAGGAAAGGCTTCTGCACATTTGCTGTTTTATCGATGAGAACAACATCACTTTTGTAGCCTGAGGGACTATTTGACCCGGGATATCTTTCAAGAATGAAATCATTAAGTTTCAGACTGAATGGAAGAGTCATTGGCAATGATCCATATGTGATCCCGAATGTTTTATCATCAAATGAAACCTTTGCTGAAGCTGTATCGGATGAAGTTTTGTTCCACAGGGTAATTTTCCTGTTTTCATCTCCTTTACTGATCTCAAAAACAAATGCATTCTGTTCTGTATCTGCCTCGGAAGGATTAACGCTTACCGGTTGAATCGAAGCAGCCATTGAGAGGGTTCTTGGTATTATCCTGACACTATTCAGCGCAAGTATCTGCATTTTCTGCATCTCTACTTTTTCACCGGGCCCGGCTTCTCCCGCTGATTTTGTCATCATGCTGCTAATGTTCATCCCGGTGTTTGACGCTGCAAAAAACTTTCCGGAATCAATAGTAATTGTAAGATCGGAAGATTCCTCTGCTTCAAAGCCGATGGAGGTATTATTCATAATTATTCTTTCGCCTTTTCTCAGAAAAACGTTTTCTCCATTCATCCCCTCTCCAGACATGATGAACAGTGAAAGAACAGGCTCACCATCAGGATCCTCGACCAGGTCGGACATTGCATTCGGGATCATTTCTGTCAGCGATATTTTATAAGCGCTGTTACCTGTAACAACCTCACTGTTGAATTTTTTAGCAGAGCTTACTGAATACTCCTGTGAATCTTCCGCAAGAACATTTCCGGAGATATCACGGACAATAAAACCGATATATTTCTCAGTTGTATAGAATACATTCTGCTCCGCTCCTTCCCTTATGTGAATTGACCCTTCCGTGCCCGTATACCTTGTTATGGCTGCGCCTGCAAGCATTATTATAAACGAAAGATGAAACAATGCTCCTGTGATCCTCTGGGCCTTGAAAAGCCTGAATAGAATCAATTGTCCTGTAAGGTTCACGGCGAGGAGCAGCAATATTACCTCAAACCATTTTGTTCCGTAAACCATGCCATATGCTGCGGCAGAGCCGTAATCATTCTCAAGAAATGTGGCAACAGCCATGGATACAGCGAAAAGAATAAAAAGTACACCCATGAAAACGGGTGTAAAAAGGAATCTTAGGTGTTTCATAAATTTGCTTTCTTTTTTTGATCTCAACCTTTTTCTGAAATCATGACAAGTTTTTCCCTGTCAATAATCTTTATCCTGGAAGATTCAGCGTTAATGATACCGGCATTTTCAAATTCCCTGAGTATCCTGACCACGCATTCCTTTGCCATGGTTGCCATATCTCCGAGTTCCTGCCTCGAAAGGATCATCTCGTATTCATCACTGTGATAGACCTTTTCTGACAAATACAGAAGAATATCCGCAAGTCTTCCCGACATTCTTTTCTGTGCCTGGCTGACCATCTGCTGCTGGGTGTTTCTGAATTTCTCGCTCATGTCTTTCAGCATTCCTTCGGCAAAACCTCCATTTGTCCTGACAATCTGTTTCAATATTGAAATACTGAGGAAACATGCCTGTGAAGGAGTCAGTGCGGCAACAGAAAAACTATGCCGCGAGTTCAGGTATGCGCCGGGGCTCATTATCAGCTCACCGGGAAGGACAATTCCCAGGATTGAGTTTTTCCCGTTTACCCCTTCCACATATGCCTTAGCCATGCCTTTTGCAATAAAAAGGGCATGGGTTGCAGGTGATCCCTGCTTGATCATTATTTCACCAGTCCTGAAAGCAGCTTCGTACCTGTTTTCATTAACCAGCTCAAATTCGCTTTTAGTCAGATGTTTAAAGTTCTCCCAATTTGCAGTACAACGTTCACAGTTGTCGATCAGGTTAGGGGACATAGATGCTTTTCAATTTAGTGAGGCGAAAGAACTAAAAAAATAACAGCTTCAGTTACAAAGTTAATAAATATCATGTTATAAATTGACATTTGTCAAGGGTTATGTAGTTTTCTATCAATGATCAGGCTTGCATATATCATTCTTATTGTTAATTGAATAACAACTCCTTTTAATAGCTTGCGAACATGAAATCTTAACCGACTTAATCATATGAAAAATCTGAAAAAATTATTGTTGTTGTTACTGCCTGCCGGGTTTTTTATGGCTTCATGTGAAGGCCCCATGGGACCACAGGGAGCTGATGCAAACCAGAGCTGTACAGAATGTCATAACAGTTCTGCAAACCTTGAAGCCAAACAAGCTCAGTGGGAAGAATCACTTCATGCGCGCGGAGAAAATGCAGCTTACGCTAACAGAACAGGATGCGTACAATGTCACACAAGCCAGGGATTTCTTGAATATGTTGCAGAAGGTTCTGCAGCAGATATTTCTGTTCCTGCTGACCCAATGCAGATTAATTGTTACACCTGTCACAAAATTCATGAAACTTTTACCGCTGATGATTACGAGCTAACCAAACCGGGTGCTGAGAAGCTTGAGCAGAAATATGCCGGGGCTGATATAACCTGGGATAAAGGAAGCAGTAACCAATGCGTAGCCTGTCATCAGGCAAGAGCCGTAACCCCTTTACCTGTGGCCAATGGCGCCGATTTCGCCATTACCAATTCCAGAATTGGACCTCATCACGCTCCAAATGCCAACCTGATACTCGGTAAGATTCCATTCGAGCTGACCGGTACAGCATATCCTTCAGGCAATCCTCATTCATCTGCTGAAGGATGTATCGATTGCCATATGGCAAAACCTTACGGTTATCTTGCAGGTGGACATAACATGGGAATGTCTTATGATAGCCACGGTACCGAAACCCTTAATACCACAGGTTGTATTACATGTCATTCTGGTGAGACTCCTGCATCAATAACAACAAAATACAATACTCTTAAGACTACTATCGACGGTAAATTAGCTACTCTCAGGGCGCAGCTTATCGCGGCTAATATCTACAATGGCGCAACTGGTCTGGCCAAAACAGGCACTTTCAAGGCAAACGCTGCTCTGTCGTACCTCACATACAATACTATTGTTGAGGATAGAAGTAATGGAATGCATAACCCCGGTTATATCAAGGTTCTTCTTGACAATGCAATAACTTCGATGACTGCTGCCGGTTATCCTGCCAATTAAAAATATATAAACTGAATGACTGTAAAAGGTGGCCAAAAAGCCACCTTTTTTATTCAACTCCGGATCAGCTTTAAACAATTTCGAAGCTTTTTTGTTAATAAAATAACAATGCCCTTCGATAGTTGTTATTGTCACACCTAATATCCAGAGTATGAAAATCCTTATCAGAGCCTTGTTTATACTTATTCCCGCCGGAATGATCTTTACATCCTGTGAAGGACCGGCAGGTCCTGCCGGAAGAAATGCAGATGAAAGCTGCATGATCTGTCATAACCGCGATGTCGTAGACGCAATAAGGGCACAGTACGAACATTCAGAACATTTTCACGGGGAAGCTTTTGAGGAAGGGTCCAGGAATACCTGCGCACCCTGCCATTCATCCCAGGGATTCCTGTTTGTCGTGGAGAATGATGTCCAGGTAACAAGCTATGTAACCGATGCGGCTACAGCATCCCTGCCTGGCAGGATAGATTGTATTACCTGTCACAGCAAGATTCATACAACGTTCACGATGGAAGATTTCGAACTGACAACAACACAACCTGTGCCGATGCTTATGTGGGCAGGTGCAAAAACGCTCGATTTTCCACAGGAGTCTTCCAATTTATGCGCCAAATGCCATCAGCCAAGGCAGGTAGCCGGACCAACAGGAACGATCAATTATGCTGCCCTTGTTTCATCGCCGGCAACACCATTTACGATGGCCAATATTGGTTACAGGACAGGTGTTCATTATGGAACGGAGAGCGCCATGGTTGGAGGGGAAGGAGGTATAGAATTCGGTGGCCCTTACACCCGTGACCATCCTCATGGTACAAATGCAGCATGTTCAACCTGCCATATGGCACAACCTGCAGCTCTCACAGGAGGACATTCATTTTATCCGAATTTTAACGGCTGTAATGGTACAGGCTGCCACACTGCAATGAGTGCAACGAATGCAGGGTATACCGGACTGGTAACACAGTTCAATACACTTCTTACCACTCTTGGCAATACCATCAATGCAATTGGCGCCGGTCATGACCTGCTTCAGCGTGATCCTGCTGATAACCAGTGGCATGGCTATGTTGATGTTTTTGATGCAGCAGCAAATCCGACAGGTTACTGGGGTGCGACCGGCAATCCAGCTTTCCCGGCTCTTACAAATGAACAATTCGGGGCAATACTTAACTTCCAGCTTTTACTTCGTGATGGAAGCAGGGGTATTCACAATCCCAATTACATGATGCAATTACTTCAGAACACAATTACGGCTCTTACAACCAAGTAAGTATTCTTATCAGCAAAAAAGGTGCCTTACGGGGCACCTTTTTTAATTGGAAATGATTAAGATTATTTCGCTGCTTTAAAAGTACGCATGTAATTGACAATATTCCAGATATCGGTATCGGGTACCTTACCTTCATATTTTGGCATTTCGCCGCGTCCGAATTTGGTCTTGTAGAATTGTTCACCATCGGTCTGGTTCTGATAATCTGCCCCGGTGAAATCGCCAGGGAATGTTTTCAGCGCCCTCGCTTTTACGCCGTCACCTTTACCAGTTTTCCCATGACATGATGCACAAAACTTGTTGTAAAGAGTTGCGCCTGCCTTATTGCTTGCATCACCCTTTGCAACAGGATTCTTCATATTCTTATATTCATCAGGAACAGGCCAGGGTTTTGGTTTCTCCTGATTCTGGGCTACAACAGTTGCAGTAAAAGCAACCAGTGTAAGGCTCACAAAGAAAAGCTTCAATGTTTTCATAATGCGATTTGAATTTTAATTTATACTCTACAATCAATTATCGTGCAAATTTTATTTAATGATCTCCTGCTCGGCCGCTTCATCCTCTTCAGCGCTGTGATAACCTGTGATCATTCCCCTGAAAAGAGTAGTAGGTGTCGAGCCAAGAGTACAGGTATAGATGTGTATGATCATAAAAATCGAAAGAAAAAATCCCATTGTTATGTGAAGAATATCGGTATAAATAAGACCGCTTACTCCGAAGAAATTCTTCACTGTAATCTCCGGGAATAGTAATCCTATGCCCGAAATGATCAGCAAAGGCATGCCGATATACATAGCCAGGACATAGCTAAGCTTCTGAAGAGGGTTAAATTTACGATCTTCATTCACCGGAAAAGGATGTTTTTCGCCCCTGAACATGCCGCCGGCATAGAATTTAAGTTGTGTTATAAGATCCCTGCTGAAATTCTTTTTCCCGATCCTGTAGTATTTACCGTTCGATGTAACAATGTTTCCTGTCACAAAAATTATGTAATTAATAGTAAGGATCAGGGCAGCCAGATTATGCCATTTCACTGAACTGGCAAACCCGACCAGCAGGGCCTGATCTTCCTTATCTGTATACTGCATGCTCACTCCGGTAACGATCAGTATAATGAATAAAACTGCATTTAATACATGCCAGAGTCTCAGCCATTTTGGATAGAGATACATATCAGTGTGTAATTTTCTTTCTGTTTTTAATCCTGAAGAATACATGAATCGAAATGCCGGCCAAAACCATAAGCAGCACAGCCAGGCTGATATAATTAAGATATTCATTCCTGTTTGCACCGATAACATATGATTCATTCATGATCACTCCGTTGAAGAAACCATCCTGACGCTGTGCTTTTGATTCATATTTATAAAGTGATGCCATCAGCAATGAATTCTTCGAATGACATTCATTGCACTGTTTTACGGCATTTTCTTTTGGTCTGATCATGTGTGATACAAGCAGGCTGTCGCTGATACGGGCATGACATTCAATGCACCTGACGCTTCCAAAATGAGATTTCTGATTCGGAAGCCAGTCATGTTTCTCAATGATATTTATCTCCTCCCTGTCAGTCAGAAGCTGAAAACGGTTAAAGTTTGAATGACAATTAAGGCATATAGCATTGTCGTAAGCTACTGTTTCCGAAAGGTTCCTGTTCCTGGCGGTTATACGGTAGGTATGCGGATCGTGACAATTCCAGCAGGTAAAACCTTCCCCTTCAAGCTTCATATGAACGCTTTCGCGGTACTCGGCATCAATTTCTTCGAACCTGTAATGTGCGAACTGCACATCATTAGAGTGGCAGTCGAGGCAGTTGTATTTCAGCTCCATCCTCAGGTTACCGGGATGCGGAAAACTATCATATTCAGCTGAGTGGCAGTCTGTACAGGCAAAAGACTTATGGTTTGAGCGATAAAACTCCGATTTATCCACAATCCTGTTCGCACACATAAGCTCGGTAACAACCGTGCCGAGCGCTTCGTTATTATACTGGTATTTTTCCTGTCCGTGGCATTTGAGGCACTTGTTATTATCTTCTGCAAATGCCGGGACATAAGCAGAAGTATCCTGTGCAACAGTATCCTGAAATTCGAAGTAAAGACCCGATGAAAAACCTGCCCGGGATAACAAAAACAGGAACATCAGCAGGAAACCACTTCCAAATCTTTTAAAATTCATTCCCCAAATTTAATTAAAACCTGACAGTTATATTGAAACCTACCAGGAAGTCGCCATTTGCGAAATCATTTGTGTTGAATACCAGGTTTCTCTGGTTGATAATGGCAGAATAATTGGCGACAAACAGCTGGAAAGTATGAGTGGCTGTATTCAGCTCCCACCCCAGCGAGAGATTTGGTTTTGGCTGCTCCTCCAGGTCCTGCTTGTTAAGCAGCTGATCGTACTCAGCAATTATTGAATGTGAACCGGCAACATTATACCGTGCACCGACATGTAAAGCGAAATTAAGGTTTTTGTACCCTGTTGAATCAGAAAAAACAGGAACTGAATTGTAATAGATAAGAGAAGGAGCAATCTGTGCAGATAATTTTTCACTGAATTTACGGGCAGCTATAAGCTGTGTAAAATAAGAGAACCTGTGTATTTCCTTGTAAGATTCCGCTGGTCCGAATGCATCCTCTTTCTGAAGATCGGCTACAAAGTTCCCGAAATATGAAAGAGATACTGGCATACTGTTGTCTTCGGTCTGTTTTAATATCTGATATTTCCAGTTAATATCCTGAAGCTTGAAATCTTTCGAAGTACCAATCCCTACCATGAGCCTGTCCAGAACTCCATATGACAAACCCAGCCTGGTATTGGCAGCGCCATAAATACCGAAAAGATTATGATAGTTCTCTATAAGGCTGAAACGGTGATGAATAGTGAATTCCAGACCACCTTTGTAAGGAGTTTCAACTGTCTGGTTGTCTATTAATAGCGATGTACCGAATGTAAATCTTACAGGATCCGATGTTTTTTCCTCAGCTGCTGTTTCATCCTGTGCATAAACCGGGATCAGGAACAATGACAGGAACAATAGTATGAATAACTTTTTCATTTTGTCAGGTTTTTATCTTAATATGTATTTTAATTATTCTTCGCACCCTGTTCAATCCAATAGCGGATCCTCAGCCTTTCAGTTTCTGTTACAAGCTTCATGTGATCCGGATCGGTTGAAATCTTATTGAATAACCTGCTCTGATCTGCGGGCCTGTCAACATAACCGCCTCTTGTCAGTGCATTGAACGATTGTCCTTCGGTAAGATTAGGCTGTACCCTGTTCCCATGGCATGCAACACAATTTGCATTAAATATGGGCTGAATATCATTTGCAAGACTCCAGGGATTATTGGGATCTACAGCGGGAGGGTTATAGGTATATTTCTCGCACGAAAAAAACCCGGCAGATGCCACGAACAGCAAAAAAACGAACAGTACCTGTTTATTACCGGCCATTATTTTATTCATATGTAATCCGATTGTTAATTATTTAACAAAGATAGATATATTATACTGATTTATAATTATCTAACTCTATAAAATCGCATAAAAAATGTTGTTGTTTGTCATTTATGAAATTGATTATTATCATTATCTGCGATGACATTAATCAATCAAATATGGGGTGAAAAAAATGTAGGGGCACAACATGTTGTGCCCCTACATTGTACAATTAAAAAAAACCAGATGTCACCGTTTCCGGTAATATCGTTTTGCTTCCGGCAATGCACCTTTTATCCGGTTTATACGGCGTTCATCTGAAGGGTGTGTGCTCATGAATTCCGGTGGAGCGCCACCCTCGCTTTTCTGTGCCATTCTTTCCCAGAAGCTGACGGCACTTTCAGGATCGTAACCTGCCATTGCCATAAAGATCAAACCAAGCTTATCAGCCTCCAGTTCATGTTCCCTCGAAAAAGGAAGTATAACTCCGAACTGGGCGCCAAGTCCATATGCCGTATTGAATATAGACCTGGTCTCTTCCGGTTTATCACTCAGTATTTCATTTACCGCAACACTGCCGAACTGGGCTATAAGTCCCTGGCTCATCCTCTCATTGCCATGACGTGCCACGGCATGTGCAATTTCATGGCTTACAACCACAGCAAGGCCGCTTTTATCCCGGGTGTATGGAAGTATACCTTCAAATACTACTACTTTGCCACCAGGCATACAAAAGGCATTTGGTGTTTTGTCCTCAACGAGGTTAAACTCCCATTGATACCCTTCCAGTCTGTCGGCCAGCTTATTCTCTTCAAAATACCTGTGCACAGCAGTGGCAATGTCCTTCCCGACTGTTGCAACCATAGATGCTGCATCCCTGTTTCCGGAGAGTTTGTTTGTTTTCATGAATTCCGCATAACTCGCAAACGACATCTGGAGCATCTGCGATTCGGGAAGTATATTGAGTTGCTTGCGCCCGGTGAGCGGTACAGTACTGCATGCATTGATCATTACAGGAATAATGACAGACATCAATGCTATTTTAAGAGAACCTTTCATTTCACATTGTTTTAATATGTTTCCATATAATTGAACAACAATGTTATCCGATGGTTCGGTATCCGGTATGAATGCTGTAAATAAAAAAGGGGCACAAAACATTGTGCCCCTACGTTTTGCCGAAAAAAATTCCTTTAGAATTTATATTCGTTATCATCGATCAATTTGTCAGCGATCCTCCGGCGTGCATCCTTGACGTTAACACATGCAACTCTTGACAGATTCTCCACAGCACGTATAAGTGCAGGGCATGTTTCTGCATCTGAAAAAGCCGATATCGCATCGAGAGCAGATTTTCTTATAACATCCGACGCATCGAACAGGTTTACATCAAGCATGTCCTTGTATAATGCAACATTGCCATTATTACCTGCCAGCTTTTCAACTCTGAGTGCAAGTGATTCGGAAATATAGGTCTCCATCATCATTTCAGCTATATTATTAAGCACTTCCTGCTCATTCACAAGGCCTTTCCCGAACTTCTTCGTTACACCGTGAATACAAAGGAGTATCGCTTTCTTGAAGTTTTTGATATATCTTTTTTTCTCCTCAAAGTATACTTCACCTGACTTTGAACCATCAGTTATATTGTTGAGTTCAGCGTATAGTTTTTCGGCTTCACCATAAAGGTCGAATTCTCCTTTCATTGCACGCTTCATTGCTGTATCAACAACCAGGAGCCTGTTGATTTCGTTGGTTCCCTCAAAAATCCTGTTGATCCTTGAGTCGCGGTATCCCCTTTCAACCATCATTTCTGCGGAATAACCCATCCCTCCATGGATCTGAACTGCCTCATCGGCAACGAAATCCAGCATTTCCGAGCCGATAACTTTAAGGATAGCTGCCTCAACTGCATAATGACTTATAGCTTCAATGGCGCCACGACCATAATCACCACAATCTTCAATCATTTTATGAAGAAGATTGTCAATATCGCTGCTGACCCTGTACACTGCAGACTCTGCAGCGAACTGCCTGATTATCTGCTGGGCCATTTTATGCTTAAGTGCTCCGAAAGTTGAAATAAGAGTACCAAACTGCTTTCTTTCATTCGCGTATTTTACCGAATCGGTAATTGCCTTCTTGGCAGCGCCCAGAACGTTGGCGCCGAGTTTCAACCTTCCCATATGAAGTATGCTGAGTGCAATCCTGAAACCCTCACCCCTCTTACCGAGAAGATTTTCAACCGGTACTTTCACATCATTAAAATAAATCTGGGCTGTGGAAGAACCTTTGATACCCATCTTGTGCTCATCGGGACCAATAACAACACCCGGCAAGCTGCTTTCAACTATGAAAGCGCTCAATACCCTGTCATTGTCTATCTTGGCAAAAACTGTAAGAATATCAGCAAAGCCGGCATTTGTAATCCACATTTTCTGACCATTCAGTATATAGTGTTTGCCATCCTCACTCAGTCTGGCATTCGTCTTTCCTGAGTTGGCGTCACTTCCGGCTCCGGGTTCAGTAAGGCAGTATGCACCAAGGTATTCTCCTGTTGCGAGTTTTGTTACATATTTCTCGCGCTGTTCCTTATTCCCGTAATACATTATCGGGAGTGTGCCGATACCACAATGAGCCATGTAGGCTACTGAAAATGAATAACCTGCACCTGTTGTTTCGGCTACAAGCATCTGTGTTACGAATGACTGTCCGAAACCGCCAAGCTCCTCAGGTATTGAAACTCCCATCATTCCAAGCTCGCCTGACTTTTTCAGGATTGTTTTCATAAGTTCCCTGTCACTTTTCTCAACCTTCTCGAGGTTAGGGTATACCTCGGTATCAAGAAAATCTTTGCATGTCTGGGCGATCATTTTCTGTTCCTCGTTGAACTCCTCCGGGATAAACACATCTTTGGCTTCAACTTCCCTTACAAGGAATTCACCGCTTTTTAAAAGTTTATTGGTTTCCATTTTAGTGGTCTATTTTAGGATTATTCTATATATCAATCGATTGAGCAATCAGTTCAGCTATATCAAAATTCTTTATCTCATCCTCCTTGTTTTTATATTTAAGGCCATCGGTCATCATCGTCATGCAGAACGGGCATGCAGTAGCAATCACACCTGCTCCTGTCAGTAGAGCATCCTCAGTCCTTTCAATAAAAATTTCCTTACTCCCTTTCTCTGCTTCCTTGAACATCTGTGCTCCACCAGCACCGCAGCACAGTGCAAAACTCTTGTTCCTGTGCATCTCGACGTTGTTGCATGTCAGTTTCTCAAGGATGGATCTTGGTTCTTCATAAATATCATTGGCCCTTCCGAGATAACAAGGATCATGATATGTGATCTTTACATTATTCAACGCCGCTCTATCCAGTTTAAGTGTACCTTTTTCGATCTGGCTGTTAAGAAACTGAAGGTAATTAATAACCTCATAGCTTCCGCCAAGGTCGGGATACTCATTTTTGAATACATTGAAGCAATGGGGGCAAATGGTGATTATCTTTTTAACATCATACATTTTTAATGTTGTGATAACCTGCAAAGCCTGCATCTGATAAAGCATTTCGTTTCCCGCACGCCTGGCCGGATCGCCTGTACAGGTTTCTTCCTTACCGAGGCATGCATAGCTGATATTCAGATGGGTAAGAATTTTTGCAAAAGCACGGACAACCTTCTTGTAACGGTCATCAAAAGCGCCTGCACATCCCACCCAGAAGAGGTATTCTGGTTTTTCACCCCTGGCAAAAAGATCTGCCATTACGGGGATTTCTATTTTGCGGAATTCCATCTGGTTCGATTATTTGTTTCTTTCTACAATAATTGATCCTCTACGAGGAAGTTGATTATTTTTCCTTTTATTTTTTCACAATATTGCTCCGTGCTCCTGCCCTTAGCTCCCTGTTTTTACTTTCATCTCCAGGTCTTTGGCCCAGTTCAGCCGGTCTTCAGCCGAAAACTGCCAGGGGGCTCCGTTATTCTCAATATTGTTGAATACAGCTTTCAGTTCACCCGGAGCGGAAGCTTCTTCCATTACCAGGTATCTTCTCATGTCGACAATAAGCGTGGGATGATTTATGTTGATCGGGCATTCCTTGGCGCATGCATTGCATGTTGTGCAAGCCCAGAGCTCCTCCTCCGAAATATAGCTGCGCAGAAGAGATTTGTCATCGTTGAAATCCCTTCCATTCTTTACCATCAACGGACCTTTTTCTTTCATTCTTGCCCGCAGATCCATCATTATTTTCCGTGGTGATAGTTTTTTGCCTGTGATGTTTGCAGGGCACACCGAAGTGCATCTTCCGCATTGTGTGCATGAGAGAGAATCGAAATAATTTTTCCAGGAGGCATCCTCGGCATCTTTCACACCAAACCTCTCAACAGGACCTTCTGCCGGCGGGGCAGATAATGCAGCCTCAGGATCAAGCATAAGCTTCACTTCTTTTGTTATACTATCCATATTCGGGAGCTTCCCCAGGGGATCGAGCCTTGTCAGGAAGACATTCGGGACAGACATAAACACGTGGAAATGCTTTGAGTACGGGAGCATATTGGCAAAGAAGAATATCAGCAGGATGTGAATCCACCATGAAACTTCATAAATTATTCCAAAGCTTTCTGCATTACCATTAAGCATTCCGGCAATTTGAGAACTTACGGGATATATCCCTGTAATCTCCTCCCCTGTGAGCTGCTGATGTTTCACATACCCTGTGTTCATCGACAACAGGGAGAGCATAAGTACAAGGATGATCGAAAGAGCAATGTTCGCATCGACATGGGTCATCTTGTTCATTTCAATTCCCTCAAACCTTTTTATATGAAAGAACAGCCTGCGTGAAAGGAAAATGATAATCGAGATTGCGACCAGTAAAGCGAAAATGTCACCCGATGCCATAATGACATTGTAAACCGGGCCAAGTATCTTCAGCACCCGTTCTGAACCCGTGAGTCCGTCTATCACCATTTCAAGACTTCCGAAAAGAATTACACAGAAACCCCAGAATACAAGTGCATGGAAAAAACCAATTACAGGTTTCCTGAAGATCTTTGTCTGACCGAAAGCCACCTCCATCATAACACCGAAGCGTTTTCCAAAATCCTTAACAGGAAAAGCCTTTCTCGTAAAACTGAAAAACTTAACCAGTCTGTTTACAGTATAAGCAAAAGCCCCGAGAGTTACCAGCAGGGCAATTGAGAAGATTATCTGTTTAGTCATTGTTAATCTCCAGGTCCTGTTTCTTATTTCTTAATTTCCCTGACTGCCTCTACAATTTTAGGAAGCACCTTTGAGGCATCACCAACGATTCCGTACTGTGCGGCTTCGAAAATAGGGGCATCCTTATCGGAGTTAATTGCAACAATGAATTTTGAAGAGCTTATCCCTGCAAGGTGCTGGGTTGCTCCGGATATCCCTACGGCAAAATAGAGATTCGGGGCTATTATCTTACCTGTCTGCCCGGTATGCTCTTCATGAGGTCTCCATCCTTCGTCTGAAACCGGACGTGAACACGCTGTAGCGCCTCCGAGAAGGTTTGCGAGCTCAACGATCGGACCCCAGTTATCGGGAGATTTCATTCCCCTGCCGCCGGATACAACAATTTCGGCATCTGTAAGCAGCATCTTACCTGTCTGTTTCCTGACTTCCCTGACGACAGTTTTGACGGATGAAGCGGCTGAAGATGCATCGAAGTTTTCGATAACGGCTTTATTCTCAGCTTGTATCGTTTCAAAAGAATTTTGGGCAAGAGTGAGTATTTTGATATCAGAATTGATGACTGTCCTTGCAAATGCGTTTCCCGAATAAGCCCTTTTATAGACAGTAAAAGGTTCAGTGCTTAGTGGTAGCTTGCTTACTCCACTGCCAAGTCCGGCTTTCAGTTTCACCGCAAGGCGGGGTGCAACTGCCTTGCCGGTGTTATTATTGGCAAGAACGACAACTTTCGCGTTCTCTTTGACAGCAACTTCTGCAATGACAGCGGCATAAGCCTGGTTATCGAGTACTGAAAGCTGTTCATTCCGGATATTGATTATCCTGTCAGCGCCATAATTGCCGATTTTTTTCAGCTCATCTTCTGCTACGTTACCGATCGAAACCGCAGTGACAGATGTATTGAGCATTTTCGCAATTCCGGCAGAATAAGAGACAACTTCAAAAGTTAATTTTTTGAATTTTCCATCCCAGTTTTCTGTATAAACTAATACTGACATATTATTGACTATTTTATTTTTAAGGTTAAATGACTTTTGCTTCATTCTGAAGCAGGCTGATAAGCTGTGCAGCATTATCGGCTTCAACATATTTGCATGCAGCACGTGGTGCGGGTTTTTCAAGAGAAGAGACACTTGTAAGTGCTTCTGTTGAAGCAGGTTCAACGACCCTGATCGGTTTTGTTCTTGCCATCATGATTCCTCTCATTGCTGCAATACGGGGTTCTTTAGCAATACCTTTCTGAACGATAGCAACAAATGGCATTGGTACGGTCACAAGCTCCTTACCGCCATCGATCTCACGGGTCATAACAGCCTGGCCATTTTCAATTTTTAGTTCAGATACAGCAGACACAGACGGAATGTCGAGGAATTCGGCAATCATCCCGCCAACCGCTGATCCGTTGAAATCACTTGATTCTATTCCGCACATGACAATGTCATACTGATCCTTTTTCACAACTTCTGCAATCTGGGCTGCCACAAACCATGCATCGGAAGAAACTGCATTAACTCTGACAGCATCATCTGCCCCTATCGCAAGCGCCTTACGGATAGTTGGTTCTGCAGAAGCAGGGCCCACATGAATCACGGTTACTGTTTTCGGGCCGCTTGAGGCATCATCCTTTAGTTCAAGAGCACGGGTAAGTGACAATTCATCCCAGGGATTGATTACCCACTGGATACCTGTTGTGTCGATTGCTGCGCTTCCTTCTGCAAACTTTATTTTTGTTGTTGTGTCGGGAACATTACTGATACAGACAAGGATTTTCATTATTGGAATTTTTTATGTTGTGATTTACAGTATATTAGCTATGATAGTCGGTTTTATTTAACTCTAACAGCGGCGGCAAATATAATAATTTATGAATCACAAACAAATCAGTAAAAGAGCTTACATTTTAAGTGTTCGAAAAATAAAATTATATATAAGCAACTAGTTTTCCATAGTTTAGCAAACATTTTAAAATCAATTAAAATTATGTGGTCGACAGGATTTGAATCCTCCAATCATGCATGATCAGCCCCGGAGACGCTTGTTGTTTTTGGAATTAAACAGCGTTAAAGTAACACAGAGTATTGTTTTCAGGTCAAAGAGTAAAAGATTCTTCAGTCGAAAACCTCCGCAAGCTCCGGTTTTCTCCTTGCTAATACAGACACATTAAATAAGTGGTACACAGTAGTACACAATCCTTTAAGATCCTTCACTTCGCTACGCTTCGTTGCTAATGACAAGCTATGTATATAATTGGTACACAGCCTTATAAGATCCTTCACTTCGCCTCGTTGCTAATGACAAGCTATGTATATAATTGGTAAACAGCCGTATAAGATCCTTCACTTCGCTTCGCTGCTAATGACAAGCTATGTATATAATTGGTAAACAGCCGTATAAGATCCTTCACTTCGCTTCGCTTCGTTCAGGATGACAATCGCAGTTGGAATGTATGGAGGAGTGAAGAGGCGCATTTTGCAGAGAAATTGTTCCTGGGGTTGGATTGAATCAAAATGCGCCTCTTCACTCCTCTCCCAACTAAGAGTATTGTCATCCTAAAGGAGCAAACCAGTCTGATCCGTCAGAGAACCTGGAATATACATTGGTTTGCGACTGAAGGATCTCTTACTTCATGCAGAATTTATCTCCCGGGAGTACTCATTGTTTTGTCATAACGACAGGTGTGCAAAAAAATTGAATAAAAACTCAGGATGACAATCGCAGTTGGAATGTATGGGGAGTGAAGAGGCGCATTTTGCAGAGAAATTGTTCCTGGGGTTGGATTGAATCAAAATGCGCCTCTTCAGTCCTCTCCCAATTAAGAGTATTGTCATCCTGAAGGAGCAAACCAGTCTGATCCTTCAGAGAAGCAGGAATATACATTGCTTTGCGAGTGAAGGATCTCTTAATTCATGCAGAATTTATCTCCAGGAGTACTCATTGTTTTGTCATAACGACAGGTATGCAAAAAAATTGAATCAAACTCGGAATGATATGCATCTAGATGTGAATAGAGAGTAAAGCATCTTTTAAGTGATATGCACAATACTCATTAGATTGATAAACAGTTTATGAGATTACCTTTTATCATTAGTAGTGTAAAATTCAGAAATAATAATCCTATGATATCAATTTCCCATTTGGACAAAGATCTTTCCAGTTTTTATTAAATTCCTGAATGAGGTTAACTTTCTTTGATTCTGAGAAGTCCTTTAATCTGCTTTTCTCTTGCTATTGCAACTTCTATTTGATCAAATAATTCAAAGTAAACTAGTTTCCAAACATTATATTTTTGAGTAAAACCTTTTATCAATTTATTCTTATGCTCATTGCATCTTCTTTCCAGATCATTTGTAACACCCGTATAGAGGACTTTATTATTATGTATTTGTTAGAATGTAAACATAATACTGATAATTTTTCATTTTATTACTCTTTCATTGCTGTTCAAGAAAGTTAGGAATTTATTCTAATAGTAGTAAATACCTTATCCTCAAAATAGAAAAAAATGGTTCACACAAAACGAATGTTATCACCTTGTTCTCTCTGTATATATATTGTTACCAGGCTGCAGTAAAAGATTCTTCAGTCGAAAACCTCCGCAGGCTTCGGTTTTCTCCTTGCTAATGACAAATTATAAGTGAGTAGTACACAATCCTTTAAGATACTTCACTTCGCTACGCTTCGTTGCTAATGACAAGCGATGTATATAATTGATAAACAGTCTTATAAGATCCTTCACTTCGCTATCGCTACGTTGCTAATGACAAGCTATGTATATAATTGGTAAACAGTCGTATAAGATCCTTCACTTCGCTTCGCTGCGTTACTAATGACAAGTTCCTCAACTCACACATTATAAACTATTTCTACTTTTAGTTCTTTTGCAAGTCTATTTAATGATCTTTGTTTCTGTATTAATAATTGCTCTTCATATTTTTTTATTCCTTCTTCAACAAATGACATTCCTTTTACCATTATTCTCCAGTAGAGGACTGCAAGTTTGCGTGCAATTGATTTTATGGCAATTGGAGATCCTTTTCTCGCGCTAAGCCTCCTTCCAAATGCGCCAAGAGCAATCTTTTTGCTTGTGAGTAAACTTTGAGCTATTTTTCTGAAGATTTGACCTGCTTTGGGTTTGCCTGATTTCCTTCTGTTCTTTCTTCATTTTGCCCGAGTTATGCTGTCCTGGGGCAAGACCGAACCAGCTGGTATAATGTTTTTCTGTTGGCCATCTGGATAAGTCAGTCCCATTCTCAGACAGCAGTTGCAGCCAGCTATAATCTGTTATGCCTGATAGTGTAGTAGCATCTTTTCCATCAAAGATCTTCAGCATCATTGAGCCAAGATTATTAATATCAGGTTTATTATGGCGTATCGGCTTTCTGCGACCCTCTGTTTTTTGATCTGATTTGCCTCGGCTTATTTTTTGAAGAACTTCATCGATCATCTGGTCACATTGTTCTATCTGGTTCTGATAAAAACAATACGATTCAAAAGCTTGCCTTAGTGCAAATAAACCTTGTTTTGTATATCTGCCATTCAAAGCTTTTAGTACCTCATCTTTCTTATTCTTAATTATCTTTCTATGGCAAAGTTTTAATAATTTTTCTTTATCTCTTTCTCCTTTTAATATAGCCTCTATCATTGCTATTCCGCTCGCTCCATGGATTTGATCAATGACTTCTGTTAGTCTTATATTCATTTCTGTAAGGGCTTTTTGCATATGGTTGATATGCATTGATGCAGATCGGATATGATCTTCTCGCATACGCTGATATGACCTGAGTTCCTTTATATCGCTTTCTGCTACAAAGCAGCGATTTAGTAATCCGTAGCTATGTAATTGCTGTATCCATTGACAGTCTTTAACATCTGTTTTTCGCCCAGGTACTTGCTTTGTCTGACGTCCATCTACAAGCCAAACGTCTATTCCTGCTTCTTCAAGCATTTCATACAATATATTCCAATAGACTCCTGTAGCTTCCATTGCTACTGTGTTAATATTGTTTTCAAAGAGATAATCTCTTAATTTTTCAAAGTCTTCGGTAAAAGTGTAAAAACTCTTTACTTCCTGTCCTTCGATTGCAACGAATACTTTCTTTGATCCAATGTCTATTCCTGCGGCTTTTTTTCTGATTTTTTCCATAAGATTTTATTTTTAAAAATAAAGATTACACCCGGAAGGCCTTTATAAACATTGCTATGCTGCTAATCGGACATTCCTTTCGGAAGTACCATACCTAAAGACTTTATCTTCCGGAACCACACTGCTAAACAGGCAAAAAAGCACTAATCGAGCGAAGGTCATGCTTGTGTAACCACCGCAAACTTAATTGATTCTGGTTGTCATGGTACCAGAAGTACAAAAACTTGGATGAAAACTCCTAATGACAAGTTCCTCAACTCACACATTATGAACTATTTCTACTTTTAGTTCTTTTGCAAGTCTATTTAATGATCTTTGTTTCTGTAGTAATAATTGCACTTCATATTTTTTAATTCCTTCTTCAACAAATGACATTCCTTTTACCATTATTCTCCAGTAGAGGACTGCAAGTTTGCGTGCAATTGATTTAATGGCAATTGGAGATCCTTTTCTCGCGCTAAGCCTCCTTCCAAACGCGCCAAGAGCAATCTTTTTGCTGGTGAGTAAACTTTGAGCTATTTTTCTGAAGATTTGACCTGCTTTGGGTTTGCCTGACTTCCTTCGGTTCTTTCTCATTTTGCCCGAGTTATGCTGTCCTGGGGCAAGACCGAGCCAACTGGTATAATGTTTTTCGGTTGGCCATCTGGATAAGTCAGTCCCATTCTCAGACAGCAGTTGCAGCCAGCTATAATCGGTTATGCCTGATAGTGTAGTAGCATCTTTACCATCAAAAATCTTCAGCATCATTGAGCCAAGATTATTAATATCAGGTTTATTATGGCGTATCGGCTTTCTGCGACCCTCTGTTTTTTGATCTGATTTGCCTCGGCTTATTTTTTGAAGAACTTCATCGATCATCTGGTCACATTGTTCTATCTGGTTCTGATAAAAACAATACGATTCAAAAGCTTGCCTGAGAGCAAATAAACCTTGTTTTGTATATCTGCCATTCAAAGCTTTCAGTACCTCCTCTTTCTTATTCTTAATTATCTTACTATGGCAAAGCATTAACAATTTTTCTTTATCTCTTTCTCCTTTTAATATAGCCCCTATAATTGCTATTCCGCTAGCTCCATGAATTTGATCAATGACTTCTGTTAGTCTTATATTCATTTCTGTAAGGGCTTTTTGCATATGGTTGATATGCATGGATGCAGATCGGATATGATCTTCCCGCATACGCTGATATGACCTGAGTTCCTTAATATCGCTTTCAGCTACAAAGCAGCGATTTAGTAATCCGTAACTATGTAATTGCTGTATCCATTGACAGTCTTTAACATCTGTTTTTCTCCCAGGCACTTGTTTGGTCTGACGTCCATCTACAAGCCAGACGTCTATTCCTGCTTCTTCAAGCATTTCATACAATATATTCCAATAGACTCCAGTAGCCTCCATTGCTACTGTGACAATATTATTTTCAAAGAGATATTCTCTTAACTTTTCAAAGTCTTCGGTAAAAGTGAAAAAACTCTTTACTTCCTGACCTTCGATTGCAACGAACACTTTCTTTGAACCAATGTCTATTCCTGCGGCTTTTTCTCTGATTTTTTCCATAAGATTTTATTTTTAAAAATAAAGATTACACCCGGAAGGCCTCTATAAACATTGCTATGCTGCTAATCGGACATTCCTTTCGGAAGTACCATACCTAAAGACTTTATCTTCCGGAACCACACTGCTAAACAGGCAAAAAAGCACTAATCGAGCGAAGGTCATGCTTGTGTAACCACCGCAAACTTAATAGATTCTGGTTGTCATGGCACCGGAAGTACAAAAACTTGGATGAAAACTGCTAATGACAAGCTATGTATATAATTGGTAAACAGCCGTATAAGATCCTTCACTTCGCTTCGCTTCGTTCAGGATGACAATCGCAGTTGGAATGTATGGAGGAGTGAAGAGGCGCATTTTGCAGAGAAATTGTTCCTGGGGTTGGATTGAATCAAAATGCGCCTCTTCACTCCTCTCCCAACTAAGAGTATTGTCATCCTGAAGGAGCAAACCAGTCTGATCCTTCAGAGAAGCAGGAATACACATTGGTTTGCGACTGAAGGATCTCTTACTTCATGCAGAATTTATCTCCCGGGAGTACTCATTGTTTTGTCATAACGACAGGTGTGCAAAAAAATTGAATAAAAACTCAGGATGACAATCGCAGTTGGAAGGTATGGGGAGTGAAGAGGCGCATTTCTTCGTAAATCAAAAATCGTTAATCAGTATTCTTAAATCAATTGGATTTAAGAACAAGGATTAACGAATTTAGAATATTGATCTAACCTGAGAATCAAACTGAAGTTTTTCTTTATTCAGCACTTCCGTTTCCCGATTAATTCGATAATTTTGCACAATTTTTTATCAGACTCAAACAGATCAGCTATTGAATTCCAGTGTAAAGACATATACAGCCATTATTCTCTCAATGATTTTCTGGGCGATGTCTTTCGTCTGGTTCAAGGAAGCAAACAGGTATCTCTACCCGCTGACGATAGTTTTTCTGAGACTTGTCATGGCAGTAATTATAATGACTGCTTTTCTCTTTATCACAAAGGGGTTCAGGAGAATTGAGAAAAAAGACAGGGGACTGTTTTTGATGCTGGCAGTGTTCGAGCCGTTTCTGTATTTTTTGGGTGAAAGTTTCGGCCTGACGTTCGTCTCCGCTACTGTTGGATCAGTAATTATCTCCACAATTCCTGTCTTCGCAACTATAGGTGCATGGCTGATCTTCAGGGAGAGACTTAAGGTCATAAATTATGTCGGGATCATTCTGTCTTTTATTGGAGTCATAATATTTATTTCTAACAGTGACGGTTCACTATCATTCAGTCTGAATGGTTTGCTTCTTCTTGCCCTGGCGGTATTTTCAGCTGTAGGGTATAATCTTACGCTCAGCCGGCTTGTCGGTTCATATAGTCCATTCTTCATTGTAATGGTTCAGAATGTTATAGGAGGAATACTGTTTATGCCTCTCTTCCTAATCCTCGACTACAGTCATTTCAGCAGTCAGACCCTCACGTTCAAAATGTTCCTTCCCGTACTGGAGCTTTCAATTTTCGCCTCTTGCGGGGCATTTATCCTGTTTGCATATTCTGTTGGGAAAATGGGCATAACCAGGTCAAATGTCTTTACAAATTCTATTCCTGTGTTTACGGCATTATTTGCCTTTCTGATCCTTGGGGAAAGGCTTTCATTCCAGAACATGGCAGGAATGGCTGTTGTCATCTCAGGTATCATAATGTCTCAGATAAATGGCAGGAAGAAAAAAGTAATCACCGATGAGGCAATCGTTCTCACCGGGAAAACTGCCTGATGATTCGAACTTTACAAGTGTACACATTTGCAAAAACTTTATATTTGCATTGATCAGATGCTCATGAGAACCGGAATTTTATCTTTTTTAATGGCATTGTTACCAGCAGCTCTGTGTTCACAAACCGGAGGTGATAATGTTTATGAATTTTTGAATCTCACCCATTCCGGACTTGTATCATCACTGGGAGGCTCGAACGTATCGCTCACCGGCAACAGCCTGAACCTGGCTTATCATAATCCTGCTCTCCTGGAGGCCGGGATGGATAAATCGATCGCTTTAAACTATGTTAATTATTTCGCCGGGATTAATTATGGTCTTGCGATGTATTCAAGATCAATCCCGGGAAAAGGGAATTTTGCAGCCGGGCTTGCCTACCTTAATTATGGCCGTTTTACAGAGGCTGATCCGACAGGTTATATTACCGGCAAATTTACTGCCATGGAATATGCTTTGTTACTGATCTATTCACGGGAAATCGATTCATTGTTCACCTTAGGGATAAATATCAAACCTGTTTTGTCTCATCTTGAGAAATATACCTCTTTTGGTTTTGCGATCGATGCCGGAGTATCCTGGCACAATAAAGACAACCGGACTTCCGCTGGTTTCATGATCCGGAATGCCGGATACCAGTTAACGACATACACGGGCGAACCAAGGCAACAGCTACCCTTTGAAATTCTTGCAGGAGTATCTCACAGGCTCACCTATGCACCATTCAGGTTTTCATTGACATTAAGGCACCTGCAGAAATATGACATTACACATGAGTATTCGGAAACCGGCATTACCAGGGAAAATGAAACTGAATCTCCCGGAACCCTGAATAATCTGATGCGTCATGTTATCCCTGGTGTTGAGCTGATTCCTCATAAGAATTTTTATTTGTCTGCGGGTTACAATTTCCAGAGAAGACAGGAGCTCCATACCCCTTCAGCGAGATCAGTAACAGGTTTCTCATGGGGGTTTGGGATAAGAACGACCTGGCTGGATCTGGAACTCGGGAGAGCTATCTACCATGTTGCAGGAGCTTCAACGAATATCTCACTGATACTCAGGCCTGATATGATATACAGGAAACAACGCTGACTTGCTTTATCAACTTATATTTGTTTCTTTGCAAAAAAAAACGGCATCCGGTAACCGGCCTCAGGCAACCGGAAACATGAAACAAGTAACCTGCAACAAGAACCATTTGATAGTTAAAGAATTAAAGGGTTATGGACAATAATCCTTTTGAAAACATAGTATGGACAAGAAATTAACCATAGCAATTGACGGATATTCATCCTGCGGTAAAAGCACATTTGCAAAATCAATCGCAAAAGAGCTTAATTACACCTATATCGACAGCGGTGCAATGTACCGGGCAGTTACCCTCTATTGCCTCAGAAAGCAGCTCATAGGCAAAGGTTATATTGATACTTCCGGCATTATTGCTGATCTGATTAATATCCAGATTGATTTTGTATTCAATCCTGATCTAGGCGAATATGAAACCTATCTTAATTCGGAGAATGTTGAGAAAGAGATCAGAAGTATGGAAGTTACTTCTTTCGTCAGCCGGATCAGTCAGGTACCTGAGGTGAGAACACAGATGGTTCATCTTCAGAGACAGATCGGTATTTTCAAGGGTATTGTTATGGATGGCAGGGACATCGGTACTGTTGTTTTCCCAAATGCCGACATAAAGATTTTCATGACAGCCTCGGTTGACATCCGGGCAAAAAGGAGATTTGAAGAACTTAAATCAAAAGGGATTGTTGCTGATTTTGAAGAAGTGAAAAGCGGTATCATTGCACGCGATATTGCCGATGAGAACAGGGATATCAGCCCCCTTCGAAGGGCTGATGACGCTATTGTACTCGATAACAGCAGGATGAGTGTAAATGAACAGATGAATTGGGTTAAAAGCATTATTGCAGGGAAGTACAATGGAAGTTGAGATTGACAGGCAATCGGGGTTCTGCTTCGGCGTACAGAATGCCGTGGAAATTGCAGAAAAATCCCTGCTTGCGGGAGAGAAAGTGTTTTCACTCGGACCAATCGTACATAATGACAGGGAAGTTGAACGTCTTGCTTCGCTTGGCCTGGAATCAATTAATCATGAACAGTTCAGCAGGCTCAGAAACTGCAAGGTGCTTATTCGTGCTCATGGAGAACCTCCCCAAACCTACGAGCTTGCGGAGAAAAACAATATCGAAATTATAGAGGCTACCTGTCCTATTGTAAAAAAACTGCAGTCAAGGATAAGCCAGACCTGGAATAAAGCAGCAAACGACGAAGGTCAGGTGGTGATTTTCGGAAAGCAGGGCCATGCTGAAGTTATCGGGCTTATGGGCCAGATAAACAACAAAGGAATCCTTGTCTCAGGCCCGGGCGACATAGATAAAATTGATGTTACAAAGCCGGTCTACCTATTTTCCCAGACAACAATGAGCCTGACCGATTACAGCAAAACAGCAGAGTCGATCCGTGCAAGAATGAAGGAAAAAGGGATTGATCCGGCTATAAACCTGATAGTCAGGATGACCATTTGCGGCCAGGTTTCTAACAGGGAACCTCATCTGAGGGCCTTTGCAGCAAAACATGACATAATCATTTTTGTCAGCGGCAGGGAAAGCTCTAACGGAAAGCTGCTTTATTCAGCCTGTAAAAGTGTCAATCCTGATACATATTTCATCTCTTCACCGGATGAAATCGATAAATCCTGGTTCTCCGGGAAAAAGACAGCCGGTGTTTGCGGCGCCACATCCACACCAAAATGGCTTATCGAAAAAGTGGCTGCAATTATTGGATCAATTTGAAAATTTGAAAATCCAATTTGAAAATCAATCAATTTGAAAATTTGAAAATTGAAATCCAGCTTAAGTCAGAACATTAGCACATTTTCAAATTAGCACATTTTCAAATTAGCACATTTTCAAATTAGCACATTTTCATATTAGCACATTTTCATATTAGCACATTTTCATATTAGCACATTTTCATATTAGCACATTTTCAAATTGGCACATTTTCATATTAGCACATTTTCAAATTAGCACATTTTCAAATTAGTACATTTTCAAATTAGTACATTTTCAAATTGATTTTGTACCTTTGCGCAATTTTTTACAAATTTAAACCTATGGGAAAGATTAAGAGAATCGGCGTGCTGACTTCAGGAGGAGATGCACCGGGAATGAATGCTGCAATACGAGGCGTTGTCAGGACTGCTGTATTTAATGGTCTTGGGGTAACAGGTATCCGTCGTGGATATTATGGAATGATAAATAAAGATTTTCTGGAAATGGATGCATCGTCAGTGAGTGACATTATCCAGAGAGGTGGAACAATCCTTAAAACCGCGCGCTGTGAAGAATTCAGGACATATGAGGGCAGACTGAGGGCATATGAAAATCTTAGGGAAGCAGGGATCGACGGCGTAGTAGTAATCGGAGGAGATGGTTCATTCACAGGAGCCAGGCTTTTCAACGAAGAACATGACATTCCTTTTGTAGGCGTCCCCGGAACAATCGATAACGATATATTCGGCACTGATTATACGATTGGTTATGATACCGCCCTTAACACTGTTGTCCAGGCAGTTGACAAGATCAGGGATACGGCCGATGCTCATAACAGGATGTTTTTTGTGGAAGTAATGGGCGCTGAAGCAGGCTTTATTGCTCTTTACGGTGGTCTTGCCAGCGGCGCTGAAGCTATTCTTATCCCTGAAAATTCAAGCGAAGATCGTGATATTTTAAAGCTTCTGAATCCTGAAAGCGGAAGGAAGAAGACAAGCATGATCGTCATCGTAGCAGAAGGGGATGAAGGAGGCGGCGCATTTGCTATTGCCGAAAAAGTAAAATCAGAATTTAAGAACTTCGATATAAGGGTTTCTATTCTCGGCCACCTTCAGAGGGGCGGCTCTCCTTCCGCAATCGACAGGGTCAACGCCAGCAGGCTCGGCCATGCGGCTGTTGAAGCACTTCTTGATGACCAGAAAAGCGTTATGGTGGGTCTTTTGAATAACGAGATCACACTCGTATCCTTCAGAAGAGCTGTCAAGCTTCACAAGGATGTGAACAGGAACCTCATCGAGCTCGCAAGAATACTTTCGGTATAACTTTTGTCTTTCGCCTTTTATCTTTTGTCTTTGAATTATCTTTCACCTTTGTCAGTTGAACTATATTTATCAATTATGCACCCATCAAAAGTCTTTTTTACCGATTTCAGATCAACACCTTCCAACAACTTGCTCAGGAAGCTTCAGAACCTGGTAACTAAAGCAGGCATTGACACAATCGACTTCGAGAGGAAGCTTGTTGCAATAAAGATCCATTTCGGGGAACCGGGAAACCTTGCCTATCTAAGGCCGAACTATTCCGCCGTAATCGTGAAGATGCTGAAGAAGAAAAAGGCTATTCCTTTTCTTACTGACTGTAATACACTTTACTCAGGCAGGAGATCAAATGGTCCAGAACATCTCGAAGCCGCATTCGAGAATGGCTATAATCCTCTTGCCACAGGATGCCCTGTGATAATCGCAGACAGTATCAGGGGGACAGAATATCGCGAAATACCTCTTGAACTGGAGTATTGTAAAAGTGCAAAGATCGGGAGCGCCATAGCCGACTCAGATGTAATTATTTCCATGAACCATTTCAAGGGACATGAGATAAGCGGCTTCGGCGGAGCGCTGAAAAACCTCGGAATGGGATGTGCTTCAGTCGGAGGAAAGCTTTTCCTGCATTCAGGGGCATCACCGAAAATCTTCGAAGAAAAATGCACAGGATGCAGAGTATGTGAGAGATATTGCGCCCAGCATGCAGTAGTTGTGGCAGCAGATAAAAAAGCGCATATCGATTATGCAGTGTGTACCGGTTGCGGCCAATGTATAGCGGTATGCCAGTTCGATGCAGCAAGGGCAGCCAGCGACAGCTCTTCGGAACTGGTGAATATGCGGGTGGCTGAATATGCACTTGCCGCTGTCAGGGATAAATCATCATTCCATATCAATTTCATTATGGATGTATCTCCCAATTGCGATTGCTGGAATTTTAATGATTTCCCACTTGTTCCAAATATCGGAATGGCAGCATCCTTTGACCCGGTAGCTCTCGACCAGGCATGCGTTGATATGGTAAAATCAGCTCCGGCTTTGCCGGGAAGTCACATTTGCAGTGACAGTAAAGAAGAAATGATCGGTGAAGACAAGTTCAGGAGAATGCATCCTGATACTAACTGGCAGTCGGGTCTCGAGCATGCTGAAAAGATCGGCCTGGGAACCAGGCAGTATGAACTCATAAGAGTTTGATTATCATTCTGATTGAAAGGCAACCGGTAACCGGTAACCGGCAACAGGCATCAGGCAACCGGCATCCGACAACCAGTTGTCGCCGGAAGCCGGTAGCCCGTAACCGGTAGCCAATATTTGGTTTTTCCGATTTTTCAATTATTCTGATTATATTTGATTTTACTTTACCGGTAATGAATTCAAAGATCAGAGTCGCCAGGCTTTCCATATTATCAAATACCTTTCTTATCCTGATAAAAATTGCAGCAGGTATTATCAGCGGCTCTGTGAGTATCATCTCCGAAGCCATCCATTCTTCGATGGACCTTGTGGCTGCGCTGATAGCATTCTTTTCTGTAAGGGTTTCCGACAATCCGCCTGATTCCAGGCATCCTTATGGTCATGGCAAAATCGAAAATATTTCCGGTGTGATCGAAGCCCTGCTTATCTTCGTCGCAGCAGGATGGATCATCTTTGAAGCAATCAAAAAACTTTCCGCTGAAAGCATAGAGCTCGATTCAATTGGCCTGGGTTCACTTGTCATGATTGTTGCAGCAGTTGTTAACACAATCGTTTCAATGAAACTCTATAAAGTCGCCAGGGAAACAAATTCGGTTGCCCTTGAAGCGGATGCCCTTCATCTGAAAACCGACGTTTATACATCACTTGGAGTTGCTGTCGGCCTGGGATTAATAATGCTGACAGGTCTTAACTGGCTTGACCCTATTGTGGCAATCATGGTAGCCGTGTTTATAATTTTTGAATCGTTCAGGTTGCTTTCACGGGCTTTCTCTCCACTGCTTGATGAAGCATGGCAGCCGGCTGAAGTGAAGGACCTGGAGATTACCCTGGATGAGATGAATGTACATTTTCATGAGCTTAGAACCAGGGTGGCAGGGAATTACCGTTTCATTGATCTCCATATCGAAATACCACAGGACGTCTCAGTGGGTGATGCTCACAGGTACTGTGATGAAATTGAAGAGGAATTGAAAAAAAGGTACGATAATCTGAATATTACCATTCACGTGGAACCTGTCGGGAGCATGATGGGAAACTAATAAGCACCCTGCAGCAGGGCAGATCTGTTGTTCTCCATCCTCCTGAGCCTTTCTTTATCTCTTATGATTGGAATTAATTCTTCCCCGCTCAGCCTGAACCTGGCAGCATTTGAAGGATTGCTGAGATACACAAGAGAACCCGGCTCGAGTCCCTTTTCAATTATCATGTGTTTGTCATTCTCCTCACCTGTAATGACTATCTGCCGTGTTCCGTTTTTCCTGTATACAAAAGGGATACTGTCGATGCCGGCCTGAATGCATTCCGTAGGTACAAAAACCGCATCATGGAATTCCTTTATAAGAATCTTATTGCCCGAGGTCATCGATGGGCGTAGGTTCGGATCAGTCCCATCAAGTCTTAAATGTACTTCGAATACCTTATCGCTTGTGTTTGGCAGTTTCTCGCCGATATTGGCCATGAATGTAACGGTTCCTTTATAGGCTTTAGCGGGAAATGCATCAACGGTTATTTCTGCTTTCTGACCTTTTTTAATTTTGCTTATGTCAGTCTCACTAACGTATATCTTGGAGATCATGGTTGTGAGATCAGGCAAAGTGGCGACCACCCTGTCGCGGGGATCGATAAAAGAGCCTGCTTTTCTTTTATTTCCTCTCCATTCTTTTTTATAGATGATCATACCATCAGCAGGAGCTGTTATAGTAAAGTCCGCCAGCACCTCCTCCATGTCATTCACTCTTTTTTCAACCATCCTGATCCAGTAATTCTGATTATATATATCAGTCTTCACCTGTGCCATCCTCCTTGAATAATTCCTCCTGACCTGGTCGAGAATGCGCTTTGCCTGTTCGGCATTAATTTCTGCCTGCCTTATGATAGCAGCCGATTCAAACTTTGAATTTTTCAGGGTCATTTCCCTTTCGGCAACAGTGAATTCCTGGTTCTTTATCTGATCTCTCAAACCATTGAGCTGAACTGCAGTATCGAGCAATTTCACTTCGAGGTTCTGCTTCATAGTTGTAAGTCTCTCCTGCCCGTCTTTCAGCATATTACTGAGCTCTGTCCTGTTGAGCTGGGCTATGTAATCACCTTTCCTTACAATAGTACCCTCAGGGATTATATCCTGGATTTCAACTCTTGTTGCTCTTATATCTCTTCCGGCAGCCATTTCAGGTCCGACTATATCGAGTGAGTTTTCAGCCATCAGCTCCCCCGCAGTAGTTACAGTGATCTCAAATCTACCCTGCTTTACTTCAGCATAGAAATCATCCGTAACTTTCTTTGACAGTATATTATTCAGCATCAATAAAATAATAAGTGCCGCAAATATACTGACGGTAATAATCAGAGGCTTCTTCATTTCAGATTGCAAATAAATTATTTCAGAAAAATAACCAGCGTCCCAAAAATATCAAAAATGCTGTCGGACCGGAAATATTTAACATACATTAACAGGAAAGGCGAAAGGAGAAGCCGAGCCTCTCCCCTTGAATTCCCCTCCCCTGAAGCCTCATCTTTATACACAATTATGTATTTATCTGATTTTTAATATTTTATTCTTCATTTCTTTTGCTCACCCAAAAGAAATGAAGCAAAGAAAAGGGCGCCGAAAATGATAACTTCAGCCTTTTTCTCCGCCCGCTACACAGGGCCTTTGCTACGCCGCTCCACGAAAAAGGCTGCAAGTCCTGATGCTCATACGATCAGGATGCTGACCTGAAAGCGTCAGCATTCGCACCATTTTCGGTTTGCCCTCGCGCCTCCATAAGTAAGATTGATGAAAAGAAAAAATTAGAACCTCGATAGTACTTAGCTAAAAAATTGGTACTTCAGGGAGTGCGGTGGGAAACCCCAAAAATGTGCGAACTGAACCGAGCGGATTAGAAATTCTAATTTGATGAATATTGGAGACCGCGAGCTCGACGAAGTCAATGGCTTTGAGCCAGATGCAATCGAGCATATGCAGGGTAACAAAGCCATTCAGTTGGATTTTTGGGCAGCTTTCTTTTCTGCAAAAGAAAGTAGAGAAAAAAGAAATGAAAAAGATGTGTATAAAGATGAGCATCGGGAGAGGTGTTGGGGTGAGACCGTCTGAAGCAAAAGGGATCTGCGTGAGGGCGTTCGAGCGTGAAGGCGGTTCAAGTGTTGAGGCGTTGGGGCGTTCAGTCGTTGTAATTCCAGGTTGTAACTAATTTATTTATCTTTAGATCAAATTTCAATTGTGAATACTATGGCATTAGCAGAAAAAATCTCAACCGACCTGATGGCGGCTATGAAAGCCAGGGATACAATAGTTCTTGAATCACTAAGGGCAGCAAAAACAGCATTTACACTTGCAAGGTCTGAAAAAGGAGCCGATTCCACTCTTACGCCTGATGAGGAGTTAAAAATTATCCAGAAGCTTGTAAAACAAAGAAGGGAATCTGCTGAGATTTATAAAACCCAGAACAGGAAAGATCTCTGGGAAAAGGAGGAAGCTGAAGCAAATGTTCTCGAGAAATATCTCCCTGCAAAGATGAGCGATGAGGAGCTTACCAAAACCCTGAAAGCCATTATTGACCGTATCGGGGCAAAATCACCTGCCGACATGGGTAAAGTGATGGGCATCGCAACAAAGGAACTTGCAGGGAAAGCCGACGGAAGAGAAATATCATCAAAAGTAAAACAACTGCTTGGCTCCTGACCGGGGAAAAAATACAGGAATGATTCATCTTAAAATGTATATTATAATACTCTTTACGTGTGTTGTATTGCTCACCTCATGCAACACTAACTTCAGGTTTATACAAATCTCCGATCCTCAGTTCGGGTTTATTAATGAGAATAAAGGGTTTTCTGAGGAAACCGAATTATATGAAAAAGCTGTCATAAAAATAAATGACCTGGATCCTGCAGCAGTTATAGTTACAGGTGACCTGGTGCATGACCGCGGCAACAAATCACAATGGGAAGAATTCGGTAATATAACATCCCGGATCAACAGCAGGAAAGTTTATGTTACTCCCGGCAACCATGATACGGGACAGGAACCCACAGCCGCAGATCTGAAAGAATATACTGCAAGATTCGGGTATGACAGGTTCTCATTCCGGTACAAAAAATGCCAGTTCATTGGTTTCAATTCAAGCATAATAAAAGCTCAGACCCCTGTTCCTGAAGAAGAACAATTCCAGTGGCTGAAGAATGAACTGTCAAATGCTTCGGATGCAAGATTCATATTCCTGTTCTGCCATCATCCGTTTTTCATAAAGGATCCGGGCGAACCCGAGGAGTATTTCAACATTAAACCTGATGTAAGAGTGAAGTATATGGAGCTTTTTTCAAAATACGGCGTTGATGCCATATTCGCCGGACACCTCCACAGAAATGCCATTTCCAGGTCCGGTGACATTGAAATGATAACAACCTCTTCTGCCGGAAAACAGCTTGGCAATGATCTGCCGGGATTCAGGCTTGTAAAAGTCACCCGCACAGGATTCTCTCACGAGTATATCTCAACAGGCAATTAATCGATCTTTTCAGCCGATGGCGGGACGGCATCAATGCCGCTGCCCCATTCCTTGTTTGCTTTATTACCCATCACCAGTTCGAGTATTCCACCATCTTTTATATCATCATGACTGAACCAGGGTTTGTTCCATTCCTGTCCGTTCAGCCTGGCTGATTGAATATATTTGTTATCAAATGAGGTATTTGTTGCCACAATCCTGAAAGTCTTACCATCATCCAGGTCAATCTCAGACTCAGAAAAAACCGGGCTCCCGATGTTGTAGGTTGGTGAACCCGGGGTAACAGGGTAAAATCCAAGCTGGGAGAAAACAACAAATGCTGATGTTCCTCCCCCATCCTCATCACCTGGAACTCCCATAAGATCGTTTCTGAACCATTCATGAATCAGTGTACGTATTATCTTCTGGGTTTTCCAGGGCTGTCCGGCATAATTATATAAATACGGTATATGTAATGAAGGCTCGTTTGCCATTGAGAATTGCCCGACGTTACCTGTCTGATCCGGTAGCTGGGCATAGAAAGCATATTTGCTCCTGCCCAGGGGTTCGGTGAAGGTGTTGTCGAGGGCCGCAACGAATTTTTCATTCCCTCCCATTAGATTCACGAGATCGCCGATATTGTGCTGCACATCCCAGCGGTAGGTATAAGCATTATTTTCATCATAATAATCTCTCGCTCCCATTCCACCGGAGAATTTGTAATCGAACGGCATAATGAAATTCCCTTTGCTGTCCTTAGGATGGAAGAAACCTGTTTCAGGATTGAAAAGATTACGGTAGTTATATGATCTATTCAGGAAATAATTGTAGTCTTCAGTTTTCCCGAGCTCTTTGGCGATCTGGGAAAGACACCATTCATCATATGAAGTCCCTAGAGTAACGGCGACAGGCTGACGTTTCTCAAAAGAATGTACTTCCGGAATCGTCTCCTTCTCACCTTCGGCCAGAGCAGGAATGTAACCATGCTCTTTATAAAACTCGTCAAGCTTGCCGGCCGGCTTGTCATCTGACCAGGGAGCAAGTGATTTTTCTGTAATTGCCCCGAGACAGACGTTGTATGCCTTTTCAAGATCAAATCCTTTAAGACCTTTTCTCCAGGCGTCTATCACAGTTGCAACACCATGATTTGAGTTCATCGCCCTGTTATCACCTGTGACCACAGGAAAGGTGGGCATCCATTGATTTTTCATATGATCGGTCATACGGAGGTATGATGAGATTACTTTTGTTTCCAATTCCGGTTCGATCAAAACCCTGAGCGGATGGGTAGCCCGGTAAGTATCCCATATCCAGTCGTCAGTATAAAAATCCTCACCGTTTGTTTCATGCACCTTCCCGTCGAACGCGCTGAAATACCTTCCGTCCTCTGTCAGATTTACAGGCCTTTCATAAGTCCTGTAAAGCGAAGTATAGAACACGGTCTTGTCGTCCTCCGTTCCACCCTGCACCTTTATTTTCCCGAGTGACTGGTTCCATTTCTCTCTTCCGTAAAGAATAAGCCTATCATAGTCAAAATCTTTAATTTCACGTTGCAGGTTTTTAGCTGCCTGCATTTCATCAATAAAGGAAATTCCATACCGGAGTTTAACCTTCTCTGTCCCATCGGGAAAGCTAAGAAAAACACATGCATTCCTGCCGGAATCGGATTTCTGCACAAACGATAAAGAATTATCCTTCAGGATACCTGAATTAACCGGGTTGACATCGGCTTCAAGGTAAAGATAAACACGGGTGTTGTTTTCAAGGTTCTGGTAACCTGAAACAGCTTTACCATCCCATTTCATTTCACCGTTTCGTGAATTGATCAATATGAAAGGCTTTCCTCCCGCGAATTCCAGGGAATATAATGCAGCCTGGTGTGATACAGCAAGATCAACTGAGATATCATGCTCATCGAGATATACTGAATATGAATATGGAGTTATCTTCTCCAGGTCATATGAATAGCTCATCACGGGTCTGATTTGCGAAGTATCTCCGTTAAACGGACTCAGGCTGAAAGCGGAGCTACCGCGGTGACTGGTTACAACAACGGGAAGTCCTTTAATCAGGAGTCCGGTATAATCACCACGGTCAGGATATACCCTAAGAATACTATTGGGAAGATGAACAGTCGGATATGTTGGCACAAGCAGATGGCTGATGTTTCCCATGTAAGGGTTAACGTAATCAACAGGTTCTTTTTCATATGGTGAAGCCGGGCGGCAGCCAGGGGCAAAGATTAAAACTAAAGTTATTGCGAATATCAGCCTGGTGGTTTTCATAATGAAAAAGTTTAACAGGTAAAGATAAAAATTCTGGTGATAGTCGTAAAGTAATTATATTATAATATTTATATTAATATATATTATAATGGCTTAAATATAGAATATTGTTTACACTTTGATCGACTTCACCCTCTGTAAGATCCCCTACCACCATATCTCTGCTCCTCTCTGAAGATAGCCACTAATGCACTAATGCCATCGCTCATATCCAGTGCAATGGCTTGTGCGCAGGAATTCGTGCATTCGTGGCAGTTTTTCTCTTTTCACCACTGAGAATTCGGATTATTTTAAGGATTTAAGCCCTCTTCCCTGAATGGTACCCCATGTCCCACTCTCAGATATAATGTATATCTGAGCCATTATAATACAATAATCATCATAAATCTCTAACAGGCCGCTTAGTTATAAGCCCACAATCGCTTTGTAGTAGCGACAGGTGATTTTGAGTAACACTGCGGAGAACCGTTCAGTTTCAGAAATAATTTAAAATGGTTCCATCCAGGATGGCCCTGATGAGGTCTGTTTTATACCACATCTTAACGTAGAAATATAAAAGGACCATCATGGCAACAAGGAATGCCAGCAACAAACCAAGATATTTTCCGGCAACGCTCTTGCCTGTTTTTATGAATTTTGTAGAGATCTTTTTAACCCATTCCTCCATTTTGATAAAAAGCGGGTAGAAAATAACGACTATGACTCCCATCCCGATAAGTGTGAAAATCACCGGCTTCATGTGGTGCCTGTAGGTAATAAGATAAGCAGATATTGCTTCTGTAAGAAGATTGGCAGTAAGAATTGTAAGGGTTATTACGAAGAAACGGAAGAGGAATTTGTACATATGTCAGGATTAGATTTCAAAATAGAGAAAAAGGTACAAGGTACAAGGTACAGGGTGCATGGTTTCTGTTCGAGTATGTCTGCATGCAGGGAGTGTACCTTAGGTCCTTTTACTACTTATTGTTCTGGCTTTAATAAGGTTATTCAGCATTGCAGATATTTTCAGGCATTCGTCAATCAGTTCAGTTTTAGAATTGTTGTCGATATAGTGAATTTCATTTGCGATGATTAGTTGAGTAATCAATTCTGCTGTTGAGCCTTTGGCAAAATAGAAAAATTTTACCGATTGTTTGTTTGTGCCCGATTCATCTCCTTCTGCAATATTGCTTGCAATGCTTACAGCGGATCGCTGGATCTGATCTTTAAAACCATAATCTTTTGAGAAAATTGGCTCTGCAGTGAGTCTGTAAATTTTCACTGCCAAATCCTTGGCTGAAAACCATACCTTAAGATTTTGAAATTTACCCATAATGCAACGAGTTTAAGAGATAACCGATAATATCGAGTCAAATTACTGTTTTTTTTGTTATTATTAACTCCTTTGATAATGGATACAATATACCTTTCAGTTACTTCAGGTTAAATTCGATTAAAATATCTTTCTCTATGACAAGCTATTCTTTTCCAATAAATTGCATTTAACAAAACCTTTGTACCGTGTACCTTGCACCGTGTACCTGTTGTTTTTTGGCATAGATTATGTATTAAGTAGACCGAAGAGCAGATTCTTCAAATAAAAACACAAAGTCATGAAAACTTATTTACTCACTTCGATTCTCGCACTCCTGGTTACGGCAGGAACCTCTTTGAAGGCACAGGACCGTGCGGAAGAATACCTGGGTCTGCCGGGGGACAACCTCAATCTTTATGCAGTTATGAACCTCTTCCAGGAATCGGAAACTCTTGAAGCTTTCGAAAGAAGCCTTAATGAAGAAAACTCAAGGATAAACAACCTCGACCTCAACTCTGACAATTATGTTGATTACATAATGGTGAAAGATTACGCCGACGGCAATATTCACAACATTGTCCTTCAGGTGGCTCTGAGCCCCACAGAGAAACAGGACGTGGCAGTCTTCACAGTCGAGAAATTCAAGGATGGTTCTGTACAGATACAGCTCATCGGCGATGAAGCTCTTTACGGAAGGAACTATATAGTAGAGCCCATATATGATGAGACACCTAATCCAGGTTACACAGGAAGACAGAGACGCCAGGAAGTTGTAACAACCACTTACGTTCATATTGCTGCATGGCCGGTTGTCCGGTACATCTATGACCCCTACTATGTGGGCTGGCATTCATCCTGGTACTGGGGTTATTATCCCTCATACTGGAATCCATGGACACCATACTACTATCACTACTATTATGGTTATCATTATAATCTCTACCCGGTTTATTACAGGCATTACCGCCACTGGCATACTCCGAGATGGACAGGTTACCATGACCACTACTACAGTCGTACAAGGGTATACTCCCCGACAGTAGTTGTCAACATCAACAAGGGTAGTTACAGGACCACATATTCAAGACCTGAGAGCAGGCGCGAGGGTGAAAGACTTTATACATCGACACGCTCCAGCCGGAGTTCAAACCTTAGCACAACAAGCTCAAGAAGAACAACTCCTTCGACAGCTACAAGGTCATCATCAGGATCGACAAACCGGACTGAAGCAACACGTTCATCGGAATCGGCAGGAACTTCAAGAAGAACCGGAAATACTGCTAACAGAAACACAGCAGGTACTAGAGAAGCTGCCGGCACATCAAGGTCAGCAAACACGAGGGTTAGTACACCTGCTTCGAACCAGAACAGGAGTACATCGGCAGGTTCCGCAACTGAAAGCAGAAGTTCGGTCAGCAGATCTTCAGAATCACCCGCCCGTTCAGAAAGCTCAAGTGTAAGATCATCTGCACCGGCTCAGAGCAGGAGCAGCGAAGCAAGACAATCATCTGCACCTTCTCAGAGGAGCTCTTCATCTGCTGCAAAACCTTCTTCAAGCCAGAGCAGATCATCAGCTTCGGCTTCACAGAGATCATCCTCATCATCAGCTCCGAAACAATCTGCTTCAAGATCTTCCGCACCAAGGCAGTCTTCTGCCTCAGCACCCTCAAGAGCCTCAAGAAGCAGCAGCGATGGAGGAAGCAGCAGTAAATCATCATCTTCTTCTTCGAGGAGCTCTTCGTCAGGCTCCGGCGAGAGCAGAAGCTCTTCAAGAAGGTGAGTAAACAGGCAAACATTCAGACTTTAAGACCAATATACTAATCAGGGCGGAGGATTTTTCCTCCGCCTTTTTTTTGTTCTGATTTATGTGTCCAGTATAATACATCCTGGATCCGGATAACATAAAATAACAGGAAACGCTTCTTAGATCATATGGTAGTTGTACCTGATTCTCAGGTGTATTATCTGTTCTATCGACAGAGCATCTGAGATCATACCGGGAATCTGTAATCTGAACGGAAGCCTGTATCCCTCGAGATTAAAAACATTGTAGTTTCCGAGAAATACCATTCTTGGATTCCATTTCAGGATCGACCGGCTGTTTTTAATACCCCATTTCAGAAATGGTCCGGCATTTATTCCCGCTTTCCGGATCACCCTGTTGGCAGCCCTTACGCCTGCAGGGGATGTAACATCAAATAACATCTCAGACGCCGGGAATGCAAAGCTCATCTTTGCAAAGAATCTCCTGATGGTGTTTTCGCAGTAATAGTAATAGACACCGCTGGCAAAAATGAGTACCGAATCGTTGAAATTGATTTCTTTTATCCATTCATTCTTCAGGAAAGATGAAGAGATGAATTTCCTGTTACAACTCTCATTAATAAGCAGCTTTCTTAAATCAATAACCTCCGGAAGGTCCAGATCATACCATTGTACAGAACCGGCTTTCAAACGTTCATGCGTTGTATCCAGGCCGCAACCGATGTTTATTATAGTGCCTTCAGGGTGCCGCCAGATATAATCCCTGATCAGTCTGTCAAAACACAGGCTCCTGAATACAAATGCATAATGACTCAGATCGTTGTTTCTCACAGCATCAGGATCTGTTACGGTTGAAATCATTTTCATGATTTCAACCGCTTTTTCATCCTTCAGTACCGGATTTACTTTGAGAGATTCCAAGGCCCTGGCATAAACTGGCAAAGTCAGTATAGCAGGGCATTTCTGTAAAGCCGCTTTTATCTCCTGAATATTCTCTTTCATCAAAAAGAGGTATAAATTAAAACTTATATCTGCTAATTCTTTTTCCGGAGATTATTATAATCGATGTAATAAAGAACCTTTAACGAAAAGCTGTCGGACTGTTCCGCCTCAAAAATATTCTTCAGATTTGTGATATAATTCCGTTCAGCTTCCTGTCTGCTATCGAAAACGGTCTTTTTCCAGGCAAGAGAAAGTTCTGAACCCGGGGCGAAAATCCAACGGAAAAGAAAGTCCACATTAAGCATGTTGAATGTACCATCGGGTGAAATATATATAACCGGACTGAAAGAACCATCTTCATTGAGGGCAGAGTAGTCATTATTTCTGAAAGAAGATGAGTAATGCCTTGTCTGTACACTGAGCCCGGAATTCTTATTTATCGTGTAAGCCAGGGCGATGCTGTTCTCGATCGTTCTTAAATTTCTTTTCGCAAACACGATTGTATCAGGAGTCTGTTTGAACCCGGTGAATCCATAAGTATTATCTTCTTTACTGAATCCGGCTGAATAGAACATCCGGAATCTCCTTCCTACCCGTAAGCCCAGGTCCGCGTTGATTCCCATTGAACTTTTATTTGTTTTTAAAGACTTGAGAGAAATCAGACGCAGGTTATATGTAAATGGTTTTGAACCATCCGAGAAAATTCCCAGCTGATACCTGAATGCAGCAGGGTCTGAATAAAATCTTCCTGCTACCCTGGGTTCATAATAATCATTCCTTTTTCCAAGATACCAGGCATTGAACAGTAAGGAGTAGTTGTTCTTAAAGGTTGAAAATGAATTAAGGAATAACTCATTCCCGGAGAAATCCAGATCCCTGTACATTCTGCTGTGGTTAAATACAAGGTATTGCCCGGTTTCCTTGAAGATCCAGAAAGGTTCCCTGATTATATACCATACCCAGGCTCCGGATGTTACTTCATTATTCCGCTGAAGATAACCAATGTCGTTAGGATTATACTTATCCGAAAAGGTACGCTGAAATATCCCGTATTGAAGCTTACCGCTGTTCTTATCCAGTGAAATATCAGAAAAGAATCCAGCCTGGGTTTTATCAGGATTTCTGACGCTTACACCGCCTTTCCCCTTGAGAGCGAGAGTTTTTGTTTTATTGCGAAGCTGAAAATCAGTAGCAGTGACATTCGAAAAGAACTGATCGCCTGCCATAAGAAGGTTAGAATTAATAAGACTCACATAGGAGTTATTCTTAAGGCTCTTGTCAATAACCGAAACATTAAAATTTGTCAGTGGCTGAACCAGTATTTTCCTTGTTTCCTGTGTTTCAATATCTTTCATGACTGCATAAGATGGCAGGGTAATTGCATTAACAGATCCGATGCCCCAGCCTTTTGATGTCCTTCCGGAGATTTTTGATGCATTCAGGATCTGTGTTTCTGAGGGCATGAATGAGACAGATTCATCTGCTCTGAGGCTATCATTTGCTCTGAATCCAAATTTTGGAGCAGCTCCGATTCTCCTTGAATAGAATATCCCTCCCCTGTTAAACAGCTCAGTGCCTTCGGTAAAGAACTGCCGTCTTTCGGAATAGTACAATTCATAAGGAGAAAGATTCATTCGCTGGTAATCAGATTGTATCTGCCCGAAGTCAGGTATAAGCATCATATCCAGAGTGAAACTTTCATTGATACCATATTTGAGATCAAGCCCTCCTTTATATTTCAAAGAAAGTGATGAACCATCTGGATTCTTATTCGTATAAATAGCGGCAAAGGGACTCAGCGATAACCTGACAGGCGGCTTGATATCATTTATTCCGGTAAGCTGTCCCTCCTGATGAATAAAACCGGATACTTTATTATCGATGAGGTTCCATGAGCTGTTTGAATTATACCTGCGGATATTCCTGAACATATTCATTCCCCAGGTACCCCCTCCGTTTTCAGGAAAGCGTAAAGCTGAATACGGAATCCGCAATTCAGCAACCCAGCCGTCATCTGTAATCTTTGTTTTGCTCTGCCATATTGCGTTCCAGTTCGGATCTTCATGATCAAAATCACTTTTTGCTGCTTTAACATCAGTCTGTACCCCCGCAGGTGTAACAAAGAACCCGTATGCCAGCTGGCCCTGGTTATAAGGATCGAGATAGACACCAAAGTAATCAGAAGCGCCAATCTGGTCTCTCTGGCTTAAAAAATTGTAAATACTGTCGGGTGCGTTGTCATACAGCCGGGCTCCCACATAAACCGCTGCCTGATCGTAGAAAAAATATACTTCGGAAGGCTGATAAGCAGGTCTTCCGTTATAGGGCTGAAGCTGAACAAAATCCCTGGCGGGTTTGGCCTGACTGTACACATCTTCATCCAAGTTTCCGTCGATTGTAAGAGGAGAAGCTAATTTTAAGAATTCGACATTCTTCTTTTCCTGGGCATTCATTACAACTCCCGGGATCAGGAATAATATGAACAGTAAACTCTTCATGCTTAAAATAATTTATTATTTCAGGGCAAAAATATACCAACAGGGGGCTGGTGTCGACCGGAATACTGAGGTTACAGAATTCAGAACCGTTTATTCAGGCAATAGCAGGATCATTCATACTTATTCAAGAAGTTCCAGGAGCAGTTCAGGAGAGATCCTCCGCTTTTTTATACCTGTGCAAATAGTTCCGTGATTCGACCGACACTCACTATCCTTCCTTTTCCACCAGTCTTTTATAGGATCAAAGGATCAAATATTAAGTACTGAAATTTGAATTGACAGGATTCCGGTCGACATTCTTAAACACATTTATCACTTTCACATGCATTCTATAAACAAATTATTATGATGAAAATTATCAGCTTACTTCTTGTTTTTTCCCTTTGTGGCCTTGGTTCATGCAGCAACAATGTGGAAAATAAAATTACTTACCTTATTATGGTTGCTTCTCCATACCAGGAGTACCAGGCTTCAGTACCTGATAAAAAGCATAAGGGATTTTGGCGGTGATTATGGGAGATCTCCAATTCTTGTTATACTGGCAGACACAACCCAGACCAGGGGAAAACACCTGGAGGGAATGGCCGATAAAATCGTAGTGCTGAACATGAATGAAAATCTCCGTTCATTCCCGTTTTCTGACAAGGTTTATGCATGTGCCCAGGCAGAACAAATGCTGGCAAAAACCTGCAGATGGCTGGTCTGGCTTAATCCCGACGGATTAATGACCAGCCCGATTAAGGAAATGTTTTCAAATGGAACAGCGTGGGCATCTTTACGACCTGTCCATATCCAGAATGTAGGGAACGCTTTCAGCGACACTATTAGTATGTATTGGAAAAAAATTTATACGGCAGTAGGTATTGAACCTGAAATGCTGTGGAAAATTACTTCTTATGTTGATAACATAGATCTGAAACCGTATTACAATTCTGGTTGCATGGCTTTCGACCCTTCAAAAGGCATGCTTACCAAATGGAAAAATGTTTATGAGGAGATGCTTTCAGATTCGGGTAATTACAACTATTACACCTCTGTATCGTATAATTCCTTTTTCTTTCATCAGGCAGTTCTGAGCGCTGTGATCATCAAAAACGCCGGGCAAAAACATTTGAATATATTGCCGCCTTCATATGGTTATCCTCTATCTCAACAAAAACGGGAAGATTTCGTGAATAAAATACACTCATTGAATGACATGAAGCTGGTATTATGTGAAAATTACAATTACCTGCAATGGTTGAAGATCGAAGAACCGTTATATTCCTGGCTTAAGAACAATATTAAATATTAGAATATGAAATCAGTTTATTGTTTCTGAATCGAGCACATTGATACCAATCCAGTACAAACGCGAACCCGGAGGTCCAAAATCGCCATACGATCTGATGGTATAAATCAGGTATTTTCCATCAGGGGTTATATACGGATATATGTCGCGGGCATTAGTATTTACCCTGTTGCCCAAATCTTTGGGAGAACTCCATGATCCATTCTTTTGTCTATGAGAAACATAAATATTATTTCCGCCAAATTTGGGATTGTTTTTCCAGGAATTAAACACCATAAAACTTTCATCGGGTGCAATGTACGGGCATTCATCTCTTGAATCAGTATTGATTATATTTCCTAAATGCTCGATAGAATCGTAAATTCCATTTTCCCCCGGGAACGCCCGGTAAATATCTTCAAATCCCAATCCTCCCGGACGTGTTGATGAAAAATATAATGTATTATTTTTCGATATACATACTTCCCATTCATCCGCAGTTTCAGTATTTACCGGAAAGTTTAATCTAACCGGATCTTTCCATCCTGTTGAACCCCTTTCACTTACCCAAACATCACCGGTAGTCGAACCGCCCAATTTTCTGGATATGCCAAAAATGTACTTTCCATCATACGAAAAATAAGGTTGACCCATAAAAGAGATGATCTTTTTTGGAGCCGACCATTTTCCGTTGTCGTATCGGGTGTACATTACATCATTTCTGCTCCATACGCTGTCAGTCACTGAATAAATAAATTCCTGTCCATCGGCTGAGAAGCAACAATTTTGCACCCATATTCCTGGCAATGAAATAAAATCAGGAGAAAAAACTTTTCGGGTATTGCCGGGAGGTTCCTGTCCAAAATAATCTATAACAAGGGTTTCATTGAATTGTGAATAACCAGGAACACAAGTAAACAATAAAAGTAAAAGGCAGATGTTAAAAAACCAATTTGTTGTAGTTTTCATAATGTTTGGTATTTATTGAAAGGTTTTTTGTTAAATCCTCAGAATTGCTTGTGTTTGTAGTTGCCGATTCGCTGAATGTATTATTATTGTTAAAAACGATGCAGGGCATTGATGTATTTTTATGCCATTTCATGACTGAAACCTGATTATTCATATTTGAGCGACCGGGCGGGATTAATCCTTGCTGCTATTGCTACCCTGTAGCTGATCGTGATAATAGCGATAACCAGGGCAATGATCAATCCCAGGATAAAGCTCAATAGCCTCGGATCGATGCGGTAATAAAAATTCTGAAGCCATTTGCCCGCCCAGTAATAAACTATTGGCCACGAGATCAGCGCAGATATTGAGACCAGGATGATTATTTCCTTTGAGATTTCCACATAAATCCTGGCAATTGAAGATCCCATCGCTTTTCTTACACCGATTTCCTTTGTCCTCTGTTCCACAGTGTATGATGTAAGACCGAAAAGGCCAAGAGCTGCAATGAATATTGCCAGTATTGAAAATAATACAGACATCCTGGCATTCTGCTTTTCCTGGGTGTACATTCTTTCGAAATTTTCATCCAGGAAGTAGTACTGAAGAGGAGTATCCGGTACAAATTCCTTCCATTTGTTCTCTATTGCGGCTAGGGTTGTTGCATGGTCTTCCTTACTGAGTCTTATTGTTATATAACCCCAGAAAAAATTCCTGTCCTGGACTTTGATTATAAATGGATTGATTGGATTCCGCAGTGATTCAAAATTGAAATTTTTCATTACACCAAGTACCTGGTGGTACTGATACACTCCGTTACCAGGTTCGATAAACCTTGTTTTCTCCGGATCAGTAACTGTAAAGTTCTTTGCCGCGCTCTCATTGATCAGGCATGCAGCGCTGTCGGATGTATATGATTCATCGAAAAAGCGTCCTGCTGCAAGAGAAATGCCGTAGGTATCAAGGAAATCATAATCGACCCAGGATGTTGTAAGATAAAATGTTGATTCACTTCTTCCCTCAATACCAAAGGGACTGATATTATAGCTGCTCCATGGTACTGAGGTGGAGCTCGAAATATTGATTACTCCCGGTGTTTGTTTAACTTCATTCTTGAATGACCTCATCTTCTGGCCTATTGCATGAACGCGTTCGATAACAAGAAGATTCTTCCTGTCAAATCCTACATCCTTGTTAAGCATATAATTGATCTGACTGTACATTACCATTGTACCTGTTATAAGCAAAATGGAAACAGCAAACTGGAATGTTACAAGCACTCTCCTGAGGGTTCCGTTTCCGGGACCTGATCTAATATTGCCTTTCAGAACTTCATAAGGATTAAACGAGGAGAGGAAGAATGAGGGATAACTTCCTGCTACAACACCTACAAGGATAGTAAAAAGGATCAGGGCCGGGATAATGTACCAGGCTGAAAGAAGCTTCAGGTTCAGATTTACATCGAGCAGATCGTTGAACCAGGGAAGACTTGCCTTTATAATTATAAGAGCAAGTACTAAAGCGACCATTGTGAGCATAACGGTTTCAGACAGGAACTGAAAGATCAGCATACCGCGGGTGGATCCTCCGGCTTTTTTTAACCCGACTTCCTTTGCACGCCTTGATGTCTGGGCTGTTGCCAGGTTCATGAAGTTAATTGCGGCAACCAGGATTATCAGGATTGCTATTGCAGCAAATATTTCAAGGTACTTTGGATCAATTGCAGGCTTGAATTCATTCTGAATTGAAGGATCAAGATGAATATCCTTTATATTCTGGAGGTAGAACCTGTATTTGTTACCCTGTTTAATAAAATCATCCATCGAGATACCCAGGCCCACTTTTATCTCCGGACCAACATATTTTATCATCAGATCAGAAAACTTATCATCGACGGATTTAAATGAACTGTTCGGTTTCAGTAAAAGATAAGTGCTCAAACTATTGTCCGTCCATACGGAATGATTAATTCTGCCAGGGTATGAAATAATAGATGCAAGAAGGTTAGCCCTGAAATGTGTCTTTTCAGGCACATCTGCCATAATCCCTGTAATAGTGAACTTTACTGTATCTGTTCCGATCCTGATCTGTCTGTCAATCGGATTCTCGTTTCCGAAGATCTTTTTTGCCATTGACTCTGAGAGAACAACCTCATGAGGGTCATTGAGAACACTCTGTGGATCACCTTTCAGCACAGGAATGGAGAAAAAATTAAAGAATGAGGAGTGAACCGAGATCATATCATTTTCAGCAAATACCTGGCCATCGTATTCAATCACTGTCGGTCCGTCGGCTGACATCCGGCAGAAATCTTCCACCTCGGGGAATTCTTTCACCAGTGTAGGCCCCATTATGGCCGGAGATGCGAATATTGTCACTTCGCGACCGCCTATTTTTACGTTCTGGATGGTCCTGTATATACGGTCCTTCTTGACATTATACCTGTCGTAAGTTGATTCATTTATAATATACAACGCAATCAGCAGGCTGCACGCTATCCCTATAGATAGTCCCAGGATATTGATAATGACATACGATACCTGTCTTTGAAGGATCTCACACTGTGTTTAAGCAGGTCTTTTAACATATTGTATAGTGCCTTAATAATGAATAACCGAAATTCGCTTTTCAGCTGTCAACACAGCATGAAAAGAATGTCATTTCAGCTTACTCTGCCATTGGGCACTGAATTTGACCTGTGTCAAAAGTAAATGATGAGATAAGAGTAAGTCGACCGGAAAAACGAAACAGCATATTTCAGTACCAAAAAGCAGGAAAAGTAGTGGATCAATAGAAGATGAGAAAGGGATCTATTCGTATTTAAGGGATTCAAGAGGATTAGTATTTGCCGTACGCCAGCATTTCCAGGAAACTGTTAACAGGGAAAATAGAATGGTACAAAAAGCTGCAGCCAGGAACATTCCCATATTTAAACTTATATGAAATGCGAAACCCTGAAGCCATCTGTTCAGAATATATGTTGAAATCAAGGCTGCTAATATAAAGGAGACGGAAATCGGCTTAAGGAAACTATAAACAAGCATTAAGACAATTCCTGAAGATTTAGCCCCAAATGCTTTTCTGGTGCCAATTTCTTTCGTACGCAGCTCTGTTGTGAATATTGCAAGACCAAATAATCCTGAGCAGGAAATTATGATAGAAAGCAGTGTAAATAAATCAACCAGTGACTTCATGGTGTAGTCGCTCCTGTACTGTCCCTCTGTAACATCGTCCATAAAGCTATATTCAAAAATCCCATCCTTTTCAAATTCATTATATTTTTTCTCAATGGCACTGATTGTCTCCCTGATCATTTCGTTCTTTAATCGTATAAGGATCATATCTGTTCCTTCCAGGCCTCTTAAAATTAAAAGATTTCCAATTGGTACTTTCAGGCTTTTAAAATGAAAATTCTTTACAATACCGGCTATTGTAACAGTATTTCCCATGAATTTTATACTTTGTCCAAGTGGCTGTTCGTATCCGAGATTTGCAGCCAGTTCCTGGTTTATAAAAACAGAAGTATTGTTGACAGTGTAAGCAACCTGGTTATCGCCATTAAGTAATTCAATATTCATGGTTTCGGTTAAATCCCGGTCCCCAACCATATAAGCCGCGACGATTTCATTTTGCGGATCCGTCCGTTACAAACCAGATAGCTGTTAATATCGAGAGGGTTATTAAACACTAAGGAGACATTCTCCACTCCGGGAATATTCTTAAGTTCACTTTTGAAAGTTTCACGGCGCAGATTCATACTCTCGGGTATTTTAAAAAAGATAACATTCCCCGGATCTAATCCAAGGTTTTTATTCCGCATGTATTTCATCTGTCCCGAAAAAGCAATTGAAAAGAATATGAAGGAGATAGTTATTAAATATTGTGTAACTATCAGAGTATTTCTAAGGTATGACTTACCTTTTAAAAGGTTACCTGATGAACTCATAACAGCTAATGGTTTAAGCGATGACAGCCTGGCCGCTGGTATCGATCCTGCGAGTATACCGGAAATGAAAGGCAGAAGACAGATAATCCCCCTGATTACCGGATTGTCGACTTCTGCTCTGAGATTCTCATGCAATGTGCGGTTCATTATGGGCACTGATAACCTGGCAAGGATCATTGCAATGATGAATGAAATGACCGATAAAACAACTGATTCTGTTATAAACTGCAGGATCAGGCTTTTCCTGCCGGAACCTAAAAATATTTTGATCCCTACCTCCCTTGATCTTCTGACTGAGAGAGCCGTAGCCATATTTATATAATTCAAACAGGCGAGAAGAATTATAAAAGCAGCCACAAGGGACATAATTCTAACTCTCACTATAAGACCAGTTGGCTTAAGCGATGACTGCTTAAATTCACCGTACAGGTGCACTTTTTCCAGGGGCTGGGCTTCAAGCCTTATCTTATATTTCCCTGCATCAGAGTAATGCCGGTATATGACCTCTGTCATTTTATCAGATACTGTTTTTTGATTAGCGCTATTACTAGTGAGTATAAAGATCATCAGGTCGCTGTTATCCCATCGATCCATAAGACTTTTGTTCCTGCCGTAATAATTGCTGAACGGAAGCACAAAATCGAAAGTGAGTGAGGAATTTACCGGCACATCCCTGAACACACCCATAATTGTGCAAACATCCCGGTTATCTATAAGGAGGTTCTCACCTATGACATCAGTTTTGCCAAAATATTTAAGCGCCACTTTTCGGAAATTGCAACAGAAGCCGGTTTGTCTAAACAGATGAACGATCTCCTGTTATCAGGTTAAAAGAGAAAATCCTGAAGAGGAACTGTCTGCATAAAAGCCATATTCATAAAAGCTATTCTTGCCCCTGGTGAACTGAAGTCTGTTGTTCCAGGTAATTCTTACTGACTCTTTTATTTCGGGAACCTCACTTGCAATTGCAGGTCCCAAAGGACCAGGCAAGGAAGGAAAAGCCGTCATCGGACCATCTCCGAAATGGAACTGCTTGTATACCCTGTAAATGTTTTTCCTGTTTTCATGGAAGCGATCCGTGCTAACATGAAGATCAATCCATAAGATAATTAATAAAGCACAAAAAAATCCAATAACAAGACCTGCTGAATTAAGAAGCGAATAGGACCTGTACTTCCTTAAAAATCTCAAAGCCATTATGAAATCCGACCTGAGCATAATTTGTAAATAATACAAGCTAAATTAGATAATCCGCAGTTACAAATCGACCTGAAAAATGTGATTGCAGAATCCGGAACTAATTATTCCAACAAAGATTTTCAGCATGAATTCCCCTAAGTAGGCACCAGAAAAAGACAAAAAGACGATCGTACTTTACTTATTCATATTTGAGCGACATAGCCGGGTTTAATCTTGCTGCTTTCATTACCCTGTGGCTGATCGTGATAGGGTATTATAGTCTAGGTAATACAGCATCTTGATTGAAAAGCTGTCTGTCCGGCGGAAAAGATATTTTTGAGATTTTCATAATACATCCGTATTATTTTATTCCTCTGGTCAAAGACAGTCTTTCTCCATGCAAAGGTAAATTCAGAACCCGGGACGAACACCCATCTGTTCAGGAGATCGACATTAGAGTTGTTGAAGGTCTGACTATGGCCATTCTGATATCCGGGAAACAACTCCAGTTTTCCTTCCCGGCTCAAGAGATCATAATCATTACTGAAGCTGCTGATACATAATGTCTGATACGGAGAGTTGCGCCTGCCTTGTTGTTGAAAATAAAAGAAGAACCAAGGGTATTTTCAACTGTCCTGATATTTCTCCTGGCGAGGACTATACTATCAGAAGTTCCAGATATATACCCTCGAATCCGGGCTTATATTTTTCATTATTAAATGAGGTGCTGTAATACACCTGGAACCGTTTCCCGGCATGCGGAAGTCGACCGGAAAAACTATGCTGCAGGATTCAGCACCAAAAACCCGGTTAAAAAGGAAAAGCCGCTCTGAAAAAGCGGCTTACCTGCTAACCCTGACTGTACTCAGCTTTCCCTGAGAGATTGTGCAGGATTCGTTCCGGCTAAAACTATGACATTATTACCTATGGCGGAAGCCGAAATAATTACAATAACAAGCGCTGACAGGATAAGGCCTGGCCAGCTGAAACCTGCCAGGAGGCAATAATAAATAAATACTGATCCTGTGTCGACCTGAAAAGCGAATCAGGCAAGTTTCAGGACTATTTTCCGGAAACTGCTTCCGGCACAAACTAAAAAATCAAATATTTGAAGTATTGAGTATTTCATATATTTGTTTATGAATGAATCCACAGATTGACCCGATATGGTTGAAATGTCAGAAATATTGGATATTATAAACTTCATTGCTGTTTTTCAGCTTTTATTCTTCGGGATTTACCTCTTTGTCAAAGGCAATAAGATATACTCCACCCTTTTCCTTAAGATCCATTTGTTTTTCCAGCTGATAAGCTATCTGAATTACTTTTTCTGGATGCATGATTCACCTCTGCTACGGTTATTCATGCCATTATCAATGCCAAGCATATTCCTGTGGGCTCCCACATTCTATTTTTATATCCGGTCCCGGCTTTATGTCCAGTTTGTCCCATCGAAAAAGTTGTTCATTCATGCCATTCCGGCCATTCTGATGGCAATTGGTGTGACCTGTCTTCTTATTTGGGCAGATGATTTCCGTGATAAAATTGCAGATTTCGGAATTATTACTTTTTACCTGAGCAAAATTCAGCACATCCTCTATTACGTGGTTACCTTACATCTTATATACAAGTACAGGAACGATCTGAAATCAGTTACCTCTGCAAGCGAGCAAATAAAGCTAAACTGGTTGTTGCTTATCACTTATGGAATTGCCATTACAACATATTTATCCTTAATATTTTATGCCACTGGTATTATGGACTTTGGTTTTAGTTATATCAGTTTCTTTGTTTTCATCAATATATTCTTTTTCAAGGCAATTCTTCAGCCGGATCAGTTCCTCGGAATAGATGAGAGGAAACTTATGCCTGTCAGACTTTCCAGGGACAAATCAACTGATCATTTCATGAAGATCGATGAACTTATTAACAGCAAACAACTGTTTCTTGATCCTGATCTGAGCCTTCATGATGTTGCCCAGGCTACCAAGCTTTCTGATCGTATGGTTTCGCAGGTCATTAAGCAGAACCAGTCCATTGAATTTTACAGACTACATAAACGTCAAAAGGATTAATTATTCCAAAGAGGTTCTGAAGAGTACAACCAAAGCGCAAAAGAATGTACTGGAGGTACTGTATGAAGCAGGTTTTAATTCAAAATCTGTTTTTAATACCCAGTTTAAGAAACATACGGGTATGTCCCCTACTGAGTTCAGGGAAAAATTCAGCACGGTTAAATAGGAGCCTATTAAGTACCTTCCCGTCTCCCTGGTGTCACCATTCAGGAAATATGTGTATTTTGCGATAATAACAGCCCCAAGATGAAAAACTACCTGGCCTGCTTAATCCTGTTACCGCTCATGCTGACAAGCTGTGAACCGGGATCCAAACGCACAATCATATCTCTTAACGGGGAATGGAAGATTGAGGAAGGTTCAATGGAACAGATGCCGGACAGCTATTCACATACAGTCATCGTGCCCGGGCTTGTCTCACTCGCAAAGCCCGGTTTTATTAATCCCGGACCGAAGGTTCAGGATCGCCGGAGTCTGATTCAGAAAGATACATTAAGGGAAGCGTTCTGGTATTGCCGTACTTTCATGATTGAGGGGAAGATCCCGGAGGTTGCGAGGCTGAAGATATCCAAAGCAATGTTCGGAACCCATGTTTATGTGAATGGAAATGACATTGGTGAGCATCTGCCATGCTTCACACCAGGATGGTTTGATGTAAAAGAAGCATTAAAACCGGGCGGGAATGAGCTTGTGATCAGGATTGGTTCTGCAAGAAATTCTATACCATTCTCGATACCCGATGGTTTCGATTTTGAAAAAGACAGGTACATCCCCGGAATTTTCGATGATGTGGAACTCCACCTTTCGGGAACACCTTTGATAGTTAATGTCCAGGCAGCGCCCGATATCCAGAATAACCGGGTTAGGGTAAGAGTAAAACTGGAAGGCACAAAAGATGAAGGCAATACCACTGTAAAACTTACAGTAGCTGAAGCAGAGTCAGGTATTCAGGCTGGTGGCATTACTACAAACTTTAGTTTCGGTCCCGACCCGGAATCGCAAAATTATCTTGATGTCTCCATTCCTGTTGAGAATTATCACCTCTGGTCTCCCGAAGATCCTTTTCTATATAATCTTACTGTCGAAACAAAAGGAGATCAGTTAAGCACAAGATTCGGTATGAGGGAGTTTTATTACGATACAGTTAAAGCTGTTCCTGTTCTTAACGGCAAACCTTATTACCTGAGAGGTTCAAATATTACTCTTTACCGTTTCTTCGAGGATGAGGCATACGGAGCCCTTCCCTGGGATACCGCCTGGGTCAGAAGGCTTCACCGAAGCTTCAAACAGTTTCACTGGAATAGCTTAAGGTATTGTATCGGGATTGCGCCGGAATCGTGGTACAGGATTGCTGATGAGGAAGGGATTCTTATTCAGAATGAGTTCCCGATCTGGTATGGAGGCAAAGGATGGAATACATGGCCTGCAGAGCTCGGGGCTGCTGAGCTTACCCGGGAATATACCGAGTGGATTGAGGAGCAATGGAACCATCCCAGCATTGTCATCTGGGATGCAAGCAATGAAACAGTGAGTCATGATGGGAAAACGGAGGAAGTCGCGGAAGCTGTTAAAAATGTCAGAGCTTTCGATCTGTCAAATCGTCCCTGGGATAACAGCTATTCCGATGTCCGTACTTCTGGTGATGTAATGGAACTTCATCCTTATCATTTCCAGAATGCAAAGTTTAAATTCAGGGAGCTCATTGTAGCCGATACTAATCCTGGAGGACCTGACAGGAAAGGTGTTCCTTCTCCATATATGAAAATAGTTAATGAATATGGCTGGCTCTGGCTTAACAGGGACGGAACTCCGACCACACTCACTGCCGACCTGTACAGAAACCTTCTGGGGAAAAAATCAACAACTGAACAGAGGAGAGAGCTGTATGCCCGTTATCTGGCCGCTGAAACTGAATTCTGGCGTTGTCACAGGAAATGTGCAGGTGTGCTCCATTTCACGGCGCTTGGCTACTCAAGGAAAGACGGACAGACAAGTGATCATTTTCTTAATGTGGCCAGGCTCGAATACGAGGAGCACTTCATGAAATACATACATGATGCTTTCTCCCCGGTAGGACTTATGCTCGATGAGTGGGGTGAACCAATTGAAACGGAATCATACCATTTCTTTAAAGTTAATGCAGTAAATGATCTTGAACCTGAATGGAAAGGCCAGGTACTGCTGGAAATTTTTGACGGCAATACACTGTTATCCGGTGAATCAAGACAGATCGTAATACCATCATTCGGAATGAGAAGCTTCAAAATCGGTCTTAAGACTCCGGAACTTCCGGGCATATACACCGTGATAGCATCACTCATCGAGAATAAGACTGAAAAGCCTGTGAGAAGCCTGAGAGAGATACCCTTTGTCAAAGTCAGCAAATGATGCTGTTATGATGTTGCCGGATTACCTGAACTAGTACCTGGCAAACATCACATCTGATCTCTTCTGCATCTCATCGAACGAGACATCTTCGATGTGAGTCATAATGGACCATTTATGACCAAACGGATCTGTGATTGTTCCTGCCCTGTCGCCATAAAATTCATCCTTAACGCCCATATCGCCTGTTGCACCTTCTTCAATAGCTCTCTTATAAACCGAGTCAACATCATCAACATACAAGCATAATGCAACGGGAGAACCACCCAGGGTCATAGGGCTTTTATTTCCCCATTGTTGATTTTCCTCTGCTATCATGATCCTTCCGTTTCCGATGCGGAGCTCACAGTGTGCCAATGATCCGTCGGCCATTGAAATACGTCCGACTTCATGTGCTCCGAAAGCGCTCTTGTAAAATTCAACAGCTTCATTTGCACCTTTAATATTAAGGTAAGGGATAATCATATCATATCCATCCGGGATTCTCTTTGTTGCTGCCATATATCCGTTTTTAAAATCATTAAATAGTATTAAGTAAGAAGTACTCATTCATAAAGAATCAAGATAAAACATTCATAACTCATGAAAGTTCTTTAAATTAGCATTGTATATATCACAGGGATAGGAAAATGCGAAAAGCTCCATACTTTAAATCGAACTATTATTCATAGTTCAGGTTAAACCCTATTAAACCATCATTCAGAATTTAAGCCAAACTTAATATTGCATATACCTTAAACATGAAATTTCCAGGCCCTAAATTCAAGCTCCTGATGTCAGGATTTACACTAAAGGAGATATTAATCACACTCGGGGTCTTTTTTACAGGACTTTTCATAACCATAGCATGGGGAGTGTTTAACAGTAGAAACATTGAAGAAGCTGCATGGCGTGATTTTGCCTATTCATGCAACCAGATAAGGATAAAAATAGAAACAAGGCTCGAGGAACATGCCCAATTACTCCGGGGTGGTAAAGGTCTTTTCGCAGTTTCAGATACTGTGACCCACGATGAATGGCATGAATTCTATATCCGGACAAAAATTGCAGAGTACCTGCCCGGCATCCAGGGATTCGGGTATTCGTTATTAATAAAACCTGGTGACCTGGCTAAGCATGAAGAACATTTCCGCAGGGTATACTATGAGTATAAACCTGATTACCGGGTATGGCCGGAAGGAAAGCGGGATATCTACAGCTCAATTATTTACCTTGAACCTCACAATGAAAGGAATAAAGCTGCCATAGGGTATGACATGTTCAGCGATTCTTTAAGGAGGAAAGCCATGGAACAGGCAAGAGATTCCAATGGGGCGGCCATGACTGGTAAGGTTAAACTTGTCCAGGAGATTGATGAAGATGTTCAACCGGGCGTACTGATGTATTCTCCTGATTATCATAAATATATGCCTTATGGTACAGTTGAGGAACGTCGCAAGGCAATAAAAGGTTGGGTCTACAGTCCATACAGGATGAAAGACCTTATGGCGGGGATCAGGGGTACAATGGCGCATTATGAACAGGAACCATTAAGGCTTATGATTTATGACGATACCCTGATGACCGAAGAAACCCTGCTTTATGACAGTCAGGACGTCGATCCGGTTTCAATCAATGATCCAAATCTTTATCAAACACTCGATGTAAGTTTCAGAGGCAGTACCTGGAGACTTGCTTTTACCGCCAGGAAAGCTGAATTGTCCCTTTTCCACAGAAGCCAGCTTTTTGTCCTGATTACAGGGTTGTTAATTACAATCCTACTTGTTATTTTATCAATGATGCAAATCAGGGCCAGCATCAGAACACGACAAATTGAAAGGCTGAACAGACAACTGGAACGTCTCAATGATGATAAAGATCGTTTTATTGCTATTTTATCGCATGACCTGAAAAGTCCCTTCACCTCCATACTCGGTTTCCTTGAGATTCTTACAGGCGGACTCAGAAAGTTCAGCATCGATCAGATCGAAAGCCACCTTAACACTGTAAACGATGCTGCAAGAAGCACATTTAATCTCTTACAGGATCTTCTCACCTGGACGAGAGCCCATACAGGAAAAATACCCTTTAACCCGGGGGAAATAACCTTCAGGGAGAAGTATGAAAATGTTTTACGGGTACTTAAACCTTCGGCTGATTCCAAGAGTCTCAGAATTGAATACAATGCACCTGAAGATCTCAGGCTTGTAGCAGACAGAGATATGCTCGGGACAATTATGCGCAATCTGATTTCCAATGCCATAAAGTTCACCAAACCCGGCGGGACTATCAGTATATCGGCTTTCAGGGAGAACGGAGGAGTGACTATTTCAGTAGCTGATACAGGAATAGGTATCAGGCCCGAGCAACAAGGCAGCATATTCGATATCTCAAAGATACTTCCTACGGCAGGAACAGGTGGAGAGAAAGGTACCGGATTGGGTCTTATCCTGTGCAGGGAGTTTGTCGAACTTCATGGAGGTAAAATCTGGTACACCAGTGAATGGGGAAAAGGAAGCGATTTCAGATTTCACCTGCCGGGTTAATGGAATCCGGATAATTCAAAAATCAACAGTGACACCCATTTCACTTAGTTGTTCAATCTGATCAGGATCTATGTTATTCCCCGTAAGATTTGCATATTCAAGTTTTTCAAGCCCAAACAAAGGGGTGATATCTTCAATATAGTTATTTGAAAGCATGATGCTTCTGAGCTGTTTAAGATTACCGATATCATCAATAAAGCCTACTTCGTTATCTGAAAGATCCAGCTCTTCAAGCTCTTTCAACTCTATTAAAGGCATAAGGTCAGTGATCTTGTTATTTGAAAGGTTCATGCTTCTTGCACGGACACATAACTGGATACCATCAAGGTCATTAATACCATATGACGACATTTCAAAATCCTCCATTTCTTCAAGGTAATAAAGAGGGTAATTAGCTTCAGGATCGCCGAATTCCCTTATTTTCAATGCATCGTAGAACGAACATCCCTCTTCCCGCATTTTCTCAACAGTTAACTTCTCCCCGGGTTTGTTCGCATCAAAGATCCTGAAACCCTCCTCCTCAAGGTCCGACATATCCCAGTCATAGACCGGACTGTAATCAATGTCCTCGTAATTATTAAATGAAGAAGCTATTTCTCCAATCCTTTCAAGCTTGAGTATATGTGCATATTTCAGGAGACCGTCATAATTATTCTCCGCTGCAAGCCTGTTAATTTCAGTGATATGATATACCGCCCTATCGGGATGGTAAAGCATCATCAGGGAGGAAAATCCTTTTCCGGAATCGGATATCCTGACATCAACGTTATCACTTATGATCTCCGATATCTTCTGCAACGCGCCATAATTCTTATCCTTGAAAAAATTGATAAGCGTGAGAGATATAGTGTTTAGATTATTTACCGAATATGCTTCAGTCAGTTCTCTATGTAATTCTTTTATTGTCATATCTGATTACCCCGCAAATTTAGTTGATTTGGATGATAAACGAAGGTTAACATCGGATATGCAATAAACGCGAAAATCGTGCCGGAAATTACATGAATCTTCGTTAACAGGTAAGGACTAAAGCAATAGATATAGACAATGCTATTTTTTCCGGAAAAGGTTCTTCACCTTACCCAGTATCTGGTCCTGCGGAGAAGATTTTTTCTGATCGCCGATAAGATAAGCATAGGGTTCCATGCCTTCAATATTCTCAAAAACAATCTTGAGTATTCCAAGCATCGGCAGGAAAAGTATCACACCTGCAATGCCCCATACAACTCCTCCAAGAATAAGGATAAAGATTGTGAAAAACGGACTGATGTTCACACTTCCCCCAACCACATATGGTTCGATGAAATAATTATCAAAAAGCTGGGCAAGTGTAATAATAACTGTAACCCAGATTGCCTGGTTGAATGAGCCGCTGACTATTGCCATAAAGAAAGGGACAAAGCCACCGAGAAATGGTCCGACATATGGTATAAAAGTCATTATTGCAGCTATTGCCGATAATAAAAGGCCGTTCTTTAGTCCGATTATCGAAAAGCCGATAACGTAAAGAACAGCCAGAATAACTATCGAGATCAATCGTCCTCCAAGATACTGTTGAGCTATCTTGCTTATCTTTCCAATCACCTTCCGGCCTTCATTCTTTTTATCCTCACGGTAAAGCATAACAACGAAATTCTCATACTTTTCCCTGTGAAGAAGGAAAAGGAAGGTGAAGACAAGAATCAGCAACAACCCACCGATAAATGAGAATGTTCCCTTAACCATACCGGTTATGAATCCTCCTGCGCTGCTCATGGCTTCCGAAGCCTGGCTCTTAAGTTGATCGGAGCTTATTCCAAGTGTGTTGTTTATCCAGGTTTCGAGATTTACAACAGCTTCTTCCATCCGTGTTTTTATCTGGGGAAAGTCCTCTCTCAGGCTTGCAACCTGTGATGAGAGGAGCATGACTACTCCTGCAATAACGGCAACTATTAAGAAAACTGAAATGATTGAGGAAAAGATCCTCGATATCCTGTGCTTCTCGAGACGATTTGACAGGGGTGCCATCAGCATTGCCAGGAAACCGGCAAATATCACGGCAATAAAGAATTCCTTTCCGAAATATAAAATCACGCTTATCAGAACAGCGAAAAATAATATCCTGTTTATCCTTGAAAGGTCAGGTGTTCGTAACATGCTCAATGATTATTGCCGGATAGTTAAACAAGAAGATAGATGTAAAGGTTTGGCAGAATCATATATTTTTCCTGATGGTTTACAGAAAAATATTGTAGAGACAAGGCATGCCTTGTCTCTACAGATTTCCTTCTGTGTAATTTTTTTATTAGTTTTATTTTAAATTTCTGAGTATGAATGACAAATCTATTATCATAATTGGCGCCGGTTTTGCCGGGCTCGGAACAGGAGTCTATGCACAGATGAACGGATATAAAACCCGTGTATTCGAGATGCACAATGTTCCCGGTGGTTTGTGCACATCATGGAACAGGAAAGGATATACCTTCGATGGCTGTATTCACTGGCTCGTAGGCTCTTCACCGAAAAGCGGTATGCGCGATCTGTGGGAAGAGACCGGAATAATTCAGGGCAGGGAATTTATCGACCTGGATGAGTATTCCCGCATCACTGATGAGACCGGCCGGACCCTCGTTTTTTACACTGATGTCAACAGGCTTGAGAAGCATCTTAAAGAATCCTGCCCCCAGGATGCCGATGTTATCGATGATTTTGTCAATGGTATCAGGATGTGCCTTCCCTTTGATGCACCATCGAAACACGATTCATTTCTTACCCGGGTAAGCAAGCAGATGAGGGCAATGTCGATATTTATCACAAACGGCAGAAAGATGAAGGAATGGATGAATATGACTGCTGAAGACCTGGCGAAAAAGATAAAGGACCCGCTTCTCGCACAGGCATTCAAACAGATGTGGATACCCGATTTCTCGATGTTTTTCATGCTTTTCACTTTCGCCTACATGCATAACAGAAATGCCGGCTATCCCATTGGAGGATCACGGCCAATGTCGGAAGCACTTGAAGATCGTTACAGGGACCTTGGAGGCGAGATCTATTATAATTCAAAGGTTACGAATATCCTCACTGAAAACGGGAAAGCAGTGGGAATCCGCCTTGAAGACGGTACAGAGCACAGGGCCGGCCGGATTGTTTCCGCCGCTGATGGCTATTCGACAATCTATAAGATGCTGGAGAACAAATTTGGAGATGAAACCACCCGGAAACCTTATGAGAAATGGATTCCTTTCCACCCGTTGATTTACATCTCCCTGGGGATTAACAGGTCATTCGACGATATGCCCAAAACAATATCGGGTCATAGCTTTAAGCTGAGGGAACCTGTCAGAGTAGCCGATAAAGAACGTGAATGGCTTTCCTTCCACATCTTTAATCAGGATCCGACACTTGCACCAAAAGGTAAGACAGTCGTCACAGTTATGCTCGCAACCGATTATGATTACTGGAAAGAGCTCGGGAAAGACAGAAAAAAATATCTTGAAAAGAAGGATGAAGTGGCGGGTTTGGTTATCGGCCTTCTTGGTCAGCAGTTTCCAGGTATTTCTGCCGACATTGAAGTTACAGATGTGGCTACTCCTCTTACATTTGAGAGGTACACAGGGAACTGGAAAGGATCTTTCGAAGGATGGATTATCACTGCTGAAAATGCCGGGACCGTTATGAAACCAATGTCCCAGACCATCCCCGGTCTCAGTAATTTTTATATGTGCGGACAATGGGTGGAGCCGGGTGGCGGCCTGCCAACATCGATCATGTCAGCCAAAAGGCTGCTCAAGACTATATGTAAGGAGGATGGGGTGAAGTTCCACTGCTGAAAATTATCTCCATGTCTTCCGCCAGATCAGATCGAAGCCGGAATTTACCTCCTGGTTTGTTGCTTTGAGAAGAAGCCTTCGAAAGAGCTGATATTCCAGCATGATCCTTTCAGTATTCGCGGTTTTTGACTGCTTATTGAAATCAAAGCTCCTGTCATAGCTCAGAAACAGGTTGTTGGTGATGTATTTCCCGATCGTTACACTACCTGATTTCCAGTCTTCGCCCCCCGTCACCTCGAATACATCTACTCCTGCCGATTCCTGCAATACCCCTTTCAGCACAGACGACAGTTGTGTTACGGCAGCGCCCATTGCGATATCCTGCCCGCTTAACTTGTCCCGTTCTCCGTCGCCGAGCTCATTAACACTCTTTCCAAAAACAATGTATGAAATAGCATCCTTCTCCTCAACAGCCTCATCATCAAGCATAAAATTAAGGTCAGGCTGCATGAGCTTCCCTGTGATAAGGAGCTTCAGATCCCGGAGCTCTTTCTCAATATCTCGGAAGCTGTAAATAATTTCAAAATCGACATCAGGATTGAACCCGGCGGCCCCGGTAAAAGTTATTTTTCCTCTCTCAAAGTCAAAATTCCTGCCATAAATCTTGTAATATCCACGCCTTATATTGAGCTCACCGAATAGTCTTATATCTTCAGAGGCCTTTACTGCACGCACCGAACCGTTGAGCTCGAAATTCATGTCTTTCCCGGTAATCCAGGTATTACCGGGTATCTCAACAAGAGCTTCTCCCTCAAGGCTCTTGTAGAATGCAGTACCCGAAAAACCAGGACTTTCAGTTGTATCAGCATTTTCTGAAATCTGTACAGTATCTCTTATTGCCTGGATAAGCAGCGGAAGATCAGGTTCATCTGTTTTCTGTGAAAAAAACTCATTGAAATAGTCGATGTTTATTTTCGAGCTGTTTATGCTCAATCCTCCCTTAAAACCTGGTTTCCCGAGTGTACCGGAAATATCCAGGTCGGAGTCAAAATTAAGCTCAATGCCCTGGGATTCAACAGCCTGAAAGTTATCTGACTTCAGCCTGAGGCTGAGATCATTCAATTCCATGGAATCGGTATTTTGAAGACTTACATACCCGCTTAATGCAAGGTAACCTTTCTTTGTCTTCAGGCTAAGCGTATCAAGCCCGACTGTGCTGCTATCAATACTGGCAAAAAACTGAATATCATCATATTCTGCACCATACTGAGTGTTTATGAACCTGCCATCACGAAGTCCGATGCTCCCTGCGATGAGTGGATCATTCATTGTATTGCCGACTTCAACATTTACATCGGCAAATCCTTCGGCGCTCATGTTCTTTACCGGAAAGAAACCGGATATTTCTTTCAGATCAAGGCTGTCGATATACAGTGAACCTGCAAATCTGTTGTCTTCCTTCAGCGGCTGAATGGAATCTGTAAAGGTTAAGTGCACCGGTACATCAAGCAGTAATTCAACAGATTCGTATAACCCTGACGTTATATTGCCTGAAACTTTCAGGAGATCATTTTCATATGAAACCCGCGTTCTTATACTATCTATGATCAGCCCGTTCACATCAACCTCATCCATCCAAATTCTGCTGTTTAAGACAGGCTGCTCTGCAGTTCCTTTCATTTCCACATTTAAGGACAAGCCCCCGGTAACCTCGTAAGGCAAAAACTCATCTAAAGGCAGGGACTGAAGTTGCAGATTGCTTATCTCAGCAGAAATATCCTCAGAGCCCCTGAATGCGAATTGTCCGTTTACGCTGATCGACTGATCTCCTGATGACAACGTGAATCCGTTAATTGTCACAGCTTCTTCATTCAACCGGATATAAGCCGAATCACCTGGTGTGGACCACTCTGAATCAGTGTAGTTTATCCCGAGATGTTTTATCCTGATAAGCGGATTTTCAAATCCTTCGACAGAACCCAGGAAAGATGCCTGAAGTGAATCGGTCACCACCAGGTTTATTCCGGCTTCGATATTATTGGCCGAATATTTGCCTTCTATTTCCGCCGACTGAAGACTTAGACTCCCTGCAGTGATTTTACCAGAGTTAAGTTGAAGCCTGCCACTGAGTATTTTATCAACCATATTTATTGCAGCCTCTGACCTGATTCCGGTAATCATAATTGTATCGTAAACAATACTATCGAGCTCAATTTCAGAGTTGACTGTCAATGCATCAGGTTTACCTGAAATTCTTCCTGTTATTCTACCTGAGGCACTAAGAGATGGCATCCCGAAGATTTGTGCCAGTCTGCCGGGATCGACAGGCTCAAAGCTGAAATTAATAAGGCTGGTATCTTCAATATCGCCGCTTCCTTCCGCATCGAGAATGAAATATGGCAAACCAAAACCTGCAAGCCTGAAGTCATAGATCCCCTGTTCATAATCAGCTTCAAGCATGAAGTCACCAAGCGGCTCTCCTGCTACAGTTGAGCTGTCTGACTTCATAACTACGGATGTTACCAGCGACCCGGGTTCAATTCCTCTACCGCTAATTTGAAGTTTGCCATTCAGATCAGATGACACCGAATCGATTCCCGTTAAATTTCCAATATCTACATTCCTGTAATTCAGAAGTAAATCATATAACGGAACACCAAAAACATCAGAAAGGTCGAATCTAAGGCTTATATCACCTGCAAATGTTGATGAACTCAGGTTCCCGGCTATAAAATCCTTTTTCTTTTCTGCATTAATAATGAGATTATTAAGGGAATATTCGTTGTAACGAATGTTACCGAATCCGGCTTTAAGCCTCATATCATTGTTTTCAGGCTGGAAACCTGTTCCTTCTATTTCCAGGTTTCCTGAGATACTTGTTTTGATTTTATCATTCCCTGTCCAGTGAGAACCATCAAGGTTACTCATGTTCAACCGCAGGAAGTAACCTGGATTTGTTGTGAGATCAGTTAAGCTTCCTGAGAAACTGATGTTCTGCTCATCTTCATCGATATTCCCTGTCAGCTGGTACTCTGATTTATCACCAATGAGAGAGATTTTAATATCGGGGGTCCCGTAAAACTGCAGGTCAGGCAAAAAAGTCTTAAGGTCGTCAAAGCTAAAAGGCATGATGTCGATTTCAGCATCAACCTGCCCGTTGGAAACAGGAGAATAGCTTCCTTCAGACAGCAGGAATGAGTTTTCCAGGTGAAGCTCAACATCATCCCATTTTAACAAATCGCCCTGCTTTGAAAACCTGCCACTAAGATCGGCGATCTGAAAATCAGGACCCAATGTTATAATTTTAAGCGAATCAAGACGGGCAATAATAGTATCACCTGAATATGTAGCCCGGATCTTCAAACCAGCTTCTATATGTTCAGGGATCATGCCTGAAGTATCGATGGAAGAAATATCGGCAGAGAAACGTTCAAAAGTGAACTCATTCACAAGTATCTTCCAGGTGAATTCTGTTGAAGAAGTATCAGGTTCAGGACTTTTCTCCTTCATAAGTTTCATGAAGTTCCATACTGAATCGTTATCCTGGATCAGGCTTGCTTCCACATTCCGGATGAGTACCCGGTTTAACCTGATTTCTTTTCGAAGAAGTGGAAAAAGATCGTAATCAATCTGTATTTCACCAGTATACAGAACAGTGTCAGATTCAGTTGTAATGGTTATATCAGTGATTGAAAAATCAGAAAGAAGAGTTCCTTTCAGCGAACCAATTGTGAGTTCGCCGGTAAGGTTTTTAGCTGCCTGCTTCTCGATAGTATTTACAATGATACCGTTAAGCATGCCCAGCCATACCAGGATAAAAAGAAGCACAACCAGCCCGATGATGCTGCTTATGATTATGAGCAATATTTTTAATAATTTCCTGAGCATATCAAAATGCGTGTCCCACTGAAATAAAAAACTGGAGATCGAACCTGTCGTTTATTACCGGAGTTGCTAAATCGAGTCTGACGGGGCCGATCGGGGTTCTGACTCTCAGGCCCAATCCGGCATTATAGTGAAGTTCCTGCAGATCCACTGAATAAGAATCATACCAGACCCCACCGACATCTGTGAACATTGCACCATGAAGGAGTTCATAAATCGGGAATCTGAGTTCAATACTCCCTTCAGCCATTGTATTACCCCCGAGAGCAAACCCCGACTCATTCAGAGGCGATATTCGGCGCCTGCCCCATCCTCTTAATGATGAAGCCCCGCCGAGGTAAAACCTTTCTTCAATCGGAGTTCTCTGCTCCGCCCTTGTGGTCTGCAACACGCCTCCCCTGATCTTCGTTGCCACGATAACATCTTTTGTCAGAGGAACATACTTGATATATGTTAGTTCCGCTTTATAGAAGCGAACCGCTCCTTTGAAGCCGAGCCCTGCAAATGAAGCGGTACCATCTATCCGGTGCCCCCTCGAGGGATAGAACGGATCGTCTGATGAGTTGATCTCCCCGCCAACGCTGAATATCGACTTATTGTGCTTCAGTTCATCAGGATCGAGAAGGAGATCCGATACTTCCAGCAGACGGTCGCGTTCATAGGCATAGCTGAAATGCGAATTAAGATTGTTCCTGAAACGGTATATAAGCCTTATTCCGCCTCCTATCCTGTCGATACTGTAGCTGATTTCCCTTTCGCGGAGGAAAAAAGGGTTCAGAATAAGGTCCAGCCTGGGATAAAGAAAATCGGGCTGAACAAACCTGGCATCGATGCTGAAAGGCATGAAATAAGAAGTTTTTGCATCCACGATCAGCCTGCGTGCGCCTCCAAGGAAATTCAGCTTCGTAAGCTCGGCAGCCAGCCTCAGCTTATCCTCAGTGCCATATCCAGCCCCTGCCTCGAGCTTCCACCGGGGAAGCTCTTTCACTAATATCTCAACAGGAATGTGGTCATTCTCAACACTGTCTTTCCTTGAGGCAATTACAACATACTGAAAAAGGTCGGTATCGAAAACATCCTGTTGCGTTGAATCGATTTTACTCTGCATATAAAGACCACCCTCTGAGAATAACAGGTACTTCCTGATAAATCTTTCTGGGATGAGTGAATCCCCGGTAATTTCAACACCACCGAAATAGGATCTCTGTCCGGCGCTGACCTCAAAAGTGAGATCAGCAGTAAGATCATCCGCGATCAGTGAGATATCATGATTGACAGAGGTGAACGGATAGCCATGATCTGAAAATGATCTTTTCAAAACTCTTTCTGTCTCAAACACATCATCATCACGGAAACGTTGTCCCTCCTTCAGAACCAGGGAAGGTTTCAGGGAATCGAGCAAGGCGGTTGTCGTGCTGTCCCCTGCCAGGGTGAATGTCAGATCACGGATTCGCACAAACCGGTTTTCCAGGATTTTGATATTGATCTCAATAAGCCTTCCCGAGCGTGATGAATCTAGATCGTAACTAATTTGCGGTTCAAGGAATCCGTTACGGTTATAATGGCTGACCAGCCTGTCAATGTCTTCATCGAGAGCAGATTTAATGAAATCAGGCCGCTTTTTCCAGAAAAAAAGCTTTTCCAGGCTCTTCTTTGGTTGTGAATTCATCTTGTCAAGAAGTTCCTCATCAGTCAGCACCTCATTGCCTGAAAAATTCACGTCCTTTATCCTGTGAACGTTTTGAGCCTGAATCCCAATTATGAAAATCCAGGTAACCAGTAATGTAAGGGATAATTTTTTCATGAACAGGGACAGAGGATTTGGTGTCCGGGAATGAAACAGTGGCAGAAGTCAAAAGTTCGGACATTTTATTGATCAAATAGCAGAAAAAGAGAGAGATAATAGAAACGGAATGAGAAATGTTAATCCCAAGAGAACGTTGTAAAACGGTTGAATACTTTTCAGCCTTCAAATGCCCTTTTGATCTGAAAAAATGTACTTTTAGATTGTTTAATTCTGAAGGAAAAATGGAAGTGCTATTAGTTGTTGCCGGATTTGTTGCCGGGGGACTGGGCGGATGGTTGCTGGCTCATACAAGATTTTCATCCAAAGCCCAGGAATTCATCGGAAAGCTTGCATCTGCAAACGCGGGTCTTGAAGCAGCAAACAGGACGCTTTCTGAAAGATCGGTTGAAATAGAAAAGCTTAAGCAGGAGATATCAAGGCATCAGGCTTTATTAACAGACGGAACCCGAGAACTTGCTACAGAGAAAGCTTCAAAGGAAGCTCTTCGTGAGAAGCTTGATACCCAGAAGAAAGAAATCGAGGAAATGGGGAAAAAGTTCAATACCGAATTTGAGAATATTGCGGCGAGAATACTTGAGACTAAAACAGAAAAATTCACTAAGCTCAACAAGGAAAATTTAAGTGCGATCCTTGAACCTCTTGGTAAAAACATAGAGGAATTTAAAAAGACTGTCAATGAAACCTATGTGAAAGAATCGAGGGAACGTTTTTCACTGGGCGAAAAAGTAAAGGAGCTAGCCCTTCTGAATCAGCAGATAAGCGAAGAAGCCAAAAATCTTACGAGAGCATTAAAGGGTGAATCGAAAACTCAGGGTCTCTGGGGGGAGATGATCCTGGAAACGATACTCGAAAAATCGGGACTCCGTAAAGATGAAGAGTATTTCATGGAATACCAGCTCATGGATCAGCATGGGAATCCTCTCAGGACCGATTCCGAAGGAAAAAAAATGCGACCGGATGCCGTAATAAAATACCCCGATAACAGAAGCGTCATTATAGATTCGAAAGTCTCGCTTACCGCCTTTACACGTTATTCCGACTCAACATCTCCCGAGGAACAAAAGACTGCTCTTGCCGGACATGTGGCATCGGTGAAAGCCCATATCGATGAACTGAACTGCAAAGGATACGACGATTATGATAAAGCGCTTGACTTTGTTATGATGTTCATTCCAAGTGAACCGGCATATATTGCAGTGATGCAGGGCGATCCGGAGCTGTGGAACTATGCTTACAGCAAAAGAATCCTCCTTCTGAGCCCTACCAATCTGATAACATCGCTGAAACTGATAGTCGATCTCTGGAAAAGGGAGTACCAGAACCGTAATGCACAGCAGATTGCAGAAAGAGGAGCCAAGCTTTATGATAAATTTACCGGTTTCGTCGAAAACCTGAAAGAGATCGGGAAACATCTCGACAAGGCAAAAGGAGTATACGAAGAATCTTTCAGCCAGCTCAGCGCCGGCAAGGATAACCTTGTGCTGCAGGCAACAAAGCTAAAGACACTCGGGATCAAGAATAAAAAGGAATTACCGGAAGATCTGGTGAGGGATGCGAACAGAGTTGAGTAAAAAACTTCAAAATCCTGATTATATTATTATATATATTAATATATATATTAATATATAGCTTTTAATATATATTAGCATGGACAATTGAGATTGATTCAGAATGAAGAAGGAGATACTTCATTTCACAAATCCTTCGTTTGGACTCAGGATTTGTTGCATTACTAATTACAAGTTTTGTAGATGATTGGTACTCAATCGCAAAAGATGCTTCACTTCGCTACGCTGCGTTCAGCATGACAGTCGCTCTTGAGGTGAGAGGAGTGAAGAGGCGCATTTTGAATCAATATTTGACAGGAGCTCTTTTTCTACAAAATGCGCCGCTTCACTCCCCTTTTGCTCCTAAGAGCATTGTCATCCTGAAGGAGCAAACAAGTCAGAACATTGAGATAAACTGAAACTTACATTGGTTTGCGACTGAAGGATCTTTTACTTTGTGCAGAATTTATATAATAAGGATCTTGATTGCTGATCTCCAACCATATACAGAACTTGTCAGCATTAGTGACGCAGCTCATCGAAGTGGAAAACAAGCTCAGATCTTATAAATCAATACAGGCAGATCAGGATCCCTTGCGATTTTTTTGGTCCTGTCAGGGTTAAAAATCCGTTCGAAGAAGTTCCTGTCCTCCTTAAGAACCACGAGCATATCGGCGTTAACCCGTACTGAATAATCAAGTATCTGAGATGGAATATCGTTATTTGATTTATCCAGATGTTCGAGAGTTATGTCTTTATAACCTGTCTCCCTGCGAACCATATCGGCAAAGCCTATACTACCCATTTGTTCGGCTGAGCCCGATTCATCCGAAATATGAATAATTCTGATCGAAGGCTGTTTCACACCGACTATCCTGATAAGATCCCTGATAGCAGGAATATCTTTCTCGCTGAAAGCAGAGGCATAAACAACCTGTCTCAAAGGTCTGTGGATTGTATTCCTTGGGACGAGGAGTACAGGAATATTTATCTCATCTAAAAGCTCGTCATTTGAAGGACTTGCAACCATCAACCCCTTGGGTTCTTCTGCTTCAAGCACGACACAATCTGACCGGTTTGATGATACGTAACTGTCAATAGCCGATATCATTGAGGTGAGATCTGCGGAATAATCAATTGATACTTCATTGCGAAAATCCCCGAGAACGGTTCCGACTCTTTCTGATAATACACGTTTTGCCTCGGCAAGCCTCTTTGATTGCTCCTGCCCGGCAAAGTTATCAGGTGCCGGGGGACGACCTATAGTGTACTCATACTCCTCTTCCACGTAAAGTAAATGTACATGAGATTTCAGATCAGATGCCAGCCTTGCAACGAAGTTTATAAAATTATCTGCTTCTGTTGGTTCTCTTACAACACAAAGTAAATTTCCCATAGCATTGAATATTACGTGACAGGTATCCTGCAAATCCAAAAAGTTCAACACCATGATGCTTTTGTTTGTTCAAAACATATTCGGAATATGCTTGAAAATGCTGAGAGCAGGGAGCTGAGGGCAGGGAGCTGAGGGCAGAGAGCAAAGAGTATAGAATTTGGGATCAGGGACTGTGCTTGCAGGATTATCAGATCTTAAGCCGCAACCTTTAATAACAGGTAATCTATAGAAACTTATTTTGAATGTATCTAAATTAAGCAAGATTGTTTACTTTTTTAAAAAAAACGGGTAACAATTTTGCCCCTATTCCTATTAAACTCTTGTAAAACTAGTCTGAAAAAGGAAGTGAAGAATTTTGAAGTTTTTGTAAATCCGTCATCGGGACAGGATGCAATTTATATTATAGCCCGCGTTTAAAGCTCTTTTTGTAGCTTTAAACGCTTACTATTTTTTATCAAGATGAAAAGAGTTTTGTTATTATCTGTTTTTTTTATTGTATTATTTCCAGGACTAGTATTTTCTCAACAGGAAAAACCAGTTATTCTGAGGAATCAAATAGGAATTCAATTAAATCCCTATTTAAATGAAGATTTTTTTACTTTCAGTAATTTTCATATAGTCTCATCCTCGCGTTATTGTTACAGGGTTACAAAAAATATTTCTTTGGGAACGGAATTTTCATATATTTTCCCAGTCAGAGAGATTTCTAACGCTAAAGATCCCAGCTATTTAAAAATCGGCTTCCTATCGAGATATTCTATAAGGACCTCCAAGAGGATTCAAATGTTCGCTGAAGTTTCTCCATATTATTTATACATTCAAGGTGAAACCTTTTTTCCTCCCATAGAGAAAGTTCATTTTCACACATATAGTTTTTATGTTGCTCCAGGGCTTTCTTTTTATTCCAAAAACAAAAGATTCAGCCTTGATTTATACTACAAATTCTCAAACAAACGTTATTTCTATAGTAAATATTCTGTGATTTCTTACAAATTCAATATCAATTTTTGATGAAGGTTTTTTCCGGATTTTCACTCTTTCTTCTCATCATCGCCACATCCCTGGCATGCACTGAAATAATAGACATTGAGCTGCCTCAGCATGATGAAAAAATAATTGTTAACAGCTTTTTTACAGCAGGAAAACCACTGAAAGTTCATCTATCTAAGAGTATGGCTGTCCTTGAAGATACAATATCCCTTTGTGATAATGCCTTTGTCAGGTTATTGGAAGAAAATGAGGTAATTGAACACTCTCAACAGAGACTGTGAGTACTAAGATGAAAAGAGTTTTTTTATTATCTGTATTTATTATCTTATTGTTACCAGGCCTGGTATTTTCTCAACAGGAAAAACCAGTTATTCTGAGGAATCAAATAGGAATTCAATTAAATCCCTATTTAAATGAAGATTTTTTTACTTTCACTGATTTTCATATTGTCTCATCCTTGCGTTATTATTACCGGGTTACGAAAAATGTTTCTTTGGGAACGGAATTTTCATATATTTTCCCAGTCAGAGAGATTTCTAACGCTAAAGATCCCAGCTATTTAAAAATCGGCTTTCTATCGAGATATTCTATAAGAACCTCGAAGAGGATTCAAATGTTCGCTGAAGTTTCTCCATACTATTTATACTTTCAGGGTGAAACCTTTCTCCCTCCCATAGAGAAAATTCATATTCATAGATATAGTTTTTATGTTGCACCGGGTGTTTCTCTTTATTCCAAAAACAAAAGATTCAGCTTTGATTTGTACTACAAATTTTCAAACACAAATTATTTCTATAGTAAAAAGTCTGTGATTTCTTATAAATTAAATTTTAATTTTTAATGAAGGTTTTTTCCGGATTTTCACTCTATCCTTCTTATTATCTCCTCATCACTGGCATGCACTGAAATAATAGACATTGAGCTGCCTCAGCATGATGAAAAAATAGTTGTTAACAGCTTCTTCACTGCTGGAAAACCACTGAAAGTTCATCTATCTAAGAGTATGGCTGTCCTTGAAGATACAATATCCCTTTGTGATAATGCCTTTGTCAGGTTATTGGAAGAAAATGAGGTAATTGATACTCTTTATAGAGATGGTGAGTATTTTTTTTCTCATGTTCTGCCAGAGAATGCCAAAGAATATGCCGTGATTGTCAAAGTTCCTGGAATGGATTCTGTCGTGTGTCATGATCTCATCCCGGTAAGTGTACCTATACTGAATTACAACCATACTGATTCTGTAATGATCACCGAGGATGGCTTTACTCTCATGCAGATCGAATTCAGCTTTAATGATCCCCCGGGGAAAAATTACTATGAAATTGAAATGGATGTCAATCCTTATTTCTTATGGTTTATGAACAACACAGACCCATCAATTGTTGCTACAGGTCTGCTCGATTACGAACCAAAAACACTGATCTTCAACGACAACCTGTTTGAAGGAAGAGCTGCATCGGTAAAGGTATTCTATGCAGTTGAAGGTTATATTTTTCCACGTATCGGAAAGGGTCCTGAATATCAGTATAATCTTAACATTTTGTTCAGATCGGTATCCGAATCTTACTATCAATATAAGCAGAAGCAGATTGTATATCTGTTTAGCCTCAAATCAGATATTTTCACCGGCCAGCCTGAGCCTGTTCAGCTGTTTTCAAGTATCAATGGCGGTTATGGTATTTTTGCAGGTTACACCTCCGATGACAGAACAATTAATGTGCTCGTGCAATGATCAGAGGAATAGCTTTTTCAATCATAACATTGCTATCTTTTTACCAGCTCCGGGGCCAGCAGATAATTATCAATGGGTATGTTAAGAATGCAGCGACCTCCGAAAAATTGATCGGCGCCACAATAACGACTTCCGATAACAGGAATTATGCTATAACGAATAGCTATGGATATTTCATATTAGCCACAACGGCAGACTCCGATTCTATTACATTAAGAGCCTCTTATGTCGGATATACACCTTCAGAAATAATAATTCCTGCTAAAAGTACATCGTTGGATTTCTCGCTTGAAGTAAAGAATTTGCTTGACGAGGTTGTTATAAGCGCCAGGAACGAACGGGTTTATGAAAAGCGGAGTGAAATGAGCGTCGCAACGGTACGTGTAGCCGAAGTTAAGGCATTACCCTCTATTGGTGGCGAGTCAGATATGTTAAAATCACTTCAGCTTATGCCGGGAATACAGACAGGCAATGAAGCTTCGAGCGGGCTGTATGTTCGCGGAGGAAGTCCCGATCAGAACCTGATGATAATAGACGATGTACCTGTTTATTATATTAATCACCTGGGAGGCTTTGTTTCAACCTTCAATTCCGATGCGATAAACAGCATGAAACTTATTAAAGGAGGGTTCCCTTCGAGATACGGAAGCAGGCTTTCATCAGTGCTTGATGTAAAGATGAAGGAAGGTAATATGAAAGAGACCCATGGAAACCTGATGATCGGAATGATTGCTTCAAAAATTATGGTAGAAGGTCCCATAAAAAAGGGCACAACTTCATACATGGTATCAGGAAGGAGACTTTTATACGATCTGATTACCCGACCGCTGTCAGGAGATGGGTATTCCCCATCTGTTGGATATTCCTTCTATGACTTAAATGCCAAGATCAATCATATTATATCACCAAAAGACAGAATCTATTTAAGCTTCTACTCGGGCAATGATGGTATAACATCCAGATATAAAACAACAACGGATCTGAATAAAACCTCAAATAAGTGGGGGAATATTCTCGGATCATTCCGCTGGAATCATCTGTATGGTGAGAAGCTGTTTTCGAACCTGACAGTTTATTCAACCCGGTATATGTTGAATTACAAGTATAAAAACAGGTTACATTATACCAATTCAACAACTGAATCTGCCAGTAATTATACTTCAGGAATTACAGATGTTTCAGTCAAGCTTGATTATGAATATTTCATAAACAATACTTTTAAAACAAAATTCGGAGGAACAACTATTCATCATTCATTTACCCCCAACTCAGTGACTTATACATCTAATGAAAACGGTGTAGTTGATAATACAAAATTTGGCAGTTTAAAAACCAGAGGATTTGAAAATGCCATCTATTTAGAGAATGAAATAACTCCGGGAGAGAGGTTCTTTGCCAATGCAGGTTTAAGAATTTCAAATTATAAGACAGCTTCCAAAAGTTACAATCGGATTGAACCAAGATTACTGGCATCTTTTATGATCTCGCAAAATTCACTGGTAAAAGCTTCATATTCCTCAATGAACCAAAACGTTCATCTGCTAACAGGCTCCGGTCCCAACATGCAGAATGATGTTTGGGTGCCGGTAACAGGTTCGATCCCTCCTTCATTCTCCCACCAGTATGCCGTAGGGCTGGAACATTCACTTGGTGAAAAGAAATTTGAACTAAGCGTCGAAGGTTACTATAAAACAATGAATAATCTTATTGCGTACAGGGAAGGAGTGGCGCTGTTATCATCAATGTCCGACTGGCAGACTCAGGTTATCACAAATGGGAAGGGCAAATCATACGGAATAGAATTTCTGTTTCAGAAGACTACAGGTAAAATCACAGGATGGGTTGCTTATACATATTCAAAAAACACCCGTCAGTTTGAAAATAAAAATTACGGAAGACCATTCCCGTTCAAATATGACAGGACACATGATATAAGCATCGTCTCAATTTACAACATTAAGAAAAATATTCAGCTCTCTGCCACCTGGGTATACGGGACAGGAAATCCTTTCACCCTTGCATCAGGCAAATATATGATGTCAACCGGGCCGGGAGACAATCTTGATATTCCATCGGAATTTAATGATTACGGACAGATCTATAGTGAGCTGAATTCATATAGAATGAGGCCATATCATAAACTTGATCTCGGTATTAATTTTAAAAAGAATGTACGCTTAGGAGAAAGAACCTGGAACATAAGCATCTATAATGCATATAACAGGCAGAACCCATATTTTTATTTCCTTGACACAACTGCAGAGTATGAACGTGGAAAAGTAGTTCCCGGCTCAACAAAGACAGTTCTTAAGCAACAAAGTTATTTTCCATTATTTCCCTCTTTCAGTTACAGCCTGAAATTTTAAACTCTGTCAACATATTTAAATTAATCCTGGCTCCAAGTGCGATTGAAAATAGAATTATTAACGGGGAACATTACTTGAAAATCTTTCCCGCAGATTACGCAGATGCTCCGCAGATTCTGCAGATTTTATAAAAACAGCAATCGGTTGGTGATATCCAAATTGAACAAAATCCTGTCTTCAGGTTATATATAAGTAGAACATTACCAACATGAATCTGTCCGATGCTCATCAGCAGGAATTAAGGTCTGCAGTTCAGTTGCTGGAAAACCCGGGAATGGCAGCCAGGATTACCAACCTGATTGGAATGCCTGTGGAAAAGGGAATGCAATTCCTTCCGGGTAACTGGAATCAAAGAATAACTGAAGTCACACGGAAGGCGCTGATGAAGGCTGCTGATGTGGCAATATTCTCAATAAACAAAGCTCACGGAGAACTTTCATCCGACCGTTGGCACAAGCTAGGAGTGGCATTTACAGGCGGAGTTGGTGGTTTTTTGGGATTACCGGCTCTCATTATTGAGCTTCCCATATCTACAACTATCATTCTCAGGTCAATTGCAGAAATTGCGAGGCGCAGAGGAGAATCAATCAATGACTTAGACACCAAACTCGCCTGCCTCGAAGTATTCGCTTTTGGCGGAAAACATAAATCGGATGACAGCAATGAAAGCGGGTATTTTATTGTCCGTGCTGCACTTGCAAGATCAGTTTCAGAAGCGGCAGGGTATGCTGCAACAAAATCTCTGACCGGGGAAGGAGCGCCAGCTCTCGTAAAACTTATTGTCAATATAGCTCAGCGATTCAGTGTTCAGGTAACAGAAAAGGCGGCGGCACAGGCTATTCCCGTTATAGGAGCCGCAGGAGGGGCAATTATAAACACCCTGTTTATGGATCATTTCCAGGATATGGCAAAAGGACATTTCACAATAAGGCGGTTGGAGAATATTTATGGTAGTCCGATTGTTAAAGAGGCATACGAGGAGATAGTAAGAGGGAGATGATGTCTGGCTGGGTCTGGGGGTCTGGGGGTCTTGGGGTCTTGGGGTTTTAAGATATTAACTGAATTTGTTAGATCTATTTTGTTTGTTAGAATCAATCGTGAACGGAGCTTTAGTTGGAGCAGGATGGGACAAAGTGAGAAAAGTAGTACGAATCTCATTTACCCCTGGTAAATATATATTTATAAATATTTGTCTCATACTTCTCAAAACCCAGCTTCTGGTACAGCCTGTTTGCTGCTACGCGGACAGGTTTTGAAGTAAGCTTAACATCCACCGATCCCAGGGTACGTGCAAATTCGATTGCGCTTTTTGTGAGTACTTCTCCTATCCCCTGCCCTCTGTATGATCCGTCCACAACAACATCCTCGATCCACAATTTTCTGCCCGTTATGTTTGGATAAGAAACCAGAGTAAGCATACCGGCTATTTCAATCTTTTCATTTTCTGCAATAAAGAGATAAATGCCCTCCGTTTGCAGCATTTCTCTGAAGAATTCTTTTGAAGGAGTGGCAACATTTGTGGTAAGTTGAGGGAGAAGCCTGAGCACTGCATTGTAAAGATCATCGGAATACTCCGATACTATCCTGATATTCATTGATAATTAATTTGTTATAAAGATAATGAAAATCACCTGTTTAATGACCCTACATCAAATCCCGCTAAATACTAAAATTGAATGTGTAAGTATACTTTACCATAACCGACCTTGAATTGTAAACAGGGAGGTAAGGTTCCTGACGAGTTAAACTGGTATTGCGGCCTTCATTGAACATGAAGTACAGATCATTCCCTTCAGAAGGATTATACCTCAGCCTGATATTTGTAAGAACACTGTGGTCGGCAGTATTATGCTGGACGAAAGTATTCACCGAGAATCTGGTGTTGAGCATATATAAAGCCTTCACCCCGATGATGTGATTAGTCATTTCAATACCCTGTCCTGCAATTTTAATATAATCAAAGTTGTACGCTCCCGAGAGCTCAAAATGTCTCGACATGTTCCATGTCGGTTCTAATCTGAAGGACGCCCTGACTCCTCCGAAATACTGACCGGTTTCTGTAGTAAAAAGAGCGAATAGTGATTTAGACTGAGGTGTGCTGAAGTCCCCTCTGAAATTTACGAACCTGTATCTTCCGGCTTTCACAAAGACTTCATCCGGTATTATTTCCATGGGATCTTTGAGCACTTCATCATTATAAATCAATGACATATATCCTGTCCATTGATTCTTTGTCTGAAAGGACCATCCTGCCTGTGGGTTCCAGGTCATGAGCGAACCATCGGTAACGAAAGTGTTGTACCTGAATCTGAACTCAGGGCCATGTGAAAAGAAGCGGGATTTTTCTCCGGGGATCCATCCATAGCGCAATGACCCTCTTAATGTTGTAGAATTGTCAATAGTTTCAAATCCTAACCCCGGGTTATAGTGTATACCTGATTGACTGTATGAGAGATCATAACCAATTCCTTTTCTTGCTCTCCTTTCCCACAGGAACATCAATCTTGCAGGTTCAAGCGAATTTCTGTTTTTAACGCTGTCTTCATAAGTCTGGCTCCAGATTAGTGTCATGTAATCGTTGCCGAACACCCTGAAAATGCCATCCATTCCGTAGGCGAGATTATATGATCCGTCTGTTCCGAGCCTGCTTGTGAAAATTCCGCCGACATAAGAGTTCTCATTAATAACCTGCCTGCGAATCCTTGTCACTCCGAAGTTCTCTGATGGAGCCAGCTCCATGTTCAGACCGGAGCTGGTCTGTTTGCTCAGTGGAGCTGTCTGCATGTCAAGGATCCCCATCTCCCACTTATTAATTCGTCCTGTTAATTTTGCACCGCCATAGATCCTGATCGGATCCGGATTCTCCTCGTCATCGTTCAGGCCGATGCGTCGGCTGTAAAAAAGATTGTTGTTCCCGCTTGAATTGAAGTCGAATATGTTAGCGCGTTCAAGGAAGAATAATCTTTTCTCAGGAAAGTAGAGTGCCATCCGGGTGAGATTTATCTTTTCATCATCAGCCTCAACCTGTGCGAAATCGGTATTTACTGTCAGGTCGAGGATCAGGTTGCTCGACAGTCCATATTTAACATCAAGTCCGCCTTCAAGCGGTTTCCGGTCCCATTTCCAGTATTCAGTTTCCTCTTCATTTAAATCATTGTGCTTCTCATACCCGGCCATTGCATAAGGGGCCACATTTAAAGGTTTGGCCGGTCTGACATTACGCAAAATCACATCCTGTGCCTGTGACGGTTTTATTGTTGAATACTCCCCCCAGTTGGGAGGTATTGCTGGATATGTGTCTGTTTCATTTTTTGAAGGTATCCACCTTTTAACAATAAGCCCCATCTTCACAATACCGTCATTCTGCTGAAAACGGAGGCTTGATAAAGGTACCCTGATCTCAACAGTCCAGCCTTCATTATCAATTGCCGTCTTCACGTCCCAGAATGCATTCCAGCTCAGATTCATTGGCTTCTGATCCGGTCTTGTAAGAACTGCATCGCGCTGTATGCTGGCATCGAACCTTAAACCATCAGGAGTTGTGTAAAACACCACCCCATTTTCATTATCATTATATGTATCAAGAATGAAACCAAAGAGATCACCGCCAAGGCCGGTATAGTCCCTCTTGAAGCTGGCGGATTTCATCATTGAAACATCATTGTAGTACAGCTTTGCTCCCATGTAAAGATATTTCTCATCGTATGCAAAACGGACATCTGTTCTTTCGGATGGCTCCCGTCCAAAAGAAGGTGTGTGCATAGTCAATTTCAATGGAGCTGCATATTCCCATGCTTCTTCGTCCGGAATACCGTCAAATCTTACAGGATAAAGCAGTTTGGAAATTTCTACATCTGATTTCAGAGATTGATCTGTCTGGCTAAGCAAAGCGGGTTTCGTGAGAAACAGGAGCATCAGGCCCAGGCTGAAATGGCGCATTTGTGTGTCAGCTAGTTAAGTGAGGGCAAAAGTACAAAAACAGGCGAGATGGGGAGTATCGGGTATGTTAAAGAAATATAAAAGTTGCAGATCACTTGTTATTGAATCTGCCAGTAATTTCGATCAAATCGGGTTAAACAAAAATGAAAAATATTTGTTTAACATCTGAATATAAGGGTTCACCAACCTAAACCACAACTGGCATGAGGGGTTCTATGAAGTTCTTCCTGTTTGTCAGTGCCATTTCAATAGCAATGACACAGGCAAACCAGAGAAAGATTATCGATAGCGGACGGTTACAGGCAGATACACTGGTAAAAGAAGCGCCGGATAATACAACGGTCAGAGTTGATACTATGTCCGAAGAAATTGACGTCATTAAATACGACAAATACTCAGTTTCAACTGATATGTCAGATCTACCAACGTTGCATCCCCTGATAGTTCACTTTGCAATATCATTGATAATTGTCGGAGCTTTCCTTCAATTGCTGAATGTTTTCCTCTTCAAGAAAGATTTAGCCTGGGTTGTTTTCCTGTTAATATCAGCAGGTTTTATTACGGCAATAATATCGGATAATAATTTCCAGCCTCAGACGCTCGGGTTGGCAAGGCGGGCAGCAATTGTAGTAAATATGCATGAGATTTGGGCGCAATGGACAATACGTACGGCTTTTCTCGCCCTTATCCTTCAGATCATCCACCTGTTCATCACAAGGTTCGACAAAGTCATCATGAGTCCATCGGGTAATACAAAACCTACTGATTTTAAAAGAAGCCGCCTGGTCATGACTTTAATTGCAGTCATTCTTCTTACATCGGCTTTTAGCGTAATCCGCGCCGGCCATCTTGGTTCACAGCTTGTACATATTGAAGGTACAGGACCTCAGGGCAGATTTTTGCGGTAAAGCATATCCCAGCACTAAATCACTCCTGCCTTTATAAACATATACAATGCTGCTGCTGCAAGTACGAGAAAAAGTATAAGTTTAAGAAATAGTCTTGCAACAAATCTCAGAACCAGTATTGCGAGTATAATTATGACAATCAGCGATATTGTTACTTCAGTCTCCATAATTCATTGATATAAGCCGGCAACAGGATTGCTGTTGCCCCGTTATTACTTCTTCTTCCTCGAAGACCATGTCAGTTCCAGTGCAAGGCAGGAATTTCCTTCAAAGGTTATATCTGTCTTCCAGTACTCAAAATTGTCCTGGTCTCTTACGCTGAGAGTATATGTTTTTCTCTTGTCCCTTCCAAGATCTTCAGTAACACTGACAGTGCTTTCCTCACCACAATCCGGCTCCGATGCCCAGTATACACTTGCAGCTGAGGATCCAATAACTTCATCATTAAGATAAAAAGTAAGCGCTGTCGCACCATCTGCAACAAGACCTGCTGAGGCTTCCTCACCATACCAAATTACCGCGTATCCCTCGTACCTGCAGCTACCGTCATCCTTTTCAGCGAGTTCATCGTAGTTTATACTGTCGGGATCGGTGCATCCTTTCACTTTCCTGTCGCAACTGTCCGTAATAAAAGCAACAAAGACAAACAACAAGCTTGTCAGATAAACAGTCGATTTTTTCATTTTCATGTAGTTTTTATATTTCCTATAATGGCTACATTATTAACACGATGAATTGATGGATTGTTTTTCCGGGTAACGAATTTTTTAAACAAAAAAATCAGAGATAAATTAGGCCCTTTGACAATCAGGTTCTGGATATTAATTGAAGAAAATCAGAGAGTGACATAAAACCAGAGCAGTACTTAAAACATGAATTTTTTTACCTCGCTTAACTCATCAGCTGAAATTGTATGCCCCATGCCCCGGTAGACTTTGTACAGAACTTCTGCCCCCATTTTTTTCAGAAGCTCAGCTGAATCATCCGTTCTCGTCAAAGGAATATGAGGATCAGTATCGCTGTTTCCAATAAAGATTTTTGTTCCTTCGAAATTACCGCTGTACTTTTCCTGTTTGATACGTTCGCCGATCAGTCCTCCCGAAAAGGCAGCAATACCTGCATACTTAACAGGAAACCTGGCGGCGAATTCAAGAGCCAGGCATGCTCCCTGCGAGAATCCCATTAGATATGTTTTTTCAGCAGGTATATGAATGGAGATATCGGCAAGAAGCCGTTTTACAATTTGTAATGCTGAAGAAAGCCATTGCTCATTCGTTTCCTCCGGACTTAGAAAAGAATATGGATACCAGGTATTACCTGATGCCTGAGGTGCAGCTATATAATAGCCTGAAATGTTGAACTCAGCAGCAAGCGTGATAATATCCTCTGCGGTTCCTCCCCTGCCGTGAAGAAGAACAATTGCCCTCTCCGCCTTCCCGGGAGGAACACCATCCTCAATGATGTTGTATTTGTGCATCGCTGAACCTGTCGATATCCAATTCAACATGCGGTAACTGAGCCTCGATCTCACGTCGATTCCTTTCCTCCCACAATGGGAGTTTCAATGATGAACCGAGCATTTCGACAGGCTCATCTATTGTGAAACCTATGTCGGAAGTGGCGGCTTCAAACAATACACCTCCGGGCTCCCTGAAATATACCGAATGAAAATACTGTCGGTCTATCACAGGAGTAGGACTCACAATACCCCCATCCAGCAAACGGCCCCTGAAATCAACCTGCTTCTTATCATCAGGCAATGCATACGCAATGTGATGAATTGTTCCTGATCCGCCCCTGCCATGATAGGAACCGGGGTTATGAACAATATCCGTGAATCCGTAAGGTTTATCACTTGCTGCAAATCTGAATCGATTGTCCTTTTCAGCTATTAGCTCATGATCCATCTGACCCATCAGCAAACCGGCCGTCCTCTCATGGTTCTCCTCGCTTAAAGTGATTCCGTAAAAACCCTTGATGCTGAACTCCAGTGGCACATTACCGTATGAAAAACCTTCACGATCATCCTTTCCTGTCGCAACAAGCTCCAGTCCAAGACCGTCAGGGTCTTCAAAATAGAGGAAGATTTCGTTCAGCCTTTCTTTGGGTTCATCAAAGCTGACATTCAGTGCAGCGAAACGTTTCATCCAGTAATCAAGCGAATTCTCAGCAACCGAGAATGAGGTAACAGTTACCTGGCCATTGCCCTTGCGCCCCCTGGGCATCCCCGGGAAAGGAAAGAAAGTGAGAATAGTTCCAATATCTCCTTTCCTGTTACCATAATAGAAATGCCAGACATCGGGTGAATCGAAATTGACTGTTTTCTTTACAAGCCTCAATCCGAGAATACCTGCATAGAAATTAAGATTTTCCTGTGCATCCGATGTCATTGCGGTGACATGATGCAGTCCTGTTATACTTTTATCTTTCATAACTGAATAAAAACGGATTTTCTTTTTTCTTTCTTAATGTTTTCTGTCTTGTGTCCTTTCCCTTCAAGGTCTTCGACAAGCAGAATATCCCCGGCAGAGAATTGTCTCATTTCCCCTAAGCTGGTGGTGATCCTGATCTCGCCATCCAGGAGAATAATGAACTGCCGTGCAGGAGGATTATGATAATCCCAGTAATAATCGGCGGTGTTCTCCCTGAATTGTACGGCTCTCGATGAAAAAACTTCTGATAATGCTCCAAGCGGACCTTCATCGGTAAATTTCAGTTCTACAACTTCAAAATGACTTTCGCCATGATTGTCAGAATAGATACGGGTATAATGCATTCTTGAATCCGGTTTAAAAAGATTAACAAGAGCTTTTTAGGATTGTTCAACATCGGGTTTGTTCCGATTATGTATGTTCGCCGGTATTATCCAAACAAAAGTGATTTATCTTTGTATTCAGATAAACAATCATTATGATACTTATTCAGATAAATAATCATTATGATACTTATAACCGGATCAACAGGACATCTTGGAACAGCCACAATCGGAAATATGCTGAAAAATGGTGTTCCTGTTAAAAACATTGCAGCATTTGCCAGAAACCGTGACAAGGCGGAGGGACTGAACGAACTTGGAGTAGAAGTCAGACTGGGGAACTATGATGATTACACTTCTATGGTGAAAGCATTCACAGGAGTTGAAAGACTTCTGTTCATTTCAGGAAGCGAAGTTGAAAAGCGTGATAAACAACATGAAAATATTGTCAGGGCTGCTGTCGAAGCCGGAGTTCCCCATATTATTTATACAAGCTTCGAAAGGAAAAATGATGATCTTACCTTACCCATATCCTTCATAACACGTACACACATCGAAACTGAAAAAAGAATTCTTGCAACCGGCCTGAAATATACCTTCCTGAAAAATGCCCTTTATGCTGAAGGCTTGCCAATGTTCCTGGGGAAGGATGTACTTGAAAAAGGCATCTATTTCCCTGCAGGAAACGGGAGGGTACCTTTTGTCTCAGTTGTGAACCTTGCAGAAGCAACAGCCAATATCGTTGCAGGTACTGGTCATGAAAACAAATCTTATTATATGGTCAATACTCATAACTATTCTTTTTATGAGGTTGCATCCATTCTAAGTGAGATAACCGGGAAAAGCGTAAAATATTTCTGCCCGTCACATGAAGAATTCACGGAAACACTCATGAAGGCGGGCCTGCCTGAGCAAACTATAAAGGGCATTATTGCCTGGGGAGATGGAATAAAAGCCGGCTATTTCGAATCGGAATATTCCGATCTTGAAATGTTGCTGGGGCACAAACCTGCTGATCTTAAGACAATACTTTCAGGTATATACCAACCGGGAAAGAAGGAATGATTTACGAATACTGATTAACGATTTTTGATTTACGATTAAATCATAGTTTGTAATTAATTAGTTAATTCTTGGTCCTAAATCCAAATAATTGGTAATCAATCGTAAAAGATCCTTCACTGTGCTGCGTTGCTAATGACAAGTTTGTAAATAATTGGTACTCAATCGCAAAAGATGCTTCACTTCGCTGCGCTGCGCTGCTAATGACAAGCCTGTATATAATTGGTAATCAATGTAAAAGATCCTTCACTTCGCTTCGCTGCGTTGCTAATGACAAGTTTGTAAATAATTGGTACTCAATCGTAAAAGATCCTTCACTTCGCTTCATTGCGCTGCTAATGACAAGCCTGTATATAATTGGTAATCAATGTAAAAGATCCTTCACTTCGCTGCAAGTTACTATTAAAGACAAGCCCTGTAAAATAATTAATACTCAATCGTAAAAGATCCTTCACTTCGCTTCGCTGCGCTGCTAATGACAAGCCTGTATATAATTGGTACTCAATCGCAAAAGATGCTTCACTTCGCTGCGCTGCGTTCAGCATGACAGGCGCTATTGGTGGAGTCTGGGGGAGTGAAGCGGCGCATTTTGCAGAAAAGTTGTTCCCGAAATGTGTTAATTCAAAATGCGCCGCTTCACTCCCTTTGTTCACCACAACATGCGTTGTCATTCTGAAGAAGAAAACCGCAGCCTACGGAGGTTTTCGACTGAAGAATCTTTAATCATAGTTCGTAATTCGTTAATCCTTGTTCTTAAATCTCCTTGATTAACGAATACTGATTAACGATTTTTGATTTACGATTAAATCAATATTCTTAAATCGTTAATCCTTGTTCTGAAATCAAGAATATTATATTATTATATATATTAATATAAAAATATTAATATATATTACAATATTTATGCATCATGCTTCCGCTTTCAATGATGGATCATTTATAAGACCTGCCAATGTACTTGTCGGCCGACAACCTTCCCGCACCATAGATAAGAAGAAAGATGAGAAGCATTGTCATTGCGAAATCTGTCCTGGCCTCATGCGCCATAGTCCAGAAACCTTTATCCTGAAGGATCGGGATTTTCGTCCTGATAATTGCCGTCATCATTATAATTAAAAGTGGAATTACTGCAATCCTGGTAACAAATCCTGCCAGAACAAGGATACCGCACGAAATCTCAAAAACCGCTACAAATGCGGCAATAAATTCAGGATCGGAGAAGCCTATCTTTGCGAACCTCCCTGCTCCTACTGTCTCCGGAAAGAGGAATTTCTGTATGCCTTCTGAAACGAAAACCAGACCTACAACCAGCCGTGGGATCACAGACCGGTAATCGTCAACAGTAGGAAACACCCTGATCAGAAAGTTGCGCATTTCAGTTGTGAGTGATGATATCAAAACAAAAAATGATGATGCTGGTTCATGAACATTCACTTAACCTTCCATGTTGAAATCTAATTATTACATTATCCTCATGGCACTGGAAAAATACAGACAGAAGCGGAATAAGAAGGTTACTCCCGAACCATTTGGCGGTAAGAGCAAGGATGCTGAAAAGTTTCATTTTGTTGTTCAGAAGCATGATGCAACACGATTGCATTATGATTTCAGGCTGGAGATGGAAGGTGTTCTGAAAAGCTGGGCAATCCCCAAAGGACCTTCAATAAATCCGGACGATAAAAGACTTGCAATGATGGTCGAAGATCATCCTTATGATTACCGGACATTCGAAGGCATCATCCCTGAAGGAGAGTATGGAGCCGGTACAGTAATAGTGTGGGATGAGGGCACCTATGAGGCTGCCGATCCTGAAGGGAAATCGAAGAAAGAACAGGAAAAAATTCTTCTCCAGGGGATAACCAGGGGAAAGGTCAAGGTTATTCTTTATGGAAAAAAACTGAAGGGAAAATTCGTTTTGGTAAAATACAAGGATCGTGAAGATAACAGCTGGTTCCTGATGAAAATGCAGGATGAAGAAGCTACAGGTGAAGATATCACACTGCAGGACAGATCGGTACAATCAGGAAAGACGATTGAAGAGGTGGAAAAGACAAGCATCAACATTCATCATAGTAACCGTGCAAAGGGTAATAAAGAACATCAGGATGACAGGATCGTTCCTACTGAACTTTCTGATAAGACAAAGGAAATTCTGAACGATGCACCCGAAGGAAAGATGCCGTCGGTATTAAAACCGATGCTGGCAACTCTCGTGAATTCATCTTTCTCAGGCGAAAACTGGCTTTTCGAGGTTAAATGGGATGGCTACAGGACAATTGCCCTGGTAAATAATGGAAATGTTGAGCTTCTTTCAAGAAATGGCAAATCGTTCACTGGGAAGTATTATCCTGTTACAAGAGCTTTAAAAAATGTAAACGTTAACGCAGTCTTTGATTGCGAACTGGTAGTATTAAATAATAAAGGCATTTCTGATTTCGGAGCATTACAGAACTGGAGAAGTGAATCTGACGGGGAACTTGTGATGTACATCTTTGACCTGCTCTGGTATGAGGGAAAAAATCTGATGCAGCTTACCTTTAAAGAACGAAGGCAGATACTTGAAAATATCTTCCCTAATGGTGATGAAAAGTTAAGATTAAGCGAGGTGTTTCCTGAAAAAGGAGATGATTTCTTCAGAGCGGCAGAGGAACTTGGACTTGAAGGTATCATAGCAAAGAACCTCGAAAGCGCCTATACCCCTGGTTACAGATCTAAAAACTGGTTGAAAATAAAAGTCCAAAAGAGACAGGAAGTGGTGATCGGTGGATATACATTAAATGAAGGAACTGATAAACTGTTCAGCGCCCTTCTTCTTGGTGTATATGAGAATGGGAAATTGCAGTTTGTCGGGAAAGTAGGAACCGGCTTCAATGACAAGATGCAGAAAGAAATGATGAAGCTGTTCAAGCCGCTGGAAATAAAAGCAAGCCCTTTTGATATGGAACCGGATGTAAATCAACCTTCAAGGTTCAGGCCAAACCCTCCAAGAGCCAAAGCAGTATGGCTCAAACCAGAGCTGGTATGCGAGGTCACTTTTACAGAAATGACTGAAGACGGCGTATTCAGGCATCCTTCATTCAAGGGACTCAGGAGTGATAAAAACCCAAAAGAGATTGTGAGGGAAAAAGAGATAAAAACTGAAGCTATCGTGGAGGAAGTGGCATCGGAAAAAGAAGTATCACATGAGCATTCCTTCCTGAAAGCGCCTGAAGCTAAAACAAGGAAATCGCTTCTGAACCCGAATGAAGAAACCCAGGTAAAAACAATAAACGGGCATGATCTTAAATTCACAAACCTGAGTAAAGTCTATTGGCCGGATGAGGGCTATACCAAGAGAGATATGATCAACTATTATTACCAGATTGCAGATTATATACTGCCCTATCTCAAGGACAGACCACAATCACTGAACAGGTTCCCAAATGGTATTTATGGAAAAAGCTTTTACCAGAAGAATGTAAAAGGGAAGTCTCCCGACTGGGTGATAACTTTTCCCTATACAACAAGCGATGGAGAGAACAAGGAATATCTTTTAGGGAATGATGAGGCAACGCTCCTATGGATGGCCAACCTGGGATGCATAGAAATGAATCCATGGTTCAGCCGTGTGCAGGCGGAAGATTATCCGGATTTCTGCATTATTGATCTCGATCCTGACAAAAACACTTTCGACCAGGTGATACAGGCTGCACTGGAAACGAAAAAAGTGCTTGATATGCTCGGTGTGCCCTCATATCCGAAGACGTCGGGTTCAACGGGAATCCATGTCTACATTCCATTGGGAGCAAGGTACACTTACGACCAGTCGCAGATGTTTGGAAGGATTGTTGCCAACCTTGTTCACCAGAGGATACCTGAGTTTACAAGCGTTGAAAGGATGGTAAAAAACCGGGGAGGGAAAATGTATATAGATTTTCTGCAGAACAGGCCTGAAGCTACCGTTGCAGGTCCATACTCACTCCGGCCTAAACCAGGAGCCACTGTTTCAATGCCTTTACACTGGGATGAGGTGAAAAAGGGATTAAAGATGCAGGATTTCACAATAAAGAATGCAGTTGCAAGATTAAAAAAGGAAGGCGATCTTTTCAGTAACGTGCTCGGAGAGGGTATAGATATAGAGAAGATTCTCGAAATGGCAGACTCAGTGGTATAAGTCACAGCTCAACGGTGAGTTGCGGGTACGGATTATTTGATTATCTTTGCGGCATACTAAACAAAGTGATTCCCACGTGGCGAATTCACGCATTTACCCAGTCTGCTTTGAGTTCATTTCAGCCGGGATAATAAATCGATCGCTCCCGGAGGCACATCATAAAAATAATTAATGATACAATTTGAAGAAATGGGATTCACTCCCGGCGTCCTGAAGGCTATTCAGGAGCTTGGTTTTGAACAACCCATGCCCGTTCAGGAAAAAGTAATTCCCCTGATGCTTGAACAAGACACAGATATTATAGCTCTTGCCCAGACTGGCACTGGCAAAACAGCGGCTTTCGGTTTACCGCTAATCCTCGCAACTGATACTGAAGAAAACAAAACACAATCTCTTATTCTTTGTCCCACCCGTGAGCTTTGCATGCAAATAAGCGGCGATCTTGAAGATTTTGCAAAATTTACCGGGAACCTGAGAATACTTCCGGTTTACGGCGGAGCCAGTATTGACAATCAGATCAGAAGTCTAAGGAAAGGCGTACACATTATTGTAGCCACACCTGGTCGCCTCATTGACCTTATCGGAAGAGGCGCAGTAAGACTTTCGTCAGTAAATACCGTTGTGCTCGATGAGGCCGATGAAATGCTGAACATGGGATTTCTCGACAGCATCAACGAAATACTGGAGGAAGTCCCTGAAAACAGGCGTACACTGCTTTTCTCGGCAACAATGTCTTCAGAAATTGCTTCAATAGCTAAGAATTACATGAATGATCCTGTTGAAATAACAATAGGAACAAAAAATTCTTCGGCTGATAATGTCACTCATTCCTATTACCTTATACATGCTAAGGATAAGTACAAAGCTTTAAAGAGGATAGCTGATTCGGAACCTGATATTTACGCTATAGTTTTCTGCCGTACACGGAGAGAAACACAGGAGGTTGCATCGAAACTGATGGATGACGGCTATAATGCAGACGCCCTCCACGGCGATCTTTCACAGGCACAGCGTGATGCTGTGATGCAGAAATTCAGAACCAAAAATTTACGAATGCTGGTTGCGACAGACGTAGCTGCAAGGGGCCTGGATGTAGATGACATAACTCATGTAATAAATTACAGCCTTCCTGATGATACGGAGGTGTATACACACAGGTGCGGCCGGACAGGCAGGGCAGGAAAATCAGGTGTTTCAATTTCGCTTGTTCATCTTAAGGAAAAGCAGAACCTGCATAAGATAGAGCGACTGTTGAAGAAAACATTCAAAGCTTTGCAGGTGCCAAAAGGAAGCGAGATCTGCGAGAAACAGCTGCTTAACTGGGTCTCGAAGGTTGAATCTGTATCCACAGATCACAAGGAGATTGAAAAGATATTGCCCGAGATTAAACTGAGATTTGAAAACTTGGAAAGGGAGGAACTGCTACGCAGGATTGTCTCTCTGGAATTCGACAGGTTCCTGGATGATTACCGTAACGGCGGCGATGTTTTTGAAGTGGTTTCAGAAAAGGATGAATTCAGGAAGTCAGGAAGAAATGTTCATTCCGGTAAGGAAACATATAAAAGATTGTTCATTAACCTTGGTAAAGCTGATGGTTTCTATCCCGAACAACTTATTGAACTGGTCAATAGCAATACAAAAGGCAGGAAAATCCCGATAGGCAAGATCGATCTCATGAAATCATTTTCATTTTTTGAAGTCGAAGAGGGCTCTGCCGACAGTCTGATGAATGTCCTGAACAAATCAAAGTTCCTTGATAAGAAGGTAATACTTGAAGTTGCACAGGAGAAAGAGAGCAGGTCTTCCGGGAAGGAATACTATGGCAGGAAAACAAAACCGAGACCTGACAAAAGGAACAGGAACAGGAAGAAGGATTCCAGGCATAAAGCATATCAGAGATAGTTTTTATCAGTTGCGACATTATTATTTACTTAAATTGCTGGATAATGAAACCACTTAAAATTGGCAATCTCAACATCGAAATTCCTGTATTCCAGGGAGGCATGGGAGTAGGCATATCATTATCCGGACTTGCTTCGGCAGTTGCAAATGAAGGAGGTGTCGGTGTAATCTCAAGTGCCGGTCTGGGTTTGTTATACCGTGATTTTTCTCATAACTACCTGGAAGCAAGCATACTGGGTCTTAAGGAGGAGATCCGTAAGGCACGTGAGAAAACCCTTGGAATCATCGGTATTAATGTAATGGTCGCGATGACAAATTTTGCCGATATGATCAGAACCGCCATTGCTGAAAAAGTTGATATTATAATAGCAGGGGCCGGCTTGCCTTTGGATCTGCCATCTTTTCTGAAGAAAGACAGTGTTACAAAGCTTATTCCGATAGTTTCATCTGCCAGGGCCGCCAGGATAATCTGTGAAAAATGGAAAGCAAATTACGATTATCTGCCCGATGCGGTAATAGTCGAGGGACCAAAGGCTGGAGGTCACCTTGGATTCCGTGAAGAGCAGTTGTGCGATGCAGAATACAAGCTTGAGAAACTGGTTCCTGAGATAGTGTCCGAACTTAAAGCTTTTGAGGAGAAATATAATCAGCCAATCCCCCTTATCGCGGCCGGCGGTATTTATACCGGCGAGGATATCAGTAATATAATGAAACTTGGGGCCTCCGGGGTTCAGATGGGAACAAGGTTCGTCACCACAGATGAATGCGATGCAGCCCCCGCCTTTAAGCAGGCTTACATTGATGCAGTTGAGACTGATATCGAGATCATTAAGAGCCCTGTAGGAATGCCTGGAAGAGCAATATTTTCCAACTTCATCCAGAAGGTTAAAGATGGAGCAAAACAACCTAAAAAATGTCCTTTCAAGTGTATCAAGACCTGCGATATAGAAAAAAGTCCATATTGTATTATTTCAGCCTTAGTAAGCGCCCTGAAGGGCAATTTCGAGGGTGGCTTCGCATTTGCCGGCAGTAATGCGTTCAGGGCAACAAAGATTTATTCGGTTAAGGAAGTTTTCCAGACATTGATCAGAGAATACAAAGACTCCAAAGCCTGAGGGTATTTTTTCAATGGGGTGCCATTGATTATATTTTTTTGCTATTTTTGCTGCCTCATGTTTACTTCGGGGTGTGGCGCAGTTGGTAGCGCGCTACGTTCGGGACGTAGAGGCCGCTGGTTCAAGTCCAGTCACCCCGACAAATTGGGAACCCATTTGTCAATAAATCAGATAGATGGGTTTTTTGTTTCCCCACGTTTGCCCCACAATTAAAAAAACTGATCAAAAACCACATAATATTATCTTTATATCTTTGGGTTAAATTCTTGAAATTGATGTGTGGTACTATCAGTGAAAAGCCGGAAAAAAGGAGAAATTATAATTCTGTAATAGAAGATAATATCATCTTTCCTGCGAATCTATCTAATCACCACCTAATTGTTGAATTTATAAATTCATTAAAAAGGTTGGTTTATATATTTAATCATAAGGAGATTGTCGTAGATTGTTGCAATGTTGGCCTTGTTACTCCAATTCCCATTGTGCCTATAACTGGGATTATTACTTATTTTAAGGAAGAAGAGGGAATACAATTCAAATTTAAGAATTTAAATAACTATTTACGGCGATCCAACTTTAATAATCCTAAACAGATTGTTTCAACGAGCATTAATAAAAGCACTAACCTATTTGATAAAATTTGGGTATTTTCCGACTCAGGTGAGATAAATCAAATTGTAACTTCCTACACATCATTTTTGATGAGATCCAGAGTATGCGAACCTGGAGTAATTCAAGGTAGTATATGGGCTATTAATGAGGTTATGGACAATGTTATTCAGCACTCTGGCTTGGGAAAAGGATTTATTATGGCTCAACTTAATAGATCAACTGGGCGTCTAAATGTTTGTATTTATGATTATGGACAGGGTATTTACAAAACATTAAGGAGGTCAGAATTTAAGCCAAAATCCGCTGTTGATGCCATAACTTTGTGTATTCAGGAGGGGGTCACCAGGGACAAAAGTGTTGGGCAAGGAAATGGTTTATGGGGGCTATATAACATAATTTCGCAAAATGAAGGTAGGCTCTCTATAGTTTCTGGAAAGGGGGCGATTGTATTCTTTAGCGGAGGAGATCCTACAAGAACATTCGAAGATATAGTCATCCTTAATCGTACTAACCAATCAACAACCGTATCGTTTAGTGTAAATCTGGATAGAGGTATCTCAATGAAAGACGCCTTAAGAGGTTATGATACAACTGATATGTTCATTGAAAATCTAAGGGGTGATTTTGGTGAAATTATTTACAAACTCGCAGACGTCGGAAGCGGTACTGGAACAAGAGAATCCGGGCTCTTAATGAAAACCGAAGTGTTGAATATATATAAATCATCGAATTCGCGTATAGTTATTGATTTTGACGGTGTCGGGATCGTTTCTTCTTCATTTATTGATGAGTTCATTGGAAAGCTCATAGATGAGATAGGATTCTATCAATATCAATCAATTTTCCAGCTTGTCCATATGAATAAAGCTGTTCAGCCAATATTTGAGGCTGCTCTAAAGAAAAGAATTGGTGGTAATAATAAGACTAATACAGATGACAATTAGGGTGATGATTTTAGTCAAGGTTTTGTTTGTTATATTAGTTTTTTAGTATATCTTTGCAGTATTGATTTGAAAAAACTAGTCTTTAAACCAGTTTTTAAAGACGTGACAACAATAAAATGGACTCTTGGCTTACAGGAGTCCTCTTTTTTTATTCTGCGAATAACACCCCTTCCACAAAGTAGTTCCTTACACCAGTTAGTATTCTTGCCTAACTGACTGCTTTTGAGTGTCTTGTTTTCCGAATTATATATTGGCGGGACTTTAATCATTATTATTGTCACCCACACCAGAACCACCATCAGGAGGTATTGGATCAGTCTGATCTATAAATGGCTTCCATGATTGAGGTTCAGGTCTTTCTCCTTTAATTCGATCACCTATTCCTTTATCAATATTTACCTCAGGTTGCCTTTCTTGTATCGGTCTTTCTTTGGGGGTTTGGGCGTTGTCATTTTCAGGACACATAATTCATAGATTTTAGTTAATTGAAAAATTCGATGGTTAAGATATTCTCTTCAGTAATTAATACTCCTTTATTTCTTTTTATACTCTCAATAAACTTGTAAGTCTTATCTAGCTTCCACACATCCTCTATAAAGATCTCCTTTGGTTTCGGTGCAGCTGATGCCATTGAATTTAGTCCATATTTACCTCCAATTTTTCTCCCATCTTTTAAGGTAACTATAACCCAGTATGATTCTCTTTTTGAAAAATGCCAGTCCCAGGGAATTCTTTCAGGGCTTACAAAGAATTTTCCAAATATTTTCGTTTTTTGGATCAGTGAGAAAAACCATGTGATTATCAAGGGAGTAACGAATAAGATAATCAAGGTTAAGATATAATACCAAAAGGGATGTTCTTCAGAGTATCCGGGACTGTTGATATAAAAAATCACCCAAAAAAAGATTGCGAAATTTATACAACTTATGCCTATCGCTTCATAAAAACTTTTGGAAAAATCTACTCGCTCATCTGCAAAAAGAATTTCATAAAACTTCAAAGACAGAAATCCCGGAATGAAAAAGAACAAGAATAAAATCAATTTGTCAATCGTTAATAATTCCATATTAAAAGAATTTATGTATTTGGAGTGAATACATAATTGTTTCCCTGGTCTTTAAGTGGCTTCAAATGTTTTTCTTTTCCTGACAATATCTCATCAGGAATGCCTTTTAGGAATGCCCTGCAAGTGAAACTTGTCAGGAGCAAGGAGAGTAGCCATAACAGCTTTTTAATTGATAGTAATTTCATTTTATTGAATTTTACATATCTATGCTTTGTTGATATCATTTTTTTGGTCAGGTTCTTCTGTATCACCACCAAGCTGCTTAAAAATATTCTCTAACATTCGATTCGTCTGTTTCTGCAATTCAATGCGTTCATTAATCTTTGAATACCAACAGACAATCTCCCTTATGACCAGGAAAACGATTGTTGATCCAATAAGAATAAGAAGTATAATCCAAAGTGTCGAAGTGTTCATTTGTAATGGAAATAGGTTGAAGGGTTCATCTTATCAAAGTTATGAATCAGAAGAATACAAGTCAAATATATTCTTGATACTCGATCGTTTAAAAAATATCATACTCCTCCTTTGAAATCTCTACACAATCCTTTATAGCCGTTTTCATTATCTCCATCGGACGTGGTAATAAATGTTCCGGTTTTCCTTTATTCTTAACATATACGGTCACGGTCAATTCTGCTCCTGGTAAGGTGCGAACTGCGATATTCATTGGCTCATACCTCAAATAGAGTGGCTCCTGTGACATTTTAAGAAGAAGTTTATAATGTTCCGGCATGAGGTTTTCTGTTTAATAGGATTCAGCCTTATTTTGTTACCCTCATTTCAGAAGAAAATTCAATTCTGTCACTTAAGATCTTCCATAATAAAAAATCCCCGGACTGGTCAAGGGCCCGGGGAATTTTAACCTCATTTACCGGGGAACATTGCTCGAAACCCCGGTTCTACTGTTTAATAGGAATTGAACTCATTTTGTTACCCTGATATTATAGTTTTTTTCGATTACTTGAATAATTTAGAATGATTCAAAATAAAGATCCCCGGTAATGTGAACCAGGGATCATGTTTCGCTGTTTTCTCACCCAGAGAGTGATACTGTTAACGAGGATTAAGGCCTCCAAATATCTTCAAGTTCTGATTTCTTGTCCTGTCTTATCATCTCTGTGAATTCCTGAGTCTTCCTTTTGATATAATCAAGGCCTTCACCTCCGGGCAACTCATCATTGATAAAAAGAACTGTTTCAGCAATCTCGCTGTCATACCAGGAAAACATTTCCTCCCTGGTTGGTTCGTCTTCAATATTCTGATTGTTATCTAATACTTCATTTGCTTTCATCTTTTCTTTGCTTTTTTAAAATTCTCTTTTGATACTTCAACATTTACTATCCTCTGGAATCTTGGAAGAGAAGCAATGCGAACTTTCTGCCATCCAAGCTTTGAAAGTTCCTGTTTGGTGAGCCTGTCGATCGTGCTCCTGGACACACCGTATGTCTCTGCCATTTCATCAGGGGTAAGCCGTTTATCAAAACACAGAGTTTTAAATCTCTCATCAGCGACCTGCTCAATTAAAACTTTGAGTTCCGGACACTCCAGGATGATGCTTTTTATGGACTGGATCAAAATATCCTCTTTCCTGTTTTCTGAATACTCGTGTTTCATGATTGATTTTTGATTTTAATTCCTCCTTTGATTTTCCGGTATTTTTCCTTTGAAGCCCCAATATTAACGATCCGTTGAAACCGCACCCAGGCCCCGCCTTTAATCTTTTTCAATCCCATCCCGGAGAGCTGTTCGCCGGTGAGAGTTTTTACAGTGGTAAGGGAGAGCTGCCATTCATCCGCGATATCTTCATACGTGAGCTTTTGTTCAGTTTTCATTTTCTGATACATCGCTTCGGCTCGTTGATCGATAAATTCAGCAAACTCAGGAGACTCCAGTATCCTCAGGAGGATGATTGATTCAAGACTCTGTTTTTCTTCCATTGGATTACATTAATTTATACAAGTGTCACTATCATGTTTATTTTGTAGATATTCAATATTGAATCTATCGGAAGGTCCAGAGGCTCATAACGCTTTTGACTGGCATGACAGCAAATACAACCAGGTAGATTACTTGTGTTTACCCTTCTCATCAGGGTACCATAGTTTAATGTGTCTATCAGGTAGACTTCACCCCAGGCAATAAAGGGAGTTGGAAGCTTGATTCTCTTGGCGCCGACCCAAGATCCCACAGGTATCTCAGGTGACATCTCATCACCATACACTTTGAATATTCTGTCAGGTTTATCTACCGGAGGCAATAACGGGACTAGATGGTGTTGCATGCCATTGTCCTGCCTGTAAGATTTCTCACTGAAGGGAATGATTTCGGCTGGAAATGCCGGTGTTGGGTTGGATTGTGTTCTCATAAAGGGGGGTTTTTGATAAAAGACCAAAAAAGAGCGCTGGTCTTATCCGCTTTATCAAGACACCCCCCCGGGATCTTCCTCCTTTCGGAGAACGGAATCAGCCAACGCTATAATGATTTAGCAAATTTTAAGCCAATTCTTTGGGGGAGAATCTTGATGAGGCAAATATCTCACGAAGATATTTAAATTCAAATATTGTTATTTAAAAAAGATTAATGTAACTTACTGAGACCCAGCTGTATCACAGTGATACGGTTTTTTCAATATCCTCGGACTTGATTGCCTTTTTTATAGTGTAACTTTTTAAACTTTGAGAATCGAATATCTCACAACGATAATTTAATAAACGTGCCGGATTGCGATTTCGCAAAGCGGCCAAAGCTGTGAGAAAATTATCTAATATGCACTTGGAGGATGTTGCTCATGAGTTTGTCCGGGAATCCATTATCTATTTATATCTTTGCGCAATAATGAACATGGTAACAATCGATTATAAGTTTGAGACTCATAATATCTATAGGTCTGCTTGTTCAAGATGCAGAAATGACTTCAGCATTTTTACTTTTACATGCAAGGCCTTTCCTGAAGGGATCCCTGATGAAATATTAACCGGGGAGAATCAGCATCGCGTACCTCTGGAGAATCAGAAGAATCAGATTGTTTTTTCTCCCAATGAATCATTTCCAATGCCATGATATCTTATCAGCACTCTCCAGGTGTGGAGTCATGGAGAATATGGCTCACTTTGTCAGCTATCTCACGGAATTTACAATTGTACTTGTATTCCTCTTCATACTTGGCGGGATAACATTTAACCGTTGCCCGGTCACGGTCAAAGTATTTCTGAATTTCTTCTACTCATCCCAAGTATAAATGCATGATAAGAGAACAGCAGCCTTCCCGGGTACCCCTTATGCCTTCCCCTTCCGTCAATACCTTTTTCATTGACCCGGTAATCTGAAGGTATCCATCCAGTGATCTCCCTTATCGCTTCATTTATCCTGAGAATCTTTACATCGCTTTTTTCGATAGTGTCCTGGTAGAGGATCTCTTTGCCGGTTATCTCTGAGAAAAAGCGCTCAGTAATCGATCGGGGATCTTCTTTCCAGTCTGAAAGCATGAATATGGAATTGCACCCGGAGAGAATTTCAAGCCTCAAAGGCCATGAAATAAGATTGCAGGGATTTAATTTGAGAGGATTTACAGGAGAACGTCCAATGCCGGAAAGATACTCTTCGGCCCTGTTATATTTCAAATTGGCCTCTTCAGTCAGAGTGTCTGTTAGCTGGCCGGAAATATAGATTCTATTTCTCTCTATCTTCTGGAATAAATTACAGTTTTCAAAAGATTTTAAGTTCACTGAAGTATAGGTTTTGGAGGTTTTGGGGAAATATAGGGGAAAATCGATTTCTATTATACTTACATTCTGCATCATAGCATTCGTAATTATCGGGGGTGTTAGATGAAATTACAAACAAATGACCTTTATGACTGCCATACACAATGAAACAGAGCCGTGCAGAAAACCCCTGTCCGGCTCTTGAAACGAGAGATAAAAGCCAACCTTAAAGACTTTGACGTAATTCTTGGAGGTGTGAAATTAATTTATCAACCTCCTCGGTGTTCGTAAATGCATAAACCATTTGTCTTTCAGCGGTATATAAAAAAGTTGCTGCTAATGGTTTTTGTGCATGTGATATCTTAAGCGTGATAGCTCTGGAGGAATTCCCTTCATTCTCGGATGTGAATTGGTCAATTCCTGCACTCAATGTTGTTTCAACTTGCAGACATGTATTCTGCAAAATGATCTTTGTTTCATTTTCCATAAAGACACTTTTTAAATTGGTTTTCAATTGATTTTCGAATGATATTGTTTGATTGAAGAAAGATTACCTCCTCGAGAAACGTGTTCCGTGCCTTTTATCGATCGCCGTGAAATGTTCTCTTAGCTTTTCCGGGAGGTTAAGCGTGGCTCCTGTCAGCACGTCAAAACCATTGGCTTCAACATATAGAGCATAATGCATACCAGCGACTATGATTGCAACAAAGCCTTCATTGTGCATTTTTGCTACCTCATGTGCAAGCTCCTGCCCTGATTTCATACCTTCAGGGCCTTCGGGTCCTTTGTTTTTAGACATGCCGGCGCCTTTTCCTGCCAGCTGAAAATCCTCATGCACTAATTCCCCATTGTAGTAAAGCACAAACCCGATAGATGATCTCAGGTTGTTTGTCCGGTCCTTGTAAGTGTCAACGGTGCGGGCAAAATTGACGGCCTCCATGCAAGCAAGCAGATAAGCCTCTTTGACAGACTCAAAGATTCTTTCTTTCTCCTTTTCAACCCAGTTATGGAAATCATCCATACTTGGTGGTACAAATCTGAACATAGCGAAATAGATTTATTAAATAACGACCTTGATTACATTACTATCCCGGTATAGCTCACCAACTCTCAATCCAGTAGAACTTGTCGGAAGATTCATCAAAAAGAAATGATGAGCCCAGTTAACAACCTCATCCCCATCGCTGGTACCTAAGAAATCAGTAATAGGATCGCCCTTCCCGTTTCCAATTTGTGTGCCTCTGAATCTTGAAACCCCTCCATTATAACCCTTACGGTTTATTGTTATAAATCCATAGTTGTCATTATCTTCAGCATTCTCCCAAATCTCATTTCCCTGAATCCTGGTTGATCCCCGGTAAAAATTTGGAGCATTCGAAATAGTAGTATTACCTGTGAAATCAACTCCGGCGGCAGATGCTTCAAAATACAATTCATTCCCAACAGATGTGAGAATTGTACCAGCTGCCAGGTACACTGCTTCATAGAGCAAAACAAAATCAGCTGCAGTTGCACTAAGACCGTTTATATTCCATGAAGCCTTTTTAACAACCCCATCGCAAGTCACATTCGCTGTTCCCGACGTTCCTGACAGTGTTACTTTATCGATCCTCTTCTGAGCGGCTGTATCAACATTCCAGTTGCCACTTGGAGGAGGGTCATTATTATTATCAGCTATCGCAATATAATTCACGCCGCCATAGGAGCATTTATTACCTATTGTATATGCATAATTGCCCTGCCAGGCATCTGAAAGTGGAATATTAGCCTGAACATTCGTAACGGTCCCTGCAAGATCCCCGACAGGTACCGGGATGCCATTGAAATACTTCACCCCTAAATTATCAATGTATGCGAGTTCAGCAAGTAATAAACCGGTTGCCACGCTTGACCATGAGGAACCAAGGCTTTGCCAGTTAGAGGCATTCCACGCCCCTGCTGTATTGTCAGTACCGATATAAAAATAATAAGCTCCGGAGTACTTTACAACATCCCGGATAAGTGAGTTATTGAAATACGGAGTTGAAGCGTTAAATTCACCCCTGAGACTAATTCCTGGTCCGGTTGCTCCGGTAGCCCCGTCCTCCCCATCATTCCCCGGAGGCCCCTGGGTTAAGACTCCTTTTAACGTTAGTACATTTGGAGTTGTGACATTCCAATCAATTGAGGTATTTGCATCCCCCAGGAAGAATTGATTCTGATCAAGGTCAAAATAGTTATTCCCATCAAGCGAGCGGATCCTGCCGGTAGTTATGATCCTCCCGTTTATATACGTCATCCCGTAACCAAAATCAAAATCCCTGGCTCCGTTATATACAGAGAAGAGAATACCGACAAAAAAGAAATAATACCCGTCTCCATCATAGCCTTTCTTTTCGGTAGACAGATCCCATTCCCCGGTCATTGCTGTTTTACTGCACTTGGCATAGAGATAATAAGAGGTTGCATCTACCAGGCTGCTGAACGTTGCAGCTGCCCCAATGGTCCAGATATAATTACCATCAACAGAAATCTGGAAGTGTACAAGATCTCCTGCACCAATAGCAAGAACGCCCTTATTACTCCCGTGGTTTGGCGAAATCGTTACCCCATTAAGCCTGAAATCAGATGACTTTGCACCAACAGCCAGGTTAAGGGTTTCGATCCAGAGAGGCGAAACGCCCTCCGGTGAGAAGTACCCGTCTGTATCATAAAGGAGCCCTTTGAGCTGGTTTTGCCTCACGGTATTGCGCCGGTATAACTCATAGTTTCTCCGGTCAACAAACACGGTTTCCTTCTTTGTATTAACCGTTGTCTGAACAATCCTCTCCTGGAGCGTATAGGGAACAAAGTCAGCTATTGTAGCTTTTATCTGATACTGATTAACAAGAGGATATTCAATACCGGCAATCCTGATGAGATTGTTTATTGCCAGGTCTGAATCGATAGTTGTCACCCTGTCGCCTGCATCTACTGAAATGCTGTTCTCCCTTGCATATTTAGGATCGATATCCACTGAATAAACAACCTGGGGGATGCTGTTCTCATTAATAAATGCCTGTGTAGCTGCAAGTAGCTGAGCCTCCGCTGCATCGATATATGATTGCGGAAGAGAGATGTTTATGAAGGTGTAAGTGTCACCAACAGCCGGCTGAATTGGTGAACCTGCATTATATCTTGGCAGGGTATACCCATCAGCATCTGAATAAGGATTGAAGTAAATCCTTTTATTGGTGTTATCGTATTTCCATACCTCACATTCAATCCCGGCCATGTCCCCGGTCTTAAATACAATGGTTGCAGGCATTCCCTCGAGAAGATAGTCATTCAGGTTAAAATCCATGCCTGAATCAGTGACGTAGCTGTTATTAAAATCAAAGCTGTTATCTTCTTTCCATGCTATATTGATTGCTGATATGGTACCGGTCCTTTTTGGGTAGATGTTGTCATCTGTGAACTGACCTTCAATTGTTCCATACAGGTTAGTATTCTTGGTCAGGTACCGGGATTCAAAAACAAGTCTTTTGGCCCTATTGCGATAACTGGCCGGTATGTTCTTTGTCCCGCCAAAGCCGTAACATTTGGTGATGATATTCTGATTCTGGACCTGTACTCTTTGAATTTTGTATAATCCGAGCCCCTTCCCATACTGGAATGTATAAGCTTTTGTCGTGCCAGCTGATTTTTGCAGGTTGATTGCTTTACTTGAAAGAGAATATTCCATCTTGAAGGCTTCAGCAACCCTTGTAAGTGCGGCATGGCAGGATTCATTTGAGAACTGAAGAGTTTGTTCCGTGGATGTGCCAACGGTACCCGCGGACCATCCGGAGCCGACAGAGTTCATCAGCGTTGCAATCATGGTCACAAAGTCGGACGCTGTTCCATTGTAGCTGAATTCTGCCAGGCCATCTGATGACATGAAAAGCTTTTTCTTCAGGTCATAAAGAACACTTTCGAAATCTATTTTGTACTTGAATGTTGAATTGTTGATCTTCTCAATTTCCGGAACACGGTTTATATAGAAGTTTTCACTATTGTGAGTTATATAATCGCCTATCTGAATAGCAAGAACTGAGCTGCTGTAAAACTCAGATGTGATTTTATGATCACCTTGAATCTTCTTAGTATAGACAGTCTTTTCGTCTATGTCAACAACTGCAATGAGAGCTGCAGGGATGCCTGGTCTGTAAATTGAAATAGTATTCATACGAATGGGTATTTTGAAAATCCTCCAAGAGCTCTGTCAAGCTCAGGATCAATCTGGTCATTATAAAATATTCGAAGTTGAGGCCAACAATCGCAAGCAGCATTTTTTAATGCCTGTATGAGATTTTTGATGTCATCCTGATTTTCAATGGCAAAGGTTAAATTATCCTTTGTACCAAAAACCAGTGTAACGACCTTTTCATGTTGCTCACTATGTTTGGTCTGAACATCCAGTACTATTGATTCGCCTGTTATATTTTCTCTTACACGGCTGTATTTAGAAGATGTACTCATCTGTTAAGATTTAATTTTAAATACTTAAAATTTCCTGCTTACTCGCTTAAATCATCTTCTGATTCATCTGAAACTCCAGATTCCATCTTACCCATCAGAGCCTCAACATTCAATTTCCTGGGGGTAATCTGAAGGGATCCTGAATCGGACAGACTAAGTTGGAAGAAGGTTCCTAACTCGACCCATGGGGAGCGTAACGTAAGAATACTAACCCCGGCTTTGTTTAATGAATCGGTAAGCTTTTGAAGACTTTTTGCAGCTTCCTCCAGGGATGCATGTATCTTGATATGTTTTGGATCTGTTATATAATCCTTGAACATCTCGAAGATCTGCTCCCTGGATTTCTCTGAAACAAAAGGCTCATTTGATCCATTTAAGTCAAAGAGCTGGAAGAAAAAGGATCAGACATTGGCCGGTTCTCGAGAGTTTTGTCGAATAGATTCTTTATCTCTGTGCAGATTTCGGAAAGTCCACGGTCAGCATCTATTCTCATCTGATTTCGTGCAGCCTGACTTACAAAAGAGTTTATGTCTCCTGTGGCAATTGATAAGTACTTAGTCTGGAATTTATCGAAGTTGCCACTTATCAGATCACAAAGGAATTCTTTCGAGGTGATCTTCACTCCTGCAGCTTCTACCCTGCCGATTACAGTTTTTACTGATTGCAAATAGATTTGCTCATAAGAATCGATGAATTTTTCAGCCCTTTCCCGGTTTTCGGATATCAAAATCTTTTTCATTATCATATCTCCTTTCCTTTTAAGTTTGAATCACTTTTTTGAGAATCAATGTACTGCTGAACTCCCTTTGACATCAAAGTCTGCTCAGGTTCTTTTTTCTCATTCCTCTCTTTTTTTCTCTCATCATTTTCTTTTATAAGAGCATCAACCTTTTCGTACAAGGGCAGTACTGCTTTGGTAATTGTGCTAATCGCATCTGTAACTGCTTTTAATTCCTGATTTTCCATTTTCTTGATTTTTTTATGATTATTAAAATTCCAATGATTTCAGAGGTTTATTTGATATTGTTTTGTTCACTTTATCAGGTTTTGGGGAAACTTTGGGGATAATATATGTTAAATCGTTCTCTAATAAGATGTTGATTCGTTTATATCGGATTCACACGCCTATTTTGATCTTTATCATCTGCATTTTTCGCTTCATTCATTAATTGCCGGTGAAGGTGTTTCAATTCCTCGGTTGTCATCTCTGACAGAGCCGCGTTAAAGTCGCCTCCGAAAACCTCATTTTCGTTGTCAATACTGATAAGTATCCCGTTTAAATAATCCTTTTTAGTGAAGGGAATCAGGGTGTATCCTTCAGCAGGTTCCTCCTGGTTAGCCTGCCGTGTGGTAGATACTCTTTCAATAATAAGCATGTATCCGGGAAGAGATTTTACTTCTTTTGCTGTCATCAGCCTCCTGTCTTCCCGGCATTGATAGAGACCGTCTGATTGAAGATCAAAGTTTAACTTTAGCTGAGGCTCATTTAAAGCTAATAGCCTGTACCTGCCTGATTGAAGCTTTTTCAAGAATTCAATCTTATGTTCTCTCAAAGTGCTGGTTGACTCGTTATTCATTTTCGTCATATTCTTTATTCTCAAATTCTTCTATTATTCGATCTAATTCGATATCGGAAATGTGTGATATCTTATATCCATAAAGAGCCCAATGCAATTTTTCAGCATCTGTTTGTTGTAAGTCAGCCTCAGTAAATGGTTCCAGAATTATTTTATTAGGCAAAAGGCCGTCTTTATAATATTGTACCAATGGCCTGTTAAAGGGATAACTAAATCTCAATTCCCCAATTTCATCAATTGTAAAGAGTCTTCTGTTTTGCTTGCACTCATATTTAGAATTTTCCTGTAATTGAAATTCAAGTACTGGTCTTAATGTCAATGATTTATCTATTTTGATTTCACCTGAAGCGAGCTTTGATAATAAAGCTATTTTCTCAGAGCGTGAAGTTCCTTTCAATGATTCCTTATTCATAGTTCTTTCTGTTAAGAAGTCCTGTGATTATCTGATCCAGCTGCTCATCACTTAATTTTCCAAACTCAATCTTTCCAAGAAGCTCGTTTTTGATAGTAGCATTAAAGCCTAGAATAGCTGAAATTGAATCCAATGCCCGTTGTTTGTCATATAATTTGACCCTGACATATCCTACTTTAGTAGGTGTGCTTTTCCCATCAGGACCAGGAACATATTCAGTTCGAATCCTGCTTTCAATTTCTGATATACAAGACTTTACATCTTCCGGAAGATTCTCAAGATCTTTCTTCCTGTACCAGGTCTCATGAATGCCTGAGATTGAAGAGAAAGCGATCTTAGCATGTTCATTCAGGACCCGGAGAGCGGTTATCCCTGCTGTTTCGGATAGATTCGCTTTCATCTTTTTAATTCGCTCCTGAATGTTAACTTTTGTCAACAGACGACTTCCAATTGATCTGGCTGTTTTTTGTGAGTACCTGGCGCGTATTGCGGCCTGGGTGGCATTCAGATCAATAAGATATTCGTAACAGAATCTTTCCTCCTTTGGTGTCAACTTTTTGGCTTCCATAACTAAACTGTTTTTGTCAGATACTCTTTTCTGAAATCCTGACAATTGAGGACGATCAAATTGACCATTTCATGAAGTCGGCTGACAATGCGATCATTGTATCTTTGCTCTAGGGCTTCGGTATTGAGGTTTGTTGTTCCGAAAGTCAAAAGATTCCTTGTGTATCTTTCAGTCAAGATATGGCTCATTATATCAAGCTCGGTACCATAATGTTTGACTTTCTGTTCACACCCGATATCATCAAATGCATCTATGTATCTACGACAATAAATATCTATACCGTCAAAGGCGTTTTCATGAAATAGTGCCATAAGTTGATGAACATGAGTAATCTCATAATTGAGATTGTAAATCTTCTGGTTGAAAATAAATCTGATATTGTCAATCCCGCGATAGGTTTTCATGATTTTCAGAGCCAGTGTTTTGCCTGTTCCCGTTGGCCCCATTATCAATAAACCTTTTTGCAGGTTGCCATTGAACTCAGGATCCCCGTGGAAATACCGGATCATTTCTTTATAAAATTCAGTTGTTCCCTGGGTTAGAGAGAATAGAGGGTTGAAGCTCCTGCCTATTCGCTGTACCACAGTCAAGGCGAGATCCATTGAATAAGGCATGTACTTAATCCTTCCTATCCCAGAGAGCATTGACGTGTTTGAGGCTTCCTTGATTATTTTGTCCAGTTGTTCCATTTTCGTTATATTTTGAATTTTTAAACCATTCAGCTTCAAATCCACACCAGGATTTTTCAACTGCTTTTCTTATACAGTCATTTGCGTATGCACCTGATAATTGAATTTCTTTTTTGATTTTATTAAAGGCCGTCTCTGTGTTTGCGCCTTTTTTCGCCATACGAACTTTTATCCAATCAGATGCTATATTTTCTTCAACTCCTAATTCGATTAATGATTTTTTAAAATTAAATTTTGGCTTATCTAAAGAGTCAAGGTATTTTAATACCTCTTCAATGTTATTTGTTATACGTTTAAGGTTATTAGTTAATAGTTTATATATATGCTCAGTCAGTGGCTCACTCAGCGGTATGGTTACTTGCTCAGTCAGTGGCTCACTCAGCGGTATGGTTACTTGCTCAGTTACTTGCTCACTTTTGAGCAGGCGGAGTTTTATAACAGGAGCCTTGTAATTATTGATACCTGGTTTATATTCGATCAATCCCCAGGCCTGAAGATCCTTAAGGCACTTATAATATGTATTTCGGCTACCTATACAGCTGCCTGCCATGCCTAAATCATAGGGTACCTTAAACCATTCAACCCAATTAGAGCGATTATTTTGATTCACCAGAAAATTGTATAGTGCTATATGAGAGGTTCCGATTTCTTTATCCTGATTGTTGAAGACCCAGGAATAAAAAGCCTTAATCTGATCAAAACCGTTAATACGATATGTTCTCTCCGAATTCACTTGTACAGATTTAAGGTGCCCCTAAATGAAATCCTCACCAACCACATGATCAGCACACCTGGTTTTGAGATGATTATTTTCAATCTCATGACCTGCTAAGCAGTGATGATCATAACTCCCAACCAGGTTTCCGCATGTCACACAGCTTTTTGTTTCAGGATTGAAATAGCATCTCTTTTCATGTGCTATGGCTACCTTTTTGATAGCATAAATTTTGGTGCAATGTCCGCAACCGAAGGCTTCAACTTTTTTCATAATAAATGATTTTGATTATTTAACTTTTTAGAATTTTCTCGAGGTCCGAACGCCGGTATAACTTTTTATTCCCGATTCGGAGAGGGATTGTAATACCTTTTTTATCCCAGCTCCAGAGGGTGACAAGGCTAATTTTCAAAGTAGTTGCCATCTGATCAGGAGTGAGGTATTCTTCAGGATCAGATTTTTTAGGCTGTGATTCTTTTAGCTTTTGATCAGCTGAATAGTCAACCATTCCGATATAGTCTGCTCCTGAGATTTCAACCTTGATATTTTGAGCTAACTCAGGATTGCTTTTTAGCAGTTCGTAGAGATGATTTCTTGAGTCTGACATTTGCCTTGTTAATTTGGTTTACAAGGCAAAATTGGGCTATTGAAAATAGCAAATATGTCCGCCGTGTCCGGACGGACGTCCGATTTAGTATTATTTAATTAATCCAGCTAAAATCCTCAGTTTTAGCTCTTTCAGGCCTAAACATTCTATCGTCTTTTGAATCGAACTTTACGCCAAAGTGAGGACAGAAAATTTTAGCCAAATCCTGACCTGTTTGGATTTCATTTATTAATTTCTTTTTATTCAATAATTTAAAAGCTAACCCGGCTAATAGGTTTTTTTCACTTATCCATTTATAGGACCCATCATTAGAAATCTCGAAATGTTCATTAAGTCTTGGGTCTTTTAACAAATTTATCCAGTACTCCTTGACCAAGAAACAGTCTGACAAGCTCAATGGAACAGAATTTTTGTTAGTTGAATTTGACGGCATTGATTTGGCATTTGCCATTTCTTTGATCTTATTGAATTCCTTTGCAAGTAGATCAATTATTCTATTGGCAGTCTCAATAATTGCGTCTATTTTAAAAAGAATGTACTTACTTTCCTCTTCAGAAATAAACCCTCTTCTTTCTAGCTCGCTTACATTTGAATTGAAATAATTACTATTATCCTGAAGTAATTTCTCAGTAGAATTCTCTAGCGGATCAGGGAATTGTGAAAGTACCTCTCTAAATTTCACCCTTGAAACATGCAATATCTCTTCGATATGATTAATATCCGGACATAGTTCCCAAAATTCATTAATGACATCTTTATAGGTAATTTGTTCCTTTTGTAAAATCTCTTTTATAATATCCGGATATGGTTCGTCATTATGATACTTCTTGATGACACGATCAAGAATATCTTCAATTTTATTGTTATCATCAGGATGAAGATGAATCTGAAAAAAACCTCCCCCCAATTGGTATCTTAATGTGTAATAAGACCTTGTCAATCGCTGGAATAATGGTTCTTTTATTTTATGCCAACAATCCATCGTCTCAGGTGGATCAGGAAAGTAAAGGATTACAAATAAAGACTCCTCCAGCAATTCAATAAATCGATCTGTTTTCGCTAGCTTTTTCATGCTGACACAACTTTTAAATGCCTATTCTCCCAATGCTCTTGCAACTTCTTAGCATGTTCATCTGGTGTAACCTTAATGTACTTCAAAAAGCTTTTTTCCGTGGTATGTCCGGTGATTGCCATGATTGATATTGTTGGGAATCCGGATTTATACAAGTTTGTTGCAAAGCTTCTCCTTGCGCAATGGCTTGATACAAGTTTGTACTTTGGTTGCGCCTTACTTGTTTTCACTCCTCCTTTTGTAATCGCTTTATGCGTTTGCTCTTTAATCTTAGCAGCTTCTGCTATGTTCTTAAGTTCCCGGTTAAACTCCTGGTTTGTTACAGGCTTTGGCAGTACTCCCTTATATTTATTTATAATAGCAGTTACAACAGGATGAAGCGGAATAATAACCTTTTTTCCTGTTTTGTGCTGCTTAATGTGAATCATACTTCCTGTAATGCTTTCAGGTGTGATTTGAGAGATATCACTGAACCTACACCCGGTCCAACATCCGACAAGGAACAGGTCTCTAATCTTATCCTTTGCCTCATCTTTACTGAGATCAAGATCATAAAGCATCTGCAGCTCTGTTTCATTCAGGTAAATGGTATCTGCCTCCTCGGTCATCGCAACAAACTTCTTACTCCGGTACCCCTCATATGGATTCTTGTTTTCTTCCTTCGCAGCATTCAGGAATATCTTTAAAGTTTGGATCTTCTTTCCAATTGTGTTTACCGCCAGGTCTTTCTTTTGAAGGAATTGAGTATAATCATTATAGAAAGACAGATCAATATCTTTAAAATCAATCTCTTTCTTTTTATCCTCAGCAAAGTCTCTTAAATACTGGAAAGATACTTCATACTCCCGCCTCATCTTGTAGCACACTGGCCGACCAGTTTTGGGATTCGGTTTTGATTCGGATTGATCGATAAAGTTTTGAATGAAGGTGAAAAGATTAGTCCGGTACTTATCAGGGTGCCAGTGTTTATCTATTATCGTTTCAAGCCACATTGTTAGTGCTTCATTCTTTGCCTTCCTGTTTTGAGGATCTTTGTCCTTGATCTTTGCTGCAAGTTCAGAAGGATGAATATTGGTAAGTTCTGCTTCGATCGATTTTCGCAATCCGGCAATCCTTTCATTCAACTTATCTCTTCCAGATTCTTCTGTTGAAGCATATTTGAATTTATGCAAATCGGCCCTTTGCCTGGATTGTTGAGTTTCATTGCTCCAGTTCTCAGGTTTAACAAGAATATCAGCTTTGCAAGTAATGTCAACTTTGCTTCCGATTCTTACCCTGATATAAATCGGAACCAGTGCGGTTTTGTCTTTCGTGATTGTGCGAGTGAAAAATCTGATCTTTGCCATTGCATAGGTTTAACAAGATCAAATATATGAGTTTCCCCATATTTTCCCCCGTTCTGCTTAATCTTTTTTAATAAGACTTATTAACATCTTATTTTGGCGGAGCTACCGTTAATAGCAATATTATTAAGGTTGAGATATAAAAGTAGAGTTTTCTGCACTACTCTAAAATGTAACTATTAAGAGCCCGGCAGTCCAGTCACCCCGACAAAATTCAGCGTAATTAACCAGAGTTAATTACGCTTTTATTTTAAGTCAACTGTGAATAAGGAAGGTCAAAATGGTTATTATTTAACATATATTTCATTATTAGCCCGACTGTTAAAAGAATTTCCTGGTATTCCCCTGACAACATTCACCTGACAAATCTTAAGTGATTTTACCTGAAAATTTCAGGTGCAATCTTATAAAAAACAAGTAACTGCACTAAATAACTTTAGTAATGTATGGTCTAATTTTGCTCATATAGAACATTGTCCTTATATCAAACAAAAAAGCAAAAAGATGATGTCAAAAGGAAAGCGATACAATTACCGAAAAGTCACTGCGATCAGCTTTTTATTCAGCCTGCTTTTTGTATCATGCTCCAATGACCTGTGTCCCAAGGGCATGACTTCAGAGGAGAAGGCAAGGTTCAAGAGGGAACAGGCAGTTTACGGGAGCATGGAAAAGAAATCGATTCCTTCTCCAAAAAAGAAGAAGCCGGAGAATACCAGGGTGGCGGATTTATATTCATTCACCCATATTGACGGGAAAACACTTATTTATCATTGCAGAAAATGAACAAGTCTCTTCAAAAACCATTTCAGGTTTAATTTTCATACATAGGGTTAGTTTTACGATGAAGGCAGGTTCCGCCCGGAAATTGCCTTCTTTTTTTTCTTCTCATATAATATTTCTAAAAGTTCTCCGTTATTTGCATCTTATATAATTTTTTCTACATTTGGGAAATTCTTATCATGGTGAAAGAGGTATATAAGGTTTTTATCGTTGATGATCATAAGATATTCCGGGAAGGACTTGTTTTTATGATCTCTAAAATGAAGGGGTTCGAGGTTATCGGAGAAGCTTCAAACGGTAAAGCTTTTCTCGATATAATAGACGATCTTGATGTGGATATCGTAATTATGGATATTGCTATGCCTGGCATTGATGGTATAGCCGCCACCACTAAAGTACTCGAAAAACATCCCGACATCAGGGTAATAGCTCTGACAATGTTCTCCGATGAGGAATATTATTATAAAATGATCCAGGCAGGTGTCGCCGGTTACATTCTGAAGGAATCAGGCAAAGAGGAACTTGCAACCGCCCTGAACACAGTGATCACAGGTGAAAACTATTTCTCGCAAAAGATCCTGCATAACATAATTGTGAATATGAATAATGTCAGGGCTTTTAAAAAGAGCACTGCTGAAGAAATTAAACTTACGAGAAGAGAAAGCGAAATTCTTACACTTATATGCCAGGGGCTTTCAAACCAGGAAATCTCCGATAAACTCTGCTTAAGTCTCAGAACAATTGAGGGGCACAAGTCAAATCTGCTGAGCAAAACAGGGGTTAAAAATTCAATCGGCCTTGTGATGTATGCCATGAAACACCATCTGGTGGAGATTTGATTACTGTAATTCAATCCGGTTTTTCTTTACTGAATAATCCTTCTGTTCCCCGGAACAGGTGATTTTACCTGTTTCTATCAGGTAAATGATGATATCAAAACAGGTATTAATTCTTTTCAAATAAGAGTATTCTCCTGATACTATGCAATAATGCATTCATATTTTTGAATGCTGATAGAAGAATTGCTGGAAATGGATTCCAATAAAAAAATATTCATTGTTGACGATCACAGAATCTTCCGGGAAGGATTACACTTTCTGATATCCCAGATGGAAGGTTATGAAATCGCCGGTGAGGCTTCTGATGGTCCGTCCTTCTTTCAGAAGATCGATGAAACGAAAATCGATATAGTTCTGATGGATATTAAAATGCCAGGTATGGATGGCGTCGCAGTCTCAAGTGCCGCACTTCAGAAATATCCTGGCTTAAAGATAATCATCCTCACAATGTCATGCGATACGACCAAATATAATGAGCTGATTAAAGCCGGTGTGAAGGGTTTCATTCTGAAAGAATCAGGAAAAGAGGAATTGCAGAAAGCTCTTGATTCAGTTAGCAGGAATGAGAGGTATTACTCACAGAAACTGCTTCAGAAGATGATAGTCTTAAAAGACACCCGTTATGCCAGGCCGGACAGGCAGCTTTTAATGGATATCAATCTTACGAAAGCCGAGAATGATGTCCTGAAACTTATCTGCGAAGGATATTCTATTGCAGGCATTTCCGAGAAGCTCTCCATAAGTGTACGAATGGTGGAATCTTATAAGACAGGGCTTATGGCCAAAACGGGTTCAAAAAACCCGATAAACCTTGCAGTATTTGCATTGAAAAATCATCTTGTCGACTTCTGAGGTGATTATATATCCGGTATTTCAGACTTCCTTTTAAGGATTTGGACAACCATCTCCAAGACAAGTAAAATCACCCGATTTTACACGTGAATCCACGGCAGTTAAAACAGGTGTCGTTTCCTCTTAATCGGGTAGAATCTCTTCTATTTCCACAGCAAAGTGAAAATACTTTTGAAAAACCATCTGAATTGTTCAGAGGAAACGATCAGTTCAAGTGAATCAAACTACTGAAGAGATGAAGAGATTTCTGAAAAAGCTTTTAGCTCCTGCAATTATTGCGATGTTTATACCGGTTACTTCGGCCGGCCAGTGCAACAGTGATGAATTCCTTGATAAATGCGCCTCAACCCTTGGTGACTATAATTATATAAAGACATTTACGACCAGCCCAAACCAAAGGAAGAAAACAAATTCAGAAAACATTTATGTCTTCAGCAAAGGATCTGTTTACAAGATGATCGCCTGCCTCGAAAATCCTCTTGCAGGAAAGATGATAATCAGCTTGTATGACAGAAACCATAATCTGATTGCAAGCTCCTATGATCAGGCTTCAAAGAAATACTTTTCCGAACTGCAATATCCCTGTTCAGCTACAGGGGTATACTATATAAAAACATCATTTGAAGGTGCGAAGTCGGGATGCAGCATGTGTATTCTTGGTTTCAGTAATGCAGAAAACAGAAATTAAAATATAAATAGATGAAAGTACAAAAAGTTTTACCGGTGATTATCTCCGTATTTCTTGCTGCCTGCGGAGGAAATAATAGCGATAAAATTGATATAAACTCATTGCTGCAGGAAAGCGCAGGGAACAGCAACCTTGAGATTTCGGCTGAATCGATGAATGCAATTATAGAGTCAATCCCATCTCCTGTCGAAACTGCAATGATAATCAAGAATTCCGGGACCGGTTTTGACGAGTCGCTGATTAATCCCCAGGAAAACTTGAAGAACTACACTTCAGATAAGTCTAAAGCCCTGAGCATTGGAATTTACAGCGGAGACCTCGGGTACATTAATATATATGAAAAGTCCTTTTTGACTGTCAATTACCTGGGAACTATAAAAAGGCTGGCAGATGATATCAGCATTGGTCAGTTTTTTGATTTTGACCTTATTAAAAGACTTGCATCCAATAATGACAAGATGGATTCTCTCATCTACCTGTCGACAGTCAACTTCAATAAAATGGATGCATTCCTGAGAAGCCAGAAGAGAACAAATATGAGTATCCTGATGGTTACAGGAACATGGTTTGAAGGTTTCTACATAGCCACCCAGAATTTCCAGGCAGGAAAGAGTCCCCAGATAATGGAATGGATCGGTAATCAGAAAATCATTATCGATCAGCTGGCGCTTGGTCTATCAGCATTTAAGAATGATGATTATTTTCAACGGCTCCTCTCCGATCTGAACACGCTTAAAACAGTATATGACAATATCACAATCACATACGAGTATCATCAACCTGAATCAATGGAAATAGACGGCAGGCTTGTAATTGTCGACAAAAGCTCCTCAAAAGTTAACATTACTCCGGAACAGGTTGATCAGATATGTGCAATAGTTAAACAGATCAGATCGAGGCTAATTAACAATGCCTGACAATTAAACTTTTGCGGTTCTAACAGCTGAAAACATGAAATTCAGGCTAAATAGTTTACTTTCAGCAATCCATCTGATTATTATCCTTCTCATTGTGGTAATCATCGGAGGTGTTCTGGTAGTATTTAAGAATCTTTCGAAAGATTCTTTTTATCAGCAGATCAGCCTGATCGTGCCCGTAATTCTCATCTGGATCTTATCCGTTGCAGCTATTTACAGGATATTCATCGTCTGTTTTCTTAATCCTGTGAAGATCATCAAGAAGACTCTTTCAGGTGTTTCCGAGGGTGATCTGTCAGCAACAACAAATATTAAGAAAGATGATGAGCTTGGGCACATAGCAGGTTCAATTGATTTTCTGGTAAAGAACCAGTCTGAGCTGGCCGACTTTCTGGAGAAAATCGGTGATGGAAAATTCAATACAGAATTCAGGGTATTGAGTGAAAAAGATAAGGTAGGCCTATCGGTATCAGGAATGAAAGACAAGCTCCAGAAGCTTGTGGCTGAAGATGCAAAGAGACAGTGGACATCAGAAGGAATTGCCAGGTTCAGCGCTATACTCCGCGAAAACCCGGATGATATTTCAGCGCTATCCGACAATTTGCTCATTGAACTGGTAAAGTACATTAATGCCAACCAGGGAGCTATTTTTCTTCTGAATGAAGATAACAAAGACAATAAAGTACTTGAACTGGCTTCAGCGTATGCCTGGAAAAGAAAAAAATACATTACCAGGACAATTGAAATCGGGGAAGGTCTCATCGGCCAGGCCGCTATTGAAAGAGAGACTGTTTTCCTTACTGATGTACCTGAAAATTTCATTACAATAACATCTGGTCTGGGTGATGCCAATCCAAGATGTATACTCATTGTACCGTTATTGTTCAATGATGAGCTCTTCGGGATAATGGAGTTTGCATCCTTCAGGGTTTATGAACAGTTCGAAGTTCAGTTTGTGGAAAAACTTGCTGAAATAACAGCATCGACAATCTCAAGACTAATAATAAACAGACAGACTGAGAAACTGTTGAGGGACTCACAGAAACTGACTGAAGAGTTAAGAACCCAGGAAGAGGAAATGCGTCAGAATCTTGAAGAGATGCATGCAACCCAGGAGGAAATGCAGCAGAGGGAACTGGAACGTATCGGAATCTTTACTGCAATAAACAATACAATTGCTACTGTTGAATTTAACATGGATGGCAGCATAATTACCGCAAATGCGATGTTCCTGAAAATGATGAATTTTAACCTGGAAGAGATAGAAAATAAAAATGACAGGTTATTTGCAGACAAAGCAAAGGAGCCCATAGAAGTATATAATAAATTCTGGCAGGAATTAAATGAAGGCATAGCACAGAGAGGTGATTTCAAGAGGATCACACGCGATGGACGTGAGGTTTGGATTACAGCATCCTACACCCCTGCCCTCGATAAAAGCGGGAAACCCTATAAGGTGATTGCTCTTGCCCAGGATATATCTGAGAAAAAAAGAACCGAACTTGAGCTTCAAAGACAGGCTGAGGAGATGCGGTCACAGGGTGAGAAACTGATGAAATACACCTCAGAACTTGAGGATATCAAAAAGAACCTTAGTGAAAAGCTGAGTGAAGCCAGTAAAGGCCTCCTTAAAAAAATCCAGGACATAGAAACCGAAAAAGAAAAAAATATTGCAGTACTCGAGGGTTGTGTTGATGGTGTAATAAGTTTTAACCAGACAGGAACTATAGAGTATTTCAATCATTCAGCCGAGGAAATATGGGGCATACAGAGGGAAAATGTAATTGGAAAGAATATCAGCACAATTATGCCGGTAACTATCCAGACAACTGAAAACAACCTTACTGTTCTTTGTGGGAGTAATGGTCAGAGCAAGGAAATACAGGTAAGAACTGAGATCTCCTTCAACGATCTTAACGGAAATACAACAGATTTGCTTGCCACCCTTACCAGGGCCAGAATTGATAATGAATTTACATTCACAATTTTTGCCCAGAAGATATCGGTTGACTTTTTCTAAAAGCATTAAAAATATTTTGATGGATTCAAAACCGAATAACGGAATATCTAAAGGTGAACTCATTACCACGCTTACGGGTATTGATGAGAAGATTAATGGTTTGCATACAAGATCAGCGACCGATTTTATGCATCTTAATGAGCATCTTAAAGATTACCACAAAAAAACAAGGATCATTTCTGAGAATGCTTTCAGAATATTTGAAACAATCTCCGGTGGCAAGGATATGGACCTCATTAAAGAACTTGGCAACATCCGGAACAGGATTGATGATTACCGCAGCAATGTAGGAGACGACAATTCACGAAAATTGCAGGTTTTCAAGGAATCAGAGCTAAAGGCAAATCATCTGAATATAATCATCAGGAATCTTAGACAGGATTTCACAACACTCAAATTTCTATCGACCAATTATGCCTTTATATCCAATTATAATGAGTCAGGTGATTCAAATTCCTCAGAAATAAATTTATGGATTAAAGAAATTGAAGCCATTCATTCATTGCTTGTTCTTCTTAATGATCATGTGGAGAAATTCCGGATGCTCATCTCCTCAGTTGCTGATGATCTTGAACTGAGAATTGAAAGGTCTGTCGGAATTTTTCAGAGCCTGACAGAAGAGACAATCAGCAACATCGATTCAGTGACAAGAAAAAACCTGGAATCAAAATTTCATTTCCCGGTGCTAAAGGAGAAATCACTGGAATCATCGAAGTGCATCAATGATATCATCACTCATCTCCAGTATCATGATATAATCCGTCAGAAAATAGAACATATCCAGAGATCGCATCATAAAATAATCGAAGATCTGAGCCAGGCTGAAGCTGACGATTCAACATACTGTTCACAGAAGGATTATGTTAAGATTGGTGACATCATTGACCTTCAGGCAGCACAGCTTCTTCTGGTAAGTAAAGAATATCAGAATGCTCTTAATGTAATCACAAGGAATTTCCAGGTGATTGCCAGGGATATGACGGTGGTTTCGGATATCTCTGACAGATTTTCGCTTGAAAACAGCAGTTCGGAAACGACCCTGCTCAGACAAATAAAAGACCAGCTTGATAAAGGTATTATTCAACTCGATCAGGATACCGTCGGTGAAATGGATATTCTTTCTGTAGCAGTTTGTGAAAAACTGCAAAACGTATGCAATAATTTTGAGAAAGAAATTAATCCGCGTTTAAATGATTTTCTCGAAAGAAGCAAAACAGGGAACAATCTCGGAATTAGTACAGCTGCATCAGGGGTACTTTCACAGATGATTTCTCTGAACCGCGATATAGAAATCAAGACCCGTGAAATAAATGAAAATCTGGCAGAGCTTAAAGAGCTGTCACTGCACATATCAAATGGTGAGAATGAGATAGTGTGGGCAAACCAGTTTGAAATAGACAGGCTTCAGCTGATGGTAAGGATCACCAAAATACTTGATTCTCTCGATCGTGATAACGAGGAGCTAGATAAAGTACTGAATGAAAACCGTGAATTGAACAGCAATATTCTCCTTAAAATAGAAAGCGCTGTCAACAAAAGTGATTACTGCGAATACTTTGAAAGCATTGTAGGACAGGTTATAAACCAGCTGACCGGAATTAACAACAGGATCAAGCCTTCCACCTCCCCGGAAATTAAAGCGGATAATCTCGCAGGCATCAAGACCAGTTACACAATGGAGAGTGAAAGGATGATCCATGATATGGTTGTTTCAGGTAATGAAGAACCAGTTGATGAAAACGAAACCAGTACAGAAAATGAAATTGAATTCTTCTGAAAAAATGAAACAAAAATCCTTCAATATCAGGAATATCACAGGCAAAGGAGACAAAGCACAGACTCTGATCCTGGAAGGTGATTTAGGTATTAAAAATGCCGCTGCAATGACTAAAACTCTTCTGTCTTTGAAATTCAACGGTGAAAAACTGATTTTCAATCTGAGGAAAGTAGAAAAGCTGGATATAACAACCATCCAGGTTGTCAGGTCATTTGAAAAATATCTGACTGACATGGGAATAAAAATAGAGATCACCTCCGAGTTTTCGGATGATATCAAAAAATTATTAGCAAATACAGGATTTACCAGTTCATTATCAAATAGTTAAAATTACCAGTTATGGCAAAGACAATTCTTGTGGTTGACGATTCTGAAAGCATCAGGGAAATAGTCAGCTTCACACTCGAAAATGAAGGATACAAAGTTCTGATCGGAAATGATGGACAGGATGCACTTAAACATCTCGATAAACCTATTGACCTTATCCTTACCGACCTTCATATGCCAGTTATGAATGGCATTGAATTCATAAAGATGGTCAGAAGTAATAATGAGTACAAAAGCACTCCGATATTATTCCTCACAACCGAATCCCAGACTACCAAAAAAATGGAGGCAAAAGAGGCAGGTGCAACCGGATGGATAATAAAGCCGTTCGTTCCTGCCAAACTGATTGAAGCCATAAATAAAGTAATGAGGTAATGGATAATTTTAAAAAGAAATTTCTCGAAGAAGCCCAGGATCTGCTGGGAGAACTCGAGAACACGCTTCTGAGGTATGATCCTGCCCATGAAGACCGTGAGTTGATTGAACACATATTCCGGATTATGCACACACTCAAGGGTAATAGTGCAATGTTCGGTTTTGAATTAATCGATAAGTACACTCATCAACTCGAAACAATTTATGATCTCATAAGGACAGGGAAGAAAAAACTGACTGCCGACCTTATGGACCTTACACTTGCATCAGTGGATCATATCAGGAACCTTCTTGATGAGGATGCAAGCCAAAAACCGGAAGTACTGGCAAAGCATGAGGATCTTCTTGGTAAAATTAAAGCAATTGTTTCAGACCAGGCTCCTGCGGCAGCACCGGTTGCTCCCGTTCCTGATCAGGACGCAGACCTGAGTACATATTATGTTAATTTCCAGCCGGAGCTTTCAATATTGTCTGATGGTACAAATCCATTATATCTTGTAGAGGACTTTAAAGGAATTGGTGATTATCTGGTAATTCCAAATCTTAAGCAGATACCTACATTAAATGAAATCGATCCTGAGAAATGTTATGTTTCATGGGAACTGATTGTGGCAACAAAAGAAGGGGTTGAGAAGATCAAGGAAATTTTCATTTTCGCTGAAGATAGCTGTAAAATAGATATTCAGAAGATTTCCGACAATAATCTTGTTGCTGATAAAGACTTCTGTGCAAAAATAAAGAAGGCCGGCATGGAAGGCAATCCAGTTGGAATTCAGAAAATAACAGAACTGGTTCAGGCTGAGGTAACAACCTATAAGAACGAGGCTGCTGAAACCAGAAACATAAATGAGGTCACAAATAAGCTGAAAAGTATTTCCAGTATCAGGGTTTCTTCCGAAAAGCTCGATGAGCTTATCAACCTAGTCAGTGAGCTGGTAACTACCCAGGCAGGACTGAGCCTTATTGCAGAAAAAATAAACAACAAAGAGCTTCATACGCTTGCTGAAGATGTTGAGAAACTTACAAGGAGGCTTCGTGACAGCACCTTCGAGATCCGGCTGATCCCGATTGAGAACATGATAACACGTTTCCACAGGCTGGTAAGGGAACTCTCACATGAACTGAAAAAAGATATCGTCTTCACCACAGAAGGAACTGATATTGAACTGGATAAGAATATGATTGAAGGGCTGATCGATCCAATTATGCATATTGTCAGAAACTGTTGTGATCATGCAATTGAAGAATCAGCTGTAAGGACCAGGGCTGGAAAGCCTTCACAGGGAAGTATAAATTTCAGGGCTTACCATTCGGGAGCAAGTGTCTATATACAAATCACAGACGATGGAAGCGGTATTGATCCTGAAATAATAAGAAAAAAAGCTATTGAAAAAGGATTAATCACTTCAGATGCCCAGCTGAGCAGGAAAGAGATACTTGATCTGATTTTTCTTCCGGGATTTTCGACAGCTAAAAATGTCACAAATATCTCCGGGCGCGGAGTCGGGATGGATGTTGTTAAACGGAAAATCTCAGATCTCAGGGGAGAAGTCTCAATTGATACTGAAACAGGAAAAGGTACTTCTATTATCCTCAAGCTCCCCCTGACACTTTCAATCATCGACGGACTGCTTGTTTCGATCGATAATTCATTCTTTGTTATTCCGCTTTCATCGATTAACAAGTGTTACGAGTTCAAACATGAATCTCTCGTAAATGCAGTAAATAATCTCATTTTCGTTTCCGATGGTCACATCCCTTTCATTTATCTGCGAAATGAATTTGGAATAACAACAGAAAGCCCGAAACTTGAACAAGTCGTAGTTATAGAACATGGTGAAGGCAGGATCGGCCTTACAGTCGATAAAGTTATCGGTGAGTACCAGGCTGTTCTCAAATCGCTTGGAACAATGTACAGGAAGCAGGATACTGTCTCAGGGGCTACAATACTGGGAGATGGAACAGTGGCTTTGGTTCTTGATCCGAACAGGGTGGTCAATCAATACAATTATCAAAGCATAAATTAGGTGTTTGTTTCAGAATCAAAGCAGTACTGTCAGGCAGGATAGACGACCCCGATGCAGGATATAAGAATTCTGATCTGGTATGAAAAAATTAAACAATTGAATAATACATAAAAAGAGAGGGAAGCCATGAGTCAAGAGAAAGATAATGAAGTGCAGACGTACCTGTCATTCAAACTTAGTGAAGAAGTGTTTGCTATAAATGTCTCCAGGGTCATTAACATATTGGAGATGAGTAAAATTACGAGGATCCCCAAAGCTCCGGATTACATGAAAGGAGTTATAAACCTGAGGGGAACCGTTCTGCCGGTTGTTGACCTGAGGATAAAACTGGGATTACCTGAGAAAGAGAACACCGTTGATACAAGTATTATTGTCCATACAATCGATTTCGATGGTGAACAGGTGCTGATCGGCGCTCTTGTGGATGCAGTTAAAGAGGTACTTGAACTGAAAACAGGTGATATTGCCCCGAATCCGACAATCGGAACTAAATACAATTCCGGCATTATTGACGGGATGTGGCGCAACAATGACAAATTCATCATGATACTCAATATTGATAAAGTATTCACAACAGATGAGATCATAGATTTCAAGGGGCAAACCGAAAAAAATGAATGATCAGATAAATTCTGAAGAATTTTTTCTCAGTAAAAATTAAGAGCATATCTCAAAAGTCCTTTTTAACCGCAAAGTACGCAAAGTTGACGCAAAGCACGCAAAGTTAAAATGTTGAAATACAAACCCTTGCGATCTTTGCAAAATTCTTTGCTCCCGATAGCTATCGGGACTTTGCGGTTAATTGATTTTTTACTTTTGATACACCCCCTTTTTTTTTGATACTCTTTACCCCGTGATTTTAATACTATTCAGGTATTTACACTTAGGTAAGAAAACAAATAAGTAGGGTAAATACCCTTTAAAGCCAGTATCGTCCAAAGAATATTTTTGAGTAAAGTGGCGAGTAGTAAATCAAATGTTAAAAAGTACAACCTAAAGTCAAAGAAATGAGCACCAATAAAGATCAGGAAGTTAAAACATGTCTTTCGTTCCTGCTGGACGAGGAGGTGTTTGCAATAGATGTCTCAAAGGTCATTAATATCCTGGAGATGAGTCACATTACCAAAATCCCGAAAGCTCCTGAATATATGAAAGGAGTTATCAATCTTCGGGGGACCGTCCTGCCTGTAATAGATTTGAGAACTAAGTTCGGGCTGCCAGAGAAAGAGGCAACAATTGATACGAGTATTATTGTGTTGAGCATCGGACTTACAGGAGAGCCGGTGCTTGTTGGTACACTGGTTGATGCGGTTAAAGAGGTTCTTGAGCTGAAAACCACTGATATTGCCGCAACTCCAACAATAGGCGCCGGGAATAATTCCGGCTTCATAGAAGGAATGTGGCGAACGGATGAAAAATTTATCATGATCCTGAATATTGACAAAGTATTCTCAACAGAAGAGGTCATCGATTTTAAGGATCAGTTAAATCAAACTGAAAAAACAACAGCTGAATAACCTGATCATCACAGTAGTCCGGACCTAAAGATCTTCATGAAGATGGGAATAAAGAAGAGAAATATACTGGATAAACTGAAAATACGCACAAAGCTTATAGTAAGCTTTTCAATAGTTGTTGTAATATCAGCTTTCATAGGAATTTTCTCTATGCAAAGACTAAAAAATATAGAGAAATCTTACGAATCACTCTATAACCAGGCGACCAAACCTATGGGAAGTCTGATCATCATCGCTTCTGATTTGCAGCAGCTGAGAGTGACAGTACGAGATATGATACTGGCTGAGACACCTCAACTTTATGAAGCCAACAAGAAGCTGGTTTTGACTCTTGGCAATACCTTTGATGAGGAAATCGCAGATTTTGAGCTCACATTATTTGATGAAAACGGAAGGATGTTCACCAATATGCTTAAGCAGGCTAAGGAAAACTATATGAACTATCTGCCCAGGTTCCAGCAATTTGTTGAGAGCAAAAATATCAAAGAAGCCCGGATGCTTATGACTGGAGAATGGGCAGAGACTAACAAAGAAATTCAGAATGCTTTAAGCGAACTGGTCAATTATAATGTTGATTCGGCATTGAAAATATCGGAGAAGAACAAGGAACTTGCAACTGCAACCTACAGGATACAGGTGATCATCCTTATACTCTCGGCACTGGTTTCCTTGCTGTTGGGCTTAATTATTGCGGCCAATATTCAGAAAACTATCAAATCTGTTATCGGACAAACTAAAAAGCTTGTCACCTCTGCCTTGCGGGGAGAATTCACTGCCCGTGCGAATACCGGTCAGACCAATGAGGAATTCAGGGATATAGCGCAAGGTATAAATGATACCCTGGATGTAGTTGTAGAAAAGATCTACTGGTACGAACAGATGCTGGATTCCATCCCATTTCCAATATCGGTTACTGATATGGAAATGAACTGGACATTCTTCAACAAAGCGGCTGAACAGGTTACCGGGAAATCAAGGAAGGCAATGTGTGGAAAGCAATGTAATAACTGGGGAGCTGATATCTGTAAAACTGAAAGATGCGGTATAGAAATGATGAAAAAAGGAATTTTTTCCTCAACATTCAGACAACCCGGGATGGAGATGGATTTCCAGGTAGATACTACTTACCTGCTTGATGCAACCGGCAAAAGGATAGGACATATCGAAGTGGTACAGGATGTTACTAAAGTAATACGGGTATCTGAATTCAACAAGGAAGAAGTCAGGAAACTAGCTGCAAATCTTGTTTGCCTTTCAAAGGGAGATATAAACTTCGACACGAAAGTATCAAGCCCGGATAAGTATACAGAGGAGGAATACCGTAATTTTACTCTGATCAGCCAGAATCTCAGCAAAGTACAGGCTGCCGTCAATTTGTTGATAACAGATGCAAATGCTCTTGCATCGGCTGGTGTTGAAGGTCAGCTTACAATACGAACAGATGCAGCTAAACATCAGGGTGATTTCCGCAAAATAGTCGAGGGATTTAATGCGGCGCTTGATGCCGTCATAGGTCCATTGAATGCTACTGCAAGGTATATTGAAAGGATTTCATTGGGTGACCTCCCTCCTGTTATCTCCGATACTTATAATGGTGACTTCAATACCTTAAAAGTAAATCTGAATGTATTAATAAGGTCTAATAATGATATAATTGAGAAGACCAGGCTTGTCGCGTCAGGCGATCTTACGGTTAATCTCAGAAAAAGATCAGAGACTGATGAGCTTATGCAATCGCTGGATGATATGGTAAAATCTACTGCAAATATTATTTCAGAGTTTAAAGCCGCATCGGGCAACATCTCAGCCTCAAGTCAGCAGATGAGTTCAACATCACAGGAAATGAGCCAGGGCGCTTCCGAACAGGCATCTTCTGCTGAGGAGGCTTCTTCATCGATGGAAGAGATGGCAGCAAATATTCAGCAGAATACTGAAAATGCCCGGCAGACTGAAAAGATTGCTATGAATGCTGCAGAAGGAATCAGTAAAGTAAGTGCAGGTTCAGAACAGACCTTAAGGTATATGCAGGATATCGCTGATAAGGTGTCTATTATAGGTGAGATAGCCCGTCAGACCAATATCCTTGCCCTTAATGCAGCAGTTGAAGCTGCCAGAGCAGGTGAACATGGAAAAGGTTTTGCAGTTGTTGCGGCTGAAGTTCGTAAACTGGCTGAAAGAAGCCAGGTTTCAGCTATCGAGATCGATACTCTGACCAAAAACAGTGTAAGAGCTACTGAAGAATCCGTAAAATTACTGGCATCATTAGCTCCGGAGATCAGTCAAACAGCAAAACTTGTCCAGGAAATAGCTGCAGCGAGCATGGAACAGAATTCAGGCGCCGACCAGGTTAACAATGCCATACAACAACTTAACCAGGTTACCCAACAGAATGCTGCCGCTTCGGAGGAAATGGCAACCAGTTCCGAAGAACTGGCAAGTCAGGCACAACAACTCCTCGATATGATAGCATATTTCAAACTCAACAATGATTCAACTGTGAAGAACTCAGCCGGTATTGTTGAAAAGGAACAAAATATAAGTATGACATCCGGCTATAATACACATGCTCAGAAGCCAGCAATGCACTCTGAGCATCCTTCGAAAAAAGGCGTAGTCATAAATATGGGGAAGGACAATCTTGATTCAGGTTACGAAAAGTTCTAAATAATCTCTGAACTGCATTTGAAGCTGCCGGCCTGAACCCGGCAGCTTTTGTTTTACACATGCTTAACCAGTGTTTAGCTTCTGATTTCAGGTGCCACAATCAGGTATTTATAAACACCAATCAAGTATAAACCTTGACCAGCGTGCTGAAAATCAGGAATATTTTTGACACTGCATGAAGAAATGGATTCCCGGACAGGAAATCAGATAAATGGTCATAATGATTATACTGCTTCAGGAATCCGCATTTTAAAAATATTGCTAAATAAAACTATAATTTATGTTAAACAAAATGAAAATCCGTACGAAGCTTATTCTTAGCTTCCTTTTCATGGCCGCAATTGCAGCCTTCATCAGTCTTTTTGCAATTCAGAAATTTAACAAGATAAATGATGAAATTGCAGCAATGTTTGTTGAGAACACCGAACCTCTTGGCCATCTGATCGAAATGACTGAGAGCTTTCAGAAAGTCTTCCGGAATGCAAGAGATATGATTCTTGTTGAAACGCCTGAAGAATATGAAATTGAAATAGTCGAGGCTGAATCATATAACAGAACATTTGATTCATTGATGGTTGAATATGGAAAAGCAGTTATTGATGAACATGATAAGATAGCTTTTAATGAGCTCGCAAACTCCAAAGCTGAATGCTGGAATTCTTTCAAAAAATTCCAGAAAATTGTCGAAGCCGGAAAAACAGAAGAAGCTAAAGAAATGTTGCATGGCGAATTGCAAAACGCATCAGATAAATATCAATCAGCAATTGACTATCTTACAGAATTAAATACGAAAGAAGCCAAAGAGGCGTCTGAAGCAAATCTCTCAATGACAAGATCATCTGCAAGATTAATGTTTTTTGTGATGATTCTCGGAGTGTTGATCGCAAACTTTTTCGGATTCATGATAGCCAGAGATATTCAGTCAATTATCAATCTAGTCGTAAAAGAAACTGATATTGTCACAACCGCTGCTGTTGAAGGAAAACTGACTCAAAGGGCAGCTATCGAGAAGGTGAATAGCGAGTTCCGTCCGATAGCCGAAAGCTTTAATAAGACACTTGACACTGTACTTGGGTATATGGACAATATCCCTACACCTGCGATGATAATTAACACTGAATTCGATATTCTTTACATGAATGAAGCAGGCGCCAGGATCGGGAACAGGACTCCAAAACAGCTAATCGGTACCAAATGTTATGATCATTTCAAAACTTCCCACTGTAAAACGATGAATTGCGCCTGCGGAAGATCGATGAGTGAAAATGTCACGGTCACAGCTGAAACAGATGCTCATCCAAACGGACTTAATCTTGATATATCATATACCGGCGTCCCTGTAAAAGACAGAGAAGGCAGAATAGCAGGTGCATTTGAAATTGTAATTGACCAGACGGCTGTGAAAACCGCTGAAAGACTTGCCAGGAAAATAGCTGCATACCAGGAGGAGGAAACCCGTAAAGTAACAGGTAACCTGATAAAAATAGCAAAAGGTGATCTCGATGTTAACACAGTCATCCGCAGAAGCGGACAACGATACAAAAGGGGCCAAAGAGAAATTTGACATTATCTATTCTGCTTTAAATCAGTCAGTACATGCAATAGAATTGCTAGTGGATGATGCTGTTCTCCTGGCACAGGCAGGAGTTGAAGGAAAACTTGATGTGAGGGCCGATGCTGGAAAGCACCAGGGCGATTTCAGAAAAATCATCGACGGGGTAAATAAAACTCTCAATGCTGTAATCGGTCCTTTGAATACTGCTGCTGATTATATTGAAATGATCGCAAAAGGGGATATTCCTTCAATAATATCCGAAAAATACAATGGTGATTTCAATGCTATTAAAACGAACCTTAATATTCTGATCACAGCAAATAATGAGATAATTGAAAAATCGAAGCTTATTGCAGCCGGGGATCTTACGATCGATCTGAAAAAAAGATCCGACAGTGACGAACTGATGCAGTCATTAACAGAAATGGTAAAGTCCACAGCAAGAATCATCTCCGAGTTTAAGTCCGCATCAGACAATATTTCTGCTTCAAGCCAGCAGATGAGCTCAACCTCCCAGGAAATGAGCCAGGGAGCATCTGAGCAGGCATCCTCGGCCGAAGAAGTCTCCTCATCAATGGAGGAGATGGCTGCAAATATCCAGCAGAATACTGAGAATGCCCAGCAGACTGAAAAGATAGCGATTAACGCAGCCGAAGGAATAAAGAATGTTGCTGTGGCTGCAAAACAGACTCTTGATAATATTAAGGACATTGCAGATAAAGTCTCAATAATAGGCGAAATAGCACGCCAGACCAATATCCTTGCCTTGAATGCTGCTGTAGAGGCTGCAAGAGCCGGCGAACATGGAAAAGGATTTGCTGTTGTTGCGGCCGAGGTTCGTAAACTCGCAGAGAGAAGCCAGGTTTCCGCTGTCGAGATAGACACTCTTACAAAAACGAGTGTACGGCTCACAGAGGAAGCAGGCAGGATGATGGAAGCTATTGTCCCTGAAATTAGCAAGACTTCAAAGCTTGTCCAGGAAATTGCCGCAGCAAGCATGGAACAGAATTCGGGCGCTGACCAGGTGAACAATGCTATCCAGCAGCTTAACCAGGTGACCCAGCAAAATGCCGCTGCTTCTGAGGAGATGGCAACAAGCTCTGAAGAATTGTCAAGCCAGGCTCAGCAGCTTATTGATATGATCTCATATTTCAAACTTGATAATGAATCAACGAAAATGTCAGCCGGTCTTGCTGAGCGTGGTCAAAGTGCACATTTGACAACAAGATATAATACAAAAAGTCAAAAGTCAGCCGTTCACACAGAGCGTCCATCGAAAAAAGGTGTTGTCATAAATATGGGAAAGGATAATCTTGATTCCAGTTACGAAAAATTCTAAAATCTATTTCTGAATTGCAATCATAAACTGCCGGCCAACCCGGCAGTTTTTTTTACAGTATTCAATAAGTATTTCGTCGCTTATATTCAAGTGTCGCAATTCAGGTAATTACAAACTGAATTCAGGTGAAAACCTAACCTCTCCTATTCACAGCAAACGATATTTTGTCTACGCATGAAGTAATGATTTTTTTATCCGGAATATTCATTAGTTACGGTCGGGACTGTTCTGATTAAAATCATTCCATTGAAAATTATTGGTCTAAATTCTAACAGTAAAAAGTTGAACTATGCAAAAGACAATTTTTACACTATTCTTTTTAGTATTAAGTGTCCCCGGTTTTTCTCAGGTAATTTTGTCAGGCGAATTCAGGCCAAAGATAGAATACAGAGACGGGTACAAGACACTGCTGACAAAAGAAAACAAACCTGCATTTATCACCGCCCAGAGAAGCAGGTTGAATCTCTCATTCAAGGACAAATGGATATCGACAAAATTATCCGTTCAGGATGTCAGAATATGGGGAGAATCACCCAGCAAAGCAGATGCTTCTTCAGTCAATGTATTTGAAGCCTGGGCTGAAGCATTTCTGAATGAAGCTTTATCTATCCGCCTTGGCCGGCAGGTATTGTCTTTTGATGAAAACCGTTTGATGGGAGCAGCCAATTGGAATGATGTAGGCGCTTCTCACGACCTGGTACTACTTAACTTCTCAAAGAATTTTGATTTTCAGGCCGGTTTTGCATACAACAATGACAAATCAAAAAACGTCGAAAGTGATTACCCGGTAAACTTTTATAAAAACCTCGCTTTTGTAAGGGCAGCAACAGATCTCAGTAATTCTATCAACACATCACTGATAATCATTGCTGACGGATATCAGAAAGAAGATGACGCTGATATTATTTATGAGAGGGTTACTTATGGAGGGAACCTGCTGTTCAGTAATGATTCTGTAAAAACAAAAACTTACCTGTCATTTTATTTACAAAATGGAACTTCGCCCGAGGGAATCCCCGTAAGTGCATATTTCTTGTCAATGAATCTGACTTACAATTTTACCAAAGCAGTTTCGGGAATTATCGCTTGTGATTATTTTTCCGGAGATAACGCATTCTCGGAAAATAACAAGTACAATTCCTTTAATAATTTGTATGGTAATGGTCATAATTATTATGGCTATATGGATTACTTCTCGGTGATCGATAAGGACACTAAAGGTGGCGGATTAATGGATCTGTATGCAAGAGCAAATTTTAAATTCAATAAAAAATCATCTCTGGAGACAACCTGTCATTACTTTTCATTTACAAACGATGTAGCTGATTTAATCTCTTCACCGGGACAAACCCTTACAGCCGATCCATACCTCGGTTCTGAAATAGATCTTGTTCTGAAACACAAGCCCGTTGATAACCTGGAATTTAACTGCGGTTATTCAACCATGCTGGCTGCGCCTTCAATGGAGATATTAAAGGGAGGAGATCACTCCAGATTCCAGCACTGGGCATGGGTAATGATCACATTCAAACCAGAATTTTTTAATTCATCAAAACAATAATAAACAGGAGGGGCTAATTATGGCAACACTTAATAATATTAAAATCGGAAGAAGGTTAACATATACCTTCCTTATAATAATTGTGATAACTATGGCTGCCTTTGGTTATTCAACATTGAAAATCAAAGTCATAAAGCAACAGATCGAAGAGATATATAAAGTAAATCTGTTAGGCATTGATTTCCTAATCGAAGCTGACCGGGATGCATACCAGTCAAATCTGGCAATAGCACAGTCATTTCATGAAGCAGTATATAACACTCCTGACAAGATGAAGGCAGCGACTGCAGCTGTCTGGGAAAATTTTGACCAGATAGCAACACGATACAAGAGCTTTGAAGAAAGTTTCAGAATAGCTGAAAAACCGGAATTTACAGCCAGGAATACTGAATTTCATGATTTCTACACTCAATTGAGGACCGAAACCGAAAACATTATAAATTTCCTGTCATCAGGTAAGCGTGATACTGCTGAAGAGTTTTATTACTCAACGTATAATAATACGTTCGAGAGTATGAGGACTATTATGAATGAGTTCACTGAGAAAGGTCTTGCAAATGCGGAGATGTTCTATAATGAAAGCAATTCCCTGAGTACAAAGATTTACAGAACAACTATCATCCTGAGTATCATTATCACAATACTGTTTGTTTTGGCAGCAATACTCCTGACAAGAAGTATCACCATTCCATTATTATATACAGTTGAAGCAATTAGAAATATTGCCAGTGGAGACCTCACAAAAAGTATTATTGTCAAAGGTAAGGATGAGACTGCCGAATTACTTATTGCTATAGGCAATATGAGCGATAAGCTTAAAACAATCATCAAAAGTATAATTGACAGCTCGCAAAGGCTGTCCTCATCAAGCATGCAATTCAGCGGTAGTTCACAGCAGATGAGCCAGGGAGCCTCAGAACAGGCCTCATCAGCTGAAGAAGTTTCATCTTCGATGGAAGAAATGGCAGCGAATATTCAGCAGAATACCGAGAATGCACAGCAAACAGAGAAAATAGCAATGAATGCTGCAGAAGGTATCAACAAGGTAAGTTTGGGTTCAGAGAATACCCTGAAATATATGCAGGATATCGCTGATAAGGTTTCCATCATTGGAGAAATAGCAAGGCAGACTAACATTCTTGCTCTGAATGCAGCTGTAGAAGCAGCACGGGCTGGCGATCACGGCAAAGGATTCGCTGTTGTAGCGGCCGAAGTTCGAAAACTCGCTGAAAGAAGCCAGATTTCTGCTGTCGAAATAGATTCACTTACCAAAAACAGCGTTAGAGCCACCGAAGAATCAGTCAGATTACTTGGATCACTAACGCCCGAAATTGGTAAAACTGCAAAGCTTGTTCAGGAAATTGCTGCGGCAAGCATGGAACAGAATTCGGGCGCTGACCAGGTGAACAATGCAATACAGCAGCTCAACCAGGTTACACAGCAGAATGCTGCCGCATCGGAGGAGATAGCCACAAGCTCTGAAGAGCTGGCCACCCAGGCCCAGCATCTTCTGGAAATGATCTCGTTTTTCAAGCTCGATGATGAAGAATCTGTCAAACATTCTGCAGCTATTGAAAAGATGAAAAGCGCAAGTAAGACGATTGTCTACAAGACAAACAACGAAAAACCGGTAACAATACCGCAGTCATCGGGAAAGATAAGTAAAGGAGTAACAATCAATATGGGAAGAGATCATATTGATTCTAATTATGAAAGATTCTGAAAGGAATATCTGAATAAATAAGTGAATCAAAGAGGTGTCCCAGTTACTGAGACACCTCTTTTAATACGGATGGTTCTTCAAGCTTAAGATTATATGCCATGGCTCACATCCAGTGCAATGGTTTGTGCGCCGGAATTCGTGCATTCGTGGCTGCGCTTGTGGTTGATATAACTTTGTGACCTTCGCGGTTAACAAATACAAATTCGTACAATATATTATAATATAGCTTATAATAATTATTATAATATTTATTATAATAAATCTGATCTAAGTTAATGTACTTCTTTTATGGTTTTTTAGCCGCGAAGTGGCTGAAAATCACTTTTGCCTGGGGTTATTCACGTTAAGCTCTTTCAGAGCTATTTAAGTATATCTTTCAGTTTCGATATATGAATCTCCTTTGAAGCACGTAAACCTTTGAAGCACACATCATATCTCATAACAGAGCCATTATAATATGAACAAAAAAGGGTGCTGAATGGCACCCTCATTTTAAAACTTACAAATAGAATTTTACAATTTGCTTATTTGGAAAGTAACAGGCACAGCATACCAGACGCTGACAGGTTTACCACCCAGCTTTGCGGGTTCAAATTTTGGAAGCTTATCAACAACACTTAGCACTTCCCTGTCGATAGAAGGACTCAACCCTTTAGCTATTGTTGGCAGTACAGCTTTACCTTCTGTATTAACAGCGAATTTCAATATTACTTTCCCTTCGATCCCGCTTTCGAATGCATCAGTAGGGTATGTAATATTTTTCATGATAGTCTCCATGAGAGCTTTTGGTCCTCCCGGGAAAACCGGCATCTCATCAGCAACCATAAGAATCTCATCCTTATTCTGACCGAAGACACTATTTGAGAAGGTCAGAATAAAAGTAACTGCAAAAAGAAAAATAATGGCTTTCCTCTTTGAAACAGACTTTACAGGTTCATTTAGTGTATTCATAACTGGAATATTGATTAATAAATAAGCATTGGAAAAATAACAGGTTCTGTCATAATAATAGCAGCGTAAACAACCTGATCTCAGCGAATATTTCACCTGATTTTATCACGTAAAAACACCCGACAATATACCTGTTTAAGCAGGTGGATTACTTAAGTATAAATGGGTGATTTCTCCTGAGTTATGAAAGCCGTTAATTGCTTTTTTCGAATATCTCAAAAACATTGCTTATCTGTTTGTAAAACATATTACGTGAAAACAATGAGAATTAAAAAATTCAGTGAGTTGAAGATCAGAAGCAAAATCTTTCTTAGCTTCTATTTACTTGTCGCTATATCAATTCTGATCGGACTCTCAGGCTTTCTTGGCCTGAAAAAAACAGTAAACAGTGAAAAACAACTGGTGAACAATCAGGTCCTGGGATCTTCCTACCTCCAGGAAATAAGGGCAAGTCTGACACAGGTAATAATCGGACAGAGAGGATTGCTTATTCCACAGATGAGATCCGGCCAGGACAGACTGGAACAATATGACCTTATTAATACAGGTATAAAAGATTCCCAGAATTATATTTCTTTATTCGACAGTATACCAAAGACAGAAGTTGAAGACTCACTCTGGAAGGATTTCATTTCTGCAAAAGATGAGTGGCTGTCGAATGTTCAGATGGTTGTTCAGGCGGCAAAGGACAGGGATGTCCTGGTGGCATCGGGAATGAAGGACAACAACGAAAATGTTGTATTCACCGACGAGATGGCATATGATGCCTCAGTCACTTCCAGGGTATCAGGACTGGAAAATGATACCAAACTCAACAATCTCATAATTCTTCAAAACTCGAAGACAGAATCGACATTCCAGGATAATTTAAAACAATCCGGAAGGCTGATAACATTCCTTATCATTCTGATTGGTTTTGGAATAGTTCTGGCCATGTTTATGGGCACAATGATTTCTTCAAGCATCCAGAAGACAATCCATAGCATAAATAAACAGATAAGCGATGTCGTCGATAAGATCATACAGGGTAAGCTGACAACAAGAACTGATGTCATGGCTACCAATATTGAATTCCGTGAGATCACTACCGGGTATAATAAGACTCTTGATTCCTTATTACAACCATTCAATGTTGCTGCAGAGTACATCGACAGGATTGCACGTGGTGATATGCCTGAGGAAATAACTGACACATATTATGGCGATTTCAATGAACTTAAGAATAACCTGAACACATGTATAAAATCACTGAACACGCTTATCAGTGAGATGAACAATATGTCGAACCGGCATGAACTCGGGGACACTGAAATTATTATCGATACCGAAAAATTTGAAGGAGCCTATAAAAAGATGGCAAATGGCGTTAATGAAATGGTTCTTGCCCACATTGGCGTTAACAGGAAAGCAATGGAAGTCTTCATGCGTTTTGGTGAAGGCAACTTTGAAGCAGATCTTGAATTGCTCCCCGGAAAGAAACGGATTATCAATGATACAATTAACCAGGTGCGCGAGAACCTTACAAATCTTATCTCAGATGTAAATATGTTATCAGAAGCCGCAGTCGAAGGGAAGCTTTCGACCAGGGCTGAAGCTGAAAAGCACAAAGGTGATTTCCGTAAGATCGTTAAAGGTGTAAATGATACGCTCGATGCCGTCATCGGTCCTTTGAATATGGCTGCTGATTATATTGACAGGATATCCAAAGGTGACATACCTCCTGCTATAACCGAGACATACCATGGCGATTTCAATACTCTCAAAGATAACCTCAACGTCCTGATCCTTTCAAATAAGGAAATCATTGAGAAAGCCAAGCTTATAGCCGCAGGCGATCTGACTGTAGATCTGAAGAAGAGGTCGGAAATGGACGAATTGATGCAGTCTATCAATGATATGGTTCTTTCTACAGCGAATATTATATCTGAGTTCAAGTCAGCGTCCGACAATATCTCGGCATCAAGCCAGCAGATGAGCGGCACCTCCCAGGAGATGAGCCAGGGAGCCTCCGAACAGGCATCTTCGGCTGAAGAAGTATCCTCATCAATGGAGGAAATGGCAGCAAATATTCAGCAGAATACTGAGAATGCACAACAGACTGAAAAGATAGCTATCAATGCTGCTGAAGGTATCAAGAATGTTGCAGCAGCAGCAAAAAAGACACTCGATAACATCAAGGAGATTGCCGATAAGGTTTCAATAATAGGTGAGATAGCACGGCAGACAAATATACTGGCTTTAAATGCTGCTGTTGAAGCGGCAAGAGCAGGCGAGCATGGTAAAGGATTTGCTGTAGTTGCAGCTGAAGTTCGCAAGCTTGCCGAGAGGAGTCAGGTTTCCGCTGTTGAGATCGACTCGCTGACTAAAAACAGTGTCAGACTTACAGAGGATGCAGGCAAGATGATGGAGGCAATTGTACCTGAAATCGGGAAGACTGCAAAGCTTGTGCAGGAAATTGCAGCCGCCAGTATGGAACAGAACTCAGGGGCTGACCAGGTGAACAATGCAATCCAGCAGCTTAACCAGATAACACAGCAAAATGCAGCTGCCTCAGAAGAAATGGCTACAAGCTCAGAAGAACTTGCCGGTCAGGCACAGCAGCTTCTCGAGATGATTGCATTTTTCAGGTTAAGGAACGGAGAAACAAAAAGCAAGGGAAATATGACAGCTGAAAAGATCAGATCTGGTTATAATGCTGGTAAACCTGCTATTTCAGATAAAGGGTTTCCCAGGGATAACGATTATTCAAGAGGAGCCCATAAAGGAATAACATTGAATATGGGCATAAACAATCTTGATTCAAATTACGAAAAGTTCTGATAGATTTTTGATAATTGATTTCCGGCCTTCCCGGAATGGATTAAGGTAAAAACCAGGGAAGACCGGAATCATGTTAAAAGGCAACATGGATAATTACACCAGCCAATTTGTGAAACACATCATGACTGACGAGGATTTTAATCGTCTCAGTTCATTCGTATACGGCGAGCTGGGTATTAAAATGCCTTATCCTAAGAAGGTGATGCTTCAATGCAGGCTTCAGAAGAGAGTTACCGAGTTGAGACTTTCGTCATTTACCGAATACATCGAATATGTATTCAGCAAGGAAGGCCAGGAAGAAGAAATGATCAGGATGATTGACCTCGTCACAACAAATAAGACAGATTTCTTCCGCGAAGCAACTCACTTTGATTATCTGAAAGATATCGTTCTGCCGGAATTGACCCGATCAAAATATCAGAGGAAGACAATCAGGATATGGAGCGCAGCATGTTCCAGCGGCGAGGAACCTTATACCCTTGCTATTGTTCTGAGTGATTTTCTTGAAAACTATCCTGAAATTGATTTTGAGATCTTTGGAACCGATATATCTTTCAGGATACTGAGGAAAGCAGCTCTTGGAATCTACAGCGAAGACAGGATTACCGGAATTCCAGTTGAAACGAAACGGAAGTATTTCCTGAGAAGTAAAGATACCACTGAAAAAACAGTAAGATTAATCCCGGAAATAAGATCAAAGGTCTCTTTCCAGCGAATGAACCTGATGGATCGTAATTATAATGTAGAAAAAGATTTTGATATCATCTTCTGCCGGAATGTTTTGATCTATTTCGACAGGCCATCACAACAGAATGTTATAAATAAACTTGCTTCAAAACTCAAGCCTGACGGATATTTTTTCCTGGGACATTCTGAATCAATCACCAATATGAAAGTGCCCTTGAGACAGATTAAGCCTACAATATTCAGAAAAATATTAAACTAATCATTCAATACATGAATAAACTGACTGATAAAGAGCTGATTGATGAATTACGGGTACGCATGGCAGAAAAAACCAATGCACTGCAGGAACTCAAACTTCTGAATTTAAAACTCGAAGAATCGGAAAAGCTCAAAAGTCATTTTATCTCGAACATCACAAACGAAATCGTAAATCCATTTTCCTCAATACTGGGATTATCGAAAAGTATCCTCAGTGTTGATAAGGAAAACTGGAAAAAAGTGAATTCGATGGTTGCCATGATCCATTCGGAAGCTTTTTCACTTGATTTTCAGCTAAAGAATATTTTCGCCGCTGCCAAAATCGAGGCTGGTGAAATCTATCCCGAAATCGGAAAAGTAGACATCGACAACCTTGTAAAAAGTGTCAGTGAATCATTCAGGCTTGAAGCTTTCAAAAAGAAGATAGCTATTGAGATGTCTTTCTCCGAAGATGAAAAGATCAGAGGCTTCAGAACCGATCCGGAAAAGGTGAAGCTGATACTCTCCAACCTGATGAATAATGCAATAAAATTCAGTTATGAAGAGAGCAGGATATCAGTAATTGTCCAGATGTCTGAAGCAAATCTGGTAATTACAATATATAACCAGGGTATTGAAATATCGGAAGGATACAAACAATTCATTTTTGACAGGTTTAAGAGAGCGGATGCAGGTATAACATCGATTAACAGGGGGCATGGGCTGGGACTCTCAATTATCAGATCGCTGCTCGATCTGCTGGGAGGGGATATAAATTTTAAAAGTGATAATGTAAACGGTACCAAATTTGTCGTCATTCTCCCCGAATCCGAAGAGCCGGATGATTCTTTCAAAACATCGCTGAACGGGGATGAATTGTTTTTTGAAGATAACCAGGTCTTTTAGAAGGAGAGAGAATGGAACCATTGAATCATTTTCTTTATCCTTCGACATTGTATGCCAGCAGGGAGTCTACTTTGGTTAATACAATTCTTGGTTCATGTGTCGCCGTTTGCTTTTTCGATACTCAACTTAAATATGGTGGCATCAATCATTATATGCTGCCATTTTGGAATGGACAGGGGCTGGCTTCACCCAAGTACGGGAATATTGCAATTAATAAACTCCTTGAAAAAATGATTTCATACGGGAGTTCACAAAGGAATATTGTTGCCAAAATTTTTGGCGGTGCAAACGTAATAGAAACTACAAATATTCAATTCATGATAGGTGAAAGGAATATTGCCATGGCTACAGAGATGTTAAGGGACCTTCAGATACAGATAATAAGTCATAGCACCGGTGGTAACCTTGGAAGAAAAATTCAGTTCAATACCGCCTCAGGAGAGGTGAAGCAAAGAATAATCGAGAAGCAGCCTATCCTTAACCAGCGTGTTGTCGTTCCCGATGAACAATAAAACAATTCTTAAAAAGCTATGCAGATAACAGCATTATTACAGGTGATCAATTACATGAAAGGACTTTCCGGAAACCAGTCCTTCATGGAAATGTACAAGCAACTTGCCGAACTTATCAAGGAAGCCTCCAGGACGAATGACCCTGACCTGACACAAAAAATCATTGAGCTCAAAGATGAAATTAAAAACCTTCAGCTCAGAAGCGATCCTACCGACTGGGGTTATGCATCTTACAGTCTTTTCGAAAAAATCAATTCCAACAGGCTCTTCGGAAAGCCTGCTGCTGATTATATTGAGTCACTTGTAGATCATGGAACGCACGATTACAATGCGATATATTCGGAGCTGAATAAAACAATTAAACATTTCGGAAAATTCTCTGATAATATCTCGAAATTCAGTTCATTATTCGAATTGATCCTGCCTTCAGAGCTGGCTAATCTGGATTCGGGCAGCAATTCATCAATACTGTTGTACTTTGAAGAGAAGCTGACCATTCAATCGATTTCTGACCTCGAAAGATATTCAAGGCTCTGGGATAATATTCTTGGGGTTTTCTGCAACCTGACGGGTGAAGACAAACCCACAGTTGAAATAAGCAATTACAATCGTGGCAATGTTGTGCTCGGAGTTGCTCCCGGAAAATCAACACTTAAAGCATTCATCTCAGGAGCTGACGGAATGATTAATTGTTTACCTGTTGTATTGAAGATAAAGAGAATTCAGCATGAGCTGTCACTCCTGTCACTTCAGACTGATTTGACTGATCAGCTTTCACAAGAGATAGAGTATATGATCGACAAAACGGCAGAAGAGGTTGCCGAAAATCTCGCCGGTACAACCGCAGAGGGAGGAAATTACAACCAATCCTTAATTTCATTATCACTTAAACAGATACTCAGCTTCATCATTAAGGGTGGGAAGATAGAGTATACTCCTGTTATCGGAAATATGGCAGACGAAAAGATAAAAAGGAATCTGAATGAATCTTTCAGAACTGCAAGGGAAATAGAAGCAATGACAAATTCTTTTTCAGAGGAGAATATCTGAATCAGGGCAGGTGTACAGGCTATATCGTAGCAAATTTATCTAGATCATGAGTTTCAGGAAAGTAAAGGTATTGATTGTTGATGATTCAGCAGTTGTAAGACAGACTCTTTCATCCATACTCAGTACAGATCCGAAAATAGAAGTAATGGATACGGCGAATGATCCATATCATGCCGCTAAAATTATCCAGAATGAAGCTCCTGACGTAATTACTCTAGATATTGAAATGCCACGGATGGATGGATTGACCTTCCTCCGGAAAATTATGCGTCAGCATCCCATTCCCGTGGTAATAATTTCCAGTCTTACCGCAGAAGGTACCCTTACCGCCTTACGGGCACTTGAATACGGCGCAGTTGAAATCATTACTAAACCACAGCTTGGCACCAAGCAATTCATTGAGGAATCGAGAATACGGTTATGTGATGTTGTAAAGGCAGCTGGAAAAGCCAAACTCAGGTTGAAAAATTTACCCTCAGCCGGAGGTATTGAGGTTACTCCCAAATTGTCGGCTGATGCTGTTCTCTCAAGGTTTCATGCACACAGTATGCTCAAAACAACCGAGATCGTTGTTGCAGTTGGGGCGTCAACAGGCGGAACCGAAGCTTTAACAGTGTTTCTTCAGTCTTTACCACCCGATTGTCCGGGAATTGTTATTGTTCAGCATATGCCTGAAATGTTTACCAAGACATTTGCAAACCGTCTGAATGAGATCTGCAGGATAAATGTCAAAGAAGCTGAAAACAATGACTCTATTCTAAGAGGAAGGGCACTTATTGCGCCGGGGAACAAGCATATGCTTGTCAAGAGGAGCGGTGCAAAGTACTATGTGGAGGTTGTGGATGGTCCTCTGGTTAACAGGCACAGACCCTCAGTCGATGTCCTGTTCCGCTCCACTGCCCAATATGCCGGATCCAATTCGATGGGGATTATCATGACCGGAATGGGAGATGACGGTGCCAGGGGTTTGCTGGAGATGAAGGAGGCAGGCGCCCACACCATTGCGCAGGATGAAAAAACATGCGTTGTTTTCGGAATGCCAAAAGAAGCAATAAAGCTGGATGCTGTCGATCGTATCCTGCCAATTGATAAAATAGCACCCCATATCCTCACCCTTTAGTCTTTCCAGTCGTTTTTTCAGTTATTCGGGTCAGAAAATACCTGTCAAATTGATCCCGTTATAATAAAATCAGGTAAAAATACCTGTATGAATACGGGAATTGTTCCTGATCAGTGTGAGCTTATTTTTCATAATTTGTTTGTTTAAGTCATCATCAAATGGCGGAAGAATCCAAACATCTTTTCGAAGTTACTCCGGATGGCGATAAAGCTACAATACTGGTGGCTGAAGACGATCATATTAATTTCCTGTTTCTTAATGAGCTCCTGGAATATGAAAACTTCAATGTCATCCATGCTGTGAATGGCAGGATTGCTGTAGATATATGCAAGGAGAACAAATCTATCAGCCTGGTTCTGATGGATTACTTAATGCCTGTAATGGATGGGAGCTCTGCAGCAAAGCTAATCAAGGTAATGAGACCCGAATTGCCGATAATACTGCAGACAGCATACTCATTTGAAAATATTGATATCCCTGAAGGACTTTTCATCGATCTCATTTCAAAGCCAATTAAGCCTGAAACATTGAGACAAAAGCTGGCAAAATACATTAGTCAATGATTGAAATAAACAGTGATAAAAATAACATTTCCGCCGGCCCGGGAATTGTCAGGCAGTTTGTTTTGTCTCTGATTATTTCAGGAGCAATCATCCTGGCATACGAAATAGCTGCAAGCTGGAAACCTGCTGAGATCGCGATATGGTTATATAATTCGATCATTGTCTTTTCAATTTCTATACTTGTCACCCTGTTAAATATGGCAATACATCTGAAACAGAGAAGTTTCAGAAAGAAGATCATTGAATTGAATGAGCAAATCATCAGGGAGGGTGAGAAGACTGCCAAGACTCTGCTTAATGCTTCAGGAAGCACAAATATTCTCATCAACGCCTCGGATTATAAGATACTTCACATCAATCGGGCCGGATCCCTGCTCTTTGAGACAACTCCTGAAGAAATTATGGGCAGAACTGCCACGAAATTATTTAGTCATATCTCGGAATTGTTCCCCGGGAAGTTGAAGGAATCGGTTAAAGAGGCAAAAAATGTTCGCTTTCAGAATGTGTCTAACGGGAAATACTTTTATAACCAGATTTATCCAATAAAAACAGAATCTGGTAAAGTGACCAAACTTGCCGTTTTTATCCAGGATATTACAGAACTCCACCAGATAAAGGAATTAAAGATGCTGAATGAAGAATTATCTGAGCTGAATGCAACAAAAGACAGGATGTTTTCTGTTATAGCACATGATCTTAGAAGCCCGGTCTCGGGTATTCTGAATCTTTCAAAACTACTTAAGAAAAATTACGGTAAATATGATCCGGCAAAATCAGAATTGTTCCTTAAGTCAATCTCTGATACTTCAGAAAATGTCCTTGCACTGCTTGACAATCTTCTCGCATGGGCAAAATCAAGACGCGGACAATTTGATTTTAACCCGGTAGCTGTAAACCTGAATAAAGTAATACCGGAGATAATAGAGATTCTGATTTCACAGGCTGAAAACAAAAACATTCAGATACAGAACAATATTTCAGGTGATATTTTTTGCCATGCAGATGTTAACATGCTAAATTCCATTCTCAGGAACCTGATTCAGAATTCAATAAAATTTACAAACCCGGGTGGATTCATCAGTATCGATGCAAATATCATAGAGAACGGGACAGCGATTTCAATCAGGGATACAGGTATCGGCATTTCAGAAGAATCCAGGCTCAGATTGTTTAGTGAATCATCAAACATTTCTACAGGGGGGACCATTAATGAGAAAGGGTCAGGGCTCGGACTGGTGCTTTGCAGAGAATTTGTAGAAAAACACTCTGGCAGAATATGGGTAGAAAGTGAAGAAGGAAATGGCAGCAAGTTTACTTTTCTGTTACCGGCCGGCATCAATGAAGCCTTATAGTTTCATGCCCAAAAGTCTTTAATAAGTCTCATCTTTCGAAAGAGCCGGTGTCAGGGTAAAAACCACATATTTTTTCAGGTATTTCCACGCATTTCAAACAAGTGCATGGTTTATTAATTCAGGTGTTTTTGCTGTTAAGATGTTCCTCCTGCAGGAATATTTTTAACAATATAAACACAGCAGGTGGTGAACTGATTACAATATCAAAAATAGTGGAAGATATTTCTGTAAATGATATTAACAGGATTGTTGAAGCACTGAAAGTTACAACATGTCCCGATTTCAGTAATTATGCTTTTTCCTCCTTCAGGAGAAGGATCATCAGATTCACCCAGATAAAGAGAATCAGGGATGTTGAAGCGCTTATCGGGAATATCACGAAGGTGGACGGATTCGCTGATAATTTCATTGAAGAAATCACAGTTAATGTCACTGAAATGTTCAGGGACCCATCGTTTTGGAGTACTCTCAGGGACATTGTCCTTCCACTGTTAGCTGCAAAACCTGCGATTAAAATCTGGCATGCAGCATGCTCTACCGGTGAAGAGGTTTTCTCGATGACGATACTTCTCAATGAGGCCGGTTTACTTGATAAAACAGAAATTGTTGCCACTGATCTGAACAGTAATGTACTTAAATCGGCAGCAACAGGCGTGTTTAAGTTAAAAAATCAGGAGACAAATGGCAGGAGCTACGATCAGATGAGGGGGAACCGGAATCTTGCAGATTATTATGAAATTTCTGACGATAAAGTGAAATTCGATCTTAAGCTGATAAAAAATGTTGAATTCCGTCAGCATGATCTTACGGCGGATGAACCCTTTTCTGCTTTTGACCTGGTACTCTGCAGAAATGTACTTATCTATTTCAATTCGGAGCTGCAGGAAAAGGTTCTGACTACAATAAACAAGAGCATGCTTATAGGAGCATTCCTGGCAATCGGATCCAAGGAATCCATTCGCTGGTGCCGGGAAGCATATTGTTTTAATGAAGTAAGTCTTGAAGAAAAAATTTACAGGAAAATTGCTGAAAGAAAATTCAGTAATCTGAAATAAATGTTGTGATAATGATTTTAAGGGATATTGATGTGATCATTATTGGAGGTTCGGCAGGGAGCTACAACGTCGTACGTAAAATACTCTCTTCACTCCCTGCTGATTTTCCGCTTCCGATCGTGCTTTGCCTTCACAGGTTAAGGGACGTAAGGAATGGCTTTGCTGAATCACTCAATATTAACTCAGTCCTGCCGGTAAGGGAAGTTCTTGATAAAGACCTTCTTAAACCTGGTACCGTCTTTCTCAGTCCTGCAAATTATCACCTGTTTATTGAACCCGGCAGAACACTTGCATTGTCAACAGAAGAAGATATAAATTATTCCAGGCCTTCCATTGATCTTACCTTTGACACAGCGGGTAAAACCCTGGGTAACAGTATGGCGGGCATTCTCCTTTCGGGAACAAATAAAGATGGATCACGGGGGCTTTTCAGTGCATATAAAAACGGAGCGTTTACAGTGATCCAGGACCCTCAAAATGCACAGTTTGCACAGATGCCGGCTGAGGTACTGAAGTATTTCAGACCTCATAAGATTCTGAAAGATAGTGAAATGCCGGAATTTATTAATTCTTTTAAAAATAACAATTATGCTCAATTTTCTTGAAATGAAGCAAAGGGAGAGATCTTTAAAAGACGATGTTCAGTGTCTTCTCCCTGAAAGCCAACAGGATTTTAAGAACGTTACAGAGCAGGATCTGGCTGAGAGTTTCATCAGTAATAACAACTTTAGCGGAACAAGTCTGCCGCAGTATTCACTTAAATGCCTTTCACGTATAGCCAAGATGAAAGAGATATGCCAGGGAGCATTCTTCATCAGAGATGAAATGAATGGACATGGTGTTATTCGCTTCGTTTCGGGTTTTGCATCACCCGATCCGGAAAATGTACATAACATACTGGAGATCGGAGAAGGATTCCCCGGGCAGGTTGCAAAAGATGGCAAAATAATGAACCTCACCGACATACCGGATGGCTATTTTATAATTGAATCCGGTCTGGGCAAAGCGGCACCTGTTTCCCTGCTGATCTTCCCTGTTAAAAAAGGAAATGATGTGCTGGCTGTAATAGAGCTGTCATCTTTTCGTAAATTCACCGATGAAGATGAACGTTTTTTTGATATGATCGCACCATCGATTGCAGAACAGATACTCAAATGCAAAAACTGAAGAAGTAAATGTTCCGGGATAAGAAAACAAAGCTGATACTGTACTATTCTGCCGGATTTGCACTGGCAGGACTGATCCTTACCTGTATGGTTCTGGCTTTTGCTATTCTTGCCTCCGGACAATCAATATCTTCTGCGGGCCTTCACCTGCTTTACGAAAAGAATAATGAATTTTACCTGATTAACCTTCTGCCCGTCCTCGCTCTTATTACCGGGGCATTTACGGGCAAAAAGATATTTGATCTGCAAAATGAGCAGAACAACAGGATTTCAGAATTTGAGAATATCATACAGAAGACTGTTGATTTTGTAAACCAGATAGAAAAGAAAGAGCTTGATAAGCCTTACAAAGCAGTAAATGGAGAAACGGTACTTGCCGGGGCTCTTGAATCAATGCGCACAACACTTATCCAGACATCGGAAAAGGAAAAAGAAAGGCATGAAATAAACCGTATATCAACTGAGATAAGCGCCCTCCTTCAGAGTTGTACTGACCTGGAAAAGTTAAGCAATGAGACTCTCGAATATCTTGTAAGAAAGCTCGATGGAGTTGTTCAGGGCGCTTTTTATCTTGTTGATGAGGAGGAAGATCAAAAAATAATCAGGATGAAATCCTGCTTTGCTTACAACCGGAGGAAATACCTTCATGCCGAGTTCAGGTTTGCACAGGGGCTCGTCGGCCAGGCAGCAGTGGAGAAAGAGATAATACACCGGACGGAAATTCCGGATGATTACATGACGATCACATCAGGTCTGCTTGGGGAGAGGAAACCAAAATCACTTATAATATCACCCCTGATCACTAACGATACGGTTTATGGAGTTCTCGAGCTTGCATCACTCGGGAGTATTTCAGAACACCAGTACCAGCTGCTTAAAGAGGTCAGTGTAATTATAGCACGAACTGTAGCAAACCTGAAAACATCACATAGAACTTTTGAACTTCTTCGCAAATCGGAGATGATGAGCTCTGAACTGATTGTTCAGAAGAAACAGCTGACCAGGAATGCAGAAGACCTGCTCAAAACACAGGAAGATCTCAAAGCTGCAAACGTAATGCTCGGAGAACAGATCAGGGAGGTGCATAATGCCGGGAAAAAAATCCAGATACTGCTTGAGAATTCAAAGGAAGTCATTACCATAATTTCAGAAGAAAGAAAGATTAAGTACGTCAGTCCTTCAATTAAGACAATCCTGGGATATTATCCTGAAGAGCTTATCGGACTTAATGATATCGGAAATGTTCATCCGCTTGATACTGAAAGGTATAAACAATTGCTATCAGATCTCACATCGTTTCCTGAAAAGGAACTGACACTCCAGTTCAGATACTTCAGGAAAGACGGTGATGTTATCTGGATGGAGGCTACAGGGAAAAACCTTCTGAATGATAATGTTATAAACGGTTTTGTTGTTAATTCAAGAGATATTTCAGAACAAAGAACTGCAGCAAGGGAGCAAATGATCAGAGCTAAGATGCAGGCTCTTTCAGAAAACAGCTCGGATATTATAATAAGAATCGATATCTTCAGCCGATGCACTTATGTTAATCCTGTGATTGAAGAATATACAGGATTTAAGAAAGAATCATACATCGGAAAGCCTATTAGCAACACCGAAATGGATCCATCCGTTATAACCAGCCTCAAGAACCTTCTTGATGAATCTGCAGGCACAAAGCTGAAAAAGACCGCAGAGATCACCTTCCCTACTCCTTCAGGGAACCGGTTCATGCAGGTTAATGCAATACCTGAATTCAGTGATAACGGAGAATCTGAATCCGTCCTTTTCGTTTGTCATGATATTACAGAAGCAAAGTCGAGGGAGGAACTGATAAGGAAAAAGAACAAGAGCATTAGCGACAGCATTAATTATGCATACAATATCCAGAGCGCTCTTATGCCCACAGAGGAGATACTGCGGAAGACCCTCCCGAATTCGTTCATGTTCTATAAGCCGAAAGATGTTGTGAGCGGGGATTACCCATGGCTGCTCATACAGGGAGAATCAATCTATATCGGCGCCATGGATTGTACGGGTCACGGGGTCCCCGGAGCTATGATGTCTATTATAGGATTCTTCCTCCAGGATTCTATTATCAGCCAGGAATCGGGTCTGAATGCCGGCGATATTCTTAACAGGCTGCATAAGAACGTTGTCGAAAAACTTAAACAGGCCGAACCCGGCAGCAAAATAAACGACGGTATGGATGCTGCGTTCTGCAGGATCAATCTGAAAAAGAAAGAGCTGGATTTTGCAGGAGCACACCGCCCGCTCTATCATGTTTCGAATAACATAATGACCGAAATCAAAGGTGATAAATGGCCGGTCGGCAGCACACAATACAGGAATCGCAAGGATTTCACAAACCACAGAATCAAAATAAAGCGTGGCGATGCTTTTTATTTCATGACAGATGGTTTTCCCGATCAGTTCGGGGGTTCAACAGGCAAGGAGAGATTCAATAGTGAAAGAGTTGGAAAACTGATAACGGAAAATACCCATTTGAGCATTTTTCAGATGGGCAATCTCTTCAGAAATACTTTTGAGGAATGGAGAGGCACAGTAAATCAACTTGATGATATATTAATTATAGGACTAAAATTTTAAGCGGAATGAATGAATTCTTGATAAATGACCTGAGGTATGTGGACCAGATCCGGAACCAGATGAACCATAACCGGATTATGCTCTGCTACAGGGGTGAGATGACCCAGGATATTGTTGTTGCTCTGTTGAACCTTACCGAGAATAAACTTAACCTGGTAAGCTCCGATTCAACAATAAAGAGCAGGGTATTCAGTGTTATGATCGAATGCCTGCAAAACATCACGCAGCATAGTGAAAAGAGTGATCATATTCGCTCAAATATTTTCATTATTGGTTATGCAGAAAAAGGCTATTCTATTTTTAGTGGCAACGTCGTGAAAAGTGAGAAGGTCAGCGAGCTGCGGGACAAAATTCTGAAAATCAATACCATGTCTGAAGATGATCTTAAAGATTTTTATAAATATATGATCAGGAACGGATCACTTTCAGGAAATGCAGGTTCCGGACTTGGTCTTGTCCAGATTGCCAGGAAAACCGGCAATCCCCTGGATTTCGATTTTAAGCAAATTGATGATGAATATTATTTCTTCTCCTTAAAAACTTTGGTAGATCATTAACAGGATTATGGAAATTCAAAATATACAAGAAATGAAAACAGGACCTTCTCCCCTATCACATATTTACGATTTTCATAAGCTGATGAATGAAAAAGACATTATGCTTGTGTATTGTGGTGAATTCTCCCAGGAACTCAATAAGACACTTCTGTCATTTACTGAAAGAAAATTCAAATCAGAAAATGTAGAAGATAACACGAGGAGAAAGATTTTCAATATAATGGTGGAAATGCTTCAGAATATAAGCAAGAACAGGATTGAGAAAGCCGGAGATGTCCCTGACGTCTCGTCTGTGTTCATCCTTGGAGCCAATGAGAATGAGTATATACTCATTTCAAGTAACCTTATATTAAACGACAGAATACCTCAGCTGAAAGAAAGGCTTGAAGAGGTTAATACTCTTGACAAGGAAGGGCTTAAACAGCTGTATAAAGATGTAAGACTCAATACTACTTTATCAGAAAATTCCGGAGCCGGAATAGGTATCATAGATATTGCACGAAAGTCAGAGAATAAGCTTAGTTTCAGCTTTGATGAATTGAACGGCGATTATTCCGTTTTTTCACTTCTGATAAGAGTCACAAAAGAAAAAATTTAAATAAGATAAAATGGAAACAATCAAAATCACAGCAACCGAAGATACTCCGAATGTAATCCTTGACCCTACGAATAATACTTTTGAAATATCAGGGCGATCACTGCCTGAGGATGTTGTAGTTTTTTACCAGCCGGTAATCAAATGGCTCGAGGAATTCAGCAAAAATCCCCTGGCGGGTTTTTCATTGTCATTTAAACTTGAATATTTCAATACAGCATCATCTAAGTTGATTCTCGATATTCTTCTGAAACTTGAGGAGATCTATCAGAATGGAACTCAGCTTAAGGTGATATGGAATTATCTGGCCAGTGACTCAGACATGAAGGAAGCCGGTGAAGAATACTCGGAAATTGTTGGCTTGCCGTTTGAATTGAAAGAATATTAATATACTTCAGTTAATTAATATCACTGTAAATGAGTGAGGAAATCTTAAGAGCCCTGATGCAACTCTTTGCGATCATTGCAAAGCAGGATGACGGTTCCACGGAAAAACAAAGGGAATTCGTCAAATCTTTCCTTGAATCACAGTTGAATCATCAGAAAGTGAAAGAGTATCTTTCAGACTATGATGAAAAATCAGGCAGTCCGGACAGTGATACGAAAGAAGGGGGAACAGGCACTGGGAAATTGACATCTGTTAAGGATTCCGTAAGAACACTCGCAATCTGCAGGAAGATTAATAAAACACTGACACAGAAGCAGAAAACCGTGGTATTGTTACGTCTGTTCGAAATGCTGATGTCAGAACAGCTTTTCACCGAACAGAGAATGGGAATAATACGGACTGTCGCTACTGTCTTCAATATTTCCCCGGAAGAGATAGATCTCATAAACAGTTTTATTATAGCTGAAAAATCTGAGGATATCAGCTCAAAAGATATTCTGATTATCGGCAATAGCGAATCCGGATTATCCGGATCCAACTACATGCATTCTCCGGGGATTGATAAAAACATCTTCATACTGAGAATTAAAAATTCTGATCTTTACTTTGTAAAATACAGCGGCAACAGCGAACTTTCAATAAACGGACTATTATTTAACATAAAGAAGATTTACATCTTCCCGCATGGAAGCACACTGAGATTACCAAAGGGGACAATATACTATAACGACGTTGTTTCAAGATTTCTCCGCAGTGATATTACCGGAAAGCTTTCATTCAAAGCTGAAAATATTAATCACAAATTCCCAAATGGCAAAACCGCACTTATCAATATAAATATCAGCGAAGAATTCGGACTTATCGGTATCATGGGGGCGAGCGGCTCGGGAAAGACAACCCTTATGAATATTCTTTCCGGCATTGATATCCCGACTGAAGGATCGGTCAAAATCAATGGGATCGATGTTCACAAAGATGCAGATACTGCCAAAGGTCTGATAGGATATATTGCTCAGGATGACTTCCTTATGGAAGACCTCACTGTTTTCGAGAACCTGTATTACAATGCCAAATTATGCTTCAATAATCTGAATAATGCAGAGATCAGGGAGAAGGTCGATAAAACCCTGACCGACCTTGGATTGTTTGAAATCAAAGACATTAAGGTTGGTACTCCTCTGAACAAGAAAATAAGCGGTGGACAAAGAAAAAGACTGAACATAGCGCTCGAGCTGATAAGGGAACCGTCTGTATTGTTTGTTGATGAACCGACATCAGGATTGTCTTCAAGAGACTCTGAGAATGTAATGGACCTTCTGAAAGAATTATCTCTTCAGATGAAGCTGATCTTTGTAGTAATACATCAGCCTTCATCCGATATCTTTAAAATGTTCGACAGGGTGTATTTAATGGATACCGGAGGTTTTCCAATCTATTATGGCAACCCTATTGAAGCAGTTATGTACTTCAAGAAAGTTACTCAGCAGATAAATGCTGAAATTGGCGAATGTCATGCTTGTGGAAACGTCAATCCTGAACTTCTTTTCAGCATAATCGAGTCGAAGGAAGTAGATGATTTTGGAAGATTTACCCGCCAGAGAATAAAGAATCCTGCCGACTGGAATGAATTGTTTTCTCAGAATTTCAAACCCAGGAAGATTGAGGAAGTATCGGATATACCTGCAAAGTCATTCCAGATCCCTGAAAGACTTAAACAGCTTGAGATTTTTATCAAAAGGGATGTACTTTCAAAGGTCAGTAACCTTCAGTACATGCTTATAAGCCTTCTCGAGGCGCCGATCATGGCCCTTTTCCTCACGGCAATTATAAAATATATTCCCGAAAAAAAATCAGGGTATATTTTTGCGCAGAATGAAAATCTTCCGCCATACATTTTCATGAGCATTGTAATCGCTCTGTTCGTAGGACTTTCAGTGAGTGCGGAAGAGATTTTCAGAGACAGGAAAATCCTCAAAAGAGAGCGGTTTCTGAATCTTTCGAGGTCAAGCTACCTTTTCTCTAAAATAATAATACTCTTTACACTCTCAGCAATACAGGTGCTTATCTTTACCTTAATAGGCAATTCGATTCTTGGAATTAAAGGACTTACTGCAGAATACTGGGTTGTACTTTTCTCAGCAGCCTGCTTTGCTAATATCCTGGGGTTGAACATCTCCTCAGCTTTCAACTCGGCGGTAACAATCTATATTCTGATTCCGCTTCTGGTAATACCACAAATGGCTCTGGGTGGTGCAATGTTCAACTTTGACAAGATTAATAAGTCTTTTGGAGGAGGAAAAGGTAATGCACCGGTGATTGCAGATGTTATGGCATCCAGATGGGCATACGAAGCGCTTGCAGTAACACAATTCAAAAATAACAGGTATGAAAGATTGTTTTACAGTATTGATCGCATCGAGAGTCATGCTAACTACAGGCAGGTATTCCTGATTCCTGAGCTTCAAAAAATCGTTAACGAATCGGAATCACTGATGAAATCAGATGATCCGGCATCAAAGGAAAAGCTGGAATCCAACCTTGGCATTCTGAGAAAGGAGTTCGTTAAAGAAATGAATATTCTCCCTGGAATCCAGGGCATTGACCCAGGCTTTTTAAATACAGACAACTTCAATGAATCAGTTGCTGCAGAGTGCAAATCATTCCTGAAGCGCCTTGAAGAACAATACATCGTTGTCTTTAATGCTGCGAATGACAAAAAGGATAATATGATTGCCAACCTCGAAAAGCAGCTTGGCGGAACTGACAAGTACCAGGCTTTCAGGGACCGTTATAATAATGAATTCCTCTCAGAGATCGTGAGAAAAGTGCCGGAAAAAACCAAGATCTTAAGAGATGGCGACCAGCTGATCCAGAATTTCGAGCCTGTTTTCCTGGATCCTGACGGAAATTCGAAAATCTCTTTCCGATCACATTTCTTTTCTCCTTCGAAATACATTGCCGGATACAGGATTGACACCATCTGGTTCAATCTCGGAGTTTTATGGATAATGGCAATACTCCTTTACCTGGCTTTATATTTCGATCTTCTCAGGAAAGGGATCGACGCAGCCGGTAACATTTTTAACAGGAAAAGCTCAAAAATGTGAAATTAAAAAGACCTTTATATATGAAATTTAATTCAGTAGATATGAAAAATTTTTTATTGACTCTCTCGTTGCTTTTTTTTACCATGTTCCTGGTAAATGCACAGGAAAGTGATCAACAGGTTGTAAAGTGCCTTTCAGGAAGTGGAAGCGATGCCAAGTACCTCAAGGATTTCAGAGTCCAGCTTGGTAAAGCCGATGCGGCGGCGGAGTATCGGTTTAAAGCTAACATTTCACTATGGCAGGGCATGACATACAGATTCACAATGTGCAACATGGACGGGTCAAATGGGGCGCTTGTACTGAATATGCAGGATGAAGCAAAGAACCTTGTTCTGTCATCATTTGACCAGAAATCCGGCAAAGTTTATACTTCAATTGATTTCACTTGCAAAAAGAGCGGAATCTACCAGCTAAGTTATGACTTTACAAACGATAAGCAGGGATCAGGTGTTGGTGTTGTATCAGTTATAAAGTAATTCAATCATTGCAGAAGGAGTCAATCTGTATATGATTATTCACCATTAATCTGATCAAAATGAAAAAAAATCAAATCAAAATATTGCGGGTACTGGCGCTATCTTTTACCTGTTTGCTGCTGAACACAAAGACACATAGCCAGGTTCCGGCGGAAATCAAAGAAATTTTTACACAGGCGGAATCATATTTCATATACGAGGAATATGAGTTGGCAAACCAGCTCTATCTACTGATCGAAAGTCCCGATAATCTGAATATTAAATATAAAATCGGTACATGCTATCTCAATATTCCCGGTGAGAAAGAAAAATCCATAACCTATCTGGAAGATGCAATTAAAGGTGTGAGCTTCGACTCCAAAACTATTTCATACAAGGAGTTGAAATCCCCGATTGAGGTTTACTTTTCACTGGCAAAAGCATATATGATCAATGACAATTATGAAAAATCACTCTCTATTCTTCAGGATTTTAACAGGATTACAAAGGATAAAGGGGCTGCTTCAGGAATGGAGAACATCGATTTCATTGATCAGCAGATTCTTGCATGCAAGAATGCAATGAGTTTCAAGCAGGTGCCTGTTTTATTCGGAAAAGAACTTCTGGGTGCCGAATTCAGCATGGGCTCCATAAACGAAAACCCCGCTGTGAGTTATGATGGAAATTCGATAGTTTATACTGAAAGGCGTGGTATAGAAAATGCATTGTTTTTCTCCCGCAAGACAGGGGGCAGGTGGGAAACACCTGCTGAAATAACACTGGATCTGAACGCTGGGAAAGATTGCTCGTCCTGCGCTCTGAATGCTGACGGTACAGAATTACTACTATACAAAACCGACGACTATGATGGTGCAATCTATTCCTCCAAATTTGTCGACGGAAAATGGACACCCATTAAAAAGCTTAATAAGAATATTAATACCAAATATTACGAATCGCATGCTTCCTTCTCTGCCGATGGTAAAAAGTTATACTTCTCAAGCAACAGGGATGGAGGCTTTGGGAATCTCGATATTTATGTCTCGGAACTCGATGGTTCCGGGAACTGGGGACAGGCTGTTAACCTTGGTCCGGAGATAAATACACCATTCAATGAAGATATTCCTTTCATAACAGATAATGGTTCAACTCTTTACTTCTGCTCTGAGGGACATAACTCGATGGGAGGTTATGATAACTTCAAAAGCCAGCTTACATCGGCCGGATGGAGAGCACCTTCTAACCTGGGTTATCCTGTAAACTCAGCCGATGATGATAAATTCTTCCAGCCATTTAAAAACGGTGTGAATGCATTTTATTCAATGACAACAGGCTATAAGAAGAAGGAGATCTTTTTCCTCGACATGACAGAACGGGAAAAAGAAAGACCTTATCTGATTTCCGGCATTATCGCTATGGCTGATACGGTTGCAGATCTCAGCAAAGTTGCAGTTAAAGTGATCGATAGAGTAAGCGGAGACACACTATACAGGTGTAATCCCGAAACCGGAACAGGCAACTACGGTATCAATGTGGCACCGGGCTTGTTCAAAATAATGTATTCAAGTACTGGTTTCCTTAACCAGGCTGTTGATACAATGATAGCCCAAAACTATCCCGATCCTGAACTGAAAATCAATATCACACTGCTGAAAGATACTGTTAAGAAGATGGAACCTGAACCCCTGGTTTATGAAAAAATAGACCTTCAGAATATACCCCAGGTCGCTTCAGTAGATACATCTCTGCTAATCAGGAATATGAAGGTGAACGATGAATCGGATAAAAAGATCAGCGACAGCGAGGTTCTGTATTATACTGTTCAGGTTATTGCGCTTTATAAACCGGTTGACGCTAAATACTTCAGGTACATAAACGATATTAAGATCATGTATAATGAAGATGACAGGTTCTACCGGTACACAACCGGTACATTTGAAACTAAAGATGCAGCTTACGCGCACAGGAATGAGCTTATAAGAAAAGGCTATCCAAAGCAGATTTTTGTAAAAAAAGTATCAAGGTAAGGCAGCCCTTCATAAAAAACGCGGCGTAAAAACGCGAATTACGAGGGAAGCAGGCAAAGGGAATCGGAAGCCAGCATACCATAACAATATATATGGTGTTGTTGCAGCAATGACAGATTTTAATATATTTACCATGGCCGATACCTAACCTTGACCTTCAAATGAAAAAAGCCAGAATCTCAGGCAATGGTGCTCCTGATGATAAAAGTAACTTTGAAGAAGCACAGCATATCTCCAAAATTGGAAACTGGGAATATTTTAAAGAAACGAAGGTATTAAACTGTTCCTCAGAGACCAGAAAGATTTTCGGACTTAATTCGACTAATTCAGTTCTCAAATACAATGATTTCCATCTCTGTGTAGCAGACCAGGACTGGTCGGATATCGGTGAAAAAGTAAAACAGGCTGTAAGGACCGGCACTGAGAAGTTTTCTCATGAGTTCAGAATAATCAAGGATAACGGATTCGCCTGGGTTCATGTGATCGGAAAAGTAATCCGGTCCGATGATGGTTCATTCAAGGAAATCAGAGGCACTGTCCAGGACATTACAGAACGGAAAAACGCAGAGCTTGGGCTTAAAAACAGTGAACTGCAGTTAAATGCAATGTTCAACAGCGCTCCTGTTATTATGATACTCCTCGACGAAAAAACTGAAATATTAAAAATGAACAAGTTCGGAATGGAATTCACCGGGCTTGAAACAGAGTATCCGACAGGATTAAAGCCAGGAAATGTTCTGAATTGCATTAATGCCTGCAAGAGCCCTGAAGGTTGCGGATTTAATCAAGTCTGTAAAAGTTGTATTCTCTTTAATACAGTTACTGCAACTTTCAAATCAGGCAGGGAGTTCTTTAAGGTCGAAGCCCAGGTAATATCAGGGAAATCTGAAAATATGGTCAACCGGACAGTCCTTGTTTCAACATCTGTGATCAGCAGCTTTCCTGAAAAAATGGTTCTTCTGACAATCGATGATATAACAGAGAGAAAAGAACTTGAAAACGAACTGATCAAAGCAAAGGATAAAGCGGAAGAAAGTGACAGGCTAAAATCGGCATTTCTTGCTAATATCTCTCATGAGATCAGGACTCCGATGAACGGCATAATGGGATTTTCAGAAATGCTCATGAAACCTGGACTTTCGGAGGAAAAGAAAAGGAATTTTTCAAATCTTATCCAGGATGGCTGCCGGCAACTGCTCAGCATCATTACTGATGTGATCGAGATCTCAATGCTAGATTCCGACCAGATGAGTGTCATCAAAACCAGGTTCAAAATCAATGAATTTATGCAGGGTCTTGTTTTGCAGTTCAGATCATCAGCCAGGTATAAAAACCTGAGATTAAAATTTGTAAAAAGCAGATCAGATCAAACGATTAACACAGACAGGGAAAAACTTGAACACATTTTCTCAAACCTCATATCGAATGCAATTAAGTTCACCAGGCAGGGTAATATAGAGTTTGGGTACAAACTGAATGGGAACAACTTTGAGTTTTTCGTCAGTGATACCGGAATAGGTATTGAAAAGGATCTGTTTGAAGTGATTTTTGAAAGATTCAGACAGGTCGAGGTGACAGATACCAGAAATTACCCCGGAGCTGGATTGGGCCTTTCGATTGTTAAGGGTCTGATTGCCTTACTTGATGGCAGAATATGGCTTGAATCAGAACCTGGCGTGGGAACTACGTTCTTCTTTACAATCCCGGCTCCCAATAGTGAGTTCAGAAGTTTAAATGATCATCACGGGAAAAGAAATGCAGAGAATGAAATCCTTGTTGCTGAAGATGATGATATTAATTATCTCTTTATCCGGGAAGTACTGCAAGATATCAACTGTCTGCCTTATCATGCAAAAAATGGTCTGGAAGCCCTGAGGTTACTTAAGGAACATCCTGATGTCAGGCTGATCTTTATGGATATAAAAATGCCTGTTATGGATGGAATAAAAGCTGCTCATCTCATAAAGGAACTCTACCCCGTTATACCTGTATATGCCCAGACTGCTTTCCCGATTACATCTCCCGAAGAATTAAAAAAATACGGCTTTCATGGTTGCATACCCAAACCGATCAATAAAGAAAAGCTTATATCTGTGGTTAGAAAACATCTCGGTACTTCTGATTGATCATCGGCAACAGTCACCCTCATAATATCATGTTAAAAGAAAAGCATATCACTGAGGATATAATCAAAGTCAGGATTACCCTGCTCGAGCATTACGGGAAGAGAACAGAAGAAATACTCCAGAAGGCAATTGATGAGATAAGTATACTGACTGAAAGCCCTATTGGTTTTTTTCATTTTTTTGATAACGATCAGAATTCCATATCCCTTCAGGCCTGGTCGACACGAACTCTCAAGGAATTTTGCACTACAGCCTCTTATCCGTGAACTCGTTGTACCAATTAAGAAAGCAGGGACAAACTCTGGTCGGTCATTGCTCATGATCTGAGAAGCCCGTTCAACGGTATCCTGGGGATTACCGAGCTTCTTCTTGATAATATCGACACCTATACCAAAGAAAAAATCAAAATGTTCCTCCAGGAAATAGACTCAGCAACAAAGCACAAATTGAGCTTCCTTGATAACCTTCTTACCTGGTCTAAAGCTCAAACAGGCCAGATTGAGTTTAAACCTGATTCTTATGACCTCGATCAGATTGTCAGGGAAACGATTGCTCTTTACAAATCGCAGTTAAACCTGAAGAAGATATCTCTCTTTTATTCTTCCTGTAAAATGATGGTTTATGCTGACCGCGATATGCTGCAAACCATTTTAAGGAACCTCATATCAAATGCAATAAAATTCACAGGAGAATCAGGTCAGATAGATATTCTTTGCAGCTCTGACGGAAATTACGCAAAAATTGCCGTTAGAGACAACGGGACAGGAATAAGCGAAGAAATCTGTGAAGGGTTATTTAAACCAAATTCACAATCCGGTTCCACAGGATCAATGAATAAACAAAACAGTGGATTAGGCTTAATAATCTGCACGGAGCCTGTGGAGAGACATGGCGGTCATATTTCAGTAAATAGTGAACCGGGTAAAGGAAGTGAGTTTCTGTTTAGCCTGCCTTACAGGAAATGATTCGGTCATTTCTGATACCACCGGCGATCAGAAAGTAATGTATTTCTGCATTTTCTGCCTGAAAATGGCTTTGTTGATCGGTTTGATAATGATATCATCAAAATCAGCCCGTAATCCTTTCATATCTGTCTCCAGGGCATATGCTGTCTGAGCAATCACGGGAAGATCAGGTCTTATGGACTTAATTTGTTTTGTGGCAAGATAACCGTTCATTACCGGCATCCTTATATCCATTAGTACAACATCTATATCATTGTTCTTTGAGCATATCTCAACTGCTTCATGCCCGTTGGAAGCATATATAAGCTTTGTGTCTGTGCCTTCAAGAAGTTCTTCAAGGTAAAGGTAATTTGAGAACTCATCTTCAGCTATCAAAACTGTTTTCATATATCTTTAATAAGCTAATTAACACTAGTCGAAAGTCATATTAAGACCTATCGCAAATCCATAACTGGGCTGGGAATTCCTGGTATAAATACTAATTGGAATCCTGAACATAAGAATGAATTGACGAGCGGCTTCTGCTGTGAAGCCCGTTTCAATCATCATCTCTGAAGAAACATCCGGCCCGGTATAACTGTAATAATTCACTCCTGTAATAAGCTGAAAATGTTCAAAAACGTAATACCCCAAATCTCCATTTATGAAAAGACCCGTAACACTGCTGAGTTCCCTTGAAAAATATTTATTAACCTGTAAATCCGCATCAAAACTCAACCGTGGCTTTATATAAAATGAATTGACTATTCCTGCAGAATATGAGTGAGCAATCTCCATGTTATCACTCCCGTTATGTATTTCCTTAAGTCCATTGAGATTAGCCCCTGTTATAAACGCAGCCTGCCAGATTTTATTTTCAATGAATTGCAGTTTAGTTCCAAAGGAAGCAGATGTGATTGATCCATCAACAATAGCTCCGACCTCAATGCGTTTATGTAAGCCATAGGTCATACGGAAATTCATACCCGATGAATACTGATAAGATCTGCTGCTAGTTGTCATTTCAGGGTCATCAACTTCAGTATTTGGAGTAACAGCAATAATGAAAGAGGGTTCAAACTCTATTTTACCTTTTTCGATTGGAGATGCCGAGTACGCATTGAGTTTAGACGCAGAAACACCTCCCACCTGGCTGTGAACCTTGCAATGGACAATCCCGAGAATAAATATTAATGGTGTTAACTTATGACATTTCATGATTTGCTTCTACTCATTTTAGTATCAAAAACATACTCGTCATTGAAGACTCTTTCAATTACAGATTCAAGCTTCAAAGCAATGTCAGGTTTGTATATATAGCCATTGAATCCTGCGCCAAGCAGTTCAAGAAGGTCCATCTGGTCATCGAACATTGTAACAGCAATCAGCTTCTTGTACGGGCACCGGCAATTAACCTGCCTTGCAGCCTCAATACCATCCATAACAGGCATTTCACAATCCATCAGAATAACATCAGCCTTATATAATAATGGATGTTCGAGAAGCTCCTTCCCGTTTAAGGCACGCCCAAGTACTGAGTATTTTTTCCTCATGGAAAGCAACATACTTACTGCTTCAATGAATTTTTCATTGTCATCTACAATGAGCACATCGATCTTGTCCCCCATATTCCTGATTCTTATTTTACTTATATAAAAATATGCATGCCAGAATGTAAAGGATACAGTAAATTCTCTTGATATATGGTTATGAATCCCGCCTTTTTTTAAGGGAAAACCCTGAAATCAGAAGTTTATAACTTTATTCTTAACCGCCCAGATTATCAGCCCGGATGAGTTTTTTGCTGCAGTTTTCTCTATGAGCTTTGTTTTCCGGCTTTCAACAGTCTTAACGCTTATCAACAGTTTCTCGGCAAGTTGTTTGTTTGATAATCCTTCACAGATGTATTTCAGCATCTCTATTTCCTTTCTGGTCAGTTCAGGAGCACACTCTCCCCTGTTATTGCTGCCAGTTGGAGTAACTGCCAGATCAGTTATTATATTCTGAAGTATTTCAGAAGAAAAGTAAATTCCTCCATTGAACACATCTCTTACTGCTTTCTCAAGCTCCGTACTGCTCGATTGCTTTAATACGAATCCCCGGGCTCCTGAATTCAGCATCGAAAAATAACTATCACAATCCGAATACATCGAAAGAGCAATTACCTTTTTGTCCGGATACCTTGTCATTAACAGACGTGTTGCAGTTATCCCATCCATGACAGGCATATCGATATCGGTTATAATAATATCAGCTTTGGTATTGCCAATATTTTCCAGAAGTTCTCTCCCATTGGTATATTCCGCTACAACCTTAAAATCGGGTATCCTGCTCAGCAGAAGCACTACTCCTTCGAGCACAATTGGCATATCCTCGGCAATAGCTATGTTTATCATTTATCAGAATGATTTATTTTCAGGGAGAATTCAACCTTGACTCCCTTACCGGGTTCTGAAAAATAATTGTATGACCCGTTGAATTTATCAACCCTGGTCTCAATATTTGATAAACCAAACCCGCGTTTATAGTTCCGGGTATTTGCAAAATCGAATCCTTTGCCATTGTCCTTATAGCTGACATACAGATATGGCATTTTCAGATTCAGTTCAATAAGAACAAGAGATGCCTCAGCATACTTGATAGAATTGTTTATTAATTCTGTTATGATTCTGTAAGCAGTAAATTCAATAATCTCGTTTAATCTTTCATCATAATTATAGTGAACCTCGAATTTCAGGTCTGAAATATTCTCAAGGTTATGTGTAAATGCAATTATCGCCTGGACGAGTCCGAAATTTCTGAGGACATGAGGACTCAGATTATTGGATATCTCCTTAATGCTCACAAGAGCATCATCGAGAAGTGTCAGAGCCCTGTCAGATATCTTAAGCAGCTCGCTGTCCCTGGCAAGCATTTCATTAAGCGAATGGAGATATATTTTACAGGTTGATAAAATTGGTCCGAGACCATCGTGAAGCTCCTTTGAAAACCTTTCTCTTTCACGTTCTTCCGACAGAATCTCCGAATTGAAAATTTGCTTTTCAAGCATCTTGCGTTCCGTAAGATCGCGTATTGTTGCGAGTATGCCAACCCTTTCTCCATACCTGATCATTATGCTGTTTATCTCAATAGGGATTAATTCCCCGGATCGTTTTTTTGCATCAATTTCCGAGGGGTGGACAGTGTTACGTTCTTTGCGATTTGTAACGATCTTTCAAACATAAGCTTCCTGACTGAATCCGGAACGAAATCAAGGATATTCTGGAAGGCAATATCTTCAAACTTGTAATCGAACATCCTTAGCATCGCATTATTTGCATTAAGGATCTTCATATCGAGGTCAAGGACCATAATCCCGTCGGTGCTTGAATTAAAAATATTCTTGAAATATTCCTCACTCTGCTTCAGTGCAAATTCTGTATATTTCCGTTCAGAAATATCAATCCCAACTCCGGCAAAGAAAATCTTGCTCCCATTCTCCAAAATGTTGACAACAAAAAGATACGGGATGTCAAAACCGGCATAATGCCTTATGTTTATTTCAAAATCAGAATACTTCGTTTTTTTAAGCTCTTCAATAACACCTGCTGTTTTTCCGGCATCATCCGGTGAAAAAAAGAAGAACGGGTAAGCATCAGGTATATCACCTTTCCTGTATCCAAGCTTTTCACGATACCATTTATTATTATACCTGACAAGCCTTGCATTTTCAAATCCTTCTGTAATATCATATATAAAGAACAGACCGGGAAAAATATCAAGGATCAGCTCGGAATAAGCATTTTCAGCCATTATTTCCTCTGAATTCCTTTTTGCACTTTCCTGTACAACTATCTGTGTCAGGTCACTTCTTTCAGAATGGCACAGAGATGCAAAAACAGATGCAGATATCCTGTTGCCGGAAGATGTCAGAAAAGTCCACCCGAAATCTCTGCTTCTGCCATCCAGTTCCGGGAATGTTTGTCCGGGAGCTGAAAAATCAGTGTATAACCGTCCAACGATCATCTCCTTTGAATATTCAAGGAGCCTGAGTGCAGCCGAATTACATTCGATTATTCTGTCCTGATCCAGCAAGAATATTGCATCAGATGAATTTTCGAATATCTGAAAATAAAACCCTGAAGGAATCTGAGGTTTATCAGACATATCTGTAAAATCCTGTAAAAAAACAAAAATAGTCTATTTAGCATATTCTAACCGGGGATAAACTCATGGTTTTGATTTACCATACACCTGATTTTTTTTAAGTGGAAATACCTGATTAATTGGCAATGAAGCCTGTTCCGCTCAGGTAAAACGAAGATCCATAAGGATAACTCCTCATAAAGCAGTATAAGTCGAAATGGCTTTTTTTATTGCTATTGTTCCGAGCTTAAGATAACCGGCCCCCTGTTGGGAAAAGCCTGGAATACAATGTAGTTGCCATCAGGGTCAGTCTTCGGTAAGCCGGTTGTTGACAGATTGTCTTGCATTACCCTTACTTCTTTCCATCTTGATGGCACCCTGGTCTTTAGTGTAAGAGGAATATTATACAGGCTTGTGTCAAGACCATGGGTGATACTGATGATTATCTCATCTCCATTTCTTTCCGGTTTGATTTGGGAGTTCATTCTTTCCCGGATATATCTTGCAACATCCCCAAAAGTTGCAACCCAAAGGTCATCATTTGATGCAATGTATTTAAAATACTCTTTCAGTACCTGACTTGTAAGAGGTTCCCATCCGATACCATCAACACCATGAAACACAAGGACCAACCACATATTGTCATATACAGCTGCAGTGTCAACCCAGGATTTCATAAGCAGCATTGAAGTCTTCCTTGTTGCTCCCCTTTGCCACTGAACATATTCAGAATCACGATTACCGGGATTCTCCCTGCTGCTGCGATGAACCTCCCTGAGAAAAGATTCCCTCATACCATTCCGGAGTGCAGGATATACCGCGCTTGCATAATCAATTGCTCTTTTGTTCTCAGTGCCATATGGAACTTCACCTGAAATAATATGCTTTATACCAAGCTGATTAAATATTTCGTCCCGGCTTTTTTCAAGCTCGTAAAGAGTGTTCGCCTCATCCAGTGCAGCCAGCCTCGGGTGAGTAACCATATGACTTGCAAATTCATGACCGTTTGCAGCATAGCTTCTTATTTCATCCCATGATGCATCAACGGTATCAGGTATTTCATAGGTGGCATCTTTTAAAGGCTGAAATTCGCCTTTGCGTACCCTGGCATATAATTCATCAATCAGACTGTACGCACGATCAGCATTACCCGCATCAATCCTCGATCCGGCGCTGCTGTGGTATGAAAGTGTTCCCTTCAGACCCAGGTATGCTGCCGCAGACGCTCTCTCAAAAAAATTATTGCTGTCGGTTTTAATAGTTTCTGTTTCCTTTATAATCATACTGACGGATCTGCCGATAAATGTTCCTTTATGAACCGAGCCTTTGATCGTTCCGGTATTAATAAAAAATGTTCCGGGCATGTTCAGTTCATCCATCAGGGGCATAGCCTTGCGAAACTGATTAACAGTGCCATCATCATAAGTTATTGAGACTGCACCTTTTTTGTCATTATGCCATTTTGCAATTTCAGTTTTTCCTTCATTGCTGTGCCCGCCTGAACAGGAAATCACAAAAAGAAAAATGCCATATAATAAATCCGCTTTCTTCATGTCATATTATTTGAGCATAAAACTATTCAAAAAATGCTAATACAAAAGAAATGATGATGTATTTAACCATGATCATTGATCACGATCCAATTCATATTATTAATCTACCTTTACCACCAAACAAACAAGGTTATGTCAAATCTTTTCTCCCCACTTTCAATAAAGAGCATCACACTTAAGAACAGGCTTGCAGTATCTCCAATGTGCCAATACTCGGCTACAAACGGGTATGCAAATGACTGGCACCTTGTTCATCTTGGCAGCAGGGCGGCAGGCGGTGCAGCTTTAATAATCATGGAAGCGACATCAGTAGTTCCCGAAGGAAGGATCAGTCCCGGAGATACCGGAATATGGAGCGACGACCATATTAAAGATTTGAAAAAGATTACTGATTTTATTCATAAACACGGATCAGTAGCAGCCATTCAGCTGGCACATGCCGGAAGAAAAGCTTCATGTGCAGTTCCCTGGCAGGGAGGCAAACAGCTCCCGCTTGATAAAGGTGGCTGGCATACCTTTGCTCCTTCTGAATTACCCTTTGTTGAATCGAACAGGCCACCCCAGGCTCTTTCAGTTGAAGCCATCAGGCATTTAACAGTCGCTTTCAGGGATGCCGCACTACGGGCTGTCGAAGCAGGATTTAAAATAATCGAAATTCACAGCGCGCACGGATACCTGCTTCATGAATTCCTTTCTCCTTTAAGCAACCTGCGTTCAGATATATATGGAGGGTCTTTTGAAAACCGTATTCGCTTTCTCTCCGAGGTTGTTACCAGCGTGAGATCTGTTATTCCCGAAGAGACTCCTCTTTTTGTCAGAATCTCTTCAACCGACTGGACCGAAGGTGGATGGACTATCGAAGAAAGTGTGAGACTGGCAGGAATACTGAAAAAATTGGGAGTTGACATGATTGACTGCTCTTCCGGGGGAAATGTCTTTCACGCGAAAGTCCCTGTCAGCTCGGGCTACCAGGTGCAGTTTTCAGAAGCTATAAGAAAAACCGGAATACTGACAGCTGCAGTCGGCATGATTACTTCCGCAACTCAGGCGGAATCAATTCTCAGGGAAGGAAAAGCCAATCTTATTCTCATGGGAAGAAAACTACTGAGTGATCCTTACTTTCCACTGAGGGCAGCCAGGGAACTCGGTGATGATGTCTCCTGGCCGGATCAGTATCTAAGGGTCAAAGAGATGATGTGATTTTATTATAATATATATTATATTAAATATTATAATATAACGTATTATGCGGTTAAGATTGATTTAAAATTGAGATCCTTAATCCTTGTTCTTAAATCCCTTTTGATTAACGAATACTGATTAACGATTTTTGATTTACGAATAATATCCCCGGTAGGCTGATTATCACTGTGGAAGAAGTGGAGATTACTTCTAATGACAAGCTATGTATATAATTGGTACACTGTCTTATAAGATCTTTCACTTCGCTTCGCTTCGTTCAGGATGACAATCGCGGTTGGAAGGTATGGAGGAGTGAAGCGGCGCATTTTGCAGAAGGTGTGTTGATTCAAAATGCGCCGCTTCACTCCCCTTGTTCACCATAACATGCGTTGTCATTCTGAAGGAGAAAACCGAAGCCCGCGGAGGTTTTCGACTGAAGAATCTCTTTCTTCAGCTTGAATTTCAATCATACAATGCGATTATTGTAATATAATTTGATTATGGAAGAAATGTAACCAGCTATAACTTCATTCCAAATCGAGCTTATTTCCAAGCTTCACGCCAAAATAAACTGTCCTGGGAAGTATTGGTCCGTAGATGTACGAAGGATCACGAAATATTCCGGTATCGAAATCAGACTGATAAGAATTGAAGATGTTTTTAATACCTGTAAAAAGCTGAATGCCCGTTCCATTGATTTTTAAATTATACTCCAGCCGGCTTCCCATATCAAAAAACCTTTCAGACCTTCTCAATTCGCCGGTATTGGGATCTGACAATACACCAAAATACGGAACAAGCATCCTGCCTGTGTAAACTCCTGATACTGAAAAGCAGAGGTTTCTTACAAAATCCCAGTCGATATTAAAGAAACCGTAATCCGACGGCGTTCTGAAGAAATCCCTGGTTTCAAACTGCTGAGCTGTTTTATACATGCTCGACTGGATGGTGAACCCTGAAGTAAGTGAAAAATCCTTTAACGGCTTAAGTTTGAGCTCCATATTCAACCCCTGGACATTTGCGCCTGTCGGGGCATTCTTCCTTGTATAAAACACCCTGCCCTTCTCATCGGGCTGACCGATCTCATTAAAAAACGGATCGATCAGCTCAGTGTAAAAACCCTCAACAAGTATTCCAGTCAGAACTGTTCCGATGAGCCTGTTGAAATCAATTGATCCTGAATAGCTCCTGCTTGTTTCCTCTTTCAGCCCGGGATCATTCACATTAATAACCTGTCGCGATCCGGAGGTTTCAATATGAAGATCCTCATCAAACATCTGAGGAGCCCGGTATCCCCTGGAGAAACTTACGCGTGCCTGTAAACCTTTCAGAACTTCATACATAAGACTGACCCTTGGGCTAATGACATTTCCGGATTTGAATTCATCATTCCTTGTACGGTCGATGACCCTGAAATGGTCAAACCTGCCTCCAACACCGATTTTGAGCTTTTCTATACTAATGTCGTACTGAAGGAATAAACCGGTTGTCGATGTTGACTGATCAGCGATAAGGACATTCTCTGTATGTGGAACCGTTGTGATTGAATCATTAACAATCAATGCATTCTCAAAATCGGGATAACCCAGCTTCTTATCAGTAAGGAATCCACCGGTATTTTCGAACCCTGCAACGAGGGAAGAAGATTCAAAAACTGTTTTGTACTGTATCCCGGCGTTATATGCCAGGTCTTTTGATTTTCCGTAATCCTTGAGCGATTTGACAGCTCCATAATATGAATCTCTTTTCAGGTGTTGTGCAGAAAGAAAGACAGAAAAGAGATCATACTCCCGGAAATATCTCTCAAATGTAACTGATCCTGTATTAATTGCATGCTTCACCGATTCGGCCAACTCTCTTTCATGAAGCGGATAGTCCAGCATATTGCCGCCATTTCTTTCTTCATTTATTGTGAAGTAATCGATCCAGATTTTTCCTTTCTGTCCGAGCCGTTGGTACAGTCTGGTTCCAACGGATAGATTTTTCATGTCCGAGACTTCTGAAAATCCGTCATTGTTGTAATCGAACATGGAACGGTTTCTGTTTGATCCGAATAAAGAGAGCCCTGTTTTGTTATCATCAGATATAACTGAGGTATTAAGGCTGACAGACAAATCAGGCGCAATACCTCCTGTCCCCTGAACACCCGACCCGGTGAGTCCGCTGCTGAAACCGGCTTCATAGGATGCTGCCAGTGGCTCCTTGAGAATGATGTTTATGGTACCAGCAATGGCATTGCTGCCGTACAGGGCGGAACCTCCGCCCCTGACAACTTCTATCCTTTCAATCATATTTGAAGGAATAAGTTCAAGTCCATAAACTCCTGCTATTCCGCTGAAAATAGCCCTGCTGTTTATAAGCACCTGTGAATATGGTCCTTCCATGCCATTCATTCTCACCTGTGTAAAGCCACAATTCTCACAGTTGTTTTCAATTCTGAGCCCCGGAGAGAACGACAATGCATCACTCAGGGTCAATGCCTGGGTGGATGAGAGCAATCCGGTTGAAAGAGTATTAACAATCGAAACAGACTCGTGTCTTTTCATCTCGCTCCGGTCTGCCGTAACCACAACCTCATCAAGACCCAGGAAATCTTCTTCGAGATCGAATTTTATTTCGACAGTCTCGCCTGGTTTAACTATGACCTCCTTTTCATCAGCCTTAAAACCAACTGATTGCGCCCGGATTATGTATGTCCCCGGTTTTATATCAATGAGCTGGTAATGCCCTGTTTCGTCAGTCCTGGTGCCAATCGATGTACCTTTCAGGCTGACAGTTGCAAACGGAATATGATCATCACCCGAAACAACATGGCCTATTATATTGGCATCTGTGCGTCCCTGGCAAAAAAGCGTCTGTGCTGCAAAAAACAATGCAACTGAAATAAGTAACCTGTAGCTCATAGTACTTGTTGAAATTCCCTGATAAATAACGCCAGACAGGAGCAATTGTTTATCCTGTACTTCACAAATTCAGATGATCATTTAGCCTATGATTTTGTTTGAGAATGTCAAAAGGCTGAAAAACAAATAATTGTTTCAGCCTTTTGTTTAACTGCTCCGGCAAATGATTGTTCAGGAAGCCGGAACAAAATTTTAATTAGAAATCTCTTGTTATCTTCTCTTCACCTGGATATCTATTCCCCCCTTACCATCACCAAGCTTGTTGAGCCTGTATTTGAATGAGAGCATAACATATCTGCCCAGGATTGACGATCTCCTCTCAGTAAGCGTATTAAGCTCGCTCATCCTGATGATGCCGGTATTACGATTGAGAATGTCTACGCCGGCCAATGTCAGAATTCCTCTTTGGTTTTTCAGGAAATAATAGCTCACATCCGCATTAATAAGCGGAACCAGTCTTGATTCATTAAAGCTTCCGGAGGAATATTTTGTTATGTCTGACGATGCCATAAAGCTAAGAAACTTGCTGGGAACATACCTTGCTTCGGTAAACCATGCAACATCAGTATATTTTGCATTCAGCGATTTCTGAAGGGAATATTTTGTGTTCACAATCGTCAGGGAAGCGCCGGTTTCGATATCCCATTTTTCTTTTTTCCTGTTTCCCAGAATCAGGGAGAACCTCTGTGTCAGGCTCCTGTTTACATTTTCTGTCCCGTTTATGAAACCTGATCCCTTGCTGAAAGACTCATCAGCAATAAGATTCACCTTTATTCCAAGCGGTTTGACAGGAGTAGTAAAATCTATCATTCCTCCTGTTGTGAGATCATCCTTAATATTCACAAGAGAAACCGATTGTTTCAGGTCATTGTCAATATCACGCGAATATCCGACTTTGTTCAGAGTATATCTCATCCTTACGCTTGTAAGAAGAGTTGTGAATGAGAACTGATCGAAAAGCCACCATGATAATCTTGAGTTATGGAGATACTCAGGCTCCAGATCACGGTTACCATAGACAAGTGACATCGGGTTCAGATTATTTACAACAGGCAAAAGCTGCATTGCCCTGGGAGTGCTGACTAAAGTGGAATAGTCAAGCATAAGCCTCCGTCCCGATCTGTAATTGTATTCGAGTGAGGCCCCCGGAGTCAGATATGCATAATCTTTTGTCTGCCTCTGATCATCGTTAAGTACTGTTGCGTATTCGCCTATTGAGGAGAGCATTGATAATGTAAGGTTTGTTTTTGTTGTCACCAGCTTCCATTTCACACCAGGCCTGAAAGTTCTGTCTGCCTTGCTGAAGACCGGGCTCAGGCCGGGAATCAGTGTTGATCCATTCTCCACGTCTCCCTGCTCTCTTTCGATTTCTTCATCATAGTAATTCATTCCCAGTGAAAGATCGGCAAATGACCTTTTTGAAATTTTCTGAGTTAACGAGAGAGTTCCCGAGTAGATCCCGTAATTGGTCCCGATATCATAAAACTGACTGTTGAATTCAGCCGACGGGGGATCAAAATATGATAAATCATTACTGAACCGGGTTGCAGAATTGCTTCCTGACAGGTTTAAACCGCCTGACAATTTAAAGATAGTTCGTCCCTCATTAATCTTAAGAAGATATGATGCATCTGTATTACCTGCAAGCCGCGAAACTATTTCTTTAGAATTCCTTGTCAGGTCATTTACCTGAAAATCATCAGTCCAGGCAGATGAAAATGAAGACAATCCGTCGGTTGCGGAATTGTAAGAGAATCCACCGTTTATGATCACATTTTGTTTTGAGCCGATAGTATTACGAAGGCCAAAATTGATTCTGTGTGCAGTATCTGTTTTTGCTCTTTGTTCTTCACCATCCAGAAGGAATGATCCGGACGGTGTATAATTCTTTTGTGTGGATGATTCCGAAAGTCTTCTTCTGGATCCATTTCCAAGGTAACTAAAGAAAAACCTGTCATTATCAGGGCGGGAAACAGAAAAATTCAGGCCGGCGGCGCCGTTTGAGCCGATGCCATAAACCGGCCGGCCGAAATTTACAGGAAAGCTGTTCTCACCACCAATGATCGCATGCCCGTCACCCGAGGAGAAGGCAGATAATCCTCCGCTGAAATTAATATAATCACGAACTGAGAATCCCTGCTGGTTTATGTTATTATACATTCCGATCGCGGCAAACTGAGATTTCTGGGTAAACCTGTAAACTTTTGCTCCGGCCTGAGCTCTTTCTTCGCTCCCTGCACCTGCAGTTACATCGCCGAAAATTCCTTTCCTTTTCTCATCTTCAAGAACTATGTTCAGAGTCTGGTTGCGCTCCCCGTCATCAATACCGGTAAATTTCGACTCATCGGTAGGTTTATCGAAAAGCTGCACTTTTTCAATTGCATCTGCAGGCAGATTCCTTGTTGCCACTTTCGGATCATTCCCGAAGAATTCTTTTCCATCGACCAGAATATTGTTGACATCCTCACCGAGGGCTTTTATGTTGCCTGCACGATCGACCTCAATACCCGGAAGCTTCTTAATCAGATCTTCCGCTACGGCATCGGGCTTGACACTGTAGGCTTTGGCATCGTATTCGATCGTATCAGCCTTGATCCTTATAGGGATCCTTTCTCCCGTGATTGTCACTTCATCAATGCCAAAAACTCTGGGAATCAGCGCTATCTGACCAATATTTTCACCTGACTCCACCGGCACATCAATCAGTTTATAGAATGTCTGGTACCCGAGCAATGATACCTGGAGAAGGTGTTTGCCTCTTCTGACACTCTTCATCTCAAAAACGCCATTATTCCCGGTTATTGAGAAATAAAGGAGAGTCGAGTCGGCAGGATTCAGCAAAACTGCCGCTGCTGAAGATAAGGGTTGTCCTTTCTCGTTAAGGATTTCACCGGAAACTGATACCGTCTGTCCAAAAGCTATCCCGCAGATCCCGGAAAACAGAATCATAAAAAATGTTTTCATGACTTAATTATTGATGCTTTATAACAATCCTCATCTGGTTGCCACCGGCTCCCTCTTCGACACCCATTTCTTTGAGCTTTGCAGCTACTATTTTTTTGTATTCATCTTCAGTTACCTCTTTACCCTCCTTAGGTTTCTGAATTTTCAGCTCAGCGGTGTTGATGGGAGTAACTGTTTTGGCTATATATACTCTTGAACCGTTGTTAATATCAGCTTCCAGGATCATACCCGGCAGATTTCCCAAACCGGCAGGACCTCCACTTACATTTATTGATGGCGTAAACCATGCAGTTGTTTTGATTCCGGCTGTATCAGTTTTTGTGGCTTCAATGCAACTGTAACCAAGCACTGTTTTCTGGTTCCCGCCGATCTTCCATTCAGACTGAACCAGATCTTTCTCAACAAGGAAGATCCTGTTCATGAAATCCCTCTGATCTATGACTTTCTTTGATTTAAGATCGGTGTAGGTCTTATTTTCACCCGATACCATCATACGGACACGCACATTGCCATCGCTGTGCTCCGACGGCATCATTTCATCATCTGCAATGTTAATTCCATCCTCGAAAATCATAGCTTCCTGAGTGAAAGTAAGGACCTTCTCGCTTTTCCGTTCCTTTGGTAAATTGGATGCCATGGCTGCTGCATCTCCCTCAAGCCTGATTTCAATTTTTACCTTTTCCTCATAAGTGATCTTTCCCGAGCTAACCGGATCGGTCTGTGCTTCTGCAAGTGAGGCACAAAAAAGAATAGCTAAGACGAATAATAGTTTTTTCATAATCAATTAATTGTTTTTGTTTGAAAAATTCAGGATTCTCCTGATCTTTTTCATCAAAAATACCGTGGGCAGATAACAAAACAGGTTAAGGCAAAGGCAATTGAGGTTAATTAAGGTTAATGAAAGTTTATTATAGAATAACGGTTTATATATTTGCATTAAGATTATGAAATACAGCGACAAACACAGGAAGATACTTGCCCTGATGATCCTCAGTCAGGTTTTGCTGACTGTTTTTATGCTGCAGTGGGTGCGTTCGCAATACAAAGATGAAAAGGAGAGGCTTACGCAAGAGCTGAATATTTTGTACATGGATGCACGTGATCAGATGGTTGACACCATTCTTTTCAGAAGCTTTGTGAGCCCGGCTCTTACTCCTGAAGAAGATACTATGTACATCAAAGAAGACAGGTTTAAAGGAATAGTCCGGTGGGAAGGAAACGATGGCCGTGTTACAGTGAGCGTAAAACATGGACCTGATTCCGCAAAATTGTTCCCTGATACAATCAGGCTCAGGAAAAATAAAAACGAGCTGCTTCTGAGGAGCGTTAAGCTAATAATATCACATACCCGTGATACATTGCGCAGGGATGAACCACTTATAAGAGATTTCGGAATCGCTCCCGACACAGCCGCATTCAAGATGCATTTTCACCGTAGTCTTGAGGATGCAGGATTGAAATTCAACCTTCTATGGATCAATGATTCTGCCGGGTCCATTGCACACGGAAAAACACTCTATGTTGCTCCGCATAATCCATTTTCTCTTCCCGCGATTTCCGTAAAAAACTATAATGGATATCTTACCGGAAAGATACTCCCGCAGATCCTTTTTGGAGTTTTCCTGATCCTTCTGACAGCCCTTGCATTCATGCTTTCATACAGGAGCCTTAGAGATCATGCTATCTATAATAATCTCCGGAATGAGTTCATAAGTAATATGACTCATGAATTGAAGACCCCCGTTGCATCGATCAGCCTGGCCCTGGAATCATTAAGCAAGTACAACCTGAGAGATGATCCTAAGGTTATGGATGAATACCTGAATCTTGCGCTATCGGAAACCCGCCGGCTTGAAGACCTGGTGAACCGGGTACTGGATCATTCAGCTCTTGAAGAAAGTATACAGAGCCTTAATTTTTCAGAAACAGAACTGAATCTGCTGATCGGTGAAGTTATTTCAGTTATGCAGGTTAAATTACAGGATAAAGGAAGCATTATGTTTTCACCTCCCGGGAAGAAACTGATGATTAAATGCGATCCGCTCCTGCTCAAGGGAGTTATACTTAATCTCCTGGATAACAGTATTAAATACACCGAAGACAGACCTGAGATAGTAATAGAAACAGGTGAAGAAGAAAGGAATGCAATAATCACCGTTTCAGACAATGGTCCCGGGATACCTGAGGAGTATCATGATAAAATATTTGAAAAGTTCTTCCGTGTACCTTCCGGAAACATACATAATGTAAAGGGATATGGACTCGGTCTCAGCTTTGCTTCCCTTGTAATGAAGCTGCACAGTGGAAAGATAAGTCTCAGGAATCTTGATAAAGGCTGTTCATTCATCCTGAAAATACCTTTAGCACATGCAGAAGACTAAGATCTTTTATATTGAGGATGAGCCCGCTCTTGGCAAAATTGTGAGTGACACACTTACAAAACAAGGCTATGATGTTCATTGGGAAAAGGATGGGGCTAAAGTACTTTCCTTTTTCGAGAATGAGACTCCGGATATCTGTATTCTGGATATAATGCTTCCAAACACCGATGGTTTTACTCTTTGTAAAACAATAAGAGGGTTGTTTCCCGGACTTCCGGTTATATTTCTGACAGCGAAGACTGATACATCACATGTGGTTGAAGGATTTGAATCGGGTGGAACAGATTATATTAAGAAACCATTCAGCATTGAAGAGCTTATAGTCAGGATTGAAAATCAGATCAATCTTCGTAAAGGAAGGATCCGGACAGGAAATGTAACCGAAAACCTGAATATCGGGAAATATGTTCTCGAGACATCGAGATATGAATTAAGGTCACAAAAAGCGGTAACAAAATTATCAAACCGGGATATGCAGCTTCTTAAGATTCTGTACGCTAATAAGAACAGTGTAACTCCGAGAAAGGAGCTCCTGGTTTCAATTTGGGGAGACGATTCCTACTTTAATTCACGAAATCTCGATGTCTATATCAAAAAACTCCGGAATTATTTTGCTGAGGATCCCACAGTCCAGATCATAACACTCAAAGGCAGTGGTTACCTTTTTCTGGTTCCCTGAAGCTCGCCGACATGATCTGCAAGCATCTGTTCCACTTCCTGAATATTGAATTTATCGAGCTGGGTTATCGTTGTATCTTTCCTGTAAAAAGGCGGAACAATTCTCATTGCTTCCTCCTTATTCTCTGCCGTCATCATGAACCATGCCTTGTGAATGCCGTCATGACAACCCCAGTCGGCATTGACCAGAAAGTGATTGCCGGTATTCAAAAATACCTGGATCGCATGAAGACAGGCAAGCTTTTCAGCACCATGAATCACTTCAACTAAGTATTTTGACATAATTAATATTATTAAATCTGTATCAAAATGATCTAGTAGCTAACATGACTGATCGTGTTATGTTCAGGTTTTCAGGGGATTATTAACGTGATAGATATCATAATGATTTCTGCTGAAATGGTTACATTTGCCGGTACATGGTACAACTTTGAGAAAGATATATTATATAATTTATATTAAATTATATATTTTAATATATATAAAACTTGTTATAAAATGTCATCAAAAAGCAGGATACTGTCAATAGACATAATGAGAGGTTTCACACTCATTCTCATGTTGTTTGTCAATGATCTGTATATGCCCGGCGTGCCGTCCTGGCTGGGTCATATGAATGCAGACTTTGATGGCATGGGTTTGGCTGATTGGGTATTTCCGGGTTTCCTTTTTATGGTCGGGATGGCAATACCATTCTCAATTAAAAAGAGGTTGTCGGGAGGAGAAGATAATTCCGGTGTATCCCGTCATATAGCCATAAGGACAATCAGCCTGCTGGTAATCGGCGTATTAATGCTTAACACCGGCAGGGTTGATCCCGTTCTTACTAAAATGAGCCGCGATCTGTGGGCTTTACTGATGTATATCGGGGTATTTCTTATCTGGAATGATTATCGTGACAATGGTAAAAACTTCTTCACAATCATAAATCTCAGGCTTCTGGGAATGGCATTGCTCGCCTTCCTTATTTTTAAATTCAAGTCAGGCCAGCCTGAGAATGACGGATCTCTGATAACCGGATGGTGGGGAATTCTTGGCCTTATTGGATGGGGTTACCTTGTATCGGCATTTGTTTACCTTTTCATCAGGGATAATATCCTGAATACATTCATTGCTTTTCTCTTTTTCCTTGGACTTAATATTCTGACCAAACTGGATCTTCTAACCTGGCTTGATCCTGTAAGGCCGGTTTTTGGTGTTATTCTTGAGGGCAACGTGCCGATGATAATGATTGCAGGTGTCCTTACAGCTCTAATACTGAAGAAGTATGCCGGCGATCAGAAGAAATTGCTTTTAATATTATTGTCATCAGGAATCCTGAGCATTCTGGCCGGTTTTATAATCCGTCACTGGATAATTATTTCCAAAATACAGGCAACTCCGAGCTGGGGTCTTATTTGTAATGGGATCAGCTTAATACTCTTCGTTCTGCTTTATTATACTATCGATATAAAGGGCAGGTCAGCATGGTCATCTTTTATCAAACCTGCCGGTGAAAACTCACTGACTACCTATCTTGCTCCGGACATCATTTATCATCTGATCTGGATGAGCGGAGTGCCGGTTTTATTTTATAAACACTCTCCCGAATCGCTGATCGTTATTGCAGGATCGATTGTATGGGCGTTGTTGATGGTCGGATTAACAGCAATGCTTGTAAGGTTCGGAATAAGATTAAAATTATAAATCCAATGCGTTTTATTCCCTGCTCATCGAATATGGCAATGAGGCATCATCAATACCTCTTCCTGTATTCGGTTCTGCTCCCATGGTGAACACCAGCTTACCGCCCTTCATAATATCAGAATGGTTAATAAAGTTGGCTGATAAATTTTTATTATTAAATTTCAGTCGTTGTACATAAACATTTTCCTTTGAGTTATCCTTCGCCTCGATCAACATCTTTTTACCATTTTCAAAATTCAATGTTATCCGGTCAAATAAAGGTGAACCAATGACATATTCACCGGTTCCCGGAGTTACAGGATAAAAACCCAGTGCAGAAAAGACATACCATGCTGATGTCTGACCATTATCTTCATCCCCGCAGTAGCCGTCGGGAGTGTAATTATACAGCTTATCAAGTACCTGTCGCACCCTGAATTGAGTCTTCCAGGGTTGTCCGGCATAGTTATAAAGGTAAATCATATGCTGGATTGGCTGGTTTCCATGTGCATAGTTTCCCATATTCATGATCTGCATTTCGCGTATCTCATGAATAACCTGCCCGTAATACGAATAATCGAAAACAGGGGGAACAAAAAATATTGAATCCAGCTTAGAGGTAAAATATTCTTTACCTCCCATCAAATCAATCAATCCGTCAACATCCTGGAATACACTCCAGGTATAATGCCAGCTATTCCCTTCAGTAAAAGCATCACCCCATTTATACGGACTGAAAGGGGACTGGAAAGAACCATCCAGGTTACGTCCGCGCATAAGCTTCCACCCGGGATCGAAAACATTCTTATAGTTCATTGCTCTTTTTGCAAACAGATCAATTTCTTCCCGGGGCCTGCCAAGCTCATTTGCCAGTTTCCATATGCAAAAATCAGCATATGCGTATTCAAGAGTGCGCGCGGTATTCTCCCTGATGCCAGTATCATAAGGAACATATCCAAGCTTATTATAATGACCCGCCCCAAGTCTTCCGACTGATGATACCGGACCAACGCTGTCAGTATTTTTAAGGATTGCCTGGTATAGAGTTTCAATATCATAACCTCTTATACCTTTCAGATATGAATCGGCAATAAGCGATGCTGAATTGGATCCGATCATGCAGTCACGGTGACCGGGACTTGCCCATTCGGGAAGCCAGCCGCTTTCTTTGTAAGTATTAACCAGTCCTTCCATGATCTTTGCATTAAGATCAGGATACATCAGTGTTGTAAATGGGAACAGGGCCCTGAAAGTATCCCAGAAGCCATTGTCGGTATACATGTAGCCTGGCAGAACTTCGCCATTATAAGGGCTGTAATGCACTACTTCGTTTTTATCATTGATCTCATAGAAGCTCCTTGGAAAGAGTATCATCCTGTACAGACATGAATAAAAAGTCCTCTGCTGATCCTCGCTGCCACCTTCAACCGAAATTCTTCCAAGTTGCCTGTTCCATTCTTCTTTTGCCAGCTGTTTCACTGATTCAAAATCCTTATCACCGGTTTCCCTGGTAAGGTTCAGCATTGCCTGTTCATTGCTGATGAATGATGAAGCGACACGCACGTGCACCTGATCCCCCCTGGAAGTTTTAAATCCGAGAACTGCTCCCGTATGACTGCTTTCAGCAGATACTGAATTAAAGTTCAGAGTATCATTCTGCCAGGTGTGTGTTGAAATGAAATCCCTGTCAAAAACCGCAACGAAATAGTTATGAAAATTTGCCGGAACTCCGCCTGAATTGTTTCTGCAATAACCTATAACTTTTCTTTCTGAAGGGATTATACTTACCATTGATCCTTCATTAAATGCATCAAGGAGAATGAATGATGAATCGCTTTCAGGAAATGTGAATCTGAAAATTGCTGCCCTTTCAGTGGGTGCAACTTCGGCTGTAACATCATAATCAGCGAGGTATACACTGTAATAATAGGGTTTGGCAACTTCAGCCTTATGAGAGAACCAGGAGGCTCTCTGGTTCTCCGGGGTTATCATCTTACCAGTTTCTGCCATAAGAGAAAAAGCTGCATAATCGTTTATCCATGGACTTGGCTGGTGTGTCTGCTTAATCCCCATGATTTTGTTATCATTATAGGTATAGCCCCATCCGTTACCCATCGGCCTGGTCTGAGGAGTCCAGAAGTTCATCCCCCACGGTAAAGCTATAGCGGGATAAGTATTCCCGTTCGATAACCTGAATTCCGAATCGGTTCCCATGAGTGTGTTCACAAGGTCGGCAGGTTCAGTGTTCTTCTCGTCCTTCTTATCACGAAACAAAAATGAGGCAAGTGCAAGCGCCGCAATGGCAATCCATGCCGCGTAATTTGTTCCGGAAGTTCCGTCTATACCCATATTGCTGTATATTATTTTTAGTTCTCCCTTTCTCCCTTTCTCCCTTTCATCCTTTCTCCCCCTCTCCCTTTCTCCCCCTCTCCCATTCCCGCTTTCATATTACCCCAAGTTTCTTCATTCTTTCAAATACGATTTCCGGAGTAAGTCGTTTCATACAAGCCATATCCCGCCTTGATTTACCCTTGCCATAGATTGTGCAAGGCCTGCAGTCGAGCTCTTCAACAGGGATGCGTATCGAAAAATTATCGGGCTGCATCCAGGCCCCGAACCCGGCCATTGGATCAGTACCACCCCAGATCGAAATAACCTTAATACCGCATAACGCAGCCATATGCATATTCGAGGAATCCATTGCAAGCATCATATCAAGCCTGCTCATGAGTGCAAGTTCTTTCTGCAGATCGAGTTTTTCAGAAACATTAATGATCTGAGGGAGTTTTTCCCGGAAAGCAGCCATCCTCTCTGAATCTTCTTTGCCTCCGAAGAGAAGGAATCTGCATCTGCGTTCTTCGGATATCAACGAGAGAAGCCGGATCATATAATCCTCAGGCCACATTTTCAGATTATGCTTTGCAAAAGGAGCAACACCTATATTAAGCATGTCTTCAGCAATATATGGTTTGACTGCTTCTGTATCCTCCACCGGGGGAATAAGAAAAGTTCTCTTTTCAGGGTCTACCGGATATGCGGCATTTTTAAAAACATCACAATATCTTTCGACAGAGTGTTTAAGATAAACCTTTTTTCTGCCTGTGACAAGTGATCTCTTTTCACTTCTTCCCTTGTCAATAGTATGTACGGGAATCCCGGAAAACCTGAAAAGTGATCTGATTATTTTTGATCTGAGAACATCATGCAGGTCAATTATCCTGCCAGGATTAACGTCATTCTTTATGTCTTTATAAAGTCTTATCAAACCAGCTATTCCCTTATGTCTTCCGCTCAGATCGGGGTGAAAAAATCTCAACCCGGGCACTGAGGAAAAAAAAGGAGCATAAGCTTTTCTGGTCATCATGAAGATCTCGATATCAGGAAATTGTCTGCGCATGCCGGCAAGCACCGGTACAGTCAGGGCAACGTCTCCCATGGCAGATATCCTGATGACGAGCAGACGCATCTCAGTATTTCTCGTATGATTTTTCTTCAAGCAAACCTGACGCGGTCCTGATATTGATCTCTCTCTTGATCTCAGATCTTTTATCATTCATGAAATAAACCGACCTGGCAGTTTCTATAAAATCCTGACCGAAATCTTTATTCCGTTCAAGATCGCGGATGTGGTCTTCGATATCCCATAGTCCGCAATTGACCTTATATAATGCCTTATACAAAGGATCATCCTGATGTATTATACCGGAGGCTGCTTCGCTCAGAATATCAAACTCTCTTCTAAGGTTATTTAATTTGCTCTTTTCTTTAATCCTCTCGAGCTTTATCTGTATAATGGTCAGTTTGTCAATAATCTCACCATTCGAGACTTCAATTTTCATAATGTTTATTTGGTTCAAAAATAATGAGAATACTTCATAATTCCTTTGATTGAAGGTAAGCCATATTCTATTCTTTTTATTATCCTGTGAATCAATGAATTCAATATGGATCCACATCAACAGATATCCTCAGAGCAGATGCGCCCTTTTCCTTCTCAAGCTTCTCAATTATTGCAAGGATAAGCTGTTTTGCTTTTGAGGGCGCCTTATCGCGCTCAATCTTAAGGATGATTTTCTTAATATAAAAAAGCTGAACACGGTAGATAACCGGGGCTTCAGGACCCAGAACCCTGTTTCCAAACACAGCCCGTAGTTCATTTCCAAGCATTTCAGCGAAATAATTAAGCCTGATCCTGTCTTTATGCTTAATATCAATATCGATCATCCTGCAGAACGGAGGGTAATTAAAAGTTTTTCTTTCTTCTGCCTGGATGCGGTACATATTAAAATAATCATGCCTTATTACCAGCCGGATGATCTTGTTTGCCGGATCGGCCGTCTGAATGATCACCTTCCCGACTTTCTGACGTCGTCCTGCCCTTCCGCTTACCTGCTCCATGAGCTGAAAGCTTCTTTCATGAGCTCTGAAATCCGGAAAGTTAAGCATGTTGTCCGCATTCAGTATCCCGACAATCGTAAGGTTTTCGAAATCGAGTCCTTTTGAAATCATCTGGGTGCCAATAAGGATATCGATTCGCCTGTCCTCAAGAGCCTTTATTATCCTGTCAAAGGAATGTTTTGTCCTGGTGGTGTCCTGGTCCATCCGTGCAATTCTTGCGCCGGGAAAAACTATTTTGATTTCATCTTCGATCTTTTCAGTACCGAAACCTCGCGTGGCCAAGCCTGGTGAAGCACAATTACCGCATGTATGAGGAAGACCAGTTGTATAGCCGCAATAATGGCAAACAAGCTTGTTAATGCTTTTATGATATGTCAGGTTTACGGCACATTGAACGCATGTTGGAATCCATGCGCATTCCGGACATTCAATATATGGAGAGAATCCTCTCCTGTTCTGGAACAGGATGATCTGTTCTTCTTTTCCAAGCGCATTATCAATAGAGTGAAGGAGTTCCGGTGTAAAATGTGAAACCATCATCTTTCTCCGGTATGCTTCTCTTGTGTTTGCGATTACAATTTCGGGAAGCTTTACGGAACCATACCTTTCCTTTAACTCCACGAGGCCGTACTTCCCTGTAACAGCATTATGATAGCTTTCTATCGAGGGAGAAGCTGATCCGAGTATTGTTTTTGCACCGTGGATATGCGCGAGCATTATGGCACAATCACGTCCATGATAACGTGGAGCCGGATCCTGCTGCTTGAAAGAAGGATCGTGTTCCTCATCGACTATCACAAGTCCCAGGTTGCTGAAAGGTAGAAAAACTGAAGATCTGACTCCCAGGATCAGCCGGTATCCGGCAGAAGCATTATCTTCTGCCACCTTCTTCCATATCTCAACTTTCTCGGGGTCGCTGAACCTTGAATGATACACGCCTGTACATGATCCGAAATGTCTTTTCAGCCGGATTATAATCTGTGTTGTGAGAGCTATCTCCGGAAGCATATAGAGGACCTGTCTACCTGCATTCAGCTGTTCTTCAATAAGATGTATGTACAACTCTGTCTTTCCGCTCGATGTAACACCATGAATAAGAACAATATCCTTTTCTGACAATTTCAATTTGAGGGATTCAAGAGCGTTTTTCTGCGACCCGCTCAACTCACCCGGGGGTAGTTTTTTATCCCCGGCACTCTGCAACCTCGATACAGGTTTCGTGACCTCTTCAATTATACCTTTCTTCAGAAGAGCGTTCAACGTTGCCGCGGTGGAATCTGTGCTTTTCAGGAGAACCGATTTCTTCACAAGAGTCGCAGGAGAACCATCTTCGTATCCTGTTATCCTGATAAGCTCTGAGAGAAATTCATATTGTCGTGAAGCCCTCTTCATTTTATCGAGTATCTCATTCAACTCCTTCTCGGTATATTCTTTTGAAAAGCGGATATAGCTTTCGGTTTTGGGCTTGTATTCCTCAACAGCTTTTTCAGATGGAAGAGCGGCTTTCAGTACTTCACCCTCATGGCACATGTAGTATTCTGAAATCCAGTTCCAGAATCTCAGCTGATATTCATTTATTATGGGCAGGTCACCGGCTATTCCTGAAATGTCCTTTATTTTTCCCGATTCAGGAGCCTTATCGTGGATATCAGTTACAATGCCTGAACAGATACTGCTTTTACCGAACTGAATTTTCACACGCACTCCCCGGGTTATCCTGCCCAATAGATTTTCAGGTATCCTGTAAGTATATCTGCCTTTTACCGATAAGGGAAGGATAATATCAGCGTATTGTCCGGTCATGGAACAAAGTAAATAAAAATAAGGCGATAAGGCTAATAAGGTTGATAAGGCTAATAAGGCGATAAGGCGAATAAGGCAATCGGGCTATAAGGCGTTAGGACGTTAGCTTTTCAGAAAGCCCTGCATAACTGATATCAGTTGTTCCCGTTTAATAGGTTTGATGATACATGCGTCGCATCCTGTTTCCAGGATTAAGTCTTTATCATCAGCAAAAATGAAAGCAGTCTGGGCGATTATAGGAAGGTTTTGCCTGATATTTCTTATCTCCCGGGTAACTTCAATTCCGTTCATTTCAGGCATCTGCATATCAAGCAGCACCACATCGATATCGGGTGTATATCTTACGAACTGAATAGCTTCAAATCCTGACCTTGCAGTGAGTATATTGATTTTAGTATCATGCAAGAGTCTTTTAAGGTATACAAGCATTTCCTTGTTATCATCAACAATGAGACATTTCTTTATGCTCCAGTCATTATTAATATGCGGATTGCCAGTGCCGGCATTATCGATCTTTAGTTTCCTGCTTCCTGCAGGTCTGTAAGGGAGATAAAATCCAAATTCAGAGCCTTTCCCTTTTTCCGACTGAACCTGGATCTTACCGCCCATACGGGCAATAACTTCTCTGGCAAGGGTCAGTCCCACACCCAATCCTTCGAAAGGTCTGTGATGCCCTCCTTCTTCCTGATGAAATTCATCAAAAATCCGTAATATGTTTTCTTTGTTTATGCCAACACCTGTGTCTTTAATCTTGAAATGAATCTTTTCAGATTCCATGGAACATATTAATTCTATTGATCCATCAAGTGTGAATTTAACTGCATTATCCATTAAATGATGCAATACTCTCTTCAGCCAGACCCTGTCGGTGAATATAAGATCTGCTTTTTCGCTGAATCCGTTTCTCAGATTCAGTACAATAGGTTTTTCGTTTCGCCTGATGATCTCTCTAGTTTCAATTGCAATTTCCTCGATTATCGAATTAATCGAAGTCTCCTCGTATCTTATTTCAATCTGTGAGCTCTCCAGGCGAGACAGGTCGATAATATCTCCGATTATCTGAAGAAGCTTTTCACTGTTATAATTGATATGACCGACATATTCTTCCCTTACTTCCCTGGTAAGATCTTCGGAAAGAAGAAGATTTGAAAAACCAACAACACTGTTCAAAGGAGTCCTTATTTCATGCGAAATATTGGCCAGGAAACTTGATTTCAGCCTTATGCTGGCTTCAGCTTCACTCTTGGCTTTCATAAGATCAGAGTAAGCCTCCTTCATTGCTGAAATGTCCCTTGAGATAATAAATGAACCCAGAAGACTTCCATCATCATTTCTTACCGATACGGATCTGGTGGAAAGATGAAGGTAGTGTCCATCATTATGAAGCAACCTGAGCTCGCATTCAAAAAAGCCTTTCTCATCAAGTGACTGATATCTTTTCTGTGTATAATCACGGTCATCAGGGTGGATCAATTCCCCGGGATCAATAGAATGATAAGTTGAGCAATCCAACCCAATCATCGAGTAAAACGCCGGGTTGGCATATTTCAGATTGAACGCACTATCATAAAAAGCAATGCCGTCTGTGGCAGCCTGCAATAACATTCCGTAGAACTTGTCTGATTCATTATAGGCCCTGGACAAAGATTCCTTCTGTGTTTCAAGCTCGGTATTTGTTCTTCTAAGGTCCTCATTGATTCTAAGAATTTGCAGATTACTCTCTTTCAGCTCATTATTTACCTTCCTGAGCTTTAACGAAAAAAAGAGAACTACCGATGTGAGAATTATGAGTCCACAAAAGAGAATAAGGATGAAACTGAATGATTGTGCTATTAAGGAGAGCTCAGGCTGCATATTAATCAGGTTTACACAAAATAAAGGAATTTTTCCCGTTAAGGCCATTACCTGTGAACTTATTCCTTTCATGAAATGTATAAAATTATTAAATTGCATTAATTTCAATCATGATGGAGAGGGATAATCAGTTTTCAGGAGGAAGGAAATACAAGAACAAGGATATAACAGTATACTGGAAACCATCTGCCTGCATCCACGCGTCTTATTGTTACAGGGAGTTGATTGAAGTTTTCGACCCGAGCAGAAGACCATGGGTTGATCTGAACGAATCGACAACTGAAAGGATTATCGAGGTTGTGAATCTTTGTCCAACAGAAGCTCTTACATGGAAGTGGAACGATGATTCACAAAATGATTCTGTCGGGACTGATCAGCTCAACCATATAAAATTTCGCAGGCCTGAGCTTATAGATGAACCTGATGTTCCAAAAGAAGAGGAACCCGTAACAGCCAAGGTAATGGTTGACGGACCCATAGTAATCAAGGGGACATTCACGATTGATTATGATGGCATCAGTAAAGAGGTGAATGACAGTATAATCTCGATCTGCCGTTGTGGAGCCAGCAATCATATGCCCTTCTGCGATGGGATGCACAGGAAAATAGGATTCAATGGCTGATCAATGGAGAAAGAAAACAAAAACAAAGAGCGTGTTAAGATAGAAGTGCTGGAGAATGGGCCTCTCCGCATCACAGGCAATTTTGTACTAAAAGATCTGAAAAGAAACAGGGAAGAATCTTCAGATTTCATTGAGCTCTGCCTTTGCGGCAGAACAAAGAATAAGCCTTTTTGTGACGGCTCACACGAAAAGCCAGGATAATCGCTTTTTATATCTTAACCTTTAGTACTTTTGTAACCAGCTCTGCAGCTTCCCTGAATGAAATTGCAGAATAAACAGCCAGGCCCGAATTATCAATTATCTGTTTCGCCTCAGCAGCATTTGTTCCCTGTAATCTGACAATAACAGGAACATGAATGGAACCAATCGATTTATATGCTTCAACAACTCCATTGGCCACCCTGTCGCACCGAACAATACCTCCGAATATATTGATCAGTATTGCCTTAACATTCGGGTCTTTGAGTATTATTCTGAAACCGGCTTCAACTGTCTTTGGATTGGCTCCTCCTCCAACGTCAAGAAAATTTGCCGGAGAACCTCCGGAGAGTTTGATTATATCCATTGTAGCCATTGCAAGCCCGGCTCCATTTACCATGCATCCTACATCACCATCGAGTTTGACAAAGTTGAGATTATGCCGGCCGGCTTCAACATCGACAGGATCTTCTTCGTTAATATCCCGCATTGCAAGCAGGTCAGGATGCCTGAAAAGAGCATTGTCGTCGAGCACAAACTTACAATCGACAGCAATGATCCTGTTATCACTGGTCTTGAGAACAGGGTTTATTTCTAGCAACTGAGCTTCACAAGACCTGAAGGTTTCATATATTCCGGGGAGGAATTTCAGCATATTTTTGAAAGCAGTCCCTTTAATCCCGAGCCTGAAGGCAATGTTCCTCGACTGAAATGGAAGTAAACCCGTAGCAGGATTTATCTCTTCAGTGAAGATACGCCCGGGAGTTTTCTCAGCCACTTCCTCTATCGACATTCCACCATCTGGTGAATACATCAGGATATATCTTCCTGTGTTCCTGTTCAGAAGTATACTTATATAAAACTCTTCGGTTTCAGATTCACCCTTATAATAAACGTCCTGAGCAACCAGCACCTTATTGACTTTTTTCCCTTCAGGACCTGTCTGCGGTGTTACAAGCTGCATACCCAGCATCTTTTCCGCAATCAGGCCGGCTTCTTCAACAGACTTTGCAACCTTTACACCGCCACCTTTGCCCCGGCCTCCGGCATGAACCTGCGCCTTTATCACAAAAAAACCGGAACCAAATTTCTCTTTAAGCTGCATAGCGGCGTTTACTGCCTCCTTATGCGTTTCTGCGACAAAACCTTCCTGTATTTCTACATTAAACGCTTTTAGAAGCGATTTGCCCTGAAATTCGTGGATATTCATACCTGATAAGGTTTATTTGCCAATCTTACTGGAATCACCAATTACAAATTAGCAATTTTTTATAATATAATTGGTTAATTTCGCATTAAAAAGGATGCGAAAACTGCTCAACAACGAGTTAAACAGAAAAACGTCCGAACAAGTTCAGGATTCTGAAAAATCACCTTTTATTATTGTACTTGATAACGTAAGAAGTCAGAGTAATGTCGGTTCAGTCTTCAGAACTGCCGATGCTTTTCTGACGGAGGCAATATATTTGTGCGGGATCACCGGGGCTCCACCATCAAGGGAAATACAGAAAACGGCCCTGGGAGCGACAGAATCAGTGGAATGGAAATACTTCGGGTCTACAATCAGTGCAATTGAAGACCTAAAAAAAGATGATTATACAATTGTTGCAATAGAACAGGCTGAAGGAGCTATTCCATTACAGGATTTCAGATTAGAAAGGGGGAAGAGATATGCCCTTGTTTTCGGGCATGAGGTAAATGGGGTATCGCAGGAAGTAATGGACAGATGTGACAAGTGCATTGAGATACCTCAATTCGGAATGAAACATTCGTTTAACATTGCCGTGAGTGCCGGGATTATATTGTGGGAGCTGAACAGGAAAATAAAGGAAAAAGGTTAAAGGCGAAAGGAAAAAGTAGGCACTCAATGCGTTGAGTGCAAAAGAAGGATCGGAATTGAACATAATTCATAAAAAAGGGCTCTTGCGGAGCCCTTTTTAATGTAATCATATTCTGAATTACTGAACAGTTGACTTAAATGTGTCGTCGTTGAAGAATTTAGCAAATTCCAGATCTGTTTTGGCAAAGCCTTTCCAGTCTGCGCTTGCAGCAACAGCTTCACGAAGATTATTAAGCATAAAGTTCTTGTCATCAAGACGTGAACCAACTACTGCTTTCAGGTATGCCGGTTTTCCTGTTTTAGCAGGATCCTTAACATTGTCAAGTGTTGTTTTTGCCCTGTTGACATCACCTTTAAGAACCTGAGCCAATGCAAGATTGAAGCTCGGCTCAGCGCCAAAGTAGTTCACAGCAGCATCATATTTACCCTGGATGATCGCAATAGTACCAAGGCCCCATTTTGATTCAGCAGTTGCGGCTGTCATTGAGTTGAAATACTCAAGAGCTTTTTCAACGTCGCCCTTTACAAGTGAGCCCATTCCAAGGTTATTCTTAACAACATCATTATTCTCGATAGCCCTGGCTTTTTCGAATGCAGCAATTGCATCATCGGTTCTGCCAAGCATCAGGTAAGTGTACCCAACGTTATTGATCGGGCGTACATCTTTCGGATTATTGTCTGCAGCAGCCTGGTAAAACTTAAGAGCCTCATTAAGGTCCTGAGCTAAGAATGCAGCGCGAAGTTGTTCTTCAACACTAAGAACTTTCGGGTCCGATTTCATCTGTGCAACGATTTCCTCATCACTACGGCCGATAACGTCGGTATTGACAGCGATTTTTGATCTTCTCAGTTTGGGAAGAATATCATTTTTCAGCTCTTCATAAGCAGCAGCCATGTTCTTGATCTCCCTTTCGCGGACTTCAGGATCGGAATACATTGAGAGAACGCGAAGGATCAGGTCTTTATCCTGGATATTTGATTTTTCAACTTCTGCTTTAAAACCTTCCCAGTCTTCAGGAGTAGTTAATTCATCAAAGAAATCACCTGCTTTTGCAGCCTCAACCTTTTCAAATTCTTTCTTAATGAATTTATCGGCAGCGGTGCCCCTTTTCTGTGAAAGTGGTTCGTTGATTTTTAATGTGCCATCAGGAGAAGCATATGAACTTACAACAACACCCTTCAGCTCTTTATTTGGAGCAGCAGATACATCCTGGATATATTTTTTTAGAAGAGCAATGTCTTCCTGCTTCAGTTCTGAGCTCCTGATATCAGCCCTGTTAATAACATAATTGATGTCAGCTACCTGGGTTTCAGGGATAACTCTTACATATTTGTCTCTCATAAGTATCGGCATGCCCGTTTTTTCAACAAGTGTTGATGTTGCAATTACACCATCGGCAAGTTTTACCGGGTCAAAATCGAGACTTTTCGCGCCCCTGTTTGCCTTTACTCTGAGCTGAAGCTCTGAAATCCTCATTGCGTCTTTGTATGGCATGGAGCTTGTGTACGTGAAATCACCGCCATTGTAGCTAATGACCTTATTGTTAGCTGAAACACTTTCACCCTGAAGGACCTGTACATTTTCAAAAGCAGTTTCCCCGCCTTCATAAATGAGTACCGGAGTTGCAGTCAATGTGGTTTTTTTGTCAAAATAACTTTGTGGAAAGGTGCCTTTTACGGTTACATCTACTTTTCCGGCATGTGCTTCAAGTACTTTAGGGGTAACATCATACTTGATCAGACCGGCGTTTTTCTTCATCTTATTCAAACCACTGCAACTGCTCATGATCACAGCGGCAAGGATAAGGATAAAATAGCTTCTGAATTTTTTCATAGTTAAAAGTGTTTTTCGTTTATGATGCATGTTTATCTGTTTTAAAATCAACTTAATGTTAAAATTTGTGTTAAATGCAAATCTACAATAAAATAGTAATAAATTGTGCAAAAATATCCCTTGTTAAAGGAATTGGATTTTTATTCGTCAATAATTAGCAATAAATCAGGTTTTTAGTTAAACAATTTTAAATAATTCTGCTGAGAATTCCAATTATTTAATGTATAAACCTTCTCTGAAGGTTAAAATCATATGAAAAGTCAGCAGTATGAATGAGTGAATTAAAGTTCCCCCGCAACTGTTCTTAATTCAATCACCTCTGAAACTCAGATTATCCAACTTCGCTCAGTGACTTACAGGATCACCTTATTAAGACCAGTCGGATAATCATTATCGAATATTATTTCGATTATTTTTTTATAATGACTTTCATCGGCAACAAAATCCAGCTTGTTAACGTCAATAACGACATATTTATTATCGGGATTCTGTCTGAAAAATGAAAAATAACTGTCCTGGATTTTCCGGAGGTATTCTTCGGTTATGTTTTGCTCGTAGTTCCTGCCACGTTTCCCAATGTTCTCCATAAGCCTGGCGGGAGTCAGATGCAGATATACAAAAATATCAGGCTTCGGGAGAGATCCATAGATTATGTAAAATATCTGCCGGTAAAGATTGTATTCATCTCCTTTGAGCGTTGAAGCGGCAAAAACCAGTGATTTCATGAAATAATAATCGGCCACTGTAAAGGATTTAAAAAGATCCTGAGGAACAAGCTCTTCTTTCAGTTGTTTATACCTGCTTGCCAGGAATGACAGTTCAAGAGGAAAAGAATATTTTTCAGGCTCATTATAAAATTTAGGAAGGAACGGATTATCCGCAAATCTCTCAAGGATCAGTCTTGCATTGAATTCCTCTGCAATGCGGGTTGCCAGAGTTGTTTTCCCGGCACCAATATTGCCTTCAATTACCACATAATTATACCTTGTTGCCATACCTGAAAATAAATATCATCCAAAAATAAGAAATCCCGCATCAGCGGGATTTCCATTATTCATTTTTTTCATCTTTATCGTGATGATGAGGCTTTCTTTCTCCTTCCTCACGGGGAGGTCTGGGTAAAAGAATTTTCCTGGACAATTTGATTTTACCTGTCTTTGGCTCAATGTCGATTATCTTGACCTCAACTTCCTGGCCTTCTTTCAGGACATCTTCAACCTTGGCTACCTTTTTCCATTCTATTTCCGAAATATGAAGCAATCCATCCTTGTTGGGAAGGATTTCTATAAAAGCCCCGAACTGAACAATTGTTTTTACCTTTCCTCTATATACTTCTCCTACCTCCGGAATGGCTACAATTTTCTTAATCCAGTCAACCGCCGATGTTATAATGGATTCATTCTCACCGAAGACATTTACATCTCCCCGTCCGTCGATTTCTTCCACAATAATTGTCGCTCCGGTTGTTCTCTGTATTTCCTGGATAACTTTTCCACCGGGACCGATAAGAGCGCCTATCATTTCCTTCGGAATCGACAGCATCACAATCCTGGGAGCATGCGGTTTCAGATCAGAACGAGGTTCGGCAAGAGTCTGGTTCATTATGTTAAGAATATGCATCCTTCCTGCTTTCGCCTGTGCAAGCGCTTTGGTAAGTATCTCAAATGAGAGTCCTTCAACCTTTATGTCCATCTGGGTTGCAGTGATCCCATCCCTGGTTCCCGTCACCTTAAAGTCCATATCACCAAGATGATCCTCGTCACCCAGGATATCAGAGAGTATGACAAACTTATCGGACTTAGTGTCCTTTATAAGTCCCATGGCAATACCTGATACAGGTTTCTTCAGTTTTATACCTGCATCCATAAGAGCAAGAGTGCCGGCACATACAGTTGCCATAGAAGATGAACCATTTGATTCAAGTATATCTGATACAACCCTTATTGCATATGGATTTTCTTCATCAGAGGGCATCATGTTCTTAAGAGCGCGATGAGCCAGGTTACCATGACCAATCTCCCTTCTGCTGATACCTCTTGATGCTTTTGCCTCACCTGTGGCAAACGGGGGAAAATTATAATGCAGAGTGAATTTTTCTGTTCCCTGGTTCAAAACATCATCGATAATCTTCTCATCGAGTTTTGTTCCAAGAGTGACAGTGGTAAGTGACTGTGTCTCTCCCCTTGTAAAAAAGGAAGAACCATGGGTGGCAGGAAGAAGATCAACCTCACACATTATCTGCCTTATCTCATCAGGTTTTCTGCCGTCGAGGCGGGTATTCTCGTCTAGAACAAGTCTCCTGGAGGCTTCTTTCAATACATCATGATAATATCTTTTTATCATGGCTTCATTTATCCCGGCATCATCCGGGAACTGGGCGATGAATTCGGCAATAATATTATCGAAAGCATCATTCCTTGCATGTTTGTCGGAAGATGATTTTGCAGCCTTGTAGCATTTGTCATATGTTTCTGCCCAGACTTTTTTTCTCATCTCTTCATCGTTAACCTCATGCTCGTATTCACGTTTTACCGTCTTTCCGACTTCCTGCGCGAATTCCATCTGAGCCTTGCAGTGACCTTTAATAGCCTCGTGGGCGATCTTCAGAGCTTCAAGCATCTCGGCTTCGGAAACTTCTTTCATCTCACCTTCAACCATGAGGATATTGTCGTATGTAGCGCCAACAAGTATGTCTATATCAGCATCTTTGAGCTCTGAAGCCGGCGGATTAACAATTAGCTTGTTATTGATCCTAGCCACCCTTACCTCTGAAATAGGACCGTTAAAAGGAATATCTGAGATTGCAAGAGCAGCCGAAGCTGCCAGACCTGCAAGTGCATCGGGCATTGTATCGAGGTCAGCGGAGATAAGATTTATTGTAACAAATGTTTCTGCGTGGTAATTGTCCGGAAACAAAGGGCGCAGAGCCCTGTCAACAAGACGTGAAATAAGGATTTCATAATCAGAAGGCCTGGCTTCCCTCTTCAGGAAACCTCCAGGGAACCGGCCCGATGAAGCATATTTTTCCTTGTACTCAACAGAAAGGGGCATGAAATCCGTATCTTCCTTGGCTTCTTTAGCTGATACAACTGTAGCCAGGAGCATTGTCTTACCCATAGTCAAAAGGACAGCACCATCGGCCTGTCTTGCCATTCTGCCGGTCTCAAGCGTGATTGTTCTCCCGTCTCCGAGATTAATCGATTTTTTTTTGATGTTGAACATTTATGTAAGTGATTTTATGGCAATTAAACCGCAAAAATAGTTAAAAACTATATGAAAAAAGGCAACCTAGATTGCCTTTTTTCAGTTTTTATTTACGCAGTTTCAATGCCTTGATGATTTCACGATATCTTTCGATATCTTTTACTTTAAGGTAGTCAAGCAGCCTTCTTCTTTTACCAACAAGCTTAATAAGAGCCTGCTGTGTGCTGAAATCTTTCTTATTCTTTTTCAGGTGCTCTGTAAGGTGATTTATCCTGTATGAGAAAAGAGCTATCTGGCCTTCTGCTGTTCCAGTATCAACTTCTGATGAACCGAATGTCTTGAATAACTCCTGTTTTTTTTCCGCTGTTAAATACATGTCTCTTATTAAAATATTATTTATCCATAAATAGATTGAATCTCCAATTTTGGAACGCAAAAATAAGGCTTTTTTATGTAAATAATCAAACAATTGGAGAAATTTTTATTTCTGTCTGTAAAATAATATTTATGACAGGAGTTCTGAAACCGAAAAATTTCAATCCCCTTTTTAAATAAAGACGGAAAAACCGGTCTTTCCGTTGCGTGCATCCACCAGAAAAAAATAATATTTAATCAAAGAAATAAACTTATTAGTCAAAGAACCACGAATGTTGGACTCCTGCTCGCTCTGACAGTTAAGTTCAGGCACTCCAGGCACTCCAGGCACTCTAGGCACTCTAGGCACTTTTCTATGGCTCCAGCATCAATTCCTCTTCATCCTTCAGCTTCGTACCCAGGTTTATAAGCCTGTTTCCTATCCTGCATTCGAGGCATCTTCTTTTCCTGCAATACTCATTTCTCAGCTGAAGGAGCGCTTGCGAATGGAATGCTGATTCAGCCCTGATTCCCGATTCAATCCATTCAGAAGTTATAACGTTTGCTTCGGCCGCAGTATTTTCAAGAAGCTCAATAGCCATGTCACAAAGTTCCGGATGATTTCTTGTTTTCCCGTAGACGAAGATTACCGGAACGACAGCGTTTATAATAAGAATATCAGCAGCCTGTGTCCCGGTTTTCTTTGAGACTCTCCTGCTCTTACTGCCAAACACATAATGATCTTCCCAGTAAGCTGAGACAGGTACTTCGAAAAGTGCCTTAAGCTTTCTTATATCATTCGTTTCAATCAACCTGCTGAAGATTCCTCCCGATATCGAAAGCATTGCTGAAAGCTGGGATATTCTTAGTGTAGGAAAATTTACAGGTCTCAACCTTGAGAATTTCCAAATCCAACCGTGAAGAGGTCTGATCGAATACTTTACAGATAATATCCTGAATTCTCTTATAAGCTGCCTGAAATAATCATCTGAAATTGCTTCACGGAATAATCCTTCATCGAGCATTCCTGCAGCGCCAAATAAAAGGGCTTCAATCTGAAAAAGATTATCTGAATGCTTCCGGATTATCCTGAATGGAAGAGTTGTGGCAAGCATCTCGAATGGTTCGGAGTTCACCCTGAATCCGAAGTAACGGCAAAGCATCCTGTAGAAAACCTCATCCCAGTCGTTTCCTGTATCCTGAAGCATTTTCATTACGGGAGCAGTTTTCTGCTGAAGTCTTTCCACTGCAAGAGCATTAAGCCATTGCCTGAGAAGCAGTACGCCTGTCTTTCCTATCTCATCCTGGCAGGCAATTGTGTACGGATTATTTATGAGTGACTGATATTTCTCAAAAATTGAAGGATCGAATTTAATTACTGCCGTAAGCAATTCCTCTCCCCTGTTGTTATAAACTTTTTTATCATTATTAACCACAAGATGAAGAATCACATTGTTATAAGCAGGATCATTCTGATGTCCGTGAGCATCAAAATCGGAAGAAGCAATATGAATTTCGACATTTCCTGCCCAGACTGTGTTGTCTATAAGAATCCGTGCATTGAAAAAATCCGGTCCGGAGTCACGGTTGTAGGTTCCGGGATTCATTACCTGTATCCTTTTCCCTTCAGGATCAGTAAGATTTTCCCTGTCATACAGGTTGTATTTCCACAGGTAATGCAGAAATTCCTCTTTCATTTGCACACAAATAAGAAAGCAGCATTACCAAGTTAGGAAATATTTTTAAAATTGAATGTAGTGCGGAGGTTCAGATTATATTCCGGGCTTTAAGATATTTCTCCATTTCCACCTGCATTTCCATGGCCTTCTCGCGGGCAACTTTGTCGAAATCGTTATCACTGCTTGCGAAAATTATACCACGTGATGAATTAACAAGGAGACCACATTTATGATTCAGTCCGATATTTTGAGACTTCTTCCAGGCTTCCACCCTGGGCTCCTACTCCGGGTACCAGGAGAAAATGGTCGGGGACAAGCTTCCTGATCTGCATGAGCATTGCCGGATAGGTTGCTCCCACTACATACATTATGTTATCGAGGTTTCCCCATTTCTGGGAAACATTCAGCACTCTCTCGAAGAGTCTTATACCGTCATCACTGTGGTACTGGAAATCGTTTGCTCCTTTATTAGAGGTAAGTGCCAGGATGATAGCCCATTTACCTTCATATGAAAGAAACGGAGCTACTGAATCCTCTCCCATGTATGGCGCCACTGTCACGGCATCGAAAGGCATATTGTGCAGAAATGTTTTTGCATACATTCTTGAAGTATTCCCTATATCGCCTCTTTTTGCATCTGCAATCAGGAATATACCGGGATAATTCTCCCTGATATATTCTGCTGTTGATTGCAGTGTTTTCCAGCCTTCTGTCCCATTGCATTCGTAGAAAGCAACATTCAGCTTATAAGCAATTGTGAGTTCGTGAGTTGAATCAACGATCCGTTTGTTGAATTCAAATACCGGATCTTTTGTTGTGGCAGACATTGATGGCAGCTTTTCTTTTTCGGAATCAAGTCCGATACAAAGAAAGGACCGCTTTTCAGTGATCTTTTCAAAAAGGTCTTTGTGGTTCATTATCTTTATTAAATTGTACTTTCTTTGAGTCTTTCGGCATTCTCAGCCATTTGAAGTTTATCAAGCACTTCCTGGATATTCCCGTCCAGTATTGATGGAAGGTTATAGATAGTAAGGTTGATCCTGTGATCAGTCATCCTTCCCTGGGGGTAATTATATGTTCTGATCTTTGCCGACCGGTCACCGGTGGATACCATGGTCTTCCTCCGCTGGGATACTTCATCGAGGTATTTCTGATATTCCAGATTGTACAGCCTTGTTCTGAGCTCCTTTAATGCTTTGTCGTAATTCTTCAGCTGCGACTTTTCGTCCTGGCATGTTACTACAATACCCGAAGGTATGTGAGTGAGCCTGATGGCAGAATAGGTGGTGTTTACTGATTGTCCTCCGGGGCCGGAAGAACAGTATGTATCCTTCCGGATATCCTCATTTCTTAAATCTATATCAAATTCATCAGCTTCAGGCAGTACAACAACCGATGCTGCAGAAGTATGAATGCGTCCCTGTGTTTCAGTCTGGGGAACACGCTGTACGCGGTGAACACCTGATTCGTACTTCATGACTCCATATACACCTTCGCCCTGTACATTAAAGACTATTTCCTTATATCCACCGGCTGTACCTTCCGACATGCTTGTCACGTCAACTTTCCAGCCCCTGGTTTCAAAGTACTTGCTGTACATTCTGAAAAGGTCACCGGCAAATATGCTTGCTTCATCACCGCCTGTACCTGCCCTGATCTCCATCACGGCATTCTTCGCATCTTCCGGATCGGCAGGAACGAGAAGCATCTTTATCTCTTCTTCCATAGCAGGCAGCTTTTCATTAAGCTCCTCGATCTCGGCTTTTGCCATTTCCCGCAATTCCTCGTCTTTTTCATTTGCAAGCAGATCACGGGAGCTGTTAAGATTGCTTAGTGCAAGCTTATACCTTTCATACGACTCAATAATCGGAGACAGATCTTTATACTCTTTGTTAAGCCTGATATATCTTTTCATATCCGAGAGAATCTCAGGCTGGGTAAGCAGTTCGCCCACCTCAATAAAGCGGTTCTTCACCCCCTCAAGCTTCTCCAGAATCATGTTATTGGCCATATTCAGATTTTTTCGCGTGCAAATTTAGCAAAAAGCCGGAAAGCAGCAAAAATAGCTTTAAAGGCTATAAAAGCATTATAGGCTTTACAGCCTCTACAGCTTCTAAAGCCTCTACAGCCTTTAATTAGTACTCAAATGTTCCGAACTCTGATCTGATCGTTAGTTTTTTCGTGGCCGATGGTTCGCATCGTCCAATAATTTTTGCTTCAAGGTTAAAACCTTCAGCAACTGAGATAATGCCCTCTGCGGTATCCGGGTCTGTATATATTTCGAACCTGTGCCCCATGTTGAAAACCTGGTACATCTCCTTCCAGTCGGTGCCTGACTGCTCCCTGATAATCCTGAATAATGGAGGGAGTTTGAACATATTATCTTTTACTATATGGAGGTTGTCGATGAAGTGCAGGACTTTGGTTTGTCCTCCGCCGGAGCAGTGGATCATACCGTGAATGCGAGGTCTGAACTTTCTTATTACTTCACGGACGACAGGTGCGTATGTTCTTGTTGGAGAAAGGATCATTCTTCCAGCGGTCATTCCGATTTCATTTATATAATCCGTGAGATGGAGCTTGCCTGAATAAATCAGCTCATAAGGAAGCCCCGTATCGAGACTTTCAGGATATTTTGCAGCAAGATATTGCGAGAAAACATCATGACGGGCGGATGTAAGTCCGTTACTTCCCATACCCGAGTTATATTCTCTTTCATAGGTTGTCTGACCATATGACGACAGACCGACAATAACATCACCATCTCTTATATTCTCATTCGAGATCACATCTGATCTCTTCATCCTAGCAACTACCGTGGAATCGACGATGATTGTCCTTACAAGGTCACCTAAATCTGCAGTTTCTCCACCGGTTGATGTAATGCTAATACCAAGACATCTGAGTTCTTCAAGGATTTCTTCCGTCCCGTTTATGATAGCAGATATCACCTCACCGGGTATGTGATGCTTATTCCGTCCTATTGTTGAAGAAAGAAGTATATTCTGATAAACTCCGACGCATAGAAGATCGTCAAGATTCATGACAATCGCATCCTGGGCTATGCCTTTCCAGACTGAAATATCCCCGGTTTCCTTCCAGTAAATGTAAGCCAGGGAAGATTTGGATCCGGCGCCATCAGCGTGCATAATATTGCAATATTCCGGATCACCTCCGAGCAGGTCGGGCACAATCTTGCAGAATGCTTTGGGATATAATCCCTTATCTACATTTACTATCGCTTTATGAACATCTTCTTTACCTGACGAAACACCTCTCTTGTTGTATTTTGAGCCTGACGACATATGGACGGATTCTTAAAAAGCTATTTCTGTGTTTCGTAATCTGTTCTGAGCACTTTGAATTCTGTTCTTCTGTTTACCTGGTGAGCAATTTCTTTCTGTTCTTCGTTTGGAAGAGAGTTGATGAATTGTTCAGAGAGAGCTGTGCCTTCCTTCAGGAAAGGAGCTTCTTTTGATGTCTGCTGATCGACAATCTTAGGGGTAGACTCACCATACCCGACTGCAGTCAGTCTGTCGGCTGCTATACCTTTCTGAATAAGGTAATCAACCACTACCTGGGCTCTTTGCTGTGAAAGATTCTGGTTGTATTCTTCGGTATCCCTTGAGTCAGTATGTGACATAAGTTCAATTGTAACAGTCGGGTTATCATTGAGCGTTTCAACAAGTTTATCCAGCGATACCATTGATTCAGGTCTCAGGTCGTACTTTCCAAAATCGTAAAGGATATTGGGAAGTTCAATAGGTCTGTCGATCGCTGTAAGAAGAATTGTGACCATGAATTCACGGCTTTTCTCCTGTCCCTTTGTAGTTTCCCTTTCTTTCCCGTTAAGATATCCTTTTTTTGAAGCGAGGAATATGTAGTCTACATTTGGTCTCAGGTTGAACTTAAAATCACCTCCGTTGCCCGTTTCTGCCTGCAGGTTAGAACCATCGCTAGCAATCAGCTGGACTGTGGATGAAGGAATTGCAGCTCCTGTTTTCTCATCCTTGACAAGTCCGGTCACTGAAAACCTGAGTGGTGGCATCTCGAATGAATACAGTTCATCATTCCCGCGTCCTTTTCTTGTGGAACTGAATACTCCGCGTTCGTTTCCTTTTTCAAATGTAATACTGAAATCATCAGCGTTACTATTGACAGGGGCTTTCATATTCTGAACTGACCAGCTTCCATCGGGCTGATATGAGGCCCTGTATATGTCGAGTCCCCCCATTCCTATATGACCATCGGATGAGAAATATAGTGTTCCGTCATCCCTGACAAAGGGGAATAATTCATCCTGGGGTGTGTTGATATCAGGTCCCAGGTTGAGTGGCGCCGACCAGCCGTTACCAGATCTTCTCACCATCCAGATATCCTTTTTCCCAAAACCGCCCGCAATATCTGAAACAAAGTAAAGTACTGATCCGTCGTTAGATATAGCAGGGTGTGCTGCAACAACCGTATCAGGCAGGATGTTCAGGTTCTCAGGTTCACTCCATTCGCTTCCTGACCTCTGTGAATACATTATCACACATCCCTTCTTTTCCCGTTTTCCTGCTTCGCACCGGGTAAAATATATCTCGTTAAAATCGGCAGAAAAGGAGGGGGTTCCCTCTTCAGATTCAGTATTCAGGGCGCCTACCGGTACAGGAGTGCTCCATTTCGATTTCTTGTCGAGCCTGGTTTCAAAAATATCAGTGAAGCTCTGGCCTGTTGCACCATGGGTTTTGTTACCGGCAGCATCGTCTCTTGAAGAGGTGAAGTATATCAGGCCGAAATCATCACTTCCGAATGCAGGCCCGAAATCCGTCTCCCGTGAATTCAATTCTTTCAGCTCGACAATCTGGTATGATTCAGGATTTCGCAACCATTCATCAGCAAGCTCACAAGCTCTGATTTCCTGATCTGCCCTGGCATCACCGGGGGCTATTTGTTTATATTTTCTGAATTCGTCGATTGCCTGGGAATACCGGCCGTTTTTCTTTAACGATTCTGCAAGCCAGAACTGGGCATCCGGATTGGAGTATGATGACTTCACCGCCAGTTTGTACCATGTTTCCGAATTACGGGGATCATTGATCATCCTGTACGCTTCTGCGATCATAAAAACAAGCTCTGTCCTTGTAGCTTTATCAGATTTTTTGGTTTTTGAATAAGCATCTTTAAACAGATCAATAGCTTCGAAGTATTCCCCTGCTTCATAAGCATCATATGCCCTTTGCGTTTTGCGTTTCTGAGCAAGGGCTTCAGGAAAGAACACCAGTAGCAGCAATATGATGACAGTGATAAACCTTTTCATGATCATCCGGATAATAATACAAAAGTAATCAATTTTAAAGGATTCGGGTTCATTAAAAACGGCTGAACTGCTTAAAAAGTATCTTGCTTATAGCTCACGGGACGGGCGTTTAAATAAAAAAAGAGGATACTTATGGCATCCTCTTTAGTTCAACCAACCAACCCTAACTATCTGGTAAATAAGATTTCACGGTATTTTGGCAATGGCCATATTTCATTATCCACTATAAGCTCGAGTTTATCGATATGATAACGGATGTCATCAAGATAAGGCATAATCCTGTTTTCATAGGCAAGAGCTTTTTTAAATGAATCCTCGATCTTATTGGCCTTCTTTCTTTCCTCAACCATTTCATTGACCATTTTCTTAATTGAAGTTATATGATCAGAAATAGTCACGATCACCTCTTTTCGTGCACCGGCAAGCCGTTCATATTCTGCATCGTTGAAAACATCCCTGAGTTTCTGAACATTCTCCAGCAATGATGTCATGTAATTTATTGCTGTAGGGACTATATGATTTATAGCGAGGTCACCCAGCACTCTTGCTTCAATCTGGACTTTCTTTGTAAATTTTTCATATTCAACTTCTACCCTGCTTTCCAGTTCCTTCTCAGAAAAAATCCCATTTTCAACGAGTACATCTTTTGCCTGCTGGGTTAGATAGGCGCGCAACGATTCAGGAACACTGGGAGAAGAGCTGAGACCGCGTTTTTCGGCTTCCTTATGCCATTCAGCGCTGTAACCATCACCTTCGAACAGAACTCTGTCACACTCAAGTATATATTTTTTCAGAACCTGGAATATCGCTTCGTCTTTATTCCTTCCTTTCTTAATAATAGCTTCAACATCTTTCCTGAATATCTTGAGCTGATGAGCCACTGCAGCATTAAGGACGATCATCGATGCCCCGCAGTTGGCTGAGGAGCCGACTGCCCTGAATTCAAACCTGTTCCCTGTAAATGCGAATGGTGAGGTACGGTTTCTGTCGGTATTATCCAGCAGTATTTCAGGTATTTTTCCAATACCAAGCTTAAGTTCAGTTTTTTGAGCCGGTGTCATTTTACGGTCAGTGACCTTCTGGGCGAGATTTTCCAGCATATTTGTCAGATAAGAGCCCACGAAGATTGAAATTATTGCAGGAGGCGCCTCATGACCACCAAGCCTGCACGAGTTTGATGCGCTCATAACAGATGCCCTGAGTACATTATTACTGTCGTTAACAGCCTTGATCACATTAACAAGGAATGTCAGGAACTGGAGGTTGGTCTTGGGGTTTTTACCGGGCGAAAGAAGATTGACCCCGGTATCGGTAGCCATCGACCAGTTATTGTGCTTTCCGGAACCATTAATGCCTGCAAATGGTTTTTCATGGAACAGCACTCTGAATTTATGACGTCGTGCAATCCTCTTCATAATATCCATGAGTAACTGGTTGTGATCAACTGCAAGGTTAACCTCCTCATGTATGGGAGCACACTCAAACTGGTTCGGAGCGACCTCGTTATGACGTGTCTTTACGGGTATACCGAGCTTGTATGCCTCGCATTCGAAATCTTCCATGAAGGCCATAACACGCTCAGGTATTGAACCAAAATAATGATCTGACAGCTGCTGATCCTTCGACGACTGGTGTCCCATAAGAGTACGGTCAGCAAGTACCAGATCGGGACGGGCATTAAACAATGCTTCATCAATGAGGAAATACTCCTGCTCAATACCGAGTGTTGCAATAACTTTTTTTACATCCTTGTCGAAATACTGGCAAACTTCAACTGCCGCTTTGTCGAGTTCCGTAAGCGCTTTGAGAAGAGGCGCCTTATAATCGAGCGCTTCTCCTGTATATGAAACAAAAATAGTAGGTATACAAAGTGTTGTTCCAACTATGAAAACCGGAGATGAGACATCCCATGCAGTATAACCCCTGGCTTCGAATGTATTTCGTATACCGCCGCTGGGAAAGCTTGATGCATCAGGCTCGGATTGTACAAGAACTTCACCGGAAAATTTCTCCACTGTCATGCCATTATCTCCAATTTCAAGGAAGGCATCATGTTTTTCCGCTGTACCGTCTGTCAACGGGTGAAACCAGTGTGTATAGTGGGTTGCACCTTTTGAGATAGCCCACGATTTGAGGCCTGTCGCCACAAGATCAGCTTCCTGCCGGGTAAGGGATTTCCCTTCCCTGATTGCATTTTTTATAACCCTGTAAGCTTCTTTTGAAAGGTGATGCTCCATTTTTGAGAGGTCAAAGACATTCTCAGCAAAATACTTTGAAACAACATTACATGAAGGAGTGATTTTAACAGGTTCCCTGTTGAAGACCTCTCTTAAAGCACTGAATCGTAACTCTGCCATAATTATAATTTTTATGTCGTCAAAAATAATATCTTTTTTGCAAATACCCCTACTATTTAGGGGGTATTTTTTTACTATTTAGCATTTTTTTTCACAAAACCCCTGTTTTGAAGAGGTGTTTTGAAATTTATTAAGGTTTTTAGGCATCAGACACCCTATCTGGGATGATTTCTCTTGAAAAAATCAAGTTCTCTTTCTTTTTACTCAATTCAAATTACTTAAACCCGAAGCAATATTTTAAAATACTGACTTTAAATATTACCACTGTCCCAAAGTGTGTCATTGTGAAAAAAAATCATACTTTCCGGGGTTTTTCGTTAAGTAGTAAATTGAAAAACCGGGGAATTAATTATTTGTATTACTCCAAAATTAAATTTTGCTATATTTGTCGCCTGTATAAAATAAGGTATAACTATTAATTATTAAAGAACATAGTAAATGTCAGCACTTCAATTTTTGCGTGAGAGAGCAGGTGTACTGGTAGCTGGAGTTATAGGGCTTTCGCTTTTTATATTTGTCATCAGTGATTTTTTCGGAAACGGCAGAAATCAGAGCCGTTCGATGAAGAAGTATTATGAGATTGGAGAGATAGCCGGTGAAAAAGTCTCTTACCAGGATTATCAGACAAGGCTTGAGAGCCTTATGGAAATATATAAAATGTCGGGCAGAAGCAATATAGATGAAGCTACTTCAGAGAGCCTGCGTGAACAGGTCTGGCAGCAGATGGTCAGGGAAAAAATACTTGATACTGAGTATGAAGACCTGGGTATCGCAGTCCCGAACGAGGAAGTTGACGAGATGGTGCTTGGTAATAATCCCCACCAGGTTGTGCAGCAACTGTTCACAGATCCTCAGACAGGTATGTTCAATAAGTCTTTCCTGGTGAATTTCCTGAAACAGACGGAAGTTGACGAAGCTACAAGAAGGTACTGGTTGTTCTTCGAGGACGAAATAGTTAATGACCGTCTGAATTCAAAATACAACACACTTGTTTCTAAAGGATTATATGTAACATCACAGCAGATTGCATTTGACAGTATCCTGACACTAAACAGTGTCGATTTCAGCTATATCATGAAGAATTTTGCATCGATAGCTGACTCTTCTCTTAATGTAACAAGTAGTGAACTGGAAGCTTACTACTCAGACCATAAGGAAGAATATAAAAGAACAGCTCTCAGGGATATTGAGTATGTGACATTCGATGTTGTCCCGTCAGAAGAAGATATAAAGCAGGCTGAGGAATGGATCAATAAAACCAAAGCTGAATTTGCAGCAAGCGATAAGCCTGTAGACTTTATTAACCTTACAGCCGATACACGTCATGTAGGTTTTTATATTCCATTCAGTGATGTTCCTGAAAACCTTAAGCCTTTTGTAAAGCTTGAAAATACAAAGGAAGTGTTTGGGCCATACCAGGAAGACGGATCCTTCAAAATTGCCAGGCTTATTGATGTTGCAGACAGGCCCGACTCAGTTCATGCCCGTCATATCCTCTTAAGCCCTAACCAGGGAAGAACCATGGCAGAAGCGAAAACACAGGCTGACAGTCTCGTTAAGGTTATCCGCAATGGGGCTCCGTTCGAAGCAATTGCATTGACAAACTCAGATGATCAGGGATCGGCTCAGCTCGGTGGTGATCTTGGATGGTTCCCCGAAGGCAGAATGGTTGTTCCTTTTAATAATGCATGCTTTACTGCAAAAAAAGGTGAGATAGTGACAGCTGAAACCACATTCGGAATTCATATAATAGAGATACTCGATCGTTCAAAGACTTCCCGCAAATATGAAATCGGGATTGTTGACAGGAAGATCATACCAGGATCAGCAACCAACCAGAGGATATATAATGAAGCTGCAATGTTTGCAGGTACAAACGACACTTACGAGGAATTCAATAAAGCAGTTGCTGAGAAAGGTCTTAATAAAAGAGTAGCAAGTGATGTGGCACCACAGCAGAAGACACTCCCCGGACTGGAAAACCCAAGATATCTTATTATGTCGCTCTACCAGTCAGAAGAGGGCAAAATAATTCTCGACAATAACGATCAGGCTGTTTTCGAAGTAGATGATAAATATGTTGTCGCATATTGCACCAGGGTCCAGGAAGAAGGTACAGCGCCTCTCGAGGATGTTGAAAATGATGTCAGGTTTGCTGTGATAAGGGAGAAAAAAGCTCAGATGATTTCCGAAGAATTCAATGATAAAAAGGGAAAATCTCTTGATCAGATAGCACAGGAAATGAACCTGCCTGTTCAGGAAGCCACAGGAATTAATTTTAAATCATATTCCGTGCAGGGCGCAGGAACTGAACCCGCTCTCATTGCAGCAGCTTCTGCCGCAAAGCTGAATGAAGTTGAAGGACCGGTTAAAGGAATCAATGGAGTATTCATGCTCACAGTAAATAATATTACCCCTGCCCAGCCGCAATCCGGAACAAACAACAAGGAGAGGCTTAAATCGACATTCGAAATGAGAGGAATGTATGAAGCGTACGAAGCTCTCAGAAAGAAAGCCGAAATCCAGGACAAGAGGTATAAATTCTATTAGCAAAGAAGTAACATATTAAAAAGTAAGGCGCTCACATGGGCGCCTTTCTTTTTAGCTTTTGAAAAAATCACTTTATCAGGTTGATTCTCGCTGCCCATCCATATGAAGTTGAAGTGGATGTATTTAATCCCGATAACGATTACAATGAGAAAATCAAGGAAAACAATTTTTCCCAGAGTTGTATGTTGTCTTTTAAATCAGGCTCGATAATCGGTCACTTCGACTCCGCTCAGTGAGCGAATGAAAAGTTGAATATTGAACAAGGAATAACGATTTTTGATTTTTGAAGTAATTCGCTGGATCTGAATTGAGCGGAGAGCCGAATGGGTCACTTCGACTCCGCTCAGTGACCTTTGACTCCGCTCAGTGAGCGAATGAAAAGTTGAATATTGAACAAGGAATAACGATTTTTGATTTTTGAAGTAATTCGCTGGATCTGAATTGAGCGGAGAGCCGAAGTGGTCACTGAGCGAAGTCGAAGGGAATATTGAACAAGGATTAACGATTTTTGATTTTTGAAGTAATTCGCTGGATCTGAATTGAGCGGAGAGCCGAAGTGGTCACTGAGCGAAGTCGAAGTGACCGGAGCCGAATCGGTCACTGAGCGGAGTCGAAGGGAATATTGAACAAGGATTAATGATTTTTGATTTTTGAAGTAATTCGCTGGATCTGAATTGAGCGGAGAGCCGAAGTGGTCACTGAGCGAAGTCGAAGTGACCGGAGCCGAATCGGTCACTGAGCGGAGTCGAAGGGAATATTGAACAAGGAATAACGATTTTTGTTTTTTTGAAGTAATTCGCAGATCATAAATCGTTAATCAATATTCTTAAATCAAATTACATAAATAAAAAAGGGTCCAGCTTTTGGCTGGACCCCTGATTTAAAGTCGGCGACGACCTACTCTCCCACAATTAGCAGTACCATCGGCGCTGGCGGGCTTAACTTCTCTGTTCGGAATGGGAAGAGGTGGAGCCCCGCCGCTATAGTCACCTGAAGATTATACCCCTTCTTTTCTAATTTCCTCCCCTTCAAGGGGAGGTCCCGCTTTAGCGGGAGAGGGGTTTATCTTTTCAATAATGTATGACACATTGGCCACAAGTTAATAAAACTGTCTCAGAAAGCTTACGGGTAATTAGTACTGCTCGGCTTTGACGTTACCGTCTTTACACCTGCAGCCTATCAACGTCGTAGTCTTCAACGACCCTTAAAGGAGATCTCATCTTGAGACGAGCTTCGTACTTAGATGCTTTCAGTGCTTATCTCTTCCAGACATAGCTACCCTGCGATGCAGCTGGCGCCACAACAGGTACACTAGAGGTCTGTCCAACACGGTCCTCTCGTACTAGTGTCAGGTTCTCTCAAATCTCCTACGCCCACAACAGATAGGGACCGAACTGTCTCACGACGTTCTGAACCCAGCTCGCGTGCCACTTTAATCGGCGAACAGCCGAACCCTTGGGACCTTCTCCAGCCCCAGGATGTGACGAGCCGACATCGAGGTGCCAAACCGCCGCGTCGATATGAGCTCTTGGCGGCGATCAGCCTGTTATCCCCGGAGTACCTTTTATCCTTTGAGCGATGGCCCTTCCATACGGAACCACCGGATCACTATGCTCTACTTTCGTACCTGATCGACTTGTCGGTCTCACAGTCAAGCGCCCTTATGCCATTGCACTCTGCGCACGGTTACCAATCGTGCTGAGGGCACCTTGAGGAGCCTCCGTTACTCTTTTGGAGGCGACCACCCCAGTCAAACTACCCACCAAGCAATGTCTCCCTCTCGGGGTTAGGTTCCAGATAAATAAAGGGTCGTATTTCAAGGATGACTCCACGATTCCTGGCGAAACCGCTTCGTAGTCTCCGACCTATCCTACACATTATTTACCCAGAATCAATGCTAAGCTATAGTAAAGGTTCACGGGGTCTTTCCGTCCCGTTGCGGGTATCCGGCATCTTCACCGGAACTACAATTTCACCGAGCTCGTGGCTGAGACAGTGCCCAGATCGTTACACCATTCGTGCAGGTCGGAACTTACCCGACAAGGAATTTCGCTACCTTAGGACCGTTATAGTTACGGCCGCCGTTTACTGGGGCTTCAATTCAGGGCTTCTCCATTGCTGAATAACCCCCCCTCTTAACCTTCCAGCACCGGGCAGGTGTCAGGCCTTATACTTCATCTTTCGATTTCGCAAAGCCATGTGTTTTTGCTAAACAGTCGCCTGGGCCATTTATCTGCGTCCCGCTCGCGCGGGAGACCTTTTTCCCGAAGTTACAGGTCTAATTTGCCTAGTTCCTTAGCCACGGATCACTCGAGCACCTTAGGATTCTCTCCTCGACTACCTGTGTCGGTTTGTGGTACGGGCACCATGTACCTAGAGCTTAGAAGATTTTCTTGGAAGTCTGTTTAGGATCACTATCCACTTGCCCGAAGGCTCATGGTACTTTCAGGTTCATCACCACCTGGCTATTAACCAAGTAGTATAACTACACCCTTTAACGTACTATTCCGTCAGTACGCGGATCTTTCACTGCTCCGTCTCTCCTTCGCAGTACACGGTGGTACTGGAATATTAACCAGTTGTCCATCGAGATCGCCCTTCGGCTTACCCTTAGGACCCGACTAACCCTGATCCGATTAGCGTTGATCAGGAAACCTTAGTCTTTCGGTGGGCGGGTTTCTCACCCGCCTTATCGTTACTTATGCCTACATCTTCTTTTCCAGACGCTCCAACATGCTTTACAACACATCTTCTGCGCTGACTGGAATGCTCCCCTACCAATAACATGTCTTTCAATGTTAGTTCATAGCTTCGGTAATATGCTTATGCCCGTTTATTATCCACGCACAACCGCTCGACTAGTGAGCTGTTACGCACTCTTTAAATGAATGGCTGCTTCCAAGCCAACATCCTAGCTGTCTGTGCAGTCGCACCTCGTTAATTCAACTTAGCATATATTTGGGGACCTTAGCTGATGATCTGGGTTCTTTCCCTTTTGTCCACGGACCTTAGCACCCGCAGGCTCACTCCCGTGTATATCTTGCAGCATTCGGAGTTTGTCAGGGGTTGATAGGCGGTGAAGCCCTCTAGCCCTATCAGTAGCTCTACCTCTGCAAGACTCACCACGAGGCTGCACCTAAATGCATTTCGGGGAGTACGAGCTATTTCTCAGTTTGATTAGCCTTTCACCCCTATCCTCAGTTCATCCAAAGACTTTTCAACGTCAACTAGTTCGGCCCTCCATCCCGTGTTACCGGAACTTCAGCCTGACCAAGGATAGATCACAAAGTTTCGCGTCTACCCCCTCTAACTTCACGCCCTATTCAGACTCGCTTTCGCTTCGGCTCCGACTCTCAAAGTCTTAACCTTGCTAGAGAGGTGTAACTCGTAGGCTCATTATGCAAAAGGCACGCCGTCATTCCGATAAATCGGAACTCCGACAGGTTGTAAGCGCACGGTTTCAGGTACTATTTCACTCCCCTGTTCGGGGTGCTTTTCACCTTTCCCTCACGGTACTGGTTCACTATCGGTCTCTCAGAAGTATTTAGCCTTACCGGATGGTCCCGGCAGTTTCAATCAGGATTTCTCGTGTCCCGACCTACTCAGGATACCAGCTATCATAACAATACTTACATGTACGGGACTATCACCCCCTATGGTCAAACTTTCCAGATTGATTCCATTTCATATTGTTACAAATATCGCCGGTCCTTCAACCCCGATAGCGCCAAAACGCCATCGGTTTAGGCTATTCCCCGTTCGATCGCCACTACTGAGGGAATCACTTTTGTTTTCTTTTCCTCCCGGTACTAAGATGTTTCAGTTCCCGGGGTTTGCCCCAAGGTTACCCCTGGTACCACGCCTTCAGCGTGGTGGGTTGCCCCATTCGGAAATCTGCGGATATAATGGATATTTGCTCCTCCCCGCAGCTTATCGCAGCTTGTCACGTCCTTCTTCGCCTCTGAGAGCCAAGGCATTCACCATGCGCCCTTATTTACTTTCTTGAGTAATCAATTTTATTAACTTGTATTCTTTTTGCCAATATGTCAAAGAACCTTATGGTTGGCAGGTTGCAGGGTGGACAGGCAAACGCCTGATGACCATGAACAACCCGCTTATCCAAATAGCGGATAACAGAAGATTCGAACTTCTCTTTACGGCCCTGCTGCCGGTTTTCCTATAGTCTAAAGTCCTTAATGTCCTTAAAGTCGAAAGTCGGATGACTTTATGGACTTTATGGACTTTACAGACTTTTGACTGTATAATAAAGGAGTAATTACCAGGGAGATGTTTTGATCAGTTTTCTCCAGAAAGGAGGTGTTCCAGCCGCACCTTCCGGTACGGCTACCTTGTTACGACTTAGCCCCAGTCACTGGTTTTACCCTAGGCCGCTCCTTACGGTTACGGACTTCAGGTACCCCCAACTTCCATGGCTTGACGGGCGGTGTGTACAAGGCCCGGGAACGTATTCACCGCGCCATGGCTGATGCGCGATTACTAGCGAATCCAGCTTCACGGAGTCGAGTTGCAGACTCCGATCCGAACTGAGACCGGCTTTGGAGATTCGCATCCTGTCTCCAGGTAGCTGCCCTCTGTACCGGCCATTGTAACACGTGTGTGGCCCTGGACATAAGGGCCGTGCTGATTTGACGTCATCCCCACCTTCCTCTCGGTTTACACCGGCAGTTTCGCTAGAGTTCCCGGCATTACCCGCTGGCAACTAACGATAAGGGTTGCGCTCGTTATGGGACTTAACCCGACACCTCACGGCACGAGCTGACGACAACCATGCAGCACCTTGCTGAGAGCCCCGAAGGGAAGAAGTATTTCTACCTCATGCACTCAACATTTAAGCCCAGGTAAGGTTCCTCGCGTATCATCGAATTAAACCACATGTTCCTCCGCTTGTGCGGGCCCCCGTCAATTCCTTTGAGTTTCAGCCTTGCGGCCGTACTCCCCAGGTGGATCACTTAATGCTTTTGCTTAGCCGCTAACTGTGTATCGCTAACAGCGAGTGATCATCGTTTACGGCGTGGACTACCAGGGTATCTAATCCTGTTCGCTCCCCACGCTTTCGTGCCTCAGCGTCAGTTATGGTTCAGTAAGCTGCCTTCGCAATCGGTGTTCTGTGTAATATCTAAGCATTTCACCGCTACATTACACATTCCGCCTACCTTAACCATACTCAAGACTGACAGTATCAACGGCAATTCTACAGTTAAGCTGCAGTATTTCACCACTGACTTACCAGTCCGCCTACGCACCCTTTAAACCCAATAAATCCGGATAACGCTCGCATCCTCCGTATTACCGCGGCTGCTGGCACGGAGTTAGCCGATGCTTATTCACAGGTTACCGTCAATTGACTACACGTAGTCAACATTCTTGACCTGCAAAAGAAGTTTACAACGCATAGCGCCTTCTTCCTTCACGCGGGATGGCTGGTTCAGGCTTGCGCCCATTGACCAATATTCCTCACTGCTGCCTCCCGTAGGAGTCTGGTCCGTGTCTCAGTACCAGTGTGGGGGATCACCCTCTCAGGACCCCTAAACATCGCAGCCTTGGTAGGCCGTTACCCTACCAACTAGCTAATGTTACGCATGCCCATCCTGTACCGTCGGAACTTTAAATATCAAGCGATGCCACTCGATATCATCATGGGGCATTAATCCGAATTTCTCCGGGCTATTCCCCTGTACAAGGTAGGTTACATACGCGTTACTCACCCGTGCGCCGGTCGCCACCAAAGTATTGCTACCTCGTGCTGCCCCTCGACTTGCATGTGTTAAGCCTCCCGCTAGCGTTCATCCTGAGCCAGGATCAAACTCTTCGTTGTAAAAATTTATTTTAAATCTCTTTACGAAAACTAATCCCGGAAAAACTCATTTCGAATTCTAGACTTGTTTTGCTCGACGAGATTTTCCATCATCTCGCCTGGTTGTTTACTCCAATAATTCAAAGAACTTTTACCCTCCGAAGCTCTTAGCGAAGGAGGGCCTTTCGCTCTATTCTTTTTACCCTTTCGGGTCGTATTTTAACTTTGGGACGACAAAGATAGATCATTTATCTTTTTCACCAAAAAAATCAGGGACTTTTTTAAACCTTTTTTGACGAACTCCTGTTCTGTCCAATCAGTTCCTTTTTCCCTCAAACTTTCAATCAACGTCGCTCTGTAAAGCGGGTGCAAAGATAAGAACAATTTTATAGTATGCAACAGATAGTTCTTTTTTTTCTTCTGCAACCAGAAAATTTTTTCCGGCTTTCTCCTCCCTGCGGATCAACTTCACGAAGCCGGAAATTTTTCTGTTTTCTTAAACCTTCAATCAACTCTTTGCCGTAAAAGCGGGTGCAAATGTATACAATGAATTTAATACTTCAAATTTTTAATCGAATATTTTTTCATTTATTTTACCGTATGCTTTTTACCAACCAGCAGGATGATTAAGTGTATTCCTGTTAAAACTCTGAATATGAATGAGTCCAGGCCTGAGCTGTCTTATTGATCCATCCAGAGTAGTCCGACAACCATCCATGCTTCCCTTAAATTCTTCATTGTTTATTTTTGGGAAAAAAGATGGTCAATATTTAATCTTTTCACATCTTTAACAAATTCGGGGTATAAATCATCGGCCATGTTTCTTACGGGGAGCCTGAAATTGCCACAATCGATACCTATGTATTTCATGAATGCTTTCCCGGTCGCAATTCCGCCATATTTTCCAAGCAGGCTGACAATGCTTATCGATTTCTGCTGCAATTCTCTTGCCTGGCCGAGGTTTCCTTCATTGAAAGCCCTGATAAGATTGGTGTAAAGTGGTGCAGCATAATTATAAGTGCTCCCCACAGCTCCCTGCGCTCCTGTTGCCAGAGCAGCAAGAAGAGATTCATCTCTTCCCCACAGCATATTATATCTCCCGTTGTCGTACCGGAGACATGACATGAAATCCATGAGATCTTCATGCGTGTACTTGATCCCCGCAAAATTGGGGAGCATTCCTGATACTCTTTTTAACAACCCAATCATTGGCACATAAACACCGGTGAGGACAGGTATGTGATAAAAATAAACAGGCATTTCAGGTACCGATTCACCAACCCGGGCTATAAACTCTGCAAGGCTGGCTTCATCAGGTCTGAAATAGTACGGCGCCAGGAGTGCAATTGCAGTGAGTCCTGATTCCCGGGAATAAATGGCATTTTCGATACATTCGTTGTAACATGTTCCTCCAACAAGGTTTATAACAGGCATCCTTCCTCCACGTTTCAGGCAACCAGCCCATGCAGCAGTATTTTGTTCCTTCTCTTTTTGAGTGAGGGAAACCCCTTCTCCTGTTGTACCATTAATGAATGCTCCCGATATTCCATTCTTCTGAAGGAAGTCATAATACCCAGGGACGATGGTTGTGTTAAGTCTGCCGGACTCACCCAGCGGAGCAAACGGAGCCGCGATCAGGCCTTTGAATTCTTGAAATTTCAGCATATTGTTACAAATTATGAATTCATTTCCAAGTTCGAAAATAATTCCGAAATCAAACGCTTTCACAACCGCATATCACACGATTTGGCTGAATCACCTTTGACAATTTACAGGAAAGCTGATAATTATATCCGGTTTCTAAGTTTTGAACCAGCGTGATTCAAGGATGTTATATTCTCATAAAAAGTATTATGATTATCGAAATGCATTGTCATACGGCTGAGCATTCAGCCTGCAGCGCTGTAACTGCCGAAGATCTTGTGAGAAAAGCTTTCCATGTTGGAATGCAGGCGATAGTTCTGACAGATCATCATTACAAATGGGATGAAAAGGGAATAGAATACCTCCGGAGGAAAACAGGTGTGCCGGAGATCTTTAAGATTTTTTCGGGACAGGAAGTTTCGACTTCAGATTATGGCGATATTCTCTTATACGGTGCTGAAAAAACATATGTAAAACAGAAAATATCACTGTCAGAAATCAGGGAACAAAATCCGGATGCTGCCATAATATGGGCACATCCTTATCGCAATGGGAAAATTCCGGAAGCGAAACGGTTATTGAATAAGCAAATTGACGGAGTTGAGATCTTCAACTCAAATCATTCGCTTCTTGAAATAAGCCGTGCTTTAAAAGACTGGCACAGCTATAAGTTTACAGGTATAGGAGGAAGTGATACACATGCGTGCAGCTATACCGGCTCATATCCTACAGTATTTGATCACCCCGTTGAATCGATTCAAGATCTTGTTGAAGAGATTAAAGCCGGCAGGTGCCGGCCTTATCTTAAAGAAGTTGCAAGAGCGGGAACAAGCAGGCAAAAAGTTACTGAATTAACAATAGGTACAGAATCTTCAGGAGAAAGAAAGGATGTTATTATAAAGGATTATGATGATTTTGAATCATGGAAGGCAGGTGAAAGATCATTTCATATAGTAAAGGAATTGATTAAACATGGTTTCGACAGAGGAACTTACCGTATTCCAAAGCCTCTCGACAAGGATGCCGGTAATCGTTCTTTGATTGAGGAAAGGATCGAAGGAGTCAATTTGTTCGATGCGATTGTCCATTCTGAATCCAATGATGCAGTCAGGTACCTGCAAATGACAGCAAGATGGCTCAGCAAGCTGCACAATCTTAAATTGAAGATTTCTCCACAGGATGAATACCTGAAGGTCGAATCCGGACGAACTGAGTATTATCTGAAAAGCCTTATTGAAACAAATAACAAATATCTGCAGAGAGTACGTGAAATAAAGGATATGGTTTTGGCTTCTGAGAATGAATTAATTAAAAGAAGGCCCCAGATACTAGTTCAGGGCCATGGAGACTTTCATCCTAAAAACATTTTTATTCAAAAAGAGAATGAAGCTGAGTATGTGGCTGCGATAGATTTTGACAGTTCGTACCAGTTACCCCGTGCATTTGATGTCGGTACTTTCCTTGCACAATATGTTAACATGTTTTTTAAAGAACCGGATATCCAGAGGAATGCACCATCAGATATTTTTCTAATGGAATATCTTGAAACAGCAGAAAACCTGGAGGATGATTTTACTGACCAGGTCAGGTTATTCCGTGCGAGGGCATCCCTGAGTATACTATATTATCTTGCAAAGGTCGGGATGGGGAACAGTGAAAATTTTTTCAGGATAATGGTTGAAGCGGAAAAAAACCTCGCTGCAATTTTGTGAATCTCCCTTCGACTCCGCTCAGTGACAGGAGAGCCGAATCGGTCACTGAGCGGAGTCGAAGGGAATATTGAACAAGGATTAACGATTTTTGATTTTTGAAGTAATTCTCTGGATCAGAATTGAGCGGAGCCGAAGTGGTCACTGAGCGGAGCCGAAGGGAATATTGAACAAGGATTAACGATTTTTGATTTTTGAAGTAATTCTCTGGATCAGAATTGAGCGGAGCCGAAGGGAATATTGAACAAGGATTAACGATTTTTGATTTTTGAAGTAATTCTCTGGATCAGAATTGAGCGGAGTCGAAGGGAATATTGAACAAGGATTAACGATTTTTGATTTTTTGAAGTAATTCTCTGGATCAGAATTGAGCGGAGTCGAAGGGAATATTGAACAAGGATTAACGATTTTTGATTTTTGAAGTAATTCTCTGGATCAGAATTGAGCGGAGTCGAAGGGAATATTGAACAAGGAATAACGATTTTTGATTTTTGAAGTAATTCTCTGGATCAGAATTGAGCGGAGAGCCGAATCGGTCACTGAGCGGAGTCGAAGTGACCGCATGATAAAATAAAAAAGGGTCCAGCTTTTGGCTGGACCCCTGATTTAAAGTCGGCGACGACCTACTCTCCCACAATTAGCAGTACCATCGGCGCTGGCGGGCTTAACTTCTCTGTTCGGAATGGGAAGAGGTGGAACCCCGCCGCTATAGTCACCTGAAGATTATACCCCTTCTTTTCTAATTTCCTCCCCTTCAAGGGGAGGTCCCGCTTTAGCGGGAGAGGGGTTTATCTTTTCAATAATGTATGACACATTGGCCACAAGTTAATAAAACTGTCTCAGAAAGCTTACGGGTAATTAGTACTGCTCGGCTTTGACGTTACCGTCTTTACACCTGCAGCCTATCAACGTCGTAGTCTTCAACGACCCTTAAAGGAGATCTCATCTTGAGACGAGCTTCGTACTTAGATGCTTTCAGTGCTTATCTCTTCCAGACATAGCTACCCTGCGATGCAGCTGGCGCCACAACAGGTACACTAGAGGTCTGTCCAACACGGTCCTCTCGTACTAGTGTCAGGTTCTCTCAAATCTCCTACGCCCACAACAGATAGGGACCGAACTGTCTCACGACGTTCTGAACCCAGCTCGCGTGCCACTTTAATCGGCGAACAGCCGAACCCTTGGGACCTTCTCCAGCCCCAGGATGTGACGAGCCGACATCGAGGTGCCAAACCGCCGCGTCGATATGAGCTCTTGGCGGCGATCAGCCTGTTATCCCCGGAGTACCTTTTATCCTTTGAGCGATGGCCCTTCCATACGGAACCACCGGATCACTATGCTCTACTTTCGTACCTGATCGACTTGTCGGTCTCACAGTCAAGCGCCCTTATGCCATTGCACTCTGCGCACGGTTACCAATCGTGCTGAGGGCACCTTGAGGAGCCTCCGTTACTCTTTTGGAGGCGACCACCCCAGTCAAACTACCCACCAAGCAATGTCTCCCTCTCGGGGTTAGGTTCCAGATAAATAAAGGGTCGTATTTCAAGGATGACTCCACGATTCCTGGCGAAACCGCTTCGTAGTCTCCGACCTATCCTACACATTATTTACCCAGAATCAATGCTAAGCTATAGTAAAGGTTCACGGGGTCTTTCCGTCCCGTTGCGGGTATCCGGCATCTTCACCGGAACTACAATTTCACCGAGCTCGTGGCTGAGACAGTGCCCAGATCGTTACACCATTCGTGCAGGTCGGAACTTACCCGACAAGGAATTTCGCTACCTTAGGACCGTTATAGTTACGGCCGCCGTTTACTGGGGCTTCAATTCAGGGCTTCTCCATTGCTGAATAACCCCCCCTCTTAACCTTCCAGCACCGGGCAGGTGTCAGGCCTTATACTTCATCTTTCGATTTCGCAAAGCCATGTGTTTTTGCTAAACAGTCGCCTGGGCCATTTATCTGCGTCCCGCTCGCGCGGGAGACCTTTTTCCCGAAGTTACAGGTCTAATTTGCCTAGTTCCTTAGCCACGGATCACTCGAGCACCTTAGGATTCTCTCCTCGACTACCTGTGTCGGTTTGTGGTACGGGCACCATGTACCTAGAGCTTAGAAGATTTTCTTGGAAGTCTGTTTAGGATCACTATCCACTTGCCCGAAGGCTCATGGTACTTTCAGGTTCATCACCACCTGGCTATTAACCAAGTAGTATAACTACACCCTTTAACGTACTATTCCGTCAGTACGCGGATCTTTCACTGCTCCGTCTCTCCTTCGCAGTACACGGTGGTACTGGAATATTAACCAGTTGTCCATCGAGATCGCCCTTCGGCTTACCCTTAGGACCCGACTAACCCTGATCCGATTAGCGTTGATCAGGAAACCTTAGTCTTTCGGTGGGCGGGTTTCTCACCCGCCTTATCGTTACTTATGCCTACATCTTCTTTTCCAGACGCTCCAACATGCTTTACAACACATCTTCTGCGCTGACTGGAATGCTCCCCTACCAATAACATGTCTTTCAATGTTAGTTCATAGCTTCGGTAATATGCTTATGCCCGTTTATTATCCACGCACAACCGCTCGACTAGTGAGCTGTTACGCACTCTTTAAATGAATGGCTGCTTCCAAGCCAACATCCTAGCTGTCTGTGCAGTCGCACCTCGTTAATTCAACTTAGCATATATTTGGGGACCTTAGCTGATGATCTGGGTTCTTTCCCTTTTGTCCACGGACCTTAGCACCCGCAGGCTCACTCCCGTGTATATCTTGCAGCATTCGGAGTTTGTCAGGGGTTGATAGGCGGTGAAGCCCTCTAGCCCTATCAGTAGCTCTACCTCTGCAAGACTCACCACGAGGCTGCACCTAAATGCATTTCGGGGAGTACGAGCTATTTCTCAGTTTGATTAGCCTTTCACCCCTATCCTCAGTTCATCCAAAGACTTTTCAACGTCAACTAGTTCGGCCCTCCATCCCGTGTTACCGGAACTTCAGCCTGACCAAGGATAGATCACAAAGTTTCGCGTCTACCCCCTCTAACTTCACGCCCTATTCAGACTCGCTTTCGCTTCGGCTCCGACTCTCAAAGTCTTAACCTTGCTAGAGAGGTGTAACTCGTAGGCTCATTATGCAAAAGGCACGCCGTCATTCCGATAAATCGGAACTCCGACAGGTTGTAAGCGCACGGTTTCAGGTACTATTTCACTCCCCTGTTCGGGGTGCTTTTCACCTTTCCCTCACGGTACTGGTTCACTATCGGTCTCTCAGAAGTATTTAGCCTTACCGGATGGTCCCGGCAGTTTCAATCAGGATTTCTCGTGTCCCGACCTACTCAGGATACCAGCTATCATAACAATACTTACATGTACGGGACTATCACCCCCTATGGTCAAACTTTCCAGATTGATTCCATTTCATATTGTTACAAATATCGCCGGTCCTTCAACCCCGATAGCGCCAAAACGCCATCGGTTTAGGCTATTCCCCGTTCGATCGCCACTACTGAGGGAATCACTTTTGTTTTCTTTTCCTCCGGGTACTAAGATGTTTCAGTTCCCGGGGTTTGCCCCAAGTTACCCCTGGTACCACGCCTTCAGCGTGGTGGGTTGCCCCATTCGGAAATCTGCGGATATAATGGATATTTGCTCCTCCCCGCAGCTTATCGCAGCTTGTCACGTCCTTCTTCGCCTCTGAGAGCCAAGGCATTCACCATGCGCCCTTATTTACTTTCTTGAGTAATCAATTTTATTAACTTGTATTCTTTTTGCCAATATGTCAAAGAACCTTCGTCCTCCGTAGCCTTGGCGAAGGAGGACCTTCGCTTTGGTGTCTGGACGTCCCTCCTTCGCTGAAGCTACGGAGGGCGATGGTGGAGAATAAGGGAGTCGAACCCTTGACCCCCTGCGTGCAAGGCAGGTGCTCTGGCCAACTGAGCTAATTCCCCGAGTCATGTAGTCCCGCCCGGAGTTGAACCGGGGACCTCTACATTATCAGTGTAGCGCTCTAACCAACTGAGCTACGGGACTGGTTACAATCCCATACTTCAGTATGGTTGGGATTCTCCAGTTAATCTGAAAATTTGAAAATGGGTCAATTTGAAAATGAACATTAAATTCAAAATCAAAAAGATCCAACTGGAAATTGATACACCTGAAAAATGAATCTTCAAATTTTCAAATTATCAAATTTTCAAATTGTATAATAAAGGAGTAATTACCAGGGAGATGTTTTGATCAGTTTTCTCCAGAAAGGAGGTGTTCCAGCCGCACCTTCCGGTACGGCTACCTTGTTACGACTTAGCCCCAGTCACTGGTTTTACCCTAGGCCGCTCCTTACGGTTACGGACTTCAGGTACCCCCAACTTCCATGGCTTGACGGGCGGTGTGTACAAGGCCCGGGAACGTATTCACCGCGCCATGGCTGATGCGCGATTACTAGCGAATCCAGCTTCACGGAGTCGAGTTGCAGACTCCGATCCGAACTGAGACCGGCTTTGGAGATTCGCATCCTGTCTCCAGGTAGCTGCCCTCTGTACCGGCCATTGTAACACGTGTGTGGCCCTGGACATAAGGGCCGTGCTGATTTGACGTCATCCCCACCTTCCTCTCGGTTTACACCGGCAGTTTCGCTAGAGTTCCCGGCATTACCCGCTGGCAACTAACGATAAGGGTTGCGCTCGTTATGGGACTTAACCCGACACCTCACGGCACGAGCTGACGACAACCATGCAGCACCTTGCTGAGAGCCCCGAAGGGAAGAAGTATTTCTACCTCATGCACTCAACATTTAAGCCCAGGTAAGGTTCCTCGCGTATCATCGAATTAAACCACATGTTCCTCCGCTTGTGCGGGCCCCCGTCAATTCCTTTGAGTTTCAGCCTTGCGGCCGTACTCCCCAGGTGGATCACTTAATGCTTTTGCTTAGCCGCTAACTGTGTATCGCTAACAGCGAGTGATCATCGTTTACGGCGTGGACTACCAGGGTATCTAATCCTGTTCGCTCCCCACGCTTTCGTGCCTCAGCGTCAGTTATGGTTCAGTAAGCTGCCTTCGCAATCGGTGTTCTGTGTAATATCTAAGCATTTCACCGCTACATTACACATTCCGCCTACCTTAACCATACTCAAGACTGACAGTATCAACGGCAATTCTACAGTTAAGCTGCAGTATTTCACCACTGACTTACCAGTCCGCCTACGCACCCTTTAAACCCAATAAATCCGGATAACGCTCGCATCCTCCGTATTACCGCGGCTGCTGGCACGGAGTTAGCCGATGCTTATTCACAGGTTACCGTCAATTGACTACACGTAGTCAACATTCTTGACCTGCAAAAGAAGTTTACAACGCATAGCGCCTTCTTCCTTCACGCGGGATGGCTGGTTCAGGCTTGCGCCCATTGACCAATATTCCTCACTGCTGCCTCCCGTAGGAGTCTGGTCCGTGTCTCAGTACCAGTGTGGGGGATCACCCTCTCAGGACCCCTAAACATCGCAGCCTTGGTAGGCCGTTACCCTACCAACTAGCTAATGTTACGCATGCCCATCCTGTACCGTCGGAACTTTAAATATCAAGCGATGCCACTCGATATCATCATGGGGCATTAATCCGAATTTCTCCGGGCTATTCCCCTGTACAAGGTAGGTTACATACGCGTTACTCACCCGTGCGCCGGTCGCCACCAAAGTATTGCTACCTCGTGCTGCCCCTCGACTTGCATGTGTTAAGCCTCCCGCTAGCGTTCATCCTGAGCCAGGATCAAACTCTTCGTTGTAAAAATTTATTTTAAATCTCTTTACGAAAACTAATCCCGGAAAAACTCATTTCGAATTCTAGACTTGTTTTGCTCGACGAGATTTTCCATCATCTCGCCTGGTTGTTTACTCCAATAATTCAAAGAACTTTTACCCTCCGAAGCTCTTAGCGAAGGAGGGCCTTTCGCTCTATTCTTTTTACCCTTTCGGGTCGTATTTTAACTTTGGGACGACAAAGATAGATCATTTATCTTTTTCACCAAAAAAATCAGGGACTTTTTTAAACCTTTTTTGACGAACTCCTGTTCTGTCCAATCAGTTCCTTTTTCCCTCAAACTTTCAATCAACGTCGCTCTGTAAAGCGGGTGCAAATATAGACATTGATTCCTTTCAAACAATACTTTCAGGAACTATTTTCGCAATATTTTTCCTGCCTGTTCTTAAAACATTGAGCCTTAAGGTTTCCAGCTCAAAACAATTTTTTACTACAATGATTTTCTTATAACTGAAGGGATTTTGAGTAATTTAGCAGTTTATTTAACTCTATGTCGAATATCGTTATAATTCCCACCTACAGGGAAAGGGAGAATATTGAGGCAATTATAAAAGCCATTTCTGATCTTCCTGTAAAGTTCGACATTCTGATTATTGACGATAATTCCCCTGATGGTACCGCTGACATTGTCAGAGCTTCTCAAACATTATATCATAATGTTCACCTGATTGAAAGACCGGGGAAACTCGGTCTTGGAACTGCATATATCGCAGGATTTAAGTGGGCCCTGGAAAGAAATTACAACTATATATATGAGATGGATGCTGATTTCTCCCACGATCCGAACGATCTGCCAAGGCTCTATAAAGCATGTAGTGAGGAGGGGGCAGATGTAGCGATAGGTTCCAGGTATATAAGTGGTGTTAATGTCGTTAACTGGCCTCTTTCGAGAGTGCTTATGTCGTACATAGCCTCAATCTATGTCAGGATCATAACCGGTATGAAGTTAAAGGATACAACTGCCGGATTTGTTTGTTACCGCAAAGAAGTGCTTGAGAAGCTCAAACCACAACATATCAAATCAGTAGGTTACGGCTTCCAGATTGAAATGAAATTTACAGCCTGGAAAATGGGCTTCAAAATTGTGGAAGTCCCCATCATCTTCACTGACAGAAAGCTTGGAGCATCCAAGATGACAGGAGGTATCTTTAATGAGGCTCTCTGGGGTGTCCTTATGATGAAAATAAGAAGTATCTTCAGAAAATATCCCAGGAAGTAGTACGTAACACTTTGTGGTTTTAACTCATGAAAGATTTATATTATAATCTATATAATAATTAATATTATAATATAATCAATTCCGAAATTACATCATGCTTTCTCCCACAATTATCAGCGACTTTCAATTTTTACGCTTATTTTACGCTTATGAGTATATTAATCAAAGATGCATTAATTGTCAATGAAGATAAGAGATTCAAAGGCGATCTTCTTATCAGGGATGAGCTGATTTCATCTGTTGGTAGTGCAGCGGACATGGATATCCCGGCGGGTACTGATGTTATCGATGCGTCAGGAATGCTGTTACTACCGGGCATCATCGACGATCAGGTTCATTTCAGGGAACCGGGATTAACTCATAAGGGGGATATCTTCTCCGAGTCGAGAGCTGCAGTTGCCGGCGGCATAACGTCGTTTATGGATATGCCGAATACAAATCCACAAACTGTCACTCTTGATCTGCTTGAAAAGAAGTATGAGCTGGGAGCTGAACATTCATTGATTAATTACTCATTTTACATTGGCGCTACAAATGACAACATAGCTGAAATAATGAAGGCAGATCCGGCCAGTGTATGCGGGATAAAACTATTTATGGGGTCATCGACAGGTAACATGCTTGTTGATAATAACGCTGCGCTGAGGGAATTATTTGCCAAAGCCACAATGCCTGTAACGGCTCATTGCGAAGATGAGCAGGAAATAAGGAAAAACATGATGTTTTACCGCGGCAAATACGGGGAGAATGTTCCGATGAAATTACATCCGTTTATACGTTCCCGCGAAGCGTGCATGCTTTCATCATCGCATGCAATTGAGCTTGCAAAGGAATATAATACAAGGCTTCACATCCTTCACCTCTCTACAGCTGATGAGATGAAACTGTTTAACAATGAGCTTCCTCTCAGTAAAAAAAGAATAACAGCTGAGGTCTGCGTTCATCATTTATGGTTTGAAGATTCATCATATAATTCTCTTGGTGCGAAGATCAAATGGAATCCTGCAATAAAATCAAGAAACGACAGGGATGCATTGAGAGCAGCAGTGAACAGGAATATAATCGATGTTATCGCTACAGATCATGCTCCTCATACAGTCGAAGAAAAAAGTAATACATATTTCCAATGTCCTTCAGGCGGTCCGCTTGTACAGCATTCGCTGGTTCTGATGCTTGAACTCTGGCACAGGCGAATTTTTTCTCTTGAAAAGATTGTTCAGATGATGTGCCATAATCCGGCAATACTTTTTAACGTCAGCAAACGGGGGTTTATAAGGGAAGGATACAAAGCAGATTTATGCATTGTGAATCCTTCGGATCCCTGGACCGTATTAAAGGATAATCTTCTTTATAAATGCGGTTGGTCTCCCTTTGAAGAGACTACCTTCACATCGAAAGTCATTACCACTATTGTTAACGGAAATGTTGTATATAATAACGGTGTGTTCAACGAGAATTACAGGGGGCAAAGACTACAGTTTGAAAGGGCATAAGAGCTTAAAGGCGCAGGGGCTTATAGGGCGAAGAGGCTTATAAGGCATAAAGGCATAGAGGCTTATAAGGTGTAGAGGCCTTATAACCTTATAGCCTTATCGCCTTATAGGCCTTATCGTCTTACTACAAACCTCACGGTGCTCCTTGTTCGCTGTTCAAGCAGAACTTCTCTTCCACAGACAAGGTTCATAATGGAATCTTCTGTATAATGTCTTATAGTAAGGAGTTCTACATTTTCATTATAAGCAATTGTAAATTCAGGACGGAGCTCTTCTATAAAAGCCCGGACTTTCCCCCGCTCATCGTTCACACAAACATCGATGCTGACTGCACTTGCTTCAACAATATTGACTTTTATCCCCCTGTCGGAAAGATATCTGAAAATGCGGCTGAGATTGTCACCCATTACAAATGAAAAATCATTTGGCAGGATTGAGATCAGGATCTGATCTTCCTTTAAAATATATACCGGGATTACCTTTTTGATTTCGGGTTCTGCAATGATAATCGTTCCGGGGAGTCCGGGTGAAATAAAAGATTTAACATGCATTGGGATACCCTTATTTTGAAGGGGTTTAATTGTTTTTGGATGAATAACCTTCGCGCCTGAGAATGTCATCTCAACGGCTTCCCTGTAGGATATTTCATCCATTTTAACTGCATTCTCCATCCACTTTGGATCAGCATTCAGGATTCCGGGAACATCCTTCCAGACAGTAACACTGTCTGCATCAATCATATTTGCGATAACAGCTGCAGTATAATCAGAACCTTCTCTTCCCAGGGTTGTTGAAAATCCCTTTGAGTCGGATCCGATAAATCCCTGTGTTACATAGATTCTTGTAAGCGAAAATGTGAATACTGATCTTATCTTTTCCCTGCTTTCTTCCCATTGTATGTTAGCATCACGGTATCTTGAATCTGTTACAAGATATTTCCTGACATCAATCCATTCTACACCTGGAAAAACAGTTTTCAGATATCCGGCAACAATTATTGTTGACCATATCTCCCCATATGATACTACCTGGTCATATTCAAAGTCATAATTACCAGGTTTGTTATGAAGAAGGTACTCCCTCAGATTTTTGAAAGATATGTCTATATCATTCTTTACCGGGTTGCATGAAACAAAGATCTCCTTCATTACCTGAGAATGATAATTGTAAATAACTTCGAGAGTGTTCGCGTAATTGATATTACCTTCAGACCATTCTTTCAAAACTTTTTCGAGAGCATTTGTGGTTTTTCCGAATGCTGAAACCACTATTACAAGGTCATCCTTTTCAAATGATACTATCCCGGAAAGATTAATTATTCCTTCACCGTCTTTAACTGATGCTCCGCCGAATTTATAGACTTTCATGAAATTTTTATTCAAAAATAAGTCAATTTCTGTACAATCCATGAACTCACCCCCCAGCCACCTCTCTGCAAGCAAAGAGGGGGCGAGTTGCAGGTGGGTTCATGCATACCTGAACAGAATCCCTGATTAAATGTTTTTAATGCATAATCCCTTTATGTAAACAAGAATGAAGAGTTACAATATTACCACACTTAATGATTTTATAAATCTGAAACAGAAAGATTTTCCATTTGCCAAGGGAGAACTGTCGAGCCTGCTAAGCCATATCGGTACCGCGGCAAAGATGGTTAACAAAAAGATAAACAAGGCAGGGCTCGTCGATGTTATCGGCAGGTCAGGCGGAATTAATATACAGGGAGAAAATCAACAGAAACTGGATGTTTATGCCGATGAAGTTTTCATAAATGCATTGCTCTCCAGTGGAGAATGCTGTGGCGTTGCAACTGAAGAGAATGAGAATGAGATCGCTTTCACTGAATCTTTTGCAACAAACGCGAAGTACATTGTCTGCATTGATCCTCTCGATGGTTCTTCGAATATTGATTATAATGTTTCTGTGGGCTCTATTTTTTCGATATATCTCAGGAAGACTCCAAGGGGGGATAAAGTTAATACATCAGATTTTCTGCAGGAAGGTTCGAGGCAGGTGGCAGCCGGTTACATTGTATATGGTTCATCGACAATGCTTGTCTATACAACTGGTAATGGTGTGAACGGGTTCACACTCGATCCGTCACTCGGTGAATTCTGTCTGTCTCATCCCAATATCAGAACCCCTGATAACGGATTCATATACTCTGTAAATGAAGGGAATTATGTTCATTTCCCTGCAGGTGTAAAAAAGTACATCAAGTTTTGCCAGGAGGAGGACGAAAGTTCAGGACGGCCTTACACATCAAGATATATTGGTTCGCTTGTTTCTGATTTCCACAGGAACCTGTTAAAAGGAGGGATATTCCTGTATCCTCAGACTTCGCATGCTCCCAATGGAAAATTAAGACTGGTTTATGAATGCAACCCCATTGCATTTATAGCTGAACAGGCCGGCTGTAAAGCAACTAATGGGAGACAAAGTATCCTTGAGATAAAGCCTTCTTCATTGCATCAGAGATCACCGTTTTACACCGGATCAAGGAGCATGGTTCTGAAGCTTACTGATATGCTGACAGAATCAAAACCAGCTTCTGTTACTCCGGCGATCTGAGAATGTGCTTTCTATTCATACCTAAGTGCTTCAACAGGATTTTCTTTTGCTGCTTTACGGCTCTGCCATGTGACTGTTAGGAATGCAGTAAGTAAAGTAAACATGCCTGATAATAAGAAGATCCACCATGCGGGAGAAATATGATAGGCATAATTTTCCAGCCATGCCGACATAACCCAGAGCCCAACCGGAACAGCTAGAATTACTGACAGCAGAACCCATCTGAGAAAATCCATATTCAACAGCATTATAACCTCACCTGTTGTGGCTCCGTTTGTTTTCCTGATACCAATCTCCTTTGTACGGCGCGCAATTGCATAAGCCGAAAGTCCATAAAGCCCCAGGCATGCTATAATAATTGCGAGTACAGAGCTAATCAGGAACAGCATGAAGAAACGCTTATCGGCGCTATACTGTTCGTCGTAGAAATCACTCAGGAAATAATATATAAACGGATTGCCGGGATAATGAGATGTCCAAACCTGCTCAACGCCCTTTAAAAGACCGTTAACATCAGCCATGTCTGTACGGATTGAATAGAACATGTTAGCAGGCTGGTTAAAGAAAGCGAGCGGACGCGGCAGTTCCTTCAATGATAACTGATTAAAGTCCTTAATAACAGCCTTAATGACGACTTCCTGCTTTCCCCCTCTGAGGATCTTCCCGACAGAATTCTGGGGATCTTTGAAGCCATAATACGCCAGAGCAGATTCATTAAGAATGATTTTATTCATATCTTCCTGAGATGATGAGGCAAATTGTTCGCCCGCAAGAATCTTCAGCTCATAAGCATCGAAAAACTTATTATCTGCATAATAGATGTCTATTCTTTTTTCCGTATTTCTTCCATCGACCGGAACGCCGAAGACCCTTGAGTTGCCCACGACTCTTCCGGGTATTGTAGAGCTAAGCGAGATGCTCCGAACCGCAGAAACAGAGCCTATTTCATTTTTGAACGATTCCAGTCCCTGCATATATTCTTCATATGTTTTGATATTCAGTATTCTGGGACCTTCAAGTATCAACATGCCTTCCTTTTTAAACCCGGTATCATGATTTCTCATGAAATTTATCTGGCTGAAAATCACAATTGTGCAGATTATAAGGATAACTGAAGCAGTGAACTGAAATAAAACAAGGAAGTTCTTGAACCTGCCTATCCAGTCTGCCTGGGAAGCTTTCTTTCCTTTCAGCACTATACCGGGAGAAAAATGAGAAATATATATGGCCGGGAAAAGGCCTGTCAGAAGTGTACCTGCAACGATCAGGATTGTGAAAAGCAACACTGAAGAAATTAAATCTGCTTCCAGAGGACTGCCCATAAGCTGTCTGAAAAAAGGAAGAAGGACAATAACCGCAGCAAAGCTGATAACGAGTGAAATCAAATTCAGCAAAGCCGATTCAGCAAGAAACTGCTTTACAAGGTCAACCCTGTTTGCGCCGGCTACCTTCCTTACTCCCACTTCGTGGGCACGTTCAAGCGACCTGGATGTAGCGAGATTAATATAGTTGATAAAACCAATCAGCAGGACAAGCAAAGCAACTAATCCGAGTGTTACAATGCTCCGGTAACTGCCATTAACTTTGATCTCATTGTTTGCTGATGAATGCAGGTGAATATCTGTCAGCTTTGCAAGCTTGAATTCAAGAAGAAAAAAAGCTTCTTTCATGAATTTCCCAATGAAAGATTCAACCAGTGCGGGCAGTTTTGACTCCAGTGCTGCCGGGTCGGTACCAGGATTCAACATTACGTAGGAGTAAACACTTTCGCTTACCCATGAATTATCCCAGAATCTTGACATCCTGACCAGGTTTTGATACGATAGGAGAATATCAAAATCAAGATGTGAGTTTTCAGGTAAATCTTTCAGGACTCCACTTACCATGAAATCTGCCTGTCCGTCGATCTTTATCATTTTCCCGACCGGATCTTCTGTCCCGAAGTATTTCCTTGCCGTTTTTTCAGTGAGCACTGCGTTATTGATTGCAAGAATGCTTGTATCAGGTTCACCTTTCAGAAGCTGGAAGGAGAAAATATCAAAAAAAGATGATTCGGCATAAAGAATATCTTTTTCCTTAAAAACGTTATCACCATATCTCACTGTTGCGGTTGTCTTTGAGAATCTGGTATACTCTTTTACTTCCGGAAAAGCATTCTTCATCTCGCGTGCAACGGCTCCTGATCCTGAAGCTGAATGCTGCTCGAGTATTCCTTCTTCGTACAGGCGGTAATCAACCCTATAGACATTTCCCGCGTTTTCGTGAAACTTGTCGAAGGATAATTCAGTCCTTATCCACATGGTAATAAGAATGAAGGAGGCGATTCCAACTGTCAGACCTGTCAGGTTAACAAGGAAATAAAACTTGTTTTTTTTAAGATGCCTGAATGATTGTTTGATGTAATTAAAAACCATAGTTTGCAGATTAGGATTTCAAATACAAGTTAATTAAAATATGGTGATTTGCAGGAAAACACGCATAATATTCAGATTAGCTTAACTTATAAATGCAAAAATCCGGCACTTTCTACCGCTTGCAGAAGTGCCGGATTCTTTTTCATGGCTGTCCTTTCCAAACTAAAGACCGGTTGATTTTTTTTTTGCTGCATTATGTAAGACTACATTTTCACATCGATCATTATATCCACCTCTAAATCCCCCAAGGGGGACTTTATGTTTCAGTATACAAGATTATTGGTTCTTCATTTTCAAATTTTCAAATTACCACATTTTTAAAATTGGCTTTCTCATTTTCAAATTTTCAAATTACCACATTTTTAAAATTGGCTTTCTCATTTTCAAATTTTCAAATTACCACATTTTCAAATTCTTATTCATATCTCAACGCATCCACTGGATTCCTGTTGGCGGCTCTCCAGCTTTGCCAGCTGGTTGTTATGAAAGCAATACCAAACACCAGGACTCCGGACAGAACGAAAATCCACCAGCTTAATGAAGTTTTGTATGCAAAACCGTACAAATACTTCTTCATAATAATGTAAGAAATTGGAACAGCAATGCAATAAGCGATCATGATCCATTTAAAGATGCTCCAGTTGAGTATTTGAATTATATCGATGATTTTCGCTCCATGTACCTTCCTTACTCCTATTTCTTTTGTTCTCTGTATTGCTGTAAAATGTATTATTCCAAATGTGCCAAGGCATAAAAGGAATAAAGACAGAATAGCGAACACACGGATAGTAAATGCAGTGTGCATTTCAGATTTATAGAGAGTGTCAAGTATCTCATTATAGAAATTATAATCAAGCACGTAACCCGGATATACTTCCTCCCAGACTTTTTTTATGTATGCTATTGTCCCAGGGTAATCGCCCGGCATAAGCCTGCAACTCAGAAAATTTATTCCGAAATGATCTGAACATTCAAAAACTGTTGGCAGCACCGGCCGGTTAAGCTTTTCTACATTAATGTCTTTTATCACACCGACCACATTAAGCGAATTTTTTTTAATTTCATCAGCGCTTGCGCGCCCGAATGCCTGGTCGGGCCTTGGAATCCCATTCAGGGTTTTGCCCTCTACCGACTCCCACCCCGTAAGCCTGAAAGCAGTTTCATTCATTATTACAGATTTTTCCCAATCACTCTCTTTAAAATCCCTTCCCTGCAAAAATTCAGCATCATATACCTTGAAAAAATCAGGATCGACTGAAAAGTATGGGAGCCTGTCTTTATAACCGTATTCTTCATTCGACTGGTTCCACATGTTCCATAAGGCTACCTGACCGGGAATTCCGTGAGAAACAGCACATGATTTTATATAAGGGCTGCTCAATAATTTTTCTTTGATTACAGGAAGTTTATCCTTTATCTCCCATGGAGTCCTGATATTGACCAATTGCTCTTTGGTAAAACCAAGGTCCTTATTAGTAAGATAATTGTTCTGACGCGTCATTACCAACAGGGAAACAATCATAACCAATGATATTGAATACTGGACGACAGTAAGTCCGGTTTTCATCTGCAGCTTACCTGTTATTCCGTAACTGCCAAATAAAGATGCCGGTTTATATCCGGAAACGATAAAAGCCGGATAAAATCCCGCCAAAAAAGCTATGAGAAGCACTCCGGAAATAACTATCAGAATGCCAGGAAACTGCAGAGCAGCAAGAGCAGGGAAATCTTTCCGGAGCAATGAGTTGAATTGGCTTTCGAATAAAAGCGATAAATAGATACTCAGGATAAATGCAATAAGGCTGATTATAACAGCTTCAAAAATAAATTGTTTGAATATTTCTTTTCTTCCGGCGCCAGTAACCTTTTTAATGCCTATTTCTTTTATCCGGCCGAGGTGACTTGAAGTAATCAGGATGATAAAGTTTAAAACAGAAATCAGAAGCACAAGAAATGTCACTCCGCTGAACAGAAAAATGGATTTGATGCTGGCATGCTGAGTAGCGCTGGTATTGTTATCCGTCAATGGACTGAAATAGGATTTTCTGAATGGAAGAAATCTGAAAGGCTGATTCATATAATGATCCCCGGAATAATCCTGTGTGAGCATTTCTTCTAACCTTGATGGATCGCTTGCTTTTTCAGGTACAAGAAAAAGCCTTGAGTAATAAAACCCATTCCTGTACTCGCCCCCGAGATCATATACATTTTCCCAGGCGATTATTGCATGAGCCTGAATGCTGGAATTCGCCGGAAGGTCATCATATACGGCGCTGATAACAAAGTTTTTCCGATGTTGAATACTCAGAACCATTCCGATCGGATCGGAGTTCCCGAAAATTGTTCTGGCAAGAGACGAGCTGATAGCAATGCTGTTATTGTCCGGAAGGGGAGCTTCCTTATTCCCATTTCGGATATTCAATGAAAATATTCTGAAAAAATCATTATCAGTTTTGACAAGATTTGGAACCATATAAGGCGATTTATCCTGAATAACCTCCGATGTCCCATTGTCATAGCGGCAAAGCATCTTTAGTTCAGGGTATCTGTTTCTCAGTTCTTCGATCTTGTCACCTCTGAAAGTAGTTATCTCTTTTCCCACACATAAACGGTAGATCCTGTCCAGATCAGGGAAAAACTTATCATATCCGGATTCATAAAAAAGATAAGAAGAAAGGAGTAATGAAACAGTAAGGCTGACGGCAAAACCACCTATTATAATAAGACCAGATACAGGATTTCTTTTTAAATGCCTGATAGTGATTTTAAAATAATTTGTCACTTTCAATATATTAGTTTCTTTTATCGCTCGATATCATACCGTCAACAATCCTGATAATCCGTTTGCTGTATTTTGCAAAATCCTCATTATGTGTTACCTGAAGAATAGTGATACCTTCTCCATTGAGGGTTCTCAGCAGTTCCATTATCTGTTTTCCCTGGTCGGTATGAAGATTACCGGTAGGCTCATCGGCAAGAAGCAGCTTTGGTTTGCCAACAATAGCCCGTGCAATACCAACGAGCTGCTGCTGACCACCTGAAAGCTGAACCGGGAACAGGTCTTTTTTGGCTACGATATTGAACCTGTCGAGCATTTCGGCAACCATAGCCTTACGAACCGATGATTTGAATCCTTTGTAAACCAGAGGAGTTTCGATGTTCTCACTAACAGTCATTTCATCAATCAGGTGAAAAGCCTGGAAGATAAAACCCATGTAGTTCCGGTGAAATTCAACTCTGTGCTTCTCATTTATTTTATTGGCCGGATTTCCCAGGAAAGTGTATTCACCTTCATCAGGATGATCGAGCATTCCTATTATATTCAGCAATGTCGATTTTCCGGCTCCGCTCGGCCCCATTATTGTCACGAATTCGCCTTCATTGATTTCCAGGTCGATATCTTTCAGAACAAAAGTCCGCTGGAACTTGGAGTCATAATACTTGTAGATGTGTTTTAGGTTTATCATAGTTGTATTATTAAAATTGTCACATTTTCACAAACCACCCCTAAATCCCCCAGGGGGGACTTCGAGTTTCAGGATAGTGGAAAACTATTCTTCATTTTCAAATTTTCAAATTAGCATATTTTCAAATTAGATTTAACATTTTCAAATTGCTATTCATACCTCAGAGTCTCAACAGGGTTTTTATTAGCAACGATCAGATAATTCAAGGCTGAGATTAATGCAATGAACAATAAAACAAAAAGGCTGCATAAGATAAAAATGCTCCAGTGCAGCGATATTTTCGAAACAAAATTCTCCATCCATTTATTGGCCATGAACCATGCTCCCATTAATCCTGTCAATACGGCAGGTAAAGCAACATACTCAAGATCCCTGATGAAAATATTCAGGATGTCGGACAGTCTGGCTCCGCTTATTTTACGAATAGCCAGTTCCTTGCTTCGCCTTGATGCTTCGGTAACAGTGTATCCGAGCAAGCCCATCAGGGTTATGAGTAAGATAACGATATTCCCCTCAAGCATGGCAGTCCGGAACCCCTTTTCAGATGAGTAAATATCTGTTTTTGCTTTATCCAGGCTTTTTACAACAGCATCCTGATGTGGGAGTGCAGAGTTTAAGATATCAGTCATCTTCTTCATAATACCGACATCTGCTCCCTCAACAGTTTTCACGAGTATATAACAGGAAGCAGAAGGATTCTTTTCTATCATTTCCCGGAATTTCTCCTCGGGCAAATATGAAAATACAGCAGGACGCGGGTCAGCATTGGTCAAGGATCGGATTATAAAATCCGGAAATACACCTCTGACCGGAAAGACACCGTGTTCACTCAGGTAGATCTGTTTCCCCACAACTCCATCCTTCCAGCCGGTGTTCATCAGGAGCATAGTCGCGGCCTTTTTACTGATGAGGAAATCCCTAGGGGCGCTGGATTGCTTCGAAAAGTTAGTACCCTCATTAATCGGAATGTTAAGGATCGGGAGATAGTTTTCATCAATCTCGTAAAAGTCGGCAACATTAAAGAGTTCTTTCTCCTCATCCGGTAAAGAAACCATATTCCCCGAGGCACCTTCTAAAGGCACACCGGATCCCAATCCGACAATCTCGATCTGTGGAACAGCCCTGAGCTCATTCAGAATTGCAGGCAATTTACTCCCCGGCATTCCGCTCGTTGATCCGTAGTACACACCGGCAGTACGATAGCCATGGTCAGAATTCCTTAATTTGTCATATTGAAGAGTTACAATTGCCAGGACTGTGAGAATGAAAGTAGCCCCTGCGAACTGCAGTGCCAGCAGCGACAGCTTCCAAAGATTGCCCTTCTGCCTGTAATTCCTGAATACTGTTGCAACAGGAATACCTGCAAAAAAGCGACCCGGGAAATAGCTGACAAAAAACACCAGAAAAACAAGAAGTATTGCTATTGGCCAGATTACATGCGGATTCAATACAGCGGCAAGGCTGTGGCCGACCTGGGCTTCAAACAATGGCTGTACCATCATTATAACCACGAAAGCTCCCAGCACTGATATTATAAATATTAAAGCAGTTTCTGAAAAAATCATCATTTGAAGATTTCCGGATTTTGCCCCGAAAGTTTTATAAATGGCGGAAGATTTTGCCCTGTTGACTAATGAACTTACAGTAAGCAAAATATAATTCAGGAGTGATACTGCCAGAACTGCAAAGGCTATTGCGCTCAGAATTATCACCATGTCTTTAACTTTCTCGATGTGTATCTTATTTATGGGCTTAAGGGTATATGTCAAGACCATCCCTTCCTGGATCTTTTCGATACGTTCAATATCCTGGCGTACTTCCTGCATCTTGCGAATGCCGGGAGCAAGACTTTCAGGGCCTGTCCCCGGATCAAGCTTAACACACGCGAAATAACGGTCATTCCCCATCCAGTTAGTTGATCCATCCCACATAAACTGTCCGGTGGAAACCATTGAAATCAGTACATCATAATGATAATTTGTGTTTTCTGGCAATGCTTTAAATACTCCGGCAATCGTGAGTTTTTTGTTTGGATATTCTTTTAGCTCGATTACTTTTCCTATCACATCATCACCAATTGTTTCTGCAATTTGGCTGGAAACCATACAGTTCATCGGACTCTTTAATATCTCAACCGGATCTCCGTAGATTACCGGGCGGGGAAGAACATCAAATAAAAATTCATCGGCAAAAGAGAACTCACCGCTAAAGCTTTTTTTATCATCAGTATAAAAGAGAGAAGGTCCTATGCTGTTAAGCCGTGTTGCGGCGCTGATTCCCGGAACATCCGATTTCAAACCGGGTGCAATAGCACCGCTGACACGGCTACGAGCTGTCAGTTCGTCGGATGACTTGTCCATCTTGAAGTTCTCATGAACGACATATATCCGATTGGCATCAGGATAGAAACTGTCAAAGCTGTAATAATAAAAAACTTCAGACAGGAGAAGGATTCCGAATGCCAGCCCGGCAACCAGTGATATAATCCGTGTTATTGAATGATCTCCCTTATGGAACAATTTTCGGAAAGTCGTTTTCAAAGAATTCATTTTTTAAGGTTTCGCAGTTTGACACATTTTCAAATTCGTTTGACCCGGCCTCTCCCCAAACCCCTCCCCTAAAGCGGGAGGGGCTTGGCTTCAGCCATAACTTTTAACGGCGCCATTGCTGAAATAACAAAAGCCGGGTACAACCCTGCAATAACACCAATGATTACCGGGAAAAGGAACAACCATATATACATGGATGGAGTTACAACGGCTTCAGAGAAGATCTTTATACCGATTGTATTTTCTAATACGGGTATGATCAAGGGTATAAAAAAAACAGAAACAATAAGGGCAATATAACTATTCAGAATGCTTTCAGCCAGGAATTGCCTGGCTATTGATTTCCTGGCTGCCCCTAAAACCTTTTTTACCATGATTCCTTTCCCCCGGGAGATGGAATGAACTGTTGTGAGATTGGCAAAATTGATGATTGAGATAATGAGTATGAAGAGGCCGATTATGGAAGCCATGTAGATGTACGTTATATTCCCGTTCTGACCCGCCTCGTTCTTTAAGAAAGAATAAAGGTGGATCTTAGAAAGAGGTTGCAGCACAAATCGCCAGCTTTCGCCATTTGCCTTCCACTCGGCTATTGACAGGTTCCTCCATTGTTTGAGAATGGGACCGATCTGTTCCGGAAGGAAATCATTCAGTTTTGTTTCAAATGCCTTATAATCTGTTTTTTCATCAAGCAACAGATAAGTAAAAACATTAGCATTCATCCAGTCATTTGTTGCATTCCTGTAAAACGAAATTGAAGGCAGTGAAAAGAGGAAGTCAAAATCCAGCAATGCGGCAGCATCTTCCACTTTTGGAAAGGTTCCGGGTAATGCCTTTGAAAGTATTGAACCTGAAGTCGCATCTTTAACATTATTTTCGAAGATTTTCCCTTCACAGGTTACACGGTAGATATTCTCCCTTCTCTGATTAAAGTCATCGAAGCTCAACTCGTACTTTACCCAGAGAAAGACAAGAATGAATGCAGTCATTCCAACTGCTATGCTGAAAATATTTATGAAGAATGAAAATGCATTTCTTCCAAATACCCGTCTTGCTACTTTAAAATGATATTTTATCATGTAATATTTGTCGTTTAACCGGCCTCTCCCCTTCCGATAGCTATCGGAACCCTCCCCTAAAGCGGGAGGGGCTTTAATTTCAGGAGGATCACAGAATTATTCTTCATTTTCAAATTTTCAAATTGACTCATTTTCAAATTGGATTGCATTTTCAAATTTTCAAATTGTCAAATTTTCAAATTGTCTTTCCATTTTCAAATTGTCACATTTTCAAATTAGCACATTGTTATTCATACCTCAAAGACTCCACCGGGTTCCTTGTTGCTGCTTTCCAGCTTTGCCAGCTTATAGTGATTAAAGCTATCAGCAGGGCTGTGGAACATGCAAGGAGAAAGATCCACCAGTCAAGTGAAGTCCGGTATGCAAAATTTTCGATCCACCTCCTGCCGACAAAAACTGCGATTGGTGTTGCTGAAGCAAATGCAGCCAGAACAAGGATAATATATTCTTTATTAAGCATATACATAACCCTTGAAACCGAGGCTCCACTAAGCTTGTGAATACCAATTTCCTTGGTACGTTTCACGAGTTCGGTGAGCACCAGCCCGAAAAGAGATAAAGATGTGATAATGATTGCCATTATGCAGAATAGCATAATACTCCTGAAGAGCTGAATATATGAACTATACTGGGAATTGAAAAAATCATCAAGAAAGAAGTATTCCAGGTACTGCCCTTTGAAGTGGATTCTGTACTGAGCCAGTACTTTATCAAGAATTGCCTGTTTTTCGTTTCCCTTTATCTTAATATAGATATAATACCCTCCCTGGTCACAATTGAAAATAGTTGGTTTGACTTCCTGGTCAAGTGAGTTCTGGAAATAACCATCAATTATTCCGACGATTTCTCCAATTTCTTCTTTGTTATCGGAATCAAACATCGTTTTACCTATAAGCTCTTTGAAATCAGGTTTGCCAAATGCCATGGCAGCTTCTTTGTTCAGAATAAGATGCTTAACACCTCCGTTCCAGTTTGTTTCGTCTTTGTAAAACTGTCTTCCTTCGAGGAGGGTTACCCTGAAAAAATCAAAGAAGCCGGGAGAAACGCTCATCTGAAAAAACTGGTAACCAAGCTTCTCCTCTCCTTTCAGCGAAATGCCACCTTTGACCCAGGTATTTTTTTCTCCCGGGGAGATTGTCGAAAAAGTGTATCCAGTGACTCCCGGAATTTCCAGCACGCTCTCCTGGAAAGAATTCTGCGCAACATTAAATTTAGCGGCAGAAGGTCTTTTTACAACCAGCGTATTTTCAATATCCATTGTAAGCGCTTCATTCTTCATGTAATTAATCTGTTTCACTGCAATCAATGTGATACAGATTAATGCGACGGCAATTACAAACTGGCATGTCAGAAGAATTCTCCTGGAGAGTCTCTTGTTGCTTATCATTGCATCGTTCCTGATAAAAGAAACAGGAAGACGTTTATGCACTTTCATTCCCAGGGTTACTCCGGTGAGAATACTGAATAAAATGATTATCAGAAGTGGAATGGACCATATCCTGAAACTTGCAGATGATATGAAATCAATATTAAGATGCAGGAAATCTTTAAAGACCGGAAACATGAAGAATAATAACAGGTATGATACAAGGAGACTTATGAAACCTGTTGTCAGAGATTCCGTAATGAGTTCTTTAATAATATCCTTCCCTGAAGCTCCATTTGCCCGCCTGACCCCGATTTCACCCGTGCGCTTCCGGATTATCGCAGAGTAGAGACTGTAATAATTCAAGCCTGCGCTTACCAGAATAAGAAGAGCAATAACAAGTAATATCGACAGACTCTTGTTATTCCCGTTGGTTTCAAATTCAAACCTGTAATTCGAATTCAAATGTATATCTGCGAGTCTCTGAAGCTTATACTCCATTGGGAAGTCAATTGTTATTTCCCTGCTCATAAAATCGCTTTTACCCACATTGGTTATTTCGGTTTCGAGTTTAGCCAGATCAGCATTTTCATTCAGGAGAAAATATGTGGGAGTATTGTTACATCCATAACAATACTGAGGATCGGTAAGGGTAGAAAGAGATACTACGAGATCGAATTTCAGATGAGTATTCCCGGGAACATCCTTTACAACGCCCTTTATAGTCAATGTTTTGTTACCAACCTGGAGTATTTTACCTACAGCATCATTATTCCCAAAATACCTGGTTGCAACTGATTCGGCAATCACTACTTCATTGGGCATTCTCAGGAACCTGCCCTTATCGCCTGAAACGACCTCATGTGAAAAAATATCAAAGAATGAACTGTCGGCAAAAAGCGTGTTTTCCTCCTTATAAATCTGATCTCCTGACTTAACCTGTATTGATTCTTTTTTAACTCTGCAGAAATTTTCAATTTCCGGAATTTTTTCTGCTGCCAGTTGACCGATATGATAATTATTACCGATGCTTATGTCCAGTCCCGTTTTGTAATGCCGGTAAAAAACAAGTCTGTAGATTCTTTCACTGTTCTGAAAGAATTTATCATAACTTTTTTCAAAATTTATATACTGGAAAATCAAAAGGACCGCCATCAGTCCAAGAGCGAGTCCTGTAATGTTAATCAGGTTAATTCCCGATTGCCCTGAATTGTTCCTGAATGTTCTTATGTACCTTTTTATCATAAAATCATATTGTTCTTGTTGATTTCAGCCAATTTTCAAATTTTCAAATTGCCTCATTTTCAAATTATCATTCATACCTCAACGCCTCCACCGGATTTCTCGTAGCTGCCCTCCAGCTTTGCCAGCTTACAGTTAAAATTGTTATCACCAGTGCAAGCAATCCTGCCAGGGCAAAAATCCACCAGCTGAGACTGGCCTTGTAAGAAAAGTTTTCAAGCCATTTTCGCATTATGAAAAAAGCAACAGGAGATGATACTGCTACCGCCACGGCAACCCATATCAAGAAATCACGGTTTAATATTACAAGAACATCAGATACCTGGGCGCCATTAATTTTCCTGATACCGATTTCTTTTACACGTGTCAGGCATACCATGAAGATGTGACCAAGGATGCCCATACAGGTAAGAATAATTGCAATTATTGAGAAAAAAGTGATTGACCTGGCAAGCTTCACTTCTTTGATATACATTGATTGAAAGAAATCATCATAGAATATGAAGCTGAATGGTTCATCAGATGAGAAAGATTTCCAGACTTGTGAAATCTGATCTATTTGCTCCCTCGTGTTTCCGGCAGAGATCTTAACAGAAAGAACATTCCCTTCATTTGCACCCGTATAGAGTAAGGCCAGAGGTTCAACAGCCTGGTGAAATGACTCGAACTTAAAATTTTTGATTACCCCAACGATCTCATAGTAATCATTCTGTTTATCAATGAAACTATTATTAAATCTGTTACCCTCAAAACTCTCCCAGCCAAATCTCTTTAATGCCTCCTCATTTATTAAGCAGGATTTGTTCAGATCCCCTGACAGAAAATCCCGTCCGGCAATCAGTTCAATCCCCATCGTTTTCAGATAATCATCTCCCACGTTTATACAGTTGACATCAAAATTGTTCTCATCGTAACTGCTGCCCGATTTAAGATTTATCATGCCAGGGCAGCCGACGCTTAAGGTTGAATTATGGACAAATGGAAGATTTCCGATCTCCTGGCTGAATGATCTGGTATGTGGAAATTTATATGGTATGTTTACACGTATCAGCTTTTCGCGATCAAAACCAGGATCGGAGGTATTTACGAAATTCAATTGCCGGAAAATAATCAGCACAACTGCAATAAGGGCAGTAGAAATGGTTAGCTGAAATGTGAGAAGTGTCTGTTTCCATACTTGTTTACCGTTGGTCTTGCCTGCGAAACCTGATAAAAATTTGACTATGCTGAATTTTGTAAGAATGTAAACGGGTGTGAGGCTATTAACAAGGATCACAAAAATCAGAGTTATTAAAATGTATGGAGCAATTGCCAGCCAGTCGTTCCATCCTATATCCAGGCTTTTTCCAAACAGGAGATCTGAATATGACAGGGCTATGTCAGTTATAATCAATGCAAATAATAATGATATGATTATACCGAGTGTTACCTCGGTAATTGCATATATGGCTAAATTGCCTGTGCCTGCGCCAAAAGTTTTTTTAACACCCGACATGCGAAGCTTCGCATATTGCATTGATACTGAATAATTCAGGTAATTTATACTTGAGAGAAATAATATCAATCCTGCTATGGCGAGAAATATTTTCAGAAGAGTCGGATTTCCCTTTGCATGCCTGCTTTTTATTGTAAGGTCGGAAAGATAAATATCATCCAGGCTTTGCAATGTAAGGCTGTCTATATCCAGCGAACGGAGGCTGGCTGTTTTGTTCAGCTCACGTGTAAGGTCAATAGCTGATGCAGGTTCTCTGATCTTAACAAAATGGTTGACAGGATTATATTTAAAACCATTGACGCTCGTGCCTGAAAATCTGAATTTCTTATTTTCGCTGTTTAATATTACATCTGCCCCAAAACTTGAATTCGCCGGCAACTCACTGAAAACAGAAGTTACAGTTCCAAAGAAATTATTACCTATGTTTATTTGTTTTCCAAGCGGACTCTGGGTTCCAAACAATGAACCAGCAAGTTTCGATGACATAGATACTGATTCGTTGCCATCAAAAGCACTGCCTGTTAAACTTTCGACCAGTTCGACTGAGAAGATTGAAAAGAAATTCTCAGTAGTCCCAAGCATATGGCTGATAGTAGCAGATTTTTTGATTTGCTCAACTTTAATGGTGAGTTCCTCCACATTCTGATAATCAAGAGGGCAGGCATCTTCAATTGCGGCATAACCGGAAGCGAGAAGAGGGAACAGATCCCAGTTCATATTACAGCGGTTTTTCTTAACATCATAAACCCTGTAGATCTGCTCATGATTTGCAAAGCCGTTATTAACAGTTTTTTCAGTATGATAGAACAGTCCAATAAGAATGCATGCCGCGAAACCAATTGCGAATCCCCCGATAATCAGAAAAGAGTAAACCTTGTTTCGTAAAAGGTTTCTGATAGCCAGTCGTATATTAATTATAAACATTGTCTTAAATAATAGTTTCCACGTTAGTATCTATTTTTGATTTTCAAATTGAGTCTACCCGGCCTCTCCCCCAACCCCTCCGCTGAAGCGGGAGGGGCTTAATCCCATAACACTCATTTACTTATGCTTCATTTTCAAATTATCAAATTGATCCATTTTCAAATTATCATTCATACCTCAGCGCCTCAACCGGATTCCTTGAAGCTGCCCTCCAGCTTTGCCAGCTGACAGTTAAAAGCGCAACAGCAAGTGTTGCTCCACCGGCCAATGCAAATATCCACCATGTCAATGTTGTCTTATAAGCAAAGTTCTCAAGCCATTTATGCATTGCGTACCATGCAACAGGGCATGCTATTATAAAAGAGATCGCAACCCATTTAATAAAATCGGAATTGAGCATGGCAATTACTTCTCTGACTTTTGCACCGTTTACTTTTCTTATACCAATTTCCTTTACCTTTTGCTGAATGTAATATAATGACATGGCAAAAATTCCCATCGACGAGATGATAATGGAAAGCAATGTAAAAGCACCAATCAGTTTGGAGCGTTTTACTTCCCTGGCGTACCATTGATCAATACTTGAATCGATAAAACCCGATCCCATCGGTAAGCCCCCGGCAAACGATGCCTGCTTTTCCTTAATTCTTCTCACTGTTTCGATTATATTGGAACCACTGATCTTAACTACTATGCTCCATGGAGCATAGTTTTCGTCAAGTTGTCTGATTATTGCGGCGCCAACCTGCTGGTGAAGCGACCGGAAATTATAATCTTCAACGATACCAAGAATTGGTAGCATTGTATTGTAAAATCTGAACGATGTCGGATTCTCGTCCAGTTCCAATAATTTCACAGCTGTGCGGTTAATCCATACACCATCCTTCGAATATGCGTTTCCGGTTTCTTTTACTCTGATTCCGAAAACCTCCAGGTACAGGCTATCTCCGTAAAATTCCTGAAAACTGACAGGTTTATTATTGTATGTAAACGACTGGTTATTACCTCCGTCGATAGGCATACCACGGCAATAAGAAACCTCCTCCACTCCAGGGATTGATTTTAGCTCATCCCTGAAGGCTGCTCTTCTGGTTGGCTCAATCATGTAGTCCATCCAGAATAAGTTTTCTTTGTTGAATCCCATGTCGTAATTCTTCATAAACTCCGATTGCCGGATGATTGTTAAAGTACTTACAAGTAGAATGATTGCAACTGTGTATTGAAAGGCAATAAAGATTTTCGAATAAAGAGTGCGGGTCTTAAAGGTGTAACTTCCCTTAACAAACCCTACCGGGTCAAACCTGGTTGCAGCCAGTGCCGGTATAATTCCGGAAATAATACCTATTAAAACAATAATAATAAATGCAGGCAAAATGAATGTGCCGTTTATCTGATCTTTCAGATTAAGAACTGTATCCATCTGGTTGTTGAAAAAAGGTTCTGCAATAAAAGCCAGCCATATGGCAACAAGGGCACCGGTCAGACTTAGAACAACCGACTCCGTGATCCTCTGAAGTATCAGTGCATTTTTAGCGCCACCCATCAATTTCTGAATTGCAATTTCTTTTCCACGATTCCCCCCCTGAGCGACTGTAAGATTGATATAATTGATTATTGCGATCACCAGTATCAGCAGGGCAATACCTCCAAACATAAATACTGCATTTTTGCTGTTATTCCGGATTGCCGGACCTCCTGAATCACTGAAATAAACCTCAGAAAGAGGTTCAAACCTCAACTCTTTGATACGGTCCTGCTGGTATAACCAGTAATCTTTTTTAAAATCCCCGAGGATGAGCGGCGCTTTCGAAGGGAGATCCGAATTTTCTTTTGCCAGAAAATACAGGGCGAAGGAACTGTTAGAGAATGATGTTAAAAGCTCAGGATAATTCCAGAACTCCGCCAGCATATCGAATGTTATTACCGCATCAAATTTTTTGAAATGGGTGTTTTGGGGCATATCAGGGATAATTCCTGAAATAATAAATAATTTGTTATTCAGTTCAAACGACTTCCCTACCGGATCTTCATCTCCGAACATTCTATTGGCAAAAGACCCGGAAAGCACGGCCCTGTCTTTAGTTTTTAAAACTTCACCAGGCGTTCCCTCTTTCAATCCAAAGGAAAACATTGAAAAGAATGTAGAATCAGCCAGCAGGTAATTCAATATTATCTTCTGATTTCCGGGGAAGATTGCATTACCAGACATATCTTTGATCCTGGTGTACGATTGTACTTCAGGTAAACGGCTTTTTATATATTCACCAATCGAAGGAGCAAATGTAGATCCACCCTCCCTGTATAGCCGGTAGATAAGATCCTTGTTTTTATGAAACCTGTCAACCGACAGTTCTTGCTTTATATAAACACTCAGAAGCAAAACAAACATGAGGGAGACCGAAAATCCCGATAAGGTTACGAAGCTGTACAGTCTGTTTCTGCTTAAAAACTTAAGAAAAAGTCTCAGGGAATAGCTCTTCATAGGTATGTATTAAAAGCTGTTATCAATTTCAAATTGTCACATTGGCACATTTTCAAATTATCATTCATATCTCAATGCATCCACCGGGTTGCTTCCCGCAGCCCTAAGGCTCTGCCAGCTAACCGTGAGAATTGCGACAATGATTGCCAGTAAACCGGCAATTGCAAATATCCACCAGCTCAGCTCTGTCCTGTACGCGAACCTCTCCAGCCATTTATTCAACAGGAAGACAGAAACAGGCACAGACACGACAAAAGCCACTAATACCCATTTGAGAAAATCGGCATTAACCATAATTAATACTTCACGAGTTGCGGCTCCGTTGACTTTCCGTAAACCTATCTCTTTCCTCCTCCTGGCTATGCTTATCAACGATATTCCGAAGAGGCCCATAACCGACAGGATGGCTGCCAGAATTGCGAATGCACCTATAATTCTTGCCTGGTTTGTTTCCCGGGAATAGAAATCTTCAATGCGGTCAGTAAGGTATTCTACCTCAAAGATCTCATCGGGAGAGATCTGATTGTAAAGCTCATTCAGTCTCTTCTTCACAATCTCATCATTTCTTCCATCGGTCTTTATGGCAATGAGGCTCATCCTTTCCGGGTTTTGCTGGAGTACCACCAAAGGCTGTATTTCACTATGGAGGGAATGTGCATTAAAATCTTTCACCACTCCCTTCACCTGAAAAACAAGAAGCTTCTCCCCTGCCCTCACATTATACTTTTTGGCAGTGGATTCGTTGATAAGCACCTCGGGAGTACCTCCCTTATAAGGGCCAAATGACTCTCCATCAATAATTTCAATTCCAAGAAGATCAGTCATTCCTTCGCCCATGATCAGACCATCGAACCTTATTTTTTCACCTTCAGTTGTTGCAAGAGTAACCGGAAGAAAGTGGGCAAACGGAGGGATGATTGTTCCCCCGGCAACTGAGAGTACGCCAGGTAATCCCACCATCTCATTCTTAATAGTATTGTAACTGGTCATAAGATCAGTTGAAGTAAGATAAGAAACAAGTATGTTCCGGGGATCCATTCCTTTGTATTCTGATTTTGAATATTCTATCTGTTTTGATACGGCAATAATCCCGGAAATAAATACTATAAAGATTGTGAAATGAAGTGCAAGGAAAGCGTAATTCCAGTTGCCGTTCCTGTGTGAATTTTTTATTCTTCCGTTTATCAGATCGAGTGCCGGGATTTTTGAGTAATACAACCCGATCAGCCAGCCTGCAAGAGTTCCGGTAATTAGTATTACTGCTGACAATAACAGCAATAAAAGGGGATTCAGGAATACCTGTGGTGTGAGAGTTTTGTTCAGAGTAGCATTCAACAAGCCTATGCCATAATCAATTATGAAAGTCGCCGGTAAAAGACTTATCATGACTATCACAAAGGATTCAATGATTATGAGACGTCTTATTTTCCTGTACGATGCTCCGAAAACTTTCCTTGTTCCGAGGTCATGTATCCTGTCCGATACTCCGGCACGTGTAAGCAGAACGTAATTGGCCAGGGAAATAATAAGGATCATTAACGATATAGCCTCATAATATATCAGCTCCTGGGGGTTACCTTGTCTGAGAAACTGATTGCCGGATATTCCGGCTGACCGGAAATAAACTTCAGATACAGGTTGCAGCTTATAATGCAACTCATTCTTGTTTTCCATCGTCAGGAACTCTTTGTATTTCTCCATTGCCTCAGACAGCTTTAAAGGATCTGCGTTCCGTTCAAGTAAAACATATCCGAGGAATTCACTATTTGTCCAGTCCGGAATTGACTTGTTTGCATTACCAAAATCTCCCATTGAGCTCTGGAATGTCCTGAGCAGAATCCCCGACATCTTTGTTTCGGCAATTAAAGATGGCTGCAAAGTTGAATTCGAGGGGAAGTTCTCATATACTCCTGAGACAATGAAAGAAGTGAATCCTTCTCCCATTTTCACCGGCAGCACCATTCCAAGAGGCGAAAGATCGTTGAAATATTTCTCGGCTGCGTCTTTTGAAAGAGCAATTTCACCAGGTAAGTCAGCAGGTTTTCCCGAGAGCAATCTTACACCTAAGATTCTGTAAATTGAGGTATCGGCAAATGCCATTTGAGTTTCCCTGATCATCACATTATCTTTTGTTCGTATCTGAACCGAGAGAGCCCTGTAATACCTGAAAAAAGCTTTCACTGCCGGAAATTCCTCTGCCATTGTCTCAGGCAGCGGATAAGGAACGAGTCCATTATTTCCCAGAGTTATCCTGTAAACACTTCTGTATTCCGGGATAAACCTGTCGAATGATTTCTCATGTATAATCAGGGCAAGAAGAATTATTATGCATCCGAGCCCGATGCTCAGACCAAGAATGCTTATCAAAGAGGGAATTCTGTTCCTGAAAATATTCCTGAATGCTGTTTTAATATCAGAGCTGAACATGGTCGTAGTTTTTTGTGACTCTGGCTAAAATGATGCCAATATTGCTATCTGATTGTTTTTCAAGGAATTTAATAGATCAAAAACACAATACTGTAAATATATTTTACGGTTATTGGTATAAGTTTTTTACAAAAAGCTGATCCATGAACTATAATCTTATTCTTTCCCGCAGATCTCGCAGATTTTGGTCAAGCAGATTAACCAGATCATTTCGGGAGTTCAGTTGATACAATATCAAATTGGATTAGATTGCCGTATTTTCAAATTTTCAAATTAGCACATTTTCAAATTAGCACATTTTCAAATTACTATTCATACCTCAACGCCTCAACCGGGTTCCTGCTGGCTGCCTTCCAGCTGAAATCCACCCCTAAATCCCCCAGGGGGGACTTTTCAATTCGTAATATTGATAATCTTCTTCATATACAATAATTTAAGCCCCCCTTGGGGGGTTGGGGGTATTCTTACTCGTACCTCAGCGCCTCCACCGGATTTCTGTTTGCAGCCTTCCAGCTGATAAGGCTGACGGAGACCACTGTAATTGCAAGAACAAAAAGTCCGGAGACTGCAAAAAACCACCACCTAAGTTCTATCCGGAAAGCAAATCCATCAAGCCAGGTTTTCATTACTACCCATGATAACGGAACCCCGATAAGAAAAGCAAAAGCGATCAGTTTGATATAATCGCTGTTCAATAAAACAAGAACTTCATTTATTGTAGCACCGTTGATCTTCCTTATCCCGATCTCCTTGATGCGCCTGAGAATTGTAAAAGAAGTGAGTGCGGTGAGTCCCATGAATGCAAGGAGGATAGATATGTAAGTACAGAGTGAAAGAATTTTGTTCATTTTATTCTCCTGGTTGTACATTGAATCAAACACATCATCGACAAATTTATACTCAAATGAATATAACGGATCTCTGGTTTTGATGGTTCGTGAGATAAGATCAAGACCCTCCTGGAAATGAGCAGATTTAAGCCTGACAAAGATATAACCGCTCACGCGGTCATTGAGTGTTATTACTAAAGGCTCAATGCTGTTGTGCAGGGATGCAAAATTAAAATCCCGAACAACTCCTATAACCAGACCAGTATCATTTATTGCTATTTCCCTGCCAATAGGATCACCTTCAAAACCTAGAATTCTGGCAGCTGTTTCATTTATGATATAGTTTTTCTTATCCGCTATCATTGAACTATCGAAATCTCGGCCTTCTACAATATCGAGCTTAAAAGTCTTTACAAAGCCGTGTGTAGTTCGAGTATGATATACAGGTGAGCGTTCGGCTCCGGTTCCTACTGCAGCAGCAGATTGTCCGCTGAAATCTTCAACATTAATTCCCTGAGCAAGGCAGACATTGTCAAAAAATCCGCTATGCATAAGCTCCTGCTTTATCGTTGGATAATTTCTGAAGGCAACCTCTCTGAGATTTTCAACAGCAACAACATATTCTTTTTCAAAACCAAGATCCTTGTCCCTGATATAGGCCATTTGCCAATAAAAAATCAACAATCCGGAAACAAGAATTATTACTATAGCCAATTGTGAAAATACGAGCGTTTTAATCAAAGAACTGGTTCTCATTCCCTTTGAAAAAGAACCTGTCAGAACTCTTGATACAGAAAACCTTGATACATAAATAGACGGGTATATGCCGGCAATTATTCCTATCATAACACATAGGAATAAAAGCCCGCCAAGTATCCAGGGATTGAAAATAAGAGTCTCTGGAATATTCTTCCCGGTAAACCTGTTGACCACCATCCACGAAAAGCTGGTTAGAAATAGCAATGCAAAACCGCCCGAAACAACTGATGTGAAGACTTTTTCCCCAATAAATTGTCTGACCAGATTAAATCTGGAAGCGCCATTGATCTTGTTAACAGCAATTTCTTTAAGTCTCGAATGAGCGTTTGCTGTTTCAAGGTTAATGAAATTCAAGACAGCAATAACAAGGATGAAACAAATTAAGCCTGTAGCCAGCCATATATCTTTAAGGTTTCCGCGTGGCACATTCCAGATAATATTATCCGGTGAATGTAATTCTATATCTTCAATTTTTTGTGTGACACCGTAGTATGTAAAGTCATTATTACGATCAGATTTCATCCAGAATCCGCTTAAATGCTTGCCATATTCTTCGGTAATTTTTTGTAATGCAACATTATGATTAACATTATTCCTGAGAAGAATGTATGAATGAAATTCAAGTCCCGACTTTTCAACTGTGTTTCTGATATATGGTTTGTCAGTACTACACACCATATCGAATTTAATGTGGGAATTAGATGGAATATCCTCAATTATTCCACCAACAACCAAATCCATATCTCTGCATTTAACAGGCTTCCCTGTAATATCAAGTGAGTTGAAAATTTTCAGAGCGGTTGACTTTGTCAAAATAATGCTGTTAGGATCTTTCAGAATTTCTGACTTATTACCCTCGATCAATTTAAAAGAAAACATATCGAAAAATGCTGTATCGGCATAAACAAGACGATTTCCGGTAAATCTTCTGTTCCCGTATTCTAAATCACTATTTGATTTGTAATATAATCTGACATAATGCTCTACTTCAGGTATATTCTTAATTTCTCGTGCAAATTGTCCCTGGCTGATTGCATAAATCTCAGGATCTTCTCCTGGTTTGTTTATCCCTGAAAGTAACCTGTAGATACGAGCATGATTAACATGAAACTTATCGTAACTCAATTCGAATTTAACATATACAATAAGGTGTATGGCCAATGTCAGGCTGACCGATAAGCCAAAAATATTAACGAAAGAAATCATCCTGTTCCGCCGGATATTTCTTAAAGCCTGCAGAAAATAGGTCCTTATCATATTTCCGAGGTTAGTTGAACTTCTTAACTCAATATAAGTGCCACATTATTAAATGTCTGACTATCAGTTATGATTCTCCGGGTTAATAATTCGGACCGTAAATATTTTTTACTATTTTTGGTAAAAATATTTGACAACTATGCCATCACAGGGAGGAAATATTCTGATTGTAGATGATAATAAAAGCATCCTCACTTCTCTTGAGATACTTCTGACACCTGAATTCGGTGAGATTAAATCTTTGTCCAATCCCAACCTGATACCGGCTGAGCTGAAGAAAAAAGATTATAATCTTGTCATCCTCGATATGAACTTCAGCGCTGGTGTCAATACCGGTAATGAGGGCATTTACTGGCTCGGGAAAATCAGGGAGATTGATCCTGATATATCTGTTGTAATGATCACGGCATATGGTGATGTGGATACCGCTGTAAAAGCCGTAAAAGCAGGAGCATGCGATTTCGTGCTCAAGCCATGGGATAATGAAAAGCTGATTGCCACACTTAGAATGGCTGTTCAGCTTAACCTGTCGCGGCTGGAGGTCAGTCAGCTGAAAGAGCGCGAATCCGGATTACGAAAGGAGCTTTACAGGGATGAAAGAAACATAATAGCCTCATCTCCGCAAATGATGGATATTCTCAAAATGGTCAGAAAAGTGGCGGGAACATCTGCAAATGTTCTTATCACAGGTGAGAATGGTACAGGAAAGGAACTGATTGCAAGGGAAATTCATAAGTTATCGGACAGATCATCCGGGTTGCTTGTCAGTGTTGACATGGGAGCTATCCCCGACACACTCTTCGAGAGTGAGCTTTTTGGTCATGTGAAAGGAGCTTTTACCGATGCCCGGGAAAACAGGCAGGGGAAGTTCGAGCTTGCTGATAAAGGTTCTCTTTTCCTTGATGAAATAGGAAACCTGTCATTTCACCTGCAGGCAAAGCTTCTTGCAGCCCTGGAGAACAGGCAAATAACCAGGATAGGTTCAAACAAAGCAATACCTGTTGATATAAGGCTTATCAGCGCCACAAACAGAAACATTGAAAACCTTGTAAGGGAAGGTCTGTTCAGGGAGGATCTCCTGTACCGTATAAACACAATTCATATCGACCTTCCGCCACTCAGGGAAAGAGGCAATGACATTGTCCTTTTATCAGAATTCTTTCTCAGAAAATATACAATGAAGTATGGCAAACCGGAGTTGAAGATAAGCAAGCATGCATTGGACAAGCTGATGGATTACACATGGCCAGGTAATATCCGTGAACTGCAGAATACAATAGAGAAAGCTGTTATATTAAGCGAGGACAACATTATAAAACCTGAAGATCTGTATCTCAGGCCTGTGTCGGGAGATACCTCGGGAGGTTCTTTCTCTACACTCGAAGAAATGGAAGAAAAGATGATACTCCTGGCTCTTGAAAAAAATAACGGCAACTATACTGCAGCGGCTGAACAGCTTGGAATAACACGGCAAACTCTTTATAATAAAATGAAAAAGAAATAATGATAAGCAGGAAGCTGTATATCAATATTATAATCTATGTATTGCTGATTGTCGTACTCTCGGTGCTCCTGGGATATATAACTGTTAAAGCTCAGTCGCTGAGATATGCCATCCTGTGTGTTGCTGCCATTATAATTCTGACAGCAAACCTGATATCCTATCTCAACAGAACAAACAGAAACATCAAGTTTTTCTTTGACTCTGTGAGAAATGACGACTCGAGCCTTACCTTTTCTGTTGATGACAAGAGCGCCGGGCTGAAGGAGCTTAATGAAAGCATGAACAGGGTAAACAAGCAGATCCAGCAGCTCAAGATCATGAACAGGCAGCAGGAACAATATTTCCAGAAAATCCTTGAACAGCTTGCCACTGGTATCATCACCTATGACAGGAAAGGCTTCATTCACCATGCCAATTCAGCTGCCAGGAATCTTTTATCCACCGGGGCCTTTACTCACATACAGCAACTTGACAGGCTCGACATAAAACTCTATAACGTTATAAAAAGCCTTAAACCTTTCGAGAGGAGGCTTGTGGGTATCAGTACCGATCGGGGAGAAATACAGCTCTCATTGAAGTCCACTTCATTCGGTACAGGTGAGAATGAGCTTATGATCCTGTCAGTACAGGACATAAAGCACGAGCTTGATGAAAAAGAAGTGGATTCGTGGATGAAGCTGATCAGGGTTCTTATGCATGAAATAATGAATTCCATCACCCCGATCACATCCCTGTCGGATTCTATTTCGGGAATATATAAAAAAGATGATAATCCTGTAAAACCTGCTGAACTGGATGAAAAAAAGATAGCCACCACCATCCAGGGACTAAAGGTTATCAGTGAACAGGGAAAAGGCCTGATGAACTTCGTTGATTCTTACCGTAAACTGACACGTATACCAAGGCCGGAGATGAAACTGGTAAGAATAAACGATATTTTTTCAAGGGTAAGGGTACTGTCCGAATCTCTTGACAATCTAAACAAAACAAAGATCAGGTTTGAAGAAGACAATAAAAACACCGAGATCCTTGCAGATGAAAACCTTGTGTCGCTTGTTCTTATAAACCTAATAAAGAACGCTATTGAAGCAAATGAAGACAATAAATCGGGCCTTGTCCGGGTTTATGCAGGTGTTAATAAGGAAAACCGCACAGAAATATGTGTTGCTGATAACGGACCGGGAATAAGTGAAGAAAACCTCGATAAAATATTCATCCCATTCTTTACTACAAGGCCTAATGGCTCAGGGATCGGATTAAGCCTTTCCCGGCAGATAATGGGAGCACATGGGGGCAGTCTCAAGGTAATCTCAATACAGGGAAAAGAGACTGTATTCTGTATGAGTTTCAGAAACTGAGAAAATAAACGAAATTGCTGTTAACTTTGCGGGCTGATTTTGTGTAAATGAAAAGGAGCGATTTAACAGATATTCTTAGTACCCATCCTGTCATTCCTTCTCTTATCGATGCAATCAATTCCGACAAGACCGACAGGATCCAGCTAAAAGGGTTAACCGGATCGGGAGGAGCAATGGCTCTTTCGCTTGTTTTTGGCAGGACCCAGACAACACACGTTGTTGTTATTCCCGAAAAGGAGGATGCTGCTTACTTCTATAACGATCTTGTTGCCTTGCTTGGCGATGAACCGGTATTCTTTTTTCCTTCAACATATAAAAGATCTGTACAATACGAGCAAACCGAACCGGCTAACATCGTTCTCAGGACCGAGGTTCTGAATCATCTTGCCTCCGGGAAAAGGAAGACAATAATTGTGACATATCCTGAATCCGTAATGGAAAAGGTGATCAGTCGCAAGAGTCTGAAAAAGAATACCCTTCAGATCACAAAAGGAGATAAGCTGTCACTGGAGTTTCTTGAAGAAATACTTCATGAATATAATTTCAGAAGGACTGACTTTGTATATGAACCCGGACAGTATTCGATAAGGGGAAGTATTGCCGATATTTTCTCATATTCGGCTGATCTGCCGTACAGGATTGACTTTTTCGGTGATGAGGTTGAAACAATAAGGTCATTCAACACTGACGACCAGCTCTCGCATGGAACTCATGACCAAATCTCTGTAATTCCTAACATCCAGGATATCTCACTGGAAACAATCAGTGATTCCTTTACTGATTTTTTGCCTCCCTCATCAATGTTCTGGCTCGAGGATGCAGGGTTTATCAGGGAAAAGATTAACAGTATCTATAACTCAGACAGAGCAAAGGGAGGTATCGGGTCAGATATCTGGCAGAAAACAGCTGGTAATGACTGGTAACCGGTTCATTGATCTTTGTGAAAAGTTCAGCATACTTGAGACGGGAAAAACAACAATATTTCAACCCCAGGTCAAATTTGATTTCAGGACAGAACCTCAGCCGGTCTTTGCCAAAAACTTTGAACTTTTATCCGATAAGCTCATCTCGAATGAGGAAGAAGGTTATAAAACTTTCATAGTTTCTGAAAGTGAATCCCAAATTGAAAGGCTTAAAGACATTTTCAGCGAGATTAACCCGGATGTACATTTCACCCCGCTCCTTTTGAATCTTCACAGCGGTTTTACAGATCATGACCTTAAAGTTGCAGTGTATACCGATCATCAGATCTTCGACAGGTATCATAAATTCAGGATAAAAGGATTCTTTACAAGAAAGGAGAGTATATCTGTTAAAGAATTAACAGGACTGAACCCCGGGGATTATGTTGTACATATCGACCACGGGATAGGGAAGTTCGGCGGACTTGAAAAAATTGAGGTAAACGGGAAGATCCAGGAAGCAATCAAGCTTGTTTACCGCGATAATGACATATTATATGTAGGAATACATTCTCTTCACAGGATCTCGAAGTACAAAGGCAAAGACAATACAGAACCTAAAATCTACAAATTAGGATCAGGCGCCTGGCAGAAACTGAAGCTTACCACCAAGAAAAAGGTTAAGGATATTGCCCGCGACCTGATAAAGCTTTACGCAAAAAGAATGGCTTCCCCGGGATACTCATTTTCACCGGATTCTTATCTTCAGAGGGAGCTGGAAGCTTCATTTATTTATGAAGATACTCCCGATCAGCTGGTAACTTCGAATGCGGTGAAAGAGGACATGGAAGCATCTCATCCCATGGACAGGCTTGTCTGTGGCGATGTAGGATTCGGGAAAACTGAAATAGCCATAAGGGCTGCTTTCAAAGCGGCTACCGATGGAAGGCAAACCGCGGTTTTAGTCCCGACGACGATCCTTGCATTTCAGCATTATAAAACTTTTTCATCAAGGCTCAATGGTTTCCCATGCAGGGTTGAATATATAAGCAGGTATAAAAAAGCCGCGGAACAAAAGAAAATATTGAAGGATCTTGCCGATGGAAAGATAGAAATTCTGATAGGAACTCACAGGCTTGTCGGACAGGATGTTAAGTTCAGGGACCTTGGATTACTTATAATCGATGAGGAGCAGCGATTCGGAGTTTCGGTAAAGGATAAACTGAAGAATCTGAAGGCTAATGTAGATACCCTGACACTTACCGCAACACCGATTCCCAGGACGCTTCAGTTCTCACTTATGGGAGCCAGGGACCTGTCAATAATTAACACACCCCCGCCAAACAGGATGCCTATTGTAACCGAGCTATATGGTTATAATGAGGAGATAATAAAGGAAGGGATTGAATATGAGGTTTCAAGGAATGGTCAGGTGTTTTTCATTCACAACAGGGTGGAGAATATAAAGCAGATACAGGCGCACATAAACAGGATCTGTCCCAATGTTAAAACCGCAATTGTGCATGGCCAGATGGAAGGGAAAGATGTTGAAAATATCATGTTCGATTTCATCCAGGGTGATTATAATGTTCTCATTGCAACTACAATAATTGAATCGGGGCTGGATATTCCTAATGCGAATACTATCTTTATTAACGATGCCCACCATTTCGGACTTTCTGAACTTCATCAATTGCGTGGAAGAGTTGGCAGATCGAACAAGAAGGCATTTTGTTATCTTCTGGCACCACCTCTCACTACCCTTACGCACGAAGCACGAAGAAGGCTCAAGGCAATCGAAGAGTTTTCAGAACTGGGGAGCGGGTTCAATATAGCTATGCAGGACCTTGACATACGTGGTTCAGGAAACCTTCTCGGAGGAGAACAGAGCGGATTCATTGCCGATGTCGGCTTTGAGACATACCAGAAGATACTTAATGAAGCAATGGCTGAGCTCAGGGATTCAGAGATGGAGGAGAAAGTTCCTTCCGGCGTAAAGGAAAGTCCTGAACCGTCACTGAATGTCAAACCTCTGCAGGTGAAAACATTCGTGACAGATTTCCAGATAGATACAGACCTGGAGATTATGTTTCCGGATGAGTATATTTCAAATATTCCGGAAAGAATAAGGCTATATAAAGAGCTTAATGAGATTGATACAGAGGAAAAACTCTCTGCATTTGAAGAAAAGCTGACTGACAGGTTCGGCAGGTTACCGGCTCCCGCCCAGGCATTGCTCGATATTGTCAGGGTAAAATGGACGGCAAAAAAGCTGGGAATTGAGAAGATTCTTCTGAAGAATGAACTTCTTATTGCCAATTTCGTTTCGGATCCTAATTCGAGCTTCTTCAAAACTCCCATGTTCATGTCTATCCTGAATTATATCAGCAGGCAAAAAGACATGAGAATGAAACAAAAAGGCGACAAGCTCAGTCTTACTGTTGATAGTGTGAAAACAGTCAGACAGGCTATTCAGGTTCTTTATGATATTATCATAAAAGTTTAATTATCTGTCAAATGAACATTATTGCTGACATTGGGAACACATCCACAAAACTTGCGTTGTTTGACGGCAGTAAAAAAGTTTTGGTTAACCGGGTAAATGAGATAAAATGTGATGAACTTGATAGAATTCTGTCTTCAAACATTATTGAGAAGGGAATAGTTTCATCTGTGAGAGCTGTTCCTGAATTTGTTATGGATTTATTATTCCGGAGCATTCCTACAGTACATTTTCTTTCATATAAGTCAAAACTGCCCTTCAGTATTGAATATGATACACCGGAAACACTTGGGACTGACAGAATAGCAGCTGTAGCTGCAGCACACCGGTTGTATCCGGGAAAAGATGTTCTTGTTATCGATGCCGGCACGGCAATTAAATTCGATCTGCTATGCGGAACTACATATAAAGGTGGTAATATATCTCCCGGCATATCGATGAGATTTCGTGCTCTTCATCAGTTTACAGGCAGATTACCCCTTATTGACAGGATCTCGGAGTATACCTTCCCCGGGAGAAATACCCATGATGCAATCGTAGCCGGAGTGATCTCAGGGATTATTTATGAAATAAATGAGTATATTCGCACGTTTGAAGAAAAACACCCTGGAATCAAGGTGATTATCTCAGGGGGGGACGGAGAAATACTCAGGGATAAAATCAGTTATTCTGCTGAGTATCTTCCCGATGTTGTTATTGATGGTTTAAATTATATTCTGGAATACAATGCATAATAAGGTACTTACTGTTTTTCTCATGTTATTGTTCTCTGTTTTTTTTCAGGCTAAAGGTCAGAAACAGGTAAATTCGCCATATTCCAGGTTCAATATTGGTACCATGGAACCGGCAGGATCTTTCAAAAGCCTGGGTATGGGTGGTGTAAGTGCTGCAATGAGAGATAATCTGAACTTGTTTTTTTCAAATCCTGCTTCATATTCAGCCCTGGATACAACATCATTTCTCTTCGACTTCGGTCTTGATTATTCAATGAATAAGCTTTCATTCGGGAATGACAGCTATACCTCCGATGACATGAACTTTGATCACCTCATCATGGGCTTTCCGATTATGAAGGGAATGGGAATGAGCATCGGATTGGTGCCATTCAGCAACGGCTATTATAAATTAAGCGATGAAGTGATTTCCACTGATCCCGATTATAATCCACTTGTGGGTCCTTATTCTTCAAGTCATACAGGACAGGGAGGATTGACCCAGATTTTTGCAGGTACCGGCATCAAACTACATAAATACGTTTCAGCCGGTGTAAATATGACAATCCTGTTCGGACAGCTAAGCAGGGAAAACAAGTTCATATTCAGTGATGATAATACCTATAATAACAGCTCTACCGAGAGGTTACAGGTGAACGGGATAAATTTTGATTATGGTGTTCAGTTCACTCTCCCTCTGAAAGAAAGAAGATTCATACATGCAGGCATCTCATACACAGCAAGTAAAAACTATAATTCTGATTATGAGAGCTTTCTAATGCGATATAATAATTTCGGTACCGGAGATTCTGTCTCTTATGTTTCGGATGATTCAAACCCGGTCAGATTGCCGGGAACACTGAGCGCCGGAATTGCTTTGGGGAAAGCGGACAAGTTTACTGTCGGATTTGATTTCATCACCACCAACTGGTCAGATGCAAGAATTCCGGGCTCGGAAGGTTATTCTGCTGATACAAAGACTTACAAATTCGGACTTGAGTATACTCCTGAAAAATATTCAAACCTTAGTTTTCTAAAAAGGATTGATTACAGGCTGGGAGCATATATGGGAGATAATTATATAATTATAAATGGTGAACAACTGAAACAAGTTGGATTAACTGCAGGACTGGGAATTCCTATGATGAGGACAAATCTCTCGAAAGCGAATTTTTTTGTGGATCTCTCCCGCAGATACGGATCTCAGGCCAGCGGGCTGCATAAAGAGAATTACATAACAATTGGAGCCAGCATTAATCTTTATGATTGGTGGTTCAGGAAACCAAAGTATGATTAATCTGCGAATGTACAAATATGAGGATCAGGAACTTAATATTTTTTTTAACGATTGTTTTCGCATCATGTGAGAACAATCTGGAACCTGTTCCAAAATCGGATTATCTTACATTACCATCATCATCCTTAGAGGATTTTGTTACAGTTACCTCCGATTCAGGATGGACAGAGGTTATTATTACCGCCCCGCTCGTTGAACACTGGGACAACAAGGAACCCCCGTATATGGAATTCAGAAAAGGTATCCGGGTTGATTACTATGACAAAGACACTGTAGCTCACGGCTCTGTTACAGCTAAATATGCCCGGTATGATGTGAATGAAGAAACCTGGATTCTCAGGGATAGTGTAATTGTCATCAATGAAGATAATGATAAACTGGAAACAGAGCTTCTGAACTGGGATCAGAAAAAAGATCTGATTCATACCGACAGATTTGTCAGGATAACCCGGATTAAAACAGAAGAGATTATCCAGGGTTTCGGTTTTGAATCAGATTCTCATCTCCGCCGCCAGAAGATAAAGAAAGTAAGTGCTATAATCTACCTTGAAACGGAGGAGTAGATTCAGACTTAATCATGAGCGGAATTGTAATTATACTTGTTTTACTATTATTCATAGGGCTCTTCTATGTTATCCATATGATCTTTAATGCATTGAACAGGAGGCGGAATGAAACTGACGGCAGACAGTCAAATGTTCATACAGAGGAACGGAAGGCTAATGGTAATGAGAATATACGTGATAACATTATTCTCCGCAATGCACTGGATCTTTCGCATGTGAAGATCAGGGAGATCATGATTCCAAGAACTGAAATAGAAGCAGTTCCTGTTAACAGCACAATAACCCAGTTAAGAGAAAAGTTTATTTCAACAAGGTTTTCCAGGATACTTGTTTACCAGGATACAATCGATAATATTGCCGGATATTGTGAGGTGAAGGATATTTTTAAAAGTCCTCCGGATATAAAGTCGGTCATTCGAAAGCTGGCCGTTGTTCCGGAGACGATGCCGGCAAACCGTCTCCTTAAGATGTTCGTGAGTGAAAAGAGGAATATAGCCCTGGTTGTTGATGAATTCGGAGGAACTTCAGGAATGGTGACAATTGAGGATCTCCTGGAGGAAATTGTAGGTGATATTGAAGATGAACATGACACAAGCGACCTTATTGAGAAAAAGGTTAAACCTGAGGAATATGTCTTCTCGGGAAGGCTTGAAATTGATTATCTTAATGAAAAATACGGGCTAAATCTTCCTGAAAGTGATGATTATGCAACACTTGCAGGAATGATCCTTTATTACCATGGGAGGATTCCCGCGATAAATGATATTGTCCGTATCGGAGATTTTGTTATAAAAATACTCCGGGCTTCAACCACGAGGCTGGAGTTGGTTGGTCTGAGAATGGAAAATTGATCAAAATGTAATAGTCACAACCCAGGAACCAGGTTCAAACAGAGTGAGCCGGACCTCCGCGTTGTATGACGCGGCATTGAAAAGGTTTGGCGCGGTAAATGAAATCTTACCCCTGAACGGAAAGCTTATCTCCTCGAAGCCTGTAAACTGTGAGCTGTTATTTTCATTTCCTGAACTTCCCTGAAGGAGTATATCACTCGCAATATGATATGCTTGACCACCGGCTCTGGTTAAATTGAATCTGATATAAGGACGATCACCAATTCGCTGGCAAATGACCCTTTGTACGTTATTTTGATAGTCGATACGATAGGATTCATTCTTTTTAACTCCCATAAACTTATCATCTTTCCACAAGCCCTGTACGACAGAATCTCTTCCACTGGTTTTAATAATATAGATCCCATTCCCGTTTTTCATTCCTTTCTTCCACTCACCTTCATATGAGGAACCATCTTTCCAGATGTATCTTCCCTTCCCGTCTGGTAAACCTTTTATAAATTCACCCCGGTAAAAATCAATGCCGGTTGATTCACCAATACCATGAGCGAGCCCATGTACGCAATCTCCTGTATACTTTCCTACAATAGACGGCAGAAGTACTTTACACCCAATCTGACAATGAACAAGGATCGAGGAGAGGAAAAGTGCTGAAATTATGAAGATGGTTTTCATCGTCTGTTATAAACAATAATACGAAAACAATTACTATAACAGGACAATACCAAAGCAAAAAAGGGGCAAAATGTTTGCCCCTTTTTTGTATAGGATATCAGAATTTATCCCAGAAAAGCCTGGTTGTGGCATCATCTCCTCCGATTGCTGATGACGCGGCATCATAATTAGCCTTATTCATTTTGTTTTCATTGAAAGGATAAGGCATCCTGACTGGTATATCAGAAGCAGTCATTCCTTCAGGTGGATTAAGGGCAGGATAGTCGAGTCTTCTCCATTCCGCCCAGGCCTCAACGCCCCTGTCGAAAAGACCGAGCCATTTCTGAGTACCAATTTTTTCCTTGAAATTGCCGGTGGCAGTAGTATAAGCTACTGAAGGCTGGGCAAGATATGCGTTTGCAGCGACACTCGATACTCCCCAGTAGTTCATACTTTCAAGTATAGCAGTATTATAATGTTGGGCCGCATCGGTTACTCCTCCAAGATTTCTTTCTGCAGCTTCTGCCAGAAGGAATTCAACCTCTATATAATCCAGTAGTATAGTTGGATATTCCGCATTAACTCTTATTTCATCAGTGAAATGAGAGAATTTTGAATAGCTGCTTGAACCTGCTTTACCATAAGGTAAACCGGTATAAACACCGGCTGACGGGTACGGAGTAAACCATGCAGCTCTCCGTGGATCATTCAGCGAATTCATCTTATTTACAAGAGTATTAGACGGACAGAAATCCTTTCGTGCATCAAGAACAAATGCCTGGTAATAGGGGCTGATATATGGAGCTATCCCATAGTGATTAAAGATGGCACTCTCAGTTTCATCTTCAAAAACTCCTGCTGCCAGGGCCTGAGTCACCATTGTACTTGAGTTGGCCGCTGGTACATCAGCAAGTCTCAGTGCGAATCTGAGTTTCAGTGATGCAGCAAATTTTTTCCATAATTCCGTATTACCACCATAAAGGACATCAGCATCGCCAAATGCACCAGCATCAACATCGATATTGCTTATGACAGTGTTTAATCTTGAAATCAGATTCTGGTAAACTGTCCATGCATCATCATATTTCGGTCTGCTGTTTTGAGCGCCCATTAAAGCCTCGGAATAAGGAATATCGCCAAACTGGTCTACCAAAACCTGATATGCATAAATCTCCCATAGATCAGCAATTGAAAGTTCGTTCCGCTTCATTTCAGCTGGATATGAGGGAGTTACAGCCTTGGCCTCTATTTTACCTTTAAGATCCTTAAGGTTATTCAGAACAAGCCTGTAAATGTTTCCTGAAAAAGCATCTGGGATCTGTCTATCGGAGAAATTATACCGGCTCTCAGTGGTATAAGTAACCTCAGATTGATACTGAACCAGCAATCTTGAGATATTACGGTTGACATTCATGTCTGTTACCTGGTTAACCAGCGCTATCTCTGCCTGTGTAAATAATGCATCAGCTGATACGCCGGAAGCGTATTTCGGATCGATATTATCAGGCAGTTCGCAGGAAGTAACAAGGATAGCCAGACTAAAAAACAAGCTATATATTATATTCTTTTTCATTTTTATTCTGATTAAAATGATTAATTAAAAACCTACTGTCAAGTTAAAACCGAAGGTCCTGGTAGAGGGATATGCGCCATCAGCAATACCCTGGATGTTACCTGCACTGAGGCTTAATTCCGGATCATAATACGGCATATTCTTGTGGATGATCCAAAGGTTCCTTCCAACAACAGACAATGTAATTTTTGATAAAGGTGTGGAAGCAAGAAGCTTAGCAGGAAGACTGTAGCCAAATGAGAGTTCTCTCAGTTTCGCATACGAGGCATCATAAACATGGTAAGCAGTCGGCAGAAGGTCATAATTCCATCCACTATACCAGTCTCCAGCCCATACATAAGTTGTATTTGGTCCGCCATCTTCTGTAACAGCGTCTTCATAAATCATGCCTCCACCATCTTCAACTGCATCTCTGATAGGATTTCCTTTAGGATTTAGTCCAGCAGTTTCTTCAAAAAGACCAGTGGCAAGACCGTATTTCATATCAACTGAATAAAGATTTCCACCCTGCGAAATATCTATCAGACCTGAAAGGCTGAACCCCTTATAGTTAAATACTGTCGTTATACCTGCATTCCAATCGGGAAGAACTGATCCAAGAATTTCATCGGATTTTTCACTGTAGAGATAGTAGCCTTCACTGTCCACAGTTCTTTTTCCATTTGTATAAACAAAATCATATCCGCGGAATTGTCCATATGACATTCCCTTAACGATATTTGTGCTGATATCCCAGGCTGAATTGAGAAGTATATTATCAACTCCTTCGTAAAGGCTCAGGACTTCATTGACGTTCTTAAACCAGTTGACCTGCAGATCCCATGTAAAATCAGCAGATCTTATCACTGTAGCATTCAATGCAAGTTCAATACCTTTATTTTCGATCTCGCCGGAATTAACATACCGTTGACTGTATCCTGAAGCATTGCTGATATTTACAGGCATGATCTGATCAACAGAATTGGTTTTATAAAGTGAGAAATCAATCCCGAATCTGTCCTGCATAAATCTTGCTTCAATTCCGGCCTCCATACTCTTTGTTCTTTCCGGTTTAAGATCAGGATTCAATAAGGTACCACTATTCCTGAATACACCAAGGGTTCCCCAGTTAGCTCCTTGAATATAGGTCTGATCCAGACTATATACAGGCGCATCATTACCAACTTCAGCATAGTTGAGTCTCAGTTTCAGAAAAGAGAAAACGTTTGATCCCTTTATACCTGGAAGTTCTGAGAAAAGGAAGCTGGTAGAAACTGAAGGATAGAAATAGCTGTTATTTCCTTCAGGTAAAGTTGAGGAAACATCGTTTCTTCCGGTGACATCAAGGAATACCATATTCCTGAATCCGAAGGATGCGCTCCCAAAAATACTGTTTACACCAGAGAACAGGTCTGTTTCAGTCGTCTGAACGGGAGACCCTGAGTTCATGAGATTGTAGAATTCCGGAACCAGTAAACCTCCTACGGTGGTACCATTTGTACTGGAGACATCAGTTCTTCTGCTTGTCGCACCAATCAATCCTGTAAGAGACAGTTCATTGAATGTTTTGTTGAATCTAGCCATTACATCAAAGTTTGTTTCACGGAAAGTGCGAAGATGCTTTGTGTAATCAGATGTTTGATTGCTGTAGATTGCAACCCTTTCTTCCTGGAATTCAGAATAATTATCGATAGCAGCACGGCCCTCAAGAGTAAGCCATGGTGCAAGTTTGTAATGAACCATTCCATACCCGAAAAGCCTGTCTCTCCCATCGTTCTGATAATTCATATACCTGGTCCAGTAGATATTATTGTGATATATCGGGATTTCCAGATCATCATAATAAGCATAGTTCCAGGTTCTCTGTCTGCGGTCGGGAGTGATCCAGTAGTTCTTCAAATCATAGATATCAACATTAGCCTGGAACCACTGACCTAATGACTGCATAGGGTTTCCCGGATCATATCCGGTACCATAACGTCCCTTGTTTTTATCATTAACGTATGATACATTGGCATCGACTGATAACTTTTCACTAAGGTTGTATGAGCCTGCAAAATTTATTGTATTCTTCTTAAGTGAACTATTCGGAAGAATACCAGTTTCTCCCAGATTTGTGTATGACAATCTGAAAGTACCATCTTCATTACCACCGTCAAATGCAACATTATAATTTTGCTTGACACCAGTTTCAAAGAAATCACGAATATCGTGCTTAGCAGCAATATATGGAACTTTTCTAAGATAGTTTTTAGTGTCGGTCGGTTCCAGTCCTACCCAGTCAATAACACTCAGGTTAGGATCAAACTTTGCACCCCATGATGCATCTTCTGCTGTAGGTACAATAAGATCATCGTTCCCATCACCATCAAGATCAGCATAAAAGAAATATCCCGAAGGATCCTCATAATACTGCCCATAACCTCCTCCATATTCCTTTTGAATTTTAGGAAGTGTGTTTTTATCTACTTTACTGAAAGTTACACCTGAAGTTACAGTTACTCCAATACCTTTGCGAATCGATCCTTTTTTAGTCGTAATCATTATAACGCCATTTGCTGCCCTGGAACCGTAAAGCGCCGTAGCTGCTGCTCCTTTAAGGACTGACATTGATTCAATATCATCAGGATTAATATCAGATGCAGCATTGCCATAATCATAACCTCCGCCACCATCAACTTGTGATGATGTGTTTGTTATACTATTATCTATTGGAACTCCATCAACAACAAAGAGAGCCTGATTATTATTCATCAGTGATTTATATCCTCTGATGAGAACATTTGCAGAACCTCCCATGGTATTCGATTGAGTAATCTGAACTCCTGAAACTTTACCTGAGAGTGAATTTACAAAGTTAGACTCTCTTGTTTTACTGATATTATCTCCTCCAACTTCCTGCACCGAGTAGCCTAATGATTTTTTCTCTCGCGAAATACCCAAAGCTGTTACAACAACCTCATCAAGACCTAGAAGGTCTGATTCCATAACCCCGTCAATAACCGATCTCCCTGCAATCTCAACTTCCTGTTTTTTCATCCCGATGTAGGAAAAAACCAGAGTAGTTGCTCCTTCAGGTACATTGATGGAGTATTTTCCGTTATTGTCGGTAACGGCACCGACTGTGGTACCTTTTACCTGTACCGTTACACCTGGTATCGGACCCTCACCCTCAACAGAGGATGTAATCATACCAGTAATAACTTTTGTCTGTGCCCAGAGTGCCGAAGCACCAACAAACACAAACAAAAGAATCAGCAGAAATAGTTTCTTCATACGAATTAGTTTTAGGTTTCTTAATTAAAACATGCAAATTAACATATATTTTGCATAAAATGAAGAAAAAAAACTGAATAATAATATTTCCAAATTAATAAACATGATTTCAACATGATTAAAATCATGTTGTTACAAAGATTACATTTTTAAAGAATGTTTATCGCTTTCGATATATATATTAAACAATAACGAGTACAAAGTCTTAATATTTCAACTTTTAGGAATACAGTAATGTAAAATATTCAGAAAACAATTCATAAATCAAAACTCCAATAACATGAATTAAAAAAAGCTGTCCCCGATAGAGACAGCTTTTCCTGAAAGTAGTAAATATTTTTAGTTAGACCCGCCGGCCCACCATACTGGATTTGAATAAACATACTGGCCATCGCCATATGCGGCTTTAATGTCCGGATTTGTTGTTGTATCATCTGAACCATACGGAGCCCGGAGAGGAAACCTTCCAGGATTCTTAAGCTCAACAAAACTTTCGTTAAGAGCTTTCATCCTCCTGATATCACTGTAACATTCGGTAGATTCACCAGATGCGCCGAAAAATGCGATATACTTCTGAATCATTGTTTCTTTCAGCGGATTGGAATCAAACAAGGGTGATACACTATTATCAAAATAATCTGATGCTTCTTCTTCAGTAATGGCATCAGTCGTTTCAGATAGACCTCCGTAGCCAAGTACAGTAGGTGCATTCATTGAAGATGCAACATTTATTTCAGTGTTACCTATTCCTGCAATTACAGCATCTTTAAGTATTTCCTTTGCCTCAGGAATCCTGTTAAGTCTGCAGAGAGCTTCGGCTTTCAGGAACAATAATTCATGATAACTTAACAGATGGGTTGGAGCAATCTGTGAGAAAACAAATACCGATGTGTTATAATAGTACTGTCTTTCTTCATTACGGCCATTTGGTGCCATGAAGAAAGCCTCATCATCAGTGCCGGTCATTTGCATCCAGTCGGTATCTACAAAAACTCTTCTAAGCCTTGGATCATTCCTCTCTATAAGCTTTTCAGACATGCTTTCACTTGCAGCAAGTCCGTCGCGACTCCACTGGTAATCGAAAAGTGGATTGAGGTTTGAGGCATCATAAATGGCGAATGATGCCTGTTCATCTGTTGATGTGAATGATTGGTCGGCATATGAAATTACGTTTGCCAGAGCGGCAGCTTTATCTGATGAACGTGCGAGCAGGCGCATTGTATAACGTGCCTTTAATCCGTAAGCAAGTTTAAGCCATCTTCCTTTGTTTCCGCTGTAAAGAAGATCGTAGCTTCCGGCGCCGCCTGAAGCATGAGTATCTCGTGTTGACGGCTGAAGATCAGCAATTGCATCATCAAGGTATTTCATCACTCCTTTATAAATATCTTCCTGCTTATCAATTTTTGGATTCATATTTACCGGATTCCCGTTTGCATTAACCAGGGCTGCTTCACTCCATGGGGCATCGCCAAACATATCGGCTATTAGGGCGGAGTTAATTGCGGCAAGAACCTCAGCCATTCCTCTGGTGACCTGGTTTCCTTCCTGAGAACCACCTTCAGAACATTGATTAATAATGATTCTTGCATTTTTCAGGGCTGCATAACAGGAACCCCAAACGTTGTTGAAGGTCGAAGCTGCTGAGGGTTCACTTTCACGATGCTCTGCCCTGTAGAGCTGGTTGTGCGTCCCGACTTCATGTTCAACGTAAGCTGCTGAATAAGTGTTGAAATCACCACCGATATTACTGAAAGCAGTAGAAGTGATGACATCTGCCAGAATAAATTTTGACTGAACGCTCTTTGAGTGATTAACATCCTCATTTATCTGGTCCATAATATCTTCAGAGCAGGATACCATGAATACAGACACGAATGCGGCGATCAGTAATGCTTTTGTTATGTAAATTATTTTTTTCATAAATATTCTTTCATTTAAAATTTAACGTTCAGCCCAAGACCATAACTTGTAGATCCGGGAAGTGAAAAGCGTTCGAAAGCGCCAGCCATATTATTATTGCCCTGTGAAGCCTCAGGATCAAGACCTTCCAGATTCGACCATAGAAGAACATTACGCGCAAATACACTTACATTTATTCCGTATCCCTGCTTTGACAATGCAGGATAACTCAGGGAAATTTCACGCAATTTGACAAATGAATTGTCAACGATCATTGATTCGGAAACATTGTTATCTGCAGAGAAGTAAGCCTGAGCATCAGCACCACTGATCTTAATATCATTAGGTACATATGTAATATTGCCATTCCCACCATCAACTGCCTTTACTGCCGGTTTATCGAACATAAAATATTCAGATTTCCTGTAGTCGGCCGATTTCTGGCTTGCACCATAATAATCAAGCATACCAGCTGTAGCGCCATACATCTGACCTCCCTGTTTCCAGTCAAATAATGCGCTCAGCCTGAATTTGTGTACTTCGATCGATGTGTTCACTCCCAACATGAAATCAGGAGATACAGTACCTATAACCCTTTCATCGCCGGGTTGCGGAAATCCGTTATCATCAACAACGATCTGGCCGGCATCATTACGCAGATAGCTTACTCCATAAAGAACCGGGAATTTTGAACCGATACCTGCCCTGACCTGAGGTTCTACAAAACCTCCAAGGAAGATACTGTTGACTCCTGGTGCAAGTTCATCAACATAATTATCGATCTTTGAAAAGTTAAAGTTCAGATTCCATTTCAGGTTCTCTTTTGAGACCGGGGTAAGGCCCAAGGTTATCTCATGAGAGTTTGTATGAATCGATCCTCCATTGGTTACAAGTGAACTTGATCCTGTTGAGGATGAGAGAGGAACTGAGAAAATCTGGTCAACAACATTCTGACGAGAGTAAGTATAGCTGAAAGACAACATTCCATTCATGAATGTAAGGTCTGTTCCTACTTCATACGATTTTGTATTCTGTGGTCTGAGACTAGGATCATAAACAGTTGAATTCAGCGTATATGCACCTACCGTTCCGATCGGATAGGATATCGGGGTACCGGAAGAGAAACCGCCGCCATACAATGGTGTAGTATAATAGGTATCATAATATGTACCGGCCTGTCCTACTTCTGCATATGAGAATCTAACTTTCCCGTAGTCAAGAATATTGCTGCCTTTGAGAGGTGCTAGTTCTGAGAACACCCATCCCAGTGATACTGATGGATAGAAAAAGGAACGATTATTTCTTGGCATGCTTGAAACAACATCCTTACGTCCGGTAGCATTAAGGTACAGCATACTTCTGTATGAAAGGGAAAGACTGCCGAAAGTACCAACAGTCCTGTTTCTCCTGTATGTATCAGATGCATTATAAACTGATGCATTATCGATGTGATTCCAGCCTGGAAAATTGAAGTCCCTGCCATATGCATAGGTATATTTCGTACTGCTCTCAACATATTCATTTCCAAGGAGTGCATCGAATGTTATTTCACTGTTAATCTTCCAGTTATAGGATGCTGTAAAAAGAGAGTTCATCTCATTTATTGTATACCCGTAATGAGAGGCTTCGCCCCTGCCGTTTGAGTGACCGTAACCCCACAGATCAGTATAGTTTGTGGTATATGCATCATCACCAAGCTGGTATTTCAGATCGAGACTCTGGTTATTCGAGAATTTTGTTGAGTATTTAACAAAAGCATTCCCGAAGAAACGCTGAAGGTTTTCTGTGAACCTGTTATTATTGATAGCCCAGTAAGCTCCATCGAAACCGCTTGTGCCACGATAAGTATTCTGTTTGGTTGCATCACCCAAATAATAATTTGGAATACCGGCAAGATCATAGCTTGGCGGGGCAGGGAATACTGTTGCAACAAGGCCGTTGTTGGCTGATGATTGTTTTGAAATCTTCGAAACGATGAAATTACCTGAGAAACCGGTCGACCATTTGCTGCTCAGCTTAGCTTCACCGCCAACTTTTGCATTGTACCTGTCAAGGCCGGTTGACGGGATAATACCATCAGATGTTGTATTACCCACCGAAAAAGCGTAATTGCCCTTATCAAATGACTGGGAGACATTAAGATTATTGCTTATTGTCATCCCCTTCCTGAAAAAATCCTCAGCATTATTATAAACCTGGGGGTAAACCCATGGATCAAGACCAGCATTAGCTCTTTGCGGAACATAGTACATATCGGGTTTAAGGTTTACGCCATTACTTGTCCTTGCATTTGATCTGTTACCTCCGTAAGCCGGATCGTAGGGGATATCAGTGATTTGAGGGCCCCAGCTCGTTGAAGCGGTAGGGTTATACTTCCCTGCAGAGCCCTGTGCAAATTCCTTCTGGAGTTCAGGCATTACTGAAATTTCGTCAACGGCAAAACTCGAGTTTAAAGTAATCTCGGGTTTGCTGCTCCTTGCACCTTTACCGCTTTTTGTAGTAATAATGATTACTCCGTTCGAAGCACGCATACCATATAGCGCCGATGCTGCCTGACCTTTAAGGATGTTAACACTTTCTATATCATTTGGATCAATATCGACAGCACGGTTTGCAAAGTCAGTTCCTGTTACAGAATTCCCGGTGCTGACATCACTTGATGAAGCCACAGGCATTCCATCAATAACATATAAAGGAGTATTGTCACCAGTAAATGAACGTGAACCACGGATTGTTATCTTCGAAGATGCACCTGGCATTCCTGAAGATGGGGCTATTTCAACACCTGATATCTTGCCCTGGAGGGCGCTACCCAGACTTGTGCTCGCAGCTTGGGTAAGCTGATCCGATTTAACATCCTGGACAGCATAACCCAGAGCTTTTTTCTCACGTGAAATACCCATTGCTGTCACTACTACTTCATTAAGACCAACCATGTCGGAACGAAGTGTACAATTAATCACCTTCTGACCAGAAATGGCAATTTCCTGTGATTTCATACCTACATATGAAAAAACAAGTGTGGTTGCATCTGCAGGCACAGATATTGTGTAACTTCCATTTACATCTGTAATTGCCCCAATTGTGGTACCCTTTACCTGAACAGTAACTCCAGGGATCGGACCTTCTGCTTCAACTGCAGAAGTAACTGTACCGGTAATAACATTTGTCTGTGCCATCAGAACTGAGGCGACGGATAACACAAACAAAATAATTAGTAATACTCTCTTCATACGATTAATTTTAGATTAAAATTTGACTCGCCAAAGTAGATATAAAAAATATAGTCTAAACTTAAATATTGTTAAAAATATCAGCCGCAAAAGTCCACATAATGAGCCTTTGGGGTATTAAAGCAAACCCGGGTATATTAACGTTGCTTTGATTATTCCTACTTAATTTTTGTTAAAATATTCCGCATATTATAAAATACAATAAGACACCCAGAAGTGATCATAAAATCCGACATAAACAAAAAAGAGGTTGCTCAAAACTGAACAACCTCTTCTATCTGAAGTTAATAATTTTCATTTTGCAGGCGGTACCGGATCGCGTACATCCCAGAATACTCTTGTTGTGAGTTCGTCACCTCCGATCGCTGTTGATGCTGTCTGGTAATTAGCTGCATTAAGAGTCTGCTCATTGACAGGGTATGTCAGGCGTTTAGGAATTTCAGAATAGGAGGTGATTGCCGGTGGAATATTTAATACCGGATAATCAAGTCTTCTCCATTGATTGAATCCCTCCAGCCCTCTTGTATAGAAGGCAATGTAGGACTGGATTCCTATTTTCTCCTGCCATGTTGTCCCGCTTTGTGGACTATTATATGCAACGGCGGGTGATGCCAGGTAAGCAGAAGCTTCTGTGCCAGTCCCTCCCCACATTAGTATTGAACTTGTTACTGCAGCATTATAGAACTGCTCGGGAGTTCCTCCGACGTTATATCCTCTGGCAGCAGCTTCAGCGCGGTAAAAGAGTACCTCATCATATGTGAGCAGAATTCCCGGAAAATCCGGTGCAGTTATATCTTCTGCTATATGCGAATATTGCGAATACGGGTTGCTTTCACCGTATATTCCCCCCTTGTATACTCCGCCAATCTGGGTGAAATAATGTGGTCTGCGGGGATCCTGTCGCGAATTCATCAAATCGACAATTGTATTGGCAGGAATAAAATCATCCCTCCCGCTTTGTACGACATCTTCGTATATAGGGTTCACATGTATGGCGCCCAGATACCGTAACAAGGCGTTGTCATCGATTGAAGTAAAAACTCCTCCTGCGACAGCCGATTCAACAGTTGATCTCGAAAGCACCGGATCGAAGTCTGCAATCATTATACCGAGCCTGAGCTTGAGCGAATTTGCGAATCTGCGCCATTGTGCGACATCTCCACCGTATATCAGATCAGCTGATCCATAGCTGCCTGCAGTTGTATCAAGTATTGCCAGTGAAGTATCTACCCTGGTAATCAAATCTTTATAAATTGTGAAAGCATCATCATACTGGGGATCAATAATATTTATATCCAGGGCTTCAGTATATGGAATATTCCCGAACATATCGACTAGATTCTGATAAGAATAGACCGTCAGGAAATCGATAATGGCGAGTTTGTTATTCTTTTCTGCCTCGCCCCCGAGCGCAGACGGGGCTGTTGCTGAAATAAGTTCGGAAGCAGCTTTCAAATCTGTTAGAAAGCCACCGGATTTTGTTGCATCATTCCCGGTATAGTATTCCTGGAAAGTATTATCAGGGATCGACCTGTTTATCACGTCATAGTTTGCTTCATCCGTATAAGTTGTTTCAGTCCAGTATTGGGCAAACAATTTAAAAATGTTGAGGTTAACATCTGTACTTGATATCTGATCAGCCAGTTCCAGTTGAGCATTGCTGAACAGTGCTTCGCCTGTGACAGTCGAAGGATTTTTCACATCGGTATTGAATTCTTCGAATTTGTCCGTACATGATGCAAAGCCAATGATCAGAATTGAGAATAATATATTTAATTTTTTCATGATCATAAATTTAGAATTGTAAATTAAGTGACAGACCAAAGTTCCGTGTAGCAGGCATAACACCGCTTTGCCATCCCTGTATATTTCCGGCGCTCTGGCTTGCTTCAGGATCAGCATGTGGAAGATTCTTGTGTAATATCCAGAGGTTGGAACCAACCAGGCTGATTGAAGCGCCCCCTAAAAAAGTATTATCTAATAATGTTCTCGGGAGATTATAGGTGAGGACAACCTCACGAAGTTTTACGTAGGAAGCATCATAAACAAAAGCTGCATTCGGGTTTCTCGCATATCCCCATACACGGTAATCTCCTCCTTCCACTCTTCTGGTATTTGGAGAGCCGTCTGCGAGAACACCCTCAAGTACCATCCCTCCGCTTTCAGGATCGTAACTGCCATCATCATTCTGGATGACAGGATCCCTCACAGGGTTCCCGAGGTCATTTATATAATCAGTTTCCTCATATAACCCGGTAGCCATACCATACCAGAGATCGAGTGAGAATATATCACCTCCTTTCTGCATGTCAATCAGGAAGCTGAGGCTGAGATCTCCTACACTGAACCTGTTGTTCAGACCTGCAAGCCAGTCGGGATTAATGTTACCTATAACTATATCGGATGTCGAAGAAAGCTGATAATAACCTGTTGGAAGTACAACTCTCTGACCGTTACTGTACACATAATCCGTTCCCTGAATTGCTCCATATGGCTCTCCGACTCTTGCATTTATTGTCAGGCCACCCTGAAGTGCCGCGATCTGGAGGTTTTCAATACCTTCCTCGAGAGAAACTACCTCGTTCACATTCCTGCTCCAGTTAAGTGCCACATCCCATTGGAAGGTGGAATTTCTGACGGGTGATGCCATAAGCCTTACCTCAACTCCACGGTTCCGGAGTTCACCAGCGTTGACAAATTTATCTTCATAACCGGTACCATATGAGACCGTAACGGGAAGTATCTGATTTATAGTGTTTGACTGGTAGAGTGCAATATCAAAACCTGCTCTTCCTTCAAAAAAGCTCATTTCAAGACCTCCCTCAATACTTTTTGTCCGTTCGGGTTTGAGATTGGGGTTGTTCTTTCTTTGTCCGACTGTTACAAGCGGATTTCCTGTAAAAGGAGCGATTGGTATATAAGTATCGAGAATACTTGCAAAGGGAGCATCATTACCTACCTCTGCATAATTGAGCCTGAATTTTCCAAGTTCAAGCCAATCTCCTTCCACGAGCTCCGAGAAAAGGAAACTACCTGAAATCGAAGGGTATGTATATGTCCAGTTATCAGCCGGTAACGTAGAAGACTGGTCTACCCGGAATGTTCCGTCGAGATAAATCATATCAAGAAAACCGAGTGAAACACTTCCAAAATAACCATTAAGACCACGCCGTGAAAGTACTTCTTCCGGTGGAGCCATCGGATCCACGCTGTTGCTTAAAGCATATACATCAGGAACGCTGAGACCATTATTGGTTGACTGAAAGACCTGATCTATCTTCTGTCTTCTGATGTTTGTTCCTATGAAAGCATTGATATTCAGGGCATCGGTAAAGTCGTAATTTACGTTGGCCATCAGGTCAAAGTTGGTTTCAAGATAATTCCTGTTGAATCTTGAATAACCCGAGGTGACGTCAGGTCTGCCGACGCCGAGTTCCCCGGCAACTGATCCTACAGCTTTGCGTTCTTCCTGAAGCTCTGAATACGTATCAACTGAGTATCTTCCCATAAAACTGAGCCAGTCAGTTGCCTGCCAGTCAGCCTGTGTAAACCCGATAAGCCTGTTTCTCTCATCAGTCTGGAAGTTTCTGTATCGAACCCAGTATGGGCTATCCCAATAATTTGGTGTAGGATCAAAATTCCCTTCAGCATCAAATCCTTTAGGGTTCCATGTGATGTTACGCCCTGTCATTTCCCACAATTCTTTCAGTAGTTGTATATCTGTATCCACCTGGTACCATTGACGGAAGGAGGACATTATATTGTCACTATATCCTGTTGAGTTTCGACCTTTACCATTAGTATTTGTGTAATTTGCCGATGCTGTAAGTTTCAAGTCAGGAACAATGTTATAAGTACCGACCACTGTTATATTGTTTCTCTTCAGAGAACTATTGGGCATTATCGAAGTCTGATCGAAATTAGTGTACCCGAGCCTGAATGTTGCCAGCTCTGTTCCTCCGGAGACGTCTATTGTGTTTGTTAATGCCCGTGATGTGTTGAAGAATGTCTCGGGACCATTTCCTGTCATTGTAAACGGCTCTGGCCTGAAGATAGTTTGGCGATTCCGGAACAAATGCATCCCAATGATATACATTCAGGTTTGGATCAAATCTTTGCCCCATTGAGGCGTCTTCATAAAACGGTATTGTCAGATCCGGTGTTCCGTCACCATTTACATCAACAAATTCTTCCAGTCCGGGGTAATTGCCAGCGCTGTAGAAGGGACCATAACCACCGCCGTAATTGGTCTGATATTTTGGGAAGGTACTCTTATCGATAACTCCTATAGTAGCATTTGAGGTCAGAGACACTCCAACTCCCCTGCCGGTTCTGGCGGAACCTTTTTTTGTTGTTATCATAATGACACCGTTGGCGGCCCTCGATCCGTAAAGAGCAGAAGCTGCAGCGCCTTTCAGAACGTCGATTGATTCTATATCATTTGCATTTATATCAGATGCAGCATTCCCGTAGTCATAACCGCTTCGGCCTGTTCTTTGTCCGGAATTATTTGTTATAGCGTTATCAACCGGCACGCCATCAATGACGAACAAAGCCTGATTGTTTCCGGTAAGCGACTTCGCTCCCCTGATAATAATATTAGTGGAACCACCCATGTTATTTGTTGGCCGGATGTTCACACCGGATACTTTTCCGGATAGCTGGTTAATGAAGTTATCTGTTCGGATAGTGTTCAGCGCTTCACCGGAAACCTGCTGTGTAGCATAGCCAAGAGATTTCTTTTCCCGTGAAATCCCAAGGGCCGTAACAACTACTTCATCAAGACCGGTGATGTCAGGTTCCATTACAACATCAACTACTTCACGGTTGCCAATTTCCACTTCAACTTTCTTCATACCTATATATGAGAAAACAAGGGTGGTTACACTTTGAGGCACCTCCAGCCGGTAATTTCCTTCAACGTCAGTCAGTGCACCCAAGGTTGTACCTTTGGCAGTGACAGCCACCCCCGGGAGTGCGCCCTCACCTTCAACAGATGAAGTGACCGTACCTGTAATTGTCTTTGTTTGTGCAAACAGCATTTCACCTGTAAGCACAGTAAGTACTGCCAAGAGTAAAAGCTTCTTCATACAATTTATTATTTATGTGCATTAAACAATGGATCACGAAGCTTTCCGGATTCATTTAGAATCGCGAATCATTCCGGATTCCTTTAATTCCAAAAGAGCTACATCTGTAATGTATCAGCTAAACAGATATTGGACTTTCAAAATGAAGAACAACAGAGAGTTAAAATTGTTGAAGAGAGTTTAATAATTTAGGTATAAAGACTGATTTCAGGATCACCGTTTTATCTGCCCGTTTTTTCTGAGCCCTTTAGCTGCCTGACATAATTCGTTATACAAAGCTTTTCCTAATGCGCGGATCAGCGGTTCTTTGAGAAACTGGTAAACGTATATTCTTTTGCCCTGTCCTTTCCGCCTGGCAGCGGTACAAACCGGCAATTCACTGTAATTTACTGCCCGGAAATCTGAGAATTGTTTGATTTTTGCAGGAAACAGGTGGCAGGACAATGGTTTTTTAAATGATATCTTACCGTCATTAAAAGCCTGCTCAATACCACACATGTAAATATTATTTTTGTAAATAGTGTAGGCACATTCCCGGTTATCGATGAGTGGTGTAACGAGCTCGTTATCAATGTCTTTCATACTCGTGCCCTGTGCCTCCACCGACTTGATTCCTTCCGGCCTGAGATACGGCTTTACATCAGGCCAGATCTCTTCGAGTGTACTTGCTTCTTCTTTACTCAGCGGAGCGCCGGCATCACCATACCTGCAACAATCACCATGGCACACCGGTAAATCACAACAGAATTTTTTTTCGAGTATATCAAAACTGAATATTGTATCGTCTATCCTGAGCACTTTCCTCTTTTACTACTTTTTCAATCCCCCCTCTCCCATTCACCCCATCTTTCCTAAACGAGTACTTTACCATTCATAACTTCCGGTATCTCAACACCCATAATTGTAAGTAATGTGGGTGCAACATCTGCAAGGATACCTTCTTTTATATGTTTATAATCATCTGTGACAAGTATGCAGGGAACAGGATTCAGTGAATGAGCGGTATTGGGTGATCCGTCTTCATTCACGGCATTATCGGCATTCCCGTGATCAGCAATGATCATCACATCAAAACCATTATGTCTTGCTGCTTTTACTACTTCACCAACACAATTGTCAACTGTTATAATTGCTTTCTTTATAGCTTCATACACACCTGTATGTCCAACCATATCGCCATTTGCAAAATTCAGACAAATGAAATCAAATCTTCCCTTTTCAATCTCACGTATCACAGCGTCCTTAACTTCGTATGCGCTCATCTCGGGCTTAAGATCGTATGTGGCTACCTTTGGTGAAGGGATAAGAACCCTCTCCTCATTCCCGAAACGTTCTTCCCTGCCACCTGAAAAAAAGAAGGTGACATGAGCATATTTTTCTGTTTCAGCAATTCTCAACTGATGTTTACCTGCCCTGGCAAGAACCTCACCGATAGTATTCTCTGCATTGTCTTTCGGATAAATTATGTGAAGCCCTGAAATGTTGCATCATATGGGGTCATTGTGCAATAGTATAACGGTATGGTTTTCATACCACATTCAGGCATATCTTTCTGAGTAAGAGCTATTGTCAGTTCTTTAGCCCTGTCATTCCTGAAATTGAAGAAAACAACGACATCACCTTCTTTTATCTTACCGATCGGTTTACCGTTATCGGTAACCACGATTGGTTTCATAAATTCATCTGTAACACCGGCTTCATATGACTTCAGCATCTCCTGAACAATGTCTGTTGTGGGAGTTCCTGTCCCGTTCACGATAAGATCGTATCCTTCCCTGACTCTCTCCCACCTCTTGTCACGATCCATTGCATAATATCTCCCGATGAATGACGCTACCCTGCCGTTGGATCTCTTCAGATGCTCAAGCAGGTTTTTCATGTAACCAACCCCGCTTCTGGGGTCGGTATCCCTGCCATCGCCAAATCCATGGATGAAAACATCCCTGATACCGTAGTCGCGCGTCATATCGCACAGGTAATAAAGATGCTTGTCCAGTGAATGCACTCCGCCGTCAGAAAGAAGACCCATAAAGTGCACCTGTTTGTTGTTATCGCGGGCGTAGGAGAAAGCGCTCACAAGAACCTTATTCTTCTTGATCTCTCCCGTTTTGCACTCGTTGTTTATTTTTACAAGGTCCTGATAAATGATCCTCCCGGCACCTAAATTCATATGCCCTACTTCGGAGTTTCCCATCTGTCCATCAGGAAGTCCCACATTTTCACCTGAAGCATGAAGCCTGGAATTTGGATAGTTTTGTTTGAAGAATGTCATATTTGGTGTCGGAACCTGGCTTATAACATCAGCTTTTGAACCATCACCGATACCCCATCCGTCGAGGATCATTAATAAGGCTTTTTTATTCTTCATGATGAATTACTTTTTCGGTTTTAACATAACATAAATGACCGATTGTTGTTCGGTGCTGAAAACGGGTGCAAAGTAAGTGATTTATGCATTAACAGACAAGAAAATAAGGCCGGAATGATTATTGAAAAAAAAGATGGATCTGAAGGCTTATTAAAACCTTCAGATCCTCAAAGCATCAAACACTTTCTTCAATCCTCAGTCACGATCAGTTTCCTGAATCCCATGTCGAATGATCCGTATGAAACTCTCACGAGGTAAATACCTCCTTTCAGACCGGGATCCTCAACAGTAAATTGTGTCAGTCCCCGGCCTGCCCTGTATTCCCTGATGATCTCACCCTGGAAACTAAATATCCTGATCACAGCTTCGCTTTTCAGAGGTCCTGTAAAGCCGATTGTGATCATATCCGATGCCGGATTCGGGTAGATTGAGAACTGTGCCTCGCGGCCAAAAGGATTTTCTATACCGACAAGGATCTCTGGTTTAACAATCGAGAATGCCTGGTAGACTTCCTTGGTCTCAGCGCTTTGCAGGAATGCAATTATTTCAATGTCGGAAGAGTTCAGCACCTTATCGATTGTCCAGGTTTTCTCCGATATCGGAATTGAATCACCGGCTACCCAGGTATTCTTGAGCAATATACCTGAAGCGTCGGGTATGAATTTTCTGAATACATTAAGGAAATCAATGCTCTGGGGTACACCGCTGAAGTTACCTTTGTTTCTCTTTTCAGTAACGGCAATGTACAGTGTGAGATTAGCTGATGTGACATTCTCAAGAGCTTTGATATGTCCTTTCACTGAAAGCACTCTGCCTGAGATTACCGGTTCAATATAAAGCCTGAATCTCGAATTCACAAGAGTCCTCATTGTTATGTCAGTGCTGTCGAGGGACCGGTTTGATCGGTAATCGTAAACCATATTGAAACTGGAGTTGTTACCACCATCAACAAAAGTATAGGGCACTCTTGTGAGACCATAGAACATAATTCTCGCGTTAATTTCGCCGGGATTCCGGAGGTAAAGTGAGTCAACACCATCAAGATTAGTGTGGTATTGAATATTTATTACGTCGCCTTGTTTTCGTTCAACAATGGAATCGACCACAGCTTTGTATGCCATACCGATACTGCTGTTATAGCTGGTGAAGTGTTCAACAAGGACATGACGATCTCTTTCGCCCATGAAAACATCATCGAACGCTATTCCATCATGATCAGAGTATGCGCCTGCAGATCCGTAAATAATCCTGAACCTGACATCCTTCTTGCCCCTTAGTTCATCAAGGGTGTGAATAGCTGTTTTGTAGCCTGCGTCAGAGGCGCCTGCTGTGGTCCAGCCTAATGGATCGCCGCCGGGTTTGCCGCTGATTGTAGCCGAATTATACCATTCGATGCCACCATCATCAATACTACCGACCGGGTGCCAGAAAGATTCATCACCAACCTTATATTGTAATGCAGCCCCGTCGCGATCTTTATCCATATCCTTGCGCAGCTTCAGCTTAAAGATAGGCCTGTTCATTGTGCTCAGATCAAAGCATGGTGATTCTATTGCAGAAGAGCCGTCCCTTGCATTTGCTGTGAACCAGGCCTTGTTACCCGATGCGGCAGATTTGATTTCACTGCCGCCTGGCTGTCCGAATGACCAGATAGAAGAAGTATCAGCTATTATCCAGCCTTTCTTTCCGGCTTCAAAATTCTGGAAATATCCGTCTGCATTAACCTGGATTGTCGGCCTGATATAGATGCTCTTCCTCACTGTGTCATGGCACTGGTAATAGTCTGTACGAACAATATATTCCAGATTAATATAACCAGTATCTGCTTTCGGGAAAACAGCATTATTTGATGTGCCGAATTCCACACCATTTGACTTCCAGCTCCATGATTTTGGCTGAGTAGTATAAGTTGTTGCATCAAAAAGCTGAAGCGCTTCACCAGGGTGATAACAATCCTTCTTCCAGTAGAAGTCTGCTTCAGGACGCCGGCCTATATTGAAGGTTTTTTCCACCCTTACAAAACAACCGTAATCAGTTTCAGCGCTCAGCGCCACTTTCTGATAACCTCCTTTAAGATATAGGTATCCCGATTCCTGTATAGTATCAATTGAAATAGTTCCCTCATCATCAAATTCCCATTTCCAGGATGTTACAGGATCAACAGATGTAGTCTTGTTCATGAACCTGAGAGTATCCAGGGCATCGTTAATACAGACGTCATAAGGAATGAAATCCACCTGAGGGGCTTTGTAAACATTTATAAAAACAGTTGCTTTTGTCCGGCAAATTGATTTCGGATTCTTAAAGATATATGTAACAGTATCCCGGATTGTGGCTTTAGACGGATCAAAGATGTTACCGGTAACAGGTCCATAAAAATTACCTCCGGTCTTTGAGACAGTCAGTTCAAAAGGCTCTTTATCATCACAGATAACCTGATCCTGCTCAAGATTATAGATCACGACTGAACCAAGGCTGTCAATGTTTATAACCTTTTGTACAGTAAAATCAACGCCATCCCAGGTATATGAAAATCTTAGTGTATCATTTCCCTCTCCTGCAGCAGGTATTGAGTAAAGAGTCGATGACATACCCGATGTGGCTGCTGCTGAAAGAGTTTTCCGCGTATTCGTGAATCCATTTTTAATTACTGTCCCTAAGGCAGGCAGGTTCTCCACACCTATGCTTATATCATCATTCTGATAACAGATTGTATCCCTGACATTGAAATTACCTTTAACCTTCCTCACTGTTGTTGGCAGGGACTTATGGTTGGTGCACAGAGTTGTTGAATTAGTATAGGTATATGTTACACTAATGGTTCCTTCATGAGTAAGTGACGGGATAAATAAATTGCCTGACATTCCTTCACCGCTGAATACTCCACCGCTGTTATTTGGTACAAGAACATCTCCGTCACCGTCAATATTATAGTATGGGGCGATAGTAAAACCGGCATTCGGTAAATCATGCACCGTAACAGGCTCGTCAATAGTATTGCTGATGCATCCAAGAGGTCCTTCATAGTAATACTTTATCCTGTACTCATTTCCGATTTGACAGAAACCAGGAATAAAAACTGCAGAAGCTGTTCTTTCCTCATCCAGGAGATCTCCGGTGGCGCCTGTACCTGTCCAATCCCAATGATCTGTACCTTCAAGCGGGTTAACGCCTTCAACTGAAATCGTCTGGTTGATCGCATCCGCACAATACTTATCGCTAAGACCAATATACTTAATATCCTGGCGTACTCTTTCAACAATAAATGTGCCCTGGACTTTGAAAGGCCGGAGCCTAGGGGGTATAAATGGTGGTATTGCTGGAAACAAGATCATATAAGTATAGGTTAAAACATGTCTGCCAGCTCTGAGGTTTTCAGGATTGATCGTTATTGTTCTTGTTCCATCATAAGTAATACCCGACATATCAGAAATGCCATCTTCATCAACGCATGTAACATCATCAGGAGGAATGGCTCCTGCCTGCATGTTCTCCACTGTAACGGTCAATACCGGGTCATAGCTGCAAAGTCTGCGATCGTTCATCGCAGGACTGAAATAAGCTTGGCTTGGATTAATTGTTACTCCCTGGGAAGCTTTCTGGGAGCATGAAGCAGCATATTCGTAGACACGGAAATGATTTATAATCCAGGTACCTGTAGCTGCAAGTTCCGGAGAAAATTGAGTACCCGTTACACCAGGTCCTGAAAAAGATCCATCAATGACATTAGCCGTAAGCGTGAAAGGCGGTTCATTTACTCCGTATTGATCATTAAGCCCGGTAATTTTTGCAAGCGGATTGCTTCGTACAGCCACACCAGTTCTCGGATGGTAATTAGCTGATCTCGGTGTAACCTCAAATATGATGTCTATATTAGGTCCGATATCTCCAGACTGCAAAATATAAGTCAGATCCGTCCCAACAACTGTTTCTCGCGGGATTGCATCTGCATCATCTTTGATCCATTTGTAACTTGAAGATCCTTCTCGTGTGGAGAAGGCGTATTTATATTTTCCTGTAAGTGTTGCATTGGCTGTCCTTATGCCATCGATGCAAACTTCAGTTGCTAGTGGTGCAATTAAGCTAAGGTCTTCAATCGGATGAGTTGGTGTACTCGTAACAGGAATACCTATATTATTAGGAGCCCCGTAAGTTGAAGCCGGTGTTACAGTGCAGGTGAGTACCTGGTCTTTGTCATCAACTGTCGGAGTATAAGTGGCTAAATTTGTTCCGATTGGAGTTGCCCCTCTTTTCCATTCATAAACAAAATTAGGCAAGTTTATCGATCCTGTGCTGCTGCCATCTGTATAATCATAATGTACTTCAAGCACTCCATCGATCTTGGGATCGTCATCCGTGTTATAATTAATATGAACATTGGTTACTGATGGAAGTGGCTTCACCTGAACGAGTTGATCATCCGGTGTTACCCCTTTGCATCCTGACTGCTTGTAGTTTACAAACACCGTATGATTACCTACGTTATTCCAGGTCACATTGTATGAATTAGCTGAAGCGATGCCGGTGCCACCTTCTGAGATCGACCATTCATAATCTGTCATTCCTGCCTGGGTAAGGTAAATATTACCAGTTGAATTAACTCTGGGCTCAACAGGACCTGGGTCTATTGATGGAACAGGCGGATCAATGATAGTTACGGGCAAGGTTCGCCAGTTTGTTAAGCAACCTGAGGCATTTATGTACCTTAGTCTTATCTGCGGAGCAGGTATAGCAGGACCAGTCCAGTTTACGTTAATAGAACTCCCGTCTCCGGTGGTCGGAGCGCCGCCGATGACTTCCCATTGATAAGACTGCATCAGTGTTGCAGTGGTATATGTTACGGATGTGTTCTTACAGATGCCGGTAACACTTCCCGTGATTGTTGGTGCAGTAACCGGATTTACCGAAACAGGTCCAAGAGAAGTTGTTCCGATGCATCCTTCTTTATCAACACTTACATGTACAGATCCCAGTTCCTGCCAGGTAATTTGCGCTGTACTAGTAGAACCTCCAGCCAGGCCGTTTAATGGTCCGTCAACCGTCCAGGTGAAAAGGGCGGGTAATGAAATATTGGTGTTATAATTAGCAGTTCCACCCATACAAACTGAAAGAGATCCTGTTATTGTTGGAACCGGGGTGGAATTAACACCCATCCTGTCCCTCCTGCCTGTACTGCTCTCAGGATATGTTTTTTCACAACCTGTATCATTGTTTTTGATATACAGGATATAAAAATACTGATTATCGTTCTGCGTTTGAAGATCATCAATTGTTGAAAAACTTGCGGTTGTACCAGTATTCGTTAAAGTTGACAGTGTACGTGAATAATTGGTGCTCGTTCCAATTACCTTATATGTGATTGTTGCTGGTATTGTCCCAAAGTTTGATCCACCAAGTGCAATACTTGCAGTCTCCCCCTCACAAACAGCTTCCACCGTGACAACATCGATGGTTGGCAAAGGATTTACATTTATTGGAGTCCCAGAACCAAAATTTGCCAAACAATTCGGAGTAGAGCTTGTCAGTGTTATGGAATTAATAACCAAAGTATGTCCGTTATCATCTCCATAGTTAAGGGTAACAGCAGTATTAAAGCTTTTTTGAGTTTCTGTTCCGATTGTCTGGATTGTGGCAGTTTGATTAGTATGATCGGGGAAAGAATAATTTACACTAAAAGTTGACGTTGTCAGCAACCCTGTAAGGGTAATAGCTCCATTACTTCCATGACATGTAGCGGTCATTGATACCCCAGAAAGTGTTGGTGAAGGATTTACCACAACATTCTTTGTATCTGATCCTGATACACATTCTCCAGGATTGATTGTTGTCAGCGTCAAGACGGCAGTGCCGCTGAATGCTGCAGGTGGCGCCCAGGTGGCATTCAGTGTTGTTGCATTTGGTGTGAAGGTTCCCCCTGCTGGTGTAGACCACGTCCCTCCTGTTGCTGAACCTCCTACGATGCCGCCAAGACCAGCTGTCGTTCCTCCCTGACATATACTCAAATCGAGACCCGCGTTAGCAGTAGGTGTAGCACGAACAACTATATCTCTTGTATCTGATCCTGATGCACATTCTCCAGGATTGATTGTTGTCAGCGTCAAGACGGCAGTGCCGCTGAATGCTGCAGGTGGCGCCCAGGTGGCATCCAGTGTTGTTGCATCTGGAGTGAAGGTTCCCCCTGCAGGTGTAGACCAAGTCCCTCCTGTTGCTGAACCCCCTACAATGCCGCCAAGACCAGCTGTCGTTCCTCCCTGACATATACTCAAATCGAGACCCGCGTTAGCAGTAGGTGTAGCACGAACAACTATATCTCTTGTATCTGATCCTGATCCGCATTCTGCCGGATTGGTTGTTGTCAGCGTTAAGACGGCAGTACCGCTGAATGCTGCAGGTGGCGCCCAGGTGGCATCCAGTGTTGTTGCATCTGGAGTGAAGGTTCCCCCTGCTGGCGTAGACCACGTCCCTCCTGTCGCTGAACCCCCTACGATACCGCCAAGACCAGCTGTCGTTCCTCCCTGACATATACTCAAATCGAGACCCGCGTTAGCAGTAGGTGTAGCACGAACAACTATATCTCTTGTATCTGATCCTGATGCACATTCTCCAGGATTTATTGTTGTCAGCGTCAAGACGGCGGTGCCGCTGAATGCTGCAGGTGGCGCCCAGGTGGCATTCAGTGTTGTTGCATTTGGTGTGAAGGTTCCCCCTGCTGGTGTAGACCACGTCCCTCCTGTTGCTGAACCCCCTACGATGCCGCCAAGACCAGCTGTCGTTCCTCCCTGACATATACTCAAATCGAGACCCGCGTTAGCAGTAGGTGTAGCACGAACAACTATATCTCTTGTATCTGATCCTGATGCACATTCTCCAGGATTGATTGTTGTCAGCGTCAAGACGGCAGTGCCGCTGAATGCTGCAGGTGGCGCCCAGGTGGCATCCAGTGTTGTTGCATCTGGTGTGAAGGTTCCCCCTGCTGGTGTAGACCACGTCCCTCCTGTTGCTGAACCCCCTACGATGCCGCCAAGACCAGCTGTCGTTCCTCCCTGACATATACTCAAATCGAGACCCGCGTTAGCAGTAGGTGTAGCACGAACAACTATATCTCTTGTATCTGATCCTGATGCACATTCTGCAGGATTGATTGTTGTCAGCGTTAAGACGGCAGTGCCGCTGAATGCTGCAGGTGGCGCCCAGGTGGCATCCAGTGTTGTTGCATTTGGAGTGAAGGTTCCCCCTGCTGGCGTAGACCACGTCCCTCCTGTTGCTGAACCCCCTACGATGCCGCCAAGACCAGCTGTCGTTCCTCCCTGACATATACTCAAATCGAGACCCGCATTTGCAGTAGGAGTAGCATGAACAACTACATCTCTTGCATCTGATCCTGATCCGCATTCTGCCGGATTGGTTGTTGTCAGCGTTAAGACGGCAGTGCCGCTGAATGCTGCCGGTGGCGCCCAGGTGGCATTCAGTGTTGTTGCATCTGGAGTGAAGGTTCCCCCTGCTGGTGTAGACCACGTCCCTCCTGTTGCTGACCCCCCTACGATGCCGCCAAGACCAGCTGTCGTTCCTCCCTGGCATATACTCAAATCGAGACCCGCGTTTGCAGTAGGCGTAGCATGAACAGCAATGGATTTTGTATCTGATTCAGTTGTGCAAGTTCCTCCTGATGATGTTAAAGTCAGAGTTGCGACACCTGTAAAACCAACCGGAGGAGTCCATGTAGCAGCCAATGTTGTTTCATTTGGTGTGAAGGTTCCGCCTGCGGGTGTCGTCCAGGTTGCTCCTGTGGCGGTTCCCCCAATAGTTCCATCCAAAGGAGCAGTAATTCCATCCTCGCAAATGGCAATATCCGAACCTGCTTCAACTGTACATTGACCTGCGGCTCTTCCTACAATAATAAGCAGTAGAAATATCGTAATTAAAGCATGTCTTTTCATCTGGTTAGGTTTGGTTGAATTCAGATTCATCAGAATCTGAACTTCAGCAGGGTTATCATCGAATTGTTTTCATAACTGTTCTTACCTATTGCAACAATATCTTCGCCGTCGGTAATAACATCATAAGCAACCTGGTTTCCTGTACCGCCGGCTATTCTTCTTCTTCCATCAACAGGGTTACCAAGCATATCAGTGGCAAAAATGAGCATGCTTCCTGAAGTAGCCGGGCCTGATTGACCTGCCATCAGGAATGAGTTAGTCTTATAACTGCAAATTGCATTAACTGTAAAAGGTTCGTCTTCAAGTCCCGGAAATTCAATAATACGATGTTCCTCCGTTCCCCAGATTGTTCCTGTTATCTTACAGGCAAATCCCTTGCTCATACCTCCCATGCTGGTATTTCCGGCGATGAAATAACCGTCATCTGTGACTTCTAAATCAGACGCACTCTGGTCATTATCAAGTTCAATGACTCTTCCGCTTTTCGCACTAACATTGCTTATGTCTTCGTTCACAGATATTATTAATATATCCGTACCGGTCCTGGCCATGTAACGATCAGTGGTACCAACGACAATATAACCTCCGAACCTGTCAGCCTTTATAGCAATTGCTTCATCGTTTCCGGTAAATCCGTATGTGATTGAGCTGAGGACTTCAAGATTCTCATTCAGACTCAAAAGCAGAATATCTTTTTTACCTTGCGGGTTGCCTGTATCGTCAGATGAGCCTCGTTCCGCATCAGTTGTCGCCAGAACGAGATATCCTCCCGGGGTTTTAATTATATCATCTGCATGAACATTACCGGGAAAATCAAGAATTTTATCGATGTATCCTTCGCCACCAGGTGCAAACTTCACAAGGCAGATGTGCTGGCGTGAACTTTCAATTATATTACCGGCAATAACAGCAGAACCGTCGCCAAGTGTGATCACCTTTATTCCGCAACTTGCAAGATTTGAATTTGTTGTATCTTTCCTAATCTCGTTGCCGTTAAATCCTGTTTCAATGAGAACGAGCTTTTTTACCGACGATTTAATACTGTTATCAACCCTTGTAATCCTGGTAAATTGTCCGGCAATAAGATAGCCGTTGTCGGATCTGGCAATAGAGTACCCGATATCTTCATACGCATCGCCATAGAATTTAAGCAGCTCTGAATAATCGGACTTTTCGCAGGATAACAGGGAGACAACTAATAACGATACCGTTGTAAAGAATTTCATTTTCATTTCTTTTCCTCCCGTCTGACTGGTTTGTAGAATATCCTTGTATAACCGAGGCTGAAATTGAGTGTGTTCAGTTTAAAGTAGTCCTCAGCCAGCATGTAAAAAAACTCCTTTTCAAGGTTCTCCCCGCTGAAAGGTTTTGATTTGTACTGGTTCAGAAGGCCAATATTTGACCTGATCTCTGCACAAATAAATCCTTCACGTACTTTATATTTCATGCCTGCACCGGCTAGAGCCGATACATCAACAATTATTCTGGGCAGATCCTTTATATTTTCACTGGTTCTCCTGAATGGATTGTTTTTATCGTTCGGATCAAATTCACCAATTCCGTAAGAGTTTATGTTGAGAGCGGGTCCGGCGCCAAGTCTTGCATAAGGAATAAAGTTCCCCCACCTGAACAAATCATATGTTACTGTAAGCGGTAACTCAATTCTTCTGTGTACCTCTTTAAATTTTCCCTGAGCAAAAGTTACTTTTTCCGAATTGCTGAATGCAAACTGCGAATATCCTGCTTCAGCGTTAAGTTCAATTTTGTCAGTCAGCTTGTATTTTGCCTCAAGCGACACAAAAAAATTCGCAGCTTTTGATGTGTATTTCTTTACACCCGGAACTCCGAAAAGAGATTCCTCCTTTGAGATGAACACAAAAGGCATATTTGTCCCGATATGCAACGAAAACTGAATAACTACTTTTGATGAAAAATTATTAAACAGGCCAACAAAACTCGAATGATCTGTCGGGCTCACTTCGTATTCGGGATACTTTCGAAGGAAAGCAAACATTGCCGAATCAGCCTGTTCAAACTTTTCATTGAACAGAAATGTCTGAATTATTAGTTTATAAGCTTCAAGTGATTCCTCCCGGTTGAATCCTGATTCAAGGCATTCCCTGATAAGAACAGACACCTGTTCAACCTGACCTCTCTCAAACAGGGTTTGCGCAGTCTGCAATTTTTCAGCGCAGGTTGGCTGATCCTGTGAAAATGCGTTAAGTGTGCACAGTAGAACGGGAATGATTAAAATCAGACGCGGGAACCTGCATTTCAGGAGAATATTCTTCATGATACTATTTTATAGCGCTAACCTTAATGTTATAATCCTTCTCCTGACAAGTCTTTTCCAGGGGAATATCAGGTGCAACATATGTTCTCCATTCATTAGAACTCATATTCCTGGTTAAAAGGTTGCATATGTCACCTGCAAAATAATCAACATGTGAAGGACAGGATTTCAGGTTCTCAGCGCCCTGGTAGGCTCCGGAAACGATGAGCTGCCCATCGTAGCTGAACTGCATCACGGTCACAAATCCTTCATAATCTGAGAAAGTGATAGGTGGCTCAGTAAGGTCCAGAGGATTCGTTATATTGAATATCTTCATTTTGCTGTCGTTTCCTCCCGTTGCCATTTGTTTAAGTACGGGATTGAATCTTATATCGTTGATCTGTGCATCATGAGCTCTCACAGAAGAGATAATTTTCTTTTCGCTGACATCCCATAATTCCACAAGGCCGGTCGCATCCCCGATAGCCAGAATGTTATTCACGGGGTTGAATCTCACGACCCTGATATCCTTACCTGTTGTTTCAATTCTGAAGCTCTCTGATTTTCTTTCCGGGTCCCATATCATAACTTTTCCATCGGAACTTATCCCTGCAATAAAATTGTTATTGGAGGAAATATCGATGTAATTTATCTTCATTGAACCATCAGTCAGATCGGTACTGGTTTGCGCCGCGAGATCCCACTTCAACACACGGCCATCCATAGCGGCAGAATAAAGGTATTTCCCGTCGAATGAGTAAATCAACGACTTGATCTTTCCTTTATGCCCTGTAAGAACATAACCTCTGTCGGGCTGATTTACAGGTATTAACCTTATTGAAGAGTTACTGCTGGCACAGGCCAGCCATTCGGCATCGGGACTCACGGCAATCAGATCAACGTATTCCATAATCTTTGTTTTCTCATTGTACCCTGAGTAAATAACCTGGACAGACTGTTCCTTGTCTTCCATGCTCCATTTATGAACTTTCCCGTCTGAGCCTGAAGTATAAAAATCCTTCTTGCCTGGCACAAAAGCAACGCTTTTAATTTCTCCGTTATGACCTTTAAATGCCCTGCAACTTGATACTGAAGCCTGCCGGGAAACATTATACAATCCCGAATAAATATCAGCATCATTTTCCAGTCCCCCGTTCCTTGTATTAAAGAGGTAAGCCTGGTATGCAAGCAGAGCCTGCAGGTCTCGCTGTCCGCTGGCCTGTAATGATTTTACCGCCATAGCTTTACCGATTGACCTCATTCTGAGACGGAGAGCTGTGTCGCGCTGTCGCACAGCATAACCTCTCTGAATATCTGCTCTCATTCTTGCACGTTGCGCCGAGTCTGACTGTATCATTGCCAGACGGGTCTGTTCCTGCGCAATTTCGGCATTCCGCTGTGCAATTCTCCTCTGATCATTGGCAACTTTTGCTGCGCTGTCAGCAGCCAGGGCATTCCGGGTTGCTTTAACAGCGTTTTCGTCTGCCAATATTTTCTGGTTCCGTGCATCTTCGGCATTCCTGTCTGCTACCTGTCGCTGTTCCTCCTCAAGCCTTTTCGCCACAACAGCGGCAGCAGTCTGCCTGTCAGCCTCAATCTTCTGAACGAAGGCAAAAAGCATAAAGCCAATAGATAAAAGAGCTGCTGCTCCCACGATCATGGTAACTATTCTCATTACCCTGAGTTGCCGTTTCTGAAGCTTTATTTTATTCTCCTCTTCCTCATTATACTCCTTCTCACTGGTACGCAGATAGACCATGGCACGCTCAAATGCCGGATCATACCTCTGGGCCCAGGCAAGAGTAGGCTTATGCTGATCCCGCCAGTTGATCGCAAGCTGAAGATCGGGAGGTCTCCACAGACTTGTTTTCCCCTGCTGATACATCGCCGATGCATCTGAAAGCCTCATATACATCTGGACAGATGATGATTCATCCTCAACCCATTCCCTCAACCTGTCCCACAATCTCATTAGACTCTCATGCGAAAGATCGATAATCGATTCTTCAGTAAGTGGAACGTTCTGTCTTGGAGTGATAAATGATCTGGAAGGGATCCTGAATTTTTCGACAACTTCAAACAATTCCGGGGCATTACACTCGGCAATCGACATTATAGTTTTTGCCTTTGTTGGTCTTCTGAGTCCCTTGTTATCGGAGCCTTTGTCAGTTATTGTCTTGAACATCTTTTCGCAAATCTCCTTACCCCTCTGGTTCAGCTCCTCGTATGCCTCATTTGCATGCAACGACATTGCGTTGCTCATCGTTCCCACGGAATCATAATCCGATTTACCGACAGGCCTGTCGGGCTCATCAAGTTCCTGCCAGTAAGTCCATGTTCTCATCATGGCATGCTGAAGTACAGGCAACTGGTCTGTTCTGTCTCCGATATGATTAAGAAGCTCCTCAACAAGCGCCTGATCAATCCTGGCTCCTGCATATTTCACAGGCCCTTCAATCGCCTCTCTGTAGTTTTCCCTGCCCATATGCGGAACCAGGTAATTACTGCTGTTAATCAACTGGGTAAGACCCTGGAAATATGCGCACTCTCCAATAAAATCAGAGCGCATTGTGATTATTGTGAAAACATTAACAGAAAGCTGGTTTACAGCGTTAACCATGGAATTCACAAATCTTTCCGAGGCGAGGGTATCCTTGCCGCCCAGGGCTCCATATCTGAAGAGTTCTTCAAACTGGTCGATTACCAGAAGTACCTTGACATTACCCGCCAGTTTCAGGCTGGCAATCATCCCGGGAATACCATCAGGGTCATCGGGTGAAACAACTTTTCCAGTTTCAGTACCGGCAGATAATGTATTCGCAAGATTCCCGAATGGATCACTACCCGGTCTGAACGAAAAAATCTTCCATTTGGATAGTTTGTCATTCCTGATGCCCGGCAATACTCCGCAATAGATAAGTGAAGACTTACCTGTTCCGGATGCTCCCATAACAGTTACAAACCTGTTTCTGAGCAGTTTATCAAGAACCTCATCGCTCTCACCTTTTCTTCCGAAGAACAGATCGCTTTCTTCGGGAGCAAAAGGTCTGAGCCCGGGAAAAGGATTGAAGTTTTTTTTCTCAATTTCTGATGCCATAGTAAAATGCCTAGAGTGACTAGAGTAACTAGAGTGACTAGAGTAACTAGAGTAACTAGAGTTATCTTTTATATCTTAATACCAATTACCAATATATCATCAACCTGTTCATTACTCCCCATCCACGCATTTAACCGATCCATCAGAACTTTTTTCTGTCCATTTACAGGCAATTGGCTTATTTCTTTCAGAAGCTCCTCAAATTTCTTCGCCATGAATTTTTTGTTTTCAGGACCTCCGAACTGATCCTCAAAGCCATCCGAGTACAGGTAGAAACAATCTCCCGGAATGAGGTCTATCTCATGATTCCTGAATTTCTGCTGATTGTTTCCTTCAAAAGCCCCAATCGGGAACCTGTCGCCTCTGTATTTTATTATTTCATTATTCCTTATCAGAACAAGCGGATTATTAGCTCCGGAAAATTCTGCCCTTCCTGCTTTCAGATCAAATATGCAAAGCGCCATATCCATGCCATCCTTGATCGATCCCTCACTCTTGTTCTCATTCAGCGTTGTAATCACTCCTTCATTCAAGGCATCAAGTATAGCTCCTGCCTGTCTTGCCTTATTCACCGTCACTGCATGGTTAAGCTGATTAAATCCCACTATCGACATGAAAGCGCCAGGCACACCATGACCTGTGCAATCAACAGCGGCAATCATTACAAGACCTTCGATCTCATGCATCCAGTAAAAATCGCCGCTGACAATATCCTTGGGCATATAAAGAATAAAATATTCTTTCAGGTATCTGTCAACAGTCTGAAACGAAGGCAGAATGGCATTCTGTATCCTTCTTGCATAAAAAATACTATCTGTTATATGTTTTTTCTGCTCCTCTATCTTTTCTTTTTGCTTTTCAATTTTCTCAGTCCTTTCCTTAACCTTTTCCTCCAGTTCATAGGTATAACTTTCAAGCTGGGCAACCATCATGTTGAACTTTTGCGAGAGAATGGTTATTTCATTATTTCCTGTAACCTCGGCACGTTCCCTGAGATCACCGTTTGTGATTCTCTCAACATTTTCAACCAATTTGATAATGGGCAGTGTTATCACTTTGGTCTTTCTGTATATCAGGTAGGCCAGTATAAGCATCGTGATCCCGAAAATAAGCATGAATCTCAATGCTTCCATCCTGAAAAGAGCCTGTTGTGCAGTAACATCCGAGATAATCCTGATAACTGAACCCTTATATAATTTTGATTCACGCCTGTCCATGTAGATGTACTGGTACTGCAACCATGTATCACCGGATTTTTCGATATGAGTAATTGTGTTTTTGTTCTGGAATGCGGTAAGCAGAAGGCTGTCCTGCCCTGCAACTTTCATCGCATCAATATTATATGTGAATGGTTGATCCGCCATGAGAAACAATTCCAGGTCGATGATCCCCTTTGACTCCTTTTTGATCTCGGCTTTCATCCTTTCCATTTCCCTGATAACCTCCTCTGCCTTTTTCGAATATGTACCGAGCTCTATTATGTATTTCTTATCTTTTGTTGCCAGGTATGAATATTTTTTTGTTCTATTAGTATTGGCTTCTATTGTAAAAAGATCAACAACAAGTTCGCCTGATTCGAAGATCCGCATCAGGTATGCCCTGAACTGTTCACCATACTTAAACAGGTTCACTCCATAGTCAGCCTTGAATGTTGTGTTTATTACTATCCCTTCCCTGTTAATCACATAAATATCTTCATTCTGTGGGTCCATCCCGAGCTCCTTCGTCAGTTCACCAAGATTAACTTTTTCCGGTTCACTTGTTTTATTAAAGTAATCATCAACAATGATCTGGTTAAGTGTCCTCATCCTGTTATTAAGTTCCTCTTCAATAAGTTTAAAAGCAATATCCTGGAACTGGAGTATCTTTGTAACCTCATTTGAAAGTAACCTGTTTCTTTCTTCAGCGCTTGACTCAAGAACTGATCTTGTCCTCTGGAAATTAAACACTGCCACAACAAGAAACGCAAGTAATGTCGGGATGGCGATATTGAATATCAGCTGCCTGAATATGGTTGTTTTTCTCGAGGGCATTATCAGTTAGTAACTTCGTTTAAGTCTATATAGGTCAGTATTTCTTTCATGCTTTCCGGAAAGATCCTGCTAAACTCCCTCACCGTATCGAGAGGTAGAACATAGCAGGGACCTTCCGAATTGTATTTTCTGCTTTCGCCTCCATGATTGACAATTACCCTGTTTTCATCCTTTACATCCCATATAATACATTCAGGCGCACATTGTCCATTTTTCTTAATATCTTTAACATAAACCAATTTTTCAGCCAGCTCGATCAACTCATCCTCAGGGATCATTTTAAAAAATTTCGAAAGGAAAACTGTCTTTTCAAACAGCAGCTCGTCATCCTTATATTCACCATCAATTATCCTGTCAAGTTTTTTCCTCGAGACGCCCGAAATGCGCTCCGATACCGACCTGTAAATCTGCTTCCCTGAACGTGACATAAGTTTAGCCGCTTCCTCCTGCATTATTGCCTCGGGACTGAAAAGAAGAGCTGAAACAGACTCGGTGAAGTCGCTGCCCCCCATTTCTTTCGTATTCCGGAGGGTGCAGGCTTTAGTCCAGAGATTAAGGAGATTATAATCCCGGTTGATTATATCTTCTATAAGCTTTTCGTATGCCGGAATCCCGCCCGGGAAAAAATGCCATAGATTCTTAAGCCTGTCCTCATCCGGGACAATATCGAGCAGTGCAATGATCTTTGGTTTGATTGACTCATCAATAACGATATCAATCATCTCCAGGGCAAAATTGCCGCTCTCAACTGTATCCTTTTCAAGGTTCTCTTTTATCTTTTCAATTGAACTCCTGTCGTAAGCAAGTAACAGAATATCAAACAGGAATTTATTCCATCTTAAAATATCCTTTTCAAGAATTCCCAGTAGAAATGCATCGTTATTCCGGCGGAGACAAACCCTGGCAGCAAGATTCCATGTCATCAGGGCGATTGTATCTGTGATAAGCTGGTGAAGACGATCCCTGTCCTCTCCTTCCGGGATATAATTATTCCCTAATAAACCTTTTACGGCAGTTTCCTTCAGGCGTCTTGAAGTCGACCACAAACGGGAGAATAAAAATGTAGAACTCTCATTGCATGGTATTTTACTCAGAATCCGCAAAACACAGGCGCTGATAAGGGAATTTCCGGAAGTTGTAAGGCTGTATCGCTGAAGTTCATCTATTGTGTCTTTTCCAAAGGATATCAAAACAGATGAGGCATCTGTTTCAAGCGAGGGATTTGCAAGGCAATTACACGCCTCCGTGAGCATTTCGGTCAGCCGGAATTTGCCAATCATATACAGTGCAAATCTCTTCGATTCTATTGAATTATCCCTGAGCAACCTGAGAATCTCAGCAGTTTGTGGTACCCGTGTCCCGTAAAGGAGTTTTCTGGCATAAGCCGATTTCCCCGAATCCTGTGAATCAATGTATGATTCAGCAACACGGATGATTTCTTCAGATTTTTTCCGTGTCTCCTCATCGTAATTAGTATTCCCTGATATCCTTCGTAATGCAGGTACCAGGTTAAAATCATGGGTTTCTATAGTATGCCTGATAATATTCTCAAAATACCAAGTGTTAAAATTATTCTCCAATGGTCTGATGTCGCCGGATACCAGACTGTAATAGTCTTGTCTGAATGAGAGCCCGGCCGAAAACCTGTTTTTCAGTTTAATCCCTTCTGCAATCAGGGGCTGCCGGTTTCCCGGACTTGTAGTTTCAAGAGCTTTTCTGATTGATTTTCTGTACTCCCTGTAAAGAAGGAACGCGGTAACAATCCAGATGATAATAATCACGAGAAGAACAAACGAGAAATGGATCAGCGTAATGAAAGTCAGCATACCCATCCCTGCAAGTATCAGACCTGTTGTCAACGCGGATATCTCATTCACTGTTCCATCCATCCCCGACTGAACTTCGAATCTGATCTTTTCATCGAGCGTCTGGTAAATAACTTTAAAAGATGGTGATTCGATAGAGTCTTTAAGCGATTTTGAGAAAAGTCTTCCCAAAGCAAGAATAAGGAAGAAGATCATGAACCCTGATGTGGCAGCGGGAGTGTATCCCATAGTTAATCCGATCAGGATGGAAACTGCCGCCAGTACCGAAATGAGTATTGGTGAGATCACGAGACTTATTTTCAGCCCATAGTTCCGTATCAGATAGGAGAAGGCAAGCAGCTTTACAAGCAGGGTGAAGATCATCATACTGCCGGTGAATATCCCGAGAAACCTTGCCATGTCTTCCTCTGCCGGGTATTGCTGGCGGGTGACCGCCATAAATGAATATTGCACAAAGAAGGCAGTCATCACCGAAAGCGCCACAAAAACAGCCATGATGGTTATGTAGCGGTTTGTCCTGAGAACTGTGAAAATCGAAGTTTTTTCTTTCTTCTCTCCCTCTTTTTTATCAGTTGAAACGAGTCTGAACTTTGAACCTATCATTGCCTGTATAAGAACTGCGGCAAAAACGGAACAGGCGCTCAGCAGAAGAATATTACGCGATTCAAAGTTGAACGAAAGAACAACGGGGATTGTGTAACAACTGATAATTATACCCACTATCAGACCGGAATCGACAAGTCCGAATAACCTTTTTCCTTGTCTCAGTGTGAATAAACGACCTGCTGTGCCCCAGAAACCAAGTGCAGCAAGAATGTTAAGCGGTCCAAGCATTATGAAAACCAGGAAAACAATCCAGCTCGATTTGGTTATCAGCAACCCTGCCCAGAGAAGCAAAGTGAGAACTGTAACAGCCAGGAGATTGGAAGTGGCAAATCTTCTGAAGCTGAGTTTTGTCTGAAGCCATGTGTACAGGGAAGTGAGAACTATACCGGCAAGACCCGAAACAACATAAGCTTTTGCCATCATCTTTTCATCAAAAATTGAAAGGAATAATGAGTGCGCACTTATGTCGAAAGATCCGAAGAAGATACCCAGGAAGACCGATTGGGTGAGTAACATCGATACCATCGATTCTTCGCCCGATTCGATCCCAAGGAGAGCAAATAGCTTGTCTCTCATACAATCCCCTTTAAATTAAACCACACTAAATTAATAATTTAATGTAAATATTGAAGGATTGTTGAATAAATGTTGATTTTACCTTGAACCCATGAGTGAATGAAGCATCCTTTGCAGATACATTAGATCAGGTTCCCATCCTGACAAAATTATCTCAGCCCTTTCATAGAATTGCTGTCTCTGCGAAAGTTTACCTTCAATGAATGTTAACAGTTCACCTTCAGAAAGCCCCTTAATAAGTGGCCTTTCAGTTTTTGAGTCAGCAAGACGCAAGCAGAGTTGTTCAGGAGTAAGCTTCAGGTAAATTGTGATACCCGAGGTAAGCATGAATTCCATATTATCATCATGACAGGGAGCTCCTCCGCCTGTGGAGATAATTACCCGGTTGCAGGATTCAAGCTCACGGAGTGTTGCGGTTTCAATCCTCCTGAATTCAGCTTCACCCTGTTCCGCAAATATCTCAGGTATCGTCCATCCTGTTTTTTCCTCAATCGTCTTATCCAGATCTTTAAATGTCCAGCCCAGCAGAGATGCAAGGTTCTTTCCTGCAGTGGTTTTCCCGCTGCCCATGAACCCCACAATATAGATCCTGTTGCGGGACATCACAACTCAAGCTTCATTTGTGCGGGGTCATCCGGGAGATTCGGATTTATAACGGGATCATCCCCGCCTTTTTCTTCAGTTTCAGCGGGTTGTTGTGATTCCTTCTTTAACACCGGTTCTATTTCCTGTATATTATTGACTGTGTAGCTTGTAAGGCGCTTCCCCTTTGCCTTGTAGCTCTTTATCCCTATGAATTCGGCAACTTCTATAATCTCGTTATCCCTGTCCTTGTGTTTGCCTCCAAACTGGATCTCCAGCCGCGGGTATTCCACCTCGGTAAGGCTGATCAGCTTTGATTCAGGATGCTCATCGATGAAGCATAAGGGTTTCTCGGATTCCTCTATAGTGAATCGCTTTACATAATAAAACTTCTGGTCGGCGTCCCAGTAAACAGAGGAATAGACTTTACCAGGCTTGTACTTTTCAATTACAAGTATATTGTCTTCGAAATGATTTGAAAGATCAAAATTCGTTATCCTGAAGAAGCCGTTCTTGGTGATCACAAGTATCCTGTCCTCAGCGCTGAATTCCCCAAGGTAAATTCCGCGGGAATCTACATTAAGACGGAAAACGGCATCATCGAACCATATCTTTCTTCCACCAAGTGTTGACAGGCCCTTTTCCTTCAAAGCAACCTTATGCACGGGATTTCTTGTGAGAATATTTCCCATTGAAGATTTCCCCTTAATGTCAAGCTGCCCGAAATCGAACTCAAACACAAGCTTCTTCAGACGCGCCTTCGGTTTGTGATGCACTCTTATCACTTCAGCTTCACCATTGGGATTAACGCTCAGGTAAACGATCTTTGATCCGGGTGTACCTTTTGTCAGGTTGTATTCCTTATCCCTTGTGAGCCCTGAAATTGCACATCTCTTCACCATAAGATTCCCATCCTTACCATCCTGGTAAACAACGTTGTAGATTGTTCTTTCATCATTTTTGAGGAAAACATTTACATGAAGCAGATCATTACCGACAAATATCTTGTCATCAACTTTCGTGATCATGTATACTCCATCTCTCCTGATAACAAGAATATCATCGATATCAGAACAATCGCAAATAAATTCATCCTTTTTCAACCCTGTCCCGATGAATCCTTCCTTGTAGTTTGCATAAAGTTTGGCATTATTGGCGACTACCTTCGTTGCTTCGATCGTATCAAAACTCCTGATCTCTGTTTTTCTTTCCTTTCCCTTGCCATACTTTTTCTTCATCTGCTTGAAGTAATTTATGGCGAAAGGAATTATGTTCTTCAGGTGGTTTTTAACCTCTTCAAGCTCTGTTTCGAGGCCTTTTATATGTTCATCGGCCTTTTTGATATCGAATTTTGATATTCTCTTGATCTTTATCTCGGTGAGCTGAATAATGTCTTCCCTTGTTACTTCCCTCATAAACAGCTTCTTATAAGGTTTCAGCCCTTTATCGATAGCTGCGATAACAGCTTCCCACGACTCGCTGTTCTCAATATCGTGATAGATCCTTTTTTCAATGAATATCTTTTCGAGCGATGACATATGCCATTCCTCCTCAAGCTCGCTCTTCCTTATTTCGAGTTCGGTCCTGAGCAACTCAACAGACCTGTCAGCAGAATGCCTGAGGATCTCACTTACACCCATGAAGGAAGGCTTGTCATCTACAATAACACAGGTATTGGGTGAGATTGAATACTCGCAATCTGTGAATGCGTACAGAGCATCGATTGTCTTATCAGGTGAAGTTCCGGGAACAAGCTGAATGACAATCTCCACATTTGCCGATGTATTGTCATCGATCTTCCTGATCTTGATTTTGCCCTTTTCGTTGGCTTTTATAATCGACTCAATCAGTGAAGAGGTGGTTTTGCCAAAAGGTATTTCAGTAATTACAAGCTCTTTCTTATCGACCTTCTCGATCTTTGCCCTTACCTTGACAGCGCCTCCGCGCTGCCCGTCATTGTATTTTGAAACATCAACAAGACCGCCGGTTGGAAAATCCGGATAAAGCACAAAATCTTTCCCTTCGAGGTAGAGAATCGTGGCATCTATAAGTTCGTTGAAATTATGCGGAAGTATTTTTGATGCAAGACCAACAGCAATACCTTCGCCTCCCATTGCAAGAAGAAGCGGGAACTTCACGGGAAGAGTTACCGGTTCCTTGTTTCTTCCGTCATAGGAAAGCTTCCATTCCGTGGTTTTCGGATTGAAAACAACATCGACCGCAAATTTTGAAAGACGTGCCTCTATATACCTGGGAGCCGCTGCACCGTCGCCTGTCAGAATATTTCCCCAGTTACCCTGCGCATCAACAAGAAGATCTTTCTGCCCAAGCTGAACCAGTGCATCGCCGATTGATGCATCACCATGGGGATGGAACTGCATTGTATGGCCGATAATGTTGGCAACTTTATTAAAGCGTCCGTCGTCCATCCGCTTCATCGAATGAAGGATACGTCTCTGCACTGGCTTTAAACCATCATGGAGATGAGGAACCGCCCTCTCAAGAATGACGTATGATGCATAATCAAGGAACCAGTCCTTATACATGCCCGATAATGCGGTTACCGAATGAAGTGCAATGTGCCCTTCCGGTTCCCCGGCTTTCCCTTCCTGATTTATGTCCAGTTCTTCTTCCATCAGTGGCTATAATTCAACTTTTTCCTCAATGATGTCTTCTTCAATCCTGAGGTTATCTATTATGAAATCCTGCCTTTCAGGAGTATTCTTTCCCATGTAAAACTCCAGGTAACCGTTGATTGAGTCATTTTTCTTCATCCTGACAGGTTCAAGTCTTATATCCTTTCCGATAAAATGACGGAACTCGTCAGGTGAAATCTCTCCTAATCCTTTAAATCGTGTTATTTCGGGATTGGGTCCGAGGGCTGAAATTGCTTTTGACTTTTCCTCGGGAGAATAACAGTACCTGGTTTCCTTCTTGTTCCTCACCCTGAAAAGTGGAGTCTGGAGTATATATACATGTCCCTTTCGCACAAGATCCGGAAAAAACTGCAGGAAGAAAGTAAGCAGGAGGAGCCTGATATGCATCCCGTCAACATCGGCATCTGTAGCGATTACAACGTTATTATAGCGAAGATTCTCGATGCCATCCTCTATGTTGAGTGCAGCCTGGAGAAGATTGAACTCCTCATTCTCATAAACGATCTTCTTTGTAAGACCGTAGGAATTCAGGGGTTTACCCCGAAGGCTGAATACAGCCTGCGTCTCAACATTCCTCGACTTAGTGATTGAACCGCTTGCCGAATCACCTTCTGTTATGAAAATTGTTGAATCAAGCTTATTTGCATCGTTAGTATTGAAATGAGACCTGCAATCACGCAGCTTCTTATTGTGAAGACTGACTTTCTTGGCCCTGTCCCTGGCAAGCTTCTGGATCGATGATATCGCTTTTCTTTCTTTTTCCGAATCCTGTATCTTCTTCAGGAGAGTGCCGGCAACATCAGGATTCTTATGAAGGTAATCATCAAGATTCTTCTTTATAAAATCCATGATGAACTGCCTTATCGACGGTCCGTTAGGTCCCAGGTCCTTTGAACCCAGCTTTGTTTTAGTCTGCGATTCGAATATCGGTTCTTCGACCTTTATACTGACTGCTGCGATTATTGACGATCTTATATCCGACGGATCGTAATCCTTTTTGTAGAATTCCCTTATGGTCTTTACAATTGCCTCCCTGAATGCAAGCAGGTGTGATCCGCCCTGCGTAGTGTTCTGACCATTAACAAAGCTGTAATAGTCCTCCCCGTACTGAAGTCCATGTGTGAAAGCTATCTCAATATCTTCTCCTGCCAGGTGCACAATCGGGTAAAGACCCTCCTTGTTCATATTTTCGTTGAGCAGGTCGGCAAGGCCATTCCTTGAGAAGAATTTGTTTCCGTTGAAATTAATTACAAGGCCGGTATTCAGGTATACGTAGTTTTTCAGCATTGAATCCACGTATTCCGAAATGAAAAAGTAATTTCCGAACATTGCCTCATCAGGCCTGAATATCACTTCCACCCCATTCTCTTCGTTGGTCGGGGTAAGAGGATGATCTTTTATGATTATTCCATGTTCAAATTCAGTTGATTTAAGCTGTCCTTCCCTTATTGATCTTATCACGAACTTATCAGAAAGGGCATTGACAGCTTTCACACCAACACCGTTAAGACCTACCGATTTCTTGAAAGCCTTGGAATCGTATTTGGCGCCGGTATTCATCCTGGAAACTGCGTCCACGACTTTTCCGAGAGGAATGCCGCGTCCATAGTCGCGAACCCTAACCTCTTTGCCCTGTATAGAGACGTCGATCTTTTTGCCGAAACCCATCATAAACTCATCCAGAGCATTGTCCATCACCTCTTTGAGCAGGACATAGACACCGTCATCCTGGGATGAGCCGTCACCGAGCTTGCCTATATACATACCGGGCCTCAGCCTGATATGTTCCCGCCACTCAAGTGTCTTAATATGTTCTTCTGAATATCCAGCTGCAGATGTCGACATTTTTCAGAATTTTGGCGCAAATATAACTAATTAACCGTTGTGCGTCTTTGTGAATTTTTCAACAATCAACTTACTTTTATGCACGCAGGGCCTATTGTGTAAACATTTTGCTGATATCATGAACGTTTAAGGGGCAGGGGGCAGAGAGCAAGGGGCAGGGGGCAGAGAGCAAGGGGCAGGGGGCAGAAGAGTGAGTAAGAGCTGAGAGCAGCTTCTAATACTATTCCCATTTTGTTTTAAAATAATCCAGGGATAAAAATTCAGCCTGTAGCAAGAGATCCTTCAGTCGCAACCCAATGTATATTACTGGTTGTATGCAGGATCAGACTGGTTTGCTCCTTCAGGATGACAAGACTCATAGGATCAGATACCAGGCTGCAGTAAGAGATTCTTCAGTCGAAAACCTCCGCAGGCTGCGGTTTTCTCCTTCAGAATGACATGCAAATGGCGGTGTAGAGGGTGAGTGAAGAGGCGCATTTTGATTCTGACTAACTCCAGTTACAATCTCTCTGCAAAATGCGCCTCTTCACTCCCCCGGACTCCACCAATAGCGCCTGTCATGCTGAACGTAGCAAAGCGAAGTGAAGCATCTTTCGCGATCGAGTTCCAATATACATAACTTGTCATTAGCAACTAGCAAAGCGAAGTGAAGCATCTTTCGCATTGATTACCAATTATATACAGAGCTTGTCATTAGCAGCCTGTTGCAAGAGATCCTTCAGTCGCAACCCAATGTATATTACTGGTTGTATGCAGGATCAGACTGGTTTGCTCCTTCAGGATGACAAGACTCATAGGATCAGAGGGGGAGTGAAGCGGCGCATTTTGACTCAGACCAACTTTGGGAACAATTTCGCTGCAAAATGCGCCTCTTCACTCCCCCGTACCTACCAATAGCGCCTGTCATGCTGAACGTAGCAAAGCGAAGTGAAGCATCTTTCGCGATCGAGTTCCAATATACATAACTTGTCATTAGCAACGTAGCAAAGCGAAGTGAAGCATCTTTTGCATTGATTACCAATTATATACAGAGCTTGTCATTAGCAGCCTGTAGCAAGAGATCCTTCAGTCGCAACCCAATGTATATTACTGGTTGTATGCAGGATCAGACTGGTTTGCTCCTTCAGGATGACAAGACTCATAGGATCAGAGGGGGAGTGAAGAGGCGCATTTTGACTCAGACCAACTTCGGGAACAATTTCGCTGCAAAATGCGCCGCTTCACTCCCCCATACCTGCCAATCGCGATTGTCATCCTGAACGAAGCGAAGCGAAGTGAAGGATCTTATAAGGCTGTGTACCTATTATATACATAGCTTGTCATTAGTAACGAAGAGTTAGGGATCTTAAAAGCCATGTGCAAATTAAACATAGAGTTATATTATTATAAATATTATTATATAGCTTATAATATTTAAGGACATTAAACCCCGTCAGGGTTTTAAATGTGTTTTGTTTTTATACCCCGGATTGCATCCGGGGTTATTCATTTTCAGCCACTTCGTGGCTAAAAACCATAAAAGAAGTACATTAGTTTATAATAGAGTATTTTCAAATCTCCTCAGATCTGCTCTGTTTACCACAACTCTAAGTACTTTAGTCACTTTAGTCACTTTAGTCACTTTAGTCACTAATCCAATATCCCCATCTGCTTCATCAGCAAAGCGGCATTCATCTTTTTCGTAATGCCTTTCTGAAGCTTGTAGTCAAACGTGATGGCTTCACCGTCGATTCCTATCTCGAAACACATATTGAAGACATTTTCAGGATGCTCCGCTTCAAGTTCACCGAGCGATATATCATGGGTTGCTATAAGACCTGTCCCGCCTTCAGGGATCAGTTTCTTTATGAACAACCTGGATCCCAGAGTCTTATCTGCGGAGTTCGTGCCTTTAAGTATCTCATCAAGAATAAACAGAACAGGTTCTTTATCCAGTATCTTAGCCTTCAGTGTTCTGAGCCTTTTTAACTCGGCATAAAAGTATGATTCATTACCCGATAATGAATCTGTCGTCCTCATGCTGGTAAAGAGCTTAACCGGGGTAAACTCCAGGTGCCTCGCACAAACAGGCGCTCCTGTCATTGACAGTATAAAATTTACAGCAACTGTTCTCAGGAAAGTACTTTTTCCTGCCATGTTAGCGCCGGTAATGATGCAGATCTTTCCCTTCTTTTCAAGTACAAAATCGTTGCAGATCCTTCTGTCCTCATCAATCAAAGGATGACCCAGCATAACTGCTGAGAATATCTTATCTGCTGAAATCGCAGGATAAACAAAATCCGTGTTGTTAAAAGCAAAGTTTCCGAGGCTTGAGTAAGCATCTATCTTCCCGATTATCCCAAGCCACAAAGGATATTTATCTTTGAACCCGGCCTTCCATTTTTCCAGTTTTCTTACACAGTGATAATCCCATAACAATAGAGCATTAAGCCCAAATCCGACAAGAAGATTAAGCCTGCTGTCGAACGCCTGGATGAGTCTCCCGAGTGTCTTTACTGCAGTTGCAGCAGATATTTCATCTCCTGAGATCTGCTGCTTTATCCCGTTCAGGTATCCCGACACGAATGTCTCACCGGCAAAAACTGTAAGAAGCCTGTTCATTGATGATAAATACCTGTACCTGCCTGATACGGCATTATGTATCCGGTTAGTTGACTTAAGACCGGCAGAAACATAACCCAGGTTAATAAGAAGGAAAAGGATGAATACCGAATAATGGATCAACCCGGTTATTAATAATAAGAGTGCAACCAATGCAGCGGAAGGAAGCAGGAAGATCATCACTTTCCTGACTGATGATGACTCAATATAAGGCTTCTCCATCAGCCAGTCTGAGAGGCTCCTGATCTGATCCGCCTCAAGCGGAACATTCATCCCTGAAGCCATGAATTTATGTCTCCACTCCGGGTTTGATGCAAGCTCACGAACGATTTCCTGCCTTTCATCCAATGAGGATGCAAGTGAAAAAGGATCAGATAACCATCGCGCCAGTATCTCCCTGCCGTACCCGGTAACAGTCCTGTTCAGGTACTGAAAAAGTGAATCATCGCCAAAAAGATCAACATCATAAGAATAATCGTGTGAATGATCGGTAAATTCATTACCGGCATTAAAACCTGAGAGATCTCCTTTTAAAGCCTGAGCTTCTCTCCTGTTTATGGTTCCAAGATTAGCTGCAAACTCTTTTTTCGTAGTATGATCTGAATAAAGTTTCAGCAAATAAAGAAAGAGCACGATTGTTATTAAGGCAGTACCCAATCCCATAGCCGGAGAATGCCGCAGGAAGAGGAATATTGTTAAAGCCAGGCCTCCGGCAAAACAAAATAAGCGGAGAAGCGAAAGAAGGAGAAGTCTTTTATCTTCTGTTTTTTCTTCCTCCCTGAATCGCTCAGCTGCTTCAAGATAAGCCTTGTACAATTGTTCCCTGTTCATATCCCGTATGTTGTTGCCATCACTTTTAACACACTGCGGCTGTTATAATAATCACTCCCCCTGAGGTCAAAGTTCCAGGTCCATTCCTCTTTCATACTGCCTTCGGGAATCACTGTCCTGACCGTCGGAACAACCTTTTGTTCATTTTTGTTATCCATGAATATCTCCTGAACATCAGTGATCAGCACTGAATTATATTTCCGGAGAAACTCGATATGTTTCCGCTGAATACACGACCTGAATGAATCAAGTTCATTCTCATTGATTTTTGATCTTTTTTTTATGTACTCCGCGGGCAGGTTTTCGAGCTGAGTCAGTATGTTAAGTGAAACAACCAGGCCCGGATCTTCATCCGGTTCAAATTCAGGTATGCTGATCTCTGGAAGTGTTCTGAATTTTCTTATGAAAAACCTGCTTCCGCACTTATTCCATACTTCTTTAATCAATCCACCAGTAACATCAGCCTCCAGAATTTTAACATTCGGGTAAACAGCAATTTGTTCTTTAACTTCCGGTGGATGAACTATATCTACAAGAGTCACAAATTCAGCTTTTTCAGCAATTTCAGCGAGAGGAATGTCAAGAAGCCATCCGCTGCCCAGGATAGTAACTTTTCCCGGTTTAAAAACCTCCATTGCTCTGAGTATGTATGACCTGCATTTCATGTTATGTTCATCCCATCCGCCTTCCTGATTCAGATGCCGGAAGATCAGTCCGTCCTGGTAGCTGTAATAGCCCATCCTGTGCAGGATCCTTCTGTATTCAGGACTTTGTGCCATTCCCTGTCCGCATTTTCGAGAGTTCAGAAGTTATCAATTCCCTGAATTTCATTGCCAGTTCATCGGGATCATCAGTGCCGAACGAAGATGGATGAACCGGTTCGAGCACACGTATAAAAAGCCTGCTTTTGCCCCTGAAAACAATGCTTTTTTTCGGCAGAATGCCTCCTGTACCATGAACAACTACCGGCAAAACAGGGACCTTTGTCTCAAGTGCCAGCTGAAACGCCCCATGCTTGAAGAATCCCATATTTCCATCGACAGACCGGGTCCCTTCCGGGAAGAACATTACCGAAGTGCCTTCTTTAAGAAACATATAAGCTCTTGCCAGCATCCCGGCTTTGCTTTCGTCATTGTTCCTGTCGACTATCAGATAATCAGCCATTCTCAGGTACCATCCCAGGAAAGGGACCTTTGTGTTCTCTATTTTTGAGACCCATTTAAACCTGTACCTTAAACAGTTGATGAGTAAAATATCAAGAATTGACTGGTGATTTGAGATTATAATGTAAGTCGAATTTCTTTTTGCTTTTTCCCTGCCTTCGATCCGGATACTCCAGACAGGCATAATGTAAGTCAGTAAGGTGCTTTGCCAGACAAGCAACCAGTGTATCACCTTTCTTTTTTTGTCGAACGGATAAACCACAAGCCAAATGACAAACGACAGGGGAAAGAATATTATCAGAAAGAATATTCCAATTAACCAGGGCAGTACTGATTTAATATAATTCATCATAAGGCATTACTGATTGACATTCCTGCGTTCCCCGCGTTCTTCTCTGCGTTCCCTGCGTTAAAAAAAAGTATAAGGGTCAAGATCTGGCTGGTCCTCTCTTTTCAGCAAATCGCTGATATCTTCCGGCATATGCCTGCAGCCTACCAGCTTGTCACATAAGTTTTTTAATTCACCATCCATCCTGCAAAGACGTATAATACCATCGATCACAACTAATCTGATACTGATGTCCTGACCGTTAAATGTGAACTGCTTCCTGAATTCATATTCAGGCCCGTATGCATAATTCCATTCCCAGGTTTTATATTTTGCCGATAAGTCTTCTGCCTCCCTGCGTTCACTATCGTTAAGTTCGTAACTCTCGTTCTGTTTCTCAAGAAAATAATTCAGCATTGCAGCCCTGAATCCGGTTAAATCCCTGAAATCGCTTAACCTCTCAGCCAGGTTTGTCACAGGTGATGGATTGGATGCAACTGCACGTGTCGAATAAGATGAGTTATCTCTCCTGATGCAATTTCTCAGGTTGTCAAGGGATGCATTCCACAGGAGAGTACCGTGATGGAGCACGCGATTCCTGAAAACATGCTCTGAATTGCCTGAAATTTTCAGGTTATCGATCCTTATATCCGATCCTTGCAGAACAGGGTTTAAGCCCAGTGACTTCAGGAACTCAATCACCGGGCTTGTATGTCGCTGAAAGTCTATCTGTTTTCCTGCTTCGCAGTTCCTGATGAAGCAGAAGTTGAGGTTTCCCTCATCATGAAACACTGTCCCTCCGCCTGAAATTCTCCTTATAACCGGAATATTGTTGCCGGTAACAAATCCTGTGTTCACTTCCCTGTGGATGCATTGATGTTTTCCTGAAATAACGGCTGTGCTGTTAACATTCAGAATGAAGAACTCATCGGCGCTGTTTCTTAGAAGCAACTCCTCAACCGCAAGGTTGAAATAAGGGTTATTTGTATCCGAGTCCAGGCAATACATTCTGTACAATAACTAAAAGAAAGCCATTAACCACTAAGGGCACAAAGTGAAAACACTAAGGTACACAAAGTGAATTGATTTGGTAAATTACTCACGTTCTTTTGTGAAATCCTATAATCTGATCACGCCGGATCCCTCAGAGCGTGGGCTCCGTCCCCTGGGAGTTAGGGGTGGCCCTGTTGCTAACTCTCTGGTACATTGTAAAACAAAACCAGCCGACGAGAGCGCCATACAGAGATCCGCAGATCACATCGCCGGTATAATGCACTCCGAGATATATCCTGGTATATCCGACCACAAGCGCCCAGAAGACAATAAACACTGTGAACCATCTTTTTCTTATGAAAAGAAGACTTATGAGCGCCACATTAAAGGCGTTGGCAGCATGTGATGAGACGAAGCCATACATTCCCCCGCATTTACCGTTAACAATATACACAAGGCCCTCGATAGCTGGTTCATGGCATGGGCGCGGGCGCATAACAAGATTTTTAATCAGGACCGATCCCCTGTCGGCAAGAAGAACAGAAAACAGTACAAAAAGGAGTATTATCCAGAACTGTTTTTTTTCCTTAACGGCGATCCATGTAAGTATTGCAGCATAGAGAGGGATCCAAATCAGTTTTCCGCTCAGAGCATACATCACCGGATCGAGAAAAGAATAATGAAGCGAATTAAGGAACAGGAAAACCTGCTGATCAAAGTGTTCGATTTGTTCAAGCATTGTGAATCATCAACGATTAAGTTCTTTCCAGATCATGTCTTTTAGGGTTGTTATTCCCAGTCCTGTGAGCGAAGATATAAATACACGGGGAATATCGGGAAGGTCTTTTCTTATTTCTCCGGTAAGCTCTTCATCGAGCATATCGGATTTAGATATTGCGAGAACACGTTTTTTGTCCAGCAATTCAGGATTATATTCTTTTAGCTCATTTATTAGAATATCATATTCCTGCCTGATATTCTTGCTGTCGGCAGGAATCATGAACAGCAGCATCGAGTTTCTCTCGATATGCCTGAGAAACCTGACTCCCAATCCCTTGCCTTCATGAGCTCCCTCAATTATCCCGGGGATGTCAGCCATCACGAATGATTTGTTTTCGCGGTAACTCACAATTCCCAGATTTGGGACCAGTGTAGTAAAAGCATAATCTGCAATTTTCGGTTTGGCAGCAGAGACTACCGATAACAGGGTAGATTTCCCCGCATTCGGGAATCCGACAAGTCCGACATCGGCCAGTATCTTAAGCTCAAGGATAAACTCTTCTTCAATACCGGGTTCCCCGGGCTGCGCAAACCTCGGTGTCTGGTGTGTTGCCGATTTAAAGTGAACATTTCCGAGTCCTCCTCTTCCTCCTTTGGCAAGAATCCTCTCCTCTCCATGCTGTGTTATCTCGAACAAAGGCTCATCCGTATCCGTTTTCCTGGCAATTGTCCCAAGCGGTACCTGGACGATCACATCCTTACCATCGGCGCCGGTTGATTGTTGCCTGCTGCCCGAACCGCCATTCTCAGCAAATATATGTCTCTGGTATTTCAGATGGAGGAGTGTCCACATCTGATCATTTCCCCTGAGGATAATATGCCCTCCTCTCCCGCCGTCGCCGCCATCGGGTCCCCCTTTTGGCTCAAATTTCTCACGCCGGAAATGCGCCGAACCTGCACCGCCGTTGCCGGAACGGCAGTAGATCTTAACATAATCGACGAAGTTAGAATTGGACATAATGATTAATTTACTACTTAAACAAACTAACCCCCTTGTGTTCCCCCTGGAAGGGGGAAAAATTCCGTTTTTTATCAGAATTTATCCATTCTTCCAGTATTTTCTCCCCTCCCAGGGGAGATGCCGCGAAGCGGCAGAGGGGTCTTCTATTCTATCAAATTCGCCATCCCCTTTGAGATGCCGCGCAGCGGCAGAGGGGTCTTCTATTCAGCCAAATACGTCATCCCTTTTGAGATGCCGCGCAGCGGCAGAGGGGTTTAAACCAGTTTCTTTACCTCTCCCGACAGTCTTCCGAAAATATCGTCAATCGTACCCATACCGTTTATTGGAGTATAGATGCCTTTCTTTCTGCAATAATCGATAATAGGTTCGGTTTTCTCCTTATAAACATCGATCCTGTTCTCAATGACTTTCGGATCCTTGTCATCCGGTCTCCCTGAAACTTCAGCCCGTGCGACAAGACGTTTCACAAGCTCATCATGCTCAACATCGAGAACAAGCATGCTGTCTATCTTCATGCCCCTGTCGTTCAGCATTCTTTCAAGCGAAACTGTCTGCGCAACAGTACGTGGAAAACCGTCGAACAGGAAACCTGCCTGACCTTTACTGTTATCTATCTTGTTGGCTATCATTTCAATAACAACGGCATCAGGAACAAGCTCGCCTTTTGACATGATCTGGCTCATCTTTTTCCCAAGTTCAGTTCCGGCAGCGATCTCTGCACGCAGCATGTCGCCTGTGGAAAGGTGAAGAAGATTGAATTTCGTCAGCCAGACGTACCGACTGTGTTCCCTTGCCGGACCCCGGAGGGCCAAAAATCAGAATATTAACCATTTTGAATAAAGTTTAAAGTTATTTGACTAATGTATAGACTGATGGAAGATTTCGTCCGTAGCCATTGTAATCAAGGCCGTAACCGACAACGAAATTATTTGGAATTTCCATGCCGACATAATCGACAGGAGTATGTTTGTTATAAACTTCAGGTTTCAGGAACATTGCTGCAATTTTCACCTCTTTCGCCTTACGGATTGTCAGTTCTCCCATAATTCTTTCAAGAGTATGACCTGTATCAACAATATCCTCGATCACAACTATTGTCTTACCCTTAATATCCTCATTCCAGCCGATAAGCTCTTTTATGCTGCCTGAAGAAGCAGTTCCCTCGTATGAAGCAAGCTTCACAAAAGATATCCTGGCTTCTATCCTGATCCTCCTGAAGAGATCGGCAGCGAAGAGAAAAGCTCCGTTCAGTATTCCCAGAAAGACAACATCTTTTCCGGTCATATCGCTGTTAATCTGCCTGGCAAGTTCTTCGACTCTTGTGCGGATCTCATCCTCTGTAATGAACTCTCTGAAAGTCTTATCGAGTATCTTGATCTCTTTCATTTTTTTGCCGTAAATGCGAGTGCGAAAATATGAAAATAAAGCGTATTTTTGTCCTTCTCAGCAAGTTAAATAATAAAAATTAAGATGGAACCGGTCGTAAGTATAATAATGGGAAGTACCTCCGATCTCCCCGTGATGGAGAAAGCTGCCGAGATACTTAACAGTTTCAGTATACCTTTTGAAATGAATGCCCTCTCGGCTCACCGCACTCCTGAAGAGGTGGAAAAGTTTGCCAAAGGGGCTGAAGGCAGAGGCATCAAAGTAATTATTGCAGCTGCCGGAATGGCTGCACACCTTCCGGGAGTCATTGCAGCAATGACACCACTGCCTGTTATTGGTGTTCCTATCAAGGCTTCACTCGAAGGTCTCGATTCTATTTTTTCAATTCTCCAGATGCCTCCCGGGATACCGGTTGCAACCGTAGGTGTCAATGCCGCGCAAAATGCAGGGATTCTTGCAGCACAGATCATTGCCACCGGAGATACAAAACTGATGAACGAGGTTATCAAATACAAGGAATCTCTCAAGAAGAAGATCGTCCAGGCCAACGAGGAACTGAAGGCAGTGAAGTATCCGTTTAAGACGAATTGAAACGGGAAACGGTTCACGGTACACGGTACAAGGTGCACGGTTTAGAGTAAAGGGCTCAGGGCGCAGAGCTCAGGGCTGCTTTTGCCCGTCAGGGCATAAATATTAATAGCAGGGTACAGTATAGATCACATTTGCCCGTCAGGGCATTAACATAAAAGGTACACGGTTCAGAAAAACAATCTGAGCTGGAATTTCAGATCTTCCTTATTTTTAGCATCCTGAATAGTCAAACCGTATCTTAACCTGATTTCGGCAAAATTCCCGATTTCATATTTAACCATGACGTAGCTCCTGCTTCCTTGTCCAGAGAGCGCGGGAATGCTGAAAGAATATAAAAGGTCATTTTCATAAGTATACAACCTTGAATTCCAGCCCCTGTCCTGAACAGGCAGTACCTGAACCAGAATGTTATGGGTATTTTCGCAGCCCTGTAACTGACATCCTGTGCTATAAGCATGCCTTTTTCTTCTGAAGGCTTTGCTGATTTGTAATCAACTCTCGTGGTCAGGGTCAGTTGCTCAACCGGAGAATACCTGAAAGAGGTTCGAATGTAGTCTGAAGTCGATTCCGCCAGCTCCGGAATGCCTGCCTCTGTTTTTTTGTCGCTTGTCGTGAGGCTATGATTGTATACAGCCTCAACTGACAGGTTATTATCAGGAAGGTATTTTACCCTGATTTCCTGCCTTACTGAACAGGATGGCGAACTGCACCTGTACCTCAGCCAGGGGAAATTCCTGATATCAGTTCCTGCTGAAACAAATAGGTGCTTTGCAGCCTCGAAGGTGAAATTCCCGAGAATGCTGTTCTCGTTCCGGAAACTTCCTCCAAAACCTTTCCCATGGAATGCAAAATAACCTTCCTCATAGCTCCTCAGCAGGGTATTGACCGTCAGCCTGTCGGACAGCCGGAAGGAAAATCCCTGGACAAAAGCATGTTTTGCAGATGAATTGAAGGTTAATTCTCCATAAATCAATATCCTGTTTATAAGTGAATTATAATAAAAAGAATACAGAGTGTTCCTCTTCCCGGAAAAATCAAAAATGATTCTCAGGATCTCCCGTGCTGACTTCAAAAGGTATCGATAGGCGGTCTTCAGTTGTGATCACACCGGCTTTGAGATTCTTTAGACTATACGACAGGTTTAGACCGTATGCCATGTCCGAAATCACATCCTTTTTAATTATCAGTGATGGAGTGTTATGAAGTCCGCCTGAATAAAGATTATTCACATGATCACCCTGGTCGTTGAGCGTGGCATCAATTTTATTCTGTGAATAAAAGATACTTAGTGATAGCCTGTTGAGAGCAAATGATGCCGCTGCACCCCTGAAGAAATTGTTCTCATCAGAAGATGTGTATTGCCTTATTTCATTTACAGATGACATATACCCGGGAACTGTAAGGGACAACCCTGACCGCCAGCCGGTGTTAATGCAGGATCCCTGCCCGAACTTTGCGGAATAGTCGCCTATGATTATCTTCCTGATGAACCGTTTTCCTGAGTATTCAAGGTACGATGAAAAGAAATCAGGCATCTGACTGCTTTCTGATAATAAGCTTTCACCCGGGTCTTTTTCCATGGTGAAACCTCCGGAAAATGCACCGTTACGGAACCTGTATTTTGAGAGTAATCTTACTGGCGAACCTGAATATGAGCTGTCTTTTGACACGGAACTATAACAAATATTCGAAAGAAAAGTATTATCCGTGTTATAACCAGGTTTCTCAGGAGCCGGTATAGATTTCAGGGTTATAAATGGAATGATCATCTCAGTTGTTTCGCGATTGAATCCTGTAATATTGGCGATTTCGTAAACAGAAAGGATCTTTCCTGTTGAGTGGGAATAATCGGCCAGGGCCTTAATCTGAAAATCTGTAAGAAAAAACAATCGTGAAAGAGAGGTTTCATCAGCGGAATTCAGATTGACAGGGTCTTCGGCAAGATCGGAGAGCCTGTCGACGTAAAGCTCTACTGCCTCCGGATCCGAATCCTCCTCCGCAAGCTGCTCCGCAATGGAAGTAATAATATCAGACACCCTGCTCTCTTGTGCGTATATAATCTGGGAAATGAGTATCAAGAACATCGGAAGGGCTATTTTAACCGCAGGGAACGCAGAGAATAGCGCAGAGGACGCAGAAGATTCCGTATGATTCGAAATGTTATTCAATAATCATAATTGTTTACTATTCTTCTAATTCCATTTTTCAGAAAAGGAACATTAAAATTTATTAATAAACCAACTTTATAATTGCCAAGTTTCAGATATGTCAAAGTCTGTGCAAAATGTACTTCATTCAGCCCTTCAACGCTTTTTATTTCTATTACTACCTTCTTTTCAACCAGGATATCCAAACGATAACCGCAATCTAATCTGACCTCTTCATAGACAAGTGGCATTGGTTTTTCTTTTTCAGCGTGCAACCCAGATTTGATAAGTTTATAAAATAAACATTCTTTATAAGCGTTTTCAAGCAATCCTGGTCCTAGAGCCTGATGAACTTCTATTGCCAGACTGACAATTTTACCCGAGATTTCATTCTCATGCATGATATATGAAATTTTAATCTGCGTACTCTGCGTTTTTATTCTGCGTCCCCTGCGGTTAATAATATTACTTTATTATAAAGATCATGGAAGCTGAAGAAGTTACACCTAACCTGTCATGGGTTACAAAAGCAATGTCGAGCTGCATGAAATCGAATTTGTATCCAAGTCCGAAACTGAATGAAGTATTCCTGGTACTGAAACCTCCCCTCATCAGGAACTTCCTGAAAGCCTCATATTCGAATCCGGTTCTTACCAGCAGGCCGGTTGCAGTACTCATTTCCGCCTCAGCAGCTGCAAACAAAGAACTGTTAAGGTTAATGCCTGCACCAGCCCTGATTCCCGGTGACAGGAACGAACTGACAAGAGATTCCGGTAAAGGATTAAACAGATGTACGCCAACTCTCACATTTTCTGAAGGTTCAAGAAGCACCCCGATTTCAAAAGTAACCGCCTGATGATCATCATATTCCCCGTAAGTCATTTCCGAGAAATAATCAACCTGTGCACCGGCAGCCAGCTTTTCCGACAGCTTCAACCCGCAAGCCAGACCTGCATAGTGTCGTTTGAAATCTGCATATCCGAAGTGGCTGTAAATGCCTCCTATAGAAGCTCTTCCTGCGGGAACAATAATCGCTGCAGACTTTGTTCCCAGTTCATTTATCCCAAACCTGTTCTCATAGCTGATCCCCGTGCAAAAGAGGTGTTGTAGGCCAAAACCGCCTGGTTATGGAAGGCCGACCAGAATGAATTACCTGTAATACAGGCATAATTCATTCCTGCTTCGCCTGCACCTGCACGGATGGATAAAGGATCTTTACCGGAGACGGTGACGAACAGGGATAATGATAAATAAAGAAACAGAAAAACGTAGCAGCGAGCTCAACTGTTTCAGTGTTAAAACACTAAGTTAAGTAATGTCATTGAAAATAACAAAAATAATTCAGTGAATTCAATATGCTGCGGTATGAAAGGCACACGGTACAAGGTGCACGGTCCAGGGTACACGGAACAAGGTAACTAGTTACCGCCTGCCTGCATCGGGCATCGTTAGAGGATGTCTCAAAAGTCCTTTTTAACCGCAAAGTACGCAAAGTTTACGCAAAGCACACAAAGTTAAAATACTGAAATAAAAGCCTTTGCGCTCTTCGCGAAATTCTTTGCGACCTTTGCGGTTAATGGATTTTGACTTTTGATACACCCTCATTAATTTGTTTAACCCTGGAACCTGAAACTCTGAAACTCTGAAACCCTGAAACTCTGAAACCTAATTCAGCCCTGTGGGTGTCTTGATATCCCGTATATTGAGCTGCAGTGTCCGGTTGCCCCTGAATTCGTTCATCTCGACAGAATAACAGATATCGAAAGGATTCCCGCTTTTGATGTATTCAAAATGGTTTGCCTGGCAGAAAGCAATGGCAGGTAAAACCTTCTGGCTGTTCTCCTGGCACAGGTTTAGCTTAAGATGTTCGCCGCTCGATCCTACCATCCGGCCTGTCCCCGTATCATAAACATTCCTGGAGATAAAAACCGGTGACATGTTTTCCGGGCCATATGGCTGGAATTGGCTCATGATGCTGAAGAACTCTTCATTGATCTCGGAAAATGTAAGTTCTGTGTCGATGAAAAGCCTCGGAACGAGCTGCTCATCTTTAATCGTGCTGTACACATATTTCTCGAACCGTTCCATGAAAGGAATGATATTCTCCTTTTTAAGAGTCAGCCCGGCTGCAAACATGTGTCCGCCGAAACTTTCAAGCAGGTCGCTGCATGCCTCGATAGCCTGGTAGAGATCATAACCCTGGACTGACCTGGCCGATCCGGTTGCAAAGCCATTTGATTCGGTAAGGATTATTGTGGGCCGGTAATATGTTTCGATGAGCCTGGAAGCTACGATCCCGATAACCCCTTTTTTCCAGTTAGGATTAAACAGAACAGTTGTTCTCGAGTTAACTGTTCTCTGGTCTTCAGAGATCATCCGCATCGCTTCTGTCGTAATGATGCGGTCTACGCTTCGGCGCTCTATGTTGAAGTTGTTTATTTCCTTGCTGATTCCTGTAGCAAGCTGAGTATCATTTGAAATAAGCAGCTCGACAGCTTTGCTTCCTGTTTCCATTCTGCCCGCAGCGTTAATCCTCGGACCGATTTTGAAAACTATATCTTCAATAGTAAGAGATTTGGATACTTCCGATTCACGGATAAGTTCCCTGAGACCCGTGCGGGGAGACTCATTCAGCTTTATAAGTCCAAAATAGGCCAGTATCCTGTTTTCACCTGTAATAGGCACAATATCTGAAGCAATGCTCACGGCAACAAGATCGAGGTAATGTTCGATCTGACTGAAAGGTATTCCATGAACCCTTGTATAAGCCTGAATAAGCTTGAATCCTACCCCGCATCCGGAGAGCTCTTTATAAGGATAGTTACATGATGGCTGCTTAGGATCAAGTACAGCCAGGGCTTTCGGGATTTCCTCCCCCGGGTAATGATGATCGCATATAATTACATCAAGACCTTTTGATCTTGCGTACTTTACTTTTTCTACCGCCTTTATACCACAATCGAGAGTTATAACAATCTTGCAGTTTTTCTGGCAGGCAAAATCCAGTCCTTCGTATGATACTCCATAACCTTCCTTGTACCTGTCGGGAATATAATATTCAACATTAGAATACTGTTCCCTGAGAAATGAATACATAAGTGAGACAGCAGTTGTTCCGTCCACATCATAGTCACCATAAACCAGAATCTTTTCATTCTTCTTTATTGCGGTTGAAATCCTGTCAACAGCAATATTCATATCCTTCATCAGGAATGGATCGTGAAGATAGTCCAGGCTTGGATTAAAAAATGCCTTTGCTTCTTCGGGTGTCGTTATAGTTCGCTGGACCATGAGGTTTGCGAGGGGATCAGACACTTTTAAGGCTGAAGCAAGTTGTCTTACAACAGCCGCTTCGCCTCTCTCCTTCACAACCCATTTCTTTTCCATCGTCTACAGATTAGTCCATTCCAGATCAAAAACCTCCTTCAGGTTACTCTTAACTTTTCGCTTTACTTCTTCAAAATCCTGTTCCGCTCCCAGTTCCTTTCCGAGAGAAGTAACTCCTTTATCCCTGAACCCGCAGGGATTAATACTATCAAAATAACTAAGATCGGTATTCACATTAAATGCAAAACCATGCATCGTTATGTACCTGCTTGCTTTTACTCCTATAGCACATATCTTCCTTGCCCTTCCGCTGATTCCCGGATCAAGCCAGACACCAGTACCATTCTGAAGCCGGGATGCATTAATGCCGTATTCAGCCAGTGTTTTTATTACTGCTTCTTCCAGCCTGTGAATATATTCTTTGAGTGAAACGCCTATTGCTTCCAGGTCAAAGATCGGATACCCTACAATTTGTCCCGGACCATGATAAGTGATATCACCGCCCCTGTCGATATGGTAAAATGTTGCGTCTTTTTTTCTTAACTGGATCTGATCTATAAGAAGATTACTCTCCGATCCGCTTTTTCCGAGTGTGTAAACATGCGGGTGTTCAACAAAAATAAGCATCCCGGGAAGTTGTGGATGCCCGGAATTGGTACTGCCTCCTGTCGATTTTTTACTTTCAACAAGATTATTAAAGACAGACGCCTGAAAATCCCAGACTTCTTTGTAATCTTTTAATCCAAGATCTTTATATACAGCAATATAGCCCAATTAAGCTTCAGGGTTAACTATTGGCTAATATAAATATTATTTTCGGACACTCACATGTTTTTCAGCATGAAAAGACGATCTTACCAACGGACTGCTTTCAACGAAGGAGAAACCTTTTGCGAGAGCTTTTGTGCGATATTCAATGAATCTCTCAGGCTCTATATACTCCAGGGGCTCCATGTGACCCGGACCAGGTTGAAGGTATTGCCCGATTGTCAGAATACGGCAACCGGTTTCATACAGATCGGTAATCGTCTGAAGAATTTCATCACTTTTCTCCCCGAGTCCGAGCATGAATCCTGATTTTACCACCTGACCCTGAGATGCAAGGAATTGCAATACTGAAAGGCTCCTGTCATATTTTGCTTTAGTACGGATAAGCGGGGTAAGACGCCTGACCGTTTCAACATTATGGGAAATAACATCAGGCCCGGCTTCGATGATCTTCATCAGGTTTTCCTGTTTACCGTCAAAATCGGGAATAAGGGTTTCCATTGTTATACCCGGATTTGTCTCTTTCACTTTCCTGATAACATCAGCCCAGAAGCCGGCTCCTCCATCGGTCAGATCATCCCGGTCTACCGATGTAATGACACAATGCCTGAGTTTCATCTTTTTTACTGAAAGAGCGAGTCTTTCAGGTTCTCCGGGGTCGGGAGGCAAAGGTCTTCCTGTTTTTGTACCGCAAAACTTACAGGCTCTAGTACAAATGTCGCCCAGGATCATGAATGTGGCAGTTCCTGCATTCCAGCATTCTCCGATATTTGGACAGTTCCCGCTTGTACATATCGTATGAAGTTTATTATCGTTGACGACATGCTTCACCATTGAATAATTCTCACCGCTGGCTCTTTGCATTTTAAGCCATACAGGCAGACGTCTGCTCTTTTGCATTAATTTGATTTTGGCTTTTACAGCACAAAGTTACACAAAGGATTTCACTATGAAACAGAACCCGGATAAGACATTTTTTTCATTCCTTTTCTCTATATTTGTTTAATCCATAACCTAAAAACATTCCCTTATGGCAAGTAATGCGTTGAAGGTAAAAACTGATTACCAGACGGTGATCGGCGATTATCCGAAAGTAGGTATCCGTCCCGTGATCGACGGAAGGATGCGTGGAGTACGTGAATCGCTGGAAGATCAGACAATGAACATGGCTAAATCGGCTGCGAATCTGATATCCTCAGGCTTAAAATATCCGAACGGCAAGGCTGTTGAATGTATTATTGCCGATACATGTATCGGCGGGGTTGCAGAGTCAGCCATGTGCGCTGAAAAATTCAGCAGGAATGGTGTTGGTGTCAGCCTTACTGTGACTCCTTGCTGGTGTTATGGAAGCGAAACAATAGATATGGATCCCGGCATTCCAAAGGGAATCTGGGGTTTCAACGGGACAGAGCGGCCCGGCGCTGTCTACCTTGCAGCAGCTCTGGCCGGACATACAATGAAAGGTCTTCCCGCATTCGGTATTTACGGTCATGATGTCCAGGATGCAGGCGATACTTCAATCCCTGAAGATGTCAGGGAAAAGATACTCAGGTTTGTTAAAGCGGGTATTGCTGTCTCAATCATGAAGGGAAAATCATACCTCTCCATGGGTTCCGTCTCAATGGGTATAGCAGGTTCTATCGTGCGTGAAGATTTTTTCCAGGAATACCTGGGCATGAGAAACGAATATGTCGATATGAGCGAGTTCACCAGGAGGCTTAATGAGGATATCTTCGACAAAAATGAATATTCATACGCCCTGGATTGGACTAAGAAGAATTGCAGGGAAGGAAAAGATATTAATCCTAACCCAAAATCCAGGAAACAACTGGACATGGAATGGGAAACTGTTGTTAAGATGACCCTTATCGCACGTGATCTGATGGTAGGTAACCCAAAGCTGAAAGATCTTGGCTTTGGGGAAGAAGCGCTCGGACATAATGCAATCCTTGCCGGTTTCCAGGGACAAAGGCATTGGACTGATCACATGCCAAACGGAGACTTCCTTGAAGCTATGCTCTGCTCATCATTCGACTGGAATGGAATCAGGCCACCTTACCTTGTTGCCACTGAAAACGACTCAATGAACGGAGTACCTATGCTGTTCGGATATCTGCTAACAAACACTGCACAGATGTTCTCCGACATAAGAACATACTGGAGTCCCGAAGCTATGCAAAGGGTTACAAAGGTTAAACCCGAAGGGCTTGCTGCAAACGGTGTGATTCACCTGATAAACTCCGGAGCATCGGCTCTTGATTTTTCAGGAAGGCAATCATGCAACGGGCAACCATGTATTAAACCTTTCTGGGATATTACATCTGCAGATGCCGCTGCGTGTCTTGATGCCACTGAATGGCGACCTGCAAACACGGGCTATTTCAGGGGAGGAGGATTCTCATCCCAGTTCAATACAAAAGGTGTAATGCCGGTCACGATATCACGAACTAACCTGGTGAAGGGACTCGGACCTGTTCTCCAGATAGCTGAAGGATGGACTGTCGACCTTCCTGATAAAGTGCATCAGATACTCAGCGACCGTACAGATCCCACCTGGCCGACAACCTGGTTTGCCCCCAGACTCACCGGAAAAGGGCCTTTCAGGGATGTCTATTCCGTTATGGCCAACTGGGGAGCTAATCACTCCTCATCGAGCTATGGCCATATCGGCGCCGACCTGATCACACTCGCATCAATCCTGAGGATCCCGGTATGCATGCATAATGTGGAGGAGGAGAAGATCTTCAGACCTTCCTCATGGAGCGCATTCGGAATGGATAAGGAAGGATCGGATTACAGGGCATGCCAGGCTTACGGGCCGCTATATGGATAGACGCATTGCAGGCGCAGAGCGTGAAGAGCGTAGAGGCAGTGGGCGAGGTGGATGAGGAGTCGGGTTAAAAGACAGGCATTGAATATAATGGAACTAAAGATGTTGTGATTGTCTTTGACTGTGGCGCTACAAATGTCAGGGCGATTGCTGTCAATTCAGCGGGCGAAATCCTGGCATCGGAATCCTTCCCCAATAATACCCGTCCCGATCCGTACTTTCCCTCCTACAGAATATGGGATGTCAATGAGATATGGGATAAAATGTGTAAGGCGGCAAGGAAAGTAACCTCCGTTATTGGACCAGGGAATATTGCAGGTATTACAGTTACAACTTTCGGTGTCGACGGAACATTCTTCGACAAATCAGGAAATATGCTCTATCCCGTTATTTCATGGCAATGTGAAAGAACTGCCCCTGTAATGGACAGGATTGGTGAATATATACCTCTCACGGAACTTTACAGTGAAACCGGTGTTCTGCCTTTCACATTCAATACAATAAACAAGCTTATCTGGTTTTCCGAGCAGAAACCTGAAATCGTCGAAAACAGCCATATGTTCCTGTTCATGCCTTCAATCTTCAACTTCTTTCTTACCGGTGAGATGGTGAATGATACAACAATGGCAGGAACATCGATGCTTACAAACCAGGTCTCAAGGAGATTTTCTGAAAATATTCTTGACAGAATTGGAATCCCGTCATCAAAAACAGGCATACCTGTTGAACCGGGATCTGTTGTAGGAAAAATTACCAGGAAAGCCTTCCGGGAGACATCTGTCCCCGAAGGAGTTCCGGTTGTGGCTACCGGTCACGACACCCAGTTTGCAGTATTCGGATCGGGTGCTGATATAAATGAGCCGGTGCTGAGCTCGGGAACCTGGGAAATCCTGATGGTCAGGGCAAAGGAATTCAGATCAGGGAAGAATGAACTGGATTCAGGTCTGACGACCGAGCTCGATTCAAGACCCGGATTGTTCAATATTGGCAATCAATGGATTGCTTCGGGAGTTCTCGAATGGTGCAGGAAAAACCTTTACGGTGATTTAAAAGAGAATGTGTATGAAACAATGATATCCGGGGCAGAAAAGGTCACTCCCGGCTGCAACGGGGTAAAAGTTATTCCAAATTTTTACGAGGAGCTGAAGGGTAAACCCGGCGGGCAGATACTTGGATTAACTATGGAATCCACCAGGGATGAGATTTACAGGGCGATGCTCGAGGCTTTATCGGAAAGGCTCGTCCAGGGAAAAGAAGCACTCTGGAAAAAGCCGGAGGTTTCAAAACAAACAGCATCATTTGCGTCGGAGGCGGCTCAAAAAACAGGCTGTGGAACCAGTTACGGGCTAACTTTACTGGTGTTCCGCTGAAGATTATCGATCATAAAGAGACTACTGTGCTCGGAGCCTCCATGTTCGTTCAGGCAGCCGTCGGAAATGCAAAAACACCCGAACAGGCAAGAGAAAACATTACTTATAAGACTGAAATTATCGAACCCGTTAAACCTGTTGTTTAACTTCTTAAATCCGATCATAATCCGAAATCGTAAATCCGAAATCCGCAATCAAATGGAAATAGTTTACTACAACGGTGAATTCATGCCCAAAGAGAAAGTGAGTATAAGCCCCGATGACAGGGGATTTCTCCTGGCTGATGGTATTTATGAAGTTGTAAGGTGGTATGGAAAAGATTTTTTTGATATGACCGGACATCTCAGCCGTTTAAAAAGGAGTATGGGTGAGCTGGATATAAGCTGGGATGAATCTGAGATGTTTCCTGCCATTGCGGAAAAGCTGATACGGGAGAACGGATTCGAAACAAAGCCTGCAATGGTTTATCTCCAGGTCACCAGAGGGGCTGCAAAACGAACTCATTATTTTCCAATACCAGGTGTGAAACCAACCGTGTACGCATACGCTTTCACATTCATCCCTGATGAGGAGGCTGCCAAAAAGGGAATACAAGCTCTTTTGAAAGATGATATCCGCTGGAGCAGATGCGACATCAAATCAATTGCTCTTCTTCCAAATACAATGAGTTTTCAGGAAGCATATAAAAAAGGACTGAAGGAGTGCATTTTTGCACGAGACGGCATAATTACAGAATGCTCACACTCAAATATATTTTTCGTCTCTGGGAATACAATATTTACTCACCCTGAATCAAACTATATCCTTTCAGGGATCACCAGAAAGAATGTGATCCGGATTGCTGAAGAAGCCGGGGTAAGAGTTATTCAGAATGCTGTTCGCCGTGATGATATTGTTAAATCCGATGAAGCATTCATTACAAATACTTCGTCCGAGGTGTTACCTGTTATCAGAATCGGAGAGATAAATGTAGGTACTGGAATACCAGGACCAGTAACCAGGCTTCTGCAGGAAAAGCTTAGAAAAGAAGTAAGTGGTTGTAATTAGTTTTTACCGACAAGCCAGTTTTTAGCTTCAATTTCAGTTTCAAATGACCTGATGTCCCTGCCTGTCATTTTCATTAAACCGTTATAAACTATCTTCTGCAAACCATTTAATCCGACTACAGCGCCGGACTTAACATACGGCTTGTTACCTTTTATAAAATCCCTGAAAGCATCACGAATCTCGTTGCTGAAATGCATTCCTCCGACAATAGTCAGGGTCCGTAGAGATCCGGCAGGCTGCTTACGTATGAAGGCAACGCTCTCATTCATGATTTCCTGGATTTCCTGAAATTTATTTGAGTTAGTAAAATCCATCCTGAAGATGGTTTTTCCTTCATGATTTAAAATCTGAGTCTTTTGCATAGTTGACTTTCATTTGAATGATTCGAAAATACTGCATATGTTTTCAGCATCCCAGGTGTAAATACCTGATTAATACAGTGAATTCACCGGAAAATCAAAAAGTGACTTAAAAAATGAATTTTTCTATCTTTGCACAAATTTTCAAAATACATGAGTAACATTAATTTAAGTGAACAGGAACAGATCCGGAGAGAATCGCTTGATAATCTCAGAAAGTTAGGCATTGATCCTTATCCCGCTGCCGAATACAAGACAAATTCATTCGCAAAAGATATCCTGGAAAACTATTCACCGGGAAAAAATAACTATACCGATGTCAGCCTTGCCGGAAGGATAATGGGCCGCCGGATAATGGGGAATGCTTCATTTGCTGAACTCATGGATTCCACCGGCAGGATCCAGATTTATATTCGTCGCGACGACATTTGCCCGGGTGAGGATAAGACCTTATATAATACAGTATTCAAACATCTGCTCGATATAGGCGATTTCATTGGTATAAAGGGATTTGTTTTTATAACCCAGATGGGAGAAACAACAGTTCACGTAAAGGAATTTACAATCCTGAGCAAATCGGTCCGCCCTCTGCCTGTTGTGAAAGAGAAAGACGGCATTCTCTTTGATGCGGTTACAGATCCTGAACTCCGGTACCGCCAGAGATATGTCGATCTTATTATAAACCCCCAGGTAAGGGACGTTTTCAGAAAAAGAACCCGGCTCATCCAGTCTATGAGGGAACTCTTCAATTCTAGAGGCTATCTCGAGGTTGAAACACCCATACTTCAGCCAATCCCGGGTGGAGCAACAGCACGGCCATTCAAGACTCATCATAATGCTCTCGATATACCTCTTTATCTGAGGATTGCGAATGAGCTCTACCTGAAAAGGCTTATTGTCGGCGGATATGAAGGTGTCTACGAGTTTGCCAAGGATTTCCGCAATGAAGGTATGGACAGGACCCATAATCCTGAATTTACCGTAATGGAGATCTACATTGCCTATAAAGATTACAACTGGATGATGACATTCACCGAGGAGATTATTAAAAAAATTGCTCTCGATCTGAATGGCAAAACTGAAATTGTTTATGGAGATAAGGTTATTAATCTTGAACCGCCCTACAAGAGGATCTCGATGCTCGATTCAATAAAGGAAAATACAGGAATCGATATCATGGGGATGGAGGAAGACGAACTCCGTAAAGTATGTGATGATCTCAATGTGCCACATGACAAGACAATGGGTAAAGGAAAGCTTATCGATGCAATATTCAGTGAAAAATGTGAACATAGCCTTACACAGCCGACATTCATTATTGATTACCCGACTGAGACCTCTCCCCTCACAAAAATGCACCGCAGCAAACCTGGTCTGACAGAAAGGTTCGAACTGTTCATTAACTCAAAGGAGATTGCCAATGCTTATTCTGAACTGAACGATCCGATCGACCAGTTCCAGAGGTTCCAGGATCAGCTCAGGCTTTCTGAAAAGGGAGATGATGAAGCAATGTTCATTGACCTTGATTTTGTGAGGGCGCTTGAATATGGGATGCCACCTACATCCGGAATGGGTATGGGAATCGACAGGCTTACAATGTTGCTCACAAACCAACCCTCTATCCAGGATGTGCTGTTTTTCCCGCAGATGAAACCTGAAGCGCTGAAACCAAAAGCCGAAAGCCCTGATGAAGAATATATAGCAACCGGCGTTCCTGCAGAATGGATAGAGCCGTTAAAAAAACTGGGATTTACCACAGTTGCAAAGCTTAAAGAGGTCGAAAAAGCCGGAAAGCTGGCAAATGACCTGAATGGCTTCAACAAAAAAAATAAGCTCGGATTACAGGGCCTGAGCCCGGAAGCAGTACAGAAGTGGCTTGCTTGATTCTGTGAATACTGGCACGGATTGCAATTCTGTTTAATACATACCTGATTTCTAGCAAATAGCACACTGATGACACTGATTCAACGGATAATCACGGATCAAATTTGTGTAAATCCGTTTAATCCGTGTTATCTGTGTGCCATTTAATATTATAATATTTATAATAATTTATATTATAATATAACTGTTTGGTTGAATTAGTTCAAAAGAAAGAGATCCTTCATTTCACAAATCCTTCGCAGGCTCAGGATTTGTTTCATTCAGGATGACAAGAAAATATGGAGTGAATGTATGGAGTGAAGAGGCGCATTTTGATTCTAACTAACTCCAGTTACAATCTCTCTGCAAAATGCGCCTCTTCACTCCCCCGGACTCCACCAAAGCGCCTGTCATGCTGAACGCAGCAAAGCGAAGTGAAGCATCTTTCGCGATCCAGTTCCAATAATATATAGAACTTGTCATTAGCAGTTTTCATCCAAATTTTTGTACTTCCGGTGTCATGACAACCAGAATCAATTAAGTTTGACGGTGGTTACACAAGCATGACCTTCGCTTGAATAGTGCATTTTTGCCTGCTCCTCAGTATGGTTCCGGAAGATAAAGTCTTCAGGTATGGTACTTCCTAAAGGAATGTCCGATTAGTAGCATTGCAATGTTTAAAGAGGCCTTCCGGGTGTAATCTTTTATTTTTAATGTATTAAAATCTTATGGAAAAAATTAGAAAAGAAGGCGCTGGAATAGACATTGGTTCCAAGAAAGTGTTCGTTGCAATCGAAGGTCAGGAAGTAAAAAGTTTTTTCACTTTTACTGAAGACTTTGAAAAATTAAGTGAATATCTCTTTGAGAACGATATTATGACTGTAGCAATGGAAACCACTGGAGTCTATTGGGATATTTTGTATGAAATGCTTGAAGAGGCCGGAATAGACGTCTGGCTTGTTGATGGTCGTCAAACAAAACAAGTGCCTGGGAGAAAAACAGATGTTAAAGACTGTCAATGGATACAGCAATTACATAGTTATGGACTATTAAATCGCTGCTTTGTTGCTGAAAGCGATATTAAGGAACTCAGGTCATATCAGCGGATGAGAGAAGATCATATCCGATCTGCATCCATGCATATTAACCATATGCAAAAAGCCCTTACGAAATGAATATAAGACTAACAGAAGTATTGATCAAATCCATAGAGTTAGTGGGATAGCAATTATAGAAGCTATATTGAAAGGCGAAAGAGATAAGGAAAAACTATTAAAACTCTGCCATACAAAAATTATTAAAAATAAGAAAGATGAGGTATTGAAAGCTTTAAATGGCAGGTATACAAAACAAGGATTATTTGCACTAAGGCAAGCCTTTGAATCATATTGCTTTTATCAGAATCAGATAGAGCAATGTGACCAGATGATCGATGAGGTTCTTCAAAAGATCAGTAGAGGTAAACCAGATCAAAAAACAGATGTTCGCAGAAAACCAATACGTCATAATAAACCTGATATTGATAATCTTGGCTCAATGATGCTGAAAATCTTTAACGGAAGAGATGCCACTACACTCTCAGGTATAACAGATTACAGCTGGATGCAACTACTCTCTGAAAATGGGAGTGATTTATCCAGATGGCCAACAGAAAAACATTATACCAGCTGGTTGGGTCTTGCACCAGGACAGCATAACTCGGGCAAAACGAGAAAGAACCGAAGAAAATCAGGAAAACCCAAGGCAGGTCAAATCTTCAGAAAGATAGCTCAAAGTTTGTTCACAAGCAAAAAGATAGCACTTGGAGCGTTTGGAAGGAGGCTTAGCGTTAGAAAAGGATCACCAGTTGCGATTAAATCAATTGCTCGCAAACTTGCAGTACTTTACTGGAGAGTAATGGTAAAAGGGATGGCATTTGTTGAAGAAGGAACTAAAAAGTATGAAGTACAACTATTGCTACAAAAACAAAGATCATTTAATAGACTTGCAAAAGAACTAAATGTACAAATTGTTTATAATGTATGAGTTGAGGAATTTGTCATTAGCAGCGGAGCAAAGCGAAGTGAAGCATCTTTCGCGATCCAGTTCCAATAATATACAGAACTTGTCATTAGCGACAATGCGAATCCAAGTGAAGGATCTTATTCAGTAATTTCATACAGAAGCTGGCAACGACCTCATGCAGCGTTTGAAAACATATCATGTCATTATCTTGTTTTAAAACAGTTGACTTTTTTAACAGGAAAGAATAAATTTACAATGGTATTCAGAAAATCAGCCGGCATGATCAGATCGAGTTTCCTGTATCTGTGCCTCTTAACTTTCGCAATATCCTTAGCTTCGGCACAGGACACCATCCAGGGGAATTCCCGGGACACTATAAAAAGCTTCGGCTTGTTTGAGAATGATGATCTTCTCGAAATTACTCTCCGGTTCGATGTGACAACATACCTAAGGAAAAAGCCTGATGATGACTTTCTTAAAGCAGAGCTGATAATTAACCCCGAAAGACCTGATTCAATCGTCAGGCAGGTAAGGCTGAAGACAAGGGGTGAATTCCGCCGCAGGGAATGCCAGATGGCTCCTATTGAGCTTAATTTTAAAAAAGTCGATTTCGGGTTTTCCGACCTTGACAGTATCGGCAAGCTGAAAATGGTAACACAATGCGGATTCGGTACAAATGATGAGAACTATCTCCTTCGCGAATACCTTGTTTATAAAATGTTTGGCGTCATTACGGATACAAGTTTCAGGGTAAGACTTGTAAGAGTGAACTATGTAGATAGCGAAAGAGGGAGAAAACCAATGACTCAATGGGCATTTTTCATTGAGCCTGTTGATTTACTGGCGGAAAGAACTAATACAATTCAGATAAACTCAACTAATATTACTCAGAAGCACATCTTTCCTTTTGTAATGGACAGGCTTGCAATGTTCAACTATATGGCTGGAAATTATGACTGGTCAATTCCCGGGCAGCATAATGTAAAGATCTTCAAACCCGAAAACCTCCCCGCCAATCAATATGGAATAGCAATACCTTATGACTTTGACTGGTCAGGTATTGTTAATGCTTCATATGCGCTTCCCGTCGAAAGTGTCGGTGTGAGCAACGTAAGGGAGAGGCTTTTTCTTGGCATTTGCAGGCCTCCTGAGGTATTTGACCGGCACCTTCACCTGCTGGAAGCAAAGAAAGATGATTTTTACAAAATAGTTAATGAATTTCAGTATCTTAAGCCAAAAGAAAAAGAAGATATTATCAGATACCTTGAAACATTCTTCACACAACTCCGTGGTAACCACAACAACATTATAACGAACCTTAGAAACAGCTGTAAAAATTTCTGATAACCCTAAAAGTATTCCGGTATGTTTGATAAAATGTTCGATCTCACTAATCCTTACTTTAAGGAAATAATGATCATGTTAGTGATCAATACAGTTTTCCAGTTCATACTTATCAGACTGGTTTATTACAGGTACACGAAAAAAGAGACTTATCTATTTGCCTTCTTCCTGATAGGTCTGATAGTTTTTTTCATAAGCTGTCTCCTTAATTTCATCCAGATCCAGATGGAGCTGGCCGTTGGCCTTGTGGCAATTTTCACAATTCTGAGACTCAGAACAAGGTCAATAACAATGAAGGATATGGCATATATCTTCGCCGTCATCGGGATTTCGGTGATTAACGCCCTTCACCTGGTTGCGTTCCCCATGCTTGGCAGGATCATAATCAATTGCCTCATTATTCTCATGGCGCTCATCCTGGAGAAGTTTCTAATGGGGAAAAGGTGTAAATCATACAGGATCATTTACGAGAATATTGATCTCCTTAAACCTGATAAAAGGGAAGAGCTCCTCTCAGAGCTATCCCTTATCGCCGGAAGGAAGATCATCCGGTTTAAGATCGAGGAAATAGATATTAAAAAGAAGCTGGCCGAGCTCACGATTTTTTTCAGGGATGAGAGTATATTCGATTAACTTTGGGTCCAATATATTCTTATTCATTATGCTGCATCTGCTTAAACATCCGCTTCTGACACATAAGCTGGCCATTCTACGGAACAAAGAAACAGGGACAAAAGAATTCAGACACACTCTTAAGGAGATATCAGGTCTTATGGCCTACGAAATTACCCGCGACCTGCCGGTGCGAAAGATTACCGTTGAGACTCCCATGGGGAAATGCGAAACCGAGGAACTTGCCAAAGATGTGGTTCTTGTCCCGGTGCTGAGAGCCGGCCTCGGGATGGCAGATGGCATCTCCAACCTTATTTCATCGGCAAGAATAGGCCATATCGGTATGTACCGCGATCATGTGACACTCGCCCCAATGACATACTACTCAAAGCTTCCCGATAATCTGCGGAAAGCAGTGGTGATGGTGCTGGATCCAATGCTCGCAACAGGTGGCAGCGCTTCAGATGCAATAACAATCCTGAAGAACAACGGCGCCCATGTGATCAAGCTTGTCTGTGTTGTCGGAGCTCCTGAAGGTGTTGCAAGAGTAGAGAAGGATCATCCTGATGTCCAGGTGTACCTGGCTGCCCTTGATGAGAAGCTAAACGAAACAGGGTATATTGTTCCCGGTCTTGGGGATGCAGGCGACAGGCTGTTTGGAACAAAATAGAATCGGCTGCTGTTATTTTACAAACAATCATAATGTCTGTTATTGAAGTAAAGAATGTCTGGAAATCCTTTAAAAACGTTCAGGCTGTCAAAGGGATTAATCTGAGTATCCCTGAGGGACAATTTGTTGCATTGCTTGGACCTAATGGTGCAGGAAAAACAACCCTGGTTGAGATGATTGAAGGCATCCAGAAGCCTGACAAAGGTGAGATTACAATAATGGGCAGGCACTGGAAAGGTAATGAGGATGAGCTTCATAACACAATAGGATTGTCGCTCCAGGAAACCCGGTTCATCGATAAACTGAGAGTCACTGAAACATTAAACCTTTTTGCTTCCTTCTTTAACCTTGGATCTGACAGGGTAAATGAGATCATCAGCATTATAGGACTTGAAGAGAAAAGAAGATCATACGTTGTAAATCTGTCAGGGGGACAGAGACAACGCCTTGCTATAGGAATTGCACTAATTAATAAGCCTGCAATACTTCTCCTGGATGAACCGACAACCGGACTGGATCCCAACGCCAGGAGGGAGATCTGGGATATACTGGGTAATCTGAAAGAAAAATCACGTACTTCGATGATACTCACAACACATTACATGGAGGAGGCTGAGAATCTTTGCGATTACATTGTAATAATAGATAAAGGTGTCATACTCCGTGAAGGCACTCTCCATCAGCTTCTTGAAGATGAGACAGCTGAAAAGGTTGTGGAATTCTCGGCTGATTCAAAAATTGATGTCTTATCTTTTAATGCTGAGACTTCACACTTAGGATTATTCCCGGAGAAACAGAAGAAAAAGGATTTGTTACACTGAAAAACTTTGACTCCGACCTGCCTGCATTTATGGCGCTGATGAAATCAAGGAACATTTCACTGAAACACATGGAATGCCGTCGCAAAACACTCGATGACATCTTTGTTTCACTGACAGGCAGAAAAATAAATGATTAACATCGTGAAGATAAAACAACTGTGGCAGCTCTTCCTTTCCCAGGCCAGGGAAATAATCCGTGAACCCGGGGTACTTTTCTGGGGAATTGTATTCCCTATCCTGATGTCACTTGGCCTCGGACTGGCATTCACAAAAAAGGGTGAGACAATAAGAAAAGTGGCGGTTATAACAGATTCGCAGGTACAGGATAACCCTGTTATCTCTGCTTTTTTAGAAGACAAATGTGAAAAGAACGACACGACGGAAGAAGATAGCTGGAAATACAAGTTTATAATTTCCGATGAAAAGTTAGGCAATTCGGTATTCCTGTTCTACGAAATGAAATGGGATGAAGCAATCAGGCTCCTGAAAAGAGGTACCATGAACGTCCTCATTGCAGCTTCGGCCGATTCTGTCCATTATCATTTCGACCCCATGAATTCGGATGCGGAGCTGACCTATCTCAAGCTCAGCAGCGTTATTGGCTATGGTGAGATAAATGAGGCGGTCCCGGGAGCTGTTATCAAACCCCTGACAACAACAGGAACCAGGTACATTGATTTCCTCGTACCCGGGCTCATCACGATGGGTGTTATGATGTCGTGCATGTGGGGGATCAGCTACGGGATAATAGAAAAAAGATCAAAGAAACTGCTGAGAAGACTTGTCGCGACACCCATGAGGAAATCACATTTCCTTATTGCGCTTATTACAGTGAGGATTGTTATGAATGTGATTGAATCTCTTACACTGCTTATCTTCGCAATGATTGCTTTTAAGATGAGCATCCAGGGGGATATCACCTCGCTCATCCTGGTCTATCTTGCGGGCAATATTGCTTTTGCCGGGCTTGCAGTCTTTGTCTCTTCACATACTTCCAGCACCGAAGTCGGGAACGGGCTTATCAATGCTGTTGTGATGCCAATGATGGTATTATCCGGCATATTCTTCAGCTACCAGAATTTTCCCGACTGGAGCCATGGCTTTATCAGGCGCTGCCTCTTACAATGATGACTGACAATTTCCGGAGCATTATAAATGAAGGATCAGGTATAGTTGATGTAATATTACCGGTGATTGTCCTGACTGCCATTGGTATTGCATTTTTCTCAGCCGGTCTGAAGATATTCAAGTGGCACTGAATTTTTTTCAGGAATCCATGCAGCTATTTAAATTTTCAATAGTCTTTATTGAAAATTTAATTCAGACAAGATGAAAAACCTGAGATCAATTGTAGCAATCTTCGCCGGCCTGTTAATACCCGTAATTGTCAGCGGGCAGTTTTGGGAATCTGTGAGAGGCAACGGGAATGTAGTTTCGAAAGAAAGGAAAACCGATTCATTTACGGGGGTCAAGGTTAGTTCAGGTATTGATGTTTACCTGACACAGGGAAATGAGATATCGGTTGAGGTGGAGGCCGATGAGAATCTTCATGAATACATTGTCACCGAGGTTAAAAACGGTGTTTTACATGTGTATGTCGATGATGTTAATATCCGTGAAGCCGAGAGAAAGAGAGTTTATGTAACAATTAAGGATATTACTTCACTAAGAACCAGCAGTGCAGGGGACATTTTTGGTGAAACACCGATCAAGGCAGATAAGCTTGAATTGTCAGCAAGCAGTGCAGGCAATATTTCAGTTGATGTAACAGCCGATGAAATCGAGGTTGATATAAGCAGTTCGGGTGATATCACACTCAGTGGTAATGCCGATATTCTCGACGCAAATCTCAGCAGTGCGGGTGATCTTAATGCCTACGAGCTGAAGGTGAGAGAAGCCGACATATCAGCCTCAAGCGCAGGCGATGCAGATTGAGTGTCTCTGAAAGAATCACAGCCAGTGCTTCAAGCGCCGGAGATATCAACTATATGGGCGATCCGAAATTTATTGATGCTCATTCATCAAGCGCAGGCGGAATACACAGGAGATAATAGATTCTATATACTGAGTTTTATAAAAGGCCGGCGGTTACCCGTCGGCTTTTTTTTTAACTTTGACTCAGAAAAAACAATGAAACGATGGAAAATTTAAGTATCAATCTCAAAAACTGCACCAGCTTCGTTTCACTCGAGGAAATTATGGCCTTTGCCAGGCTGTCCGGAAGACATATCGACACACTCAATGAAGGCACAGGTCCCGGGAATGATTTTCTCGGCTGGCTTTCCCTGCCTGATGATATTATACCTCAACTCGACAGGATCGAAAAGATGGCAAAGCATCTGCAGTTCAATCTCCGATACAACTGTCGTAATCGGAATAGGCGGATCATACCTGGGTGCAAGGGCAGTAATTGAAGCGCTCTCACATTCCTTTGTTTCACTAAGCAAAACAAAACATCACGATGTTATTTTCGCAGGTCAGAATATTGACGAAGATTATCTTGCCGACCTGATGGATATCCTCGAAAACCGCAACTATTCTATTGTCGTGATCTCCAAATCGGGAACCACAACAGAACCTGCAATTGCTTTCAGGATACTTAAGGATCATCTTGAAAAGAAAACAGGAAAGGCTGAGGCTGCCGAACGTATAATTGCAATTACAGATGAGAAAAAAGGAGCCCTCAGGGTAATGGCTGAGACAAACGGTTACGAGACTTTCGTCATTCCCGATAATATCGGCGGAAGATTTTCAGTGCTCACTCCCGTCGGATTACTGCCAATTGCTCTCGCCGGTCTTGACATCAGGAAGCTTGTCAAGGGGGCAAAAGCAATGGAGGATATTTCAAGAAAAAATAAAGATGCCGCCACTAACCCTGCCCTGCTCTATGCTGCGGCAAGGAACATGCTTCTGAACGCCGGAAAACCGTTGAAATAATGGTTGGATTCACTCCAAAACTGCATTTCATGTCGGAATGGTGGAAACAGCTTTACGGTGAAAGTGAAGGTAAAGACGGTAAAGGCATATTCCCTGCCTCTGTCGACATGACAACCGATCTTCATTCACTCGGGCAATATATTCAGGATGGACAGAGAATACTGTTCGAAACATTTATTTCGGTTAAATCACCTGTAAGAAATCTTACAATTCCGATAGAAAAAGAAGATTCAGATCAGCTCAATTATCTTGCAGGCAAAAGACTGTCGGAAGTAAACCATAATGCTGAATCAGGAACTATTCTCGCTCATAACGATGGCAATGTTCCGATTATCACTAATCAACGTTCCGGCCTTAATGAATATTATATCGGACAGCTTATATATTTCTTTGAAATAGCCTGTGGTATAAGCGGATATATTCTTGATGTGAATCCATTCGATCAGCCCGGAGTTGAAGCATATAAGAAGAATATGTTTGCATTGTTGAATAAGCCCGGATTTGAGGAGGAGGGAAAGAAGCTGAGGGAAAGACTGTAGGCAGGGAGCAGGGAGCAGAGGGCAGTGAGCCAGAATTGAGCTGAATGAGGATAACATGGAGTGTAAAGCTAGCGGAGAAATGAGTCTATTCGGTTACAATTAAATAATCCTAAATCAGTGAATTATGAAATTCATTTCAAAATTTCAATGCTCCTGATTGTCTGCCTCTTTGGCATTCGGTTGCAAAAACTGGAGTGAAACCAAGATTGGCTCCATCCATGATTGTTACAAACGAGGAAGGACAGACACTTGGCTATGACACGGCTTCAGGTGTTAAGATATTAACAGTTAAAGGTCTTGCTTTCAAGGATCTGAATAAAAATGGCAATCTCGATCCTTATGAAGACTGGCGTCTTAACTGCCGATGAAAGGGCAAAAGACCTTGCATCAAAAATGTCGGTGGAACAAATTGCAGGGTTGATGCTTTACAGCGCTCATCAGGCAATTCCTGCAGGTAGCACCAGGTTTGGAGCCAGCACTTATAACGGTAAGCCATATAAGGAAAGCGGTGCAAATCCTTACGATCTCAGTGACCAGCAGATAAAATTCCTTACAGAGGATAATCTTCGTCATGTGCTTGTCACATCAGTGGAAAGCCCTGAAGTTGCAGCTCTCTGGAATAATAAAGTCCAGGCTCTCTGCGAAGGACTGGGTCTGGGAATTCCTGCAAACAACAGTTCCGACCCAAGGCACAGGGCCTCATCAAATGTTGAATATAATGTCGGATCCGCAGGTCAGATCTCGATGTGGCCCGGATCACTCGGAATGGCTGCAACCTTTGATCCTGAAATAGTTAAAGGCTTCGGTGAGGTTGCCTCAAAGGAATACCGGGCGCTGGGAATTAGCACGGCATTGTCACCGCAAATTGATATTGCTACTGAACCAAGGTGGTCGAGGGTGAACGGAACTTTCGGTGAGAGTCCGCAGCTCTCTGCCGATATGGCCAGAGCATATGTTGACGGATTCCAGACTTCAGCTGGAGATAAGGAAATTGAAGGCGGCTGGGGATATACAAGTGTCAATACAATGATCAAACACTGGCCCGGGGGCGGTCCGGGTGAAGCAGGAAGAGATGCCCACTTCTCCTTTGGCAAATATGCAGTGTATCCCGGAAATAACTTCGATGATCATATGATCCCGTTTACTGAAGGAGGATGAAGCTTAACGGACCAACAGGAATGGCTTCAGCAGTGATGCCTTATTATACGATTTCATGGAATATTGATAAAGTCAATAACGAGAATGTCGGTAATACTTACAGTAAATATCTGATCAATGATCTGCTCAGAGGAAAATACGGTTTTGAAGGCGTGGTCTGTACCGACTGGGGTGTAACAAATGATGAAAGAGCAGTTGATGGTTTCGGTACAACACCATGGGGTGCAGAGACACTCTCAGTTGCTGAAAGACATTATAAAATCATTATGGCCGGGGTTGACCAGTTTGGCGGGAACAACGATAAAGGACCTGTGATTGAAGCTTACAACATGGGAGTTAAAGAACATGGTGAAGAGTTCATGAGGAACAGGATGGAACAATCAGCAGTAAGGTTGTTAAAAAACATCTTCCGCACCGGTCTGTTTGAAAATCCTTATCTCATTGTTGAAGAAACAAAAGCCACTGTCGGAAATGCAGATTTCATGAAAGAAGGCTATGAAGCCCAGCTTAAATCTGTTGTTCTGCTGAAAAACAGAATAAAGTTCTTCCGGTTGAAAAGCAGAAGACCGTTTATATGCCAAAGAGAAAATCCGGTGGTACGGATCTTTCTTCGGTCCTCCCAGTCCGGTGAGAATTGATTACCCGTTAGTATCGAAATTGTGAGCAAGTATTTCAAAGTTACTGATAACCCTGCTGAAGCCGATTTTGCCCTGGTTGTTATCAGGAGTCCGGAATCAGGTTCAGGTTACTCCGCAGAAGATGTTAAAAAAGGCGGAAACGGGTATGTCCCGATCAGCCTGCAATATAATCCTTATAAAGCTGTTGATGCACGTGAAGAGAGCATTGCAGGTGGCGATCCGCTGGAAAAATTCACAAACAGGACATACAGGAATAAATCAGTTACAGCAACAAATACCGAAGATCTGAAACTGGTCCTCGATACGAAAAAGGCAATGAAAGGCAAACCTGTGATTGTTTCAATTGAGATGTCGAAACCAATGGTTTTCAGTGAATTTGAAAAAGATGCCGATGCCATTCTTGCAACTTTCGAGGTGCAGGCTCAGGCATTGCTCGATATCATCTCAGGAGCTGCTGAACCTTCAGGTCTCCTGCCTCTTCAGATGCCGGCCAGCATGAAAACAGTGGAGCTTCAGGCAGAAGATGTTCCTTTTGATATGGAATGCCATGTCGACTCAGAAGGTAATACCTATGATTTCGGATTCGGGCTGAACTGGAGCGGGGTTATTAAAGATTCCAGAACAGAGAAATACGGAAAAAATAATTAAATAAAAATTTAACCGCAAAGATCGCAAAGTGTCAGCAAAGAACGCAAAGAATCCAGAGTGCTGGCTCTTTGCGTCCTTTGCGGTTTTATCTTAGCGTCCTTTGCGGTTTATTAATATTATTATATGCATTATTATATATATAATAATATAAAGATGATGGTTACCTTAAAGTTTGAATTTCTTCACAAACTCATCAAGAACCTGTGTAAGGTTCGGATCACCGATTTCCTGGAGATCGTAATAGACTCTTGTAGCAGGCTTTTTGATTTTAATTATCCTGTTAAGATCAATAGGAGTTGCAATAACAACACTGTCGCAATCTGTGTTATTGATTGTTTTTTCAAGGTCGCGTAATTGCTCCTCTCCGTATCCCATTGCCGGCAGAAGCGTACCGATTTCAGGATATATCCTGAAAGTCTCTGAAAGTCTTCCGACAGTAAAAGGCCTCGGATCAACAAGTTCTGCAGCTCCGAATTTTCTTGCGGCAACAACGCCTGCCCCGATCTTCATCTCACCATGCGTAAGTGTTGGACCATCCTCAACTACAAGCACCCTTTTACCTCTTATCAGTTCATGATTGTCGACTCTGATCGGAGAAGCGCCATCGATTACGATTGCACCCGGGTTTACTTTTTCAATGCTCTCCCTTACTTCCTGGATAGCTCCGGGGGCTGAAGTATCGATCTTGTTAATGACAACAACATCTGCAAGCCTCAGGGTAACCTCCCCGGGATAGTATCTGAGTTCATGCCCTGCCCTGTGCGGGTCTGTTACCGTAATCATGAGATCCGGTTTGTAGAAAGGGAAATCGTTATTTCCACCATCCCAGATTATAACATCACAACCCGAAGGATCTTTTTCAGCTTCCCGGAGAATAGCCTCATAATCGACACCGGCATAAATAACATTTCCCCGGACAACATGAGGTTCGTATTCTTCCATTTCCTCAACAGTACACTTATGTTTCTCAAGATCCGCAACTGTTGCAAACCGCTGTACTTTCTGTGCATTCAGATCCCCGTATGGCATTGGATGTCTTACCGCTACAACCTTCAGGCCTTTCTTCATCAGTAATCTCTATGACTTTTCTCGAGGTCTGGCTTTTTCCGCAACCTGTCCTTATTGCACCAACAGCTATCATCGGTTTTGTGCTTTTTAACATGGTGTCCCTGGGGCCGAGAAGAATAAAATTTGCTCCTGCCGAGTTCACAATTGCGCTGACAGCCATTACTTTCTGGTAAGTAACATCGCTGTAAGAGAATACACAATCATCGACCTTTAAATCTTTAATCAGATGGGGTAATTCAGCTTCATTAAATATAGGTATGCCCTGAGGATAGAGTTTCCCTGCAAGTTCCTTCGGGTATTTTCTACCGGCAATATCGGGGATCTGGGCTGCTGTGAATGCTACTACATTGTATAATTCATTATCCCTGTAGTATGTATTGAAATTATGAAAATCGCGGCCAGCCGCACCTATAATAATGACATTTTTCCGGATCATAAAAGTCCTCCTCTTAATTGTTTATTTGTGAATGATTTTCTTTTTAAAATAAAACAGCAAATTTATAATTTGCATACCGTAATTCCGCATATTTTCTGGCAAATTCTTTGTACTATTATGTCACTTTATGAATGTATTGGCCCATATATATCTTTCGGGTGATTCTGATAAAATTATCATTGGCAACTACATTGGTGATTATGTTAAGGGACGCGATTATCTTAAGTACCCCGAGCCGATCCGTAAAGGTATAATACTTCACAGGCATATTGACGGTTTTACTGACAGGCATCCTGTAGTTCACAGGAGTAAAATCTTTTTTTCCAAAAAGTATCATAAGTATTCGGGGGTCATCACTGATATCCTGTATGATCATTTCCTGACAAAGGAGTGGGACTTCTTCTCCCGCCGCCCGCTTGAAAGTGTTACCTATAATTTCTACCGCGCTCTTGTGAATAACTACGAGATCATGCCTGAAAATGTCAGGGAGATGATGCCATTTTTCATAATTAATAACTGGATTGAATCTTACCAGACCATCAACGGTATCAGGCATGTCCTGAGAACTCTCAGCAAAAGATCCACACTCCCGAATGAAACAAGGTTCGCCATACGCGCACTGAAAAAAAATTACTATTCCCTTCAGGATGACTTTATGGAGTTCTTCCCCCAGCTGATAGATTATGTTGAGAAGGAATTTGGAATAGAGATATCGCACAGGATAACCATTCCGTTTTAGTGCCTAGAGTGCCTAAAGTGCCTAGAGTACTTAAAGTACTTATTAACTTTACAGACTCTAGTGCACTCTAGCGCACTCTAGTGCACTTTCTTAAATAAGGTACTCCGACCTGCTTGCATCGAGCCTCAGGAAGACAAACAGCAAAATTGTGAACCCCCAGAGGGAGCTGCCTCCATAGCTCAGGAATGGCAGAGGTATTCCAATTACCGGCACTATCCCGATAGCCATACCAATGTTGATGAAGACATGAACAAAGAGTATTGTTGCAACGGAATACCCGTATATCCTTGAAAATGCAGATTTCTGTCTCTCTGCCAGAAAGAGCAACCGGAGTATGAGTGTAAGATACAGGCCAATCACCACGAACGATCCTATGAATCCCCACTCCTCCCCCACAGTGCAGAATATAAAATCGGAGCTTTGTTTGGGAACAAATTTAAATTTAGTCTGGGTACCCTGCAGGAAACCTTTGCCTGAGAATCCGCCTGAACCAATTGAGATAAGCGATTGATTCAGGTTATATCCCGTCCCGTGCAAATCTTTTTCAATTCCCAGGATTATATCAATTCTTTCCTTCTGGTGAGGCTTCAAAAGATTATTAAATGCAAAATCGACTGAGTTGACGAACATCACGCTCCCGACAAGGAACATATACAGAACAAAGAGCGATTTCGCCCTTTTCTTGAAGAAATAGAAAGCAAAGCCAGTTCCGGCGATTAGAATCGATATGAGTATTATCATATCATTTTCCATGCTTTTGAGGGCATACTTATTAAGCAGGTATATAATGCCTGTTACAATCAACATTACGAATGTCGCACTTACCTGGAGTCTCCATTTTCTCGAGATAATACCCACTATGACAAGTGCAGTCACAACGAGCGATGCTGAGAGAATGGTGCTTCCAAGAATGAGGGTCAGAAAAAAGAAGAGAATGGCCAGAAGACCTGAAACAAAGATATAAGGGCTCAGCCCCTCCCTGAACAAAACTATGAAGAATGCTGAGAAAACGATTGCCGATCCCATATCAGGCTGGATCAATATCAGTATTGCGGGTAAAGCAATAATTGCCAGGGCAGGCATAAGTACACGCATCCTCGTCAGTTCCTGCCTCCTGTTATTAAGATAAGCAGCCAGTGCCAGGGAAGTAGCGAACTTGGCAAACTCGGAAGGCTGCAGACGCTATTCCTCCAAAATCGAACCATGATCGTGCCCCATAAATTACAGTTCCGATAATCAGAACAAGGATAAGCATGAGGATTACCGCACCATAGATGAACCAGGCAAAAAAGAAGTAAAATCTTATATCGATAATGACAACAATCACGGCAGTGAGAATAGCAGCGATTATCCAGATGAACTGTTTGCCGTAGCGTTGCGAAAAATCAAAGATATCGTTGGCCTCTTCATTATAAACAGCAGCGTATATATTGAACCAGCCGGTGATGGCAAGCGCCAGGAAGAGTAAAATTGAAAATTTATCAATCCCGTTCCAGATATTAATTGTTCTCTTCACTTGCTGCTATAATAGTTTCAGTTTTTACAGGTTCAGGAGCCGGTTTCTTTTCAAGATCCAGGTCCAGTATTCTTTTTTCCAGGGCTTTATTCGTAATCTCACCCCGGATATATTTTTCCATCATCAGGCTTGCAATAGGAGCAGCATAGGTTGCGCCATAACCAGCATTTTCAACAAAAACAGCAATTGCAATCTTCGGATCGTCCTTTGGTGCAAAAGCAATAAATACAGAGTGATCTTTTCCATGCGGATTCTGAGCAGTCCCGGTCTTGCCACATACAATTATATCCTTAATGGCTGCAGAAACTCCAGTTCCCCTGATAATTACACCTTCAAGACCCTGGATTATTGTTTCAAAATTCTCAGCCGGAATATTGATATTATGACGTGTTGTGTACTTTGGATCTATTCTGCGATCCTTACCTATTGCTTTTACCGTATGCGGAGTATAAAAATAACCCCTGTTGGCAACTGCTGCTGTATAATTCGCAAGCTGTAAAGGTGTTGTAAGGACTTCTCCCTGCCCGATAGCCATCGAAATAATAGTCAAAGCCTTCCACCTGTTTTTCTTATAGTACCTGTTGTAATACCCAGTATCAGGGATAAACCCCGGTAACTCATTTACAAAGTCAGTTCCGAGCTTGCTTCCGAAGCCCATCTGAGAAAGATAATTGCGCCATCTTACATAAGCATCAGCCTGGGTAGGGTATTTGGGATTTTCAATCACCCTTCTGAAAGCCTGGCAAAAATAGGCATTACATGATGTTTCAATCGCTCCGACCAGATTTCGTGGTGATGAATGCTCATGGCAATCCAGCAAACAAATACCCGCGGTTACACTCGAAAAGAGTTTCCGGGCTAATAACTCCTTCGGCAAGCCCTATGAGGCCGTTAACAGGTTTGAATGTGGATCCCGGGGGATATGCTGCCATTACAGCCCTGTTGAAAAGTGGATTCATTGTATCGGCAAGCAGCTTCGAATAATTCTCTGACCGTACTCTTCCCACAAGCAAACCAGGATCGAAATTCGGTGCTGAAACCAGAGCCAGAACTTCTCCCGTGGCAGGTTCCAATGCTACAATGCTTCCCCTTTTATTCTTCATCAGCTGTTCTCCGTAAGCCTGGAGATCGAGATCTATTGATGCCGTTATATCAGCCCCCTGAACAGCCATGGTATCGAAAGCGCCTTCTGCATAAGAACCCTTTACACGGCTGAAAACATCAACCATCTGTATCTTTACACCCTTTTCCCCCCTGAGCACTGCCTCGTATTTTTCCTCAATTCCCAGCTTGCCGATATAATCGCCGGGCTTATAGTAAGGATTTTTCTTAACTGTGTTGTCGTCAACTTCGCTTACATAACCAAGGAGATGAGAACCAACAGGCAGGGTATATTTCCTGAGGGTTCTTGGCTGTACATAGAATCCCGGATAGTGGAACAATTTCTCCTGGAATCTGGCATAAGTTGCATCTGAGATTTGCTTGAGAAAGACCGATGGTGCACGCCAGGAATAATTAGTTGCAGCCTTCATCCTGTCGTTATAGATCTTGTTAGTGATGTTAAGAAGCTTGCAGAACGAAGCAGTATCAAGGTCTTTAGTCACCTGTGAGGGAACTACCATAAGATCATATGCAGCCATGTTTGAAACTATGAGCTGCCCTTTCCTGTCATAAATAAGCCCCCTGGCAGGATACTGTGTCACATAACGGAGCACGTTATTATCAGCCGATAACCTGTACGAATCCTGTATTACCTGTATATAGAAAAGCTTCCCCAGCAGACCGCTGCAAGCCAGTATGATTAATATTATGATGAAATACTTTCTGCCGATGAACCTGTCTTTCATAGTTTATTTCCCTCTCCTGTAAAATTCAATCAGAAGAATAAACAATATCGAAAAAAATGAACTCAATAATACTCTTAGGAATGTCCGGAAAAAATCGTCGAACCTGAAAACCTCGAGATAAAAAAGAGCAGTGTGATGGACCAGGACTGTAATCGATGTATAAATCAGGAACCACCTGAACCCGTATGTGTGCATTGATAGACTTGAACCCTGTTCATATCCTTCCCTTACAGTTACAATCCGCAGAACATATGGGCGGATAAAACCTGCAAGAACGGTAGCCGAAGAATGCATCCCGGGTGAACCGGAGAAAACATCAATAACAGCGCCGGTCACAAATGAAATTACAAGTAACAGCCATGCAGGTATTTCAACCGGGAGCAGAAGGATGAACAAAAGGTAGATAAATGGATTAATATATCCGCTGAATTGTATGTTGTTAAACAGGAGAACCTGCAGCATCACCAGTAAAACGAATATTCCTCCAAATCTTAATACCGTGTTGATCATCGAAACATGTTTTGAAGATCGAGTTGCTCCTTCTTTTTAATATTACCTATTATGTCCACATACCTCAGTTTCCTGAAGTCGGTTGACAATTGTACTCTGATGTTGTAAAAATCACCGCCGGGTTTATCATAACTGCTGATTGTGCCTATCATCAATCCTTCAGGGAATACAGCCGAGTAACCTGTTGTTTCAATTGTATCTCCTTCATTCATGGGTACGTGACGGGGTATTTCATTCAGCATTGCATACCTGTAGTTCCGGCCATCCCAGTTAAGCGATCCGAAGTAATCACTGTTCCTGAGTCTTCCGCTAAGCTTGAAATCCAGGTTGAGCACCGACATCGCAATAGAAAAATTCTCGGATACTCCCACAATTACTCCAGCCACTCCATCAGCCGATACTACCGACATATCGGTCTCAATTCCATGATTTCTTCCCTTATTAAGAGTGAAAAAGTTCTTCTGACGGTTGGTCGAATTATCTATTACTTCGGCGGAGGTATGAAAATATTGTTGTTTGTAAATAGTATCATTAACAGATAAAAATCGTGAGCTGTCCTGCCTGATAAGCTTCTGCATCGAGTTTTTCAGGGCAACATTCTCGGCTGCGAGGTTTTCATTTATTTCCCTGAGGCTAAGGTAGGTTCGTGCATCATTGATTTTAATATCAAATCCCTGTGCGAGTCTGCGAAAAGCAAACATAACACGGGTGTTATGATAGTTGTTCCTTGTGGCCAGGTAGTAAAACGATATCCCTTCCAGAAAAAGAAAAATTATCAGATGATTGTATCTCGCCAGAAAATTCAGCAGACTCCTCATTCATCTACCGTGCTTATCTCATTAAGAATGGAAATTTATCCACATTCTTCAGGGCGACTCCTGTACCCCGTGCTACCGCGTGCAAAGGATCCTCGACAACATTGAAATGAATGTTGATCTTGTCTGAAAGACGTTTATCGAGACCTCTGAGTAAGGCACCTCCCCCTGCAAGGTACACTCCCTTATTTACAATATCCGCGTAAAGCTCGGGCGGTGTCTGCTCAAGAACGCTCAGCAATGCAGCTTCAACCTTGGAAAGTGACTTATCGAGACAATATGCAATTTCCTGGTATGAGATGGGAATTTCAATAGGAAGAGCCGTCATAATGTTTGGCCCCCTTACTATGAAATCAGGTGGAGGATTATCAATATCCGGGAGGGCAGCGCCAACTGTAATCTTAATATCTTCAGCTGTTCTTTCCCCGATTTTGATGTTGTGCTGATGACGCATGTATGCCTGGATATCGGCAGTAAATCCGTCGCCTGCAATCCTTATTGATTTGTTACATACTATGCCGCCGAGAGCTATCACAGCTATCTCTGTTGTCCCACCGCCAATATCAATAACCATGCAACCTTCAGGTCCCTGGACATCGAGTCCTATTCCGATGGCGGCGGCCATAGGTTCGTAAATCATGTACACATCACGGCCTCCTGCATGCTCCGAAGAGTCGCGAACGGCCCTTATCTCGACCTCGGTGCTGCCCGAGGGTATGCATACAACCATTTTCAGGGAGGGAGAAAATAATTTGGGGCCTTTGTTAATCATCTTGATCATACCCCTTATCATAAGCTCGGCTGCATTGAAATCTGCAATCACTCCATCCCTCAATGGCCTGATTGTCTTAATGTTTTCATGAGTCTTTCCGTGCATCTGCCGCGCCTGCTCGCCTATTGCAATGAGCTTGCCGGTATTCTTGTCAATTGCCACTATGGAAGGTTCATCAACGACTATTTTGTCATTGTTGATTATAATGGTATTGGCTGTTCCCAGATCGATTGCAATCTCCTGTGTTAGAAATGAAAATAAACCCATTATCTGAAAAATTATTCTGTATATTATTAATGTTTAAAATGTCTTACTCCTGTAAAAACCATTGCGATGCCATTCGCTGAACAATAATTTATCGAATCGGCATCACGTACCGATCCGCCCGGCTGAACAACTGCTGTTATTCCTGCCTTATGCGCAAGCTCAACGCTGTCAGCAAATGGGAAATAGGCATCGCTTGCCATCACTGCACCATTTAGATCGAATCCGAATGATCCTGCTTTCGCGATTGCCTGCTTCATTGCATCTACTCTCGATGTTTGTCCTATACCGCTCGCACAGAGCTGCTGGTTTTTTGCAAGCACTATTGCATTCGACTTGCTGTGCTTTACGATAATATTGGCGAAAATAAGATCATCCGTTTCTCTGGAATCGGGGATCCTTTGGGTAACAGGTTTCATCTGCCCTGCCCTCTCGGTACTCATATCTTTTTCCTGCCACAAAACGCCATTGAGCAAAGACCTGAATACGAAATCACTTTTTGAAGAAGACTTCCTGACAAGCAGAATCCTGTTCTTTTTCTTTTTAAGTATTTCAAGGGCTTCTGCCGAAAATCCCGGAGCTATGATGATTTCAAAAAATATCTTGTCAATCTCCGCTGCAGTCTCTGTTTCAACCGGCATGTTTATCGCGATCACACCACCATATGCAGAAACAGGATCACATGCCAGTGCATCGGTCCAGGCTTCAAGTGCATTCTTCCTGTGTAGCAGCTCCGCAGGCATTGTTATGTTTGATAATAACACAGGTTGGTTTCGCTGAATTCATCGATCAGGTTAAGGGCAGAATCAATATCCAGCAGGTTATTGTACGATATTTCTTTCCGTGATGCTGTCAAACACTTTTTCCAGGATCACCATAAAATACCCCTTTCTGATGGGGATTCTCTCCATATCTCAAAGGATATGATTGGTTTATGCTCTCCCTGAACACAGGTAAGCCTGCTTTTCTGTTGAAATAACCGAATATTGAAGTATCATAATGTGATGATGTCTGAAAAGCCATTGCAGCATACATTCTTCTGTCTTCCAGGGTTGTAATACCTTTCTTCTCTTCCAAGAGAGAGATCAGACCCGGGTATTGCTCCCTTCCTGAAATTATAATTACATCATTATAATTTTTTGCTGCAGCCCTTATTAGGGAAATACCACCGATATCGATCTTTTCAATAATTTCATCCTCATCATCTGTTGATTTCAGAGTCTCTTCAAAAGGATAAAGATCGACGATCACAAGATCAATCTCAGGTATACTATATTTTTCCAGCTGTTTGATATCTTCCTGGTTCTCCCTTCGGGCAAGAATGCCTCCGAAAACTGAAGGATGAAGGGTTTTGACTCTTCCACCCAGGATCGAAGGATATGTTGTAAGATCTTCGACTTTTTCAGCCGGAATTCCGAGTCCGGTAATAAAGGTGTAAGTGCCTCCTGTAGAAAAAATTCTCACGTTCATCTGATGAAGCAACCGGACAAGCTCGTCCAATCCTTCTTTATAGAATACAGAAATCAGAGCACTTTGAATTCTTTTTTCACTCATTACGTGGTAATTATAGTCGATCCAGGATGCCGTTGAAGGCGCTCTAAAAGTAGATATTTTTTTATTAACCCCAACAATTTTAAAAATATATGATATTAAGTAACAAAAATTTATCTGCGCTCATTTGTTAATAACTTTATTTCTGAAAACTACATAACATCATTAACGTGAATTTTGAATAATATTATCTCTCATTCTGATTCCGTACTAATAAATGGATCGGAATTTCGTTACAAGTGATCAGGCTTTAAATGTAACTTCAAACCATGCGGCGTTCACCGGATTTTCGTATATTTGACCTTCAATTTTCAAAAGATAATGTTTTTAAGGCTATTAAAAGAGAGCTTTTTTTTCTCAGTGAAATCGGTTCTGGTTAACCGCCTGAGGACATTTTTATCTCTTTTCGGCATAAGCATTGGAATTTTTTCCATAATCTCGGTTTTCACTGTTCTCGACTGGATGGAAAAATCGATACGTGACAGCATATCAAGCCTTGGTGACAATGTAGTTTATGTACATAAATTCCCATGGGGCTTTGAGCCTAACCTTGCCTGGTGGGACCTTATCAAACGGCCACAGGTATCGGAGCGTGATTATGAGGCTGTCATTAGAAAATCCACGAGGTCAGAAGCCGTAAGTCTGCAGGCTTCACAAAGAGTTAAGCTTGAATACAGGAGCAATGTTGCGAACGAAATTCCCCTTGCCGCTGTTTCACAGAATTATGAAAATGTCAGATCTTTTGAAATCGAAGAAGGCCGCTATTTCTCAAAGTTTGAAGAATCTTCAGGAAAGAACGTGATCATCCTCGGGGCGGTTCTGGCAGAAAGGCTCTTTGGCGATACTCCCCCGGTTGGCAAAACAATCACGGTTTCAAATTTCAGGGCAAATGTAATCGGGGTGTTCAAAAAAGAAGGGAAAGGAGGTATCAGCGACAGCGGAATGGATGAGGTTGCTGTTATTCCCCTGAATTTTGGGCGAAGCTTCATTAACCTGCGCAACAGGTTCATAGATATGACACTGATAATCAAGGGTAAATCGGGCATACAGGTCCAGGAATTAACTGATGAGACAAAAATGATACTCAGGGCTGCCCGGAGGCTTCAGCCCGGTGTTGAAGATGATTTTTCAATCAACAGGGCAAGTCTTATTTCCCAGGGGTTTGATTCTGTCTTTTCGGGTATTAATATCGGCGGTTGGGTAATTGGCGGATTTGCAATTCTCGTAGGCGGTTTCGGAATTGCCAACATAATGTTTGTTTCAGTAAGGGAACGTACAAATATTATTGGTATCCAGAAAGCCCTTGGAGCAAAAAAAGCATTCATCCTTCAGCAGTTCCTTATCGAATCAATGCTGCTTTCAATAGCGGGCGGACTGATAGGTCTCGTACTGATCTTCATTGGTACAATAGGAATAAATTACTTCTACGAGCTGAATATGCATCTTACCTTCGGAAATTTTTTCCTCGCAATTTTCATCTCAGGGCTGATAGGAATTGTAGCCGGATATGCACCTGCATATGCTGCTGCAAAGATGGATCCTGTTGAAGCTATCGGCTATTCATTCTGACACCCTGTTCTCGGCAACCCAGTTCGTCAGATCGATGAACTGATCAACAGATAATTGTTCCGGACGTAGATTAAAGGCTGTGTAATCATCGCGTTTCAGCGTAAATGCGGATCTCACTGAATTCCTCAGAGTTTTTCTGCGCTGGTTGAAAGACGACTTGACAACCCTGAGAAATAAATCCTCATCACATCCCAGTTTATCCACATCATTTCTTACCAGTTTCAGAACTCCCGACTTTACTTTAGGCGGCGGAGAAAAGACATGTTCTGATACTGTAAAAAGATATTGAGGCTTGTAGTAAGCCTGAAGAAGAACACTCAGGATGCCATATGTTTTGCTGCCGGGCCCGGCGCAGATCCTTTCAGCCACCTCTTTCTGAAGCATCCCTGCAATCTCAGTTACTTTATTACGGTACTTGAGTACCCTGAAAAATATCTGTGATGATATATTGTATGGAAAATTCCCGATTATAGCTATTTTACCGGACGACAGGGTGTCCAGATCAAGTGAAAGAAAATCACCGGTAATGATATTGAGTTCCGGGAAGTTCTCCAGGAGGTAATGCACCGATTCATTATCTATCTCTACGACCCTGAAATCCTTAAAGTCTCTTTCCCTGAGAAAGCCTGTGAGCATACCCATCCCCGGTCCTATTTCAAGAACTGTTTCATAACCCGAACCGCTGAGTGTCCCGGCAATCCGGCGGGCGATCCCGGCATCCTTCAGGAAATGTTGTCCAAGGCTCTTTTTTGGTTGAACTTTCATCTCAGAACGGCAGAAACTCTCTTCCGAATTTCTTAAGAATTGGAATATTGAGCGATTCAAGAAACCTTATAAATCTCTTCAATAAATTATAATATAAGGTAATAAACAAAACAAACGACATAAACCATATCGCTATGATATTGAACAGCAGTGTATCGATCCGGAGATTTCCGAGTTGTTTGTATGGTGCAAAAAAATGAGCCCTTCCGTATTTTGACCCAGGCTTCATAAATACCGGATCTGCTTTTTGTATAAGCCTGTCGCCTGCATCGTAGATTTTGTTCGTACCCATCCTGTTAAGCACGATATCGGCAAGATTTTCATTATAGTTCTTCGACCTCAGCTCAATGAAACGATCGTTACCCATTTTTGAGGAAATGAGATTATATAATGAATCCTTTTTAAGGGTCATATCCCTGCTCCTCAGACGAAAAACAGTTTTCAGGCTGTCAAGGTATTTTTTTACCTCTCCTGAAGTATACTCATTATAATCTACCGCATTTAACCGGGTCATCCAACTGCCGGGTGTTACACCGGAATATTCCGACATCTCATCGATATGATAATTTAGTTTGCTGAAATTGTCATGAAGGTAATCCAGCCTGTTTTCATTCTTTCCTGCTTTGACAAGCTCATCAGAAACCACTCTGAGATTGGGAAGCAGAAAGGCCGCATACCAGTCGTTCTGACTTATTTCCATATCGTATTTGAAAAACGGTTTTTCAAACCTGTTCCTCCTGAACTGTTCAACGCAAAGAGCTTCATGAGCCCATCGTGTTACCATTATGTCTCCGACAACAGGAACATATATTTTTTTTGTTATCGAGGTGTGGAGGTCATCAAATTTGATCATGGCTCCGCCGAGCAGAAGTTGCGGCACAAGAATAAGAGGTATCAGTATATAAATACTGACTGCCGTTCTCATGCCGGCAGAGACATTTAATCCAAGGATATTCCCGAAACAGGCTGTGGAAAACAGTATTATCCACTGCTGGAGAAGCATTCCCCGGACATTCAGGATAAGATTTGTAACAACGACAAAAGAGAGAGTCTGGATAGCTGAGAGCGCAAAAAGGAAACTGATCTTGGAAACCAGGTAGCTCAGCCGGCTGAGATTAAGGAATTTCTCTCTTTCAAGAAGCTTACGATCCCTGAATATCTCCTCTGCACTGACCGTAAGGCCCATGAAAAGAGCAACAACAATCGACATGAAAAGGAAAACCGTGTAGTTCTTGTTCTGCTCAAACGTATATAATCCATTCTCCGTGAATTTCGAAATATATCCCAGTATAACTGCCAGGAGCGGCGCCTCAAGCAGGTTAATGACCATGTATTGCTTGTCGGCGATCTTCCTGGTAATATTCCGCTGAATGAATATTTTGACCTGTTCAATCCTTTCCGGGATCCTGAAGTTACTTGGCGGTACAGGGATCTTTTCAGACGGTTTGGTGAACACAGTCATCATTTTTTTACGGTATTTTTCATACCATTCCTTCGGGCTTACCTGGCGTTCCTTCCCGGGAAACCGGAATTGTCGATTACCTTGACTTCAAGAATATGAAGGATATTATCGGTTTCTACATTTCCGCAGTTGGGACATTCACTTTCGGCTGCATTCGCCTGTGATGTCTCAGTTTTAAAATACACCAGCGCCTCAACGGGATCACCGTCATAGACCATATAACCTCCCTTGTCAAGAAGCCAGAGCCGGTCAAACATCTTTAATATATCAGATGAGGGCTGATGAATATTACAGAAAACCATTTTCCCGCTCAGGGCCATGTTCCGCAATATGCTCATAACTTTCTCGGAATCGAATGATGATAATCCCGATGTGGGCTCATCGACAAACAGAACAGATGGTTCCCTCATCAGTTCAAGCCCGATATTAAGGCGCTTTCTTTGTCCGCCGCTTACTTTTTTATTAAGAACATCGCCTACCTGGAGATCCCGTATTTCGTAGAGGTCGAGTTTCAGAAGTACGCTTTCGACAGTATTCTTTATCTGTTCTTCGGTATAATCTCCAAAGCAAAGCCTGGCATTGAAATAAAGGTTCTGGTAGACGGTAAGCTCCTCAATTAGCATATCATCCTGCGGTACAAATCCGATCAGGCCTGTGAGCTCCTCAGATTCGGATTTCATATCATACCCGTTGATGTACAGGTTCCCCGTGGATGGTTTGATCTTTCCGTGAAGCAGGTTGATCATCGTTGTTTTACCAACACCGCTGCCTCCCATTATACCGATAAGGTTCCCCGATTCAACCTTGAAGTTCATTTTCTGAACCCCGTTTCCGGAGTTTTTGAAGAGATACTGCACATCCCTGCCTTCGAAAACAACCTTCCGCGGAAATCTAACCGAAAGGAACTTCTTGAATATCTTTGAATAATAAATCGGATCTATCCCCTGGCCTTTAATGTTGACTCCCCTTTCAAGAAGATATGGCCTGAAAGCAATTATATCGCGGCCCTTAAAATAAAGGATCATCGGACCATCATAAATGAACAACAGGGTACCGGTACTCTCAATATGAAGGACGGCAAGGTTTCCCTTGAACCCTCTTACCTTCATATGCCTCCATTGCTCATAATTTTTGAATGTACCTTGTATGCTGTACTGCGGATCATCCCCTTCAATCATCAGAAGACAATCTGCAGTAACTTCATCATAAGATCTTCCTATCATGAATGCGATAGCATTATCGTATTCTTTTCTAGAGATATTGAAGGTCCTGGAGACAATGTCGATGATAGTCTTCTCCTGTTGCGACATCATGCCGTCTTCGAAGGCAAATTCAATGAGCTGCAGGAAGACTATCATCCTCTCCTCGAGAAAAAGCCCCTTTTTGATCTGCCGGCAAATGTTTGTTATCTGGAATGAAATAAGAGAATCCTCATCGGAGAGTTCCGTTTTATCGACACTCTTCAGCTCGTTTGAATAGAACTCCAGGTTGTTTTCAAAGAGGGAAAAATATTCCTCCTCAAGCTCCCTGTTCAGGTATCGCCTCAGATAGCTGCGAAGAATTTTCCTGCCTCGTGATGAAATCCCGGCCGGATTCACAGTCGAAACTATGGCAAAGATGTGGATCAGGGCAAGTAAAACGGATTCCCTCATGCAGTTACAGGTAAAAAAAAGACCGCAAAGCTTCAATGAAATCTTTGCGGTCTGAATTTCATAATTCTATTATTGAATCATCTTTGTTCTTATATCTTCTATAGCCTTCTTTATATCAGCAATATTCTTTTCTGTAAGGCTTGTACTCAAACCGGCATAAATTGTTCTGATCGGTTCCAGTGTTTTAACAAATTCACTTATTCCGGGATCTGACATATAGGGCTCTGTAATCTCAAGATAACGGTCAAATGATGCTTTCTGTTCAAGCAAAACACCTGAAATTGTAGAAATATTATATGCAGCTTCAGATATATTTGTCGTCAGGTACATACCCTCGACCCATGCACCACCGACAACAAGGAGAGCAAGTGTCTGCTGATTGTTATCGCTCAGGTATTTATATGTTTCATTGAAAGTATCTGTAAGAATATCAACAAGCTTCTCTTTATCATCTTCATTGGATTTGATACTGTCGTAAATCTCTTCATTGTAGATCCTCGACATGTTCAGCTCGTTAGTCAGTGAACGGATTGCATTCAGATAATCAATTATTTCCTGCGGCATATTGTACAGGGTCACATAACTGAGATCGGCACCGTATACACCAAGATTAATGGCCCTTCTCTGACTGCTGAAATATTTCTTTACATTTTCTACACGATTGGTGATCCCTATCTGATAGCCAACCTCGAGATCAGTTAAAAGCTTGATGATCTGGGCTGATGTCGGTAAAGGATAAACATTCTCTTTAATCTCACGGTTTAACTCATCAACCTGCTCCTGCTCAACTGCTTCCTGGGCTTTTTCAGTCCTGCTTTTGCATGAAGTCAGACCGGCAATACCAATGATCAGAAATGTAATAATAAGACTTGCAAAAATCTTTTTCATTGTCAGTCAGTTTTTAAAAATTTTATACGATTTCAAATTTAGCCTATAAAAGTAAACAATTTAATTAAATAATCGTACTCATTCTTCCCGATTTTGAATACTCCCGCTTCATTATGACAGGCATGTCTGAAATTACAAACTTATGCCATTTTACTTATTGACTTATTGATACATCTGGTTAGCTGTCTTCATTTTTTGTTTATCTTTGACCTCCTGAATTCAGATGGATTTTTCAATGAAATGGAATTTTGACGAGCATGTTGCAAGGGAAGGTACATTCAGCGTTAAATACGATCTCAGGGAAGAGATTTTTGGCGTCAGGGATATCATTCCAATGTGGGTTGCCGATATGGATTTCAAAACTCCCGATTTTGTAATATCCGCTTTAAGGAACAGGCTCGATCATGAAATCTGCGGTTATTCCTTCCGTCCGCCTGAATATTACTCCTCAATAATTGACTGGACCAAAAAAAGACACGGCTGGATGATCGATAAAGACTGGATATGTTTCAGTCCGGGGGTTGTTCCTGCCCTGAATTTCTGTACGCTTGCTTTCACTGATCCGGGAGATGGCATCATTGTTCAACCCCCGGTCTATTTTCCGTTCTTCTCTGCGGTCGAACCGCATGGACGGAAATTAATTCATAATAAGCTGAAAGAACAAGCCGGCAGGTGGTATATGGATTTTGATAATCTTGAAACTCTTGCTGCTCAGAAACCGAAAATGATCATAATCTCAAATCCTCATAATCCTGTCGGACGGGTCTGGACAAGGGTTGAGCTTGAAACACTTGCAGCTTTCTGCCTGAAAAACAATATTCTGATTATCTCTGATGAAATTCATTGCGATCTGGTTTTTCCGGGATATACCCACATCCCCATGGCATCTCTTTCTGAAGAGATAGCCTCCATTACTGTGACGCTTACGGCGCCAAGCAAAACTTTCAATCTTGCAGGATTATCAACATCATCAGTTATTATCAGCGACCCGGCTCTGAGGAAGTCATTCAACAGGTTTACAGAAAGGCTGCATACAGGTAACGGCAACCTTTTCGGTACAATCGCTTCTATAGCTGCATACAGAAATGGAGGCGAATGGCTCGATGAACTTTTACCATATCTCCAGGAAAATGCCAGGTTTGTTGAGGATTATTGCATGAATATGATACCTGAAATCAAAGCTGTACCCCCGGAAGCAACTTATATGATATGGCTTGATTGCCGCAACTCCGGGATTGAAGAAAAAAAACTTCCTGAATTTTTCATAAAAAAGGCAGGAACAGGTCTGAATGAAGGTTCCACATTCGGTCCTGGCGGTGAAGGATTCATGAGAATGAACATTGGGACTACAAAACAAACAGTAATTAAAGCATTGGAGCAAATTGAAAAAGCATTTGCCGAAACAAGGTAAGAATATGAGAGACACAATAAACGTTAAACTGACACTTGAGGATGATACCGTATTTTATGGAAAATCTTTCGGTTCATCTCTTCCTGCCGCAGGTGAGGTCGTCTTCAATACCGCCATGACAGGCTACCCCGAAAGCCTGACGGATCCTTCCTACAAAGGACAGATCCTGTGTCTTACATACCCCCTTGTCGGAAACTATGGCGCACCGGGAAAATCTGAAGAAAATGATCTCTTCAGGTTCTATGAATCTTCATCTATCCATATTTCCGGGCTTATCGTATCAGACTATTCATTTGAATACAGCCATTGGAATGCTACAGAAAGTCTTCACGACTGGCTTTACAGGAATAATATTCCGGGAGTTTATGGAATTGATACACGGGCGCTTACAAAAAGAATCAGGGAAAAAGGCGCCATGCTTGGCAAACTCGAACCCGAAGGATCCAAAACTGAGTTCTACGACCCGAACAAGGTAAACCTTGTTGCTGAAGTCAGCACACATGAGAGAAAAGTATATGGAAGTGGTAAATACAGGATCCTGCTTGTTGACTGTGGTGTAAAATTCAATATAATAAGGAATCTTCTTAAACGTGATACTACAATAATCAGGGTACCCTGGGACTATGATTATCATAAGGAAGAATTTGACGGTCTTTTCCTGACAAATGGCCCGGGAGATCCTAAAATGTGTAATAAAACAATTGAGAATATCGGTAAATCACTGTCAGGAGATAAACCGATTTTCGGGATATGTCTTGGCAACCAGCTTATGGCTCTTGCTGCCGGCGCCAATACCTACAAGCTGAAATACGGTCACAGGAGCCATAACCAGCCTGTCAGGCGCTGCGGTACTGACAACGCCTATATAACTTCACAAAATCACGGATTTGCTGTTGATAATGCAACCTTACCTTCTGAATGGGAGCCTTTGTTCATCAATATAAATGATGACACAAACGAAGGAATGAAACACCGAAGTAAACCCTTCTTTTCCACACAGTTCCACCCCGAAGCGTCCGGTGGACCTACGGATACTGATTTCCTGTTCGATGTGTTCCTGGAGAATATTGAGAAGGGGAAGTAGACGTTCGAGTTTTGCGTTCCTGCGTTTCGCATTTCGGATTCCCTAATCAGATTTAATATACTTCTTTTATGGCTTTTAGCCACGAAGTGGCTGAATATGAATAACCCCGGATGCAATCCGGGGTATTAAACAAAACACAGGTAAAATCCTGAAAGGATTTAATGTCTCGCACACCTGGAACACGGAACATATCTCCCAACAAAACCAATTGAATTATATATTATAAACAATATTATAATATATATGTTCAACTTAGGACCCGCCTATATACTTCATCATCTTCTCAGCAAGCTCCGCTGCAGAAGTATTCTTAAAACCTTCCATCCTTTTTGAGAAGATATCTGCTATCTCCTTGTTGCAAAGATTGCCTATCGATCCTTCATGAACATAGTCGTCAAGGGTAGTTTTGGAGAATGATGAATTCCTTACCATTCCAGACACTGCTTTGTAAGCATCCCTGAAAGGGATCCCTTGCTTCACCAGTCGGTTAACCTCTTCAGTACTGAAGATATTATTGTAGAGTGGATTCTCTGTAATATTCTTCCGTACTTTGATATTGTTCAGCATCATGATCATGATCTCGATGCATTCATGGATCTCAGCGAAAGTATCAAACATCAGCGCTTTAAGCTGCTGAAGATCCCTGTTGTAACCTGAAGGCAGATTGCTTGTAAGCATTGCAATCTGACCGGGCAGCATCTGGACGACATTCGACCTGGCCCTGATAAGCTCAAATACATCAGGATTTCTCTTCTGTGGCATGATGCTCGATCCGGTAACATACTCATCGGGAAAATCAACAAATCTGAATTCGGCGCTCATGTACAGGCAGATATCCATCGCGAACCTCGAAAGTGTCTGAGCAACCGAAGCAAGCGCCGAAGCAGCAGCCATCTCAACCTTACCCCTGCTCAGGCTTGCATACGCGGAGTTGTATAACAGATCATCGAACTCAAGCAGTTCCGATGTTAATCTCCTGTTTATCGGAAGTGTTGTACCGTATCCGGCTGCAGTTCCCAGGGGATTCTGGTTATTCAGTGTCCTTGCTCCTGCTAGAAGAAGCACATCATCTGCAAGACATTCGGCATAAGCCCCAAACCATAACCCGAAAGAAGATACCATGCCGGGCTGCATGTGAGTATAGCCCGGTAACAGTATTTCTTTGTGCTGCTCGCTCAGACTCTGAAGCTTTTCAAAAAGTCTTTTTATCTGGAAAGCCAACCTGTCAATCTCTTCCCTTGTATAAAGCCTGATATCCACCAGCACCTGGTCATTCCTCGAACGTCCTGTATGTATTTTTTTGCCGGTGGTGCCAAGAATTGATGACATCTCTTTTTCTATCTGGGAGTGAATATCCTCCATATCTTCCTCGATCTTAAGGTTTCCGCCTTCATCGAGAATGAATAAAGAATGCAATCCATTGATCAGATCGTTCCTCTCGCTTTCGGAAATGAGCCCGACATCATGAAGCATTATTACATGAGCCATTGAGCCTACAATGTCCCATTTTGTAAGCGCCACATCCGTTTTTCTGTCTTTACCTGCCGTGAATTCAATTATTGCAGGTTCGGGATTAATCCCTTTTTCCCATAGTTTCATTTTGGTATTGTCTTGATGTCTGGTGTCTTGGGGTCTTGGTGTCTTGGTGTCTTGGGTGTCTTGGGGTCTTATAGTATTTAGGACACCAGGACTCCGAGACTCCCGGACACCGGGACAAATTTACTTATTCGCTTCGACAATTGCCCTGTGGGCCATGAGTCTTATTGCATTGATCCTGATAAATCCCTTGCTATCGGTCTGGTCGAAACCACCTTCAATATCCATGCTTGAAAGCTTATTGTTGTAAAGTGATGATGGTGATTCGCGCCCTTCAATCAGTACATTTCCTTTATAAAGACAAAGGTGAACACTACCGTCAATCAGCTCCTGGCTCTTTTCAATTGCAGCCATGAGAAAATCCATCTCGGGACTGAACCAGAATCCGTAATAAATAATTTCTGAAAATTTGGGTGTGAGCATGCTTACAAGTCTCATCACCTCCCTGTCCATGGCAATACCTTCAATATCTTTATGTGCAATATGGAGGACTGTTGCAGCAGGGGTTTCATATACTCCACGTGATTTTATACCAACAAACCTGTTCTCCACCATATCGAGGAGCCCTATCCCGTTCTTTCCTGCCAGCTCGTTAAGATAAACATACAGCTCATAAGCATCTTCCTTGACGGTTCCGTCTTCCTTATTCACCACTTTAACAGGTATCCCGTTTTTAAAATGGACTACAATACGCGTTTCTTTATCGGGAGCATCCTGCGGCATAACCATCTTTTCGAGCATACTTTTATTGCATGCGTACATAGGATCCTCAAGAATACCGGCCTCATGGCTGATATGCATCAGGTTATCATCTTCACTGTAGGGTTTGTCGATGCTGGCTTTCACCGGTATCTTGTTGTCAGCGGCATATTTAAGGAGGTCGGTGCGACCCTTGAAAGCTGCAAGGAATTCCTTGTCTTTCCAGGGAGCAATAACTTTCACTCCCGGCATCAGAGCGTAATAACACAGTTCGAACCTTACCTGGTCATTTCCCTTGCCTGTTGCTCCATGTGCTACAGCAGTTGCACCTTCAGCTTTGGCTACTTCTATCTGCTTCTTTGCAATCAATGGTCTTGCGAGGGCTGTTCCCAGCAGGTACCTGTCCTCATATATTGCATTACCCATTATTGCCTTGAAAACATAATCAACAACAAATTCCCTTTTCAGATCTGAGATGATAACTTTTGAGGCGCCAAGCTGCAGCGCTTTCTTCCTGCATGCCTCAAAATCTTCTTTTTGACCCACATCTGCAACAAATGCGATGACTTCATAACCTTTTTCAATAAGCCACTTGAGGATCACGGATGTATCCAGTCCACCGCTGTAAGCCAGCACAACTTTTTCTTTCATTTTAATTGGTTTTATTACTGTTTAGCAGAACTATTCTCTGCATTTCATTTAATTTTTTCATGGATCCCGGGCAAAATCATCTCCAGGCATGTATGAACCTGTTTCACTGATACACCAGCCCTGGGTATTACTAATATAGTATCATCGCCGGCTATTGTCCCCGCAATCTCGAATCTCGCGGCGTTATCGATGAATAATGCAGTGTTGTTGGCATTGCCCGGCAAAGTGCGGATTACAAGCAGGTCTTTTGCATCAATGATACCCTGGATGACTGGCAGGACGCTTATACCCTGCTGAGGATTTATGCTGTTCTTTGCGGAATCCGGAAGCATATACCTGTACCCGCCTGAGCCATCAGCCACCCTTCCGACACCAAGCTGCCTCAGGTTTCGTGACAATGTCGCCTGGGTGCAGCTTATTCCTTTGCTTTTAAGCTTTTTAAGAAGCTCCTCCTGGGAGGAGATATATTCATCGGAAATGAACTTTTCTATAACAAGTAACCTTTTGGTCTTTTGCATAAATATACATTTTCGCTGCAAATATATTCATTTTTTCATGAAAGCAAATACTTAATGAAAATTTTGTGTTATTTTCGCCCCAAATTCTGCCAATGGAAATTACTGTAAGGAAAGTTATTATACTGGGATCGGGAGCCCTGAAAATAGGAGAAGCCGGAGAATTTGATTATTCGGGTTCCCAGGCTCTGAAAGCGCTGAAAGAAGAGAATGTCAGAACGATCCTTATCAATCCAAACATTGCAACAGTACAGACATCAGAAGACCTTGCCGACAGGATATATTTTCTTCCTGTCACACCATACTTCGTCGAGAAAGTAATTGCAAGGGAAAAGCCGGATGGTATTCTTCTGTCGTTTGGCGGGCAAACAGCGCTGAACTGCGGGACCGAGCTATTCAAGGCGGGAGTCTTTGAAAAGTATAATGTGAAAGTCCTGGGAACTCCTGTCGCAGCCATAATGAACACAGAGGACCGGGAGCTTTTCGTTAATAAGCTCAATGAAATTAATGTCAGAACACCCAGCAGCATTGCTGTTCTGAGTGTTGAAGGCGCTATTGAAGCGGCTGGTCGTCTCGGGTATCCTGTTATTATACGTGCAGCCTATACCCTCGGCGGACAGGGCAGCGGATTTGCTTCCAACCCCGAAGAATTAAATATACTTGCATCAAAAGCCTTCTCCTACACTAACCAGATACTTGTTGAGGAATCATTGAAAGGCTGGAAGGAAGTGGAATATGAAGTTGTAAGGGACCGGTTCGACAATTGTATCACAGTATGTAACATGGAGAACTTTGATCCGCTTGGTATTCACACGGGTGAAAGTATAGTGGTTGCGCCCTCGCAGACTCTTACAAACAGCGAGTATCATAAACTCCGCGAACTGGCAATAAAGATCATCAGGCACATCGGCATCGTAGGTGAATGTAATGTCCAGTATGCACTTGCACCGGATTCAGAGGATTACCGCGTTATTGAAGTGAATGCCAGGCTTTCACGATCCAGCGCCCTCGCTTCCAAAGCAACTGGTTATCCGCTTGCATTTATTGCCGCCAAGCTCGGACTTGGCTATGGTCTTCATCAGTTAAAAAACTCTGTTACAAAGAATACAACTGCCTGCTTCGAACCTGCCCTTGATTATATAGTATGCAAAATCCCACGCTGGGACCTGAATAAATTCCAGGGTGTTTCGCATAACATCGGCAGCAGCATGAAAAGTGTCGGAGAGGTCATGGCGATCGGCAGAACTTTCGAGGAAGTGATCCAGAAAGGCCTCAGAATGATCGGTCAGGGCATGCATGGATTCACAGGCAACCGCGAATTAAGCTTCGAAGATATTGAGAGAGAGCTCTCAGAACCTACCGACATGAGAATATTCTCTATTGCGGAGGCTCTTGAAAGAGGAATTACTATTGACAGAATATACGAGCTGACAAAAATTGATAAATGGTTCCTGTATAAGCTTAAAAATATAATAAATATAAAGGATCAGCTGTCGGAATACAATTCACTTGAATCCATTCCACCGGAGTTGATCTCTCATTCAAAAATAAACGGCTTCAGCGATTTCCAGATCGCAAGGCATGTTCTCAGATCGGGTCCGAAAACCATGCATGACGATCTGATGAAAGTGAGGGATTTCAGGAAAAAGCTTGGAATAATACCCAGGATAAAGCAGATCGATACACTTGCTGCCGAATACCCGGCTAAAACAAACTATCTCTATCTTACATACAGCGGATCGGAGCATGATGTAAACAGTGAGAACGATAAAAAATCGGTAATTGTACTTGGATCAGGGGCTTACAGGATCGGATCGAGCGTGGAATTTGACTGGTGCTCCGTAAATGCAATTGAAACGATAAGGAAAGAAGGCTTCCGCTCGGTTATGATAAACTATAACCCGGAAACAGTCAGCACTGATTATGATACGTGTGACAGGCTTTATTTCGATGAGCTCACTTTCGAAAGAGTCCTTGATATAATCGAATTTGAAAATCCCCTGGGAGTAATCGTCTCGGTGGGTGGCCAGATCCCGAACAACCTGGCAATGAGGCTCTATAACGAGAACATCCCTGTCCTTGGGACTTCACCGGTTTCAATCGATCGTGCCGAGAACAGGCACAAGTTCTCGGCAATGTGCGACACGCTAAACATCGACCAGCCTCGCTGGAAAGAGCTCTCATCAATCGATGATATTAACGATTTTGTCGACCGTATTGGTTTCCCTGTCCTCATCAGGCCTTCATATGTTCTTTCCGGTGCAGCTATGAACGTTGTCTCGAACAAGACGGAGCTTACACACTACCTGGAACTGGCTGCCAGAGTTTCAAAACAATATCCTGTTGTTGTTTCCGAATTCATAGAAAATGCCAAGGAGATAGAGATTGATGCCGTGGCAAGAGATGGTGAACTGCTGGCATACGCCATTAGTGAGCATGTTGAATTCGCCGGTGTGCATTCGGGTGATGCCACAATGGTTTTTCCCGCACAGAAGATATACTTCGAAACTGCAAGAAGGATAAAAAGGATCTCCAGGCAGATCGCAAAAGAGCTTAAAATTTCGGGACCTTTCAATATACAGTTCCTTGCAAAGGATAACGATATCAAGGTGATTGAATGTAATCTTCGTGCAAGCAGGAGCATGCCTTTCGTTTCGAAAGTTCTTAAGAGCAACCTCATTGAGCTGGCAACCAGGGTAATGCTGGGATTGCCGGCTGATAAGCCTGAGAAACATCTTTTCGATCTTGATTATGTCGGAGTAAAAGCTCCGCAATTCAGCTTCTCCCGCCTGGCCAAGGCAGACCCTGTCCTGGGAGTCGATATGGCTTCCACCGGAGAAGTAGGATGCATTGGTGAAGGCTTTTATGAAGCTATACTGAAAGCCATGTTCTCTGTGGGTTACAGGGTGCCTAAAGGTAATATTCTGCTGTCGACAGGTCCGGCCAGGTCGAAAGTGGAACTCCTGAACAGCGCCAAAGCGCTTATTGAGAAAGGTCATAAACTTTATGCAACAAGAGGTACTCAGCTTTTCCTCCAGAATGCCGGTGTGGAAGCCGAAGTAGCCTACTGGCCCGATGAGAACAAAAAACCCAACACAATCGAGCTGATAAAGACCAGGCAGGTCGATCTTGTTGTGAACATACCAAAAGACCTGAGTCCCAATGAATTGAACAACGATTATATGATCAGGAGAAGCGCTGTGGATTTTAATGTTCCCCTGATCACAAATGCAAGGCTTGCCAGTGCCTTCATCCTGGCATTCTGCAAGCTCAGTATCGATGATCTTGAAATCAAGAGCTGGGAAGAGTATAAATAAGGCGCAGTGCTGAGGGCGCAGAGCGCAGGGCTCGTTCCTCGTAGAGGATGAAGCATTGTAGCTAAAATCGTCACGAAATTCACCGGATATTGAATATATTTTACCGAACATTTTATTTTTAAATTGGTTAAAAAATTGAATTATTTTCCAGATTATGATTGATATACGCAAAGCTAAACCTTCGGATGCTGATACAATTATTGATTTTCAGCAGAGAATGGCGTGGGAAACCGAAAGGATAACATTGAATCCCGAGACCCTTGCCAGTGGTGTTCATGCTGTTTTCACAAGTTTAAACTGTGGCCAGTACTGGGTAGCTGAAGAGGACGGCCTTGTGATAGCTTCATTATTGATAACATATGAATGGAGCGACTGGAGGAATTCCAATGTCTGGTGGTTTCAGTCCGTTTATGTGCTTCCTGCTCTCCGGCGAAAAGGAATTTTCAGCGCTATGTACCTGCGGATCAAAAATGAAGCGGAAAAACAAGGTGTTGCAGGCCTCAGACTCTATGTAGAGACAAACAACTATACCGCACAGCAAACTTACGAGGCACTGGGGATGGAATCGAAGCACTACAAAATGTATGAGTGGCTGAAGTGAGCTGGGATGATATACTGGATCATTTCTATATTGACCATCCCCTATTTCATCCTTCTGTTTGATCTTTACAGGCATCTTCTTCGTATAAAACCATTTCGGAAGGAATCCACCCCGGAGATTTTTGTTTCCGTGATTATTGCCTGCAAAAATGAACAGCAGAATATCCCGGATCTTCTGATCAGCCTCTCGCAGCAGGAATACAATCGTAATCTCTTTGAAGTAATAATCGTCGATGATCATTCAACCGACAATACTGTTGCGGCCGCCAGAAGTTATGAGTATCACCTTAATCTCAGGATACTCGCAAACGAGAGCTCAGGAAAAAAACACGCGATTAAAAAAGGTGTTGAAGCCGCAAAGGGGGAGTTGATAATCACCACCGATGCGGATTGTTCTCCCCCGGTGAACTGGCTGAATACAATTATCTCATTTTACCTGTCGTATAAACCTGAACTGATAATTGCGCCGGTTCAATTGAGCCGGAAAAAGGGATTCTTCGGAAGATTCCAGGAACTCGAGTTTCTTAGTCTCCAGGGAATAACGGCTGCTGCGGCTGCAGCAAACAGAGCTGTGATGTGCAATGGCGCCAACCTTACTTTTACCAGAGAAGGTTATTTCAGAAATGTCGGTCACCTGCGGTTCGATATTGCCACGGGAGATGATGTTTTTCTTCTTCACAGTATGAAAAATAATAAATCATCGGTAATGTGGCTTGAATCTCCGGAAGCTATTGTTGAGACGAAATCAGCTCCTGACCTTAAAGCTTTTCTGGATCAGAGAAAACGATGGGCGTCAAAAAGCACAGCTTACCGTGACGGGTTCTCAATACTTCTGGGAATTGTAACTTTTGTTACAAATCTTTCTGTTGCAGCTTTGGCTTTTGCTTCATTGTTCAATACGGAATTTCTGAAGGGGTTCCTTCTGGCCTTTATGATTAAATCAATACCTGATTTCGTGATACTTCAGAATACAACCGGAAGATACAACAGAAAGGAGCTTATGTGGTGGTTCCTGCCCTGCCAGGTCGTATATCCATTTTATGTGATTACTGTAGCCATCACAGGATTATCGGCTCCATCAACCCTAAAGAACAAATGGCACACTGATGACACTGATTAAACGGATTTGCACAGATCTAATCCGTGATTATCCGTTGCATCCGTGTTATCGGTGTTCTATTTACCATTCAGTACTTTTATTGCTCTGAGCTCTGCGCCCTGGACCTTTGCAATGGCACACTGATGACACTGATTAAACGGATTTGCACAGATTTAATCCGTGATCATCCGTTGCATCTGTGTCATCAGTGTTCTATTACATTCAGTACTTTTAACTTATTGCTCTGAGCTCTGCGCCCTATGCCATAAGTGTTCTATTCCAGGTGATTTCATCAGTTACCCATCTCGGAGAGGAACTTGACCCTCATCAGCCTTATCTCCTCTTCTTCAAATTCATTACCAAGCTCATTTATTGCCTCTTCCAGGGAATCAGTTTCCGCTTCTTCCCTGAAATATGAATAGATATCGTGCTGACGTTCTTCGTCAATAACATTATTAATATAGTAATCTATATTAAGCCTGGTACCGGAATTAACAATTGCCTCAATCTCAGAAATAAGCTCATCCATTTCAAGCCCCTTGGCCTCGGCAATATCCTCGAATGATCTTTTCATATCGATGCTCTGGATGATATATACTTTGATTCCCGATTTATTGACAACAGATTTGACAACCATGTCGAGAGGTCTGATTATCTCTTTTTCCTCGACATATTTCTTGATTACTTCGACAAACTCTTTGCCATAACGCTGAGCTTTACCTGCTCCAACTCCGGAAATATTCTGCAACTCATCGATAGTAATGGGATACTGAATTGCCATATCCTCAAGTGATGGATCCTGAAAGATAACGAAAGGGGGAACATTCTTTGTCTTTGAGAGCTTCTTCCTCAGATCTTTCAATATACTGAAAAGCTCTTCATCGACAGCAGCCGTTTTAGCCCCGAAAGCATTTTCCTCATCATCGGCTTCTGCATAGTCGTGGTCTTCAGCCAGCATGAAGGATGTCGGGTTTTCGAGAAACTCAAGGCCTCTTGGCGTAACCTTCAGCAGGCCATAATTCTCGATATCTTTGGTAAGGAATTTCGCTATCAGGGCTTGCCTGATTACCATATTCCAGTATTTCTCATCCTTTTCCTCACCTGTACCGAAATATTCAAGCTTGTGATGCTTGTAAGACTTTATGGCAGAAGTGACCTTTCCTGCAATAATATTTGCAATATGGTCGGCTTTGAACTTTTCCTTTACTGCAAGAACTGTTTCGAGAACATTAACAACCGCCTCGCTTCCTTCGAACTGGGCTTTCGGGTGCAGGCAGTTGTCGCAAGCCTCACAATTTTCTTTTGGGTATTCTTCGCCGAAATAATGAAGCAGCAATTTCCTTCTGCATACTGAGGATTCAGCATAAGAAACAGTTTCAAGCAGCAGCTGTTTGCCTATTTCCTGTTCTGCAATCGGTTTGCCCTGCATGAACTTTTCAAGCTTGATAATATCGTTATAGCTGTAATAGGCAATGCAGTTCCCTTCTCCCCCATCCCTGCCGGCCCGCCCGGTCTCCTGGTAATAACCTTCAAGACTTTTAGGTATATCATAATGGATCACAAACCTGACATCAGGTTTATCGATTCCCATACCGAATGCAATAGTGGCGACAATAATATCCACTTCCTCCATTAGGAACTTATCCTGGTTGGCTGTACGCGTTGCTGAATCCATCCCGGCATGATAAGCAAGCGCCTTGATACCATTAACTTTCAGGAGCTCTGCAATCTCCTCCACCTTTTTCCTGCTCAGACAATAAATAATGCCGGATTTGCCTGGATTGTTCTTAATGTACTTTATTATTTCCTTAGAGACATCCTGTTTTGATTTCACCTCGTAATAAAGGTTTGGTCTGTTGAATGATGATTTGAATTCGTCAGCATTCAGGATGCTAAGGTTCTTTTGAATATCGTGCTGGACTTTCGGGGTGGCAGTTGCAGTAAGGGCAATTATCGGGGAACGGCCTATTGTATCGATAATGGGTCGTATCCTTCTGTACTCCGGTCTGAAATCATGCCCCCACTCTGAGATACAGTGTGCCTCATCGATGGCATAAAATGATATTTCAACACTCTTCAGAAATTCAATGTTCTCCTCTTTGGTAAGTGATTCGGGAGCGACATACAATAACTTGGTTTTTCCGTTAACAACATCGTTTTTTACCCTTGCTATTTCTGTCTTTGTAAGTGAAGAATTGAGAAAATGAGCAACCTCGTCCTCAGTACTGAAGTTTCTCATTGCATCAACCTGGTTTTTCATAAGTGCGATCAGCGGTGAGATCACAATGGCCGTTCCGGTCTTCATCACGGCCGGCAGCTGATAGCATAGTGATTTGCCTCCGCCGGTTGGCATTAAAACAAAAGTATCCCTCCCCGCAATCACATTTTTTATAATAGGTTCCTGGTTACCCTTGAAAGTATCAAAACCAAAATACTTTTTGAGGTAATCATGAATGGTGGAATCATTGAGCATAACACTGTCCTTCAACACGAAATTCATTTATTGTTTATATATAAAGTTAGTAAATCATAGTTATATAACGCCATAATTTTTATTAAAAATGATTTCCTCTTTCAATTAAAAAGGCAAGAATTGATATTATCCCCGTTATACGGATTTTACGGGCAAAAATAAAAAATCTCAGCTCATTGCACCATCATGAGGTGGCCCTGAGCGATAAAATATGACAAAAGTGCCCGTTACGAAGCCGTACATGTTTAATTTCTAACGGAATAAGATTAATATTGTTTTGCAGAAGAAGATTTATCATCTTTACACGCTCATTTTAAAGGAAAATTTTAACCGGGACGCATGGCAAAATTTTGGAATAAAGGGAAAAAGGATGGTGAGAATGAGATGTCTTTCCTTGAACATCTGGAAGAGTTGAGATGGCATATCATCCGTTCCATACTCGCTATAGTAATATTTATGATAATTGCCTTTATATTCAAAGGCTTCATCTTCGGGAAAGTGATCCTCGGACCACAGCAACCAGGTTTTTTTACAAACAGACTGCTCTGTAACCTGGCCGATCTGCTGAACGTACCGGCATTGTGCATAAATCAGAATCCGGTAACGCTCATCAATATCAAGATGTCGGGACAAATAACGACTCATATTACTGCTTCAATCGTATCCGGACTGATCCTTGCCTTCCCGGTCATCTTATGGGAATTCTGGCAGTTTTTCAAGCCTGCCCTGAAAGACAGTGAGGCCAAATATGCCAAAGGAGCAGTAACAGCTTCATCTCTACTGTTCTTCACCGGGGTGTTGTTCGGCTATTTCGTTCTTGCTCCACTTTCAATACATTTCCTCAGCACATATGAAATTGACCCGACTGTTATTAACCAGATAAATGTAAGATCCTATATCGGAACCCTCACATCTATCTGCCTGGCAACCGGCCTGGTTTTCGAACTTCCTATAATAGCCTTCTTCCTCACAAAAGTCGGGATAGTTACACCCCAGTTCATGAGGAAATACAGGAAACACTCTATTGTTGTTATCTTTATTATTTCGGCGATAATCACGCCTCCCGATGTCTTTTCTCAGACTCTCGTTGCAATACCGTTGCTGATTTTATATGAAGTCAGCATACTGATATCGGCCAGAGTTATGAGGCAGAAGGATAAAGAATACAAGGAATTCATGAATGACGGAAACTCAGAAACAGCATATACTGACTGATGAAACTGTATACTGAAAATCTTGTTAAGAAATACCGGAGCAGGACTGTTGTTGACAATGTATCAATTGAGGTTCAGCAGGGTGAAATTGTCGGATTACTTGGTCCTAACGGCGCGGGGAAGACCACATCATTTTACATGATCGTAGGACTAATCAGGCCCAGAGAAGGCCATATCTTCCTGGACGATGAGGATATAACCACATTGCCCGTGTACAAAAGAGCAAGAAAAGGTATCGGGTACCTTGCACAGGAGGCGTCTGTGTTCAGGAACATGTCGGTAGAAGATAATATCCGGGCTGTACTTGAGATGTCAAAATTTCCGAAAAGTGAACAGCAGGAGAGGCTCGAAACACTTATCAATGAATTCGGCCTTCAGAAGATCAGGAAAAATAAAGGAATACAGCTTTCCGGAGGGGAGAGAAGACGAACCGAGATTGCAAGGGCGCTTGCGCTCAAGCCAAATTTCATCCTTCTAGATGAACCTTTTGCAGGTGTCGACCCTATAGCAGTTGAAGATATCCAGGAAATTGTTTCAAAACTGAAGAAAAAAAATATCGGAATCCTTATAACCGATCACAATGTCCATGAGACACTCTCCATCACCGACAGGGCATACCTGCTCTTTGAGGGAAGGATTCTGAAATCAGGTACATCTTCACAATTAGCAGAAGATGAGCATGTAAGAAAAGTGTATCTTGGAAAGAATTTTGAGCTCCGCAAGTAATCAAACCTGTTTGTTTTCCTGATAAATAATCTTACCTTTGCGGGAATTTTTCACGCGGATGTGTCGTAATTGGTAGCCGAGCAAGACTTAGGATCTTGTGCCTTAAGGGCGTGGGGGTTCGAGTCCCTTCATCCGCACTTTTTAACAAAAATACAAAATGAACATTACAAGAGAAAACATCGACGACCTTAATGCCGTGCTGACTGTGAAGATCGAAAAGCCTGATTATGATGAAAAGGTTGAGTCAGTTCTGAAAGATTACAGGAAAAAGGCAAACATTAAAGGATTTCGTCCCGGAATGGTTCCCATCGGGCTTATTAAAAAGATTTATGGTAAAGCCGTCCGTATTGATGAAATTAATAAGGTTATTACTGAAAACATTCAGAAATATATAACCGACGAAAAGATTGAAATACTCGGTGACCCGCTTCCAAAAACTGATGAACATGAAATAATCGATTTCGATAGTCAGGATGATTTCACTTTCTCATTCGAGCTCGGACTTTCACCGGTTATTGACATTCCAATTTCCGACAAGGATGTGGTTACACACTATGAGATCACAATTGATGAGAAGATGAGGAACGATTATACAGACAATTATAAACGTCGTTTTGGTGAACTCAGACAGGAAGAAAAAGTTGAGGAAAAAGATGTTCTGAAAGGTTCAATAGCAAAAATCGATGATAGCGGTAATACAGTTGAAGGAGGACCCGCTGCTGAAGACACATCGCTTGGCATCGACATGATCAAGGATCAGGAGATAAAAGATCTGTTCATAGGGAAAGCTCGCGGTGAAATAATCGATTTTGACCTGAGAAAAGCATATCCGAACGATAGCGAAATAGCAGGGATACTCAGAATGAAAAGGGATGATGTTACAGGGATTACCGGAAGCTTCCGTTTCATTATCAAAGAGATCAGCCGTTTTTATCCTGCTGAACTTAACCAGGAACTGTTCGATAAAGTATATGGTGAAGGGGTGGTTACAAGCGAAGAGGAGTTCATGAAGAAAATCGATGAAGAGATATCTTCAAACCTTAAGAAAGAATCGGAGTATAAGCTCATGGTCGACCTCAAAGCTCTTGCTCTCGGGAAAACCGAGATAAAACTTCCTGAAGAATTTCTTAAGAAATGGCTGATCAGGGTTAATGAGAAAGCCACTCCCGAGCAGATTGAAGGGGAATTCGACAGCTTCAGGAAAGACCTGAAATGGCAGCTGATCAAGAATAAAATTGCCAGGGAAAATGAGGTTAAAATCACTGAGGAAGAATTAGTGACAGAAGCATCAAACATAACCAGATACCAGTTCCAGTCTTACGGACTTTATTACGCAACCGATGAACAGATAGAAAAATACGCACGGGAAACCCTTAAGCGTGAAGATGATGCAAAGCGGATTGCCGACAAGATACTTGAAGATAAAGTGATAGCAATTTTCCGGAACAAGGTAAAACTTGAAGATAAAGCTGTAACTGCTGAAGAATTCAATAAGCTCTTTGAGTAGTTTTCAGATTGTATGACGGTCTGTCGGTTGACTGTCATCCTTAATGCCAGATTGACGTAACTTTAAGTACTCTAGGCACTCTAGGCACTTTAGGCACTTAATTTGTTATCTTTACAGATAAACTTAAAAAACTGAAAATATGGCCATACTAGACGATTTTGGTAAATACGCCAGGAGTAACAGGGGAATAAGCAGTCTTAACCTTCATCGTTACAAGTCTGTTGTCGGCAGTTATATTTCACCGACAATCATTGAGGAAAGACAACTGAATGTTGCCTCCATGGATGTTTTTTCGCGGCTGATGATGGACAGGATAATCTTCCTGGGGTTGCCGATAGATGATTATGCTGCAAACATTATCCAGGCTCAGTTGCTTTATCTCGATTCAGCCGATCCTACCAGGGATATTCAGATATACTTTAATACACCGGGAGGTTCGGTGAATGCCGGTCTTGGAATTTACGATACGATGCAGTATATTACTGCAAATATTGCAACAATCTGTACCGGTATGGCTGCATCGATGGGCGCAGTTCTTCTGACTGCCGGCACCAAAGGCAAAAGATCGGCTCTCAAACATTCGAGAATCATGATACATCAGCCAATGGGAGGTGCAGAGGGTCAGGCATCTGATATCGAGATTACTGTGAGGGAGATCCTGAAGCTTAAAAGGGAATTGTACGAAATAATAGCGCTTCATTCAGGTAATCCTGTTGAAAAAGTTGAAAAAGATGCTGACAGGGATTACTGGATGACTTCGGTTGAAGCAAAAAATTACGGGATGATCGATGAGGTCCTCCTTAAAAATGAAAAAACTTCCTGATGGATAAATGCTCTTTCTGCGGAAGAACAAAAAAAGAAGCTAATATTCTTATTGCCGGACTCGAAGGGCATATCTGCGATCATTGTATCGAGCAGGCACATGCCATAATGAACGAGGAACTCGGGAGTAAGAAAAACCCTGCTTTTGACAAAATTAATCTTTTAAAGCCTCTCGAGATTAAGAAGTTTCTCGATCAATATGTAATAGGACAGGACACTGCCAAGAAGATACTTTCCGTGGCTGTCTACAACCATTATAAAAGGTTGATGCAGAAAACCGATCCTGAAGATATTGAGATCGAAAAATCAAATATCATCCTGGTTGGTGAGACAGGAACCGGAAAAACCCTTCTTGCCAGGACAATTGCCAAAATGCTCCATGTCCCTTTTACAATTGTTGATGCAACTGTTCTGACTGAAGCCGGATATGTCGGCGAAGACATTGAAAGCCTTCTCACCAGGCTGCTGCAGAACGCCGATTATGATGTCAAGGCTGCGGAAAAGGGTATTGTCTTTATTGATGAGATCGATAAAATTGCGAGAAAAGGTGATAACCCTTCAATAACACGTGATGTTTCGGGTGAAGGTGTACAGCAGGGATTGCTAAAGCTTCTCGAAGGATCGATAGTGAATGTTCCTCCACAGGGAGGAAGGAAGCACCCGGAGCAGAAGATGATCCCTGTCGATACCAAGAACATCCTGTTTATTTGCGGAGGTGCATTTGAAGGAATTCAGAAAAGGATCGCCCAGAGACTGAACACACAGATCGTTGGTTACGGTACCACAAAGGTCAGGGAGAAAATCGATAAGAATAATCTCCTCCAGTATATTGCTCCCCAGGATCTCAGGGCTTATGGTATGATACCCGAGATTATCGGAAGGCTTCCGGTACTTACTCATCTTCATGCTCTCGACAGGAATGCTCTCAGAGCTATATTGACTGAACCAAAGAATGCCCTGGTTAAGCAATATATCAAACTCTTTAAAATGGACGGCATAGAGCTTTCCTTCAGTGAAGATGTGCTCGAATATATTGTTGATAAAGCTGTGGAGTATAAGCTGGGAGCCAGGGGATTAAGGTCAATCTGCGAAACAATTATGCTCGACGCTATGTTTGAAATGCCCTCGGTGAAAACAAAACAGCTCGAGATAACAGTTGAATACGCCTCACCAAAACTGGAAAAAGTAGATCTCCAGGTACTTAAAGCATCATAAGATTTCGGATTGCGGATTTACGATTGCGGAATTTTAAATCCGAAATCTTCAATCCGCAATCCGAAATCATCTATTTCACCTTGTGTCTCAGAAGTATTTCTTTTGACTGCTCTCCTCTTGTAACTACTGCCTTTGCGTCGCATTCCCCGTCACCATAATCGAGGGTTACCGGAATCTCATCGTTGCTGCGCTCCATTTTCACAATACCTTCTGTAATGAATCGGCAGGCACGTTTCCAGTGTAACGCAGTCATAATTGTATTTGAGTAAACAACATCGTTCCTTGTCTTTCCGCTTGCCTCGCCTGTAACAAGGCATTCATCGTCCCAGATGTTGGGTGTGAGTAAACCACCGGTCCACTCCCTTTCGTGACTGACAGTTCTCTCGATTGTCTTTCCGTCGGGAAAAGTAACCTTGCCTCCGGTAAGTTCAACAGAAACCACAAGATTATTGGATGAATTGTAATCCTTGTTAGTGAAAACTTTGGTGCCTTCAACTTTCATTTCGTTGAAATAATAGTTTTCGAAAGTAATTGTCCTTGTCGATCCTTTCTGAAGCCTTGGTCCAGTTACGACCATTATTATTTTACCCGACCTTGTGTTGTCGTTGAAGCCGGTACAACCCGAACCGAAATCAAGCGTCACTGTCTTTGGCCACAGGGCTCCTTCGGGCCTTTTGATAGTGATCACAGGGCATTCTGCTGTCATTGTTTCCTCACCTTTGGCTTCGATCTGAATTGCCGCATTATCAGCAATGCTGAAGATATCTTCGAAAACAACATCCGCAACAGCTTCTGATTCAGCATCGTCCAGCGCAGGTTGATCTATGTCATCAGTGTCTTTCTGACACGAGAAAAGAGCCAGCATTAATCCTGCCATCATTAAAAAAATCTTTGTTTTCATAAGTTCTGGAATTGAAATTAATAATCCGATTAACAATCCTTAGATTTAATAAATCGTACAAGGTTTAACCGGATTAAAATCTTTTGCGAAAGATGAGTTACATTAATGGTTATCTGCGCTCGTAAATAGTATAAGTATAAGCCGGATTATCACCGGCGGGGAATTTCTCCTCCTCAGTAATCTTCCATAGCTTCATATCAATCTCAGGGAAGAAGATATCTGCCGGAGCTTTGCTGTGGACATGAGTTATATAAAGCCTGTCAGCAACAGGCATAAACTGCCTGTATATGCTGCCGCCTCCTATAATAAAGGCTTCCTCTCCTTTATCACACTTGCTCATTGCATCCCGGATCGAATACGCCATAATGGCATTATCAATTGATTCTCCCGGGACATCAGTAATTACAACATTTCGTCTGTTCGGCAAAGGTTTCTTCGGAAGTGATTCCCAGGTCCGCTTTCCCATGATCACAGTTTTTCCGGATGTCAGTCGTTTGAACCGCTTCAGATCCTCCGGTATGTTCCACAAAAGATCATTGCTCCTGCCTATCCCCCAGTCGTCGGAAACCGCCACAATTATTGATATCATTTTAAATTAAATGAAATGTTAAACAGCAATATCTCCTTTTATATGCGCATGTGATTCATAACCTTCGAGGCTGAAATCCTCATATCTGAAGCTGAGAATATCTTTTACTTCAGGATTAATTCTCATCACAGGAAGCCTGTAGGGTTGCCGTGTAAGCTGAAGCTTTACCTGGTCAATGTGATTCAGATATATGTGTGCGTCCCCCAGTGTATGCACGAAGTCGCCTGGTTTGAGCCCACAGACCTGGGCAACCATCATTGTAAGCAGGGCGTACGATGCGATATTAAACGGAACGCCTATAAAAATATCGGCGCTTCTCTGGTACAGCTGGCATGATAATCTGCCTGAGGCAACATAGAACTGAAAAAGAAGATGACATGGTGGCAGCGCCATTCTGTCAAGTTCGCCAACATTCCATGCACTGACAATATGCCTCCTGGAATCCGGTGAATTTCTGATTGAACTTACCACACCTGTGAGCTGATCAATTTTCCTTCCGTCGGATGCAGGCCATGATCTCCATTGAGATCCGTATACCGGACCAAGATTCCCATCGGGATCAGCCCATTCATTCCATATCCTTACACCATTCTCCTTAAGATACCTTATGTTTGTATCGCCTGAGATGAACCATAAAAGCTCATGAATGATCGATCGCAGATGCAGCTTTTTGGTTGTCAGTACCGGAAATCCTTCATCCAGATTAAACCTCATCTGGTAACCGAACACGCTGATAGTGCCTGTCCCGGTGCGGTCAGTTTTCTCAGTTCCCGTCTTTAAAACATGATCAAGGAGGTCAAGATATTGTTTCATGCATTCTGACTATTTTATTGCTGTAACTTTCGCTACCCATCCGCCTCCGGCAGCCATATTGATCCTTATCCTGCCTCCCGACCTGACAGTGCTTTTTGAAATTTTATAATCACCGGCATACCTGTCTGCATTGATTCCGTCCTGGAAGATTTCGACGTTGTAATTACCTGCAGGCAGGAAAGAAAAGTCGACATCGATAGTACGTTCGGTCCAATCAGTCATTGCTCCCACAAACCAATCCTCTCCTGATCTCCTTGCGAGCACAACAAAATCGCCAACTTTCCCATCCAGGCATTTTATATCATCCCAGACTACAGGGATTTTGCTTATGAAGTCGGTTGTTTCCTGCTCTTTCATGTAGTTCGACGGGCTGTCGGAAAGCATTTGCAGGGGGCTTTCATAAATCACATACATTGCTACCTGGTGGGCACGGGTGCCAAGGCTTGAGGGACGTGTAAAATTTGAAGAGAAATTTGTCTTGTCCATATTGATCATTGCCCCAGGAGTATAATCCATCGGACCCTGCAACCATCCTGGTATAAGGAATAGTGACATCATGCTCAGGATTGGCATCACGGCTCCATTTGCTGTTTTCCATTCCCTTCACCCCCTCACGGGTAATAACATTTGGCCATTTCCGGTCAATTCCATCAGGTTTATAAGCTCCGTGGAAATCGACAAGCATGTGATGCTCTGCTGCCTTTTTTGCTGTCTCATGATAAAAATTGACAATCTTCTGATCGTCCCTTTGCATAAAGTCGATCTTAAGTCCTTTCACACCCCATTTCTGATACAGATCGAGTGATTCATCGATCTTATCCCAGAACGATTTCCAGACCACCCACAGGATTACGCCCACATTTTTAGTGGCGCCATATTCGCAGAGCTCATAAACATTTATTCCTTCCACCTCCTTTGTAACATCGCCGAGCTTATACCATCCTTCGTCAAGAATTATATATTCGAGCCCGTTAGCCGCCGCAAAATCGATGTAATACTTATATGTTTCATTGTTTATCCCTGCCCTGAAATCAACTCCGTGGATGTTATTGGCATTCCACCAGTCCCATGCAACCTGCCCCGGTTTGATCCAGTCAGTATCCTTTATTGCTGAAGGTTTTCCAAGCCTGTATACCATATCATTACCAATCAGGCTGACATCATCTGTTGCAATGATGAAAACTCTCCACGGGTAAGACCGGGATCCATCAGTTTCAGCGATATACCCTTTTGTACTTGTTATTGTCAGGTCGCGGTCGCGTTTTAATTGTTCATGATCCGGATACTTAGGCCAAACCCCGGACAATTTCCCCTGGCTTCTGCCTGTCAGCCACATTCCGGGATAATCTTCAATATCCGATTCCGTTACCAGGACGTTGATACCTTCTGTCTGGAAAAGAGTCGGAAGGCTCGCAAGATGATCTTTTCCGATAGTATCGAGGGATGAGTAAATGAATGTTCTCTCATTATGTGAAAAGAAACTCTCTTCAAGAGGGTACCAGGCAAATGAACCTTCCGGAAAACCAAAATCGAGAATTTCATTCCTGATAATAAGATCATCCTTCAGATCAGTATTGAACCTGTATGCGACACCATCATTGTAAACCCTGAATTCAACAGAAAATGCTGATTTAAAAGAAATTTCAAAGACATTGCAATTGTTGAATATCTCAGAACGCTTATAAGGGACAACAGGTTTAAGAAGTTCATTAATTTTCCGGGTTACGGTTTTTTTCACTTTCTCATTGTCCCCAAGCACTTTCCCGCTTTTCAGTTCGAGCCCGATTCTTGATGCCTTAATAATTTCCTGTTTGTTATACCTCGCCGACCATTTAATATCAGGTCCGATGCTGACGGTGACTACAGTTTTTCCATCAGGCGATTTTACCTGGAAATCTTTACCCGACGCAACACCGCAAAGCAGCAGAAAGATTACAGGAAACAGGATTTTCTTCATGTTTAAGAAGGTCATTTTCATAGGAATAGATTAAGTTCAATCATTATCATTGTCATAACTATACAACAGGTGATAATTTCCTGACTAAAATACTAAAAGATGGGGTACTCCGGGAGTACAACAAAATGTTTTTTAAAGGGAATTCAGGATTATAGATCAGCAGGCTATTTTTTCTTCTTTTTCCTCTTATCAAGCTCGTCCCTTACTGCTGCGGCTCTTTCGTAGTCTTCAGATTTCACCGATTCATCTATAATCTTAAATAATTCGTCGTCGGAATATGTATCGAACCTGTTTCCGGTTTGTCCCGGAATATCGTCATCGGCAGATTGAATGTCCGAATCAGCCTGGCTGATTGTAATGCCTGCTTTTTCCAGTATATCTTCCGTTATAAAGATGGGACAACCAAACCGAAGGGCAAGCGCTACAGCATCCGAAGTCCGACTATCAATCGAGTACTCTTTCTCTCCGTTGTTACATACGAGTTTTGAGAAGAACACACCCTCCTCGAGTTTATAGATCATGACCTCAGTTACATAAATACCGAACTCATCAGCAAATTTTTTGAATAAATCATGGGTGAGTGGCCTTGGCGGATCAAGATTCTCGAGTTTAATGACGATTGCCTGAGCTTCGAATCCCCCGATTATGATCGGAATCCTTCTGTCTCCATTCTCCTCAAGAAGAATCAGAGCGTAGGCACCGGATTGCGTCTGACTATAGGAAATCCCCATCACCTTAAGCTTCACTCTCTTCATATCAAAAAATTATCGTTCCGGATGGTTATCAGGTTTATTAACAAAGATAGAGATATTAGGGGTAACAGCCTGATACCCTATATTGTTTTTTTTCAACAAACAATTTTTAACCTGTTTCGCAGGCCTGTTATACATCAGAGGTTGTGATAAACAATAAAATTCTTCCAATATTTCATCAGACTGATTTGCAAATACCTTAATTTTTATATCTTTGCAGTCCAAAATTGAATAAATCCGCCGGGGCAAGTGAAAAGTGATTTGTGAAAAACATATCCGCCTCACGGAGAAACGTAAAAAGAATTGAAATGTACGCAATAGTAGAAATTGGCGGTCAGCAGTTTAAAGTCGAGGAAGGCTCGAAGATCTTTGTCAACCGTCTTGACGCAGGGGAAGGGAATGAAATTAAATTCGACAGGGTACTCCTTCTTGATGATGACGGAAAAATTACAATCGGAGCGCCGGTTATCAATGACGCTGTAATTGAAGGAAAGATTATTGATCATGTCCGCGGAGATAAAAAGATCGTCTTCAAGAAAAAGAGAAAAAAAGGTTACAGGGTAAAGAACGGACATCGTCAGGATCTTACCCAGGTTGAGATCATCAGCCTCAATGGTAAATCATCCGGGAGAAAATCAAAGAAAACCGAAGCAGCTGCAGGTGAAGAAAATCATGAAACGGAAAAGAAGACCAGGAAAGCTGCAAGTAAAAAAACCGACGAAAAACCGTCTGAAGAATAACAATTATTACAGAATCTTTAAAAATTTAAGCCATGGCACATAAGAAAGGAGCTGGTAGTTCGCGTAACGGTCGTGAATCCGAAAGTAAAAGGCTTGGTGTTAAACTCTTCGGCGGCCAGACAGCCAAAGCCGGCAATATTATTGTCCGTCAGAGGGGAACAAAACATAATCCCGGCCTCAACGTAGGCGTCGGAAGAGATCATACACTTTTTGCGCTCACCGACGGCGAAATCGTTTTCAGCAGAAAGAAAGACAATAAAACCTACGTTTCAGTCAAACCGGCAAGCGAATAATACTCCGATTCTTTTTCCTCCGGAAGGGAGAAATCGCGAGTTTTTTAATAAATTTACAGCAGGCTTCTCAGGAGCCTGCTTTTTTATTTAACAATCTCAGAAAATGCTGACCATTAACCTTCTCAGGGAGAAAAAGGATTTCGTTATCCAACGTCTCAGGATAAAGAACTTTGACGCCGCAGAAATTATTGAAAAAATATTATCTATCGACTCAAACAGGCGTGAAATCCAGTCAAAGGCAAACCAGATGGAGGCGGATATGAACCGGATCTCCAAAGAAATCGGCAGCCTGATGAAAGCCGGGAAGAAAGAAGAAGCAGAGGCGGCTAAAAGTAAAACCTATACACTCAAGGAAGAAATAAAGACTCTGCTTGAAAGGCTCGGCCCCATTGAAGAAGAGATGAAGAAAGAGCTTGTCAGCCTCCCGAACCTGCCTCATGAATCAGTTCCGGCTGGCCATGGTGCGGATGACAATGTTGTGGTGAGAAAGGGTGGTAAAGTACCTGAATTAAATGACAGGGCAGTGCCTCACTGGGATCTGATAAAGAAGTATGGAATAATCGATTTTGACCTGGGGATCAAGCTCACAGGTGCAGGTTTTCCTGTATATACAGGTAAAGGAGCCAGACTCGAAAGAGCCCTTATAAATTTCTTTCTCGATGAGGGTGAAAAGGCAGGCTATCTCGAAATAATGCCACCAATTATGGTCAACGAGGATTCGGGCTTCGGCACCGGACAGCTACCGGATAAAGAGGGCCAGATGTATCATGCAACACTCGATAATTTCTATCTGATACCAACCGCTGAAGTCCCGGTAACTAACATCTACAGGGATGTGATTCTTAATGCTGACGATTTTCCTGTCAAAAACATGGCTTATACACCCTGCTTCAGGAGAGAGGCGGGATCGTGGGGAGCTCATGTGAGGGGACTTAACAGGCTTCACCAGTTCGACAAAGTGGAGATTGTCCGTATTGCGCATCCCGATCACTCGTATGAGTCGCTGGATGAAATGGTTGACCATGTTGAGAACCTGATCAAAAAACTGGAACTGCCTTACAGGATACTAAGACTGTGTGGAGGCGATATGTCATTCACATCGGCTCTCACATACGATTTTGAAGTTTATTCTGCAGCTCAGAAACGCTGGCTGGAGGTAAGCTCGGTATCAAATTTTGAATCGTTCCAGGCCAACAGGCTGAAATGCAGGTTTAAGGAAAAGGGTGATAAACAAACCCGGCTTGCTCACACTCTCAATGGCAGCGCTCTCGCCCTTCCAAGGATAGTCGCGGCAATCCTTGAAAACAACCAGTCAGATGAAGGGATCAGAATACCTGAAGTCCTTGTGAAATATACCGGGTTTGGGATGATTTCCTGATAGAAAGTTCCTGCTCTTTGGCTCACACCCCCTGCCCCCTAAAGGGGGTATAATTCTGGATATGAATGAAATACAATAGTAATCCAGTATCACGAAAGAGCCCCCCTTCAGGGGGGTTGGGGGGTGCGGTGCATCAACAAAATACCCCTTCAGGGGGGTTGGGGGGTTCGGTATATCAACAAAACAACCCTTCAGGGGGGTTGGGGGGTTCGGTATATCAACAAAACAACCTTTCAGGGGGGTTGGGGGGTCAGGTTCAAAGAAAATCCTACGTTTATGCACTCATTGCCATCCTGTTCTGGGCTACAGTTCCCACAGCATTCAAGATAAGCCTGAAGGAACTTGAGCATTCTTCAGATGCTTACGATAGCATCATTCACCTCAACAATCGCTCTTTTTATCGCAATTGTTATTGAAAACAAGTTTTGTTGCATAAACGCCTCATCCCGAAAGGAATTACTGAACTCAGCATTACTTGGGTTCATTAATCCCTTTATCTACTATATAATACTCCTGAAAGCTTATACCCTTCTGCCTGCACAGGTAGCTCAACCTCTGAATATGGTCTGGCCCATCATACTGGTATTTTTATCGGTTCCTATCCTGAAACAGAAGATCCCGGCAAAAAGCTTTATTGCATTATTCATAAGTTTTGCAGGAGTTTATGTAATCTCTTCACAGGGCAAATTGTTTAGCCCAGGTGAGTCAAATCCTCAGGGAGTACTGCTTGCAACCGGCAGTTCCATTTTCTGGTCATTTTATTTTATATTTAATATCAGGGACAGGCGCGATGAATCTGTAAAATTGTTTTTAAATTTCCTTTTTGGTTCATTCTTCCTCCTGATCACCATGCTTGTAACAGGAGGTTTTAATGAAACCTTTACTGCCAGGGGTATTGTTGCATCGGTTTATATCGGATTATTCGAAATGGGAATAACCTTTCTTTTCTGGCTCAAAGCACTTCAATTAGCCTCTTCAACAGACAAGGTCAGTAATCTTGTTTATCTTGCACCATTCCTGTCTCTGATTCTTGTGCATTTTGTTCTTGGTGAACATGTTTATTATACAACTGTGGCAGGATTATTGCTGATCATACTCGGAATTTTGATACAGAGCCGTAAACAAAGGTTAGTGTAAACGGTTATAATTATATTTACATTTTGCAATACTATATACATTTACGATGAAAAAACTATTGGTCTTAATTATAGCCATCCTTTCGCTGGTATATTCATGTAAGAAGGATGACCCCGAACCTGAACCTGAGCCTAACCCCAATAATAGTACAGGTTTGACACCTGCAATGGCCAGGGATACTCTGCATTACGTAATGAAGGAGTGGTATCTCTGGTATGATAAAATGCCAAATGTTACTAGGGAAAACTACAGTGATCCTTACAAGTATCTTGAAGCAGTGAGATATAAAGAGCTGGATCGCTGGAGCTTTATTGCCGATTATGATGAATTCATTGCTGAGATGGGAGGTGAATTTGTGGGCCATGGCTTCAGAATAGGTCTCGATAATGCAGGTAAAGCAAGGATCGCGATGATCTATAACAAATCACCTCTTTATGCTGAAGGTGTCAGAAGGGGCTGGATTGTAAAGACAATTAACGGCGTTGACATTGCTGCGGCAATGAAAGCAAATGATGGCGCTGCATATAACAGTGCTCTCGGACCTTCAACCGCAGGTGTTACCAACGCTTTTGTGTTCACAAAACCAGATGGATCTGACGTCGCAATAAGTTCAACCAAACAAAGCTTTACTGTAAATTCAGTTCTCTTTTATGACACGCTTCATCTGAAAAGCGGAATAACAGGGCATCTCGTTTTTGAGCAGTTCATTACGCCTTCTACTGAGGAACTCAACACTGCTTTTGCTTTCTTCAAGCAGAACAATGTCAAGGACCTGGTGCTCGACCTGAGGTATAACGGCGGCGGCATACTGGCAGTTGCTCAGACTCTGGCCAGCATGATCGGAGGTAATGAGCTTACAGGAAAAACTTTCGCAAAGTTTCAGTATAATACCAGGCACCAGAATGACAGTAGGGTAAATATAGCCTGGCCATTTGAATCTAATGCAAACTCACTTGGACTCAAGAGACTGGTTGTGATAACCAGTCGTGGAACTGCGTCGGCAAGTGAAGCTGTAATGAATGGTCTCAATCCTCATATAACTGTGGTCAGCGTCGGTGATACCACTCACGGTAAACCTACGGGCATGAATATCTGGTATGTTGGACATAGAAATACGACAGGAAAGAAATATGCAATGGCTCCTGTTACTTTCAAAACGGTTAATTCACAGGGCCTGGGAGAATATTTCAAAGGAATTCCACCTAATAAACTTGTCGCTGACGACATAACACATGATTTCGGAGACAGGCAGGAAGCAAACCTTAAGGAAGCGATCCGCTACCTGGAAAACGGCAATTTTACTGCAAAGAGCTTCAGTGTTTTCAAAAACGGTCCTCGTTACTCAGAAAAACCTGACTGGATAAATAATTCATTCATCCAGCCGGATAAATAAGATCCTAATTATTAAGTATCAAGAATCCTTTTTAACCGCAAAGTACGCAAAGTTGAAGCAAAGCACGCAAAGTTAAAATACTGAAATATAAACCTTTGCGATCTTTGCGAAATTCTTTGCGACCTTTGCGAAAGCCTTTGCGACCTTTGCGGTTAATGGATTTTGTCTTTTGATACATTCTCATTTTTATTTCAGAAAAAATGACCTCTCTCAAACTTTTCCCTTATGTAGTCTGCCATTAAGCTGAGAGCATAATTCTACATGTGGTGAAAAAGGACTATATTAGTCACCGGTCAATAACGTGCCACAAAGACTTATCTCCATTTTGAAAACCAGTGCAAAAGAACGGATTATACTGGGAATAGATCCCGGAACTACAATAACCGGGTATGGCGTCATAAGATGTAATGGGAATAATCCGGAACTGATTACAATAGGGGCTATCGATCTCTCAAAATTTGGTGATCATTATCTTAAGCTTAAACATATTTTCGAAAGAACTTCAGGAATTATTGATGAATACCATCCTGATGAACTGGCTATTGAAGCTCCTTTCTATGGTAAAAATGTACAGTCGATGCTGAAACTGGGACGAGCCCAGGGCGCCGCGATTGCTGCAGCTCTCTCCCGTTCAGTGCCAATCTTTGAATATGCTCCGAGGAAAATAAAAATGTCAATAACCGGACAGGGAGCCGCATCAAAGGAACAGGTTGCCTGCATGCTTATGAGCATTCTGAAATTCTCTCTTTCAGATTTCAAACTCGACGCAACCGACGGACTTGCCGCAGCATTATGCCATTTTTACCAGACAAACAACCCTGTCAGTGAGAAAAAATTCAACAGCTGGAAGGATTTCATGAACAAGAACCCGGGCAGGATAAAGCAGAGCTAGAACTACATCACGGCACATGCCAGCGCTGCAACACTGACAGTCACACCTTTTATTTTTGTCAATTCGCTTACGCATGCCTCGATAGTCGATCCTGTTGTTATCACATCATCTATCAGAAGAATATTCTTGCCTTCCAGCATTTCAGGACAAGTAACACGGAAGATTCCTTCTACATTGGTCCATCTCTCATAACGCGATCTCCTGGTCTGTGTTTGTGTCTTCACTGCCCTGACAAGAACCCCATCGAGTACAGCGATCCCTGTCGCTGCTGAAATTCCATCGGAGATTATCCTGGTCTGGTTAAAACCCCTGCTGCGTTCTTTTGCGGGATGAAGAGGAACCGGAAGAATAATGTCAATACTATCAAGAAATCCTGTTGACCTGAGCGAACTGCCATAGATCAATCCAAGTTCAGTCCCGATCTCCCGGATCCCCTTATATTTCAGGTTATGGATAAGATTTCTTATACGGCTGCCATGGTTATAGAATGAAAATGCAGCAGCTTTACTGACCGGGCATCTGCCCCAGAAAAGCTGTTCAACCGGATTGCCTGGCTGCAAATGATAACCCGTCCTTGGAATAATCACCTGGCATTCTGTACAGATCACATCCTCATTCCTCAAAAGATGGCTGCCGCAACCATAACAGACACGCGGAAACAAGAGGGAAAGGAAATCATCCCGTAGATCGTATAACCATTTCAATGCAGCGGAATTTATCACTTAAAGATAAATAAATTGCCGCAAATTGACAGACTTACGATAATCTCCTGGAAATGTTTGCTGCTATTTCCCGGAATTCATCAGGGGTGAATTTCAGTTTGGGATTCCTGAAATTCAGATCATTAAGAGCATCCATCGGAATAAGATGAATATGAGCATGGGGCACTTCAAGGCCAAGGACAGCGATTCCTATCCTGTTACAAGGATAAGCGTCTTTTATTGCTGCTGCAATTTTTTTCGAAAAAACCCATATTCCGGCCAGCATCTCATCATCGAGATCATAGATATAATCGATTTCTTTCTTTGGAATAACAAGCGTATGGCCCTTTTTTAACGGATTGATATCGAGGAAGGCGAAATAATTTTCATCTTCAGCCACCTTGTAACAAGGTATTTCACCATTAATGATCTTTGTGAAAATGCTTGCCATACCTGATAGAAAACTTTCTATAATGAAATTGATACAATTTCGAAGTGAATCACACCTGAAGGAACTTTAATATCTACAGTCTCACCTACTTTTTTTCCGATTAGTCCCTGGGCTATAGGAGAATTAACAGCAATCTTACCTTGCTTGAAGTTAGCTTCGCTTTCAGGAACAAGCTGGTATTCCATAACTGAATTATTGGCTTTGTTCCTGATCTTTACCCTGCTAAGAATCCTTACAGTCTGTGCATCAATTTTAGATTCATCAATTACCCTTGATCGGGCAACAATATCCTCGAGCTTATTAATTTTCATCTCAAGCATGCCCTGAGCTTCCTTGGCAGCTGCATACTCTGCATTTTCGCTAAGGTCTCCCTTATCCCGGGCATCAGCTATCTGCCTGGATATCAAAGGCCTTTCGATATTTCTCAACTGATCAAGTTCAATTTTCAGTTTCTGAAGACCCTCTTCCGTGACGTATACAACCTCAGACATTTCTTTTCTGTTATAGCAAAAAAAAGAGAAGAATTCCGGTTTTTCGGAACTCTTCAGTTAACATTCATATATTAAATACAAATCTACTGCAAAAAAATTAAAAAACCATTAAAAACCATAAAATTTGTTCAATCATTTCGGGCATTGTGTATACTTTCAGGCTGGAAGTGGCCGTATTTGGACCTTATTACCTGAATTTCTTTGCCCTTTTCCTGGATTCAGACCTTGATTTTTTATCTTTTTCTTTTTCCCTTTCGGAGATTTTAGCATCATTCCTCTTCATCCTGGCTTGCACATCAGGCGATTGTATGTCGTAAGTCCGTTTTCTTGAACGGGTGACTGATTTCTTATATTCCTTCTTTAACCTTGACTGATTTCTTTCCTGCGCCGCTTTGGCCATCCTGACTTTCCGCGATTCCCTCACCTTACGGACAGATCTGCTGGACCCGGCCATCTGTTTCTCAGCTTTCCTTGAAGCTGACCTGGCTGAAAAATTACTGCACGAAACTCCAAACACTGAAATAACCAAAAGAAAGACAAGTATCTTTGTATAAATTAATCTGTTCATTGATTGAAAAACAATATTAAGAATAAAGAGTGCGTAAATGACCGGTATATTTACTTTTAAAACTGATTCAGTAAAATGAGTTCATCAAAATTATACTTTTTTTTCATTGCAGTTCTGTCAATTGTCCTGACAGTATCCTGCAATAAAAAGAATGATATCATACCGGATGTCGTTGTGGATTTTTACCTGGATATTGACGACGTCCGGTTTGCTGAGCTTCAGGGAATCGGTGGCAGCGTTCTAATAAATTCATCAACCAATAACGACAGGTATGCCTCAGGCTACGCAGGGAGTGGGATCATAGTCTCACGGGGTGTAGATGAATTCTTCGCTTATGACCGTACCTGCCCGCATGATTATTCTCTCGACGGTTCGGCCATCCCGGTCAATATTGATCCGACAGGCTTTGCCAAGGCAGTTTGTCCTAAATGCAAGTCCACTTTCGAACTGTTATCATATGGGACCCCTGCATCGGGAGTAAGCCGGTACCCACTGAAGAATTACCATACAAGCTTTGAGGGCAGGTATATAAGGGTTTGGAATAACTAGAAAAAATTGTATTAAAGGCTGTAAAGGCTGTAAAGGCTATAAAGGCTGTAAAGGCAAGGAATCAGAAGTTACCGCCTTTAAAGCCTCTATCGCCTCTACAGCTTATTATTAGTACCTGTAATGCTCAGGTTTATATGGTCCTGCTTCAGGAACTCCTATATAATCAGCCTGTGATTTAGTAAGTTTGGTAAGTTTCACACCCAGTTGCTCAAGATGCAGCCGTGCAACTTCTTCATCGAGATATTTCGGAAGCCTGTAAACACCAATTTCATATTTCTTTGTCCAGAGATCAATCTGAGCAAGAGTCTGGTTGCTGAAAGAGTTGCTCATTACAAATGAAGGATGGCCGGTTGCACAACCAAGGTTAACAAGTCGACCTTCTGCAAGGATGAATATTGAGTGCCCATCGGGAAATTGATATTTATCAACCTGCGGTTTGATATTTATCACTTTTATGCCTTTCATCTCATTGAGCCTGTCCATCTGGATCTCATTATCGAAATGGCCGATATTGCAAACTATCGCCTGGTCCTTCATCTTCATCATGTGTTCCAGTGTGATTATATCCTTGTTCCCTGTTGCTGTAACAAAGATATTACCTTCATCGAGGGCATCTTCAACAGGTTTAATCTCAAAACCTTCCATTGCAGCCTGTAAGGCACAGATCGGATCAATTTCTGTTATTATAACCCTTGCTCCGTAAGATCTCATCGATTTTGCACAGCCCTTTCCGACATCACCATAACCGCAAACGACAACAACTTTACCGGCAATCATTACATCAGTGGCCCTCTTGATACCATCGGCCAGTGATTCACGGCACCCATAAAGATTATCGAATTTTGATTTTGTGACTGAATCGTTCACATTGATAGCAGGTACCAGCAATTCGCCGTTCTCCATCATCTGATAGAGTCTGTGAACACCTGTTGTTGTTTCTTCCGAGATACCCTTAAGATCTTTTACTGCACGTATGCCATTTACCCGGTTCTTCAACAAGTATTGACTTAAGAGTGTCAAGAATTATAGCTTCTTCCCTGTTTGAAGCTTGTTTGTTCAGGACGGAGGGATCTTTTTCAGCCTTATAACCAAGATGAACAAGTAAGAGAAGCATCGCCACCATCGTCAACAATAAGGTTAGGACCTTTCCCTCCCGGGAATGTAAGCGCCTGGGCAGTACACCACCAGTATTCTTCAAGTGTTTCTCCCTTCCAGGCAAAAACGGGAATACCTGCAGCTGCAATAGCCGCGGCAGCATGATCCTGAGTTGAGAATATATTACAGCTTGCCCAACGGACATCTGCTCCGAGTTCTTTCAGAGTTTCAATTAGGACTGCAGTCTGGATTGTCATGTGGAGCGAGCCTGTTATCCTTGCCCCCTTGAGCGGTTTCGATGATGAAAACTTCTTCCTGATGGCCAGGAGCCCCGGCATTTCTTTTTCCGCTATTTCGATTTCTTTCCTGCCAAAATCGGCAAGTGACATGTCTTTTACTTTAAACTGCATGGTTTCTGCGTTGATATTCATTGTTTAAAAATTTGAGTCAGCAAATATATGAAAATTAACTTAACAGATTTAATGTCTCAAGTCTATCTGTCTCCATCTGTTTTGCCAGGGCCTGAATATCCGGAAACTTTTTTTCACCTCTCAGTCTTTTCATGAATCTGACAGTGATTGTCATGCCATAGATATTCTCATTAAATCCGATAATGTGAACCTCAATACTTCGTGTCAGCGACTGCACATTCACAGTCGGATTTGTGCCAATGCTCAGCATTCCTATATGTCTTTTTGACCCGATCAGTACTTCAACTGCATAGACAGAATTAGCAGGTATAAGCTTACCGGCATCGGGTCTGATGTTAGCGGTCGGGAAACCAAATGATCTGCCGATCTTTTTTCCGGTTATTACAGTACCACTAAGCTGGTAAGGATAACCGAGCAATTCGTTGGCAACTTCAAGATTCCCGGTGAGGAGAGCCTCCCTGATAGACGAAGAGCTTATTGCCACCTCGCCTGAGAAGACACCATTAGCCTGTTCAACTCCCAGGCCGGATATTCCTTCACACCGGCGTATTGTGTTAAAATCACCTTCTCCTTCCCTGCCTATCCTGTGATCATAGCCAAAAATCAGGTACCTGGCAGAAAGCTTTCCCAGGAGCACATTTCTTACGAAATCACATGCACCTGTCTTGCTGAATTCCAGATTAAAATCGACAATTAAAAGATGGTCAATATTCAAATGTTCAAGCATGGCAATTTTTTCCGATTCGCTAGTGAGAAACAATTCTTCTGCGAACTCTTTGCCAAGTACATGCCGGGGATGGGAAGAAAATGTTATGACGACCGATTCGCCACCTGTTTCTTTTGCCCTGGAAACGAGTGTCCCCAAAAGCACTCTGTGTCCCCTGTGTACCCCATCGAAAACTCCGACAGTAACAACGGGTTTCACAGGATTAAATCCCTCATATCCTCTGTGAATTAACATTTCCATTTTATATGCCTGCAAAATTAGCAAAGCCTGTGAAAAGAGCCCTGATTATGAATTAGTTTTTGTACTTTTATATATTATTTTTTCCCATGAGTCCTGCTCCGTTTTATAATTCTGATCCATGGCTGGATCCATTCCGGAAAGTCATTGATGAGAGAATAGAAAAATGTCTTCTGAAGGAGGTTCATCTTTCAGGTAGCGGCTCTCTTCCGGGGTTTGCAATGGGGCATCATTATTATGGTCTGCACAGGACATATGAAGGCTGGGTTTTCAGGGAATGGGCTCCAAATGCGACAAGTATCTTTCTTACCGGCAATTTTACCCATTGGAAGGATACGCAGAAATATCTTCTGAACAGAATTAATTCCAATGGTGACTGGGAAATCCACCTGCCATACGATTCTTTGTGGCATGGAGAGCTATACAAGTTATCTGTACACTGGCATGGAGGAAAAGGAGAGCGAATACCTTCGTATGCAAACCGGCTGGTACAGGATGAATCAACCAAGATCTTCACTGCCCAGGTTTGGGATCCGCCTGAGAAATATAAGTGGAACGTGGAAGACTTCAATCCTGAATCGACATCGCCCGTGATATATGAAGCTCACGTGGGAATGGCTACTGAGGAATGGAAGACAGGGACTTACAAGGAATTTACCGAAAGAGTTCTACCCAGAGTTATAGAATCAGGGTATAATACAATCCAGCTGATGGCGATACAGGAGCATCCATTCTATGGCTCATTTGGCTATCATGTATCAAGCTTCTTTGCCGCTTCTTCAAGGTTCGGCACCCCGGAAGAGCTCAAGGAACTCATCGATAAAGCTCATTCTGCAGGAATAAGAGTTATCATGGATCTTGTCCATTCCCATTCTGTTAAAAACATAAATGAAGGTCTGGGATTATTCGACGGTTCTCCGGGGCAGTATTTTCACCCGAATGAAAGAAGGTATCACAGGGCCTGGGATTCGCTGTGTTTTGACTATGGTAAGGATAATGTGATCCATTTTCTTCTTTCGAATTGCAGGTACTGGCTTGAGGAGTATAAATTTGACGGTTTCAGGTTTGACGGTGTCACAAGCATGATATATTATGATCATGGGCTCGAAAAGAATTTTACGTCGTATGGTGAATATTTCGACGGGAACCAGGATCAGGATGCACTCACCTACCTGTTTCTTGCAAACAGGCTCATCCATGAATTCAAACCTGGTGCAATCACGATTGCCGAGGAGATGAGCGGTATGCCCGGTCTGGCTTCATCAACATCCCAAAAAGGATACGGATTTGATTACCGTCTCTCAATGGGGGTTCCTGATTACTGGATCAAGCTAGTAAAAGATACTCCCGATGAAAACTGGGAAATGGGAAAGCTGATGTACGAGCTGTCACAGCACCGCCCTGAAGAAAAGATAATATCCTATTGTGAATCCCACGACCAGGCGCTTGTGGGTGATAAAACTCTGATATTCAGAATGCTTGATGCGGAGATGTATACCGGTATGCAGAAATCAACACACACTTTCAATATTGACCGGGGGATTGCTCTTCACAAGATGATAAGGCTTATTACTTTCGGCACAGCCGGAGGCGGATACCTTACTTTCATGGGCAATGAATTCGGGCACCCTGAATGGATTGATTTTCCCAGAGAAGGTAATAACTGGAGTTACCAGTATGCAAGGAGACAATGGCATCTTGCGGATGACAGAGACCTGAAATATTATTATCTGGGCCGGTTCGACCGCAGTATGGTAAACCTTCATAATAAATTCAGGCTTCTCGATAATCCCTGGATAGACAGGATCTATGAAAATAATGCTGACAAAGTAGTAGCTTTTACGAGGGGTGAGCTGTTGTTCGTTTTCAATTTCAACCCTGTAACATCATTCACCGATTACGGCATACCGGTCCAGGGACGTTTCAGGATCGTTCTTGATTCGGATGATCCTGATTTCGGAGGTTTCGACAGAATCGACAGAAGCAGAGTATATCTTTCAATTAAAAAAGCTGAAAGAAACATGATCAATGCACCATTGTATCTCTACCTTTATCTTCCCTCACGAACAGGTTTTGTTTTCAGGAGGGAGCCTGTAAGAAGAGCGACGGATATTTAGAGAAGTGCCTAGAGTGCCTAGAGTGCCTAGAGTGCCTAGAGTACTTAGAGTACCTGCTTCAAACGGGCCTCCTGACTTCGACACTGGGTCACCCAAAATTAAAAACTTGAGCCAGATTCTTTTGCTCATCGGTGATTAACATGATATGCGAAACTTCCCCGTTTTGAGTATTTGCTTTCACTTGATAGATTGTTTTAGCGATTTCGATTGCTTTTTCAGTGCTAATGGTTGATTGCATTTCTTTGAGTTGACGCTCCAGCTCTTTGTAGACTTTATATGCTACAAATGAAATACAAATATGAGTTTCAATCCGATGCTGCAAACGATGGTATATAGGCCTTATTTTAAGGTCTGTTTTTGAGATCCTGAATGCCTTTTCGATCTGCCATAAATGTCCATAGTTTTCAATGATTTCATCCTTTGACAGTTTTGCATTTGTGAGATAACCCTTCAATCCATCCCATGCCGCATCTGCTTCAAACTTTTGATAATCAATTGAAATATTTATCTGACCATCCATTTTGAGATATTTGTTGTACCCTCGATTGTTGATACTGGATTTAGTCAACCGCCCTGTTTTTATTTGTTTTTCGATTTTCCTTAGTCCTTTTTCACGATTCAGCCGGTCTTTCTTTGCCCTATTGTCGGAATAGGTTATAATAAGTATTAAATCGTCTTTGTTCACAACCGCACTTTCTCCGTTCTTTAGATCTAGTGCCAGAATTTTTCTTTTAACACTTAGCTTTTCATTTTTAATCCTCGCACCAAGAATAAACTCATAACCCCCAAGTTTAAGTTCATCGATGTTGTCGTTGGATAAAAGCCCAGAGTCGGCAATAATAACCAATTGTTCTAATCTATATTTTTCCCTAAAAGAATCAATTATTGGAAGCATGGTATGCCCTTCAAATTTGTTACCCTCAAAAATGTCGTATGCTAACGGATAACCAATTTTACTGACCAATAGCCCCAATACAATTTGCGGGTTCTGGTGCCTGCCTTCTTTAGAAAATCCTGTTTTTCGTAGATTATCTTCCTGGTCTATCTCAAAATAAATAGTGGTAACATCATAAAACACAATACTTACCTCCCCTCCCAGGATTTTTTTCGTATGCTCATAGCTAATCTGTTGTATGAGTTCTTTTTGAGTAAAATGCAACTTGTCCATGTAACGATAGATTTGTTGCACAGGATAGTCCAAATCATGGTATTTATCCAAATAATCACTTGTCTTCAACTTACTTGACGGATGGGTCAAACGAGATAAAACGAGTTGACGAAAAATAGCATCATCTATGGCACGAAAACCAATACTATCAAATATTTTACCCAATAAAAGCTCAGTTCCAACCTCAGTATGTGAACTGATATTTTGAAAAACAGACTTGAAAAGACTTGATTTATCCGAAAAATCTAAGGCTTGTTGGCCACCAAATGAAGCAATAAATTGATGCCCTTGCTTCACAAGATCAGCAATGACAATAGGATCACTTGAGCTTCCAATGGTCTTCACCAATTTGGATTTGCCATTCTCTTTGGTAATAACCTGTACGCTGACAACTCCACTAAGATTTACCTTTTCACGAACAAACATAAAATAAAGGTAAAAAAAGACTCTGGGTCACCCAAAAACAACCAACACAAACAAGTAAATGATTGTTTACAAACTAATTACAAATCAAGGGCTAAAGTTGTGTCGAAGTCAGGAAAAAGCTGAAAGAAACCTGATCAATGCACCATTGTATCTCTACCTTTATCTTCCCTCACGAACAGGTTTTGTTTTCAGGAGGGAGCCTGTAAGAAGAGCGACGGATATTTAGAGAAGTGCCTAGAGTGCCTAGAGTGCCTAGAGTGCCTAGAGTACTTAGAGTACCTGCTTCAAACGGGCCTCACCCCAACCCCTCTCTTTAATTCAGTACAGAATTCAATTAGAGAGTTTTACAGGTTTTAAATTTCCGATAGTTATACAGGGATTTAATCTCATCCACAATTGGAGGGTGTATCAAAACAAAATCCATTAACCGCAAAGGTCGCAAAGAATTTCGCGAAGAGCGCAAAGTCTTTTATTTCTGCATTTTAACTTTGTGTGCTTTGCGTCAACTTTGCGTACTTTGCGGTTAAATAGGACCTTTGAGACATCTTCATTCAAGGGGTGAGGAAGGTGAGTCTAAGATTGTCGCTCATGCCTTCTGCTAATCGATCCATCTTAAAAGGTAAAAATCCTGTTTATGGGGAAGGTCTTTATGTTTTGGATAGATCCTTATCCCGTAATAGAATGATCCGGCCTTTTCAGGTACCAGTCTTGCCCTGTAGAGGCACTTGCCGTTTTTGCAGCTAACCATCTTGAATTCTTCGCTGTCAACAAACTCATGTTCACCTCTCTTATTCAGCCTTGTTATCAGAAACTCAACCCCTACGTTTTCCTTTGGTATACTCCTGATATCAAGCGCTATCTCAGCCCTGTAATCATGACCTGAACGGTAAACATTGTCGTTGGCTCTTTCAAAACTGTATTTGATAACATTGATGTTATCCCAGTTCTCCCGCATGGTTTGTTTCCAGGCTGCCAGCTCTTTTGCTCTTTCAAAATCATTGGCAACAAGATATTTATGTCTTTTGCTTAGTTTTATATAATACTTCTCGAAATAATCATCAATTTGCCTTTTCATTGTGAATTCAGGAGCGATCTTCACCATTGTATTCTTGACATGGCTGATCCATTCAACCGGTATTCCGGAATCATCAAATGAATAGTATGCAGGAATAATCTCAAACTCGAGCATATTGTAGATTGTTTCGGCATCAATATCATCCTGGAGATCCTGGTTCTCGAATGTTCTTTTCTTCGGAAGGGCCCATCCTGCAAAAGCCCTGTAACCTTCAACCCACCATCCGTCGAGAACACTGAAGTGAATTGTTCCGTTCATAACAGCTTTCTCACCGCTGGTGCCCGATGCCTCCAATGGTCTTGTTGGGGTATTAAGCCAGATGTCGACACCGCGGGTAAGGTATTTGGCAAGCTCAATGTCATAATTCTCGAGGAAAATTATTTTCCCGGTGAATTGCGGCATCTGTGAGATCTCGTGAATTCTCCTGATGAGGTCCTTCCCGCCACCGTCATTTGGATGCGCCTTACCTGCATAAATGAACTGAACGGGCTTTTCCGGATTATTTACAATTCGCGACAACCTTTCAAGGTCCCTGAATAACAGGTAAGCCCTTTTATACGTTGCGAATCTTCGCGCAAAACCTATTGTGAGAGCTTTCTCGTCAAGATGGCTGCTGATATTGAGAAGGGTACGCGGACTTACATGCTTATCCATCATATCTGCCTGCAACCTTTTCCTGATGTTGGCGAAAAGATTGTTTTTCAGCTCTTTCTTAATTTCATAGATACGCCTGTCATCAAGTGTATACAGTTTTTCCCATGATGATCTGTTTGTCTGATCGAAGTTGATCTCGCCAGTGAGTTCCCTGTACACATTTCTCCATTCGGGGGCTGCCCAGGTGGGATAGTGAACACCGTTTGTCACGTATCCTATGAATAACTCCTCCTTCAGATAACCTGGCCACAGTTTGTTAAACATGTCCTGGCTTACCTGACCATGCAGTTTGCTAACACCATTAACTTCCTGCGACATCCTCGTAGCCAGGTAACTCATATTGAACTTCCTGTCGGGATCGCCCTCACATTGTCCCAGGGCCATCAGCTCATTCCAGCTTATCGACAGTCTTGTATGATAGTGTGAAATGTATTTACGGAGCAGATCCTCTTCAAAAGCATCGTGACCTGCAGGAACAGGAGTATGAGTTGTAAACAGGGTTGAGGATCGTATAGCTTCAAGCGCCTGGTTGAAAGTAAGATGATTATCGTTAATCAATGTCCTCAGCCGTTCCAGGCTTATGAATGCCGAATGTCCTTCGTTACTGTGATAGATATCCGGCTGAATTTTCATTGCCTCCAGCGCCCTTATACCTCCGATACCAAGTACCAGTTCCTGCCTCAGCCTGTTCTCGTTATCCCCGCCGTAAAGATAATGTGTTACGGTCCTGTCTTCAGGTGAGTTATCTTCACAGTCGGTATCGAGAAGGACAAGCCTCACTTTTCCGATATGAGCTTCCCACACCCTGACCTTTACGCTTCTTCCCGGCCATATAAGACTTATAATGAGGTTGTTGCCTTCGGCGTCTTTGACAGGATAGATAGGCAACCTGGAGAAATCCTCGGGTTCATATACTGAGAGCTGTTCTCCTTTTGGCCCGATTTTCTGGGTGAAATATCCGTACCTGTACAATAAACCAATTCCTGTGATATTGAAATTAGAGTCGCTTGCTTCCTTCAGGTAATCGCCTGCAAGTATACCAAGACCGCCTGAGTAAATTTTAAGACACGGATGAATCCCGAATTCCATGCTGAAATAAGCTACAGATGGCAGTTCACTATTCACCGGCCTGTCCATGTACTCCCTGAAGGTGCCATATATCTTTGTGAGCCCGGCAACAAACTCTTCATCGTCCTCCAGTACAAGAAGGCGTTTATAATCGATTTTTTCAAGTAAAAGCTTGGGGTTATGCTTCACCTCATCCCATAACGATGGATCCATGCTCTTGAAAAGTTCTTCAGCATCAGTATTCCACGACCACCATAGATTATTTGCTATCTCGTTAAGAGAGGCCAGTTTCCCGGGCACATCGCTCTGTATGTATATATCTTTCCAGACCGGCAGCTGGTGGGGTTTCCTGAATGTCAGACCGGGTGTTTCGATCAGGGTTACAAATTCCCTGGGTTCGTCCCGTCTTTCTGCGGTATGTTCAAGAGCAATCTCATAAGCATTGAAATAATGATCCACGAGAGTATCCCACATGGCAATACGTGATACCTCATGGGCTTTTTTCCTGGCTTCATTTCTTTCTTCCTCACCCTGCCCGACAAATTCAGTCATTATCTCCCTTATCTCGGAGACAACTCTGGTTTCGTTATCGTCAGTTCTTTCAACGACGGCAACACCTTTTCCGGGATTCTCAAAATAATTTCGTACCCACAAACCAAATCCTGAAAGAGAGGTGGTGATTGTAGGGATTGAGAACATCAGGCTTTCAAGCGGAGTATATCCCCAGGGTTCATAATATGAAGGGAAGACAGAAAGATCGAATCCTATAAGAAGATCAAAATAAGGTACATTGAATATACCATCATTACCATTGAGATATGAAGGAACAAAAATTATCTTAACCTTTGATTCTTTGCTGTTTGTCAGGTTGTTAACTGCAATCTTCTGCAGGACCGGGTCCGTAAGGGGGTAGTGCAGGTTATGAGTAAGGTATTTATCCCCGGTATTAACACCTCCCTTATTAAGTATCTCGAGAATATCCTGCCGGGGACCTTTATGGTAGGCGGGTACAAGTATGAAGGCGATACATTCTTTGCTGAGATTGCCTTCAATTTGCAGCTCGCCCAGAGAGTTAATGAAAACATCGATACCCTTATTCCTGAACTCATATCTGCCACTTGTCACTATATAGACACTATCATCAGGCACCTGGTATCCCAGCATAGCCTCAGCAACACTTTTCAGCTTTCTTCTGGCGTTACTCCTGGCTTCCCCGAAATTATCCGCAGACGGAACAAATGAATCTTCAAAACCATTCGGGGTTACTATATCGACGTCTTTCCCCAGGAAGTGGCTGCATTCCCTTGATGTTATCTCGCTTACTGTGGTGAACACATCAGCTTCCTGTCCTGAAAGCTTTTCAAGTGATTGTTTTGCAACAACATTGAATTCGCGTGCAATCTGGGCAGGAATGTAACCTTCCATCTTGCCATAAAGAGGCCTGTTATTTCCGGCAATGCAACGTCCGAGCACTGTGGCATGAGTTGTGAAAGAAGTCGCAATCCAGGGTGCATACTTCTTCAGGTAAAGTATTCCTGTACCTGTCATCCACTCATGGAACTGGGCTATTATGTTGTGATGTTCATGATAGAAAGAGGTGAAGCTTTCGATCAGCTTACCTGCTGCATATCCGAATAATGCCGGTTCGATGTAATCCCATTGACCACTAATGCTGTCAAGCTTGTACGTTTCCCAGAACTTCGCGAAGATTTCATTCTGCTGACCGAAATAAGGGGTAAAGTCCAGCAATACAACCTGCGGCCTTCCTGCTATATTCCACCTTCCTGTTTTTACCCTTAATCCTTCAGAAGCTGCTTTGGTTTTCCACTCAAGGAACATGTTTTCGTCGGGCATGAATTCGGGATTTGTAACATCCTCCCTCCAGACATCAGGCCCTATCAGAATATAATTATCTCCAAGCTCTTCAATTATATTGAGCGCCTTGGTTGAAATAACTGTATGTATACCACCAACCTTATTGCATACTTCCCAACTGGTTTCAAAAAGAAATTCGACCCTCATTTTCAGATTTTATTTGTTTCAATTATTTTCTGGCTTTCCTGGTTCTCACAGATGCATCCGGTGATGGCTTTTTCTGGCTCAAGCGGTTTGAATCCAAAATCTTTCCATCTTCAGCTGCAACTTCCGAAAGCTCCAGGATATCATCCTCCAAAGGAAGTTTGACTTTCTTCACAGGCCCTTTCTTTTCTTTCTCAGTTATCGTTTTAACTTTTTTAACCTGGCTGGCTGACTTCCTTAAAGTTTTCTTTTTGGGTGCAAATTTAGATAGTTTCTTTGTGAGTTTCTCTATTTCGGAAGCCTGTTTGGTTATTATCATGTCCTTTTCAATGATCTCAGCGCCCATTTTATATATCTGATCCTGTTCATGAGTGTCGGGGAAATATTTTCTCAATCTTATTTCGAAATCGCTGAGGACATTCATATAATTCATGAATGCATCGTAGGGTGTTTCGTAGGGATTGAAATATGCATGGACTGCGCCATCTGAGAAGAATTTGGTAGCCATGTAGTAGAAATGGTCGCTTGCCTGCAGGAAATCCCAGTCTTTTTTAATCAATTCATCATCGCATTTTTCAACTTTAGCTGCCAGGCTGTACAGCTTGTCGAGAGCTGCAACCTGGAGTTCGTTACCCTGCCAGGCAGTTATATCGCGTTCTTCATCTGCCCATGAAATAGGCGATGGAATACTAATTGCCGAGACTGGTTGCATTGAATCAGCAATTTCAGTTGGTGTCATGAATCTGAACGGAGTTTTCTTCAGGATTGCTCCCGGCATATGCTGGAGAAAATCAAAGATCCCCGATTCTTTCCAGTTATGTTCTCCGAAAGTTTCATAATCGAGAAAAACATTCAATATTTCACTTTTTGGAGCCAGTTTACTGATCCAGGCTGCATATTTATCGGCAGTCAGGGGCCATTCATTCCAGCTTCTGTTTGAGAACCTGAAAGCAATATCATCACTCAGGACAAAGTTCCTGAGCAGTAATTTAAGCCTGGGATTAATTACATTACAATAAAGAAAATTGGGGCTTTTCCATCCAAGTACATGCTTTGCACCTTCAGTAAGTGTTGCTTTAAAGCCCATATCTGCTATCCAGGAGCCGATCTCATCCGAATAGATAAGCTCTGTATTCCGGAACGATGTCGCTTCAACTCCGAGGTGCTCTTTAAGCATTGCTTTATGTTTTAATACCTGAGTTCTCGAAATCCTTTCTGCTTTTGAGCGATGCAAGCGAATGAGAATTTGTCTCAGCGAGGAATTCAACCATACCGGTTTCGGCCAGTTTCCTGAATGATTCCAGGACTTCGGGGGCATACAGCCTGAATTGGTTAATAACCAGTCCTGTAAGTGAAAAAGTAACCTTGAATTTCCCTTTATGTTTGTTAATAAGATCGAGAATGATCTTGTTTGCCGGCAAATAGCATTTGTCGGCAACTTTTCTCATTATGGATTCATTTGTATAATCATCATAGTAATAATGATCATTACCCAGGTCAAAAAATCTGTATCTTTTGAGTCGGAAAGGCTGGTGAACCTGGAAATAAAAGCAAATGGCTTTTTTGCTGGAGACACTCATATCTGCAATTCTTAATTTTTATTCATTCCCACGACGCTATAATAAATATCCCGGACATGCCTTGCGGAATTATCCCATTTCAGTCTGATGACTTCCTCTTTGCCATTTATAATGAACATATTGGCAAGAGCCGGGTAGTTCAGTATGCCATAAATGGCATCGGCCATAGCATCGATATCCCAGAAATCGGTTTTTACTGCATGAGTAAGTATCTCAGCTACTCCCGATTGCTTACTGATTATTACGGGTACATTCGACTGCATGGCTTCAAGTGGTGAAATGCCAAAGGGTTCTGAAACCGATGGCATTATATAAACATCGCTCATGTAAAGCATTGAGAATACATCAGGCCCTCTGAGAAATCCTGTGAAATGAAACCTGTCGGTTATCTTGAGAGCAGCGGCACTCCTCATCATTCTCTCCATCATATCTCCCGATCCTGCCATTACGAACCTCACATTGTCCATTTTCTTAATGACCTTATTGGCAGCTTCAATGAAATATTCAGGTCCTTTCTGCATTGTTATACGGCCCAGGAATGTGACAACCTTTTCATCGAATCCTTTTTTAACCATCATATTCTCGGAAATAGCAACAGGTTCGACTGCATTATAAACTGTTTCAACCTTGATCGGATCAATATTGTATTTGTTTATAACAATATCCCGGGTAAGATTACTTACAGTTATTATTTTAGAAGCAGCATCCATGCCGCTTTTTTCAATTCTGTAAACATCAGGATTGACACTTCCCCCGCTCCGGTCGAAATCTGTTGCATGCACATGGATGACAAGAGGTTTGCCTGAGACTTCCATGGCAGCAATACCTGCAGGATAAGCCAGCCAGTCGTGAGCATGAATGATATCAAAATCATTTTCCCCGGCAATCACAGATGCAACAACTGCATATTTCTGAATCTCATTCATCAGGTTATTGATCGTATCTTCCTGAGAAATCGACCATTCCACTATTGTTTGTCTCGATGAACATCTGGTATCCTGAAACTTCGGAATTGACCACCTTCCAGAAATCTTCAGGATCTGTATATGGAACTATTTTTGAAGATACTTCAATTTTCTCGACGGGCTTTTTGAATCCCTTATAATAGACTTTCTTATAAGCAACAGGAATCTTATTGGCCCCGATGAGTCTTACAACTGATTGATCTTCATCTCCCCAGGCTTTGGGTACTACAAAGATCACATCAAGGTCGTCAAGGGTGGCCATTCCTTTGGTTAACCCGTAACTTGCTGTACCCAATCCGCCCGAAATATGGGGCGGAAATTCCCAACCGAACATTAACACACGCATACCTGCAGCAATTTGATTATTGATTAGTAGAGTACTGGTTATCAAGCATATCAATTATCCTAAGAACTTCTCCGATACTCCATGCCTGGGATATTGCCCCCTGCGGGGAATGAGGCGGATCGCCATCATAAATCTCAGAGATAGTTGTTATACCGTGTTCACTCATAACTTCTTCCATACCGTAAATAAGGTTCTTTACTCTCTGAACGCCTTGTTTCCCATAAACTTTAAGCCATCCTTCACAGAATGGCCCGAACAGCCAGGGCCATACAGTTCCCTGATGGTATGCCATATCGCGTTGCTCCTGATTACCCTGGCATATACCTTTATACAACTTGTTTCTCGGTGAGAGAGTCCTCAGTCCCCTCGGAGTAACAAGATCCTTGTCGGCTACATCAAGAATTTTTTTCATCTGGTCTCTTTCCAGCATTGAATTGGGCAGAGATACAGCAATAACCATATTAGGTCTGACAAAGAAATTCTTCCCTTCATAATCGTTAACATAGTCCGCCAGGATTCCCTTTTCATCATCCCAGAAAAGCTCAAGGAATGATTTCTTTATAAGAAGAGGAAGTTTATCATATTCCTTTACAAATTTGCGATCTCTGGCGGCTGTTGCCATTTCAAGGGCGAAACAGACGGCATTATACCAGAGGGCATTTATTTCAACATGCATACCCTCCCCTCTGTGTTACAGGATCACCATTTACCACAGCGTCCATCCATGTGAGAGCTTTCCCCGGAGCATCTGCATAGATCAGACCATTCTCCCTCATGTGGATGTTAAACATTGTTCCGTGAGTGTACGCGTGGAGAACCGATTTTGCGGCTTCAGCAATATCTCTCCCAGCAATCTGTTCCTCCCTGCATCAGGTATTGCTGAAGGCTCCAGAAAAACCATAATGGCGCATCAATAGAATTATATGCAGGGTTTGATTTATCGCCCATATTGGGGAACATTCCATCCTTCATACTTTCTACCTGTGTATCAAGAACCTGGCGGTAAAGCTGGAGCTTATGACGGGCAAGCGCTATCCCGGGGAGAGCAATGAATGTATCCCTGCCCCAGGCTCCGAACCACGGATACCCTGCAATGATCATTGTCCTTCCGCCACGTTTTTCGACAAATTGCTGGGCTGCATTCCTGAGACAGTTCATGTAATTATCCCTTGGAATCTTGACTGAAATGCTTTTCGTGAATTTTGGTTTCAGCCCTGCGGTCTTTTCTTCCTTGGTTGATGCGGAGAATACAATAATATCGCCCTTTTTTGCCTTGAATTCGAAGAAACCGGGCGTGAAAAGATCTTCCTGGTAATCATAGCCTCTTTTCTGTTCTTCGATATACTCAACACCAAGGTACCAGTCAGGAACAGGTATAAATTCATTTTTTGTTGAAAATTGGAGGTTGAGGTAAGGAAATCCTTCATATAACTTTGACCTTATACCATTTTCAATGGGTTCAACCCGGGTGTTGGCAATAAGATTTGCATGGGTGAGATGATGAATATTCCTGAAAGCCAGGAATGGCCTTACCTGGATCTTCATGGTCTCAGTTGCATCAAGTATAGTAATCTTAAGAGGAATTGTTCTTCGTAATGAACGAGCAAACTCTCCTGCTTAAGAATCACATCTCCTACCCTGTAAATCCTTGATGTATCCGAAAGGAAATCCTCAATATATTTATGCCCTTTCGGACTGAAATAATCCCCGCCATATTTTCTTATGCCGATATTGAAACTCTTGTCATTATTAAGTATTATCACATCAAGTGAAGAAAGAAGTATATGTCTTTCACCCCCGAGCTGGTCGACAGGACACACCAGTAATCCATGATATTTCCGTGTATTACAGTCAACGATTGTTGTGGAGGTGTACGAACCGGCTCTGTTTGTCCTGAGTACTTCCCTGGAGAGAGAATATTCGAGATTAACAACCTGGCCTTTTTCGAACTTAATGTAAGACATATATTTTGATGTTTACAATGATCAAAAATCTAAGATACAAAATTTATTGACCCGCGCAACCTGGGTTATGATATAGTGTAAGTTATTATATTTTCATAAGAGTTGCGACAGATAAAAAAAAGAATAACTTTGCATTTCATATTTTTAAATTTTTTCAATCAACTATATTATAATGATTAACAGGCTCATCCCATTATTATTTTTGTGTGCTGCGATTGTTTTTACAGGTTGTAAAGATAATTCTGCCCGGATCTCCGGAACACTTTTAAACCATGCATCCGGTGAATACATCCGTCTTGATGAGCTGAAATCAGACAGGTTGGTTCCCGCTGATTCGGTTAAAGTCAGCAACAATGGAACGTTTGCACTCAGAGTCAATCCTGAATTTCCTTCCTTCTATCTTCTTAAACTTAACAATAACAACTTTCTGACCATGCTTGTTGAACCTGGCGAGAAAATTTTGATAAATGCACATCATGATTCACTGAATTATCCTTCAAAGTTGAAGGTTCTGAAGGGACTCTGTCAATGGCCGGATACAATCGTAAACTCAGGGGGACAATAGATCATCTCAAATCGCTTAATAAAATTTACGAGGAGAATGAAAACAGTGAAGGACTGCCTAAGCTGATGGATTCACTCGACAGTATGGCGCAGAACTATCTTGCTGATATCAATTCCTTCACAAAGAATTACATCGATAAAAATATTAACTCTCTTGTAAGTCTTGTGGCCCTTTATCAGCAGGTTGCTCCTGGTGTTCCGGTACTTGAACAGGTTAAAGACTGGAAGTATTTCGTAAAAGTTGATTCAGCTCTGTACAGGCAATACCCCGATTATGATCCGGTAATTACACTGCACAAACAGGTCCAGGATCTTGTTGCAGGTCTGGGTGTCAGGTCGTCTGTTCAGCAAAATGATGGTCTTGCTCCCGAAATAGCGTTGCCAGATCCGGAAGGTGATACAATAAGCCTTTCTTCAACAAGGGGTTCTTATGTTCTTCTTGATTTCTGGGCAGCATGGTGCGCTCCATGCAGGATGGAGAATCCGAATCTTGTAAGAGCATACGATCTTTATCACAGGAAAGGATTCCAGATTTTCCAGGTTTCGCTTGATAAATCAAAAGAAGCCTGGATTAAAGGAATTGAAGATGATAAGCTTGGCAAATGGATACATGTAAGCGATCTGCAATATTGGAATTCAATTGTCGTTCCTCTGTATAAGATCGAATCAATCCCTGCAAATTTCCTGCTCGATAAAGAAGGTCGCATTATTGCAACAAACCTGAGGGGTGAGAGATTGCAGCAGAAACTTGCAGAAGTATTCGGTAGTGAATAGAAAAAATGGTAACTGATATATTAATGAAACGATCATTCATTTTGTTTGCTGTAGTTTTACTTGTCATTCATGCATGTAAAAATGAGAGCAGCTTTATTGTAAAAGGCCTGATAAAAGGTGACAAGAAAGATTATATCCATATAAGCAGGGTTGATGTCAACACTCCTGTACTCATTGACTCTGCAAAGGTCAGTAAAAACGGCAGCTTTAAATTCAGGGTAAAAGCAGACCTGCCCGATTTTTACCAGGTGGGATTCTCATCGTCAGATTTCATTACCCTGCTTGCAACCCCGGGTGAAAAGATCGACATAACGTTTGATGGCAGTCACCTGTATGAAGATTATACAGTTGCGGGTTCTCCTGAAACAGAAAAAATAAAAAGCCTCGATGCCGACCTTGGAGATCACCAGGCAAAAGCTCGATTCATTAAGTGATCTTTACACAAAAAGCTCAAACGAACCCGGATTTGAAACAAGAGGACCGGAACTTGAGCAACAGTTCACAGCAATCTTAAAAGCTCAACGTAAGAGAAATATTGAATTCATAATAAAAAACACCACATCGCTGGCATCGATAAAGGCGCTTTATCAGAAGATCAACCAGGAGACCTATGTACTGTATGATCCCAAGGATCTTCAATACCTTAAGATTGTCAATGACTCTTTATCCAAATATTATCCGAAATCCAAACATGTTCAGGCGCTCGCAAGTGATTTTTCAAGGGAGATGGGCGAACTATATACCAGCCGGATCAACCAGATGGCTAAAAACGCTCCTGAGACAAAGCTTGATCCGAACCTGAAGACTATCAATGGTAACAGGATTGCTCTCTCTTCACTCAGGGGGAAATATGTACTGCTGACCTTCTGGTCGGTGAGATCCCAGGCATGTGTTGAAGAAAACCTTCAGTACAAGGAGTTCTATAAGCTTTATAACAAAAAAGGATTTGAAATTTACCAGATCAATCTCGATGAGAATGAAGAGGCATGGAGGAATGCTGTAAAATTTGATGAGTTGCCATGGATAAGCACCAGGGAAGACGACACTCTCGATCCTCTCAATCTCAGGCTCTTCAATGTACGCTCACTTCCCTCAAACTTCCTCTTCGACAGGCAAGGAAAAATAATAGGCACGAATCTCCATGGCAGGGCTCTGCAGATAAAATTAAATCAGCTCTTCAATTAAGGATATTGAACCGGCAGGGAAAAATATATTTTGCGTCGGATTTTCATCTTGGTCTCAGGACGGGCTCCCCCCCGGTTGAGAGGGAAAGGAAAGTTGTATCCTGGCTTGAATCAATAAGATCTGATGCAAGGGAAATATATCTTCTTGGCGATGTGTTTGATTTCTGGTGGGAGTACAGGCAGGTCGTTCCCCGTGGCTATACCCGTTTTCTGGGCGCAATCTCCTCGATAACAGATTCGGGAATTCCTGTTCACTTCTTTACAGGGAACCACGACATGTGGGTAACCGATTATCTCTCATCTGAATGCGGCATGATAGTTCATACAAAACCTTTAACTACCGAGTTCGATGGAGTTAAGTTCCACCTGGCACATGGTGAAGGTCTTGGGACACTCGACACACGGTACAGGATACTTCTTTCGATTTTCCGTAATAACACCTTAAGGAAAATGTATTCATTCCTGCATCCTTCGATCGGAATGGGGATTGGCCATTGGTGGTCGCTGAGCTCCAGGCTGGCGAAAGGGATCAGGAAAGATTTCCTTGGAGAGGAAAATGAAGATCTCGTCAGGTATGCCTGGCAAATTCTGAAAAAAGAGAAAATCGATTTTTTTGTCTTTGGCCACAGGCACCTGGGAATGTACCTGAATCTTAGTGAAGGAGCACAGATACTGTTCCTGGGAGACTGGATAAAAGAGGGTAGTTATGGCATTTGGGATGGTTCCGGGTTGAAATTCAAGACGCCCTAATCGTTAGAACGGTCCTCAACTTTCACTGTAAGGGTATAATATGAATATGTATCATTGATCTCTTCAAACTCATATTCGAGTTTGCTTCCCGATTTCCTTGCCATGTCGAGCAAACCCATATTTCCGGTACTGCCTGAACCTACCGATTGATCAGAAAGAGATTTTCTGAAGGCTTCTTTCAAACCAACTTTATCATATTTGTTTATATCGTCCAGTTTTTCCTTAAGAAGAGAAACATTCGAATTAAGAACAAGATTCCCGGTAGTTAGTGAGTAGACCTTTCCATCAAGCCGCAATATTGCAAGAGGCATTCCGAATTTCTCCTCAGGTTCTCTTCCCGGGCTGTACTTGGCAACATTCTCCAGTATTTCAACGAGGATGCTGAAAACCCTCTTCCTCAGATTTGAAGCTACATCATCTTCAGACAGCCTTGTTTCTGTGAAGGAAATAACCTCTTTCCCCACTTCGGGAGTAATATGACCCGACCAGATCAGATAGAGGTTGTTCTCTGCCATGATCCTTTCGAGCTGCATAACAGCCTCACCATGAAAATTAAATTCGTCAGGATGATGACTGCCGAGTCCGCCAGAATCAACGGTTTTGCTGAGCACAAAGTATGAATTTTCGTTGTCGAGGGGAATAAAATCAAAATCAAGCTTGTTACCCGTTTTCTTCGCCATCTCTATCAGACCAAGACCGGCTCCGCCTTTAGAACTGAATTCCGCAGCGCTGAGCATATTACGGTATACATTTCTGATTTCTTTGTTTTCGAGGTTGTTTATCTCTTCAAGCCTCTTTTTAAGATCGTCAATCCCTGAATTGGGGAGGACATTCCCCGTAGTTACCGTATAACCGGTTGGAGTTTTGGAATAAACAACCATTGACATGTGGGCAAGGGAACTGTTTCGGTTATGCCTGGAAACATTCTGTAAACTTTCCAGTACGAACATAAATAACCGTTTCCTGCCTACAAATCCGAATTCCGAATTCTCCATTTCTTTTTCGAGAAGCATCAGTAATGGTACTGAATTCTCGCTTGTTACGACTCCACGATAAACGAACATAAGATGCTCTTTCATCATTTTGTCACGGATCGTGCGGGTTAGCTCCATCGGGAGTAGGTCTGCTTAACTGATTCTGACTCGTTAAAATTAAAATAATTTGACAAATACAGCAAAAAACAAAAAAAATATATTAATTTTAATGTAACCCTGCAATCCTGAAGCATTTCATTGTATATAATATCATTTTACAAGAGATTGCTGCAAATATCTGTCATTTAATAGAAAATAAATATTCTAACCTTAAATCCATATAGTATGAAAACAATGAATGAAACACAGGTGATAACATATGATGATGTTATTACCTTCCTGGATCAACTGATCCGGAAGGGTGGCCCGGATAACCAGGATGACTACGACAGGTTCACAGCCCTGGCCAACGATCTTACAAAGGAAGATCTTGATGAAATCCGGAACGGAATCAGGTTTGCTCTCGATGAGCACACGCTTATGGGTCATGGGTATGTTAAACCATATGGGTATGCAGGTGATTTCATGCTAATCGAAAAAATTTATCAGAACGTTGTCAATCCTGATCCGCGCTACAGGAACTGGGATATATTTTTTCATCAGCAGCCTGGCGCCGTTGCTGTACGCAACAGGAAACAGTATTTTATTCAGACCTGTAAAAACCTTCTTGCAGAAAAGAAAAATGCGAAAGTTCTTATTCTTGGATCGGGTCCGGCTACAGATGTTTATGAGCTTCTTTCAACAACCGGCAGAAAAGATATAAAGTTCGATCTTGTTGATCTTGATCAGAATGCAATAGACTATTCCATGAAAAAGAATGATTGTTTCAAAGATCAGATAACATTCAACAAAATCAATGCACTCAGGTACACACCTTTCAAGTTATATGACCTGATCTGGACAGCAGGCTTGTTTGATTACTTTAAGGATAAGCATTTCTCATATCTTATAAGAAAGTACTACAACTGCCTTTCAGACGACGGAAGGTTAATAATCGGCAATTTCAGCACCAGGAACCCTTCAAAAAACCTGATGGAAAATATCATGGAATGGTATCTTAACCTGAGAACAGAATCGGATCTGTACAGGATTTCAGCAGATGCCGGTGTCGATAAGGAGCTTATGAGCATAGACAGGGAGCCTCTCGGCATCAATCTGTTTCTTATTCTCAGGAAAGATTTCGTGCCTCTGAATTAATCTGTTGCTAGGCTGATATCGTTTTCATTGGTGCTGAAGAACCAATGACTGACTATTCATGAGGAATGTAGTAAATTTATCATATTGGAAAATACTATATTTACTTCATGAATTTTCTGAAGGGGATCAGAAGGTACCTGCCAGGAATGCCAACATTAAACCAGGAGTCACTGTCAATTAACTTTATGACTCTTGCCTTCACTGGCAAACTGGCTAAATACGAGAGAGATTTTCTTGACGATTATTTTGTCAAGACGTTGAACCATTTCAGGTTTTCAATGGTTCTGGCTCTTGTATTCTATTGCTCCTTTGCTTTTCTCGATGCCAAGGTTTTTCCTGATCTGAAGGAAACATTCTGGCTGATAAGATTCGGGGTAATTACTCCCCTGCTGGTACTTATCTATGCACTTTCTTATACGAAGTCCTTCAGAAAGTATATGCAGTGGGCCATTGCCTTTGTAATGTTCAGCACCAGCTTCGGCATTATCATTATGATCATTCTTGGTTCTGCAAAACAGAACTATTCTTATTATGCCGGCATAATACTTATCTTCATTTTCGGTTATACCTTTACCAGGGCAAGGTTCATTCATGCATCAATCGCGGGCTGGTCAATTGTCATCGCTTATGAAATATCGGTTTTCTTTTTTTCCGATACTCCCCTCGATACAATCGTAAGTAATAACTTCTTCTTTATATCCTCGAATCTTATCGGGATGTTCATCTCCTACTTTCTTGAGCTTACTTCAAGAAGCGAATTCTATGTCAGGGTTCTGCTTGAGAAGGAAAAGGAGAATGTTAAACAGGCAAACAACGCACTTGAAAAGAGAGTAATGCAAAGAACCGAGCAGCTTTATAATGCAAACCTGGACCTAAAGAAGGAAATGGAAATACGCAGGCAGTTCGAGAAGGAAAGGGCAGAGCTTGAGAAACAGCTGTTTCAGCTTCAGAAAATGGAGACGATCGGAACTCTTGCAGGCGGGATAGCTCACGACTTTAATAATATTCTCACACCTATCCTGGGGTATACAGATATGGCACTTGAGGAGCTTCCGGAGGAGAGCAACCTGCGGTTCGACATTGAGCAGATAAACAATGCTGCCATGAGGGGCAAGGATCTTGTGCAGCAGATACTTACTTTCAGCCGGGAAGTTGATGTCAACAAAAAGCCAATCCGTCTCCAGCCAATAATAACTGAGGCGCTTAATCTTCTGAAAGCATCTTTCCCTCCCGGCGTGATAATAAAGCATAGCCTCGACCCCATGATAGGGACTGTTCTTGCTGATCCCACACACATTCACCAGATTGTGATGAACCTTTGCACAAACGCCAGTCATGCTATGATAAAAACCGGGGGTGTGCTTGAAGTGAGGCTCGACGCAGCAATGGTAGAGCAAAAGCAGGCAGACACTATCCGCAATCTCAAGAAAGGTGAGTATATCAGGCTGATGATAACTGATACAGGACATGGAATGGATCTGAAAACCAAGGAAAGAATATTCGAGCCATTTTTCACGAGGAAGGAAGTCGGTTCAGGATCGGGATTGGGTCTGTCTGTTGTTCATGGTATAATAAACAACTATGGTGGAGCAATAAAAGTCGAAAGCTCCCCGGGAAAAGGCACAACATTCACAATCTACCTTCCGAAGCATGGTTCGGACAAAATTGACCAGGATAAGCTCGACAAAAAACCAGTGAAGGGTGACGAACATATCATGTTCGTTGATGATGAACCGGAGATAACTTATATGGGAAAGAAAATGCTCGAGAACCTGGGATATAAGGTAACCATTAAGACAGACGGTCAGTCAGCTCTTGATGATTTCAGGAGTGATCCGGACAAGTATGCCCTTCTTGTGACAGACCAGAACATGCCCGGCATGATCGGGACCGACCTGGCGGTGAAAATGAAGGAGGTTCGGCCTGAAATGAAAGTAATCATCATTACAGGATTTGCTGATAATCTTTCCGGCGAGATACTGGCGCGATGCGGCATATCAGATGTGATTTTAAAACCCATGATTCTTGACGATTTCAGCAAAGTGATACGAAGGGTACTTGACAACAAACAATATAATAATGGATAAAAGATGGCAAAGATCTTAGTTCTCGATGATGAACCATCAATACTTCTTATGATAAAAAAACTGCTTGAGAAAGCAGGTCATGAGGTTGATGTGGCTCTCAATGGCAAGGAAGGGATGGCGTTGTTTGAAAAACACAAACCTGATCTTATTATTACAGATATAATAATGCCTGAAAAGGAGGGACTTGAGACCATTTTTGAACTCAGAAGACAATATCCGGATCTTAAGATAATCGCAATATCAGGAGGGGGAAGGATCGGCCCTGATGGTTATCTCCCCGGTGCAAAGCTGCTGGGTGCAAATGCAATATTCGCCAAGCCATTGATCCCTAAGGAATTTCTACAGGCTGTTACTGAGCTTCTTGAAGAGAAAGCTACACAGTGATGCACTGATCTGATTTAATTGTGAGCTTGTAACTTTTGATTTATCATTGTTTGGCATTCTCTGCAGAAGGCGGTCCCTTTCTGATCGATATCCTCAGCATAGGTTCCCGCTCTCATCACACAGGATGGATAATGACAATGGACCAGACCAAGAGTATGGCCAAGTTCATGTATCACTTCTTTTGAAAACCGCTCCAACATTAGATCGTCATCACGTTTCATGCCATATCCCTCATTACCAAGCCTGTATATTGAGGCTATGCTTGTACGGCCGTTCAGGTAGGCCTGGCCGAAAATATATGTTAGTATCGGAATAAACAGGTCGACGTTGAAAAGGCCTACTGTCCTGTAATTATCATCGCCATAAACTGAATCTACCGCTTTTAGTATCCTGTCTGCATTGTATTGCCGTCTTGCAGGATCAAAATATTCCCCCAGATCAAGGTGCCCTTCCCTGATGGCCACTTTTTGCCCGGTCTCTTTACTCACCAGACTGGCTATCTGTTTAAGATAGCTCTCCTCAAAATGTGCAAAGGATACAAGAGTGATGTTTTGCAGAAACATGATGATTATTCTGCGTTTTTAAGACCGTATTTCGATATCTTGTTGTACAGTGTGACCCGGTCTACCTTTAAGGGCTTTTGCCGCTCTCGAGATATTCCAGTTGTACTTGTCAAGTATATGACTGATATGATTTTTTTCAAGATCATCGAGGCTTTCAACAGCGCTGGTTACTGCAGTGCTTTCTACCGGAAGATCCTTTAATGTGATTTTCTTACCATTTCCGACAACGATAGCTCTTTCTATCATATTCTCAAGTTCACGAACGTTCCCGGGAAAATTATACTCCTCCAGTCGCCTGAGAGCCTGCTGATCTATCGGGATAACCGGTTTGTTCATGGATGTGCAGTACTTTCTGATGAAATAATCAACAAGGAGCGGAATATCCTGTGTTCTCTCCCTGAGGGGAGGAACAAAGATATTTACAACATTCAACCTGTAATAAAGGTCTTCCCGGAAGCTTCCCTGGCTTACCATTGTCCTGAGATCCCTGTTTGTAGCACAAATTACTCTGAAATCGGAGGAGATCTCTTTGTTTCCCCCCACCCTGGTGAATTTTTTAGTTTCAAGCACCCTGAGGAGATCGATCTGCATTTTCATTGAAATAGTTGCGATCTCATCAAGGAAGATTGTCCCGTTATCGGCCATCTCAAAACGGCCTTTCCGGTTAAAAACAGCGCCTGTGAATGCACCTTTTTCGTGACCGAAAAGCTCACTCTCAAGCAGGCTTTCCGAGAGAGCCCCGCAATGAACTGTAACCAGGGGGAAGAACTTCCTTCTTGAGTTGGAGTGAATTGCCCTTGCAACAAGTTCCTTTCCTGTACCGCTCTCGCCTGTAATTACGACAGATGAGCTTGACTGTGAAACGTTCTCAATATCCCTGAGGACCTTCTGCATCGGTTCACTGTTACCGATCAGATCCTCAACATTCTCAAGTGTCACAACTTTATTCCTCAGGCTCTCATTCTCTTCAGTAAGTACAATCTGTTTTGAGGCATTCCTTATCAGATGTGTAAGATCATCAGGGTCGAAAGGCTTGGTAACATAATCGAATGCCCCTTCTTTCAAAGCTCTTACAGCTGTGTCGACTGTGGCAAAGGCGGTCATCACAATTATTATCGCATCAGGTTTGATCAGCCTGATCCTCTTCATCATCTCAAGACCGTCCATGCCCGGCATCTTTATATCTGCGAGTATGATATCGAAATTTTCCGATTCGACCATTTGCAGGGCTTTTGCAGCATTTTCAGCAGCAGCAACAAGATAGCCGTCCTCGGTAAACCAACTGAGAAGTGAATCCCTCACTGATTCCTCATCATCGACAATAAGCAACGAAATCTGTTTTGCCATAGCCTTCTTTTATAGTTACTGGTTCAGTATCAAAGGAAGTGTTACCGACATCGTTGTGCCCCTGCCCGGTTCTGAGCTGACTCCGATTTTCCCGTTATGGTTATTGATTATACCGTGTACTATTGCCAGTCCGAGTCCAATGCCGGATGCATCGCGTTTGGTAGAGAAGAACGGTTCAAATATGTGCGGAATATCATCCTGGGCAATCCCGATTCCGTTGTCGGTTATATCGATCCTTATCGTGAACTGGTCAGGATTGATTGTCGATATTACAATATCACCGTTTTCCTGAACGGCTTCTGAAGCATTTACGATCATAGCGACACATGCCTGCTTTATATGACCGGAGCTGCAGAGCACTGTATCCGATGCGGCCTTAAATTCTGTCCGGAATCTTATATTCTCGATTGACAGGTTGTGTGACATCAGATCGTAAACTTCCTGTAAGATCGGATGTATATGATTAGGCTCGAAATCCTCCTGCTCTTTTCTTGAGAAATCCAGTAACCCCTTAACTATATCGCCACATCTCTTTGTTTCAGTCTCGATCAGCTTGAGCTGTTTAAGGATGCCCTCACGCTTCTTTTCGGTAAGTTCAGGATTGCTTAACTGTTTATGGATCAGCTTTGTGTATACAAGAATACCCGACAATGGATTGTTAAGCTCGTGCGCCACTGAGGATGAAAGCTTTCCAAGAGACGCTATGCGTTCAATGTGTATCAGCTCGTTTCTTGCAGCGCCCAGCTCTTCAGTTTTTTTCTGAACTTTATATTCCAGCTGCTGAGACCAGTTCTTAAGCTCCATATTGGCTGACTGAAGGTTATCGAGCATTTCGTTGAAAGCTTTTGATACCATTCTCATATCCTCAAGCTGATCAGGTTTCACCTGTAATCTTGTTTCCTTGTCACCCCCGGCTACGGCCATACTAGCCCTTATTATCTCATTAAGAGGAGTTTTTATCTGCCGTTGTGTGAATAAGATGAGTGTCATTATTAAAAGGAGCGTCACAATTGCCGCGAAAAGGAAGTATTTACCCGAGGACTGCTGAACTGCATTATCAAGATCTTCAAGCGGCAGCTTAATTATCAAAGATCCCAACACCTCCTCGCCGGCAGTGTGTGCATGACAGGCGGCCGTGAAGCATGACCTTTCATTAAAAATGGGAGTCCTGATAAGGAGATGCCTGTGGGCATTGTCGTTTTCATTCATCACACAGTCGCTGCCTGCAGGAATTATTCTGTATGATTTCTCCCTGATGGGAAACATTGTGCCGAGATTATCATGGCAATTGCTGCAATCGGGATTACTGTGCGATGAAGAGTCGTCGGAAAAGGATGAATAGACGAGTTTGTCGTTTTCATCGTACATATTGACGTCATCGATTCCCGACATTGTATTTATGATGTCGAGGGTGCTCTGCAAAGTTGTTTTATCATTCTGAAGCATTGAATGATAAAGGGATCCTTCTACTATGGATCCCACATTGTTACCATTCTGCCTGATGACTGTATTCAGATTCTGTTCATAGACTGATCTGAATATGATCCCGAATGAGAGGAACAGAACTACTGAGGAAATAGCTATTATAAAAATTACACGGCTGTAAATGGTTGACCTGAATATGGAGTACCATTTCAGTAAGTTCGATGCCTTTCCTTTTTCAGTTTGATTTATTCCCCTCCGGCTCATTTTATGAGGCTCCTGATTTATTCATTTCCAGCCTCTAAAGTTAGGAAAGATTTCTCAAACGCCGCCCATGCTTCATCAGGCAATTCAGACAAAGGGTATCCGCTCAGCTCACCACCGTCCTGGAGTACAGGCAATGCATTCTCCCGGGCCATAAAAGCTGCCACCAGATCCCTGAATCTTACAACTTCGCTATTAAGCCATCGCCTCGTCTCTTCAGCCAGGAAATATGACCGTGTTTCGGCTTTCCAGTTTGCCGGAACGAGCTTACATATCCATGATTCATTATACGGATCATTTATCAGCTTTTCCCCGCTTAGTAAGGAATTTACTTCAGAGACTGTCCCCGAAACAGGCGTAAAGATCCTGAGCTTCTTCCCGTTACTGAATGCTTCTGCGATCAGGTCCCCTTTCCTGACTTTGTCTCCTTCTTTCCTGGTAATATTCAGTTGCAGCTTCCCGGTGACACGAACCAGGAAGTCATCAATACCTGTCCTTGCAATACCCGAACTTTCAAGATATACCCATGAATGTTGCTTACTGAAGAATATCCCCATCGGAATCTTAAATCCGGGTATCAGGTCTGACAGGCTGTAAGCTGTTTCGGGAGCAGTTTTCTTCCTGTTCAACAAATACCAGAACGGAATAATTAGTAACAGGAAAGCGATTATAACCAGGTACTCTATACCCTTGGTTTCGAAAATGTTTGTATAGCTGAATCCGTCCATTTTTCTGATTTTTAAAATTTAACTATTTATTTTCTGCAACCCAGGAGGGTGATTCCCTTAATACCGGAAGCCTGTTCACTATCCATCTGAAGATCCAGATCTCAGTGAAGATAACGGCAAGAGTTACAACAATCTCCATCCATGTAGGAACATACCTTACAGCAGCGTCCCACCTGAAGCCAATTACAGTAACGTTCAACCTGTTGATGATTATACCGGCCATTGTAAGGAGAGCGGCTGTTTTAATCAGAAAAACATTGTTGTTCCTGAAACTGATAAAGAAAAGCATCATTGGCAACAGCACGAAACCAATCATCTCCATGAGGTACCATTTACCCATCGGTGTACCCAGAAGATCCCAGTGTTTGCCATGGATAAATACGAGAACCTGGAGAAAGAAATATGCAAACATCGTCACTGCACATATTCTAGCAAGGCCTCTGAGGATACTGGTATGAGATTTATGGTTTTTTTCTGATACCTGGTCTGAGAAAACCTTCATGCTTATCGAGCCTTCAAAGATAACCATAGACAAACCGGCAAAGATGCTTGACACGAAGAACAGTATCGGGATGAATTCCGAGTACCAGAGAGGATGTATCTTATCTTTTGCCATCAGGTAGAGCGCTCCGAGACCTGACTGATGCAGGGTTGAAAGAGTTATTCCGAATATAACTGCCGCAACGGTCATCCCCGTGAGTACCTTCCTGATCCTCCTGGCGCCGAGCCATTCGGCAATTGCCGGTGAAAACTCAATTAACTGGGCGAGCATATACAGCAGGAAATGCCAGGCTACAAGGAAGAGGACAGAGCTTGTGCCAAAACTGTTTCCGATTATCGGGTTTATTACATTCCATGGCCTGCCTAGGTCGAGCAGTAAAGCTCCTGCATAAAAGACATAGGCAAGGAAACCATTGAGCACTGTAACTCTTACAATGGAATGGTATTTATGCATGTTGAGGATATAAACCATGAATGTTATCACATATGCACCCCCTGCAAAAGCAACGCCTGTAACAACGTCGAAACCAATCCATAAGCCCCAGGGGACATCCTGTGTGAGGTTGGTCACTGATCCAAGTCCTTTCCAGAACCGTATTATGATCAGTATAAGCCCGGCAATCATTATTGGTAATGAGATTATATTAAAAGGGGTAAGCAGCTTCCCTTTGGGTTTTAGCTCAGAAACAAGAAATTTCATCATTGATTTCTTCTCCTGTTGTCCGATTGTAAGATCACTGTTCATTGTCGTTGTCTTTTAGGTGGTTGTTTTTAGTGGCTTCACGAAGTCCGAGCAATACTGCCGGCCAGAGTACAAAGACAGCCGGTACGCTGTAGAGGAATCCTTTTGAAAGAGCCGGGTAAGAATCGTTCTGTACTGATTTCAGTCCAAGATCGTTGAATGGTACTGCAGCGAGATAAAGAAATGCTGTTCCCCCGGCTTCATGTTCACCATAGATGTGATCATAATACTGGTCCGGGGTATCATTTATCCGTTTCCGGGCTTCTTTAAGAAGCTCCCTTCTTGTTCCGAACACCAGGGCTTCAGCGGGGCAGTTCTCGACGCATGCCGGCTTCTGACCTGCAGTCATTCTCTCATAGCACATTGTGCATTTGACTATTTTGGGATTGGCGCTGTTATATTCGAACTTCGGAATATCAAACGGACAGGAGACCATGCAGTACCTGCATCCCATACATTTATCCTCACGCCAGATAACAGGACCTTCCTTTGTTTTGTACATCGCTTTCGTCAGACATGCTGATGCACAGGCCGGTTCGTTGCAGTGCATGCATTGCTTTTTAAGGTAAGCTTCACCTGTTGACAGAGTAAAAGCATTTACGACTGTCCTGTGCTGCTCATCCATGTTCCTTGTGACCCCTGCCTTTATCTCATCTGTGGGATCGGGCAATCCGTTAGCCTCGGCGCATGAATATTCGCATGTCTGGCATCCGCCGCAACGTGTCGAATCATATAGAATCGCGTTAAATTCGGAGATTTCCGTTTCTGATGAAGAAGCCGATGCTTTTTTCCCTGAGGCAAAGAGCATACCTGTGGCTCCAAGGACTTTTAAAAAGTTCTTTCTGCTGAGATCCATAATATGTAAGATTAGTTTATCAGATTATTTCATAAAACCAGACTGTGCGGGAAGGATCAAGGATCTTTGTCTGAAATTCCTCCCATACCTCCGGGCTCATTTCAGCAAGCAAACCGTCGCGAAGCATGCCCCCATCCTGCAGGACGACCGGCTGCAGACTGTCATTATTAAGCAATGAGGAAAGAAAATCCTTTATTTTTGTTATTTCGCTCATAATGAACTGCCTGTGCTTATCTGCCATGAAGAGGAGCTGGTTCTCCCTCTGCCAGTTTTCAGGTTCCACACGGTATACCCAGCCACTGTTGTAAGGTGAGGTATTCAGGTGAGAAATATCATACTCAAGTACTGAATTCAGTTCCCTGATTACACCTGTGACCGGGGAATACAGATTAAGCTGCTTGCCATTTCGGATTACAGAAAGGATCTCTTCTCCCCTCTTAACTTTTTCACCGGCTTTCTTCATTTTAACCTTGCTCACTTCACCAGTCATGTGAAGAAGGAAATCATCCACGCCAACCTTTACTGTGCCATCCTGTTCCATGAATGCCCAGGTATGAGTTTTGTCAAAATAAACTCCTTTCGGCAGGTTGATCGCTTTTTCGTCAAGAATGGGGCCGGAAGCCGGAATTGATGAGACATCTATGGCCGCTTTCTTAGACCTGATGAGCACTCCGGTGATGAATATTATAGCCAGTACGATTGCAGCAACCAGGAGCAGTGTAAGGAAAATGTTATCATTACCGGTTTCTGCAACTGCAATATCACGGGCTTCATACAACCTTGAGGCATCCGATATTCTTTCAGTCAGGATGAGACCTGTGAATTCAGTAGTTGCCAGGAGGTTCTGTCCGTCGGTTATTATCCAGTTCAGGAAAGCTGAAGCGTTTTCCTGAACAGGTGAACTTGTTAAAGATAAGATATTGCTGAATAATGTTTTGGGATATTTCCCGACCCATATGCCTCTTGTGAATGCATTGATATCGTTGTAAATATCCTCGTTGGAATCCATAGTTCCATTCCCATTTTTGTCAACCGGAAGTATGGCGATCTTTGATAAAACCGACTCGTCTGCCTGGATATCTGCAAGCCTGCAAAAACCGGATGCATAAATATCACCCGAAACTGCTGCTAACATTTCAGCAGCATCATTATGGCCGGAACCATCCATCCTGCTCTTGTCAGTGCCGGTGTAACGTAATATGGCATCAACAACGTTATCAGCATTAATGAAATGGAGCTTTACATTTTTATCCTGACCGTCACCCAGCAGCTCTCCCCAGGTAACTTCAGGATTCTCAACAAGCATTTTCATTTTTTCAGGTGATATACCTTTTGACCGTATCTCTTCAAGGTATGGGTTTGAAGCATTAATCACCGGAACTATCACCGTTCTTGCTACGATCATCCTCAATTCACTTCCGGTATTTCCAGCAGCAAGATCCCTGTCGTTGAAGAAACCAACCTCACCGGATTTCATTTCTGAGGGGAGTGAAGCCGATATTCTGATGCCTGTCGCCATTCCGGGAGAAGTTTTTTTATAACCCTCAGACCATTTCATCACAAGGTCTTTCAGATCAGGGGTTGTAACCAGGACAAGCGAATCCTGTCCCGATACTCCGGATGATGGATTGCCATTGCCATAAGCATTGAAGGGGAAGAGGCTTACAGCGATTAAGACATAAAGTATTTTTTTCATTGCTTTTGATTTTATTATCCTTTGGGAGCTGTCATAACGGTGATTGTTATTTCAATAACAGTGCCAATGTTTATATCATATTGTGTTTCATCATATTAGAGACTTTTACTGATATTCGGAAAAATCTCAATATGTTGAATTTATATACACTGCGATGAATTAATATACTTCACAACCGCACAAATTCATATTGTTATGAATTAATGTTGTATTTTTCATCATGTGTTGATTTTCGCAACAGTGTTTTGCGGTTTGCAGCTCAGATGGTCATCTGGAGAGCAGGCTAATTCGTGTTAATTTGGATTGCGGATTGTAGATTGCGGATTTTGGAGCAACAAAACGAAATAATAAATCCGAATCCCTAATTTCTTAACTCGTTCAGAATTGAATATTTGAAGGGTGGAATGGGATACCAGCCAAAAAATAAAATAGGACACGGATGACACGGATCGCAACGGATAATCACTGATTTGATCTGTGTAAATCCGTTAAATCCGTGTCATCAGTGTGCTATTGATTTTATTTACTTTGCGCTCTTTGCGAAACTCTTTGCGACCTTTGCGGTTAATGGATTTTACTTTTTGATACAACCTCAACCTCAAACAATTGTGGATGAAAATAAATTCTAGCTACTGAAAGGGGAAGAGGCTGTCTAAGTAAAATGTAGTGTTCTATCAGACTACCTTCTGTATTATTTTACCTGTAGTTTTTTCCTTCAGCATCACTTTAACCTTGCCATCAGGCATTTTTTCCTTTTTAATAAGATAATGATCCTTATCGTAATCAACGAGCTCGATTCCGGCGCCGGTTTCCTCATTGCCTCTCCAGTCATCAATAATAACCGGCTCCCATTTGCGTGTCTGCGCTGATCTGTAACAGGCGTCAATAATTGAATTCACTATATACCCATCGTAGAATGATTCATAAGGTGTCGTTTCTGCCTCCATGGAATCGAGCATATCTGCGAACATGTCTGTATAACCAAGTGCATTCACCTCATCTCCGACCGGGAATAGCCAGCCGTTTTCACTTTCACTTTTCTCTGAAACATAATCGCCTGTTTTGCCTGTTGTAAAAACTTCAAATCCTGTACGAAGCCAGTGATCGAGCCTGATTGTGCCCTCGGTTCCTGATACCTCGTCCCTCAGGTCCATGCCACCCCTGAAATTCCAGCTCACCTCAACCTGTGAGATCGCTCCGCTTGCATATTTAATAAGTGCAATGGCATGATCTTCCGCTTCGATGGGCTTTACCTGTGTCTCTGCCCAGCACATTACTTCGATGGGGCGGACATCTTTTCCGATAAAGTTCCTTCCAATCTCTATGCAATGGCATCCCAGGTCCACAAGAGCCCCGCCTCCTGACTGGCTCTTATCCCAGAACCAGGCGCTATGAGGTCCGGGGTGTGCCTCTCTCGACCTTGTCCATAGTATCCTGCCGAGAGAGCCTTTTTTTATCATCTCAACCGATTTGAGCGTCTTGGGTGTGTATGCCAGATCCTCGAGGTATCCGTGGAATATCCCTGCCTTCTCAACCTCATCAAGCATCGCCTTTGCCTCTCTCCCGTTAGTGGCCAGCGGCTTCGTACAAAGCACATGCTTCTTTGCCTTGCAGCAATAATCAACGGCTTCCCTGTGCAGGTGATTCGGAAGTCCCACAACAACAACTTCAACTTCGGGATCTTCAATAGCCTCTTTTATGTTTGTGGTGAACTTCGGTATATTATATTTTTTCGCGAAATCCCTTGCTGTATTTTCATGGCCTGAGCACACGATTACTATAACATCTTTCTTTCTCTGGTTTACAAGCGACATTGCATAGAAGCCGCCTATGAGTCCTGTACCGAGGAGGGCTATTTTGCTCATGATTTGAATTTCTGTTTATGTTTATATCAAATTTACAAATTTTTACCTGAAAACTCTTCAACTGACACATCATTGATGAACATCAGTCAGTTTTTTTGAGTTCCAGGTGTAGAATGATTTTTATAATGGTTTTGTTATTTTTAAGCTAAATTAACAGAAAGCCATGTCTCTGAAAAGAATCTTTAAAAGGAACTCTCACAATTTCATATTGAAACCGCTTGCAGGATTCGGAAGATCGCTGAACAGGCTCTATGAAAACAGGAACCATGATATTTACAGCAATGGCGAACTGACTGTTCTGAAAAAGCTGGCACGTATCAATCCGTGCATCATTATTGACGGGGGCGCGAACGTTGGCAATTATTCAGTTATGGTAAGCATGGTGATACCTGGCGCCAGGATATATGCTTTTGAACCGGTTAAGTCAACATTCGGAAAGCTGTCGGAGAATATCAAAGGTTACCCGCTTGTCAATCCCATAAACCAGGGATTATTTAAAGACAACTGCTACAGGGAGATCAATGTTTACTCTTCCGATGAACATGCCTCGGTCTTCGATCTTGAAGGTGTACCGTACAGTACAGAAAGAAAAGAGATCATTGAGCTTATCAGTGGTGATGAGTTTATCAGGGTTAATAAAATTGAATCAGTTGACCTCCTTAAGCTGGACATTGAGGGAGCGGAATATGATGCCCTGCTTGGATTTGAAGATTCGCTCAGGAATGGTATCATCAAAGCGGTTCAGTTTGAGTACGGGTACATAAATATCACAACAAAGAAGCTTCTTATTGATTATTATAATTTATTTGAGAGGTTTGGGTATAAAGTCGGAAAGATCTTTCCAAAGATTGTCGAGTTCAGGGAATATAAATTTGTTCATGAGGATTTTCTTGGACCTAATTTTCTGGCTGTAAGGAATAATGAAAAGCAGCTGATCGAAATAATGGCGAAGAAATAAAGTAAATCTCTGAGTACAAATTGGCTGACCAATAATTAAGATGCTTCACTCCGCTGACGTAGTTACCAATGACAAATTCTGTTAATTGGTACTCAATCGCAAAAGATGCTTCACTGGCTGCGCTGCGTTGCTATTGACATGCTATGTATATAATTGGTACACAATCGCAAAAGATGCTTCACTGCGCTGCGCTGCATTACTATTGACAGGCTATGTATATAATTGGTAAACAGCCTTATAAGATCCTTCACTCCGCTTCGCTTCGTTCAGGATGACAATCGCGGTTGGAAGGTATGGGAGAGTGAAGCGGCGCATTTTGCAGAAAAAGAGCTCCTGTCAGAATATTGATTCAAAATGCGCCGCTTCGCTCCCTATTCACCACTATATGCGTGTCATTCTGAGTTTCTATTCAATTTATTTGAACTCCTGTCGATAATGACAATCATTGGTTTTCATCATTCAGATGAATGTCTATGGGACTTTCAAAAGACTGGTTCAGGAGAGTGCGGTGGAAAACCCCAAAAATGTGCGAACCGGATGGCTTTGGGCCCCATGTGGCGTGGGCATGTGCGATAACAAAGTCCATCCGGTTGGATTTTTGGGCAGCTTTTCTTTGCTACTTTCTTTTTCTGCAAAAAGAAAGTAGAAGAAAAATGAAAGATATAACTTAATTAATTCAACCAAATACAATTGTTGTCATTAGTAAGGAGAAAACCGAAGCCCGCGGAGGTTTTCGACTGAAGAATCTTATAATTCAATCAGGAACAATCTCAAAAACCCACCACATGGTTTAATAAAAATCTCTCATATTATGCACACTGGCAAAAGCAAAGTAATAGGTTCACCCTGCCCAGCCATACCTATCGAGATTCCGGTAGTTGATGGCTTCCGAGCTCTCTCTCCTCCATGGCAGTCTCAAGGAGCATCCTGTCGTTTCCTGAATCGATACGGCATGGGTTCGATTTTTTAAAAATGATCTATTTTTAATATCAATAGTTCAAAATTTAACAAACCATCCAGCTTCCATACAATAAATTTGATCTGTATCAACCTTATTCATTAATAATAGGGTTACATGCTACTGCTTGATTCAGAACAATGACCAGTTGATTCAAAGAGACTTTACTAAAGATATTTTTTGAAAAATCCTTTTCATTGTTTTTACTTAAAAAAACCAAACCTATGATTAAGCGAACTGTATTTTTTGTTTTGTTGCTACTGGCAAATTTTAGCCTGATGGCCCAGCAGACAATTACTGGTGTCGTCAGGGACACGGGCGGGCAGCCTATGTCCGGAGTAACAGTCGTTGTTACAGGAACCTCCGCAGGAACCCTGACCGGGGTGGATGGGAAGTATTCTCTTCCGGTGCCTGCAGGAGCAACTGCATTACGATTTTCATTTATCGGTTATTCGAATCTTGAAGAACCTATCAATGGCAGATCTGTAATTGATGTTACTCTTCAGCTGGCTATGACCGAAATGTCTGAAGTTGTGGTTGTTGGTTATGGTACTCAGAAAAGGGGTACAGTTACAGGTGCCATTACTTCTGTGAGCAGTAAAGAACTAACCAGCTCACCTGTTGCTACTGCGGACCAGGCACTGCAGGGTCGTGCTTCAGGTGTTACAATAGTAAACAATGGATCACCTGGCACAGCTCCTACAATAAGAGTCAGAGGACTTAGTACCATGAACTCTAATGATCCTCTTATTGTAATAGATGGAGTCGTTTCAAATAGAATGGGGAATTTAAACCCAAACGATATTGAATCAGTTGAGGTTTTAAAAGATGCTTCCACAACAGCCATTTATGGTTCATTGGGATCACACGGTGTAATAATGGTGACCACAAAAAAAGGACGGGCAGGTAAAACTGTTATTGATTTTGACAGCTATGCAGGGCAACAATGGAATAACAAGAGGTACGACCTGATGGATGTGGACCAATACATTGATTATGCAAGCTCTGCAGATGTAACTTCCCCTCCGTCTGTGATAACTGATCCTCAATATGCTTCAAGGCTTCGGGGAGCAAATACCGACTGGCAGGATCAGATTTTCCAGAAAGGAATAATGGAAGGCATCAACCTGGGTATATCAAGTGGAACTGCAAATGGTGCATATCGAATATCCGGTGGATATGTTAAAAGTGATGGTGATATGATCGGAACTGGCTACAGCAGATATAATTTCAGATCTAACAGCGATTATAAACGCGGAATAATCACAATTGGTGAAAACATTGGAATATCATATTCAACATTACATCCATTACAATCCTCAGGAGGTCGTTCATTAATTCAGCATGCTATTAAAATGGCTCCTTATCTGCCTGTATATAATCCAGACAATTTAGGAGGCTTCCAGGGTCCTCATTCTGCAGTTGACGGACAGGATGCTGAAAACCCTGTCAGGATTGCCAATCTATTTGGTGATGTGCAGCAAACAACAGACCTTCTGGGGAATATCTATGCTGATCTTGATATTATCAAAGGATTAAAATTCAGATCAGTAGTAGGCATGGAAGATATCAGGCTTATCGACAACCAGTTTCAACGTGCCTGGAGGGATGACAATCTGCCGGGAGGAGCCACTCATTCCAACGCAAATGCCATTATCGGAAAAAACATGTCTAACTATCAGTCTCTTATTTACACCAATAGCCTGAATTATACTAAAACATTTGCGGAGAAACACAACCTGGAATTACTTGGTGTTATTGAATATTCAACAATTGACAGGGAATTTACCAATGCATCAAGCCAGAATACTATCAGCAGCGATGTTCAGGAATTAACCAATACTACTGTCTCAGTATCTTCTGCATCGGATCATTACAAAAGGATCGGTTACCTGGCCAGGTTAAACTATAACTTCGACCAGAAATATATTTTTGCAGCCTCAATCAGAAAAGATGCTTCTTCAAGATTTGGCTCCGACAACAGGTGGGGTACATTCCCATCAATAGCTTTAGGATGGAGACTTGATAAAGAATCCTTTCTGAAGGATGTTACCGTCATAAGTACCTTAAAGCTTAGAGCCAGCTGGGGAAAAGCAGGTAATGATAATATAGGTAATTACAGCTATGCTTCGACTCTTACTTCCAACATGAATTACGTTATTAATAACCAATTAGTTCCAGGTACAACACCTGCAGGGCCGGCCAATCCAGGTTTGAAGTGGGAATCAACTACCATGCAAAACATCGGAATTGATCTTGGCCTGTCTGAAAACAAATTTACTTTTTCTGCAGAATATTTCAAGAATAAAAGCGACGATCTGCTGATGAATTTAAATACTGCTGCTTCTTTAGGCGTCTTTAATGGTTCCATAGCCAAGAATGTTGGTTCAGTTGAAACGCAAGGTTTTGAATTCCAATTAGGATATAACCATGCGGAGGGTGATTTTCAATGGTCGGCAAATCTGAATATTGGAACTTCTACAAACGAAGTTCTTGGATTTAGGAGGACTTAAATCCGTTGATCCTGGTTCGCAATGGCAAAATCAACCCATTACCAGGCTTGAGGTTGGAAAACCATTGTTCTTTTTTTATGGATGGAAATTTGATGGAATATTCGCATCCAATGAAGAAGCCTCTGCTTACCTGAATGGTGGACAACTGGCAGCTAACGGTGGTGTTGGAGCACAGGGAGGAGACTTTCGTATTGTTGATGTAAACGGAGATGGTAAGATTACATCAGCCGACCAGACCAACATTGGAAATCCATTCCCAAAAATGACGCTAGGGTTAAATTTTAATGCCAACTATAAAGGATTTGACCTGAGTCCTATTCATCTTTGGTTCGTACGGTAATGATATTTATAATAATACCTATTATGATTTAACAGGTATGACAAGGTTATTTAACGCGTCTGTTGATGTACTCAGAAGGTGGAAAATGTTGGGGATGTAACTGATATTCCCAGACCATCAGCTGCAGGACCAAATGTACAGATATCGACTCGTGGGGTTGAGGACGGAACCTATACAAGATTGAAAAATGCTACTCTCGGTTATACCCTGCCTTCACGTTTGTTCGGTAATAAGATATCCAAATTCAGAGTATACCTGAGTGGGCAGAATTTACTGACACTTACCAATTACAAAGGGTTAGATCCTGAAGTTGGTTTCTATCAGCCAGCCGGAACTACAGTAAATTATATAGGTAGCGATGCTTTAACCGGTAATGGTTACCCTGCAGTCAATTTTAATACAGGAATTGACTTCGGTGTATATCCGATGCCAAAATCATTTATTGGTGGTATTCAAATTACATTCTAAAAAGTATAAATATGAAAATAATAAATATTTATCTCTGACACTTGTATTCGGGATATTGGTTCTGATCTGATTCCTGTAATCCGGATTCACTGGACCTGACAAATCCGAATCAATTGCAACCTGAAACTTTCTTTAAAACTGAGAATCAGGTGCAATCTGCAATTAATGCTGTATATGGAAGCATGCAAACTACTGCTATGTACAATCGTCATATCTGGTTTGGAAATGATAATATGTCACATGAAAACGCAGGAAATCCACAGCTTGAAGCAGACAAACGTCAATATCTGAATTTTGATTTTGATTATACTCATGGAGCAATCGGAGATTACTGGGAAAGCTGTTACAGGGGCATTAATAAGGCAAACTTTGTTATAAACAATAAAGATATTACAGCAAGAATTCCTGATGCACAGTTGTCTGCCGTCATGAAAACCAAATATGATGGTGAAGCTAAATTCCTGAGGGCTGCATATTATTTCTGGCTTGTCACAAAATTTGGTGATTGTCCGTTACTGCTTGATGTGACGGCTGATGTTCAGGGAGTAGAAAGAAGTCCTGCAGCCGATATCTGGGCGCAAATTGAAAAAGATCTCACGGAGGCTGCGGCCCAATTGCGTGACAAAGCCGATGAACAGCCTGGAAGAGCCACAAAAGGCGCTGCATGGGGTCTGCTGGGTAAAGCACAATTGTACCAGAAGAAATATACTGAAGCGCTGGCATCTTTTAATAATGATCACCGGCTACTCTCTTGAAGCTAATTATCAGAATAACTTTTTGGAAGAAACAGAACATGGGCCTGAATCACTATTTGAAGTAGAGTTCAATGTTGCCGCAGGTAACTCAGCACGTTGGAATTCAGGTGTTTCTGATGTTGGTTTAAATGAGTCATGTTTCAGGGGACAGGAATATGGTTGTATGGACTGGTATAACGTATTCCCGTCAGTCAACCTGACAAGCGAGTTTGAACCGGGTGATCCAAGATTTGGATTCTGTTTTTATGTAAACGGCGAGAAATACAATAATGGTGCAAATACAATCGCAATAACTCCCCTGGCTCAATCCGACGGAAGCACATATCCAAGAATTGGCTGGAAAAAATACCAGAATTATTATAAATACGCAAGTGAAAGTACTGTCTCACCAGGGCAGGCATCCGGTATTAATATGAAGGTATTAAGGTATGCAGATGTATTGTTAATGAGAGCAGAATGCAAAGCCAATACCGGTGATATTGCCGGCGCTGTTGCAGATATGAATCTTGTCCGGGCAAGACCTGGTGTTAATATGCCATTATATGGTACTGCTGCGATGGATGCCAAATACCCTGTGAACAACCTGGCAAACTTTATGGTGGCGCTTGAACATGAGCGTAAAGTCGAGTTATGCGGTGAACAGGTTCGTTTCCCTGACCTTGTAAGATGGGGAAGACTTGCGCCATTTATGGCAGAGTTAATTGCTGGTAATCAGCTCCCTGTAAAGGAAAAAGAAGATATCAAATTTGATCCGGTTAAAAATCAGCTATGGCCAATTCCGCAACGTGAGATGCAGAGTAATGCAAAGATGACTCAGAATCCCGGGTATTAACCAATATTTTTGGTAACCCTATATGTAAAAGAGGCTGTTTGATAAGGTAAAACGGCCTCTTTTTTACTACTTTTCTTAACCGAAGACATTTTTAAAAAGCAATCCTCCATGAATCATATTAATCTTTTACACTTTTGTTTTTAATTCATTTCAATATATTAGCTCTTGGCTCTTGTATTATTAAAAATGTGTATGCGAAAACCAGTTCAGATGCTGTTTAATAAAATAAAAACCAGTGGAATTGCTTTTTTTTCAATAATAATTATCAGCATATCATGCAATTCCGGGAAACAGAGTAAAAACCTGCCACTTTTCCGGAAATTATCATCAAAAAAAACAAGTATTACGTTTGAAAATACTCTGACACAAAGTGAAACTTTGAATTATTTCCTGTATCCCTATATTTATATGGGTGGCGGAGTATCAGCAGGTGATTTTAATAATGATGGTTTAACAGACATATATCTTGTCGGGAATATGGTAAGTGACAGGATGTATCTGAACAGGGGTAACTTCATTTTTGAAGATGTGACTGAAATTTCGAACACCGGAGGCGGTAATTGCTGGAAACTCGGATCAACTGTCTGCGATATAAATAATGATGGCCTGGCTGATATATATGTATGTGTCTCGGGTCTTTCAGGGAATCATGAGAATTTATTATTTGTCAACCAGGGAATCAATAAAGATGGCATTCCTGTTTTCAGGGAAGACGCTGAGAAGTATGGTTTAAACGATCCGGGGATGAGTACTCAGGCTACCTTTTTCGACTATGACAACGACGGAGATATGGATGTATATGTGGCCAATTATCCAATTACATCATTTAAGGCTACCCCTTATGTTTATAAACAGATGATGAGAAATGCAAGGTGGATTGATTCCGGTCATTTATACAGGAACAATGGCGACACTGCTTTTACTGATGTTACCAGCGAGAGTGGTCTCCTGGCTTTCGGATTGACCTTAAGTGCAACTGCATGTGATTTTGACCAGGACGGGTTCAAAGATTTATACATTTCCAACGATTTTACATGTCCCGATTACTTTTACTTTAATAATGGTGACGGAACATTTTCCGACAAAGCCGGAGAAGTTCTCGGACAAACTTCATTTTATGGAATGGGTGCCGATGTTGCTGATTATAATAATGACGGATTACCTGACATCATGCAGATTGATATGGCTCCTGAGGATAATAAACGGGCTAAAATGAACATGTCAAGTATGCCTCCTGAAGAGTTTGAAGAGATGGTGAAAGAAGGATTGCATTTTCAATACAGGTACAGCACTCTGAATCTTAACCGGGGAAATGTTAAAAATGATCTGCCGTTCTTTACGAATGCAGCCTGGATAGCAGGAGTAACATCTACCGACTGGAGCTGGGCGGCCCTGTTTGCTGATTTTGACCTGGATGGCTGGAAAGATCTGTACATCACAAATGGCTCCCGCCGGGATATGAATAACGCGGATTATTTCAATAAAATTGGTAAAACCGATTATTTCAGCAAAGGTTCGGATAAACATGAGTTGCTGGAACAAGCCATTAACATGCCCGGCAAAGCTCTTACTAATTATATCTTCAGAAATAATGGCGATTTAACATTTACCCGCTTCAATAAGGAGTGGAACATAACTGAACCGAGTTTCTCAAATGGGGTGGCTTATGCTGATCTTGATAATGATGGTGATCTTGATCTTGTTGTAAATAATATTGATCAGGAAGCTCTGATTTATAAAAACAATGCCATCGAAAGCAAATCAGGAAATTATCTGAAGGTTAAATTCGATGGACCCCAAAAAAATAAATTTGGAATCGGTTCTGTTGTTACTGTCTGGCATAACGGGAAAAAACAAATCGCAGAACTCACCCTGACAAGAGGTTATTTGTCGTCGGTGGAACCCCTGCTCTATTTTGGTGTGGCAGAATATCAGGTAATTGATTCATTAAAGGTGCAATGGAGTAATGGTAAAATACAGGTACTGACAGAATATCTAATTCAAACCAGTGCCTTATTCTACATGAATCAGATGCTGAACTTAAAATTGTTAAGAAAGAAATAAAAACTACGGTTTTTAAAGAAATAACTGACTATGTCCAATTTGGATTCAGTCATAAAGAAAATTTTTTTGATGACTATCAAAGCCAGGTCTTATTACCCTATAAATTATCGCAACTCGGCCCTGATATTGCCGTAAGTGATGTAAATAAGGATAGTCTCGACGATTTTTATATTGGAAATGCCTCCGGGAGTTCAGGCAAGCTGTTTATCCAGGATACAGACGGCACCTTTGCTGTTCACCACGGTTCATGGCAACATGACAGTATAAGTGAGGATGCAGGTTGTTTATTCTTCGATGCAGATAAAGATGGGGACCCCGACTTAATTGTAGGTTCCGGAGGAAATGAATTCCCTGAAGGTTCAGATAATTTTAACAGCCGGCTCTATATAAATGACGGGAAAGGAGATTTCAGTATAAATAAAGATGCTATTTCACCAGTAACCGCAAGCGGATCATGTGTTAAACCTATTGATTTTGATAATGACGGCGATTGGGATTTATTTATCGGGGGAAGGCAGGTACCATGGAAATATCCTTTCCCGGCCGAAAGCTACATACTGGAAAACAGAACCACCGGAGGAATTCTGAGCTTTGTGGATGTTACCGGAGAAATAGCGCCTGATCTTCTAAAAGCTGGTATGGTCACCTCAGCATTTTGCGGAGATATAGATAATGATAAATGGGCTGATCTTGTGATTGCGGGAGAATGGATGCCGGTCTGCATTTATAAAAATATCCACGGGAAATTTAAAAAATCTCTAATTGAAGGAACAAAGGGATGGTGGTTCAACATTGACGGCGCTGATTTTGATAAAGACGGAGATCTCGATCTTGTAGCCGGTAATCTGGGATTAAACTGCAGATATAAAGCCGGCATGGTTAAAACTTTTGACGTTTATGCAAACGACTTTGAGAAAGACGGGAAATGGGATATAGTATTAAGCTATTATCAGGAGGATAAACAGTTTCCGCTAAGAGGAAGAGAATGCTTTGTGCGACAAAATCCGGGGGTTGCATTTAAGTTCCCGACATATGAAGAGTTTGGCGAAGCTACGGTCTCAGATATTTATACCCGAAAAGCGTTGGATGAGTCATTGCATCTTAAGGCAGAAACATTTGCCAGTTGTTACTTTGAGAATGCCGGAAATTGTACTTTTAAGATGCATGCTTTCCCAAACGAAGCACAATTATCATCAATTAATGACATGATTTTTGAGGACTTCAATAAAGATGGAAACCTGGACATTCTGGCCGCGGGAAATCTTTTTAATATGGAAATTGTGACACCACGGAATGATGGTGGTATTGGAATTTATCTTGAAGGAGATGGTAAGGGCAATTTCAAGACTAAGCCTGCTGATGAAACTGGTTTCTTTGCTCCGAACGATTTAAAATCCCTGGCAGTGGTTAATCTTAAAAATGGAGAGAAACTGGTCCTGGCGGGAAATAACAACGAGAAACTTCAAGTTTTTAAGATAAGCAACTAAACTAATCTTTATACAAGAATTTCTCAATATGAGGATAAGCTTTTTCGTGTTTTTGATCTGTACATTGTTTTTTTCATGCATCAGACTTAACAAAGGGACCTTTAAGAAAATATCACCTTCAGGGACAGGTATTGATTTCATTAATAAAGTGACGGAAAATGACACCCTGAATTATATGATCTTCCCCTATATGTATATGGGAGGAGGAGTATCTGTCGGTGACATCAATAATGATGGTCTTGATGATATTTTATTTACCGGAAACCTGGTTAAAAATAAGCTCTACCTCAATAAAGGTAAGATGAGATTTGAAGATATATCTGAGGAAGCAGGCATATCGGGAAATCACCAATGGTTTACAGGTTCGACGATGGCAGACATTAATAACGACGGATGGCTTGATATTTATTTATGTGTCTCATCAAAATATAAGCCATCAGATAACCTGCTGTTCATTAATAATAAGGACAATACATTTTCCGAATGTGCAAAAGCATACGGTATAAATGACCAAAGTTCATCCGTGCAGTCTGCTTTTTTTGATTATGACAATGACGGACTGTTGGATTTATATGTTGCGAACTATCCGATTGTACTGGTCAGCATGGGCGCCGATTTTTATCATAAGAAAATGATTGATAATAAATATGAAGAATCAGGGCACCTTTACAAAAACAATGGCAATGGTACTTTTACCGATGTAACCAGTGCAGCAGGAGTACAAAATTTCGGAATGTCAATCGGAGTGGTTGCAATGGATTTGAATAATGACGGGTGGAAAGACTTATATTTATCTAATGATTTCAATGTGCCTGATTATTTGTATCTGAATAACTGTGACGGCACTTTCAGGAACGTTATCAAAGAGGCTGCTTCTCAAATCTCAATTTTCGGAATGGGCCTTGATGCCGCTGATATTAATAACGACGGACTAATAGATTTATTCCAGATAGATATGACCCCGGAAGATCATTTCCGAAGGATGGTCAATGTGATACCCATGAGCCATGAAACCTTTAATAGAAGTCTGGATTATGATCTTCATTATCAATACATGCAGAACTCTTTGCAGTTAAATAACGGCATATTTAATAATATCCCATCCTTCAGCAATATCTCGCTGTTTGCAGGTGTTGCATACACCGATTGGAGCTGGGCAGGCCTTTTTATGGATGTTGATAATGATGGAAACAAGGATCTGTTTGTAACCAACGGCGTCCTCAGGGATATAAATAACCGGGATATAATGGATAATCCAAGGGAAAATATGTATTTTAAAAAGAAAGAGGAGTACCGTCCCGAACTATTTCCAAGCACCCCGGTAAGGAACTATGTATTTAAAAATAATGGTGATTTTACATTCACTGACAAATCAGATAGCTGGGGATTTGAAGAACCTACTATGTCTAATGGTATTTCCTATGGCGATCTTGATAATGATGGAGACCTTGACCTTGTGATAAACAATGTTAATGAGGTGTCAGGTTTATATGAAAATAAACTGGTTAATAAAAATACACATTACATAAAGATCAAACTGGCCGGACCGGCGAAAAATTTATTTGGTCTGGGAAGCATTATCACAGCCGAAACAGGCAATATTAAGCAAAAGCAGGAACTTACACTTACAAGAGGATATCAGTCAAGTGTTTCACCTGTAATACATTTCGGACTGGGCAATAAAAAAATTATCGATAAATTAACAATTACCTGGCCGGATGGGAAAAAACAGATACTGGTACATGTAAATGCAGATCAGACACTGACATTAAATTATAAGGATTCAGACATTCCGGAACAAAAAGGAACAACAAAGAAATCCACATTTATCGATATTACCAGGCAGGCAGGAATAACATTCCTCCATCGCGAAAACAAATACGATGATTTTGTGCATGAACAATTGCTTCCGTATAAAAATTCGCAACTGGGACCTGGTGCTGCAACAGGTGATGTGAATGGAGACGGACTTGAAGATTTTTTTGTAGGCAATGGCAAAAGCTTTAAAGGAGCTATGTATTTGCAAACAGAACAAGGCAAATTTAAGGAAACGCCCGGGCCCTGGATAAGCGATTCGCTTTATGAAGATACCGGAGCCTTACTGTTTGATGCTGATAATGATGGACGAACGGATCTATATGTGGTAAGCGGAGGGAGTGATAGCAGGGAAAAAGATGAATTTTACCAGGACAGGTTGTATTTAAATACGGAAAAGGGATTCATCAGATGTAATAATTGCCTGCCTGCTGATTTATATAAAAGCGGAAAAAGTGTAAAGTCTGCAGATTATGACAATGATGGCGATCTTGATCTATTCGCGGGAGGACGGCTTGTTCCCGGAGAATACCCCTTGCCTGCCAATAGTTTTATTTTAAGAAACAACGGAGGAAAAGGGCTTGATCTGAAATTTGAAAATATCACAGAAAAAATTGCACCCGGGTTATTAAACCTGGGACTTGTTACTGATGCTGTCTGGGATGACTTTGACGACGATGGATCTGTTGATCTTATAGTTGTGGGTGAATGGATGAAGATTCACTTTTTTGACAATACCCTGAATGGATTCATCGATGTTACTGATAAATCAGGTTTAGCAGAAACTGCAGGCTGGTGGAATAGCATTTACAGCTGTGATCTTGATAGTGATGGGGATAACGATTACGTGGCAGGTAATCTCGGATTAAATTACAGGTATAAGACCGGTAGGAAAGCGCCATTTGAAATATATTCCAATGATTTTGATCTGAACGGCAAAAATGACATAGTGCTTGGTTATTGGGAGAACGGCAGGAATTATCCTGTTAATGGTCTTGATGCCAGCGCCATGCAGGTTCCCGCGATCGGCCTCAGGTACAAAGGTTATGAAGAATTTGCACTTGCAACTTTACAGGATATTTATGGAGAAAAAATGTTGAAAGCTTCTTTGCATTACAAGGCAGATAATCTCGCAAACTCCTGGATTGAGAATAAAGGTAATGGGCTATATAAAATGCATAAACTCCCAAACAGAGCTCAATTTTCATCTATCAATGATATAGCAGGTATGAATAAACAGAATAAGGGTAAAGCTTTTATTGTTGCAGGTAATTTATATGGTTCAGAAATAGAAACACCAAGAAACGATGCCGGTATTGGTCTGGTGATACAATCAGATTCTTTTGGTGAGATAAAAGTTGTTCCTCCGGATGAAAGCTCACTTTTCATTAAAGGCGAAGTAAAAGTAATAAGAAAGATAAAGCTGGCTTCAGGTAATGATGCATTCCTTTTTGCGATCAATAATGATTCACTGAAATTAATTGAATTCAGGTTAAATCCTTAATAACAAGAAACTTGTCAGTCATCTTTAATTAAGCTTTGGGAACACAGGAACACAGCTGGAAATTTGTACATGCCTTGTGGAATGCAAAAATGTTTACTTCATTTGAGCGGCAATTACCGGATTATTATTCCAGCTTAGCGGTAATCAGCAGGTTACAAGCTTATAAACTTATTCCTGCGATTGCCCGCCGCCATCAATTGTTTTGATTGTACCATCTTTGTTGTATTCCAGTTCAACTACTTTAAGACTCCTCAACCAGGTTTTTCCGCCTGAAGGAATACTGTCGTGATGGAACAGGTACCATTTTCCTTTGAATTCTACAATTGAATGGTGGGTAGTCCAACCGGCTACCGGGGTCAGGATCACTCCCTGCCAGGTAAATGGGCCATAAGGATTATCTCCAGTAGCATAGCAAATTAAGTGTGTGTCTCCAGTCGAATAAGAGAAATAATACCTGTCCTTATACAGGTGCATCCATGAGGCTTCAAAAAAGCGGCTTTTTGTTTGTCCTGCTTTCATTCGTGAGCCATCCTGGTTCAGTATAATAACAGGACGGGGTTCTTCGGCAAATCCGAGCATGTCGTCCGACAAACGAACAACTCTTGAAGGCAGAGCTGATTCCTCACCTGAAGGCAAATACGCACTTTCGAGAGCTTTATTATCCCTGTACCGTTGTAACTGTCCTCCCCATAATCCCCCGAAATACATATAAAATGTTCCGTCCGGATCCCGGAATACGGCCGGATCTATGCTGTAACCCCCTCTGATCGGATCAGGCTGAGGAATGAAAGGACCGGCAGGATTGCCGGAAATTGCTACCCCCAGCCGGAAAATATCGTTCCTGTCCTTCAGCGGGTAGTACATGTAATATTTGCCGTTCTTAAATGCCACGTCACAATCCCACAACTGGCGTCCGGCCCATGGTATGTCGCTTATTTTAAGTACAACACCATGGTCAGTCAGCGGCTCGTTTTCGATATCGGAGGTAGAGAATACATGGTAATCATTCATATCAAAATGATCACCATTATCATTTTCAGGAATCCCCGATTCACGGTCGTGTGATGGATATATGTACAATTTTCCTTCGAAAACATGAACAGCAGGATCTGCCATGAAATCATTCTCTATTAGGTATTTTGCCCGCTTCATTTCTAAAATTTTATTTTTCTGCCATTTTAATCATTTCATTAACGACGCTTTTACGATTGTTATCGCGATCGAAAAGCACAGGATAATCCTTTCTGCCGCGGATCGGGAAATTGTTCAGCCACGATGCTGCATCATTCAATCCCCAGACAGTGACCCTGTCAATTACATCATTGTATTTAAGATAAAGTGCAAACATATCCAGTACGCGATTATTCCATTTTTGCTGAATGGAGTCAGGCACACCATCGCGGTAAGGATCCATTTCAGGGGAATACCTGAAATTTGCAGAAATGTCAGCGCCGGAATACGGATTGGGAAGTATAGAAATATCCCATTCCGTAATAAGTATTTTCACACCCGCAGCCTTAAGTTTCCTGAAGCTGTATTCTGTCGCGTCAAGTGTAGGTGTATCCATGTGCATATGCGCCTGCGAACCAACCGCATTAATCCGGTACCCGGCATTTTTGAGCTCTTTTACCAAGTTCACTATGGCATCGCATTTCGCAGGAATTTCAACATTATAATCATTATAATACAGTTCTGCATCCGGATCAGCTTCATGAGCGAACTGAAAAGCATATTTGATGAAGTCCTTGCCCAGTATCTGGTAAAACTTGCTGTTGCGGTATGATCCATCATCCTCAAAAGCTTCGTTCACAACATCCCATCCTTTTACGCGACCTTTATACCTGCCAACAATTGTATTAATATGCTGGCGCATACGTTCCCTGAGAATTTCAGGAGCGACATCTGTCCCATCGTCATTGACAAAGAACCATTTGGCTATCTGGGAGTGCCAGATCAGACAATGCCCGGTTACAACCTGTTTGTTTTTTTCTCCAAAAGCCACAAGCTGGTCAGCATCTGTCCAATTGTACTTTTTTTCCTCAGGATGTATGTTCTGGGGCTTCATACAGTTTTCACCGACAACAGCGTTGAATTCTTTAGCAATCAATCCTGATTCTATCGGGTTTAAGCCACTGACCTGCCGGGTGTTAACTGCCACTCCTATGAGAAATTTTCCTCCGGAAGCCTCGGCCAATGTTTTTTGTGCCATGGCATTTAAGCACGAGAGAAAAACAAAAGCGCTAATTACAGAAACAGATTTAATCCTCATCTCAATATATTATTTAATGTTGCCTTTAATGTCTCTGCCCTCCCTGCGGCTATGTAATTCCATCTCAATTCTGACTTCCATTTTCTTATCGATCACATAAAAAAACAGCAACCCGACACCTAAGAGGAAAGGAATGGAGGGATATATGCTTACAAGCATTTTTGTTCCGGCAGCCACAGTTTCAGGTTGAATGATTTCCTGCCCCGCAATCGCACTATCTTTAGGGATGTATCCATATAAACTAAGAATCCATGCTACCAAAGCTCCACCGATTGAAAGGCCTGCTTTAAGACCTGCCATCATTGCAGAGAAGATGATTGCAGTTGCCCTGCGGTTTGTTTTCCATTCAGAATAGTCAGCAACATCAGCTATCATCGCCCAAAGAATTGGTATTGTAATTCCATACGAAAATCCATGCAGAATTTGTGAAAGGAATATCAGGAATATATTGTCCGGTTTGAAAAAGATAAAGATCAGAACAAAAATGGCTGCAATAAGTAATCCATATTTATAAACATCCCTTTTACCATATTTATCAGCAAGTTTTTTTGATAAGGAGATTCCAACAATCATGAATATAATTCCCCCGGCATTAAATAAGCCAAAGCCCGCTGAAACAGGGTCAGATCCAAAGAAATTTATACCTATTCCAGATAATTTTGAAATAAGCGGGTTTATGAATTCAGTAAGGGCAGCTATATCTATATAATTATTAAAATAATACACATACGCGCCCCCTTTCATTGCGAGAGTAATGAACACCAGTATTGTTAAGATGAGCATTATCAGCCAGGGCCTGTTCTTCGAAAGATCCGACAGATCATCCCTGACTGATGATTTTTGTTCCACCCGCGGAATAATGCGCTCCCTTGTTGTAAGGAAAGTTATAAGTAACATGATAGTCCCGATCGCGGCCAACCAGGTCATTACTGCTTCAATCCCGGCTGCCTTATTTCCATGGCCTGCATACTCAATGATCGGCAGCATGAAAACCTGAACAAAAAACTGGGCAAACATTACTGCAACAAACCTGTAGGATGATATGCTATTTCTTTCTCCCATATCACCGGTTATTACCCCGCTCAAAGCTGCATACGGAAGATTGCTTGAAGCATACATCAACAATAATAATGTATAAGTTACAGCGGCGTAAATTAATTTCCCCTTGTATGAAAAGTCGGGTGTTGAAAAAGCCAATAATGCAATAACGCCAAGAGGAACTGCAGTGAATAATACCCAGGGCCGGAACTTACCCCATCTTGAATTGGTCCGGTCTGCAAGTACTCCGATCATCGGATTAAATATGAATGCAGCGACCAGGCCGACTACCAGCATTATAATCGAGGCATCAGTATTTTTCAGCCCATAAATATCTGTATAAAAATAAGCCAGGTAAGTGATCAGTGTCTGGAAAACCAGGTTTGCAGCCAGGTCTCCCAGGCTGTAGCCTGTTTTTTCGAGCACTGAGATTTTTTGAGAGGATAGAATCATTGTAACAGGTTTATTAAGGTTGGGCTATTTAAAACAGTTGTGCGAAATTATACAGGTTAAATCTCCAGACCGGCCAGGCATGCCCACCGGGTCTTTGAGAGGATATGATTCATCTCAATAAGATTAATTAAAGCGACAGGCCGCAAAAAGCCCGGTGAGCGCTTTCTGCCAACCTATCGCTAATTCTACTAACCTCTTGACAACTAACTATGCCTGAAAATATAGAATCAAAAAACAACGCCTCTCACTTTTTCTTTTCTAATCTTTCAATAATGCTGATAAATAAATTACCTGTTTGAGCCAAATGTAAATTATCCGGCGCTCTAACTCTGTCAAATTTCTAATAACAACTATTAAAATTGATTCAATTAGCATAAAAAATAAACATACTATAAAAATTCTGGCTGTAAAAAGTGGAGCTGCCTGATTAATCACGATGCTGAGGATTATTTTCCTTATTCAGCGCAAATTCAGATGGAGTTTTCCCAAAATGATCATGAAAACACTTTGAAAAATAAGAAGGAGTCGAAAAACCTGTGGTAAAAGCTATTTCGGAAAAATTTAAACGATTTTCCAGTATGAGCTGAGAAGCTTTCTTTAGTCTGACGAGTTCTGATAAATTCGACTATGGATAATCCACTGATTGCTTTAACTTTTCTATATGTTTGAACTTTGCTTAAGGAAACACAATTTGCAAGTTGGTCAACATTCAGGTCGGAATCAGTAAGGTTTTCCTCAATAAAAGCCAACACTTTCCTGATAAACTCATCATCAAGTTTATTTGTTCCTGAGTCCTGAGGAATAAGGGTATTTTCCTTTAAATATTTTGAATATATGGCCTGTTTAAATTTTATCAGGCGTTGTGCCTGGACTTTCAGGATATCAATATTGAATGGCTTGATCATATAAACATCAGCTCCCATCTCCAATCCTTCAATCTGCTGATTAGTTCCTGTTTTTGCTGACAGGATAATTATTGGAATATGCGAAGTTATTAGCTGGTTTCTTAATTTTTTACATAATTCAACACCTGATAAAACCGGCATCATCACATCCGTGATAATCAGGTCCGGAATAGTTTCATTAGCCATTTTCAGGCCTTCTTCCCCGTTTTTAGCAGATAAAATCCTGTAATCCGACGACAGTTCTTCAATTAAATAATTCCTGGTATCCTCTTCATCTTCAACAATTAAAATCCGGAAAGCATGATTTTGTCTGGTTAACTGGTTATCATTTTCTTCTGTATGGCTTCATATTTTTTTCTGATTTTTTTATCATATCAGGACAAGTTTCGCTGTTGCCGTTATATTCAATTTGAGTTGTAGGCAGATAGATATCAAAACATGTCTCAAGATCAGGTTCACTCTTAACATCAACTCTCCCGTTATGAAGTTCAACAAAACTTTTAACAAGAGCTAATCCGATACCCGTACCTTCAATATTTTTGTTTTGAACATTATTAACCTGGTAATAACGATCGAAAACTTTATGCAAATTTTCGTTGCTGATACCCTGCCCCGTATTTATAACTGATATTTTAACGTATTCAGTTTCTGACTCCCTGTATTTTGAGAGGTTTATCATAATCACCCCATTTATAGGAGTATATTTAAAAGCATTTGATAACAAATTAAAGATTGCCTTCTCAACCATTCCTTTATCAATAGGAATCTCAAGGCGATCGAAAGAATAATTGGTCTTGAATTCGATATTCATCAAATCAGCCAGGTTATTGAAAAGATGGCTGATATCATTTGTCATGGAAACAATTTCACAAAGCTGAAAGTCAGGTTTTAATAATTGCTTTTCAATCTTGCTAAAATCCATTAACTCATTAGTGAGCTTTAACAAACGATTACTGCTTTTCAGTACAAGCCTTATTCTGTTTTTGTCCTTAATTGAAAGATTATCTTCATTTACCAGTTTCTCAAGGGGATTAATAATCAGACTTAAAGGAGTTCGCAACTCATGAGAAATATTTGAAAAGAATTCACTTTTCATTTTATCCAGTTCTTCAATTTTTTTCCTTTCATACCGCTCTTTTTCAACAAGAGATTTCTGCAGTGTTTTTTGAATTACAAGCTTCCGGTAAGTAAATAACAGAACCAAAACGAATAATAAATAAATAGAAGTACGCTATTTTGGTAAGCCAGAATGGAGGTAAATAATGAATCTTTACACTTTTTAATCCGCTCATGGCCTGAAGAATTGACCACCATAATGCTTAAATTATATTCTCCCGGATTAGTATTGGGAAGATTCAGACTACGTTGCCCGGGATTGAGTATAATCCATTCGCTGTTATTACCTATTTTATATTTATACAATATCTTCTCAGGATTTAAATAGTCAAGAGCGGCAAATTCAATATTAAGTGTAGAACCGTATGGAACGTTAATAACATTACTCAGATTTACTTCATTGTCAATAATGTGTATTCCCCTGTATTTTTCAGAAGGAATAATGGTGTGATTATTGATCTTAATATCTGTGAAATAAACAGGAGCAGATATTTTAAAATTTTCTATTGAGTCGGTGTTAAAAGTGACTAATGATTCATTGGTGGAAAACCAAATATTCCTGTCAGTCAGATACAGCTACAGCTCCATTGATGAACTGGTTCAATTTTGCATTGTCAGAGTTGTAAAAATTAAGTATTGATAAATCATTGCTGTTAATCTTAGATATACCATACGAAGTAGAAATCCAGATATCATGATTTCTGTCTTCTGTAATGCTGTTAGATGCTTTCGGAACAAAGTCCATTTTTTACATTTAAAATCTGCATGTTATTATTATTATGATAACAGAGGCCTGAATTGGTCCCAATCCAGATGATTCCGGCTTTTATCCATGTAAAATACAATTAATGTAATTACTTGGAAGTTTCTCGTTTATATCCAGCTCTTTTCCAACAAATTTATGATCTGACAACTCTTCAATTTCAATTATTCCTTCATTCCTTGTACCAAGCCAGTATATATTATTCTCCTACTTCAACCATATGTTTACCGGAGATATAGTAAAATTAATTGCTCCTTATTCACCTCAGAGTAGATCTGTGAAATTTTAGAATATGTCAGTAGTTGTTCTGAAGACTTCGAATTAAGAAATCCATCCTGAATTTCCAGAACATAAGCATTTCCCCAGCCCTACATCCATAACCTGCCCTTACTGTCATCAAAAAAATTTGTGATATAAGAATTTTCTCTTGAGTCCCTGGAAAATAATGCATTTGCTTCAATAGGCTTAATTAGTGCCTTTTGATTTCCCTTCTACCAGACTTAATGCGATATTTTGAGGGGACAACATATATTCCAATCCTGGAGTATATAATCCATAAATTCCCTTTCTTATCCTGATAGGCAAAATTGATCTTATCGTTCTGTAGCTGAAGACCTGAACTGGTAGAAGAAAATTGCCTGTAGCTGTAGTTTTTTGAATCAAAAAGATCTAACTCATTCCGGTTAAAGCTTACCCAGAACTTGTTGCTATCGGAGGATTGCTTAATCGCATGAATTTCTTTTGATTTTGTATTATCTGATTCTGAGAAATTATAATAACGAAAATAATCTTTCCGATAGTAGATTTTTGATAATCCTGATTCTGACATGCTCAACCATGCAGTACCGGAATTATCTAAAAAAATCTGATCAATAAAGTTGGATTTTAACTTTATTGGGAGATTTTCCTCATTCCGGTAATTCTCATATCTCATGCTCCCGTCTTTCTCTTTATCAAAGATATATAGCCCGTCTCCAAATGTTGCAACCCAATACCGGTTTTGGCTGTCAACAATAGCTGATTTTACTCTTTTGTCGCCAACAATCCTGTTGATTTCATTAATATAATAGGTCATTTCCCAGGATATGTGTTTGCGGTGTTAACAACAAAAACTCCTCCATCCCAGCTTGATACAAGTATCTTACCATCTGAATAATCAGCGAGCCATCTTATAGAGTTTTGATTGTACGAATTAACAATTTTAAATTCATATGTATCAGGATCCAGCTCATATAAAGGGCTGTTTGTCCCTATCCACAATGATTTACTCCCTGGTTGGGCATAAATAAAATTAATAACATTCATCTGCAAATTCTTATTCAACGGATCAGGCCATAATACTTTTACTTGAAAAAATGAATTAACATCGATATCTTCCTTTTCATCGATCACCAGCAGACCTTCATTAGTGGCAATCCAAATCCTGTTTTGAAAAAATAAAATTCTGTTGACTTTAGAATTATTCCCTTCGCTCAATTTTAAGCTAAAAAGTTTCCCTGTGTGAGAGTTATAATAAACAATCCCTTTACCGGCAGTGCCTATCCAGAAATTCTGATTCTTATCCTCAACAATACAGTAAGTTTCATATTTTAAAATCCCGCTCGCTATTGAATTGATATTTTTAAAACTATATCCATCGTACCTGAATAAACCATTGGTGGTACAAATCCATAAAAAACCTTTTGAATCCCTGAATACACTGTTTACACCTGAAGATGTCAATCCTTCCCTATAAGAATAATCCTCGATTTGTATGCTTTCATTTATGGCAGACAGAATATTAACATGACTTAAAATCAATGTCAACAGGATAAAAACTCCCTTCAATTTCACTTTGGATTTTCTCATCATTAGAACAGACTGATCAGCTTTGTAATTTCAAATTATGCTTTAAAACTTTTGCGAATTGATAACTTCTGAATGTCTTTTGACTCTTTTGAAATTCTATAATTCCTGATACTTAAATTCTGACGTTTTCTGTTGAAACTGATCAAAATCGAAATTCTGATCAAATGATCAGTATGAGTTCTGAAAAAACTAATATATAAAAATTTGCGGTAAAAAACAATAGATCATCCTGCCCACCCATCCCTGTCGAGGTTCCGGTAGTTGATCGCTTCTGAGATGTGCTCTGCCCTGATATTATCTGATTCCGCGAGGTCGGCTATTGTTCTGGCGACTTTTAAGATCCTGTCGTATGCCCTGGCTGAAAGGCCTCTCATTTCCATTGCTGTTTTCAGGAGCCTCCCGCCGCTTTCGTCGAGCTGACAGAATCTTCTCTGCATCGAAGATGACATTTGTGCATTGCAGTAAACACCTTTGAAAGAACTGAATCGTGTTGCCTGTAATGTTTCTTGCCCTGACAACGCGTTCCCTTACAACAGCGGACCGCTCCACACTGCCTTTGTCTGAAAGCTTATCGTAATTGACAGGAACCACTTCGATATGCATATCAATACGATCGAGAAGCGGACCCGAGATCCTGTTCAGGTATTTCTGTACCATACCTGTCGAGCAAAGACATTCCTTTTCAGGATGGTTGTGGAAGCCGCAGGGGCATGGATTCATGCTTGCGACGAGCATAAAGCTTGCAGGGTAATCTACAGTCGACTTTGCTCTGGATATAGTGATTATCCTATCCTCCAATGGCTGTCTCATAACTTCGAGGACCGATCTTTTGAATTCAGGCAGTTCATCGAGGAATAATACACCATTATGACCGAGAGAGATCTCGCCGGGTTGGGGGTTTGTGCCGCCGCCTACAAGCGCAACATCGGAAATTGTATGATGCGGCGATCTGAATGGTCTTCTTGTCATAAGTGCAGTGTGATCTTCGATCTTTCCTGCCACAGAATGGATCTTTGTTGTTTCGAGGGCTTCTTCAAGCGTGAGAGGCGGGATTATTGTCGGAATTCTTTTCGCGAGCATTGTCTTTCCGGCGCCAGGAGGGCCGATCATTACCAGGTTATGGCCACCGGCTGCTGCAACCTCCAGAGCTCTCTTTACATTCTCCTGTCCTCTTACATCAGAGAAATCGACATCGTACTTATTCGCTTCAGCTGCAAAGATACCCTGCAGGTCAACCTTCACAGGTTCGAAGCTTCTTGTACCGTTGAAAAAATCAACAACATCAGAAATATTCTCCATTCCATAAACATCCAGGCCTTCAACAACAGCTCCCTCCCGTTCATTCTTCTTTGGAATTATCAGACCTTTGTATCCTTCTTCTCTTGCCCGTAGAGCTATCGGGAGAACACCTTTTACAGGCTGCAATGTTCCGTCAAGGGACAACTCACCCATAAGTACAAACGATTCGAGCCTGTCTGCCCGCACCTTATCATCGGCTGCAAGTATTCCGATTGCGAGCGGCAAATCATAGGATGAGCCTTCCTTTCTGATATCTGCAGGAGCCATATTGATCAGCACCTGCTTCCCCGGCCACTTTAATCCGAGAACCCGGAAGACCGATTCAATTCGTTGCTGGCTTTCCTTCACGGCAACGTCAGGCAGACCCACAAGCATAAACCTGACACCAATAGAGATATTGACCTCAATAGTGATTGTAACGGCATCAATGCCGTTCACAGCACTGGCAAATGTTTTGATGACCATACAGTATTAGCACGTTTAGCGAAACATGATCAAATATAGGAAGAAATAAGAAAAAGGCAAATCAGAACCCTGTTGGATTTTTTCAAATTATTGGAACCTGTTAAGGAATGTTGTTAACGAATTCAAAAATTATTATGATTTATTTGTTTTTGTTTATAGTTTTTTATATATTGTTTAACATTAAAAGGAATAATATGGCAACAGTAACTTTCGAAATCAAAACGTACGAATTAAAAATTGCACGTGAATTAAATGGAACGGCAGGAACTTTAAGCCTTAAGTTCCCCGCTTACATTCTATGTCGAGGAGATGAATATCATGTAGTTGTTTATGTTCTCGATGATACAAGTCCCGTACCGGGTAATACATTCTTACCGGCCTATAAAAGAGGAACCATCTTTGTTCCACGATGGGAATTTGAATGGTTCCTTGATCTTGTTCGCAATGAGAAACCAGTCTTTTGCTATCTGAATAGCGATACACCGAAATGGAATTCTCTTTACACCGGACAAGAACCTGTTGGGGAACATGAGGTTTGAAATCGAAATTCATTTTCCTAATAATCGATCCCACTAACCGGCTAAATCGTGACTTGAATACCATTTTATTTAGCACGTTTAGCGGAACATTATCAAAATAGGAAAAAAATAGGAAAAAGACAAATCGGTCTGCCAGACCAGTCTCTGGTCTTCTTGTCTTAGCATTGGTCCCTAACGCATAAACCTTCCCGGGTCATGCTGGGAATGTGAATCTATCTAGACTACCTTTCTGACCATATAGTCCTCACAAACTCCTGTTGTTATTCATGATTGAAATGACATCAGAATGCTTTGTCTCTGACATGCTTCCTTGCATCTTCATTAAGCTGAAAAAGGAATCTGCTAAATACCGGTCAGATGTATTAATATCCAAACATTGCTTAAGACAGTGTGTTACTATCTAGGTAAGTTAGTTACTGTATATATTTAACTATTTGATATAAAACGTATTAGCCAGATGTCATTAAGTCTTGTTCATAATGCAGTTGTCACGTGGTTCGAAAAAAGCTTTCAAGTCCCGACCGAAGTACAGACTCAGGCATGGAGCTCCATAAAATCAGGAGACCACACGTTGATAGTGGCTCCCACCGGTTCCGGTAAAACGCTGGCCGCGTTCCTTTCTGCCATTGACGATCTGGTCCGTCAGGGCTTGTCGGGGAAACTCGAACCGGTCACACAGGTAGTTTATGTATCGCCGCTGAAAGCTCTCAGCAACGACATAGAACGCAACCTGCAGATGCCGCTGGAAGGGATAAGAAAGGAACTTCGTGATGAAGGATTGCCTTCCGCAGATATTAAGGTTATGGTTAGGACCGGGGATACTACAGCATCTGAGCGGGCAGGTATGATAAAACATCCTCCCCACATACTTGTGACAACACCTGAGTCACTTTATCTCCTGCTCACCAGTGTCAACGGACGCATAATGCTGAGTAATGTTCATACGCTGATCATCGACGAGATCCATGCACTCGTTGGCGATAAAAGAGGATCGCATTTAGCGCTGAGCGTGGAACGCCTGGAAGCCCTTACAACAAAGCCAATGCAACGGATAGGGCTTTCAGCAACACAAAAACCGGTGGAAGAAGTGGTACGTTTCCTTACAGGATCTGCACCAGGCAAGCAGCTCGATTGCAGGATCGTTGATGCCGGCCACTCCCGGAAACTTAATTTATCGATCGAGGTACCCCGTTCACCACTCTCTGCCGTGATGTCCAATGAAGTCTGGGAAGAAATTTACAACACACTTATGAGGATGATCGGTTCGCATCAAACTACACTTATCTTCGTCAATACACGGAGGCTGGCCGAGCGTCTGTCGCATAATCTGAATGAAAAGCTGGGAACCGGCCAGGTACTGGCCCACCATGGAAGTATGTCGAAAGAACGGCGGCTCGATGCAGAGAACAAGCTGAAGACCGGCTCTCTGAAAGCACTTGTCGCCACAGCTTCAATGGAGCTTGGCATCGACGTTGGCTCAATCGACCTGGTGTGCCAGATCGGCGCACCGCATTCCATAGCTAACTTTCTGCAACGGGTAGGCCGCTCGGGGCACAGCGTCACGAAAACTCCAAAAGGTATCGTTTTCCCGCTCACGCTCGACGAACTGGTTGATTGCGTAGCCATAATCGATGCTGTCCGCCGGTGTGAACTGGACAGGATCATCATTCCGGAAAAGCCGCTGGACGTGCTAGCCCAGCAGATCGTGGCCGAAACAGCCGCCAGGGAATATACCGAACATGAACTGTTTTCACTGGTTACCAGGGCTTACCCGTACCACAATCTCTCCCGGAAAGAATTTGACGAGGTCGTCAGCATGATGTCGGAGGGCTATATAAGCGGCAAAGGCAGGCGGGGAGCTTACCTGTATCACGACAAGATAAACCGGAAGATCAGAGCCCGCAAAGGCGCAAGGCTCACAGCTATGCTATCGGGAGGCGCCATTCCCGACAATTTTGAATTTGACGTGGTGCTGGAACCTGAGAATGTCTTCCTTGGCACTGTCAATGAAGACTTTGCCATGGAAAGTATTGCCGGCGATATTTTCCAGCTGGGAAACAATTCATGGAAAATAATCAGGATCGAGAGCGGAAAGGTTCGGGTGGCGGATGCTGCAGGCCAGCCGCCGAATATCCCTTTCTGGATCGGGGAAGCGCCCGGCAGAACCAAAGAACTTTCGGAGGCTGTTTCACGGCTCAGGGAAGAAGTTGCGGAAAAAACAGGATACACGATCTCATCCGGTAATGAAAGGCCGACCGAAAGGACCGGAAGCCAAAGAGAAGAGACAGTCGCCTGGCTGGTCCGGGAAAAAGGGGCATCGTCCGCAGCGGCTGAACAACTGGCAGATTATCTTGCGGCAGCCGGGGCGGCGCTGAACGCGATGCCTTCGCAGGAAGTGATCGTGATGGAACGATTCTTCGATGAAGCCGGCGATATGCACCTGGTGATCCATTCTCCTTTCGGAAGCCGGCTAAACAAGGCATGGGGACTGGCTTTACGGAAGAGATTTTGCAGGAAGTTCAACTTTGAACTGCAGGCTGCTGCCAATGACAATGCAATTATTTTATCCCTGGGTCCCACACATAGCTTCCCGCTTGAAGAAGTATTCAATTATCTCAATCCCGGAACAGTGAGGGGCATATTGATTCAGGCGGTACTCGACGCTCCGGTATTCGGGGTCCGCTGGCGATGGAACGCTTCACGCGCGCTGGCAGTGACCAGGAGAAACGTCGGCAAAAAAGTCCCGGCCCAGCTCCAGCGTATGCAGGCGGAAGACCTGGTAGCCCAGGTGTTTCCCGACCAGCTGGCCTGCCTCGAAAATATCGCCGGCGACCGCGAGATACCCGATCATCCCCTGGTAAACCAGACGATACATGATTGCCTGTACGAAGCCATGGATATTGAAGGACTTGAGAACCTGCTACGAAAGATTAAAAGTAAAAAGGTCAGGCTGGTGGCGCGGGATCTGAAAGAACCTTCTCCCTTCGCCAGTGAAATAATTACTGCCAGACCCTACGCTTTCCTTGACGGTGCACCATTCGAAGAACGGCGGACGCTGGCTGTCAGGAACAGGCGATGGCTTTCTCCTGCCGAAGCCGGTGAGATCGGTAAGCTTGATCCCGGGGCCATCGAAGCCGTGAAAGAAGAAGCCTGGCCAAGGGTTGAAAGTGCCGACGAGATGCACGATGCCCTGCTCCTCTCCGGTTTTCTTACCGGGGAAGAAGCAGGAAAGAACCTCGAAGGTTTTTTTGAAGAACTGGTTAATGAAAGCCGCGCAACAACGCTTGTTCTGAATGACTCCCAATCGCTGCTGATAGTAGCTGAAACCCTTCCCTTGTTCCTGAAGGTTTACCCGGGGAAAAAGATGCTGCCGGAAATATTTGTTCCCGAAAGAGTGTACAAAGAGCTTCCCCTGGAAAAGGATCCGCTGACGGAAATAATCCGGGGAAGACTTGAAATTACCGGACCGGTAACTGCAGAAAGCCTTAGCGACGTGATGCGCCTGCCGGTCGGAGCAATCAACCAGGCTCTTTACCAGCTTGAAAATGAAGGATTTGTGATAAGGGGAAATTTCAGCGGCAAGGAAGGGACTGAATGGTGTGAACGCCGTTTACTTGCCCGCATCCATCGATATACGATTAAAAAATTACGTAGCGAGATCCAGCCTGTTTCTTCGGCGGATTATATGCGCTTTTTGTTTTCGTGGCACCAGGCGGAGCCGGGCAACCTGGCACAGGGTCCTGTTGCGCTGGAGCATATCCTTCAGAAGCTGGAGGGTTTTGAAGCGCCGGCTGTTGCCTGGGAAGGAGACATCCTTCCTGCCCGCGTTGCTGATTACGATTACCAGTGGCTCGATATCCTTTGTGTTGCAGGGAAATTCAGCTGGGGTCGTTTCCGTATTTCCGCTCCGGCAGAAAAAAGAGAGGAAAATAACAACACCTGTGAAAAACACGCCGATCGCTTTTGTCAGCCGGAAACACCTGGACACCTGGAAAAAAAGGCAATCGGCAGTCGCCGGTTCTTTAACCGGCTTGCTTTCTCCTAAGGCAATGCAGGTGTTTGAAGTTTTAAGTTCGCAGGGGGCGTTGTTCTATGACGATATCATAAACAGGACACAGCTTTTTAAGTCGCAGGCAGAAGATGTGCTTGGCGAGTTGATCAGCGCGGGGCTGGTGACATCGGATTCTTTCACCGGGTTACGGGCGCTGCTGGTCCCGGATAAATTTAAAACCATTGCCGGCAGCAGGCGCGATGCAGGACTTTTCTCCATGACTTATGCCGGAAGATGGTCGCTTCTTGCCAATCCGCCGGGAAAAGACATCCCGCACGATTCCCACGAAGAAACCGAAACCATCGCCAGGGCGCTTTTGAGGCGGTATGGCATATTATTCAGGAAACTGGCTGAAAAAGAGGATCTTGCCCCGCCCTGGCGGGAACTTGTCAGGGTGCTTCGTCTGCTGGAGTTGCAGGGACAGATCAGGGGAGGACGCTTCATTGAAGGGGTTTGGGGAGAACAGTTTGCACTTCCGGAGGCAATCACTCAATTACGGCAGATCATAAAAAGGGAGAAAACCGGGATGTTGATATCCGTAAGCGCAGCCGACCCGCTAAATCTCACAGGAATACTGACTCCAGGCAAACGCATTACAGGCTACTCCGGTAACCGGATCCTTTACCGCGACGGTGTTCCGGTGGCTTTCAGGGAAGCGAAAGAAATCAGGTTCCCGGTGGAACCTGAACAAAATGAAAAATGGGATCTCCAGACCAAACTTGTCAAACGTGCCGCTTCTCCCAGGCTTAGAAAGTACCTGGGTAAGGGAGCTTAATTTATTTTTTTGTCGCTCTCATCCTTTTCAGGGCATAAAAATAAGCGATCACACTCATCGCAATTGATGCAAGTGCAAGCACTCCGACAAAAGGAAGGATAACAACTGATATCACCAATGAGATCCAGGGTAATGTCCGTTTTATTCCACGTCCATCCAATAATCTGATCCCTGATGCAGAACCGATGATGTAAACGATTATAGCTGCGCCGCTTGGTATCAGCAGAGCAGTCTGAAGATCGACAGAGAAGATATAATACACAACCAGCATGAACAAGGATGAGCCTGAAAGCATCATCAGACTTCGTGTTGGCGAGCCGCTTTTTGGGTTAATATGATCCAACGCTTTCGGCAAACCGCCGTCTCTTGCTACCGAAAGAATGACACGAGACATTCCTGTAGTATATACGTTTGCCGTTGCAAAGATTATGATAACAGCGAGAATAGCTGTTCCCACAGCGGCGTGAGATCCCATCACCCCTGAAAAAATTGCGGCAAAAGGTGCGATGCTGCCGCCTGACTTGTACGATAATGTTCCAATTGTAACAAACGCCATCGCAAAATACAATCCACCGATAAGCAGAACGCTGAGAAGAATGCTTCGCTGAAAGTCGCGTTTCGGATTTTCAAATTCCTCTGCAACGTTTGAAACATTTTCATACCCGAGATACGACCAGAAGATAAGCGCTGCCGAAGTTCCCACCGGCAGCCATCCATTAGGAACAAAAGGAGTGAAATTTTTCACCTCAACTGAACCAAACGCAAGAATAATTGCTGCCAGAAGTAATCCGACAATAGAAACGACAACTGTCAACTGGATCCTGTTGCTGAACACTATTCCCCTGTAATTGATAACGAATGCAATAATGATAATGCTGCTTGCAATGGCAAAGACTTCAAACCTGCCCAGCGGAAAAGCGTATGCCAGGTATGATGTGGCAATTAATGTTACGGCCGGAGCGCCGGTAATGTACCAGAACGCAAACATCCAGCCGCTCACTGTAGCCAGGGGAAGCCCGAAGCTTTCTTTCGCAAACGCATAAATTCCCCCCGACTCAGGATTACGCGATGAAAGTGAAGCAAATGTATAGGCAAAAGGATAACTCGCCAGAGAAAGCACCAGCCACGCGACAAGCGATGCAGGTCCTGCCAGTTGTGCTGCAAGTCCGGGCAATACAAGAACGCCCGAACCAAGCACCGAACTTACATAGAGCGCGACAGCGTGGCGAAGCTTAATCGCTTTCTTAAGTGAATGAACCTTTACAACATCATAGTCTGATAATTGTTTTTGTTCCCGAATGAACAGCTGTCCGGATTTACGTTTTAACATTTTTTTTAAAATACTTTATGATTTTAGACTAATGACCTGTTTGTTATTAATATCCCTATAATGATTCAGGTTTAAGTACTTTAGGCACTTTAGACACTCTAGGCACTCCAGGCACTTTTTCTTATCCCTATAACAATTCAATTCCGTTTTGGTGCAATCGGGTTTCCGGTTGAAATATGGTGTGAAAGAGAAGAAATAGTTTTACAGAACTTTTTTATCTTAGACAAATTAATGAAGTTTATTGTCTGAATATTATAATTCTATGAAAAAAATCCTGCTATCGATAACTGCATTTTTCCTGTTTCTTTCATCTTTTTCGCAGATTAACCTTGTAAGGGACATCAATACAAAACCTGGCTCATCGGATCCATTTCGATTTGTTCAGGCTGGAACTCAGACATTTTTTACCGCGAATACGCCTGAACACGGAGAAGAACTTTGGAGAACAGACGGTACGACAGCCGGAACCTTAATGGTTAAAGACATTTATCCTGGCAGCCAGTCAAGTAATATTCAGGATATGGAATCAGTCAATGATATTCTATATTTCAATGCCAATGACGGTGTACATAGCGGGTATCATGGTGAACTCTGGAGAAGCGATGGAACAGAAGCCGGTACATATTTGCTTAAAGACATTTATCCGGGTGAATCCACAAGTGAACCGAAGCTCTTTTGCGATGTAAATGGCATCCTGTTCTTTTCTGCCTACAGTAGCGCAGGATTTGAATTATGGAAAAGTAATGGGTCAGAGGCAGGAACAGTTCTGGTAAAAGATATCAACAGTTCGGGTAAGGGCATGAAAGATAACAGTATCTCTTATTCACACACAATTTACTCACTTGGGGGCATCGCAATCTTTGCAGCCAATGATAATTCTCATGGATATGAATTGTGGCGAAGCGACGGAACTTCCACGGGTACATATATGATCAAAGATATTATGACCGGATCAGGTGGCGGTTGTGAGTACTTTCATGAAGCAGGTGCATTGGTGATAGGAAGTGTATTATATTTTGCAGCTAACAATGGAATAAATGGTTATGAGCTATGGAAAACCGATGGAACAGAAACCGGAACGGAAATGGTTAAGGATATTAATACAGGAATAAACAATAGTCTTGAAACTTGGACAAATTTTTATAACAGGAGCTTTACCGATTTGAACGGAACTCTTTTTTTTGTGGCTGATAACGGAACAAATGGAAAAGAGTTGTGGAAAAGTGATGGAACTGCAACAGGCACAGTAATGGTAAGTGATATCTATTCCGGTTCACCTTCATCCAACCCAACTTACCTTAAAAAAGTAAATAATACCGTGCTGTTTGTTGCCGACGATGGATCAAAAGGAAATGAATTATGGAAAAGTGATGGGTCCACAACAGAGATTGTAAAGGATATTTCATCCGGCGTATATTCTCCGACAATCAGTTATATGATAAGTATTGGAGGCGCAGTATATTTCAGTGCCTTTTCTTCTGCAGAAGGAACAGAATTGTGGAAGAGTGACGGAACTGAGGCAGGAACAGCAATTGTCAAAGATATCAAGACAGGTTACACCGATTCCAGTCCCCGTTATTTATTCAATTCTAATGGATTGTTACTTTTCAGCTCTGAAGATTTGACTAATGGAAGAGAATTGTGGTCAAGCACCGGAACCAATGCCGGCACGAACATTCTGAAAGATATTAATGACAATAATACATCTTCCTCAATATCTTATATTACGGAAATGAATGGTTATTTATACTTCTCCGCAAATGATGATATTTCTAATAAAGAACTGTGGAAAAGCGATGGTACAGGAACAGGTACAAGCCTGGTAAAAGATATGAATCCATGGAGTAGTGCACCAAGTGATCTTATCCGTATCGATAATAAAATTTACTTCATGGCTGTTGATAATACTGCCGGTGCAGAACTATTCGTCAGTGATGGAACAGCTTCAGGCACTACTATTGTAAAGGATATTGTTCCTGGTAGTGGATGGAGTTTTCCGAATAATTTTAATGAATACAATAACCAATTATATTTTGTAGCCTATGATCCAGATCATGGCAGTGAACTTTGGAAAAGTAATGGAACATCGGCTGGTACTACTTTAGTAAAGGATATTTATCCGGGAACTAATAGCAGCAATATCGAGCACAGGATTGTATTCAATAACTTCCTCTTCTTTGGCGCTGAAGATGGTGCTAATGGAATCGAATTATGGAAAACCGATGGCTCAGAAACAGGAACTGTCCTTATTAAAGATATCAGAACAGGTTCATCTTCTTCTTTTCCTAACGGTTTTTTTGAATTCAATAATGCTATTTATTTTACAGCTACTGATGATCTATCCTGGACACGATTATGGAAGAGCGACGGTACAAGTACCGGAACAGTAAAGTTCGATCCTATTTTAGCCAGTCCGTCTTCAATGGTAAAATGTGGAAGTTTATTTTACCTGATGGTAAACGGGGATCTATGGAAGAGCAATGGAACACCATTGGGAACATCAAAGGTTAAAGCAGGCTTCGGTTCTCCACAAAAGCTTTATGAGTCAAATGGTTTAATCTACTTCACTGCGGTTGATGGTGGAGTACGAAAACTGTGGAAAGGTGATGGTACTGAAGCAGGTACTGCTAGTATTACAGATCAGTTCAATATCAGGAATCTATTCAGTTTTAATAATAAATTACACTTTGTTGCTTTTGATGGAGTCTCAAATGATGTTATATGGGAGACGGATGGTACAACTGCAGGAACAAAGAAGGTATCAAACGATACTTACTCTGTATCCATCAGAACCAAATTTTACCGTGATGAACGATAAGCTCTATTTCGTGGCAGATATCAATAATAGTGGATTTGAGCTTGCTGAGTATGTTCCATTAACAACACAGAATACAGAGGTGATTAATAATCCTGGACAAATCAGGTTGTTCCCCAACCCGTCGACAGGTAATATTACAGTTGAAAAATCTGATGGCTTATTTACTTCAACATTGACAATATACACAGTCACAGGCAATAAGGTATTCACCAGGGAAATTATCACAGGTATATCAAATATTGCACTTGATTTGAAACCCGGTATTTATATATACAGGATTGATTCAGGATTATCCGTAAATTCAGGCAAGCTGATTATCAGATAATCGAATTTGTATAATTAAACGCCTCCCCTGCCAATATTCTGATTATCTTTGTAATAAAGATAAGAAAATGAACTTCCAGCACCATCCCTGGCATGGCATAGAACCCGGTAAACAACTGCCTGAATATGTGAATTGTGTGATAGAGATTCCAAAGGGGTCAAAGGGTAAGTATGAGATCGATAAGAAATCGGGGATGCTGATGCTCGACAGGGTGCTGTTTTCTTCAGTGCATTACCCAGCAAACTATGGTTTTATACCACAGACCCTTGCCGATGATAACGACCCGATGGATGTACTCGTTTTCTGCTCAATCGATGTTTACCAGATGTGCATAATAGAGGCGAAAGTAATCGGCGTTATGGAAATGATCGACGGTACCGAGAGGGATGAGAAAATAATTGCAGTTGCAAGAAATGACATGTCTGTAAACTATATCAATGAACTCTCTGAACTGCCGCCGCACACACTTGTCGAGCTGAGAAGGTTCTTCGAAGACTATAAGCAGCTTGAACACAAAAATGTAACCGTAGAGAAGTTCATGAACAAGGAAAAAGCCTACAACATTATCACCGAAAGCATAATACGGTATAATAACAGCAAAGAAAAGCTCCTGTCGGAGATGGAACAGAATTATTGAAAGATCGATATATTATGAATAAAAACTGGATAAGACTTATGATAATTGCCGCTGCAGTAATTGTAATCGCAGCGCTTGCCTGGGCGATATATTACTTTATTATCTCCGACCCTGATGTTACCGGACAGATCCCGGATTATAAAACCAACCTGTCCGGATATGTTTCAGAACGGGTTTGTTAAATAGCAATCCCTCCTCTTTCGCCCGTACGGATCCTGATACATTCCTCCAGAGGAGTAATGAATATTTTACCGTCGCCAACTTTGCCGGTGCCATTTGTGCGCGCCGCCTTCAGTATAGCATTCACGGCAATATCCACGAATGTATCGTTTACCGCAATCTCGATCTTGATCTTGGGGATGAGGTCAGGCACAATGATCTGTCCCCTGTACATCTCTTCAACTCTCTGCCGGCCATGTCCTGATACCCGGCTTACTGTTATCCTGTAAATCTCAGCTTCAAGCAGCGCTTCACGCACTTTGTCGAGCTGAACTTCCCTGATTATTGCTGTTATCAGTTTCATTTTATTTATGGATTTAGTTCTGGATTATTGCGGGTTGAGCATTCCGTATCCCCTCTCGCCATGATATGAACGATCGAGTCCGGCCATTTCATCTGTTTCGGATGATTTGAATTTTGTAAACCTGTTCAGGATGAAGATGATCAGCATTGTCATCAAAGCTGCATACACTACCGCAATCGATACTGCAAGAGCCTGTACACCAAGCTGCTTCCATACATTCCAGTCACCGGCATCGCTCCACCAGCCTGGTCGGATAAAGAAGGTGAGCAGGATAGCGCCGACAATTCCTCCAACGCCATGAATGCCGAAAGCATCCAGGCTGTCGTCGTAACCAAGCTTGTTCTTAAGCTGAATAGCCATATAACATATAAGGGAGGCTGCTACCCCGAGTATCATTGCGCCATAAGGCTGGACCACTCCAGCCGCCGGAGTAACTGCAACGAGTCCTGCGAGTATACCGCTGGCAAAACCGAGAGCAGTTGCTTTTCCCTGGTGCATACTCTCTATTATGATCCATGCAAGAGCTCCCGTAGCAGCGGCCACCTGCGTTGCCGTGAGAGCCTGGGCTGTGCTGAGTCCTGAAGAGACACTGCTTCCGGCGTTGAACCCGAACCAGCCGACCCAGAGCAAACCAGCTCCGAGCATAGTAATTACAAGGTTATTTGGCCTGATCACCTGGTAAGGATAACCGCGGCGTGCCCCAAGGTAAAGGACAGCAACAAGGCCGCTGACACCGGCAGATATATGAACAACTGTACCACCGGCAAAATCGATTGCACCTTTGGCGCCGAGATTAAAAAGGAATCCATCAGATGCCCAGACCCAATGACATAATGGATTATATACGAATATACTCCAAGCAGCTATGAAGATACAGTATGCCCTGAAAGAAACGCGTTCAGCAAAGGCTCCGGCGATAAGTGCAGGAGTAATTATTGCAAACTTTCCCTGGAACATTGAATACACATACTCAGGAATTCCGGCATCCATGATCTTGTCATCTATTCCTTTCAAAAAGAAATAATCACTGTTCCAGCCGAACCACCCAAAGGCAACATTTCCTCCGAAGCTCATGCTGTAGCCAACTGCAACCCACAAGACAGTTATGATCCCCATCGAGACAAAGCTGTGCATGATCGTTCCCAGAACATTCTTCGATCTTACCAAACCTCCATAGAACATAGCCAGTCCGGGGATCATCAGCAGCACCAGAGCCGTGGAGGTAAGCATCCACGACGTTGCCCCGGAATCAACCTCAACCACACTATCCTGCGCGTACAGTCCTATACTTATCAAGGATAAAGCCAGGAACACAAAGATCTTCTTCATAATACTGTATTTTTTTACAAATATACTGTTTTTGGGGTACAATACAGTTTTTTATATTGTTTTTTCTATTTGACCCCATTTTTTGTAGGGTATGATTAATTTTTATAGTCTTTTTTTATTGCTGTACCCCATTTTTTTGAGCCATAGACAAATATTTAACATTTTATTATTTTGATTTAAGAACAATGATTAACGATTCAGGAACTCTGATTTAATCGTAAATCAAAAATCGTTAATCAGTATTCGTAAATCAGAAGGATTTAAGAACAAGGATTAACGATTCAGGAACTCTGATTTAATCGTAAATCAAAAATCGTTAATCAGTATTCGTTAATCAAAGGGATTTAAAAACAAGGATTAACGATTAAGGAATGTTGATTTAATAAAAATACATTAAACCCTTTCAGGGTTTTTAAATGTGTTTTGTTTTTATACTCCGGTTTGCATCCGGGGTTATTCACATTCAGCCACTTCGTGGCTAAAACCATAAAGAAATACATTATTAGAATAGAGCGATTTATTAGCTATATATGAATATATATTTTAATATAGCTATTAATATAGATAATAATATAACGTGACAACAAATTATCATACCCTTCGATTAGTCGATGCTGCGTTGGTTTACATCTCATAAGATGATACACTCCGGTGCTTTCCGCTTATTAATACTGGTCTGTACGAAATTGATGAACAATAGCATAAGATGCTTCACTCCGCTACCTAATGACAAGTTGTGTATATAATTGGCACACAACATTATAAGATCCTTCACTTCGCTTCGCGTTACTAATAATAAGTTTTGTAGATAATTGGTACTTAATCGCAAAAGATGCTTCACTTCGCTTCGCTTCGTTCAGCATGACAAGCGCTATTGGTGGAGTTTGGGGGAGTGAAGCGGCGCATTTTGCAGAGAGATTGTTCTGAAGTTGGTTGAATCAAAATGCGCCTCTTCACTCCACTTTTTACCACATAGAGCATCTGTCATTCTGAAGGAGAAAACCGACAGCCCGGATTAACAGAGGTTTTCGACTGAAGAATCTCTTACTGCAGCCTGATAACATTCCTTTGTCATTACCGACAGGAGTGCAAAATTGATTTGTATGGACTCTACTGCTAATGACAATAATTGTATTTGGTTGAATTAAATTATGTTATGCTCTTTTCATTTTTCTTCTACTTTCTTTTCGCAGAAAAAGAAAGTAGCAAAGAAAAGCTGCCCAAAAATCCAACCGGATGGACTTTGTTATCACACATGCCCACGCCACATGGGGCCCAAAGCCATCCGGTTCGCACATTTTTGGGGTTTTCCACCACACTCTCCTGAACCAGACCTTTCGAAATTCCAATAAACATTCACCTGAATGAGAAGACCAATGATTGTCATTACCGACAGGAGTGCAAAAAAATTTGAATGAAGCCTCAGGATGAAAATACTCTTAAGAGAAAACGAAGTGAAGCTTCGTAAACGATTGTTTATCTGCAATATGCCAATTTACAGATCGACATCGAGTGAAGCATCCAGAAAATATTTTTAAAAAAAATTTGCCGGTTAAAATATTTTTAATACTTTTGACCATCTGGTTAAACTATTTAGTTAATCCATTTGTTTAAACTGCATGGTTAATAAATACTAAGATGACAGCTAACGATAAACAGACGGAAGAAAAGATCTTCGAAGCTGCAACAGAAGTCTTTGAAGAAAAAGGACTGGCAGGAACAAGAATGCAGAATATCGCCGATAAGGCAGGCATAAACAAGGCATTGCTTCATTACTATTTCAGATCAAAAGATCATCTGTTTGAGGCAGTCTTTACAAAGCTTGCCTCAAAAATTTTTTCCAGATTCACACCGATCTTCGATGACAAAATGTCGATAGAGGAAAAGATCAGGTTCTTCTACCGGGAACATATTGAATTCCTGAAGAAAAATCCCAGATTACCCGGTTTCATCCTCAATGAAATAAATCATAATCCCGCCATCATTAAGAAGCTCATCAGTTATATCGATATAAAAGAATTGTGGAAAACTTTGTTTGAACAGCACAAGCATGAACTTCATAATTATAATATCACTGAGGAGAATCTTCCCCAGCTGCTCACATCAATAATTTCATTAAGCGTCTTCCCCTTTGCAGCCAGGGGCATTTTCGAAACCATTCTCGGGAAACTTGGCTATAACTTCGATCAGTATCTCGAAGAAAGAAAGGAATATGCAGCTGAATTAATTATCAGATCTATCAGAAAGGAACAATAATATGGAAAGAGTTCTCAAAATCAATTGGCTGCTTTCATTCTGTATCCTGTCTGTTACTGCCAGGGTTGAAGCACAGGAAATACTGACATTGAAGGATTGCTATGAATCGGCACTGAATAAATCGCAATTACAGGCGAAAAAAACATTTATTCTGAGATATCGGGCCTGAAGGAACAAAATATAACAAAAGGATGGTTTCCTACTGTGGATCTGAACGCAAATGCATTGTACAATTCCGATGTTGTAGACCTTGGTTCTTCACTTGGAACAATCCCGATACCCGGAGTTGCTGATGCCATCAAACCTATGCCTCATGATCAGTACAAGGTGACCCTGGACATTAACCAGGTTATCTATGATGGGGGTGCGGTTAAAAGCGCAAAGAAGCTTGAGAGAGCGGAACTGAAAGTTAACGAAAAACAAACCGAAGCTGACCTGTATAAGATACGTTCCCAGGTGAACAGCTATTACTTCAACATACTCCTGCTGAAAAGACAGAAAGAGCTGCTGGAAGTGTACCTTGAACTCCTAAAGAAACGACTGGTCTCTGTGCAGTCGGCAGTGCAGAACGGCGTCATGCTGAAATCCGATGCCGATATACTCAGGTCGGAACTGATAAACCTGAGGCAGCAGCTCTCCGAAAATGAAACAAGGTACAATTCACTTGTTATCGCCCTGTCGGACCTGACGGGAATCGATATTGATCAGTCGACCGGATTTGTCCTGCCTGAACCGAAAAATCCGGTCGAAAACGAGATCATACGGCCCGAGCTTGAGCTTTTTGACATGAGAAAAGAACAGCTTAACGCCGGTGAGGTTCTTGCAGCAAGCAAAAGAATGCCGAAAGCATTTGGATTTGCCACGCTGGGCTACGGAAATCCGCCGGGAAGTAATTTTTTCGCTGATGAGTTCGATACCTATTATATAGTAGGTGCCGGTATCAAGTGGAATATTTTTGATTGGAACAGGGTGAAAAATGAAAAGCAGGTCATCTCACTCCAGAAGAATATGGTCGATAACAGGAAAAAAGATCTTACGGATAACATCAGAAGACAGCTCGATATTAAAGCTGCTGAAATCTCAAATCTTGAAAAACTTATTGAAACCGACACCGAACTTATTGAAATAAGAAAGCGCATAACCGCTGCAGCCGGTTCGCAGCATGAGAACGGAACAATAACTGCGACAGAATATCTCAATATACTCAATTCTGAAAAGCAGGCTATGATCAATTCTGAAATTCACAGGGTTAATCTTGGACTTGCAAAAATTGAATATCTCAATATTGCCGGACAGGAACTGGAATAAAATAAAATACTTCTCTTATGAAAAACAAACTTCTTCTTCTGCTGACTATCATCATTTCATCGTGCAATAATAACACAAACGATGCTGACGCTTATGGTAACTTTGAAACTGATGAAGTGATCATATCAGCCGAAACAAGCGGCAGGATACTCCACTTTGAGCCTTCGGAAGGGACAGAGCTCACTAAAAACAGCACAATTGCTCTTATTGATACAACACTCTTCCATCTCCAGAAAGCCGAGATAAATGCCGGGATGAAGGGCATCCGGACCAGGATGGCATCAATTGATGCACAGAATGAGATACTTAAGCAGCAGATCGAAAATCTGGGCATCAACATAAAAAGAACTGAAAATCTTCTTAAAGATGATGCCGCACCTGCCAGGCAGCTGGATGATCTTACCGGGCAGGTTGCAGTGATAGAAAAACAGATCGCGGCCAATAATACACAGAAAGCATCTATCCAGGCGGAGCTCCAGGTATACGAATCAAAAAAGGCAACTTTAAACGAACAGATTGCCAGGTGTACGATCAGGAGTCCGCTGGACGGAACCCTGCTTCAGAAGTATTCCGAGGAAGGCGAACTGACAACAACCGGAAAACCGCTTGCCAAAGTCTCCAATCTCAGGAAGATGAAGCTGAAAGTCTATGTAAGCGGATCGCAGATAGCAGATATTAAAACAGGACAGCAGTGCACCGTACGAACCGATAACGGCGAAAAAGGATACACAACGTTTAACGGAATTGTAAGTTACATCTCCGGCAAGGCAGAATTCACGCCAAAAATAATCCAGACAAAAGAGGAGAGAGTAACGCTTGTATATGCTGTTACTATCGACGTGGAAAATGACGGCACTATGAAGTCCGGTATGCCCGGCGAAGCTATTTTCTGAATCATGAAAAAGATCATTGAAGCCATATCAGTCTCAAAATCTTTCGGGGAAGTCCGGGCGCTGAAAGAGATCTCCTTCACGGTAAATGAAGGGGAGATCTTCGGTTTCATAGGTCCCGACGGAGCAGGGAAAACGACCCTCTTCAGGATAATTACGACATTGCTCATTCCCGATGAGGGTACATTATCTGTACTTGGCAAGGATGCTGTTTCCGGGTTTAAAGAGCTCAGGAAAAGGATCGGTTATATGCCCGGAAGATTCAGCCTGTACCAGGATCTTACCGTAGAGGAGAATCTCAATTTTTATGCCGCCGTGTTCGGAACTACGGTCAGGGAAAACTATGATCTGATATCTGATATCTACTCGCATATTGAACCTTTCAGGAAGAGGCTGGCAGGTAAGCTCTCCGGAGGCATGAAGCAGAAGCTTGCCCTTTCCTGTGCACTGATCCACAGGCCCGATCTTCTTGTTCTTGATGAACCTACGACGGGTGTCGATGCAGTGTCAAGATCAGAATTCTGGACAATGCTGTCAAGGCTTAAAAATCATGGGATCACAATAGTGGTGTCAACTCCATATATGGATGAAGCAATGCGCTGCGACAGGATTGCCCTTATTCAAAACGGAAACATCCTGGCTGTGGATACTCCGCAAAGAATACGTGAAGGATTCACAAGAAAACTGTTTGTCGTGAGAGCTTCCGAAAAATACAGGTTGCTTTTATCCTTAAGAAGTTATACTGAAACAATCACGGCATTCCCTTTCGGTGATTCGGTGCACCTCACCCTGAATGACAACAGACCGGAATCGTGCATTGAATATCTAAGGCAGGCAGGACTGAAGGAAGTGAGCATTGAAGAATCGATCTGCAGGAATAGAGGACAGGTTTTTGGAGCTGATGGAAAAGTAAGAAAAGTGCACTAGAGTGCCTGGAGTGCCTAAAGTACTTAGAGTTAAAAATAATGAAATGAATGAGGTACCGGTAATATCAGTAAAGAACCTGTATAAGAGGTTTGGAAGCTTTACAGCCAATGAGGACCTTAATTTCGAAGTTTTCCAGGGGGAGATATTCGGATTTCTCGGGGCCAACGGAGCCGGGAAAACAACTGCGATAAGAATACTTGTCCGGCTTATCCGCTCCGACTTCGGGAAAGGTTATTGTGGCCGGATTCGATGCCGGAAAGAACCCTGAAAAGATCAAGCAAAGCATCGGGTATATGTGCCAGAAGTTTTCTCTATACGAGGATCTCACGGTAAAAGAAAACATTGCATTATACGGAGGAATATACGGTTTGAGAAACGGGGAAATCAAAAAGAGAACTGATGAGCTGTTATCGAAGCTGGATTTTCATAAATACAGCAACAGCATTATTGCCTCCCTGCCTCTCGGATTGAAACAGAAGCTGGCGTTTTCCGTGGCAATTATCCACAACCCGAAAATTGTATTCCTCGATGAACCGACCGGTGGTGTTGATCCGGTAACAAGACGCCAGTTCTGGGAGATGATCTATGAAGCGGCAGCTGCAGGAATAACGGTATTCGTGACGACTCATTATATGGATGAGGCCGAATATTGTGACCGTATCTCGATAATGAATGAAGGCAGGATAGTTGCATTTGATACTCCTGCGAACCTGAAAGCATTATATAAAGCGGGTTCGGTTGAAGAGGTATTTATTAAGATAACAAGGCCGGGGAGGTTACCTTCAGCGTTCTTTGATTTATTAATGTTTGATGTTGGTTCCGGGGGTTCCAAAAGCCTTCAGCAGATATCAATTGAAGCAATTTCAGAGCACAATATCGATGTTTCAAAACAGGGCGTAGATAAAAGATTTAACGAATGTGCAATTGACTTTTTGAAACGATTGATGGAAAAGCAGCTTTCAGTAGAGATGAGCGAACAGATTGATGTTGGATGGTTGCATTACTTTAACAGAGTACTGATAAAAGACGGAACCAGGTTCGATATTCGGGAGGCTTATAAACTATTTTTTCCTGGATCAGGAGGTAGTGCCTCCGAAGCAGGTGCTTGCATTCAATTTGAGTTCGATTTAAAGAGTGGATTGATTAACCATTTGGGCATAACACCATCCAGAAGACCAGATATCAGGGATACATTGGATGGGTTAGATAACATCCAGAGTGGAGATCTTGTCATAAGGGACCTAGGTTATTACAGCTATAAATCTTTTGAGGATATAAGTAAAAAAGGTGCATTCTATATCTCAAGGTTTGTTCCGAAGGGAACTGCATATGAAAAGATTGATGATCAGCTCAGGAAAATTGAATTCAAACCAATATATCAGTACATGAGAAAACATAAGCTCTCTAGAATGTGCAAGGATGTGTACATTGGAACAAAAGAGAAATTCAATGTGAGAATGATAATTGAATTAATGCCTGATGAGGTATATGAACAGAGAATGAGAAAAATCGAAAAAGCCCATCAAAAAAAGGGTCATAAGACAAGTGATGAATACAAGTTCATTTCCAGGTTTAACATTTTCATTACGAATGTTCAAAATGAGATATTGCCCGACAATGTAATATCATCTCTGTACAGGATGCGGTGGCAAGTTGAGATAATATTTAAAGTGTTTAAATCTGTGTTTGGTGTGCACCAGTATCATAGTATGAAATACATCCGATGGCTGTGCCTTCTTCACTTTAAGTTACTCATTATTATCCTGAATTGGAACATTGTCATTTTCCTGTTCCCAGTAGGGGAATTAATTCATTATTCATTGAGAGTCAGCAACATGCAACATGCAACATGCAACATGCAACATGCAACATGCAACCAGTAAAAACCAGCAACAACTATGAATCGTTTTCTTGGGTTTGTTAAAAAAGAGTTCCTGCACATATTCAGGGATTACAGAACGTTATTCATCCTGTTCGGGATACCGGCGGCCCAGATCCTCATCTTCGGGTACGCTATAAGCATGGACATAAAAAATGCAGGTGTTGCTGTTCTCGACCAGTCAAAAGATGAAATAACAGCCAGGTTGTCGGATAAAATATTCTCTTCCGAGTTTTTCACCAAATCAGGCGAGCTACTTAATTACAATGATATTGAAGAGGTTTTCAGGAAAGGTAAAACCAAGGCGGTGATCGTATTCGGCGAAGATTTCGGGAAAAGGCTTACCACTGAAGGCAGCGCCCCGCTGATGATCATTGCAGACGGCTCTGAGCCAAACACTGCAACCCTTGTGACCAACTATGCCATGGCTATTGTTAATGATTTCACAGCCGAACTCTCCCCTGTTAATAAAGTCGCTCTCGCAATTCAGCCTGAGGTAAGAATGATCTATAACCCGGAAATGAGAAGCCACTTCATGTTTGTCCCGGGTGTGATTACTCTTATCCTGATCCTTATCTGTGCACTCATGACATCTGTAACGATAACGAGAGAAAAGGAATTCGGGACGATGGAAGTCCTTCTGGTATCACCCCTCAGGCCGGTCCAGATAATCATAGGAAAGGTAATGCCCTATTTCCTGCTTTCACTGATAAACGTAGGTTTAATACTTGTTCTTTCCTGGTTCGTGTTCAGGTTACCGGTCAGGGGCAGCCTTGTACTTCTTCTTCTTGAAAGCATGCTGTATATTCTGATGAGCCTGTCACTGGGTATACTTATTTCAACGGTATCGAACAGCATGCAGCAGGCTATATTCATATCGCTTATCGGGCTGATGCTTCCGACAATACTGTTATCCGGATTCATTTTCCCTATTGAGAATATGCCCAAAGTATATGATTATGTAAGCATGATATTACCGCCAAGATATTTCATAACAATAATGAAAAGCATAATGGTGAAAGGCACAGGATTCCTCTTCATCTGGAAAGAAACACTGATCCTTTTCGCCATGACACTGATCTTTATAGGCTTAAGCGTGAAAAAATTCAGGATAAGATTAGAATAATGAGAACGATAATATTTCTTATAAGAAAAGAGTTCCTGCAGATATTCAGGAATAAATTCATATCAAAAGCAATTTTTGCAGTTCCTCTTGTTCAGATGCTCATTCTTGTCCCGGCTGTAACATTTGAGCTGAAGAATGTAATTCTTACAGTGATTGACAGAGATATGACCTCAGAATCGAGAGGACTGATAAACAAACTTGACGGATCCGAATTCTTTAATCTGAAGTATTCAACCTTCTCTGAAAATAGAGCTTCAGAGCTAATCGATAAGAATAAAAGCACAGTCATCCTTGAGATTCCATCCGGATTCGGGAAGGACATTGTGAATGGGCGTACTGGTAAGATCATGGCCTCGGTTGATGCTGTAAATGCTTCGGGCGCTCAGCTCACATGGGCATATCTGAACGGAGTGATACGCGATTATAATATTGATTTGTTATTATCCGGAAGTGTTTCTGTCGCTGGTGCATCTATGCCGCAGAGTATCAATATTACAAACAGGTACTGGTACAATGAAACACTTGATTACAAGTATTACATGCTTCCAGGCATTCTTGTTGTACTTGTAACTGCAATCGGATTTCTCCTGGCCGGTCTTAATATGGTGAGGGAAAAGGAGATAGGCACAATAGAGCAGATAAATGTCACCCCGGTGAGAAAGTATCATTTTATTATTGCCAAGATGGTACCATTCCTGCTCATCGGGCTGGTAGATCTGGCGCTTGGACTGGTAATCGGGAAAATTGCATTTAATGTTCCTTTCGAAGGAAGCATCCTTACAATGTTTTTTTGTGCTTCCATTTTCCTTATTGCTGTGCTTGCTCTGGCGCTTTTCATTTCCACATTCTCGTCGACACAGCAGCAATATATGTTCATTGCATTTTTCTTCATGATCGTTTTCATTCTGATGAGCGGAATTTTCACGCCGTTCGAAAGCATGCCCCGGTGGGCACAGAATTTTGACCTTGTGAACCCGGTTGCCTACCTGATAAAGATAAACAGGATGGTAATGCTGAAAGGGTCATCCATATCTGACATTCTTCAGGAAATCATATCACTCAGTATGATAGCAGTTGCTTTCAGTTTCCTGGCAGTATGGCGGTACAGGAAGACAGCCTGAAATCAGACTCTGACACCAATCAGGATTATATCGTCTGTCTGTTCTGAATGCAGACTGGTCTGAGATGGATAATTCATCCAATCCTCAATTGTTCTGGTAAACAATTCTTTTTGCAAAGACATATTCTTTTCCTGATTTTCCAGGAGCATCTGGCGGAACCTGCCTTTCATGAATTTTTTACCTGAAGGACCTCCGAACTGGTCAAGGAATCCATCTGAAAAAAGATAAACAGTATCACCCTTTTCAAGTTCGATCTTCTGATGAGAGAAATCAGTCATCTCTGCATATACTCCTACCGGCATTGAATCACCTCTGATCTCTGTTACTTCAGTGTTCCCGTTCTTCCTTACCAGGTAGAGCGGATTGTTGGCGCCTGCAAAATACAATGTTTTTGATCCTGATTCGATGGAGCAAAGGGCTATATCCATACCATCCTTGGCGTCATCATTCCCTCCTCTCTGCTTCAAAGCGCTAATAATATTCTCACGGAGGGTATTCAGGATAGCCGCCGGTTCGGTTATACAAGCTTCATTTACTATCTTATTCAGGAAGCTTACACCCAGCATACTCATGAAGGCGCCAGGTACACCATGCCCTGTGCAATCGGCTGCTGCAAACACAAGTTTGTTGTTTTTATAAGTCATCCAGTAGAAATCGCCACTGACTATATCCTTTGGTTTGAGAATTATGAAATGATCTGAAAAAGCTTTCCTCAGAACAGAATCATCGGGAAGCACTGCTTTCTGGATACGTTCCGCATAGTTAATGCTATCGGTAATTTCTTTCTTCTGAGAAGTGACGACATCCCTTTGCCGCTCTATCTCATTTTTCTGCTCAACAACTTCACGTGTCCTCTCTATTACAGTATTCTCCAGCTTGATCTTCTCCCTGACAAGCTTCTTCTCCCTGTACATGAAAAATGCAATAAAGGAAAGGAGCACTGCAATTATTAAGGTAATGATAAACCATGTTGTTTTGTAGAAAGGCGGCTTGATCACGAAGCTGTATTCAGTTATCTTTCCCTCCACTCCAAACTTGTTCAATGCTTTAACCCTGATTGTATAGTGACCAGGGGATATGCTTTGTAATGAAATCTCTCTTTCTTCCGACCACGGGGACCATTCCCTGCTCTGGGGTTCAAGATAATATGAGAATAAAAGATCACCGGGATTACTGTAGAAAAAACCTGTGATCTCAAATGTTACATGATTTTCTTTATGGGAAAGGACAAGTGATTCCGGCATACCTGTCCATTTTCTTGTCTCCACATTCCTCGCTTTCCAGTCGACATTCTCAAAAAAGAGTTTAACTCCGGCGATGTTCGTCCCGGGTGGGTTTGACAGTTCATGTTCAAATGAAGGATCGAATCTCACAACCCCGCTTTTAGTTCCAAGCCATACCATTCCATCTTCATCTTTAACAATAGAATTCTGAAGGTTTTCCCCACCGTTGAAACCATCTTCAGCGCCATAGTGAACAGCTTTCCTGATCAGGTAATCCCTATCGAGCTTAAGAAGATCAAATCCTTTATCTGTGCCTGCAATGACAGTTGAATCATTTAAGAACAACAGTGAATTGATATTATCCGAAGAGAGAATTTTATTTGAGGCAATCAGCGAAACCGGTAATGAGTCTTTACTGACATCAAACCTGAATATCCCTCTGCCGAATGTGCCAATCCAGATGTTTCCTGCAGGATCTTCAGCAAGGCAGTTTATTTTCTTGTATGTAAGGCCGTCTTCCTCATCAAAATCAGTCATCTGGCTGCCTGTGATTCTCACCAGGCCACCGAGTGTTCCCATCCATATATTTCCTGATTTATCTTCGATTATTGACTGGATTTCGTTATTTATCAATCCATCATCCTGGGTCATCGAATAAATACCCTTGTCATTATATTTCGAGTAACCGCCGTTGGTACCGATCCAAAGGTTTTCCCTGCTGTCAGTCAGAAGTGTATTAATTGTTGTGCCCGGTAGCAATTGAATTTATGCCAGCCCCGGTGATATTGCCACTATGTGAGATACTTATCCCGCTGTTAGTCCCGATGTATATGTCATCTTTATAACGGGTCATTGAACTCAGCCAGGAGGAAACCAGTCCGTTTCTTACGTCAAATAATCCTTTCCTGATGAGCTTTTCACCATTCTTCCTGAAAACAGCCATACCTTCCTCTGTCCCGATGTAAAAGCTGTGATCAACATCAAAGAACAGGCTTAAAGCCTGGTTCCCGGGCAAGCCATCTTTTGTTCCATATGTAACGAATTTCTCATCCCTGAACATAACTATGCCACGGTCAAGGGTTGCCATCCAGGTGTTGCCTTCATCATCCAGCAGGAAATTCATCACTCTTTTTGAAGGAAAACCATTTGTCTTGTCAAAATTACTTTTCCGGGTATTACCCTGGTATCTGATGACTCCTTCGTTATTGGTGGCCAGCCATATTTCATTACCCTTTCTGACCAGTATATCCCATACGCATAATGATGGGTATTCATCATTAAGCGGTGAGGATTGTACATCGAATGCCTCGCCATCCTGTCTGACAGTATAAAAACCATCCTGCGTTCCGACAAGAATGGTTCCATCTTCAGATTGTTCAACCGACCATGCAAGAGCAGAGGGGATCATGGGATCCTCAATGCTTTTTATATGCAAAGAATCGTCATCTGTCAGTTCAATTATATTAACGCCTCCTGCACCTGCAAGCCACAGCTTTTTGTCTTTATCCTCGAAAATATCCCAGATAAGCGGAATATCCAGCCCTTGTGACTGGGAGAAATTTTTTGCTGTTATTGAATCACCCGGAATTATTACTGATAATCCTCCGTCGTTTGTTCCGGCGAGGATCCTGCCATCTGAAGTCTCGAATACCTTTATAACAGATGTGCCTCCGAGTCCGTTTTCACTGGTGAATTTCCTGAATGTCTTTCCATCATAAAATGTCAGTCCGTAATCTGTGCCCATCCAGATATTGCCATATCTGTCTTCGAGCAGCGATCTCACATTATTATCCGTTAGGCCATCTTCGGTGCTGAAGTTTACAAACCTGTATCCATCGAACATAGCCGCTCCCCCTCCGAGTGTCCCGATCCAGATATAACCTCTTGAATCCTGCAGAAAGCAGAAGGCTGAAGAATGAGGCAGGCCTTCGGCTACGGAGTACTGCCGGAAAAAATATTGCTGCGAGAAGAGATTTGAAATAACAAGAAAAAATAATACGCTTAGAATGAATGACTTGTGATGAATGATTTTTTTAACACAGAGGCACAGAGAGCACTGAGAATCACGGAGGACGATTGATCTGAAAATCTTAGAATTTGTGTGTCTGGTCATACTATTCCTTTGATTAATAAACTCTCCTTATTCTCTGTGTAACTCATTTTGTTCCTTAGTTTTTCACTTCTGATTCTCTGTGTAACTCCGTGTTCTCAGTGTCTCCGTGTTTATAAAATATTTAATATATTGGCAATTTTGCATATTCTTCTGTCACCAGGGATACAAGTTGTTCTTTTATGTTTTCACAAAAGAAGTTTATCAATAAACCTTTTGGTTTACCAGTTAGTCTGAGATATGACAAGAGCTGGGCCTTATATACAGGTATCATGACCTCGACAGCTTTCTCCTCAACAATTATCAGATCTTCAACCAGAAGATCCAGCTTCAAAATACCTCCAAGATCTTTGCCCTTGTAATTTATTGGAACATAAACCTGAGATTTAACTGACAAACCTGAATTCTTCAATTCGTCAATAAGACAGGTCTCGTAAACAGATTCCAGTAAACCAGGCCCAAGTTGTTTATGTACCTCAATTGCGCAACCGATTATCCGATAAGAAAGATCATTAATATATTTCTGAGTAATCATCCTTCTATCTCTCTGTTTGCCAGCGTGTTCTCTGTGTCTCCGTGTTTATTCTAGGTCTCATAGACAGATTCCAGTAAACCAGGTCCAAGTTGTTTATGTACCTCATCTCTGTGTAACTCCGTGTTCTCTGTGTCTCCGTGTTTATTTTGGCTATTGCTTCAGCATAAAAATAAACTGTCCTCCTTCGTCTCCGGCATTATGTATCGGGCTGTATAAAGGCTCCTGGTAGGAGTTATTCACAACCGGTATTTTAAGGGACTCGAATATCTGGCCCGCATCACAGAATTTTTCCGAATTCTTGGTAAGAGCCTGCAGGAAATAATATGCAAACACTGAGTGTCCTTCCCTGCCTTTATCCATAACAGGTTCCACTCCGCCGGAGGTAAGCGCTTTCCGGCTGTTAAGAGAATATACCTTATTATAATATTTGGTTGAGTTTTCATAAGGGATGGTTATTGTTTTTCCCCTGAAAATGTCTCCGCTGAAGCAGGCATCTGTTACAAGTAATGTATGTTTTGAATTAATTCCTGACAGGAATGCTTTAATATCCTCATTGGAAATATACTTCGATATAGCTTTTGAAGAGGCATCCACGGGTACCCAGAAACCCTTGTCCATGTTTTTCACGTATTCACCATGGCCTGAATAATAAATAAGCACATTATCATTTGGCTTTACAGTTTTCATCAGCCACTCAAATTCTGTAAGGATATTATCGCGGGTGGCCTGTTTATCATATAATGTCTTAAGATACTGAAAGCTGTATTTTGAAGAGAGCATCTGTGCAACACTTTTAGCATCATTCACAGCATTCTTAAGCATCGGCCATTCACCGGAGTACTGGTCTATTCCTATTATCAGAGCGTAATACTCACCGACCTGGACCGATTTCATAGCCTGGGCCACGTTCAGTCCTTTGAGCGGGTCATCGCTGCCGCGGAAATCACTGTAAGTCTGGGCGACAGCTTTATCTATCTCGGAAGTAACAGGTTTATCAAGGGCTACAATAAGATCAATATCATTTACATTGGTGATATCGGCTCCTGTAATATTGAATTTGATATGAATATCCTGTCCTGAATAATTCTTGTTTGCAAAGAACTGTAACGTAAGAAGCTGTGCTTCCCCTGCCTTGAGCGAGCTGACACTTTTAAAATCAACCACTTCCACATTTTCAGGTAAAACATAGCTGATTGAAAGGTCTGAAGCATCTTTCTTTCCCACATTTGTAAAGTTGACAGTAAGAGTAACAGGCTTTCCCATGGCTACCTTATCACCGCTGATATCGAACTTATAATCCATTATAAGCACCTTCGAAGATTCTGTTTTTACCTCATCGAGGTAACGGATATCTATATCATCGATTGCAATTGTGGAGAGGTCACCAACCTGGAAGCCGATCATATTACCGAAAAAAGCTTCGAAAGGCATGGAGTGGACATTCTTTTCATTCAGAAAAAAATAGTATTTGTCGGTTACTTTCCTTATAGTAAGTTTATTGGCAGCATACCTGTTAACATTTTCAGACGTCATGAACGGTACATAGTCAGAAAATTTACCATCATATTTATCAATGCTGAAATGACCTGCACCGGTAAGAAGAAAATCAAACTGTCGTGCAGGACTCACCGCTTTTCCCCATTGCAGCCCGTAACCCAGTTCCATTTTCCCTTCCACGAAGGTAATTGAAGCCTCAATCTGGAAATCACGTTTCTGATCGATTATTACAGGCAGGAGATCTTCCTTTGATTTTTGTGTGAGAGATTGGAATATCAGCCTGCCATTTTCTATTGTCTCTGACCAGCTGTTTTCCTCGATCCCCAGCAACCAGTAATTGCTGAATCTCGAGAAATCATCCTGGAGGATAACCTGTGTTTTCAGGTTTTTGGCAAACGAATAGACTGATGGATCGTTCTGCTGTGCATATGTTGAGCAAAAGATAAACAACATGCAGATAACCAAAAATAACTTCCTGGTATACATGGCGATTAGTTTTAGTGAAAATAAAGGTATGAAATTTTGGGGAAATGAAATTTACTGAAAAAGCAATTATGAAATGTAACAAAATCACTGATCGCATTTCACAGAAACTGTTTCAGAAAGTTCAAACCGGAGTATGCTAAATATATACACGTTGTGCGGTTAGGAATTATATAAACTAATTCTGCCGGAGCAACGGATAATAATAGTCTGTAAATATTTTACACACAAACGTTTAAGATCCTTCAGTCGCAAACCAATGTAAACTTCGGGATGCTAAGCATACTCTGACTGGTTTGCTCCTTCAGGATGACAATATTCTTTGGTGTGAGAGGAAGTGAAGAGGCGCATTTTGATCAAAACCAACTACAGGTACAGTTTTTCTGCAAAATGCGCCTCTCCACTCCCCCAGACTCCTCCAATAGCGCTTGTCATGCTGAACGAAACGCAGTGAAGTGAAGCATCTTAAAATCTTGTTCGCTAATCAACAGAGCTGTCATAGGCACAGTAACACATCCTGAGCCAGAGCGAGGGAGTTTTGAAATGAAGGATCTCATTCTTCATTATAAACCCATTATTCATTTTAACCAATCTCAACCGCCAACACGTTTAAACATATATCCTGTTTCGATGAACAAAATAAAAATTGTTTTTAATAAAGAAGCGTTGTAAATTTCGTATATGTTTTTTCAAATATGCTGCACGTATGAAAAAAACTAAAGAACAACACATACGATTATTTTCAGATCAAGAAAGTTATATTGCTAAGCTAATAAATTGACTGACAGAATATTCTTTGAAAACCTCTATCTCTGAATTCAAAACCGACCTATAAACCGATCCAATGAATAATATCTCTCTCTCAGGAATTCTGTTCATTTCGTTATTAAAATATCACCTTATGAAAAAAGCCTCTTTCCCGGCGTTCTTAGCCCCTGTAATCTTTTTATTCTTTTTTGGCCAGTCTTTATTTAGTCAGAATGTTATGCAGCTTTATAATGGAGGCTACATGGACAATTGCATGACTTCGCCGGATATTGAAATAACAAAAGATATTAACAACTGTGATGATGATACTATTGTAATAATAAGGAATGTTAAAGGTTTCAGACACATTGACAATACGGAAAAGATATACAGGTTTTGTGGTAATAATCCTACAATAGATTGTCCTCCTCCCTATGAAGGTGGGGAATTCAATATTTTGTTTAAGATAAACGGGGTTAATGCGAGTGTTAATTCCGCACAATTCGTCATTCATGATATATTAGGACTTGTGCCAACGGTAACAGCTTTTAATGGGATGTCTTCCGCGACTGTCACTATAGTTCCTGTTTCCGATGGAAACCAGTATACAATTTCTACAGCCGTGGATAAAATCGTTGTACAGTGCATTAGTGACAACAGATACGATAGAGATTTTTTAAATTTTTACATTGATTCATTTGTACTTCCGACATGTCCACTACCTTCCTCAGCAGGATCGATTACGGGATCTTCCATTGTATGTCAGGAACAAAGCGGAATTAATTATTCAGTACCTGAAATATGCAATGCGACAAGTTACTCATGGACTATCCCAGCCGGGGCATCGATAACTGCAGGAGCAAATACAAACAGCATAACTGTTTCATTCTCTTCTTCTGCTTCATCAGGTTACATCTCGGTACATGGAACAAATCCATGTGGAAACGGCGCTGAATCTTCACCATTCACAGTGACTGTTAACCCGGCGCCCGCTTCTGCAGGGGCAATTACAGGTACAGCTTCGGTTTGCCAGGGACAGGCAGGAATTGTTTACTCTGTCGGGGCTATCAGTAATGCCACGGGTTATGCATGGGCACTTACAGCCGGGGCATCAATAACTGCAGGCGCAAATACCAACAGCATTACCGTCTCATTCTCAGGCTCCGCTTCCTCAGGGAACATCTCGGTTCATGGTACAAATTCATGTGGTAACGGAGCTGAATCTTCGCCATTCTCCGTGACAGTCAACCCGGCGCCTGCTCCTGCCGGAACAGTTTCAAGTACAGCCTCGGTTTGCCAGGGACAGGCAGGAGTTGTTTACTCTGTCGGGGCTATCAGTAATGCCACTGGTTATTCATGGACACTTCCAACCGGGGCATCGATAACTGCAGGAGCTAATACAAACAGCATAACCGTTTCATTCTCTACTTCCGCTTCTTCAGGAAACATTTCGGTACATGGAACTAATTCATGCGGAAACGGAGCTGAATCTTCACCATTCTCAGTGACTGTTAGCCCGGCGCCCGCTTCTGCAGGAACAGTTACGGGTACAGCTTCGGTTTGCCAGGGACAGTCAGGAGTTGTTTATTCAGTCTCAGCAATCAGTAATGCCACCGGTTATTCATGGACACTTCCAACCGGGGCATCCATAACGTCAGGAGCAAATACAAACAGCATAACTGTCTCATTTTCTTCTTCCGCTTCGTCAGGCAACATCTCGGTTCATGGAACAAATTCATGCGGAAACGGAGCTGAATCTTCACCATTCTCAGTGACTGTTAGCCCGGCGCCCGCCTCTGCAGGAACAGTTACGGGTACAGCTTCGGTTTGCCAGGGACAGTCAGGAGTTGTTTATTCAGTCTCAGCAATCAGTAATGCCACCGGTTATTCATGGACACTTCCAACCGGGGCATCCATAACGTCAGGAGCAAATACAAACAGCATAACTGTCTCATTTTCTTCTTCCGCTTCGTCAGGCAACATCTCGGTTCATGGAACAAATTCATGCGGAAACGGAGGTGAATCAACTGGTATATCAGTAACAGTCATTCCTTCAAGCGCCGGTGGAACTATTGCAGGCGGTTCAACAGTATGTGAGGGAAGCGCCAGCGGGCTTCTCGAACTCACGGGTCAGGTTGGATCCATTGTAAAATGGCAAAACTCAACTGACGGAACAACCTGGAATGATATTCCTAATACTGCTACTACCTATACTTCCGGTCCGCTTACTGTCAACACCTATTTCAGGGCGGTAGTTCAGAACGGAACATGTGATGCTGCTTATTCAGCATCTGCACTGGTAAGTGTCAGCTCTCCTGATCCTTCAACAGCTCCGGAGGTAATATTTTTGTACGATCTCTCGGCAAGCATGTCAAGGGATTTTTATGATCATTATACTTCAGAACCGGAAGCTGTGAAATTATTTCAGGCAAATGCCGGCCTTACTGCATTTATTGACCTGCTGAACACTAACAATCCATGCCAGACGTACCTGGGCATCGCCAGGTTCCCAAATTCACCACAAAACGGATGCGATGCAGGAGTTTTGGTATCTTCCCAGGTCCTGAATACAGGGTTCAGGGATAATCTTATTAACGTTCTGATACCAGGCCTAATTGCCAATGGCGGCAGCACTCCGTTACTTGCAGGAGTCGAAACTGCCATTAATATGTTTACTACTTCAGGATATAAAACAATCGTACTGATAACCGACGGAAGACAAAATTGCCCCTATACAGGTTTGGCTGCTTCAATATCAAATCTGAATACATCTTTAAGAAATTCCAATATAAGACTGTTTACAATAGGGTTTGGAGATTACGGTATAGTTCCGGAGGACATACTGAATCAATTGGTAGCAGGAACAGGAGGGTATCATTATAATATTACATCCAGTTTAAGTAAATTGGATCAACCCTACGATCCATCTGATCCCGGATCGTGGAACCCTGCAACAGCCCTGCAATCTATATTCGCCAACATAAGTAAAGTAATACTTGGTTTAGGTGTATCCGATGACCCACTGGATATATTGAACCAAGGTGAAATAAAGCAATTTGACATACCGGTAACGGCTTTCGACAAAAGTGTTTGTTTCTTTGTCAGTTGGGCAATACCTCATGAGAACAATCCGGTTGTCAGCCTTATTATGCCTTCAGGCGCTGAACTACCGCTTAATCAACCGGGTATTGACCTTATCCGGCGGTCAAATCATACAATAATAACTCTTCGTGACGGGATTCTCAATCGCCCGGGTATGACGGGTGCATGGAAGTTAAAAATTGACGGTACACAACTGACCTCCCCCGAGTATTTCCAGCATACTGTTCTGAATTCTTCCAGACAGATCGACTTCAGGACCTGGTTCGATAAAGCTAAATATTTAACCGGGGACAAGATGAGAATATCTTTGCAGCTTTCGATTGATGGACAGGTTTTAAAAGGACTAAAAAACATCAGGATATCCGGATCAAAACCCAGCATCAGCGCGGGTAACTGGATGGCAATAAAGAAACCGGATTCAGCAATAATCGAGAAAATACGGCAGAGAAAAACTTCCGAGTATGTAAACCTGATAAGGTCTTCAGAAAGTCCCGGTATTGTAAACAGAAAAACAACTGAGCAATATCTGAGTTCCCAAAAAGAATTTTTCCTGAAGAATATCGACCCTGTTGAACTTAGAATCGAGGCATTAAAAGAAGAATATAGCATAAAAACCCCCCGCATGGAGATAATTGAAGGATTAAGATTCTTTGATGATGGCCGTAATGGTGATGAGAAAGCAAATGACGGTATATTCACTTCAAGTTTAACTGCACTTAAAGAGGGTACTTACAGCTTCAATATCACAGTCTCAGATACAAGAAAAGAAGGAAAGATAATTAGAGAAAATCATTTGCAGACTTATGTAACCACCAGAATCCAAAACAAAGTTGATATTAAACAAATCAAACTCATTGAAAAAGCATTGAATGGTCAATATATCTATGATGTAAAATACGAGATCAGGGATAAATTCGGCAATATACCCTTGCCGGATGCAATAAAAGATATTAAGCCCGAAGTGAATAATGGATCGGTAATCGGAGGTATTAAAGATAACATGGATGGCACTTATTCTTCAAGGGTATCTATTCAGGCAGGTTCAAAAAACCCGAAAAGTATAAAAATCTCATTACCTGCAGATGATACTGCAAAATCCAATCGCATTAAGAAGCAACTTCCAGGACCTGTACCGGTAACGGCAGTAGTGATCCTGGTAATAATAGTTTTCCTGGTAATCCGCAAAAAAGAATAGTAATTAACATTTGCCAGCATGAAATTGGTAAAAAAGAAAAAAAATTCCGGGACAAAAACATTCAGTTTTCGTATAGTTGTTCTGCTTTCATTGTTGTTCTTTCTTAAGACATCCTATACCCAAGCCCAGCTTTTCACAAAGCTTCCTGATGAGCCGACTCAAACCTGGAATTCTGCTGTCAACTGGGTGGATTTTGATTCAGATGGTGATCTCGATTTGTCCGTTTCTGGTGATTACCCTTCACAAAACACGGGCCAGGGTTATTTATACAGGAATAACAGCAATGTATTTACTTTTTATAAGAACATACGGCCGGTTGAGGATGGTGACCAGGTCTGGAGTGACTTTAATAATGACAATATTCCTGATCTTTTATATGCCGGTGAAGCTACAGGGCTTTCTGCAGGACTCGACACATCAGATGTTTCATTTGATTTTCATGGCAAATTCTCAGGCTTTATCCCGGTTGCAAATGCATCAATCGACTGGGGGGATTATGATAATGACGGAGATTATGATGTCATTATTTCGGGGAAAAATGCAGATAATACGGCAGTGACAGATCTTTATAACAATTCAAAAGGGATATTTACTAGAGTAACCGCGGGATTACCCGGTATAGCAGACGGTAAAGTATCGTTTATCGATTATGACCTTGACTGTGATCCTGATATCTTCATTACAGGACAGGATATCAATGGAAACAAATATGCAAGGCTCTGGAAAAATAATTATAGCGTTTTTTCGGTGACAAATGATATCTTCCTTAATGTAAGATGGAGCCAGACGGACTGGGCGGATATGAATGGAGACGGTTACCCCGATCTGATACTTGACGGATGGGATGAAATAAATAACCGTGGAAAAATCTTTATAAATAACTCCGGAACAGGATTTCTGTTATCGGAATACAAGGTTCCCAAAGCAAACAGGGGTAGTTCATTATTCGGTGATTTAGATAATGATGGTGATATTGACGTATTTGTTTCCGGTTCCAAATCACCAAGCGTAATACAAGATAATTTCATATTTTATAATAACGGAACCGATTCTGTTGTACCTGACAATTATTCTCATGATGTGCTAACAAACAGCAATGCTCAGGTTGCTGATTATGATAAAGACTCTGACCTCGATATCGTATTGAATGGGTTTAACAGCTTTTCAGGTAACGGTAATACAATGATCCTTAATAATTCATGCTCAGTAGTGAATTCTCCGCCATCCGTTCCTGCAAACCTGACAGTAACAATTGAAGGAACATCTGCCATTCTCCGGTGGGATAATTCAACTGATAATAATACACCGGCAGAATCAATTACCTATAATATTTATCTTGGTGTGGGCGCAAATAAAATCAAAATAGTTACACCAATTGCTGATCTTTCAACGGGGTTCCGAAAAATTGCCAGACAGGGGTATATCCATGATAATCGCTGGATAATAAAGAATCTGCCTGCAGGTACATACTGCTGGGGAGTTCAGGCAATAGATAATTCTCTTGGAGCATCGGGGTTTTCGACGGAATCCAGCTTTGAAATCAAGGAAAGATATACTAAAGTCTTCTCCACTGAAACTCCCAGTACGTCATCTCCTGCAACTTATTTTGACAGCGATCATGACGGAGATCTTGATATTTTTCTCAATTATACGAGCGAAATGAAGATTATTGATAATCCCCTGAATACCCCGGCTTCTTTCATCTCTTCGAATTACAGGACTTTGTCGGCAACCACATATAATCCAATCCGAACTATTTCACCAAATGATTATGACAATGATAATACTATTGATTTTAGCATTTCAGGTGATTTCGAGGTAAATGATGAGCGTGACTCAAGCCTGGCTCTTTATAACTACAGCAGTGACTTTAATTATACAGTGGAAAACCAGGCTCTTTTAAAGAATCTAAATTTCGAGTATGTTATCTGGGCCGATTTCGATAATGACGGGAAGCAGGACATAGTCTCTTCAGGAAAAACAACAAATCTTACTACCAATAAGCCATCGACTCTGATGTATCAAAACCTCGGTAATGGAGGGTTCAGGAAAGTGTCTGTGCCAATAAGAGGATTTGAAAAGTGCGGAGCTGTTTCCGGGGATTTCGACAATGATCTTGATATCGACCTGGTAATTTATGGGAAAGATTCTACCGGAAATGCCAATACATATTTGTATGTTAATGAAGGAGAATATGTTTTTACAGAAATACTGATTCCCGGAAATGACCTGTTCCGGCAATATCTTCAGAGCGGTATTTGTGCCGGTGATTATAATAAAGACGGCCTCCTGGATATATTTCTTTCCGGGGTTACCAATCTGAATGATAAATATAACAGGGTTCTGCTTAATAATCAGTCCCTTGCTTTTGTGGATGCTAACCTTCCGGTCAGAAGTTCAACTACGATGTCAAATTTTATGGCTGATTATGATCACGATGGCGACCTTGATCTCTACTCAACATCTGTCTATAGTTCTCCCGACAAGATGTGGATCTATCAGAATAATTCAGGAACACCAGTGGAACAAACATACGATATCTCAGCAGCACATAAGCTTGATCTGCCATTCATGGCAGTTGACCTGGATAATAAAAATGGTCTGGACTTCCTGATGAAAGTCAGTGGAGGCAATTATATTCAGTACTATGATAACTGGGGCTTAAACAATCGTCTCAGTTTGGCGCCCGGAAACACAGGCTATGACCAGGATCAACTCGATATTATCCTGAAATGGAATAAACTATCCGACTGCCCGGCCTGCACCTACAATATCAGAATTGGAACGACACCCGGCGGAACCGATATAATGTCTCCAATGGCTGACCTGACCACCGGGTACAGGTATGTTGTTCAGCCGGGAAATGCTTATTTAAATAACGGGTGGAAGATCTCAGAGCTCCCCGTGGGAACATATTACTGGAGCGTCCAGGCGGTGGACCCCTCGAATGCCGGAGGTCCATGGTCCCCTGAAAGCACATTTACAATCAGTCATATTGATGCCGATTTCTCCTTTACCACTGTCTGCCTTGGTGACTCATCTTCTTTTACGGATCTTTCAGTTTCAACAGATCAGATAAACAAATGGAAATGGGAATTCGGCGACGGAACAACCAGCAGCATAAAGAATCCCAAACATTCTTACAGCTCATCGGGAACTTTCACAGCAGGCCTCTGGGCTTATTCTGAGGCAGGCGATAGCGCATATCAGAGTCATCCTGTACAGGTTAAGGCGGTTGCTGATGTTGATTATTCATCAGATATTGCCTGCCAGGGTAATTCCACATCGATAATCAATAATACTAATGCAAACGGCCTTACAATAAACTCATGGCTGTGGAATTTTGGAGATAGTCAGTTTTCAGTTCTCAAGGATCCCGGATCACATGGCTACCTGAACCCGGGTGCGTACCAGGTTAAACTAACGGCATTTGCGAGTAATGGATGCAACAGTTCAAAAACAAGAAATGTTCAGGTAGCAGAAAATCCTGTGGCAGCAGTGACTGCCAATGCACCGCTTACTTTCTGCAAGGGAGACAGCGTTACACTATCTGTACCCTACAATTCTGCATATAGCTATAGCTGGAAACTCGGTGGGACTGCAATTACAGGCGGCAACTCAGACAAAATTGTTGCGAAATTCTCAGGCAGTTATATTGCGCAGGTCATCAATCCGACGGGCAGTTGTGCAACAGAATCAGCTCCCGTGCTGATCTCAGTACTCGATGCACCTGCTGCACCGATAATCTCAGCCGGCGGCTCAGCTGAATTCTGCCAGGGCGATTCGGTTGTTTTAAGTGCGGCTGATGTATCAGGCCAGGCATACTCATGGAGACTCAACGGAGGTGCAATCGGCTCTGACAAAAATACATTCAATGCCAGAGTGGCCGGAGTGTACTCATTGATAGTAGCAAACCAGTCAGGATGTTATGCGACTGCCACGAATAAAATAACAGTAGCTGTTAATCCTAAACCTGTGATGCCGGTTGTGAGCATCAGCGGGGCAACCACCTTCTGCAGCGGTGACAATGTTACATTCAGAGTCCCGTCATCAGCGGGATATACATACTCCTGGAATAACGAAACCGGCCCGATAGATGGCGCTGTTACCAATAGTTACGTGGCGGCCGGTTCCGGTTCATATTTCCTTGAAATTTTAAATCAGTCAGGGTGTGTTACCAGGACACCTTCGGTAAAAGTCAATGTTAAGGAAAGTCCTCTCATACCAATCCTGGATGCTTCAAATTATACGAAGGGAGCATGTCCGGGTGAAGAACCTGTAAGGCTAAGTTCAAGGCAGGCTAAGGCAGAACATAAATATTTATGGTACAAGGACGGGCAGCCTTTGCAGAATGATACTCTCTCATACCTGGACATTTTTGAATCAGGAAATTACATTTTAAGAACAGGAATGAACGGATGCTTTGTTCAATCGCCCATAACCGAAATTGATTTTCCTGAAGGACCTGCAAAACCGATACTGCATGCCCAGGGTCCAACTCTCTGGTATCTTGCCTGTGACAATACCTCTGCAAACAAATACATGTGGTATTATAACGGTAAGCTTATCGAAGAAGCCGACAAATACTATTATGTGGCAAACTATAAGCTGGGACAATACCAGGTGAGTATTGCTAATCAGGCTGGTTGCTACACAAGGAGCGATATAATTACTATTCCGCCGGGTTATACAGGAGTTGATGATGCAGAGACCTTCACCGGACTTGCGGTATACCCAAACCCGACAACAGGATTGTTTACAATAGAGCTTGACAATATCATCTCTGGAAAACTAACAATCGAGCTAATCAGCCAGGAAGGAAGAAAGGTCCTGGACAGGGAGTATGAGAAAACATCGGGGCGCTTCCGAATGCAGTTGGATATATCGGGAAAACCGGCAGGGATCTATGTATTAAATCTGAGGCTGAATAAATTCAGTTTAACAAGGAAGATTGTGATTGAGTAAATTGGTGCAGGTGTGACTTTTCAACACGGAGGCACGGGTGGCGCAGAGGTTTTTGTTTTAACTTGGTGAAACAGTAAACATTATGAAACCAAAACTGTTCTTCATCCTTTTACTGATTGCTTCATACATCCGGCTGTATGGTGCAGATGATTTTACCGAAAAGGAAAAATCAGTCATCTATACAAACGCCATTAAGGTACTCGAAGATTACAGCAGCATCCTTAATCAGATCGGCGAATCTGTTGTAAAGGATATTGACCAGTCAAAAAGCGGTGCGGAAAGCTTCCTCGAGCTTTTTGTTAACAGGCAGGTCCTCGTTTTTAATGACCTCGATCCTGCTCACAAATTAAGTGAGTTCTATGAAGCTGAAACATACTGTAACAGCCTGATTTTATGGTATCCCGATGGAATAACAATCAATCTGGATCTTGAAAACGCAAGAGTAAGTGAAATATTAAAACATGATGCGACCATTTATTCGCTTGATATCCTCGCAAAAAAAACAATAAATGGCAACTACAGGAATGAAACTGTAAACAGGAATGTTGAGGAGCTTACATTCAGAATAGCATTCAGCACTGAGAACAAAAGCCCTGATAAATTTCGGATTGTCGGCATCAGGAATGCCTCTTCAAATTTAATGATAGATTATTCACAGGCCCTTAAGGAAGTGAATAATGCCGATTTCTCACAGGCCGACCTTGTCAAGGTGCAGGATGGCATAAAAACTGTCCTGGGTGATTATTCCAGGATGCTTTTCCTTTTCGGCGATCCACAGGAGGTAGCTGAAGATAAAGTGCACTACAGGGAGAGTTTCCTCGAACTGTTCAGGGATTCTGCTGTCCGCATCTATAATGACATAACTCCTGAAGCTCAGACAAACCTGCTGTCAGTTAAGCAATACCTTGAAAACTTTGTAAAGGATTATCCGGAAGGCATCAGGAATCTATCTGTAAATCCCGATTCAGCCAGGTTCGGGCAGGTTATTAAAGCTGATGATGGCAGCTATTACTCCTATGCAGAGGTCACAAAATTCTTTTCAGGTAATTTTGGTGGAAAGGAAACTTTCAGGAATATAACCCCGCTCACCTTCAAGATTTCTTTCAACTCTACCGGAAATACATTCTCTGATTTCAGGATCGCGGGCATTGATGTAACATCGGCTGACTATTTCGATGCCGGGACGGGTGGTTCGGCCACGGGTAAACCTGAAATTGCGATCAGGCCTGTCACAAGAAAAGGTTTGACGCTTCTGATTACCGGATCGTTCGCGCAAACGAGCATAAATGACGGCGATATTAAAAATCTGTCAATGGATCAGAATTCCCACAGCTGGAATGTCTCCCCACTCTCAGGATACATTACTGCAATCGGAGTAGGTTATTATCTGAACGATAATATCTCAGTCAGAAGCGGCGTCGAGCTGAACACTTATAAATCGAAATTCACACTTAACGGAACATTCACCAGCAGCTCAACATACCTGGATATCAATTCAAGCGTGTATCATAAGGTTGTTGAAGCAAGCTATGATTCACTCGTAAAGATCAATTATGCAACCATACCTGTAACGGCAGCATATACAAGCGGCAAACCCGGCAAGTTCGGCTTCTTTGGGGAGGGCGGAATAAAGATATCGATCCCATTGAAAGCCGAGTACAGCAATACCGGCCATTACAAATACTCAGGATACTATCCCAACGCCACTGATGTATTAAAATATATCGACTTCAAAGAACTTGGTTTTTATAGGAGGGATAGTATCAATTCAGTAAAAAACTACAACATGAAAGGATTCAACCTTTCAGTCTATACTTCGATAGGGATAAATATTCCCCTCGGTTATTACTTATCAATTACTGCCGGGCCGGAAATGATGATCGGAATATCCGATATATTAAGGAACAAGGATATATATACAGATATTTTCGGAAGATCCTATGGTCATAAGCCGACAAAAATCAGTAATTTCGGCTTCAGGGTAACAATCAATTATAAGTTGTAAAAATCCGACAGAATATGATCAAAAAGCTCCTGATAATTCCTCTGATGCTTCAGACCATTTTCCTCCAGGCACAGGAAACCAAAACGTCGGTTTCCGGAAAACAGGCTCTGATAACCACCGAGATCAACCTCAGCAAATCGGATATAGAGCTCTTTAAAGAGCAAACAAAACAAAAGATTGAGGAATTTCAGCAATACATTGTCACCCTTGGAAGCAAGGATGAACCTGCTGAGAAAAGGAATATGGCTGAAAAAGAAGCCCTGAAGCTCTTCTATAAAGATGCCCAGATGGAGATATCTTTCATCCTGCCTGACGGCACATCGCAGAAAGTTAACAGGCCAATGGAGAAATACCTTGCAAGACTGAAATCGCTGCCATATACAAAAGTCCTGATTAAATTCTATGATATCGCCTATATTACTGAATTTACAAAAGGACCCGATGGAAAATATTACTCAACAGCGACCATAATCCAGGAGTTTACCGGATTCAGCAATGATGATATAATCTATTCCGATGTTACTAAAAAGGATGTTGAAATAATCATCGACATCGTGGAGGACAAATTCTTCCAGGAAAAACGCTGGAAAATATACCTGGGGGATATTAAAGCCACTGAAACGAAATCAACTACAAAGACCTGATGATCTCAAGGATTTACCGGGTTTTATCAATTTTAGCCTTCCTGGTCGGCTTTGTAGTCACCCCTTTCACTGCCACTGGCCAGAAGATAACGGGAAAGGACACTGCCGGTGAAGAGCTCTTTATGGCCAGGGTAAAACAATTCGGCGAATTTGCAGCCAGGTTCAACAATTCATCCGATTTCAGGGGCAATCCACCCGACTCGGCATTCAGAAGACTTATGCCGCGTGAAAAAATGCTCAGTATCCTGTTCGATCTTAATGATCCGCGCGTCATCCATCAAAACAAATCGTATTCCGCTGAATTTGTAAAAACAAGGGACGATTTCATCAAAGAGGTTTCCATTAATGATATCATGCTCGATAAACACTCTCCCGGGATAATAGCGGAAGCAAGGTCAAGGATAGTTTATAATGGTGAACCGAAAACTGTCAGCATATACCTCAACCAGGAAATTGAGAACAAAGGAATAAAATGGGTTATCCTTTCAGTAAGGGGAGTTTTCGATGATCTTTTCAAAACAGATACATCAGTTATCAGGTTCATTCAGCCGGCAAGCAATGAAACTGATTTCATAAATCTCAAACGGGCTCTGGATGACAAGACATTTCTTCAGTATTATGCTTACGGGCAATTTAAACCCGACAATCTCTCAATGTTCTTTTATTGCATTAATACAGGGGTCATTAAATATGAATATGCCGAAGAGGTCATCTACCATGTAATCAGCATCCCGGGCTGGTATTTCAGGGTAAAGGACTTCAACAGGAATGAACTGAATTCCGGCTGGCTGATATCAGATCTGACAAAAGGCAACTTTAAGCCGGAAGATTTCCGCTAAGATTCCATTGCTTTTTTAACACGGAGACATAGCGAACCTATAACTCTAAGTACTCTAGTGCACTCTAGGCACTTTAGGCACTTCTCTCTATCTTTTTACCCTTGCATTTCCCTTCCAGATGCTCCAGACCTGCTCTTCGTCGGCAGGCAGTGCATAATCGTTTAATGAAGTCGTTGCAAGGGCGCCCGTTGCCCATCCGAACTGCATCCATTTCTCAGGCTCCCAGCCTTTCAGTATCCCATAAAGCAATCCCCCCACAAAGCCATCACCGCCCCCTATCCTGTCGAGAACCTGTATCTCCCTGGGCTCGGCAACATACCAGTTCTCGCCCTCGAGGACAATAGCTCCCCATAAATGTTCATTAGTGCTGACTACCTGCCTCAGGGTGGTTCCAAAAACAGAAGCATGGGGGAATTCTTTTCTCACACGTCTGATCATCTCCTTGAAACTATCGATTTTGGAAGCCAGGCCCTTCCCTCCGGCTTCGGGCCCTTCAATTCCGAGGCATAGCTGAAAATCTTCCTCATTACCGACAAGAATGTCTGATATGCTTGCCATCTCTTTAAAGCTTGCAGAAAGTTCTTCTTCACGACCCTTCCAGAATGAAGCCCTGTGATTAAGGTCAAATGATATCAGAGTACCATATTTCCTGGCAGCCCGTGCAAGTTCGAGGCAGAATATTGTTGTCTCATGCGAAAGGGCAGCTATCAGCCCCGAAAGATGAAGTATCTGCACTCCTTCCCTGCCAAAAAGTTTTTCCAGGTCAAAATCTTTTATATTAAGCGTCCGCCCGACTTCCCCGGCCCTGTCGTTATGAACCCTGGGGCCCCTTGTTCCAAATCCGCTGTCGGCAATGTTGAACTGATGACGGTATCCCCATGGTCCACCCTGCTCAACTTCCGGGCCCTCCCAGGCAATATGCCGGCTCGCCAGGTTATCTTTTATCAGCCTTGCAACCGGGCTGTCTTTCACAAAAGTTGTAAGCACCTTTACAGGCAGCCCCAGGTAAGCCGGTATCGTTGCAACATTCGACTCAGCGCTTGTGGCCTGCATATAGAAAGTATCACTGCAATGAACAGGCTGACCATTTAACGGTGTAATCCTGATCCCCATACTTGTCGGTACTACTAAAGACCATCTGAATTCCTTCTTCAATTCTGTTTTCATATATATTAAAATATTTGTTATTATATATATTATAATATAATAAACATCACGAAAAATGATGCATGGAAAGTTAACAATAAATTTGCGATTCTCTTAAGACAAAGGAGGGTGTATCAAAAGTAAAAATCTGATGAGGGAACAGCAATGGCTTTTATCTTTTGTCAGGCTTCAGGTTAATTCTTGCAATTACCGGCCAGTGGTCTGAAAGGAATACACCGCCTTCCTTTTTAATAATTGTTTTATGTTCCAGCACCCTTATCCCGTTCCTAACAAAAATGTAGTCTATCCGTCCAGAACCTGGCTCATCGGAAAAACCGTTGAAGGTATACGAAGGTCCTTTGGGCTTTTCTTCTGAAACAAAGTAAGAATCCCTGAATAATGAAACACTTGCCTCAGGACCAGTCAGAATTTTATATCCTCTGCTGTCGGGAGGCATATTAAAATCACCTGTTATTATAAAAGGAAAACCCTGGGCGATTTCGGTGACCTCGTTCAGCAGCATCTCCGAACTCATCCTCCGTGCTGAATCTGAATCATGAGCAAAATGTGTATTAAAAAAATAGAGATGTTCATGAGAATCTTTGTTTACAAGCTCCATCCAGGTTACGACCCTGGGCAATGAAGATCCCCAGGATTTCGACCCGGGAAACCCCGGGGTTTCAGATAACCAGAAAGTTATCGTCCTGATAAGATCAAATTTATCCTTCTTATAGAACACCGGGGTCATTTCACCTGCTTTCATTCCGTCATCACGACCTACTCCCTGAGAGGCATAGCCGGTCAGCACCGAATCGAGATAAGTATACTGATGCCACAATACCTCCTGCATGCCAAATATGTCAGGATCCTGGTCCCTGATAAAATCACATACAAGCTCCGACCTGTTTGGCCAGGCATTTACACTGTCGCGGGGATTATCGTATCTTACATTGAGTGTCATGATACTGATGGAATCTTTATCCTTCGTATACCTGCAACCCGTTGTAAGTAAAGCCATCACCGCCACAGCAAGAACAAGCCTTTCTTTCATAGTCAGCTTAATAAATAACTGATCAATATACAAATTCTGTAATTAATCAGCCGTATGCCCGGTTATAATATTTCTCTGAGGCTGATTCAGAGGTGATCAGCTTCATAAAAACATCCGTCTTTTATTTATATATTTGCATGAAAATTACTGCCGGAATTCCATCTGCATTCACGGCAAAAACAAGTATACTCTTTACAGATGCCTGATGTGATCAAATTATTACCTGATGCCGTGGCTAACCAGATCGCTGCAGGTGAAGTCATTCAAAGGCCGGCATCGGTTGTAAAGGAACTGATGGAAAATTCTGTCGATGCTGGGGCAGATGAAATAAAAGTAATAATTAAGGATTCAGGTAAGACTCTCATCCAGATCATCGATAACGGATCAGGAATGAGTGAGACGGATGCAAGACTCTCCTTTGAGAGACATGCTACCTCGAAGATTACTTCAGCTCAGGATCTGTTTGCGATAAAAACAAAAGGTTTCAGGGGAGAAGCCCTGGCATCAATTGCGGCCGTTGCAATGGTTGAGCTGAAAACACGGCTGAGGGATGAAGATTCGGGGATTATTGTAGTCATCAACGGTTCGAAGGTAGAAAAGCAGGAACCCTGCAGCTGCCCTTTCGGTTCTTCATTCTCCGTCAAGAATCTTTTTTTCAACATTCCCGCAAGGCGGAAGTTCCTGAAGTCTGATAATACAGAAACAAGGCATATTATAAACGAATTTCAGAAAATCGTCCTGGCCCATCCCGCAATTAAATTCTGCCTGTACCACAATGATGCCGAGATTTATAATCTTGCTGCAGGTAATATAAGGCAACGAATAATCGGGGTATTCGGGAAGCAGATCAACCAGGATCTCATTACACTTGATACTGAAACAAGCCTGATCAATATACAGGGATTCATCGGTAAGCCGGAAAACGCCAGGAGGACATATGGAGAACAGTTCTTCTTCGTAAACAACCGTTTTATGAAACATCCGTATTTTCATAAAGCCGTTGTGGAGGCATATCAGAATATTCTGCCTGTCGAGGCTATTCCCTCATACTTCATTTTTCTGGAAGCCGATCCTGCATCAATAGATATAAATATCCATCCTACCAAGACAGAGATCAAATTTGAGGACGAGCGGGCAATATGGCAGATCCTTATGGCATCAGTCAAAGAAGCACTGGGAAGGTTCAATATTGTTCCGTCGCTTGATTTCGGGAATGAAGGGCTGCTTGATATCCCGGTTTTTGTAAAAGGGAACACAGATCCGGAGCAACCCGTAATCAGGATAAATCATGGTTACAATCCTTTTGATGAGGAAGAAACCGGGACAGGCAGAAACGGGTATATTGACAGGTTTGAAAAAGAAAGCCCTGCGGGGTGGCAGAAACTGTATTCAGCTCCTGCAGACGGAAGGGAGGCATCCTCAACGGAACATGAAACAAAGAGGAAGTTTTTCCAGATCAAAAACAAGTATATCGTGTGCCAGGTTAAATCCGGACTCATGCTGATAGATCAGAAGAGAGCTCATGAAAGAGTACTTTTCGAACAGTTCAGGGATTGTCTCAACACTGGTAATTCTGTAAGCCAGGCAGACATGTTTCCGTTAACAGCCGAGCTTAATCCCTCAGATTATTATGTACTTGCTGAAATAGAAAAGGATCTGGAAACCCTCGGCTTCAGATTCGAGCATTCCGGCGAAAACAGGATAACAATTACCGGCAGACCGTCATTAAATGAATCACCAGACACTTTACAGATGCTCGAGATATTGCTTGAAGATTTTAAAAGCACTGAAAGCTCCCCGGTTTTAAATGCCAGGGATAAGATTGCATCAGCAATGGCAGGCGCATCATCGATTCCATACGGCAAGATCCTTAACCATGATGAGATGGAACAGCTTTTCGACAGCCTCTTTGCCTGTCAGTCGCCGAACTATTCACCAAAAGGAAAACCTGTGATTACAATTCTCACGCTTGAAGACATAGATAAAAAATTCAGCTGATTTACGTGACAAATTGACGGAGCAGAGATATAAAAATAATTTGGCCCGACAATTGATGGCCATGAAAAACATAAAAGACGATAGATGAACGGATATGGCAGAGGATTCCTCGGATTACCACCGGTAGTCAAGAACCTGATAATGCTGAACGTTATAATGCTGCTTGCAAATTACGCGGCACGAAGCGTTTTCGGCGTTGACCTTAACAGCTTACTCGGGCTTTATTTTCCAAAGTCCGACCAGTTCATGCCGGTCCAGATAATCACGCATATCTTCATGCATGGAGGATTCTGGCACCTGTTCTTTAACATGTATGCTTTGTTCATTTTCGGACAGGTGCTTGAAACAACCTGGGGCCCGAAACGATTCCTGGTTTATTATCTTGTCTGCGGATTCGGCGCTGCACTGACTCACGAAACGGTTATTGCATTCCAGTATAATGCACTGGTTTCAAACATGGACCCTGAGAGCCTGAGGTTTGCGCTTGAAAATGCTTCAGCCTACTTATATGAAGGGATCCCTGCATATGAAATTCTTGACCCGCGTGTTGCGAAGCTTATCCTTCTGCTAAATACCCCTACTGTCGGGGCATCCGGGGCTGTTTTTGGGATACTTCTCGCATTCGGAGTCCTGTTCCCGAATACCCAGCTTATGTTGCTCTTTCCTCCCCTTCCGATCAGGGCAAAATATTTTGTTATGGGTTATGGAGCACTTGAGCTCTGGATGGCTGTTACTCAACCCGGCAGCAACATTGCACATGCTGCACACCTTGGAGGAATGCTCTTTGGCTTCATCCTTATCAGATACTGGAGAAGAAACACTAACAATTTCTATTGATGGGAATGTGGGACGATATTGTAAAAACATTCAAAAGTGGCAATAACTTAACCAGGCTGATTTATATAAATATTGCTGTCTTCCTGGTGATGGCAGTGGCTGCAATCATTGGCTTTTTAATGCGCAACCAGGTAATCACTGAAAAAGTCCTTTCATTTTTATCAGTTCCGGCAGATCTTAATGAACTGATTAACAGGCCCTGGACCATTATAACTTATATGTTCACACATAAGGATATTCTGCATATCCTGTTCAATATGCTGTGGCTGTATTGGTTTGGGACCATCTTTCTTGAATATCTTGACCAGAGAAAGCTGGTATCGGTTTACCTCCTGGGAGGAATTTGCGGAGCAATAGTCTATGTCGCCTCATTCAATATTTTTCCGGCTTTCACCGACCTGGTGTCGCAATCGGTTGCCATTGGCGCCTCTGCTTCCGTGATGGCAGTGGTGGTGGGGATATCTGCTTATGTTCCGGATTATACAATCACTCTTTTTCTCCTTGGAAGGATCAAAATCAAATATATGGCCCTGGGAATATTTTTACTCACCTCGGTAGTTGATTTCTCGGTAAATTCAGGCGGAAAGCTGGCACATATAGGCGGCGCTTTGTTTGGTTATCTTTATACCATAAATCTTCGTAAGGGCCGGGATATAGGAAAGGGGTTCAACAGGATGATCGATTTCCTGGCGACAATTTTTAAACCCAGGCGGAAACTGAAAGTCAAGTACAAAAAACCGGTTTCCGATTATGACTATAATGCAATGAAAGCCGACAGGCAGAGCAGAATTAACAGTATTCTTGATAAAATTTCAAAAGGCGGGTATGATAGCCTTACTAAGGAAGAAAAAGAAATCCTCTTCAGAGAAAGCCAGAAAAAAAACTGACAAGCCATTTCTGAAAAGGATATTCTATAGATTCCTTCTGGCTGTCAATATTGTGCTCGGACTTTCCCTGTTAATGTCATATCTGGCAGTCCACATTAATCCTGAAGATTTTGCATTTCCCGCTTTCTTCGGCCTGGCTTATCCGTATATACTTCTTCTGAATATTCTTGTTGCAATTGCATGGGCAATGCTCCTGAGGTTTGAGGCATTGATCAGCGTAGTTATAATTGCACTTGGATTTGGGCATTTTCTCAATTACCTGCAGCTCTTTAAAACCAAAGAGGCCAAAACCGGAACATTTAAAGTTATTAGCTACAATGTCCATATGTTCAACCGTTTCCAGAACGCGGCAGGCTCACAGAAGAACGTGATGAACTTTATTAAATCCCACAACCCTGAGATAATCTGCATGCAGGAATTCTTTATTGCCGATGATCCTTCAAAAGCTGGCCAAATGGTCAATTCAGGTACCGGAATAAAGTACAATTCACATATCAAGATGCTTGGCAGCGGGAAAAACAGGTACTATGGTGTCGCTACTTTCACCAAGTACCCTATTGTAAGAAAAGGCGAGATTGTTCATCCACATTCAGCGAGCCTGACAATATATACAGATGTAATTATCGCGAAAGACACATTCAGGATATATAACAATCATCTTCAGTCGTTCCGGCTTAAGAGAATGGAAAGATCGTTTATTGAAGAAATAACTGTTGCGGAAGATAAGGAAAACGAGATGAGGAACCTGTTTTCAAGATTGAAGAAGGGTTTTGTGAGCCGCGCTAACCAGGCCGAACTCGTCAAGGAACATATCAGAAATTCACCACATCCCGTCGTTGTAACGGGCGATTTTAACGATACGCCGGTTTCATATGCTTACAGGAAGATCCGGAAAGGGCTGAACGATTCCTTTGTTAATTCAGGATATGGTGCAGGATTTACTTACAAGGGCAACTATCCTCCAAACCGTATTGATTATATCCTTTACGATGAAGCCCTGGTGAATAACAATTTCGAGATCATAAGAGTCAGGTATTCAGACCACTACCCCGTTATTGCATATTTCAGGATGAATGTCAGAAAGGAAGCTTCCTGAAATCGACATTTCCGCCGGAAATGATCAACCCGACCTTCTTCCCTCTGAAGACTTCCCTGTTTTCCTTAATAATTGCAAGTACGGTTGCAGATGAAGGTTCAATTACAATCTTCATTCTTTCCCAGACAAGTAGCATACATTCTATTATTGATTCCTCAGTAGCAGTAAAGATTGCATCAACATTCTTTCTTACGATTGTAAATGTCAGTTCACTTAAAGAAGTAAGAAGTCCGTCGGCAACAGTTTTCGGATTCTCCGAAGGGACAATTACTCCTGAATTATATGATTTGTATGCATCATTGGCGTTAAGCGGTTCTGCGGCGAACACCCTGATGTTGCTGTTTATACCTTTTATTGTTGTTGAAGTCCCGCTCAGAAGGCCACCGCCTCCGACAGGTGCAACCACAATATCAGGAGTATTCACATCATCAAGTAATTCGAGCGCTGCAGTTCCCTGGCCGCAGATGACGTTGAAATTGTCATATGGATGTACAAGTGTTGCTCCTGTTGCTTCAATGATCTTCACCGTTGTCCCCTCTCTTGATTCAAGAGTCGGTTTGCAGAATGTTATCTCGCCTCCGTATCCTGCAACAGCATTCTTCTTGACGACCGGGGCAGTCTCGGGCATGACAATATATGCCTTTACCCCGTTCATTCTTCCGGCAAGGGCAAGGGCTGCCGCGTGATTTCCGGAGGAATGAGTAACAACTCCTTTTCGTTTTTCCTCATCCGTTAGAGAGAGGATTGCGTTTGTAGCGCCTCTGAATTTAAATGCACCGGCTTTCTGAAAATTCTCGCATTTAAAATACATTTCGCAGCCAAACATATCATTGAGAAGTGTTGAGCTGAGTACCGGTGTCCTGTGAATGAAAGGCCTGATCCTGGAATGCGCAGCCCTTACATCAGATAATGATGGCAATTTCATACTTCCTTTATTTCAGGGTTAAATTTAAAAAATTAAAACACGAATGATGCCTTATTCCGTGATAGTAAAATTATTTGTATATTACATTGATTCAGAGTAGTTAATATTAAAAAGAGAATAGAAAAATGAAAGAACTTGTACGTTGTAAAGCCTGCGGGTTTGTTATGGAAGCAGAAAAACTGAAGGATGTCTGTCCCGCGTGTGGTCTTCCAGCAAAGGTCTTTGAACCCTACAGGGAGAGGGTGGCCCTGAACAGGCTGTTTGTGCTGAGCCTCGACCTGCACCCGATTACAATTCACCTTTCGCAGACATTTGTTTTTCTCATTCCCTTCCTCCTTATTCTGACTAACTTTTTTCCACATCTTAACCACGAAATGTTCGTCAATGTCCTCACATTCTCTTTCTATGCTTTTCCACTGACATTGATTGGAGCGGTAGCTACCGGCATTGTAGACGGCCTGTTCAGGTTTAAGACACTTACCCCTCCTTTGCTCAGGTTGAAGATCATATTCAGTATCTGTATAATAATCCTGGCTGTAACAATGTTCTATGTTGCCTGTACAGGTGAATATGTCATGGTAACCATCCTCTTAAGCTTTGGCTGCCTCTATTTTGCTGTAAGACTGGGCCTTCTCGGCAAAAAATTACTGAATGTAATTCTACCGGGCATGTATCCTGTCAGGAACCCAAAACCCTCAGGAAAATCAATATAATATTCATTGTGAACTAATTGCATTGTTATGGTGTTTTTCTGATATCAGAATCAAAGAATCAGGATGCCATTGCGAAACATAACAACTCTCTTCTCAGAATTTGTAAAAAGCGAGAAGGTTGGAAGTATTGTCTTGTTGATAATGACAATAATATCTCTGATACTTTCAAATTCTCCTCTGGAGTCGTCTTATATTGCATTCTGGAATACCCATGTTCTTGGTCACTCTTTAATTGATTGGATTAACGACGGCCTGATGGCAATATTTTTTCTGATGATCGGACTTGAGCTTGAACGCGAAATCTATGTAGGAGAACTTTCCAGGATCAAAAAAGCTTCTTTGCCCGCTTTTGCTGCCATTGGGGGAATGTTGATACCAGCTTTGTTATTTCTGTTTTTTAACTTTGGTACTGAATACCAATCAGGAGCAGGCATTCCTATGGCAACTGATATTGCTTTTGCGATCGGAATTTTATCACTCCTTGGGTCAGGTGTCCCGTTGAATTTAAAGGTTTTCTTAACTGCACTGGCGGTAATTGACGATCTCGGTTCAATAATAATTATCGCAGTATTTTATACCGGTACAATCAGTTTTTCATATTTGTTACTTGCTCTCACAACTTATGGAGTGCTGATACTTTTCAACAGGCTCAGATTTTATAATATATTTCTGTACCTGGCAGGGGGAGTGATAATGTGGTATTTCCTCTTAAATTCAGGTGTGCATGGAACGCTCGCCGGCGTTCTCCTTGCATTTGCCATTCCATTTGGCAGGGGAGATACAGGATCTCCATCTTTTGTTCTGCAGCATCACCTTCACATACCGGTGGCATTAATTATACTTCCCCTTTTCGCTTTGGCCAATACTGCAATCAGGATCGAGGGCGGCTTCCTGAATAATCTGACACAGAACTATAGTCTTGGAATTATTATCGGACTCTTGTTCGGAAAACCGGCAGGAATATTTTTGTTTTCCTGCTTAGCTGTTATTTCAGGTATCTCTGAAAAGCCCTCCGATCTGAAATGGACTTATATATTTGGAGCGGGTTTGCTTGGAGGAATCGGCTTCACAATGTCGATATTCATTTCATTGCTTTCATTTACCGATCCGGAAATTATTAATAACTCAAAAGTTTCAATCCTGATAGGTTCCTTACTGGCAGGCTTAATCGGATTCATATGGCTAAGATCAACACTGAGGAGATGACATCCTCAGTTATTAGACCTTTTTTTATTCTTTCTCCATTCTGATAAAAGGATTACTACAAGAATAATAAACACACAAGAATATGCGATTGCACCATATATAGCTCTTTCATCCATTGTCTGCAGTGGGTATAATTACTGAATAAAATCAAGCAGGACTTACAAAAAGGAAGTCCCCTGAGTAAACAATATCCTGGCAAAAATTGCCATCCGGAAAAGCAGAATCTTAAATCAATTTGATATAAAAAAATTCATATATCAAATTTACGAAATTGTTATGCTGAGAATATTAGATTTTAATTAGAAGATTATTAGATTTTTATGAATTATCTGATGAATGTGGATCATATTAGATCTGCAGGACTGTCATAAATAAAAAAAAAGAAAGAGGTAGAAATTCTACCTCTTTCGAGTATTGGTTTTAAACGAATTATTTAAAAAATGCTGAATGCCACTGTTAATCCTGCGAGCACAACCGATACCATCGACATGAGCTTGATCAGAATGTTAAGCGCCGGACCGGATGTATCCTTGAACGGGTCTCCAACGGTATCGCCGACAACTGTTGCTTTATGGTTATCTGATTTTTTTCCGCCGTAATTGCCTCTCTCAATATATTTCTTGGCATTATCCCATGCGCCACCTGCATTATTAAGCATGCTGGCGAGAACAAATCCTGCCGACATACCGCCGGCCAGCAGACCAATCACGCCGGGAACACCCAGAACAAGACCTGTTACAAGAGGAACCGCAATAGCAATAAGTGAAGGAACGAGCATCTCTTTCTGCGCTCCTGCTGTTGAAATAGCAACACATTTTGCATAATCCGGCTTACCTTTTCCTTCCATTATACCGGGTATTTCCCTGAACTGGCGTCTTACTTCGTCTACCATTGCACCGGCTGCGCGTCCGACAGCTTTCATGCTCATAGCGCTGAACAGGAATGCCATCATTGCTCCAATGAACAATCCACCAAGAAGAATAGGATTGAAAAGTGAAAGATCATAAGCAGCGACAAAGTCCCTGATAGTGGCTGTGGTTATATTTACTGCAACCTGTCCATCCTGAACAGAGGGGACATTATTATTATAGAATATTGTCTGACCAATCTGTTTAATACCCTCAGGTGAAGAATCGATGGCACGGCCAAGCCACAGCCTGATCTCTTCCATATATGCAGCCATAAGAGCAAGAGCTGTAAGAGCTGCTGAACCTATTGCGAAACCTTTTCCGGTAGCTGCTGTTGTATTTCCAAGTCCGTCGAGCGCATCTGTTCTTTCCCTTACTTCTTTAGGAAGTTCGGCCATTTCAGCGTTTCCACCAGCGTTATCTGCAATGGGACCGAAAGCATCTGTGGCGAGAGTAACTCCAAGAGTGGAAAGCATTCCAACTGATGCAAAACCGATTCCATAAACGCCCATTGCAAAATTGCTGAAACCACCTGCAAAGCCATAAGCTGCAATAATACCTGCAACAATTGTTAAAACCGGAACCCAGGTTGAGAACATCCCAACAGCCATACCTTCGATGATTACGGTTGCAGGACCCTGTTGTGACATTTTTGCTATACCCTGTGTTGGTTTATTTCCATCTGATGTAAAGTATTCGGTGGACTGACCAATTATAACACCTGCCAGGAGACCTGAAACAGCTGATCCGAATACACCCCAGGTGATCATATCAACACCTGCCATAACAGCAAGAACAACAAGAATAAGAGCTGAACTACCGCCTGTTCCAAGAAGAAGGGCGGTAAGAAGAGCTCTCGGGGTAGCTGATTCTTTAGTTCTTACCATGATAAACACCAGCTATTGAAAGAAAAATACCAATAGCCGAAACAAACATCGGTGCAATGACAGCATCCATCTGTGTCATCCCTGCGGCAGCAGGTAAAGCAGCGCCAAGTGCGGCTGTAGCAAGTATAGAGCCTGCATATGATTCATACAGGTCAGCGCCCATACCGGCAACGTCACCAACATTATCGCCAACGTTATCAGCGATTGTAGCCGGGTTACGAGGATCATCTTCCGGAATGCCTGCTTCAACTTTTCCAACGAGGTCTGCGCCCACGTCGGCAGCTTTTGTGAAAATACCACCGCCAACACGCGCAAAAAGAGCCTGTGTCGATGCACCCATTCCGAAGGTAAGCATAACTGCAGTGATCTCTATAAGTTTTTCATGTTCAGTAGTACCTGGATGTACGAATGTAAGTCCAAGGAAATCCACACCGGTAGCCATATTTTCAGGAGTGAAAACAAGCCCGTTAAGGATCATAAACCAGAGGGCAATGTCAAGAAGTCCGAAACCAACGACAACGAGTCCCATTACCGCGCCGCTCCTGAGAGCAACCTGGAGACCTTTGTTAAGTGATTTTGATGCAGCCCAGGCTGTCCTGTTTGATGCATACGTTGCGGTTTTCATTCCAAAGAATCCGCAAAGACCCGAGAAAAATCCTCCGGTTAGGAAAGCAACCGGCACAAACGGGTTCTGAATCCCGAAATAAGCCAGAACTGAGAGGAGAATAACAAGAACAATAAATACTTTAAGAACCACCGAATACTGTCGTCTGAGATAAGCCATAGCTCCTTCCCTTACATACCCGGCAATCTCTTTCATCCTGTCGGTACCTTCTTCCTGAGCCTTCATGCTCCGGTAGAAGATATACGCGAACAGCAATGCGCAGAGTGCTGAAACCGGCACAATCCAAAAAATCGCACTACTAATCATGTTATAGGTTTTAAAAAAATTAATAATTAGGTTACTGAATGAAAAATTTTTTCACGGGTACAAAACTATATCAAATTTTCATAATTCAAACAAAAAAAAGCCTTTCCCTTGAAGTCTTTCAATTTAGAATCGTTCCAAGGTGTAAAATGTTATAAATATTGTAATTAGATGATAAATCCTCTAGATGCCCCTGAAAAAACTATAGTTTATCTTCTCGAGCTCACTCATTTTCGGATAGGGATAATACACAATTTCTGATTTCGAACCTACATAGAAGCCGCTGTGTATTGTTCTGTACAGAAGTTCGCCTGAAAACACTCTTGCAACAGTCTTCATGTGTTTTTCGTACTCACCCCTTATTATTTCAAGGCAATCCCGAAGATGGGCAATGCTGCCGTACGGAAGATGCTCGGCGGAACCCCCGAGCGGGTTCGTGGCCAGCTCATCAAGTCTGAGTTCCGCAAAAAAAAGCTTGGGAAGAACTATGGGTGTCGAACCATCGGTAAGCTTCTTTACGAAAGCATAAGGAGCCAGGCTGCTCGCGACAAGTGGAGTTACAGGGCAGAGTTCCTGGTATAAATGGAGCTCGTTTTCCCTTTCCTTCGATTTGTTATATTCCACCTTTTTAAGTTCAAGAACGCAACCATGGTCAGTGGAAAGGTACAGGCTTTTAAGAGCATCTGCCGGAATGTTCTCGAGCACCCTGTAAACAGACAGATAAACTGAACTTTTGGGCTTGCCATCAGGTTTTGCAACGCATCTCCTGTTCAAACTGTCAATATCAATCCCGGAAGAGATCTTTGCCAGATCTACTTCAAAGAAAATTGCCTGTCCTTTGTTCTGTTTCTTCGTACCGGTTGAGAGATACATACCGAAAGCTTCCGGGGGGAGCATGGAAGCTACCAAAGCTTCCGGGTTTGCGGTTAGATAAATGTATTTGCTCATGGTCAGCTATGTTAGTTATAGACATCACTGCAAAGCACACAAGAGAAAGATCCGCAAACATCAAATTTACTGTTTTTTTCAGAATTTTCATATAAGTCATCTGCAATAAACTAAGTAACATGTCATTTTAAATAAATAAATCTTCGAAATTATCAAGGGATAAATAATTAATTTATATTTGCGCCAATATTGATCAGTAAATAACCTGCCTTTTAGTCAGGATATAAGCTGATTTTGTAGGTTTTGGCCTGTTTGGTTTGTCAGAAAAGAATTAATTACTACTTTTGAAATCTGCCTAAAAAGCATAGCACTGTCATGCCTAAAATATCTGCAGTAATAATAACTTATAATGAAGAAGACTTCATCGGAAGGTGTCTTGAGTCTCTCGATGGGGTTGCCGATGAGATAGTTGTGGTAGATTCTTATTCCACCGACCGTACCGAAGAGATTTGCAAAAAACATAATGTCAGGTTTATAAAGCACAGATTCGAAGGATTCCGCGATCAGAAAAATTATGCTCTCCAGCTTGCAACATATAAAAATGTACTCTCTCTTGATGCCGATGAAGCCTTAAGCGATACGCTGAGGGAATCGATTATCAGGGCGAAGGAAAACTGGGATTATGACGGTTACATGGTTAACCGTCGTAATTATTTTTGCGGCAAAAGAATACGCTTCTCCGAATGGTATCCTGACAAACAGCTGCGGCTTTTTTATGTTGATCACGGAAGCTGGGGGGTCCTCAACCTTCATGAGAGATTTATGCTCTCAAACGGTGCCAGGATCGGAAGACTCAAAGGCGATCTTCTGCACTGGCCTTTTACCTCACATGAGGATCATACTGATAAGATGGCCAGGTATTCGAAAATTGGCGCTGAGGAATATCATAAGGCAGGAAAAAGAGCTTCGTTCTTCACACCATATATTCATGGAATCTGGGGATTCTTCAGAACATATATTCTGAAGGGAGGATTTTTTGATGGACACGACGGGTTCAGGATCTGTTCACACTATGCAAGATCAGCATTCAACAAATACAAGCTTCTGAGAAAACTGAACAAGGCTTCCAGACATAGCAGGTGACATTCATTGAAGATATAAAGAACTGCCTTTCAGTTCTGAAAAATGGCGGAATTATACTTTATCCCACTGATACGATCTGGGGATTAGGATGCGATGCAACAAATGCCGCAGCCATAAATAAAATATTCAGTCTCAAATCGAGAGAAGAAAATAAAAGCCTTCTTATACTTGTCAACGGCATCGGAATGCTTGAAAGGTATGTAAAGGAGATCCCTGTTACCGCCGGTGAACTGATAAATGTTTCCGAAACTCCCCTTACAATAATTTACCCTGAAGGCAGAAACCTTGCAGAAGGAGTATGTGCAACTGACGGCTCAGTGGGTATAAGAATCTGCAATGATGAGTTTTGCAATGAGCTGATAACAAGATTCAGAAAACCAATAGTATCGACATCCGCCAATATCAGCGGAAATCCGGCTCCTGTCAATTTCAGTGAAATAGGAAATGAAATAACAGGAAAGGTTGATTATGTTGTTAAATACCGTCAGAGCGACAGGCAGAAACACTCACCCTCCCCTGTTATTAAAATAGAGAAAGACGGTTCATTTAAAATAATCAGGCGCTGATTACCTTGATCTTACTTTACCTGAACCGGAAACTCTTGCATCCACCTTTTCAGGATCGCCGATGTAATTGACATTGCCGCTACCCGATACTGATGCAGATAGTTCGTCTCCTGCCCTGACAGTGCAATTTCCGCTTCCTGACAACCTGATATCAAGGTGATCGATCTCCATCTCCTCACCTACATAGTTTCCCGATCCGCTGATGGCGATTTCACCACTGTCTGCTGATCCTTCTCCCCCGATAACAACGTTACCCGATCCTGAAATGCTGCAGTTAAAGCTGTCAGCAGAGATGCCCGCTGTGATCAGTCTTCCGCTGCCGCTGACACTCAGATCAAGCTCATCAGCATTTTTAACCTGCTCCGTAATTTCAGCCTTGCCCGAACCGGAAACACCCAAACCTTCAATCTCAGGCATTGTTATATGAACTATAACTTTCCCATGATCATTAAAGTTCCAGTGATTCCTGTCCCTTTTTATTACAAGCCTGTCTGAAGTTACCTCGGTGATAATATCCTCCAGATCATCCCTGTCGCCTTCAAGAACTACTTTGTAATCAGAACCGAAATCAATGTACAGTTCACCGGAAATACCGAAACTCACTCTTGTAAATCCGTCAATGTCACGGTTCTCCCTTGTCTGTGCATTGGCTGTAATTGATATTAAAGCCACGGCAAATAACACCAAAATCATACCTTTTTTCATATTTGTAGAATATTTGATTTTTAAGACCAAAGAAAAGACAGCCCTCCGGGAAAAAAGCTGCATTAAATTGCAAAAATCTATATATTAATTTCTGCCAGGCCTTCGGGGAGCTCCATGAAGATGATCTTTTTATCATGATCGATTCCCCTGATAAGGTCATCATGGAGAGGGATAAGAATCTCATTCCCCGAAATTGATTCTACATTCAGGAGTATTTGTCCGGGATTGATAATCAATTCCTTAATTATACCCAGGTTCTTGCTTTCCGTGGTATAAACTGAAAAACCTATGAGCGTTCCGGGATCGGTTTCAACGGGTGCTGGCCCGGTTTCAACTGTCAGGAAAACGCGGCAACCTTTATATTCTTCTGCCCGATTAACGGAATCATATCCGCTGAATTTTAGTCTGAGCAGGTCAGAGCCTGTATATTCTGACCATTCAATAAAAAAAGGAACCGGTCTGCCGTCCACTTCGACGAAGACCGATTCCATATCGGGTATATTTTCTATAAATTCTTTTTCAAGCCTGACCACCAGGGCACCCTCATATCCACTGGTTTTTGTAATCTGTCCGAGTAACGAGCCGGTTTTGTAACCCATCGGAACTCAGATTATGCAAATCTATTCCTGGGGCTCCGTTGCCTGTTCTGTTGCAGGAGCTTCTGTTTCATCTGCAGGAGCTTCCGCTACTATTGCTGCTGCTTCAGCATTTTTTGCCGCTTCAAGCTCAGCAGTTTTCTTTGCGAGTCTTGCTGCTCTTGCTTCATTGATTTTCTTCTCTTCATTCAGGCGGCTGCTTATTGCGTCCTCCTGAGATTTTTCCAGATGTGATTTCTTCGCTTCAATCTTGGCTTCATTCTGTTTCATCCATTCTTCAAACCTCTTGTTTGCCTCAGCTTCGTCGAATGCGCCTTTTTTAACACCCTCGAGAAGATGTTTTTTCATGAGTACCCCTTTATAAGAAAGGATAGCTCTACAGGTATCTGTAGGTAATGCGCCATTTTGCAGCCAACCCAGGGCTTTATCGAAATCGAGTTCGATTGTTGCCGGATTAGTGAGCGGATTGTAGTTTCCGATCTTTTCAATATATCTGCCATCCCGTGGCGATCTGCTATCTGCTACCACAATGTGGTAATAGGCCAGCTTTTTGCGGCCTTTCCTAGCTAATCTGATTTTAACTGCCATTTAATTTGTTACGCTTTTATTTAACCTGTTTTAAAATTGTGGGTGCAAAGATAACAATATTTCGGATTTTGGATTGGCGATTTTGGATTTTTTGTGATTCCGGAATCGTAAATCCGCAATCCGCAATCAAACGGCCCTGCTGAATGTAAGTTCAAACCTGGTACCTTCATTAAGCTTGCTGACTATTTTCAGACCGGCCTCGTGCATCTCAAGTATCCTGGAGACAAGGGATAATCCGATACCATAGCCACCGATGAACTTAACATTTGATGCCCTTTTAAAAGGCTCGCTGACAGCCTCGATCTCATTATCCGGGATCCCGATACCTTCATCAGTTATTACAATTGATAACGATTTATCCTTTATAAAAAATTCAATCACAACATCTTTCTCGGAAAACTTGCATGCATTATCAATAATGTTGAGAAACGCAATTTCAAGCAAACCTTCATTCCCGTGGATCAATAGCTCGTTCTCATTTTCCGGATATGTTATCCTGGGAAGGATTTTACGGTCGATATATTTCTCCTTGACTTTTCTGATTGCAGTAAAGACAACCTCATCAATTCTGACAGCCGCGAAAACAATTGTCCTGTCGCGGCTGATCTGTGCCAGTTCAAGAAGGCTGTTTATTAAAAGATTCAGATTCCTTAGATCAAGTACAAGCCGTTTAAGGTGTTTTTCATAATCATCTGCCGACTTCCTGTGACTCAGAAAATAATCACTCTCGCCGATCATTACAGTAAGGGGAGTCCTGAGCTCATGTGAGGCATTGGATACAAAATCCTCCTGGTTCCTGAATGCAGATTCGAGGTCTGAGAGCATTTTATTAAAGGTGACTGCCAGCTGGGCGATCTCATCTTTTTTATTCCCCTCGTCAAGCCTGCTGTTCAGCTTCAGAGAATTTATCTTCTTTACTGAACTTATTATATCTGAGATGGGCCTGATCGCCCTTCGTGCAAAGAAGTATGAAAACAGGACAGATAATAAAATACTGGAAATAATGCTCCAGAACAGTATTTTCCTGAGTTCCCTGAGGTTCGCAGCACGTGAACGGTCCAAGGCCATAATATAGACAAAGTATGTCCGGTTGCCTAAAGAATGTCTGTAAGAGACTCCGTCCTTACCATTTGCGGAAAAATAATTGAGGTCTTTCCCCCTGTTATATATCAATGCTCCCCTGTCGTTAAGATATTCACTGTTGTAACTGTAAATAATATTGAAGGCGGAGTCAGTAACAGCCAGCTCTTCCTTCTCCCAGGTAGTTGTGGATTCGTGGATTTTCATCAGCAGTGACGAGTCGACCTCATCCACATCAAGAAGAAGAGTTGCAGTGTTTTTAGCTTTATCTAGGAGATTCTGCCTGAATTTAGATATTTGCCCGGAGTATGAAAAATAGTAAGCCAGGGCTGAAAAGAAAAGAAGAATACCTGCCACAATCAATGTGAACTGAAGCGCTAAACGTACTTTAATGTTCATTTTTTAAAGTTCTTTATCACTACAGTAAAATCCAAAACCAAATTTTGTATGGATCAGTTTTGGAGAAAAGTTCTTATCAATTTTTTTCCTGAGATAATTGACGTACACATCTATGATGTTAGTGCTTGGATCAAATTCAATACCCCATACCTTTTCAATAATGAAATCCCTCGAGAGCAGCTTGTCACGGTTTCTGAGAAATGTCTCAAGGAGAAGCGATTCTTTTGCTGTAAGTTCAATCTTTTTACCTGACCTGGTAACAGTTTTGGTGTTAATATCCATCTCAAGATCAGCAAGCACCAGCTTGTTTGAATCGGGTTTCACAGCTTCAGTTCGCCTGATAAAAACATTTACCCTTGCAATAAGCTCCCTGAATTCAAAAGGTTTAACGATATAATCATCAGCTCCCGCATCAAATCCCGTGATCTTATTATCAGGAGTTCCGTAAGCCGTAAGCATTATTATCGGAATTCTGGTATCGCTTTTCCTGATATCGCGGCACAGATCGTAGCCATTAATTAGCGGAAGATTAATATCGAGAATAACAAGATCAAATTTCTTAGATTCAATCTTCTGCTTTCCGATATACCCATCACTGGCAATCTCCGTTCTGAAGCCATACTCCTCCAGCTGCTTCTTCATCACCTCAGCGAGCCTGCCTTCATCCTCCACAATCAGTATTTCCTTCTCATTCATTGCCAGATTCATTGATAGGCAAAAATACAAATCCATTGAAAGGACTTTCCATAAAATCAGTTTTTTTTAACTGTAAATACCGGGATTCATAAGATTTTAATGAATTTCTAATAAGTTTCTAATCAATTGAGAAGTAATGGCCCCGGTATCTTTGTATAACATTAATAGTTTGATTCTACCTTTAATACTTTGTTAAGGAAAGCAGTTGCCTCATCAGCTGCTTTTTCTTTTTTAACCTGGATGTGCCAGGATATCATTTACCGTTATCGAGTGTTTTCTTGTTTCTGGTACTATACCAGTACCCCTTTTCAAGATGCTCAAGATAGTATCTCTCATCCTCATCGGGATTAAGCGAATCCTGGTACCAGGGCAGATGAAGAGCCATATAGGGATGGGCAGTACGATACATCTCGATATAGTTGTTTGCATGCTTCTTCACGGCACGTGGCCGGTATAACGCAAAGGTAGTTGCCACAGGAGCCCGGTAAAGAAGTTCTTCCTTAATCAAATACCTGTAAAACTGGCTTTCATAATCAAGCACATGCTGTTTATGAAGATAATGATCAGGCAGGTCGTCGATCTTTAAAGAGAATCCTACTTTCTGGGCAAGCTTATGTCTTCTCAGAACATTGAGAAAGAAATTCATGAAATCATCGGGGCATTCATCAACCGGGACCATATCAGGATCTGTATAAACAAAATAATTCCTGCGGTATTCCCTGAATACCTCGCTTTGCCATAATGCTGCTGACCCAAGGTTTTTATCGAACCGGTAAATCTTGTACCCACAGGTATTATAATAATCAATCAATGCCGGGTTGGAGGAATTATTATCGATTATCACAATGTTATGGTACCCTCTCTCTTCAAGGCTTGCAATAAGTCTTTTCAGTGTGTCAAACCTGTTGAAATTATTTATAATGATAGGAATATCTTTGTAATGAACTTTATCAGGAGGGATCATGATCTCAAGCAGGTAAGACCATATGGAATAGATCCTGTAATAAAAGTATTTGAACCAGTTTGACGGAACGAATTTCCTGTTCTCCATGAATTCCTTTCTTCATATAAAGTGAGCAAAGAAAGTATAAAATTCCATATCCGGCAACCTGCTGGTGATCATTGATGATATCCCGGTGTTCCGATATTTATCAACCATGGTGGATTTCTTATATCCGTTATGATGAATTTCAGTATTTTTATAGCCTGATCACGAAACCATTTCTTCATGCCCGGATTTGCTCATTTACATGTACATACTCAATACTCAATACTTGATGGCGCATCGAGTATTCCTTCACTTATCGACAAGGTAAAGGAGCTTGGTATGGAAGCCATTGCCATAACCGATCATGGTAATATGTTCGGTGTAAAGGAATTTCATAACACAGCTACAAAAAAAGGAGTTAAACCAATTATTGGTTGTGAAATCTATGTTGCAAAAAGATCGCTTGAAGATGTAAGCGGAAAAGAGGACCGCTCCGGTGATCACCTTATCCTGCTAGCAAAGAATCTTAAGGGATACAAGAACCTGATCAAGCTCATCTCCATTGCATGGATAAAAGGATTTTATTATAAGCCCAGGATTGACAAAGCCCTCCTTGCCCAATATCATGAAGGCCTTATAGCCTCATCGGCATGTCTTGCAGGTGAAATCCAGGATGAGATACTTAATGGCACCATTGCCGGTGCCGAGGCAGCTTTAAAGAGCTACCTGGAGATATTCGGTGATGACTTCTATCTCGAAATACAGAGGCATGAGACCTATGACCCTGAGGCAGACAGATCTGCTTTCCCGCAGCAGCAAAAGGTGATCGAAGCTTTCAGAAAACTTTCCGCTAAGTTTAATGTTAAGATCATTGCTACAAACGATATTCATTTCATTAATGCCGAAGATGCTGAAGCGCATGACAGGCTTATCTGTATCAACACGGCAAAGGATATTGATGACCCTAACAGGCTCAGGTATTCGAAGCAGGAATATCTCAAAAGCGAGGATGAGATGCGGAAGATTTTCAACGATATCCCGGAGGCTGTAGATAATGTAGCGGGACTGGTTGAGAAAGTGGAGAAGTATAAACTTGACCACGATCCGATCATGCCCGAGTTTGAGCTGCCTGAAGGTTTCAGTGATAATGACGAATACCTGCGACATCTCACTTATAAAGGCGCTGAAAAAAGATGGGGGACCATAACAGCAGAGCACACCGAAAGACTCGATTTTGAGCTTGAAATGATCAGGAAAATGGGATTCCCGGGATATTTCCTGATTGTACAGGACTTCCTCAATGCTGCAAGGGATATGGGCGTATCCGTAGGCCCGGGAAGAGGTTCTGCAGCCGGGTCTGCTGTGGCATACTGCCTGAAAATAACAGATATAGATCCCATCAAATACGGGCTTCTTTTCGAAAGGTTCCTCAATGTCGACCGTATTTCGATGCCGGATATCGACATTGATTTTGATGAGGACGGCCGTGAAAAGGTTTTGAGATATGTGGTAGACAAATATGGTCATGACAAGGTTGCTCACATCATTACTTTCGGCTCAATGGCAGCCAAGATGGCTATCCGGGATGTTGCACGTGTCCAGAAGCTGCCACTCCCCGATGCTGACAGGCTCGCAAAGCTGATCCCGGAGAGACCCGGGGTTACTCTTTCAGCAGCATATGCTGAAGTTCCCGAGCTTGCCAGGGAACGGGATTCCCATAATAAACTGATTTCACAGACACTCAAATATGCAGAGGTGCTTGAAGGATCAGTCCGCCAGACAGGAGTACACGCCTGCGGGATAATTATTGGTAAGGATTCTCTCGATAATTACATTCCCCTGTGCACTGCAAAAGATACCGATCTCTATGCAACCCAGTATGATGGTAGCCACGTTGAATCGGTCGGACTGCTCAAAATGGATTTCCTGGGCCTTAAAACACTCTCAATAATCAAAGATGCGATCGAGAACATAAAACAGTCGCGCGGACTCGATCTTGATCTTGATAAAATTCCTCTCAACGATAAGAAGACATTTGAGCTTTTCAGCCGCGGTGAAACCACAGCAATATTCCAGTTTGAATCCACCGGTATGAAAAGGTACCTGAAGGAACTCGAACCAAACAGGCTGGAAGACCTCATTGCCATGAACGCGCTGTACAGGCCCGGTCCTATGGAGTACATACCACTCTTCATCAGAAGAAAGAAAGGTATAGAAAAAATAGATTATCCTCTCCCTGCCATGGAGAAATACCTGGATGACACTTATGGTATAACTGTCTACCAGGAACAGGTGATGCTTCTTTCCCAGGAGCTTGCCGGTTTCACAAAGGGGGAAGCCGATTCGCTCAGGAAAGCAATGGGTAAAAAGAAACGCTCCATCATGGATGAGATGAAGCTCAAATTCACTGAAGGATGCAGTAAAAACGGGTATGATGTTGCAATCGTTGAAAAAATATGGAGCGACTGGGAAGCCTTCGCCCAGTATGCATTCAATAAATCGCACTCAACATGTTATGCTCTTATCGCCTACCAGACCGGTTACCTTAAGGCTAATTACCCCGCTGAATTCATGGCCGCTGTGTTAAGCCGGAATATCAGCGACATAAAGAAAATAACAACCTTCATGGATGAAACAAGACGGATGGGAATGGAGGTGCTGGGACCGGATGCTAATGAAAGTTATGTTAAATTTACTGTTAATAAGGACGGGAATATACGTTTCGGGCTTGGAGCTATCAAAGGTGTCGGAGAAAATGCCGTTCTGCAGCTAATTGAAGAGAGAGACAGGAAAGGATTGTATAAAAATATGTACGACCTGGTGGAGAGAGTAAACCTGAATTCGCTCAATAAAAAGAACCTCGAGGCAATGGCTGTCGCCGGAGCCTTTGACTGCTTCACTGAAATTTCCAGGGCACAGTACTTTTCTCTCGATACGAAAGGTTCGAGCTTCATCGAAAGTCTCATAAGGTATGGAAATAACGCCAGGAACGTGAAAAGCTCCAGCCAGCAGTCACTATTCGGTGAATCGGGAGGTTTTGAGCTTGTGAAACCTGAACCTTCTCCATGTCCGGACTGGCCAAAGCTTGAAAAACTGAACAGGGAAAAAGAGGTTATCGGTATTTATCTTTCCTCACATCCCCTCGACGATTTTAAACTTGAGATCGAGAATTTTGCAACTGCAACCCTTGCCGATCTACAGAACCTAAGGGATTATCTTGACAGGGATGTTACAGTAGCAGGGATGGTTACCGAAGTAAGAAACGGCATCGGGAAAAACGGGAAACCCTATGGTTCATTGACCTTACAGGATTATTCCGATTCATTCAGGTTCATGCTCTTTGACAAGGAGTATATTGAATAACAGCAAATTCTTTACAATGGGATATTACCTTCTTATAAAAGGCAGGGTTCAGAAAAGAAAATACAGGGAAGATGAACCCGAATTCAAGATAAAAACAATTAACCTTCTTTCAAGTGTTAAGGATGAGCTCATTAAATCAGTTACTCTTAAGATAAATCCTGAAAATATCAGATAAGGAAATGATAAATGACCTTAATGAGCTTGTTCACGAGAACAAAGGTGAAACGGAACTTAAATTTCTTTTCCTCGATGCGGAGGATAAAATATCATTACCAATGTTTTCCAGGACATTCCGTATAAGGCTGAACAATGAATTGGTATCATATCTCGATGATCATCCTGGTATTGAATATAAAGTTAATTAGAATGCGGATTGCGGATTAACGAAATCACTATATTTGCAGCAGTTAAATAATGAAAATAAATCTAACTCTTACTAGTATGGCATTAGAGGTAAATGATTCCAATTTTGATGAAGTAGTTGTCAAATCAGATAAACCTGTTCTGGTTGATTTCTGGGCAGAATGGTGTGGTCCATGCAGGATGATTGCCCCTATTATCGAAGAGATCTCGCATGAATATGAAGGCAAAGCACTTGTTGTTAAATGTGATGTTGACAACAGTCCGTCAGTGGCATGCAAATACAGCATAAGGAATATTCCGACTGTTCTCTTCTTCAAAGATGGTAAGATTGCTGATAAACAGGTAGGAGCTGTTCCGAAAAATTCATTTGTGACCAAACTTAATGCCCTGTAGTTTAAATAGCCGTTCGTACTGACGGCTTTTTAATGTTATGACATTTGTATTTTTGCCTCATCGAGCAGTAAGATAAGCAGCGAATATGCTGCATGCTGCTTCCCGCCTTGGCGTTTTGCTTGCCCAGGCCGGCATGAGTGTTGTCTATGGAGGCGGAGGAATTGGACTGATGGGAAATCTTGCTGATGCCGTAATCGAGAATCAGTGGAAGAATAACCGGTGTTATTCCTGCATTTATGAAAGATGAAGGCTGGGATCATTCCGGGGTATCAGATATGATTGTCACCAACGATATGGGTGAAAGAAAAAGACAGATGTTTGCCCTGGCAGATGCAGTTGTGGCGCTTCCGGGCGGGATTGGCACCCTCGAAGAGCTCACAGAAGCAATTACCCTGAAACAGCTCGGCTGTTCAAGGGCCCGATAATAATTCTGAATACCCTGGATTTCTATAAATCGCTTATCGAATTCCTCGATCATATGATCTCAGGCAACTTCCTGAGATTCGAACATAAGGGAATATGGGAAATTGCCGACACTCCTGAAGAAGTGATCACCTGCCTTGAAAAAAAGCAGGACTGGATCCCGATCCGCGAAGAATTGCAAAAATCTAATTCTCCGGAATTTTTGTACCTATAAACAGTATATCATCAACCTGTGGCAGGTTGCCTCTCCATGCCATTGTCTCATTTTCAGAAGCCGTTGCTTCTGTTCCTCCACAGGCAGATGCCATATTTCAGAAAGAAGTTTTTTGACATTTCCCGATTTATATTTCTTGACCTCTGCTGACCCGAACTGATCTGCATAACCGTCAGAACACATGTAGAGCATATCGCCAGGCTGATATCCACAGTCTGTTTGTAAAGCTTTTCTTGTCACTGATGGCGTCATTCCAATAGGGAATCTGTCGCCTTTGTAAATGAACACCTCTCCCTTTCTTACAACATACAGCGGATTATAAGCGCCTGCAAATTCAAGAGTGAACTTCTTTCTTGTTGAATGCTATAAGGGCCATATCCATTCCGTCATTTATAGTTTCCTCATTTCTCTGCATCAGAGCCTTCAGCACTTCGGTATTTAAGCTGATCGAGGATTGCTGACGGCCGTGTTATTCCATATTCCCTTACAACCTTATTAAGTGAGTTATGCCCGATTATCGACATAAATGCTCCGGGAACGCCATGACCTGTACAGTCGCAAACCGCAATATACTGATGATCCCCGTCACCATACATCCAGTAAAAATCACCGCTTACAATATCCTTTGGCATGAAAAGAACAAATGTTTCATTGAACGTATCTTCGCGCGGCAGCATGGCCCGCTGTATTCGTTCAGCATATCTTATACTTGCTGTTATATCCCTGTTCTTCTCTTCAATCTCCATGCTCTTCTGAACAACTTCTGCTGTTCTCTCCTTAACTTTCTCCTCAAGAACCTTCTTTTCTTTGATAAGATTCCGTTCCCTGATTTGTATATAAGCAATAATACCAAACAGGATTAAAACAGCAGCAGTTATGATAAACCACCAGGTACTGATAAAATGGAGGTTTGATAATGAAACTGAAAGTTACAGGTTCTTTGTTCCATACTCCCTGGCTGTTAAGGGCCTTTACCTTGAAGGTATACTTTCCGGCAGCAAGAGCAGGATATGTAACTCTTGTCTGTTCAGTCACCGGCTGCCAGTCATCATCGGCTCCTTCAAGCTTTACCTGGTATTTTACCACATCAGGGTTTGTAAGACAAATGCTGTAATAATCGAAAAGAATGGTTCTCTCATTGTAGTTTAGTTTCATTCCGGCTTCCATCTCTCTGGTTTCATAGTTCACCCTCATCCCGACAATATGAGTCAGTGGTTCCAGCTCTTCCACTGAGGCCAGTTCCGGGACAAGCCGGGTGGCTCCGTTGGCGGTTCCGAACCAGAAATCACCATCAGGACCTTTGAATACGGCGTTTGGCTTTGCTTCAATTCCTGGGAATCCATTTCTTTCAGTGTATGAAAATATTCTTCCGCTTTCAGGGAAATACCTGTTCAGCCCATTGTTTGTTCCGATAAAGATGCTGCCATCGTCAGATGTTGCCAGGATATTAATAACATCCGAAAGTAATCCGTCGGCCTGAGTCAACGCTTTCACTATTGAATCGTTCCTGAATCCCCTCATTCCTTCAGTGGTACCAACCCACAAAATCCCATCGCTGGCTCTTTGTCATTGTGATAGGTTTCAGTCCCGTGAAGCTGCTTATCTGGCTGAATTTGTCCTTGTCTAGCTCGTATTTAAACAGTGTTGGTTTTGATCCGCTGCTCAATACCAATCCACATTGTTCCCTGAGTATCGTTATATAATGCTACAATGCCTGTTATGGTGGTGCTGTCAATTACGGTATAGCGCTGAAAATTATTCATCCCAATTGTACCTTCGACAACACCATCGATAGTTCCAATCCAAAGGTTATTGTGGTGGTCAATTTCCATCGCAGTAACCTTCATGATATTTGGCAGTACCGAATTAATGAGAGGTTGAGCTTCAAACCTGTTTGTTCTCATGTTGAACATGATCACTCCTTCAGTAGTTCCTATCCAGAGATTACCATCCTTATCCGTTTTGAAGAAACTGATTTCCTCGGGAATCGCGTTGGACTCCCTGTTGTAGATGATTGGTTTTTTTTCCGAATCCGGAGTAAATCGTGATATACCTGATCCTGTTCCGAACCAGACTTCGCCTGACTTGTGCTCAAATAAAGCATTCACATTTGGATTGGGCAGAATATCTGAACTGCTGAATGTTGTAAATGCCTCGCCCTTGAAGATTGTCAGTCCATTCGTTTCATCGGCAATCAGAATGTTACCTTCCACATCTTCAATAATATCGTAGATTTTCGAAGCAGCAAGGCCCTTTCTGGCATCAATTATTCTTGGAACAGTATCCTCGAAAACAGCAACACCTCCGCCCCAGGTACCAACCCAAATTCTTCCCTTTCTGTCTTCAGTTATGCATGAAACTGCATTGCTCGACATTCCTGACTTGATAAGGTCGATAAAGTACATCCGGCTCTGGTTCATGCTGTACTTGTAGATCCCGCCGTTGTAAGTGCCGAACCATATATTTCCCTTTGAATCGTCCTTCAGGCAGATAGTACTGAAATAGGTTGTATAGTGAGGTAACCTGTAATTCTCAAATTTTTTATCCGTGTTGTTGTATCTTCTCAGAAAACCCTCACCTATGCAAATGAATGAAGTATCGCCTATGATCTCTCCTCCCACCAGGAGATCACTGAGGCCATCCTTACCTGTAAATTGTTTAGCCTCAATCTGCCTGATATCTTTCACGGGGAATGGAACCATGATTGCCCCATTACCAAAAGTTGTTATCCAGATGTTTCTTTTACCTGCGCGATGCATGTGATATCTCCCGTAAGAGAGATTGAATCGAAATACAGCCCTTTCAAATATACTGCCATTAAAACGCGAAATCCCGCCGTTCAGATGCCCGAACCATATATTACCTTCCGAATCTTCTGTAATACTCCTTACACCTCCGGGAGCCAGGCTGTCACGGGTTGAAAAGTTCCTGAAGTTCTTGCCGTCGAACCTCGATAACCCGTTTGCCGTCCCAAGCCAGATATTATCTTTTGAGTCCTGGAAAAGGGTATAAACTTTCTGTTCGCTGAGACCCTGTTTTACTCCGTAATTATCGAAAAAGTAATTCTGGGATCTGACAGGCAATATCCCTGCTAAAAAGCAGGAGCCAGGCAAGTAATGATTGCCCGGCACCTGTTAGTTTTTATAAATGGCATATAGTTTTATTTAGCAATGAAGAAGAAGGTTCCGTTCATATCTTCAAGTCCCTGTATCTTTCCGAATTTCGGTTTCTGCCCTGCTTCAGTTGCCACGGCTTTGGTGACAGTCTGAACGATTGCCTCTATAGGGATACATGCATTCTTGTTGTTCATCAGGGTTTTGGCGAAAGTTGATGTGAATTTGGAATTATCCACAGCCAGCTCATATCCTGCTGATGAAAACACCTGGGCCGATTTAAGTCCTGCTATCTGTGTGTTGTCGCATGTCGGAACATCATTCGATGAGCGCATTGCAGTATAAAAACCCGGACCTGATTCGCAGGCATCAGTAACAACCAAGTGTATGCACAACGACATCACTATAACCCTGCAGGCCTGCTTTAAGTCCGTTTATATTGAAATATGTGAATTCGTCATCTCTTTTTGCATCAACAGGGATCCAGTAACCGACATCATTTATAAATTTACCATGGCCTGCATACCAAACGAGAAGCGATTTCACCTGGTTTTTCTTGACAAGATCCCGCAGCTCTATATTGAAGAAGTACTCCATCTGCTGCTTGGTCATGTCTTTCTTCTGTAATGTATTATGTATCTGGTAATTCACCAGCGAGCGCTCCATAGTGCTGATATCCTTGATCGGACCATCGAGACTGGCAAATGTTTCATAGCTTGAATTCTCAATAAAAATAACCCAGGTTCTTCCCATCGGGTTATTTGCAGCAATCTCAGCGCCCGCCCTGTTGAGCATATAGACCTTTTCTGTCCTGTTTCCGTAAATATCTTCTACAACTACGGTAAATTTGTTGATATTGGAAATATCTATAGGGGCAGAAAAAGCCGGGTTCAGCTCAGTTGGCAGATACGTTGCAATATAATCTTCAACCTTTATTGATTTTATAAGGCTCTGGTCGGTTATCTTACCCTGGATTGCAATCATTGGATTCGGAGAATCGAGCAATACCTGCCCTTCATCGGTTGTATATGGTGCAAGGATGCTTATTTCCGGGGGAGTTATCTCTGTCCTCTTAATCGGGAAGTTAAGAATCTTCTCATTATTATAATCATCAATCGCCTTAACTGTCAGGTTATCGAGCCCTGCAATGCTTACATTAGCGAGGAAGTCATATTCCCCGTTTTTCTCCACTGTCATTACAACTTCATTATTCATTGTGAATGATTTCAGCTTGCTTTTTTCCTTGATTTTTCCTGAAACGAGAACAGTTGTAAGATCACCTTTTATCTCCATTGTATCCTTAACCGGTACAGGGCTAATGAGAGCGATTTCCGGGGCATTGCTTTCCCTGTTGAGCTCATATAACCTTGCCTGGGCATCCTTCAGCATCTTCCGTGCCCTCATATCGAACTCTGAGAGAGAGGTTATCTTTGTATAATCTTCCATTGCCTTGTCATAGCTGAGCACTTCCTCATAAGATCTTGCCCTTCTGAAATAGGCATTTGCAGAATCGGGCTTCATGGTGATATACTTTGAAAAATCACCGATCGCATTGGTATGCTGATTGAATTCCTGGTACAAAATTCCCCGCTGCATATAAAACTCAGCATTTGTCGGATCAATCATGATGTTTTTCGACATATCGTTAATTGCATTCGGAAAATCGAGAGCTTTCTTGTAGATCATCGCACGGACCATGTAGGCTTCTGTATTCTTGTCATTTAGCTTAATGACTTCATTGCACTGTGCCATGGCTTCCTGGGGCGAAGAAGTTGCCAGCAGCTGGGCCAGGGCAAGCCTGGGTTCGGCAAGTGTTTCATCCTTATCAATGGATTTTTCAAATTCCTTCTTTGCCATAGCTTCATTATGAAGGCTGGTGTAAATAAGTCCCCGGTAATAATAATCCATTGGTTCGGGTTTAATGATCAGCGCTGTATCAGAGCATTTAAGAGCCTGATCATACTTGGCAAGTCCATGAAGCGTTATTGTTTTTTCTTTATAAAGCTCATGGTTGCGTTTGGCAAGACCTGAAGCTTTGTTCAGGATGGGAAGTGCTTCCTCATATTTCCTGGTTCTGTTTGCAACAGCCCCTAACCTTATATGGGCGTCTCCGCTTTTTGGCTCAAAAACGATGGCCTTCTCATAATCAGCTTTTGCTTCTGCATATTTCTGAAGGTTCTCGTAAGCCCTCCCCCTGGCAATATAATATTCAGTGTTGGAAGGTTCCAGTCCGATTGCACTTGTAAACTGTACAACTGCATCCTCAAATTTCTTGCCCTCGACGAATTCTTCACCTGCTTTGTAATACTTTTTTCCATTCTGTGCGAATGAGTTTAAAGATAATACAACAGGAAGGAAAATCAACAGAAACAATAATTTCTTCATAGTCACGTTAGTTTAGATTACGGTCATTTCAAATTTAGGATTTTATTTTTAAATACAAATCTTTAACCTCCTCATTTAAATAGATCTGTAGCTTACTCCCCTGGAAATCGTGCCCGGCAATCATGAAACCTTTGATGTCGGGTGATACTACACCACCGGAAAAATCATTTTTCCCGGTAAATATTCTTGCTTCATCCCAGAGGTTGTTCATTATAAAATGATTCAATATCGAGGCGCCCCCTTCAATGAATAGAGACTGAATCCCTGAATTGTACAGGTGAGCTGCAACCTGTTTGCAGGCAGGTTCATCTTCCCTGAGAAGAACCATTTCAGCTCCGGGGACGGAAGCTTCCTTGTTATTTGTAAAGATCTTCATTCTCCCTTCGATGCTTCCGGCACTTAATTGTCCTGAAGCACTAAGTATTACTACAAGCGGGTTATTCCCTTTCCACTCTCGTACATTAAGCTTCGGATTATCTGTTCTGACTGTTCCTGCTCCCACAAGTATTGCCTGTTCAAAAGATCTCCAACGGTGAACCAGCACCCGCTCCGGATTTCCTGAGATCCATGTTGGCCCGGAACCGGACTCTGTATCTCTTTCAACATCAATATATCCATCGCGGCTTTTCGCCCACTTAAGAATTATCCATGGCCTTCTCTCTTCATTTGAAATGAAAAAGCGCCTGTTAAGCCAGCGTGATTCATTTTCAAGTACCCCGGTCACAACTTCCACTCCTGCTGCCCTGAGTTTCTTTATTCCTGCTCCGCTTACCTTGCTGCTCGTATCAACTGCTCCCACAACAACCCTCGGAATTGAGTTGGAGATAATGAAGTCAGCACAAGGAGGAGTCTTCCCATAATGTGAACATGGTTCAAGATTTACATACAGCATTGATCTCTTCAACAGCTCGGGTGATTTTACGCTGTTAATTGCATTAACCTCGGCATGCGGAAGGCCTGCCTTCCTGTGGTATCCTTCACCGATAATTCTCCCGTCACATACGATAACAGAACCGACCAGAGGATTTGGATATGTCATACCCTCGGCACATGAAGCAAGCTCCAGGCATCGTTTCATGTATTTCTGATCATCGCTCTCCATCATTAGGCATAAATGGATAACTTTGAATTATGAGTTTCAATTTAGCAAGAATAAAAGACTTAACGCCCTATTTGAAAAAGGAATTGAAAGATCTGTATGATCCGGATGAGATCTCCTCCCTTTCCCTTATTATAATCAAGACAATATTCCGGGGCTACAGGTTGCATCAGATATACGATCCTCAACAATCCATTGACCATAATCAATCAGCCTGTATAATAAGCATTACTGAAGAACTGAAGACAGGCAAACCTTATCAGTATGTCCTCGGGCAAACAGAATTCTATAATTGTATTATTAAAGTTTCGCCTGCGGTACTAATTCCAAGACCTGAAACTGAAGAGCTTGCAGATATTATTATCCGGGAAAATAAAGATTTCAGCGGTGAGATTCTGGATATCGGAACCGGTTCAGGATGCATAGCAATTGCAGTCGCCAGGAATATCGCCGGTGCAATTGTCACCGGATGGGATATCTCAGATGAAGCCCTTGAACTTGCAGAAGAAAATGCCCGGCTGAACAATGTCTCAGTTAAATTTGAAAAAAAGGATATTCTCAGCTTTGATCCCGCATCCTCACATAAAATGGGAATCATTGTAAGCAATCCGCCTTATGTCAGGATAAGTGAAAAAAAGAAAATGAAACAGAATGTTCTTGATTTTGAACCCCCTTCAGCTCTTTTTGTTGACGATTCCGATCCTCTTCAGTATTACAGGGCAATACTCAGGGTTTCCGGGAAGCTCCTCCAATCCGGTGGAAAAGTTTATTTTGAAATCAATGAGGCGCTTGGTCATGAAATGGAGGAACTGATAAAGTCATTCGGTTTCAGGGATGTAGTTGTTATTAAGGACCTTAATAACAGGGACAGGATCGTAAAAGGTATTAAAAATGGATAATACTGTACTCTATAAAACAGCCCTTAATAAAGCAATGAAGATTTGTTCGGAAAGGGAATTCTGTATTAAAGATCTTCGCGCTAAAACTGCATCCTGGGGTGTTGGCAGAGAGGATACTGAAAAGATCATTGGTGTTCTGTTAAAGGAAAAGTTCATCGACGAAAACAGGTATTCAGCTGCATTTGTGAAAGATAAATTCAACTATAACAAGTGGGGCAGGCTGAAGATAGTCGCCGGTCTGAAAATGAAAGGAATACCCCGTGAGATAATCAATAAATCGCTTCAGGTGATCGATCATGAAAAGTACAGGCAGGTGCTTGAGAATCTCATCTCAGCACACAGGAAAAAGGTTAAAGCAAAGAATGAGTACGATCTTAAGGGTAAATTAATGAGATACGGCCTGTCGAAAGGATTTGAGAGCGGGCTGTTGTATGAGGTGCTGGGAGAGGACATGTAGCGATTAATATTTTAATATATATTATTATAAATATTTTAATTATATTATAATATATGCATTATGCGGTTAAGATTGATTCAGAATGAAGAAGGAGATCCTTCATTTCACAAATGCTTCAGTCAGGCTCAGGATTTGTTGCATATCTAATGACAAGTTCTGTAGATAATTGGTACTCAATCGCAAAAGATGCTTCACTTCGCTGCGCTGCGTTCAGCATGACAGGCGCTATTGGTGGAGTTCGGGGGAGTGAAGCGGCGCATTTTGCAGAAAATTGTTCCTGTAGTACGGATGTCAAAATGCGCCGCTTCACTCCCCTTGTTCACCACGACAATGCGTTGTCATTCTGAAGGAGAAAACCGTAGCCTGCGGAGGTTTTCGACTGAAGAATCTCTTACTGCAGCCTGATAACATTCCCTTGTCATTTCCGTCAGGAGTGCAAAAAAAAATTTGAATTAAGCCTCAGCATGACAGACGCAAATCAAAATTCTAAAATCGTTAATCCTTGTTCTTAAATCCCTTTTGATTAACGAATACTGGTTAACGATTTTTGATTTACGAATAATATCCCCGGTAGGCTGATTATCACTGTGGAAGAAGTGGAGATTACTGCTAATGACAAGCTATGTATCTAATTGTTACACTGCCTTATAAGATCCTTCACTCCGTTCGCTGAGTTGCTAATGACAAGTTCTGTAGATAATTGGTACTCAATCGCAAAAGATGCTTCACTTCGCTGCGCTGCGTTACTAATGACAAGTTCTGTAGATAATTGGTACTCAATCGCAAAAGATGCTTCACTTCGCTGCGCTGCGTTCAGCATGACAGGCGCTATTGGTGGAGTCCGGGGGAGTGAAGCGGCGCATTTTGCAGAAAATTGTTCCTGTAGTACTGGATGTCAAAATGCGCCGCTTCACTCCCCTTGTTCACCACGACATGTTGTTGTCATTATGTAAGGAGAAAACCGAAGCCCGCGAAGGTTTTCGACTGAAGAATCTCTTACTGCAGCCTGATAACATTCCTTTGCCATTTCCGTCAGGAGTGCAAAAAAATTTTGAATTAAGCCTCAGCATGACAGACGCAAATCAAAATTCTAAAATCGTTAATCCTTGTTCTTAAATCCCTTTTGATTAACGAATACTGGTTAACGATTTTTGATTTACGAATAATATCCCCGGTAGGCTGATTATCACTGTGGAAGAAGTGGAGATTACTGCTAATGACTAGCTCTGTATATAATTGGTACACTGCCTTATAGGATCCTTCACTCCGTTGCGCTGAGTTACTAATGACAAGTTCTGTAGATAATTGGTACTCAATCGCAAAAGATGCTTCACTTCGCTGCGCTGCGTTCAGCATGACAGGCGCTATTGGTGGAGTCCGGGGGAGTGAAGCGGCGCATTTTGCAGAAAATTGTTCCTGGAGTACTGGATGTCAAAATGCGCCGCTTCACTCCCCTTGTTCACCACGACATGTTGTTGTCATTAGTAAGGAGAAAACCGAAGCCCGCGAAGGTTTTCGACTGAAGAATCTCTTACTGCAGCCTGATAACATTCCTTTGCCATTTCCGACAGGAGTGCAAAAAAATTTTGAATTAAGCCTCAGCATGACAGACGCAAATCAAAATTCTAAAATCGTTAATCCTTGTTCTTAAATCCCTTTTGATTAACGAATACTGGTTAACGATTTTTGATTTACGAATAATATCCCCGGTAGGCTGATTATCACTGTGGAAGAAGTGGAGATTACTGCTAATGACTAGCTATGTATCTAATTGTTACACTGCCTTATAGGATCCTTCACTCCGCTTCGCTGAGTTACTAATGACAAGTTCTGTAGATAATTGGTACTCAATCGCAAAAGATGCTTCACTTCGCTGCGCTGCGTTCAGCATGACAGGCGCTATTGGTGGAGTCCGGGGGAGTGAAGCGGCGCATTTTGCAGAAAATTGTTCCTGTAGTACTGGATGTCAAAATGCGCCGCTTCACTCCCCTTGTTCACCACGACATGTTGTTGTCATTAGTAAGGAGAAAACCGTAGCCTGCGGAGGTTTTCGACTGAAGAATCTCTTACTGCAGCCTGATAACATTCCTTTGCCATTTCCGACAGGAGTGCAAAAAAATTTTGAATTAAGCCTCAGCATGACAGACGCAAATCAAAATTCTAAAATCGTTAATCCTTGTTCTTAAATCCCTTTTGATTAACGAATACTGATTAACGATTTTTGATTTACGAATAATATCCCAGGTAGGCTGATTATCACTGTGGAAGAAGTGGAGATTACTGCTAATGCTAATGAACAGTTATGTATCTAATTGTTACACAGCCTTATAAATTCCTTTACTTCGCTTCGCTTCGTTCAGGATGACAATCGCGGTTGGAAGGTAGGGGAGTGAAGCTGGTGCCAGCGAAGTTAGTTTTAAATTAAGCCCATTATTTTGCGACGAAAACCATCAAAATGATTTAGATGAATATTTTACGTTAATTATTAAACAAAATTATTTAAATTGAATTTCAGTAAAATCTCAGTCGTGCAGCAACTTAATACTAAAAACATGAATCTTAAATACACCATCAAAAACCTTTTCCCTGCTTCGTATTTGAAAAGGCTTGGGCATCATACATTTTTTCTGATCCTGGTCCTTTTACTTGCCTGTTGTAAAAACCAGAAACCTCCTGTTGCGGTAACTGAGAAAGATCCGGACGAAATACAGTTTTTTAGCCTTAGTATTCGCGATCTTTTGAAAAATAGACGAGAGGTAAATCTGTCAGAAATCGCAGAATCGGCAGAATACATTGAACTGGAAACAACAGATGAATCTTTACTCGGTCCTATTGCTAATGCAATATTTACAAAAGAGTTCATATTTGTTGAGCAGTACGACCGGCCATTAGCCCAGTTTGACATGTCAGGAAAGTTTATCCGTCATATAGGATGCCTTGGAAAGGGACCGGAAGAGTATACAATGATTCGTGAATTCAGCATCGATGAAGAACGAAGAAAAATCTATATACAGCCTAACTATATAAGGGTTATACAGGTCTATTCCTTTGAAGGAAACTTTTTAAAAACTATCAGGCTACCGGAAGATCTGGGCTTTATTGTGTGGAGCAGGGACAGCTTATTTATGTGCTATAATGAAGCTGATAGAGGAACAGAGGAATTCATTTTCACCGAACGAAACAGTAATGCAGAAATCCTGCAGGCAGTCCGGAACAATTACTTCTGGGAGAATAATAGCCCTATGAGCTGGAGTTACTTTAATACCCTTAGAAATACATATTACAGGTTTAACAAACGACTGTTTTTTAAAGGATGGTATAACGATACCGTTTACACATACGACAAACATAATAAAATCATTCCTGCCTTTTTCCTTGATCTCGGAGGATTAAAATTACCTGATGAGTTACGAATTCAAGTAACTGGTAAACTGATATCATCACCCGATTATTATTGGGCAAGTGCAAAAGAGACAGCAAAATTTTTGTTCATAACATATTGCACACATGCTGCTCCTGATAACAAAATAATTGATTATGGCCTTATTTGCTATGACAAAAGTTCCAATACCGGAACCACATTGAAAGGCCAGAATGAAAATTCAAAATTCATTAATGATATAGACGGTGGTCCCGGCTTCTGGCCGGAATATACTACTGATTCAATATCCTATTATGTCATAGAGGCAGCAAAAATGAAAAAACATCTGGCTGCTGATAATAATGAAGAGGCGGATCCGGATCAGAAAGATAAGCTCAGGGAGATGTTTAAAAATTTAGATGAAAGTGATAATCCGGTTATTATGAAAGTCCGGCTTAAAACGCATTAAGCCCGGATTCAATTACTTGGAAACATGGCGCTGGCTATCCATCTGAGGTAAGGCATAAAGGCAATTATGAACATTATCGCCGATCCGATAGAATCAGTGATGATAAGCGATCTCCGGTCCAGGGGATTTTTAATATAATAAACCGAAAAAACGATTCTGAGGAGAAGCTGTGCCGCAAAGAAAATAAATACCCTCATCCCGTATGCATTCCATTCCCGTGCTTCACTGAATTCGCCTCTGATAATAAGAGAGAAACTATGTGATAAGCCGCAGGAGGCGCATGGCTCGCCGGTAAGTTTCTCATGAACACATACAACCGGATAATTGTCAGTGACTGGTGAAAATAGTGCAGAGTAGGCAAAAACCAATAGTATTATTCCGGCAAGGAAAAGGTTAATAAAAAGATAAGGCTCTTGCAGGAGCCTTACCTTTGATAAGAATGTTCCTTTATTATTTGACCTTTGAAGTATCATTATCGGTTGAATCAGCACCTTCAAGACCTTCGAGAAGCTTTTGTTTATCTTTTTTCCCTGCGTTGATTTCAATCACGTCGCCATCGCTTTCGATTTTGATATTTACATTGCTGTCCTCGAGATCTCTGATTACATTATCCTGAACATCATCCACTATGTTCTGAATATTATGAGGCCAGTCATCAAATCCATTGGCAAATTTACCTGCAATGAATACCTGCGAGAATGATATCATCGTCGCAATTACAGCGATGATCAATCCTGCTATAAGCATTCCTCTTGGTGCATCACTCCTTGAAGCCTGCGACAAACCGACAATTGCGAGAATAATCGAAATAATCCCGGGTATCATTGCAATCAGTCCGACACAGGGTATTACTGCCAGGACAAATGTGATTATGGCTGTAATCAGCGCTGCTATTCCCAGATTCTGACCGGCGTTGTTTCTTACCTCTTCCATGACATTAATTTATTATACGTTATTTTTCATTTCCTGAAAGGATATTTACCATATCCTGCTCTAAAGACGTCTTCGGAACCTCAATGATGCGTCCGGCTTCAGAATTATTTTTATAAAATATGAAAGTTGGAACTCTTTCAATGTTCAGCGAGGCATATTCGCCAACAGGGGCCTGCTTTGCTTCATCGACACCGACAAATGTAACTTTGTCGGAATGGAAATTCCATAGCTCCAGTATCTTCATGAACCTGGGAACTTCCCTCCTGCTGTCGGGACACCATGTTCCCATAACAATTTTAATTGTGAGTGCATCATGGCTGATATCCAACAATTGGTTCAGGACGCCTGAAACCGGCATATATTCATCCTGCCCGCTTATGAACCATGTTGCATGTGGTGGCTGCCGCAGCCCGGCGGGATTGAAATATCCAAGTAACCATGTGGTCGGATCATGATAATTAACAGCCTGTGCAACTGCCGGTGATTCCTGGGCAACAGGGGTTTCAGTCTCACCGGTGTCATGTGATGCTGCATCAACAGTACGCCTGCTTGTCCCGCAACCTGATACTGCCAACAGGAACAAAACAAGGAAAAAAATTATTTGCTTCATTTGTTTCAGACTAACCGTTACAAATTAAACTATTTTTCAGATTCTTTTAAACTCTAAATACTCTAGGCACTCTAGTGCACTCTAGTGCACTTTTAGCTCCTTCAGACAATTTCCAGCAATATCTCCATGATCTGTCTTGCAGCTTTCGAAATTGAAGAACCCGGACCGAAGATTGCTGATACACCGGCATCATATAAATACTGGTAATCCTGTGCCGGGATGACGCCTCCTGCAACCACAAGAATATCTTCCCTTCCAAGTTTTTTCAGTTCGGCAATCACCTCGGGGACAAGAGTTTTATGCCCGGCTGCAAGACTGGAAACGCCGAGTACATGAACATCGTTCTCGACAGCCTGTTTTGCGGCCTCTGCCGGAGTCTGGAACAATGGCCCGATATCAACATCAAATCCTATATCGGCATACCCTGTGGAGACCACCTTGGCTCCCCTGTCGTGACCATCCTGCCCCATCTTGGCGATCATGATCCTGGGCTGTCGGCCTTCTTTCCTGGCGAATTCGGCAACCAGACGCTTTGCTTCTTTGAAGTCATCATCCGGTTTATACTCCGAAGAATAAACTCCTGAAATCGTTTTTATCATGGCTTTGTACCTCCCTGCTATTTTTTCACATGCAAAAGAAATCTCTCCCAGGCTTGCCCTTGCTGCTGCAGCATTCACGGCAAGTTCCAGAAGATTACCTTCACCTGTCCTGCAGCATTCTGTAATTGCATCGAGCGCTGCCTGGCATTTATGTTCATCTCTTTCCGCCCTGAGCTGAGCGAGACGCCTGATCTGGGAGTCACGCACACAGGTGTTATCAACCTCAAGTGTCTCTAGCGGATCTTCTCTTTCGAGCCTGTACCTGTTTGTTCCGACAATAGTTTGTAATCCGGAATCTATCCTTGCCTGGGCCCGGGCTGCAGCTTCTTCGATTCTCATTTTCGGAACCCCTGATTCTATGGCTTTTGCCATGCCGCCGAGCTTTTCAACTTCCATAATATGTCCCCAGGCTCTGTGTGCAATCTCATGAGTAAGAGACTCGACATACCAGGAGCCTGCCCAGGGATCGATTGCTTTGCAGATATTTGTTTCTTCCTGCAGGTATATCTGGGTATTCCGTGCAATCCTGTGCTGAAAAATCTGTCGGAAGGGCTATCGCTTCATCCAGTGCATTTGTATGCAGACTCTGTGTATGTCCAAGCGCTGCGGCCATCGCCTCAATGCAGGTTCTGCCCACATTATTGAAAGGATCCTGCTCTGTGAGGCTCCATCCCGATGTCTGCGAATGGGTTCTCAATGCAAGTGATTTGGGATTTTTCGGATTGAACTGGCTTACGATTCTTGCCCACAGCATACGGGCAGCCCTCATCTTGGCAATTTCCATGAAATGGTTCATCCCGATTGCCCAGAAAAAAGAGAGTCGCGGTGCAAAAGCATCGATATCAAGGCCTGAGTTAATTCCTGTTCTGAGGTATTCAAGTCCGTCGGCAAGGGTATAGGCAAGCTCAATATCACAGGTTGCTCCCGCTTCCTGCATATGATATCCTGATATGCTTATCGAGTTGAATTTCGGCATCATGGCCGATGTATACTTAAAAATATCGGCGATGATCCTCATCGAGAATTCTGGAGGATATATATATGTATTCCTCACCATGAATTCCTTGAGAATGTCATTTTGAATTGTCCCGCTGAGCTCTTCAAGCTTTGCTCCCTGCTCCAGTGCAGTGACTATGTAAAATGCCATTACCGGGAGCACTGCTCCGTTCATCGTCATTGACACCGACATTTTATCGAGCGGAATCCTGTCGAACAGTATCTTCATATCAAGAACTGAATCGATTGCAACACCGGCTTTTCCGACATCACCGTTAACACGTTCATGATCGGAATCATATCCCCTGTGGGTTGCCAGGTCAAAAGCTACAGAAAGGCCTTTCTGACCGGCGGCAAGATTCCTCCGGTAGAATGAATTGGATTCTTCGGCGGTTGAAAAGCCTGCATACTGGCGTATAGTCCATGGCACCATGGCATACATTCCGGAATATGGTCCCCTTAGAAATGGGGGGATTCCTGCAGCATAATGCAGGTGATCCATATCCTTCAGATCATCCCTGGTATAAATGCTTTTCACCCTTATCATTTCGGGTGTAATCCATTCTTCTGAATTGACTTTCTTCGCGGATTTTGATCCTCCGGATGAAAGACTCTTCAGATCATCATATGTAAATTTTGGCCTCATACTTCTTTATTCAGAAAACACTTCACACTGCTCAGGACTGCATATTAACTTCCAGTTTGGAATTGAAACATTTCAAAGTTTCCGGAACATCTGATTTTATATGAATGAAATGCTCAATACCTGCAGCTTTAAGTACGTCAGAGCAGGAAGGGTTCCCGGCGACTGCAACTATACATGAATTATTAAGGTTTTTATAAATCTCCGGGGCAAATACTGCATATTCCTCGTCAGAGCTGCAAATAACGACTATGTCAGCGTTTGAGTCAAGCGCAGCGCTTACACCTTCTTCTACCGATTCAAATCCATTGTTATCGGTAACCTTGTAACCTCCGCAGGCAAAAAAGACTGATGAGAACTGGGCCCTGGCTTTTCGCATTACCTGGTTACCGATTGTAAGGAGAAAAACATGCGGTTTTCTATCCAGATTCTCAATCTTCATCCTTATATTTTCATACTCTTTTGCAGCTCTGAAAGGACTGAGAGGTTCAACGTCGTTACCGGCAGGTTTATCATTACTGTTTATAACCACAGGATCTGCCTTTTCAGGGAGTTTCTCCCTGGTATTGGGATATTGGTTTGTTCCCAGAAGAATAGTTTTTCTGGTAGCTACATCTCTTTTCCTGCGACCGGCTGATTCATTTACGTTTTTCTGAATGAAGCTTTTCTGAAGGGCTGAAAGGAATCCACCCTGCTCTTCTGTCTGCAGGTACAGTTTCCATGCCGCATCAGCCAGCATGTCTGTCAGTTTCTCGATGTAATATGAACCTGCTGCAGGATCGGCAACCTTGCTGAACCCTGCTTCTTCCTTAAGTATAAGCTGCTGATTCCTGGCAATCCGTTCTGAAAAAACATCGGGTTTTCTGTAAGCAATATCAAAAGGACCAACGGTAAGGGAATCCGTACCACCGAGAACTGCTGCCATTGCTTCAGTCTGTGTTCTCAGCATATTGACGTATGGATCATAAACGGTCTTGTTCCATCCTGCAGTGGTGCAATGGATCTTCATTCCAGGTATGTTGTTCTTACAGAAACCTTTCATTACAACTGCCCAGAGCATCCGGGCAGCCCTGAGCTTTGCCATCTCAGGAAAATAATTCGGCCCGATGCCAAAACTGAACCTGATCTTTGAAGCAGCATCCTCACTGCTGATACCACGATCGGTAAGCTGAGACATATATTCGCTCCCCATGGAAATAGCGAATGCCAGCTCCTGTACAATGTCAGCGCCTGCATTCCCGAATGAGGAGGCTTTAATATGAATGGTCCTCAGGTCCGGATATGGGATTGAACTCCTGGTCAGCTCTGCAAGGTAATCAAAGCCCCGGGCAGGAGGAACGCATAATGTGCCGTTTACCATTAACCTGCCGAGGGGATCGGCTTCAATTGCACCTCTAAGATTTCCGGAGCATACTGTTGTTATAATCTGAAGGATTTCCTTAGCCATTCCGCTGCAAAGAAAATTCAACTCCACCGCATCAGGGTGAATATCCTTCAGAAGAGATTCAAAATTATCCTTGTTCACAGACGAAGGATCCATTATTATAAAGCCCAATGAATCAACTCCCTTCATCAGAATGTCGAGCGCTTTCCCGTTGGCAGCATTATAGCTGGTCACTTCTATGTCCTGTCTTATGAGCCAATTGTTGTTTTCAGTCCTGGTTCCACGGCGAAACGGAAATTCACCCGGCATTGAAGTCACCTCAATCAGTGAATCAAGGTCTTCCTCCCTGTAAAAAGGCATCACATCAACTCCTTCGGTTTTCCAGATTAGTTTTTTAAAATCCGTTCCCTTAAGATCTGAAAGGATTTTGTCCATCCATTCCTGGCTTGAGACAGGTGGGAACTGATCAAACAATTTTTTTTTCTTCCCCATTTATTTTCCGGTGATTTTGGCTGCAAATATAAAAATTTGTCTTCTTGTCTTCTTGTCTTTTTACTTTCGCCTTTGTTATTGGCACACTGATGACACAGATCAGACGGATCTACACAGATCTGATCCGTGATAATCCGTTGCATCTGTGTCATCCGTGTTCTATTCATTTGTTTTTTAACGCAGAGTTCGCAGATAAGCCATCTCACAAAGCCTTCACCGCAGAAAACGCAGAATTACCTCACCCCTCATTCATCTTACCTGTTGCCTGATGCCTGATGCCTGTTGCCACTTTCGCCTTTTTTCTTTTTCCTTTTTCCTTCTTCCTTACTTCCCTGCAAACTCCATCAGGTACGACTTTATAAATCCGGAAAGATCGCCATCGAGGACAGCCTGCACATTGCCTGTTTCATAATCGGTGCGAACGTCTTTCACCATCTTGTACGGATGGAGCACATAAGATCTGATCTGTGATCCCCATTCGATCTTTTTCTTCTCACCCTCAATCTTTGCCTGCTCCTCCTGGCGTTTTCTCAGCTCAAGTTCATATAGCTGCGACCTGAGTATCCTCAGTGCATTTTCCTTATTATTGAGCTGCGATCTGGTTTCCTGGTTCTCGATAACAATGCCGGTTGGATGATGTCTTAACCTGACCGCGGTTTCGACCTTATTCACATTCTGTCCGCCCGCTCCGCTCGAACGGTATGTCTCCCAGGTTATCTCGGCGGGATTAATGTTTATAATTATATCATTATCGACAAGTGGTGTGACGAATACAGATGCAAATGTTGTCTGGCGTTTGCCCTGGGCATTGAATGGTGATATCCTCACAAGCCTGTGAACACCATTCTCACTTTTCAGATACCCGTATGCCCGTTCCCCGTCAATCTCCAGAGTCACAGATTTAATTCCTGCCTCATCACCGGGCTGGTAATCAAGTTCCCTTACTTTATAATTGTTCCGTTCAGCCCACCGGAGATACATTCTCATAAGCATGGCAGCCCAGTCGTTACTCTCGGTTCCGCCTGCGCCGGAATTGATCTTCATTATAGCGCCAAGCTGGTCCTCCTCATTCCTGAGCATGTTTCGGACCTCAAGGTCGCTGATCATTTCAAAGCAGGCATTGTATTGATTTTCAACATCGCTTTCCGGGGCTTCTCCTTCCTTATAGAAATCGTATATGACCGACAGATCGTCGAGGGCATTGCTGATACTGGCAAAATCGTTTGTCCAGGATTTCAGCCTGGCGATTTCTTTCATCAGCTCCTCGGCTTTCTTAGGATCATTCCATAACCCGGGCTGCCTGGATAATCCTTCTTTTTCTGAAATTGTAATTAACCTGTTATCGATGTCAAAGATACCTCCTCAACGCATCGCGGCGTTCCGATAAGGCCTTTATCTGTTCACTTGTGATCATTTCTTCAAATTTTGACACAAATTTAGTCTTTTATCGCTTTATTTGTCAGCTTATGTATCAATTGATATTTTTAGCTGTGATATTCCGGTCTGAATGTTAAAACTTATCACGATAATAAAGCCGTATTCAGCATTTATCCTGGCTGCTTGGGTGATAGCCATTATTACTATGTCTTCCATACCGGATATCCCTACTCTGAAACTTCATGCAGCGAAAAAAGATATCCGACTGGACTACCTTATACATTTCTGTGAGTACGGTTTTCTTGCCTTCATGGCATATCTTGCTTTTTCAGGAAGAGATTTCAATCCCGGAGCCGGAAGATTAATTCTGATCACTGCAGGATTGGTGCTTTTTGCTGTGGCGGACGAAATGCATCAGAAATTCATCCCGGGCAGGTCATACAATCCAAGAGACACGGTAAGCAATTTGCTTGGAATAACTGTTGCACTTATCAGCTGCCTGATTATTTTCCGGATGATCAGAAAGCGTTATTCAACAAATGAATGAAACAATCTGCAATAAAAGAGATTGTTCTTTTACAACCATTGAAATATTTCATTTATTTGCGGGATGAAATCAGCTGAACACAATGCTTAAATCATGCTGTTACCGAAATCTTACCGAAGCGGGTTGTGACGAAGCCGGCAGAGGCTGTCTAGCGGGGCCTGTTACGGCTGCAGCGGTAATTCTTCCAAGGAATTTCAGGCATCTAGTTCTCGATGATTCTAAAAAGCTTACCGCGAAACAACGCGATGAACTCAGGATCGAGATCATTGAAAGGGCAATAGCGTGGAAAGTGGCATTTGTCGATAATGAGGAGATTGACAGAACAAACATACTCCGGGCTTCAATAAAGGCAATGCATATTGCCATCGAAGGACTTGAGAAAACGCCGCAGTTCCTCCTGATAGACGGGAACCGGTTTTACCCTTATAAAAATGTCGGACATAAGACAATCATCAAAGGAGATGGTACCTATTTCTCAATTGCTGCAGCATCGGTCCTGGCTAAAACCTTCAGGGATGAGTTTATGGAAAAACTTCATACAGAATTCCCCGAATATGGCTGGGATCATAACAAAGGCTATCCGACACCTTTTCACAGGGAAGCAATAATGAAGCACGGTTTGACGCCCTATCACAGAAAATCCTTTAACCTGTTCGATACGCAGCTCGAACTCGAATTGGAGTTATAATTAATAACTCTATCTTTGCAGTTTTATTAAACAAACTACAAATAACTTGTCATTATATGAGAAAATTGCTGGCAATTCTGGGAATCCTTGTATTAACGTTAGGATTCAGAGTAAAAGCGGATGAGGGAATGTGGCTCCTGCCGCTAATAGAAAAATTAAATATGGGCAGGATGACAGAACTTGGCCTGAAGCTTTCGGCCGAGGATATCTACAGCCTTAACCAGCCAGGCATAAAGGATGCTATTATAATATTCGGAGGAGGTTGTACAGGAGAAATTGTTTCATCACAGGGACTCATCCTCACAAATCATCATTGCGGTTACGGCCAGATACAGGCACACAGCACAGTCGAGCACGACTACCTGAAAAATGGTTTCTGGGCTATGTCGAAGGAGGAGGAACTCCCGAATCCGGGGCTTTCAGTTACATTCCTTGTAAGGATCGAGGATGTCACCGACCAGGTACTTGCCAATGTTAAGTCCGGGATGACAGAAACCGATCGCAATGCTGCCATTAATTCAGCAAGGCTTGCAATTGAGAAGAAAGCCCAGGAAGGTAATAACTACCGGGTCTCAATCGGAAGCTTTTATGGTGGAAATTATTTTTATATGCTTGTTTACGAAAGATATACTGACGTTAGACTTGTTGGCACTCCTCCCCAGTCAATCGGAAAATTCGGTTCTGATACCGACAACTGGGAATGGCCCCGTCATACTGTCGATTTCAGTGTTTTCAGGGTATATTCATCACCCGATGGCAAACCGGCTGCTTATTCCAAGGACAATGTACCTCTCAAACCAAAATATCATCTTCCGGTATCAATAAAGGACCTTGATCGTGGCGATTTTGCTATGATACTTGGCTATCCGGGCAGAACCAACAGGTATATGACCTCTTTTGAGATCGATGAAATGCTTAAAATCACTCATCCGAACCGTATTAAGATCCGTGGCGTTAAGCAGGATGCATGGATGGAAGATATGAAGGCAGATGAGAAAGTCAATATTCAGTACTCTGCAAAATATTTCAGCTCATCAAATTACTGGAAATATTCAATTGGTCAGAAGGCCGGGCTTGAGAGACTCAATGTCAAAGGAGAGAAGGAGGAACTTGAAAAGCAGTTTAACAATTGGATCGCTTCAAATCCTTCAGCAAAGGAAAAATATGGAGAGTCACTGAATCTGATCCTTTCTTCAGTAGAAGGAAGAGCTGAATATTTCAATGCGCTGCAATACCTGAATGAATGTATGCAGGGGTGTGAGATCGTGAACTTCGATCCGCTTGCCGAGTTGCTCATTACAGCCCTGAAGTCGGGTGACCAGGCTCAACTCAGTGATGCAATCGCAAAAATCCGCAAAAACATTGATATGCTGTATAAGGATTATAATCCCCCGACAGATAAGAAGGCAACTACAGCGCTTCTTAAGCTCTACAGGGAAGATGTGCAGCCAAAGTTCCATCCTGCCTTCTATACGAATGTTGTGGACAAAAAATTCAAGGGCAGCCTTGAAAGATATGTTGACGATATGTTCGCCAGATCGGTATTTGCAGGCAAGGAGAAGCTCAGTGCCTTCCTTGATAAACCTTCATTGAAAGTAATTTTGAATGACCCGGCTTACCTGGCTGCACTGGATGTGAATGAAACACTGAGTCTGCTCCAGAAAGGATCGGGCCAGTACGACGGCAGCCTCGCAGCAGGTAAAAGATTGTGGCAGGCAGCGCTGATGGAAATGGCTCCTGAGAAGATCAAATATCCTGATGCAAACTCAACAATGAGACTTTCATACGGAACAATCCAGGATTATGATCCCCGTGATGGCGTAACTTACAAGTATTACACCACTATGCAGGGTATGCTTGAAAAATACAAGCCCGGCGATTATGAGTTTGACCTTCCTCAGAGATTAATAGACCTCTTCAATAACAAGGAATTTGGAAGATATGCTTCTGCCAGAGGATACATGCCTGTAGGTTTTCTTACCACGAACGATATTACCGGGGGTAATTCCGGTAGTCCCGTGATCAATGCAAATGGTGAACTGATCGGGCTTGCATTCGATGGCAACTGGGAGTCGATGAGCGGCGATATAGCTTATGAGCCTGATTTACAAAGGACAATTGCAGTGGACATCCGCTGTGTACTCTGGGTAATTGATATCTATGCAGGTGCACGGCACCTGGTAGACGAAATGACGATAGTGGAATAAGGAAGACGGTACACGGTTCACGGTATACGGTTCACGGTTACCATACCATGTACCTTGTACCTTGTACCGTATACTTGTACCTTTTAAATATTTGGACCCATCATGCATCTTAGTCTGATCGAGATACTTGCCGCCTTCATGGTTCTTTTCGCAATTATTGATATTCCCGGATCTATACCTATTATTATAGATATCAAGGCAAAAAGAGGAGAGATCAAAACAATGAGGGTGACTCTGGTTTCTTTTGCAATCCTTGGTGCATTCCTGTTCATCGGAAATCCCCTGCTTGGCATTTTCGGAATAGATGTATCCTCTTTTGCAATTGCCGGTTCATTCATAATCTTCCTGATTGCAATGGAAATGATACTGGGAATTGAATTATTCAAGCAGGATTCTGCCCATGGTAGCGCAATATTCCCTATTGCTTTTCCGCTTATTGCCGGAGCAGGGTCAATAACAACGATCCTGTCACTGAAGGCGGAATACCAGACAATTAATATCTTTCTCGCCCTTCTGCTGAATATGGGAGTCATCTATCTCGTTCTCAGGTTGACTTCATTTTTTGAGAAAATACTTGGAGCAGGAGGTTTACAGATATTAAAAAAAGTATTCGGAGTCATCCTGCTTTCAATCGCAATCAAGCTGTTTCTGACAAATACCGGCATCGTTCTGCCTCATGGCATGTAATGTAACCATATATACTGACGGTGCTGCAAGCGGTAATCCCGGTCCCGGCGGATACGGGATTGTAATGATATCAGGAAAGCACAGGCTTGAAAAATCGCAGGGATATAAGCTTACCACCAACAACAGGATGGAACTGCTTGCAGTAATTGTCAGGTCTCGAATCTTTGAAGATACAGGGTTGTGAAGTGACCGTATATACCGACTCAAGATATGTTGCCGACGCCGTGGAAAAGGGATGGCTTTTCCAGTGGGAATCCAAAAACTTCAAGGACAAAAAAAACAGGGATCTCTGGTTAAGGTTCCTGAAAATATTCAGACAGCACAAAGTCAGGTTTGTCTGGATCAGGGGACATGCAAATAATGTTGAAAATGAGACCTGTGACAGGCTTGCAGTAAAGGCGATTTCATCAGGTAATCTTCTTGAAGATGAAGGGTATGTTCCGGAAAACGAAAAAAATACTTTACTTTGAATAAATTGCCTTAATATGCAGAAGCTTTTCATAGCTGCCGGACAGAACACACCTGAGATAAATTTCTCTCCTGAAGAGAATGTTTTTATGATCCGGGGCACATCCTCACCCGAAGATGTCAGGGCTTTGTATTATCCTGTTATAGATTGGTTTACAAAGTATTCCGAAGAAATTAGAACGGCTCATTCCTTATTCACGGCAGAAAAACCATTTGTGTTCCAGATCGATCTCAAGTATTTTAACTCCTCATCAGCCAAATTTCTATATGATATTATTACCGAACTGAAGAATATCAGTGATACCGGGATCCCGGTAAAAGTGATTATGGTACTATGATGAGGAAGATATAGATATGCGGGAAGCCGGTAAGGACATATCAAATATAGCCGAAATGAGTTTCGAATTCGTTGGAAAGAAGATCTGATGAGAGGACAGCCAGAGTTATATGAATTACTGGAAAAGCTTAATATCCAATACGAATACCACGAGCATCCGCCGGTAGCCACAATCGAAGCAGCCATTGCTCACTGGAAAGATTATAATTCCGGCAGGTGCAAGAACATATTTTTCAGGAATCATAAAGGCGACAGGCATTACCTGGTAATACTGGAACATTTAAGACAACTCGATATTCATGATCTTGAAAAAAGGCTGAGACAGGGCAAGCTTTCATTTGCTTCAGACAAGCGACTTAAAAATTATCTTGGAGTCGAACCGGGTTCAGTCACACCTTTCGGCCTGATTAATGATTCGGAAAAAAATGTTCATGTTTTCATCGATGAAAAACTGCATGAATACGAAAGGCTTGCGTTCCATCCCAATGTAAATACTGCAACCCTTGTTATAAAGAGAACTGATCTCATAAAATTCCTTGAATATACCGGGAACAGCTTCGAATTCATCAGGTTGTACGATGATTAGTTCACAAAAGTGAATCAGCCCGGTCCTCTAATCTCTTTATTCAATAGGGTTATCAATACACTTTCCGGTCATTTAACCGCCTGTTCTTTCTGTGAATCAATAATTTGAGAATCTTTATCTGAAATTAACCCAAAATTAACAATTCAATCTGCATCAATTCTGATCCTATTACGTCATTATGCTGTAAAAACACTTAAATGAAAAAGATCTTGACTTCCTGCCTGATGATTTTACTGCTGGCATCAGGCATTTACGGGCAGACCAATGGAACACAGGAAGAAGCCAGGAAGCAGTATAAAGCAACAGAAATTACCTCAGCCCCGGTTATCGATGGTATACTTGATGAACCTGTCTGGAAAGAAGGAAGCTGGGTTGATGATTTCACTCAGCATGAGCCATATAATGGCAAAAAAGCATCACAGAGAACCGAGTTTTGTGTTGTTTTTGACAAGGACAACATGTATGTTGGTATCAAAGCATTTGATACCAGTCCCGACAGCATTGTAAACAGGCTCACAAGACGCGACCAGGTGGATGGTGATGTTGCAGGCGTGATTTTCGACAGCTTTCATGATCTCCGGACAGGATTTCTTTTCGGATCAAGCTCCTCCGGTGTAAAATTCGACCAGATGTTTTCGGATGACGGTCAGCAGGAGGATTCATCGTGGGATCCAAACTGGTGGGTCAAGACAAGCATTAACAGTGAAGGCTGGGTTGCCGAGATGAAAATTCCTTTCAGCCAGGTAAGATTTGAGAAGAATTCAGGCGATGTATGGGGGCTTCAGTTTTTCAGGATACTTTACAGGAACAATGAGACCGATTTCTGGCAGCATATTCCTAAAGATGCACCGGGATTCATTCATCTTATGGGAGAAATGACCGGTATTGAACAGATAAAACCGAGGAAGATATTCGATGTTACACCGTACACAGTTGCCAGCACTGAAACATTTACAGCAGAACCCGAAAATCCCTTCAGAAGTAAGGGAAGGTTATCAAAGCTTAACGGCGGAATCGATGCCAAAATCGGTGTGACAAACAACATGACAATGGACCTCACAATCAATCCTGACTTCGGCCAGGTTGAAGCAGACCCATCGGAAGTCAACCTTTCAGCCTATGAAACCTTTTTCAGGGAAAAACGGCCATTCTTTATTGAAGGAAACAACATCACCAATTTCGGGCTTGGCATCGGTGACGGAGGCGTGGGAAATGATAATCTTTTTTATTCCAGGAGGGTCGGCAGGAGACCACAGGGATGGCCTGAACTCGATGATGAAGACAGGTGGCATGCAAAAGTACCGACAAATACAACTATACTTGGCGCAGCAAAGCTTACAGGCAAAACCAAGGACGGTCTTTCAATCGGATTTGTGGAGGCTATGACAGCAGAGGAGCAAGCCGAAATCGATACTGTCGGCGGCCGAAAATCCGAGACCGTGGAACCTTTGACTAATTACATGGTTGGACGCGTTCAGAAAGATTTCAATGAAGGAAAGACAATTATCGGGGGTATTTTCACAAGCACAAACAGGGATCTCGATGAGAATCTTGGCGAATTCCTTCACAAGGCTGCTTATACAGGTGGAATTGACTTCACTCAATACTTCAAAGGATAAAAGCTGGATGTTCAATGTGAATTCAGCCTTCAGCCTTGTAAAAGGAACACCGGAGGCGATCGTTAATACCCAGCGATCATCAGCACACTATTATCAAAGACCCGACAAAAATTATTCACGGCTCGACTCGACAAGGACATCTCTCGCCGGCAACGGGGGCAGAATGCAGATTCAGAAGATGGACGGACACTGGAATTTCATGAGCGCCACATTGTGGAAGACACCGGGCTTCGAGACCAACGACCTCGGATATATACGGGAGGCCGATCAGGTGCTTTCAGTATTATGGTTTGGATATAACCAGTGGGAACCAAAAGGCATCTACAGAAGGTATAATATAAATTCAGATGTTTTTGCAGTCTGGAATTTCGGAGGGGACAACCTCGGGTACGGTTATGAGTGGAACGCGAGCATGGGCCTGAAAAACTTCTGGAACGTCTTTACGGGTGGAAACATAGAAGCAGACGGAAAATCCACCAGCATACTCCGGGGCGGACCAATGATGAAAACACCAGGGGGACTTAGAATAAGAGCCGGTTTTTCCTCTGACAACAGGAAAAAACTACAGATCGGCTATTTCATGAATTATGGTATCGGTCTGAGGAATGATTCAAGAGAGTTATATCAGGAAATTGAATTTTCATACAAACCAACTGATTATCTTACATTCAGCATTGAACCAGCTATAAGTAACTCTTTTTCTGAACTCCAGTATGTAACAAATGACATTGAATATAACGGCGAAGACAGGTACATTTTTGCCAGTATCGACAGGAAAACTATAAGCACTTCCTTCAGAGTTAATCTTAATCTCAGTCCCAATCTTACTTTCCAGTATTGGGGTCAGCCTTTTATCGCCACAGGGAAATATTACGATCATAAATATATTACAAATCCGATGGCAGGCAGATATGGCGATAGATTCCACACATTTACGGAAGACCAGTTCAGACTGAATGATGATTCATACGATATCGACGAGAACCGTGATACCGATTTCAGTGATTACAGCTTCGACAGAAGAGATTTCAATGTGCAGGAATTCCTCTCGAACCTTGTTATAAGATGGGAATATAATCCCGGGTCTTCGCTCTTTCTTGTATGGAGTCAGACACGAAGCGGTTTCAATGACAGTGGTCAGCTCAGTTTCTTTGATGATCTGGGTGATCTGTTCATCTCTAACGAAGAAAAACCACACAATGTTTTCCTGATTAAATTCAGTTACAGGTTTGGATTGAAATAACCATATCCTTCAGTTCGCTGCTTCACTTCACTTCGCTCCCTTTTGCATGACATCGCAATTGGGATACTGAGGAGTGAAGCATCGTTGTTTTAATGAGCAGGTTGATTTTGTTGGTTCTGATTTTTGAAATCAGATTAAACTTGTGTATATTAGATATTTAAAAGCAGGTTCTCTGAACCCTGACCCTATAGGATACGTTTACTGATAACAAATTGATCCACGGATGAAACAAGTATTGAAATACACCGGCTATATTCTGGTATTGCTGATTATTGGTTTTCTCATTTATAAGTTCCATTATATTATTGTATGGCTGCTGCTTGCAGCAATAATATCATTTATCGGGGAACCAATGGTCAGGTATTTCGACCGGATACATATCAGGAAGTTTTACATGCCGCATTGGATCAGCACGCTGATGGCTCTGTTTGTGATCCTTCTTTTCTTCCTCGGGTTGATTGCAGTTTTTGTACCCCTCATATTAAGCCAGGCCGAAGCAATTTCAAAGATTGATGTCACCCAGCTCGGTGAAGAGCTGCAGGGGCCAATACAGACTCTTGATGAGAAGTTAAGAGCTTCAGGGGCATTGCAGGAAGAACAGACATTAAATGATTTCCTGTCGGAAAAACTTCGTTCCATTATTAGCATTGATACCCTGGGAACTTTTGTCGGAGGTTTTGTCAGCGCTTTTGGAAATATTTTCCTGAGTCTCTTCTCAATATTATTCATCTCATTCTTTTTTCTTAAAGATGAAAACATGTTTGAACAGAGTTTACTGCTGATCATTCCTCAGAAACATGAAGCAGCCACCAAAAGGGTGGTTGCAGATTCAAAAGTACTTCTCAAACGTTACTTCATCGGAATTCTCCTTGAGCTCATCGCCGTAATCTCGTTGATATCAATAGGCCTGTGGATCCTCGGAATAAAGAACGCTCTCCTCATAGGCTTTTTTGCAGGGATCATGAATATTATTCCCTACCTCGGACCCGTTATTGGTGCGGCAATCGGATTGATACTCGGAATAACGGGATCTCTGGCGGGAGGCAGTGTGGCCGACTTGCTTCCGGTTATAATAAAGCTGATGAGTGTCATAGTTGTGGTTCAGTTCATTGATAATAATATTCTTGTTCCGATGATCTATGCCAAAAGCGTCAAGTCTCATCCCCTTGAGATCTTCCTTGTGATCATAATGGGTGGCGGACTGGCCGGTCTCCCCGGAATGCTGCTGGCAGTTCCTGTGTATACAGTTCTGAGAGTTATTGCTAAAGAATTCTTCCAGGAATTCCGGGTCGTCCAGGCTATTACGGAAACGATGGATAAAGAATGATTCCGGCGGCATTGGTTACCTTCCGGGAAAGACAATGGGATGGTCATTGATGAACAGCATCTTCCTTGGCGGCATGCTCGCCAGTTCTTCAACAACAATAATCAGCAAAGCATTTGATGAACTTTCTGTTAAAACACAGATATACGCTGGTGGGAACACCCCTGTTGCCTGTATATATCCTGTGGGTGAATCTTGTAACAGACAGCCTTCCTGCACTGGCTTTGAGTGTGGATCCTCCTGAAAAGGACATCATGGAAAGAAAGCCCAGGAAATCCAAAAGAGGATACATGACTGTTTTATATATAACAATTTATCGCAGGAGCGACCAGTTATATTATAATATGTATTATAATATGTATTATAATATAACATCACAAAAGATCCTTCACTTCGCTACGCTACGTTCAGGATGACGGGTTTTACAGCTGGATTTTACTTTTCATCAATGCATTGAAGCGATTCCGGGTACTTAGCCAGGTATTCCATTTCATCTTCTTTCAGTTCGATATCTAATCCCCATCCCTTATAAAAAGTGAATACTTTAACTATGAATTCCCTGTTAATATCAGTTGAATACGGCACGAAATATTGATTCACCCTGTTGTACTGATCACCATTGATTTATCTGAATTTTTCACGTCAATCACCCGACATTTCCAAATTATCTCAATCATGAAGTCGCAGATATGGAGTGTATCAGTGGTATAAAACCTGGTCGGTTTTGCCGAAGGGACCATCATTTATCAGCAACCGGTTCAGCCAGTCTCTTTATTTCTGAATACAGTTCTTTAAAACAATTCACGGGATTATCCGGGTCCTTCTCAGGAGGCTTTCCATAGAAGCTGTCCATGAACTGTTCGGCGCCCGACCAGACAGTCTGAACCATTCCGCTGAAACGGTCGCGCATCTGGACAGATGAGGTTGAACGGTATTTAACAATATCCCGTGCCTGCAGAATGGCAGCCTGTGGATTTCTCCACGGGCAGGTCACAACATTGAAACCTTTCATTGCAAAGTAAACAGGCGTCTGATCGGGACGTTCATAATGCCAGTCGCAGATCACCACATCTTTAGGTATCATATCGACAGCCCTGTAAGTGTTATTGTAACTTCCTTCCCACTCTCCCATACCGGTTGTCTTTCCGTCAATGAGCCTGTCACCCCATATCCACAGCACCCGGCCATTCTCTGCCAGGTGATCCCTGATCTTCCTGACCTCGCCCGCAAACAGCTCTGCCTTGTCCATGTCCAGAACACCGGGGGCACTGCTTCTCACCAATATAAAATACCTCGTCCATCCCGGCATGAAATGCTTCGGCTTTAAAAGCTTCACAGATCTCGTCAACAACATCAAAAACCATGTCATGTACCTCCGGATGCAATGGGCAGTAGCTTTTACAGTAAAGGCCATCAGGGTTCGGCCACACGTATTTTTCAGGCATTTTTACATCCGGAGTCTCGTCAAATTCAGGGTATGCCTTTAACAGATTCCCTATCCGGCCGGCCCAGGACTGGTGCCCGAGCAGGTTGACCTGGGGTATAATCCTGATTTTATGTTTTTTGCATACTGCAACGATCCCGGCAACATTCTCTTTCGTCAATGCACCTGAATCGCGAAGCTCCGGGTGTGACTGGTACATGTAATTCCAGTCTACCCTGAGTATAAGTGTGTTAACTGATCTCGGTGCAAGTTCATTTTCGATGAATTTAATAAAAGGCATTACACCCTCATTCCGTGGAGCCGCAATACAGAATCCCCTGACAGGCAGGATATTGCTTTGATAATTGCTGTCATCTGACCGGACTTGTGCATTAATATCAAAATAGGCAAGAGAGATAAAATAATAACAGTATCTTCTTCATAATAACTTGATTTATTATGTTCCTGTATGAAAGAAAACTCAAATCATCCGCCCACTTTCAGAAGCCGGTCAGACAGGATGAATTTCCTACTAATGTACATAAACGTTTCAAAAAAATATGAAGACTTCTCTGCCACAATAAACAATACTGCAAATTCTCTGTTTTAGTGTAGTAGCCTGTGGTTCATCCATCCTAAATCAATATATCAATGGATAAACATACAATTACAGCAAAATGGCTTGGTAACAGAGCATTTGAAGGTCTTGTTACCGGACATAAAATAATCGTTGATACGAAAAATGAATCCGGAGGTGACGACAGGGGTGCAAGTCCGAAACAGCTCATGCTGCTCGCTCTTGCTGGATGCACCGGAATCGATGTTGCGTCGATACTTTCAAAGATGAAGGTTGAAGTAATGGATTTGAATATCATTGTTGAAGGTGATATTACTGAAGATCATCCAAAGCATTATACAAGAATGCATGTCATCTTTGAATTTACCGGGAGAGATCTTCCCTATGACAAGCTGAAAAGGGCAGTTGAACTATCAGAGCAAAAGTACTGCGGAGTGCATGCTGTGTACAAGAAAGCTATAAGTATGTCATCAGAGATCAGGATAATCGAAAACTTACTCAAATCCGATTGAGTATCCGTTAAGAGAATAAAAAAAACCCTGTAGATCAGCTGACTTACAGGGTTCTTTCGTTACGATTTTGAATCGTGTCCAAACTGCTTGACAAGTTTGTTATAAATTCCGAACAAGAGCAGCGACGGCGCCCACAATCCTACAAAGATCGAAATATCGTCCTTCTTCAGGGCTTTCAATGTAAGCGATGCTGCCATCGAACCAAGAGCCACCCACAACCATACATCCGAGGGGATTTTGGCGGTCTGTTCTTCAATAGCCTCGGCGACAGGTCCTTCTTCCTTATCGGGATTGATCTGATCCAGCCTGGATTTAACGTTTTTAGTAATTGTTTCCATATCCTGACAATATTAGTCTCACATCACTAATGGAACAACAGATTCACATTTTATGTTCAGGAAAACTCAACATATCTGTTTAAATATCGGGGAGTTAGAGAACAACTGTACCTCATTGAATTGAACATGGTATGAATAATATAAGCCTTTTCAGAAATAATGTAACAAAAAAAAGTATGCACAACCTAAATTTGTGCCATCAGAAAAAATATAAATCATTCAGGGATGTGCATTACAAAAAAATATTCTTTTGACAAAAAGGTATGTAAGGTTACTTTCGTTTTACCCGATTACTATGCCGATGGTGCAAAAAGGGCATTTCTGGTAGGTGAATTCAATAATTGGAATACCTCGGATTTGAGAATGAAGAAGATACATGGGAGATTCACCAGGTCAATCAAGCTGAAGGCGAATCATAAGTATCAATTCAGGTATCTTATTGACGGAAACCAGTGGAAGAATGAATGGGATGCAGACGCACTTGCTCCGGCTCCGCTTGGAAGCTGGTATAACTCAGTTGTTGTAATATAAACAAATCTCATAATCTGTATCTTAGACAAACTCTGGTTAGAAAGTCATAATGGAAACCCATAAGCACCACAATAGCTTCCTGAGTTCTAAATGATAATCCTCCCCAGTAATTCTCTTTATAGCACAGCCTTGTTGTCAAATCCATTTGGACTGAATTGAAAATCATATCTGAAGATTTGATCAGGACAGACGGTTTCAGGTACCAGTACTTTGCAAGTTCCAGATTAACTCCATTGTGAGAAAGTAGTATATTCTTATTTTTATTAGATTTAAAGACTGATCAAGTGAATTATGGATTTAAAAGATCTGAGAAAAAATATAGATCCTCTGGTTGCTGCAATAGCGCTTTTCAACATTGCAATGCATCTTGCTGTTGCGGGTAATCTTGAGTATCACAGGGATGAACTGTTATACTTCACCCTTGGCATGCATCCGGCGGCAGGTTATGCCACAGTACCTCCACTGACAGGCCTCCTGGCCTGGCTGGCGCAAAACCTTTTCGGATTCTCGATTTATTCAGTCAGACTGTTCCCGGCTATCGCTTCGGGAATAATGATCTTGCTGATGTCTAAAATTGCACAGGAACTCGGAGGTTCCAGGTACGCTTCGATTCTGGCAGCGATCGGATTTACCATAGCAGGTTTTGCCTTAAGGACTTACTCGCTATTTATGCCCGTATATCTCGATGTGGTGTTCTGGACACTGATCATCTTCATTGTTCTCAGATATGTAAACACGAGGAAAGAGAATTATCTATTCTGGTTAGGAACTGTTTCCGGTTTATCGCTGCTTAATAAGTATCTGCCGGGAGTTTTATTCCTGGGATTGATTGTGATTATACCTTTCACCAGGTACAGGGATATCTTCACAAAAAAGATGTTCTGGATTGGAATCGGAGCCGGATTTATTGTGTTTCTCCCAAATCTCATCTGGCAGGTAAAAATGGATTTTCCTGTTACAGGTCACCTTTCGGAGCTTAACAGTACACAGCTCACAAATGTGAACCGGCTTACTTTTCTTGCTGAACAGTTTATGATGGCGTCCTGGGCGTCAGTGCTGTTTGTCGCCGGACTGATTTATCTTCTTTCTGATAAGAAAGCTGCTCCTTTCAGGTTTCTGGGGTATATTGCCTTGTTTGTCATTTTTTTCCTGATGCTTGTCCGGGGAAAGAGTTATTATACGATAGGAATATTCCCGGCAATCATTGCCGCCGGAGCTGTATCGTACGATCTTGGTTTAAAAACAATACGAAGCAAAATTATTCTGCCTGTGACGCTGATCATCCTGACTCTTCCTATGTTGCCTCTGGGTCTTCCTGTATTTAAGAGCGAGGGTCTTGTAAAATATTTCAGCATTCTCGAGAAGAAATATGGAATATTGATGGGAAGGCGTTTTGAGGATAATTCAATACATTCACTTCCACAGGATTATGCCGATATGATCGGCTGGGAACAGCTGACAAGAGTGGCCGACAGCGCCTGGAAGATGATTGAAGACAAAGAAAGCGCATTCATCTACGGTGAGAATTATGGAGAAGCCTCTGCCCTGACTATAATAGGGAAAAAATATGATCTTCCCGAAGCAATTTGTTTCAGTGAGAGTTTCAGATATTGGTACCCTGAAGAATTTGATCCTGATATTACGTCTGTTGTATATATCAACAGCGAGGAACCGGGTGAAGATGTCAAAGCATTATTCAGGAAGATCACGAAGATCGGAGGGATAACAAACCCGCATTCACGCGAATTCGGCACATCGGTTTACCTCGGGCAGGATCCTGTCGGAAGCTTTAATGACTTCTGGAAGGAAAGAACCAGAGGAGTTCAGGAAGGAATAATTAAGTCCTTAAAATCTATAAAGTCTATAATGTCTATAAAGTCCTTAAAGTCCTTAAAGTCGAAAGTCTCTTTAAAGACTTTAAGGACTTTTACATTCTATCCCTGAATCTTATGAGCGTTCTTTTGAGCGATGAGCGCCAGCTCAGTTGCCAGGAAGCAATGCTCCTGGGACATTGCCGTCTGAGGTCCTGTTAACGACATCGCTTACAAGCTGCTCACCGTAAGGAAGATTAACTTTACTGCAATCGACATAAAGAGTTTCTTTCCGGTTAACGAGGAAGAGATGGTTACCACCCTGCCGGCCGGCTATGTCGATATATTTTCTCATCTCGATATAACCATCCGTACCCAGAATGAAAGTCCGCCCATCACCCCATATAGCCAATCCGTCAGGAGTGAACCAGTCGACACGGATATAACCTGTGGCATGATCGCTCCTTACCAGCATGTCACCAAAATCCTGGAAAGCAGGATAACCAGGCAAGTTGAAATTGCCTGTCTGCGAATGACTGACCTGAGCCTCTTTGGAATTTGAGTAAAACAGGAACTGATCGGACTGGTGAGAACCGATATCGCAAAGAATACCCCCTGCTTTTTCAATATCGAAGAACCACTGGGGACGTGATGCAGGTGACATCCTGTGAGGTCCGAGGCCTATGGTCTGGATAACCTTTCCGATGGCTCCCGCCATTACCAGTTCTCCGGCATGGATTGCTGCAGGCGATCCCAGGCGTTCGCTGTACATTATCGAATAGATCCGGCCTGTCTCTTTCTGAACTTTCTTAACCTCTTCAAGCTGTTCGAGTGTAACAATCCCCGGCTTGTCAGCCATATAGTCCTTACCTGCCTTCATCACCCTTATGCCGAGTGGCGCCCTTTCCACAGGTATTCCGGCGCTTACAACAAGCTGTATTGATTTGTCATTGAGTATTTCATCCTCACCTGAAGCAATCTTTACACCGGGAAATGACCTGGTGAATCCTTTAAGCAGATCAGGCTCCTTTGCATAAACAGAGACAAGCTGCCCTCCACCCCTGATAAGAGCGCTTGTCATGCCATTGATATGTCCATGATTGATCCCGATAACAGAAAATTTTATGGATTCTTCAGGGGCTTTTCGACTTGCCGGTTTAACAATTATTTCCCTGATTCCGGGATGATTAAAATCACGATTAAAAGTCCGGCCGGCAGGAATGCACCTGCTGCGAGTCCTGCTGCCGAGGCAGCCGAATGTTTTATAAAACTGCGTCTTTTAAGTGGCATATTGCTTATTTGGGATTGTAAAGTCAAACTTAAATTAAAAATATGAATTGTACTAATAATTGACAAGCCTGTAAATGCCCGAAAAAAACCTTTTCGAAGCTTTGCAGATTGTAAATCATACTGAAGAAGATGAAAAACCTTCTGTGGAACAACAGAAGTTCTAAAAGAATTATGAATTATTCAATGAGCGAAGATGGGAGAAACTTATTTATACACCGATAATTATCCACGACGGAAATTTCCCGGATGAAGATTCCCGGAAAGGTGAAGAGATTGACATGCTGGTTTTTGAAAGGTTATAAGCTGCGATCATAATTGGTCGCTTACAGCATGAAAAAAAAATCCCTTATTCGCTGGGACTGGAGTTTATTGTGCCTGTTTATTTTAAGGGATTTTTTGTTTTCATCCTTCATCTCAACAAGTCGGATTCGGATGAAAACAAAAAATCCCTTGCACTTCGTGCTCAGGGATTGATTGAGGTCGGTGGCGGATTCGAACCGCCGTACACGGTTTTGCAGACCGCTACCTAGCCACTCGGTCAACCGACCGTGTTACACCGATAGCTTCAGCGAAAAGGTAAAGTAAACTTCATTAAACCATATTCCCTGTGTTTCGATGCGCAAAAATAGTAAAATTTAAGTATATTAGTATTTCTGCATAATTTTTATGAATACTGTCGTACTGTTGCTTACTGTTTTTATGAACTTATATTGCCAGGCTCCGGCAAACATTGCCTCTGATGGAGGTTACCCTAAGGACTTTACAGACTTTAAGGACTCTACAGACCTACAGCCTCTACTGCCTTACAGCCTCTACAGCTTCTACCTACAACCCTCTTCTTCCTCCTCGGCACCCTCAGCGACTACATGGGAAGATTCACCTACGTGGATAAAAAAAACCAGGTCGACAGGTATTATTATTATGAAAAACCGCTTGTAAGATATCTTGATAGTATAATTAAAGCAGACCTTAAAATCAATGTCACGGAGAAATATCTTAACATGAAATACGAGACTTTCTCGAAGGAACTGTCATCAATAATCAACTCCTATTATGAAAATGGATTATTGATCGATACACTTATCAGAACACCGGAAGAGATCTGCTCTTTTCTTGCAGGCAGGTATTACAGGTACGGCAAACAGATGAATGATTCAATCTTCAGGATCACCCTGCATAATACTCCTGATCATAACATAGTGATATTCTTCTTAAACGCATAGGTTGTACCAGCATCCATCTTGATCATATAAAAACCATTCCGGCACAATTCATCTATTACTTCATCCCTCCGGAAAAGCTTAAGAACTACCTATCCGGTATATCCGATCAGAAAATTGTACTCGATAAAGCATACAGAACAGCAGCATTTGAACTCCTTGGACCTGATGCTGAATTCGAAACCCTTATCAGCAACAAAAATGCAAAAGACCTGCTCAGGGTAATCGAAATCTTCAGTCATTAGCATTTTAAAACAACCTGAATCTGAAGGTTCAGCCTGTCCTTCACTCGGGATATCTAAAAATATTTCCACACGATTTCTAAACAAAATAAACTCGCATTTGTTAATAAATTGATATATAGTCTGTTAATCAATTATCATATTTAAATTCTAAAGAAATAGCAGAATGTCAATGACTTGTCATCCTGTTATAAATATAATTAAACAAGAAAAACCCTCTTAGTCTTCAGCCGTCAACTGAAAATACGTGGGCAACATTAATAAACTAAAAAACAGCAATATGAAATACTTATACTCAATCTTGTTTTTGGCCTTCTTCCTCTCTACCGGAATCAAGGCTCAGAATCCTATAGTTGTATCTGAAGACGAATTCAATTTCGGAAACGGTGATGTGCCCGGATATTCTGTCACTATCCCTGAAGTCGATTATGAAACAACCCTTAAGAACTGGACAAATTATCTTGAATCAGGAACACGGTCAAAAGTAGTTCAGAAAGGAAACAATCTTTCAATATTCGGCGCTAAGGTTAAACCGGTATCTGAAGATCCTGTGAATGTTTACAGCATTATAACCGACCGGGATGATGGCGTTGAGGATCCAGGCAGCGCTTGAGCTTGAAAGGGAACGTTATGCAGGTGAAACGGAATATGCAAATGCAAGGAAATATCTTTTTGATTTTGCCAAGGAACAGTACATGGCAGTAGTCAATGACCAGTTGAATGAAGAGCAAAAAAATCTAAGGTCGCTCGAAAACGATCTTAATGGCCTTCAGAACGACCAGGACAGGATGGTAAAAGCATCGAGAGATAACCGTGGAAATTATTGAAGAAGAAGAACAACGGCTTGCAGACCTGAACAAGCAGCTGGCTCTCTTTCACCTGAGGAATACCAGGGTGGTGACCGGCTGCAGTAACAGGCATGGGCGCCGCCAGCCCTGATGAAGTTAAAGAGCTTGAAAAAGAAAGAAAGAAACTTAACAGGGAAATCAAATCTGCAGAGGAAAGAATTGAAAAAGCGGAAAAAGAACTCGATGAAATAGATCGCGAATCACCCGGAAACAGATCCGGACAGGAAGCTGCAAAAAGCAAAGTAGACGATCAGAAAGAAGTTGTTGAAGAACTCGAACGCAAGCTTGAGACAATAAAGGATTATAAATAAACTTACTTATATCCAAATAGATCCTGTGCAGGCTAAGACCTCACCCCTTCATTCCCCTCTCCTTAAGTGAGAGGGGAACAATAGTGGATGAAATAAATTGGGGAAAGGTTGGCGAGAGGCTATATAACACAAAATATTAAATTAATTTGAGGTAATAAAATATGGAGTTATTATTATATATATTATTATATAGCATTTAATATATATTATTATAATGTGCGATTTATTAACAGGTCTTGATAACTGATTACACCTGATTCATTCCTCATAGATCATCTTCCGGGTCATCCCGCCGTCTATTAGGCATGATTAGAGCGGGAGATTTAATCCGTGATTATCCGTTGCATCCGTGTCATCCGTGTTCTATTCTGCCAGACCATAAGGAACAATTATACATATTTCTATATTTACAGGATGAACATCACTGACCTGATACATCCTGATCTCACCCCGGGCTTTTTCATGCTGTTCCTTGCTGCCGCGATTATAATCGGTATGTCGAAAGCAGGTCTGAGCGGTTTCGGGCTGGCATCAGTTCCATTGATGGCGCTGATTTTCGGTGCAAAGGAATCTACAGGAGTGATCCTACCGATGCTCATCGTGGCAGATATCATGGCTGTTATTTACTGGCGCAGGCATGCTGTCTGGAAAAACATATTCACAATACTTCCCTGGGTAGCTGTCGGAATAACTGTCGCCCTCATCACCGGGAATGTAATAAATGACAAGCAGTTCAGGCTCCTGCTTCTCACGGTTGTCTGGATTATGCTCGTCCTCATGGTTCTCAATGATTTCAGGAAAAAGAAAGATGAATATGTACCTCACAGCAGGCTGTTCTCAGGGATAATGGGTTTTGCAGGAGGATTCGCAACCATGATCGGAAATGCCGCGGGGCCGGTCTTCACATTATACTTCCTTTCAATCCGGCTTCCAAAAAAGGAGTTTATCGGTACAAGCGCCTGGCTTTATTTTATAATGAACACCGGCAAGCTTCCTCTTCAGGTTATTGTCTGGAAGAATATTACTGTATCATCACTTGTTCCCGGGTTGATGTCGATTCCCTTAATTGCCCTGGGTATCTGGACCGGCATCCGGATCGTACACCTGTTCTCAGAGAATGTCTACAGGTATTTTGTCATCGTCACCACCATTGCTACATCATTCCTGATGTTACTTTAATTATCTTGTCATTGTAACGCTTACCGAACCGATCTTCCCTCCCATCGGCGGATTAAGCTTTGAGACCTTTACAGTTGCCTTTTCAATGTTTTTCAGCTCAGCAAAGAGAGCATCGAGTATCCTTCCTGCAATATTTTCAAGCAGGTACGATTTGATCTCCATCTGCTGTTTCACAATTTCGTAAGCGCGCTGGTAGTTCACTGCATCTTTAAGATTATCACTCTTTGCAGGAGCTTTCATGTCAGTCTCTATTGTAAGATTCACAAGGAATTTGTTTCCGACAATCCTTTCTTCCCTGAAATGACCATGGAATGAATAGAATTCCATGTTCTCGATCTGAATAAGACCCATGATGTTTTAAATCATTTGGTATAAAATGAAAAGCTCAATGAATCAACTTTCATATAAAATGATATGGTAGCTTGATTCATTGAGTCTTTTTCATCAGTCTGTATGGGAGTGATCAGTTCTTTTCAAGCTCTTTCCAGATCAGGGCGCTGGCCCCGAGAATAGCAGCTGAGCTTTCTTTAAGCTTTGAAGGAAGTATCTGCACCTTGTTACGGAATACCGGCATAAGGTGGCGTTCCATGCTTTCTTTCGTAGGCTTGAATATATAATCTCCGGCAGCGGCAGCTCCTCCGAACAGGAAGATCGCTTCAGGACTTATATAATGTACTGTGTCAGCCAGTGCACGTCCAAGAATCTCGCCAGTTATCTGGAACACCTCTTTTGCAATCGGATCACCTTTTTCGGCAGCATCAAATACTATTTTTGATGACATTTCATTCATTGGAATATTGGCTAACGGACTGCTGGCATCATTATATCTGGCCAACAGTTCATAAACGGTTCTCTTGATACCTGTTGCGGAGCAGTATGCTTCAAGATGACCAAGTCCGCCACAACCACACAGCCTTCCCTGGGGAACAACGGTTACGTGTCCGCATTCACCTGCGAAGCCATCGGCGCCGTATACGAGGTCGCCATTTACAATCAGGCCGCTTCCAAGTCCCGTACCAATTGTCATCATTGCAAAGTTCTTCATTCCCTTGCCGCCGCCATATATCATCTCGCCGAGAGCAGCAGCATTTGCATCGTTCGTGAGCTTGATAAACTTGAACTCAGGGAAATTCTTCTCAAGAAGCGCGGTAAAATTAATTACGCCAACAAAGGGAAGGTTTGGTGCATGCTCGATTGTCCCGCTGTAATAATTAGCGTTAGGAGCGCCGATTCCGATACCCTTTATTTCAAGGTCCGGGTTGATTTGTTTAACAGTGGAGATTGCTGTTTTAATTTCTGAAGTCAGATTTGTTACAAACTTATTCAGCAATTCGTCCGATTTAGCCTTCGTCATGCCTGGGTTTTCGCTTTTCTGCGGGGTTGGCATCTGTGGTTTTCTTTCGTACAAAACATGACCTTCGTTATCAACGACTCCGATTGCAGTATTGGTACCACCAATATCAATTCCTATTGCTACACTTTTCATTTTGATTTTATTTTAAAGATCAACAACCCTGGTTGTAATAACCTGAGCTGTTGATCTCATGTTTCCTTAGATATTAATACGTTATATGTGCAAAAAGTTCTTGTTACCTGATCTTACTTCCTTTCAGAGCAAAGAATACAATGTAAAGGTAACATATAACCGGTATTGCAAGGGCAGCACGAACACTTATTGTATCGGTAAACCAACCCATCAACAGAGGTATTACTGAACCTCCGACGATAAGTGTATTGATAAGGCCCGATGCCATCGGCATATCAGATCTGTTGAGATCTTTTACTCCAAGAGCAAAGATATTCGGGAACATAATCGAGTTAAAGAAGCCGATTGAAAGCAGCGCCCAGATTCCAACATTTGCATCGAGAACTATCCCTGCAAAGACGAGAGCTGCAGCGACCAGTCCAAATATTCCAAGGGCAGCATTAGCCTGTCCCTTCGAGATATACATGGCAATGTAGTTGACAATTGCTATACACAGGAAGATTAACCCGTTGGTTGGTGAGGAAACAAAATTGAACTTACCATCTATAACCTGGCTGCTTGTTACTAACCATCCAACAAAAAAAGCAAGTACAATTACCATCCCGGAATAGATGAATTTCTTCTTGCTTTCCATTGCACTAAGGTTGATGGATCCCATGAAACGACCTACCATTGCCCCGCCCCAGTACATCGCAGCCAGCTTGGCAGCTTCACCAATAGCCATTCCGCTCTGTTTAAGATAAGGTACTATTGCTGTGGATATACCTACTTCAGCGCCGACATAGAAAAAGATCGCGAAGGCTCCAAGGATAACATGAATACGTTTCCATGTACCTGTTCCGACTTCCTCCTCACCTGTTAATATCTCCGGCAGCTTAATGAAGAATATGAACAATGCTATTAAAACAACTGCTGAACCGATGATCAGGAAAGGAACCTGCACAGCCTTCGGACCAAGCGCAATTGCTGCAGGCGTCAGTACAAAAATCCCGACAATAAATGGAGCAATAGTGGTAGCCAGTGAGTTCAGAGCCTGTGTAAGGTTAAGCCTTGCAGAAGCTGTTGCCTCTGATCCCAGTACTGCAACATAAGGATTTGCAGCTGTCTGAAGGAATACAACGCCTGTAGCCATAACAAAAACAGCGCAAAGGAAAAGCGCATAGGAGGGTACTGCAACGGCAGGATAGAAAAGAAAACTGCCAAGTCCAACCAGAAGCAAACCGATAATCACTCCCATTTTATAACCGGTCTTCTTGATTATTCTCCCACAGACAAAAGAGAAAACGAAATAGGCAAAAAAGAAAACTCCGTTGACGAGATTTGCCATGAAGTTGCTTAGCTGAAAGGTTGCCTGAACCTGATCTTTTAATGCGATGTTGAAATTGGTAATGAAACCGAAGATGAAAAAGATCATCGCCATAAAGGTCATTCCCAGCTTTAAATTGCTGCCAGTTTGTTCTTTCATTTATTTTCAGGTTTAAACGTTAGTAAAAATTTATAGGATTATATAAACTGTCTCAAACATATATAAAATAATTGAATTGCTTTATATACCGGTTACTCCATTTTCAGCTATTTTTGCATGTTAATACTTTAAGGGATGAATGCAGATAATGTAAAAGAAAAGGAAGAAGTAAGATCATCGGTAAGTTTTATTGAACAGTTCATTATTGAAGATCTGAAATCAGGAAAGAACAACGGCAAAGTTCATACCAGATTCCCTCCTGAGCCGAACGGATATCTGCACATCGGTCATGCAAAAGCTATTTGCCTCGATTTTGGCATGGCTCAGAAATACAGCGGCAAATGTAATCTGAGATTTGATGATACCAATCCCACAAAAGAAGATGTGGAATATGTGGATTCTATTAAAGAAGATATCCACTGGCTAGGTTTTGACTGGGAGAACCGTGAATATTACGCCTCAGATTATTTCGGGAAGCTTTTTGAGTTTGCAGCAGACCTGATAAAAAGAAATCTTGCATATGTTGATGATCAGCCTGCTGATGTGATCTCATCCCAGAAAGGAACACCATCTCAACCGGGTCAGGAAAGTCCTTACCGGAACCGTTCTGTTGATGAAAACCTCGACCTTTTCTACAGGATGAATGAAGGGGAGTTTGAGGAAGGAAGCCGGGTTCTGAGAGCCAGGATCGATATGACATCACCCAATATGCACATGCGCGATCCGATTATCTACAGGATAATAAAGATCCCGCATCATCGCACAGGCACAAAGTGGAATGTTTATCCCATGTACGATTTTGCCCATGGACAGTGTGATTATTTCGAAGGAATAACCCATTCACTCTGCACGCTCGAATTTGAGGTTCACCGTCCTTTATATGACTGGTTCATCGATCAGCTTAAATCAGCTGACTACAGGCCACGCCAGATTGAATTCAACCGCCTCAACCTTACTTACACAATGATGAGCAAGAGAAAGCTTCTCGAACTTGTACAGGAGGGAAATGTAAGCGGCTGGGACGATCCGCGCATGCCAACATTATGCGGTCTCAGGAGAAGAGGATACACACCGGAATCGATAAGAAAGTTTATCGACCTGATAGGATATACCAAGGTTGAGGCAATAAACGATGTCTCGCTGCTGGAACATGCTGTCAGGGAAGATCTGAACATCAGGACTCCCAGGGTCTTCGGGGTGCTTAATCCGCTCAAGGTCATTATAACCAATTACCCTGAAGATAAGGTTGAGAATGTTGAAGTAATAAATAATCCGGAGGATGAATCCATGGGTTCCCGGCAAATCCCGTTCTGCCGTGAAATATATATCGAGCAGGATGATTTTATGGAAGTTGCCCCGCCAAAATTTTTCAGGCTCGCCCCGGGGAACGAGGTAAGGCTTAAAGGAGCATATATAATAAAGTGCGAGGGAATTAAGAAAGACGAGAAGACGGGAAAGGTCGAAGAGGTATATTGCACCTATGATCCTGCCACAAGAAGCGGTGGACACCTCTCGGAAAAGAAAGTCAAAGGCACCCTGCACTGGGTCTCGGCAAACCATTCCCTCGATGCAGAAGTAAGACTGTACGACAGGCTGTTCAATCATGAAGATCCTGCCGGTCAGAAAGATGATGATTACAGGAAGTTCCTTAACCCGGATTCACTGAAGATACTCACAGGCTGTAAGGTAGAACCTTCACTTGCCCGGGCAAAACCACTCGATAAGTTCCAGTTCCAGCGACTGGGATATTTCTGTGTTGATTATGATTCAGTTCCCGGCAAACTCGTCTTCAACAGGACCGTTCAGCTCAAAGACACCTGGGCTAAGATGACAAAAAGCTAACGGAACACATTGGCGTAAACCATACACTCCCAGCCTCACCCCTTGAATTGAGGATGTCTCAAAAGTTCTTTTTAAACGCAAAGAACGCAAAGTCGACGCAAAGCGCGCTAAGTTAAAATACAGAAATATAAGCCTTTGCGACCTTTGCGATATTCTTTGCGACCTTTGCGGTTAATGGATTTCTACTTTTGATACACCCTCACATTTGTGGATGTGATTGAATTCCTTGTATATCGATTTTACTTCTTATTAAATACCTGAAACGAAGGATCCCCGCCTGTCAGGTTCGATGTGTTTATTGTAAGAACTTTGCCGTTTGATGACAGCGAATAGGCGGTATTACTTCCGTAATCATTGAAGTCTGCCTGATTACGCAGGTAACCATATTATAATACTTTGAATAATTAGGGTCGCTTTTAGCATTATCCAGTACCCATGTTCCGGAAAAATCAGTTTGCTTCTGTGCAAAAACTGCAGTGCTGCAAAAGAAAAAAACACAGACAAAAATCCATCTGCGGGTCTCACGAATCAATTTTCCATTTTTCACCATAAAAAATGATTATTAAGAGTTAGTTTATGAACAGGTTATGAAATTAAGTATTTTCAGTGACATGGTGAATTCAGGACGAACAATTAAACGCTTGTCAACGTTTTTGAGACGTTCGTCAATATTTTTTTACCATTAATCAACAATTCCACATAATAAAATCCAGTATCGTGAGTTTTCTAAACATAGATGAAAATTTAGATTACGAAACATTAAGACTGGAAATTATGACGGAGAGAAAAGTTAGTATAAGGAAAAGAATGTTTTTTCTGGCGGGAGTAGCCCTGATGTTTTCAATGATATTCGGCAGCTGCAAAAAAGAGGATGACTTCATTCAGCCTGTAAAATTCACATCTGTAACACCGGTACATAACGGTACAATGGAAGAATCTCCGGACCTGGAGCTGAAATGGGAAGGAACTGAAGCAACAAAATACAATATATATTTTGGAGAGAAGCCTATTCCTGAGCTTTATAAAGGCGGAGTCACGACGAAGATGCTGAATGTTCCTGTTTCAGGCGGAAAGACTTATTACTGGCAGGTTGGAACAATCGATGGTAATGGAAGAGAATCACTAAGCCAGATTTATTCTTTCAGGGTTAAAATGCTGATCGATCTGAACAGGTTCACCGGACTCTTCGACTGTGATGAGCCAAGATATGCTCATTATGATGTCAATCTGGCAAAGGCCGGTAAGGACACACTGAATAACGAAAATTTCTGGGATCTTAAATGGAAGCTGAGCTATGTATTCGATGATATGGGTAAGGTAAAGATCGTTCCTGCAACGTTCTCACCTGATCCAAGCTTAAAGGTTTCGGTAACAGGAACAGGTTCCTTCGATAATGCAAAAAACCAGTTCACAGTAAGCTATGTTGTTCTCCAGGATGCTTCCGCAGGCAGTCCTCTTGCAATCGAGATCGATAGGAACACCCACACCTTCATTAAAAAATGAATGCTTTTTGTAATGTTAAAATAAAGAGGTTTGCTAAAAGAGGAAGCCGCGGAAACGCGGCTTCTTTTATTCAGTACCCATCAAAGTCTCAGCGCCTTCTTCCACCCATTTCAATATCATCGAAACATCCTCCTCATCCAGTTTCGCATCCCTGTGGATAAGCAGATACGACTTTAATGGCATGGTCCCTGCTTCAATCTCCTCACCTATCTCTTTCAGAAGACTCAGCTTCTCCCTCCTGCTGTAATCTTCCCATTCGGAAAAATTCAGGTGCTCCCTCCCTTCATTTATGTGACCCGATAAAAACCAGGATGAGGGAGCAAGCTTTGCATACCAGGGAAAATTGACCTGGTTCGAATGGCAATCAAAACATGATGTTGTGAGTCTGCTAAGAACAGGTTCTGCAACAAGGCTGCTGTTTACAATGCTCCTTTCATCATCAGGATTGTTTTCAGGCATGCCTGATGGTATGAACTGAATGACAATGAATATCAATACCAGCGCTGCCAGTATAATTTTAACTGCTTTCATTATGTTTAGAAGAGAAAGATTATGATTCTATTTAAGCAGGCTGTCTGCCTTTGCCTCCGCCCATGACATCAGGGTTTTCTTTTCCTCCGGCAATAACTTAAGCTGGGGGTACTTCTCAATGGCTTCTTCCGGTGGCATTTCATTTTTTTCAAGCACCTCGATCATTTCATCGAGAGTAGCAACAAGGTGCGATTTCTTAAGCCCCGGCAGGCTATCCCACATAAGGGCATCCCTGGCATCATCAGACTGCCCTTTTACACTATGGCAACCATAACATTTATTGTTAACCACATTCTTTACATTGTCAGGATAGAAACCTTTTACCTGGACCCCTTCCTGCTGCTGTGTGAGACTCAGAAGGAAAATACCTGCAATTATCACCAGGACAATAGTCGTTGTAGTTTTCATCTGTCTAAAGGATTTACAACAAATATAATGAAAATAAATCATTTTTCCATTAATAAATCCTTAATAAGCAATTAGTTATTCTGCCCGAATTAACCGGGATTGAGTTTCAGATATGTTACCTGAAATCTAAGAAAGCTGTTATTCATATCTTAACGCTTCAACCGGGTTCTTATCGGCTGCTCTGTATGTCTGAAATCCTACGGTGAGCATTGCGATTACAATCACAATAACAGCTGCCGATACAAACACCAACAAACCAGCAGTGGTTCGGTATGCATAGCTACGCAGCCAGATATTCGTGGCATACCATGCAACCGGACAGGCAATAATGAATGAGATCAAAACCAGTCTTAAATATTCTTTTGATAACATTGTAAATATTTCACCTGAATTTGCTCCGCTTATTTTTCTTATTCCTATCTCTTTTGTACGGCGTACTATCATAAAAGCAGATAATCCGATCAAGCCAAGACAGGAGATGACAATTGCCAACAAGGTAATATAACCCAGTACTACGGCAGCAACACGCTCTGCAAAGTACATATTGTTAAAATCGTCTTCGAGGAATTTTATTTCAATAATATAATCCGGGTTCAGAACTTTTAACCTGCTCCCGACCGAAGCAATTGTAGAACTGATACGATCAGGCTTAATCCTGATGTAACATCTGCCATTCAGATCTGACTGCACGGGGAATATGATCAGGGGCTCGATGAAAGAGTGCAGCTCCCTGTAATGAAAATCTTTCACCAGCCCGATGATTTTAAGGTTCCTTCCTGAAACTGATATCAATTCTTCACCGATACCCTTAATACCCAGATATACCTTGGCTTTTTCATTGATCACAACGTTGATGGGTCCGGTTTCTTTTGCAGCATACTTATCATCAGTCAGAAACTGTCCTTCTTTTATTTCAAGCATAAAGGTTGCTGCATAGTCTTTATCAGTCATAAGGCCGTTCAGAAAAACTGTTCACCATCCTTTCTCAAACCTACATTTAACTGATGATTGATGATACTTTGGAAATTTGTAAATGCAATTGTCGTGTTTAAAATATCAGGTTCATTGCCAAGCTCATTTTTTAAAGTCTGAAGATCCATTCCATCAGGAATTTCGAAATAACCGATGTTTTCTATATCCTGGCCAAGATCAGTTTCAAAAATAAAGTCAAGCTGTTTCCTGACGATCATTGTGGATATTATGAACAGGAACGACAATGTGAACTGGGAAATTATCAGGATCATTCTGAGTTTTGTTTTACCCGGATTTTCACCAGTCATACCCCTGAGTGTTGTCACCGGCTTTAAAGAAGATAAATGAATTGCTGGATAACTGCCCCCCAGTAATGCACAGAATATCACCACCATGAATAAACCTGCATAGAAACCTGTACTCAGGTAATTGACTTCCAGCTTTGCCCATAAAAGACTATTGAAGCCGGGCAACATTAATTCAACCAAAATCATCGCAATGATATGCGCAATGAATACGATCAATAAGGATTCGCCAAAAAATTGAACTATGATTTTTTGTCTGCTTGCTCCTGCAATTTTACGTATTCCGATTTCCCTGGCCCTGGCGGATGACTGTGCAGTCAGGAGATTCATAAAGTTTATACATGCAACAATTAAAACTAAAATTGCCACCAGACCCGCGAGCTTTACCTGTTCAATGTTACCATATGCAATGTCTCCTTCATATTTCTCGAATTCAAATGAATGTCCTGGATATTTTGAAGGTAGATCTCAGTATTTGATCCATCTTTTTTTCTTTGAATTAAGTTTCTGATTTTTTCGCCGACTTGCTTGCTATCAGTTGATTCCAAAAGTTCTACGAATGTGTAATTGAAAACACCTTGCCAGCCATATAAACTATCGGCATTTACCTTCCCATATTGTGTACTATATAACTCATTGGAAACAATACAGTCATAATAAAAGTGGCTGTTACGGGGCAGATCCTTTATTATACCTGTAACGGTAAAGACCTCATCAGGCCACCTGGTTATCTGCTTTCCCAGGGCATCTTCCTCTCCGTAATATCTGAATGCCAAGATCTTCTGTAATCAGAATTTCATAAGGTCGTGTTAAAGCAGTTGATTTATCTCCGCGGATAAAATCAATATTAAACATCTCAAAAAAATCGTGATCAATAAATGCGCAATTGCCATTTATCCGGTCTTCTCCTTTTTTGAAAGTCATCGGCATATTATGGTATCGTGTTGACCTGATGATTTCAGGATATTCCTTCTTTAATGAAGCTGCCAGCGGGAATGGAGTTCCTGCTTCCCGGTGGAATCTTCCGGCATAAGTTGAGGTGCTTGTTACACGGTAAAGATTCTCCGCGTTTTTATGAAACCTGTCATAGCTGACTTCATTCCTTACCCATAAAAGAAGTAAAATAGCGCAGGCCATTCCAATTGCCAACCCGGTAATATTTAAGAAACTGAGCAGAAAATTCCTTTTAATATTCCTGAAGGCTAACTTAAAGTAGTTCCTGATCATAAAGCTGAATATAAGAAATTAATTTAACGATTTTCAATAAACATACCACTATTCATTATTATTTGATTATTAATTATTTATGAATTACTCAAAGTAATATTTTTATAAGTATGTCCATTTTCAGTACATATTAATGTCCATATAATGGACTATGGTCAAAATTTCATCTGAGTTACTTAGCACACTGATGACACGGATCTAAGAGGTGTATCAAAAGTCAAAATCCATTAACCGCAAAGGCCGCAAAGAATTTCGCAAAGATCGCAAAGGTTTATATTTCAGTATTATAACTTTGCGTGCTTTGCGTCAACTCTGCGTGCTTTTCGGTATAAAGACTTTTGAGACATCCTCTCGCATCAATGTCGTCAGTGTTCTATTTTTTATGCCTTCTGTAATTGTAAAAAATATTTATTTTTGTATAAGTAATCGCGAAAGTTATCGAGTAAGTAACCTATATTTTGTATCCATGAAAAAAATTGTTGTTGCCGGAGCCGGTGGATTTATTGCAGGTCATCTGGTGAAAGCTTTGCTGTCAAAAGGTCATAAGGTAAGGGCTGTAGACATTAAGCCACTGAATGAATGGTACCAGGTATCGGATGAAGCCGATAACCTTGTCCTTGACCTGAAGATCAAAGAGAATTGTTACATGGCCGTCAACGGATGGAATGAAGTGTTCAATCTCGCAGCCGATATGGGTGGCATGGGCTTCATTGAAAATAATAAGGCAAAATGCATGCTGAGTGTCCTCATTAATACTCACTTGCTGATGGCGGCGCTCGATTGCGGATTAACAAGATTCTTTTATGCTTCCTCTGCATGCGTTTATAATGGCGACAAGCAGACTGATCCTGATAACCCCGGGTTAAAGGAATCGGATGCCTATCCGGCTCTGGCTGAAGATGGATATGGCTGGGAAAAACTCTTCAGTGAAAGAATGTGCAGGCATTTCAGGGAAGATTTCGGCCTTACAACAAGAATTGCCAGGTTCCATAATGTATACGGCCCCTTCGGAACATATGACGGCGGCAGGGAAAAAGCTCCCGCAGCAATCTGCAGGAAAGTGATTGAGGCATCGCTTACAGGAAACAGGGAGATTGTAATCTGGGGAGATGGTCATCAGACCCGTAGTTTCATGTACATCGACGATTGCATTAAAGGCATACAGGATATAATGTACAGCAATATCGAGGAGCCCATCAACCTGGGCAGCAGTGAGATGGTATCGATAAACCGGCTTGTCGATATTGTTGAGGATATTGCAGGTATCAGGCTCTGGCGACGGTATGATCCCGATGCACCCAAAGGTGTCCGCGGACGTAACAGTGAGAATACTCTGATCAGAAAATATCTTGGTTGGGAACCATCTATTCCGTTAAAGGAAGGATTAAAGAAAACTTACGGCTGGATAAAAAGTGAGATGTCAAAAGACGCAGAGAATGATATAAACATTACAAATAAATTCAACAGGTAACCTGCGGCTAAATGAGTAACAAAAAACAGGTACCGGCACGGTCAGGTTCAGGCACCAGGAAGGAGATGAGATTCCCTTACAGGCTCTGCCTTGCAGGCGGATGGCTGGACCAGCCCTGGGTATCGATAGTATGTCCAGGACCAGTGGTAGTAGCACAGATCTTACCCTCAATGGATTTTAATTACAGGTCGGGCCTGGCAACGAGCTCACGGGAATGTGCAATTAAACTCTGGGGAGACAGATACCCCGATGGTGATCCTGTTGAAAATGCAAGGCTGCTGTTCGGTGCAGAGAACCCCCCGGGAACAAGCTACGTTTCCGGCTCCCAGGATCACCTGGGCTTAATGTTACCAGGAATTAACAGGCTCTGGTATGAAGGCGGTTACTGGCCTACGGCAATTGATTCGAGAACTGACCAATCCACCTGCGACTGGTTGTCGGATGTGATCTGGCTGGTGAAAATGGAACCGCGGCCATCAGGCTATGATCCTCTTATTGAAAAGCATCTTGATGAATCTTTTGTGAAAGAGCTTGCTGCCGCAAGCAGTCTATGCTGGGAGAGCATTTTAAAGAAAGACATCGCAGGCCTGGGAAAATCATTGACAAATACTTTCCTGACCTGGAAGAAGATGTTGCCAAATACTGTGCCCGAACCTGTATTCAGGGAAATGAAGAAATTCCTTTCAGACTATCCGGGTGCCATTACATCCGGTGCAGGCGGAGGTTATGCCATTGTTGTATCGGAAAAGGCTGTTCCCGGTTCTGTAAAAATCAGAATAAGATATTAACTATCATTTGAGTTCAGATGATCAACATCAGGCAGGCAGATATTGCAAAAAATTAAATATTTCCCGTGTTACGGTTTCGAAAGCGCTCAGGAATCATCCTGACATCTCGTCGGCGATGAAAAAGAAAATCGGTGAAACCGCAAAAAACATGGGGTATGTGCCAAATCTCATTGCAAAGCAGCTGAATTCCAGGAAATCATTTCACAATTGGAATTGTCGTTCCTGATCTTGAGAACAGTTTCTTTTCCTATGTGGTCGACAGCATGATCGACTACGCCACCGAAAATAATTACAAGGTCATTCTGACTGTATCGAGAGAAAAGCAGAGCCTTGAAAAGCACAATATTGAGAATCTGATCGGACTCAGGGTTGATGGTATGCTTGTTTGTCTGTCCCAGGAAACGACTGACAGGGAGATATTTAAGACCATTGCCAAAATGAAGATCCCGCTTGTCTTCTTCGACAGGGCTTTTGAAGATCTGAAATATTCAAGCATTACTTTTAACGATAAAGCAGGAGCCGTAGATGCCATAACCACAGTTATTAAAGAAGGCTATACGAAAATTGCACATTTTGCGGGTTACAGCACAACAAGTATTGGCAAACAAAGAGCAGCAGGCTTTACGGAAGCCATGAAGAAAAACAAAATTCCTGTTAAGAAGGAATGGGTAATTGAGAGCGGCTTTGAGATGAGGGATGGCTTCGAGTCTTTCATGAAGCTTGATAAGAAAAATCTCCCGGAAATAATCTTTACTGTCAACGACAGGGTCGCACTTGGCATTTATAAGGCTGCTAAGGAAGACGGCTTAAGAATCCCTGATGATCTTGGCATTATTGGTTATGGTTTCTCTGAGACAACTGATTTGTTTGATCCTCCCCTTACAATAATAAATCAAAATCCCAGGAAGCTTGGATCGGAAGCAACAAGACTATTGCTTGACATAATAGACAAAAATGATCCGGGCGCTGCGAACAAACTGGTTATTGATGAAGAATTTCGGTGGGGGAAATCAATAAAGCGTAAATCCTAATCTGTGTGAGAGTGAGAGAAAGAGTGTGAAAAACCTATCAGGTGTAGGACACTATGAAAGAACTTGGTTTTAGGTATTCAATAGATGTCCTGATATTACCGGCAGGATGATCACAGATCAAGTAATAAGGCTCCTGTTCCACTGGAAGTGATTCGAGAGAAGTACGGTGTTACCGAGGTTGCTCTTAGGTAATTCAAAAAAAGAGAAGTTTTGGGCTTCTCTTTTCCTGACCTGAATAGCAATTGACTTTTTTATCATTTATATTTTCAAATTTTCGGCAGCATTTCTTGTTTTGCTGCCAATAATTTGTTTACATTTATCCAAAATAAACATCTTCGAAACTAATTTAAATATACCGCAGCTTAAAGAGAGGTTCGAAAACAAATTAGTTTTCACCACAAAAGAAATCCTTACGTTCTACAGGGAAAGAGAACCGATTATTCCTCCATCAACAGTGAACTGGAGAGTTTATAACCTTGTTAAACAGGGCATTTTGGTGCGTATAGGAAAGGGGAAATTCAGACTTGGTAAAGGATCAATGTATATCCCGGAAATGGATAATCAGCTTATTAAAATCAGCAAAGTAATAAAAGAGAAATTTCCCTTTATCCAATACTGTATATGGGTATCTTCTTCCATAATTGAATTTGGGCACCATGTTCCAAGAACAAATATAATTCTGGTTGATGCCGAACGGGATTCAATGGAATCTGTTTTCTATACACTGAAGGGGGAATACAAAAATGTATTTCATAAACCAGGGAAGGACCTCTACGTTAACTATATAAATGATCTACAAAAAGCAATAATTATACGTCCTTTAGTATCTGAGGCCCCAATACAGTTCATTAAAGATACACCAACAATTACTATTGAAAAGCTCCTTGTTGATGCATTAGTGGATGAGGAATTTGTGTTTCTAAAAGGAAATGAAATTAGTCAGGTATACAACAATGCTTTTGACCGATATTCTGTAAACATAAGCAAGCTAATCAGGTATGCAGACAGGAAGCGAAAAAAACCCGAAATCCTACAAATATTGAAAACTAACAATCTGGCAGCAGAAGCTGATTTGCTGCCGATAAGGTTTTAAAGAAACTCTTTATCAGTGTTGCTCTGTCAGGGCTTCCCGACGAATTTCCGCTTAGCTTCAATTGTCGGGATAAACTTCTCGCCCTGACAATCGCAAATGAAAAATGCCGGCTAAAGGACCGGCATTTTCTGTTGCTCTGTCAGGGCTCGAACCTGAACTTTTCTGATCCAGAGTCAGACGTGTTGCCAATTACACCACAGAGCAGTTTTGAGGATGCAAAGATAATATTTCAGGAAATAATTACAAAAATAAAACCTCCTGACCCGGAAAATAATCTTCACGCTGTTTAATAATATTCGCTAATAATGCATCATTATCAGTCCTTTGCTGTCTTTTGATAAAAGAACAGTGAGGAATGAAAGACGAAGATTTTATAGAGAGGATCATCCGTGAAAACAAGGATAAATTCACTGTTTACAATCCTCCTGAAAACCATTTTAACAGGTTCTGGCTCAGGATGAACCTCAGGCTCAGACATGCAATAAGCATTGTTCCTTACCTTGCTAAAGTGGCTATAATCACAATAGTGATCTTCATAGCTTCACTTATAATATGGAACAACTACATCAGGTGGGATCGTGAATATGTTCCTTTGAAATTCAAGATTTATGGCCTGATAGACAAAGTTCTCTGATCATTCGGAAAGAACCTGTTCCAGATTGTAAATTTCAATAGCATTATCCCTGAAAATGCCATCCAGTATCTGGTATGCCAAGTCCTCGGTCATCAATCCTCTTTTCACCCTGAGCGTCAGGACCTCTGAAACGACATCCTTAGCCGCTTCCAACGCCCCGGCTGATTCCTCGATAAGCTGACAATCTCCTCCCCAGCAGATTTTATTGTAAGGGACACAGTCGAGCATTATATCCAGTGCGTTTATGGCTTCCTGCCTTGAGATCTGCGGCAACCACACCAGGTCAAGGTAAACATTCGGAAACATCTTGGCCAGCGCTGTAAACTCACCCGTCCATGGAAAACCGCCATGGAAAAGCACAAACCTAGCATCAGGATATTCCATGAACAGATTGTTTAGCTTTACCGGTCTGCCATTTTCAAGTACGCCGCCATTCCCGGCAAGATAACCTGTATGGATCTGCACAGGAAGATCAAATTCGATTGCCTTTCTTATCATGTAGTGAAACATGAAATCCTCAATTCTCTTTGCCTCATCAGGAGTCAGGGCATTCTTCAGGAACAATGAACGCGCCTCCTCAACAGGCACATCTTCATAATAAAGGGTGCGCGAATATGCCTGTGCATTCTTTATACAAACAGCATTCTTTTCAACATTTTTCCTGAATAGGTCATCGCAGATCTCAAGATAGTCGTCAAGTGTAAACTTCCCTCCCCCGGGCGTTACCACATCCGGGAGGCCTGGCTTTTTAAATGGTCGCCTGCCTGCCCCTGAGATGAGGAACCCGACATTAAAAGCAAGTGCAAAATGAGCAGTATCAATCTCAGTATTCATGGGTTTCCAGTACTGATCGAGGAACATCACATCATATCCGGCTTTCCTGAAGGCTTTGTCAAACCACTCATCATAATTCCTGTAATTCTCTTCCACCTTTGCGGCAATGTCTGAAATATTTTGCTCAGTAAGATAAGGATCCCTGAAATCGTATAACTTCCAGAATCCTGCCATGAGATGGCTGTAATAGCTTGTTGCGCGGGTATGGTCAAGAGCTTTTCTGAATGTCTCCCATAACCTTTCGGCACTTATGGAGTCAGGAGACATATTTGCACCTGCTGAGACCACATCAGCAGCCAGGTAGGTATTCATAAGCAGATGATGGAATCTGAACTCCCCATAACCGTACTCAGACGGATGATGCTGATGCTCGTGTGTATTAATAACCTTAATCTTATCGGCATGATCCCGGATATTAAGGTACAGGCTATTGGTATCAAACTTGTGACAGCCTGCAACAAGTGTCAGCAAAAAAGCCGGCAGGGAAAAAACGAGAAACTTTCTCATTATAAATCCATCTTCGTACCGGTAACCTCTGTGATCAGACCTTTCATAAATTCCGCTGCAAGCTGTGCGTTCTTCTCTGCAAATTCGATACCCACAGTCTGACCGTTTACAACGGGAAGTGTATGGCATAATTCATAGCTCATGTATCCATTATAACCTATCTCGTGCATTGCCTTAACAAAATCCCTGTAAAAATCCTGGCCTATTACCTTTCCGTCGGCTCCCCTTTCATATTCTCCTCCGAAATGAGATATCACCTGCATGCTGCCAACAAGGTTTGCAGCTTTCCTGATATTCTCTGGGCTCTTGTCATCCATAATCGGCACATCGAGAGAGATCTTAAGATTAGGATGCTTAACCTCGTTCACCATTTTCAGCACTTCAGGATAATCAACAATTACGGGCTTATGGTTTTGTAGTGCGAGCGTAACTCCGGCATCTGCCGCATACCGGCAACACTCCGCAATACCTTCACGGCACCATGCCCAGGTTTCCTCTTCTGTGAACTTTGCATGAGTATATTTCCATATATCACGTGCAATATCATAATTGGCAAGCTGCGGATGAAGGGTAACGCCGGGCCAGCCAAGGAAGAGCCTGAGAGTTTTTGCACCCATATCGGCTGTCATCCTTATAAGATCTCTTACATAAGCAACCTGGCATTCCCTGAATTCAGGCATTGGGCTGCTGAAGTCATTATTGGCGGCAACACCATATATCTCTATGCCTTCTCCGTCGGCCACCTTCCTGAGCTCCTTACATTTCTGTACCGGCCAGTCGATCGGATTGCCATGGGGCCTCTTGCCATCGATCTCTATGCCCGTGTAACCAAATTTCCTTGCAGCGCCAACCATTTCAGGAAGTGTAAGCGCCTTGCCCCTGTACCAGACGCCAAGGAATGTTATACTGTATAAACCTACTTTGATATTGGATTTCACGGCTGCCTTTGATTGTGAAAATGCATCGACGCCTGCTGCAATACCTGCAGTGGCAGCCAGCGTTGTAGCAACGAATTGCCTGCGATTGATTTTTTCTTTCATGATAGCCTGAGTTTTAATGAAGTATGAAGTTTCTATTTATAAGTTGATGAACTGTGATGATTTAGTCCGATATACTAAAATCAATATAACCTTCCGGAGGAAAAGAATCAACCTCGATGGAATGGACTGAACTGAAAGGCGGCCCCGTCCGGCACCATCCGACAAAGTCATTGAGTATATCCCTGTCACCCTCAGCTTCAATGTAAACGCTTCCATCGGAAAGATTCTTAACGAACCCTGTTATTCCCCTTTTCCGGGCTTCCCTGACTGTGTTCCATCTGAACCCGACACCCTGAACACGACCGCTGACCTTAATTTTGTACAGAATCATCCCGCTTTCCTGCATAATTCATTTCCTAAATTAAACAATATACACTGCATATCCAATAAATTTCTAATTTCCACCAGGTTCATATTTTAGCTAACAATTTTTAACCGCATCAGCATTTTCGTAATAAAGCTTTTTCTAAATTAACCGCTTTAATAACAACTCAAAACAAACCGTTATGCCACGTCGTAAGGATATTAAGAAAGTGCTGATTATCGGCTCCGGACCAATCATAATTGGTCAGGCCTGCGAATTTGATTACTCCGGAACACAGGCCTGTAAGGCGCTTCGTTCTCTTGGTTACAAGATCGTACTGGTGAATTCCAACCCGGCCACAATTATGACCGACCCGGGAATTGCCGATGCAACATATATAGAACCTCTGAACGAATATGCACTTACTGAGATCATTAAAAAAGAACGGCCTGATGCACTGCTTCCAAACCTTGGGGGGCAGACGGGACTTAACCTTTCTTCACTCCTTGCAAAAAAAGGCATTCTCAAAGAATACAATGTTGAAGTTATTGGTGTTAACATTGACGCCATCGAGCGAGGTGAAGACAGGATCGCTTTCAAACAGACAATGAACAGGCTTGGTATTGACATGCCGAAAAGTATCGCAGTGAACACTCTTGAGGATGCTGAAAAAGCTGCTGCATCCCTTGGTTACCCTGTTGTTATACGCCCTGCCTATACCATGGGTGGAACCGGCGGCGGTATGGTTTATAATCTCGAAGAGCTAAGAACAATTGCCAGCAGGGGTCTTGCAGCAAGCATAGTAAACCAGGTTTTGATTGAAGAATCTGTTCTGGGATGGGAAGAGCTTGAGCTCGAAGTTGTGAGGGATTCCAAAAACCAGATGATAACTGTATGTTTCATCGAGAATGTTGATGCCATGGGAGTCCATACTGGAGATTCATACTGTACAGCTCCGATGCTCACAATAAAACCCGGACTCCAGAAAAGGCTTCAGAAACATGCGTATGACATCGTTGAAGCAATCGAGGTAATTGGAGGAACCAATGTCCAGTTTGCACACGATCCGAAAACAGGGCGGGTTGTTGTTATTGAAATTAATCCCAGAACATCACGCTCGTCGGCGCTTGCATCAAAGGCAACCGGATTCCCGATTGCCCTGGTTTCATCGCTTCTTGCAGGTGGACTTACGCTTGACGAGATCCCCTACTGGCGTGAAGGCACTCTTGAAAAATATACTCCCTGGGGAGATTATGTTGTCGTTAAGTTTGCACGATGGGCATTCGAGAAATTTGAAGGCCTCGCGGATAAGCTCGGAACGCAGATGCTCGCTGTTGGTGAGGTTATGAGCATTGGCAAAAATTATAAGGAAGCTTTCCAGAAAGCAATACGATCTCTGGAAATCGGCAGGTACGGACTGGGGTTTGCAAAAGACTTCAACAAAAAGCCTCTTGATGAGCTAATGAGCATGCTTACACATCCATCAAGCGAGAGACAGTTTATCATGTACGAAGCACTTCGCAAAGGCGCCGATATTGATAAGCTTCATGAAAAAACCTTCATTAAGAAGTGGTTCATTGAGCAGATGAAGGAGCTTGTTGAAGAGGAAGAAAGTATACTAAAGTACAAGGGCAGGATGCTTCCTGATGAGATTCTCATCCGGGCGAAGAAGGATGGGTTTGCCGACAAGTACCTGGCTAAGCTGCTCGGCATACCTGAAAAGGAAATAAGATCAAAGAGGATCTCTCTCGGTGTGAAGGAAGCCTGGGAACCTGTCCCGGTGAGCGGAGTGGAGAACGCAGCATATTATTATTCCACATATAATGCTCCTGATAAAACAGAGGTAAGCAGCAGGAAAAAGATAATGGTTCTCGGCGGCGGTCCGAACAGGATCGGCCAGGGGATAGAGTTTGATTATTGCTGTGTTCATGCGGCTTTCGCTATAAAGGCTGCTGGTTATGAGGCAATTATGGTGAACTGCAACCCTGAGACCGTTTCGACCGATTATGACACATCCGATAAGCTTTATTTTGAGCCGCTTACGGCAGAGGATGTTCTAAGCATTTATGAAAAGGAGAAACCTGAAGGTGTCATTGTGCAGTTCGGTGGGCAGACGCCCCTCAACCTGGCAAAGGAGCTTGCTGATGCAGGCGTGAAGATACTCGGGACCACTCCCGAAACAATCGACCTTGCCGAGGACCGTGACAGGTTCAGGCAGGTCATTGAGAAGCTGGGCATTCCGCAGCCAGAGTCCGGAATGGCAAGCAATCTTAAAGAAGCTCTGATGATTGCTTACCGGATAGGGTATCCTCTGATGATCAGGCCTTCATATGTTCTCGGAGGAAGAGCTATGAAGATAATTCTTGATGAGCAGATGCTTGAAGAATATGTTACCAAAGCGGTGGGAGTTACACCAGACAGGCCCCTACTGCTTGACAAATTCCTGGAAGATGCAATCGAATCTGAAGCGGATGCTATCTCCGATGGCGTTGATGCTTTCGTGCCTGTTGTGATGCAGCATATTGAATATGCAGGAATACACTCAGGCGATTCTGCCTGTGTTATTCCTCCTGTTATTATTCCGAAAGAACATAAGAAAACCATCTATGAATACACCCGCCGGATAGCGATGGAGCTTAAAGTTGTGGGTCTGCTTAATATCCAGTATGCAATATACGATGATACCGTTTACATACTGGAGGCAAATCCCAGGGCATCGCGTACGGTTCCTCTTGTATCTAAGGTTTGCAATATCCAGATGGCATCAATCGCCACCAAGATCCTCCTTGGGCAGAAGCTTTCGTCATTCAATCTGAAGAATAAAACGATAAGGCATTATGGTGTTAAGGAGGCAGTCTTCCCCTTTAATATGTTCCCTGCCATTGATCCGCTTCTCGGCCCGGAGATGCGCTCGACGGGAGAAGTGCTTGGACTGGCAGACTCATACGGTATGGCATTTTTCAAATCGCAGGAAGCAACCTCAACACCTTTACCTGTAAAGGGGGCTGTTCTCATAACAATAGCCGACAGGGATAAAGACAAAATAATCGATACTGCAAGGAACTTTAAAGAGATGGGATTCACTATCATTTCGACCCGCGGTACAAGGGATTTCCTCGCGGAACATGGGGTTGAAGCGAACCTTGTCCTGAAGGTCCATGAAGGAAGACCCAATATTGTTGATGCAATCAAGAATGGTGAGATCCAGCTTGTGGTGAACACACCTGCCGGAAGACTCAGTGAATATGATGATTCTTATATCAGGAAGAATGCAATAAAATACAAGATACCATATATAACCACGACATCTGCCGCCAGATCGTCGGCAGAAGGCATCAGGGAAAGACAGAATCACGCATATAAGGTGAAATCATTGCAGGAATATCACAAGGAAATCGAGGAATAGCAACCAGGATTCTAAATGATTTCGGATGCGGGCATTGCGCGGTAGTGAAGCTGAACCAGTCCGGTTCCGTAACATTCCGAGTGCATGAGCTTCAGCCTGAGTTCGGGACGGCTATCCCTAAATAGCCTTATTCCGTCACCGAGGAGTATGGGAATTATTGAGATAATAAGCTCATCAATAAGGTTTTCTTTCAGAAGAACGTCAATTATCTCGGCGCCGCCATCGATAAATATATTTTTCCCTTTATCGTCAAGCTTTAAAAGCCTGATAAGGTCCCTGAGACTGCCTGTATAAAATCTTATTCTTTCATTATCGGGACGGGGAGTACGGGTAATTATGTAAGCATCTTTATCAGCATGAGGGAACTCATTCATCTCCTTCATGATCCAGTCATAGGTCTTACGTCCCATGATAACAGTATCAACACTCCTTATGAATTCCCCGTAGCCATAATCCTCCCCGTCTGTCTGTACTATTGACAGGAATGAAAGGTCTTCATCCTGCGTTGCTATGTAACCGTCGAGACTGGCCGCGATGAAGAGAATAACTTTCCTTTGAGACATTTTTTTTAAAATTCGGAAAAAAGGATCAAAAAAGCAAGCCTGTCACCTCATGTCCGTCTTCTTCGAGAGCTTCCTTCCCCGGTTTAAGATCTGATTCTTTTACTAAAATGTAGTCGGTGTCATAAGTCGACAGGGTAAAGATAGGGATGCCTGCATCCTTGAATATCACGGAAACCCCGGCGATCAGGCCGATCAGTGTCAGGTCCAGAGGACCTTCGATCTTCAGGATGCGCCAGTCGCGGCTGCACACAATATCTTCTCCTGCAGGCTCTGATTGTTCGGCAACAACTGATAGCTCTTCATGAGTCCTTGTCACTGAGAAAAACCCTGCTGTGCCAAGCCAGTGTGGCAAAGCTGCACTGGGACTGTATCTGCAGATCATGTATTTTTTCGGAAGGATCTTTAGTTTCAGTTTCATGATTGTATAAATTATTATCAAAATATAGCTAATTTTTAACTTAAAACCTAACACAGAAAACAGAAATATCTCTGTTATCCAAGTGGATTTTAATTTGTTATATTTGAATAAAGCATAAAAATGTCATATTCAGAATTCACTATCAGATTGCTGGCAGCGCTGGCAGCAGGACTGATAATCGGTATCGAGCGCGAGATGCAGAACAAACCTGCGGGGATCAGAACAAATGCTCTTGTGGCAACAGGAGCCGCATTATTCGTTCTGCTTTCATTCAATATCGCTGAAAAATATGGGAATGTAACAGATGTTACAAGGATAATAGGGCAGGTAGTAACGGGCATTGGTTTCCTTGGCGCCGGGATAATTTTCAAGGAAGGTAGTGATATATATGGTCTTACTACTGCAGCCACCGTCTGGTGCAGTGCGGCTGTCGGTTGTCTTGCCGGGGCAGGATTCTATGTTGAATTGGCAATCGGTACTGCAGCAATAGTCTCGATTAATCTGCTGCTGATACCTCTTGATAAGAAACTCTCAAAAAAAGCTAAGGAGAAAGAAGAGAAAAGAACTTGAGGGGCTAAAGCACTTTGGGAGAGTATTGCTTCTAAATGAGGATGTATCAAAAGTCAAAAATCCATTAACCGCAAAGGTCGCAAAGAATTTCGCGAAGAGCGCAAAGGTTTTTATTTCAGCATTTTAACTTTGTGTGCTTTGCGTCAACTTTGCGCACTTTGCGGTTAAAAAGGACTTTTGAGGCATCCTCCAATTGAAGCCACCGGAAAGGAGATGTTCCTCGCCATCGCAAGGGACTTTAGTCCCTGCCTCCTTTAAAAATTATAATTCACTCCAACATTCCAGTTGAATCCCGGATCGGGTTCAATATTGCTCGAAATAACCTGGGATGCCTGGAAAAAAACTGAAACAGCGATTTTATTTAATCCCATCGAAACTCTTGGCGAAGTGAAGAATCCATCATTATTTCCATCATAATTGATGTAAAAGATCTGCAGGGCAGCGCCGAAAAGAAAAGCATTCCCGACAGGAACGTTTGAAATTTCATCCATGAGGCTCACATAATGCCCACTGATTGATCCCGGCTCCATACCGTTATCGCTCCAGTACATCAGCGACAGGGTATTATATGATGTGATCTTAAAGAAGCCTGCAATTTCTCCGGCGAAATACCTTTCACTTTTGGTGATCATCTCTCCGCTGTAATCCTGCTGAGTAAAAAAATTACTGAAATTAAAGCCGGTCCGCAGCTCAAATGCCGGTTTCCTTATTATCTTATAATGTAGCCAGCTGTCTATAAACCAGGGTTTCATATTCAGTCCATAGGCAAGAACAGGGTCATAGCTGAATCTCCCTTTTGTAATCGATAAAGATGCAATGATAGCAGGCTTACCCAAGGAAAATGCAGGTATCGAGGCTATTCCGTTGCTGTTAAAATTAACTGAGGCTGCAAATTGTGTCTGCCGTTTGTCTTCCTGTCCTGAACCCTTAGTATAAAGTAAAAATACAAGGAGTATTGTGAATGTAAGATATCTCACCTTGCCGTGATTTTCTGATGCTTAAATTCTTGACCTGATTTCATTCACCTTCTTCTGCATCTCCCTGGTCTCCTCACGTACCTGGATGATAAAGCTGTTGTGATCGACAGATCCTATGGCGGCATTCATTTCTTCAGTATTCCGGAACGTGATAAATCTGTAAGGATTATCGTAATCCTTCCTTCTTGATGTATATACCTGGTCAGAAATATACTGTTGAATTTCTAGCCCTTTATCGAGTGCAGCCAGCCATTGTTCTGCAGTTATTGTATCTGTTTCAAGTATCCTGCACAGAATGGCAAATGCATGCTTCTGTTTATCGTATTGATAGCGCTGCCACAGCCTGTCGTTACGTTTGTGAATTTCCTTCCATGTTTTCAGCTTGCCGGAACAGATATCTTCCCTGAGCTGATCGAGGTCTTTTTTCTGCATTATCTGTCCGCCCAGGTTGGTCCACTCCTTCATTCGTTTGCCCTTTAGTTCATCCTGCATTTCTGAAAAAACCGCAGAGGGGTTAAAATCAAGGTATGCGATCAGGTTCTTCACAGCATAATAATGCAGCATCTGGTCATAAGCATGATAAGCTTCATAAGGCTTTAGTACAACCTGGTTGCGCCTGCTGTTTTCCATGTTTTCTCCCAGTATAGCAAGCCCTGAAACTGTATCCCTGGGTCCTTTAAGAAGAGCTCTTCCTTTTTCCGCAAGAGTGTCATCAGACCTTATTTTTCCTGCATTACCGGTTTGCTTAAGCTGGGCTTTGGCTGTCCATATCTCAAGTAACCTCATTGCGGCTATGATCTCTTCAATTGTGTCCGGTGCAAAAGCTTCGAATTCAATATTCTGAATCTTATGCACCCGTTTGTCCCTGCTCCTGAACTTCCATGCATTCCTGGCAAGTGCATACATATTGTACATCCACCAGTAAGCCGGCATTACTTCAAGCTGATCTTTGTTGACATTATTGTTAAGTAATGAGAAGGGGAATGGGATATCAAGCTCCGCAGGATAATCCGCTTTTGAAAGCAGGGTAAATGAGGCAAACCGGCATGAATGCTTTACACTTGTACACAAACCAGGCCAGAAACCTCTTCCCGCCTGGATCTCATTATCATTTGCCCGGCTGTTATGGTTGGAGCCTATTGTTGCACCTGCTGCCATGTTACTCTGACCAAAAACAACAGAGGCTATAAGAAATGAGTTATTGTGGTGCTGCTCATGTGCCGGGAAAATAAGGTTATTCAGTACCTCACAGCACGAAATAGTTGAATTGTCTCCCAGAAAGGAGTTTATCAGCCTTGCACCATATTTAAGACTGGAATTATTGCCAAGTATGAACTTAACAGCTTTGCAGCCATAGAAAATGTGACAGCCATAACCGATGATCCCGTTCACAAGCTCGACACCTTCGCCTATCTGGGTAGGTTCTTCTTCAGATGAGTTTATTGTAAGATTCTTCAGTTTGTTGGCTCCCTTGATATATGTGTAAGGACCAATTTTAACATCCTTGAGGATCTGGGAGTTTTTTATAACACAATTCGTACCTGTTGTGCCATAATAACCACGCCTGCTATCCATACTTGCCTGTGTTATATCCTTCAGCTTTACCTGGAGCTCCTTATCATCTATGTACTTTGCCCACAGATAAGCATCACCAGTGGTCATCCCGTCGAAGGGGAGCACCCTTCTGCAGCCGGTCTCATTCATGATATCCAACCAGGTGCGGACATTTTCCGATTCTCCTTCCTTCAATATTCCATTACCAAACTTGGAGTGATCGGTTGTATGCATCTCACTGAGATTGAAAAGAATGCAATTATTCCCGATAATATAGTGGGCAAGGTAATGCACATCATGGATAGCGACATCATCACCTATATCACATGAAATGATAAGGCTGTTTGAGATGCCTGCAGGCAGTCTCAGGTCATGGTGTTGCAGTATAACGTTCCTTGTGGCACCGATCCTGACAAGACCGTAAAAGCGAGAGTTCTTAATCTGGCTTGTCTCAAACTGATCTGTAACAAGAATATTATCCCAGTTATCAGAGGTGTTGTTGTTCTTCACCAGCTGCTCAACTTCATCGGAACGAAGATGTCTCCAGCCGGTTTTCGGATGGCACACCTGGGTATTACGGAGATAGTACTCATCCTTTCCTTCAGGAAGATATTCAGCCGGAATAAAATTCTTGCCTATAACTTCAGGATGAAGGATAAGCACTTTATCGGAAGTGGTTTTTTCCATGGGAATATACGGGAATGTGATGTAAAACCTACAATCTCATAAAGATACAAAAAAAACAGTATCCCGGCCCGAAGCTATTCCACAACAATGACCTTTCTTACCAGCACCGTGTCAGAGCCTTTTTCAAGCCGGACCACATAAAAACCAGGCTTTAATCCACCAAGGCTTATCTGCTGTGAACCTATACTGACCAGCGACTTTTCCAACCAGAGTTTACCGGAGAAATCGAAAACTTTTAATGTCTTTACAGTATTGGCATCCGGGTATGACATCTCAATATTAATGGAGTCTTTTACTGTATTTGAAGTGATTGAGATTATTTCAGGTCCGGTGGTTGTGGGAGGAGCATTATCACCCGATCCTGGTGCACTACCTGTTCCTGTATCTCCGCTTGCTCCTGTATCACCGGTTGTTCCTGTACCGCCAGTTCCCGTATCATTTCCGGTTCCGGGGTCAGTTCCGGTACCCGGAGTATTACCTGTTGCTGTAGTATCAGGCGGTGGAACAATTGCATTCACACTGTTAGTTACCGGTTTAGAAATTATTGAGGCAGCAAAACCGCCAGCAGGATTCTGCAGGGGATTTGTTCCAGGTTTTGTGTAGGATATTTTAAGGGTATCGCCGAACACAACCGGCTGCTGAAGTGTAAGATTTATCTTTTCGCCGGCAATTATCACAGCATTTACGTTTCTTGATGAAGAATTTACGGTAACCAAAAAAGCTGAAGCAGGCGGAACAATGCTGGCCAGCGGTGAGTTGTATGTAATTTCCAAAATGGAAGGAGCATCATTTCTTACTACAGAGCTGAGATACTCAGGTCCAGGAACAGGTGCTGGCGCCGGAGGTGTGGCCTCTGTTGAGGCTGCATGAATTACAGCTCCAACCTGCCATTTTCCGTTTTGCTGGGTTGTGGCAGGATCAGTTGTACTCCAGACAGCATTTACTGCAAGTCCAGCCTGCCATTCTGCCCCAAGGTCTTTCCCATGATCGAGCCTTTGTTCAGGAACGAAGCTGACAAGGTCTTTAAATTTCGGGTTCATGACAACGGAATGCTGATCAAATCCCATAGCCTGCCATTGTTCAAAGGTCTTTACGGAACCAGCCACGGAAAACCTGGGGGAGCCGTTTTCACACCAGTACACGTTGTAATCACACTCGAGACCTTGCAGACTTTCATTATCCGCAATCGTGATCGATAAGGTCTGGTATTTTGTGTAGAATATGTTATTATAGATCTTTGTGCCATGTGCCACTGAATTATTTCCGTTATCAGTATTTGTATATATATGTATCAGGGGCCTCCAGGTCTGGGAGGTCGTTCTTTCCTGGTAAAAGGTATTGTTGAATATGTTCACATTGCTCATTCCTTTGACAACCATCGCAACAAGACCGTTTTTGACGATATTGTATGCCACTCCTCCTGAAGTATTCGTCATGTTATTTGCAGATTTCCTAATGATCCCCATAGGAACATCTTTCAGATAGTTGTATTTGGCGACTATATTCTTCTGGTGACCGGTAAATAATCCATGTGGAATTACGCTCATGTCTGTACCGGTCCAGTTGAATTTGTTGCCTGTAATAATTGCACCATCGAGTTTGTTGTTAGTTGTCCTGACACCCTCATCACCTGCCTGTAACATATACCCATAACGGTTAACAGATGAAATCGAGTTATTTTTGAAGATAAGTTTGGTCTGTTCATTTCGAGGGATATTGACACCGAGCCAGGTATCTTCAGAATTGGTGTATGTTTTTCCGCTCATCAGGAGCTCTGTTTGTCCATTGACAGTCATAGCTGTCACAAGGAATAAAAGGCTAAATCCTAATCTCATAAATTTGATTAAACTATTTATATTATTGACTTCTTCCTGTATGCTAACGGTCAAATATCCTATTTGTTACATGAGGCCTAAAAAGAAATCCTGATAGTTGCCTATTCAACTACGATCAGCTTTTGAGAATGATCGGTGCCGGAGGCAGTTTCAATATGCAGAATATAGATTCCGGTTGCGAGATCGATTGGTATCCGGTAAAGGAATTCTGTTGCGGATTCCAGACTGAACCGCAGCTTCCCGGATAGATCATAAATCCTGATGATCTGCGGAGGCTGAGAATTGCCCGGGTTTGAGATATTAAAAAACCTTTTTGCCGGATTCGGATAAATGCTAATTTCTGTTCCTCCCTGATTGTTTATTACTGTGTACCCGCTGAAAGACTCAAGTTGCTGTCCTGTCAGGCTCTGCACTGGATTAATGGAAGGCCTGGAATAATTTACAGTTATTACATCGGCAGGATTAATAGTCCCTGAAAATGTAAGAAGTATTTTGTTTCCTGAAATGGTTACATTATCAACCTGTACTGGTGATGAATTAATATTTACTGCAAAGGCCCCTGAGGGTGGTGTATTTTGTGCCAGTGGCTGCGAAAATGTTATCTCTATAGTTGAAGGCATCTGACCAGATAATACCGATTGAATTATTTCAAAAGTTCCTGTTTCACCACCTTCACTCCCATGTATCACTGCCCCTACCTGCCAGGGTCCATTTTGTAAGGTTGTTGCCGGATCTGCTGAACTCCAGGTTGCTCCGGGGGACAAACCGGCTGCCCATTCTGTACCAAGATCCTTTCCATTGTTTATTCTCTTATCAGGAACGAAACCTGTAAGATTTCTGAAGGAAGGATTCATGACAACAGAGTGCGTGTCATAACCTCTTGCCTGCCATTGGGCAAAAGTCATTCTAACATTGCCTATCACAAAGACAGGCGCACCTGATTCACTCCAGTACACATTATAATCGCACTCTAATCCTGCAAGGCTCTCCTGGTCAAGAACAGTTATTGCCGGAGTATTAAATTTTGTATAGAAAATATTATTATAAATCTTTGTTCCATGGGCAACAGAGTATAGTCCCTGGTCAGTGTTTGTATAAATATATAATAAGGGTCTCCATGTCTGCTCAGGAGTTCTGTCAGTGTAAAAAGTGTTATTGAAGACGTTGACATTACTCATTCCTTTGATGACCAATGCCACGGCACCTCCTTTAACAATGTTGTATGCTACACCTCCACCTGTGTTGCTCATGTTATTCCCCGATTTCCTGATGATTCCCATCGGGACATAGTTGAGATAATTATATTTTATCAGGACGTTTCTATTATGACCTGTAAAGAGTCCATGAGGGATAACTTCCATATCAGAACCCCGCCAGGTAAGCATGTTCCCGGTAATCACGGCGCCATCTAGATTATTATTAGTCGCAACAGGGGATTCATCACCAGCCTGCAGCAGATAACCAAACCGGTTGGATGAAGTGATAGAGTTATTTTTAAATATCAGCTTTGTGGGGTTTGCCCTGGGTATGTTTATGCCTGCCCAGGTATCACTGCTGTTCGTATATGTCTGACCTGAAATAATAAGATCAGTCTGAGCCTCAACAGACGCAAAGATTAACAGAAAAATAAAAGCACAGGCGAATCTCATCCTGAATCTAATCCCTATTTATACAAGGACTAACGCCCGGAATGGATGTTTTGTTCGTGCTTTATGAAGAAAAGTAGCACAATTTTTTCAGATCAGTTCCTCCAGGCAGGACGACCGGAGCTTTAACCGGAATTATGCTTTTATGTTATAAACGATCAGGAATTCTCCATGCCTGATATACAAACGGCCTTTACTGATCACAGGATGTGCCCAGAAAGGGCCAGAGCCTTTTGTAACCCTGAATTCACTGACAATATCGAGTTTTGAAGGATCAGGCCTGACAAGTGCAACATTACCCGCTTTTTCTTCAAAAAGATATAACATCCCATCAGCTGAGATAATCGATCCCTGTGCATTCCATCGTTCCGTCCAGAGTGTTTTGCCGGTATTCCAGTCAACACATATCCATGAACCGGCAGGTTGCGACTGGTGATTAGAAGCGTAAAGCTGATTCCCAAGCAGAACAACACCACCCAGTTGCGGATCAAAATTCCTGTTTTCCCATACTTTTTCCACACTGCTCCCATCAGCCGAAAGCTTTAGCTTGAGAGCAACCCATCCGTAACCATTCGCCACAAGAATATGCCCATCCCTGAAGACAGGTGTAATTGCATGGTTTTTCCGGCCTCCTGAACTATTGTTTTCAGCAGAATAATCGACCTTCCATAGTATTTTACCATTGGCAGCATCAACAGCAACTATGTCTTTCCCGAAAACATTCAGAACAATCTTTTTTCCTGCATACTCAATAAGCTTCGGGTTGATATACTGAGGTTCCTGGCTTAGTGCAGGGGCTTCCCAGATCACCTTGCCATCGGTAATATTAAAAGCAACCATTGATGCCTTACTCCCGGACGGAGAAACGATAACCATGTTACCTGTCACAACAGGTGATTCGGATATACCGAACATCAGCGGCTTGCTTCCATACAGGCTGTAATGATTTTTCGACCATTTGATCTTTCCATCAGGTCCGACACAAACAATGTCCCCGCTTCCGCTTACAAGGAAAATGTTCCCGTTATAGTATGTAGGAATGCACCTTGAGCCGGTATGATTTGTCATCCAGGCCTTGCCATACACTGTTTCCCATTTCTTCTTTCCATCATGTGAGATTGCTGTCAGAACATCATTTTCGCCCTTTCGCCCTGTAACATAAATTGCATCTTCGCTTACGGTGGGAGAAGAGTAACCATCGCCCATTCCCTCAATTTCCATCAGGATCTGTGGCCCACCGGCAGGCCATTCCTTAAGCAATCCTGTTTCATTATAGATCCCTGTTCTTCCAGGTCCTCTCCACTCATACAGCTGGCCTGACGATTTATTCACTAAAGAAATCATGCCAATCATTGAGACCAACATTATTCTGTATGTCTTTTTCATCATAATTCTATGGCTTTTTTTGTCCGCTGCAAAATAGATAAAATCTCTTTATAAAAAATCGATCATGATAAACTGCAACAATTGAATGTGCTGCATCTGATTCTGACACTGGTCATGAAGCCAGGGACAGCATACACTTTTCCTGAAAGAAATACGGCAAGAAAAAATCTACGAAAAAAGAAAATAATTAAAGCTTTATAATCCTCAGAGTTTTCCTGAACTTGCTGTTATAGACAGTAACATAATATGTTCCACCGGCCAGGCCGGAAATATCAAGCGTATTCTGGTACGTCAGTCCGCGGAATGATGCAACAAGCTGACCATACATGTTATATATATTTACATAATATATCTCATCCCCGCTCACTGCAATGTTGAAGGTTGAAGATACTACTGATGGCCAGAGGAAAACGTCAGGTCCGCCCGCCTGTGGCGCTCCTTCGACAAACAAATAAACATCATCGCTCGTTTCAGTTCCGCATGTACCTTTTACAGTAACCCTGTAGAGCCCGATATCAGGCGCATTTGCATCTTCAATAATGAAGACTGAATCGGTTAAACCCGCAATTGAAACACTGTCTTTCTCCCACTGGTACGTGAGATTATGCCCTGCAGCCTCCACTTCCAGGGTGGTATTATTTCCAAAGGGAACTGTCACATCCGGAGAGACCGATAATATATTCGTTAAAGGATAGATTGTAAGGCTTATTAATCCTGACCGTGTCGACCCGCATGCACCTGAAATTTCTACCTGGTAGAGCCCGGAATCCTCAGGTCTGGTGGATGTAAATGTCATTGACCCGGATGTTCCTGTATTAAAGAGAACCCCATTCCTGTACCAGCGGTAAACAAGATTATATCCTTCGGCAACAATAGTGATTGTCACAGGTCGCCCTGTACAGAGAGCTGTATCGGCTGATTGCCTGATAAATCTTGTGTTCTTCACAACGTTGATCTCAAGTCTTGACCAGTCGGAATAAACACCGTTACTTATCACACGATATGTCAATGTTGCTTTGCCGGTGAATGAAGGATTCCATAAAACCCCTGCAGTTGTTGCATTCCCTGTAATTGTACCGGCTGCTTCAGGCAGCAGCTTCCATTCACTTCCGCTTATTCCCGGAACGGCGGCAACTGTGTAATTCTCAGAAAGCTGTCCCTGGCATATTATAGTGTCACCTGAAGGGACAGGAGGTTTCTGTAATGCCGATATTCCTGTATGTCGTCTGATCCATGATTCAAATAATGAAATCCTTGTGTAGGCTCCATAAGTATTACATTCTGAACTCCCCCAACTGACAAGTCCTGCAAGCCGGTATTCTCCGAGAACGGGAACCACGAGCGGTCCGCCGCTATCACCGCTGCAGGCGTCTTTATTGCCATTCCTGAATCCCGCCATTAAGACTGTAGACGGGATTGAACGCCAGACTGTGGAAGCCTGCGAGTTTGTAACTATTGGCAGCTGTACCTTCTGGAGCCTGGTCGGAAAGACTTCAGGACTGACTGACGTTAAACCCCATCCGGTTACCCAGGTCATAACACCAGGATCAGTTGCGCCGAAGGAAATATCTTCCTGCGTAACCATGACAACGGGCCTGGACTGGGAAATATTGATCGGGTTACTGACTTTTATGAGTGCTATATCATTCTCAAGAGTCTCATCGTTATAATTTTCATGAGAGATTACCTGTGCTGCCTGGTAGACCGCACCTTCTGCATTATTATATGGATTATTTGCACCAGCCTTTACCCGGATCTGAGCAGCGGGAATTATTACACCCGCATCATTCCTGACACAATGTGCAGCCGTGATAATCCATTCTGGTGATATGATTGAACCACCGCAGGTAAATTCACCGGCAGTTATATAAACCTGCCATGGAAATTCAGAAATAAGCGCATCAGTACCTCCTGTTATCTTGGTTTCAAAAGACCGGGTTCCCGTGAAGAATTGAATAATATGGTCTCCGGCACTATCATCCGACCTTACCAGAATAAGAGGTTCTTTATCCAGAACAAGACAATAAAGATTCACAGTATCCTCTTTCACCGGTGTAACAGTGTAGTAAAAGAAATACCGTTTATTAGCCTCAAGTGAAAAAGAAATTGTATCGCCAGTGAAGAAACTGTTGCTCTGAAACACAATACTCATGTTTTCATCGAGGATCTGCCATTCAGGGCTGGCATTCCTGTTGATTACAACATATACCGGAACCTTTTGAGAGAAAAGAGGATAAGCAAGCAGGATGAAGGCTGCAAAAAAGACCAGTTTTTTCATAAATAAAAGTAAGCACAGCCCGGAAGAAATCCAAGCTTCACCCACACAAAAACATCCTGAGTATGATTTTGTTTAGTTTTTCTCTTTCAAAGCCTCAAGAAAAGATGCTTTAAAAATATTATAAGACCAAGTGGCGCCGCTTATTACATCGACTTTGTTAAGATCCTGCTTTTTCATGAGATGTGAAGGATATGTCTGTACACCGTTCCAATCATTCCGGGTCTGTTGAATATACAGATCGTTACCTGCAAAATGTTTAGCATAAGCCGCATTGAATGTCTCATGCAAAGCTGAATCACGAATCATGAAACTGATACCTGTTATTTTTCCTTTATTAACACTGAATTTTATGATTCCCCAGTATGGTTCAGCACTGTAGTCAGCCTGTGAACTGCCAGTACGGAGTTGACAGAGTGATCACGGAGTTGTTCTTTCCTGTGCCCTGAGCTCTGTGCTCTGTGCTCTGTGCCCTGTGCCCTGAGCTCTGTGTCCTAATACCCCCAGCTCCTCATTATTTTGAGATCTTCTTCAACACAATCCATTGGTGTCCTTCCCTGGTACGATTCCTGTTCGATAATATAGCAGACAGTTCCTCCTTTATCCCTTGCCAGATCGACTACCTGTTTTGCATTTACAATTCCTTTTCCAAGAATGGTGCTTTCGTATTTCTCATTGCCTTCTTTTGAAGGAATTTCGTCTTTAACATGGATTATCTCAAACCTTCCCGGGTACTTGTTCATAACATCGAGAGCGACGGCTCCCCCGTTATAAAGATTCCCGATATCGAGCTGCATCGCCACCAGATCATTATCCAGGCTTGTCATCATAATATCGAACAGCCTCTGACCATTCAGCTGTTCACTGAATTCAAAATCATGATTATGATAGCCGAATTTCATTCCCGATTTTTTGCACAGCTCACCGCTTTTATTGAACACATCCATGTACTTTTTAAAATCATCGTAATTGCTTCGCATACTGTCATCCATCGATGGGCTCACTACCCATCGCTGGCCAAGAACAGCTGCATCTTCCACTAACTTCTTCCAGCTGTCGCTGAAATCCTGTTTCGATTCATCCCAATGCTGCCGTCCCATTACTGTATGTCCGCTGATCATTTTTAAGCCGAGATCATCCAGAATTTTCCGGAATTCCTGTGCCGGAAAACCATAAAATTTCTGATTCACATAGTTGGCATGTTCAACATACACATAGCCCATTTTCGCAAGCAGTGCAAGCGAACCTTTAGGATCCTTCTGCATTTCTTCCCTGACAGAATATAGCTGGAGTCCTGTCATGAGCTCCTTCTTACCTTTTTTAACCGGCTTATTCTTATCCTTCTTACCTTTTTCTTTCTGAAGATCAAAATTACCTGCCGGAATCAGTGATGCGCCAATTACTGCCATTCCTGTCCTGATAAAGTTCCTTCTTGTAGTTTTCATTCGTATAAGTTATTAATGTCAGCCTTACATAATTCATACATGAAATCACCGATTTTAATCACAACGTCATCGAAGCATATTCTTCCTTTTTCAGGAGTTGCCTTATATGGATTACCTATTCCCGTATCTGAAGTAACCTGGGACCATCTTCTTTCAGCCCAGGCCCAGCGGCCATTCAAGGCATTGATTTTATATTTCTTACCTTTGCCTTCACCTGCTTCAATAAGAGGAAGTACAAGTTCCGGTGCAATATATTGCATCATGCTTGTTTCCATTTCATCGGCATGTCCGCCGCCGTTTTCGAAAATTTCCGCATTTACTGCCTGGTACCAGTTACATCCGCAAATAAACATTTTCGGGAAACGTAATCCGAGCTCACGGATAATTTGCTTAAAATCATTACCTCCATGGCCGTTTAAAATAATAAACCTGTAAATACCATGCCGGTTCAGCACATCAACAATGTCGTTAAGAATCGCTAATTGTGTACTCGGATTAAGGTTTATGTTGACTTTAATATCCATTTGCCCGGTATTGACTCCGAAGGGAATTGCAGGCAATACCAGAGGCCTCCCCCCCTTCTCCCAGGCTCTCATGGCAGCGGCGGCTGCAATGCTTTCTGTCATTATGTTATCAGTTGCGTAGGGCAGATGATAATTATGTGCCTCTGTAGCGCCCCATGGAAGAACAGCCAGATCAATTTTCTGATCTTTTAATGCTTTGAAGTTGTTTTGAGCAAGAATGTAAGGATCCATAAAAGAATTTCAGCTTCTATTTAACAGGTTTTGAAGATATCGCTTTTATTTGTTTGTCCTTCTCCTCGATTTCATTTTCAAGTGATTTTATTTTTTCAGCCTGTCTTTCAATAGTTTCATTCAGAATTATGACCTGACTCTTCATTACCTCCAGTTGCCTGCCGAGATCTCCAACTTTTGCAGTAAGGTCTTCCTTTTCTTTCTGAAGTGCTTTGATAACAGGAGTATAAACTGACTTTGCATAAAACCAAGCCGTGAGATACCCTATGATCCCGGCAACAAGGAGTAAACCTATAATGGTTATAACAGCTCCGGTTACCGATTGTGCTGCCAAAATGAATAACTGTGTCATTTTTATTGCATTTTAATTGTTATTTCTGTTCTTCTGTTTTTTGCCCGTCCATCGCTTGTGAGATAATCTGCCGCCGGTTCAGTTTCACCTCTTCCTTCAACCAGCATTCTGTCGGGGCTTATTCCGAGGCTCTGGATATATTTGCCCACAACTTCGGCTCTTTTTGATGCAAGATCCAGGTTGTAAGGTTCTGTGCCGACAAGGTCAGTATGACCAGTCACACTCAGCCTTGATTCAGGGTATTTATCAAGCCATTGCCTGAATTCAGCAATTTTGCTGTCGGTTTGCTGATCACTTTTGAATTCAGCATTGTTGAATTCAAAATAGATCGATAGTTTCTCCGGCATGGCGGCATATATCTTTGCCAGCGAATCAGCCACAGAAGTTTGTTCAGGAATTGCAGGTAACGGTTCAGGTGCATTCATAACCGGCAGTAGTTTGTCATTGTACATCCATGCCGAGAATATGCACCAGACCAAAAACGCTACAAATCCCGTGATAAGAATTCTCATAAACAGATTTGTTAAGGTTAATAATCAGGTTATTATCTTTACAAGTTAGTAAAGATTTTCATCATTTCAAAAAAAACATCAATCAGGAACCGGATTATGCTGCCAATTAAAAGGAACAATTAAATTTGTGAGTATCCAGCATTAATCAAGAACATTATCTGATGATCAGTTACATTAACAATAAAAATTTCCCTTTCTGGATCTTCACAGCTGGTATAGCAGTAATTCTTACTGTTCCGATACTGATTCAGGATGGAATGTTCCTTGATGGAATGTTATATACAAGCGTTTCACAGAATCTTGCACACGGAAATGGAACCTTCTGGCAACCTGTAGCAAGCCCTTTTTACTCTCTTGCAGGGTCGCATAACTTTCATGAACACCCTCCTCTTGCTTTTGGCATACAGTCGTTGTTTTTCATGGTGCTTGGTGACAGCATGTATGTTGAAAGACTTTATGTCTTTTTCACTATGTGCATTACAGCTTTTCTGATAATTATCCTGTGGAAGGATGTTTCAAAAGAAGTTACAAGCCTGAAGGGTTTAGCCTGGTTACCTGTATTTCTGTGGATAATCATCCCAACATCATTCTGGGCATTTACCAATAACATGATGGAGAATACAATGGGTATCTTCACCATGGGAGCTGTTATTTTTGCTTTCAGGGGCAGTTCCGGTCAAAACCTGTCAGATTTTCTTAAACTACTGATCTCAGGACTTTTTGTTTTTTTGGCTACAATGACAAAAGGAGTACCAGGTGCATTTCCTCTTGCTGTTCCTTTTATTTACTGGCTGGTCTTCAGAAAGGATACTTTCCTGAAGATGGTTTCAGGTACTTTTTCGATGCTGATAATACCCGTCCTTGGATATTTTATTCTCTTTAGTATTCCTGAAAGCCGCGAAAGCCTCAACTTCTATCTGAATGAACGATTATTACAGCGGATAGCTGATGCCCCGACTGTAAATACCAGGCTCTATATCGTTTTCAGGCTTTTTAATGAACTGATACCATTATTCATTATCATTCTTCTGTTTTTTGTAACATTCCGCATTAAAAAGACAAAACTTGCGCCCTTCAATAAGCGTCATACAATCTTTTTTCTTCTCACCGGACTCGCAGCAGCTGCTCCTCTGGCATTGACGATGGTGCAAAGGGGGTTTTACCTGATCCCGTCTTTCCCTTATTTCGGAATATGTGCGGGTATAATATTAGCTCCTGCTGTTACCCGGTTCAGGGATTCAATCGTAAAGACTCCTTCAGCACAACGGATTGCCGCATTATCCGGATCCGTCATCCTTATTTTTGCAATCTTCATTTCTCTCTCACAAAAAGGAAAAACCAGTCGCGACAGGGATATGCTGCATGATGTTCATGCCATCGGGAAAACAATACCTGCAAATTCAGCAATAACAATTGATGAGGTTATTGCTTTAAATTATTCGCTGGAATGCTATTTTGCCCGATATTATGATATCGGTGTACACATTAATGTTCCCGAAGAATATCTTTTAGTCAGTAAAGGCTCTGCAGTTGCCGATACGGTAAATTTCAGCAAAGTTGGGGTAGAGACTAAAATGTATGATCTGTTTAAAAAAATACGTTAATTTATGCTCGTTTAAATCAATTAATAAACCACCTGAAAATTAACCTGGCCAGTGATCAGAGGAAAAAAAATTACAGTTGTGCTTCCTGCCTATAATGCGGAGAAAACCCTGAGGATGACATTCAGTGAGATACCGTTTGATATTGTTGATGACGTTATACTTACTGATGATAAAAGTTCCGATAATACAATATCAATAGCTAAAGATCTCGGTATTAAACATATCATTCCTCACAGCATTAACCAGGGATACGGAGCAAACCAGAAAACATGCTACAATAAGGCGCTGGAACTTGATTCGGAAATTATTATAATGCTGCACCCTGATTATCAATATACACCAAGACTTATTCATTCAATGTGCTACCTGATAGCAAATGAACTGTATGATGTTGTACTGGGATCGAGGATACTTGGCAAGGGTGCTCTCCGGGGAAATATGCCTTACTTCAGGTACTTTTTTAACCGGGTACTCACATTTGTCCAGAATATACTGATGAATCAGAAGCTTGCTGAATATCATACAGGTTACAGAGCATACTCAAGAAAGGTCCTTGAGAATATAAATTATATGAATAACTCAGATGACTTTGTATTTGATAATCAGCTTCTTGCCCAGGTTCTGTACAAGGATTACAGGATCGGTGAGATTTCCTGTCCTACAAAGTATTTCAGTGAAGCTTCCTCAATTAATATTCCGCGAAGCATAGTATATGGTTTTGGGGTGCTTTCAACCTCATTCAAATACTTTTTGAACAGAGCAGGAATCTATAAGTGTTCATTATTCAGGCCTGACCGGGCCTGATTCACCGGGTATTTCAGACTCTTGGTATCTAGTTACCTCCTCCTGTTGTTGTGATATTTGCCGGTGTATCGCTATACAGACCATTTCGTGAAAGCAGGTGATCAATATTTGCCAAACCGTAAACAACTACTGCTGTAACCACCGCAGTGTGGTTCTGGTATTCGGGGATGCTTTTGTCATATGTATCCCGTTCAGTATGCCAGATCTCCTGATAATCGAAGTTATAGCCTTTTGTATCGGCCAGACTGAACGATAAGGTTGGGACACCGTTAATTGCAAAATATGCATGATCTGATCCGCCGGCTGATTTTGGCCTCGGTCCCGCAGGAGTTGCCCGCTTTGTAAGTGTGAAAGGGAAATCTGTATTAATAGAATTCAATGGCTCACATACCTCCTGAAAATCGTCATACATAGCCTCAGAAACCGTAAGGCTGTTCGCTACTGTGGGAGTATAATCCCGGTTGAAATAATTCGATATTCGCGGTAATTTTTCAGTGTTTTCAGCCACCCAGCTTTTTGATCCCCACAGCCCGAATTCTTCTCCCGCCCACAGACATACAAGGATTGTGCGTTTCGGTTTGCCACCGGCTGCCATTATGAGCCTGGCAGCTTCCATTGCCGGCGTTATACCTGAACCATCGTCGACACCGCCTGTTGCCACATCAAAGCAATCGAGATGACCACCCATCATTACATATTCATCGGGGTATTTTGTACCACGGATAATACCTATGACATTATGGTACTTTACCGGACCAGGTCTGAAATGATTCCTTATATCGAATTCAAGCAGAAAATACCTTCTTTCCTTTACCATCTGCTCGATTACCGCATACTGGTGCTCATCGAGCTTTATGTCAGGTACGGCCGGCAGATTTTCAAAGCTCATCTTCTCAAGGTTTTTCCTGTCGTAAAGTGCGCGGATTGGTACTGATGAAGACTGGATTATACCCAGGATACCGGCTTCACGCATCTGCTTGTAGAAAAGTGCTGGTTCTTCCTTATATGGCAAAAGCTGTTTTTCCTCCTTACCGGCATTTTGCCTGTTCTCCATCATGATATCCCTGTTCTTTTTACCGATTTCTTCATTTTCGGTTATTGCTATCGCCCTGATTGAATCTCCTGTTGCAGAATAATCAACGGGCCAGCCTGAATTCTTTCCTGATATCAGCACCCAGGCGCCTTTAAGAGTTCCTTTCATCCTGTCGAAATCAGCCTGAGTCCTTGGTTCCATCACTACATGACCTCTTTGTACGCCCTTTGTCCCGGCTGTATATGAAGGTGTGGCAAAATGAAGGGTCATCGGATTCTCCCCCAGGAGTCTGCCTGACCAGGGTCCCCTGTTAAAACCTACCGGAAGGGAACCGACTTCATCCATTTCCACTTCCATGCCCCACTTCCTGAATTCACTTGCACACCACTTTGACGCATCCTCGTAAGCGCCAGATCCCAGGATCCTTCCTCCGAACTGGTTGGCAAGAATGTCAAGGTGCCTCATTGTACGGTTGTCGGTCTTACCGGTCTCTATAATGGATCTTACTACTTTATCCTGTGCGGAAGCACTAATTACAGATGCTGAAATGATCAGCAGGCAGAAGAAGAAGCGGAATAATTTCATAAAGTGATATAAAATTAAAATTGAGGCTGCAATCTAATAATTAATTGAAATAAATTGACTTCATCCCTGTTTTCGTAAAAAGACTATTACACCTCAGGCGGAATAATCCTGTACATTACAGGTGTAACCAGCCTGGCAAAAAGTGTTGAGGTGATCAGTCCGCCAATGATAACATAAGCCAGTGGGGAATAAAGGTTTGAGTTGCCAAGGGCAATGGGAAGCAATCCGCCAATTGCAGTGAATGTTGTGAGAAGCACGGGCAGGAACCTGATCTCTCCGGCCTTAACAATAGCATCATTCAATGAGACACCCTGCTGCCTCAGCTGGTTTGTGAAATCGACAAGCAGTATCGAGTTCTTGATTTCAATACCTGTGAGGGCTACAAAGCCGATTGCAGCTGCAAAAGAAAGGGAATACCCTGTCAAATACAACATTGCCAGTCCGCCAATGAAACCCAGGGGAATAACCGATAATACAATAAGTGTGCTTCTGAAAGTTCTGAACTCGAGAATGAGGATGGCAAAGATTCCGAAAATCGCTATCAGGATTGCGGTACCTATTCCGCTGAAGCTTTTCCTTCTTCCTTCAATTTCACCTGCAGGAACAATATGAAAGCCTTCAGGTAATCTGAGCTTATCCAGCTCATCGAGGATCTCTTTGGTTACTTCATTAGTATTATATCCGGTTCTTACCGAGGCTGCAATTGTCATCGCCCTCTCGTTATTATAATGTTGAATAAGCGTAGGGGAGTTGCTTAATACGACCGATGCAAGGTGCGAGAGAGGTATTTGTGTTCCCGTGAGGGAAGATATATATATGCTCCCGAGAGACGTTGGAGACATGCTCTCCTTTTCAGGAAGCACCAGGTTAATGTTGTATTCTTTTCCTTCAGTGCTGCGGTATTTTCCTGCAGTCAACCCGGCAAGGCTGAGCCTTATTGTCTTATCGATCTCTGAAGGCAGAACTCCGAAAATACCTGCCTTTTCGCTGTTCACTACAACCTTTACATCTGTAAGTGATTGGTTTAAAGGATTTTTTGTATAAATAGTACCCTGATTGGCGGCAAGTATGTTTTCAATTTTTTCCGAATATACCTTTAGTGAATCCAGGTTTTCTCCAACCAGCCTTAATGCAATTGCTGCATCGACAGGCATTCCGTTCTCGAATTCGTGAATATAGATCCTGGCATTTACATAAGTCTCGAGGGTGTCTCTCAATTTTTCAATGAAGCGGTCAATTTCAGGCTGCTCACGGGAGGTTGTTTCACATAAAACCTCACCGATAGCCGATTGCTCGCTTTTCTGGAAAGAGTTATAAAAGATCTGTGGGTTACCTTTACCGATATTCGACATATAATAATTCACCCCGGGACGGTCTTTGAGTACTGATTCAACAAACCTCACAGCTTTATCGGTTTCATGTATATTGCTGCCCCGCGGAGTCTCTACCGTGATAAAGAACTGAGGTAATCCGGCCTTGGGAAAAAGACTGAGACCTATAACATTGATGAGAAATAACGATGAAATAAATAGTAAACCTGCAATGATCACCGTGACGAAAGGGTGATCAAGGCACCAGTGCAATGCCCTGCCATACGTAAAATCAATTCCCCTGTTTAAACCCTTCAATATCCTGTTACCCTCAGGATCAACATCTCCTTTGAATAATTTGCTGGCAATAAAAGGTATGATAGTCAGCGCAACAAACAAAGAGCCGATAATTATAAGAGTGACTGAGGTCGGCAACGACCGCATATATTTCCCGGCCATACCGGGAAGGAACATAAGCGGAAGGAATGCAAGTATAAGGGTTGCGGTACACCCAAGCACAGCCGGACCGATCTGTTTTGTAGCAAGTATTGCCGCATCATAAGGTTTTGTACCACCTCTGATCCATCGTGTAATGTTTTCCACAACAACAATTGAATCATCGACAAGCAAACCGAGAGCAATCACAGCACCCACGATCGTGAGCTGATTGATGCTGAAACCAAGCAGGTATAATCCGGTAATGCCGATAAGGATCGATAAAGGGATGGAGATCATAACCACACCTGAAGCTCTCAAACCAAGAGGCAGTAGTGTGATCAGAACCAGGATAAATGCAAAAAGGAAATCTTTCTGAAGCCTGCCAAGCTTATGACTGACATTATTTGACTGGTCGAAACCCTGCTCCAATGTCATGCCCTCAGGAAGCTCTTTTTCAAAGCTTTCGTAAACAGAATAGATATCATCACGTACTTGCCTTATAATCTGCCCTTCCTTCATTGTGGCAATGAGGAAAATGGCTTTTTTCCCGTTATACCTGCCATAATATCTCAGATCTTCATCGATCCATTTTATTTCAGCAATGTCTTTAAGGTAGACTAGTTTGCCTGCATTCGAACCAACTATTGTTCTTTCAACTTCTCTGAGACTCCTGTATCCTCCGCCTGTTTTTACGTTAAACTTCTTTGGTCCGATTTCTATACTTCCGCCAGGGATATTCACATTTTCACTCTGAATAGCTCCCATGACCTGATTTACGGAAAGTTTCAACAAGGCCATTTTTGCCATGTTAAGCGCTACTCTTAGCTCCCGTTCAGGGTAAGCAATTGCTTCAGCTTTCTTCACACCGCTCACAGCTTTGATCCTGTCTTTCAGATCTTCAGCATAGCTGCTAAGCTCAGCATAATCAGCGCTGCCGGATACTAATGCACTCTGTATAATGTTCGTGTTACCAGCCTGTATCTTGAGTGTTTCGATACTGTATAGATCTTCAGGGAGATCAGTCTTTATGGAGTTTATCTGACGCAGAATCTCATCATATTTCCTGTCGGGATCGGTATCGGATGAGAATTCAATTACGATTACAGCAACGCCGTCTTTAATCTCTGTTTCAATTGTTTCAATATCTTCCAGTTCATTAAGGCTCTCCTCAACTTTATCCACAACAAGCTGCTCCATATCTGCAGGTGAAGCTCCGGGGTATATCGCAATAACAGGAAAAATACTTATCGGGAATTCGGGATCCTCAGCCTGGGGTATCTTTAGAAATGAATATATTCCCAATGCAACAAGGAGCAGGAAAATTATGATCGTAAACTGGTAATTCTTTACTGATAATTCGGAAATTTTCATGTGTGCAAATTGATTTTAATATTCCATTTACCTCACAACCACCACTTTCATTCCGTCATGCAGATATGCCGCCCCTTCTGATACAATCTCTTTCACATTGTCAGGGATGCCCGTGACTGCTGCAATGGTGTCCGGCATACCCTGTATATTGACTTTAATCTTCATTACCCTGAGGGAATCTGAAATGGCATAAACGTACCCCTGATTTCCGTGGGCCTCTGTAATCGAGCCAACCGGGACCATCGTGAATTTTTTCTCTGACAAGGGAAAAATGTCAACAGAAGCGATAAAACCGGAAGCAAGCCTGTAATTGCCTCCGTCGAACAGAAGCTCTGTTTCGAATGTACCTGTATATGGATCGGCCATTGCCCCGGTTTCTCCCACGATTGCTCTGAACTTTACTGAAGGGTGCGCATCGAATGATATAGTGGCAGAATCTCCGGCTGATATTTTCACAATATCCTTGTCAGATAATCCTGACTTTACTTTCCAGTATTTCCCTGATGATCCGAAGAGGAAGACAGGATATCCCTGGGCTACCATCTCATTCTGACGTGCAACCTGCTTCAATATGATACCATCTGAGGGCGCGATTATACTTGAATGCCTGTAATTGAATTCAGCCACTTCAAGGTTTGATTTTGCTATTTCCAGTGCCGTGGTTGCATTCTGTCTCATTTCGAGTGTTGCAACGCTGTCACGGTAAAGGTTTTCAGCCCTTGTAAAATCCCTGAGAGCTTTTTCATAACCGTTCCTGGCCTGATTAACTGCTGATTTGATTTCAGACAGATCTAAACAGGCCAGCTGAGCTCCTTTTTTTACCTTTTGACCTTCCCTGACGTTTATACTTTCAATGATCCCGCCTGTCTTGAACGACAATTTAATTTCATCAGCCGCGGCCAGCAGGCCTGAAGCGTGAACAGGGATATTCAGTTTTCCGCTGAGAACCGGTGTCACTTTAACTCTTACGGGCTCTTCAATGGTATTTACAGGCGCTTTGCTCCTGCAAGCCACCAGGAGTATTATGAATGCTGTAAGATAGATGTTCTTTATTTTCATATATATGTTATTATTACTGATTCCCGCTTGCTGAAACTTTTTCAAATTCAGCAAAAGCTGACAGGTAGTTGAACTTCGAAATAATGAGGTTAACGGCGGCCTGGGTCATTGTTGTCCTTGCATCCATAAACTCGATCTGCGACGCCTGACCTTCCTCGAATTTGCGCTTCACCAGCCGGAAACCCTCACTGGAATTCCGTAGCCTTGATTCTGCGGCAGCAATACCTTTTTCGGCTGAGAGTAATTCATTCATTGTACTTATTACCTGCAATTCAATCTGCTTCGCTGCTTCCTCGATCTGAACAGCCGCTTTTTCCTTATCAATTTCAGCCTGCCTTATCCTGGAACGGTTCTGGAATCCTTTAAACAGATTCCAGGAGAGTAAGGCCGAAGCCTGCAGATAATCCTGTTCCTGATTAAAACGGTACTCAGTTCCCTGGAATCCATAATCAACAACAAGGGATAATTCCGGGATCTTTCCGGATTGCTCCATATTTTCCTTTAAGCTTGCTATATTACCGTATAATTCAAGCTTCTTTAGCTCCTCCCTGTTTTCCAGTGCAACCCTGGCATACTCAGCGGATATTCCGGAAAGCGATGGAAAGACATCAGGCTGTACTATCGTAATAATGTCATCAAGAGCTTTATTCAGCAAAAAATTAAAATATGCACAGGCAATTTTCCGGTTCTTCTCAGCATTCTGCAGCTCCTGGTCAAACTTGTCGAGTTCGGCCTGTGAACGGTAACGGTAATCGAGTGTTACCTTATCGTTCTCAATCAGTTTATTGTTTACCCTGATGTTTTCAACCAGAAGGCCTCTGGTTTCAGTGAGCATTGAAAAAACACCTTCGGACATTGCCACATTATAATATGCCTTCCTTATTTCTGCGGTGAGCTCTCTCTTGTACTGGTTCACATCTGATTCCTGCAAAAGTGAGAGCTCCTTTTTTATTCTCGAGTTATAATAGATATCAGGATTGATCACGGGCTGTACCAGCCGAAGCTTCGTTTCATGTTCATGAGGACGCAAAAAAAGTATTTCCTGGTTTTCGAGCTGAGGGAACAATTGTGATGATGTCAGCGAGTTGAGAGTCATATAAACCGGGTTCAGGAGATCACCTACAGGGAACTCAATTACACGGCCACCTTCAGAAACAGTATACCGTGCCTGGAAAGAGATATCGGGATAGAAAAGAGCCCTTGCTTCGTTAAGGGCTTCGATGCTCTTCCTGTAATCAGATTCCTTTTGCTTCAGAGCCAGGTTATTCTCGATACCTAACCTTATATATTCATCAAGCACTTCCTGTGAGCTGAGGTTTACAGTTGTAAAGAGGAGGACTGTTGCTATTACACTTCTCATGACAAAAGAATTATAAGGCTTTGACACGCTCCTCCATATTAGTGGATATTGCTGTAAATAGACGTTTGACCAATTCCCTGTCATCGGGTTTGGCGCTTTCATAAAGACCTTTTGCAAAAGCAAAAATCTCCTGCTGAAAGCTTTCAAGTCCTCTGATCACTATCTTACCTTTTTCAGATAACTTCAGGTTAAATTCCTTCCTGTTTGTAGTATTATTCTTGACAATCAGATTCTTCACTGTCAGCTTTCTTATGGTTTGAGAAATCGCACCTTTTGTGACTCCCATTATTTCAGCCAATTGCGTCAGGTTAACTTCATCATTTTTACTGATCATTGTCAGAGTATGAATCTCTGTCAGGTAGAGGAGGTCTCCGGTGCCATAATCTTTTGGTTTCCTGATTATTACTGAATAAAGATGAAGGATTTTTAAGAACTGGTCAATGAGACTCTGTAATTCGCTGTTCATTAAGATATTGTTTAGATACTAAACAAAGATATGTATTGTTTAGATGCTAAACAATATTATTCTTCTGATTTTTCTGGAGAGGGTGTATCAAAAGTCAAAATCCATTGACCGCAAAGGTCGCAAAGAATTTCGCGAAGAGCGCAAAGGCTTTTATTTCAGCATTTTAACTTTGCGTTCTTTGCGTCAACTCTGCGTACTTTGCGGTTAAAAAAGGCTTTGATACACCCTCAATTGAGGGGCAATTGAGGCTGAAGCCAACGGCAATTGAGGTGCAATCGAGAAACAAAAAACCCTTCTCTGGTCAGCAAAGAAGGGTTTGAAACCGGATATAAAAGTTTTACTTAAACAGTATCTCTTTAAACTGCTCGAGCAGATCCTCTTCGCTTTCGTCTTTTCTTATCCCGTCGAGAAGAAGGTCGATAAGTTTATCAATGGCTTTGTCCTGGAAACCTGCTTCAATTGCAAATTTTCTAAGCATTTTTTTCTCTCTTTCGGTTACTTCTTCATCAGCGAGTATCATTACAGCTACATTGTAAAGATGTTCGAACTTATCATGAAGGCTGTAAGGGGCATGGTAGGCATGCTGACTTTCGGATTTAATCAGCTTTTCAATCTCGGGCTCGGTCAAACCGAACTTTCTTCCTTCCTTATAGAGCATCTCCATTTCAGGAGGAGCTATTTTCCCGTCGGTTTTCGAAACCTGTATGAGTGTAATAAAATAGTCTTTGTTAACTTTTTTACCGTGATGTGTAACGAAATCAGTGAAGTTCATAATATTTGTTTATAATAAAATCTAACAAGCAAGATACAAAAAAAACGCTTCCGGGGAGGTTTTGTTTAAAACTGGTTGTGCAAGCCTTTCAGATATTTAACTTAGTCTTAAGTATCACCGGGTTATGATCTGAATTCCTGAAGTCAAGATCAACACATTTTACTGAGACACTTTCAACATTAGGTGAAAGAAGGAAGAAATCAATAACAGTGGTTGCTGTCACATCAGGATTATATGGAGCAGTGACCGTCCTGTTTGATGGCACAGTATTATCGTACGTCCAGGTCCAGCCCGCAGGGAGAAAATCGCTTTTCATCACCATCTGACTTGTATTCACCACATCACCCGGGAACTGTGGCTTGAAATCAGGGGGTGCCTGGTTCCAGTCGCCACCGGCGATGATAAAATTTCCCTTCCCATATTCTTCAAGGAGAAAAGTCTTGAGATACTCCATCTGGGCTCTCCTGATCTCACCCGGATCGAATGCTTCATTATGGGTATTTATAAGAACAAGCTCCTTTCCGTTCTTAAGCGGATACCTGTTGACTAGGAAACATCTGTCGAGCATGAACAACTGTTTGGGAAAGCCGTATTTTCCCGGGAAAGAATATCTTACCGAGGAAGCAGGATGTTTCGAGCCCAGGATAGAAATTCCGGAAAGGACTTTACCCATTGGCGAGGCCGGCGGTACCGGCACGAAGAAAACTTTGTAATTAATTGCAAACTGTGCAGAAGAAATTTCAAGGTGATCCCCGATAGCGGCGTGTTCATCGGTGCGATAGCTTCTCCTGCTGTTCCTGTCAACTTCCTGAAGAAGCATGAAATCGATAGTGTCATTCCCTTTAAGAAAATCAGTTACAGCCGAAAAATTTCTGTTGAAGCTTTCACGGCTGGTCCTGACCTGTGTCCCGCCATCATAAAAAAAATCCATTTTTTCATCAAGCCCGCAGTAACCGATGTTCCAGGTGAGGACTGAAATGAAAGCAGAATCATCGATAACGGCCGGCGTTTTGCTTTCTTCTATTACGATTTTGTCCTCCGGCCTGTAATCAGAGATAGATCCATAAATAATTATTCCGAAGAATATAACCCATAATGCTATTATAAGAATTATTACCGCCTTGAGAAATTTTTTCACTGTATGCATAAACCAAACAAATTGAGTTAATACCCGGAACTACATACATAACATTATGAAAAATGGCGACCGTCAGTTGGCACCATTTACCTAACTATTTATCTTAAATGCGATTAAAACATTTCAATAAAAAGTCATTTTCTTATACAAAGATACCTTTTAATCCGGGTGAAGTTCTCAAAAACTCTCGTTATATTTAATGAATATTGTTGAATGAAATAAGAATATTTTAAAATATTTAAGTAAACATTGAAATAGAATACACTGTTTGTTTGTCATATAATCAATAACTTAATAAAACAGTTGTATGAAAAATACAGGTAATGCCCGGATCATTTCCGGAGTAGTGATCTTTTTGTTACTCCCGGTTCTGCTGACTGCTCAAAACCTGAAGGAAAATACTGCCCTGGATGAGAGAGTCAGGAAATTTCTTGATGAAAGCAGGGGCAGCTGGAATGATATGAATGTTCCTGACGTTGATGGTAGGACGCTCTACGATATTATAATCAAAGGCAATTATAAAAATGCACTTGAGATTGGCACCTCAACAGGTCATTCAGGAATATGGATTGCATGGGCTCTTAGTAAAACGGGAGGCAAACTCATCACAATTGATATTGACGAAGAAAGGCATAAGGAGGCTTTAGAGAATTTCAAAAAAGCAGGTCTTTCTGAGTACATCGACGCACGGCTTGCTGATGCCCACCAGCTCGTGAAAGAGCTTAAAGGTCCCTTTGATTTTGTTTTCAGTGATGCAGATAAGGATTGGTACAAACAATATTTTATTGACATTGATCCGAAGCTGAAAGTTGGCGGTTGTTTCACTTCTCATAATGTATATGACAGGGGAGGTCGTGGAGGTTACAGGAGCGGGCAGATGGAATACCTCGAGTATGTTAAAAGTCTTAAGAATTACGAGACAACTGTCAATTCCCAGGGGGGTGGTTTGGCAATAAGTTACAAGCGAGCTGAAAAATAATACTGATAAACATGACGGAAGATAAGCTTCAGAGGAAGCTGGGCCTGTTCCCTGCTACCAACATTGTTGTTGCCAATATGATAGGCGCCGGCATTTTCACGACTACAGGATTGCTAATGACGGGCCTCAATAATCCGCTTCTGATGCTTGCACTCTGGCTTGTGGGAGGCATAATAGCATTATGCGGGGCATTATCGTATGGTGAGCTGGGCGCCGCAATGCCGGGTGCCGGAGGTGAATACCTTTTTCTCTCAAGATTGTACCATCCTGTTTTCGGATTTCTCAGCGGATGGGTTTCATTCATTGTGGGATTCTCCGCTCCCATTGCTGCATCAGCCCTCGGTTTCAGTGAGTATTTTACACGTGCCGTACCGATGAGCTTCCTTGGTCCGGATGGCACCAAGACATTTCTCGCAGTTACTGTGATTATGATTTTCACTCTGATCCATTATACAGGTATTAAATCAGGAGCATTAATCCAGAATATTCTCACAATTCTGAAGGTCGCACTTATACTTTTCCTCCTCCTGGCAGGATTTATTTCCGGTAATGGTGATACCTCTAATTTTACGACAGGCGGCGGAGTCGGTACCGGACTTTCCGGATGGAAGACAATAGGCTTATCCCTTATGTGGATCATGTTCGCTTACAGCGGCTGGAATGCATCTACATACCTTGGTGCGGAGATCAAAAATCCCCTGAAGACGCTGCCCGGGTCTTTGCTGCTGGGTACTTTTATAGTTATTTTGCTCTACCTGGGAGTAAATACTTTATATGTTTACAGCTCCAGTCCTGAAGAGATGAAAGGAGTCATTTCAATCGGAGGACTCGCAATGGGAAAGCTGTTCGGTCCCTCCGCCGATACTCTTTTTTCACTGCTCATTGCCTTTGCACTGTTTTCTTCACTGAGCGCTTTTATAATTATCGGGCCCAGAGTTTATTACCAGATGGCATCTGACGGTTTGTTTTTTAAATCTGTATCAAAGATCCATCCCAGGTTCCAGGTCCCTTCCAATTCAATATTACTGCAGGGTCTGATAGCAGCAATTCTTGCCCTGTCGGGAACATTTGAACAAATACTGACTTACATGGGTTTTGCCCTCGGTATTTTTCCGATACTGACGATCGCAGGAGTTTTCAAACAAAGGAAAGAGAATCCTTCGGCTCCAAGGATGCCCGGATTTCCTGTCACCCAGATAATCTACATCATTGCCGGCCTGATGATACTTGTACTCTCGTTTATGGAAAGACCTAAGGAATCATCGATTGCACTATTAACCGTTATAGTAGGCATACCGGCTTATTATATCTTCAAAAAGAAAAACGGGAAAACCAGCCCTCTGAACAAGGCTTGACTCAGGCTAATAATATTCATCTTGGAAGCTCTGCCAGATCGCGTATGACCACTGATGCACAGGCAATTCCAAAGGCAGCCGGCATATAGGATATAGTCCCGACGACGGAAGCTTTGTTCCGCTCTCCCTCTACCCTGACAATTTTTTTCTTATCAACCGGTTCAGGTGAATAAACTGCAGTGAAACCATTCCTTACACCAAGCTTGTGAAGCTTTTTCCTGATCACCCTGGCAAGATTGCAGTCTGATGTCTCAGAAATATCCGAGATCCTTATACCAAGCGGATCAAATTTGCCGCCTGCACCCATCGAACTGACAACCGGATATTTCCTGGCAAGGCTGTGGTGAATCAGGAAGACTTTAGGTGAAAGAGTATCGATAGCATCGACAACATAATCAAATCCTGCATCAAGTATTTCGATCATCCTGTCATCCTTAAGGTATTCGCATATGACAGTAAGTTTCAGATCGGGATTGATATCGTGCATCCTTTGAGCCATAATCTCCGATTTCTCCTTTCCTTCAGTGCTCTTCAGGGCAGGCAGCTGCCTGTTCCTGTTCGTAACATGTACAGTATCACCGTCGACAATTGTCATTGTGCCTACCCCTGCCCTGCATATCATTTCGGCTGCATAGCTGCCAACTCCTCCAAGACCGACAATAAGCACATTTGAGGATTTCAGCTTATGAATTCCCTGCTCTCCTAGGAGCAGCTCCGTTCTGGTCAGCCAGTCAGCCAATGTTGAAGAATTTTTTAAAATTTGAGAAGATGATTGATTTCAGCTTTTCTATCGGAATATCCATGTTTTCAGATACTTTCCTGTAAATATTCCTGATATCAACCTCAGCACCGTCAGTCTCAAGAAATATCCTGTCCGAAGGAACCCCGGAGAAGAGTGCCGCTGATTCAGGACGGAGAGAGTATTCAAACCATATGGATAGCCAGAAACCTTTAGAAATCAATTGTTCCGCTTGTCTTAATTTTCCCCTGAATCCATGTATCATCCATGGCATTGACGGCTTTAAGCTTTTCTGCATGGCAAGTACTTCATCCCATGCACGGACACAATGAATGATCAATGGTTTACGCAGCCTTTCTGAAATTTCAACCTGTTTTTCAAATACTTCAGCCTGCAATTCAGAAGCCGGACCCCTCAGTTTATCAAAGCCTGCTTCACCGATGGCAATTATTTCCGGATCGGTCGAGACTTTTTCAACCAGTTTCAGATGAGCGGCAGAGTTCCCGTCATTAAGAAACCAGGGATGAATACCAAATGTGAATGCAACTCCGTGAGTCTTTTCAGGTAACCTGCTTTCATGCGCCATTAGGGTTTCAAGTATGAATATCCCGGGAGAAGGTTTGCCTCCATGCACGTGAATATCAATATAATCATCTTGCCGGGGAATATTCATTTTATTTGCTGCCTAGAACAGAAATGCCCCTGTCGATTCTTCTTAATGTCTCTTCTCTTCCTATCCAGCTGATTATCTGATGCATATGAGGACCACGCAAAGATCCGACGATGACCAGCCTGAATGCATTCATCACTGCGCCCATATTATACCCTTTTGCTTCGATCCAGCTTTTTAAAGCTGACTCGACTCTGTCCGGTGTGAAATCCTCAATTCCCTCAATGAGTAACCTCAGATCTTTCAGAATGGCAGGTGAATCTTCCTTCCATCTTTTTTTCACTGCATCCTGGTCATAAGTTACAGGCGCCTGAAAGAAGAAATCGGTCTGATCCCACATTTCAGTTATAAAACTGACCCGTTCCTTAACCATCCTGACAAGCTCTTCGAGTTCTTTAATATCTATATGATATCCCCTGGTCCGCAGTATATCCCTGAACTCCATCGCAAGCTGGGTGTCCGGTCTCATCTGCAGATAGGCATGATTGAACCATTTTGCTTTTTCAGGATCAAATCTTGAACCTGATTTACCCACCCTGTCTATCGAGAATGCATCAATAAGCTCCTGCATTGAAAAAATTTCCTGCTCCGTACCCGGATTCCATCCGAGCAGGGCAAGCATGTTAACAAAAGCTTCAGGATAATAACCTTCTTCACGATAACCTTTGGCTGTTTCCCCATATGGCCAGAATAAAGGGAAAACTGGAAATCCCATCCTGTCCCCGTCTCTTTTACTCAGTTTTCCCTTACCATCGGGTTTAAGCAGGAGAGGCAGATGAGCAAAAAGAGGAGGTGCCCAACCAAATGAACGATATATCATAAAATGAAGCGGCAGGGATGGCAGCCATTCCTCACCCCTGATGACATGGCTTATTTCCATCAGGTGATCATCAACGATATTCGCAAGATGATAGGTTGGCATTCCATCGGATTTAAACAGCACTTTGTCATCGAGTGTATCTGTGTTAACAACAATGTGACCACGGATAATATCATCAAAATGGAATTCCTCACCTTCTGGCATTTTATACCTGATCACGTATGGTTCTCCGCTGTTCAGTTTCTCTTTCCACACTCTTTCAGGAAGGGCTTCCGAGTTATTAAGCATTCCCCTGCCGGCAGCATTGTAAATAAAAGTAGCCCCGGCTTTTTCAGCTTCGGTCCTTAGCTGCTCGAGCTCTTCAGGTGTATCGAATGCATAGTACGCATCGCCCTTATCGATCAGAATATCTGCATACTGCCTGTAGATATCTTTCCGGTCACTTTGACGGTATGGTCCGTATTTGCCGCCTTCCCGTATTCCCTCATCCACTTCAATACCACACCATTCAAGCGACTCCATTATGTACTCTTCAGCGCCTTCTACAAACCTGGCCTGATCGGTATCCTCAATCCTCAATATGAATGTACCCTGGTTTTTCCTTGCAAAAAGATAATTATACAATGCTGTCCTGACTCCGCCAATGTGCAGCGGACCTGTAGGACTGGGAGCAAAACGGACTCTGACACGATTCATTTCAGGCTTTTTTAAAATGAAATACAAAGATAACCAAAAAAAAGAGTTAAGCTCAGGGCTCAGGGCTCAGAGCTTACCTTCAGACACATTATACGTAACAAAAATCAGCTTTATGACAGCTAATTATATTAATTTTGGGGCGGACAACTCTACACTGATTCTCCGGTGTTGATGAAAAATAAGGGATTGAGTACATAATATTTTAGTCTCCTATGAAAAAAATGAAAGCTCTTGTCAAAGCCAGGCCTGAAAAGGGTCTCTGGATGCAGGAAGTGCCTGTTCCTGAACCCGGCCTCAATGACGTGATAATTAAAGTCAAAAAATCGGCTATCTGTGGTACAGATCTGCATATCTATAACTGGGATGCATGGTCACAGAAAACAATAAAAACACCCATGGTGATAGGTCATGAGTATATGGGCTATATTGAAAAAATGGGCGCCGGGGTCACCAATCTTAAACTTGGGGAGCGTGTTACAGGTGAAGGCCACCTTGCATGCGGACATTGCCGTAACTGCCGTAGGGGCAAGGAGCATGTATGTGAGAATACAGTTGGTATCGGCGTCAATATCGATGGTTCATTTGCGGAATATGTGAAAATACCTGCCTCCAATGTAGTGCCTCTCGATCCGCGTATTCCTGATGACTGGGCAGCTATCATGGATCCTTTTGGAAATGCAACACATACAGCATTGTCATTCCCTCTGCTTGGTGAAGATGTTCTTATTACCGGATCAGGACTCATAGGCAGCATGGCTGTCGCAATTGCAAAATTTGCAGGGGCCCGGTTTATAGTTGCAAGCGATCTGAGCGACTCGCGGCTCGAAATAGCCAAAAAAATGGGAGCTACCCTGACAGTCAATCCCTCGAAAGGTGAAAAGATCGCAGATGCAGTTCATAAGCTTGGAATGAGAGGATTTGATATTGGCCTTGAAATGTCGGGGTCACCAAAAGCTTTTGTAGAAATGCTACATAGCATGTACAACGGATCGAGCATCTCGCTCCTCGGCATACTGCCATCCAACTTCGAGGTACCATGGAGCGACATAATTTTCAAGGCGATCACTATCAAAGGAATATATGGCCGTGAAATGTGGGAAACCTGGTATAAGATGGAGCAAATGATCATAGGCGGTATTAATCTTGATCCTGTTATCACACACCGTTTTTCGATCGATGATTTTCAGAAAGGGTTCGATGCGATGGAAAAGGGAGACTGCGGTAAAGTAATCTTAAACTGGTATTAACTATGTACAAAGATTTTCAGAAACACATTTCCGGTATCATAAATGAAATAAAGGAAGCCGGACTTTATAAGAACGAGAGGATAATCGTTTCACCACAGGGAGCTGAAATAAAGCTCAACACCGGTAAAAAAGTTCTTAATTTCTGCGCCAATAACTACCTGGGCCTGTCAGCAAACAAAGAGCTGGTAAAAGCTGCAAAGGCAACACTGGATACTCATGGTTACGGGATGTCATCAGTACGATTTATCTGCGGAACAACAGATCTTCACAAAAAACTCGAGGAAAAAATAGCGGAGTTTTTTCATACTGAGGATACAATACTTTATGCAGCATGCTTTGATGCCAACGGGGGAGTCTTTGAACCTCTGCTGACAGAAGAGGATGCAATTATTTCAGATGCATTGAACCATGCTTCTATAATTGATGGCGTCAGGCTTTGCAAAGCACAGAGGTACAGGTATGAAAATGCAAATATCGAGGACCTGGAAAAGCAGCTCATTGATGCTCAGAAAAACAGGTTCAGGATGATCGTTACCGACGGCGTCTTTTCAATGGATGGCAACGTAGCTCCTCTCGACAGGATCGTCGAACTGGCAGGCAAATATAATGCAATGGTAATGGTTGATGAATCCCATTCCGCCGGAGTAGTCGGGAATACAGGACGGGGTGTCACCGAACTTTATAATATAATGGGAAAGGTGGAAGCTAATTACCGGGACCCTGGGAAAAGCATTCGGTGGCGCAATAGGCGGTTTCACAACTGGAAAGAAGGAAATAATTGAGCTGCTGCGTCAGCGCTCAAGGCCATATCTTTTCTCTAATTCAATCCCGCCCCTGGTTGCAGCAGCAGGAATAAAAATGGTTGAAATGATGACCAGGACCAATGAACTGCAGGATAAGCTTCATTCAAATTCAGAGTATTTCATTAACGGAATGAAAAAGGCAGGGTTCGATATCAAGCCGACCAAATCAGCTATCTGTGCCGTAATGCTTTATGACGCCAAACTCTCGCAGGATTTTGCTGCAAAACTGCTTGATGAAGGTATTTATGTTATTGGTTTCTACTATCCTGTTGTTCCGAAAGGCCAGGCAAGGATAAGGGTTCAGCTTTCTGCCGCCCACGAAAAAGAACATCTTGACAAAGCCCTGAAGGCTTTTGCTAAAATCGGCAAAGAACTGGGGGTCATAAAAGTGCACTAGAGTGCACTAGAGTGCACTAGAGTGCACTAGAGTGCCTAGAGTGCCTAGAGTACTTATATTTGGAGACCGGAGGATCAGAAGACAAAAAAATGAACAGGATTCTATTTCAGCTATACAGGGTTGTTGTTCCCAAGCCAATAAGGACTGTCATCCTTAAGAAGACTCTCAGGCTGAAGATTCTCGGTTTTTATGCGTCAATCCCAAAGAATCAGCAAAATGATGAAATAAGAGACGTTACGGATTACCTGCAGAAGAATCCTTTGACAATCTTTCCCTATCCCTTCAGTTCAAAATATAAGAGTGAGGGCATTGAAGTTATTTTTGATCCCGCGGTGAAGCTGAATTATGTAATGCATGAGGGGAAGCGTCTTTACTTCAGGAGAGGGTGGAGCAAAACAAGAATACGCAGGGCATGGTGCGATCTTTTAAGGGAGCAGGATCCGAAGAGCCCCCACAGATACCTTGAGGGATCATTTGTACCCGGCGAAAATGATATCATTGCCGACATAGGGGCAGCTGAGGGTAACTTCTCTTTATCAGTTGTTGATCGGGTCGGAAAGATCTACCTCTTTGAATACGATCGTCGCTGGATAGAAGCGCTGAAGGCAACGTTTGCACCCTGGAAGGATAAGGTCGAGATTGTAGATAAGTACGCCGGCGATGTGAATGATTCTTCGCACGTAAGCATAGATTCATTTTTTGCCGGGCGCGAATACCCTGCATTTATCAAAATTGATGTAGACGGGAGTGAGGATTCAGTTTTAAAAGGATGCAACAAAGTTTTCCAGTCGGGAAAACCTATGAAAGTAGCTTTATGCACCTATCATAAAAATGATGATGAGAAAATCTTCACTGCTTTTATGGAAAATGTAGGGTTCACCGCCACTCCTTCGAAAGGTTATATGATCCATTTTTATGATAAAAAAATAGGGCCGCCTTATCTAAGGAGAGGTTTGTTAAGAGCTTCCAGATAAAAAAAGGCGCTTACAGAGAAGCGCCTTAGACATGGATTTTATAATAATCCTCCCCAATTAAAGATTATCCGCATTTTGATGTTCCGCAATCCTTGCAAATCAGGCAACCCTCTTCATAAACCAGGTTGTGTGAACCGCATTCGCCGCATGTGCCTTTTGCTTTTGTGCCATTAGGAATATATTTCTTCATAGCCCTTTCAACGCCATTTCTCCAGTTATTTATCGACTCACTGTCGAGCTTGAGTGACTGTACCAGTGTAACGACATCCTGTATCGGCATTTCATGTCTCAGCACACCGGAGATCAGTTTGGCGTAATTCCAGAATTCGGGGCTGAAGGTATGAGACAATCCGCCGATGGTCTTCTTATAACCGTATTTATCGGTATACTGAAAATCATAACGCCTGTTACCGTCCTCGTCCTTGTTCTTTACAATTTTCCCTTTTATGATGCTTTTCGGTATTGGAAATACTTCCTCATCGGCAACCCCTGTGAATATCTCATAAGGTTTGCTGTCCTTAAGTCCTACGAAAGCCACCCATTTTTCTTCATTAATGTTGAATCTGATAACATCACAATCGAGGCTTTTTGGTCTCTTTGGCCTTTCTGAATGCACCTCGGCTTTTCCGGCGGTCAGGACATTATTTCTTGAACCATCGCGGTAAACAGTTGCACCCTTGCAACCCGATTTCCATGCTGTGAGATATAATTCACTTACAAGTTCTTCTTTTACCTCGGCCGGAAGGTTGATTGTAACGCTGATTGAATGATCGACCCATTTCTGTATTGCACCCTGCATCTTTACCTTGGCAATCCAGTCGACATCGTTTGCTGCAGCCTTGTAATATGGTGATTTAGCGATAATGGATTGTATCTCTTCATCATTCATCCTCGTTACTTCATCCGGATCATAATTATTCAGCTTCAGCCAGTCGACGAACTTATGATGAAATACAACAAACTCCTCCCAGCAGTCTCCCACTTCATCCTTAAATGTAATCCTGACATCTTTGTCGTTAGGGTTAACTTTTCTTTTGCGCTTATAAAAGACCGAGAAGATAGGTTCTATTCCCGAGGTAGTCTGTGTCATCAGGCTTGTCGTACCGGTTGGTGCAATTGTAAGCAGTGCAATATTTCTCCTGCCATACTTAGCCATATTATTATATAGTACAGGATCTGCCTCTTTCAGTCTCAGAATAAAAGGATTATTCTTTTCACGTTCGGCATCATAGATGCTGAAAGCGCCTCTTTCACTTGCAAGATAGGTGGATGATCTGTATGCCTCCAGTGCTGTGGTTTTATGTACTTCCACTGAAAAATCAACTGCATCGGGACTGCCGTATCTCATTCCGAGAGCTGCAAGCATGTCGCCTTCGGCTGTGATTCCGATACCCGTCCTCCTGCCCTCTTCAGCTTTCTTTCTTATATTGACCCACAGGTTTCTTTCAACCCTTTTAAGCTCTTCATCCTCAGGATCTGCATCTATTTTGGCGAGAATGGCATCGATCTTTTCAAGTTCCAGGTCTATTATGTCATCCATCATGCGTTGTGCCAGGCCAACATGTTCTTTATAGAGCTCGAAATCAAAAGTGGCTTTTTTCGTGAATGGATCCTTCACATAGCTGAAAAGATTTATTGCAAGAAGGCGGCAACTGTCGTATGGACAGAGTGGAATTTCGCCGCATGGATTTGTCGATACTGTGGCGAAACCAAGATCTCCATAACAGTCTGGGACACTCTCCCTGATAATGGTATCCCAGAATAGAACACCAGGTTCAGCAGATTTCCAGGCATTATGAATAATCTTGTTCCAAAGCTCGATGGCATCGGTGTTCTTTGAAAATTTCGGGTTATCTGAATTGATCGGATATTGTTGCGTGAATACCGATTTCTTTTCAACGCATTTCATAAACTCATCTGTAAGCTTCACAGAGACATTGGCGCCTGTTACCTTTCCGCTCTCCATTTTGGCGTCGATGAACTTACCGCTGTCGGGATGTTTTATTGATATCGAAAGCATCAGCGCTCCCCGTCTTCCGTCCTGGGCTACTTCCCTGGTGGAGTTGGAATAACGCTCCATAAAAGGAACGACTCCCGTAGACGTAAGTGCGCTGTTAAGAACGGGCGTTCCCTTAGGCCTTATATGAGAAAGGTCGTGGCCAACACCTCCTCTTCTTTTCATAAGCTGTACCTGCTCCTGGTCTATTTTCATTATACCACCATACGAGTCGGAGTTTCCCTCATTGCCAATGACAAAGCAGTTTGACAGGGATGCGATCTGGTAATCATTTCCGATGCCTGTCATAGGGCCTCCCTGGGGAACGATGTATCTGAAATCTTTAAGAACACTGTAAATAAGATCTTCTGACAGAGGATTCTTGTACTTCAGCTCCACGCGACGTATCTCGCGAGCCAGCCTTCTGTGCATATCATCAGGTGTTTTTTCAAACAGGTTCCCGAATGAATCTTTAAGAGCATATTTGTTTGCCCAGACCCTGGCTGCAAGCTCATCACCGTTAAAGTAGCCAATACTGGCTTCAACAGCTTCATCATGAGAGTATAAGTTTTTCCCCTTGTTTCCTCCTGCTGCCGCGGACTTCTTCTCTGAGTTTTTCATATTCTTTACATCTTCTCTCCTGGCTTTTTCAGTCGCAATAGACGGGTCCTGGACAAATAATTCTTCCATATATCTGAATTACAAAAAGTTTAGCTAATTAATGATTCCTGCTGAACGGTTTTTAAAATTAAACAAGCGTCGTTCGTAATGCAAGCATAAAATTTTAAGTTTATTAACATTTAAACTTATGTTATTAACTATTTAATATGTGCCTGATTATGTGTTTGTTGCGGAGTTTTGATTAAAAAAGGTTTCATTGATTCTTAAGTATGATTTAATCTGGAATTAATGTATTTCCGGGGGATAAGTGTATGTGTAAAGTTGTTAACAACCCCCTTGGGTTCCGCCTGAAAGTGGGAAAGACCCCTTTGTGTTCCCCCAGAATTCGGGAAGACCCCTTGTGTTCTCCCTGGAAGGGGGAAGGACCCCTTGGGTTCCCCCTGGTAGGGGGAAGAATAGCAGCAAAGAGGTTAAATTTTGTAAAAAAAAGAGGCTGCCCGAGAGGCAGCCTCAAAACTAATAATCGATTGAATTAGAAAATACGACGGATTTCTAGTTAAATATATAGCGTACTCCGAGCTGCATGGAATAAGTTGAGAAGTAACTTATATTATTACTGAATGTTTCGGAGAGCATTGTATTATTGTATGGGTTAAGCCTGAATGTCGGTCTTGTTGTTCCGGTTGGAGTAACGTTGTTGACATTAGTTTGAGTAAGTAGGTTACCCTGGTTCAACTGTTTTGCAACTCCCCATTTCTTGTTCAGAAGATTACCAAAATTAAGTATATCTAAGCTTACCTGAAGGGTGTTGCGTTTACCTGCTACATTGATAAAGAAATCCTGCAATATCTTAATATCGAAAGTATTTCTCCAGGGAAGTTTGGCTCCGTTACGTTCAGCATACATACCCTTTCTTGAACGAAGATATTCATCCTGTTCTATGAAAGCGAAGAATGCAGCCTCCTGTGCTTCAGGAGTCCATACATTACCGTCAACTGTCTGGGCAACGAAGTCAATCTCAGATGCATCGTTAGGCACATATATCAGATTGTTCGAACCTGCACCGTCGCGAACTATATTACTGGAATAGACATATGAGTATCTGCCAAGTGAGGCGCCTTCATAAAGTACCGATATTGATGTAGCCATATATTTCAGGTATTCAATCCTGTAGGAAGCTGATGAAACAAGCCTGTCGGGAATCACATAGCTTGTATAGCTAAGCTTGGCACTGTTAGCTCCGTTTACATTGGCATTACCAGTCCAAGCTGATGATGGCTGATCGCCACTGCCATCGACAAGGTTCCTGGCGTCGCTATGTGTGTAAGCAATCATACCGGAGAAACCCTTCATAAAATTCTTTTCGAGTTTTGCAGTTGCAGACCAGTAATGACCTCCCTCTCTGTTTTCCAGAACAATCGGTGAAATGCCCGAGGTACCATTGGCAGCAACTATGCCTCCGGTGTGCAGCTGATAGTATTTGTCAACATTAGCTGTGGGATAAATCATTCTTGTGTCCGGGTATCCGCTTATTGCCATTGGAGTTGGCTCTTTCAATCCTCTGTTCACAAAAAATGCAGTATTTATATCTTTATTGTAGATACCCTCGATACTTCCTTTAACACCCCAGGGAAGTTTGGCATCGAGAGCCAGACTTGATTTCCAGGTCTGAGGCATCTTGAAATCATTTGATATAATAGTAAAAGTACCTGGGATCCTGGTACCTGCTGCAGGCTGAGGATCAGGATAGTAAGCGGCCGGATCAGGATTGAAACCAGTAACATACGCCGGAACTGCATTTCCTGAATAATTCTGGGTAGTCTGTAGCATTCCGGCATCACCTGCCTGGGAAACTATCCAAACAAATGGAATACGTCCGGTGAAAATACCTGTACCTCCACGAAGTACAAGCGAACGATCCTGGCTAAAATCATAATTAAATCCTAATCTAGGTGAAACCATTACTTTGGTTGAGGGCAGGGCTGAGCTATTGAAATTCAGTTCACCGAAAGTCAGTGATGAGATGATTGGATGTTCAGGCAATGCTTCAGGATATGTTGGAAGGTCAAAACGCACACCCCCTGTGACTTTGAGATGAGAGTTGACAACTACTTCATCCTGTAAATATGCTGACATCTGACTGTATTTAAATGTTGGAAAAGCCTGAACAAATCCTGGCTGATTTGAGAATGTAAGACCAAAATCTTTTGGTCTGGCGCCACTCACAAAATCGTTCCATGAGTTAAATACATAGAAACTGGTTCCGAATCTCTGATAACCATTCTTTGTATTATCGTGTTCGTATTCGAGTCCAACTGTAAAGTTGTTTATCCCGATGGAGAAAGTAAAATCATCAGTAACAGTTATTGTAGAAACTTCACGGGTGTTACCATATGAGAAGAGCTCAGTACCAAATGATGTATATGGGCGACCATCCCGGAGAATATCAACGAACGGGAAGAGTTTACCTTCTGTACTTCTTGGCTCATCCTGGAAGGAATAAGTCGCACGCAGGGTATTCATGAATTTTCCTCCGCCGAAAGAAGAGTTCAATTCAGATGAAAGTGAGGTGAAGTTTCTCTCCTGGAAGTAACCGGAATTTTTGTACCACATTGCATCCATGCTCTGCCTGTTCCCTGTATAAAGTGAACCAAAGGGGGAAACAGATGTGCTGGGATTACTGGGCGATTTGCTTGACATATAACTATAGCGAATATTGAACTTATGATTATTATTGATGTTCCAGTCGATTCGCGTCAGCACTCTGAGTGCAGGACTCTCAAAAGAATAACCCTGATAAGGACCAGTCTCATAGCCATAAGTTTCCCTAAGGTAGTTGCTCATCATCTCAAGATCATCTGCTGTCGGTCGTGCAATATTGTTTGGATAGTCAGCCGGAGCGCTTGCTGTGGCAGCAACTCTTGTCGGACCAGGAACTGTTGTTTTCTCTCTCTCCAGGTTCACAAAGAAGAAAAGTTTGTTTCTCAGAATTGGTCCGCCGAACCGAAAACCTTGCATCTGATAGTCAGAAGATGTTTTAGTAAAATCAGCATCACCGACCTTATTCCCTTTGAATTTTTCGTTCTGAGTATAAACATAGGCTGATCCTGAAAATTCATTGCTCCCCGAACGCGTAACAGCATTCACCGATGCTCCGATGAATCCGCTCTGGCGAACATCATATGGAGTGATGTTTACTGATATCTGGTCAAGAGCGTCAAGCGAAATTGGGGCGCCATTTCCCGGAAGATTGGTCCCAATACCGAAAGCGTTATTGAATTGTGCACCATCAACCGTAATGAAATTCTGACGATAATTTCCACCGCCGATCTGGTTACCATTTGACTGTGGTGTAAGACGGGTAAGGTCGTTAATACTTCTTGTTACTGTAGGAATTACAGTAAGTTGTCGGTTGCTTATGTTTATTGAAGCGCCATTCCGCTCTGAATTAAATACCGGGGCTCTGTCTCCGACAACAACCACTTCTTTGAGCTGGGTGTTTTCCTCGTCCAGGTTTGTATTCAGCAGAAATGATTCCCCAAGAAGAAGGTTTATGTCATTGAATGTTTTCTTAGAGTAACCAATAAATGAAACCTCAACTGTATATGGGCCGCCTGGGCGCATACCCTGAATAGTAAATAAACCATCATTATTCGCCAGAGCACCATACTGTGTTCCGGAGGGTGTATGAATGGCGAGGACGGTCGCACCGGCAAGCGCCTGTCCATTATTATCAACAATCTTTCCGGTGAGGGCGGATGTTGTGGATCCCTGCCCGAACATCATAATGCCCGAAGTCAGAAGGACCAAAACAGATAACAATCGTTTGAATTGGTTCATCATAAAATTGGATTAAGGTTTGTATTTGTCTGATTTTGATGCTATAATAAAGGTCACACTAGGGGTCGAACGGGTGAACAATTTACATAGCTTCAGATGAACAGCAATTCGCCGGGAGGTTTTAGTTTTTAACAATCTTTACCCGTTACTTGTTCATATCCTGTGCATTATTTCACCCAATAATATCTCTGTTGCTCCGGTATTTTCATTAACATATATGGAAGCCGATTTAGCTGATCTTAAGTAAAATGCTTCATCATCTAATAATTCATCAAGTATTTCCTTAAACGTTTCGAAAGAATCAAAGCTCATCCCCCCATTTGTCTTAATGAGTTCCAGAGCCTCCCTGAATTTTTCATGGCGCGGCCCCATCAAAACAGGAATACCCCAGCAGGCAGGTTCCAGGATATTGTGGATACCCTTTCCGAAACCCCCTCCGACTGCAGCTATATAAGCATAACGGTATGCTGATGAAAGCATCCCGATATTGTCAATTATCATCACCCTCGCATCAGAATCTGCTTCCGTGAACCGTGAGAACCTCACACAACTGGTATTAAAAAGCTTTTCAATCCTTGAAATATTTGCCTCATCAATCTCATGTGGGGCAAAGATCCATTTCATTTTCCCCGGATTAAGGTTTATATACCTGGCAATTATTTCTTCATCAGGTTTCCAGCTGCTGCCTGCAAGAAACAGCTTCTCGCCTTTAGCAAAACTGCTTATCTGCCCTATATCTTTTGCATTTGCTGCAATCTGAACCACCCGGTCAAACCGTGTATCCCCGGCTTTAATAACATTGGTGATCCCTATACCTGCCAGAAGATTGATGGAAGCCTTATCCTGTACATAAATTTTCTCGAACTTCCGCAGCATTCCCCTGAAAAACGAACCATACCACTTGAAAAAATGCTGGTCAGGCCGGAATATTGCTGAGATAAGGTATATTGGAATGTTTCTGCTGTAAAGTTGTGTAATATGGTTATTCCAGAATTCGTATTTCACGAAAATTGCCATGTCGGGATGAGCCAGGGAGAGGAACTCTGAAGCATTCGCCGGGGTATCCGCAGGCAGGTAACAAATACAGTCGGCACCAGGGTAGTTCTTCCGTATCTCATAACCCGAAGGTGAAAAGAAAGTAAGTAAAATCTTAAATCCCGGACGTTGCTTCCTGATTTCTTCAATAACTGGCCTGCCCTGTTCAAACTCACCCAGAGAAGAGCAATGAACCCATACAACCTTGTCGGAAGGACCGATCTTTTCTGAAAGGACCTTTTTCCAGGCTTTCTGGCCCTTTTGCCATAACTTTATTTTGGAGCTGAATGGAGCGACAATGTTTACCAGTGCTCTGTAGATCAGTATTACTATATTATATAATATCGTCATTGCAGCCCTTTAGAAGCGCCAAAATTAATCAAATTATGGAATTACCTGAATTAAACTTAAATTACAATTAAATTACATTTAATTTTGCGTTTCATGTCTCCGTTATGGTAAGGTTAATTGCACTGATAATCTCAATAGTTCTTCAGATTCTTGCGGCATCGATTGCCATGGGGTTTATGAAACTTACCAAATACAGGGTATCCTGGATACTTATCTCACTTTCATTTGTCTTCATGGCGGTAATGAAGATCATTCAGCTCTTCGAATATCTGAACGGGCCGCCTTCTTATACCTGGCAGATGATCTACGAATGGGTTGGCGTTTTTGTTTCTGTGATGATAATCGGGGGTGTGATCCTTATGCGCGAATTGTTCTGGTCGCTCAAACGTGCCGAAACCGACCGGCAACGTGCTGAAAAAAGGGTGCTGAATGCCATTATCAATACCGAGGAGAATGAGAGAAAAAGATTTGCAAAAGACCTTCACGACGGACTCGGACCACTGCTATCAACGGTAAAAATGTCGTTATCAGCCCTGAACAGCAGGATAAAAGATCCTTCAGGACTCGATATACTTAACAATACTCATCATATTGTCAATGAAGCAATAGCAACAATAAAAGATGTTTCAAACAACCTCAGCCCTCATGTCTTGACCAATTTCGGATTATCGAGCGCCATCGGTGCATTCACAACGAAGATCAACCAGACAAAAGCCATTGAGATTACCTTCAAATCGAATATGGAAAATCATCAGGCTTGAAACTGAAAAAGAAGTAGTGATGTACAGGGCTGTTTGTGAATTAATTAACAATTCAATACAGCACTCCGGAGCCTCAAGGATTGATATTGAGCTGAATAAGCACGAGAAATTCATTACCTTGCATTTTTCTGATAATGGCCGCGGTTTCGACACATCAGCACTCAGGAAGGAAGATACCAAAGGAATGGGACTGTCAAATATAGAAACAAGGGTAAGGACAGTTGAAGGTGTTATTCGTTCTTGAGAGCAATCCGGGCAGAGGAACAAGCGCACTTATCAAAATGATTGAATAAGTATTAAATCGGAAGATGAGATGGATAAAATTAAAGATAGTTAATTGTCGACGATCACCAGCTCTTCAGGAACGGATTAAAGATCCTGCTGGATGGCTTTCCCTGAGTTTGAAGTCACAGGAGAAGCTTCCAACGGCAATGAATTTCTTGAAATTATCCGTAACTCTTCTCCTGATATAGCTCTCATGGATATCAACATGCCTGAGATGGACGGAATCGAGGCTACGAGAAAAGGTCTCCGGATTAATCCCGGTGTTAATATTATCGCTCTCTCCATGTATGGTGAAGAAGAGTATTATTACAAAATGGTTGATGCGGGCGCAAAAGGATTCATCCTTAAAGATTCTGATATTTCCGAAGTCAGGGAAGCGATAATCACTGTCAGAAAAGGCGGTAGCTATTTCTCGCAGGAGCTGCTTTATCACGTAATACAGAAAATCAAGCACCGCGAGAATGAAAGCAAAACAGCCAATCTTTCAAGAAGAGAAAAAGAGATCTTATTCAAGATCTGTGAAGGCCTCTCAAACCAGGAAATAGCCGAAACATTATTTATCAGCAAGAGAACTGTCGATAAGCACCGTGCTAATCTCCTGGGAAAAACCAATTCAAAGAATACGGCAAGCCTCATTCTGTTTGCGATAAAGAATAAACTGATTGAAATATAATAAGAGAAAGGGAGAGCGGGAGAATGGATGAGGGAGAATGGGTGAGGGGGAGATAAGTACTCTAAGTACTCTAGGCACTCTAGGCACTCTAGGCACTTCAATTATATGTCCGATTCAAAAAATCTTGGAAACAAGGGTGAAGACCTTGCTGCTGATTTCCTGAAAAAGAATGGCTACAGGATCCTATTCAGGAACTTCAGGTACGGCAAATATGAAGTTGATATTATTGCCGAGAACAAGGAATTCCTGGTTTTTGTTGAAGTGAAAACCAGGGCGGAAAATCCGCTCGATCCTCCCGCAAATGCAATCACACGCGACAAGCAAAAAGCAATGATATGGGCAGCCGAGGCCTATGTTAAACGTTACAGCATCGAAAAGGAAAGCCGTTTCGATGTTATAATTGTTATTCAGAAAGGCGACGATTTCGAGATAACTCACATGCCGTATGCCTTCTATCCGTCATTACGGTGAGGGGGAGAAATGGTGAGGGGGAGAAAGGGAGAGGGGGAGAAAGGGAGAAGAACTTGATCAATTATTGAAATGAATATTGAAATCTTAAGAGAATATTGTGCTTCAAAGGAAGGTTCTGAAGAGAGTTTCCCTTTTGGTAATGATACTCTTGTTTTCAAGGTGAAAGGGAAGATCTTTGCACTGGCAAACCTCGAAGGGGATCCAACAATTAATCTTAAATGTGATCCTGCATATGCCCTGGAGCTCAGGGAAAAATACCCATGCGTCATCCCCGGTTATCACATGAACAAGAAACACTGGAACACAATTATACTGGATGGATCGGTTCCTGATAAAAAGGTATTCGGCTGGATCGACCACTCATATAATCTGCTAACGGCAAAGAAATAATTCTGATCGCCTGTTATGTTAGATATATGTCCTTTCATCATATACAAAATATTCTTACTTTTATTCCGTTGTAAGTAGTTCATATACATAGCTAAAAATGAAGAAGCAATTTATTTCCTTCCTTTTTATTATTCTCATGGTTCTTCCTTCAGTTGCACAGAAGAAGAATGAGAACACTTCGTCAAAAACAACTTTCGGATACAGCTTCACTCCGGTTGTGGAGCTGAAAGCCACTTCTGTGAAGAATCAGTCAAGTACCGGCACCTGCTGGTGTTTTGCGACAACATCATTTATTGAATCGGAGCTGCTCAGAACGGGCAAAGGTGAATATGATCTTTCAGAAATGTGGATAGTCAGGTATAATTATCTGGAAAAACTGAAGGATAACTTTACCAAGCAGGGAAAGGGAAATCTCGGCGAAGGAAGCCTGGCTCACGACTGGATGCTTGAATTTACAGAAAATGGTATTGTTCCCAATGAAGTTTACACCGGTCTCAACTATAGTATGCCGAACCACAATCATGGGGAGATGAACTCCTTTCTTAAAGCTGTGGCAAAAGTACCTGTTGACAGGAACAGGGAAAGCGACCAGTATTTAAAAATCGCTAATGAGATACTCGACACATACCTCGGAGAGGTTCCCGAAAGCTTTATATATAAAGGTGTGGGCTATACTCCAAAATCATTTGCAAAGAGTCTTGGTATTAATCCGGCCGATTATGTGGAAATAACTTCATTCACTCATTTCCCGTTTTATACAGTAGGGCCGGTGCCGGTACCCGATAACTGGAGAAATGTGGAGATGTATAATGTTCCTCTCAATGAGCTTATTACGATAATGGATTACTCCCTCAATCAGGGCTATACGGTCAACTGGGATGGTGATGTGAGCGAAAGAGGTTTTTCCCATAAAAATGGTGTGGCAATAGCCCCGGAAATTGAGAATACTGAAGCTTATGCAGCCCCCGACAAGAAGAAATACGGCCCGATGACAAAAGAGGAAAGGACTGCAGAAGCTTATAAATTCAGCCAGCCTTTCCCGGAAATGTCGGTTACGCAGGACTTCCGCCAGAAAGGTTTTGAAGATAAAAGCACCACCGATGACCACCTTATGCATGTTACAGGTATGGTTAAGGATCAGAATGGCACTAAGTATTACATAACCAAAAACTCCTGGGGACCTGAAAGCAATTCCAGAGGTGGTTACCTTAATATGTCGGAGAATTACGTAAAGGCCAAGACTATTTTTATAATGGTGCATAAAGATGCCATCCCGGCTGAAATCAGGAAGAAACTCGGAATTTAAGTAGGAAACTACTATATTGATTAAATTTCCTCCCCTCCCAGGGGAAGTGCCCGTAGGCAGGAGTTTTTACCTTTCGATTCATACTCCCTGGTAACCGAATCAACCGGGCAGCCCTGAAGGAGAAAGGAATCAAACTTCTGGCCAAGCCTCTTGGAAGGCCCTCGGCAGTGCAGAAACACGTAAGTCCGGGAGAGCGTAATCCGATTGAAGGCAAGTTTGGACAGGCTAAAACAGGATACGGGCTAAACCGTGTGAAAGCAAGGCTCAGGGAAACAAGCGAATCGTGGATTGCCAGCATCATTCTGGTGCTCAACCTGGTCAAGTTGGCCGGGGCGGCACTCCCGTCTCTATTCTTTAAGATACTTGCGAGCTTATTAATGCCAGGGATAAAAAAATCATTAACTCTTCTAGCAGAGAAAATTCGCAAGCAATTAATAAGTATCAAAGAATTGGATATCTGTGATCAAGTTGAATTAAAATACACGGTCTGAGTTTAACAGCAGACCCTAAGTAGGAAACTACTATATTGATTAAATTTCCTCCCCTCCCAGGGGAGGTGCCCGTAGGGCGGAGGGGTTTATTATCTTCAATTCATACTCCCAGGGGAGGTGCCCGAAGGGCGGAGGGGTTTATTATCTTTCAATTCATACTCCCAGGGGAGGTGCCCGTAGGGCGGAGGGGTTTATTATCTTTCAATTCATACTCCCAGGGGAGGTGCCCGTAGGGCGGAGGGATTTATTCCACCATCAAGTTACAGCCCCTTATATCGGAATTGTCGAATCTTCCCAGTACCTCGAAACTGCCATCTTCATGAATCTTACCAAGGTCGGATGTTGCAATGAAAGCGCAGGAGTTGACATTGGCCAGGTCGATGATATTAATCCCTCCGGTTCTTCCTGGTTCCCGGATGATACTCAGCGGGTCCTGGGGATCACGTATAAGAACTTTCATCCATGGGGGACAGCGGAACAAACCATCGCCTATTGAGTAAGCCTGACTGAGCAATTCTGTCATTCCGTATTCAGAATGAATCGTCTCAAGATTAAGTTTCTCCCTGAGCACTGTGTGCAATTCGGCTCTTGTAACTTCCTTCCTCCTGCCCTTCATGCCCCCGGTCTCCATTACTATCATTCCTGCCAGGTCGGGTGATTGTTTCTCTGCGAGGTCGAGAAGTGCGAAGCTGACACCAATCAGGAAAACCTTGCGTCTTATAACATTTTTATCACTTAATACTCTTATCAACTCCCCGGTATTGTCTTTATAGAATCCGCTTAAGTCATGATTGCTCTTTTCAATGAGCTTTTCAACCATATAGACAAGTGAGGAACCGCATTTCTCTGTATAAGAAGGCAACAGGGCTGCAAAAATATAATCCCGGGGGTCTCCGTAAAACATGCTGAATGCCCTGAGGAAGCTATCTTCATAAAGGCTCAGATCCTTTACAAAATGCTTGCCAGGATTCATCCCGGTAGTTCCGCTGCTCTGAAAAATCATCTCAACCTGAACCCTGCCTGTAATAACCGGATGATCCCGGAAGAATTCCACAGGCATGAATGGAATATCATTAATGCTTTTCAGGTTTCGCGGCTTCTTTCCTAAATGATCACTGAATGCTTTGTAAACAGGATTGTTTTCATACTGGTATTTCAGCATTTCGATAGCAACGGATGAAAATTCCGATTCATCTCTGATATCGAAAATGCTCTCCCGGAATTTATTTCTCATATTACGGGAAGATTAATGACCCGTCAGGCTGGTGGACCCACTGGAATGTAATTTCAGCAACAGGAATTCCCTGCTCGTTCCTTTGCGCGGTATTTACAATCCGGATCTTTGTGTATTTTTCATCATTCGATCTGAATATCCAGATCTCATTAACTCTTGCCGGATTGGCCCAGTCTTCCCAGGAGGCGGCATTAAAACTTTTGAGTGCATCAAAAGCTGCAATGGCCGAAGATTCATCAGGATAAGTACCATACTTATAGAATGATGAATTAATGCTACCCTGGAGATAGATGTTAGGCCGCGGGGTGTTATTAGTGTCAACAATTATATCTGGCTTGGGAGTCGCTTCCGAGGAGATCTTGTCAGCAGTTGAGAAAGAGAAGCCATAAACATAAAAAGTCGAGCTTTTATGCCTTATATTATCAATAGTATCGGTACCTGAAGTACGGACTTTCTCATCCTTTTTACACGCTGTAATCAAAAGAAGCGATGCAAGAACCGTATAAATCAGTTGTTTCATAATTCTGTTTACAAATATAAACAATCTATGTGGAAATGGGTTCAGTCCCTTTGTTCCACCCAGCGTCTGAAAAGCAGGTCATTGATCTTGTAATATCTCCTGCCTTCTGTATTAAAATCAGAATGTATCAATTCCATTTTGGAAAGAGACTTCAGAGACCGCAGCACAGTAGCTGACGGACCAAGCTTGTTTTTATTGATAAACTCAGCCGATGTGGGTTCAAAAACTTCACCCTTGCGGCCTATTGCCTTCAGTAACTGCCATTGCGGAATTGTAAGCATTCCCCTGTAATTGTAAAATACAGGTTCCTGTTCCAGAAGTAAACGTGAGGCTTCGGCTTTCCAGGTTTCATCAGTAATTACGGATGCTCCTGTCAGATAAAGCCTGCTGCACAACAGCTGTACATAATATGTATGACAATCAGTCCAGTTCAAAACCTTATTAATGATTTCTGCAGATATCTCAGTACCTGATTCTCTGAATTTTCCGGCAATGAACGAGGAGTATTTTTCAGTTTCTATTTTTCCTATCCTGAGAAAAGAGGCGCTGTTATAAAAAGGTCTGGCAGGCATAGTGAAAAGCTCATTCATCAGATGTTGCTGACTGCCTGAAAATATGAATACAAGGTTTCTCACTCTCTGGATCATGGTTCTGAGCCACGCATCTGTATTTTGTTCAGGGTAGTTTAGTATCTGCTGAAATTCATCAATTGCAATGATCATTTTCTCATTTTCTTTTTCAAGAAAGGAGATAATTGCCTCAACTCTTTCATCCACATCCCGGCTTCCGGGAGCAAAAGAGACCTGCGGAGAGCCATTCAGTGGGTCAAAGCCCAATACGGGCCGGAGTGATCTGATAAAATCCCATAATTTTCTCCCGAATCCCTTTCTGTCTGCAAAAGTCCTGACGATCGCAGTAGCCAGTTCATTCAAAAAATCAGTCCTGTTTTCAGTGGGAAGGATGTCAAGATAAACTGATCGTATGCCATGAGGCTGCTTTGAAAGAACGTGCATTATCAAAGCGGTCTTTCCAATCCTCCGCTGAGCTGTAAGTACTGTTGATTCCGAACCCCTTATGTTTCCTGACAATATTCCTGTTTCATCTTCTCTGTCGCAGAAATATTCAGGACCATAATAGCCTGTTATAGGAAAAGGAGTTGATGGTTTTTTCATTTTACTCATAAAATTAATACAAATGTAATTAACAAAATGTATGTTACAAAATGTATATTATAAAATGTATGTTACAAAATGTAAATTACCCTTTCTTCCCCTCTCCCCTTCTGCCTCTCACAAAAAAAGGCCGCACTTTCGCGCAGCCTTGGAAAATACTCTCATATCCCTGATTTTCTCCCCTCCCAGGGGAGATCCCGCGAAGCGGGAGAGGGGCTATTCCTTTCTTATTGCAGTAATACCCGGCAGCTTTTTCCCTTCCATGTATTCCAGCATGGCGCCTCCTCCTGTCGACACATAACTCACCTTGTCTGCGAGCTTGTTCTTATTGATTGCAGCTACGGAGTCACCACCACCGATTAGGCTGAATGCTCCTTTTGATGTGGCAGTTGCAATTGCCTGTGCTACTGCTGTTGTACCCTTTGAGAATTTCTCCATTTCGAAAACTCCCATTGGTCCGTTCCACAGAATAGTTTTTGAATTCTGGATCACATCTGTGAACTGCCTGATTGTCTTCTCTGCTATATCGAGTCCCATCCAGCCTTCAGGAACAGCATTGACATCTGTCACAGATGTCTGGGCTTCATTGGAAAACTCGCTTGCATTAAGACTGTCGACCGGCAGATATAATTTAATGCCCTTTTCTTTAGCCTTGTTGATCAGCTGAAGAGCAAGCTCAAGCTTATCTTCTTCGCAGAGTGATTTGCCGATCTTTCCGCCCATGGCCTTGATAAAAGTATATGTCATTCCGCCACCGATTATCAGGTTATCAACCCTGTTCATCAGGTTCTCGATAAGAAGAATCTTGTCGGAAACCTTGGCACCACCCATAATAGCAGTTAACGGACGTTGCGGATTCTTCAGAACTTTATCCATTGCAGCGAGTTCGCTGTTTATAAGGAAACCGAACATCTTCTTTTCATCTTCAAAATAATCGGCCATTACTGCAGTGGTTGCATGAGCACGATGGGCCGTCCCGAATGCGTCGTTTACATATATCTCGGCATAACCCGCAAGTTTCTTAGCCATCTCTTTCTGCCTGACCTTGAGCTCAGCTTTGGCAGCCTTTTTCTCCTCATCAGTGGCAGTTTCAGGGAGAATAGGTTTTCCTTCCTCCTCAGGATAGAAACGCACATTTTCAAGAAGCAGCACTTCACCTGCTTTAAGGGCAGCTGTCATTTTCTGGGCTGATTCACCAAGGCAGTCGTCGGCAAACAGTACTTTCATACCCAGGTGTTTCTCAAGTACAGTGAGAACAGGTTTCAGAGAATATTTCTCCATACGTCCCTCCGGACGTCCGAGATGCGACATAAGTATACAACTTCCTCCGTCTCCGATAATTTTCTTTATGGTAAGTAAAGCGCCCCTTATCCGGGTATCATCTGTAACTTCGGAAGTTTTTTTATCGAGGGGTACATTGAAATCGACCCTGACAATGACTTTCTTGCCTTTGAAACTGAAATCCTGAATCATTTTCATATATAACTTTATTAGATATTGTTAATTCTTTCACAAACCTACTGAAAATTTGGGAAATATCCATAAAAATTGACCGTAGAGACAAGGCATGCCTTGTCTCATTGGCAGGTAGAGACATGGCATGCCTTGTCTCTAAATCGTATTTTCCGATTTTTCCCCGTGCATGATTGCGTGTTTGTTTCTGTCTTCCAATGTCTATATCTTTGAACAATATTTGTTAATAATGAATTTTGCGCAGATACCGGGACAGAAAGATGTTATTGCCAAACTCATCAGATCTGTCAATGAAGGAAAGGTGAGTCATGCACAGCTCTTCGCAGGACCAGAGGGGTGTGGCGCTTTTGCTCTTGCACTTGCTTATGCAAGATTCATTAATTGCGAGAACAGGACTGAAGCGGATTCATGCGGTAAGTGCAAGTCATGCGTGAAGTATGATAAACTGATCCATCCCGACCTTCATTTTGTTTTCCCTGTGGTAAAGGGGAAAAAAACCGGTGAACCTGTCAGCGATAATTATATTGAAGAATGGAGGACAATGGTCAGCAAAACTCCTTTCTTCTCCCTGAACAACTGGATCGACTCGCTCGATACAGGCAATGCTCAGGGAATGATCTATACCGCCGAAGCTGCTGAGATAATTAAGAAGCTGAACCTGAAATCATTTGAGTCAGACTTCAAGATCATGATCATCTGGCTGCCGGAAAAGATGCCTCAGGCTCCTTCAAACAAGCTTTTAAAACTGATTGAGGAACCCCCTGAGAAAACATTGTTCCTTCTTGTTTCAGAAGAACCTGACAAGATCATACCGACCATACTCTCCAGGTGCCAGATGATGAAGATACCCAAATTCACCATACGGGAAATGGCAAAATATCTGATCGAAAAATTCGGCCTGGATGATGCCAAAGCAGACGATTTTGCACGGGTTTCAAATGGTAACATCTGCAGGGCAGCCGAATTATGCAGGAGTGAGGAGGTTTTTCATGAAAATCTTGAAAGATTCAAACAGCTGATGAGATTTGCTTATAAACGTGATGTCCTCTCACTCATCAGCTGGGCGGAAGAAATTGCAGCTACAGGCCGTGAAGCTCAGAAGGATTTCACTTTATTTTCTCTCAGGATTCTCAGGGAAAACTTTATGATAACAATGGGACAGACAGATAACAACCTGGTTTTCCTTTCCGGAGAAGAAGCATCTTTTTCTGAGAAGTTCCATAATTTCATTAATCAGAACAATGTCCACCCCCTTTCTGACGAATTCAACCTTGCTTATTCTCATGTGGAAGCAAATGGAAATGCAAAAATTATTTTTCTCGATCTCTCACTGAAAATTGCACGACTTATCAGATGATCATTTAGTTGGCTGAATACATTAAATGATTACTTTTGCAGAGATTTTTTTGACGAATAACGTCTTTTTTATGACAGAGAATGAAGATTTTCAGGTATCGGGCAGTGATGAACCGAAAATGCCTGATACAACATATAAACCAGGATGTAATAAACTTGATTCGTTCAACTGGCTGAAAGACCTGCCTGAAATACCGGGCAGCAATGATGTGGTTGAAATACGTTTTAAGAATACAAGAAAGGGATTTTACAGGAACATCAATAACCTGAGGCTCGAGATAGGAGATGTGGTAGCCGTGGAAGCTTCGCCCGGCCATGATATCGGAAGGGTTTCCATGACAGGAAACCTCGTTACCGAGCAGATGAAAAAGGTGAAGGTTCATCCTTCTGCCGAGGATATGAAAAAAGTTTACCGGAAAGCCAAGGCTGTTGATATTCAGAAGTGGGAGGAAGCAAGGAAGCTGGAGATTTCGACAATGCTTCGTTCAAGAAGGATTGCTGAAGATCTTAAGCTTAACATGAAGATCAGCGATGTCGAATACCAGGGTGATAAAACTAAAGCTATTTTTTATTACATAGCTGATGAAAGGGTCGATTTCCGTCAGCTCATAAAGGTGCTCGCTGAAGAATTCAGGGTCAGGATCGAAATGCGCCAGATAGGAGCCCGGCAGGAAGCAGGGAGAGTCGGTGGCATCGGCCCATGTGGAAGAGAACTTTGCTGTGCAACCCACATTACCAATTTTGTTTCCGTAACCACAACCCACGCCAAATACCAGGAGCTTTCGCTGAATCCGCAGAAGCTGGCAGGACAGTGCAGCAAGTTAAAGTGCTGCCTTAACTTCGAGCTCGACAGCTATGTCGATGCCCAGAAATCATTCCCCCCGAGAGAGATTCCTCTTGAAGCGGCTGACTGTACAGCCTGGTTCTTCAAGATGGAAGTCCATAAAGGGATATATTGGTATACAACGGAACAGAATTCGGCAGCTAACATCATTCCCCTCTCTGTTTCAAGAGTCAGGGAAATACAGGCAATGAATAAAAAAGGGAAAAAACCTGAGAAGCTCAGAACTGATGAGGACGCATTACAGAATCAGCCGGTTTCAGAGGATCTTCTAAAGAATAACAGCCTCACACGGTTCGATCCTCCCGAAAATAAACCTAACAAACAACAGAGCCGGAAAAAAAACAGGAGATTTAATGACAAAAGGAATAATTAAATATTTATTCGCTTTTCTGATATCCCTTCCTGCCCTGATAACCTCATGCGATAATGTTGTGTATTCAGGATCCAAAACAATGGAAAAGAATACATGGAACCTCATGAATACAGCTACCTTCATTGTTCCGGTGAATGATACAATTAACAGCAATAATGTTTATTTCACTATCAGAACAGGTTCCGGCTATCCATTCAGAAATATCTGGCTTTTTGTAAGCACCACCTCTCCTGATGGTAAAATTATCGGAGATACTCTTCAGTATTACCTGATCGATGAAAAAGGTAAGCGGTATGGTAAAGGATTCGGCGATATAAGGGAGATCAGCCTTCCATATAAATCCAACGTTTATTTTCCGGCTAAAGGCAGCTACAGGTTCAATATACAGCATGGAATGCGTGAACAAAACCTGAAGGGTGTTTATGACTTTGGCATAAGAGTGGAAAAAATCACAAAATAAGTGGGAAAAAACAAGCTTGCAAGATGGACTGAACTGGGATCATTTCCTAATGTCATTCAACCTTCAATAGACGATGTTGTTGAACCTGTTTCGAATGAGGAGATGGCAGATGGAAGATTTCTTTCCGGAAATGTGAGGATGAAAGATCATCCGGTTAAGGGCAGATGGAAAAGCGAATTGTTCAAAAACAATAACCCGGTTGTGCTCGAACTGGGCTGTGGCCGGGGCGAGTATACAATCGGCCTTGCTACAAAATTTACAAATAAGAATTATGTTGGCATTGATATTAAAGGCGCCCGCATGTGGCGGGGAGCAAAGACTTCAAATGAGCTGAAGCTGAAGAATGCTGCATTCCTCAGAACCAGGATAGAATTTATAAATTCTTTTTTTGCTGCCGATGAAGTGGATGAAATCTGGATAACCTTTCCCGATCCGCATCCGGGTGCAGTAAATGCCAATAAACGACTCACTTCACCCTGGTACCTGAATTTGTACCGTGAGCTGCTTAAAGACAAAGGTATCATTCACCTGAAGACCGACAATACTGACCTGTATAATTATACCCGCAAGGTTGTTGAAACAAATTCATTTGAAGTTCTCGTTGCTGCAAAAGATCTCTATTCTGAGAATCTTAATGATGACATTCTTTCCATAAGGACGCATTATGAAAAGATCTTTCTCGATACCGGTCTCAAAATCAAATATCTGAAATTCCGGCTCGGCAAGAATAAAACAATACTGTAATGAAACGGAAAGACAGTGATGAACCCGATTTCTTTTCAAAGGTCTACGAAGTAACAAAGCTTATCCCATGGGGAAGGGTTACTTCTTATGGCGCTATAGCCAGGTATCTTGGCACAGGACGATCCGCAAGAATGGTCGGCTGGGCGCTGAACGGCTCTCATACGAGACCCGATTTTATACCTGCACACAGAGTGGTAAACAGGAGTGGCCTTCTGACAGGTAAAAGGCATTTCGGTAACTCAAGCACAATGGCCCAGCTACTGCGAAATGAAGGCATAATGGTGGAAGATGACCAGGTGGTCGATTTCGATGAAAAATTCTGGGACCCGATGAAGGAATTGTGAAAATAATCCTTAAACTTGCACCTTGTTTATAATTAAATCAAATAAAAATAACGTCCGCGTTGCGGAAGTAATCACGACAATAAATCATGGCTTCCAGGGAAAAAATACTTGAAGCTCTTTCCGGAATAATTCATCCTGACAAGAAGAAAGATATCGTTTCACTGGGGATGATCGGGGAGATAAAAACAGGTGAAAAAGGAATTTCGATTGTTATCACTCCTGAAAAATCGAATGATCCATTCATTTCATCACTTAAAAGTACGATAGTCAGGCTTTTAAAAGAGAAGCTCGGATCCGAAACCATTATCGGAGAGATCAGGGTTGAGCCTAAAATAACTGTCGGGAAACAGAAGCAGCCGGAACGGCCTGTCCTTCCCGGTGTGCTGAATATAATAGCCGTTTCATCAGGAAAAGGAGGAGTAGGTAAAACCACAATTTCTGTTAACCTGGCCATTGCACTTGCACGACGCGGTCTTTCAGTAGGTCTCATTGACGCTGATGTCTTCGGACCATCAGTCCCGAAAATGTTCAGGGAAGAGGATTACAGGCCGGAAGTTAAACGGGAGAATGATGTTGACTACATCATTCCTCTCACCAAATACGGAGTGAAAGTTTTGTCAACAGGTTTTTTTGTTGATCCGACCGACGCTGTGATCTGGAGAGGGCCAATGGCCTCAAATTTTCTCAAACAGCTTATCATGCAGGGAAAATGGGGAGAGCTCGACTACCTCCTTGTGGATCTTCCACCGGGAACAAGCGATATCCATCTCACTCTGGTCCAGGAAGTTCCCGTAACCGGTGCAATAGTGGTCACTACACCACAGGATGTTGCCCTGGCTGATGCCATTAAGGGTATTTCAATGTTCCGTAGCGATAAGATAGATGTTCCTGTTATCGGTCTTGTTGAAAACATGTCGTGGTTTACACCTGCAGAACTTCCTGACAATAAATACTACATATTTGGAAAAGACGGTGGCAGGAAATTAGCCGAAGAAATGGATGTGCCCCTGTTGGGCCAGATCCCCCTTGTACAAAGTATCCGTGAGGGAAGTGATAGCGGGGAACCTGTGGCTCTCAATGATTCTGTAACAGGAAATGCATTTATGGAACTCGCTGCCCAGGTGATCCAAAAAGTTGAACAGAGAAACAGGGAGATGATGCCAACGATGAAAGTAAAGATGAAATAAACGGTATACGGTACATGGTATACGGTACACGGTACACGGCCGGTTTACAAACCTGAGGCCTGAAGCCCGATGCCCGATGTCTGAAACCGTGAACCATGTACCGTGCACCGTGTACCTTTGAATATAAATTAGCAACCATATGGATAACAAAAACATCAAAGAACGCGTACTGAAAGCTCTTGAAAGAGTAAGGCCTTACCTGCAATCCGACGGGGGCGATATCTCCCTGGTTGACGTAACTGATGATCTGACAGTAAAAGTTAAGCTTTCCGGAGCCTGCCATGGCTGTCCTTACAGTATGCAAACCCTTAAGGCCGGTGTTGAGCAGGCTATAATGAAGGAAGTACCTGAGATAAAGAAGGTAATTTCTGCCTGAAGCAGGTCATGCCAATTTTATTAACTTTGAAATACTATAATCATGCTTTGTGAGTTATAGTGTTAAAAGTGACTTATTGACTTCAAAAAGAGCATTATATAAATATCTGATCGCAGGAGTTTCACTCATCCTGGTAACCTGCTCCGTTGAGAAAAACACCGATACGACACGTTTTTATCATGGTCTTACTGCCAGATTTAACATCTATTTTAACGGTTACGAAAGTTATAAAGCCGGCCTGATAAAGATCTCCAATGGCCACCAGGACGATTTTGCGGAGATGCTGAATGTATTCGATTTCAGTGATCCTGCAACGGCAGCAATGGCAAGTTCCGATATGGAAGCTGCAATCCAGAAAGCATCCAAGCTCATATCTCTGAAATCAATCACTGCAAAACCGCAGATCGATAACAAACGCGAAATATCCGAAAAGGAAAGGAAGCTGCTCGACAGAAAAGAATATAATGAATGGGTTGATGACAGTTATCTTCTTATCGGAAAGGCCAGGTTTCACAAGCATGAATTCAGTGAAGCCGAATCGGTTTTCAATTATTGCATAAATGAAGCCAATGATGCTCTTATAGTTAAAGAAGCAACAATCTGGCTTGCCAGGATAAAGAATGAAATGGCAGACTATAATGAAGCCTTGAGGTTACTCAACGAATTTGAGATCAATGATGATATCCCAAGGGTAATGCAGGCGATGTATTTTACCACTATGGCCGATATGTTCATCCGCAGGAAGGATTACCGGGAAGCAATTGAACCTCTTTCTAAAGCTATCGACCTTGTAAATGGCAAGAAAAACAAATACAGGCTTTCATACCTCCTGGCCCAGCTCTATGAACAGGAGGGTAACAGCAAGCTTGCCACATCGTATTACAGGAAAGTTGTCGGAATGAATCCACCCTATGAAGTTGAATTCAATGCAAGGATAAACATTGCAGGTGTTTTCGATGTGAACAGCGGGAATATGACAGAGCTCAAGAAAGAGCTGGGAAAAATGCTCAGAGATTCAAAGAACAAGGAATTCCAGGATCAGATTTATTTTGCACTGGGTAATCTTGAAATGAAAGAAGGCAACGAAGCCAGGGGACTGGAATACTTCAGGAAATCAGCATCTGCAGTATCAGGCAACCAGAGCCAGAAAGGCAGATCGTACCTTTCATTATCCGATTACTTTTATAAAAGATCTGACTATATCAAAGCCGGAATGTACCTTGACAGCGCCGTTTTCTTTCTGGATCAGACACACCCGCAGTACAAAACGTTACGTACCAGATCGCAAAACCTGAACCAGCTCGTAAGTCAGCTTGTAATAATCGAAAAAGAAGACAGCCTGCAGAGAATTGCTGCCCTTCCTGAAGCGCAAAGGAACCAGGTTATAAGTGACATAATCGCACAGGTAACAAAAGCTGAAACCGAGGGAACCGGTAATGATAATTCAGACAGGTATAATATCGGGCAGTATTACGAGAATGAAAGGCGTTTCCAGGGAAATATCGAACAGGAAGGCAAGTGGTATTTTTACAACCAGGCTGCAATGACTTTCGGCCGTACGGAGTTTCGCAGGCGCTGGGGTGACAGAAAGCTTGAAGACAACTGGAGAAGGGCCAATAAAACAAGGAACGCCTCCATTCAGAATGATAGCGAAGAGGAGAATGGTATCGAAAAAACCGGAGCTGATTCTTCAATTGCAATCAATGATAATAAAAGCCCCCAATTCTATCTCAGGGATCTGCCCCTCACTGATTCACTGCTGAGAATTTCAAACGACAGGATAGCAGATGCCCTCCTTAAAGCCGGGAAAGCTTACGCTGAAAACATAAATGACACCCTGAAAGGAACCGAAACTTATGAAACGCTGGTCACCCGCTTCCCGGGGAGTCCTGTAATTCCTGAAGCATTATATGACCTTTACAGGCTGAACGAGAAGAGTAATAAAATAAAAGCCGAAACATACAGGCAACGGCTCATTGAAAGGTATCCCGATAGTGAATTCACAAGGATACTGTCCGATCCTGATTACTACAGAAACAAGATGGCAAATCTGAAGTTAACGGAAGAACTTTATGAGGAAGCTTACATCCTCTACCTGGGTGAGAGATTTGATGATGCCATTCTTAAAATCAACCAGGCGCTTTACCGTTTTCCCGAAAATCATCTTTCATCGAAATTCATGCTGCTGCATGCATTTGCTGTGGCACGTTCATCCGGCGAAAAATCCTTCAAGGATGAGCTGAAAATTATTGTTGAATCATATCCCGGAACGGAAGAAAGTAAGAAAGCCCTGGAGCTGATTGCCCATATTAACCAGCAAGTGCCCGAGCTCAGGATCGAAGAGGAAAAAGTGGCTGCCGCTGAATTATATGTTGCTGATACCACAACGGCCCGGACTTTTGTACTTATAATTCCTGATCCATCATTCAACATCAATCAGGCTACTTTCGACGTAATAAGCTATAATATTGATTATTACACTAACAAAAACTTCAAAACCGAAGGCGCCCTGACCAATAAAAAGTATATAATGATTACAGTATCGGGGTTTCAGAATTTCTCGCAGGCAATGGAGTACAGGCGGAAATTTGAATCATCCAGTCCGGTGAGAAACCCGGGCGGAGTTAAAATGGTGACCTTCATCATCGGAGGAGACAATCTCAGCAAGTTCAGGGAGGACGGGAATCCGGAGAGATATGATATTTTCTTCCGGGAGAATTTTATGAAGATGACGTCTCAGACCGATAATGACCAATAACATTGAAATGTAGAGACAGGTCATGACCTGTCTCAATAATAAAGACAGGTCATGACCTGTCTCTACAGTTGCATTCTGAGAAATCTTTCCGACCTTTGTGAACTATGAGGATCATAAAAATATTGTGGACTGATGATGAGATCGAGGTGCTCAAACCTCACATACTCTTCCTCCAGGAGAAAGGTTATGAGATAGATACATGCACAAACGGAACTGATACAATCGACCTCGTTAAGCAGAACAATTACAATCTTATCTTCCTGGATGAGAATATGCCAGGACTCAGCGGAATTGAAACACTCAGGCATATTCGTGAAATCAGGACTGATATCCCTGTTGTAATGGTAACAAAGAGCGAAGAAGAAGATCTTATGGAGACGGCTATCGGTGCAGAAATAGCCGATTACCTTATCAAGCCGGTAAAACCAAAACAAATCCTGCTTGCAATAAAAAAGATACTCGATCAGCAAAGGCTCATAGCTGAAAAAACAACTACAGAATACCAGCAGGATTTTTCCAGGATAACAAGTTCAATTTCAGCAGCTTCAACATGTGAAGACTGGATTGAGATATACCGGAAAATTGTTTTCTGGGAGTCGGAGCTTGAAAAATCACCTGATACGGGAATGGAAGAGATACTTAAGAACCAGGAGACAGAGGCGAATAATTCATTCACGAAGTTCGTAACAAATAATTATCTAAACTGGCTTAAACCCGAAAATACTTCCAAACCGGTCCTCTCTCCTGCCCTGTTCCCGAAGAAGATTTTTCCTTACATGAACGATAACAAACCTGTTTTTTTCATTCTTATTGACAATATGAGATATGATCAGTGGAGGACAATATCTGCAGAAATGTCAAGAATGTACAGGGTTGTGAATGAAGATTTTTATTTCAGCATACTTCCTACCTCCACGCAGTTCAGCAGAAACGCGATATTCGCAGGCCTGATGCCTAACAAGATTGCAGAGAATATGCCATCATTGTGGGTAAATGACGATGAGGAAGAAGGGAAAAACAAATATGAAGAGGAATTATTCAGGAACCAGCTCAGAAATAAAGGTCTGCGGTATAAATGGACCTACACGAAAATAAGCAGTGGACCTGAGGGTAAAAGAGTAAATGACCGGTACAGGCAGATGCTCGACAATGATCTCAATATCCTTGTTTATAATTTTGTCGATATGCTCTCACATGCCAGGACCGAGGTAGATGTCATCCGCGACCTTGCCAGTGATGAGAGGGCTTACCGGAGCATAACAAGATCCTGGTTCATCCACTCCCCGCTTTTTGATCTCCTTAAGCTTCTTTCGACACACAAGGTGAGAATAATCTTCAGCACTGACCATGGTACAATAAGGGTACAAAATCCGGTTAAAATTGTCGGTGACAAAAAAACCTCACCAAATCTCAGGTATAAGATGGGCAGGAACCTTGATTACGATCCAAAAAAAGTATTTGAAATTGTAAGTCCTGAAAAAGCAATGCTCCCTAAATCCAATATAAGTTCAAGGTACATTTTCGCTCTCAACAGGGATTATCTTGTTTATCAGAATAATTTCAATTATTATTCATCATATTACAAAGACACATTCCAACATGGTGGAATTTCAATGCAGGAAATTATTCTTCCTGTCGGATTAATGGAACCTGTTTGATTCAACTCAACATTTTATTTTTACCTTAGTGAACCTTTAAGTTATGTCGGTGTCCTTGTGATTAGGGTAGCATCCCTTTTTACATCGCGACACAGGCATAGAATATAACAAGAGGAAAGTGCTGGTTTAATGGTTATAGCAATAAAGGATAAACGTCATCTGCCACACGCTGCGAAAGAACTGCTGAAATATGCCGGTAAAAAAAGAATAATTGCTTTTTACGGGCCGATGGGTTCGGGGAAAACAACTATAATCAAAGCAGTCTGTAATGAGCTCGGAGCAATTGATATTGTAAGCAGCCCCACATTTACGCTTGTAAATGAATACAGGACAAGGAAAGGAGAATCTGTTTTCCATATTGATTTTTACAGGATAAAGAAGCAGGAAGAGGTATACGATTTCGGGATTGAGGAATATCTGACAGGAGAATCGTGGTGTTTTATGGAATGGCCCGAGCTCGTGGAAGAAATTCTTCCGGACGATGTTTGTAAAGTGAAAATAAGTGTGGGTGTAAATGAAGAGAGAACACTCGACATTACGTAGGAATATCATTTTGCTCTCTGTATCAAAATTTTTACCTTTGAAAGATTAATTTAACTTCATGGAAGATTTCGGGAACAGTGGAAAAATCAGTTTTGAGAATGCGGCATTCAGGCCACAGGAAGAGTATCTCGAAACAGCCCTGAAGAACAAAAGGATCACAATCGGAATTGCAGCAGACAGGCAGGAAATCGAAAAGAGAGTTGCACTCACTCCTGAGTCAGTCAATCTCCTCGTTGAAAACCAGAATGAAGTCATAATACAAAAGGGCGCGGGTCTTGCAGCCAACTACACCGATAAAGATTATAGCGAAAGCGGAGCAATTATAAGCGATTCACCGGCCATGGTTTACAGCGCTGATGCTGTAATCAAAGTGTCTCCTTTCACTGAAAAGGAGGTTGAATACCTTAAAGGAAACCAGGCAATACTTTCATCATTGAATATATTTCAGATCAGCGAGGAAGTTCTCCGTAATCTTATCAGGAAGAAAGTTACGGCAATCTCTTTCGAAAGGATACGCGACAATAACGGAGAGATGCCTTTTGTTGAATCGATGAGTGAAATATCGGGGATAACTTCACTACTGATAGCTTCAGAATACCTTAGTAATCTTCATGGTGGGAAAGGCGTTCTTCTTGGCGGCATTGCCGGCGTAACACCCACCGAGATTGTTATTCTTGGCGCCAATTCAGCCGGGGAGGCTGCTGCCAGAGCCGCACTTGCCCTTGGTTCAATAGTTAAAATTTTCGATAGTTCGCTATACCGTCTGAGGAGAATTCAGATTATACTCGGACAGCGGCTGCAAACTTCCACCTTCCATCCACAGGTTATAAAGAAAGCGCTCAAGTCGGCTGATGTGCTGATCGGAGCAATGGAACTGGAGGATATGAACCCGGTATACCATGTGACCGAAGATATGGTCAAAAGTATGAAAAGAGGATCAATTGTTATTGATCTCAGCAGTACAGGCGGTTGTATTGAAACAACAGAATGCCGTATTCATCGTGATCCTGTTTATGAAAAAGCGGGGATAAAACATTTCTCAGGGTGGAACCTGCCTTCGAGAGTTGCACGGACAGCTTCTATAGCTCTCAGTAACATATTCACTCCATTGCTTCAGAGTATGGCAGATGCCGGTGGAATGAACCAGCTGCTCAAATATGACCAGGGAGTCAGAAAGGGTGCATATCTTTATAATGGTATTCTTACAAATGCAACCCTCGGACTAAAATTCGGCATCATCTCAAAAGATCTCGATCTTCTGATTACGGCTTTCTGAAGTCATTTGAAGGAAAGTAGTGCTTTACTTCCCGTTATATTTATTTCTGATTGCCTTCCGATGTAAAAAGCATTGTTATTGCTTATATGCCCTCCCGGGAAATTGAACAGCACAGGATAATCATACTCCTGCAACAATATCGAGTATTGTTTCTTCAACTGTTCTTCCCCAGGGAATTTTAGTGCTCTCAATCCTGCTCATTCCGCCAATTACCAGTGCTGCAAGCCCTTCAAGCTTCCCTGCCAGTTTAAGAGAAGTCATCATCCTGTCGACATGATAGAAGTACTCACCGACCTCTTCGAGAAATAAAATTTTATCCCTGGTGTCTGGCTCCGCCTTTGTCCCGATAAGACTGTAAAAGAGTGACATATTCCCTCCTGTAATCTCCCCGGTTATCTTCTTTTCCCTGAAAAAACCACCATCCCATGAAATATCTCCGAGATTGCCAAAAAGAGCTTCCTTAAGTGTTTTGAAAGTATTATCTGATTTTTCTTCATCAAGATAATTCAGGGGCATATCGCCATGAATTGACATAATGCCTGAAAGCTCGCTGATCCAGATGTGCAGAACTGTAATATCACTGAACCCGACATACCATTTGGGATTCTTTAAAAGAGGTCTGAAGTCGACTTTATCGATAATCCTGAGAACTCCATAACCACCTCGCGCACAAATTACAGCTTTTACCGAAGGATCGCTTGTGGCTTCCTGCAGATCTTCAAGACGTTCCTGATCACTGCCTGCAAAGGGACCGGATCGTTTGGCGGCATTCTTTCCAACCCTCACTTTCAAACCCCATCTGCCGAGAAATTCCACAGCTTCGGTGAGATATCTTTCATCTATGCAAAATGCAGGAGAGACGATCATTACCTCGTCCCCGGGCTTCAGATAATCAGGCTGGATTTTTGACAATGGCATCTTAATTAAGTATACGTAAAATTACTCGAATTGTTGCATTTTTCAAATCCTGTTTGTTCAGACAATCTCAGACACAGACCCCGGTTATATGCTTATTGTCACCCAAGACACCAAGACACCCAGACACCAAGACACCAAGACACCAAGACCCATGGACAAATTTTTATTATCTTTGTCAACCTTAAAAATTTCACGTCATGAAGGAATTCAAACGCCATCTTGTCACATCAGCACTCCCCTATGCCAATGGACCAATTCACATAGGCCACCTGGCAGGAGTTTATGTTCCATCCGATATTTATACGAGGTATCTGAGGATGAAGGGAGCCGATGTGATCTCGATCTGCGGATCCGATGAACATGGAGTCCCGATTACGTTGAAGGCAAGGAAGGAAGGTATTACTCCCCAGGAGGTTGTCGACCGCTATCATACGCTTAATAAAAAAGCATTCGAGGATTTCGGAATTTCTTTCGACATTTATTCACGAACTTCAAATAAGATACACTACGAAACAGCCTCACAGTTCTTCAGGACATTATATGATAAGGGTGAGTTCGTTGAAAAAACAAGTGAACAATATTATGATGAGGAAGCAGGTTGCTTTCTTGCCGACAGGTATATAATGGGAACCTGCCCTCATTGCGGAAATGAAAATGCCTATGGCGATCAGTGTGAAAAATGCGGTACATCATTAAGCCCGCAGGATCTTATAAATCCTCATTCAACAATAAGCGGCAGCAAACCTGTTCTGCGCGAAACCCTTCACTGGTATCTTCCGCTTGATAAGTATGAGCCATGGCTTAGAAAATGGATTCTTGAAGAGCATAAAGAGTGGAAAACTAATGTTTACGGCCAGTGTAAATCCTGGCTCGACCAGGGGCTTCAGCCCAGGGCTGTAAGCCGCGACCTTGACTGGGGAGTACCTGTTCCCATTGAAGGCGCCAATGGTAAGGTGCTGTATGTTTGGTTCGATGCACCAATAGGTTACATATCTGCAACCCGGGAGCTCACGAGTGACTGGGAAAAATACTGGAAGGATGAGGATACGAAAATGGTTCACTTCATCGGCAAGGACAATATTGTATTTCATTGCATTATATTCCCTGCAATGCTCAAAGCTGAAGGCAGCTACATTCTTCCCGATAATGTTCCGGCCAATGAATTTCTCAACCTGGAGGGCGATAAGATCTCAACATCACGGAACTGGGCTGTATGGCTTCATGAATACCTTGATGATTTTCCCGGGAAACAGGATGTGCTGAGATATACGCTCTGCTCCAGTGCTCCTGAAACCAAGGACAACGATTTTACCTGGAAAGAATTCCAGGCAAGGAATAACAGCGAACTGGTTGCCATACTCGGTAACTTTGTTAACAGGGCACTGGTTCTTACAAACAACTATTATTCCGGGATAGTCCCGTCAAGGGGAAAGACAAATCAAAACGATGAAAGTGTACTGAAAGAAATTAAAGTCTTAAAAGATAATGTAAGCACAGGCATAGAGAACTTCAGATTCCGCGAGGCACTGAAGGAAGCAATGAACCTTGCACGCCTGGGTAATAAATATCTTGCAGATGAAGAACCCTGGAAAGTTGTGAAAACAGATCCGGAGCGGGTAAAAACAGTAATGAATATTGCCCTTCAGATCACCTCCAATCTTGCAATTGTATGTGAGCCGTTCCTGCCTTTCTCAATGGACAAGCTGCGCGGATGGCTGAATATCAGCTCACTGAAATGGGATGATGCGGGAAACCCTGATCTGCTTAAAGCCGGCCATCAGACATCCAGGCCTGAACTGCTTTTTGAGAAGATCGAGGATGATGCCATCAATCGTCAGGTTGAGAAGCTGAATGCCACGAAGAAAAGTAACGAAGCAGCTACATCGAAGGTTTTGCCCGGGAAGAGCCCTGTAACATTTGACGAATTCTCGAAAATAGATATCAGGACTGCCACTATCCTTGAAGCTGAAAAAGTGCCAAAAACAACAAAGCTTCTTAAGCTTAAGATAGATACAGGTCTTGATGTGCGGACAATTGTCTCAGGTATCGCAGAATATTACGAACCCGGAGATATCATTGGCAGGCAGATCTCAATTGTTGCCAACCTTGAACCGCGAAAGATCAAAGGAATCGAATCGAAGGGAATGATATTGATGGCTGAAGACAAGGATGGCAGACTGGTAATGGTTCAACCTGAAGCCAAGGTAAGTAACGGGAGTACGGTGAAGTAGTAATCACTTCTTCCTCGAGATCCACGCCCCGGGGAATTTCTCAAGAATGGAGTCTTTCCTTGAAACAGCGGTAATGAGATCAGGACATTCCAATGCACATACACGGAAGAAACCATTACCTGCAGCAACAACTTCAGGATTGAAGCCTGCTGCCTGCAACTGTTTCACCTGGTTACCGGCGTTCTCCTCAGACTGGAAACTCCCGGTAATAATATAATATGTATTTTTTTCAGTAATGGCAACGGTTTTCTCCGGGACAGCGACGACAATACCTTCTGCAGCTATCTCAGAATCTTTAGGATCAGAACTTTCAGCAACTGCTGCATCAATCATTACCGGTGCGTTTTTGGTAATGGATTCATCAACGGCTGCCTTGTTGTGCTCAAATTCAGCACTGGCGAGGGGATTCAGCGTACCTGCTTCAATCCTTGTCTTCAGGAGATCGGTTTTAAGTGAGACGGCTATTATTGCACCTGCAAGCGGAATAATAACAGCTGCTCTCCACAAATATTTTCTAAGCTGATGTTTTTGCCTGATATCAGGCTGAACACCGGATAATCTTTTCCTGAGATCATATCCTTCAAGAGGGCGGCACTGGAAAGGTTCAAAACCGAAGGAGTCAAGAAGATAATTTACATTTTCTTCGGGTTCAAACTGTACATTCCCCTCATGATTATTCACAAATGTACCGATATGCTCGAAAACGACTTTCTCCCCTCTCTCAAGTTTCTTTTTCAGATCCGTGACATAGCCTTCTAACATGCTCCTGGTATCACCATAATTCATTCCTGTCGACCCGGAAATCTTTTTTATCAGAAGACCATCGTTATGAGTAAGATTCCTGTTGAAGGAGATTTTTTTTACAGGGGGATTGAAAATAAAGTTTGTTTTATCTATTCTTGCGGGATTGTAATTCCCGATGAAACCTCCAAAACCGGGAATGATCACACAATCGTGTCCGAATAACAATTCTCTTATATGAGCTGCAATATCCATTCTTAAATAAAGGCTTCTAAAAGACAAATCTAACAAAAAGCCTGAATGTAAATATAAAAAAAAACAAAAAATATGAACAAAGCAGGGAAGACAAATCCGGTCACGGTGATGGTAACTTAAATCATAGCATCAAATAATTCAAATGTTCTATCTTCGTAGTTTTAATTTTATTCTATGAAGAAAATAGAAATGGTAGATCTTAAAGCACAGTATGAAAAACTGGGAAATGAGATAGATCTGGCCATAAAGAGTGTATTAAAAGCAACCGCATTTATTAAGGGACCTGAAGTGGGGTTGTTTGAGGAAGAGCTGCAACATTACATGGGAGTTAAGCATGTTATCTCCTGTGCAAACGGGACAGACGCTTTGTACCTCGCAGCAATGGTTCTTGGACTGAAACCCGGTGATGAAGTGATCACTACTGATTTCACCTTTATAGCAACTGTTGAAGTTGTTGCTCTCCTGGGATTAAGACCTGTTTTCGTGGATCCCGATCCTGATAGCTTCAATATTTCTGTAAGCGCTGTAAAAAAGGCAATCACAATAAAAACAAAAGCCATTGTTCCTGTACATCTTTTCGGTCAGTGTGCCGATATGGAAAGTCTTATGGAAATTGCATCAGATAACAATCTATATATCATCGAGGATGCTGCACAGGCTACAGGAGCTGATTACATTTTTGAAAACGGATCTACAAAAAAAGCCGGCACAATCGGGCACATCGGGACAACATCTTTTTTCCCTTCAAAAAACCTGGGATGTTATGGCGATGGTGGTGCAGTTTACACAAATGATGATAGTTATGCCGCTAGAATCAGGAGTATCGCAAATCATGGAATGAAAGCCAGATATCATTACCATGATATAGGGATCAATTCGAGGCTCGATACTATTCAGGCTGCTATTCTGAGAGTAAAGCTTAAATATCTCGACAGCTTTAATAATGCGCGCAGGGAAGTTGCTGATGCCTACGATGAAGCTTTTTCAAAATGTGATGAAATCATTACACCGAAAAGAGTCAGTCATTCGTCCCATATCTTTCACCAGTATACCCTCAGGATTAAAAACGGCAGAAGAGATGAGCTGAAAAAATATCTGGAGTCAAATGGAATTCCTGCAATGATATATTACCCGGGGCCGCTTCATTTACAGGAAGCTTACAAGTACCTGGGTTACACGGAAAAAGAATTACTAAACACGTCTTCTCTCTGTAAAGAAGTACTCTCCCTGCCTATACATCCTGATATGGAGAGAGAACAAATTGAATATATAACTGTTAAGGTATTGGAGTTTTTTAATCAACAATCATAAATGAACAATGATTATTTCGCCCATGAAACAGCCGTTATTGATGATGGCTGTATCATCGGAAAAGGGACAAAAATATGGCATTTCAGTCATATCATGACTGGCTCTGAAATCGGAGAAAACTGCAACATAGGTCAAAATGTTGTAGTTCTTACAGGAGTAAAGCTTGGAAAAAATGTTAAGGTTCAGAATAATGTTTCAATCTACACCGGAGTCATCTGCGAAGATGATGTTTTCCTGGGACCTTCGATGGTTTTTACCAACGTTATTAATCCGCGTAGTGCAATAATCCGTAAAGATCAGTACATGCAAACTGTTGTTGAAAAAGGAGCTTCTATCGGTGCAAACTCCACAATAGTTTGCGGGCACAAAATAGGCGCATATTCTTTTATTGGCGCTGGTGCAGTTGTTACCAAAGATGTCAAACCTTATGCCCTTGTTGTCGGGAATCCTGCAAGGCAGACAGGTTGGATGAGTGAATTCGGACACCGCCTCAGTTTCGGTCAGGATAATACCGCTACCTGCCCCGAAAGCGGGCAAAAGTACCTTCTCGAAAACGGTTCTGTAAATAAAATAACGGGTTAATATAATCTTCTCTTACTGATGACCAACCAACCTCAAAAAAATTTCGGGCTTATAGGAGTTGCAGGTTATATAGCAATCAGGCATCTTCATGCAATAAAGGAAACCGGGAACAACCTGCTCGCCAGTCTTGATAAATTCGATAGCGTGGGAAGGCTTGACAGCTATTTTCCCGACAGCGATTTCTTTGTTGAATTCGAAAGATTCGACAGGCACTTCGATAAACTTAAAAGACAGGGAACAAAAATCGATTATGTCAGTATCTGCTCCCCAAATTATCTCCACGATTCACATATAAGATTTGCTCTCAGGCACCAGGCTGATGCTATTTGTGAAAAACCGATAGTGCTGAATCCCTGGAATGTTGATGCACTGCAGGAAATTGAGAAAGAAACGGGACGGAATATTTATACTGTCCTTCAGCTAAGGCTGCATCCGAAAATTATTGAGCTTAAAGAAAGGATTTTAAATGGCCCGAAAGGGAAAAAATACAATATCGATCTTACATACATCACAAGCAGAGGAAACTGGTATGCCATCTCATGGAAAGGTGATCTCCTGAAATCCGGAGGGGTTGCCACCAATATTGGCATACATTTTTTTGACATGCTGAGCTGGATTTTCGGTAAATCGATTCAAAACATCGTTCATTATTCAGATAATCAGAAAGCCGCCGGATTTCTGGAACTGGAGAATGCAAGGGTTAGGTGGTTCCTGAGTCTCGACTACAATGATATTCCTGCAAAGCTAAGAACTGAAGGAAAAAGGACCTTCAGATGCATTACGGTGGATAATGAGCAAATTGAATTCAGTGAAGGATTCACCGACTTGCATACTATGACTTACAAAGGTGTTCTTGCCGGACAGGGATTCGGGTTGAATGAAGCCAGGCATTCCGTTGAGATTGCCTATATGATCAGGAATGCCAAACCAGCCGGCCTTACAGGTGACTATCATCCAATGTTAAAAAATAAACAATAAACTATGTACGAGAAGCTGTTGAAGAAGGAGACAAAGCTCTCCGTGATTGGCCTTGGATATGTTGGCCTCCCTATTGCACTGGAATTTGCAAAGAAGATTCAGGTGGTTGGATTCGATATCAAACCTGAGAGAGTCGAACTGATGAAGAAAAGTATTGATCCAAGTAATGAACTTGCTTCTGACGCATTCAGGGGAGCAGATATACTTTTCACAAGCAATCCTGAGGATCTCAGGCAGGCATCATTTCATATAATTGCAGTACCGACACCTACAAATATTTATAATCTTCCTGATCTGACACCCGTTCTTAAGGCCTCAGAAACTGTAGGGAAGATCTTAAAGAAAGGTGATTATGTTGTGTATGAGTCAACTGTATACCCTGGTTGCACCGAAGAAGATTGTGTTCCGGTACTGGAAAGGTTTTCACAACTTCAGTTCTGCAAAGATTTCAAGGTGGGATTTTCACCCGAGAGAATCAATCCCGGTGACCAGCAACATACTCTCACCAAAATTGTAAAGGTCACAAGTGGCTGCGATACGGAATCCGCTGAGAACATTGCGAAAACATACGAGATGATAATTCAGGCCGGGGTTCACCGCGCCAGCTCAATCAAGGTAGCTGAATCTGCAAAGATCATCGAAAATACACAGCGTGATATAAATATTGCATTCATGAACGAACTGTCAATAATATTCAACAGGCTGGGCGTTAATACTTTTGAGGTTCTGGAAGCAGCCGGAACAAAGTGGAATTTCCTGAAATTCTATCCGGGACTCGTCGGCGGACATTGTATTGGCGTTGATCCTTATTACCTTTCGTTCAAAGCAAAGGCACTTGGGTACCACCCTCAAATGATCGACTCAGGGCGTTTCGTAAATGACAGTATGGGAGGATATATCGGAAAACAAACAGTCAAAAAACTTATTGCATCGGGGAAAAATCCCTTCAAAGCAAAAGCTCTTATTCTCGGTATAACATTCAAGGAAGATGTTACAGACATCCGTAATTCAAAAGTTGTGGATGTGATCAAGGAACTTGCAGATTTCGGCGTGAAGGTAGATGTTGTTGATCCGGCTGCGGATCATCATCAGGTTAAGGAGGAATATAACCTTGATATGATAAAGGAACCTCATGGTAAATATGATGCTATAATACTTGCTGTGAGCCATAAACAGTACAAAGAACTCGATGAAACATGGTTCAGCAAATATCTTGCTGAAAATGGGCTCATTGTCGATGTAAAAGGCTTACTGCGGGGGAAAATTAAAGAACATTCATACTGGAGTTTATAGATAATGAGGATAAAAATACTTGTAACCGGAGGAGCTGGATATATTGGTTCCCATACAGTTGTAGAGCTGATAAATGAAGGGTTTGATGTAGTGATTATCGATAATCTTTACAATTCCGAAGCCGAAGTGGTAAATAGAATTGAAAAAATCACAAAAGTAAAGCCCACACTCGAAGTATTTGATTTATGTGATAATGAAAAACTCGAAGATTTTTTCAGGAGACACAAGGATCTCTCTGCAATCATTCACTTTGCTGCATATAAGGCTGTTGGCGAATCTGTGAACAAACCACTTCAATACTATAAGAATAACCTGGTTTCTCTTATTAATATCCTTGGATGCATGAAGAAATACGGTACAGGAAATTTCGTCTTTTCATCTTCCTGTACCGTATATGGACAACCTGAAAAACTTCCTGTTACAGAGGATTCTCCGCTTCAGCCTGCAACATCTCCTTATGGCAATACAAAACAGGTCGGGGAAGCAATTATCCGTGACACAACAGTTTCCGACAGGAACATTCAAGCTGTATCTCTTCGTTATTTTAATCCGATCGGTGCTCATCCATCGGCATTGATAGGTGAATTACCACGGGGAGTTCCGGAAAACCTCGTGCCTTATATAACCCAGACAGCAATTGGCCTGAGGGAAGAGCTAAAGGTATTCGGTAATGACTATGATACTCCTGATGGCTCATGTATCAGGGATTATCTTCATGTCGTTGACCTTGCGAAGGCTCACGTGATAGCCGTGAAGAGACTCATTGAAGGAAAGAATAAAAAAAGTTACGAGATTTTTAATCTGGGTACAGGCAAAGGTGTATCAGTCCTTGAAGCTGTCAAATCTTTTGAATCGGTATCAGGCGTGAAACTAAATTACAGAATAGTCGAAAGGAGGGCCGGTGATATCGAGAAAATCTGGGCTGATCCATCCCTGGCAAACAGGGAACTTGGCTGGAAAACCCAAAGTTCACTGGATGAGGCAATGAGAACAGCCTGGGAATGGGAAAAAGCAATCAGAAGTAAATTGTAAAATGTTATGAAGAAAAAGATCCTGATAACAGGAGGAGCAGGATTCATCGGCTCACATGTTGTAAGAAGGTTCGTACTTGGCTACCCCGACTATCTTATCGTAAACGCTGATAAGCTGACCTATGCCGGAAACCTTGAAAATCTCAGGGATATCGAATCTGAGAAAAACTACAGTTTTGTCAAAACCGACATTGTCAATAAACAGGAAGTCCTGGATCTCTTTGGGAAGTACAACTTCGACGGGGTAATCCACCTTGCAGCAGAATCTCATGTTGATCGTTCGATAACCGGACCGGATGAATTTGTTTTCACAAACATAATCGGTACTGTAAATCTCCTTAATGCAGCCAGGGAGTCGTGGAATAATGATTGTAACGGTAAGCTGTTCTATCATATTTCCACCGATGAAGTCTTTGGCTCTCTTGGCAGAGAGGGGTTTTTTACCGAAAAAACTGCATACGATCCCCGGAGTCCGTATTCTGCATCAAAAGCATGTTCAGATCATATGGTCAGGGCTTTTCATCATACGTATAAGCTGCCTGTAATTATTTCAAACTGTTCCAATAATTACGGACCAAACCAGTTCCCGGAAAAACTGATACCTCTTGCCATTAACAATATCAAAAACAATAAACCTGTTCCTGTTTACGGAAAGGGTGAGAATATACGCGACTGGCTTTATGTTGAGGATCATGCTTCGGCAATAGATCTCATTTTCAACAAAGGCCGCACCGGTGAAACATACAACATTGGCGGGAACAATGAATGGAAGAATATTGATCTCATTAAACTGCTGTGCAGTATAATGGATAAAAAACTAGGCAGGGCTCCGGGAACTTCTGAAAAGCTTATAACTTATGTCACCGACCGGCCTGGTCATGATATGAGGTACGCAATTGATTCCTCCAAAATACAAAAGGAACTCGGATGGTCGCCAATCCCTTCATTTGCGGTTGGCCTGGAGAAAACGGTAGACTGGTACCTCTCAAACGTTAAATGGCTTGAAAACGTGTTGTCGGGTGATTATGAGAAGTATTACGAAAAAATGTACAAAAACCGGTGAAGGTAAATGGGAGATCCCGTGAAACTGGAGAGGGGTCTACTCCACAGTAACTGATTTTGCCAGGTTTCTTGGCATATCGACATTACATCCCCGCAAAACTGCAATATGATAAGACAGAAGCTGTAGTGGTATTACCGCAAGAAGACCCGAGAATACAGGCATGGTTTCCGGAACTTCGAGAACATGATCAGCCATTTTTCTGATTATTTCGTCGCCTTCCGTAACTATTGCAATTACCTTTCCTTTCCTGGCTTTGATCTCCTGTATATTACTGATGATCTTGTCGTACGTGTCATCTTTTGTTGCCACGACAACAACCGGCATATTTTCGTCAATAAGAGCAATCGGGCCGTGTTTCATCTCGGCAGCAGGATATCCCTCTGCATGTATATAGGAAATTTCCTTAAGCTTCAGTGCGCCTTCAAGAGCCACGGGGAACAGAAATCCCCTTCCGAGGTACAGGGCATTTCTTGTGTCCTGGATGGTTTTGGCCAGTTCAAGAACCTGGGAGTTCATCTTCAGGGCTTTTTCGATCTTCGACGGGATTGAACCAAGTTCCATTATGAAAGACTTGTACTGTGATTCGCTTAAGACTCCTTTTTTGAATCCTATCTCTAATGCCATCATTGCAAGCACCGTAACCTGTGTTGTGAAAGCTTTTGTCGAAGCAACACCTATTTCAGGACCGGCATGAGTATATACTCCTCCATCGGTTTCCCTGGGGATACTGCTCCCAACCACATTACAGATCCCGATTGCCTTGGCTCCTTTTTGCCTGGCAATCCTGATGGCAGCAAGAGTATCTGCTGTTTCACCACTCTGGCTTATCGCAATAACAATCTCATCTTTCTTGATTATCGGGTTCCGGTAACGAAATTCGGAAGCATATTCGACTTCCACGGGAATCCTGGTATACTCTTCAAATATATATTCGCCAAGCAAACCTGCATGCCACGATGTTCCGCATGCTACGATTGTAATTTTTTCGGCTGATGCAATAGTGTCAATATGTTTTTGCAGTCCACCCAGTCTTACCCCGGCATAATCAGGAAGAATTCGTCCCCTGAAAGTATCCTGGATAGCTTTTGGCTGTTCGAAAATCTCCTTAAGCATGAAATGGGCAAAGCCTTCCTTATCTATTTCGCCTATTTTAAGATCTATTTCCTTAACTTCAGGAAGTATTGCATCGTTCCGCAGAGTTTTGAGAATCAGCTGGTCTTTTTTGATGATTGCCAGATCATCGTCGTTGAGGTAAATCACTCTCTGTGTATATTCAACGATCGGTGTAGCGTCTGAAGCAATAAAATTTTCTCCTTCACCTACTCCGATAACGAGGGGGCTGCCTTTCCTTGCCGCGAAGAGACAATCGGGTTCACTCTTGCAGATAATAACCAGTCCGTAAGCGCCAACAACCCTGTTAAGGGCTGCAGTTATAGCCTGTTCGGCAGTCAGGTCGCCTTCTATATAAAGATGCTCGATCAGATTTGCGAGAACTTCGGTGTCGGTCTGGCTTGTGAATTTTATGCCTCTTCCTTCGAGATGTTTTTTCAGACTGGCATAATTCTCAATAATACCATTGTGAACTACAATAAAATTACCTTTATGGGAAACCTGGGGATGTGCATTCAGCTCATTTGGTTCTCCATGAGTCGCCCACCTTGTATGCCCCATTCCGGTTGAACCATTGAAGCTGCTTTTGTTCACCATCTCTTCGAGGTCATTTACCCTGCCGGCGCACTTGAAAATTTTAGTCTCACCATTTACAAGAGCCATCCCTGCAGAATCATATCCCCTGTATTCAAGTCTCTTAAGTCCATTTATTATGATCTCCCGGGCGGGCTTGGGACCAATATATCCGATAATTCCACACATCTGTTTGAAAGTTTATGAATAAACAAAATGTTTATTAATTAGTTCACAATTTTCAGAATCGGGTATATGTGAAATTGAATGTCACAGGTTTTTCGCTGCTGTTAGTTCTGAGGATCACATTTTTAGTTCCGGTTAACTGAACAAGTTCAAGCTCTGGCAAAATATCACCTGAAGCATCTTCAAGGTATTTCTGTACGAAGGTTGCAATATTGAAGTTATACACACTGTTCGTTGTATCGGCAAGACCGTCGTAAAATAAATGCTCCTGATCAACATAGTAATCCGGAACAGATGGCTTGGTCCCCTTAACAGTTCTGTATCTCAGGTAAAGAGATTTCGGTACATTTGACTTTTTGAAATTATCATTATTAGTATAGAATGGGACAGTCAGCCTGGCTTTATTAATGGCTATATCCCGGAGGTTACCTGATTTTTTGAGTTCAGCAAGCCCGGGTAATGTGATCCTGGTGTATAAACCATTAAGCGATTGCAGATAGGTCAGTGTATCCCTGTATGACGGGTCATTAAAATGCTGGATTCTTTTACCAGGGTCTGCCGTGGAGAAATCGTGTTTGAACTGGTTGAATGCAGCATTCGTGTTAAAAGCATCCAGGATGAAAAAAGCCTCCTTTTTATTTCCGTCATCATCATGGTAAAAGATCACGAAGAAATTCTTATAGTAACGGTTGATAATGAAATAATCATTGCTGTTAGTGGTATAAGCAAGGGTCAGGGAGGTCATCAAAGGATCTCCTGTTGAGTTTATTTTAAAGTACAGCCCCTTGAAATAAGATCTGAAATCAGGGACCTTATTACTATGGAATAACATGGATGTATCTGCCAAAAGGCGATTGGCGAAACTCAGGTCAGGAAGGTTTATTTGGACATAATTGACAGAATCCTCTGATAATGCCGGCAGGGGGATATCCATAGTGAATCCTGCAAGAGGCACCTCTGTATTAGAATAATAAGGTGTATTAATGTCGATATCAGAAGCTATTTCGGAAATTGTGAGCGTATGAGTTCCTCCTGATCCTCCTTTTACACTGGTAAACCCGAGTACCAGCTTCATGGAATCTACAGTGAATGGTTTCCCGTCCCACTCAGGTTTAAGCCTTATCTGTGAAACGAAAGTTGCTGTTGTTGTTCCGAAATACGGGTCCCAGGTCTGACCGAGATAAGCTGTAGCCGGATTATCCGTTCTTATTGATTCATCATACATTGTGAATGAAACCGGCTTTATTGTATCTGTTGATTCAATATTCACAAAATCTTCCCCCGGGAGCAGCTCTTTACCTATTTCCGTAGGATCTTCCTCACACGAAACGAGGAGTAAACCCGCCAGACAGAATAGTGAAAAAAATTTTAAAAGTGATTTTGAGGGAACAATTCCTGACCCGCCTGAATTCATTGAATTATGATAGAATCTTGTCATAAAAGTCGTTATAGGCATCAATATATTCATTCTCGTCCTTGTAACCCAGCACCGGCTTATTGATTGTAGAAAGATGCTTTTTCAGCTCCTCATTAATATCCTCACTGCCGTTGATGATTGCGTCCGAGAACTTAATAGCCAGCTTTGATACATTAACAAAATCAGGATTTTTCACCATTTTAAGGCTTTCACCGTCTATTCCATCAAAGCGAAGCTTATCCGCAAACGTTGATCTAAACGGAGTTTTGAATTCATTATTGTAAACAGAGTAGATTATTTTGTAGTTATGGAACAAAGGATCGTCGTGATAAATGTTTCTCAGATAAACCGGGACAAGTGATGTTATCCAGCCGTGGCAGTGCACAATATCGGGCGCCCATCTCAGCTTTTTTACAGTTTCAATCACACCCCTGGCAAAAAACATTGCTCTTTCATCATTATCCTCAAACTCTTTCCCGCTGTTATCGGATACAATTGATTTTCTTGAAAAATAATCTTCATTGTCAATGAAATACACCTGCATCCTGGCAGACTGGATTGAAGCTACCTTTATTATCAACGGATGATCGGTGTCGTCGATTATCAGGTTCATACCCGAGAGCCTGATCACCTCATGAAGCTGATTCCTTCTCTCGTTAATACAACCATACCGTGGCATGAAGGTACGGATCTCTTTTCCCCTTTCCTGAATACCCTGGGGAAGATATCTTCCAATCTTCGAAAGCTTGGTCTCACCTAGGTATGGAGTGATTTCTTGCGAAATGAATAGTACCTTCCTGCTTTCCATGTATTTTTTCTGCCTTGGCTATACTATTTCGATTAAAGCTGCAAAGATAATAATAAAAATTTACAATTTTATACACACCCTCTGACACCTGACGCCCATAAAGGCTTTTTAAACAAATATTTGAGGCGCCTGTATTAATTTCCTTTGATGTTTTTTGAATTTTGAACCTGATTTTGATATAGGTTTGCAGAAAAAACGGAATGGTAATAATACATACTATATCCGAACTCCGGAAAAGAAGGAATAAACCAGAACTTTATCCTGTAGGCCTCGTTCCAACAATGGGTGCACTCCACGAAGGTCATCTCTCACTTGTAAGAGCTGCTGTCACAAGATGCCCGCTGGTTATAGTCAGCATCTTTGTCAACCCCAACCAGTTTAATGATAAGAATGATCTTAAAAATTATCCGAGAACTCTTGATAAAGATCTTGAATTACTCGGTTCCCTGCTCAGAAAAGATGATATAGTGTTTACTCCTGATGTGAAAGAAATGTATCCAGAAGAGGATATGAGGGTTTTTAATTTCGGAAACCTCGATAAAGTCATGGAGGCACTGCACAGACCAGGCCATTTCAATGGTGTTGCACAGGTAGTAAGCAAGTTTTTCAGTTTTGTAAGCCCCGATCTCGCATTCTTCGGAATAAAGGATTTCCAGCAACTGGCAGTGATAAAAGCCCTCGTAAAACAGTTAAACAGCAGGATTGAGATAGTAAGCTGCCCCATAATAAGGGAAAAGGATGGTCTTGCAATGAGCAGCCGGAATCGCCTGCTCGATCCGGAGATACGGGAAAAAGCTCCGGCGATATTCAGAACAATTTCATCTGCTGCCAAAATGATAAATGAAAATGACATACCCTTTATCAGGAAATTTGTTCTGGATTCCATCAACAAAATCCCGGGTCTGACGGTGGAATATTTTGAAATTGCAGATGATGTTGAACTGATTCCTGCGAAAACCAAACAGGAACTTATAAGGGGTAGAAAGTACTTCGGCTGCATCGCCGTCAAAGCCGGAAATATCCGGCTTATCGATAATGTTGAAATGAAACTGGAGCCGGCGACTCGCGCCAGGACTTCAGGATAACCCAAAGATTTTTTACTAACTTTGCAGCCAGAAAGGAAGAAAATGTTGATCGAAGTATTAAAATCGAAAATACATAAGGTAACCATCACCGGAGCTAATCTTCATTATGTCGGAAGTATTACTATCGATGAGGATCTTATTGATGCTGCCAACCTCATCGAAAATGAAAAAGTGCATGTGCTTGATCTGAATAATGGAGAAAGACTTGTTACCTATGTAATAAAGGGGACCCGCGGTTCCGGCGATATCTGCCTCAATGGAGCTGCTGCAAGGAAAGTGATGCCGGGTGACATTGTGATTATTATGTCATTCTGCCAGATGGATTTTCATGAAGCAAAATCATTTAAACCTTCCGTCATATTCCCCGATACAAAAACAAATAAACTTATCTGACTTGAAAAAAGGTCTCCTGCAGGCACTGAAATTTATTGCATTTATCCTTATCGGTGTCATTCTCATGTGGCTTGCCTTCCGGCAGACTGACTTCAGGAAACTTGCTGAGGATCTTAAGAGTGCAGACTATTCATGGATTATTCTTTCCCTCATTTTTGGTTTTGCGGCATTTCTTAGCCGGGCAAGAAGGTGGATATTGCTGATTAAACCTCTCGGTTATAACCTTCCATTTTCGAGTGCTTATCATGCTGTTATGACCGGTTACCTTGCCAATCTTGCTCTTCCCAGATTAGGAGAGGTTACACGTTGTATTGCGCTCGGTAAAAAGGAGAAGATACCAGTAGACCAATTGTTTGGAACTGTTATCGTTGAGAGAGCAATTGATATGGTAACATTGATTTCTATTACCTTCATAGTGCTACTGACAAGCAGCAGCCAGATAGGCCAATTGCTCAATGAGAGTATCTTAACTCCCCTTCAGGCTAAATTTGCAGCAATATTCGGGATGACCTGGCTGATGTGGGCAGCCCTCATACTCATTTCCTCTGTCGCTATCTGGCTGGTGGTTAAATTCAGAAAAAGCCTCAGAAAAGTCCGGATTTTCGGCAAGATGTTCGACATTGCCAAAGGCATAATCAATGGATTGAAATCGTTTACAAAACTCGAAAGAAAATGGGAATTCGTTATCCATACACTGATCATATGGATATCTTATGCAATGATGACCTGGGTAGTGGCATTCGCAATTGAAAGTACCTCAGGTGTATCTTTTGGTGAAGGGATCTTCCTGCTTGTCATAGGAGGACTTGCAATGTCAGCCCCTGTACAGGGTGGGTTTGGAGTCTTCCATTATGCAGTATCGAGGGCTTTGATAATCCTGGAAAATGTGACGATGGAAGACGGTCTTGCTTATGCTGTTCTGACTCATGAATCCCAGCTTGTCTGGATTGCAGTAGCCGGCACTATCTCATTCTTTCTTATTTTCAGGAAAAACAGGGATAAAGAAAGGGAGATAATCGATTAGGTTCGTTCCTTCATTGCATGTAGTCTGAAAAAATCTATCTTTACTCTATGTCGAGGACAAAAACAGTATTTGTCTGCCAGAACTGTGGCGCTGAATCTGCAAAATGGATTGGCAAATGCCCTTCCTGCAGGGAATGGAATACATACCATGAAGAAATAGTTGCCCCGGTATCTCACGGCAGACCTGCTATAAACCAGGAGAAAAGGAAACCTGAATTGCTGAGCAACATACGTTCCGACGAGCACAGCAGGCGTAAAACAGGTATTGCCGAACTCGACAGGATACTGGGCGGAGGCATTGTCGGCGGGTCTCTTGTACTTCTTGGCGGAGAACCCGGTGTAGGCAAGTCAACCCTGGCTCTTCAGCTCGCCCTTGCTCTTAAAGAACAAACAATTCTTTATGTATCGGGGGAAGAGAGCGAGGAGCAGATAAGCTTCCGGGCGAAAAGGATGAAGGGCTCTAATCCGAACTGTTATATCCTGAGCGAAACCGAGCTGGAAAACATTCTTACTCATGCAGAGAATCTGAAACCGGGTCTCATAATCATAGACTCGATACAAACGATGAGCACCGGTGTGCTCGAATCATCTGCCGGTTCAGTTTCACAGGTAAGAGAATGCGCTGCAATGCTGCTCAAATATTCGAAGATCTCTGGCATTCCGGTATTCCTGATAGGTCACATAACAAAGGACGGTTCACTCGCAGGCCCCAAGGTGCTTGAGCATATTGTCGATGTTGTACTGTATTTCGAAGGTGATAACAACTATGTTTACAGGATATTGAGATCTGCAAAAAACCGTTTCGGATCTACCTCGGAACTGGGAATTTTTGAAATGATTGAGACAGGATTAAGGGAGGTTGGAAATCCTTCGGGCATGTTCATCAATCATCATGAAGAATCACTCAGCGGTATTTCTGTTGCCGCAACAGTCGACGGAATGAGACCCTTCCTTATAGAAACCCAGGCCCTGGTGAGCAGCGCTGTCTACGGAACTCCACAGAGAAGCTCAACTGGTTTCGACATAAGAAGACTGAACATGCTGCTGGCCGTACTGGAGAAAAGAGCAGGATTCCGGCTTGGCGTCAAGGACGTTTTTCTCAATCTTGCAGGAGGGATAAAGGTTACAGATCCCGCAATCGACCTGGCAATAATAGTTTCAGTTCTTTCATCAAACCTCGATATACCGGTGGAAAGAACAGTTTGTTTTTCAGGAGAAACAGGCTTGTCGGGCGAAATACGACCTGTACCCCGGATCGAGCAACGGATAGGTGAAGCTTCAAGAATGGGCTTCACTAAAATCTATATCTCCGGTTACCAGAAAAACTTCACGGCAAAAAATCAGAAAATAGAGATAGTGCAGGTAGGAAAAATTGAAAACCTGGTAAAATCACTATTTGCTTAAAATAAGGTCACAGGCTTCCGGTTTCAGGTTGCCGGCTTCAGGCTTCAGGCATCAGGCGTCAAGCCAAACTGCAACAGGAGGTTAATACTTTCTCCGTCTCGGGCTCTCTATCCGCGAATTATTGATTTTAACTTTTTCGCAGTCAAGCTCCATATTAAAGTCTTCCGGCCGTTCGAATTCATCGGCCTCCATGATCCCGAGCTCCGGATCGGAATATACCTTTTTAAGAAAAAGTGCTAATACCGGAAGCGCCATCTCAGCTCCCTGACCTTCACCGATTGTTTCAAAATGGATAGATTGATCTTCCCATCCCGACCATACCCCGCCGACAAGGTTGGGTGTAACGCACATGAACCAGCCATTTGAATGATTCTGAGTTGTACCCGTCTTGCCACCGATCTGATTTATAAGGTTATATGGTTCATGCCGCATTCTGTTACCTGTACCTGATCTGACAACGCCCTGCAGCAGGTGCAGCATAAGATATGCCTGATCTTCACTGAGTACTTCATCAATCATCGGGGTGAATCTTGAGATGGTATTTCCATTCTTGTCATCGATACGTGTAACATACATGGGCCTTGTGTAAACTCCTTTATTTGCAAATGTACCGTAGGCTCCGACCATTTCTTCGAGAGTAATATCACAGGTGCCAAGGAATATTGAAACAACGGGATCGATGAAGCTCTTTACACCCATCCGGTGCATCAGATCCACTACAGCCTGTGGTTTGAACTGTTGCATCAGCCAGGCGGAGATGTAGTTCTCTGAATGGGCAAGTCCCCAGCCCAGCGTCACCATTTTACCATGATAATCCTTTGGCCCCGAACTTCTTGGGGTATATGGTATCGTATCACCGATGTCGAATGACCGTGGGATATTTTCAACCTCATAACATGGGGAATAGCCATTTTGCATTGCTACAGTATACAGGAAAGGTTTGATTGTACTGCCAACCTGCTTCCGCTGCTGTGTCACGGCGTCGTATTTAAAATACCTGAAATCGGGTCCCCCAACGTATGCTTTCACATAACCATTATGAGGATCCTCAACCATGAATGATGAACGGATGAAATACTTATAATATCTTACGGAATCCAGCGGGCTCATTATAGTGTCGCGTTCTCCTTTCCAGGAAAACACCTTCATTTTAACCGGGGTGTTGAACACTTTAATTATTGAATCTTCATCAACATCTCTTCCATAAAGCAGACGGTATCTTTCACTTTGCCTTACAGATTCCCAGATTAGTTCATCTACCTGTTTTTTGGTAATGTCATTTGAATAAGGAGGATTTTTGAAGCCTTTGGCCCGCTTATAAAAGTTCGGTTGGAGTTCCTTCGAAAGATGCTCGATCAATGCTTCTTCCGCATACTTCTGCATCTTATAGTTTATTGTCGTATAAATTTTGAGTCCGTCTTTGTAGATGTTATAGTTCGATCCGTCAGGCTTGCTGTTCTTGTTGCACCAGCCATAAAGAGGATTATTATTCCATTCCCACAGATGTTCCTCATAAGTATCCGGATTGCGGTATCTGGCGGGATCCGGCTTTGTCCGGATCATTGTTCTTGTGAGATATTGCCTCAGGTAAGTAGCTAGTCCGGTGTTGTGATCCTCAAAATGAAGATCGAGCCCGATCGGAAGCTGTTTTACAGAATCCGCCATTGAGGGAGTAATATACCCGTATTTCATCATCTGTGCGAGTACAACATTTCTTCTTTTTACCATCAGGGCGGAGTCCCTCACAGGGTTATACAAGGCTGAGTTCTTCAGCATGCCCACCAGTACAGCTGATTGCTGCAGATCGAGTGAATCGGGTGTTGTGTTAAAATAAAGCTTTGCAGCCGACCTTATACCGGTAGCGTTGTAGAGGAAGTCGAATTTATTAAGGTACATTGCGATAATCTCTTCCTTGGTATAGCTCCGTTCAAGCTTTACAGCTGTCTGCCATTCCTTGAATTTAGATACTCCAAGCCTTAATTTCCTCGTAAAAGCTGACGTTCTGGCAGTATCGCGAGGGTAAAGCTGCTTTGCAAGCTGTTGTGTTATTGTGCTCCCTCCGCCTGATTTCTGGTTACCCATCAGGATGGTTCTTACAATTACCCTGCCTAAACCCCTGATGTCGATTCCTGAGTGCCGGTAATAACGTATATCCTCCGTTGCGATCAGCGCCGAAACAAGGTTAGGTGAAAGATCCTTGTAATCGGTCCATGTAAGATTCTCAAGGCTGATTTTTCCAAGTAAAGATCCGTCATCGGCGTATACTTCCGCATCCAGAAAATACTCCGGGTTCTCAAGCTCGCTGAAAGAAGGCATGCGTCCCAGTTTCTCTCTGGATATCAGGATAAAAAGAAGTACTATCAATACAAATGGTAAAACGAACAAAGACCAGAACCAGATCAGATATTTTTTGCTATTTTCTTTGCCTTCCATTAATTGGGAATTTAGGTGCTAAAAATACTAAATAATAAAGAATATTAACGGTTTATTTTGAAGTTTGGTACCTAAATGATTTACTTTGTCGCCTAATTGAATGAAGATTAAATATCTCGTGTGATGAGCGAAAACCTTGTAATTGTTGAATCCCCAGCTAAAGCTAAAACTATCGAAAAATTCCTCGGAAAGGATTTCAGGGTTGTTTCAAGTTTCGGTCATATAAGAGATCTTGCCAAAAAAAACCTTGGTATTGATATCGATAAAAACTTCACTCCTCATTACGAAATACCCAAAGAAAAAGCAAAAGTAGTAAGTGAGCTTCGAAAGGCGGCCAAGGAAACAAAGAACATATGGATTGCATCTGATGAAGACCGGGAGGGGGAAGCTATTGCCTGGCATCTTGCGAGTGTTCTGAACCTGGATCTTGAAACAACAAAAAGGATAGTTTTTCACGAAATAACCAAAGAGGCTATTTCAAATGCAATTGAGAATCCAAGAAAGGTCGACATGAACCTTGTGAATTCACAGCAGGCCCGCAGAATACTTGACAGGATCGTAGGATTTGAGATATCACCTGTTCTGTGGAAAAAGGTTCAGCCGTCACTTTCTGCCGGAAGGGTACAGTCTGTGGCAGTGAGGCTCATTGTGGAACGTGAAAGGGAGATTATAGCATTTAAATCTGAGGCTGCTTTCAGGGTTACAGCTATGTTCAGACCGGCTTCTTCAAATGATGAGAGTTCACTTATAAGGGCAGAATCAACAAAACGGTTCAGTAATGAAACTGAAGCCGCCGACTTCCTTGATCTCTGCAAAAATGCCGGTTTTACAGTCGGAAATGTAAGTATCAAACCCGGAACCAGATCCCCCTCCGCTCCTTTCACAACATCGACGCTACAGCAGGAAGCTTACAGAAAGCTTGGTTTCTCTGTTGCGCAGACTATGGCTGTTGCGCAAAAGCTTTATGAGGCAGGTAAGATCACTTACATGAGGACAGACTCAACAAATCTCTCGAATCTTGCTCTTACAAAGTCAAGGGAGGTGATCGTTTCTGAATTTGGAGATAAATACTCGAAGACCCGGCAATTTCATACAAAATCAAAGGGAGCCCAGGAAGCACATGAGGCAATACGCCCGGCTTACCCTGATCAGGCAACGGTTTCCGGCAGCCAGAATGAGAAAAAGCTTTATGAGCTGATCTGGAAAAGAACAATAGCATCACAAATGGCTGATGCCCAGGTTGAAAAGACAACAATCACTATTAATATGAATAACTCACCGGTGACTTTCCAGGCCACAGGTGAAGTGATCAAATTCGACGGTTTCCTCAGAGTCTATACTGAATCCTCAGATCAGGAAAGTACAGATGAGGACAAATATGTTATTCCGCCTGTCACAAAGGGGATGAATCTTATTTACGACAGCATAACAGCCACACAAAAATTTACCAGCCCGCCTCCCAGGTATACCGAGGCAAGTCTTGTGAAGAAGCTCGAAGAGCTAGGTATCGGCAGACCATCAACTTATGCTCCCACAATATCGACAATTCAGAACAGAGGTTATGTCTCACGTGAAGACAGGCCGGGTGAAAAACGGCAGGTGAAAATATTAATCCTCTCCGGAGGCAGGGTTTCATCATCAACGAAAACTGAAATGGCCGGAAAAGAGAAATCAAAGCTCTTTCCACAGGACATTGGAATGATAGTCAATGATTTTCTGATGGAGAATTTCCCTGAAATTGTCGACTATAATTTCACAGCTGAAATTGAGGAACAATTTGATGAGATCGCAGGCGGAAAACTCAAATGGACCGGGATGCTTGAGAAATTCTATTATCCTTTCCATGAGACTGTAACAAGCACCCTTGAGAAAAAGGACAGGAAAACAGGAGTGAGAGTGCTTGGCAACCATCCTGAAACAGGTGAACCGGTAACTGTGAGAATGGGCAGGTTTGGTCCTGTTGCCCTGATAGGCACATCGGATAATGGTGATAAACCAAGATTTGCCAGCCTGCCGAAAAATCTTCTCCTTGAGACCATCACTCTTGATGAAGCCCTCAATCTGTTCAGGCTTCCAAGGTCGCTTGGTCAACATGATGACGGAGAGGTAGTTGTAGGTATAGGTAAGTTCGGACCATATATCCGGTACAAAAGTAAATTCTATTCACTCAAAAAAGGAGTTGATGATCCTTATTCCGTAACCATGGAGCGGGCTCTTGAAATCATAAATGAGAAAAATGAGGCTGACAAGAAAAAGGTTATTAAGGATTTCGGAGACATAATGGTACTTAACGGAAGATACGGCCCGTATATTACCCGGGACAAGCAAAACTACAAACTTCCTAAAAACACTGATCCTGAAAAACTTACCAAGGAAGATTGCATCTCCATCATCGGGAAAAACGATAAAACAAAAAAGAAGCCCTGATATAATTGCCACATGCTTGACCTGAATGATTATTTCAATCCTGTCAGCATTGAAAGCCCGGAATTTAATTTTCTCAATGCGCAGGCTGGTATCCCTCACAATATTTCGGTCCATACCGAAAGTAATCCTTTGAAAAACATAGGGAAGTACAGGATTGCCCTGCTGGGGGTGCCTGACGGGAGAAATTCCCCTAATTCAGGATCTTTTAAAGCTCCCGACTCAATCCGCGCAGAACTATACAGGCTTGCAAGGATCCCCGGAAAGATGAAGATTGCCGACCTGGGTAATATGAAACAGGGAGTAACATTCAATGATACAATTGCCGGAGTTGCTGATGTACTTTCTTTCCTGTATTCTCAAAAGGTATTCCCGGTGATTATCGGTGGAAGCAGTTCTCTGGTCCCTGCAATCGACCTTGCATTCTCAAGGGTCAAAACCAGGTACAACCTTACTGCTGTCGATCCAAGGATCTGTTACATACCGGAAAAAAAGGATTTAGGGGCTGTTAATTATCTCAAAAATATTATAAGTAAAAACTCAGGTTACTTTTCACATTACACTAATATAGGTTACCAGACATTTCTGAACGACCAGCAGGTTATAAACAGGTTTACCAGGCGGAATTCAGATCTTGTGAGAGTCGGAGATGTCAGGCAGTCAATTTACCTGATGGAACCTCTTCTGAGAGATTCAGATGCCATAATCTTCAACATCTCCGCTGTCAGGCAGTCGGATGCGCCCGGTACAGCATGCCCGTCACCAAATGGCTTCTATGGAGAGGAAATATGTCTCCTTGCAAGGTATTCAGGAATCTCAGACAGGATAAGGGTTTTCGGATTATTTGATGTAAATCCCGAATTTGATACCCGTTCACAAACTTCAGGTCTGGCTGCCCAGATCATCTGGTTTTTTCTTGAGGGATATTCCCAGAAGCAGTTTGAAACAGCAACGCTGGGGACTTCAGTTCCCGGAAGATTCATCAGGTATCATGTCAGGGTCACAGGCCTTGAAGATGACCTGATATTCATTAAAAGCAATCTCACCGAAAGATGGTGGTTTGAGATCCATACGGAAAAAAATGGCAATTTATTTATATCCTGTTCCCATGAGGATTATCTTCAGGCAAACAGGAATGAGCTGCCTGACCGGTGGATCAGGGCAATGGAAAGATTAAAGTTTTAAGCAGTTCTGAAATCCTGGTTGCATTTTTTCGCTTTATCTTGAACATTGGTATGACATTTGTGTCTTAGTATCAAATGTCCGGGGCTTCGGAAAATCCGAAGCGGGTGTATTACTTCTTTTGATTTAATACAATAATATTTATTTGGTTCCAAACGGGATTTTTACTTATTTTACTCGTTTATGTGAAATGCATCAACCATCGGAAAGTAGATGAAAAAGACTAAGCATTCGCATTTCTTTTTTTGATTAATATTTCTACCTGTGATTTTTTCACAGCAGGATCCGTCTGTCGAGTCATTATATGTTCAATACTCTGACATATAATCCGGGAGTTGCCGGAATTCAGGAATGATTTGTGCTACTGCCCTTAACAGACAGCAATGGGTAGGATTTGAGGGTGCCCCTTCCACAACAATTTTCAACATAAGCGCTCCTGTGTCGCCTTTCAGAATTAAGAGCGGGGTGGGTCTACTTGTTGAGAGCGATAATATAGGTTTTGACAAGGACATAAATATTTCAGGCTCCTATTCCTACCTGATTGATCTGGGATCAGGCACTCTGGGCATCGGGATCAGTCTTGGAATGCTGAATAAAACACTTTCTCCCGACTGGCATATACCTAACGGTGATAATCATACTCCTGCTGCCGGCGATCCGCTCATCCCTGAAAATAAAGAAAGTTTCGTTGCTTTTGATGCCGGGTTGGGCGTTTATTACAGAACAGATAAATATTATGCAGGAGCTTTCAGTTACACATCTCAACCAGCCTGAAATTAAAATTCACAAAAGGCACGCCATATATCAGCAGGCATTATTATCTTACAGCAGGATATATGATTCCTCTTCCTAATCCATCCCTTGAATTAATGCCTTCGATATTTGCATTCAGTGACGGAAAAGTTATCCAGGTAAATGCAACATGCATTAGTCCGATACAATAAAAAGGTATGGGGTGGCGTTTCATACAGAGCCGGTGATGCGATTATAGGTATGGTAGGTTTTGAGTTGTTTAACGGGGTAAGGATTGGTTATGCTTATGATTTTACTATTTCCGATATCAGGAAAAGCAGTAGCGGATCACATGAATTTATGGTTAATTATTGTTTTGACCTCAGTCTTGGAAAAAGCCCCATGAAATATAAAAGTATCAGATTTTTGTGATTATTAAAAATTTTACTTACTTGCAATAATAAATTCTAAAGTGTTATGAAAAAGGTACCCTATCTGCTCTGATATTGATAATCTTATTAACCGGATGCGGTTCTTCAGAACAATGGGGAGCTGACAGGAGTGCTGGGGCGGAAGAAATTCTTTGAGCCGGAACCATTCGAAATGGCATTTATTACCTGCCGGAAATTTCATGATGGGCCCCAGCGATCAGGATGCATTGTTTGCCAATAATGCTGATTTCAAAATCAGTTACGGTTGATGCTTTCTGGATGGATCAGACTGAAATAAGTAACAACAAATACAGGCAATTTGTATATTATGTCCGTGATTCCATTCTGAGAACCAAGCTTGGAAATGCCGGCGTTCCCGACAGACAATACTTCATGGTTGACAAGGATGATAATGTTATTGAGCCTAATGTCATTAACTGGGAAGAAAAAATAGATCCTGAGGAAGAAACAACAAAAACTACACTCGAGGAAATGTATTATCCTCCTGAGGAAAGATTCAACGGCAAAAAGCAGATCGACGTAAGAAAACTTAATTTTTCATATATGTGGGTGGATTATCAGTCAGGCTGCAAAATCCAACTACAAGTACGACTATGCAAACAACACAGGCCATATGAAGGTCAGGTTACAAATCCTCGACGGTACACGTACGGATGTAAAAGACAGGTCATCTTCATTAAACATAATATAATTAATGTTTATCCCGATACTCTTTGCTGGATCAGGGATTTTACCTATTCATTCAACGATCCTCAGGCTTCACTGTATTTCTGGCATCCTTCATTCGATGATTATCCTGTTGTGGGGGTATCATGGGTGCAGGCAAGCGCTTTCAGTATCTGGAGAACCAAATACATGAACGATGCACTCAGAAAACAGGGAATTCCGGATGTACAGAGCTATGAGCTTCCTCTTGAATCACAGTGGGAATATGCTGCAAGCGGAGGTCTTGATCTTTCAATGTATCCCTGGGGTGGACCTTATACACGTAATTACAAGGGATGCTTTCTTGCTAACTTTAAACCTCTCAGAGGAAATTATATAGATGATGGAAATGTGTATGCAGGCAAGGTTGGTTCATATGAACCTAATGAATATGGTCTTTATGATATGGCAGGAAATGTCGCCGAATGGACACGCGGAGCATTTCATCCTTCAGCATATATCTTCCAGCACGATCTTCAGCCCGATTATCAGTATAATGCAACTCCACAGGATCCTCCTGTGATGAAACGCAAAGTGATAAGAGGCGGTTCATGGAAGGACATTGCATATTTCCTTCAGACAAGCTCAAGGGATTATGAATACCAGGATTCTACAAAACCTTATGTTGGATTCCGTAATGTCAGAGCATATATCGGTGTAAATTAATAAATTTGAATAACCCTAAAATAATCAGGTAATATGAGCCTAGCAGAATTAGTACAAAGCAGCGGGTGGAAAAACTTCATCGCTAAACTTTATGGTTTAGGAGCATCCGTCGTTATTATCGGTGCATTGTTCAAAATACAGCACTGGCCATTTGCAGGAACCATGCTTACCATTGGGCTTCTGTACTGAAGCATGTAATTTTCTTCTTCTCAGCATTTGAGCCACTTCATGAAGAAATAGACTGGTCACTTGTATATCCTGAACTCGCAGGTATTCACCGATGAGGAAGCTACACCGGGCTTGAATCACATGGACAGGCAGCATGGGTTCAGGAGGTGTGGTCGGCGGAGCAATCGGAGGAGGAGCAGGATCAGTTGCATCTGGCTAAATTCGACGAAATGCTCGAAAAAGCTGAAATTACCCCTGATCTTTTCCAGAAACTTGGTGTTGGTATGAAAAAACTCAGCGATGCCACTTCAAACATGAACGCAATGGGTGATGTATCAGCGCAGCTTCTACATAAATATATGAATACAGTAAATACATGCCACCGATTCACTTGGCAAACTGTCAGACTCCTATACATCTACTGCCAAGCTGATTAATGAAACAAGCTCGACATACCGGAATATGGCCGATTCTTTCTCCGTGATTGAAGTTGGTGGAAAATCATATCAGCAACAGCTTGAGTCACTCAATAAAAACCTTTCTGCGCTTAATTCCGTATATGAGCTTCAGAGAAAGGAGCAGATGATCATCTCAAAGAATCTGATACCCTTTATAAAGGAATTCAGGCTCTGATGAAAGACCTTTCTGATTCAGCAGGTGATACGAAAAAATACCGCGAGCAGATTAGTAAACTCAATGACAATCTTTCAGCTTTGAATAATGTCTATGGGAATATGCTTTCTGCTATGAATGTTAAATAATGCGGCATTTTTTACCAACTAAACATAACGATAAAATGGCTCACGAAAGGCTATCTCCTCGGCAAAAGATGATCGGTATGATGTACCTGGTACTTACCGCCATGCTTGCACTTAACGTATCCAAAGAAGCCGTTGAAGCTTTTAAAAGAGTAGACAAGGGACTTACAGAATCAATTGCCAATTATGCTGTAAAAAATAACCTTATATATCAGGAGTTTGACAGGGCTGCCGCTGAAAACCCTGCAAAAGCCGGAAAATACAAAACAACAGCCTATGCTGTGAAGGAAAGAGCCGACGAAGCATTCAATTTTATTCAGAGCCTCAAAATAGAGATAATTAATACTGCTGAAGGCGAGGGAAATCCTGCAGTAAAAGGTGATGAGGTTATTATCGAGGAAGTAAAGAAAATTGACGAAAATAACATCCCTTCACAGATACTTCTTGGAGCAAACGAAAAAGGTAAAGCGTATGATCTCAAGGATATCCTTACCGACTATCGTGAATTCCTTATTGAAGCCCTGGAAGGAAAAAATCCTACAGTTGAAGAAGGCCTGAATATAAGCCTCGAAACAAAAGATGGCGTTAACGAAGATGGCGAGGTCGAACCATGGGCAAACCTGAACTTCCAGACACTCCCCCTTGTGGCTGTTATATGTATTCTTTCCGAATACCAGCTTGCAGTCAGGAACGCTGAAACTGAAGTTCTCAATTATTTGTATTCCCAGATCGACGCTGCATCATTCAAATTCAATAAGTTGGTTCCCATCGTAATTCCCAACTCAAATTATATTCAGATGGGAGGCGAGTACGAAGCCAGCGTTTTTATTTCCGCCATTGATACCACACAGAAACCAAGCGTTATCCTGACAGGTGGATCGCAACTCGAAGTTGATGACATGGGTCGGGGCATCTACAGGGTAAAAGCAACATCAACTGGTGAAAAAAAATGGGGTGGAGTAATATCGCTCAAAGCCCCCGATGGGACTCTAAAGGAATATCCGTTTGATGCCTCCTACAACGTAGGCGAATCCAACTGTTATTGTTTCCCCTACTGCAATGAATGTAATGTATGCCGGAATTCCCAATCCTATTGATGTTTCAGTACCCGGTGTTAGTCCGAATAATATTGATGTAAGCGTTCAAAATGGTTCACTTACTACCGATAGGGTTAAAAACTCAAAGGGTGAGGTATTTAAAGGAATGTACGCTGTAAAACCTAACGGTCCTAACCAGAACGTTCAGATCATGGTTTCAGCAAACATAAATGGGAAGATGATCCGCTATGCTCCTTATCCTTTCAGAGTAAAAAGACTTCCAACACCTATAGCACAGTTTGCACAAAAAAGTTCCGGAAGTATTGACAAGGCTGTTGCTGCTGCACAGCAGGGAGTATTTGCTGCAATGCCTGATTTCGATTTTGACCTTACATATAAGGTAACCGGATTCACAATTTTGTATTCCGATAAGGGCTCTGATTTCGAAGAATCAAGCACTTCAAATAACCTTACTCCGGCCCAGAAAGGCCTTATCAACAGGCTTACAAGGGGCAAAAACCTTATCATTAAGGATATAAAAGCTGTAGGACCTGATGGTATTACACAAGATCTTCAGCCTGTTGTGTTGAAAATTCAGTAAAATTTACAGAATATGATCAAGAAGTTTCTTTTTGGATTAATTGCTCTCTCGGTTTCTGGTATCCTGAGTGCCCAGACCACTCCACAGGATAATCAGACAATCCTTTTTAAGGATATCTACCAGAAATCGATTCCTGACGCAAGAAAGATTGAGTATGCCCATCTGAGGGAAGCCGATGCATTCTGGTCCAAAAGAGTTTATCGTATTATTGATCTCAGGGAAAAGATAAATCAACCGTTGTATTATCCCATCAAAGAGATGAATGACGGAAGAAAAAGCTTTATTACAATACTTCTTGATGAGATCAAAGCAGGCAGAGTGACAGCTTTTGAACCTATGGAAGGCAAGGTAAACACAACCTATTCCGACATAGAACAGAGAATGGGGGCAGGATCACAGACTATCCAGGTGCCGATTAATGACCAGGGTCAGACTAAGGATACAGTTGTCACAATCGCTCCGAAACCTGAGGATGTAAAGCAAATAATGCTCTACGAGGAATGGTACTTCAACAAGAAACTCTCAAGACTCGACGTCAGGATCATTGCACTCCAGCCTTTATGGATGGGACAGGATTCTGAGACAGGCGACATGAGAAGAATGCCTATCTTCTGGGTAAATTTCGATGACCTCAGGGACGCCCTTTCAAAACAGGAAGTCTATCTGCCAAATAATGATGCTCAAAGACTTTCCTTCGATGATCTTTTCATGCAGAGGAGATTCGGAAGTGTTATCTGGGGAGAATCCAATGTCTACGACGACAGACTTATTCTGGAATATACAATCGGAAAATCAGCTCTCTTCGAGGCTGAAAGAATTCAAACAGAACTGTTCAATTTTGAACACGATCTCTGGGAATTTTAAAAAAACATAAATGATTTAATGATGTAGAGACAAGGCATGCCTTGTCTCTTCGTGTATTATGAACCTGCATCTTCAATAGTAGAGACAAGGCATGCCTTGTCTCTACTACGAAATACGTTTCTACAGATATTTTTCACCCGTTGATTTTTTCACATCATCGAGGTATTGTTTTATATTCTGTTCCTCTTCCTTCTTTACTATCAGCAGAACATCATCAGCATCAATAACGATATAATCTTCCAGTCCCTGAATTACTGCAACTTTTCCCGGAGCCATATTGAAAATATTCCCCTTATTATTATACGAGAACACATCTCCCCTTACCACTGCATTACCTTTCTTGTCTGCTGCTGAGTGTTCGTAAAGAGAGGTCCAGGTGCCAAGATCCGACCAACCGATATCAGTACTGGTCATTACATAAACATTGTCAGCCTTCTCCATAATGCCATAATCGATAGAGATACTTCTGCATTCAGCATAGGTTTTCCCTATAAAGCTGCTTTCCTGTTCTGTTCCGAAAAGATCCTTGCCTTCGCTGAATGCCAGAAAAGCGTCGGGCATATGTTTCTCCAGGGCGTGCATTATTGATTTCATATTCCATAGGAAAATACCAGAGTTCCAGAAAAAATCACCGCTTTCCAGAAACACTTTCGCAAGCTCGAGATTGGGCTTTTCTGTGAATGTCTTTACTTTTTGGAGGTTTTCATAGTCTTTTACCGGCTTCTTACGATCAGCCTGGATGTAACCATACCCGGTCTCAGGCTTGTCGGGTTTAATTCCAATGGTCACCAGGGCTTCGTTCTTTGCAGCAAAATCATAACACTTCTTTATTGTTTCGCAGAATTTTGACTCTTTTACAATAAGATGATCTGCAGGAGTGACAGCGATCACGGCTTTTGGATTTTCTTTCAGTATCCTGAAGGTACCATAGGCAATACATGGAGCAGTATTCCTTCTGAATGGCTCACCCAAAACGCGGGAAGGATCAATTCCAAGCTGTTCTATCACAATATTTTTGTGTTCCGCGCTGGTAACAACAAAAATATTCTTTTCGGGGCATACGTTTTTAAAACGCCTGAATGTTTGTTGGATCAGAGTCTCACCTGTTCCGAGAATATCAAGAAATTGTTTAGGCTTTTCACGACGGCTTAATGGCCAGAAACGGCTGCCTACTCCTCCGGCCATTATTACAACATATCTGTTATCCATTTCAAGTTTTTTGGTTGTACAATTGCAAAGATATGATTAAGCATTCCCTTTTCAAAAAAGCTCCTGACCGGAATCTCGTCAAATATTAGTAATTTTGATATCCAATATTATTCGTATAATGCTGAGATTCCTGACACAGGCCGGTTTATATTTCATGTTTCTGAAAAAGGTTTTTTCAAAGCCGGAGAAAGCACGTATTTATTACAAACAAACAATGCGTGAACTTGTTTCGCTTGGTTTGAATTCCGTAGGAATAATTGCAATTATTTCTTTTTTCATGGGAGCAGTGATTACCCTGCAAACCGCATACAATACGGAAAACCCGATTTATCCGGCTTATCTCATTGGCCTGGGTACCCGTGATTCCATAATACTCGAGTTTTCATCAACTGTTGCAGCTTTGATACTGGCTGGCAAAGTAGGTTCGAATATCGCATCTGAGATTGGCACCATGCGTGTAACAGAACAAATAGATGCCCTGGAGATCATGGGTATCAATTCGGCTGCTTACCTGACTCTTCCGAAAATTATTGCAACGCTTGTCTTCAATCCTTTCCTGACACTTATGTCAATTTCAATAGGAATATTCGGCGGCTGGGCTGCCGGAACCATCTCAGGAGTGATAAGTTCTTCAAATTATATATACGGTATTCAGTATGCTTTCATACCTTATTATATTACTTACTCTCTTATTAAAACGCTCTTCTTTGCATTTATTATTACAAGTGTATCGGCATTCCAGGGTTATCATGTGGAAGGCGGATCTCTTGAAGTTGGACGGGCCAGCACCAAAGCTGTCGTTTACAGCAGCGTACTGATACTTCTCTTTAATGTCATTCTCACCCAGCTTATTTTATCATGATCGAGGTAAAGAATCTGAATAAGTCATTCAACGGTACCCAGGTACTCAATGATATTTCAGTAACCTTCGAAACAGGTAAGACCAACCTTATTATCGGAAGAAGCGGTTCGGGAAAGACTGTTCTGCTGAAATCAATAGTTGGTCTTCATGATGTCGATAGCGGGGAAATCTGGTTTGAGGGAGATCTGTTTAACCGGCTCGATTTCAAAGAAAAGAAAAAGATAAGAAGCGAAATGGGGATGCTCTTCCAGGGGAGCGCACTGTTTGACTCCCTTACGGTAAAGCAAAATGTCAGGTTTCCTCTTGATATGTTCACTAACATGAGTTCGGAAGAAAAGAATAAAAGAGTGAGATTTTGCCTCGACAGGGTAAATATTCTGAATTCCGACAGTCTTTTTCCTGCCGAGCTTTCAGGAGGCATGAAAAAGCGTGTTGCCATTGCTCGGGCAATTGCGCTTAATCCCAAATACCTGTTCTGTGACGAACCAAATTCAGGTCTCGACCCGCTTACGGCTATTCTTATCGATGCCCTTATAAAAGAACTTACGGAAGAATTCCAGATGACTACCATTGTGAATACCCACGATATGAACTCCGTAATGGAAATCGGTGAGAAAATAATATTTATTCACGAGGGAGTTAAATGCTGGGAAGGTGATAAGAATGAAATTCTCAATTCGTCCTGTTCAACACTCAATGATTTCGTATTCTCGAATTCACTCGCGAAGAAGCTCCGGGATGAGTAGAACTGAACTCTCAACTGAAGTCCTTATTCTACCTCTTCATAATCAATAAATTCACCAACTTCTTTTGATATCCTTTTCTTAGGTGGAGGACTTTTTTTCGGTTCACGCGGAGGAGGTGTATCCTCAAGATAGAAGCTTTGAATAAATCCTCTCAGGAGCAGATATACTATCAGGAAAATTAATATAAAACGTATTATTATCATTAATCCTTTTTTACCATAAAATTATTCATCCCTTCACGGGGTCTCAGTTTCTGTCTCGATACCTGGCTCACAAACCTCCGGAGCTTTCCTCTTTCTGTGACCAAAAACCAGGTTCATGCCAAATCTCAGATCAAACGTATTCCAGCTTGCAGGAAAAACGGCGGAACCTCTGTTATTATTATTACTGTTATTGTCATTATCAGTATAGATTTTATTCCAGTAAACAGGTATCCTGTCGCTCATTATATAAAACTGGAATATCGATAATCGCAAGGCAAGTCCCGCCCCGAAATTGTCAAACCGGTGATTTGATGCAGTATAGCTGACGCTTGCCAGCAATGAGCTCCCAAGATTCATGTTGGCCGACAATGTCAGCGATTCCTTCACCTGCTTTCCCATGAATTTGCTGCTTGAGAGCAATCCAAAGGTGAAATGATTCGAAAGCCTGTAGCTGCCAGCTATGTTCAAGCCTGAAGGCAGGAAAGTGGTATATGGTTCATGAAATTCGACCGGGGAAAATGCATCATTGAGAGAATCAAGCAGCTCCTCTCCCGCTTCTTCGAATGTCTGGTCGCCATTAATTACATCTGTAACATCTATCCCACTGAACTCAAACCGGTTTTCCGTCCTGAGGTTTGTCACATTGTTTTTCCAGCGTATCATTCCGAAATCAGTAATAGCGGCCGAAAGTACAATTTTATCCGTTAAATCATACGACACTCCTGCATCAATTGCAATTCCAAGATTTTTTTTCCCCCGTAACAACATTGTATTCCTGAAAAGCTCATCATCCGATTGAATATCTTCGATGTTACCATCCTGGTCCCTGGTTATTGTCACCGGCGCACTGAAATTCACAGATGCATCCGCATCAAGAATATGTGTGTAATCTTCATTTACCCTGATGCCAAGTGATCTGTTGCCTATTGAGGTTGATAAAACACCAACAAGTACCTTCCCTTTCACTCCTGCCCTTAATCTGCCGGTCAGATTCTTTGAATATCCCAGGCCAATTTCATGATAGTATTTCATATCAACCTTAAGAGTTGAAAGATCAATATAATCTCCGGCAAAGGCACCATTGCCTTTGAGTGCCAGTTCAAACAGATCCCCCGGGATTACAGATCTTGCCTGTATTTTCTCATTAACGTCGAAAAAGAGATATCCGCTTTTACCGACATTAAACCCAAAACCTAACAACTGAATCATGAAATCAAGGTCAATTGAGTTTTGTCTTCTGACTCTGTCAAGAAAATCATCGGTATTGAAATCGGGATGAAGGAATGTTATAAGTGAATCGGATTTTCCTTTTGTTACAAAATCAGAGAAATTGATAAAATTGTTATTAAGGCTAAAGCCGAATCCGGAGGCCGGAAGAGCAATATTAACGGAATCAGGAGGGCGCAGTGCAGGATTAAGAATCCTGTTCTGCGGAAGGTTCATGAAATAAAGCACTCTGCTGTTCTGGGCCAGAACAGAAAAAGGAAGTGCAAGCAGCAAGATTATAAATATTCTGTTTTTCATGGTTTCCTTTTTCTGTTATAAATCAAATTTAAAATTTGCTTTCACGAAAACAGCCACGCCAAAATCTATACCATAATCGGAATAGATCTTTACACTTTTCGGAGCACCTGTACTATTAATCCTGAAGGTAAAGATGATCTGATCGGAACTGTTTATGTTATCGAAAAAAGCATCAGTAACTTCTATTGTTGATGTGGATTCTGTTTTTCCGTTGACTCTCCCGCCTGTATCAACAGGAGCTGCTTTCAGTAACCCTGGTACATCAATGGCGCTCTTCACCGTACGGGTTGAAGTGTCGTACAGGCTCATCTTGACAGAAATATCAAAAGGAAACCCGTTTTTGAGCGTGAGCATGACTTTACCAACTTCAAGATCACCGGCATCAAAATCATCGCTGTTCTCTGCTGAAAAAAAGTTTTCAGTGGTATCTGTCAGTTGCAGATTTGTAAAACTAAGCTCAAGCGGAAGCTCCATCTCTACCGAACCAAGAAATCTGCTGTTTCCAAAAACATAATTGTTCCGGAGATGATTCGGATCACCTGCGGGATTCATTTTCGCAGATCCGCTGAAAATAATTGATTGGGGCGGAAGAGAAATAAGTTCCGGGAGTTCTGAATTATCTTTGTTTACCGTGAAGGATGAGGCAATATCCTTGCTGGCAGGAGCATCAGGCCAGGCTATTGTAAACGGGGCAAGACCAAGGCTCACTTTTTCCGTCCCCTTCATTCCCTGGCCATTTAATGCAACTTCAATTGGGATACCAAAAGAATTTGAATAATTGAATCTGACAGTAGGATTAGCCAGGAAGAAATCTCCGGATACATTTCTCATATATTCCTCTATTCCAAAATCAATTGTATCAGGGGTCACGCTTTCAACCTGTTGCCCGAAATAACCTTTTATATAATCGAATTCAGCATTGGAAAGACTCAGGCTTAACTGTATCTGATCGGTACTTCTGAAATCCACGAGTATATTCTCAGAATTGACTCTGACATTATAACTGATTGGTAACTTATTATATGGCTGTTTCGGATCGGCACTAAAGCTGAAAGTTGTATTCTGAAGTGCAATAGATCCCTGTGAATGTGACTGGTTAACGTTAATTGGCTGTGTAAACGGTACACCGTCTCTGATTACACTTGGTAATGTGATATTCACAGTGGCTCTGAGAGAAGCATTATACGTTGATTCCCAGTTGAGGGTACCTGATATCATTCTGAGCTTATCAAGTTCCATCCCGTCTCCGGGATTAATTGAAACTGTATCTTTATCCCCGGTATTTGAAAGAAATTGTGAAGGAATGATTACCCTTCCTGAAGAAACTTTAAGATCCCTCCCATTTGCAGTAATGCTGATATTGTCATTGTCAAGATCAATCACAGCAGGAACTGCGTTCCCGGGACTTCCTGTAATTGTCACCGATGCAGTCAGGGAATTCGTAAGAGTTTTTCCTGCAAGGTTTATGCTCCTGACTACAGTAGTGTTGGGATTCACCTGAGGGAAGGACAATACTGCAAAAGGTCCTGCAGAATTTGTGAGCGTTATCTGGAGACCACTCAGGGGAGCATCAAAGTGATTGTTAATTGCGATATCAAGGGTTCCTGATGAGAAAACCGCTCTCTCAAAATTCGGAAAAGCAGTGAATGTTTTATTCCCCATTGTAATCGAAGGGAATGGAGGGAATGGATGAGGCAATCCGTCATCGAGAGCAAGAAACTGGTTTCGCAGAACAGCCGGAAAACCCATTGTTACCTCATTGAGACTAAATGCCATTGTTCCCTGGAACGGAGCTATTGATATTTCACCTATTGTATATGCATCGTTAAAGGAAACAAGTTCGTCTGTATTAATGTAGTCTTTAAGTTCCAGGTCAACCACAGAATCCTGCCTGTATATAAGTCTGACAAAATTATCACTGTCGTAGATAACTGTATCTGACTCTTTTACAGCATCACTAAGCATTGCCAGACCCTTGAAAACGGGAAAGGCAATCGTAGGGGAAACCTCTGCTTCACCAGATAGTTTATCCATGTCGTAGGTTTCCTTCACACAGCCGTGTACGATGGCCAGGAATAACATTCCAATCATCAGTTTTTTTCTTTTCATGTTCCGCTTCCGATTAAATAATTATATAGGAACTTATCAGGACCTCCCACTATCAAGTGCCAGGAATTCTTATCCGACAGCCTGCCAATAGAAAACATAGATGCACCTTTCAATGGAAAACCTTCGATTATCTCACCGCTTTTATCAAGCAAGTATACGAGATTTTTTTCTTTATCAATTATACCGATTTTTTTATCATCCTGTGTGAAGCTGAATGTGATGGGACCTTCTAAATTCCCGGTCCCAAGATCTTTCGAAAACAGCTCTATCCTGTTATGATCATAAAGATATAACTTCCCTTTATCAACAAAAACAAACTCATCAAATCCATCACTATCTATGTCAAAAATATCCATAGAATGTGAGGGTGAAAATTTACCTACATCGAATTTTTTAATGCTGCCGTCAAAATAAATGTATTGGATTGCTCCTTCTGCTGATGAGCATATCAGGTATGGTTCGGAACCAGAACTAAGTTTTATGGCTGACCGCTCAGCCCTGCTGACAGGCTCCCTGAATGTTACCCGCTTGTTGCCGTTACGATCGAGAAGATAAAGAGAAGATTCGTCTGAGACTGCAATATAATCCTTACCTGAAACTTTGAAATAATTCAGCTGGTTTCTGACAATCCCGGATGTGCGAAAAGGTTTCCAGCCCTTTACTACATTCCCGGACTTATCGTAAGCATAGATCGTCCTGTCTTCACCGGCCAGCAGTATCCTGTAATTCCTGTTGTTATCGTAATCAAAAAGTGATAGTGAATTCGACGCTTCAGATCTCAGTTTTACCGGATACCTTTCAACATAGTTCCCGTTCCTGTCGATCAGGTGAAGGTAGTTTCTCCCGTTAAATAGAAGCTGGTATTTCCCGTTCCTGTAATAATCGATCATGTAGATCGCTCCCTGTATTTTCTCACTTAATGGCGCTTTCCACAACACCCGTCCTGCTGCATTGATGAGGTAGATGTTATTTTTCAAATCCTGAACGAATATCTCCCTTGCCCCTGTCAGGTGGTTAGTGAAGAAAAAGGGTTTAATCCCGGCAGTTGTATCCAGAAGTGTTTCCCATTCAGATTTGGATTCTTCCTTAACAACATCCTTGAACCTTACCGAGAAACTGTTATACACCATGCCATTGCTTGATGCAAGCTGGTATCCTGCAGCGGTGATCTTATTCAGTGAACCTTTATTCTCTTTCAGGGAAGCTATGATACTGTCATTCAGAATTCCATTAAAGTAGTTTATGATTTTCGAGGGGACGCAATAGAAGCAATAGCTGCACCGGCTTGGCATGGAGCTCTCAAAATCGCGGTAGATAAGATCATTTGCGAGAGTATTATTCAAAAGATTATCGTAAAGCAATTTCGTTATAGTTGTATATGAACTGCCTGTAATCATGTAGCTGTCGTAAAATGCTGCAAGGGAATCTGAGCGGGTACCGGAAAAACCCGGGATTAAAGCTCTTCCAAGACCATTCGCAGGGAGGTGATAAACAGGTATACTTACCTGGTCGTCAGGCTGAAACCATCTTATCAGCTCACTATCGGCAAACGACTGGACAGACTGCTCTGCCTGTATGGGATTATTCATCTCATATATTATGAGGTTGTTATCTCCTGTTTTGTTTTCTCTGATGTCAATGTACGCCCTGGTTATTTCGTCATCAATGAAGCCTTCAATTTCAGCTGCCAGGAAATTAACTCCCGAAGTATCGGATTGTCTGACCGGCTTTTTAACATCACGGATAATTGTTTCAAAAAAAGCCGTTGAAGCCGGAAGAATACGATAAGTTTCAAATTCTGATGATCGTACGAACTTAAACTTGTAAAGTACATCCGACGTATCCCCACTCTCTGTAAATCCATTAAGGATCAGTCCATCATCATTAACATATAGATCTCCGCCACCTGCGGATGCTAATGACGCAAATGAATTAATAGATTTCCGGCTCTCAGGAGAGAGAAGCGGCTTCAGTATTTCCGGCAGGTTTTCAAATATGATGAAAATCTTGTCTTCATTGTTTCCGGATGCGAGTAACACTTTTGAAAAATCAGTGATCCCCGAGTATGTTGTCACCTGATTCAATAACATTTAAGCTTTCTGTCAGCAAGGCTGATGAATTACAGACTAGTAAAAGCCCTGAAGAAATTGAAAAAAACAATGTATCGCTTTTCCGCGAATACGGGATACCCAAAACCTGGATTTTACCCTTTTTCATTTCCAGCATGCCATTGATGCCGGCTGCAGACAGAGCCTGTCTTACATGCCGTTGTTTTACATCCGGTTCAACAGGCATGGAGAGCAGGGTGCTTAATTTACCGTTTCCGGTATGATAAAAGGAGACAACAGCATGACCTCCTGAAGTAAGATTTCTCAGCCCGTCCTTGTTAAGGTTATCTGTTATGTATTTCAGTTTTCCGTTGAAAACCGTGAGATCTTTAATTTTACCAAGCTCTCCAAATAATCCATTTCCTGCTGTGAGTGAATTCAGAAAGCTGAGAAGGTCGACGGTTTCGATAACAAAACATGCTTTACCGGATATGGCGCTGTATGGATTTTTAGAAATTGATATTCCGCTCTTCCCGGTAAAATAAAGAATTACAGAAAGTGCAAGAATTAATGTTGCCGAAAGGATGATCACTGATCTTCTACCCATCTCCGTAAAGATAAAAGACAAAAGAATAAAGACAATAGTTGCATGATAAACGATTAGAATAATTCTGCTTCAAACGTACAACCCGTAATGTTGTCTTTACATTTTGCGGTTAAAAAGGACTTTTGAGATCCTTTATTTTTCAGAAAGGCCTGTAACCGATGATTTCCCTTACTTCCCTTACTGTCTTTGAAGCGCTCTCCCTTGCTTTCTGAGCTCCTTCGCTTACAACTTTTGAGAGATATTCCCTGTTACCAAGAATATCGGTAATCCTTTCGCGAATGGGGTCTGTTACTTTTATTATGTCTTCAGAAAGCTGCTTTTTCATATCACCGTACCTGATTTCGCATGAAGCATGTTTTTCCCTGAAAAACTTTACGGTTTCCGGATCGGAAACAACATCCATTAATGTGAACAGGTTTTTAACCGGTTCGCTTGGCTCTGAATCAGGTGTTTTTGGACCTTCATCAGTGACAGCCCGCATCATCTTCTTCCTGATTTCTTTCGGCGTATCGGAAAGAAAGATTCCGTTGCCCTCGCTCTTACCCATTTTTCCTGAACCATCCAGACCCGGGATCTTTATAAGCTGCTTACCGAAGTTATATGCATCAGGCTCCGGAAAATATTCAACCCCGTACATTGTATTGAACCTCCTGGCGAACCTTCTTGTCATCTCAAGATGCTGCTCCTGATCCTTTCCTACAGGAACATGATCAGCTTTATGGATAATTATGTCTGCGGCCATCAGAACAGGGTAAGTAAGCAGGCCTGCATTTATGTTATCTGGTTGTTTTCTTATTTTTTCCTTGAAAGAAGCCGTTCTTTCAAGCTCTCCTACATAGGCATTCATATTGAGAAGCAGGTACAATTCCGAGACTTCAGGAACATCACTCTGAATGAACACAGTAGCAATTTCGGGGTCTATACCGCATGCCAGGTATTCGGCAAGCACCTGTTTAATGTTCCCGTGCAGGTCATCGGGATGGGGATGAGTAGTAAGTGCATGATAGTCCGCGATAAAGAAAAAACACCTGTTCTCCCTCTGCATCTTAAGGAAGTTCCTTATTGCTCCGAAATAATTACCCAGGTGAAGGTTCCCTGTTGATCTTATGCCACTGACAACTGTATCCATGTCTTATTTTTGAAAACATGCAAAGTTAATGTTTTTTCGTTGTCTGGGAGTCTTGGAGTCTTGGGGTCTTGGAGTCTTGGGGTCTTGGAGTTTTTTAGAAGGTTCAGGACAACCAGACACCATGACACCAAGACACCAGGACAATTTATTTAGTACCTTTGCACCCAAATATTAATGGCCATGGAATCAACAAGACAGAAAAAAGTATCAAGGTTAATCCAGAAAGAACTGGCCGATATCTTCATAAGGAGGGGTAGCGAATTGTCTCATGGCAATCTTCTCTCAATAACAAAAGTCAGAATCAGCCCCGATCTTTCTTTTGCTAAGGTTTTTATCAGCGTCTTTCCTGCCAAAAACCAGGACAATGTTTTGAAATCAGTACAGGATCAAAACTCAAAGATCAGGTACGATCTCGGTCAGAAGATAAGATCCCAGCTGAGGATTGTTCCTGACATATCATACCAGATCGATGACAGCCTCGACTATATTGATAACATCGACCGACTGCTGAAATCGTGATATGAAATACGAACCGATCAAGAAATCTCTGGGTAAGTTCATTTCAGGTTCCGTTTTCATGAGGAAGATCCTGTATTTTCTTATGGATACGCTCCTGCTCCGTACCTGGCATGTCAAAAAAGCCCTGAAGAAAATTTCAAGCGGAATTCCGGATAATTCCCGGATACTGGATGCCGGATCGGGCCTTGGGCAATACACCTGGGGAATAAGCAAAATGAACAGATCCTGGAAGATCAAATCGGTTGATATAAGCCTTGATCAGACCGGGAACAGCCGTGACTTCTTCAGAAAAGCCGGGCTGGAAGGAAGAGTTGATTTCCAGATCCTTGACCTGACCTGTCTGGCAGATAAAAATTGCTATAATCTCATTCTGTGCGTTGATGTGATGGAGCACATACGCGAAGACACCCGGGTTTTCAGGAATTTCTTTGATGCAATGAAGAATGAAGGTTACCTGATGATTTCCACGCCATCCGACCAGGGTGGTTCAGATGTCCATGATGAAGATGAAGAATCCTTCATTGATGAACATGTAAGAAGCGGCTACGGAATGAAGGAAATCAGATCGAAGCTTGAATCTGCAGGATTTACTGAGATTGAAACGCGATATACTTACGGGAAACCCGGGAACCTCTCGTGGAAACTATCAATGAAATACCCGGTTAAAATGCTGAATATCTCATATTTCTTCTTTATTCTTCTCCCATTTTATTATATCATTTTCTTCCCTGTGTCATTAATTCTTAACATTTTTGATCTTCATCTTGATCATAAAAAAGGAACCGGATTGCTTGTTTTAGCCAGGAAAAAGTAACGTGAAGCTTTCATTTTATATAGCAAAAAGATACCTGTTCGCAAAAAAATCGCGTAATGCCATTAATGTGATTTCGGCTGTATCTGTAGCCGGAGTTACCGTCGGGACCATGGCGCTGGTTATAATTCTTTCTGTTTTCAACGGCCTCGAGAGAATGGTAACAGGCATCTTTAATACTTTCGATCCCGACATCAAGATCACTGCGTTGAAAGGAAAAACTTTTATTCCGGATTCAACCCGGCTAACACTTCTTTCAGAAGTTAACGGTGTCGCAGCCTGGTCGCTGACACTTGAGGAAAATGCTCTTCTCAAATATGATGAGAGAGAATACATTGCAACAATTAAAGGTGTCGATGAAAATTATGATGATGTCACCGAAATTGACAGCTCAATGTTCGAAGGCGAGTTTCGCCTGGTGAGTCAGAATGGACGGCAATGGGCGGTTCCGGGAATCGGGGTTGCCCAATCCCTCGGTATCAGGGTAAATTTTATTGCCCAGCTGATGATCATCATGCCCAGGAAGGATGCCAGCATTAATACTAATCTCGAGGAGGCACTTAAAAGAAGATATCTCCTCCCTTCAGGAATTTTCGAGATCGAGAAAGAATATGATTCAAAATACGTATATGTTCCTCTCGATTTTGCCAGGGAGCTGACAGAAGCGGATAATGCTGTGTCTTCAATTGAGGTGAAGTTCGATGCTGCAGCAGATCCTGAAAGCATCCAGAGGAACATAAAGAAGATCTATGGGGAAGGATTTAAAGTACAGAACAGGTATGAACAGCAGGAGATCTTTTACAAGGTAATGAAATCCGAGAGGCTTGCTATATTCCTGATACTTACCCTGATCCTGATCATCGCTTCTTTTAACATCATAGGCTCACTGACAATGCTCATCATTGAGAAGCAGAGAGACATAGAGATACTCAGGAGTCTTGGCGCTAATAATGATCTTATTAAGAAGATATTCATTTTTGAAGGCTGGCTCATATCAATAATCGGAGCCGTGTCTGGTATAGTACTGGGCTTCCTGATATGCTGGCTGCAGCAAACTTACGGTCTTGTTAAACTTCAAAGTGATTCATTGATAATGGATGCATATCCTGTTGTAATAAAACTCCGGGATTTCATCATTGTACCTGCCACTGTTCTCCTTATCGGGTACTGGGCTGCATGGTATCCGGTAAGATACCTTACAAAAAAATTCCTTAAGAAGGATGTATAATCACAATTGTTATCTTTACGGCTCGTTGTAATTCTTTATACACAGGGAATAACGGGTATAGTTTTCCCGGGTTGCTGTGTTAAGACAGGATCACTTTTTGACTAATGAGATTTTTAAGTTATATAAAGACATCTGCAGTAATTCTGTTCTTTGTTATTGCAGGATTATCATGTTCACGGAGAAAGAATGAAGCTGACAGGAAGAACATCATTCCTCATGATAAATTCATTGAGGTCCTTACAGATGTATATATAACCGATGGTTTACTTATCCAGCCTATTGTACATCACTGGTATAAATCAAATGATTCTATTGCTGCATACAGGGATGTCCTGCAGAATCATGGTTATACAAAGGAACAATTTGATAATACACTGAGATTTTATTTCATAAAGCGGCCTAAACAGCTGATGAAGATATACGAAAAGGCGCTTGCGAAGCTCAGTGAAATGCAATCAAGATACGACCAGGAAATAGCCAGGCAGAGACCATCGAATTACTGGAGCGGCAGACCATTTTACGCGTCACCGGGTATCGCAGGGGCTGATTCAACTGATTTCAATATTAAATTTGATTTCGCAAATGTTTATTACCTGACTTTCACGGCAACAGTTTTTCCCGAAGACCAGGCTATCGATCCGAAACCGGTGATTTACACTTGCCATCCCGACAGTGCAACAACAGGTTCACGATATTATATCAACTCGCTGCCGTATATAAAAGACGGCCTACCACACATGTATACGTTCCAGATCAATGACCCGGATAAGACCAGAACGAGACTTATGGGGAACCTAATTGATAACTGTAACAGCCCGTCGCTTGAGAGGCATTTCGTGATTGAAGAAATATCGATCACTTACTGATTAAGAATGAGACGTTTCTCTTCACAATATCTTATTACAAATACCGGACCAGTACTGAAAAGGGCAATTGTCACCACTGATGATGATGGCCTCATAACCAGTATTGAGGATACCGGCGGAGATCTTAAGGAAAGCCAGTCAATAGAATTCCATAATGGCATAATCATCCCGGGATTTGCCAATTGTCACTGCCACCTCGAGCTCTCCCATATGAAAGGAATTATACCCGGGGGGACAGGTCTTGGAAATTTCATAGAGAAGCTGAAGTTTTCCCGGGATGTCGCCAGGAATGAAATAATATCCGCTTCATTATCCGCTGACAATACTATGTACAGGAATGGTGTCGTGATCTGTGCCGATATCTGCAATACCAGCCATACATTCAGCATCAAACAGGAAAGCAGGATTAAATATCATAACCTGATTGAAATCTTCGGCATTGATCCGGCAAAGGCGGAAAAGAGGCTCAATGAAGCCCTGGTCGTTGCACAGGAGGCTTCCGCAGCGGCACTTGAATATAATCTCACTCCCCATTCTTCATATTCTGTTTCTCTTTCCCTGTTCCGGCTAATCAAAAAACTGACGGAAGGAAACAACCTGACATCATTCCATTTCATGGAGACCGGCGCTGAAAAGGATTTTCTTGAGAAACATTCCGGCCCGCTGATTGAAGCCTATAAAAGGGCCGGCTTGCTGCAGGGGGAACCCGACTCAGCACCTGACCATGCCACAATAGTGCTTGATGAAATAACATCGTCAGGAAACCTGATACTTGTTCATAACACCTTCACTGATAAGGAAACCATTAATAAGGTTAAAAGAAGAAAGAACCTGTTCTGGTGTCTCTGCCCGGGCTCGAATCTTTATATCGAGCAAACCCTTCCGCCAGTGAGGCTTTTGCTGGAGGAAAACTGCAAAATTGTTATCGGAACTGATAGTCTTGCATCTAATGACACTCTGAATATATTAGACGAATTGAAGATACTTCAGCTGAACTTCCCTGATTTGCAGCTTACAGACCTTATAAAGTGGTCAACGATCAACGGGGCTGCAGCGCTTGGTGAAGAGAAAGATTATGGCAGTATTGAACCTGGTAAAAAACCGGGGCTTATGCTCATCGAAAATGCCGATCTGAGATCATTTAAGCTCACACAGGAGAGTACCGTTACAAGACTTATCTGACCTGATTTCTCCGGGTAGTTCACAATCCCTTAACCTTTATTTAGCTATTTTTGCTGCAGAAAAGATTAATAATGTCCACATTCCTGTTTGATGAGATAGTGTTTGGACCTGTGAAAAGCAGGAGACTCGGGGTATCACTGGGAATAAACCTCCTCCCGGTAAACCGTAAGGTATGCAACTTCAATTGTGTTTACTGTGAATGTGGATGGACTGGAGATATGAAGAATAATCCCGGTATTATTCCTTCTCGTCAGGAGGTATACAAAGCCCTGGATGAAAAGCTATCGGAAATGAAAGAGAATGGCCGCTTTCCTGATGTTATTACTTATGCAGGTAACGGGGAACCCACTCTTCATCCTGATTTCCCCGGGATAATTGATGACAGTATTGAACTGAGAAACAAGTATTGCCCTGATTCCGGGATAGCCGTGCTGTCGAATTCAACCAGGATAAACGAGCCTCTTATCAGGGAAGCCCTCCGGAAGGTCGACAAGAACATACTGAAGCTCGATTCCGCAATACCTTCAACAATTGAAACAATTAACTGTCCCCTGGTGATAATTGATGTGGATGAAATTATTAAGAACCTTCTAGAGTTTAAGGGCAAGGTCATTATCCAGATCTTGTTCCTGAGAGGGAAATACAATGGAAAAACGATTGACAACACAACCCCCGAAGAAGTAACCGCCCTGATCAGGGCAATTGAGAAAATTAAGCCACGAGAGGTGATGATATACACAATCTCCAGGGATACACCGCATGGAGCGGAGCTTCTAAAGGTTCCATTAAATGAACTTAAAGAAATAGGGTACCTTATTGCAGCGAAAACAGGAACACCGATAGATATTACCCGTTGAAATTGTACAAGACCGGAAACATACTCATCTGTCCGCTCGAATGGGGTCTTGGTCACGCAGCAAGAATGATCCCTCTTGCCCGGAAACTAAGGGAAAGGAACTGCAATGTCTTCATTGGCGCCGGGGAAAAGCATCTTGCACTGTTCAGGGCAGAAATGACAGATGTGACATTCATTGATTTTCCAGGTTTCAGCCCGGGATATTCAAGGGTCATGCCGCAATATCTCTACATGCTATTTAAAATACCTCTCCTGATTTATCATATAATCAGGGAACATAAAAGGTTAAGGAGCCTGATAAGAAAATATAAAATTGATATTATTATAAGTGATAACAGGTTCGGTTTGTGGAATAATGACATCATTTCAGTCTATGTGACCCATATGCCAAGGATTCCACTGCCTTTTCCCTGGAAAGCGCTTGAACAGATCGGAGTGTCACTTCACCGCTGGATCATAAAAAGATATGATTATTGCATGATTCCCGATCTCCCAGGGGACCTGAATCTTTCAGGAAAACTCTCTCATGATATGAATCTTCCTGAAAATGTACGATATACAGGCATTATTTCGAGGTTCGGGATTATTGGGAAAGTTAAGGAGAAATCCGGTTACAGGCATAATACAATTGTTCTTTCCGGTCCTGAGCCGCAGAGAAGCATTCTCAGGGAAAAGCTTCTTGACGTCTTCGGGAATAAACAGGTTACTACAGTCATCCTTGAAGGAAAGCCTGAAAATATTACCCTTGAAAGAAAAAAGGGGAACCTGGTTTTCTATTCTCATCTTCCAGCCGCTGAAATGGGTGAGGTGCTGAGGACCAGTGATTGTATAATCAGCAGATCAGGGTATACAACCATAATGGACCTGGTATTTCTTGATTGCACCGGTTTGCTGATCCCGACACCGGGTCAGACGGAACAGGAGTATCTGGCAGAATACCTGTCCGGCAGAGGATTTTTCAGTACAATTAATCAGGATGAGATCAATATGGATATTTCTCTCCCCGATGGTAAATCTTCATGGCAGTCAGATCTTGTTGAAAAAAGCAAAATACTGCTTGATAATTTCCTAGCGGAACTGCTGGAAGAAATTCAGGAAGAAAGTGATAAGTATAAATCCGGCTGACAGTCCGTACCATACCTGCCTGGGAGAATGAAGATTGAGCCTGAGCCTGGCTGAAAGTACAATCCCGCCCACAATGGGTGCAAGAATAAGATACCAGAAAAGGGAGGAGTACATCCGGAATGATAAAAACAGAATCAACGCGAACAATGAACCTATACCAACCGAATGCAGCGATATCTTCCACTTGAAATTTACCAGCGTAAGCACAACTGAAACAAGGAAAACCGAAAGGATGAAGGATTTAATGAAGACCGGTACCGGAAAACGGAAGATAATATATGAACTGGTTGCATAGAGTATAGTTGCAATTATGAGAGGAATTGTTCTTTCCTCCCTTTTGATCAGGGTCCAGGAACTTATGTAATTCATGTGCATCAGGAACGGAAGCAATGAAACAGGAAGCAGGACATTATTAATAAAAATTATAATATAAAGAAGACGTTTCACATGCACCGGCAGATAACCAAACGGAGTATTTGCAGAAAGAATAAGCGCTATCCCGTACAATGGAATAAATAACGGATGAAAGAGCACAGATATGATTTTATCGAATTTCAACTGAACATTCATAGTCAGATTTCCTTCCTAAGTCTGGCAACCGGTATATTTAACTGTTCACGATACTTGGCAACTGTACGGCGGGCGATCTGGTAACCTTTTTCCTGGAGTATCTCAGTAAGTCTTTCATCAGTAAGAGGCCTGCGCTTTTGTTCATTCTCAATACAGTCCTGCAGTATCCTTTTGATCTCCCTTGTTGACACCTCCTCACCGCTTTCTGTCTGCAGACCCTCGGAAAAGAAATATTTCAGCGGGAAAATTCCGAAATGTGTCTGAATAAATTTGCTGTTTGCCACTCTCGATATTGTCGAAATATCGAGTCCGGTCATTTCAGCAACATCCTTGAGGATCATGGGTTTGAGTTTTGTCTCATCGCCATCGATAAAGTATTCTTTCTGGTACTCAAGAATTGCATTCATTGTGAGAAGGAGTGTATTCTGCCTTTGCTTTATTGCATCGATGAACCATTTGGCTGAGTCAATCTTCTGTTTGACAAACATTATGGCATCCTTCATCTCTTTCTTCTGGCCCTTATCTTTTGTGTAGGACTGAAGCATCTGGCTGTAGCTGGAGCTAAGCCGTAATTCGGGCAGATTCCTTGAGTTCAGATGAAGATCAAAACCATCTTCGGTAAGTTCAAGAATGAAATCGGGAATGATGGGTTGTGATGACCTGTTGTAAGGGTCATTATATACGCCTCCCGGTTTGGGATTAAGCTTCAATATCTCTTCGATTGCCTCCTTGAGCTCGTTTTCCGTGATGCCCATCCTGGCAATAATTTTATCGTAATGCCTCTTGGTAAACTCGTCGAAATATGATTCGAGTATTCTGTGGGCAAGTCCGAGCGTGGGATCGGTTTCTGACTTCTTTTCAATCTGCAGGAGAAGGCATTCCCTCAGGTTTCTTGCTCCCACTCCTGCCGGTTCAAGATCCTGTATGACGCTAAGCACTTCCTCAAGCTCTTCCTCAGTGGTTTCAACATTCTGCAGAAAGGCAAGATCATCTACAATACTGGCAAGATCCCTGCGTAGATAACCATCCTCATCGATATTGCCAAGAATGTATTCTCCAAGAATCTTCTGCTTTTCTGTAAGGTTTCTCAGGCCAAGCTGCGATTCGAGATATTCCTGGAAAGATGTTCCTCCTGAAAACGGTATTTCTGATCTTTTATCTTCGTCCTTGCTGTAATTTTGAGTCTGAAGTTTATATTCAGGTATTTCATCGTCCTCAATATAATCATCGAGAGTGAATTCATCCTGGTCCCTGTCATCATCCTCGTACTGTTCTTCTTCCTGTTCTGCGGGAACATCATCATTATCCTGACCTTCCTCAAGAGCCGGGTTTTCCTCAAGCTCCTTTTTTATTCTTTGTTCAATCTGCAGGGTAGGGACTTCCAGCAGCTTGATCATCTGTATCTGCTGCGGTGAAAGTTTCTGAAGTAGTTTCTGTTGTAACCTCTGCTTTAACATCTCTCTCCTGCTGTTCCTGAAGTCATAAATTAAAACTCTGCATTCCTTGGTGTGCGTGGAAACGGAATGACATCCCTGATGTTCGACATTCCGGTAACAAACAATATCATACGTTCAAATCCCAGTCCGAATCCGCTATGTGGTGCAGTGCCGAATTTCCGTGTCTCAAGATACCACCACAGGTCTTTTTCAGGCATCCTGAGCTCACGTATACGCGAAAGGAGCTTATCATAATCCTCCTCGCGCTGCGACCCACCGATTATCTCACCTATTCCCGGAAAAAGGACATCCATTGCCCTGACTGTTTTTCCGTCTTCATTCTGCTTCATATAGAAGGCTTTGAATGATTTAGGATAATCAGTTATTATAACTGGCTTTTTATAATGAATCTCTACAAGATATCTTTCATGCTCTGCCTGCAGCTCCCTGCCCCAGCCAACAGGATATTCCCATTTCTTTGCGGCTGCCTCAAGGATACTGACTGCTTCAGTATATGTTGTTCTCACGAATTCATTTTCAAGTATGAACCTTAATCTCTCAAGCAGGTTCTTATCAACCATGTTGTTGAGAAACTCAAGATCTTCGCTGCAGTTTTCAAGGGCATACCTGATGAGGTATTTCACGAATTCTTCAGCAAGATCCATATTATCTTTTATGTCATAAAATGCCATCTCGGGCTCAATCATCCAGAACTCTGCAAGATGCCTCGGAGTATTGGAATTTTCAGCCCTGAAAGTCGGACCGAAAGTATAAATTTCGCCCAGTGAAAGAGCGCCCAAGCTCGCCTTCAAGCTGTCCTGATACGGTCAGGTTTGTCGGTTTGCCAAAAAAATCGGTGCTGAAATCAATTGCACCATCAGGGGTTCGTGGAATGTTATTGAGGTCAAGGGAAGTCACGTGGAACATCTCCCCTGCACCTTCAGCGTCACTGCCTGTAATTATTGGTGTATGGAGATAAAAGAATCCCTTTTCATTAAAAAACTTATGAATGGCAAAAGCCATTGCATGCCTGATCCTGAAGACAGCGCCAAACGTGTTGGTCCTGAATCTCAGGTGTGCTATCTCTCTCAGGAATTCCATAGAGTGGCCTTTCTTCTGAAGCGGGTAAGTATCCGGATCACATTTGCCGTAAATCTCGATAACCGAGGCGTTTATCTCGACATTCTGACCTTTTCCCTGTGATTCTACCAGCCTGCCTCTGACAGCCAGGCATGAACCGGTAGTAATGTCCCTGAAGAGCTCTTCGCTAAAGGAGGCTACATCGGCAACGACCTGTATACTGTTTATTGTCGAACCATCATTGAGGGCTATAAACACAATATTCTTGTTCCCCCTTTTTGTTCTTACCCATCCCTTTACGAGAACATCTTCAGAAACAGGAGGATTTAATAACAGATTCTTAATCTTACTTCTTTCCATCATTACAGGTAAATTCAAAATGTAGCGCAAAATTAATAAAATTTGACTATCAGAATCATGTACATACCTCAATTGATTTTCTTCGTTTACCCCGACCCCAAGGGGAGCGAAGAAAATCAAATAACGATTTTTAACTATAGAGTTATACAACCCATTCGCTTTATGGTTTGAAATTTGCTAAAATCTGAATAACTTTGAATTATAATCGCAAAAGGACAGGAAAAATGGACGAACAGAAAAAACTTATAGTTGTAACCTGGGATTTTACCATGGTATCTGAATCCGCTCTGGCTCATGCCGTGAAAATAAGCCGGATGGTCGGGAATGACATTGCGCTCCTGCATATTATTGATCCGGGTATCAGTAAATCCGATGAAGGCCAGAAGAAAGTATTGATGCAGCATGTCGCTGATGAGAATACAAAAAAGTATAATGTTCCCATTCATCCTCATATAGAGAAGGGAAGCATTTTCAGTGCGATTGCAGATTTTGCCAACGACAAGGATGCAAGCATTGTAATCATGGGTACCCATGGAATGAAGGGTATGCAGAAACTGACCGGGAGCTGGGCGCTCAAGGTCATAGTGAAATCGAAAGTACCTTTTATTGTAGTTCAGGATCCGCCAGCCGATATGGATCGATATCACAGCATAGTCTTTCCAATTGATTTCAGGGGTGAGAATAAGGAAAAAATCAAGATGGCCATTTTTATGGGAAAATACTTCGATTCCAGGATCAAATTCCTTGTTGCCCGGACTACTGACAAGAACCTTCTGAAGAAGACCAACATCAATATTAACTTTGCGATCAAATATCTCATTCAGAATAATATAGAATATGAAATACATGAAGTTCCCAAAGGAAACTTCGCCCAGCAGACAATCGATTTCGCCCAGAAGATCAAAGCTGATCTTATACTGATCATGACAACCAAGAACATCACCGCCCTTGATTATGTTGTCGGGGCAGAAGAGCAGTACATGATCGCCAACAGCTCAAAAATCCCGGTCTGCTGCGTGAACCCGAAAGCCACCTTTGCCAAGACAGGTCAGTTCATGGGTGGATGGGGCGATTAGTGTCGTGCAGGTCGTGCAGGTCCTACTCCCTTTTCGCATTTTCTTCCTTCGCCAGCCTGTGATCTTCATGAGATTTGGCCAATGCTGTCAGTCCGCCGAGTACACCAAGGTTCATTGAATCAAGTGCGGAACTTGGAACTATAACCATCGAACCTTTTTCCTTCAAACCTTCATAAAGCATATTCATGCCACGCAGATGAAGAGCAATCGGATTATTTGCGTATTGTTCGCTAGCTTTTGCAAATTTCTCTGCGATCTCTGTCTCTGCAGTTCCAAGAATAACCCTTGCCTTTCTTTCCCGTTCAGCCTGAGCCTGCTTGCTCATGGCATCGGCAAGAGCCTGCGGGATAATGATATCTCGGATACCAACAGTCTGGCAGGTTATGCCCCAGGGATTGGTATTTGCATCGAGTGTTTTCTGAAGGTCTTCCGCAATATGCTCCCTTTCCTGGAGAAGATCGGCAAGTTCATGCTTACCAATAATATCTCTCAGATCGGTCTGGGCTATATATGATATTGCCCTGACATACTCCTGAACTTCAAGAGCAGCTTTTTCGACATCCCATACAGTCCAGTAGACAACTGCATCGACATTTACCGGAACAGTATCTTTTGTCAGGGTCTGTTCAGCCCTGAATTCAGTAACTCTTACTCTCTGATCGATATAATTGGCAATCCGGTCGATAATTGGAATAATAAAAAAGAGACCGGGCCCCCTGAGGCTGTTGTACCTTCCCATTCTGAGAACAATTGCTTTTTCCCATTGATCAGCGATATGTATTGAACTGGCAACAATGATAGAAAGCACTAACAGGGGTATCAAAGCCCCAATACCGATCATTCCAAGGTAATATGCACCGGCTGAGAGTCCGATTAGGATTAATAATACGGTAACGGATACAGGGTTGGAAAAACTTGTTTTCATAGTTATTTGCGTTTTTGGAGTTCGTTAATTAAATCTTCAAGTGTAAAGCCATAGCTGAAAGCGATGGTTGTAAATTCATTACAGATACTGTCAAGCTTGTTCTGAATTTCACCTGGCGATATCTGTATTTTGGCCGTCCCAATGAATGTTCCGGTGCCCTGTTGCGTCTCGAGGATCTTTTGTATCTCCAGCTCCTTGTACGCCTTTGAGACCGTATTCAGATTCACCTTCAGGTCAACCGCCAGGGCACGTACAGTCGGAAGCTGCTCTCCTGCCTTGAGGCTGCCTGTTGCTATCCCGAATTTTATCTGGTCGATGATCTGCCGGTAAAAAGGAATACCTGCTTTCGGATCAAGAATGAAATTGATCATAGATATATTGTAATAGTTTATTAGTACAATAATAATATATATCTATGAAGAATGCAAGTAAAAACTGAAAAAAATTTTACTGAATCAATAGTTTACTTCTTTCCCAGACCTTCGGGTGAGGTAGTTTTCAGGATTACACCGCATGAAAACGCAGTGACATTAAATATGACAGGAGAAGATATTCTTAATGATTTATAGTTCCTCTGGCGGCAGTCATCAGGACACTTTTTCTCTCCAGACCAGCTGAGCATCGATATTCTTGCTTAGCTGATATGTCTTAATATGATCAATGATCTTTTCGCCAATGATTTCAATTTTAGTGAGATCAGCAACCCCAAGACCTGCCTCTGCGCAAAAATTCAGGTACCCCACTTTTGCAAAATCGATTCCCATAAGCTCAATTCCGACGCGGTCAGCAGCGAGCCAGTCGGTACTTGCAACGCATACCCTGTGATCAACAGGCGTGCCGCTGTTAGGACCCTGACCTTCCATGCCCTCAAAACCATCGATCACTGCAAGATGCGGATGCAGCCTGCCTGCAAGGGCATACAGGTTATAATTTATTCCTCTGAACCCGCTTCCATGAACAATCGGTTTATCGATTTTAGCGCCTGGCTTACGGTCCTTGCCGTATGTGAATCCTATATCCTTTATCGGAGCCCCGAATACGATGTTTTTCAATGACAGTGTTGCGATTACCCGGTCATGTGTCTTCATCCTTGCGGATGAGATAATGTAGGAATCAGGATCAAGCAGGATATTGGACATCCTTACCGGGTGAGGTCTGAAATCTTTTTCATCAAAGACATATATCGTATCATATAACTCCTGGTCGAGATCGACAAGTTTCACCTTGTATTTGTCGGCGAGCCTGTTATAGCCAAAATTGCTGAAACCTTCCAGCGTCGGTCCATTTGCAGCCGATTCCGCAATAATCACATTTTCAAGCTTCCCTATAGATTTCAGGAATTCGAGAATACCTTCGAGTGTGTCGGCATGAGTGGAGGCTAAGGGTATATTGATTGAAACGTTATTTGGTTTGATTACAATCCTTTTTTTTCCGATAGCAATCTTCACCTGTTTTGAGAAAGGCTGCAAAGCTCTGAATGCAAGATCCGCACGGTTGTCACCTGTGGTCAGTCCAACAGATGAAGCTGATGAATATTGCGTAAATACAGGAGATGATGTGTAACCCGTAAACGGATTAATTAAGGTAGCTACACCTCCTGCAAGGGTTGTGCGTATGAAGTTACGGCGATCGATACTCATGGTCAAAATTTTCTCCAATATAGATAAAGATAAAGATAAAAGATAAAAGGAAAAAGATAAAAGAATACACGAACTCACCCCTAAATCCCCTCTCTACTAACGTAAAGAGGGGACTTTTACTTCGTACCACCCAGATATTGTATTCATATAGAGTGACTTATGCAGCAGTGCTTCCCCCTCTTTGCTTTGCCTCATCTTTATACACATCTTTTTCATTTCTTTTTTCTCTACTTTCTTTTGCAGAAAAGAACCGAGCAAATGAGGTAGATTATTTCTTGGTCCAGATTCCTCTCCATTTGAGAGCTCGCCGAAGGCAAAGTAGCAAAGAAAGCTGCCCAAAAATCCAACTGAATGGCTTTGTTACCCTGCATATGCTCGATTGCATCTGGCTCAAAGCCATTCAGTTAGCACATTTTTGGGGTTTCCCACCGCACTCCCTGAAGTACCAATTTTTTAGCTAAGTACTATTGAGGTTCTAATTTTTTCTTTTCATCAATCTTACTTATGGAGGCGCGAGGGCAAACCGAAAATGGTGCGAATGCTGACGCTTTCAGGTCAGCATCCTGATCGTAAAGCATCAGGACTTGCAGCCTTTTTCGTGGAGCGGCGTAGCAAAGGCCCTGTGTAGCGGGCGGAGAAAAAGGCTGAAGTTATCATTTTCGGCGCCCTTTTCTTTGCTTCATTTCTTTTGGGCGAGCAAAAGAAATGAAGAATAAAATATTAAATATTAGATAAATACATAATTGTGTATAAAGATGAGTTGCTTTGCAGAGAGGGGGGCCGAGGGGCGAGTTCATGGCAGAAATTATTATCTTTGAGCATATCATCACCGCAATGTCTATTCTAGTTGATAATATAACAAAGTATTACGGGGAACAGAAAGCCCTGGACAATGTCTCATTTGAAGTTAAGACAGGCGAGATAGTTGGTTTTCTTGGTCCGAACGGAGCCGGAAAATCAACAATGATGAAAATAATAACAGGCTTCATTCCCGCCTCATCCGGGAAAGTCCTGGTAAACGGACTCGAAACCGGAACCGATAATCATGAAGTTAAAAGGCAGATAGGGTACCTTCCTGAAAACAATCCTTTGTATCCTGAGATGTATGTCAGGGAATATCTCACATTTGTTGCCTCAATCTATAAGATTGGTAATATCAAAGAGCATATTGGCAAAATCATAGAACAGACCGGACTTGGTCCTGAACAGAAAAAGACAATCGGATCCCTGTCAAAAGGGTACAGGCAGAGAGTGGGACTTGCACAGGCTCTTATTCATAATCCGGGAGTGTTAATCCTCGATGAACCTACTTCAGGACTTGATCCCAACCAGATTGTTGAGATAAGGAATCTTATAAAAGAAGCCGGCAGGCAGAAGACTGTAATGCTATCAACGCATATAATGCAGGAGGTGGAAGCAATTTGTGAGAGAGTGATTATTATAGATAAAGGGGTAATTGTCGCAAACGAGGTGAAAAGCAGGATTTATTCGGTGATCAGCAGCACCAGGCAGATTGTCCAGGTGGAGTTTGATAAAGAACCTGATGAAAAACATCTATCGAAAATAAACGGAGTCAGTAGTATCAGAAGAACAAGGGAAAAATCATATATTATTGAGTCACAGTCTCCTGATGATATAAGACCTTTGATTTTCAGGTTTGCGGTGGAAAACAACCTGATGGTACTTTCGTTGCAGAAACAGGAGAGCAACCTGGAAGAAGTATTCAGGCATCTGACTTCATAAAAATAAATATTTGTTTTACCGATATTTTTTACTTGCTTTGTATCGTTAATAATGGTGGACAGATTTGTGCTGATTGCAACCACAGGAAAAAAATGCTAAACTGCGTCTTCGCTCCTTTTTCAATCAAACAAAGCTCCCATCTTTCTGTATAACTTAAATAATTGTACAATGGGATTTTTATTTACCTCAGAATCAGTATCAGAAGGGCATCCTGATAAGGTTGCCGACCAGATCTCGGATGCATTGCTTGATGAATTCCTTCGCTGGGATCCGGAATCAAAAGTTGCATGTGAAACATTTGTAACCACAGGACTTGTCGTCTGTGGCGGAGAAGTACGCACCGACGGATGGGTCGATGTGCAGGAAACAGCCAGGAACGTCGTAAGAACAATTGGCTATACAAAAGCCGAATACAGGTTTGACTGCGATTCGTGCGGCGTTATTTCAACAATTCATGAGCAATCGAGCGACATTCGCCAGGGCGTTATGCGCGAAAAGCCTGAAGAACAAGGTGCCGGTGACCAGGGAATGATGTTCGGGTATGCATGCCGTGAAATGGATAATTACATGCCCCTTACCATTGAACTTGCCCACAGGCTTCTCGAAGAACTTTCAGTTATCCGTCGTGAAGGAAGTAAGATGAAATATCTTCGTCCCGACAGTAAATCGCAGGTTACACTTGAATATGATGATAACAACCAGCCTCTGAGAATAGATACAATCGTCATCAGCACACAGCATGATGAGTTTATCCTGGCTGACGGCAAAACTTATAAAACAGAGGATGCTGCTGAGAAAGCAATGCAGCTGAAGATTAAGGAAGATATTGAGAAATATCTCATCCCCAGGGTTGTTAAAAGCCTTCCCGCAAGAGTGCAGAAGCTCTTCAAGACCGAATTCAGGTTGCTCGTGAACCCGACCGGAAAATTTGTCATCGGCGGACCTCACGGTGATACAGGCCTCACAGGCCGCAAGATCATTGTCGACACTTATGGCGGTCATGGAGCTCATGGCGGCGGCGCATTCTCAGGAAAGGATTCATCAAAGGTTGACAGGTCTGCAGCATACGCGGCCCGTCATATTGCAAAGAATCTCGTAGCTGCGGGTGTATGTGACCAGGCTCTTGTCCAGGTAGCATATGCTATCGGTGTTGCCAAACCGGTTGGTCTTTATCTCAATACCTATGGTACTGCAAATGTTAAGGATAAAAAAGGCAATAAGCTCTCCGATGGTCAGATCGCTGAAAATATCGGACAGCTGATCGATCTTCGTCCATATTCAATTGTTGAGCGTTTCGGCCTTAAGAATCCTGTTTTCCTTAAAACTGCATCATACGGTCATTTCGGACGCGATCCTTTCACGGAAGAAGTTGATGTGTATTATGAAGTTCGCGGAAGCAAGCCAAAGGCATTGAATGGAAACGGAAAGAAAGCCTACAGGAAGAAAGTTGAGTTCTTCGCCTGGGAAAAGCTTGACTATGTTGATAAGATAAAGAAAGCGTTCGGATTGTAGTATAGCATACACGAACTCACCCCTAAATCCCCTCTCTACTAACGTAAAGAGGGGACTTTTACTTCGTACCACCCGGGTATTGTATTCATATGGAGTGATTTATGAGAAGGGCTTCCCCCTCTTTGCTTTGCAGAGAGGGGGACTCGAGAGGGTGAGTTCATGGCAGACACGGACTCACCCCTAAATCCCCTCTCTACTAACGTAAAGAGGGGACTTTTATTTCGTACCACCCGGGTATTGTATTCATATGGAGTGATTTATGCAGCAGGGCTTCCCCCTCTTTGCTTTGCAGAGAGGGGGACTGAGAGGGTGAGTTCATGGCAGACACGGACTCACCCCTAAATCCCCTCTCTACTAACGTAAAGAGGGGACTTTTATTTCGTACCACCCGGGTATTGTATTCATATGGAGTAATTTATGCAGCAGGGCTTCCCCCTCTTTGCTTTGCAGAGAGGGGGACTCGAGGGGGTGAGTTCATGGCAGACACGGACTCACCCCTAAATCCCCTCTCTACTAACGTAAAGAGGGGACTTTTATTTCGTACCACACGGGTATTGTATTCATATGGAGTGATTTATGCAGCAGGGCTTCCCCCTCTTTGCTTTGCAGAGAGGGGGACTCGAGAGGGTGAGTTCATGGCAGACACGGACTCACCCCTAAATCCCCTCTCTACTAACGTAAAGAGGGGACTTTTATTTCGTGACCTATCATCGGTTGTATTATATCTCATATAGAGTGATTTTATGCGAGCAGGGACTTCCCCCTCTTTGCTTTGCAGAGAGGGGGACTCGAGGGGGTGAGTTCATGGCAGACACGGACTCACCCCTAAATCCCCTCTCTACTAACGTAAAGAGGGGACTTTTATTTCGTGATATCTCTTGTATTATACTCATATAGAGTATTTTATGCGGCAGGGACCTCCCCCTCTTTGCTTTGCAGAGAGGGGGACTCGAGGGGGTGAGTTCATGCCCGGACCGAGGGGGTGAGTTCATGTCTAGAACGATGCCTTCACTATCCTGGCGATATTGTCTGATCTCCCGAGAGTATAGTAATGGATACCAGGGACTCCCATTTTAATGAGCTCTTTCGATTGCATTGTAGTCCATTCTATGCCCACTTCCCTGGCCTCATTATCATCCTTGCATTTTCTGACTGCATTGAAGAGGTCACTCGGGAGGTCGATATGGAATGTCTGCGGAAGGAGCTTTATATCGTTAATTGCAGAGATTGGTTTGATCCCCGGAATTATGGGTACATCTATGCCCGCTTTCCTGCAATCATCCCTGAATTTTACAAACACCCTGTTATCGAAAAACATCTGTGTAACTATGTATGAAGCTCCTGCTTCAATTTTTCTTCTCAGATGTTCCATGTCGACATGGGGGTTTGGAGCTTCGAAATGCTTTTCCGGATAGCCGGCAACTCCAATACAGAAGTTTGCAGGTTCAGGGTTGACAAGTGAATCCTCGAGATATTTTCCTCTGTTCATATCAGCAATCTGTTGTACCAGCTCAACAGTATAGGTATGACCATTTTTTTCAGGAATAAAGCTGCGGCTTCCCTTTTGAGGGTCACCCCTCAGAGCAAGGACATCGTCAATACCAAGGAACTTCATCTCGATCAGTACATTCTCAGTCTCCTCTTTGGTAAATCCCCCACAAAGAACATGAGGAACAACGGGGATGTTGTATTTGTACTTCACAGCAGCTGCAAGGGCAATGGTTCCCGGGCGTAATCTTACAATCTTTTTCTCCAGCAGGCCGTCAGGTCTTTCCCTGAAAACAGTTTCATTACGGTGAGAAGTAAAATTTATATATGCCGGGCTGTATTCGATCAGCCTGTCAATTGCAGCATAGATTCTCTCAATACTGTGACCTTTAAGAGGTGGTAACAGCTCAAATGTGAACAGCGGTTTTTTTGCTTCTCTGATTTTATCAATAACACTCATATCAACTGGAAAATTAAATATTCGGGGCAAGCCATCCAGTGGCTTCATCAATTGTCCATCCTTTTCTTAATGCATAATCCTCTAACTGGTCGCGGCCAATCTTGCCAATATTAAAATATGCCGAACCGGGATGCGCAAAGAAATAGCCGCTTACTGAAGCAGGCGGAACCATTGCGAAAGATTCTGTGAGATTTACACCAATGTTTTTCTGAGCGCTGATCAGATCGAACAAAACACCTTTTTCGGTATGATCAGGACAGGCAGGATAGCCCGGAGCGGGCCTTATTCCCCTGTACTTCAGCTTCAGCATATCTTCCATTGATAGTTTCTCATCACTGGCATAACCCCAGATTTCTTTTCTCACTTTCTCGTGTAACCATTCAGTAGCGGCTTCAGCGAATCTGTCGCTTAGTATCCTGATCATTATTGTGCCATAATCATCGTCAGCGAACCTGGAAAAAGCATGTTTGTCTATTTCAGCGGTTGCGCAGAAAGCGCCGATATAGTCGATCAATCCTGTTTTCTCCGGGGCAATGTAATCAGAGAGTGAAAGGTTAGGCACACCTTTTTCTTTCTTTTCCTGGTTCCTCAGGAACCTGAAAACAGCCGCTACATCTTTACTGTCGTCTGAAAGAATCTTCACATCATCACCTTCTGAGACAGCGGGGTACAAGCCCAAAACAGCTTTGGCAGTGATTATTTTTCCGTCAATAATTTCCTTTATATATGCCCTGGCATCATCAAACAGCTTCCGGGCTTCTGTACCTTTAACAGGATCATCGAAGATGGCGGGATATTTTCCACCAACCTTCCATGCAAAAAAGAAGTATGTCCAGTCGAAATAATTCACGAGCTCATTCAGGTCCAGTTCACTGAAAACATGAAGACCGGGTTTCTTTGGCACGATTATATCATAAGAGTTCCAGTCAGTTACATATTTATTCTTTCGCGCATCGGAAAGCGAAATAATATTCTTCTCAGCCTGCCTTGATGAATGCTCTTCTCTCAGCTTGTTGTATTTATTCTTCACTGTTGAAGCATATGCCTCACTGTTGTTCTGGATTAATGAAGAAACAACACCGGCTGCTTTGGATGCATCTTTAACATGGATCACTGAACCGGAGTAGGCGGGTGCAACTTTTACGGCAGAGTGAATCTCTGATGTGGTTGCGCCCCCAATGAGAAGAGGGGTCTTGAATTTCCTGCGTTCCATCTCTGAAGCCACATGAACCATTTCTTCCAGGGAAGGGGTTATAAGACCGCTCAGACCTATAATATCAGCTTTTTCAGCAATAGCTGTATCGAGAATTTTTTCAGCGGAAACCATCACACCCAGGTCGACAATCTCATAATTATTGCATGAGAGAACCACACCAACTATATTCTTTCCAATATCGTGGACATCGCCTTTTACAGTGGCAAGAAGGACTTTCCCGGCAGTTTTCTTCTCAGATCCCTCATTTTCCAGTTCAATGTAAGGTGCAAGTTTTGCGACTGCCTTCTTCATTACCCTGGCGCTTTTGACTACCTGGGGCAGGAACATTCTCCCTGAGCCGAAAAGGTCGCCAACTTCATTCATGCCTCCCATCAGGGGTCCCTCGATCAGCTCGATCGATCTCCGAAACATAGGTCTTGCTTCCTCAACATCCCGCTCGATGAATTCATCAAAGCCTTTTATCAGTGAATGCCTTATCCGGTCTATGACCGGCAGTTGCCTCCATGTATCCTCTTTTTCAACTTTTTTGCCTTCATTCCTGATTCCCTCAGCAAATTTCACAAGGCGTTCAGTGGAATCTTTTCTCCGGTTCAGGACAACATCTTCGGTCAGTTTCAGAAGATCCTCAGGGATCTCTGAATATACCTGCAGCATCCCGGGATTAACAATGGCCATGTCGAGTCCGGCTTTAATTGCATGATAAAGGAAGACTGAATGCATTGCCTCACGGACCTTATCTATTCCGCGGAACGAGAAAGAAAGGTTACTTATTCCGCCGCTTACTTTTGAATAAGGCAGATTCTGCTTTATCCACTGTGTTGCCCTTATAAAATTGATTGCATAATTGTTGTGCTCTTCTATGCCCGTTGCAATAGCAAGGACATTCGGATCAAAAATTATATCTTCAGGAGGGAATGCAAGCCTGTCAATAAGAAGCCTGTATGATCTTTCAGCGACTTTTATTCTTTTCTCATAAGTATCAGCCTGTCCCGTTTCGTCAAACAGCATCACAACAGCTGCAGCGCCATATTTCCTGATCAGCCTGGCATGGGAAAGAAAAACTTCTTCGCCCTCTTTCAGGCTTATTGAATTTACAACCGACTTCCCCTGGATACATTTAAGGGCAGATTCGATGGTTCCCCAGCGGGAGGAATCAATCATCAGAGGTAACCTGGCAATATCAGGTTCCGCCATAATCAGGTTGACGAACCTCACCATCGCCTTTTCAGAATCGAGCATCGCTTCATCCATGCATATGTCGATTATCTGTGCACCTCCCTCAACCTGATTCCTGGCAATTGCAAGCGCCTCGTCGTACTTCTCTTCCTTAATGAGACGTGCGAATTTCAATGAGCCGGATACGTTCGTGCGTTCCCCGATATTTACGAAGTTTGCCTCCGGAGTTATTGTCAACGGCTCAAGTCCGCTGAGCTTTGTATTTTTCTTCAATTCAGGCTTTATGCGTGGCTTGTATTTACCAGCAATTGCTGCAATAGCTGCTATATGATCAGGGCCGGTTCCGCAGCACCCCCCTATAATATTCAGCCATCCGTTCTTCATAAAATCCTCTGCTACGGAAGCCATGAAGGCCGGAGACTGATCATATTCCCCGAACTGGTTAGGCAGGCCTGCATTAGGATGAACAGATGTATAGAATCCTGTTTTCGAGGAGAGTTCACTTACAAATGGTCTGAGTTGTTCTGCCCCGAGAGCACAGTTCAGCCCTAAGCTGAATAATGGAAAATGAGATACCGAAACAACGAAAGCCTCAAGAGTCTGCCCCGTAAGTGTCCTTCCCGAAGCATCGGTGATTGTAACCGAGACCATAACAGGAAGCTTCTTCCCTTTTTCTTCAAAGACAGAGTCTATCGCAAAGAGTGCAGCCTTGCTGTTAAGAACATCGAAAATTGTTTCCACGAGGAGAATATCCACTCCGCCATCGATCAGTCCACGGGCCTGCTCTGAGTATGCAGCAACAAGCTGATCGAAACTGACGGCTCTGGCGCCCGGATCATTTACATCAGATGACATTGAGGCCGTGCGGTTGGTGGGGCCCAGTGTGCCGGCAATGAAATGACTGCTTTCTGCAGAATTTTTTTCATATTCTGAAACTGCCGAGACGGCCAGCTTTGCGGAAGCAACGTTCATCTCATAAACAAGATCTTCCATTCCATAGTCAGCCATGGAAACCCTGTTTGCGTTGAATGTATTAGTGGTAATAATGTTTGCTCCTGACTGCAAATACCGGAGATGAATCTCCTTTATAATATCCGGTTTTGTTAATGAGAGAAGGTCGTTGTTACCTTTCAGCTGCCGGGGATGGCTTTTGAACCTGTCACCCCTGTAATCATCTTCCTGAAGATTGTGCTTCTGGATCATTGTCCCCATAGCCCCGTCGAGGATGAGGATTTTAGAATCAACAAGATCTGTAATTTTCTTTTTCATTTTTTAGCTTATGCTTCTGAAGGATTGATCTTTTTGCCGGTATTAACTATGAATACTTCAAGGCCTTTCAACCTGTTTCTCAGTTCATATAACCTGGCAAGACTGACTATACCAATAGCATACTTATAAAATTTTCCGCTAAAGTATTCCGACACTTCATCAAATCCAAATAATTCCCTTTCCTTTTCATGTTTATACCTGAGATAAATTTCAAGCTTATGTTCCCGTGAGTAGTTTGTGACTGTTCCCTGCTGGTATTTCTTGTACTCATACTTATATCCGTAAGAGTTGGCTGAGATATCGGAAAGTACTGCACTTCCTGTTGCATGGCCGCCTGCTCCCTTGCCGCTGAAAAACTGTTTATCTGCAAATGCTGCCTCAGTTATCACACCGTTGTATTCATTATCAACATTATAAAGATATTTATCCGGGGAGATGAATCTCGGAAGCACAAAGCTTGTTATGGTATTCTCGCTTGTTTTACCGACGTAAGGGACCAGCTTGATCTTTAAACCTTTCTCTTTTGCATACTGGATATCAAATTCGCTGATCGATCTTATACCATAATGAAAGACTTCTTCAGGGTTAAGGAACAACCCGTATGCATGGCCGGTAATGATGCACAGCTTATACTTGGCATCCCACCCGTCAATGTCGAGAGTCGGATCAGATTCCGCAAATCCCTGCTGCTGTGCTTCTTTCAGGGCTTTTTCGAAAGACAGGCCGGTGTTGTGCATCCTTGTAAGAATGTAGTTTGTAGTTCCGTTAAGAATACCTCGTAAAGAATGCAGAAGCTCATTGTCATAATACTCCTCCAGGTTCCTGATGATCGGGATGCTGGCCCCGGCCGAAGCTTCATAAAGCAATGAAACACGATATTTCGACTGCATGCTGACAAGCTCCTTAAAATGAGTTGCGACCATCAGCTTGTTGGCAGTGACGACATTCTTACCGCTCTTCATTGCTGCCGTAACAATGCTGAAGGCTTCCTCTGCATCATCAATGAGCTCCACTATAAGATTTATTGACGGATCGTTAAGTATCTCTTCCTTATCGAAAGTAAAATTTTCCATAGGAATTCTCCGCTTCTTTGTCCTGTCCTTAACACAGATCTTTACAATGTCGGCTTTGAATCCCTTGCTGCTGTTCAGTACGTCATGGAGGCCCTGGCCTACACATCCGTAGCCAAACAGACCTATTCTGAGTTTTTCGCGTGTCATTGTCAGGTTGTTTTAGTTTCCCAGAATTCCTTTATAACAGAAGTAAGCTTGTTGCTTTCCACGAGGAAGCCGTCATGACCATAAAATGAGTCAATTTCAATGTATTCGGCTCCCGGAACATGGGCTGCAACATATTTCTGTTCCCCCACAGGGAACAGGATATCGGAAGTAATCCCGATACAGAGTGTGCGTGCTCTTATTTCTGAAAGCGCCTTGACCGGACCCCCTCTCCCCCGACCGGTATTGTGAGTATCAGAAAGATTCACAAGGCAGTAGTATGAGTATGGATTGAACCGTTTTACAAGCTTATCTCCCTGGTAATCCTGGTATGATGAGGCTTTAAATAAGTCTGTCTTGCTGTCATCGTCATCAGCCTGGGTTTTATTATACGCTGCTGAGTTCCTGTAGCTGAGCAGGGCAATGGCACGTGCAGCCCTGAGACCTTTTTTCCCTCCGTCAGGCAGGCCGTTGAATGTAGGGTCGGCTTCCATAGCCAGCCTCTGTGACTGGCTGAAGCCAATAGCCCAGGGAGATTGCTTTGCACTGGAAGCAATGAAGATCAGTCTCCCGATTATATCAGGATGCATAATAGCATATTCAAGTGACTGGAATCCGCCAATAGATGCTCCTATTATACTATGTATCCTTTTTATATTAAGGTGCTTCCTCAATATCTCATGTGCGCTAACAAGATCCCTGACAGTCAGTGCAGGAAATTCCCTCAGCCATTGTTTGCCGGTAGCGGGGTTAATGGAAGAAGGACCTGTTGAGCCGTAACATGAGCCAAGCACATTTGCACACACAATAAAATACCTGTCGGTATCAAAAAGCAATCCCTTTCCGACCATCCCCGGCCACCATGATTCCACATCGGAATTTGCTGTCAGGGCGTGACATACCCAGATAACATTATCTGCAGCTTCATTCAACTGCCCCCAGGTATCGTAAGCAATTTCAATACCCGGTAACGTTGCACCCAGCTCTGTGTTAAAGTCCTGGTTGAATTTTAATGTTTTCATTATAATATTTTACTGAATGCCTGTTCAAAATCGTAGATTATATCGTCAATATGCTCAATGCCTACTGAGACCCTGAAAAGTCCCGGTTCAATTCCTGCTGAAAGCTGTTCCTCGCGGGAGAGCTGTGAATGTGTGGTTGCGGAAGGTTGAATGATAAGGGTCTTTGAATCACCGACATTTGCCAGGTGACTCACAAGCTGAAGGTGCTCGACAAGCCTGATCGCTTTTTCCTGTTCGGTTTTCAGAACGAAGCTCAGAACCCCGCCCGGCCCTTTTGGAAGATATTTCTTGCCTATTGCATAATACTTGTTTCCCGGGAGACCCGGGTAGTTAATCTTTTCAATCGCAGGATGATTCTGCAGCCATTTTGCAAGAGTCAGAGTGTTCTGAAGTATACGGTCCATCCTGAGTGAGAGAGTCTCGAGTCCCTGGAGAAGCAGGAAAGCATTGAAAGGACTGATACACGGACCGATATCCCTGAGCCCTTCAACCCGGGCCCTGATGATGAACGCAATATTTCCAAAGGGTGAATCCTGTGAAAATATATCTCCGAAAACTTTTCCATGATAGCCGGGTGATGGCTCTGTGAATACCGGGAAGTTACCGTTGTTCCAGTTGAAGTTCCCGGCATCCGTTATGACGCCGCCGATACTCGTACCATGACCCCCGATCCATTTGGTAGCTGATTCAGTGATAATATTTGCTCCATATTCGATTGGTCTGCAGAGATACCCGCAGGCTCCGAATGTGTTATCAACAATAAAAGGCAGACCATGCCTTTGAGCTACTTTTGCGATAGCTTCGAAATCGGGTATCTCGAATCCCGGATTGCCTAAAGTCTCAACATAGATCGCTTTTGTTTTGCCGTCGATGAGCTTTTCAAAAGAAGAGGGATTCAGATCGGGTGTGAACCTGGCCTCGATACCGAAATTGGAAAATGTTACCTTAAACTGGTTATGTGAGCCTCCGTAAAGGAATGGTGAAGTAATGAAATTCTCACCCTGCCTCAGGATTGTTGTAATTGCAAGAAATTGCGCAGCATGGCCTGACGACACGGCAAGAGATGCCACACCTCCTTCAAGGGCTGCCACTCTTTTTTCAAATACATCCTGGGTGGGATTGTTAATGCGTGTATAGATATTGCCGAATTCAGCAAGGTCGAACAGGTCGGAAGCATGTTTCGAGTTTCTGAAAACATAGGAGGAAGTCTGGTAAAGAGGCACTGCCCTCGATAAAGTATCACCATCGGGTTTGTGTCCGGCATGGACCTGCAGTGTGTCGAAATGTTGTTTTTGTGAGCTCATTAGTTATATTATTATTTATATTATTATATGTATTATTATTTAGTATTATAGTCTTCTTTCCGGCCTCACCCCCTTGTCCCCCTCTCCCGGTGAGAGGGGGAAAGTACGGATAAAGCAATGCCATTGGCAATGAAGTCTCCGGTTGTTAAAGAATATGATGTAAGGATTACAAATCAGATTCTCATCAGCGCATGCACATAGGCATTAATGGCATGATGAAATTGTTGTGTGCAAGATGAATAGAGTTCATTTTTTGCGTTTTAAATTTTTATCATCTCCCGGCTATTTTCCCGGGATCAGGTTTTGGCACCGTTCTTCTGTTTTACAGAAGTGGTTGCCAGGGTTTCTGCGAGCCTGATCTCTCCGCCCTTCTTAATAAAAACCAAACAGCCCTGGAAGGAATATTTGATTTGCTGGTACAAAGATATAAAGAAATTTAAAATCTGCAAGAATATCCTACTGTTTTTGTGGGATAAACCCGCCAGCTTCACCGATTGACAACCCCCCTGCCCCCTGATCTAGGAGATGAGACTGCCCCCTGAATTCGGTTAGAGGATAGTATTCTTTATGACGTAAAAGATTCCCCCTTCAGGGGAGTGCCTTGGCGTGTGAGATGGAAAGGGGGTAGTGTTATTTATAATGTTCGTCTTCCGCCTTCACCGTCAGAAAACCATCAGGCATGCGGGAGAGAACGGTAACAGGTTTCCCTGATTCAGGATGTGTGGAAGTAAGTGAATATGCATGAAGCCTGACCCTTCTTTCGTACTCAGAAGAGGCTCCATATTTCCTGTCGCCAACAATCGGGCAACCGATATCGGAGAGATGAACCCTGATCTGGTTTTTACGACCGGTTTCCGTAACAATATCCAGGAGAGTATATTCTTCAAGCTTCTTTATCACCTTAAATCTTGTTATAGCGAGCTTCCCGTTTTCCTGGTTGCGGGTTGAATGTACCTTCTGCTTACCGTCTTCCACAAGCCAGCTCTTAATTATGCCTTCATCCTCCCCGGGCTTTCCTTCGACAAGGGCATAGTAATGCTTTTCAGTTTCATCCCAGTGTTCCTTTACCTTTTCCATTACAGCTTCCGATTTCGCGAACATTACAATCCCGGAAACCTCCTTATCGAGCCTGTGTATAACCCATGCCCTGGTTTTTCCCCTGGAATTATCTCTCAGGAAAGCTGAGATCTCATCCCTGATATTCCTGCTTCCATCGACGCTGGATGTGGCAATTCCTGCAGGTTTGTCGATTATTATCAGTTTATCATCCTCAAAGAGGACCGGGAAAGGGGATTCTGACTTTGTTGCTTTTACGGCTGCCTTTATTATTTCGACAGTATCTCCTTCTTTCAATTTCTGTGAATGAAGTGTGACAGGAACATTGTTTACAAGTACATTACCGCTTTGAAGGATCTTCTTGACTCTTGTTCTCGGGGAATCGGGATATTGTTCCAGGAGAAAGTCAAATAAAGTGGATTCATTTTTGATTGAAATTTTCAAGATCGTGTGTTTTGTGCAAAAATACTTCATAAAAACCATAAACTGCAAAGAACTAAGAACATTACACAGAGGAGCACAGAGGAGCCACGAGTTTCACAGAGATTTTCAAGATCATCATATTTCCACAGAGTTTATTACTTTTGCCATTTGAAACAATCGTATGATGCAAAACAACTTACACATATTCAACAGTCTCTCGAAGAAAAAAGAACGATTCAAACCTCTTCATCCGCCATTTGCCGGCATGTATGTCTGCGGTCCTACTGTCTACAGCGATTCGCATCTTGGACATGCACGGCCGGCAATAACTTTCGATATTCTGTACCGTTACCTTATGCATCTTGGATATAAGGTCAGGTATGTCAGGAATATAACAGATGTCGGGCACCTGGAGAATGATGCCGATGAGGGGGATGATAAGATCCTTAAAAAAGCCAGGCTCGAGCACCTGGAGCCTATGGAAATTGTCCAGAAATATATGGATTCATACCACAGGAATATGGATCACCTTAATGTTCTGAACCCTTCAATAGAGCCCCGGGCTTCAGGACATATAATTGAACAACAGCAGCTGATAAAAGAATTACTTGAGAAAGGTTATGCATATGAAGTCAATGGTTCCGTGTATTTTGACGTTCTGAAGTATAATGAGAAATATGAATACGGAAAGCTTTCCGGAAGGGTTCTTGAAGAGCTTCAGAGCAATACCAGGGCGCTCGAAGGACAGGATGAAAAGAGAAATTCATACGATTTTGCCCTCTGGAAAAAAGCTGCACCTGAACATATAATGAGATGGCCATCGCCCTGGGGCGACGGCTATCCTGGCTGGCATCTCGAATGCTCAGCTATGAGCTATAAATACCTTGGTGAGGTTTTTGATATTCATGGAGGAGGAATGGATCTGCTGTTTCCCCATCATGAATGCGAAATTGCGCAGTCAACAGGAGCCAGGGGGAAAGAGCCTGTCCGTTACTGGATGCATAACAACATGATTACAATCAACGGCCAGAAGATGGCACGATCGCTGGGCAATTTCATCTTACTTGACCAGCTGTTCAGCGGGAAGCATCCGCTGCTCCAGCAGGCATACAGCCCCATGACCGTCAGGTTCTTTATGCTCCAGGCACACTACAGGAGCCCAGTCGATTTTTCAAACGAGGCCTTGCAGGCTGCCGAGAAAGGCTTCCAGAAGCTGATGAAAGCGATTGAAACTGTCTGAAAAGCTGAAACCATCTTCAGCCTCAACGGTCAACATCGGGGATCTCCGGAAGAAATGCTATGAAGCAATGGATGATGATCTCAACAGCCCGATCCTGCTTTCCCACCTCTTCGAAGCGGTAAGAATCGTCAACTCTGCTTCCGACGGCTCTGAAAAGCTCGGTGAAAAAGAGATCAGCGACCTGAAAGATCTTTTAAAAACTTTCGTTTACGATATACTCGGACTTAAGAGTGAATCAGGCGGCAAAGACGATCAGAAGCTTACCGGAGACCTGATGAATATCATCATCAGCCTGAGAAAAGATGCAAGGGATAAGAAAGATTTCGCAACCTCTGACAAGATAAGAAATGAGCTGAATAAGATAGGGATTGTTCTGAAAGATAAGAAGGAAGGGCCTCCGGATTGGGAGATTTCAGAATAGAAATTACCCCCTGTGATCCCTCTGGGAGCGGGATGAAATTCTGGTTCTCTTAATTCCCCTCCCCGGAGGGAAAGGAATCTGGTTCTCTTAATTCCCCTCCCTGGAGGGGCGAGGGGCATAGACGTCAACCTAAGGGTGTGTAAAATTTTGTAAATAATTTTATATCAAGTACATACCTCTTTTCTGCCCCATTCCTTTGGAGAATGAGGTTACTTTTTGTAGTTTTACTCATATCAAAGAACTTTTTAAGTTTAAACGGGATATTGCTTGTAGTGCTTGTCCCGTTTTCTTTTTTAAATATAAGTCATATTCATATGATTTCCAAATTGTTATATTCAAATATTTTCGACAAACTCATTATTTTCTTTGTCTTCTCCAACCAATGGTTTCTACTTTAAGTATTGTTTCCAGTCCAATAGAGGTACTTTCTCATTGCCGATCTCTACCTCTTTTAACTGCTTCTCGTAATCGATGATGATTATCAAACAGACTTCTAAAACACTTTAAGAACACTTAATAGCTTAGTTGTTTTTTTATACATGATAATTCCGTTCTTGTCATGACGATGTTCCAATTCAGGATTATATATAAGCAACTTAACAGTGAAGAAGGCATAGCCATCGGATCGTATTTCATACTATGATACTGGTGCACACCAAACACAGATTTAAACACTCTTAAAAATTATCTCTACTCTGCCATCGCATCCTGTACAGAGATGATATTACATTGTCGGGCAATATCTCTCATTGGAACATTTGTAATGAAAATGTTAAATCTGGCAAATGAATTTATATTCATCACTTGTCTTATGACCCTTTTTCTTATGGATCTTTTCGATCTTTCTCATCCTTTGTTCATAAACAGCCTCATCAGGCATTAATTCTATTGATCATCCTCACTAGCAAACTTCTCTTTTGCTTCCGATAATACACATCCTATGCACATCCACTCGAGAGCTTATGCTTTCTCATTGTACTGATAAAGTTGATTTAAATTCAATCTTTTCATGAGCTGATCCCATCAATCTTTTCATATGCAGCTCGCTCTTCGGGACAAATCCTTGAGATATAAAATGCACCTTTTTTACTTATATCCTCAAATGACTTATAGCTATAATAACCAAGATCCCTTATGACCAAGATCTCCACTTTCAGCGATGTTATCTAATCCATCCAATGTGATCTCTGATATCAGGTCTTCTGGATGGTGTTATGCTCCAAGTGGTTAATTAACCCACTCTTTAAGTCAAACTCAAATTGAATGCAAGCACCTGCTTCGGAAGCACTACCGCCTGATCCAGGAAAAAACAATTTATAGGCCTCCCGAATATCGAACCTAGTTCCATCTTTTATCAGCAACTCTATTAAAATAATGCAACCATCCGCCATCAATCTGCTGTTGCATCTCTACAGATAGTTGCTTTTCCATCAATCGTTTCAAAAAGTCAATTGCGTGTTCGTTATACTCTTTTATCCATCCCTTGTTTCGAAACATCGATTTTGTGCTCTGAAAGTGCTTCAATGGCTATATCTGCCGAAGACTCTCTGGAACCTCCTGAATCAACATCAAACATTAATAAATCAAAGAACGCTGAAGGTGTAACCTTCGATTTCCTTTTTGTAAAACCAGTTTCCCTGGCTATTCGATCCAACTCATCAGATGAAAATCCATCCAATAAAGATCGGTTTGTGGCATTGTTAATATGCCTATATTTACTGTCTAAAACCTAAAAAAACTCCTTAGGTTGACGTCTATGGGGCGAGGGGTGGGTTATAAAGGCAACGCGAAAAATATTATGGAGTTAGTAGAATTGCTGGATGTGAGATACCCCCTGTGATCCCCCTGGGAGTAGAATTTCAGGATGTGATGTACCCCCTGTGATCCCCCTGGAGTAGAATTTCCGGATGTGATGTACCCCCTGTGATCCCCCTGGGAGGGGGATGAAATTCAGGATAAGATTTGAAATGTCATTAATGGAAGACATATAAAACTGAAAATGAGCTATCTGAATTATGGTAACCGGGAGTTGTTGAAAAGAGCAAGAGAATTGAGAAACTCAATGACCAAGGCAGAAATTCTTCTCTGGTCTAAAATAAGATCAAAACATATTTTAGGTTTAAAGTTCAGAAGACAACAACCTGTTCTTAATTACATTGTCGATTTTTATTGTGATTCATTAAAGCTGATAATAGAAGTTGACGGATATATTCACTCACTACCTGAATACAATGAATATGACAAAAACCGGGAAAATATCCTTAAAAATCATGGATTTCGGGTGCTTCGATTCACTAATGATGAGGTAGAATTTGAAATCGAATTAGTTATGAAAAAATTATATTCATACCTGCTTAAAACTTTTCCAGAACTTTCCCCGGATAACAATATCTGATGAAAAATTCTCTTCCTAATAGTTATTTATCCCCCTCCCAGGGGGATCACAGGGGGTCTGGATCAAAGAAATACCTCCCCCATCCCCTCCTCATCGGCGCTGTTCCGCTGGGCGGAACCAATCCGGTCAGGTTGCAGTCGATGACCAACACAGATACCCTCGACACAAAAGCATCTGTTGAACAGTGTATCCGCATAATTGAGGCAGGTGCTGATTTCGTGAGACTGACAACCCAGGGAGTGAAAGAAGCTGAGAACCTGGCGGCTATAAAGAGTGAACTGAGGAAAGCAGGATTCAACACTCCTCTCATTGCAGATATCCATTTCAATCCCTCAGCAGCCGAGACAGCAGCCAGGCTGGTGGAAAAAGTAAGAATAAACCCTGGAAATTACACTGATAAGAGAGCTTCATTCCGGAATATTGAGCTGACTGAAAAAGAGTATAACGAAGAGCTTGAAAGAATTCATTCCAGGCTTCTTCCCCTGATAAATATATGCAGGGAGCATGGAACCGTGATCCGTGTCGGCATTAATCATGGCTCTCTTTCCGACCGGATCATGACACGTTATGGAAATACTCCTGAGGGAATGGTGCAATCAGCGCTGGAATTTATTCATGTTTTCAGGAGCGAGAACTTCAACAATCTCGTTCTCTCAATGAAGTCCTCAGATACCGACGTGATGATAAGGTCAACAAGGATGCTTGTTGCTTCAATGCAGAATGAAGGTATGGCATACCCCATTCACCTGGGTGTTACTGAAGCAGGTGAGGGCGAGGATGGCAGGATCAGATCCGCAGCCGGGATCGGGGCTCTCCTGCAGGATGGTATCGGCGATACAATAAGAGTATCTCTCTCTGAAGATCCTGAAAAGGAGATACCTGTGGCGAAAAAGCTTGCTGAATTCTTTCCCAGGGATATCGCGGAACACAAGACCGTCGACGCATCTGAACTATGTTACCCCTGATACAAAGCCTGAATTATTCCGTGGAATAAACGGCCCGCTTGTTCTCAGTGATTTCAGATCTTATAAGGAAATTGATCCGGGAAAATGGATGAGTGCAGGTTTCAGAAACGATGGAGGAAAAATATCAATGACTGACAGCTCTGCTGATCTTATACTCGCCGATTATATTCCCAAGGATCTTCCTGCTGATGTCAGGCTTGCCGTTCCATATAAGATTTGGCTGGAGAACAGTCATCTGAAAAATGTATTCCCGCTGTTTGAATACCCGGAAAATGGTATTGAAAAATCAGGGGAATTAAATGTAATCCTGGCAAAAAGTGATACCCGTCCGGAATACCTGGAAAATTTTTCTCCCGGTAGTTCTCTTGTTATATTCAGTTTTAAAAGCGAGGAGCATAATGCTGCCCATCGATTTCATGATGGCTCTTGAGAAAAAAGGATTGAAATACAACATAATACTGAATCCTGAATTTTCAGAATCAGATCCTGAAGATCTGCGCCTCAGGGCTGCCGGAACCCTGGGGATCTTTCTTACAGATAAAAGAATTGCGGGTATAATGGTAAGCAACACTGACAGCCGGTTCTCAGGTGAGCTAACGGGAATTGCATTCTCAATTCTTCAGTGTACCGACAAGAGAATAACACGAACAATCTACCTGTCCTGCCCTACCTGCGGAAGGACGAAGTTCAACCTCCAGGAGACTGTCAGGAAGGTGAAAGCCGCGACAGGGCACCTGAAAGGTCTGAAAATAGCAGTAATGGGATGCATTGTGAACGGACCCGGGGAGATGGCCGGAGCCGATTATGGTTATGTGGGCGCTGCCCCGGGCAAAGTACATATATATAAAGGTATGAACCCGGTGCTGAAGAATGTTCAGGAAGAAATTGCTATAGAAGAATTGCTAAGAATTATCGGGGAAACCCATTAACCGCAAAGAACGGCCTCACCCCAACGAGGTTGTATCAAAAGTCCTTTTTAACCGCAAAGTACGCAAAGTTGACGCAAAGCACGCAAAGTTAAAATACTGAAATATAAACCTTTGCGACCTCTGCAAAGTTCTTTGCGTCCTTTGCGGTTAATGATTTTTTTCTTTTGATACACCCCCCTTTGGAGGTTGTACATTGAAGTTCCTGCTCTTCAGATGTTCCCTTTGCGGTTAAAAAACTAAGCTAAACGGAAATCGAGCTGCTTTTTCTGGAGATCAGCCTTGACCACAATTATATTAATACGATCACCAAGGGTGTAAACCTTCCCTGATGAACGCCCTTTTATGCAATAGTTTTCCTCATCATATTCGTAATAATCATCATCAAGCTCGCGAATATGGATCATTCCCTCACACTGGTTCTCGATTATCTCAACATATATTCCCCATTCGGTGACACCCGAAATAACTCCTTCAAACACCTGGCCTGTCTTATCCATCATGAACTCAACCTGTTTGTATTTTACCGATGCCCTTTCAGCTTCATTTGCCAGTCTCTCCATCTTTGAAGAATGATCGCAGAGCTTCTCATACCTGTTATGATCACCCGGGTTTGCCGAGTCGAGATAAGATGAAAGAAGCCTGTGAACCATCATATCAGGATAGCGACGGATGGGTGATGTAAAATGAGTGTAATACTTGAAAGAGAGACCGTAATGCCCGATATTATCAGTTGAATAGATCGCCTTGGCCATTGATCTCAGTGCGAGTGTCTCAATGATGTTCTGCTCTTTTCTTCCGGAAACTTTGTTCAGCAGCTTGTTCATTGCTTTCGGAAGGGAAGTTGTGGAATCATCATCCATAAGCTTATAACCGAATCGCTTGATAAAATGAACAAAGCTGTTGATCTTCTCGGGATCGGGCTTGTCATGAATCCTGTACACCATTGTTTTGCCCCTGAGCTTCTTCCCGACATATTCAGCAACCCTGCGGTTGGCGAGAAGCATGAATTCCTCGATAAGCTGGTTCGCTGTACCCATATCGCGGAACTTAATGCCGAGAGGCTTACCATTCTCATCGAGATCGAATTTGACCTCTATCTTTTCGAAGTCGAAAGCCCCGGCTGCAAATCTTTTTTTCCTGAGATGCTGTGCAAGATCATGCAGGACAAGGACCTGTTCCTTCATATCACCTTTTTCAGAATCGATAACAGCCTGGGCTTCCCGGTAAGAGAACCTTTTATCGGAATTGATTATCGTCCTTCCGAACCATTCATCGAGAACTTCGGCTTTGTCGTTCAGTTCGAACACTGCCGAATAGGTCAGTTTCTCTTCATCTGGCCTGAGGGAACAGATATTATTCGAGAGTTTCTCAGGAAGCATCGGGACAACACGGTCGACAAGATATATCGAGGTAGCCCGCTGCTTTGCCTCTTCCTCCACCAGTGATCCGGTCTTAACATAGTGCGTAACATCGGCAATATGTACGCCAACTTCCCAGTTGCCGGTCTCAAGCTGCCGGAGAGATAATGCATCATCATAATCTTTCGCATCTTCCGGGTCTATTGTAAAGGTCGGAATATCCCGGAAATCCCTTCTTCCCTTAATCTCTTCAGGAGTGATCTCCAAAGGTATTTTTTCTGCATCCGCCTCGACTTCCTCTGTAAATTCATAAGGAAGCTCGAATTCTGCAAGAATTGCATGTATCTCGGTCTCATTCTGTCCCGGGTAGCCGAGCACTTTGATAATCTCAGCAACGGGATTCTTTGATTTGGCATCCCAGTCAACAACTTTTGCAACAGCTTTCTGACCCTGTTTTGCGCCATTCAGCTTTGATGACGGGATGAACAGGTCGAAAGGCATGTTCCTGTTGTCGGGTATCAGGAAAGCGAAATTTGGCATAACTTCGATGGTTCCGACGAAAGTTGTACGTGATCTTTCGATTATTTCAACTACTTCACCTTCAGGGCGTGCTCCTTTTTTCCTGGCAAAAAGCCATACTTTAACCTTATCCCCGTGTAATGCTGTACGTAAGTTCTTACCGGTGACAAAAACATCCTCTTCAATATCTTCTGTGATGACGAAACCATAGCCCTGCCTTGTCATATCCACGGTTCCAGTGATGTAGCCGCGGGCCTGCTTCATCCTGTATTTTCCGCGGTATACTTCCTGTGCCCTGCCCTGTTTGGTCAGGTCATCCAGTATATCCGAAATCATTTGCCTGGAAGGAGCATCTGATAAATTAAGACGTTTTGCAACCTGTTTATAATTGAATCCCTTTTCTGAACTGTTCGACAGAACTGAGATCACCTGTCCGGTAAGTGATTCTTTTGAAATACCTGAACGGTGTTTCCCTTTTCCCTTGTGACTCATAAATTTGTTTTTGCGAAGGTACAAAAAAAAGGAGGCAAATTTTTAATACATTTGGTTCATATTAAAGCGGCATGACAGATTTAAAATCAATACTTTCCCACTCGTCATCGATAGTAACCAGGAAGACCGGAAGTGAGTATGTGCTGGTTCCCGTAACAAACAATATCGCCGACATGAACAGTGTCTATACACTTAATGAAACAGGCGCATTTATATGGGAACAGATCGACGGGAAAAAGAGTATTGCAGAAATCATTGAAGCTGTTATTTCTGAATACGAAATCTCACCGGAAGAAGCAGAAAAAGATATGATGGAGTTTATAGAAAATTTGAGTAAATATCTTATTGTTGTATAACTTCGTTTAACCACAAAGGAACACAAAGGCAAAATCACAAAGGAACACAAAGGCATTTATCTGGTTTACTTTGTGTCCCTTAGTGGTTCCTTAGTGTCTCTTAGTGGTTAATGGATTTCTCTTAGGTTAAAACAGATTATTGAAAGAATATAATTTAAATATTGCAGGTTATAATATCAGAATTGAATCTGCTGATTTTGAGCTTGTTCCGGGGGAAAGATTCAGGGGGTTTATCACCCCCCCGGCCCCCCCGGGAGGGAATCTGCGCGGTGCCCAGACCCCCCTGCCCCCCCTGGAGGGGGGGAAAACCTGCGATTGAGAGTGTTTTCAGGAGAAACGATGATACCACCCGATGCCACAAGGGTATTTCATGCGCCGTATGTTGAAGAAATTGACGGATCAAGGTTTCAGAGGGATCCTGAGTTCTGGAGTGTATGGAGAAATGGGGAAAATCTTTTCGTTAAAACAACCTTCCCCCAGTCAGCTGATCAGAAGAATGGCCTGTTGAAATTATCCACCGGTTCAAAGGAATGGGAGCTGTACCTGGATGTGGAAACTGAAAAAGCCGACCCTCTTGAATACCCTCTTGACGGATTGATATTGTATTATCTTACAGTTTTATCCGGCGATATCATGATCCACGCTTCAGGTATTAATCACCAGGGGAAAGGATACATTTTCAGCGGTGTTTCGGGGAAAGGCAAAACAACAATGTCGCGATTATGGTCCGATGCCGGGGCTCAGATCATACACGACGACAGGCTTATAATAAGACATAAAGAAGGCATGTACCGGATTTATAATACGCCTGTTTATGATAATGAGCAGCCATGGCAATCACCACTGCACAGGATCTATATAATCGAACATGCATCGAAAAATTTCTCCACGCGGGTCAATGGAGCAGCAGCTGTAAGCCTCGTGATGGCAAACTGCATTCAGCAAAACTGGGGACCTGAGATCATTGAACGACTCCTGGAAAGTGTTTCCGCAATGTGTGAGGAAATTCCTGTCTTCAGGCTTGGTTTTCTTCCCGATCAAAGTATAATAGAATACATCACAAAAAATGAATAACAAGCTCCGCAGTCGTGAAATATTGAAGAATGTCGGATTTGATCTGTTGTCTGAAGGAAAGACGATCCGGATCAAAGCTCATGGCTACAGTATGTATCCATGCATTAAGCCGGGTTCGGTGTTGCTTATTGAACCAATAAGTCTGAAGGGGAAACCTGTTCCAGGTGAAATTATTGCGATCAGAAGAGAGAACGGGCTTGTTATTCACAGGCTGACAAAAATAATCAGGAAAGACGGTACAGATTACTTTATTGCAAGAGGCGACAGCAATGCCTGGCCCGATGACCCTGTGAAGGCCTCAAAGATTGCAGGAAGAATAGTGAGGGCTGAGTATGGTGAGAAAGGCACCCTGGCAGATATAAGGATTAATACAAGTCCCGGTTACATCACGAACAGGTTAAGAGTGATCGGCATCATCCTGGTTAAAAGATTTAAGGGGCTGATCAGAACACTTCAAAACAGGAAAGGATGAACAGAAAGACAGGATTGTTTCTCGAATCCCTCAAGCTGGTATGGCAGAGCGCACCTGGCTGGGCAACGGCTAACACTGCTCTTTCAGTTATACGGAGCTTCCTTCCGCTCTTCCTTCTGTGGCTTCTTAAGAATGTTATAGATCAGATAACTGCAGCCGTTTCATCCGGATCTGTTTCATCCTTAAATCCAGTGTTGTTGCCTGTTATTGCTTTGGTGGCTGTATGGTTTCTCGATGAAGCCCTCTCCGATGCCGGCAATTATGTAAAGAAAAAGCAGTCGGTTAAATTTGAGGATTACATGTACGACCTGCTTCATTCAAAAGCCACGAGGCTTGATCTCATTAATTTTGAGAATCCGGAGTATTTTGACTGCCTGTCGAGAGCAAACCGGGATGCTACCTGGAGACCAAATAATATCCTCAATAACCTTGTCTCGATTTCACGCTCGTTACTGTCGCTTATTTCTCATAACCGGGCTCATTCTCACTCTCGGCTGGTTGCCGGCGCTACTCCTTCTTATTGCCAACATACCCGGGATCTGGCTGAGGCTTCATTATGCTGATGTCCTGTATAATTTTCACAGGGAACAGACACCGGAATCAAGAAAATCAGCCTATTTCAACTGGCTCCTGACCGGGGACCGTCCATCAAGGGAGATCAGGCTGTTCGGTCTCGGGGAATATTTCAGGGGATTATTCAGGCAATCATTCCTTAAGCAGAAACAACAGGAGCTGGAAATCATCAGGAAAAGAACCTTTATCGAGATCATCTCAGACCTGTTTAAAGCGACCGCTTTCCTGCTTGCCCTGCTGCTTATAACCAGGAAAACAGTTGCCAGGGAGATCACACTTGGCCAGATGGCAATGTTCCTTGTAGCTTTCCGGCAGGGTATGGTTTATATTAAAGAGCTGTTGGGTTCACTTGCCGGTTTATATGAGGACGGGCTTTTCATTGGTGATACATTCGAATTTCTCAGGCTTGAGGAAAAGATAAAAGCCAGTGCTCCGGTATCCATGCCAGGACCCCTCGGCAATAAAATTGTCGCTGAAAACATCTCATTCACTTACCCGGGGAACAGCTCGAAGGCTCTCGACAGTATCTCTTTCGAACTTAATAAAGGAGAGATCCTGGCTATTGTTGGTCCAAACGGGGCCGGGAAGAGCACACTCGCAAGATTGTTGTGCAGGTTATACGACCCTGATGAAGGTTCAATCCATTATGACGGCTCTGATATCAGGCATTTTGAGCCGGATGTGTACCGGAAACAATTTTCAGTTATTTTCCAGGATTTCATGCTTTACAACCTTACAGCAGGCGAGAACATACGGATGGGGAATATCGGAGAGGACAGCAATGAGAACAGGATTACAGAATCGGCGAAAAATTCCGGGGTGCACCAGCTAATAGAGAACCTGCCTAAAGGTTATGATACCCTTATCGGGAACCTTTTCGAAGAAAGCCGGGAGCTTAGCTGGGGTGAATGGCAGAAAATTGCCCTGGCAAGAGCGCTGTACCGCGATGCTGCAGTGCTTATCATGGACGAGCCGTCGAGCTCTCTCGATCCCGATACAGAATTTGAGATATTCAGCCGGTTCCGCGAGATAGTAAAAGGGCATACCTCGGTTCTGATCAGTCACAGGTTCACGAATATATCACTGGCAGACAGGATCATGGTCCTGGATAAGGGGAAGATTATAGAGTCGGGGACCCATGAAGAGCTGATGGACAGGAAAGGTATTTATTATTCAATGTATATCAGGCAAAGCAGCCGGTTTGAAAAATGAGATTCCATTCTGACATAAGCAAGGAGGAGTCATTTCTGATCTCACTCTGCCGTCTTGAGTTCAGTGAGAGCCGGAGAGAAACGCTCATAAAAGCAACCTCCTGTATATCCGACTGGAAGAGTTTTGCAAAGCTGGCGAATGCCCAGGGAGTGGCAGCGCTTATTTATAACAATCTAGAAAAGGCCGGTTTAATCAATCTGGTTCCACCGGAGATTGCTTCTTTTCTCCGGAATGCTTCTTTCATGAGTCTTGCGCAAAATGCCGGTAACCTGGCGATGATCGGGGAAGCTCTTGATATCCTTGGCGAAGAAAATGTCAAAGTCGTTCTTCTTAAAGGTATCGCGCTTGAATTGATGGTCTTCGGGAACAGAGGCCTAAGGCAGATGTCTGATGTGGATGTCCTGCTTGATCGTAATGTGATTTTAAAAGCTTTCAGGAAGCTGGAAAGGGCCGGGTATAATACAATACCTGTGAAATCGGTATTTCACAGGATGATAATGGTCCATTACGGCAAGCATCTGCCATCCATGATAAAGAATGGTTTTTCACTGGAGCTACATCATGAGCTTTTCAGCCGGGAGAATCATCACCTGACTGAAATCCTTTACAGAACTTCACTGGAGATTGAAATCTCAGGAAGAAAGGCCTGGTTACCGGAACCACTGATATTGTTTCTTTACTTAGTGTGGCACTTAAACAGGCATGAGGAAAACAACGATTCGCAGATAAGGTTGTATACCGATCTTGTCGTCATGATCGACAGGTATGGAGATCTGATCATTAATGAAGGGCTGACAGAACTGGCGGATAAATCCGGGATGAACAGCATGCTTGCCACAAGATTATGGTGCCTGCATGAATTCTGGGAGGCTGAATTCCCCGTCTGGATGATTGAGTATATTGAAAAATGGCGGGATGCAGGTTTCGTTGAAAGATTCATATTCTTCCTGAAAAGTCCTAAAAACAATCCAGCCCCTGACAGGTCCGGCTCTTATAATGAGATTTACAAAGCAATACCTGGGTTTCACAGGAGAGCACTCTACCTGCTTGGTGACCTTTTCCCCTCTGTCAGCTTCATGAAAGAACGTTACAAATGTAATTCAATGTTGAAAGCAATCCTGCATTATCCACACAGGTGGGGGAAGGTATGGTGGCTGGTAAGGGGCCTCCTTCGCTAAAGCTACAGAGGCTAAAGGTACTGGGTGCTTGCCTCCTTCGCTAAAGGTACTGGATTCTGGGTCTTTGGGTTTATTCCCCTCCTGGGAGTGGTTAGGGGTGGGTTATTCAGAGTTTCAGAGTTTCAGAGTTTCAGAGTTTCAGGGTTTCAGAGTTTCAGAGTTTCAGCGTTTCAGCGTTTCAGCGTTTCAGGTTGAGTGAAGCGAAATCCCGACAGTAGCATCGGGAGATTCATAGTTAGGAAATAGTTATATTATAATATTATTTATAATTAATATTATAATATAACCTTTGTTATGAGGCATGATGCTTGCTTCAAAGGAGTTTCATATAATCAAACTGAAAGAAATTCTTCAATAGCTCTGAAAGAGCTTAACGTGAATAACCCCAGGCCAAGCCTGGGGTATGAATCCCCTCTAGTTTAGCAACTCTGAAAGAGTTGAAGATGAACATTGAAAGTGATACCTTATAAATTAATCTTTAAAAGACATTAAACCCTTTCAGGGTTTTAAATGTGTTTTGTTTTATACCCCGGATTGCATCCGGGGTTATTCATTTTCAGCCACTTCGTGGCTAAAAAACGAAATCCAAGTTTATTTATATCTGGTTCAGGAGAATTAAATTCCCCTCCTGGGAGGGCCAGGGGTGGTTATTCAGAGTTTCAGGCGTTGCTCACCGGAGCTTAATGCGGAGGTGAGGTTTTCAGAGTAACAAGAAAAACGTGACTGGCTTTCTATGGCGAGAGAGAATAACCCGGGGATTGGATTACATCGATACAAATGGGGAGAAGTACATAGCCAGTCACGTTGTAAGCATTCAAAATGCAGGAGGGCTTGTTCGGCCTTAACTTACTGACCAATTTAAACAGCACTACTCTGATTTTTCCGGAGTATAAAAATTTTAAAAAATATATTGTCATTAGTTTTCAGAACAGAATCCAAAGGTGAATTTCACATCTTTATCATAACAGTAGCTCTGCTTGGCCCGCGAGTAATAGATCGGAGCATCAAGCTTCTCCTTTATCAGCTTCAGGAAATAATATGTCTGGCTCTGCGACATCCCCAGCTTGGTTGCAAGTTCGGCCGGTGTGCCAGTTGACCTGGTACGAATGAGGTAGTCCAACCTCTCGATCCGCTTTATCTGATCGATTATCGTCATGGTTTAGAATTTAGGTTAGATCCGGGCAAATCATCATTTTAATCTTATACCCTTTTATGTTTAATAGGAATCGGGGTCAAAATGTTACCCTTAAAATCAAAGAATTTTTAATTTTTTTATCCAAACAACAGATAATCTGTTAGTTTCAGTTCAATACACCATAACACTAAAATCAATTGAGCTAATATGATTTCGATAAAACCTGCAAAAAAAAACAGTATGTTATTATCTTGTTTCTTCTAAATTTGCCGGCTGCTTAACAGCGTTTTACATGTGCAAAATATTATTAGTCGAGGATAATCAGGTTTTGGCAGATGGAGTCGTAAGGTTTCTTGCAACTCATTTCTCAGCAGATACAATACAGACAGCCGGATCAGGAAAGCAGTGCCTGATGAAATTAAAGCAGGCTGAATTTAGTCTTGTACTGCTTGATTACAGGCTTCCCGATATTGGTGGTGCTGAATTGTGCCGGGTGATTCTCGATTCAAATCCGGGAATTAAGATCATCGCTCTCACAGGAATGATTGGAATTACAGCTGTAAATGAAATGATAAAGGCAGGCGCCTCGGGGTACATCCTGAAAACCTCAATACCTGACGAGCTTATCGACGGTATAAACGCAGTTATGAGAGGAGAGAAATATATCAGTGATGGGTTGGTATGATAATCCAGAACCCCTCCCCCGCTTCGCGGGACCTCCCCTGAAAGACATTGCTGTCAAACTAGTAGAACCCCTCCCCCGCTTCGCGGGACCTCCCCTGAGAGGCATTGCTGTCAAACTAGCAGAACCCCTCCCCCGCTTCGCGGGACCTCCCCTGAAAGGGGAGGAAAAAAAAGCCCGTCTTGCGGCGGGCTTTGTAAAGAAACTAATCATGTAAACTAGTATGAACCTGCTGTCCAGGTGAAGTTGTTGCCGGTTCCTGTCGGAGCTGTTGTGCCTGTCTGGTACTCGGCTGCCGTACCTGTGAAATCTGATATTGTTGTATTGTTTACAGGGAAAGATGTCTCTGTGAAGATCCCGGGTTTTGTATCTCTTCCTGTATATTGGATAACACAATAATCCAGGGCTGAATTGGTCTGTACATTCGTATCAAATCTCAGTCCTCTCCAGTTGGCTGCAGACGGGCTTGCTGATGCCGATGTGAAAACAATCTTGTTGTCGGCAGTTCCTACTGCGGTAACCTTGGTGTTCTCGTAGTAGCCAAACCAGAAGAATCCGTCATTTGCAAACAGGAATTTGCAGCCTGGCTCAATTGTAAGAATGCCATCGATATCACATTCTCCACTTACGTAAAAGTCGGCTGTCTGTTTTTTCCAGGTAACAGGATTAACATACTTGATATCACCTGTTATTGCGATTCCTTTGCCTGCCGCTGCTGTAAGAGTATTGGGCGTACCCAGTTCAGGCAAATGTTTCATGTTCATTGTTATAAGATGGTTGGTGCATTCTGCAATCGTATTATTGTTGAATGCCTGGAATCCTGCGTCTGCATCCAGTGTGATGCCGTAACTTGCACTCTTGCGTATAATGGTGTTTGTAAGTGTAATTGAAGATGAAGAGTTCATGTCAAGCGCCCCCTGGGTCGAGGATGATCCTGCATATTCAATAATACAGTAATTCATCTTTGTATTGTTCTGTACATTGCTCCACATTACCAGGCCCTGCCATGCACCTGAAGCAGGGGATGCCGCGTTGCTGGTGAAAGTAACCGGAGCTGTTGCCGTACCCTCTGCCACAAATGTTGTCGATGCATAATAACCCATTTCCAGTGAGCCATTAGCTTCAAATTTAAATATTGTTCCGGCTGCAATTGTAAGGCTTCCGTCAATATCAACCTCGTCTGTAATAATGTACGGAGTGCCAAGATTTTTCCAGGTTTCGGCTGTTGTACCTCTGTAATCGCCGATTATATGAATCCCTTTTGTTTCAGTGAATACGTTACCCGTTCCTATCTTGCTGATTTTCTGAGCATTCATCTGTATGCCATATTTTGCAGTCTTGTTGATAGTATTATTGTCATAAGACACAAAACCGCCTTTTCCATCGCTGTATGTTGTATAGATACCATAACTTCCTGAACTCTCTATGGTGCAGTTTGTCATTGTGATGTCGCAACCAAGGAGGTTAACCGCTCCATAATTTGTATTCTGTCCGGCATAAAGTATTTTGCAATATGTCAGAACGCTGTTGCTCAGAGTCTTGTCATAGAAGAAAATACCTTCCCAGGCGCCTGCAGCCGGCAGTAAAGCGCTTGAAGTGAAAATAATAGGTTTGTCTGCAGTACCTACTGCATTTATTGTTGCATTACTTCCATATCCTAAAACGAGGCTTCCGTTGGCGCCGAACCTGATAACTGTTCCTGGCTGGATAGTAAGAACCGAGCTGTTGGATATGCTAACTTCCGTATTGATAGTATAAACCCTGTCTGAAGTCCAGGTAACTGATTGTGTAATATCATCGCTTACGATCAGATCGGGGAATATCACTTTTACAGTCCAGCTTGTTGTAGTATTATCCGGACGTTTCACGGTATATACAACAGGGTTGGTAAAATCCTGTGAAGCACCCGAAGCAGGAGTGATTGAGTGACCCGCAGAAAGCTCGATTTCTGTAGTCAGTGCCGTTATTGCGGTACCATTAGGAACTGTAGCAGTGATCGTCTTTGCCACTGTATCGATAACTGCAGTTACAGCAGGGTTAACAATCTTGAAAGTAACAATCTCCTTGCCAGGAGAAACAACAGGTGCTGGTTTCGGATCATCCTTCTCACAACTGCTCACGACAAATATGAGCATAATAAGTAAAGAAGAAATTCTGAATAAATTCTTTTTCATAATAGATTCCTTTTTTAGTTTCATAACATTAAGTTTATACCAGCAAAAATATTTATGGGGATTGGGCTGCTTTACCCCCAAAAGGGGGTTTTTTTAAGATGGCTCATGCTGCAATTTTGTAAAACTGAATTTTATGAGACATTTATTCATCTTATTGATCCTGTTTGTTTCTGCCGGAACGATCCTGGCATCAGAGCCTTCAGATAAAGTTGATTCATTGAAGAAGGCTTATGAATCTGCCGGGAAGAATGACTTTTCAACCCGCGCTGAGATCCTGCGGGAGCTTTATGATCAGTACATTGTGAATGACCTTCCGGCTGCTTTGTCTGTTGCCACCATGCAATCTCAAATAGCAGAGAAGACAGATGATCCTTCTCTTATGACTGATGCCATGACCTGGAAGGGATACATATATTATAACCAGGGGAAGAATGACAGCTCCCTGTTCTTTTTCAATCTTGCATTGAAGAGTCTTAAGGAAGCCCCGGATAAGAAGAAGGAAACAGAGATTATGAACAACATTGCGAATATCTTCAGGGTAACTGCCCAATATGATACCGCGATGACAATTTATATCGATCTCCTTAAGTATTATGAGACTGCAAATGACAATGTAAAACAGGCAAAGATCCTTGCCAATATCGGTTCCCTCTATTATACTGCAGGAAATTTTGAAAAAGCCAAAGAATATACACTTAATGCCCTTGATATCCAGAGAAAGACAACCGACAAACGAGCCACCGCTGTTTCCCTGATTAACCTGGCAGTTTTTGCCATTAATGCAGATAATTACAAGGAAGGAATTCAGTATGGAGATGAAGCAATCGGCCTGCTGAAAGATGTCGACAGGAACTATTATGCGGCGGCAATGGTAAGAGTGGGTTACTGCTATTATATGACCGGTAATAAGGATAAAGCGCTGGATTACAGCAATACTGCCATTCAAATCTACAAGGATAATAATAATGTAAGGGGAATGATGGAAGCATACCGTCAGAGCGGTGATTACCTCATCGAAGCCAACCGGTATGAAGAAGCAATGAAACTTGGGAAAGAAGCCCTGCTGGTTGCCGATACCACAAACAGGCTAGACATGCGACTGCTTTATGATATGCTTAAACGCTCGGCAATATGGCTGAATAAACCTGAGGAAGCCCTGTTTTATTCACAGGAACAGATCAGGATGAAGGAGGAAGATCTTAATTCTGAATGGGCCGATAAAATATCGGAGATCGAAACGAAGTATGAAACAGAGAAAAAAGAGCTCGAGATAACAGCACTTAAAGCAACCGCCAAAACAGGAAAAGTCTTCATCATCTCACTTGTGATAGTGATCCTGATTGGCAGCGTTACCGGGTATTTTCTGTATCAGAACCATGAACAGAAGGTAATACTTGCATCACAGAGGATCAGAGAACTTGAACAGGAGAAAAAAATTACTGCCACAAATTCCCTCCTTGAAGGTGAAACAACTGAGAGGGCAAGATTGTCAAGGGATCTTCACGACGGCCTTGGGGGAATGCTGTCTGTAGCCAAACTAAAAATAGCAACAATGAAAGGAAATCTTACAATTCCTGAAGAGAATGTGGCTGCGTTGAACACAGCCATCGAACTGCTCGATAATTCTATGAAAGAGCTTAGAAGGGTTGCTCATAACCTGATGCCTGAATCACTCATGAAATATGGGCTTAATGCCGCCCTTGCCGATTTTTGCCGCAGCACGGGCAAGGTTACGTATCATTTTTTCGGTGATGACAGGCGTCCTGATGAGAAAACCGAGATTGCCGCCTACAGGATAGTCAATGAGCTGGTAAACAATTCACTGAAACATTCGGGTGCGGAGAATATCAATGTCCAGCTTATTATCGATGATTCCCGAATTCATCTTATTGTTGAAGACGACGGCAAAGGGTTCGACAGGGAAACGGCTGAGTCTGGCGGGGGAACGGGCCTGAAAAATATACGGTCGAGGGTAACATCACTGGGAGGAAAGCTTGAAATGATAACAGCGCCCGGCCAGGGAACTGAAGTAAATGTGGAGTTCAGCTGACCTCACCCCCAGCCCCTCTCCCGGGGGGAGAGGGGGAGGAAATCCAGTACCGGGAGAAGGTTTTGGGAATTAAATATTCAGAACTTAATATATGTATAAGGTACTTATTGTTGACGATCATCCGGTGCTTGCAGGGGGGCTCAGTACATTGCTGTCTGAATATGGAATGTGTTCAGTAGCCGACATTGCCGTAACAGGGAAAGAATGCATGCAAAAGCTGAAGGAGGGTGAATACGATTTAATGTTCCTTGACATCAGCCTGCCCGATGCAAGCGGAATCGATCTGTGCGAGATTATACATAAGGATTACCCTGCTCTCAGGATCCTTGCTCTTACAAGCTTCAATGAGTTCACATGTGTGAATAATATGATGACAAACGGCGCTTCAGGTTATGTTCTGAAAAATGCCATGCCTGAGGAGATCATAAAAGGAGTGGAGACTGTGATGCAGGGTGATATCTTCCTGTGTCATGAGGTTGATATCCTGATGAAGAGAAAGACTGACAAGCATATATATCTTACCCGTCGTGAGATTGATCTTTTACGGCTTATCACCGAGGGATTAACGTACCAGGAGATTGCGGATAAGCTTTTTCTCGGTTCTGAAACTGTCAAAAGCTACCGTAAGAATCTGCTGTTCAAGCTAAATGCCAAGAATACAGCCGCACTGGTGAGGATAGCGATTGAGGAGAAGCTGGTGTAGGCGTAGGGCGAAGAGCGAAGGGCGCCCCCTGAAGGGCTGACTTTGTCTAATCAAAAACCCCCATGAAGGGCTGACTTTGTCTAATCAACCCCCATGAAGGGCTGACTTTGTCTAATCAACCCCCCCATGAAGGGCTGACTTTGTCTAATCAACCCCCCCTGAAGGGCTGACTTTGTCTAATCAACCCCCCCTGAAGGGCTGACTTTGTCTAATCAAAAAACCCCCCTGCCCCCCTGAAGGCATAGCCGTCAAGCTAAGGGGTATTAAAGTATTAATTATGAGCTAGTTAATGAAAAAGAAATAATCTGCATATAATATAGGGGGGTATGCGAACCCACTATCGAGAGATTAATAAAAAAGTTTAAAACTATTTATTCAGAACGGCACCTTCGAAAGAAAGCTTATGAAAGCGGATTCTGTAAAAGGCTTTCTAAGTTTTCGCCGCTCATGTTCTTTGACAGTTTATTATATGATGCCACCAGCGAGGGAACCAAGAGTTATAACCAAATGGCCATCGAAGTCAAATCCACACATGGGGTAGATATATCCGGACAAGGGATTGACCAACGCTTTAATGAGGGGGCACAAAAATATATTCAGGGATTGATAGGTGAACAACTTTCAAGTCAGGTATCCCAAAGCATTGATATAGGTTGGTCCAAACACTTCAATCGGGTTATCATAAAAGACTCCACTAAATTTGATTTATTCAAGACACTCTGGGAAAAATTGCCAGGTTTTGGAGGATGTGCCTCGAATGCAGGGGTATGCATCCAATATGAATTTGATGTAAAATCAGGAGAAGTAAATGACCTGTCGATTCATCCCGCCAAACGGCCCGATAACAAAGATGCCATTCAAACGATAGGTTTAGTGAGGGAGGGAGATTTGACCATCCGTGATTTGGGATATTTTGCAGTGGATTATTTTAAGAGGATAGAAAAAGCCGGAGCATTCTTTTTATCCAGGCTAAATACCAAAATACTAGTTTACCAGAAAAAAGAGGATAAGCTCCAAGAGCTTGATTTTGCAAAAGTCTATCAAAGGATGAAGGAGGGGAATATTCAAAGGCTTGACCAGAAGGTATATATTGGGGAGAAGGAAAAATTCCCAGTGCGGCTGATCATCGAATTAGTACCGGAGGAAGTTGTAGCCACACGGATGCAGAAGGTAAATAAATACAATAAAAAGAAAGGACGTCAAACGGGGAGGAATATAAAAAAAGAGCTCGGTTCAATCTATTTATTACCAATATCACAGAAGAAATGCTCGATGTTGAAGCGATTGTCAAAATTTACAAGATACGCTGGCAAATAGAATTGATTTTTAAAACTTGGAAATCTGTCTTCGGCTTAGACAACATTGGACAGATGAAATATGAACGTTTGATGTGTATTCTCAATGCCAGGTTATTGCTTATCTTGGTAAACTGGGAAATGTTCATGATAGAAAGGGCTTATCAGTACAAGAAACAGGAAAATTATTGAGTATCAACAAATGCTTTCAAACACTTAAAGACAACAGTGCTAAATTGAGAAATATATTAACCAATGGGTGTAAAGGATTGGCAAAATGGTTCAAATGGGTGGTAGAAATACTTGCCTCAAAACACTGGTTGGAAAAGAAGAAAAATAAACTCGGATTTGAAGAAATATTATGTTTAAATATTTTATAATCAAATAAATATGAGTATATTTATAAAAAAACAGCGAGACGCCCGAAAAGCAAAATCTCGCTATTTATTAACCAAAAACGTTCTTTAATATGAGTAAAATTACATCAAGCAAACCTGTTTTCAAAAGAAATGGGATTAAAAATAGTCATCCCTATTGAATATCAGAGAGTTAAAAAAATTAGCTTGACGGCTATGCCCCTGAAGGGGGGTTCTTTCGTAAGCATCCGATAAATCACATCTAATTTATGGATTACAGTGGATATTTAGCCACCATTCTTGTTCACTTTGATTAAAATTTGATCTGATTTGGGTATGCAGTTGCACCAATTTAGTACACGTTTGAGCGATTTCGATTAAAGTTGGGTAAATTTTGATTGATTTGATCCCAATTCGGGCAGATTTGACACTAGTTGCACGATAATTTCCCTAATGGCACAAGTTTGATTCTTCCTCCACTGATGCGGAAGCAGATCCTCCAGGTTGCCTTTCCCATTGCTATAGGAGTATATCTTTGAAAGAACATCCTCAAGCCATTCTGCAGGATTAACACCAGCTGCCTTGCAGGATCCCAACAAAGAGTACATCACAGCAGCTCTTATTGCGGCATCATTGTTACCACAGAAAAGATAATTCTTTCTTCCGATAGCCAACGGACGGATTGCATTCTCAACAAGGTTGTTATCTATTCTGTATCTGCCGTCAAGATGATACCTTGAGAGTTTTGGAAAGAGTGAGTATGTATAAGATATTGCTTTTGCCGTTCTGCTCTGAGGAAGCAAAGCATTGTAATTATCGTAAAGCCACTTCTCAAAGGTCACCAGTATTGGATATGCCTTTGTGCGTCGTAACTCTTTTCTCTGATCAGGTGTAGCTTCCATCTCATCAGCAGCCCTCTCTAAGGCATATAGAGATTGTATCTGTAACATTGCTTCTGTTGCCAGTTTCTCATTCTCCTGAAGAGCTTCATCGAACTTACGCCTGGCGTGAGCCCAGCAACCAAGCATCAATTTCCCGTCGAGGGTCTCAAAGCGCTTGTAAACCTGATAACCGTCACTCTGTATTGCTCCCTTAAAGTCATGCAGCAGAACCATAGCCGTCTTCTCGGAGCGGGAACCTCTGTCATAGTGGAAGAAGACCTCGCCATTATCCGGACTGCGAACAACCCACAGGTAACCCTTCACAGCACGTTTCTTCTCATTGTCTATCACTGGGATGGTGCTCTCGTCAACCTGAATGTAATCGGTAGACAAGACCCGTCGACGAAGATGGTCATAGAGTGGTTTGAGCAACTCGCAGCTCTGGGAGAACCAGTCTCCCACAGTGGAAGAGCTTATCCGCACCCCAAGATCCGTAAATCTGGCTATCTGCCGGTGAAAAGGTATGTGATAAAGGTATTTTTGGATGATTATCTCTGTCAGGAGCGTCGTATCTGCCATGCATTTGTGTATGGGGCTCTGAGGAAGAGGTGCTATCACTACTGTTGATCTCTCTTTCTGCTGCTGGTTGAGCTCCTGAGGCTGGTTTTTAAGAGCAAATTTCCTGCGGGTGGTCCTCCTTATATAAAACTCCGCAGGCTTGTAGGCTAGTTTGTCTGTCACTTCAGATCCGATGCAAACATACTCATCAAAATTTATCCCTTCAGGGTCAATAATCGTCTCCTCAACACGCAGGTTCTCAAGGGAGATATCCTTACGGGGAGTGCGAGCCTTCTTTGCTGTTACTGTGTTGGTTATAAGCTCCTCTTCCTGTTTGGCAGCCTTTTCTAATTGCGCTATCTCATTGTCACTCAGCTGTTCACCAAAGATATCAAGTTGTCGGGCATCCGGGTCTGATGATATAAAACGCTCGCTTTTCTTACCAAATATCAGTTTACGCAAGTTTTCTATCACTTGTGTGAGCTTGGATATTGCATCCTCCTTAGCAGATAGCTGATTGCGAAGAGACTCTATCTCTTCTGCCATTTTTTCAACCTCATGCTGGGTGTATCCGGATGCCATAAAAACACTGTAATTATCTGATACAAAGATAGTAACATTGTTTAGATAACCAAATAATTTACAACATTTTATGTTAAAATTTTACTCTTTTTAATCTTCTTAACCTTGTCGCGGATCGTCCATAACTCCATCAACCATCATCACCAGGTCCAGCCATTCGATCCTGAGCGATCCCTGACCGGGATCCTTTGAGGGAAGACGAAAACGACCCTCTTCCAGAAGTTTTGAGTAGATGACAAGCCCTCCCGGCTCCATATGAAGAAGCTTGATACGGTTGCGAGACTTGTTAATGAAAATAAAGACATCACCATCGAGTACATTAAGTCTCATATTATTTGTCACAAGACCGCTTAAAGTATGATAACTCTTCCGCATGTCGGTTGGCTCACTATAGAGCAGGTAGCGCATGCTGTCATTGAGACTAAACATTGCGTCGGCCTCCGGATGAAGCAATAATTGTGCTAACCATTAACGAGTCCATGATCCCCCGGATACGAAGTTCAGCTCCAGAGGGTGTACGAAGTTCTATTTCAATCTCCCCCTGGGATATAAAAGGTTGTTTTAAATTTTTACCCCGTTTACCCGGTTTGATTGATCCTCCGCACAGGACATTGATGGGGAGGAACTGTCCTTCTGACTGTGATGAGGCCTCTTGAAGGTCTCTGGACTTGCGTTTCCAGTAGTAATATTTATGAATGCTGACCCCTTTTGTTAAAAGAAAGGTCTTTATGTCTGTCTCTGATGTGGAGAACTCTTGCTCCAGGAGAGTATATTCCTCAATTGTCATGGCTTATAATTTTAAAACAAAATTATTGAGCCTAAACAATACCTACAATATGTGTTTTATCGGATGCTTACACATGAACTAAATCCCTCCCTGTTCAAAAAACTACCCCCTCTTTGCTTTGCACAGAGAGGGGGCACGGGGTGAGTTCATGATATCCTAATGCAGCAACGTTATATCTCCTGTCTTCTTATAAACCTGGCCGTTGGCGTACTTCCCTTCAACATACCAGACATAAACACCCTGCGGACACAGCTGGCCTCTATAATACCCGTTCCAGGGGATATTGATGTCACGGCTTTCGAATATGAGAGTTCCAAGCCTGTTGAAGATCTGCAGCTTGTAGTTGAGTACCTTCTCTCTGATTGGCGGGAAGAAGTACTGGTCGATCTCGTTGCCTCCTGTCGGAAGCTGGCTTACTTCAACCGGGCCGCTGAGGTTGGGTCTGAACACGCTCGAGAATTTTATCTCACCCGCAGGCTCGACAAGAACTCCGGGAGACATCACGAACTTATCGTAACATATATTGCCTTTGCCATTGTCTTTGTAAGCCGACAGGCTGACATCGAATGTTCCTGCTTCCATATACCTGTGTGACGGGTCGTTGTTCTTAGTAGTCTTCGAAGTATCTCCGTCGCCCCACTCCCATATCAGGTAATCTTCACCCTGGCTGAGATTGTAAGCTCTTACCTTCTCGTCATTCACAAAGACATGTGTCGGGGAAAGGCTGAAGTTAGCCACAGGTGTTGCGTAAACCGACAATAACCTTGACGATGTCGATATCCCTCCAGGACCTGAAACAGTAAGCTCTATCTTGTAAACGCCCGGATCAGAATAGGTGTACGTCGGGTTCTTTGCTGTAGAACCTGTTCCGTCGCCAAACTCCCACTTGAACGATGTACCCGGCTGATCAATATTCTGAGATTTGTTGTTGAATGATACTTCGAGAGGTTCACAACCCGAAGGCACGGAGTCAAATTTCGCAACAGGAGCAAGCGGATTCACAAATACCGAATGAGTTACCTTCCCGGCGCATGTTCCGTTTGTTGCCTCGAGCACCACCTTGAATTCACCCATCTTCCTATAGACATGTGAAGGAGATTTTTCCCTGGATGTCTTCTCATCGCCGAATGACCATAGCCATTTGAATGCTCCGGCATTAGTCTCATTGGTGAAGACAACGGTATTACCCGCTGCATTGTAGATCTGCTGCACAGGAGCTGCTGAGAATGCAGGTACCGGTTTCGGCATAATTGTAACCGTACCGGTGCCAGTCGATACACATCCGTAGAATGATGTTGCAGTGACTTTCACAGTACGTACTATAGAATCTCCGGTGACATTGAGGTAAGTATGCTTGTCAACATTGGTTCCTGTTGAAGTCATGCCGTCGCCAAATTCCCATGCATAGATACTTGCACCGCTCAGAGCAGTGAATGTGATCATGTCGCCGCTGCATATTTTCGACTTGTCAGCTTCAAATGAAGCGTTGATCTTCGGATATACGGTTACCATCGATGTCTTTTCAACTTCACATCCGCCTGCTGAACGCACTTTAAGCTTCACAGTGCGATACTGTATTGAAGTTGCTTCCTCATTCACGTATTCGTGTACCGGGCTTGCATCGGTAATATTCACCGGCGAACCATCGCCGAAGTCCCACGACCAGCTTGCAATGCCTGTCATATCTTTGGTGAAGTGAACAGACACCGGAGTACAACCGCTCTGAACATCCTGTGTGAAGTAAGCGCTTGGGGTGTCGACATTCACAGTAACCGATGCAGTGCCATAACAGCCATGACTGTCTTTTACTTTATAGGTAAGCTGGTAAGCGCCATCAATGAGTGTTTTGAATACCGGAGCGTTCACGTCGTACCTGTTAAGAGGACCTACATCCCCTGTCCAGGTATGGGTCATCCAGGTGCCTGAACCGCCGGAAATGGCCGGAGCCATAGTAAGTTCAGTACCGCCGCAGTTCGTTAACGGGTTCACTGCAAATGTGACCACAGGATTACTGTGTACCGTGAGTGTTGCCGCACTTGTATAAACTGTGGCACATGAAGCTATCAGTGACAGCCTGTACTGCTTGCCATTAAGCGAAACAGGAGGATTGATGAATGAAAGCTGCTGAGTGCTGGTTCCGCTATAGATGGCATCATCTGATATATCGGTCCATGTTCCGCTGTTGTTTACCTGCCATTTCATCGAGGTTATGCCTGAACCATTAGCCACAAAGAATGTCGTGCCGGCTTCAGCGCAGATCTCTTTCGACACAGGATTCAGGGTGACAACAGGGGCTGGATTCACTCTTAATACCACGAAGCTGGATGTTGCTGCCGGCGTACAGGTACCGCTCACGATAACCCTGTAAACATAATTATTGTATGATGCCGGGACAGCAGTGAGATTGAGTGTGGCAGTTGTTGCACCGCTATATACGCCGCCATCTGCTATATTTCCGAATCCGCTTCCTGTATTGACCTGCCACTGGTACGCCGGGCTTGTACCCGAGGTGGTAACACTGAAGGAGGTGTTACTGCCGAAACATACAGTTGATTCAACAGGCTGGGTCTCGATCACCGGGGAAATATTTATGGTAAGCGTTGCCCCTGCAGTGGTGACCGATGTTGCGCAACCTGTTGCAACAGCCCTGTAAATATTGCCGTCGAGCACCCTTGTTCCTCCGAAGATCTGGAGTGTCGATGTAGCGCTTCCGAAGTGTGCGCCTCCATCAATCAGATCCACGAAACCGCTTCCTTCATCGACCTGCCATTTCCAGGTAATATCATCACCTGTGGCATTTGCAGTGAATGAGGTAGCTCCGTATTCACAAATGATCCTGTTCGCCGGACTTCCGGTAATTACAGGCAATGCCCTTACATTCACAATAGCAGTACCGGTGATATTCACATGAGGATCGAGAACTTCACATCCGTTGAGATCAGTGACCTTTGTAACTTTATACGTAGTTGTACCAGCCGGCGTAACAGGGATGTTAGTATTGCTAACATAACCAGCTATCACCATTGTACCATTTATTGTAACCTCGAAAGGTCCTGTCCCGGCGGTCATCTCAACCTTGAGATTTGTTGTTTCGCCGGAACATATTGTAGCGCCTCCAGTAAGCCTGGCAACAGGCAACGGATTGACTGTGATCTCCACCACATTACTGTAGACAGCCGTACATGTGCCTGATGTGGCAGCCCTTCTGTAATACATTGTCGTTGCCGGATCAGCAGGTGGCAGGTAATCCTTAGCCAGTGCCCCGGGGATGTTCAGCCACGGGCCTGTTGCAGTATATGCACTCTGCCACTGGTATTCAGGAGTTACCGGACCTCCGCTTGCTGCTGAAAATTCATTGATCTGGAGAGGATCCTCTCCGAAGCAAAGTACATCATCTCCTGTGATGCTTCCCGGTGCAAGAACACTTGATTGTGTGATCACCACTCCGGCCAATGTTGCGGCGCAGCTATTCACATCTGTAACTGACAGTGAGTAGGTTCCTGCCTTCAGTCCGAATATGTCCCTGGTTGAATTACTGTAGGTTGCACCCGTGTAATCGGTGCCTGTCCATGCATAAGTATAACCCGGGGTTCCTCCTGCTACATTTACAAAGATCGAACCTGTCGAGTTGCCGAAGCAGGTAACATTTGTGGTGGCCGCAACTGATGCAGTAAGCTGGGTATTCTGTGTTATTGTAACTGTAGCAAGAGTTCCGGTGCAGGAATTGTCATCCGTGACAGTAAGATTGTAGGTACCTGCTTTAAGTGCAGTCAGGTCTGCATTTGTGTTGCTGAAGGCGGCGCCTGTATAATCGGTACCTGTCCATGAGTATGAGTATGGGCCTGTTCCGCCCGAAGCAGTGACATTGATGCTACCGGTAGACTCACCATAGCATGCAACATTAAGCTGGCCGTCTTTCACAACTGTTACTGCGCCAGGTTGAGTGATATTCACTCCAACCAGATTTGCAGTACAGTTATTGGCATCTTTAACTGTCAGATTGTATGTTCCTGACTTGATACCGGTAAGATCCTCCGTGTTTCCTGAGAATGCTCCTCCGGAATAGTCAACGCCTGTCCATGTGAAATAATAACCGCCTGCAGGCATTACTCCGCCGGAAACGCTAATGCCAATTGCTCCCGTTGATTGTCCGAAGCACAGAACATCTGTTGTTACAGGGGCAGAGATCGTAAGCTGAAGCGGCCCGGTTATAACCACGCCGGCTGAAGTTTCACAATTATTGACATCAGTTACTTTCACCCAGTATGAATTCGCTGAGAGCGCTATTGCTGATTGCGTTGACTGACCAATAGGTGTTGAAAGTCCTGCATCTGAATACCATTCATAGCTGAACGGAGCTGTTCCGCCTGTTACAGATGCAAGAGCTGTTCCATTGCCTGATCCGAAACATGAGATATTCATTCCGTTAAAGTTGCTCGTTGCGGCTGCACTTGCTGACAATGTTGCAGGTTCTGTAAGTGTAACGCTTGCAGATGCTTCACAGAGGTTTGCGTCTGTTATTTTAACCCAGTATGTTCCTGCAGACAATCCGGTTGCTTCAATTGTTGTCTGGCCGATAGGCACGCTAAGACCGGCATCGCTGTACCAGATATATGTATAAGCGCCTGTTCCTCCGGCAGGAGTAACCCTTGCCTTACCATCGGAAGCTCCGTTGCAGCTTATATTTCTGCCATTGAAGTTACTTGTCACTGCAGTTGTTGCAGTAAGCTGGGCTGGCTGGGTCAGAGTTACGGTTGCTGATGTCTCACAAAGGTTTGCATCTTTTACTTTAACCCAGTAGGTAGTTGCCGACAAACCGGTTGCAACCTGTGTTGTGATTCCGGTCGTGGTTGTCATTGCCGCATTGGTGAACCATTCATAAGCATACGGAGCTGTTCCGCCTGCAGGTGTTGCAGTGGCTTCTCCGTCGGTTGCTCCGAAGCACCGTATATTACGTCCATTGTAATTACTTGTTACGGCAGCTGTTGAAGTCAGTATGACAGGCTGAGTGAGTGTGACACTTGCCGATTTCCAGCATCCGTTATCATCAGTCACTTTGATCCAGTACGTACCTGCTGACAGACCTGTTGCCGTAATTGTTGTCTGACCAGTCGAAACGGTAAGCGCTGCGTTTGTAAACCATTCATAATCATACGAACCTGTTCCGCCTCCAGCTGCTGCTGTTGCCGATCCATCACTCTCACCATTACAACTTATGTTGCGCCCGTTATATGGTGTGGCAGCAGTTGCCGTAACAGTAAGAGCAGCGGGATTCAGCAGTGTTGCGCTGCCCGATATGATACATCCGTTGGCATCACCCACTTTCACATAGTATGTTCCGGCGCCAAGTCCTGTTGCCTCCTGTGTCGTCTGGTCTATCGGTATTGTCATTGCTGCATTGCTGTACCAGGTATAGCTGTATGAACCTGTGCCTCCGCCCGGTGTTGCCATGATCTTGCCGTCTGAACCGCCTGCACAGCTGATATGAGCGCCGTTGTAATCGCTTGACACAGCAACTCCGATCGTAAGGGCCGGCGGACTGGCAAGTGTAACACTTGCAGAACCTGTACAACCGTTCACATCAGTCACTTTTACCCAGTAGGCAGTTGCAGAAAGCCCTGTTGCTATCTGGGTGGTTTTTCCTGTCGATACAGTCATTGCCGCATCGGTGAACCACTCATAGGTGTATGGAGCCGTGCCGCCTGCAGGTGCTGCAGTGGCCTGGCCGTCTGCTGAGCCAACACAGCTGATGTCTCTTCCGTTGTAATTGCTTGTCACTGTTGCAGTAACAGCCACTACGGCAGGCTCAGTGAGCGTAACGTTTGCCGAAGTCCAGCATCCGTTATCATCAGTCACTTTCACCCAGTATGCGCCTGCTGCAAGACCTGCTGCAACCTGCGTGGTTATTCCTATCGATACGGTCATTGCCGCATTGGTGAACCATTCATAAGTGTACGGTGCAGTGCCTCCGGCAGGTGTTGCAGTGGCTTCACCGTCAGTTGCCCCGAAGCACCTTATATTACGTCCATTGTAATTACTTGTAACGGCCGCTGTTGAAGTCAGTACGACAGGCTGAGTGAGTGTGACGCTCGCCGATTTCCAGCATCCGTTATCATCAGTCACTTTAACCCAGTATGTGCCTGCAGTAAGGTTGTTTGCAGTAATTGCTGTCTGTCCTGTTGAGATAGTCAAAGCGGCATCAGTGAACCATTCATATGTATATGGAGCCGTGCCTCCCGCCGGAGCGGCTGTTGCTGATCCGTCATTTTCACCGTTACAGCTTATGTTACGACCGTTGTACGGTGTTGCAGCTGTCGCTGTCACTGTAAGAGCCGGCGGATTCACAAGTGTGGCATTGCCTGATATGATACATCCGTTGGCATCACCAACTTTCACATAGTATGTTCCGGCGCCAAGTCCTGTTGCCTCCTGTGTTGTCTGGCCTATCGGTATTGTCATTGCAGCATTGCTGTACCAGATATAGCTGTATGAACCTGTGCCTCCGCCTGGGGTTGCCATGATCTTGCCGTCTGAACCGCCTGCACAACTTATATGAGCGCCGTTGTAATCGCTTGACACAGCAACTCCGATTGAAAGCGCCGGCGGACTGGCAAGTGTAACACTTGCAGAACCTACGCAACTGTTCACATCAGTCACTTTTACCCAGTAGACAGTTGCAGAAAGCCCTGTTGCTATCTGGTTGGTTTTTCCTGTCGATACAGTCATTGCCGCATCGGTGAACCACTCATAGGTGTATGGAGCCGTGCCGCCTGCAGGCGCTGCAGTGGCCTGACCGTCTGTTGAGCCAACACAGCTGATGTCCCTTCCGTTGTAATTGCTTGTCACTGTTGCTGTGACGGTCACTTCGACAGGCTCAGTGACCGTAATGCTTGCTGATGCTTCGCACAGGTTAATATCTTTCACTTTAACCCAGTATGTGCCTGCTGCAAGACCGGTTGCCGTTGCTGTGGTCTGTCCGGTTGATACAGTCATTGCCGCATTTGTAAACCATTCATAGGTATATATGCCGGTACCGCCTGCAGGTGTTGCAGTGGCTTCTCCGTCAGTTGCCCCGAAGCACCGTATATGTCGTCCGTTATAATTGCTCGTTACCGCAGCTGTAACAGTCACTTCGACAGGCTCAGTGACCGTTACCGATGCCGATGTAAAGCACCCGTTATCATCAGTCACTTTCACCCAGTATGTGCCTGCAGTAAGATTGATTGCAGTCACTGTTGTCTGTCCTGTCGAAGCAATCAGAGCGGCATCAGTGAACCATTCATAGGTATATGGAGCCGTTCCGCCTCCGGCAGTTGCAGCTACTTCACCATCATTCTTTCCATTACAGCTTATATCCCTGCCGTTGTAATCGCTCGTAACTGCCGCAGTGGCAGTCAGATCAGCGGGCTGGGTAATTGTAATGCTGGAAGAGATGAAACACAGGTTAGCATCCCTGATAAGCACGTAATAAGCGCCTGCCGGTACTGCTGCCAATGTACTGCCTGTTGCTCCCGGCACCGGGCTCGACATAGCAGCATTATAGAACCACTGGTAGGTATAAGGGCCGATTCCTGTTAAGGGATTAACAGTAACTTCAGCTTCACCATCGCTTTCTCCGAAGCAGGAAACTGCCTGGGTTTCAAGTATTGAAGTGATTGCAAGGGCATCGGGCTCATCAACTGTTACAGAAGTGGTTGCCTCGCATCCTTTGCTGTCTTTCACTATTATATTATAAGTGCCTGCAACTAGTCCTGTGAATACATTGGATGACACGAAGCTTGGTACGGCTCCGGTCTGTGCTGAGTACAGGTACGATGGTGTACCTCCTGTAGCTGTAATTGTAATTGTGCCATCTGCGCCGCCATTACATTTTACATCGGTTTTTACCGGAGGACCGATTATTATCGCCGGATTGGCAGTAACAACGACAGTGCCGTTCATGTCTCTTGCGCATGAAGAACCGGCATCTGTTGCTTTAACTGTATATGATCCGTTAGTAACCAACCAGGTAAGAGCATCGCCATCACCAGGCTGCATTCCTCCGGCGACCGGTGCGGCTCCATCATAGAGCTGGTAGTTCACGCCTGACTGTGAATCTGAAAGAGTAAGTGTTACACCAGGTTCACCGGAACAATATGAAGCAGGACCTGTGAGATTGTAAACCAAAGGTTTAAGGTTGACCGTAATTGTTTTTGGTCCATGATACACGGAACAACCTTCGGCTGTGGTCTCAGCAACTGTTATTGGCCCAGTTATGTTTCCGAAAGTAACTGTAATCGAAGGAGCTGAAGGATCAGCGCTCGTTATCGAGGCGCCCACCGGAAGAGTCCATACATAATCTGATGTAACTCTCGGTGTTGTAACCGAATACGGAACATCGACCGCGCCTTCACAGACCGGTGTATCACCCACTATAGGTTGTCCCACCAGTACCGGGGCAACAGTAACATCAAAGGTTTTGGTTACAAAGCACCCGGTTGATATTTTTGTCTCCTTCATTGTGATCGTCCCCGAGCCATCAGTTCCGTTAGGGCTGACTATGATAAAGTTGAGGCTTCCGACAAATACCGTATCGAGTATTGCAGTCGGAATGGTCCATGTATAGCTGTAAGGCGCTCCATGATCAGTAACCTGGTAGATCTTATTGGCATCATTATTACAGAGCTGAGCATCGCCTGATATAACCGAGGTGGCGGGGAGAGGATTGACAGTAACAACATGGTCGGTTGTTTTGGGACCATTACACCCTGTAGCTGTGGCTGTTATGGTTGTGGTTCCTGACCATGTATCAACATAAGTAACCTCACCGGTGGATGAATTAATAGAATTTCCGGCTGCAATTGAAGCAGCATCCAATGAATATGCAAGGGTGATTGAATTCGTTGCGGTAGCCGAATAAGTTACTGCGCCCGCTGCCTGGCACCGTGATGAAGTCAGACCAAGAGCAAATACAGGTGATCCTACAGTGGTCGTGACAGTAACTGTTGCAGTACCGGTCATAGGAACAATACATGAAGGTACACTCTGATACTCAACGCTTGTCATTTCGTAATCAAAAACGCCTCCGGTTCCAGTCGGAGCCGAAACTGTGGCGCTCGTGTTTGCTCCGATATTAATGGATAAAGGAGCGCCTCCGTTAATATTATAAGTTATCGTAACAGGCAGATCCTGTTCATTAGTAAACGTTATAAGAGGAGAGGCTCCGTCCTGGCAAATAGTCGTGGTCCCGCTTATACCCGGGGTAAGCTCCGGACGTATTGTAACATTAGCAACAGCAACTGAACCATCGCCACATCCTGCGAGTTTCGGTGTAACCCTGTACTGGATTGTTATTGCAGCATCTGTATTGTTTGTCAGTGTTCCGTTTATGGAATATCCATATGCCCCTCCTGTTACTATTGTAAGTGCATTGCCTGTGGCCGTGAGATCGGCCAGGTCGCCTGTTGTGGCAATTATTGACATGTCGAAGGTCGGGGCCCCACTGTGGGTGGCTGAATTGGATACAAGCATGGCTGTCAGGGCCGTTCCGTCACAAAGTGTCTGGGTATTGTCCGATATTGCGGCTTTTGGTGTTGGTTCTATTGTAACTGTGGCAACTGTTACTGTTCCATTGCTGCAGCCTGCAAGCTTAGGCGTGACCCTGTACTCTAATATTATTGCAGCGTCGGTGTTATTGGTCAGGGTTCCATTGATTGAATATGGATAACTGCCCCCTGTCACAGTGGTCTTGGCATTGCCTGCTGCTGTAAGATTTGCAAGGTTGCCTGTTGTGGCCACTATCGTCATGTCGAAGGTCGGAACCCCGCTGTGTGTGGCTGAATTCGATACAACCATTGCCGTCAGGGCCGCTCCGTCACAAAGTGTCTGGGTATTGTCCGATATTGCCGCCTTTGGCGTCGGCTCTATTGTAACTGTGGCAACTATTACTGTTCCATTGCTGCAACCTGCAAGCTTCGGTGTCACCCTGTACTCTACAACTATCGCTGCATCTGTATTATTTGTTAGCGATCCGTTTATTGTATACGGATATGCCTGTCCAGTCACTGTTGTCTTGGCATTGCCTGTAGCTGTAAGATCAGCCAGGTTACCTGTTGTGGCAACAATAGCCATATCAAATGTTGGTGCGCCGCTGTGAGTGGCTGAATTGGATACAACCATTGCCGTCAGGGCTGATCCGTCGCAAATGGTCTGGGTATTGTCCGATATTGCTGCCTTTGGCCCCGGCTCTATTGTAACTGTGGCAACAGTTACTGTTCCATTGCTGCAGCCTGCAAGCTTAGGTGTTACCCTGTACTCTATTACTATAGCTGCATCAGTATTATTGGTGAGCGTTCCGTTTATTGAATATGGATACGCCTGTCCAGTCACTGTTGTCTTGGCATTACCTGTTGCCGTAAGATCAGCCAGGTCACCTGTTGTGGCTACAATAGCCATATCAAATGTTGGAGCCCCGCTGTGTGTGGCTGAATTAGTTACAACCATTGCCGTCAGGGCTGATCCGTCACAAATTGTCTGGATATTGTCCGATATTGCCGCCTTTGGCGTCGGCTCTATTGTAACTGTGGCAACTGTTACTGTTCCATTGCTGCAGCCTGCAAGCTTCGGTGTCACCCTGTACTCTACAACTATCGCTGCATCAGTATTATTGGTGAGCGTTCCGCTTATTGTATACGGATATCCCTGGTCAGTCACTGTGGTCTTGGCATTGCCCGTGGCTGTAAGATCAGCCAGATTACCAGTTGTTGCAACTATGGTCATATCGAATGCCGGAGCGCCACTATGGGTAGCAATAGAAGTAACTGACATTGCAGTAAGCGCTGCCCCGTCACATATCGTCTGGGTATTGTTCGAGATAGCTGCCTTTGGCGTGGGCTCTACCCTTACAACTGCTATTGTTACAGAGCCGCTTCCACATGATGAATGTTTCGGGGTTACCCTGTACTCTACTACTATCGCCGCGTCTGTATTATTGGTTAGCGTTCCGCTTATAGTATACGGATATACCTGGTTAGTCACTATGGTCTTGGCATTACCTGTGGCTGTTAGATCCGTAAGACTTCCTGTTGTTGCAACTATTGCAAGGTCAAAATTCGATGTCCCTGCAAAATGTGTTGCAGCATTGGAGACTACCATTCCCGTGAGCGCCGCCCCGTCACATATCGTCTGGGTATTGTCCGAGATCGCTGCCTTTGGCGTTGGCTCAACCCTTACAACTGCCGTTGTTACAGAGCCGCTTCCACATGATGAATGTTTCGGGGTTACCCTGTACTCCACTACTATCGCAGCATCTGTATTATTGGTGAGGGTTCCGCTTATTGTATACGGATATACCTGGTTAGTCACTATGGTCTTGGCATTACCTGTGGCTGTTAGATCCGTAAGACTTCCTGTTGTTGCAACTATTGCAAGGTCAAAATTCGATGTTCCTGCAAAATGTGTTGCAGCATTGGTGATTGCCATGCCCGTGAGCGCCGTCCCGTCACATATTGTCTGGGGATTGTCCGAGATAGCTGCCTTTGGCGTTGGCTCAACCCTTACAACTGCTGTTGTTACAGAGCCGCTTCCACATGATGAATGTTTCGGGGTTACCCTGTACTCTACTACTATCGCCGCATCTGTATTATTGGTGAGCGTTCCGCTTATAGTATACGGATATACCTGGTTAGTCACTATGGTCTTGGCATTACCTGTGGCTGTTAGATCCGTAAGACTTCCTGTTGTTGCAACTATTGCAAGGTCAAAATTCGATGTTCCTGCAAAATGTGTTGCTGAATTGGTGACTGCCATGCCCGTGAGCGCCGTCCCGTCACATATCGTCTGGTCATTGTCCGAGATAGCTGCCTTTGGCGTGGGCTCAACCCTTACAACTGCTGTTGTTACAGAGCCGCTTCCACATGATGAATGTTTCGGTGTTACCCTGTACTCTACTACTATCGCCGCATCTGTATTATTGGTGAGCGTTCCGCTTATTGTATACGGATATGCCTGGTTAGTCACTATGGTCTTGGCATTACCTGTGGCTGTAAGATCCGTAAGACTTCCTGTTGTTGCAACTATTGCAAGGTCAAAATTTGCTGTTCCTGCAAAATGTGTTGCTGAATTGGTGACTGCCATGCCCGTGAGCGCCGTCCCGTCACATATTGTCTGGGGATTGTCCGAGATAGCTGCCTTTGGCGTTGGCTCAACCCTTACAACTGCTGTTGTTACAGAGCCGCTTCCACATGATGAATGTTTCGGGGTTACCCTGTACTCCACTACTATCGCAGCATCTGTATTATTGGTGAGTGTTCCGCTTATTGTATACGGATATACCTGGTTAGCTACTGTGGTCTTGGCATTACCTGTGGCTGTAAGATCCGTAAGACTTCCTGTTGTTGCAACTATAGCAAGGTCAAAATTCGATGTTCCTGCAAAATGTGTTGCAGCATTGGTGACTGCCATGCCCGTGAGCGCCGTCCCGTCACATATTGTCTGGGGATTGTCCGAGATAGCTGCCTTTGGCGTTGGCTCAACCCTTACAACTGCCGTTGTTACAGAGCCGCTTCCACATGATGAATGTTTCGGGGTTACCCTGTACTCTACTACTATCGCCGCATCTGTATTATTGGTTAGCGTTCCGCTTATAGTATACGGATATACCTGGTTAGTCACTATGGTCTTGGCATTACCTGTGGCTGTTAGATCCGTAAGACTTCCTGTTGTTGCAACTATTGCAAGGTCAAAATTCGATGTTCCTGCAAAATGTGTTGCAGCATTGGTGACTGCCATGCCCGTGAGCGCCGTCCCGTCACATATTGTCTGGGGATTGTCCGAGATAGCTGCCTTTGGCGTTGGCTCAACCCTTACAACTGCTGTTGTTACAGAGCCGCTTCCACATGATGAATGTTTCGGGGTTACCCTGTACTCCACTACTATCGCAGCATCTGTATTATTGGTGAGTGTTCCGCTTATTGTATACGGATATACCTGGTTAGCTACTGTGGTCTTGGCATTACCTGTGGCTGTAAGATCCGTAAGACTTCCTGTTGTTGCAACTATAGCAAGGTCAAAATTCGATGTTCCTGCAAAATGTGTTGCAGAATTGGTGACTGCCATGCCCGTGAGCGCCGTCCCGTCACATATTGTCTGGGCATTGTTCGAGATAGCTGCCTTTGGCGTTGGCTCAACCCTTACAACTGCCGTTGTTACAGTGCCGCTTCCACATGATGAATGTTTCGGGGTTACCCTGTACTCAACTACTATTGCCGCATCTGTATTATTGGTTAGTGTTCCGCTTATTGTATATGGGTATGCCTGGTCAGTCACTATGATCTTGGCATTACCCGTTGCTGTCAGATTTGCCAGATCACCTGTTGTTGCAACTATTGCCATGTCGAAGGTGGGAATCCCGATATGAGTGTTAGAGTTGGATACAACCATGCCTGCCAGGGCCGTGCCGTCGCAAAGAATCTGTGAGTTATTTGTTATAGCAGCAGCCGGTGTGGGTTCAACAATAACAGTCCTGGTTATTGAACCACCCGGGCATGCTGTTGCCCCGGGGCCTTCGGGTGTGATGGTATAGGTTACTGTTACCGGAGCAGTATGATTATGTTCCAGGGTTCTTGAAAGGGTTTCTGTTCCATTCAGGTCTGAATCCGTTATTAAATCATCTATTGGATCTTTCCCAATTGTCCAGGTGAAACCTCCTGCAGGAACTATGGAAGTAACTTCATAATTGAATTTTGTTCCGGTGACAGTAGAGTTCAGAACTATGCTGGCATTACTATTGTTACATATTGTCTGAGTTGCCGGAGTTGTTCCTGAAATATCAGGAATAGCACTAATGTTTATCGAATAATCAACATCGGGTACAATGCTATTTGTACATGCATCCTCAACCTTCGTGAGCTTATATGCATGTGGTCCGACAGTAAGTGATGGTGGAGTTAGTGCAATATTTGTTCCTGAAGTATACCCGCCATAAGGAGATCCAGAAAATCCCGTAATCGTCAGGATGTACGGAGGAGCTCCACCTGTTATTACTGATTTCAGTGTGCTGGCAGCTCCGTAACAAGCATCACCGCTACCAGTGAGGGTTGCACCGGTGAGAGGAGCTCCAACCGATATTGTAATAGGAGTTCCGGATGATTCGGGATGACAACCAACTGCATCAGTAACAGATGTTATTGTATAGACATGATCTGCTGACGGTAAGATTCCTGTTGAAATATTTGTACCGCTTATGTATCCTGGTCCGGCAGTGAGAGGCGTAACGCCACGTGTATAGCTGACAGTGAATGGGGAAGTGCCTCCGGTAAGTTCTATATTATAATTAGTTGTTGCCATGCTGCAGATGCTTGCATCATCGTGAAGCTGTGCAGCCTGGAATCTCGGTCGAACCACGATGGTCCTGACTGAGGAATACTCCGGGTCACAGACACCGCTCTTAACCACGGCCCTGTAATCCCATGTTCCTGATGATGAAGGCGTTTCAGAATAACTTGTCAGACCGGCAGTAGCGGGAATATCGGTATATCCGCCTCCATCAACCTGTTTCTGCCATTTTGATACAGACCCTGTCTGGCCCGAAAGTGCCATTGCTCCTGTACTTACACCATAACATATGGGGGTGGAGCCGCCTGTTATATTACCTCCCACTGAAGTTGGATCAACAACAATTGTAACAGTTGTTGAATAAGCCTCAGGACAAACACCGCTCTGAACTACAGCTCTGTACTGCCAGGTAGCTGCGGAGGCAGGAGTTTCAAAATAACTTGTCAGACCGGCCGTAGCGGGAATATCGGTCCAGGCTCCGGCGCCAACCTTATTCTGCCATTTTGCAATAGTTCCTGTGTACCCTGCAAGGTTCATTATACCTGTGCTGCTTCCAAGGCAGACCGGTGATGCTCCTCCTGAAAGGGTTCCGCCAACCGAAGCAGGATCGACTGCAACAGTAACAGTATTCAATGTCCGTGAACAGTTAGGTGTAGTTGTTGTGATAACAGCAACCATGTAGAAGTTTGTGTTTGCAGTGAGATTGCCGGTGCTGACAGAAACAGCACCACCGTTTCCGACAACAGAACCAACTAAAACCGGACCAACACTTTTGTAAAGATCATAACGTACTCCATTCTGTGACAGGGGTACATTTATGTTTGTGGAAGTATTATAGCATATCGTTGAAGCTGCTGCTGCAATAGTTTTATCAACAGGTATCGGATGGACTGTAAAAGGTATTGCATCAGAGACAGTACAAATAGTATTGTCGGCTGATGCAATCCTGAATCCTTCATTCGTTGCAACAACAGTATATGAATGAGCGCCAGTAATTGCCGGGCTGAAAGAAGCGGGATCCTGATCAGCATTTGTGAAACCGCCTGTTCCTGTCCAGCTGTATGTAAATGAACCTGTTCCACCCGAAGGTGTTGCAGACGGAAGATTTATTGTACCGTCAAAACAAATATTAGGATGGGTAAGGTCGGTAATTGTAAGATTGGGATTCACATTGACTGTAGGTGTAATGGGCATCTCCCTGTAGCACGTGAGAGTCGATGTTCCAATAGTAGTGGTTTTGGCGGCATAGATGTTATAAGTTGTAGTTGCTGTAATATTACCAGTAGGGAATGATTTATCTGTGCCGTCTCCTGTTATTGACGGGGGAATTACAACAGCTACATTACGGAGTTGGTATACTATTGAGGATTCTGAAGCTGTGAGATTAATGTTGGTGCCTGTGTTATAGCAAAGCCATGAATCAGCAGCAGCAACGGTTTTGTCAACAGGATTGGAATGGACAGTCAGCAAGGCTTCACTTGAAGTGATAGTACATGGGCCATTTGTGGTAAGAACGCAGCGGTACCTGTATAAATTCATTCCAACTAGTACATCTGACAATGAAAGAGTTCCACTGGTATAGCCACCGTATGTACATCCATCCGCGGGTGTTCCTGATCCTGTAATATTAGTCCAGGAGGTGCCGTTCCATCGCTGCCATTGTCTGCCAGTGACTGCAGGGGCTCCATCATCCACAACCGTAAACGATGTACCTGTGCCCGCACAAATTGCGGAATTAACCGGCTGTGTAGTTATATCCGCGAGTAACCTTACCGTTAGTGTAGCATAGTTTGAAAGAATGTCGCAGGTTCCTGTTGTTCTAATTCGAACCCTGTAACGGAAGTTATTTCTATTCTCCGGGGCTGAAGAAATATTAAGAGTAGCCAGATTGTAGCCTGAGTATATTCCTCCGTCTGTTGCCGCTGAAATGTCCGTGTATGTTGATCCTCCGGCAGTTGTACTACGTTGCCACTGATAGCTTGTAATGGAAGAAGGTGCAGGAACCGCGGCTGTAACTGAAAAAAAGGTGCTCCCAAGTTCGCAGACTGTTATATTTGAAGGCTGAGAACTGATTAATGCAAGCGGATTTACTGTAAGAGTTGCTGGATTACTATATACATCACATTCCGGGCCGGATGTTCTTACGAGTTTTGCCCTGTACTGAAAATTCGTAACAAGATCAATACTTCCAATGCTTAAAGTGGTTGTCGTATAAGTAGTATAATTGCATCCATCAGTGGGCGTGGTGAGGCCTAAAATATCTTCCCATGGTCCGGCTCCTATTCGTCTTTGCCATTGGATGCTCGATGCGGCACCGCCAGTAGTTATCATATATGAGGTTGACCCACCCTCGCATACGGTCTGATTGACAGGCTGGATCGTAATCGTTGGCATTTGATAAATTGTCAGCGGAAATGGCAAAGACTCGCTTGGACAGACATTCGCAGTATTACCGTAGACAGTTACTGTATAATCTCCGGATTGAGTATAATCATTCCTCAAAATGTCCCTGGTTGTTATTCCGGTAAAAATACTATTTCTTCTCCAGAGATAATTATCATTTGGAGAGACTGAAGATTGCAGGGTTATTGAATTCGCGTCATTATCACAGAAACCATTCACCCCGGGAGGAACAATTGAAATTGTAGGAGTTGCGGGTATAGGATCAAGAGTCAGACGCATTGTGTCTGTATGCTCGGGGCATAATCCTGCCGCGTATGCATGAAGCACCAGATTAACATAGCCAGTTGAGATATCTGTAGCACTTGGAGTATAAACAGCATTATCAGGGCTGGATGCATTTGTAAAGGAGCCGGTGCCTGCTCCAACTGCAGTCCATAAGGCACTTGTAGCGCCTGTAACTGAACCGTTAGTATTATATGTTGAATTTGCACATATTGCTACATCCGCACCGGCCATTGCCAATGGACCGTCTATTAATATCAAGTCATTATATCCAGTTACAGGAGGATTAATCGGCAAGCCCGAAAATAGATCGAGCTCGTAAGGATTACACTGATTCCATACCTGTATCGTGACTCCAAAAACATCATTAACAGCATCGGTGACATAATTTCCTGTATGATATATCTTCTCAGTCATGCCCAGTGCTGCATCCTGCGGTGACAAATACTCTTGGACTTCACCAATCACACCACCCGGAACCATAACATTTCCAGCAGCATCAGTCACCTGGGTCATTGTCACACCAATTTTAACATAAACATTGGGAATGCCTGCAGTAGAATGTGTTCCATAGACATATCTCACCCATCTGGTACTGCGGTTTGCTTCTGTTTCAGATAAAGGTCCATACGGAGCCGGGGCTGTCATCCTGCAGTTAAGTAAGGTCCCGTTGATAAACTGAACGCCGGGAATGTCTTTACCAATACATATCTGGCGTCCTCCAACAGGATCATTTAAAATAACCCTCCCAGAATAATTATTATCATCGCAAAAAACCGAAAAAACTTCCTGAACTATATATGCAGCATCTGAACATTTAAGCCTGTGATCGTTTCCACCATCGGGATCGTGAGTATCCATGTAATCCCCATTATTAAAATAGAGCAATGGATAAACAAAAGGGGTCATTTGGCAATCATTTATGCCCGAATAGAGATGCGAGTTGGAAACATTAAAGATACCTGATCCCGGGATAGTCTCAAATGGCATCAAATTAACATTATCTAACACATTTGGAGAAGTCTGCCATAAAAAATTTAGTCGCGGTCCATCAGTTTCATTAAAATATATGCTATTTCGAGCAACCAAGGTAACATTCATAGTTCCCGTAGCTGTAATGTTTACAGGTTGGCATACAACTCCAGAATTATCAAAGTTAATTGAAGAAATATTAAAATCTGAGCATGAAATAAGATAATTGTTTACTGCACTTACATTTGTAAATGAGGAAATGGGAGTTGTTCCTGGTCCTCCGTATGAATAAGATATTTCAACATTCTTCCTTTCGCTATACTTAATTGACGTGGAAAGATTTATCTGTATTATTCTTTTGTTACTTGCAACACTGCTAATGGTTGCGGCTGCTCCAGAGATTGACCAGCCGGTAGTTGGCCATGATTGCATGGCAGCACTAACATCTGAGTCAAATGTCAGAAGTAATTGATTCTGTCCAATTGTGGTAAATGTTATCGGATAGATGTTGTTTGATGCATCTTCCGTTATCAGAGTTGACTGTGCTGCAATTTCTACTGATACCAAACTAAAAAAAATAAGGGCAAATTTTTTGGCCACTCTTCTCTTAATTATCTTCTGAATAACAAAGGCAGTGAGGATGTACATAGCAGGTAGATTAGTCCTTATATATAATAGTTTATTCGGCTTATTTCAGATAAATACTGTCACAGTCGAATAATGTCCCACAATTGTATTCAAGACTTTGTGTCAATAAGAAAGGTTGCATTCTTTGTTTAGCAAATGCAACCTTAAATTTTAACAAATCTTTATGTTTTAAAAATCTCTCCGATTTCGAAGAAGAAATTTGATTACATTTTTAGTATTCTGAAATATAAATTCCTTTATCCATGGGACAGGTTCATTAGACCATCGTTGAGGATGAAAGGTCATCATAACTTTATCTGTGAATCTCTTATTTTCAACAGCTTTAATAATATCCTGAGTAGAGTGAAACTTGAAGTGTGAAGATGATGTAACCCTATCTCTTATACTAAATGAAACCCCATCCCATCTTCTCCCAGTATCTGTCAGATACAGGATCTTGTTGAAATCGATATCAAAATAAGGTTCCCCGATTATATCAAAATCTCTGTAATTATAATACTTCCAAAGTAATTTACTGTCCCATCTGCTTAAAGGGCTTCCATGCATGCAAATTGTTTTAACGGGCACTATCTTTCTAATCTTTTCGAGATTGTTTTCGAAACTTTCTATAGCGAGGGTTACAATTTGTCGTTCAATGCTTTCTTTTTGGCTTTTTACTCTTATTTTTTGTCCTTTTGCAACTTCACTAACATCCTCGTAATGATAGCCTATTTCATGGCCCAGATCATAAATTCTTTTAATAACTTCTACATTCCATGATTGTGGAGCCATTCTGAAATAATAAGTAGCCCTTATTTTTTCCATTGCCTGTATTGTAGCAAATTCCAATGAATTGAATGGAAGATTATCTACATCATGTCTTAATATGACCAATTTCTCTCCTTTTTCAGATAAATAATCACAGAATGGTAAAAAAGTATACCCACTTTTTTTTAGTACAATTAACAATTCTTTATATATAGATAATGTAAAATCCAGATTTCAGGAATTTATTAGATTATCAATTAGCTTAAAGACCTCTTCCTTTACCTTTCCACTTTGCGACAAATCCTGTTGGACCTTGCTGATACCTGAAAGATATTCAATAATTTCGTCCGTTTGCCTTGAAAACAGAATCTTTCGTTCTAAAACAGCTTCTTATCTACAGAAAGAAATTCATCTCCTGCATAAAATGACACTGCCGGGATTCCCATTAAAGCTGCCTCTCTTGAAAATGTCCCCGCACCAGTAAGTATAGCTTGCGAATAGTAACATACATCCAAACCATTTAGTGGATGATCCGGGATGAAGATATTCTGCGCCGGTTTTATATAAGTGCGATCAATCTGATAACGAGGAAGATACAGAATATTAAATCCATTATCAGATAATTTTCTTATCAATTCAGGGACAATGCTAACAGAGTTTTTTGGTACATAAGATGCATAAAGATTCTCTGGACGAACAACCACAAATTCATTAAATGGTATTTTATTTAAAAACTTAGGATCAGGTTTAAAATCTGCAATATAAATGTCTTCCTTGTAACCTGAATAAGTTAAAATCTTTCCCGGTTTAATACCCATTGATATCATTCTATCTTTATCAATTGCTTCGGGACAAACAACAAAATTACAGAATTTGGAATATAACCAGTTAGGAGAAATGTCATTATCATCAAAAACGATTGATTTTTTACCTCTTATCCAGCTTACCTGCGGAGCTTCATAATTTGATGATATGCTAATATCGAATCTGGGCATTTTTCTCATCAGATTCAAGTCTCTTAAAGCAAATGCTGCTAACTTGTTTATTTTCCGCTTCCCCCCATGCCACCCAATCTCAAGAAATTCTATATCATTTTGCCTTAATAATGCAGTTGTTTCAACGAAGCGCCTCGCAGAACATAATACATTATTAGAGGATCTTAAGTATTTCAGAAGCGGAAGATATAGATTTACATGTGGCGGGTTTGTGAAGTCAAACCAGATTGTTTTCACCTGAGTATTATTTAAGTAATTTCGCAATTATTGTTGATCCTGCATAAACCTGCTCTCCTTCTCGAACCAGTATCTCACAATTCCTCGGAATAACCAGGTCGGCTTGTGAACCCCAGCGTATCTTCCCAAAAATTTGACCTCTTCTCATAATTTCTCCTTCTCTTGACATAACTATGCAACGATTCACCCCTCGTGCTGCAATTTGTACAACCCCTGTTTTAATGCCATCTCCCCTTTCAAAAACTGTTGTATTTCTTTCATTTGTAAGTGTTGATTCAGGAGTGTTCAATCCAATGGATGTCCCAGGAGTATGTTTTACAAGTATTACTTTGCCATCCAATGGAGCCCTGTTATAATGCACATCAAAGAGAGTCATTGCAATTCCAATAAGGTAACAGGGTTGCTGAAGTATGTCAGTTTTTGTTATTTCATTAATTCCCGCAATTCGCTTTTTCTTTACTGTTACAGGAATTTGATTTATCTCAAGCTCTTTTATGTATATTATTCTTCCATCAGCTGGACTGACTATATCATTTGGACCTCCCGGAATTTTTCTCTGAGGATTTCTGAAAAACCTGTAGAAAAACAACAATATGAATAAAAGGAGTACGGTAATTCCTGATAATATTGGCACCATGCACCAGAACTGAACTGACAAGGCTTTATATATCAACATGTTGACAGGTGTAGAAATACCAATTAACAAAATATTATCTGTATAAAGATATTTTCGGTTAAACCCACCTTTTGCTACCCAAAATATGAACATTGCGGTAGAAAGCAGAGCAGTTGTCAGAAAAATTATCAATAATTCCAGTGTTGATTGTGATGTCATCTTCTTTTTAATGCTATATAAAATGATAATAATAAAAACATTATACCTGGCATGAGATCATTCCAGGCAAATGATGCATTTTTTACTTTAATCTGAAAAGTCGACAGGTATTCTTTTATTGATAGTTTGCCTTTAAATAACCCCATGATTGAGAATGGGATGTCAGTTATATAATTAACCCATCCAATGTTTATGTTATACTTTTCGGGAAAGCTTATTGATTTATCATTAAGATAATCGTATATCAATTTGGCATAATCAATACCACTTTCTTTTGCCAATCCTACCCACAACCATGTTCTGGCATTAATTTCAATTAATTTATACTTATTATCCCTGGGGTCAAGAAGATATTCAATTTCACAAACACCTGTATAATTCAGCGCATGCAATAGTCGTTTGCTCATTGTGAGCAAGAATGAGCCGTCAATGCTTCTTGCGAATGTTGCAGTGCCAAACCGGACAGGATGTTCTCTAACTTTTTCTCCAGCCCAGTAGGTTTTAATCTCTCCGCTAATGCAGAAAGCTGTAAAGGAAACTGTTTTGTTTGTGCCATTATCCGGTATCAACTCCTGGGTGAATGTATTCTCTAAAGGACATTTGTTGCGAATCTGTTTCAGCTGGTTACGCAACTCTTGTTCCGACATTGCCAGGTAAGCTTTCTTCTTGACAGCTTTATAAAAATCGAGCCCGTGTCTTCCTTTTGTCAGTACCGGAAACATAATGGATTTATCAATAGGATCATCTTCTGTTTTGAAATATTTTGTCGTGGGCACAGAAATACCTATATTTTCAGCAATACTTAGCAGCCTGGATTTATCATATATATTGCTTATTATCCTCTCTTCAGGGGTAATGATTTTATAGAATTCAGACAAGATGTTCCTATGTCTGGAAATGGAAAGCACCGCATGATCATTTGAAGGGAGCAGTATCCAATCCTTTAATGACTCACTTCTGGCTAACATTATTAAGAATTCAATAAACTCCCGTGTATTAAAGTCAGGGCAAATAAAGAATTTCTTGCAGAACTTTGAGTATCTGGCAATACAATTAGTTTTATCAATAATATATACCGGTATTCCGGCTTCTCCAAGAGACCGTGTATTTGAGAGACCTTGAACATGACCCTCAATAATTATCACGCCGGGTTTATTCCAATTTCTCATTTGCTAAAAGTTCTGATAACGCAAGCATCATCCATGCCTGAGCCCATCTCATATATGATATCTTATTAGTTATTAAGGGGTATTTTCTAAAATAGAAGTACCCTTTGTCCGATCTCATATTACGAATGGTATATTCCGCAATCTTTTCAGCAAATGAAAAATAACTTTGATCAAATTTCTTCAATTTGCAGAAGGTTATAATTCCCTGACTTTGGTGGTGTATATCAACCGGCCATTTTGATGGTATTCTCCAAAATGATCGACCTTTAGAGTTGAATTGGTTATCTCTATAGAATAATAAACCTTTTTCAATTGCTGATTTCATGTCCTGTCTTTCAGACTTCAACAAATTATACAGATTGTTTAAAGACACAAGTATAAATCCCTGATGAAAGTCTATTTGTCGACGTTCAGCTCCAGAATCCAGGTCATAGCTATAATACCATTCTCCATCGGCTTTTTGTTTTGAAAGTGCAAAATCAATAGCCCGATTAATTCTACTGGTCCATATAGCCGAATTATTTACAAAATCTGCTTTAGCAAGTATCTCAGCAGCAAGTAAACTGGCATTATAACAACAATCCTTCTTAATGTGTGTATAAGAGAAAGCAATGCCATCGGAAAAACTAACAACCTGAATATCTTTATCAATGTAATCAGCAGCGCTTGTTAATATTTCTTTTGCATCAGGATTTCCGGTTAGCTTGTAATACTCAAATATCCCGTCACAGATAAAGGATGTGACTACTACTGAAGGAGTATAAGCCGGAAGGAAACTTCCGGGACTCGACCAGTTAAAATTATACCCCCAGCATTTCCCAGAATATCCTTTTGAGTTATTTATGGCTAACCATTGGAAAAGAATATCTGCATTATCTAAATATCTTTTTTCTCCTGTTCTTTGATAATTCAGAGCACATGATTTTAACAAAAGCCCAATAGCTTTTGGATTATACTCTTTCCCTATTCCAAGCAAAGGTCTGATGTTTATGGGATTTCGCTTTTGTACCTGAATTAATAAGGCTGAGAGGTAATTAGTTGAATTTCTTAGCAATTTTGAATTTAAAACATCATATGGATCATATCCGGCGAATTTCTCAGCCTCAGAGTAATCTATTAATTCTTGTAACGATTTTACAATATCAATCTCCACTTTACTAAAGTTCTTTTCTAATAATAAGGGTTTCTTTCTTAGTTATAATTCCTTTATGATTTACTCATAAATTGTTCTCTCATAAATTTTAATCATCCTTTTAGCTACCTTATCGGATCTGAATTTATCACAAGCCATTTTAAAGTTTGTAATAGCCATATTTTGCATCAAATCAGAGTCGCAAACAAGTTTTTCAATTTTACTGACAATATCATCTACATTATTAATTTCAATAAAATGCCCATTTACTCCTTCTTTAAAAATGTCCGCCAAACCTCCAACTTTTGTAGTAATTACAGGAAGACCAAAACCAAAAGCTTCCAGTACAGAATTAGGCATTCCTTCTTCATATGAAGGAAGAATCAGAGCGTGTGAATCCCATAAAGCTTTTCTCTTCTTTTCATTTTCAACAAACCCGGTAACTTTAACATTCGTAATATGGTTCGAATCGATATAATTTTTAACGTTTGTCATTTCTGAACCGTCTCCACAAATTGTCAGGGAAGCATCAATAGTTTTTCCCAATGATATCTTTCTGAATGCTTCAAGCAATTCGAATATCCCTTTTCTCTTTTCAGTCCTTGACAGAAAAAGGAAATTAAACTTCTTGTTTTTTTTCAGATTTGTATACTTTAAAGCAATCTCATTTTCGCAGAGGTCATTAATCAGGTTCTTATTGACAACCGTAGTTTCAACAATGATTTCTTTTTTATACCCCCACTTCAACAATTGCGATTTAGATTTTTCAGATAGAGTAATAATTTTGTCTGCTCTGAAGAAGATCAGTTTAAAAAGGAAAAGAATTCTATTAATCCTGTTAACTGATGTATCATTCCAACCTCTAAAAAAAACAATAGTTTTGATACCTTTTCGTCGAGCCAGCAACAGGAAAATCCCATCACGTATAAATGTTCTTATTCCTAAAGATGTACTTGTTTGAATCAACGCGTAATTGCCTTTACTAATTTTTTTCTGGAATTCTTTATAATCGAATCCAATCCTAAGCAGTTTAGGTAAAAATCCTGTACGTTTTGGCCATGACCTCGTGCCCCGTACATGGTATTCTATATTTGGAGGGAATTCACTCCTGAGAGTTTCAAAATAATATGAAATACCTCCCTTAGCCGACGATGCTGGAACAAGTAAAAGGAGTTTGTTATTCATGAACTTAACTATTCATATTATTTATAAATAAGGAAATTCATTATATAACAATTCTAATATTTCCTTTAATCTCAGATTGTATGACTCATTCATGTTAAAATCCCCTTTTTCAAATACCCATTCCCCATTTTTAAAAAAATACCGTCCTGGATGGTTGTCTACTTTACAGATAAATGGATTTTTATGACCAAATAAAGTTTGCAGTTCATTAACAAGGAATTCTCCATTATGACAGAAAATATCCGCAGCCATGAAAAAGAAATTATATTTTTCACATACGTTCTTCATGAAAGTCAGTAATTCTGAAGGAACCGGACCATACTCAAACTGTTTTGCGCCACTTGCCATCTCACCAACCTTTAATTTTTTATACCCGAAATATGAATTCCCGATTTTAACACATCTCCATTCAAATGAATGTGGTATATAGTCTTGAAATATTACCAGATTGCGTTGAACGTCTTTGTTCCTGTCCAAGTATTCTTTAGTTTTCTTAATAAAATACTCGGGAGATTTTATTGCTTTTTTTAACCACTGCTCAGGAGAACCGTTAACCCTGTTTGGCCCAAAGCGCCGCCTAATTCCCTTTTTAAAGACTTTTCTTATGTAAATCTCAGCTTCATCTCTATTATGAAGAATCTTAACACCCGAACCAGCAGCGCCGATAATTGTCTTAGCAACAAGAGGAAAACTTTTCCCAGCTAAAAAGTCCAGAGTCTCAGCTTTTTCAGAACTAATAAAAGTTGATGGATGTGAAATGTCATTTACTTCCAGAAACAATGCTAAAGAAGACTTATTCTCATATAGATACGTCTCAAGATAACCAGGGAAAACCTTAAAATTCAGAAAGTTTTGAATGTAAAAAATTCTTTCATCAAATAGTCTTTTATTCTGCAGAATATCTCCAGGAGGCCTCGAAAGGCATATATCAGGTTCGAATTGTTTCAATTTTAGGAGCCAATCATTTCTGAGTACATCAACTGTGAGGTATTCAATACTGTAAAATCTGCAGGCAACCTCCCATTTTATGGCTGAATCAGGTGAATGATCAACAAGTATGGCAGCTTTCATAAATCACCTTTAGAAGATTTAGTCAGAAGATCAAAAAAAAGAGGATTCGAAAATTTATGCCAATATCCTTCCGTTGTTTCGTGGTAATCATTGTTCAGTGCCGTGAAGTAGTATTGTTTATCATAATAATCCCATATCTTGTCATCAATGTTTTCTGCATGCTCATACAGGAATTCTTTATACCATGATCCATATGGAAAAGATGATGGGTACTTCTTTGATCTGAAATATTTATTAAGAAATCTCACAGGTAGATAATACCCCATACCTTTTAGATAATCGGAAGGGTTGTAATTGTTTGACAGTGGGTAATTTAATAATTCAGGAAAAAGATATTCAAGCATTTTACAATAAAGGTCCGGATCTCTGACAGAAGATCTTTCATTAAGAATATTGTATTTAGATGAGAATAATACTTCAAGATATTCTTTTTGAAGGTAGACCGGAATTACTTCTGGTACAAAGGTTTCATAAATCCTAATGTCCTGATAATGATGTATTTTACCGGCCAAATCATACAATAGAAAAAACTTATTTGTTTCTGAATCATGTTTCATCCATTCGAGAGCTCCGATTTCATTAACCAGTTCATCAGTATTTACGAGATCTATATTAATAAAGTAATTTCTTAATATTTTATCCACTGCACCCTTAAGAGATATTCTTTTCTCATTAACTTCTTCAAATAGTGCAGATGTGTAATAATTATTGTATTGGAATTTTTTTATTCCTTCACCACCCATATGTCCAGTAAAGAGTATCCGTGGATGGAATTCTTTACAGTGTTGTGAAATTGCATAAGTTCTATGGGCCCGATGCAAGTATATTTCTCCCTTACCTCTTTTTATTGTTTCAATTACCCAGTTGTAATACCAGGATTTATCCTGTATGTGATCTAAATTTTGGTATCTTAATCCAAACTCCTTTGCTATTCTACTTGCCAGAATTGAATCCTTACACAAACAATTACCATAAGTATAACAATTTGGTTTAATTCCAGATTTTAAAAGACATGCGAGTATTATTCTACTATCAAATCCACCTGTAAGGGTTAAAGAAATCTCATCATCTCTATATCCATTTATGTTACTTGTAATAATTGCATAAAGTGAATCTGCAATATCCTTGTAACTGGCGCTTTTAACATTTGATCTTCCAAGTTTATAAAGATGCTGAGTATCATAATTAACGTTCAAGCTCTCAAAACTGATATCGTGATGAAATATCGAAAATAAAGCGAGATTATGTGAGTTTATTTCCATAGAAAGAAGTTCTGCCATTTATTTTTGTACCTATTTCAATAACGGCTTTTACCTAAGAATTATTTACGAGACAATTTGTTTAACATTATTTGTGAAATTATATTTCTATCAAAATATTTTTTGGCAGTAGCTTTCCCATTCTTTCCAATTCGTTCAGCCTCATCAGGATTATTCAATAACCATTCAAGCTTTAAAACAAAATCATCTTCATTTCCAGCTTCCGCAAGTAATGCATTATGGTTATTGACTAAATATTTAGTAATCTCGCCTGTGTCTGTTACAATTACGGGTCGACCAGTTGCGAGATATTCTCCTATTTTTGATGGGAATCCTCCTTCAGCCTGAATGCTATTTGGTCGTGCAAGAGCCAATACTCGTGCATTCGCAAGATATTGAGGCACTTTGTTATGATCAAGCAACCCAGTGAATCTTACTTTTCCTGAATCTCCAGAAGTCAGTTTCGTGAATAATTCCAATTGGGGCTGATTTTTTCCTCCACCAATAATTATTAGATGGATATCCGGAAATTTAGGATTGATCCTGCAAAAAATTCGAATCAGGCTCTCGATACCATCCTTTTCGTTTGACAGACTTCCACAGTAGGCTATATATGGGAATTTAAGAGGAGAATCAGATTTCTTGTCAAATTTTTCAAGGTCTATTGTAAGTGGACATAATTCTGAAATAGCAAATTCCCGTTTCCATCTTTCAAAATACTGTTTTAGGTTTTCTGTCATCAAAAACATTGCGTCAAATCGTGAAAAGGAAATTGGATATACAATTTTTTCAATAAAAAATGTTTTTATAAAAGCTTTTTTTAGAACATGGTCAGGGAATTCACTCCTGATAAATACTAGTTTGCCTTTGCAAAACTTTGTAATTATCCATAATGGAAGGATATATCCCATGCTTGTATTACTGGTAATAAAAACTGGTCTTTTATTTTTGTATCTTAAATACAGGCATGGATATCCTTTTAACTGTCCTGCAAACAGATATATACCATTAAGAAATCTAATCTTGAATGCATAAATCCGTTTATTAAAATAGTGCCAATTTACATTATTGAGTCTACCTTTTCTTTGGCTTACAGTTAGCGGGAACCTTGAAAGACCAAAACAATAAACATCAACATTTGCACCAGCCTCTGTAAATCCTTCGGCTAAAGCCAGTATCCTGTTTGAAGAGGCTGTACTGACAGGAAATGCAGTTTTCCCAACAAATGCTATATTAATTGCCATTCTTCAGAACATATTACAATCATTTCTTACAAGATTCTTGAATGAATTTACCCACTTAAATTAAGATTGGATTAGGTGGGTCTGTTTGCTCGATTAATGATTTATGCAAAAATTTATCATGAAAGTATTTATCGAATACAAGACAAAAGGTTATACCATAGAAAAAAATGAATGATAGATTCATTGTGGCAAATGACCACAAAAAAGTAAGAAATCCGAAAAAAGAACCCCAATAATTTGTAAGTTGAGCAGTATTTAGTAATTTCCTCGACAATAAAAACCAAGATCCAAATAGAAAGAAGCAGCCAAAAATACCGAAATAAACCAAAAATGAAAGGTAGCCTACATGAATCTGAGAGCTGCCAACAGCTTTCGAGGCAACTCTGATTTCATCTGTCATTGTACCTGTGCCAAAAAAAGGATGTTCAGGAAAAAAATATATGAAGTTACCTATTGCTTTATAACCTGGTTGTCCCCTGTATATTTCCCTCAACCATAAGTCTTTGGTTGTACCAATCATTTAAATCATATCCAATATACCGAAGAAAGTTAATCAGAATAATTAATGTAATTACTAGAATAAAAAAGTATTTTAAGTATCCACCAATACGAGCTTTATTGAATATCATTATCTGAAATGATAACAATAAAAATCCGACTAGAATAAACCTTGTATTGGAAAGAAAAGAAACTAATCCACCTAGAACAAGATAAAGAGGATACTTTTTTTCATTATTATGTAACATGTATCCAATTAAAACTGACAATAAAGGAATAAATGCAAGTCCTAAAGAAGCAGGAAAAATAAAACCAAAAATAGAGTTCCTCCGAATATTATAAAGGTTTCCAATCGATTCATCACTAGTAAAATAGATATTGGCATCCAAAAAATCATTATTAAATACCTGAATAATAGATACTATAGCCGCTAAAACAACAGTAATCTTCATAATTAATATACTGTTTTTAATGAATCTCTCTGTGTATGTTGAATTATAGATGATAATCATGATAAAAAATACTGCAAAATCCCGAATTTGTGCGAAAATTACTGTTAAATAATGCTTTTCAGATCCAATTATTACATTCCATATCAATTCGTAGAATGCAAATATTAGTAAGTATTTGGCAAATGTTGGAACAATTAAATTTTTCTTACTAAATATGTATATAATACCAAAGACAAAGACAAAAAATGTAAATAAATGAGTTATTGTTTTAGGAAGCCCAAGCCATACTGTATACACATAAGCTAAGAATGGAGATAAAAGTAGTGTTGATAGGAGAATTATGATTATTTTTCTTAATGGCATTAGTAAATCAGGTTTTTTAGTTTTTTGTTAAGGTTAACAATAAATTTGCTTCCATAATTCAATTTGAGGAGCTAATGAGAATATTTGATTCGCTAATTTATCATTGTGCTTTAACCATTCGGAATCTGGTTGTTCGATTAATTCTTTATATTCGATACCTTTTAGTTCCGATACGTTACAAATTTTAAAACCTTGATGTGACATCCAATTGAAATTATTCGCTCGCAAATAAATCTTCCTTCCTGTACATATGCAAAAATTAATTACATATAAGCCAGTTTGGATTACAGCATTGGAAATATAAATGTCAATTGAAGCTAATAAAGAATTATATGATTCTCTTGACATTAATTCATCATAATAGATGAATTTGTCACCAAAAAAATATTTGCCCCTTTCAATTACTATTTCCCGATACTCCTTATTGCCGTAACTAAGAGGGCAAATTATTTGTATGTTCTCTTGTTTAAATGGAGCTAATAATTCAAATATTTCAAGATGATAATTGTGACTAAATGAACTGTGAGATATCATGATTTTGGTCGGAGAACTGTAGCTAAAAACATATTTATACTCTTTAAATTCATAATAGGTATCACGAATATAGCCAATCACGATAACATTCGATAATCGGAACCAATTTATAATTTTGTCCATATCTTCAACAGAAAGAGTACCAACAAATTTAAATGATCTAAGGACTTTTACTTGAATCTTTGAGAATAATGAGTATATAATATTTTTATGCCTTTTCTTTGTCTCTGCGACACCCCACAATATGATAGAAGTTCTTTTCCTTATATATTCAGACATAAACAAAAACGGAACCCAAAACAAAAGCCCATGACCATACAATAATTGTTTGTCATGAATAACAAGGTTATCCATTCGGAAATACTAAAGAAGCGCTGTAATAAACAAAAATCTGTCTTTATAATTGTATAATTTCTAGTGTGATATTTATCAAAAATAGATTCATAAAAACTTAATATGGAATCCCCCCTCGTCTGTAATCTTTATCATTTAAACGCAAAAGGAAAAAGTGCTCTTCAGCTCCTAGATTATTGGTGTGTTCGGCACATTTTAAAATTTCCTCAATCATGTGAGGAACATGATGAATATTAGCAGCTTTAAAAAGATGGAAGATCATCAATATTGAATTCTAGATCAATTTGGGATAATAAACATAGAACTTTAAAAAAACCTTGCTTTTTGTCTTAAGACAATATCAGTTAATACTTCTTATGTCATTATTAAAGAAATCTAATAATCCTTTTTTGCGATTCTTAATAAATCTTATAGGATTCCCAGCATAAATTTTCCAGTCTTCTAAATTTTTTTTAACAAAACTCATGGCACCCACAACAACCCCTTCTCCTATAGTCAAATCAGGCATGATAATTGAACCTGACCCAATCTGTGAGAACTTTTTTATAGTTACTCTGCCCCCTTTAACATTTGCGAATTTACTTGGACACATCGGACTCATTAAAAAATCTCCTCCAAAATCATCACTTGCGCTAAAAATTATACATCGCGGTGATAATCCCGTATAATCTTCCATAACTATCCCCTTTTGCCCATACAAAGCTGAAAAGGCCGAAATATGGATAAAATCAGATAATACAATTTCTCCGGAAAGAATACAGAAATCATCAATCCGAACATTATTTCCTAAAACCATTTGACTTGGATTATAAAAACTTGTTTTTCTGCTAATTAAGACATTTTCCCCAAATTTTTTTAATCCTAATCCTAATAATTCTTGTTCCGAATAAAATGAATTCATAAAACTACTTATGCTTAATTGAATTAATTATTTTTGATTGGTCATTTTCACTGAGATTTGAATATAGTGGTAAACAAATGACTTCCTCTGCAATTTTTTCGGCCACAACAAGATTACCTTTATTTGAACTTTCCAATCCACGATATGTAGGAAATTGACTTATGAGGGGATAGAAGTATCGCCTAGAAAAAATATTATGCTTTTTCATATGTTCATATACATCATCTCTAGTTTTTCCATATCTTTTAAATTCTACAGTAATTGGAAAATATGAATAACAATGTTTTACATTAGGTAAATCATTAAGATAACCAATACCCTCAGTATTAGATAATTCTTCACGATATCGTTCAACAAGAATACGCCTTTTATTAATTTCATCATCAATGTGCTTTAGTTGCAGGAGCCCCATTGCAGATTGCATCTCATTCATTTTAGCATTTATGCCTGGTGTAACAACTGTAATTTCATTTACAAAACCAAAGTTCTTAAGCTGGTCTATTCGTTTTTTAGTATCAGCATCGTGACAGACAATGGCACCTCCTTCAATAGTATTATAAACCTTTGTTGCATGAAAGCTCATTACAGATAAGATCTCCAAAATTCAAAACAGGGATACCTTTGATTGTAACTCCAAAAGTATGGCAAGCATCGTAAATTACTTTTAAACCATATGCAATTAGCAATTTTTTTGATCCACTCTACATTACAAGGATTACCATATACATGTACAGGTAGTATAGCAGTTGTTTTTGGGGTAATTGCTGCTTCAATTTTATCTGGATCCAGATTAAATGTTTCGGGCTCTATATCAACAAATACTGGTTTAATATTATTCCACCATAGAGCATGGGTTGTCGCTACAAAACTAAAAGGAGTAGTTATAACTTCTCCTGTTATATTCAAAGCTTGAAATGCAGTGAGAAGTGCAAGTGTGCCATTTGAAAATAGTGATATATACTTAACACCGAGATACTCGCACAATCTTTTTTCAAGTTCAACATGGAAAGGGCCATTGTTAGTTAATATATTACTCCCCCATATCTCCTTGAGATAAGGTAACTCTCAATCGGCGGAAGAAAAGGTTTGGTCACATATATTGGATCTTGAAAATTATTTTTCATCTCCTTTTCCAGAATAGGTAATTTTTATAAAATGTTTCTTTTATGTATGAATATGCCTCTATTTTCATAATCTCAGAGGTCGCAATAAAAATACATAAACCTAATAAAATCAGGATAATTAATTTGATAATATCAGATACATGTAATAGATTACCAACTATATACAAAATCATTCCGATAAAACCGGCTAAAAAAAACGATGGCAAAATATCTCTTACTTGATGAGCACTAGAATAACCTATATGTTTCCCCGAGTAGTAACTGTTAATAAAATATGCAATAACAGAATTGATTAACATTCCAATTATCATTATTTTAATTCCAAGAAATACTGCAATAAAAATAATCGGTAAAGCCAATATTTTCTTAATTATTTCCAATTTCAAGAAAAAGATCTGACCTCCCCAGCACATTTAACATATTAAGATTAATTGCATGTAGAGGATAAAACATACCTACAAAACACAAAAGCTGTAAATAGATGATTGAGCTTGTCCACTTTTCACCAATTAATGCTAACACCAATGGCTTTGCAATTGCAGCCATTCCAAACATTAAAATAAATGTTATTAGCATTGTGCTTTTAATAATTCTTCTATAGGCTTGCCTTAATTGAGCTGTATCATCCTGAATCTCAGACAAAACAGGAAAACTTACGCGTTGAACAACACCAGTTATATTTTGTGAGGCTATGTTATTGAATTTATCGGCCTGTGTATAGAATCCCAATTCTATTGCTGAAAAATACTTACCTATTATTAAAAGGTAAACATTTCTATAAAGGGTATCTATTAAACCACTAAGGAGAAGTTTATAACCAAATGAAAATATTTCGCGCAATGAACTCGGGCTAAATGAAAAATCAGGTTTCCATTTATTCCATAAAAATAAAAGAAAAGAAGTTACCAGAAGCCCAACTAAAGTCTGTGTTACTAAGCTCCAAACAGCAAAGCCATTCAAAGCCATCATTATTCCAATTGTGCCTGACATTAACGATGAAATAATACTTATTTTTGTCTGCAATTTGAAATCAAGTCTCTTGTTTAATTTTGCTCTTTGAACAATTCCGAATGAATTAATTATTAAGCCGATCCCAATTACTTTTATTATCATTTTCAACTGGGGTTCAGCATAAAATTTGCTTATATAACCTGAAGAAAGAAAAGTATAAGATAGAAAAATATACTTGTTGCCAGATTGAAATAAAATGCTGTTGTGAAATCTTCCTGAGTGCAATTTTTCTTTCTTATCAATGCTTGTGTAAAACCGCTGTCAATGAATGATTGCGAAATCGAAATAAAAATGGTGATCATTCCTATTAAGCCAAACTCACGAGGAGATAACAACCGTGCCAGAATTATCCCAATGATAAACGCTATCCCCCTTTTGGAAAAGTTCTCAATAATACTCCATATTAGTCCACTAATTGTTTTATGTTTTATCGACATTCGAAATATGAGAATTCAGTTAAGAATTAAGAATTATTGCTTCAATTGTGACTGATCCTAGAATGTTAAGAGAGATGTTAACTTAAATTCAACAAAATATTTAAAATGCGTTATTTAATAATTACTCCCTTGTCAAGCAAGAGCTTATTTAGGACGATAAGTGTCCCTGAAACAAATTCTTAGAAAGCATAGTTTTTAAGCTTGTTTTTTCAAACAATGAAATAATAGCCCATAAGCCTATCATGACAATTATAAAATTTACAGGAGAACGGTATCGTTCTAATGGTGAAATCAAATATGCGTGTAATAGGCTGTGAATTAATGGAATGGATGCAATTAAAAGAGCAAGAAAATGTTTCTTTCGTATTAACAATACTATCCCCAGTATATAGAATGGAAGAAAAATACCATAAAAAACAACTCCAGAAATATTGTGAAACAAGGACCACTTTTGAGGTCTGAAACCATACTGAATAAAAGTAGCCTTGAAATATGCTGGTTGCCAGAAATTTATAAAAGTTCGGGTTTGGGCCTTAAACTTATCTAATTTCTGAGGTACAATCCTGTTTGCAGCACCAAATTCAAATGCCTTTACTGGAATCTCCTCTTTCAATCTATCTGCTTCAACGTAGGATATTTTTGCAAGATCCTCGCCCCAAAGTTTTGAAGTTAACGAGGTTGTCCTAGGACTTAAAACAACTACCTGGTTAAAAACCTTATAATTCCTTACTCCCCATGGTATCATCAAAAGCAATAATAACCCACACCATATAAATATTAACCTTTTGATTTTATGATTTCCAAGTTTTTTTTGGGTGAAAAAGAAAAACATCAAAACAGGTGCGTATATAGCATATCTTTCGTCAGTATGAATTAGCCATGCAAAACAAAAAACTGATAAAAACAAGTACGGGATAATGTTATTATCTTTTATGCCTCTTACAAGAAAAAGTATAGTAAGTGGCAAGAATAAGAAAACTGTGGGCTCTTTAAGCAAATGTGGATTATATTTAAAAAAATCAATATTAATAACAGCCCACAACGCTAACAACCATGCAATTTTTTGATTAAAGAGAAACCTCCCCAGATAAAATAAAACCGGAACGATTAATGAAGAAATGATAATATTATAAACAAAAACCGGCATTTCGGGCTTCCCAAATATTTTTATGAATAATGCTATAAGAACCGGGAAGGCAGGAGCAACCTGCATGTAAGGCAAATGTTCCATTTTTGGGTTCCAGTCTCCATTTGCGATTTGAGATCCCATTGAAAGATATTCCCAATCATCCGACCATTTAGATGTACCAGATGCGTTAAGATCAATAATTAAATATACTGTCCTAAGAATTAAAGAAACAAAAACAAGGATCAGCAGCTTCTGTCTTACTGATAATGATCTTAAATATAGAAATGTTTTATTCATAGAATTTTCTGAAGTAAATTAGAAACAATAAATTCTTGATATTAAGTTCTAACAGTTATATTTTAAACATTCTTATTTTTTCGTAGAAGTGAACTAAACTCAAGCGTCTGAAAATAATGGTAGTTCCCATAAAATCCTACTGTAAAAATTAATAGCATTGTAGTAGCGGTTGCGAACAGGGTTATTAAAACTGCTTTGTCTGGTTGTATTCCCATCATTCCTACAAAACCTCCAGTTATTAATTGAGCTACGCCAAGATTGCCGGGAGTAACTTTTATGATAACAGAAATACTCATTATTAAACTTATAAGGCTAATTGTAACAACAGATAATCCCAATCCCAGCGAATTTGAAATCCAATAAAACCATGAAATATTAACAATTATCCTTAAAATATTTATGATAAGTATGATTAAAGTAAAAGACGCGTCTTGCCATAATTTTCGCGTATTATCAATAACCGATGACAGAAATGCTTGAATTTTTAGAATTGGCAAATAATGAGCATGCTTAAACATTTTGAATATCCTGTTTAATAAAAAAATAAAAGCAGGATTCAATAAAAACATCAGGGAGAATAATCCAAGCCAGGAAAAAAGCATCTTGTTTAAACAAGCAAAAATAAGTCCGAAGATGCCTGCAAAACTTAATGTAACTAAATAAAGGTAAACACTAATCGAAAAACTCTCACTTACAAACATATTATATCTTTGTTTAAAGAAAAGAGTCGTAAACAATAAATTGCCTTGGAACGGAAAAGAAAACTCCAAAGGTTACTTACAATTGGTAAAAGAATTATGTCTCTCAATCCAAGACTAACACCAAATTGTCGTCTAATAAAATAGAGTTCTATACCTGAAAATAAATATAAGATTAATGCAAAAAAAATTGAGATTATTATTGTGGCTAAGTCAGCCTCCAATAACAATCGCAAAGAATTCTTATCTATCCAGAAGAATAAGATTACTAAAATTGAGATACCAATCAAATATGAAATAATGTTTTTCAATAACAACTTTTTACAATTTCCGGGCTTTTGCTGAAATAAAACTGAATTCTGCTATTGGTCGGGGAAACCATATATCTCCAAACTTTGGCAAGGATAAGCCTCCGCTTTTTATCCTTATATCGGTAAAGCCTGCGATTTCAAACATTCTAATAAGCCACCTCTGAGGATAAATGCAAACATGATTTGTTGTATAAAAAAATTTCTTTGAAAGAAAAACTGTTGAAGCAAATTCAAAAAAATGATGAGGATTTGGAGTGGTTAAGGCCAATAAACCCCCTGGTTTTAAAACATAATGGCATTTTTTTAAAAAATCATTCGGATTGATTAAGTGCTCGAATAATTCACCGCAACAAATTGCATCAATAGATGATATTCCGAATAAAGCATCCAGATTAGTAACATCTCCAATTATTATTTTGTGATAATTTATGGGTTTTTCTGCCTCTTGTAAATCAACTCCTATTACATGTTTGTTTCTTAGAAATTTGTTTGGAATCTCGGCAAAACCGAGATCTAACACCAAATCATATTTAAATGTAGTTTTAGCTAATTTTTTTTGTCTGTAATTGAATATTCTTTCCATCATATTAATAACATGCCCTCATTATGAAATGTATCTAATTAAAATTTTCAAGTAGATTTGACATAAAATGATTTACATCAACTGTGTTTTCCAACATCTTCATCCTGCGATTTTGCCATTCTTTTTTTAACTCAGGCATTTGAATAAGCTCCTTTATTTTGGAAAGCATTGCTTCAAAATTATTCGTCTTAAATCCGTAAGTAAGCCCATATTTGATTTCTTTCTCTTCCATTGAGCTTATTTTACCAACGAAATCATTAAATCTTACCGAAGGGACCCCCAGAACGGCAGCTTCTGATGTCATTGTCTGGCTATCGCTGATCAATAATTCAGAATAATAGATTACATGTGATATCATCTCGGGCTTAATTTGGAGCCTTTTATTCTCCAAATTCCTAGGTAGAGGTCTTTCAGAGGAAATAAATATCTTATAATCATCATTAAGGCAATCGATTATTCGCAAAATATCATCATCCCTTAAACCTTTTTTCCTTGCATCATGGCTGGCAGTTAGTGATACTAACCTAATGATAACGTATTTTTTTAGTCCGGCGTTAAATGCTTCGACTACCTCCCTGTTTGGAGTAAAATAATCGGGGTGCAAAAAAGCTAGTTCTTTATAACCTCTGAGTGGAATTTTCTTTTTGTTAAACATTCCAAGATCAGTTGACTCCGGAGCGACTATTTTACTAGAGAAGAAGTATAGGATTGCCATTGATGGAACTACACTTAAGTCATCATCACTAAACATTATTACCTTTTTCCTTTTTATCCATCCGATTATTGCCAGACAATCATCTGTTATAAACAAATCAAACTTCTTATGCTTGCAATACCTAAATAAACGATAGACTGTCTTGAAGAAATTTATTGCAGTTGTTAAGGAAATTAGTAATGAATTCTGGCTTTTGCTCCTGCGCCCTTCAGGAAAGATATTAGTATATTCCCAGCCTTCCTGTTTTACTAAATCTTCTAAAACATCCTTCTTTATTATAATAATCTCAGTTTGATGACCATTTTTTTTCAGGTAGTTAACGGTATTTCTGAATAAATAATACTTAGAAGGATGTACAAAAAAGAACAAGAATTTCTTCTTTTTACTATTTCTCATATAAAGCCGGAATGTTATTAATGGTCCTTATAGTTTTTTCAAAATCTATTCCTATTGTTCTGCAATACCATTGAATAGCATCCCACCTTGCTTTATTTTCATCAAGAGCCATTATCAATGCTACATCCCTATCCATATTTCTTTCTCTGATCTGGTTGCTTCTGAAGGTGTCGTTTTCCGTGAATCCTGCAACCATGTAATATATGTAATTATAAAAAGCTGCCGTGCCATCACCTATTCTCCATGTAGTTCTTGTTCCAGGGTCAATTTCCCAATCATACTCAGTCAATAAAGTACTCGTAATTAAATCTTCGTCCCAGTTTATATAATCAAAAATGTTTATGTTATTGTGTTTAATTAGATAGTACGATTTAAAAGCATCCAATGTGTCAAAGAGTGATGAATTCAAGTACTTTGGATTAGTAATGAATTCAGAGCCGTAATAAGATGCCAGCTTTATTTTATTTAAAATTGATAGATTATAAGTATTATGGGTTCCGAAATCGGGCTTTATTCCACAAAAACCTGATTTAAAACTTGTTTTCTCAAGAAGGTTTTCTCCAAGGATGGAAAGGCTAAGATTATTTTGTTTCATCAATATGTTGGCATAATAGAAGTATTGTTTATCTCCTGCCATGAATAATGGAATTGTGCCCAGGGATGGTCTTTTCAACCAAGCAAGAACGTTCTTCCTTATATTATCTCTTTTTTTCTAATATCTGCCGATATTAAAATATGTTCAACTCCTAGTTTAGCACATAACCTGGCTTGATTTCTTCTTGCCAGGTCAGTAATCATACCCCAGTCATATGAAAAAGCTAAAGGTTTTAATCCGAGTTCTTTTACAACAAAATGCAAAACGTAGCTGCTATCACGACCTCCGGAGAATGGCAGAAGGCATTCCGGCCTATTATCAATTTTTCGAAAATTAAAAACGAAATTCTTTAATTCAGATTCTCCTTTAGGTTTGTGTTGTTTATGATTTCTACAGTAATTACATACGCCACTTTGGTCAAAACTTATATAAGGGAAGGTTTCTGGAAGAATACATTTTGTGCATCTTCGAAGATTGGATATTTGTTCGCTCCGGCTTTTAAATTTTCCCAGGAAGTCAGGTAATACTTCTGATTTCACATGGCTAAGTGAGGTATTAATAAATTGTTTCCGGTTAACATTTTCTTTAAGTATTTCATTTTCAAGAGAAGGATTTATATACACGATATTGTTAAAGGTCTCACCAAAATGTTTCGTTTCAATATCCACATTTTTATATGATATGCTTATGGTTTGCCCGGGAAGAACCTGAGTTATTGAACCAAAAGGGATTTTTAACTTATGAATAGAAATTACCCTTTCCAGAATGTACCTTTCGGAAGAAAAGACAAAAATTCCTGGTCCTGAAAAGTAGTGTAAAGAACCGTTGTTAGTAGCTAAAAAGAGATTAGCATAAAAAATTGAGACTAAAGCAATATTGGTTACTCCATAAATCTCAGAAAAGAATTCTCCAATTGATTTTCCGAGATCCTTAGTCTTATATAAATGTTCAGAAATTAAAGTTGGAATAATCTCAGAATCAAGATCGGATGCCCTTTTATCAGGGCCGTACTTATTCCATAGCTTTTCCTGATTCACTATAATTCCATTATGGATAACTGTAAAACCGTTTTTTACTACTGGTTGGTTGTTCTCGTCATAATGCTCATAACCATTGGTAACAAGTCTGGAATGGCCGATACCGATAAATGATTCTGATGGTGAATAAACTTGGTCTTTGAAAACCTTCGTCTGTACAAGTTCCTTGGATGGTAAAGGCAGCCTAAATACTTTAATCTTATGTTTATCAACTACAGCAAAGCCTGAGGCTTCTTTCCCCCGGGACTCTGATAACAGACAAAGTGAGCGAAAAATTTTCCCTGTATCTTGCTTTTTCTCAATTTGAATAATTCCGAAAATCCCACACATAGTTGCTACTTATATAATCGCTCGTTATCCTGTATATCCATCCACATTGCAAATATTAAGAATTGAATAGCAGTTACTCCAAGAAATGTGAATGCAATTAAAGTTTCGAATGATGCATTTTGTCCTTTAATAAGTATTTTTATTATTTTCCCGATATAAGGGAACCAGACAATTCCGAGAATAAAAGCTAAATTGTACAGAATAAAAAGGGGATGAAAATCCTTGAGGAAGTATTTCAACCATAATCTTTTAAAAAAAGATTTCAATAATAAAATTGAAATTCTTGGAATGACCTTATAAACTTTCATTTTTGATTTTTCCCCTATGAAGTATACAGGTTTAATGGGTACTTCCCTTATTGTACAATAAGCCATATTCAATTTAACGAGCATGTCATTTGGCATACCATATCGCCTGTAGATTTCATACAATTTAATTGCCCGTAATGCTGAAAGTGAAATAGCTGTAAAACCGGTTTGAGTATCAGAAATTCTCCAGTAACCTGATGCAATTTTCGTAAGTATTGATAAAACAGAGTTCCCGAAGAAACGTGTTTTTGGGATATAAGTACTTGCGCTCCCATGAATTAACCTGTTGCCTTTTACGTAATCAATGTTATCATAAATTACAGGACCACAGATATATTCAAGCTCACTAGGATCCATTTGTGCATCACCAGCCATAACTGCAGTGCAGTCGATCTGATTATCTTTACACCATTTATATCCCCTGGCAATACTTGCTCCAACACCAGAGTTCTTAAGGTTATTGATAAGTATTATCCTGTCTTTTTCAGGATCATTATTAAGTATTTCTGATTTTGGGAAGAAACTTAGTTCATTCTGATTGAGTTCTTCTAATTTTATTTCAGCATCATTATGGAAAGTTCTGACTATTCTCTTTTTCTTAATATCTAGTGCATTTTCATTGTGTATTGTTCCAAGATATCTTTTTACACATTTCAGCGTACTATCAGTTGAACAATCTGATACAACTATAATCCGATCTACAAAATCCGGCATTGATTCAATTACAATCCCAATTTGCTTTTCTTCGTTAAATGCAGGTACAACAACAGCTACTGTTTTTTTATTTAACATGATAGATTAAAATGAAGGATTTGTCATAAAACTAATACTCACAATGCTAATGCTTTCATACATGAAAACTGTCAATTATTGGACATCATTGATTACCAGCTTCATCCGTGTAATATCTATTTGTTGCACCGGAATTTCTGTATTTACGATATTGGTTATAATAATTATAACCATAATTATAACCATATCCCAAAGCGTATCCATACCTAAGGCCATATCCATAATATCCCGTCAGTTTTATATCGTTTACGATTATACCTAAGGTTTTAATAACTCCGTTTTTACGAAGCTCTTCAATAAGCTCAAGAGTGGTTTTTGATGAATATCTCTGCCTTACCACGAAGATATAAAAATCAGTGAATGATGAAACCAGGAGTGCATCTGTTACAATTGCCACAGGAGGGGTATCGATAATTATATAATCGAAAGTTTCCTTTGCCGTTTTGATAAAGTTTTTCATTGATACTGAGTCAATTAACTCGGCGGGATTAGGTGGCACGGGTCCGGCTGGAGCATACCAGAGGTTTTCGACTTCTGTCTTAATTATAACGTTTTCAAATTTTTCTTCTCCTATAAGAAAATTGCTGATCCCTTTAGCATTGCTGATCCCTAATATCTTATGTATACGGGGTTTTCGTAGATCAAGACCTACAAGTAGTATTTTCTTACCCGACATGGCCAGGATGGCTGCAAGATTAGCGGATACAAATGTTTTCCCTTCGGCTGATATTGTCGAGCTTACAGAAATAATGGGGTTACCGGTTTCCTTAAGAAAATATTTCAGGTTTGTTCGTACAGACCGGAAGGACTCTGACAATGTAGATCCCGGGTTTTTAACAACCGGCATCTCTGTCTCCATTGTGTTATGGCTAACATAGCCCAAAACTGGTACTGATGTTGATTTCTCAATATCCTTTTTATCAATGATCTTATTGTTTAAATAATCGATAAATACAATTAATACCAAAGGAGATAAAATACCAAACATGATTGCAGTCATCAAGTTCCTTGATGCTTTAGGTTTTATTAAAGAGCTGCTAAAAAAGCCTGCTTTATCTATTATCCTGTTATCAGGGACATTCGAGGCTTTTGCTATGCCCGCTTCTGCTCTCTTTTCAAGAAGGAAAGTATATACAGTGTTATTAATATCAAATTTCCTTTGGATCTTTATCATCTGACGCTCAGTAGTTGGCAATTTCTTGATCTCCAAATCAATCAATTCAAGCCTCCTGTCTGCATCTGCAATCGATTGTTCTGTGTTCTGCAATCCGTCATTTACATTTTCACTTATAGATCTCCTTGCATTTGTTATGTTTGCTTCCATTATCCTTAATGGTTCGGCAGACTCATAAAAATTAATCGAAAGCTGCCTCTTTTGCTTTTGTAATCCCGCCAACTCTTCGACACGGTTTAATAGTACCTGATCTGTTATACCCACCACTGATGGTGCAATAATATCAGCACTCTCTCTCTTTGAATCTAAATAATCTTTCAGGTATCCGTAATAATTCTTCTGCATCTTCAACCTGGTGCGTTCTACATCGACCTGCTCGAGTTTCTGCTGGATCATTGATCCTTCCCTGCTTATATCGATCAGCTTGTTCGTAAGCCTGTAACTCTCGAGATTATTTTCTGCAATCCTTAGGGAATCAGATATAGTAGTGAGCTGATCTTCTATAAATTCCAGGGTTTGTGCTGCTGTCTGATTTTTATATTCCAGTCCGAATTCAAGATATACATCCATTAAAGTATTCAAGTAATCAGCTTCCTGCTGGGGAACAAATCCTGAAGTAGTGAGAGTCACCATTGATGCATCTTCCTGAATGGGTGAGACAGATAGCTTCCTCCTGTATTGGTTAGCCATAGAAACAAGATCGGTAAAATAGAAATAATATTTATTCGAGGCAGAAGGATCAAATTCGAAGTTCCTGTTCCGTCTGTCTATGACAAAATCAAAACCTGCTTCATTGAAGCGCTCTCCGAATGTTAGCTCTTTCTCATAATCCTGGTCTCCATTAAATTCGATCCTGTAATTATTCTCCGAAAGAATCCTTATGTTAACCTTTCTCCCGCGGGATTGCTTTTCAATCGAGTCATAAAGCACAACAAAAGGTGAAGATTTATACATCCTCGATTCTACTATCCCCCTCTTTCCAACAGACGTATACACTATACAGAACTCAGGTAATTTCTGCATTACCCTGTAATTCAGATTAAGCGATTTAAGTATCCCAATCTCATTATTAACAATTTGCATGCTTCTGAATCCCTCAGAGCCTGGGAATATTTCTGTTAGAGCACCATTCTGATCGTCCTTAATTAAAAGGGTAGATGAAACAGTATATACCTTTTCTGACCACCTGTTAATCCCATAAGCTATGCTTACGGATATGAACAGTGAAATGGCAAACCAGTACCAGTTACTCAGGAATAATGAAATATACCGTTTGATGTCGATGGTTTCTCCTTCAACCAGATAGGAAGGAGTAGGTTGGGATTGGGGGTTCATGGTGAGGTATTTGAGTATTTAGTGATCAGTTTTCAATTTTAAATGTAATTTCTGATCATTTAAGAAAATTTATAAGTAACAATGTTGTGGTAATGGCAGATGTCATCGCGGTAAACATAAAAGTGTAGGTAGGCAGGTTCAGATTAAAGATCTTCTTTGATTCCGGTTCGATTATGATAACATCATTTGGCAAAAGAAAATAAGCTTCACTTGTGAGCATGGTTTTATCCTGAAGATTGAGTGAATAGGTCTTTGTACCAGTGGCATCCGGCCGGATGATAAGAATCTTATCGCGCCGCCCGAAATCACTTACTCCGCCTGCACGACCGATAGCCTCAAGAACAGTCAGATAATTATTATAATTAATATATGTACCCGGAGCTTTAACCTCTCCTATTACAGTGAACTTAAAACTTAGCAATTTGCATTCTACTGTTGCATTGTTGAACTGTTTGTTCGCCTCAACCTGGATTAAAGATCTTGTTTCTTCGAGGGTCTTACCTGCAACCTGAATTGAGCCCATCACAGGCAGCAATATTTCTCCATTGCTATTTACATCAAAACCATAGATGTATTGACCTGCCTCACTTTGTGTGTATGTTCCGCCTGTTCTGCTTGAACCGGCAAGGAAGTCTTCAATCACTCCTGTTGGCAACATTCCTTTTACTGTAATATATAGTATATCTCTATGTTGAATTTTATATTCAGGTATATCCATTGGAAATGACTCACCATCTGTTTCAGAGAGATTATTCAGATAAGCAAGCTTCTTCTGTGAAGTACAGCCTGTGAAGAGCAGGATTATGCTCAGGTAGACTAGTTTTTTCATTTCAGGGCTTCTAGGTTTCAGAGTTTCAGAGTTTCAGAGTTTTCAGGCGTTGCTCACCGGAGCTTTATGCGGAGGTGAGGTTTCAGAGTTTCAGACTTTGCTCACCGTAGCTTTAGCGGAGGTGAGGTTTCAGGTTTCAGACTTTGCTCACCGTAGCTTTAGCGGAGGTGAGGTTTCAGGTTTCAGACTTTGCTCACCGTAGCTTTAGCGGAGGTGAGGTTTCAGGTTTCAATGTTTCAGTGTTTCAGAGTTTCAGTGCTTCAGGCGTTGCTCACCGGAGCTTTATGCGGAGGTGAGGTTTCAGAGTTTCAGACTTTGCTCACCGTAGCTTTAGCGGAGGTGAGGTTTCAGGGTTTCAGACTTTGCTCACCGTAGCTTTAGCGGAGGTGAGGTTTCAGAGTTTCAGTGTTTCAGGGTTTCAGGGTTTCAGAGTTTCAGAGTTTCAGTAATTTGATCTAAAGCCAATTCGTTTTCTTTCACTTTGTTCTACTTGCTGTTTATCTTTCTCTAAAAGGTAGTTTATTGCATCATAAACATCGGTAAACTTTCCTTCAATCTCTTTTAACCGATCAGTTAACTCTTTATACGTGAGTGCATATTGTCTGATTAGAACAAATGCCCTCATGATTGCTATGTTTACCTGTATAGCTTTATCTGAATTTAAAATCCCGCTCAGCATCGCCAAACCTTGTTCGGTAAAAGCATAAGGAGTTGCATTCTTGGTCCTCTTTGTCAGCGATGTGGTAACATTCTGTGACCGCATTTTTTTATGATCTCCTGATGCGGTAACAAATTGTGACCGCATATCCCGCCATTCATCGATTGTCAGACGAAACATAAAATCTGATGGGAAACGGCCAATGTTCCTTTTTACAGCCTGATTTAATGCTTTCGTTGGCACTTCATAAAGCTCAGCCAGATCAAAATCCATCATCACCTTAGTACCTCTGATTTCATAAATCTTGTTTTGAATGAGTTGCAGTTCCATTTCAGGGTTTCAGGGTTTCATGTTTCAGAGTTTCAGTGTTTCAGTAATCAGTAATCAGTATTCAGTATTCAGTATTCAGTATTCAGTGTAGTCGGGTAACCGATTACCGATTACCCGTTACCGATTACTTTTTTGCTCCTCGTTCCCGTTAACCTTACTGCTCCACAGTGGCAGCAGATCCATTGGATTGTAATTTATCAAATGTTCTCCTGCATTGTCTGGCTCAATAACCTGGCAAGATACTTTCCGTCCGACAAGCTGCTCTGCCTGCAGCATTTTCCGGTCCAGGTATTCACGGTCGAGGTTCTGACCGACAAGTATAAGCTCAATAACGCCGCTATCCTTACCATGTGCAAAATCCCCCGTCAGGTATATGCAGATAAGGTCGCCCATACGATGAATGACCTTCTCGATCACTTTATCGAGACCTGTCTCCTTAAGAATAATACTGTGTATATCAGAAAAAAGCGGATGTTTCTCGTTCGCCTGGTAAAGTTTCTTATTGCTATCGTGCGATGAAACAAGCAGCCCTGCCTCCTCAAACCTGTTCAGCTCAACCCTTATTGCATTCGTTGAATCGCCAAACTCAGCCTCGAGCCCGCGGAGATGAGCCTTGATGCTGGAGTTCAGGAAGAACTTCTTCAGCAATTTTATGCGGGTTTGGGAGGTTATCAACGTACCGATCACGTTTCAGTGTTTCAGTGTTTCAGAGTTTCAGAGTTTCAGGGTTTCAGTACTCTGCGTCCTTTGCGAGGGTATGGCCAGAGCGTGGGTACTCTGCGTCCTTTGCGGTTAAGATAAACTATGAAAAGAGCAAGAGTTATATTATAATATAGCTAATAATTAATATATAGAAATTGAGTCTTCCTTGTGACTGTCTTTTAACCGCAGAGAACGCAAAGATGCCTTCGCACATTCCGGCGTTCGCAGAGGACGCAAAGAAAACCACAGAGTTTCAGTGTTTCAGAGTTTCAGGGTTATTGGAATTTCTTTTTCAGACCTTTGATTTCTGAATTATGAAGGTAATTTATGAAGTGGGAAATTTTAGCAGAAATATTCAGACAATCATTCAACAGATCTTCGTATGTTTTCTGATCTATATGTCCAAAATCAAATGCTCTGTGAATTTGCGATCTTGTTTCTCCAATTGAGCCTTTTGATATATAAAGAAAGTTTATGAATTCTTTATTTCCGTCTCTTTCAAATCCTTCGGCAATATTATCCATGCATGAACCGGATGAACTAAGAATCTGATCCTTAAGTGAAAAATCTTTATTCAGGGAAGTTGCATCACAAACCTTCTTTATTTTCTTGCATAACTCTCTTGAACACTTCCAAACTTCCAGATCCTCAAATCTCTTTATCGTTGTCATTTTAGACAGCTCTGAAACTTTTGAAACCCTGAAACTCTGAAATTTTTCCAAGCTTTCGCCCCGTCAGTCACATGGACTAACCAGGCTTTGCAAACCGTAGCCTTGGCGAAGGTTTGGCGCAGGGCTCAGGGCTCACCACCATCCAACTCGCAACATTCAGGTAATAAGTAAAAGGTAATAGCTTGAATAATCTGATTTTAGAGGTTTTCTTCAGGTTTTTCTTTCGCCTTTAGCCTTTCGCTTTTCGCCTTTTTTGAGTAACAAACTTACTCGCATTTTTAATATCTCCAAAAAAGGGAATGAAAAAAATGAAAAATGGGTGTTTTTACTTATGGCACATGGTACACCGGTGAACGGATAAAGGTAACGGGCAACAGGCATCCGGCATCGGGAGTTTCAGAGTTTCAGACTTTGCTCGCCGTAGCTTTATGCGGAGGTGAGGTTTCAGTGCTTCAGGCGTTGCTCGCCGGAGCTTTATGCGGAGGTGAGGTTTCAGGGTTTCAGACTTTGCTCGCCGTAGCTTTATGCGGAGGTGAGGTTTCAGAGTTTCAGACTTTGCTCACCGGAGCTTTATGCGGAGGTGAGGTTTCAGAGTTTCAGACTTTGCTCACCGTAGCTTTAACGGAGGTGAGGTTTCAGGTTTCAGACTTTGCTCACCGTAGCTTTAGCGGAGGTGAGGTTTCAGGGTTTCAGACTTTGCTCACCGTAGCTTTAGCGGAGGTGAGGTTTCAGGGTTTCAGACTTTGCTCACCGTAGCTTTAGCGGAGGTGAGGTTTCAGGGTTTCAATGTTTCAGTGTTTCAGACTTTGCTCACCGTAGCTTTAGCGGAGGTGAGGTTTCAGGTTTCAGAGTTTCAGCGTTTCAGTAATCGGTATTCAGTATTTAGTGTAGAGCGTAATGAGAAGAGTAAAGCTATTAGCTTTATTTTTACTGATTACTGATCACTGATCACTGATTACTGTTTACTGATTACTACTTACTGCCTTATTCATATTTGTCTGCGGTAGCTGATCCATCGTTTGAAGAAAGGATCATCAATAATATATAATGTTCCTTCCTTTACAAGAAGTCCTTTTTTTACCAGTCTTTGAAGTGCGCTGAATATCGTTGTCACTGCTCCCGCATCGAAAGATTTTGAAAAATCTTCAGACAATGGCGAAGATGTGATGGAGGCTATTCCTGTGAGGATGATCATATCAGTGCGATTCAGAGTGTTCCACAATCTTTCATAGTCATTGTCATGACTTCTGACTATTAAATCTGTTGCCTGAGTTACAATTTCATCTTTGAATCCTGTTTGTTCCAGGATTTCCCAGACTTCGAAGGCGAGCTGCTGGGTATAAAAAGGATGAGAAACTGTTATTTCAATAATCTGGTTTGAAATTATATCATAATGTTTTGTTAATCTCCTGAATCTTCCTGAAAGGAATTCTATAAACTCCGGTATCGGTATTTTATCCAGAGTCATCAACGAACCAAACCTGTAAAATGGGGAATTCTTTTTTTCAAAGATCTCCATTAGCATTGATTCATTGCTGCCGAGAAAGATGTAATTCAAATTTTTATGCGACTGCATTACAGATCTCAGAAAACGGTCAATGCCTTTGTCAATGTGAAAGATCTCCTGAAATTCATCAAATACAACTACTATTTTCTTCTTATCTGTTGAAATCTTTTCAGCCAGATCAAGTACATCTTCAATCGGTGCGAGTTTCTGATTTTCTGTTTTGAAAGAAATCTCTGTCTGGCCGGTTACCGGGTTAATATTTACAACCGGAATTACCCTGAATCCTTTAATAAGATTCTTAAGCTTTTGTACCGGATATATTCGGTATATACGCTTCAATAACTGGGCGGCCAGATCTTCATTTGAAAGAACCATCTGCAGATCAAGATAGATAAATGGTCTGCCAGATTCATTAATGACTTTTTTAATAAGACTGGTTTTCCCATATCTCCGCGGACTGATTAAAATAAGATGGTTTTCACTTTTCAGATGGGAGGAAATCCTTTCAAGCTCAACTTTTCTGTCAGTAAAAAACTGACTGTCGACAACTGTCCCAAATTTAAATGGATTGGATTTTATTCCGGAAATTTTCATAACGTAATATTACGTATGTAAATATACGATATTTTTCGTATCGAAGTTTTTCGTAAGTGTATATATATATTTTCAGAGTTTCACATTCTGGTCGTTGCGATGCAGAGATCCCGATCGTAAGCGTCGGGGAGTTTCAACGTTTCAGAGTTTCAGAGTTTCAGTACTCTGCGTCCTTTGCGAGGGTATGGCCAGAGCGTGGGTCTATTAACCGCAGAGAACGCAAAGATGCCTTCGCACATTCCGGCGTTCGCAGAGGACGCAAAGAAAACCACAGAGTTTCAGGGTTTCAGAGTTTCAGGTTTCAGAGTTTCAGTACTCTGCGTCCTTTGCGAGGGTATGGCCAGAGCGTGGGTCTATTAACCGCAGAGAACGCAAAGATGCCCTCGCACATTCCGGCGTTCGCAGAGGACGCAAAGAAAACCACAGAGTTTCAGTGTTTCAGAGTTTCAGGTTTCAGAGTTTCAGTACTCTGCGTCCTTTGCGAGGGTATGGCCAGAGCGTGGGTACTCTGCGTTCTTTGCGGTTAAGATAAACTGTGAAAAGAGCAGTAGTTATATTATAATATAGCTAATAATTAATAATAGAAATTGACCCTGGACTGTCTTTTAACCGCAGAGAACGCAAAGATGCCTTCGCACATTCCGGCGTTCGCAGAGGACGCAAAGAAAACCACAGAGTTTCAGTGTTTCAGGGTTTCAGGGTTTCAGGGTTTCAGGGTTTCAGGGTTTCAGGGTTTCAGGGTTTCAGGGTTTCAGAGTTTCAGAGTTTCAGAGTTTCAGCGACCGTTAGGATTACTGATTACTGATCACTCCTTCTGGTTACTGCTTACTATACTGACCGTGATCAAAGCCTTTACAGGCAGTATTTAAACGCCGGAATCACTTCAATATTAATATTATTGATCTTGAAATTATCTTCTTCTTCAAAGGTCACAATAATTCCATTTTTAGTTTTTAAGTATTCACAAGCGCTCAGAAGGCCATCAATTTCCCTTTCTCTTGTGTCTTCATCGAGAATCGAGAAACTGACCTGAACCGCCTCAAAACTTTTCTTTTCTTTTGTTATAAAATCACATTCGATATTGTTTCTGAAATACATTATCTCCTTTCCCGATTTAATAAGTTCCAGAGCCACCAAATTCTCCAGCAGCTTACCATGGTTCTCTGAAAAAGAATAATCTATGGATGACAAAATACCATTGTCAATGGCATAGGCTTTTTTCTCACTTCTTTCCTGCTTAATTTCGGAATAGTCAAACCTGTTTATCAGTACATATGTAAAAGATGCCTGTATGTAATCCGAAAATTCGTACAAAAGATTATTGCTTACCTTGTACCCCATAGATCTGAAATCGTTATAGATCCTGTTAACTGATACAGGTTTTGTAACCTGCGACAGAATACGCTTTAAGAAGTACTTCAGAATAGCCGGACTTGAAATATTATACCGGTCGATCAGGTCTTTGTAGATGATTGTATTAAAATAATCCTGGAGCTTTTTTATTTTCAGCATTTCTTCCATCTCAACCAGCTCCGGAAATCCTCCGTAGAGCATGAATGATTTGAAATTATTGAGTACAGATATCCTCTGGATAGTCCCATTGTAATCAGTTTCTGCATTTATGAACCTGAGATACTCTGCAAAACTAAGCGGATAAAGAGTATAGCTTATGGTTCGTCCGCGAAGCTCGGTTGCAATTTCTGAACTCAGGAACCTGGAATTCGATCCGGTTATGTAAATATTCTTACTTACTGAATCAAATATCCTGCGAACAAATCTTTCCCATCCCCCGATATTCTGTATTTCATCAAAAAAGAAATAGCACCTGCTCAGATCTGACTTTGGATATAGCTCCAGATATGCCTGGAGAATCAGATCAAGCTGATCCTGCCTGAGCCCAAGCCTTTCATCTTCAAAATTTATATAAATGATATTTCTTTTTTGAATACCTTTTTCAATAATTCTTTTAATTGTTTCATATAAAAGATATGTTTTCCCGCTTCTTCTGACCCCAATCACAGTTATTATTGTTCCGGAATCAACCGGGAGCTCAACATTCCTTCTTAAACTTGATCTGAGCCTTGTTGAATGAAAATCAGCAATTACTGTCTTAAGCACATTTTTCATCTGATATTCATTAGAATTAACTAAGTATTATCCTTTATTAAGTAAATTTAACGAAACTATTTCTAATAATCTTAGTAAAATTAACTAATATATATTGTGGGTTAAGAGTTTCAGTGTTTCAGTGTTTCAGTGTTTCAGTGTTTCAGAGTTTCAGTGTTTCAGAGTTTCAGAGTTTCAGTGTTTCAGGGAGACCACTGAGAACCACAGAGGCTAACAGCTCGGCATGACCTGCACGACCTGCACGACTTTAATTCGATCTTGCTCTCTTAAAGATTATATTCCACACTGACCTGGTAAGGTACCGCATGTCGGTAAGAAGAGGATGCTTGTCGTAAGCATCGAAGTACCTGAGCTCAGAGGACTGGATCTCATCAAGGTCCTGGGGCATGTCGGCATAGTATGGGGGAATGAGCCCGGGTTTGTATTTTATTCTCCGCTCCCTGATCTCGGGCTTGTAGAGCTCGAAATACTGACGGCTGAGAGGTCGCACACCGAAGAGCTTCATCTCGCCTTTCATAAGATTGATGAACATCGGCAGCTCATCAAGCCATATCTTTCTGCAGATCCCTCCCCATGATGTGATGCGGAAATCATTTTTGAACTTGCCTCCATCCTGGAGATAATGAAGACGGTAGACATAATCCTGGATATATTCCGAATAAGGATGCATCGTTCTGAGCTTGTAAACTTTAATGATCTTTCCATCCTTTCCAACTCGGGGAAGCGCTATCAGAGGCGCGTGATTAGTGCCATTTTTTGGAAGAGGTGTCCCTGCTTTTATTGCTTCAATACACAGGATCCTCCCGATAAATGATTCCTGCCTTATCCTGAATCCGGCCCTCGAAAGCCGGCCGAGCGCTTCGGCTCTTGATATAACAGTATTCTCTCCTCTTGTAAGAAAATTATATATCCCTCTTGTAACCTTAAACTTCGGAAATACTCTTTTTACCATGAAGTCGGCCGTGTAGAACATATAATTAAGCACAGGCGGATACTTCCTCAGTATCCTTCTTTTCCTCTGATCCTTTGTTTCCACGCAACAGAGGAAATAGCCTTTGTCATCCAGCTTGGAATTCACGGCATCGAAGAATTCATCAAGCCGTTTTATATCGTTGATCTTATGCAGGTTTATTATGCTCTCATATTTATTCCGCGGAAGTCCGCTTATGTTGAAGACAGTTGTTGTCGAGAGCACTGCCGTATGTTCATTAATCGGCCTCGATGTCATTCTCAGAATACTCCTTGTCATCTCCTCCCCGCATTCCTTCAGGAGAGCCCGGATTATTGAAGGATGCACCTGCACTTTCTGCCTGCGTCCGTTCCCGTTTTTTTCCTTGACGAGGTCGTATTCCGTTGGCTTGCGGTAGCTTTTATATTTATCATAATCCTCGTATTCCTGGAGCTTCGCTTTCTTATAGGCAATATAGAGGGAACCTATTCCCAACTCAAATAATGTCGCGAGGATAGCTGTACCCAGAACAACGGTTCTTGAGAATGCATAATCGCGGAGGGTATACATCAGAAGTGCAGTTATTGAGATAGCGATTATATTGCTTGTCAGCACCCGGGTGAACAAAGAAGAATAGTTAACGATTTTCCCACGGTGCATCTTGCCGTTAACCAGGGAGACGATGATCCACATCACGGCAAGGGCGATGAAGAAAGTATAATGGGAAGGGAGAACCGATCTGAGACTGGCAGGCTTGTACCAGACCATTACCAGGAAGGATACTGCTATTATCACAATATCAGCCAGTACAGTGATTACCCTGAATCGCCGGATCTCCATGCTAATGTTAAGTCAGTTTAGGTGGCGTGAAGTAATAAAAAAAATCTAAATACAAGACTAATTTTTAGAAAAGAAAGTTGCTTGCACTACATGAACTCACCCCCTGCCCCTCTCTGCAAGAATATTAATAGCACACTGATGACGCGGATTTAACGGATTTACACAGATCAAATCAGTAACAATCCGTCTTATCTGGTCATCCGTGTTCTATTTTTTTCGAAATGTCTTGCTCTAAAACCCGACCGTCAGTCCGACATTTATATTGCTCTGCTTTCCATGAAAGTAGGCGGGGCTCCACCTCTCATCGCCGCTTATCTCGCTGCGGAATGCAGACAGCCAGGCATACACATCGTTTATAACCTGGTAATCCGCCCTGAGGCCGAAGGTCCGGTTTTGCCATGCGACAGATTCGAGCGGCGGATTGCCAAGCCTGTTACCACCTGTCTCAGTGTAGTCGGAACCTCTTACAGCGTCGAGAAAGAAAACATTGATATTCAATGCCCTGATTGGCTTATAATCGATAGCAAAATACCATTCCTTCGAATTGTCTTTCAGATAATGACCAAGGTTGAAACCAGTCATCTCGAACGTGAGAGTGGGAACATAATGCTGGAAGGTGAGAGGATAGGTATAAGTGAATTCTGTTGTAAATGAAATGTTTGAGAAAGGAAGATCAGTCAGCCTGAATCCTCCTTTCCAGCTGAAGAAATTCCATTCAGAATCTTTTGTGAACCTCTCAACCGAAAGTTCATCGATAAACATTGTTGCATAGAGATGAAGGTGCCTGATCTGCCGGGAGCTGACATCGAGATACATCTGGGAGTTCATATTATCTATGCCCGATGTCATCGAATGGTCTACCGATTTATAGAAGAACAAAGGAATAATATATGCAGGATTTATATTCTCATCGGAATAGATGATACTGTTCCCTGCAGAAATATTGAGACCCCTGAAGGGGGTGAAAGTGAACATATTGGCTGCAACAAACTTCTTATGATACACTTCCCTGTAATCGCTTCCATAGCTGTTATTCACCCAGTATGAATCAGCGCTGTCGACAACCTGTGAATTAAGCCAGCCATGAAAATAGTTGAAAGAAAACCACTCTGCCGGGTTGATCTGTAACCTGAACTGAACAAATGTCGGGTTGTTGCCCCCGAAAATGTTAGCGCCGTTATAGTTGCTTCCCCATTGTTGCCTGTCTTTTATCATTCCGGCGTATCCCCATTTCCAGGAATAAGTGATCCCTCCCTGCATCTCGCTCCAGTCGGTTCCATTTTTTATATGGCCGCCTTCTCTTCTTGAAAGGAAAGCGGGTCTTCCGAGGAAAGGTTTTTCGTGATTATCCCGCAGAGATGCATAGAAGCCCCAATTCTTAACATAACCCCTTGCTTCAGCACCGTTCCGCCAGTATGTTGCGTTACCTGAGCCATTATTGAAAAGCTCACCTCCGATTACCGGGTTAACGGTAAGCGAGAATAGAGAATCACTGTAATAGAACAGGTCTTTGCGTCGTTTCCAGTCTTTGCCGGTATTCAGTTCCTTACCGAAATCGAGCATGTAGAAATCGAGCTCTTTCTTCTGCCTGGAGCTTAACCGGTCTTTTGACAGAGTTGCTTCTTCGAGTTTTTTAGCAATATGGAGTCGTGAATAAGGTTTTATTGCAGAGTTAATTGAGATTATCTTCATTCCGGCCAGTTCATCCAGGAAATCATATACCCCTTTATTGCTTACGGAATGGGGTATCTCTTGTGTGTAGGCTTTTCCAGAGAGTGAAAAAAACAGGATCAGGATAATGAAGGTATGTTGTTTCAGGATCATTTCCGGGGTATTTAGGGCAAATATAGTTTTTTTTAAGAACAGGTTTGGGAAGATGGAATACGGTACCCAATACAGGGTTAAAGGCAACAGGCTACTGGCTTCGGGTTATCTTTTTTAACCGCCGGGAACGCAGAGTTCCCAACACACTTGCCCTCGCCACAGGGAACTCAGGCTTTTAATTCAACCTGAATAATCTTCCTTCACGATTGATACCCCCTTCAGGCCTGCCCTGACCTCCGTTAGGAGCGTCAGGGGGGGTGCGCCGGCCTGAGCGCCGGCAGGGGGTCTTCAGCATCCGCAATTCAGACCCACTTCAGAGGATGCCGGCTTCTATGTCATTAATCTTAAGTTCCCGGATTTAAAGACCTGGAATTATTAACTTTTATTGTTAGTTATTCACATTTTTCAAATAATTCCTATATTGCGGTCTGATAATCGGTTAGCTCAAAGCAACCTCATCAGGTTTAAAAGAGTCCTATATGATAATAACCTAACAGGAAATGAAAAGGCGGGTTTATTCTTTTCTTATATTTTTATTTACTCTTGCATTCTGTTTCAGGCTCAATGGACAGCCAGCTGAAGGCGATTATCGCAGTCATCAGTCAGGCCTATGGAATGTTGCAGACAGCTGGGAAAAGTATTCCGGTGGAGTGTGGGTCTATCCTGCGACAGAGTATCCTCCACTTGGAACTCCTTATATCAGAACAAGAGTGACAATCCAAAATGGCCATACGATAACAGCAACTGCGAATGTATCCGGATATACCTCCAGTGCGGTATTGGAAGTGGTTGAAGGAGGAACTCTGGAAATGGGAAGCTATGCTGTAATGGGAAGATCTTCATCCTATTATTTCCAGACAGTAATAATAAATGGTACATTGAATACAGCAGGACATGTCACTTCCGTTTCTTTTACTCTTGGAAACAATGGAAAATTTGTAAGCAGTTATTCTGATGCAAGGGGCTGGTGGTATTCTGGATTAAGCCCTACTTCTGTTTCACTTTTGGGTGAAGTAGTTCTAACAGGCACATCACAACCAATTCCTGCGTATTCATATAACATATTAGTGGTCAGTGGTGGAGATAAGATTCCAGCCGGTAATTTCACTATCAACGGATCACTTACAATTGCTCCAGGATGCAATCTTGTTCTGGCTGGTGCTATTCTAACAAGTAAGGGCACAGGGATAATAATAAACGGACAACTTAATGCAAATACATCATTTATTAAGTTTGATGGTGGAACACAGACTATCTCAGGAACTGGTTCTATTGGAGGACTTTTGCGAGGTCTGACAATTGGTGAACTATTAACAACAGATGTAAGCATTGCAAACCCTAATATTATTACTGCAAACGAAGTTATTATATCACCTGATTGCGCACTGAGTCTAAATCCGGACTCAAAGCTTACTGTTATGGGATTTATTGACACAAGCGATGGTCTGTTACTCCAAGCATCAACATCTGCACCATATACCTGTGCTACATTAATAATTGACCCTCTTGCCGAAGTTTTCGGGAACATAAATTCTGAAATATTTCTAACAGGAGGAGGAAGCTCTTTCCTCGGAAATTACAAATGGCATTATATCTCTTCACCCTTTACTTCTTTGGATACTGCAGTATTTACCACTATTACTAAAAATCTTGTTCAATTTATTGAAAGCAGACCATCAACATCCTTAATGCAAGGTTGGGTCACCTATAGAGGTTACAGTTATTCCGACGGAGTTTATACTGGCATTAAGTTTGGTAATCTGAATCCAGGTCAGGGTTATGATTTTTATGATAATGTGAATAATACTCTGGTATTCACAGGGACGCCGAATATTTCTGACGTTACTGTACCTATTGGATTCAGCGGTATACCTGAAAATGTGCATGGCTTTAATCTTCTCGGTAATCCTTTTACTTCAGGTCTTAACTGGGATTTAATAGCTGACGATCCATCTTATCCTTTAAACACAAGCAAAGCAATCAATTTTACCAGGGACAACCAACAATGCAGCTATGTAAATGGTGTCGGGATTCCATCAGATGCAACAGGTATAATTCCACCCATGCAGGGTTTTTTTATCCGGACAACTTCAACCGGAAACTCAATAAATCTTGCTGCTTCTGCCAGAACACACAACAATATACATCAGAGATATAAGGGGCTTCCTGAAATTCCTCTTATTCGCCTGGCGCTTTCCGAGACAACCGATCCCAATGATGAAACTGTGGTAAGGTTCGATGAAGATGCTAAAACATATCTGGATAATGACTTTGATGCAGTAAAAATGTTTTTAGCTTCAGATAAAACAACAATTCATACAACTTCAGAAGGGACCAATTTTTCCATTAATGGTCTTCCGACTCCGGCCGATGGCTCTGTTACCGAAGTACCAATAGTTGTAAACCTGACATCTGACGGAGTCCATAAAATATCAGCATCTCAAATTCAGTTTCTTGATAATTTTAATGTTTTTCTGAAAGATAATACTACCGGAATCTCAACAGATCTTAAAACAATTCCGGAGGTGTCATTTTCTGCACCTTCCGGTAACTCAACAAGATTTGTCCTCAGAATTGCCAATGTCCTCACTGGAATTGAAGATCCATTTTTCTCCCCTGAAGCCTTTTCTATTTATAATGGATATGGTTATATTACAATATTACCTCTTGTAGATGCCTGGAATGGTTTGATAGGATCAGTTAAAGTGTTTGACATTACAGGGAAAACAATAGTTAATATGCCTCAAACCGAATTCAACAAAAACACACCGATTCTTATAAAATCTCCGGATTCATCCGGACTGTTTATTGTTGAACTAAAGTCTGGTATCCTTAGATATACCAGGAAAGTAGTGGTGAATTAGACCAGTTTTTGTCAGATTTGTAAATTGTTCTAAATTAAATACATTTGTATTCTAAAAGTAATCTTGGTGAGTAGACTGAAAAACAAATTATTATCCAGAAAAGATTATTGCAAACCCATTATTACAATGATCAGTCTTGATAATACGATCAGTCTTGTGATGATGACAGTAATGCCGCCTAACCCTCCTCCATTGAATGATGCCTCGAAGAGGGATAACGACTCGTTTGCAAGTCCTTTTGAGAAAAAACCCTTTGGTTAAGAAATATATACAGTTCTCATTATCACATACACCCAAGCTGATGCAACTTCTGTTCAGGAGATGCAGTCTGTTTTATAAGACGGTAATCTGATCTGTATAAAAGTACAGAAATAATTGCAAACAGCATGAAGGGAAAACTAACAGTATTTCTTCTTGTGGCATTTAGCATAAATGCCTTGTACGGGCAACCCCCTGAAACAATTTACCAGGGTAATCTTATACTTAAAGGATTCTATCAGGACATCTCTCCTTCTAACTTTGGTCCTTATCCCATCGGTTTCAATTTTTCTTTTTTCGGGAACAGCTATTCCCAGTTTTATGTTAGCGCAAACGGCCTTGTATTATTTGATGTTCCTGAAGACTCATATCAGGATGAGACTACAATTCCTGCTCCGGATCAGCCAAACAATTTCATAGCCCCATTCTGGGACAATCTTTCGATTTCTGAATCTGGCAGTGTTATGTACAAGACCGTTGGTTCAGCGGGATCCCGGAAATGCATTCTACAATTCAAGAATATGGGGTTCGATCCTGTGTTATATCCGTTAGGTACCTTTATTGTTATTCTATACGAATCGACTAATATTGTTCAGGTACAGTACCGGCTAATACAAGATCCTTATTCAAGTTTATGTCATGGCGGAAGTGCAACGATAGGACTTGAGAATTCAACCGGAACGGCAGGAATCCAGCATAAATATCACGATGCAAATGCTGTTAACTCGGAGGATGCTATATCATTCACACCATCAGGAGCAACATACATCACAAATACCGATGCAACGTATGATGGAGTATTTCTTACAGAAAATACTACTCTCCCGGATCCCGGGATTTCCAATCTGATATGTCCTGCTACCGATGCTATAACTGGAACAAGCCAGACATTTGAATGGTCGGCCGCATCAAATACAGCAAAATACTACATTGCTGTTGATGTGAATTCTGACCTTATGACCGCGAGATTTCATAATGCAGGCACAAACCTGACCTATGATACCACCGGACTGGCGCTTGGCCAGACATATTATTGGGCAGTATTTTCGTTGAATGCTACAGCAACAACCTGGGGTGAAGTGAAAAGATTTACTACAAGCAGTACTCCGCCTCTCACAGCTGTTCCAAGAGTTTTATGGTTAGCACAGGGTGAAGAAAGAAATATCAAACTGCAATATACTGGTGGTGATGCAAGTGCCAAATCCGCTATTGTAACCTTATTACCTTCACAGGGCCAGCTCTGGCAGGTCAGCGGAGGAACAAAATCAACCCAGATAACATCTGTACCTGCAACTGTTACAGATCCCGGCTTCAATCTTGTTTATGTTGCAAACGGATCAACAGGTAATAATGCAGGTTCATTTAATTTTAAATTCCACGATGACACCGGTGATTCACCGGAGGTATCATATAAAATAAATGTTAATCCTCCGGGAATACCAAATCTTCTATACACATCAAGAAGCACAGCTGTTGAATTGCAATTTGACAGGAAAATGAGCGATCCGGCAGGAAAGGAAAGCCAGTTTGCCGTTACAGTTAACAGCACGCCTGCAACGATAAGCTCAGCCTCTCTAAAAGCAAACGATCCTTATTCAATTATCCTCAACCTTTCAGCTCCCCTTGCAGGAGGAGAAACAGTACTTGTCTCCTATGCCAAAGGAACAGTTGCCGCAACAACAGGAGGACTTCTTGAGTCTTTTACTGATGAAACTGCTGTTTTATTATCTCAAACCCTCACATTTGCGACGAATCTTACAAAAAAATACGGTGATCCCGCTTTTGGTCTTTCTACAAGCTCAACAAGCGGATTGACAGCATTCACATATTCAAGTTCAAATTTCAGCGTAGCAACAATAAGCTCGGCTACAGTTACAATCACAGGTGTGGGGACCTCTGAGATTACCGCTTTTCAGGCCGGAAACCTGACTTATGCTCCCGCCAGGTATATAAAGACTCTTAATGTTTCAAAAGGCGACCAGGTAATTACTTTCGGTGGGCTGGCTGATAAAACATTTGGCGATCCCGATTTTACACTTTCAGCTACTTCGAGCTCCCTGCTGACAGTAAGCTACTCCAGCAGCAATACCGACGTTGCCACGGTTACCGGCAACCTGGTCCATATTACAGGCGCCGGACCAGTTACAATTACAGCAAGCCAGGCAGGGAACACAATATGGAATGCTGCAACAGATGTGCCTCAGACGTTCACAGTAGAGAGAGCTGATCAAACGATAACATTCGATGCATTGACGTTAAAGACATTCGGCGATGCTGATTTTGCTTTATCTGCCACATCAGGTTCAGGACTGACGGTTACCTTTACCAGTGGCAATACGGATGTTGCAACAATAACCGGTAACATTGTACATATTGCCGGAGCCGGCGATGCTGTAATTACGGCTGAACAAAGCGGAAATGCTAACTGGAATTCCGCTGTGCCGGTTAATCAAACATTAACCATACAAAAGGCTGCCCAGACAATTACCTTCGGACCACTTGATGAAAGCTCACTTCCGATCCTGATTTCAATCCGGGCGCTACATCCAGCTCCGGCCTTGCAATCACTTATTCGAGTGATAATCCTTCAGTGGCAACGATACTGGGAGGTATGATCCATCTGACGGGCGAAGGTGACGCTCTTATTACAGCTTCGCAGGCAGGAGATGATGATTATAATGCTGCAACCGCTGTAGATCAGCTACTTGAGGTTGTAATAGTAACTGGAATTGAATATCCTTTTATACCGGACCGGACTTTGCTGTTTACCTGTCAGGGGAATGGATCAATATTGAAGCAAAAAGCAGTACCTGGACCCGGTCAGTCAGTTCTGTAAGAGTATACAGCTCAAAAGGGAATATCATTACTGAAATGCCTGATATATATCTCAACCCTGATTCTCCGGTAACGATCAAGGCTCCTTCAATGACTGGGTTATACTTTGTAGAGATAAGATCCGGTATAAACAGATATGTCGCTAAAATCGTGAAGAAATAATGAATCCGGAAACCATTACCGCAAGCCGGAGGTATTGCTTGGGGTTCCTGACTATTCCATTAATAAAATTTATTAGCTTTAGAGGAAACGAATGTAAGTAATGCGTGAATTCATTTCCTTATTGATCTCTCCTCTGCCAATACTATACCTGCTCCTTCTTACAGCTCTCATCCTCAGGCTTCTGAAGAAGAAACATACTGCTGGCATATTACTGGGAATCTCGTGTTTATGGCTTGTTCTTATTTCAACCAGGCCTGTACCTTACATGATGGTGAACAGGCTGGAAAACCGGTACAGGCAGTTAAGTGATATTGAAATTGGTAAAATCCCGGATTCTGTCAACATAATTGTCCTGGGAGCCGGGCATACCGATGATGCTGATCTTTCACCCAATAACCAGCTTGGTCCGCATTCCATGATGCGTCTTTCTGAAGGAATAAGATTACAGAAATTGATCCCGGGAAGCAAGCTGATCACTTCGGGGCTGGGTTACAGGACCACAATCCCCGGAGCCGTTGTTGTATTCCGGGCAGCCCTGATACTCGGAATGGATTCAAAATCGATGGTTATCTCCGACCTGCCAATGACCACATACTCGGAAGCGGATCAATACCTGAAAAAGTTCGGAAGTGAAAAAAAGCTTGTGCTTGTGACCAGTGCAATACATATGCCTAGGGCAGTCATGCTCTTCCGTTCAAAAGGAATAGATGTAATTCCGGCTCCAGCTGATTTTCTGATAAGACATCCTTCACAACCCGGCAAATGGAGCTGGATACCATCTGCAGATAATATTGGCATGCTTGAACAGGCTGTTCATGAGTATGGAGGGATGATCTGGTTTAAGGTTGGTGGGAGGTAGATCCTCCCTGCCTTTGAGGTAAAAAACCACACTGCCCTCCTGAAGGGCATAGCCATCAAGCTAAGGAGTATTATAATTGTCGGGTTATTGCATCATTTATTAAATCTAATAGCACACTGATGACACGGATTTAACGGATTTTCACAGATCAAATCAGTGACGATCTGTTGCATCCGTGTCATCCGTGTTCTATTTATTAGTTTAATCCCTACGTGCTACATGCAAAACAGGAACATCTTGTTTCAGGGCGTAAAACTGAAATATTTTCCTAAATTTGATTAGTCAAACCTCTCACATGAAAACTGATAAATCAATTCCAAAAGCATTCTCCTGGATCCTGACCCTGGTACGGATTGTTGTCGGGTGGCATTTTCTCTATGAAGGTATTTCAAAAGTTATAGCAGGAAACTGGAGTTCCGCACCCTTCCTGGCCGGATCGAAATGGATCTTCTCTCCCGTTTTCAACGCAATGGCAGAGAATGCTGCAGTAACGGGAGTTGTGGATTTTCTGAATATATGGGGTATGATCCTTATTGGTCTAGGCCTGATACTGGGTGTTTTTATCAGGCTTGCCAGCGGAGCCGGTGCATTCATGCTCATTTTTTACTTCGTCGCTTATCCTCCCATACCGGGATATACAATCAGTGTCCCGGTTGAGGGAAGTTACCTGTGGGTAAACAAAACTTTAATTGAATTCTTTATACTCCTTGCATTTGTGTTCATCCCTGGGGAGCTCCAGTTCTCCCTCACAAGACTTTACCGCAGGTGGAAAGAAGAAAAAGCAAGGCCTCCTGTTCCGGTTGCCAACAGCGGAAGCAGGCGTGAAGCAATAAAAGATCTTATCTCGCTTCCCGCCCTGGGCATGTTTGCGTATGCCCTTTACAGGAAAAGAAAATGGGACAGCTTCGAAGAAAAATTTCTTAATGTTGAAGGTATTGACGCCAACTCCGGATCGACTCTTTTGAAATTCAACTATTCAACTCTTAAAGATCTGAAAGGAACTGTGCCAAAAGGAATCGTAAGGTATACTGATGCTAATGGGAATCCTGCTGAATTTGAGCTCAGCCGGATCATCATGGGCGGGAACCTGATTGGAGGATGGGCGCATGCCAGGGATCTTATTTACGTTTCGAAGCTTGTAAAGACATACCATACCGATGAGAAGGTGATGCAGACGCTTGCCCTGGCAGAAAGATGCGGGATCAATGCCATTATTACCAACCCCCAGCTTGGAAGGATCCATCAGAAATACAAGCATGAATTCAAGGGAAAGATGAAATTCATCTCCGACTGCGGTATTGACCTGGATTTTCAGAAGGGAATAAAGATGTCGCTTGCAGTGGACTCCGATGCACTCTATTGCCAGGGTGAGATAACCGATCGCTGGACAGACCCGAACTGGGAAGACAAGCTTGGCAGAACTGTTGACCAGAGAATGGAGCTTATCAGGCAGGGATTGGAGGAGATCAGGAGTCATGGAAAACCTGCAGGCATCGGAGCTCACAGGATTGAGGCTATAAAGAAATGTGCTGAATACGGGTTAAAACCCGATTTCTGGGTAAAAACATGTCATAGCCATGAATACTGGTCAGCCCGTCCCGGTGATCAATGGCAGGATAATATGTTCGACTATGACCCGGAGGAGACAATCAGGTTCATGGGTACATTGAAAGAGCCCTGGATTGCATTCAAGGTCCTGGCTGCAGGAGCAATTACGCCTGAGAAAGGACTGAAATATGCCTTCAGCAACGGCGCTGATTTTGTTTGTCTCGGAATGTACGACTTCCAGATAGTGGAGGATGTGAATATTGCACTGGATACCCTGAAGAAAATAACCGAAAGGAGCAGGCCCTGGGTGGGGTGAAAACCCCCTGCCTTGGCTCATGACCAACGCACCCCCCTAAAAAGGAGGTTTAATTCCTGGATGCTGAAGACCCCCTGCCTCGGCACATGGCCTACACACCCCCCTGAAACAGAGGTCTTATTTCTGATGCTGAAGACCCCCTGCCTACGCTCAAAGCCAGCGCACCCCCCTGAAGGGGGTAACAATCGTGATGGATGATTGATTCAGGTTGAATTAAAATCCCGCGCACTTTTTTCCTCCGTGGTTCTTTGTGATCTCCGTGCCTCCGTGTTGAAAACAGGTCGTGCAAGTCATGCTACTCATGCAGGTCCTGATGCCTGATACCCGATGCCCGTTGCCTGAAACCGTATACTTTAATCACACCTTCCTTAAAAACGCCTTCGGAATCTTGAGTATCAGGTTCTGATCAAGCCTGTCAATCCTGACAATAACCCTGTTATGGGAGCCGATTTTAACAAGCTCGCCTGTAAGACCTATAAGTGAACCATTCACTACCTCAACATTATCGCCAGGAGCAAATTTTTCAGATGTTACTTCAACCTCGGCATCGCTGTTGATTATCAGCTTCAGGTTATCGATCTGCTTCTGAGGTATAGAAACCGGCTGTCCCTCGAAAGAGATGAACTTAACAACCCCGTTGGTCTGATAGATAAGCGAGAAGGATTTATAATTTGTCTTTACAAAAACGTATGAAGAGAGAAGAGGTTTTTCAATGAGTTTCTTTCTGTCGCTCCATGTCCTTATCGTTTTCTGCAGCGGGAGAAAAGATTCGATATTAACTTCAACAAGCCTCTGGTAGACGAGCTTTTCAGCTCTTGGCCTTGTATATATTGCATACCATTTCTCCTCAACCGCGCCGTTCTTTATAATCTTAACTTCCTGAGAAGTTTCCCTTTCCTGAAGTGGCATGTACATTGTTTTTGGTGCCCAAAGATAATAACTTTCTGAAGAAAGATTTGCAGATAAAAAGGGATTTGTTGGATTGGTGGTTGGGACCCCCTCCCAGCGCTCAATGCCAGCGCACCCCCCTGGAGAGGGGCTAATTTCTGGATGTTGAAGACCCCTGCCTCGGCACATGGCCTACACACCCCCCTGAAACAGAGGTCTTATTTCTGATGCTGAAGACCCCCTGCCTACGCTCAAAGCCAGCGCACCCCCCTGAAGGGGGTAACAATCGTGATGGATGATTGATTCAGGCTGAATTAAAAACCTGCGCACTTTTCTCTCTGTGGATCTCTGTGTTCTCCGTGTCTCAGTGTTGAAAACAGGTCTTGCAGGTCTTGCAGGTCTTGCAGGTCTTGGTACTGACACCTTGTACCGTATACCTTTGCACCCTGTACCGTATACCGTATTTATCATTACTTTTGTCAACTAAAATCTCAAACCAATGTTCTCAGGTATAGTTGAAGAAGCCGCCCCGGTAGTAAAGCTTGACAAAGAAAAGGACAACCTTCATATCACCATGAAATGCTCCTTTGTGAATGAGCTGAAGATCGATCAGAGCATTTCACACAACGGAGTATGCCTTACTGTTGTAAGAAAAGATGATCAAACCTACACTGTAACCGCGATCAGGGAAACACTGGAGAAAACCAATCTCGGCCTTCTGAAGCCGGGTGACAAGGTGAACCTCGAAAGAAGCGCCAGGCTTGACGGTCGTCTCGATGGCCACATGGTACAGGGCCATGTCGACCAGACTGCTGTCTGTACAGACGTTAAGGAGGCTGGTGGAAGCTGGTATTATACCTTTGAATACGAACCCACATCAGAAGACTATATAACAGTCGAGAAAGGATCCGTTTCGGTTAACGGGGTCAGTCTTACAGTAGTGAATTCCAAACCTTCATCTTTCCAGGTGGCAATAATTCCATTCACTCATGAGGTCACGAATTTCCACCAGATAAAAAAAGGAACAGTCGTCAATCTCGAGTTCGATATACTGGGAAAGTATATTGCAAAAATAGTGAGACAGGTGCTGGGGAAATAGGCGCTCAATTTTCCGGAGATTGATGACCCCCTGCCATCGCTCAAGGCCAACGCACCTCCCTGAAGCGGGTTTGAATTGTGGATGCTGAAGACCCCCTGCCTTGGCACATGGCCTACACACCCCCCTGAAAGGGGTTTCAATTGTGATGGATGATTGATTCAGGTTGAATTAAAATCCTGCGCACTTTTCTTCTCTGTGGTTCTCAGTGGTCTCCGTGTCTCCGTGTTGAAAAAAAAAGCAATTTACTTTTCTTTCCTTACTCTCCTCTTCTCCAAAGGATAACCCTCATTTTTCCAGGCTTTGATGCCTCCATCCAGGTTATAGACATGAATAAAACCTTTCCCTGCGAATTTTCTGGCAACCCTTTCACTCCTGAATCCACTGGTACAATAAAGAAAAATATGAGTAGCCTTGTTTATTGTATCCGCAGGAACATCAATACTTCTGGAGGATGGAATGTTCACGGCTCCATTGATCCTTGACTTTTTGTACTCAAAGAATTCCCTGACATCGACTAACAGTGGATTACTGACAATTGAAAGCTCTTCCCTGAACTGTGAAGGATCAAGAGAGATGAATGAAAGCGAATCGGATTCCTGGGAGAAAAGCCGTGTACTGAATACCAATAAAATAAGCGCCGGATATATAAGCTTCATAAAAGCAAAGTTAGAGAAAAAGTAAAATATTTGCTGCCATAACAGTTCATGGAATTGCTCAAAAAGAAAAAGCCACCCCGAAGGATGGCGTTACTTGTATAATGCAGTCTTGATTATTTCTGTTTCATCTTGGCATCCATGCAGAGAGTTGCATGGGGTACTGCCCGTAGTCTCTCCTTGGAAATAAGATTTCCCGTTTCACGGCAGATACCATAAGTCTTGTTCTCAATCCTGATGAGAGCTGCCTGGAGGTGCTGTATAAACTTCAACTGCCGTTGTGCAAGTCTTCCGGCCTCTTCCTTCGACAACGTGGTTGCTCCCTCCTCAAGTACCTTGAACGTGGGAGAAGTATCCATTGTATCGTTGCTTTCTTCGTGGGTTATGCTGGATTTAAGTATTTCATAATCCTTTTTGGCTTTATCCAGCTTGGCGAGGATTATCTCCCTGAACTCCTCAAGCTCCGCATCAGAATATCTAGTCTTCTCAGCCATAATGCTTATTATTTAATTGTACGCAAAGGTACCAAATTAACTTTAATAAAAAAATAACAACAGATCAGGCCTGATATTGTTTCGTCGAAAAATAAAATGGTGAAAATCTGCTTATCCTTCCTTCCACATCAGCTTTTTCCCGAATCCAAGCCTGTTATCTGTCATTTTAATAAATGTAAGCCTTATTATCCACAAATTTGTATCCATAAGGATTGCAACGGGAAACCTTTTAAGATAAGCCAACCGGACCTTTTCATACTGGTTTCCGGAAGGTTTGGTAACAATTCCGCTGAACTGGATTCCCCTGATCTTCCCAATGATCATCGTTTCCAGCATAACTGTGCCTGCCACATTAGGGTTCAGAATGAATTCATTAACATGTCGCGTTTCATTATCTGATGTAAATACCAGTGCATTTTCATCCTCCAGGTAAACATAAAAGCAGTTCGCACACCAGGGTTCACCATTGACCGAAGTAGAGAGTGTAAGGACATGATGCTTTTTGAAAAATGTGACAATTCTTTTATCAATCATTCTGCAACCATCTGTAACTGTTGTTCCTGAACCCGGCCAGATCGATGATCCTCTCAACAACCGTGTTTATGATATCATCGATAGTCTCCGGTTTGCTGTAAAATGATGGTGACGCCGGGCATACTATTGCTCCTGCCAGCAGCAGCATTCTAAGGTTCTCAACATGAATCAGGCTGTATGGCGTCTCCCTTGGGACAATTATCAGCTTTCTTCTCTCTTTCAGCATAACATCTGCCGTACGGGATATCAGGTCATCTGATGTTCCGTTCGCGATTCTTCCTGTAATGCCCATCGAAGCCGGGCAGATTATAAATGTATCATATTGGGATGATCCTGAGGCGAACGGTGCGTAATAGGTGTTGTTGTCATATTCCTTCGCCGTTCCTTCCGGAACAAATGCATGTCCTATCTCATCCATCCATATATCCCGGCCGGTCGCAGAAAGAATGACAGCTATTTCTTCAGGCGGAGATTCCAGTTTCTGGATAGTATCCAGCAAGGATTTTGCATAAATCGATCCGCTTGCTCCTGTGATTGCTAAAACAATTTTCCTCTTTACTTCCATGGCTTAACTCTTTGTATATGTTTTAACAAGTCTTTCGGTAAGTGATGCTACACCGCTGGTAGCCTTATCCTTTATTATATGAACAGTTCGTGTAAGAGGAACTGCAACTTCATTGGGATCAATAACGAAAATCGGAACCCTGGGGGGTACATAATCAAGAAGTCCTGCCGCAGGATAAACATTCAGTGACGATCCGATAACAGCAAAGATATCGGCTTCACGTGTCAGGTTCATGGCTTCCTCCATCATTGGTACTTCTTCACCGAACCATACTACATGTGGCCGGAGCTGGGTTCCCCTTTCACAATAATCACCGGGATTAATGTCCTTATACCCGATATTGTATATCAGTGATGGATCTTCCGAGCTGCGGGCTTTTGTCAGATCTCCGTGAAGGTGAAGTACCCGTGTGCTCCCGGCTCTTTCATGCAGATTATCGATATTCTGTGTGATAATGTTTACTTCAAAATAATTTTCAAGAGCAGCAAGCCCTGTATGAGCTTTATTCGGGCGTGCATCTTTAAGCTGACGCCTGCGTTCATTATAAAACCTCAGCACCATGTCGCGGTTGGTGTACCATGCTTCAGGTGTTGCAACATCCGCCACATTATATTCCTCCCACAAACCTCCGGAATCCCGGAAAGTTTTAATTCCACTCTCAGAGCTCATTCCAGCCCCCGTCAGAACAACCAGATGTTTCATAGTTATCTAACTTAAAGAATATTTATACAAAGATAGCTGATTTGGTTGTAAAGGTTGTAAAGAGCTGTCAGAGTCACTTTAGTCACTTTAGTCACTTTAGTCACTCGTAACTTCTTTTTTACTATCTTTGTCAGAATTTTTTTAACAGTAAATATCATTTTAAGTATCTGATACAATGGGGCAAAGGTTTCCTGAATACAAGGGTCTTGATCTCTCAAGGGTGAACAAGGAGATTTTGAAAACATGGGATGAGAACAATACTTTTAACAGAAGCATCCGTGAGATTGACTGTAAAGGGGAATTTATATTCTATGAAGGCCCGCCTTCTGCTAATGGAATGCCTGGTATTCATCATGTTATGGCCAGGACAATCAAGGACGCTATCTGCAGGTTCAAGACACAATGCGGTTATGAAGTGAAAAGGAAAGCAGGATGGGATACTCATGGACTGCCAGTGGAGCTCCAGGTTGAAAAAGCGCTTGGCATTACCAAGGAAGATATCGGATCAAAAATATCTATCATCGATTTCAATAAGGCCTGCCGTCACGATGTGATGCGGTATACCGACAAATGGGAAGAACTCACCCGCAAAATGGGATACTGGGTGAACATGGATGATCCCTATGTTACATACGACAACCGTTATATCGAAACTTTGTGGTGGCTGCTGAAACAGCTTTACACAGGCGGATACCTCTACCAGGGATACACAATTCAGCCTTACTCCCCCGCGGCAGGCACAGGTCTCAGCTCACACGAACTGAACCTCCCCGGTTGCTACCGTGATGTCAGGGATACCACCTGTATTGCTATGTTTACTGTTATCAGGGACGGGAAATCGGAATTTCTTTTTAAAGATATCGATACGGATAAAGTGCGGATAATGGCCTGGACAACGACTCCCTGGACGCTTCCGTCAAATACCGCACTCGCTGTAGGAAAGGATATCCGTTATGTTAAAGTCAGAAGCTTCAATCCGTACAATGGTGATCCGATAACTGTAATACTTGCAAAAGATCTGCTCAATGCCATGTTCCCTGATGCGGGAGGTAATGACCTGTCGTCATACAAGCCCGGTGATAAGAAGCTGCCTTTCGTTGTTCAGGCTGAATTCACAGGAAAAGACCTGGAGGGTATCAATTATGAACAGCTCATTCCCTGGATAAAACCGGCTGATGGAGCTTTCAGGGTGCTTACAGGTGATTTTGTGACTACAGAGGATGGTACAGGCATTGTCCACATCGCGCCTACTTTCGGTGCCGACGATTATAAGATCGCACGCGAGAACGGGGTTCCCCCGCTCATCATGAAACGTAAGGACGGAACCTGGGGCCCTATGGTCGACAAACGCGGCTATTTCGTGCCTCTCAAAGACCTTGATGAAAATTATATCGGAACAAATGTCAATAAGGAGACCTATTCAGGTTTTGCAGGCCGGCCGGTTAAGAACGAATATGATCCTTCATTAGCTGAAGGGAAAGACACTCTCGACGTCGATATAGCAGTTATGCTGAAGCAGCAGGGTAAGGCATTCAGGATTGAGAAACAGGTTCACAGCTACCCTCACTGCTGGAGGACCGACAAGCCTGTCCTTTATTACCCGCTCGACGCTTGGTTCATACGTACAACAGCATTCCGTGACAGGATGATTGAGCTTAACAATACAATTAACTGGAAACCTCAATCAACCGGAACCGGAAGATTCGGAAAATGGCTGGAGAATCTTGTCGACTGGAACCTCTCACGTTCACGTTACTGGGGAACACCCCTGCCTATATGGGTCACTTCCGACAGGAAAGAGGAAAAATGCATCGGTTCGGCTTCCGAGCTCAAATCAGAAATAGAAAAGTCGATAAAAGCCGGCTTCATGCAGGTTAACCCTTTGAAGGATTTCGTTGATGGTGATAATTCTTCAGGCAATTATGACAAATTCGATCTCCATCGTCCGTTTGTCGATGATATAATTCTTGTCAGCGACAGCGGTAAGAAGATGTTCAGGGAGCCTGATCTTATCGATGTATGGTTCGATTCCGGCGCCATGCCGTATGCACAGGTGCATTATCCCTTTGAGAACAAGGAGAAGTTCGATCAGTTGTTCCCGGCAGATTACATTGCAGAAGGAGTGGATCAGACAAGAGGCTGGTTCTTCACACTGCATGCTATTAGCCACGATGATCTCAGATTCGGTTGCTTTCAAAAATATTATATCAAATGGTCTTGTCCTCGATAAAAACGGGAACAAGATGTCGAAGCGTCTTAACAACGCGGTCGACCCGTTCTCGACAATCGAAGAATCCGGGTCTGATCCCCTGAGATGGTACCTTCTTACCAACTCACAGCCCTGGGATAATCTTAAATTTGACATGAGCGGCCTTGATGAGGTGAAGCGTAAATTCTTCGGGACTCTTTACAATACATATTCTTTCTTCTCGCTTTATGCAAATGTCGATAACTTCAGGTATAAAGAGGCTGAAATACCTGTTAATGAAAGACCTGAAATTGACAGGTGGATAATCTCATTGCTGAATTCGCTGATAAAAGAAGTTGGCAGGAGTTATGAGGATTACGATCTTACACGCGCAGGAAGAGCAATCCAGGATTTTGTTACCGAGAATCTGAGTAACTGGTACGTCCGCCTCAACCGTAAACGTTACTGGGGAGGTGATTACGACAAAGACAAGCTTGCTGCTTACCAGACATTGTATACCTGTCTTGAAAAGATCAGCATGCTTGCAGCCCCGATCGCACCATTTTTCATGGACCGCCTGTTCACGGATCTTAACAGCGCTACAGGCAGATATAAGGAAGATTCTGTACATCTGACAGTTTTCCCTGATTATGATGAATCACTCATCGATAAAGACCTGGAAGAAAGAATGGATATTGCCCAGAAGATATCTTCGATGATCCTTGGACTGAGAAGAAAAGTCAGCATCAAGGTACGCCAGCCGCTGGCAAGAATAATGGTGCCGGTACCTGATGAATCATTCAAAGCAAGATTCGAGGCCGTAAAGGACCTGATTCTCGCAGAGGTTAATGTCAGGGAAGTCGAGTTCATTGATGATACCTCGTCAATTGTAAAAAGGAAGATAAAACCCAACTTCAAGACACTCGGACCACGTTACGGTAAGCTGATGAAGGAAATCACAAAAGCTGTATCAGAGCTTACAGGACCTGAAATTACAGCATTCGAAAATAGCGGAAGTCATACATTTGCCATAAACGGACAGGAAGTTAGGCTTGCATCCGATGATGTTGAGATAATTTCGGAGGACATCCCAGGCTGGCAGGTAGCAAATGACGGCAAGCTCACTGTAGCGCTTGATATTACTGTCACCGATGAGCTCAGGAATGAGGGTATTGCACGGGAGTTCATCAACCGTATTCAGAATATAAGAAAAGAAGCCGGCTTTGATGTCACTGATAAGATTACTCTGCAGATAGAGGATCATGAGTTTATTCGTGAAGCTGTGAAGAGGCATTCAGGTTATATCGGTTCCCAGACCCTGGCAACTGATATTAAACTTGTTAATACACTCTCCGGTACCCGTATCCGCGAGGTTGATATCGATGAGGTGATGGTGAAAATCTCTGTCGAGAAGAACTGACCCCCTTGCCAGCACACACCCCATCACACTCCCCCTGAAGGGCATAGCCATCAAGCTACGGCTATGCCCTGAAGGGGGAATCTTACGTCATACAACATAATTTCATCTATCCTGAAAGCCCCCCCTTCAGGGGCAGGGGGGTCCTTGATGAGGACAAAATCAGCCCTTCAGGGGGGTAGTTTAAAGACCCCCTTTCCATCTCACATCCCTTCACACTCCCCCTGAAGGGGGAATCTTACGTCATACAAGATAATTTCATCATCCCGAAAGAACCCTCCTTCAGGGGGCAGGGGGGTCCTTGATGATGACAAAATCAGCCCTTCAGGGGGGCATTGATGAGGACAAAATCAGTATTTCATGCGCTGGGGGGTTATTAGACGGTGGCGGAAAAACAAGGAGTTTCATTTCCGTCCTGTAATTGGTATATTTGTACAAACCTTCTGCAATATGAAAAGGATCCTCGTCACCGGCGGAGCCGGGTTCATCGGGTCACATCTTTGTGAAAAGCTGCTGGAATCAGGTAATGAAGTAATCTGCCTCGACAATTATTTCACCGGATCAAAGATGAACATCGTGCACCTGCTCGGAAATCCATATTTTGAGCTCATAAGGCATGACGTGACTATGCCTGTATTTGTGGAATGCGATGAGATCTATAATCTTGCATGTCCTGCTTCACCTATACATTACCAGTACAACGGCATTAAGACCATCAAGACTTCGGTAATGGGTGCAATTAATCTCCTGGGACTCGCTAAAAGAACCCGTTCCAAAGTACTGCAGGCATCCACCAGTGAGGTTTACGGTGATCCGCAGGTTCACCCTCAGGATGAGGGATACTGGGGTAATGTGAACACCCTGGGACCACAGAGCCTGTTATGATGAAGGCAAGAGATGTGCCGAGACCATTTTTATGAACTACCACCTGCAGAATGGTGTAAAGATCAAGATCGCCAGGATCTTTAATACATACGGACCTAAAATGAATGCCAATGATGGACGTGTTGTGTCGAACTTCATTGTTCAGGCTCTTCAGGGAAAAGATATCACAGTCTATGGTGAAGGCAGCCAGACGCGTAGCTTCCAGTATGTCGATGATCTGTTGAAAGGCCTTATTAAGCTGATGGATTCTCCTGATAGTTTTGTTGGTCCCGTTAACCTTGGAAACCCCGGAGAGTTCACAATAAAGCAGCTGGCCGAAATCGTTATAAAGATGACCGGCTCAAAATCTAAGATAGTTTATCTTCCTCTGCCCCAGGATGATCCACGCCAGCGCAAGCCGGATATCTCACTGGCTAAAAAGAAGCTCGCCTGGGAACCAACTGTTCCGCTTGAGGAAGGGATTAGGAAGACGATAGAGTATTTCAGGAAGGCACTTTGATAGGAGAAAGGGAGAGGGGAGAAAGGGAGAGGGGGAGAAAGGGAGAGGGGGAGAAAGGGAGAGGGGGAGAATTCAGATACTCCATTTTTCAGGATGGATTATCATATTTACTATTTCCCCAATGATATTTTCAAATTCATTGAAAAGATGTGCATGTACATCATCTGAAATGTAATTACAGCCTTTCATATAATCGATCCAAACCTGTGTTTCGGCAGCCTCTGCTTCTGCATCGGATAGTTTTGCGATAAACGCTTTCTCATATCTTCTTTTTCTAAACGCTTCAGCTAGATTGGCACAAACAGATCTTGAGCTTCTTCGAATTTGAGAAACGAGAGAGTAATTCTCATCTTTTGGAAGTTTACTTGTTACTTGAAAGATTTCCATTGAAATATTATAAGCGAGACGATAAACATCAAGCTCCTTGTGAGATTTAAATAATTTCATAGAATTAGATTTTTGCAGCAATAAATCAAATTTATTCCTTTTTATCTTTTAAACAAAAAATCACTTCCCTTCTCCCACTCTCCCACTCTCTCACTCTCCCCATCTCCTCCACTATATCGCGATTCATTCCCATAATAAAATTATCTTTGCCCCATGATCGACCGCCAGACAATAGAACGCATTATCGATTCAGCCCAGATTGTTGAGGTGGTTTCCGAATTTGTTCAGCTTAAGAAAAGGGGAGTCAATTACCTAGGACTGTGCCCGTTCCATAATGAGAAAACACCATCATTCACTGTTTCCCCGGCTAAAGATATCTTTAAATGTTTCGGTTGCGGTAAAGCAGGCAATTCCGTAAACTTCATCATGGAGCACGAACACCTCACCTATCCTGAGGCGCTTAAGTTCCTTGCAAGGAAGTACCATATCGAGATTGTTGAAAAGGAACTTACCAGGGAGGAGCTTGAAAAACAGAATGAACGTGAGGGACTACTCGTTCTTTCGGCATACGCGGCAAGGCAATTTACCGAGAACCTGTTTTCAACAGATGAAGGTATCAGCGTGGGACTGACATATTTCAGGGAAAGAGGATTCCGCCAGGATACTTTGAAGAAGTTCGAGGTGGGTTACAGCTTCGAAAAACGCGATGCATTCACAAAAAAAGCTTTAGAAGACGGTTATAAGTCTGATTTTCTTGTTAAAACCGGGTTGTCGATCCAGCATGAAGACAGGTATTTCGACAGGTTCTCAGGAAGGGTCATGTTCCCAATACACTCACTATCCGGACAGATACTCGGATTTGGCGGAAGGGTGCTCAGGACCGATGCCAAAACAGCCAAATATCTCAACTCGCCTGAATCGGAGATTTACCATAAGAGCCGGATCCTTTACGGTATGTACCAGGCAAGGAAGACAATCACCCTGGAGGATAAATGTTATATGGTGGAGGGGTATACCGACGTGATGTCGTGTCATGAAGCGGGCATCTTCAACGTTGTCGCCTCATCCGGAACTTCACTGACCCAGGAGCAGGTACGGCTTGTGAAAAGATTCACACCAAACATTACAATCCTGTATGATGGTGATGCTGCAGGTATAAAAGCGTCAATCAGGGGAATCGATCTTGTTCTCGAGGAAGGAATGAATGTTAAGATCGTTCTCCTTCCCGATGGAGAAGATCCTGATTCATATTCCAAAAAGGTCAGTAACGAAGAGTTCAAAAAGTTTCTTGCTGAAAATGAAACCGACTTTATACGGTTCAAGACGAAATTATTGCTGCAGGAAGCAGGTACGGATCCTGTAAAGCGTGCTGAGCTGATCCGCGATGTGGTGAAATCAATTGCAGTAATTCCCGATACAATCACAAGAACCATATATATAAAGGAATGCAGTAATTTCCTTGAAGTGGCGGAAGCTGTCATCTATAATGAAGTAAATAAGCTTCTGCGACAAAAAAACTTCAAGGAAAGAAACCAGTATCCCAAAATTGAAGATCTGCCGGTACCTCCCCCGGTTATTGCCAAACCTGTTCAGCCGGAGACACTATCCTGGTATTCTGAAAGAGAAATAATAAGACTCCTTCTGAAATTCGGCAGTGTTGAGTTTGAACGACGCATCAACAATGAGGATGGAAATGAGGAGCTGATCACCGTATCAGATTATATAGTGAATGAGATCAATTCAGACGGCCTTGATTTCGACAACAAAGTCTGCGCAGGCATCTTCTCCGATTTTAATTTCAATACAAAGCAGGGACTGGTAACAGGGGACATGCATTTTGTCAAACATGAGGATCCTGAAATATCAAGCTTTTCCGCGGAGTTGCTTGCCGAAACTCATGAATTAAGCAAGATCTGGAAGGCCAAACAGACTTATGTCGAAACCGAAGAGAATAAATTGAAAAGTATTGTTGAGGATTCGGTCCTAAAATTCAAGAGCGACAAGATAAAGAATCTCCGAAGGGAGTTAATGCCCCAACTCGAAGAAGCTGTAAAGGCTAATGATATTGAGAAAATCCTTCAGCTTCAGAAAAAGTACACCACCCTGAGCGTGGCATTAATGGCCATATCGAGAAAACTGGGTGACAGGATATTATTATAATATTCATTTAGAGAGTACATCCTCTTATCAAAGTTGGGGACAATTCTGCACAATGCAAAAGATCCTTCAGTCGCAAACCAATGTAAGCTTCAGGTTATCTGAATGTTTTGTTGGTTTGCTCCTTCAGGATGACAAGACTCGTAGGATCAGAGGGGGGGTGAAGAGGCGCATTTTGATTCAGACTGACTTCACGGAACAGTTTCTCTGCAAAATGCGCCTCTTCACCCCCCAAACTCCTCAAATGGCGCCTGTCATGCTGAACGAAACGCAGTGAAGTGAAGCATCTTTTACAATTGAATACCAATCACCTACAATACTTGTCATTAGCAGGAGAAAACCGCAGTCTGAGGTTTTCGACTGAAGAATCTTCCGCTTTTAACAGATAAAAATATCAGAACTCTGCCGCACAACAAACTATGATATAATCCGAAAAATTTATTTAGTTTTGGTATCGTTAATACCTGATCTATGAAAGTCGTACCATCACTGGTAGTTTTCATTCTGCTTGTCTGTTCATGCAAAAATACTCCTGTTGAAGAAAAGGTTTTTATTCCTTCCTTTACTACATACAGACCTGATTCAGCAATGTCCGGTGCACCAGTTGTAAAGAATGAGATCTTTTACGGGACACTTACACCGGTTGAAATAAGCACAATATTTGAAAGGCTCGATGTAGCTTATGATGAATCAGTCCTGAATCCTACCACAAACTCCCATATGTATCTCAGCAGCTCAAAAGCAGCATTGAATACCGGTATTTACGGGGTTGATTTTGGCTACCTCAAACTGTTCGGTGTAGGCCAGGAAATGGTTGATTATGGTATAACAATCCGTGGATTGAGCAATAAGCTTGGAATACCTGATGAATATCTTGAAAATACGCTGAAAGTGATCCAGGGTGATATTGCCGATCCGGATACAGTTCTCCTCTTTATGAACAATGCTTATACTGGCATGGAAGAGCACCTTCGCGAAAGCGGAAGGGAGAGCACAGCAGGCCTTATGATAATGGGCGGATGGATTGAAGCTATGTTCATCGCTACACAGTTGTTTTATGATCCTTCTGATCCCGATCCTGAGGTAGTTCAGAAGATTGCTGAACAGAAATTCACACTCAACAGCCTTCTCAGCTTCATTAAAAACTACTACGACGATCCTGTGGTGGTTTATTATTCCAAGAAACTAAAATACCTGAATAATTACTTTGATTCATTTGATATATACTTCAAAAAAGGTGACGTTGAAATTGATACAGTCAGAAAGGTTTTCAGGACTTCAGGCAGCGAGATGAATGTGACTGTCGCTACACTGAATAACATCAGGGATTATCTGGTAAAGCTGAGAACTGAAATTGTCACACCCTGACTCCTTGTCAATATATTGTTCTGATCTAACTATCTGGTAAAAATATGACGAAAGTGATTCGCTCTCTGTTTTATTCCCGTTATATCGTGCTTGCTCTGCTAATTGTTGCATCGATGCAGCAGAGGGGACAGGAAGATTAACACGGAAAAGGAATCTTCCCGGATTGAAATGCTCCCTAACATTCCGATCGATAAAGGTTTCAGTGAATACATCCTCAGCTATACGTCAGGCATTATACCTGCAAATTCGGCAGTAGAAATTCATTTCACTCCCGAATTTGCCACAATCGCAGATAAATCGGCATCAGGACTGTTCGACTTCGATCCCCAGATAAAAGGAAAAACAGAGTGGAAAGATAACGTCACCCTTGTATTTCTTCCCACTAAACCCCTTGATGCCGGCAGGATCTTCACAGGCAGGCTCAATCTTGGCAAACTGGCTTCGGTGAAGGAAAGACTTAACTTTTTCCCGCTCCGCATTCAGACGGTGAAGAAGGATTTCAGGATATCTGTCGGAGCACTGAAGGCATCTACTGAAAACAATGATTATATCCTTGAAGGACAGGTAATTGCTTCCGATTTTATCGACTCACATGAGGCAGAAAATTTCGTAACCGTAAAGCTTGGCAGGAAAAAGCTCGATACCGAATGGGACCATTCAACTGATCTCATTCACCGTTTTACAGTTAAAGGAATCAGCCGGGATGATGATGAACAACTGCTCACAATTTCATGGGATGGAAGCGCATCGGGGATCAACCAGAAAGGCTCTTCGGAATTATCCGTTCCACCATGCAGGCAGCTTTGTCGTTCTCGATGTCATTCCCCAATCGGGTGAAAACCAGAAGATTGATGTTGTGTTCTCCGACCCGGTGGATGCAAATCAGGAAATGACAGGATTGATCCACTTTTCACGGCCGGTTGAATCAGTTGTAACAGTAAACTCAAATATCGTAACGGTTATCCCGGGGGAGCGTCTCCAGGGAGCGGTTGAAATGAATGTCGAATCTTCTTTGCGGAACACCGGCGGCAGTACGCTTGGTGAAGCATTCGTGAGGCAGCTCGATTTCACCTCTGTTGAACCGGGTATAGAAATGGAAGGCAATGGTGTAATCGTCCCTTCATCGAAGAACCTTATATTTCCTTTCAGGGCTGCGAACCTGAAAGCTGTCGACCTTACCATTGTTAAGATTTTCACAAATAATCTTCCCTGGTTTCTCCAGGAAAACGACATAACAGGCGGTTATTCGATGAAGCGTTTCGGAAGGCCTGTTTACTCAGGAAGAGTCGACCTGGTGACCAGTCCGGGCATGAACAACGGCAACTGGAACCTGTATACAATCGATCTCGCCGACTATATCGATGTAGAACCCGGTGTTCTTTATAAAGTTTCGCTGGGGATGAGAAGATCATATTCTCTTTATCCCTGCTCTTCCAATGATTCAGGCAAGTATGACGAATTGCTGCAAAGGGCGGAAGAACAGAGCCGCGAGGCGTGGAACGATCCCGATAATTACTATGATGATCCGGAAGAAATAGCATACTATTCAGCAGGTTTCAGCTGGCGAGACCGGGATGATCCGTGTAAGGACGCGTATTACAGCCCCGACAGGCGGGCTGCCAGAAACATGCTGGCTTCAAACCTTGGTCTTATCGCAAAACAAGGCCAGGATAACATCATGCGTGTTATGGTCAACGATCTTATCTCAGCGCTTCCTGTCCCTGAAACTGTGATCCAGATTTATGATTTCCAGATGCAGCTGATTGCATCCGGTGAAACGAACCAGGATGGCGTTGCTGCCATTTACTGCGATAGAAAACCCTTCCTTGTAATTGCGGAAAAAGACAAGGACAGGAACTATCTCAAGACAAATGACGGCTCATCGTTATCGCTGAGCTCATTCGATGTTACCGGCAACAAGCCCGAAAAGGGCATTAAAGCCTTCATTTACGGGGAAAGAGATGTGTGGAGACCGGGTGATTCGATATTCCTTTCAATCTTCATTAAGGATATGAAGACCGATCTGCCCCCGGGGCATCCGGTTCAGTTCGAGCTCATCAACCCGATGGAGCAAAGAATCGACAACCAGGTGCAGAAGCCTGAGGGAAACAACCTTCTCGTGTTCACTACACATACACCCCAGGATGCCGTGACCGGAAGCTACAGGGCTGTCTTCAGGATTGGCGGTGCAACATTTACTAAAAGGGTAAGGATCGAAACAGTGAAACCTAACCGCCTGAAGATAGATTTCAGGTTCGACGATGAGATTCTAGGCGGCGATGATGAAAGCGAAACAGGAAAGCTGAATGTTAAATGGCTGAACGGATCAACAGCCAGAAACCTTAAGGCATCGGTTGAATATATCCTGAAACATACGAAAACAGAATTCCCGGACTATTCACAGTATATCTTCGACGATCCTGCCAGCATATTCCTGTCCGAAACGGTTAACATCTTCGAAGCTTCAACCGATGGGGAGGGCAATGCATCAGTTACGTTTAAGCCGTCGGATGAGCTGAATGCTCCAGGGATGCTGAATGCCGTCTTTACTGTAAAAGCCATGGAGCCCGGGGGTGATGAAAGCATCACCCAGGCTACATTCAGATTTGCACCCTATTCAGTGTTTGTGGGCATTAATCTCCCGGGGCTGAAAGGAAAAAGCAGGATGCTCTTTACCGATAATGACAATGAGGTTAAGATCGTCACGGTTAACGAGAACGGCAAGCCTGTAAACAGCGAGGTTGAAATCGCTCTTTACAAGATCTCTTACCGTTGGTGGTGGGAATCGGATGATGAGAACATCGGCTCCTACATCTCGGAAAACATCTACAAGCCTGTTCTGACTGAAACCCTGAGAACCTCAGGAGGTGAAGCTTCCTGGAAATTCAACATTGACAAAAAGAACTGGGGCAGGTACCTTATTAAGGTGACAACCCCGGGAGGTCATTCCACCGGGAAAATCCTTCTCATCGACTGGCCATGGGAGTATGGTATGAAGGGTGGTAGCGAAGGTGCAACACTACTTTCCGTTAGCGCCGACAAAGAGAAATATGCTCCGGGTGAGGACATCAGCATCTCTTTCCCATCCCCTGAGAATTCAAGGGTGATTATTACTCTCGAGAATGCTACCGGTGTGCTGGAAGAGATAAGAACCGGCTCTGAAAAAGGGAATACTGTTGTAAAAGTGAAAGCCAGGCCTGAAATGGCGCCCAACGTGTATGCTTATGTTACTATAATTCAGCCGCATGCCCAGACTGTCAACGATATGCCTGTCAGGCTCTACGGTATTATTCCTTTAATGATTGAGGATCCCGGAACAAGAATCAGGCCGGTAATCGATATGGCTGATGAGCTCAGATCACAGAAACCTTTCGTGGTTAAGGTTAGTGAATCAACGGGAAAGGCCATGACATATACCCTTGCGATTGTGGACGAAGGTTTGCTTGATATCACCGGATTCAAGACTCCCGATCCCTGGAATTACTTCTATGCACGGGAAGCATTAGGCGTTCAGACATGGGACCTTTACGACTATGTTCTGGGTGCATTCGGTGGAACTCTCCAGAGGCTTCTTGCAGTTGGGGGTGATGAAGCGCTGCTCGACAAATCGGCGAACAAGGCACAACGGTTCATTCCTGTCGTGAAATTCCTTGGCCCGTTCAGGCTCGATCAGAACAGGACAAACTCTCACGCAATCAAGCTACCCCAGTATACAGGTTCTGTAAGGACCATGGTCATCGCAGGAAATGACCGTGCATTCGGTATTGCTGAAAAGGCAGTTCCTGTCCGCGATCCGCTTATGGTGCTGGTTACCGCCCCGCGGGTGGTGAGCCCGGGAGAAAAGGTGGAACTGCCGGTTACATTATTTGTCCAGAAGGAAGGTATCAGGGAAATCACGCTTAAGTGTGAAACCAACGAACTTGTCAGCTTGTCTGAGAGCAGCAGGACTGTCACGGTAAGCTCCACTGGAGAACTGAATTCAGTCTTCACCTTCACGGCAGGAGGAAAAACCGGCATTGCCAAAATCAGCGTTACTGCTGAGGGCGGAGGAGAATCTGCCAGATATGATCTCGAGCTCGACGTGAGAAGCCCGAACCCGCCTGAAACACGCTCGGAGCTGAAGATCCTGAAGCCGGGAGAGAAATGGGAAACTTCATTCACCCCTTTCGGACTTGAAGGTTCAAATTCCGCAAAGCTGGAAATGTCGGCTCTTCCTTCAATCAATCTTGAGAAAAGGCTGGGTTATCTTACAAATTATCCGCACGGATGTTCCGAACAGGTAACCTCGGCAGCATTTCCTCAGCTTTATCTTAAAGGTATCGGCGTTACAGACCCGAAAACCCTGGATGAGATTGGCACCAACATACGACATGCAGTTAACGTACTGAGTTCCCGTCAGATGGTCAACGGAGGTCTTCCTCTCTGGCCCGGTTCCTACCAGCCCGACAACTGGGTGACTTCATATGCAGGTCATTTCATGGTTGAAGCTGAGAAAGCCGGATACAACGTTCCTTCAGGATTCATGCAGAAATGGCAGAGCTACCAGACAAAACTTGCCAGGGAATGGAGATTCGATATCCAGTACAGGTACACACAGAACGACCAGGCTTACAGGCTTTTCACACTTGCCCTTGCCGGTCAGCCTGAAAGAGGCGCAATGAACAGGCTCAGGGAAACGAAAGATCTTCCGAAGCTTTCAAGGTGGCTTCTTTCGGCCGCATTTGCACTCACTGGCAGAACAGAGGTGGCAAATGATCTGCTAGATATGCGTGACACTTCAACTGAGCCAATATTCCAGGAGTACTATTACGGAAGCGAGCTGCGCGACAGGGCAATCGTCCTTTATACCCTGACACTCCTTAAAAACGAAGAACAAACGCTTCCTCTTCTGAAAGAAATATGCGACAGGTTCAGCTCGGAATCATGGTACAGCACACAGTCGCTCTCATGGGGACTGCTCGCATACATGAAATGGGCGGAAATGATTCCTGCCGGAAAGAACGGCCAGATAAAGTTGTCCGTCAGTATCAACGACCAGAAAAATGACATTTCCGCAGGTTCGAAGGAGCTGGTTTCCCGCGAAATCGATGTGAAGCCGGGAAATAACACTGTTGCAGTGAATAACACCTCCGAAACCCCGGTGTATGTTACTCTGACAAAAAAAGGCATTCCGGTGGCTGCTGATGCAACTTCAGCTTCGAAAGGCTTATCGATGAGCGTTGAATACTTTGATCTGAAAATGAGGCCAATAGACCATACAAGCATGGTGCAAGGAACAGACATGATGGTTGTTGTGAAAGTCACTAACAATACTTTTACAAGGATCGAGAATCTTGCCCTCACCCAGATGATGCCTTCAGGATGGGAGATCAGGAACACAAGACTTTACGAGGCAGAGTACGGGATAAAGGAAGGTACTTATGATTACCGCGATTATCGCGATGACAGGGTAAATACCTATTTCCTTCTCACTCCGGGTCAGACCAAGACTTTCGTGGTTATTGCCACAGCGTCATACACGGGTGAGTATTATCAGCCCTCCATATGGTGTGAGGCAATGTATTCTCCAGACATTTATGCCCGTAAGCCGGGAGGAAAAGTAAAAGTTACCGGGGAAAGTCGTTGAAAAAATGGACGAAAATATTGCTTGCAGCCGGAGTTCTTACAGCTCCGGTTTTGCTTTCTCCCATGCCGCGGTTCAGAAAGCCGCTGTCGACCGTTGTACTGGCTGCCGACAGCACTCTTCTCGGGGCCAGGATCGCTGATGACGGTCAATGGAGATTCCCGGCTTCAGGCGTACCCGAAAAATTCGAAATAGCCCTGCTTACCTTTGAAGATCAATGGTTCCGTTACCATCCGGGTGTGAACCCGATATCTCTTGGAAGGGCATTGGCAGCCAATATCAGGGAGGGTGAAATAGTCAGCGGCGGAAGCACGATAACGATGCAGGTGGCAAGGATAGCCGGAGGAAACAGGAAACGGACATATTTCAATAAGCTCAGGGAGATACTGTCGGCATTCAAGCTCGAGCTGTTCAGATCGAAAAGGAGGATTCTGGGGATGTACGCCGCGAATGCTCCGTTTGGCGGCAATACAGTAGGCCTTGAAGCTGCTGCATGGCGGTACACAGGCAAACCGGCATCATCGCTTAGCTGGGCTGAAGCTGCTGCACTGGCAATTCTGCCTAACTCGCCAGGACTGGTTTTTCCCGGGAAGAAACCAGGAGATACTTAAAAGTAAGCGTGACAGGCTTCTCAACAAGCTGTGTGAAAAAGGCTATTTCGACACTCTGACACTAAGCCTCGCAATGGAGGAGCCTGTACCCGTTGAACCCGGACCCTTGCCCTCGGGAGCTCCTCACCTGACCGATCATTTTTTCAAGACCACAAAAGGCCGGACAACAATTACAACGATTGATCCCTTTTTTCAGGAGAAGGCAACCGACATCATCAATTCCCATCAGAAGGACCTTTCCGCCAATTTCATCTTCAACTCTGCATGCCTTATTCTTGAAGTTGAAACGGGCAATGTTCTTGCTTATGTGGGTAACAGCTCCTCGAACGGCGAACATGGCAGGGATGTGGACCTAATCAAGGCTCTGCGGAGCACCGGCAGCATAATGAAACCATTTCTCTATGCTGCAATGCAGCAGTCTGGGGACATTCTTCCGAATTCGCTTGTTGCTGATATACCCACACGCTTCCCGGGCTTTTCTCCCAAAAACTTCGATCTCACTTACAACGGAGCAGTCGAGGCAGGTTCAGCTCTTTCTCAATCTCTCAACATTCCGGCAGTGAAAATGCTGCAGCAGTATAACCCCGGGAGATTCCTCGATGTGCTGAAAAGGACCGGTTTCACAACCTTCAACAAGCCTGCTGCCCATTACGGACTCTCGATTATCCTGGGCGGAGGTGAAACATCCCTGTGGGAGCTGGCCGGTGCATACGCTTCATTGTCGAGGGTTTTAAACAGGTACCTTGATGAAAATAACTATTATCTGGAAGACTATCATTTTCCAGTACTCGAAAAGAAAAAGCAAGCCGAAGATATTCTTACCGAGGATCCAAATCCAGTTCACTCCGCATCAGCAATATGGCTCACTTACGAAGCTCTTCTGAAAGTCAACCGCCCCGAGAGTGAAACCGGCTGGCAATATTTCTCCTCTGCTCCGGTTATGGCCTGGAAGACGGGTACCAGCTTTGGCTTCAGGGATGCATGGGCAGTCGGAACCACCCCGAAATACGTCATTGCAGTCTGGGCCGGTAATGCTGACGGCGAAGGAAGACCCGGGCTGACAGGGATAACTGCTGCCGCTCCCATACTTTTCGACCTGGTAAACCTGACCGGTACAGGTGACTGGTTCAGGACTCCTTATGATGATCTTACTATGATCAGAGTTTGTAAACAGAGCGGTCACCGGGCCGGAACTGACTGCCCGGAAACCATTGAGATCAATGCTCACTAAACGGGCTCAGAAGCATAGCCTGTCCCTATCACCGGATCATACATCTTAATGCTTCGGGCACCCGGCGCGTGAATACAGATTGCATTTCACCGGCTGAGATAAAGAATGAATCCTGGTTCGTCCTGCCTCCTGCCATGGAATATTTTTACAGACAGAAACATACGGAATACAAACCGCTCCCACCCGGAGATCCACGGTGCGAGGGAGACAAGAGCATCCCTGTAATGGAATTCATATATCCGACCCCCGGAGTTAAAATATTCATTCCACGCGATCATACCGGCAGTAAAACAAGAATTGTTGCGGAGATAGCGCATCGTAATCCTTCGAAAAAAATTTTCTGGCACCTTGATGAAAACTATCTCACAACCACCCGGTCGATCCACCAGGTCGAACTGCTGGCAGATAAGGGCACCCACCTCCTTACTGGAGTCGACGAGGATGGTAATGTGATAAGTGTAACATTTGAGGTAAAAATGTAAATGCGTTATTAAAGGATGCGTGTATCTTTGCAATATGAATCCTCCCCTAAACATAGAAATTTTCCCGATTGTCGACGAGGACGGCAATACTATCGGCACCGCCCCCCGGCATGTGTGCCATGATGGAAAGAGCTTCCTGCTCCATCCCGTCGTTCACCTTCATGTGTTTAATAGTAAAGGGGAACTTTACCTGCAGAAGAGGTCCATGTCCAAAGACATCCAGCCGGGAAAATGGGATACATCGGTGGGTGGACACATCAACCCTGGTGAGCCGGTTGAAACAGCCGTGAAAAGAGAAGCTTTAGAGGAATTGGGGTTATCAGATATCAGGCCTTTATTTCAGACCAGGTATATCTGGAAATCAAGCCGAGAAAGAGAGCTGGTAAGCTCTTTTAAAGTGGTAACAGATATGATCCCTGAAATCAACAGGGATGAGATCGATGAAGGAAGATTCTGGAGCCCTGAAGAAATTTCAGCAAAGATCGGCAAAGATATTTTCACTCCCAATTTCGAGCATGAATTCATACTGCTTGGATGGGCTGAAAATCACTGATCCGGATTTTTATATCAGCCGGATTCTTCGTATCTTTATATTCTAACCCGGAAAATTATGATTTCTGACAGGGGGTTCCTCATCCGGTCTCTCTTAGTTGTAATTGTCTTCCTTTTGTACACCTGCACTCATGAAGCCGATCTCTCGGAACTTCCTGAGGTATGCTTTTCAAAGGATATTTTACCTGTTTTTCAGAATAATTGCAATCTTTCCGGTTGCCACGACGGAAGCGGTGAATCAGAATATTCATTCAGAAACTATTCTGAGATCATGAGTGGAATCATTCCCGGAAATTCGAGACAAGAGCGAGATTTACCAGTCTCTTGTTGAAAAATGGGGCGAACGTATGCCTCCTGACAAGCCGCTTTCAATCGGAAACAGGATGATGATCCGTGTCTGGATAGACCAGGGAGCGAATGAAACTACCTGCCCCGCAGATGAGGGAAATAATCAGGATAACTATATAGCCCGCGCATGTTTCAGCCGCGATATTCTTCCGGTAATAGTCTCACATTGCGCAACATCGGGCTGTCATGATGCAATAACACATGAGGAAGACTATAATTTCACAAGCTATAACAATATCAAAAATGCAGTTACTCCCGGGCGACCCGGCTCAAGTAAATTACTCGAGGCAATAACAACGAATGAATCTGATGAAAAAATGCCTCCAGCCGGTAAACCACAGCTCACCGTGGCTCAGATTGACTCGATCAGGAAATGGATTCTTTACGGTGCATTGAATGAAAATTGCGGCGAGCTCTGCGATACAATCAATCCAGTCACCTACGCGGCAACAATATTGCCGGTGCTGCAATCCTCCTGTACAGGATGCCACAGCGGAACCAATCCATCGGGAAATGTAACACTTTCATCATACGCCGGTGTCTCGGCTGCAGCTTCAAATGGACTGCTCATGAAATCTCTCAGGGGTGAAGGTGTGACAAGGATGCCTCCTTCAGGATCGTTATCAGAATGCAGGATCAGGCAGTTCGGACTATGGGTTGAAAACGGATATCCAAATAACTGATCAGATGAAAAGCGCCCTGTTCACTACTATTATTATTATCCTGTTTACAGGGATGTTCAGCTCATGCTACTATGATAACGAGGAGGATCTTTATCCCACATTATCAGGTCCGTGCGACACACTTAACGTTAATTTCAGCTCAAAGATCGCTCCGCTTCTTAATGACAATTGCCTTTCATGTCACTCCAATGCAAATTCCGCATTCGGCGGGGGCGTAAAGCTCCAGGACCTGCAGGATGTAAAGAACATATCGGGAGCTGTATTCGCTGCAATAACTCATACCGGTCCCGTCCCGATGCCACCGGCTGGAAAGCTTAGTCAATGCTCAATAGACCTGTTTGGTATATGGATCAGAAACGGAATGCCGGAATAATATAAATGAATCAAATGAAAAGACTGACCCAGATTCTGCTTCTTCTCACCATAGTCCTTTACTCTTCAGGCACAGGATGATCTTATGGATCTTTTAGGGGATGATAACGAAGAGACAAATTATACTGCTGCAACGTTTAAGTCAACCCGGATAATGAACGGGCATTCCATTGAGAGAATGCCTCCGGGTCAGCTCGATTTCAGGATATCGCACAGGTTCGGCACCCTGAACTCCGGGGCATACAACTTCTTTGGACTGGACCAGTCAAACATTCATTTCAGCCTGGAGTACGGTTTTCTTAAATGGCTCATGGCAGGTATAGGCAGAGGTTCATTTGAAAAGACATTCGATGCTTTTGCAAAATTCAGTCTCCTGCGACAATCGGAAGGTGCGATCAATATGCCTGTTTCAGTATCGCTGGTTTCATCAATCGCTCTGAAAACAATTAAATTCCCGGTTGAGACCCGAACCAATTATTTTTCATCACGCCTCGCGTATACTACCCAGGTCCTGGTTGCACGGAAGTTCAGCCAGGGATTCTCCTTTCAGATAACACCTTCGTATGTTCACCGTAACCTTGTAGCCACAGAGCTCGACCCAAATGATCTTTATGCTGTCGGCGCCGGTGGAAGAATCAAGCTTACAAAACGAATAAGCTTCAATGGAGAATACTATTACCTGGTCAATCCCAAAGATGATTTCAGCCAGCAGATCTATAATCCCCTGGCCCTGGGATTCGATATAGAAACAGGAGGCCACGTTTTCCAGCTGATATTTACCAATTCACTTGGAATGATTGAAAAAGCATTCATTGGCGAAACTGCAGGCTCATGGACAAAAGGGGATATTCATTTCGGTTTTAACATTTCCAGGGTATTCACCCTGAAGAGAAATTCAGCACAGGAATCAAATTATTGATCTGTTGTTTTTTCTTTTGAAGAAATATTTCCTACGCGTACACCAGACCCAAGACACCAAGACACCAAGACTCCCAGACACCGAGACACCGAGACTCATTTTCAACTATTTCACCTATTGTTTGTTTATTATTAAACACTGCCGAACATGAAAATCGCTACCCTCCTGTTCTTCATCCTTATCCTCTTTGTCCCTGCGGAAGGCGCAGAGGTACATGACCAAAACCGGTCATATCAGTTTCTTTTCACACACGCCACTCGAAGACATTAAGGCTGATAACAACCAGGTTGCAAGTGTCATAGACCTGTCAACAGGTGAAATAGTTTTCCAGGTACTAATCAAGTCATTCAGGTTTGAAAAAGCGCTTATGGAAGAACATTTCAATGAAAATTACCTTGAATCAGACAAGTATCCCAGGTCCACTTTCAGGGGAAAAATAACAAGCCCGGCACCTGATGTAATCAAGACTGAAGGTAAACATGAAGTTTCAATAGAAGGCGATCTCAATCTTCATAATATTACCAGGAAGATCAATGTCAAAGGTACTATTGAAACCGGGAATGGAACATTAAGTGCATTTTCAAAGTTCAATATCAGCCCTGAAGACTATAATATTGAAATCCCTTCCGTTGTGAGGGACAACATTGCCAAAAACATCGAAGTGACCGTAGATATGAAATATTCTCCAGCTGAAAACAAGTAAAAAAACTCATTGTGAAACCGTTTACCAAGTTCCTTTACCTGATAGTCATTCTCGTAATAGCGGGATTGATCGGTGGCATCTATATGTATAATAAGCCCCAGAAGGATATGCAGAAGCAAAAGGCTGATTTCGTTCTGTCAGCCACAGATTTGCATAAGGAATTTACCGCCGATGAACCGGCTGCCAATGAGAAATATATCGGGAAGACGATTGAGTTGACCGGCAAAATAACATCAGTAAACATTGAAGAGGACAGGGTGGTTAGTATAATATTGGAAACGTCGGACCAAATGTCATCTGTTATCTGTACCTTTCGGGAAAGTATGGATCCGAAGGCAATAGACACAATGAAACCAGTGACAGTCAGGGGTGAACTATCCGGCTTTCTGATGGATGTCCTACTTAATAATTGTATACTGATAAAATGATTGCTATGTCTGAAACTGTAAAAATCCTCACTTTTGACAATGAAATCGAAGCCAGGTTGCTTTCAGGTCTGCTCGACGAAATAAAGATCCCTCACATTCTCAGGTCATATCATGATCTTGCAATGGACGGTTTATGGCAGACACAGTCGTCGTGGGGCCACCTTGAAGCCCCGGAAGAATTCAGGGACGAAATATTAAAAATTTACAATGAAATGTCCCGTCCGGGAAACGTAGAAGAGATCATTTAAAAATTTTTCTATTTTTATCCCGTAATTTTTTTACTTAGCAGTCTGATGAAAGCCGGGACAGAAGGTCTTTTTACTGACGCAAAGGAATCGTTGATAAAGGTTCTCAGCAGCATATACTTCTATATGGGGCTCCTTGCGCTCATACTGGGAGAACAGGCAAACTTTGCTGCTGAAACTTACCTGCATAATTATATGAATGAGGGGAAGTCCCTGCCAATGCTTTCTGACCTCATTCTTGATAATCTTCCCTACGCAGATATTTCGGTGATATATGATATTGCCTGCATTTTCGCTGTCACATTCCTGGTTATATACATTATCCACAGGAGAGATTATGACAGGCTTCCCTTCATTCTCCTGATGATCGGAATATTTTATGTCATCAGGGGAATCTTCATAATTCTGACACCGTTTGGCAATCCGCCGATGTTTGAAGGGACGGATTCTATCTTCAAGGGGTTTTCAAAATATGAACTTGGAGTATACCCTTCAGGTCATGCCGGAAATGTATTCATGATATACCTGCTTGTAAAAGACAGCCTTTACAAGAAACTGATCCTGTTCTGCCTGCTGATGGTAATAATAAGCCTGTTCCTTGCAAGAGGTCATTACAGCATAGATATACTTTCGGGATTGTTCTTCTCGTATGCTATTAAATCATACGGTGAAAAACATCTTTCATCTTTCGATCTTGGCACCCACCGGAAATAATCAGAAGCGTGGAGGTCTTTTCTCCATACGTTTGATTACAAAAAATGTAGCTATACCGATTACCATCATTCCCAGGATGAAGAGAGGATAAGCAAGCTTCCAGTTCTCCTGGCCTGTTATCATAGTCCATTCCGACATCCCGCCTATGCTTGCAATGAGGGTCAGAGGCATGAATATTGTTGCTATCAGGGTCAGTCTTCTGACTGAAATATTTGTTGCATTCGACATTTTTGTCATGTAGTTGTTCAGCAGCGAGGAATATAGCTCCATGAGGCTGGTCTCAATTTCACGGAAGGCTTCGGCCATTTCAAAGAATTTTGCCAGGTGGTCATAAATATCGCGGTACTGAACAATTACTTTCTGTGAAATGAAAGGAGAATCCATCCTGATGATTTTCGTCATGATCTCTCTTTCATGGAAAAGGCTCTTTCTGAGACTTAATAACTTTCTGCGAATTTCGAGTAACTGAACAGGCTGGAAATTCTCGACCTGGTTCAGCAATATCTCTTCAGCAGCTTCAAGGTCATCTTCAAGCACATCGAATGCCCTGTATTTTTCATCGACTATATAGTCGAGGATTTTGTGCATGAGGTAATCAGGACCGCCTTTGATATTCATCTTCCCCGTTTCAAGCACACCGGTCAGATCATTCAGCGGCTGTCTTTCATCCGAATTATGCCCGCTGACGGTGATAAGGAAGTTCTTTCCAATGAACAGGTCTATTTCATCAACAAACAAATCCTTGTTCACAATCGTGAAGCTGTTGAAGATGACAAAAGTATTATTAGTAAAGTGCTCGATCTTGGGAACCTGTTTCTCATCGAAGCAGTCTTCAACGGACAAGGGGTGAATGCCTATGCTTTCCACAAGCAGGTTCAGATCATTCCTGGTGGGCTTGTAAAAATTGAACCAAACAAATCCTTCTCCTTTTGATGCCATTATAGCCTCACCCAGTGTCGCAAGACCGTAGAATGTGCCGCTTTTGGGAAAGTGGTAAAATCTTGTAGCTGACATCAGGATAAAAATAAAAATCTAAGGTAATCTTTATTTTGATAGGATCATTATCTGCTTATTTCCCTTTACAGGTGACTGGTGTGCCGGAGGTGTAAATATGATACGTGTTTCAAATGATTAATTGGAGATGATATAACGAAACTGAGAGATTAATTCACAAGCTCTGAAAGAGCTTAAAGTGAATAACCCCAGGCATAAAGCCTGGGGTCTTGAATGTCCTCAGATGTGACAGCTCTGAAGGAGCTGAATGTGAACAAATAAAAGTAATACTTTTATAGTATAATGTATGTAATATTAAACCCTTCCAGGGTTTTAAATGTGTTTTGTTTTTATACCCCGGATTGCATCCGGGGTTATTCATATTCAGCCACTTCGTGGCTAAAAAACCATAATAGAAGTACAATAACATAGATATGAAATATTATAATATATATTATGGTATATTAATTAAACTTGTGTTAACTGACTCTTGTCATTTTTAATCTGAATCAGCCTTCCGAAATTTGCCATCGTGTCTGCTTTAATGCAACTGCATAAGTTGAACTTAATAGAATTAAAACCGTTATATCTTCAAATTTAATCTCAGATCCATGAATAATGCCATATATAGCTTCAGGGAACCGAAGAATGAACCTGTTTATTCCTACAGGCCGGGCAGTACAGAAAGAAAGCTGCTGGAGGAAGAACTAAAGCTCCAATTGAACCAGGTAATTGATATCCCCCTTATAATCGGGGGCAATGAAGTTCGTACAGGCAAAATCAGGAAAGTTGTAATGCCAACTGATCACGGGCATGTTCTTGCAAATTGCCACCAGGCAGGTGAGAAAGAGGTTGAGATGGCTATAAAGGCTGCAATGGATGCCAAGTGCGAATGGATGACCTTATCATGGCACGAAAGATGTGCAGTTATGGCGAAAGCCGCCGAGCTGATCTCAAAAAAATACCGTTACAAGCTTCTTGCAGCCACGATGCTTGGCCAGGGAAAAAATGTAATGCAAGGTGAGATCGATGCAGTTTGTGAAGTAATAGATTACCTCCGTTTCAATAATTATTTCGCATCCGGAGTTTACGAGGAACAGCCTCTTTCAGGAAGTGAAAACATTAACCGGCTGGAATACAGACCTCTTGAAGGATTCGTATACGCAGTTTCTCCTTTCAACTTCACCGCAATCGCATCGAACCTTAACACCAGTGTCGCTCTTATGGGCAATACAACAGTCTGGAAACCTGCCTCAACAGCTCTTCTTTCAAATTATTACCTCATGAAGATCCTTATGGACGCAGGTCTACCCGGGGGAGTAATAAATTTTGTTCCCGGATCAGGAGAAACAATCAGTAATGTTGTCATGAAAAACAGGGACCTGGGAGGAATTCACTTTACTGGGTCCAATCCTACTCTGAATACACTCTGGAGGCAGACATCCGAAAATCTTACAAACTATAAATCATACCCGAGAATTGTCGGGGAAACAGGAGGTAAAGGGTTCATTTTTGCACATAACTCAGCTGACCCGCTTGAGCTCGCAACAGCAATAGCCCGGGGTTCATTTGAATACCAGGGACAGAAATGCTCAGCCTCTTCGAGAGCATATATTCCAGAGTCTATCTGGAAGGAAACAAAGAACCATCTTCTCAGGATGATCTCTGAAATGAAAATGGGCGATGTGACTGATTTCAGGAACTTCATTAACGCAGTAATAGATGAAGGGTCATTTAAAAAGATAATGTCTTACATTGATAAAGTTAAATCAGCAAAAGATGCTGAGATACTTGCCGGCGGAAAAGGAGACAATTCAAAAGGCTGGTTCATTGAGCCGACACTGGTGCTGACTTCCAATCCTCACTTCATTACTATGGAGGAAGAGATTTTTGGTCCGGTAATGACAATCTTTGTCTACAGGGATGATAAATTCGATGAGACCCTTACAATCTGTGATGAAACATCCCCCTATGCCCTGACAGGAGCAGTATTCAGTAAAGATAAATATGCGACAATTAAAGCCTGCCGTGCACTCAGGTACGCCGCGGGCAACTTCTACTTCAACGATAAACCGACAGGAGCCATGGTAGGTCAGCAGCCTTTCGGAGGTTCCAGGGCTTCGGGTACTAACGACAAGGCAGGAAGTCATCTGAATCTTATCAGGTGGGTAAGTCCCAGGACTGTAAAGGAAACTCTGATCCCTGCTACTGATTTCAGGTATCCGTTTATGGAAGAATAAAGTCATAAACTGCGACCCCGGGGAGATGGGACCGGATTGAAAAAATCCATACATTTGAAATATGAAAATGTCACCTCCGGGAAATAAGGTCAGGGCTTTATTTATTCTAAATCCACATGCAGGCGTTCAACCTCTGAACTTCATTGTTTCGAAGGACCTGGAAAGGAGAAAGGACGACCTTGTCTGTCATAAAACACCCGACGTAAAGGGAACAAAAGACCTTATTGAGCAGAACCGGGACAATCATACTGTGATTGTTGCCGCAGGAGGCGACGGGACAGTTCATTCTGTGGCGACAAACCTGGTCGGCACAGATAAGGTGCTGGGAGTTCTTCCTCTCGGTTCGGGAAATGGTTTTGCCAGAGAATTCGGTTTCAGGATGAATGTCAGGTCACTTCTTTCAAACATTGAAAAAGGCGAAAGCATGTGCATCGATATGATCGAGATCAATGGTCATATGTGTCTTAATGTTGCCGGTATTGGTCTCGATAGCTTTGTTGCACATTCGTTCAACAATCTTAAGCTGCGCGGATTCCTTCCATATGTCTGGCTGACGTTCAAAACATTCATCCAGCTCAAGCCTTTCAAGGTTACACTCACCAGCGAGGGTGAAGAAATATTTTCCGGAGAATTATTTGTTCTCACATTTGCCAATACAAGACAATTTGGCAATAATGCCTTTATTGCCCCTGATGCCCGTCCGAATGATGGTAAAATGGAAATAGTAATGGTTAAACCATTCCCGAAAATACTTGGACCTGTTTTTATTGTAAGGCTTTTTACCAAAAAGATCAACCGCTCACGATACGTCACAACAATAACAACTGAGAAGAATATTAAAATCGAGACGGAAGAAAAACGATTCCATGTTGATGGTGAACCTCTCGAGATATCAGGAACAGTCTCCGTTAATATTAAAAAAAATGTACTCAGGGTTTTAAAGACATCGTGTAACAAGTTTTAAATTTTTTTTATCATGGGAAGAATTCTGATTTTCTGCTTTTCATTACTGGCGCTTTTCAGCCAGATTTTAAAATCGCAAAAACTCGATGAAATTGAAAAGAACCGGGTCAGATTGCCAAATGGATGGAGTCTTACACCTGTTGGAAAGCTTCTCCCCCTTGGGGATCTTCCGCTTAACATAGCAATATCTCCTTCGAAGAAGCTTGCGGCTGTAACAAACAACGGCTACGGCACGCAGCTTATCCATCTTATTGATCTGAAAACCGGAGCAATTCTGGATTCCAGTGTCCTCAAAAAATCCTGGCTCGGCCTTACTTTTTCCGCTGACGGCAAATCTCTTTATGCCTCCGGTGGAAACGATAATATAATCATAAAGTATTCCATCATCAGGAACCGGCTTCAGAACTCAGACACAATAGTGCTCGGGAAACCCTGGCCTGAATTGATCTCGGTTGCAGGGTTAACAGTCGATAAAGCCGGAACGAGGCTGTATGCAGTAACAAAAGAGAATAACTCTCTTTATGTGGTGGACCTTAATACAAAAAACATTTTGTCGAGGCATCAGCTCGACGGAGAAGGGTATACCTGCATCCTTTCACCCGACCAGGGAACATTATATATTTCCTGCTGGGGCTGCGATAAGGTTCTTTTGTTTGATACCCGGAATGAGAAGATGTCAGGATCAGTGAATGTAGGCGATAACCCCAACGACATGTGCATAAGCAAAAACGGACAGTTCCTGTTTGTTGCAAATGCCCTGGATAACAGCGTTTCGGTAATCGATACACGTCAGATGAAAGTAATCGAGACTCTTAATGCTGCATTATATCCTGATTCACCTTCAGGCTCAACCTCAAACGGCGTTGCGCTCAGTGAAGATGAGAAAACACTGTATATAGCTAATGCCGACAATAACTGTCTTGCTGTTTTTGATGTCACAGAGCCCGGAAGAAGCAGCAGCAAGGGATTCATACCCGCTGCCTGGTATCCGACCTGCGTCAGGGTTGTTAAAGATAAGATCCTGATAAGTAACGGCAAGGGGACGACCTCGCTGGCCAATCCTTTCGGACCGAGTCCTGACACCAGAGCTTCAGAAGTCATACATCATGAAGGAGGAAAGGAAACAAGAATTAAAGTTCAGTACATCGGCGGCTTGTTCAGGGGAACCATGCAGATTATAAATATCCCGGATGCTACTCAGATGGCTGTCTATTCAAAGGCAGTTTATAACAATTCACCATATATAAAGGAGAAAGAGCTTTCATCTGAGGCGCCGGCCGGAAACCCTGTCCCTTCGAAAGTTGGAGATCCTTCCCCGATCAGGTACATATTTTATGTTATCAAGGAGAACAGAACCTACGACCAGGTTCTCGGTGACATGAAGGAAGGCAATGGAGATCCCAATCTGGTGCTTTTCGGAGAAAATATTACACCCAACCAGCATGCCCTGGCCCGTGAATTCGTGCTTCTGGATAATTTTTATGTCAATGGTGAAGTCAGCGCTGACGGACATAGCTGGACAATGGGAGCCTATGCTACCGACTTTCTTGAGAAAACCTGGCCAACGAGTTATAGTAACAGGGGTGGCTCATATCCCGGCGAAGGAGGTAAAAAGACAGCCAACAATAAAAAATGGCTCTGGGATGCCTGTGCCGAAAAAGGTGTTTCGTACAGGTCATACGGCGAATTTGTAAGCGACAGGAAAGCAAATGTACCTGTCCTGGAAAATCATTTCTGCAAGGATTTTGTTGGATGGGATATGGCAATAAGAGATACAGTAAGATTCCGGTGGTGGAAAGAGGATTTTGATTCACTGCTCGCTATAAATGCTGTACCCGGACTCAGTACTATCAGGTTCGGCAATAATCATACCGAGGGACTCAGCCTTGGCAAACCCACGCCTTTTGCACATGCTGCAGATAATGACCTGGCTGTCGGGATGTTCATTGATTACCTGAGCCACAGCCCGATATGGAATGAGAGCCTTGTCCTTATTGTTGAGGACGATGCACAGAATGGGCCCGATCATGTGGATGCACACCGTTCGCCTGCATTCCTGGCCGGTGGATTCGTAAAGCAGGGTTTTGTTGACCATACGGCATATTCAACCGCTTCACTGCTCCGTACAATGGAGTTAATACTCGGATTACCCCCGATGACACAATATGATGCTGCAGCTACTCCACTCTGGCGCTGCCTTGATAATACTGCTGATCATCCGACGTTTACAGTCAGACCGGTTAACGTCGACCTCAATGATAAAAACACACAGAGAAGCGAATGGCAGCGTCTGAGTGAGACATTCAATTTCATGGCTGAGGATAAGGTAAACGATTTCCAGTTCAACGAAGTTATCTGGCGGGCAGTCAAGGGACTTGATTCTCCATGTCCGCCTGCAGTGAGGGCAGCCTTCTTCCAAACGAGTGGTAAAGAAGAAGAGGAAGAGGATTAAGAGACTCTATTCCTGTGTTTTAATGGCACACTGATGACGCGGATTCAACGGATTTACACTGATTAAATCTGTGATGATCCGTTGTATCCGTGTCATCCGTGTTCTATTCCGCCTGTCTAATTGATTTCAATATGCATATCATTCTTCAGGCGGTGTAAATGTAATTGGGACCATATACCAGACATTTACCGGCTTTTGTTCCAATGTACCAGGTTTAAAATCTTTTAATGTTGAGACTACTCTTATTGCCTCAGCATCGAGTTCCGGATGTACCCCTTTCAGCACCGAAATCCCCTCAGTCCCACCCTTTGTATTGACAATGAACCTTACAATAACACGACCTCCTGTTTTCGCTGCTTTAAGATGTTCGGGATATTTCGCGTTTTCTTTTATGTATTCAAGGAGAGCCGCATCACCACCCGGGAACATCGGCATCTCCTCCACAACAACATAAGGAGAATTTGTTTCAATCTTGCCATCAACAAATTTTACACTCACATTTGCCGGCAGAGTTCCTGTGGCCTCTGGATTTTTGGGTGGTTCAAATTTAGGCATGGATTTAACAACTCTTAAAACTTCCTCTTTCAGGATCTGATCACCATCACCCTGGGCTGTGATATTACTTATACTTCCATCATTCTCAACAGTGAAATTAACAAACACCCAGCCCTCAAGCATCCCTGCCCTGGCTTCTTCGGGATACCTTATCCTTTCATACGCCCAATCAGTATAGCTGGCAAATTTTTTTCCCATGAAAGTGGGAAAATCTTCGGGATCGATTCTCGGATATGGAGGGTTCAAACCCATTTCAAGAGCTTTCTTACGAGTGAGGATATCGGCAACAGGGCGAGTTGCAGCCTGTTCCCCGTACTTGTCAGTTGCCGCTTTCCCCTGGAGCATCTGCATTGTACCAAAACTATGACCAAGCTCTTTTCTGATTTCCCTGAATTGTTTATCAGTAATAACTCCATCAATCGCTACCAATGGATCAGCCTGCAATGGTGTAAACACAGATGATGATGAACCACCGGGTTCCATTGTAACTTCCATTGTTTTAGTTAAATCAGGTGTTAAGGATAAACGTTTATACCCTTCCTTCATGAATAACAATCTGGCATCAACTTGTACTCTTTCAAAATTGAACAGACCTTCTTTATCGGTTGTGACCATAAATGCATTACCTAAGGTTCCTGTGCTCGTTACCTGAACTCCCTCCAATGGCTTTCCGGACTGATCACGTACAATCCCTTTTACAGATTGTTGTTTCAGTTTTATGATTATTACGCCATTTCTTCCCTTCTCACCATACTCTTTTACAGCAGAGATTTCTTTTAATACTGTAATTGATTCAATGGCATCCGGACTAATTTCCCGTAATGTTTCCCTAGGCATTTCAATACCATCAATTACAACGAGACCTTTTATGGTATCTTGTAATATGGTGCGGTCCTGGGTAGCGGCCAATGATTCAGCTGAATTCAGATCAGTCTCGTCCATCGTGTTCCCGGATATTTCAGGCGGTTGTACGAGGGTAGCAGTTTGCTCTTTGATAGGGTTTGAGCCGGTTATTTCAAGGAAACCGTTTTCAGCATCTGCAGCCGGAGCATATGTATATTCCGGCCTTGCAAATGCATACAGGATTATTGCAAATACTGGCAATATTGTCAATACCTTAAGTTTCCTGTACGGAGAGGATACTATTTTTTTCATCATGTCGAAACGTGTCTTTGTAATGGAATAATTGAATGGATTCGAAATGCTGATCACGGGCGACCTGAATAATTGATTAAGGAGAGCCGCCTTGTACAAAGCCGGATCGGCTGAACGCTGAAGCGCAACCTCATCGGCCAGGTACTCGTGATTGAGCCTGATAAACCTGGCATAAATCCAAGCAAATGGATTTGTCCATTGAAGCACCCTGAGGAATTCACCCAGTACAAGATCAAACCAGTGCTTCTGATTCACATGAACGAGCTCGTGATTCATGATCTCCTGCACTTCATCCCCGCTTACAGAAGGATTGACAAAAACATAATTGAAAAATGAAAATGAGGAGGTGAATTCGGAATTCCTGATAAGCATTGCTGTACCCAGGTTTTCTTTCTTTGATTTCCGGATTGCATTCAGGAGCTTTATCAGCTGCGATAAATGTCTGGTAATCATTAATATAATGCCTGCAAGATATAATCCTGCAAGAATATACAAGTAATTAAACTCTGATTCTGTCTGTTGAGGCACTGCATAAAGCTGATCTGAAAATGTCACCGGTTCCATAAAGACCGGCGTTCGTGCCGGTAATTCAACCGTGTAATTCAGGGTTATCAGTGGAAAAAGGACAGATATCAGGATGCCCGTTACCAGGAAAACCCTTTTGAGAATGAAGAATCTTTCCTTACGCAGAAACAGATAATAGACAATTGTAAAGCCTGTCAGCCATGCAGCCGACTTCAGGAGGTAGAGTGCAAAATCTTCCATATTTACCTGCGTTTTTTGCTTTTTGACAGCTCCTTCCTTGTTTCATCAAGCAGTTCATCGAGATCTTTGATAGAAAGATCTTTTTCACGGGCGAAAAATGTCGCCATTGCCGGAAATGAATTGTTGAAATAAGATTCCATCAGGTCAAAAAGCTGGTTTTTTGAATAGTCCTTCTTTGAAACAAGAGGATAGTAGACGTGGAGGTTTCCGTATGCTTTGTGAGCAACGAATCCTTTTTTTTCTAAAATCCTGATCACTGTGGAGACAGTGTTCCTGGCCGGTTTGGGTTCGGGGAACTGGTCACGGATATCTTTAACGATTCCCTCACCCATCGACCACAGGATTTGCATAATCTGTTCTTCTGCCCTGGTCAGCTGCATAGTTTTTTCTTTTTATTATTGTGGGTTTATATATACTGATTACGATCCTGTGTCAGGAAATAAACCCAGTTAAATTTGTCAATCCTTGAACCAAACATACGACTATTTTAATAGTCATCCAAATATTTTGTGTAAAAAATGACTATTTTTTTAGTCACTTGAATTTTCTTTATCCTCTACGAGGAAAAAATGTTCAGGATAACCATTATTCTACAATGCTGTAAGCCCTACGGGCTATGGCATCCCACTATCCAAACTTTGCTTGTAGGGCATTCAGCATTTGTAACCGGGAACAACCAACACGCCATTTGCCCGTAGGGGATCCAACATTGTAGCCGCGAGTATCAGAAAATCCCAATCATTGCCCGTTGTGCATACAGCAGTGGTCGCATCGGTGATCAGACGATTTCTGGATCGTCAAGAAATTCAAACAGGAATCTCTCTTCATATTGAATATCATGTTTAATTAGCAGATCAAGATATTCTTTTCTGAATGCCTCATTAGCATGATGCTGTTCCTGGTTTTTACATAATTATATATATCATCCAATTGTGAACGGTTATATGTAAATGCACCATATCCTTCCTGCCATGCAAAATGGCATTCACAAAGTCTTTCGTTATTTATAAACATGGAAGAACTGCGTTTAATGTTGTAAACCTATTGGAAACAGATACATCTGGATGCATTCCATATAAAATATGCACATGTGTCGAGATTCCATTAACAATAATGGATTTGTTTTTGAGTCCGGAATTTATTCCGCCGATGTACTCAAAAACCTTATTCCTGATGTCCTTTTTTAAAGATGCTTCGCGATTCTTAACCGCAAATACGAGCATCACGTACATTTGTGTGAATGTTCCTGGTTTCATTGATTCTTATTTTTTATGCAGCTGTATCAAATTTATATAAAATTCTAATAATTGCCTGTTGCATTTAGCTTTTGTTCAGGAATATTTTCTTTATCCTCTACGAGGGAAAATGTTCAGAACAACCATTATTTTACAATTCTGTAAGCCCTACGGGCTATGGCATCCCACTATCCAAACTTTGCCCGTAGGGCATTCAGCATGTGTAACCGGGAACAACCAGCACACCATTTGATTGTAGGGCATACAACATTGTAGCCGCAAGTATCAGAAAATCCCAATCCTTACCTGTAGGGCATTCAGCATTGTGGGAGAGGTAAGGAAATTTTTATTAATTTACGCCGGAAAATCAAACCAACCTTAAATATATTATGAAAAGAAGTTTAATCATCATTGCTGCAATATTTGCAGCTGTATTAATAGTTCTTCCTGTCAATGCACAGAATAAATTAACCGGCACTGAGAAAAAAGCCGGCTGGATACTGATGTTCAATGGCAAAAATTTTACAGGCTGGCGCCAGGTAAATGGCACCGGTATGCCCAAAAACTGGGTTATTGAGGATAATGCCATGAAAGTTTTCACAGGAGAAGGCAAAAAACCTGGTGCTGGCGCTAATGGCGATATTATCTATGATGGTAAGAAATTCGGGAACTTTGAATTGTCGATAGACTGGAAAGTGAGTCAGGCTGCCAATTCAGGAATATTTTACAATGTAAGGGAAGTACCGGGTCAACCCATATACTATGCCTCTCCTGAAGTCCAGGTGCTTGACAATGTTGACGCCACCGATAATAAAATCGACAGCCATCTTGCCGGCTCTCTCTATGATATGCTTCCCGCAGATCCCAAAACAGTTAAACCCGCCGGTGAATGGAATACAATTGTAATTAAAGTTCAGGATGGCAAAGTAACACACACTCAGAATGGTGTTAAAGTAGTTGAGTATACTCTCTGGACACCTGAATGGGACAAGATGGTTGAAAATTCCAAGTTCAAGACATTCAAAGGCTTTATCGAAGGTATTTCTAAAGAAGGTTATATCGGATTACAGGACCATGGCTATCCTGTCTGGTTCAGGAATATAAAAATACGAGAGCTATAATATAAGTTTACCAAAGTTAGCCGCAAAAGCATGCTATTTGCTTTTGCGGTTTTTGTTGCTTCCACTCCGCTCAGCAACCATTCGACTCCGCTCAGCAATCATTGATCGGCTCAGCATGGTGGCTTCATTTGATAGTTATTCATGCCCGTTGGTTGCTATATTATTCCCGGGATTTCCAATTTATAACAGTTAAGACAATCTGATTATATCCATCTCTTTCATACAGTATTCCAATTCTTTTCTTTGAGATTTTCACAAGATCAGAATAGGCTGTATGGTTCCTGCTTGTCCCGTCAGGGCTCTTATCCACAACAATGCTCTTCTTCCATGTCCGGCCTTCATCAGAGCTGATACGAAGAGTAAGATTATCCCTATGGTTTTCATCTGCAGCATTTGAGAAGGCAATCGTATTCTTTCCAAGTGCAAGAATGCTTCCTTCATTAACAGGATCAGGTAAATTCATGTCGAAATAAGTAGTATCCCAGGTAGCTCCGCCATCACCACTTATTGAAATAATTCTTGCCCTGACATCACCTTTCTGGTTGCGGCTATTCATCATCAGTCTGTTATCACCCAGCTCCACTGCAGTTGATTCGTTACTCCCTGGAAGGTTTACATTCTTGCTCACATGAAATGTCCTTCCGTGATCATCGGTATAATACCCGAATGCATTGTAATCCATGAACTGCGATTGAGGTTCGCCGGCTGAGTGGTTAGCCGCAACAAAGGTCCTTCCATGATATTTCCCATTCTGAAGCTGTATCGCATGTCCGGGTGATTTTTTATATCCATCATTCCCTGAGATAAAAACAGGTATCCTTTCCTGGGAAAAAGAAACAAGGAAGAGAGAAGCCAGAAATAAGGCAGCAGGAATTTTTTTCATTTAATCAGTTTAATTTCCTGCAATATATTAATTATGACTGCTCAGTCGTTATGATTTAAGATTCAAAATCACCTGCAGCCTCCGGCTGGTAGACTATCTTATCGATCCTGATCCGTGTAAGCCCTGAAGGAACCATCCATTCTATTTCATCTGATACCCTGTAACCAAGCAGAGCTGTTGCAACAGGTGAGAAAATCGAGATCCTGTTTTCTTTAATATTGGCTGAATCAGGGTAAACAATCTGAAACTGCAGTGTCTTATTTGTATTAAGGAAGCTGATCTTTACAATAGAATTCATTGTTACAACATCATCAGGTACTTCCTGTGGTTCAACGATCAAAGCTGAGTGCAGTTCGTTCAAAAGAGTTTCAGCTTCATTAACACCAATAGTATTCTGTCTTCGTGCGACATCAATACTCTTATGTATCCTCATATAGTCCTTCTTGTTAACAATTATTCTGTTCATGGCATTCTTATTATTTAATTTCTATACTTTTCCTGTAGTTTATACAACTTAAATCTTTCAGCTTTTACAAAATAAAAAGGAGGGGAACTATAAGCTCCCCTCCTTAAGGTTTAAGCATTATAGTCTCGTTATTCGTCTATGATGAGATAATCGTATAATTCTTTTTGTTCAACAGGTTTCATTAAAGATTCGTTCATGTTTACAAAGATAGCAAACATTCTGAGTATAAACAAATTAATCTGGGGTTGCTTCGACTCCGCTCAGCAACCGGTTCGACCCGGCTCAGTAACCAGGCCGGTTAGCTCAGCAAGACAGCTGAAGATAAAACTAGTTTGCAGATTTAATCTTCCATATTTTTGTACTATATTTGCCCCAAACCGGGTTGTTAGCTCAGTTGGTTTAGAGCATTACCTTGACAGGGTAGGGGTCACTGGTTCGACTCCAGTACAACCCACCTTCGCCCTCCGAAGCTTTAGCGCAGGAGGGCCTTTTTTATTGATCCAGATTTCTGCGCGCTAAACTTCTCCGGGCTTCGGTGGGCACAGCCCACAAAACCTTCGCCCTCCGAAGCCTTGGCGTAGGAGGGTTTCGCCTTTAACGCAAGATGTAGCGCAGGAAGGTTTTTCTATTTTATCCTGAACGGCTTCGCGTTCCAGATCTTATCACAATATTCCATGATTGACCTGTCGGATGAAAATTTGCCCATCCTTGCTACATTAAGTATTGCCTTCCTGGTCCAGTCAGATGTATTTCTCCAGGTTTCAGACACCATATCCTGGCAGGAAATATAAAGGGGGTAATCAGCCATCAGCATGTAAGGATCATGCCATAACAGATTATTGATAAGCGGCTGAAATAAGCCGGTATCCCCATTGGAGAAATAGCCTGAACTGATCATATCCATTATTTCATGCAGGTCCTTGTTATGATTGTAGATAAAATTGGGATCGTATCCATTTCGTTTGGTCTCCTCAACCTGGCAGGCAGTCAGGCCAAAAAGAAAGAAATTGCTTTCTCCGACCTCTTCTCTTATCTCGACATTTGCTCCATCGAGTGTTCCGATTGTCAGAGCACCGTTCATTGAAAACTTCATATTGCCGGTACCGCTCGCTTCCTTGCCTGCAGTTGATATCTGCTCTGAAAGGTCTGCAGCAGGATAAATAAACTGTGCATTGGTTACATTAAAATCAGGGAAAAAGACCACCTTGAGCCTGTCCTTAACATCTGGATCGTTGTTTATCATATCGCCAACAGATGTGATCAGCTTGATGATAAGCTTGGCTGCATGATAACCGGGCGCTGCTTTTCCTCCGAAAATAAATGTGCGGGGAACTATATCCGCGGATGGATTCTGCTTGATTCTCAAATAAAGTGTGAGAATATGCAGAACATTAAGATGCTGGCGTTTATACTCATGAATACGTTTCACCTGGATATCGAACATTGATAAAGGGTCAACGGTAATACCTGTCCGGTCTTTTATTATTGATGCAAGCCGGTTTTTATTACCTAGTTTAACCTTCCTGAATTGCTCAGTGAAAGCAGGATCATCAGCAAATGATTCAAGTTTATGTAATTCTTCAAGTCTGCCCGGCCAGGTATTTCCTATTGCATCTGTTAAAAGCCTTGTAAGTCCGGGATTACTTAATACAATGAAACGCCGCGGAGTGACACCGTTTGTAACATTATGGAACCGTTCGGGAAACAATTCAACCCAATCCGCCAGAACAAGCTTCTTAAGGAGATCTGTATGCAGACCTGCGACACCATTAATTTTATTACTGCCTAAGCAGGCAAGGTTAGCCATCCGGACATATTTTTCCCCCGACTCATCAATGATGGACATCCTCGATAATTTGCCCTCATCGCCGGGGAATTGCCTGCTCACTATCTGTAGAAAACGGTGATTGATCTCATAGATTATTTCCAGTACCCGTGGGATCAGGTATTTGAATAGGCCAACAGACCATTTCTCGAGGGCTTCCGGAAGCAATGTGTGATTTGTATATCCTAACGTCCTGCAGGTTGTATCCCAGGCAACATCCCAGTCAATTTTATATTCATCAACCAGAATACGCATGAGCTCCGCAACTGATACAGACGGATGTGTATCATTAAGCTGAACAGCCCATCTTTTGTGAAATTCCTCGGGTTTGCCGTCAAATCTCAGGTGTATATTCATCATGTCCTGCAACGAACATGAAACAAAAAAATACTGCTGTTTGAGACGCAGCTTCTTACCCTCGAGCATTTCATCGTTTGGGTATAAAACCTTGCTTATATTTTCAGATTTAACTTTATACTCAACAGCTTTATAATAATCGCCGCGATTAAAGGATCTGAAGTCAAAAGACTCCTCAGCTTCCGATTTCCAGAGACGGAGGAAGTTACAGTTGCTTACTTTGTAGCCCATAACCGGTGAATCACATGGAATTCCCCTCACCTTATAATCAGGTTTCCACCGGAAACGTGTACTTCCATCGGAGTCGACATAAGATTCTGTGTATCCGCCAAAGTTAACATTGACAGCCAGCTCAGGACGGGCAATCTCCCAGGGATTTCCGAACCTTAACCATTTGTCGGTTTTTTCAAATTGCCAGCCATCGATAATTTCCTGGTCGAAGATGCCAAACTCATACCGGATCCCGTAGCCGATGGCGGGTATCTGTTTTGTCGCAAGTGAATCAATGTAACAGGCAGCAAGACGTCCAAGGCCGCCATTACCAAGACCTGGCTCCTCCTCCTGTTCAATTACCTTGTCAAAATCAAAACCAAGTTCTTCCACGGCTTGTTTCATCTCATCGTATATGCTCAGGGCAATAAGGTTGGAGCCTAATTGCGGACCTAAGAGAAACTCGGCTGACAAGTAACTTACGAGCTTAACATCCTTGTCTTCAAATACAGCATTCATAGTCCTGTGTTCACGCTGTCTCAACCTGTCACTAACGGTATATGAAACAGCCATGTAAAGATCGTTAAGAGAAGTATTAACGATGTTTCTTCCCTGCTGGTAAAACAGATGTTCTGTAATAGCCTGTTTAAGTGAGGTTACGTCCATCCCGGAACGTACGTCGATCATGTTCCTGATCTTTTCGCTTATATCTGACTTTTCTGCCATAGGTGATTAAATGTTTTCCGGTTAGTCTTTGGAAATGAAAAGGTAAGAAAAAACTTCGAAACAACTTAAGTTGTTCCTGATTAGGCTTACCAATAAGCTTTTATTTACATTTGTAAAAAAAAGCTTATGGCATCACATGAGATAGATTATAAAATATTCGGCGACGACATCCAGTTTGTTGAAGTCGAGCTTGATCCACAGGAGACCGTAATTGCTGAAGCCGGTACTATGGTGTACATGGAGGATGGAGTTACGTTCGAAACCAGGATGGGAGACGGGTCAAGACCGGACCAGGGAGTGATGGGAAAACTCTTCGAAGCAGGTTCAAGGCTGCTTACGGGAGAATCACTTTTTATAACCCACTTCACTAACAATGGTTACGGCAAGAAAAAAATAGCATTTGCAGCGCCTTATCCGGGAACTATTATCCCGATCGATCTCAGGGCTGTAAGAAACTCGATTATAGTGCAGAAGGACGGATTCCTTTGTGCTGCATTCGGTACAAGGCTGTCGATAACCCTGAACAGGAAATTGGGTGCAGGATTTTTTGGCGGAGAAGGTTTCATACTTCAAAAGCTTGAAGGTGATGGAAAGGCTTTTATACACGCCGGCGGAACAGTTATCGAACGTCAGCTCAGCAATGAACTCCTCAGAATAGATACTGGTTGTGTCGTTGCGTTTGAGCCAACGCTCGATTTCGATATCGAAACCTCAGGCAGCCTCAAATCAATGGTGTTCGGAGGGGAAGGGCTTTTCCTCGCGACTATGAGAGGCACCGGCAAGGTATGGCTGCAATCAATGCCGATCCGGAAACTTGTAAGAGCGCTTTCGCCATTTGGAAGAAACAGGGGAAAAGAAGGCAGTTCGTTGCTTGGGAACATCTTTGAGAAGATCTGATAACCAGATTAATTCCTGTTAATGCCCTATGGGCAAAGAAGAATTATTCAATAACATGTGCTATTGATGTTCATACCCAACGGGCAAAGAGGGTGTTAATATTATTCTCCAATTATCTTCAATAGCTTTCCGGCCGGAACATTGGCAGTAAGGTCGATGTTATTCAGCAATGCCAGCTCCTGCATTTCTTTCTGCGGGACTCCATAGGATGCAAAAACCTGGCTTAGAGTTCCGCCCTGTTCAACAGTCTTTATCAGAATCTTCTTTGGCTTGACATTGATTTTTGCGGGATCATTCAACACAGCAAAGCTGTTAAGCGTGGATTCAATTGATGCCTGGTATGTTTTGAAATCAGCTTCCGTCGAGACGCCATGGAAGACATAAATGCGCCCGCCATAATTAATGTAATAAGACAAAAGCTGGTTTACCTGCTGCTGTTGCCCGGACTCATCCTGCTTAACCTGTTTTGCGAGAACAGCTACAGCCGGCAATGTGTTTATTGTAACATTCCTGCTCTCAACAACTGTCAGACCATACTCTTTCACGGTTGCCTGTGCTGCCTCCTCGGGTGTTTTCTGCTGAGCAAGTGTGAAAATGACCATGGCTTTGCCATCCTTTGGTGCAGTTGCCACCTGCAGAGGCGAATTCTGGAATTGCCATTCTGCCGGATAACGAAACATGAATTTAAGCTCAGGGTGGTAGAATATATTGCCTTCCGTATAACCCTGGCGGGGATCGTCCCCGTAAATTATTCCATCGATCATTTTCAGATATGAATCTGAATTTACAGTCCATTCTGATTTTTTCAGGCTGTCCTGCCAGACCTTAGTCAAATTCCTTACGGCGGTGTTCCTGTCGCCCGGATCAGGATGTGTTGACATGAATGTGGGAACTCCTCCGTGTTCGCTGCCCATGCTCATTTTATTCAGCACATCGAAAAAATCGGCCATTTTGTTGCCATCATATCCGATTTTGGACATGTATTCCACTCCAAGTCTGTCAGCCTCACGCTCATCATCACGGCTGAATTTCAGAAAGAGAAGTTGCATGCCCTGCATTGCCTGCTGACCATATTGTGCAAATTTCTCCGAAGCAATCATCCCTCCGATAAGAAGCAATTGCCCAAGCTGCTGCTTTGTTTGCTGACTTGCTGAATGACGGGCGGTAACATGTCCCATTTCATGACCGATAACACCCATGAGTTCAGCTTCATTATTAAACTGAGCTAAAATCCCTCTTGTCAGGTAAATATAACCTCCCGGTACGGCAAATGCATTGACAACAGGTGAATCAAGAAGCTTTAAATGATATTCAAGTTGTGGCCGGTGGGAAGATCTTTCCCATCTCATCGCTCTTCGATTTGACAAATGACAATATTGCGTCATTTTTATATTCACCGAAAGTAGCGACAACCTGGGGATCGTATTCCTTACCCATCTTGATCTCCTGCGCCTCCGACATCAGCATGACCTGTGACTTGCCGGTTACAGGATTAACTGCGCATGTTGTCACAATAAAACCTATTGCAACAACTAATAACATCAGAATCAGATTCAGCTTTTTCATCAGAATATATTTTTGGATCTAACTTGTAATAAACAAAATTACAGCCTTCCGGGATATTATCAAAGATCATGAAAAATCGAAACCCGAAACATATGCAGGTGCATTGTAAAAAGGTTCTTTTTCAAGCTCATTCAGGTTTATAAACCTTGCATATACAAGTCCGGGTTTGGCATTAAGCATCCTGTTAAGTGCTCCCATCCTTACCTCGGTTCGCAATTTGTCATATAAATCACTCCTGTCATCAAGCCATGTAATACCCGTATTGAAACCTTCCTTTGCACAGGCCGTCTCGAAAAGGTTTGCAAGTAGCTTCTCTTTACCGGGTTTACAATAAATTGAATCAAAGACAAGATACCTGAATTCGTCAGGAGAAAACAGTCTCTTGAAATACGGCATCTTTGGAAGCACATTCATTATTACCCACCCCCAGATACCCGGGATATCGTATATTTTATACAGTGATGGTATGGCATTAACACCTGCAACTATCGTATTGTTCTCCTTAAAAACATAATACGTGCCGGTGAATGCATATTCGGTATTAAAGAAAGAATATCCTTTATAGTAATTAAGGAGAATTTCTCTCATAGTGCTTTTCTCTTCAGGCTTAAGTGTAGTTACATGGCTGTCGGATTCAGGAGAAAACCTGCTGAAAGCAACAGTCAGAAATGACCGGATATATTCATACCCTGCCTGATGAACAAGGTTTTTAGAGCGTTCATTCATGCTCTCCACAAATGCATACATTATATGCCTGTCCTGTTCAAAAACATCAGGAAGATCAAGCAGGTAGGGTCTGCTCAGAATGTCAAGGGTGCGACGTTTAAATGAATCATCTCCCTGCTCGGATTTAATAACTGTTTTCTCTCTCCTTCTCCAGTCTGTAACAGCCTGGTAAGAAGACTGGAATGCAAGGTACCTGATGTATGTTGTCGGATACCGCAGAGGTCCCTGGCCGGATACACGAAAACAGGCTCCCACAGTACCTGTAATTTTGTTCTTCTTATACAATGAAATAAACCTGATCCGGTCTCTGTAAGCTTTGATCCTTTCTGCAACATTCTGCAGTGAGAAACGCAATCCTCCTTCCGATCCCTGTACTGCCCGGTTAAGAATATCCAGGATACCTTCATTGGCTTCCCCTGTTACTCTCACCTCAAGATCCTTTGAGCGCAGGATTGTCTTCTCAATCATGATCACCCCGGTTAGTTATCAAGACTGCCGAAAACCCTCTTCAGAAGAGGTGTTACACGTGCAGAAACATCCTTGCGAATTTTAAGCTCTTCGGCTTCAACTTTCGAAAACATTCCTGTTAACGCCATATTGGTCAGATAATCATCAAGGTCGGTGTTAACAGGTTTAAGGTTACCAACCCTGCCAGCGACCGAATTGGCTAAAGTGTTCCATCTTGTTGTCAGGGTGTTCCAGGAGTCTTTTGTGGAGAAATTCCCTACTATCTTTTTCTCCGTTGATGCCTGTATTTTCGGCTTGTAAAGATTATAGAGCTCCTGATAGGTTGTATTCCTGAGGTAGGTTGTTGCGGCATTGTCGGCACCTTTGAGAATTCCCCATGCATCAGCAATCGACATGCTAGTAATACTGTTCACGAAAACCGGGGCTGCCTCTTTTGCGGCATCTTCAGCAGCCCTGTTGATTCTCAGGACAACATCTTCCACCATCTTCTCTCCCCCGGGGATCTTCGAAATATTGTCAATAATGGTTCGTGCTTCAGGGGGAAGCAAAATCTTCACAGCAGCATCTCCATAATAACCGTTTTCAGCGGCAAGTCTTTGAGCCGAATTCCTTGCTCCTGTTGAAAGAGCCTCCTTAAGCCCCGAGATTACATCTGCTTCGGTAAGAGGAACGGGGCCGGATGTCTGTACGACTTTCATGAGCTCCGCACATCCGGATAGTGTTATTATAATAACAGAAATTGCCAGTATTTTCAGTTTCATCTTGCTTGAATTTTACTCCCGAAAGATAGTAAATTAAAAGGTAATCAACAGTTGGTTTCTGCGTAGAGTCCGGATGTTCCGGGTAATTGAATTGTACTTCAATACCTGTTTTTCTGATTAAGAAAAGCATTTGATATGAGCATATCTTCAGGGTTGGTGACTTTGATATTTTCGCGGTTCCCTTCAACAAGATTTATTCTGACTCCGGTATTCTCAAGCACAGAAGCATCGTCAGTAAATTCAGCCCGGAACTCCTGATTATATGCGTTTTTGATGAGGTCAGTATTGAATACCTGGGGTGTCTGTACAAGTCTTACCTGCAACCTGTTCAACGGAGTACTGGCTTCATCGGCGATGAGCCTGAGAGTATCAGAAGGGGGAATAACAGGTATCGCATTGCCAAGCCTTGCGGCGGCATCAAAACACCGCTTTATAGTTTCTGTACTCACAAACGGCCTCACGCCATCATGTATTGCAACAAGCCCCGGTGAGTCGATGAATTCGAGTCCGTTCTTAACAGAATGGAATCTTGTTCTGCCGCCTTTCACCATGGTCTGGATGATTGTAAAGGAATGCTTTTCCTGGAGCTCCATCCAGTTTCTTATCTGGTTCTCCGGCAAAACGGTAATGAATTCAATATCCTGGCTGAACTGCCTGAAACGTTCAATGGTATACATAAGAAGTGGTCTCCCACCTAGTTCAAGGAACTGTTTAGGAATCCCGGCTCCCATTCTCTTTCCGCTTCCTCCGGCAACAATCAGGGCATAAAGCTTCATATAAACTGAGTTTTAAATCAGAACTGTTGTAGTGTCATCAGCGTTTCAGAACTACTCCTGAGTATACAAAAATCTTTTGATGCTCCTCTTGGGCGTTTTTACGAACTCTTCCCGGTGGATTCTGAATCTGCTGACATTCATAAAATCAGGCAGCCTGTCATTAACCTCTTTCTTGTATGTCTCAAGAATTTCAAGAAGCTGGTCCTCAGATATATTGTTCTGTTTCATCATCTCGAAATCAGGAAAGACGAGAGCAACAAGCTTTTCGTTTTCCTGTATGACGAGGGACTCGACCACATAATTCTTATTGTTAATAATAGCTTCAATTTCTTCAGGATAGATATTCTTCCCGGATGGACCGAGTAACATTGCCTTGCTTCTCCCTTTTATATAGATATTACCCTCTTTATCAATCACACCCAGGTCGCCTGTATGGAGCCAGCCATTTTCATCGATCATCTCACGGGTGGCTTTGTCATTCTTGTAATAGCCAAGCATTACATTTTCGCCTCTGAGTATTATCTCACCCACAATATTTTCCTGATCCGGAGAATCTATCCTGACTTCAAGAGTATCGATCGCTTTTCCTGATGCCTTCAATCTGGTTGTTTTCCATGACGAATAACTGATTAATGGCCCGCACTCAGTCATACCATATCCGACTGTAAACCGGAATCCTATTTTATGGAAAAAATTCTCTGCATCAGCATTGAAAGCTGCACCACCGATAACAATCTCATGGAACCTTCCCCCGAATGTTTCTTCAAGCTTACCACGGATTTTTTTGTGAAGGATCTTATTGATTAAAGGAATACCCAGAAGAAACTCCATTGAAGGCTTGCTTATTACGGGTATAAGCTGTTTCTTGAATATTTTCTCGATAACAAGAGGTACAGATAATATAAGTCTTGGCTTGATTTCCTTAAAAGCCTGAACAACAATCTGCGGTGAAGGAGTTTTTGTCAGAATCGTAATGTGGCATCCGATAGTAAAGGGGAACAGAAACTCGAAGGCACAACCGTAGGTATGTGCCAGAGGCAGGAATGATACTATCTGATCGCCAGGTTGAAGCGGCATATTGTTCTGTGCGAATCTGAGATTCGCTGCAAGGCTGTTGTGACTCAGCATTACCCCTTTTGAAAAACCTGTGGTCCCTGAAGTATAACTGATTACAGCAAGCTTATCATTTGTAATTGAAGAAAACTTTACATCATCAGGCTTCAAATCTGAATATAATTTTACATAAGACTCATTCAGAACGGCAAAAATATCCTTGATCCTGAGGCTTACGGCTCTTATAAGCCTGAAATCGTCGGTAGAGAAGACCGCTGCAATATCGGGCATCCGTGTAATATCAAGAGTTTCATAAATCTTATCATCTACGAATAGGAATTTCGAGTCAGAATGAATAATAATATTGGTAAGATCATCAGGCTTGAAGTCGGGCAGAATGGGGACAATAACTGCCCCATAACTGACTGTTGCCAGGTATGTCACACACCAGTTTGCGGAATTGCGGCCGACCAATGCGATTTTATCACCTTCAAGGATTCCTGAATTTCTGAAGAGAATGTGCAGCCGCAGGATCTTTTCGGCAATTTCCTTATATGTGTATCCCTTTTCCCTGTAATTCGACAGAGCCTCGATGTTCCAGTTTTTCCTGATACTGTTCTCAATGTATCCGACTAATCTTTCAGGTATCATGGCACAGGAATTTAAATTGTTAATTAATAATGATTATATTATGAAGTGGAATCAAACAAAGAACATTAAAAGTACTGCTACAATCGACAGAATATTTACCACTGTGAAAAAGTAATTATATCCATCCCTTTTTTTGCTGAATTGTCCAAGTTTTCTTGCAAAAATCCCAATAGTAGGGACAAACAGAACCAATAAGAAAGCAAAGAACTCAACTCCGTAGAAAACCGTCTCAAGACCGCCTCTGACAAGAGCTGAAAAATAAATAATAATCAAAAGAACAAAAAGGTACAGCAGGTAGCTTGTCTTAAGGAGCAGGGTTGAGGCCATACGATGTTTATGGAGCAGATGAGGTTTGAGATATGCATATGCAAGTGAAAAAACAATGATTATAAAAACCGCACCAAGGATGTGGTTGAGGATCTCATTGAAATTGGGCATATCTCGAATATTCGTTACCTAGGCTTTCCTGTCTCTTTCAGACCAGACCAGTGAACTTGCACCAAGAACAGCCGCATTCTGCACACTCAGCTCCGATGCAAGAAGCTTTACTTTTCCTTTATAGATACTCAACAGATTCTCCTCCATATGCAGTTTGGCCGGTTCAAATATAAGATCCTTGGCAAGAGCAAGACCGCCAAACAAAAAGATGGCTTCCGGATTGGTATGGGCCACAACATCTGCAAGCTTGAACCCTAGCATTTTACCCGTGTGCAAGAAAGCACGTTTGGCAATATAATCTCCCCGTTTTGCTGCATCGTGAATAATCTCCGCATTAAGCTCATCAAAGCTGAGCTTCCTGAGCTCGCTGGGCTGGTTGCTGTCTGCCATTACCTTGAGCAATGTCCTTTTCAGGCCTGTTGCTGAAACGTACGTTTCAAGGCAACCTTTCCGTCCGCAGCCGCATTCACGATTGCATTCACCAGGACGAATAGCTGTATGCCCTATTTCTCCGGCAAATCCATCCTGTCCGTAAACCAGCTTCCCATCCACAACAAACCCGCTGCCCAGACCTGTTCCCAGTGTTATGACAACAAAATTCTTCATGCCCTTGGCGCCGCCATAAATCATTTCACCAACTGCTGCTGCATTTGCATCATTCGTGACTATAACGGGGAGCTCTGTATGTTTATGAAAAATTTCTGCCAGGGGAATAATACCTTTCCAGCGTAACGCTGCTGAGTGTTCAATTGTGCCTTTATTGATATTGCCCATTGGGGCGCCGATTCCATATCCTATTACGTTATACCCATCTCCAAGTTTCTGACCTGCAAGAGATATCTTCTCATAAAGAGCAGCAACAAAAACCTCTATTTCGTCATATTCGCCTGTTTTAGTTTTTCCCTCTGCAAGCAGGTTCCCTTCCCGATCCACAAATCCGAAAACAGTGTTTGTGCCTCCAATATCAACACCTACAGCAATTTCTTTCTTTGCCATTCTTATGGAATTTTTGTCATACTCAGATTAGAAAGTGTAAATATAAAATTATTCCGGAATATATTCATTTCCTACTTTTCTGGCTCTTGCAGGTTTGTCGAGATTAATTCCAAGAGACAATCCGGCTTCTACAAGAATATTCCAGCCGGCAGCAAGCTGAATATATTCAGCGAAAGAACCGCCATCGGGTATAATTATTGTCGGGAATATTGTTTTCTTTGCCGATACAGCTATGATTTTCATCCCTGCTCCCTTGACCAGGCAATCATTGTATTTTTCAAGTTCAGAGTCGAAAGGATCAATCCAGACGAGAACCTCACTCTTCTCCATTACTTCTTCTATACCGTGAACTGCAAGAGTGCCTTCGAGGAATTGCGATTTCTTCCTTGTGATTTCATTGGTTTTAAGTGCAAGTTCCTCGGCAACCCCATTGTTTCTTCCGGCAAAGTATATGAGGCTGGCGCTCCTTAAAACATGCGTAATTGCAGGGTCGATCTCCAGACTCAGTGCTTCCTCAGCCTGGTTTGCGGCATTTGGAAGACCCTCCATCTTTTCTCCGGAGATATTCCTGAGCAAGGCATCATAGAAAAGGCCCTGCTCGATCACTGATTTGGTTGCAGCAACAGCATCTTCCTTCCCGCATCTGAGTACATGGGTTTTTGTTACAATTTCTTCGAGTTTGGTGTTGTGGTTCGAAGTCAGACCATAGAGAGCCTTGTGTCCCTTACTTTTCAGTGATACTGCAAGCCTGATCAATTCTTTGGTCTGACCTGAATTTGATGCAAGAAAAACAGAATAATCGTTGAGATTATATTCCAGAGCCTGCGTCGAACCTTCGGTTAATAAAGGAAAAGCTGAAGCCCTTTTCAGATTTGCGGTTATGGTCCTTTTCGCGGGGAAGATCCTGCTGCTGCCCTCACCGGTAAGAAAAAGGCTTTTTGTTTTCTTTATTCCGGCAGCAAACGATGCCGGAACTTCCTGATCAAAAGACCTGATTATGCCCGGAATTTCCATCATTTCGCGGATCAGGGCAAACTTGCTGTACTTTTCTTCTTTTAGGTTCATGGTGCATATGTTTTTTCTGTTTAATGAATTGCCTACAGGAATTTTAATAACCCAAAATATTCAGGTCTGTGAAAATCGGGATTTTCTGTCTGAACCGGGTTCCAGGTTAAATAGTGAGGAACTTTAACTTTGTCACCGCACTTATAAAAGTTTACCCGGAAAGATTTTCCAACCGGATCATCCACTTTATGGTGGAAAAAGACTTTGAAAGGAATTGCAACTGTGAGCGTCCAGCTGAATTTTCCCTGCCTTTCGCTGACAGGTTCAGGACCAACCGATGAAAAACGCCTGATCCGCGATATAATTTCAGGGTCGGCTCTCTTGCTATCGGTTCTGCCATGACCCGACCCAAGAAGACATGTACCTAATGCATTGAACTCAAAGTTGTAGTAAAGACCATCATTTTCAGGAGAGACGAAGAATTCCACACATGAATCTTCATATACATTCTGGTTAGATCTTGTCATTTCAGCCTTGAAGAAATTCTCAGTAACATAATATTTCACGAATAATTCATAATCGCTATATGCAAGCGAAAACCTTACATCAGGCCTGTAATCATATTTCTCCCAGTTGATTTCATCGATACTGTACCACTGTTCTTTGTCCAGGTGTTCCGACAGATCCTTTATAGGAGGGAACATTTCTTTCAGCCTGATTTTTCCTGCTTCGGCTATTTTCATCTTCTCACTTCTTTTTATTTCTGAACTTAGAGAACCAAAGGGAGTAACAAAAATAGTAATTAATAATATCCATTCAAAAAGCAACATTATTTAACCTCGTTCCAGGCAAGCGCTGCTGCTCCCAGCACGGCGGCATTATTTTCGGGAACGCCTGAAGGAAGTATTTTATACGATCCCCTGAAGAGTGGCATCACATTTTCGTCAACATATTTTCTCACAGGTGCGAACAGCATCTCCCCGGCCTGTGCAAGACCGCCAAACAGGAAAATAGCTTCGGGGCTTGAGAATGTAATAGCAGAGGTTATGCAGAATCCGAGCTTCTCAGCCGTGTATTCCATAGCCTTTACAGCAATAGTATCTTTTTTTGCAGCTGCCTCGGCTATCATTTTCGAAGTCAGGCGTGATGGAGCTATATCTCTCAGTGTTGATTCATCCATTGTATTAGCCATAAGCTCGAGGGCTGTCCTGACTATTCCGGTTGCTGATGCGTAAGCCTCGACACAACCTTTTTTTCCGCAGCCGCAATCCCTCCCGCCGGGGACAACAGTTATATGCCCCAGCTCACCTGCAAAGCTTGAATAACCATAAACAACCTGTCCGTTTACAACAATACCGCTGCCGGTACCAGTGCCAAGAGTAAGAACGATGAAATCCCTCATTCCCCGCGCAGCGCCAAAGATCATTTCACCCAGTGCGGCAGCATTTGCATCATTTGTAATTTTTACAGGAACCCCGACCTTTGATTGTACCAATTCAACAAGCGGAACTATTCCTTTCCATACCAGGTTAGTTGCATGTTCAATTGTTCCCTTGTAATAGTTGGCATCAGGAGCGCCTATCCCGACAGCGGTAAGCTTCACCTCAGGCGTATGTTTTACCAGATCTTTAATTCCATTGGAAAGAGCCTTGACGTATTCATTCAGATCAGGAAAATCTGTTGTGACAAGGCAGCCGCTGGCAACAATAGTTCCTGTTCTGTCAACCAGCCCGAAGACAGTATTTGTTCCTCCGATGTCTACACCTGCTACGATTTCTTTCATATGAAGTATGTTAGTTGTTATTGAGTTTTTGGTTGTGGGCGTAATCTCTGAGGTTTGAAATTCTTTTCTTTCATATCCCATTTTTCATTTGCATCCCAGCCTTCAGGTATCTCAAGAACCTTCGGGAAGTAGGTTACCGGTTCCGGTTGCCTCAGGGTAAAGAAATCGCCTGTAGTCCATTTACCGTCGTCATTAAGATCGGATATTGCCCTGATCCTGTAAGTGCCTTTATCCAGCAGAGAGAAAACAAGCTTACCGTCACCTTTGATGAAGGACCGGGCAAGTAATTTCTCCGAGTTATCCATTAACTCTATTATGGAAGGACCACCGGAATTTATTATATCCAGTTCAAGTTTTGAATAGGAGGACGATTCCCTTACTGAAAAGCTTATTGCTGTTGAATCAATATGCTCATTATAAATGTTGCTGAAAGATGTTGAATCCGCAATGAATAGATATTTCTTCCCTTCATTAAGCTTTGCATTCAAAACTAATCTCCCCAGTTTTAAACTGTCTCTGATAAACTGGTATGGGATCCTGAGCCGTTTTTTTTCAATCTGCTCGTACAACCTTATCAGGGTTGTATCGGGATCTCTCAGGGGTGTCTCTGATGTGAATACGATTTTCTGTCCGGGTTTCAGAGTTCCCCCGCTGATATTGTTATTAAGTGCAAGCATTGTTTTCCTGGCCCCTCCTCTAGGGGTTTTTGGCGTCATGAAGATCATCTTAATTGTATCTTCCTCATATCCATGAACTTCAAGAGTGTCTGTAAAAGGATATCTGATTATTGCTGAGAGTTGCTGTTGCTTGTAAACGGTACTGTCGGTTATCCAGACTGTAATGGTATCTCTGAATGGACTGGTCTCCATTATATAGGCGTCTTCAGGGACATCCTGGAGCCTGAAGCTGAAATCCATCGTATCGGGTGGAACAGAGAGTATAAAGTTGAGCCTGTAATTTTTGGATCTTGATGAATTCGCCAGGTAGCGCGCTGTTTTCCTGGCAGGAAACATTAACACCCTGTGCTCCCCGGTTTTAACAGGTATCAAAGCTTCCTCCTCCTTCTTCTTGTTTTCAGAGGCAGTTGTTTTTGTAATTCTGACCGGTGCAGGTGCCGGTTTCTTTACATTAGCACGCGGAAGTGACGTCTGTAAGGTATCCGGCTCCGGTGGAAGATAGTTTTTGTCAGGTGTAACTGTTATAACTGAATCCAGGAATCCGAAAGGTTCTTCTACCCTGTTATAGTTTTTACTGTTATCATCATCCTTTAAGGCATACATCCTGTAGATACCTTCCCGGACATTATCGATCCTGAAATATCCTGTTGCATCCACCCTTGAAAGGTAATCGGGTATCTGTTTTATAACGGCAGTGTCTTCGAGGTTACGATAAAGAAGAATTGCAGCTGCTTCAGGCGGATCAAGGTTTGGTGACATATACACATTACCGGTAACCGAAAGAGAATCAATAAATGAACCTGTTGAGAATGCGATCCTGAAATTTGGAATAATATTTCCTTCATTCAGATCCCTTATCGCATCCATAAAATAAAATGTATATGTTGTGCTGTCTTTCAGCTTGTCTTCATATTCGACACGTACGCTCTTTCCCCTAGTGTATACACGGGGCTTTTTCACCATTGGCGGTGAAACCATGAATTTGTCGTTGATATTGTCCAGAACGACATATTCATCAAATTCAACTGACAGATTATCATCGCTGAAATTAACCGCGCCATTTTCGGGGTAACTCTCCAGAACTTCCGGGGGGGTCCTGTCCCTCGCCCCGCCTGACGGAGAGCTGATTTTAGCACAGGCAGTCACGATCATAAAGATCAGCAGGAAAGTAAACTGTTGAGCCGTTTTTTTGTTCATAAAGCAGGTACAGGAATTGAATTTACAAACTTACATCATTTTTTATTGAAACATTAAATCCATGCAGATACTTATCCGCTGAAGGAAATTTCTTGTGCAATTTACCGATGGTTATTTAATTTACCATTCCATGTTACTGATGATATTCCCTTTTGAATGTTTAACGGAATTTTGCTGTGAAAATTTTCATTACAGGTGCAACAGGTTTCATTGGTACACATCTTACCAGGAGACTATTAAAGGAAAATCATGAAGTCACAATCCTGATCCGGAACAGTTCAAATGCTTCTGATTTTCCCGGGACAAACCTCAGCACATTAACAGGAGACTTATTCTCGCGTAAGGTGCTTGAAGAAGGAATGAAAAACTGTGACTGGGTTTTTCACCTTGCTGCATATGCAAAACCAACTTCACCCGACAAAACCATACCGTATAGGACAAATGTTGAAGGCACGGTAAATGTACTTGAAGCAGCTGGATCGGCATGTGTAAAGAAAGTGATCATAACCTCAACCGCAGGGACAATGAGTTATTCACGCGATGGAATGCCTGTTAATGAGGAGACAAACAAAGATCCTGATTATCATACTGAGTATGAAAGGACAAAAGCAACCACAGAAAAAATTGCCTTCAGGAGGGCAGGTGAAGGCATGAATGTGACAGTTGTTAACCCTTCAAGAGTCTTTGGACCGGGTAAACTGAGTAAAAGCAATTCTATAACCAGGATCATGAAATTGTATGGCCAGGGCTTGTGGAGAATTATTCCGGGAGATGGTACTTCTGTAGGAAATTATGCGTTTATCGATGATGTTGTTGATGGTCATATACAGGCGGCAATAAGGGGCAGAAGCGGCCAGAGATATATTCTTGGAGGCGAAAATATTTCTTTTGATGAGCTATTCCATACACTGGCACTGGCATTTGGAAGAAAAAGGATCATGGTAAAAGTCAATTCAGAAAACCTCAAACGGATTGCCGGAATGACTGGCTTTTTTCTTTCAATTGCAGGAAAACAACCATTAATCTCTGCAAACTGGATTGATAAATATTTGCAAAACTGGAGCCTCTCGTGCAACAAGGCTGTTTCAGAATTGTCTTACAATATCACCCCTTTTGACCAGGCAGTTGAAAAAACTGTCAAATGGTTAAAAACCGGAGACATGTATGATCAGCAATAATGTGTTCTATACTCTCATTACCGGGTCCAGCCGGGGAATCGGAAGAGCTATTGCTTTTGAAATGGCTTCGAGGGGTCACAATCTTATCCTTCATTCACTCCCCGGGGAGGAACTTCCCGGATTGAGCGCCTCACTTACTTCAAAATACAACATTCTTGTAAGACTGTTCGAGATAGACCTTACTGAAACAGATGGTCCAATAAAACTGTACCAAGAAATTGAAAAGGAAGGACTCCGGGTCAACATCCTGATCAATAACGCAGGCATTGGTATTGAGGGTCCTCTTGAAAGCTATAGCAAAGAAGCTATCGATCACATAATTTTTCTTAATATCAGAGCTTTGACTCTGCTTACAACACTTTTTATCCCAACGCTTAAAGAGACCGATTCTTATATTCTGAATATCAGCAGCCTTGGCAGCTATGTGGCAACACCCTATAAGAGTGTCTACCTGGCATCAAAATCATATATTTTTTATTTCACCAGGGCCCTGGATGCCGAACTCAGGGGCACACGGGTAAAAACATGCATTATTGTGCCTGGCGGAGTGAGGACGAATCAGCGTGTTCTTGAGCGTATAAGACAAGCCGGGTGGATGTCGGAGAGATCATCCATTAGCCCTGAAGAAGTTGCCAGGAAAGGTATCAAAGCAATGTTCAGCGGAAAAAGAGTGGTCATTCCCGGACGACTCAGCAGGTTGATCTTCAGCATCAGCTTTATCATACCTGAAGGCATAATACTGGCAGTAACCAGGAGTATTTTCAGGAGGGAGCTTCCGATTTGAGCTCATAATGGTTAAACCTCACCCCTTGAATTGAGGATGTCTCAAAACTCCTTTTAACCGCAAAGTACGCAAAGTTGAAGCAAAGAACGCAAATAAGCCCCTCGCCCCCGGGAGAGGGGTTGGGGTGAGGCCGTCTGAACTGACATCTCACTTTCATTGTGAAAATATCCGATAATTCTTACCTTTGATGGCAAATCGACCAACCCATGCATTTGTTAATCATTCCCTGGGATGTAGATCCTGAGATTTTCAGAATTGGCCCTGTTGCAGTGAGATGGTATGGACTCCTGTTCGCCTCATCATTTCTCTTTGGATACATTATCATAAATAAAATGTTCAGGAACGAGAAACTTGATGAGTCTGTACTCGACAGGCTTACAGTCTATATGGCGCTGGGAACAATTATAGGCGCCAGGCTCGGTCACTGCCTGTTTTATGAACCTGCATATTACCTGAAACACCCACTGGAAATATTGGCAATCTGGCATGGAGGACTGGCAAGTCATGGCGCCGGAGTAGGTATATTGCTTGCCATCTGGCTGTTTGTGCGAAAAGAGAAGAAAGATTTTGCCTGGGCAATGGACCGGATTGCTGTTGTGGTTGCACTTTCAGGATTCCTCATCAGGATGGGTAACCTGATGAATTCTGAAATCTATGGGGTTGAAACCACGGTTCCCTGGGGATTTGTTTTCCTCAGAAACAACGAGGTTGCCCCAAAGCACCCGACACAGATATATGAAGGCCTCGCTTATCTCCTGATTTTTATACTGCTATACCGTATATATTGGAAAAACAAAGGTTCACACGTCCAGGGATCACTTATAAGTCTTTTTCTGATCCTGGTATTCTCTGCAAGGTTCTTCATTGAATTCCTGAAAGAAGACCAGGTTGCCTTTGAGGCTACTATGAAACTGAATATGGGACAACTGCTTAGCATTCCTTTTGTTCTTGCAGGGATTGTTACCCTCATCCTGAGTTACAGGGCAAACAAACGACTTATAATAAACAGGGAACCTGTTCACAATGAACCAAAAGTAAAGCCTGTATCAAAAAAATCAAGGCCGGTTAATTAAGGTTACTTCCTGACGATACCGTTAAAAATAATATTCAGGATCGCATTCAGCCTGGCTTCAATGTTCTCCTCCTTGCGTTTCCAGAACAATGGGACTTCTACACCTTTGAGGGTTGTCTGAATTGCCATTGCAGTATATTCACTGTTGGTAATATTGAACACCTTTTTGCGGGCGCCATCATAAAGAATAAGCCTCAGTATTGCAAGCTCTTCCCGGTCGTATTTTCTGCGGACATTCTCAATGAATTCAAAATGATCAAGATTCTTGTCGAAGATGGCATTGTAATAATTCGACAGCTTCTGGAAAGCTGTCATCCTCACAAAAACGTAATTCTTCATTTTATCAAGAGGAGATTCAACAGATTTGATCGCCGTGGTAAGGGCATTTCTCAGAATATTGGCTTCATTCAGGACAACGGCTTCGAAGATTGCTTCTTTGCTGTCGTAATAATAATAAACTGAGCTTTTGCCCATTTTTAAAGCCCTGGCAATTTCACCCATAGAGGTCTTCCTGAAACCGTACCTGCTGAATATCAGCCCTGCCGTTTCAATGATCTTGTGTCTGAATTCATCCTTATCGACCATACCCGGATTTTACCGTAACAAATATAGATATTTTTCGAATGTTTCGGTCGAAAAGTCTAACTCACCAGTCTCTCCCCTTGAATTCCCCTCCCCTGAAGCGAGGAGAACAATAAGGAGGATGTCTCAAAAGTCCTATTTAACCACAAAGTACGCAAAGTTAGACGCAAAGCACACAAAGGTAAAATGCTGAAATAAAAGACTTTGCGCTCTTCGCGAAATTCTTTGCGACCTTTGCGGTTAATGGATTTCTACTTTTGATACACTCTCTTGGGGTGAGGTCGTCTGAAGCAAAAATGATATACAATGTATTAATCTTGTACAATTTCTCAGGTTGAATACTATGGGGGATTGAGGTGTGATAAATGTTTGATCTGAGGAAAATTTTGCCGATTTGGTTTGTCTTGCTAATTTTGCCCTGTTGTCTTATTGTCAAATGCTTGTAAATAAAATAAGCTACCAAAGTATATGGCTCGATGAAAATGATCGTTCGATGGTTAAGGTTATCGACCAGCGGAAGCTCCCATTTGTATTTGAAATAAAAAATCTTCGTTCAGTTGATGATGCTTATGAGGCAATAGATCAGATGATTGTGAGGGGAGCGCCTCTGATCGGCGCCACGGCTGCATTCGGGATTTATCTCTCAACACTTGAAATAACATCCAGGACAAATGCCCGCGATCATATTTCGAATGCAGCAAGATATCTGGTTTCAAGCCGTCCTACTGCAGTTAATCTGTCATGGGCGGTCAATTTCGTTCTTGAGAAATTAAAATTCAGCCAGTCGCCTGATGAGATCTCAAAAGCGGCAATGGAGGCTTCCCTTGAAATATGCAGACTGGAAAAGGAAAGATGCCGGCTGATCGGAGAAAATGGTCTGAAAATCATTAAAGATATCTCTTGTGCGAAAAAGGGAGAACCCGTTAATATCCTCACTCATTGTAATGCCGGGTGGCTTGCATGTATTGACTACGGAACAGCAACTGCCCCTATATACCTTGCGAAGGAATCCGGTATTAATGTTCATGTCTGGGTCGATGAAACGAGACCCAGAAACCAGGGTTCGAAACTCACTGCCTGGGAGCTGGGCCAAAATAACGTTCCTTACACTCTTATTACTGACAACACCGGCGGACATCTTATGCAACATGGTATGGTAGACCTTGTAATGGTAGGTTGTGACCGTGCAACCAGGAAAGGGGATGCGGCAAATAAGATCGGAACCTATCTCAAGGCTCTTGCAGCTTCTGATAATAATATTCCATTTTATGTGGTTCTCCCATCAAGCTCGATCGATTTCAGCATTTCTGTCGGGCTCAGGGATATTGTGGTCGAAGAAAGAGATTCTGCAGAAGTGACTGATGTTACCGGCTGGTGCGAAGGAGAGTGGAAATCAGTCAGGATCTGCCCGGATGATTCAAGAGCTGTAAACTATGGATTCGATGTCACACCTGCACGGCTTATTACCGGCATAATCACCGAGAAAGGAATATGCAGAGCGAATGAGGAGGATATAAAAGAATTGTTTCCTGAAAAATTCATTTCATGATATGGGAGGGATTGTAAAATTTAATTGTCACTGGACGCAATCAGGCCCGGTAATTTCTGATGAGCAGTACGAAATAATCAATTCCTGGAGAGAGATACTCTTCAATATGGATCTGATCGGGGCATACGAGAATGGTGTCGGTTTCGGAAACATCAGCATTCGCATCGGCAATTCCTCTCAGTTCATTATTACTGGTTCATCCACCGGTGAGATACCTGAACTCGAACCAGGTCACTATGTAAAAGTGAATTCATACAATATTGAAGATAACGCAGTTCAATGCCTGGGGCCTTTGAAAGCATCATCCGAATCGCTCACTCATGCAGCCATTTATATGGCCGACAGGGGAGTTAATGCAGTTGTGCATGTTCATAGTATCGAACTCTGGAATGAGCTGATCCATAAAGTTCCCACAACCAACCCGGGGATGGATTACGGCACACCCGGCCTCGCAAGAGATATTTTAAGAATTTTCCGCGAACCCGAAGTTTATGAAAAAAGAATCATAGTAATGGCAGGCGACAGGGCGGGAATACTCACTTTCGGTCATGACATGGATGAAGCAGTAAACGTCCTCCTGGAATACCTCAAAAAAGAAGAATGACAAAGGTTGGAATAATTGGCGGATCAGGACTTGAAGACCCTGAAATTCTCAGCAGTCCATCTGAAATAACTATTGAAACACCTTACGGCTCACCTTCATCTTCACTCTTAACCGGTAAAATCAGCGGAACCGAGGTTGTGATCCTGTCACGTCATGGAAGAACTCATACAATAACTCCTTCGAAAGTTAACAACAGGGCTAATATCTATTCTTTGAAAGAAGCAGGTTGCACACACATCATTGCAAGCACGGCTTGTGGCAGCCTCAGGGAAGAATTCAGGCGCGGCGACCTTATTGTGCCAGACCAGTTTATCGACTTTACCAGGCAGAGGCAGCTGACTTTCTTTGACGAGTTCGAGCCCGGTAAAATGAAGCACACACCAATGGCAGACCCGTTCGACAAAAAACTCCGGGAGCTTATAATCAATTGTGCTCAGAAAACAGGTGTGCCAATTCACATCAGGGGAACGATAATAACAATTGAAGGACCGAGATTCTCTACAAGGGCTGAATCAAACATGTACAGGATATGGGGCGGCGATCTTGTGAACATGTCAACTGCTCCGGAAGCAATTCTCTCTAATGAGATTGGCATTCCATATGCCGCAATCGCCATGAGTACAGATTACGACAGCTGGAAATCAGATGAAGTTCCCGTTTCCTGGGAAGAGGTGCTCCGTGTTTTTGGAGAAAATGTAAACAAAGTGATTAAATTGCTTCAGGAAGTCATTTCACAGATTTGATTTATGCTTGATTGACTTTACCGTGTACCTTGTACCCTGGACCATTTTATTATTTTCACTACTTTCATCTTTTCAAATAAAATATTCATGAAAGATCTTGAAATTAAGACTGAACTCCAGATCCTTAAGCCTGCACGGGAAGTTTTCGAAGCTATTGTCGACCCTTCGAAAATGTCGAAGTATTTTATCGCTAAAGGAAGCGGAAGAATTGAGGAGGGAACAACAGTAATGTGGAGCTTCCCGGAGTTCGATTTTGAGTTCCCGGTAAGGGGAAACCGAATTGAAACAAACAGGTATATCTCTTTCAACTGGGATAATGAAAGCAAGGAGCTTCTTGTTGAAATAACCCTTACCCCGCGTTCAGCAACATCCACCCTGGTGACAATTACTGAAAAAAGTATGAAAAATGATGAAGCCGGCCTGAAATGGCTGAGTGGAAATACAGCAGGATGGGCTAATTTCCTGGCTTGCCTTAAAGCATACCTTGAGTATGACATTAACCTCCGGAAAGGAGCGTTTGATCATTTGTCACAAAAAAAGCAGCAATGATAAAACTCCATACTGTTAATAATATAACAGTTGCAGAGGTCACTGAAACAGACCTGATCACCAAACCTGAAGACATACTTGATCTGATGGCTGACTCCAGGTATAACGATGCCGGTAGTATGATAATTCATTCAAAGGATCTCGGCCCTGAATTCTTCGATCTTAAGACGCGTGTAGCAGGTGAAATCCTGCAAAAATTCTCCAATTACAGGATGAAGCTCTCAATAGTGGGTGATTTCTCAAATATAAAAAGCAAAAGTCTGAAAGATTTTATCAGGGAAAGTAACCGGACCGGCACTATAACCTTTGTAGCTTCGGTTGATGAAGCACTTAAAAAACTGGTAAAGTAATAGACTTCTCCGCTCTACAGGCCTCCCATAATAGCACACTGATGACACAGATTTAACGGATTTACACGGATCAAATCAGTGAATATCCGTCGCATCCGTGTCATCCGTGTTCTATATTTTAAAAAACTTTTCCCCATCCTGGAGGGAAACAAAAAAAGGGGTGACAACCGCCACCCCTAAGTTTATCTTAATTAACCTTAAATTGAATAAGGTCTTCTGTATTCGTAATGCATGAGCCTGTGGTTTTCAGCTTCCTTATCGTTAACGAATGTAAGGGTGGCCGGATTCCATTTTACAGGTCTCTTGAGCTCGTTGGCAATATTACCGAGGCAGCATGTAACAGCTGTGCTGCAACCAACTTCGATCGATGCGATCGGTTTCTGGCGCGATCTTACACAGTCAACGAAGTTCTGCATGTGCGGTGAGCTGATCTCGAAACGAAGTCCTGCCTGTGTCGGAGCCGGACGGTCTGTCCGAGGCTGTGCATTCTGCTGTGGTCTCTGTTGCAGCGAGGTCTCTGGCCGCCAGCCGGCCTTGGCTGCGGACGGTTACCTGCAATCTCTGCCGGGATGAGAGAAGCATCTGAGCAGGCAATATAGCCGCGTGCAACTTCAATCCATCCTTTTGTACCGATGAATTTGATACCCTGGGCACCGGGATTATCTTCAAGATATGGTTGTTCTGTCATTACAACACCTGTCTGGTATTTGAAAGTCATGTACTCAGCGCCGTTATATCCTTTTGGAATTATTTCACAAGGCGCTGAACCATCCATGCCAATAGCAGCCTGGGCAATGTCGAACATATGAGCGCCCCAGTCAGCGGTATAACCGTTACCGGTTTCGAGATACCAGCGCCATGCACCCCAGAGAGTCTCATTCTGGACAGGATCAAGAGTGATCTGCGGAGCGAGATCGGGATGATAAATAATCTTCTCATCATTAAGCGGACCAAGCCACAGGTTCCAGTTAAGGTTAGCCGGGATTGACTGGCCAGGAAGATCGAGAGGTTTCGGAGGATCACCTACTTTTGCATATATTTTTTCAATATGGCCGATTGCACCTGCCTGAACAAGTTCAATTGCTTTCTGGAATTCCTTGCTTGAACGCTGCTGACTTCCGACCTGTACAACTCTCTTATTATCGTTGGCAACCCTGGTCATCGTAAGAGCTTCCTTTATTGTATAGGAAAGAGGTTTCTGAACATACACATCTTTACCTGCCTGGCAGGCGTGAATTGTCATGAGTGCATGCCAGTGGTCAGGAGTAACTACTTCAACGATGTCAATGTCCTTACGCTCGAGAAGCTGTTCATACTGTTCGTATGTGTCGCAACGCGGGGCAAGACCCAATGTTTTCTGCCATTCTTCCACTCTCCTCTTGAAACGGAGCTGTTTGTTGGTATCTACATCACAGCAGGCAACAACCTGGAGTCCTTTGACCCCGGCAAATCCGCTGAAATCACTGAGAGCCTGGCGGCCGAGACCGATTGTTCCCATGATGATACGGTCGCTTGGTGCAACACGTACCCCGTTAATAACATAACTCGGAAGAATTGTAAGGCCTGCGAGCCCCATACCTGAAAGGCCGAGAAAATCGCGGCGGTTCAATCCTTTACTTGTCTTTTCTTTCATGTTCTTTTATTATTTGTATAGGTTTTGGGTTGAAATTTGAGTCACGAAATATAGGAAAATAATGAATCTCATCTGACTGCTGAATAATTTTTAAATATCTTTCTCGCCTATTTTGACAACAGATGCGTATCCTTTATTCCTTTTGTTTATTCTTTTTGTCATTATATCCGGGTTCGCCCAACCCGATCCTGTAAACACAGGTACAGGATTCAATTCCCAATAAGCGTTTTACGGATAATTCAATTGGATTAAATTACAGGATGTTGCCGGAACTGGCCCGTTATGAGAAGCGATACAGGATACTCTCAGACTTTAATGACGATCTTCAGAATATTGAAACCTATCATTCACTTCAGAATATTCTCTCAGGAAGAGGATATAAAGATTCTTCGGCTGTAAGCAGCTTCAATCTCCTTAACCAGACAGGTATTTCTTTTCCCAGCGACAGGGTCGGAAAAAAAGAGTTGTTCTACGCGGCCTGGCGCAATAAGCTTACTCAAAGCAAAAATGGAGATGAAATAAAGAGTTCTGTCGGGGAAGGTACACTTGCAATGATCGACCTTGGGTATTCAGACCTGAAAAACGATTTTCTTCCCTTCATTACAATCCTGATGGAAGAACAACATATCTTTAATTATGATAATTCCCGCACGAAAGCTTTCGGACAGGGCTCAAGAGGAATTGTGACATCGGTTCAGATATTAAATGCACTTCATTCCCGCGATACCGAACAAAATTTTGGCGTTTGCCGCGATGTGCACGAGATGGGCCGTGAGCTGCTGAAGACAATGTCGGAAACATACTATAATCATTTTCATCCCGGTAATGAGATAGATTTCGATGATTACATATTTCTCCAGTCGTGGACAACAAATAAGTCTCATCACGTTACTATCTCACTGATCGATCCGCTTGATAACAGTAATATCTATGAACTCGACTGGGGCAGGGTAATTGAGAAAAGGAATAATGCCGGGCTATGACAATGGAAGGTTGTACGGCAATACTTACCGGATATGGCAGTATGACAAAAGAAAACAGTTAAGTGTGCCGGTCGATTTCAGACGAACTCATTTCGGAAAAATACTTGATGAGAACATACTTACACGTGAAGAATATATCAGGTTTAACGGGATTTATGATGAAGAGTTCTTTTCTGACCTGAGATACCGGAAGGATCTTGGAAAGTATGGAGGGCTCAGTTTTTCACTTGGAACTTACAATCCTGACCAGTACTATTTTCTGGCAGGCTGGCAATTTGAGACCAGGAAGAAGAAGATCACAAAATTTCTCGAACATTCCAGCCTGATTGGAGTGCAGGGTGTTATTCATGAGGACACAAGAAAGAAACAGCTCCTGTATCCTCACGTTGACTGGCGCTTTGCGGCAAGCATAATGGGAATCCCGAGGATCATCTCAAAATTCGAGACTCCAAAGTTCAACATTTCAAAAGACCTGACCTTTGAGGCTTATTTAAATCAACAGTTTGACATTTTCCTGATCGGAAATTCATTTTACATGAACGACAGCCTTGATAAAAATGATCTTTCCGGCTCCGGCGACGGCAACCTGTCGTTCAGCAATGGCTTTAACCTCATATACAGACCCGGGGAAAAGTTTTTTTTCATCCCTGACAATTACAGGCAAGAAGCTGTCTCCTGCCGAAAGAAATAAGATTGTTCACCCCCAATGTCTTTACACTGATCCCAAACCTGCGGTACATTACTCCTGCTGTTGATGTAATAGGAGTGGCTGGAATAAATTTCAATGAGCACAGCCGGCTTTACGGCAGAAGGCATGTTTGAATTCACAAATCTCCAGGCAACAATCTTCTCAGGCTCGGCTTCAATTCAGACAAAGCTTCAGAAAGATCTTAATTTTTCAGCATCAGCAGGTATAACTGAACAGGTCAAAGGCATAGATTATTTCTGGTACCCTGTCTCAAAAAGGTGGATCACTCTTAGTTTCCGGCACCTTGCCAATTCATTGTCAATCAGCTTCCTCAAATATCCTGAAAGCCGCCTTTCCTGCAACATCTCTTTCGTCAGATCTTTATAAAAACATGGCAGCTCTGCATGAACTCACCCCCTCTCCCGATAGTTATCGGGACCGTCTCTCTGCATCCATGAACTCACCCTCTCGGTCCCCCTCTCTGCATAGCAAAGAGGGGGATGCCTCTGACGCATAAAGTTCTCATAAATAAAACAATACAAGAGATAAGACGAAGTAAAAGTCCCCTCTTTACGTTAGTAGAGAGAGGATTCAGGGGTGAGCTCGTGTGAGCATGAACTCACCCCTCGGTCCCCCTCTGCATAGCAACGAGGGGGATGCCTCTGCCGCATAAAGTTCTCATAAATAAAATAATACAAGAGATATGACGAAGTAAAAGTCCCCTCTTTACGTTAGTAGAGAGAGGATTTAGGGGTGAGCTCGTGTGAGCATGAACTCACCCCTCGGTCCCTCTCTGCATAGCAAAGAGGGGGATACCTCTGTCGAATAATGTTATCGTAATGAGCATAATACAAGAGATATATCGGAGTAAAAGTCCCCTCTTTACGTTAGTAGAGAGGGGATTTAGGGGTGAGTTCGTGTGAGCATGAACTCACCTCCTCGGTCCCCCTCTCTGCATAGCAACGAGGGGGATGCCTCTGCCGCATAAAGTTCTCATAAATAAAACAATACAAGAGATATGACGAAGTAAAAGTCCCCTCTTTACGTTAGTAGAGAGGGGATTTAGGGGTGAGTTCGTGTGAGCATGAACTCACCCCCTCTGGTCCCCCTCTCTGCATAGCAAAGAGGGGGATGCCTCTGTCGCATAAAGTTCTCATAAATAAAACAATACAAGAGATATCACGGAGTAAAAGTCCCCTCTTTACGTTAGTAAGAGGGGATTCAGGGGTGAGTTCGTGTGAGCATGAACTCACCTCCTCGGTCCCCCTCTCTGCATAGCAACGAGGGGGATGCCTCTGCCGCATAAAGTTCTCATAAATGAAAATAATACAAGAGATATGACGAAGTAAAAGTCCCCTCTTTACGTTAGTAGAGAGGGGATTCAGGGGTGAGTTCGTGTGAGCATGAACTCACCTCCTCGGTCCCCCTCTCTGCATAGCAAAGAGGGGGATGCCTCTGCCGCATAAAGTTCTCATAAATAAAACAATACAAGAGATATGACGGAAGTAAAAAGTCCCCTCTTTACGTTAGTAGAGAGGGGATTTAGGGGTGAGTTCGTGTGAGCATGAACTCACCCTCCTCTGGTCCCCCTCTCTGCATAGCAAAGAGGGGGATGCCTCTGCCGCATAAAGTTCTCATAAATAAAACAATACAAGAGATATGACGAAGTAAAAGTCCCCTCTTTACGTTAGTAGAGAGGGGATTCAGGGGTGAGTTCGTGTGAGCATGAACTCACCTCCTCTGGTCCCCCTCTCATAGCAAAGAGGGGGATGCCTCTGCCGCATAAAGTTCTCATAAATAAAACAATACAAGAGATATGACGAAGTAAAAGTCCCCTCTTTACGTTAGTAGAGAGGGGATTCAGGGGTGAGTTCGTGTGAGCATGAACTCACCTCCTCGGTCCCCCTCTCTGCATAGCAAAGAGGGGGATGCCTCTGTCGCTTAAAGTTCTCATAAATAAGCATAATACAAGAGATATGATCGGAGTAAAAGTCCCCTCTTTACGTTAGTAGAGAGGGGATTTAGGGGTGAGTTCGTGTGAGCATGAACTCACCTCCTCGGTCCCCCTCTCTGCATAGCAAAGAGGGGGATGCCTCTGCCGCATAAAGTTCTCATAAATAAAACAATACAAGAGATATGACGAAGTAAAAGTCCCCTCTTTACGTTAGTAGAGAGGGGATTCAGGGGTGAGTTCGTGTGAGCATGAACTCACCCCCTCGGTCCCCCTCTCTGCATAGCAAAGAGGGGGATGCCTCTGTCGCATAAAGTTCTCATAAATAAAACAATACAAGAGATATGACGAAGTAAAAGTCCCCTCTTTACGTTAGTAGAGAGGGGATTCAGGGGTGAGTTCGTGTGAGCATGAACTCACCCCCTCTGGTCCCCCTCTCTGCATAGCAAAGAGGGGGATGCCTCTGTCGCATAAAGTTCTCATAAATAAAACAATACAAGAGATATGACGAAGTAAAAGTCCCCTCTTTACGTTAGTAGAGAGGGGATTCAGGGGTGAGCTCGTGTGAGCATGAACTCACCCCTCGGTCCCTCTCTGCATAGCAAAGAGGGGGATACCTCTGTCGCATAATGTTATCGTAATGAGCATAATACAAGAGATATATCGAAGTAAAAGTCCCCCTCTTTACGTTAGTAGAGAGGGGATTTAGGGGTGAGTTCGTGTGAGCATGAACTCACCTCCTCGGTCCCCCTCTCTGCATAGCAAAGAGGGGGATGCCTCTGCCGCTTAAAGTTCTCATAAATAGCATAATACAAGAGATATCACGGAGTAAAAGTCCCCTCTTTACGTTAGTAGAGAGGGGATTTAGGGGTGAGTTCGTGTGAGCATGAACTCACCCTCTCGGTCCCTCTCTGCATAGCAAAGAGGGGGATACCTTTGTCGCATAATGTTATCGTAATGAGCATAATACAAGAGATATATCGGAGTAAAAGTCCCCTCTTTACGTTAGTAGAGAGGGGATTTAGGGGTGAGTTCGTGTGAGCATGAACTCACCCCCTCTGGTCCCCCTCTGCATAGCAAAGAGGGGGATGCCTCTGACGAATAAAGTTCTCATAAATAAAACAATACAAGAGATAAGACGAAGTAAAAGTCCCCTCTTTACGTTAGTAGAGAGGGGATTTAGGGGTGAGTTCGTGCTTTTTTGGTACAATTTTTGTTGAACTTTTGTATATCAAATCTCCTGCCTCATGAAAAAGACCCTTTTTCTCCTGGTGATATCGACATTACTGATCACCTCCTGCACCAAAGAAAATATTTCATTGATGCCTAGATACCATGAAATACAGGGGATCTGGAACCTCCAGTCTGTTTCTTTCGACAGCGCCGGTATAAAAATCTCGGTTCAGTTAAAAGACCGGCTGAGAATCGAAGAAGACCTCTCCTATGCATTATACATACGCAGGTTTGATTTTATTGAGAACGGAGCTATTGACGTTGTTGATCAGAATTCTGAACGACTTGAATTATCTTTCCTGGCAAGATATCCGGAGTACTCATCATATGCAGGATCTCATATTTTTGGATATTTCAATCTCGAACTTGTTTCCCTGTCAGAAAGCGAGATGATCCTTAAAACAATCCGCTCTGAAGAGTTTGAGTTACCTGAAAGGGAATACTACTTTACTAAATAGCTGGCACTCCCACTCATTCTGTCTGAAAATGTCCCCCTCTCACCAAGTAGAGGGGGAACGAGGGGATTACTCCTATCCGGCCTGAGGGAACTTCAGAGTGACCCTGGTCCCTCCCCCCGGGACTGCAGCTATCGATATCGTTCCTTTATGATTTTGCATTATCTGCTTTGAAAGACTCAACCCGATACCGGAACCATTTTCTTTCGTTGTATAAAACGGGATGAACACATCTTCGATAATATCCTCGGGTATACCGGTACCATTATCACTGATCCGGACTATTATACTTTCATTATCGGTAAAAGCATCAAGCTTAATGACCGGGTTCTGTTTGCCGCATAAAGCTTCAAATGAGTTCCTTATGAGGTTTATCATTACCTGCTCAACCTGGGAATAATCAGCATTTAAGGCAATATCCCCGGGCATGGTATTCATTTGTATCCGGATATCGCCTGGAGTGCCGGATTCCATCAGGAGTTTACATTTCATGAACAGGCTTTCAATGGTAAACCTGGTTAAATGTGGCTTCGGTAACAATGTGAGGCTTCTGTATTTGTCCACGAAATCCAGCAGGCCTCTCCCTGTTTCCTGAATTGTATCCAAACCCGACAATGTTTTTCTGATCGTATTTATATCAATCGTTTCAGGATGGACAGGTTTATCACTGCCTTTCTGCCTGAAATAGCCTGAAATCAATGAAGAGAGTGAAGTTATGGGGCTGACTGAATTCATTATCTCGTGGGTTAACACTCTTATCAGTTTCTGCCATGAATCGACTTCCTTCTTTTCAAGCTCACTTGTTATATCGGCGAAAGAAACAAGTTTCAATATACGGTTTTCAAAATTCAGCTCGGTAGCTTTCACTAAAACACTTTGCAGGTAATTGTCTCTTTTAATTCTGTGCAAAACCTCCTGCCCCGGTCTGATAGTATTTATAATCTCATATAAATCATTGTTATCAGTTTTCAACACTGCAAGTTGCCCGGATTTCTGAACATTCAGGTATTTTCCGGCCGCTTTGTTGAAAATATCAATCCTTCCGTTCACGTCAAAAGAAAGCAATCCAATATCAATATGATCGACCACACTCTGCAGAAAGTATCTTGTACGCTCATTCTCGATCCTTACAGCCTGGATGACAGCATTTACATTGTTCATCCTGTTATACAGATGTCTAAAAGACTTTATCTCCTTTTCTTCCGAAAACCTGATAGTTGAATCATGATCCCGGACAGATGAGAAAAACTTTTCAAGGTCTTTATTTGTTTTGTTGACGAGTCCGACAAGTAAATAAGCCTGCACCAGAATCAGGATGATAATTCCTGCCATTGTGAAATAGTACCCGTTTTGAAGGTGCTGAAGAACAATTCCGAAAATAACACCGGACAATACAATGGATGTTACAAGTAGAAGCGCCTTGATATAATGATTTTTCAATATCATTTCTGCAGGGTTCTGAAATTGTATTTTTGCATTTTATTGTACATCGTCTGCCGTGCAAGGCCAAGCTCCCTTGCGGCTTTTAAGACATTTCCATTGTTGTTATCAAGCGCATTTTGTATTGCCATCCGTTCAATTTCAGCAAAGGTCAGGGCTTTTTGTCCGGTGGGACGCTGCTGACCGGCCTGTGATATAAAAATATCACCGGGCATTAATATTTCGGAATCGCAGAGAATCACAGCTTTTTCTATTGTATGCCTTAACTCACGCACATTCCCGGGCCAGTGATGATTCATCAGCTTGCCGATTGTTTTGCTGTTAAATTTCAGATAGTATTTTGCATATTTATTCGCATACTCTTTCAGGAAATGTTCGGCAAGCAGGATAATATCTTCTCCTCTTTCACGCAACGGTGGCGCTTCGATTACAATTGTATTTATCCTGTAGTACAGATCTTCACGGAAAAGGCTGTTATGAACCATCTCTTCAAGGTTCTTATTCGTGGCACAGATGAGCCGTATATCAAAAGGCACCGGCACCTTTGAGCCGATCCTGCAGATCACCCTGTTCTGGATTGCTGCAAGCAGCCTCGACTGCATTGAAAAGGAGAGATTCCCGATTTCATCAAGAAACAGAGTCCCTCCCATTGCTGTTTCAAACCAGCCTGCCTTATCTTCCCTGGCATCTGTAAATGCTCCTTTTACGTGACCGAACATCTCGCTTTCAAACAGGGTTTCCGGGATGCTGCCGGCATCGACACTGATAAAAGCCTCATCAGCCCTTCCTGAATTATTATGGACTTCTCTTACAATCAGTTCTTTGCCGGTTCCATTCTCCCCGACAACGAGAACATTGGCATCGGTAGCTGCAACCTTCTTAATCATCCGGAACACTTTTTCCATGGGCTGTGACTTCCCAAGCAGGGGACAATCCTGCCTGGAATTCCCTTTTATGAGCTGTTTGTGTCTTTCACGCAGATTTTTATTCTCAATCTTCGAAAATCTCAGATTCAAGGCCGCCTGAAGTGTAGCAATAAGCTTATTGTTGTCCCAGGGCTTTACAACAAAATCGGCTGCACCCTCCCTTATTGCTCTCACGGCGAGTTCAGCATCCGCATAAGCAGTTATCATAACCACAACAGCAGAAGGGTCAGATTTCAGGATGCGGTTTAACCAGTATATCCCTTCATTGCCGGTGTTGATTCCTGCTGAAAAATTCATGTCGAGCAGGATAACATCAATATCCTCCTTTTTTAAACAGTTCAGGATCTGGTTAGGATTTGATATTCCGGTTACACTTCCGAACTCGGGTTCAAGCAGCTGAGTTAAAGCTTTCAGAACCTGTTTATGATCATCTACAATCAGTAATCTGCCTTTCATTAAAGTATCTATTTGGCAATATTATGGACACTTTTCTGTACATAATCTGGACAAATATATAATTAATTTCTATATTTATTTTTTTAAATATTTAATAATCAGGGGAATTTAAAAACCGGCATTACTCTTGAAAGTGAGGGAAATGATTTTCTAATTTCATTTTATGATCCGAAACTACCTAAGGAGTGCTTTTCGAATAATAACCAGGTATCCTGCTCATTCAGTTCTAAATATAAGCGGGCTGGCTATCGGTATGGCAGCCGCAATTCTGATCCTTCTGTGGGTCCAGGATGAATGGAGCTGTGACAGGCATTATAAAAATGCAGACAATATTTTCCGGCTTCTTCAGAAGGAAACACTACCAGGGGGAGAGGTTACCATGCTTGCCCCCACACCTTCAGCTCTAACGAAAGCGCTTAAGGATGAATATCCTGAAATTATCAGGGCAACACGACTGGCGCCTTTCTTTATCACATTGAACAAAGGTGAAGAGTTTATCAGTGAAGGAATATTCGGTGTTGAAAAGGATTTTTTCGAAATGTTTGATATTGAATTTATCAGAGGGAACGTTAGCAGCTCTTTTAATGATCCGGCGAGCATAATTATAACTGAGGAAATGTCGGCAAAGTATTTCGGAGAAGATGATCCTCTTGGCAAAACTTATTCCTTATCTCAATCTGAAATTGTACTGACAGTAACAGGTGTTGTCAGGGAGCTCCCGCAAAACAGCCACATCCGGTTCGATTTCCTTGTTCCTGCTGAATTTATGAAAGTACTTGGAGCAACGCCGGATGAATGGAATATGCTCGATCATAATTTTATAGAGCTTGCTGAAGGAACAGACATTAAAAGAACAAATGAAAAGATCAGGGATTTGTTAAAGAATCATATGGAAGGTTCATCATCTGAGCTTTTCCTGCAAAATATCAAAAGGATACATCTTTATTCCTCGAAGAAATTCACATATGATTTCAGTGGCCTTGGAGATATTACATATGTCAGGATGATGTGTCTCATAGCATTCTTTATTCTTGTGATAGCCTGCATAAACTTCATGAACCTCTCCACAGCTCAATACGTACAAAGGGCAAAAGAGATAGGGATGCGTAAAATAACAGGGTCAGGCAGATGGAAGATTATTACCCGGTTTTTAGGAGAATCGCTGTTGATTGTTTTTGTGGCGCAGCTTACAGCAATGATCCTGGTTGAGTTATTTCTGACGGGCTTTAATAACCTCACCGGTAAGGATTTGGAGGTTGGTTATAACAAGCCAGGTTTATACCTGGGGTTAATTGTGATAATGGTATTCTGCTCTCTTACCGCCGGAAGCTATCCTGCATTTTACCTGTCCTCTTTAAAACCGCTTGATATTATGAGAGGATTGATAAGCAGGAATCCCGGGAAAACACCTCTCAGAAGAGTGTTGGTTATCTTTCAGTTTTCCCTTTCTGTTATTTTAATAATTTGTACCATTATTATCGGGAACCAGCTTTACTTTATACAAAACAAAAAACTTGGATTTAATAAAGAGAGCATTGGATATTTTCAGTTCCCGGCAGCTCCCTGGGATCCAAAGGTGGAGGCTGTAAAAAAAGAGCTTCTGAATAACCCGGATATATTAAGCGTAACAAGAGTCTTTTTTAATTATGAAAATCCGTTGAATATCGAGGATCCGCAGGGAGGTTTCAAATGGGAAGGAAAAGATGTAGGAAATGATGCTCTGTTCTATATCAGGTCTGCTGACGAGGATTATGCAAAAACCTTTCAGCTTGAGCTCAAAACCGGCAGATATTTTTCATCTGAATTTACTAACGATAAGAATGCAGTTGTCATAAATGAAACAGCTGCAGAAATTATGGGATTAAATGACCCTGTAGGAAAAATAATTACTTCCCCCGGCGGTACGAGCCTGAATATTATAGGTGTGGTAAAGGATTTTCACTTCAGATCGCTGCATTATAAAATTGAACCTCTAATCATGCAACTGGGCGCATCCAATACATTATTCATTAAAATGACACCTCGAAACACAGATTCAATCCTTGAATCAGTAAATAAGATATACACAACATTCAATCCCGGTTCTCCCCTTGATTTTCATTTTCTCGATAATGACTTTAATAATCTCTACCGCACGGAACAAAGGATCAGCAAAATATTTAAATATTTCTCTGCACTTGCAATCATCATTGCCTGTCTCGGTCTTTTCGGGCTCTCCTCATATATTACTTTGAGCAGAACGAAGGAGATTGGAATAAGGAAAACAAACGGCTCAAGATCATCTGAAATATTCATCATGCTGTCAAAAGAGTTTTTTAACCTGATGGTTATCTCTTTTGTCATAGCGTGCCCTGTTGCTGTATTTGCTATACAGGGCTGGCTAGATGATTTCGCGTACCGGGTAATAATAGAGCCCCGGGTATTCGGGCTGACAGCATTAATTGTAACATTTGTTACAATTCTGACAGTCGGATTTCAATCATATAAAGCTGCCGCAAAAAACCCGGTTGAAGCATTGAGATATGAGTAAGGACAAGTCCCTCTCGCGCCTCTGCTAGTGAGTTTGATGAAGGCCAATCAAAACCACAATCATTCTATAGCAAATACTTAGTGCTTTAGAGTGCGGTGGCAAATCCAAAAAATGTGCGAACCGAATGGCTTTGAGCCGAAAATCAGCGTGAATATGCAGGGTAACAAAGCCATTCGGTTGGATTTTTTGGCAGCTTTTCTTTGCTACTTTCTTTTTCTGCAAAAAGAAAGTAGAGACAAAAGAAAATGAAAAAGCTATGTGTAGGGATTAAGCGAACTGGAAGGGAAAATTCCGTACATTCGATGCCATCTCGAACAATAACTCAGGATGGCCACTAAATTCATAACAAATGAGCAACTTTATAAACAGGTAATTGAACCTGTTGCAGGAGCAACCTCATTCGTCTGGATCGGAACGGCCGATATCAAAGACCTACACGTGAAATTTAAGAATTCAGTCTATTCTTTCCTTGCAATCCTCGACAGTCTTGCATCAAAAAAGGTTGAGATCCGTCTTCTTCATGCCAAAGATCCCGGACCTAACTTCAGGAGAAGCTTCGATAAATATCCTCTGCTCTGGAAAAGTATGGAGAGGCAGATCTGCCCGAGAGTACATTTCAAACACATAATTATTGACGGAAAGCTGGCATATTCAGGTTCTGCAAATCTTACCGGGGCAGGACTCGGGATGAAAGGCGAAAACACCCGTAACTTCGAATCAGGTTTTGTAACAACTGACCAGTCTGTCATTGACGAGATTATGAACCAGTTCGATGAAGTCTGGATGGGTAAATACTGTAAAGCCTGCAGAAGAAAGATATATTGCAGCGATCCAATCCTGAACGGTTCAGACTGATTCCGGATTTTCGGCGAGCATGTTTAAAGCTTGCTGAACACAGAAAACAAATTATCTCTACATTTACCTGAATTAACCTTTAAACACACCGGTATGAGAACTGTCATCTTCCTTTGTTTTGCCTTGTTGTTGTCAACTAACTCATTGTCAGGACAATAGTTCTCGTATTTCCTGAAGATGGCAAAATGATCCTTCTTACGGAATCAGCAAAATTTGATCCGACTATCGTTGATAAAATAAAACAGCGGCTTCAATCAGGAAAACATGTCATGATCACTTCTGGTTTATTAAGAGCTCTCCAGGGGAAAGGTATTGAAGATATCGCCGAGCTTACTTATACAGACAGGAAGGCCCTGGTAAATGAGTTCAAGGCCGGATGGGGAGGAATTGTCACTTCCCAGAAGCAGATATTAATACCACAGATAAACTATCTGACAAACGATTCCTGGGAAGAAATCTCAGCCATCGAGGGTGCAACAGGCTGGCCGCTCCTGCACAGGGCACAGTATTCAAAGGCTAACCTTTATGTACTGACAATTCCTGATAATTATTCCGATCTGTATCAATACCCCAATGAGGTATTGAACCGGATGCGTACAGTTATGACTCAGGACATGAATATACGGATTGATGGTCCGTTGGGTATCAGCCTGTTTTATTATGATAACGGCACATTCATAGTGAATTCATTTCTTGATAAGCCTGTTACTTTCAGGTTAGTTGCTCGTCCCGGCACAACCACGATCGAGGATCTTCTTTCGCATGAAACTGTTACAGGCAAAGCTTTGCCGGTGTTTTCTTTCAGGAACAAGCAGGCAGATCCGGAGCAGGCTTTTGAGATAACGTTGAAACCGCATTCGTACAGGGTATTCAAAACCGGGGCTTCAAAATGAGCTGAAAAGAATTATCTCCTTCTATATATGAGTGAAGTGTTTCTGATTGCATTCTTTTCAGGCAAGTATTTGCAAAATAGCGTTAATATAGC
>CAVUVD010000013.1:0-27526 GCA_963744745.1 uncultured Bacteroidota bacterium | reverse complement strand
AAAGCCGGGAATTTGAGAAAATGAAACTGAGGTGAAAAGAATAATGATTGAAATAATAAATGATTTTTTCATTGTTTGATTTTTCAGGTTGTCGGGTAAAATTAATTAAACTCTTGTATTTCTGAAACCATGGAGACTTTGTGTCTTTGTTGGCAAAAAAATAATCTTAAAAATGCCACCAAGGCACTAAGACACAAAGTTACACCAAGATTAAATTAACTGGTGAACCTTGGAGACTTGGTGTCCTGGTGGCAAAGAAGTGATCTTAAAAATGCCACCAAGGCACTAAGACACTAAGTTTACACCAACATAAATTGCTTGGTGAACCTTGGAGACTTGGTGTCTTGGTGGCTAAAAAGATATTGCCTGGTGAACTTTGGAGACTTGGGTGTTGATGACAAAAATTTATTTTCAAATTATCATTCTTTTGATTCCGTTTTTTATTAACGGCACATTGAAGTTTATCAAATAACCTAATCTCCTTCCGGTTAATTTTAAATGGCTTAACAATTGAGCTTCCCAGACAGGATTTACATTCTCCAGAGCTTTTAACTCACATATGACCAGATCATTTACTATAACGTCAAGCCTAAGTCCTTCATCAAAGACTATTTCTTTAAATACAATTGGAATGTCAATTTGTCTTCTTACCTCAAGGCCTTTTTCGGTCAAAACATGACAAAAACAAACTTCATATACTTTCTCCAGTAATCCGGGGCCAAGTTCCTTATGAACGATGAAAGCAGAATCCACAATCAATTTACCAATTCTATCTTCTTCTTCGGAAATTTCTTTGTACATTTTATAATCTAACCTTGTTTTATAATTAGAACCTTCTATTACTGATTGTAAAGGGAAATAAATAATTGCCACCAAGGCACTAAGACACCAAGTTACACCAAAATTAAATTGAAATTACCATTATTTATTCATACTGGTTATCTTGCTTGGTGAACCTTGGAGACTTGGTGTCTTGGTGGCAAAAAAGGTAATCTTAAAATTGACACTAAGACACTAAGGTTCACCAAGATTAAATCGAAATTACAATTTTTATTTACATATTTGTCATCTTACCTGATGAATTTTAGAGACTTGGTGTCCTGATGGCAAAAATCATCTTTATAAAACTAAAGCTATAAAAATTCCTGAAGATTGAATATTCAAAAATGTTATCTTAGCTTCAAATTAAATGACAATGAGAACAGGAATAAATTTCAAATCGGTTTGCACAGCAGCGCTTTTGATCATAATTATAACAGGGACTAACTTATTCGCACAACAGGACTCTCCACTGAAAGGTAAGAAAGTACTATTCGTATGGGGAGGATGGATGGGTCATGAACCTGATAAGTGCCGTGACATTTTTGTACCATGGATGGAATCAGAAGGAGCGGCCGTAACGGTATCGAATACACTCGATTCATACACTACTCTTGATCTCAAAAGCTTTGACCTTATAGTCCAGACCTGGACTATGGGTACAATAACAGGTCCGCAGGAGAAAGCTCTCCTCGATGCCGTGAAAAGTGGTGTGGGCATAGCAGGCTGGCATGGTGGTCTCGGTGATTCATTCCGTAATAACACCGAATACCAGTTTATGGTAGGGGGACAATGGGTTGCTCACCCCGGTGGAGTGATTGACTACAGTGTACAGATAACAAACAAGAAAGATCCTGTTACAAAAGGACTTGCTGATTTCAATATGCACTCGGAACAGTATTATGTTCATGTTGATCCAAATGTAAAAGTACTGGCAACAACTACCTTTACCGATAAAAACTCAGATTGGATCGGCGGGACAGTTATTCCTGTTGTCTGGAAAAAACAATACGGAAAAGGCAGAGTATTTTACTCATCACTCGGACACGTTGCCATAGATTACAATGTTCTCCAGGCTCTTGAGATCCAGAAAAGAGGTATCAGGTGGGCATGTGTGAGCAAGTATGAGCCGATGGAGGAGTGGAAGGAACCGGTGTATAAATAGGGCAACAGGTATTCGGTATTCCGGCTTCCGGCAACGGGAGCCCTGAAATCCTGAAACTCCCGACGCTTACGGTCGGGATTTGGCTTCGCCGAACTCGCCTCCGGCTCTGTTCGCTTCGCTCAACCTGAAACCCTGAAACATTTTTTACCTGTTCTGTACAAGTCTGCCCTGGCTTAAATCAATCTCTCTTTGTGGGATTGGATATAAAGCTTCATCGGAAGTCATTATAGAATTGCCATACAAAACCCTGCCCCATGGCATAGACTTTTCGTATGCAAGTATACGGTTGATTTCTTCTGTTTGCTATTCCCCACCGGTTAAGATCGAACCAGCGATGGCCTTCCATGCCGAGTTCAAGCTTTCTTTCCATCATCAGAGCAAGACGTGCATTTTCTTTTGAATCGAACGGATACCCTGAAGGATATTCTTTTATTTCATATCTGGCAGCATCGGTGACTCCATCCGATTCTTTTACAAACCCTTCACGGTTGGCTGCCCTGGCGCGAACAAGGTTGATGTTCACACGGGCGCCCTCCAGGTCGCCTGTTTCGATCCGGCATTCAGCCAGAAGAAGTAGCAAATCCGCATAACGGATCATCCTGTAGCCATTTGCAGTGAACCCTGTTGTCCATGCTCCGTTTTCTGTATATTTTCCTTCCTGCGACTTTTTATAAACCTGCTTCTTAGGGCTGTATGGCCCGGCATATTCCTGGCTCCTTATCCAGTCAGAACCTGTATGAACACCCCAGTCCCAGTAAGGGATCCCTCTTCGTCCGACAGTCCAGTCAAGCCTTGGATCTACGGGCATTGAATTATCTTCGGTCCAAACCAGTTTCCAGGCATCAGGAGAAATCAATGGATTGTTCCCGATATTATTATCTGCAACTGAAACAAATGCGAGATCGGTGAAAGGAGAAGACTGGTCGTAAACTGTGCATGCCTGAGGAGTTCCATAGTAATACATCACATGTTTCATGTAATTTTTTGTCTGCTCCCATATTCCACCTCCTGGAATACCCTGGTCTCTAAGTATCTGGTTCGCTGCCGTGTTATAGCTGTTGTCAAGCAAAGGCAGTCCGCCTTCTGTTCTGAAGGAGTTGACAAACTCCTGGGTCGGCTGGAAAAATCCGCAACATCCGCCTGGTGAACCACCCGGTTTGTAAGGGAAATTAAGTAGTTCGCCATAACCTCCATTATATCCACCGGAACCGTCATTCACAGAATACTGGACTGTATAGATTGCCTCAATACCATTCCTGTTTTCGATATCAAAAATATCCCCGTACTTTTGGGAAAGACCAATTGGTGATCCATCTGGCTTTTTACCGGTTTTCGCCTGCTCCAGTAATGTGAGTGCATTTTCATAATCATGCCTTATCTGCATCAGAGCTTTGGCATAAAATATTTTACAGACTGTACCATTAAATTTTCCCACCGCACCCATATTTTCAGGAAGCTTTGAAGCGGCTTCCAGGTCATCCAGGATTTTAGCTGATATATCTGTCTTATTGGTATATGACGAAGTATCTGACGTTTCATCAATATATGGGATCATCTTCCACATACGCCAGGCCTCAAAGTGGAAGAATCCACGTAATCCCCTGGCCTGGTTTATGAATAAAGCGGCATCCTCATTTGTAATAGTCCCCTTTTCAAGAGCTATCCTGGTCACAGTTATAACGCTATTGCAGCTTGCGATACTTTCATAAATGTACTGCCATTTCGCATTAAGAGTGCTGTTGAGTGATGTTTCGGAAAATGTCATTATCATGTTACGATCTCCGGATTCGCCGGCATCCGACCCTTTGTTCGCATCCATGCCTCTGACGGATCCGAACAGCCAGTTGGAAGTCATCCCCTCGAGGCCGTAGTATTGCCCTGCCACTCCGTCAAGCATTGAATAGGCGCCAATGAGAATCTTCTCAATACCCTCTTTATTAGCCAGCGTATATTCATTCAATTCATTACCGGGAATTATTTCAAGAAAACCTTCTGAACACTCTGTGAGTATTATCGCAAGGATAAAAAGAATGGGAATTACAATAAATTTCATAAACTGGTACTGCTTTTCTGTGACTGGAAAATATTACTGTCATGTCATGCAAGAAACCATTACAGGATAATTTATATTAAAATAGGTATTAATATATATATTAAAATATTTATTATCTGAAAACAGGCAGCTAGCCATTAATGCTGACTAAAGTTATAAAAAAATGCGGGAATGCGATTTTCGTATGCATTTAGTATTAATAATGTGCTTGAGATCTCGAAAAAAACAGGTGTTCAGTTCGGTATTGTTGTTAACCCCGGTTACAATGTTGTTGATGATGCCTGAACAAATTTGTTGATTCACTCCTTCCCTTCATTAATATGGCCAGGGAGCAGGGGCTGAAATTTGCATTTGGTTCCGATACCCGTGACAATAAAGCAGGCCGGCTCGATTATTGCAAGTATGTGGCTAAGAAATGCAACCTTAAAAAAGAAGACTTTTTTGTACCAAAAAGGGAATTGAAAATAATTTAACCATTCATAAATAATATTCCAAAGACATAGGAGGCAGTATTATCTGGTGCCTTTTTATTCTGACAGTCTGCTTATCACCACCTTTCTGGTTTGGGATTTTTTTGTCATCTCAAATAAAAAAGCCTAAATTCTATAGGGTTCAGCATATGGTTTCAGGTCTACTGATGAACATTAAACAAAAGCCTCAACAATGAAAAAGAATTTCTTCAAACGCTTCGTATCTTTATCAGTCATTTTACTTATTCAATATACATCGGCATTTTCTCAATGGCCTCAATGGAGAGGGCCGGAACGTAACGGCATAAGCACGGAAACAAACCTGCTTAAAAAATGGCCCGAGGACGGTCCAGCACTTTTATGGTCGGTGAACACTGTCGGCGACGGTTTTTCTTCAACAATAATCCAGGGACAGACAATTTTTACGGCAGGCAAAAAGGATTCGGTGGAGGTACTTACTGCTCTTGATCTTAAAGGAAACGTAAAATGGCAACAAACAATCGGAAGAGCTCTTCAATCCGGAGAATGGCAGCAAAGCCGGAGCACCCCTGCTTTTTATAAAAACAAGATCTATGCTCTGACAGCACTCGGTGACATTGCCTGCTTCGACGGGCCAACGGGAAGAACAGAATGGAAAATGAAAGCATTTGAAAGATTCGGGGGCAATTACCAGTCTACGGCCGAATCCCCTCTTATCCTTGACGATAAGGTAATTATAACTCCCTGCGGCTACCAGACCACAATGGTAGCGCTCGACAGGCTGACCGGAAAAACCATCTGGAGATCGGAAGCTTTGCAGGATTCAAATTATTTTGGTTCCCCGGTATTGATTAAGGGAAAAAGTAAAAACTATATCTTCCAGTCTTCAAAACTATATGACTTTATTGTAGACCCTGCAAACGGGAAAGTTATCTGGAGAGATTCAAGGGTATCAGGAGCAATGATCCCGCAGGTCATCAATAACAATGTTTATCTTCCGGGGGAGGGCGCTAAAGGAGGAACTCTTTTCAACTGGGATGAAGGCCTTACCAAACGAAATGTAATCTGGTCAGATACGACAAGGGCATTGATTATAAGCGGTTCTGCAGTCATCGGCGATAAATTGTTTGTTTCGACTCTTCCGAGGGGGATGGCGTGTATTGACATTAAAAGCGGGAAAGAGCTTTCCCGTTACAACAGGATCAGATCATGTAATTTCCTGGTTGCAGACAACATGCTTTATTGTTATGAAGATGGTACGGGACGATTGTATCTTTTCAATATAACACCAGCCGGATTTGAGCTGGTGAGCTCATGCAAAACTGCTTCAGGTACCGGGCCCGCGATTGCACACCTGGCTATTGCAAATGGTATCCTGTATGTTCGCCGGGGAACATATTTAATGGCATATGATCTGAAACAGAAGGCCTGAAATCAGAGCCGACTACTCTATATCGATATAATATCTCTCCTCATAACAAAAGGAGTTATGCAGATGGATCAGATCAAACTCAATTGAACTGATCCATTTTTTTATTGGTGGTGCTTGGTCCTGGGTCTACGTGTATGCCTGATGCCGGATGCCGGATGCCGGATGTCGGTTGCCTCTGTATCGTATACCATACATCGTCAAATTTTTGTAACGTTTGGCACAATTGATGCATTTATTGTTTGAAAACCGATAAACAGATGACGCAGGAATTGCTAAATGGGGTAAAAAACAGGGAAAGAAAGGCCCAGTATGAGTTCTACAGGCAGTTCTCGGTGCGCATATTCAGACTTGTTTACAGGTATGTTTCAAATGAACAGGATGCCGGAAGTATTGTGAACACAGCATTTTACAAAATATTCAACAACATTGGTGAGTTCAGTTACCGGGACGAGGTGAGCATGCTGGCATGGATGAAAAGGATAGCTGTTAATGAAGCCCTGATGTTTTTAAGGCAGAGAGTCCATTATTCTGAAATTAATGAAGAATTGCTAAAAGACATACCGGCTGACGCAGTCATTGAAGATAATTTATTGCTGGAAGATTACTATAAGATGATCATGAGATTACCGGATGATCTGCGAACCGTATTTAATCTTTATGCTTTAGAGGGATTTAATCATAATGAGATATCAGTTCAGCTGAAGATCTCAGAATCAAGCTCCAGAGTATACCTGATGAGGGCAAGAAAGTTGTTGCAAAAATATCTAACGAAAAACTGAGGCGATGGAAAACAATAAAATCGACAACCTTTTCAGAGAAAAAATTGAAAAGATAAATGATCTTCCTGAAAGAGTAAGCTGGAACAGTGACAAAGGCTGGAAAGAGTACGGGAGGCAATATCATCATACCGGAAAGCTGAACAGAAAGATCTATCTATACATGAGTTCAGCAGCCGCTGTAATCCTGATAATTGTATCACTGATGATTGTTTATCAGAATAAAAAATCAGGAACAAATATTGTCATTAATAATACACCCGGGACAAAGGAGATTACCTTGCCTGATGGCAATATAATATGGCTAAACAGGAACAGTTCAGCAGAATATCCGCTTAAGATTGATGATAAAAATGAGTTCTCTGTTACAGGTGAAGCTTATATTGAAATCAAAAATCTTACAAACTCAAAGTATATAATATATGCAAACAATGCAGTTGTTGTCGCTGAGAGTCAATGTAATATAAATATAAGAGCACGCATGGAAGAAGAGAATGTCAATATTACTGTGGGATCGGGGGCAATCAGGGTCATGGAAAAAAATAACCTTGAAGGACTTTCCCTGCTGGTTACTGAAGGGAACTATTGCTCCATACACAGATCGCAGAATCTCGTCTATTCTACTTCAAACAGGAACAATAATTATCTGGCATGGAAAACGGGGAAACTCTCTTTTGATTCCATGCCAATGGCAACTGTAACCGAAATACTGGCAGATTACTATAGCACGAAGATCGAACTTGAAGATAAAACAATGGCATATTGCCGATTTTCAGGAACTTTTGACAAGCAACCAATTGAAACAGTACTTGATAAGATACAATCTGAGCTGAATTTTGTGGTCAGGAATACCGGTGCCGGCATCACGATATCAGGCGAGGGTTGTTTAACTTTTTAAAATCCAAAATCATGAAAAAGATTATAATACTTTGCATAATCGCACTGGCATTTGATACAGCTTCATTATCCCAGTGTGGAATAAACCAGAAAGAGCTGCGTGAGAAATATTGCAGGGGAACATACCTAGTTCATTCCGAAGTGTACAATACATCGCCTGAGGTGGAGATCGCCCTGAAAAAAGGAAACAAGTACGCATTTTATCTTCTTAATGCGGATCAGAAGATTAAAAACTTCATACTTTCTGACAGGTATAATAAAACAGTATTACCTGATTCCGGCATATTCCCTTCATATTCGGTTTATAGTCTGATTCCACAAACCTCAGACACATACAGATTTCATGTGAACTTTGAAACCGACAAGGATGCATGTGTTCTGTGGGCAGTTTATCTTCAGAATGAAAATAACCTTGTCCCGGGTATTTACAGGAATTTTGAAGAATTGAAGTACAATAATCCTTCTGCTGAATTCAGTCTCAGTCTCACAAACAAGAGTAAGAAATATAACAGGGAGGATATAACCACCTACAGGATAAACATTGATAAGCGAGATGCTAAAAAGCTTGAAAAAGTATTTGGTTTTTCAGACGGGAAAAATCTTTACATCAACCAGAGTAACAACTCTTCTTTACGTCCCTCAACAGATTTTACCAGAGCAGAATCAATCGGGAACTATTATTATTACAAAGTTCTTAAATCAGTGCCAGTTTATTCAGGAACCACGGTTATCCTTGTTCAATCGGTTGATGAGAAACTAATGGATATAAATACCGGAGAAATAATAACTCTGACCAGCAGAGCATTAAAAGATATTATCTCAGATAATCAGCAGCTTCTCACACAATTCGAAAACTCATCTCATAAGGGAAGGATCCTGAAGGAATTCCTTATGCGGTATATGGATGAAAAATATCCTGAATAGATTATAGCGTTTCTGATTGATTTGAATATTGTAATCAATATGGTCGTAGAAAGAAGATGTTCTTAACCTTAGTGTTCCTTTGTGACATCCTTTGTGATCCTTTGTGGTTCAAAAAAAAACTCTTCCACGAAGGGACACAAAGGTTATCACGAAGGGACACAGAATTTTATAATTCAGAATCTATCCGGATCATCTTACCGCAATAGTTAATAACTTTCCTTTGTTTAAGGGTAACATTCTGGTATCCATTCCTATTAAACAAAGAATATGCACAAACTCAAAAAAGGATTGTTATGGAAAAAAAGGAAAACTCTGTATTATGTCAGGACGACATTTTCAATTACCGTCGTATCCGGAAAGTAATCGGATATCTTGGTTTCAGTCTTCCGGTTGCACTTGTACTGCTTTCATTGCTGCCATTTTTCAAAACAGGAATCCAGGATTCGATAAGCAGTTATTATTATACCAATTTCAGGGAGATCTTCACAGGGATACTCTGTGCAGTAAGCCTCTTTCTGATTTGTTACAAAGGTACCAGGAACAGGATCATCTGGCGAAATGACAGCCTGCTGACCAATATTGCAGGAATAATGGCTCTGCTTATTGCTTTTTTTCCTACCAATCCCCTGTCGTGGGATGAGAAAATATATACAATAGCGCCGTGGGATCTCCAATGGTTGGGCTGGTTGCACTACTTTTTCGCCGCAACTTTCTTTCTTATTCTTGCCAATATCTCTATCAATGTATTTACAATCGGTCAGCAGGCAAACACAGATATCCCTGTAAGCATGCTGAATGAGAATTACATATACAGGATCTGCGGCTGGACAATTATAATATGCGTCATTCTTATCCCAGCCTGTAAGATCACCAATCTTTTCAGGTGTTCGACTCTCGTCTTTGAAGCAATAGCCCTGCTTGCCTTCGGAATTACCTGGCTTATAAAGGGAAGAGCTCTTGGCGAAACGGGAAATATCGGCAAAGTCCTCTACCGCGAGGAAAACGCACCTAAGGAAGGTTTATTGCAGGATGATATTAACCCCCTGCCAACGCCTTAAGCCCAGCGCACCCCCTGAAGGGCATAGCCATCAAGCTTAAATGTTTTACAGCTAAACAATTAAATAGAACACTGATGACACTGATGCAACGGATTGTCACTGATTCGATCTGTGTAAATCCGTTAAATCCGTGTTATCGGTGTGCTATTAAATCTGAGAATCCCTGAATTCATCGTGTACCGTGCACTTTATTCCGTGTACCTACGACTTAAGTGACTTTATTACCAGCTGCGTAATATTCTGACTGTCTTTCGAGGTGAAAACCACTGATCCTTTGCTGATATCCAGTATATAGGTGAATCCATTATCGGATGCAACCTTGTTTATAGCAACATTTATTCTTTCGATTATGGGTTTCAGGAGCTCGGTATTCCTTTGCTGCAGAATTGTTGAAGCATTCTGTTCAAATTCCACAAGCCTTTTCTGTTTGTCAAGAAGCTCATCCTCTGTGGCTTTCTTTATTACAGGCGAATAAGATGATAATCCCTTTTGATAATCATCATAGAGCTGATTGTAATTAACTGACATCTCTTCATATGCGGTCTGCAATTCTTTCGACTCCTTCCCGAGAACAGCCTGGGCGCTGTCCCTCTCCGGTAACGCCTGCATGATCTCATCAAAGTTCACATGACCGATTTTTAACAGAGCCTGTGAGAAAGAGGAGAGTGAAAACATCAAAATGAAAAAAGTTATGGTCAGAACAGGGTAAATTTTTTTCATTGATTCTGTAATTGTATAAATGTTGAAAAACACAATAAATATATCTGAGTGAAAAGTATTATCTAATTCTTCATCCGGAAGTTAATCAGCAGTTAAAAGATTGTTAAGGTGAAGTTAAACTCTGTGACGTAAACCGATTCAAAATTTTGTTTATCTTTGGTGGGTCTAAAAACTTTGGATGTTTAATTATAAGAAGGATTTGGTGTTTTAAATAACCTTGCAGCTCATTTGCATGGTTATCCCCTTATTGACTCAGACGTTTCCATGTCAGGGTTTTTCATTTTACATTTTTAATAATCTGAGACCTTATAAAGGCTCATTTAAAATATTTAAACATCATGAGTAACGAGAATAAATCAATTCACGACTTCGACTTTAATTTAATCTGCGAATATTATTCAGGTATCGAAAGGCAGGGACCTGGCAGCCCGGAAGTGACCTTAAAGGCGCTGAGTCTTATCGATAATATTACCGGCAAATCACATATTGCTGATATAGGTTGTGGAACAGGCGGGCAGACAATGGTCTTGGGCCAGAATTCACCCGGTATTATTACAGGCATTGACCTCTTTCCCGATTTCATTAAATTGTTCAACCGGAACGCTGTCAGATTGGATCTTCAGAACAGGGTAAAAGGTATTGTGGGTTCAATGGATGATCTTCCTTTCAGAGATGAAGAACTTGATCTTATCTGGTGTGAAGGAGCCATTTACAATATTGGCTTCGAACGAGGCCTGAAAGAATGGCGCAGATTTCTGAAAAAAGGCGGCTTTATCGCGGTTTCAGAAGCTACATGGTTTACTGAAGAGCGACCTGATGAAATCAATGAGTTCTGGAATGATGCCTATCCGGGTATAGATACCATCCCGAATAAGGTTTCCCAGCTTCAAAAAGCAGGATATGTTCCTGTTGCCAGCTTTATCCTCCCTGAGAACTGCTGGATCGAGAATTTTTTTGTTCCACAGATCAGGGCGCAGGAACTGTTCCTGAAAAAACATGCCGGGAACAAAACTGCAGAAGAGTTCATTGAGAATGAAAGGCGGGAAACCCAGCTGTATTACCAGTATAAGGAGTATTATGGATACGCATTTTATATAGGTAAGAAACTGTAACCTGCATGACCATCATGACCTGCAAGACCTGTCCTGACGCTATCGGTCAGGATCTACGCTTCGCTTCGACAGGACTTGCAGGACTTTTAATAAGGTTCTTCGTGTTAATCTTTTAACAATCTCATACGATATGCATTCATTGCAGTAAGTCCCAGCTTTTTGATAAGCCTGTAGTTTACGACAGCTCCAACAGGAGCGCCTACTATCGGGATTAACTGAGCCATCTTCGCAAGGTCAATGTAATCCCTGTACTCCTGCTGGAAGTTTCTCCAGTCAAACTGGTGTATGTCTGCAGGCAGCTCTTTGCTTTTCTCATCCCAGTCTGTAATTTTCAGATAGATATTCTTCCGGTGGGCATCACTTGAAAATGCAAGCTCAAATATGTGCAGGATATACACTCTTTCTTTGTAGTCTTTTATGTTGAATCCATATATTGTGGCTATATCGAAAAGTAACTTGATCTTGATAGCTATCAGAATCGGGAAATCAGCAAGACCTAAAAACAATCCTGCGGCACCTGTTACACCACCTTCTATGGCAGCAGTGTTCCGGTAAAAGTCAATCCTCTGCCTCACTGCAATTTCACAAATTTCAAGAGATTGTTCTCTGAGTGGCTTCACGGTTGTTGTATATTTGGCGCCAAATAAAACTGCCCTGATCATCTGTTTCAGGGTTGTTGTTATTGCCGCATGGACTTTTTCCGGTATCCAGCTATTGATCCTGTTCTGCACACCTTTCGACAACCTGCTCAATATAGTCGGGTTGCGAAGCATTGCTTTTTGCCAGTGCATGAGCTCCAAATGGGCATTCAGGGCATAAGGGCTTTCAGCAGAAAGAACAATACGTTCAGGTTTAGATGCTATCTTGTGAACCATAAATTATGTGATGAAGATTTACTTTAATAAACCCTCAGGCAGCTCACTTGTTCGGGAAACCGTTAATGGCACACTGATGACACTGATGTTACGGATTGTCACAGATTAAATCCGTGAAAATCGGTTTAATCCGTGTCATCTGTGTGCTATTAAGGTATTTCAGCTTTCCTCCCTGAAATATATCTTATAAAACTTCCGCCCATCTGGTTCAACACCCTGCTGAATGAGCTCCCTGTCGCCATGGATATAGATGTGGAAATTCCTGTCGAGCTTGAGAACGCTTTTGAAAACTCTTGATTGTTTCTTTACAGCCGTGCCATTTATCTCGAAATTATCTGATATCACCTGGTCGGTTTGTTCCTGGTAATCAGTCCTGAATTTATGAAACTTCTCTATCAGTTCAGGTTGTTCCATCACCTCATTTGCAAACTCACCCATGCTGAATGAATCATTTTCCCTAAAGAAATTGATGGACTTGTTGAGGAAATCAGCCTGGTCAGCCCTTGTCACCTCAAACTCCTGCGGAAGCTGTTTTGTTATGAATGCTTTACAAAGTGACAAAACATTATGCGTATTATGGTAATTATCATGACGTTGTAAAACACCAAGAAAATCATCCATCCAGTAGGCGGCTTCAACTCCCTTACCCGAATTGTCAACTACTGCAATCACATATCCGGTGTTTTTACCGGTATTGAAGATAATACAACCCTTATCGAGCCTGTTTATGTTTATTCCTTTATCACTTCTTACCTCGTAAGCCTTTTCTCCGGGGTTTACCTTAAGAAAAATGTCTTTGTTCTCCGATTTGAACAACCCGATTGCATCAACAGTCTGGCCTTCAAATGTGCATTCCCGGAAATATGCTGTATAAAATTCCCCGCCTTTTATTTTTGGATGAGCGCTGCAATTATAAAGATGCTTTGCGAGGTTCACAGATTGTTCGAAAAGTGAACCCGGATCGTCAAATATCCTCCCGGAATAGACATAAACCTCGTTCAGGCTGAGATCATTCTCATGGTGCAGGTTGTAATACTCATCAGATTTGAATGAAGAAATAAAATATGAAATCAGCAATTCTGCCATGGCGCTGTCCGGTTCGGTATTCTGAGCAGACAAATGGATCCCCTCATCATTATTCTTGTTTCCAATGTGATGGATTGCCAGTCCCGATATGTCAGAGATAAGATAGTTGTTCATGCTTTTTTGTGTAAGTATAGGGATTTTTATTGTCTCCTGGTCTTGGGGTCTTGGGGTCTTGGGGTCTTGGAGTCTTGGAGTCTTGGAGTCTTGGGGTCTTGGGGTCTTGGGGTCTTGGGGTCTTGGGGTCTTGGGGTCTTGGAGTCTTGGGGTCTTGGGGTCTTGGAGTCTTGGGGTCTTGGGGTCTACTTTAGCCACAGAAGACTAGCAGACTAGCAGACAAATAAAATCTTGTCTTTCCTATTTTATTATCTTTAACCTTCATTTTCTGAAAAAGTATGAAACCGGCTGCTATAGAAATCACAGGACTTTCCAAATATTATGGGAAAGCCAGGGGAATTGAAAATGTTGATCTTGAGGTTCAGGAAGGAGAAGTATTCGGTTTCATTGGTCCGAACGGGGCCGGAAAATCAACAACGATCAGAATATTGCTGAATCTTATCTTCCCGACAGGTGGTGCAGCAAAAATAATGGGTATGGATGTTACCCGTGAAACCAGGAATATAAGGAAGATTATCGGTTATGTGCCATCGGATGCAAATGCATATGCAAATATGGATGTCAATGAATTCCTGCATTACTGCATGCGTTTCTATGGCAACATTGATAAGAAGAAGCTTTCTTCAGTTTCTGAAATGTTCGATATGGATCTGACCCGGAGGATTGGTGATCTCTCAATGGGAAACCGCAAGAAAGTAGCCATTATCCAGGGAATCATCCATTCACCTCGTTTGCTTATACTCGACGAACCCACAACGGGTCTCGATCCTTTGATGCAGGCTAAATTCTTTGATCTGCTCCGGTCTGAGAATCAAAGAGGGATGACTATCTTTTTTTCGTCCCATATTCTCAGCGAAATCCAGCAGTTCTGCAAACGAGTGGCAATCATCAGGGATGGAAGAATAGTCAAGGTCGAGGACATTGAGACTTTAAGGAGGAAACAGCTCAAAAAGATCAATATTGTATTCGAAAACAAAGAGATTGCCGGCAAGATCGATATTAAGGGAATTGATACAGCAGTAAGCAGGTTGGATAGTAAAATTACTTTCATGTATTCAGGCACTATTAATGAACTTCTGGCCCGGCTTGCCACTGTAAAGATTGAGGATATGACTATTGAAGAGCCATCTCTGGAGGAGATCTTCATGCATTATTATAAATAAGCTTCATCTAACATGAACATGAATCTTTTTCTTAAAGAAATGAAGAGGAGCTCTCCCGCGCTCATCGTATGGACAATAGTGATATCAGTCCTTATCTCAGTTACAATGGCTGTTTACCCCGTATTCATGCAAAACCAGTCAAAGATCATGGCGATGCTGACGATAATTCCGAAAGGAGCTCTCCATTTTAAAGGAATCTCGGATTTCGCTGATCTTCTTTCAGTTGTAGGTTTCTATGCAGCCAATAATGTTATCTATATGATGGTGCTCGGCAGCATCTATTCTATTATCCTCTCTTCGAACATCATCCTCAGGGAAGAATATAACAAAACCGCTGAATTCCTTCTTACCTGGCCAGTTACACGTTTTGAAATTTTCATGAGTAAATCTGCAGTTGTTTTGCTCAATATCATTTTGCTGAATATTGTCACATTGGTCACCGGTTTCATCTGTATAGAAATAGTCAGAACAGGGCCGTTCAATGCAAGAGCTTTCATAATACTCTCAGTTTACACCCTTTTGCTTAATCTATTTTTCGGGGCAGCAGGATTGCTCCTCTCTACCCTGGTAAAAAAGGCACGGCCAATTACTACTTTTTCAATCGGAATGGTGCTGATAATGTATTTTATTGACACTATTTCTAAAATAACGATGGGTATCTCAAAGCTCGGATATCTGAGCCCGTTCAGGTATGCAAGCATCGATGCTGTTAAGCCTGGGTATAACCTCGAACCTGTGAACCTGGTTTTCTTTATTGGATTCACAGCTGTTTTTACGACACTGGCATGGAGCGTTTACAGGAAGAAGGATATCTACCTCTGATTGTTTTTCATTTGTCAACCTGCCTGTTTTTATTTTAACCTGTATGCCGCCATTTCAACAGCATTTCTTACAACAAGAATATTGCCGGCAATTGCAGGATGATTCCATGTTTTACCCTCGATAGCTTTGAATTTTCCAATTTCCTTAAACTCATCAGGACTGGCATTTACGAGTATAATCTCACCTTTTTCCGAAAGGATGATCAGAACATCCTGGTCTGCCAGCAAAATTATCTCACCACTGTAACGGCCGCCCCGCCATTTTCTTTCACCGTTTTTCATGTCAATACATGTGAGAACAGGACCGTCGAAACCGTAAGCATGATCTTTATGAATCACCAGGTCATTGAAATATGGTTTCATTTTATTTGTGGTCCACACTTCCTCCGCGTTCCAGTTATCCGACCCGCTTTTCAATGATACCAGCCTTAATCCTTTAATATTGCCCATATCAACCAGCACCTGGTTTTCACCGGGTATAGCCGGCTGAATAATACGGGAGCCTGCAACAGGAATACTCCACAATACTCTTCCATCCTCAGGAGAATGTCCGTAAGCTCCTGCACCATTAGTAAAAATTACCTGCTCTGTTCCGTTTATTTTCATCAGGTGAGGAGAGCAATAGCTTTCGCCGCCATCTTCACCCTGCCATATCAGGTTGCCGGAATAAGAATCATAAGCAAGTATCTTTCCTGAAATACCAATAAAAACAATACTGTCTGTAACAGCTGGTGAACTTGTAAAACCCCATACCGGAATTTTCACTCCTGAGTCTTTTCCCGCATCACGTGACCAGATAACGGAACCATCAATTTCATCCAGGACATTAAGCATCCCGGTTGCTCCCACTGAGTAAACCCTTCCTTTATACAATGCCGGAGTCGAACGCGGTCCCGCACCGGCGTGAGAATCCCAGAACCTGATCTTATCACCATGTTTCCAGACTGGTTTACCGCTCCGGAGATCATAACAGGTCACAAGCTCATCATCTCCGCGTTGTTCTTGTGTAAACAAAAGGTTGCCATGAATGGCAAACGAAGAACACCCTGGTCCGACCGGGCTGCGCCATAGTTCCTCAGGTGGGGATTGAGCCCAGTCTGTTGAAATACTTGTTCCATGAGCTATGCTGTTACGCTCTTTTCCACGAAATCCGGGCCATTCAGCTTCTGTATTGATGAATGTGCTATCGGTTTCAGGAATACCTTCTCCGTTGCCGGCTTGAGTCAGCAGCTTTTCCTCGGCAGTTTTTGTCCATCGCCACTTCAGATCCTGCCTGGCTTCACCTGTCATACCGTCCGTACGCAGCAAAGCCCAGAAACCAATACCGGCAATAATTACAGAAACCATAGAAATCAGTCTCGCTTTTCCTGTGATATTCCTGGTAAGAACAGCCCATGCGACAAAGAAAAGACTCAGGGCAGGCACTGCATAAACCGTGTACATCATGCCCATCATTGCAGTTGCGATCGATTTATCCAGGATCTGAGCAGTTGCAAAAAAACTCAATACAACAAGGATTAAGAATATTATCCGTTCAGACAGGGAAGCCCTGCTGAAGAACAACCACCATACTGCAACCAGTAAACCGGCTATCAATCCTCCGAAGACACTCACTACTGTTATAACCTGGTTTGGGCTGATAAGAGGTAAGATAAGCCATACGAACCATTGAAGAATGACAATTGTAACACCCGGCCAGAGTCGTAATTGTCTCCGGGTTGATGATGTTTCTTTCAACAAGCTGGTGATTTTCATTTTTTTAAGTATAATGACGTTTAAACCGGTGATAAGTTACATATTCTTATTCGCCAAAGGAATCTACAAGGGATTAATTTCAGTTCTGAAAACAACTACTGCCACTCCGCTTATTTGTATAAGAACTGGCCATCCTCCTTCCACTTTTACTCTGACTCCGATATCGCCTGTACGTCCTATCGATTCGCCCTGTCGACCTGTAAATTCAAAATAACCATTAACAGGTTTCACAATCCCGTTCTGGATAAGATAGCCGCCAAGGGGCCCATTTGCATTTCCTGTTACAGGATCTTCATTGATCCCGATGGCCGGTGCGAACATCCTTCCATGTGTAAGTATCTTTTTATCTGTTGAATCCATGGTAAATACGAAGAAGCCATTACAGCTAATTTGTTTGCTTAATTCTGCAAGTTCGCTGTAAGCAGGAGCAAGATTATTCAGCTTCTCCCTTGATTTTATGCATATCATCACCTTGGAATGACCGGTTGAAGCGATCTGAACAGGACAGGTCTGTACGAGGTCATCCACAGAAATTCTGAGCGCTGAAGTCAGCTTCATCAGGGTGGAATGGTCAAACGGGTCGCCTGTTTCAAACTTACCCTGGGTCATTGTGACATGATAATCGCCATTATTTCTTTTGATTTCAAAAGGAAGAACGCCAATACGTGTTTTATACCGGAGAATACAACTATCCAGGTTATTTTCAACTGCAAGAGCATACATTGCGGCTATTGTAGCATGACCGCATGTAGGGACTTCTGTTTTTGGGGTGAAATACCGGATCAAGCCCATCGCATGAATGCATCATCAGCCGGGAAAAGGAATGCGGTTTCGGAGTTATTCAGCTCCCTCGCGATACTCTGCATCTGACGGTCAGATAATCCATCGGCATTCAGCACCACCCCGGCCGGGTTGCCTTTGAATTTTTCCTTCGTAAAGGAATCCACCTGGTAGATTATAAGTTTATCCATCTTAATCAGATTTAGACACAAGATATAAATAATCATGGAGAAAGATCCTCATTCCGGCTACATGAAGTCACCCACTGCCTCCTGAACATGAACTCACCCCCTGCCCCCTCTCTGCAAGCAGACTCATCTTTATACACAATTATGTATTTATCTGATATTTAATATTTTATTCTTCATTTCTTTTGCTCGCCCAAAAGAAATGAAGCAAAGAAAAGGGCGCCGAAAATGATAACTTCAGCCTTTTTCTCCGCCCGCTACACAGGGCCTTTGCTACGCAGCTCCACGAAAAAGGCTGCAAGTCCTGATGCTTTACGATCAGGATGCTGACCTGAAAGCGTCAGCATTCGCACCATTTTCGGTTTGCCCTCGCGCCTCCATAAGTAAGATTGATGAAAAGAAAAAATTAGAACCTCAATAGTACTTAGCTAAAAAATTGGTACTTCAGGGAGTGCGGTGGGAAACCCCAAAAATGTGCGAACTGAATGGCTTTGAGCCAGATGCAATCGAGCATATGCAGGGTAACAAAGCCATTCAGTTGGATTTTTGGGCAGCTTTCTTTGCTACTTTGCCTTCGGCGAGCTCGCAAATGGAGAGGAATCTGGACCAAGAAATAATCTACCTCATTTGCTCGGTTCTTTTCTGCAAAAGAAAGTAGAGAAAAAAGAAATGAAAAAGATATGTATAAAGATGAGTGCAAGCAAAGAGGGGGTAGTTACATGAAACACGATTGATTAATTCAAATACAAAGTTGTATCATAAATATTGACTATCTTTGCACTGTTCAATACAGATATCCCAGGCTTACGCTCTAAGCTCTGTGTTTTTAACAGCAATGAGCCCTGAGCCCTGAGCACCTGTAAAGACCATCCGGGGCTGACATGGATTTGACAGCATGAGGGGTGGTATGTAAGCATGCAGTGTGTGGTGACGCGTCACTTGAACAGTGTCACAAAACAATAAAAGGCGAATCTAATTACGCTCTCGCTGCTTAAGCGAATAAAGTAGTTTAAGCTTTATTCCGGTGCAAGGCACCGGAACGAGACATCTCCCGGGCGGTCAAGCCCTGATCCAACCCGATACGGAGGTGCCAGCAATCCGGGGCTGGCCATGATGGTTGTTCCGACCTGAAGGCGAGAAAGAAAGGAACTAAGGGTCATCTAGGTTGTCCTGCAGCTGGGTGATCACGAAAATCAAGCAGCGACTAAGCATGTAGAAAGCATATGGCTTCCATGTTTGGACCGGGGTTCGATCCCCCGCCAGCTCCACCTTCGCCCTCCGTAGCTTTAGCGAAGGAGGGCTTTTTCTTTTACCTCCTATTTTCTTCGCTAAAGCTCCTCCGGGCTACGGTGGACGCAGTCCACTCTGATAGTTATTATCTTAAGCTTTAGCGAAGGAGGGCTTTTATTCCCATAACTTATTCAGGGATTATTGTAAGATACTCTGACCATGTTATAAGATCTTTCCAGTTTTTGGCTTCAATTCTGATCTTCTGACTTCTGCTAATTGGTTCTACTCCAATTATCCATGAATTAATTAGGAACTTCCTCGGGCACCCCGATTCAACTGGTAGGGTTGTATAGTTGAGCTGCTGGGAAAGACCACTCCTATATTCTTTCACATCGATGTACAAAAACTTCATTCCTTCGTTGTCAATTCCTGAATAGATAATGGCTACCGGTCTAGTTTTATCTGCATTGATAGTTGTTGATGAAAAATCACCAGTAAGTGTTTTGGTAATACTTTTGCCATTCAGATAAAACTCAATTGAAATTCCAATTTCAGGAGGAGTCGTATCTAAAATCGGTATTTGAAGGCATGGATTAATATCTTTCCCCTTACAGCTAATAATAACACAACACACAACTACTATTAGACTATTTATCTTTTTCATAATGTGTAATAAAGATTAGGTGAAATGAACCCAAAATATTTTGCAGATTTAACGCAGGTTAATTTCCGGATCTTCTATTCCCGATGTTAATGGCGCAGGAATGCACACTCTGATATATCTTGTTTCTGTTGAAACTGCATCCAGAACTAAACAGGTTTGTACCTTTTGATCAAGAGAATTACCAAGCCACCTTAGATGATAATAGGTACAGTCAAAGGATTCTCTGGCTAATACATCAATTGGAACACAACACACATATGCATCCCCAGCATGAGTACCTTCTGCTATCCTGTATTGATACATATAATTCCCTTCCATACATGATTCACAAGCCTGTGCACTCCCGGTTTGTATTACATTAGGCTTAACAGAGGCAGGACCATTTAACCTAACCATTTTCTGATAACTGATTTTTCTTGAAGACGAGCAACTAATTATCACAAAAAACATAAAGATCAACACAAGAATAAAAAAGATTCTCTGATGAGCATCTTTTAAGTTTTTCATTGTTCTTGAATTAAGTTAAACCATAATACATTGATTATTAAGAATAATCAAATTTAAACAACAAACATGCACAAGTCAAGTAAATCTTAGTATAATCTATTTGAATGATTCAGAAATGTTACAAAGACATTCTTTCATCTCCCCAGGGAAGTGGCAAAGCTTGAGTGATGGAATAATCTACGAGATTGTTTTGTCACAAGATGTCTCTACAGGAGAAGTATGTTTTATCTGGACATACAGAGTGAAGCCAAATTGTAGAAACTAGCACTGTTTTGCAAATACAAAAGGAGGTGGAAATGACTTTTCATTCGAATTTCTGTAAGGAACTCTTATACAAAAGAAATGCCGGCTGGATTTCGACCTTTCATATTACATATACTATATTTGAAAGATGACAGATGTACATAGTAAAGAAGTAAGAAGCTATAATATGAGTCGAGTCAAATCTGCTGGCACAAAGCCTGAAGTATTGGTTCGTAAATTTTTATATGATAAAGGATTTAGATATAGACTAAATGTAGAAAACTTCCAGGATCACTGACATATTATTAACTAAATATAAAACAGCAATATTTATACATGGATGCTTTTGGCATGGACATGAAAACTGCAAATATTTCGAACTTCCAAAAACGAGAACCGAATGGTGGTCAAATAAGATTGCTCATAATAAAGCTTTAGATGTTGAAAATTCACTTAAATTAAACCAACTTGGATGGAATGTATTAATTATTTTTGAATGTGAACTCAAAGGTAATACAAAAGAGAAGACATTAAATGCCATTGAATCTGACATATATCGATCTATTTGCGGGTGCAGGAGGGATGTCTGAAGGCTTCATTCAGGCAGGCTTCAAACCCATTGCTCATGTTGAATCAAATGCAGCAGCATGCTATTCACTTAAAACAAGAATGGCTTTCCATTATTTAAAAAGTATTGGAAGGGAGACATTATTACTCCTATTTAAGAGGCAGCATCAATCGACAAAAGTTCTATTCCATATTGAAGAGCGTAATTCTGGATTCAGTTATAAATGCTAAAATTGGAAAAAATAATAAGGAGATATATAGAGAATTGATGATCTTTTGAGTAAAAGGAGAATTGATCTAATTATCGGTGGACCGCCATGTCAGGCGTACTCATATCTTGGTAGGGCAGCCTTCTAAAAAATAAGGAAGACGATGAAAGAACTCGACTATATATTGAGTACGGAAGATTTCTAAAAAAATATCAGCCAAAAATATTTGTTTTTGAAAATGTTACCGGTCTTTTGAATGCGGGCGAGGGGAAATACTTCAAAAATTTAAGAAAATACTATAAGAGAATTGGCTATATTGTTGAGGCTCGAAAATTCAACACACTTCATCATGGGGTTATTCAGAATAGAGAAAGATTAATCATAATAGGCTGGTCAAAAGGCCTTAAGTTTTAAATACCCTGAATTACCTTCAACAGATCCTTTGTACACAAGGAATGATATATTTTATGATATGCCTGCTATTAGACCTGGTGAAGTTTTGAGAACCTGCAACTATAGTCATCCAGCTAACAACTATTTAAAAGAAACAAATATTCGAAACGGATTGGATTTCTTTACTCAACATATTACAAGGCCTCACAACAAAAGAGATTTGGCAATATATAAATTGGCAATAGAAAAATTAGCAGATGGCCAGAGATTAAAAAATGATGAGATCCCAATTGATATGCGTACTCAAAAAAACATAGATGATTTTTTGGATAGGTTCAAAGTGGTTGATCTTATACCACATACGATGATTGCTCATATAGCCAAGGATGGGCATCATTTTATTCATCCAGATAAAAATCAACTTCGTTCAATATCAGTTAGAGAAGCTGCAAGAATCGAATCCTTCCCGGATGATTACTATTTCGAAGGCTATAAAGAGGATCAGGTCAGAACTGCTACATTAACCAAATTGGAAATGCAGTTCCCCCATTATTTGCCAATAAAATTGCAGAAGAGTTATCTAAACTATTGTCTTAAATGAGTTTAATATTCAAAGATATACTCAAACAGAAGACCTGGGATAATTTTGAAGACTCAGTTCAGGAAGGAATAAAAGTATACTCTTCCGAACTCTCCAAAGATATTACGCAAAGAAGAAGGCATAAATTGAAGATCAGAGAATTTCTAGAAAAACATTTTGAAATAAAGAAAATTCACCAAAATCTGGATGAAGAATTAAAACTTTTATCATCAGGGGAGGCGGTCGGTATTGATGGTGCAATTGGTACTCATAAAACAATTATAGGCATAATGGCTCAAATTGGAGTTGTTGCAGTTAATTATTTAAATTATAAAATTCAACATTCATATTTTATTTCTGAAGCAAAGTATAAACAAGAGATATCCAATGTAACTGATTACTTATTTGCTCACGAGCCATCAAATAAAGTCATTTCTAGACCAGTTCTGAGAGCAGCCGTAACAAGAAGAGGCAGAAAAAGTTGGATAGAACTATGTTTCATTTCTCAGCAACCTTCTCATCTCCCCAAAGAAATATTTGAATTATGTAACACAAAGCTAATCCATCAAACCACTGGGGCAAGGAATCTGAACACATTAAAAATATCTGGAGGCAATGTTAATGAGACTGTCTGGGATGATGTCCCCTCTTTATCACAAGGGAGGAGCATCATTAATTTCGCCTGAATTTCAGCTCCAATAATGACCAATATGCGAATATGTAAAACAAACAGAGAACACACAGACTAATTATGCCTAATAAGACTGTATCTTTTATACCAAAAGCAAGATTAATTAAAATCCTTGGAGAGCATCTGATTAAGGATGCGACTGTTGGCTTAGTTGAGCTTGTCAAAAATAGCTATGACGCTGATTCCACCCTATGTGAAATCGAAATGATTTCTCTAAATACACCTGAGGCTAAAATTATTATAAAAGATAATGGGACTGGAATGGATTTAGAGACATTTTTTAAAAAAATGGATGAATCCTGGAACCGGCCATAAAGAATTACAAAATTCAAAGCCAAGTGAGAACAAAACTTGGGAGACTGCCCTTAGGTGAAAAAGGTGTTGGTAGATTTGCTGCTCAACAGATTGGAAATAAACTGAAACTTATTTCAAAATCAATTAATTCACCTAATGAACTAGTAGTACATATAGATTGGACAAAGTTCGAAAATAACGATCTTAATCTTATTGATATTGAGATAGAGTATAGCCTTAAGCCTCCAAAAGTCTTCACAGATTTTGACAGCACTGGAGTAGTCTTGGAAATTTCTGAATTAAAATATACCTGGACAAAGCAAAACATTGAAAATGTTTCAGGCATTTTGAAGAGAATGAAAAGCCCGTTCAAGAATATAAATGATTTTGAAGTTAAATTGAATTTTGTAAATTGTTCTGAGGAGTTTTCATCTTTTTCAAATCTTGAATTAAGTGATATACTGAATAAATCGCATTATAAACTATATGGAATTGTTGACAGAAATGGTGATTTTGACTTTGAATTTGAATGCAATTTACCTGGACAAGAAAAAGAGTATCGGCGAGACTCTATTAATTTAAGGGAGATAGGTAAAGTAGCTGAAATAAATGGAAAGTTTGAATGTGGTGGTTTTATTGTAAATTTATATCATTATAATAAATTACTTGATAAAAAGTCTGGTTTTGTTAGAAAGGATCTTGATGAACTTTCCGGAATTAGTCTTTTTAGAGATGGCATTAGAGTATTACCATATGGTGAGAAAGGGAATGATTGGCTTCATCTTGATAATCAGAGAATTCAGGATACTTCTTTTATTGGGAACGATACGATTATTGGTTTGGTTGAAATAGACCAGTTAGAGAATAGTAACCTTATTGATAAAGCAAACAGGGAAGGTCTAATAGAGAATACTTCATATTCACATTTTGTCAAATTAGTCAATGCCTGCGTGACTGTTTTGCATAAAGAAAAACACAAGAGTCCTGTTAAAAAGAAGAGAATTGAAAAAGAAAAGACAGACATTTCAACAAGTTTTGGATCGATAAAACACGACCTGGAGGAAGCGATTACATTGATTGTTGATGATAATCCAGATCATAAGGCTCTCATAAATATAGAGAACATAAAAAAATCAATCAATGTACTTCAGTCTCAATTTGATGAAGCTATTGATGATCTTGAGACTTCTAATAATCGACTATTCCATCTTGCTGGGACTGGCCTAGCTGCTGAAAGATTCACACATGAATTTTCCCGTCTTGTATCAGGAGCAAATGAATCACTCTCCAGACTTAGAACTATAATAGATTTAAGTGATTCCAGCATTAAGAAAGAAACTGATATAATCTATGGAGCTCTGGAAGCTTTGAGAAATGACATTAAACTCTTAGGACCAGTTTTTTATATTAAGAAAGTAGCTAAAGAAAAAAGCTTAAAAATCAACGATATAGTATCGAATTCATTGTTTTTAATGGAAAGCAGCCTGATTAAAGAAGGTGTTAAAGTTGAAGTTTGTGGACAGCCTTTTGAGGTAAAAATGAGAGAAGGCTCATGCATGCAAATTTTTGTTAATTTGATTGACAATTCTATTTACTGGTTATCCAAGAAATCCGAGACTGATAATAGATTTATCAAAATCATTTTCGATGCCAATCATGATTGTGTATACTTTACAGATAATGGTCCCGGAGTTGTTGCAAGATATAGAGATAAAATATTTGAACCTTTTTTCTCGATGAAAGGTGAGTCAGGTCGTGGTTTAGGTTTATATATGGCCAAAGAAATTCTTGAGGAAAAGAAAGGTGATATACTACTTATACAAAAAGATGATTTTCCGGGGTTGTATGATGGTGCTTCTTTTAGAATAATTTTTTCTATTTCTGATCATGAATAACATTCTTTTAATCGAAGAAGACAAAGATCTTGCTAAAAGGCTTATCAGTGAATTTAGAGCAGAGAATTACGATGTCTATTTTTGTGATAGCCGGGAATCAGCTGAAAGTTATATTACAAATGGAAGTCATTTTGATGCTGTAGTATTAGATTGGTTTTTTGAAAATCCGGAAGACAGCGTTGTAAGCCGTTTAATATTACGAAAGCTTAAAGGGAAGCATTTCAAGCCTGTGTTTATCTATACGGATAATCAACAAAATTTCGAGCAGACAAATCCAGATGAAATTGGTTATCCTCAGAACCTTCTTAGTTGCCATAGTAAAGGAACAGGATGCGAAGAACTATTGACGAAAATTAAAGTGCTTCTAGGAAGTAACATTTCTCTGCAACTCGCGAATACATATCGGGAAACTATTCAAAATACACTTGAGAGCATTCTTTTTGAACTGAATGAAGTACCCAATATTGATCTTTCAAAAATATTTCATCGCGTTTATGGTGATGGTGAAAATGTTGACTGGAGTAACGATATAATATTGAATCTCTTACATAGATCAATGATTTCAAATAATGAGTTTATTGAAAGAATTACTACTTTACTCAAAAATAACACTCCTGCGAAATCAAAATCGAATTCTCCAGAAAGTAAGAGAATTGCAAATAAAATTCTATATTTTGAACACAAGTCTGAATTAATCAGAAATGGAGATATTATATCAGTTAGTAAGGGAAAGGATGTTATCTTATTAGGAGTAATAGTTACACCTGATTGTGATTTGGAACATAATAATACTCGCTATCTTGAAATGATTGAAATAGTCCAAATAGACGATGCAAGACTAAATGTAAATGCTGAGGCATTAAGAGATATTAGAGCATTTAAAAATGGTTCTTTGTATTTTTTTCCTTCTATAAATAACAACAACACTTTTAGGAGTTATGTAGCTGTTTTGAAATCAAAAGTTATAATTAGGGAGCTGAATATTGACATATCTGTAAAATATCCCAGTGCATCCCAAAGGTTGACCTATAAATCAAGGTTTCTTTTAAACTCTGAAGAAGTATCCATTAGTCTATTGTGCAGTTTGTCAAATCCATATAAATCAGAATTCTTGCATAAACTTCATTCAAGTAATAGCCGGGTGGGAATTCCAGATATAAAAGACCTTTTTAATTAGAATGCCAAGAAATAACTGGACACGGGATGAATTGATAGTAGCTTTTAATCTCTATTGTACCATCCCGTTTCCAAAAATAAACGCTCATTACCCAAAAGTAATTGAACTTGCAGTATTGATTGGGAATCTGCTTCTGCGGTTTCATTAAAGTTAGCGAACTTTGCTAGGCTTGATCCAACACTTCAGCAGAGAAATATATCTGGCATGAAACATGGAAGTCATTCTGAAATTGAAATTTGGAATGAGTTCATTGAATCCTGGGAAAAGTTATCTTTTGAGAGTGAAGTCATTTTAGCCAAATATCATGGTCAGCCCATCGAAGATTGTATTGACCTGACACAAGAAGGTATAAACATTGAGGGAAAGGAACGTGAAACTTTGGTTAAAAACAGAGTGAATCAATCTTTTTTCAGAAAAACCATTTTAGCTTCTTATAATTTTCATTGCTGCGTTACTGGAATCTCTATTCCAGAACTACTGGTCGCTGGCCATATTATTCCATGGTCCAGAGACTATGATAATCGGATGAATCCGCGAAATGGATTGTGTATGAATGCATTGCACGATAAAGCATTTGATAAGGGTTTGATGACTATTACACCTGATTATAAAATTCTTTTTTCAGAAAAGGTGCTCAATTCAAAAAGTTTACTTTCTGAAGTTTTCTTTATTCCTTTTCAGAAAAAGGCAATTAGCTTGCCTCAAAGATTCTTGCCTGATAAAAAATTCTTGGATTTTCATAATTCAGAGATTTTTAGAAGGTGATAAGGATATTAGGCTGGTAAAATCAGCATGGAAAAATCTCAGATACACATTAGGTTTCCACAATCATTTGATGCTGTCTTAAATCATTGATATACTGCATAAAGATATGATGCTGGTTACTCCC
>CAVUVD010000012.1:0-11444 GCA_963744745.1 uncultured Bacteroidota bacterium | reverse complement strand
GAGTTCGGAATTTCAGACGGGTAACCCCAGCCCTACGGGGAGTAAATTGATTTTCTTCGCTCCTCCTGGGGTCGGGGTAAACGAAGAAAATCAATTTACTGGCCAATAATGTGGATGATCAGGCACAAATAGTCATAAGGAGTGCCTAGAGTGCCTAGAGTGCCTAGAGTACTTAGAGTTATAAAAGATTAGAAGAGTTCGGGGAATTTCAGACGGGCGAAGATGATAAGGATGACTGAGAAGACAAGGAAGGCAAGAAGTGCCATCAAAGACCTGTTCCTTAGCTTCCTGTGAAACCTGATGTTGTGTTCGCTGAAATGTTTTTTTGCAACATTATGAACTCTGAGAACAAAATTGGCATTCTGCGGAATGTATGCATCAATATTGAATTTCATGTTTTTCTTCATCTCCGCAATTTTTTCAGGAGGACAAAGCAATATTATTCCTGTTCTTGGATCACCCTTCAATATCCCGGTCACCAGCTGATCAGTCAGCTCTGATTGCTCTTCCGAGTCATGAACACCGATAATTGCAATTTTACAGGAGCTGATCTCCTTTTCTTTAAAAAACCAGTCAATCATTTCATCACGTGTCTGAAATGAATGAATAATATACCGTGATGGATCATCGAATTTCTTCCTGATCTCCTCTGTAAATCTCCTGTGATCGTCGAAGCAATAAATATGGGTGGTAAGGTTTTTAGGCATACAACGAAGATAATACTTTGCCTTAAAATGTCAGATCATATACTCTTTATTCAATTACTATTTGTTCCTGGCATCAACATTCAGTCTGAATTTCCAGATTCCATCCGTAAAGATATAGGCATCATACGAATAATCGGGTCCATAATAAACCCTGTTGGCATAGGTTTCAGAAGGTATGGGCACAAGGTGATCGAATACAATTGACGTATCGGAACTGAACCTTAAGGTCATCATTCCTGAAGATGCATATTCAAAAACCCTCCTGAACTTCATTCCGGAAGTAGTTTCAAACCATTTCTTGCCAAATACTAATGAATCCCTTTCATCAAAGCTTATCACATCGATGAGCTTTCTCGCTACTGTCGGATCACCGTAACCAAGACCAAGAACCACCCAGCATTTCCCGCCTCTGTCTATATAAGGTTTTACACTATAGTATAATGCACCATACCAATCTGATTCTGAATAGGTGGTATCGGTAAAAGGCGCTTTGTCATATGATGCCTGAAGGGAGTATATCTTATTCTTTTCACTTTCAATTCCCTTCCTGATAATAAAAGTGAAATATTTCCCTGTGTATTTGCTCAGGTTCAGGTTCCAGCTTATGATTTTTAACGTTGAGTCGGGGGAAGTAATCTGTCCGAGATATCTGGAACCCTCCAGGTTGTATTTAAATACTGCATCATGCGCTGCATAGGCTCTGATCAGAGCATGGATTGAGTCATTCATTTCGAGACGCCGGCTGTCGGCTGTTTCGCTCCTGATCCTGCTGAATACTGACTGAACTCCGCTTTCAATATCAGAAAGAGACTGTGCCTTCAGGGGAAAGGTCAGGAGCAGTACGAATACACCTGTAATAAAGATCCTCATTTAGTATTTATAGTTTTCTGAGCATCATCCAGGAGCTTCTTCACCCTGCTGCATGCATCGACTATTTCATCATCCGTGATCACCAGCGGAGGAGCAATCCTGAATGCATCATCACAGAAAAGGAAATAATCAAGAATAATGCCATAATCAGGTGAATGCGAAATGCAGAATGGGATATAAGCTTTGTCAATCAGCCTGACAGCAAGCAGAAGTCCTTCTCCCCTGATTTCTGAAATCAATGGATGCCGGAGTTCTTTTCTGAAAATTTCTGATTTCAACCTGCTTTTTAATACCAGGTCCTCCTTTATAATTATTTCGAGTGAAGCCAGACCGGCCGCACAGCAAACCGGATGACCGCCGAAAGTTGTGATATGTCCGAGTGCCGGGTTAGAAATGAGGGATGACATTATCTTGCCCGACGATATAAAAGCGCCCAGTGGCATCCCGCCACCCAGAGCCTTTGCAAGCAGGAGTATATCAGGAATCACACCCGATTTTTCGAATGCAAACATCGTTCCCGTTCTTCCGAAACCAGTCTGTACCTCATCAAAGATCAGCAATGCCCCTGTGTCGGTGCATTTTTTTCTGAGGTTTGTAAGGAAATCCTTACCGGCATCAATTACACCTGCCTCTCCCTGCACAGGCTCGATAATCACGCAGGCTGTTTTTTCATCTATGAGGTTAATTGAGTTCTCATCTGTCAGATCTCCCTGGAATGTGTCGGGAAGAAGAGGTCTGAAAGCACTCCTGAATTTCTCACTCCCCTGGACACTCAGGGGACCATGGGTACTGCCGTGATAGGCATTTTTGAAGTATATAATGCGGGACTTTCCCGTATATCTTTTTGCAAGCTTCAGCGCTCCCTCAACCGCTTCACTGCCTGAGTTCACAAAATAACAGCTGTTTAAAGAGGCGGGAAGTATACCGGCGAGCCTCTCTGCATATTTCACCTGAGGGCTCTGGATAACCTCTCCATAAACCATCAGGTGCATATAAGTTTCAGCCTGTTCTGTAACCGCTTTAACAACATCTGGATGACAGTGACCCGTGTTACTGACGGATACTCCGGAGATAAGGTCGATATATTCTTTACCATCGGGCGAATACATATATACTCCCTTTGCATTGGAAATCTCGAGCATCATTGGAGCATCCGAAGTTTGCCCGAGATGCATCAGAAAAAGCTGTCTGTTTGTAAGCATCTGGAAGAGGCAGGTTATCTTGCCATCACATTAATTTCATTCAGGAGAGTGTCGCGGTATGATTTGCCGACGGGAATGCTCTTCTGTGAGTTACCTATATTCAGCTCAAGGGTATTTTCCCTGATCGACTGGATCATTGTCTTATTCACAATATACGATCTGTGGACCCTGATAAACATACCTGAAGGTAACTGGCTTTCAATCGCCTTCATTGTAAAATGAATTGTATACTTGTCATCGTTTGTATTGACTGTTACATAGTTTTCCAGGGCTTCAACATAAATAATATCCCTGATTTTCAGTTTGACAAGCGATGATCCGCTTTTAATGAAAATTTCCTCATCACCGGTATTTGGAACATCTTTCCTTGTGAAATACTTCTGAAGCTTGTCAATAGATTTACAGAATCTCGAATATGAAACGGGTTTCAGGAGATAATCGACTGCATTAAAATCGAAGGCTTTCAGTGCATGTTCTTCAGCGGAAGATATTATAATAATATTAGGAGGTGTTTCAAGGCTTCCGATGAAGTCGAACCCATCCATTTCCGGCATCATAATATCAAGGAAGATCAGATCGATATCCCGTCTCCTGGTCAGAATGTTGCGGGCTTCGATAGCGTCATTATAAATACCTACAAGGTTAAGAGTGGAATATTTGTGTACATACCCTTCAATTATCTTGCAGCTCAGCTTATCATCATCGACTATTATACAATTCATAACAAACAGGATTATGAAGGGATTTCATCGTATCAAAATTAATAAAAAAAGTTTAGTTTTTCACTATCGGGGCCAAAGGCAACCAAAATAAAGCAACAAAAAAGGGGTGTAGTAAGAAACACCCCTAATGCAAATTTTAATCAGTCAAGATCAAAGGCCTTTGTTAAGTGCCGGAGCTGCCTTGAACTTAACGACTTTTTTAGCAGGTACGTTCAGTTTCTGGCCGGTACGCGGGTTGCGGACAACTCTTGCACTTCTTTTGTCAACTTTGAATGTGCCCATACCTGGAAGCTGAATTCTTGAACCTTTTTTCATTGATTTTCCAAATGCTACAACAAAAGCATTCAATGCTTTGCCAGCATCTTTAATGGAGAGACCTGCATCGGCAGCAATGGCATTAACTAATTCTTTTTTTGTCATAATGAAAGATTTAAGGGTTAGACCAATCTTACTAATTAAATACAAATTTATTTTTTTTATCATCATATGCAAATTTATTTTGTCGTTTTTCCACAAATAATGGGAGTTTAAGGATGAAACGAGAGTTTTGTTTATCGAAACAGGTGTTTTTATTTAACTGCGTCTCAGCCTCATAAAATGAGGACTTGAAGCATCTCTTTATTTTTCAGCTGTTCATATCCTGTTAATAAATTGGCTATAAAATTGATTTTTAATCAATTAAGGTTTTTTATGCTGAAAACGATGCTATGCAGGATGATGAAAAGGCAAAAAGCATTATATTTGCGGCGGCGTTCTTAAAAACAAGGTCGAATCCTCCTTCGCCAAGGCTACGGAGGTCGAATACCTCCTTCGCTAGGGGCTACGGAGGTCGAATACCTCCTTCGCTAAAGCTACGGAGGTCGAAGGGAGAAATGGCAGAGCGGTCGAATGCGGCGGTCTTGAAAACCGTTGTGCTTTATCCAAGGCACCGGGGGTTCGAATCCCTCTTTCTCCGCCAAAGGCATCAAATAAGTCCCGCAGTTCACTGCGGGATTTTTGTTTTATTCATAGTGCGAGCCGTGCCTCAGCACGAGCGAGCAATATGAATAAAACAAAAACCGCTCGGAGAGCGGACTTATTTGATGCCTTTGAAGCTCCCCCCGATGGATCATGAGCGAAGCGAATAATCCCTCAGGGAAGTGCCTGGAGTGCCTAGAGTGCGCTAGAGTACTTAGAGTTAAAATCCCCAAGCACACTGCGGGATTTTTGTTTTAACCGGGAATTGTAAAGAAAAAAGTAGATCCTTTGCCCGGAGTAGATTCAACCCAGATTCTTCCACCATGGCGTTCGATAATGCGTTTACAGATTGCCAGTCCGATGCCTGTTCCCTTATAATCGGCAGACTGGTGCAGCCTCTGGAAAATCCTGAATATCCGTTCATGGTATTGCGAATCTATGCCGATTCCATTATCAGAGACTTTGATTAAATATTCACTACTGTCATTCATCTCAGAAGTGATAGAAATTCTTGGCTTACCGGTATTGAATTTAATTCCGTTCTCAACAAGGTTCTGCATGACCTGAATCATCTGATTATCATCGGCAAGCACAACCGGAAGTACATCACAGCTTATTTCGGCATCAGATTCACTGATAATAAGACCAAGATTGTTTTTTACTCTTTCAACGACCTCCTTCATATCTGTTTTGGTGAATTCATGCTCCCTTGTATGGACTCTAGAATATGCTAGCAATGCGTTAAGCAGCTCATACATCCGCTTCGCACCATCAACAGCAAATTCTATATATTCCCTGGCATCCTGGTCAAGCTTGTCGCTATAACGATTCCTGAGCAATTGCATGAAACTCGAAACCATCCGCAATGGTTCCTGCAGGTCATGGGAAGCAACATAGGCAAATTGCCTCAGGTCATTATTGGATCGTAATAATTCTTCATTCAATTTTACTATATGCTTCTCTGCTCCTTCCTGTATTCTTGTCACATCGAAACATACACCGATAACGTTTACAGGATTTTTCAAACTGTCCTTTATAATAATTGCTTTGGACATTATGTAATTGCTCTTACCAGCCCGTTCTTTCGTCCTGTATACCAGTTCCATATCAGATGCTTCGGTGAGCGCTTTCCTCATTGAAATTCGTATTTGCGGAAGATCATCTTCATGTACAAGATTTTCGAAGGTGGAATGCTTCCCGTCGAATGTACCCGGATCAAGCCCGAACATTTCTTCCATTTTGCTGTCCCATGTTGTTGTGTTTTTTGCCACATCCCACTCCCAAAGACCGATTTTTCCGCTCTCGAGTGCGATCATCAGCTTTTTCTTCGACTGCTCGAGGTCCAGCTTTGCTTTCCTGAGCTTAACCTGGTTCTTTTTTAATTTTTCATGAGTATGCTTTTGCTCTGTTATTTCAATAACAGCTACGTTAATTGCAATTATCTCATCGTCATCATTTTTAACCGGCGACCAGTTCTCAGACCAATATCTTATGACGCCAGGCTGAGCAGAAGTAGTAGCCGACAACTCTATTGCCAGCTGGGGCTTCCCGGTAGAGAGAATTTTCTTAACAATATCAGATGCTAACTCTGACAGGTCCGGCACGATTTCAGCAACGGTTCTTCCGATGTGTTCCTCAGCCGGGATTCCGTTTAATTCTGCAAGGCGTTCATTGATCCTGAGAAAATGGAGATCCAGGTCTAAAACGCATAGCCCGACAGGCACATTCCTGTATAGATTTTCGATTTCCGCAAGTTGTTCTTTTATAATCCGGTTGCTTTCAATTAATGATATCTCGAACTCTTTTCGTACAGTGATATTACTCGCAGCACCAAACCATTCGACTATTTCACCTCTTTGGTCTATTATCGGTATTGCACGGGAATAAACCCATCCCAGGCTTCCATTTGCCTGGTTTACGCGGTGTTCAAGTTCAAAAACTGACTTTTTCCTGATTGCTTCGTTTATTTTTTCAGTTACTATCGGTTCGTCTGAAGGTGGAATATAATCCTTCATCCAGTTTCTATTTGGTTTCTCAGTATTTGAAAGAAATCCCTTACTGTTAAGCTGGAGCATTTCACTCCAGTCAGCATTCATACGGTATAATAATTCCGAACTGGCTGTTAACAATGAATGTAAGCTTTGTTCGCTCTTTATTAAATCCTCCTGGGTCTTTTTGAGCTCAGTTATATCCGTTGCCATAGCAAGGCATTTTTCTTCATTTTCAGAAAGTGTGCCATCAAGAATAAGGTTTGCAAAGGAACGGTCGGATTTAACTAATTTAATCTCACATTGTACTCTCCCTGGTTTACTAAATGCTTCTTCCAGAAATTTATTGAAAGTAATCCTCATGTCCAATGGAAGAAAGTTCCTGAAATTTCTGTCCTTCAGGTATGATCTCGGAATCCCCAGCAATTCCGAAGCTTTCAAATTTGATTCAAGGATTATACCTTCACGGGTAAAGGAGAAATATGCTACAGGAGTAAAATCATAAATCTCCGAATACAGGTCAGCGTATTTCCTGATTGCATCCTCTGCCCTGTCTCTTTGTTGTCTCAATTCTTCATTCTGAAGCTCCAGCTCAACCTGATGCACCTGTAATTCATGGAGCAACGCTGCCGGATCTGTGTCAGAAAACCCAGCAGATTCAGGCACCTGCTTTTTAAGCCTTGTTTCGGCTTTTTTGCGGTATTGGCTTCCGGCTGAAGATTTCTTTTTCTCCATAATCATTCCTGTCTAATCCCTGGTTTTTAAATCAGAGATAGTTTTATTGAGTTCTTCCTCCAGTTTTTTAGCAATTGTAATATCAGAAAAGGTCAGCACGAGTCCGTCAATTTTATCATCTGTGGTCCTGTAAGGCATAATCCTGATCGAATACCACATACCGGTTACTGACCTGACCTGTTTTTCAATGAATACAAGTGTACGAAGCACTTCCTTCATGTCATTTAATAAATCTTCATAAACAAGATCCGATGTAAGATCACTCAATGGTCTGCCAAGGTCCTGCTCAAGGAGATTAAATATCTTCCTCATGCCGGAAGTGAACCTTCTTATCCTGAAGTCTTTTGTAAGGAATAAAGTGGCTATCTCAGTGCTCTCAAGAAGGTTCTTCATATCATTTGATATTGCAGTAAATTCATCAACCTTATTCATAAGCTCAAGGTTGACAGTCTGCAGCTCCTCATTCATACTCTGAAGCTCTTCCTTTGAAGTGGTCAGCTCTTCATTGGTTGACTGAAGCTCTTCATTGGTTGATTGAAGTTCCTCATTGGCTGATTTCAGCTCCTCTTCGGAAACCTGCATTGTTTCAAGTGTGCTCTGCAATTCATTTTTCAATCTCTGTTGTTCCGTTTCCATTTCCCTGATCTTTGGATTTGTCTTATTTCCGGATCGGGTTTTTGATAGATCCTGATAGTATAGAACATCCATAAAAACAACAAGGATCAATCCATTGAGCGCAGAGGGCTTATCAATCTTCTGTATGATGACATCAACAAGCTGCGTGTCATTCCCGGATCCGATTTTAATATTTTTTAAGGTGACTTTCTCAGAGGTCCTGGCAGCATTTTTGAAGGCAACCGGGAACTCAGGTGCGAATCCTTCTCTCAGCATAGTGAAAATATTCATGTTGGCTTTTCCGGCTGCAGGTTCAAGGTACTTACCTGATCGGCGTGTCAGATAGATTATATCGCCATCGCTGTTGACAAGAACTCCGGCAGGTGAATACTGCTGAAGGATAAGGTTATCAGTTAAGGTCTGAATGTTATCAAAGGATTTCACGGGTATAGAAATTTCGTTAGAATAATTTTTCTGTGTAGTTGATTTTGGAAAATCAAAAATTTCGTACTTGTCAATAAGCCTCTTCCTGAATACCCTGAATCGTGAGTCCACAGGATCATAGAGATGAGATTGGGAACCCGTGGTTTCTGATGTACCGAGGATAAGTAATCCTTCCGGGTTCAGACTATAATGATATACTGAGAGAAGCTTCTTCTGCAGATCCTGTTCATGATAAATAAGCAGGTTCCTGCAGGAGATAATGTCAACTTTCGTGAATGGAGGATCGCTGATAACATTCTGAACAGCAAAAACCACCATCTCCCTTATTTCAGTGTTGATCTTATAAAATGCTCCGGTTCTCGTGAAGAAACGGTCAAGCCTGCCGCAGGAAACAGCAGCGGCGATTCCTTCATTGTACACACCCTTCCTGGCTTTCTCTACTGCACCATTGTCAAGGTCAGAAGCAAATATCTGGATGCCGATATTCCTTTTTGGCTTAATGCTGCTAACGCTTCCCTGAATGCGATCGCATAGGAATATGCTTCTTCACCCGTAGAACAGCCAGGTATCCATAATCTCAAAGTGTAACCATCAGGTTTTGTTTTAATGAAAGCCGGCAAGATGTCGCTGACCAGAAGATTCCAAAGTTCCGTATCCCTGAAGAAGCTTGTTGTTCCGATCAGCATCTCCCGGAAGAGAATCTCAGTCTCTTCCGGATTCTGCATGAGCAACCTTATATAAGCTCCTATATTATCAATCTTGTGAACCATCATGCGCCTTTCAACCCTGCGGTAGACAGTGCTTTTTTTATATTGAGAAAAGTCATATCCTGTTTTAGACCTTATAAGCAGCGCTATTTTTTCAAGTGAACTCTTATTCTTGAAAACAGATTTGTCATCGTTGGCAGGATGTAAATTTCTTTTAAGTATTGATATCAGTTTCACCGGTAACTCGGCCGCGGGAGCAACAACATCGACCTGCAATGATTTAATTGCATTTGCCGGCATGCTATCGTACCTGGCATCGGATGGTTCCTGCACCATTGTCAGCCCTCCCCTTTCCTTAATGGACTGCAAGCCGGGAGTGCCGTCTGACCCCATACCTGAAAGAATTATCCCTATGCTTTTCTCGCCCATATCGTCAGCGAGGGAATGAAAGAAGAAGTTAATTGGTAATCTCAACCCGTGTACCTCTGCAAAATCAAACAGGTGCAGTCGCCCGTTAAGGATCGACATATTTTTGTTTGGAGGTATTACATAAACGGTGTCTGGCTTAACCTTCAGGTTATCAGAAGCCTGTGTAACCTTCATTTTAGTTACTTTCCGGATCAGGTCAGGCATCATACCCTTATAATTAGGATCAAGGTGTTGAACTATCACAAAAGCCATCCCGCAGCCTTCCGGCATATTGCTGAAAAACTGTTCCAATGCCTCCAGCCCGCCTGCTGAAGCGCCAATTGCAACTATTGCTAATTTTGCTGACTTCGGAATAAAAATTCTCTCACCAGCGCTGCCGGATCTCTGGTTCATTTAAAAAATATTACGGCATTCATCCCGGATGCCGATTAAAATACTTAAATTTCTTAATATCTGCAAAGTTAACCATTTGTAATCAGCAATTGAGGGCAATCAGGAATGATCCTGCCCATCGTTACAGGTGTCATACCGGGAAAAGAGCCTGGAGTGCCTGGAGTGCGCTAGAGTATTTAGAGTTAATGAAACATAATAACTGTGGGGAAATTGACTTATTTGATGCTTTTGAAGCCACCCCTGCGGGCATAGCTATCAAACTAAGAATTACAATTATTTGATACTCAATATTCAATTAGCCCGCAGGGCTTAAACTACTGTAGTAAAGGAATTGAAAAAATTGTTTTTTACTTCGTAGAGGTTAAACAGGGTTCTCCCAGAAATCATATAAAAATTGTTCATCAAATTCCATCTCACGTTTCTTCAGATATTGAGTGTATTCATCCTTAAACATTTTTAACTTATGAGTTTCTTCCTGGTTATCAATATATTTATAAATACTGGAAATCTGCGAACGACTATAACTGAATGCCCCATAACCTTCCTGCCATGAGAATCTGTCAAAGCAGAGTCTCTCCTGGTTAATAAATAAGGATGAACTTCTCTTTACTTCATGCACAGTATCCGAAACAGAGATCGAAGGATTCAATCCAATCAGAATATGAACGTGATTTGAAAGCCATCAAATCTTTGTTTAACCGCTACGCGGTAGAAAATAAATATTATGATTACTATACTACAATAATATATCGCCTACAGCGAAAAAATCCAGGTTTTTCACAAGCTCAAATTGATATAATAAGCTGGCATTTAATATTTAAAAGGCTCTTAGCTTGATGACTATGCCCCTGAGGGATCATGAGCGAAGCGAATAATCCTCAGGGCAGTGCCTGGAGTGCCATGAGAGTTGAGGGTTACAAACATTATTGGAATAAAGAATTTGCATCCAGTGATTTTTGAACTAACCGTTTTGCGTACTCGTTATCCTTTATTCCGAATGTTGTCAGGAAAGTGATAAACAGGGATTTTTTAGTTTTGGTTACCTTCTTAAAAACCTCGCGTTTATTTTCCAGTTCCACTGCATACCCTTTATCAATAACAAATTCAGACTCGGAATATTTCATTTCACAGATATTGATGACAAAATCTTTTCGATCAAATATCAGGTCTATTTGTGCACCTTTACCTTTTAGCGGGACAAACCGCCATGTTGAGTCCTCAGTGTAAATGGTTAAAATCCCAAGTTCTTTTTTTATTTGCGGGATATGTTTCAGACAGACCCGTTCGAATGCTACACCACTCCAGCTTTTCCATGATTGACCTGACGAAAAAGTCTGCCAGATATCGTTCCCTGATGCCCGGTTATTCTCAATGAATTTAAAATAGAAGTGCGTAAACTCGTCTGAAAGTTTAAATACAGTATCCTTCGATTTTTTGTAAAAAGGAGGCCAGGCTGTTACGAATCCGGATTCAATCAATTCTTCCAATAAATTGGTGATAGTGTCTCCTGATTTTTAATATTGATAGCCGGAATCCGAAAAATTTAAAAGTTTTGGCTGCGATTAAAAAATTTATTGACAGCCAAAATTAAGCAATAATATTAAATTTTGGCTGATAATCTATAAAATATTCAGCCAGAACTATCGATGAAACCCCTTTCATTTATACGCTGACA
>CAVUVD010000011.1:0-11388 GCA_963744745.1 uncultured Bacteroidota bacterium | reverse complement strand
GCCTAGAGTACTTAGAGTTATAAAAGATTAGAAGAGTTCGGGGAATTTCAGGCGGGCGAAGATGATAAGGATGACTGAGAAGACAAGGAAGGCAAGAAGTGCCATCAAAGACCTGTTCCTTAGCTTCCTGTGAAACCTGATGTTGTGTTCGCTGAAATGTTTTTTTGCAACATTATGAACTCTGAGAACAAAATTGGCATTCTGCGGAATGTATGCATCAATATTGAATTTCATGTTTTTCTTCATCTCCGCAATTTTTTCAGGAGGACAAAGCAATATTATTCCTGTTCTTGGATCACCCTTCAATATCCCGGTCACCAGCTGATCAGTCAGCTCTGATTGCTCTTCCGAGTCATGAACACCGATAATTGCAATTTTACAGGAGCTGATCTCCTTTTCTTTAAAAAACCAGTCAATCATTTCATCACGTGTCTGAAATGAATGAATAATATACCGTGATGGATCATCGAATTTCTTCCTGATCTCCTCTGTAAATCTCCTGTGATCGTCGAAGCAATAAATATGGGTGGTAAGGTTTTTAGGCATACAACGAAGATAATACTTTGCCTTAAAATGTCAGATCATATACTCTTTATTCAATTACTATTTGTTCCTGGCATCAACATTCAGTCTGAATTTCCAGATTCCATCCGTAAAGATATAGGCATCATACGAATAATCGGGTCCATAATAAACCCTGTTGGCATAGGTTTCAGAAGGTATGGGCACAAGGTGATCGAATACAATTGACGTATCGGAACTGAACCTTAAGGTCATCATTCCTGAAGATGCATATTCAAAAACCCTCCTGAACTTCATTCCGGAAGTAGTTTCAAACCATTTCTTGCCAAATACTAATGAATCCCTTTCATCAAAGCTTATCACATCGATGAGCTTTCTCGCTACTGTCGGATCACCGTAACCAAGACCAAGAACCACCCAGCATTTCCTGCCTCTGTCTATATAAGGTTTTACACTATAGTATAATGCACCATACCAATCTGATTCTGAATAGGTGGTATCGGTAAAAGGCGCTTTGTCATATGATGCCTGAAGGGAGTATATCTTATTCTTTTCACTTTCAATTCCCTTCCTGATAATAAAAGTGAAATATTTCCCTGTGTATTTGCTCAGGTTCAGGTTCCAGCTTATGATTTTTAACGTTGAGTCGGGGGAAGTAATCTGTCCGAGATACCTGGAACCCTCCAGGTTGTATTTAAATATTGAATCATGCACTGCATAGTCTCTGATCAGAGCATGGATTGAATCATTCATTTCGAGACGCCGGCTGTCGGATGTTTCACTCCTGATCCTCCGGAATACTGACTGAACTCCACTTTCAATATCAGAAAGAGACTGTGCCTTCAGGGAAAAGGTCAGGAGCAGTACGAATACACCAGTAATAAAGATCCTCATTTCATACCTGTAGTTTTTTGAGCATCATCCAGAAGCTTCTTCACCCTGTTGCATGCATCGACTATTTCATCATCTTTGATCACCAGCGGAGGAGCAATCCTGAATGCATCATCACAGAAAAGGAAATAATCAAGAATGATGCCATAATCAGGTGAATGCGAAATGCAGAATGGGATATAAGCTTTGTCAATCAACCTGACAGCAAGCAGAAGCCCTTCTCCCCTTATTCCGGAAATTAACGGATGCCGGAGCTCTTTTCTGAAAAGTTCTGATTTCAACCTGCTTTTTAATACCAGATCCTCCTTTACAATAATTTTAAGTGAAGCCAGTCCGGCCGCACAGCAAACAGGATGACCGCCGAAAGTAGTGATATGTCCGAGTACCGGGCTTGAAATAAAAGAAGACATTGTCTCCCGCGACGATATAAAAGCGCCCAATGGCATCCCGCCACCCAGAGTTTTTGGCAAGCAGGAGTATATCAGGAATCACACCCGATTTTTCGAATGCGAACATCGTTCCCGTTCTTCCAAAACCAGTCTGTACCTCGTCAAAGATCAGCAATGCCCCTTTGTCGGTGCATTTTTTTCTGAGCTTTGCAAGAAAGTCCTTACCCGCATCAACTACACCTACTTTACCCTGCACAGGCTCGATAATGGCACAGGCTGTTTTCTCATCTATGAGGTCGATTGAATTTTCATCTGTCACATCTCCCTGGAATGTGTCGGGAAGAAGAGGTCTGAAAGCATTCCTGAATTTCTCACTCCCCTGGATACTCAGAGCACCGTGGGTACTGCCGTGATAGGCATTTTTGAAGTAAATAATGCGGGACTTTCCGTATATCTCTTTGCGAGCTTCAGCGCTCCCTCAACCGCTTCACTACCTGAATTCACAAAATAACAGCTGTTTAAAGAACGCAGGAAGTATACCGGCGAGTCTCTCTGCATATTTCAACTGCGGGCTCTGGATTATCTCTCGATAAACCATCAGGTGCATATAAGTTCCTGCCTGCTCTGTTACAGCTTTTACGACCCCCGGGATGACAGTGACCTGTGTTACTGACAGATACTCCGGATATCAGGTCGATATATTTGTTCATCAGGCGAGTACATATACACACCCTCTGCATGAGATATTTCGAGCAGCATTGGAGCATCCGAAGTTTGCCCAAGATGCATAAGAAAAAGCTGTCTGTTTGTAAGCATCTGGAAGAGGCAGGTTATCTTGCCATCACATTAATTTCATTCAGAAGAGTGTCGCGGTATGATTTACCGACTGGAATGCTCTATTTGAGGGAGTCCCCGATATTCAGCTCAAGGGTATTTTCCCTGATCGACTGTATCATTGTCTTATTCACAATATACGATCTGTGGACCCTGATAAACATACCTGAAGGCAACTGGCTTTCAATCGCCTTCATTGTAAAATGAATTGTATACTTGTCATCATTTGTATTGACTGTTACATAGTTTTCGAGTGCTTCAACATAAACAATATCCCTTATTTTCAGCTTGACAAGTGATGATCCGCTTTTAATGAAGATTTCCTCATCACCCGTATTTGGAACATCTTTCCTTGTAAAATACTTCTGAAGCTTGTCAATAGCTTTACAGAATCTTGAATATGAAACGGGTTTCAGGAGATAATCGACAGCATTAAAATCGAAGGCTTTCAGTGCATGTTCTTCAGCAGAAGATATTATAATAATCTGTGCGCCGGAGGTGTTTCGAGGCTTCCGATGAAGTCGAACCCGTCCGGTTTTTCCGGCATCATAATATCAAGGAAGATCAGATCGATATCCCGTCTCCTGGTCAGAATGTTGCGGGCTTCGATAGCGTCATTATAAATACCTACAAGGTTGAGACTGGAATATTTGTGTACATACCCTTCAATTATCTTGCAGCTCAGCTTATCATCATCGACTATTATACAATTCATAACAAACAGGATTATGAAGGGATTTCATCGTATCAAAATTAATAAAAAAAGTTTAGTTTTTCACTATCCGGGCTAAACGCGACCAAAATAAAGGACAAAAAAGGGGTGTAGTAAGCAACACCCCTAATGCAATTTTAATCAGTCAAGATCAAAGGCCTTTGTTAAGTGCCGGAGCTGCCTTGAACTTAACGACTTTTTTAGCAGGTACGTTCAGTTTCTGGCCGGTACGCGGGTTACGGACGACTCTTGCACTTCTTTTGTCAACTTTGAATGTGCCCATACCTGGAAGCTGAATTCTTGAACCTTTTTTCATTGATTTTCCAAATGCTACAACAAAGGCATTCAATGCTTTGCCAGCATCTTTAATGGAGAGACCTGCATCGGCAGCAATGGCATTAACTAATTCTTTTTTTGTCATAATGAAAGATTTAAGGGTTAGACCAATCTTACTAATTAAATACAAATTTATTTTTTTTCTCATCATATGCAAATTTATTTTGTCGTTTTTCTCCAAATAATGGGAGTTTAAGGATGAAACGAAGTTTTGTTTATCGAAACAGGTGTTTTTATTTAACTGCGTCTCAGCCTCATAAAATGAGGACTTGAAGCATCTCTTTATTTTTCAGCTGTTCATATCCTGTTAATAAATTGGCTATAAAATTGATTTTTAATCAATTAAGGATTTTTATGCTGAAAACGATGCTATGCAGGATGATGAAAAGGCAAAAAGCATTATATTTGCGGCGGCGTTCTTAAAAATAAGGTCTGAATCCTCATTTGGCGAGGCTACGGAGGTCGAATACCTCCTTCGCTAGGGGCTACGGAGGTCGAATACCTCCTTCGCTAGGGGTACGGAGGTGCCTCCTTCGCTGGGGTACGGAGGTCGAAACCTCCTTCGCTGGAGCTAGGAGGGAATACCTCCTTCGCTAAGGCTTCGGAGGTCGAAGGGAGAAATGGCAGAGCGGTCGAATACGGCGGTCTTGAAAACCGTTGTGCTGTCCCATGGCACCGGGGGTTCGAATGCCTCTTTCTCCGCCAAAGGCATCAAATAATCCCGCAGTTCACTGCGGGATTTTATTTTTATTTATAATGAGAGCCGTGGCTCAGCACGAGCGAGCAATATGGAAAAAACAAAAACCACTGGGAGAGCGGATTTTTTGATGCCTTGCTCCCCCCTGAAGGATATGAGCGAAGCGAATAATCCCCAGGGAAGTGCCTGGAGTGCCTAGAGTGCGCTAGAGTACTTAGAGTTAAAATCCCCAAGCACACTGCGGGATTTTTGTTTTAACCGGGAATTGTAAAGAAAAAAGTAGATCCTTTGCCCGGAGTAGATTCAACCCAGATTCTTCCACCATGGCGTTCGATAATGCGTTTACAGATTGCCAGTCCGATGCCTGTTCCCTTATAATCGGCAGACTGGTGCAGCCTCTGGAAAATCCTGAATATCCGTTCATGGTATTGCGAATCTATGCCGATTCCATTATCAGAGACTTTGATTAAATATTCACTACTGTCATTCATCTCAGAAGTGATAGAAATTCTTGGCTTACCGGTATTGAATTTAATTCCGTTCTCAACAAGGTTCTGCATGACCTGAATCATCTGATTATCATCGGCAAGCACAACCGGAAGTACATCACAGCTTATTTCGGCATCAGATTCACTGATAATAAGACCAAGATTGTTTTTTACTCTTTCAACGACCTCCTTCATATCTGTTTTGGTGAATTCATGCTCCCTTGTATGGACTCTAGTGTGATAATTACATAGAAAGTATACTATATTTTTAATGGATTTCCGGTATACGTCCATTCAAATGGTTTTGCTCTTGTTGCATTATAAGTTTTAACGTATTCAATGAGTTGACTGAGAGTTGAGATGATGATTTCCATATGCCACCTTTGATAACATCTTTTGTGAAGATGTTAAACCATATCTCCACCTGGTTGAGCCAGGATGAGTAAGTGGGGGTAAAATGGAACCTGAACTTCCGCTTTCCTTCCAGCCATTTTGCAACCTCTTTATTCTTATGTATCGGAAGATTGTCCATTATGATGTGTAATGTCTTTCCTGTATATGTGCGATCAAGTTTCTTGAGGAATTTAAGGAAGTTCTCTGTGGTGTTTGATGTCACAGTTTTGGCAGTGATTTCTCCGGTATGAACTGCTAAGGCTGCAATGAGTGCAACAGTCCCATTCCTTTTGTACGTTGCAGTCAATCGTCTGGGTTGTCCCGGTTTTAAAGGAAGCATTGGCTGAGAACGATCCAAGGCTTGGATCTGTGTCTTTTCATCAACGCACAAAACAATTGCATTTTCAGGAGGATTCATGTAAAGACCAACAATAGCAATCATCTTGGCTTCAAACTCTGGGTCTGGACTTTTACCGCACCAGTACTCAGTTTTATGCGGCTTTAAGTCAGTTTCTCTTAGTATCTGAAAAACCTTGCTCTGGCTTATTCCAACTTCCTTTGCTATTCTGGCCTGTGACCAGTTGGTGTAACCCCCTTCAGGCTTGGAACATGCTTTCTGGATCACAAGCAGCTTTTTCTCCTGGCTAATAACAGGAGGCTTTCCTTTTCCTTTGGAGCATCTTTTAACCCATCAATACCATGAGATTTAAATCTCTGACGCCATTTATTTACAGCTCGTCGACTCAATTTTGTTTGATCCATTATCTGGTCTATGGTCAAGCCTTCTGAGCTAAGAATGATCACTTTAGCTCTGTCAACATATCGTTTTTGAAGTTTCAAAGAACGCTGCATTGTTACTAATTCTTCACGCTGCTGTTCTGTAACCTTGTAGTGTATTGATTTCCTTGCCATGAAGGCAAAGATAAAAATTATTATTTAGTATACCAACTTAATAATTACCACACTAGAATATGCTAGCAATGCGTGAAGACAGCTCATACATCCGCTTCGCACCATCAACAGCAAATTCTATATATTCCCTGGCATCCTGGTCAAGCTTGTCGCTATAACGATTCCTGAGCAATTGCATGAAACTCGAAACCATCCGCAATGGTTCCTGCAGGTCATGGGAAGCAACATAGGCAAATTGCCTCAGGTCATTATTGGATCGTAATAATTCTTCATTCAATTTTACTATATGCTTCTCTGCTCCTTCCTGTATTCTTGTCACATCGAAACATACACCGATAACGTTTACAGGATTTTTCAAACTGTCCTTTATAATAATTGCTTTGGACATTATGTAATTGCTCTTACCAGCCCGTTCTTTCGTCCTGTATACCAGTTCCATATCAGATGCTTCGGTGAGCGCTTTCCTCATTGAAATTCGTATTTGCGGAAGATCATCTTCATGTACAAGATTTTTCGAAGGTGGAATGCTTCCCGTCGAATGTACCCGGATCAAGCCCGAACATCTCTTCCATTTTGCTGTCCCATGTTGTTATGTTTTTGGCCACATCCCACTCCCAAAGACCGATTTTTCCGCTATCGAGTGCGATCATCAGCTTTTTCTTCGACTGCTCGAGGGCCTGCTTTGCTTTCCTGAGCTTAGCCTGGTTCTTCTTAATTTTTCATGGGTTTGCTTTTGCTCTGTTATTTCAATAACAGCAACGTTAATTGCAATTTATTTCATCGGCATCATTTTTAATCGGCGACCAGTTCTCAGACCAGTATCTTATGACGCCCGGCTGGGCAGAAGTAGTAGCCGACAGCTCTATCGCCAGCTGGGGCTTCCCGGTAGTGAGAATTTTCTTAACAATATCAGCTGCTAACTCTGACAAGTCCGGCACGATTTCAGCAACTGTTCTCCCGATATGTTCCTTGGCCGGGATTCCGTTTAACTCTGCAAGGCTCTCATTTATCCTGAGGAAACGGAGATCCAGGTCAAAAACGCATAGTCCGACGGGCACATTCCTATATAGATTTTCGATTTCCGCAATTGTTCTTTTATAACCCGGTTGCTTTCCTGTAATGATATCTCGAACTCTTTTCGTACAGTGATATTACTTGCAGCGCCATACCATTCGATTATTTCTCCTTTTTGGTCTATTATCGGTATTGCACGGGAATATACCCATCCTAGGTTTCCATTTGCTTGATTTACGCGGTGTTCAAGTTCGAAAACTGACTTTTTTCTTATTGCTTCGTTTATTTTTTCAGTTACTATCGGCTCGTCCGAAGGTGGAATATAATCCTTCATCCAGTTTCTATTTGGCTTCTCAGTATTTGAAAGAAATCCCTTACTGTTAAGCTGGAGCATTTCACTCCAGTCACCATTCATTCGGTATAATAATTCCGAACTGGCTGATAACAGTGAATGTAAGCTTTGTTCGCTCTTTATTAATTCCTCCTGTGACTTTTTGAGCTCAGTTATATCCGTTGCCATGGCAAGGCATTTTTCTTCATTTTCGGCAAGTGTGCCATCAAGAATAAAGTTTGCTAAGGAACGGTCGGATTTAACTAATTTAATCTCACGTTGTACTTTTCCTGGTTTGTTAAATACTTCTTTCAGGAATTTATTGAAAGTAATCCTCATTTCCAAGGGAGAAAATTCCTGAAATTTCTGTCCTTCAGGTATGATCTCGGAATCCCCAGCAATTCCGAAGCTTTTAAATTTGATTCAAGGATTATCCCTTCCGGCTAAAGGAAAAATATGCTAAAGGAGTAAAATCATATATCTCCGAATACAGGTCAGCGTATTTCCTTATTGCCTTCTCTGCCCTGTCTCTCTGTTGTCTCAGTTCTTCATTCTGAAGCTCCAGCTCAACCTGATGCACCTGTAATTCATGAAGCAACGCTACGGGATCTCTTTCAGAAAACCCAGCCGGTTCAGGCTTACCTGTTGTTTAAGCCTTGATTCAGCTTTTTTGCGGTATTGGCGTTCGGCTGAAGATTTCTTTTTCTCCATGATCATTCCTTTTTTAATCCCTGGTTTTTAAATCAGAAATTTTTTTATTGAGTTCCTCTTCCAGTTTTTTAGCAACAGTTATATCAGAAAAGGTCAGCACTAGTCCGTCAATTTTATCATCTGTGGTCCGGTATGGCATGATCCTTATCGAATACCACATCCCTGGTTACTGTCGTGACCTGTTTTTCGATGAATACAAGTGTACGAAGCACTTCCTTCATATCCTTTAATAAATCTTCATAAACAAGATCCGATGCAAGATCGCTCAATGGCCTGCCAAGGTCCTGCTCAAGGAGATTAAATATTTTTCTCATGCCTGAAGTAAACCTTCTTATCCTGAAGTCTTTTGTAAGGAATAAAGTGGCTATTTCAGTGCTCTCAAGCAGGTTCTTCATATCATTTGATATTGCAGTAAATTCATCAACCTTGTTAATCAGTTCAAGGTTGACAGTCTGCAGCTCTTCATTCATACTCTGAAGCTCTTCCTTTGATGTAGTCAGCTCTTCATTGGTCGACTGAAGCTCTTCGTTGGTCGATTGAAGTTCCTCGTTGGCTGATTTCAGCTCCTCTTCGGAAACCTGCATTGTTTCAAGTGTGCTCTGCAATTCATTTTTCAGTCTCTGTTGTTCCGTTTCCATTTCCCTTATCTTTGGATTTGTTTTTTTTCCGGATTTGGTTTTTGAAAGATCCTGATAGTATAGTACATCCATGAAAACAACAAGGATCAATCCTTTGAGCGCAGAAGGTTTTTCAAGCTTCTGTATTATGACATTAACAAGCTGCGTATCATTGCCGGATCCGACTTTAATATTTTTTAAGGTGACTTTTTCGGAGGTCCTGGCAGCATTTTTGAAAGCAACCGGGAACTCTGGCGCGAATCCTTCTCTCAGCATAGTGAAATATATTCATGTTGGCTTTTCCTGCTGCAGGTTCCAGGTACTTTCCGGATCGGCGTGTCAGATAGATTATATCGCCATCGCTGTTGACAAGAACCCCGGCAGGTGAATACTGCTGAAGGATAAGGTTATCAGTTAATGTCTGAATATTATCAAAGGATTTCACGGGTATAGAAATTTCGTTAGGATAATTTTTCTGTGTAGTTGATTTTGGGAAATCAAAAATTTCGTACTTGTCAATGAGCTTCTTCCTGAATACCCTGAATCGTGAGTCTACAGGATCATAGAGATGTGATTTGGAACCCGTAGTTTCAGATGTGCCGAGGATAAGTAATCCTTCCGTGTTCAGACTATAATGATATACTTTGAGAAGCTTTTTTATAGGTCCTGCTCATGATAAATAAGAAGGTTCCTGCAGGAGATGATGTCAACTTTCGTGAATGGCGGGTCGCTGATAATATTCTGAACAGCAAAAACTACCATCTCCCTTATTTCGGTGCTGATCTTATAAAATGCTCCGGATCTTGTGAAAAAACGGTCAAGCCTGCCGCCGGAAACAGCGGCGGCGATTCCTTCATTGTATACCCCTTCCTGGCTTTCTCTACTGCACCACTGTCAAGGTCAGAAGCGAATATCTGGACGCCGATATTCCTTTTTGGCTTAATGCTGCTATTGCTTCCCTTAACGCTATCGCATAGGAATATGCTTCTTCACCGGTTGAACAGGCGGGTATCCATAACCTCATGGTGTAGCCGTCAGGTTTTGTCTTAATGAAAGCCGGCAAGATGTCGGTTACAAGAAGATTCCAAAGTTCCGTGTCCCTGAAAAAGCTTGTTGTACCTATCAGCATCTCCCGGAAGAGGATCTCAGTCTCTTCCGGATTTTGTATGAGCAACCTTATATAAGCTCCTATATTATCAATCTTGTGAACCATCATGCGCCTTTCAACCCTGCGATAGACAGTACTTTTTTTATATTGAGAAAAGTCGTACCCTGTTTTTGACCTTATAAGGAGCACGATTTTTTCAAGTGAACTCTTATTCTTGAAAATCAGATTTGTTATCGTTGGGAGGATGTAAATTTCTTTTACATACTGATATCAGTTTCAAAGGTAATTGGGCTGCCGCACAACAACATCGACCTGAAGTGATTTAATTGCATTGGACGGCATACTATCGTACCTGGCGGTGGATGGCTCCTGCACCATTGTCAGCCCTCCCCTTTCCTTTATGGACTGCAAGCCGGGAGTCCAGTCTGACCCCATACCTGAAAGAATTATCCCTATGCTTTTTTCGCCCATATCGTCAGCAAGGGCATGAAAGAAGAAATTAATTGGTAATCTTAACCCGTGTCCTTCTGTAAAATCAAAGAGGTGTAGTCGCCCATTTCATTATGGACATATTTTTGTTTGGGGGTATTACATAAACGGTGTCTGGCTTTACTTTCAGGTTATCAGAAGCCTGGTTACCTTCATTTTAGTTACTTTCCTGATCAGGTCAGGCATCATCCCTTTATAATTAGGATCAAGGTGCTGAACTATTACAAAGGCCATCCCGCAGCCTTCCGGCATATTGCTGAAAAACTGTTCCAATGCCTCCAGCCCGCCTGCTGAAGCGCCGATTGCAACTATTGCTAATTTTGCTGACTTCGGAATAAAAATTCTCTCACCAGCGCTGCCGGATCTCTGCTTCATTTAAAAAATATTACGGCATTAAGTCCGGATGCGGAAAAGTTACTTAATTTCTTTATATCTGCAAAGTTAAAACCAATTGTAATCAGCAACTCCGCCTTCAGTAATGGTGGAGGTTGTCTTAAAGCTCAATTCTTTACTTGGCTTTTCACTGCAGTCTGACACTTCTGATTGACATAAAAATTGCATCTCCCAGGTTTCTGAGCACCCCTCGTAATTATTATAAACTTTTATATGAATATAATGTTTGTTAATAAGATAATATTTGAAGTGCTTGCCGGGATAAAAAATCTGATCGTCGTCGGAGCCAGCACCGGAGGAATTACGGCAATGAGCCGTGTATTGAGTGCATTACCGAAAACGATCGATGCAGCAGTTCTGGCTGTAGTGCACATGTCTGTCAGCTCCAACGCCGTTAATCTTGCCGGATTTATTCAGAAACATACTTCACTAACCTGCATTGTTCCTTCTGATAAGGAGATAATAATCCTTTCCGGTATGCTTGATGATGGAACCTCAGGGATCTTAGAGTTAATGAAACAAAAAACCTCGGGGAACTCCTTGTTGCTGTT
>CAVUVD010000010.1:0-34702 GCA_963744745.1 uncultured Bacteroidota bacterium | reverse complement strand
CGAAGACCACTTCAGGGTTGCTAAGAATGTCAGCTCTAAATGAGGTTTTCATAAATATATATTTTTAAAATCATATATATTCCTGTAAATCATTATATCAGGAGAATAAGGATCATTCTATTTTTTAAATTCCAACAGGCAAAATTTTACATCCTGTCAAAAAATTCTATTATCAGGCTACAAAAATCAACGAACTCGGTTAAAGGCAGAGTATCGGATTTATCTGAAACATCATGATATGCCTGTATTCCTCCCAAAGTATAAATATAAAAGCACGGAACTCCTTTTTGATAGAACAGGCAGTGATCACTGTTGCAGGCAGGTCCGCGGATATCAACTTTAGGTAAAAGTTTTTTCTCATCATTGATCCTTGTTAACAGATCAAATTTATTCCTGAATACGCTCCCGTTAACAACTTTTATTCCTTCATCACCTGTGCCGGCAAGGTCGAAATTTACCAGAAATTTAATCTTTTTCAGATCAACAGGAGGATTATCTGTAAATGCTTTAGCGCCCAGAAGACCCAGCTCTTCAGCACCAAGCGCCACGAAGACCATTGTATATTCAGGCTTATTTGCAGAATAATATTTAGCAAGATTAAGGATCATTGCTACCCCGCTTGCATTATCATTCGCACCGGGAAAATAGGTGTCTCTGCCCATTTTACCAAGGTGATCATAATGTGCCAGGACAACAATCATTGAATCAGTTTCTGAAGTACCTTTTAAAGATCCCATAACATTCCGGGTCTCATAAGCCGGAATGAATTTAGCATCGATTACAAGCTCAACGGAATTAATTGATTCAATATCCAATTCTTTTACCAAAGTAATAACCGGTCTCATACCCTGCTCAGGAGATTCTTCCCAGGTTAGTTTATCATTCGTATAGATTATTATTCCTTTTGATTTTGCCTGGGGACTGTATTTAAGGAAATTTACAAATTCATCTATTCCTTTAGCGATCTCAGGTTTTTCATTTTTCCTGTCTCTGTTATCAATAAGGATCACCGAATTACCTGCTTTTTTAACAATTGATAATAACTTATCTTCAGTATCAAGCTCGCTTCGTGTGACTTTAAATATTTGATATTTACCATTAACCGAAGGGGATGATGATTCAATGATATAATCAATTCCGGCAATCAGTTCTTCGCTATTAATCTTTACTGTAGCCCTGTCGGGTAATGTGTTTACAGAGACATTAAACTCCTGGAAAAATGATTTTCCCATGACAGAATTCAGTCCGAGATTCCGGAATTCTGTTGCAATAAAATCAGCGCTCAATTTGTCTCCGTTTTCCACATAACCCCGTCCTTTAAATTCGGGTGAAGATAATTTCCCGATTATGAATTTTGCGTAATCGAAGTCCTGTGATAATCCGGTTATACAGTAAAGCAGAAGAAACAGAATCAATTTATACTTTCTCATATTTTTCTGATCCTTATGGTTTATATAAAATACTTACAACTTTAAACACAATATCTTTCCCGGCCTGTTTCATATAAACCTTATCTCCTGTTATTTTATTTATTAACAGCCTGGCTATTGGTGAAATAAATGAGATCCTACCCTGAGATATGTCTGCTTCATCAACACCAACAATCTGCAGAGTCTGGCTATTTCCGGATTCTTCAGTTTTGAGGGTTACAATTGCACCGAAACGTATTTCATTTTGTGGCTGCCCTTTCAGATTAACCACTTTCGCCTGTGCGATCCTGTTCTCCAGAAGCCTCAATTTTGCATTAATATAATTTACTCCTATCCTTTTATCGTTCTCCAGGGAGGTGTTCAGTTCTTCTTTTTCATTTATCAGCAACTGCTTTTCAGATAAAAGCTGGTCCATACCGGCCTGTGTGACAAAGTTAGTCACTCCATCCGGTAAATATGCTCTTGGTGGTACCAACGGAACTTCTTCCTGATCGTCTTCTTTAACAAATCCTCTGCTCATTACTTATGTTTAATCTAAATCAGTATGCCCGGGCAAATGTCCGGGTCTACGATATGTCCTTAATAAAATTGTCTTAATCTGAAATTTGTTCTATTTGAGCGCAAATTTCATTGGAACAGCAAATTCCATATCGGACTCACTCCATTCCGGTATCTTAACTTCAGCGAGTTTTCGGGCAACACGCAGACATTCCTTTCTAAGCGTCTGATGGTCAATATCGTTTTGGAGGGAGTTTTGGACGGAAGCTGGTTTATAGCCTATGATTACAATTTCCTGAAGTAAAGGAAGATTGATCTCTTTCCTTTCAGTATAGGCTTTGCATTCATCTATGATCCCCCCCTTCTTCATCTTAACAGCTATAAAAATTGTTGCTGTGTCGAGTGAATTTCTTGCTTCCTGGGGATAACCGGTATTCATAGCCATGAATTTCAGAATTTCAGTTTCTGAACTCTTCGAGAAAATGCTTTTTTGGTCATTCATTATCGACACCTGATCAGTTTCAGGTTTAAAGGAAAATATTACTAACATAATAGCTGCTACTGGCAGAATAATAATATTCTTGAGTGCTGCAGATTTTGGTGTTGGTTTTTTGTTGATCATCTCAATTCGGTTTTTAATCAGACTTGAAAAATTATGCGCTAATGGGACATTCATCAGGCTTTGTTGAAGGTTAAGAAGTTTATATTGATAATCTTTAATACCAGTGGACCCTTTAATGGAACTCTTATCTGCCAGATATTCATGGTTCAGGAGAATAGTTCTTTTAAGGAGCCAGAGAACAGGATTGAACCAAAGAAATACAATAACTAGTTCAGTAAAAAGAATATCAAATGTGTGGAACTGTGAAACATGAGCATTTTCGTGTTCAAGTATCTGCGAATAATCTATGCTTTCATAGGTCTTCACAGGAATTACAATCCATGGGTAAAAAGAGAAAGGAGACTGTTCTGACTGAGATATGACAACTTTAGGAAAACTATTGGATACAATTGTTCCATTTCTTATGACAATCAGGGTTCTTATTATGCTTATTACTAATCGGAAAAAGAAAAAAATTGAAATTAAAACATAAAAAACTGTAAACAAAGAGTTTAAATTCAATGCAACAATACTACCTGAAACACTCTCCTCCAATAAATTTCCCGAAGTAACAATACTACTTAGAAAGTTCGAGGATTCTGATGGAGTAACACCAGAGGGTGCATTGTGAAATTCAATGAGCGGGACAATGATGGACAGTACAAATATTCCGACAAGAAAACACCTGTTTCTAATATAAAATGTATCCCTGCTGAAGAGAAGAACATAACACGTGTAAAACAAGATAATACCAGTTGATACTTTTAAAACATAAAGCAGATAATTATCCATCTTTCTTTCCTTTCTCGATGATTTCAATTATTTTCTTCAGGTCATCAGTACTTAATTTTTTCTCATTGATAAAGAATGAGACCACATTCTTGTAGGATGAACCGAAATAATCACTGACGACATCTTTCATGAACATTTTTCTGTATTCCTCTTTCTTAATAACCGGAAAATATTCATGGTTTTTCCCGTAAGCCTTATGATTCACGAATCCCTTTTCTTCCAGTCCGCGTATTATTGAAGAAAAAGTTGTATAAAGAGGTTTTGGATCAGGATGGATGTCTATAAGTTCTTTAACAAAACCTTTCTTTGCCTTCCAGAGGATCTTCATTGCCTCTTCTTCTTTTCTGGTAAGTTTTTTCATTCAAACTGTTTTTACAAATATATAACGCATTTTTCTGTTTTACAACTATTATTTTCGTATTTAAACTGTTTTTTCCGTTTTCTTAATGAATAGTTGATTCTGTCAGTCTGACAACATCTTCCTCAATAAGTGCCCTTATAACTATCTAAAAAATTCACTGAAAAGTTCACTGTTCTAAAAAATAAAAACATGGAACCTGATATAATATAATTTAAACAAAAACAGTAAATTAGAATAACTTTTTAAACGTAATCATATATGAAAACCATCCGCAATCTGGCCGGAGTGCTCCTGTTAATAACAGGGATTCTGCACATTTTTATGTATGTTCAAACTCCCGATGAGCCTGGAATCATTGGTGTTCTATCAAGTTCGGCATTCCCGAGCTTATGTCCATGCTTGCTTTATTTAAGGTAATCGGATTACTGGCGGTTGTTTTATGTATATACGTATTAATAAAACGGAATAGATAAACTCCAAGGAAAGAAATGGGATTCATTTCAAATGATGCTAGTTACAGGTAGGAGTGGCGAATCAAAGCCGAGCATGGCATTTATCAGCCTGAAATGTGTGAAAGAGAGGATATCATTTATTGAGATTCTTCCCGTGGTGATAACACCTTTGCGAAGGAGAAACTCACGCATTGTACCCTGCAGAAGTGGAGTATCAGGTGTAATCCAGCTCTTACCATCGGTAAAAAGTATATTGGCGAATGATGCGTCGGTTACATGACCATTTTTAATTATGAGTATGTCATCTGCTACCTTTTTGTCAATAAGTGCTGTCAGTGAGCTGCGATCGAGGTATTTATGATTATAAACCACTGAGTCAGCATCGATCATTCTGAGAGTCTTAATATCAGGAGGAAAATAAGGTGAAAATTCTACTGAATCAACTGAATCTGAGTAAATCACCCTGCATCTTGTCATCTGTTTTTTTGAACTATCCGGTACCGTAATATAGTTTGAAAGCTTCAGGAGGTTTCTATTGCCAAACAGTTCATTTCGTGACCGGTTCATACGCTCCTCATGAAGTGAAAGGTTCAGCGGCTCCCCATCAATGATTTTTATTGTTTCAAATAATTGGCACATATATTTTATCAATCATTTCCTTATACTCGGAAAATGGATCACTGAATGATGTTATTCCCCCGCCGCTAAAGTAATTATATCCGCCAGCATTCTTTTGTATATAACGTATCATCACACCGCTGTCGAGCTTATGACCATCGAATACTCCGAAAATACCTGTGTAGTAACCACGTTCACGGCCCTCCGTTTCTGCTATAATTTCAAGCGTTTTCCTTTTAGGCGCTCCACTAACTGAGCCTGCAGGCAAAAGTGCATAAATAATATCACCTATATGAGATAAATAATTCCCGTCAAGTTCCCCTCGAACCTCTGAACTAACCTGGAGCAGCTTCTTTTCATTGGTTACAATCGTGTCAACATATCTGAAACGTTCAACCCTCACACGCCTTGATACTGAATTGAGATCATTTCTTATCAGATCCACGATAGTGTAGTGTTCAGCAATCTCTTTCTTATCATTTAATATCACTCGTTCAGCATCCGGAATGCCGGCATCGATAGTTCCTTTCATCGGGAACGATCGTAAAATTCCGTCGTGAATGGTTACAAAAATCTCAGGAGAAAAACAGACAAACTGCTCATCATACCAGATTTTATACCGGGACCTGCTCATCATAAACACCTCCAGGAGTGTTAAATTCAGATCGACCGGAGTGGAGCAGGTAAGATTAAGCAAATAGCTGTTACCGAAAGCTATTTCTTCATTGACCTTATTAAATTTTATCAGATAATCCTCATACTTCACAGGGTATTTTACAAACTGAAATTGCTTCAGATAGTTTTTGTGATTATTACAATTTGTTGCACCATTGATGTCAAAAAGTATTTTATGAGGGTCAATTTCGTCTAATCTGAAGATCAAAGGCTTTTTTAATTCGAAATCAATCATAAAAAGAAAAGGGACGCCTGTACCGGCCCATATATTCATTTGCTCTTTTATGCTACTTTTAACCATTCACTTTATTGAAGCCTAAAGATATGAACATTAAAAAGCCCAGGATACTGATAGTTGATAATTATGATTCATTCACATACAACCTTGTACAGATAATCCGGGAGCACGGTGGATGTATATTTGATGTTCTGAAGAATGATTCAATTAATTCCGATAAAGCATCAGATTATGATGGTTTTCTTTTCTCCCCCGGGCCAGGTATCCCGGAGGAATCTCCGGCGATGACTGAATTGATAAGGAAGTTTGACAATAAGAAAAGTATTCTTGGTATTTGCCTGGGGCATCAGGCGATTGCTGAAGCTTTCGGAATGAGATTGATGAATCTGAAATCTGTCCGGCATGGTTTAACGACAACGATCAGGATAACAGATCCATCCGATTACATCTTTGAGGGAGTGCCATCAGATTTTACAGCGGGACTATATCATTCCTGGGCGGTTAGTGCTGATAACAATTCACCCGAATCCTTTTCAGATTTACATATTACAGCCATGAGTAAAGATGGGATCGTTATGGCAGTTGCTCATAATCAATTTGACATAAGGGGAGTACAGTTCCATCCTGAATCCTATATGACTGAATACGGACAAAGGATCATTTATAACTGGATAAATCATTTGATTTGGGGGAAGAATGCTATTGCCAGCTTATGAATCAGTATTATTTATTTTCGATCTTAGTATCAAGTTTTCGGTTTATTTCTTTTAGTTCTTCGAGCATTTCCATCATGACAGGATTCGATTTAGATAGATTCCTCAGCTCTTCCTGCCTGAATCCAAGTCTCGTATCAAGCCATCCCAATATTAATGAAACAATGACGAAAAGTACCAGGGCAACCGGTATCGCTATAATTGCATGTTTAAAAATAAGCTCTCCCCATGGTTTGTCTTTAAAAGATTGAAGAAAGACTATACCGATCAGGAAAAACTGGATATACCCAATGTACATTCTGGATCTGTCGAAATATATCTTCCATCGTATTAAGGATTTCCGGTTCAGATCTGTCTTATAGATTTTCATTTTATGGTAGTTTTTGTGTAGTCTGAAGGAAATTGCACCAAATCATTCCTCACGTGTAAAAGTAATGCTCTGCCCGCCTTGTATAAGCGCCATTTGGTTCTTCTCCATATGAAACCTGATTAGAATACCGGCAGTTTCAAACCTGAATTCATCTTTTGCAGAACCTTCCAGGGGAAATGGGGGCTGACCGGAACCCTGTCCAAAAAGCCTGTTGTTGTTTTTGCTTATTGTAATCTTAATCGGGACCATTTTATTGGAGTAAGTGCCCGTATATTTGTCCAGTTCAGCAGGATCAACTGTATAGACTCTGAACTGCGGCAATTTATCATGCTTGCCATAATAGTTATTAAGTGTATAGAGAAGAATACTGTTGACTGAATATATTGTACCGTTTGAGCAATAAGCAACAGCAAGTCTTTCCTCGGGTACATATACCAGGATTGAACTAAATCCATCAATTCCTCCTCCATGACCATAGACAATTTTATTCTCGTACGGGAATTTTTGAATACCGGATCCCATTCCGTCAGAAATGACCAGCATCCTGTCAGTACTCGCTTTGCTGACAAGCTTACCATCGAACAGCGCTGAAATGAATTTTACCAGGTCGGTTGGAGTCGAAACGATCGCACCTGCTCCATGAGGAATGCTCATATCAGTTTCAGGCATCCGGTCCCACTCCCCTGTATAACTATATGAATATGTTTCATTCTTTGAAGGATCAGTTTTACCACCGTAATGAGTATCGGATAATCCCGCCTTTGTACAAATATACTTCTGAAGAATTTTCTCGTATGAGTCTTTCCTCAATTTCTCAACAATATATCCAAGTAGAACATAATTTGAATTGCTGTATTCAAATTTGCTTCCCGGTTCAAAATCAGGTTTATATGAGGAGATCATTTCAATTATTTCATCTTTTGTCTTCGGCTTTGTCATATAAGTCCTGTAAAGGGAATCATTAGTGAAACTGTGAATACCGCTCCTGTGATTCAGCATGTTGCCGATTGTGATCTTTGCAGAATTCTGTATTGCCGGATAAAATTTCCCGAGCGGAGTCTCAAGCTGAAGCTTGTTTTGTTCTATAAGCTGAAAGATCATAACAGAAGTGAACATCTTCGAGATGGAACCGATACGATATCTTGTTTTGATATCCGATGGTATCTTAGTTGGTGAATCATTTAGGAATCCAATTGCACGTGAGTAGATAACCTGCCCTTTATCCATCACAGCCAGGCTGCCCATTGCTTTTTCTTTCTGTTCGAGAAGAGTCAGAAGACTATCCTGACGCGTTTTGTCGAAACCCGACTGACCGGAAACAAACGCGGTAAACAGTGTAAGTATTAGAATATGGGTGTAAGAGAATACTTTTTTCATTTGAATATATTTTGAGTAAAATACTATATTTTTCTACATAATCAATTTTTTAAACCGCAAAGGTGAATTGCCACGCTGAAGCCCACCCTCAGGAACTCAGATGTATATAACTAACCTTTGCCACATGCTACCCCTGACTCCCCACAGGGGCGCGCCAGTTAATGGCTCCGCCCCGTCAGTCACATAAACTAACCATAATAACCCACCCCAACCCCTCCGGGGAGGGGAATCAATCTACTTCAACCCTTTAACTTTCGCCTTTCGCTTTTTCTTTTATCTTTATTCCTGTATATATACCAGTATGCCAAGGGTATAAAAAACAAGCTCACCACAGTTCCAAGTGACATTCCCCCGATCAGAGCCAATGCCATTGGTCTCTGAAGCTCTGAACCAATTCCTGAGCTTAACAAGATCGGTGCTGTTGAGAACAAAGAAGCCAGTGCGACCATTATTATCGGCTTCAGTCTGCGGGATCCACCCGTGTATATTGCCTCTTTCAGTCCCATGCCCTCCGCCCGGAGGTTGTTAATTGTATCGACTTTCAATATGGAGTCATTGATTATCACTCCCGACATAACGATAAGCCCTATCATTGTCATGATGTTTATAGTGCCTCCCCAAAGCTTCACCAGGAGAAGGGCTCCCGCAATATCAATAGGTATTTCAAGCAGAACTATGAATGGTTGAGTCAATGACTCAAATTGTGCTGCAAGGATGAAGTAAAGCAGAAGCAATGCTACAACAAGGATTATTGCAAGCTCTTTGAAAAGCTTCTGCCCTGTTATGAGTGAACCGCTGAACTCCACATTCAGATCTGGATCAGCGCTGATCATGTTTCTGATCTCCGTAGTCTCTATTGAAGGTTTGTTAGTGCTGATATTCATAAATAACTGAACATATTCTCCGTTCAAACCTCCTTTAATTGTCTTATAATCATGCACCCTCTCGATCCCGACAACTTCTTTTATGGGAATGAGCTGTCCAGTCTTATTCATAACCATATCATTTGTCAGGATCTCTCCTACCTGCTTCTCCCTGTCGGCGAGTACGATAGGAAGCATTTCATATGATGCCCGCAATTCCCCGATATTGTTTTTATTGAGAGATGTTTTAAGTGTACTGTAAAGAATACCAGGCTCAACATCATAGAGCAATAGCCTGTCCGGATTAATCCTCATGAGTATCTTATCCTCCAGTTGCGGGCTCGATACCCCTGCTTCAGGATATCTTTCAATTAGTTTACTGGTAATGCCTGCCATCACATCCGGAGGAGGAACTTCCTTCTCCTTCATAAGACTTACCTCCACAATCAGGGGAGTTTCAGATGCGGAAAAGATCTTCTCGAAAATATTCTGCTGTCCCTCTATGCTTACAGATGCTTCGGGATGATGCTTCAACAGAAACTCATAAGAATTGCGTTCAATCTCTTCCCTGATTTTGTAATCACTACCTTTCATATACACCTTTGCCTGTGTGTATGACTGATCATAATCACGGTTGAAGAGGAATTGCTGTTCGCCTATGAATGCATTGGTTTGCAATATTTTATCATTATTTGAAGCGATCATCTCTTTCACCCGCCTGAGATTTTCAGACAACTCAATATTCTCATTCCAGTCAATAGTTACTACAAGCTCATCCTGCCGGACAGTTGGGAATTTCTCCTTTACCATGATAACGAACAGCCAAACCATAATAACGATTATCAGACCGAATGATATCATTGTCGGCCTCCTGTACCTGAAGAAGAAGTCCATTCTTTTTTCGTATTTGTCCTCGATGTGCTTAAGACTTATCTTCTTCACAAGCCTTGTTAAAACACCTTCTTTCCCATTCCTGTACAGCAGGTAGTAAATAGTTGGAAGCAGAGTAATTCCGACAAATAATGAGACTCCCTGACCAATAACTATTGCTATTGCCTGGTCATAAAAGAGCGCTCCCGATATGCCGCTGAGAAAGATCAGTGGAACGAACACGGCACATGTTACCAGAACCGATGAAATGAGAGGAGTGATCACTTCTGTGGTTCCCTTTACACAGGCATCGAAGAGCGACAATCCACGATCGATCCACTGAGTGATATTCTCAATTACGACAATTGAGTTGTCGATCATCATACCGATACCCAGTATAAGACCGGCAAGTGAAATAATATTCATTGACAAATTCACCAGGTAAAAGAACAGGAGGCTGATTATCAGGGTTGACGGGATACTGAAGCCAATAATGAGTGGTGATTTTCCGTCCTTCAGGAAGAGGAACATTAACAGGAATGCAAGTAATCCACCCAGGAGCAGGCTCTGCTTCAGGTTTGAAATTGAATAATCAAGAAGCCTTGTCTGGTCCTGGGAAATATCAAATTGCATCTGAGGATAGTCTGTCCTGAAAATCCTTATCATCTCGGACATCTTTTCCTCGAGATCGGACATTTTTGCGGTTGACTCCTTAATGATTGCCAGGGATACTGCCCGCCTACCGTTGGAATAATAAGCTCCCACAGGTCGTTCCTGCCTCATTCCCACTGTTGCAACATCTTTCAGATTCAGTATCCTGTTCTCAGCCTTAATGTAAATATTACCAACGTCATCCAGATCCTTAAGGTAGGAGCTGAATTCGAGGTTATACAAGTATTTCCCGTCTTTCACAAGGATACTTCCAATGTTGATATTGTTTATCCTTACGGCTTCAGCAATATCTTCATCGGTGATGCCCAGCGAAGACATTTTCTTCTCATCGGGACTGATATATATCTCCCTTCTTACCTGTCCTGTGATATCCGCCATCCCGATCTCGGGAAGCTGCTCAATCCTTTTCTTGATTACAGTCTCGGCAAATTCGCTCAGTTCAATGAATTTCTCATCACCGGCATTCTCATCCGACAGTGTTATGTTGAGCATGAAAACAGGAATATCGGTGGCGCTTGCCTTTATTATCCTGGGTCGTTCGAGATCGCGCGGAAGGTTGTTCATGGCGCCGTCAACCTTCTCGTTCACCTCCATGAAAGCAAGATTGATATCGTTCCCGAACTTAAAGGACAATCTGATAATTGCGCTTCCATTCCTTGATTCGGATTCGATATCATCGATCCCGGGCACCTGCAGCAGGTTACGGCGAAGTATCGAAACGACAGTATTCTCGATCTCGCGGGCGCTCACATCAGGCCGGCTGACAGCGACTGTTATTTCAGGAATATCGATATCCGGCATCAGTGATACGGGTAAGCGATTGCTCGCTACAATACCCAGCAAAAGCAACGCCAAAAATGTCATTATGACAGCAACCGGACGCTTTATTATGAACTTTATCATTCTTTAACGCAATAAAAATCCTAACCGCAAAGGTCGCCAAGGTTTTGCAAAGGTCGCAAAGGAACTTCTTTGCGTTCTTTGCTGTTCTTTGCGCTCTTAGCGGTTGAAAGAATTATAATTATTTTCTTATATTCTCTTTTTTAACATAATTGGTTGATATACAAAAAGTCCCAAAAGACTGAACACCAACCCCCCGATCGTGCCTGCGGCCAGCGCAAACCAGAATCTCTCGTCTTTGCCTGTTAAAGGAATGGGACCAACCCGATGATCGTGGATAGCTTAGTGAGTAAAATCGGAACAATCTTTCCATTGAAGGCTTTCAGATATGCTACCTTCTGAGGTAAAGCTGGTTTTCTTCTGCGAAGACTGTTGTAATCATTCAGTATGTACAGAGTTGCATTAACCACAATCCCGCACAGCAATATCATTGCTGCGAACACTCCTTCATCTGCATTGATCTTGAATACATGAAAGGTGACAAACACACCGATGAAAGAGAATGGAATAAGGCTGATGACAACAAACGGCTGCTTAAATGATTCCAGCAGGATTGCGCAGATGAAATATATAATTGTAATAACAAGGAATATCAGGTAATAATTTGTCTTTTTATCATTCCATGACCAGGTGTAGGTACCTTTCTGTGCAGTATATCCAAGAGGAAGAAATGCGCTGGTCTGGTCAATATTTCTGTCGAGGATCAGCCTGCCGAGCTCGTAATTGCCGATGAAATCATATCCGACAGTTATCAGGTATTGCTGATCTTCACGACTTATCATATTGTCTGAGACTTCACGGGTAAGCTCTGAAAAATCCTTAAGTTTCACATAGTGCCCGCCGGGAGTTCTCATGGGCGCATTATTGACACTCCAGTAATCGTAATCATCGGACTGTTGAGAACGGATCCTTACAGGGGCATTTACACCATTGATGTAAGCATTCTGCAATGACAATAAACCACGGGAATACTTGCTCGCCTCTGAATATGCAAAAGAAACACCTGAATTATTCTCCACGAGGTAGAATTTGTCCATACCCAGCATATTCCTGTATACCTTTTTCTTCCCCATGTACATATATTCAGATTGAGCCCCGAGAAGGAACACTTCCTTGATCCTTCCCTTCGCACTTGCAATCAGCCTGTCCCTGAGCTCTTCAGAGTATTTATACAGCTCATCATAATTGTACCCTTTCATTATTACAGAATAGGTCGTCCTTATATAATCGCTGTAGACTTCATTGCTGAAGCCTTTTCCGACACCATAAACGGATGCATGATAGCTTCCTATGCTATTCATATAATCTTCTATCCTGATTTTGAGGATGAACGGGAATATCGAAAAATCATGCTCAGGTTTGAAAGTGATTGACAGGTTGGCTTCCTCGGCGCTGTATATGCTTGTAATGAACATATCGATCTCATCGTATGCTGCCAGCATGTTCTCAAGTCCCATGCAGGTTGTATTTATATCGGCAATCGTGAGGCCCTCCTCACTTAACCCGATATTGACTGTAAGCCTTGTACGAGGAGTCTCTTCCTGACCGTAGTAATAAAACCTGCTGCTCTTTGCCTTGTCATTGAAAAGCCGGAAAGTGCCTCCGAGAGCTTTGTTTATTTTTGGTTTTATATCCTGAACATATTTCTTGTTACCAAGTGTCTTGTTGTAAAATTTCTGGAAACCGGTACGATCCATATAGGTCAGATCCTGCTTCGCATCCTTAGGCAATGAATCAGGAAGATAGAAAACAGGCAGTCCGAATATCAGGATGGCTACGATAATAAGGATAGTTCTGTATTTTATGACAAAGCCTATAACCTTATGGTATTTATCTGAAAATCTTACAACCCTTCTTTTTCTTCTAATTACAAGTGCATTATATTTTGGTGCGAGCCTTATTTTCTCGATCAGTGAAGGAATGAAGATAAGTGCGACTGCCAGGGAGACCAACAAATTGATAATTACAACAGCAGCAAAATCGGCAAGAGTCAGTTTTGAAGCTTCATCGAGGAAAAAGATGACAGACAACGCTCCGATTGTTGTAAGAGTTGCTGCAGTAAGTGAAACACCAACCTTCCTGTTCCTGTGGAACCTGATATGGTCAGTCATCACAATCGTATTGTTGATTATGATGCCGAATGAAACTGTTATGCCGGCAAGGGAATAAAGGTGTATTTCAAGATTGAAGAAGTAGTAGAAAATGAAGGCAATAAGAATGTTTGCAATAAGGCTGATTGTAATTATTACAAGGTATTTGAACTCACGGCTGATAGCCAGGACAAAAAGCAACAGGAGGATGACAGACAATACTGCCCTGAAGATGTTCTTTGAGATTTCCTCTTTAAGGTAAACCGTGTTATCCATTGAAGTCCTGATGCTGTATCCTGCAGGAAGCTCAGTTTTTATCTTTTCGATAACAGCCTTTACACCTTTTGCTGTTTTGATATTGTTCACATTCTGCCCTGCGCTTACACGAATATTGACAGTGTTCAGACCATTAATGCGGAAGTAATTCCTGGGAGTCTGATCTTTGAGCCTCACACTGGCGACATCAGTGAGGTGAATTATTCTTCCGGAAACTTTGGCAACAGGAATATTCTCCCATCTGAAAACATCTGAGGGACTGCCAACGAGAGTGAGATAAGTTCTCTTCGCAGGATCTTGGCTGAGGGCAGGGGGCTGGGGACCTCTGCTCTCCGCCCCCTGCCCCATGCTCCTTGCTCCCTGCCCCCTGCCCCATGCCCCATGCCCTCGTTTGCGCCCCCCAGTTCCCGTTCGAGCAGGTAATTATTTATTGCTGAGCTTATTGAAGAGACATTCAGTCCCATTGCAGAAATCTTCTGCTGATCGTAAGTGAGCTCCCATTGGCGCGGAGTAGCGCCTGCTATGTCAACACTGTAAACTCCTTCGACAAGCGAGATGGCGGGTTTGATTACTTCCTCGGCAAGATCATAGATATATGACGTGCTTGCATTGCCGTTGAGCTGAAAGCTGAGGATAGTTGTGCCGGTCTGGTTCGATGGCATGTTAAGGCTGATAACAGGATATGAGACTCTTTCAGGCAATCTCGAGCGCGCCTCCCTCATGAGAGATGCCACCTCAAACCGTTTTGCCCTCAGATCGGCATTCCTGTCGAACTCAACAGTTATCCTTCCTCCTTCATTGAAAGTGGTCGAAGAGATCTTCTTTATGCCGGATACAGTTGTCAGGACACCCTCAAGAGTAGTCGTGACCTCCTGCTCGACCACCCTTACAGGAGCCTCAGGCCAGCTGTAAGATATTGTTAATGAAGGAAGGTAGCGTGTCGGATTAAGCTGAAGCGAGAGCAAAGGGATCAACGCAGCGCCAACAATGATCAACATCACGAAAAAAATGTTGACCGTAAAGTCCGATAGAAATGTACTATGGTGATGTTTATTATTCATTTTGATAAAGGTCTTGCAGGTCTTGCAAGTCTTACAGATCAACTCATTGTTCTCTCACAACTGTTTCATGTGCAAGGTTAACATTGCCGGCAACTATCACAAGGTCGCCCGGTTCAAGTCCGTCTTTAAGAGCGACAGTATTACTGTTCTCAAACTCGATATTGACATATTTCCAGATTGCGAGTGAGTCCTGCTTCACAAAGATCACATCCTTGCCCTGGCGGATAACAAGAGCTTCCTTGGGAACCACCAGGCGGTTCGGAACAGGCTTTCGAATGAGTATTTTCACATTCATGCCGTCAATCAGCTTGCCATTATTCCTGAACTCAGCTTTCACTTTGATCATGCCTGTTTCATCTACCTGCGGGTTGATCTCTGTTATTCTTCCCTGGATAGTTAATGAATCGTCTATGAAAGGGATTATTCCCACAGGCATATCTTTCTTTATAAAACTGTATTCCGATTCTATCACCGGGAATTCGATATACATAATTTCATCAGAGATGACCGTGCAGAGATTCTTATAATTCTGGGAAGGATTGAATGCAGAAGCCTCAAGATTAGCGATTACACCTGACAAAGGCGAAAAGATCCTTGTATTGTTATAATTATATTCTGCCATTGAAAGATTGAGAAGTGCATCGTCGAGGCCGCTTCTTATGCGCGACATTTTTATCTTGGCCGGGGAAAGACCGGCTGAGTCGGAAGTAAAGTAATTACTCACGAGATCATCCTTGAAATTGATATTTGCTTTTTCGAGAGCCTGCCGGGCAGATTCCAGTCTTGATTTATACTCGAAATCCTCTATTACTGCAATCAGGTCGCCTGCATTAACTCTTTGTCCGTTAATAATCCTCAGCTCATTTATTATACCATTTACCTTGAAAGGGATAACAGCCTTTTTGCATGAGAAAGCCTTTCCGTTGCTCACCAGTTCATGGTAGAATGTTGAAGGTTCGAGCTTAACTGTTTTAACAAGAACAGCCTCAGGTCGGGAAGAGCGGCGGGCCATCTCCTCGAGATCCTCACTTTTCTTTGTTTTACAGGAATAGCTGGCGATTATAGCAATTGCCAGGAGAAGGTTAACAGGTTTGACTTTCATAGGGCAGGTATAGTAAACACTGTTAAATATAAAAAACTCTGCGGAAAAATGGAAATTATTGACTAAAAAGTTCGTTTAGAGGGCAGGGAGCAGGGGGCAGAGGGCAAGGGGCAGGGAGCAAAGGGCTATAAATCCATGAAATACCCGTGAAATCCGTGGTGAAAAAAGAAAAAGCCACTAATGCACGAATGAACAAAGTGAAATGGTATCTTGAAGGTCAGTGGAAAAATAAAATCTGCGGAAATCTGCGACCTTATTTGCGGGATCTGCGGGAAATTTTTGCAGAACAAGCTGGGGGCAGGGAGCAAAGTGAAGGGAACTGAAAATCCGTGAATAAACTGTGCTCTCGATGAAATCCGCAGTGAAAAAACCCACACCTTGCAGGATAGTAATTACATAAATTGCGTTACATATTTTATGTAATTTTGTTCTGCTGATTTCACAGATTCAAATCCACTCATATTTTTCTATTGAAGTACCTGGTCTGCTATATTTCCTTCAAACCAGGAGATTCCCGGAGGAGAATTGAGATAAATGTACCTGAACCAGATTTCAAATGCCGGATCAAGAAAACTAAACCTGCCATTGCTCTCATTAATAATATCATTATTCAGCAATACTGCTTTATTTTTACTGACATTACGCGGGGTTCCAAGCCTGTATTCCGTCATCACCCTTGCAGATGTCAGCCTGGTTTCCCCACTTGAGACAGCCCTTAGAAGGTTTACCTGGGTAATGCTCAATATCTCAATTTCCCGCTGGTAAAGCGGCATATTTGCATTGATCAGTTCTCTAGTGGCTGTATAAATATCTTTTTTTGTCACACTTTTGGTTGTCAGATTCCAGACATAATGCGATAACTGCTGAACGTACCAGGGATGATTCTGCATGATATCAGCAATCAATCCAGCTTCATCTTCAGAGATCCTCTTTCCTGTTCCGGTGAAACCGGCGCCGATAAAATCCATCCAGCTTTTCCTGTCAATTTTTTCAAGAATAATAATATCACCGAACCTGTAGAATGGCTTTGCCGGATTGTTGAATATTCCTGTCATCATGTGTCTCTGACTGCCATAGATGCAATATGTTGCCAGCTTATGCCTCTGCCATACCGCTCTAAGCAGTTTCTCCAGCTCTTCATAGTCATCAAAACCTGCAATTGATTGGAATTCATCAAGACAAACAACCGATTTTATTTTGTTTCTCCTGGCAATTTTTTCCGGAAGATCAAGGATTTCATCAGCATGCTTTTTCAGCTCCTGCCAGTCAAAGCTTATATTAAAACCGGTTACCTGGTCGGCATTTATCTGAATTTTTGGAATAATATTTTTAAAAACCTTTTTTGAAATTTCCACCCACTCCTGCCATTTAGTTGAAGAGGCTTTTATGACTTCCCGTGCAAATTTCTCAAGGAATTCTTCACTGCTGTTAACAGCAAACATATCTATCATCGCAATTCTCGTATTCTTTTCTTCCTTCCTGATAGCAATAGTCACATGCTCCACGAGGGATGACTTTCCCCACCTGCGAGGTGAGATAATCATAGTGTTTATTCCCCCGGTGAGATTGTTCTTCAGCCTGATTGTTTCCTTTTCCCTGTCGGTGAAAGATTTTAAGCTTACAGTGCTTCCATAAACGAATGGAGATTTTTTCATTTTATACTAATTGGTATTATACTCAAAGGTATAAATTATTTAAATAAATACAAAAATTTATGAAGTATCCCCAACCTCAGGTCTTGCAGGTTGAGGAGCGCGAAGTGACGAAATCCCGACAACCGGAGGTTCGTCAGGAGGTTCGTCAGGGTTGAGGAGCGAAGTGACGAAATCCCGACAACCGGAGGTTCGTCAGGGTTGAGGAGCGAAGTGACGAAATCCCTGACAACCGGAGGTTCGTCAGGGCTGAGGAGCGATAGCGACGAAGTCCCGATATAGTGGGTTCGTCGGGATCAGGCCACTTCAAGGAACAACAAAATCTGCGAAGATCTGCGAATTAATCTGCGGGATCTGCGGGAAATAATTGAAGAAAAAGCAGGGGGCAGGGAGCAAAGGGCAAAACTTAGAATCTGTGAATTACCCGTGTTCTCCGTGAAATAAATTGCGTTACATGTTTTATGTAATGGTTTCCGCTGATTTCGCAGATTAAAATCCACGCTGATTGGCGCGGATCAAAGTCGTTTATTTATTGCGTTGAGTGGCTTAATGAATTTGTAGATCAGTCTTTTGTTTTCAGTTATGATCTCTGCGGTTCCGGTCATTTCATTTATGAATCTTATTTCCTGGTTGTATGTGGATCTCATTCCTTCTGTCAGGCTTATCTCTGCAATGTATGAATCCTCTACAGGCACCATTGAAATAGAGTTTACTCTCCCCTTGATTACACCGAACTCCATATACGGAAATCCTGAAAGCTTTAATGTTTACTTCCTGGTTTGTTTTCACCTTACCTGTCCCGGATACCGGCACTTTTGCCCGTACGATAATCCTTTCAGGATCATCAGGTATTACAGTCGCGAAGAGATCGCCTGCCCTGATCACCTGGTTCACATTCCAGAAACCTGTAAATGTGATTTTCCCGGTTGCCGGACTGGAAATAAGATACTTCTCTTTCCATTGGCCGATTGATACCTCCATCATTTGCAGAGCCTCAGTGAGATCAGATCTGAATTTACTTAACTCTTTCTCATGCTGAATACCAAGATCGAATAATGATTCTTTCAGTTTCAGAATTGAAGCTTCATTATTCTTTATATTAGATTTAAGGCTACTGAATACTATCTCTTTCTGGATGAGAGCCTGTTTTGACCTTTCAAACTCATTAACAGAAATCGAATAGCTGCTCCGGTGAAAAAGACTGGAGTCCCTCCTGTAGCTATTCACTGAAAGTCTGAGATCTTCTTCAGAAAGCAGCAACTGATTTTTTTGTTCTGTAATATATTCTTCCTGCCTTATTATCTGCTTGTTTAAGATATCAATCTTGCCTGGGATGTATGACTGCTGCAGATACTCCCTGAACTGACCGGATAAAGCATCAAAACGCAGATAGTTGCTTTGAATCTCTCCAAGCTCGAGATTCTTCGGAATTTGTGTTCGGGAGACAAAACTCTCCCATGAATCTTCCACTTTTATTGAATCAAGAAACAAACCAAGACTGAGTATGTCATTCCATTCAGCCAGATTTCCGATAAGAGCCACGGGTTGCCCCGGTTTCACTTGTTCCTCGTTCTTTACAAACACCCGGCTTATGATACCACCCGATCTTGCAACAAGTGATGCCGGGGAATTATATGTAGTAAGAGTGACAGGCGCCATGACCACATCCGGATACTTTATAAACCAGCTCACCGCCAGAATCGAGAGTACAATGCCGAATAACAACATAAGTCCCCACCTCAGGAGACTTCCCGGGATTTCGAACATAACTTCCTGCATTTCAGGACTTCTTAAAAGCTCAGGGCGAAGGGCAGAGAGCGCAGGGGAAGCCTGCTCAGGGCTCAGAGCACAGGGCGCAGGGGAAGAAGGAGGCTCAGGGCGAAGGGCGAAGGGCACACGGGGAGAAGACTGTTCCGTTTTAATTTCTCTTTTATTCATAAGAGTGTTTTTCGAAAGCTGGTGATCTTTTTGCTTAACAATAGTAACCTCATGTTCACTCTGATTTTATCATCATTCATAATTATTTTTCTTCGTTCATAAATGAAAAGGATATTGGCACATTCGAAAACAGAACGACGGGCAATATTCAGAAAACTGGCAAAATCCTTATTTGATAATGAGCCTGAACCTTCAGCAATATTATTTGAAATGCTTAATGCAGCAGATCTGAGTTGTTCTGCAAATTTGAATAACTTCTTATCATCTGCCCTATCTGCAAAATCAAATAAATCATCTGAAATCTCAATCGATTCTTTCCAGATATCCAATTGCTCAAATCTAAAATCATCCATTTTATTTTGATATTTTTATTATGGACTTCTCTCTAATGCTCTGTGCTCTGTGCTCTGTGCTCTGTGCTCTGTGCTCTGTGCTCTGTGCTCTGTGCTCTGTGCTCTGTGCTCTGTGCTCTGTGCTCTGTGCCTGTGCTCTGTGCCCTGTGCTCTGTGCCTGTGCCCTGTGCCCTGTGCCCTGTGCCCTGTGCCCTGTGCCCTGTGCCTTATCCTCCCAGCTCCAATTGATCTTTAATTAGATTAAAATATGCTCCTCGGCTTGCTACAAGTTCCCTGTGTGTTCCTGTTTCAACTACTTCACCTTTTTCGAGAACAATTATCTGGTCGGCATTTTTTACTGTACTTAACCGGTGCGCAACTATCACAACTGTTTTTCCTTTGAAAAAGCTTCCCATGTTTTCCATGATTGTCTTTTCATTTTTTGCATCAAGTGCATTTGTGGCTTCATCGAAAAAAATGAAATCAGGATCTTTATATACAGCCCTGGCAATCAGAAGTCGTTGTTTCTGACCGGTACTCAACCCATGTCCATCATTACCAATCCTGGTATTGTAACGCAATGGAAGGCTTTCAATGTATTCTTTAATATTTGCAGTTTCTGTGGCCCTGTCAATCTTCTCCCTGATCGGGTATCTCATCGATTAGCCCAATATTGCCTGCAATTGTATCTGAGAATATATAACCCTCCTGCATTACAACTCCGCATTTCTTTCTCCATTCTGACTGGCTGTACCTGCTGAGAGAAATACCACCAAGCAAGATGTCTCCTTTAACCGGGCTGTAAAAACCAAGCATAAGTTTCAGCAGTGTAGTCTTGCCGCTTCCACTCATACCAACTATCGCTGTGATCTTCTTTGCAGGAATTGAAAGAGTAATATCATTCAGGACCTTTTCAGAATGAGGTCCTTCATATTGAAAAAGCAGGTTTTTAACCTGGATATCTTTATCTGAAGGCACTTCTTTTATTTTATCATCTTCAGGTTTTTCCTCATCTTCCTTATTGTGGATCTCACCAAGTCTTTCAAGACTTATTCTCGCATCCTGTGCAGCCTGGGTGAAACCGATGAATTGCTGGATGGGGGCATTGAGCTGACCGATGATGTATTGCACAGCCATCATCATACCCAGGGTCATTTGACCTTCGATTACCGCTTTTGCAGAAAGGAAGGAAATAAAAATGTCTTTTGCCTGGTTAATAAGGGTTGCCCCGAGCTGCTGGTTCTGATTCAGCATCATGCTTTTAAGGCTGACCTTGAAAAGTTTGATCTGTATCCTCTCCCACTCCCATCGTTTTTGTTTCTCACAGCTGTTGAGCTTTATCTCCTGCATGCCCGTTACAAGCTGAACGATGTTGCTCTGGTTTGCGGCGCTCTGCTGAAATCGTTTGTAGTCCAGCTCACGACGGCGTTTAAGGAAGATCATGACCCAGCCGATATATGCAGCGCTTCCAAGAAGAAATATGCCGAGAATGCCGATGTTATATGACGCCATTATGAAAGTGTACATCACGAGAGTGATAATGGCAAAAACTATGCTTATCAGTGAATCTGTAAGAAATGTCTTGATCCTGTTATGATCGCCTATCCTTTGCATAATATCGCCTACCAGCTTTACATCAAAGAAAGAGATAGGCAGCTTCATCAGCTTAATAAGGAAATCTGAAATTAGTGAGATGCTTACTCGGCTTGTCACATGAAGGCTTATCCAGTTCCTGAGAAGTCCGTTTGCAGTCTGGCTGAGGCTCAGTATTAGCTGTGCCACCAGCACCATAACAATAAATGCAATGTTGCTGTTCCCGATACCGGTATCGACAAGCGCCTGGGTAAGGAAAGGGAAGATCAGGCTTATGATGCTGGCAGTGAGCATTCCCAGCATAAGCTGGAAAATGTATTTTGAATATGGACGAATATAATTGAGGAGGTAAACAAAGCTTAGCTTTTGTTTCTCTTCATCCTCCTGTTTATAGAATTCCGGAGTTGGTTCAAGCAACAAAGCCGTCCCCTCCTCCACTCCATCAGATTTTGTGCTATACCAGCATTTACAAAATTCGCTTTTTGAGTACTTAAGAAGACCAGCCGCAGGATCAGCAACGAAAACAGTCTGCTTTGAGTCTTGCCGGTCTTGCAGGTCCTGCAGGTCTTGCCGGTCACGACTTGCACGACCTGCACGACTTGCATGACCTTTTATATCATAGACCACCACAAAATGCCGCTGGTTCCAGTGTACAATGCATGGCAGCGGCACCTCATCCCTAAGCTGTTCCCATGTTAGCCTGTATCCCCGCGTCCGAAATCCGATGCTCTCCGCTGCATCGCTGATACCCAGCATCGATACCCCTGACTTTGAAATAAATGAACTTGATCGTAAATTCTTTAATGAATATGATTTTCCATAATGCTTAGCAACCATCTGCAGGCAGGTGGGTCCGCAATCCATGGAGTCTATCTGTTTGAAGTGTTGAAATCCTGACATTAAACGGCAGTTTTAATTAACCTCCTAACAAATTTGTATCTGCCATTCCAAATGACATAAATCAATGGATTAAATTAGTGAGATGAATGAAATTGCTCTTTACTTTTTATTGATTCTTTTGCATTTTAATGAATAAGGATTCATTTATTGAAACAATGAGGTCAGAATAAAGAACTGGTTCATTTTTTCAATCGCACTACAACAATAACAGGATTGTCTGTCTCTTTCAAATCCTTGCCAATTTTTTCCAGATTTTTTTTCTTTTCAGGATATTTCGGTACTGAATTTTTGAATTCATCTCCTTCAATAAATTCCTTCAATTGGAATGGACTAATCAATCCAAGAAGATATTCACAACCATTTTCAATAAAACAATTATTTGGCAGAAAATACATTCCACCATCAAGATCATTTTTAATGCCTCCTGATAAATCCCAAGCTAGATATCCATTATCATTGCCTTCGAGATATGATAGAAAATGCTTTTTGCTTTTCTTATTTATAAGAACTAAAGCAGGCTTAAAATAATGATATCTGATGATTATAAACTCCTTAGTTTCGATGATTTGTTTTAAATTCAAGTATTTTGCATGCTGCTCAAAAGAAAAATCTGATTTTGGCATTCTATGATCACCTGAAGCAATTATAAAAGATGGCTTCTCCTTGAGTTCTGATGATAGTGAGAAAACAGTATCACTAAAATGGTCCCAATAAAAAACTTTATTATCATATTTATAATTTTCCCCTGAAATAAGCCAAGCGCTTTTAAATGGGAAAAGTGATCTGTCTTTTTTCTTCACTAAGTTTCCCAAAGTATCTATAATAATCCAATCATATTTGGTTCCTTCCGACTGAGGAAGAAAGGAGATGAATAATTTTGAATTAAATGATTCGAAAGTATTTATTGTTCCGGCATAATCATGGAGAGAAAGCTTTCGAATAAAATTCCCGGAAGTCGAAAACACTTTAATTTCATTTTGATCAAGGATATATACTGTCTCCCTTTTTTCATCGACTGTAAACTGATGACAATATGTGTATTCACCAGGTCCCCTGCCTTTATTACCTATTTTTCTAATGAGTTGTCCTTTAAAATTAAATACAAGTACGCCATTTTCTCTTGTAGAAAAAAAAATAGATTTATTAATCACGATAATGTCATTATAAATCATGCCTAAATTCAACTGATTATCAAGGGGGAGGTACGAGATTTCATCCGATATTTCAGATAAAATAATTTTTTTCTCAGTTAGTATTCTGGGATCAAAGTGATAAAGCTCCATATTCTTTGGGTTACATGATAGTAAAAGAATAAAAATCAACAATAGGTATTTGGTTTTTGTTAAGTATTCATTTATAATACTATCAATTCGATATTTACTCATCTAAGTAATATACAAAGTTTTTTATTGATTTTTCTGCAAATTTTTTGATAAAGAGGTTGATTAATATAATAAATCAACCTCTTAAAGAATAGAAATTAAGTTATCCAAAAGAGGATAATAATTTCAATCACATTTTTTAGCAACGCCATACACCATCTTGGCCATATGCTTGACATGATGATTTGCAATCTGATTCACTTGTAGCTGCCATATGATATCCATCAGTGCATGTGCAAGAACATCCGTCATATCCACCTTTTAATAGTAAAAGTTCTTTATTATTCAGTGTACTTTCTGAATTAATCTCTATTTTATTAAGCTTTTTCATATCAAGATTTTTAATGCTAATTATTATAATTTTCCTGATTTATCATTTCACAGGTCCGCAATTAAAATTACGAAAATTCCTTATCTTGGCATATTTCCTCCTTTCTTTTAAGGAAAGGTCCGGGCAGGGGCTGAGGCTCAGAGCACAGGGCAAAACCCCTGCCCTTCTCTTTCATTACAATTTATACTCTAGTATGATTCATTTTAAAAGAAATTTACACTATTAGATTCCAAATTTATGAAGAACTTACACTCATAAGGAGTGTAGAATCATTATAACAGGATTTGAAGTCTCTGTTAAGGATTGTTTTATCGAAATAAGATTCTCTGAGATAGATGTGTCAGGATCATTAAGGATTTCCAAAGGGTCAAGGAAATCAATAAGAAGGCTATCATTTATTATTTGATGTGGCCAGAAATCCGCCCCAAAATCAATGTCATTGATGAATATTCCATTTTCAGGAAAGATTACTTCATTGGTTCTCTTATCAAAAAAACAATTTTCAGGTGCAATATTAATTCCCCAATTTATTTTTATAAAGAAAAAATCCTTTTGCTCGATGACAGAGTATATCCAGAATTTGTCTGAAAGCTGTTCCTTAGATTCAATACTATTAAGCAATGGATCAGGATCCATCTTTAAGTCTTCAAGTTTAAAGGTTGCATATTTACTCTGTGAATAATCTACATTCAACATATACATTGTATCAATGCCAAACTCCATGAAACGAATCTTATTGTCCAAACTGTAAATAGCAGGGGCTTCTAAAACAATATATCCGGGGAAGCTTGTCCTTTTCAGACTGTTTTGAATTAATTTACGTACATTGCCATTCCTATCAGTTATTATCCAACTTAGAGGTGCAGCATCAATTTTTACTAAAGTGTTTGGCACATGAAAAAAAAGAGAACTGTCACCTATGAGAGCAATTTGACTCTGTTGTGTCGGTAAATCAAAAGTATTTGAGAAATGACCCCTGAAATCATATACAATGACCTGCTTTGATCCTGAATTTAGTATAAATATCAACCTTCGATTTTCATCAATGCAAAAATCTCTTATGTAAATGAACTCTCCAGGTCCGCGTCCTTCTGCTCCTATTTGCCGGATGAATTTTCCCTTATTATTGAATTGAATGAGCTTTTTTCTATCACTAACAAAAATAAAAGAATCGCATAATTCAATCTGATCAATGCTTTTCAATAAAGATTCAGTAATAGTTTCAAGTTTAATGTATTCAATTTCCCTTCCAATTTCACTCAACAGAATACTCTTTATATTTGATAGATTCTCATCAAGTGAAACCTCATAAGTTGAATGATCTTCCACCATGCGTGTTCTGCTATATTCCCGACATGATAAGAGAATTGTTAATAAGCATGTTACATAAAGGATTTTACACATATGTTAAGTATTTTATTTTGAGAGGTTGAAGTGATTCAACCTCTCAGTATTAAACTAACCTTCCCAAATCCACTCTACACTTCCATACTCACTCAAAACAGACTGACAACAACTTTGGCAACTATCGAAATCATACGCGGAGCAAGTACCAATAACATTTTGATAATCCCCTGTATAACAAGTGCAGGTACCGCCACCTTTAACTTTTAATAATTCATTGTTTTTCATAATCCTTTCAGGATTCACATTTATTTTTCCAAGTGTTTTCATTTTAATGCAATTAAGAAGTTAAGTAAAGTATTTTATCTGAAAACTCACCTATTTAAGCTGACATGGTGAAGTGAGTCTCATCTGAAGAAATGTCAGCATCACAACCATGGTCGTGAAAATTAGTATCTTCGCATCTTTAAACCTCCTTTCTTTTAAGGAAAAGTCAGGGCAGGAGAATGCTCAGGGCGCAGAGCAAAGGCTTCAGAGCTGTTCCTGCCCTCCTCTTTCAGGTTAATACTTCCTTCTTCTTGAAAATTTCGGAAAAATGTTTTATATCATCAATATCATATTGTCCTGGTAATCTGTATCCATTGATAAAAAAAGTGGGAGTCGCTGTCATTTCGCAATCTTTCATAAGATTGCGGTTTTCGGTATTGATCTCCCCTGAAACCTCGTCAGCATCAATTAAACAGTAATCATCCTGAAAACTTGATCTTGCTAAATGATCTGATTTGTACCAATGTTCCAGCATGGATAATGCTTCCTCTTCTTTATTGCTTTTCAGTAGGTGGTAGAGGGTGTCAAGAATTTTACTGTCTGCCCCTGTAAGTACGATGTTTACCAGGGCATCTGAATCTGATCTCAAAATTTCAGCAATTCTCGCAAATGCTCCTGCACAGTGTGAACAATGAAGACTGAGAAATGCAGTTATCCGAAGCTCTGAACTTAAATTTCCAAAAAAGAGGCTTTTCCCAGTGACCTTGATATCATAGTGTTTCTGGCTGAATAAAAGAGTACGGAAAATTTCAGGATTCTTTTTAAACTTCTGTAGTTTGCCGCCATTTAACATTGCTTTCCTTGATTCCCTGACATACAGGTTAATTAGAATCAGGAGTACTCCAACAGCCATGAGTGTAACCATAAAATTAGTGAACAATCGCAGGGAGAAACCAGCAACATGCAAAAATGACACCTGGATGAAAAACTCAACAACAAGGATCACCTGCACCATTAAGCAAAACGGGCACCATTTCTTCAGTTTGTATCCCTGGTACCAGACCGAGAAGATTGTATACGGCAGAGATAGCGCAGATGCTGCAACCAGGAATCCGTTCCATGTCGAAAAGTTGTCCTGGAGAATGACAAGCAGACTTCCCGTGAAATAGATCATACCGATATCAGCCCAGCCAACCGGACCGAAAACCATAGCAGCTTTGTTATTTAGCACACTGTTGCAGTTTATCGTTTTGCTTATGTGACAAAGCTTTTCGGCTAAAGGCAAGCTTATTTCATATTCTTTCATAAGCAACATTCCCGAGAAGAATATACCGGCAAATTTGGTAAGGAGTAAAACATACTGTTGCCATGGAATCTGCTGATCGGAGATGAAAACCATATTAATCAAAAGAGCAGAAATCACCAACAAAACAACACCGATTACTACCGGTATAATGAGTTTATTTAATATTTCTTCCTGGAATTTTTTCCCATAGCTTTTTTCTCCGGAATTCTCATCGGGATTCAACAATATAATTGCACCTGAACTTTTTTTAATGTATTCATCCCATCCCATCTTCTTTTTCGTATGGTATGAATCATAAAAAACGACACTTCCGTTTTCATCACCGGTAACAAAGACAATCTGTCCTCCTCCTGAGTTAAAGTGAGTTATGTATGGAGATTTCAGGTCTTTTATCTCTTCCGGATCATACTTCAGTGGATAATGCTCAATATTCCATTCATTGAATGAATCGCATATACTCCTGAATGTAGGATAATACGAATTGGATTTCAGGGTCTCTTTAACAGAGTTATGAGTAACTCTGATGCCATAATACCGGATTGCTCTCTGAACAACAGAAACAGTGTTGTCTTCTCTTGCTTTTTTCATACCTGAACAAAAGACTTGCGTTCGTTTATTTTTATAAGATTTTGAAATATTCTGAACATGAATTCTGCCATTTGTGATGAATTGTTTCTATTCAATAGTTTATTAAATGCTTTTTCAGAGTACACGGCCCGAAGTTTTTCATCATGCACTAATTTTAAGATTAGCCCGGACAGATCACTGATGTTGAAACTGATCTCACCACTATCATCCGGAACAGGATCAATGAAAGCACATTCATTATCATCGAGTATTTCTTTAAGTCCATCGATACGAGACATAATTAATGGGATCCTGGCGGCAATCATTTCGAGAGCGGTGTAAGGACAATGATCATATACCGAAGGAATCATTCCAATATCAGCGACCTGATAGAACATTTTCAATCTGTCTTTCGATAAAAAACCAGTGTATATGATTCTACAATACGCGGATTTTACTTCAGATTGGAACTCCTGTAGACTCCCCTGACCAAGTAAAACAAGCTTAAGGTTGTCAGCTTTCCTGCAGGCTTCTTCGAAAGCAGGTAAAAGGAGACCTACTCCTTTACACCGGTCCACTCTTCCCGAGAAAATACATATTACGTCATCTTTTTCAAATCCAAACTCTCTCTTTATGTGGAACCTTACCTCATCTGATACTCTTTCGAATTTCGTGATGTCCAGGCCGTTTGGAATAACAGAGATCTTTTCAGGATCAATATTGTAAGTTTGAACAAGGAAGTCTTTCATGTAACCTGTTACAGAAACTATATGATCAGAAATCCTGTAAAGCTCTTTCTCAGTATAAAGTGTGAATTCAACATTATCCGAAGGATTATCAAAGTCCAATCCCTCCAGCTTGTTCCTGTTTCCGTCGAATAATTGCTGATACTGGGCAAAGTGAACTACACTGATTACAGGATGATCGTATTTTTCCTTCAACAGCTTCCCTATCTGCAGGTCATCGATGTAGTTCAATTGAAAAATAACATCCTTTTCGGGAATAAATGGCGACAATAATTTCACAACAGCAGAAGCATACTTCTTATCGTACTCTTTTACCTGGTTGAACTGTAACCCTGGCGAGGGAACATCTATCTTGAAAAATCTGCTATTTATTTCACTCAATGTGAATTCTTTAACAGAAGAATTCTTATATGAAACAAGGTAGATCATTAGCTCCGTATTTTTCTGAAGTGAACCTGTCAGCTCATTGATGTATGTTCCGATACCATACTGCATTCCCCTGGAAGAGGATTTAAAAATGAACAGCGTAATCATTCTGATCTTTTAATTGTAGCACACGTTTTAATGAATTCCTTCCTGTTAAGCTTTTCTATGTTCTTGTCAATGTATCTGCTTGTAATTCCACGTGGATGCCAGAGATGAAGCATCGGACCATCAGCAAAATGCACAGGTATACTTAATACTTCCATTCTTTTCATCCGGTTAACATCTTCCGGTCCCCATCCATAAAAATTCTCGTTTTCTCCACTCATTTCCAGGTATTCTATCCTGTTTATCATAAAGGCACCGCCTGTGGAATGATACCCATACATTAAAGGAAGAGAAGCTGAGAGTCTTTCCAGTATTATGTATGTCGGGGTTTGATCTGAAGAAATCACTGAGTGAATAATCACAGATAAATACCCGTCCATCATAAGGGATGCTCATTCCGGCTTTTCCTTCTCTGATTATGTTTGATGATTCAAGGATCTGATCAGGTGGAGCAATGACATCGGTATCCCAAACAGCAACATACTTTGTTTCAGCCATTCTGACAAGATGATTGATATACCTCGTTTTATGAAAAAATTGATTAATATCCTTATGGAATTCATACCTGAGTGGCACTTTAATTCCGGCTGAATTAAATTTACTTTCAATATCACCTTCAACCAGAATAAATGATGTTTTAAAATGACTTGAAATATATTTTATTACTGTATTTACATTAGCCATCCTTTCTTCTGAATCTATCCTGACCGGGAACAGGAAAGTGAAATCGGATAAATCGGTCTTGCCAGTCATGCAAGTCGTGCAGGTCTTGCAAGTCGTCTCTATATGTTTAGATTTATCTGACACTTTCAGAAATTATAGAAGTAATCTGTGGTTTGCTCTCTGCCATCGAAAAAAGTAATCCTACTCCAAGTCCTGCCAGTCCATTCATGCTTAGGTTCTCCTTTTTAAGATTGTTCAACCGGGTTTTCCAGTTCTCTTCGTTGCTGATGTACATCAACAACTTTTCAATGTGAGGATAGGGGTTTGTTGAATAATCCCGGTATATCAACCTGTTCCATGTACTTTAATAAAGGCATTCAAATCGTTTTCAGAGAAAGTAGTTACTCTCAGCATTATCCGATACTATTTCTTGATTATTTTCACAAGCCATGGATTTTCTATGTAGTCCGGGATTTTATCGAGGATCTTTTTTGTTTTTACCGGGAAAATTCCAAGTCGATCAGCTCTCACGGATAAACCAGGTTATTGAATTTATCTGATCAGCCTTTAGAGCTTCCATTCCGTTTTCAAATAATGACTTTTGAAGGATGATTCTTTCACATTCATCAATCATAAAGATGAGATGATACTTTTTAATCAAAGTATTAAGGTCATCGTCATCGATTTTATGTCCGCATAAACGTGATATATAATAATGTCCGTAGCTGAAAAAATCTATCATCAGGATTAACAAGAACAGGCATGTTTAGCCTTATACGGTAAACTAGCTGAATCGATTTCAGATAATGCATCATCGGTATTGGCCTGAACGAATCCGTTTTTTACAAGGTATTCAATTCCCCATCCAATACCTGTTAATCCATCAGCAAGGTTAACCGGAGTGCTTGTATTTATTTCTTCGTATATCTCATCGACAAACTCTCCTGCATAATCTTCATAAACCGTATTATTACAGTATCTTGCATAATGAAAGAAGAAAATTGCAATTCCCATTTTCCCATTAAGCAAACCAAGGTAATCTGTGAAGCTCCCATTTAATAGCAGAATATTAGCAATCCTTTCAAGAAGTGCATCAATATTCGATATTGTATCAGAGCTATTGTTTGAGAGCATTGTGACAAATTGACCTACTATAAAAATATAAACTGAATCTTCACAATCATATCCTGTTCTGATGAGTAACCAGAAATCAGGATGAAAAGCAGTAATAAATAATAGATGAATAGAAAACAGACTGAATGATAATTTTCAAGAAATTATCGTTTATCCAGGTTGAATTGAATGAGTCTTTCTTTAAAATCGTTTACCTTATACCTGGATAATGGAACTCTCAAATTACCTGTAAGTATGATATGATTATGATTATAGGTATCAACAAATGAAAAGTTGATAATGTGTTTTCTGTGTAACCTGAAAAAACCGTATTGTGACAGAGTGGTTTCAAAAGTAATCAGGAGGTCACATGTTTTGATTTCTTTCCTGCTTTCATCACATACTGTAATAACAGTACCTCTACTTTCGGCTTTAAGGCACATAATATCCCGGACAACAATCATTTTATGACCCGTCGGGGTACATACTTCGAGTAAAAGATTTGAAGAGTTGTTTATCAGCCGCATGAAAAAGTTTTTGGTTAGCTTTTCATATGTTTAATAGGAATTCAACCAAAATTGTTACCCTGATTTTTCACTTTTTTTAACAGAATTGTACGAAATGGCGATTTTAATGTATGAAATGACCTAAAACAACCTGAATCTAAGTCATGCAGGTTTTGCAGTTCTTGCAGGTCGTGCAGGTCACGGAAAGGCTCAGAGCTCAGGGCTCAGGGCTATTCTTGCAGGCGGAGGAAACGATATTGACGAAGTCCTGTGCACAAAGTGAAGCGGGATCTTGAATGTCGTGCAGGTCTTGCAGGTTATGCAGGTCGTGCAAGTCGTGCAGGTCGTGCAGGTTGGAAGTTGCTAATTGAAATATTTTACGTATATTGCGTTGCGTTTTTAACGTATTGTTTTTTAAGTAATGCCTCATGAATACTATTAAAAACCCGTTTGTTATAAGCGGCTATGTCAGCCCTGGGTTCTTCTGCAACAGGGAAAATGAAACAGAACGAATCATTAATGCAATATCATCCGGAAGAAATATCACCCTGATATCATTGCGGCGCATCGGCAAAACAGGATTATTGAAGCATGTCAGGCATAAGCTTGAAAACAAAAAAACAGGTTACTCAGTAATTTATGTTGATCTTCTTCCGACAATGAACGGAAACGAGATGCTGATATCAATATGTAATTCGCTTGTAAGAAGCATAAAAAAGAAAAAAAACATTATTGAAAAGATTATTTCGACTCTTGCTTCATTACGACCGAAGATTACAATTGATTCGATCACCGGGCAGCCCTCATTTGAACTCGCGGTCGGGAATACCTCGAATATACAGTCGGGATTTGACAAGCTCCTGTATCTGTTATCAGATCTTGATAAGGAAGTGCTTGTTATGATCGATGAGTTTCAGCAAATCCGGAACTATCCCGAAAAGAACATGGAACACATACTCAGAACAATTATTCAAAATTACCCGGCAATGCATTTTATCTTTTCGGGAAGCAGCCGGCAAATGCTTGAGAATATGTTCCTGTCAGCTGATAAACCGTTTTACCGTAGCTCTGAAGTATTGTACCTGGACAAGATCAATGCTGAAACGTATGGAAATTTTATTAAGGATAAATTCAAAAAAAGCGGTACGATTATCGAAAATGATCTACTTGCCAGGATATTCAAATGGACCAGGCTGCATACCTGGTATGTTCAATATGTATGCAATAAGCTGTTTGACCTTAATGAGAAGAAGATCTCTGATTCTTCGTTAAACAATGTATTTGCGGGGATACTTTCGGATTTTGAACCTGAATATATTAATTACAGGAATCTTTTACCCGCACATCAATTCAGGCTTCTTACTGCATTTGCTTCAGAAGAAGTAACCGAAAAACCAACGGCAGGCAGCTTCATCAGGAAATATGACCTGACAAGTCCGAGTTCAGTAACAACCTCTTTGAAAGCATTACTGGAAAAAGAGATGATAGTCAATGAAAATGGAAAGTGGATGGTTTATGATGTCTTTTTTTCAAGATGGTTGGAATATCATTACTCGCTGAAATAGGCAATGGTTGGCTGTTATGGCAAGGGGCAGGGAGCAAAGGGCTATAAATCCATGAAATACCCGTGAAATCCGTGGTGAAAAAAGAAAAAGCAATGAATGTACGAATTCCGGCGCATATGCCATCGTACCGGATTTGAGCGATGGCATTAGTGCATTGGTGGCTTATAATTTCAAGTCGGGCAGGTTGAGGAACTACAGTAACGAAATTCCTTGAACAGAGTGAAGCGGGATCATACTGGTCAAGGAAAAAATAGAGTTCTCCGTGAAAATGTGCGTTACATATTTTATTGTAATATAATTTACATAGGGTCTGCTGATTAATATTGAGCTATTTGATAGTGTGTCAATTAAAGCGATATTTGGGATTAAATGTGCAAAGAAATATGGGAAAAGCAAAAAGAAAGCATGCACCTGCACCCACTTACATCAGTCCAAATCAACTTACACTGGATGCTTTTAAAAGTCCCTTTGAGAGGGAACTTAATCCTAATAACAGATGGGTGGTTTTGGCCGGACTGATTCCCTGGGATGAGATTTGCTCACTTTACCTCAAAAATGTTAGCGTGAGCAACACTGGTCGTCCGCCATTAAATCCTAGGATTGTTATAGGATCTCTGATCATCAAACATATGTGTAATCTTGACGATAGAGAGGCGGTGGATCAGATGGCAGAAAACATTTACATGCAGTACTTTCTTGGCTATTCAAGCTTCACTAATGAACCTCCTTTCGATGCATCACTGTTTGTTGATTTCCGAAAGCGACTTGGAATGGATAGCATAAATTCCATCAACGAGAAAATAGCTGAACTGAAGGCTAACCTCAGTTCTCAGAACAACACAGCATCTGAGAAGAAAGACAATGAATCAATAAATTCAAATAATTTTCCAGGCCCATCTGAAGTTCAGAACAAAGGCAGGATCACCTTCGATGCAACTGCCTGTCCTCAGGATATCGCCTACCCAACAGACCTCGATCTGCTATCTGATGCAAGGGAGAAGTCAGAGCAACTAATAGATAAACTCTATGATCCGGTGCTTCATCAACAAAAGCCCAGGACATATCGAAAAGTTGCCCGGAAACGTTATTTACAAACAGCTCAGAAAAAAAACAAAACACACAAAGAAATACGCAAAGCAACTGGTAGCCAGTTGAGATTTTTGAAGCGCAACCTGAACTCGATCAATAAATTGCTTGACTCCTATAAAACTATCCCACTCAAACCAAAAAACCACAAATATCTATTGGTGCTACACACATTGTATGAGCAACAGAAGGAGATGTATAACAGCAACGTTCACCGTATTGAAGATCGGATTGTCAGTATTCACCAGCCTCATGTACGGCCAATCGTCAGGGGGAAGAGCCAGGCAAAAGTGGAGTTTGGTGCAAAGATACATGTCTCCCTAATTGACGGTATTTCTTTTCTTGATGAGCTTAGCTGGGATGCCTTTAATGAAGGAACCCACATGATGGATTATATTGAAAAATATCGTTCACGATTCGGCTTCTATCCAAAGGAAGTGTTAGCAGATCAAATCTATTGTAACCGAATCAACCGGGCAGCCCTGAAGGAGAAAGGAATCAAACTTCTGGCCAAGCCTCTTGGAAGGCCCTCGGCAGTGCAGAAACACGTAAGTCCGGGAGAGCGTAATCCGATTGAAGGCAAGTTTGGACAGGCTAAAACAGGATACGGGCTAAACCGTGTGAAAGCAAGGCTCAGGGAAACAAGCGAATCGTGGATTGCCAGCATCATTCTGGTGCTCAACCTGGTCAAGTTGGCCGGGGCGGCACTCCCGTCTCTATTCTTTAAGATACTTGCGAGCTTATTAATGCCAGGGATAAAAAAATCATTAACTCTTCTAGCAGAGAAAATTCGCAAGCAATTAATAAGTATCAAAGAATTGGATATCTGTGATCAAGTTGAATTAAAATACACGGTCTGAGTTTAACAGCAGACCCTAAATAGTACCAAAAAATCCCAGAGCCAGGAGCTCCGTGCACCTT
>CAVUVD010000009.1:0-14819 GCA_963744745.1 uncultured Bacteroidota bacterium | reverse complement strand
GTAAAATTTCGTTTGCATCTGAAATGGGCTCCGGATCAACCTTTATGTTTACACTGCCTAAATAAAACTGACTTTTGTTAGTAATGTCTTGACTTACATTGAAATACATTTATTTCAATTGTAATCCCATACTCATTATGTTTTTAAGATTAGTCCCGGGCATTATGATAACAAGTGGGAACAATTACCTGAAGGCGTGATGCAACAACTACATAAGTGATCATCATCTGCGAAGTTAAGAATCAATTACCATTAAAATTGTTTGCCTTAGATATGAGTTCTATATGAAGGCAAAAGATCCTTCAGTCGCAAACCAATGTATATTCCTGGTTTCTCTGCAGGATAGGACTGGTTTGCTCCTTCAGGATGACAATCCTCATTGTTGAGAGGGGAGTGAAGAGGCGCATTTTGACTCAAACCAACTCCGGTAACAATTTTTCTGCAAAATGCGCCTCTTCACTCCCCCAGACTTCTCCAATTGCGCCTGTCATGCTGAACGGAACGCAGTGAAGTGAAGCATCTTATGCGATTGATTACCAATCATCTGGAATACTAATCGTAAATCAAAAATCGTTAATCAGTATTCGTTAATCAAAGGCCTGAAAGCCGGAGGCAACAACGATATATTAGTGGTCATCATCCGGGAAATGAAAGTTCAAATACCGTTCCTGTTTGCTTTTGAATACGCTTGGGACATAAATTCAATATGAAGGCAAAAGATCCTTCAGTCGCAAACCAATGTATATTCCTGGTTTCTCTGCAGGATCGGACTGGTTTGCTCCTTCAGGATGACAATCCTCATTGTTGAGAGGGGAGTGAAGAGGCGCATTTTGACTCAAACCAACTCCGGTAACAATTTTTCTGCAAAATGCGCCTCTTCACTCCCCCAGACTTCTCCAATTGCGCCTGTCATGCTGAACGGAACGCAGTGAAGTGAAGCATCTTATGCGATTGATTACCAATCATCTGGAATACTAATCGTAAATCAAAAATCGTTAATCAGTATTCGTTAATCAAAGGCCTGAAAGCCGGAGGCAACAACGATATATTAGTGGTCATCATCCGGGAAATGAAAGTTCAAATACCGTTCCTGTTTGCTTTTGAATACGCTTGGGACATAAATTCAATATGAAGGCAAAAGATCCTTCAGTCGCAAACCAATGTATATTCCTGGTTTCTCTGCAGGATCGGACTGGTTTGCTCCTTCAGGATGACAATCCTCATTGTTGAGAGGGGAGTGAAGAGGCGCATTTTGACTCAAACCAACTCCGGTAACAATTTTTCTGCAAAATGCGCCTCTTTTACTCCCCCCATTCCTTTCACCCGCGAATGTCATCCTGAACGAAGCGAAGCGCAGTGAAGGATCTTATATATTGTGTGTCAATTATATACATAGCTTGTCATTAGTAACGCAGGGCAGCGTAGTGCAGCATCTTATGCGATTGATTACCAATTATACACAAACTTGTTATTAGTAACGAAGCGAAGTGAAGTGAAACATCTTTAAGGATTGTGTACCTCTTATTTACAAAAAGAGTGCATTGCGTCTTTTCAAAACCTCCCAGATCATTGTCTTTGAATAGAACCATTCTAAATAAAGTAATTTCCATATCTTTGCCGATATGGCATTATCATGGAAAATGAAAAGATACTTTATGACAGGGCATTGCGGCTGACCTATTTTACTATCATCTACAATGTTATCGAAGGGTTAGTCTCAACAATAGCCGGAGCTGAAGATGAAACACTTGCACTATTTGGCTTTGGCATTGACAGTTTCATTGAAGTGATGTCGGGCATCGGCATTCTTGCCATGATTTTACGGATCAGGCGAAATCCTCTGGCTCCTAAGCATAAATTCGAAACTACAGCCCTTAAAGTCACGGGATATTCTTTCTTCATATTATCTGCAGGATTGCTAATTGGAATAGTATTAAATGTATTAAACAGGCATAAACCGGAGACCACATTATGGGGAATAATTATTTCACTGGTTTCGATTGCCGTAATGCTATGGCTTATGCTAGCAAAAAGAAATGTCGGCAGAAAACTCGATTCCGAACCTATCATCTGCGACAGCAACTGCACAAAAATGTGTGTTTATATGTCTGTTGTACTCCTGATTTCAAGTCTTGTATATGAACTGACCGGATTTGCATACGCAGATGCAATAGGTGCAGCAGGCTTGATCTGGTTCTCTGTTGCCGAGGGAAGGGAAGCGCTCGAAAAGGCGAATGCCAGATTTTCATTCTGAATATTTCAGAAATCTCCTTATTAACTACATTTACAGAATCTAAAAATCGGTGAATGCAGGAAGAAGAAGATTTTCTGGACAGGATAGGTGATCTTGCCGAACAGCGCAGATCAGGTGATTCACTTCTTCCGGATAGAGGACCGAAAGACTTGTCTTCAATTGCTTTGAGTGATTTTCCGGAAGTCGAACTGACATTGCAGACGGATCAGAAAATCAAGGAATTGAACGATATAATACGATCAATTGAAAACAAAACATCAGAAAATAAGGAAGTAATTCTAAAGGATGGGTATAAGATCAATTACAGGAGTGAGCTTAACAGAGCTCAGCTTGCGGCTGTAGCTTCAATCAACGGCCCTGTTCTTGTAATTGCCGGTGCAGGAAGCGGTAAAACTAGAGTAATTGTTCACAGGGTAGCCTTTATGCTTGAGAACGGTATCGATCCTGATGAAATACTCTTACTGACATTTACACGAAAAGCCGCCAGCGAGATGCTCAGCCGGGTTCAGGCTCTTCTTCAGAACAACAGCGCTCAAAAAATATTCGGAGGAACATTCCATTCATTTTCTAATTATGTACTAAGAAAATATGCCGGACTCCTCGGCATTCATCCGGCTTTTACAATAATCGATTCTGAAGATGCTGCCGACACAATTGATCTTGTAAAATCGGAGCTGAAAATTAATAAAAAGGAAAAAGCATTTCCGAAAAAGAACCGACTCCAGGAAATATTCTCATCCGCCAGGAACAGGAATATGACAATCAGGAATGTCATAATGGATGACTTCCAGGGTCTTAAAGAATACATAGATCAGATTGAACTGATTTACAGAGGATACGAGAAGTATAAAAAAGCTGCAAGGATTTATGATTACGATGACCTGATGGATGTCTTGCGGGACTCACTCCGGGATAATATCATTTTCCGGAAAAAACTGAATGAGAAGTTCAGGTATATAATGGTCGATGAATACCAGGATACGAATGTTGTCCAGAAGGAGATTGTTGAATACCTGGCAGAAGTGAACCGGAATATACTTGTTGTGGGAGATGATGCACAGAGCATTTATTCTTTCCGCGGAGCAAATTACGAGAATATCCTCAGGTTTCCGCAGAAATATCCCGACAGTGCCGTAATAAAGATTGAGGAAAACTACAGAAGCAATCAGAAAATTCTCGATTTCACAAATGAAATTATCGGCAATTCCCGTATCGGGTACCGAAAGAAGCTTTATTCGAACATGCTTTATGACCAGCTTCCCTCAGTAAAGAAGTTTTACGACCAGCAGTCTGAATCTGAATTCATTGTCGACAAAATACTTGAATACCGCGAAAAAGGCATAGCGCTAAACCATATTGCTATTCTTGTAAGAGCATTCTGGCATGCCCGGTATATTGAACTTGAGCTTAACAGGAGAAGCATACCATACATTGCTGTCGGAGGACTCGCATTTAATGAAAGGAAACATGTAAAGGATGTGATTTCATACCTGAGGATAGTTCAGAATAATTATGATGCCGTGGCCTGGCACAGGGTGCTTAAGTATCTTCCCGGTGTAGGTCTGGTAACTGCCAGGAATATCATTGAAGGTATTGTGAAACAGAACGGGCTCATTACGGATTCTTTTGAAAATACAAAATTTTCCGAAGCACTGAAAAGGCTTGGAAAAATGTTGAACGATGCTGAAGCGGCAAATAGCGTACATTTGAAAATAGAAATAATCAAGGAGTACTATCTCCCGATCCTTCAGGCTGAAGAACCTGATTTCCAGGTAAGAATCCTTGATATTAATGTGCTTGTCGACCTGGCTTCGAAATACGAAACACTTGACAGGTTTCTTACCGATTTCGCCCTCGATCCACCTTCAAAGAAATTTGGAAGCAAAACAGTTCCGCTTATAGATGAAGGCGAGGACAGACCGCTCACTATTTCAACTATTCACTCTGCAAAAGGGCTGGAATGGTATGCTGTAATAATCCCCCATACTCTTGATGGTCTTATTCCATCAGTCAGATCAATCAGCAACCTCGAAGAACTGGAAGAGGAAAGAAGGCTCTTTTATGTTGCCTGCAGCCGGGCAAAACAGGAACTCATTATTACGATGCCATCCTATGTTGCCACTTATAATGCCTTTCTATCTTATCCCAGCAGGTTTCTTGTTGAGATAAACAGGGATAAGTTCAACTTCAGTTAGAGGTGTTATCCTGAGTCTTTTTTACTCTATTATCGGAATCAGCTATTTAACCTAACATTTTATGATGATTGTTGTTAGTTACAGTATGTCAATAACTAATTCAATTAACATATGACAAAAGAATTCTGGATCAACCTGCCCGTTAAGGACCTGAAGAGGACAAAAGATTTTTATACGCAGCTTGGATTTACTTTCAAGCCATTACCAGGGAACCGTGAAGATGGAGCTTTACTTATTCTGGGTTCAAAAAGTGTTCAGGTAATGTTTTTTGAGGAGCCTGCTTTCAGGAGCTATGCAGGAGGTGAAGTTTCTGATACAAAGACAGGGAATGAAGTACTGTTCTCAATTGATGCCGGTGATACCCAGGAGGTAAATATCCTTGCTAACCGGGTTAAGAAGGCCGGGGGGCATGTCTTTGCAGATCCCGGGGAGAAGGATGGCTGGATGTACGGCTGTGGTTTTGCAGATCCCGATGGCCACAGGTGGACTGTTGTTTATATGGATGAAAGCAAACTTCCCAAAACAAAGCAGGAGCTTCAGGTTCCTTAGAAGTGACTAAAGTGAGTTGAGTGACTAAAGTGACTAAAGTGACTAAACTAACAAGTCACATTAAGTACTTGTTTAACAGTCAACTGCCTTAAGTCACAAATTACAGATGAAATATGAATGAAGAGAACATTGTAGCCTGGCCTGGACATCCATATCCTCTCGGTGCTACATATGATGGTATGGGAGTGAATTTTGCATTGTTTTCAGAACATGCATCAAGTGTGGAGCTGTGCCTTTTCGATCAGATAGGTGCAGAACAAAGGATCAGAGTGACAGAAAGAACCCATAATAGCTGGCATATCTACATTCCCGGGATTAAACCCGGCCAACAATATGGGTACAGGATAAACGGGATTTTTGATCCGAATGAAGGTCAGAGATTCAATCCTTATAAGGTATTGATTGATCCGTATGCATATTCCATTAATGGAACAATAAAATGGAATGATGCACTTTTTGGATATCTTATGAATGATCCCGGGGAAGATTTATCCTTCAATACTTTTGACAGCGCTCCTTTTATTCCCAAGGGTGTTGTCATTGATAAAGTTTTCGACTGGCAGGGAGATTCAAGGCTTAATATTCCTCTTCACAAGACTGTTATTTATGAGCTCCATGTGAAGGGTTTCACTCAATTGGCAAAACATATTCCCAAAACAGTAAGGGGCACATACGCGGCATTATCTCATCAGAAATCAATCGATTATTTCAAAAAGCTGGGAATAAATGCAGTGGAGCTGATGCCCATTCATCACTTCGTTGCGGACAGGCATCTTGTCGAGAAGGGACTAACAAATTACTGGGGATATAATTCAATCGGATTTTTTGCACCGGATTTCAGGTATGCCACAAAGAAAGGAGACCAGGTATCTGAGTTCAAGCAAATGGTGAAAACTCTTCACAAGGCGGGCATAGAAGTCATACTCGATGTGGTTTACAATCATACGGCTGAAGGTAACCACATGGGACCAACTCTGAGTTTCAGGGGGATCGATAATCCATCTTATTACCGGTTGCTTGAAGATAATAGACGGTTTTACAAAGACTACACAGGAACCGGGAATACCCTGAATACAATACATCCTACTGTATTGCGTCTGATCATGGATAGCCTGAGGTACTGGGTTACGGAAATGCATGTGGATGGTTTCCGGTTCGATCTGGCAACTGTGCTTGCAAGGGAATTTCATGATGTTGATAAATGGGGCTCATTCTTCGATGTGTTGCACCAGGATCCTATATTATCGCAGGTTAAGCTCATTGCAGAGCCCTGGGATGTCGGGGAGAATGGATTTCATGTTGGAAATTTTCCCGCTGAATGGATGGAATGGAATGCCAAATACCGTGACTGCATGAGAGAATACTGGAAGGGAGAAGAAGCAACTCTTCCTGAATTCGCCTACAGATTCACAGGAAGCTCCGATCTTTACCTTGACAACTGGAGAACTCCAGTCGCAAGTATAAACTTTATTACTGCCCATGATGGTTTCACGCTCCAGGATCTGGTTTCTTACAACGAAAAGCATAATGAAGCCAATGGAGATAATAACAATGATGGAGAGAATAATAACAGGTCGTGGAACTGTGGTGTTGAGGGACCAACAGATAATGAAGAGATCAATATCCTGAGAAAACGTCAGGTACGGAATTTTCTGGCAACACTGTTCCTTTCACAGGGTGTGCCTATGCTTGTTGCAGGCGATGAGCTCGGACGAACACAGCAGGGAAACAATAATGCTTATTGCCAGGACAATGAGATATCCTGGATCGACTGGGAGCATATGGATAATGCACTGCTGGAATTCACTTCGGGACTGATAAACTTCAGGCTTGCCCATCCCGCATTCTGTCGCGACAGGTGGTTCAAGTATAAATCCATTAAGGGAATAAAAGATATTGAATGGTTTCTGCCGGAGGGTACGACGATGAGCGAGGAGCACTGGAAGACAACCTTTGCAAGATCGCTTGGAGTCTTTCTTTCCGGTGATCATCTCGATACAAAGGATGAAAGAGGAGAGAGGATATTTGATGATTCATTTTATATGATTTTTAATTCTGCCGAGATTTCCGTACTCTTTACAATTCCTGATATCGCCTGGGGTAAATCGTGGACAAAGATCATGGATACATTCAATGGCTTTTTTAATCCTGAATCTGTAGAACTCATACTGCACCCCGGTGAAATAATCGAAGTAAGATCAAGATCTGTCGTATTGCTCATCAATAAGAGAGAGGTCAAATGATGCATAACATCGGAAGGAGAACTATCGGACTGAATTTTAGTAATGAGGGACCTGAATTCAGACTTTGGTCTCCATTCGCTGAGAAGGTTGAAATAGTAATTAGCGATACTGAAGCGCTTGACTGTATCAGAGATGACCGTGGATTTTGGTCTGCCCGCTGCAATAATATTCAACAGGGTGAAAAGTACAGGGTGCGGCTAAATGGCGATAAATTATTGCCTGACCCTGCATCACTTGCCCAACCAGATGATGTTCATGGGCCATCAGAAGCTGTCGATCTGAATTCTTATGAATGGTACGATAACAACTGGAAAGGACTGGATGAGGAAAATATTTTTTACGAGATTCATACAGGAACTTTTTCAGAAAAGGGAGATTTTTCCGGCATTGCTGCCAAACTTGATTACCTGACAGAGCTGGGGATTAATACAATAGAAATAATGCCTGTTGCCCAGTTTCCGGGTGAGAGAAACTGGGGTTATGATGGTGTGTTTCCTTTCGCTGTTCATCAATCATATGGCGGATATCGTTCGCTGATGAAGCTTGTTGATGAATGTCATGGCAGGGGAATGGCTGTAATCCTGGATGTTGTTTATAATCACCTTGGGCCCGAAGGGAATTACCTGGAAGAATTCGGTCCGTATTTTACCGATGATTACAAAACTCCCTGGGGAAAAGCGATAAACTTTGACGGCAAATGGAGCGATGGTGTAAGATATTTCTACGCCGAGAACATGCTGATGTGGCTTCGTGATTTCCATTTCGATGGCCTCAGGCTCGATGCTGTTCATGCAATAAAGGATTTTGGACCGAAACATTTCATAAGGCATCTCCGGGAGAAAGCAGATGAGCTTGAAAAGATCACCGGACGGAAATATTTACTTATCGGGGAGATAGATCTTAATGACACCAGATTCATCAGGTCTTATGATAATGGTGGCTTCAAACTCGACAAACAATGGTGTGATGAGTTCCATCATGCATTACATGCAGCAGTCACAGGAGAAAGGCAGGGTTATTATGCTGATTTCGGGCTGATCCGGCATCTGGTGAAATCGTTTAACAATGCCTATGTTTACGATGGCATCTGGTCTGAACACAGGAAAAAGACCTTCGGCAGCAGCACAAACGGCATCCCGGGAAACAAATTTGTTGTTTTCACCCAGAACCACGATCATATCGGAAACAGGATGATGGGCGAACGACTGGGAGAGCTTATTGAATTTGAAATGCTCAAGGTTGTTGCGGGAGCCATGTTCATCAGCCCTTTCATTCCTTTGATCTTCATGGGAGAAGAGTACAACGAGCCAGCGCCTTTTCTGTATTTTACAAGTCACACCGATAAAGAGCTTGCAGAAGCTGTGTCGATTGGCAGAAGACAGGAATTTCCGGAATTCATAAACTCCGATGATTTTCCTGAACCGCAATCAAGGAGTGTTTTTAAAAAGTCAAGGCTCAGTTTCGACCTTTCAGGTAACAGAAACCATTTATTCAGTTTTTACAGGGAAATGATAAGGTTAAAGAAAACACATCCGTTACTAAGAATTTATGACAGATCGGGGATAAATGCCAATGAAGTGGGCAGGAAAGCAATCCTTTTTACGAAAAAATCAAATGGCAATCATTTAACGGCTGTAATGAATTTCGACACCGAAGATCTGCTTCTTTCTGTACCTGAACTGAATACATCGGAAGTCCTGATAAACTCTGCCGATAAGATGTGGGGAGGTCCTCATGACGGCAGGATTCCTCACACTGAAAATAGTATGATCCTGTTCAGGGCAGCTTCTATTGTTGTTTATTCCGATATAAATTTTCATTAATCATGTTTAATCCGGTTTCCACTTACAGGATCCAGTTCAATAAGGAATTTACATTCAATGATTTTCTTAAGAATGTGGATTATTTCGCAAAGCTGGGAATTTCTTCCATTTATGCAAGCCCGGTTTTTGAGGCCTCACCAGGCAGTATGCATGGTTATGATGTAACAAATCCGCTAATTATAAATCCGGAAATCGGAACAAGTGATCAATTTGAAAAGATTTTTGAAATTCTGAAAAAGGATAACATTGGCTGGATACAGGATATTGTTCCGAATCATATGGCGTTCCATAACAAAAATAAATGGCTGATGGATGTTCTTGAGAAAGGCCGGAATTCGAAATATGCAGGATTTTTCGATATCGATTTTTCACATCCTGGATCTGAAAGTAAATTAATGGTCCCATTTCTTGGAAAAACGCTTAATGAAATATTGAATGATGGTGAGATCAAGGCAGGACTGATAAATGGAAAGCCAGTTTTCAGATATTACGATTTCTGGTTCCCTTTCAGTGCCGAATCATTAAAAGAAGTTCTTACTCTGAATTCATCAAGGTTACCTGAGAATATTTCGAAACATGCATTTCAGGAGAGTTCTGTAAACTTACCTGAAGTTTTTCAGGATCTGTATTCCAGGTTTTCTGAGTTCAGGGCTGCCATGAATGACAGGATTGAGATCATCAATTCTGACCAGAAGCTTAAACAGCACTTTCTTGATAAACAGCATTATATCTTATGCTACTGGAGGGACTCGCTTAACATGCTGAATTACAGGAGATTTTTTACAGTGAACCGCCTTATTTGCCTGAGCATGGAGAAGGATGAGGTGTTTGAAGAATATCATACCTTCATCAGAGAGCTTCTTAATAAGAAAATTTTTAACGGGCTCAGGATTGACCATATCGATGGACTTCAGAAACCTGTAAAGTATCTTGATAAGCTCAGGCTCCTGGCAGGAGAGGAAACCTATATTGTAACTGAAAAAATCCTCGGGCTCAGGGAAGAATTTCCGGTGCATTTACCTGTCCAGGGGACCTCGGGATATGACTTCCTCGGTATTATCAATAATCTTTTTACGAGAGAAAAGAACTATGGTGCACTCACTGATTTTTATAAAGCAATAACTGGAATTGTGGATGATCCTGAAGACCTGATCTATGACAGGAAAAAATTCATCCTTACAACAAACATGAGGGGTGAATGGGAGAATCTTGCCAGGCTGTTCGATGAATCAGGTTTCATCACTTACAATTCTGAAATTTCGCGGGAATCGGTCAAAGAGTCAATAGGAGAATTCCTCGTGCTCTTCCCTGTTTACAAGATTTATGGTGATACATTCCCTCTTTCATCTAAGGAATCTGATATTGTCAGACTGGTCTTCAGAAAGGCGATGAAGAAAAATCCATCACTCAAAAAATCCCTGGCAACCCTTGAGAATACCTTTTTAGAACATGATGGTTATGATGAAGAGAAAAAGGACGCTGCACTGAGGTTCTTCCTCCGGTGCCTGCAATTTACCGGTCCGCTTATGGCAAAAGGGGTGGAAGATACCGTTATGTATTATTACAATTGCTTCATCTGTCATAATGAAGTGGGCGATCACCCCTCTTCTCAGGGAATTTCTGCGGAAAGGTTTCATGAGCTGATGATTTCGCGTCGCAGGAACTGGCCGATGAGCATGAATGGCACCTCCACTCATGATACCAAAAGGGGCGAGGATGTCCGTGCACGGTTGAATGTTATAAGTGAGTTTTCGGGTGAGTGGATTAAGTATGTGCAGGAATGGATGTCTCTGAACAGTAAGTTCAGGCAGATTGTTAATGATAAACCGGCTCCTGATCCCAATGAGGAATATTTTATTTATCAGACACTTACAGGCGCGATCCCATTTGACGGCAAAGCTGATGAAGCCTTTCTTGCAAGGATGGATCAGTATATTGAGAAGGCACTCAGGGAAGCGAAACACAACAGCGACTGGAATGAAGTAAATGCGGAACATGAGACGGCTGTAAAGGATTTCACAAGAAGCATTCTGAAAAGAAGCAGCGGGTTTATGAAAAGTTTTCTTCCTTTTCAGAAAAAAATTTCATCATTCGGGATCACAAATTCTCTCTCCCAGCTCATGCTTAAGGTGGCATGTCCGGGAATACCTGATTTTTACCAGGGAACTGAGCTGTGGGATTTGTCGCTTGTAGATCCCGATAACAGGCGGCCGGTGGATTATTCACTTAGAAGAAAACTTCTTGTTGAACTTCAGGAATTGCACAAAAAAGATAACCAGGGATTCATCAGTGAACTGTTTAGAACCAGGAGCGATGGGAGGCTCAAACTCTGGATGACTCACGTGTTGCTGCAGGAAAGGAAAGCAAATCCCGGCTTGTTCCTTCATGGATCATATATACCACTGAAAATTGAAGGGAGGTTTAGCGATCATGTGCTGGCATTTGCCCGTGTTCATAAAAATTCATGGATCATTGCAGCTATCCCGTTGTTCATTGCTTCAGTTGATGCGACAAAGAAAGAGCCCGGAAACATTAAATGGGGAGATACTGCAATCCTTCTTCCTGAGCTCGCACCTCAAAAATGGTCAGACGTAATTGCAGGGCAGGAGTTTTCTTTCCGGGGCAGTATTAAACTATCAGAATTAATGAAATTTCCCGGACCTGTCTTTCTTAAAAGCATCCAGGATCCGCCTTCAAGATCAGCGGGTGTGCTTGCACATATTTCTTCACTGCCGGGAAGATATTGTACAGGTGATATGGGTCACGAAGCATTCGAATTTGCCGATATTCTTCATCAGAACGGGCAGTCACTATGGCAGATCCTGCCATTTAACCCGGTTGGAGGAGGTAATGCCTGGTCGCCATACAGCTCTAATTCAGCTTTTGCAGGTAACACTTTGTTTATCAGTCCGGATTTTCTTGTTCGTTCAGGTATTCTGAATGGTATATCATTGAAAAACACTGTTTTCAACGAATCTTCCAGAGCCGAATTTCAGAGAGCTGCTGATTTAAAGAATTCAATTTCAGATGAAGCTTTCACTAACTTTTTCTGCCAGGACAGGCCTTTTCAGCATGCGGATTTCGAAAAGTTCTGCAGGCAACAGGAATTCTGGCTGGAAGATTTTGCCATGTTCAGTATTCTTAAAAGGGAACACAACGAACTTCCATGGAATGAATGGCCACGAAAATACCGTAGCAGGACAAAAACCGGTATTGTGGAGATTAACAGCAGATTTGAAAGCGATCTGAAAAAGGAGATGTTTATGCAATACCTTTTCGACAGGCAATGGCTTGCTTTGAAGCAATACTGCAATAATTTAGGGATAAGGCTCATTGGTGATATGTCGTTCTATGTGAATTATGACAGTGCAGAAGTTTGGGCGCACCCCGAATACTTTAAGCTTGACAGTGAAAAAAAGCCCCTCACAGTTGCAGGAGTGCCTCCTGATTATTTCAGTGAGACAGGACAGCTCTGGAATATGCCTGTCTATGACTGGTCGAGGATGAAAAAGGACAGGTATTCCTGGTGGATCAACCGCATAAAAAGGAACATGGAACTGTGCGATGTTCTTCGATTTGACCATTTCAGGGCATTTTCAGAATACTGGGAGGTCCCGTTTGGTGAAAAAACGGCAATCAATGGAAAATGGACAGCCGGTCCGGGATCAGATTTTTTCGGACAGGTAAGGAAAGAGTATCCTGATATGCCTTTTATTGCAGAGGATCTGGGATCTATCGATGAAAAGGTGTACAGGTTGAGGGATGATTATGGCCTGCCGGGGATGACCATCCTGCAGTTTGCTTTTGGCGATAATACTCCCAGGTCTGCGTACATACCTCATAATTTTATACGGAATTGTGTTGTCTATACTGGCACGCATGACAATAACACGACAAAAGGCTGGTACCACAACGAACTCGACGAAATATACAGGAAAGAAACTTCAGCATACCTTGGACATAAGATCAATGAAGCGACCTGTCATGAGGATTTCATAAGAATGGCGTACAGTTCCGTAGCACGTATAGCCATTATTCCTGTCCAGGACTTTCTTGGTCTGGATGAATCAGCAAGGCTGAATAAACCATCAACATCCGAAAACAACTGGACCTGGAAAATGAAGTATTCGGATTTGCAAAAGATATTCACCCCGGAAGTCAGGCGGATGGTGAAGTTATATGGTAGAGTATAATCAAAAGTTACACAGAAGTTACACAGAGAAGCACAGAGATTAACCCCCTTTTAACTCTGTGGCCCTCTGAGGTTCTCCGGCCTTTCTCTGTGTAAGTTCTTTATATTATAATATAAATAATAATCCATATTATAATATTAATAAAGCTCGAAACGGATTAATTAATTTTCTGTTCTTGGAGCAGAAACCTTATCAACCAGGTAAACAATTGATTTGAATGAGACTCCGGAGTGGAGGCTCAACCCGATCTCACAAGTCCGGCTGTTTGAATATCCGGCTGTGACATCTCCAGGCAACTGAATTTTAAGATTCCTCAATCCATGCTTATTCAACTCGGGGTATGTGAATCCACGATCTCCGGCAAAACCGCAGCAGTTTGTCTCCGGCATCACAACCTTTTTCGCGCACATGTTTGCCAGCTCGAGGAGCCTGCTGTCGAGACCCATCTTCTTCATGCTGCAGACAGGAAAGACAGAAACGGTCTCATTAAGAGCTGTGATATCAAGATGTTTTACCAGGTGCTCCAGAATAAACTCGACAGGCTCATAAAGCTTCATCGAATTAATGTTTTCCTTCATGGTATAGAGGCACGGACTCATGTCGCACAAAACAGGATATTTCCCATTTTCGCTTGCTTTGAGTAACGCTGCCTCAAGCTCTTCTGATTTTTTCTTTCCGGTCTTAACATATCCTTTACTGCTGAAAGCCATCCCGCAGCAGAGATCATCGAGATTATCAGGCCATATTATTTCATAGCCTCCTTTTCTCAGTAAATTTTTTAGAACATCGGTCAATTGCTTCTCATCCCTGTATTCCCTCGATACGCCCATAGATCTGTTTATGCAGGACGGAAAGTACACCACTTTCCTCTTTCCTCCGATCTCCAGGTGGTCATAATCTATCCGTGAGGCACCTTCCGGCATATACCTGTTCCAGGCAGGGATGAGGTTTCCGGTCACTGTTCTTAATCCGGAAGCTATTCCCTTCATTAAAGTTGGTCCCAGCACCATGTGAAAAAAACCGACAGTATTTAATGATCTTCTGGCTGCCGCCGTTACAAAAGACATGCGGTCTCCGATCCATGCCGCCATTCTTTGCTTTGATGATACATTCCCGGCGCGGATGCTTTTGATCAGCTTCCCGCAATCGATTTTGACAGGGCATGCAAGAGCGCACAAACCATCGGTAGCGCAGGTCTGATTTCCTTCATAATCATATGTGGCAGCCAGTTCTGCAGCAATGTGAGGGAGATGCCCGGTTCTTCTCAGGGATGCCATCTCACGATGTACAACAATCCGCTGCCTGGGGGTAAGAGTAAGGCCGGCGGAGACGCAGGTTGGCTCGCAGAATCCGCATTCGGTGCATTTATCAGTGATCTCGGAAGATGGAGGAACAGGTTTCAGGTTTTTAAGGTGGATTTCACTATCGGAATTGAGGATCACCCCGGGATTGAGAATATTCTGTGGATCGAAGATCTTTTTGATTCTTTTCATTAAGGAATATGCATCCTTACCCCATTCCAGTTCAACAAAAGGAGCCATATTCCGTCCGGTGCCGTGTTC
>CAVUVD010000008.1:0-18009 GCA_963744745.1 uncultured Bacteroidota bacterium | reverse complement strand
GCTTCAGTTTCCGGTGCAGTGATAAAATCGGTTCCTTCGACCTCAGTTACAACAGCTATTGCCGGCCGTCTGCCGGGGGTGACTGTATGGCAGGGAAATGGTGAACCTGGGAACCTTGGAGCACAAATACTTATCCGCGGCCGTAACACAATATCACCGAATAACTCCAGTACGGACAGATATCGTAATACAGGTCCGCTTGTGATAATTGATGGTGTTCAGAACAGATCAATGGATGAAATAGATCCAATGGATATTGCTTCGATCTCCGTTCTTAAGGATGCATCAGCTGCTATATATGGAGCATCAGCTGCCAACGGTGTTATTCTTATTACAACAAAGAGTGGCCAGGAAGGCAAACCCAGGCTTAACTACCAGTTCTACCAGGGTTTCATGACCCCTACAATCGTTCCGGAAACAACAAATGCTGGCGAATATGCCACAATGCTTTCAGAATACCAGGATGCACAGGGTTCAAAACGTACATATACGGATGCGGAAGTTCAATTATTCTTTGATGGCAGCGATCCATGGCTGCATCCGAATACAGATTGGTACGGTGATCTTATTAAAGACTGGACCACTACATTCAGACATAATCTGACTATTGACGGCGGCTCAAGGGGGATGTTGTATTATATTTCTCTGGGACTTAAGGGGGATGAGTCATTTTACAAACAATCCACCACAAGCTACAAACAGTATAATGTCAGGGCTAAGATCGACATGCCTATAAATGACTGGTTGAAAACAGGTTTAGATATTGCAGGTTTTCTTAATAATAAAGTATTTCCCTATAAGAGTGCCGATGCAATAGTAGGTCAATCCACCAGATTATTACCAACACAGTGGTCATTCTGGCCAAACGGCCTTCCAGGACCGGATATTGAATATGGTGATAACCCGGTAGTCACATCAACTTTTGCAGGTGGAAAAAATGATCAGAAAACTTACAGGCTGCAGAATACGTTTGATGTCACAATTACCCCACCCTTTGTAAAAGGACTGTCAGTTAACGGATCGTTCAGCTTTGACCTGACGAATTACTACAATAAGGCATTTTATAAGCCATGGATATTGTATTTCCCGAATAAAACTGCACCCATTGATCCTACAACAGGCTTGAATGCGACTACTCCTTTAGTTCCTCAGTCAAGAGGTCTTTCTTCAATTGAAAACAATGAAAGATACGACAGGACTATTAACCAGACAGGTCTTATAAATCTTTCTTATTCAAGGAAAATCGGAGATCACAATATTACCCTTTATGCTGGTTATGAACAATTTACAAATGACTACAATCGCTTTAATGGTCAGCGTAAATACTACATCTCAGATCTAATACAGACAATGGATGCAGGTTCGGATGCAGAAAAGACTACAGGAGGTACAGCTACCATCTACGCCCGTAAATCCTGGATTGGACGAGCCACCTATGATTTCAAGGGAAAGTATCTTGCTGAATTTCTCTTCCGCCGTGATGGTTCTCTTAAATTCCCGCCAAAACATCGCTGGGGTAATTTCCCGGGTCTCCTTTTAGGATGGCGTGCTTCTGAGGAAGGTTTCTGGAAGGATAATATATCAATTGTTAATTATTTCAAGCTGAGAGCCTCTTACGGTCAAATGGGAAGTGACCCCGGTGATCCATTCCAGTATTTGAATAAATTTAATATATCATCCGGAATGGTTTTCGGAACCGGTTCTGCAATCGAAACTGTTGTCGGACCTCCCTCAATTGCGAACCCGGTTATTACATGGGAAACTCAAACTACCCAAAACATTGGGTTTGACTCTAAATTCATGAGTGACCTATTCCATCTGAACTTTGAATACTACTTTAACAAAAGAGAAGATATTCTCTGGCCAAGGGATGCAACAGTTCCGGGTTATTCCGGGCTTGTACTTCCGACTGAGAATATTGCAAGGGTCGATAACAAGGGTTACGAGATTGACTTCGGAGTTCACAAGACTCTTGCTTCCGATCTTCGCATTGATGCAACCTTTAATTTCTCTCACAGCAGGAATAAAACTGTATTCATGGACGAACCAGAGATTGTAGAATGGCAAAGAAGAGAAGGGAAACCATTTGTCTATAATAACGAAAACCTTTTATACAGAGCTATCGGTATATATGCTGACCAGGGTGCAATTGATGCTGATGTTTCTCATCCTGCAAATGCAAAACCTGGCGACGTTATTTATGCGGATACAGATGGCAACGGAAAGATAACTTCAGATGACAGGGTTTTCCTCAATAAATATGGATTTCCTGAAGACATTTATTCCGTAAACCTTGATGTTGCATATAAGGGCTTCACTCTATCGATGCTTGTTCAGGGTCAGGGCGAATTCTGGAAACCGAATTATTATGATAACAGAAGAGGTGTCGCCGGAAACTATTTCAAATGGCATTATGATAACAGATGGACCCCGTCTAATACCAATACCGATGTTGCAAGAGCCTATAACAGGGATGACCTGTATTGGGGTTATGATGCCGGAATGAGAAGCACTTACTGGTTTGCCAACTTTGCATTCGCAAGGCTGAAAAACCTTGTTCTTACTTATAATATTCCTACCAGTCTGTACAAATCACTCGGGATACAGAATGCCAGTGTTTATTTCTCAGGCAATAACCTGGCTTTGTTATATGCTAAAACAAAGACATTCGATCCGGAGGTTGATAACCCGGGTGTATATCCTGCTATGAAAACGTTTGCTGTTGGAGCGAATATTACTTTTTAATTAATGCCAAATCTCTATACATATTCTAATATGAAAAGAATAACTCATTTTATTATAGCGATAACAGCTTTGCTATTTACTGCGACATCATGTACTGATGTTCTTGATAAGCAGGCTGTCGATGTCTTTAACCAGGATGTTGTTTTTGCCGACATAAATATTGTAAAGTCATATCTTGGAAAGTGTTATGACAGGATGGGAGGAAACACTGATGCAGGAATCCTCGGAATGCGGGAAGATCTCCTTTCTTCTGCAACTGATCAGACTCTTTGTATCCATCGTCCCGCAAATTACGTGGATCTTAAAGGAGATATGAGCCCGGACAAACTGGGGTTTTATGCTAACAATGGCTATGGAGGATATCTGAGATGGACAAATCTTTATGAAAACATCCAGAACCTGAATACAATCATTGATGGTATCGATGCCGTTAAGGTCACGAAAGCAGATGATGAATTGCTTAAAACACGTCTTAAGGGTGAAGCTTTATTTGTCAGGGCATATGAGTATGCAATGCTCATGTTCGGACATGGAGGAGTATTCCTCTTTGATAAACCCTTCAAGCTTGAGGATGATTTCTCAGACCAGACCAGATCTTCAATTGAAGCAACAAAGAATTTCATTTTAAGCGACATTGATGCAGCCATTCCGCTTCTGACTAATCAGAAACTGGATCAGGGAAGAGCAACTCCGGCTGCCTGTGCTGCACTTAAGGCGAGAGTGCTTCTTTTCTGCTCGGGCAAGTTGACTAACGGAGGCTGGGTTGCCCAGGCTAGTAATCCTCTGGTTTCTTTCCCGGCAGGGCAGCAGGTGAATCTCCTGACGGCTGCCAGGGACGCTGCAAAAGCTGTCATGGATGGAACCTACGGTCAGTTTGGTCTTGTTGGCAATACCAATGATCCAACGCTGCCTTTAACTCCGGCTCAGATAAATTCTTATGCAGAAAACTATCAGAAGCTTTTTACACAAAAGGGCACATGGAATAAAGAAACAATATGGGGCGTGCAGTATCCATTGACAGGCGGCAACTATAATACCTGTAACAGGTGGAACGGTCCCTGCGGCTATCATAACTGGGGTAATAACAATCCAACTGAACCGGCTGTCAGAAGTTTTGAAATGGCTGATGGTTCAAAATTTAACTGGAACCAGTATCATCCTGGTGATGCGTTCACAGCTAGAACCGCCACTGCTGCAGAACTTACCACTAATCCGCTCCTGAATCCTTACAATGGCCGCGAGCCTCGTTTTTACGCTATTGTGCTTTATCATAACGCCCCATGGCAGACCCGTGGAGATCTTCCTCCAACTGTGGAAACAGGACATTTCTATAATAGCGATGGATCACTGAGACGCAACGGAGACGATACCCGTCAGGGTCTCATTGAAGCATGGAATGGAACCAAGACAGGTTATTACCTTAAAAAATTCATGGACCCGGAGACAAACGGACAGTATTATAATAATACAAATACATGGGTTGAATTCCGTTATGCTGAAATTTTGCTGAACTATGCTGAAGCCTGTATTGAACTTGCAGTATTGGGTCAGACTGCAGACCTTCAGAACGGTATTGATGCTCTTAACCAGGTCAGAAACCGTGCAGGTCTTCCCGATAGGGTAACAACTGATCCTCTGGTTGCCAGAGATTATATTCGTCACGAAAGAGCCATTGAATTCTTCGGTGAAGGACATCGCTGGTATGATACCCGTCGCTGGATGGTTCGTGACCAGCTCACTACAAATGTCTATGGCATGAAGATCAAACAGTATGATAATGGAAACATGGAATGGAAACTTGATCAGAGTGACCTGGAAGACTCAAGGCGTTGGGCAGGCGACCATTTTTACTGGTTGCCGATAGCAACAACCGAAATGAAAAAAGCTCCTCAGACGGTACAGAATCCCGGATATTAAACAGAAAACAGAGATAATTATTAAGAAGGCGCCTTGGAAAAGGCGCCTTCATTGTAATATTTTCTTTTTAAAAAATATTATCAAATACGTGTTATTTCCGTTGTAATTTTTTTTTACCTGGTAACTCGAAACAGCATATCAACCAGTTAAATCTACCTTGATGAAAAGAATCTGTTTGTTTTTATTTTCGATGTTTCTTGTCCTTCAGGAAGCCCAGACTCAGCCAAATTTCAAACCAGGATTTGTTATTTTCGATGATAACAGAATCGAAAATGGACTTATTAAATCTGAGAACAAAAAAGACCATTTTTCCCGGTGCATATTCAAACTGAATACTGATTCGGAAGAAACAGTATTCTACCCGGGTGATATTAAAGGCTACAGATTCGATGAGGGGAAATATTATATTTCACAAAGGCTGGATTCGTTGAATGTTGATTCATCAAATACGGATAAAACCTTCATTGAGTTTTTATTTGACGGAATTGTGGATGTTTTTTATTATCAAGATTTTACTGATCATTATTATATACGAAAAGATGGAAACAAGTTGAAAGAATTAAAGAATGACAAACGAAGAGTATCATCAACAACACCGATTACTGCTTCAATTTCGCAACATGAAATGGAACTAAATCCTATTTCATATGAGAAGGAATCTAAAGAATATATCGGAATACTGAAGGTTTATTTTCAGAATAGTCCGGAAACAATAAAGAAGACTGACTATGTTTCATTTAATGTTAATTCCCTGCTTGATATCTCTGAGGATTATCATAAAGCGGTATGCCCGGATGTTGAGTGTATTAATTACGTAAAGAAAAAAACAGACATCATCTTTAAATTCGGGCCGGTTGCCGGAATATCATATTCAAAGATTCTCCATCTTTAATATCCCGAAAAGGTTTGTTGATGATTTACAGCAAACTTATGGATTAACAGTGGGAGCATTTATGAACATCAGTGATACCCATATAAGTGACAAGTTCAGTATTCAAGTTGAACCTGTAATTAACAGAGCAGAATATAAAGCTATAAATTCAACAATCAATGTTACAAACTTAAAAGTCCCTACTATTCATGAGATTTTCGATTCCTCCATCCAGAAAAATTCAACCTTTTCTGGACTTTGGACCAATGGGTAGTATATTCCTTAATTTGACAAATTATTCGAATAAATTTGACAATTTTGAAATATTCAATACTCATGGACAAATAGGATTTTCAGCAGGAATCGGTGCTAACATCGGAATTAGAAAACAGGCGATTCTAATACAAGCACGATATGAGTATCTTGTTGGTCAGCATACTGTGCTAAAATGGAATGATATGTACTCGACGGTTAATATTTACTCAAGTGCCATAAACCTTTTGATCGCATTCAGGTTCTGATAATCGAATTACAGGATTCCTTCATTTATAGAAAGCCCAGTACCAGAAAGTATTTCCGAATTGCCTTCTCAAAGCAGGTTCCGCTGCCTTTAAATCATTACCATATTGCTGGAAAACAGTAAGGAACTGAGTCCATCGCTCCTGTGTTAAAGGGCTGATTCGAAGATTGCCCTGGTATGGTGAAACGCCGTCATTCAGTGTAGCTATCGCAAGCAATGCCTCTTCAACATGAACAGGAAATGATTTATAACCCAGCTTCTCAAACAAGGTGAAATTATCAGCCAGCCCTTTGTAATCTTTCTTCAATAAAAGCCAGGCAATTTTAATATCGAATGCATTACGATTCAGTGAGTCGGCAGAATTGATCAGTTCAATATTTATGGATGGATCATCGGTTATTGAGAAAAAATCTGTTTTAACGCGGTTTTTTCTCCTTATACCAAGATCTTTGTCTGATTCAACAGCAGGATCATTGAAAAGGAGCTTTTCGAACCGAAGGGCATCCCCCCGGTAAAAGAGCGTTTTTTTCAGAAGCGAGATGTACTTCGCGGCCATCATGTAATTGCCATTTATCAGTTCGGTTCTGATAAGCATTTTAAGCCCTTCAGGCGTATGTCCTGTCATGACCATATTCTCGAATGCCCAGCGGTGAGCTTCATTTATCATACCTGTTGTGTAATAGAAGTAAGCGCCGCGCTTGAGCATCTCGGTCACCATCTCCCATTTGAGGAAAAGTGTTTTTCCATCGGGACTCTGAAGAAATCCGAAAAGCCTGTCATTCAGAATGCCTTTTTCCTCGAGGGCTATATTGTTAAAAAATAGTGTCAGCGAGTTTGCTGAGGGATACCTCGTATTATACTTTATTATGTCATCAAACTTTCCTTCATAGAAGAGCTTTTCAACATGGAAATAATGTTTGTTCTTCCTGTCGTAACTGTAAACCCCGATAAGCAATAAAAACAATAGAATTATTACAGACCTTATAATGCTCTCACTATTGTAGGATGCACTGACGAAATTCGGCACCGGGAAGTTTATTCTTGAAATAACAGGAAGCAGAACAACAATACACAGAATAATAATAAAAAACATCCTGGTGAGCTGCACTGCAGGAAGTTCCATGGGAAAAAACAACAAAGATTCTTTGCTCTCAAAAAAAAGGAAATTACCGGAGGCTATGATTGTCAGTATCATGATGATCCATAGCATGACTATCCTGGTAAATGTCCTGGCTTTATATATTATGAGATAAATAGTAAAGGTTATCAGGAATATCCAGCAGAATCCTCCGGTAAGGATATACCAGGACGGAATAAGAAGAACAGGTATCCAGCCTTTTAAATACTTCTCCGTCTTCAGGCAAAGGAGGAAGAACAACACCTGACTTAAAATTCCAAGGTTATAGTGTATCGAAAGAGTATAATCAGTCTGAACCAGGAACAGGAGAAGCCCTGCCACAAACGGGATTATTTTCTCATTTTTTCCGCATATCAGGTATACGCAGGCTGATATAGAATAAGAAGTAAATGTAATTACAGATGAAATGATCAATGCCCCGGCAAACAGGATAATAATAGAAAGAGGTTATAAACTCGGAAAACACCTTGAGAAAGCCTCCCGGCATGTACAATTTGCCCGAAAAATATTCATGTGAAAAGATGAAAAGTGAGGATTTTTCCTGGAAGAACAGAATATAATCGGCAAAGAATGCAAACCAGGTGAACAAACCACAAAACAGGATAATATAAGGAAGTCCTGCAAAAAACCGCCCGGTAAGAGATTTGTTCATCATTTATTCTTCCGTAACAGAGTTAAAAAACCGCTGCTCCATTTTGCCTGCACTGCTCCCGAAAAAACAGTCTTCCGCATTTTCCCCGGTGTGGTTCTTACTTCAACCGAGGCAAACTCAGGAATATTGAAGCTTTTCAAATAACTGCTGTAGAAATCCGGATCTTTCTGTGGCAGTATAAACGGTTTTGAAGCTTTTCCCGATTGATCGATGTAAGAGATATAAGGCCTCGCGGTCAATCCATCATCCCTCTTGCTGCTGAAAACGATCCATTTGCCATTTGAAGACCAGGAATGATAGCTGTCAGTGAAATCACTGTTGAGATCAAGTCGTGAAGTTTTCAGGTCGGACAGGCTGACAGACCAGAGGTCAGCTTCCTTATGCCAGATCGGGAAGCAACCGTAATCGGCAAGAGTGAAGACGAGCAATTTCCCATCCGGGGAGACCCGTGGAAAAGCGACACTCTTTTCCATGCTGTCGGCTTTAAAAATCAGCTCAGGGCTTCCGGTGGATTTCATATCTGGATCGAATGGGATTCGGTACAGGTTATACCTGATGTCAGTATAATCATAATCCTCACCTATCTGTGAAGTGCGGCAGAAATAGAGATATTTGCCATCAGGAGACCATTCCGGATATGTATCCATTGAATTCTCACTTCCCTGTATGTGGATATCTGTCATTTCATTTTTTTCAACATCGTAAAGAACGAGTGAAGATTCAAGATCGCTTACTTCGACTTTCTTGTTATCCGCAGAATGAAACCTCTGTATTATTTTATTGGCCGAAAATGCCACATATCTGCCAGAGGGATGCCAGCGCGGGTACACAGCTCCATTTTTCATCTCCCTGGTCTTCAGGTTGACTTTCCTGAAATCATTTTCTGAGTAAAAAACAGTTCCGCCAAGAGAACCTCTGATGTGAAAAAGGAAATCACCGGTTTTCCCGTTATTGAATGAATGACAATTCACACAGTTGTCTTCAGCAACGCGGTTTTTTATTATAGTTTTTGTTCTGAAATCCGACAGGTTGCGCATATTTATGCTAAGCTCTGACCAGCTTTCATACCCGGGATAAAGCAGCCTGTAATACAGGTAAGGATCAATATTCTCAGGAGCAAAGCTGTTGAGGATTTTCTCGTATTTTGACCAGTTGTTTTCACTGTCTTTGACGAACACTTCTATACTGAACTCCTTTCCCTTGTTATTCCCTGCAAATAATTTCCATTTTCTTTCAGGTATTATGATTTTCCCGTTTCCTGAAGTTATGTTGATTTCATCACCCGATTCAGACCGGATCTTCACATGGAATGCTGATCCCGGAATTGTTATCCGGAAGTTTAAAGGAGCTATGTTGAACGGTATTTTTATTCCGTTATAATCAGGGATTATTCCGGGCAATTCTCCTGTAGAATTTGCATTAGTCCCTGGCTTATCCCGACAAGAAATAAGAAGGGCGGACAATATGAATATCAGAAGAAAAGAAGGATATTTCATCGGGTAAAAATACTCACTTGATCTCACTCTTCAAATATTCATTTTATTTTCCTAACTTTAAAAGAAATAACAGAAAACCTGAGCAATCACTATTGTTTTTCTGAAGTAGGGAAGATTAGTTAAAAAAGCTTAAAGGGTTTTAAAAATTTGTTAATTTCATGGTGGTTGTCTACATTTGGTTGCACTCACAAGTATTGTCAAATTCTTTAACCATAGTTCTTCACAAAACTAAAATCAGTATGAAAAAAGCAGGTATCTCAAGACGTAATTTTCTGGGAAAAGCAGCAACTGTGGGAGTAGCCGGTGTGGTTGTTCCCTCACTTATTACAAGCTGTTCCCGCGAACAGAAAAAAGTTGTTGAAATTCCAACTTTTCTGGATCAGGCTCCTGACGGACCGGTTCTGAAAGCAGGAGTGATCGGTTGTGGTGGCCGCGGATCAGGTGCAGCCATTAACTTCCTCAGTGCAGGACCTAATCTTCAGATTGTTGCATTAGGTGACACTTTTAAAGACAGGGTTGATTCCTGCCGTGAAAAGATCCTGAAAGAAAAAAATCAGGAAGTTCCTCTTGATAAATGCTTTGTCGGGTTCGATGCTTATCAGAAGGTTATCGATGCCGGAGTAGATATTATCATCCTGGCAACTCCTCCGATGTTCCGTCCAGAACATCTTGCAGCAGCAGTTGCAGCCAAGAAACATGTATTTGCAGAAAAGCCTGTTTGCGTTGATCCTGTAGGTGCAAGATCAGTAATGGCTACTGCTGAGAAGGCAAAAGGTATGGGTCTTACAATAGTAACAGGAACACAACGTCGTCACCAGCGTAACTATGTTGCTACATGGCAGCAGGTTCAGCAGGGACTTATGGGTGATATCACCGGTGGTAATGTCTATTGGAATGGTGGTAAACTATGGCATCGCGATAATAATCCCGAATGGACAGAAATGGAATGGATGATCCGTGACTGGGTTAACTGGACCTGGTTATCAGGTGATCATATCGTTGAACAGCATGTGCATAACCTCGATGTTATGAACTGGTTCACCGGAATGCATCCTGTAAAAGCTGTAGGTATGGGTTCAAGATTGCGTCGTGTAACAGGGAATCAGTATGATAATTTCAGTGTTGACTTCACATTCGAAAACGGAATGCATTTCCACAGCATGTGCCGCCAGATTAATGGTACAACACCAAATGTATCAGAGAGAATCCAGGGAACCAAGGGATCGAGCAACTGCGTTGATTCGATACTTGACCTTACTGGAACAGAAGTTTGGAAGTATGAATACCCTCTTGACAAAGATGGTAAACCAACCAACCGCCCGGCAGTTGACCCATATGTCCAGGAACATATTGACATGGTCCAGTCAATCAGGGAGAATAAGCCTTTCAACGAGCTTGAAAATACCGCTGTTTCAACAATGGTGGCAATCATGGGTCGTATTTCTTCCTACACTGGTAAAGAAACAACCTGGGATGAAATGATGAACTCCGATCTCAAACTCGGTCCAACAGTATTTGAATTCGGTCCTGTTGCAATGGACAAAACTGTACCAATAGCAGGATTGGCTTATGATGCCGAAGCCGAAAGGAAAAGAGCTGAAGAAAGAGCCGCAGCAAGGAAAAAAGCAGCTCAGGGATAATCAGAAATCCAGAACTTAATTATGAATAACTCAAGAAGGAATTTCATAAGAAAAGTCAGTACTACAGGAGCCGCTATTTTAGCTGCTCCTGCAGTTTTTGGCTCATCCGTAACCTCAAAGCAGCAAAAAGCCACGGATGCGGTGAAACCATTTAAGCTCAAATACGCACCGGGATTAGGGATGTTCCGTCAAAATGCCGGAGAAGACCTGATCGATAATATCAAATTCTGTCATGACCAGGGTTTCCGGGCAATATTTGACAATGGTCTGATGCGCAGGAAACCTGAAGAACAGGATAAGATGATGAATGAGCTGAGCCGCCTGGGAATGGATTTTGGTCCCTATGTTCTCAGGGCAGACTCAGGAAAGCAGGATTTCGTTCTCAATACGCAGGAAGTCCGTGATATGCTCACCGCAAGTATGAAGGAAGGAGTGGAATGCTCAAAGAGAACCGGCGCAAAACTGGCGCTTATTGTCCTGGGCAGATATGATATGAAGCTTCATCCCGATTATCAGCTTGCGAATGCCATTGATAACCTGAGGCTTTGCTGTGATATCATGGAACCTGAAGGCATTACACTTGTGCTTGAACCTCTTAACCCGTATATCAACCACCCGGGATTGTTCCTGCAGCGCATACCTCAGACCTATGCAATATGCAGGGCAGTTAACAGGCCTTCATGCAAGATACTGAACGATCTGTATCATCAGCAGATCACTGAAGGTAACCTCATTCCAAACATGGAACTATCATGGGGCGAAACAGGGGCATTCCATTGCGGTGATAATCCCGGCAGGAATGAACCGGGCACGGGTGAGATCAACTACAAGAGTGTCTTCAAATACATCTATAACAAGGGATACCAGGGCACAATCTGCATGGAGCACGGCAACAGCCGGCGCGGTACCAAAGAAGGTGAACTGGCACTCATACAGGCTTACAGGGAAGCAGATAGCTTTGAGGTGTAGGCCTTATTATCATTATTAAGACGAGGCCGCGGAAGGCCTCTTCTTTTTTAAGTGCACTAGAGTGCCCAGAAGTATCTAAAGTATGCTAAAGTGCGCTAAAGTGCCTAGAGTGCTTAAAGTACTTAAAGTACTTAAAGAATATAAACTGAATGCCCATGAAAATTAGGATTGTTCAATTTAGCTGGTTAGTATCGTTACTTGTTTATTACTTCATGTGGAAATATACCGATTCGCGGCTGTTTGTCGGGAGTTTTACCAAGCCCGGAGAAAAGGGTCTTTCTGTATTCGACTTCAATGAGAAAAATGGCGACCTGACTCTTGTATCACAATCCGATGTTGGACCTAATCCTTCGTATTTCTGCTATTCATCGGAGAATAGTTTATTGTATGTTGCGAATGAGGTGATGGAGTTTAACGGAGCATTCGGAGGCGGGCTTACCACGTATAAGTACAATGAAGGTGAGGCTTCATTTGAAAAACAGAATGAAATGCTTATTCCATACGGGGGTCCCTGCTATATTTCAATGTCACCGGATAGCGGTTTCCTTTTCCTGGCCAATTATCCAAATGGTTCTGTTGCTGTTGTCAGGCTGGATGAAAAAGGATTGCCTGAAACAATTACAGATACGATCTTATTTCTGAAAAGTGAGCCTGACGATTCGCATGGACACATGATACTCAATGATCCGGCCGGTGAAAAGATCTATATAACAGATCTTGGACAGGATATGATCTTCAGATTTAATTTCAATACTGCAAGTGGTGTTCTTTCTTCAATTGATACACTTACAGTTCCGGAGCGTTTTGGTCCCCGGCATTTTGAATTCAGCAATGACGGGTCAAAGCTCTATGTCATAAATGAGTTGGGCTCCAAAATCACTGTTTTCTCCCTCGAAGGTAAACCTGAACTCATCCAGACATTATCAACAGTGAGGGAAGGATATGATATGGATAATTATTGTGCCGATCTGCACATAAGCGCTGATGGACGGTATTTATACGGATCTAACAGGGGTGATAATACTATTGTAACATTCGCTGTTCAGCCTGACGGGCTGCTGAAACTTGCCGGACATACCGCTTGCGGAGGTAACTGGCCAAGGAACTTTACCCTGGATCCTTCAGGGAAATTTCTGCTTGTCGGGAATCAGAAATCAGACAGCATCGCTGTTTTCAGATTGAATAAGAACACCGGTCTTCCGGGTAATGCTCCAAAAAAATACAACATTCCGGCTCCTGCCTGTCTGAAATTTTACTAACGGCAACCGGCGACCGGCAACCGGCATCGGGCATGATTATCCGGTTATTGCTGCCGGAAGCCTGATGCCTGATGCCTGTTGCCGTAATGAGATGTCTGAGGCTTTGTTATTTTTTTTTGTACTTTCAGCGTTATTTTACATTGATGAACAGGCAGGAAATTATAAATGAGCTACGGAAGCACCCTGACAAGACCTGGGATGTGATCGTTATCGGAGGCGGTGCAACCGGATTGGGTATTGCCCTGGACTCAGCAACACGCGGATATAAAACACTCCTCCTGGAACAATCGGATTTTGCAAAAGGTACATCATCGAGGAGTACCAAGCTTGTACATGGTGGAGTGCGATACATGGCACAGGGCGATCTGTTACTTGTAATGGAGGCGCTGAAAGAGAGAGGGATTTTGCTTAAAAATGCTCCGCATCTTACGTTCAACCAGGAGTTCGTCATTCCGGTTTATACTTTATTTGATGCAATTAAGTATACTGTTGGTCTTAAGTTTTATGATCTCCTCGCAGGTGGTCTTAGCCTTGGGAAATCATATTTTCTCAACCGGGAAAAAACAATTGCCAGGCTTCCGCTTTTAAGAAAAAAAGGATTGAGGGGTGGTGTTGTTTATCACGATGGTCAGTTTGATGATTCAAGACTTGCAATAGCTCTTGCAGAGCAGACTGTGCAGAATGGAGGTTTTGTGATTAACTACTTCCGTGTTACCGGGTTTGAAAAGAGTAATGATGGCAGAATAGCCGGTGTTGCTGCAGTTGACCAGCAATCTGGAGAGAAGATGATTTTCAGATCGGGGCTTGTGATCAATGCCACCGGGGTATTTGCAGATGAAATCGCAAGAATGGATGACTCTGAATCAAAGCCAACGATTAAGCCCAGCCAGGGGGTGCATCTTGTTCTCGACAGATCGTTTCTGCAAAGTGATTCGGCCATTATGATCCCAAAAACCGATGATGGCAGGGTACTGTTTGCAATTCCGTGGTATGATGAGGTGGTTGTCGGAACAACAGATACTCCGCTGAATGAAGTCAGTCTGGAACCTGTTGCATTGGAGAAGGAAATAGGATTCATACTTAAAACTGCTGGAGATTACCTCGATAAAAAACCATCGAGAGAGGACATTCTGTGCATCTTTGCAGGATTGCGTCCGCTGGCCGCCGATCCGGATAATCCAGGATCGACAAAAGAGGTTTCACGAAGGCATAAAATTGCAATCTCACCATCCGGGCTTCTCTCAATAGTCGGAGGGAAGTGGACAACATACAGGAGAATGGCGGAGGAGACACTGGATAAAGCCATTAGCGTTGGTTTTCTTGAAGACAGGAAATGTGCAACCAGGGAGTTGAGGCTGTACAACAATATCAATGATGATAATGGCAGATTGAAAATTTATGGCAGGGGTGTTGCCGGGATCAGGGAAATGATCGCTCTGGATCCGGATTTGGGAAAACCATTGCATGACTTACTCCCTTATACAAAAGCTGAGATAATCTGGATCAGCAGGAATGAAATGGTATGCAATATTGAAGACATTCTTGCCAGGCGAACCAGGGCTCTGTTCCTGAATGCACGTGCAAGCCTCGAAATGGCTCCTTTAACAGCCGGGATTATTGCAGCAGAACATGGGTATGATCAGAAATGGAGGAATGAGCAGGTTGAGTCATATAAACAACTTGTGAGTAAATATATTTAGTTCATCCTTAATATTGATTAAATGAAAAAATTTATCCTTGCGCTGGATCAGGGAACAACAAGTTCAAGAGCGATTGTGTTTGACCGGAACGGGGTTCCTGTCGCAACTTCACAGAAAGAATTCACACAATTCTTTCCCAAACCCGGATGGGTGGAGCACGATGCAGAAGAAATATGGTCAACCCAGGCCGGTGTGGCTCTCGAAGCGATAACCCGTGCCGGACTTGAGAGTAGCGATATAGCTGCCATCGGCATAACAAACCAGCGTGAGACGACAATAATCTGGAACAGGAAAACCGGTAAGCCGGTTCACAAGGCGATTGTGTGGCAGGACCGTCGTACTGCTGACTTCTGCGATAAGCTGAAAAGCCAGGGATATAGTGATGAGATCAGGAAGAAGACAGGATTGATTATCGATGCTTACTTCTCGGCAACAAAAATCAAATGGATACTCGACAACGTCGAAGGAGCAAGAAGGCTCGCTGATAAGGGTGATCTGGCCTTTGGAACAGTTGATACCTGGCTGGTTTGGAACCTGTCGGGCGGAAAAATACATGTAACAGATGTTACAAATGCTTCACGCACAATGCTTTTCAATATTCATACTCTAAAATGGGATGATGAGCTGCTGAAAATATTCGATATTCCTTCTTCTTTATTGCCTGAAGTGAAATCGTCGAGTGAGGTTTATGGTACAACACATGGTCATTTCTCATCTGACCTGCCGGTTGCAGGTATTGCAGGTGATCAGCAGGCTGCTCTTTTCGGACAGATGTGCATCGAACCGGGAATGGTGAAGAATACGTATGGCACAGGTTGCTTCATGGTGATGAATATCGGAGGTAAACCTATTGAATCGAAAAACAAGCTGCTTACAACCATAGCATGGAAAACAGGAAATGAAACAATGTATGCCCTTGAAGGAAGTATTTTCATTGCAGGAGCCGTTGTACAATGGCTCAGAGACAGTCTTTGCATAATAAGGAGTTCTGCTGATGTTGAGAAACTTGCCGGAAAGGTTAAGGACAGTGAAGGTGTTTATTTCGTTCCCGCTTTTGCGGGACTGGGAGCTCCTCACTGGAATCAGCATGCGCGGGGAACTATTGTTGGCCTGACCAGGGGATCTACTTCCGCCCATATTGCCAGGGCTGCCCTTGACAGTATTGCTTTCCAGACCCTCGAAGTACTTAAAGCTATGGAGATCGATTCAGGTATTCATATACGTGAATTGAGAGTGGATGGAGGTGCAACTGTTAATAACAAGCTGATGCAGTTCCAGTCAGACCTGCTACAGGCGGATGTTGTCAGACCTAAAATCACAGAAACAACTGCTCTCGGTGCTGCTTACCTGGCAGGTCTCGCAGTAAATTACTGGAGTGGTATCAGCGAAATAAAACAGCAATGGCAGGTGGATAAATCCTTCACACCCGGCATGAAAAGGGAGGAAACCGGGTCGCTGATTAAAGGCTGGCACAGGGCTGTAAAAGCCGCAAATGCCTGGTCCGAGGAACTCTGAACCCTGCGCCCTGTGCCCTGTGCCCTGCGCCCTGAGCCCTGTGCCCTGCGCCCTGAGCCTTGAGCCCTGAGCCCTGAACCGTGAACCTTGTACCATTTATAATATAGATAATCTAACACGATAACCCTATGAACGAATTTTTTGCTGAATTTTTCGGGACCGCGATGATCATTGTTTTCGGAGGCGGTGTTTGCTCGAATGTGCTTCTCAATAAAACAAAAGGAAACAACAGCGGCTGGATCGTTATAACTTTCGGGTGGGCTGTCGGAGTCTTTACAGGAGTTCTGATTGCTGCTCCTGTAAGCGGAGCCCATCTTAATCCTGCAGTTACCCTGGCGCTCGTGCTTGCGGATAAATTTGATATTGCGAATCTGCCCCTGTATGTAGCTGCACAGATGCTTGGCGCTATGTTTGGAGCTTTCCTTGTATGGGTGGCGTATAAAAAACATTTCGATGCAACCACCGATGCAGATCTTAAACTTGCTGTTTTCAGTACCGGACCAAATATCAGGAGTTACTGGTGGAACGCCGCGACTGAGGTAATCGGAACTTATGTGCTTACTCTGGCCGTGCTGTATATGGCAGAACCTGAAGTAGGTCTTGGTTCTCTGAATGCCCTGCCCGTAGCTATAGTTGTCCTGGGACTTGGACTTTCACTTGGCGGACCAACAGGGTATGCCATAAATCCGGCAAGAGACCTGGGACCAAGGATAATGCATATGATTCTTCCTATTCCGGGGAAACGTGATAGTGACTGGGCTTATTCCTGGGTTCCGGTCGCCGGTCCGCTTGCAGGAGCGGCTCTTGCGGCCGGTATGTACAGGCTTTTCATGAACCTGTGACTTTAATGATTGATAATTAATGTAATACAAATATTGAACAAATTCTGTTTATGCCTGTTAATGATGATATTACAGCAATAACTTATTTCACTTGCCGATTTTTTAATTATCTTTGAAATAAATTTTTAAAATTACTGATATGAAAAAAATTCTCGTTTGGTTTGTTGTTGCATGCTTTTCACTGACACAGCTTTTAGCACAGGAATCCACTTTCAATAAAGGCGATAAGGTGCTTAATCTGGGACTTGGAATAGGTTCAACATTATATTCCGGAATTGGATATAACGGCGCTATACCTCCACTTTCGGGATCCTTTGAAGTTGCAGTTGTTGATAACATTATCGAGAAAGGTGTTATTGGAGTTGGAGGGTATCTTGGATTTGCTTCATACAAGTGGACCGATCATTACAAGATATACAAATATTATAATCGGTCCCAGAGGTACATTCCATTACCCTCTCGTTGACAAGCTTGATACCTATGCAGGATTGATGATCGGATATAAGGTTGCTTCATCTAAATGATCGGTACAGGTGCGCCCTGTTTGTACCGCCCCGGTAGTGGTTTAGTTTCTTCCTTTTTCATTGGTGGCCGATATTACTTCTCAGATAGTATGGCAGCAATGCTTGAGCTTGGTTATGGTGTTGCGTACCTTAACCTGGGTGTGGCTTTCAAGTTCTAGAATATTCCAATTTTATATAAAAAGCAATTCATCTAAATGAGTTGCTTTTTTTTTATCTTTCCC
>CAVUVD010000007.1:0-9301 GCA_963744745.1 uncultured Bacteroidota bacterium | reverse complement strand
ACCTGTATCAAAATATTTGCCGCTCAATGAGTATTTCTTTCTGTAAAATTACGGATGATAAATGATTTTCCAAAAAAGCCTCTCGCCTTAACAAATCACGGGAACAGATGTTAATCTTTCAGAAAACACCTTATTATGTGGTACAAGAATACTGTCCTTTACTCACTTGATGTCAAAGCATACTATGACTCAAACGGAGACGGGACAGGCGATCTCCAGGGTGTCATCTCCAAACTCGGTTATATCCGTTCACTCGGTGTAAATTGTATCTGGTTACTGCCCTTTTTTCCTTCTCCTAAACTCGACAATGGCTATGATGTGGTTGATTTCTATAATGTCGATCCCCTCCTTGGCAGCCTTGGAGATTTTGTCCGTTTGATTGATGAAGCAAAAGAGAGAGGAATAAGAATAATCATAGATCTTATTGCGAATCATACATCCGTTAAACATCCATGGTTTCTCGAATCGGAAAGCAGCAGGGAGTCAAAATACCGTCATTACTATATCTGGGATGATGATCCGGACACAGGTTCCAAAATGAGTGACTCGGAAAAAAGCAAATGGGAGTATAGTGAAAAAACCGGCTCATGGTACCTGCATGAGTATTATGAACACATGGCTGACCTTAACCTGGCAAACCAGGAAGTAATTGATGAGATCTGCAAGATCATGGAGTTCTGGATAAGGCTGGGGGTGTCAGGATTCAGGATCGATGCTGCTCATTCAGTTACAAATACTGTTGATGTTGAGCATATTGATTTCGGTAACCTGCATACTCTCTTCGACAGGATGAACAATCTTCTCAGGGAAATAAGACCCGACGCTATTCTCCTGGGAGAAGCAGATGTTGAACCTAAAGAAATAAACAATTATTTCATTAGTGAAAAAGGTGATCCCAGGTTACATATACTCTTCAATTTCCATGCAAACAGGTACTCTTTCGTCGCTTTTGCGAAGAAAAAAGGCAGTGCGCTCCATCCGGCGCTTGAAATGTATGATGATTTCAGCAAGGCACACTGGCTTAATTATGTGAGACATCATGACGAGCTTAACCTGAAAATGCTGACTGAAAATGACCGGAAAAAAGTCTGGAAGGAATTCGCTCCTGATGAAAACATGAAGGTATACGGACATGGGATAAGACGCCGCCTCCCTCCTATGCTTAAACAGGACATCAGAAGGATGAAACTGTTCTATGCAATGGTTTTCGGCTTTTCAGGCATTCCCCTTATAAACTATGGAGAAGAGATAGGGATGGGTGATGATCTGAATCTGAAGGAAAGAGAAAGCGTCAGAACTCCGATGCAATGGTCTGCAGACACAAACGGGGGATTTTCAGCTGGCCCTCCCGAAAAGCTATACAGGCCAGTTATATCGAAAGGGGATTTCAATTATAAGAAGGTGAATGTCCGCGATCAGCAACTTGATCCTGATTCTTTCCTTAGTTTCATGAGTAAACTGATTCGGGCACGGCTGCAGTATCCTGAAATAGGAGAAGGCCGTCTGCATATTATGAAACCTGATGATTCAAAAGCAGCTGGCTGGTACTTTGAAAATAAAGGACAGTTAATGCTTGTGGCATATAATCTTTCAGAAAAAAAGCTGGTTGTAAGCTTCAAAACTGATATTAAACCGGATCATCTGGTGTCGGTATTTGAAGACAGAAAATACAACCGTAAAGCCAGGTTAGATCAGCTTGATCTTCATCCTTATGGATACAGGTGGTTTCAGGTAATTACCGATAATAAGAAATGAAATATTATGATCAGGTTAGGATACCATATATCACATGAGCAGTTCTCTCCGCGGGAGTTGCTGTACCTCGCAAAAAAAGCAGAAGAAGCAGGCTTTTCATTTTGCCTTTCTTCCGATCATTTCGCACCCTGGAGCAATGAACAAGGACAGAGCGGATTTGCCTGGTCCTGGCTTGGAGCGGCAATGAGCAGAACCGCTATTAGTTTCGGTGTTGTAAATTGTCCGTCATTCAGGTACAATCCTGCTATCATTGCTCAGGCTTCAGCGACGCTGGATCAGATGTTTCCGGGAAAATTCTGGCTGGTTATCGGAAGCGGGCAGGCGCTGAATGAAACCATAACAGGGGAATTCTGGCCTCCCAAAAAAGAGAGGAATGAACGGCTGAAATCCGCAGCAGACATCATCAGGTCCCTCTGGAAGGGCGAAACAGTGTCAACCAGAGAACCTTTTAAAATCTCAGAAGCAAAGCTTTACACAAAACCTGTTACCGATATGAAGCTTACCGGGGCTGCAATATCACCTGAAACTGCCGGGTGGATGGCATCATGGACAGATAGCCTGATCACCATTTCACAGCCCGGGGAAAAGCTAATAAAGGTCATCAGGGCATGGAAGGAGAACGGAGGTGAGAACAAACCCATGAAAATAAAGGTTCAGCTGTCGTATGATAAAACATATAATGCTGCTCTTGATGGAGCTTTCAGGCAATGGAGAACGAATGTTTTTGCAAGTGAAGTGCAGGCAGAGCTCAGAAATCCTTCCCAGTTCGAAAACCTTGCCGAACATGTGAAGCCTGATGAAGTTGCACAGCTTGTGCACATCTCAGAGGACACCGGCAGGCATGTTGAATGGATATCGAAATATGTTGACTTAGGATTCTCCGAAATAGATCTCCATAATGTTAACACAAACCAGGAACAGTTTATAAATGATTTTGCTGAAAGGGTCATCCCTGAATTCAGCAGAATAGAAGTAAGACAGAGTTTATGATCAGATTCTATGAAAGAATTGGCAAACTGACGGAATTGCCCATTTTATAATTGTATTCCCGCAACTACCTGATACCCGTTATGACATATGTTCGTAAGAATTTTCAGGACATTAACCTCAAACTTTTTCAATAATAATCACCATTTTCCGGGATTAACTACCTTTAAGGTAAGAATTTACATCATGAAGACATTTTAAACAGGGCCTGCCTGCACTGACTTCATTATTAGAACAGGCTCTGTTAATATCATAATTGATATAACAAATTTATCTTGAAAATCATGGAAATATTAGATCTGAATCAGGAACATGAAAACGCCTATTTCTGCTGTCTTGAAGACTGGTCAGACGAGATAAAGGAAGCTGGTGATCAAAAGACCTGCTGGTACAGGATAATGAAAGACAAAGGCCTCAGGGTAAAGCTTGCAAAGGATACTGACGGTCATATAGTCGGGATGATACAATATCTCCCTATCGAGATTTCAATATTCGAGGGGAAGGATCTTTTTTCAATTCTTTGCATCTGGGTACACGGACATAAACAAGGGATCGGCAACCATCAGAAAAAAGGAATCGGCAAAGCGCTCCTGAAAGCTGCAGAGGATGATGCAAAGATGGCCGGCGCCAAAGGCATTACCGCCTGGGGCATCTGGCTTCCGTTTTTCATGAGAGCTTCCTGGTTCAGGAAGCAAGGCTATAAGGTTGCAGATAAAGACGGGATCATAAGGCTTCTCTGGAAACCTTTCCAGCCGGATGCATTACCTCCATCATGCATTAAAAAGAAAAAATTGCCGGAACTCACACCTGGAAAGGTAAATGTATCCCTGTTTATGAACGGATGGTGCCAGGCTCAGAATATTGTATATGAGAGAATCAAGAGAGCGATTGCCGGCTTTGAGGATCAGGTCGAAATACGTGAATTCGACACACTTAATAAGGATATACAGCGCGAATGGGGAATTGCCGACGCTGTCTTTGTCGACAATAAGGAAATCAGGAATGGTCCGCCTACTTCCTATTCCAAAATCAGGAAAATAATCGAAAAGAAAGCCAAAAAAGTAATGTCTGAATCCTGATCCGGGATCAATTTTGTTAATTATATTATAATATATATTTTAATGGCTCTGTTATTAAATATGATCCGTGTTTCAAATGATTAAATTGGAGTTCATATAACGAAACTGAGAGATATAGTTCACAAGCTCTGAAAGAGCTTAAAGTGAATAACGCCAGGCATACGCCTGGGGTCTTAATGTCCTCAGATGGACAGCTCTGAAGGAGCTGAATGTGAACAAATGAAAGTAATACCTATATAGTATAAGTAATATTAAACCCTTTCAGGGTTTTAACTGTGTTTTGTTTTTATCCCCGGATTGCATCCGGGGATATTCATATTCAGCCACTTCGTGGCTGAAAAACCATAATAGAAGTACAAAAACTTGATTAGAGCCATTTTAATATATATCATGACGGCTCGGATAACAGGCTTCAACTACTTTTTCCCTCTCATGCGTGAACTCATATTTATACACATTTATTTCATTTCTTCTTCCAAAAGTGCATCAAAAGTAAATATCTATTAACCGCAAAGGTCGTAAAGATCTCGCTAAGAACGCAAAGGGTTATCTTTCAGTATTTAACTTTGCGTGCTTTGCGTTAAACTTTGCGCACTTTGCGGTTAAAAATGACTTTTAAGACATCGTCAGCAATGTTGGATAAGAAGAAAATCAATGGGTGGGATGAGGCTTGACAAGTCGGGTACTCAGTATAATTAATACGATCCCTGAAAAACAAAATCTTGCTCATGATGTTAGATTTAGGAACTAAAAAATCAATGCTTATGAGCCATGAACAATACACCAAGGTAATTGATACACTGTATCAATGTGCGACAGATTGCATTCATTGCGAGAATGCCTGTCTGGATGAGGAAAATGTGAAGGGACTGGTAAGGTGCATCAAGCTCGACAGGGATTGTGCCGATTTCTGCCTGTTCACTGCAAAAGCGCTTGCAGCAGATAGCGAATTCTCAAGCGAAATAAGCCTGTTGTGTGCCAAGATATGCGATGCTTGCGCTGATGAATGTGAAAAACATTCCATGCATATGGATCATTGCAGGGTTTGTATGGAGTCGTGCCGCAGATGTGCTGAAGAATGCAGATCAGTTGTCAGTGTCAGCGCACAGACAATCTGATCCGGAGGTATCCCGCGGAACACAGAGTGCCACCGGGTTTAATTGTTATAAACTCCGTGAACTCTGTGTCTGCCCGGGTTTATTTCGGAGAATACTTTGCTTTCTGAAGCAGCCCCTGGATATCAGTCTCCTTCATCAGTTCTTCTAATTTTACTCCCGGATTTTTCATCATATAAGATTCAATTATCCTGAACCCAATCCAGTTTGCGGCCCTGCCGGGAGATTCGTTTGTAAAATATGAAGTAAAAGGAGCATCTTCAGTAAGCTTGCGTATTTCGAACTGTTCAGTGCTGAAAAGCAAATCGTGTTCGATGAGGTGCTGCCACATCTGGAGCTCATTGTTCCTGCAGAAATTCATCTGGCCGGTTGTGAATCCAAAGATCAATTCGTCAGGTTCATCGGGCAGCATGCACTTCTCAAAGTACTTCAGTTTCCCATAGTGAATCATCCTGGACAGAACGTTATCGACCGCATATCCGGTGGAATCAAAAATCCATTCGGAATCAACCCAGCCATACATGCAGTCGGGAACTACATTCAGGGGTGTCATTCTTGCTGATATATAGCTGTAGATCCCAAGCTGCGGGTAGTACCGGCTGTAGGCTCCCAGGTAACGGTCAAGGCTGATGCCCAGTATGCTGTCACTGGCAATTATACTGTAATTGAATCCGGTAATACATGTATAAACAGAAGGAACTTTTCTTTCGGGGAAATAATAAATATAGTGTCTGAAAGCATCCTCCAGCCCGTTTTCAATTTCAGTAACTTCCGGGAATACCTTCATTACAGAATCATAAATCTCATTATTTAGCCTGTCAGTGCAGAACCTCACAAGCATATCACCAAATGAAGGTTCATTAATATCTCCTGCTTTGATCACATAGCTGAAATACTGGAGGAATCCGCTATACTTCTCTCTTAACACCGGAACAGACTCAGCAATTTTCTCCGGACTAATACTGAACATATCCTTTTCGAGCCTTTTTATCCCGATATTTACATTAATTGATGAGGTATTTACCTTGTAATGGTCTCTCCTGCACGAGGAACCTGCAATTAAAGAAATTATAAGAAGAGAAATTATTATGAATCTCATAACGGTCAATTCCGGTGAAGAACAAATTTAATAACTTCTTCTACATATATTTATTAATTTTACGTTTGAAAATTATTCAACCCTTCGCAGTAATGTACTTCAACGAAGAATTGAAATGAATCCAGTTATGAAAAAAAATCCCCGTCCATTGCCGAGATTAAGGTTCTCGATAGTTCTTTTGCTGATCCCGATAATTATGGATGCCCAATCAGGCAATTCTCAAAAAATAGGCTTTGGCCTTCACTTTGATCCGGTGATCTCATGGTTCGGAACAGATGTTCACCAGGTAAAAAATGATGGCGCAAGGCCCGGCTTCAATCTCGGGCTTGTTTTCAATAATTATTTCGGTGATAACTACGCATTCTCAACAGGTATTAATATAATCAGCGCTGGTGGAAAGCTGAAAAGCGCTGACACAACCAGGCTCGAGTTCAGCAATTTCGAATCGGTGGTTCTTCCCGGGCAAACTGTTGTCTACAAAATTCAATATCTATCCATACCTGTTGGTTTGAAATTCAACACAAACGAAATAGGTTACCTGACATATTTTGCGAACGTTGGAATTGATCCGAAGATCAATATCGGAGGAAAGGCTGACATCCCTGCCCTCGACATCTCCGGAGAAAATGCAAAAAGCGAGCTCAGGCTCTTCAACATGTCCTGGCATATAACTGCCGGTATTGAATATTCACTCGGGGGCTCCACTGCCCTGGTTGCCGGACTGAATTTCGAAAACAATTTTCTCGACGTGACAAAAGAGAACAACCGCCAGCGAAAAGACAAAGTAACACATAAGCTCCTCAGTTTCAGGCTGGGTATTAACTTCTGAAACGATGAAAATCTCGGTTGCCCAGCTCAACTATAAAATCGGGGATTTTGAAAGAAATAAAGATCTGATTTGCAATGCTATCAGTCAGGCAAAGAAGGATGGTTCTGACCTGGTGGTGTTTTCAGAATTATGCGTCCCCGGATACCCACCGCTCGATTTTCTGGACCGGTATGATTTCATAGAGAAGTGCAACAAAACTGTTATTGAAATTGCGAATCATTGTCTAGGGATTTCTGCCATTGTAGGTTCTCCCACATTGAATAAAAATCCGCAGGGGAAGAAGCTCTGGAATTCAGCCCTGCTGCTTTCTGAAGGAAAAATTATCGATACAGCCAACAAGGCTCTTCTTCCGACTTATGACATATTTGATGAATACAGGTATTTTGAGCCCGAGAGAAATTTTCATGTCATAAATTTTAAAGGATTAAAGCTGGCATTGACAATTTGCGAGGATATGTGGGATGAACAACCATTCGATAATGAATTCGAGAGATCAAGATTGTACACAATATCTCCTGCCGATGAACTTTTCAAACAGAAACCTGATCTTCTGATCAACATATCAGCATCACCATTTTCCTATACCAGGCTCGATGCAAAAGAATCTATATTCAGATCAAAAGCAGCCAGATACGGGCTGCCCTTGATTATGGCAAACCAGACCGGAGCCAATACCGAGCTCATTTTTGATGGTGGTTCATTGGTAATCAATCCTGAAGGAGCGATAGCCGACCGGCTGCCCTACTTTACCGAAACCCTAAGGACATATACGCTTGAGGAAATCTCATTTAGTAAAAACTCCCTCAAGGCTCCAGAGTCAATAAAGCTGATCCATGATGCTCTCATAACTGGTGTTAAAGACTATTTCTCGAAAACCGGATTCAAAAACTGCATACTCGGACTCTCCGGGGGGATAGATTCCGCAGTTGTGATGTGTATTGCTGTCGAAGCTCTTGGTAACAGTAATGTCAGGGTTTTGCTGATGCCTTCAAGGTACTCAACTGACCATTCGGTAACAGATGCAGTTGAGCTGGCTGAAAAGCTTAAAGTAAAATACGATATAATCAGTATCGAAAAACCTTTTACCTCTTTTGAATCTGTTCTTGAACCTGTTTTCAGCGGAATGTCACCGGATGTTACTGAAGAGAATATCCAGGCAAGGATACGTGCGACTTTGCTCATGGCTGTTGCAAATAAGACAGGATGCATCTTGCTGAATACTTCAAATAAAAGTGAGGCTGCTGTAGGTTATGGAACATTGTATGGCGACATGGCGGGAGGTCTTTCTGTTATTGGCGATGTATACAAAACGGATGTCTACAAACTGGCAGGATACATTAACAGGGACACCGAGGTAATACCGGTGAACATCATAAAGAAACTACCTTCGGCAGAGCTCAGGCCTGACCAGTTCGATTCCGATTCTCTTCCCGATTACAGTGTTCTCGATCCTATCCTGTACAAGTACATAGAATTGCAGAGGACGCCTGAATCAATTATCAGGGAAGGCGCCGACAGAGATACTGTATACAATGTAATCAGGATGATCAACTATAATGAATATAAGCGGTACCAGACACCTCCAATCCTGAGGATATCATCCAAGGCATTCGGCGCTGGCCGGAGAATGCCCCTCGTTGCAAGGTATTAATATTTTTTAAACACAGAGGCACTGAGAACCACAGAGACTAACTGACTGTAAGATCTGCAAGACCTGCATGACCTGTAACTCTATGTCCCTCCGTGCTCTCCGTGTCTCCGTGTTTTTTGATTTTCTATTCTCTGTAAAATACCCTCTTCACTCTTCTTGGGATGGATGTGAGTATCTCATAAGGAATCGTTCCGCAGAGTCCGGCTATTTCATCAACATTAATATTTTCACCGAAGATCTCTGCTTCATCACCGGTCTGAACATCAAGTCCGGTAATATCCGCCATGCACATGTCCATCGAAATATTACCGATAATGGGCACTCTCCTGTTCTTTATGAACAGGCAGCCTCTCCTGTTTCCCAATAGCCTCCTGAGACCATCTGCATAACCCACCGGCAGTATAGCTATCACACGCTCCTCATCAGAAACATCAGCGCAACCATAACCCACAGGCTCTCCTGCTCTGACGGCTTTTATCTGCGAGATCCTTGTCTTGAAACGGCTGATGGGTTTTAGTGAAATCCCTTCTATTTTTCCAGCTCCGTACATTCCGATACCCGGACGAACCATCTCAAACTGGTACTGGGGGAACCTCACAATACCTGCCGAATTAAGAATGTGACGCAGGAAATTGTAACCCGTGGCTTCCCTTATCATTTCAGCTGCCCTCACAAATACTTCTGCCTGTTTGTGAGTGAACCTGTCAAGTGCCGGATCTTCGCTGCCTGCAAGATGAGAGAACACGGAAATGATCCTGATAACCTCTGTTGCCTTGATCTTCTCAC
>CAVUVD010000006.1:0-33485 GCA_963744745.1 uncultured Bacteroidota bacterium | reverse complement strand
CCTCTGACAACAGGAAAAAACTACAGATCGGCTATTTCATGAATTATGGTATCGGCCTGAGGAATGATTCAAGAGAGTTATATCAGGAAATTGAATTTTCATACAAACCAACTGATTATCTTACATTCAGCATTGAACCAGCTATAAGTAACTCTTTTTCTGAACTCCAGTATGTAACAAATGACATTGAATATAACGGCGAAGACAGGTACATTTTTGCCAGTATCGACAGGAAAACTATAAGCACTTCCTTAAGAGTTAATCTTAATCTCAGTCCCAATCTTACTTTCCAGTATTGGGGTCAGCCTTTTATCGCCACAGGGAAATATTACGATCATAAATATATTACAAATCCGATGGCAGGCAGGTATGGCGATAGATTCCACACATTTACGGAAGACCAGTTCAGACTGAATGAAGATTCATACGATATCGACGAGAACCGTGATACCGATTTCAGTGATTACAGCTTCGACAGAAGAGATTTCAATGTGCAGGAATTTCTCTCGAACCTTGTTATAAGATGGGAATATAATCCCGGGTCTTCGCTCTTTCTTGTATGGAGTCAGACACGAAGCGGTTTCAATGACAGTGGTCAGCTCAGTTTCTTTGATGATCTGGGTGATCTGTTCGTCTCTAACGAAGAAAAGCCACACAATGTTTTCCTGATTAAATTCAGTTACAGGTTTGGATTGAAATAACCATATCCTTCAGTTCGCTGCTTCACTTCACTTCGCTCCCTTTTGCATGACATCGCAATTGGGATACTGAGGAGTGAAGCATCGTTGTTTTAATGAGCAGGTTGATTTTGTTGGTTCTGATTTTTGAAATCAGATTAAACTTGTGTATATTAGATATTTAAAAGCAGGTTCTCTGAACCCTGACCCTATTGGATACGTTTACTGATAACAAATTGATCCACGGATGAAACAAGTATTGAAATACACCGGCTATATTCTGGTATTGCTGATTATTGGTTTTCTCATTTATAAGTTCCATTATATTATTGTATGGCTGCTGCTTGCAGCAATAATATCATTTATCGGGGAACCAATGGTCAGGTATTTCGACAGGATACATATCAGGAAGTTTTACATGCCGCATTGGATCAGCACGCTGATTGCTCTGTTTGTGATCCTTCTTTTCTTCCTCGGGTTGATTGCAGTTTTTGTACCCCTCATATTAAGCCAGGCCGAAGCAATTTCAAAGATTGATGTCACCCAGCTCGGTGAAGAGCTGCAGGGGCCAATACAGACTCTTGATGAGAAGTTAAGAGCTTCAGGGGCATTGCAGGAAGAACAGACATTAAATGATTTCCTGTCTGAAAAACTTCGTTCAATTATTAGCATCGATACCCTGGGAGCTTTTGTCGGAGGTTTTGTAAGCGCTTTTGGAAATATTTTCCTGAGTCTCTTCTCAATATTATTCATCTCATTCTTTTTTCTTAAAGATGAAAACATGTTTGAACAGAGTTTACTGCTGATCATTCCTCAGAAACATGAAGCAGCCACCAAAAGGGTGGTTGCAGATTCAAAAGTACTTCTCAAACGTTACTTCATCGGAATTCTCCTTGAGCTCATCGCCGTAATCTCGTTGATATCAATCGGACTGTGGATCCTCGGGGTAAAGAACGCTCTCCTGATAGGCTTTTTTGCAGGGATCATGAATATTATTCCCTACCTCGGACCCGTTATTGGTGCGGCAATCGGATTGATACTCGGAATAACAGGATCGCTGGCAGGCGGAAGTGTGGCCGACTTACTTCCGGTTATAATAAAGCTGATGAGTGTTATCGTTGTGGTTCAGTTCATCGACAATAATATACTGGTTCCGATGATCTATGCCAAGAGCGTCAAATCTCATCCGCTTGAGATATTTCTTGTAATCATAATGGGCGGGGGACTGGCCGGCCTCCCCGGAATGCTTCTGGCAGTACCGGTGTATACCGTTCTGAGAGTTATTGCCAAAGAATTCTTCCAGGAATTCCGGGTCGTCCAGGCGATTACGGAAACGATGGAAAAAGAATGATTCCGGCGGCATTTTTATTAATTTTGTAAATCCAAATTTATAACTCTGATGGGGCATCTTCCGGGACTGATTTCAGATCTGGCGCTGATCCTTATTACAGGAGCAATTACTACCATTTTATTCCGTAAGATCAATCAGCCCCTGGTACTCGGATATATTATTGCAGGTTTCATCGTCGGCCCTCATTTATCAATAACGCCAACAGTTGTTGATGCTGAAAACGTGGAAACCTGGGCTGATATTGGTGTAATATTTCTCCTGTTCAGCCTCGGCCTTGAGTTCAGCTTCAGGAAACTGAAAAATATCGGTGGTGCAGCCTCGCTGACAGCAGGTGTTGAGGTTGTATTCATCCTGATCTCTGGCTACCTGCTGGGAAAGGCAATGGGATGGTCATTGATGGACAGCATCTTCCTTGGCGGCATGCTCGCCAGTTCTTCAACAACAATAATCAGCAAGGCGTTTGATGAACTTTCTGTTAAAACTCAAAAATATGCTGGTGTTGTGATCGGTGTTCTGATAGTCGAAGATCTTGTCGTCATTATGATAATGGTTCTTCTTTCAACTATTGCAGTTACCCGCGATTTCCAGGGAATGGAAATGCTTGTGACGGTCCTCAAGCTTTCCGTTTTCCTTGTATTATGGTTCATTGCAGGAATTTTCATAATACCTACTCTTTTAAAAAAAGCAAGGAAGCTGCTCAATGACGAAACATTGCTCATCCTGTCAGTCGCTCTTTGTCTCGTAATGGTTGTAGTTGCAACCAAAATCGGTTTTTCAGCAGAATTGGGAGCATTCATAATGGGATCGATCCTTGCAGAAACTACCTCAGCACAGAAAATAGAACATCTGATAAAACCTGTCAGGGATCTTTTCGGAGCTGTTTTTTTCGTCTCTGTGGGTATGCTTATTGATCCGGCGCTTATTATTGAATACCGGTGGCCGATTCTCTGGGTAACACTACTGGTGCTCGGAGGAAAACTTTTAAGCACGACTGCAGGAGCCCTTATATCCGGCCAGTCTCTGAAACAATCAGTTCAGGTGGGTATGAGCATGTCGCAGGTGGGAGAATTTGCATTTATAGTTGCCTCTTTGGGCCTGTCCCTTGGTGTTACCAGTGAGTTCCTGTTCCCTGTTGCGGTAGGAGTTTCTGCTGTCACAACTTTCACCACTCCCTACATGATTAAATCCTCACCCGCATTGTATAGTTTCCTGGAAAGAAAACTTCCGCAGAGCTGGATTGAAAGGATACATAATTATTCTTTGCGCAGCCAGGAAATACAGGCTGAAAGCAGCTGGAAGAAAATTATTAAAAGCTACATCAACATAATGCTTGTTAACAGCATGATCGTTTTTGCCATTTTCCTCCTTTCTGTTGAAATGCTACTGCCATTTGCATCAGAACTGATGAATAATTCACTCCTGGCCAACCTTACAGTACTCGTGGTTGCACTGACGGCTGCTTCTCCATTTCTTTGGGCCATCATGGCCAAACATCCGGAAAGTCTGCGTGAAAAAGAAGTTGTTCTTGACAGGAAATACAGGAATGGACCAATGGTAATACTGGCAATTTCAAGAATTATCCTGGGCATAGTTATAATCGGATTCCTGCTCGACAGGATGTTTTCAGCCTCAGTTGCGTTTTTTGTGGGTATGCCGGTAATAATACTTACAGTAATAATTTTTTCACGCGGAACCAGACTCTTTCACAGGAAACTTGAATCTGTATTTCACAGCAATCTTAATACCGGAGAGAATGAAACAGACAGGCAGGGATCACACGATCACCTTCAACACCAGCTCAGGTCGCATCCCGGACTTGAACCCTGGGATGTTCATCTTGTCGACTTAGAGGTGCCCCGGAATGCCCCATTCATAGGAAAAACCCTTAAGGAACTAGGCTGGAGAGAGAAGTTTGGGATAAACATTATTTACATAAAACGGGGCGACAGGCTGATTTTCGCACCCGGCAGATACTCATGCCTTCATGCTCTTGATAATGTCGGAATAATAGGGACAGATGCCCAAATGCAATCCTTCAAACCTGTTTTTGAAGCACATGAAGAGATTGGAGCGGATGATCAGTCAAATGAGACAATCATTATTCAATCGGTGGCAATAGGTGAAGAAAGCAGGTTTAACGGGCTGGAACTGGGTAAATCAGGAATCCGTGAATCGACAAACGGGTTGGTTATCGGGCTCGAACGGGAAGGAAACAGGATTTTAAATCCCGACTCATCGATGATGTTTAAGCCTGGGGATATTGTCTGGATAGCCGGTGAAAGAACAAAAATCAATCGTCTGATGGAAGAGTATAGCAAAAAGATGAATGAACCTGATAATGTACACTCAATAAATAACAATAAATGACAGAATTCTTCAGCCGTGAAAAGGAGGAAGTATTATCCTCTCTGAAAACTGATGCCAGAACTGGTCTTTCAAGTGATGAAACAAGGAAAAGACTCGAAGAATACGGACCCAACAAGCTCGAATCAAAAAAGAAAAAAAGCTTTCTGAGGATATTCGTTGAACAGTTCAAAAGCTTCATGATCATTATACTCCTTGTTGCAGCAGTCATTTCCGGTGTTGTTGGTGTGATGGAAGGGGAAGGACTGTTTGATACTTTCATAATACTTGGCATTCTTATTTTAAACGCATTTATAGGCGCGTTCCAGGAAAAAAAAGCCGAAAGCTCCCTTGAGGCTCTCATAAGCCTTGCAGCCCCGGAAACCAAAGCTTTAAGGGACGGAAAGGTGGAATCAATCCCGACGGATGATCTTGTGCCGGGCGATATAGTAATACTCGAAACAGGCGCGGTCGTCCCGGCTGACCTGAGATTGATCGAAGCAATAAACCTCAAGGTACAGGAATCTTCCCTTACAGGTGAATCAGTCCCTGTCGACAAACATACAGAAGCATTAAAAGGTGAGGATATACCTCTTGGCGACCGGACCAACATGGCATTCTCAAGCGGAATGGTGACTTACGGCCGTGGAAAAGGTGTTGTGGTGAAAACCGGCATGAAGACCGAGGTCGGGAAAATTGCAGGCATGCTTTCGGAAACAGTCGATACCGGTACACCCATGAGCCACAGGCTTGAACAACTTGGAAAGATCCTGGGGATAGCAGCCCTTGTAATATGTGCCGTAATTTTTGTCGTCGGGATAGCATATAATAATTCTGTCCTCGATATGTTCATGACGGCTGTGAGCCTTGCAGTTGCTGCAATTCCTGAAGGCCTTCCGGCGGTTTCAACTGTTGTCCTTGCCATTGGTGTGCAACGGATGGTCAAAAAAAATGCCATCATCCGTACTCTCCCCTCTGTTGAGACCCTTGGAAGCGCTACGGTCATCTGTTCTGATAAAACAGGCACGCTGACTCAAAACAAGATGACAGTTGTCGAAATGTATGCGAATCATAAAAAAAAGGAAATAAAAAGAGAATCCCCTGACAAACAATTAAACGAGGAGGAGAAAACTGTCCTCACCATAGCCGTGTTGTGTGCCGATGTACAGGTCACTAAGAAAGACGATAATAAAACTGAGCTCCGCGGCGACCCGACAGAAACAGCTCTTATCGATTTCGGAATTCTCTATAAGACGGAAAAGGATGAATCAGAAAAGAAGTATCCCCGTGTGAACGAGATTCCTTTTGATTCCGAACGTAAGCGCATGACAACAGTTAACAGGATGTCAGAGAAAGTCTTCCGGGTAAATGTCAAGGGTGGTCTCGATGAAATTCTGAGCATCTGCGATAAAATCGCAGATGAAGGAAAAACAAGACCAGTTAATGATGATGACAAAAAGAAGATTCTGAAAGCCAATGAAGAGATGGCCAACACTGCACTGAGAGTCCTGGCAATGGCATACAAGGACCTGCCGGATCAGCCCCGCAGCAATGCAATTCCCGAGCTTGAAAGCAATCTTGTATTCGCCGGAATGATCGGGATGATCGACCCTGCCCGCCCCGAGGTGATCGATGCTGTGAAAAAGTGCAATACTGCAGGTATCAGGCCTGTTATGATCACAGGCGACCATAAGAATACCGCTATGGCAATTGCCCGTGAAATCGGGATCTACATGGAAGGAGATCTTGCTATTACCGGCAGTGAGCTTGAAAAGCTGAATGATGAGGAATTCGATAAGAATGTAACCAGATACTCGGTTTATGCCCGCGTTGCACCGGAACATAAGGTGCGAATTGTGAAAGCGTGGCAGAAGCGAGATGAGGTGGTTGCAATGACAGGAGACGGAGTGAATGATGCTCCGGCCCTCAAGCAAGCCGATATCGGTGCAGCAATGGGTATTGTCGGCACTGATGTTGCAAAGGGCGCTGCCGACATGGTACTTACAGATGACAACTTTGCGACTATAGTTGCAGCAGTGGAGGAAGGACGAAGGATCTATGATAATATCAAAAAAGCGATCCAGTTCCTGCTTTCGACAAATATAGGGGAGATCTTCCTTCTACTCGTGACATCAGTATTTAACATGGGAACACCCCTTCTGCCAGTACATATCCTGTGGGTGAATCTTGTAACAGACAGTCTCCCTGCACTGGCTTTGAGTGTGGATCCTCCTGAAAAGGACATCATGGAAAGAAAGCCCAGGAAATCCAAAAGAGGCTTCATGACCAGAGGGATGGTCTGGCGTATAATCTACCAGGGAATAATGATCGGAGCTATACCATTGGTTGCCTATATTATAGGTGTGAAGGAATGCGATCGTCAACTCGGGCAGACAATGGCTTTCGCGACCCTGATGTTCGCCCAGCTTATCCATGTGCGCAATCTTCATTCTGTCACCAGGTCTTCATTGACAATCAGTCCTATGAAGAACCTGCCCCTTATTGGTGCAATAGCGATCTCTGCAGGGCTTGCATTTCTCGTACTCCTGGTGGCTCCGTTACGTGAGGCTTTCAGGCTTGTGGAAATGGATGGGCAGCACTGGCTTACAGTTATCCTGATGTCATTCGTCCCGATCGTTGTCGTCGACCTGTTTAAGCTGCTGAAGATAAACGGCAGGAAAGATGAATGATTGTTTATTCAATTTATCGAAGGAGTGGTCAGTTATATTATAATATTTATTAAAATATGTATTATAGCTCTGATCTAAGTTACTTCGCCTTACTGCGTTGCTAATGATAAGTTTTGTAGATAATTGGTTCTCAATCGCATAAGATGCTTCACTTCGCTTTACTGCGTTGCTAATGATAAGTTTTGTAGATAATTGGTTCTCAATCGCATAAGATGCTTCACTTCGCTGCGCTGCGTTCAGCATGACAGGCGCTATTGGTGGAGTCCGGGGGAGTGAAGAGGCGCATTTTGCAGAAAATTGTTCCTGGAGTTGGTTTGAATCAAAATGCGCCTCTTCACTCCTATTTGTCTCCATTTGCCTGTCATTCTGAAGGAGAAAACCGAAGCTCGCGGAGGTTTTCGACTGAAGAATCTCATACTGTTAATTTATCACTTCACTGCCTTGTTATCCTGAGTCTCTATTTCATTTTTTTGAACTCCTGTCGATATTGACAATCATTGGTTTTCTCATTCAGATGAATGTTTATGGGACTTTCAAAAGACTGGTTCAGGAGAGTGCGATGGAAGCCCCCAAAAATGTGCGAACCGGATGGCTTTGGGCCCCCTGTGGCGTTGGCATGTGCGCTCACAAAGTCCATCCGGTTGGATTTTTGGGCAGCTTTTCTTTGCTACTTTCTTTTTCTGCAAAAAGAAAGTAGAAGAAAAAGAAAAGAGCATAACATAATTAATTCAACCAAATACAAGTGTTGGCATTAGTAAGGAGAAAATCCAGGCAGATGGATTTACTTTTTATCAATGCATTTAAGCGATTCCGGGTACTTAGCCAGATATTCCATTTCATCTTCTTTCAGTTCGATATCCAATCCCCATCCCTTATAAAAAGTGAATACCTTAACTATGAATTCCCTGTTAATATCAGTTGAATACGGTACGAAATATTGATTCACCCTGTTGTATTGATCGCCATTGATATCCAGTACTTTTACTGTCCCGGAACATTCATAGCTCAATTCTTTAAGATCAATAACTTTGGTCACCGGGTCATAAGGCGGCTGTTTTGTGAATATTTTCCTCTCACCAACAATAACAGGTGTTTCGAAAACCTTGAAATATATCTGCATGTTTATAATATCATAAACAATGCTCCACTTCGTTGATAGTCCCTGGCTGACCATGTTTAAAGTTTTAAATGCATAATCGATTGCTGAATCACCGGGGTAAGAATTGGAGTTATTGATTCTTTCAGCAGCAGTACAAAAATGGTAGAGCGAAGGATTTGATTGTGTATCTCCATTGGTATTGAAACAATATATCGATTCATCATATATACTGTTCGCAAGAGCACTGACAGGAAGATCTTTCCCCGTATGGCACACCATTTCCCCATTCAGGAATTCTATAGTTGCCGTATTCCCATGACGATCACATATCAAAAAGTGGATTCTGCTGTCATCCTCAATTCTCAGGAATGTATCACTTTTTATCACTTCTTCAATTGTGGAATAGTTGTCCAGCTGAAACTGGATCCATTGAAATGCCCCGATAACATACCGGTCATCATCAGAAGGATATTCAGTCTCAGGCAATGACATATGCTCTACAACCAGCCCTCTTTCATTTATCCCGCCGAAGGGTAATTCTCTTCCTATCTGGTTGAAAGTTAAGCTTCCGAATTTTGAGATCCATTTAATTGGTTTGTCTGATGAATCAACGAGTGACACCTTTTCGAGGTTTCTTGGATTGACAATCACCAGTCCTGTTCCTGAATACCAGTCAAGATTACGTCCGAAAACAAGCCTGCCCCCATGGTTAAGCACAAATGTTGTGCAGGGATAAACATTGCAGGGCATTATAAATATTAAAATACTAACAAATGCCAACATTAAATATTTCAGCGTTTTCATAGTGTTTGAGATAAATAATAATTATGAGTTATTCTCCGCAATTTTACAGGATAATATCCTGGTAAGCGAGTGATTAGCCCGAATTTATCACGTCAATTACCCGACATTTTCGATTTAACTCCATGAAGTTGCAGATATGGATTATCTGAGTGATTTAAAACCCGGTTCCAGGTATTTGTTTTTGCCGGTTGTTTCACCTCCCCATTTCCAGTCTCTTTATTTCTGAATACAGTTCCTTAAAACAATTCACGGGGTTATCCGGGTCCTTCTCAGGAGTTTTTCCATAGAAGCTGTCCATGAACTGTTCAGCACCCGACCAGACAGTCTGAACCATTCCGCTGAAACGGTCGCGCATCTGAACAGATGAAGCTGAACGGTATTTAACCATGTCTTGTGCCTGCAGAATGGCAGCCTGTGGATTTCTCCATGGGCAGGTCACAACATTGAAGCCTTTCATTGCAAAGTAAACTGGCGTTTGGTCGGGACGCTCATAATGCCAGTCGCAGATCACCACATCTTTTGGTATCATATCGACAGCCCTGTAAGTGTTATTGTAACTTCCCTCCCACTCTCCAATACCGGTTATCTTTCCGTCAATGAGCCTGTCACCCCATATCCACAACACCCGTCCATTCGCTGCCAGGTGATCCCTGATCTTCCTGACCTCGCCCGCAAAAAGCTCTGCCTTGTCCATCCCGGAACACCGGGGGCACTGCTTCTCACCTATATAAAAGACCTCATCCATCCCGGCATGAAACGCTTCGGCTTTAAAAGCTTCACAGATCTCATCGACAATGTCAAAAACTATGTCATGTACCTCCGGATGCAATGGGCAGTAGCTTTTACAATAAAGGCCATCTGGGTTCGGCCACACGTATTTTTCAGGCATTTTTACTTCCGGAGTCTCGTCAAATTCAGGGTATGCCTTCAACAGATTCCCCGTACGACCGGCCCAGGACTGGTGCCCGAGCAGGTTTACCTGGGGTATAATCTTTATTCCATGTTTTTTGCATACTGCAACGATCCCGGCAACATTCTCTTTCGTCAATGCACCTGAATCGCGAAGCTCCGGGTGTGACTGGTACATGTAATTCCAGTCTACCCTGAGTATGAGTGTGTTAACTGATCTTGGTGCAAGTTCATTCTCGATGAATTTAATAAAAGCCTTTACACCCTCATTCCGTGGAGCAGCAATACAGAATCCCCTGACAGGCAGAATATTGCTCTGAAAATTGCTTTCCGCTTTTACCTGTGCGGCGAGTTCAAAACAATTGAGACAGATTAAAAGAATAAAAATATTTTTCATGATATCTTTAATTTATTATTATTCCTGTGTGCAAAGAAATAAACTCAAATCATTAGCCTATTTTCAGAAGCCGGTCAGACAGGATGAGTTTTTTTACTAATGTACATAAAGGTTTTTAATTTTCTGCAAATGCCTGCCACAGGAACAAACACAATGATGATGTCATTTCAATATTGTATCTTTGTGTATATTAAGTAAATGCAAAGACATGGAGAAACATACGGTCCGGTCAAGGTGGCTTGGTAACAGGGCATTTGAAGGTCTTGTTACCGGACATAAAATAATCGTTGATACGAAAAAGGAATCCGGAGGCGACGACCGGGGTGCAAGTCCGAAACAGCTCATGCTGCTTGCTCTTGCTGGATGCACCGGAATCGATGTTGCGTCAATACTATCAAAGATGAAGGTTGACGTAAAGGATTTGAATATCATTGTTGAAGGTGATGTTACAGAAGATCATCCAAAGCATTATACAAGAATGCATGTCATCTTTGAATTTACCGGGAAAGATCTTCCCTATGACAAGCTGAAAAGGGCAGTTGAACTATCAGAGCAAAAGTACTGCGGAGTGCATGCTGTATACAAAAAAGCTGTCAGCATGTCATCAGAGATCAGGGTAATTGAAGGCTGACCTGAATCCGATTTGAATGTTTATAAAAGGAATAAAAAAATGAAAGTGTCTCAAAAGTCCTTTTTAACCGCAAAGTACGCAGAGTTGACGCAAAGCACGCAAAGTCAAATTACTGAAATATAGACCTTTGCAATCTTTGCGAAATTCTTTGCGACCTTTGCGGTTAATGGATTTTTACTTTTGATACATCCTCTTCATGTTACGATTTTGAATCGTGTCCAAACTGCTTAACAAGTTTGTTATAAATACCGAACAAGAGCAGCGATGGCGCCCACAATCCTATAAAGATCGAAATATCGTCTTTCTTCAGGGCTTTCAATGTAAGCGATGCTGCCATAGAACCAAGAGCCACCCACAACCATGCATCCGACGGAATTTTAGCGGTCTGTTCTTCAATAGCCTCGGCAACAGGTCCTTCTTCCTTATCGGGATTGATCTGATCCAGCCTGGATTTAACGTTTTTTGTTATTGTTTCCATATCCTGACAATATTAGTTTCACATCACTAATGGAACAACAGATTTGCATTTTATGTTCAGGAGAACTCAACAGATCTGTTTAAATACCGGGAAGTTAGAGAACTATTGTATCTCTTTGAACTGAACTGGGTATGAAAAATATAAGCCTTTACAGAAATAATGTAACACAAAAAAAGCATGCACAACCTAAATTTGAGCCATCAGAAAAAATATAAATCATTCAGGGATGTGCATTACAAAAAAATATTCTTTTGACAAAAAGGTCTGTAAGGTGACTTTCGTTTTACCAGATTACTATGCTGATGGTGCAAAAAGGGCATTTCTTGTTGGGGAATTCAATAACTGGAACACTTCGGATCTGAGAATGAAAAAGATACATGGGAGATTCACCAGGTCAATCAAGCTGAAGGCGGATCATAAGTATCAGTTCAGGTATCTTATTGACGGAAACCAGTGGAAGAATGAATGGGATGCAGACGCGCTTGCCCCGGCTCCTATCGGAAGCTGGTATAACTCAGTTGTGGTAATATAAACTCAGATCCGGGAATCGTATATACAGGTGTACTCTGGTCAGAAAGCATTCAACCAGCTGTACCTTCTTGAACTTTCACCAAACTTCATTGCAACAGAGAATTCGACAGATCCGAAACTTCTGTTTTTCACATCTGAAATTAAAATATCAAAAGCATTGGCAAAATAGAACTTGTCATAATGGAAACCCATAAGCGCTACAATAGCTTCCTGGGTTCTGAATGATAATCCTCCCCAGTAATTCTCCTTGTAGAACAACCTTGTTGTCAGATCCATCTGGACTGAATTGAATATCATGTCTGAAGATTTGATCAGGACAGACGGTTTCAGGTACCAGTACTTTGCAAGTTCCAGATTAAAACCACCTGTAAGATAGTAATGACCCAGCTCTCCATATCTGGCATCTGACCTGTCCCCGAAGACAAGTGAACCCCTTGAAATATTGGTCATGGAGAATGCTGCATAATATTTCATGGTCGTAAAACTCATTCCAAAACTGAAATCAGTAACAAATGAAGATTTGTCAAAAGTGTTCAGATATGGATCGTCATCGTAAGAATATTGCAAAAGGTCTGTTCTTAAAGCAAACTGGTATGCAGTCAGACCCATTCCTATTGAGAGATCGCTCTGACCATCAAGCTTTTTTCCCAATGGTATATGATACGCATAATCAAATTTCACTCCTGAACGACGAACAATTGCATTTTTATCATTAAAAATACTTGCCCCTACACCTACCCTGCCTGCTTTTGCAGGTCTGGACACTCCTCTTCTGATTTTGTTTGACCCCAGCCTGAAGCCGTTTCCCAGCAATGCAGTCTGGAATCCTGCAATATAAGTGCCCGGAGCCTCCTTAATACCCAGCCACTGCTTTTTTACAGCAAGATTGACAGATGTGTATCCGTCTCTCCCTGCCAGCGATGGATTTACAACAAATCCATTCATAATATACTGGCTTAATGATGTAACCTGTTGTCCATACAAAAATGAACCGGCGGATAAAAACAAAACCATACTGATAATTCTTACAAACAGAACTTCATTCCGGTAGCCGGTTCTGTTATTATCGGAAATCCTGATCACCTTACAATAGTTATTGTTCCTGAAATAGGTTTTTGTCCTTTTTTAAGGAAGAGAATATAATGGTATGAATCCGTTGGCAAAAATTTCCCTTTCGATCTTCCATCCCATTCATTTGCGGAGATGTTTTTTGTTGAGAATACGATTTCTCCCCACCTGTTATAAACCTGAACCTCTGCATCAGGATACATTTCAATATTCTTTATCTTCCATGTATCGTAAAATCCATCATTATTTGGGGTCATAATTTCCTGCACTTCAATACAACCTGCATCTTCCCCGCTCTTAATTACTATTTCAAAAGCAGAAGAACATCCGTTTGCATCAGTAATTATTACATTATGATTGCCAGTGAGAAGGTCTCCTCTAGATTCTGATTTTGAACCATCGGACCATAATAAACTATATGGAGCTGTTCCGCCGGTTATACTCAAAGTTGCTTTTCCATCAGCTGTAAGAAAACATGAAGATTCTTCAGTTTCATAAGACATCATAATTTCAGAAGGTTCCGTTAGCGTAGCGCTTACAGTTGAAGTGCATTGCTTCGAATCGACTATCATGAAGGTGAAATTGCCTGATTTGAGATCATTGAACGTCCCTGAACCCTGGTATGATCCAGTTCCATTTCTGTACAGGTAAGGAGGAACTCCACCTGTTGCGGTGATGGTTACTGTTCCACCGCCTCCTTTGCACAGAATCTCTGACTTTGAAACCAGGGAAGCAGTCAGGTCTGAGATTGATTCGGTAATTATTACGCTGCCTGACAATTCTGAAACGCAACCTTCAGAATTGGTGACAGTAAAGTTATGAGTCCCTGCAGATAGTCCTGATACGGAAGCAGAGGCAGTATTGCCATTGATTGCACCTGGATTTATCGTCCAGTTTCCAGCAGGAAGATCTGACAGTGAAACACTTCCCGTTGAAACGGCGCAAGTCGGCTGGGTTATGGCGCCAATTACAGGTGCCGAAGGTGTTGCAGGCTGGGAATTTATTGTTGCTGCTACCGATGATGTGCAGGTATTATCCGATGTGCTCCTCACCCATACAGTGTGAGACCCGGCTGCAATATTGTTAAAGATGACTGATGACTGATATGATCCTCCGTCAAGCCTGTACTCGTATGACGCACCTGAAGGTGATGTTATTGTTATCGTGCCCGTTGATGTCGTACATGTGGGTTGTGTAATATTCAGTGTTGCAGTTGCAGGGGCAACGGGTTGGCCATTAATTGTTATAATCACCGGTAGTGATGTGCATCCTGCTGAATTGGTAACAGTGAAGCTATATGTCCCTGCCGGTAATCCGGCGACAGTAGCTGAAGCTGTATTACCACTAACCGCACCGGGGTTGATCGTCCAGTCTCCTGCGGGAAGTCCTGATAAGACAACACTTCCTGTTGCAGCGGCACAAGTGGGTTGAGTAATTGTTCCGGTCGTTGGAGCTGCAGGTGCAGCCGGATTAGCATTGATAGTTGCTGCCACTGACGAGGTGCAGGTATTATCTGCCGTGCTTCTTACCCATATCGTGTGAGCCCCTGCTGCTACATTATTAAAGGTAGTTCCCCCCTGGTATGCTCCTGCATCAAGCCTGTACTCCAATGCTCCAAGAGGAGCTGTAATAGTTATCGTTCCTGTTGCAGTTGCACATGTGGGTTGTGTGATGCTCAGCGTGGCAGCGGCCGGGGCTGATGGCTGTGCGTTGATAGTTGCTGCTACCGAAGAGGTGCAGGTATTATCCGACGTGCTTCTTACCCATATCGTGTGTGCTCCTGCTGCTACATTATTAAAGGTTGTTCCCCCCTGGTATGCTCCCGCATCGAGCCTGTACTCCAATGCTCCAAGTGGAGCTGTAATAGTTATCGTTCCTGTTGCAGTTGCACATGTGGGCTGGGTGATGCTCAGCGTAGCAGCAGCCGGGGCTGATGGCTGGGCATTGATCGTTGCTGCTACCGATGAGCTGCAGGTATTATCCGCCGTGCTCCTTACCCATACCGTGTGAGCCCCGATGGCAACATTATTAAAGGTAGTACCCGCCTGGTAAGATCCGGCGTCAAGCCTGTACTCCAATGCTCCAAGTGGAGCTGTTACTGTTATTGTTCCTGTTGCAGTTGCACATGTAGGTTGTGTGATACTGAACGATGCAGCGGCCGGGGCGGATGGCTGAGCGTTGATAGTTGCTGCTACCGATGAGCTGCAGGTATTATCTGCCGTGCTTCTTACCCATATCGTGTGAGCCCCTGCTGTTACATTATTAAAGGTAGTTCCAGCCTGGTATGCTCCTGCATCAAGCCGGTACTCTAGTGCTCCAAGTGGAGCCGTGACTGTTATTGTTCCTGTTGCAGTTGCACATGTGGGCTGGGTGATGCTCAGCGTAGCAGCAGCCGGGGCTGATGGCTGGGCATTGATCGTTGCTGCTACCGATGAGCTGCAGGTATTATCTGCCGTGCTTCTTACCCATATCGTATGTGCCCCTGTTGTTATATTATTAAAGGTAGTTCCCCCCTGGTATGCTCCGGCATCAAGCCGGTACTCTAGTGCTCCAAGTGGAGCCGTTACTGTTATTGTTCCTGTGGCTGTTCCGCATGTTGGCTGGGTGATGCTCAGCGTGGCAGCTACCGGGGCCGATGGCTGAGTGTTGATCGTTGCTGCCACCGAAGAGCTGCAGGTATTATCCGCTGTGCTCCTTACCCATATCGTGTGAGCTCCTGCGGCTACATTATTAAATGTAGTTCCCCCCTGGTATGCTCCTGCATCAAGCTTATATTCGTAGCCTGCGCCTGTCGGAGCTGTTATTGTTATTGTTCCTGTTGCAGTAACACAGGTAGGTTGCGTGATAGTCAGTAAAGGATCAGCAGGAGGTGCAGCTATTGTTAATGTTCCGGCGAACTGTATTTATAGCAGCTATCTGTAATTTTGCATTTGTAAAGATAACCGTTTTTACCTGTAACGTTTGAAATATGCAGTATCGCGCTATCTGTTCCTGAATAGACGCCACCATCAGTTAAAGGATTCCATCCATAGCCATTATGCTCTTCCCATGAATAAGATGGTGAGGACGAAGAAGTTGAAAATATTTCAAAATCAGCGGATCCTGTTGAACACACATTTGCAGGTCCGGTCATAGTTAGCGGGCATGAAGAACCACTTATGATCTCGCTGACTATAGTTACAAGACCGGCAGGACTTGCAGGCGGAGTAATAATTGGGGTTGTCCCGGTCAACGTAACCGTGGCCAACGGATTGAGTGTATAAACAGAACTACCACCTGTCTGATCAATTTCGCCGATTGCATTTCCTCCAATGACAAGAAATCCGTTATTCTGGATACCGGAAGCCTCCGGAGAATAAAGATCACCAGCAATTATGACCCAACTTTTCCAGAAACAAGAAATACCGTAATTTGAGTAGTTACCATTTACAATCAGTACCGATACATTGTTCCCGTTACATGTCGTATTACCGGACAAATAAATTTTCCCGGCTGACTGAATAATTACATTACCCTGAACGGTTAAAGTAATATTATGATTTACGATAATCGTCCCTGAATTGTCTATAAACATAGCTTCAGCATCCGCTGAAACTGTTATTGTATGTCCTGATGAAATATAAACAAAATCCGCAGATGTTGGAGGTACTGTCGCATCAGGTCCGGCTGGTGATCCAATTGCCCAGTTTGATGGAGAATTCCACAATCCATTTGATTTTGAATAATAATCATCTGCAAACACAGGATTACTGAAAGCAAACAGAAGCGCTGTTAACAAACCAAAACAGCTCTCTCTTCGAAGCTTATTTTGAATGGTCACCAATGCAACCATATATAAGTTTATAAATTCGTACCTTAATCTTCTTCTGCTCACTTTAACACAAATATGGTATAGTGATTCTGGTAAATACCACGGGGAAACCCTCCCTTTTTGTATTTATGCACCTGAAGTGAAATTCAACTATTATGTTAGAATCCCACTTTTTATTACATTTAATGATTTGTTTCACTGATCTATGAATTTAAAATATCTAAAAAAGAGTATTGATCCTCTGATTGCTGCAATAGCGATTTTCAACATTGCGATACATCTTACTGTTGCAGGTAATCTCGAGTATCACAGGGATGAATTGCTATACTTCACTCTTGGCATGCACCCGGCAGCTGGCTATGCCACGATACCTCCACTTACAGGCCTCCTGGCATGGCTGGTGCAAAATCTTTTCGGATTCTCGATTTATTCAGTCAGGCTGTTCCCGGCTATTGCTTCGGGAATAATGATCTTGCTGATGTCTAAAATTGCACTGGAACTTGGAGGTTCCCGGTACGCTTCGATCCTGGCGGCAATCGGGTTTACCATAGCAGGTTTCGCCTTAAGGACTTTCTCGCTATTTATGCCCGTATATCTCGATGTGGTGTTCTGGACACTGATCATCTTCATTATTCTCAGATATGTAAACACAAGGAAAGAGAATTATTTATTCTGGTTAGGAATTATTTCCGGCTTATCGCTGCTTAATAAATATCTGCCGGGAGTTTTATTCCTGGGCTTGATTGTGATTATACCTTTCACCAGGTACAGGGAAATCTTTACAAAAAAAATGTTCTGGCTTGGGATAGGAGCCGGATTAATTGTGTTTCTGCCAAACCTCATCTGGCAGATAAAAATGGATTTTCCGGTTACAGGTCACCTTTCGGAGCTTAACCGTACACAGCTTACAAATGTGAACCGGCTTACTTTTCTGGCTGAACAGTTTATGATGACGTCCTGGGCATCAGTACTGACCGTTGCCGGGATGATCTATCTGCTTTCCAATAAAAAAGCTGCTCCTTTCAGGTTTCTCGGGTATCTTGCCTTGTTTGTCATTTTTTTCCTGATGTTTGTCCGGGGAAAGAGTTATTATACTATAGGAATATTCCCGGCAATCATTGCTGCCGGAGCTGTATCGTACGATTTTGGTTTAAAAACAATACGAAGCAGAATTATCCTGCCTGTGACGATGATCATCCTGACTCTCCCTATGTTGCCTCTTGGTCTTCCAATATTTAAGAGCGAGGGTCTTGTAAAATATTTCAGCATTCTCGAGAAGAAATATGGCATATTGATGGGAAGGCGTTTTGAGGATAATTCGATCCATTCACTTCCACAGGATTATGCCGACATGATCGGCTGGGAACAGCTGACAAGAGTGGCCGACAGCGCCTGGAAGATGATTGAAGACAAAGAAAGCGCATTCATCTACGGTGAGAATTATGGAGAAGCCGGTGCCCTTACTATAATCGGGAAAAAATATGGACTTCCCGAAGCAATTTGTTTCAGTGAGAGTTTCAGATACTGGTTCCCGGAAGAATTTGATCCTGATATTACATCTGTTGTATATATCAACAACGAGGAACCAGGTGAAGATGTAAAAGCATTATTCAGGAAGATCACAAAGATCGGAGGGATAACAAATCCTCACTCACGAGAATATGGCACATCTGTTTACCTTGGGCAGGATCCTGTCGGCAGCTTTAATGATTTCTGGAAAGAAAGAACTAAGGAATTCCGGAAGGAATAGTTAAGTCCTTAAAGTCTATAAAGTCCTTAAAGTCGAAAGTCACTTTACAGACTTTAAGGACTTTTAACTCTATCCCTGGATTTTTTGAGCGTTCTTCTGAGCGATGAGAGCCAGCTCAGTTGCCAGGAAGCAATGCTCCTGGGACATTGCCGTCTGGGTTCTGTTAACAACATCGCTTACAAGCTGCTCACCGTAAGGAAGATGGACTTTGCTGCAATCGACATAAAGAGTTTCTTTCCGGTTAACGAGGAAGAGATGGTTACCACCCTGCCGGCCTGCAATGTCGATATATTTTCTCATCTCGATATACCCGTCGGTACCAAGAATGAAAGTTCGCCCATCACCCCAGGTGGCCAGCCCGTCAGGTGTGAACCAGTCTACACGGATATAACCTGTGGCATGATCGCTCCTTACCAGCATGTCTCCAAAATCCTGGAAAGCAGGATAACCAGGCAGGTTGAAATTGCCTGTCTGCGAATGACTGACCTGTGCCTCTTTGGAACTTGAGTAAAACAGGAACTGGTCGGACTGGTGAGAACCAATATCGCAAAGAATACCCCCGGCCTTCTCAATATCGAAGAACCACTGGGGACGTGACGCCGGAGACATCCTGTGAGGACCAAGTCCGATTGTCTGGACAATCTTTCCGATTGCTCCCGCCTTTACCAGTTCGCCTGCATGAACAGCAGCAGGCGATCCAAGTCGTTCGCTGTACATTATCGAATAGATCCGGCCGGTCTCCTTCTGAACTTTCTTAACCTCTTCAAGCTGTTCGAGTGTAACAATCCCCGGCTTGTCAGCCATATAGTCCTTACCTGCCTTCATCACCCTTATGCCGAGTGGCGCCCTTTCAACAGGTATTCCGGCGCTTGCAACAAGCTGAATCGATTTGTTATTGAGTATTTCATCCTCCCCTGAAGCAATCTTTACACCGGGAAATGCTCTTGTAAAACCTTTAAGAAGGTCAGGTTCTTTTGCATAAACAGAGACAAGCTGCCCTCCACCCCTGATAAGAGCGCTTGTCATGCCATTGATGTGTCCATGATTGATCCCGATAACGGAAAATTTTATTGATTCTTCAGGGGTTTTTCGACTTGCCGGTTTAACGATTATTTCCCTGATTCCGGGATGATTAAAATCACGATTCAGAAGTCCGGCGGGCAGGAATGCACCTGCTGCAAATCCTGCTGCCGAGGCAGCCGAATGTTTTATAAAACTGCGTCTTTTAAGTGGCATATTGCTTATTTGGGATTGTAAAGTCAAACTTAAATTAAAAATATGAATTGTAACATCAAATGATTCACACTTACATGCAAAAAACTTTTGCAGACTTTGCATATTGTAAATTATTGTCTACATTTGTAGACAATATTCATAAATTTGTAGATCGATGTATCTGACCAACGCTGAAGAACAAGTAATGAAAATTCTCTGGAAACTTGAAAAGGCCTTCATCCGCGAACTTATGAATGAATTCCCGGATCCGAAGCCGGCTCAGACAACCGTCTTCACGTTACTAAAGAGAATTATGGACAAGGGTTTTGTTGGCTTCCGGCAATATGGAAATTCCAGGGAGTACTATCCACTCATAAGCAAGAGCGATTATTTCTCCGGACAGCTCAGCAGTATGATCAAGGACTTTTTCAACAATTCCACGGCACAATTTGCTTCATATTTTGCGACTGAAGCAGACATGACGAAGGAAGAGCTTGAAGAATTACGCGAAATAGTTGACAAAAAACTGGCAAACAAAAAATCAGGAAAATGACAGCCTTTATCATAAAATCAACTATCAGTATGATCCTCCTTTTTGGATTGTACCGGGCTCTATTGGGCAAAGAGAAATTATTTATCTTCAACCGGTTCTTTCTTATTTGTGCAATCACATTCTCTCTTGTTGTACCGTTCGTGTCTATACCTTTCCCTTTTATTCATGAGAATCAGGCAGAAGAAATTATTTCAATACTTGCCTCTAAACCTGAGAAAAGTCCGGCAGTTGCAAATATCAAAACATCAAAGACAGAGGAACCTGTTTCAATAAATCGGGCCGTTGAAGAACCGGCTGCATCTGAACCAATAACTAAAAGATCAAATTCTCCCGGGCAGTTACTCCTTTCAATCTATCTGGCAGGGCTTGGGATGATGCTTTTCCGTTTCTGCAGAAACATTTTTGTTGTAGTAAGACTATACAGGAATTCCGATAAGATAGATAATGATTGGTATAGAATCGCACTGCTGGACCATCCAGTCAATCCTTTCAGCTTTCTCCGCACTGTATACATAAACAAAGATGATTATCTGAATAAGAGAATAGCAGAAAATGTCTTCAGGCATGAGCTTGAGCATATCAGGCAGCTGCATTCACACGATATTATCTTTTTTGAGATTGTTCATATTATATTCTGGTTCAATCCGGTACTGCTTCTTTACAAAAAGGCAGCAAGGATCAACCATGAATATCTTGCTGATGAAGCAGTCACCAGCAATATTCCTGATATAAGGAGCTATGCTTATGAGCTGATTAATTTCATAGGGTACAGGGGTAATGTCCCATTCACAAGCGGATTCAGTCCCTCAATGATCAGGCTTCGCCTCCTGATGCTGAACACGAGTACAAGCAAAAGGGATAAAAACCTCAGGGTATTTGTAAGCCTACTCACGACAATATTGCTTTTTCTTTTCGTATGTTTCAAGCCAGTATATTCTGATAATCAGCGTAGAAACAGAGATCAGGTCACAGGAAATGACAATATTGTTATTGAAGAGATATTTTTCCGTGGGCCGGACTTCAATCCCTTGAGAACACAAGTGGTATTAAATGGAAGAAAGCTAAATTCCGGCGATACCCTGAAGGTAGATCCACAACAGATAAAATACATCGCCGTTCTGAAAGATCGTTCTGAAATCCGTAAATATGGCAAAGATGCCCGTGATGGAGTAATTGAAATAAGCACATATGGGGATCTGAAGAAAGTAACTCCGGATTCTGTGTTTTTCCGGCAGATCTTTACGGTTAACGACATGCTGCCGGAAGAAATTATTGACATTCCTGTTTCGAACCTGTACTCCTCAAGTATCTGGACTTACCCGCTTTTCCCGAATCAGAATACAGAAAAGCAATGGAGGACCATAAGCATAATGACAAGGGATTATTACAGGATAAGTGGCATCGTCGTTCAAACAAATGGCGAACCATTATCCGGAGCTTATCTTACTTCTGATGATCATCGTTCAGGTGTCAGCACAGATTCTGAAGGACGATTTTTACTGGAGGAAATTAAGCCAGGTGTAACAGTCAGGTTGGATGCAGCCGGTTATGAGCCTCTTTCATTCAAAGCTTCAGGAGAAACATTTACACGGGAACTGAGAATTTCTCCTGAGGGAAAAAATGAATCTGAATTAAATAATATCTCCTTATCCCCGATGGTAAACGACTTTTCCGGATCATGGAGGTTTAACGCAGAAAGGAGCAGAACATTTCTGCCATCGGAATATGAAATGATCTACAATATCAAACAATATGATGCTGATTCATTATTAATACATACTGTAAGATCACCCGGGAAAGACCAGGAATTTAAAGGAAGAGAGAGTATTGTTTTCAATAATACTAAAGTCGAGAGGAGTGACAGAGGAATAAAATTCATTATGAAATGTACAGTTTCATCCGGGGGGAGATCATTTTCTGTTACTGAAGAGGTGAAACACCTTCTATGGGAATACAGAAGTTCTAAAAGAGTTACGAACTATTCGCTGAGCGAAGATGGGGGAAGGCTATTTATTCAAACAAATTATTACTCTGATGGAAATTATCCCGTCAAGAATTCCCGGGAAGGTGAAGAGATTGAAATGCTGGTTTTTGAAAGGTTATAATATCCCTGTTTTCTTCATCTGCAAACGGTAACTTCAAATCAGCCGGATGACTAAGTTATTGACTCCATTTCATAGTAACTTCTAAATTATAACAGGCAATTCTAATGCCCTGTTTTTACGTTTTAGCCCACGATTGGCCTGTTTTAATCAAGAGAGATTTTTATTATTTTTATTTACAGTAAATGACTAAATTGCTGTTGAGCTGAAACGAAAGATTCAAATAATGTAATCGTTAAATGACTGAGAAAATTGACGACTTGGATGATAGTCTTCTGGTTGTCAGGATCAGTGAAAACAACAGAGAAGCCTTCAGGGTATTGTATTACAGGTACAGCAGGAAAATATATTATTTTTCTCTGAGATACCTCGGAATAAAAGAGGAAGCTGAAGAATTAGTTCAGACAATATACTTTAATATCTGGCAACACAGGAAAACACTCAATGCAACCACACAGATCAAGAGCTATTTGTACAGAGCTTCCTTAAACTACATTGCAAATTACCTGAAGAAGAAGGCAATCTGTGCAAGATTTATCGAATCCGAGCTCAGGAATAATGATTTCCAGTCGGAAAATACTTTCCAGGAAGTTTTGTACCGCGATCTTGAAAGCTCACTGTTCTCCATTATCAATAGACTGCCACCCCAGCAGCAAAAGATATTTCAATTAAGCAGGTATGAAGGATTATCAAACCGGGAAATAGCGGGCAAACTTGATCTTTCGGTCAGGACTGTCGAAAATCATTTGTATCGTGTTCTGAAAATGTTGAAAACAATATTACAGTAGAAATCATACCTGATTTCATTTTTTATCCGGTTCTGGCAGCATATCACCTGCAGTTTAATTCATTTCTGCCTCAGGCATTCTGATTTTTCATCGGGTTGATGAGTGAGTAATTATAACAGGATAGTTGTCTTATTATTAAAATGAACTAAATGAAATCAGAATTAGCAAAAGAATTAGATGTTCTTATCTCTAAGTATGTGGAGAAAAGGTGTAGTCCACAGGAAAAAAGAAGATTGTATGAGCTTCTGGCATCATCCTCAAATGAGACTTGTATTATCGAGGTTTTGTCAGAACACCTGCAGGAATTCACAGAAAATCAATATGAAAATGAAAACTTGAATATAGATGCAATTTATAAGAGATTGATATCCGAAATAAACAAGCTCGAATCAGGTGAAAAGGAGAACACACTGATAATGAAAAAACAGGTATTGAAGAGGACGCTGTTCAGAGCTGCAGCTGTAGCTGCAGTATTCATAATCGCTTTTTTACTGGGTATTAATTATCACAGGGTCAACAGTTCTCTGGCTGGTCCTGTAACCGGTGAAGACACATTTACTGAAGTAAAGGCTCCGATTGGATCCAGGTCAGTAGTAAAGCTTCCTGACGGAACAGAAATAATGCTAAATGCCGGAAGTTCAATACGATATAATAAGGATTATAACTTCAGCCACAGAAATATAACACTGGAAGGAGAAGGATATTTCACGGTAGCAAAAAACATTGATCTTCCCCTTGTTGTAAAAGCAGGAAACATATATATACGGGCCGTAGGTACCGAATTCAACGTTAAAGCCTATTCAGAAGAAGCTATCATTGAGACTACCCTTGTGACCGGTGAAATTGAGATTTTACATGAGGCAGATAATAATAATAATAATATATAATAATAATTATAATATTAATAATAATACTAACCGGGTCCTGAAACTTGAACCTAATCAGAAAGCTATATATGTTCGTCAGTCTGACAGGCTTAATCTTGAAAAGATCAGGGAAATCGAACCTTTGGCTGTAAGACCGGAAAAAGCAATGATAAAAGATTTGATGATTTCATCGAAGCCGGATGTAGATCAGGAGATTGCTTGGACAAAGAATAAACTGATAATAAGGAAAGAAAATCTTGAAAGCCTTTGCACAAAGCTGGCAAGAAAATATGATGTGACGTTCGTGTTCAGGGATGAAGAAATTAAGAAACACCGGTTTACAGGTATTCTGCTCGATGAAACTTTCGAGCAGATAATGGATGTTATCATGCTAACCGCAACTATAGATTATTCACTTGACGGTAAAACAGTTTATCTGTTTTCTAAAAAATAATAACCTGATTGTTTGAAATGATAAAGTAACAGTTACAAAGTCTAACCTAAAACCTGAAATTGCCTATGAAAAAAACAATCCCTGATTAAAAAGAAGGGAAATAGATGTCGGCTATTTCCCTGATGAAGTCAAAGTTAATTGCGTATTAACGTCCCCCTTAATGAGGGGTAATTTAAATTATTAACTCTAACAAACACTGATCAAAATTATGAAAATTAATCCATGTTCTTTTTATTCTCCGGGGAAAAAATGGTGTAAAATCCTAATAATTATGAGACTCTCAGTAATCTTGATGGTAATTTTTACCCTGAATTTATCAGCAACAGGATACGGGCAATTCTCTTTTAAAACTGAAGACAGGACAATTACCGAGATCTTCAGTATCATTGAGAAAGGGAGTAATTACAGATTCTTTTATAATGATGAATTCGAGTCTGTTGACCAAACCATTGATCTGGAAGTAGTGAATCAGGATATTAACCAGGTGCTTGACAGAATCCTTGCTTCCACAGATTATAAATACAAGATATATGAGAATAATCTTATCGTGATATCTCTTACGGAACGTGTCAGGGAAATGACAGACCTCCAGCAGAATATTCTGAGAGGAACTGTTACTGATGAAAATGGAAATCCTGTTCCGGGAGTGACCCTGGTTATCAAGGGCACAACAAAAGGAACGACGACTGACCTTAACGGAAATTACATTCTTGAAGGGGTGACCTCTCAAACATTAATAACTGTTTCCTTCATAGGGTATAAGAGTCAGGAAATTAGTGTAGGCGACCGGGCACAGATAAATATTGTATTGCAGGAAGAACTTAAAGCTCTAGAAGAGGTTGTGGTAATCGGTTATGGAACAGCCAGGAGAAAGGATGTTACAGGTTCTGTTGCCACAATCACAGGAGATGCCATACGTGATGTGCCCTCAGCTAATATCTCTACAGCTCTGCAAGGACGGGTTTCCGGTGTTGATATGACACAAACCAATACCAGGCCCGGAGCCACAATGCAGATCAGGGTAAGAGGTACACGCTCATTGAATGCAAATAACGACCCTCTTATTGTGGTAAACGGAATTCCTTTTGCCGGATCATTAAGTGATCTCAGTACCAGTGATGTCAGGAATATTGATATTCTCAAAGATGCATCAGCTACTGCTATTTACGGTTCACGTGGTGCAAATGGAGTGATATTAATTACGACCAATAAAGGATATGCAGGCCAAAAAGCACAGGTTTCTTACAACGGCTATGTCGGTATGAAGAATGTATTCGCAAAATACCCAATGATGAGCGGACCGGAATTTGTGAATTTGCGTGCGACTGCTAATGCCTTTCCCGGAGGAAAACAATATATGAATACTCTTGATGAGTCAGACGATATTGATACCGATTGGCAGGATCTTCTGTACAAAACAGGGATGGTAACCAGTCATGATCTTGGTATTGCAGGTGGAACCCAGCAGGGAAGTTATACATTCCGGGTTGGATACTACAGAGATGAAGCAGTAGTGCCCTTACAGGATTATACCCGTTATTCCATCCACACTTCACTCGACCAGGATATTGGCAAATGGATTAAAATCGGCTATTCAACGAATTCCAATTATGCCGTCAGTAACGGGAATAACCTTGGCGCTGTTTATATGGCGCTGGATCATTCACCGATAGCTGACATCTATAATGATGATGGTACACTTAAGACAAGATATCAGCAGGTTACATCAGGATTGCAATGGGTGTCGACAAGGGAGACACTGGAAGCTTTAAATGATAAATATATTGACCTGACCAGGGCTTTCGGAACTTATAATGCTCTCTTCAGCGAATTGAAAATACCGGGAATCGAAGGCCTGAAATACCGGGTCAACGTAGGTCTGAACTACAGGCAGAGCAATTCGGGCAGTTACACCGGGGTTGGCGTATTCAGCGGTACAGCGTCGAACAATTCGACAGCTTCAATTTCAAATGCACATACAATTAACTGGGCAATTGAGAACCTGTTATCTTACGACCGTACATTTGCTGCTATGCACCAGCTGAATTTAGTCGCAATGTATTCCGCCGAACAAACCAGGTATAACAATTCAGCCGTTTCAACAAAAGATATTCCTGCTGACCAGTTCCAATTCTATAACCTGGGTCAGGCAACTGCGGATAAAGTTGTTAACCCTGCCTATCAGGCATATGAGGTGAGCGGACTCACCTCGTACATGGGACGTGCGATGTATTCCTATGCCAGTCGTTACATGTTCAGCGTAGCATTCCGTTCTGATGCATCATCGAGGCTTGCTCCGGGGCATAAATGGCATATGTATCCCGCAATTTCAGCCGGATGGAATGTAGCGGAAGAAAAGTTTATGAATGGTCTCGATCTTATTAACCTCCTTAAACTCAGGGTTGGTTACGGAGAGACCTCTAACCAGGCTGTTGCTCCTTACAAGACTCTTGGATTACTAAATACCAGACCTTATAATTTCGGAACAACCTATTCAATGGGAATGTACGTTTCAGAACTTCCAAATCCCGGCCTGGGATGGGAGTACTCGGAAACATGGAATGCCGGACTTGATTTCGGGATCCTTAAAAACAGACTGTCAGGTACTATTGAATACTATATCCAGGATACAAAGGATGTTCTCCTGAGCGTCAGCCTGCCTTCCACATCAGGTGTATCAAGCTATATGGCCAATATCGGAAAAACACAGAACAAAGGTGTTGAGTTTTCCCTCAACGGAGTCATACTTGACAACAAAGGTGGATGGACCTGGGAAGCCGGTGTCAACCTGTATGCCAATCGCAACAAACTGATCGCCCTGGCATCAGGACAGGTTAAGGATGAGACCAATTGGTGGTTTGTCGGACATCCGATCGATGTGATCTATGACTATGAGAAAACAGGCATCTGGCAACAAGACGATGAATACCTGCTTAATTTGGAGCCGGGAGGCAATGCCGGCATGATCAAAGTCAAATATACCGGCGACTATAACGAGAATGGTTCACCAACGAGGGCAATAACAGCAGCCGACCGGCAGATCATTGAAATGGAACCTGATTTTATGGGTGGTTTCGATACAAGAGTAACATTCAAGGGAATAGACCTGAGCCTGGTCGGAACATTTAAAAAAGGAGGAATACTTAACAGTACGATTTATGGCTCAGGAGGTTATCTGAATAACCTGAACAGCAGGTCCGGCAATAACATTAAGGTGGATTACTGGACCCCGGACAACACCGGGGCAAACTATCCCAGGCCGAACGGACTGGGTGGGGATAATCCCAAATACGGATCAACACTCGGCTATTTCGATGCTTCATACCTGAAGATACGTACGATAACCCTCGGGTACAGCGCAGAAGGTAATGAATTCATCAGAAATGCGGGATTCAGGAAACTCAGGATTTACATAACTGCGCAGAATCCCTTTGTAATGTTTTCTCCTTATAAAAAGGAATCCGGTATGGATCCTGAAACCAACTCTTTTGGCAATGAAAATGCCGCAGTACCCTTATCAGGCACTTTGAGACGATTGCTTACGATAGGTACCAACACACCTGCAACACGTAATTACCTTGTTGGTATTGATGTAACATTCTAAAAAGAACAATTATGAAACATAAACATATAAATCCTGCATTGTGGACGTCAGTTCTGATGTTCCTGTTAGTATCATGTACCGATATCCTTGAAGAAACACCCCGTTCCATCTATACACCCGAGACCTTCAAAACCCCGGAAGGCGTTATGGGAGGATTGACTGCTGAGTATGCCTCCCTGAGACGTCTTTGGGGAGATGCATACTTTTACAGCAATGGACTTACCGGTACCGATGAAGCAACTTGGGCTGCCAGTGGAGGGACCGGAAATTTCAAGCTAATGGACCTTTCAGGTGAAGGACCGATTACTGCAAGCAATAGTGATGCTTCAGGGCTATGGAGTAATGCCTTTCCTGCAATCAACACCGCCAGCGGAATCATTGAAAATGCTACGGCCACAGGAACTATATCCGAAGCACTTATCGCTGAAGCAAGATTCTTCCGGGCGTTCTATTATTTTTACCTAGTTCAGAACTTTGGCGGTGTCCCACTGGATTTTGGTACAGGGGAATTAAAATTCAATATTTCTCCTGTACGCACTTCAATCCGTAATACAGTACCGGAAGTCTATACCAAGGCAATATTCCCCGATCTGCTGACAGCAGTGAACGAACTGCCGGCAACTGCCCGTGTAACAGGTGGACTGACGAAAACTGCCGCCAGGCTTTACCTTTCAAAAGCATACCTGACATATGCATGGTGGCTGGAAAATCCGAGAAGTGTTCCCACATATCCGGCCTGCGACCGCACAGATCCCGACGGACATCCTGCTTCCTGGTACTTCCAGGAAGCGTATAATATTGCTGTTGCCGCGATAAATGAACCCGGACCCTTTGCCCTGATGACAACATACTATGATGTCAACCTGGCTTCAAATGACCGGAACAAAGAAATTGTCCTTTACGCAGATCGTACCCAGGCCAGTGAGTACTGGAATGATGCAAATCTGTCATACGCTTCCGGCGGCGGCGCTGATAATTTCGCTGCCTGGATGATGACCTGTAATTATACCGATCTCAAAAGCTCTAAGACACCCTGGGCAAATGCCTCCGCGGTGAATTCCGTGCAGCGTGAAGCTGAACAGCACCTCGGACGTCCATGGACACGAATGGCACCACCCATCGAAGTGTTTACAAATACATTTGCAGATAAAACTAATGATTCACGATTTGACGGAACCTTCGTGACAGTCTATCGCGGAAACTGGAATAAGGCCGGAGTAATAAACGAGTTCCTGTATAATGCAAATGATATGCAGGTAAAACAAGGTGATGCCATACTGACATTTCTGAATGAAAACCCGGTAACTCCCCTTACGTACCCGGCAGGACCTGGTCGCAGCAATGTTGGTGCAGCAGAAACCCCGGGAAGATCCGACTATGTAATTGCTCCAAACGGCATAAGCAGGGTGGTATATCCGGGTTGCGGTTATAAAATCGGTACATACCGCACAGATAACGGAACAGGGTTGGGACAACCTAATGGAAGTATCACCCGGCCATTCAATATAGCGAAGTTTTCTGAACTGTATTTCATCGCCGCTGAAGCCGTTGTTAAAGGTGCAACCCCTGTTGCGGGAAAAAGCGCCAGGGAACTGATTAATGTAATCCGGGCCCGTGCCGGAAAATGGCGCTGGGATAATAATGGCAACAAAACAAAAGTTGAGGACAATAGCGCCGATATGGCCAATGCCACTCCCGACATAATTGATATTAACTATATCCTTGCTGAACGTTCACGTGAGTATTTTGCTGAGGGCGTCCGCTGGTACGATCTGGTTCGCACACAGACCTGGGAAACAATTGCACACACTTACACAATCTGTGGAACCGCAATAGGCGATCATACTCCTGTCACAAAGACACGCAGCATCGAATTAAGGCACTATCTTCGTCCAATTCCGCAAAATCAACTCGATGGATTGGAAATGACGCCTGAACAGAAAGCTGCCTATCAGAATCCCGGATATTAGTATCTTTTAATTAAAGTGCCTGCAGTAATCTGCGGGCACTTATCTATCTGAGGAAGAAGACATCCTTCTTCTCAACAAGTTGGATTCGGATGAAAACAAAAAATCCCTTGCACTTCGTGCCCAGGGATTGATTGAGATCGGTGGCGGATTACCTGCGGTGATCCGGGTTGGGGTGTCTTTCGACAAAATCCCTGACTGCCGGCAGTTGGTCTTTTTTGTTTTCATCCTTCACTCCGATGGAATCGGGTTCGGCTGAAAACAAAAAATCCCGGCGCTGTGCGCTCAGGGATTTTGTCGAGGTCGGTGGCGGATTCGAACCGCCGTACACGGTTTTGCAGACCGCTACCTAGCCACTCGGTCAACCGACCGTGTACACCATAGCTTCATCGAAGGTGTCCCCTCCATAAAGCATCGGTGTTTTGATGCGCAAAAATAGTAAAATTTAAGTATATTAGTATTCCTGCATAGTTTTTATGAATACTGTCGTACTGTTGCTAACTGTTTTTATGAACTTTTATTGCCTGACTCCGGCAAACATTGCCTCTGATGGAGGATACTTTAAGGACTCTACAGCCTCTATAGCTTTTACAGCCTCTACTGCCTCTACAGCTTCTACAGCTTCTACAACCTCTTCTCCTTCAACCCTCTTCTTCCTCCTCGGCACCCTAAGCGACTACATGGGAAGATTCACCTACGTGGATAAGAAAAACCAGGTTGACAGGTATTACTATTATGAAAAACCACTTGTAAGTTATCTTGATAGTATAATTAAAGCAGATCTTAAAATCAATGTCACGGAGAAATATCTTAACATGAAATACGAGACTTTCTCGAGGGAACTGTCATCAATAATCAACTCCTATTATGAAAATGGATTATTGATCGATTCACTAATCAGAACACCGGAAGAGATCTGCTCTTTTCTTGCAGGCAGGTATTACAGGTATGGCAAACAGATGAATGATTCAATCTTCAGGATCACCCTGCATAATACTCCTGATCATAACATAGTGGATATTCTTCTTAAACGTATAGGCTGTACCAGCATCCATCTTGATCATATTAAAAACATTCCGGCACAATTTATATATTACTTCATACCTACGGAACAGCTTAAAATGTACTTATCTGAAATATCCCACCAGAAAACTATACTCGATAAAGCATACAGAACAGCTGCTTTTGACCTCCTTGGACCTGATGCTGAATTCGAAACTCTTATCAGCAACAAAAATGCAAAAGACCTGCTCAGGGTAATCGAAATCTTCAGTCATTAACATTTTAAAACAACCTGAATCTGAATGGTATCTGAGGCGCCTGTCCTTCTCTCCGGATATCTGAAAATATTTCCATGCGATTTCTAAACAAAATTAACTCCCGTTTGTTAATAAGTTGATATATAGTCTGTTAATCAATCATTATATTTTAGAACTAAAGAAAGAATAGTATGTCAATGACTTGTCATCTTGTTATGAATTAAAATCAGAAAAAAGGAAAATCTTAACCTTCAGCTGTCAACTGAAAATACGGGGCAACATTAATAAAACTAAAAAACAGCAATATGAAATACTTATACTCAATCTTGTTTTTGGCCTTTTTCCTCATTACCGGAATCAAGGCTCAGAATCCTATAGTTGTATCTGAAGACGAATTCAATTTCGGAAATGGTGATGTGCCCGGATATTCAGTCACTATTCCTGAAGTCGATTATGAAACAACCCTAAAGAACTGGACAAATTATCTTGAATCAGGAACAAGGTCAAAAGTAGTCCAGAAAGGAAACAATCTTTCAATATTCGGCGCTAAGGTTAAACCGGTATCTGAAGATCCTGTGAATGTTTACAGCGTTATAACCGACCGGGATGATGGTGTGAGGATCCAGGCAGCGCTTGAGCTTGAAAGGGACCGTTATGCATCTGAAACTGAGTATGCAAATGCAAGGAAATATCTTTTTGATTTTGCCAAAGAACAATACATGGCAGTAGTCAATGACCAGCTGAATGAAGAGCAAAAAAAGCTAAGGTCGCTTGAAAACGATCTTAATGGCCTTCAGAATGACCAGGAACGGATGGTAAAAGCATCGAGAGATAACCGTGAAATTATCGAAGAAGAAGAACAACGGCTTGCAGACCTGAACAAGCAGCTGGCATCTCTTTCACCGGAGGAATACCAGGGTGGTGACCAGGCTGCAGTGACAGGCATGGGCGCCGCCAGCCCTGATGAAGTTAAGGAACTTGAAAAAGAAAGAAAGAAACTTAACAGGGAAATCAAATCTGCAGAGGAAAGAATTGAAAAAGCGGAGAAAGAACTCGATGAAATAGATCGCGAATCACCCGGAAACAGATCCGGACAGGAAGCTGCAAAAAGCAAAGTAGACGACCAGAAAGAAGTTGTTGAAGAGCTCGAACGCAAGCTTGAGACAATAAAGGATTATAAATAAACTCATCCCCCAATATGTTGAAGATTCATCCCCCTCTCACACCGGGTCACACCTGGAGAGGGGGAAAACTTCGCTTTCGCATCATTGCTAATGAAAAGCTATGTATATAACTGGTACACAACCTTATAAGATGCTTCACTTCGCTGCGCTGCGTTCAGCATGACAGTCGCTATTGAGATGAGAGGAGTGAAGAGGCGCATTTTGCAGAGAAATTGTTCCTGGAGTTGGTTTGAATCAAAATGCGCCTCTTCACTCCCAATTTATCATCATTTGCGTGTCATTCTGAAGGAGAAAACCGAAGCAACGCGTAGGTTTTCGACTGAAGAATCTCTTACTGCAGCCTGATAACATTCCCTTGTCATTTCCGTCAGGAGTGCAAAAAAAATTTGAATGAAGCTTCAGGATGACAATTGTATAAAGGGGATATTAGGGAATGAAGCAGCGCATTTTAAGGTAATTCACCTTACGGGAGGAGGATTCTGTAAAAACGCGCCGCTTCATTCCCAACCTGATTTTACCTCTCCACCGTCAGTGTCATCCTGAATGCAACAATCCTGAGCCTGAGCGAGGGATTTGTGAAATGAAGGATCTCCTTCTTCTTTCTGAATCAAAGTCAATCGCACAAACGCATTTTAATATCTATTATTTTAATGTGCGATTCATTAACAGGGCTTGATTACTGAATTCACCTGATTCATTCCTCATAGATCATCTTCCGGGTCATCCCGCCGTCTATTATGATGGCAATGCACTTCCCGATGCCTTTGCCCGCACCGGTGACAATAACCATTTTATCTTTAAAACTCATCGTTTATTGTTTATTGTTTTTGAGAATAACCTGTTAAATATTAAAAAGTTCTGATAATCTAATCAGTTCGCTTCATCTATGTTCTATCATTCTTCTAGCCCTTAGCACTGCGCTCTGAGCCATTCGGATCAAACGGATTTACACAG
>CAVUVD010000005.1:0-8688 GCA_963744745.1 uncultured Bacteroidota bacterium | reverse complement strand
TAAGGATTTTGCACGGATTTAAATCAGTGCTGATCCGTTGCATCAGTGTTATCCGTGTTCTATTTCTGTTTCCGCTGACACATACTATTCGTCATTGATCATATTTTTTTCCTTTTTAAGAAAAACATTATTATATCCCAGTGAATCAGTAGCATATTTGTCATAATTGTAATAAATGTTACAAACCGCGCTTATATTTGAAACACGGATTTGATAAATTCTAAATGGACTTAAAAAGGAAGGTAATAATTGGGATTTCATTAATTCTGCTACTTGTTGCATTATATTTTATAATCAGCGATTTAGGCAAAAAATCTTCTGATGATGAAGCTATTCCCTGCTGCGAGCAGAATAAATCCTTGTACAATATGAGGACACCTTCCTGGTCTAACATAAACAGAACCTAGAATTATGACCAGATTAATATTTACCGGAGGATTCCTCGGTGCAGGCAAAACAACACTTGTGATGAAGGTGGCCCGGATGCTGAAAGAACAGGGAAAGGAGGTAGGAATAATAACTAACGACCAGGCTCCGGATCTCGTTGACACAAAACTGCTTGGAGAAGGAAACCTGAATATCGCCGAAGTTGCAGGTAGCTGTTTCTGCTGCGATTTCAAAGCCCTGAGAAGAGCTATGGACAAGGTCGGAAAAAACAGGAAAGCTGATATCATCCTGGCTGAACCTGTAGGAAGCTGTACAGACCTGTCGGCAACACTTATAAATCCTATCAGGGATATGATGAAAACTGAGGTATATGTTGCTCCGCTTACTGTACTGGCAGATCCGGGAAGACTAAATGCCATCTTTTCTGAGAATTCAGGGCTACACTCCAGCGCTGCATATATAATCAGGAAGCAACTCGAAGAAAGCGACATTATTGCGATTACAAAGACCGATATGTATCCTGATGAAGAGATACAGCGGATTGCTGACAGGCTGAAAAGCGATTTTCCCGAATGCAAAATAATGAAAATAAGCTCTGAAACAGGAGAAGGTGTTCAGGATTGGCTCGATACAGTAATGACGGGCGTTGACTCCGGGAAACACATTATCGACCTCGATTATGACAAGTATGCAGAGGGTGAGGCAGTACTGGGTTGGTTAAACTGTGCAGCAAGTCTTTCAGGGAATGAGGTGGACTGGGATTCTTTCACCAGGGATTTCATGACCGAGCTTGCTTTGAAATTCGATCTGAACAACCGTTCAGTCGGACATGTAAAAACCATAGTAGAAAGAGGCGATCTTTACATGGCAGCAAACCAGACAGGCAATGCCGGCACTCTGAATTTTCGATGGTCAGCCGGTACCGGTGATTCAGCGGAGATGATAGTTAACGCCAGGGTGGAGATGCCACCGGCTGAACTTGAAGTAACTTTTCTCGATGCACTAAGGAAAACAACAAACGGAAAAATTTCAGTGGTTATTAACAGGTTGAGATGCCTGAGTCCAGGATATCCGAATCCGACATTCCGGTATAAAATGAAAGTATAATGGATCAATCTTTGACCGGACAAGGCAAACTCAGCAGGAGATCATGGCTCAGTGGTTCTGAAATGGTCATTCTGCTTCTTCCTGCCTGGCTGTTGCTTTTTTATTTCAGAACCGGCATCTCCAACTGGATAGCTGAACATATTCTTTTTCTTCCTGGGAATTCAGTGATTTCAAATACCCTGATTATCTTCCTTGCAACTCTCCTTAAGGTTTTTCTTCTGCTGGTACTGATAATTTTCGTGATGGGGGTGATCCGCACCTGGATACCGGTAGCAAAAATCAGGAAAAGCCTTACAAAACTGCCACCTTTTGCCGCAAACGGGCTTGCCGGCATACTTGGCGTTATATCTCCATTCTGTTCATGTTCAGCAATTCCTATGTTCATTAGCTTTCTCGAAGCTGGGATACCCCTGGGAATAACTTTCTCTTTCCTGATTGCCTCACCCCTGGTGAACGAAATTATACTTGTTATGCTATTCAGCCTCTTCGGCTGGAAAGTGGCAGTTATCTATATGATTGCAGGACTGGCAATTGCGGTGACTTCCGGATTCATTATTGACCGTCTTAAGCTTGAGAAACATCTGCCCGTATGGCTGTTGACTTTCAGGAATGAACGGCGACAGGAAATACCTGTAAAATGCTTCGATGACAGGATCAATTTTTCTTTAGGTTCAGTAAGAGAGGTTATGTCCCGTACCTGGGTGTACATCATTATCGGTATATTGATCGGTTCTGTCATTCACGGGTTTGTACCGGACATTTTTTTATATGAGCTGACAGGCAATAATAAATGGTTTTCTCTTCCGCTTGTAGTGTTGACAGGCATTCCGCTTTATTCCTGTTCGGCTGCTGTTGCACCTGTTGCTTTTGCCCTTGCCGACAAGGGCATGCCGCTCGGATCAGCCCTGGCTTTTATCATGGCTGTTGCAGGATTATCGTTGCCGGAATTTATTATGCTCAGAAAGGTCCTGTCATTACGACTCTTATTGACCTTTATCGGAATAGTGTTCGTTGGGATCATAATAACAGGGTACTTGTTTAATGTTATTCTATAGAATAATAGCACGCGGATTCATCTATGTTATAAAATAATGTGCCGGCTTGTGCGATGGAATTCGTGCATTAGTGGCTCATAATAGCACACGGATGACACGGATTAAACGGATTTGCACAGATCAAATCAGTGATGTAACAGGATACCTGTTTAATGTTATTCTATAGAATAATAGCACGCGGATTCATCTATGTTATAAAATAATGTGCCGGCTTGTGCGATGGAATTCGTGCATTAGTGGTCATAATAGCACACGGATGACACAGATTAAACGGATTTGCACGGATTAAATGAAAAGTGCGCTAGAGTGCCTAGAGTGCCTAAAGTATTTAGAGTTGCATGTGTGAAGGTTCAGACAAAGAGCTTGCAACCGCAACGGTATTCGTGCATTCAATAACACACGGATGACACGTATTAAACGGATTTGCACAGATAGATCCGTGGTTATCCGTCGCATCAGTGTTAGCAGTGTTCTATTTCGTTTTTCTTCATTGATTACTGTCTTAAAATTTTGTCCATCGTTTTTCCTTTTGCCAGCTCATCAATGAGTTTATCGAGGTACCGGATCTTTTGCATGAGTTTGTCCTGGATCTCTTCCACGCGGACTCCGCAAACCACACCGGTAATTTTTGATACGTGCTGATTTATCTGTGGGGCCTGCATGAAGAGTGTTTCAAAATCAACCTTTTGTTCTATCTGTCTCTGTAATACCTGTGGATCATATCCTGTCAGCCAGCAAATGACTTCATCTACCTCAGCCTTTGTACGGCCCTTTTTCTCAGCTTTCTGAACATACAGAGGATAGACGCTTGCAAATGACATTTTAAATACTTTTTCCATATTTCCTTATACCTATGTTGTTTTGCTTAACCCAAAAATACCAAATAAACCGGGAGCTGACAAACAAAGGATTTCATTTAAAAAAATGTCACGCAAAGACATAAAGAACGCAAAGGATTTTAAGATTGGATTTCTTTGCGCCTTAGCGTCTTAGCGAGAAAATAAAAAAATGTCACGCAAATACGCAAAGAACACTAAGATTTTATAGAACCGAAAACTACAGGTTAATTGGATTTCTTTGCGCCTTAGCGTCTTAGCGAGAAAATAAAAAAATGTCACGCAAAGCCGCAAAGAACACTATTATGATTTTTTTGAAGGTACTTTTGCTCCGGATTTACGGGCTTCACTCAGACCAATAGCAACAGCCTGTTTTCTGCTCTTCACTTTTTTCCCGCTTCCTGATTTCAGTTTTCCTTCCTTGAATTCCTTCATAGTCTTGCCTACTTTTTCCTGGGCTTTATCCGAATATTTTTTTGCCATGATTTCTTTTTTTTAGTATGCGGATAAAGATATTTCCGGTTTAGGTCAGATATGTTACACTCTACGGATTTTCTGTTGTATGATTTCAGCTATTATAAAAGGGCAAATCGAAACATCCAGGAGCAAAAAGCCTCCCCTGATCGAATGAGGAGGCTTCACTCAGAAAAAATTTATAAAATCTCATATGAACAGTAGGGGTCCGAATGTATTGAGGTAAATCCTCCAGTTTGACCAGGTGTGTCCGCCGCTGTTTACAAAAAAAGTATGCTTCAATCCATTTTCTGTAAGTGTCGCATCGAGAGTTTTTGCTGAATCATAAAGGAAATCGGCATCACCACATGCAAGGAAATAAAGCTTGTAACCCGCTTTTTTCAATCCCTTAAACTGGGCATCATAATCAGCCTTTATTTTTTCATCCTGAATGCGGATCCCATTGCTCAGCGGGCAGATATAGCTGAAGAATCCGGGATACAGGTTAGTACATCTGATAGTATGACCGGCGCCCATCGATAATCCTGCAATTGCCCGTGAGTCCGGTTTGGCAATAACCCTGTAATTCTTTTCAATATAGGGTACAATGTCTTTGACAATGCTGTGAACGTACAAGTCAGCATTTTTCGGATCATTCCTGTCAATCGCCTTCTCTGCCATAAGCAATGTTCTGGCTGCCTGCTGACCCGGATTTCCGTTAGGCATAACAACGAGCATGGGTTTTGCAAGTTTCTTCTGTATCAGATTATCCATTATCTGACAGGTACGGCCCATAGTGCTCCATGCATCTTCATCACCGCCTGCGCCATGAAGAAGGTAAAGAACAGGGTATTTTTCAGTACCTGTCTCATATCCGAATGGAGTATAGACAAACATACGACGCTCGGTTCCGATTGTAGCGGAATTATACCACACCTGCGATAGGTTCCCTCTTTGTGATGCCTCAAAATAGTTTGCAGTAAGGTCTCCCGGGATCAGAAGCACGCTAAGGTATCTTGTCCCGTCTCTCTGCATGAATACATTGTTAGGATCATTGATCGGGAGTCCGTCAACAATAAAACTATATGTGTAAAGTTCGGGAGTTGGAGTCTGCACTGTGACTGACCATAGTCCTTTTTCGTTTTTTGTCATATCCACAGATGAATTGTTGCTCATCCATGATCCAGAAAGTTTAACTGATGCTGCGTATGGGGCTGCGACCCTGAATGTTACAGTTCCTTCCTTAATTTCAGGAGAGATCACAGGTTCACGACCGGCAAAGTTCGCCAGTTCCTGTGCAAATGCACCCGTAAATATGAGGAGGCTTATAATTGAAATTAATAATCTTCGTTTCATTTGTTGCTTGTATTAGAATATTGTTAAAAGAGATATTGTCAGCTTATTGTTATTTAAATAACAATTGCCCGAAAGTATTGAGATAAACTCTCCAGTTTGACCAGGTATGTCCTCCTCCTGTAACATGAAAAGTGTGCTCCAATCCATTACGGGTAAGCGCTGCATCGAGGCTTTTCGCCATTTCCCAGACAAAATCTTCGGTTCCGCAGCCAACCCAGTAAAGCTTGTATCCTGCCTTCTTGACACCCTGAAGTTTTGCGTCTATGTCAATCTGTGTATCACGTATTCCCATGCTGAGCGGACAGATATATCCGAAAACACCGGGAAATTCGTTTGTCACACTGAGAGTATGAGCTCCACCCATCGAAAGTCCTGAGACAGCTCTCGCTTCAGGCTTGGAAATAGCCCTGAAGTTTTTTTCTATATAAGGAATAATATCTTTTACGATACTTGTTACATAAAGATTTGCAAAACCGGGCGCATTCCTATCCATTGTTTTCTCCGGGATAAGCGTTGTTCTTGCGGCTTCCTGAGAAGGGTTGCCGTTAGGCATAACACAGATCATCGGAACTGCAAGTTTTTTCTCGATCAGATTGTCAAGTATCTGGCAGGCACGTCCCATTGTCGCCCATGCATCCTCGTCACCACCTCCGCCATGAAGAAGGTAAAGTACAGGATAGCTTTCTGAGCCGGTTTCATACCCGTATGGAGTGTAAACATACATTCGTCTTGTTGTCCCTATCGTAGGTGAATTGTACCAGACTTTGCGGAGATTCCCTCTTTTTGAAGCTTCAAAGTAATTAGTTGTGAGATCTCCTGGAACGAGCAATACGGAAAGATATCTTGTTCCATCCCTTTGCAGGAAAACATTATTTGCGTCATTGACGGTCAGCCCGTCGACAATGAAATTGTAAGTGTATAATTCGGGTGAGGGTTTTGCAACAGCTACCGACCAGATCCCGGCTGTATCTTTATTCATGTTTACAGAAGAATCAAAGCTTCTCATCCATGAACCATAGAGCCTCACAAGCTTGGCCTGGGGTGCAGAAATCCTGAATGTAACTGTTTTTTCTCCGATTTCAGGAGAGATGACAGGAGCTCTCCGGAAGTTTGCCAGTTCCTGGCCATAAGAGCCGATAAAAAGAAACAGGCAGATAATAGTTGCAGTAATCTTGTTTTTCATAGATCGATTAAGGGTTAATACAAATTAGTTTAAACATATTACAAAATCGGTAAGAACCTGCATGTCAGTTAATCATATTATGTTAAAAATAATTAATTGGCTTACCGGGTTATTTAAGTTAGACAATCGCATAAGCGGGGATATTCCATAAATCAGCGATGAAGAGAAGATAATGTTCTTAGAACCGATATGGGCATTATCTTTAGGTAAAAATTATAATAGGAATATTGACCTATCCTTACAATTCTTCTCCTTGTTGGTTGCCATGCACATACTGGCAGAAATGTAACGGATCTAATACTTAACTCTATGAAACACAAAAACCTGTTTCTTATTTCCCTTATGCTTTCTTTTGTGAGCGTCTGCATGGCCCAATACCCTGTCTTTAAAGGATGTCCAGCCACTGTGGACTTTTCTAAGTCGCTCAGGGACTGGGATGGATTTGGATTCAACTATGTGGAAACAGCCCAGACTGTCGATTACAATCTTGATGCAAAGGATTACGGAGGCTTCAGCATCATGACCGATCAGTCGAGAAATGAGATAATCGACCTGGTATTCGGGGAAGAAGGTTTAAAACCAGGTCTTGTGAAAATGTTCCTAGATCCTTTTCACCAAAGTAGCCCGGGAGAAAAATTCAATCACGAAAAGTCAACTTCGAATATGAGGATGTTTGTCAGGATGGGACTTGAAAAAACCCGACAGAGGGGATCTGATCTCCAGATAATAACAACTCTTTATGGTCCGCCTGCATACATGACTCTCCAGAAAGTAATGCGCGGTAGAGACCTCGATCCTGCTCACAAAACCAATCTTGCCAATTATCTGATCGACTGGGCAAAATTCCTCAAAGAAAAAGAAAGATTTCCGATCAGGTACATTTCACTTCATAACGAAGGAGAAGACTGGGAGCGCTGGCCATGGGACGGCAGGGAAGGGAATATCGGTAAAGGGCATGATTACAATCTGTTCTGGCCGCCGGCCCAGGTTACAGATTTCCTCTCGTTTATGCAGCCGATGCTGAACAAGGCTGGGCTCGGTGATGTGAAAGTTACAAATGGTGAGCCTACAAACTGGTACAGGTTCAGCTTCTGGGGATTTCCCGAGGAGATTGCAACCAATCCGACTGCATTGAAAAACCTTGGTATTATCACATCTCACGGGTTCTATGTGGGTGGATATGACAACAGGTGGTACGGCAGCCATACAAACAAAGGAATTTCTTACCTGAGATCCCTGAGACCTGAATTGCATGCATGGGTTACTTCAACATCCTGGAGTAAGATGGATGCAAAATTTGTAAAGGAGATATGGGGAAACATCTACGAAGCCGGGGTCAACGGAATCATTCCGTGGGCAGGTATACAGAGGCCTCCGCTCTGGGTCGGAGGTGATCCGAATCCGGGATGCGCAATTAATGTCAATGAGGATGGCAAATACGAAATTCAGCCTGGATATTACTTTTACAAGCAAGTTTCACGAGCCGGTCAGCCCGGTATGCAAGTTGCATGGACTATGAGCATGGACAGTGAATTACCCGTAATAGCTTTTGCTTCAAACGGAACAAAGAATAAAAATGCATTCGTAATTGTAAACACTTCTGCAAAGGATAAATCTGTAGACATTACTATAAAAGGCAACAAATCATCAAAGTTCAGGGCATTCAGGACAAGCAGAAAGGAAGAAAGATACGGCGATCTCGGGGAAATGATCTCAATTGAAAATAAATTGCTGTATACAGCCCCGCCAAATTCAGTTACGACATTCTTTTCAGAGGAATAAATTCATGAATTAAACAGAACGCAAAGCTTTATTTGGATTTCTTAGCGCCTTAGCGTCTTAGTGAGAAAAAAAAGTGTCACGCAAAGCCGCAAAGAACGCAAAGTATTAAATTGGATTTCTTTGCGCCTTAGCGACTTAGCGAGAAATCAAAAACCCCAAGACCCCAAAGTGTCACGTAAAGACGCAAAGAACGCAAAGGTTTAAATGGATTTCTTTGCGCCTTAGCGACTTAGCGAGAAATAAAAACCTAAAAAGTGTCACGCAAGGACGCAAAGAACGCAAAGGTTTAATTGGATTTCTTTGCGCCTTAGCGACTTAGCGAGAAAACTTAAAGTGTCACGCAAAGACGCAAAGAACGCAAAGATTCATTTGGATTTCTTTGCGCCTTAGCGACTTAGCGAGAAAACTTAAAGTGCCACGCAAAGACGCAAAGAACGCAAAGGTTCATTTGGATTTCTTTGCGCCTTAGCGTCTTAACGAGAAATCAAAAACCCCAAGTCCCCAAGACCCCTAGACTTCTTTCGGTATA
>CAVUVD010000004.1:0-179446 GCA_963744745.1 uncultured Bacteroidota bacterium | reverse complement strand
TTGCAGAAAAATTGTTCTTTGATGCAGAATTGAATCAAAATGCGCCGCTTCACTCCCTTCTAATCCAACATGAGCCTGTCATTCTGAAGGAGAAAACCGTAGCTTGCGGAGGTTTTCGACTGAAGAATCTTATACAATATAAACATTCAATCCAATTTAATATTATTATATATATTATTATGGCTGTGTTATGAAATATAAAACATTTCATTATATTTATAAGAAAAAAGCTGTTTATGGATATAGATGAAATAAAAGCTGCCATCTCGCAACTCCCGGAAGATGAACGAAAAAGACTTCTTCGAGATATCGACTTCGAACATTTTACAAAGGGTAGTTACCTTGAAGAGTCTTTACAAAAGCAGGAAAAAAACGTGCCTCATGCGTGTCCTCATTGCGGAAGCTTAAATATTTGGTCACGTGGCTCTTATAAAGGAATTAAAAGACTCCAGTGTAAGGATTGCACAAAGTACTTTTCGAGTACCTCAGGAACAGCCATCTATCATATACACAACAAAGATAAATGGCAATTGTACCTTCAATGTATGAAGAAGGGACTTTCTTTACGGGAGTCGGCATTGGAAGCAGGTATATGTCTACAGACTGCGTTTAACTGGAGGCATAAGATCCTGAGTAGTTTATCTGAAGTTGAACCTGATCGCCTTACAGGTATTGTAGAAGCTGATGAGCTGTACTTTACCTTTTCTGAGAAAGGCAAGAAAAACCTCAAAAGGCCTGCTCATAAACGCGGAACCGGCATCAATAAAACTTTAAAGGAAAACAAATTTGGTGTATTAATGGCCCTGGATCGAGAAGGCAAAAAAATAGCGAAGGCAGTAGGAAGAGGCACCATGAAAAAGAAAGAACTTAACGAGGCTCTTGGTGGGAAAATTGACCCATCTGCAACTTTATGTTCGGATAGCTACAGAGGTTACAAAGGATTGGCCGATAAAGAAGGTTTTAAGCATGTAGCCGTGAGTGCTTTGGGAAAACCAATACAAATGAATAAAGCTTTTCATATTCAGACAGTTAACTCTGCTCATAGTGCTTTAAGACTTTTCCTAAATCAATATCGCGGTGTATCTTCGAAATACTTACAGAACTACTTGTTTTGGTTCATAGCTGCAAGTGATAAAAGGATAAGAGAAGTTGAGAAATTGAAGCTATGGCTCTGGTTATCAATTACAGCAGAAGCTATTGAGATTCTGAATAAATTAAAGACTGCTGCATAAATCAAAACACAGCCATTATTATATAAACAAACATTTATTCTGATGCCCCGTGAATTGATATTATCTTTGTTAAGAACAAATTGATTAAGCTATGTCAAAGATTATCTGGAAACCCGGAACAATGATCTATCCCTTGCCTGCTGTAATGGTAAGCTGCGGTGCAGATGCTGAAGAATACAATATTCTCACGGTATCATGGACAGGCACAATATGCACTGATCCTGCCATGTGCTACATTTCTGTACGCCCGCAAAGATACTCTTACGGCATTATCAGGAAGCATGGAGAATACGTAATAAACCTTACAACATCCAGGCTTGCATATGCCACAGACTGGTGTGGTGTAAAATCAGGGAGGGAACACAGGAAATTTGATGAGATGAAGTTGACTGCAATACCTGCTTCAATTGTCAAGGCTCCCATGATAGAAGAATCGCCCGTAAACATTGAATGCATTGTAAAAGATATCAGGGAGCTTGGTTCGCACCATATGTTCATATCGGAGGTAGTTGCAGTTCATGCTGATGAAAAATATATTAACGGGAAATCAGGCCTTTTTAAACTGAATGATGCGTCCCCGATCTGTTATTCCCACGGAAAATATTATGAACTCGGCACTCAAATAGGAAAATTTGGCTTTTCAGTTGAGAAAAGTAAGAAGAGAAAGAAAGCAGGGAGGAAGGAAAGCTGAACGGGACTGAATAGTAAATAAGCTATTGTTGATAGAAAAATAATAAACTAATCAGGCTGATTTTGGTGCGAAATAACTAATTTCATACCTTTCAAACCTTGAATCTAAACCTACCGGTATGAGTGAGAAGATCCTTGAAACCCTGATGCAGCTATTTGCCATCATTGCCAAGCCACAAGCCAATGATGCTGAGAGAAGAGGTGTTGTTGAATCATTTCTCAGGCACATGCTTAACCAGGAACTGGTAAAAAAATATCTCACCATTTACGATAAGGAATATGAGGAAGCCCGCAAAAAGCTCGAGAAATCAAGCGCTGAGAGACGCGAAGGGGCAATTGCGATCAGGATCCGTAAGCTTTGCAAAGAGATAAATGAGCAGGGAATGCTTGATCAGGAGCAGAGGATAGTTGTGGTTATCCAGGCTCTTGAATTCTGTAAATCAGGTGGGAAAGAGGTTAGTTCGCTTGAGCTCGGCTTTATAAGCACTCTTGCTGAAGGACTGAATATAACTGATGAGGAATATAATGGTATTGAGAAATTTGTACTCAATTCATTCGAGAACACTCCCGACACACCCAATCTCCTTTATATCAATTCTGTTAAGGAAGACGAGAGAGGTGGCGCAAAGCATGTTTTCAAAGATCTTCTCAAAGGAACCGTGTGGATACTATATGTTCCTTCGGTAAACAATTATTTTGTACGCTTCAAGGGATCCGGCGAACTTTCAATGAACGGACAGCTGCTGCAGGAAGAGAAAGTCTATCCATTCAGCCAGGGATCGTCGATCAAAGGCTTTAAAATCACTCCTATTTACTACTGGGATGTAACGATGCGGTTCATGAAAGAGGAGTTCAAGGCATCGAGGGTTGTGTATGAAGTCAATAACCTGGAATACCGTTTCAAGAGCGGTAAGGTCGGTATCCATCATATGAGCTTCAAGGAGGAATCGGGCAGGATGGTTGGAATAATGGGAGCAAGCGGCGCCGGTAAATCAACTCTCCTCAGCGTTCTTAACGGAACCAACGATCCTTATGACGGGGAGGTACTGATAAACGGGGTAAGCATCCATAAGGATAAAGAGGAAGTCAAAGGTCTTATAGGCTATGTCTCGCAGGATGATCTGCTTATTGAGGAGCTCACTGTATTTGAAAACCTGTACTACAATGCCAAGCTTTGTTTTGACAACCTGACTGAAGAAGAAATTATTAACAGGGTCGACACTGTACTTAAAAATCTTGGTCTTTATGAGATCAGGAATATGAAAGTTGGCAGCCCTCTGAATAAGAAAATCAGTGGAGGACAAAGAAAGAGACTTAATATCTCGCTGGAGCTGATACGTGAACCCGCAATTATGTTCCTCGATGAACCAACTTCAGGTCTTTCATCCCGTGATTCTGAAAATATTCTAGACCTTCTGAAGGAACTTGCCCGTAAAGGGAAGTTGCTTTTCATCGTAATACACCAGCCATCGTCGGAAATATTCAAGATGTTCGATAAGCTGATCATTCTGGATACCGGAGGATACCTTATATATAACGGCAATCCGGTCGACTCTATTGAGTATTTTAAGAGGAAGATAGAACAGGCAAATTATAATGAGAGTGAATGCTATGTCTGCGGTAATGTGAATCCCGAACAGATATTCAATATCGTTGAAACGAAGGTCTTTACCGAAAACGGTCACCCGACTGGCACCCGGCGTATCTCTCCTGCCGACTGGAGCGCCCTGTACAAAGGTGAAAAAATTGAGGAAAACCATGTAAGAGGCACGACAATACCCGAAATCAACTTCAAGACGCCTAACAGGCTGAAACAGTTTATTGTATTTGTTAAAAGGGACGTATTATCCAAAATTGCCGATACGCAATATCTGCTTATTACTCTTCTGGAAGCGCCAATCCTTGCTTTCTTTCTGTCATTCCTTATCAGGTATTTCGATGAAAGCGATACAGGCGGTTCATATACGCTCTTTGAAAACAATAACCTTCCCATATACATCTTCATGTCGGTTATTGTTGCAATATTCATGGGGCTTACAGTGAGTGCCGAAGAGATCATCAAGGACAGGAAGATCCTTAAAAGGGAGGCATTCCTTAATCTCAGCTGGAACAGCTACCTGTCTTCAAAGGTGTTTGTCCAGTTTGTCATTTCCGCAATCCAGGCTCTTACGTTCGTGATTGTAGGAAATATGATCACAGGTATTAAAGGAATGATGTTCGAATACTGGCTTGTGCTGTTCACCTGCTGGGCAGGTGCTAATATGCTCGGGCTGGTGATTTCCGACAGCTTCAAGACTGTTGTAACGATATATATTCTCATTCCTTTCCTTGTAATCCCGCAAATAATTCTCAGCGGAGTAATGGTGAAATTTGAAAAGCTGAACCCAAACATAAGCTCACCTGTTGAAATCCCTGTATACGGGGATCTTATTACTGCAAGGTGGGGTTATGAAGCGCTTGCAGTTAATCAATTCATTTACAATGATTATGAACGTCAATTCTATCGCTTCGACAAGGGAATAAGCAAGGCAAAGTTCAAAAAAGACTATTGGTACTCAAAACTTAAGGCAAAACTTGAAAGCGTTCAGATGGATGTCACAAGAGGTACAAGAAGCGAAGATTTTGATAAGAACCTGAGGATGATCGCAAATGAATTACGGAAAGAAGCGCTGGAAATACCTGATAATACATTTGGTTATATTGACGACCTTGTGCCTGACAAAATCACAGCTGAAACAATCAGGGATGCTTTTCAATACCTTGAAACAATAAGAAAGTATTATATAAGGTATTCCAATGTCGCAAACGGTCAGAAAGATGAGCTGATAACAAAACTTCAGAATGAAGATAATGCAGCATTTCTGAAATTAAAGAACGATCATGCAAACGAGTCCCTTCAGGATTTCGTAACCAACAGCAATGAAACTGAAAAGGTTATCGAATATGATGATCAGATAATTCAAAAGATGGAACCAATTTACATGGATCCGAAGCATCCTTTCATAAGAGCTCATTTTTATGCTCCCACGAAGATAATTTTCGGTAACAGGATTGATACTTATATTGTGAACGTTATTGTACTCTGGGTAATGACGTTTGTCCTTTACCTGGTTCTGTATCACAGGTTACTGAAGAAAGCTCTGGATTCGGGCGAAACGATTATGGACAGGAAAAGAACGAATGGTGAAAAGAGCGAATAAAAACTAAAGAGGCTGCCTCATGATGGGACAGCCTCTTTAGTTTCTGGAACAAAGGATCCGGTCAAAAACCTTTCACGCTTGTCAATCGACTATCTCGATCATTTTAAAAGGTACCCTGATAATGGATTCATAGTCCTCTCCTGCTTCGAGCATGTCCTCATCATCCTCCTCATAATACCAGTTCACTTCAACTTCATTTTTAGCTTTGTGAATAGCCTCCAGTTTTTTGAATACATCAAGAATGCATTTTGAAGAACTGGTATTGAAGTATTCCAGCCTGATATTCACAGTAGTCTTTGGCAAAGGAGTTTCTTTGTAACTATCAAGCCAGTCAACCAGTGGCTTATAAAACTCCACGGAGTTTTCCGGAATAGAACGCCCTTTGATTTCAAATATTCCGGCGGATGCATCAAATTTTACTGTTGGTGTTTTGGGGGTTCCTTCGATGTTGATCGGTTCCATATTTGTACGTTTTAGTAAATTTTAATTTGTTTCGTTTTCGCTTACAATAATATTCAGATAGAAAAATGAGTAATTATTGTTATACGGAATAAAAGTATAATCAAGCTTATTACCGGTTTTTCGTGCAATATCAACCAGACCCAGGCCTCCTCCTCCTTTTGCTGAAATTCTCTGATGGTTAAGAATAAATTTATAAAGTTCTTTTATTTCCTCATGACTGGATCTGTTGATACGTTTGATCTTTTCTTCCAGTTTCATGATATTTTCGGCATGAACAAAATTGCCTGTAATAATTTTATATGTGTCGCCTGCTTTTTTGATCATCAGCATGCCAAATTTCTCGGCATTCTGATCTTCAAATTCATCAGGAACTTTATCGACATGATGAAAAAGGTTCTGAAGACTTTCAACAAGAACATTGTAAACCTTTTTCCGGAGTCTTGGATTTTCATCTGCTTCGACCATCTTACCTTCAACGGAATCGAGAATCCGGTTAATCACATCTGAATCGATATTACCCTTATAAAACAGGATGACATCCCCATTTCTTTGTTCCGATAAATAATTCTCAATATTAAAGCTCATTTAAGCTTTCTTTTGGTAAGGGTCAAATTACGAATAACAAATATAATAAAAATATGAAGTTACCAAAACTAAACACTTTTTTGAGTTGTTTCCGAATGTTTCCTTGTACCCTGATACAGGTCAAACCTCGAAAGTGTGCATTCAAGAGCACCATTGAACAAAATATGTTTCGCTGAGTATTTGAGTCCGACATGCTTTAAAGCTTCCTTATTCGGAGTAATAAGCCAGGCTGTGCTTCCTGCAAAGTTATGTTTAAGGGTTGTACCAATCATGCCGTACAACCCATCAATTTCTTCCGGTTGTAATCTCAAACCATATGGAGGATTCATGAAAATAATATAATTGTTCTCATCTCTTTTAAGATCTTTAAAGTCCGATACCCTGGTTGAAATGAAATCAGTTAATCCGGCTTCAGAAATATTAGTTTCCGCCATCCGGATTGCTTTTTCCGAAATATCACTGGCTGATATCTTCACATCGGGTCTGGAAATCATTTTGGCAGCTTCAGACCTGATCTCTTCAAAGATATCCCTGTCATAGTCTTTCCAGCGCATAAAGCCGAAATGTTTCCGGAAGCTACCTGGTTGTATACCGCTTGCAATCAATCCGGCTTCAACCGGGAACGTCCCTGATCCGCACATCGGATCAATAAAATCCTGCGTCCCGTTCCATCCGGAAATCAGCAAAATCCCGGCTGCCAGGACTTCATTAAGAGATGCTTCATGCTGTTCTTTCCTGTAACCTCTTTTATAAAGTGGGATCACAGTGGAATCAAGCGAGACGCTGACAATATCATTACTGATATGCAGATTAATGACTATATCCGGATCGGAAGAATTTACACTTGGACGTTTTCCGGTTTTGTTCCGGAAATAGTCAGCGACAGCATCTTTCAGTATCAGTCCGGGATAGCCGGAATGAGTAAAGACCGGTGAATTCACAACAGGTACAACCGATATTGTATCATCGGCATTCAGATATCTATCCCACTTCACTTTTAATCCACCACGGTAGAGGTCATCCTTTGATTTTATCCTGAATTCTGCAACAGGTAAAAGGATTGAAAGAGCCGACCTCAGGCAGTAATTGCTTTTATAAAGAAGTTTTTTGTCTCCCTCAAACAGAACTGCACGGTTAACGGCTTTTACAGAACCTGCTCCAATACCGGTAAGTTCCTTTTCAAGCACATTTTCAAGCCCGTAAAGGGTTTTCGCAACAAATCTCATTATTTAATGGCAGTACTACCTGTAACCAAGCATATTATTGTAGGTTTTCCTGTCTTCTATAATCTTCAGAGCCTGTGCAATTACTTTGTCATTCTGGTTAATCACCTGGAAATATTCATTTGTTTTCCAGATATTTGTTGCTAAAATACCCTTAAGAACGAGAGAGATCTCATTTCTCGATCTGTTGAATTGTTCTTCATCATATTTCACCCCCTGCGATTCTCCTTTTTCGATTAATGCCTTTATCATATCGGGTGTGATCTGGAAGCCATCGCGGAAACCTTCAAAAGTCTTATATGTGGAGGTGAGCGAATTCCTGTTTTTGTCGAAATATTCTATTGCAAAGGAATTCAGTACATCCTTCCCAAGAAGCCTGCTGAAATAAGGTGTGCTGTAGGATGTATCGATTGAAACAAAAACATCGGGCATTATGCCACCTCCTCCGTATACTGTCCTGTTGTTCACAAGGGTTTTGAACTTGAGGGAGTCAGGCATCTTGATACTGTCGGCGCTTAACATTTCACCATTATTAAATCGTTTCATGAAGCTTTCCATGTATTTTTCATAGCCCTCCTCATAGGGTCTCTGGATTGACCTTCCTGTTGGTGTGTAATATCTTGCAATTGTAAGCCTTATCATCGACCCGTCAGTAAGATTAAAACCATTTTGTACGAGGCCTTTTCCGAATGTACGCCTACCGACCACAACTCCCCTGTCCCAGTCCTGTAAAGCTCCGGCAAGGATTTCGCTTGCTGAAGCAGAACCTTCATCCGTAAGAACAACTACCCTGGTTGATGCGAGCGATCCGTCACCGGATGATTTGTAATCCTGACGTGGTGTTTTCCTGCCTTTCAGGAATACAAGCAATTTCTGATCAGAAAAAAACTTCTCGGCTATGGCTGTTGCAGCGAGCATATAACCTCCCCCATTGCCCCTTAGATCCAGTATCAGGTTCTGCATATTCTTCTGTTTAAGCTTTTCCACTGCTTCGGTGAACTCTTTTTCTGTAGTGGCTGCAAACTTATTCAATCGTACATATCCAGTCTGATCATCGAGCATATAGGAAGCATCAAGGCTGAAAATAGGAATCTTATCGCGGGTTATTGTGAATTCGAGAGGTGAATCAACTCCACGCCTGAGGATTGTGACATTTACCTTGGTCCCTTTGGGACCCATAAGGCGTTTTCTCACACCGGCAGTTGTCATCTTTACACCGGTGACTTTTTCATTATCGATTGTTAAGATTCTGTCACCTGCCCTTATTCCGATTTTTTCCGAGGGTCCCCCGGTGATTGGTTCAATTATTATAATTGTATCACGTAACAAGTTGAATTGAACACCAATGCCATCAAAATTTCCGAGCAAGGGTTCATTCATCTCTTTTACATCCTTTGCCGAAATGTATGTGGAATGGGGGTCCAGGTTCTTTAATATTTCAACAATAGCCTTTTCTGTCAGCAGATCCATATTCGCAGTATCCACATAAAAGGCTTCCACAAGTCCGAAGGTCCTTGCAATTTTAAATGTCCCCTCACTGAGAACCTGTGAATGCGTCCTTGCAGGCAGCATCAGCATTGCCGCTACCAGCACTGCTGTCAGCACAAATGACCTCTTCATAAATATGATTTGTGTGTAATTATAACTATTCCAACAATTAATTATGCTTAAAGTTTTGTATGCGATTGTCTTTCTGGTCTCGGTGTCCTGGTGTCCTCTGGTGTCTTGGTGGCTTGGTGTCCCTCCTACTCCCACTCAATGGTTGAAGGTGGTTTAGAGCTGATATCATAAACTACCCTGTTAATTCCTTTTACTTTATTGATGATCTCGTTGGATATAATGCCAAGGAATTCATAAGGAAGATGGCACCAGTCTGCAGTCATTCCATCTGTAGAAGTCACAGCTCTCAGGACAACAGCATTTTCATAAGTCCGCTCATCTCCCATGACACCTACCGACTGCACCGGGAGCAGTATAACACCTGCCTGCCACACGGAGTCGTACAAACCATGTCTTTTCAGGCCTTCTATGAATATATCATCGGCTTCCTTCAGAATTTCAAGCTTTTCTCTTGTCATCACTCCAAGTAACCTGATTGCCAGTCCAGGTCCCGGGAAAGGATGCCTTTTCAGAATAAAATCAGGAATACCAAGAGTATGGCCGGCTTTTCTTACTTCATCTTTGAACAGTAACCTTAACGGTTCAACGACCCTGAGATGCATTTTTTCAGGAAGCCCTCCGACATTATGATGAGATTTTATTGTTGCAGACGGCCCGTTAACAGAAACAGATTCAATGACATCGGGATAGATAGTACCTTGTGCGAGCCATCTGACATCCTTTATTTTGTGAGCTTCTTCGTCGAAAACTTCGATAAAAACACGTCCTATAATTTTTCTCTTGGTTTCAGGATCACTCACACCCTCGAGTTGCCCGAGAAATCTGTCAGAAGCATTAACTCCTATAACATTTAATCCCAATCCGTTATAAGATTCAAGTACTTTTTCGAATTCGTTTTTCCTGAGCAGACCGTTATCCACGAAAATACATGTAAGATTCTTCCCTATCGATCTGTGGAGAAGCACTGCCGCAACAGTGGAATCAACTCCTCCGGACAAGCCAAGTATCACTCTGTCATTTCCAAGCTTTTCCCTGAGAGATTCAATTGTTGATTCAACAAAAAGGTCGGGAGTCCATGTCCCTTTGCAGCCGCATATCCCGAAGACAAAGTTCTTCAGCATCCTGGATCCTTCGGTAGTATGGTATACTTCAGGATGGAATTGTATTCCCCAGGTCGTTTCACCGGAAATGTGAAAAGCGCCTGCGGTTACGTCTGCTGTTGAGCCTGTAATTATGAAGTTTTCCGGTAGCCGTATAATTGTATCACCATGAGACATCCAGACCTGGGTACCCTGGTTAATCTCAGAGAAAAGAGGATCTTCAGTATTTATTGATGTAAGCCGTGCCCGGCCATATTCTCTCGTATTCGAACGGAGCACTTCACCGCCGGATTGTTTGACAAGCAGTTGTGCGCCATAGCATACACCCAGTAGAGGAAATGTTCCTTTAAGTCCTGACAGATCAGGATCAGGGGCATTTTTATCCCTCACGGAGAAAGGACTTCCTGAGAGGATTATCCCTTTAACTGAGCTGTCAGGCTGTGGAAAATGGTTGAAAGGGTATATCTCGCAATAAACATTCAGCTCACGTATTCTCCTGGCAATCAATTGAGTATACTGAGAACCAAAATCAAGTATCAGAATTTTTTCCTCCAAAGCAATTAATTTATGAAACGGTAAAGATAATTAATATTGCAGATACGGGTTTCAAACCTGCATCCGGTTTAAAAACATTTGTGAATAATGTAGATACGGGTTTCAAACCCGTATAATATTGTAGTTTCAAACCCGTATCTACATTATTATGATAATTCTGCACCTATCACATAAGTTTTCCCGTCGATAGCCGGGCATGTGGCAGGGAAAACCGATCTGGCTTCATCCACCAAAAAGCCTATATCCTTGTACCTTGCAGAATAATGTCCTATAATCAATGATCCTGCACCGGCTTGCGCTGCGACATTTGCTGCATCGATAGTGGTTGAATGTCCAGTTATTTCTGCGAGATGATTAAGGCTCTTATCAAATGTAGCTTCATGATAAAGCAAAGTGACCCCACTGACGAACGAAGCCAGTCTGCTGAAGTACCGTGTATCGCTGCAGTAAGCGTATGAGTGTGGTTCTGGCGGCGGATATGTAAGCAACTCATTCTTTATTGTAATTCCGTCAGGTGTTACATAGTCTTGTCCCATTTTTATGGCAGGAATGCGAATGCCAGGAATTTTAAGTTCTTCGATCTTTTCCTTGATCACATTTCGTAAGTGTGGCTTTTCCCTGAAGAGGAATCCGAATGCAGGTATACGGTGGAAAAGAGGAAATGCAGTGACCGTAAGATTTTTATCATCGAGAACCTGTACAGGATCTTTGCTGTTGAGGGGGATAAAATTAATTTCAAAACCAAGCTTTATATCAAAATCACTTAGGTGTGAAAAGAGCATATTCCTGTAGTTTTCAGGAGCATATAAGTTAAGAGGTGTTATTCTGCTCATCAGGCTGAAAGTGGAAAGAAGGCCATACAAGCCGAAAACATGATCGCCATGCAGATGGCTGATGAATATATGATTTATCTTCCCGAATCTGATCCGTGCTTTCCTGAGCTGCATCTGGGTACCTTCTCCGCAGTCTATCAAAAACAAACGCTCATGTGCATTAAGCACATGAGCGCTGGGGTATCTTTCAGATGTCGGCAGTGCAGAACTGCTACCAAGAATGGTCAGCTTCATTGCACTCTGGGTGATCACTATTTAAGAGATCATTTTTTCAGCTTCACCGACAGATTTAGTAATTGTCAGTACAGTGTCGAGCTGCGAGATGGTTATCAGACGCTCAACAGCTTCATTCAATCCGCAAAGGACAAAAGTTCCGCCTGCATTCTTGCATAGCCTGTTTGCAACCAGAATTGCACTTAACCCGGAGGAATCACAATACTGGCATTTTTCAAGGTCGAGTATGATGTTCTTCTCGCCTTTTCCTGAAACGAGAACAAGCTCCGACTTAAGAGCCGGAGCGATGTGCGTGTCAAGTTTCTCAGACTGAATCTGAATCACAGTGCTGTTATTCCGGCTTTCAATATTGAAATCCATAGTGATCAAGTTTTGATAGCCCTAATTTAATCATTTTTTGAATCTACCGGATATTTGTCTCCTTTTTTTGCGGTAACCTTATTCTCTCTTCTTTCCGGCAGCTTTGCTTTCCTTTTCTTCCATTTCTTCTTTCAGGGCTGCAAGCTGCGAAATGTCGCCAAGGGTTGTTTTTTCTGAACCCGACTTCTGCTTTCTCGAAGCTTTTTTCGGGGCCGAAGATTCTGCCTTTGGTGCAGGTGTTTCGGCAGCCTTCTTTTCATCTTCGTAAACCCTGGAGTGGGAAACTATGATCTTCTTGGCTGATTTGTTGAATTCGATAACTTTGAATGGCAGTTTCTCATCAACCTTTGCCATCATACCATCAGCTTTTACAAGATGCTTTGGTGTTACAAATCCTTCAACACCGTAAGGGAGAGTTACAACCGCCCCTTTATCAAATACCTCGACAACAGTACCTTCATGAACTGAATCGAGTGTAAAGATGGTTTCGAAAACATCCCATGGATTCTCCTCAAGTTGTTTATGACCAAGGCTGAGACGCCTGTTTTCCTTATCGATCTCAAGGACCACAACCTCGATTTCAGCATCAATTGATGTGAATTCTGCAGGGTGTTTGATTTTCCTTGTCCATGAAAGGTCTGAGATATGAATAAGACCGTCAACACCTTCTTCGATTTCAACAAACACGCCGAAATTCGTAAAGTTCCTGACTTTTGCAGAGTGTTTCGAGCCGACAGTATACTTTTCCTGGATGTTCTGCCATGGATCGGGCTTAAGCTGTTTGATACCGAGTGACATTTTCCTTTCAGTCCTGTCGAGTGTAAGAATAACAGCTTCAATCTCCTGTCCGACTTTCAGGAACTCCTGTGCACTGCGGAGGTGTTGCGACCACGACATTTCTGAAACATGTATCAAGACCCTCAACACCGGGGGCTATTTCAACAAAAGCACCATAATCGGCCATGACAACAACTTTTCCTTTAACCCTGTCACCAACTTTGAGATCAGGATCAACTGAATCCCATGGATGCGGAGTAAGTTGTTTAAGACCAAGGGCTATCCTTTTCTTATCATCGTCAAAGTCAAGGATTACGACATTAAGCTTCTGATCGAGCTGGACTATTTCCTCGGGATGGTTCACGCGTCCCCATGAGAGGTCGGTGATGTGAATAAGGCCATCGACACCGCCAAGGTCAATGAACACCCCATATGATGTAATATTCTTAACGGTTCCTTCAAGAACCTGTCCTTTTTCAAGTTTGGCAATGATTTCTTTCTTCTGCTGTTCAAGCTCGGCTTCGATAAGAGCTTTGTGAGAAACAACAACGTTTTTAAATTCCTGGTTGATTTTCACAACTTTGAATTCCATTGTTTTACCCACGTACACATCGTAGTCACGGATTGGTTTAACATCGATCTGTGATCCGGGAAGGAATGCTTCGATTCCGAATACGTCAACGATCATACCACCTTTAGTACGGCACTTGATGTAACCTGTTATGACCTCATCTTTTTCAAGAGATGCGTTCACCCTGTCCCATGAATTAATTGCGCGTGCTTTTTTATGAGAAAGCAGAAGCTGTCCTTTTTTGTCTTCCTGGCTCTCAACGTAAACCTCTACCTTGTCACCTACCTTCAGGTTAGGGTTATAACGGAATTCGTTAAGACTAACAACGCCTTCAGACTTATAACCGATATTAATAACGACTTCCCGCGAAGTCATTTGTATAACGGTACCTATAACAACTTCATCAACTGCAACCGTCGAAAGAGTCTCATCGTACATTGATTCAAACTCTTTGTACTTTGGTGAAGTACGGTTTTCTTCACTTTCAAATCTGTCCCAGTCAAATTCTTCAGCTGTTACCGGAGCTGTTTCTATTGCAACATCTGATTCCGATTCATCAGCCGCTTCAGATTTCCTTGATCTTTTCTTTTCTGATCCAAGACCATAATCTTCAGCATTTTTCGCTGTAGTTTCGTGAATTAACTGTCCTTCATTTTCGTCAACCTCTTTTTTGGTTGCTTTCTTTTTGTTCTCAGTCATAATCTTAATTTAAAAAAACTAATAATTAATAGGTTAGACATTATCTTGCTAAAAAATTGGTTGCAAAGATATTATTTTTTTTCAAATATCAGTGATAATAAGCATTGGATTTTCACATGATTGAAGATGATCAGACGAAGATAATGACTGAAATCTGAATAGGAATTTTAGCATTTCTGTATTTGAACTGATATATTATCTTTGTGAACTTTGGAACTTAATTGTCAAAAACTACTTTATGAGAATAGTTGTCGTCGGGTCAGGATATGTCGGACTTGTAACAGGTGCATGTTTTGCCGAAAGTGGTGTTAATGTAACCTGTATTGATAATAATATAAAAAAAATCGAAAAGCTTAACAATGGGATCATTCCGATATATGAGCCTGGACTTGATGCAATTGTACAGAGGAATATCGAAAAAAAGAGACTTGCTTTTACAACGGATCTGAAGAAATCGGTTCTTACTGCAGAAGTTGTATTCATTGCGGTGGGGACTCCGCCTGGCGAAGATGGATCAGCCGATCTAAGACATGTTCTGAACGTTGCCCGGGAAATCGGTGAAGTCATTGATCACTATATTGTAGTTGTCACGAAAAGTACCGTCCCTGTTGGAACATCAGAAAAAATAAGACATACTATCCAGGAAGAGCTCAATAAACGTAAATCATCTGTCAGGTTCGACATGGCATCCAACCCTGAGTTCCTGAAAGAAGGCGCTGCAGTTGACGATTTTCTTAAACCTGAGAGGATCGTTATCGGAACTGACAACGAAAAAACAGTTGAGATAATGAGGAAGCTTTACATGCCTTTCGTTCTTAACAATCATCCGATCCTCTTCATGAACATTGCATCTGCTGAGATAACAAAATATGCCGCCAATGCGATGCTTGCAACCCGTATCAGCTTCATAAATGAGATAGCTAATTTGTGCGAGATTCTTGGAGCTGATATCAACCAGGTCAGGAAGGGAATCGGCAGCGATTCCAGGATAGGGAGTAAATTCCTCTATCCGGGAACAGGTTACGGTGGTTCATGCTTCCCAAAAGATGTAAAGGCCCTTATAAAGTCAGCTTCAGAATATGGTGTCGATTTAAATGTGATAGTTGCTACTGAAAAGACGAATGAACAACAGAAAAACATCATCTTCAATAAGATGATGAAGCATTTTAATAACAGTCTCAGGGGCAAAACAATCGGTATATGGGGACTGTCATTCAAACCGAAGACAGATGATATACGTGAAGCTCCATCTCTTACGCTGATAGAGAGGCTTCTCGATTCAGGGGTAAAAATAAAGGCATATGATCCGGCAGCTATGAATGAAATAAAAAACGTTTTCGGTGACAAAATTAACTATGCAAACGATCCTTATGAGGCTGCAGAAGGAGTGGATGCTATTGCCCTTGTAACTGAATGGTCGGAGTTTCATCTTCCGGATTTTCTGAGACTTTCTGAATTAATGAATCAGAAAATAATTTTCGACGGTAGGAATATTTATAATCCCGATGAGTTGAAAGATTTAGGATTTACATATTATGGTGTTGGAAGGAAATAAAAAGTACTTCTTTTTATTGTTAAGAATTATCAACATCAAATTCTTAAAATAACCATTCATGAAAGGAATAATTCTGGCAGGAGGTTCAGGAACAAGATTGCACCCGATAACAAGCGCAATTTCAAAACAGATGCTCCCTGTCTATGATAAACCCATGATCTATTATCCATTATCAGTTCTGATGCTGGCAGGGATCAGGGAAGTATTGATAATTTCCACCCCCCGAGACCTGCCTAGTTTCAGATCATTGCTCGGTAATGGAAAATCATTAGGCATGGAATTCAGCTATAAGGAACAACCTTCTCCCGACGGACTTGCACAAGCTTTCATAATCGCTGAAGATTTTATTGGTGATAAACCGGTATGTATGATACTTGGTGATAATATCTTTTATGGTCATGGGTTTGGAGATGCCCTGGCAAAGACAGCTGGTCTTGAGAAAGGTGCTTGTGTCTTTGGTTATTTTGTCAATGATCCTGAACGCTATGGGGTTGTTGAATTTGATGGAAAAAAAGTTATAAGCATCGAAGAAAAACCTAAAAATCCAAAATCAAATTATGCTGTTACCGGACTTTATTTTTACGACAATACCGTTGTAAAAAAAGCCAGATCCCTGAGACCATCTGCCCGGGGTGAACTTGAAATAACTGATCTGAACCGGCTTTACCTTGAAGAAGGAACCCTGCAGATTAAAGTAATGGGCAGGGGAATGGCCTGGCTGGATACAGGAACTTACGAGAGCCTGCTTCAGGCAGCAAATTTTATCTCGACTCTGGAACAACGTCAGGGATTAAAGGTTGCTTGTATTGAGGAGATCGCATATAACAAAGGATTTATAAGTAAAAATGAGCTCGTCGCATTGGCACAACCAATAATAAACAGCCAGTACGGTAAATATCTTATAAGGATTTCATCTGATGAAAAAAATGTTTTTGATGGGCTTAAGTAAGGAGTGATGAAAATTATTCATACAGGATTCGACGGTCTTGTAATTATCAGACCAACAATATTTCCTGATAACAGAGGATATTTCTTTGAAAGTTATAATCTAAATGAGCTTCAGAAGGCAGGCCTCAGTTTTACTCCGGTTCAGGACAATGAATCGAAATCATCGAGAGGAGTTATCAGAGGATTGCATTACCAGCTGAATCCATATGCACAGGCCAAACTTATAAGGGTGGTTGAAGGCAGGATTTTAGATGTGGCCCTGGATATAAGAAAAAAGTCAGCAACATATGGTAAATGGTTTGCTATTGAACTTGATTCTGAAACAAAAGAACAGATACTTATACCTGAAGGATTTGCACATGGCTTTTCGGTACTTAGCGAAACTGCAATAATACAGTATAAGTGTAATAATTACTATAATCAACAAAACGAAAGAGGGATTTCAATTAATGACCCCGAGCTGAATATCGACTGGAAGCTGGGTTCAATCGCGCGGATTATCAGTGATAAAGACTTAAAACACCCCGTATTCAGGGAAGCTGTTTGTAATTTTTAATACTTAGAAATGGCTGTAATACTAGTAACCGGAGCTGAGGGACAATTGGGAAATGAGTTAAAGGTAGTATCCAGAAATTATTATGGATATGATTTTATTTTTACAGATATCGCAACTCTCGATCTGACCGATCCCCAAAAAACTTCAGGATTCATCCAAGAATCTGCGCCCGGATGGATCATCAACTGTGCATCATATAACCATGTCGATAAAGCAGAGAGTGAACCTGAAGCCGCAATGCTTGTGAATTCAGTTGCTGTTAAAAATATTACAGCGGCTATTAAGGAATCAAACTGCAGGCTGATTCATATCTCCACAGATTACGTGTATAGCGGGAATTACTATGTACCATATAATGAATCCATACAACCCGATCCTCTGTCTGAATATGGTAGGTCGAAACTGAGTGGAGAAAAAAACGCTCTCCTGCATCCGGCTTCAATCATAATAAGAACATCCTGGCTCTATTCTTCATTTGGCAATAACTTTGCAAAAACAATTATTAAGCTGGGGAAAGAGAAAGAAAGTATTAACGTGGTATTCGACCAGACAGGCACTCCAACCTATGCTGCCGATCTCGCTTCAGCAATCATGCATATTGTTGCGGGTGTCATCAGGAATCAGCTTGCTTTTAACTCAGGCATATATAATTACTCAAATGAAGGAGTCTGCTCCTGGTATGATTTTGCCACGGAAATTATACGGCAAACCGGTTATAAGTGCAAAGTCTTTCCTGTTCTGAGCAAGGATTTTATACAGATAGCAAAAAGGCCCTCATATTCCGTAATGGACAAAACAAAGATCAGGGAGAGTTTTGAACTGCAAATTCCACACTGGAGAGAAAGTCTGTTAAGTTGTATGAAGTTGATGGAATATTAAACAATTTTCCATATCTTAAGTTAATTTTGAACACCTGTAAAACGGAGTAGCTTTTATTGTGTTATCATGATTGATGTCCGGGAACACGATAATAATAATAAACACCATTAAATATGTTATCAACTGCTGAAATCAGAAAAAGGGCTGAACTATGGCTCGGCGAGGAATTCGATGAAGCCACAAGGGCAGAGGTAAAAGAAATGCTCGATAATGATGAAAAAAAGCTTATTGATGCTTTTTACCAGGATCTTGAGTTCGGTACGGGAGGTTTACGGGGAGTGATGGGTGCCGGAACCAACAGAATGAACATATATACAATGGGCATGGCAACCCAGGGGCTTTCCAACTATCTCATAAAGCAGTTCGGAGACAAAGGAATAAGCGTTGCCATTGCGCATGATTGCCGTAATAACAGCCGTACCTTTGCCGAAGCAGCTGCCGATATTTTTTCTGCAAACGGGTTCAAAGTATTCCTGTTTGAATCATTACGACCGACACCTGAATTGTCTTTCGCAATAAGACATTACAAATGTCAGAGCGGTGTTGTGATCACTGCTTCCCACAATCCTCCCGAATATAACGGCTACAAGGCTTACTGGGATGACGGAGGACAAGTGGTTGCACCTCATGATTCTGCAATTATTGATGAGGTGAGAAAAATTACATCTGTAAGTGAGGTAAAATTCAAAGGGAAAAAAGAGAACATTAAGATTCTTGGTAAGGAAACGGATGAACTTTTTCTGGCTGAAGTACATAAAATGAGCCTTAACCAGGATATCATCAGGAAATACAGTGATATTCCAATTGTTTATACTCCTATTCACGGCACAGGGATAACTCTTGTCCCCCCTGCTCTCCGCCAGTCCGGTTTCAGGAATATTTTCACCGTGCCTGAACAGGATATACCTGATGGAAATTTTCCAACAGTCAAATCGCCGAACCCTGAAGAACCTGACGCACTCAGAATGGCGATATCCAGAGCCGAAGAAAAAAATGCAGAACTTGTAATGGCCACCGATCCGGATGCAGACAGGCTTGGTATTGCTGTCAGGGATAAGACCGGCAAATTCATTCTTCTAAACGGGAACCAGACCGGAGCTCTACTTACCTGGTATATCCTGTCACAGTATAAAGAGAGAAACCTTTACAAGGGAAATGAATTCATCATAAGTACAATTGTTACAACTGACCTGATGGACAGGATCGCTGAAGCTTACAATGTGGAATGTTTCAACGTTCTGACCGGCTTCAAGTTCTTTGCCGAACTAATCAGGAAAAATGAAGGAAAGAAAAAATATATCGGTGGTGGTGAGGAAAGCTACGGATTCCTGCCCGGCGACTATGCAAGAGATAAGGATGCAATAGCATCATGTTCGCTTGTTGCTGAAATAGCAGCCTGGGCCAAAAGCAGAGAAATGTCAGTTTTCGATCTCCTGCTCGATATCTATGTTAAACATGGCTTCTTTAAGGAAAAGCTGGTGAATATTGTAAGAAAAGGAAGCGAAGGAGCACGTGAAATAAGGGAAATGATGGAAAGATACCGGAGTAATCCGCCCGAAAAGATCAATAACAGCAGAGTAGTCAGGATCAGTGACTATAAAACTCAGATAACAAGGGATCTTGTGAACGGAAAGGAATCAAAAATCGACCTTGTAAAATCTGACGTTCTGCAATTCTTCCTGGAAGACGGGTCCAAAATATCAGTGAGACCTTCAGGCACTGAACCAAAGATAAAGTTCTATTTCAGCGTGAATACACGGCTGGATTCAGCTGACAAATATGAAGAAACAGATGAAAAACTCGATAAAAGGATTAACGATATCATAAAAGATTTAAAACTGGGATAGGGTAAAACACTTCTCAGCGATCGTTATTCCGAATATTAATATTTACCCAAATGAAAAAAAACCTGAAACCAGCACTTCTGGTTACGTGCTTCCTTTTATTCACCGCAATCAGCCAATCCCAATCATTCAACAAGGACACTATAATGGTGGCCGCCAGGGAAATAATGAGCCAGACAACTTATTGCGCCCTGGTAACAATCGATCAGACAGGTCAGCCACAGGTAAGGACCATGAATCCTTTTCCCATGAAGGATGAATTTGTCATCTGGTTTGCCACCTCAAGGTCGAGCAGGAAGGTCAAAGAGCTGAAAGAAAATCCCAAAGTGTGTGTTTACTATGCAGATCATGTAAACGCAAAAGGTTACGTCAATATCACAGGGAATGCCGAAGTAATTGATGACAAGGAATTGCTTATTAAAATGAAACGCGCTTACTGGGAGGGAATTCCGAACTGGCAGGATATCTTTGTCCTGATAAAGATAGTTCCCAGGAGTATTGAAGTGATTAACTATAAACACAAGCTTAATAACGATCCTGAGACTTTCAGGGCTCCGACGATTGAGCTGTAGGAGCTGTAAAGGCTGTAGAGGCTATAGACCTTTAAAGCCTTTAAAGCCTTAAAGCCTCTACATCTTTTCGTTATTCCCCGATTATCTTCACAAGTACTCTCTTCCGTCTTTTACCATCGAACTCTCCGTAAAAGATCTGTTCCCAGGGGCCAAAATCAAGACGGCCCCCGGTAACGGCGACTACAACCTCACGGCCCATGATTGTTCTTTTCAGATGAGCATCCGCATTATCCTCAAAACCATTGTGCTTATATTGACTATATGGTTTTTCAGGCGCAAGTTTTTCAAGCCAGACTTCGAAATCGTGATGCAGACCTGATTCATCGTCGTTAATAAATACAGAAGCGCTGATATGCATTGCATTTACAAGCACAAGCCCTTCTTTAATTCCCGACTCTTTCAGACAGCTTTCAACCTGACCTGTTATGTTGACCATTGCCCTCCTGGTCGGTATTTCAAACCAAAGCTCTTTACGGTATGATTTCATCTCTGGTGAAATTAATAATACAAAGATAAAAAAGTTGATGATTGCGGGTCCTGGGTGTCGGGTTATTCGAAAAAATCGTCTGAGAAGTTCACCAGGTATACTTTGTCTGTTGAACGTGTCAGTGCTGTATAGAACCATCTCAGGTACTCAATGCTGATATCTGTCCGGTTAAACATTCCCTGGTCTATGAAAACTCTCTCCCATTGTCCTCCCTGTGCCTTATGGCATGTTACGGCGTAGGCAAATTTCACCTGGAGTGCATTGAAATAAGGATCATTCCTGACTGCTTCATACTGCTTCTGGCGTGTTTTAATATTTATATAATCCTCCAGAACTGCCAGGAAAAACTCCTTGCTTCGGTCCTGTGGCAATGCCGGTGAATCGAGGTGCAGCACATCAAGCATCACCTTTGCCTCGAGTTCAAGCTCATAATCAGGAAACCAAAGCTGCATATCGGCAAATCTGAAACCATACCTCTCCTCATACTTTCTAATTCTTCTGATCTCTGCAATATCCCCGTTGGCTATGAAACCGGCTCCCTCATCCTCATCTTCTGTCCTGAGTACATTATAGTTGTTCTTAACTACCATCAGAAGGTCGCCTGTGCTTATTTCCTCTTCCCTGAAGAATATCCTGTTCCTGATTCCCTGGTTGTAACGGTTTGCCTGCTTGTTTGAGTTAACCACAATTATCGTTCCCTCAACGCCGCAGGAACCATACGCCACTGACAGCTCATCAATCAGATCTTCACCATTTAATCTTACAGTATCTTTATAACTCACACAATCAATCGATGGTTTGGCAAGATCACTGTCGGCAACCTGCTGCCTGATCTTTGTAGCATTCATCAGAACACCCGATGTCTCGCTCTGCCTGACTACCTGCCTGAGTTCACAGGAAATAAGACCGAATCCATACTCCGAAAGAGTTGTTGTATCCAGCGCCGGACTCACGACAGAACCAACAGGTGGAAGCTGCGCTGTATCACCAACAAGGATCAGCTTGCAATCTGTTGCCGAATAAACGAACTCGATAAGATCATCAAGTACTTTCCCACTTCCGAAGATCGATGATTCGGAGCTGACATTCGAAACCATTGATGCTTCATCGACTATGAAATAAGTATCCCTGCTGAGGTTTCTGTTAAGCGAAAAACTCCCTATTCCATCCTTAGTGGATTTCTGGCGATAAATCTTTTTGTGTATTGTAAAAGCAGGTTTACCTGCGTACGATGCAAGGACCTTAGCTGCCCGGCCTGTCGGAGCAAGCAGTACCGACTTCATCCTTAAAAGATCGAGGGTTTTTACAAGTGAGCTGATGATGCTTGTTTTGCCTGTGCCAGCGTATCCGGTCATCAGAAAGATGATATCATTGCTGTTCTCCACAATGTATGAAGCAAACTTCTTCAATGCGGCCGACTGATCTTCAGTAGGCACATTACCCAGATTCTTACAAAGCTGGTTATAAATCAGTTCATCCCTCATTGATCTCACAGACTGTTGCGCATGGATATTTTTTATACTTTTGTTTGCAAACTTAAACAATATCCCGGTTCCGGGAAACATAGTGTTAGGCTGAAGAAATGAAATCTCTGGAACTTTTCGACGAGACTCTCGATATTAACGCTACCGAGAACTATGAACTTGGCATCCAGGCTGGTCCGGATAGTTTTGTATTCTGCCTGCTCGACACACTCAGAAACAAATTTGTTTTGATAAGAGCAAATGAACCCGACGAAAATAAATACTACAATTCGGAAAACATAAAGGAGTTTATAAGCAGTGACGATTTTCTTTCCAGAAAGTACAAAAAAACAAGGATCATCTTCCCTGCTCCAAGATTCACAACAGTACCAGCTCCACTGTTCGATCCTGCAAAGAAAGACGAATACTTCAGGTTTAATCACAAACATGAATCGGGTGAAATAATCCTGTCGAACAGGAATCCTGATCCTGAACTTTTTGTAATATATGCTGTCCAGCAAACCTTCCACAGTGTAATTTCCAGGTTCTTCCCGGGTATACACCCCTTCATACATATTATGTCTCTTCTCAATCATATTGCCAGGGAAAAAAGAAGCGTCCATGGTAATTACATCCATGTCCATATTGAAAGAGATTATTTCAACCTGATAATTTTTCAATCTGGCGATCTGAAGTTCTGTAATACGTTCAGACACAGGAATATTTCCGATATCATGTATTTTGTCCTGAATGTTTTTGACAAGCTGGGAATAAAACCTGAGAATGCAATTCATCTGAGCGGACTTGCTGAAGAATATGATGATCTCACTTCAAATCTGCAGGTTTATATAAACTCAGTCAGGTTTTCTCAACCGGGCGGGAACTTTACTTTCAGCTACGTGTTCAATGATATTGAGCTTCACAGGTACCTGAACCTTTTCAATGTATTCAATTGCGGATAATTGGAGGAAAATACAAGGGAAGAAGGATTGAGCCTCCTTCAAATCTCAATGCCCGGCCTACAACGGATTTTGCCCGTGAGGGATTATTCAATATCCTGGCCAACAGAATTGACTTTGAGGAAATAAACGTGCTTGATCTTTTCGCGGGTACCGGAAGCATAAGCTTTGAATTTTCCTCCCGGGGCGCTGCATCAGTACACCTTGTCGAGAAAAATCCGAAACATATTTCAGGTATTAACCGTATAATAAGAGATATCGGGTTCGAAAACATCAGACCATTGCATGTGGATGTCAGAAGCTACCTCAGAGCATGCCATGTCAAATATGATGTAGTTTTTGCCGATCCTCCTTACGATCTGCCCTGGTTAAGCACACTGCCTTCGCTGGTTCTTAATGCCGGGATTCTCACCGAAGAAGGTTTCTTTATACTCGAACATCCCCGCGATATTAACTTCAGCGATAATCCTTCATTTTTTGAGCACAGGAATTACGGTGGAGTAAATTTCAGCTTCTTCAGGTAACAAATTCCCTCTTTTCTTTCTTTTTTTTTCCTTCTCCCTTCTCCTTTTCATATCCTTTATCGCTTCCTTTTTCAATTTCTGCAACATTCCCTGTATATCCATCAGCTGTTTTGTCATTACAGTTGCACACTCATATGTATATCTTCATAAATTTGGACGGAATGGCAGGATCTTCATTTACACCTCCGAGGTACGTCATGTCGGTTGATGCTATCCAGTTGAGTGGATCTCTATTATCCGATCCCGCATCCTGAAGCTCGAGATACTTGCCGTTGCCATCAGCATCCGGCCACGGTGAGCCGGTAGAATATTCTACCCTGTCTATTACCAGTCCGTAGGATCGAGCAGCAGCAGCTCTATCCCTTTATCAGGTAATGCCCTGGTATATTGGCCAAAAGGGACAAAACCATATCTGGAAATGAAAGCCGGAATATTGTTAGTTAGAAAGATGCTTGTACCAGGCAGGATTACAGAGTATGGAGGTAACTGGTATACGAATCCTGTTCCACCGAAATAGACACCCGTGAGGTCGGTAACCGAATTGCCGGTATTTGTTATGCAGATGAACTCAGGGTCGTTTGTTGATGACACTGGTCTGAACTGTATTTTACTAATGACCAGTGATGGGACTGATGGAAAGGTACAGTCACTTGCTGTGCCCATCTGCGAATTCATCCATACGGTTCTTTTTTGAATGAAATCTTTCAGCTTACTCACCTGTGCATCAAGGTTGCCAACTGTCCTCCATAACTCCTGCTCCCTGGCAGCAGCTTCCCTGATGTGATTAATAGTATTATCGATATAAACTCCGATTGTTGCCTGATTGAATGGATTTCCGGGACTTGTCAGCTCTTTCCAACGGCTCGCCAGCATACACTTGAACTCAGGGTTATTGTACAGATTAGTCCAGAAAGCAGGTCCCTCATTATCTTTATTGGAAAACTGCCATGATCAGTATTATCTCCTGTCATATCCCCAATGGAACAGATCATTACCGAATGTCAGGTTCATATCCCAGACAGGTCCGGCCCTTAACTTCCCGGTCCGGTCCTTATGGAAAAAAGTACTGTATTGATAAGCATCCGTGTTGGCTGAGAATTCATTAAGGAGCATAAAATCAACAAACGATGGTATATCTATTACCGAAGGGATACCATCAACAGGAGAATTGTTTTTGTTGTAGGCTGCGTTGCTGAGTTTAAGAAATTCGCCTTTTATATAATCATTTTGCTGCTGTTTTACATTTTCTGGTTTTGGAAGCTCATGGATATATGAGACATCATTGACTGCAATGTTGCTTGACATTTTCCATGCAACAGGATCACCATCTGGTTTATCGGCTTTTGTTATGTACCCTCCTGTTACAGCAGGATAAGTGAGATCCGATGATGAAATTTTTATCACATTTACCCTGTTTGCATCCTGCTTGATTTTTTCCTGGAGTATATAGAGACCCTTATATATATCGTTGATTATTACTTCACAATAAATAGTTCTTGTGGCATACTGCCCTATCTGCCTTGAGAGATTGTAGCAGAGGTAATCACGGATAAGTGCCGGATCAAATGCCAGCCCGTTTATAATCCAGTCACTTTCTTTAGGAAGACCGAGGAGGCTGACATCATTATCGGTCTGATTATCATTTTCGAGAGTCGTGAATCCATATTGTTTCTTGGGAAGAGACTGTGAACTGGATCCGCGTATCTCAATGTCAATCCTGCCGTTATAATTAAGGTAGGCCGCATTATCCTTGTCGGTAACATAGTTTCTCTGATCATTTCCCCTGTTAATGATCTTCATTGCTGCGTACCCTTCGATCGTCAGGTATCGACACACCTCCGTCAGTATTGATAATAATGATCGGCAGGTTGCTGTCGGTGAATGTTTGCGCTGCAACGAATGAAGAGATGAACAGAAAAAGAATCAGGATGGATTTTCTCATATTGCAGTTTCATTGTCTGCAATTTAGTAAAATTTTAGAATCAGAAGTGACCAGTCTGAATAATGATTTGGCCTGATAAGGTTATTTCAGAAATCCGGCTGTTCTTTTGAATGGCTCAAGAAGAGTATTCCAGGGAATTTCCGACAACACCATGAGTACGAGGATTTCGGGCTTAAAGTACGGATGCAGCAAGCACAATGGCCATGCCATTATTCATATAAGCCAGCACCGATCGCTACCGATATCCTGGTTTCATGTGATCCTTTCGGGTAGGCAAAGTAACCAATTATGTGCAGCGCAATGAAAACAACATACAGAATAACAACCTTCCACAGAAGGCTTGCAGGGTTATCCAGGATCACTTCTCTCTGTGATGATAATGCGACATAAACAAAGGCAAAAAGCAAAAGAACATTTGCTGATGTCAAAAAATGCTGTGTCCTTTTTACAACTTGAGGAAATAACCGCTTGGTGATTTGCGACAGAATCATCGGAATAAAAACAAGGAATGCTATATCCCTGAATACAAGGAGCTTATTAATTTCCAGCCCTCTTATATCGATTATAAGGAAAAGGAGCGGCACTGTAAAAGGGGCAATTAACTGACTGACAATTGCAATGCTCATCGAAAATGATACATTTCCCTTAACTATGTCCGTAAGCGCAGGTGTTGAAACTCCGGCAGGCATTGCTGTGAGGAGAAGTATCCCGATGGCTAAATCCTTATCGAAAAAGCTTATGGGAAAGAAGAAAATCAGGGGAATAATGAACATATAGACCGCAGCTATATATATCATCAATTTGTAATTTTTAATATTCTCCAGTATCTCAAGAGCATCGATTTTCAGAAAGACAAAGAATAGCATCAGTCCAAGTAATATTTTGGGGAGAAACTGGCCCATTACGACAGGAACAGGATTCCATAACCCGATGATTATCCCTGCAACAAGGAAAGCCCAGAAATATTTTTCGATGAATTGCCCTATCCGCATAATATTATATTGACGGGGGCAAAGATATTTTAAAAAACTATTGAAAATCTTACTTGCCAGACAATCGCCAGGAAAGGGGGAGTGGGGCGTGACAGATTCGAACTGTCGACCTCTTGCGTGTGAAGCAAGCGCTCTGAACCGGCTGAGCTAACGTCCCGGTTAATCAAAGATAATAAAAGTCAGGATAAAAAAAATGCTGACTTGTGTCAGCATTGATCAATGTGGTCTGCTCCGACTATTTATTGAATGTCATGTCAACATCCACGGTAATTAATTCGGGAACACCATCGTCATTCATATCCTCCTGCCCTGTTTCTGTCCAGGTAACCCGAAGCTCATTGGCAGTAAGGGTCTGGACATTGAAGATTAACGGAGGTTCGGTGCTTGAGTCGATAGTAAGCTGTTTGTTGTCATTGCTGAGATTCCAGGTACCGCTATCTGATTCTCCCCCGAGATTGGCTATATAAGTCATATCGGAATTAAAAGTAATTGTACCGGTAAAATTCTGCTGCAAAGTAATTATAAACAGGTTCTCAAGTAACTGGGCTTCTTCCGCAGTATAACCAAGTCCTGTAAAATATTCTGTCATTGTTTTACCCCCGATCATCGCATCGGCATCTGCTGATTCCGCTGTCCATGTACCAACAAGATTATCAATTGGGTCATCCTTGTCTTTCTCACATGAAGTAATAAGCACACCCACAAACAGAATGGCAAAGAGATTTTTTAAGATTGAAAAATTTGCTTTCATTGATATTTAATTACGTTAATACTCCAATTAAAATCCACTCCTTCATGAATTCACGAACAGAAATCAGGAGAGCAGATGTTTCAGCAAAGGTAATCGCCGTACAAGGTTTAAACCTTACATAATAATTTTGAATGTTTGCATAATTACAGAGGTACCGGGATAAGGTATTTTCAAAGAAATATTTCTTCCTTTTGGCCGGAAATTATTTTGCATAATTAAAAAATAGCTTATTTTTGCACCACAATTGAAAACTGGTGCGGTAGTTCAGTTGGTTAGAATAACGGCCTGTCACGCCGAGGGTCGCGGGTTCGAGTCCCGTCCGCACCGCGCAAAAACAAAAAGCCATTCGCAAGAATGGCTTTTGTGTTTAATTCCAAAAATGTTAGTAGTTTCATGCCGCAATTGCATTTTTTCGTCATCAGATCAGATGCAGGTTCATTGCAATTGCAGCAGCTGCGGCGGCAACTGAAACAATGCTGAAAGTAAGCGCCATCTTTGCATAACGGCCCTGAATATACGAATCTTCGAATGACCTTCCTGAAGAATAATGTTCTACGCCCTTTGTGGTAAGGGTATATTCACTGTTTGCAGGATATTTCTTTATCAGGTAGCTTCTGTTAACAAGATATCTCAGCGCATCTTCAACCTTTTTTGTCAGGGCGCCGTTCCCGGGATATCCCAGTGACTCCAGCTTTCCGGCAAGCGATGTTTCTATTGCTTTGTCAATGATGATCCTGCAATGGGTCGCTCTCCTGATATCATTTAATATCTTCACTTCACCTGATGTCTTTATAAAAGTGTCATATATTTTTCTCAGGTCGGGATCGTCACCAGGGTATTTATCAGACGGTTCTTCACCTTCAATTGTTTTGATTATTTCGTCATAACAATGGCTGTAGACATGGTCAATAATTATGTCTTTCAGCCGCTCCTGTGTTCTTGTTTTCATTGCGGGAATTTGTTCTTGAAAGGAAACATTTAATTAGTCAAAAAGTTGTACAGTTCAGAATAAAACGAACTCAGTCTGAGATTTAGTGTTTCACAGGAGCATGGAATCATAAAGTGTGGAAGGGATTTTCATATTTTTACTTGTTAAATTTTAATAAAATGAGTAAAATCCCGAGAAGAACATTTATCAGGAATACATCTATGGCGGCAGTTGCTGCATCATTACCCGGAATGCTCAATTCAGATAATTCCGGAGCGGTCAATAAACTACCAAAATGGAAGGGTTTCAACCTGCTTGATTTTTTCAGTCCCGCTCCTCCAAGGGAAAATTCCTCAAACAAAACCACAGAAGATGATCTCAGGTGGATGTCGGACTGGGGATTCAATTTTGTAAGGCTTCCCATGGCATATCCAAGGTACCTGGCTTTCGACAGGACAAGAGATATAACCAAAGAAGAAGTTTACAGCTTCGACGAAAAATCAATTGGAGAGGTTGACAACGTAGTAAACCTTGCATTAAAATACGGTTTGCATGTCAGTCTTAATCTTCACCGTGCACCTGGTTATTGTATCAATGCAGGATTTCACGAACCTTATAATCTCTGGAAGGATAAGGAGGCCCAGGATGCTTTTTACGCACACTGGACAATGTGGGCCAAACGTTATAAAGATATCCCCAGGCAGAAATTAAGTTTTGATCTTCTGAACGAACCGGCATACATTGAAGATATGAACGACCAGTTTGCGAATAAAGGTCCGGTCCCCGGTAATATTTACCGGCAGGTGGCTGAGGGCGCTTCAAAAGCAATCTGGTCTGTTAATCCCGACAGAATGATCATAGCTGACGGGAATGGCGGAGGCAACAATGTTATTCCTGAACTGGCGGACTTTGATATTGCTCAAAGCTGCAGGGGTTACTGGCCCGGACTTGTTTCTCATTTCCAGGCATCATGGGTCTGGAAAGATCCGTCGCAGGCTCCTGTGCCGGTCTGGCCGGGAACAATTGACGGCAAAACTTATGGCAGGAAACAGCTCGAGGAATATTACAAACCCTGGATCGACCTTCTTAACCAGGGTGTTGGCGTTCATTGCGGTGAATGCGGATGCTATAACCGTACTCCGCATAATGTTTTCCTTGCATGGTTTGAAGATGTAATTGATATACTTACCTCAAACGGCATTGGATATGCACTATGGAATTTCAGAGGAGATTTCGGGATTCTCGATTCCAGGCGTGCCGATATTACCTACACAGACTGGTATGGGCATAAGCTGGACTCAAAGCTTCTTGAACTCCTCAAGAAGTATTGAATTGAGCACAACCTCACCCCTGAATCCCCTCTCCCGGAGTGAGAGAGGACAATAGAGTAACAGGCTTAATTCTGGGAAAGATGAAAAGTCCCTCCCACTTCAAGGGAGGGATTTAGGGAGAGGTCATTAGCCTCAATTCTTATACACAGGCAGTTACACCTTTCCAGTAGCCGATAGATTCTGCTATACCGGCGAGAGGATCATTCATGTCTTTTTCAAATTCAAGACTGCAACTGCCGGTGAATTTAATTTTCCTGAGAGCTGCCACTACGCCGGGAATATCAATGATCCCACGGCCCATCTCTATTGTTTTTCCTTCTTTTGATGCCTTGTCAACATCTTTAATGTGAACATCATATATCCTTGTTCCGTAACGCATTATGTCCTGCACAGGATCTGCGCCATCGCGGACAGTATGACCAATGTCAATGCATATTCCGATTTTCGGATCAAGATCCTTGATATTATTCCAGATATCAGTTGCGTTTGGGAATAATTTATTATCTGGCCCGTGATTATGAATAGCAAGCTTGATATCAGCTGATTTCACCTTTTCATTAACATAAGGCAGAAGATCGTAATTCGGAGCGCAGATCATCGTCTTAACACCTGCCATCCGGGCATACTCGAATGCCTGATCAACAAATTCCTTCGTTGTCATATAGACAACACCTACACCGTATATATTTAATCCTGCACTTTTAAACTTCCCCAGTATCTCATTGATCTGCTCCTGGGTGCTTTTATAGGGAAGATGAAAATCTTTAATAGAAAGATTATTTACCCCTACCCTTTTCATCATTTCGATCGATTTATCAACATCATGTCTGGCAAAAGTAAACCCGGCTATTCCAAGGGAAAAAGAAGTTCCGGTTTGTTTTGACTTAACCGGGGAAGCAAGAACATTTTGCAGGGGCAGGCCTGCGGCAATCGCACCGGCTGCCGTTACTTTAAGGAATTGACGTCTTGTTTTCATAGTTGGTTTTAATTATCATGTTATTATCGAGAAGTCTGCTGTTGTATGTCTGTATAATTGCTTTTATTTTGTCTTCCATACTTTTCTGCAACTCCGGTTCTTTTCCCAGGAGATTATTCTTCAATGAAACATCCTTCCTGTAATTGTAAGAGTCCTGAAGGCGTTATTTCATTCATTATCAGGAGATGATCCTTCATGTACAGGTGGTAATTATTACCATTGCTGTTAAAAGCAAAAGACTCATGAGAGTCATCCAGAAGATTATTTCCAAAAGCAATGAATTCCTCGTCATATCCAAGGTAATTGAGAACTGTTGGCATTATATCGATCTGCTGGGCAATTTTATTCTTAATTCCCTTAAGGTTACTTCCCGGTTTGTAGAAAATAACAGGAATGCTGTACACTCCGAAATCATTCTGGTATTCAGCATGAACCGATTCATTGGTATGGTCGGCAGTGATTACGAAAAGTGTGTTATTGAACCAGCTGGTCTTTGATATTTCATTAAAAAACTTTCTTAAGGCAAAATCAGTATAGCCAACAACTTCAACTATCGGAGCAGGTCCTTTTTTGAATTTGTTTTTATACTTTTCAGGCACTTCAAATGGGTGGTGTGATGAAACAGTGAATACAGATGCGATGAATGGCTGACTGAAAGTATTCAGCTTCGAGGCAAAAAAACCAAGAAACGGTTCATCCCATACGCCCCACATTCCGTCAAAATCAGATTTATCAGGATATTCGTTCAACCCGAAATAATCGTCAAAACCAGCCAGCTTTGCAAATGAATCAAATCCCATTGAACCGTTAGGAGCTCCATGAAAAAAAGCGGAGTAATAACCTTTCTTCTTCAGAAGGGATGGAAGCCCGTTTATCTGGTTGTTTGCATAATGAGATATTGTATACGGCGTTTCGAGCGAAGGAATTGAAGCAAGTATTGAAGGCATCGCATCGATAGATTTCCTGCCGTTGGAGACGGAAACATCAAAGGTAAGTCCCTCGCTTATGAGCGAATCTACAAATGGAGTATATCCTTCATAGGTACCCTGTTCCAGGCCGCGGTTCAGCGATCCGATATATTCACGTGCAAAACTTTCAAGAATTATTATGATGACGTTTTCGCTTGTGAACACCTTATTCTTATCGGGAACAAAATGAGGGTTATAGAGTGCTGTCAGTTCCTGCTCATCAAAGAAATCATACCTGGTAAGACTTTTTTTCCCGTAGGTTCTCAGAAGACTGAAGGGTGTATTAAGAACAATTGCGACATCCTGCGGGTGTTCAACGTAACGGGCAGCATTGCTTATTGTTATAGGTCTTGTTGAATGTTTATATCCTCCACGTGCGGCTCCGATAACCAGGGCAATTATTACAGGTATCATTAGAAAGCTAACAATGAACCTCTTTAGCTTACCTGATGGTTCGGGTTTGACGAGCGTTACCCTGTTATAAAGAAAGACCATCAGGAACAGGAGAAAGACAGTAAATAATGTTGCGGTCCAGTAATCAGCAATGAACCTGAAGAATATCTTGAAAACATGCTCTTCATTGCTGAATGTCTGAAATACTTCTGCAGTAGCCCTCTTCCCTATGAACCGGTAATAAACGTAATCCATCCCATTTATGGCGATAGCGATCCCGTTAATTATAAAATAGACGTAATCCAGAATTTTCCGGTAAATGCCTGAATACCTGAAATCGAATGGAATAATGCTAAGCAGAATAAAAAGTATGTTCAGGTAAACAACAGCGGAAATATCGAAAACCAGGCCGCCGGCCAGCATTGTTATAAACTGGTTAATATCCACGCCCGGAAACATCTTCAGGTTAAAAAGGAAAAAACCTATCCTGCTGAGTGTCAGAAGCAGCATCACGAGCATTATCCTGTATCAAGAACGGGGTATATATTCCCTTTACTAAGCCAGCCAGTCAGATTCTTCATTTTCAAAAACAAGTAAAATAAAACGCCAGGTCACCCCGGTTTGACTCCTGGTGATCTGGCGTGTTTTTAATCTCCGGTTATCTCAGTTTTTTGGAGTCTCTTCCATCAGCTCCTTGAAGTCGGAGCTGTTAAAGTTTTCCATAAACTGGTTTGCTCTCCGTCTTGTGTTCATTCCGATGAGCATGAAAAGCACAAAAACAGCAATCAGAACATACAATAAAATCCTGGCCGTATCAGGCTTTGCCTTCAATGCCTGCACCAATCCTTTGTATGTCAGCCAGAGAGCGAAAAGATTCACTGCCAGACCAACGAAAGTGCCAAGATAGAAATTAATTCCGCTAAAAAAACCAAGAGCTGCGCTTATTGGCATAATTACCATCACGGAAGATGTAACCCTTACATTTGCTTCAAAATCGGTATTTCCCTTGCATATTGCCGAAAGGACAAGGACAATTACTCCACCGATGAATAAACCAATTACTGCACCTACAATTGTAAATATCAAAGCCGTAACCCCGATGGCGCTTCCGAATAGTCCTCCACCAATCCCATTCAGGTTTAGCAGGCTGTAGATGAAGGTGATTATTCCTGCAACAGCACCATAGATAACTGCCTTGATAAGCGGTTCAGTCATACCACCGCTGGTCTTCATTGTTGCGAAGTAATTAGGATTTACAAGGACATCTTTTGATTCCTTTACGAATTCATTAAAGTCAAAGCTTCCGTTGCTCATTGTTAATCAGATTAGAGGTTAGATAATGAATAAAATCTATCCAATTTAGAAAATTAATTCCGAAAAGCAGGCTGAAAAAACAAAAAAAGCGAAAGTCTATTCAAGATAAGTATATCCGTAAAGACCTGAACGATAATTTGACAGGAACTCCTTACCCTCTTCAAGTGAGATTATACCAGCCTTAACAGAAGATGTTACCCAGGTCTCCACAGTACGTACCATCTTTTTGGTATTATACTGGACATAATCGAGAACTTCGGCCACAGTCTCTCCGTCGATTACCTGGTCAATTTTATAACCGTCCTCATCAACTGTAACATGGACAGCGTTTGTATCGCCAAAAAGATTATGAAGATCCCCAAGAATTTCCTGGTAGGCGCCAACAAGGAATACACCAAGATAATACGATTCTTTGCCTTTCAGAGCATGTATAGGTAACTGGTGAGGAGTGTTCCTTGTTGAAATAAAATTATCGATTTTCCCGTCAGAATCACATGTCATGTCCTGAATGGTAGCATTGATCACAGGTTCTTCATTCAGCCTGTGGATCGGCATCACCGGAAATATCTGGTCGATTGCCCAGGCATCAGGTAAAGACTGGAACAATGAAAAGTTGCAGAAGTATTTATCCGATAGAATCCTTGATATCTGGCGCAGCTCTTCCGGAACATGCTTTGTACTGGTTGCCATCCTGTGTACTTTTCTTGCTATCGACCAGAAAAGGCGTTCTATCTGTGCCCTGGTTTTCAGGTCCACCAGTCCGAAGCCAAACCTGTCGAGAGCCTCTTCCCTGATCTGCTGAGCATCATGCCAGGTCTCGAGCATCCTCGATTGATTGAAGTTGTCCCACAGGAAATACAGCTCTTTAACCAGTTCATGATCCTGGTCAGTGATCTCCTCTTCCTCATCCCATGAAGGTAAAGTTGTTGTCTCAAGCACTTCAAAAATGAGCACTGAATGATGAGCAGTGAGCGAACGTCCTGATTCGGTTATCACATTCGGATGAGGAATGTTATTCTTGTTTGCAGCATCAACAAACGTGCTGACAGAGTCATTTACGTATTCCTGGATAGTATAATTGACGCTGCTTTCGCTGTTTGAAGACCCTGTTCCGTCATAATCAACACCCAGGCCTCCTCCGATATCGACAAATTCGATATTAAATCCAAGCTTTGACATCTGAACATAGAACTGCGATGCCTCCCTGAGAGCAATTTTGATCCTCCTGATCTTGGTTACCTGGCTGCCTATATGGAAGTGGATCAGCTTCACGCAATCCTTCATCCTGTTTTTCTCAATGAAATCAATTGCTTCAAGCAATTCACTGGAGGTGAGACCAAATTTGCTTATATCACCGCCAGAATCCTCCCATTTCCCGCTCCCCACACTAGCTAGCTTGATCCGTATTCCCAGGTTAGGTTTAACCTTCAGACGGCGCGATATATTCAGAATAAGCTTAAGCTCATTCAGCTTCTCGACAACTATAAAAATCCTTTTACCCATCTTCTGCGCAAGCAGTGCAAGCTCAATATAATCTTCATCCTTATAACCGTTGCAAATTATAAGGGATTCAGGATCGGTATTAATCGCAAGGACGGCATGAAGCTCCGGCTTTGAACCGGCTTCCAGCCCGATGTTAAATTTTTTACCATGGCTCACTATTTCCTCAACAACCGGTCTCATCTGGTTAACCTTGATCGGGTAAATAATAAAGCTCTGGGCTTTATAACCGTATTCCTCAGCAGCCGATTTAAAGCAGTTCGAAATGCTGATAATACGATCATCAAGTATGTCGGGGAATCTCACAAGAAGCGGAGTCGATACATCGGTAAGCATCAGCTCATCAAGCAGATCCTTAAGATCTACGGGAGCATAACCCTGCCGTGGAGTAACTATGACGTTTCCCTTCTCATTTATCGAAAAGTAATTTACTCCCCAGCCATTAATGTTATATAGTTCTGCGGAATCATCAATTCTCCATTTTCTCATGACCAGTCAATTTGCCTTATTATTAAATAGTCCGCAAAGGTCCGAAAAAAAAAGTGTTTTACAAGTCGGGGTGCTGGGTACCGTTTCAGGTTTCGGGTTTCTTCAGCCCGGCCTCACCCCAACCCCTCTCCCGGAGGGCGAGGGGCTTTTTGTTCCCCGCTTCAGGGTGAGAGGAATTCAAGGGGAGAGGCGGGTGAGTTTTATGTGACGTCTATGGGCTCAGGGGTGGGTTTTCTGGTTATTTCCAGTTAAATTATAATATATATATTAATTTATATTATAATATAATTATTCAATATTTATCGGTTTTCAACTCTGTTCTATTCAGAACTCTGTAAACCGGGAACGTGTTAAAACCTGCTCCCCATTGAGGAACGAGGTATTTATCAAAGAAATTCCAGAAAACAAGCCCGTCGTTTGATTCCGGCTCGAGCAGGTATGCAGCAACATTTGCCAGTGGCTGGGCTGTCCGTATCACGAAAGTGCCGGCCGGGAATTCGGTTGTCACAACCTCATATCGACCGCTTAGTGTATTTGTATAGTGCCCCTGGTTGAGCCTTGTTGCAGGTTTGAGTCCTGTAATAATGAAGCGTTCAGCTTCTATTTTTGCAGAAGAGGCAAGCTTTTCAATTACAATACCGTGTGCTTTCAGAAGATCCAGAATTTCCGGATCAGGGACGGTAAGAATATAGGCATAAGGAAATTTTACGCTTCTGACAGGATAATAATCTATTAAATAAGGAACTGTCACATCCTTCCTCCTGTCAGTCTTACGGTAATTCTTCCATCCGTTGGTTTCCGAAACATACTCTGCTTCGTAAGTCTTAACCAGTACCTTTTCCGGCGCAGGTTTTACATTATATTCTATTGCAAATGAATCTTTTGGTGACGGATTATTACCGCGAGCCAGAATTCTCCTGTCGGCTTCTGTCAGCATATTCTTAATTTCAGCGCCATGGCCCGTGACGTAGTCCATGAGAGAATGAATCAGGTAATAGCATCCCATAACCCGTGATTTGAAATCAGCATAAACATAATTCTCGTTTAATATCCCTATCCTGTTCCTCAAACCGTAATAATTGCTCAGGTATCTTGGCTCGGCAACTTCAAGGATCCATCCTTTTTCAGGTTCAAGCATATCGATGAATTCACCGTAAAAGCAGTTTTCCACCTTATACTTTTCGAGCAGGGTTGAATGCACTTCAGGCATCATCCTGTCGCGCATATACTTTATTATGCTGTTATCACCGTTCGGGTTAACGGCCCAGGTGAATGTTACAGGTTCCACATGATATGAACCGTTTGTTGTATGACAATCCATGAAAACCGCCGGATCCCACTTATTGAAAACGTTTCTAAGCAGTCCTCTCATTTCTGGTGATTCAGCTTTCATCCCATCCCTGTTAATATCGAGGAACTGGCCGTTATACCTGACTCCCACTCCGTTTCTGGGGCCATTCTGATTGGTCCTGTTCAAAGGACTTATTTTTTCATTGCCATCGGGATTGATGAAAGGGCATATAAGAATAACGGAGTTTTTCAAAACGGCAGAATTACTTTCTTTTAGAATGTCCCGCGCATACATCAGTGAAGCCTCTTTCCCTTCAACTTCACCGGCATGAATATTCCCCTGGATATAAACAACTGTACGGGAATCATTCTTAAGATCCTGCGGGGAAACGGGCAGTGGGTTTCCAATTATCAGCAGAGGAATCTCCCTTCCTTCAATTGATTTTGCTATTGTTTCGGTCCTGATGAATGGCGATGTTTTCCTGAGGTTTTCTATGAAGGTCATCACATCCTCATAATCGGAAGTTGACAGGAAATCTGAGCTTTCAGCTTTAGTAAGCAATGGTGTCTGTGAAACAGCACCTGTTAATGGAAATATGATTAAAGTGAAAACAATCAGTAAATGTCTCATTGCAGTAAATTTTGGATGATAAATGTAATTATAATTCAAATGTACAGGTTTCATAGAATGCCAAATCAAATCCTGTTAATGGCACAAACAGCGTGAAGACTCGAAGGTTCAACACCGGAGCACCACGGGGAAAATAAAAAGAATATACAATTATGTCAATTAAAATGCCTAAATTGCGCCCATTAATTTTTAAACACACAAATAAAATGAACAAAGGAACAGTAAAATTTTTTAATGTGTCCAAAGGTTTCGGATTCATTAAAGATGCCGATTCGGATAATGAATATTTTGTACATGTATCTGGTTTGAAAGATCAGATCAAGGAGAATGATGAAGTCACATTTGAACTTGCAGAAGGGAGAAAAGGAATTAATGCAGTAAACGTAAAGCTTGCATAATTTTATTATACAAAGATTTATTATCACAAGAAGTCCCGCCATCAGCGGGACTTCTTTTTTGTACCTGTCTAAGGTTTACAAACTGTTCAAACAGCCAGGGGAATTTATATTCTACTGCCTGTTTTTCTCGTCTTTCTTCGCCTTTTTAGCTAAACGCTTTTCTTTAAGAGACTTCGTAGGCTCTTTCTTGTGTTTTGTCTGTTCTTTTGCTTTTTCGTGTGACATGACTTAACGCTTTAAAAGGTTTAGGATCAAATATAAGAAAAATAGGATTGGAAAAAGATTAGTTATAATTATACGGTTACGGAGAATACACGGTACATAATTCATGGTACACGTTGCACGGGTCTGGAGGCCATGGATTCCCTCCTGGTGCTGGGTCCTGGTTCCTGGATGTCCTGATGCCTGTTGCCTGAACCGGTGCCGTATTCACAACATCCGATGCTGCTTCCGAGTCGATATACCAGTCAAGGCTGCCATAAACAGGTCTGATGTGAAATGCAGGAAACTTTACAGCATTCCGGTTCTTCCCTGAGGATCTGACTTACCACATTGGCTTTCTTTAGCCCGGTAACAAGAAAAACAACTGCTTCTGCATTATTGATGACCTTGCCTGTAAGTGTTATTCTTTTCTGACCGGTTCCCGGATGAACCGCAACTTCCGACAGCCGTTCCGAATCAATCAGCTTCATCTGATCAGGAAAGATCGATGCCGTATGACCGTCAACACCCATTCCGAGGATGGCAAGATCAAGAACGGGAAGCCTGTCTCTCACGGGGAGCGTTGCTGATAATTCTCCAGCATATCTCATGGCTTCGAAAACAGGGTCCTCCTCACCTTTCATCCTGTGAATATTTGAAGATGACAATCCTGTTTTTTCAATAAGTAATTTCCTTATCATCCCGTAATTGCTATCGGCATGTTCAGGTGGCACACACCTTTCATCGCACCAGAAAAGGTGCACAAATTCCCAGGGAACGGAATCAGCAAATTCATCGAAAAGAAATGAATAGAGCAATTCAGGAGTTGATCCTCCTGATAAGGCAAGAGAAAAAGGCTTCTCCGAATTTGCAGAGGCGACAATCCTTCTTACGATCTCTTCCGCAAGCCGGGAAGCAACTTCAGCGGGTGAAGAAAACTTTTCAACTGATAATTTCATACTCCCTGTTTTCATTCTTGCAAAACTTATAATTCACAATAATCATTATCGTTAGTCAGGTTTTTGCACGGATAGCGCCAGGTGACGCCTTCCTCACCAAATAGCTCGTTGGCATGCTCAGGTCCCCAGGTGCCTGCAGGATAACCATATACCTTAATTGAATTATCGTTTGCCCAGGCCCTCTGCACGGGTTCAAGAAACTTCCAGGCAGTTTCAACTTCATCGTCACGCGAGAAGAGAGTTGAATCCCCGAGCATAATATCATTCAGCAGTCTCTCATATGCCGAAGGCATTCTTACGTTTGCCAGGTCGCTGTAATGAAAATCCATGCTTACATTCTTTACATTAAAGCCTGCACCGGGTTCCTTCATATCGAACCTGAAAAGGATTCCTTCATCCGGTTGTATTCTCACAATTAACTGGTTGCAGGATTTCTGCCCTGAATCACGACGGAAAAGGTGATGAGGCGTCTTGTGGAAGTGAATCACCACTTCGGTAACCCTGGTTGGCAGCCGCTTTCCTGTGCGTATATAAAAAGGTACTCCGCCCCATCTCCAGTTTGCAATGAAGAATTTCATTGCCACGTAAGTTTCGGTCCTGGAATCTTCAGGAACTTTCTTTTCACTCCTGTACCCGGCTACTTTCTGACCACGGATGACAGATTCGGTATATTGTCCCCTGATAACCTGTGAAGAAACATCTTCTTCCCTTATCGGCTGGAATGACTGGAATACTTTCAGCACCTCATTTCTGATTGCATCCGCATCGAGTGAAGAGGGAGGTTCCATGGCAATAAGACCAACCATCTGGAGAATATGGTTCTGAACCATATCGCGCAAGGCGCCGGAGGAATCGTAATAACCTCCTCTCTCTTCAACACCCATGCTCTCGGCAGATGTGATCTCAACCCTGTTGACATAATTCCTGTTCCATAAAGGCTCAAAAATCCCGTTGGCAAACCTGGTAACAAGTAAATTCTGTACTGTTTCTTTTCCCAGATAATGGTCAATCCTGAATATCTGATCCTCACCGATAAATTCATGCAAGCTTTTTATTAAGCCTTCTTCCTGATTCGAGATCAAAACCAAAAGGCTTCTCGATTATGAATCTTCTGAATCCCTTTTCCTGAGTGGCCATTCCTGCCCGGGCAAGATTTACAGCCATGTTTTCATATACATTGGGCGGGGTTGCGAAATAAAACAGACAATTCATGCTTATCGATGTTTTCCGGCCCAGGTCATCCAGGTATGAATTAAGATGATGATATGATTCAGCATCTTCATAATCCATTGAATAGTAATAAACATTTTCAAGAAATTCAGGCAGATCCTTAAAACCTGCATCTTTGTCTTCGGAAAAGTTCGGGATTGCTTCCTTCATCTTATCGCGGAAATCAGCATCGGTCATTTCTGTTCTTCCAACACCCACAACTGCATACCTGTCAGGCATCAGCTTTTGTGTTTCTAAGCGAAAAAATTGAAGGAAGGAGTTTCCTGGAAGTGAGATCTCCTGAAGCTCCGAAAATCACTATAATAAGGTTATCCGGCTTGCGCATAGGTTTAGAACAGATTGAAAATATTAAAGTTAAACTAAAAAAGTTCCAAAATGTTTTTCTTTAAAAACAAAATGTCTGCTTAAAAATATCCGACAAATTCAAAGAATGAAAAGATTTTATTAACATTTTTTCTGCTTGTAATGAATATATTAAAGTTTTTCTTAATTTAGCACCGGTTTTTAATCAGATGAATAACCTATATTTAAATATTATTAAAGTGAACGTCAGGCGGTATGCCGAACCCGTTTGAGAATTGGAAATTTATGAAAATGAAAGCCGTTCTCAGTTCATGGGAGCGGCTTTTTTTAAATAAGATAAGATGAAAAGAGAAAGACCGGAAGATCAGGGTATGTACAGGCAGGAATTTGAACATGGAAGCTGCGGAATTGGATTTGTTGCACACCTGAAAGGGAGAAAATCGCATTCAATTATTAAGCAGGGACTGGATGTCCTTGCGAGCATGACGCACAGGGGGGCTGAAGGCGCCGACAGTAAAAGCGGCGATGGCGCAGGGATACTGATCCAGGTACCCAGGGATTTTTACCTGATACAGGGTTATTCGCTTCCTCCTGAAGGTCAGTTCGGAACAGGACTGTTATTTCTTCCACAGGATCCTTCTGAAGCAGAAACATGCAGAAAAATACTGTTAAAGCATATTCAAAATGAAGGTATCATCCTTATAGGATTCCGCGAAGTTCCTCGGAACAACAGTGTAATTGGTGATATTGCCCGTGCGGCTGAACCGGTAATTGAACAGATACTGCTCGGGGCTGACATGCACCAGGAAGATCTTGAAAGAAAACTGTATATCGCAAGGAAACTTGCAGAGAATGAGATCCGTCAGTCAGGGTTAAAGGAAAAAAACCTTTTCTATATTCCCAGTCTCTCGACAAGAGTCCTTATATATAAAGGTATGTTCACTTCTGAACAGCTCGGGGAGTATTACCTTGATCTCCGGGATGAACGTATTCAAAGCGCAATTGCTCTTGTCCATTCCCGCTTCAGCACAAACACATTTCCAAGCTGGGATCTCGCCCAGCCTTTCAGAATGCTCGGGCATAATGGTGAGATTAATACAATAAAGGGGAACAGGAGGTGGATGGAAGCGAGCGAATCGATCCTGAAGTCAGACAAGCTGGGAGATCTTTCAAGACTGTTTCCTATAATTGAACCGGGTAAAAGCGATTCCGCATCGCTCGACAATGTCCTTGAATTCCTTGTTATGAGCGGAAAATCGATCCCTTATGCGATGTCAATCCTTGTTCCGGAATCGATAAATGACAAAAACCCGATACCACCTGAGCTCAGAGCTTTCTACAAGTATCATTCTACATTCATGGAACCATGGGACGGTCCGGCATCGCTAATTTTCTCCGATGGAAGATATATAGGCGGTATGCTCGACAGGAACGGCCTGCGGCCTTCACGATATGTAATTACCAGTAATGATCTCATTGTTCTCGGATCGGAAGCAGGTGTGCAGACATTTGAACCCGGCGACATAAGGGAAAAGGGAAGGCTGAAGCCGGGTAAGATGCTCCTTGCCGATACAAAGACAGGAAAGATATTCTATGACAAAGAGCTGAAAGCCCAGCTTGCTGCCGAATATCCCTATGAGGATTGGATCTCCCGCAACATGGTCAAGCTCGAGAAGATCGAGGTTGGTCATCCTGAAAGCCCTGATATGGGAACTGATTACCAGAAGTATCTTACCACTTTCAATTACACCGGGGAGGAGATCGAGAAAATACTGAAGGAAATGGCGGCAACCGGAAAAGAACCGGTAAGCTCTATGGGGAATGATGCCCCGCTTGCCGTACTTTCAGAGAAGCCGCAGAGACTCTTCAGCTATTTTAAGCAGATCTTTGCACAGGTCACCAACCCTCCTATCGACCCGATAAGGGAAGAGCTGGTTATGACACTGTCGGGTTACCTGGGATCACTCCAGGACAACCTGCTTGAAACAGGTCCTGCTCATGTCAAAATGGTAAGATTCAGAAATCCTGTTATTTCAAATACAACATTTCAGCTTGTTAAGAATCTGAAATACAAGGGATTTTCAAATACAATATTGCCGCTTCATTTTGAAGCTGCAAAAGGAGCAGCCGGACTTGAGGAAGCTGTGGAGAAACTGTGTGAAAATGCTGAAAAAGCAGTCGATGACGGAAAGAACTATATCATTCTCACCGACAGGGGAATCACAGAAAAACTTGCACCTTTACCATCGCTACTTGCCGTCTCGGCTGTGCATCATCATCTTATAAGAAAGAGAAAAAGAATGCAGATCGATCTTGTTATCGAGTCTGCTGAACCAAGGGAGGTTATGCACTTTGCACTTCTTTTCGGATATGGCGCCAGTATAATAAACCCATACCTGAGCCTTGCAGTTATTGAGAAGATGGTGAAAGAAAAAGCGATACAGCTCGATTACCCCAAAGCTGAAGCTAATTATATAAATTCGATCAATAAGGGCATCCTGAAGATAATGTCGAAAATGGGTATAAGCACCCTTCGAAGCTACCGGTCATCGCAAATATTCGAAGCAGTAGGTATTTCTCCTGATATTATTAACAGGTATTTTGAGGGTACGGTATCCAGGATCGGAGGCATCGGTCTTGCTGAACTGGCTGCCGAAGCTGTTATCCCTCATTCCGAAGCTTTCTCGTCCAGGCAGAAATTCACTTTATCTGATGGATTGTACGCTTACAGAAGGAACGGTGAGCATCATGCCTGGAACCCGGAAACAATAGCGCTTCTTCAATGGAGTACACGCACTGCTGATTATGATAAATTCAAAGAGTACAGCAGGAAGGTTAATGAAGATAATGCCCGTCCGGGATTCATCAGGGGACTTCTTAAGATAAAGAAAAATCCAATCCCCGTTGAACAGGTTGAACCTGCCGAAAACATAATGAAACGATTCGTAACAGGAGCGATGTCGTATGGTTCAATCAGCAGGGAAGCACATGAGACAATGGCAATCGCTATGAACCGCATTGGCGGAAGAAGCAATACAGGTGAAGGAGGAGAAGATCCTGCCAGATTCGTTCCGCAACCTGATGGTCAAAGCCTGAGGAGCTCTATTAAGCAGGTCGCGAGCGGAAGGTTCGGTGTTACGACAGAATATCTTATTAATGCCGATGAGATCCAGATCAAAATAGCGCAGGGCGCAAAACCCGGAGAAGGAGGACAGCTTCCCGGGCATAAAGTCGACAAGATAATTGCGAAAACAAGGTATTCAATACCCGGTATAACACTTATCTCACCTCCGCCACATCATGATATTTATTCAATCGAGGATCTGTCTCAGCTGATATTCGATCTTCGTAATGTTAATCCCATTGCCAAGATCAGTGTAAAGCTGGTATCGGAAAGCGGAGTGGGTACAATTGCTGCCGGGGTTTCAAAAGCAGGCGCCGACCTGATAACAATAAGCGGTTACGAAGGCGGTACGGGAGCCAGTCCTGCATCATCCATCAGGCATGCAGGTCTCCCACTTGAACTCGGACTCGCGGAAACACAGCAGACCCTTGTGATGAATAACCTCAGGAAGAGAGTGGTTCTTCAGACAGACGGCCAGCTGAAAACAGGCAGGGACATTGTAATCTCAGCCCTGCTCGGGGCAGAGGAATTCGGATTTGCCACCTCGGCTCTTATCGTTATGGGATGCATAATGATGCGCAAATGCCATCTTAATACGTGTCCTGCCGGAATCGCAACCCAGAATGCCGAGCTCAGAAAACAGTTCAGGGGAAAAGCGGATAATCTTGAAACATTCTTCAGGTTCCTGGCAGAAGAAGTGCGCGAGCTGTTGGCAGAACTAGGGTTTACAAAGATGGATGAGATAATCGGGCGTTCGGATCTTCTCGAAAGAGATCCGGAAAAAGGAAACTGGAAGACAAAAAACATCGATCTTTCAGCATTGCTCGCCATGCCAAAGGAAGCCAGTGCAAACCCGATTCATTGCTGTGCAGCACAGGAAATCAAGCTCGATAACGTGATGGATCATGGGATAATAGCTGAAGCTGAACCTGCATTATCAGGAAATACACCAGTGGTAATAACACGAAAAATAAAAAATACAGACCGTACAACAGGTGCAATGCTATCGGGAAAGATAGTGAAGCTGCATGGCCCCGACGGACTTCCTGACGGATCGATCAGGTGCGTGTTCAGCGGATCAGCCGGCCAGAGCTTTGGCGCATTTCTTGCACCCGGAGTGGAGTTGTACCTGGAAGGGGAAACAAATGATTACCTGGGTAAAGGCCTGTCAGGAGGCAGAATAGTTGTTGTTCCACCTCCGGGATCGAAATTTGAACCGGACAAGAATATTATTATCGGTAATACAGTGCTTTATGGCGCCACAAGAGGCGAGATATACATTTCAGGCGTTGCAGGTGAAAGATTCGGTGTGAGAAACAGCGGCGCCACAGCAGTTGTCGAGGGAGTTGGAAACCATTGCTGCGAATACATGACCGGGGGAAGAGTTGTTGTGCTTGGATCTACCGGAAATAATTTCGGAGCAGGAATGAGCGGCGGAACAGCATACGTCCTGAACGAAAACGGCGATTTCGATTATTATTGCAACATGGGCATGGTGGAGCTTTCGCTTGTGGAGGAATACAGCGATGTCAATGAATTGATTCACCTTGTAAGAAGACATTATCATTTCACCGGCAGCAAAAAGGCTAAAATGATACTCGATGATCCTGATAAATACATACCAATGTTCATAAAGGTAATCCCTTATGATTATAAGAAAGTAATACAGGAACAGAAGCTTGAGGAGCTCAGGAAGAAGATTGCTGATGTCGAGCTTGATCTGGAGATAGGAGCTGTCGGTAACTAATTAAGAACTTGAAGTAAAATGGATATAAACGGATTTCTTAAGATAAAAAGAAAGGAAGCAGGGAACAGGCCTGTTGTGGAGAGAATATACGATCACAGCGAGATAGAGCAGATACTTAACAGTGAAGACAGGATGCTTCAGGCATCAAGATGCATGGATTGCGGCATTCCGTTCTGTCACTGGGGATGCCCTGTTGACAATCTCATCCCGGAATGGAACGACCTGCTTCACAGGGGCGACTGGAAAGCTGCTTATGCAAGGCTCGCTGCTACGAATAACTTTCCGGAATTCACGGGAAGGATATGCCCTGCTCCGTGCGAACATGCATGCGTCCTTAACATAGGCTTTGAACCTGTCACAATCAGGGAGAACGAAGTGGCAATTGCAGAAAGAGCTTTCGCGGAAGGTTATGTGAAACCTATGCCACCTTCTGTACGTACCGGAAAGAAAGTTGCAGTCATTGGAAGCGGACCGGCTGGTATGGCAGCTGCAGACCTCCTGAATAAAGCCGGACACATGGTGACTCTGTTCGAAAAAGATGACAGAGCCGGTGGGCTGTTACGTTATGGAATACCTGATTTCAAGCTTGGCAAACCAGTGATCGACAGGAGACTGAACGTGATGATCAAAGAGGGGCTGATTGTTCAGACAGGTGTGAATATAGGAAAAGATATATCCGGTCAGCAGCTTCTTGAATCATTCGATGCTATCTGTATTGCAACAGGTGCAACAAAACCAAGGGATCTCACAATACAGGGCAGGGACCTGGAGGGAATTCATTTTGCAATGGATTTCTTAACAGCGCAGAACAGGGTAAATGCGGGTCTGATACCGCAATCGGCAGTTACGGCAAGCGCTGAAGGGAAAGATGTGCTCGTTATCGGAGGCGGGGACACAGGTTCTGATTGTGTGGGAACATCAATTCGCCAGAAGGCTCTCAGCGTTACCCAGATAGAGATAATGCCAAAACCTCCTGCCAGCAGGAGCCGAAAACAATCCCTGGCCATATTTTGCAAAAGTACTGAAGACGTCTACATCACATGAAGAAGGATGTTCCAGGTTCTGGAATGTATCTGCGATCAGATTTACAGGCGAGAACGGGAAAGTAACAGGAGTGGATGCTGAAGATGTTGAATGGAAATATGAAGACGGACAATACAAAATGGTACCGGTTCCGGGCACTAACCGGCATTTCAAGGCCGGGCTTGTTCTGCTTGCAATGGGATTCGTACACACGGCACATGAAGGACTTGTGACGGAGCTCGGACTTGAGCTGGACGGAAAAGGAAACATTAAAGCAGGCCGTTTCAGAACAAGCAAGGATAAGGTGTTTGCAGCAGGAGATGCCATTTCAGGGGCCAGCCTGGTGGTTAATGCGATAGCTTCTGGCAGAAAGGCGGCTTTGGAGATAGATGGATTTTTAAGGCAATCAGGTACATAAGGCTGTAGGGCTATAAGGCTGTAAGGCTACCTGCAACAGCTCACTGAGCGGAGTCGAAGCGAGCAGGAGACCCCTCTCCCGCTTCGCGGGACCTCCCCTGGGAGGGGAGGAAATTCCGGAACCATGTAGTCTGTGTTTTAACCGCAGAGTGCACAGAGATACCGACGCTCAAGGCCAGCGTTCGCAGAGGACGCAGAGAAGAGCCCCCTGCTCCCTGCCTCTGCCAGAATATCTGCGTAAATCTGCGTGGATTTTTGTCTGCGTAATCTGCGGGAAATGAGTCAAAGTTGTTAAGGTTGTAAATGAAAAACCACCCCGGTTTGAGGTGGTCCCTAGGCATAATCTAATCAAGTTATTTATCAGCTGTCATTCTAAGATCTTTTGCGGTGCGTATCAGCCTGACAAGTTCTGACCTGTAGCCTTCTTCATCCTCCCCGCGGGCTGATGCGGCAAGCGAAGCAGCGCCTTCAAAAGTCGAATTTCCTTTGAATTCAGAATCCCGCAGGATCATCCCGAATTCGGAGACTGCTGCCGCAAACTTCAGGTTATCAGATGCATCTTCAATGTCAGCAATGTATCCTTTGACAGGTTTTTCGAGCAACCTGCTTGTCTGCCCATCAGGCAGTTTATATCTCAGCTTTATTGTCAGATACTCGTCAGAATAGCTTTCTTCGGAAATCATTTCTGTTTACAGGTTTCTGATACTTAAGCGGATCAACACCGGTATTCCTTTCATCCGATCCTGCAGGCACCAGCTCATACAATGCAGTAACATTATGCCCTGCTCCCATCTCCCCTGCATCCCTGGTGTCATCATTGAAATCTTCTTCGTTAAGCATCCTGTTCTCATAACCAATAAGCCTGTACGACTCCACCTTATCAGGATTAAACTCGAGCTGGAATTTAACATCTTTGGCTATGGTGAAAAGTGTTCCGCCGAATTCACTCACAAGCACTTTTCTTGCTTCCTGCAGGTTATCGATGTATGAGTAATTCCCATTCCCTTTGTCTGCGATTATCTCCATCTTATCATCCTTGATGTTCCCCATTCCAAAACCAAGCACTGTCATGAACACGCCCAGGTTCCTCTTTTCCTCAACAAGCCTTTCGATACCTCCATTACTCGATTCACCCACGTTGAAATCGCCATCTGTTGCAAGGATGATCCTGTTATTTCCTCCTTTCATGAAATTCTTTTCAGCTTCCCTGTAAGCAAGCCTCAAACCTTCTCCTCCGGCAGTTGAACCTCCGGCTTCAAGATTATCGATGGCAGCCATGATTGCATTTTTATGATCACCCGGAGTCGATCCCAGAACAAGTCCTGCGGCCCCGGCATAAACTACTATTGCCACCCTGTCTTCAGCCCTGAGCTCATTTACAAGCAGACCGAAAGCCGATTTAAGAAGAGGAAGCTTGTTGGGCACCCCCATCGAACCTGAAACATCTATAAGAAATACCAGATTTGCAGGAGGAAGGGATGTCTTCTCAATGCTTTTCCCTCTTAGTCCTATATGAAGCAACTGGTGCCTGGAGTTCCATGGGCAGACAGTCATCTCTGTATAAACTGAAAAAGGATGTTCCCCTTTCGGCTCGGGATATTCATACCTGAAATAATTTATCATTTCTTCAATTCTTACAGCGTCAGCAGGTGGAAGCTGCCCGCTGTTGATGAACCTGCGTATGTTTGAATATGAAGCGTTATCAACATCAATGGAGAATGTCGAAAGCGGGTTTGCTTTTACGCTCCTGAATCCATTCTCATTAACAGCCGCATATCCTTCCGTATTGAAGTTACTGTTGTACCGGTTAAATTCTGCGGAAGCATCGTACACCAGCTGCATAAGCTGCCGGCATTCTCTCATGATTTAGCCCTTTTTGCGGAGTATCCTGTAACAACAACACATTCCTGAAGGGCAGTTACATCCGGTGTCAGGCTCACATTAATAACACTCCTGCCTGAAATATCAGCTTCGAAGCTTGCATACCCGATATATGAGAAGAGCAGTTTCTTAGTCTTCTCATTGACAGTGATCTTATAGGTTCCGTCTGGTCCGGTTACAGCCCTGGAGAATGAAGGGATTGTGGCAATGGACACACCCGGAAGAGGATTGCCATTCTCATCAGTTACTTTACCTTTTATTGTCTGCGACTGTGTGAATGAGAGCACAAAAAGTGACATCACTATCAGTGCTGAGAATCGGAGAAAAGTTTTCATGATATCAAAGATTTGGTTAAACATTTCCCATATGATGCATGGTCTCCCGGAATTCCATAAAAAGAATAAAAAAAAATTATGATCTTTAAATAATGAGATTCAGAGCCTATTCAGTATGATATTTAAACTACCCGGGAGAAAAGCAATCAGCAGGTCGGATGATGAACTGCTGAGTACATTTGCTTCTTCGGGAGACCTGGATGTGCTGGGTGAGCTATATTCCAGGTATATGCATCTTGTTTATGGTGTCTGTCTTAAATACCTGAAAGACAGGGATGAATCTATGGATGCCGTGATGCATATCTTCGAAAAGCTTATAGTTGAAATTCCAAGGCAAAAGATTGAGAATTTCAGGAGTTGGCTTCATGTTGTGACAAAAAATTACTGCCTGATGCAGCTCCGTTCCGAAAAATCGCGGGAAATAAAAATGCAGGAATGGATTAAAGAATCTGTCATTTTTATGGAAAATGAACCTGTTTTGCATCCTGTAGATGAGAATGTGCCTGAAATGGACAAGATGTTGATGGATTGTATCGAAAAGCTTAAGGGTGAACAAAGGGAATGCATAATGATGTTCTACTTTGATAATAAATGTTACAATGATATCGCTCAGGTTCTTGTTATTGAGGAAAAAAAAGTAAAAAGCCATCTTCAGAATGCCAAAAGAAATCTGAAGATTTGCCTTGAAAATAAACATGAAGAGGAAGAGTAAATATAAGGACTCAGGACTAACCGGTTTTCTGAGGTACTTCAGAAAGGAAATGACCGGAAAGGAAAGGAACGCTTTCGAGAAAGAGCTCCAGAAGGATCCCTTTGCGGAGGAAGCTGCTGAAGGATTTGACTCAACAGGTACTGGAACCGTTACTGAAGATATGAAGTCGCTTCAGAAACGACTAAACCGGAGAACAGGGAAAAGATCTTTAGTCACATTGTACAGAATCGCCGCCTCTGTTGCTGTTCTTCTGGTAATTTCATCTGTTTTTATAATTCTTAACAGGAGATCTTCAGAAATCATTGAGGCTCCGGAAACGTTTCAACCGGCTCTCGAAATCGCCAAAGCCGAACCCTATGTAAAAGAGGCCCGGCGGGAGACGTCCAAAAATATTCAACTGCAGGCAGAAAAATCTGTTACAAAAGCGCCACCTGTCAGTGTGAAAGATGAGTTCAGGGTTGATACAATAAAGGCTATCGCAGAAGCACAGAAACAGGATGAGGCTGAAACCATAAGCAGGAGAAAAAGTATAACTGATCCGGCGCTGAGAACAGCTGCGGCTCAACTCCAGGCAATTATTAGCGGAAAGGTTATCTCTGCTGAAGACAACATGCCGGTTCCGGGTGCGATTGTCAATCTGAAGGGGACACAACAATCAGTACTGACAGACAGTGATGGAAATTTTGCGATTCCGGTAAACAGAGGAGAACCGGTCACACTTATTGCAAGCTTCATCGGCATGACAACACAGCAGGTAGAAACTTCACCCGGAAGTGACACGGAGATATCACTGCAACCCGATGTCGCTTCTTTGAGCGAAGTAGTGGTAGTCGGCTACGGTACATCGAAAAAAGCAGATATAGAAGAAGAAGCAGAATATGTTGCGCCAGAGCCGGTAGGTGGGAGGAAAGCCTTCAACAGCTATATTGAAAAAAATATCATCCGGCCCGATTCTTTAACAGCAGGCCAGAGGGTAGTTGTCGTTTCAGGTTTTAAGATCGGCGCTGATGGCAGACCCGACAGTATAAGAATAATAAGAAGCCCTGAGAACAGTTTTTCTGATGAAGCAATAAGATTAATTAAAGAAGGTCCTGCATGGATACCCGCAAAACGCAATGGTGTTCCTATTGATGAAGAAGTAAGAATCAGGATAGTCTTCAGGTAAACTGATTATCACCCCACTGTAACCTTGTTTTTCTTTCTCCGGTCCGTAAGCGCCTCGGATATATACTCCTCGAGTTCAGCCGCCCTTACATTGCCTGTATGATGTTTAAGGACAACCTGCCTTGCATTCTGACCTGCCTGGATTCTCCTTGATTCTGATATGCCTGTAAGCGCCTCAAGTGTATTGTCGGGAGAATGTGAGATAAAAATATCCTCTCCCGGCCTGAAAATAGTATCCAGCCCCTCCCACAAGTCACTTATTACCGGCACGCCACAGGCTGCCGCTTCAAACAAACGGACACTCGGCGAGTAACCCATCTGCACCATATCTTTGCGGGTAATGTTCAGGGTGAATTTCTGCCTGTTATAAAAATCAACATGAAGTGCAGGAGGCATATGATAGATCCTTTCCACATTCGGTGGCCATGCAATGTATTGTGGATATTGTGGTCCGGCAACTACGAACCTGCCCTCCTCCCATTTCCGTGCAGCATCAAGCATCAGCAGATCGAGAACCGGCTGCCTGTCATCACTGTATGTTCCAAGATAACCCAGGTCCCATTCCTTAACGGACCTGGAAGGATAGTAAAGATCAGGATCGACAGAGCAGTAGAACTGCCTTGCAGCCGGGGAACCATATTCTTTTTCAAAAATTTCCAGACATCTGCCTGCGGAAAATGACAAATAAATCTCATAATGAGGTATCAATCCCGCAGAAATGTACTGGCAGGAATTGCTCCTTAATTTAGCAAGTGTCACTGGAGTATCGATATCATAAAATGCCTTTATGCCGGGGGCATTCCCTGTAACCCACTCTCCGACCTCAATCCCGTCGGGCACATACGATCCGACAATTACTGCATCAGCCTGGAAAACTTCCACGGCAAACGTTTTTTTCAATTGTGAAACAGAGTTGTAAAGAATTATTTTGCAGAATTCCGATTCAGGCATGTCCCGGTTTGAAGAATACCATGGCATGTCTCTTTCAAGGAAAATAACCTCATGTCCCCTGTTGTACAGTCCTTTTACAAGGCTCCTGTATGTTGTTGCATGACCATTTCCCCATGATGAGGTGATAGATAAACCGAGGATGGCAATTTTCATTTCGTTGATTATTTATTGGCATTGTTCCCGTTGTTTGTATTTTGTAGAGACGCGCTATAGCGCGTCTCTACAATCAGACGCGCTATAGCGCGTCTCTACAAAATATTATATATATATTTATTAATATTATTATATTAATTTTAATTCATATTATTATATTAATTTAATAATATACCTCCTGTTCAGAGAAAATTCTGTTAAGCAACCCGGCCCGTTTTTCATAGGTGTGATCTGCGAGAACTCTCTTCAAGGCCGCATGCCCTATCTCTGCTGCTTCCTCCCTGCCCATATCTTCCATGAAATATCCGACCTCCTTTCCGTTCCTGGCAACCAGGATCTCTTTCCCGGGAATAAAGAACTCATCTATTCCCTTCCAGTAGTCTGTAATTATGCATGCGCCGGCCCCGGCAGCCTCAAAAACCCTTGTTGCAGGGGAGAAACCATAATCCGCCATGCTTTGCCTGCTTATATTCAGGACAAACGATGAAGACGAGTTGAATGCATTATGATCCCTGCTGAATACATGATCGACATATCTTATATTAGGAGGAAAATCAATATCTCCCCAGCCATTGCCGCCGAGCATGAATTTCTTTCCGGGCAGTCGTGTGGCTGTCTGGAAGAAGAATGACTTAACGCGTTCTTCCCTGTCGGGCAGCCTGTTCCCCAGGAAAGAGAGGTCACATGAATATTTTTCTTCCGGGGCAACAGGAAAGTGTGTTTCCGGATCCATGGCATTATAAACCGGTATACACTCCCTGGCACCCAGTGACAGGTAGGCATTCACTACAGGATCGCCGCCGCCATATGTAAGTATATAATCATATCGCGGAATAAGTTTTCTGAAAGGAGCATCATTCTTTCCGATGACGGTGTCGAGAGTTGCCGGCGCATCGACATCCCAGAAGATTATTTTCTGATGAGGCTTTCTCATTTCAGGTACTGCTCTTTCAAGCAGGTCGTCGAAGACGCCTACCCCGCTGGCTTTAACAATAATATCTGCATTGCTCCCCATCTCCAGCGCCTGCTCTGCCGCAGACCTGCTGTTTGAATAAACAACCACCTTCGCCCATTCAGGATCTGCTATATCCCTGTGTTCCTGCCTTCCATAAGCATTTGGTTCAAAGAAGGTAATCTCATAGCCCAGCCGATGCAGGTATTTGATTATTCCCCTGTAATAAGTTGCAGCTCCGTTCCAGTATGCGGAAACAAGACTGGAACCATAAAATGAGATAGTTGGTTTTGTTTTCATATTTCAATCTTTTATTGTTGAACACCCGTTTCCCCTGTCAGAACCATTTCCTGGCCTGATTTTATCTCCTCAACGATATTCATCAGTTCAACAGCCCTGTGATCACAGGTGTGCCTGGACCTGACAGTCGCAAGAGCATTTGATGTAAGTTCTGAAGCATACCAGTCATCGTCCAGTATTTTTGAGAGGTGTTTCTTCATCTCATCTCCATCCCGGGCAACAAGAAAGTCTTTTCCCGGGGTGAAAAGGCGCTCCCTGTCTTCCCAGGGGGAGCAGACAAGCGGGATACCGCAGGCCATGGCTTCAAAGGGACGTATTGTAGGTATGCCGGGAAGTTTCTGGACATAAGGCCGCCTGGGAACATGAACAGTAACCCTGTACCTCCCGAATACTTCAGGTACGAGATAATTGGGCAGCCATCCTTTGTAGCTGATCTTTGCTTTTTTCAGCATTCTGACAGCTTCATATGGATATCTCACACCATAAAAACATGCTTTGAGGCTGAGCTCCATTACAGGCTCAATTATATACTCCAGGAGCTCATCAGTGCGTTCGTCATCTCCCCAGTTTCCAATCCATACAAGATCGCCATCCTTTTCCTCAGAATTAACAGGATGAAATATCCTGTCATCGGCTGCTTCATGCCATGTCCACACCCTGCCGGCCCAGCCGTTTCTCAGGTAGATGTTCTTTATAACTTCCCCGAAAGCCAGCACGCCATTGTAATTGCTGAGATCATAACGGCTCATCTCACCCGGAGCTGTCACCGAGCGGTGATGTGTATCATGAAACAGAAGGATGAAATCCCGCTTTTCAGACCTGTAATCCCCAATAGCCTTTACAACATTAGGACTGTTCCATTCATGGACAATCACCATATCGGCATCATCGAGCAATTCAGAAGGGTTGAAACAATGTTCCTGGTACATTACAGGTTTATGAGACGGGAAGAAATCGCTGAAATCCCTCAGGGCTTTACTGCCCTTATCAATAAGAAGATTTTTAAGACTCCAGCCATTTTCAGGTTCAAAAACTTTCACCTCATGGCCCATAGACTGGAGAGAGCTCACCATTCCCCTTAAGAAATGGGCATTCCCATGGTTCCAGTCCGACAGGATTGAATGATAAAAAAGACGAATTTTCACAGTGTCTGAAGTTTTAATTTCTTTTTCAGGAATGATTGTAATGTACTGTTATACAGAGCGATGTATTCGGAAGTCATTTTTTCGAGAGTGTATTCCTTCATTGCTTTTTCCCGTGCTTTCATTGCCATAAATTCAGTTTTGTTATCATCGGCCATCAGACTGTTAATCGCATCTGCAAGTCCCGATCTGTCCTCAGTGTCAACAAAAATTGCTTCATCAGTCCAGATTTCACGCATAGAATCAATGTTCCCCGTTATTATGGCACAACCTGAAAATGCTGCTTCAAGGAATGTATAACCGAAAGGTTCGTACTTCACCGGAAGGACATACAGCGCTGCTTCCGACAGCCATCCAGCTATCTGGACTGATGTGAGTCTTCCGAGAAAATGCACATTCCGGGGGAGGTGATGTGTACTAATGCCGGTGAGATCTCCCGCGATAAAAACCTGATACCTGATTTCTTTTGCAGCCTCGATTACCAGTTTTATATTCTTCGCCTCATCCCATAGCCTTCCCATCGAAAACACGAATTTCTCCTTGTGCGCGGGGTGGAATGCAGAGCTGTCACTACCGTTATTGATCACAACCTTATGTTTCCAGGGACTATAATATTTCTCCACCGACTTCATCATTGCTGTCCCGGGAGCCACTACAACATCTGCCGCCCTTATACCTTTTCCGACATTCTCCCTGTACATATCCCATTCTTCAGGAGCTTCACCACCTTTCACAGCATTCCACCAGGAAAGCACACATGAATGGGCTGTGATCACTACGGGAACATTCCAGTGAAGCTCACCGAATGAGTATGAATTAAGGTGCACAATATCGGGCCGAAATGAGGCTGTAATATCCATCAGCAGGCAGCCTGCTTTCCTAATATCATTCCAGGGATCTTCCATCCACTCCTGTTTTGCGCTGATAAAATACCATGATGTGAAACTCAGTTCGCTCCTCTGGTAGTCGGACATCTTGTTGCCGATAACGACAACGCATACATCCATGCCATTTCTTTTCAATCCTCTTGCAAGATTGAGGGTGAATGTCCATACTCCACCGATATTATCTGTTGTAAGCAGTATCTTCATCCCATACAGGTTTAGCTGATATACTCCGTCCGTAAATCCTGTCAATCACTTCAGCAGTGTTGTAATAGAGGAATGCAGATTTTTTGAAGTTTCTGCTTTCCAGCAGCTCCTTTGTCCATTCAATAAGAGCTTTCCCGCCCCAGTCATCGGGTGGACGGCTGACAATCTCTTTCGTGGTACCATGGCAGACTGCAGCTTCAAAGTCGTAGAATGATCCGTTAACATTATAAAAGAGCGCCGACCCCGAAGTGCCGTAAAATGAAGCTTTGATCTCGGCATCCTGTCCTGCCGGAAGGTTCCAGCTGCATACCAGCCTTATCACGACACCGGTATCTGTTTCCAACTGTGCAGATACATAATCTTCAACATGATTCTGATCTGATTCAATTTTTGTTCCCTTCGACATAAGAACGGAAGAGACCTTAATGATCTCAGGGAAGTCAAGCATCCATAATGCAAGGTCAACAAGGTGAACACCGAGATCGATCAGGCAGCCACCCCCGGAAAGCCGGTGGTTATAAAACCATGATTTATCCGGTCCGTATGCATTGTTAAAAACAAGGTCAACTGCAAAGATCTGTCCGATTTGTTTCATGTAGGTTTTATGTATCTGCTGTATACCGTCGGTAAACCTGTAAGACATATCAACCCCGAGCAACCTGTTGGCAACATAAGCGGTAGAGATCACTTTACGTGTCTCCTCAGCAGTATGCCCGAGCGGCTTCTGGCAGAATACCGCAATTCCCCTTTGCAGCGCCTTAATGCTCAGTGATGCATGAAGAGCGTTTGGGGTGGCGATAACAACGCCATCAGGCTTTAATTCCAGCAGTTCTTCGATATCACGGTAAATAACAGCGTCAGGGGCAAGCTCGTAGGCCTTCCGGGCATTATTATTGTCAGGTTCATAGATTGCCACAGGATAGCAGATATCGGCATCAAGTAATGATTTCATCCTGTTCAATCCGATCCATCCTGTACCTATGAAGGCAATTTCAGCCTTCGCTTTATCGGTCAAAACTTCATTATTCATATCAGTAAGTAATTACTGCTTTCAGAAAGCTTTCGGGTCTTCCCTTCAGCATTTTAAAAGCATCATTGATATCGTTTAGCTCAACATAATGTGTTATGAACTTCCCGGGCTGAAGGATATTCTTTTCAGCCAAGGATATGGCTTCTTCAAGACCGCTGATATAGATGCGGGGATCTCTTTCATGAGCATTTATTACATCAATGCCTTTCCAGTTCCATACCTGCATATTCACATTCCTGGGTCCGTCCTGGTGATAACCTGCAATAACCAGTCTTCCCCTTGTGTCGATTACTTCGGTAGCCAGGTCAATTGATGACTGCATTCCTGTTGCTTCAATGATCCTTTCGAAACCCCGTGGAAAGACTTTTTTAAGTGAACATATAGTATCAAAATGCTCATCCATTTCTATTGTATGGTCGGCGCCGGCCTGCTTAGCAAACCCGAGAGATGTTTTTCGCCTCGATACGACAGCAACTTCTCCCCCGGCATTTTTAACAAGCTGGACCAGAAGGCAGCCAAGATAACCGGCTCCGATTATCAGCACCTTCTGGCCATCATGAATATCGCTTCTCCTGAAGACATTTACGGCGCAGGCGGCAGGCTCACCAGGGAAGGCTGTCCCTCCCAGCGATTCCGGAATCCTGGCCACATTGGAGTAATGTGCTTTATCGAATTCAGCATATGCGTGATACGAAATGAGAGAGACCTTATCTCCGACTGAAAAGTTCTGTACCTGTGATCCAAGAGCAGCTATTCTGCCAAAACCTTCATGACCCGGCGCTCCCGGTTCAAACGGGTACCTGAACCACTCACGTCCTTCCCACACGGGCAGGTTTGAAGCACAAACACCCGTTCCATCGAGCTTCACCAGTACTTCTTCGTCGCTAATCTGAGGGATATCGGTTTCCCTTACGAAAATGTTTAAAGGAGACTCAATGACAGATGTCTTCATAGTTATATTGTTTAGGAGACTTTAAATGCTCCGGATTATGCCTGGTATTCCTTAATAGTCTTTTGCACTGAAGCAGTACTCTGAAAGCCGGTCAGCCAGTCGTATAATATCCTGATACCATCCTTTACAGGTACAATTGGCTTCCATCCTGTGGCATTCCTGAACTTGGTTGTATCGGAAATATAGTACCTCTGGTCTCCCTTCCGCCACTCATCGAAGCTCCGCCTGACAGGTCTCCCCATAAGATTTTCAAGCATGTCGATCAATTCGAGGAGGCTGATGGAGTTTTCCGGTCCGCCACCCATATTAAATGCTTCACCCTGGAATTTATCAATGTCTTTCCATGCAAGAAGAAATGCTTCGACGAGGTCTTCAACGAAAAGGACATCTCTTACCTGCATACCATCGCCGTATATTATGATCTTTTCATTCTTCAGAGCTTTAAGGATAAAGTGCGCAACCCATCCCTGGTCCTCCGTTCCAAACTGGTGTTCGCCGTAAATGCAGCTCATTCGGAACACCACGTTCTTCAATCCGAAAGATCTTGCATAATCAAGAACATACTGGTCGGCAGATCCTTTTGAGCTGCCGTAAGGGCTATGGAATTCGAGCCTGAGAAGCTCATTGATCCCATGTTTATTCATACCGGAATCTCCGGGGAGATACCTTGTAGTATTCTTTACGATTTTAACATCGGCCAGATTACCATAGACCTTGTTTGTCGAAGTAAAAATAAGGGAGGGTTTGTGCGTCGAGTTCCTGATAGCTTCCAGCAGGTTTACGGTGCCTCTTACATTCACCGAATAATCATAGACCGGGTTTACGAGGCTCGTAGTAACTGCTACCTGTGCAGCCAGGTGAAACACATGAGAAACAGGCTTAATGGCTTCTTCAACTGCAAATCTGTCCCGGATATCGGCAATGACTATATTAACCTTGTTTTTATGTTGTTCTTTAAGCCATTTTAGATTATTCTCGACCCCGGGACGAGACAGATTATCGAAAATGAATACCGGGTGACCAAGCCTGATTAGCCTGTTAGCAAGGTTTGTTCCGATGAAACCTGCACCCCCGGTAATCAATACCGGATCGTTGCTGCTTCTGTACATGCGTGCCTGGTTATCGGTCATCCATTGATTTTTAATAACATTCTTAATGCCTCCTGATTCCCATAGCCTGTAAAGCAGCTTGTGACTGCCATCTTCATTTATCATCCCGAAATGATATTCGCGTTCATCGGTATGATGACCTCCTGTTGCCGGCAGATGGCTTGGCACGTCATTTAAAGCATACCAGTAAACACGTTTAACGGGCGTGGTAAGCACCCTGATGAATTTTTCCACCTGGACCCTCTCATCATAGCGCCAGGTTGAGTAACCTGTCTCCGTGATCCATATCTCGGCTTTTGAGCTATGCAGGGCAAGTGCATTCCGTATCGAATCTATGCTTTCCTCCCAGCTTCTCCAGTGATTATCGAAGACATCAGGGAAACCGTGAATTCCGACAACATCAATATATTCAAGGACTTTCTCCTCTCCCATTCTCTTTATGAAACCGGGATCGATCGGGCTTATCCCACCAAGTACTGTTTTTTTTCCGTATTCTTTTGCAACTTTTGCGGATAGCTTTATCATCTGGCTGAAAATATCATATGATTCATCGAGGGTGAAGTCATATTTACCCCGGTTATTGGGTTCGTTCCAGAGTTCAACGTACTCAAAGTGCTCACCAAACCTGATTATGAAATTTTCAATGAAATCAGCAAAATCCTGTGGATCTTTCGGAGGGGATGAGATATCAGGAACAAGACCGAGCGAAGGCGGAGTGTAAAGAAAGCATGGTAAGATATTGAAGTTCTCTGAAAGATGAGGAATGAGCCAGTCGTACCATTTTTCACCTTCCGGTGTAATATAATCAACCCACGATACCCCTGTTCTTAATTCTGTGATACCGAGTATTTTTAACTGATCTACAGATTTTTTTACGCGATCAAAGTCGTTCATGTAAAACCATTCCAGTATCCCTATCTGAGGAACAATCGACACAAATTCTCCCATGGCATTCTCTCTTTATCATGTTCATCATAACAGAATCCTGTTACTTAACTATCAATCCTCTCTCCTCCAGTTCCCTTCCTGCTGTTTCAAATGCATCCACTGCTTCCTGTCTGCTGAGCCAATCAGTTAATTCGGCAAGGCCTGTCTCCAGGTCAATTTCCGGTGAATACCCCAGTAGTTTCCTGGCTTTGCTGATATCTGAATAGCAATGCCTGATGTCGCCTGCCCTGTAGTTGGATGTAATGGAGGGTCTCAGTTCGGGAAGATTCAATACTGTAGCAAGCCTTTCTGCAATTTCCTTTATGGAATAAGCCTTCCCGCTTCCCACATTGATAACCTCACCATCGGATTCCGACTTCTCACATGCTAGTACACACGCATTTGCCACGTCCCTGACATTCACGAAATCCCTCTTCTGATTACCATCTTCATATACAAGGGGATTTTTACCGTTCATCAACCTCGAGGCAAAGATGGCCAGAACGCCTGTGTAAGGATTCGACAGAGCCTGTCTTGTACCATACACGTTGAAGAAACGTAAGGCTGTCACTGGTATGCCATAAGCTCTTCCGGTTATCAGGCATAATCTTTCCTGGTCGTATTTTGAAAGAGCATAGACAGAGCTCAGGGAAGGGATCTTCTCCTCTGTTGTAGGCACGGGATGCATAATGTTATTATTCTCATCGAGAAGCTCCCATCTGCCGTTTTTCAGATCATTGAGCCTGCGTTCATGACCAGGTACTATTTCACCATTAGTCTTCTTATATAAACCTTCACCATAGACGCTCATGCTGGAGGCTACAACTAATTTCTCAACCGGGTTCTTTATCAGGGCTTCAAGCAAAACTGCCGTTCCAAGGTTATTAACATCCGTATAACCGGCAATCTCGTACATGCTCTGCCCCACTCCGACCTTTGCGGCGAAATGATAAACTATGCTGACATTCTTCAGCGCCCCGGCAACAGCATCACGATCCCTGACATCGCTTACAATAAGCTCCACTGCAGGATCAAGGTAATCAGGCCTCTTTCCACCTTTTCCATGAACCTGTTCACTCAGGTTGTCAAACACTTTTACATGATATCCTCTTCTCAATAACCGGTCGCAAAGATGCGATCCTATAAATCCTGCTCCCCCTGTAACGAGTACTTCCTTCATCATAACCTGACACACATTAACTAATGATTTACAATATTTTGTGGAATAGCATCAACTGATTATTTAACAAGAATCAGATTAAAAAGTTTTTACGGATAATTGAAATAATTAAGGAGTGCCGGATGGCTGAATGAGGAAAACCTTAATAGCACACAGATGACACGGATTAAACGGATTTGCACGGATCAAAATCAGTGATAATCCGTCGCATCAGTTATCCGCATTCTATTTAAATTATCCTTGAGATTCAGGTTCTCTGTACCGCCGATTGGTTGAATGAGGAAAACCTTAATAGCACACAGATGACACGGATTAAACGGATTTGCACGGATCAAAATCAGTGATAATCCGTCGCATCTGTGTTATCCGTGTTCTATTTTAAATGCCACTCTGATGACGCGGATTAAACGGATTTGCACGGATCAAAATCAGTGATAATCCGTCGCATCAGTTATCCGTGTTCGATTTTAAATGGCACTCTGATGACGCTGAATAAACGGATTTGCCCGGATCAAAATCAGTGATAATCCGTTGCATCTGTGTTATCCGTGTTCTATTTATATTATCCTTGAGATTCAGGTTCTTTATGCCGCAATAAACCTGCCACCATGGTAAGGACAGAAAGTACAATAACCTGGACGAGCAAAGAATTATTAATGAAGTAGATGCTCATTTCCGTACCAATCGACATAAACAAAAGTATTGTAATCAATCCTCTTGGTGAAAAGAATAACAATGGTGAAACAGGAAGCCTCAGAAGCTTCAGAAAAACCCACCTTCCTGCAAAAATGAAAGACACTATTGCGGCAGCCCAGGGGAGAGTCTTCAGATTCAGGAATTCTTTCGTACTCATGAGATAGCCAAAAAGTATGAAGAACAACGATCGGACAAGGAATGTCAGCTCGATTGTGATTACCTTGAATTTTGCTACTTCTCTGTCAAGCCTGTCAGAATCAACTCTCCTTATCAGATTGCTAAAAAGATAAAACTTGCGGATATCAGCGATATTACCGAGAAACAAACCAAAAACCAGGATAAAAACCAGGCCTGATAGATCAAAGGCTTTTGCAATGAAATAGACAAGTATTACAAGCAGGATTATAGGTGTATAGGTTACATGATTCTTTATTCTTCCGAGCAGATATGAAAGTCCTATTACGGAGAAGAAAGAGATTAAAGTGATAAGTATTATCTGAAGCAGGAATAAACCGGCAGCCCCGGGTGTAAAAAGTTCGGTTGTCAGTATAAAATTAAAGAAAAGGACCCCAAGAATATCTGAAAAACTGCTTTCATAAATAACAAATTCCCGGTCTGAAAAGGAAATATTCCTTGCGCTTGGTATTGCGATGGCGCTACTTACCACTGAAAATGGCAGCGCGTTCACCAGGCCGGTATGAAATGGTACTCTTCCATAAAGTGAGAAAGCTAAAGCAAATAGAATCGTCAGGAATATCATCGGCATAATCGCCATGAAAAATGATTTTTTTACCACGAAGAGTTTCGACCTGTTAAGCCTTAGTTCAAGCGTCCCTTCAAGAACAATGAGTATTAGTCCGATTGTGCCCAGAAAAGGAAGAAGCGGATTGAGATTGGGGATTTTAAGCTGCAGAAGGTCTACAAACTGGCGGACAAGCCAACCCATAAAGAGAAGAAGAATAACATTCGGCACTTTCGAGCGCTCCGAACTGATTTCTCCCAGGTAGGCAAGCAGAAGAAGTATACATATTACAATGATTATTGCAGTCATTACAATTTTATGTCAATCAAAGAAACAGAATTAGAACTCTCTTCTTATTGAGATTATTGTCTTTATTTCCCGGTTATTGAATGGATTATCAATCCTGATTCCCTGATCTCGAACAAAACAAGATATTCATCAACATAAAATGCATACACGTCTTTTGCAGAAGTCTGCAATAAGGTACCAGGCGATTTAATCAGCTTTTTAAGCTTCTTAAGGAATTCCCCGAAAAATATTGCAGCCTTCTCTTTCTCTTCATTATTCTCTCTTATCAATATCTCAAGGACAGCATACAACTTCTTTTTGGCATGTCCCGACCAGATTACCTGTTTTTGAGCCATATTTTTACTTCCTTAATGAAAAGCCTGTTTTCTAAAAATTTGCCGTGAGCAATATCCAGGCGTGATGATCTTATTTCCTCTATTTGTTTTTCTGTAAGAGGTATTATTTCCTGATCTGGCGGAGCCTGGTTTGTTTCTTTTGATTGTTTGGCCATCCTGAATTTACATTTAAATAAAGATAATGAAAATTAATGATTTGCAGTCCTCCTAAGAAAAACGGAAATGCTTTTCAAATCTTTTATCTTTTTGCTTTCATCTTATATCTTTTCCGTTAAATTTGGCTCCTCAAACCGGATTATTCTCATGATATCTAAAAATATATTCTCAATAATATTAATAATTGTCTTTACTTTCTGCCAGGCTTTAAATGGACAGGTTGATTCGACAACATTTAGGATCTTCACCAGGTACAACTTTTATTCAAATGAATCACGTGCAGAGATTCTCCTGCATATTCCATCTTCACTGAGGGAACGTTCAACACGTGTTCTTCTGATGACAGGAACCGATACACTTGCAAGCTGGGAAGGACGTCCTGGAAAGAAGATATTAAGGCTGCCATTTGATATTCAGCCAGGGGCTGCCGGTTTTAATATTTCAGCAAATATTTCTGTTCCTTCCCTCCCGTCGAAGAAATACACTGCCTCAACACAGCTCACACTGCTTTCATATAAATCGAATGAAGTCAAGACAGACAGGCTTACCGGCGGATTAATTGTAAACAAGCGTCCCTTCTTTCCGTTCGGGTTCTATACCTATTCACCTGTTGAACCTACTCTGCCGGAAGAAGAAATTGTCAGAGGCTTTAATATGATCTCACCTTACCAGAGGATAATGCCTGAATCATTTGCCGGGAGAAAAGCATATATGGACAGGTGTGCGCAGATAGGAATGAAAGTGCACTATAACCTTTTATCGGTTTCCGGTGGTGGCGGAGTCAGCTCCAGGATCGAGGGTCTCAGCTATGAGGAGAAACAGCGGAGGCTCCTCCAGGAAATCGCCGCTTTCAGGGACCATCCTGCTCTCCTTGGATGGTATATTGCCGATGAGCCAAATGGTTACAAGATACCTCCAGCCGAGCTTGAAGAGATCTACAGGATAGTAAAGGAGAATGATCCATGGCATCCTGTATCGATTGTATTTATGGCTCCATTTCTGTCATCCAGGGAATATGTGGATGCACTCGATATAGTTATGGCTGATCCTTATCCTCTTCCTGATCTGCCGGTGACGATGGTTGGAAACGTTGCAGCCGATCTGAAGGAAGAATTTGAGGGTAAGCGGCCGGTATGGATGGTCCCGCAGGCATTTGGCGGCGGTGAGCTCTGGAGCAGGGAACCAACCTTCCAGGAGATAAGAACAATGACCTGGCAATCAATTATAAATGGAGTCACAGGCATACAATATTTCGTGAGACAGGGACCAAACTATTTCCCTAAATCATCCTCTACCTGGGCTGAATGCGGAAGAATGGCAATGGAAATAGCTGAAATTACTCCGTGGCTTTTGTCAGACGAGGAAGCAAACAGTGTTGAAACCAGTTCAAAAAATATTATAGCTTCATCAAGACTTCACGACGGCAAACTTCTGGTGCTTGCAGTAAACAAAGCCAATGAGCCCTCATATGCCACGATCAGGATAAAAGGCTTGAATAACAGGAAAGCAAGATCACTTTTTGAGAACAGGCTTGTCAGTGTAACCGGTGGGGTCCTTGCCGACATTCTGCCTCCTTTCGGCTCAGCCGCATATCTTATTGATCTCAGGGATGTCAAAGCTACAGTTGCTTCCAAAAACCTGCTAAACGATCCTGGATTTGAGGATCTTGTTACCCCCGGTATTCCATCGGCATGCTATGCAAGACCGGGAGGAGACCGCGGCGCTACTTATTTTCTTGACAGCAGGGAGCATCATGAAGGCGATCATTCATTACGGCTTCATACACCCGAGTACGACAAGGCTGTATCAATAAGATTTTTCCCAGTGAAGGTGAAAGCAGGGAGCTCTTACATAATATCGCTATGGGCAAAGTCAGATCCCGAACAACAGTTCAAGCCTGCAAGGGATGAAGACCGCAGAAAGCCTGTAATCAAATATCCCCAGTATATGGAAATCAGGATGGGCGATTTCTGTCAGTCCTGGTTCGTCCCTGGCAGTGAGTGGAAACAATTTGTAACATTTGTTACAATTCCAAAAGATCAGCCTGCACAGTTCAAAGCAAACCTCATTCTGCGAATGCCGGGACAGGGAGTAGCCTGGATAGATAATGTCAGGATAATTGAAGAATAGCGGAATAAGCAATCGTTGCACTTCCCCGGTCTTCATGATTCCGGTTCAAAGTTAATGTCTGGTTAATAAATGTCAGGATAATTGAAGAATAGCGGAATAAGCAATCGTTGCACTTCCCGGTCTTCATGATTCCGGTTCAAAGTTAATGTCTGGTTAATATTGGATTATTTTGCAGCATTCTCCAATTTTTTTAGTCTCTTTGACTAAAAACCAACCATCATGCTGAAGAATCTTCTTAAAACTGCGATCCGACATCTGTCGAAACACCCCGGCTATAGCGCCATTAACATTCTCGGACTCACCCTGGGAATTACAAGCGCCCTTTTCCTGATCATCTATGTAATGGATGAGATCAGCTATGACAAATACCATAAGAATGCTGACAGGATATACAGGGTATCATCAACACTCACTGAAACCGATGACCAGTTTACCTGGATTGTTGCACAGGTACCTTTCGGTCCACAAATTGCACAGGAATACCCCGAGGTGCAGGCGTATGTAAGATTTTTCAACATGTCACAGGGGGCATATAAATACGAGGATAAGGAATATACTGAAGAGAATTTCTACTATGCTGATTCAACAATCTTCGACATATTTTCCTATAAAGTAATAAAAGGCGATGCCAGAGCAGCCGTCACACAACCAAACAAGATAGTGCTTACAGAGAGCGCCGCATCGAGATATTTTGGCGATGCCGACCCTATAGGGAAAGTACTGAAAGAAGGAAATAACAGCTATGAAGTGGCAGGTGTGATTGAGGATGTCCCTTCGAATTCACATCTCCGGTTTGATGCACTTACCGCAAGGAACAATCTTCCAAAACAGTTCGGTTCATGGGGCAATTTTGGAGTTTTTACATATATATTATTGCCCAAAGATGTTGATTATAAAGCCTTCGAACAAAAGATGCAGGGCATCAGTGAGACACATGTAAAACCAGTGCTGGGGCAGTATAATGTACAGGTTAAGTATAATCTTGAACCACTTACCTGGATACACCTTCATTCGACTAATGCATCAGAACCCGAACCTACAGGGAGTATTGCTTATGTGATTATTTTTGCAATTGTTGCCATATTCCTTGTACTGATTGCTGCAATGAATTATATGAACCTGGCAACGGCAAGGTCAGCAGGAAGGGCCCGTGAGGTCGGATTAAGAAAAGTAGTCGGGTCAACCCGCGGAGCGTTGGTCTGGCAGTTCATCTCTGAATCAGTTGTTTTCACGGTAATCTCTCTCATCCTTAGTCTTACTATCCTGTTCATTGCATTGCCAAAGCTGAACCTGCTTGCAGGGAAATCATTCGATTTCAGCCTCATTTACAGTCCTTCAGTGCTTATCGCATTTTTCGGGACTATTATTGTTGTGGGGATCCTGGGAGGAAGCTATCCTGCATTTTTCCTTTCACGGTTCAGCCCTCAGATCGTTCTTAAGGGTGAGCTGACACAGGGGAGTTCAGGCAGTTTGTTCAGGAAGGTACTCGTTGTCATTCAATTCACTGTTTCTGTTTTAATGATAATGTGCACGCTTATTGTATTCAGACAGCTGAACTATATGAAATCGATGGACCAGGGATTCAACCAGGAGAATGTTGTCATGCTCCAGCTGAATGGCCCGATGTCCTTAAAATACCCTGTCCTGAAACAAGCTTTGCTCGATAATCCTGAAATCAAAGCTGTATCAGGGACAAACACCCCTGTAGGTGAAGGTTCGGGAAAGGTTCTGTTCAATGTTGAAACTGACCAGGGTATGTCACAGAGAGGAATAAATTTCGCTGTTGTGGACCATGATTTCATTGAAACTCTTGGAATCAGGATGAAAGAAGGCCGTGAGTTCCAGGAGGATATGCCATCCGATACGAGCGCCGGTGTTGTAGTAAATGAGACTTTTGTGAACAGGATGGGCTGGAAAGAACCTATCGGAAAACGGATCGAGGTAACAGGGGGCAACCAGTTGATCGCAAGGGTAGTCGGGGTGATGAAAGATTACCACCAGACCGGTATGTACAACGAAGTTGAGACTTTCATGCTCGTATACCGTGGCAGGCAGCATCCGTTTGCATACGTTAAACTAAGCGGCAATAACAACCAGCAGACCCTTAGCTATATCGAATCGAAATGGAAAGAGCTGTTCCCCGATCAGCCATTCGACTATATATATATGACTGAAAGATTTAACCGCCAGTTCGAGGCTGATGAAAAACGTGGTACAATCTTCACAATGTTCACCATTCTCGCAATCCTCATTGCATGTCTCGGCCTGTTCGGACTTGCATCGTATACTGTAGAGAAAAGAACCAAGGAAATCGGCATCAGGAAGGTCTTCGGAGCCAATGAGGGAATTATCATGGGACTGGTTTCGAGGGATTTTATTATCCTGGTTACAGTCGGAATAATCCTGGCTGTTCCTCTCTCCTACTGGTTTATGGGCAACTGGCTGGAAAATTATGTGTACCGTACACCAATCGGTATCGCTTTGATCCTGATGTCAGCGTTACTTACAATTGTAATTACTTTTATTACTATTAGTTACAAGGCGTTCCAGGCAGCGGTTACGAATCCCGCACAGTCTATCAGGACCCAGTAATTCTTTAAACCGCAGGGTTCGCAGAAAGAAATCCACGCAGAGTTCGCAGATTATTATGTATATAATTCCCTGCGTTCTCTGCGTATTAGATCTGCGTTCTCAGCGTATTAGATCTGCGTTCTCAGCGTATTAGATCTGCGTTCTCTGCGTTTAAACTGAATCGTACTCTCAGGTCACACTTTATCAGTTCCTCATCCTGACCAATCTGCTGAATTCTTGATTAAATTTTTTACATTTATCATGTAAAATGATCCAAATACCATGATGAAAAGATCCGTTCTGTTAGCCTTCATGATGGCTTTAGTTCTGTTTTCATGTAAGAAAGAAGAAGGAAATGTGAACTACAGGGGCAATCCTGAACCTCTGCATAAGAATGCTTATATAAAACTTCCTCTGGGTGCGGTGAAACCCTCCGGATGGCTTAAGGATCAGCTTGTTGCCCAGGCTGAAGGTCTGACAGGTAACCTTGATGACTGCTGGCCCGATCTTGTAAATTCAACATGGCGGGGCAAAGATGGGGAAGCATGGGAAAGAGGACCATATTATCTTGACGGTCTTGTCCCACTCGCCTACCTTCTTGATGATCAGATTCTTATATCCAAGGTGAAATCATGGATTGATCCGATCCTTGCAACAAGGAGTGATTCGGGCTGGTATGGACCATCAAAGAACAAGGACAGGTGGCCGCTGGCTGTTGCCAATAAGGTACTGATGCAATACTATGAGGCAACCGGCGACACAAACGCACTTGGTGTCCTTAAGGATTATTTCAGATACCTCCACAACACTCCTCCCGATTGGCCGGATAAGGAATGGAGAGGCGTACGGGCAATGGAAAATGCTGTTACCGGTTACTGGCTTTACCGCCAGACCGGAGAGCCCTGGATACTCGAAACGATGGCTTCAATTCAGAACAGCAGCTCTGACTGGACATCGTACTACGAGAAATTTCCCTGGGATTCTGCTGCTTCAACGGAGAAAAAGATACCTCTGAACTGGGGAGCAGACGGGTTAACCGCACACGTTGTCAATAATGCAATGGCGGTAAAATATCCGGGACTATGGTACCAGCAATCACTTGATGAAAGGCACAAAAATGCCGTGTACAGCGCTATCAGAAAATACGATCTGAACCATGGGCAGGTAGCAGGCAGGTTCTCCGGTGATGAGCATCTATCGGGGAAAAGTCCTGACAGGGGAACCGAGTTATGTTCGATAGTCGAATATATGTACTCCCTCGAGGAGCTTTATGCAATATTCGGAGACAACGAATTTGCCGACAGGCTTGAGCTCCTGACCTATAATGCATTACCAGGAACGACTACTGCAGACATGTGGGCTCACCAGTACGATCAGCAGTCAAACCAGGTACTCGTCTCTGTCGACAAGAGAAACTGGAGCACTAACGGAGATGAATCAAACATTTACGGATTCAGCCCCAACTTCGGGTGCTGCCTTGCTAACATGCACCAGGGATGGCCCAAATTCATTCAGAGCATGTGGATGGCAACCAACGATAACGGGCTGGCGCTTGTTGCATACGGACCATGCGTTGTTAATGCGTTGGTTGATGATGGAAAACAAGTGACAATTACAGAGAAAACCGATTATCCTTTCAGGGGATCGGTGGAGCTGAAAATTGCTACATCAGGTAGTGTCAGATTTCCTTTGACATTGCGCGTACCAGGATGGGCAGACTCATTTACAGTCAAATACCGCGACAGGACAGAGACGGTAAAAGGAAAATCGCACATCACTCTTACCGAGACCTGGAAAGACGGTGAAGTGATCCGGCTGCATATACCCATGAAGATAAGGGCTGAGCAGCGCTTCAATAAAGCTGTTACGGTTTCACTCGGACCGCTTTACTATTCACTCAGGATTGCCGCAAAGTATGACAGTATAAAAGCAACAAAACATGCAAATCCCAGGTACAAAGGCACAGTAGACTGGAAAATCACTCCTGTTGCAGAGTGGAATTATGGTCTGCTCATAGATCTGAAAAATCCCACAAGAGGTTTCGCAATCACAGAGAATGCTATAGGGAAATATCCCTTTGCCGATGCAGGCGATCCCATATGGTCTGCTGATTCAGGGAAATATACGATAAACCTTGTTGAACCTCCGGTCATCATCAAAGCAAGAGGCATGCAGATACCTTCATGGACCATGAAGGATAATTCTGCTGATATTCCACCGTTAAGCCCTGTTGCTCCTGCAGGAGATCCCATAATAATCGAGCTTGTCCCCTATGGCTGCACAAGACTGAGAATCACTGAATTTCCTGTAATGGACGTCACACTAATGCAGGATGTGATGAGGGAGGCGAGGTAATTTCAACGGTCACAGACAACCGGCATCCGGCATCTGGCATCCGGGAATAACAAAAGGAGTGAGGTGTGAGGAATGAGGGATGAAGTTTAGTGGTGAGAAAGGATTTCGTTAGTTTTGCTTTTAAGCCATTCCTGCTCTTCCGGGGTGAGATGCGGACTGAGTTTTTCGAAAACCTCGGTATGATATGTATTAAGCCAGGTTATCTCGTCGCGATCGAGTAATGTAATATCGACAAGGGAGGTATCGATATAACATAATGACAAGGTTGTGAATCTGTTAAATTTCCCTGATTCTGTTTCTTCGTCTTCATAACAAAGGAGGAGGTTCTCAGTCCTGATCCCGTATTCTCCTTCCCTGTAGACACCAGGCTCATCGGAAACGATCATTCCGGGTTTCAGATAACTTTCCTTGTCTGTGCCTGCCAGCGGGCTTATCCGGTGAGGGCCCTCGTGCACGTTAAGGCAGTATCCCACTCCATGACCGGTACCGTGCCCATAGTTTAATCCGCTTTGCCATAAAGACTTACGCGCAAGCGCATCCAGCTGATATCCAAAAGTACCTGCGGGAAATGAGGCCGTTGCAAGCGCAATCATTCCTTTAAGGACGAGAGTGAAATCTTTCTTTTGCTTACCGGTTGGCTTTCCCAGGCAGATTGTCCTCGTGACATCAGTTGTACCATCAAGATACTGACCGCCTGAATCCACAAGGAGAATCCCATCGTTGCCTATCATAACATCTGTCTCCGGGGTTGCTGTATAGTGAGGTAAAGCTGCATGCTCATTGTATGCCATTATGGTTGAAAAACTGATGCAGATGAAATTCCTTTGTTCAGATCTCATCCTGTTCAGCTCAGCGGTAAGAGACAGCTCAGTCATTGGCTTCAGGCTGGGATCATTCTCAACCCGGTAAAAGAACTTCGTCAGCGTTACACCATCCCTGATCATTGTTTTTCCCAGGCTTGCAATCTCAACACTGTTTTTAACTGCTTTCATCCTGGCTGGAATTGAGAGATCTTCTTTTATCTTTTGCGTCGGATCAATCGAAAAGAAAATTGCCGCCGACGTCGTGGCAGGTGATATAAGTATGCCGTATTCTGATCTTATCGTTGAAAGCATACCTGCCGCTTCCTCGTAGGGCAGCAGTATTATGCCGAGATTATCAAATTCTTTTGCGAGCTTATACGTTATCTTTTCTTCATCGGTAAAAAGAAGCACCTGGTCTGGTCCGATGATGGCAAACGAAAGCAGCAGCGGACTGTATTTGATATCGCGACCTCTTATATTAAGAAGCCACATTATATCATCGGGCGATGTCAGAAGATGATAATCGACACTTTGCTTCTTCATTTCTTCCCTTACATCAATCAGCTTCTGGTTTCTGTCACGCCCGGAAAACTCAGTAAGATGATCAAATGCCTTTTCAGCAGGCAATGCAGGACGATCGGTCCAAAATTCCGAAATAAGATCGCATTCTATGTCGATCCTGATATTCTTCTCCTCAGCCGAACGTCTTATTTTCCTGACAATTGAAATTGAAAATATCCTGCCATCCAGGCCGAGAGTGCTGTGGGGTTCAAGGTTTCCTGTTATCCAGGAAAGATAACCATCCGTGCCTCCTGCTTCAGGCGGCATAATTAAAACACCGGAACCGGACAGCTGTTTATCAGCCTGGATCAGGTACCTGTAATCGGTCCAGAACCCTGCAAATGATTGTGTAAGTACAAACGTTCCTGCTGAGCCTGTGAAGCCTGTAAGCCATCTTATGATGCGCCAGTAATCAGGAACATATTCGCTTATGTGTGGATCGGTGTCGGAAATGATGTATGCATCGACTCCTCTTTCATTCATTAAAGCACGGATAAGAGTGAGTTTTTCCTTGACAGAGTGCATACTTGCTTAAAAGAACAAAATTAAACAAAAGTCAGGAATCTGCTCAGTATCTCAGAATCTATGTCCAAAAAAAGTTGCACGGTTACAGGTACTCTTTGACGAGCGACACAAACCTGTCCTTCACGAAAGGTTTGGATATGAAACCCATGCATCCCGATTCAATGGCTTTGATCTCATCATCGGCATAGGCGGTTTGCGCCAGGATCCTGGCCTCAGGCTGTTGCTCGAGAATTTGCCTTGTCGCTTCATAACCATCCATCAAGGGCATTTTAATGTCCATCAGGACAAGATCGATCTTTTCGCCTGACCTGAATGCATCTACAGCTTCAATTCCGTTTGTAGCGCGGATGATCTTAAGATTCATGTCCGACAAAAGCTCTTTCATCAGGTAAAAGTTATTATCATCGTCCTCTGCTATGAGAACGGACTTCTCCGGGTAATTTGTGTTCCGGATTTTGTCTGAAGTTGTCATATCGCTCAGATATTGCTGTTTTGATTGAAAATATGGAAGAGTAAAATAGACGGTCGTTCCTTTGCCCGGCGCCGAGGATAGCCAGATTTTCCCGCCAAGGAATTCAACATATCCCCTGGTTATTGACAGTCCGAGTCCTGTACCTTCATAACCCCGTGATGCAGAGCTCTCTACCTGGTAAAAACGCTCGAAGATCTTTTCATACTGATCTTCAGCGATGCCTATACCGGTATCTGAGACAAAGAATTCAAGGAAATTTCCCTTGAGTGAGTAACCGAATACGATCTTTCCGTACCTGGTAAACTTGAAAGCATTGCCAATCAGGTTCGACAGTATCTGGATGAGCTTGACACTGTCTGTTCTGATCATTGCCCTGCTGCCCGAAAGTGATGTATTAAGCCGGAACTCGATCCTTCTTTCCGAAGCTTTATGGCTGAATTGCTGGTAAACCGACAAAAGCTGTGAATTGAGGTTTACTTCATTGATGTTCGCCTTCAGTATACCGACTTCAATATTCGATATCTCGATAATATCGTTGACGATAGCCAGAAGCTGGTCACTGCTTTCAATTATAGTATTAACGTATGCTCTTTGTGTTTCTTTATCCACATCTGGTTCATTCAACAGGGCCGAGAAACCCACAATAGCATTCATGGGGGTCCTGATTTCATGGGAAATATTATGCAGGAAGGCTGTCTTAAGATGATCACTCTCCTCCGCCCTTTCCTTTGCCCGGATCAGTTCCTGCTCAGCCATCTTACGCGAAGAAATATCCCTGACGATTGTCTGGACAGCCGGCTCACCCATGTATGTGATAGGGATGCCGATAACCTCAACATCTATGACCTCATCCCTGAGATTCATGTATTTCGATTCTACATATCCCTGGGGCCGGCCTGTTTCATAAACCTTCCTGATCCTGTCTTTTGCGCTGTCCCGGAAGTCGGGATGAACAAAATCTGTAAGATCGGTTTGTTTTATTTCCTCAAGAGTATCAGCGCCAAGAAGCTTAAGGGTCGATGAATTGGCAAAAAGGATCTTCTCCCGGGAATGAACGAGGACTGCATCAGGCAGATGTTCAACCATGGCACGGTATTTCTCCTCGCTCTCCTTAAGCATCTTTTCAGCTTTATTTTTCTGAGTTAAAATCTCCTTTTTCCTGATGGCTGATTTTATTGTTTCTCCCAGCCTCGAAAGATTTCGTTTCATCAGGTAATCATCGGCGCCGGCTTTCATGCATTCAACGGCTATGGTTTCGTTAACAAGGCCTGTAACAAAAATGAAGGGAGTTGAAGGTGACAGCTCATTGCGGATAGCCAGAGTCTCCATACCGGTGATATTCGTGAGCATATATCCTGAAATGATAAGGTCTGGTTCAAAGCTCTCGATCGCATCTATCAGATCATGTTTATTATCCACAAGCTTTTTCCTGAAGCTGATCTGCTCCTTTTCTATCTGCTGTGAGACAAGACCGGCATCATGGGTATTATCTTCAATAAAAATTATATTGATTGTTTTCTTCATTTCGGGAAATAACGACACATCCGAAGATTTTAAACCTCCGGTTGAACAAATATACCCTGATAAGGTTGGGTGGGAGTTACATTAATTTGAGCGAGATTTATATTATTCCCACATTTCACGAGCCATTTCATAATTTCACATCCTGAATTTTAATACCTGGTTGAGATTAAGAGTAAAACGTATTCTCTCTTTTATCTTACTCCGGACCGAACTGATATTTTCCGTAACCAGAAGTGGTAAATGAACCTCGAGGAACCCCCATATTCCGGCTTTTATTCCGGTCTCGAAGAAAACAGGCTTTGCCACATCAGCCGCATATACCAGGTTTGCGAAAGGCTTCACCGGTATCCTGCCGGCAACACCCGGAAGGTTACCCGACAACGAGAACGACAAAATCGATGAGGAATAACCTGTAGTGTCGTTAACATGTGAGACAATCGCTCCTTCTGAAAGCTCCATCTGCCTCGACCAGAAATTCTCTGAAAAGCCTGAAAACCTGTCAGGGAAATCACCCTGGTAGAGATATAGCTCCCTCCCTGAACGTCCCGAAGGAGCAAATGAGTATAATGGCGATCCGGGATTTGTTTTGATCATTGCTCCTGCGAAGAGCCTTGCATCCACTCCCCTGTTCCCTGTATTGTAACTGATCCTGTAATTGAATTCAAGCGATGCTTTACAATAGGAATCACCTGTTTCCAATGCAGCAACAAGGTCAAAGGGATTCACCATTGATGATCTTTCAAAGGAATACCCGAACTGCAAAAATTCACGTGTACCTGCATCCACATCAGTATCAATCTCCTCAATATCAGTTGCCGAAATAAATCTCCAGAATACCCTTTGACTTTCAGTGCTTATCATATTCCTGTTTCTGAACCATATATCGAGTCCAGGCCGGATTGTCTGATAATCATTGAATTGCGTGGCACCGAAATGTGCACCCTCAATAGATACTGTGAGCTTTCTTATAATGCAGTTATATGGAATGAAGTTCAGAGAAACCCTACCTTTTCCTGAAAGACCCGGATCGCGAAAGGTGTAAAAAGGCATTATGACATACTCGACGGGTTTCGGCAACATGGCTCCGTTATTCAGGGCCATCCCGGCCATAAAACCATCTGCCCTGTTCCAGTTCAGAAGAGGGATAAGCATCCAGGTCCTTCTCTCCGGATCCTCAACCGAGACCATCAGTTGAGGTGTCATCGGATCAGATTTTCTGAACAAACCTGAAGTTTTGATATTGTTGTTCGTATAGCTGAGTTCAGGTACTATGTGAGAGGCATTTAGCTTTATTTCATCAAAATTATTATCCGGAATGCCGATCCATTTTTTACCGCTGAAGCCTTCATGCCAGGCAGTGAATGCGGCAGAGTCATCTTTCAGCCCTGAAACGCTTACAGGCGAGTTCATCTCTCCTTTGTTCTTTACAAGAAGGCTGTCACCCCTGAGCCTGGTGAGTTTATAATCGTATCGTTTCGTTTCAGAGATGAAATCATCGAAGAACCATGAAAGATCTCCCGCAGTATGATGCTTAAAGACGTTCTCCAGGTCCTCCGGCGCCGGATGGCGGTTTCCCCATTCAGAGTAATAATCCCTCATTATGCTATCGAAAATACTGTCGCCGAGAAAGGCTCTCAGGTAGTTAAATCCTTTTGCAGCTTTGAAATAGACAAGATCACCATAATTCCTGTCGGTATACTCACCGGCCGGAAGGTCAAGAGGTTGTTCGAGGTTATCCCTTGCCGATATCAGCCACTGGATCTCCGAGAGGCTCTGAACAGGCAGCTTATCAATTTTCAGGAATCTTGCAGTTCGTGGATTTTTAAAATAGAGTTCCCACATTTTTTTCCCGGGGTGATACAGATTCATATATCTTTCTTCGAAGGCTGTTGTTAGGCCCTCATCCATAAATGGATAACGTCTTTCATCCGTTGCCAGGGCGCTGTAAAACCAGTTATGACAGATCTCATGCGCAAGAACCTCGTCGAGAGAATAGTCATCCTCTGCATCCCCGATAATTGTCATGCCCGGGTATTCCATTCCCGAGCCGGCAGCCAGCGAGGTCTGAACTGCTGTAAAAGTGTTGTAAGGATAATCTCCTATCCATTCTGAGAAACGAAGGATAGCCCTGTTCACGTACTCAGGGGCATATTCCCAGCGCAATGCCTGAATATTGGGTGTATACATTACCCTGATGGTAATTTCCCGGCCGGATTGCGGCAGGATCAGTTTGCTGGTCACAACCCTGAACCTTTTGTCGGCGACCCAGGCAAAATCATGAATATTCTCTCCATGAAAATGCAGAGTCTTCTTTAACCCGGGTTGTGTATGTACAGAGAGATCTCTCCATTCTGAAGCGGAGTTTTCGAGCCATTCGATCTCACTCCCGGTCACCAGGTCTCCGGAAGCGCCTACAACGAAATCATGGTTTAATGTTATGAAAACGTCGAAGCGTCCGAATTCGGAATAATATTCCCCCTGGTCGAGATAAGGCATGGGGTGCCAGCCGTTCTTATCGTATACAGCCGGCTTGGGATACCATTGTGATACCTGGTAGGCGCCATTGTTGAAGCCCATCCTTGAAATATTCCCCTCGGGGAATTTTACCATGAAGGGAGTTGTTATCAGAATGGTATCGCCGGGCGGGAGCTTTTCGGGGAGTCTGACAAGGCAGATATCGGGCTGACCCGGCAATTCCTCATAATTGACAGGAATGTTGTTTACACTGAAGTTCAGAGAATCAATCCAGCCACGCTTGCGGGGATCGTTAAAAAGCTTCTGCTTCCCCCCTGTCCTGAATATTTGTTTGGCGAGGTCTGTATTATTGCCGGAATATGCATTTGGCCACAGATGGAAATAAATAAAATCAAGATTATCGGGTGAATTGTTGATATACTGAATTGTTTCACTGGCTTTAAGCAGGTGCCTTTGATCGTCGAGTGTAACATTTATTGTGAAGTTTACCTCCTGCTGGAAGTAATTCTCCTGGCCTGAAAGGGGTGATAACCGGGGTAGCACTAACAGGAATATCAGGAATATTTTTATAATGAGATTGATATTAAATCGCATAATCCCATAAAATTAACCGGAAAGGCCTAAACGTAGTTATATATTGTCGGAAATATACACAAAAACCATCTGCGTAAATCTGCGTGGATTTTAATCAGCGAAATCTGCGGGAAAGAAGTAGGTTGTAAAGGTTGTAAAGGTTGTAAAGGTTGTAGGGTTGCGATATCCATGTTTTTTGATTTCTGTAACTTTACAATCTATTTAGATAAATTTGTTTATTTACATATCGAAATACCTGGAGTCGATGCAAAACAATATGGCAGTTAATTTCCTTCAACAGCTTTTTAAAATATTTTTAAACAGATGGATATTTTTTATATTAATTGCCGCATATTCAAATATTTCAGCACAAATTTCTTCACCAGGGAAAGATCAGCAAGTTCCGGATTTTAAAGAGGAACCAGAAGTTAAATGGGTATTTAAGACAAATTTTCCAATCTTTTCCTCCCCGATTGTAAATGAGAATCTCGTCTATGTTGGAGGAGTTGATAGTATTTTATATGCTGTAGATGTTAAATCAGGACAAGAAAAATGGAGATTTCGTACGAAAGGTGAGATCAGATCAACTCCATTGATAGACGGTAGCAGGGTATTTTTAAATGGAGGAGATGGATCATTATATGTGCTTGATAAAATAAGTGGTGATTTTTTATGGAAGTTCGATGCTGAAGGTGAACGAAAATATGATTTTGCAGATTATTTTCATTCCAGCCCGGTGATAAATGCAGGAATAGTTTATTTCGGTTCCGGCGATAGTAATTTCTATGCAATTAATACTGAAACAGGACAGTTGATCTGGTCTTTCAAAACAGGAAATATTGTTCACACAACCCCTGCCATCAGTGATGATAAGATATTTTTTGGATCATTTGATGGTTTTGTTTATGCTCTTAAACTAAATAATGGTGAACTAATATGGAAATTCAAAACAGTCGGTCATCGTTATTTCCCTGCCGGAGAAGTTCAGGGTTCTCCTGCTGTAACGAAGAATCTTGTAATCATTGGGGCAAGAGATTATAATGTTTATGCAATTGATCAGGAAAAAGGATTTTGTCATTGGAATAAGTCCTTCACAAAAGGCTGGGGTCTGAATAATAATATACATGATTCAATCTTATATATCGGAACTGCAGATGAACGTGTACTTATTGCCGCTGATCCGAAGACCGGAAAAGAATTCTGGAAGAAAAATATGGAATTCCTTATTTTTGGAAATAATGCATACAGTAAAAACTTGCTTTATGTTGGAACCACAATAGGAAAGCTTCAAGGAATAAACTTACATGACGGTGAAAAACTGTGGAGTTTTGAAACAGCTTCATATAAAGAAAACAGATTCAAATATTTTAAACCGGACGATACTTACCGGGATGATATTTATTCGATCATTAAATCAAACGAACAATTCCTTGACGTGGAATGCGAACTTGGCGGGATCTTTTCGACTCCATATATTATAGATAATTACATATTATTCTCGAGTACCAATGGTACTTTGTACTGTCTTGAAAACAGAAACGCCGGCAGCCGATAAGGACTGAAGAATGCGGAAGCATCTTCGCAAAAGCTTCTCGCTAAGACGCTAAGCCGCAAAGAAATCCATTCTTGCAGGTAATCTGAAATATAAAATGTGAAATATAACATGATCAAGCCAATTAAAATTTAACAGAATACTATTTCTTTCCTGATGGTTAGATAAACCAGTGTAGATAAGAGCATATATACCTAGAAAAATAGTATTTTCACACAATGCCATTCGAGGCAGCAAATAAATTATTTATCCTGGCTGAGGGCTTCGGCAAAGGAGAAAATAAATACATTATATATGACAAAAGTGAGGGAACAGGAACCTTATTAAAAATTGAGCCCGGCTCATCCGCCGGTTTTAAAAGCGATATCGACGGAATAATGGATTTCTGGCCTGCCGGGATTGTTAATGATAATCAGGTATACAGATCACTCGACATAGTTACTCTTAAAAAGGAATTTGAGAACATATCCGGTAAGACCAGCATCAAATATCCGGAGAAAAAGGTAGCATTGCAAAAACTGATTTCAGATTCAGATATTACAGATAATCCGATACTAATGATAGTTACTTTGAAAAAAAGATAAAAATCATGAAAACACTCAGACTGGCTTCATTTACCCTTATGATTCTCGGAGTTTTGCTTTATATGGTCGGATATTTATCCGGAATACAGCACTGGCCGGATGTATTAAGAGGAAGAATCTCAGGACAAATAATTGTATTCCTCGGAGTTGTATTGTACCTTATCTATTTATTTGCTTCCCGGAAGGACAAAAAATGAATTCACATTTGGACATCACAAATTGTGATTTCCGTAGTGCTGGAAGGTGCGTTATCTGTGCCAGAAAACACTACCGGCGGTTCTGCCGCACACTCCTGGTCTGTACCCTCTCGCTTCTTTTTGTTTCCGAGGTGTCAACCGACCTGGTATTTCTCTCCCTTTCCTTCTGCATAGCCTTCTTCTGCTGTTCTGTTTTCTGGATCCTCTCAGATCTGTTCTGCTGATATTCTTTCTCAGGGTTCTGTTTCCGTCTTTCTTCCTCGATAGCCCTCTGCTGTTGTTCGTATTCCAACTCCTGTTGTTTCCTCCTGACTTCAGCCTGCTTTTGCTCGTACTGACGCTGAACCTCTTTTTCCCTGCGGTTCCGGACCTGTTCACTGTTCACATCAGGTCTTTCCCCCTGTCCTTCGTACTGTCTGATTCCCTGGTTTCTTTCAGGTGTTTCAGGCTGGTAATTCCTGTTTCGCTCACGCATTGGACGGATATCCTTAACATCAGATATTCTTGGTGGAGCAGGTCTTTGTCCATCCTGGCTCAGAATGATCCTGGGGCGATAAATTTCAAGCTGGTTATTTGAGAGCCTTCTGCCCGGGGTGTTGCTCTCGGTAACGGTTACCCTCCTTATCCTTCTTCCCGCAAGACTCTCCACTTCAGCAGGATCCGGTCCGGAAACATATACTCTCCTCCCTGAATCATCAGGCCTGTATTCAGAAATTACACGGGTTTTCCTGATTATTTCATCGTTTCTTCTCCGGTTTACATAATACCTGTAAATTCCCTGTTTTCCCAGATCACGCTCCCTGACAAAAATCCACCTGTGTACGTCAGCATTATTCCGGTAATCCCATCCCAGTCCTGACTCAGGGCTCATGGGAGCCCATCCGAAATAACCATCGCCCTGGCGCCAGACTACCCAGGCCGGTGCCCATTCATCCCCGGGAAACCAGAACCATCCGTATTGGGGATCATAATCCCACCTTCCATAATGAAAAGCTGCCCATCCCCAGGGATAATCAGACAGCCAGGTCCAACCATAATCGGTGTATATCCATCGGCCGTTCGAGGCATAAGGGTAAAAACTGCGTCCGGCATGAGGTATCCAGACATAACCGTATTCGCGATTGTGCACCCAGTCACCATAAGGACTGAGTTCGTCATAGAATATCTGTGTCGTCACTGCTTCTGTACGCTGACTATAAGGCCTGTAGGTGGAACAGGACCAGGTTGTCAGCAGGAGCAATAAAAATATAGTAACCTTTACCATGGCTTACAAATTGTGATAAGATGAACAAAAGAGGATATTAGAAATGAACCTCAGAATTTCCTGAGGTTCATTTCTAATCTTCTTTTTCTGATACAAGGGTCATCAGAAATGCAGTCTCCTCGACAGTATCGAAACTGTACTTGATTTTTTCTTCCAGAGTAAGCAGTTCACCCTGATTAAGAACAATTGTATCTTCTTTAATATGAAGGACGAGTGAACCTTCAACTATCTGGAAAGTTATTGAGTCATTAGCCTGATAGGAAATTACTTCCGTGCCTTCATGCAGTATTGTAAGAAGCACTTTTACCGTAGGACTATTTAGCAGGATAACCGAGTTCAGCTCTCCTTCCAGCCAGGTTTTATCATTCTTCAGATCTTCAATAATAGCTGGAATGTCGAAAGACGATGTTATACCTTCTTCATAATGGTAGGAAGTCTTTTCCCTGGCATTATCCTTTCCCACTTTTACTTTATACCCGTTTACACTCATCTGGAAATATTAAATTTTAGAATAAAGACTGTTATAATGGCCCGCTATTTCAAATCAGAGCAGAAGGATCACCAGGAGTATTATAACAAGCAACGTACCGGCACCTATGTATATATAACCACCGTCCGCTTTCACAGTTTCTTTGATCTCCTTCAGCTCTTTTTTCAACTCCTTTTTTTCTTTCGCAGTCATATCTGATTTATCCATATCACGAATCTCTTCGACCCGCCTGGTCAGCCTGCTGAGCTCCTCTTCCGAGAGTTTGTTCTCTGTTTTTTCAGGAATAGCATCCTTCTTCTCAGCTTTCTCCGGTTCAGCAGCAAATCCTGAGGAAATACCCAATGAGAATATCATTAAGCATCCGATAATTAGTGTCTTTTTCATCTTAAACAGATTTTATAAATTAATATCACAGCAAAGGTAAAATGCTCTATATGTGTGCACGTTACACAATTAGTTTAAAGATTTACATAATTCACACTCATTATCCTGACAAAACAATGGGACAATGAAACTCATTGTCCCACTGCCAGGTCAGTCTGAACCTGGATCTGAAAAGTTAACAATCAGAGCTTCGCGTAAAGCTCATGTTTGGATTTCCCGATTTTATTCTGGAGCCGCTGCAACATCTCCTCCATCTTTCCCTCCTCCAAGAACAGATCCCTGTCGGTGAGTGAAGAGAATTTCTGTTTGAGTTTCTCAGTTTGCTCACTCCAGATCAATGTTGCTTTTGGTTTCACACTGGATTTTGACATATTCTTTGAATATTTATTATTTCAGCTTAAAATTTACATGTCAAAGATGAAGAGCTTTACCTGTATCTTTATTACAAAACTTTGGGAAAAAGTTATATTTTTCACACACTTTTGCGGAAAGCATTGTTCTGTTAGCAGAATGTTTGTGTATATGTAATTATTTTAATAATTTTATATACAGCCTGTAAATCTGAATGTTCAACAAACAAAGCCAGAGCCATGAACCAGAAAGCGGATTTTGGATTCACTCCGATGAAAAAGGTGCTCATTGCCCTTGACCTTGATCCTTCTGCCCGGAAAGTTGCCGAGGCGGGCTATTCCCTGGCGAAGACTATGAATGCTGCAGTTGTACTCCTTCATGTTGTTGCTGATGAGATTTATTATTCCAGCCTCGAATTTTCTCCGATAACCGGTTTCAGTGGTTTTAGCAACACCGATTTTTCAATTATGGCTAATTCCGGTGAATTGGTTAAAGCATCACAGTATTTTCTCGAAAAAATCAGGGATCATCTTAATGATAATAATATTCAGTTGATAACTGAAGAAGGCTATTTCCCTGAAATGATCATAAGGACTGCTGAAGAAATCAATGCAGATCTCATTGTAATGGGATCACACAGCAGGAGATGGCTCGATCAGATACTCATGGGAAGTGTTACTGAGAAAGTCCTGCACAATACAAAAATTCCTCTCTTCATTATCCCTACCAAAGGCAAAACAGAAAAGGAGAAATAATAACTATACCCTCTCCTTCCCTTCTAGGACTGCCTTTACCTTAGCCCAGTAAGAAATAGTCATCTCACCTGAGCCATTCCATCTCTTTGCAATTATCTCATAATCAGGACCAAGAATCCTGGCATAATAGAGGAATACTTCCCTGGAAACCCTCAACGTATAACAGTCTTTCATCCTGTACTTCTTGCCTGTCCGTTTATTGTAATCATTCAGCCGTACCGGTCTGATCTGAAACGGACCATATGCATCTTCCAGGGAGTTATAGGCCAATGTATCACCGCCGCTTTCCACTTCAAGCACAGCCTGCATCAATCTTTCGTAAATATCTATCGGTTGAGGCTCGACTATCACCAGAGTCTTTATATCGGGGGCGATTACCTTTGTTGTAAGTAACAGGCATGACAATGCCAGAGCAATCCGCGTTCTCATAAAAATATAAATTATCGGGCTTATGATCGATATCCTTCTTCCTGAGATCAGTCTGGAATCTAAAAGAATACAGGATATATTTTCAGCAAGGATGTTTGTCCAGTCTCCCCCTTCTCCTTGTATTTCTGTTTAACAGGTTATCACCCCCCTCATTCCTGTCTTTCCTGGCCCTGAAGCTGTTTTCCTTATACCGCTTGTACACTTTCATAAAATCAAGGGCAACCTTCTCTATGTTAATCTGACCGGACATCAGTTTTATTGTTTAATAATACAAAGGAACAGAATCCGGTGATTTACCAGGTTATATAACTTTTTCTAAATTTTATATAATTCCCACATGAGCATCGGAAATAAGGTTTCCCGCACGCTGAAATGCTTATTTAATGGCCTCCCCCGACATTTTAATAAAATCCTCATTTATCCTGGCTGTCGGCCTGTAATATTTAGAAATGTGGGAATAATGTAAATTATTCTAAAAGTTGTGTAACTTTTTTTAGAGACAGGATTTGGATTTTTACAGTACGATAATCGCACTTACGGTTAGTTGATTATATCGTTGAAAACAGTATCAAAGAGAGGTCGAACTAAGAACTAAATCCAGATTGTCATGGAAAGCACACAGACAGATTATATTTCGGTAATCAACAGCATTTTAATGCTGGTAGATTATAAAACCGATTTATTAAACCAGGTTAAGTCGGGTAACAGAAATTCAATAAAAGATGCAGTGGTTGCTTCTGCAAAAGCAGCCTCCATTCTCAATGTACCGGTAATTCTTATGAGCAGTGACAGAAATGGTGATTATATCAGGGAACTCAGGGATGTTTTCCCGCAACAGAACATAATTACCAGCAGTACCGGACCGGCTGATGTCTTTGCGGATGAATCTGTGCAAAGAATAATCAGAAAATTAAACAGGGAGAAGCTGATCATCTCAGGGCTCTGGACCAGTGAAAGTTTTGCCGAAACTGCAATTCATGCTATTGATTATGGATATGATGTATATGGTTTGATAGATGCATGCGGAGATACCTCCCAGGAAAGGCACAACTATGGAGTTCACAGAATGCTGAAAGCGGGAGTAACCCCTATTACATGGATGTCACTTGCATCGGAATGGATGAATGGATGGGCTGAACCTGCAGACAGTGATACTGAGGAAATGGCAGGAAAATATACTGCTATGCTTTCATATTTGTCAAGGCAATGACAAGTGATTTTTTCAAATGATTAAACAAAATGTGTGAAATATATAAATTTTAATACAAATAATGTAAACGCCACGTCTGAAGCTGGTCATAAATTTGGTTTAAACAAATCCTGTATAATGGCGAATGACAAGGCATTAAGAAACGAGAGAAGACGGGATCAGATTTATGATGATTAGTCGGCGAATGCCGCGTCAACATAAAAACCGTACAATATCAAAAAAAGTAAAAATTATGTCTGACTCAAAAAACTCTGAAATGACTATCTACGTAAAAAATATGGCTTGCCTTCATTGTCAGGAGGTTTTAAAATCCGAGCTTGAGAAGCTCGGAGTGAAAAAGGCTGTTATCGGCCAGGGTGAAGTAAAGATCAATGAAGAGGTTTCACCATTTAAAAAAGAACAACTCAACCAGGCTCTTTTAAGATCAGGTTTCGAACTCATGGATCCCCGGAAAGTCATGCTGGTGAAAAAGATCAGGAATATCGTCGATCAGTTCCTTCATTATTCCGAGGACCAGATGAGAAGTTTCCTTCCGGGATATCTGAGTAAAAAGCTCAAATATGATTACGATTATCTGTCGGAACTTTTCTCCGAAGTCTATAATACCACAATTGAAAAATACTTCATCATTTCGAAGATCGAAAGAGTGAAAGAACTCCTGATTTATTACAGGTTAAATCTTACAGAAATTACTTATCAGCTGAACTATAACAGCATCGCACATTTATCAAATCAGTTTAAGGAAGTTACCGGGATCTCTCCAAATAATTTTCAGAGAATCAAGTACATACGACAAACTGTTGAGCAGAATGTGTGAATAATATAACTTAAAATAAAAGTTATGTAACACATGCTGGATCAAAGGTCAGCATATTTGTAGTGATTTTTTTCAAGAGCCTTTTTACAGGCCGGGAAAAAAGGAATGTAACACGACAATCCTTGTATTTTTATGGAAAAGAACACTACATCTGTCGGAGAGGAGAGGATTAATGGTCAGAACAAGGGGAATATTGAATCCGGCTTAACGGAAATTTCCGGGATAAACCAGTTAGCTGAACGCCTGGGAACAGGTAAATACGGCGTGTACCTGGAGTATCTCGAATGGCTAGGGCTGGCTGATGAGCCTGACATCATTATACTTTCACCGGACAAACATTATTATTATGACGATGAGGAACTCAGCGAAGTAAAAACTTTGCTGAACCTTAAGCACCTTAATCACATCAGGGGAGTAAGGGATTTTCTTCAGACAGTGAATAAAGCTCTTCCCTATAAAAGCTATTTTATCGGCAGCTTCATTGACCGGAGACATCAATACAGTTTTTTTCCAATGTCCACCTACCCTGACAGCAACATTCATGAAGGTATTGATCCTGTTGAGAACGGGATTTCATCCAGAATTCCATTGCTGAACATGATCTATGACTTTATCGACTCACGTACCAATAACAGGAATATGACTAAAAAATCGGTAACGATGCTGCTCGAAGTCACCGGTTTCAAAGTATTGGATGTCAGCGAAATAAATGGGATTACTTGTTTCTGTGTCCAGAAGTTGACCTCATCCTAGACTGAACAATTCCCATCTTTTCTGATTTTAATATCTGAACATTTTATATGGAAACAGAAAGCAGTTTCTTATGTCTATATTTGTAGCTCTGTACCGGCATAATATTATTCCATTTCTTAAAAAATGGAACCTCCTGAATATCATTCTTGGAGGTATTGATATTTTTTCAATAACCTTCGCTTTTCAGATCGCATATCTTCTCAACTTTCACGAAGAGGGAGGCTTCTTCTTCAGTGAATAAGAACTTTGCTGCTGTTATTCATGGTCCTCTTACCATTGTGGATTCTGATCCTTTATCTTATCCGCATTGCGGAGATCCCAAGGACAAAACGTTACAGGGTGCTTTTTTTTGAATACCTTCAATCGGCAATTGTACTGTTCCTGATATTCACTTTTGTTTATTTCGCTTTTAACCTTTATCCGGTTCCCAGGATCTTCATTGTTGAAGTCATATTTATCGGTTTTTGCTTCCTCTTTGCAGTAAGGCTTTTCGAATATAAGGTTTTCAAAGTTTACCGTTCACAGGGATACAACTCAATAAACATTGTTCTGATAGCCGATGATTCATCGCAATCATTCATTGAAAAACTTATCCGGCATAAGGAATGGGGATACAAGATCTATGCGATCTTCACAGAATCAGAAATTCTCCAGGAGAAATATGAAAAAACTATAATAATGCTACCGGGAAAGTACATTAAGGTTCTCAACGACCTTATGGATGGTGACCTTATTGATGAAGTGCTTTATCTTAAAAGAAAGTTTTACCATCGGAAGTCAGGGAGATAATAAGATCATGCGAGGAAGTTGGGGTCACATTCAAGCTCAGGATTACTGAATCTGTTGTTAAGCTTACTAACGCCTTCAAAGTCGAAATTGCTGAAGAGAATTTCCTGACCTTTACAAACATACCTCACAATCCGTATCAGCTTGCATTAAAGAAAGTTATGGATGTCGTGATTTCATTGATTGTAATTATTGCCTTCTCCCCTGTCTTCATTCTGATAGCCCTGCTTGTTAAGATCGACTCACCCGGACCCGTGATATTCAGACAGGCAAGGGTGGGACTAAGAGGACGGCAATTCGACCTTTATAAATTCCGCACGATGGTTGCCAATGCAGAACATATCAAGAATCAGCTGAACGAAAAAAATGAAGTCGACGGGCCTGTTTTCAAAATAAAAGATGACCCAAGAGTAACCAAGATTGGTAAATTCCTGAGAAGATCAGGTCTTGATGAATTGCCTCAGCTATTTAACGTGCTTAAAGGCGAAATGTCACTGATAGGGCCACGCCCACCCCTGCTCAGTGAAACGAAACAATATAAAAGATGGCAGCTGAGAAGGTTATCTGTTAAGCCGGGATTATCATGTTTCTGGCAGATCAAACCTGAAAGGAACAGTATAAGATTCGATAAGTGGATGGAGCTTGATCTTGCATATATCGATAACTGGTCAATCAGACTTGATCTGCTGATATTATTCAAAACAGTCGGAACTGTATTTAAAAGAACCGGTTTATAGACATGAATTTGTCTTAACCATAGCTTAACAGATTCTTAATTTATAATTAATGGCGATGGAACAATTTACATTTATGTTTATAGCTCAAAAACTAAACAAAAGCTCCCGTTTTCCTGACAATAACATAAAGCTTTAACCAAGTCAGAATAAGGCACTTTGATCAGACGTTTTTAAACGGACGATGTTTGGTCATTTATGATTTTACATTAACAAATTCAGATATGCAGAAGAAACTTCTGTCGTTTACCTGGTCGCTGATGATCTTGCTTCTCTTCCTGTCTCAATCTTGCGTCCCGGTAAAGCAACTGCGGTATTTTAACGATCTTGACAGGGTAGAAGCGCCGGCAGTCAACCCGAGAACCCAGAAATCGATTGCCCCGTTCGATAAACTTTTTATTAAAGTCCTGAGTATCGATCCCCAGACAAGCGAAATCTTTAATTCAGTTGAGGAAATGAGGCTTGGATCTTATGGAGGAGGCGCACTCATCGGATATATCGTCGATGAAGGAGGCAACATCAATTTTCCTTTCGTGGGAAATATAAACGTTATCAATCTGACTACTTCGGCTGCTGCAGCTAAAATACAGAAAGCTCTGAGTGATTATGTATCGAATATTTCCGTTAGCGTCAAGTATATCGATAACCAGGTGACTGTCATGGGAGAAGTCCAGAGGCAGGGTGTCTATAATTTCTCTCAGGACAAGATAAGCATCTATGAAGCTATCGGGCTGGGTGGCGGCATAACAAGATATGGTGACAGGAAAAATGTTGTCGTTACAAGAAATATCGGTGAAAAAATTGCACACTACAAGCTTAACCTCTCCGATTCTAAAATCATGCGAAAGAGTATTACTATATCCTTCCGAATGATGTAATTATTGTTGAGCCGTTGAAAGCTGTGTCAACCAGTTATGCAAACATTACTTATACAACAATACTAAGCTCAATCACAACTCTGATCGCGGTATTACTTTTCACAGGTGTGAATTTTCAATAAATATTATAATGGCTACTCAGAATCAACCCATATCAAACGCGTATATCATAAGGGATTTTTTTTCGCAGGTCCTTTCGTTAAAGTATTTCTATGTTGTAAGCTTCCTGATATTTCTTGGAATTGCCTTTATGGTAAATCGTTATTCACCGACCGTTTATGAAGTAAATTCCACTATAGGCCCGATTGAGGATCAGCGGCCCGCATTGCTTGGATCAAACGATCTGTTCAGGGGGCTGGTTTCATACGAACAGGCCAGGAACCTCGAGAATGATATCAATAATATCAGATCATTTACTCTGGTTTCGAACACTCTGAATAAGATGAGACTGGAGATAGGATATTTTGTAAAAAAAGATAATCTCCTTGGACATGATTCACAAATCTACCCCGATCCGCCTTTTCATGTAAGTATTGATAAGTCACATCTCCAACCTGTAAATGCCAGGTTCAATTTTTCAGTCGTAAACGATTCTACTTACAGGATCACCATCGATGAACCTGAAGTTTCATTGTACAACTACATTGACAATGCCGTCGTTAGTGAAAAGAATATGATACTGATGGATACAATCTGTCATTTCAATGAAACCGTCAGCAACAGGTATTTCAGGTTCGTTGTTTCATTAACAGATCCCCGGATCCTGAAACCGCTTCCCGGTGAAGCAAGAGAATATTACTTCGTAATGTATACAATCGATGGTCTGGCAAGGAACTATATTGAAAACATCGAAGTGGCACCTGTTACAGTTCGTTCCTCACTGATAAACATAAAGATAAAAGGTCAGAACCTCGATCTCGCAACAGATTTCCTTAACAGTTATGTCCAGAATTTTCTCGACAATAACCTGTCGAAGAAGAACAAGATGTCTGCCAATGCGGTCAGCTTTATCGATGCCCAGATCTCTGGGATATCCGATTCTCTGAGCATTTCTGAAACGAGATTACGCGATTACAGGTCTGCAAACCAGGTTATGGATCTCAGCTACCAGGGACAAAGGGCATACGAACAGATGACCCAGGTAGAAAACGATCGTATGCAGGTTGAGATACAGGAACGGTATTATAAATCAATTCTTGACTATTTCGAGAAGAACAAGGATGTATCAGGAATCGCTCCTCCATCGGCTGCCAACATAAACGATCCGATAATGAACCAGCTGATACTCGATCTGCACGCCCTGAATTCAGAAAAGACAAATATTGCCAGCAACAATGCTGAGAAAAACCTTTTCCTTGGTCAGATCGACAACAAGATACGGCTGCAAAAACAGGCAATAATCGAAAATGTCAAAAACAACCTGAATACGCTGAGTATTAACAGGAATGAGCTCGATTACAGGCAACAGAGGCTCTCCCAGGAAATATCGCGTCTTCCCAGAACCGAGCTCAATATGGTAAGCATGCAGAGAAAATTTGATGTCAGCGATGCAATATATACATTCCTTTTGCAGAAGAGAACCGAAGCGGCTATTACAATGGCTTCTAATCATCCTGATTATGAAATCCTGGAGCCCGCGAGAAAACTGACAAGGAACATCATCTCGCCAAAACCGATGATAAACTACATGTTTGCATTGTTCTTTGCCCTGCTTCTGCCTACCGGGTATATCGTCCTGAAGAATTTCTTTAACGAGAACATTACCAGGATCAATGAAGCAGAGTATATATTGAAAAGGCCGGTGCTTGGCATAATATATTCCAACCCGCTGAAAACTGATGCCGTTGTAAGTGATGCTCCTGCCTCGCCCATAGCAGAATCATTCAGGAATCTGAGAAGCAGACTTTTCCTCAAATTCAAGAACAGGGAGCTTAAAACTATAATTGTAACTTCTTCGCAACCCAAAGATGGTAAGAGCTTTATCTCCTATAATCTCGGGGCTTCAATTGCAGGCGTGGGACACAAAACTGTGGTTATAGATTGTGACCTGCGACGTCCGACACTACATAACACCTTCAAGATCAAGAACGTACTTGGGATTACAAATTACCTGGCTGATAATGTCCAGAAGGAAAGAATCATACATGAAACTGAAAACGAGAACCTGTTCTTCGTCCCTGCCGGCCCCATTCTCGCGAATGCATCCGAGATGATTGAGGCAGGAGCCATGGATGAGCTCATTCAATGGATGATGGAGAAGTTTAAATATGTCATCATAGATTCACCTCCTATAGGCATTGTTTCAGAGGCTACCCCAATAATGAAATATGCTTCGGAGATATTGTTTGTATGCCGGAACAATTACACACGTAAAGATGTTTATACCGATGTTCTGAATGTTTTTAAAACCAACCGTATCGAAAACTTCGATGTTGTATTTAACGATATGAATATCGACAGAAGCAAGTATGGACACTACCGTGACTATTATTATAAAAAAGCAGAATGAGATAATTAAAAGTAAGCACTAACCAGCTAAGTTAATATGAACAACGAAGTTTTAATAAACGATGCAAAAAGCACACTGATCACAGACAAAGTGAAAGCTTATGTTTTGGAGGAAACCTTTGCTGACGGTGGCAAAATCAATAATGAAACCCTCATGTTTAAAGAAGGATTCTTTGATTCCATGGGGTTTGTGAGATTGATAACCTTCCTGGAGAAAGAATTCAGGATCAAGATCTCTGATGAAGACCTGGTTGAAAGCAATTTCGAATCGATAAATGCCATCAGTCATTTTGTTTCAAAGAAAGTAAATTAATCAGGTATGTGCGGGATAGCTGGAATTGTTGATTTCGGGGCAAAAACCGATGGAAGACTGTTTACCGGTCGTATGCTTGAATCGATCGGATACCGCGGTCCGGATGAGAGTGGTATTTTCCATTCCAGGTTTGCCACAATCGGCAATGTAAGACTCAGCATCATTGATATCGCCGGAGGGCAACAGCCATTATCAGATCCCACGTCCAGGTACTGGATCACATTCAACGGCGAGATATTCAATTATAAGGAATTGAGAGCAGACCTCGAAAAGAGTGGTGTCACTTTTATGACGCATTCCGATACAGAGGTACTTCTGCAGCTTTACATAAGACAGGGTCATCAATGTCTGAATTCACTGAACGGTCAGTATGCCTTTGCGGTATGGGACAAACAGGAAGAGGAGCTTTTCATCGCAAGAGACAGGATGGGCATACGGCCGTTCTTTTATAACCTGAGCAATGGAGTTTTTACGTTTGCTTCCGAAATTAAAGCAATATTCCAACAGAATTCTGTTCCCAGGGAGCTGGATCCCAATGCACTGACACAGATTTTCACCTTCTGGACATCAATAACCCCCAATACTGCATTTAAGGGAATATTTGAGCTGTCACCCGGACATTTCGGATATTTTAACCGTAAGGGTTTCAGAACTGAAAAATACTGGAGTCTGGATTTTGAAAAACAACCTGCCAGGATCTCACTATCCGATGCATTAGAAAGGTTCCATGAGCTTTTTTCAGATGCTGTAAGAATCCGCCTGAGGGCTGATGTCGAGGTGGCTGCCTATCTCAGCGGTGGCATCGATTCAAGCGCTACTGTGGCATATATTAAAGACATCGAACCAGGTGTACTTAATACATTTTCAATAGGGTTCAGCGAAAAAGAGTTCGATGAGAGCCATTACCAGAATGAGGCCGTAAAGTACTTCAACACCCGGCATACTTCATACAAATGTACTTCCGGGGAAATAGCAGAAACTTTCCCCAGGGTAATATGGCATGCAGAAATGCCGCTCACCAGAACGGCGCCAACACCCATGTTTTTACTCTCAAAACTTGTAAGGGACAACAATATAAAAGTCGTGGTCACAGGAGAGGGATCGGATGAGATGCTTGCGGGGTACGATATTTTCAAGGAGGCGATGATCAGAAATTTCTGGGCTTCAAATCCGGATTCCTCTCTCAGGCCGCTTCTGCTCAAGAAGCTTTACCCCTATATTCCGCAGATTGCCCAGGCTAACGTTCAGACATTAAAGCTGTTTTTCAAATACAGGCTTAACGATACCGGAAATCCCTTCTATTCGCACCTTCTGAGATGGAATAACTCGAACCATATCAAGAAACATTTCTCAGATTATATGAAAGATGTGGCATCAGGCTATTCACCGATTGATGAAGTTGAGAAGCAGCTTCCGTCCGGATTTGATTCCTGGGATCCGCTGGCAAAGGCACAATGGATCGAAGCTACGATCTTCATGTCGGGTTACCTTCTCTCTTCCCAGGGCGACAGGATGGGAATGGCAAACTCCGTGGAAGGCAGATATCCCTTCCTCGATTACAGGGTGATAGAGTTTTGCAACAGCCTGCCGGCAAGCCTGAAGCTGAGAGGAATGACAGAAAAGTACCTTCTTAAGAAGCTTCTGAAAAACAGGATCCCGGAAGATATAATTACCAGAACAAAACAACCATACAGGGCTCCCGTAAATAATGTGTTCCTTTCAAATCCTCCTGATTATGTCAGGGAGATGCTGTCGGAATCACAGACACAGAAAACCGGGATATTCAGCTTCAGGGCTGTCAGCATGGCTCTCTCAAGAATATCTAAAACCGGCATCACATCAGAGATGGATGACATGCTGCTGACCTCGGTAATCTCAACCCATCTTCTGTTCAACCAGTTCGTTGAGAACAGAAATGATGAATTCCATAGCGGCAAACCGGCCAACCATAGGATAATTGAAGACCCTGAACCGGTTCTTACCTGAAAAAGATAACAAACCACCACAATCATTTCACCATGAACCACAAAAAACCATTTACAAAAGATATCCTTAAACTTGAAAACGTTGAATCAGTTGTCGAAGAAATAACTGCAAAACTTCGGGAGGACGTCTTTCACAAGCTTGCAAGAAAAGGCGGAGTTGTCGGGATCAGCGGCGGAATAGACTCTTCAGTTTGTCTTTCACTTGCTGCAAGAGCTCTCGGGCCTGAAAACGTTATTGGGGTCATGATCCCGGAAAAGGATTCAAACCCTGAGAGTGAGGAGCTTGCAACAAAACTCGCCAGAAGTCTTAACGTACCGGCTATTAAAGAAGTAATAACTCCAGCTCTCGACGGATTAAGATGTTATGAAAGAAGGGACGAAGCAGTTAAAAAAATCTTTCCGGAATATAATCCGGGTACATTTAAGATGAAGATCGGGGTAAAACAGAGCGGTCTGTTTACTTCTCTTCCCCCGCTGTTCTCACTGACAATTGTCAATCATGAAGGTGAAGAGAAAGAAAAGCTCCTTCCTGTTGATGAATACCTGAAAATTGTTGCAGCATCGAATTTCAAGCAGAGAATGAGGATGTCGATCCTGTATTTCCATGCTGAATCGCGGCATTATGCAGTGATAGGCACACCAAACAAGCAGGAGCAGGACCAGGGATTCTTTGTCAAATACGGCGATGGAGGAGCTGACCTCATGCCGATAGGAAACCTGTACAAGACCCAGGTTTACCAGATAGCCGGGTTTCTCAATATCCCGGAAGAAATCATAAAAAGAACTCCCACTACTGATACTTACCCGGCACAGCAGACACAGGAGGAATTCTTCTACCAGCTTCCTGTTGAACTTATGGATATGTACTGGTATGGTTTTGAACACGATTATTCGTCTGGTGAAGTAGCCAGTGTTATGGGGGAATCAGAAGCCAGGATCGATGCTCTTTTCGCCAATTTCAGGAGAAAAAAGAAAACAACTGATTATCTCAGGATGTCGCCGGTGAGGGATTATTATGGGGTGTGATAGTTTCAGAGTTTCAGAGTTTCAGAGTTTCAGAGTTTCAGGGTTTCAGGGTTTCAGGGTTTCAGGGTTTCAGGGTTTCAGGGTTTCAGGGTTTCAGGGTTTCAGGGTTTCAGGGTTTCAGGGTTTCAGGGTTTCAGGGTTTCAGGGTTTCAGGGTTTCAGGGTTTCAGGGTTTCAGGGTTTCAGGGTTTCAGGGTTTCAGGGTTTCGGGTTTCAGGGTTTCAGGGTTTCAGGGTTTCAGGGTTTCAGGGTTTCAGGGTTTCAGGGTTTCAGGGTTTCAGGCTAGAATATTATTATTAGTATTATTAAATATATTATAACTCATATTATTATTTATATTATAATATATATAAAACAGAACCGGGATGAATGCTTTTGATTACTTTTTTGAGAACACATCTTCTCTGGAGAAAAGTTTCCTTGCAGGGAATGAAGAGATATCTTTCAGGGATCTGTACAGATCATCAACAGGACTTTCATCGTGGCTGAAGAAAGAGATCGGAACGGGAAAAAACATTATACTCCTTTCAGTAAACAACCTTTTTTTCCTGAAGGCTTACCTGGCTATCCTGAAATCCGGTAATACCTGTATTCCACTTGATCCTAACATTGAAACAGATAATTTCAGTTACATTTCGGCTCTTACCAGGCCTGATCTGATATTCATTACAAAAGATATATATAACAGATTGCCTGTTCATGAATTCAACTGTATCACACCTGATAAACTGCCAGGACAGGATGAATGGTCAGCCGGGAACGGTTTACCAGACCGGAATAACAATGACATCAGCGAACAGTGTGCCGAAATAATCTTTACATCGGGCTCGACCGGAAAGCCCAAGGGTGTCATGATATCCCATAAAAATCTCATCGCTAATACGACATCGATCCTGGAATATCTTGAGCTTACACCCGATGACCGGATGCTTGTTGTACTCCCATTTTACTATTGTTATGGTTTATCCCTCCTGCATACTCACCTGAGAATCGGTGGCTCCATAGTGTTCAACAATTCATTCATGTTCCTTGGTACGGTGATTAATAATCTCGTGAAATATAATTGTACAGGTTTTGCCGGCGTTCCCAGTCATTTCCAGATATTAATGAGGATGTCTGATACCTTCAGGAATACCAGATTCCCGAAATTACGGTATGTTACACAAGCGGGCGGCAAGCTCGCGACAGTATTTATTGACGAATTCAGGCAGGCTTTTCCTGATGTCAGGTTTTTCGTTATGTATGGTCAGACAGAAGCAACAGCCAGGTTGTCATATCTCCCTCCGGAACTGTATGAAACAAAAAAGGGTTCGATGGGCAGAGGTATTCCCGGGGTGGACCTCAGGGTTGTGAATAGTAATGGGGAAAATGTCAGGCCCGGAGAAACAGGAGAAGTAATAGCCCGTGGTGATAATATAATGATGGGTTATTATGCCGATGAACAAAGCACTGCCAGATCGTTAAGAGATGGATGGTTATGGACAGGCGACCTGGGAGAGGTCGATGAGGATGGCTTCATCTATCTCACGGCCAGGAAGAATGAAATAATCAAGGTAAGAGGAAAGAGGATCAGTCCGAAAGAGATTGAGGCTGTCATTCTCCAGTTACCCGAGGTTGTTGACTGTTCAATAGAAGGAATCGAAGATATGATTGAGGGTGAGACTCTGAAGGCAACGATTGTCGTGAAGGACGGGATAGCCGGGATCAATGCTGATTCAATAAAGAGGCATTGCGCCAAAAGCCTGGCACAATTCAAGGTTCCTTCTGTAATTGAATTCAAAAGGAATATCATAATGAGTCCCACAGGTAAAAAGATCAAAAAGAGTGAGGCAAAAACGGCAGAAAATGAAAAAGATAATATTCCTGCATCATAGTACCGGCAGATGTATCTGGGTGGGTGGTACGAACGAGCTCGCAGTAAAACTTGGCAGAAAGGGCGCTGTTCAGAAATATTTCGATGAGTATAACCTGAAAAATAACACTGATTATATCATCACTGAGCAGGTTTTTCCAAAGAAGGAGCCTTATGGCTGGAAGAATTATCCCTATGACTACTATAATATCTGGGTAAAAAACGCAGGTGAAAATTATTTCGCGGGTGAACCAACTCTCGAAATCCTGTCAAAAGAATACGATGTAATTATATTCAAGCATTGTTTCCCTGTAAGCAGGATTCCTGAGGATCGCGGAAATCCGGATATTGATTCTGAAGAAAAAAGGCTGGAAAATTATAAACTCCAGTACAATGCACTTAAAAAGAAAATGCACTCGTTCCCTGGAACCAAATTTATTGTTTGGACACCAGCCGCTTTACTCAAGGATCAGACTACATCTGCCCAGGCTATCAGAACCAGTGAGTTTTACCGTTGGCTGATAGATGAGTGGAAAGAAGATGGCGACAATATTTTTATATGGGATTTCTATAAATATGAGACGGAAGGTGGATTATACCTTCTGGACAAATATGCTACCGGTCCCGGTGATTCTCATCCCAATAAGAACTTTTCAGAAAGGCTGGCGCCTGTTTTCAGCCAGTTCATAATAGATATTCTTGAGAATGAAGAGAAAGAAACAAAACAATCAGAGGTAAATGGATATAAGGAATATTTTTCAACGAATCCGGTTGGAAATCCTCAAGAGATCAAGCGATGAGAGTAAAGTAAGATACCTGCGCAAACAGGGGATGAAAGTCGGGGAAAGATGTCATTTCAACTCAATGTCGTTTTCGACAGAACCTTATCTTATTGAACTTGGGAACAAGGTTACGATTTCAGCCGGGTGCGATCTGGTGACTCACGACGGCGCCGTGAAATGTTTCAGGGATGAGATCAGCGATGCCGACATCTTTGGGAGAATCGTAATCGGAAATAATGTGTTTATTGGAATCAACTGCACAATACTGCCAAACACTTATATAGGAGATAATTGCATTGTGGGGGCGGGAAGTGTTGTCAGGGGAAAGTTTCCCGAGAATTCGGTTATTCTCGGTAATCCTGCCAAAACAGTTATGAAGATGAGTTTCCAGAAGTTTCTTTATCTGCAGAATCCCGGGCTCATCATGACACATAATCTTACTGACAGGCAGAAAGCTGACATTGTCAAAGAACATTTTTCAAAGCTTGGCAACAAATAACTGGAATTCAGGCTACAGGGGGCACCTGGTATTCTTTTAATTTCCTTATCTGTTTGTTTAAAGGAAGTGAAACCACTACATCCACAAGAACAATTAAATGATAGTATATGAAACGGATTTTAAGGTTGGCAATAATGAGTTCTATCTCATTTGGTGTGATTTTTACAGGATGCAAAAAACAGGATCCACCTACTGTTTCGACATCAGGAATTTCCGAGATCACTATTAATTCAGTAAAGGCAGGAGGATCTGTTCTGAGTGACGGTGGAGCCGAAGTAACTTCGAGAGGAGTATGCTGGAGCACTGCACAGCAGCCCACCAACGCCGACAATCTCACTTCTGACGGGAGCGGGACAGGCGATTTTACCAGCACCCTCACAGGCCTGGAAGAAGGCACTACCTATTATCTGAGGGCTTACGCAACAAACAGTGAAGGTACTTCATACGGGGAGGAAGTAAGTTTTACCACAATAGCCACATCAACAGCGACCATAACAACTGCAGCCGTAACATCAATTACCACAATTTCCGGAGTAACGGGCGGGAACATCACCAATGACGGACTTCTGACGATAACCGCCAGGGGTGTTGCGTGGGCGACATCACAGAATCCGACTGTTGAAGGAAATCATACTGCGGATGGAACCGGCGCCGGCGAATTTACCAGCAACCTGACAGGTCTTGTGGATGGCACAGTTTATTATGTAAGGGCTTATGCCACAAACAGTAAAGGAACCGCATACGGATATGAAGTGAGTTTTACGACAGCTGCTGCAGCGCCAGCAACTCTGACTACTGCGGCTGTTTCAGATCTTACCTCAGCGGGTCTCGTATCGGGAGGCAATATCTCCAATGATGGAGGAGTAGCAGTTACAGCGCGTGGCATTGTATGGAATACTTCACCAAATCCTACTCTTGAACATTTTAAGTCAAGCGACGGGACAGGAAGCGGCGTTTTTGTTAGCACTATAACAGAACTCTCAAATGGAACTGTATACTATATCAGGTCATATGCAACTAACAAGGCCGGAACAGCATATGGTAATGAAATATCGGTTATCACACCGGTTACCGATGTGGAAGGAAACGTTTACAAAACAGTGAAAATAGGGAACCAGGTATGGATGGCTGAAAACCTTAAGACAACTAAATACAGGAATAATACAGCTATTCCACAGGTAACAGACAGTGTAACCTGGATGAGCCTTACAACGCCGGCTTACACCTGGTACAGAAATAATGTTGCCAATAAACCTCTGGGAGCCCTGTATACCTGGTACACTATTGCCACAAACAATCTTTGCCCTGACGGTTGGCATGTACCAAGTAATGCAGAATTCCAGACAATGGAGGTTATTGCCGGTGTACCTGTTGATAGTGTTGATATCTGGGGCTGGAGAGGAACTGATGTAGGAACTAAGTTAAAATCCACAACCGGCTGGTTGGTGAACAATGGCACTAACACTCACGGGTTTTCAGCAATTGGTGCAGGATACCGTGCCTGGGCAAATGGTGAATTCAGAGGGAAAAATGAGATAGAATATTTCTGGACGTCAACTGATGATGCCATCAATGCAAAGCCTAATGTGGCATATTACAGGAGGCTTGACGGGAACAATAAGTATATCTATAAGGCAACAACCGGGAAAGCAGGAGGTAAAAGCATAAGATGTGTTAAGAATCAGTAACGGGGTTGGATCAAAAAAAAGGCTGCCTTATTGAGCAGCCTTTTTTATTTATACATGTTCCTGATTATATCTGAGCAGCCTTCTCATCAGTATCGATAAGCTCGATATTCATATTATACCTGCCCATAAGAAAAGCAATTTTATTATTATTGAAAGCTTCTCCTGGTTCAGGAGCTACAAGTAATCTGAGATCCTTTTTCTGAAGTTCAGGTATCATTTCATCAAGGTCAGAACACCTGAAACATAAATGATGAAAGCCACCATCACGTTTCACAAAGTTCCGGAGCGAAATGTTATCTTCGAGCGGCTCAATAATCTTGACTGTAATGCTGTTTTTCTTTTTAAGGAATGTTACTTTAACTTTCTGTCTGGTATTGACGACAGTATTGGTCATTCTCTCATATCCAAAAGCATCTTCCCAGTATCTCACAGCTTCACGGGTATCCTTCACCGCAATACAGATGTGATCAATTACCATTTCTTCTTTTGAGATTTGTTCTTCTTCCCGAACGGATTTTTTCACGCACAACCATGTAAACGAATGTTGTATTTCCAACCAGGTAGCGTTTCCACATTCTTCCCGGCTCCTGGGCAAGTCTGACAAACCATTCCATACCCATGTTCTGGACCCATTTGGGAGCACGTTTTGTAATTCCGGCAATAATGTCAAAAGTTCCGCCAACGCCCATTGTAAAATTAACTTTACTCAGGGTTTGTTCATACTTATAAAGGAAATTCTCCTTTTTAGGGGAAGTGATAGCCACAAAAAGCATTTGCGCCCCGCTGTCGGCTATCTGTTTCGCAACTAAAGGTTCTTCATCAGGTGTAAAATATCCATTACGGTAGCCGGCAATTATATCAGGACCGAATTCCATGGAATACCTTTCAACGACTTTCCTTACGACTTCTTCTTTTGCTCCCAGGAAAAAGCATTTATAACCTCGGGCTGCAGCGAGCTTAACAAGTTCCTGCATGAGATCAACGCCTGCAACCCTCCCGGGAATTCTCTTCCCAGAAACTTTGCTGCCCATACGATACTTTGTCCATCGGCATTAATGATATCGCATGACAGTACACTATTGAATAATTCCTTATCCTTCATCATGGAAACAACCTTTCCTGCATTGATCACAACATGGGTGATATGTTCATCAGCCCTTACCGCCTCATCAATTCTGGCGATTGTCTCCTCCATTGTATGGGAGTCAACCGGTATGCCTAAAAAATCAACTTTCATGTACTTTTGTTACCCCGGATGTAAATTCAACTATTTTATTAACAATACGTCCTGCTGTATGGCCATCCCATAATTCCGGCCTGCTGGGAGTTCTTCGAAACGACATTGTCTTCCTGTATTCTTCCCTGATCCTGCTGAGGCTGTTCCCGACAAGAACGCTTACACCGCCGTGTTCGCGTAATGTAACCGGCCTTTCGGTATTCCACCGCAAAGTCAGGCATGGTGTCCCAAGTACACAGCATTCTTCCTGTAAACCTCCTGAATCGGTAAATACAATCCTTGCACCCATATTCAGACGCAGCATCTCGTGATAATTCACAGGCTCAAGCAATATTAACGATGGATGGGAAATAACCTTATCCCAGAGATGAATTGTTTTAAGTTGTTTAAGCGCCCGGGGATGAATTGGCCATAACAACAGTATATCTTCAGCAACCTCAGACAGTAGAAAATTCACAATTGGCCTGAATGTTTTCTCGGAATCCACATTGGAAGGCCTGTGCAGTGTAATAACACCATAGCTGGCATCTTTCAGTTTTGGGAGTGTACCGTTAAGTCCCTTGATAAGGTTTTTGCCAATAACCGAACCCAGCTCCAACGAAGCAGCGATTTCGCGGTTCGACTCAAGAGTATCGATCATGATATTCCCCACAAAATGAATACGGGAAGGATCTGTTCCTTCGCGTAACAGATTATCCGAAGAGATCCTGTCGGGAGTCAGAAGCAGATCTGATATCCGGTCGGTAACAAGCCTGTTGATTTCTTCAGGCATTGTCATGTCGCCCGAACGAAGACCGGCTTCAATATGACAGACTTTCAAACAAAGACGTTTTGCAACAACCGAGCAGGAGAGTGTTGCATTTACATCACCCACAACCACTACCCAGTCGGGTTTATACTTAAGAAGCACCTTTTCAACTGCAATCATCGTATTGCCCAACTGTTCCGCATGGCTTCCAGATCCGATCTCGAGGTTAATATCGGGATCAGGTATTGAGAGACCTTTAAAAAAAGCTTCTGACATTCTTATATCATAATGCTGCCCGGTATGAACCAGGATATGCTCTATTTTGTGCTCACAACCTGAATTATACTCTTCAATTGCACGTATGAAAGGAGCTATTTTCATAAAATTAGGGCGTGCTCCTACAACTGATAATATCTTCATAATCAATTAAAAGAAGGTAATTGAAACCGAAACGAAATTTTACATAAAGTTACACAGAAAAAACCTCAGAAAATAATTTATAGGCTATTACCTGTCAGATGAGTGCAGCAGATAAATGCTAAACGCAAAGAACATCCAGGCCTGGGCCCAACGCATATAAGGGATTCTTGTGGAAAAATACCTGTTTATCTGGAAGTAGAAATATCCCTTTACCGATTGCATGTTATCAATTGTCCAGTTTATAACCCTGAGAGCAATTGCCTCATATTCATTAAAAGATCCTGTTTTAAATAAAGTAACAATGAACTGGGCAGAAGAATGAATATCCAAAGGGTACATTGAAGTATTATAATATTTTGGAATTCCTTCGGCTGTAAAGAAAGTCTTAACATAGTATTTCAGACCTGTTTCGAAATTCAGATTCAAAAGAATGGTCGCCGGAGTACCTTGCATAATCATGCAGGCATTCAAGGTTGATATCCTGTATGAAAATTATCAATCCACTGGTGGAAGTATAGTTTTCCGTAACTCCATGAACCATCCTCACGCTGGTTTTCGCAACAAAACTGCACTGATTTGCGGGCATTTGTTAACAGTTCCTCTTCTTTGGTGTAACTGTAAACGCGGGCAAGCAATCTGCTGCCCAGGAGAGAGGCATTATAGACAACACTTTTATCGAGAGGGGAATAAGAAAACGAAAAACTACCTTTATCATCATACGTCCTGTTCAGGTCTTTCAGAATGAAATCACATGCGCTTCTTGCATTGGCCAGGAGTCTTTCATCCCCGGTAATATCATATGCATCAAGCAGGGCACAACCCACATATGTTGTTGCCACGACTGTCGGAGTATATTTAGGCTGATAAAATGCCCGAGCCTGCCAGTCGAAATTATACCCCCAGCATGAGCCGCTCCAGTCAGGGCTTTTCATCTCAAGTAACTTTTCTGAAAAGAACCTGATTTTTTCAAGAGAATGTTCTTTTGGAGCCTTCCGGTGAAGATTGCAGAAACCCGAAAGAAACAATCCAAGCGCTTTTGGATTATATCCTTTTTCAACTCCTGTCAAAGGCCTGAGATTCAGTGGTGATTTCTTGAAAAACTGAATCCATAAAAGCCTGGCGATACGGTTTTTTGACAATAAAGGGACAGCATTGAATAACCTGCTGTTCAGTCCATCATACGGATCCCATCCTTTATAATCCTGCAGCTCGCACCAGGCATGAAGCTTTCCGAAAGAATCAGTTACTTTAGTAATCAGTATATCTGTATCCATACTGGTCAAAGGCTGATTTTTTGAGGTAAACCTGTTGAAAGGCTGTCGAGTATTTTAAATGTGGAAATTGTTGTCAGGCAGGCCGAACGGAAATCTATCGGACTGTCTTTCCCTTTCTTAAGTGCATCAAGGAAGAGGATTATCTCTTCCCTGTGTCCTTTCCCTGATGATTTAAGCTTTGTCACTTTCCCGTTCCTGTAGAGCATTCCGTCCCTGAAATCATTTATTACACCGGAGATGTTCCCGCCGGAAATCTCGATTTTTTCCTTTGGTAAAGAGGTATCGCCATTAGCAAGGTAAACCAGGTTTCCCACCGACCCGTTGCTAAACTTTATCACAGCTGCAAAATTGTCCGATGGAGTCATCGTCGTATTAAGTGTGCTTATTGATTCGGCAAAGAGGCTTACAGGCTCAGCATCTGCAAAATATTGCATGAGGTCGATAAAATGGCACACCTCCCCGATTATTCGTCCTCCCCCGGTTTCCGGGTCCTGTATCCAATGGCCCTTGGGAATCATTCCCGCATTTACCCTGATATTTACCACAAGAGGTTCTGCCAGGCCGCTGAATGCTTTTTTAATCTCTGCAGCCACAGGTGCAAACCTCCTGTTGAATCCTACCATTACAGGCAAATTAAACTTGTTTTTTACCTCGATAAGAGAATCCAGCTGATCGTGATTCAGCGCAAGAGGTTTTTCAACAAAAACATTCTTACCTGACTGGAGAGCACTTATAACAAGTGCGGCATGAGATGAATGAGGTGTGGCAATAAAGACAGTATTTATGGCTTTATTATCAAGAATCTCTGATGGTTCAGTGGAACAAAAGCTGAAACCAAATTTCGAGGCAACATTTTTTGACGTTATTCCTCTTGAAGTAACAACACCATCGAGTGAAGCGCCTGCTGCTTTTACTCCGGGGATAAGGTAACTCTGTGCAAAGCTCCCGGCGCCGATAAAGCCGACATTTAATTGCCTGACCGGGTTATTCTGTATTCTGAAAAATGTTTTCTCAGGTTCTTTACTTTCAGGATATTTCAGGAGAATGCCGGTGGAGAATTCCCTGGTTTTACCAAGAACAATGTCATAAGCCTTCAGAGCTTCATCAATGTCAAATACGTGAGTGATCAATGGTTTCAGATCAATTACTTTCATTGAAAGAAGATCAAGAAAAGCCTCCATATTTCTCTGTTCGGTCCAGCGAACATACGGGTAAGGATAATCATTTCCTCCTTCTTCATAAACCGGATCATACCTGCCTGGCCCGTACGAGCATGACATCCGAAGTTCCAGCTCCTTCCTGTAGAAGTAAGGATCCCTCTGGAGCTCCATTCCCACTGCTCCGACAACAATGATTCTGCCTTTTTTGCGGGCCAGGGATGCAGCAAGTTCAACAGGATCATTGGAATGAGCGGCAGCGGTTATAATAACAGAATCAAATCCATAGCCGTTTGTGAAGTTCAGGCATGTGCTGCCCAGTCCGGGATCATTCCTCAATACAGCCTTAACTCCTGCAGTATCCTTTGCCACTTTTACCAGGCTTTCATTCAGATCTATTCCCATCACCATACATCCGTTCGCTTTAAGCAGCTGGCATGTGATCTGACCAATAAGTCCGAGGCCTATCACAGCGATCTTTTCACCAATCGACGGCTCTGCCTGCCGGATGCCCTGCATTGCTATTGATCCGACAGTCGTGAATGCAGCTTCCTCAAAGCTGACATTATCAGGGATCTTTGCAACGAGGTTCTGGGGGACTGAAACGACTGCTGCATGAGATGCGTAATCCTGGCCGGCACAGGCCACCCTGTCGCCGGGTTTGAAAAGTCCGTTTTTATCCAGCGAGGCAATAACCTTTCCTGAACTGCTGTATCCCAGGGCTTTCAGAGAGTCGAGTTTGGTCCTGACTTTATTGATAGTGGCAGCAATACCTTCCCGTTTAATGTTGCTGATTACCTGTACTACAAGATCGGGTCTTTCTTTGGCCTTGCCAAGCAGAGATGCCTGTGCTACCTTCACAGTGCCCCTCTCAGTACCGGAGCTTATAAGCGAAAACTTATTTTCAACAAGGACCATTCCAGCCGAAATACCCGGTGAAGGTATTTCATCAACATACATTTCACCAGATTTGAAATTCTGAATCAGTTGTTTCATAAAAGAGCTTTAGAAAAATTATTTAATCAACAGGGGAATTTTACCAAAAGAGGTTTTAAACGGTGCCCTGACCTGTTCAAATAACACATCAATATTCAGATTTGTTGAATCGAACAGCACTGCAGGTTCTTCAATCATCACATTATTAGAATAATAAACTATGATTTTACCCGGCTCAACCTGTTTTACCTGGATAAAATTAACCTTATCGAAAAGCTGGTGATGACGGCCGAAGATCAGCGCGGTGAGTGAAATTTTTTTATTATTCTTGTCAATCACAAATTCTCCAAGTCTCCCTTCAGTAACTTCAAAGCTTTCAAGCAATCCGTCGCGGTTGAACCATGGATTAATAAGGTCTTCAGTGTCGTACCTGATAAAGGGAGCAGCATAGTTATCAAAGCTTGTACCTACCAGATGATAATGATCGTCCATTTTAACAGCTTCTGTGTACCCGTATGAAAGGAACGGAACATAGACATATTTCTGGTAAAGTTCGCCGGCAAGTATGACTCCTTCAGTATGACCATACCAGGATATTGTATTTTTCGTCAGAATCCCTTCAATATAATCTCTGAAATGAGGTGAAGGGAATTCCGATCCGAACATGATCCCTTTTATGTTCTGCCTGAGAAAATCCAGGAGAAAAGGCGCATTTGCAGATACTTCCTTCAGGAAATTATAAATCGCACTTGGATAACCATGGATAAACTCGGTATTATATCTTCTGAATACCCTGAGAAGTTCGATATAATCTTCTCTTGTGTATGAGTAGTAAGAATTGATAAGAAATTCATTCTGATGGAACCTGTATTTATAAATTCCTGTCAGATTCTTACCACGTATTGTAATTTTGGTGCTTGTAGGTTTATAGCCTATCCGCTTCCATAGATAATGTATATGAGACCATTCCCTGGCATAAAAGTTATTCTCAAGGAAGAATGAGAGAGGTGATCCCGAAGTACCCCCCGTGTTTACCTGCCGGTATCCATGCTTCATTACAGTCCTCCGTTCCACAGGCGATTCTCTCAGGGATGATTTCGTAATCAGCGGAATTGATCTGATGTCATTCATATCCCTTACCCGGTTCAACATGCACCCGGCATCATCCAGGAAGTTGTTGTAAAAGGGGCTGTTTTTCCTGAAATGTTCAAAAATTGTGTTGAATCCTGTAATGATAAATTCATTTTTAGCAGCTGAATCTGCTTTGAGCATCTTATCAGCCAGCGTATAAAAGTGCTGATATTCATTTCCGAGCCTTACCCGGAATGGAATATAGTTTAGTAATTTACCGGTCGATGGAGGTATCCTCTCTGACAAAACCTTACTCCGGTCCTTGATGTTCGACAGTGCAGTTTTGGGGCTGTTTAGGACAGATTCAACCAGCCCGCTGTAGAACATCCTGTAATCCCTGGTTAAATCATTAGTGGTGTACATTTTTATTGATTTTCTTTCTTCGATTGTCTGAATCAGCTTTTTCTCAAAATCATCATGATTTCGTGTTCTGAAGAGAATTGCCTCGGGCGGTCTTGGAATAACATCAGAAGCTATTACAGGCTTGCCGAGGTGTATGGCTTCCCTGATGGTTAAAGCATCGCCATCGGTATTGGTTGGCCTTAATATAATATCTGAATATGTGATAAGCCTCACAAAAGAAAGTTCCTCATTAAGAAGAAGAAAATGATCTCTGTAATGGCTCTTACTGATTGTAGCTTTGTATTTTTCATACAGGTCACGATTCTTTTCAAGCGAGGAAACATTATAGATAAAGTTTACAGGGAATCCTTTCCTGACCAGTCTTTCTGCAGCTTCAATGCACATATCAAGTCCGTACAGATCCTGTGAGTTGAAATATTTAAGCTGATATGCATTGGCGCTTATAATCAATTCTCCGAGTTCCTTCCTGGACTTTATCCAGTTCATAAGGAATTCAGGTAACTGAGGTTCGTCTTCCATTACCGGAGGAACAAAAGCCCATTTTACAACACATTTTTTTTCGGGAAGCTTTACCCTTTCAAGAATAAACGAATTTACAAGTACTATCCTGTCCGCCATTGAGTAAAATACTGAATCGATAAAATTCAGGAGGGTTTTATTTTCATAAGGATAGCCATGCATGGTGATAATTGCTTTTTTTCTGAACAACCATGCCGTAAATACATGAAAGATTACCAGTTCTCTTTTACCGCTGTGAATATAGAGGAGGTCGGAGTTCCTGACCTTCCTGAAATATTCCCTGAAGCGGAAGGTTCGCAGGTTGAAAAAATCATCTTTCACCTGATGTGATTCATCAATAAAATCTATAATGTAGTCGCTCTCAATCAAGCGGGTCAGTCTTTTGATATGAATACTCACACCGCCTACCGGAGGAGGCAGAGGTCCTATAAATAAAATTCTTTTCTGATCTTCTTTCTTCATTGCCGGAATGCTATCCTGCTTCAAGCTGTGACAATTACAATGACACTGAGATATCTTCTATCTGGCTTTAATCAATACCGGTGATTTAAAGGGATCAATATTAAGCTTCCTTCTCATTCCTCCGACAACACCCTGCATATCAATTCCATAATTAAGATTCAGCTCAATAACCACGACTCCTCCATCAACAACTGCGATATCCCATCCGACATCCGGGAAGTCTGAGGCAGTTTGCGCGAATTCCAAAATACGCTGTCTGATCTTATTCCAGTCTTTTATAATAAATCCTTCAAATCTGCTGCCTGTATCAGGATGTCTGTCAAACTTCGTATTATTATCCAGATCGACTGCGTATTTTTCCATCATTCCGGTGTCGGGATCGATTCCGGCTGAAATACCTCCTGATGCAGAATTATCAACAAAACTCCCGCTTCGCCCCATACGCAGAGCCGCTACAGAGATCCTTGCCACGCCACCGAAATTCTGTGTTATTACCCGTAACGTATTTACCGACCCGGGATACAGGCTCATAAAATCACTCCTCTGGATAATACCTTGCTGGATAATGTAGTTCTGATCACTGATTAAATCCATGAATAGTTCCCTGCTCAGGAATTCATTATTAATAAAAATCTCACCTCCTATCTTTTCCATCCTGAAAATACCCTTCCCTCCTTTACCATTGTCAGGTTTCATAAAAAACCTGGTTGCTCCTGATTTCATGAGCATTTCAATGAACCTGCCGTAATCAATTATCTCTTTCCCTGATAAAATCCTACCCTCAATTACAATTGCGATTGTATTTGGTGTCTCAATCTTCCTTGAAATGAAATAATTATTCATCAATATCTTATTGGCTGCTTCTCTGATCTTGTTTTCATCATAGATGGAAGGGACATAGTAGTTATAGAAATAATATGGAGGGATATAGTCGAGCAGTTCATCACGGGTAAGGTTTTTCTCATATAGCCTGTAACGGTAATAGCTCATGGGATCACATTTCCAGTAATCTCTCAGAATATCCAGCTCCTTCTTAATTGTCTCCCTCGACTTTATCTGATCTTTGAACAGGTAATCGATAAAGTTGGATCTGTAAAGGTTGTCAGTAAGTTTCTTGTAAGTAAAGAACACCAGGCTGTTCTTCTTAAGCATGTTTCTAAATTGAGTTGCATTCATATTGCTCGATTATTTTATATGCAAAATTCTGATTCTCTGTCCCGCTACCGATGCATGAAACGTAGTTATTGTAATTATCCATCATCATGATTGTTTTATTCAGAAGATCTTCGGGAGATTTAAGTTTATAGACCAATGTTCCTTTAGGCCTGGGAACCGAATTGGATGAAATAACCGGGATTTTAAGGAACAATGATTCTCTTATTGACATCGCATCACCATCAGTTTTTGTCGGCCTGAGAAGAACATTTACCCGTTTAAGCAATGGCCATAATTCCATTCGTGAACCTTCGATCCAGAAAATGTTTTCTTCGAGTTTTTTACTCCTGGCATATGCTTTTAATTCCCTCAGATACTCTCCTGCTTCCCTGCTATCCGGTCCGAGAACAATGAGAATCATATCTGCATCCCTTCCTTTTTGCCTGACCCGCTCCAGCAGGATCACTGCATCTTTGAAACCATACAGATCGTAATAATCATTATTTAGTATTATGAAACCATTCACAAGCATTTTAAAGGTGCTGCGATTAAGGAATGCCTCCAGTTCAGGTGAAAAACCCGTAATATATCCGTTCTCAATCACAGGTGGAATAAAGGCAGGTATTTCAACGGTTTTCAGGATAAACTCAGCTGGCATTTTTCTCCTGTCACCTTTCTTTACACATATTATCCTGTCAAATCCTTTAAGAGAGTAGTACCCCGTCCTGGTATTAAATGCATTTTTAACCTGTCCGTGAATTGTAATTATAAACCTGGTTTGCCTAGGGAAAAGATGTCTCCATAATGACACATAGAGTTTAGGAATTATCTTACTCACATGAAAATGGATCACATCATACCTTTTCCTGAAGATGAGGTAGAAAGGCAAAGCGAAATACTTCAGGAATTTCAGGACTTTATTGTTAAGTTTTTCTTTATCAATCTGGGTATTAAATTTTTCAACATCATATCCTTCTTTCAGAAGATGTTCATATAATCTTTGCACACTGACGCTTACGCCACCAATGTAGGGAGGGAAGGGACTCACAAGCAATATTCTTTTCATGGGAACAGGCTTGATATTGTTTTTTTTATCTTCCTGTTTGCAGGCAGAGGAATTCCGGGAGCAGACAGCTCATTATAGAGCAATATGAATTCCTCCCCCATCCTGTTTATAGAGAAGCACTTCTCAATACGACTTCTGCCACTGGCACCCATGGTATGGCGAAAATCGGCATCACCAAGCAATTTTTCTATAAGGTTTGAAATTATCGAGGGGTTCCGTTCAGTACAATAACCCGTGACACCATCAATAATCAATTCTTTGCTGCCTCCTTTAAGATCACTGGCTATGACAGGTTTCCCAAGAGCCATATACTCAATAATGGAATTTGAAATACCTTCCGATTTTGTGCATAATAATCCTATATCCGAAGCAGCTATTAACGGTTCGACATGTTTATGCCGGCCGGCAAGAATGATGTTTTCAATTCCCTCATTTTTTATTCTCTTGCTTATCCTGTTTAGTTCAGGACCATCTCCAACCGCAACAAAGGTGACATCATTCCTGTTTTCGGATGTCTTTTTTGCTGTGTCAACCAGAAGATCGTAATCCTTAAATTCCGAGAATGTGGCAACCATTATTATCATGAACTCAGTAATAATGCCAAGCTCCTTCCTTACTTCCGTTTTATTGAACTCTCCAGTGAATCTGGTCAGGCGAACACCATTATAAATCACTCTTGATTTTGTTGAATTGACATTATACGTATCGAGTCCTGCTTTCGAATTAGAAAGTACAATATCAGAGAAGAACATATTTGTTTTCAGCAAAAAAGCGTATCTGGAGAACCTTCTATAACCCCTGATTGTATCTGAAATCAGGCTTGACACCAGTGGTGTACGGCACAATAACTTAGCGGGGATGGAATAAAATGTTGCCATCTTTCCCCAGGTATGTATAATGTCAGGTTTAAATCGTCTGCAGATGTTGTAAAACCTGAGGAACACACCGGGGTCGTATTTGATTCCCTGGCGTTTAAGTATTGTTATTTTTACTCCAGACCTGAGAACATCTTCATAATGAATTTCCTTCTCAGTCAAAACCAGTTCAATATCATACTTATCAGGCTGTTCCATAAGAAAAGTTATGAGTTCAGCGGCCCGCCGTTCCTTTCCTCCTCCATGGAGTGATTCAAGAAAGAAAAGTATTCTCATGGTTCAATACGTTCAACATTTTTCAGAATCCGGCGATTCCTGATAAAGTTTTTCAACTGCTCTTTTGGAGAAAAGGTCCATTGCATCCCGTCGACGACAATAAAACCACCTGAAGAGTTTATAGTATGAATTGTATGTATATTGTTTTCCTGGAGATTCTTTTTGCTGATATTGATTGTCATGTACGGTTCCTCGGAGAAATAGTATTCGTCCAGCACTTTCAACCTGTTTATCGTAATTGATTCTCCGTATTCATCCTGGCAGTTCTGGGCAGGTCTGAATATATCACCGTCAACATGGATAAAATTTCCTGCTGCCCTTATTCCGTTCAGACCAGCTCTGACAGGGTTTCCGCGGAGTGGTAAATAGGGACCTGTAAGCTTTTCTGAATAAAAAACATATAGCTTATATTCAGTACGGTTTTCAAATATCGAACCAAACAGCCAGTATCTGCCGTCAGCCTTGAGTATTGCCGGATCATATAACGGCATCCTTATCACAGGTCCTCTTGAGGTGATTGTTCTCTTTTCAGGATTGTATTCATAACAGTTTACACATCCGCTTCTGACAGATTCAGGAAAAATGAAGTAACGGCCATTTTCAATATATGTGAAAGGGAATGATAAATGAGATCCGGTGTCAAGAAGGATTTTCTTTTCCACAGGTACAAAACTGTCATCTAATGCCATTACTGAAATATTTCCATAATGCTCCTCCATGGAGAAATCTTCATATAAGATATCTATTCCGCCATTCTTTCGTTGAATGATGAAGGGATCGGCATAAAATCTTTCAGATGACCCTGGTTGTATCCACTTAATATTATCCTGTGGAAAATTTTTGGTTCGTATAATTTCCCTGATATCACCACTGGCAATACCAATTACCCATTGTTTAAAGTACAGCTTCTTTATATACCCTTGTTTGTCCATATCTGAGTTCGGTAAAAACCTTATTTATTTCATCAACCTTTCTCTGGTTCATTGAATGATGTTCTTCTATATACCGCATTGCTTTTTCAGCAAATTCGCCGGAATTCCTGTGTTTGTCCATTGCCTTGATTATTTTTTCCGGGTCACCATATGCAATTACTCCGAGACCTACCTTCTCGATTACAGAACCCGGATCGACATTCAGCGAATAAACAGGAATACCGCAGGCCCAGGCTTCAATGAAGACATTTGGAAAGCCCTCCATAGGCGAAGTGCTTATAAGCGCTTTGGAATTTGCTATTTCCCTGATTGTCCTTGAATGACTCAAGCCGCCTAAAAGCCTGACATTAGGGAAGGATTTCAGCTTTTCGAAATAATGTTCGCCAGTTTTATCTCTCGGGGGTCCAATTATTTTGAATGTGTGATGCGGAGATCGTTCAACAATTTTGAAGAAATCAGGAAATCCTTTCCTCTTATCCAGCCATCCCACGTAAGTGAATTCATTTCTTACCGAAAGATGATAATCAGGAATATCATCCAGGTTTATTATGTTATAGAAAATCGAAGACCTGATCTTCTTCCTGGCAAGGATCTCCTGCTGTCCTGAATGCTGGGTCAGCACAAGATCAGCATGTCGTAACAGGTATGGATAAACCATTTCTACGAGCATTCCACTGAAAAACCACCATAAACTTGAGGGTTTTTCAAAATAGAATTTGCGCAACCTTTTACCGAAAGTACCGGCATCAAGGTCAGCTGCAAGATGAAGAATGAATTTTGCTTTCAGCTTCCTGGATACCCAATACGGGATAATGTGCCTGAAATCACGGATCCTGCAATAATAAATATCGGCATTTTGTTCCAGTAAGGTAGAATATAATCCGGGGATTCTGTGTGTAATGGTCCTGAAGATCCGCACACCATTGTTCCAGTTTTTTATTTTAAATACCTTAATGCCCTCTGATGTCGTGAAATTTTCATTTATCCCATAATCCACAACCACAACTTCATGACCGGAAACGGCCAGCGCTTTTGCAATAAAAGCAATCTGCAACTCCCCTCCTCCCTCAGTCCTGCCATTAAGCGCACCTGCAATATTACCCCAAAGACAAATCTTCATAGAATACCTGTTTATTTATAACTTTTTTGATTTGATACTTTCAACGATTTGAAATATCCCGGAAAATTAATACCATCTCTTACTTTCCTGTAAAAGGACCTGGTTCGCAGGTGGCTCCTTATTGTTTTATCATATTTGTTATCAAAGACACCGGGATCCAGTGTCAGGTATTTATCCAGCGGAGTGGAACGGAGCTCGACTATCCTGTCAGCAATAAAAATGAACTTTCTTATATTAAATTCAAGCGACTCCATATCTATCGTAATTCCCCAGGATATCCGGTTCCAGAGCATCAGTCTTTTGCTGAAATAAGAAAGTGCATTCCCGTCGTCATCATAGAATGATGGAGTGTTTTTGAATGAAGGCATTATAAAATTTCCCAGGTTATAGGCAATTATGCCCTTACCATATTTTTCAACCGGTTGCGGTGCATGTGCGTGTGTGCCAATTATTACGTCGACACCGGCATCAATCAGCCCGCGCGCTTCAAGTACGTTTTGCCTCATGGGGTAAGATGAATCCGGTATTCCCCAATGCATGTACATAACGACCCTGTCTGCTTGTTTTTTTGCTGAGTTTATTTTCCGCTTTATCTCACAATCATCCAGGATTGTGAGATAATTGAAATCATCAAATTCAACAAGAGGAGATGTGGCTTCGCTGATTGCAGACAGAAGTGCAATTTTTTTCCCCTGGAAATCAATTATCAGGGGATTATGGCTCTCATTGTCAGGAAAATTTACACCGAAATAATCCGTACCTGTCTGATCAATCTCCTTCAGTGTAGAGAAAAGTCCATCAAGACCATAATCCATTATATGATTATTCCCCAGATTCACACAGAGCAGGCTTTTTCCGAAAGTTTTCCCCAGATGGTTTTCAGCGACGCGAAGATTTACTTTTCCGGAAATAGGTTTGCCTTTCCTTGTTATCGGACATTCCAGATTGATAATCGTTTTCAGGTTGTTATTAAACCTGAATGGTTTATAAGGGATGACATCTCCTAAAAACAAAACCGAGTTTTCTTCATTCATGGATTTCAGGATTGATTGGGCTCAAACGTACCTGAGAGACAATTCTTTACCGGTTACCAGTTCGTATCTTCGGGCAGCATCTGTCAGGCTTACGGAATTTATATTGTAGAAGGAAAGCAATGCGAAAAAGCCTTCCAGAAGCTCGTACAACTTTTCTATCGACTCACTGTCAGCCCGGTATATCGAACTATTTGGCATAAGTTCACTCGAATGGAATATCATTACTATATAAGGCAATTTGAGGTGGATCGCTTCTTTAACCACTTCGTCGAGTAATTGAAGGCTCATCCAAGGATAGGGACGAAGCCAGAGAGGCTGGTACCGGAAGAACATACTCCTTATCGACCTGAGGAGAAAGTTCCTGTTGACATTATTGAAGAAGAAACCTGTCATTTTATTATCCCTGTTCAAAGGAAACCTGGTAGGAACAATAGTTACAGGAATTTCAAGCAAATAGCTTCCTTTATGGGAATAAGTATACGGGGATGGTCTGTAATTCATAAAGTCAGGTCCGCCTTTGAGCCCCGGTACTCCTTTATAGTTTGACCAGTCTATATAGGGTGTTACTGAAGAATCCACCATATACTCATTGCTGATAAGAGCCTTGGCAACATTTTCATTGAAACCATATCTACCCGACCTGAATGAAGTCGGCCTTTTTCCAAATGATGTTCCTATCTGGTCGGTCAGGTACCTCAGCTTATTAATGAGAAGATCCTCAGGTATCTCATTGGCAAATGCATGATGCCTGTCGTTATACCGGTATCCTTCCTTATTCAGGAACGGAGGTGTTGTCCATGGATGCAGGTGAGCTCCGATCTCAGCCTCATCGTTCTCGATATATTCGCAAAAGATCTCCCTTGCAAACGAATCTTCACATACTTCTGATGTAACCAGGTATGTAGGCTTGATCTCGTATTTATTGCAAAGTTCCTGCAACCGCGGAACAAACCGGATATTCTCAACAGTCAGGCCACGACCATGATCCCACTGATTATCTGCCTCAGTGTCGATAGTCAGAATGAAGTTCATATACTTATGTTTTAGATGTTTTTACGCTTTATAAAGGGATTCAATGAAAGGGATGATTCTCTTTGCCTGGTAGCTGTAATTGAAAATGCTGTGGGTCAATTGTTTTCCACGTCTTGCTGTTTCTAGGGCAGAGGGATAGCAAGTCAGAACATAATCTAACTTGTTTGCGAGTGCATCCTTGTTTCCGGGTTCAACAAGATATGCATTGATACCATCAGCAAGGTAATCCGATATCTCTCCTACGTTCACTGATATTACAGGCCTGCCTGTTGCAAGATATTCTGTCAGTTTTGAGGGAAACGAAGCCTGGGATTTCAGATCCTGGGCCCTGACCATAACCAGGACATCGGAGTTGGCAATATACCTGATGATCTCTTCTCTTGACATATAATCGAGCAACTTAAGCCTGTCACTTATTCCCAGATCTTCAGCCATCCGGAGTATGCCTTTTTTCTCATTGCCGTATTCGGGTCCACCGAGAACAAGCTTAATATCGGGATGTTTTTCTGCAATTTTTGCAAATGCCTGGATAAGCAGATCCACATTGTCCCGTTTGAAAGTAAGCATTCCGAAATACCCGATATAGGGGAAGGGGAATGGCCGCTCGTCCTTCATGCTGAACCGCTGCGGATCGACTGTACTGGGAACAAGCATGAGCCTGTGAAGCGGGAAACCTCTTTCGCTATAAAAGTTCATCAGGAAATGTGAAATGCACAGTATACCATCCACGAGCGATAACTCTGTGCGTACCTTGAGCTGTCCTATTTTTTTTGCAACTGTCCCAGTTTGATAATATCTCAATGGATGCTCACTTATCTCCTGTATAAGCTTCGATCCCGTAAGTGCTGACATTGCCCAGGCCAGCATAAATGTTCCGGGCAGACCTGTGTATACTATTATAGCCCTGATCTTCTCCTGTCTGTTCAGCCTGATGAACAGGTTTATGGTCCGGATATATTTTCTGATCTTTTTATATGTTCTCACTACAAAGTAGGGGCTCCTTTCAGTCTCTCCGAAAGGATGATAATACTTAACTCCGTCAAGATAGCCATTGCCAAAATGAGTGTATACATTTCCAAAACAAACCACATGGACATTCTTCCGGTTGGCAACGAATCCCTTTGCATAAGCATGTACTCTGTTTGTCGCAGCTTCTCCTTCAGGAAACGTAAACAAGTCACCAAAAATAACGTATGACATCAGCTAATATTTGTATGATTATTCCACAGCTTTCACAGGCATGCGCTTGTCACCTGAAAGTGCAGTCTCTATATGAGGTTCAAACAGTGAAAACATCCAGAAACACATTATAAAGGGGATAAATATTACGGAGTAGCTTATGGAGATTCCAAGCATTATGAGGAATAACAAAAGACTGCCCTTATAGTTGAAATTTCTTGAAAAAATAATTGAACTTCTGTATGTAAAGAAAAGGAATGGAATCAACCCTGCCAGACCGAACTGAGCCATGAGGTTGCCAATACCTGTTATTGGTGAAATATTTGATCCTGCCTGTTCTGTCCATGATTCTTCCGAATGAGCTGCAATCCCCAGAATCGGGTTGTTCCTGAAATCAATCAGGGTAATTATCAGCGATGAGAATCTCTGGGGAGTAATATTGGATTCCCTTCCCACCGACTGGTAAATCATTTCATCAAGTCCCGCAGGTTCCCTTACAAGTTCAACAATTTTATCCTTCATGAAAGGAAGCGAAAAGAAGAGTATGAGTCCGATGACTGCAGCAGGAACCATTATCATTATTTTTTTGAAGTCCCTGTTCAGAATAAAGAAGATTATTATGACTGAAAGTAATACATAACCAGTTGTTGACATTGTTGAAAGGATTGCAAGCAGAAGTACCCTGAAACGTCTCTTTGCGGCTTTATCACGATCGGCAATGAAGAGATTTACGAAAATACCGAGAGCAAGGTAACTGGAATAGCTCCCGGGTTCCCATGCAAATCCGCAATTCCTTGAAATAACATGTTCGTTTATCAGAGTGGTTTCAAAAGGCTGTATGGAATAGATTATAATACTCAACCCTCTCCCTGAGACAAAGGATATTTCTTCAAGAAATGGGATTCTTGCAATGATATTGAACAGGAAATCGCCTCCGGCTGCAACCTGAATTCCCCAGAATATCAATGATATTATAGCCAGGTAGTATAACAATCTCTCAAAAATGAGGAAGAAATCAAATTTCAGAATTGTTACAGCAGCGTAGACTGTAAAAAAAAGAAAATAATATGTGATGAGAAATGTAGGTCGCAGATCATAGTATTTCAATGATACGGCCATGAAATAAATGGCAAAAAAGAACAGCAGTGCAAAAAAACGCGGAGAGATAAAAAGCTTCCATTTAAACGCAAGTATTCCGCTTAAAATTACAGGTAATATTACACCTATTGGATTAGAGGTAATAACCTGGGATTCAAAGAATATGATTGACCTTCCGGCATAAAGCATCAGTATCAGAACATAAAAGTATTCGAATGCTCCGGTTTTCTCTGTCGAAATCACAGGTTGGAATTGATAAGTGCTTCTCATGCAGCTGGTTGTTTATCCGGCATTCCAACAGTATCTGTTGCTCCGGTATGGTTTAGTTTTTTTTCGAGTCTCTTATAGAACCAGTACATACAACCCAGGTAGGTGATTCCTGAAAGAACACGGGTTATAGCTGCACCATCCTGGCCGAAGAAAGGGATCAGTGTAAAACTGCAGATCAATATCACTATCCCTACAATAGCGGCACTGTTTCTCAGAGCTTTCCCCTGGCCATGCGCACCGAGAAACCTGTTATAATAATCGCCCATTCCATGGAACATAATGCCGGTACTTACTATCAGGGTCAGGTATATTACAGGTATAAATTCGTTTCCATAAAAGATCTTAATAAAGGGTCCGACAAGTATCCAGCAAAGGATCAGAGCCAGAAGTGAAACCCCAATTGTGACCTTAGTCAGCCTTTTTTCAATGCTTTTCCTCGATGCGAAATCCTTATAATGCGTGGTTGCAATTACATTAGGAATAAAATTCAGGGGTTCCGATATCGTCAGAGCGAGACCAAAGTAACCCACACCTGCATTGTTTATACCGAAATAACTGATCAGCAAACCTGACAGAGATAATGTAGCCACATTAAATAGTGTGCCTATATATACATTAAATCCATAGGTTTTGTTGAAATGAAATATCTCTTTTACTCTTTCTCTTAAGTTTCTGAATGCCGGATTTACTTTGTACAAAATGTAGACGAACGCGATTATCTGGGTTGCATAAAAAAACACCCACATAATTTTCAGCCTGTCGCCGCTGTATTCATTCAGTGTGAAATAAATTGTAACAGATGCAACAAAAAACAGGACTCTCGGATACAACCTGCTTTTTGCCAGAAGGCTGATCTTGTTATCTGCCTGGAAAAGAACTTCAAAATAGTTTGTAAGCAGGAAAATCCAGGAAAATGGTATAAGCATGATCAAAACTGATCGCAGTCCCTTCTCTGAGATATTATCATCGATAAATGCATAAACAAACAGGAAGATGAACATTACAATGAAGAGAGCAATCGTGAGCAACAGCATTGCACCATAGAATTCCCTGGTCTTCTGCTTATCTGAACTGAGTACGATAGCACGGTTACCTGCCTGGAAAAGGCCGAAATTAAAGAGCACTATTGCAGTGCCAAATATATATGTTAAAAACTTGAAGTCACCGTAAGCAACGGGCCCCAGGAATCTCGTGACAAAAATGTTCGAGATAATCGATAAAGGAATAACAATAATATTCACGGCAAACAGGGAAGTAACCTGTCTCAGCCGTGGATAATTATCATACATCCTGTTTATCCAGCTAAACAAAGGCATTTTGTTTAATTAAGACTTAAACAATTGATTTTTAGTTTCTTATCTAAAACGAATCTAAATTATTTTACTCGCGTAACAAATTTTAGATTACGTCGTTATAAATCGGAGGTTCGTCAATTAAATTTATTAATTCGTCAAATTTATGACCCTAATGAAAAACCTAGTAATATTATTTTTTCTGACTGTATCGACAATGGCTTCTGCCACATCCTGGTATATATCACCATCCGGCAATGATAATAATAACGGCTCAATATCCACTCCGTTTTTTACTTTAAATAAAGCATGGTCAGTTGCAAAAGCGGGAGATATTATATATGCAAGAGGCGGGTTATATAAATTCAATTCCCGGCAAAACCTTACAGAGAAAAATGGTACAGCATCAGATACCATCAGAATATGGGCCTATCCGGGTGAACGTCCGGTATTTACAAAAAGTTCTGCATTCACAACTCCATCCTGGCCTGTAAGTCTTATCTATGTCAAAGCCGATTATATTCATCTACGTGGTCTGGAAGTGGCTTACTTCACTCAAAAGACTTCCACGATATGGTATGGTATCGCGGTTCAGGGATCTGATCACAATAAATTCGAAAGGATCAATAGTCATCATAATGGTCATGGAATGGTAATCCGTGATGAATCAAACCATAATCTTGTACTCAACTGCGATTTTCACCACAACTTTGATCCACTGACCCAGGGTGATGCATATGGGAATGCCGATGGTCTCGAAGTTGGTTACCAGAGTGCATCAATGGAAAATACTATCAGGGGTTGCAGGATGTGGCGTAACTCAGATGATGGCATTGATCTCTGGCAGAATAACGGTAATGTCATTATCGACGGGTGCTGGTCATGGTACAATGGTTATCGTGAAGATGGACGCTCTGAAGGCGGAGATGGCGGAGGCTTTAAATTTGGATCAACGACCACCCAGAATGGCACCGAATTCAAGAGAACGGTTCGTAACAGCATTGCAGTTTATAACAGAACAAGAGGTTTCAACCAGAATGGAGCAAACGTACGGTTCTATTTATATAATAATATAGCCTGGAAAAATCCTTATGGATTTGTATTCTACGCATATAACCTGCCTAATGTCTACAGAAACAACATTGTATTCGATAATTCAACCGAAAACTGGAATGGTCAATATTCAAACGCTGTAAAGGACCATAACTCTTACGATTCAGGATTGCCTTCATCAGGGCCTGTGGCATCAGCAGCGGATTTCCTAAGCCTTGATACGACAGGTATTTCAAAATCAAGAAAAACAAACGGTGATCTGCCTGATCTGAACTTCATGAAGCTGGCTCCCGGATCTGACCTCATTGATGCAGGCACCAATGTCGGAACCAAATATGCCGGGAGTGCTCCCGACCTGGGTCCCTTCGAAACAGGTTTTGCCCCACCGGCACCAGCTCCCCCTGTTACTCCGGTTGTTCCGGCTGATACTACCAAACCAGCTCCACCGGTTGTTCCGGCTGATACAACCAAACCAGCTGCTCCTGTAGTTCCGGCTGATACTACAAAACCTGCCGCACCGGCTGTTCCTGCTGACACTACCGTTTCAAACCCTGAACCATTGCCGGCTCCGGCTGATCCTGCAACTGAGATAGCTGAAAATAACGGAAGAATAAGCATCCAACCTTCAAACATAAAAGATTTCATCAGCATAATGAATTTTAAAACAGGTCAGGAGACTTCTGTACTTAAGATTTATGATTTCTCCGGAAAACTCTGCCAGGAAATCAAACTTGAAAAATCCAACCTGCCTGACAATATCCCGGTAACATTGGTTCCCGGCTTCTATAAAGCCCTGATTGCCACGGGTGGCACGATTGTCCACAACCAGAAGCTGATTGTGGTAAAATGAAATAAATACCAGTAAAAACCTTTAAAATCCATCAAACGTGAGAAAGTCAATATTTGCAATACTCCTGCTGCTGATAACTGCAGCTGTAAATGCAACCAACTATTATGTTGCCCCAACCGGAAGTGACAGCAATCCCGGAACAATAACTCAGCCCTGGAAAACATGGCAAAAAGGTTTCAGCTCCGTGTCTGCCGGCGACATTCTGTATATCCGTGGCGGTAACTATACCGGAATGTATGGTGATGGTCATGGCGTAAGAATATCTGGTCGCGATGGAAGCAGCTCGTCGAAGATAACCGTTATGGCATATCCTGGTGAAATACCTGTACTGGACTGTACCCCTCTTGCTTCATCTTCAGGTGTAAACTATGGGATACTAATGAGCAGCTGTGACCATTGGGTAATAAAAGGTTTAACACTAAAGAATGTCAGAGAATACCGGAACCTGAGCAAATCATCAGGCGGATCTCCGACTGCAGGCTGGGAATTAAGCAACTGTACAAATATTACCATGGATCAATGCATCGTAACTAATTGCGGGAACGGATTCACCCTGAACGGAACTGTAAATGATATTAAATATATAAACTGTGATGCTTACGGCAATTATGATTATTATGATAATGGTGGCCTTGCAAATGGTTTCAACGGCAATGTAAGAGGCAGCAGTACAATAACCTACGAAGGTTGCAGGTCATGGTCAAATAGTGACGATGGCTGGGACAATTACGGTGGTTCAGGTTATATGACATACAAAAACTGCTGGGCATTCAGGAATGGGTATGATACTCCGACCAGTGGTAACGGGGATGGCTTTAAGCTCGGCTTCGACGCTAGCTTTACAGAGCTTCCAAACAGCCAGAGATCTTTATATAATTGCATTTCAGCTGACAACAAACTAATGGGTTTTGACGAAGGCATGGACCAGCCTACAGGCATGGATATGGCCCTGTATAACTGCATTGCGTATAAAAACACCAACGACTATGGATTCAGGTTTTACAAAACTGAAGGTACTGCCAGGACAACTCTGAGAAACAATATCTCCTATGGAAATAGTGTAAATTACCAGGGAAGATCGCGGAATACATCTGACCATAATACATGGGATTCAGGAGCTCCGACATTTACTGATGCTGATTTTGTAAGCATCGATATGACCCAGATGAAAAGACAGAGAAAGCCTGACGGTTCATTACCTGATATTGAGTTTGCACATCTTGCTTCCACATCCGATATGATTGATGCCGGCGCAAATGCGGGGCTTGCATATTCAGGAACAGCACCAGATATGGGAGTGTTTGAATCAGGAATGGGAGCGCCTCCTGTTCCGCAACCCCCGGTAGTAACACTTGCATTTCAGAGTGCGGGTGTAAAGAATGCAAATCCATCACAGGTTGAAGTTGTCTATAATCTTTCGGTTTCCACATCCGCTACACCGGCAGCCAGCGCTTTTGAAGTTAAAGTCAATTCAGTTACAAGGACAATTAACAATCTTTCAATATCTGATAAAAACGTATACATTAATCTCTCATCACCTGTAAAGTATGGTGAAACAGTGACACTTTCATATACAAAACCGTCAGCCAGTCCATTACAATGTACTGCAGGCACACAGGCTGAAAGCATCACTGCCAGGGCAGTTGTAAACTCTGTACTTCCGCCGGCACCTGTGTATTTAAGCTCATCTGTTGAGAATGACACTCCTGACAAGATCAAAATGACTTATAACGACAAACTGGCAAATATCATTCCGGCTGCTGCTTCATTTGTAACAACTGTAAATGGCCGTGCCGCTATTGTACAGTCTGTTTCTGTTACTGATAATTATGTTACACTTACGCTACCGGTAAATCTGACTAATAAAGATACAATCACTGTTGCATATACGAAGCCTTCACTCAATCCCCTGCAGACAACAGCAGGAGCGCAGGCGGAGACTCTAAGCAGCCAGCCGGTAAAGAACAATATTCTTGGTATACCTACAGGAACTGATCCCGATCCGGTCGAACCCGATCCTGTTGATCCTGATCCTGTTACTCCTGATCCTGTTAATCCTGATCCCGTTAACCCTGATCCTTCCGAACCTGTTGTAAACGATGGTAAGATAAGCATCTTCCCCAATCCGGCCAGAGATTATGTCAGTGTCGTCAATTTCAAAACTGAACAGACTGCAACACTGAAGATAGTTGATTTTGCAGGAAGAGTTGTCCAGGAGATCAGCCTTGAGAATATATCCAATACAACAAGATTTCCCATCACAATAACAAAACCCGGTATATATATTGCACAGATTAAAGTTGGAACTGTGGTACATTATATTAAGAAACTGGTTATTGCAAAATAAAAGGAAAAGAAAATTCAACCGGGGGAAAGGAAAAAGCATAAGCTTTTTCCTTTTTCCTTTTAATTTTACCTAATGAAACTTCCCGGATTGAAAAGAACATCAATTTTACTGGCACTGGCATTTCTGCTGATGATGATACTGGCGAAGCTCTTTACAGAAAAATTATCATCTTTTCTTTCCAAATCAGAAAGGGTCCGTGCAAATATCCTTGTCATAGAAGGATGGCTTTCATACAATGATCTCAAAGCGGCTGTCGATGAGTTTAAAGCAGGTGGATATAAATACATTCTTACTACCGGTTTGAAATCAACCACTGATTACTATAATGTTAATACCGATGGTTATCTTATCTTCTATACAGGTAACTTTAAAGCTGATTCAGTCAGAACCGTAGGAGTAAAAGCAAGCAGCCAGCTCGACAAAGAAAATTCCGCGCATTTCAACCTCTGGATCAATGATTCCCTGGTAGCTGACTTCTATGCAGATAAACGCCGCCGAAAATTCTCAGCTGAATGGAACGGAACACATGTTGACTCTGTAATGATACAATTTGATAATGATGTTGTCGGGGAGTTCGGTGACCGTAACCTGTTTGTCAGGGAGGTAGTACTTAATGACAATGTAAAAATTCCTTTTCTGAATAATTCAATATATGATATTTCAGATCTTGATAATAACAACAGGATTGTCAATGATATGAATTCCAATTCGGAGCTGACAGCAAAAAGGCTTCTCGCAATGGGTGTAGACACATCAAAAGTGATAGCCATACCCGGAGACAAGGTCAGAATTAACAGAACCCTCACAAGTGCATTAGCGCTGAATAACTGGTTAAAGGAAACAGAAATAATAGTTACCGGAATTAACATTATGAGCTCGGGAACACATTCGCGCCGGACCTGGATGACATTCAGAAGAGTAATTGACAAACCTGTTAATGTTGGAATAATTGCTTTACCCGACAAAAGAAACACAGGTCCGGACGGAACAGGATACCTGAAAACTTTAAGGGAGACTATTGCATATATTTATTATATAATAATACTGATCCCTTACTGATCAGTCGAGCTTTATAAAGTCGACCCTCCGGTTCTTTAGCCTCTCTGATTCGGGATAGTCCGGAGTTACAGGTCTTATACTTCCATACCCGGCTGACTTTAATCTTGCCCTGTTTATGCCGTTCATTACAAGGTAATCAACAATACTTTGAGCCTGTTGCATCGTTAGCTGCATAGCTGAATTTGCAGTCGTATTTCTGTCAGTATGTGCTGCAACAAGCAGTTTCATATCGGGATTTCGCTTGAGAAGAAGGATCAGTCTGTCGAGAACAGGCATTGCCTTCTTAGATATTGTTGTTCCGTTATTGAGAAAGTAAACATCACTTGCGGTACCGTAAGTTCTCTTGAAATTCCATAGTTCAATCTCTCCGGTGTCAACAGGCACATATGTTATGATCCTTGCGTCGCGGAATCCCTCCGTAACAGCATCCCTGAATGAGGGATAAGCTGACATGAAGGAAGTTTGTTCATCAATTATATAGGAATAATTCTTTCCGGATTTGATCCTTTTGACAACGTACCTTGATGAGATGCTATTGAAACTTGCATTATTGATGGAAACCGGACTGGAAGATTCGGAAATTCGTACCGCAAAAACAGCTTTTGATGTTATTTCATCTGCTGCCGGATAAATCTTTTCAACGAGAACACCAGCCGGACTGACACCGGATGTAAGGCTTAAAGGGATAGAGAAATTGTTTTTCTTTGCAACCTTGCTTTTATCAGAAGTGGGACGAACCAGTTTTTCAACGCATACCTGCCTGGAACCATTTCCGCTGCTTTCTTTCAGATATGCAAGAAGCCTCACTCTTGTTTCGCCTTCACCAAAAACATACTTTACTGATTCTCCCCGGTGTACGGATTTATTATCTCCAAAGTTCCAGAAATATGAAACTGGTTCATAACCCGGCAGGGCAATACCTGCTGAGAGGGTAATCTCCTTACCCGGTATTGCCTGCTCGTTGAAAATAATCTGAGGAAGCTGTTGTTTTTCTATGTTCAAATCAGCAACTGCTTTCTCGAATACGACAATTCCGGATTTTTTTTCAGTTATTGTTTGCCTGATTGTATATTTTCCGGCTTGTTTGAAACAATGCTGCACAACATATCCGGATGATTTATTTCCATCGCCAAAATCCCAGCTGAACTGAAGTGAGATTGGATCAATATCTATAGAGGCATCATCTGTGAAACTGAAGCACAAATTATTCTCCGGTTCCGGTTCACAATATAAAAACTGGGGGACTACTGTCCTGAAAGAATAAATATCGAGCATTCCTGCTCTGTCGGACGAAAAATATCCATGACTTACCATTCCATCAGCAATAAATCCGAAATCATTATCCGATGAATTCAGGGGGGCATTGAGATTGACCGGTTTAATCCATGATGTATCGGCATACCGTGTGTAAAATATGTCTTTCCCCCCTTTGCCCGGGAGGCTGTCTGAAGAATAGAACAGTTCCCCTGAATCATTGACAAACGGGTAAGCTTCATTGCCGCCTGTATTTACGATGCTTCCAAGGTTAACCGGATTATTCCAGTATCCGTTTTTCCATTCACTATAATAAAGATCCGAGCCACCATAACCTTCAGGTTTATCCGAAGCAAAATAAAGCTTTTTGCCATCGGGCGTAATAAAAGGTGTTGTCACATTCCACCCATTGTCATTGAACCTCATTTCCTGTACTTCGGTCCATTCGCCATTCTTCATTACTGCAAAAAACAATCCCAGTTTATTTCCTTTACCTGTAATATCCTTAAAGCTGCCATCGACAACCAGGTTCCGTGAGAAATATATTGTATCTCCACTGCGGTTGAATGCAGCGGGTCCGTTATTCAGGTTGGAATTCACACTTCCTGCCAGGAGCCGGCTGTTTTGCCAGGTTGTACCCCTCGCAGTATCAGCAAAAAAAAGTTTAAAGAATGATTTATTATCAATTGTGGAATAATCCGAGAATAATCCATGATCCCTGTTGGAGCAAAACACAACACCCCCATTGTAAAATACCGGAGAGAATTCGTCATATCTGGGTGAGCTGAATGATGCTCTGCTTATAATGTATTCATTTTGTGCTGACAGTATCTGTAATGGGAAAAGGAGTATAATGAATACAAAGAAATCCTTTCTCATGCTCAGAAGATTAGCGGATTGATCACATCTGCCTTGTATCGGAATTCATACCGGAGCATGATCTCATGTGAGCCATTGCTGAATCTTCCGATCCTGTTGAAATCAAGATAGTATGAATAAGCAACTTTAAGCTGATTACTTATCGAAAACTGAAAAAGGGCAGAAAGTGACCCGGTACTTCTGTATGAAACACCTGCCCACAAACGTTCTGAAAAGCCAAAATGTGCATTCAGATCGAGTAATGCTTTTTCGCCTGGAGACAATGACAGCAGGAATGAAGGAAGAAACTTGATATCTTCAGCAATATCAAGAGAATAACCGGCATTAAGAAGAAAATAATACTGACCCGGATTCACCTTGAGAGAATACCTGTTTTTTTCAAAATTGAACTTGTATCCAACAAGTCTGGGGATCGAAAATGCTGCGAAATAACGTTCATCAGTAATAAAAACACCAAAACTGAAATCCGGTATTATATGTACTCTTGAATCCTGCAGGTAATACTCATCTCCCTGGTCCAGAACAACAAGATCAGACCATTTTGTATTTGTGGCGATGAGACCTGCTTTCAAACCAAGAGAAAGAGTTCCTGCTCCGGTCTGAGTTTTATAGGAATAAAATGAGCTTAGCGATGTTTCCCTGGTTACTCCTGTCTTGTCTGTCACAACAGCAAAACCGAGTCCAATATTCTTATCAGTTAAAGGTGCATCGGCAACCAGTCTTATTGTTTCAGGGGCTCCTTTTATTCCTGCCCATTGCCTCCTGTAGAAAGCTGCAACACTTAAAGCGCCCCTTGATCCTGCATGCGCAGGATTAATCAGTATTGGGTTAAGAATATACTGATCCGATACCGGGGTAAGCTGAGCTTCAGCTTTTGGTATAACAAAGAGCAGAAAAAAGCCGGAGATCAAAGTCTTGTTCAGTCTCATCTTCTGATCACAATAAAACCGCTACGTTGCCTGTAATTGCCCGTTTTAAGAACAAAAAAATAGGTATCATCTTCAAGCGGTCTGCCGTTATAATCCACACCATTCCAATCGTTTTTGTAATCCATATCTTTGAAGACCACAACCCCCCTTCTGTCAAAAACTATCAATTCATTTCCTGATAAAATCTCAATACCGGTCAGAATGAAATTATCATTTATGCCATCATCATTCGGTGTGATTAAGGTGGGTGCATTCAGATCCCTGACAATGATTCTCAAGGTATCTGTCGATGCAGGACAGGCGCCGTTCGTAACAGTCCAGAGAAAAACGTTTTCACCCACTTCAAGTTCATTCAGGGTTGTCGCAGGTGCAGCAGGATCTGAGAAAGATCCTGATCCGCTGTAAACAGACCAGGTACCTGTTTCACCGGGCCCTTGTTGAATTGCTGAGACCGTAGTAATAAAGCTGAACTCAAGCTCCTGGTCAGAACCTGCCTCCGCAACCGGGGGATCAAGCACTGTTACATTTACAGGCATTATTACAAAGCATTGTGCTGCATTAGTTGCTTTAATGTAATATGTTCCGGCTGTGGCAGCAGCAGGAGTATTGTATTCTGCTGTTGCAGCCTGGTTAAGCCAGTAAGTAAAAGTCAGTCCTGCTGTTGAACCGGCAGTTATACCCGGAGATGTAATATCGGCTGTTGCCGGAGCACAAACAGGCGCCGGATCAGTGATCATGAGCACAGGTGAATCAGGGATTTCAGGAATAAGAATTATTGTGCTTGAAGCAGAGGTGCAACCTGCCCTATTAGTGACTGTAAAGCTGTACGCACCAGGTGATAATCCACTGACGGTCGTCGTTGTGGTGTTGCCATCCAGTGTCAATCCTCCCGGTACACTGTTTATGGACCAGTTCCCTGCGGGCAAACCCGATAAAACAACGCTGCCAAGGGGTACTGCACAGGTTGGTGCTGTAACCGATCCTGTTACAGGCGCTGCAGGTGTAGGCGGCTGAGCATTAACAATTATATTGGCTGATAAAGCCGAAACACAGCCTGAAGCATTTGTAACGGCGAAATTATATGTACCTGCAGGAATATCTGAAATTGATGAAGTTGGTCCTGAACCGGTCGTTGTGACAGTGCCTGGATACCTGGTCATTGTCCATGTTCCTTCCGCAGGCAAACCTGTCAGGTTTATTGTTCCTGTTGCAGAAGTACAGGTCGGTTGCACTACCTGTCCTGCAGATGGTGCAGCCGGTATTACCGGCCTTGAATTTACTACCACTGGTGAGGAGGCGATTGAAGTACATCCATTATATGTAAGTGTGAAAGTATAGGCACCGCTTTCTATGCCCGCAATTGTTGTTGTTGCGCCGGTGCCTTCAGTGGTTATATTGCCGGGGGTTCTTGTTAGCGCCCAGTTACCTGTTGACGGCAATCCCAAAAATGAAACACTTCCTGTGGCTGATGTACAGGTCGGATGTGTAATTGTCCCGGCCACAGGTGCAGGTGGTAAAGCTCCGACAGAGAGTGCATAGGTTGACGAAGCCGGGCTGCATGGCTCCCCGAGCGGGTTGTTGGTTGTAACAGTAATAGTTACTACCCTGCCGGCATCATCAGCTCCAGGTGTGTATGTAAAGGAGAATGGTGTAACATTTGAACTTGACGGAGTAACGCTTCCCGAACCGTCTTCTGTAATTGTTACTGAGGTGGCGCTTCCTCCATAAGTGTTCCCATTTACGGTTACAGCATTGTTACCGCAAGTTGTGCCTGTTCTGCTACTGAGTGTTACGGAAGGTCTGTTTACACATCCGCAGGATACTTCAAAAGGGTCCCCTGCCGTAATGCATCCGCCACTGCTTCTGACAGAGATTGTATGATTGCCATTCCCAATCTCCATAAAAGTTCGTGAAGATCTGAATGGTCCGTTATCAATCCTGTATTCAAATCCGGGGCTGACAGGACTAACTACAGTAATGACAGCAAAACCGTTTCCCAGGTAACAGTCTATTCTATGTACCGGAACCGCTGGAATAACAGGAGGATCGTTAATTACTGCATTTTCTGATGAAGCCGATCTGCATCCTTCTGCATTTGTAACCCTGAAGGTATATCTGCCTTCATCAAGATCTGCAACAGATGAAGTTACCCCGCTGCCTTCAATTGTAGTGTTGCCGGGCGATATTGACAGAGACCAGGTACCGGAGGAAGGCAGACCGCTTAGATTAACAGTACCTCTTCGCACATCACAGGTGGGCTGGGTTACAGAGCTGATAACAGGAGCGGCCGTCAGATCAGGAGGATTGTCGATTGTAGTGTTTGAAGAATTTCCCGACGTACAGCTTCCTGCGGTGGTAACAGTGAAATAATATGTTTCGGGTTCCAGCCCTGAAACAGTTGTGGTAGCCCCTGTACCAGTTCGTTCTGCCCCGCCCGGGAAACGGGTAAGTGTCCATGTACCGGCTGAAGGAAGTCCGCTCAAGGCGATACTCCCGGTCGCTGTTTCACATGTGGGTTGAGTGATCGTGCCTATTGCGGGGGCTGAAGGTACTGCAGGCGTCTGGTTGATTACAGCGTCTGCAGATATTGCCGATGTACATTCCTGAGCTGTAACAGTAAAGCTGTAAGTTCCCTGGGAAAGGCCAGTTAATGTCGTTTCAGCTCCCGTACCGGTGCTTGTCAGTGCGCCCGGGTATCTCGTCAGTGTCCACGTACCGCTCTCCGGCAATCCGCCAACTGCAATGCTTCCGGTTGCAGTTACGCATGAAGGCTGTGTGATATCAACTATTACCGGTGCGGATGGTGCTGAAGGAACCTGGTTTATTACAGCATCCCCGGATCTCTCTGATGTACAATCCTGTATTGTCACGGTGAAGCTGTACGTTCCGGGTGATAATCCTGATACTGTCACAGCCGTACCAGTACCTGTGCCGGTTGCTCCGTCAGGGTACCTTGTCAGGGTCCAGGTACCCTCGGCAGGTAATCCGCTGATACTAATGCTGCCCACAGGTGCAGCACACGTAGGTTGTATGATCGTTCCTATAACCGGAGCAGATGGTGGTGTACATTGAGCAAAAACACCAATAACGAATATTTCGTTGAATAGAAGAAGCAGGGTAAGTTTACTTACTACTCGGGAAAACATACAGGAATTCAATTATTTAAATATCCCAAAGATTACACATCATATTACTTCCGGAGATGCTTACGCCCCGTCAGTCACATTTACAGTACTAACTATTCGGAGTATCCCGCAGGAAGTTTCAACTTCAATAAACAATCTGCAGTAAAGTATATAAAACCAAAAGCCGGGAAGCGTTATGCGTCAGCATAATAATATGCTCCGGAAGGCCTAAAATCAGGCTTTAAAGATTACATATCTGCAATCTTTCTATGTTATATAATTGCTTTTATCTGTTACATAATTCACACATGGCTGATAATGTGACACTTACACATCAGCCCAAGCCTTTGGGTTATCATTCTCAGATTATCATCTGACGTGATTGAGTTCTGCCATTTCCATCATACCTTCCAATATCATCTCTCCACTGAGCTCAGAGGTTTCCTGATTACCCTGGTCATATAAAGAATACTGAAGTTCCGGGTTAGCATCAAAACTGATTAATTCCAGCCCGTATTTCTCAAGGCTTTTTTCAAGAGCAGCACTTTCATGAGCCGAGAGCTCATCCTGGAATACCAACTCTCCTGATTCAAATGATATAAGCCTTAGTCCAAGCTTTTTCAGTTCCATCAATACGAACTTCCTTGTACCCTGTGCTACCATATTCTTTATATATATCTTCATGATAATCATTTAAATATTTGTTGTCTTTTGATTCCCTTCATACAATCATACAATGTTCTCCCCTCCAATGTTCTCCAAAGGGGATACTATGACATCTGTTACTCACACTTTTGTGATTTAGCAGGATAATCCTGAATGCAATCAAATAGCAATGGAGTTTGACCGGTCCAAAAATACGGATACTGCAGCCCTGCCTGATTAAGGTTCAGTTAAGATTAAATTAAGATAAGATGAAGGAAATATGCTGCCGGAAGCACTTCAGAGCGATTCAACCCTCCGCACTAAGCGAATAGCCGAATCCTTTCTTGGTATGGATCAGCTTTTTATCGAAACCTCTGTCAATTTTCTTTCGTAAAGAATTAATATGAACATCAATCACGTTTGTCCCGGAATTGAATGAGAATCCCCAAATCTTTTCGGCAATAAGAAAGCGGTCATAAACTTTACCCTGATTACTTAGAAGAAGTTCAAGAATCTTATATTCAGTGGCTGTCAGATTGATCTCCGTTCCGTTTCTTCTCACCTTTCGTGTAATTGAATCAAGTTCAAGATCGGCAACTGTCAGAACAGGATTAACGATGGCATCCCTGTTTCTGCGGTTAAGCGCCTTTACCCGTGCGAGGAGTTCCTGGAAACTGAAAGGCTTAACAAGATAATCATCGGCACCATATTCAAAACCAGTGAGCTTGTCCTCCACAGAATCAAGAGAGGTGAGCATTATAATCGGAGTGAGAATGTTATTGTTTCTTATTTTTTTACAAAGCTCAAAGCCTGAGATGCCTGGAATAACAACATCGAGTATCATCACATCATATTTCCGCGTTAGTGCAAGTTTCTCCCCGATAGTGCTGTCGAATGCAATATCAACAAAGCAATCATTGCTCTCCAGACCGATCTTCACAAATGAAGAAATTTTCTGATCGTCTTCAACTAACAGTATCTTCATACGCTGATTAACCAAATGTACCTGAACTATGAATTTGTAAAATAACAAAATTTTTGTCAGAAATTATAAAAATATCCCGGTTAATTGAACATGTGGATTTTATCATTGCCCGAATAATAACGCAAAGCGATAATCATTTATGATGATTAATATACTCTAAAATAAAAATTTCTCAGGTTTTTTATATAACTTTACGAGAAACAAGGTTTTCTGTAGTCCTGTCTGACGACAGGCAAAAGCGATGCTCTGCTGAGAGTATTAACCTAGCAATTATCTGAACGGTTAACATGGGAAATTCAATCCTTGATCCAATAGATATCCTGATAGTCGAAGATAATCCCGGTGATGCACGTCTCATAAAGGAAGTACTGAATGACAATAAGGTATTCAACTCCCTTTATCTGGTAAATGACGGAGTTGAAGCAATGAGCTTCCTTCATAATGAAGGGAAGTATACAGGTTTTCCTAAACCCGACCTGATTATACTTGATCTGAATCTTCCAAAAAAGGATGGACGCGAGGTACTTGCCGAGATTAAAAACGATGAAGATCTCAGCCATATACCGGTTGTTATTATGACAATCTCACAGGCTGAGGAAGACATTCTCAAAACATATAAGCTTCACGCTAACTGCTATATAACAAAATCCATTGACCTTAACGAATTCATCAAAGTGATCAAATCCATTGAAGACTTTTGGTTTTCAATAGTGAAACTTCCTCCTAAAAATGATCTGAGGAAATGGTGAAAAAAGGAATTCTTTCCGGACAGCCTGTTAACGACGAGGTATTAAAAATCCTGATAATTGAGGACAATCCCGGTGACATTATCATTATAAGGGAAATTCTAAAGTCATCCGGAACCAATTTCGTATTGACCAATGCCACCTCGCTTAAGGATTCCATTGAGTTACTGAAATCAAATCCGTACGACGTTATTATCCTGGATCTGGGATTACCCGACAGCATGGGACTTACAACACTCAGAGAGTTCCTGAATTTTGAGATAATACCCCCTGTAGTTGTAATGACGGGGCTCGATGATGAGCAGATTGCTCTTGCCTCACTGAGAGAAGGAGCCCAGGATTACATTGTCAAGAGCAGGCTTGATTCCGAAAACATCCTCAGATCTATTAAATATAGTATTGAAAGGAAAAAACTCGAGAATCTTCAAAAGAAAAACAGTGTTCAGCTTTCAATTCTTTCTGAAACAACAGCTGCCCTGCTTTATGGTGATGATATTCCGGCAGTGTATAAATGTGTATGTACAAGCATCAGGAAGCTGGTAAAAAACTCGGTCGTGCTCTCTCTGGAGTTCGAAGATACAGATAGTTACAAGGTTGCAAATCATGAGCAACTTGATCCCTGGGCTGACGACATTGAAGCAGTAACAGGTCTGAAATTCAGCAATATGATATTCAGGCTCCATGATCAGAAGAAGGAGCTTATCGATATTTTCAGTGATGGAATGCTTCATCTTATTGAAGAAGAACTTTATGATATCGCCGGAGAAAATAACAAACATCTGAATATTGACGACATTGCGGCCTTCTCCGGGACAAAACTCGCGTATGCGATTGCTATTATCAGGGATAAAATACAATACGGAGGACTTATTATCTTCTCGCACAATATAATTGAAGAAGATGACAGCCGGTTTATTGAGAATATATGTAAACAGGGTTCTCTTAGTATTCACAGGAGAATCATCAACAGTAATCTTGTGCTCAGCGAGGCAAAATACCAGAGGTTAGCGGAAGAACTTGAAGAGAAGGTGAGAGAACGAACCACAGAGCTTGAGGCTGCAAATAAACAGCTTCGGAACAGTGAAGCTCAGCTCAGGGAACTGAATGCCACAAAGGATAAATTCTTCAATATAGTAGCCCATGATCTGAAAAATCCTTTTACCAGTCTCCTGGGCGCTACCGAGCTTCTGTTCCACAATATCCAGAATATGGATAAGGAAAAAATAAGAAAGCTTGCACAAATATTAAATGAGTCTGCAAAAAGTGGTTATGCAATATTACTGAATCTGCTCGACTGGTCCAGGTCCCAGACAGGAAGTATAAAGATGAACCTTCAGAGGATTGACCTGAAAAAAGTTATTGAAGATAATATTTCAGATGTTCACCTGAACTGTGTTGACAAGGATATAACCATAGTATCTGAATTCGAAACAGACATGTATTTAATCGCTGATAAGAACATGCTCAATACTGTATTGAGAAATCTTCTGAGTAATGCGATCAAATTCACTCCCAGGGGTGGTCTGGTAATTGTTAATGGTGAATTAAAGGGAAACGAAGTTTGTATTTCGATAAAAGACAACGGTATTGGTATATCGCAGGACAATATAAGTAAACTCTTCAGGATTGATTCAAAGTATTCCAGGCCGGGAACCGAGAAAGAGCTCGGGACAGGGCTGGGTCTTAAGCTAAGCCGCGAATTCGTCGAGAGACTTGGTGGAAAGATATGGGTTGAAAGTGTTGAAAACCAGGGCAGCGTGTTCACCTTCTCAATTCCTGTCATTCACGAAGCAGTCATTAAATAAGCTTCTATCAGCCTTCATTTCAGTACTTTCAATACTTTTCAAAAACTTTTCAACAAGTTTTTAACCTTGCCTTCATGGTTAATTAATTCAATCTTAATGACTGAAACTGGATTTCAGCCTAAGTTAGCTACATGAAAATCGTTAAAAGATCACTGCACAGAATACCAGACAGAATGATCATTATCTGTTTTTTCAAAAACCTCTTTAAAGTGACTTTAAACATTTCTGAGTATAAACTATAAAAACCATCTACCTTGAAGCTGTACATAAAGAACATGGTATGTGATCGCTGTAAACATGTGGTCAGGGCAGAGCTTGAAAATCTGGGTGTTCATTATGAATACATAGATTATGGAGAGGCTGGTATAAAAGAAAATCTGTCACCGGAGAAAAAGGAAAGCCTCAATGCAGCTTTGAAAAAATCAGGGCTTGAACTAATGGATGATAAGAAGAGTATGCTCATTGAAAAGATAAAGCTTCTCATTGTTGATATTGTCCATTATTCAGATGAACCTTTGAGGAAGAATTTATCGGATTATCTCAGTGAAAAACTAAATTATGACTATACATACCTTGCTAATCTTTTTTCCGAAGTTCAGGGAACTACAATTGAGAAATTCTTCATTCTTCATAAAATCGAAAAAGTAAAAGAATTGCTGATATATGATGAACTGAACCTTAAAGAAATTGCTTTCAAACTGCATTACAGCAGTGTTGCCCATCTTTCAAGCCAGTTCAAGAAGCAAACCGGCTACACCCCTTCCCATTTTAAACATCTTAAAAATAAGAAACGCATTCCGCTGGAATACGTCTGAGAAGCCCGAAATGACTGATAAACAGCATTAAGTGTGAAATATGTAACTTATTAGGGTTTATATGTAACAGGAAACTTTCCAAAGAATTCAATCTTTGTAAGTGAAATTTCTGTTTAATACTTACTAAAAAATTAATACCATGGGAAATTTGCTTTATGTGATCGCCGTAATTCTGGTCATAGCATGGCTGATCGGCCTTGTGGGTTTTCATGCAGGAGGCATTATTCATGTGCTGCTGGTGATAGCCGTAATTGCAGTTTTGTTAAGAATCATCTCGGGAAGAGGGGTCTGAATTGATTCCCGAATTTAAATAATCAACAATTAAAAATATATTATTATGAGCTCAGGAAAAGTGATTTTAGGTGTACTCGCAGGTGTTGCCGTTGGCGCAGTACTTGGCATTCTGTTTGCCCCGGATAAAGGTTCTGAAACCCGCAGGAAAATTGCTGAAGCCGGTGAGGATTATGCCGATGCAGTTAAGGAAAAATTCAACCAGGTGGTTGACAGCATGAATGAGAAGTTTGAGAAAGTAAAAGATGACGTGGAAAAAGGAATGTCCGGAGCAAAAAAAGCAAAAAAGGATATTGAATCGGCAATGATGTAAGCCGCATATCTCCTGAAGTACCGCAAATATCAAAACTGTATGGAGGAAAAAAGTAGTTTTGAAGCCCTTCTCGAAAGAGCTGAAGATTATACCAGAACGAGTTTCGAACTCATCAGACTTAAGGCCGTTGACAAGATTTCTGATGGTGCATCATCTGCTGCCTCAAAGATAGTGGCCATGTTCTTTTTTGTATTTTTCTTTTTGATGCTGTCAGTTGGACTTTCCCTTCTGCTTGGCGAGGTCCTTGGAAAAGCATGGTACGGTTTCATGGTTATGGCGGGATTGTACGGTATTTTATTTGCGGTACTGTTTTTTGTCAAGCATAACTGGCTGAAGAAAATTGTTGGCAACAGTATTATCAAATCAATGCTCAATTAATTCATGCAAAAAATAACAACAACCGCGGAACTGAAAGATGCAATCCTGCTTCTTGAGGACAAAAAGAAAGCTGAAAAGGAATTGCTTAAAGCAGAATTTGAAGTTGTGAAGGAAAAACTGAAACCAACAAATGTGGTCAGATCAACTTTTAATCAGGTTTTTACTGGTCCTAACCTGATCAGGACAGCCATGATTGCAACAGTCGGCCTTACAGCAGGTTACATAACAAAGAAATACTTTCAGGGCCTTACCGGACGTCTTCTCAGAAGACTGCTGGGAAAGGTCATATACTGATTTTTCATCTCCTGGCAATCCTGAATTTTATTAAAGCATTTTCAGAATTACTAATTCCTGGAAATGCATTTTTTTTAAAATGTACCTGAGATTCATCCTTATGACCATGCTCCTGTTGTGCCGGGTAAGCATCATGGCACAAGAGGACAAAACTGCCCGGGATTCGACAATAATAGTCGAGGATTCATTGATTTATAATTCAATCGATGAAGCATCAAGCAGAAACTCAGAGGATTCAACCAAATATCAGAATCTTGAGACAATCAGCGGCAAATCGAAATTCGGCCGTATGATTCACAGATTCCTTTTCCGCAGACTTGCAAAGGAAACCCGTCCTGAATTCTCGACCGTCCAGCTTTTTGAATCCAGGAATCACAAAACAGGACAGGGTAAAACAATAAGGAGGATAAACATACAAAGCTTCGATCCATTCGGTTATAATATCCGGGATACTTCTGTGCATCCTGACAAAGCGATATATAACATTGGCAATGGATTGCATTCAAAAACAAATTCTCCGGTCATCAAAAACCTGCTACTGTTCAAACCTGATGAGAAATACGATTCTGCAACGGTTATAGAGTCTGAAAGACTTATAAGATCACAGAAATATATAAGGGACATCTATCTTGATGTTACTCCGGTAAGCCGCGATTCTGTGGATGTAACTCTGAGAGTTATTGATGTATGGAGTCTGCTGCCATCAGCCTTCAGAACAAGCACAGATATAGGTTTCGGGGTACGGGATCTGAATTTTGCCGGAACAGGGAACACATTTGAGTTGTCCACGCGATGGAAACAGGACAAAGGGAATGTAACCCACGTCAGTTACCTTATGCCCAACATACGGAATACATATACCAGCCTGAACATTCAATACCTTTTTTCTCCCGGAAAGGATCTCCAGAAAATCCATGATTTCGATGAGTATTTTTATTCCCCTGTCAGTATTAATCCTCAATACATGTTTTCCGATAATGGAAATATAATTAGGAGTATTGAATTGAACAGGCCTTTCTACTCGCCCGGAGTGCGTTGGGCCGGGGGAGCATTCCTGGGACAGATAATGACCACGCAGACTTATATTACAGACTCTATCAGATTTCTTTCCAATAAAATGAATGTCAGAGATTTCTGGCTGGGAAGATCCTGGCGCATCTTCAGGGAAAGGGATAATGAAAGAATAACAAGCCTGGTTCTTTCAGGCCGGTACATCAGTTCAGGAAGCCCATCAAGAACTCAGGAGGCGATTGATGCAGACATTTTTAACAACAACAGTTATCTCTTCGGCGCGCTGAGCATAACTTCAAGAAAATATTTCCGCGACCGGTATATCTTCAATTACGGGAAAACGGAAGATGTTCCGGCCGGAAAGATTGCCGGTTTTACAATAGGCAGACATTACCAGCAGAAAAGCAGGTTATATCTGGGATTGAATGCAGGTTCCGGAACCTATTATTCGTTTGGTTACCTTAGTACTCACCTTTCATATGGTACTTTTTTAGACCTCACAGGTTTTCACCAGGGTATGCTGACAGGAAGAATAACATATTTTACCAGGTTGTTAACTTTGGGCAACTGGAAACTGCGACAGTTTGTCCAGCCGTCATTCGCCTTTGGAATAAAAAGATCTCCTGTCGAAAACCAACCGCTCAGGGTTGGTATAAAGGGATTTGAAAGCATCGAATCACTGGCGTCAAACCTCACGGTCATTTCATTGCAAACACAAAGCTATGCACCCTGGAACCTGGCAGGATTCCATTTCGGACCATACCTGTTCACGCATTTCGGTATCCTTGGTGAGGAACCTATTGGTCATGAAGGAAGATTTTATTCCCTGTTTGGCCTGGGCTTGCTGATAAAGAACGATTATCTTATGTTTAATACATTCCAGGTCTCACTCTCTTTTTACCCTTATATTCCTGCTGACAGTTATAACATTTTCAGGACCAATGCATATAAAACCTCAGATTATGGTTTCAGAGATTTCGAGGTTTCAAAACCCGGAATAATGGAATAGTATTCAGTAATCAGTAATCAGTAACCAGTAACCAGTAACCAGTAACCAGTAACCAGTAACCAGTAACCAGTAACCAGTAACCAGTAACCAGTAACCAGTAACCAGTACCCAGTACCCAGTAACCAGTACCCTCGTACCTTGTACCCCAGCATCCCAATTGAAACCCCCTTCAGGGGGGTGTGTAGGCCATGTGTGCCAAGGCAGGGGGTCTTCAGCACCGTTCGCCTAAACATATCCTCATCGTCCTTGTTAAAATAATCACACAGTCTAAGCGTCTATGTTCATCGATTATTACAAAGTACTCGAAATTGACAAAAACGCCAGTCAGAAAGACATTAAGAGCGCCTTCAGGAGATATACCCTCCAACCTCACCAGGAGAGAAAAGGAATTATTCAAAGAACTGTCAGATATCTACAAAACACGAAACTAATTTTTGTTAAATGCTGTCTATCAGCTGGTTATACAGAGCCAAATCTTAACTCTGTCTTAACTTGATCTTAATGCATACTTAATGCCCCAGCCTCTTATTTACCATATTTTTGATCTGTGAGTTAAACAGTTTTACAGTGATCACAACTGATTAAACAAGGTAAGGAACTAAAAAAGGGAGATAAGTATGAAAATATCAGTTAAGAACATGGTTTCCACCAGATGCATTTTGGTAGTAAAGTCCGCCCTCGATGAATTGAAAATTCCGTATGAATATGTAGAACTTGGCGAGATCCAGACTCCGGGTAATGTTCCGGTCGAAACAATGGAAATTCTTGATCAGAAACTTAAAGTTCTCGGTCTTGAAATCAGGGAAAATAAAAAATATGCGCTGGTTGAAAAAATAAAGATTGCCATTAACGAACTGGTTCACAGTGCCGATGAACAGATTAAGATCACCCTTTCAGATTATTTGAGCAGGAGGCTTCATTATAATTCCACCTACCTGTCGAATCTGTTTTCGGAGGTCACCGGGGTATCCGTTGAAAAATACTTCATAGCCAAAAAGATAGAGCACGTAAAAGAATTACTTGTAAATGAAAAGCTTAACCTTAAAGAGATCTCATATTTAACAAATTACAGCAGTGTTGCCCATTTGTCATATCAATTCAAGAAAATGACAGGTTTTGCTCCATCTGAATTCCGTACAATGGCGACCAGCGACGAACGATCCTTTCAGGCAGCATCTTTTTAATTATCTAACCCTGGGTATTGGATGAAACAATACTTCAGCAACCAGACACTGGATTTTTTTACACAGACTGCAGTTCTAATTGCGGTTCTGGTTGTGGTCTATTTCATTTACAGCCGCATTTTTTCATGGGCCGGAAAGAAGGCTCTGACAACAAGCAGCACCCTCGATGATCACATCGTACGACTATTCAAAGGTCCATTATTATGGTTATTATTCTGGTTCCTGCTGAATATATTCTTTCGACTCTTTTATTCACAATACTCCTTCTTCCCTGTCCTGCTGAAGATAAATAATCTGCTGCTGATCTTTAATCTGGCCTGGATCTCATCCAGGTTTGTAACAGCAGTTTCGTATTACATTCAGTCAAGGTACGATCTCAGGAATGTAAGCGACATAAGAGCAAGGAAAAGCCTTACCCAGGTAAAAGTTTTCAGGGCAATTGCGGTTACAATTATCTCTATTATCGCAATTGGTGCGGCTCTCATGACATTCGAGCAGGCAAGAAAAGTAGGTATAAGCGTTCTGACGTCTGCAGGGATTATGGGCATTATAGTCGGTTTTGCGGCACAAAAAAGTCTGAGTATGATACTCGCGGGTATTCAACTCGCAATAACACAACCGATCAGGCTCGATGATATTGTCATCGTTGAAGGGGAATTCGGCAGGATAGAGGAAATACAGCTTACATATGTTGTTGTTCAGATATGGGATGAAAGGAGAATGATACTTCCTGTCACCTGGTTCCTTGACAAGCCTTTTCAGAACCTGACCAGATCCGATACAAGCTCGACAGGCACTATTTTCCTGTATGTCGATTACGGTTTTCCTGTTGACCGTTTACGTGAGATTCTCCCCGGGATATTAAAGAAGAACAGTAACTGGGACGGGAGAACAGCCAATATCCAGGTGACCAATACGACAGACCATTACAAAGAGGTAAGAATTGTGCTCAGCAGCGCCGATTCCGGTAAGAACTGGGATCTGAGGACAGATGTCCGTGAAAAGCTTATAGATTACATTAACAGTCATTTCCCCGACTCATTTGCCAAAATCAGGATAAAACAATTTGCAGAAATGAAATAGTATTGATCGGGGAATCTGAAAAAACTCCATCTTATGAAAATAGGTATAGCCAGCGATCACGGTGGATTTGAACTAAAAGAGTTCCTTAAAGAGGAGTTGCATAACAATGGTTTTGAGATCACTGATTTCGGGAACAAAACATATGATCGCGAAGACGACTATCCTGATTATGTATTGCCATTAGCGAAAGCATTATCTAAGAAAAAAATAGAAAGAGGAGTTGCAGTGTGTGGCAGCGGAGTGGGAGCCTGCATTGCATCAAACAGGATCGCGGGTGTAAGAGCTTGTCTTATCTGCGATACATTTTCAGCCCACCAGGGCGTGGAAGATGATAATATGAATCTCATCTGTCTTGGTGGAAGAATAACCGGGAATCAGCTTGCCCTCGAAATTGTCAGTACTTTCCTTTCTGCAAGATTTTCAGGACTGAAAAGACACTTGCGCCGGATCTCCAAAATCCCCGAACCAAAGGAATGATCCTACCATTTTCCACTGTACCGTCACTCCCTGTGCCTTGTGCCGTGTACAGTGTACTGTTTTCATGTGTGAAAAATGTAATACATAATTAAAATCGTGTAAGGAATTAAAGCAGAGAGGGTCCTATTTTTGCCATTGCATTTCTGACATGCAAGATGAGCAGCATTGGACCTGAAAAATATGTTGAGAGGAAATCGATCATTCCAAAAAAGCATGATCAGGAAAGATTATTGTATAACCTTATTCAGGCTGAACTGGATAAGACTATTTGCATCGTTGCAGATAAACGCTCGATCAATGTGCTTATTGACCTGCTTGATGACAAGGAATATGATGTAAGATGGATCGCCGCGGAAAGCCTGATAAGGATAGGGAGAAAGAGCATTGTCCCTTTACTTCTCACAATAAGGGATGGAAAGCATTTTATCTTTCCGGGCAAAGCTCATCATGTGCTTCAGTGTCTTCTCACAAGAAGTGAAAAGAAAGCCCTTCAGTCGCTTCTGAGATTACTCACCGGCAATTACAGAAACGGGAATGCTGCTCATGAAGCATCTTGCGCTCTCAAGTATGTTTTCAGATATATTAATTAAAATTACCAAAACCTTCAACCAGAATAAAAATGAAAACTTATCAGAGATTAAAGGAGAAACAACATGAGGATCTGGAAGATCTTCCGGGTTATCCTGAATATGAAAAAGAGGATGATATCTACTATAAGGCAAAACATGAAGATGAGATAGATCCGGAGGATTTATACAAAACAAAAGATTCCCGAAAAAACAGCGATTCCTTTGAGGATGATCTCGATATTCCGGGTACCGAATTTGATGATGAACTTGAAGATATCGGAACAGAAGACGAAGAGAATAACTACTACAGCCTTAGCGATAACGATGATCTCGAAGATCTTATCTGATAACTGAATACTTTGTAATCAGAGTTCCATCATCATTGGCTTTTACCAGTTCAGCCAGTTTCAGCCTGATATCGAGATCAGATTCGGTAACCAGGCCGTACCCCTTTCCGAACAATCTTGGTTCAATTGTCAGCCATAACTCATCAATAAGGGATTCTTTCAGGAACGATGTCGCAACCTGAGGGCCACCGACAACAGTCATGATCTCTGTGGCGGAATTTCTGAATTTTTCAACAAGCTCCGCAGGATTACTGTCAGTGAATTCCACCTGACCGGGTATTGTCTTTTCCCTGTATGCATCCGGTTGCCTCGTCATTACAAGGATTAGTCTTTTGTCCGATGGTTTGATAATATTATCATTCCATGTATTACTGCCCATTACTATCAGACTGGATTCTTTCCATATCCTGCTGTAATGCTCCTGGTCGCTTTTTGACGACCAGTGGCGGACCTCAGGATCATTCGCCCGGGTAACTTTCCCATTCAGGGTAGATACAAAAACCAGGATAACCTTCATGTTTTAATGAAATTCGGAGTCAGAGTTCAGAATATCTGCACATTTTCTCATGACCTTTCATGTCTGTTAATTGGTCAAAATGCAAGAAAGAAAAAAGTGCCAATGACAGGATTACATAATTACGGAATAGTGTTATATAATTCACACACAAATGTTTCCCTGATGAATCTGAAATCTCAGGAGCTTTCAGAGACTCTTTACTTCATTTACCAGGTTTTGTAACGTTGATTTTGCATCGCCGAAAAGCATTCTGCATTTATCATTGTAGAAAAGAGGGTTCTCAATAGCAGCGTAACCTTTTCCCATTCCTCTTTTCATGACAATAATATTTTTTGCTTCCCTTGCCCTGATGATAGGCATACCATAGATTGGACTGGAAGGGTCATCCTCGGCAGCCGGGTTTACCACATCGTTGGCTCCGATTACAACAACCACATCAGTATTTGGAAGATCAGGATTAATTTCATCGCTTTCCACAAGTTGTTCATAAGGTACATCAGCTTCAGCCAGAAGGACGTTCATGTGTCCTGGCATTCTCCCGGCTACAGGATGGATAGCATATTTCACTTCAACTCCTTTCTCCTCAAGAAGCTTGTCGAGCTCATGACAGATATGCTGAGCCTGTGCAACGGCGAGGCCATAACCCGGAACGATCACCACCTTCCTTGAGAAGCCAAGTAGAACAGCCGCATCACTCAGGGTTATTTCTTTAATAGAACCTGCAACAGCTGACGCTGACTCCCCTCCTCCTCCAAAAACTCCGACAATAACATTCAACAGAGAGCGATTCATCGCTTTACACATCAGGATAGTAAGGATTGTACCTGCAGAACCAACCAGAATACCTCCCGTGAGCATTGCCTGATTGTTATACAGGAAGCCACCCATTGCAGCTGCAACACCTGTGAAGGAATTAAGTAAAGAAATCACAACAGGCATATCAGCTCCGCCGATTGGCATTACAAACAATACACCATATATGACGGATACTGCGAACAGGATATACATAAAGGACATCAGTTCGGCAGATGACTGCACATCGCGTGTCATGATGAATGCCATAAAGGCAACTATGAACAGCAGGATAGAAAGGTTGACATACTTCATCGCTTTTACTCTCAGGTCTCCGATCCTGCCGTCAAGCTTCCCGAAGGCGATCATACTGCCTGCCCAGGAAACAGTTCCAATAACAAGTCCCAGCAGTATTGCCAGAACCTGTCCATTAGCCATGCCAGATCTGGCTATAAGGCCAGGATTCACGTGAGGGAACTCCATCATTGAGATCAAAGCTGCAGCAGCTCCTCCCATACCATTGAAGAAAGACACAAGCTGAGGCATTGCTGTCATCTTTACACGCCGGGCGATCACCCATCCGATTACAGTTCCAATGGCAATAGCTGCAATGATGTATCCTATATTACCGATCGGTTTACCATCTTTCTGATGGAAAAGAATAGTTCCGACTATTGCCATTCCCATCCCGACCGCTGCGAAAATATTACCCCTCCTGGCCGTGAGTGGATGACTGAGCTTTTTCAGCCCGATAATAAATAAAACTGAAGCGATGATATAAATTATCTCCAGTATTGAGATTCCGATAGTCTGGTTGAGTTCGTTCATAGAGATATTCAGTTTTATCTTCGCTATTTCTTCCTTTTAAACATTTCCAGCATCCTGTCGGTGACAACAAATCCGCCAACAACATTAAGCGTTCCAAGGATCACCGCAAGGAATCCCAGTATCATTGAACCGGTTGTATCTGCATGACCCATAACAATTATGGCTCCGATAATAACCACTCCATGAATTGCATTGGCGCCCGACATCAGGGGTGTATGAAGGATAGCAGGTACATGGCTTATAACCTCGATACCAAGGAAAACCGATAAAATAACAAGGAAGATCATTTCCCTGTTGTTATAAACAAAATTCAAAACATTTTCCATAGAACCACCTTATTTAATGTTTAGCATCTGCTTAAGCCTTTCGCTTACATACTCCTTTTTATGAATTACTGTTGTGCCGCGGATAATTTCATCGGAGAAGTCAAGGTTCAGTATTCCTCCCTTTCCTATCATTGTTTTGAGCAGGTTGATAATGTTACTGCCGAACATCCGGCTCGCATCAGTAGGCATCCCGGAAGGATAATCAGTTTTACCTATAATATTTACCCCGTTTACGGAAATATTCCTGTCATCGACTGTAAGCTCACAGTTTCCACCGGTTGATGCCGCCAGGTCAACGATAACAGAACCGGGCTTCATCGACTTTACTGTTTCACCCGGGATAAGCACAGGAGCCTTTTTCCCGGGGATCTGGGCAGTGCAGATTATTACATCGGCTGCTACCGCTCTTTGCTGAATCAGTAGTTGCTGTTTCTTTTTGAATTCTTCAGTCTGTTCCACTGCATAACCTCCTGCTGCAGCATCTTCGCGGGCGCCTTCAACTTCGATGAATTTGCCACCGAGACTTTTTACCTCTTCTTTCACGGCAGATCTGACATCAAATACCTCGACAACTGCACCAAGTTTACGTGCAACTGCAATTGCCTGGAGACCGGCAACACCTGCACCCAGTATCAATACTCTCGCAGGTTTAATAGTACCAGAAGCCGACATGAACATGGGAAAAAACCTCGGTAGTTTTGAAGCAGCGTCAAGAACTGCCTTGTAGCCAGCTACTGTAGCCATTGATGACAGAATATCCATTGACTGGGCACGTGTGGTCCTTGGAATCAGATCCAGAGCAAGTATGGTGAGTCCCTTCAACCTGGCGTTATCAATCCATTCTTTGTTCTCCACAGGATTAAGAACAGAACAAAGTATCTGTCCTTCCCTGAAAAGATCAAGCGGATCAGAAACGGGAGGATTGACAGATAACAGCAGATCGGCCTTTGAGATGATATTTTTTCTTGTGTCATTCATTGCTCCTGCGGAAGCATAATCATTGTCGCCGGCGAAAGCGCCGTCGCCAGCATGTGATTCAACAATAACATCGACACCGAGTTTTTTGAGGGAAAGGACTTCACCCGGCAGAAGAGCTACCCTGTTTTCACCAGCAGATTCCTTCAGAATGCCTGTTATCATAAAATCTTTATTTGTTGAAAAAATTTCTGAGCCAAAAATTGTATTCCTCGTTCCTTAAATGGGTGGCCTTAGCTCCGCCCCATCCATGACGCCCACCCGGGTAGATCATAAACTCGAAAACCTTTCCTTCATCCTGTAGCCTTGATATAAGATAGATTGAGTTCTGCAAATGTACATTATCATCCATGTCGCCGTGAGTCAGGTAGAGTTTACCTTTATAATCTGCTGCATAAGTCAGGGCCGATGATTCGCGATATCCATCAGGGTTGTCCTGTGGAGTGTCCATAAACCTTTCGGTATAAATGTTATCGTATAGCCTCCAGTCAGTAACCGACGATCCGGCAAACCCGTGCGTCCAGAATGAGGCGCCCTTTGTAAGCGCCATGCAGCTCATGTACCCTCCGTAGGAACTTCCGGTTATACCTATTTTCATTGAGTCTGTCCATTGTTTTGTGAGGAGCCACTTCACTGCATCAGCATAATCGAGTATCTCCCATTTTCCAAGATTCCTGTGCAGGTAATCATTTCCACGCTTACCGAAATGCCCGGATCCCCTGTGATCAACCCGGATCTGGACAATTCCGTTCCTGGCATACCAGGATTGATTGTTCCCTGGCCAGCGGTTATATATGTTCTTTGAATCCGGACCGCCATATATAGTGAAGACAACAGGGTATTTGCCCGAAGGATTGAATCCGGACGGATATGTTATTGTTATTGGGAGGTTAAAAAGCCCGTCTGATGTCGTGATCCTGGTAAACTCCGTTTTAATCTGTTTTTCCGTATCCGGTAGCTCGAACCTGTGTATCTCACGGATCTGCTTTCCCCGTTTATCATAAGCAAGCATTGAACCGGGACTATCAAAGCTGCTCCAGGTATCAATAAAATAACTTCCTTTCGGGGAGATATTGATTGTATGAGTTCCTGGCCCATGTGTTATCTGGAGGAGATTCTTTCCATCGAGCCCTACCCTGTAAGCATGACTATCGGTTGATTCAGAACCGGTAGCTGAAAAATAAATGACCCTGTTATTTTCATCGACTCTGTCAATTGAAGTCACCCTGAAGTCAAAATCAGTCAGTTGTGAGACCAGGCTTCCATCCCATTTATAGTAATACAAGTTATCCCAGCTGTTCCTGTATGACCTGATTATAAAACCTGATCCATCATTCATAACGTGAATATCCTCATGAAAGTCAAGCCATGTTTTATAACTTTCCTCATAAATAGTCTTATAACTTCCTGTTTCCGGATCAGCAAGTATTACAGAAAGGTGATTCTGGTCCCGGTTTACAACCTGGACAGCAAGGTTCTTGCTGTCAGGCGCCCAGAAAGGCCATGCAAGGTACTGGTCGACATCTTCAGTACTTACCCATGTTGTTTTGGCAGTCCTGACATCAGCAATTCCCATCCTGACGCTCGGATTCGGATCTCCGGGCTTGGGATAAGGTGTTATTTCGAGGGTTCCGTGAATCCCATCAGGTTCATCAAGCCGGTTAAGAGTAAATTCCGGAACTTTGGTTTCATCAGTTCTCAGATAGGCTATCCTGTTCCCGTCAGGAGACCACCAGAAAGCGGCATACCTGCTCGACCTGCCGAGTATCTCCTCCATATATACCCAGGATGAATAACCATTATATATCCGATCTGTCGCATCAGAGGTTAGCCTTATCTCCTTTTTATCAGTAAGATTGTAAACATAAAGGTCTTTATTCCTTGTATAAGCAATTCTTGAGCCATCAGGAGAAAATCTTGCATTTACCTCGCTGATACTGTCATTAGTAAGACGTTCGAGACCGGAATTGCCTGTTTTGAAATAATAAAGGTCATTATCTTTTGAAATAACAACGCTGTTCATGTCCTCACTTATTGCATCAGTTGCTGAAAGGCTTGTTCCTTCAGGCAACATCCCGGAAAGTAGATCCCTGCCTGATTTCGGCGGTTCTATGTTTACAGCCTTTCCTGATCTTATATCTATACTCTGGTAAACAGGTTTCTTTTGAACATCAAAGGTTCTGATTATATAATGCGAATCATCCTGCCATCCTGTAATGGCAACCTCGTTTGAGCCCCTTCCGGGCATTTGCGCCCACAGGCACTTATTGAAAAGAAAAAATAAAACTGTGGAAGCAAGTAAAAGTGATCCTGCTTTTTTCATTGAGTATGTTCAGGTTTATAGTAAAAAACAAAAATAGCAAAATTTGGCTTTTATTCCGATGCCCGGGAATTATGCTCTCTCTCAAAAGAAGGTATAATTAAAATAATGGGAAAGAATAATAACTTACTTAATCCGGATCATGAATTCTGCAAGAGAATCAAGATTCTATTTAGAACCAGTATAAAATAGTGTTATTTTATTAACATTGTTATTTTGTTAACACTAAGATTATTATATTTGCAGAGTTTTAAAAAAAACGAACGATTACCAGCTGCTGGGAGATATAAAGAAAATGATCATGGAAAACCTCAGAGCTATCAGTGTATCAGACTAGAACAGAAAAAGGTTTATATTTATAATCTTCATACAGAAGTCTTAACAAAAGGTAATTAACATGTCAAAAATCACATCATTAGCGGATCTTAAGAAGAAACGCGAGGAAATGAAGTCAGGGCTTGACCTCAGGGTCAAAGCCACAGATCCTGATAGTCTTGTTCAGGTGAAAGTGGCAATGGCAACCTGCGGAATAGCATCAGGCGCAAAAGCAGTAATGGAGTTCTTTCTCGACCAGCTCGAAAAAAGGAATATTGCTGCTGTTGTAACTCAGACAGGATGCATGGGATATTGCTACGCTGAACCTACAATCGAGGTAAAACTTCCCGGCAATGAACCTGTTGTTTACGGTTATGTCGACCTCAAAAGAGCCGACCAGATAATAGAGAAGTATATCAAAACAGGCGAGCTCGTGGATGGTATTATCCCTGTTAATTATCGGAGTGTTGATTTAAAAGAATAAGGAGAATACAAAATGTCAAAATACAGCATGCATCTTTTGGTTTGCGGTGGTACAGGCTGCCATGCATCGGAAAGCGACGCCATTGTCTGCAACCTGAAAGATGAACTCGATATAAGAAATCTTGTCGGTTCAGTACAGGTGATAAAGACCGGGTTGCTTCGGTTTCTGCGAAAAAGGCCCGATCGTGAAGGTTATGCCTGATAATACTTTCTATACACAGGTAAAACCCGAAGATGCCCAGACCATCGTTGAAGAACATATTATAAAAGGAAGAAAAATTGAAAGGCTCCTGTATAAAGATCCTGTCAGGAAAGAAGTGGTGCTCGACTCAAAGCACATGGATTTCTTCAAGAAACAGATGAGGATAGTCCTCAGGAATTGCGGGTTTATAAATCCTGAGAGTATAGACGAATATATTGCCCGTGATGGTTACCAGGCCCTGGGTAAAGTTCTTACGGAAATGACACCCGACCAGGTGATAAAAGAAGTTAAGGACTCCGGGCAAAGAGGCCGCGGAGGTGCTGGATTTTCTACCGGACTGAAATGGGAACTTGCAAGAAAAAACCAGTCTGATGAAAAATATGTTGTCTGCAACGCTGATGAGGGCGACCCGGGAGCATTCATGGACCGCTCGGTGCTGGAAGGTGATCCACATTCAGTTCTTGAGGCAATGGCGATATGCGGCTATGCAATAGGTGCAACGAACGGACTAATATATATCCGTGCCGAGTATCCTCTTGCAATTGAAAGACTTAAAATTGCTATCAAACAAGCCCGTGAATATGGTCTTCTTGGTAATAATATTTTCGGGACAGATTACAGCTTCGATATTAACTTGCGTTACGGTGCAGGTGCGTTTGTCTGCGGTGAGGAAACAGCGCTCATTCATTCAATGGAAGGACTCCGTGGTGAGCCAACCTTTAAACCCCCTTTCCCTGCTGAATCAGGATACAGGAACAAACCGACAAACGTGAACAATGTTGAAACGTATGCAGCAATACCAGCAATAATCCTTAAGGGTGCAAAATGGTATGCTTCCATCGGAACAGAAAAATCAAAAGGCACAAAAGTTTTTGCTCTTGCAGGCAAGATCAATAATGTCGGACTCATCGAAGTACCTATGGGCACCACTCTGAGGGAAGTGATCTTCGAGATAGGTGGAGGCATCAGGAATGGTAAAAAGTTCAAAGGTGTACAAACAGGCGGGCCTTCAGGAGGTTGCCTTTCAGATAAACATCTCGACACTCCTATTGATTTCGAAAACCTTACAGCTGCTGGCTCAATAATGGGATCCGGTGCAATGATCGTACTTGATGAAGATGACTGCATGGTTTCAATGGCCAAATTCTTCCTTGAATTCACCGTTGAAGAATCATGCGGAAAGTGCGCACCCTGCAGAATAGGCAACAAACGCCTCCATGAGCTCCTGGGCCAGATATGTGAAGGAAAAGCGCTTCCGGGCGATTATGAACGTCTCAGGAACATGAGCAATGTTATCAAGGATACTTCATTGTGTGGTCTGGGCCAGACTTCACCCAACCCGGTTCTTTCAATGATGGAGAACTATAAGGAGGAGTATATGGCTCATATCCATGGTAAGAAATGCCCCGCCGGCCAATGCAAGAGCCTGATGGAATACATTATTAACGCTGAAAACTGCGTTGGATGTACGGCTTGTGCCAGGATCTGCCCTGTTAATGCTATTTCAGGCCAGAGAAAAGAGGCTCATCACATCGATCCTGCTATATGTATCAAATGCGGGTCGTGCATGGAGAAGTGTAAATTTGATGCAATCTATATCAGTTAATCAGGAAGAATAATGGAAACAGTGAAGCTTACCATTGACAATAAAGAAATAAGTGTACCGAAAGGGACAACTATATTAAGTGCAGCAAAGGAAGCAGGAATAGATATCCCGACACTTTGCTATATGCACCTGCACGATCTTAATATTGAGAATAAACCCGCAGGTTGCCGCATATGCGTGGCCGAGGTCCAGGGAAGAAGGAATCTCGCTCCCACATGCGCAACGAATTGCGAAGAAGGTATGGTAGTAAAAACCCATACAACCAGGGTATTGAATGCCCGCAGAACCGTTATGGAGTTTATTCTGTCAGACCACCCTAAGGATTGCCTGGTGTGTTCTAAATCAGGCAACTGTGATCTCCAGAACATGGCTCACAGACTGGGTATCAGGGAAATACCCGGACAGGAATATGCTGAAATGTCAACTTACAGACCCGACACCTCACCTTCAATAATAAGGAACCTCGATAAATGTATAATGTGCCGCAGATGCGAGACGATGTGTAATGATGTTCAGACTGTCGGAGCACTGTCAGCTTTTAAAAGAGGTTTTGGCGCTGCTGTAGCCCCTGCCTTCGAACAGAATCTCGAACACTCACCCTGCACCTATTGCGGGCAGTGTGTTGCAGTCTGCCCGACAGGAGCCCTTACAGAGGTAAACCATGTACCCCAGGTGCTCAGGGCGCTTGCAGATCCGACAAAAATGGTCATTGTTCAGACAGCTCCCGCTGTAAGAGCTGCTCTGGGCGAAGAATTCGGTATGGAACCCGGAACACTTGTTACGGGCAAAATGGTCGCAGCCCTGAGAGCACTGGGATTCAATTATGTTTTTGATACAGATTTTGCTGCCGACCTTACAATTATGGAGGAGGGTACAGAATTGCTCGACAGGCTGAAGAGACATCTCGCCGGTGATACAACAGCAAGAATTCCGATACTCACCTCATGCTGCCCCGGTTGGGTGAACTTTTTTGAATATTATTTCCCGGATTTGAAGGATGTACCTTCAACAGCAAAATCCCCGCAGCAGATGTTCGGTGCAATTGCAAAAACATATTTTGCTGACAAGATCGGCATCAACAGAAAAGATATGGTTGTAGTATCGATCATGCCTTGTCTTGCCAAAAAATATGAATGCCAGCGGGATGAATTCTCAGTTGATAATAATCCCGATGTGGATTACTCGATATCAACAAGAGAGCTTGCTGCATTCATCAAGCAGGCAAATATCGACCTGAAGAGTCTTCCTGACGAGGACTTCGATGCTCCACTTGGCGCTTCAACCGGTGCCGGGGTAATATTCGGTGCAACAGGTGGGGTTATTGAAGCTGCCTGCCGTACCGCTTATGAGATTTATACCGGTAAAAAACTCGAAAGACTTGACTTTACAGAACTGAGAGGCATGGAAGGTGTTCGTTCCGCAACAATTGACTTCAACGGACTTCCGGTAAACATTGGTATTGCTCACGGACTTGGTAATGCGAGGAAGCTTCTGGAGGATGTAAGGGCCGGAAAATCAAAATTCCACGCAATAGAAGTTATGGCATGTCCGGGAGGCTGCATTGGAGGTGGCGGTCAGCCGTTGCATCATGGCGATTCTGAAATTATCAAGGCAAGAGCCAGGGCAATTTATGCTGAGGATCGCAAAAAGCCTCTCAGGAAATCTCATGAGAACCCGTTCATAATCAAATTATATGAAGAGTTCCTTGGTAAGCCCAACAGTGAAAAGGCTCATCATCTTCTTCACACTCACTACTTCGACAGGAAAAAAGAAGTTGTTATCAAAAAATAGTTTATCGGAGATCAACATAAAAAATTCAGGTTATGTCTCATATAAAAATTGAATTAAGAAAAGAGGATGTGGACTTCATCTCAGGAGTATGCAATAATTTCAAAAACGATCCACAGGAACTCATCAATGTCCTGCATTCATGCCAGGAACATTTCGGTTATCTGCCTGCAGAAGTGCAGGAGGTCATTGCTGAAGGGCTAAACATTCCGGTTGCAAGGGTTTATGGTGTTGTGACCTTTTATTCGTTCTTCACCATGCAGCCTAAGGGCAAACATCCCATAAGTATCTGCCTGGGAACAGCCTGTTATGTAAGGGGGGCTGAAAAAGTGCTTGACGAATTTAAGAAGGAGCTCGGTATTAAGGTTGGTCAATGTACTACCGACAACAAATTCTCACTCTCGAGCCTCAGGTGTGTTGGCGCCTGTGGACTTGCTCCCGTTGTGCTTGTGGGGGACAAGACATATGGTCGTGTCTCACCCGATGATGTCAAGAATATTCTTAAAGAATATGAATAATAAGATTTGAAGTTTGGTTTATGGTAATTGAAAAGCCGGTCCCTTTTTGAGACCGGTTTTTCTTTTTTAACCGGAGAACAGCCAGCTTTTTATTTCCTTTTACTTGCAGCATCGCCGCTTCTGTCATTACCCTGGTTTGTACCGCGGTTCCCCTGGTTTCCTTCACTGCCGCCCTGTCCTTCATTACGATCGCGTTCCATATCTATCTTAGTGTTGTCTTTCACTTTTGTGTCTCCGTAACCATCTTCATCACGTTCAATGGTCTGATCACGTTTTATATCAACACTATCGGTATTCTGACGCTCTCTGATACGGACTTCTTCATTTCCTTCCCGGTCTTCCTTTACCTTAACTTCTCCGCTCCGCTGATTACATGAAGCCGCTGTAAGACCAAGGACAAGCATTGCCGAAACCAATACCTTACCCATAACTGATTTCATTGTTCTCATCTTCATTCAGTTTAATTAGACAATCAAAATGCTATCATTCTGACTATTGCAGAACTTCTTTCACGTTAAGTAAAACAAATGGAATTTTAGTTTGGTTCAAATCCAGCAATGGGTTGACAAAATGTGTAAGCCTACATTTTTTGACGGCCTGGTTTCCTGTACCAGAAAAAATACTCTTTTTGTCTTTTTTTCTCTTCCACTTTTCTGGCAACATATACCTTTTTGCCCGAATAAGGATCAAAACCAGTGTAATACATACATGCAGAAAGTGTCATGGGTGTCGGAGTGAAATCCTGGACCTGCTCAGGTCGTATGCCCATGTCCTTCATTTCTGAGACAAGCTCTTTCATTTCAGCATCAGAGCAACCCGGGTGGGAAGAAATAAAATAAGGAATGATCTCATAATTAAGTGAATGCTTCTTATTTATCCTGTCAAACTTATCTTTCAGTTTTCTGAAAAGGTCAAAAGGCGCTTTTCTCATCAGGGATAAAACAGAAGATGAACTATGTTCAGGCGCTACCTTCAGCCTTCCTGATACATGATTCCTGATGAGCTCTTCAAGGTATTCGGATTCATTTTGTCCGGCTTCAGGGTTCCATTGCGGAAACAAAAGATCATACCTTACCCCGCTGCTGACAAAAGCTTTTTTTATACCGGGCAATGAATTGACTTTCCTGTAGAGTTCCGTAAGCTCTTTATGTCCCGTATTAAGATTTTTGCAAACAGCAGGCCATATACATGATGGCCGTGAGCATTTCTCACATATTTCTGCTTTCTTGCCCTTCATACGGTACATATTCGCTGAAGGCCCCCCGAGATCGGAAATATAGCCTTTGAAATCAGGCATCTGTGAGATTCTGGTAACCTCATCAATTATTGATTTCTCCGATCGGCTTATAATCTGTTTCCCCTGGTGGGCAGAAATAGCGCAGAAGCTGCACCCTCCGAAACAACCCCTGTGGATATTAACCGAGAATTTGATCATCTCATAAGCAGGAATAGTTCCTTTCTTATTGTACCTCGGATGTGGAAGATACATAAAAGGAAGACTGTATGTCCGGTCAGCTTCTTCTTCATCTGAAGGAGGTAAAGGAGGATTTATAACCACACTCTTCGTTAATCCCGGGCTCTATCAGCCGGGCTGAAACTATCCTGTTCGATTCGGTTTCAAATCGTATAAAATTCTCAGAATAATGTTTTTTGCCCGAGAGACATTCCTCATATGAGTGCAGGATAATATCTTTCCAATGATTCTGAACCGGCAGGGGCGACTCATTAATCATGCAGAAAAGCAGTCTGCGGGATAGTTTTTAACGATGAAAAAGGCACCCCTTTTCTGAGCAATCTCAGGATATTACGAAGAGGTACCTCCCCCATCCCATAAACCAGCATATCGGCTCCGCTGCTCACCAGGATTGATTGCTCGAGCCTGTCCTTCCAGTAATCGTAATGAGCCAGTCGCCTCATTGAAGCCTCAATGCCTCCGAGTATAACCGGAACATCGGGGAATAATTCTTTCAGTATTCTGGTATAAACAATTGACGGATAATCCGGTCTGAAGCCTGCCTTGCCCTCAGGGGTATAAGCATCATCGGATCTTAGCCTTCGCGCTGCAGTATAATGATTCACCATTGAATCCATATTTCCGGCAGTTACTCCAAAGAAATATCGCGGCTTGCCCATCTTGCGGAAATCCCTCAGATCGTCCTTCCAGTTTGGCTGAGGAACAACTGCCACCCTGAAATCCTCATCCTCAATAACCCTGGCAATCACCGCTGCTCCGAATGACGGATGGTCAACATATGCATCCCCGGTGAACAGGACAACATCAAGCTCATCCCATCCGAGTACTTCCATTTCCTTCCTGCTTGTCGGAAGCCAGTTCTTATTGAATATGTTATTGATTTTCACCGGCACAAGATACTGAAAAAAGCCTAAAGGCTTTAAAGGCTCTAGAAGCTTTACAGCAGTTTACAGCCATCTACAGCCTTTACAGGATAAGCTTTACAGCCTCTACAGCCTTCTATCTGGCCTGATTGTTGCAATACCATTTTAAGTGAATTTTAACTAACTTATTGTCATAAATTTTTTTGTCGGAGATAATTAAATGGATGTCGCAAAAACGATATTGCAGCACAGAAGACTAAATAAGCTGGTGTCTGAGAAGCGTATCAAGCAAAGTCTTGATATTCTTGACGATATCATCAAGAGCACTTCATCCGGTGATTTCCGTGATGAGTATGAAAATTTAGCCATGACATACAGGAACATGCTTACTTATACGATCGATGGTATTGAAGATCCGGAACGTAAGAAGATATATAACAAGCTTATCCAGTCAATATTCAGCCTCTCTGATAAAGTAAAACAAGACATATTGTCACGTAATTCGGGATGGCATACATACTGGGTAAAGCAGCAACTGGAGAAAGAACTCAGGCTTAGCGGGAAAACAATTATTGAAAGTGTTGATGATCTGATGTTTAAATCAGAGCTTGATGAGTGGCTTAAGATCAGCAAGGAAACAATTCAGCATCGTGAATGGGATTCTTCGAAAAGACAGCACAAGCTCATCAGGAATATTTTCAATCATCTCTGGCTCGCAGATCATTACGGGGAAGCAGAAAACAGCCTGATTGAGATATTTCTTCGTTCCGGTAATTTCATGTGGTATGAGAAAAGCATGTTCACGACAGCGATTACACTTAGCGCGCTCAGAACATGGCAGATTGAAAAGATATTACGCTTATCCGACATTTATCAGGCGGGTGAACCCAATGTTATGGAAAGGGCTCTCGCAGGTATGATACTTGCTTTGCACTATCATAATGACAAATTCCCTTTCTATACTGAAGTTACTGAAAAATTTTATCAGTTAAGCGAAGATAAAGCCTTCAGGGAGCATTGCCGGATTATCGTATTACAGGCAATCAAATCGAGAGAAACTGAAAAGCTTGGAAAGAGATTGCATGACGAAATATTACCAAAGGTTGAAAAGCTGAAACCTCTCCTCGAAGAAAAACTTGATCTTGAGAATATTCTTCCGAACTACAAAGAGAATGAAAAAAATCCTGACTGGTCAAAGATGTTTGGTGAATCAGAGGATGTATTTAAAACAATGGAGGAACTGACAAAGCTTCAGATGGAAGGAGCGGATGTTTATATGTCAGCCTTTGCTAACATGAAGCATTTTGACTTTTTCAAGGATTTTCAGAACTGGTTCATCCCCTTCTATCCTGAACATGAGACAGTAAATGAAATTTTTAACGATGAAATCCTCGGACCCGGGACAAATGACCTGGCCGAGGCTTTATATAAAACACCTTTCATCTGCAATAGTGACAAATTCTCATTAATCCTTAACCTGAAATATCTCCCTTCATCCCAAAAAACTATGATGCTCAAGGTATTCAGAATGGAGCTCGAAGGGCTGCAGCAGTTGAATGAGGAAGAATCGGCAACTGATCCTTACAGGAATTTCAGGATTAATGTCACCCAATATATACAGGATATTTACAGATTTTTCAAGCTGTCTCCTTACAGAAAGGAGTTTGAAGATGTCTTCACCGGAAAGCTTGACATGTATAATTCCGGGTTCTTCAAAATCACATTCAGGGATACTGAAACTGAAGCAGGAATAGCTGATTACTTCTTCAGCAGGAATTTCTACGATGATGCTTTGTCATTATACCTTCGACAGGTAAATGACAAACCTGACAACAGCGAGCTCTATGAGAAGATAGCTTTTTGTTACCAGGAGACCGGAGATTATGAAAATGCTCTGAAGTATTATCAGAGAGCCGAGCTCATTGACAGGAAACCATGGACTGTAAAAAAAACAGGGTTATGCCTGAGACGCATTGGCAGAATTGATGAAGCTCTTGAATATTATCTGCAGGCGTGTGATATGGAACCGGACAATATGCATTCGGTACTTATGGCAGGACACTGTTACCTGGATCTTAAAAACTATGAGGAGGCATTAAAATATTATTTCAGGATTGAATTCAGTGACCCTGGGAATACCAAAATTCTTAAACCAATAGCCTACTGTTATTTTGCACTGGGCAGGTTTGATGATTCTGAAAAATACTATGACAGGATGGCGCAGCAGAAACTAACTGCACATGATCAGATAAACAGAGGTCACCTGGCATTATGTCGTGGGAATAAGAGGGAGGCAATAAATTATTACAGGCAAAGCATACTATCCGGCGAGTTGAGCAAAGAGCAGTTTCTATCTATTTTCAGGGAAGATACTCCGTTATTGCTTTCGCTGGGTGTCAGCCAGGATGACCTGCCGATAATTACCGACTACCTGTTGTTTATTACAGGATGATCAGAATTATCTGGAATCTGCTGAGTCGCGTCTCTCACGAGACGGCGGATCTTCCTGAGCCGTCGCTCATCATGGGGTCCGTCATATCTTCTGTTGATGGAATCATTACCCCTGTTCTCTTCGGCTCTGGCGAATCATTTCCTCCCTTTTCTCATCCATTTCTTTCAAACGGGCAAGCTGTTCTTTGGTTAGTTTTGAATCGAGCTCTTTTCGGAAGGCTTTCATTTTCGTCTCAAAATTCCGCCTGAATTCGTTCTGGAGATCACCCATCTCCTTAGCATACTTATCAAGGACCTCTTCAATCACTACTTTCTGTTCATCAGAAGGCTGAATGGTTTTGTAGAAGCCTTCCCTGAATCTTTCTTCAGAGAAAAAGACCCTCACAGGTTTAAGCTTCTGGAGCCGTAACTGGGAAGATGTAAGTATTCCCAGGATAAAACCGATAATAAGTGTGATGACAATAATAACAATGGGTCTGCTTTTCATTTTAGTTACCGGTTAAAAGACACACAATACTTTCAGTCTGAGTATCACCAATCCCCAGAAGGGAATTGAAAGAGAGATCACCCTCCATCAGGAAGATTGAAATAAGTAGCATAACTATGGCTGCAACGCCTGTGAGGGCAATACGAGAGAACGCAAGGTTAAGATACCTTGAAAATTCGACCTGTTTTACTACCCTGATATCTGGTGAGAAGATTCTGTCAATCACTCTTTCTGTGAATCCAACACTGAAATCGTATGAGATCCCGGATTCATCCGGATTTGCGAATGCTGAACGGCTTTCCGGATTGTCATCCAGTGAGCTGATCATCAGTTTTTTAATCTCGTCGATATTCATAATATTATAATTTTTTCAAAATTTCTTTTAATTGTTCCTGTGCACGTGATAATCTTGAAAGAACAGTTCCCAGCGGGAGATCAAGTATATCAGCAGTCTCTTTTGTAGAGTAACCCTGAAGCATTCTCATTGTTACTATTATCCGGAATTTTGGATCGAGAGCCTGCAATGCTTTTTCAACAATTTCCTTCGCATCTCTTTTTTCATGTGATTCCTGATCCGGTACATCAAATTCGTGCAATTCATTATTCCCGGTCTGAGAAAACATGGAAAAGAACCTTTTTCTTCTTTTTATCTCGTTCAGCGTAAGATTCACAGCAATCCGCTGGATATACGTTGAAAGCTTCGAGTCTCCCCTGAAATCTGGCAGGGAATGATATAGTTTGATAAACACTTCCTGCCCGATGTCCTCAGCATAAACCGAATCTCCAAGCATGCCCTTGATCGTCCTTGCAACCATCCTGCGGTAACGTTCAACAATTTGTGCAAATGCGTCTTTGTTGCCATCAAGCGCGGATTTGACAAGTTCGATTTCTTCAGTAACATTGTACGATTCGTTGATCATGCTACAATCAATAGACAACTTAAATAAGGAATATATTCCATTTGTTAATTTTTATTAACAAAGAATAAAAAAATATAATGCAGACCAGGCTACTCCTCCACCTTAATCACGTAATCACTTGAATATCTTAATCTGAAAAGCTTCTGATTCTCAAAGCCATCCGCCGGATTCTGTCTTTCAAACTCAAATTCATTTTGAAGAAGCTGCGGATTATGGATTTCAGGATGTTCCACCAGCAGTTTCCCATGAATTGCCAACCCGCTCATAAAATAATAACCAATATCATATCCTATCCATGCATAACTTGTTTCCAGCGGCATGGTGAGGAATTTTTTAAGGTAATTCAGGTTGAACTGACGTACATTACCTTCTGAATAGTCGATCTTATATGGTGAGAAGATCAGCTGATTCAGGTCAAAAAAGATCTTTGGGGTCCAGATTATCTATGTATACCATCGAAGGATACCCGAAAACCTTCACATTATAATTCCTCAGCAATCCATGAACTATTGTTATTACCTCGCTTACCACAGGAGGATCCTCGGAGGCAATTATTACAATATTCTCAGTATTTTCAGTAAGTGTGTGTCCTATCCTGTTAATTGAGTCATTACCGAATGCCGAACGGGAATAAAATATTAATTCTCTGAACCTGATATCCTCGTATGGCATTTTCTGAGTCAGCTCATTAAATATCAGTTCCTTATAATGCTTAACATCAGGATCGGTTCCTGTTGAATCAGTATGTATGAAAATCAGGTTGCCAGTATTATAGTTGCTGATCTCCCTGGATAACACACGTTGCGCGACTTCAAGCGAGGAATTGGTCATGAACAGTGTAGGATTTCCTGAAAGTACTGAATTACTGAACAGGGGTACGGGAGAAATGACAGGAATTCCCAGATTGCCTGCATATTTCGAGACTATCCTTAGATTATTTGAAAAAACAGGTCCGATAATAAGATCTACATTAGCCAGTTTTCCGCTCCTTATCAGCTTACTTATACCAATTGTATCACGCTTGATATCGTATGCATAAAGGTTAATTTCAAGCCCCAGGGCTCTTATTGTGTCTGCTGCCAGAAGAATTCCGTTATACATTTCGACAAAATCAAGGCTCTGAGGGTAGATCCAGTCATCAGGTCGTTTTGAGAGCTTATACTGTTTTCTCCCCTTGATCATCACAGAATCCACGTTTACCCTGTCTGAGTTCTCATCAAGGTAGAATGGGAGGAGGACAGCAATATCCACCGATCCTTCAAGATCTTTTACAGGAGTAAATCCCACAGGTCTCTCAAATTTGACAACCGGCTGCTCAGTAATAACAGGAGTCGTGTCGGCGGCAATAACTTCTTCGGTTTCTGTTGGGATTGTTCCATCTGCCGGGATCCGGATAAAATCTCCTACCTGCGGGAATCTGACATTCCTGTTCTCTCGTCTCAATTCACGCAATGGAATACCATATTTTTCGGCTATTGATGCAAGTGTCTCCCCTTTCTCAACTTTGTGATATATATAACGTTTCTGCTGATCGGAGAATTTAACCTTCTGAGTCATAAAGTCTTTCTTCGGTATAGCAATTTCGGATCCAACTGTAAGCCGGTTTATCTCTATACCCGGGTTGCTTTGAAGGATCTGAACATCCGAAACCCCATATAATCTTGAAAGAGAGTAAATTGTTTCGCCAGGTTTGAGCGAGTGATACGTATACCGGCTTTCATCCTTGTTTTTTATGACAGTAGGCATGGCAACCACAGGTAACGGAGCATTTCCTGTGACCGGGATTCTGAGAGTCTGTCCCTCCTTTACACCGTACAGCGCAGGAGGATTTTCAGCAGTAAGCTCCTGCATGCTTATACCATAAGCCTTTGAGATTGAATAAGCAGTCTGACCTTTTTTTACAGTGTGGATGTAATATGCAGTTCCCGAGATAATAACCTTCTCTTTTGAAGTCTCAACAGGAACCTGGGAATAAGCATGTGACGGAAAAACTGAAAACAACAAAATCAAAACAAATTGTCCAATCCCACTTTTAATTTTCATTACCCTGTAAAGTATTAGTCAGCTACAAAAATAAGAACATTTCTCTTCCTGATAAAGAGTTCTGTCAGAAACAGCTTAATCATCTGTTTATTCTTTGCTTCAGACGGTCTTTCTCCCACCCACCCCTTAAGCGGGGCTTTAATACTTCCCATCCACAATTGTAGTGTATATCAAAAGTCAAAATCCATTAACCGCAAAGGTCGCAAAGAATTTCGCAAAGATCGCAAAGGTTTTATATTTCAATATTTTGACTTTGCGCGCTTTGCGTCAACTCTGCGTACTTTGCGGTTAAAAGAGCTTTTAAGACATCCTCAATTCAAGGGGTGTAGGCTGTTTGTTAGGATTTAAGTTTTTCCAGAAATTCGATGCAGTTTTTTTCAATTCGTCCGGGAATATCTGATATATCAGCTCTCTTAAAATTTTCACCTGTTATCTTTTCATAGAGCTCTATATATCTTTCCGATACTTCATTCACGAATTGATCGGTCATTTCGGGCACTTTCTGACCCTGCTTGGCCCTGGAAACCATTAGCCATCAGCCACTCACGCACGAACTCTTTTGAAAGTTGCTTCTGTGGAAGCCCTTTGCGGAATCTTTCGGGATACTCATCTGCATAGAAATACCGCGATGAGTCAGGGGTATTTATCTCATCGATAAGGTATATTTTCCCATCCTTCTTGCCGAATTCATACTTTGTATCGACAAGTATAAGACCCTGTTTAGCTGCTATTTCTGAACCACGCATGAAAACTTCCATTGTATATTTCTCGATCAGGTTGTATTCATCTTCAGGAACAAGCCCCCTGCTGATGATCTCTTCCCGTGATATATCTTCATCGTGTTTTCCCTGCTCGGCTTTTGTTGTCGGGGTTATAATCGGTTTTTCAAATTTCTGATGTTCCTTCATACCATCAGGAATTTTAATTCCGCAAATTTCCCTTGCTCCTGCTTTGTAGGTCCTCCATGAGCTTCCGGTAAGGTATGCTCGCACTATCATCTCCACAGGATATGGCGTGCATATATGGCCGATAGTGACATTGGGATCGGGAGATGCAATCTTCCAGTTCGGAACAATATCATTTGTCGCATCAAGGAATTTTGAGGCTATCTGGTTCAGAACCTGTCCTTTGTATGGAATACCTCTTGGAAGTACAACATCAAATGCCGAAATCCTGTCTGATACTATCATCAGCAGATACTTATCATCGATGTTGTAAACATCCCTGACTTTTCCTTTGTAGATGACTTTTCTGTCCGTGGAAATTTGAAGTCTGAACTCAGAATTGTTGTTTGTCCCATGGTGATTTATATTTCGGATTGTGGATTTGCGATTGCAGATTGCGGTCCCGATAGCTATCGGGAGTCGATTGCGGATTATGGATTCTGGGGAACCTGTTTTTTTGCTTTTTCAGTTTCCTCTTCATGTTTCATATGCTCTTACAATGCTTTTAACAAGCTTGTGCCGCACGATATCTCTTTCATCAAACTTTATTACAGAGATCCTTCAATTCCCTGGAGAATTCTCATCGCCTGTATCAGTCCGGATTCACTTTTTCGTGGCAGGTCAATCTGGGTGCTGTCGCCTGTCATGATGAATTTCGAATTCACTCCCATTCGTGTAAGAAACATCTTAAGCTGGCTTATTGTAGCATTCTGAGCTTCATCGAGAATAACAAATGCATTTTCAAGTGTTCGTCCCCTCATAAAAGCCAGAGGTGCGATCTGAACAGTACCATCCTCTATCCATGTTTCAAGCTTCTTGAACGGAAGCATATCATGAAGCGCATCGTACAGGGGCTGGAGATAAGGATCAAGCTTCTCCTTCATATCACCGGGGAGAAATCCAAGCCTTTCACCGGCTTCAACCGCAGGCCGGGTAAGAATTATCTTTTTTACCTCCCTCTCTTTGAGCGACCTGACAGCCAGTGCAATTGAGGTATAAGTTTTTCCTGTGCCTGCCGGTCCTTCAGCAATAACAAGGTCATTGTTTCTGTAATCATTAATAAGCTGAAGCTGGTTGACAGTCCGGGCTCTGACAGGTTTTCCGCTGGTTCCGAAAACTATAACCTGCTCAAATTCACCTTTTGAAGCTGATTTCATATGTTCAGCATCGAAGAAGTATTTTTCTATATCCCTCTCATCAAGCCTGTTGTACTTTCTGTAATACTCAATAAGCTCATTGAACTTTTCGGCAAAGAATGTAATTTCGGCTTCCTCACCAATACATTTTATCTCGTTTCCCCTGTGCAATGATCTTGATTTTAGGAAAGAAACTCCGGATTTTGTCAAGGAGTGAATTATTTGTGCCGAAAAATATAACAGGATCTATATCCTCAAGAAATATTACTATCTCTGTCATTAAATCTTATAAAATTATTATCCAGTTGTCCTACTGCTTTTTAACCCCAGAACAGGCTAATTGTTTATAAAAAAATCAATTGTAAAATACAAAGTAAGTTTATTTTTTCCTTAGAAGATTATCTTTGTTATAAGTTTTTTCATATGCCGGTAATCACACTTACGACGGAGTGGAAGCCTGATGATTTTTATTATGGGATCATTAAAGGAAAGCTGAGCACGCTTTGTCCCGGCGTCATTATAATAGATAATGCCGGTAACATACCTCCTTTTAATATCTCATATGCATCATTCATTATCAGGAATACCTATAACAATTATCCCAAAGGATCAGTGCATATTATCTGTGTACATTCCGAAGCTGAAGAAGGACAAGGGAATATCTTATTGTGAAAGCAAGGGATCATTTTTTTATCGGGACCGATAATGGCATATTCAATCTTATCCTTAACGCTGAGCCTGATGAAGGTGATCAGAATTGATCATCACGGGACATTACTGATGAACTTGACGTTTTTGCAAGGGCTGCCTCAGACATTTTGTCAGGGATGAAACCTGCAGGAACTGGGTACTCCTGTAAAAGCATTCGAGGAAAAGCTGCCTTTAAGGGCAACTATTGATAAGGATGTCATAATCGGAAGCATTATTTTTATCGATTCATACGGGAATGCAATTTCGAATATCACAAGAGAAATATTTTACAGGGTCTTTGAGGATAAGGAATTCAGGATTCTGATCCAGAGCAACAGGAACCATACCGGTAAGATATCCGGAAAATACAGTGATGTGCCTGTCGGAGATATGCTTGGCAAGATTCAACCAGCTCGATCTGCTGGAGATTGCCATCAACGGAGCTGATGTATCCGAGCTGCTGGGTATTACAGTCGGTTCAGTGGTCCGTGTTGATGCAGTGAACAAATCCGGGCCATCCAACCGTTTACTTTAAAAGAATGATTATGAATAACAGAGAAAAAAGCCTGCAGGAGTTCAACAGGCTACTCGATATTATTGATGAACTGAGAGCCAAATGCCCGTGGGATATGAAACAAACCAATGAGAGCCTCAGAAAGCTTACAATCGAAGAAACTTATGAGCTTGCTGAGGCCATTTTCTCGGGACATGATGAAGGAATCAGGAATGAGCTTGGTGACCTTATGCTTCATATAGTTTTCTATGCAAAAATCGGCTCGGAAAAAGGGACCTTCACAATGGCCGATGTCCTTGAAGGATATAAATAAAAAACTGATATACAGGCATCCTCATGTATTTGGTGATGTAAAAGTGTCAGGAGCATCCGAGGTGGAGGAGAACTGGGAACAGCTAAAGATCAAAGAAACCAACGGATATAAACCTGTTCTTTCCGGAGTACCCCCTTCTCTTCCTGCAATTGTAAAAGCAAACAGGATACAGGAAAAAGTCAGAGGGGTGGGTTTCGACTGGGAAAAACGTGAACAGATATGGGATAAGGTAATGGAAGAGATCAATGAACTGAAAGAACGAAATAGAAAATCACAATACTGATTCTATAGAATCGGAGCTCGGAGATGTGTTATTCTCAATAATAAATGCTTCCAGGCTTTATGGAATAGATCCGGAAGCAGCTCTTGAAAAAACAAACAGAAAATTTATCAAGCGATTCAATTATCTTGAAAATGAGACTATCGTAAAGGCAGATCATTTCATGATATGACCCTTGATGAAATGAATGTGATATGGGAGGAAGCAAAACAAATGGACTGACACGATGCCAGAATCATGACGTAGAGAACAATGCATGCATTGTCTCTACGATGCGAACCTGTATGATAACAGCTGGTAAATAATTTTTGCTGCGACAAAATCAGGAGCTTTATTCGATTCAGTGGGACACAGTTCAACAACATCGAAACCTACAACATTCCTGTTCTTTATCACATCCCTGAGAAAATTCATCAACTCAGAATATTCCGGTCCCCCCGGTTCCGGAGTTCCGGTCGAAGGCATTAGTGAAGGATCAAAGACATCGAGATCTATAGTGATATAAACATTTTCAGTAAGCTTATCAAGCGCTTTACCGTAAAGGCCTTTGTCGTAATAAAGCTCATGGGCGAAGAATATCCTGTCTTTTTGCAGGTAAGGGAGTTCATCTTTCGACATGCTCCTGATCCCTACCTGAACAACAGGAGCATATTCCCTGGCCCTTGCCATGGCACAGGCATGATTAAGTGGAGAACCTTCATATTCATGCCGCAGATCTGCATGTGCATCAAGCTGAAGAATAGTAAGATTCTGTAAAACTCCGAAAAAGCTTTGAAAGCGCCAATCGGAACAGTATGATTTCCGCCAATTATAACCGGAAATTTGTTTTCACTGAGTAATGAAATGGTTCTTTTGTATACAGCTTCTGTCAGCTTCTCAGGAGATTCCTTTTCGAGTACAGGATCAACAGTATGGATTCCATGAAGATGAGCTTCCGATATCGTTTCAACATCGATAAAACTCAAGATTTGGCGAAGCGTTCGAGAATTGCATCAGGTCCCTTATCGGAACCTTTCATCCAGGTGCTTGTCTCATCATACGGCACAGGCAGAATAATTATCTTCGACTCCTCGATAATCGTATACTACTTCATGCCCGCCGAAATTCATCTGATCTATTCAGTTTTGGGAGTTTTCTTCTTTTTTTTGCGGAGCCTCTTCTTTAGCTTCGGATAGTTTTCCCTCGGCTTCTTCTTTAGTTTCTGCTTCCTTTGTCTCACCGGCATCTTCTCTTTTTCTCCGGCTCTTCCTTAATCAGCATATCCAGCTTATGAAGAATATTATACCATTGAGCTACTTTTTTTATATCGCTGACATATACTTTATTCTTGGAATATTCGGGAAGAATATTCTCAAACCACTTTAGTCAGCTTTGCAGAATCAGCTTTATGGATCAATGGCAGGACCTCCGTTTTCTTTCTCATAGATCAGATCGAAAACTTTGCCCAGAGGCATATCCTCTTTTTCGGTAAAAATTGCGATATCCTCAAGGGAGCTGACTTTTGCAGAACCGTAAGCGCTGCTTCTCTTTTTCGTCTCAAGGTGTTCAACAATAATTGCATTTTTGCCCTGGGCAATGAATTTGAAAAGCCCATGTTCTCCGGAAATTGCGAGAATATCTTTTAATACCATGTGTTTTCAGTTTTGTTTACAAATTTAATTTTTGTATTTGAAAGTCAGTTTTCCAAAGATAAATATTTTATCAGGGTATATTTCTTTCCCTCTTTATCGTTCCCATGCTTCATTTACAGCCTTGAATTTTTCATCAGCTGTTTTTCTGAATTCTTCACCAAGATGACCTACTTTATCAGGATGATATTTCATTGCCATTTTCCTGTAGGCTTTTTTAACCTCATCATTTGAAGCCGATGGATCAATTTCAAGAATCTTATAGGAAGAATCAGTTTCAGGAATAAACATATTCTTGATAGAAAGATAATCTGTTGCCGAGATCCCAAGATTTGTCGATATTTTTTCAAGGATACTCAGTTCAGCCGGATGAATTGACGTATCAGTCACGGATACATTAAACAGAAGATGAAGAGCTGGAGTCTTGAAGAATAATCCATATTCATTCTTATCTGCATGCAGACATCCCTTGACCGGAATATCCTTCTTTAGTATATCCTTGAGCATAAGCAGAGCCTGTTTTGCAGAATCATCACCGAACTGTCGGACAAAGAAGTTCTTCACATAATCGAGTTCCGCACTTTACAACCTTTCCATCTGCTTTCATTACTGCAGCTATCAGCACAAGCAGGCTCATCCCAAAATCACCCTGGGCTGTCTGAGTCCGGGGAGTTTCGGTAGTATGGTTCCAGTAACTGGCCCGAATCATCAACTGCCGAGCCAAAAAGAAACCCAAGGAGTCCGCCTATCGGACCTCCGATCACAAAACCGAGTCCTCCTCCAAGCCATTTTCCAAATTTACCCATTTGTCTTACTGTTAAATTGAGAGAGAAGATCTTCATGAATTTCGAGTATTGCAGGAATTATCATATCATTTTCCGAATTACGGATAACATAATCTGATAATTTTATTCTTTGCTCATCGTCCATCTGATTTCTGATCCTTTGATAAACCTGTTCGTGTGTCAGTTTGTTCCTCATTATTACTCTTTCTATTCTCTCTTCCAGTGGAGCCACAACAGTTACAACCCTGTCTACAAGCTTAGAAGCCCCGCTTTCAAAAAGAATTGCTGCTTCCATTATTACATAAGGAGCAGTATGCTGTTTTGCCCAGGTTCTGAAGGTATTAAAAACAACAGGATGAACAAGTGAGTTTACTTTCCTGAGGAGTCGGGATTGCTAAATATAAGCTTGCAAGACTGCCCTGTCAAGAGAACCGTTTCATAAAGATCTTTCCCGGTGAGATTGTTAAGTTTTGTTTTAATTGCCTGATCATCATCCATTATTTCTTTTGCATAGAGATCAGCAGAAAAAACCGGGATTCCAAGCACATTAAATACCCTGCAACAGAAGTTTTTCCACTTCCTATGCCACCGGTTACGCCAAGTTTTAGAGGATACTATTTTCATTTGACATAGTGGTTCAGCTGTCTGTCTTCGGTACTGACTTCTTCTTTTCAGCCTCGACAGATTGGTCCGTAATTCTTTCCAGCTTGAAAAACAAGGTATCAGGCTTTACAGTTGTTATTTCGACATTCTGATCTCAGCTGAACTCTGAAGCTCCTGGCAAGGCCTGGCTGTAACAATGTAATAATCAGGATCCTTGCTTCCGGGAACTCTCTTATAATTCACTTTGGAAATATCAATTGTCACAGGATTCTTCTTTCCTGACAATTTTAGTTTTAGAACAGCTGAACCTGCCTTTCAGATAAAGATTGAGCCTTTCAGGATCTTCTCTCGTAACAGTTCTTCCCCGTGGAATATTGGTATATTTTACAGGAAATTTTATTGCTGCTTCTACTTCCTTACCAAGGGAATTAAGATACCAGAAAATAAAAGAGAAAAAGGAAAAAAAGGCAAATACAAAAACATCTCTGTTATTCTGCCTTCCTCTTTTTCCTGATATTTTCCGGTATCCGTTTACCTTCACAATGGTATAAATGAAACTTTATTCGTCTGCTGAAGGATCTTTCAGAAGAGCATTTTTGTCAATTTTCAGTTTGACATCGCCGCCGACATCAACCAGTTACATAATTATCTTTTACTTCATAAACCCTGCCATAAATTCCTCCTGTTGTAACTACTTTATCGCCTCTTTTCAGTGAACTTCTGTAGTTGGTCATCTCTTTCTGTTTTTTCATCTGTGGTCTGATCATGAAAAAATAAAATACTACAAATACGAGGATAAGAGGAAGAAATGTCACCAGAGGATTACTCTGACCGGCAGCTCCGGCCGGTTGACCCATCAAAAACAAATAAGCAAAATTGGTCATTGTTTGAAAATATTAATTATTTGAATTGAATTATTCCTGTTCAACTTCAGCAGTTATTTTAAGTAATGACAACCGGCACTTCAGCATTTGATTTTACAGTAATGGTTTTTGTCTGCATCCCGTTTCTGTCCGGATGTATCGAAAACAACCTCAAGATTTCCTTTTCCCCGGGGGAATGGGTTTCCGTGTCATATTTCGGAACAGTACATCCGCATGTTGTTGTTACTGAAGTAATTACAAGAGGCAGCTGTTCCCTTGTTTTCAAATTTAAACTGCCATGAAATCTTCTCTCCTTCTGCTACTTTTCCGAAATATGCTCATACTCCCTGAAAATAATTTCTGCTTTTCCCTGTATCTGATGCATTACCGGATATATCTTTACTTCCTGATGTGTTTCCGCATCGCGTGAAACCGATCACTAGAATGATAGAGATAATATAATGTCCGTGCATGTTCTCATATAGAGTCTTACTGATTATCAATCAGTTAATGCTTCACCCAACAAGTCCTCTTCCTGATTTTTTTAAAAGCCCTTCTCACGGATCTCTTTTACAATATTATCAAGAATTCCGTTGACAAAGGTACTGCTTTTTGAAGTACAATAATATTTGGCAATTTCAATGTACTCATTAAGAGTAACCTTCACCGGTATTTCAGGAAATTCAAGTATCTCAGTTATTGCCAGTTGCATCACGAGAATATCCATCAGAGCAATCCGTTCAACTTCCCAGTTGGTTGTATTTTTGTCGATCAGTTCAGAGCATTTCTTCTGGTTCATGACTGCTTTCCGGAAAAGTATCTTTACAAATTCCTCATCCTCCTCATTTTTAAACAAAGGCATGAGCGGAAGTTTTCACCTGAATCTGGTTTGAATTTCTTCAGTGTCTTTTCAACCATTGCTGAAATATATTCCATATCATCATTCCAGTATATGCTTTGTTCTTCAAGATTTGACATGAAGATCTTCCGATTTGGAGAAACAGATCGGTTATCAAGTCTTGATTACAAATTTCTTATCTGACTGATAATTATGAATTTCGGAAGTCATATATTCCTCATATACATCCCATGCAATCATTTTGTTATAAAGAAGCCGGGGAATATGGGAATTGACCCATGAAGTTTTCTTGTGGAGATATATTTTTTAAATTCCTCATTTTTCCTGAGCTGTGCAATCACCTGATTATCAATAAACCGTCGTTCGGGATTAAGATCTTCAGGGTAGGCATTCTTTTCTGGAGGCCAGGTCGATCTTTTCACCTCGCTATATCGGCAATTTCAAGAACCAGCAGCAGAAGATAATGATAAAGATCATAAGTCTTACCAATGCTGAACATAAGTTCTGTTTCGGCCTGGGCAAGATTTCCATCCTCCCTGCGGTTAAAAGCATAAAGAGCCATAAGAGCTTTTATACGTAGTAATCTTCTGCTTATCATTTATAAAGAACCTCAATTTCCGCTGCAAAAATACTCTTTTTCCTTTACCCTCAAAACAACTGGCATATTTGTTGAGCAATAAAATATGTCACATGAAATTTAATGTATCAAATGCTTATATATCAGAATTTATACAAATGCTCAAAATCTGTCAATACTTGTCATATATAGGACAATTATTTCACTCATTTTGATTTGATAAAATAATTGTTACATTTGACAATAATAATAAAACCCTAACACTAACTGACTTAGAAATGGAAGAAGAAGCCGGAATAAAAGAAGTCATAAACGGGCATGATGAAAAAATTATTAAGGAAGAGATTTTCACCAAGGTTGTGCGTGCCGGAAAAAGAACCTATTTTTTCGATGTAAAAGCTACAAGAAAAGATGATTATTATCTTACTATTACTGAAAGCAAAAAACGTTTGGGGAAAGAAGGAAAAGTTTTCTATGAAAAACATAAGATCTTCCTGTATAAAGAAGATTTTGAAAAATTTACTGAAGGATTGAAAGATGCTGTTACATATATTGACAATGGCAAAGATGAATGCACATGTTGTCAATGCATGAACCTGCTGAATGCCGAGACTAAAGAAGAAAAAAGCAATCTGACACTGAGAGAATTTACAAACGTCGAATTTGAAGACCTTGGAAAAAAATAAAAGCTTTTTAGAATTAATTTCTAAGGATATCTAAATGTCTGATTATATACTCCTTATATCAGGAATTCTTCTGATGATACTGGGAATTATCGGTTGTCTGGTTCCTGTCTTGCCAGGACCTCCATTTAGTTTTCTTGGGATTAATTTTTCTTCATCTCTCAAGCTTTGGTCAGTTCTCAGGATCCACTCTTATAATCCTTGGTGCAATTGCAGTTGTTGTTACAATTCTCGATTATATTGTACCTGTCTGGGGAACAAAAAAATTTGGAGGTTCCAAATATGGAACAAGAGGAGCAACAGTAGGTTTGATTATTGGTCTGTTCCTTGGTCCTGCTGGGAATTATTATCGGACCCTTTGATCGGAGCATTTGTCGGGGAGATGATATTCAAGGATGATATTAATTATGCCCTTAAAGCAGGTTTCGGAAGTCTGCTGGGATTTCTGACAGGTATAGGACTTAAACTTGCTGCATCCTTTATTATGACATTTCTACTTTGTGAAGGAGTGGATATGCCTGAATAGCTCAGACTGCATGATCCAAAGATCTTAGTCATTAATCATTGACGGTAGATTAGAAGTAGTGGAGTAAGTAGCATAGTATTGAATCTTTATGTTTAATCTCTAGTCGCATCCAAGTGTTGCCACCATCACAGCCTTTATAGTATGCAGCCTGTTCTCAGCTTCATCGAATACAATTGAATGTTCTGATTCAAATACATCTTCAGTTACTTCCATTCCATCGAGACCGAATTTTCTAAAAATCTCCTCTCCCACTTTTGTTTCCCTGTTATGAAATGCAGGAAGACAATGCAGGAATTTAACATCCGGATTACCTGTTTTTTTAATCACTTCCATATTCACCTGGTATGGTTTCAGAAGCTTTATCCTCTCTTCCCATACTGAATCAGGTTCTCCCATTGAAACCCATACATCGGTATACAGAAAATCGACACCTTTCACTGCCTCATCAACATTTTCAGTGATTGTTATCTTTGCGCCTGTCTCTTTGGCTATTTCACGGCATTTTGCAACAAGTTCTTCTGCAGGCTGATAGGCCTTCGGAGCAGCAATCCTGAAATCAATTCCCATCTTTGCTGATCCAACCATCAGTGAATTTCCCATATTATATCGTGCATCGCCCAGATAACAGAATGACCATCTTATTCAATGGCTTATCTGAATGTTCCATCATTGTAAGAAAATCAGCAAGAATCTGGGTAGGATGAAATTCATTTGTGAGTCCGTTCCATACAGGTACACCTGCATATTTTGCAAGCTCTTCAACAATTTCCTGTCCATAATCCCCGGTATTCAATTCCATCATACATTCCTCCAAGCACCCTGGCAGTATCCTTCATTGATTCTTTCTGTCCGATCTGTGAACCTGTAGGTCCCAGATATGTTACATGAGCTCCCTGGTCGTAAGCAGCAACTTCAAATGCACATCTTGTCCTTGTTGATGCTTTTTCAAAAATCAGGGCAATGTTTTTGCCTTTAAGATATTGTTTTTCGGTCCCATTTTTTTTGCTTTTTTAAGTTCTGCTGCAAGATCGAGAAGATATCTGTATTTCTTCAGGTGTAAAATCAAGAAGCTTCAGAAAATGACGGTTGTTAAGATTGATTGCCATAAAATGAAATTAAAGTTGAATGCAAAAATAATATTTATAGTTGAAAGTCATAAAGTCCTTAAAGTTAAAAGTCTAAAGTAAGGTGAATTAAAAGGACTTTACACACTTTACAGACTTTACAGACTTTACAGCCTATCTTCTGTCATCCTCATACTCCATTGTGATCTTCGACCCGTATTTCTTATCAGCAAGCTTGAAAGCTTCAGTGATAACACTCATTTTCCCCCCATTTTTAATGAAATTAAGACAGGCCTGTATCTTGGGGCCATGCTTCCCTTTGCAAATTGGCCTTCATTGAGATATTTAAGAGTATCCTCATAGTTGAGGAATTCTTTTATCTCCTGGTTCGGCTTCTTATAATTAATATATATATATGGAACATCGGTAAGAATATAGAACTCATCCGCCCCGATCTGGGTTGCCAGAAGCGAAGAAGCCAGATCCTTGTCGATGACAGCTTCTGCGGGCCTGACATCTTTGTTCTCATCAATATATACAGGAACTCCTCCGCCTCCTGCTGCAATAACTATATTGTCCTTTCTGGCAAGATCACCGATTATTGACTCATTTATTACACCGACTGGTACTGGTGAAGGAACAACCCTCCTGTAGCCGTTATCTGCCTTGACCTCTTCTCTGAATATCCATCCTTTTTTCAGCTGCAAGCTCTGTCTGATTCCTCCTGGAATAGATCTTTCCAATACGTTTCTGCGGATCGGTAAAAGCAGGATCATTGATATCAACAAGAACCTGAGTGACAATACAGATAACATTTTTCTTTATACCATGCTTGTTAAGAACATTTCTGAACATTCTTTCGATCATATAACCTATCCCTCCCTGTGAATCAGCAACACAAATATCAACTGGCATCTGGGCAATATTATAAACTGTTCACCTGCATCATTCCTCATCAGATATATTCCCACCTGCGGACCATTCCCATGGGTTATGACAAGATCATATCCCTCATTCATCAAAAAAACAAGGTTTTCAAGGTTTCAGTTGTATTCTGTTCCTGTTCTTCAATTGTACCGATCTGATCTCCTCTTAGAAGAGCATTACCTCCAAGTGCAACAACTGCTAATTTATTTTTCATAAAACATGTGTTTCAGTAAAAAAGGATTAAAGTTACAAATAATATCATTTCAGTCATGAAACATCATCGCGAATGACATTGTTTCATAAAAGTCAAAGGTTCAGGATGAAATAAAAAAATTATGTACATTTACATAATTCAACCATAAAAAGAATCTACGTGAGATTTAGCTATCTCTTGTTCATTGCGGCTATCCTTGCATTACACTGAATTCCTGTAATAGGAAAGGCGAAAAATATATAAACCAGGGTGAAATCCATTATAACATTGATTATAAAGGTAAATTTGCCTATCCCACTGAAACCCTTCCCAGAAACCTCGTTGTTTCATTTAAGGATAACAAGATTCTCTTTGAAATGACCGGACTTGGGAATTCAGGAATAGTCAACCTCGCAAATCATGAACAGGATATTTATGATACTTACTACAGTTTCTTCGGAGTAAAAAAATATTATTATGCTGGAAAACCTGGCGAAATGTTCCCCGGGTTCGATGCCATGAACGGAATTGAAATCAGAAAAACTTCAAAGGAACAGCTGATATGCGGCTATAAATGTAAAAATGCGGAAGTAACTTTTGACAATAACAAGAGCAAAATATATAACATCTGGTATACAGATGAGATCGATGTTAAAAACTCCAATGACTGCACTCCATTCAGGGAAATAGATGGTGTTCTCATGTCTTTCTTTTTCATTATGGGTTCGTCAGAGCTCCATTTCATGGCTGAGACTGTCTATAACAAAGATCTTCCCGATGAAATTTTTGAAAGAAAAACACAATATGTGAGAGTTTCAAAACCCGACATGGTAGTGCTGATGGAAGAAATGATTGAAAAGGACAAGAACTGACGATCAGCGTTCTATGCTTCTCTGACCATCTTTTTGAGAAAATCCCAAAATTATTACCTTTGGATTGCTATAAAAGCGATATTTGCTTTTATCATAAAAACTGCATACCGGCATGAATAAGGTTAAAGATGAGTCTGGTAAAAAAAATCCAAAGAAAGCTTCACAGAAATCCAAATCATTTTTCACCGATGAAAGAATAAGATTCCTATTCGGGATTCTTGATCACAGGTTTTGCTTTATACCTCCTGCTGGCATGCATCTCCTATCTCTTCTGGTGGAAAACAGATCAGAGTTTTCCCGATTCCAATGTGATCTCAGGATCGGATGTAGTGGTAAAGAACTGGTCGGGGAAAAGCGGTCATTTTCTCGCAAAATCAATTATCAGCTCAGGATTTGGATTCGGGGCCTTCTTTATACCTTTAATTATTGCAACATACGGTTTATACCTTCTGAACTTCCCCGGAATAAAACCTCTGAAGCTTATAACCAAGTTTGCTTTTGCCGCAATACTCATTTCCCTTGTACTAAGTTTCATTTTCGGACAAGCTGACTCCTACCTTGTAAGCGGCCCCGGAGGAGCTCATGGCTATATAATAACAAGTGGATGAATGCATTTATGGGTAAAACCGGCACCGGAGTCGCTGATGGCATTCATCACTTTTACTTACCTGGTTTTTGCACTTGGGATTAAGCCTTCTTCATTGAAGCCAAAACTTCCTTTACTCAACGGAAAGAAAAACTCCGGTTTGGCTGGCGAACTTCCCGATGAGGATAATATGCCGGTAGACGGAGAAGAGGATGAGATTATTGACGACGTGGAAAATGAAGAGCGTGAAGAAACAGGAATAAAAGAAAAACCTTTTGAGAAAGAAAAGATTGAGTTTGTTGTAAGAGATACAACAAAAAAGCCTGATCTTCCTGTTGAGGGACTGGAACTTCCACCACTGATCAGGAAGGGGTCAATTATACATGATTTTGACAATGTTGAACCGGTTGTGGAGACAAAAGCTGCTGCGAATGCAGAAGCTGCTGTATCAGGAATAAGTATCACAAAACCTGATGCCGGGGAAAGCCTCGAACCTCATGAAGTGGACAGGATAATGGAAAATTATGATCCCCGGCTTGATCTTTCTCATTATAAATTTCCTCCTGTTTCAATACTGAAAGAACATAAATCGGAAAGTGCTTTTGATAATAAAGAGGTATTTGAGAACAAGGAGAATATTATCAAGACACTTGGCGATCATAAGATCGCTATCAAAAGTATTTCAGCAACTATCGGCCCGACTGTTACTCTTTATGAAATAGTTCCTGAAAGAGGTGTCAGGCTTGCAAGGATCAAATCGCTTGAGGATGATATTGCACTTAACCTTTCCGCACTGGGTATCAGGATCATTGCACCTATACCCGGCAGGGGAACTGTCGGTATTGAGGTGCCGAATAAAAAGCCTGAAATGGTTTCGATGAGATCGCTTATAACTTCAAAGGCATTCCAGGAGACTAAATTCGATATTGCCCTTGCACTTGGAAGGACAATCACTAACGATCCGTATATTGTCGATCTTACAAAAATGCCTCACCTTCTTGTTGCCGGAGCCACAGGGCAGGGTAAATCTGTCGGTATCAATGCTATTATTACTTCAATTCTTATACAAGAAACATCCTGCCGAAGTCAAATTTGTCCTTATCGATCCCAAAAGGGTTGAACTTCCGCTTTATACGAAGATTGAAAGGCATTTTCTTGCAAAACTTCCTGATGAAGAGGATGCTATTATTACTGATACCCAGAAAGTTATTAAAACACTCAATTCGCTCTGCATTGAAATGGACAACCGGCTTGAACTGCTTAAAGCAGCCCAGTCAAGAAATATAAAGGAGTATAATGAGAAATTCATTTCAAGGAAGCTAAATCCTGAGAAAGGGCATAAATATCTGCCATATATAGTCCTGATCATTGATGAATTTGCCGACCTTATAATGACTGCAGGAAGGGAAATTGAAGGACCTATCGGCAGGCTTGCCCAGCTTGCAAGGGCTATCGGGATACACCTTATCATATCCACACAGAGACCTTCGGCAAATATTATAACAGGTTTTATTAAAGCCAACTTCCCGACCAGGATTGCATTCCGTGTATTCTCATCGATCGATTCACGTACAATTCTTGATGCAACCGGGGCCGACAGGCTTGTGGGCCGGGGCGATATGCTGGTTTCGTCAGGAAATGAACCAGTGAGGGTTCAGTGCGCATTTATCGACACCCCGGAAATTGAAGAGCTTACTGAATTCATCGGGTCACAGAAAGGATATGCCGATGCAATGCATCTTCCTGAATATGTCGATGACAACGAATCAGGCGACCATTGAAGTTGACCTGAGAAAAAGAGATCCGATGTTTGAAGAAGCTGCAAAGCTTGTTGTACAGCATCAGCAGGGTTCAACCTCCCTTATCCAGAGAAAACTGTCGATCGGATATAACCGGGCCGGCAGAATTATTGACCAGCTTGAAGCAGCAGGTGTAGTCGGTCCCTTCGAAGGAAGTAAGGCCAGGGATGTTTTATGTTCCGATTTTATAGCTTTGGAACAGATTTTGAAGCAATTGGAGTAAATACCAATTCAAATGAGGCTTATAAGTGTTCTCGTATTCTCTTTTTTCTGCCTGGCAGCTGCAACTGCACAGACCGATCCTGAGGCTGTAAAAATTCTCGATAGCTTTGCTTCAAAAGCAACCCGGTCACCATCCGTGTCGATGAAATTCAGTCTTGTGACAGTTGATCAGATCGAAAATATGGCCGATACCCTGAATGGTTCTGTTATTCTGAGCGGTGACAAATACAGGCTTGAACTGCCTGAAAATATAATTTTTTTCAATGGCCAGAGTTCATGGAGTTATTTGCCGGCTGAAAAGGAGGTTACTGTAACGAATGTCGACAAGGAAGATGATTCATTTATGAGTCGTCCTTCATCGATATTCTCAATTCATAAAAGCGGTTACAAAAGCAGGCTCATTGAAGAAACAGCGGGCAACTATATAATTGACCTTTATCCTGAAGAGATAAAAAGCGAGCTGATAAGGATAAGGTTAACAATCGGAAAATCAAAGCTCGATCTTAAGGACGCTTGAATATAAAAGACGCGATGGAGTTACTGCAGTACTTCATGTCAGGGAATATGACCTGAGTAAAAAACCCTCACCCGAAACCTTTACCTTCCAGAAAGAGAAGTATAAAGGCGTTGAGATAATAGATATGAGGTAGTGATATTAATTGTAACAGGGAAATATCGCAGGGAACGCTGAGATTTTAGGATGGATATTTATAATTTTGAGGGAAAATATGCTGATGGAAAGGTTTATCTGCGAAAATATATTTGTTCCACTTCGTTCAGGTCCCTCACATAAATCTGAAATGCTCAGCCAGATCCTGTTTGGTGAAAAGTATAGGATAACCGGAAAAGCAGGCAGCTGGCTGAAAGTTGAAACACTTTTCGACAGCTACCAGGGATGGATCGATTCAGATCACCTTCAGCATTCACCAGATAAAAATAATGAAAAGGTATAATCCTGACCCGCTCCCTCCTCTGTTTCCGGGATGATAAGACAAAGATTGTACTTGAACCCGGTTGTGAGATTTATAATCCTGAAACCGAAAGCAATTCGTTTAAGATCGGGGATAATCTATACAAGACACAAGAAGATTTCGATAACAGGTATTTAACAACAAAAGACTCAATTCCGGATACTGCAATGCGTTTCATAAACAGCCCTTATATCTGGGGAGGCCGGTTGCCTTCAGGGATTGATTGCTCCGGTCTTACACAGCTCGTGTACAAAATACACGGTATTGCCATACCCCGTGACAGCTGGAACCAGGCAGAAGCAGGCAAAACAGTAGATTTTATTGATTCAACCGAACCTGGGGACCTTGTATTCTTCGATAATGAGAGAGGCAGGATCTCCCATGTTGGTATGATCCTTTCCCGGGGACTTGTTATTCATGCTTCGGGCCGGGTAAGGATTGACAGGATCGACCACCAGGGGATCTACAAACCGGAGAAGAAAGGATACTCACATAAATTGCGGCTGATAAGACGAATTCTGTAAAAACAAAAAGGCTGCCCTTGCGGACAGCCTTCTTTATTATGTTCTTAATGATGATGAACAGCTTAGAGTTTTTCTGTACCTCCAGCCCACCATACTTTCTCAGTATAAATATTAACAGATGGTACATTCCCTTTGTTGGATGATTCCTCACTTAAAGCATAAGGCAATCTGTTTATAAAACCGACAGTAGCGTTATTGGGATTACTCATTGTTGGAATACCGGTTCTCCTGTAATCATTATAGGCCTCTATAGCTTCAGCTTCATACATTGCTATGTATTTCTGAATCATAATCTCATTGAGCGGATTAGTTGCAAGTCGTGGAGTAACGACACTGGTATAATAAGTTGCAGCGCTTGCAGCCGTTAAACCTTTTGCAACAAAAGATGCTTCAATAGCTCTCTGAAGTGCTGTGTTCCAGGTAGGATCGCCTGTTCTTTGCTTTGCCTCAGCTTCAAGGAATTTCAACTCATAATAACTCATTAAAGGTGTAGGCTGAGTTCTGGCAGAAGGTTGTATTGGCAGCTGTAAAAACAGATCTGGAATACACACCTGATTGTACTTCTAATGCAGTTCCATTTGGAGCGCCAACATAAGCTCCGCCAACCTGTGTAAAGTACTGTGGAATTCTTGGATCATTTCTGTTGTCATAAGACCAAGAAGTGTCTGTGAGACAGAAAGATGAGCCCTGATGTACCTGAATTCCCACCATGGATTTGCTTTGTATAATGCGGCTTCATACCTGCTGAAAACTAATCCTTCTGCGTTATTTGCAAAACCTGCTGATATTAATCCCAAAGCTTCAGTAAGTCTTTGCGGCTGAACTCTGGATAAACGAACAAGATACCTGACCTTTAAAGAATTAGCAGCTTTTATCCAGGCTGCTTTATACGGCTGCAACACTCAGATTTCCATATATATAATCGTTAGTATTGCTTACAACAGTAGCCTTACCAAGATTGACGATAGCATCATCGAGGAGATCAAAAATATAATCATAAATGACTGACTGATTCTCATATTTTGGTTTTAGGTTCTCAAGACCGAGTCCTGCATCTGTCCAGGGAATTTCGCCCCAGAAATCAGTTGCTACTGCAAGATTATATGCAGTCAGAATCTGAACAACACCGCGAGCCCAATAATTGTCGGGTTCATCACCTGTAACAGGATCGGTTTTAC
>CAVUVD010000003.1:0-6306 GCA_963744745.1 uncultured Bacteroidota bacterium | reverse complement strand
AAAGGTTTTTTGTTAAATCCTCAGAATTGCTTGTGTTTGTAGTTGCCGATTCGCTGAATGTATTATTATTGTTAAAAACGATGCAGGGCATTGATGTATTTTTATGCCATTTCATGACTGAAACCTGATTATTCATATTTGAGCGACCGGGCGGGATTAATCCTTGCTGCTATTGCTACCCTGTAGCTGATCGTGATAATAGCGATAACCAGGGCAATGATCAATCCCAGGATAAAGCTCAATAGCCTCGGATCGATGCGGTAATAAAAATTCTGAAGCCATTTGCCCGCCCAGTAATAAACTATTGGCCACGAGATCAGCGCAGATATTGAGACCAGGATGATTATTTCCTTTGAGATTTCCACATAAATCCTGGCAATTGAAGATCCCATCGCTTTTCTTACACCGATTTCCTTTGTCCTCTGTTCCACAGTGTATGATGTAAGACCGAAAAGGCCAAGAGCTGCAATGAATATTGCCAGTATTGAAAATAATACAGACATCCTGGCATTCTGCTTTTCCTGGGTGTACATTCTTTCGAAATTTTCATCCAGGAAGTAGTACTGAAGAGGAGTATCCGGTACAAATTCCTTCCATTTGTTCTCTATTGCGGCTAGGGTTGTTGCATGGTCTTCCTTACTGAGTCTTATTGTTATATAACCCCAGAAAAAATTCCTGTCCTGGACTTTGATTATAAATGGATTGAAAACATCCCTTTGCAGCGATTCAAAATTGAAATTTTTCATTACACCAAGTACCTGGTACCACTGATACACTCCGTTACCATGTTCGATAAACCTTGTTTTCTCCGGATCAGTAACTGTAAAGTTCTTTGCCAGCGCTCTCATTGATCAGGCATGCAGCGCTGTCGGATGTGATATGATTCATCGAAAAAGCGTCCTGCTGCAAGAGAAATGCCGTAGGTATCAAGGAAATCATAATCGACCCAGGATGTTGTAAGATAGAAATGTTGATTCACTTCTTCCCTCAATACCAAAGGGACTGATATTATAGCTGCTCCATGGTACTGAGGTGGAGCTCGAAATATTGATTACTCCCGGTGTTTGTTTAACTTCATTCTTGAATGACCTCATCTTCTGGCCTATTGCATGAACGCTGTTCGATAACAAGAAGATTCTTCCTTGTCAAATCCTACATCCTTGTTAAGCATATAATTGATCTGACTGTACATTACCATTGTACCTGTTATAAGCAAATATGGAAACAGCAAACTGGAATGTTACAAGCACTCTCCTGAGGGTTCCGTTTCCGGGACCTGATCTTAATATTGCCTTTCAGAACTTCATAAGGATTAAACGAGGAGAGGAAGAATGAGGGATAACTTCCTGCTACAACACCTACAAGGATAGTAAAAAGGATCAGGGCCGGGATAATGTACCAGGCTGAAAGAAGCTTCAGGTTCAGATTTACATCGAGCAGATCGTTGAACCAGGGAAGACTTGCCTTTATAATTATAAGAGCAAGTACTAAAGCGACCATTGTGAGCATAACGGTTTCAGACAGGAACTGAAAGATCAGCATACCGCGGGTGGATCCTCCGGCTTTTTTTAACCCGACTTCCTTTGCACGCCTTGATGTCTGGGCTGTTGCCAGGTTCATGAAGTTAATTGCGGCAACCAGGATTATCAGGATTGCTATTGCAGCAAATATTTCAAGGTACTTTGGATCAATTGCAGGCTTGAATTCATTCTGAATTGAAGGATCAAGATGAATATCCTTTATATTCTGGAGGTAGAACCTGTATTTGTTACCCTGTTTAATAAAATCATCCATCGAGATACCCAGGCCCACTTTTATCTCCGGACCAACATATTTTATCATCAGATCAGAAAACTTATCATCGACGGATTTAAATGAACTGTTCGGTTTCAGTAAAAGATAAGTGCTCAAACTATTGTCCGTCCATACGGAATGATTAATTCTGCCAGGGTATGAAATAATAGATGCAAGAAGGTTAGCCCTGAAATGTGTCTTTTCAGGCACATCTGCCATAATCCCTGTAATAGTGAACTTTACTGTATCTGTTCCGATCCTGATCTGTCTGTCAATCGGATTCTCGTTTCCGAAGATCTTTTTTGCCATTGACTCTGAGAGAACAACCTCATGAGGGTCATTGAGAACACTCTGTGGATCACCTTTCAGCACAGGAATGGAGAAAAAATTAAAGAATGAGGAGTCAACCGAGATCATATCATTTTCAGCAAATACCTGGCCATCGTATTCAATCACTGTCGGTCCGTCGGCTGACATCCGGCAGAAATCTTCCACCTCGGGGAATTCTTTCACCAGTGTAGGCCCCATTATGGCCGGAGATGCGAATATTGTCACTTCGCGACCGCCTATTTTTACGTTCTGGATGGTCCTGTATATACGGTCCTTCTTGACATTATACCTGTCGTAAGTTGATTCATTTATAATATACAACGCAATCAGCAGGCTGCACGCTATCCCTATAGATAGTCCCAGGATATTGATAATGACATACGATACCTGTCTTTTGAAGGATCTCACACTGTGTTTAAGCAGGTCTTTTAACATATTGTATAGTGCCTTAATAATGAATAACCGAAATTCGCTTTTCAGCTGTCAACACAGCATGAAAAGAATGTCATTTCAGCTTACTCTGCCATTGGGCACTGAATTTGACCTGTGTCAAAAGTAAATGATGAGATAAGAGTAAGTCGACCGGAAAAACGAAACAGCATATTTCAGTACCAAAAAGCAGGAAAAGTAGTGGATCAATAGAAGATGAGAAAGGGATCTATTCGTATTTAAGGGATTCAAGAGGATTAGTATTTGCCGTACGCCAGCATTTCCAGGAAACTGTTAACAGGGAAAATAGAATGGTACAAAAAGCTGCAGCCAGGAACATTCCCATATTTAAACTTATATGAAATGCGAAACCCTGAAGCCATCTGTTCAGAATATATGTTGAAATCAAGGCTGCTAATATAAAGGAGACGGAAATCGGCTTAAGGAAACTATAAACAAGCATTAAGACAATTCCTGAAGATTTAGCCCCAAATGCTTTTCTGGTGCCAATTTCTTTCGTACGCAGCTCTGTTGTGAATATTGCAAGACCAAATAATCCTGAGCAGGAAATTATGATAGAAAGCAGTGTAAATAAATCAACCAGTGACTTCATGGTGTAGTCGCTCCTGTACTGTCCCTCTGTAACATCGTCCATAAAGCTATATTCAAAAATCCCATCCTTTTCAAATTCATTATATTTTTTCTCAATGGCACTGATTGTCTCCCTGATCATTTCGTTCTTTAATCGTATAAGGATCATATCTGTTCCTTCCAGGCCTCTTAAAATTAAAAGATTTCCAATTGGTACTTTCAGGCTTTTAAAATGAAAATTCTTTACAATACCGGCTATTGTAACAGTATTTCCCATTGAATTTTATACTTTGTCCAAGTGGCTGTTCGTATCCGAGATTTGCAGCCAGTTCCTGGTTTATAAAAACAGAAGTATTGTTGACAGTGTAAGCAACCTGGTTATCGCCATTAAGTAATTCAATATTCATGGTTTCGGTTAAATCCCGGTCCCCAACCATATAAGCCGCGACGATTTCATTTTGCGGATCCCGTCCGTTACAAACCAGATAGCTGTTAATATCGAGAGGGTTATTAAACACTAAGGAGACATTCTCCACTCCGGGAATATTCTTAAGTTCACTTTTGAAAGTTTCACGGCGCAGATTCATACTCTCGGGTATTTTAAAAAAGATAACATTCCCCGGATCTAATCCAAGGTTTTTATTCCGCATGTATTTCATCTGTCCCGAAAAAGCAATTGAAAAGAATATGAAGGAGATAGTTATTAAATATTGTGTAACTATCAGAGTATTTCTAAGGTATGACTTACCTTTTAAAAGGTTACCTGATGAACTCATAACAGCTAATGGTTTAAGCGATGACAGCCTGGCCGCTGGTATCGATCCTGCGAGTATACCGGAAATGAAAGGCAGAAGACAGATAATCCCCCTGATTACCGGATTGTCGACTTCTGCTCTGAGATTCTCATGCAATGTGCGGTTCATTATGGGCACTGATAACCTGGCAAGGATCATTGCAATGATGAATGAAATGACCGATAAAACAACTGATTCTGTTATAAACTGCAGGATCAGGCTTTTCCTGCCGGAACCTAAAAATATTTTGATCCCTACCTCCCTTGATCTTCTGACTGAGAGAGCCGTAGCCATATTTATATAATTCAAACAGGCGAGAAGAATGATAAAAAGCAGCCACAAGGGACATAATTCTAACTCTCACTATAAGACCAGTTGGCTTAAGCGATGACTGCTTAAATTCACCGTACAGGTGCACTTTTTCCAGGGGCTGGGCTTCAAGCCTTATCTTATATTTCCCTGCATCAGAGTAATGCCGGTATATGACCTCTGTCATTTTATCAGATACTGTTTTTTGATTAGCGCTATTACTAGTGAGTATAAAGATCATCAGGTCGCTGTTATCCCATCGATCCATAAGACTTTTGTTCCTGCCGTAATAATTGCTGAACGGAAGCACAAAATCGAAAGTGAGTGAGGAATTTACCGGCACATCCCTGAACACACCCGTAATTGTGCAAACATCCCGGTTATCTATAAGAGAGGTTCTCACCTATGACATCAGTTTTGCCAAAATATTTAAGCGCCAGCTTTTCGGAAATTGCAACAGAAGCCGGTTTGTCTAAAACAGAATGAACGATCTCCTGTTATCAGGTTAAAAGAGAAAATCCTGAAGAAGGAACTGTCTGCATAAAAGCCATATTCATAAAAGCTATTCTTGCCCCTGGTGAACTGAAGTCTGTTGTTCCAGGTAATTCTTACTCGACTCTTTTATTTCGGGAACCTCACTTGCAATTGCAGGTCCCAAAGGACCAGGCAAGGAAGGAAAAGCCGTCATCGGACCATCTCCGAAATGGAACTGCTTGTATACCCTGTAAACGTTTTTCCTGTTTTCACTGGAAGCGATCCGTGCTAACATGAAGATCAATCCATAAGATAATTAATAAAGCACAAAAAAATCCAATAACAAGACCTGCTGAATTAAGAAGCGAATAGGACCTGTACTCCCTTAAAAATCTCAAAGCCATTATGAAATCCGACCTGAGCATAATTTGTAAATAATACAAGCTAAATTAGATAATCCGCAGTTACAAATCGACCTGAAAAATGTGATTGCAGAATCCGGAACTAATTATTCCAACAAAGATTTTCAGCATGAATTCCCCTAAGTAGGCACCAGAAAAAGACAAAAAGACGATCGTACTTTACTTATTCATATTTGAGCGACATAGCCGGGTTTAATCTTGCTGCTTTCATTACCCTGTGGCTGATCGTGATAGGGTATTATAGTCTAGGTAATACAGCATCTTGATTGAAAAGCTGTCTGTCCGGCGGAAAAGATATTTTTGAGATTTTCATAATACATCCGTATTATTTTATTCCTCTGGTCAAAGACAGTCTTTCTCCATGCAAAGGTAAATTCAGAACCCGGGGCGAACACCCATATCTTTCAGGAGATCGACATTAAAGTTGTTGAAGGTCTGACTATGGCCATTCTGATATCCGGGAAACAACTCCAGTTTTCCTTCCCGGCTCTAGAGATAATAATCATTATTGGAAGCTGCTGATACATAATGTCTGATACGGAGAGTTGCTGCCTGCCTTGTTGTTGAAAATAAAAGAAGAACCAAGGGTATTTTCAACTGTCCTGATATTTCTCCCGGGCGAGGACTATACTATCAGAAGTTCCAGATATATACCTTCGAATCCGGGCTTATATTTTTCATTATTGAATGATGTGCTGTATTACACCTGGAACCGTTTACCGGCATGCGGAAGTCGACCGGAAAAACGATGCTGCAGGATTCAGCACCAAAAACCCGGTTAAAAAGGAAAAGCCGCTCTGAGAAAGCGGCTTACCTGCTAACCCTAACAGCATTTAGCTTTCCCTGAGCGACTGTGCAGGATTCGTTCTGGCTATAACTATGACATTATAACCTATGGCGGAAGCCGAAATAATTACAATAACAAGCGCTGACAGGATAAAACCAGGCCAGCTGAAACCTGCCAGGAGGCAATAATAATTAAATACTGATCCGGTGTCGACCTGAAAAGCGACTTCTGAGGCAAGTTTCAGGACTATTTTCCGGCAACTGCTTCCGGCACAAACTAAAAAATCAAATATTTGAAGTATTGAGTATTTCATATATTTGCTTATGAATGAATCCACGGATTGACCCATTATGGTTGAAATGTCAGAAATATTGGA
>CAVUVD010000002.1:0-1258208 GCA_963744745.1 uncultured Bacteroidota bacterium | reverse complement strand
GATAAATTGTATTCAGTTGCGTAAATATATCATACAATTTTTTGTAAATTAATTTTACATAACGGGACCTGGTTTTATTTAGCTGGTGCAATAATAATTGTATCTCTGCTAACAGTATAAGCGCCAAAATAGCCAAGTGCTCCATTACTGATATTTGTGTTGGGATTAGCAGGCGTTGCCATCGACATCATCTCTACGCTACCTGAAATCGGAAATAAAGTTTTATAGTAGTCATAGGTTTCCACATCCAGGGAATACAGTTCAACTATTACTGTGTCAGACAGTTGAAATACTCCATAGTTCCAGGGCCAGACAACATGATTGCCATTACAAAAGTCATCATCATAAATATCTTTGCTATTACCTGCTCTTGTTTTGTCGTTAATGTTGTATGTTTTCAGCCGATAGAAATTGCGAAACTCACCAGGATCGGAAAAGTGACAACTTACCACATAGCCCACCTCATAAAAAATACTTTCAGAATTATACATGCAGGTTAATGAATCAATATTTACTCTTTGAGGAATTGTTGCTTCTGCCACATATCTTTCTCCTTCCGAAAGGATATTCAGAGTATAATTTATATTGGATTTAATCGGTATACCTGCCCCGAGATATTTACCTGGTTCAATTTCATTAAATTTTACCATTGTGCCTGCGTTATCAGTTAAAGTAACAACAGCATCTGAAACTACCGGATTTAACTTTTGATTAAAATAGTCAGTCGTTTTTGATAACCTGATTATGCACTTGTTATCAAAATCATTAATTACACCTTCAATTACAAGTTTTGGTTTCATATAATCTAAATCAATTTCAATTATACTTTCACATGATGCCAGGATTATAATCAGACTTAAGAAAATAAGGATTGGTTTCATTGGATTAAAAATTAAAATTATAAGTTATTGAAGGGACTAATTGAAACAGAGATTGTTGAACTGCTTCTGTTTTCGAAGGATCATTTTTGTTTTCCCTGAAACTAATTGAATATGCATTTCTACGGGCATAAGCATTGTAAACTGAAAAGTTCCAGCTTGATTCAACTTTTCCCCGCTTCTTATTTGTAAGAGTCACTCCTAAATCCAGGCGATGATAATCGGGCATACGATATCCATTTCTCTCTGTATATGCCGGAACTGTAATTCCATCTATCACATATTTCCCACCCGGAAAAGTAACTGCATTCCCGGTATTGTATACCCAATTCGCAGACACTTTCAATCTATCATTAAAAGCATACATTAAAACAATAGATACATCATGAGTTCTGTCATGTTTTACAGGATACCAGGCACCATCATCAATTTCGACAATCGATCGCTCGGCTCTTGAGAGTGTATATCCAATCCAGCCGGTTAAATCGCCTGTTCGCTTTTTTATAAAAAGTTCAGCTCCATAAGCCCTGCCCTTCCCGAAAACCAGCTGAGACTCAACAAATTTGTTTAGTATAATATTTGCACCATTCTGATAGTCGATTTGATTCCTGAAGTTTTTATAATATATCTCTATTGAAGTTTCAAACATATTGTCTTTGAAATTTTCAAAATACCCCAATGCAAATTGATCGGCAATTTGTGGTTTTACATTTTTACTGCTTGAGATCCATACATCGGTTGGTAAGGAGACGGTTGAATTTGACAGGAGATGCATATACTGCGCATTTCTTGCATAAGAGGTTTTAACAGATATTGTTTTATTAACGATGCAGTTTAATGTGATTCTGGGCTCAATAGTGCCATAATTTTGAATAATGTCTCCTTTGGTGTATGAACCGGAGCTGATTATTTCGTCATTCCTGTTATAGGTATAGACTGTATCCGGACCAATGACAGCGCAATCTGAATAGCGTAAACCATAATTTAATATTAACCTGTCAGATAATTCAAACTTATGTGATAAATAAACTGCGCTTTCAGCAGTATGTTTCTTTTCAAGAATTTTTGAGTGACTGGCAGCTTCATTTTCTGATTTTAACTCACCCGGACGAAATGTATGGTATACTGAATTCAATCCGAATTTAAGTGTGTTTTTTGTGTTGATGTAGTATTGAAAATCTTCTTTTAAGTTGAAATCTCTTATCCCTGAAGTTACTTCCAATAATTCCCCGACATTATAACCGATACCATAATTATAATCGCTGTAAATGAGAGAACTGTTTAGAAAAAGTTTATTGCCGAAAATATGATTCCATCTTAACGTTGAAGTTTTATTTCCCCAGTTGAAGCCCACTAAATCGGATATTCTGAAAACATCCCGGCCAAAGTATCCCGAAAGAAAAATCCTGTTTTTATCATTTATCTTCAAATTTGCTTTAGTGTTAAAATCATAGAAATAAAGTTTGGTGCTTTTAGCTGCAGGATCTTTCCATAAGGGCAGGAATATATCTGCATAAGTTCTTCTGCCCGAGATAATGAATGAGCCTTTATCTTTAACTATCGGAGCTTCTAAAGTGAGACGGGAGGCAATCAAGCCTATTCCACCTGAAGCAGCAACCGTTTTTGAATTTCCTTCCTTCATTTGAATATCCAGTACCGATGACAGACGTCCGCCATAATTTGCCGGAGCGTTGCCCTTATAAAACTCCATGTCTTTTACGGCATCGGAGTTGAAAACTGAGAAAAAGCCCAGTAAATGTGCAGAACTGTAAACCGGGGCTTCATCGAGAATTATCAGGTTCTGATCAGCACTTCCACCCCTTACATAAAAACCGCTGTTCCCTTCACCGGCTGATTTTACTCCCGGCATAAGTGAAAGGGTTTTTAAAATATCCTGTTCACCAAAGATCACCGGGACAGACACCACATCTTTTGGAGATATTTTCACAACGCTCATTTCCGGAGCCTTTATGTTCTTATTTGTTGCCTCGCTTACTATTACAACTTCAACTATCTCTATAGATGCCTGCTGTAACTCAACATCTTTGCTGATATTACCTGTTAATTCATTATTTTCAGTTTTACTGATATAACCCAGATAAGAATATTGAACTGTATGTTTCCCTTCAGGCAAGGAAATTGAGTAAAAACCATATGCATTTGCCATAGCGCCTTTATTCAATTCCTTTATCTGTACTGTAGCACCGATCAGTGCTTCACCGGTTTCTGAGCTTCTGATGTATCCGCTGATAGTATAATTCTTCTGTGCAGTCCCTTTTATTGTTGTAAAAAGTAATATCAGCAGGAATAATAATTGACTCTTTTTCATATTATTTGCATAAGTAAAGTAACCGCAAAGAAAACATACAACATGCTTCCCCAAAGGGAAATATGATTAGCGGTCATAGAATGTGATGTATGGTGTTTTAAGAGAATGAAACAGGAGATACCCTAGATTAAAGCTTTTAATTTCCTGGCATATCTTCGGCTGACTTCAAGTGGTTCGGGATTGTTTTTCATATATGCCCTTTGGGTATTTGAGTCTTTTTCAATGTGGTCAACATGTTCGATATTAACAATACTGGAACGGTGTATCCTTACAAAATTATTATCAGGAAGTTCTTCCTGCCATTGCTTCAGGGTTTTTAAAACCAGACAATGTTTGCCTTCAATTGTAACTATTTTGGAATAATTACCCACCGGTTCAATAAAATTTATTGAGCTGATTTTTATGAATCTGGAAGAATAATTATTTAGCCGGACATAAATACTGTCAGAATACTCATAACTTTTTGTTTCACTCTCCTGTGTCTTCTCTCTCTTTATCACCTTTTCAATTGCTTTTTTAAGCCTTTCGGGGTTCACCGGTTTCAACAGGTAATCAATTGCATTAACCTCGAAAGCCCTGATGGCGTACTCATCATAAGCTGTTACAAAAATTACTTTAATTGAATTATTTATCCTTTCAAGTAAATCAAAACCTGTTTCGCCGCTCAGCTGGATGTCGAGAAAAATTAGTTGCGGATCATATAATCTGATCAACTCAACGGCAGACTCACAGGAACTGGCTTCTCCAACGATCTTAATTTCAGGGTGAGGTGCGAGCAACTTCCTCAGATTCAGACGAGCAAGTCTTTCATCATCTACTAGTATAGCTTTTAAATTTTCCATCAGGTATTCAAATCATTAATTTCAATATCTGCAATAACCCATCCATCTTCTTCTTTAAGAGAAAATGTGTATTTCTCGTTATAGTATAATGCCAACCTGTATTTTAAGTTTTCAATGCCATTACCTGTACCGTTACCATTAATCTCAGCGGTTGTTGCCGGAGTTAAAAGCTTACCGGTATTTGAGACTTTAATAAACAGACTGTTCCTTAAAAGCCTTATTGAAAGCTTAATAATTAGTTTCTTGTTTCTCTGTCTTTGTACCATACTTTAAAGCATTCTCTATTAGCAAATGAATAATAAAAGAAGGAATTAAAACGGATTTTGATATTTCATCAACTGTAACCTCATAATGAAATTCTTCCTCGAATCTTGTTTTCTGAATTTCGAGATATTTCAAAATTGATTCGACCTCTTTTTCAACCGGAATTGTATATTGTTGTTTGTTAAGAGTATACCTGTAATATTCCGACATATCAATTACAAGCTTCTTAGCCTTTTCAGTATTCTCATCAATTAAAGTGTAGATAGAATTCAGGACATTAAATAAAAAATGCGGGTTAATCTGGTAACGCAGCATTTTAAGCTGAACATCCTTAGCCAGAGTCTCTGCTTTGTGCGCGGTTTCCCTTTGTCTGGCGGCCTGAAAAACGAGATGCGTGAGGAAGAATGTTGCAGTTAGGAACAATAGTACCAGACTTACTCCGGGTGAATATTTCTTAATCAGATCAATCGTAAAAGGTGCTACTTCCCCGGACCAGAAGAGAGTTTCAATCAGGGTACTTAATAGCAGGAATAAAACAGGCCCGAAAACAGTGTTCAGCATTATCACAAAATAGAGCAGAACCTTATTGTTCCTTTTAATTAACCAGGTGTATGTGTATATAAATAAGAGAAGAAATGGCAGGAATGAAAAAAACTGAAACAGATGATCAAAAAATACTGTTTTCTGTATTAAAGGTATTGAAGGTGTCCAGGCAAATGAATCGAGCATTCTTGTTATTACCAATAATACAAGAACAGCCAGCATATTGAAAAAATACCGGTGATTTATATACAGCCTTTTTAGCATCTAAAAAATTTATTAAAAATATTTCATTCTTTTGATTCGTTCTATTAATCTTCAACATTTTTTACAAATACGTTAAATGTCATATGTTGCTAAAGTTATTTTAAATATTCAAACGATAATAATCAGTTTGCTAAATACCTGAATCCGGAATTCAAAAAGGAACCATGTTTCGTTGCTAAACCTAACCTAAAACTAAAAGTTGAATACTCTGAAACATGGCCCGTATCAAATGTAGAATCATTATCAGACTGGTAAAAAATAATCATACCGATGGTTAAAATCCACTATGAACAGCTATTTTCTGACTACCGGATGCTTTAGAAACGAATAAGCCGGTGATTTTTCACCGGCTTATATTATGAGCAATCCAAACAGATTAGAATTTATCCCAGAAAAGTTTGGTTAAGGGCGTATCACCTCCAATTTTTGCTGCAGCCGAAGAGTAATTGGCAAAATTCAATGTTTGTTCAGAAACAGCAAAGGTATATCGTACCGGAACTTTATCTATACCTTCAACATGGAGGGCAGGTGCTAACAATACAGGAAAGTCTAATCTCCTGAATGAAGTCCAGGCAGTGAACCCTCTTTGAAAATAAGCCAGCCATGCCTGTGTTCCTATTTTTTGTTTGTATGTACCGTTAGCGGTTGCATAAGCAACAGCAGGCTGTGCCAGGTAAGCAGCAGCTTCAGCAGCAGTTCCGCCCCAATAGGTAATTGAAGCGGTAATTGCGTTGTTGTAGTGGGTCTCAGCTGTTCCACCAACAGCAAAACCTCTTTCTGCAGCCTCAGCCAATAAGAATTCTGTTTCTGCATAATCCATAATTACAACTTCCCCTGTTGAGGTTAACAAGGCGGGATTTACATGTGAAAATGCATCGTAGGAATTAGGGCTTCCCTGCTTTCCTCCTTTATAAACACCACCGACTGTTGTGGCATAAAACCTGAGCCTTGGATCAGTTGCTGTAACATTTAATATGGTGCTTGCAGGAGTCGTTGGCTGCATTGCGTCAATCAGATTACTGGTAATAACAAAGTCAGAACGACCGCTTACTACCAACTCAGTATAAACAGGATTCTGGTTTGGAGATGCTGGCAGATATGCAAGAGATGCTTTATCACCGGCAGCAAAAACTTTTGGAGCTGCGCTTTCATTTACTGTTTTTGCATAAACAGGATCGAGGTCAGAAAGCATGATACCCATCCTCAGTTTCAATGAGTTCCCGAACTTTATCCATTTTACTGTACCTGCAGCTGTACCTCCAAAGATATTATCATACCCTGAAGACATGCCGGCAGTTGATGGGTCCATTTTAGCAAGTGCTGCATCCAGCCTTGTAATCAGATCTTTATATATCGTAAGGCCGTCATCATATGAGGGAGTTGGATTTTTATAATCAAGTGCCTTTGAATAAGGCATATCACCGTAAGTTTCTACCAGATTGCTCCATGCATAAACCGACATAATCTCAATAATTCCAAGCTGATTATCCTTCTGTGCCTGGGAAATGGTTGTTCCCGGGATGACAGTAATTCCGGAAATAATCCTGGCGGCATCCCTGTAGTTTGCCAGAACAACCCTGTACATCTGATTCTGATGGTTCCCCGGAACCGGGCGGGTAACCATGTCGTAACGGCTTTCATCAGGATATGTTGTTTCTGCCCAATGCTGAACCCATAACAGTGTATGATTCTGGTTTACACTCGGGGTAAACAACTGATTTACCAGGGCTCTGGTTGCCCCATTGTACAGCGATTCGCCGGGAACCACAGTAAAATCTTTCGTATTTACATTAAGATCTTCCAATTTACTGCAGGCAGTAATCAGAATGAAGACCGATAGGAAAATGAATATTTTTTTCATACGTTTCAGAATTAGAAATTAAGTTTTACGTTGAAGCTAAAATCGCGGGTACCGGGAAGCGATCCGATTGAATAACCCTGAATGTTCCCCGCTGCCAAACCTGATTCCGGATCTGCATATGGTAAATTCTTGTGCAGGATCCAAAGGTTAGAACCGGTAAATCCTACTGCAGCTCCTTTTATAAAGGAATTTTTCAACAGAGATGAAGGTAAAGAATATGAAAGAGTTACTTCTCTCAGTTTTACATAGCTTGCATCATAAATGAAGGCTTTGTGTGGTTCAACAGCATAACCAAAACCCATATAAGTAGTTGCATCAACCCTTTTTGTATTAGGAGTGCTGCTGATAATATTACCATTAGCTTCCCTGACTACATTAACTCCATTAATTATATATCCACCGCTTGTTGCATCATTTGTTACCGGATCTCTCACAGGATTTCCAAGATCATTCTTTATAACCGTCTCAGGATATAACCCACTTGACAATCCATAATACATATCAAGCGAATAAATATCACCACCTTGCTGTATGTCGACCAGAAAACTTAATTGATATGTTTCGGTATGTTAATGTATTACTAATACCTCCATTCCAGTCGGGATTCACATTTCCTATAATTTCAGCAGCTGTTTTTGACTTAACAGGTCTTCCTGAAGAAGCGCTGATAATTTTATTTCCACTTTCATCATATGTATAATCATAACCTTTAATAGCGCCATAAGGCTCTCCAATAGTGGCATTTAGTGTTACACCTCCCTGGAATGATCCCAACAGAAGGTTTGAGATACCCGGATACAAAGAAAGAACCTTACTTCTGTTCGTTGCCCAGTTCACATGCTATATCCCATCTTAAATGCACCTCTTATAACAGGTGTTGCTTTCAGCATAAGCTCAATACCCTTGTTTTCAATTTCCCCGGAGTTGACCATGAGGAATTCATAACCGGAGATCTGGCTTACCGGTACAGGCATAATCTGATCCATTGAATTAGTCTTATAAGCTGCTAAATCAAAACCCAGCCTGTCTTTAAAGAAAGAGGCTTCCAGTCCGGCTTCGAGGCTATTTGTACTTTCGTTTTTCAGATCCGGATTCTTCTTTATTCTCGGAAGCTGGTTATTGGCTCCATTCATCGGTGTGTTAACAACATATGTATCAACTAGCTGGTCGAATCCTGCCAGATTACCTACCTGGGCATAATTCAAACGAAGTTTCCCGAATGAAAGCCAGTCCTTCTTTAAAAGTTCAGAGAAAATAAAGGCTGTTGTTACAGATGGATAAAAGTATTTATTCTGTGAAACAGGTAATGTGGATGCATAATCCTGACGCGCTGTTGCATCTAAATACAGGAAATCCTTATAACCCAAAGATACACTCGCAAACTGGCTTCTTACTCCAATTTTTGATATTGTTTCAATAGGATAATGGGGGCTGGCTCAGGCTATTCTGAATTGAATAAATTTCCGGAACAAATAATCCGCCATTTGTTGAGTTTGTAAACAATGAGTTATTTGTTCTTCTTTCGTTCGCACCGATAAATCCATTTAAGTTTAAAGATTCAGTGAGCTTTTTCTTAAAGTTCAGCATGAGATCAAAGTTGAATTCACTAAAAGTGTTATCCCTGCGTAAATAACCTGATTTCTGCCTTGCTCTGCTAATACCGAATTCTGTTGGAACACTACCAACTGCCCTTCTTTCTTCCTGAAATTCGGAATAATAATCTACCGCTACCCGTGCTGAAAACATCCAGCCAATCGAATATCTTATAGGTAATTGTCATGTTACCGATTGTGCGGATCCTTGTATCATTCTGATAATTCTTATACCTCTGAAAATATGGATTATCAGTATAAATAGGGTAATTGAGAGCTGAATTGTAATTCCAGGTCAGATTTCGCTGAGTTAGCATTAAATGCGGTTAACTGATCCTTGTAATCGAGGTTAGTTTGTGCCCACTGACGCATGTTTGACAAAATATTATCATTATAACCCGTTGAATTACGACCTGTAGCACTTTGCTTAATAAAGTTAGCCGAGGCTGTTGCCGTAATCCTTTTTGAAACACTCCAACTGCCATTAACCAAAAAATTATCCTTATTCAATTTGCTGTTTGGCATCAGGCCTGTAGTATTATAGTTATTATATGACATTCGTAATGAGCCGGAAACAAAGCTTTTATCAATTGCCACTGAATTTGAATAGGTAATTGGCTTCTCAAAGAATGTGACAGGACCATTTTTGGACGGGAGCCATGGTTTTGATTGCTTATACCATGGTGATTCCGGATCTACAGAATACCAGCCCCAAACCGGATGCCCGTCAAACTTCGCACCGTATGAAGCATCTTCGGTGGTTGGGACCCAATCCACAAGAGGATCATTAACCGGGTCAGTTGTAGAATTATTACCATGAGAGGTTCTGGAATCAAACCATGCATCACCATTGGGTCCGTAAAATTGTCCATAACCTGCACCATACTGATCCTGATAAGTGGGAAACGTTGATTTATCAATTGAACTGAATGTAACATTTGAGTTCAGTGATACTCCAATTCCATCTTTTCCTTCTTTTCCTTTTTTGGTAGTGATCATAATTACACCGCCTGATGCACGGGAACCATAAAGTGCAGCTGCAGACGATCCCTTTAACACGTTAACAGATTCAATATCCTCAGGATTAATATCACCTGCGGCATTACCATAATCGTAACCAACAGAGCCGGTATTCTGATTGGAATATGATCCAATACTGTTGTTTATTGGAACTCCGTCAACAACATACAAAACCTGGTTTGTATTTTGCAATGATTTACTGCCACGTACAATTACGTTTGTTGAACCACCCATATTCTGGTTCTTTTTGATAACAACACCCGACAGTTTACCTGAAAGGGAGTTCATAAAGTTCGAAGATTTCACAGTTGAGATAGCATCACCGCTAACCTGCTGGGTGGCATAGCCAAGTGATTTTTTCTCACGCGAAATCCCCAGCGCCGTTACAACCACTTCAGCCAGACCAACAAGATCAGATTGCAGGCTCACATCAATTACAGTGCGGCCACCGATCTCGACTTCAAGTGATTTCATCCCGATATAAGAGAAAACCAATGTAGTTGCGTCCTGAGAAACTGGTAACGAGTATTTACCATTTATATCAGTTGTGGTACCTGTGATTGTTCCTTTCAGTTGCACGGTACAACCGAATACCGGATTGCTGTCTTCATGTCCCGTAACGGTACCGGTGATCACCCTTGTCTGCGCTATTAACAAGGTTGATGAGATCAGCAAAATCAGAATAAGCAAATAGACTTTTTTCATGAAATTTTTGATTAGGTTAATAATTACTAATAGCCGACAGACGTAATTGTTTATGAGGCTATAAGAAGTCAAATGTGAATGAATTTGCTTTTTCTGTAAAATAAAATCTACAAGCTGCTTTTTAACAGAATGGGCTGTCAGATTTAACGTACAAACTGCACAATAGTCCGAAGATCAATTTCGTCGGTCCTTTGTTTAATCCGCAAGCTATCCGTGCTCTAATATTGCAGCTCATCAGGCATAATGACTGCTGATAGAACTTAATATTCAGGAAATCGTTTATACGTTACTTTTAATAAACCGATTTAAGTGTGTAATTTTATTTCAAAATATTCCCATAGTGTCTTAATATGAAAAGGTTAACAGCACTGATAATTGATGATGAACGTCTGGCGAGATTAAATCTTCGTAAGAAGTTAAATATGTTTTCTGAAATTGAGGTGATTGGTGAAGCATCAGGTGTGGAAACCGGAATCAAAGCGATAAGGGACCTGAACCCCGATCTGCTATTTCTCGATATAGAACTTTCAGACGGAACAGGATTTGATCTTCTGAATAAAGTAGAATTTCAGGGCAAAGTCATCTTCCAGACTGCTTACGATGAATATGCCTGTCGTGCATTTGAGATTAATGCCCTTGATTATTTATTAAAACCTATAACCAAAGAGCGATTAAAACAGGTCGTTGATAACCTTAAAATATCATCAGATGAAAAAAGTGTAAAAATTATTCCGAAGTTCAGATATGATGACAGGATAATGATTGAACAGAGGAAGTGCATTTATTTTATCAAAATTGAAAATATAATTTACATTAAGGCTGTCAGGGAATATACATCTATCTTCGAGAAAGGGGGAAAGGAATATGTTGTTCTTAAGTCAATTGGTGAATGGCAAAAGGAATTGCCCGACGAGCATTTTGCAAGGGTTCACAGAAACTCGATAATCAATTTCAATTATATCGAACGGTCTGAAAGATACGGGAATACAGCTAATATCTATCTTGCAGGAATTCACGGGGCCATCCTGATCAGCAGAGGATATTACAAACTGATAAAATCAAGATATTTCTACAAATGACAATTTTAGAATAGATGCTCGTTCTCACTTTCAGTTTGCCATTGGTTGACTGTTTTCGTTCATGCAGACGGCGAGGAAGATAGAATGAGCCTATGTAAAACCCTAAGGCTAAATATTGCTCCCTTCTTTAAGGAAATTAATTGCTTTTTCGCGATAAATTCTGCCAATCGGCAATTCAATATTATTAACAAGAACATGAATAGTGTTGAACCTGGTAACTTTTTGAGTATTGACAATGTAGGATTTATGTATCCTGATAAAATAGTCAGGTGAGAACCTTTTCTCGAACTCACACATGGAATCACGTACCAAATATGTCTTGTTTGTAGTTATTACTTTGACATATTCACCATAACCTTCAAAATAGATTATTTCTTCATACTGCAGTTTGAAGATATTCTTACCATCCTGAATATGTATATATTTTTTCTCTTGTGATTCTGACGAACTAATTACCTTTTTTGGGTTCGAAGACTGAACACGGTTACAATATCTGTTGATTGCTTTTAAAATACGTTCAAATGATATTGGCTTAATCAGAAAATCGACAACATCAAGATCATATCCATCAATTGCATACTCGCTGAAAGCAGTGGTAATAATCACATATGGCGGGTTTGGTATGGATGTAAGGAACTCCAGGCCTGTAATCTCCGGCATATTGATATCAAGAAACATGAGATCTACTTTCTCTTTCATCAGGAATTCTATTGCTTTAAGAGCATTGCTGCATTCTCCGGCAATCTCAAATGAATCAAGCCTGGTCAAATGGGTCCTTATCACTTTTACTGCCAGCGGTTCATCGTCAATAATAAGGCACCTTGTTTTATCACAATCCATTTTATTATAATTCTAGTTTCAAAATTACCGTATACCGGTCAGATGATTCATTAATACTAAGATCGTAGCGATCAGGATAGATAAGCTCCAGTCTCTTAATTGCATTTCTGATCCCTATTCCTGCAGGTTTTACGCCATTAGTTCCATTTTGTTTGATACTGTTGATAACTGTAAAAAGCAGCATTCCCTTCTTGTAAACCATCGAGATATTTATCCATGGGCTACCTGAATCTTTATCAGCACCATGTTTAAAGCTATTATCAATGAATGTATGAAGGATCATAGGAGCAATCTGCTGATTATTCAAATCTCCATCATGCATGAAAGAAATTTGACATGCATCGGATCTGACCTTCTGTAATTCGAGGAAATTATTAATAAAGTTAATTTCTTTTATTAATGCTACCTTTTCAGAGTTACAGTCATAAATAATATATTTGAGCATGTCGGCTAATCTTATCAGTAAGTCTGGAGTCTTGTCTGATTTCTCAAGCGAAAGGGCGTAAAGATTATTAAGGGTATTGATTAGGAAATGCGGGTGGATCTGACCTTTTAAAAGTTTTAATTCAGCCTCCCTGAGTTTTAATTCCGCTTCTGTTTTTTCAAATTCGGTCTTCTGCCTGAGCAATGCATCTTTTCTAAATTGGTTAAGAAGCTTCACCCCTGCCAGGGGGACAATATCAAAAACCAGAATCAGGATAATGGAAAGGAATTCATTATATGGCCTGTAAATAGTTTTAACATTATAAATAACCGGAGCCACATAGTACGTTGCAACAATGTTCGAGCAAATTGGGTATGCCAATAATACGACTACCTGCAAAATAATATAAGTAGTAATCCTGTTTTTAAGAAAAAAATTGGGGATAAGATATATGACACTGAAATACGTAAATACCATTCCCATTGGCAGGAAAGCAGCATTTTCATGCAAGTTTCTTAAGAAAGCTGTATATCCATTTTTTGACCAGATCATTAGCGTAAAAAATAAAACATTCAGCATCCAGTATAATGCATGATAATAAATCAGGGATTTTGCAAATATGGATCTGGATTGACTCATATTCAGAAAAGTTGTATAATCAAATATACTATGATAAAATGGTATTGTTGTTATGAGCTTTCCGAAATGCAATAAAGGGTTCCGTTTCAAATGCAAACTTCATATAATACAATATAAACAACATTATAATTTGAGCTCCTATCTTACACCCACACAAAAAAGAGTGAGAGTGAGTGCGAGAGCAGAGTCACTCAGCTGCTTATCCAAACGGGGAAATTAGAGGGCAGCTAATAAGACAACCATAGTTACGCTGCATTAATTTGATGGAAACCTTCGGGAGTAGTTTCTTATTGATGTACAAACCCATTGGGCGTACAGAAAGGAGTGAGAACGAGAGTGGGAGCCTGTATTATTCTAAAGTGACATCAAGGTAAACGGAATGACGGCCATAGGTATCATAAAAAGGTTTGAATACAACACCATCAATATTAAATTGCAGGTTCTCAGTATCACCTGATATTGATTTGCTGATATCACTTGCATTCAATGTCACTTTGCGCCATTCTTTGATCGGTTCGGGCTCCTGGGCAGCAAGCAGTACCGGACCGAAAAACAGGCTTGCAATATTCTGCTGATCCATAACCGGCTCCAGATAAAAATTGAATGGCATACGCAACTCAATAGTATCCCCGTTTTTCCAGGTGCGGGTTAGTGTAAGATAGCTTCCGGGCACAGCAATATATTTCTGTTCCGTGCCGTTAATTTTAACAAAAAATCCTTTTGTTGCCCAATGAGGCACGCGTACATTTATGTCAAACCTGCCTGCTCCTTTAATTGTCAACCTTGTGCGGTCTTCTTTTGGATAAGCCGTTGTTTGAATAATGGTTACATTCTTCTCAGTCCATTTTAAAGTTGATGGCACATAAAGATTTACATATAAAGCACGGTTGTCAGCGCTCCTGAAGTAAACTGAATTCTGAAATTTGGTATTGCTCTCCAGCGCTGTACCGTTACAACAGGAGAATCCCTTCATGCTTGCATTCCCAAACTCTTTAACAGAACCGGCTCTCAGGGGCACATGATATGTATTTGCCGGAGTGTTCTCTGCCACAGATGCAAGAATGTGATTATACAGTGCACGTTCATAATAATCCATCAGTTCAGCCTTTTTGTTGAACAGAAACAGATTACCAGTCAATTTGAGCATATTATATGTAGCACAGGTTTCATTCTGTCCACCGGAAGAAAAGCCATTTTCATACAGTGTCGCCGGCTGACTGGTAAAACATTCGGCATTAGCAGGATTACTTGCTCCTGCAACTCCTCCGATACTGTACATATAATCATTAGTCACAATATTCCAGAAATTATCAGCAATATGATAATAGTCCGGATCAGCTGAAACACGATAGGTCTCTAATGCCCCGATAACCTGCGGAATATGCTGATTGGCGTGTAACCCGCGAAAAAGATCAACATTTTTAGCCAGTCCGTGGGAATGTTCAACATCACCAAAAAACACCCTGATATTATCGAATAAATGAGCAACTTCCAGGTAACGGGGTTCACCGGTGATCCGGCTTAGTCTCGCCATAACCTCGTTCATTCCACCATATTCACCTGCAATGTACCGGTTCCACATGCTTAAAAGGGTACCTGTGGGCAACTTGCTCAGGCGGACATATACCCAGTCACCCATGCCTTTTACAATTTCCAGGGATTTCTCATTGCCGGTTAATTCATAAATATCAAGCAGTCCGGCTAAAATTTTGTGTAAAGTATAGTATGGCGCCCAGATTTTAGAATTATCCCCTCCGTAATTCGCTCCATTTTCAAGCATAATAAACTGGTCCGGCGGATAGGCGCTTATAAATCCTTTCCCCCAGTTCCAGTAATCTGTACGGATACCTTCAGCGCTTAAATCTGAATTAAAGCCCGGTTTGCCCTCTCCTGGTGTTATAGCCAAAGGGTCAGAGACGAAAGTTTCTCCATCTGTTTTTGGCCTTCCTGACATCTGAGATAAAGCATAAAGGGTATTTACCATGTACTCTATCTTTTTGGCAAAAACCGTTCTGAGTGAAGTATCATAAGCAGCCCCGGCATAAGCCTGGGCAATAGCGCTGAGATAATGCCCGGTTGCATGACCCCGTAACTTGGTTTGCTGACTATCCCATCCCCCCAGGGGCGCTGCTCCTTCAGGCTGCACCTGTCCGAAGGCATTGCGAAACATATAAAGAAAATTATCCGGGTTGGTATTGGCAAGTCCTTTCATAAACTTATCACGGTTCTCGATAAATTTTGTGTTGTTATTATTGAGATCCGAATTTAATATTACCTGATCGAGCCTGAATGTTTCGAGCGTACGTTCCGGGGTATTATTCTCAGTCGCTTCCCTTACAGTAATATTAGCCTTCGGTTGAATATTTGTTCCGGGGACCCTGCCTGTAACTGTGAATGAACCTATTGTTTGTACCAGGCTATTATCAACCGGGACCGGCCACAACACTCTTACATCCGGGCCTTCTGAGTTATTCATGTAAATAGCAGGCACTTTGCGTGGTATCCCCGGGAGATGTCCCTTTACAGTTACCACATTAATATCGGGAACGTTGATCAGATTTGCATTATATAACTGGGGCGTTGTTTTGGGGAACTTTGGGAGGCTCTTGTCTTCTTCTTCCTTTCTTGTCCTGACTACAGGTTCATTCTTTTTCAGAGAATTCCTGTAAATACCAGAAATCTGTTTTTCACTAAGAGGAACTCTATAGATCCGGAAATCGTGCAATTTGGCATTTAAATATGCATTATCAGAACCAAATGATTTTCCTATATAAAGCTTATTTTCTTCCGAGCTTTCGCCAAAGATGTTTTCCAAGTCCACCTTTACATTCTTTGCCTCACTGACAATCATACCATTCAGGTAAGTGCTTAAAGTTCTGGCAGGTACATCAAAAACAATAGCCAGGTGATTCCATTTATTAATTGCAATTGCCGGAGAACTGGTAATACTCCTGTCAGATTTATTTATGATCTGAGCCTGAAAATATTCATTGTTCCTGCCCCCGTTTGGAACAGCAAAAAGATGTGATGTTGTATCCTTCCCAAAATCGAAAAACAGTTGGCTGCTTTTTGTAGAACGCAGGTAAATCCATCCGATGATGCTAAGCGATTCCTGACCTGTCACCGACTCACCAGGGATGGATATATATACTTCATTATCACCATTTAATGAAAGAACTTTACCAAACAATTCATCCTGCACAAAGGTGAAATCAGTACCGTGAATGCCGGCATGTAAATTATTCCGGGACCAATCTTTTAAATCACCATTAAATACGTACCGGGCGCTTAATCCTGTTTCTCCGATACCGTCCAGAATTTGATCACCGCTTTGTGCATACAACGGGATAGTAAATGCAAGTATCAAGATCCGGATCAATATGTTTTTCATAATGAGAACTTTTTCTGATTTGACATGGATATAAAATTAAGATAAATTCTTTCCATCCGGGCTAGCTCATTCCTGTCCTGAAATTTCCTTACCAGCTTTTGCAGTATTATTGTTCCTCAGGATTAATTCCTTCCTGTCTTTATCGTTGCTGACTTTAATGAAAGTACCACATCCAGCCCCGGCCTTCGATTCAGCTATCAATCCATCAGAAATATTTTTAAGATAAATTGCAGGATGAACTCCGTTTAAGAGTCCCTGCCGCCCGGCAAATGACCTGATTTCAAAATCAGAGATATTTTCAAGGACAAGTGCACTTTGCCATCCATTCTCAGGATTTGTTTCATTCCATCTGACTGTCATATTCCTGATTGATAATCCTTTTACCTCACTCATGCTGATCGCATTAGAACATCTTTTGTCAATTGCATCCTCGGGTGTCATAAATAACTGAACATTATTAAATCCAATATTCTCAATTGGCTGCTCAGGGTGTCCCTTAACAGTGCTGGTTCCCCGTGGATGGGAGATAATTGTATCAACAACTATATCCTTTATTTTTCCAAGTCTTGAATTATCTGACCTCCTGCTCAGCCTGAACCTGAATAATTCAGCGCTTCCCCACCAGTTCCAGTGACGTCTGTTTGTATCGACAGTAAGATTCCTGAAAACAATATCGCTTACAGTCGCACCATCCTGGACGTTAATCCCGAAACCTTTATTTGAATTCCGGATTGTACAGTTGCTGAATATAACATGACGAATATCTGCGAAGGTTTCCGTTCCGATCATAAGAGGGCAGGACGAAGATGTGAGTATACAATTTGTTACGACTACATTTTCAACAGGATTTACTACCTCCTGACCTCTTCTTTGAGGTGTTTTAAGTACAATTGAATCATCGCCTGTCACAATAACAGAATCTGAAATTGTCACATTACTGGTACAACAGATATCGATCCCGTCGGAATTTACTCCCTTTTCAAGGTCGGAGAAAATGTACACACCTCTTATAAAAACCCTGTTGCAGTCATTCAGGCGGATATTCCAGAGAGGTGAGTTGATTACAGAAATGTCTCTCAGGAGTATATTTGTGCAATTATTAAGAATGAACATGTAAGTCTGCATGCCTGTCCTGTAATATCTTCGCATGTCGACTCCTGCTTTCCTGGCTATCTCAATTTCCGTACTTATTTCAGGATCAATTCCCTGCATCTCGACAAACTCATATTTTGCAAGCCCGTCAAGGGTACCTCGTCCGGTCACAGCTATATTCCTGGTATTTTCGGCAAAGATCATTGTACGGGAACCCCTGATAAAGTCATTTGCATCCTGGCTTAAAAAGAAAGTTGCCCCTGCTTCAAGATGCAATGTGACATTATCCTTCAGCTGAACAGTACCGACAGTATAGCTCCCGGGCGGTACAAATACAGTACCACCACCTGCAGCAAAACAGGCATCAATAGCAGACCGTACAGGTAATGTCGAATTGTCTGCGGCATTACCGGTTGCTCCGAAATCCCTGATATTAAATATATTATTGATTGCCTTTCCGGTTTGTTCCACCCGGGGAGAGATAAAGGAGCCTAAGAATCCTGCTCCCAGCATAGCTGTCCCATTCGTTACCATTGAACGGCGGTCCATTCTCTTTCTCATCTCTTCGTCGTTGTTATTCATTTATAAGTGTTTTTAGAAATTCTGTTTTCTGCTTTGAAATTTAATTAGTTTTAAAACAAAAAAGATATATAACTGAACAAACATGAATAAAAAAGTCAGGCTGATCTTTTTGTCTTTGCTTTTAACAACCTTCCTGCACTCTCAGAAGACACTCACAGAATATGTTAATCCTTTTCTTGGCACAGCGACGCTATGGGATAGTATAGACATCGGTTACAAACCTACTTTCAGGACCTGGGGGGCAGAGGTATTCCCCGGTTCGTCTGTTCCGAATGCAATGGTTCAGCTGACCCCTGTAACTAAGTTCCGGAGCGGCTCGGGTTATCAGTATGAGGATACAGTTATCTATGGTTTTGTCCATACCAGCAAAGGACACTGGAATCTGGGTCATATACCGTTGTTGCCGGCAACAGGTGTAATTTCACCTGATGACTACTGTTCTTCTTATAATCACAACAAGGAATCAGCTCACCCGGGCTATTATCAGGTTTTTCTTGAGAGATATAATATTAATGCTGAATTAACCTCAACACTAAGATGTGCTTTCCATAAGTACAGCTATCAGAAAGGGCAGGGTAAAAAACTGATTGCAGATCTTTCAAAATCTAATGAAAGAGTAAGATACTGGGAAATCAGCCAGGAAGGTGAAAATGTGTTTACAGGTTTTCAGCAGACAGGCGAAAAGATGTATTTCTATGCTGTCGCAAATCATAAAATAAGAAATATAGATTCGTTGATGAAGGATGAAAATAAGATATCAGTCGTAAATTTCATCGATGAACCGAAGCCACTGGAATTAAAGATAGGATTTTCATTTGTAAGCATAAGGAATGCGAAGGAAAACCTTGAGAAAGAAATATCCGGTAAAAACTTTGCACAGGTAAGAAAGGAAGCAGAAGATGAATGGAATTCATTATTATCAAAAATCAGGGTAACGGGCGGAACCGAAAGGCAGAAGAAGATTTTTTATTCTGCCTTGTACAGGTCATTCCTCTGGCCAGCTTTACGGAGTGATGTAAACGGGGACTTTACTGATCTGAAAGGAAACGTGGTAAACAAAGGGTTTAACTATTACACCGAACCATCATTATGGGACGACTACCGGAATAAACTGGTTTTACTTGGTATGCTGTCGCCGGAAGTAACAAATGATGTAATCAGGTCACTGATTGATAAAGGAGAACTGACAGGCTTTATGCCTACCTTTTTTCATGGAGATCATGCAGCCCCTTTCATTGCCGGATCTTATCTCAGAGGTTTAAAGGATTACGATGTAAAAAAAGCCTATGATCTGCTTTTGCGGAATGCCACTCTCGATAACAGGAGCAGGCCATATATCCTTGATTATATCAGGGATGGCTACATTTACGAGAAAGATATCCCTGATCCACAGATTGAAACAAAAGCTACAGCCGGCGTCACAAAAACTCTTGAATATGCCTATGATGATTATGCCGTAGCTTTGCTGGCAAGAGAGCTGGGCGACACTGCAAATTTCAGGATGCTGATGAAAAGAACGGGCAATTATAAAAACATGTTCGATCCGTCGACAGGATTAATGAGGGGCCGTCTTTCAAACGGAGACTGGATCAAAAACTTTGATCCTGAATATCCTTACTATGAATATATGTACCGCGAAGCCAATGCCTGGCAATCATCATTCTTTGCACCGCATGACCCAGACGGATTGATAGATCTTTATAAGAGTAAGGCTGAGTTTGAGAAGAAACTGGATGAACTTTTTTCGATTCCATGGAATGGAGTTGAAGCTTATAATTTCTCCGGCTTTATAGGTCAGTATTGTCACGGCAACCAGCCTGATCATGGATATCCGTATTTGTACTATTTTATCGACAAACAGGAAAAAGCCCAGGTCATTCTTGACAGCATCATGAACCATTTCTATGATATGGGGAAAGAAGGATTATCCTATGCAGGAATGGATGATGCCGGGGAGATGTCGGCCTGGTACGTGTTCAATGCAATCGGATTGTACAGCTTTTCGCCGGCTGACCCGGAGTATATCATTACAGTGCCGATATTTGATAAAATTGAATTCGATCTTGGGGAAAGGACTTTTACAATTCTAAGAGAGAACTCAGGTCAAAAAATAACCAGGATTTCCTATGATAATCAGGAAATAAATGGATACTTCATTTCTCACAGTGAATTAAAAAAAGGGAAGAAACTGGTTATAACTACCAGATAATAATATTCCCGCACAGCACTCACATTGGCGCTGAGATAAGCGTACTATCCGATCCTTTTACCTGCCATCAGGTTTAAGGTTATGGTTCCCATCAATATATACAAAAATGGCAGCTTTTCGGTTCGGGCATCCCTGCCTTTACAAAGTTAAACCATCAGGCCTCATCATTTTTAGGGGGGAGACGTAGATGGTTAACTTCTAACTTAAAAAGCATGACAATATCCTGTATCGAAGTCTATTCCCGAAGAATTACGTCAATTCTTTCAAGCTCTTCATTACTGAATTCTAAATTATTAAGGGATTGAAGATTGTCAATTAGCTGATCGATCGTACTCACACCAACAAGTACAGAGGTTATTCTGGGATCTTTCAGTAACCATGCGATTGCCATCTGAGCAAGAGACTGATTGCGTCCTGATGCTATTTCATTAAGTTTTCGGGCTTTTGATATTTTCTCCCTTGTAACATCCTCAACTTTTAAAAATCCAGTTGTTTTATTAGCTCTAGAGTCTTTTGGAATCCCTTTTAGATACCTGTCGGTAAGGAGTCCCTGATCTAAAGGGCAAAACGGAATACAACCAATGCCGGTCTCCTCGAGAACATCAAGTAAGCCATTCTCAACCCAACGGTTAAACATTGAATAACATGGTTGATGAATAAGACAATGAACGCCCATTTGACTGAGTATTATTTCAGCCTTCTCGGTAGTGTCAGCAGGATAACTCGAAATACCGGCGTACAATGCTTTTCCCTGATGCACTGCCTGGGCAAGTGCACCCATTGTTTCTTCCAGTGGAGTTTCAGGGTCAGGACGGTGGGAATAGAATATATCAACATAATCAAGGTTCATTCTTTTAAGACTCTGGTCAAGGCTTGCAAGGAGATATTTTCTTGAACCAAAATTTCCATAGGGCCCTGGCCACATCTCCCAACCAGCTTTAGTCGAAATAATCATTTCATCGCGAAGTCCAGAGAAATCTTTCTTAAGAATTGTACCGAAATTTTCCTCTGCGGTACCAAAAGGAGGGCCGTAATTATTGGCAAGATCAAAATGCGTGATTCCGGAATCAAATGCTTTCCAAATTATTCTACGAAAGTCTTCGAAAATGTCGAATGTGCCAAAGTTGTGCCATAGTCCGAGCGAAATTTCGGGCAATTTGAGTCCACTTTTTCCGCAACGTCTGTATCGCATTGTATCATAGCGATTTTCAGCTGGTGAATACCAAAGGTTCATATCAGATAATTTAAGTTTCTTAATTTTCAGACAATTAGATTATTAAAACTAAATGATGAATTAACTCTCATTGTTCCATTTGATCTTTAAAGAGTTTAACGAAATATCCGTTCATTTTAACTAATTCTGAATATCTGCCAGATTCAACGACTGATCCTTTATTCATACATATTATCTCATCAACATCTTTTATCGCGCTTAATCTATGGCTTACAATTATGATTGTCTTTTCTCTATAACAATCAAACAAATTCAATATTATCTGTCTTTCACTTTCTGAATCCAAAGCAGATGTAGCCTCATCCAATATGATAACATCTGCATTCTTCAATAAGGCTCTGGCGATAGCAATCCTCTGTTTCTGACCCCCGGAAATAATTGTTCCCTTATCGCCAATTGTAGAATCCAGACCATTTTTCAATTTAGCTGTTTGTTCAAAAATACCAGTTTTCGTTATCGCATCATCAATTTCGAAATCCGAATATTGATTACCACAATATATAATGTTTTCTAGTATAGAATCATGAAATAGCTGAGTTTCCTGCATTACGAAAGCAATCTTCTTCCTGTATGAATAAAGATCCATTAGACGAATATCGGTGTCATTCAATAATATTTTACCCTTCTGGGGAATGTAAAATCTATTCAACAGATTCATAATTGTACTTTTACCGCATCCGCTTGTCCCAACAATTGCGTACTTTTTACCGTTTTGGAAAGTCTGATTGAAATTTTTGAGGATATATGTTCCATCATATTTGAAGTATACATTTTCATATCGGAATTTTCTTTCAGCAGAAGCAAATGAAATGTCCGGTATAACAGCAGTTCCATTGGTTTTAGTTTCAATTGGTAACACTGAGAATTCCAGGATTCGTTGCATCGAAACTGATGTACGTATCAAATCCCAGTATAAACCCATGAAATCGCGTATCGGGTTAAATAGTCGATTCAGGTACTGAATAAATGCAACCAGACTTCCTAATGTCATCGCCCCAAACATCACCGCCTTACCACCCCAAAGAAAAATCATTACGGGTGCAAGTGTTACTAAGAAAGTTGATAGATTCCGCGTACCAGATGACAGGAGTACATTTTTTAGATTGAAGGCAATCAACGATTCAATTTTTGATTTTAATTTTTTGCTTTCGAAATCATATGCATTATAGTTTTTTATGAGCCTTATGTTCTCCACACGTTCAACAAAATAATTAAGGATGTCGGAATCTTTTTCACGAATTATCCTGTTGAGATCATGTATTTTCGGTTGAAAGTATTTAGTATTAATAAAAATAAATGGTAAGACAATAAGAGAAATTAACAAAAGTTTCCAGTTCAAAAGACACAATGCAATAGTAAGCCCCATTATCGTAAAGAAGTTATTGATGAAACGAATTAATGAGCCTGTCAACATATTTTGAACAGCACTTACCTCACTGTTAATCCTGTGAATTATATCTCCAGTTTTATTATTATCAAAAAATGAAATGGGTAATTGTATCAAATGATTAAAAAGATCTTTTCTCAAATCCATCACTATATGGTTTCCAATCCATTCATATAGATAATCGGTATAAAATGATATCACTATCCTGATGATGTTTATTCCAATCATCAGCAATAATAGCATTAACAATTGATCAAATTCACCGGAAGGAATGATATCATCAATCACAATCTTTAATATGAAAGGTGATGACAATGAACCTGCACTAGCTAATATCATCAGAGAAAAAAGTACTGTCTCCCTGAACCAATAGGGTTTAATATACTTCAGGAATTTCGTGAATAGCTTTAAATTATTCATTTAAGCATTGATAAAACTCTGATTATCTAGCTCATTCGAATCAGATTATCAATAATATTGGGAATGATTCTTCAACTTTGACTTCTCATTCGTATCGAAGAGAATTTACAGGATTTACTCTTGCAGACCGGTAACTTCGAAAACTAGCTGTTAACAAAGCAATTGCAAATGTTATCAGTCCAGATATTGCAAAAATCCACCAACTTAGTGAAGCCTTATAAGCAAAATTCAGCAGCCATTTCTGCATTATATAAAGTGAAAAAGGGCACGAGATAACAAAAGCAATTGCTATGGTTATGATGAAATCCTTATTTATTAAAAACATCACCTCAGCAATCCTTGCTCCATTGATTTTCCGTATTCCAATTTCTTTGGTCCTGCGAAGACAGATAAAACTGATCATCGAAAACAATCCAAAACATGAAAGTGCAACAGCAATCAATGTGAAAGTTCCGATTATCTTAGATAACCGGACTTCCTGACTATATTTTTCGAGGTACTTATCTTTAATAAAAAAATACTGGAAAGCCGTTTTTGGAGCTATTTCATCCCATATTGATTTTATATATTTTATTGTCTCTCCGTAGTTTGAATTTTCTACTCTGACAGTTATATAGTTAACCAGCCAGTTTCCACCAGTATAGCGATAGATGACTGGCTCAATCTGATTCTGTAAAGATTTGAAATTGTTATCACGCAACACACCTACAACAGTAAAAAAATCACTTTCATGTCTGAAGCGGATTCTCTTATTTAAGGGCTCCGGCCAGTTAAGAATTGAAGCTGCAGTTTCATTTAAAATAACATTTCTGAATCTGTCCGAAGCAATTGTTTCTGAGAAACATCTCCCGCTGACAACTGGTATTTTATAAACATCAGGAAATTTTTCATCAATTGAAGTAACTACCATTTCCTTGGAATCCTCAATGGTAGATCCTTCACTAATAATAGCAAATTTATTCGGGAAATTCAAACCTGGAACATTCTCACTAATGGTTGTTCCGGCTATACCATATTGCCCTGATTTTTGATTTATTCTTTCCACAAATAAATGGGCAAAAGCAAGACGTTTATCTTCATCATAATTGTAAATAGGAATAGTAATCAGTCCATTTATATCAAATCCCAAATCATGGTTTTTCATAAAGGATATCTGCCTGGTAATAATCAACTGAGAGGTGATTAGTAAAATTGTCAGAATGAATTGAATTGCAATAAATACTTTTCTTAATCCAGCTTTTTGTTGATAAATAATCGTACTGGCTCCAAGCAATTGTACTGGCTGTTGTTTTGAAAAAACATAAGCAGGATATATACCTGACAAAAAACCTGTTAATAAACCAATTAGTACAATTGACAAGACTATTTTTAGGTTCACCAGATTGAGCGTCACTGATCGTTGAGATAGCTCATTAAACCAGGGAAGAAGAATTAGTGATAGAAATACCGCAATGAATAAGGCAATTATAGAAAGTGTTATTGATTCAACAATATACAACATCATTAACTGAAATTTTCCGGCACCAAAAATTTTTAGACAAGCGGTCATTTGGGCTCTCTTTTCTGACTGACTTATAGAAAGATTCACAAAATTTGCACTGGCAATAAATAAAACAGCAAAAGCAATAGCTGAAAGTATAAACAGATAACTTTTAGATATCGCCGGTTTTTCATCTCCCTTTATATTATTACCAAAATGAATTTCCTGAAGAGGCTGAATATCAAATGCCTCCCTATCTTTCATAAAGTCAGGAAAATATTTACCGGGGATTATAGTAAGCCTCTTTTGAATAGATGAAAGACTCTGATTTGGATATTTTTTTATGAAAGTCATTGATCCTCCAAACCACCATAAATTATCAAAATCAGGATGGATTTTTCTTTGAATAAGATGCGATATAAGAAGATCAAAATCAAAATTTGAATTCTGAGGAAGATCTTTAAGAATGCCAATAACAGTGAAATGGTACTTTTTTATTAAAAGTGTTTTGCCAACAGGATCTTCTTTTCCAAAAAGTTTTTTAGCTGTACTTTCGGTTAAAAATAATGCACTCGGATCATTAAAAGACGAATTTTGATTTCCAGCGATTATCGGGAAGTTAAACATTTTTAGAAAACATGAATCAGCTGTAAAACCTTTAAGACCATAAAAAATCTCACCCCCAATCTGAACAGGTTCATCTTCATTAAGGAAGTTAGTAATTCCTGTAATCATTTCAGCATCTTGAATTTCATTCCTGACTGCTTGAGTTAACGGAAGGGGCGTATATGCCCAAATTTCGGTGCCATGCGTGCCTTTTTCGACAGCAATTATCCTGTATATCCGATTACCGTCGTTATGAAAGTTATCATAATTTGTTTCAAAACTGACGAAATAAAGTATAAGAATAGGGATAGACAAGCCTAATGACAAACCAAAAAGGTTTAATAAGGTAATGTTCCTTTGACCTTTAAAATACCTTAAAGCCAATTTTAGATAGTACATGTTAAGATGATTAATTTATGTTAGGTTATAATGACATTCATTTCAAGATTCCAGAATAACAAAAGCGATTGCATAATTCATGTTATGAGATAGAGAAACATGAGAAGATACAATTTTCCTTCTTATTATAATTTCTTTTATTCTACCGTTGAATATTAATACTGGTCTGTTGTTTTCGGCATTTACTACCTGAATATTATTCCATTGCACACCCTTATTCCAGCCAGTACCAAGAGCCTTCATCGCTGCTTCTTTTGCAGCGAATCTGGCTGCGTAATGTTGAAATTTTTCTATTTTACTTTCACAGTAATTTATTTCATTATTATGAAATACTCTTTTTCTGAATCTTCCGGAGTTTTTAAAGATACACGTAAACTTCTTTATGTTAACTATATCAACTCCAATGCCAGCAATCATCGAAATAAATATACCGATTGTTTTTTGCGGGATTTCTTTTTTTTAGCAAAAGCATTCATTGCTTTCCTAAGTGTCCAAGAATGAGGTTTTCAATATGTTCAAAGCTTGAAAAGAAAAAAATATCAACCTCTTCATCTTCAAATTCAATATCAAATTCATCCTCAATTAAACATACAAATTCGAGTGCCTGGGAAGATTCACTTAAAATTGAATGCAGGATTGTATTGTCAAATTTTATCCTTTCTTCAGTATCATTCACATTATTAAGGAGAATGCGAACAATATCGAATAGTTTTGTTTCTATTTCAGCATGACTTCGTATTGCCGGAAAATGCATCTTCAACTAAATTTAATAGATATGAATCATTTTTTTTATTCATAATATCAATCCCAGGAATGTTTATCTGGGTTTGAAAATAGTTTAATCTGGCTTCATATTCAGAAAGTTCAAGATACCGGTGAGTACCAATTACTTTTTCTGAATTCATGCTGTAATTCCTCTCAACCGGAGTCATTACAAAACACAGGATCTTAGCACTGGAGAAAATTTTAACAGCCTGTATAAGATTATTAATCTGCTCCAGAGTGTCCTGAGGATTGATTGCTATAATAACTGCATCGGGCATAATACCACAAGTATAATACAATGATGATAATATACCCTCTGAAGTTAATTCTTCAACACTTTTGCCTCTCGGAATGAATTTTCCCTGTGTACCGGAAATTATCATATGTGGTTTATTATATTTCTGCACTCCTCTGCAAACAGTATTAATAAAACTGCCCCATAGATCGTCAGAAATATCAACAGTCGATTTATAGCCATATGGAAATGTAAAATCTGCTCCTAAAACCAATCCTTGAGGTTCTGTTGAAACCAGTGAAATCTTGTACCCTGCTGACTGCATAATTTCTTTGATGCGTAACTGTGTTGTGATTTTCCCTTGTTTATTACTTGAGCCCAAAACCAGTAATACAGGAATATTTACCCTTGGCAAGTACCTAAAATTCATTATCTTATTATACAGATGTCTATTAACATGGGGTATAATGATTTTCCCTCTATATTCATGTTTATTCTCCAAAATATATTTACTTATATACTTATAAACTTCTGCATCCCATGTTATTATGTTCTTATTATTTCTGATTGCGGCTTCAGTAAGTTCATAACCGAAGAGGATATTTGCATCGAATTTCTGATCTAAAAAATAGCCACATATAAGTGTGTCAAATTCTCCGAAATCCCTCTCATTAATGTCTCTGGTGATCTCAATCTTAAGAGAGTCTTTAATCTGAAAGAAACTCAGATTTCGAGGATAATCATAATATCTGGTTATTTTAAAAGGACATTGCCCCTGGAAGTTAATTATTGTACGTATTTCTTTTTCACAAACCGGGAAAAGTGCTATTTTTTCAATGCTGTGTGTGTGTTCTATTGCTCTGAAAACCCGTTCCCCCTTTAAGTCCACGGATTCTTTTATGTTATCAGATATTACATAATTCCTATCATCTCGCACATATTGGAGAACTCTAATGTTAGCACTGGCACATTCTACCATAAGATCAAGGATTTCTTTGTTTTTAAGCCTTTGGTTTGATGAGATTTTCAGGGCCAGAATTCCTGTTATATTAGCTGTTGCAAAACTTGTTCCCGATGTTATGCGATATGATCCGTTATTCCAAGCTACTCTTTGGGTCATTCCCTTGGCAATGAAATGAAACTTATTAGTTCTGTAATACCCATATTCCATTTTATTGCGTATTATTCCGGATGTTACACTTATAACTTCCGGAAAATTAGCCGGATAAGTTTCAATTGATGGGATATTATGAGAGGAAGCACAAATGAATATTTCCTTTGCCACAATTTCTTTCACTACATCATATAATAATGCATTTGGTTGCTTTGTTTCAACTCCCATACTGACATTAATAATCCTTATTCTATTAATTTTCAGACAGAATTTGAAGGCTTCTATAAGAATATCTTCCGTTATTTTATTGTCAAATGCAGATATCTTTATGGCAAACAATTCAATTTCGGGCACAATTCTATGTATAATTGAAGCTATGGCAGTGCCATGTCCCAATTCGTCTGAAAAAGAATCTTCACGAATTTCTATCTGAAGATCAGAATTCTTATGAATTTCAATTCCGCTTATCTTACAATCTTTCAGACGGGGATGACGGGAATCAATTCCACTATCAATAATGCATATCCTGAACATTGAAAAAAACACTCAGAATCTCTTCTAAATCCTTTTGGATTGCAGAGATGATTAAAACTATCATGAGATCAGTGATGGAGAACTCACATCAGCTCATTCCCGATTGTTGGAAATTAATCTTTAACTCTTGTTATGAAATATTTATTTAAGGCCTTACAAAGTCTTCCTTCTTCTCTCTGCTCATAACTACTTTGTTCGGATTATTCATTAGGAGCAGGTATTCATTCCTTATTTCGTCTTCAATCCTTTTGTCTTTATAGGGACAATCCTTGACTTCATTCTGATGCTGTGTACAGCTAAGTATACCACAGATTGGAAGATATTTGCAAAAATCACATCTTTCAGAAATATCGAATTTTGAATATGACAGATGTTTGTTATATTTATTTATATCATACTCTTCTGATATATGTTGTATTCTGGTATTTTCATCATGAACAAGCTCCCAGCATTTATGGGTATATCCATCAGCATCTATTACAAAAATAAAAGGAGAAACAACAGACCAGCATTCTTCATAACTGGGAGTATATCTATGATAAATGTACTTTGCTTGCTGAACGTTGTTTTTTAGAGCCCATTCATTAAAATATTCAAATTTCAGTTTACGGACTGCCTGGTAATACTTGCTCCATTCAGAGAAGGGGATTCGGTGTGCAAGATCCTTTTCATGATTCTCTTCATAAGTCCTGCAAATGGCAGGCTGAACATTTATACTGGTATATTTCTGAGGCCAAATGCCGTATTTTTCGAGATCCGATAGAAACAAAGGGAAACCCTGAAATACTTCCTTATCGAAATTAACTCTGATTGTGACTTTAATATCATCAGGTTTTCTTGATATATTTTCAAGAATTCTCTCATAGTTTTTCCCATCGTCATATTTCAACGGCCTGTTTTTCTCATGGGTGGATTTGTTTCCATCAATTGTAACCTGTAACCATTTTACTTTAGAGTCCCTGATCAGCTGCCAATTCTTATCTGTTAACAAAAGTCCATTGGTTATCATTTCAGCACGATACTCAACTCCTCTTCTTTCTGCCCAATCCATAAGTTTAAACGTACCTTTCTCAATTACATTTGTGGCAAGCAAGGGTTCACCTCCATACCATGTGACTCCAATTCCACTAAATTGTTTCTCACCGGAGTTCTTCAGGATACTATCAAGAAATAGCACTAATCTGTCAATGTTCTCATCACTGATTCTCGCATTTGTTTTTTTAAATTCATAACAATAAGGGCAGGCCATGTTGCATGCATTAGTCGTTGCTATAGTAAATACAATTGCAGGATGAGGATTTTTATAAAAAACTCTTTCGGTCCTTAGCCTGCATTGATCGCGATACAGGCTGATTTCATCCTTATCTGATTCAACGAGATAGTTCTTTTCGATGAGCTCGTTAAGGAAAGTGGATGAAACATAATCTGCAATATCAATTTCCTTTTGTTGTAAGATTTTGCCAATCAGTTCACCTTCTGCTTTATTAAGCACTACTAATCCTCCATGAAGACCGTTGTACAAAAGAAATTCATTTGTTTCCGGCACAGGAATCAAAAGATTATAAAAGCTTGACTTTATCATATTAGTACAATTTTTTTTGGGGGAGAGAGAATATCCCAAAAATCTTATTCGTGATTTGTTGCTACCATTATTCAGAATGATCCTGGCAGATTTTTGGGATATTCATAATACAATTTGATTCTAAAAAAGAATGTCTACATCCTCAACAGATGATCTGTTAGGATTCTCCTGGCAGCCAGTTTCAACCCGCTCACAGCATACACGGTTGCAGCCACTTGTACAAGTTTCATCCAGGTACCGCATCAATTCATAGGATTCTTCAATAGGCAAAGGTTTCACTAATTCTTTCATTGTAAAATGTTATTAGGATTAAAAAAGTATTGAATCTTCTTCCTCTATAGAATCATTTCTATAGCTTTGACAAGAACAAGCTCGATTGCAAACCTGTCCAGGAGGAGGTGCTGTACAATATAGTTCACAATAGCTTTCTACAGTTTTGTCTGAAAGCTCTTTTTCCAGCTCATTGGGTTTAATTAATTCTTTCATTGTTCAAGATTTTTAGGATTTAAAAAAGAATATCATCTTCGGTATCATCAGGCATAGATGATTGATTATATTCGGTGCGTCTTTCTGGGCAAAGCAAAGGTCCATTACAGTATTTGTTGCAATTCGTAACGCCTCCGGAACATTCGTCATAGTGACTGATATCATACTGAAATTCTGTCACTTCAGCTTTAATTAACTCTTTCATAGCTTCGTCAGAATAAGATATCAATATCATCACTCATTGAATCGTTTGAAGCGCCTCCGGAGCAACCTTTATTTGCAACTCCGCCAGAGCAGCACTTTTCGCCACCATCGTGTACTAAACATATCTGTCCTGTTCCGCTACATTCCGTATAGAAAAAAGTCGCTTGGGAACTCTCTTCAAGTGTTACAGGTTTAGCTAATTCTTTCATGATTGTCCATTTTTAAATTTAAAATAATATCTCATCCTCATAAAATTCATCATATGAATTATTGTGTGATTGATCACGTTCGATGCAACCACACACTTTGTTGCAGACAGCAGGTCCAAAACAGGTACATTCATCAAATTCTTTTACAGTACCATAATTTAATTCCAAATTGACAGGCTTGGTAAGTTCTTTCATACACAGTCGTTTTAGTTAGTAATTATTAATAATTTGTTCGGCGGATTTCAGTAACAGATCATTGTAAGGCGCCAGATCTTCTACATTTGTTTTCGATATCCATATATCAGGATCAATACCTTCACACTCGATGATTCTTTTTCCTGAAACATCCAGGATTTTTGGGGATAAACAATCCAGGCTCAAGAATGCACCTGATGGAAATGAAATACCATACCGGCTCTGCAATGCTCCACAAGTTCTCGATGAGGAAATAAAGTAACAATTTTCCAGTTGCTGCATTGCATTGATAAATTCCTCGGATGCACATGCTGTATTTTCATCTCCAATAATAACAACTGGAAAATCTTTATTTAAAGAATACCGTTGGTTAGATCTGATTACCTGGCTTTCACTCTTAAATGGAGTTTCCTGAACAAGAATATTTCTGTAAACCCTTGGTTTATCAATAAAACAGGAGAAAATGTTTTCGCCATCTGATGATGAGCCCCCGGGATTTCCCCGCAAATCAATTATTATTCCTTTACACCGGATGATATTATCAAAATAATTTTTAAATCTCAGATAAACAGCCCCATCCATTTTTCCCGCTCTGAAATATGCAATGCCGCCATCAGTATTAAAAACAGCGTTTTTGTTCTTGAAATTCTCAGGTATTATCTGCCTTCCATCATATTTGATCCAGATTTTTTCTATTGATTTATTCCTACTGAATGATACCAAAGTTGAATCAAACACTTTGCCATCCAATATTTTTGATAAAGCAGAACTTCTTCTTCTTTCCATAGTGCCGTACTCTGAATTCGATAAACTGTCAATGAGTTTGGAAATTGAATGATTATTTATAGATAACACTTCTGATCCGACCGGAATAGTCCGGCAATAATTTGTATCAAATACAGCGACCACAAAAAATTTATTTTCGATTTCATATAACCGCAATGGACTTTTAATTATATCACCATTATAATCCGGGAATGGGGGGTTCAAATAGAAATGACCATCATTGAAACTTGATTTTATAAAGCAGGAAATCTTTTTTTCAAATTCGTTTAATGTAATTGTAGCTGCAAGGCTGCTCAATAATGAATCAAATCTGAATTTTATTTTTTCAGGATTAAGGTTTCTTTCTTTATAAAATGGATAGCTTTTCAGTACTTCAACCATGATTTCTTTCACAAGATCTTTCTCATCATCTTCATGATTATCTGATATGAACATGAAGTAGTTAGCAAATTGTTTTTGCCTGTTCGTTTCCTGAGTACTGATAATAACACTTTTAGAAGAAGATTCCAGCCTGTTTGCACTAAAGAATCTTGCCTTATCTGTATTAAACAAACTATCCAGAAATGGATGGATGCATACCTGTTCGACAGATATTCTATTGAACAAAATAAGGTTATTCAGCAAAAACTCGGAATCTTTCAGCATTTCAGGCACCAAAAGATAAACTGATGCTATTTCTGAAAAAGTAATCCCTTTCTTGTTAAAGAGGTGGACATCATCGTGATTCTCTGCTTCAAATTCCTTCAGATTGAGATATCCTGGTTGCTGATAACCATTAAAGGGGATTAGTATTTTTTTGAAGTACCACTGATTCTCCTTTGTTCTGACATAAATGAAGTATTGTTTGATATTGATTGCCTTGATACTAATGTAAAGGAAGGTAGTATCTTTAAGGCATCTGAGAGGGGAGTCAAAATCCTGATACCAGTAATATAACGGCTTCCCGCCAAAAAATTCCCCCAGCTTAACATGCTCTTTTGCAATTCTGCTGAATACTTTATATGATAATGTCGGATCAGAATATTGTAGAAAATCATCAACAAAATCATTTCCTTGGACGGGTTTGATTTTTGTCTGATCCTGAAAAGAATAAATAATTCTTGTAACAGAATCCTTGTAATACACAGCTCTCCAGTCACCAAATAATGTGCTTGTAACAAATATGTTAACTAAAAGCAGGATTAGTACTGTGAATGATCTGTTCATGAGTCCAGTATTTCTTTCATGTCCTCAAAGTGGATATCATAACCGGATGCTAATGCATTTAACAAAGATGATTCTATAAACTCCCATTGATCGGGTGGAGTATATCCACTATGCCGGGATCTGCAGATTGATATAATGATGGGATTTATAATTGATTTCTTTAAAGAAGTTACAAAAGACTCGACCCGTGTCTTTATTGTTGATTTGTCAACCAGTGTTTCGGCAGGATAAACTTCCCTGAAATTATTGAGTACATAATAGAATTTATCATCCTTTGTAACAGCCTCTATCCTACCGGGATGACAGAAATTCAGTCGATGATACCTATTGCTTTTAAATTTAAGATATTCATCTTCAGTTATTTCAACGTATATTTCCTGATTCTCATTAGGATTTCCTGAACAAGAAAAATAATCCAGATCAATATCAAGGATAATATCTTCTCTTTTGGGGAGATTATCGGCAACTCTCAGATAATAGTCAAATTCCTTTCTGTCGGCATCCTCGATTGTGCTTTTCAGATTAGCCATCCGTCCGGACATAAGCCGCATGCCTGATTGATTATAAGAGCGGACATACATTCTTGTCCTGTTTTGCTTTTGTGTTCTGTGTTTCTGACGTATCCAGTATACTTTATTAAATATTCCCTTATAGATTGCAGGAGTGATGAAACCAGCAATATTCAACTCGGAGAATGTAAAAGCTTTTAATGATTCAAAATCGCCATTCAGACTGTGAATGGATCTGTTAAACCTGGGTGTACCCATGTCTGAATGTTCATCAACATGTAAAAGTATGTTACAACATGCAGGAATTTTTTGTTGATGAATAGCATAATTCCATACTAAAAAAGCTTCATGATGTTCTTCAACAATATAAACAGGTATCATCATTTAAAAAGTTCTACAACAAAGAAATATTTTTAAGAAATCAAAGGAAAGAGCATTTATTTGACATTAATTACGCTTTTTTGACTGGAGTTATTAAATTGATCTGAACAACATTGATACTTTCTGTATTCGGATGGCGAAATATTAAATATTCTTTTGAAACACTCAATAAATCTCTGCTCATTTGTAAATCCGGATATAGCGGCTATTTCCTTAATTTTAAAATCTGTTTTGATCAGTAAATCGACAGAATGCATGACTTTGAAATACATTAATAATCTTTTTGGCGAACAAATACTATGCTTCTGGAATTCTCTGTCTATAGTGTTTTCAGTAACTCCCACTTCATTTGCTACTTCTGTTAAAGAGTATATATTCAAATAGTTGCTTTCAATAAACTGCAGTGTTTTTTGCATTAAATGAGAGAAATCTTCAGATTTGATTAGGAATCTCCCTAATGTTATTTTTGTCTCGCATTTTCTTAATAGCGAATCGGACAACTGATCAAGTTCATCGGTATAGATAACCTCTTTTATTCCACTTTTTCCGAGAAAATGTGAGATTTTAACTTCATCCTTTCTAAGAATGGCGATGCTGTTAAGATTTGAAAACGAACTTGAAACAAATCTTAGAATTAACTCTTCTTCTTTGCTGCATCTTATACCTCCGTGCAGCAACATGCAATCAAAGTGTTTTTGTTTAAGTAAAGTTTTTATTTTTGATATGGAATTCCTGTAAGTGCAATTACAATCGGAAAGACAGCTCTCAAATAAGTCTTTATTATCGTCATTACAAATTATCAGAATATCAATTTTCCTGGAACTCATGAGAAAATCAATCCTTCAATAATTGACTTTGGCAATACGGGTATACTTCAAATACTAGAAATATACTATTTGAGAGGCTTTATATATATATTCTTAAAGTAGACGACAGAACCATCACTATGACCCTGAAGAGCAACCGTGCCCGCAGGAAAGAGATGAATTGGCTTATCCAAATCTTTTTCAGTATAATCCACCACCGTTTTATTGTTAACCTTAACAATAATATTCTGGTTATTAACGATAATGTGCATGTTGAACCATTGTTTGTCTCCCACTCTTGGAATAGTATCGGGCGCTATGTTATATATGCTTCCGGTTTTCTGCTTATCATTTCCACTATTGTTGATCTGGATCTCATAGCCCGATTTTGGCCATCCTTCCTCCTGATACTGGGTATGAACATAAATCCCTGAATTCGTGCCCTTTTCTGTCATTACATCTGCCTTTAGTTCAAAATTCCCGTAGCTTGCCTTTCCATCATTTCCCATGTAAAAAAGATGACACCTTCCACCCCGGGCTATAATAGCCCCGTTCGATATGGAGAATACTTCCTTGTTCAGATTTGCCTTCCATCCATTGAATGTTTTCCCATCAAACAAAGAAATCCATTCACTTTTTGTAGCTTCCTGTCCGTACAGAGAAAAGAAGGCTATCTGATAAATCATAAAAAAGATTAAACCCGTAAACTTGATACTTTTCATAATAATATCATTTTAGTTAAACAAATAATAGTTTCAGTTGAAGATTTATGAGAGATTATTGTTATTAAACCGGCATCTTTGGCAAAGAGACAATGGTTTGGGATTTGTATTGAATACTTTCCTTAATTTTTCGAACTTTCTGCTATTCCAGATAGATATTATATTTTTATTTTGAAGATTATCAATGCTGAATTCCGGAAAATCACCACAAAAACTTACATCACCATTAGCCCAAACAACTATTCTGCATGAAGGAGCTATGCATCCATAGCTCTTATCTTTGACCTCACCGTGTAATATTGAATTAAGATCGCTTGTTATTGAAGGATGGAATCTGATTATGAAACTGCAATCAGTTTCTTTTATTTTCCGGATTTCATTTTCCAATAAAGTCAACAATGAAAAGTCGATATGATATTTAAAACTGTGCCAGGAATAGGTTGATAGTTTGTTTCCTATCCATGTAAAATGCTTCTTATAATATCGATCCATTTCAATGCAAGTGTTTTTATTAATATACCAGGGAAAACCAAGAATAAGCTTATTGATATCGAAACGTTTGCAGAATTTGACAAATTCGTGGAGTTTTGGAACCAGCTCGTTATGGATTGAACAGTTTATCGTCAGTTTCCCTCTAAAATCTTTATTTTGTTTATGCCGACAAAGACATTCTAAAGAATCAATAGTATTATCAAAAGTACCATTCCCTCTTAATGAATCATGCTGCTCCTTTAATCCATCAAGGCTTATGACAATTTCAAGATTATCTGATATAATATTTAAAGTTTCAAGTTTTTGTTTTATAAAGAGACCATTTGTACTTATCACTGTTTTTAATTTTCTGTCTCGCACAAGGCTGGCTAAAGAATCCCATTCGGAATAAAGAAGTGGCTCCCCTCCCCACAAATAAATCAAAGGGTTAGTATCACTTAAATGATTGATAAGATTTTCAAGAATATTAAATGGCAATTCCAGGTAATTTAGAAAAGATCCAGAATAATATCCGTCCTTATTCCATTGAAAGCAATGTTTGCATCTGAGATTACATTTTGTGGTAAGTTGAATGCGTGCTTCCTGCGGAGTATTACACGAAAAAGCAGGATCTTCATTCAGATTCCGACGTACCAGAGATGAACGTGAAGCTACTTTTTTGAACTCTTCAAAGCTTACCCTTTTTTCGTTGTCATTACCACTGCCCATCATATGCTAAATCCTATTCAAAGAATAAAGCGAACATTTAAAACAAACTGGTAAAGGCCAAAAACCATTCGCCCGAATTTCTCTCGTTTTATTATAGTTTTCTCCATTCCAGATACCTGTAAGATTTTCATTAAACAAATTCCCCATAACGAATTCAGGAAAATCAGGACAGGCACTCACATTTCCGTCTGCACAAACGCAGATTCTATTATATGTTGCAAGGCACCATGATTGTTTATGTATTCCCATACGATAATTGCAACCTTTTAGGTCTAAAATTTCTTCAGGTCGGATATTTGGTTGAATCCTGATCTTAAGTTTTAGTTTTTTTTGAAATATGGATTTGATCTGAGAGCTCAGTATTGGTATAGATTGATCAGGTATAGAGAATCTGAAAGAATGCCAGCTGTGCTGTGAATTCTTATTAGTAGTATTTAACCACTGGAAGTTTTCTCTGAAATACCCATCCATGATAATGCACCCAATATCTGAAATAAACCATGGATAATTAAGGATAAGTTGATCTGGAGACAGTTTGTTTATAGTATCGACAAAACCTGAAAGATGTGGTATAAGTGACTCATTTATAACTGTATTAACTATTATTTTCCCCTTAAAAAGATGTCTTTCCCTGATTTTCGTCAAATTCTTAATAGTCCTGATCACTTTTTCATAAGTTCCGGTTCCCCTGATATAATCATTTGATTTCTTATTTCCATCGAGGCTAATTACAAAAATGAGTTTTGAACCAAGTCTTAATAAGGAATCCAGCTTTTCCTCAATCAAAACGCCATTTGTGTTTAAAACAATATCCCTTTTTTCTTTGGCAAATTCAGCGGAGACTTGTTCCCATTCTCTGTGAATCAATGGTTCTCCTCCCCAAAGATGCAAAATCGATCGGGCCTCTTTTGTTTCAAAAAGAACCCTGGAAATAATTTCAGGATTAAGATCAAGATAATTTGAGGAACAGCAATTTCTTAAGAAGCCAATCTTGCTCCATTGCATACAGCTTCTACACCTCAGATTGCACCTGTAGGTAATTTGCAATGCTATTTCGGGTGGAATTCTGGGAACAAAGTGCTCTTTCTCTTTGAGAGCTCTTTTTCTCAAAGCATCTCTTTGAATTACATTCTTAAGATGTTTGAAATCAAACGTTGCTAAATTGCGGTATGGCAATTTATGATCAGACATATAAATCAATGATATTCTGTGAATGTGAAAGATTCGCCAGCAACTTTTCATGAAGATTACTCAACATGTGTGTACAGAATCCAGACGAGGCCCAATGATCGAAATTCATTCCAAAGCCAAGCTCCTCCCATAGTAAGGCATTGTTCTCCTCGTACTTGCCGAAAGGCTCAAGAAGAATTACGGGAGTAGCAGAGGCAAAGGAATCAATTAATGTTGCCCCCCCCGGTTTGCTAATGATCCCCAAACTACTGCGAATAAGATCATAAATCTGAGGATAATTCGTATTACTGTAATCAAATTTCATTTTAAGATTCTTCTTAACCCGGCTGAAAGGAGGAAAGATATTTACTGAGTTGTATTTGGTCCAGGCCTGCCAGACAGGATCTATTAGAAAGTACCTGTGCGATTTTATCCAACAGCCAAGATCACCATTTTCATAATTGATGATATCGAGTTTGATTCCGTTAATATTTAAATAATTGATTTGATCCCTGTAAGTACCCATTCCCCAACCCCCTCCATGAATAACATATCGAGGATTTCTATTCTTATAATTAATCAACTGTCGGTTTGCAATCTGTAGATGATAATTCACTTTTTTTTCACTCAGATTAAAGAACCAGATATCTCGCGCTTTATAATTATCTGACCAATTTTTCCAGGAAGTAGATAAAGATGAATCAAGGTGGATATGGTCAATATCCAGACTATATTTTCTTCTGGTTTCAATATATTTTTCGATTATTGTACACCAGAAACCCGAAAAGACAAGAATCTTGACTATATTTAGATTATCCCATTCAGTAAATAAACAGTCTACTTTTTGAAAATCTATGCCATAATTTGTTATAGAAGATAATTTCTGACCGGTAAGTGCTACTTTGAAACTCTTATGAAATGCTGATTTGTTATTTAAAATATTATCAATCTTTTTATCATAGATCAGATTTTCAATTACGTAAAAAAGGGTGTTTATACCTTTTCGTTTTAATTGGTAATGCATGACCAATGGGGGTATGTATGCCCCCAAAGCAACACCACTTGAAAGTAAAAGAAAATATCCTTTACTCATCTCCGTAATTAACTGGTTGTAAGAATGTGGTTCTGATAAAGGGTAGTCTTAAGTTTATTATAATAAAACTCAATTGAGTTCATTCCTGAAGTCAGAATGACAGCAAACAAAGCAGCTTTATAAGAGCATTCACCCTTATGACCGTTGATTACAACAGCATTACATGACAATGGGAAAATTCCTTCCATTTTACCAGGGTTAAACAAAAGATCACTCTTTTTCATTACATCAAGAAAATCTTCTACGGTGATGCACTTTTTAACTAACAGAGACATTTGTATCATTACACTTTCAACTGCATCACTAAATTTTTTTCGTAAACTATGATGGAAAAGCGTCATTGATTTACGGGCATTGATTTCAACTAATGCCATTATACTCCCATCTTTTAATTTCATCGAGTCGATGCAAACCGGACCGGTATATTTTTCTTTGTACAACTGCTTACAAACTAATTCGACCTGTTCTAAATAATGATTGTTCTCCAGATAATTAAGAAATGAAGTATCGGCATATCTGCATCTTGAATGCTTAAATCCAATGACATCATTGATATGAACAGATTCAATTTCCACATTCCCATTATTGTCTATTGTGGTCTGACAGGAAAAATCCATTTCTTTATCAAGCATTGGTTCGATTATGAAGAAAGTCTTTTTACCCTTCTTTTCCTGAGTTTCCAGATAAAAACAAATTCTTTTTAATGAGAATATGGTGCCAATAAACAAGATCCCCTTGCCTGAGACACCAAAAGGGTCTTTTATTAGAAAGTTCCCGCTTTTTTTTATGAGTTCCACCCCATTGCTATACAGCTCAGCTGCACTTTCAACGACCTTGCTGATGGAATATCCGAAAATTTCCTTTGAAACTTCACTGGAATACTTTTTTGAGTTTACCCTGGATACTATCTCAGGCTCGGGTAGATGATATCCGACATTATACAGCTCACAAAACGATCTGATTCCCGGAATTACTGAATACACAGATAAGACTGAATTATCCGGAATCAATCTTCTAAAATAATCAAGGTTCCGGCTCATCTTCATGAGCTCAAAAATGTTTTCATTTTTAGAATCACTCTCATAATTATCTTTTACAGGTTTGATGTTTGTTTTAAATCTGAAACCACAATGATCAAGGTATTCACTGAAACAAATGTCTATTGGGTGGCGTGTAATTAAAATATCATGGGAGGTTGAGCAAAAAGCAAATTGCATCTCGTCCATAACTGAGATTATTCTTTCACTTTCAATATCATCGTATAAGGGAAGTGAAGAAAAATCTTCGGGTTTCCAGAATTTCTCAGAATCAAATGTCCCAATGAATAATTTAGGATTTCCCACTCTTTTTATCAATGAGATTACTTTATAATTGTATCCGCATTTTCACATTTCTCGAGAAAGCGAGCAAATCGTTCAACTGAAGTCAGATCATCATAACTGAATGAGTCGAAATCAATGTATACGTTTGTTTCTTCTTCAACTCTTAGTATAAAAGAGATCATTTTTAGAGAGTCGATACCAGTATCAGTTACAATATTTGTATTATTGTTCAGATTCTTAATTATTTCAGGATCTTCAATGATCTCGCTTAAAATAAGTTTGATAGTTTCTTCCATAATTATAAGTCAATAAGAATTTAAAAAATGCTGCTAATTGGCACACTATACGAGTCTTTCAGGTTATCGATAATTTGTTTATATAGAGAAAACAAATCATCAATGTTATCAGAAGAGAACAGGTCCGGATTATAACGACAACAAAATCTGATTCCATTCGAGAACACATAAATCAGACAATCAATATCAAAATAAGTGTTATATACTATTTCATTATATTGTTCCGGCGTGTATTCATTTTTTCTATCATAGACTAAGCTCTTTACATTTATAATATTTAAAAAAAGAGTACCAATTCTTGGAAGTGATATATTATTCTCGTATAAAACCATATCGAATGGATATACTTTATGACGAAATGATTTAAGATTATTCGAATACACAATCTTGACGAAATCTGTAAAACTTTGATCACCATCAAGCTTATGTCGGGTCATGACAGTATTTATCATAAATCCTATAAGGTCCTTATGCATCTTTTTCTCACGAAGGTCAGAACATAAGCCAATAAGGAAATCTTTCTCCCCAGTCATTTTAAAAATCGTCAAACAAAAAATAGCCTGGATTGCAGCAGAAATTGTTACTTGTGAATTATTTGAAATGTTGTTGATTATCTGAAATTTTTCATCTTCAAGTTGAAATTCATATGCGACTCCTGGTTTTAGGTTTATATATGATACATTACCCCAAAAATGTTCCTGGGCTCTGATAGAAGTATTTCCATAAACACTCATTAATTCACTTAAAATAAAATCTTTATAACTAATGTTAGTTTCAAGTTTATTCTTTGATAACTTGGTTGTGAGCGTATGAATTGGCGGATCCTTAAGTAGATCGCTCCAGTATATCCTGTGTTTCAATCCTTTTTCACCATTTAACTCATTGTAAAGCTCGGTCAAATAGTCACCGAACTGGTAAGTCTCCCCTAGATTAATGTGGTTCTTGTTTACAAATGCATGATAGAGCAAATTCATTTCAGACTTTAGTATTCCTATTGATACACCGTCAATAATCATGTGAGGTATGTTTATAAAAAGAAAATATTCATCTTCATCTTTCTTAATAAGACACGCATCAATCCATGGATATTTGTCAGGAAAAAAAATTTTGTATCTTCGCTGAAAGACAATGCTGTTCAACAATTCTACTTTCTGATCGGCAGTTGAAATGTCAATAATTTCAATTTCAAGAAGAGAAGGTTTATACGGCCAGACTTTTTGCAGAATTTGTCCATGATCCATTATGAGCGTAGTTCTAAAAATCTCGTATCGTTCTAGAATCGAATCAAATACTTTATTTAAACTTTCAATTTCAACATGTTTCAGAATGGTATTTATTGAACAATTGAAAGGTTTAATTTTATTTTTTGCATATAGATGCTTGAAATACTCAGCTTTCTGAAAAGGTGAGGCAGGATAATATTCGAATTTCATATGGTTTTATATCAGATGTACTCTTGAACTTCCAATAAAATGGGGAAAAGATTATAATGAAAATTAAAAATCTTGATTACTCCATTTTTCTTTCAACAGCAATGCAATTCCTCCAAGAAGCTTTATTCCGGAAAAAATCAGCAGTACAGTCACAACTGAATTGATTAAACCCATGATATTAACTGTCTTAACCGAAAGCGATGCATAAACAATTAATACATTTACAAATAACCATGCTGATAAAAAAATCAAACGAAAATTGCTGAATTTATTCAAAGCATTTCGTGAATCCTCGTTTGTTATACCGTTCTTCCAGATGCTATTCCCTTTTGTTCCCCAAGTGCAATCATTCAGATTGCATAAAGAATAAACAGTTGTCTGCAGGAATAATAACGGTCGTAAAAAGAAATACTGCAGTAAAATTTTAGAAAGATCCGTAAAAACCTTCCAGGAAAAACATAAAGAAAGTAAAAGAACTGCTATAGGTTCAAATATTATTAAACAAGCAAGGACGACATTGTCCCCAAATAATAAACCATTTGTAAAGAGAAAAAATAAAAGACTTAAATAAAGAATACCTGCAAATGACGAGAATAATAGAAATATAAATTTGGATAAATTCCCGAATCCAGTTCTGACAAAGAAAAATAACTGTATAAGGAATAATCCACAAAAAGCTATAAAAACATAAGATAGGGAATTATTTACAGGATTTGTCAAATTCAATTTCCATTCCACTTGAATCAAAAATGCCTTTAGTAGTACTGTTACAAAAGCTGGAAAGATCAGCATGAAAACAGTATCAAGGCTTAACCATGGAATACATAGAAGTGAATGTAACCTTTTAATTAATGGTGCTGATTCTTTCTTCAGGATTCTGCCAAACTGGGAAATAAGCCATATGTGACAAGCATGACAACTGTTGTTCCAACGCCTCCTTTGCTGAAGTAATTCTTTCAGAGTATCACATGGTTCAGTAATTGCGATGACGCTGGGCACATATATAAGATCCCAGTTGGATTTTCCATTTGATAATATTTCAAACCCAAGAATGCGATCCTCCGCAAGAAACATATTGGATTCGAATGGCCCCAATTGTCTCAAACCCCTGAAATAATTTTCCAAAGGAGTAACTATAGAATCCTTATAAGAATAATTTACCTCTTTTACATAGATTGCTTTCCAACGATAAAAGCTGAATTGACCAGGAATAACGGTCAGATATCCAAGTAGAACCTCCGTCGGCCAATTCATCAGTTTCTGATAAATAAAGTCACCTGATTGCCAGATATGGATAAGGTCAGCTAATAATCCAGGAGGGTTTATAAGTATCATACCGGCAATAGCACCAGCAGCAGGGTTTGTTTTGAAAGAACGTATACAATTGAATATAGCGTTATCCGCCGGAGCAGTGCCGGCATCTATCTGTATACAAAATGCCGGATTGTATGCTGTGCATATAATTTTGAAAAACCACCAGTGGGAATCCAGTTTACCCCTGTTCCTGCCCTTTACGCATGAAAGGATATGAATTTTCTTACTATGATCTGTTTCAATATCCTGTGTACTGCTCTTCCAATTCTTGAATGAAGCTCTATAAACCTCTGCCCAACACCGATTTTCTTCATTGTTCAGTCCCATCTTTGACATCAATGAATTTATCTGATCATAACTGATCAGACGATCATTTATACAAACACCCTGATCCACAGAGAAACTGATTTCCAATTCAGAAAATAATTCAGTTGCTGTATCTGACATATTTTCAATACCATCGGCAACAATACATAATATAGTATTATCAGCTATGCTTATTTCGTTTTTAATATACAGGTATGATAAATTTCTAATTAGTGAGGCTATCGAAACAAGGATTGCTATTCCTGGCTCATTGTAAACAGTAAGACAACATATAATTCCATTCATCTGATTCCTGGATGATGGTACAATATGCGCCAGCTGAATATCCAAATTCAGACTTTCTTCCCATAAGTATTCAGTCTTAACCATTGAAGATTTTGAATGATGTTCCGGATAGCTGAAATTGAATTATGGCTAATCCGGGATTTAATGTGGAATCCAGAATGGAGGTTTATTTACCTTCCAGATAAGATGTGTTTATTTCAACAAGCAAAGTCTGACCGATAGCATTAATTTGAATTCCGAATCTTTCTTTACCATTTTTACTAATAAGCACTCCATCGTAACCGGCCAGGGGGCCGCCTATGACTTTAACTTTTTCTCCAATACAGTATTCTGATTTCTCAATGCAAGTATGTTCTAAACAGATAACCCTTTTTATAGCCTCTATTTCTTTGTTGGGGACAGTTGCAGGAATGCCCTCAAATTTCAAATAGCTGATTATTTTAGGTAACGAGGTAATGCTATATAGACTGGATTGAAAAGTGAAGACAAAAATATAGCCAGGAAACAGGATCTGATCCAACCAAACTCTCTGTCTGTTTTTCCAAATCCTTAATGTTCTTATTGTTGGCAGAAAAACTTCAAATTCCATTCTTATTAAACTATTAAGTACAATTTTCTCAGACTTTGGGAAAGTACTAAACACATACCAATTCTTTAAATGTGAAGATTTCAATGTCATTTTATGAGAAGGGCATACTACGTCACATCAGTTAGCACTGATGAAAACTTAATTATGTAGAATGGGAAATGCCTCTTATCCTAACTAGCACGAATCTTTATTCCCGCACCCAATTTAGAACAAATTTTTAATTATCCAAAAGAAACTGCATTATAAATTTCAAACAATAACTCCTCAAACAGAACTCTAACACTTTTATTTCAGCATTCGAATAATTCCCCTGTCATAACGAGAATATTCATTTATATACTTATCGCTTGATTTTATTATAGAATTTCCCTTTATAAGATTCTGAAACAGGTATGAGTTTATCTCCAATTTTTATTCTCTCTTTTTCAATTGAATCAATCTTGCCGATGGAAACTATATATGATTTATGGACTCTGCAAAAAAACTTGTCAGGAAGCATTTGTTCCAATTCCGTGAATGTTTGAAGAGTCATTATTTTCTTGTCAGTCATAAATATTCTGCGGTAATCTCTCATGCCTTCAATGAATAAAATATTATTGAACGTTACTTTTTCAAGTCTGTGTTCTGTTTTAATAAAACAATAGTCTGTAAGTCTACTTTCTTTAAGTATTTCACAATGTACTTTTTCAACTGCCTGCAGGAACCTGTCAAATGTGAAGGGTTTTAGCAGATAATCAATGATATCAAGCTCATATCCTTTTAAGGCATATCTTTCGAATGCAGTTGTTATTATAACCTTTGGATGAGATTTCATGGATTCAAGTAGCTGTATCCCGGAAATCTCATCCATTTGAACATCGAGAAAGATTAACTCTACTGTGTTGTTCTTTATAAAATCAAGAGCAATGAGACCGTTTTCAAAACATTCCAGGAGTTCCAGGTAAGGCACCTTCATGATAAATTCTCTGGTCTGCCTCAACGCTAGTGGTTCATCTTCAATTAAAATACAACTGATATTCATCTGCAAATGATAAGCTTTAAATGGTAATAATTGTTAATTATTTTTTTTTCAAGGATATAATTATTGTTATATAATAGTTTCAATCTTTTTTCGGCTGTTTGAATACCCGTTCCACCTCCTTCCCTTATTTCTTCCTGCTTTGATATATAATTTGAACAGGTAAATATTACCTCAGTTTGAGAAATTTCAAAAATAATTACAACAGCATCTTTTATTTTCTTGTTTGATGAGAATTTAAATGCGTTTTCGATGAAGGGTATGTAAATCATTGGTGCTATAAACCAACCATCAACATCACCTTTTACCAAAAACTTAACAAAATCCAGGTTAGTGGTTCTTAACTGGTGTAATTGTACAAATTTTTTTATATATTCAATTTCATCCTTCAGTAAAATATAATTCTGATTGATACTATAAATTATGAATCTGAGTATTTCAGATAATTGTTTCAGATATTGAGATGCTTTTTCAGGATCCATGGGAATCAGAATATCAATATTATTAATTGTATTAAAAAGAAAATGAGGGCTAATCGATGATTTCAGATAATCAAGCTCCAATTTATAATTTTGCTTTTCCAGTTCAGTTTTTCCAAGGATATCTTTTTGTAATTTATCCTGATAGGCGTAAAAAACTCCCCCAAGTCCGGAAAAGAATACCAAAGGTAATAGAAGCCTGAAGATGACCGGAGTGCCAAAGTAAAAGGCTAATGGGAATAATTTAAAAAACAAATAACTAATTGCCTGACCATAAAAAAGCAAGAATAAGGCATAAAGCAAATAACTTAGTAGCTTACTCCTAATCAATCTTTTTTTTGAAAAAAAGAAATATGAAAAATAAAAAACAGGCACTGAAATAATTAGCATCAAAACTATTTTTTCAACATTCTGAGCATACACCACAAAAAAACTCTCAATTTCAACCTTGTCTAAACCTGGAAAGGAGGAAAAATCCTGATTCATCCAATCAAAAAATACTACCATTGTTGTTAACGCTACCCAGAAAAACAAATGCCAACCGATTTTTGTAACTTTTTTCATCTGTAAAGGTTTTAAAATCCAAATCAAAATTCAGCAATATTAATTACTCCATAAAATCAAATTTGCAAACCGGATCAATTTATCTGCAAATGAATGGTTTTAGTCAATAAACACTCTTTTAACACCTGAGAAGACTCTTACTTTTGAGATAATGATGGTTTTACTGCTCGCATTCAATCTTTTTATCTGTTGTGTACTTGCCCTGATACAATTTATGATTAATTTAATTGCGGACTAAACCAAACAATCAGCCAATGAAAATGATAATCTTATTTTTCCATCTCTTTTCACTTTCATTTTTAGTTGCTGCCCAGCAATCCGATGATGCAGCCCTCCTGAAAGCAATGCACACAATAACAAGTGATGAACTGCTCGAGTTCGTAAAGATTCAGTGTGATGATAAGTTTGAGGGGAGACTTACAGGAACGCCGGGTTACCAGGCATGCACTGAATGGCTTGCCGGTGAATTCTCATCCTGGGGCATTACCCCTGCAGGAGATAATGGCACCTGGTTCCAATGGTTTAATATCCCTTATACTCTTGTTTACACTGATTGCGGACTTGCTATGCATATACCGGTAAAGAAAGGCAGCTCTGTTTTAAAACACTACAGGTATATTAGTGAATACATGCCGGGATCTACTTCAGGTAACGGTGAAGTATCCGCTGAGGTTGTATATGCCGGATACGGTATCTCTGCGCCTGAACTGGGCTATGATGATTATGCTGGAATAGACGTGAAGGGCAAAATCATACTGATCGAGCGGGAGTCGCCGGTAAATCCAGGAGCCGGGGCTGAAAAGTTCAATCCCTGGTATGAGCACTCTTTCCATCAATCCAAGCTCGCTAATGCTGTGAAGCACGGAGCCATAGGGATGTTATATAATTATGGACCAATTGCTAATCCTAACAATGATTATTATGAAGGTTTCGTGTATGTGCATGTTGGTGATACAGTTGTAAAAGATGTTTTTATCGGGACAGGATTGAACCATGATTCGGTTCTCTTGAAAATCAACAAGACTCTTAAGCCGCAATCATTCAATACCAAAAAAGTTGTTACTATAAAGATGAGCACGCAACATTTCCCTGATGGAAAAGGGAGCAATGTGATCGGAATTCTCAGTGGGTACGGACCCTGTTCTTAGCAAGTGAGACAATCATTATTGGCGCTCATCTGGATCATCTCGGAAGATGCTACGACATTATCCCCGGCGCTAACGATAATGCTTCAGCAGTTGCTGTCATGATGGGAGTGGCAAAAGCCCTGGCATTAAATAAAATTCCCCTAAAAAGATCAGTGGCTTTTGTTGCATTCGGTTCTGAAGAACAGGCTATTATAGGTTCCAAAGCATATATTGAGAATCCTCCTTTCCCTCTGGAAAAGAGTGTCCTGCTGAATATGGATGGTGTTGGTATTGGTCACTCGATAGGTGCAAATGCAGGAAAGAATTACCCTCAGCTATGGTCATTTATTGAAGACGCAAACAATAAGTATATTCACCGGCCACTCACGACGAATTATTTTTCAAACCTTGGAAGACCACGGCTGGATGCAGCCAGGTTCATAAAAGCCGGAGTGCCGTCACTTAGCTTTTACACATCCGGATCAGATAATTATTACCATGTACCATTAGATAATATAGACATCATCAAACCTGAAATAATGGAAGACCTGTGCCAGTTGCTGTTTATCTCAGTGACAAAAATGGCTAACAGTCCATCTCCCCTGAAATAAAAACCAGTAACCGTATAAACCCAAACCGTATGAAAAAAAATCAGAGCATTTCAGCTATCTGTCTGATCATTTTGATATTATTATCATGTTCCGGTACCAAAGAAACCAGGCCTCAGCCTGTTCTCGGAACAAGATCAGTTGCAATACTGGAAAAGCGTGGGCTTAAATTCAAGGACCTCAATAAGAACGGGAAACTTGATAAATATGAAGACTGGCGGCTTAATGCTGAGGAAAGGAGCATTGACCTGCTTTCAAAAATGTCAGTTGAAGAGAAGGCAGGCTTTATGCTTATAAATTCTCTGAATATGGTTGGAACGGCTGCTTCACAGGTTTCTGATGGGAAACTGTCGCCAAGTGATCTATCCGAAGGTGGAGCCGGAGCTGCAGGTATAGGAGGTCAGCCTGGAAACAGGACTGGAAATACCGAAAGGCAGGGTAATACCCAGGGAACAGATCCGGCATGACCGGTGAACGTATAGCTGGCATGGGTGGTTCAGCCGGTACAAAAAAAATGGTCACTGAGTTTCATAACCGTCATTTTATACTAAGGGCTAATGAGAGCGCCAGGATAACTTCCGAATGGGCAAACAAGCTCCAGGAACTCTGCGAAAGTGAGCCGCTTGGAATTCCCGCCATAATCGCTTCAAATCCACGCAACCATATAACAACAAATGCTTCTCTAGGAACGAGTGTTGGAACTACAGTATTTTCATCCTGGCCAGGTGAACTGGGTCTTTCAGCAATGAATGACCTGGCACTTACCAGGGAATTTGCCGATATAGCCCGACAGGAATGGACCGCTATCGGACTCAGAAAAGGGTATATGTACGGTCTGCTGATTAATATTGAGCTATTTGATAGTGTGTCAATTAAAGCGATATTTGGGATTAAATGTGCAAAGAAATATGGGAAAAGCAAAAAGAAAGCATGCACCTGCACCCACTTACATCAGTCCAAATCAACTTACACTGGATGCTTTTAAAAGTCCCTTTGAGAGGGAACTTAATCCTAATAACAGATGGGTGGTTTTGGCCGGACTGATTCCCTGGGATGAGATTTGCTCACTTTACCTCAAAAATGTTAGCGTGAGCAACACTGGTCGTCCGCCATTAAATCCTAGGATTGTTATAACATCTCTGATCATCAAACATATGTGTAATCTTGACGATAGAGAGGCGGTGGATCAGATGGCAGAAAACATTTACATGCAGTACTTTCTTGGCTATTCAAGCTTCACTAATGAACCTCCTTTCGATGCATCACTGTTTGTTGATTTCCGAAAGCGACTTGGAATGGATAGCATAAATTCCATCAACGAGAAAATAGCTGAACTGAAGGCTAACCTCAGTTCTCAGAACAACACAGCATCTGAGAAGAAAGACAATGAATCAATAAATTCAAATAATTTTCCAGGCCCATCTGAAGTTCAGAACAAAGGCAGGATCACCTTCGATGCAACTGCCTGTCCTCAGGATATCGCCTACCCAACAGACCTCGATCTGCTATCTGATGCAAGGGAGAAGTCAGAGCAACTAATAGATAAACTCTATGATCCGGTGCTTCATCAACAAAAGCCCAGGACATATCGAAAAGTTGCCCGGAAACGTTATTTACAAACAGCTCAGAAAAAAAACAAAACACACAAAGAAATACGCAAAGCAACTGGTAGCCAGTTGAGATTTTTGAAACGCAACCTGAACTCGATCAATAAATTGCTTGACTCCTATAAAACTATCCCACTCAAACCAAAAAACCACAAATATCTATTGGTGCTACACACATTGTATGAGCAACAGAAGGAGATGTATAACAGCAACGTTCACCGTATTGAAGATCGGATTGTCAGTATTCACCAGCCTCATGTACGGCCAATCGTCAGGGGGAAGAGCCAGGCAAAAGTGGAGTTTGGTGCAAAGATACATGTCTCCCTAATTGACGGTATTTCTTTTCTTGATGAGCTTAGCTGGGATGCCTTTAATGAGGGAACCCACATGATGGATTATATTGAAAAATATCGTTCACGATTCGGCTTCTATCCAAAGGAAGTGTTAGCAGATCAAATCTATTGTAACCGAATCAACCGGGCAGCCCTGAAGGAGAAAGGAATCAAACTTCTGGCCAAGCCTCTTGGAAGGCCCTCGGCAGTGCAGAAACACGTAAGTCCGGGAGAGCGTAATCCGATTGAAGGCAAGTTTGGACAGGCTAAAACAGGATACGGGCTAAACCGTGTGAAAGCAAGGCTCAGGGAAACAAGCGAATCGTGGATTGCCAGCATCAATTCTGGTGCTCAACCTGGTCAAGTTGGCCGAGGCGGCACTCCCGTCTCTATTCTTTAAGATACTTGCGAGCTTATTAATGCCAGGGATAAAAAAATCATTAACTCTTCTAGCAGAGAAAATTCGCAAGCAATTAATAAGTATCAAAGAATTGGATATCTGTGATCAAGTTGAATTAAAATACACGGTCTATGTATATGGCTGATCTTTCTACAGAGCCAAGATGGTCGAGGGTGAACGGAACATTCGGGGAAAATGCGGAATGGGTAGCTAAGATGATAAGAGAGATTGTGCTTGGATTTCAGGGCGAAAAACCGGGGTCTTACATCAGTTGCACTTACCACAAAACACTTTCCCGGAGGCGGATCAGGTGATGACGGACAGGATTCTCATTTCGACTGGGGGAAAAAAGAAATTTATCCGGGAGGAATGTTCGATAACAACCTTATCCCTTTCCAGGCTGCAATAGATGCAGGAACGTCATCAATCATGCCTTATTATTCCCTTCCTTACGGCACGCAGTATGAAGAGGTCGGTTATGCCTTCAATAAAGGGGTTATTACTGATGTGCTCAGAACCCAGATGGGATTTAAAGGAATCATCAACTCCGATACCGGACCTTTAACCGGAATGCCCTGGGGAGTTGAAAATCTTACAAAAGAGGAACGCTATAAGAAAGCAATTGAAGCAGGTGTAAATATCTTTTCAGGCGAATCCGATCCTGCAATGCTGATCCACATAATCGATACCGGCATGGTGGATATGAGTTATATTGACAATTCGGTTCTGCTTCTTTTAAAAGAAAAATTTGAACTGGGATTGTTTGAAAATCCATATGTTGATGTGGATGCAGCAGAGAAGATTGTCAATAATGAACAGTTCAGGGAAAGAGCTGCCCTTGCATTGCGAAAGTCAATTGTTTTGCTCCGTAACGAAAATGATGCCCTGCCGCTTCAAACCAAAGTTCAAAAGTATATTTTGAATCTCTTCGGGAGAAATGCCAGGGGACCTGGTATCAGGTGTTCCGAATATATTCCTGACAAATGATACTAAATATGAAGTTGAATTTGTAAAAACTCCGGAAGAAGCTGATGTTCTGATACTATGGCTGCAACCTGCAGGAAATTCGCTATTCGCATCAACCGGAACGCCTGTTTCAATATCCTTATCAAAGTGTGGTATCGATGTTGATTATGTTAACAGGTTAACAGCAAAAAAACCCTCCGTACTTGTTGTAAACTATACCAATCCATGGGTGATAAGTGAAGTTTATAATGAAAAAACAAAAAACATCAGCAGTGTGCTTGCCACCTTTGGAACTACTCCTGACGCATTATTGGATGTAATAACAGGCAAATTCAATCCTTCCGGAAAGATGCCGTTTTCAACGCCTGTTTCCGACCTTGCTGTCGAAAACCAGAAGGAGGATGTCCCCGGATATATGGAGGGAGAGGGATATGCATTATTTAATTTCGATGAAGGGTTGAGTTATAAACTGAAATAAATCTTTTTGCACGGAATTATTTGAACAATAATAATGTGACCTGGTTAATCTTTATGAGTTAATCAAAGCAAATGGTTTTCAAAATATTCAAGCAAAAGGGGAAGGATATTATCATCAATCTGGATAATGTCGTATTTATCGGTACTGATGATTCGACAAGTGGAACTGTCATTTATTCAACGGATCATTCCAATGTCGTTGATGAATCATTTGAGGAGGTAAAGAAGATTCTCGGAGTAGGACAATCAAGGGAAATGGGTTACTGATAACAGGTTTTAAAGAACTCCCGTTTAATGAACAATATTCCTGAATACTTTTCTGAAGTGGTACCCGTATATAATGTATTGTACAGCCAGTGGAAATAACCTGGGTTTATACATCAGGCTCCAGAGGAATATCTTCCAGAAATAAAACATGTTCTTATTTAATAAACCCAGTAATACAACCGATTTTATTAATGCAGCAATCCTGTTCAGTGATAATACACTCTTTACTTTGGGGGGATCAAAGTCCTTCATAAAACGGATAACTCTTTCGGCGAATGGCTTTGCCGAATAAATATTCCGAAGGATCTTTTTATATCCTTCCATCAGTTTATTTTTGTCCATCACCGGAATGAAATTCATCGAACCGTTAGTATTGTCTCCTGAAAACTGGTAAGAGATCCTGCCTTCACCTTTCAGCCTTTTGTAAAGACGTGAGAGCCGTGGAGCGTTCAGGAGACCAACCATAGCCGTAATAATGCCGCTCTCCTGGATGAATTCAATCTGTCGCTGGAATATCCCGGGTGGATCATTGTCAAAACCAACAATAAACCCGGCATAAACTTCCATCCCGCTATTTTGTATCACCTTTATGCTTTCGATAAGGTCCCGGTTTATATTATGAGTCTTGTTACATTCATTCAGGCAGCTTTCTTCGGGTGTTTCAATACCTACAAACACTTTGTCGAAACCTGCTTTTACCATCATCCCTAAAAGTTCTTTGTCATCTGCAAGATTGACTGAGGCCTCAGTCAGGAATTCAAACGGCCTCCCATGTGCAGCCATCCAGATGATAATAGCAGGTAATAATTCTCTTTTAAGTTTTCCTTTATGGCCAATGAAGTTGTCATCAACAAAAAAAACACTGCCTCTCCATCCTATCTTATATAACTGATCCAGTTCTTCAATAACTTGTTGTGTGGATTTGGTCCGGACATGATGGCCAAGGAGGGCAGTAATGTCGCAAAACTCACAATCATAAGGACAACCCCTCGAATATTGAATTCCTGCCGTTGCATAATCTTTAATCCTGAGAAGCGAATAGTCTGGTACAGGTGATTTTGTAAGATCTGCATAACTATCTGCTTTATATATCCTTCCCGGATATCCTTGCATAACATCTTTAATGAAAAGAGGTAGTGTCACTTCTGCTTCATTTAGAACCAGGTGATCTACCATTGGATAAAGATCGTATTCTTCAGTGAACAGGGGTCCACCTGCAACGATCCTGGCATTCAGCCGCCGGCACTGATCAATAACCCGGTCAACTGAAGAGCTCTGGACTGACATAGCGCTTATGAAAACAAAATCAGCCCATTGTATATCCTTATCTTTCAATTCCGAGCAATTAAGATCAATTAGTTTTTTGTTCCAATCCCCGGGTAAAAGCGATGCAACGGTGATGAGACCCAGAGGGACGTTAGACGCTTTTTTAGAAATAAATTTCAGGGCATATCTGAAACTCCAGTATGTATCAGGGTATTTCGGCCAGACCAATAAAATATTCATGACCCCGAAATGATTAGGTTGATAAAATTACCATGTCATAACAAAGGAGTATTACATAAAACTTTCAAAATATTACAAGAATCTCACATTTAACGGTATACGGTACAAGGGTACACGGTACACGGTCAAGGTACCTCTATCCTTTGCACTTTTGTGCCTTTATGCCTTTGTACCTTTATACCTTTATACCTTTATACCTTTATACCTTTGCACCTTTGTGCCTTTATGCCTTTGTACCTTTAGACCTTTATACCTTTAGACCTTTGTACCTTTAGACCTTTGTACCGTGTACCTTTGTACCTTTATACCATTTTTTTACATTATTTACAAAATTTTATATATATTTACTGAATTAATTGAGTCTATGACATTCGTATCTAAGGTTCAGTCGTGGTGGTGGCGCAGCAGAATTACCTGTTGTGTAAAGCCATTTTACCCTCACCGCATCTGATTACTGAATCTTAATCAATAATATAAAAGGAGAGCCTGCTTTACACTGCAGGCTCTTTTTTTTCTAACCCTGTCAATCATAAAAAACCATAATACCGATGAATAAACCATACACAATCAAATCGCTAACCAGGAAACTGCCCTCAGATACTCTTACCCCGGTAGGAGTTTATCTGAGGCTGAGAGATGTTTATCCCGGCTCCCTCCTGCTAGAATGTACTGACTACAGTTCCCGCACGAATGCATTTTCTTTTGTCTGCATCAAGCCGGTCCTTGGGATTGAAGTCACAGAAAATAATATCAGGAAGTATCTCCCAAATGGTATTGAGGAATACTTACCTCTGGCGAATGTTACCGAAAATATCAGTGATTTCATCAAATCAATCTCAGTTGAAACCGATCCGGAATCGACGGATGTCGCTCATGGATTGTTTGGCTTTACATCCTTCGACAGCTCCTTCCTGTTTGAGAATTATGATCCCGGACTTAAGGGTAAGGCTTTAACGCATAGAGAGATCCCTTTCATTAAGTATGATTTTTTCAAATTATTGCTGACATTCAATCACTTCAACGACACTCTGACTGTAACTGAGTATTATAATGATGATCTCCCGGAAGGAGAATGTGACAGGGTCATTTCAATATTGTCAAACAGGAATTTCACCGGCTACCCTTTCGGTCTTATCGGAGATGAGATAAGTTTAATTGATGATCTGCATTTCAGAAAAATGGTTGCAAAAGCCGTGAAGCATTGTGCCATCGGTGATGTTTTCCAGATGGTTGTTTCCAGGCGTTACAGGCAACAATTCTCCGGTGATGAATTCAATGTTTACAGGTCTCTCCGCTCGGTGAATCCATCTCCCTACCTGTTCTATTTTGATTATCTGAATTATAAGATATTCGGTTCATCTCCCGAAGCACAGCTTAAAATTCAGGACAGGAAAGCAGTAATCAATCCTATAGCGGGAACAATCCGAAGGACAGGCGATGCAATAACTGATTTCAATTCAGCCCAGGAGTTGCTCAGAAATCCGAAAGAGAACTCCGAACATGTCATGCTTGTCGACCTTGCGACGAAACGATCTCAGCCGGAGCTGCACAAATGTAAAAGTAGATGTCTATAAGGAAGTTCAGGCATTTTCCCATCTGTGGCATCTCGTATCGACAGTAAGCGGGGACCTTGATGCCCGGGCAGAGCCATTCACTGTGTTTGCCAGAACGTTTCCGGCAGGGACGCTTTCGGGCGCTCCCAAACACAAAGCAATTGAACTTATTACCGGTATGGAAAATCACTCCCGTGGCTATTACGGTGGAGCTATCGGGTATATAGGATTCAACGGATCTCTCAATCATGCAATTGTTATAAGATCTTTCCTCAGCAGGGAAGGGTACCTGAATTACCAGGCAGGTGCAGGCATCGTTATCAACTCCACTGAAGAAGGTGAGCTGAATGAAGTCTCAAACAAGCTTGATGCGCTCCGGACTGCAATGAAAAGAGCAACCAACTATGTTAAATTCTGAAATTATGGCAAGAATACTGGTCTTCGATAATTACGATTCCTTTACCTATAACCTGGTGCATTATGTTAATAATGCAGGAAATCACACTGTTGATACTGCGCTTAATGATAAGATATCATTAGAAGATGCTGGTAAATATGACGGAATAATCCTGTCCCCTGGTCCGGGACTTCCATCTGAATCAGGTTTGCTTAAACCTCTCATCGAAAAATACGGGCCCTCGAAAAGAATATTGGGAGTATGTCTCGGTCACCAGGCTATAGCTGAAGTTTTCGGCGGAACGCTGGTTAATCTAAGCACAGTGTATCATGGAATTGCGACTCCTGTAAGCCTGAGTAATCCGGCTCATTACATTTTCGAAGGAATTCCGATAACATTTGAGGCCGGCCGTTATCATTCATGGGTTGTCGATGAAAAAACTTTTCCTGATTGCCTTAACGTTGAGGCTACAGATGAAAACGGATTCATTATGTCGCTCAGCCACAAAACATATGATATCTGCGGCGTTCAGTTTCATCCTGAGTCTGTTCTGACCCCGTTCGGACCGGAAATTATCTCCAACTGGCTGAAACGTTTCTGACATTATTAATCTCCGCTTGTAGCAGAATAAATCAAAACTTATCTAGGCATGAAAAAACTACTAACAAAGCTCATTGAATGTCAGAAACTGACTTTCGGGGAATCAAGGGATTTAATGCAGGGTATAGCTCACAATGAAGTGAATGAGGCTCAGATAGCATCCATCTTGACTGCTTTCATAATCAGGTCAATATCAATAGATGAGCTTCGGGGATTCCGGCAGGCTCTGCTGGACCTCGCAGTAAAGGTAAATCTGAACAATGGCTACGGAATAGACCTGTGCGGTACCGGTGGTGACGGCAAGAACACTTTCAATATTTCAACAGCATCATCGTTTGTTGTGGCTGCTGCCGGATATCCCGTAATAAAGCATGGCAATTATGGTGCAACTTCAGTGAGCGGTTCATCAAATGTGATGGAATACCTGGGATACAAATTTTCAAATGAAGAAGCAAAATTGCAGAAAGAACTTGACAGGACAGGAATCTGCTTTCTTCATGCACCTCTTTTTCATCCTGCTCTTAAAACAGTGGGGCCTGTAAGAAAACAGCTTGGAGTAAAAACGTTTTTCAATATGCTGGGGCCTCTTGTCAATCCGGCAAGTCCTCAGTATCAGCTTTCAGGTGTTTATAGCTCCGAAGCCGGAAGGATCTATTCCTACTTTCTTCAGGCAGAAAATAAAAAATATATTGTACTTCATTCCCTTGATGGTTATGATGAAGTCTCTCTTACATCACCTGTCAGACTTTTTTCTCAGAAGGGAGAAATGGTTAAGACCTATTCCGGGGAAAGACTCCGGAAAGTTGAACCTCATGAAATAGCAGGCGGGAAGGACATGCAGGAGTCAGCGGAAATCCTGATTTCCGTGCTTGAAAACAGGGCGTCGACGGGACAGCAATCAGTAGTTCTGGCCAATTCGGCCCTGGCTATTTCCTGCATTGACGAAACAAAATCTTTCAATGATTGCCTTGATATTGCTGAAGAGACAATCAGGTCCGGTAAAGCTTCTGATACTCTTAAGAAACTGATGTCTATGCAATAGCAACCAGGTACATTAAATCCAAACAAATGAGCATACTCGATAAAATAATCTCACGGAAATACATTGAAGTGAAGGAGCAAAAATTGCTTAAACCGGTTTCAGTGCTCGACAAGAGCCCTTATTTCTCTGAAAAGCCAATATCGCTGAAAAACGCAATATCGCGAGAAGGGTCATCGCGGATTATTGCTGAATTCAAGCGAAGATCTCCGTCAAAAGGAGTTTTTAAAGAAAGTGCAAGCGCTTCAAATATTTGTGCCGGATATGCAGGCGCAGGAGCAGCCGCGATCTCCGTGCTTACAAACAGGGAATTCTTCGGCGCTTCAGCAGATGATTTATCTGAAGTCCGGAAATCAGCCGATTGCCCGGTGCTTTGCAAAGATTTTATTATCGATGAGTACCAGGTCATTGAGGCCAGAGCTTATGGGGCTGATTGTGTCCTCCTGATATCTGATATACATACAGCCGGGAGACTGCGCAACCTTTACAGGCTGGTCATCTCACTTGGAATGGAGGCTCTTATTGAGGTTCACAATAAAGAATCTTTAACCAGAATTCCAGAGGATGCAGAAATTGTCGGGATTAACAGCAGGAATCTTGCCTCATTCAATGTCAGCCTGGACCATTCACTTGAAATGGTGAGATTACTTCCCGGGAAAATAATAAGAGTTGCAGAAAGCGGCATTGCATCAGTTAATGACTATTATGATTTAAAGAATGCCGGTTTCAATGCATTCCTTATTGGTGAATATTTCATGCGTTCAGATGATCCGGCACAGACATGCAGAGAGTTTATCGAAACAAAGGGAAAATGGGAAAAATAAAAATCAAGATATGTGGTATGACAGATCGGGTCAATATCAGTGAAGTCGCTTTGCTAAACCCGGATTATCTCGGTATCATCCTGTATGAGAAATCTCCAAGGTTTGTCCCGGTTGAAAAGGCAGAATGCCTTGTAAAAGTTATTCCTTCCTCAATTCAGAAAGTGGGCGTACTTGTTAATAAATCAATTGAAGAAGCAATAAAGATTGCAAAGGCAGGTCTCTTCGATATATTACAGTTGCATGGGGATGAAAGTCCGGATTATTGCAGGAGACTTGCTGAGCACGTAAAGATCATAAAAGCTTTCAGGATCACAGAAAGCATGCCGGAAAATATGGAGAAATATGTGCCCTTCTGCTCCATGTTCCTGTTCGACACAGCAGGGAAGAATTTAGGTGGGACCGGAAAGAAATTCGATCACAGTATCCTTGCTGGTTATAGATTAAACACAAATTATATTCTGGGTGGTGGCATTTCTTCTGATGACTATTGCCTGCCGAGATCAAATTATACTGATAGATTGACTGCCGTGGACCTGAACAGCAGGTTTGAGAATAGTCCGGGTATAAAGAATATAGAAATGCTTAGAAATTTTATTGAAAACTTAAGAAATGAAGAGAATGATTGAAAATGGTTATTATGGCAGATTCGGGGGAGCATTTATCCCTGAGATGTTGTATAAAAACGTTAATGAACTGCAGGAAAGATACCTGGATATAATAAGTTCAGAGGAATTCATCAGGGAATTTGAGATACTTCTCCATGATTATGTCGGCAGACCTACTCCGCTTTATCTTGCTAATAACCTGTCTGCAAAATACGATTGCTGCATTTACCTGAAAAGGGAGGATCTGTGCCACACAGGTTCACATAAGCTGAATAATGTAGTCGGGCAGGCGCTTCTCGCAAAAAAGCTTGGGAAAAGGAATATTATTGCTGAGACCGGCGCCGGTCAGCATGGCGTTGCTGCTGCAACAGTTTGTGCCCTGATGGGTCTGAAGTGCACTGTTTTCATGGGGGAAAAGGATATTCAACGCCAGTATCACAATGTTATGAGAATGAAGATGCTCGGGGCACAGGTTGTTCCGGCAACATCAGGCAGCAAGACCTTAAAGGATGCAACAAACGAAGCCATACGATACTGGATAAACAATCCTACAGATACCCATTACCTTATTGGATCGGTAATCGGACCGCATCCTTATCCCGATCTGGTAGGCAGACTTCAATCTGTAATAAGCAAAGAGATCAGGCAACAGTTGCTGGAGAAGGAAGGACGTGAGGATCCGGATGCAGTACTTGCCTGTGTAGGCGGCGGGAGTAATGCCGCAGGGTCTTTCTGGGATTTTATAGAAAAGCCTCAGGTGCGACTCATCGGCGCTGAAGCAGGTGGTTGCGGAATTGCTTCCGGCAAGACTGCCGCTACACTGAATATTGGCTCCGAAGGAATTATACATGGGTGCAGGACAATGCTGATCCAGACACCTGATGGTCAGGTTTGTGAGGCACATTCGGCTTCTGCCGGACTGGATTACCCGGGAGTAGGACCGCTGCATTCCTGGCTTCATGAGATCAAAAGAGCCGAATATCTGCCGGTTAATGATGATGAGGCGTTCGAAAGTGCATTTGAGCTTACAACATTGGAAGGGATCATTCCCGCTCTCGAATCATCACATGCCCTGGCCTTACTTCCCAGGCTTAATCTGCCAAAAGGCAGCATAGTTGTTGTTTCACTATCAGGACGGGGAGACAAGGATCTTGAAAATTACATTAACAAACTGAAATTATAATTGTCAAATGAACCATCTGGATAAATTGTTTGAAACAAAGAAGAAGAATATTCTGTCGATTTATTTCACTGCAGGATATCCTCGTACTGAAAGTGTTGAAGAGATAATCCTGCTGCTCGAAAAGAATGGCGCTGATATGATCGAGATAGGGATCCCCTACTCCGATCCTTTAGCAGACGGTCCGGTAATACAGGAAACAAACAGGATCGCAATTGAAAAAGGGATGACATTAAATATTCTTTTCCTTCAATTAAAAAAAATCAGGAAGAAAACATCCGTTCCATTACTGTTAATGGGTTACCTGAATCCGGTCATGCGATTCGGATTTGAAAATTTCTGCAGAAAAGCCTCGGAAACCGGAATTGACGGCATTATTATCCCGGATCTCCCTGTCCGGGAATATGCCAGTACTTACAAAGCAATCATGGATAATAATAATCTTAGAAACATCTTCCTGATAACTCCGGACACTTCAGAAGCAAGAATAAGGCAGATCGATGAGCTGAGCCAAAGCTTTATTTACCTGGTCAGTTCAGCTTCCATTACAGGAAAGACCGGTTCATTTGGCGATGAGCAGAAGAATTACTTTAAGAGAATATCAGGTTTGGGGCTGCAGCATCCTGTCATGGCAGGGTTTGGTATACACAATGCCGAAACACTAAAACAGGTTTTCTCATTTGGTTTCGGAGCTATCATAGGCAGCGCCTATATCAGAGCTTTAAATAATGAAAGGTCAATAGAAGTTAATACAGAAGAGTTCTTCAGGTCGCTGGTATGATTTTTATCTTGCCGGTATAATAGCAGAGGCTGTCCAGTTCTTTAAGAATCCTGATACCTTTTTCTGATCATAACCCTGGCCTGATTCAAGCAGAGCGCTATCCTGGATGTGCAGAACTTTTCCTTTTCCATCAATGATAACAAAAACAGGGAATCCGAACCGTGTCGGGTTACCAAGGAATGCATTTGCAGCTTCGTTTTTGTTTTCCGGACTATAGTTAAGCTTTATTGATATGTAGTTTTCGCCAATTACTTTCATAATTTCTGCGTCAGCCTTGCAAAAGGCGTCAAATTTTATGCACCAGGAACACCAGTTACCTCCATACTGAACCAGTACATGTTTACCTGCTGCTTTTGCGTCAGCGATAGCTGCATTTAACTGCTTCATCCCATCGAGAGAAGGATCATAAAGCTTTTTTTCAGATTGTGAATAAGACTGGCTAAACCAGAGAAGAAAGAAAGACAATAAGCAAGTGCCTGGTATTCCTTTGAGTTTCATTTCTTAATTTTATTAATTGACTTCAGGAAAAAATATTCCATTGTGAATATTGCATGAAATTTGGAATTCTCAAAAACAATTCTTTACTTTGTATTTCAAAGTACTTTTTATAAGAAAGAGCTCTCTGGAAAACTAAAATATAATTATATGAATACTCTTAATCTCACTCAACTCGTTGATCTGATAAAAACCAACCTTAATAATCCCGAATTACTGGAAAAAATGTTCCGGGATGACCGGAAAGCTTTTAAAACAGCCTTTGACAGTATCTACCCTGAAATATCGGGTACGGATCTGGCTAAAGTATGGAAAGCAAGGCTTGATTTTGATAACAGACCTGAAATATTGAGAATCATATCATTTCCGGAGATTGCAATGGTTATCACGGTATGTTTCATTACAGCCTTCCTTATTAAGATTCCCGATATTTTCAGACTCGGCTATCTGGAGGAGGCGTTTTACATGAAGAACGCCGGAATTATAGTTTTTTTCGGACTTACACTTTACACTATCAGAATAAATAAAATAACTGATCCTCGCAGGTTGCTGATTACATTTTTTTCATTCCTGATTCCAGCAGTCTATATAAATATCCTGTCATGGCAGGAACAGAGCGATGCTATTAACCTGGCATATATTCACCTGCCTCTTTTGATGTGGTTCTTTTATGGGCTGGTTTTTATGGGTCATGATTTTAGTAATCTCAATTCCAGGATCAATTTCATTCGACATAACGGGGATCTCGCAATTGTATATGCACTGATTGCAATTACAGGAGGGCTTCTGACAGCGATTACGATCGGTCTTTTCGATTCTATAGGAATGAGCATTGAAGAGCTTTATATGAGGAATATTGTTCTTCCCGGAGCGGCAGCTGCACCCATAATTGCTGCATATATTATTGAAAAATTCCCGACGCTGGTAAGCAAAACTGCGCCATTGATAGCCGGGATCTTTAGTCCTTTGGTACTTTTAACATTGACAATCTTCCTGGTGACAATGCTTGTTACAGGTAAAGATCCTTATAACGATCGTGATTTTCTGATTATTTTCAATGTTATGCTGCTGGGAGTAATGGGCATAATTATTTTTTCGGTTTCGGAAACATCGATTGTTAAAAACCAGAAGTTCAATTCACTTGTCCTCTTCGCCCTCTCGGTTATTTCAATAATAATAGATTTTATTGCGCTTTCGGCCATTTTCTACCGGCTTGGCGAATACGGGCTTACTCCTAACAGGCTGGCGGTGCTTGTTTCAAACCTGCTGGTCCTGGTGAATCTGGTTCTCATAATGGCTGATCTGTACAGGATCAATTTCACGGGAAAGGAATTCAGCCTGGTCGAGGAAACTGTCGCAAAATACCTTCCTGTCTACTTGGTATATATTATAGTTGTTGTCTTCGGATTCCCTATTCTATTCGGATTTTAATTGATTTGCATGATTGTAGTCTCCCGGCAAAGATCATAATAAAGGTTAGGTTGATCTTTGTCCGGGATTCTACTCGTGTTATTGATTGTTCACTGTAAAACTATAAGTTCCGGAGCCCAGTTCAAAAACAGCACTGCCATTATTGTATTCAACGAATTTAATTCCATTTGAATCCTTAACAGGTTTCCCGTTTTCAGAAATTTTTCCGGGTGATGAAGCGGGAAGATATAATGTTGCTGAAGTATTTGCAGGAACAGTTACCTCAAAAGAAAGTGTTCCGTTTTCGATCTTCCATGAACTGCTTATTCTTCCATACATTGAATCATAATAGCCTTTCGCCCAGGTCATTTGCCCGGTTGGATCCGGTTCAGGTTTTAGTATAAAGCTCCTGAAACCCGGCTCCTCTCTGTGAATACCGAGAGAGTGTGCCATCATCCATTGACCAACTGCACCGAATGAATAATGGTTAAAGGAATTCATGCTGTTATTACCCCCGAAACCGTTTTCGATAGTATACCCGTTAAGTCGCTCCCATATTGTGGTTGCACCCTGGTTAATAGCATAGATCCATGATGGATATTGATTGTTCTGAAGTATCTTATATGCAAGATCTGTCATGCCATTATCAGATAAAGCCTTGCTTATCCATGCCGTACCAATAAACCCGGTCATCAGTGAATTCACCGGTTGCATTACACCTCCGTCATCCTTGTTTTCGCGTGAGACAGCAGCAGCAAGATTCTTAATCATATATGGCTTATTCTCATCACTGAACAGGTTCATCGCCAGACCAACAGCGTAAGCAGTCTGAACATCAGCCTCCTTAAACTCAGGTTGCGTCGGAGTTGAACTTCCACCACCTCCAAAACCTCTGCCTCCGCCGATAAGACCAACTGCCTTCTTTTCAGAATTAATGAAAGTCTTATTGAAAAACTCCTTCCGATTTTCATACATGTCTCTGAATCTTACAGCATCTTCCTTCGTGCCAAGAATCTCAGCTACATTCGACATTATTTCCAGGTCATACGCATGGTAAGCGGTTACAAGGAAGGCAGATCCCAGCTGGTTATTCTGTGGACCCAGCCAATCGCCAAGTGTTCCGTCGGAGCTGAGGCCAGTTTTGGGATCAATAGTAGTTTCAAGATAATCCATATATCTTACCATGGCCGGGTAGTTCTCGGTAAGAAGACCGAGATCACCGTACTGCTGATAAGATTCCCATGGTACAACAATTCCGGCGCTTCCCCAGAGCACTCCGCCAAAACCTCCGCCAACCGGGGCAACATCAGTAAATCGTCCCTTCGCTGACTGGACATCCCGCATTGCAAACATATGCCTTCTGAAAAACTGGCTGCTGTTTGAAACATAGGTGGCAGTACGTGAGAACACATTGATATCTCCCGACCATCCCATGCGCTCATTACGCTGTGGGCAATCCGTGGGTATACTCAGGAAATTATCTATGTTGGACCATACAAGGTTGGACCATAACTGGTTTACCTTTGGATTTGAGGTTGAATAATCCGCTGTAAGTTCCCTTACAGAGCTGATTGCAACACTCTGAACAGCCTCAAGAGGCAACGGATTATCAATGCCAGTAATTTCAATATACTGAAATCCATGCGAAGTAAATTTTGGCTGGTAAACCTGAGAGCCGTTCTTCATGATATAAACATCCTGGCTGAGGGCAGCCCGGTAGTTCTCTGTCATTATCATTCCCACGTTGTTTCCGGATTCCTTAAGATCGGGATATAGCATCTCAGAAAACCTCAGGGTGACTTTACCGCCCGCGCTCCCATTGTCTATTGTTATTCTTGGAACACCAACAATATTTTGTCCCATATTGTAAACAAAAACACCTTCGCGTACTTCCTTAACGCTTTTTGCGGGTATCACTTTGAAAATCCCGGCATTGTTACCGATTTGCCCGCCAAGCGAGAATTTTTCGTATCCAAAGCTTGTAACTGTGCCATCTCTTTCGGTTGAGTTTCCGGTAAATGCCGCTCCCTCGATAGAAACATCGACCGTGTTTTTCCAATCGCTGTCATCGAATACAGGAGTAGTCCACCCTTCGATTGCAGCTTCGCGGGTGGCATCATAAGCTTCTCCCATATCGAGACTGCTGTACACGACCGGACCCTTGTTGTAGTATCTCCAGTTACCAGGATTTGTGGTTACAATCATGTTAGTCCCGTCGTCATACGTTATTACAAGCTTTGCGAGTAACGACTGCCTGTCGCCAAAATGGTTCCAGATATTTCCGAAGCTGAGCAGACCGCTCCACCATCCTTCACCAAGCATTGCACCAATTGCGTTTTCACCATTGGCAATTAGATTTGTGACATCATAAGTCTGATATAGATGAGTAACATTGTATTGCGTAAGGCCTGGATTGTAATAATCTTCTCCAACTCTTTTTCCATTGATGAAAACTTCATAAATGCCTCTTGAAGTGATATATAAACGTGCATCTTTAACAGCTTTGCCGGTTCTAAACTCTGTTCTCAGAATTGGCATGGAATTTTTACTTGGATCGGCAACGGTGAAAACGCAATTAATCCCTCCATCAATTTCGTATTTCCCGCCTGAGAGCTTCAATCCGGAAGAAGGTTCATTAATATACCTGGCAAAAATTCCCTGATATGGCAATGAAAGTTTCTCCTTAAAAAGTATATTGTTCGGAAACCTGATATTGCTTACCTCAAGATTGGAAAATGTCGCCTTTTGCCCTGCATCGGCTGAGAAGCCAATTTCGCACAACATGCCGTAAGGAATATAGTTACCCCCGCTTCCGGCAGGATTAAGGTTTATTGATGCACCCGCACGGCGACCCATAACCTGGGGAGGCCCCTGTTCAGGACCCTGGTTAGCAGATTGAGCTGGAATAATAATAAAATCGCCAGTCCCGTCCAACTGGAGCGAAATCTGACCAAAGACACTGACAAACTGGACCTGATGTTCCCTGTGTTTGTTATCATTATTCAAATACTGAGTTTTAATGTCAAATGTCTTAAATGGCTTTGCGGGTGAATCAGTGTTCAAATAACCGGCCCTGTAAACATTTATCCTCCCTGTTCCGGTTTCGGTACCATCAATCCCGGATATATCGAGTTCCACTTTTATATAACTTTCATTTCTCTTATTTTCAACCTGATAGATATTTTTGTTTTTATCCATCAATCTTGTATCGTTTGCTCCGTAAACAAAGGATGCCCTTGTACTTCCGGGCTCGATTGTAATGCCATACTTCACATTGAAGATGATAAGGTATGGTGAATAGAGGACCAGATCGTCATTACTGCCACCTATCCAGGTTGCTCCGCTCCAGGATGCGAGCTCTTTACCGTTTTTCCCAAGTCCGGTCTCAAACCATGATGATGCTGAGGAAGTTCGCGATTTCTGGTCCCAGACAGTGACAGTCCATATATACCTGGTAGTGGGTTCGAGTTCGGGCCCTTCATAGGTCACACCAACTGAAATTCCACTCATTTTTTTTCCTGAGTCCCATATAATCTTATTTCCGGGATCCTTAACCACAACCTGGTAGGCAGTTTGCATTATCCCTCTTTCACCCGGTTTTGCTGTCATCTGCCAGCCAAACCTTGGAGTTGCAACATCAATCCCAATCGGGGTCTTGGTGTATTCAGTAGTTAAATTCTCCACACCTGCAGGTAATGCAAATGAAATACTAAATAAACTAATTATAATCAATGTCTTAATGACATGTACAGTTTTCTTCAAACGCATAATAATACTTTTAAACTCAAATATATCTTTTTTGTGAAATGATCAGAAAGAGCGTCTATCAAATGTCAAAGTCCATTAACCACAAAGTCCCGAAACATCCGGAGCAAAGATCCTGTCTCATTATCCTGACAATTGGGTCTATAAGGTTATAATCAAATATATTAACCGGAATCATGAAGGTCAATTAACAATCTGGAAAATTTTTATATAAAATGGCCGTCAATGTCGCTGCATATTTTTTTCGGCATCGATCGGAAAGGAACAATCCCGCATCTATTCATTTCTGAGTGTTTCCCCGGGATTTGCGCTTGCAGCCTTATAAGAATGATAAAACAGGGTTAATGCCGAGACCATTAAAATAATCAGAATTGAAACCAGGAAATAAACAGGAGAGATCTTTATATGACTTGTATATGAATTCAACCATTGGCTGATCATATAATATCCCGCGGGTATTGCAAGAAAGCACGCCAGTAAAATAAGTTTGCCAAATTCCTTCTGAAGCATTATCAGAACTGAGGGGATTGTTGCGCCAAAGGTTTTCCTTATACCTATCTCCTTCCTTCTCCTCCAGATAGTGTAAGCAGTAAGGCTGAATAAGCCAATGCACGAAATTACTATTGCCAGAACGGTGGCTGCATTAACCAGAATACTAAGTCTTTTCTCGTTATCATAATACTTAGCGGTCTCTTCATCCAGGTAGACATAATTAACCGGATACCCGGGCTCGTTCCTGGCTACAACATCGACAATTTTACCTGTGATCTGGATGTGATTGCCGGGATCAAGTTTCACAAAGATCCACTTTGACCACCAGCTCTCACTCTTATAAATAAACACCGGTGGAATCTCCCCTCTCAGAGATTGGGTATGAAAATCCTTAACTACTCCTACTATGGCAATTCTCCTGTCTCCACGCCAGATATATTTACCGACAGGATCTTCCATGTTCATCTTCCTGACCGCTGTTTCATTGACAATAACTTCATCGGCAATAGTACCCTTGAAAAAATTCCTTCCTTCCACCAACTTAATATCAAGAAGGTCGAGATATTTGTCATCAACCTGCATCATCAGAAATATCAATGGTCTGCCCTCGGAATTGCCATCCCATTTACTGAATGTATTGAAATTGCCCATATTAACAGGAACATTCCCTCCAACTGCAACTTTATTCACACCCGGTATTTTTTCAATTTGTTCTGCAACACCTTCAATCCCTGCAGGTTTACCATGAGGGTAAATGAGCATGACTCTTTCGTTATCAAATCCAAGGTCACAACGCCGCATAAAATTTATTTGCTTGTTAATCAATAGTATACAAAAAACAAAAATAAATGCCATTGCAAACTGGATGATAACAAGAACTCTTCTCAGGCCTGAACCCTGGACTACATCCTCAACCGCTGGTTTAATAACTTTGACAGGCTTAAATGCTGATAGTACAAGGGCAGGGTACATTCCGCCCATAAAGCCGGTAAACAGGGTAAGAACAATATAAATTAGGATGTTTCTTAATGAGAACAGTTCTGAGACCCGGAATTCAACATTGCTTATTCTGACAAAAACAGGTAACAGGAGAATTACCAGTAAAATTGCGACTATTGTGGCAATCAGCGTCTGAAGGACGGATTCACTGAAAAGATGAATCAGAAGATTTGCCCTGCCGGCGCCATTGACTTTCCTGATACCTATCTCTTTTGCTCTCTGCGAAGCAAACGCTGTTGAGAGATTGATAAAGTTTATGACAGCAATAAGAAGAAGAACTAAACCTATCATAGAAAACAAGATCACTCTGGCAATCGGCCCGTTATCAGAATATGGGTACTTCTCATCACTTAATCCTGGATCACGGTACAGGTAAAGCCTTGTAAGGGGATTGATAAATAACTTCCTGGAAAGAACTTTGCTCTTTGTTTGCCAGTATCCTGCCAGCTTCTGATTAAACGCTACCGGGTCGCTTTGTTCTTTCAATAATACGTAAGTGATAAAATTTATCCTTCCCCAGCTTTCAAGGTCGCTGTCTTCTTTCTTAATCAATGAAAATGGAACCAGGTAATCGACTCTGAGGTGGGTATTTTTAGGTGAATCTTCAATAACTGCAGTTATGGTGAGTAAATCCCTGTTATTAAACAAAACCTGTTTCCCCACAGGGTTCGCGTCACCGAAAAGAGTGCTGGCAATACTGCGGGAAATTATCATATCATCGGGTCCTGTCAGAAGACGTGATGTATCACCCTGGATTACTTTCGGGGTGAAGATATTAAAGAAGGAATGCTCGGTAAAATACAGGTTTGGAGTTAAGAATAATTTGTCATCCACTTTCACCGATCTGCGAAATCCGGTCTGAAGAATAACAGCATCCTCAACTTCCGGAAAGTCGTTTCGCAGGGCATTTGCTACCGGGGCAGGGGTAATTTTCCACACCGAGGGTTCATCAGTCATATTAAGGAGAGATTCAACCCTGTAGATCCTGTCGGTGTTCTTATAAAATCTGTCGAAACTCAGCTCATGGGTGACCCATATTGCAATGAAAATCACCCCGGTTAAACCGAGCGCCAGTCCTGAGATATTAAGTATAACAAGCCCGTTTATTCTCCGGATTATTTTTCTGAATTCAGATGCCATATTCTTTAACAATTAAAGTCCAGAACGTTAATGATTTTCCTAATGACTATTTTTCAATATGCTTTGCTGCATCTGAAAAATTTTTTCACTTATTCCAACCAAAGCATAAATTTCCCGTCCTTAGGATGTCATATGAATAAAGGGGGCCCTGATACAAACTCGAAGATTATACAAGAATGTCTTGATGGCGACATAAAGGCTCAATTCAGGCTTTATAAGAAATACTCGATGGCAATGTTTAATATTTCAGTCAGGATCGTTGGAAATAAGATGGACGCTGAAGACATACTTCAGGAATCATTTGTCACGGTTTTTAAAAGGCTGAACGAGCTCGAAAACAAGGAAGTTTTCGGCAGTTGGTTGAAAAGGATCGTGATTAATAATTCGGTATCTCTTTTAAGGTCGAAACGAATAATATTTGAAGATCTCAATAATTCAGTCGATTTCTGCGATGAGCAATCTGGAATAGATGATTCAATGGACCCGGTCGTTGTTCATAATGCAATAAAGGATCTTCCTGCCGGAAGCAGGACGATTCTTGTGCTTCATGCCCTTGAAGGCTATAAACATAAAGAAATATCCTCAATGCTGGGAATAACTGAATCAACGAGTAAGACCCAGTACAAAAGAGCTCTTGAGCTTCTCAATAAACACCTGAAGGACAAAATAAATGCTGACTGAACTCGAAAAATATCTTGCGGATAACAGAAAGCTGCTCGATTCAGATTGTCCTGATGACGAGGCAATCTGGAACGGCATAATCAAACTGCAGGAGGCAGATAAGGAAGAAACCTCCAAAAGGATCAGGTTCGCCCGGCTTATCAGAGTCAGGAATATCGCAGCTGTCATTATCATCTTTTTTTCAATCGGGTATATAACCAAAGACCTGATCGATCAAAAGACCTCAAACAGGCAAATTGACCTCTCGGATTTCAGTGAAAGATCCGCCGTAATTGAAAATGAATATAAGGCAATGATCACCCTGAAGACAAATGAGGTTAAAGCAATAAGGAAAACCGATGATCTGCTTATAAGAGAGTTATTTGAAGAAATAGAAAAGCTTGATATAGTTTATGAACAGGCTCTTTTGGATCTTAAGCAGATCGGCTATAACGAGAAAATCATCAGTACAATCTTCGATACATATGAAAAAAAAATCAGGCTTCTTGAACTGATAATCCTTGAATCAAACAAACCAATTACATATGAAAACAATGACAAAATCAGGCTCTAAATCTATAGCAGTTTTTTTGCTGACTTTCTGTGTCTCATTTCTCGATACTTCATGGAGCTGAGATCCAGAAAACATTTGTCTGGAAGAATTCTGTCAGCAAAGGAACCACAGTAATAATGAACAACTATAACTGTGACCTTACAATCCATGTATGGGATAAAAACGAAGCTGAGTTCCATCTGACCATAGAGGCCACCGGGGAAACAGCAGAAGATGAAACCAGGCTGGTAAAACACCTGGAGAATTATAAGTTCGATCTCACGGGTAATGCCGTTGCCTTTCATAACAAATTCTGGAAGAATCGTCAGACATCAAACAGAAAGACTACCCTTGAGATTGAAGGTCAGAAAGACATTGAATTAACTGAATTCTCAATGAAAGGTGAGATCTGGGTACCTGCTGTAAATCCCTTTGAGCTCGATTCAAAGTACTCGAAGCTCAATATGGAAGATTTCAAAGGGAAACTATCGCTCGATCTGTACAACAGCGACCTCTATGCAGGAAACCTGGCAGAGAATGCCAGAATAACTGCAAAATATTCCAATGTCGAATTCAGAGATATAAAGGATCTGAATATCGATCTCTACAATTGCACTTTCGAAGCCGGAGTAACCGGGAATATTACAGGTGTTACCAAGTATTCAAAACTCAATGCAACAAATTCAGGAAAGCTGAATGCTGACAGTTATAATGATAAGTACTCATTTGATCAGACGGGAGATGTCATTTTCAGATCAAAATATTCCGATCTCAAGACTACTGTTTCCGGGATTACCGATCTTGAATGTTATAACGGCATATTCATTTTCGGTGAAACGAAAGATGTAAAGATAGATTCGAAATATGCAAGCTTTGAATTCAGGAAAGCAGGAAAATGCAACATAACAGCTTCTTATAATGATAAATTCAGGATCGGCGAAGCCGGTTCGCTTATCATATTTGACTCAAAATATTCTAATTACAAGGCTGAAATAATAATACGGCGATCTCACCGAATCGGAAGGATATAACGACAAATTCTCAATTTCAAAAGTAGGTGAAGGATTTAAACAAATCAGCATTAATGGTAAGTATCTCGACATTTCCCTGGGAATGATGCAGTCAACTGACTTCAGGTTAATCGCTGCCATAAAGTACCCGGCACTCGACCTGGATGAAAGCTTGCTGAAGACAAAAATCAAAATCCTTGAAAATTCCAGTCTTCAGTATGAAGGTATCAAAGGAGTTGAAAAAGAGGGCATGCCGCAAATCGACATTAAAGGATATAATGTATCCCTCACGCTGACCGGTGTGAATTGAGTATAATTTACATCCGTTTATTCATACTTGAGCGATTGAGCAGGATTTACTCTTGCAGCTTTTAACACACGATAACTTATCGTAATCAGAGCAATACCAAGTGCAATTGTAAGTCCTGCAAAAAAGCTGAAGAATCCAAGGTTTATTTTATAATGGAAGTTCTCGAGCCATTTTCCTGCATAATAGTAGATAACAGGCCATGCAATCAGGGCTGAGATTGAAACAAGTATGATTATTTCTTTGGAAATTTCAAAGTAAATTCCGGTAACGGATGATCCCATGGCTTTTCTTACACCAATCTCCTTCGTTTTCTGCTCTACTGTGAAGGATGTAAGGCCGAAAAGCCCCAAAGCTGCTATAAAAATGGCAAGCAATGAAAAGATCATCGCCATCCGGGCATTTTGTTTCTCCTGGCTGTACATCTTTTCAAAATCTTCATCGAGAAAATAGTACTGAAGGGGGCTTCCCGAAGAAAACTCTTTCCAGATTTTCTCAATTGCGTTTATTGTTGCCGGGTAATTTTCAGGAGAAAGTCTGACAGTTATATATCCCCAATAATTATTTTCACCCTGGAGCATGAGTATGTAGGGCTGTATGGGATTTCTGAGAGATTCAAAATTAAAATTCTTAACTACTCCCAACACCTGGAAGGCTGCAGGACCATTATCATCAGGTCTTAATATTCTCGTCTTCTCAAGATCATTGATACTAAAATTCTTCACAGCGCTTTCATTCAGAATACACGCCTGTTTGTCGGTTGTGAACGACTCGCTGAAATTCCGGCCTGTTCCAAGATTCATACCGTATGTTTCAATAAAATCATAATCAACCCAGCTGGTGGCCATCAGGTATGTCTCATCCTTCCTGCCCTCTATCAGGTAACCGTTATTGTTATTCGTACGTCCCGGAATTGCCGTAGAACTTGCAATATTGATCACACCTGGGATCATTTTCACACTCTCCTTGAATGATTTCATTCTATTACCCACAATATGCGCTCTTTCGATTACCAGTAATTGTTCTTTGTTAAAACCAACATCCTTATTCAGCATAAATTTTATCTGCCGCGACATAATCAGGGTCCCCACAATCAGAAGGATCGATACGGCAAACTGAAGTACAACAAGAATTCTTCTCAACCTTCCGTTACTCAGGCTGTTCTTCGAATTTCCCTTAAGCACTTCATAAGGATTAAATGATGAAAGAAAGAATGCTGGATAGCTTCCTGATAATAATCCAACAAAAACTGTGAAAAAGATCAGCGCCGGGATAATATACCAGGCTGAAAACAGATCAAGGGAAAGCCTGGCGCCCAGGAGATCATTGAAATATGGCAAACTCAGCTTCACAAGAACAACAGCAAAGATCAGGGAAACGAAAGCAAGTATAAATGATTCTGCAAGAAACTGGGTGACAAGCATGCCCCTTGTGGATCCGCCAACTTTCTTGATCCCGACCTCTTTTGATCTTCTTGAAGCCTGGGCAGTAGCCAGGTTCATGAAATTGATAGCTGCTATTACAACTATCATAATGGCAATGCTGGCAAAGATGACAAGATACTTGGGATCAATTGGTGCCCTGAATCCACCCTGAATTGTATTATCGAGATGAATATCTGTCAGATTCTGGAGGTAAAACCTGTATACATTCCCACGTTTAATAAAATCTTCAATAGTTGCACCAGTATATTTTTGTATTTCAGGTCCAACATATTTTGTTATCAGACCGGTGAACTTACTATCTACTGTAACGTAACTTGAATTGAGTTTTAAAAGCAGATAGGTACTGAAACTGTTATTCATCCATTGGGGATCCTTTGACCTTGGATTGGTCATAAAGGAAGTTACCATGCTGGCATTGAAATGCGAATTTGACGGTACATCTTCCATTATCCCGGTGACAACATATCTTGTGGTATCAGAGCCGATTTTCAGGAGCCTGTCGATCGGATCATTCTCGCCGAAAAGTCTTGCCGCAGTGGATTCCGACAGGACTACTTTATGAGGGCTGTTCAGAAGATTAGCCGGATCTCCCTTTATTACCGGAATTGTGAAAAAATTAAAGAATGATGAATCAGCCTGCATAATATCATTATCAGTAAAATACTGCTGCTCATATTCAACTATTGTCGGACCAACATCATTCATCCTGAGAAAATCCTCAACCTCAGGAAATTCTTTTGGCAGAGTTGGCCCCATTACAGCGGGAGTAGATGATGCTATAATTTCCTGTTCGCCCAATTTGCCATTCAGGATAACCCTGAAGATCCTGTCTTTTTTAACATTGAACCTGTCATAACTTGCTTCATTTATCACATAAAGAGTGATGAGCAGGCTGCACGCAATCCCGATTGAAAGCCCGAGTATATTTATAATTATGTATGCACGTTGTCTTTTGAAAGATCTGATGCTGTGTTTCAGGATATTATTGAACATTTTTCTGTTTTTAAATCTTGTCCTAAAGACGGAAAGATTTTTGCAGTGATGCAGATCGAATCGTTCATCGATTCAAAATGCGCAGCTTCACTCCACACTAAACACCTCTGTCATTGTCATTAACAGATTTTGCGGATCAGATGTTAATCAAAATTGACCTTCTTGAAATCAACTCTTTTCACAGCCTCATGTCTGTATTTCCGGCTATTGCTCTTTTGTCCCCTGGCTTCACTGATCCGGCTCAAACCGAAATATGCGTATGCAGCATACTCATTCCCGTAATCTCCAAAAAAGCCGGTCTCAGTAATTCCTTTTTTATAGTATTGGAGGGCAAGCTCATAATTCAGGCACTTCTTCTCCTGCAGAATACCTTTAAATATCCCAACTTGTGACCTGAAATACCTGTTTTCAACAGAGTCACACGATGATATCAAATCCTCAGCTTCATCATATTTCTTTAAAAGCAGGAGACTTTTAATGTAATTGGAAAGATACAGAGTATTTGCGGGGTAAAGCTCATGTAATCTTAAACAATGATTCAGAGCCATGGGGTAATTATTCTCAAAATTCAGATATAACCACGATAACATAAATACTGATTCAGGTCCCATAACAATTGAACCTGATGCTGCGCTACGCAGATCTTTTAATCCCATTTCAATATCCCCGGAAGGGAAAAGCGAGGCCAGGGGTTTGTATACAGGGTATATCCGGGGGTATGCCTCGCGGTAATAATTATATATTCCTGTAAAATAAAACAAATCAGTACAAGCTGAAGTAAAATTAAAAGAATGACGTATATAGTGATAAGTACTTATTGTCAGCGGAAAAACCTTCCCGCTTAAATCATTATCAGCATAATATAATAACAGCATTCCCCTGGAACACAGGTCTGACAACAAGTATTCTGCCGCATAATCAGGATTATTGTTCTTTTCAGAAAGCTCAATACACCGGGTCATGTCCTCCTCGAATGAGATACCTGCAGATGAAGTATGTAGTAACGGAAAATTTTCCCAGTAGGTTATCATTCCCCTGAGAAGATAAACTACCGGATGCTCCGGGTATGACCTGCATATTCTTGTATAGAGTTGCCTGGCTTCCTCAAACTGAAAATTGTAGATGCAATCTATTTCTTTCTTCACGAGGGTAGTTGCAGCGCTGTCATGAAGCAACTGTCCTCTGGCAATATTAAAATTTAAGCATGTTGGAACAGTTACAAGTATTGCGAAAAACAGGTATCTTCTGAACATCATGTAAAAATACAAAATATCAGTCTATGTTGTCACCCATTGAAGTCGTGTGTGTCTTCAACCCTTCCTGAGAATAATCTCTGGTTATTAAAATTGACTAAATTAGCCTCAACATAATTCCTATTCAATGGATCAGGACATCAAAATCCTCGTTGTCGGAGGTGGCGCAATCGGAGGAATAACTGCCGCTCTTTTAAAAAAGGCATCTTATAATGTTGAAATTGCCGTCAGGGACACCGGGTATTCAACCCTGATTTCGGAAAAAGGAATCAGGATCAGTGGGATTTGTGGTGATCATACAGTCAAAATGCCTGCATATGCTTCAATCACGGATATTAAAGAACAAAAAGATGTGATCCTGCTGGCTACAAAGGTCACAGATATGATAAACGCAGCCAACACCGCAATCCGCTTGTTAAAAGACGATGGATATCTTGTCTCTTTACAAAATGGAATTTGTGAAGACGACCTTGCTCAAGTACTTGGCAAAAACAGGATAATCGGATGCGTAACCGGTTGGGGAGCAACAATGGAGGAACATGGTAAACTGATAATGACATCTAAAGGTGATTTTATTATTGGCTATCCCGGCAGGGAGCCTGATGAGTTCCTGAACAATCTTGCACATATTCTGTCTTCGGCTGCGCCGGTAATTGTCACTGTAATATCACAGGGCATAAATACGCCAAGCTTATTATCAACTCGTGTATCACATCACTCGGTGCAATCTGCGGTTTTATCTTGGAGAGATGCTCTCTGTGAAAAAAATTCGCGGAATATTTATTGAGATTATCCGTGAAGCCGTAGCTGTTGCTGAGAAAATGAATATAAAAATTGAAGTTTTTTCAGGCAAGCTTGATTTTAAAAAATTTGTCAGTTTTAAAGGAGTTTTTGCTGACATGAAAAGGCATTTGATGATAAGGATTATAGGCCTGAAATACAGGAAACTGAAATCATCCAGCCTTCAATCGCTCGAAAGAGGCCAGCCTACTGAAGTAAATTTCTTAAACGGTTACATAGTAAGAAATGGTGAAGCTCTGGGTACAGAAACGCCTGTCAATTCTGCAATCGTCAGGATTATCCATGAGATAGAAGCCGGGAACAAGGATATTTCTTTGAATAACTTCAGTGATCCGGTTTTTGACAGGTTTAATTAAGATTTATAGTATATTAAAGCACACCATTGATTAATATTATAATAAATAATGAATATATATTATATACTATACGCGATGTACGGTTAGGAAATATATAAACTAATTCTGCCGGAGCAACGAATAATAATAGTCTATAAATATTTTACACACAAACGTTTAAGATCCTTCAGTCTCAAACCAATGTGAACTTCGGATGCTAAGCATACTCTGACTGGTTTGCTCCTTCAGGATGACAATATTCTTTGGTTTGAGAGGGAGTGAAGAGGCGCATTTTGATCAAAACCAACTACAGGTACAGTTTTTCTGCTAAATGCGCCTCTTCACTCCCCCAGACTCCTCCAATAGCGCCTGTCATGCTGAACGAAACGCAGTGAAGTGAAGCATCTTAAAATCTTGTTCGCTAATCAACAGAGCTGTCAAAAGCAATGTAACAAATCCTGAGCCAGAGCGAGGGAGTTTTGAAATGTAGGATCTCATTCTTCATTATAAACCCATTCTTCATTTTAACCAATCTCAACCGCACAACGCGTTATATACTATATTATAATACATATTATCTGGTTTTTTTTAAAGAAAAAGGAAGGGGGCTAAAGCCCTGGAAGAGTGTGTTATCTCAATTGCCGTTGGCTAAGAGGCTGTGTGAAAATACAATAGTGGTTTTTTACATTTAATTTGTTAATAAATAGTTGGGTTATTAACCATCAAATACCACGTAATGCATTATCTTACAGATGATTATGTTTCACGTGAAACTGTAATTGATATCAAATGCATTACAAAGAACCAAAAAACAGGAACGAGTTATTACTTTACCCAAATATTGATTTATGGGTAGAACCAGATAATCCCGTCCGTCTCATTGATCTCGTCATTGAAAAATTTGTCAAAGAAAATCCAACCTTGTGTATCTGGGGAGGCCATAGCGATAAAGGTTGTACAAGCTATTCTCCTTCCACTATGCTTAAGCTAATATTGTATTGTTATTTTAACTGGATACCAGGAAGCCGCCGGATGGAGAATGAAACTTACAGAAATATTGAGGTAATCTGGCTGCTGGGAGAACTGAAACCAGATCACTGGACAATATGTAAGTTCCGTCGGGAAAACAAGGATCTGATACGTTCTGTAGCTATTGAGTTCAGAAGATTTTTAAAAAAGAGTGGTTATATTGAAGGTAAAGCTATTGTGCTTGATGGAAGCAAAATGAAGGCTTATGCCGGCCGGGATGTTTATTCAGCGAAGAGATTAAAAAACCGCATAGAGAACATTGAAGAAACTCTTGAAAAATTTTTAGACAATGCGGAAGAAACAGATGAGATTGAGGATAGACTGGAACAAGAATCAAATGACAAAAATGATTTAAAGAAAAAGATCAAAAAACTTGAAGATGAAAAAGTGAAACTGGAAGGAATTAAAAAGCAACAAAGGAATCGGGGAAGAAACATTTATCATCAACTGATCCTGACGCTAATCTAATGAAATCCAGGGATGGGAAGATGCCTTGTTATAATGTGCAAACCGGGGTAGATATTAAATATCATCTGATTGCACTTGCAGAGGTTACTACAGATGAATGTGATATCAATTTATTAAAACCTGACTTAAAAAATTTAAAAGACCAGTTGGGCTATACTCCCGAAGAAATCGAAGCCGATAAGGGTTATGGTAACGTAAATCAAATCAGAGAGATAGAAGAAACATCAAACACGACTTGTTATATTCCAACGCAAGAACCGCCAACAAAGAAACAGGACAGAAAAAATGGAATAGAATTTATATATAATGAGGACAGCGACACTTTTACATGCTCAAACAAAAAAATATTAAAAATACACTCAAGAGATTATAAACAAGATGATCAAACCTATAATATTTATAAATGTCAGGACTGTGAAGGATGTCCGATAAAGGCTGGATGCACTAAATCAAAAACAGGTCGATCAATAAAAGTAAATGTAAATCATCAATGGATAGATAATTACAGGGAATGGATCGCGAAGAAGGAAAATATTGAGAAAATCAGGCATCGAAAAACTGTAGTTGAACATCCTTTTGGAACAATAAAAACAATGATGGGAAAATTTTGCTTCCTATTAAGGAAAAAACATAAAGTGCAAATCGAAGTTGACTTATATACAACTGCTTACAACATAAAAAGGCTAATAAACATAGAAAATATGGAGAATTTACTCCAGAAGGTGGAAAAATACAACTGGAGGATCGCATAGAGGTACTAACCTCAAGTTTAAAAATCTCTAAAAATCATCTTTAATAAGATAAAAAATTAAAACTGATTTTCACACAGCCTCTTCAGCCAACGGCAAGAAGATGCCTCTCAATTGATAGGGACTTTAGTCCCTGAATATAATCCTACACATCTTTTTGCAGCATACTCCAGAAAAATCCAGTCTTTTTTAATGATTCCCAGCGAGTTCATTTTTGGTTCTGAATAATGTTGTTATCAAAAATCAGGTCGACAAAAGATTGTCAGTAACATAAATTTGCAGCATCAATAAATACATTCCAGTCCAATGATAAAGAATTATTTTACAATAGCCTCCCGCAACATCAAACGACAGAAATTTTATGCCTTCATTAATATTGCGGGTCTTACAATCGGAATCATCACCTGCCTGTTAATAGTTCTGTATGTTATTGACGAATTCAGTTATGATAAATTCCACAGGGATGCAGAACTGATTAACCGTGTTAACCTGTCGGGCAGGATGTCCGGACAGGAATTTAATTCGGCCTATACCTCTGCCCCTCTTGCCGGCAGCATTGTCCAGGATATTCCCGGGGTTGATAAAACATGCAGGATTGCACCCCGGAAAGATGTGCTGATAAAGAATGAGGAAGATGATTTCCTTGAAAAAAGTGTGATCCTGGCAGATTCCGGTTTTTTTGATTTCTTTAGTTTCAGACTTATCGAAGGTGAATCGAATACTGTTTTGGCGAGACCAAACAGCCTGGTTTTAACCGAGTCTGCAGCAAACAAAATTTTCGGCTACAAGGGTCCTGACGGAGCCAGTCCTGTTGGCAAAACACTTGAATTCGGAGCTGAGAAATGGGTCTGTACTGTAACAGGAGTGGTTAAAGATCCTCCGGTTAATTCCCATTTCCATTTCAGTATGATTCTTTCTCTGCAAACATGGGATTACAGTAAAAGCTCTGTCTGGGTGAACAACTCATTGATCACATATATTAAACTGAACCAGCAAACCGGTAAGGAGTATGTTGAATCGAAACTCTCCGAGCTGGTTAAAAAATATATTGGTCCCCAGGTTCAAACGTACATGGGTATTTCTTTCGATGATTTCCTGAAACAGGGAGGAGCATATGGCTACTATCTTCAGCCACTTTTACAAATCCATTTTTCTCCCGATCCTGATCTCCACCTTGAACCGGGCGGGAATATCAATACAATTTATTTACTGATCGGAATTGCCATTTTCATCATAGTAATAGCATGTATAAACTTCATGAATCTTTCAACAGCCCGCTATTCAGGAAGGGCAAAAGAGGTGGGCGTGAGGAAATCGCTTGGCGGTTCAACAGGTAGTCTCAGATCTCAATTCCTGCTGGAGTCAGTATTGTATACGTTACTTGCTCTTATTCTGGCCCACATTGTATTAGCTCTTATCATTCCCGGTTTTAACAATCTTTCAGGAAAGCTTCTCAATATAATATCGCTTCGGAACATATATTACCTGGTAGCAGTTTTGTTGCTGGTCTTCATTGTGGGGATAATTGCAGGAAGTTACCCTGCTTTTTATCTAACTTCATTCAAACCTGTTGAAGTTTTAAGGGGTACGGTCAGAGCCGGAATGAAAAGCAAAAGCATAAGACGTGTTCTTGTGGTTTTTCAGTTTACAATGTCGACAGGGCTTATTATCTGCACGCTTCTTGTTTATAAACAGCTTCAGTTTCTGAAAGAAAAAGACAAAGGTTTTGATAACAGGAACCTGATTGTCATCCGAAACACCGGATCGTTGGGGGCAGATAAAACTGCATTCAAGGAAGAATTATTGAAAATGCCTGAAGTGATAAGTGCAGGTATTTGCGATGTGGCGCCTCCGGATGCTGGCATGCAATCAGATATTTTCAAGCCTGTTGGTGAAGATGATCAGAAAAGAGGCAGCAACTATTGCACTGTTGATGAGGATATGTTTGAGACCCTGAAGCTCACAATGTCTGAAGGCAGGTTCTTCTCAAAAGATTTCCTGACGGACTCGAAGGCTGTTGTGATAAATGAAGCGGCAGCAAAGTCCTTCGGGTGGGAAAATCCTGTGGGTGAGAAGATTCAGACTTTCTGGAAAGAAAATGGGGAAGATGAAAGGGAAGTAATAGGTGTTGTTAAAGATTATAATTACCAGTCGCTTGAAGAAGAGATCACCCCATTGATTCTTTTTCAAGGAGAGACAGGCAACAATATGCTGGTACGGCTCTCCAATAATGACATTAAGAGCAAAATAAACGCGATAAAAAACAAATGGGAGTCCTTCCCTTCAAGCGGATATTTTGATTGCTCATTTGTATCCGACAACTTTTTTGCCAAATTCCTGAAAGAGCAGCAACTGGGAAGATTATTCATCGCATTCACAGCGCTGGCAATTTTTGTTGCTTCTTTGGGACTTCTTGGATTGTCGACATTCTCAGCCGAACAACGTTCAAAAGAAATAGGTATCAGAAAAGTAATGGGGGCATCTTCAGGAACGATCGTTAAAATCATGTCTCTTGAGTACCTGAATCTTGTCTTCCTTTCATTTGTCATTGCGGTCCCGCTTTCTTACCTGATAATAAGCTGGTGGCTGAAAAACTTCGCCTACAAAACCGATATCGGGCTCATAAGCTTCATTATCGGGGGTCTTGTAGCTATACTGATCGCAGTTTTATCTGTTGGTTATCAGTCACTCAAAACTGCTTCAGGGAATCCGGTTGTTTCCCTGAAATATGAATAAGTGTGAGAAAAAAATGTATCGTGTTGGTAATGTAAATTACACTTTCGGAAGAGTGAAATAGAAAACTGATCCCTTACCCGGCTCGGATTCTATCCACATTCTGCCTTTATGATTTTCCACGATCTTTTTACAGATTGCTAGACCTATTCCTGTTCCTTCAAACTGATCCCGGGGATTCAGCCTCTTGAATATCTCAAAAATCTGATTATAATATTGAGGTTCAATGCCTATCCCATTATCTTTTATGGAAAAAACATATTGCTTTTTTTCAGCTTTCGAAGAAATTCTGATCCGGGGCTTATCCTTGCTGAATTTAATTCCGTTGGCAATAATGTTCTGAAAGAGCTGCAGCATCTGAGTATAATCTGCTGAGACAACAGGAAGTTTACCTGTCGTGATTACGACATTTCTTTCTTTGATTACCTGAGCCAGGTTTGCCTTGACTGTATCTACGATTTTGCTTATGTCGACATTCGTGGTTGTGGCGCCTTTTCTGCTTATTCTTGAATAATGAAGCAATCCGTTAATAAGATCATACATCCTTTTGGCGCCTTCAACAGCAAAACCGATATATTCTTTTGCATTCTCATCGAGTTGATTTTCATATTTCCTGGCAAGAAGTTGAGTATAGCTTGTTACCATTCTCAGGGGTTCCTGCAAATCATGCGATGTTATAAATGCAAAACTCTCGAGTTCTTTATTTGACTTTAATAAAGCTTCATTTAGCTGCTGCAGATCCGCGGTGCGTTTACGGACATTATCTTCGAGCGTCTCGTTATATTTTTTCAGTTCGATTTCAAGCTTCTTCCGTTCAGTTATATCACGTACGATGCCCCACATTGCGGAGGGCTGACCTGATCCATCGCGTGCAAGAACAGTTCGCAGTTCCACGGGAAAAACAGTGCCATCCTTGCGTATATATTCCTTCTCGTAAATATCGGAGTACCCTCGAAAGATGATCTGATCCTGTACCAACCTGCTTTCGAAATCATGCCAGCGGGCAGGTGTCAGCTGCTGATATGTAAGGGAGCGGATTTCATCGAGCGAATAACCCAGCATCCTGCAGTAGGCGTCGTTGCAGTCAATGATTCGCCCCTCCATATTCACCTGGACGAATGGATCGCGCATGGTTTCATGCAGCATCCGGTATCGCGCCTCGCTCGCCATCAGCGCCTCCTCAGCCTTAACGCGGGCTGTAACATCAAGCAATGTGAGCACAAGCATTGAAACTTGCCCGCTGCTGTCCCTGACAGGATTCAGGCTCCAGTCCCAGTGACTTACACCGCGTTCAGGATGTTCCACATATTCGAATGGCTTGGCCCATACAAAATATGGCTCACCTGTATCGACTACCCGTCGGAAAATGACTTCATTTTCCACATTCGGAAAAAGCGAGAAATGATTCTTACCCACGAAAAAATCAGCATCACGCCCATCGGCCCGGGCATAATTCTCATTAACAACGATGAAATTAAAATCCTTGTCAAGACAAGCCATTAGTACATGCGTGTTATTCAGAATAGCACACTGCAGATCACTTATATTACGCATACCTGCAATCTGCAACTTGCGTCCGGTCATATTCAATAATATAAAATGAGCTCCCGGTTATAAAGATATTCTTAATTATTGGAAAGTGATAATCGAAGAATAAGATTTAAAACTTAATACCTGATTTGTTAACGCGATTTAACTCTTCAGCAGAGAAACGACCCATTCGTCGATAAATTCCGGGTATACTTCTATTTTACTTTCCCCGGAGGATAACCCGCCATACATTTATAACAAATTCATTATGAGTCATGAAAAAGATTGTTTTAACATTGATAAGTTTTCTGGTTTTGACAACAATATGCAAGGCCGGTTTTTTATCAGTACAGCAGGATTCTGCATGGACACTTGAAAAATGTATCCGGTATGCACTTGAGCAGAATGTCCATGTAAGAAAAAGCATTCTCTCGAATGAGACAAGTATTATATACGTTGATCAGGCTAAAGCCCAGCGATTCCCCTCGTTAAGCGCATCTGTAAATCAGAATTTTAACTGGAGCCGGAGCCAGATGACTTCTTCAAACGGGTTAAATGCTTCAAACGGAACCAGCTACTCTCTGAATTCCGGCGTTACCCTTTTTAATTATTCAAGGATAAATAATCTGATAAAACAGGCTGAACTCGATATCCGGGGTGGAATGTACTCACTCGAAGCCACAAAGTATTAGGACAGAAATGTCATCGATGGGTACAAATATGGTAATGATAATGCCTAATTTCCAGAGAAGAGGAGGTGTGAGTCTTGGCGCATCAAGCTCAATGGCGCTTAAGTACAGCGATGTGACAGCTCTTCGCAATGAATCTGTATCCCTTGCTGCTGTGTCACCTGAGGTAAGAGCCAGCGGGCATGGTATATATGCCTCTGCAGTCAGCGAAGAAAAAAGCGCTGCTGCAATCACAGAGATTGAGGAGATACTCAGAAGAACTCACAAACTGCTGGATTCTGAGGAAAACGACTTCAGGGTGATGTCGCAGTCAGAACTTATTGCAACAGTCTCTTCAATCACTGATATATTGACCTATCTTCTTGGCGCAATTGCAGGGATTTCCCTTCTTGTTGGCGGTATTGGCATTATGAATATCATGTTTGTGTCGGTAACTGAACGAACTCGTGAAATAGGCTTAAGAATGTCTATCGGAGGTCGCGGAAAAGATATACTAAGGCAATTCCTTGTAGAATCAATGCTGCTGAGCATCCTTGGGGGAGCTATCGGAATACTTTTCGGCTACCTGATCGCAAAAGGAGCAGGAACATTGATGAGCAGCCCTACTTTTATCACGACTCAGTCGGTGATCCTTGCATTTGCAGTTTGCTTCATAATCGGCGTGTTCTTTGGCTGGTACCCTGCAAGAAAAGCTTCTAATCTTAATCCGATTGATGCGTTGAGATATGAGTAAATAATTAGAAAATTTGAAAATGTATCAATTTGAAAATGTATCAATTTGAAAATTGACACTGGGACTCACAATGCAATGATTTGATCTGTGTAAATCCGTTAAATCCGTGTCATCAGTGTGCTATTAAAGGATTTGTAAATTGAGAATTATGACTTTTATCTTTTATCTTTAATTGATAAATGAAGCGATGAAAAAGAGAGACAATGGTCCGGTAATCAGGGTCATTATTCACATATTCATTTGGTTATTGCTTGTAGGCCTGCCGTTGAATTCGTCGAGGCTGCTGGAGATGGGTAATAGCTTTCTCCTGCTTTATTACACTTTTACGGCAATCAATGCCCTGCTGTTTTACACGAACTACCTGTTCCTTGTACCGAAATTGTTCTTTCAGAAAAAGAAATACAAATACTTTTTGTCTGTTCTCTTATTGATATTTTGCTTTTATTATGTTTCCGCGATTTCAAGCAGGCAGATTTTCAGTCATATTTCAAAAGACAGGCGGGAGCGGTTCGAAATGTCGCGTGAAGAAGGAAAGCGTCCCCCCCTCCCGGACCTCCTCCCGGTATATTCAGGAGATTATTTACCAGCGACGCACATACGATGGGTTACATGTCATCTGCATCATTCATGATCTTTCTTTCACTAGGTCTGAGGGTCCTGGAGCGTCAGTCCAAAATTGAAAAAATGCAGGAAAACATGGAAAAGGAAAAGCTTAACGCGGAGCTTGCATTTCTTAAAAACCAGATCAGTCCTCATTTTTTCTTCAATACACTCAATAACATCTATTCACTTATCGGCATCAATGCTGAAGATTCGCAACAAGCTGTACTGAAATTGTCGAAGCTTATGCGATACCTTTTATATGAATCGGAGCATGGCGACACGAAACTGAACAATGAGATCGATTTTATGAAAAACTATATCGATCTGATGAAATTGCGAATGAGTGAAAAGGTCAGTCTCACAATTGATTTCCCTGAGTCGGTTGCCGAAATCAGTATACCCCCTCTTCTTTTTATCCCGTTCATAGAAAATGCCTTCAAACATGGAGTTACAACCCGTGGTAAATCAACAATAAACATAAGCCTTTCTTATACCCCTGAAGCCCTTACCTTTAAATGTTCGAACAGTATTCCCGGGAAAGGACATGAAGACAAGCAGCCCGGGATTGGGCTGGAGAATGTGAAAAAAAGGCTTGCATTGTTATTCCCGGGAAAACACGATCTGTCAATAGAGGAACATAATGATGAATTCAGGGTTTTTCTGAATATAAAACTCTCGTAATGGAAATCAATGCTATAGCAATTGATGATGAACCACTTGCCCTGGAGCTTGTATCAGGCTATATCGGAAAAACTCCGGGATTGAGGCTTGCCGGGAAATTTGATAATCCTGTCGACGCATCTGAATTCATAATTGGTAATGAGGTCGATCTAATTTTTCTGGATATCCAGATGCCGGATCTTTCAGGGATTGAATTCGCAAGGATCATTGAGAAAGGGCCCAAGCTTGTCTTCACCACAGCCTACGAAAAATATGCACTGGAAGGCTATAAGCTCGATGCAGTCGATTACCTGATGAAGCCTTTCAGCTATGAAGAATTCCTTGGAGCCGTCAACAAAGTCCGTAAACAGATTGCTCTTGAACAACAGGCAATTGCCAATATTGAAGCAAACAACCAGTTTCTCTTCCTCAAATCCGATTATAAGATCAGGCGAATCAATTTCAATGATATTCTCTATATAGAGGGGCTGAAAGATTATGTCAAGGTATTTATGCTGAATAATCCCAAACCTGTACTATCCCTTACCTCGCTTAAGACACTCGGGACAAAGTTGCCTCCGGAAAAATTCATGAGAGTTCACCGTTCTTTTATCGTAAACCTGGAAAGGATTGAAACAATAGACAGAAGCAGGATCGTTTTCGGCAAGGAATATATACCCATTGGCGAACAGTATAAAGAAAAATTCCAGGAGTACCTGGATAAAAACTTCCTGTGAAAAGGATATCCCAAACAAGCCATCACTTCATTTGTTATTTTATTAACAATTAAATATGCCCGAATTACGAATTGAGAAAATACCTTCACAGAAGGGCAAAATCTGTATTGTTACCGGATCTAATACCGGTCTTGGCTATGAAGCAGCAAAAGCTCTTGCAGGAAAAGGGATGAAAGTCATTATGGCCTGCAGGGATAAGAGAAAAGCCCTGGAAGCCAGGGAAGGTATCCTCAGGGAACACCCCGGCTCAGTTATAGAGATCATGCTGGTTGATCTTTCAAGTCTGTCATCGGTCCGGTCCTTTGTACAATCTTTTCTGACACATTATACCAGGCTCGACCTTCTGATAAATAATGCCGGTATAATGATGCCTCCGTATTCAAAAACTGAAGACGGGTTTGAAAGTCAGATTGGCATAAACTTTTTCTCTCATTTTCTCCTTACCGGGTTATTATTTAATACAATTGCCAATACTCCGGGATCCAGGATTGTTACACTTGCAAGCATAGCTCATAAGAAGGCCAGTCTCAATTTTGAAGATCTTAACTGGGAGAAAGATTACCGTCCTCTCCAGGCTTACAGGCAGTCAAAACTTGCGTGTCTGATCTTTGCTTTTGAGCTTCAGCGAAGGATCGATAAAGCCGGGCTCAAAACTCTTTCCGTTGCAGCTCATCCCGGGATGAGCCTTACCGAGCTGGTAAGGCATATACCGAAATGGCTGATGTTCATCGGCAAGCCTCTCACTGCATTGGTCACACATTCTCCTGAAAAAGGTGTTCTGCCGGTACTCGGGGTTGCACTTGGCAGTGATGTGGAGGGAGGAGATTATTTTGGACCGCAGGGATATGGCGAATGGACCGGCAAGCCGGGAAGAGCAATTTCAACTCCCCTTTCCCATGACGAAAAAACCGCCATGAAACTCTGGGATTTGTCTGAACAAATGACCGGAATTAAATATCCTGTATGAATCGTTGCTCCGATGCAGGGGATATCCGGAAAATGACTCTCACAATGAAGCTGCATAAAGTGAAAAACACCAGGTTTTACCTTGTTGAGGATCTGAAATACAGCTATCCGTATCTTACAGGTGACAGCAAGAAACTTCTCAATGAACTTGGAAGAAGGTTCAGGAATAAAATGAACAGGGAAGGGCTGAAAGGATCCAGGTTCATTATCACATCAATGACACGTACTTCAGAGAATCTAAAAGGCCTGGGCAGAAGCAATGGAAATGTATCTGAAAACAGCCCTCATCTTAACGGGAATGCATTTGACATATCGTATGCCAATTTTTCAATTGTTAAGTTCAGGATTACAGAATGCGATAAGTGGTTCATGAAAGAAGCCCTTGCAGAGGTTATCTGTCAACTTAAGAAGGAGAAAAAATGCTGGGCTACTTATGAAAGGCAGCAGGGATGCTTTCATGTAGTATCTCGATGATCCTAAAAAACCAGTCCCGTTATCCATCCCCAGAAAACATACCTGGCAAATTTGCCTGCAAGCATCGCAATCGCAGTGATATAAACATTAGCCTTCAGTAACCCGAGCCCGACAGCAAAGATATCGCCGACACCCGGAAGCCAGCTCAGAAAAGCAAAGATTGCTCCCCGCCTGTAAAGCCTGTCATGCCATTTTTCTATTGTTGTACGCTTAACCCTGAGATATTTTTCGATCCACTCCCATTTCCCGAGGTATCCTATTCCATAACTGCTCATCCCTCCTAACCAGTTACCTGCAGTGGCAACAAGAACTGCTGTATATGCATCGGTACCATTTGCGATAAGAAAAGAAAGAAGAGCCTCTGAACTGAAAGGCACAACAGTTGCAGCGAGAAAGCTGGCAAGGAATAATCCCCAAAGACTGTAATCAAATAAGCTATCTGGCATATTTTGTTCTGTGTTCTGATTTTATCTGTGCAAATCCGCGAACCAATCTGCGAAATCTGCGGGAAACAAAAAAATTTAATCGACTGATTTTATTTTATTTATTACTGATTCTGATTTGGTCTGATTGAGTTACTGTATGAAAAAAGATTTTGATTTAATTGTTTTAATGTAATTTTACTGTAATTAAACAGATCATAAAATGAAAACCAAGAGTCGTCGTGATTTCCTGCGGAATAGTTTACTTGGATTATCAGGTGCAACAATTCTGCCGAATAGTCTTAAAAACCTCAGAACAGTAAATGCTCCCGGGGAAATGCCTGCTTTACCAGCAAGGATACTTGGCAGGACGGGCATCCAGACCCCGCTCATAAGCATGGGTACCGCCGGAGCAACTTCGGCCGGTTTCGTCAGAGCAGCCTATGAAAGCGGTGTGAAGCTTTTCTTCTCTGCAAATTATTACGGAGAAGGAAATAATGAGATACTCGTGGGCGATGCATTAAGAAAACTGCCAAGGGATTCTTTTTACATTGGTACCGCTTCAATTCCTGATGAAATTGATACCAGGACCGGATTGCTTCCGAAATCGTTTTCAGCCGAATCGTATATGAAGAAAACTGAAGAAAGCCTTAAACGTTTCGGAATTGAATATATCGATTTCGTCCTTCTTCCATTTGCCGGTAAGAAGGAAACTGTTCTTAATGAAGCAGTCCTGAAAACATTTGAGCAGGTAAAAAAGCAGGGTAAAGCACGCTTCACCGGTATCATCTCCCACAGCGACACTGAAGAGGCGCTTAATGCCGCAACAGGTTCCGGTGTTTATGATGTTGCCATGATTGGCTATAACTTCAAAAGCCAGAACCTTGAATCTATGAATGCAACAATTGCAAGGGCAGTAAATGCCGGAATTGGAATTCTCGGAATGAAAGCCCAGGCCGGGAGTGCCCGCCAGGGTCAGTCATTTAATTCTGATGCGGCGCTTAAGTGGGTGTTGCAGAATGAAAATATAGCATCGATTGTTTCCGGAATGACTTCACTTGACGAACTGAATAAAAACATTGCAATGCTTGGAAATCTCAAACTGAGCGAACAGGAGCTTAAGTATCTTAAAACTGCATCAGTCCTTTCTCCTGATGATCTCTACTGCCGGCAATGCGGGCAATGTGTCCCTCAGTGTCCTCATAACATCGACATTCCGACAATCATGCGGAGCTACATGTATGCATATGGCTATAAGAATACAAAGCATGCCCGGTATACGCTTTCAAGTGCCATAGCTGATAATCCCTGTAAGGACTGTGGATCATGCAATGTTAACTGTGCATCGGGATTTGATATCAGGAATAAAATTCTCGACATTGCACGATTAAATGATGTTCCACAGGACTTCCTGCATGTATAATTTTATAATATGAATAAACTCGATTTTTATGGTGTAGGCCCAAAGATTGGAATCTATGTTCTTCCATGGCTTGCTGTCACAATAATACTATCACTGGTATTTAAGGAAACCTTCAACTTCTTCGATGATAAAAACAAAGTATTGTTCTATACAGGACTTGTAATTCTTGCCGGCGGATTGGTATTTTATTTCATTACAATTCCCAACCTTCTGAAAGGCTTAAAGGAAAGCAGGCTTGTCACGTCAGGAACGTTTTCCTTATGCTGCAATCCACTTTATGCCGCGATAATCCTATTCATATTCCCAGGGTTTGCCTTAATGATGAACTCCTGGCTTGTACTTACAACAAGTGTTATAGGGTATATTGTTTTTAAAGTGTTCATTAAAGGAGAATACCAGGAAATGGAGAAATTCTTCGGAGAAGAGTACAGGAAATACAGGGCAAAAACACCTGAATTTTTCCCGTTTGGATTCCGCATCTGAGATCCTTCACTCCGCTATCGCTGCGTTGCTAATGAAAGGTTCTGTAGATAATTGGTACTCAATTGCAAAAGATGCTTCACCTCGCTGCGTTGCTAATGACAAGCCCTATAAATGATTGGTAATCAATCGTAAAAGATCCTTCACTCTGCTACGCTGCGTTGCTAATGACAAGTGCTGTATATTATTGGAACTCGATCGCGAAAGATGCTTCACTTCGCTTTGCTGCGTTCAGCATGACAGGCGCTATTGGTGGAGTCCGGGGGAGTGAAGAGGCGCATTTTGCAGAGAGATTGTAACTGGAGTTAGTTAGAATCAAAATGCGCCTCTTCACTCCCCTTGTCACCACAACATACGTTGTCATTCTGAAGGAGAAAACCGTAGCCTGCGGAGGTTTTCGACTGAAGAATCTTTTGCTTTGACCTATTAACATATCAGAATTGAAAATAATAATAGATCTGTCAACACTGTCATTGAATTTACAGGTTTTTTTAATGAATTTAGATCATAACTGAGTCATTATAATATATATTAAAATCAAACCGGAATTATATTATAATATAAATATTAGTTACTCAATTTACAGATTAAATTTTCACATTTTCAAATTGAATCATTTGCTAAGCGCTTTAACCTTCGACACCATAAGCGTTATACCAATTCCAAAGATCCCGATCAGGGCAAATGAATATCTTAAACCGAATGCCTCGGAGATATACCCGATTACAGGAGGTCCCATCAGAAAACCAAAATAACTCACACTTGCAACCGTAGCAAGGGCAATTCCGGGAGGCACTTTGGTATTTCTGCCGGCGGCGCTGTAAACTGAAGGGATAATACTGGAAACACCCAGCCCGACAATCATGAATGCTATTGTTGCCGCTATGATATTTGGAAAAATGACTGCAAGGTATAATCCCGCTGAGACCATTACACCACTGACCTGGAGAAGCTTTTTTCTTCCGATTCGCCGGATGATGAAATCAGCCATAAACCGGCCTGAGGCCATCATTATCATAAAAGAAGCATAACCAAGTACAACAAGCGATGCAGGAGCTTCCACCACATCCTTGAAATAAATACCGCTCCAGTCGAACATAGTGCCTTCACTGGCCATGCTGAAGAACCCGATTATCCCCAGGCCAATAAGGGACCTGTCAGGCTTATTGAAAAATTTTCTCTTAGGTTCATCCGGATTGATCGCAGGCTTTCCCTTAACAAGGTGTTTGTTGTTGTACCATACTATTGTCCAGACAATCAGCAGAACTGTTAAAAAATGCAGGTAAGGAATAACCTTAAGGCTGATCATCAGCATACCCACCAATGCCCCCGTGAAACCGGCAATGCTCCAGCCGCCGTGAAATGATGCCATTATAGATCTCCCATAAAGCTTCTCGGTTGATACTCCCTGGGTATTTATTGAGATATTGCAGAGGTTACCGGCTATACCGAAAAGAAATAATGCTACAGCCAGCTGCCATCCTTCTTCCACAAGACCTATATTGCCCAGACATATTGTATATGCAGGAAGCGCAAACAAGGCAACTTTCCGGCTTCCGAAACGCGTGACTATCTTCCCTGAAAATGTCATCATCAGGAACTGCGCGATCGGAAGGCAAAAAAGAATAGTGCCGAAAACAGCATCATTCAGCTGGAGCCTGGTTTTAATATCCGGTATACGGCTGGCCCATGATGCAAAGACCAGTCCCATACTGAAAAAATAAAATGTTACAGCAATCCTGGTCCTTCTGCGTTCAGATTCGTTATAACCTTGCACCGATAACGTCCTTCCAATATCTATTTGTCATTGAATCATTCTCCTGGAAAAAAACAGGACCAAAATTATCAAATTCCGGCAACTAATATATCCCCTAATCCCACTTGCAGATCTTTTCAATGTAATCTTTCGATCCATCCCGCATCCATCCATCAAGTTGAGATACTTCCTTTAATTGCTGTCCTCTGGCACGGTCAACTTTCAGATAGGCACATTTCACTTCCGGTAGTGCAGTCATATCGCCCCAAAGCTTCTCGAACTGCGCAACAGGGAATACATCCTCCTGTCCTTTTCCCCAGCGTTTTTTAACTTCTTTGATGGTGATATATGCTGGCATCATGGACGCAATTCTGTACACCGAGGATTTTACTTTATTGCTGTCTCCAAGATCGGTTCTCAAAAGCCCAAAAACATCCAGAATTTTATCAATGTCAATCCAGAAAGTATTTGTATTATAATAGCTTAACCTGAATTCCATCTTATCATTGGGCAGGGCAAGTCCCTCAATTAATCTAACCTTTCCATTCACCTTCCCGAGACCGCCGCCATGATCATCAATTCTCCTGGTTATAACCTCAGCCATCATTGAAGTATCCTGCTGTATGAAGAGCCCCAGTATTGAAGGATCAGCATTTGCGCCCAGAGTATCAATATTATGAACAAGCAAATATTTCAGTTTTGGATTATCATTAATCAATTTTAACAAAGTTCCGTTCAGGAACATATTTGGGATTTCATACCAGTGCCCGACAGGGTGAATGCATTGTAGTGGCAGGTTATCTCTGTAGTCCTCTGCCTCTCCTGAAGATTTTGTCCAGTTAATCAAAGCTGATCTCAGGCTTTGCTGTACTTTTTCAGCCTGTTCATCAAGAAGTTGCTGGGGTGTTTCTTCCCACAGGAATCTCAGATCTCGTTCTGTGGGAATGCAGTCTCAAACCTGTTACCCGGCCCTGTGAAAGGTGGATGTTCCTGTGCAGGGAATACTTATTCTCATCCAGAAATGAGGAGATCGCTGCATGGGTGAGATAACTTGTTGTAAAGACATGTTGCAGTGAACCCGATAACTCTGATTCGGTTTTCCTGTCTTTAGCCAGATGGACTTCAATGAAATTCCTATGCTTACCATCAAATTTAGCGAATGGATTTAAAGATTTCACAACTCCTGCGCCCTTGGTCCAGCGGCTCCCGACACCTCCGGCAAGAGACACTATTGCCAGCTCTCCTCTTCTTGATAGCTTCGTCACCGATCTTTTTTAAGTCTTCTTTACCGGACCCTGAATGCACTTAATTTCCGATTCACTCACATCGTCTATTATGGTATTGACCGGCAACCTGTTCTTCAGAAGCCCTATCCTTCCTGATTTCAGATCTTTCTTTATTTTTTCATGCTGTTCCGAATCGAAGCCAAGTTCATCAAGAAGTGAGTCAAGATTTTTGTGCTGAGAAGATTCCTCCTCATTCTGAGGTATCATCTGTTCAAAAAGCGTGGTCACAAAACCTGTGAATTTTTCATTTGTCTTATATACATATCCGAGCAGGGCAAGCTCTTTTTTCTGTGAAGGTGTAAGCGAGTGCTTCTCTTTCTTCAGAAGTTGAGGAACCATCATCGTATAGTATTCACCCGGCAGCAGAGCTTCCGTACCGGTTGTGACTTCTGAAAAAGTTCCTCTCTCATTTATCCGGAAATCGTATACAACAGGATCCATTGCAAAGGGGACAGCTTTCTCCATGCTCTTTTTCGTATCGGACATAATGTTCCTTATAGCAGTTACTGCTTTCTCCCGGACTGCAGGATTAAAAATAAACCCCATTCCACCCCCGGACATACCACCCATCATCCAGAAACCCCAGAAATCGTCTCCAAAAATGTTTTTTACCGAGTCAATTATAGTTTCAGTATACTTGTTTGTTGCCCAGGGTATGATTTCCTGTATAGGGTCTTCAAAGTTGCGGTTTGTATATTCAGCTATTCTCCTGATATCACCATTTTTCAATTCCTCAACTATACGCCTGAAATAATCAATTGCTTTCCCTCGTGCACGCCATTCCCTCTCAGAACGCAGAAGATATTTCTCAGTTACCATTTCAAGAATAGGCCCGACATCCTGGGCCATACCTCCATGAACCACTACAAGGCTTTCCTGCAATTTCTGCCTGGTATCTTCACTTACAACAGCCGTATCAAGAATGGTATGATCCGGTAACAGGCGACCACGGCTGATACCATATTCAGGATCCCCTTGTTTTGCCTCAACCCCGTTGATAATTTTCATTCCGGGCCATACACCGCCTGAATCCTGCCATCCTCCACCAGACCCTCCAAGCCATTCACCCAGAATTGCTTTTGCCGCAATGAGCCGTTTCTCATCCTCATTCAGTACCCCTGTTAGCTCTTCGGTCTGGGAGGTTGCACGCATGCAAAGAGAAATGAGTGATGCAAGCAAATTTGTTGAAACCGCCAGCCTTGAACCTTTCGGGATGTTATTTACCCTGCTTACAATTTCAATACCTTTATTTTTACCTGCCATCTTCTCAAGAAGAAGACTCATCGGTAACCCGGCGCCTTCCATTCCGGGAGGAATGATCCCGGATGCTATAACAGCAGCCTTAAGCAGACCAAGATAGTCCCTTGCAAAATCAAATACTTCATTAAGAGAGGTTATGGTGGCTGTTGCATTCAGGTCTATACTTGTGATTTTAAGCACAGGTTCATCAATTATTCTCAGCCATGTTTCAATCGGGGGTTTGGGTACAGATTCTGAATCCGTATGTATACAAAGATCAATAGAGATATTCAGGACATTTGCTCCTTCAGGATAATCCATGCCCAGAAAAAAAATGTCACTCCATCCACTGTGGCTCAAATCCATTCTTACCGGAGTTGATTCATGAAGGAGAGGATACAGACCTGTATTCTGGTCTTTTGCGAGTAGATGCGGATGCACTTTTAAAGGCTGATCATAAGGGTGACCAATCCTGAACATCCACTTATTACCCAGGGTCGATCTGACACTTATCCGTACCTGATCGGCAAGTGTTTGAAAACCGAGCTCATGATATGCTTCAGCAAGAGTACTGGAGATACCTTCATTAGGCCCTTCCTGGTACTGGACTTTTAACAAAATATCAATTGCTTCTTCAAACCTTCTTCGCAGCAAATGTTCATAAGCTTCAAACGGTATCAAACCTTTTGAACCGATTGCCGGTTGTAATGGAATATAATACCTGTGAATTGCATACAGAAAAAACAAAGCTCTCACCCTGTTATACAGGTTCAATTCATCTTTCCTGTAGATTTCAAGTTGCTGTGCTTCCCTGATAAGGTCATCGAGGCTGGCATTCCGGCAAAAGTAATCGAGCGATCTGTTCTTAATTTCAGGTTCAGAGGAAAGAATTATCTTAACTAATTCACTCATTATTCAGAAGATGAATTATTCATATTCAGATTTGCAAATAAATCCAATAGTTCAGCCATTAGCTGATCCCGATCGGAACCACTCAACGCGACAGCAATTTGTGCTTTAAGGAGCCCGTATCTTGATCCGAGATCAAACCTCAGATCGTTTATCTCAAGTGCAAGATATTGCTCTTTGCCGGCAAGTTCCTTTAATGCTTCACTTAAACCAATTTTATTCCCGCCCGACAACGCCAGATTCTTTTCCAGTATTGGAAACAAGCCCGGAGAAAAGACATGCATTCCAAAAAAACACAGATAGTGTCCTGCACGCAGACCAGGGATCAATAATTTCTGTTCGGCAATCGTGGGGGTAGGTTTTTCTATTACATTATCAATCTGATAAAGGTTGTTTGTTCCCGGTATTCTTTTGCCACCGATGGTCCCGAAATTAGGAATGATGTTCTCGCGTGTTGAGGTTACAGCTGAAACCGGGCATTTATTTTGCCGGGCGGTCTCAAGAAGATGAACTGCACAAGAAGTGTTTGTCCTGTTAACATACAGATGGTCACCAACCAGGTGGAGGAAGAACTCATTCCCAATAAACTTTGATGCGCAAAGAAGAGCATAACCGTACCCCAGTTGCCTGTCCTGTTCAATAAAACTGACCTGAGGATCTCCCCCGACGATTTCCGAATAAGTATTCAGGTCTCCGGGGTGTATGATCACTCCTATCTCTTCAATCCCTGCATTTCTGATTTCCTGGATGAGTATCTCTAGTACAGTTTTCCTGTTTCCATCACGATCAACAAGTGATTGAACCGGAAGCTTTCTTTGATCTGCACCAGCAGTTGTGATTAAGGCTTTCCTGATTTTCATTTTACAAGATAAAATTGAAAATAAAGATATGATAAAACTTATTCCGATTATAACAGCCCTTTATTAAATCCAACACGGGAGATAAATCCGTCTTTATATCAATCTTTCTGCAGGTTTTTGCCTGAGAGCGATATCTTTTTGTTTTTCCTTCAATACGGGTTCGAAATAACCGGGGGATATGAATCCTTTTTCAATCGCATGCATGGCTGCACCTTCAGTATCTTTAACAAGAACCATCTCGGTACTGAACTCATTAAGTACAAGTTGCGAAAGTATTTTTATTCTTGGCATCTTTTCCACAATTCCGACATCACGGATGTATATTGCAGGAATACGCCCGGGAAACAGACTGACTATCTCTGAATAGACCTCCGGATCTTTCTGTCCGCTGTCTCCGATAAGTATGAATTTTAGCTCAGGATACATCTCAAACAATTTCGAGATCACCTCCTTCTTGTGATTTTTATTGACTTCTCTCAATTTCCATGGCCGGAGCACCCTTATTGCCATCTCCCTGAGTAACATGGGTCCCTTGGGAATCCGATTGAACTGAATAAATTCATAAAGGAGGTCGTAAAGGTTCCATTCACTGTTTGATACATAGAAGATCGGATTCAGACCATTAACACTTACGCCATTCTGCAACGCCTCATAAAAAGCGGCAACACCTTCGAATGGCATCCGGGTATGAGCGTTATTCAAAAGCATCAGTCTCAGTTTCATCAGCTTCTGGGTTGCATAAGAGACAAGAATTGTGTCGTCGATATCCGATATAATACCGAACTGCGGATTATTGCCCACAATCATTACCTCCTCTTCGGCCTTAATCGGTGAAATATGACCTGATCCGGGGAGCATTATTGATGCTTTGTGCCAGGTAGTGTATTCATACTGGAATCCATTGCTGAAATCACACCTGAAAATACCGTATTTATCAGTGATAACAACTTTAGTAACGTTGTTAAAAGTGATCTCAACCGGCACTCCTTCCAGTTCATTTGCCACATACCTCTTTACCATTGACTTCAGATTCGACCATCTGCTAAGGTTCTTCTCCGGTTTCGAAATTCCATTCTCTTCAACAACCATACCCGAAATCAATACCTGATCTTTGTTGCCGAATCCGGTAAAAGGAACAATTTTCGGAGAAACTATCAATCTGTGTTTGTGTTTAATATATGGAACTGATAGAAATTTCTGTTTCATTTTTCAAATCTTATCACAGGTAAAACAAATAACATAGCTCTGAGGCCGATGGAACCAATAAGAATATTGCATATCATAAATCAGAATTCAGGCACATTGATAAAGTCGGATATTGAAACCATTATCGCTAAAATGATGTCCGGTGATGAAGATAAAAACGGAATTCATAAGATATATTTTCTTTCCGGAAAGGAAGATGACAGGAAAATCAGGGAACTCATTGACAGTTTCAAGCCCCGGATTGTTACAGCCGGTGGAGGCGATGGCACAGTGAATTATGTGGCCAGGTTAATTCTGAACATGCCGGTTAAACTTGGTATAATTCCACTCGGATCAGCAAACGGGCTTGCCTGGGAACTTGGGATTCCTGAAAAAGAAGATGAAGCACTGAGGCTGATTTTATCCGGACGGTCCAGGCCAATGGATGTCATACATATTAATGAGCAACACATAAGTCTTCATCTCAGTGATGTCGGACTGAACGCAAAGATTGTTAAAGAATTTGAAAAAGAAGGAAAAAGGGGGTTTACAGGATATGTGAAACAATTTTTCAGAATTCTGAAAAGACCATTGAGAAGTTTCAGGTGTGTAATAAAAGCAGATGGATATGTTTATACTCACAGGGCATACATGATCCTGATAGCCAATGCGCGTCTTTACAGGAGCGGTGCAAACATGAATCCTACCGGATATATAGATGACGGAAGATTTGAAATTATTGTATTGCAGCCTTATCAAAGATGGTTCTGGAGAATCCTCACAGGCGCCTTTTCGGGTACCCTGCATCATAAGCCCAATGTGCAAACCTATGATTGCACTTCAGCTGTAATCAATATTGATCCTCCGGAGGAGTTGCAGGTTGATGGTGAACATCTCGGGAAAAGCAGTGAGATAAGAGCACGAATAAGCAGGCATGCCATCAACGTAATTCTTCCCTGAGCCAACTTTCAGATATGAAAAAAGCTGTCGAGAACATTTCCTTTTTTCAGACGGTAATGATAGAAAAGAAGTAATAAAGCAAGCGGAATTATTGAAACAGAAGCAATGAGTGACCAGAGCAGTTCTACATTACCTTTCAGATACTCATCAAGGATCATCTCGGTCAAAATACATAAACCTGAAAGAACCAGGAGCGAAGCAGCGAGTATATTCAGGCCTTTCAGATTAGCCAGTCTGTAAAGCAGGATAATTATTCCTGCCGAAGTAAAAACAGCAACTGTAAGCGGGAGTCCGACCGACAGGAACCATTTGTCATCCGGTCCAAGGAGATCAATGATAAACAGAGCGGCAAGAATAGTGATGAAAAGGCCGGGGATAATTACACTCGTACGGTTATAGGCGTGCAGGAATAGTGTGAATGTAACCCATGCCCCGAGGACAAAAACATCGGAAACCAGCGACCAGCTTAGGCCTTTTATGATAATCAGATCAACAAGTGTGCATACAGCAACAGCCGAGAAGGCAATTATTCCTGTTAGTTCCCAGAGTGACATGCGGATCTCTTTCTTGTGCACCTGTATTATCTCCGACGGGTAATTAAAATCCGGCTTATCAGCTGGTTCCGTCACACCAGGTTTTTTACCGCAGAGAGGGCAGAAAGAAAAGCCATCATCGAGTTCTACACCACAATTGATACAGATAGTCATCGCCTGTCAAAAATTACTGTTTAAAACCTTAATATGAACCCCTGCATCTGCAAGGTGTTTAAGTATCTGCCTTTCGAGTTCACGTGATTGCGAAATATTACTGAAGGATATCCTGAGACGGTCCTCAAAAGACACAATAGCTATACAGACCTTGATCTTGGGGTTGGGCGGAGGAGGAATTATCTCAAAATTCTCAACCATTTTCGCCATTTCTTCAGGCAGCTTAACCTGACCAAGGTTAGTTACAATCCCTGTAAAACGTTTTGAGGCAAGACCCCTGTAAATTGCCGAGATTGCAAGTTTCTTAATGAATAAGGGTAATACCCTTACCACAAACAGCTTTTCATAACTTACATTTTGTGACAGGAACCTTGAAATCTGTTTTACTTCTGAACTTATCCTCAACTGATGGTATACGGAGGTTATGATTTCTTCAAACGTATAGGTGCCCAGTCTCATATCAATTTCTGGCAGAACAAAAAGTGAAAAATTACGCATTGTCCTGCTGGAACATTTATTTCTCATGTTTACAGGCAATTCAATACGCAGGACTTTTTTCTTTATTTTGATTCCCTTGTCTCTTTCTGCTATAAAAATGTTTTGCAGCGCATAAAAGTAGACTGCTACAAAATATTCCGTTATCGAAACTTTATACTTACGCGAAAGTTCAAGAAGCTCTGCAGCTTTCATTTCAGCATGTATCACATTGAGCCGGGGTCTGCTGTTCAATCTGAATGGAAGGTGCCAGGCTTTGTCAAGTTTTGCCGGTGGAGGAAGCTTTCTGAAAAACTTCCTGTAGCCATCTTCATATTCCTCTTCGGAAAGCGGTGTTTCAGGCAGGATTATATCACCCGGTGAAATTATTTTGGTTCCGGTAAGCCTGAAATAATTATAGAGTAACGATTTAAGATATTCCAGGGCTCCTCCTCCATCGGTGAGAATATGAATGAATTCGACTGATATCCTGTTTGATCTCACAACTATTCTGTAGAGTGGTTCACTTTTCCTGTTTACAGCAAAAGCTGTACAGGGGATTTTTTCCTCGGCCTGGATGCGGGGAGGTTTCCCTGTAAATTCAAGATAATGCCAGAATAACCCGCTGCCGAGAGATACGCTGAAATAAGGATACCGTTCTGAAGTGATTTCAACTGCCTCCTTCAGCGCAGAATACCTTACAGGCTGTTTTAATATTGCTGTTATACGGAAAACAGATGTAAGATCTTTGGAAATTATCGCCGGAAAAAGTTTGGCAGCATTATCAAGCTCGATCCATCCTTTTTCTCTAAATGATTTTATGTTGTTATAATCACTCATTCAGAGCTTCCTGTAACTTTTTTGAATGCTTTCTGAAGAAAGCCCAGATTATGGCATTTGCATCGAAGTTCCGGCATGTCTTGCCGATTATCGCTTCCGGCATATACTGCAGGCCTCCGGGCCAGGTATGTCCTCCTCCATGAATAGTATAAAGAACCACTTCAATCCCATCATGAGGATTTTCATATAAAGATTTTGTGACTCTTGTTTCATCGCCGGGACCGGCTGCAGGAAGATGTTCTTCAGGAAATTCATTGAAGCATTGATTCCGGTCAACCCAGAAATTTACAGATTCCGCTACAGAGAGAACAGTCCCCAGGTTTTTCCTGGTAAGTCCTGTGCGTATGGTACCTCCGTTATAGGGAACAAGCGGATCGAGTGTATTATTGATAGCCAAAACGTTTACCGGACTGTATGGTTTACAACCATTAAGAAAACTTCCAGGCATATTCCCGTCAACCGCTGCAATGGCGGCGATTTTTTCCGACAGCTCGCAGGCAAGCCTGTACGCCATGATTGCACCATTTGAGATTCCGGTAATATACACTTTCCCCGGATCTGCTCCATAGTCACCTGTCATCATATTGATCAGTGCTGAAATAAAACCTACATCATCGATATTCTCGATATGTGCCCTGTCATCAGCATTATGGTCCTTTCGCCCGTCATTCCAGTTCATACCTATCCCATCAGGATACAAAACAATGAATCCTTCCCTGTCAGCAATACTGTTGAGACCATTACGCGTAAGCAGAATCATACTGTCGCTGTTTCCACCCCTTCCATGTAACACTATCACTAATGGCTTTAATGACTGAGTTTTATACACAACAGGAAGATATATCTGAAAGGTTCTTTTCAGTCCTCCGTGAATGATTGAAGTTCTTTTAAGGAATCCTGAGGAGGGTTCAGCGGACAATAATTTTATTCCTGCAAGAAGTTTCAAAATTGCAGACCATCCTTTCCTTGCATATAATCGTATACTTTCCTTCATCAGGTATGATCATTCCTTTAACAACCTGACTTTTAAAGCCACCGGCCCTTTTGCACCTTTACCCAGTTCAAAAGCCACAATATTATTTTCTTTAACAACTTCTTCGAGATTATTAGCATGTACGAAAACACTCTTGTTAGTACTCAGGTCCCTGATAAATCCGTAACCCTTGGAATCATTAAATGTAACCACTACCCCTTTTCTAATGAAATCAGAGGCAACCTGGGGTTTGTTCCTTACAGGAGCAAATTCTATCTGGTCGGCATCAACTGTAATTTTTTTGTCGGGATCGGGAGGGGTTGAAGATATTCTGCCGAATTCATCAACATATGCTATCATATCATCGAAGCTTCCCTTTTTACCTTCATTCTTCTTCTTCTCCCGCTTCTCAACCTTAGCTTTTCTTTTTTTCTCTTTTCTGTTTCTTACGTCCTTTTTATTGAACGTTTCCTGTGATCTGCCCATCTGCAATTGTTTAGTTTGACATTATTAAAGTCAGCGTAGAAAATGAATTTGTGCAATTGTTAACTGACCTGTTTCAGGTAATGATGCGCAGAATCTCAATGCTGATCCGGTAAAGGTACAACAAAAAAGGCAGGTCGCCGAAATCATATGATAATTATCGCTCTATGTTTAACGAAATTAGCTTTTGTCAGATATCATTTTTGAGAAATTTGTTACTTTCGGCTCCGTTGTTAAACTTTTACATATTTCATGCCGAAATCTCACTTAATCTAATCTGCTATGATCGATAAATCGAAAGAACTGATCAGCTCAGTAACACTCGTGAATGACAAACTGAATTTTCTCGGAAAAGTTGACGGAAACGAACCTGTGTCCATCGATTATACTCCTCCATTGGGCGACAATCTCGGGTACACTTCACTTGAATTATTGTTATTAAGCCTCACAACCTGCATGGGTAGCGCTGTTCTCACTTTTTTGCGTAAAATGAATATTACCATAACAAGTTGTCAGATTAATTGCAAAAGGTATCAGAAGGGAAGAACACCCCACAGGCTTCAGGAAGATCCATGTGGAATTCGAGTTTAAATCGCCTGATCTCACGGGAGATGCATTCACAGAAGTGCTGAAGCTTGCGGAAGATAAGTACTGCCCTGTATGGGCCATGTTAAAAGGGAATACACAAGTGGAAACCAGCTATAACATTTCAAAGTAATTCCTGATCGCACTTTTCTGTTATATTTTTGTTATACATCTCAAAGATTAATCAAAAATGAAAACATTATTATTAATCGCGACGATTATTATGGCAAATATCCAGACTGGCATATCTCAGAAAAGTATTTCGGTTGGCGACAAAGTTCCTCAATTCTCCGCTACGGCCGATGATGGCTCTACATGGAATGTAAAAGACCATCTTGGTAATGATTACATAGTAATTTACTTCTATCCCGGAGCAATGACATCAGGCTGCACAAAGCAGGCCTGCTCTTACCGCGACCGCCAGAAGGATCTTCAGGAAGCCGGTGTAACAGTTGTTGGCATCAGCGGTGACAAAGTAGAAAACCTTAAACTCTTTAAAAAAGCAGAAAACCTTAATTTCACTCTGCTTTCTGACGAAAAAGGTGCAATTGCTCAGGCATTCGGAGTACCTACAGGCACAGGTGGAAGCTTTAAGAAAACTGTGGAAGGTACGGAATATGAAGTTTCACGTGACCTAAGCGCCAAAAGGTGGACATTCGTTATCGACAAAGAAGGCAAAATCATTTATAAGAATGATGCCGTAAATGCAGAGAAAGATTCTGAAGAAGTACTTGCTTTTATTAAATCCCATAAACAGGAATAAGCCCGGTTACCCTAGTCACTTGTCACTTTAGTCACTTTAGTCACTTTAGTCACTTAAAATGCAATACCTACATTCAGGCTGACAGAACTCGTATTCTTCTTAAAATGTGTATCGTCAGAAAGAAGAATATACTCCATTTTCTGCATTTCATATGCCACACCGCAGAAAACAGCGAACCGGCTTGATATGTTGAACCAGATACCACCCGAAGGATTGAAAAGTAATCCTTCGTTCACTGACCCGGTTGTATCAGCCGTGGCTGAGTATCGTGCTGCATTACCGATTCCCAGAGCTATATAGGGTGTTACAGTATTTGTTGAAAAAGTCTTTCTGAGATCCAAAAATACGGGTATCTGAACTTTGCTCGATACAAGTGAGTATTCCACAAACTTTTCCTGTTCAACATAGTATCTTCTCACCCCTAACCCTAGTCCTGCAGAAAAAGTCTTGCCTATACGAAAACCATTAATAAAATTAATCCTGAAATTATCAATACCATATTCTCCAACTCCCAATCCATAACCTGCTTCGATAATTCCGGCATACCATTTTCCGCGACCGCGTTTGTTCGAGCTATACCTGTACTGGTATGTCGGAAGATTGCTTTGATATGATGCTGGTGCAGCCCCGGCCTGTTCCGTCTTAACTCCCTGGGTGACCTGGGATGTCCAGTTAGTCCCCTGTTTTGGTTCAGGTTTTTGTTCGGCCACAGGTGGTGCCGGCTGTTCAGCTGGTTTTATTTCTTCAGCCTGTTTCTTAGGCTCGACAGGTTTGACTTCCGCTGCCTGCTTCGGCTCTTCCGCAGGTTTGTCCTTCTCAACAGGTTTAGGTTCCTCCACAGGCTTAACTGCCTCAGTTGGTTTAGGTTGTTCAACCGGTTTTGTTTCCTCAACAACTTTTGGTTGTTCCGGGGGTTTCACCTCCTCAACAGGTTTTGCCTGTTCGGCTGGTTTTACTTCTTCTACTGGTTTCGGTTCTTCCATTGGTTTCACTTCCTCCACCGGCTTCGGCACTTCGGCTGGTTTCACCTCCTCAACGGGTTTCGGTTCTTCCACGGGTTTCCCCTCCGCAGGTTTGGGTTCTTCCACTGGTTTCACCTCAGCAGGTTTGGTTTCTTCCACTGGTTTCACCTCAGCAGGTTTGGTTTCTTCCACTGGTTTCACTTCTTCAACCGGCTTCGGCACTTCGGCTGGTTTCACTTCCTCAACAGTCTTCGGCACTTCGGCTGGTTTTACTTCCTCAACGGGTTTGGGTTCTTCCACGGGTTTCACCTCCTCAACGGGTTTTGGCTGTTCTGCCTGAGCGGTTATGGTTAAGTCAGGTTTAGTATCTTCTTTTTCCTGCTCCTTTTTGTGCGCGATTCTTTCAAAGACGTAATAGTATGTAGAACCATTCAAAAGATTTGTGCCGGAAACATATTCCACAGGTATTCTCCAGAATCCGTCTTCATGAGCAAAAACACCTGCCACATCAAATACTCCGGAATTTCTTCCTTCGCTTTCAACCAGGGTGATCCTGCCTCTTGTGCTGGCTCCTGTGGTATCATCCCATGTCGAATACCATTTGCTCTGATCCTCCCCTGAAACATCCTCATCATCAACGATCATATATGATACTTTTGCAGCTGTGTCATTATTGAAATGAAATGTTCCATTTGCCGGTCTTTCAGAAGAAGGTGGTGAAATGAATCTGTAACCAATGCTGCGTTTGACTCCCGAGCTGCCAGGATTGATTTTTACATCTGTGACAATATTTTCTTTTTTATCATCCTCTGCTTTATTCTGATCTTTATTCTGATCTTTTTTATCATCCTTCCCGGCTCCCTGTTCCTTGTTGGCTCCTTGTTGATTATTGTTTTGATTACTCTTCTGAGCGAAAACAAAAGTGCCCAGGCAAATCAATATCAGAAGGCAGGTAATTTTTTTCATAGAGGCAGGTTTAATATACCAGATTAATGATACAAATTCAGATACTGTCACATTATTAACAATCCCGCTGTGACACCTAAGTTATATATTCCCCCGAATTACAATCAGCGTTCAACACTAAAATTCTCTTTTCCGCTTTAAAGCAAATATATTGATATGTTTGGGAAATAAAAACCATCTTTTCCGTGGAATAGCACTCACTGAAATCTAAAAATTTACTATCTTTAATAATTATTCATTGTTCATCTTACAATAATCAGAAACATTTCAGAATATGAGTGAAAACGTATCCGTAAGTCCGAATGGAGAGAGATTTCTATTACCTAAACCGGAAGATTATCCATCTGAGTTTGAGAAACTTAAAAAACGCATAGACCAGGAAAGGGCAAAAGGTCGTGAAATCGTAGTCGTAATGGGTGTAGGTTTTGTCGGTGCTGTCATGGCAGCTATTGTTGCTGATACAGTTGATAAAAAAACGGGGCAACCCTCGAAATTTGTAATCGGTATGCAACGGCCAAGTCCACGCAGTTACTGGAAGATACCAATGCTTAACAGAGGTATTTCGCCGGTAAAAGCCGAAGATCCAGAGGTTGATCCAATGATCACGCGCTGTGTTAATGATAAAAAGACACTTATCGCAACCTTTACACATGAGGTATTAAAACTTGCAGATGTTGTTGTAGTTGACGTTCAATGCGATTATATTAAGGCAGATCTTGGAAATGTAAGGTCGGGCCGTACCGACATGGAAGCATTGGAGGCTTCGATAAGCGTTATTGCAGATAATATACCTCACAATGCACTTGTTCTCATTGAGACCACAGTTGCGCCGGGCACTACTGAGCAGGTAGCATACCCGATTATGAAAAAGATATTCCGGAAGAGGGGAATCGATTCCGATCCGCTACTCGCTCATAGCTACGAAAGAGTAATGCCCGGAAAAAACTATGTGGCAAGTATCCGCGATTTCTGGAGAGTCTGCAGCGGTATCAATGAAGAGGCAAAGAACCGGGTTGTCAGGTTCCTGACTGACGTCCTGAACACTGAAAAGTTTCCTCTGACCGTAATGGATCGTCCAATTGAATCTGAAACTGCTAAAATAATTGAGAACAGCTACAGGGCAACAATGCTGGCATTTCTCGATGAATGGAGCCTCTATTCTGAAAGGAATGGGGTGGATCTTATTAAAGTAATTAAAGCCATTAAAGTGCGACCGACTCATAGCAATATGATCTTTCCCGGGCCGGGTATCGGAGGATACTGCCTTCCTAAAGACGGAGGCCTTGGAGTATGGGCTTATAAACACATACTTGGATTTGAGGATGATATTTTCAAGATCACACCCATGGCGATCGATATTAATGATACCCGTGGATTGCATGTTGGCCAGCTAACCCGCGATGCCCTGAGAAATATGGGCCGTCCAATTGCCTCCTCAGAGGTGCTGATACTTGGAGCCGCCTACCGGGAAGACGTAGGTGACACCCGGTACAGCGGATCTGAAATTGTGATCAGAAAGCTCGCCGAAATGGGCGCAGAAATAAAAGTACATGACCCTTATGTTGAACACTGGTGGGAATTCGAAGAACAGGATTCTTATCCTGCAAGAGGCCAGAGTAAAGCCAGATTTTTCAGAAACCAGGAAAAACTGAAAGAGGTAAGGATCGATCAGGATCTGACCAGGTCATTGAAAGGAGTTGATGCTGTGATCCTCGCCGTACCCCATAAGGCATATCTCGACCTTGACCCTGATGAAGTTGTAAAAAAAGTTGGTCAACCTGCAGCAATCATTGATTGTTTCGGAATTTTATCTGATGATAAGATCCGCCGATACTTTCAGCTTGGATGCGAAGTAAAAGGGCTCGGCCGTGGACATATTCAAAGGTTAAAGGAAGAGATTCGTAAAGCCTGAACGCATCAAGTCAAAAGAGGCCCTGGAATGGGGCCTTTTTTGTTTTGTGCTAATACCAGTTCTTGTCGTCATCTCCTTCCTGATCATAGTTGTGGAACACTGGCGGAATTTTTCATAAAAGTTTTGAGCGTTGGTATTGAATAACAGTGTTTTAAACTGGGGCTTAGTGTCTAAAAAACTTCATTCTCTTTTAAACTATAATTAACCCGTTCTTAATGAATCAGGGTATGGTTTTAGCGACCTTTACACCCAGGATTCCTTTGTCCATTCTTTCAAGAAAAATCCTTAAAACAGTAATCAAAACAAAAATCTTTTATATGAAAAAGTTATCACTATTCCTGGTGCTATTCAGCACCTTAACCAGCGTTTTAATGACTGACTGCAAAAAAGACCCTGTACCTCCGACAGTAACAACCACAGCAGTGTCGGATATAACAACAAATTCAGCCAGGGCGGGTGGGGAGATCACAGATGATGGCGGAGCAGGGGTTCTTGACAGGGGTGTTGCCTACAGTCAGTCACCTGAACCAACAATCGAGAATGATTATGTCAGCGGAGGAGATGGTTCAGGTAGTTTTACTGTTGAACTTGGAGGTCTGGCTGAAGCAACGATGTATTATGTGCGGGCATATGCAACGAATGGCGCCGGTACTTCTTATGGAAACCAGGAAACTTTTAGTACAGCTGAAATTACTCTTGCCACAGTTTCAACCAAAGCTGTATCTGAAATTTCTTATACAACTGCTGTTTCAGGAGGAGAGATATCAGGTAATGGAGGTTCAGAAGTAACAGAAAAAGGTGTTGTCTGGGGAACAAGTGAAAATCCGACAATTGAGAATAACAAGACCTCTGATGGAACCGGGAATGAAGGTTTCACAAGCAATCTTACCGGTCTCAATGAGGGTACAATATATTATGTCAGGGCTTATGCAACAAATGTAAAAGGTACAGCTTACGGGAACCAGGAAACTTTCACTACAACAGCGGTTATTCTTCCAACTGTTGAGACCAAAGCTGTTACTGAAATAAGTACTGCAACTGCTGTTTCGGGAGGAACCGTTACAAATGACGGTGGCAGCGCTATAACTGCAAAAGGTATCTGCTGGAACACCTCTGAAAATCCCACTATTGAAAACTCACACACTACAGACGGAACAGGACCGGAAACATTTAACAGCAACTTAACCGGGCTGTTACCGGGGACAACCTATTATGTACGTGCATATTCAACAAACGTGAAAGGAACAGCTTATGGAAACCAGGTTTCATTTACAACTTCAGCCGGACTCCCCTCAGTTACAACAAAGCCTGTCACGGAAATTACTTTAACAACAGCTACGTCCGGTGGTGATATAGTGAGCAATGGCGGTTCAACGATCACCGCAAAGGGTATTTGCTGGAGCACAAGTGAAAATCCAACTGTTGAAAACAGTAATACAAATAATGGCACAGGAACAGAAGGTTTCAATAGTAATCTCACCGGGCTTACAGACGGTACAACATATTATGTCAGGGCTTATGCTACAAACAGTGTCGGAACAGCTTATGGCAACCAGGTGTCATTCACAACAGCTTCACCAAGCCTGCCTGCTGTAAGTACAAAACCTGTAACACAACTGCAACCATTCTCAGCAAGATCGGGTGGAGAAATATCTAGCAACGGAGGCGCCCCGGTTACTGCAAAGGGAATAGTATGGGGTAAAACCGAGAATCCCACGATCAGCGACAGTCATACATCTGACGGGACAGGAGATGAAGGATTTGACAGCGACATGACACCGCTGGAACACAGCACAACTTACTATGTCCGTGCATATGCAACAAACAGGATAGGAACTGCTTACGGTAACCAATTGACCTTTACAACACCAATGGCATCATCACCGGTTCTTACAACTGCAAACGTGACCTCCCTGACTCCGACATCTGCAATTTCAGGAGGAGACATATCAAGCAATGGTGGTGCACCCGTTACTCAGAGAGGAGTAGTCTGGAATACGGCTCCTAATCCGACGATAGCGAATAACAGAACTACAAACGGGACCGGATCAGGTGTATTCGCCAGTAATATAACAGGGCTTACTAACGGCACCGTGTATTATGTAAGAGCCTATGCAACGAACAGCCAGGGGACAGGATACGGTAACGAAATTATGATAGTAACACCTGTTACCGATATAGACGGTAATATTTACAAGACTGTTAAAATAGGCAACCAGGTCTGGATGGCCGAGAACCTGAAAACAACAAGGTACAGGAATAATACAGCAATTCCGCTCGTTACCGATACAGCAGCCTGGAAAGCAACAGATACTTTACAAACTGCCGCATACTCATGGTATAACAACAACCCGGCCAACAAGGACCTTTATGGCGGATTATACAACTGGTTTGCCGTCAACACAGGAAATCTGTGTCCAACAGGGTGGCATGTTGCTACAGAAGCGGAATACCAGACTCTTGAACTTACAGTAGGCGTACCGGCTGACAGCGTGAATACCTGGGGATTCAGAGGAAATGGAACCGGCACCCACCTGAAAAGTACCACAGGCTGGACGGGAGGTAATGGTGATAATACATCAGGCTTTACAGCGGTACCGGCTGGTTACAGGGCATGGGCGAACGGTTCATTCAGGGGTGTGGGTATAATAATCTACTTCTGGACGGCCACCGACGATGCAATAAATCATAAACCGGAGCAAGCCTGGTACAGGAGACTCGATGCCACAGATCATCGTATTTACAAAGCCACAACACACAAAGGAGGAGGGAAAAGCATAAGGTGCTTAAAGAATATGTAGGGATAAGTGTGATTGTCAATTCAGTGTCCTTTGCAGGTTTCTGCAGAGGACACTTTTTTTCACTTCAATTCAGATTAAAACCTGAAATCCTCACAGCCGGCCTTTCTCCCCGGGTATCTTCATCTTTAAGTTTCATTGTAATAATCTCCTGTTGCCCGGGCATAATCGATATATAATTGTCGCTGTAAATAACAGGAAGTAATCTTTCACCACTCTCCTTTCCAACAACTGTCAGCCTTATCATAAGGGCAGGAAGACCAGTGGCATTTGTAAGCGTTGTCGTAAGCAGCCAATCGTCTCCCGATCTTCTTACTTTGGTATTATACCCAATATTTATTCTCGGAAGACTTCGTAAAACCTGGTAATTACCATCTTCAATACCTCTCCAGTAAAAATTCCTGGAAATTGTCGAGCCTTTCTGATCAAGTTCCAGCTCTATAAAATGGACCTTTGTGACAGTTGCCGGGAATACGAGTTTAAAGCAGGTTACTGTTGAGTCTTCCCTGCAGCTAAGCAATACTTTCTTTTCCCATTGAAGCGTGCCATCCATATTATAGATCCGGGCATTTGCAGTCAGATCCCGCCGCTCCCTTGCGTTATAATTAACAACTTCTACATTATCGTAAACAGGATTCCACTGAATATGTATCGGCTCTGATGCTTTCTTGCAGCCAAAATATGCGGCTGTGGGTTCAAAATAATAATCATAGGTCTGCCATACCATTGACGGCCATGCCGGATGACTCATCCATAACAGAAGTCCATGTCTGTACCTGCTCCTGCCTTCGAACATTCCCCTGTATCCGCTATAGTTTATCCACTGTGCCATTTCCGTAAATTCCCTGGCATCCTTTACCGGACCAAAACCTTTTTCAACCATTTCATTGAAACTGGCACAAGACTGAGCGCTCTCAAGGGCATAATCATGCATACCCCAAACGTTGTTCTGAGGCCAGAGATTTTCCTTCCTAAGTGTCTTACTCAGACTCTCAAATGTCATCACATTCGGCATACCCCGTTCGCTGTGAAACCTGTTATAACCATAAAGAAGGTAGTAATCCTTTACAGGAAGCGCTTTATAAGGACCTCCTCCGCTTACTACTCCCATTGCAGAATTGGAAATGTAATGCAATCCGGGATGCAGTCTCCGTATCATTACTCTTAAAGCAGTATCAAGCACCTCAGGGGGATTTCCTTCATTCCTTCCAACGTATATGCCTACACAGGGATGATTTCTTATCCGTTTAATCACATCATCGGCATTATCCAGGAACAACCTGTTATCATATGGATTCGGACCATCAGCAGGATTAGCCAGGCAGAAATCCTGCCAAACCACAATCCCATGACGATCGCAGGCTTCAAAAAACTCATCATCAGAAGTTTGACCCACCCAGTTCCTGATCATATTAAAATTCATATCTGCATGATATGCAACAGCAGCATCATATTCCCTTCCCCTGTAAGACAGGTTCGATTCGGAGAATCCCCAGTTACCGCCTCTTCCAATGAAGCGTCTCCCGTTAATGAACATGTTCAGTGTCATATTATCTTCATTATATGACATTTCTCTGATGCCCGATCTGAAAGCTGATTCATCCGATATACCATCAGTGGTTATAAAGGAAACTTTACAATCGTACAGGAATGGTTCTCCATATCCATTAGGCCACCAAAGCTTTGGTTTTTCAAGATGAAGCTCAGGATGACCTGATGGTTCAAGCTTGACAAACCTGGATTCCAGCGGATCCAGGGTAATTTCCTGCGAAAAGCTGACTTCTCCGTAATAACAGGAAAGCTGGCCGGTTACCGGCTCATTCCGGGTATTTTTCAGGTTAACATGTATTGAAATATCCGCGAAGGTTGTATCAGGTAACGGAAGGTCAGTCAGAATAAAAGGGTTTTCGATTTTAACTGTTCCGGTAGTGGTCAGAAAAATATCATTCCATATACCGGTATTTCTTCCCCTGATTGTCGGGATCCAGTCCCATCCAACGGAAGCGTGAAAGGTAGGGTTATCCGCTCCAAGAATACCCCCGTTCTTATCGGTGCTCAAGGCTGTCTGCTCCTTAACAGCCCCGATATTGTCATTTTTATGAATGAGCACTGCAATTGCATTCCTGTTCCCGGGTTTAACAAGGTCAGTAACATTGAATCTTCCCCTGGCAAATGCTCCCTCAATCCTTCCTGCTTCTGAACCATTCACATAAATATCCGCTTTCCAGTTAATCCCGTCGAAATTCAGCCAGGTCTGCCTGCCGTTAAAACTTTCAGGAATATCGAATTCATCGCGATACCAGAAATCAGAATTGAAAAATGATTCGGAAATAAGTAATTGATTGTTATCATAATTAGGATCAGCTATTGCACCACAATTCTTATAACTGATTAAGACTGTTCCCGGAACAGTGGCGGTTACCCAGTCAGGGCAGCTGAAACCAGGCTGAGATATCTCATTCCCCGCTGCGTTAGTGAGCGAAGCTCTTTGTAACTTCCATTCGCCACCGGATAAACTTAACCTGTTATTCTCAAATGCAGGCTGGAGTTTTGGCCTGGCAACTAACCCTCCCGTTCCGTATACTTCAATTTCACTTAAGATAAAATTTTCATCGGACATTGATCTCTTCAGTAATAACTTAAGATATTTCCCTTTAGCCTGCATCTCTTTTCCAAGGGTAATATCATCTGTCAGACTGTCGCCGCCAGGAAGTCCTGTAAGCTCTCTCCAGTGCTGAGCATCATCAGAAACCTGGATCGATCCGCTTACAGCTTTATTGATCCAGTGAAGCCTGATCCTGTCGAACTCACTTACTGAACCAAGATCAACATAAACCCATTCTTCTTCTTTCCCTGAGCTCATCCAGGAACTGCTGAACTTGTATGAGGGAAGCATTTTCTGCTTTTCCCCGTTGCTGTATAAATCAAGAGAGCTGAATGACCATTTCTCAGCACATGGAGCTGATAAAGTGATCCTGTACATCCGGTAACTCACCGGCGTATTGAAAGCAAATGACGCATCGATCAGCCTGGTTGGTTTTGGTCTCTGGAATGTAAATGTAAATGAAGGTTTTGGCATGGCTGAATCACCATCAAAGAAGGGATTTCTTCCCGGTCTGGTTCCGGGACGCGGTCTGAATGTGGCAAAAGGATCGGGTCTTTCTGTACCCGGCAATCCATACCCTTTTGTTCTGATCAATTCTTTCCAGGTTATACCATCATCTGATCCGGAACATATAAAAGTCCAGCCACGTGGTTTCTTTTCCAGAAATTCAAGTGTTCCGGTGAGAATAATCTTTTCTATTGTATCGGATGCTTCTTCGCCTCCGATCTCCAGTTGAATACTGATGTCGGTGCCATCCAATACCATTGCCGATACGGGCTTATCATCGAAAAGCCATTCCCTTTCATTTTTAGCGACAGGCCCTTTGTTTGTCGAGACACTGATATACACAGGCATCTCTCTGGAAATAATGCCATCAGTAAGCAACTGGGAAGTAAGATTATAATCATAAGCTGATGACTGGTAAGCGGGTCTTAGTCTGGCAATATTTCTGTAAGTTTTAGCAGGAACCAGCTTGGGAGAAAAATCCTCAGATGGCCTTCCCGGATAAACTCCTGTTCCTCTTGTGTACTTATCCGTGTTTCGCTGGCAGCTAAGCCCAAACAGAATGATAAACAGAACTGAAAAAATCAGGGTTTTTTTCATGTCGGGGGCAGGTTTGAACAATAAAAATAACTAAAATAAAATAGAAAGACGCCCATGAAGAGCGTCTTTCATGAAACTACCTGACCACTATTTATCTTCTTTTTCTCAAAAGAAGATACAACCTATCTAAGCAAAATGTTATGACCGTAAACGAAGCAAAGACTGCAAGGAACCAGGGAATTCTGGCCAGGTTCACTTTTTTACCTCCGCGGAAATTGCCTCTTCCATGTCCGTTGTCTCCGCGAAATCCTGAACTATTACCATCCCCGGATCTGCCTCTTCCTTCTGCCCCGAACCTTGCTTCCCTGGATTCTCCCCTTTCACCAAAACCTCTTCGTCCGAAGGATTGTTCATCCATCTTAAATACCCTGACACTTCTTTCCCAGTAACTTAGCTTATCAAGAGCTATAAAGCCGCCGCCAAGTATTGCAAGCGATACCAGAACGAAAATCACTTTCTTAATCATTGCCATTTCTTTTAAAGTTAAACCTCTGAAGTACCCATTTCCAGTGAAGCCCCAGGTGTATTCCAAAGAGTACAAGCGTTATATAGGATGGACTTGTATGCATGACTCTCCAGAACATTCCCGATCCTCCAAGGTTGAGCCATGAAAAATCGATAGTTCTTGAAATTGCAATTCCGCTCAGAATCATCAGAACCATTCCTGCAAGAAGGATGATATCCAGGAAGTAATTGAGTCTGGCCTTTCCGGTCGCTTTTCTGAAGAAGGAAACCGTTACTTTTTTTATCCATCCCCAGTTCAGAGCTTTATGAAGAATAAAGAAGATCCCTATTATCAGACCGGCCCATTCGTGAAATACAAGCCCATAGAATGATCTCGGATCCATCAGGAGCAGCATGACTATTGTCAATGCGAGGGAGAGAAAGAATTTGAATATGTTCATCGGCTGTCTATTAATTTAATCTGCTTGTTAGACAAATATGTTCCGGTTCCAATTCCTGTAAGGAAGTGAATTAACACAGCATTAACACAGTATATCCGGAATCCTTTTATTTTACAGAATAAAAGTATGAGTATATTTCACCATCACTGTTCTGTTGAAGAATGATGGCGGAACAGGAAAATCATTCCGGCGGTTTAAGCCTCTGAAATCGTTATAGACCAGGTAAAAATCATTACCTTCCCTTGGATTGTAACGCAGCCTGAAATTTGCAATCATCTCATCATCGGTATTTACGTATTGAACCAGTGCCGATGCGGAAAGCTTTGTGCTGAACATGTATAAAGCCTTCACATTAACAGAATGAATATCGAGTGAATTGTTCAGATCCCTGTCAGAGAACCTTATTGCATTGAACTCGTAAGCGCATGCAAGCTGAAAGCTTGACGAGATGTTGAAGTTCGTTTCCGCTTCGATCCCGGTGCGAATGCCATCATAAAACTGACCTGCTTCAATATCCGCATTGACTGATACGAGCTTTGATTCAGAGGTGCCCAGTCTTGCCGAAATACCTGCAAATGAATAATCACCAGGTGTGATCACTATATTTTCAGAAAGATGGAAAGGGAACAATACACCTTCTTCCTGGTATTCGAGTCCTATACTACCATGTATACCTTTTTTGGTATTTATTTCGAATTCAGGTGAAATTCTCATCGATTCCAGATTCCCGTCTTCGATGCGGGAAAACCTCTCACCTCTCACACTTATACCATAATTAAAAATTTTTGAGTCCTCACCGGGAATCCATCCATACATTAGCATTCCATTCAGGCCTTGTACTCCTCCCATTCTTACAAAACCCACTCCAGGCCGGAACTCCTGTCCGGAATAGAAATATTTGAAATCATAAGCAAATCCTTCTTCTGAGCGCCTCTGCCAGTTGACCAGAAAGAATGAAGGATCAAGAGAATTCATTTTATTATCAATCTGGCTGTCGTAAGTTTGCGACCATTTGACATTCAGGTAATCATCTCCATATAACCTGAAGATACCATCAAGTCCGTATGCAAGGTTCTGATCACCATTCATGCCCAACCTGGATGTAACAATTCCGCCAATATAACTATTCTCATTTATCACCTGTCTTCTCATTCGCATTATACCGAAATTCTCTCCCGGAGTAGATTCATGTTCTGAAGTCTGCATGTCCATTAATCCCACATCCCACTTTCCCATTCTTCCTGTAAGTCTTGCACCTCCCAGTATCCTGATCGGATCTCTGCCTGCTATGCCGATATTCCGGCTGTAAAAAAGATTATCCGAATGGTCACCGAGTGAAAAATCAAAAAGGCTGGATCGCTCCTGGAAGAACATTCTTTTTTCGGGGAAGAACATAGAATATCTTGTCAGGTTCACCTGCTGATCATCGGCTTCAACCTGTGCAAAATCAGTATTTGCAGTCAGATCAAGCGTGAGGTTGCTGTTTATATTGTACTTCACATCGATTCCCGCATTACCTGTATATTCCGGGTAATCATCATGCTTCACAAATTCGGTTTCATTATCATTTAATTGCCAGTCCTGTGAGATGCCACCAATCACATAAGGTGAGATATAAACAGGTTTTTTTGGCCTTGCTCCGCTTATCGAAATCGAGGCAGCCAGTGAAGGTTTGTTTGTGGCCATGAAACCGTACTTCGGATCAATTGCGGGGTACGTATCGGATTCAATATTCGCGCTTATATTCCTGGTTATAATTAACCCCATCGTTGCAAGGTCGCCCTCGGCCTTGAATTTAAGGCTTGAGAATGGAATCCTCATCTCAACATACCACCCTTTATCATCAACAGAGGTCTTGACATCCCAGAAAGTGTTCCAGCTGGTGTTCATTGCGGAATTAAAACCGGGACCGCCTCCACCCTGCTGTGCATCGTTCGAAACCGTATAATCCGTACGAAGACCGGTTGGTGTAGTGAAAAAGGCAAGTGCATTTTCGTTGTCGTCGTATGTATCGAGAAGTATTCCGAAAGCATCATAATCGAATAGTTCCTCATCGCGTTTTTTTGTCGGGGAGAAGATCTTTGAAGCATCTTTCATATACAGGCTGGCAGCTATCCAGAGGAATTCATTATCATATCCGATTCTGACATCACTCAACTCAGAGGGAGATAATCCGAAGTTCGGCCTGTGCATCGTAAGGTCAAACTTTTGCAGTGTACTCCATGTATTTTCATCCGGTACCCCATCGAAACTTACCTCACCGGTGAGTCTTTTGATACTGATTGTCTCCTGCCCAGGCAAACTGGTGGAAGAAAAGGATAAAACTATCCATAGGAAACAAGTAAGAGTTTTCTTCATAGTCAAAAAAATTTATAATTAATCCCGTACGAATTTATAGACAATCACAGGCGCCTGTTTCTTCCATGGTGATTGATGTTTTTTATATATAATTGATAATCTAATTCTTACAACATAATAACTCATGATCTAAGGGGCTATTTTATTATAATGTATATTATAATCAATATTATTATATATATTATAATGGCTCTGTTATGAAATATGATACGTGTTTCAAATGATTAATTGGAGATCATATAACGAAACTGAGAGATATTGTTCACAAGCTCTGAAAGAGCTTAAAGTGAATAACCCCAGGCATAGGCTGGGGTCTTAATGTCCTCAGATGGACAGCTCTGAAGGAGCTGAATGTGAACATATGATAGTAATACTTTTATAGTGTAATTATGTAATATTAAACCCTTCCAGGGTTTTAAATGTGTTTTGTTTTTTATACCCCGGATTGCATCCGGGGTTATTCATATTCAGCCACTTCGTGGCTAAAAAACCATAATAGAAGTACAATAACATAGATATGAGCCATTATAATTTAATTCAGAATTTTCCTCCCCTTCTCAGGGGAGGTGGCCGAAGGCCGGAGGGGTTATGTCCATTATAGAGAACCCATAATGTTCCCCTGGGAGGGGAAAAAAATCCATCATGGAAGACGCTCCCTCTCAATCAATGAGAAAAACTTTGATATCTTTGACTGAAATCTAAAACTAACCAATGGCTAAAAATCCTTTCGGATCGTTCAGGGTTCCCCCTGAAATAAATAATTACCGGCCTAAAATATCAAGAGCGCTGCTGATCATTGTTATTCTTATTCTCCCCTGGTTCGCATTTGTCCAGGTTGAGCCTGAGGAAATAGGTGTCATTACAAGGTTCGGGAAATACGTAAGAGAAGTGGAACCAGGGCTGAATTTCAAGATCCCGTTCTTTGAGAGGATCAGGAAGGTACCTGTTGAAAGACAGCAGAAGGAGGAATTCGGATTCCGGACAGTTTCAGCAGGTATTCAATCAACCTATACCCGGTCGGGTGTGGAGGATGAATCGCTGATGCTCACCGGCGACCTTAACCTGGCTGATGTTGAATGGGTGGTACAATATCGCATTGACGATCCTTACAGTTATCTTTTCAAGGTAAGATCTCCTATCACTTCCTTAAGGGATATTTCTGAGGCAGTAATGAGGGAAATTGTAGGTAACAGAACTGTGAATGAAGTTCTTACAGTCGGAAGAACAGAAATCGCCAGTGAGGTTCAGCGGGTAATGCAGGAAATATGTGATGAATACTCGCTTGGAGTAAAGATAGAGCAGGTTGTCCTTCAGGATGTCAACCCACCAGACCCGGTAAAAGATGCATTTAATGCAGTTAACCAGGCGCAGCAGGAAAAAGAGACCCTAATCAACCAGGCAAAATCGGAATATAATAAGGTCATTCCCTGGGCAAGAGGACAGGCTGAGGAGACAATCCAGAAAGCTGAAGGATATGCCACTCAGAGAGTTAATAATGCCATTGGAGAAGCCGCCAGGTTTGTCGCTCTTTACAACGAATATATTAAAGCCCCCGAGGTAACAAAAAGAAGGCTGTATCTTGAAGCAATGAAGAATGCAATCCCAAAGCTCGGGCACAAGGTAATAACCGATGAAAAGGGGAACAACGTCCTTCCTTTATTACAGATGCAATTAACAGGCAAATAAAAAAATTATGAAACTCAAGATATTGATCAATCTTTTCCTGATCCTGATTGCAGTCGTACTGATTGCTCAAAGTACATATGTACTGCAGGAGACTGAACAGGTAGTAATTACCCAGTTCGGAAAACCTATGGGTGATGCCGTGATAAAGCCAGGTCTGCACTTCAAGATGCCATTTCTTCAGAAAACAAATTTCTTCGAGAAGAGGTACATGGAATGGGATGGCGATCCCAACCAGATACCCACCAAGGATAAGAAATTCATTTTCGTCGATACATATGCACGCTGGCAGATTACAGATCCGCTTCAGTTTTTCAAGCGTCTGACAAACGAAAGAGGAGCTCATTCAAGACTCGATGATATAATCGATGGTGAAACGCGAGATTATATTGCCAATCATAACCTGGAGGAAGTTGTAAGAACAAGTAACAGAACGCCCATACCTTCAGGATCTGTTGGCGAGGAAGTAGGTGATACGCTCTTCAACATCGAAGTTGGAAGAGAAGCAATTCAGAAAATGATACTTGAATCGGCAAACAGCAGGGTAAAAGATCTTGGAATTGATATTCTTGACGTCAGGATTAAAAGAATAACCTATGTTGAAGATGTCAGGACCCAGGTCTATGAGCGCATGAAAAGCGAGCGCTACAGGATTGCCGATAAGTTCAGGGCTGAAGGGCAGGGAGAAGCTTCAAAGATAAACGGGGAAAAGGAAAAAGATCTCAAGACGATCCAGTCACAGGCGTTCAGGAGAGCCGAGGAGATAATGGGAACTGCGGATGCCAGGGCTACAACGATTTATGCGTCGGCATATAACCAGTCAGCATCCTCAAGGGATCTTTACAGCTTTGTCAAATCGATGGAAACGCTGGAAAATACGTTTGATTCAACAACTTCAATAATAATTTCAACTAAGAGCGAGCTTTATAAATATCTGATTGATTTTCAATAAGGAAATTTTTCAATTGCCGTTTGGCTTAAGCCAACGGCAATTGAAGGCTATCTCCATCCCCCACCCAGGCTTCTGTATAACTCAACCACAAATTGCAACTGTTGTAATTTGTCATTAACACCTGCCAGCTGGGCAGAAAGAAGGTTTACTTCCGATGTCAGCACATCAATATAGCTTGTATTAGATGTATACTTCAGCAACTCATTTGTAAATTCGACCGCCTTCTCAAGGTATTGTATCTGGTTCTGCCTTATGCTGATCTTTTCTGTTGCTGTATTATATCCATGCATCGCATTTGAAACCTCAGCGCCTGCATTAAGCAATATCCTCCTGAATGATGCCTGTGATTCCTCCATATCTGCACGTGCTGAGACCATACGCTGACGGTTCAGTCCGTAATTGAATATTGGCTGAAAAAGACTTCCTGTTATATTCCAGAAGATAATGGGAGAATTGAAGAATGCTTCAAGGCTTGTCTCTGTAAGTCCTCCCCTTCCTGTAAGTGTAAGTGAAGGATAAAAGTTCGATCGTGCAACCCTGGTGAGTTCATAAAATGATCTCAGCCGGTATTCGGCTTCAAGTACATCGGGTCGATTTGCCAGAAGCTGTGCAGGAATACCTGTCTTCAGCCCGATTGACAGATCCTGTTCCTCAAGACTGCTCCTCCTTATCTCCCCGGGGTTTTCGCCCATGAGCAGGCTGAGAGTATTCTCTGTTTCAAAGATCCTCTGCCTGAGATCAGGAATAGTAACCTCCGCCGAGTAACGGGTTGCCTGGCTCAGCACAAGATCTGCTCCTGTTATCAGGTCATTTTCCTTCATCAACTCCATCACTTCAACATTCCTGATACGCCTTGCAAGAGTCTGCTCGGTTATTGCCAGCTGTGCATCGAGGGCCAGAAGAGAATAATAATTTATCGCAACAGAAGATACAAGGTCTGTTATGACCGCCCTCCTGAATGATTCACTCGCCATCAATGATGCAAGTGCTGCACGCTTTGAACTTCTGAATTTACCCCAGATATCTGCCTCCCAGCTTGTATTGGCAAATACCTGGTATGATTCAGGCAAACCGAATCCTCCGGTTTCACTCTGAAAGCTTGCATTCGCACCGGCACTGAGTGAAGGAAAAAATTCAGCCCTGCTCTGCCTGAAAGCGGCTTCAGCCCTTTTTATTCTTGCAATGGCTATGTGTACTTCAGGATTGTTGGCAATAGCTTTCCCGATAATCGATTGTAAAACAGTATCTGTAAAAATCTCTCTCCATGGGATTTCGGCCAAATTGGAAGTATCTGACAGGTCAATATCCCTGTAAAGATTACTATCAACAGACAAATCAGGTTTTTCAAGGGCCTTACAGGAAAAAAGCAGCAACATCAGCAAACTGAAGCCCGCAAGAATTCCATATCTGTTTAATAGTTTGTACATGACTGACAACTTATGAATCGATACCGGTTCCTTCAACGTATTTCTTTTGTTTGAATTTCTCCTGTATTGTCTGAAAAATGATAAAAAGAGAAGGGATTATAAGGACACCAAGTACAGTTCCGAAGAGCATACCACCAATAGCCGAAAAACCGATTGACCTGTTACCGTTGGCGCCGGCGCCTGTCGAGAACACTAATGGCAATATCCCGATAATAAAGGCAAGTGATGTCATCAGGATTGGTCTCAGACGTACCTTTGCTCCCTGTGCTGCAGCATCCCGGATACTCATACCCTGTTCCCGTCGGGTAGCCGCAAACTCGACGATCAGGATTGCATTTTTGGCAAGAAGCCCTATAAGCATTATGAGCGAGATCTGTGTATAAATATTATTATCAATCCCGAAAACGGCTGCAAATATAAATATCCCGGCAAGTCCGACAGGTAATGAAAAAAGCACTGCAAGCGGCAGGAGATAACTTTCATAGAGGGCGCTCAGCAGGAAATAAACGAAGAGAAGACTGAGTATAAAAATGTATAATGTCTGTGAGCTGCTCGTCTCCTCCTCCCGGCTCACACCTGAATACTCATATCCGAATCCGGCAGGGAGAGTAGTGGCTGCCACTTCTCTTATTGCAGTCATAGCATCCCCTGAACCATAACCTTTGTTCGGGCTTCCATTTACTGAAATTGAAGTGTACAGATTGAAGCGGGTAAGTCTTTCCGGTCCGAAAGTTCTTTTAAGATTAATGAATTCCGTAATCGGCGCCATCTCACCTGAACCGGTCCGGACCATTACCTTATTCAAACCTTCAGGATTTTCACGGTAACTGGCGTCTGATTGCACCATAATGCGGTACTGCTTTCCAAACTGGTTGAAATTCGAAACATAAATTCCCCCGAAATACCCCTGCATTGCCGACATAATCCCGTTTACAGTGAGACCAGCCTGTTTGACCCTCGGTACATTTACAGTAAGTAAGTATTGCGGGAAATTGGGGTTAAAGGTTGTATATGCTGATTGTATTTCGGGTCGCTGATTCAGAGCTGCAAGGAAATCCTGGGCTACTTTATTGAATTCATCAATAGTATGCCCTTCAATATTCTGGAGCTCCAGTGTAAATCCGCCGCTTAATCCGAATCCCTGCAACGTCGGCCTGGAAAAGGGCATCAGTCTTGCTTCCTTTATCGCCGAAGCTTTCTGCATAAACGTCTGAATAATATCTACATTCGTCACACCCTCTCTTTCCTTCCAGTGTTTAAGCTCGAGAATGACCATAGCATATGAGCTGCCGGCTCCGGCCATGAAGTTAAATCCGGTCAGGCGCAGAATGTTATTCACCTGGGGAATTGTACGGGCAATGCTGTCGACCTGTTCTGCCACAACAGCAGTGCGTTCCAGCGACGATGCAGGAGGAAGGCTTACACCAACGAAGATCGTGCCCATATCCTCCTCAGGTACAAATCCGGCAGGCCGTGTTTTCATCAATGCATAAAAACCGATTGCAAAGACAAGAACTGATGCTATTACAAGTCCTTTTTTTGAAGAAAAATATGAGACGTATTTAACATATTTTTCTTTACCTGCTTCAAAACCTGCATTAAACAGGGTAAAGAACTTTCCTTTTTTATGAGTCTCCTTATCTCTTGGTTTCAGGAAGATCGCGGCAAGGGCAGGACTTAAAGTAAGAGCATTTACTGCCGACAGGATTATAGCAATAGCCAGTGTAACTCCGAATTGCTTGTAAAAGACACCTGTTGATCCGGTAATGAAAGTAACCGGAATGAATACCGAAGCCATTACAAGTGTAATAGAAACAATTGCCGCTGATATCTCACTCATTGCATCGACCGATGCTTTGAATGCAGTCGGATATCCCTGGTCCAGCTTGGCATGAACCGCTTCAACAACCACAATCGCATCATCCACAACGATCCCGATGGCCAGGAGAAGAGCAAAAAGAGTAAGCAGGTTAATACTAAAACCAAAAATATAAAGGAAAAAGAAAGTTCCGATGATTGCTACCGGTACGGCAATGGCAGGTATGAGAGTCGAACGGAAATCCTGGAGAAAGAGATAAACAACAATAAAGACAAGTATAAAAGCTTCAAGCAAAGTCCTGATAATTTTCTCGATTGATTCATCAAGAAAGACATTGGCATTTACCATGTGGGTATAATGCATTCCTTCAGGAAAGGATTCAGATGCCTCCTCGAGCACATCAAGTGAGCCATTTATAACTTCACGTGCATTTGATCCCGCAGTCTGACTTATAGCAATATTTGTGGCAGCCAGGCCATTGACCCTGGTATCGCCACCATAGGAAAGAGATCCAAGCTCTACCCTGGCTACGTCTTTTAGTCTCAACATATTGCCGTTTTCTTCAGCCCTGATTACAACATCTTCGAATTCCTGAGCAGTTTTAAGTTTCCCGCTGTACCTGATCACATACTGAAAACTCTGATCACCCTGTTCACCGAAACTACCGGGGGCTGCTTCAATATTCTGTTCATTCAGTGCTGCGACAATATCAGATGGAACAAGTCCGTAAACTGCCATCAGATCCGGCTTCAGCCAGATACGCATTGAATAAAGCATCTGACCGAATGAGTTTGCACCACCTACACCCTGCACCCTCCTTAGTTTTGGAAGAATGTTAATATCGATGTAATTCTGAAGGAAGAGCTGGTCATACTCCGGTTTCTCGCTGTAAATAGCTGTTATGAGCAGGTTACCGCCCTGCTGCTTCCGGACCGACACACCTGATCTGGTGACTTCTGCCGGTAAAATTCCCGATGCTGAGGAGACCCTGTTCTGAACCTCAACGGCGGCCATATCCGGATCTTTACCGACCCTGAAATAAACATTGATTGAAGCTCCCCCGTTGTTTGTTGCGCTTGAAGTCATGTAAGTCATGCCTTCAACTCCGTTTATCTGCTCCTCCAGAGGGATGATTACGCTGTTCATTACGACCTCGGCATTAGCTCCGGGATAAGCAGTCGAGACATTGACGGTTGGCGGCGCAATATCGGGGTATTGCTCGATTGGAAGACCAACGAGTCCGAGTATCCCCAGCATGAAAATTATTATCGAGATGACTGTGCTGAGTACAGGGCGTTCTATGAATCTGTTGATCATTGCTTATTCTAAAGTCGTGAATACACCTGCAGAGTATCTTTCGGAATTATTTCGGCGCCCTCCTTGAGGGAATTGATCCCTTCAATCACTATCCTCTCCCCTGCTGTAAGGCCCGCGGTTACAAGGAAATGTTTGCCATCATCACTTGGTACTGCATCAAAAGCTTTTGAGATGACTTTATTATCTTCACCCACCGTATAAACAAATTTTTTGTCCTGCAACTCATAAGTTGCACTCTGCGGAATAATATAGACGCTGTCTTTAACCTCCGGGATCCTGACAGTTGCACTCGAACCGCTACGGATAAGCCCGTTTTTATTGGTGAACACAGCTTTTAAAGTGGCAGCGCCTGTTGAGGTAGATATAAGTCCACTTGCCATCTCGACTCTGCCTTTCTCGGGGTATTCGGCAGTGTTTGACAGTATCAGGGTTGCAGGCGGAATATTTTTTATCTTCTCTTCAAGAGTAACACCCGGGGAGTGTGAAAGGAAATCAAGAAACTGCTTTTCGTTCCATGAGAAATATGCAAAAACCTTACTTATATCCGATAGTGTTGTCAGAGGTTCCTGCATATTAGTATTCACAAGGGCTCCTGTCTTAAACGGGATAAGGCCAATAATACCATCTTCAGGGCTTCTGATGCCGGTGTATGCAAGATTTGTCTCAGCATTTGCCAGTTCGGCCTTCGCCTGCTCCAGCGCAGCCCTGCTCGATTCAAGGCGGAGCTCGGCTGCCTGTAACCTGTACTCACTGACAATATCTTTTTCAACCAGGGGTCTTACTTTTTCTATCTCCATAGATGATGTATTAACCTCAGCCTGTGCCCTGTTAATACTTGCCCTGGCAGTATTGACCTGCTGCTCGTAAATAGGATTTCTTATCTTAAAAAGCAGTTGTCCTTTCTTTACATGATCACCCTCGTTCACAAATATCTGCTGGATGTATCCGCTGATCATCGGCCTTATCTCTATCACCTGCTGGCCTTCAATAGTTGCAGGGAAATTCTGGTGTATAGTTACCGTTTCGGGCGAAACAGTTGTAACGGCAAATTCACGCGGCCCATTTTGTTCCTGACCGCTTTCGTTCTCATTTTTGCACGAAAAAACAGAAAATACTGTTAAGAAAATAACAGAAATAATGATTCTCATTTCCCTGATTTGTTGAATATTGATATTCTAACAAACAATAATCAGGTTAGTTTACACCGCACCGACAATTTTGATTAATTATCGGTCATGCCTATGGGTAACGTAGAGACAAGGCATGCCGAGAGACAAGGCATGCCTTGTCTCTACGATATCCTCCATTGGTTTTAAAAAAACAGAGACGCGGAAAACTCGCGTCTCTGTCGTAAAAAGAAATTGTCCTGTAAATTACATAAGGATCTGCCTGGCGTATTTAACGCATGTGGCTGTTTCCTTAACCTGGTTTGACCACGCCTTGATATCATATTCAAGTTCGATATCGCAAGGCAGCTGCCATTTTTTCTCCTTGATAAGAAGAAGAACATCGGCAAGCGGAGTTTCACCCTGACCCCATACCTGGTTGGTGTTTGCGGGATCTGTTTTCGGGCCTGTTTTGTCCTTGATATGAACACTGAATATCCTGTCATGATATTTCTCAAGGATTGTATTCGGATGCAATCCTGTTGAACCGAAGAAATGACCCATATCGAAGTTCATCATAACAGCCGGTGAAACAGCAAGGAAAGGATCATAGCTGAATCCAGGTGTAGCAAACTGCATGTGGTTATGGAAAATTGCATACATACCATGCTTTTCAGCAAATGGAGCCAGTTTTTTTACTGCTTCCTCACCAATCTCTTCTGTAACGCCTTTAGCGCCCATTGCCTTTGCAACCTTGAATGCATAGTCGATCTCCTCGTCGGACCACCTGGCGGGTGAGAATTTAACAATATGCGCCTTGATACCTGCAGCATCCATGAGTTTCTTTGCTGCTGCAACCTTTGAGATGTCAAAACCGGCTCTCCATGCTTTCAGATCCTGGTTATATTTATTAACCTGCTCCTGCTGTTCGGGAGTGAGCTGCGGACGTCTTGGAGCCTGCTGTGCTGCCGGCTGACCCTGCTGTGGCTGTCCTGCCTGTTGTGGCTGTCCGCCTGCAGGAGCTTCCTGTGGTCTTTGCTGTGGCTGTGGCTGCGGCGGACGCATCATTCCTGCCATAGGATTCTTTGGTGCACCCAGGAAAGTTTCCAGATCACCGCTCATAAGCTCCACAGAGCTGATACCTGATTCCTTGCAATACTTGATGATGTTCTCAAGCCCACCCGGCATATTACGCCAGCTGTAGGTAATTGCGCCTATCTGAACTCCTCCGAAATTGCCGGATACGCTGCCTTTCTTCTGGATATAAGGCGCTTCAATAAGGCTTACAGGAGCCATTGATACTGCAGCAAGAGCCGCTGTGCTTCCCAGGAACTTACGCCTGGACAGGTTTTTTTTGTTATTGTCAGTCATATAATTTTGGAATTAAGTTTATGTCACTTCATTTTACAGTGTCCAGCCTTGCCTGTACTCATAATGGAACAGTTTATCAGCCTCGGGAAGATTTGTAATCTTCATATTGGCAGCATCATACTCGAGGGTAATATTGGCTCTCTGGTTCTTGACAGCAATGTTTGTAAGCAGCATAATCTCAGTCAGCTTCGAAGCAATTGAGAAATCGTTGCTTGATTTTTTGCCTTCTTTAATAGAGCTGATCCAGTCCTCGAAGATATTACCGGTACGCGGAAGCGTAGGATCGGGACCTTTGAAGTTTGCATCGGCAGGTATAAGTTCAGGCATGGCGCCATGGCTTCCATGACACATAATGCCCTTGTCGCCGTAATAAGTAGCATCCCTCATTGCTCTTCCTGCTTCCATCTTTTCTGGTCTCGGTGGCCTCAGACCGCCATCCACCCAGTAAACTTTAACTGCAGGCATATTGCCACGTGCAGGAAACTCATATGTAACAAGTTCACAGAAGGGTAAAAATTCGTCATTGTATGGAGAGCTTGTTGCGTGAATCTTTGTCGGCATTCCAAGATTAAGAGCCCAGATCGGAGCATCAAAAATATGAGCTCCCATATCACCCATCGCTCCGGTTCCATAATCCCATAAACCTCTCCAGTTGAAATGGAATGTCTCGGGGTTAAATGGCTTATTTGGTGCAGGACCTAGCCACACGTCATAGTTCACTCCTTCAGGAACGGGAACACCGACCGGTCTTTTCAGGTCTCCCTGGGGCCAGAAACCCATTGGTCTGTTGGTTGAAAGCCATACCTCTTTTACAGGTCCGATAACACCACCCTGTATCCATTCAACAGTCCTGCGTGTACCTTCTGTTGCGTGGCCCTGGTTGCCCATCTGGGTTGTAACACCTGTTTCCTTAGCTATCTCTGCAAGCTTGCGGCATTCGAAAATTGTCTTAGCCATCGGCTTCTCTATATATACATGCTTCTTGGCCCTCATGAATGCTGCAGCGATTGGAGCATGGTTATGATCTGGAGTTCCGATGACAACTGCATCAATAGATTTCTCTTTATCAAGCATTTCGCGCCAGTCGGTATAAACCTTTGCTTTGGGATAGCCATTGATTATATGGCCTGCATAATTTTTATCAACATCGCATATGGCATAAATATTGGCGAGTTTTATTGTCCTCTGACCTGCTGCGCCCATCTGTACTGTTGCATTTGGATCTGCTGCAGGGCGCTGACCCTGCTGGGGCATATTCCTTTTCATCTGTGCCATCCTGGCTTCGCGCTCTGCAATCTGCTCTTTTGTAAGAGCTGTACCGTTTGAATTTCTCATCGGTCTGACGATAGGAACATCAGGTGAACAGATCTGCTGGATGTCGCCGCCTCCCTGGCTTCCGACACCGATGCCGGCAACGTTAATAAGATCGCTTGGGGCTGTATAGCCCGGACCACCCATTACATACCTGGGGATGATCGTGAAACCAGCAGCTGCTGCTCCGGCGGTTCCGATAAACCGGCGCCTGGAGAAGGATTTGCTTTTAAAATTCCTGTTGCTCATAATGGTAAGTTTTAATTGATAGGGTTAAGAAAATAAGTTTGAAATATCAGGTTTAAGAATTGCTTTCCTTGAACCGCTTGCCGGAAGAACCTGAGAACACCATCCCCTCGTTTTTAAAAATTTGAATGTTAAAGTAAACCAATTTGTTTTATCAGCAAAGCTGCATTCAAAAGTTTAACAACCTTTAACAACTCATTCCTGCTCTTCCCGAAAGTCCATAAATGATTAGACAACACGAACAGGGGAAAAATTCCCCAAAGTTAAAGATTATTCCCGGAATGACGTCATTGCCTCTCTCCCGGATTTTCGCTATATTGCATCATGGATTTAATCAGGAAGTTAATCCCGCCGGATCCCTGGAAGCTTCCGGTTCTGCTTGCTGCGGCCATTTTCTTCGGACTGGGGGCTTTTGCTTTTCATATCTCCAACGCATCATCATACATCACCGATAAACCTGAAGCCTGCACAAACTGCCATATTATGGCGCCTCAATATGCCACCTGGTATCATAGCTCTCACAGGGAAAAAACACATTGCAACGATTGTCATGTTCCTCATAATAATTTTCTGAACAAGTACTATTTTAAAGCCAAGGATGGATTGAGGCATGCGACAATGTTCACCCTAAGACTGGAGCCCCAGGTGATATTCATCAAGGAAGCAGGAAGGGAAGTAGTGCACAAAAACTGCATAAGGTGTCATTCACAGCTACTGACTGATTCAAAATTGCTTGCATATTCCGATAAGACACACACATCAAGGATGGAGAGAAAGTGCTGGGAGTGCCACCGTGAAACACCTCATGGCCGTGTCAACAGTCTTTCGAGTGTGCCTTATGCAAGAGTACCTCTGCCGGACCCTATCACACCGGGATGGCTTAAAGAACTAACGAAATAAATTATAAATGAGACCGATTCAGGACATTCTTAAAGGCAGACCCTGGCTGGGCTGGCTTATCTTCTTTGTAACAGCGGGTATAGTATTCCTGCTTGGATTACTGGCATCATCAATTGTGGAAAGAAGAACCGAAGCAGCATTCGCGTATGCTCCCCAGATAACCTTTTCCCAGTTTGAGCCGAGAAACAAAGTATGGGGAGAAGTTTTCCCGAGAGAATATGACACCTACATGAAGACTGCCGATACAACCTTCAGAAGCAAATATAACGGCAGCGCCAATGTCGACCTGCTTGAGGAATCACCCGAAATGGTAATATTGTGGGCAGGTTATCCTTTTTCAAAAGGTTACAACCAGGGACGGGGTCACCTGCACGCCCTTGAGGATGTACGGAATTCTTTGCGGCACGGCTCGCCGGTAAGAGGAAAGCCCAGCCCTTTGCCGAATACCTGCTGGACTTGCAAAAGTCCGGATGTGCCGAGGCTCATGAACCAGGAAGGAGTGGCAGGTTTTTACGCGGGAACCTGGGAACAGAAAGGCGCCGAGATCATCAACCCTATAGGCTGTGCAGACTGCCATGATGCAAAAACAATGAACCTGCATATTTCAAGGCCTGCATTGGTGGAAGCATTCCAGGCAAGAGGCATGGACATAGAGAAAGCAACCCACCAGGAGATGAGAAGCCTTGTCTGTGCCCAGTGCCATGTGGAATACTATTTCAATAAGAAAATACAGGAAGGCGTGAATTACCTGGTGTTCCCGTGGAAAGACGGGACCGTCCTTGAAGAGATCGAAAAATACTACGACAATATTGAATTCTCCGACTGGACCCACTCAATGAGCCGCGCACCAATGCTCAAGGCACAGCATCCTGATTATGAGGTATACCTTACCGGGACACATGCTTCACGAGGTGTCTCATGTGCAGACTGCCATATGCCTTTTATAAGTGAAGGAGGTCAGAAATTCACAGATCACCATATTCAGAGTCCGCTGAACAATGTTGCCAACTCCTGCCAGGTTTGTCACCGCGAGGAAACGGAAAAGCTGATACAGGATGTTTACACCAGGCAGGATAAGATAATGGAAAACAGGCGGATACTTGAAAAACTGCTGGTGAGAAGTCATATTGAAGCAAAATCGGCCTGGGACAAAGGCGCCACAGAACAGCAGATGAAGAGTATTCTGAGTGATATACGGCGTGCTCAGTGGAGGTGGGATTTTGCAGCAGCCGGTCATGGCAATTCATTCCACTCTCCTGTTGAAACAGGGAGGATTGTGGGTGGCGGTATCGCTTATGCCCAGGATGCGAGGGTTAAGCTTGCAAGGCTTCTGGCGACTCTTGGTTACAATGAAGAAATACCGTATCCGGATATCAGCACAAAGCTGAAGGCACAGGAATATGTCGGGCTCGATATAAAGCAGATGAATGCCGAGATAGAAGAGTTCCTGAATACTGTGGTGCCCGAGTGGATCAAGAGGGGGATGGAGAGGGAGGAGGGCTATTAGAAGTGCCTGGAGTGCCTAAAGTGCGCTTGAGTATTTAGAGTACTTAAACTCCGTGTTTTCTCCGTGGAACTCCGGGCAACTCCGTGGTAAATGAGATTATTGTTTCCCGCAGATTAAGCAGATTGAAATGCACGCTGATTTTCGCAGATTTTATCTTGAGTAGCTCTGTGCAACTCCGGGTTCTCCGTGTCTCCGTGTTAAATAGTCTCCTGGGAGGAAGGCATTTGGAGCTTTCTCATATAATAAATTGAAAATTATTAAAATAGTTGACTACAATGACAGGCAGGTTATTCATCATAGCAACAAATACTTTTAAGAGGAATATGTTGAATTGTTGAATGATTTTGGTATTGACTATGATAACAGGTTTGTTTATAAATCTGTGGATATGAACGATATCGTGCCTGACGGCACTTAAATACAAATTGAGGTTTCCTGTTTCTACCGATATCATGTCCCTGACATGACAGTTGCTTATGAAGGATTTTTTGTTTAAGACTATTATCAGGACATAATAAAAGCACTTTTGCTCCCGATCCGCCAGACTTAAATAAAAAAGGCCGCCCTTTACAGGCAGCCTTGAGGACTTTCGTTAATATAAATTCTCAGAATCTGAATCCGACAGAAACTCCGAAACCGGTATTCATCCAGCTGCGTTCATCATCAGGAATCAATGTGGCATCGGGACTTATTTTCAGGAGCCCCAACTGTGCATTGAGAGTAAAGAAAAGACCACTGCTGAGCTCGTAGCCGGCAAATATGTTTGCCCCTGCATCAAATCTTCTCACAACAAGCGGATTCCATATTGTAATGTCATCGTCAAAATCGAGTGATGTTTTGACATCCCCCACCATCAGATTTCCGCCAACTGCCATTGCAGCATAAGGGCCCAGGCCAAGCAGTACAAAATTGTCTCCGAGGGGTCCCCGGTAAACAAGATTCAGCGGAACTTCAATGTAGCCGATCCTGTACTTCGTTTCAGGATCATCCTCAAAAACAGCTCCCTTTGAAGAAAACAGGACTCCCGGCTGAAAGCCGATCTCCGGGGAAATAGGGATGAAGACATTGACACCCGCGTGATAACCGATCAGAAGGGTGTTTTCAAGCTTGTCGCCAGCCTGATCTTTTCCATTGATATTCTGAAAATTAACGCCGCCAAGAACACCAAACCGGATTTCCTGTGCGATAGCCATCGATCCGGAAAGACAAACTAACACCAGAATTAAAAATGTTTTTGCTTTCATACTTCAGGAATTTAAATGAGTAATTTATTATTTCTTCCCTTCAGCCTGTTTTTCAGCTTCAGCCACCATTTTTTCATTAGCAGTTATAAGAAATTCAACCCTCCTGTTCTGGGCACGTCCGGAGTCTGTCGAATTGTCGTACTTCGGAATTGTTTCGCCAAAGCCCTTGATCTTGATCCTTTTTGCAGGAATACCTTTTCGCTCAATGTAATTATCTACAGCTCTTGCACGTTTTTCCGACAGGGTCAGGTTGTAGCTATCCGATCCGGTATCATCGGTATGTCCCTGCAGTTCAATATCGGTATCAGGATATTTGTTGAGAACATCAACAAGCTTATCAAGTGTTTGCTGTGCCTCGCCGGTTACCTCAGCCTTGTCAAAGCCAAACAGCACATTACTGCTGAATTCAACAACAATGCCTTCTCCAACACGTTCTACTTTTGCGTCAGGTATGGTATTCTCAATTTCAGCTGCCTGCTTGTCCATCTGCCGGCCGATTATCGCACCGGTAGCGCCACCCACCGTAGCCCCTATAATTGCACCGAGCCCGGTATTACCTGAAGCCCTTCCAATAACAGCTCCCACTGCGCCTCCGGCAGCTGTTCCGATAGCGGCGCCCTTTGTTGACCGTTTCATCGATGAACATGCCGGTAAAATGCTGGCCGCCACAAGGAGCACAATTACTAAACTTCTGAATTTTTTCATATCAAACCGATTTAGTTCGACAATAAACAACTCCAAAACAGTATACAGACCTGAGTACTGAGAAGACAAAACTGATTTAAGGTTTGTTCAAAAACCGATTGCAATTAAACTACATTGTTCCTGTGCTTTCGACGTTAATTTTTTTCACTTTCTTAACCCATTCTTAATCCATTCTTCACCATCTTTTAACCCATTGAAAAGCAGTGTGGTTTACCTTTGTTTAAGAACTGGTCGCTAAAGATTTAACAGTACTCAAAAAGCCACTTTCTGACACTAAACCACTATATATGTTCAGCGCATTTCTATACTTTCTCCTTGCAATGGTGTTTATTACCGTGGTGGTTTTCTACCTGTGGAATACTGACAGATTGACTGTCAGTCTTAAAACCGCAGAGACTAAACCTGATGATACACTCCTGCCGGAACCTGCTACTCTTCAACCACAAATTGATGCTGAAAAGTGCATTGGCTGTGGACAATGTATTGATGCCTGTCCGGAGAATGGCGTTCTTGCCGTGAAAGGCCATAAAGTTATTTTGGCTGATTATACCCGGTGCCTCGGGCATGGAGCCTGTTTCCAGATATGCCCTTTTGATGCTATTACACTGGCCGCCGGAAGGGAGAGACGTGGGGAAGAACTGCCACACCTTTATGAAAACTTCGAATCGGCAATGCAGGGAATATTTATCGCAGGTGAACTTGGGGGAATGGGGCTGTTAAGGAATGCATCTGAGCAGGCTATTCTTGCTGTAGACAACATTGTAAGATCGCTCAAAGACAACCGGAAGGCTGATTATGACCTGGTAATTGTCGGAGCAGGTACAGCAGGATTATCAGCTGCCCTTAATGCGAGGAAAAATAATCTGAGATTCATCGTCCTGGAGCAGGATACAATTGAACTTTCAATTTTAAATTACCCAAGGAAGAAAGTTTCAGGAGTAACCACACTGGACCTTCCGATCGCAGGGAAAGTAACTCTCAAGCATTCGTCAAAAAGACAGCTGGCGGATCTGTGGTATGAACTGATAATGAAATTCAGGATCCCTGTACAGGAGAATTGTATGGTACAGTCGATTATCCGTCTCAATGATTATTTCAATATTATTTCCTCTGATAACCAGAATTTTACTACAACATTTGTTCTGCTGGCCATTGGAAGAAGAGGAAGTCCTGTAAAACTAAATATCCAGGGCGAGAACCTGGAGAAAGTGGCTTACAGATTGCCTGACAGCGATTGTATATCAGGGAAAAAAGTTATAATAACAGGATGTGGGAACACAACAGCAGAATCAGCTCTGATGCTCTCTGAAAAAAACCAGGTAACCATAGTATGTCAGAAAGCATATTTTGACAGGTTAACACCACTCAACAACAAGTCCATCGAAAAAGCAATGCTCAGAGGAAGAATTAATGTATTCTTCAGGGCAGACCTGAAAAGCATCGAGGAAAAAACAGTAACAATTATTTCTGACAGTGAAACAATTAAAATAAATAATGATCTTGTTTACATTTTCGCCGGTGGCGAAAGCACAGCCGAATTCCTCGACAGAACAGGTGTATGCATCGAAGCAGTGTATTCAGAGGAACTGATATACCAATGACTCATCTTTACTGCCTGATAACCAAAACCTGTCTGCTCCGGCAAACAGGTTTTTATTTATATATATGTTGAACCGCTTATTAATTCCGGAACTTATTGTCAGGAATAATTGTTTTAATAATAATAAACAGCAGGTCAAAAAATGAATGATTTCCTTTGCCCAAAATGTCTTGCCCAGATCCGGGTCGGAAGTCACCTGATTTTAAAAGTAAGAAATCAGAAAAAGAAGAGCGGACTGCTGTTGCTGCATCCACAGATAGGTAATTATGCAAGTGTCAAACATCCTTCATTCGAGACTATAGAAGGGGAAGCTCTTGAGTTTTTCTGCCCGGTATGCAACACCTCACTTGAATCTGATATTCACGAGAACCTTATTCATGTTATACTCCGTGAAGAAGACGGGCACGATCATGATGTTTATTTTTCGCGTATCTCAGGTGAAAAAAGCACCTTTGAGACATCCGGTGACGCCCTGCGTGTTGCAGGTGATGATGCGGGAAGGTATACGTATTTCAAGCTCGGAGATAAATTCAAACGGTTTTTGTAACAATATATAAATCCACGGGTAATAACCTTGAGTCATTCTCCATCTCTCTCATGAAATGTTAATCCAGGGCAGCCTGCTGCAGCAGACTTTTGGAAGACTTCTGTATGCAAGAAAGCACTGTATTACCTGTGAGCAGCTGAAAACAATGCCGGAAGAATACTAAAAAACAGACATTGTTTATTATCTTTAGGACAAATTAACCAATAATTCTAAATGAACTTTACCATGAAAAGAACATCCCTTTTAGCATTTTTCCTGATGGTGGCATTTTCACTCTCAGCACAACTTTCAAATTTTAACGGTATCTGGAAGATCAATAAGGATAAAAGCAACGTGCCTTCCGATCAGCTGTATCTCACCCAGATCACTATCATGGTTAAGGGCGACAGCGTCCTGACGACCCGCACATATACAGATCCTAATTACCAGGAATATCCCTTTGCGGAGAATATGACACTTGACGGAAAGGAAGCAAAGATTACTATTTTTGATATGCCAAGAGTATCAAAAGCCCAGAAAGGACCAGACGGAACAATAATAGTTGACTCAAACACAACCTTTTACAGCGGCGGAGGAGAAGATCACCTGGTAGCAAAAGAAAACTGGAAAGCTGAAGGTGATACACTCAGTATCGACCAGACTATCCAGATGGCAGGGCAGGAATTCAAAGGAGTCTTCGTATACAATAAAGTGAAATAAACCGGTTTTATTTTAATATATATTATATATCATATTATAATATATACTTTATTTTTACCGCAAAGAACACAAAGTAATAGCAAAGAACGCAAAGAATATTCAATTATTTACTTTGCGCTCTTTGCGAAATACGTTTGCTTACTTTGCGGTTTTTTCAACCTTTCATTCTATACTACTCCACATTCCAGCCTGAGATCCTGATCTCCGGTTCTTTTCCCTCAAAGGCAGCTTTCGGACAGGTGACAGTTATTGTCCTTGTCTCAGACGGTGTCAGAGTGAAATAACCCGCCGACCACATACTGGGCAGTATCTCTTCCCCACCCGCAATTAGCTGGGGACGAATAAAGAATGCCAGGATACCTGAGGTATTCGTAACGTTTATGGTCCAGCTTCTGTCAGTTTTTGAATCCTTGTTACCAGTCACCTTAAAGCTCACATTCGCCTTCTGCATATTACTAAGAGTCTTATAATCGTTGTTTGCAGAGAGCCAGTATGTATTATATGATAAAGTTTTCCCTGTATTGTCTTTGAGCCTTAACACCACAAAGCATATCCCTGAAGCCTTTGACAGGACAGCCGAGAGATCTGTTGTTGTTTCAACTTCAGTTGCGGAAAGGTTTATCTGTTTTTCCTCATGAAAGACCGGTTTGGAATCTATTCCATACACATCAGCAACAGTAGTCAGATTTGATGCTTCTTTGTATGTCCTGTTAAGTGCCAGGACCTTATTATTTGCTATATTAAGCTGAATATGAAGTGGTTCACATGCATTCTGCATGAAATAATAACCGGCATTGGGCATCAGGTACCAGTCGTAAACCTGCCAGACCACGCTTGGAAAAGCAGCATTGAGTTTCCAGAGCATTACTCCACCGATATCATTCAGCTTATGACCGGCAGCTTCAAAAATTCCCTGGTAACCAACTGCATTCATCAGCTGCATTTTATCACAGAAATCTTCCATGCCGGCAGGTTCACCGTATCTTTTAACCATCTCTTTATAGTACAGATCCCACCTGCCGTTACCTGTTGCTGCATCATGGTAACCCCATGTATGATTAAGGGGGAACGGAAGCTTTTTATCCCATACAAGGTTTGGAATTATTTTATGCATGATATTGTAAGGCGGTTGTGATGGCAGACCTGTCTCATCTTTGAATACCCAGTCTCTCCCTGCTATTGCTTTGGAATAGTATACTTTAGGGTCCTGCCAGGTATACGGACCACCGCTGTAAACACCTGTTGGCAGGTTATCGGGCCATGCACCGTCAAAACCCTCAGGAAGCTTTGCGAACCCTGAAGAACTGGGGATGTACGGTCTTGTTCCGTCGAGCTTAATGATACTGTTTCTCATAACATCATAGAGTTCTTTCCTTGCATGTCCCTCATTACCTCCAGTCCAGACAAGAAGGCTCGGATGATTCCTGATCCTAAGGATCGTGCTTTGAACATTTTTCACAAAGACCTCCCCTTCCAGTGGCCAGTCGGGAGATCCTTTAAATTCACCCTGGGTATCACCGGTAATCCAGAAGTCAGACCAGACCATCAACCCATATCTGTCGGCAGCATCGAAAAACTCATCCCGGGGTGTAACTCCCCCACCCCATATCCTTACCAGGTTTATATTGGAATTCCTGCACAACCGCATCTCATAATCGTAACGCAATGAATCGCGGTTAAGCATCATATCCGGAACCCAGGCGCCGCCTGTGATATGAACCCGTCTGCCGTTCACATAAAAATCTCGTCTCCAGGAGCCGTTTACATCCTGAGCTTTTGTGCTCACGGTTCTTATGCCGAAAACGAAAGAAGTATCATCCGATACCCCGGAACTTGTTATTAACTGTAATCTCATCCGGTAAAGGTTAGGCTTTCCATAACCATTTGGCCACCAGATTGCAGGTTTTGAAATCACAAGTTCCTTCGTTTTTTCAGGTTCAGGTCAATCTGGAAAAGGGAGTTCTTTTTAACAGAAAAATCCTGGGTGACTTCGAAAGGTTTCCCGGTGAAATTCTCGGGAGAAATAGTAACCGTAAGTTTTCCTTTCTCATCGGCAGAGCCATGGTTAATCAAATTGAGACTCAAAGAGATTGTTGCTCTTGAAGTGTCAGGCAGATCGGGCAGCATAGTAACAATTTTCGGCTCTGATATTGTTACTCCACCTGTAGTTCTCAGGTAAACCGGCGCCCATATACCGATATTGCGGTCACGCACAGGCGGCACCCAGTCCCATCCTACAGAACATAGCATTGTGACATTTTTACCTATATCGCCGGTTGGTCCTCCGTTCGGATAGAAATCTCCAAGCGCTTCAAGCTGTTCTGTTGAAGGTAGTCCCGGGTAATCCAGGGGATATATTTTTACTGCGAGGGCATTTTCTGCGCCGGCTTTGATATGCCTTGTTACATCAAGGCTGTATTCGGCAAACATGCCGGCCATTTCAGTGGAATCAGCAATCTGCCTGCCGTTTACCCAGACTGCAGCCCTGTAATTTATACCCTTGAAAATCAGCTGAAAGGTACGGCCTTTATCAGAAGCAGGAACAGTGAAAGTCGTCCTGTACCAGTAGGGCTTTTTCCAGGGATTCGGATCATTCGGGAGATGACTGAACTTCTCAAGATCATATTTTTTGTTGAATTCATCGGATGCATCAGGAATGAGCATGTTGTTCATTCCCTGATAAGGATCCGGATAGACTCCGTTTACAACAAGGCCCGTAAGTACTGTTGAAGGTACCTGAACCGGGAACCAGTAAATTCCTGATTTGTAATCCGGAGAAGAAAGCTCTTCACCTGATTCAGCTACAAGGGCTGATGACTGCAATAAAAAAGCGCTCAGCTTCACCTGTCTTACTGGTGAGACCTGGGATAATGCCTGGAATGTAAAAATAACGGCACAGAAGAGAATGGAAAAATATTTTTTCATTATTAAGATTTGTTTATTGGTCAGTCAGAATACTTAACTGATTCACATTTTTAATTCGGGAAATAATATTATAAAATTACTGAATTACGACCATAGTCCGCTGACCTGTAGAAAGATTTCTGACAATGTATAAGCCCGGCATTTCACCAGTCAGATCAATTTCAACTGAGAAGAAGCCTGTTTTATTGAAATTTCCGGAATAGATTTTCTCTCCTCTGAAATTGAATACTTCTATCCTGGGCGGATTCACTGCATTTCTGAATTGCAGGTGCAGAACACCCTCAGAAGGATTAGGATAAACCCTGAATTCTTCCCTGGTGATCCTTGTTTCTGACGATCCTGTAATCAGGGAAACACCAACATTCCAGATACTCATAGAGATCCCATCATCTGCGACCACCCTTAATACAGCATCATTGCTCAGATCAATTATTCCTGAATTTCCATTTAATTCAACATCTCCGATCCAAATCCTGGCGCCGGGAGAAAGAACAAAACTTACGGGTACAGCGGTAAGATCAGTTCTCCATGGGAGTCCAAGGATGATTGACCTTCCTGGTGAATCAAGATGAACTGTTCCTTCACTGCCCGGAACATCAAACGATAATATTTCTGATGCTGAATTCTTTTCTACCGTCACTCTGACAGTCCACACCTGTTGTATATCCCTGTTTTCAGCATAAATCCTGTAAGCAATCGGGCTTAGGAAACTATTCCTTGTATATCCTGATTTCTGAAGTACCCCATTAATTTTGGCCTGTGCACCGGGAGAAAGTCTGAAAGCTGGTTTCAGCGATGTCACATCAGTGCCGTAAGGCATTGTGATTGTAACCAGATTATTTACAGGATCGACAATTGAAGACTTTTGCCCGGTTATGCTGAATTCCTGTATCCCGGTCGCAATCGAAGCTTTATGCCAGTGAACAGGATGCAAAAGGATAATGACCCGATCGCCTGGATTGAGCAGGGAAAGATCCAGCATACCCGTACTCCATCTCACACCATTTGTTATTGAAGCATCAGAGTAGTATTTATTATTGTTCAGGAAGTATGCTTCGTAATTCAGGTTGAAATCAGACAGTTTCCCTTTCTGAAGATTGAGAACCATACCGTTTTTATTTACCGTGGTATTATTCAGAAAGGCAGGGTGAGGTGGATTTGAACACTCTTCAAAAAAATAATAATTCAGATAATAATAATCATGACAATAAGGTGACCCGTGTGATGCAGTACCGGATATATAAAGGTTGTTTGATCTCAGCCAGGCAAGTTCATTTTTAAGAAAGCTCACAGGATCTATGTTATAGATCAACTGGAGGGTAACAAGATCGTTATGCCAGCCGATCTCAAAATCTCTTTCATTCTGCATTATTAAAAGTGCAGGTAAAATACTTTCATTATGCACTGATTTATCATAGGCGTTTTTTAGATAGTATGATGCAGTATGCAGGATGAAGTATGTTGATCTGACACCCAGATTCCATTCTGTTTCTGAAAAATCGAATGCATGCGAAAGGCTGTTGTCTACATCGTGCCTTAACCCGATAACGATCTTATTATTATCGAAAGTAGTTCTGAATTCATCAAGAGGAAGAACCAGGTATTTGCTTTGATCCGAGACTGATATCAGGAAATCCCTGTACTTCTCAAAAGTAAAATTTGTATCGGGTTCAAGAGCGAGAGCCCCTCTTTTCCTTTTCTCAAGAGCCGTATCCTGCCTGATTAAAATCTCCTGCGATTCAATATTGGGATTAAGGGAATCCGGTCTTTGCCCCCTGAGTTCCGTTGAAAATAAAGCCAGACAAAGCAGGACCAGGTTTTTAAGGGTTCTCACTTCTGAAAGCAATCTCATAAATCAGAGGTCTGTGCGTGACCAAGTTAAACAAATTTATTTCAGAAGCTTTCTGATGTTATATAGTTTATTCAGGGCTTCAACCGGAGTCAGATTATCAATATCTATCTCCAGCATCTCGTCACGGATTTGTTTCAGCACTGGGTCATCCAGCTGAAAAATGCTGAGCTGCATTCCTTCCCTGTGTTCGGCGAGGCCGGCTATTGGTTTTGTCAGTTCCTTTTTGTTGTGGCTTTGCTCAAGTTCTGCAAGTATCTCATCAGCCCTCCGTACAACACTCCTTGGCATTCCTGCCATTCTGGCCACATGTATTCCAAAACTGTGTTCACTGCCTCCCCTCCTTAATTTACGCAGGAAAATAACTTTGTTGTTAAGCTCCTTTATCGAAACACTGAAGTTCCTGACCCTTGAGAATGAATTCTCCATTTCATTAAGTTCATGATAATGAGTGGCAAAAAGAGTTTTTGCTCTTGTCTTGTTCTCATGCAGGTACTCCACCATGGCCCAGGCAATAGATATGCCGTCATAAGTGCTTGTTCCCCTTCCGATCTCATCGAGTAAGACCAGGCTTCGGTCAGAAAGATTATTCAGAATACTGGCAGTCTCATTCATTTCAACCATGAAGGTGGATTCACCCAGGCTGATATTATCGGATGCGCCAACCCTTGTAAATATCTTATCCACCATTCCTATCCTGGCAGACTTTGCCGGAACGAAGCAGCCGGTCTGGGCCATCAGCACTATCAGCGCCGTCTGACGCAACAGCGCCGATTTCCCCGACATATTAGGCCCCGTAAGTATTATTATCTGCTGGTCCTCAGTATCGAGAAAAAGGTCGTTTGGGACGTATGATTCGCCGGCAGGCAGCTGCTTTTCGATAACAGGATGTCGTCCATCCTCAATGATAAGAGTTTTTGAATCGTTCAGTTCAGGTCTTACATATTTGTTTTGTTCCGAGATAACTGCAAAAGACTGAAGGCAATCGAGTCTTGCAACAAGCGACGAGTCAAGCTGCACAGGCGGAATAAATTCAAGCACCGAAAGTACAAGATCAGTAAACAGCTTTGTCTCAAGGGAGATTATCTTTTCTTCAGCACCGAGGATCTTACTCTCATATTCCTTTAATTCCTCTGTAATATACCTTTCTGCATTTACAAGGGTCTGTTTCCTGATCCATTCCGGTGGAACCTTATCCTTATGAGTGTTTCTCACTTCAATATAATACCCGAAAACACTGTTAAAGCTTATCTTCAGGGATGTTATTCCGGTGCGTTGGCTTTCCCGTTCCTGCAAAGCTTCAAGGTAATCTTTCCCATTGTAAAGAATGGAACGAAGTTCGTCAAGTTCGGGTGATACACCCCTTGCAATAACATTGCCCTTATTCAGCTGAGCAGGAGGATCATTGCTGAGTTCTTTTTCAATCTTTTCATAAACCGACCTGCAGGGATTCAGTTGTTCGGCAATATTTATCAAAGGCCCGCAGCTGCTTTTAAGGCAAATATCCTTAAGGGGTTCAATTGCCTGCAATGATCGTCTCAGCTGAACAACTTCCCTTGGATTGATCCTGTTTACCGCAACCTTGGAGATAAGTCTTTCCAGATCACCTATCTGCCTGATAAGTCCTGAAATTTCATCCCTGACTGGTATGTTCTCATTCAGATACTGTACAATATCGAGCCTTTCGTTTACAGGCTGCATGTCTTTTAGCGGAAGAGAGAGCCATCGTTTAAGTAATCTTCCTCCCATCGGAGATATTGTACGGTCCATTACCTCGACAAGTGTTTTGGCTCCTTCATAGGGAGAATTGAAAATCTCGAGATTCCTTATTGTGAATTTATCGAGCCATACATACCTGTTCTCTTCAATTCTCGATAAGCCGGTAATATGACCGAGCTGTTCATGACGGGTCAGATCGAGATAATAGAGAATTGCTCCGGCAGCAATAACTCCATATGGAATGTTCTGAACTCCGAAACCCTTCAGCGAGCTTGTTTCAAATTGTTTAAGGAGCCTGTCGTTGGCTGCTTCTGATGTAAAGATCCAGTCATCGAGCTTGAAAGTATAGAATTTTGATCCGAATGATTCGTTGAAAATATCTTTTTTCGCTTTTTCGAATAACACCTCCTTGGGTTGAAAATTATTCAGCATCTGATCGACATATTCATGTGAACCTTCGGAAGTAAGGAATTCCCCTGTGGAGATATCAAGAAAAGCCACCCCGGCAATCTTTTTATCGATATGCACTGCCGCCAGAAAGTTGTTCTCTTTATGATTAAGGACATTCTCATTCATCGAGACTCCGGGCGTAACAAGCTCTATAATGCCTCTTTTGACGATCTTCTTTGTGAGCTTGGGATCTTCGAGCTGCTCACATATAGCCACCCTCTGTCCGGCTCTCACCAGCCTGGGAAGATAGGTATCGAGTGCATGATAAGGAAATCCGGCAAGTTCGACAAACGATGCAGAACCATTGGCCCTCCGGGTGAGTGTAATGCCGAGTATCTCCGATGTTCTTATTGCATCTTCCCCGAAAGTCTCATAGAAATCGCCCACCCTGAAAAGCAGTATTGCATCAGGATGTTTGGTCTTGATGCTGTAATACTGCTTCATCAGCGGTGTTTCAACATAGTTGTTAAATCCGGGTTCCGGCATAAGAATTCGGCAGGGATTAGTTTAAGGTTCAAACAAAGATAAAAGGAATTTAATATAATAAACTTGAATCTTATGCATTGGTCTTTTTAATTGGCAGTAAACTTATTACCTTTATAATGAAATCCATTTAACCGCAGAAATCGCAGGGAAATACGCAGATTACGTTGAAAAAAATCTGCGAATTCTGCGTTCTTATTCTGCGCTCCCTGCGGTTAACAAAAATTATATCATGAAAAAAGTTCTGGTTCTCGGAGCAGGGCTCGTGGCAAAGCCGATGGTCAGGTACCTGATGTCGTCCGGATATAATGTTGTTATTGCATCACCCATGAAAGGCAGGGCTGATGAGATGATTGCCGGTGATCCGCTCGGCGCATCAATTGACTGGTCGATGGATGATCCTGAAACATTGCACCTGCTCACATCGGGAAGTGATATTGTCGTGAGTCTTCTTCCATATAAATACCATTCGGATGTTGCAAGAATATGCCTGGAGCACAGAAAGCCGCTGGTTACAACCTCTTATGTGCAGAAAGAGATGCTCGGAATGCATGAGGCAGCCAGGCAGGCAGGCCTGATCTTCCTTAATGAGGTGGGACTCGACCCCGGCATTGATCATATGTCTGCAATGAAGGTCATAGATCTGATCCATTCCAATGGCGGGAGAGTCGAGGAGTTTTATTCACTCTGCGGGGCGCTTCCTGCACCTGAGGCTGCTGACAATCCCATGAAATATAAATTCTCCTGGAGTCCGAAAGGCGTTATCCTTGCAAGCCTGAACAGTGCACTCTTCCTCAGTAAGAAGAAAAGAAAACTGATAGACTCACAGGATCTCTTCACCACAACTTTCAATTACAGTTTCCCCGGAATTGGAGAGCTCGAAGTTTACCCGAACAGGGATTCCATCGATTATCTTGAGATCTACGGTATCCAGGAAACATCAACCTTGTACAGAGGAACATTCAGGTATAAAGGGTGGTGTGAAACAATCGATGCAATGAAGAAGCTCAGGATGCTTGATGATACCGTTAAAGACTACAGCGGGATGACCTATTCAGATTTTCTTTCGGAGAGATCAGGATCGGGACCTGTTTCAAATCTGAAGAAATCAATATCCGGAATGCTTAAAGCCGGTGAAAAATCGGCAGCAATTCAATCGCTCGAATTTCTTGGCTTTTTCAGTGATGAAAAACTGAAATACTATGAAACAACGCCATTCGAAATAACATCAGACAGGATGATTGAAAAGATGATGCTTGGTGAAAACGAGCGCGATATGGTAATAATGCAGCATATTTTCCTGGCCTCCTGGACCGATGGCAAAAAAGAAGTAATAAAATCCTCACTGATCGATTTCGGCAAACCATCCGGGGATACTGCCATATCGAGGACTGTTTCCCTTCCGGCTTCAATTGCAATAAAGCTGATCCTTGAAGGGCGGATTAAAGCAACAGGGGTACACAGGCCGGTACTTCCTGAAATCTATAATCCCGTAATTGATGAGCTCAAGACACTCGGCATCGAAATGAAAGAAGAATTCTGGCAACCATTGGAAGACCTGCCTGTTGTTGAATAAGTTTGGTTAGAATTTAAGATAAAAATCCCTGGTCAGTACCTTGTACTCCTCAGTGAACTCATGTCTGGGTCCATGCTCAATAGTCAGATACTTTTCAGCAGTTTTTGTTTTATGCCTGCTTAATGATACAACCAGCCTCCTTATATCAGATGCCGGAAGCGGCTTTATCTTCAGAATACTGTTACAGAACAATCCATATTCAGATGCTTCTGCAATAAATATATTCCCTTCTGCAAATGGCATTATAACACTGAAAATACCTTTATCCTCAAGAAGTTCCGACACACTCTTCAGAAGATCCTGATGGGAAAGGTTGTCATTGTGCCTGGCTGCTGATCTTCTTGCATCCGGATTCTTTATTGAATTGATGAAGTAAGGCGGATTTGAAACAATCAGATCAAACCTGAATTCCGGGTTATATTCCTGTATTATCCCATTGACAGCGTGGATTCTGTCATCCCACTTGCTTGCACTTATATTCTCAAGAAGCTGTTGATAAGATTCATTATCTGGTTCAAGGGCTGTAATATCAGCCTTACTCCTTTGCGCCAGCATTAAAGCTATCAGCCCTGTTCCTGAACCTATGTCGAGAATTCTTTTTGCAGTTGAAACATCTGCATAAGCTCCCAGTATGACGCCATCTGTGCCGACCCTGAAAGCGCACCTGTCCTGCCTGATTGTAAATTGTTTGAAGTTGAAAAAACTATTGGGCATTCTCAGGCAAAATATTTACTTATCAGTTTCCTGAATTCGCTCTTAATGATTGGTTTTGTTATCAGGTCGTCGAAGGTATTCATGTAGTCCTCTCTCTGGGATTCGACAGCAAAAGCTGTCTGTGCAATTATTGGAATATCAGGATTAATGGTTTTGATTATCCGTGCCGAAGTTGTACCATCCATAACCGGCATTTTAATATCCATGAGGATCAAAGATATATCTTTATTGTTCCTGCAGAGTTCAACTGCTACCTTCCCGTTATTTGCCCTGAGAACATTTACATTCTCACTTTTTAATAATTCCTCAAGATAGAGAAAACTGGTGTATTCATCTTCGACTACCAACAAAGTGCCCTGGTTAGTATTCAACTTTAATATACCTGATGATTTAACATCATCGTTCACATAATGATCCGGTTCTGTGGGTAATTCTATTTCAACTGTTGTTCCGACACCGGGTGAGGAGCTGAGAATAAGCCTTCCGTTAAGAAGTTCGGTATATGCTTTGGCCAGACTGAGCCCCAGGCCATTACCACCAAATGTTTTTGTCATATCAGTCTCTATCTGCCTGAAAGGTTCAAATATTACTCTCTGCATATCTTCCGGTATCCCTATCCCGGTATCAGTAATACTGATCCGTATCCTCCTGTCCTGAGTTGTACTGGCAATTTCGACAAGTCCAGGTCCATAAGTAAATTTTACTGCGTTATCAACAAGGTGGATAAGGATTTTTTCAAGTTTGCTATGGTCTGTCATTATCTCCTGATCAGGAGATAATGTTGAATTGTATTTGAGTGTAATATTCTTTCGCAATGCTGCCTTTTGATAAGGATCAAGCACTTTACCGATGAGTGTATCCACACAGGTCTGAGTGTAGTTAAGTTTTATCCGACTTGTCCTGAGCTGAGAAATTTCAATTACATCGGAAACAATCCTTATGAGCCTGTCACTGCCTGCAGTAATCATTTCAGCATAGAATTTATGCCTGGGATCTTCGGATGATTCAACCAGAAGTTGTGAAAAGCCCACGATCGTATTCAGGGGGGTCCTTACTTCGTGTGACATATTTTGAAGAAAAGCAGTCTTCAGCCTGTCGCTTTCTTCAGCTTTTTCCTTCGCTTTTATAAGTTCTAATTCTTCTTCTTTCTTTTTAGTTATTACTTCGGTATAGATAATTATTCCCCCGATTGAACCATCGGATTCAAACCATGGCCGGCATTCCCATCGTGTCCATTCAGTTTTACCGTCAGCTCTGACATACGGGTCATCTTCTGCGCTGCATATCTCACCTTTCAAAGCTCTCTGATGAACATCACGCCATTTTTTGGGCAGATCCGGAAACACTTCATAGTGATGCTTTCCGATAATCTCTTTTTCTTCTACATTATACTGATTAAGATAAGCGTTGCTGACAAAAACATATCTCAGGTCTTTATCATGAACTGCAATTGCACTACGGCTATGCTCAATAACATATTGCATCAGGTTACGGGAATGAGTCAGCTTAAGCTCAAGTTCTTCCCTTTTGCTCATTTCCTCAACCATATGCTGAAGAGCATTTTTTAACTCTTTCTGTGACTGCTTATGATTGCTGATATTACGGTATCTTTCCATAATGCATTGCCGGCTTTGATATGTAATTATTACAGATTGGATTTCCACGAGAACTTCTGAACCATCTTGCCTGATAATATTCAACTCTTGTGGGATCTCTGAATCATAGGCCATGTTAAATTCATTTCCCTCTGTATCATATATCAGATGCAATTCGGCTTTACAAAAACCAACAATTTTTTCCTTTTTAACCTGTAACAAAGTGAGTGCGGACGGATTTGCGGCTAAGATTTTCCCGGTCTGAATATCTGTAATCAGAATCGCATCGAATGAACTTTCAAAGAAATTCTGGAACTGTTGCCTCAGGAAATCCAGTTTTCCGTTAAGTTCCTTATGGTTATCTTCTGACTGACCTGATGCTTTTGCCTTCATGCCTCTGAAGATTATTGTATTAAGTTAAGAAAAAAGATTCACCCGGAACCAAAAAATGATAAAAAAAAGTTATTATATGCACCCGAATCCAACATATAAATATTTCTTAAGTAAAGAGCTGATTTTATGTTATAAATGATACCGGTTTGCAGGAAATAACATAATATTTATTGTCGTTTGGCAATTACAGAACCAGGAAAGAAAATTGATACATCCAGGTCGTGGAAATCTTCTGCCCTTTTCAGAATCTCTCGAAAACGCCCAGTCCAAATAATGCAAAATCATATTTCACAGGATCATTACTATCGAAAGTCCGGAGAACCATATCGAGCTGAGAAACAGCTTTGGCATCATTCTGTTTCCTTGTAAGAATTCCGAGTTTCCGGGCAACATTTCCTGAATGAACATCGAGCGGGCAGGAAAGAACAGAGGGAGATATCGATTTCCAAAGGCCGAAATCAACTCCCCGGCCGTCTCTTCTGATCATCCATCTTAAAAACATGTTCATTCTTTTAGCTGCTGATCCTCTGAAAGGATCAGGTACATGTCTTTCAGTTCTTTTTTCATGAGGGAGCTCAAAGAATATCTGATGAAAAGCATGGAGTGCGGGTTGCAGTGATTCTGAAGTCTGGCAGGCATTAAAAACGGCTTCAATTCCACCCTTGCTTTTATATATATGCCGTAAGGCTTTAAGAAAATAACAGAGATCAGTTGAATTAAAGGTCCTGTGAACAAAACTGCCGATTGAAGCGAACTCATCATCGGTAGAATCAGTTATGAATTCGTAAGGTGAATTATCCAGCCTACTCATCATTTCCCTGGCATTTCTCAGAATCATTTTCCGGTTTCCCCAGGCAATTGCGGCAGTAAGAAATCCGGAGATCTCTATGTCTTCCTTTCTTTTGAACAGGTGGGGAATACTGATGGGATCGGATTCGATAAAAGAAGGTCTGTTATAAAGATCTGATTTTTCGTCAAGGAAATCCTTTATGTCTGAAATTGAATACTTCATTTTCAACCCTCATTCAGGATCATCCCGTCTTTTATCCTGAGAATCCGGTCGGACATGCCTGCCAGTTGCTGATCATGTGTAACGATTACAATCGTTTGTCCGAAAGTCTCCCTGAGCCTGAAGAAAAGCTTGTGCAATTCAGTTTTATTTTCGGTATCGAGATTACCCGATGGTTCATCTGCGAGGATAACCGAAGGGTTATTAACAAGAGCCCTGGCAACAGCAACACGCTGCTGTTCTCCTCCACTCAGCTCCGACGGTTTATGGCTCAGTCTGTCGGTAAGATTAAGAAATCCAAGCAATTCGGTGGCTTTCTTCTCTGCCTCCGGTTTGCTTTTTCCTGCAATAAAAGCAGGAATACAAACATTTTCGAGGGCAGTGAACTCGGGCAATAACTGGTGAAACTGGAATACGAAACCTATGTTGTTGTTACGGAATGAAGACAATGCCCTGCTGCTGAACCGGCTAATATCTGTATTATTATAGTGTACGGTCCCGTTGTCAGGTCTGTCGAGAGTTCCTATGATCTGGAGAAGCGTAGTCTTGCCTGCTCCGCTGGCCCCGACAATCGATACAACCTCCCTGTCTTTAATTTCAAGGTCAATCCCTTTCAGGACCTTTAATGATCCATAAGATTTTGTGATTCCGGAGGTCTTAATCATTTACGGAAGGTTTAACAAAAGCGTCAGTCTGAGTATTCTCCGTAATTCCCGTATTTGTATTTATCGTCCTTTGTTTTTTCCAGGTCCTCTTTTTGATCTTCCTGGATATTCTCCTTCAAATCATTAAGATTATCCTCTATCCTTTCGGTGACATCGTTAAGCTGGGTTTCGATTTTCTCATTTGTTTCGTTCACATCCTGCTGAATAGTGTCTGAAAGTCCTGACATTTCCTGACGTACCGGGGATGTGATATCGTTCATGTTGTTCTCAATGGAATCGTTGAACTCACTAACATCCCTGGTTATCTTGTCCGATAACTGGGTCACATCACTTTTTATAGACGAGGTTACTTCGTTAAGGTCTTTCCTGATATCCTGTGTGCTCGATTCCAATTCCTTTCTGATATCATCGGTAGCCCTTTTGAAATCGCGCATGCTTTTGCCGAATGTTTTGGCCATTTCAGGCAGCTTGTCTGCGCCAAAAAGAAGCAGGACTACGATAACGATGACAAATATTTCCTGGCCGCTCATAATATCTCTCCTATATAATCAGTCCGTAAAGTCTTAAAGTTTTTAAAGTCCATAAAGTCTTTAAAGTCTATCAAATCCAGAAAGTAATGCGTCAGACTTTATAGACTTTACGGACTTACGGACTTTGGACTATTCCCGACAAAGGTAGAAAACTTCATCAAAACTTTATGTTAAGAAAATAAAAAAGAGCCTGCATAATAAGTTCTTTATATACAGGCTCTTTATCAGATATGGAATATCAGAATTTTATTCCTTTTTTCCTGGATGTATCATATACAATCGACGAAGCGACAAATATCGATGAGTATGTTCCCACAATGATACCAACTATCATTGCGAAAAGGAAACCTCTGATAGTTGCTCCACCGAGAAAGAACATTGCAATAAGAACGAGTATCGAAGTAACACCTGTATTAAGCGTGCGGCTCAGAGTATCGTTCATGGCAAGGTTTATAACTTCGTTTACAGGCCGTTTCCGGTGCAGAGGCAGGAACTCCCTGATCCTGTCGAATACAACCACCGAGTCGTTCACCGAATAACCGATAACAGTAAGGATTGCAGCAATGAATGACTGATCGATCTCCATCGTAAATGGCAGGATTCCCCAGAGAAGTGAGTATATCCCTATTACGATCATTGTATCGTGAGCCAGGGCCACAAGGGCGCCGAGACCATATTGCCAGTTACGGAATCTAAGAAATATATAGAAGAAGATCATTACAAGTGACAGAGCAACAGCCCATATAGCTTGTCGCTTGATATTTGAAGCAATAGTAGGACCTACTGTTTCTGAACTTACACGGTAATCAGAAAGAAATTTCTCTCTGGTTACATCAGATCCGACCATTCCTTTAAGGCCTTCATACAAGGCTGTCTCCACCTCGTTATTGACTTCGGTACCTGATTCATTAATCCTGTACTTCGTTGAGATCCTTACCTGGTTCTCACTTCCATAAGTAACTACAAGCGGCGGTTCACCAAACACTCCGGCAAGATTTTGTGCAACTTCCCCGGTTGTGACAGGTTCATCAAACCTTACAACATAGGTTCTTCCACCCGTGAAATCAATACCTGGATTAAGACCACGTATAAACAATGAGGCGATTCCAATTATTGTAATAGCAATAGAAATACCGTAGAACAATTTTCTCTTGCCCATGAAATCTATTTTGGTATTCTTGAGGATATTTGCCGTTAACTTAATTGAGAAGCTAAGGTTTTGTGTTACGTTTGAGAAGCCACTCATAAATAAGGCGTGTAACCCAGATAGCGCTTAACAATGATGTGAAAATACCTATAACAAGAGTCGTGGCAAATCCTTTTATTGGTCCTGTTCCGAAAATATATAATACAATACCTGTAAGAAGAGTAGTTATGTTAGAGTCGAGGATTGCCGAGAGGGCCCCTTTATAGCCGTCAGAGATTGCCAGCTTTATGCCTTTTCCTGCCCTTAGCTCTTCCCGTATTCTTTCATATATAAGTACGTTGGCATCGACCGCCATACCCATTGTCAAAACGATACCGGCAATACCCGGTAAGGTCAGAACTGTACTAAGTGATGCAAGAACACCAAAGATCAGGAAGACGTTCGTGAAGAGTGCAATATCTGCTATTGTACCAGCACTGCGGCTGTAATAGAACACCATGTAAAGAAGCACAATTGCGAAAGCAATAATGAATGAAATCATACCTGCGTTGATTGCCTCCTTACCGAGGGTGGGACCCACAATTGTATCGGAGATAATCTTTGCCGGAGCAGGCAGCTTACCTGATTTAAGAATGTTTGAAAGGTCATCAGCTTCTTCGATTGTGAAGTCGCCTGTGATTTCAGTATTTCCACCGGTGATTTCACCCTGAACAACGGGGTTTGATCTTACATAACCATCAAGTACCACTGCAATGCAGCGGCCGACATTCTCACGGGTCATCCTTGCCCAGGTCTTCGCTCCTTCTGCATTCATTGTCATGTTTACTTCCACTTCAGAACCGGTAATACCTGAAGAGGTTCTGGCAGAAGTGATAACATCTCCGTCGAGCGGAGCTCTGCCATCGCGGGTAGTAACTTTTATTGCATGAAGTTCATATAATGTTTTGGTAGGGTCATATTTGTGAGGATTCTGGCTCCAGAGGAATCTGACATCGCGTGGAAACAGGGCCTTCACCTGGTTCATTGAAAGCATATCATTAACCCTTGCCGTATCTTTTCCAAGAGCAAGGCCGACCATTGATGATGACAGCGGCTGCCCATCGTTGTTCACTCTGGGATTAAGATATCCAAATAAAGGGTTCTGAAGATTAAATGACTCACGCGAACCCTGTTCAGAAGTGGTTGCAGCTGAGTCTTCTTCAATAAGGTTAAGTAGATCCTGTGCACTCTTTGCTGTATCCTGTGAAGCTGCAGAAGCTGCAGGGGCAGGTACGTTATTATCAGTTGATGATGCAGAGTTTGCCCTTATTTCACTGAGAAGATTGTTTGCCTGAATCAGGTAGCTGATAACTTCGGCATTTTCATATGTTTCCCAGAACTCGAGATTGGCGGTACCCTGCAGGAGCTCTCTTACACGCTGAGGATTTGTCTGACCGGGAAGGTCAATGAGTATCCTGCCTTTGGTAGAAAGATGCGTTATTGTAGGTTGAACAACTCCGAAACGGTCTATTCTTGTACTTAGAATATTGAAAGCATTATCGATTGCAGAAGTTACCTCACTATCGAGGACTTCAAGAACATCCTGGTTCGATGAATTGAAATTGATCCTGTCCCTGAGGTCGACAGTTCCGAAAATCGCGGCAAGTCTTGCATTCGGGTCCAGTTCCTGGAAAGCCCTGCCGAAAAGGGTGAGATAATCAGATTGGGGATTTGTTTTCTGCAATTCCCTTGCCCTGGCAAGAGCCTGGTTGAAAACCGGATCAGTATTGTAATTTGAAAGGGCCCTGAGTATATCCTCAACCGAAACTTCAAGGATAACGTTCATTCCTCCTTTGAGGTCGAGACCCAGGTTCAGCTCTTTCTGCTGAACTTCCTTGAAAGTATTCCCCAGAAAACTCCATTGTTCTTTTGTCAGTGTCTGCATCGAGTCGAGATATTCAGTCTCCCTGACAAGATCCCCCTTTGCGTATTCCTTTGCATCCTTCCTCACCTTGTAGGCTGCACCGGTGAAGGAGAGCTGATAAATCGACACCAGGCCTAATGTAATCGCAAGAATGAGGACAGCTGTTTTATTCTGCATCTGCTTGTTATTTTGATATTTAATAAATTAAATGATTCTATTGATCCGATTTAATGAGGTCGCAAAGATATTAATTTTTTATAAAAAGAGTTAATATATAGTAATATCAAAATTTTATGCCCGATGCTTGGGTGCACATGAACTCACCCCCTGCCCCCTCTCTGCAAGCAAAGAGGGGTAGCGACAAGAAGATAAACACTCTTCCCGGATGCCGGTTGCCTCAAAAAAAGGCTCTCTTCCGAGAGCCCCTGAAAAAATCCCCCTGCTAACACCTATTGAATAAGCTCATCATAATCTGTCTCGAGTGGTTTCCTGTTTATGAAATCAAACAGGGTCAAAGCTCTGAGGTTATAAAAGTAATTCCAGTAATTCTGCAAGGACTGAACATATGCCCTCTTGTTCTCATCCTTCCTTGTATCGGCGTCATTCAGATCAAGAACATCGATCTTACCGATTAGAAATCTCTGCTTTGTCACTTCATATCTTTTCATAGCGACAGTATCGGATTTGGCTGCAGTCCTTACCTGTTCAGACTGAAGATTGAATTGCTCAACATCGAGTTTGAGGTTCTGCTGAAAATCTACAATGGCCTGTTCTGACTGAACCTGTGCCAGCTCAAGACCCGACTTGGCCATCTGGTATCTTCCCCGTCCGAGACCCCAGTCGAGTATCGGAAGAGAAAAGCTTAATCTTACTCCCTGGTTCCGGCTCAGTTCACTGTAGGCTACGCTCAGACTTTCGTCTTTGCCCTGTAATCCATAATTAGCTACTATATTGGCATTCAGCCCTCTGTCGGCTCTTGCCTGGGCAAGTGTGCTCTGGGCCTGAACAACGGCAAGCTGTTGTGTAAGGATCTCAGGATTATTGGCCATTGCCAGATCGAATACTTCCTGTGAGCTGACCTGGAGAGAAGGTATTTCGCTCGGAAGGATAAGCTCAAGCCTGATCTGGTCATTGAAGCCAAGAAATGAACGGAGTCGTATCTCCCTGTCACGCAGGTTCATTTCTGCCTGTTTCCTGTTGGTCTCGGTATTGAGCCAGGAAAGCTGCATCTGCAGAAGCTCATCTTCAGAAATTGTTCCAAGGTCATAACGACCCTGGGCAATCCTGTAGAGCGTATCTGCATTGGAATAGTTCATATCTGCAATCTGCTTGTTGATCTGTGCCAGGGCGAGCTGGAAAAAATTCATTACCGCCATTCTGTGCACCTCTTCAACATTTGCCAGGAATGTCTTTTTCGCAGCCTCATACCTGAGTGGCTCCGTTTTTTTCTGCCACTTCAGCTCGTTATATCTGAGGATTGGCTGTACCAGCCTTATACTGGTAGGTACAGTGATATATCTTTCAGTTCCTGCCTCATAATCTTTCTGATATGTAAAATCTGATCGTAAGGCTATTGAACCTCCGGTCAGTCCAATATTCTGTGAAAGAGAAAGAGAACCAATCGTTTGCAGGTTATCTGTTTTTACGTAATCCCATATCCCCTGGGTAAAAACCCTTGTATAAGCATTACTGTAATCAGGGGTTGTACCATCGAGTGTAAGAGACGGTCTGTACTCGGCAACGAAAGTCCTGTACTGCCAGTAACTGCTCCTGAACCTGTGCTTGGCCATGAGGGCATTGGGAGATTGCTCTTCGGATAATTTGATAACCTCATCGAGAGTCAGTTTTCTGACTTCCTGTGCATTTGATGTTATAGCTGAAAACAGAAGCCCAGCTATGATTGAAATAATATAGGTTTTTTTCATTTTAAAAGTTTTATTCATACCTCAGTGATTCGATCGGGTCTCTTTCAGATGCCCTTTTTGCCGGGGAATAACCAAATATCACCCCAACGGCTGCTGAAACGCCGAATGCAATAAAGACTGAAAAGAATGAGACAATAGTCATGATCCCGGCGATCTGCTCGATAAGCTTCGCCATTATCACTCCGAAAAATATTCCGATAAAGCCACCGGTTACACTTATAAGAACTGCTTCAGATAGGAACTGAACCACAATGTCCATCTTTTTTGCTCCGATAGCCATTCTTGTTCCGATCTCCTTTATTCTCTCCATCACTGAAGCGAACATTATGTTCATAATGCCTATTCCTCCGACTATCAGGGAAATACTGGCTATCGCACCGAGTACAATATTGAAAATATCTTTTGTTCTCTGTTGCTGTTTAAGTAGCAACTCAGGAACGGTTATCTCGAAATCCTTAACCCCTGTATGCCTCCGGGTAAGCATCCGGCTCAATATTTCTGTTGTCGGGTTAAGCTGTTCGGTTTCAGTTACCTGTACGACGATCCTGTCGAGCTGGTTATAGTTGGTTTCGGTATCGGTTGAAGCATCGGAACCGCTTACAACAATCCTGGCCATACCGGCCACCGCCAAAATTGAACTGCATCGATGATGCTTCCGAAGCAAGCTTGGTATTAAGCAGAGCCCTGTTCTGATATCTGAGCAGCATCGTCTGCATAGGAATATATATATTGTCGTTATAAACATTAACTCCTTTTTCTTCGAATCCCGTAAGGTTTACATTTGTTTTCTGAAGAACCCCTATTACTTTAAGCCAGATACCGTTAAATTTTATATACTGGCCAAGGGGTTCAACCTTGCTGAAAAATTTAGCCCTGATATTTGCACCGATAATACATACCTGGATTCCATTCTCTTCCTGGAAATCATTGAAAAAAGCGCCGCTCACCAGTGGAAGGTTATAAAGATGGAAATAATCATTTGAGACACCCACCAGCTTTGCGGAATACTTTACACCATTAAGGACAGCTGTTGAATTGAACGAGATCTCAGGGCTTATCCTTTTTACTGAAGGAAGGGTTTCCTTGATTGCATCCACATCAAGCATATTCAGTCCTCTTGAGAATTTCTTTTGCTGCTTCTCTCCTTCTTCCTCGGAAGATGATTTATCAGGAATAATCGGATTTATGAGAATATTATTCACACCAACCATTTTCATCTGTTCCATTATCTCCTGCTTGGCTCCCTTTCCAATAGCAAGCATGGCTATTACAGCAGCCACACCGAAAATGATCCCGAGAGCCGTAAGCATTGATTTCAGCTTATTGGAGATGATTGACTCCACGGCAATTTCGATATCGTGAAAATATCTTAATATAAACTTGAACATAGCGTTTCAGTTAAATTGGTTGGATTAATTAATTGCCTGGCTGAGCTGGTGTCTGCTCGGTTGTTCTCCGCCTGGTACCACCCTGCTGTTCTCCCTGTCTTTGTTGACTCCCTTCAGCTGGCTGTGCATTCTGTCCGGGTTGTGCATTCTGTCCAGGTTGTCCTGCTGGCTGACCGGTTTGTCCCTGCCGCATATTCCTGAAGAATTGCCTCATTGCAGCTGTATCACCTGATTCCCTGAGCTTCTGCATCTGTGCTCTCTGCTCTGTGGTAAGGTTCATCATACGGCCACCCTGTGCACCTCCTGGTCCACCTTGTGCTCCACCAAATCCACCCGGGCCACCGGGAAATCCTCCTGATGGTCTTTGAGCGGCTTCCCTTGCCCGCTCTTCCTCTTCTTTCTTCTTCATTCGCGATCTTTTATCACGGCAATAAGATCCTCTCCCCGGAGTTCAAAACTTTCAGGACTCTCAGGAGTGCTGAGATATAACTGGGTTCCGGGTTCAACACCCTGTTCAACAACAACATTGTTTTCATTCGATTCACCAAGCACAACAATCTGTTTGTCACCGTTCTTCAGGTAAACGAAAGGTATACTGTCAGGACCAACCTGAACACTTTCAAGGGGAATATAAGTAACATCAGCAATTGTTTTGGTAATGATTTTATTCCCTGTAGTCATTGAAGGTCTAAGTATCGGGTCTGATTCGTTCATCGCTATAACAACTTCGAAGACTTTTGCATCAGCATTGGGAAGCTGTTCCCCTATATTTGCAACACTTGTAACCAATCCTGTATATGTTTTTCCGGGAAAGCGTCAACAACAATCTCTACCTGCTGACCTGACTTTACTTTACTTACATCTATTTCATTCACATATGTTTTTGAGATCATTGACGACATGTCGGGAAGTGTGGCAACAACATTATCCCATGGGCTTATAGAAGATCCGACTTTTCTTTTAGCGCCCATCCTGTCTCGTTTGTATATGATCATCCCGTCGGAAGGAGCAGTAATAACAAATTTCTGAAGAACTGTTTCCAGATCGCTGAACCCTCTGCTGCTGTTCAGCAAGATTGTTTTTCATTGTTCTCATATCGGATTTAGCCTGTTCAACCCTCAGGGAATAACCTCTGATTGCCTGATCGAGTGAACGCTCAGCCTTGTCGAGTGATATTTCAGCCTGACGGATAGTTGTAGGAGGCTCAAATTTTGACTGCTGAAGGGTTATCTGAGCTTCTTCAACAGAAAAACTCAGATTTTTAATATTATCCCTGAGGTTGCTGAGTGTTACCGCAGTATCGAGTATCTTCATCTCCAGGTTTGTTTCCTGAGTAATAAGTCTTTCAAGTTCATCCTTAAGGTTGTTATCGAATGTTGTCCTGTCGAGTGTGGCAACATAATCACCTTTCTTCACCTCTGTTCCTTCAGGTACCAGATCTGTTATTTTGATATCCATTGCCCTGATATTCCTGCTCTGTGTAAATTCAGGTCCAAATATGTCAGTAGATTTTTTTGCCTGCAGTTCACCGGTTGTTGTGACAATTATATCAAACTGCACCTCTTTTTGCTTCTGCATAAAGATTTGCATATGTCTTTCTTCGACGTTACCTTTCCGATAACAATCAGCTCTATAATTGCCACGCTAAAACAATTCCTGAAATGATAACGTTCTTTTCATCGTAATTCTTTATTAAATTGATTCAAAATCAGTGACCAAAAATATTAAAAAGAGCCTACCCTGTATTATGTCATTAACAATATTTAACAACATCGTTTTCGCCTTTATGACATTAAGACATCATAAATGCTGAATTTATTCCGTTACGTCAGATTATTATAATATCAATTAGATTTTTTTAACAATTGAAATCACTTCATCAGCAAGATTTTCAGCCTCTTCCACGGTTCTCCCTTCAGCATATATTCTCATGATCGGTTCAGTATTGGATTTTCTGATCTGAACCCATCCATCCAGGGTAACCTATCCATAAACCATCTCTTTCAGGTCAATTCGTTCTGACTGAAATTTTTCTTTACGGCTTCAATAATTTTTGAAAAATCGGCAGATGGCGAAAGTGAAAGTTTCTTTTTGGCAATGAAATATGTGGGATAAAGCTGACGCAATTCACTGAACATTTCATTTTCTTTTTGCAAGGTGCGACAGGAAAAGTGCTATTCCTGCAAGTGCATCCCGGCCGTAATGAAGTTCAGGATATATAACTCCCCCATTCCCTTCCCCTCCTATAACTGCATTTCTTCTTTTCATCTCCTCAACAACATTTACTTCTCCTACTGCTGCTGAATAATGGGTACAACCATGCCTGGAGGTTATATCCTTCAACGCCCTTGTTGAGGAAAGATTTGACACTGTACTTCCAGGAGTATTTCCAAGAATATAATCTGAAACCGATACAAGTGTATACTCTTCTCCAAACATTGTTCCGTCTTCACAGACAATAGCAAGCCTGTCAACATCCGGATCGACAACAAATCCAAGATCCGCTCCGATTTTACAACAAGAGCTGAGATTTCCTTAAGATTTTCAGGAAGTGGTTCCGGATTATGAGCGAAATTACCATCAGGATTGGTATTGAGTTCAACTATTTTTTTAACTCCCAGAGCTTTAAGAAGCTTGGGAACAATGATTCCCCCAACAGAATTTACACAATCAATTGCCACAGTGAATCCGGCTTTTAATTGCCTTCACATCTACACTTTTCAAGTTAAGTATCTGACTCGATATGCTTTGTCCCCCAGGTATCATCAAAATCGACAGTGCCTTTACGTTCATCTGGAACAAAAACAAAATCTTCCCTTGCAGCAATTTCAAGAATTTTTGCCCTTCACCGGCTGAAATGAATTCCCCGTTTGAACTCAAGCAGCTTCAGTGCATTCCATTCAGCAGGATTGTGGCTTGCAGTAATTATTATTCCACCGTCGGCCTTCAGTCCGGTAACTGCTATCTCAACAGTGGGAGTTGTTGCCAGTCCAAGATCGGTCACCGAAATTCCCAGACTTTGAAGTGTTGTGATTATCAGCGTGTTCACCATCGGACCCGATTTCCTGGCATCGCGCCCTACAACAACTCTTGGATTAGCTTTTCCTGCTTTCTGACAATACCCATGTGCCGAATGCTGCAGAAAATTTAACAATATCGACCGGAGAAAGACTTTCTCCCGGTTTTCCTCCTATTGTTCCCCTGATACCTGAAATAGATTTTATTAGTGCCATTTTTACAGATTTTAGAACTACAAATTTGCAAAAAAATCTCCGAATCTGAATGTCGTCAAATAATTGTACCTTTGCACCCTGATAATAATTGTATGGAAAACAGGAAATCTGTTGCCGGAAAAAATTCACGGGCAGGAAGTTCCGGAAAAGCAGAGCCTGAAAAGATCAGGCTTAACAGATTCATTGCAAATAGTGGTGTTTGCTCAAGAAGGGATGCCGATGAACATATCAGAAACGGACTTATAACTGTGAACGGGAAGGTTATTACTGATCTTGGAACAAAAGTATCTTATGCCGATGATGTAAGGTTCAAAAACAAAAAGCTTTCAGCTGAGAAGAAAGTATATATTCTGATGAATAAGCCAAAGGATTATGTAACAACTGTTGAAGACCCTCATGCCGAACATACTGTTCTTGAACTTACTTGGCAAAGATTTTCCTGAAAGGGTTTATCCGGTCGGACGGCTCGATAAAGCAACAACCGGTGTTCTGCTGCTTACAAACGATGGCGATCTTGCCGGAAAGCTTACTCATCCGAAATATAAAAGAAAAAAAATATATCATGTCTTTCTTGATAAACCGGTTGACTAAAAACGATCTTTTCAAACTTACCGAAGGTATTCGAATCGATGATATTAACGTTGCTGCTGATGCTGTCTCATATGCTGATGCTGATGATAAGACTCAGATCGGGATTGAATTGCATTCAGGGCAGAACAGAGTTGTGCAGAAGGATGTTTGAATCACTGGGATACAAGGTAAAAAAACTTGACAGTGTTTACTTTGCAGGACTTACTAAAAAAAATGTCAGGCGTGGCAAATGGAGGTTCCTCACAGAGAAGGAAGTAAGCATGCTGAAAAGGGGAATATTTTAATATTCCGTTATGAATCATAAATCAGGATTTGTTAATATTCTGGGAAATCCAAATGTCGGAAAATCGACTATCATGAATGCTCTTGTTGGTGAAAAGCTTTCCATTGTATACTCCGAAAGCCCAGACTACAAGGCACAGGATAATGGGGATTGTCAATGGAGAGGATTTCCAGATTGTATATTCAGATACCCCCGGGATTCTTAAACCGCAGTATAAGCTTCAGGAATCAATGATGAGCTTTGTAAACTCTGCCCTGACAGATGCCGATGTGATCCTTTATGTTACTGATGTTACAGAGAAGAACATTGCGGATGAAGGAGAATATATTGACAGGATTCAGCAAATCAGGAATTCCGGTAATTATTGCAGTCGTGAATAAAATTGATCTTTCAAACCAGGAAGAGCTTGAGAATATTGTTGAGAAATGGCACGATCTTTTTCCTGATTCACCTGTTATCCCGGTTTCTGCAATTAAAAATTTTAACCTTGATATTCTCCTTAAGTCGATACTGGAAAAACTTCCGGAAAGTCCTCCTTATTTTCCCAAAGATCAGCTTACCGATAAATATGAGAGATTCTTTGCTTCGGAAATAATCAGGGAAAAGATACTTTTCAATTATAAGAAAGAAATTCCATATTCAGTTGAAATTGAAATTGAAAGTTTTAAGGATGAAGCGAAAATATTACAAATAAGCGCTATAATACATGTGGCGCGCGACAGTCAGAAAGGTATAATAATAGGGCATAAAGGCTCAATGCTTAAAAAAGTCGGAACCGAATCAAGGATTGATATGGAAGATTTTTTCAGGAAGAAAGTATTTCTCGAACTGCATGTTAAGGTAACCAAAGACTGGAGGGAAAAGCCACTATTTTGAAAAGATTCGGATACAGGTAAATTAATAGATAGGAAGTATGAGCAAAATAGTAGCAATAGTTGGCAGACCAAATGTAGGCAAATCGACCTTATTCAACAGGCTTACAGATTCAAGGGAAGCCATTGTTGATGAAACCAGCGGCGTGACACGAGATCGTAATTACGGAACGGCCAACTGGAATGGAGTTGATTTTTCAGTGATTGATACAGGAGGTTATGTTCAGAATTCTGATGATGTTTTTGAGGAAGAGATAAACAAACAGGTTATGCTTGCAATTGAAGAATCTGATCTGATACTCTTTATGGTCGATGTTACAGTAGGTATTCATCCGACTTGATGATGCCGTTGCATCTGTTCTCAGGAAGGTTAACAAGAAGGTAATTGTTGTTGTGAATAAGGTCGATAACAACGAAAGACTTGCCGATGCTACTGAATTCTATTCACTTGGACTTGGTGACTATTTTCCGCTCAGCTCGATCAACGGCAGCGGTACCGGAGATCTTCTTGATGAAGTTGTCAAAAACCTTCCGGAAGATGCTCCGATGGAAACACCGGAGATTCCGAGAATCGCGATTGTAGGAAGGCCTAATGTAGGAAAATCATCGCTTGTAAACTCACTGCTCGGAGAAGAAAGGAATATCGTCACTCCGATTGCAGGAACTACACGTGATTCAATATTTACAAGGTATAATAAGTTTCAGCATGATTTCCTGCTCGTGGATACAGCCGGTCTTCGGAAAAAAGGTAAAATCAGGAAGATGTCGAGTTTTACTCTGTGATGAGAGCAGTAAAGACAATTGAGAATTCTGATATCTGCCTTCTCCTGATTGATGCCACAAGAGGCCTGGAATCGCAGGATATGAATATCATTTCACTGATCCTGAAAAACAATAAAGGAATGATCATTCTTGTAAACAAATGGGATCTCATTGAAAAAGAAACGAATACGGCAGCGAATATTGAAAAGGAGATCAAGGAAAAAACCGCACCTTTTACTGATTACCCCGTTCTCTTCATCTCAGCAATTAACAAGCAAAGAATCCATAAGGTTCTCGAAGTGATTGAACAGGTAAATCTGAACAGGAACAGGAAGATAAGTACATCGGAACTTAATGAAGTTATGCTCGGGATTGTTAACAACAACCCTCCTCCATCATTAAAGGGTAAATATGTAAAAATCAAATATGTAACACAGCTTCCGGTTTATACGCCAACTTTCGCTTTCTTCTGCAATTTGCCACAATATGTGAAAGAGCCATACAAGAGATATCTTGAAAACAGAATGCGTGAAAAATACGATTTCTCCGGTGTTCCTATAAGATTATATTTCAGAAAAAAGTGATCCTTTTGGCCCGGTTTTTGTTTAATAACTATTGCGCAGAATAATGATGAAAAAGATCTTCAGGGCTTTTATTTTTCCGGTGATTCTCCTGAACGCATACGCCTGCCAAAGGATAGAATCACTATCTCCTGTGCCGTTTATTGAATACAGGAGCTTTGAGGTATTTGACACTATCGATATACTGGGTAATAAAGCAAAAGGTGGAAAACTTATATTCTACTTTGAAGATGGGGATGGGGATATCGGCATGAATCCACCAAGCGAGGAAGTATCAGATACAAATAATCTGATCATAACGCTATATAAAAAACAGGCAGGAATAATGGTGCCGGCACCCCCAAACGATGCTATTTATCCCTTCTTCCTACAGGATTCCATTTATGGAACGGGAAGGACAAAACAAGATACTCAAAGGAACTATCGATGTCACTTTCTTTTATAACTTTTATAATCCTGCCGACACTATTAAATATGATTTTTATATACTGGACAGAGCTCTTAACGCAAGTAATATTGTTTCCACAAATGAAATAATTCTCGGCCAGAATAACTACCTACTGATCAGACTCTTATACCCATCATCAGGATATCATCAACCTGTTCATATTCACCTCTCCATTCATCAAAGAACTTTGCGATTGATTTTTCCTGTTCCGACATTGGAAGCTTTGACAATCTGGTCTATAAGACGCTTTAATCGTGCAATCTTCATCTTCTTGCCATCTATTCCGCCAAACTGGTCGGGAAGGCCATCCGAGAAAAGATAAACAATATCTCCTTCATTAAGATAGTACTCCTGATCATCATAATACTTTTCAATTACCGATTCACCCCCGACTGCCGACCTGTTGCCCTTTATGTAAAATGATTCTCCGGAGATGACCAGTATTATGGGTCGCATTGCTGAAGCAAATCTTATATGGCGTGTTTTCAGGTTGAATTCACATACTACCATATCCATACCATCATTTGATACTCCCAGCTCAACATTCTGGTTAAGTGTGGAAAATATCTGCTTATCAAGCAGGGTAAGCACCTGGGATGGCTGTGTTATTTTTTTGCGGGTGACAATGTCCTGCAGAAGCGTGGAACCGATCATCGACATAAAAGCGCCCGGCACTCCATGACCGGTTGAATCGGCGCAGACAACAATGAATTTTTCATCATCTACCTTATCAAACCAGTAAAAATCGCCGCTTACTATATCCCTCGGATGAAAAAGGACAAAAGCCTCGTTGAAACTTTCCTTTAATTTATTAATATCGGGCAGAATACTTGACTGTATCCTCTTGGCGTAATTTATACTATCTGTTATCTCAATATTCTGAATTTCGATTTCTGCCTTTTGCTTCATTATCAGGCTGGTTCTCTTTTCGAGCTCATCTTCCAGGTATGCCTGGATGTCCTTTTGTGCTTTTTCCCTCTGCCTGATGATGAGAACAACAATTGCTGTCAACATCAGAGCAATTAGTATTATGAACCACCATTTCTTATAGATGGGCTTTTCAATCTCTATAATCATGGATATCCCTTGCCCAGCTGAAAGGCCGTTCTCATCAACTGAGACCATCTGGAATTTATACTTCCCATCACGAAGGTTATAGGAAACTTTTCGTTCGGTTGTCATCATGCTCCAGTCGGAATCGAAATTCTCCAGGAAAGTGCTGTAAAAAACCTTTTCCGGATCACTGAAATTGATGCCGGAATAATTAACGGTTATTCTGTATGCATTATAAGGAAGCGTAATAACAGGTGCGTAGCTGTACTCTTTGTCATTAACCGTAATTGAAATTATGTGATTGACAGGTGGCACATCCGCTCTTACATCTTCATAAGGATCATAAATAACAACCCCCGAAGATGTACCAATAAATATTTTCGCGTCATCTGATTCGAAAATTCCACCTGCCCGGCACATTCCGTTCTGTATATAATCCGATCCGAAGGATTTCACCAGATCAGTCTTGTAATCGATAAGTGAAAATCCTTTTTCATGACCAACCCAGATACGGTTTTTTGAATCGGCAAGTATACTGTAGCAAAAATTCGAGAACAGACCATTTGATCTGCCCATAGACCAAATGGAATCCTTGTTGCAGGCAAAAACACCATTTCCGTTTGTTGCCGCCCATATTGTTCCTGTTTTATCTTTCGAAAATGACTCAACGCTGTTTTTTACACTTCCGGTCATGGGACAGCCTTCGATGGAAAGGTTAAGGTCTCTTTCAATTTTGTAAAACCTGTCGGTTTCAGTCGCTATATAAACCTCTCCATTGTCGGGAAATAGCTTGTTAATAAAGTTATGTGGCAGACTTTCACTCGTCCCGAATCTTTTTATTTCACTTCCCTGTTTTCTGTCAAGGATGATCACACCATTAGTAGTTGCCAGCCAGATGTATTGTTCATTCATCTGGATATCCCTGATTTCATCTGACCCGCTGTCACCTGACCTGTAAAATCTTTTCACTGAACCATCATGATCTCTCCTGAACAAACCATTGCCATTTGTCCCAATCCATAAATAATCCTGATCATCCAGATAATATGAAAGAGCCTGTGCTCCTCCTGTCCTGGATATTAAGGGATTGAAGGAAACTGAAGATCCTGTCCCTGCATCAAAAACATGATAACCTGAAGGTGTCCCCAGTAAGTAATTACCATTGGATTTTTTAACAAAAATTATGTCGTTTTCAGTATCAGTTTTCCCCGGGGAATAAAAACCGAATGCGTAAGAAACCAGCTTTGACAGACCCTGGCCGAACAACCCGAACCAGTAATTGTTTTCAATGTCGCAGAAAACAAGCCTGACATCATCTGATGAAAGTCCGGTGGAAGAATTATAGCGGTGAACACTGGTCACGATCCCGTTCCGATCGAGCCTGAACTGGATTACTCCGGATCCGAACGTGGAGATCCAGATACGCTTCTCCTGGTCCTCAAAAATTGATTTCACGCTTAATGTTGAGTATTCAGGATGTCCAGTAATCCGGTCAGGTTTATACCCGTTCTCTGCACCAAGGAAAAAAATTCCGTTATCTTCAGTACCTGCCATGATGCCCGTTTCTACATGACAAATTGAGGTAACTGAAGAATAATCGAAGCCTTCGATTGTTCCCCTGATAATAACAGTATCCTTCCCGGTTTCCAGCATAAGAATGCTACCCTGGGTTCCTGCCAGGAGGTTGCCTTCATCATCAAACTGGGCTGAAAACAAAGTATGCTCTTCAGGAATGGGAAGCCCGATCGCAGTATCTGGTTTTGAAATATCAAGTCTGAAAATTGCAGAACCCTGCGGAACGATATAAAGAAGGTTGTCGGGGCCCTGGAGAATCTGACTTATGCTCCGGCTATTCGTGAGATTCAGCTTTTTGAGGGTACTTCCCTCGGAATAGAAAACAGTCCCGTCATTGCAGCCAAACCAGATGGTACCCCTGTTATCCTTGTAACTCACCTGCGGGTTTCTCGATTCAACAGAATCGGGATATATTACCTTATAATAATTGTAGCCATCGAATCTGGCTATGCCGCTTCCTGTTCCAACCCAGAGAAACCCGTCGTCAGACTGGTTGATCGTATATACAAATCCATCCGGAATCCCGTATTCAGCTCCATAATTGCGGAAGCCTGATTTCTGACCGTTCAGTACTGATGAAAATAAAAAGAAGCACATAATGAATGTGCTTATGAGATTCCTGGTTTTACATGAGAACATCACACCTTATTTTTTTGGTGGCAATTTTTCCCTGCCGGTTTTTGGAACATAAACAGGCACCCCACCAATTGGAGAGCTGTAGAACTTCATGGTCTCGTTCCGCTGGTTCTTGGTTGAAATCACAACATTATTGTTTTTGACAAGCTCACCTTGTCTTTTTATGAACTGGAAATCGAGTGATGAGTTTACCTCTCCCGCCTCAACAGGTATAACTGATTCGATATCTGTATCTTCACCAGAAATTGGAACCTCAATACCCTGCTTGTATCTTGAAACAACAAGTATCTTACCATCACTATCCCAGTCAAAATTATATTGTTTGACAGCAATAATTCCCGTATCGATATAAGGATAAATGTGCGCCACACTCTTAAAGTCATTCCACATTCTGAAGATATACCTGTAGGTGAAGGCATTTGCTCCTTCCAGCGGTATGTTGTTATTTGGATCGCTGCTCAGATAATACCTGTACAGGTTACCGTCATCACCGGCTATTCCTTCACAAACAATTTTAAAGATGTAGCTGTTCCATTTAAGATTAAAGTCACCATCGGTGGGATTATATGGTCCGAAGACATAGTATTTGTTATCAGTAACAGCTTCCCGTGAAAATGCGCTTGATGAAAGCAGATTCCCTTTCTTGTAATTCAACCCTTTCTCGTCACCTCTTGATTCAATATTGATATCAGGATCAACTCCTTTTCCACCATAAACTGAGAACAGAGTCCTTGTATTGAATTCCCCCTGTATTTCATCGTGCTCTCCACCGCAGTCGGGGTCAAAAACCCTTATATAAAACGGCCTGGTATAATCTTTTGAAACTGAGAAGAACCACACGGAGTAGAATGTATCATCACCCCATGATGTTTTTCCACTTTTCCCGAAGGTAACGAGGAACGGAATGTTTTCATCCTTACCCGGAACAGGTTGTGAAAATGAGGACTGAACAAACACGAAAAAGCCCATGAATAAGGCGAAAAAGAGCATATATGTTGGCTTGTGCAATTTCATCGAACCAAATTTAGTCGAATTTCATTTCAAGGGTCAGATATAACAGTAATATTTTTAGATACACATTCTTCTCTCACCAGCCCACCGGGTTGAGGACGCTCAGAAACAATGAGCTGGATATTATATGTTCCAGGCCTGGAAAACACTTTTTCAACTTTGTCACCGACAGCAATTGTTTCATCTCCGAAATTCCAATAATACTGCGAGATATTCCATCCGGGAAGATTTGTTTTCAGGGCATCAAGCCTGATTGCTTTTCCGGCAGAAGCGGTATCAGGTCCGGAAATGTACGGTTGCACTTCATCCTCAATGATCAGTGTATCAGTCTTTTCGTTATTGATCACTTCCCGGGTTATCAGGTTAATAACGTCAAGCCTTACGGCGTATTCCCCGGGACCAGGAAAACAATGTTCAACAACAGCACCCTCTGCTTTTGACCCATCCCCGAAATCCCAGCTGTAAATGAAAGGCAGGGTATCATATTTAACAGCATTTTCTTCGAAGAACCTGTAACAATAGCTGTTCTCAATAATCTCATCGCACGAGAGCTTTCTTATTATCGTGGAAGAGAATCTGAAAATATCATCATCGAAAAACCTGTTTGAGGAGAAATATCCTGTACGCGCGTTGTCATCGGCAACAAATGCAAAATCATCATAAGTTGAATTTACCGGATCAGGAAGCAATTCCGGTTTTGACCAGGTTCCATCATACATGTTGGTCATATATACATCAAGCTTGCCCATGCCGCCACTGCGGTCCGATGAAAAATACAACCTGCCCGACGGATGTATAAACGGGAAACTCTCAACTCCTGATGAATTTATCTCCCGCCCCATATTTACAGGTTTCGACCATTTACCGTTAATATTTTCACAATAGTAAATATCGGCTCTGCCCATTCCTCCGGGCATGTCTGAAGCAAAGAAAAGATACTTCCCATCCTGGCTCACTGAAGGATGAGCCACTTCGTATGTCCGGCTGTTATAAGCAAAAGGCTGAACAGATACCAGGCTTGTACCTTTGAGTTCAGCAATAAAAATCCCGTTCCTGTTCCGGAATTTTTTGCTTTTTGAAGACTTTCCTGTTTCTATTTCACTGGTAAAATATACAGTTTTACCATCTGGTGCCAGGCAGAGCGGACCATTATTAAATTTCTCGACCCTGTTCGCTCTCAAGCATAACCGGCTTTGTCCAGGTACTATCTTTTTTACCTGTTAAATAAATATTGTATAACCTTCGTCCATCAAAAGCAGTACGGTCCATAATTGAGCTGAATCGCCTGTCGGAACAAAACAGGATTCCGTTCTGCACTATTACGGGTGATATATCACTGAAGGCTGCCTCACTAAAGCTCATTCTTGATACTTCATAGGTAGAAGGCTTTTGTGCAGCTGTAAACCCGAAACCGGCCAGCATCAATGCACAAAATATAACAATATGAATTAACCTTTTCATCCTGTCAGAAATATCGTGGATTAGAAGCGCTTACCTTGTAACCGAATTCATATCTCAGAATGAATTCACTCGATCCGTTAAATCCTTTTGTCATATAATCCATTCTGCCGGCAGGATAATCATACGAGAATCCAAACATCAGCTGTGGCGTGGCCTGAACCTGCAATATACCAACTGCAACCTTCTCGGATGTTCTCCATGAACCTCCTACCCATAGCAGATCTCCGAGGATCAGATTACCGTTGATATCAAACTGTTTGATCCCGGCAGGATCACTCAATGAATAGTTGACAAGAAATGATGGTTTGAACTTCAGAAAATCTGAGAAGATGATCAGTGCACCACCTGAAAACATGAGGTCATAATCACTAAAGCTGTGATAAGCCTGAACTGAACCCGAACTTGTTCTGCGATAACTCAGGAAAGCCGGCACTGAGAATCCTGCGAAGAACCTGTTATTAAAATAATACGCACCAGCGCTTATGTTCGGCAACATATAGGGTTCATCAACAGTCGTAAATACAGGATCATTTGTATTCGACAGCAGGATTCCCGCGAAGTCAGTATTGGAACGGTCAAAGCCTCCTTTTAAGCCAAGAGAAATCTTCCCACTCTTGAGCCTTATATGATAAGCGTATATACCATATATACTCACAGATTTTGTATAGCCATAGCTCATAAACTGCCCTGATAATCCCAGGCCAACCTTATCGTTCTTCAAAGGAGTATGAAGTGATAAAGTTTTTATATCCGGTGATCCTTTCATCCCCATCCACTGCTTTCTGTAGGAGAGAAAAGTGCTCAGAGCACCTCTTGAACCTGCATATGCCGGATTGATCATTAAGCCGTTCTGAAGATACTGGCTGAATACAGGATAGCCCAGACTTATCCTGTTATCTGATTGTGACAGCCCGGTAATGAATGCTGACAGGAAGAATATTAATATACACACCAGCCTTCTCATAAACATCAGTATCTTTTCAGGATGATGAATCCGCTCATTTTATAAGTCTTATCGTTAAGAACTGTCCTTATTTTTATAAGATAGTAGTAAGTTCCTTCTGCAAGCATCTTTCCTCCGGGATCAGTTCCATCCCAGTCCTGCCATTGCTGTCCATCAGCATTGGTTGTATGGAATATCTCGGAACCGGAAGAAGAAACGATTCTCAGATCGATAACCTGGAGTCCGGGATTGCAGGGATCAAGGCCCTTTATGGTGAATACGTCATTGATCCCGTCATTGTTAGGAGAAAATCCTTCAGGTATTTCAAATCCGGGGAATATTGTAGCGAACAGTTCACCTGTAATTTCAACGGCAAGGCATCCATTGGCATCCTCCACTTTCTCAATCCGGTAAACAAATGAATCGAGGCCTGTTTCTTCCGGATCGATACTGATCTCAGAATAGTTGACACTAATGTTCTCTGATTGTCCTTCAACTGAATTTTCGCTCCATGTTACTTTCCAGGGTCCGGTTCCGGTAAGGTTCAGTTTAATTACAACAGGTGTTCCTGAGTATATTGTTGTATCGGTATTTATGATTGTTGCAGTTGGAAGCGGTGGATGAATGGAAACATCTATTACTTCAGACGTATCAGAGCAACATCCGGAGAGGCCTGAGTTAACAATTCGCCTGTATTTCAATGGTTTGATCAATGATGGTGCCGTGTAAACACCTGAGGCATTGTCAAAAATTCCGCTGGCAGAGCGCCATGAAACACCATCGGGACTCTCTTCCCATTTATAGCTGAATGAACCGGTCCCTCCGGCAGGAGTTTCTCCCGTTAAAGGAGCCGGTGCAGTATTATAACAGATTGCCTGGCTTGTTGAAACGTTATTGTTTGTGATCAGTGGCAGAACTCTTATCGTAACTGTTCCGCTTGTGACTGTGCATGCACCTGATCTTGATTGCCTTTTATAATATGTTGTCGTGGAAAGAGCCGGAGGATCGAAGCTGATGCCGGTTCCCGAGGCTGTTACAGGGCTGAAATCGGTATTGTTTGATGATGAAAACCATTGGTAAGAAAAGCTTCCGGGCAAATTTGTGCCACCTGAGGATATTTCGCCTTTGATAAGATTTGCATTCTGCCCGTTACAAATTGTTGTATCACTACCAGTTACCCAATGTTGCAATATTATAACTTGTGACGGGCTTATGAACATCTATTCTTATCGATTTACTTATGTCTGAGCACGCTGATGAATAAACAATTCTTCTGTATCTTACCGTATCGGTCAATGAAGGCGGCTGGTAATCAGCAGAAGCTGTCTTGATATTGCCTGGGATATCTGTCCACACCCATGAGTTCACCCGGGAGCTGTCCTGCCAGGTATATTTATAGGTTCCATCGCCCTGCAATGGGGTGGATCCGTTCAGTTTCAGGGGAATTTCTCCAGAGCATATTGTCTGTGCTGTTGAAATAGAGTTATTTTTAAGAACAGGATAATCTCTCAATCGAACGGCATTACTTGTTCCGTAGCAGACGTCCGCAGGGCCGGAATATACCACCCTCCGGAATAAATACTCATTCATCGGCAATCTTTGGGAAAGTTCACCCGGATTGTAATCAGCAGTATTATTTGTCCCCGGAGCATCTGACCAGCCTGCTCCGTTTATGTTACTTTCCCATTTGTATTTAAAGGTATTATCTCCCCCTGCAAGGCTGACTGTAGTTGATGGTGTCGTCCCCAGCAGGTTATCGAAGCCCGATCCATTGCAGATGTCGGGGGGAAGATTAAGTATCCTGTTTTTACTGATGGAATCAAGTACCGTTATAGCAACCGGAGCGGATGTATTTTCGCATCTTCCCGATGTAACAACTCTTCTGAACCAGGAATCCAGGGTCAGGTTTGGCGGATTATAATTCTGTGTATTAACTGTGCCTGCAGCCTGTGCAAAAGTAATATTATCAGTGCTAACCTGCCATTTGAATGAATACCGTCCATTGCCGTCAGCAAGCACTCCTGTCGACACCAGGTCGACCGGATCCTGCCCGTAACAAATTGTATCAGCGGCACCGATAGTATTGTTTTTTATAAATTTCTGATTAATGACCTTCACTATTTTGCTGACATCTATAATCGGTGTTCCTGAAGCATCTGTAACAGTTCTTCTGTAAAAAATTGTATCTGTCAAAGGATTAGCTTCAGGTGCAGCCGGAATATAATTTATTGAAATATTGTCTGTTACCAGGGTCGTCCATGAGCCTTCATCTTCCGTTTTTCTTTCCCATTTGTAGGTATAAGGTAATGTTCCCCCGACAGGATTAGTGCCCGTGATTAATGGCGGATTTTTGTCAGAACAAATTGAATCCCGGAGATTTCCTGTGACAGAGGATCGTATAGAATTAAAAAGGAAACCATTGAGAACAGCTTTGAAGTCTTCTTTTTTCTCACCGGCTTCACCTTCAACACCTCCGTTATGTGCAGGATGATTTCCCGGCAAACCGCCTTCGAGATGAGTAATCACATTCGCAGCAACAGGCTTACTGACGTAAATAAAACCTCCGCCCCCACCACCACCTTCTCCAAACAAGGCAGCATTATTGCCGCCGTTACCACCTTTGGCATGCAGGTGCAGAGGGCTTGTCCCCGGGCCATAGCTCATTAATGAAACAGCGATAGTTCCTCCTGCTCCCCCTCCGCCAGCGCCTCCGTTAGGCACTGCTGAATTACCGGTCTCACCATTAGCAAGTATCCTTCCGCCATTTCCTGCAAGAGTGTCAGTAACTATAACAACAATACCTCCACCATTGCCTCCTGCGACAGAATTTCCGCTTGCAGATGTTGAAGCTCCGCCTCCTCCGCCCATGAAGATCTCTGTCGGAAAATCCAGAGGCAAATCGGCCCTGCTGCCACCTTCGCCACCTAAATGTCCACCAGGACAGTTTTCAAAACCACCCGTACCTCCTTTACCATGGTTACTGCCTCCACCTCCGCCTGAATATTGGCCATTGCCGCCTCCCCCACCGGTATAATTCGGTCCTTCACCCTTGACATGATTGGGATCAAGGAGAAAAAGTGGCCCGGCACCTGGCTTTCCATGAATTGCAATTCCCTCACCTTTAAAGCCGGCATTTGTCTCCGAAACTGGATAAGAAGATTGATCTGTTCCGGCTGAATAGCATTCTCCATCTCCAATTGAATTTTTTCCGCCTCTCAGACCCAGGCCCGAAACATCTATATCAGCATTAAGCTTTAAAGTCCTGCCAATAATAAGGGCAAGAACACCTCCCTTTCCAGAGACGGGATCCCAGGGACTGCAAAACAGCTTACCGGTTACCGTGGCAGAATTGTAATATGGCACCCGAACAATCTGAACATTGCCCAGAACATCATAACTATATAAAAGATCGTTTCCGAATTCAATTCTGAAAGGTGGAACAACATCAGTTTCATCAATATTCTGAATAATCAGAAATTCGTACCGGCCCGGAGATCCGATCGTCGCCTGATTAATGCCATATCCTAAGTCATCGGTAACTATCCCGATTCCCTGAACCTGGATTATGAGAATGGTATCCCCGTCTTTAAGGCCAGCCTGGGTATCTACATCTATTTCATCGGCGTCGATAATGGCAGTAACCTTTGCGAATGGCTGGTTCAGGTCTCCTGAAAGGTTTTTCTGACCTAAAGACGGGATACTGCCGATAATAAACAAAACCAGCAGCCAGTACAGAGGTTTATTAGTCAGGTCAGAGAAACCGGCAATCATCAAGATATAGTATCTGAGCCTGCTAATATAATTATATTATTCAGAAAGAATATGACTATTGCGATATAGTTTTAGACAGGTTTTTCAAGAGTATATTTTAACGGTAGTTCGACAAAAAAAGTTGTCCCCCTGTTTGTTTCAGATTCAAACCATACGCGGCCTCCGGCAGTCTCAACATACTTTTTAACTATTGATAATCCCAGGCCGGTCCCTGATGTTTTAGTGGTAAAATTCGGAGTGAATAGTTTATTCTGCAGCTCTTTTGGTATACCTGTCCCGTTATCTTTTATCGAAACAAGAGCTTTGTCCTTCCTGACTTCAACACTCACTTCGATAATTACCGGGCGGTCGCCGGGAACAGACTGGATACTGTTTTTAATAAGATTGGAAAAAATACCGTTCACCTGTTCCCTGTCGGCATAAACAACAACCTTCTTCTCTTCAGGCCACCTCACATTGAATGCTATTTTATCCACATCCCTGAAGATATCGAGAGTTATCTTTATCTGGTCCACCAAATTAACATCAACAGGTTTGGCCGTTGGCATCTTTGCAAATGATGAAAAGGCGGATGCTATTGATGACAGATTATCGATGTATTCAATCTGATTGTTTGCGAACTGCTCAAGCTTCTCATTAAAACCGGGCGCCTTATCACGCCACGATTTAAGAAGCTGCTGTACATTGAGCTTCATTGGAGTCAGCGGATTCTTGATCTCATGCGCTATCTGTTTTGCCATTTCTCTCCAGGCGTATTCCCTCTCAGAATTGGCAAGTTTTCTGGCGCTTTCCCCGAGCTCGTTGACCATTCTGTTATATTGTTTCACCAGTTCGCCTATCTCATCATTCCCCTCATAGGTAAGCGGCTCCGTTTTCCTGCCGAGCTGAACCGATGCAAGACCCTCACCAAGCATAGAGAGAGGAGCCGTGAGTCTTCTGCTTATTACAACTGCAATACCCATTGTAATAAGTATGAGAAGAAGAGTGAAGTTCAGAACTGCAACAACAAGGTTGGAAATCTCCCTTGCCAGAACACTCTGTATCCTGAAATATGGAAGATTCAGATAAGCCAGGACCCTCTCATCATTATTGAAAAAAGGTCTGTAAGCTGACAGGTATTCAAGGCTCCCGATCTGTTCCTTCTGGAAATATTCTGATACTGTAAGATCCTTGAGGTTTAACCATGCCATCTTGTCTATTCGTGAACTCGTAAGGTTTCGGATATAAATTTCAGGCCGGGATGTAGCTATCAGGTCCCCGTTGATGTCATAGAGATTTATATCAGTATTGAAAATGTTCGAGAGGCTAATCATCAGTTCATCGAGTGATTGAAATGAACTGTTCCTCCAGTCTGAATCAAGATGTTTCTCCATCGACAACCTGCTCTCCAGCTCAAGGTAAACAGAGTTCAGCTTTTCCTTTACATTTTCATAGTGCTTGGTTCTGTACTGTGTTATTGTCAGGTATGCAACAACAATGCCAATAAGTATGAATGAAAACAAAAGAATTCCGATGAATGACAACTGCAGCTTCTGACGGAAATTGAAGATATTCACACCTCTTATTGATGGTCTTCTGATGATAAGCACGATCAGGTTCGAAAATAAAAGTATAAATGCAAACAGGTAAGCATAGGAGATTATCATATCGCCTGCCTTCACAACAGGTCTGGATACCAGGACAGTTGCATTCCCATTTTTATACAACACGTGGATAAATCCCATCGATTTGAATATCAGGAAATCAGCGAGTAACAGCTCGACATAATGTGCATCAGTCTTACCATAAGGAAAATCCCCGTTCTGAAGTACCAGCTCACCATTAATATATTTCGCGAAAGAATAATCTTTCAATCCGGCATAACCATGATATTTTTCATCGATGAGGAGAGCTGAATAACCAGGCTGAAAGACATTAATATCTCCATACAGCTCGATAAAAATACCATGGATGTATTTCCCGGAATCATACATGAGCCTGCCGAGATAAAATGATCTTCCGCGTTGGTTATCAATGAAGTAAAATTCTGTTCCGGTTAGCTTATGCCCGTCCCGCCTGATTCTCTGATCAAAAAAATTAAAACATACGGGGAAGAGTTCATTCCCGGGCCCTACCCGCAAAGGATCATCATTGCGGCACAAAACGATATTGAAATTGAAATTTGCCCAGTAACCGCTGAAATAGGTTTCCCGCAGATAATTTTTAATTTCTTCAACATTACTGCTTGATTCATTGAACGACTGCTCTTTCATCATTGATTCAAGAATGGTATCGGAAGAGATGACAGGCCAGAGATCAAGAATCATATGCTCTGCAACAGGGTCGTTTTCAGTTGATAATGAGACCGCCTGGATCTTGATTTTTTCTGTAATCTTTTCTTCCGTCAGAACTGTTATGAAATAAAGAGAGTACAAACCGAATACAAAAGAGAAGATTACAGTAAGACCGAAATTGCCTGTTCTTTGCTTACCTGTAAGCAGGATTCCACCTGCAAGCATGAAAAAAAAGATTTCGAGTGGCAAAAATGTTGCAGGATCATTATGGTAGAGGATCCAGATTAATACCAATGATGGTGCAGCGGCGAAAAGCATAAAATCCAACCTGTAAGAAACCAGGCTCCTCAGGCATTTCAGCATAAATAAAACCGGAAGTAGTGCCAGGAAAAGCAGAGCTGCAAAGGCTGCGAGGCTGAATGCGTCCAGATCAAGAACCCTGTATGGTTGAAGATTGATGTTTGAAGTAAGTACAAACTGGCTGAAAACATAATGAAATCCGCTGACCATCAATACAGAAACAACGAAAAACAAAGCAACAGGAAGGTAATCCCTCAGGTATGATTCCTGATCTCCTACCCTTTCATTCAATGGATAGTGCCGGTAAAATAATGCCCCCAGAAAAACACTTAATATTCCAAGGATCAAAAGATGACCCAGGCTGGGAATAAACATGTTCAAAGAAAACCTGTAAGGTGAAAAAAGCTGCGTGAGCGGAAATACATCAGGTGTGCCAATAAGAATTATCAGCGCATACAAGATGGCACAGAATCCGAGTGCTGACAGGAACGCAATTCCACTGCGACCGCGGGCATTCATCAATTTCACAAATGCAAGGCATATCAGCAGAAGAATTATAAATAATGCCGACCAGAAAATGACAGGAATAATTACAAATCCTGTAGCTTCCTTGTTCTCTGGAAAGACAAGTGAGAACAGGAAGCCTCCATATCTGTTCAGGATGTGAAACCCGGATGCTTCAGGATCAGTGCTGAAACCAACATTGGAGGGTATCCCGTATTCTTTCTCAAACCCTGATTTTATAATATCATTATTAAGACTGAAATCAGTCCGGACACGGAGAAGCCCGACAATCTTCTCATTTCCTGATTCAACAGTATTCGTCAGGAACCATCCATTCTGAAGAAATATAAAAGGTTTATGATAAACAGAATCAATGAAAACCCGGGGGACATCAAAAGCATTATCCGACCAGTCGATCAGCCGGTCATCCAGAAATTCGAGAATAGTGATCTTATTTTTTTCGGCAACAGAAAAAATATCAATTTCGGGAACAGAGCCATGATGATTGTCATCGGCAAGAAGCGGTTTCATGGAAATTAAAAGTTCTTCCATGGTTTTTTCCCGTTCATTCAGAACCCTGATGAATTTCCTTGTGCGGAATTCATATTCAAATTCGCTGAAATAAAGCCACTCTGCAGCATGCGCCAGCGCAACCAGGATGATCGCTGTCACTGCCAGGGTGATCATGAAACGTTTTTCCTTCATAAATTATTTACTCATGATGATATGGCTCACCCCTGATAATCGTGAAAGCCCTGTAAAGCTGCTCTATGAACAATAATCGTACCAGTTGATGAGGAAAGGTCATCCTGGACAAAGACAGTTTCATATCTGCAACGGCATAGACCTCCTCGGAAAAACCCCATGGTCCTCCTATTACAAATACTAACCGCTTTTGCTGAAGCATGTAGATCTTCTGCAACATCCGGGCGAACCCGGTTGTAGGCATCTCCATCCCGTGTTCATCAAGAAGAACAATATAGTCATCCTTACTGACAAGTTGGAGTATTTTTTTCCCTTCTTTTAACTTCTGCTCCGGATAAGGCATATTCTTTGTATTCTTTAACTCCGGCACTGTAATTATTTCCAGGCCTGAATATTTACGCACTCTAGAAGCATAATCTTCGACCGCTTCAAGAATATTCCTGTCAGTTGTTCTTCCAGTCTGAATAAGTGCGATTTTCATAAATCGTATAAGCCATTTCACACAAAAATAGTACTAATTTATCCTTTTTTGGTATTAACAATCAACATACTGCATTTTATAAAATTCCTTTATATTATTAATTATCAGTACATTAATAGCCAGATAGATTTATTTTTTTACGGAGCAATTCCGGAATAGAATTTGATAATCCCTTCTTTATTTAAATTATTGTATTTTTGCTTTATCGGCAATCAATCTTAAATCTGAATTGAAATGAGATCTTTACGTTTATTACCGGCAATTCTTTTTTTTCTGAGTGCATCTGTTACTGCCCAGGATCAGACAAAGATACCCGGCGGAATTTCAATTGCCTTCAAAGCCGGTAATGCCACCGAGCTGGCAAAGTACATGAATACCACAATTGAACTGCTTCTGCTCGATAAGGAGGATTTTTACAAAAAGAATGTTGCTGAAACAATTCTGAAGGATTTTTTCCGCGATTATCCAACCCGCGATTTTACAATCAGGCACCAGGGTGCCAAAAATGATGCACATTATGCCATCGGCAACCTGAAAACCGATAAGGGTGATTTCAGGGTTTATTTCCTGCTCAAGAAAGTCGGAGAAGATCTGCTTATCCACCAGATACGCATAGAAACCGATAATGAAAAATAGCAGCCTTAAGGAATTCATCCTGAGGAGCCTTGAGGAAGATCTTGGTGATGGCGATCATTCCTCACTTGCATGTATACCTGAACTGTCACAGGGAAAGGCGAAGCTGTTGGTAAAAGAAGAAGGAATAATCGCAGGTTTGCGTGTCGCAAAAGTTCTCTTTGAAACAGTCGATCCCGGACTGCTAACACAATTCCTGGTTAAAGATGGAGATCGGGTCAGTGCCGGTGATATCGCTTTTTACGTATCCGGCAATCAGCAGTCGATCCTGAAATCTGAAAGACTGGTACTCAATATCATGCAAAGAATGAGTGGAATAGCAACATCAACGAACGAATATGTTACCAGACTGCACGGATTGAAAACCAAAATTCTTGACACGCGTAAAACCACCCCTGGATTCAGGGCATTTGAGAAGGAAGCAGTAAAAATTGGTGGTGGAATCAATCACAGGATGGGCCTTTACGATATGATAATGCTTAAAGACAATCACATCGATTATGCCGGGGGTATAATCAATGCCTTACAAAAAACAAGGGAATACCTTCATGTTAAAAAACCCGGGCTTAAGGTAGAAATTGAAGCAAGAAATCTAAAAGATGTGGAATTGATTCTTTCCACAGGCGGAGCAGACAGGATAATGCTCGACAATTTCAATATTGAAAATACCAGGGAAGCAGTTAAGATTATAGACGGCAGGGTAGAAACAGAATCTTCGGGAGGGATAACACTCGAAACTATCAGATCATATGCCGAATGCGGTGTCGATTTCATCTCGGTCGGTGCTCTCACTCACCACGTGAAAAGTCTCGATATGAGCCTCAAAGCGGATAAAACCTCTATAACCTGCTAGCTGCAGTGAAGAAATCTCTTTACCAGAGTGCTTATTTCATCACTCCTGTTATATAATTTTTCACTCAGGCCTTTATCATCATATGATCTCAGTCTGGCAAGTACATTGTCGATAACCCCGGGCGGGAAAATTCCGTCTTTTTCGTAAAATCCCCTGTCTTCTTCAAGGCAATCGGCAGATTCGGAGCAGGATGCCGGCAGTGATTCCAGTTTCCTTGACTTTGGATCACCGTTCCCGTTGAAAATGTTGTAATCGACATATAATGAATCTGCAGTTTCAGTTCCTTTTTCAGAAACAAGACCAAATTCAACCGCAACCACCAGGCCTGCAAATAATTTATAGATGTCGGCAGAACCATCCGGCGATCTCAATTCTATCGTCTGCTTTGATGGTCTCTCAGGGAAATCAGAACAGTCATTCGGATTCGCATCCCTGATCATGTCCATGGCTCCGTTCCATCCAAGAGGTACTCTTATCAGTACCGACCTGTTACGGTCGCCCCAGCAGATGGTTGTGGGAGCCTCCTGATGAGGGACTAGTCTCAGATAAGATGTTGGAATAGTATTGCCAAATGCAGTTAAGGACTTCGAAAAATTCAATATTCCCGAAATCATCTTTTTTGCAGTGATGCTCAGCCGGCCTTTGTCAACCATCATGTTCACCCCGTTCTTTTCCAGCATCATATGTATATGGAGGCCGGAACCAGCCTTCCCGACCGTGATCTTTGGTGCAAAGCTGACCTCCACACCTGCTTCAAAGCATAAGATCCTGATTATCCATTTTGCTATAAGAAGCTGGTCAACAGCTTCATCAATCTCAACAGGGAGGAACTCTATTTCGTGCTGTTCATAATCTTCTCCATCTTTCGTGAAACTGCCAACCTCAGCATGTCCATACTTTATCCTGCAACCGGCTTTTGCACAAAGTTCCATAGCCCTTACCCTCAGGTTTTCGAATTTGGCAAAGGGAGCCCCCTGATGGTAGCCCTTCTGGTTGGTTAAAGGATATAATTTATTCTCAGGTGATTTAATATAATATTCAAGTTCACCAAATGCCTTGAAGTTATATCCGGTGTTCTTCCTGAACCTGTTATATGCTTTCCGGAGAATATGCTCCGGTGAACTTTCGAGAGGCTTCCCTTCATTATTGTAGAATGAACAGAATATCTCCAGGGTGGGTATCTCCGTAAAAGGATTGACGAAAGCCGTCCTGTATCGTGGAACTACATAAAGGTCACTCGATCCTGATTCCATGAACGAGAACAGGCTTGACCCATCGACCCGTTCTCCGCCTGTAAGTATCATTTCCAGGTGATCGCGGCTGAAAGGAACGAAATTGAGTGTCTTAAGCTTACCATCCTCAGATACATACCGGAAATTAAGCATCGAAATGCCTTTGGCTTCAATGAAATTAATTATATCCTCCCTGGTAAACTTCCCTGGCTGGTTTTTTAAGATATTGAACCAACTCATTCTGATTGAGTTGGATATCATTATTCTTTGTCATAAAGTGCAAACCTGAAATACAAGGGCCTAAAATTATGTAATAATCTGATGATGTAACCCGGGAAGTCTATTTTATTGAAAATAAATTTCCTTAATTTGTCGTTATGAAAAACAAATCAATTAGAGGGTTATGTTTTTTGTTGGTCACATTTCTGGTTACTGCATGCGGTACAGAAAACAATGACCCATATTTTACACCTGAGAAAGCAGCCTATTACTTTAAATCAATAGAAGATATTTGTAACAGGGATAATGGTCAGCTCTGGGGCGAAAACCTCTATGGACCAATATTGTTTGTTGACAGATTAACCCGGCGAATTACAGCTAACTTTCAGGATGCAGAAGGTTTGCTGAAAGGCAAGGATGGAATATATACAGGTTTTTATCCCAGGGAATCGATTGTTTACTCCTCACCTGTTAAGTTTGGAGGGACAACCTATGCAATGGTTCCTCTTTTTCCCGCAGAAGATGCCATTCGGACAAAGACCCGAACTATCCATGTACTTTTCCATTGCTACCAGCAGAGGAAAGGTATCGAGCCTGCATTCTTTAACCAGATAAATATGGATGAAAAAGAAGCCAGGCTTTATCTGAAGCTTGAATGGCGGGCATTAAAGAAGGCGATCTCCGCTGAGGGAGAAGACAGGCAGGTTGCTATCAGGGATGCACTCGTATTCAGGGGTGCAAGCCGGGAATTGTATAATAAATATGCAACTGAAGCAAATCATTTTGAGAATTACGAAGGACTGGCAACATTTACCAGTACTAAACTATGCTCAACATCAAAAGAAGAATGCAGGTCCAGACTTATTGAATCTCTTGGCAGGTTTTATTCACTGCCTTCATATTCACGTTCTTATGGTAATATTCATGGGGCACTCTATGCGGCATTGTTGTTTGATTCCGGTTATGGCATAAAGAATATAAATACAGACACCGTTGATCTGGGCCGTCTGGTGAAGGATCATTTTAAAACTGAGCTACCGGATATTTGCAGGGATGTGGCAGGAAGCCTTGCTTTCAGCTACGATCTTGATGTTATAACCAGGGAGGAAGAAGAACGACTTACACACATCAAGGAAAGACTTCATCAGCTCACAAGCACTTTCACTGAAAAATCAGTCGTTTACCTGGAACTGGAAAGTCCCTATTTTGATTTTGAGCCTGAGGACATCAACCCTGTGGATACGCTTGGAACACTCTACAATGCAATGAGAGTATCCGACAGCTGGGGAAAACTGACTGTCGATAAAGGAGGTTGCCTGGTGTCAAATAATTGTAAATACCTGAGGATAACCGCCAGGAATTACGAGGCTGATAAGAACCGCATAACTGGCGAAGGCTGGAGCCTTATCCTGAACGATGGATGGGAACTTGTGGAAGTAAAACCCAATTACTTCCTCAGGAAAATGACACCCCTTTAAGCCAGTTTAATTATAATATACTCAAGTTTCGCAGTTGATTTTATCATCATTTAAGTCAATCAGTTAGCGAGCTTGATATTTTCTTATTTTGCTTGTTTTCAATTTATTGTATTTTCCATTTTCATGTTTCATTTATGCGGCAGTATTGACGTTTCCCTCCAGTAAGCGAGCTATGCGATCATAGGCCTTTTCATTTTGGAATATTCGCTCCATAAGTTGCTGTTCATCTGTGTCCTCAAATATGGTCACAATAATTTGCAGCAGTTCCAAAAACAATCCCCATAATCGCTGGTTTAACCGTTGAAGAGTAGTCGACTCTTTGATTTGAGAAAACAGTCCACCAATGGTTTCATAATGTTCGTACCGGTACCTGAGGGTTATAAGGATATACTGGATCATGGTTATTGTAGCATCAGCAATTTGAGCATCAAAATCATTTGATTGGCATTTCCCCAGACCTAATAATCCTTTGGCTTCTTTGAAGAAGACCTCAATTGTCCATCGGGTTTGATAAATTTCCATCATCCGGATATAAGACAATCGGGTATCTGTGCACAGGAACACCTTCCATTTACCATTTCTTCCTTGTTTACTGAAAAACAGACTGATCATCCTGCCTTTAAATTCCACTTTCACTTGTTTGTAATAAAATCCCAGTCTACGACAACGCTTTGCTTTTCCTGCCAGGTTCAAAAGTTGTTTATAGCTATACTTCTTTCCCTTGAATAAAAACTTGGTTGTTACGGTTCTATACATGCCGATAAAGTTGACTATTTGTTTTTTTACCCCTAACACTGCACTTATCAATTCTTCACAGGTAAACCAGCTGTCAACCAATACATAATCCACCTTAAATCCCCGGTCAATGGCCCGTTTAAACATTTTGATTGCACAAGCGATCTTCGATTGATCCGCTTCCTTACTTCTCTCATCAGAAAAACTTCCGTTCTGGCGCTGCTTCCTGTGCTGCTTCCTGAACTCCTTCCTGGTCAGGCCAAAAGGCTTTTCCTTGTTTGTGCCCCTCTCCCGGTGCAAAGAAAAATCAAGCGGAATAAACGATGTACCATCCCAGTATCCTAGTAACAATAGTTTAAACCCAAATACGTATCGATGAAGTACGTGATCCCACATCCGTGATACCTTTTCGATCTTCATACCGATTTTTTCAAGCAATGTGTCATCAAAAATCATACACTTGGGACCTCCTGTGGAATCTTCGGGCTTTTCTGTTAGTGATCTAAATTTTATGGCGAACTGCCATAGCATTATCCGCCAGCATATTCCCGGATGGTTCTTTAGCCTATAAAATACATCCTTCCTTGCTTCAATGTAGTGTTTGACACACCCGTTTAACATAGAATGAATTGTTGCAGCATCAATGAAGGGCATTGAAAGCAGTATGGTCATGATCCATTCAAATTCATATCCTTTGGATTTGACTTGCGAAACAATCCGGCACAAGCGAGAAAATGAAAAACTTTTCAAAGAACTCGATATAAAATCCGGTTCTAACCACCTGGGGGTAAAACCGTTTTTTAATTCCGAAATTTTATTAATATCTTTACTCTGCAGCATGATTGTTTGAGTTTGGAAAACATTGTTAATATACTCATAATCTGTATATTAACCTAATAATCACGCTGCATTTTTTAACAATCCCTACTTGGTTTTCAACATCTTAAAGAACTGCGAAACTTGAGTAATATATATTATAATATTAAGACTATATATATTATAATTAAATCTGATGCTCTAATGCCGGGGCAACAAATAATTCGTGTACAATTGTTTAAGATCCTTCACTTCGCTTCGCTATTGAGTTACCGATAACAGGTTCTGTAAACAGTCGTTTAAGATCCTTCACTTCGCTTCGCTATTGAGTTACCGATAACAGGTTCTGTAAATATTTCGTAAACAGTCGTTTAAGATCCTTCACTTCGCTTCGCTTCGTTGCTAATGACAAGTTTTGTAGATAATTGGTACACAATCGTTTAAGATGCTTCACTTCGCTGCGTTGCGTTGCTAATGACAAGTTTTGTAGATAATTGGTACTCAATCGCAAAAGATGCTTCACTTCGCTGCGCTACGTTCAACATGACAGGCGCTATTGGTGGAGTCCGGGGGAGTGAAGAGAAAACCGAAGCCCGCGGAGGTTTTCGACTGAAGAATCTCTTACAGCAGCCTGATAACAATCCCTTGTCCATTTCTGTCAGGAGTGCAAAAAATTTGAATTAAGCCTCAGGATGACATTCACGGTTTGAAGGTATGGGGGAGTGTTGTCATTACCATCAGGAGTGCAAAAAAGTTGAATAAAAACTCAGGATGACATTCCGGAAGGATTACAGCCCTAAATCTTTTCTCCTTTCTTCCAGAGATCTGATCTTAATTTCAGCATCGCTTTTTTTCTTTCTCTCAAGCTCAATAACGTTTGCCGGTGCGTTCTGGACAAACCTGTCATTATCGAGCTTCTTCATAACACTCACAAGAAATCCCCGGTGGTAAGCAATCTCTTCATCAATTTTTTTAAGCTCAGCTTCAATATCGATCACTCCCGTCACCGGAATACAATATTCGACAGTACCAGTCATAAATGATAAAGCCCCTTCCGGTTTAACGTCAACCAGCCTGATCTCAGAAAGATTGCACATCTTGATGATGACAGGAAAAAACTCCTTGTCAGGAACTTCATCGCTTTTCAGAATATCCAGTTCGATCTTTTCCCTGTTCGGAATATCTTTTTCCTTCCGTAAAGTCCTGATATTGCTGATTGTATCTTTTACCTGTTCGAATCCTGAAATCAGCTTTTTATCGTACCTCGAAAGTTCCGGAAGCCTGGAGATCATTATACTCTCGCCGTATTTCCTTTCCCTGAGCAACTGCCATATCTCTTCAGTTATGAAGGGCATGAAAGGATGAATAAGTCTCATGAGATTGTCAAACAGGGATAGTGTATCCTCATAAGTCTTCCTGTCAATTGGTTTCTGGTATTCAGGCTTGATAATTTCAAGATACCAGGCAGAGAACTCATCCCAGAAAAGTTTGTAAACCGACATGAGCGCTTCCGAAATCCTGAATTTTTCGAAATTATGATCAATCTCTGCAACGCCTTTTTTAAGAGCTTCCTCCATCCAATTAACTGCAACTACCGAGGATGCAGGCTGTGGAATTTTATCATCCACCTCCCATTGTTTAACCAGCCTGAAAGCATTCCATATCTTGTTGGCAAAATTGCGTCCCTGTTCCGGAAGGCTGTCATCATACATGAGGTCATTTCCTGCCGGCGAACAAAGAAGCATTCCTACCCTCACACCATCGGCGCCATAATTCTGTATAAGCTCAAGCGGTTCGGGTGAATTGCCAAGTGACTTCGACATCTTCCTTCTTTGCTGATCCCTTACAATACCTGTCAGATAAACATTGTTGAAGGGTTTTTTTCCACGGTATTCGTAACCGGCAATGATCATCCTGGCCACCCAGAAGAATAATATCTCGGGTGCAGTAATAAGGTCATTCGTAGGATAGTAGTAGTTAATGTCCTCATTATCAGGTTCATTGATGCCATCAAACGAAGTTATAGGCCAAAGCCAGGAGGAGAACCAGGTATCGAGTACATCTTCATCCTGCCGAAGATCGCTTGCCTTTAGTCCCGGTGTTTTCGATTTTTCCCTGGCAAGATCGAGGGCTTTTTCCTCATTCTCCGCGATAACAATCTGATTGCCGTTATAGTACCAGGCAGGGATCCTGTGACCCCAGTATAACTGCCGGCTTATACACCAGTCATGGACATTTTCCATCCAGTGCCTGTACAAATTCCTGAATTTTGCAGGGTGGAGCCTGACTTCACCTTTCATTACAGCTTCAAGAGCAGGTATTGAGATCTCCTTCATTTTGAGGAACCACTGCATGGAGAGTCGTGGCTCAATCACCGAATGGGTTCGTTCGGAACGGCCGATCTTGTTCTCATAATTCTCAACCCTTGCAAGGTTGCCGGTTCTGTTCAATTCCTTTTCAGCCAGGTCTCTGGCTTCAAACCTGTCAACACCGGTAAACATCCCTGCTCTTTCGCTTATTGTGCCGTCATCATTGAATACATCGATTGAAGGAAGATTATGCCTGATCCCGATCTCATAGTCATTGATATCATGTGCCGGTGTGATCTTGAGGCAGCCGGTCCCGAATTCAGGATCCACATAGCTGTCGAAAATAAACGGAACTTCACGGCCTGATCATGGGAACAATTACCTTTTTGCCATTCAGGTGTGTATATCGGGATCGTCAGGATTTGCACACACTGCTGTATCACCGAGAATTGTTTCAGGTCGTGTAGTTGCAACCATAACGTAATCATCCTCGCCTGCAATCCTGTATCTGACATAGTAAAGTTTTGATTTTTCCTGTGTGTATATAACTTCCTCATCAGAGACAGCAGTACGGGCCTGTGGATCCCAGTTTACCATCCTCACTCCCCTGTAAATTAATCCTTTGTTATAGAGGTCGGTGAACACCCTGAAAACCGAGGCATTCCGTTTTTCATCCATTGTAAAAAGAGTGCGGTCCCAGTCGCAAGAGGCGCCAAGCTTTTTCAGCTGTTCAAGTATTATACCACCGTGCTTTTCTGTCCATGCCCAGGCATGTTCGAGGAATTGTTCCCTCGTAATATCTCTCTTGTCAATTCCTTCCGATTTTAACTTGGCTACAACCTTTGCTTCAGTAGCGATCGAGGCATGATCCGTCCCCGGTACCCAGCAGGCATTCTTACCAAGCATCCTGGCACGCCGGACAAGGACATCCTGGATTGTATTGTTAAGCATATGCCCCATATGCAGCACGCCTGTAACATTAGGAGGAGGAATAACAATCGTGTAAGGTTCCCTGTCGTCTGGAGTGCTTTTGAAGAAACCATTCTTCATCCAGTAATCGTACCATTTGTCTTCGGTCCTGCCTGGTTCGTATTTTGAAGAAAAATCCATGAATTATATAATTTTCTTATGAAAAATCGAAACGCAAAATTATGAAATAAAACTTACTTTTGGCGATTCTCATTTTTATATATTAATCGCCAATGAAGGATAGTAGTAATCTGTTCATTAGAACAGACCGGAGGGGTCGTCTATTCTCAATTCTGAGGATTGTCAAAATCAGCCTGGCTGTAGCATTATTGTTTACTTTAACGGAATGCGGGAAAGATGATGAGTATTTTGATGAATCTGATAAAGAATATGTTACAAGATCTATGCTGGATGAGATAAAATCTGATTCGTTGCAATCGTATGTGAAATGGCTTGAGGGAATGGGAACACGTTTTGCACTGGCAGACAACCACCGGAGCGTTGCAGTCAGAATAAAAGACAGGTTAATCTCATTTGGCTATGCTGATGCATCACTTGATTCATTTACTATATCAAGAAGTTACAAGGGAGTAACATACGATCAGTGGCAGTATAATGTGAAAGCCATGATCAGGGGAACAGAATATCCTGATTCTGTTTGTATTGCAGGAGCTCATTATGACGATATTGTAGGATTTGGAGGAGATCCGCTGATTTACGCACCGGGGGCTCATGATAATGCCAGCGGTACGGCGGCAATGCTTGAAATAGCCCGTGTTCTGAAGGTAAAAAAGTTTACCCCTGAAAAATCTATAATGTTCATAGCTTTCGGAGCCGAAGAGCTGGGATTGCTGGGGAGCCAGTATTTTTCTTTAAATGCAGGTGAATTTACCGGTAAAATTTCTTTCATGCTAAACAGCGATATGATCGGTTATGATCCGGATAACAATCCCACTTCATGGAAAGTTAACATAATGGATTACCCCGGTTCGCAGAATCTGAGAACTGATGCTCAGAAATTAGCACAGCAATATACAAGCCTGGGTTATATCAATGATAATACCGACAGCAGACGCAGCGACAGCTACCCGTTTTCACTGCGCGGGTATAAAGCTCTCTTTTTCAGCTCAGTTAAACCTGATCCGTATTACCACTCGAACAATGATGTAAGTTCCAATCTGAATTATAATTACTGCCGTGAAATAGCAAAACTTTCATGCGCGATAATTATTGATAAGAACTTCTGATTCAGTGGTAATTATAGTCCCTGAAATTATTCCTGGAATAATTGCAATTCATCATATAAATTGTTAGTTTAAAGTAAATTACTTCCCGTTTATTCACTACTTTTGTAGTATAATATTCCCGTTTTAAGAAATTCTTTGCCTGTCTGTAAATTCACAGCAATTAAGCAATGCTTAATCATTACTCCATAGGTCAGGTCAAAGTCAATGTTACGGACATGGATACGGCTGCAGGCTGTATCATATCCGAAATCAAAGGCGATGCGAAATATATATGTGTGGCAAATGTCCGGACAGTTGTTCTTGCAAACAGGGATGAATCGTACAGGAATATCATCAATAATGCATTTATGAATCTGCCCGACGGAATGCCGATCGTATGGGCGGGCTGTTTATCAGGTGCTAAAGAAATAAGAAGAACGACAGGACCCGACCTGTTCACTGAACTTCTAAACAGCAAGTATAATCTGAGGCATTATTTCCTGGGAGATACTGAAGAAGTTTTGTCCCGATTAATATGGAAAGTCAGAGATGAACATCCCCTGACAAAAATTTGCGGCTCGTATTCACCGCCGTTCACTTCAGTTGAAAACCTGAGAACTGAAGAAATAGCTGAAAAAATAACAAAAGCTGAAGCAGATATAATATGGGTGGCTCTGGGATCGCCAAAACAGGATATTTTTGCAGCCAGCCTGATAAAACATCTGAGAACAGGCATCGTGATAGGTGTGGGTGCTGCATTCCGGTTTTATCTCGGCGAATACAAGCATCCACCTGTGGTTTTCCGGAAAATGGGGCTTGAAGGAGTATTCTGGAGATTCTTTAAAAATCCCGCTCCGGAGCTGAAATGGTACTTGCATCATATCCCTGCTTACATAGCTTTATTGACAAGACTTAAATATAACCGTTAGCAGAACATGAAATCAAAAGAACCTGATCGCAGGATCAGGGTTTTGCTTTTAGATGGTCATACCGTGCAGGTTCTGTCAGTATTAAAGGCTCTGACCAGGACAAATTTTTTCATTACGGTTTTTTGTGAGACCAGAATATCATACGGTTATGCAAGCCGGTACGCACACATGAAGGTACTCTGCCCGAAAGTCAAAAAAAACGAAATAGTATTCTTATCATTCCTGAAATCATTTTTATCTGTCAGCCCACAGGAAATAATAATTCCACTTTTCGATGACAGCGCATTGCTGATGAACGAACACAGGGATGAATTTGAATCATCAGGAGTAAAGATCGCTTTGCCCGAATGCGGATTATTCAGGCTTGCATTCAATAAATCATTATTAATGAACTTCTGTAAGGAAAATAACTTTTCACATCCTGCAACCGAAATCTTAAATAAAGATAATCTGAAAAAAGCAGGTGAGAAAATCGGTTTTCCTTCACTTATCAAGCCGGTAAGTTCTTCGGGAGCGAACGGGATAGTCTACCTGGATTCAATGGCAGAGCTGGAAAATGTTTTCTTAAAAACTGAAGAACAATACGGACCTGCAATTCTCCAGAGATATATCTGTCATGAGGGATATTATTATAATGCAATGATTTACCGTAGTAAAGAGGGGATTTTTTCGAAGGTGGTAATAATCAGGATCAGGAGATATTTTCCAATAAAGGGTGGTACGGGTTCTTTCAGTGAAACTGTCGAATATCCCGAAATTGAATTATTATGCAAGCGGATCTTAGAAAGGATGGGATGGTGCGGGTTCGCTGATCTCGATATTATAACGGATAAATTTACCAATGAACCCTGTCTTATTGAGATTAACCCGAGAATGCCGGCCTGCATCCATGCATCACTTGTTTCAGGGATCAATTTTCCTTTAATCATCATTAATGATGCACTTGGTATTCCTATCCCTGCTGCAAGGTACCACATGAATAAAAAGATCCGTTATCTCGCCATGGATTTCCTATGGTTCATCTTCAGCAAAGAAAGATTTAAATCGAACCCGTCCTGGTTCAGATTCCGTGACAGGGATCTTTTCTACCAGGATGGTTGTGAGGAGATTATGCCGATGATAGCCGGCATCCTTATGGGATTGAAGAAATATATGAGTAAAGAATACAGGCAATCGAAGCTTCAATGAGCAAACGATCGAAGGACAGAAACCAGGAAGTCTGGAATAGCAGCGATGTAATTGATTTTTATATTAAGAGGATCGGAGAAGGCATTCAAAAACCGGAAGCCGCAATATTCGAAGCTATCGGCGACATCTCAGATGCTTCCCTTCTTGATATCGGGATAGGAACGGGTCGTACGACTGCCTTACTTGGCAACAAGGTAAGAAATTACCTGGGCATAGACTATTCAGAAAAAATGATTGATGAATGTTCAAAAATATTCAGCGGAAAGAACCTTGTTCTCAAAAAAGGTGATGCAAGGGAAATGACTGATATAAAAGATAACAGTTTCGATATCTGCTTATTCAGCTTTAACGGTATTGATTATATCACAAACCTCAGTGCCAGGGAGACTGTTATCGATGAGATAAGGAGGATAGTTAAGCCAGGCGGATATTTCATTTTTTCAACACATAACCTGTACAATTTACCGGTAAGATTCAGGTTGTTGCAATTTGAAAAGGGAATTTACTATGCGGCGAAATCCTTTTTCAGGTCGCTCATTTACCGTGTTTTGAGAATGGGCTTCAGCGGTAAACCCGGTAACGCAGATTACCTGATACTGAATGATGGGGCGTTAAGGTTCAGATTAAGTACATTCTATATTAAACCGGAATATCAGATCAGTCAGCTATCAAGCCGGGATTTCGAACATATTAAAGTTTTTGATCTCGATGGCAGACAGATTCACAAAGAGTTTGAAAGGACAAAAGACAATTACTATCTGTACTACCTGTGTAAAAAGAAAAGCATATGAATATTCTCACATTTGATATTGAAGAATGGTTCCATATTCTCGATAATGATTCCACCCGGACAGAGAGAGAATGGAACAGGTATGAAAGCAGGATATTACCTGATGTCGAAAGAATCTTCAGGATGCTTGATGAGCATAAAACAAGAGCCACTTTTTTCTGCCTTGGCTGGATAGCGAAAAAACATCCCGGGATAATCAGGAGAATAGACAATGAAGGTTATGAAATAGCATGTCATTCATCCATGCATCAGCTTGTATACGATCAGACACCTGAGGAATTCAGCCGTGATCTGAAAGAATCGCTTGATATACTTGAAGATATTACCGGTAAGAAAGTCACCTCATACCGGGCGCCCGGATTCTCAATAACTGAAAGTTGCAAATGGGCTTTCGAAATATTACTTGATGCGGGAATTGAAAATGACAGCTCGGTATTTCCTGCTGAACGCATACACGGAGGATTCCCGTCTTTCCCCGGCAATAATCCTTCATTAATCAGGGTCAATAACAGGACTTTGCGTGAATTCCCGATAAACATAAAGCATTTCTTTGGAAAAAACCTTGTTTTTTCAGGAGGCGGCTATTTCAGGCTCTTCCCATACGCGCTCATAAAATCATGGACGAACGAAAGCGGATATATAATGTCGTATTTGCATCCAAGAGATTTTGACACCGGACAACCGGTATTGCAGGATCTCCCGGCAGGAAGAAAATTCAGATCTTATGTCGGATTAAAAAAAGCTGAAAAAAAACTCTCCAGGTGGCTTGATGATTTCAGGTTTGTTGATCTAAAAACAGCAACAAATGAAATCAACTGGGATGATGTTATGACTGTCAATATTTAAAAGGAAATATTTTTAACCGGTTTTAAGATTTCAGAGGCACTTATTACTTATTTTTGCCTGATTAAAACTGAGAATATGCCCACAATTTCTGAAAAAGGCAAAATAATGCCTGCCTCACCGATAAGAAAGCTGGTCCCGTTTGCAGAAGAAGCCAAAAAGAAAGGGATAAAAGTCTATCACCTTAATATAGGTCAGCCCGATATTCATACCCCTGAAGTTGCTTTGTCGGCACTGAGGAAAATCGATCTTAAGGTCCTGGAATACAGCCATTCTGCGGGAAACGAATCTTACAGGAGAAAGCTTGCAGGTTTCTATCAGAAACTGGGTATCAATGTCGATCATACCGAAATACTGATTACAACAGGCGGCTCGGAAGCAATTCTATTTGCAATGATGACGTGTATGAATCCCGGAGATGAGGTTATCATTCCCGAACCGTTTTATGCAAATTATAATGGTTTTGCGACAGCTGCCGGAGTGAAAATAGTAACTGTGACATCATATATCAGTGAGGATTTCGCACTTCCCCCGATTTCGGAAATTGAAAAGAAAATTACTTCAAAGACAAAGGCGATAATTGTCTGCAACCCTAATAATCCTACTGGTTATCTTTATTCAAGGGAAGAGCTTCTTCAGCTCAGGGAAATAGTTTTGAAACACGATCTTTATCTTTTCTCTGACGAGGCATACAGGGAGTTTTGTTATGATGGCTGTGGTCATTTTTCGGCAATGAAGCTTGATGGCCTGGAAAATAATGTTGTGATGGTAGATTCTGTTTCGAAGCGTTACAGCGAATGCGGAATAAGGATTGGCGCTCTTGTCTCAAAAAACAAGGAAATTATTTCAACCGCTCTCAAATTTGCACAGGCAAGGCTTTCTCCTCCCGGACTTGGTCAGATTGCGGCTGAAGCATCAATCGATACCGAACCGGCATATTTTACTGACGTAAACCGGGAGTATACTGCAAGAAGAGATTTTATGGTCGATGCTTTAAACAGGATACCGGGCGTTTATTGTCCAAAACCCAGGGGAGCATTTTATACTGTCGTTAAGCTTCCTATCGATGATTGCGACAGGTTCGCGAGATGGCTTCTTGAAGAATTCCAGTATAAGAACCAGACTGTTATGGTTGCCCCTGCCTCCGGCTTTTATTCGGATCCATGCTCCGGGAAGAACGAGGTAAGGATAGCTTATGTCCTTAATATCGATGACCTGAAGAATGCAATGACTGTCCTCACGGAAGCTCTTAAAGTTTACCCCGGGAGAGTCGGTTAACTTCTCCGGATTTAACAAATTATCTTTGAACTTTCTGCTGATTTCAGGGTTAAACTTTGGTAATCCATGTTTTTCTGTCTGCAGTAAAGCTCACCAGGATGAAAAGATTCATGCATATTGCTTTTCTTTTTATCTGCTCAACTATTTCAGCAACAAACTATTTTGTAAGGAACGGCGGGTTTGACCAGGCGAACGGATTGTCTGATGCGAGTGCCTGGTCGACTGTGAATAAGGTGAACCAGTTCATGAGCAACTTTAAACCTGGCGATTCTATCCTTTTCAGATGCGGCGATTCATGGACCGAATCGACAATTATAATTGGCATTTCAGGAACAAGCGGAAAGAATATTGTCATAGGCTCATATGGTTCCGGGAATAAACCTGTAATTGAAGCGATCGAAAATATGGCGCCGATAATAGTTACAGCGGCAAACAGAGGTTTCTGGACAATAGATAATCTTGACCTCAGGGCTTCGGGAAAATTCGGGGGAAAATTCAATACCGTTGCAATACACCATGGGTACTGGAAAAAAGATCTAGGGCCTGTGCCCGGCTGGATCATTCAAAACTGCGCCTTCAACAGTTGCCTTTTCCTTAGCGGCCCAAACACGATTGTCAGGAATAACACTTTCAATGGAGCGGGAAATATCGATAATGATGGTGGCGCTATCTGCTTCAGGGGGCCGGAATGCGATAGCTGTATAGCCGAATATAATACGATCACCGATTATTACGACAGGGGTATATGGATATATAATGGAGGATCGTATCCTGTCTTCAGGAATAATGTAATTAGTAACATTCATAAAGGAAATGATCATGGAGGTTCAGGAATAAATATCGATGGATATGGTGTGAGAGTAACATACGGCGAGGTATATAATAATACGATAAGTAATGCAGACATGTCTGCAATTACCTTTGAAAATGGCTTCAGGGCATCAGTTTATAACAACAGAATCGAAAACTGTACCGGTGTCATGATATGGCAGTATCATGCCTATGCAGAAACCGGAGATATTGGAATTCATCATAATATTTTTCATAATGGTAATAACGGGGTGGTGATACTTAATGCAAAAGGGATTAAAATAGTAAACAATACTTTTGTGAAAGATGATTCTCAGGGAACGGAAAGAATTGCACTGTATATCGTGTCAGATTCTGAGTATGTTTCAGAAATATCATTTGTCAATAATATAGTTGCGGGAACCTGGAAGCACTTTATCAGGGTACCGGATCTTAAAGATATCTGGTCAGCATTCGACTATAATATTATGTTCGCTTCAGATGGCTGGATCATGAACAATGCAGGCAGGAACCTGCGGCTTTCACAGGTGCAGAGTCTCGGTTATATGCTTAATGGTATGGCGTCAGATCCCCTTTTTATTAATAATCTGTCGGACTGGCACCTGCAACAGGTTTCTCCTGCAATCGACAAAGGCATGGATATCGGTTACAATTTTGATTTTGAAGGCAATGTAATAGATACCTTTCCCGATATCGGAGCTCTTGAGTTCAAAGGTGAAAGGACTATTCCTGTAACAAATGTTATAAGTGAGCCTAAATACCTTGGAGCACATGTTAGCGATTCCCAGCCGGATGTTATAAAAATGCATTATAGTCTTCCGTTGGATGATATAATACCCCCATTCTCTGCCTTTTCTGTTCTGCTGAATTCTGAAGAAGTGAGCATATCTGCACTCAGAATACAATCGACCGAGGTTTCCATAGTTATCTCTGAATCAGTTTCATATGGCGACAGGTTAACAATTGCTTACACCCGGCCTGCGATACATCCGCTGCAGACGGCAGCGGGTAGCCTGGCCAAATCATTTTTAGCTGATCTTGTCAGTAATGAGGTCCGCACAACAAAGTTCAGAGTATACCCTAATCCGGCAGGAGAACATATAACAATCAGCAGCCCTGAAAACCCAAACAAAAGTATATCCGTTAAAATAACTGATATGAATGGCCGGATACTTCGTGAATATACTTTTGAATCCTTCATGGAAAAAACTATTCACACACAGCTCTCCCCTGGTTCTTACATCATCCTGATCTCATCAGGATCGTCACTCCTGCATTCAGAAATATTGCTTGTACAATGAAACGTGCGTTTTAAAACATAAGAAACTGATTCGTGCAGTTTGTTGAAGCCTTTTGAATAAGATTAATAATCAAGATACAAAAAAGTTTTTTACTTTAACATAACAATATCTCACTTTAGTCGTTAAATTTAAGACGTTCGTCAATATTATATATGCGTTCGTCAAATTCCAACTACTAACCCAGATATGTCTTAAAGAGAGAAGGTATATCCTAAAACGTGAGAAATGAAAAAACTGATCTTTTTCCCCCTCTTATTTTTTTGCCTCTTAAGTTCAGCCACGAATTATTATGTTAAAACCAGTGGTTCCGATTCCGCAAATGGCCTGTCGGATGCCACGGCATGGGCGACAATTGCTAAGGTAAACAGTTCAATGAATATCTTCAAACCGGGGGATGCAATTCTTTTCAGAAGCGGTGATACATGGTCGAATGTTACAATAATCATAGGCACTGCAGGAGTCCAGGGAAATAACATAATGATTTCTTCATATGGAAGCGGTGCAAAACCTGTTATTTCAGGGCCGGCAGATAATCCTGCAATCAAGGTAACTTCAGCAAACAGGGGATTCTGGACGATAGATAATCTCGATCTGAGGGCAACGGGAATTCCATCATGCAGCTTACAGTACGGTCTCAATTCAACACTCATACTGGCAAACCGACATGGGACCGGTACCCGGCTGGATAATCCAGAACTGTAGCTTTAACTCATGCATAATGTTAAGCGGTCCCAACACATTAGTAAAACATAATACTTTTAATGGTTCGCTTAGTACAAATAACCGTGGCGGGGCAATAACCTTCAGAGGACCCGAATGTAAAAATGTAGTCGTTGAGTACAACAATATTTCGAATTACTACGACAGAGGTATATGGATATACAATGGAGGCTCCTCTCCTGTCTTCAGGTATAATACAATAAGCAATATCAAAAAAGGCGGTGATCACGGAGGATCTGGAATTAATGTTGATGGTTACGGAGTCAGGGTCACCAATGGCGAAGTCTATGGCAACAACATCAGTAATATAGATATGTATGCAATTACTTTCGAAAACGGGTATTACGCATCAATCTACAACAACAGAACCGATAATGGCGGCGGAGTCATGATCTGGCAGTACCCGGTAAGCGGTGACGGCTCAGCATACGCGGGCACAGGCAATCTCGATATTCATCATAATGTCTTTCATAACGGGAATGTTGGAGTAGTGTTGTACAATGCGGCAAATGTCAAACTCGCGAATAACGATTTTGTTAAAGATAATACTGCATCAACAAACGAAGGGGCTCTCCTTGTAACAGGTTCATCCACATATGTATCAAATATCAGTTTCATAAACAACATAGTTGCAGGTAAATGGCCACATGCCATTAAACTTCCTGATTCCAAAAACATCTGGCTGGAATTTGACTACAACGATATAGTTCCGGTCGGCACTGAACTAGTCAACAGGGGTGGTTCGGCAGTTACATTATCACAACTGCAATCGATGGGATATATGACGCATGGTATAACTTCGGATCCAGGGTTCATCAATCCTGTTTCAGACTGGCATCTGAAACAGGGCTCACCAGCAATCAACACCGGTAAAAACCAGAGCTACACAAAGGATTTTGATGGAATGACAATTGACGGAACCCCCGATATGGGAGCATTTGAATACGCCGGATCGTCACCGGCGCCAATACCTGCCGTCCCGGTATATACAGGTTCCGTGATTCGTGATACTTCCCCGTCAATACTTGAAATGAACTACAATATGGAACTGACAGGTATAGTTCCCGCAACATCGGCTTTTTCAGTTACAGTAAATTCGGCTGCAAGGATTGTTAATTCCTTAACAGTAAATGGCCCGAAAGTTTTGCTGACACTATCCTCTGCAGTTAAATATGGTGAAGCGGTTACCGTATCTTATACGAAACCTTCCTCCAATCCTTTGCAGAATGCCGAAGGGGGCCATGCAGCAAGCATCGGGGCACAACAGGTGACAAACAGCGTTAGCGCAGTAGTCAGGGAACCCGGGTTTTTAAGCGCTGTTATTAACAACAGCTCACCTTCGGCAATTGAATTAAATTATGATATTACCCTTGCTGATATTGTGCCTTCGACGTCTGCTTTTGCTGTTAAGGTGAATTCCACTGCAGTTACAGTCAGTGCGGTTGCAGTCTCGGCAGTGAAAGTCAGGCTCACACTTGCAAATCCGGTCTCATATAACGATACGGTAACGATCGCATATACCAGACCTGCTTTAAATCCAATTCAGTCGGTATCAGGAGGCAAGGCAGCATCAATGGGACCTCAGCCGGTTACAAATAATGTAGAAAAACCAGCGCCCGCTCCTTCAGGAGACACTCCTGAATTCACGGGCGCTGTAATATCTGATGAAAAACCTTCAGAGATAGTGATCAGCTATAACTCTGCACTATCAAGGATTATTCCTGCATCTTCAGTATTCAATGTAAAGGTTAACTCATCCGTGAGAAGTATTAATTCGATATTTATTTCCGGGAGTAATGTTACCCTGAAACTTGATGAGCGTGTTTTTTTTGGTGATACTGTCAGACTCAGTTATATCAGGCCATCCCTTAATCCGGTACAGTCTGCTGATGGTATGAAGGCTGAATCTTTCAGTGGCAAAATGGTTACCAACAATGTCAGCAGGCTTTTGAAAGGAAATATATCAATAAGTCCTAATCCGGCAAGAACATTTATCGAAGTTATAATAAGAGAAGCCATAAGCGATCCACGGAAAATCAGGATATTTGACCTGGATGGTGCAATGCTGTTTGAAGCAGAGCTTAATGCTCAGTCTCAAAATAACAAAATCAATCTCGCACTGAAACCAGGCTTCTATGTCTCGACGGTGTACTCATCAGCAGGAATATTGCATACGCAAAAGCTTATTATTATCAGGGAATGATCAGTTGTAATGCGATAACTCAAGTTCCTCTTCCATTTCTTCTGCAGTTTTTGGAGCCTCAGTTTGAGACTTGATCTGCCGGTTAATCAAACCGGCAGCTCTGGCGTGATGCCTCTTGGCCATTTTTAACAGGAACCAGGATGAAATCGTGGATAGACAAAGTACGATACCAATCAGCAACAGGTCGCTTATACTTCGTAGAAAGAAACACATAAAGAGGAAGAAAATATTTACGACAATGAGGATGATTGTTGATTTAAGATGGGAGTAACCCATTTCAAGAAGCCTGTGATGTATATGCTGATGATCGGCAGTGAACGGGGATCTTCCCTGGCATATCCTGATTATAAATATTCTCATTGTATCGAATAGGGGAAGGATCACAACACTCAGAGCCAGGGCAGGCGAGGCTGACGTTGTCTTATGTAATATCAGGCTGTGATCAGATTGCAGAAACCTGATTACCATAATACTCACGGTAATGCCGATAAGGAGGGAACCGGTATCACCCATAAAAACTTTATTCTTTTTGCCGAAGACATTGAAGAAAATGAAGGCTGTCAATGATCCGGCAAGAGTGAAGCACATTACTGTATAACCATATGCTCCTGTGTTCCAGAACCAGAAGCCAAAAGCAACTGAAGCCATGATTCCCGCACCGGCTGCGAGACCATCAATACCATCGATAAGATTAAATCCGTTGATTATTATAACTATCAAAAAAACAGATATGATAATGCTTGGAATATAAGGCAATTGACCAATATTGAAGATTTCAAAAAAAGTATTTATCCTGACATCTGAAAAAACAGCAAGTATTATTGCAACAACAAACTGTGCGGCAAGTTTTTTCTTAGGATCTATTACAAGAATATCATCCTTTATGCCTATAAAAAATAATATTATAAAACTGCTGATTATATATCCAAGCTCGAAGGAGAAATAGTTCCCTGCAATCAGGAGGGTGGAGATCACCACGCCGGCGAAAAGACCGATGCCGCCGAGATTAGGAACGGCATCATTATGTGATGACCTCTTGTTTGGGATTGCACACAGGTTTTTCAATCTTGCAACCCGTACAATAACAGGTATGGTTGTAAATGTAATTGCAAAAGCGATTACTGCTGCGATAACTACCAACATCCAATCAGGAATAGCCATATCCATCAGGTTTGGCTTAACTCCAAATGTCATTAAGATCATTGCTGTGATTACTTATAAATTGTCTAAGACAGATTCGATAGAGTCAGATCTCAAGAAGCAGATTTGAGAGAGTAAGATTAGATATCGGGCGATATCTTTTTTTGGTGCACCATACTCCCTTCGATACCGAATAGTATACAACGGGAGCTTTGATCCATATTAAAAGTCTCAACAGACGACTAAGCTTTACATTGTTCTTCGTGATTTTAAACAGAATACTATGTTTTCTACTACTGCAAATTTCAGATACTTCTTTTTCATAATCATCCCGGCAGATTATCGAGTTATTGTTCGTCCGTTTCCTGAATGCCGCAAGAGGCAGGGCAACTGAATAAAGTTCAAATCTTTCGGAGAATCTTGTCCATAATTCATAATCCGAAGCCAGCCGGAGATCAGTATTCAGCTTACCACAGGTTTCAATCACATTTCTTCTCCAGAACATGCTTTCCTGTTGAAGATAACCAAAAGCGCCACTCCTGAACCATCCGTGACTGATGTACTTTGATGGTTTAGCTGAGACCTCGTTATAAATATTTGTGACGAGGCCCTGGCTGTCAAGGAATGCCGGCATGCCGCTTATCCAGGAAATCTGCTGATCCTGGAAAATGCGGTTTACAGTTTCGAAGGTCCATGGGAAATATATATCATCTGCATTAAGCCAGCCGATAATGTCACCTGTGGCCAGGCTTAGTCCTTTATTAATGGCATGATACTGTCCCTTGTCTTTCTCGCTGATCAGGACAGAGATCCTGTCTTTGTAATCCGATATGATTCCAGGGGTATTGTCTGTGGAACCACCGTCAACGATAATATACTCAAGATTCTGGTATCCCTGATTCAGGACGGATTCAATAGTTTGCCGGATATATTTTTCAATGTTATAACATGGAGTGATAATACTGATTTTTAGTTTCATTGTTTAAGATCTTTTCATACACCGCTACATATCGCCCCGCTAAAGTTTTCCAGGAAAGATCTTCAGGATAAGGGTTTATCCTTATATTCTTCAAAAGAGAGTTATAGATTTCCGGATTATATATCTTTAGTATTGCGTTCTCAAGTGAATCACTATCAGCCGATTTGAATGAAATTCCGTTATAACCATCCGACAGGTATTCATCCAGTCCTTTGACATCTGAAAAGATGACAGGTTTGCCATGAAGAAATGAGATTCCCGGAATCCCGCTTTGTGACGAGCCGTTATAAGGCAGGATCATTGCTCTTGAGCGGATTACAAGGTAGTTGATCTCGTGTTCCGTAAGAAACCTGTTAATTACAGTAACATTTGGCAGCGAACCTGTATCCAGCCCGATATCATCCCTTCCGGCAATAACAAATTCTGTATTAGAAAGTCTGTTTGATCGGGTAACAGTTTTCAGAAGGAATTCCACACCTTTATAAGGTCTGATCATGCCAACATACAGAATAAAATCACGCTTTGACAAAATCTCACATTCATGTGGTTCATAATGCATGAAAGTTTCCTGTAACCCAAATTTTATTGTACCGCATTTATCATTGCTATGCGGATACTCCCGGACGAATTTCTGTTTTTCATTCTGTGAAAAGAAAGAAATATAATCGGCCCTGTTTATGAGAGAATAAATTACTTTGTTATGAGCCCATTTAATCATTTCCTTCGGATGAAGCACCGAATTCCTTATCCTGTAAGGATCCGCTTCGTGAAGAGAAACCATGATACTGTACTTTCGTCTGTGAGATCTTAAGAAAGATTCATAAACAAAAGAGCTCCCTATTAAATGTACCAGGTCATAATTGCCCGGCTTAACAATTTCCCTGATCCTGTACGTGAGTGTGGTATATGATGTAAATGTAATCCTGTAGACAAACGTTTTAACATTTCTTTCAGCTTCTTCAAGGTATTTAAGGATCGGACGTGGAAGATACCTGTTCGGGACACTTTCAATTATTTTCTTCTTGCCATCAGGATACCCGGTGAGATCAAATGAAGGGTGCGACATGAACCTGTCGCAGATAAAGCAATACAGATCAGTTTCACATTCTCTGTAAAGATGTTTATATAAGGGAAGTAATGAATCAAAACAGCTTGTGGCGACAATTGCAATTCTCATATTACACTGAATATTGCAGCATTAACTCAGGCGACTTCAGCGTCTCCGAATAGTATCCGGCAAGATAGCTCATGAGCACAAGAAGAATCATGTCATAATAGCTGAAACCCCAGCAAATCGGCACAACCAGAACATGTGCAGCAAGAGCTTTCATGTAAAAAGGCGCAGAGATAAAGAAAAGCAACCTGAATACTATCGCATATATCACGAGCACAGGTATCATTCCATACATGCTCCAGAAACCAATAATACCAAGATCTGCCTGGTAAAATCCGGCATTCATCAGGACAATTAAAAATTGCCCGGAGTCAATTCTTGAACTCAGATATCCGTTACCAAAAAGATAACATAACCAGTGTGGTGAATAGTGAAAAAGGAAATAGTACAATGACTTCCATCTGTTATACTCAGGATCAGATAGTTGCTGCGATGTCTCGTTAATAAATGAGCTCCAGTATTTTTCGGTGACAATATAAGCGCCGGCTGCAACTACAATAAAGAAGATAATGAAAAAATACCTGTACTTTGTCCGGATTCTGAAGAAAGCGAATAATAATACAATTATTGCAAAGAACAGGGTTCCCCTGTTCTGCAGAAGGAACAGGATACCCGTCATTATGATAACCGGAAAGATAGTTCTCAGACTGACATCTTCAATGAGTTTCTGTATCCTGTAATAGAGCGGGATCAATAACAGGGTATAACCAGGCATCAGGTATCCGAAATCAGTTGAGCCGCGGTCAAATGTTCCCCTGCCTGCCTCAATTGCAACTTCCATCGAAGTTGTCACCGGGTAGGGTGTTACAACCTGGTATAACCATACAGACATATAAAGCACAGTAAAATAGCTCAGGCTTTTAATAATATCTCTCTCAGATGGTTGTATATGGAAGAGAACCGGGATAAACAGGTAGAAAATAAGCCTGCGGTTGACTATCACGCTTGTAAGAATATCCTGGTGCCAGAAAAGATATGCTGATAGGAATGATAATGCAAAACCAAGTGAAAGCCAGTAAAAATACCTGTTATACCTGCCCAGATTCAATTCACCTGCATACACCTTCTGATTACTGAAATACAACCATCCGAACATCATCCATAATACTGCCAGTACCGGAATCGTGGTGTTATTAAAAAATACATCAAGAACCTTCAGATCCCAAACATTGACGCTCAGCACGAGTGCTATGATAATATAGAATGTTTTATTCACGGGATTCTTCCTTATTTTAAAAGCTGAGAGTCAGCGGGAAATCTTTATAATAGAAACACTTCTGCATCCCGGCATTATAGCCAGCCTGGATATCACTCTTATTATCTCCGATGAGAATGCATTTTGAGAGTTCCAGATTGTACTCCGATGCTGCCTGCTCGATCATTCCTGATCCAGGTTTACGGCAATTGCATTTACCGGTAAATGCAGGATGATGAGGGCAATGGTACACTTTTGTTATTACAATACCGCCCCTCCTGAACTGATCTACCATCCACTTTGTTAACTGATTGAATTTATCTGTATTATATAAGTTTCTCCCGATACCCGATTGATTTGTAATTACTATAATCAGGTATCCTCTATTCTGAAATATCCTGCACAGATCGAAAATCCCTTCAGTGAACTCGAAATCTCCGATCCGGTACAAATAATTCTTTTCGATGTTAATTACTCCATCCCTGTCGAGAAAAAGCGCTTTTTTCATAGAATAGCTGATGCTTTATTGTAGTCATCCGGTACACCGATATCAAGAAATATATCATTGAATACCATTCCTTTAATTCGTCCGGATCCGGCTGTTTTCTTCATAATATCTGTTTCGAACGAGCATTTTCGTGGAAAACCTGATTCTTCGAGATAGTTTTTGTTTATTACATATATACCACCGTTGATCAATCCTTCTCCGGTTGTTTTTTTCTCATGGAACGAGATAATATTATGATTATCATCAATTACCACTGATCCGAAGCGGTGGCGGCTCTCTATTTTTTTTAAGGCTACTGTAAGCAGATCCTTATTTCTGACGTGATGCTCAATGAGGGCATTGAGATCAACCGGGAAATAAGTATCGCCGTTTAGCGCCAGGAAATTTTCACCCTGTATATGTTTCAGGCAGTTCAGTATTCCACCGCCTGTTCCCAGGGGTTCATCCTCGTGAACATATTTAACAGGGATCGTTTTGAATTTTTCACCGAGCCATGATACTATAAAATCCGGTTTATATCCTGTCGAAATTATAATTGAAGAAATGTTAAAGCCTGCAAGCCAGTTGATAACATACTCAAGGAATGGTTTATTCCTGACAGGGGCCATCGGTTTCGGGATCTCTCCTATTACATCCCTTAGTCTTGTCCCGAGTCCGCCGGCAAGGATGACAGCTTCTGCAGATCCTGGTTTGTATTTCATCCTTAGTCAGATGATTTCCAGCTGTACGACCCTGTGTTTACAAAATGAAAATTCACAAAACGCCCGCTTTTGGCACTCAAAGCTTTTACCACATTCAGCTTTCTGACAGGATCAACAAACAACATCATGAATCCTCCGCCTCCGGCACCTGAGATTTTACCGCAATAAGCCCCTGATCTCAGAGCCAGATCGTATATTTCTTCGATATTCACGTTTGATATCATATCCGAAGTGCCTTTTTTAGCATACCATGCATCCCTGATTGTGGCATAAAACCTTGGGAAGTCACCTTTAAGAACAGTCTCCTTTATTATGTATGAGCTTTCTTTAATCTGATGCATTGCAGATAATCTTTGCCTGTTTGAGCTTAAAATATTCATCTGGTCTTCTATAATTGTCGAAGAAGCCCTGGATACACCTGTATCGTAAAGAAGCATTGATGCCTCAAGTTCGCAGATAACTTTATCTTTGATTTTCAAAGGATTGACAATGACCCTGTCGTGATCATAAAATTCGATGAAGTTAAATCCTCCGAAAGTGGCAGCATACTGATCCTGCCTGCCTCCACTCATCCCTATATCCTTGCGTTCAATGTTATAGGCAAGTTGAGCAATGTCGTAATCGCCAAGTGGAAGGTTCAGCCACTCTACAAATGCCTGCAGGATGGCGACAACTATTGTCGAGGACGATCCGAGGCCGGAGCCTGCAGGCGCATCTGTATATGTATATAACTCAAAAGCAAGCGGTTTAAGATTGAAGTCCCTGACAAGCCTGTTGTAAACTCCCTTATGTAATGCGAGGTGCCCGTCAACCGGGAGGCAGTTCCCGGATTCACAAATAAAGCTTTCATTTCTGTCTATTGCATAAATGCAGATCTTGCCGTTATCAGAAGGCTTTATTGTGCAATATGCATAGAGATCAATTGTTGCATTCAGCACGCATCCTCCATAGATATCGCAGTAAGGGCTTACGTCGCTTCCTCCTCCTGCCAGCCCTAGCCTCAGAGGAGCTTTTGACCTGATTACCATAAACTTAGACTAGGCCAGTTTAAACCGTTAATTCGTAATGGATTCCCTGTGATTTTTTTTCAAAACTGAATGCCTGATAAAACCGCCGATATAATAAAAATACCTTGTCAGCATGCCCAGGTAAGCGAAAGGGATGATCCCGTGCCTTGAATAAAATCTCAGATTTATCTTTATATTATAGATTGATTTCAGGGATGTGAAGCTCATCAATATATCTTTCAGATCCTGTTTCCTGACAAATCCGGTCAGATCTGTATTGTTATGAATAATTAGTTTAGGACAGGTACAGATTCGCATCCCTTTTGAGCTGCATCTCAAAGTAAAATCACTGTCCCCGCTATAATGTGGAAAACGTTTTTCATCCCATCTCAGTCCTGCGGAGAGGATACTCTTAACAGGTATCAGCGTACCCATTCCAGGCTGCCAGTCACAGTTTATTAATTCACCGGTGTTTTGTTCTTCTCCGGAATTCATTCCAAGATTGCCGGTAAACCTGTTGAAAAAGCCTCCCGCAGACCAGGTCTTCAACGATCCGGCAAACAGGATCATAGAACCTATAATTGTATTTTCAGATAACCCTGACGTTATGAGCTTTTCAATCGTTAAAAAATAATCTTCAGCCGGGCAAATGTCATCATTCCAGAGAAGGATGTAGTCACTTTTCAGGTTCATAACTGCATAGTCCGCACCACGGTTGATTGCTCCTGTCCACCATAGATTTCCATCACCTTTGATCAGATGAATTTTATTGTAGTTGGAAGCTATCCATTCCGGGCTGCCGTCTGTTGATCTGTCATCTATTACAATCACGTTAAACTTAACACGGCTTTTGCCATTCAGCAGATAATAATCCAGAGCTTTATATAAATTATTTAATCCCTGGATAGTAGTCTGAAGCCTGTTATATATTGGTATTAATATTGCAACTTCTGACATCCCGGAAGAGTTTACTGATTCCATAGTCCGCTTGCCCTGTTTTCAATAAGCCGCTTAAGCTGCACCGGACCGTAAATCAGGTGAGGTATTGAAATCAGGATGTTTCCTGCGATCAAACCCTCAATACCCAGCTTTAAACCCAGGAATATCAGAAGAGGTATATTGACTATGCATAATGGTATATAAAAGAGCAGTTGCATCTTGACTTTTCCAATGCCGTTAAGCAAAAAAAGGTAAAGATTCAACCTTGTATAAACCAGGACAAACAGCAACAACGATAACGAAACACTGAAAGGAACCAGCACTTTATTACCAACCCATAACGGGAAAAAATATTTTGAGAAAAATAAAAGGAAAATACCTCCGGAAGCAACTATCATCCAGACTTTTTCAAGCTTTTTTACAGAGTCTTTCATCCAGGTTGTATCTTTTCGTACATAGGCATCGGTGAATGCCGACCAGTAAGGCGTAATGATTATAATGAATACGAGTACAACCATACTGAAATACTTATATGCCACGTTGTAGACAGTCACCTCATCAGGACTAAAGATGTGGGCAATAATTATATTGTTCGCACCAAAAACCACAAAGGAGGCAACCTGCAGAAAGAAGAACTTAATACCCAGACCCATCATATCTCTTGCACAGCCGGCATTTATCCATTTGATTCCGGGAATAATGTTTTTATATCTCCTTTTAAAATACCAGATTGTCGCCCCTGTCAAAACCAGTACAGAAGGAAGTCCTATTCCAAGTCCGAGGTTGATAAGAGATCCTTTGGTCAAGTGTGTAAGAATGAATATCGATACGAGTGAAAATAATTGTCCAAGCATATCGATAAAAGCTGCTCTTGCCGGCTTCTGATCAGCTGTAAGTACAGTATTTACAGTTTTCAGGATAAACTGGAGACTGAAGTAACTGATAATAATGAAGGCCAGCCAGGTAAGTTCACTGTTTAGTTCGGGTGGTGCATTCAGTAGTCCTGACCAGTTAAGATATCTGTTAACAATAACAAAGATCAGCCAGATGATACCGAAAACTCCAAAAAAGATTGCATAAGCAGTGCTGAGGTACGACCTTGAAAGGTTATCATCACCTTTCGCGATAGCTTCAGTGAGTTTATTTCGCAGGCCATTTCCTAATCCCATATCAAAAAAAGCAAACCAGGAGATTATTGAGGTTAAAGTCAGCCAGATACCGTATCTCGTTGGATTAACATAATTTATAGTCAGGGGAACAAGGATCAAAGTTGTCATTACGCTGATCCCCCGTAAAAACAATGAAGCCAGTATGTTTATTTTGGCTTTGACAGTACGCTCATGACCGCTGAAAAATTCCCGGAAGAGCTTACCAAAGCTTATACTAAAAAAAGAGGGGATCAGGTTCTTCACAAAAGCCTTCATCAATTAAATTTGTTTTAATCTTTATTTTTCCTGGTGCAGCAATGCTTAGGAAATAGCCGGATATTTTATCTGTATAAAAGAAAAGACCGTTGCCTGCAGCATTTATTACATAGTCCTCGGCAAAACCACCCCGGAGAGATTCACGATGCTGAAAAGACCTGATTTTCCACAGATCACTTGTTATGCCGGTCCCGAGAGCCTTAAGATAAGCTTCCTTCCTGGTCCAGAGAAAGAAAAACCTGTCATACAATTCTGCTTGTGTCTCTTCAATATACATCTGTTCGGATGAATTCAGACATGAACCGGAGACAGATCCATAATCGAGACCTTTATTAACTTTTTCAAGGTCAATACCGATATTAAAATCAGGTGAAATGGCAATCGCAAAAGCGTTCCTGGTATGTGACAGGTTAAAAAACAGCGGATTATCTTCAAGAAACGGTTTGTTCCGGGCATCTTTCCGGATCATGACTTCTGGGGGGTGAATCCCCAGCCTCGCTGCAAGTAAAACCCTGAGAAATCCATGACTTATTACATAAGTCTGCCTTATTTCCTCAAAATGAAACTGATCTGCCCTGAGGTTTTCGTCATAAGAAAGGACTTTCCTGAAATCAGGATACCTGTCAGAAAACCTTGATGTTCTGGAAAAATAAACATCGACAACCGGGATTCCGTATGAATCAACATTAAGGATTTTTCCTGGTGAGGCGGCTTCTGTTTTCATTTTACGGACTCCAGAACGTTTTTCAACTCTGAACGAACTATCCTGATATTCTCCTCGGATTCAAGAATAGAAATATGAGCAGACTTAACGGGAATAACCTTAATATTGTCAATGTATTTGTCCCATCCGAGACACCTGAGTGCAGATCCGTTCTCCGTTGCTCTGAACAGGATAACCTCACTCTTGATTTTTTCAGGCCTAAATGTTTTTATGAGGGACAGGTACCTGTCTATTATATAATAACTTCTGAACCTGAGAGGTGTCGGTTTATCAAACATCATACATGCCTCGCATGCGCCTATTTTAATAATTCTCTGAAGCGATCTTTTGGCAGGCCCGAGAAAATTGCTTCTTACTATCCTGTAAAAATTATTCCGCCATCTGAAAGGTTCCCGCTGCGCGAAGCTGTCAAATAGAAATACATAAGGCACCTTTTGTCCCATTTTCTCAAGTTGTCGTGCCATTTCATACGCAAGTACGCCACCAAAAGAAAAACCGCCCAGGCAATAAGGTCCTTCAGGTACATTTTTTAAAAGCTGATCGAGATAGGAACGAGCCATCTCCTCTACTGAAGTGAATCTGATTCTTTCTCCGTCGGAACCCGGGTGAAGGAAACCATAATAAGGCTGGTCTTTTCCAAACCATTCAGGCATAAGATTGTCGGCAATCTGACCGTGCAGAATGACAAGAGGTTTCCCGGAACCGTCAGGCTGGAACTTTACAAAATTATTGAGTTCATGATTCACTGTGATTCCGGGCAGATGTACCTTTTTCAATTTTGGCCTTGCGGAATCAATGACTTTTGACAGAGCTGCAAGTGTAGGGTATTCGGAGATAAGTTGACGGAATTCCACTTTTATCCCGAATTTTTCCTGGATTGCATGCGCATATTGTGCAAGGAATAGTGAATCGAAACCCATTTTGTCAAAAGATGCATCCTCGTTTATTCGTTCAGGAGAGTACCCTGATATACGGCATAGCAGTTCCCTGAGTGCAGCAATGCTTTCATTGTCATTCAGCCCGTTATCCCTGTCATCCTCTTTCGTGTATGTTTCCCGGGTTTGTGAAGCAGGAGAATGATCTATCCAATATCTTTTTCTCTGGAACGGATAACCAGGAAGCGAAATCTTCCGCGAATTTCTGCCATTATGAAGAATGTCAAAGTCAATTGTAATACCATTTGCCCAGAGGGCTCCCAGGGAACTCATCACTTTATACTGCTCGGTAAAATCATCTCTCTTTCCTAAAGAGGATACAACAGCATTCTTATTGCTGATATCAGAATTCTGCCTGGCCAGTCCTGTAAGATGGGTTTCAGGACCAATTTCAATGAAAACAGTATCTTCTCTTCTGGCTATTGTTGATATTCCTTCTCTGAACCTGACTGTATTTCTCAACTGTTGTGCCCAGTATCTGGCAGAAACAGCCTGTTCTCCGGTAATAAAATTGCCTGTGAGACATGAGATGAAAGGAAGCTGGGGAATCTTTAAGGAAAACTTATTTACATATGCTTCGAATTCATCCAGAACAGGATCAAATGCAGCTGAGTGAAATGCATGTGAAGTATTAAGAGAAACATATTTTATACCATTTCTGTCAAACAGGGTCCTGACCTCATCCTCAGCTTCCGTTTTAACAGATATTGTACATTGATTATCTGCATTATCAGCGGCAATTTCAAATACACCGTTGTTTATGCTTTCTGCTTTTCCCCGGCTGCATCTCACTGCGAACATTTTTCCGGGTTTCATTTCCTTCATCAGTCTTCCTCTTTTACAAACTATCTCAAGAGCATCATGAACGCTGAATACACCGGCAAGACAGGCGGCAGTATACTCGCCGATACTATGTCCTATCAGATACTCAGGTTTTATTCCAATATCAGCATACATTTTAGCCAAAGCATATTCAAGGATGAACAACGCGGGCTGAGTTATTTCGGTTGAGGCAAGACGTTTTTCGTTTTCAGCTGAGCCGTTGCTGCTGAAGAAGATATTTTTCAGATCTGTTCCATCACCGGAACTCACAATTTGGAAACACTCATCCAGTATCTGCCTGAAATGAGCGTTTTTCTGATAGAGATCTTTCCCCATGTCTGGATACTGGGCTCCCTGACCAGAAAACATGAATGCTAAAGCAGGTAAATGCTCACTGGTTTTAATACCGGGCACAAAGGATGATTCATTGAAATTCCCTGTATTTTCACAAATTGCATAAGAACGATATTGCATATGATGACGTCCTTTCTGAAGAGTATATGCAATGTTATTCATTCTGAGCCCCGGATTTTTAACTATATGGTATGCAAGATCCTTTTGCCTCGATATCAAGGCATCATAACATTTTGCAGAAAGAGGAATTATCTCGGGCCATTGAGATTTTAAGGATTGCTCTTCAGTGATACATTGTGGTTCCTCAAGAATCACATGTGCATTCGTACCTCCTATTCCAAATGAGCTTATGCCAATAACCAGTCGTTCTTTCTTTTCCCACTTCTTCAGTTTATCCTGTACAAAAAAAGGAGAATCAGCAAAATTGAAATGTTTGTTCGGACTGGAATAATTAAGTGTCGGCGGGATGATTCTGTAATATGCGGAAAGAGCTGATTTGATGAAAGAAGCGACACCTGCAGCGGCATCTGTATGCCCTATATTACTCTTTACCGAACCAATTCCGCAGAATTGTTTTTTACCGGTTTTCCTGGTAAATACTTTATTCAGGGCTGACAATTCAATGGGATCACCAAGCTGGGTTGCTGTACCATGTGCTTCGACATATCCGATTTCCTCAGGAAGCACTCCTGAAAAACTTTGTGCCATAAGTATGGCTTCAGCCTGTCCATCCACACTGGGAGCCATATAGCTTACTTTCTTATTGCCGTCATTGTTCAATGCCCATCCCATGATTGAGGCGTATATCGTATCGTGATCACGGATTGCATCCTCCATTCTTTTAAGGATTACGACCCCTACACCGTTACTAAATACAGTACCGTTGCCATTTGCATCGAATGGTCTGCATTTGCCGTCAGGAGACGGGATTGCCCCTTCCTGGAATAAATAGCCGGTTTCCTGCGGCACCTGGATTGCTATTCCTCCTGCCAGGCAGATATCCGATTCGAAGCTGAACAGGCTCTGGCAAGCCTGCGAAATTGCCACGAGTGATGATGAACAGGCAGTCTGAATGCTTATGGCCGGGCCCCTTAAGTTAAATTTATATGATGTCCTGGTCGGAATGAACATTGAATCATTCCCTGTCATTATCTGGTATGATTCCGTTCCTCTCAGCCGGATATAATTTTCGAGCTTTACCTTGTCGCGTAAGACATTATTTATGAGGTATGTGTTGATGGCTGCTCCTGCGAACACTCCGATAGCGCCGGGATAGGTGAAAGGATCACAGCCTGCATTCTCAAGCGCGTCCCATGCCGTTTCAAGCCAGACCCGGTGTTGAGGATCAGTTTCTGCCGCTTCTCTTGGCGTCATTTCAAAAAAACCAGCATCGAACATATCGATACCATCAAGGACTCCCCGCGCCCTGACATAATCAGGATTATTCTTCAAATCCTCAAAATGAAATTCAGATGCCTGGAGCTCTGCGTCGCTGAAATGAGTGATTGATTCTTTCCCTTCAATGAGGTTTTTCCAATATTCATCAGCATTTGCGGCTCCGGGAAACCGGCATGCCAAACCTATGACAGCTATTTTACCGTTATCCATATTCCGGACAGATGATTTATATTCTTCTTCTTTCCAGGAAACCGGAGAAATCCCGTCTCCTAACTGTTTCATCACTCACAGGTTCTTGATTGTGAGTTTTATCAGCCTGGCCTGCAATGAACCTGGATAAACGCTTTATATCAGGATATTCGAATAAATGCATTGGCTCCAGGGGAAAGTTCAGCTCTTCGCGGATCTCACTTACTACCCTGATCGCCAGTAGTGAATTCCCGCCGATATCAAAAAAATTATGAATGATCCCGATATTCTCAACTCCTAATACTCTCATGAAAATTTGCAGCAACCTCTTTTCGTATGATGATTCAGGCGCTACCATTGCGGTCAGTATCCCGGGATCGGATTTCGGAAGGCGTTTCCTGTCGATCTTTCCACTGGTGTTCAGAGGCATTTCATCAAGTATCATGATGTACTGAGGGATCATATACACCGGCAGCTTTGCAGTCAGGAAACTCCTGATTTCTTCTGTTGTGGAAATTTCGTTCTCCTTCAGAACAACGTACCCCTGAAGGTTTTGATTTTCCTGACCCGATTCGCTGACTATTACAGCTGAGGCTTTTACTTTATGGTAACTATTAAGGGCTGATTCGATATCACCAAGTTCTATCCTGTAGCCACGGATTTTTACCTGGGTATCAAGCCTTCCCAAAAAATCAATATTGCCATCCTCTGCCCATCTTACAAGGTCTCCTGTTCTGTATCCCTTTAATTTCCTGTTCCCCGGATATCCGAAGGTTATAAAACGTTCTGCATTCAGTTCGGGTCTGTTTAAATATCCCCGTGAAAGATTAACCCCGGTTATGATCAGCTCACCGGGAACGCCTACCGGTTGAATCCTGTTTCTGCTGTTGAGAACAAGCAGCCGTGTATTAAAAACGGGTTTGCCGATATATATTTTTTCGATATTTCTCTCTTTCGGACAATTATACCATGATACCGCAATCGTGGCTTCAGTCGGGCCATAAGTATTCACCATGAGAGGATTGAACTCCGGTGTAAGTAGCTCATTGAAACTGTTTACAACAGATGGCCTTAATGCTTCGCCGATCTGGATTATCCATTTCAGGGAACTCAACCTGAATGCCAGATTGTTTGACTTAACATAACCCAGAAAAGCTGAAAACATCGATGGGACAAAAATTATTGTGGTCACCTTCCTTGCTTCGGTTTCATTGATTATTGCATGAGGATCTTTCTCTCCTCCCGGAGGAAGTATCGTCAGTTTTGCCCCGTTGAACATCCACCAGAATAATTCCCATCCTGAGACATCAAACGTAACAGTGGTCTTCATCATAATTGTATCACTCTCATCAAGTGGATGCTTATATTGCATCCATTCAAGCTTATTTATAACAGAATGATGTTCTATCATCACACCTTTCGGCTTCCCGGTAGATCCGGAAGTATACATGACATAAGCCAGATTTCGTGAATTAACTCCTGTCTGAGGATTACCGGCATCATCACAAAGAGGTGATGTCATGATATTGTCCAGCAGAATCTTAGAATATTCTGAAGGAATATTTTTTTCTGATTTCCTGTTTGTAAGAATGATACCGGGATCTGCGTCTGACAATATCATCTCCATCCTTTCAACAGGATAATCCGGATCCACAGGCAGGTAGGCTCCTCCGGCTTTAAGGATTGCATAGATCGCAATCAGGAGCTCAGGCGATCTCTCCATGCACACACAAACTATATCTTCTGTTGCAATTCCCGATCCGATAAGGAAATTCGCCATCCTGTTCACGTGACAATTGAATTCAGAATAGGTTATAGATGAATCTCCATAAATAATTGCAGGGAGCCCGGGTGTTTTAGTTACCTGTCTCTCAAATACCTGATGAAGGCAAAGTTTATCCGGATAATAGTGATCAGTCTCATTCCAGTCAGTAATGAGTTTCATTTCATTTTCCGGGACAATATCAATTTCAGAAACAGGCATCTCAGGATTTTCCAGAATTGACCCGGTAATCTTTTTGTAGATTTCAGTAAATCGTTCAACAGTTACAGCTGAAAATAACTGGTTCGAATATTCAAGATATCCTTTAATACTATCCTCATCTTCCCACAGGGTCAGAAACAAATCAAGCTGAGATCCATTTTTATCAATCTCGAGCGGCCGGGCATCAATTCCGATCAGAGAAAGCTGCATTGGAGATTCCATCGTAAAACCAGCCTGGAATACTGAATTTGCATTTATACTCCTGGCCATTTTATTAAGGCGCAGAAAAGGGATCTCCTGTTTCCCATGAGCATTCAGCAATAACTGGCGTGTTCTCCTTATTAATTCACTACAGGTTAAGTCATCCGAAAACTGATACATTAATGGAACAATATTTACAAAACACCCGAATGTATCTGTAAAATCGACATTTCTCCTGTTTGTGAGCGGGACTCCTATAATGATTGTCTGCTGGTTTACCAGCCTGTATAACAGTGTTGAATATGCTGCCAGGAGTATTGTGAAAGGATTAACAGAAAAAAGATCCGCTGCTTGCCTGATTCCTGATGACATTGCCCCGAAAGAAAAGTGTTTTCTTCTCCCCTGCTGGTTAAGAACAACCGGTCTGGCGAAATCTGCAGGCAACTTCAGCACCTCGGTTGCCGGAGCAATTTCTCTCTGCCATTCATTTATTTTTTCAGTGGCTTCACCGGTCAGAAGCCAGCTCCTTAGCCTGTAAGCATAATCGGAATACCTGTTTTCCGGCGGGAGTTCGGCCGGCTTTTTGCCCGTCAGGTAAGAATTATAAAATTCAGCAATTTCGTTTGAAAAGCTAATCCTTGAGTGCAGATCGACTATGATATGATGAAATACAACCGTGAGTATTGAAATATTATTTTTATAACACATCAGCATGATCCTGAAAAGAGGCCATTCAGTAAGTTCAAATGGCCGGTGGATTTCATTCAGAACCGTATCCGGAACAGTACCCCGGAACTCCTCATCAGAATATTTTACTTCCGGTTTGAATTCTACCTGCGACTCAGCTGATATATGCTGCCATACGACATTATCTTTTTCATAAAATCTCGCTCTGAGAACTTCATGTCTCTTTATTAACCGGCTGATTGAATATTCTAATGCCCGGATATCAATATTTCCTGTAAGCTTAAGCACGGAGGGAATATTATAAGCAGGACTTTCAGGAAAGAGTTTATGCAGTATCCAGAATTGTTCCTGTATTTCAGATATTACTGATGAATATTCGCTTATAAGCTCCGGTTCTTTCTGATCTTTATCTGACTTATCTTCATTTGATTTCTCAACAACAGGTTTGTCATTCCGGAGTATCAATGCTGTAATATCGCCGATACTTAACTTTTGCAGGATATCGGAAATGCCAATTTTCCTGTCAAATGATTGCATAATGATACTGCTGAGTTCAGCCGCTCCGATAGAATCTATGTCAATATCATTGAGTTTATCATCGTTACTTATTTGAAGATTTTCAGCTCCCATAATCCTTCTGACCTGGTTTTTTAGAAAATGATTTATCATTATCTCCCGGTCCGCTTCATCCGTTGTTGTGAAATCAGCAGTAATTATTTCATGGGACTTAATGTAATTATCATCTGAGCCGGTAATTGATACTTGTGCAGAAGGATTTTTTTCGCCACAACAAACAAACAACTGCCTGTATATCACATGATCAGGATGCCTAAGCATGTTATACCAACCGGCAGCAAGTGAATCGAGTGTTTCCTTTTTGAGATACCCTTCACTGACAAGGCTTTTAGAAATATTTACATTCTCCGCCTGCAGGATTGCCTTATCGCCTGCAAGGTCATTGTGAACATTCACGACCTGCAATTTTACTCCGGAGTATTTTTCCTTTTTCAGCAAGCCTGGGATCTGTCTTCCGACTAAGGGGTTGCCACCCTCCGCAAACCTTGATTTGCAGTATGCAGCGTACATCTCATCAAGTTCTGGTATTACAGGGAAAGTAACCAGATGATATGCAAAATCATTACTTACCACAATCAGCTTACCTCCGGGCTTCAGTATCCTGTAGATTTCACCTAATGCTTTCCGTGGATCATCCAGATGCTCAATAACCAGCCTGGTAATTGCAAAATCGAAACAGTCATCAGGCTGCCCGGTATTGTAAATTGAAGCTTCAACTACATTGAATAACCTGGCGCCATTAACGACAGAATTCTTTTTAAGCACTTCAACGAGGAAGGGGTCTATTTCAAGTGCGGTGCCTTCACATCGCGGGTATTGCTGAAGGATTCTTTTCAGCAGGTAGCCCGGACCGCTGCCGCATTCTATTATTTTCATGCCATCAACAAGGCCGAAGCTTGTATATGCCTCAAACTCCTTTTCAAAGAACAGGTCCACCTGTGCATGAAGCCTGGTAATTTCCGCATCCCTGTTCTCAGTAAAACTGTCAAGCTGATAAGAACCTTTCATGATAAAACCAATTTTTTTTCATGCTTTCGCCCCGTCAGTCACATTGAGAATGACTAACAAAAGGTTTTCGGATTAATAACAGTTATCGCAGCGCAGAACAGCAGTTTAGATTCGGGGCATATCACACCCTCCTCACCTTGATTAGATATTCTGGTAAAATCGAGGAAATGAAAACTAATATCTGAACTTATTCAATAACTGTTCAATATTTAATACAGAATCAAATTCGACTAAATAAAACTACACTGACAATACTTTTTTAATATCTTTTTTTTTCTCCTTACCGTTCCTGTTGTATCCGTACCCATAACCGTAACGATCGTAATGATCGCGGTTATCGTTAAGCACGACACAAACATGATCAATGCCTTTTAATTTTATATCCTTGGTTATCAGTGAAAAAACCTTCTTTATAGTATAGTTTTGCCTGGCTACTATTATCTTCAGCTCTGCATGATCCACCAGCAGGTATGCATCTGTAACCTGAGCAAGAGGAGTTGTATCGAGTACTATAATATCATAGATTTCTTTTAGTTTATCCAGCAACTCTTCTGTTTTTTTCAGGGCTATAAGTTCGGCAGGATTGGGAGGAATGACACCGGCCATTATATAATCGAGCTTTTCATGATTCGACCTGACAATGATGTCGTTAAGCTGAGCCCGGTTAACAAGAAAAGTGCTTAATCCATCCCGGCCGGGAATATCATTGAAATATGTTTCATTTTTCCTCATGTCGAAATCAACGAGGATTGTCCTTCGTCCCAGCTGGGCATAGCTCATGGCAAGATTCCTGGCAACAAAAGTCTTCCCTTCGCGCTCTACAGTTGATGTTACCATTATTATTTTCTTCTGTCCTCCCCTTACATAAAAATCGAGATTTGTCCTGAGCGCCCTGAATGATTCCGCAATATCTGATTTAGGAAGATCATACATGACATTTTTCGACTTTGCTGAGTTATGCAGTATTCTTCCAAGAACAGGAATGCTGGTCAGTCCTTCAATGTCTTCCTGTGATTCAACCTTTGTATTTAATGCATCTCTTAAAGTAAGGTATCCCAGGGGGATTACAAGCCCGAAGAACAGGGCAATGACATAGTTCAGGTTCCTGTTTGGAGCAACAGGATAGATCCCATCCATTTTTGCAGGTTCTATTACAACATCATCAGGCAGGTTGGATGCTTTGGTTATTTTTGCCTCGGCTCTTTTTTCGAGCATATAATTATAGATGGCATCATTAAGCCTGTACTTCCTCTCAATGTTTCCGAGCTTCCGTTGTGTCACAGGAAGCCTGCTTATTTCAGATTCAACTTTTCTGACTCTTTTATCCATTTCATCTATTGAAATAGATGTTGTCTTGCTGATTGCCGAGATATTGTCGGAAATAGTTTCCTTAATGTTATCGATTTGTATCGTAAGCTTCTGTACAAGAGGATTTTTCCCCTGGTTATTCTTGACAAGGTTAGTAAGCTGTGACTGGGCGCTTATAAGTTCTGTCATCAGGTTACCAAGCAAGGGGTCCTGTATTCCCAGGGATGCCGGTACAATTATATTTGAGAAATTATCATTCTTGGCCAGGTATTCGGAGACATAGTCATAGTAACGCTTCCTGGTGACAAGTTCGGCAAGCTGATTCTGGAGATTAAGATACTGCTCGGAGATGCCTGAAGCCTGTTCCGCCACATTCAGCAACTGATTCGATGAGCGGAATTGCTGAAGGTTGTCTTCAGTGCGGCTCAGTGAATCTGAAATCTCATCGAGTTGCTTTTCAATATAATCTATTGTTATACTGGCGATATGGTTTTTCCTTTCGAGGTTCTGGGCTGAGTAAACAGACATTATCTCATTTATCAGGTCGATACCTTTTGTTACATTATCAGTTCTCTGACTTATTTCGATAACTGTTGCCAAACGGTCAACAACCGAAAAATCGAGGCTTTTTTTATAATATTCTCCAAGAGATTTTACTGTTTTGAAATCAAATGCGTATGGAGTGAGTTCTTTCAACTGGATATTCCGGTTTTCTGAAGGCTTAACAATAAAAGATGCATCTTCATTTTCAATAAGTTCGCCGAAAACGGCATCTTTTACAAGTTTCCATTCTTCTCTAACATTAGTTATTCTTTCAGAACTGAAATCATAAAACTTAACATTTTTTCCTTCGGCCTCAATCCTGAAATAATTATTACTGATGAATGTTATTTTGAACCTTACATTTATCGGCTGAGGATGTCCGGGTAAATAATACACCTGGAAAGGGATATTCTTATAAGCATCGGAATATTTCAGACCATTCTTGCTGTAATACGTAACTGTAAGGTCGAGATTCCTTATTGTTTGTTCTATTACAGGTGTTGATTTTATAACCCACAATTCATTCTGAAAATTCTGATTATTAAAGAACAGGCTGCTGTTCAAAAAGTCATTGACATTACCTCCCGGTTGCTGCTGATTTTTTTCCTTAATCAGAATTGATGATGATATTTTGTATTCAGGTATTGTAAACCTGTTGACCAGGTATGCAATCACAACCGCCATTATAATTGTAAAGACGAATAACTTATAGTTCCTTGTAAAAATGTCTGAAACCTTCTTCAGATCATTTTCCTCCACCCGGCCGGAATTCAGTAACTTATTCATTTAAAACAACGTATTCATTTTATTACACTGTAGAGCAGGATCCCTGTGGTAAGAGTGGAGAAAAGTATAGCGAATGGGAATTGTCGCATACCCCAGAATTTGTTTCGTAAAGGCTTAACATAAATTATATCATTCGGACGCAGATTATAATATCCTGATGAAAGAATGTCGGCTGTTGTCAGGTTAAGACGTATGCGGTTATTGGTTCCCTCTTCATTCCTGACAAGTATCACTTCATCACGATTGCCATATTCTGCAATGTCACCTGCAATGCCAATGGCATCATAGATTGTAAGCTTATCCTGCGAATATGAAAAATGGCCGGGATTGTTAACCTCACCAAGAACAGAAATGTACCTGTTCACAAGCTTGACCGAAACAACAGGCTGATTAAGGATATGATGCAAAGAGTCCCGTAATTCAATGCTGACATCAGAAATAGTTTTATCCTTAACCAGTATTCTACCAATAACAGGCAACAGCAGGTATCCGTCTGTATCGATAGAATAGGACATGAGCGAAGCTCCGTAAGGCTGCATTGTACCGGCATTCAGAAATTGCTGATTTTCCGCACTTGAGAATACGTTGGCAGCAGCTTCATCGAGACTGCTGATCTGAATGAAAAGCTCATCATTCGGCTTTAGTCTGTAATCCGGGAATTCAGCCTCTCGAAACGCCCCGGCAGCTCCAGATTTATCCTGAAGATATTCGACTTTTTTCTGTGTTACACACGAAAAAAGAGAAGAAGTGCCAATAATTAAAACGAGAATAAAATTTCTTCTAAATTTCTTTTCGCAGGGTTTAATTCTTAAGATCATTATGAATCAAGGGATATATTTGAACTTCAGAATGAGCAAGAACCAAAAAAAGAAATCAAATATTCAATGAACCAAATAAACGGAACATCGATCTAAAGTTCCTGAAAAACGAATCTGTGGGCAATAAAAGATTTTGGAAACAGAGAACTAAATTATCCTAAAATTCAGCCTTCTGCGTTAAGTCTGAATTAAGAAAAGATAAAGATGAAATTAAGTTTTGGTTTTATTCTTTTGAGATAGATTTATAAAATTTTATCATGCAAATCTTCTAGTTATAAAGGAGATATTTTTTCCTGATTTTCATGAACTCTCTTAAACCCGGCTGCCATGTTTCCCTGATCTGTGCCGCAGTCATACCTTTCTGAATCTGTTCACGGAGGACCGGTCCTCCCGCCAGGACATCGAAATATGATGTAAAAAATTTTGGTTTTTCAGGATAATCCCGATAGGCTGCTATAACCCATTCCAGGTTGATTGATTTCGCCGGGACAACTTTATCTTTGAGCGCATCTGTCAGGTCAGTACCAAAACATTTTACCCCAAGGAAAGGCGGATTTTTTGCACCCGGCACACTTTGGGGAGTGAAGCTGAATCCCCTGTCAGGCATTTCAGGAGAGCCAAAAGCCTGGAACGGAAACCCTGTACCACGACCAACTGACAGGTTTGTACCCTCAAAAAAACAGGTAGAAGGATAGAGATAGATAGAATTCTGGTTAGGCAAATTTGGCGAAGGCTTCACCGGAAGTTCATATAATGTCTTATGCGTGTAGTTTTTACACTTTATAACCCGGAGATTACATTTCACCCCTCCCTTGAGCCAGCCTTCGCCATTGATCATACCGGCATATTCGCCGACTGTCATACCATGAACGATTGGTATTGGATTCATTCCAACGAAAGAACGATGTGCTGTATCAAGAATATTGCCGTCAACATAATAACCATTTGGGTTGGGCCTGTCGAGGATAATGCAGGGAATATTGTTTTCTGCGCATGCTTCGATAAGGTACTGAAGTGTTGAAATGTAAGTATAGAACCGTGTACCCACATCCTGTATGTCAAAAAGAACTATATCGATTCCTGCCAGATCCTGTGGAGTCGGCTTATTATGCTTTCCATACAGGCTTATGATAGGGATTCCCGTTTTTATATCCTTCCCGTTTTCTATCGTTGCACCTGCATCTGCAAGGTCCCTGAAACCGTGTTCAGGAGCAAAGATCACTTTAATATCTGTGCCTGCTGCAAGAAGCATATCAACAAGATGCTCATTACCCGCCATTGATGTCTGGTTTGCGAGTATGGCAACGGTTTTTCCTTTGATTAAATCCCGATATGCGTCAAACTGAAATGCTCCAGGTACCGGGTCTTTCCCAGTAAATGAAATAAGAAAGATTCCTGCTGTCAGAATAATAGCAGCGATGACGATAGATTTTTTCATAATCATTTGGTTGATTTCTCAAATTTAAAGTAAATAGTTATAATAAGTCAGACCATCGACTCTTTTAGTAAATTTGTGAAGAATATTTTATGAATCTGCCATATTTCATAGCCGAAAGGCTCATAAAAGGTCGGCATCAGGAATCATCTTTTTCGAGGCCTATTAATGTAATCGCAGTTATTGGCATTGCAATGGGACTGGCTGTTATGATACTGGCTGTGGCAGTGCTAACCGGTTTCAAACAGCAGATCAGGGAAAAAGTTGTCGGATTCGGTTCGCATATTCAGATCCTCAATCTCGATTCAAATTATTCATATGAAACTGTCCCCATCAGCGATACTCACTCATTTATTGGTAAAATCAGGGATATACCGGGGATAAGACATACACAGGGATTCGCAACAAAAGCAGGTATTATCAAGACTGAAGAAGAAATTCAGGGTGTTGTTCTGAAAGGGATTGGTCCTGATTATGACTGGGCATATTTTGCAGAGAATATGGTTGAAGGCTCTGTGTTCAGTGTCTCTGACACAGGCCGTACAGACAAGGTGATAGTTTCAAAATCTATCGCCGACATGCTGAAACTGAAAACGGGAGACTCCTTCGCAATGATGTTCATTCAGGATCCCCCGAGGATGAGGAAATTTGTTATAAGCGGCATCTATGAGACCAGCCTGGAAGAGTTCGACAAATTGTATGTTTTCTGCGATATCGGGCAGATAAGACGCCTTAACGGGTGGGACAATGATCAGGTAAGCGGATTCGAGATTTTCATCGATGATTTTGAAGAGCTTGATCATTTGACCATGCTGGTGCAACAGGAGGTTGGATGGCGGATTTCAGAAGATGAAACACAGTTCAAGACTGTCAGCATAAGGATGAAATATCCCCAGATATTCGACTGGCTGAATTTCCAGGATGTAAATGTTATAATAATCATTATTCTGATGATCGTTGTGGCAGGATTCAATATGATCTCCGGCCTGCTGATCCTGATCCTGGAAAAGACCAATATGATAGGTGTGCTGAAAGCATTGGGAGCAGAAGACAAGGTAATAAGAAGAGTGTTCATGTACCAGGCGGCCTGGCTTATCGGGAAGGGCCTGATATGGGGAAATCTTATCGGCATCGGGCTGGCATTCATTCAACTTCAGACAGGAGTATTCAGTCTTGATCCGGCTTCATACTATATTAAAACAATCCCGATAAATCTTAATATTCTCCACATTGTTTTTCTAAATGCAGGAACAATGGCTGCAATAATCATTATGCTGCTGGTCCCGTCACAGCTTATAAGCAGGATAACCCCGGTTAAAGCAATCAGATACGATTGACAGTTAGCAATAGCTGAAGGGTTTTATGAACAATGAATTTCATATCGGTTTTAGTAATAAATGCAGGAGTTTGTTAAAAACCTGAAGGAGGCTCTGAAAAAAGGTCTTCCGGGAACACAGGTGCAGTGGATGATGGCCACATCCGACAGGCTGCTTAAAGATTTTCCAAAAGTGCCGGGTCCTGATGCAAGAGAGGCCGCGGTGCTTATCTTGCTTTGGCCTGAGAACGGATCCGTTCATACAGTCTTTATGCAGAGGCCCGATTATGTTGGCTTTCATGGTGGTCAGATTTCGTTTCCCGGAGGCAAAAAGGAGCAGGATGATGAGAATTTAATCAGGACAGCAATCCGTGAAACATTGGAGGAAACAGGTCTGAGTACTGACTCGATCGAAATTGCCGGAATGCTTACACCTCTTTTCATTCCCGTCAGCAATATGATTGTTACTGCTGTAATAGGTTGCATGAAAGAGTTACCATCATTTAACCCGGACACCCAGGAAGTAGATCACCTGATAATTGCAGATCTGAACCGTTTTCTCGAACAGGGGATCATTAAAACCAAACCGATGGAATTAATGGGTGAGAGCTACAATATCAGGTATTTCGATTATGAGGGTTATGTAATATGGGGCGCCACAGCAATGATGCTTAATGAGTTGCTGGAGATAATCAGGAGAGAACAATTTAGCCTGCATATTTCGTTCACTGAGCGGAGTCGAAGTGAGCGTTGAAAGGTCACTGAGCGGAGCCGAAGTGACCTTTTTCAGGCACCACATTCCTGTAGTGGTTGTACCTGTCGATCACTTCAGCAACAAAATTAACGGATTCCACTCCCCTGAAGTAGCCATGACTGACAACAGAATCTGTATAATGCTGCTTCTCCGATTTCCTGAGGAGCCAGAGTTCAACATGCCCTTCCCATTTTGTCGGATCCACTCCATTTTTCTGTGCCAGCTTCATGGCATCAAGCACATGACCCGGACCGGCATTATAGGAGGCAAGTATGAATTTAATCCTCTCGTTCTCATCCGGAATTTTATTATCGAATATTGAATATAGGTGATCCAGGTATCTGAGACCGGCAATAATATTACTGTCAGGTGAAGATACTATATCAATCCCCATTGTCTCAGCAGTTTCAGGCATGATCTGCATCAACCCGTATGCACCCCGTCCGGATTGTACATTAGGTTTAAAGCGGGACTCCTGGCAGATTAAAGAAGCAATAAGGCGCCAGTCCCATGCTGTTTCTGAACTATACTTCCTTATAAGATCATCATAACCGGAAATTTTTCCAGTGTTAATTGCGTAATAATCACTCCTGATAATGATTCCGGATCTTGAATTCCTGAAATACTCAGCATAAAGGAAAGCAAATTCTGTCGTTGTTTTAAATTCTGTTATCCAGCTATTTAACCTGTAAAGCAGTGAATCGGAATTATGACGGACAGCCCAGGCGATTTTCTGTTCAGGACCTGCCTGAGTGTTTACATCAATCCCTGGATAATAGGTTAAATTAACAAGCGCAAGATTCTCATCACAAACGGTGTAATCTATTATACCCTGGGCAACATACTTAACAAGGCTTTCCTGATCATACGGAACATCAAGTATATTTACGGTATCTCCAAGCAGAGAGGCAACATCAAGTAAAGAGCTGTAATCCATATAACCTGACTGAACATAAATTGTGTTCCTGCCAAGTCCCAGCTGTTCACGCATTTTTTCACGGTACTTAGGACCTTTCTCAGGTTTATGACCTGCTTTCTTTTTTATGAGGACCTTACGAGTTTCATCGATAGGATCCGTAAATTTTATATTCTCTATACCCGGATCTACGGGCATTCCTGCAGCAATAATATCAACTTTACCTGATCTGAGCATTTCAAGAGCTCTGGCAGGATTATTCTCAGTTATAATCTCGATATCCAGACCTATATTTTCAGCAAATAAGTTCAACATTTCATAGGTGAAACCCATTGGTTCACCTTTGTAAATAAAATAATCCGTAGAATTAAAATCTGTCAGAGCAATTAACCTTCCTCTTTTCTCAATGGAATCGAGATCAAAGGAGGGATCCGCTGGAAAGAGCCTGGGATACTTAATAAACAGAGAATAAACCACCGCTGCAACCACCAGCACTGCTACAAGAAATGATACTCTTTTAATCAATAGTGTCAGTTTTATTAAACAAAGTTTTGTTTAAAGAAAAAATCGCGCAAAGATACAATAAATTTTTATTCGTAGAATGTCCAGGCTAAACCATAGCGTATCATCCTGACATTCATAGGATAAGACGGCACAAAGAAATGTCCTGTCATTGTTTCGGAGGCATTCAGGTGATCAAACATTATAAAGATCCTGGTCCTTCGCAGCTTTAAGTTAAGGAATGCATTTACAAAAGGATAGCTCCCGGCCGTGAATTTATCCTGGTTATAAAACCTTCCGGTGGCAGGCATATATGCATAGGGATGATAATTAGTATGATAGGTTACCTCCAGTCCCAGCTGAGTATTCAGTTCTCCGTTGGTAGAAGGAAAACGGAACAGGTGCTCAAAGAAACCTGCCGAACGGGTGGCAACAAGAGGAAGATCAAGAACCTGTATGTTGCTGCTTTTCTGAACAATAATATCAGCGGCAATATGAAATTTCCATAATCTGACCTCTTTACTTAACATCAGAGAGCCCACTGAGAGTCCTCCCGAATGCTGGAATGGCATGGCTGTAGTGTCAAACCCTGTATAGTTGTCAATTATTGCATAGTTTAACCTGATTTTAGTATTCCTTGCCGGAAAAATAAAGGATGTTCCAACATTGAGCCTTAGTTCTTTATCAAGATTCCCTTTCCAGACAAAATGATTACTGCCCCAGTTCTGCATCCAGTATGATGGTTGCCTGTTTGACAAACCTCCTTCAATGTTCCAGTCAGCATCACCTTTTCTGAAGCTAAATGATTTTGTAATGGTCCCGTTAAGATTAAAATCGCCCGTTCGGTATCCGTTGATGTATAAATCACCGTTTGCGACCCAGCGGAATTTGGTTCCGACATTACTGTACAATCTGCCTGTGAGGGCATTACTGATCCTTCCCCTTCCTGCAGTATCCGCAATTGTAGTGTCGAAAGTCGGTATTATCTGATTGAAACGGAAAGCCTCACTTCGTATACCGCCTCCGCCACCAACTTTAAATCTCCTGTTTTCGCCGATAGCAAAATCGAAACGAATTGTGTTTTTTATATAGCTGGAATACAATGAATCGAATGTAGGCGCTCCAATGTAAATTGAATCATAAAAGCCTGAGTTCGGTAACTCATCTGTATAGGTTCGGCGATTACCCTCCATAGCGAGTATATGTGAGAAAGTGCCGCTAAGACCAGACAACAATGATTTTCGAGTCTCTTTTGTCTTCTCCCTGGAATTATCATCAACACTACCTATTGTATAACGCTGTACCAACAGGAGACTCTTGTTCCTGAGTGAGCTGATTGCATTGCTTGCGCCACCTAGATTAACGAGAACATCTCTCATGTTTGATTTCTCTCCCAGTTCATTGATATCTGCAATACCTCCATTCTCAAATGATGTAATATTGTTGATTCCGCCTGAAAAATAAACTTTGTAACGTTCGCCGGTATAAGATGAGAACAGTGTGAAGTTCTTGTCATCGGACCTCTGATTACTATATTGTCCAAGGCTGAAGATGATATCGTATATAAGACCAAAATTCAGGAACCTGTTGATATTCTGCGAGTGCTTTATCCTGAATGTCTGCTCGGAATTTCGTCTCTGGCCTGCAATGCTCCAGTCTAATTCGGTGAAGGGTACCTGAGTATTCATGAATATGGCTGTTTCAGGCACATACATTAAAGGATAATAATATGCATAAAGAAACTTGTCAGGGTCAGTCACGCGGTCAAAAAAACTGACCTGGTAAAACGGTAATCCATAATTGCCAAGCATTGCATTTACAGGTGAATATTTATCTGTCCTCCTGTATCTCTGCGACATAGTGAATATTGTATCAACCTGTAAAGGCACTTCTTCTGAAAAATCTTTTGAGAGGGTGAATTGCCTTAGTATCCTTGGTCCCCTTACAGTATCGGCCCTCCTTGTGATCTGTCTGACACTCTCAGCAGAATCAGCCTCAAGGAAAACTGAATCGCGGGTAATCACCCCGGGTTTTATTATAACTGAATCGGACACATTCACACCAGTTGTGTCGGGCCTGACAACAACAGTATCGGGTCTTATAACTTTCACAGTATCGGGTAAGACCCTGATCTCCCTCTTAATGGTGTCCTTTTCCTGGGCAAAAAGCCGGCAGGTACATAGCATTATAAGCAATATCAGAAAGGATTTCTGCATAGAGCGCAAATATAGGCAAATATGAAGTCAGTTGAATTCCATTCCTTAACCTTCATCAAAAAAACAGGCGAGTAGACGCCGTATTATCATATATAACTCAGTCAGGATAAAAAAATTACGTTTCAACAAAAAAACAAGCCCCGCTTACCTGAAATCAGAGCGGGGCCTGTCATAAAGGTTCTTATTCTTTAATCAACATTATCATTCAGATAAGCATTGTTTTCCCGCAACACCGGGCCGTCATTATCATCAGATGAAAGGGTGAATTTCGAAAGTTTGCTCTCAGGGATGTTTTCCGCAGGCAGACCTTTTATCATGTTTCTGCGAACATATGCAGGCACATCCTCAAACGAATCGATATTGTCTTTCATGGTCTGGTTCGATAATCCTTCCTTCTTAAGAAGATTCTGCATGTGTTTCACTTTACGCAACGTCGATCCGGATTTTTCAGCAGGTTTGACCTCTTCGAGTTCGGGTGTGCGTGCCGGTTTGCGGGGAAGATCAAAATCAATCACTCCCTGTGATTCATCCTCAAAATCAGCTATAATCGATTTTTTACCTTTCTCATGTACTGTAAAAGATTCCGGGCCTGATTCGATGGAAGGCTGAGGCTGGTTTTTTGCGGAAGCAAGAAGTTCGACAGTAGTCGGTTTCCTGGCTTTATAAGGCTGGAAGATGCTGTTTGATTCGAAACCTGTTGCTATAACAGTCACGCACAGCTCCTCTTTCAGGCTTTCATCACGCGACAAACCCCTTATTATCAATGCATCTTCAGAGGCTGATTCATACATATGGTCGGTAATTTCTCCAAGCTCATCCATCGTAATCTCATGTTCTCCCAGTCCTGATGATATATTGATCAGGATGCTTGTTGCGCCGGTAACATCATTTGAATTAAGAAGGGGCGATGACAATGCGCTTTCAATTGCTTTGATCGCGCGGTTCTCACCCGAAGCCTTGCCCATCCCCATAATAGCGACGCCTGAATTCTTCATCACTGTCTGCACATCTGCAAAATCAACATTTATATAACCGGTAACTGTTATTATTTCAGCAATGCCTTTAACTGCGGTTGTCAGAATATCATCGGCTTTGGCAAAAGCTGTGGAAACAGGCTGATTACCATAGATTTCCCGGAGTTTCTCATTGTTTATTACGAGAAGGGAATCTACCTGGTCCTTGAGTTCAGTAACACCGTCAATTGCCTGCCTTATCCTTACTTTACCTTCAGACTTGAAAGGAATTGTCACAACCGCGATGGTGAGGTAGCCGGCTTCTTTGCAGGCTCTGGCTATTACAGGTGTGGCTCCTGTACCTGTACCGCCTCCCATACCGGTCGTTATAAACACCATTTTTGTGTTTCCGGATAATGCTTCCATCACGTTGTCGATATTCTCCAGGGCGGCCTGACGTCCGACTTCGGGTTTGCTGCCTGCACCGCGACCCTCAGTGAGCGACTCACCTATCTGTACCTTTATCGGGACCCGGCTCTTCGTAAGGGCCTGGTGATCGGTATTGCAAACAACAAAATTTACATCCCTGATCCCTTTTTCGAACATGTGGTTAACAGCATTATTTCCGCCGCCGCCTATTCCGAGGACCTTGATAATCGATGATCTTTCCACCGGCAGATCAAAATTCATGATTTCGTCTGACATTGATTTGGGTTTAAACTGGTTAGGAATGACGTTGAACTCCATTGTGAATTATTTAACAATAGGCTGGTCCTCTACATCGAAGATCTTCGATAGCATGATTTTTATCTTTTCAGTAATAGGGATTCTTTCTTCTTCGTTATCTGAAGATGAATAAGAATCATCTTCTGCTTCTTCTTCAGGCTCTGACGGTCTTACAACAGCTTTTGGTTTCACAAACTCCTGCGGACTGCCTGCATTGAATTCTTTGTGGTATGTTTCAAGGTATTCAAATCCTTTCATTATCAGGCCCACAGCAGTAGCATACATCGGCTGGTTAATTTCATTCCGTGAATTGCCTGACAGATGTTCGTTCGGTACCCCGATACGTACATCCATTGCTGTTTTAAACTTCATAAGCTGGGGAAGATGTTTCAGCATTGCGCCTCCCCCTGTGATCACGACACCGGCTGCCAGCTTATCGGCAAAACCTGAATTCTGAATCTCAAAATTAACAGCATCGATTATCTCCTCCATTCTCGACTGAATGATGTAGGCAAGACTCTTAAAGGAGATCTCTTTCGGTTCCCTTCCTGCGATTCCGGGTATTGAAACAACCTTGTCATCCGGAGCAATATCACCAAGTGCCGAACCATATTGGAGCTTCAAAGCCTCGGCATGGCGCTGAAGTATCTGGCATCCTTCCTTTATATCTTTTGTTATAACATTACCTCCGAAAGGTATCACCGCGGTATGCCTTATTACATTATCATAATAAACAGCAACATCAGTTGTTCCGCCCCCGATATCGACCAGGACAACGCCTGCCTCCCTTTCATCTTCAGTGAGAACCGCATCGGAGGAAGCAAGTGGTTCAAGGATCATATCTTTTACTGTCATTCCTGCTTTGCGGATACATTTTTCAATGTTCTTTGCTGCCGCAATCTGACCCACCACGATATGGAAATTAGCCTCGAGCCTTCTTCCGCACATGCCGATCGGACTTTTGACCCCTGTCTCATTGTCAACAATGAAATTCTGGGGGATTACATGGATTATTTCTTCACCGATATCGATATGTATCTTATGCATATCTTCAATGAGCCTGAAAACCTCTTCCTTTCTTATTTCATCTTCCCACGAGTCCCTGAGGATGTATCCACGGTTCTTCATACTTTTGATATGCTGGCCGGCAATTCCGACAAAAACCTCTGAAAACAGGATGCCTGATCTTTGCTGAACATCCTTAACTGTGGTCATAATAGCATCAACGGTTTCTTCTATATTGAGAACCACACCGCGTTTAACGCCTTTTGAAAGAGCTTTGCTGAGACCAAGAATTTCTATCTTTCCGTTCTCATTCTTCTTGCCGACAATTGCAACGATTTTCGTTGTTCCAATGTCGATTGCCGCTACATACTGTTCCTTTTTGCTCATAACTGTATATGGTTGTTTCTGTTTTCGTGATTTCGGATTTGAGATTTCGGATTTATCGTTTTTTACATACTATCTGGTCTTTATATTCCAGGTTAATAAGTGAATATTTGTTCCAGCCCACTTCAGGCAGGACCTTTTCATAAAAGGCTTCAAGATTTCTGAGCTTTGCATCCAGGTTCTCAGTGGTACCTATACGGATCTGATGATTGCCGACACGTGGAATCAGTATAATCTCATTATTCCCGTCAACATAGATCTGATCAATCTGGGCTGACCAGAAATCATCTCCATCTATGTAATCAACCAGGTCGTAAATATCCCTGAGTATGGTTTGCTTTATTGAAGTATCAAAAATACTGACCCCATCGAGCATTCTTTGTGAAATTGTGATATTACCTCCGACAACATGAAGCCTCGGGTTATAAAGATTTCTCTTCTTTACAAGAACTCCATCCTCATCAACAAAGAAATCGCCCCCACCGTCTGGCATTACACGCATAACAGGGTCGCGCTGATCGGCATAAACATGAATTGTTCCGTCTACAGACACATAAACTTCAGCATCCTTCAGCTCCCTCATTTGCTTAATCTTAGCTTCAATTTCAGTTAACGGTATCTCTTTAACAGGTCTGCCAAGTATCTTCCCGCTGCTATGAACTATGTTGATGAGATTTCGCTTTGTAATAAAATGATATTCCGATGAATCCCTGAGATCGATTGAGACACCGCCACAACGGACTGAACCCGAAGAATCAGACATGAATACCGGAACTATTAAAAGGTATAGTAGCGGGATTATAATTAATATCTTAAGGAGCTTCTTCATCAGCCTCTTTCCTGCAGTAGTTTATTTTCAATTGGTTTGACAAGTGTATCTATATCGCCGGCCCCGATAGTCAGAAGAACATCTATTCCGGCGGGATCGAGCATGCCGGGAATATCTTCCTTCCTGAGCATTCTTTTCAGAGGCGATTTCATTTTATCATAAATCAGTTCAGATGTTACTCCCTCGATCGGTTTCTCACGGGCAGGATAGACCGGCATCAGTATTGGTTCATCGAGCTCATCGAGAATCGAGGCAAATCCTTCGGCATGATCACGGGTACGTGTAAAAAGGTGAGGCTGGAAAATGCCCGTGATCCTCCTGCCGCTGAAATACTCCCGTACTGATCTTATACAGGCTCTTATCTCTTCGGGGTGATGAGCATAGTCGTCAATATAAGTCAACCCTGGTTTATTGATCCTTATATCGAACCTGCGCCTTACACCCTGGAACAGGACGGCGGCTTTTCTTATCTCATCCGCTTCAACCCCGCAGTTCAATGCAATTGCTATTGCGGCTATGAGGTTTTCAATGTTGATCCGTCCGGGGAATGGGAAATGTATATCTCTTATTTCATCACCAGGGGTCCTGACATTGAATATCCAGGAATCACCATGTCGCTTAATGTCTGTTGCCTGGTATTCAGCATCCCTGCTCATGCTGTATGTAAAGCATTTAATTCCGTCAGGTACTATTATCCGCTCCCTGATGGCACTGTTCACCACAATGATCCCTCCTTTCCGGGTTTTTGCGACAAACTCATTATATGCAAGGATCATATTTTCCAGGTCTCCATAGATCTCAAGGTGATCGGCATCAAGTGCCGTAACTACTGACATCAGGGGATCCAGCCGGTGGAATGAACGGTCAAATTCATCAGCTTCCATCACTGTAAACCTGCTTTCCCCGAGAATGAGATTTGAGTTATAATTCTTCGATATACCCCCGAGAAAGGCAGAGCAGTCTACATGCGATTGCTTGAGCAGATGTGCAATCATAGTTGATACAGTCGTCTTTCCGTGAGTTCCTGAAACTGCCAGTGTATCGGTATGCCTGGAGATTTCTCCAAGTATCTCTGATCTCTTGAAAATCCTGTAATTGTTGCTTCTGAAGAATGAAAGTATCTTACTTTCAGCCGGTATTGCAGGAGTATAAATAATAATCACACCCGCTGCTTTATCGGCATCCGAGAACATGGCTGGCAGGAATTCAATTTTGTCCTCATAAACAACTGAGCATCCATTTTCATTAAGTGAAACTGTGATTCCGGTTTCAGTCCTGTCATATCCGGCTACGACATAACCTCCCTGCATGAAATAACGGGCAAGCGCGCTCATACCGATACCGCCGATACCAACAAAGTACACACCTTCTATGTTTCTTAGATCAATCATTTCCTGCAAGTCTGAGCACTTCATTTGCGATTCTTAAATCTGCGTCGGCAATAGCCAGCTTCTGAATATTTTCAGAAAGCCTTTTCCTGGTTACGATATCGGCCATTAACTTAATTGCCTCTTCTACAATGGCATAAGCTTCTTTATCAGAGATAAGGACAGCAGCATCTTTATCTGATAATGCCCTTGCGTTTTTTGTCTGATGATCTTCAGCAACATTTGGCGATGGGACAAGGATCACCGGTTTGCCGACAAGGCATAGCTCCGAAATCGTACCCGCTCCGGCTCTCGTTACAATCACATCGGCTGCTGCGTATGCAAGATCCATCCTGTTTATAAAGTCATGCACCGCTATGTTCCCGCTCATTGAAACAGAAACAAGTGCATTAACATTTTCATAGTAGTATTTCCCTGTCTGCCATAACCACTGGCAATCTGAGTCCCGCATGTTCTGAAGATTATCAGAAAGACTTTTATTTATACTTCCTGCACCCAGCGATCCCCCCAGGACAAGTATCACCGGAAATTCCTTTTTGAGCCCGAAAAACGTAAAAGCTTCATTTCTCAGTGCGGCCAGGTTATTATAGGTATGCCGGACCGGATTTCCTGTTAAAATGATTTTTGAGGCGGGAAAATACTTTTCCATTCCGTCGTAAGCCACACATATTATCGAGGCTTTTTTTGCAAGAAGCTTGTTAGTTACACCTGCATAAGAGTTCTGTTCCTGGATGAGTGTGGGTATTTTCATTTTTCCGGCCTGCCTGAGAACGGGCCCGCTGGCATAGCCTCCCACGCCAACGACCACATCAGGTGCAAATTCAGCAATGACCTTCCGAGCCATGCGCAGACTCTTCATCAATCTCATGAGAACCTTCAGGTTTTTTAAGGTAAAACTCCTGTAGAGCCCTGCCACAGGCAATCCCACAATATTATATCCTGCAGCCGGCACTTTCTCCATTTCCATTCTACCCTCCGCGCCGACAAAAAGTATATCTGTTCCAGGATCAAGTTTCTTAAGGGCATTTGCAATAGAAATTGCCGGAAACACATGTCCTCCCGTTCCTCCGCCGCTGATTATTATCTTCCTATGCTTTTTCTGTGTCATAGATCTTTTCTCCTTCATCCGTTGCTTCCCCGGCAGGAAGCTCTTCATTCTTTATCCTGGCATTCACCACCCTGCTGATACTTAATATTGCTCCTACCGAGAAGCTCATCATCAACACCGAAGTCCTTCCCCAGCTTACGAACGGGAGGGTTTGTCCTGTCACAGGGAAAAGTCCGACAGCCACAAGCATGTTTATCATTGCCTGCATTACTATCATTACTATAAGTCCCAGCACAAGAAAGGCCGGGAAAGCAGTCTCACATTTTTTGGCAATTGTCACCCCCCGGAAAAGCAGGATCATATAGGCAAGAAGAAGCGGGATGGCGCCGAAAATCAACCCGTATTCTTCAATTATTATTGCAAAAATAAAATCGGAGTTTGATTGCGGAAGCATATTCCGCTGAACGCTTTTACCCGGGGCTTTACCGAACAATCCCCCTGTTGATATAGCTATTTTTGCCTGGTTCGACTGGTAATCGTCATCAGGATTGTCATTACCACTGAAAAAATTCTCTATCCTGTTTTTCCAGACCTCTACCCTGTTACTTTCAGTGAAAACTGAAAGAAGCGTCGCAAAAAGAATAACTCCGGCCAATCCCATACCGACATAAGCCAGGAGGAATTTGAAAGGCACCCTGCCTATAAACATGATAAGCAGGCTTATACCAAAGATCATCACAGCTGTCGAAAGATTCTCCGGCATAATAAGTCCGCATATTATTGCCGTAGGCAGTACCAGGTATTTTGTGACAAGGCTGAAATCAGTGAGTTTGTCCTGGTATTTTGCCAGAGTCCTGGCAAGATAAATTACAAGAGCAACTTTTGCGACATCGGAGGTCTGCAGCCTGAACCCTGTTCCTGGGATGACCAGCCACCTTGTTGCCTCGTTGACCCTTGAGCCAAAAGCAAATGTAAGAATCAACAGGCCGGCTGCAATGATGAGGAATAAACCTGCCATACTGAAATATATCCTGTATGGCAGGTAATGAACAACCACGATTATTATGAGACTAAGAACCAGCATGAAAAACTGGCTTCTCAGGAAATAAGTGGTATTGCCGCCATATTTCATGAAAGCCACTCCTGCCGAAGAGCTGTAAACGGCCAGCAGAGAATAAATCATAAACAGAGCGACCAGTCCCCAGAGGACCCTGTCACCTTTGAATGTTCTTGCAAGCCAGCCTTTCTGCATTTCAGATCGATTATAAATTCCTTACAGCTTCCTTGAACTGCCACCCTCTGTCCTCATAATTTTTAAACAGGTCGAAACTGGCGCAGCACGGAGAAAGCAATACTGTTTCATCTTTTTTTGCCAGGTAGTAAGCCGACCTGACGGCTTCTTCCATAGAGGAAGTCTCGACAATTGTCGGAACTTTGTCTTTAAATGCCTCGATTATCTTCTTATTATCTTTCCCGAGGCAAACAACAGCCTTGACTTTCTTCTTTACGAGGTCGAACAATTCAGAATAGTCATTTCCCTTATCTACGCCACCCACTATCCATACCACTTCGTTCTCCATACATTCCAGTGCATACCATGTCGAATTGACATTTGTTGCCTTTGAATCGTTTATGAAGTTTATACCACAAACTGTTATAACCGGCTCCAGGCGATGCTCAACTCCCTGGAAATCGGCAAGACTTTCCCTTATAACATCTTTTCGGATATTCAGGACCTTCCCTGTGATGGCAGCAGCCATCGAGTTGTAGACATTGTGGCGACCCTTAAGGGCCATTTCATGAAGCGTCATAAGCTTGGTTTTATCAGGGTAATCAATTACTAATTCACCGTTTTCAATATAAGCAGCCATCCCTTCTTTAGTCTCATCAGAGAAAGGAAGCAGTGTCATCTCATAAGGTCCCTTTGACAGCTCTGCTTTGATTATGGGATCTCCTGCCCAGTAGACCAGGAAATCTGATTTTGTCTGGTTCCTGGTGATCCGGAATTTCGAGTCAATATAATTCTGAAGATTGTAACCATACCTGTCGAGGTGATCAGGCGTAATGTTCAGAAGAATAGCAATGTCCGCTTTGAAATCAAACATCCCGTCGAGCTGAAAGCTGCTGAGTTCAATGACATAATAATCGTACCTGCCTTCGGCCACAGCCATGGCAAAACTGTGTCCCACATTACCCGTCATTGCCACCTTCTTCCCCGCTTTCCTTAACATGTGGGCAATCAGGTTGGTTGTTGTAGTCTTCCCATTGCTCCCCGTTATGCAGATCTTCTTACCTGTGCAGTATCTGCCCGCAAACTCTATCTCCGAAATGATTGGAATATTTTTCTCCTTTACCTTAAGAACTATTGGAGCATTCTCTTTTATTCCGGGGCTTTTTATTATTTCGTCTGCTGCAAGAATGATGTCCTCAGAATGTTTCCCCTGCTCCCACCTTATGCCATTATTGTTGAGTATCTCAATATATTGATCCCTGATCTGCCCCATATCCGAGACAAAAACGTCAAAACCCTGTTTCTGTGCCAGAATGGCTGATCCGGCACCGCTCTCCCCTGCCCCAAGTATTACAACTTTTCTCTGCATCTCCTATCTTATCTTAAGTGTAACTATGCTGAATACAGCAAGAATTATAGCCACTATCCAGAACCTGACAACAATTTTAGATTCAGGATAACCCTTCTTCTGGTAATGATGGTGCAAAGGAGACATAAGGAATATCCGTCTCCCTTCTCCATATTTCCGTTTTGTTCTCTTAAACCAAGCAACCTGTATTACAACAGAGAGGCTTTCAACAAAAAAGATCCCGCATAATATCGGAATCAGGAGCTCCTTCCTGATAACAATTGCAAACACTGCAATGATACCGCCAAGGGCAAGGCTGCCTGTATCGCCCATAAATACCTGTGCCGGAAAAGAATTATACCAAAGAAAACCTATTGTTGCGCCGATGAACGCTGCCGCGAATATGGCAAGCTCCTCAGTGCCCGGTATAAACATTATATTAAGGTAATCCGCATAAATCATGTTACTCGAGACATAAGCCAGTATACCCAGGGCTGTCCCGATAATTGCTGATACTCCTGTTGCCAGGCCATCAAGTCCGTCGGTGAGATTGGCTCCATTCGACACAGCGGTAACAATAAAGATTGTGACGATGACAAAAATGATCCAGGTCATCATCCATTTTGTCTTCTCTCCGGCAAAGAATGCAAGCCAGGCATAATCGAATTCGTTATTTTTAATAAAAGGAATGGTGGTCTTTGTCGATTTCCTTTCCATTGTTATTTCTCCCTGCTGAATCTTCTGATCACCCGGATCAAGCAACTCGATCCTCTCCTGTGCAGACATATCCTTAACCTCCACTTTCTCAGCAATCATCACCTGGTCGCTGAAGAAGAGTACGACTCCGACAATCAGCCCGAGCATTATCTGTCCGAAGATTTTGAACTTTCCCTCCAGTCCTGCCTTGTTCTTTTTAAAGATCTTAATGTAATCATCGATAAATCCAATGATGCCTAACCAGATTGTAGTGATGATCATCAGGATGACATAGACATTGTCGAGCTTTGCAAAGAGCAGGGTGGGTATGATTATAGATGCAAGGATTATTATCCCCCCCATTGATGGCGTCCCGGTTTTACGATACTGTCCTTCAAGGCCAAGATCCCTTACAACTTCGCCGATCTGTTTCTTCTGAAGATAAATGATGATCTTCTTTCCAATGAGAAGAGAGATGAAAAGCGATGTGATTACTGCGGCTGCCGACCGGAATGAAATATAAGAACCGATCTGTGCTCCCGGAAAATTCAACGACTCTAAATATTCAAAAAGATAGTACAACATTTTTTTATCTTTTTTCGAATGCTTTTCTCAACTCTTCACGATCATCAAAATGATGTCTGACGCCATTTACCTCCTGGTATGTCTCATGGCCTTTGCCTGCAATCAGGATAACATCGCCTTTCTTTGCCAGCATAACTGCAGTACGTATTGCTTCGCGCCTGTCGGCTATCCTCAGTGTCTTTCTTTTCAGTTCGGGTGTTATCCCTGCTTCCATGTCATCGAGTATCCTCTCGGGGTTTTCAGTCCGTGGATTATCTGATGTAAGTATCAGTTTATCGCTTCCCTCAGCTGAAATTGCGGCCATCTTGGGGCGTTTTGTTTTATCCCTGTCTCCTCCGGCTCCCACGACAGTTATCAGCTGAATGCCTGAATCCCTCAGTTTATTGAGAGTATCTATTACATTTACCAGTGCATCAGGGGTATGCGCGTAATCTACAATACCTGATACGCCATCATGTGATTTAATCACTTCCAGCCTGCCTGAAACCTGGTGAAGGCCGCTGATTATAGTCAGGATATCCTTTTTGGGAGCGCCGAGTAATTCTGCTCCTCCATAAATAGCAAGGAGGTTCGATGCATTATAGTCACCAATGAAGCTTGTCCATACCTCTTCTCCCTGCATCTTAAGCTTCATTCCTTCAAACCCGCGTTCCAGGATATTGCACCTGAAGTCAGCAGGAGTTCTTACAGAAAATGTATAATGCCTGGCTTTGCAATTCTGGAGCATTACTCTACCATTCTTATCATCAATGTTCACAAGTGCGAATGCATCCTCCGGAAGTCCATCGAAGAAGCCTTTTTTCGCAGCCAGGTAGTTTTCGAAAGTTTTATGATAATCCAGGTGATCATGTGTCAGGTTGGTAAAGATCCCTCCTGCAAACTTCAACCCGGCAATCCTTTCCTGATCAACAGCATGTGAGCTGACTTCCATAAAAGCATAATCACATCCGGCTGATACCATTTCAGACAGTAGCCTGTTCAGCTGCATCGGATCAGGCGTGGTATGTGTTGCCGGGTATTCCTTATCATTAATATAATTGCATACTGTTGAAAAAAGGCCGCATTTATGACCAAGCTTCAGGAAAGTCCTGTACAGACTTGTAGCGATAGTTGTCTTTCCGTTGGTGCCGGTTACTCCGACAAGCTTCAGAAAATCTGTCGGATTCCCGAAAAAATTGGAAGCAGCCAGGCCAAGAGCTTTTGCCGAATCCTTTACTCTTACCGTCAAAATTTCTTTACTGACATTCTCAGGTAATCTCTCACATATAATTGCAGCTGCTCCCGAGTTTATTGCCTGTTTTATGAAATCATGTCCATCTGTTTTTATTCCTTTTACTGCAACGAATAATATTCCGGGTTTTACATTCCTTGAGTCAAATTCAATCCCTGAAATGGTTATACCCGATTCCCCGGAAACGGAAACCACCTCAATCCCTCTTAATACGTCATCAATCTTCATCATATTACATATTCATTTCAAGTGATACAGTTCCTCCTTCATAATAGCGGGCTCCGTGCCCGGGAGATTGTCTCAATACTCTTCCCTTGCCATTGTACCTGACGTTGAGTCCTGAGTTTTCAAGGAGGAAAATTGCATCCCTGAGACTCATTCCCCTGACATCGGGAACAAGGCCTTTCTGCTGTTTTAATGAAGCAAGTCTGATTGTATCGCCGCTCTCACGCGTTGCTACCCAGTCGTCATCTGCAGTACGCCGGTATCTCACATCGAGCTCCCCGAGAACTTCATCTATATCATCCCGGTAACCATTTCCCGCTTCCGGAGCCGTAGGTTTAACGTTATCATCACCTGATATCTTATAATCACGGTAAAAATTTGTTGAATAGACCCTGTCAGCAATTTCCCTGAATACTGTTCCTGCAACAAGATTGCCATAGTAAACACCGTTCGATGGGGCATTAACCACAACAATGCATGAGTAAAGCGGATAGTCAGCAGGAAAATAGCCAACGAATGAAGCCTGGTATGAAACTCCTTCACGCCGGTATCCGGATCTTCCTTTTGCAATCTGCGCAGTACCGGTCTTTCCGGCAATTTTGTAGTTGGCATTTTTCAGGTTAATCGCTGTGCCATGCTCAACAACGCCTTCCATCATTGCCTTTGCTTTTTTGATAGTTGATCTTGAAGCAATAGAATTCACAATCACTTCCCTGTCGAAAGTCTTGATTACAGAACCGTTTCGCATTATTGCAGTGACGAAGCGCGGCCGGACCATTCGTCCATCGTTGGCAACGGCGTTATAGAAAGTAAGTATCTGCAGTGGAGTCATCTGCACCTCGTACCCATGAGACATCATCGGCAATGAAAGACCCGACCAGAATTTCTCACCCGGGTATCTTATCAGGGGAGTTCCCTCTCCTTTAATCTGAAGATCGAGCTTTTCATTAAGCCTCATCGCATAAAGCCTGTTTACGAACTCTTTTGGATTGTCTTTGTAGTGCTCGTGTATTATTTTTGAGGTCCCGACATTCGAAGATTTCTCAAAAACCTGCTTAACCGTCAGTTTCCCGTACCCTCCTTCTTTTGTATCGCGTATTACCTTGTTATAGAACCTGACTGTTCCATTCCCCGTATCGACAACATCACCTGTATCAATAACACCATCATCCAGTGCAGCCATAAGGGCAGGAAGCTTGAAAGTCGAACCCGGTTCAGTACTCTCACCTACTGCATAATTATAGCTTTCATGGTACCCGCCATCATTTCCCAGTTCCAGGTTTACAATAGCCCTGACATCACCGGTAGCCACCTCCATCAGAACTGCACATCCGTGATCGGCTCCCTGTTTCCTGAGCTGATTGAGTAAAGCACTATGCGCCACATCCTGCAGATCGATATCGAGAGTTGTAACTATATCATTCCCGTCTTTTGATTCCACACTGCTGGGACCATCTACAACAATCCAGTCACCTCCGGTCAGTCTTTGTTTTACTGCAACCCCGTTCTTTCCGGCAAGATCTTTTTCAAAAGCGCCTTCTATTCCAACCTCTGTGCCTTCCTCTCCGAGGTTAATATATCCAATAGTTCTGACTGCCAGTTCATTATGAGGAAGTACTCGCCTGTTTTCCACTATTGTCACCATACCGCCTTTGTACTGACCCTCCCTGAAAACAGGCAATTGCCTCAGCTGCTGGAGTGTCATGTAATCGACTTTTCTTTTAATGAGAAAATAACGGTCCCCTTTTCGCCTGGCTTCCGTGATGGCAGATTTCCATCCCGCTGCCGATCTTACGCCGACATGTTTTGCCAGTCCTGCTGAAAGGCCATTAATACCGTCGGAGAAAGTTTTTGAAGACATACCGGTACTGCGGGTGTCCATATAAATTGTATAATATGGCACTGAGCTTGCAATCAACCTTCCATCATGAGTGAGGATATCACCCCTGTTGGCAGGAACAACATCAGTCTTGAAAACCACTCTTTCGCTCATCTCCTTCCATTTGCCATGTTCCAGGAACTGCAACATCAGTATACGGACAAGTATTGCTACCGCAAGTACACCAACTGCGGTGTAGACTATACCGCTACGCCATACTATTTCGTCCCTGATTGCCATTCCGAATCTTTTGTACTAACTATTAACCTGTAAGGAGGGGTTTCCAATTCTTCCAGGTTGAGCCCTTTCTCACGAACAAGCTTGTAAACCTCCGACTGACGGCTTACATACATCAGGTCTGCAGAAGTGGCAAGCGCTTCCGCTCTCAGATCTCTAACTTCTCTCTGCAATGCCGACATCTGCCGTGTAACTTTTTCAGCATGAAAACGGTTTGAGATGTAGATTGCCAGGAGCACTGTAACAAGAGAAACATAACCAAGGTTGCTCAGAATAATCTTTTCTGAAACCATGGATCCGCTGAGAAGCTCACGAATAAAGCTTCCTGTCGGACTCTTTTTGGCTGTTTTTTCCTTCTGCCCGGTTTTTTCAGTCATCTCAGATTTTTTCAGCTATTCTCAGTCTTGCACTTCGTGCCCTGTTATTGATGTTAATCTCCTCCGGAGAAGGAGTAATCCCTTTCTTTGTTATTAATCTGAAAGGTGATTCTGTATTCCCGTAAAAATCCTTGTTTTCTGTTCCTTCGAAATTTCCTGTTCGCATGAAGTTTTTTACGATCCTGTCTTCAAGGGAATGATATGTGATTATGGCCAGCCTTCCTCCGGGCTTCAGCATGTCTTTTGCCTGTTCAAGCATTTCTTCAAGGTATTCTGTCTCGTGGTTCACAGCTATCCGCAATGACTGAAATACCCTGGCGTAAAACTTGTGTTCCTGCCTTACAGGTGCAAGCTTTCCAACAGCATTCATAATATCACTAACAGATTCGAAAGCCTTTCTGTTCCTTGCCTCAGCTATTTCCTTTGCTATCCTTCTTGAGTTTGTCAATTCCCCGTAATTGTAAAATATGTCCGCTATTTCAGATTCGGTAAGATTATTAAGCAGATCTGCTGCAGTTGTTTTGGCATTTTTATTCATGCGCATATCAAGCGGAGCATCCTGCCTGAAGGTAAAGCCTCTATCCGGCTCATCAAACTGGTGAAATGAAACACCAAGGTCAGCTATAAGTCCGTCTATTGCCTCGATGCCATTGAACAGGAGGTTGTTCTTCAGAAATCTGAAGTTCTGATCAAGAAAGAGAAATCTCTTATCATCGATGATGTTTGAGGCAGCATCCTGGTCCTGATCGAATGCAACCAGCCGACCTGTTTCAAGATATTTCAGAATCTCCATAGAGTGACCACCTCCTCCGAAAGTAACATCAACATATATCCCGTCCGGCCTGATATTCAGTCCCTCAATGCTTTCTTTGAGCAATGCTGGTATGTGATAAGCCATCTCCTAGTCCTCATTTATATTTCCACCCATCAGCTTCTCCGCGAGGTTTGCAAAATCATCTGCAGCCATTTCTATCCTGTTATAGGCACCGGCAGCCCAGATTTCAATCCTGCCATCCTGCCCAGCCAGGATTACATCTCTTTCGGCTCCTATCATCTCCATCAGTCTCCGCGGGATGAGAAGACGGTTATTGTTATCCAGTGTCAGTTCAGCGGTTCCTTTAAAAAAATTCCTGAGGAACATATTATGTTCCCTGTTGTAAGGATTAATCCTTTTCCTGACGCGTGCCAACTGTACATTCCAGTCTTCGATGGAATAAAGCACAAGACAGTTTTCGAATATATCTTTGCGAACCACAAAATGATCCTGTGCATCGGCAGGCATCTGCTTCTTGAATGCCGCCGGAAGGATAATCCTTCCCTTGACATCAGCTTTGCACTCGTAATCACCAATAAACGTGGCCATGAGAATTTATAAAAATTAGAGGCTAAAGTAAGAAAAAATATCCACTTTATCCCACTTTAACCCACTTTTTTACCCGATTGTTAATAAATTCCTGCCTGTCCGCAAATGCGGAAAAGACGCAGGATGAATACCATCCCGGATTATTTTTGAGACGGACCGGATTTTAATAACTTTGCCACACAGAAAATTTTCAAAATGAGCACAGCCAGGGAAACCAATACAATCGGCATTATAGATGTTGATAAAGTACTTCGTTCGAAGAATCCTTCACTCGCAAAGCTTGTACCAGGATTTCTTATTAATTATCTGAAAAGGGTAATACACCAGGATGAAATAAATGTTTTTCTTACAAAAAGCGGACATCTGAAAGATGCTGAGCTTTGCGCCGAATTCCTCAGGCATTTCGGTGTAAAATATTCGGTCCATGGTTCAGAGAACATTCCTTCTTCGGGAAGATTTATTTTCGTTTCAAACCATCCGCTCGGAGGACTGGATGGTGTTGTCTTTACCGTTGAGTTGTCAAATAGATTCACTAATGTCAAATTTCCTGTCAATGACATACTTTTATACATTGGAAATTTGTCAGGAGTATTCCTTCCGGTGAACAAACATGGAAGCCAGGGAAGAAATTCTGCTCTTAAGATTGAAGAGGCTTATGCATCCGATGCCCAGATATTATATTTCCCGGCAGGTTTATGTTCAAGAAAAAGAAGGGGAGTAATCTGTGATCTTGAATGGCATAAGAGCTTCATCGTAAAAGCCATACAGCACAAAAGAGATATAGTACCATGTTTTTTCTCAGGCAGGAATTCAGATTTCTTTTACAACCTTGCCAATTTCCGTAAAAAGCTGGGATTGAAAGCAAATATTGAAATGCTCTATCTACCCGATGAGATGTATAAGCAGAAAGGGATCGAACTACATCTTGCTTTCGGCAAACCGATTCCATGGACATTTTTTGACCGTTCTAAATCCCCGGTGGAATGGGCTGAATGGGTTAAAAAGGAAACATATAAACTTAAATCATTAATACCTGATTCTTAATAATAAAAAACTAGTAACTTGCAGTTTTAATCAGGGATTTTTGACTCTTCTAATACAAATGAAACCTATTCTAGCCCAGTTACCAAAAGACCAGATCATCGCCGAATTAACCCAGGATAAGCTTCTGCGGAAGACCAACAACGGGAACAATGAGGTTTACATATTTGACAATAATACCTCACCTGTTCTGATGCATGAGGTCGGGCGTGTCAGGGAGCTCACTTTCAGACATGCCGGTGGAGGCACAGGGAAAGAAATAGATATCGACGAATTCGACACAGCTGCAGTTGATCCTCAGAAACAGCTTATTGTCTGGGACCCTGAAAACAAAGAATTAATCGGGGGTTACCGTTTGTACTACCCACCAGCCGGATGTAAAGATTGTGATATTTCGAAACTGGCTTCGTCCTCTTATTTTAGTTTCTCTGAAAAATTCCTTTCAAGATACTGGCCCCATATGATGGAACTCGGGCGATCTTTTGTTCACCCGGATTACCAGTCAAAAGCAATGGGGAGGAAGAGCCTCTATGCTCTCGATAATCTTTGGGATGGTCTGGGTGCAATAATTCTCGACAATCATCATCTCAAATATCTTTTCGGAAAGGTCACAATGTATCCGCATTTTAACCAGAGAGCCAGGAGTATGATCCTGTACTTCCTTAACAAGCACTTCAGCGATCCCGATAAGATGGTTGTGCCCAAAGATCCGGCAAATATCGACATGCACTCTGAAGAAATGAAAAAGCTTTTTACCGGCTGGCGATACAGGGAAGATTATAAGATCCTGTCACATGAAGTCCGCAATCTCGGTGAGACTATTCCCCCGCTTATCAATGCATATATGAATCTCTCGCCGACAATGAGAACTTTCGGAACTTTCATCAATCATAAGTTCGGTGATGTTGAAGAAACCGGTATTATGATCACGCTGAGAGATATGTATGTAGAAAAGATTAACCGTCACCTTTCTTCATACAAAAAAGATTTCCTGCTCACCTGGTTCTCGCACAGGAATCAGTAAGCCCTGATATTCTTACCTTCAATAAAATTTACAAACGACTGGTTAACAACCTTATTCCCTCCGGGGGTCGGATAATCCCCGGTAAAATACCAGTCTCCCAGATGACCGGGGCATGCCTCATGAAGCCCCTCAATTGACTGGAATACGATCTTTACCTCAGCCCTGATATCTTCAGACTTCAGCATCCCGGAGATTTTAACTGATATATCATCGGCTGTGAATGGCTTGTATATTTCCTGTACCATGTTCTTCATATCGGATACAGGTTTTTTCAACTCCTGAATTGCATTTCTGTACACATCATCTATCAGTGACTCCATGCCTTTGTCCTTAAGAAGTTCAATGCCGGCGCGGAATGCGATGAAATCTCCCAGCTTGGCCATGTCAATCCCGTAACAATCAGGATACCTTATCTGGGGTGATGAGGAAACCACAATTATTTTCTTCGGATCGAGCCTGTCGAGGATACGTATTATACTCTTTTTAAGTGTTGTTCCTCTTACAATAGAATCATCAATAACAACGAGATTATCTTCTCCCCTGCGTACTACACCATAGGTAACATCATAAACGTGTTCAACCAGGTCATCCCTCTCTTTATCTTCTGTAATAAATGTTCTTAGCTTTACGTCTTTGACAGCAATTTTCTCAACCCGCGGCCGCTCATTAATGATCTTCTCGAGTTCAGCTTTATTGAGTGAACCATTCCCTTTCAGGATCTTTTCCAGTTTAACCTGGTTAAGATGATTCTCCACCCCTTTTATTAATCCGTAAAAAGCGGTTTCTGCAGTATTGGGTATATAGGAAAAAACCGTATTGTCAAGATCATAGTCTACTGCCTTGAGAACCGGAGTTGTCAGCAGCTCACCAAGTTTCTTTCTTTCCCTGTAAATGTTTTTATCGGTTCCCCTTGAAAAATAGATTCTTTCAAATGAACATTTTCTTGGTTCTGCTTCATCCCTGACAGATTCCATCTTTACATCCCCGGATGCTTTAATTATTATTGCATGAGCGGGAGGAAGCTCTGAGACATTATCTGTCCTGACATTGAACACGGTCTGTATTACAGGCCTTTCAGAAGCAACAACTACCACTTCATCGTCGGTATAGTAGAAAACAGGCCTAATTCCGGCAGGATCCCTCATCACAAAAGCGTCGCCATGGCCAACCATGCCTGCCATAGCATATCCGCCATCCCAGTTCCGGCTCGCCTTTCTGAGAATCAGCGCGAGGTCGAGGTTATTTTCAATCAGGGGAGATATATCTTTTTTTGAGAATCCTTCTCCCTTGAATTTCCAGTAAAGGCGTTCGTTTTCCTCATCGAGCCGGTGACCTACATTCTCGAGAATTGTAACGGTATCAGAGAAAGCTACAGGTGTCTGACCCAATTCAAGAAGGCTGCTAAACACTTCCCCTACATTTGTCAGGTTGAAGTTTCCGGCCATCACAAGATTTCTCGATTTCCAGTTGTTTTCCCTGCTTACCGGGTGAACGTAATCGATGTTGTAACTGCCATAGGTTCCGTAACGAAGGTGACCGAGGTAGATATCACATGCAAATGGTACATTTTTCTTGATTGAGGACGGATCATTAAAGCCGTCGGGGTGTGTTTTCCGGAATGCTGCAATATCCTCATAAATCACCCCGAATATGTCCCGTATCGAATTAGGTTTGTTTGAACGTTGCCTGAATATATATCTCTTCCCCGGCTCGATATTCATTTTAATCCCTGCTATTCCTGCACCATCCTGCCCCCTGTTGTGCTGCTTCTCCATCATGAGATACATTTTCTGCAGCCCATAATTCCATATACCATATTTGTCAATATAGTATTCTAGCGGCTTCCGCAATCTCACCATCGCTATGCCGCATTCGTGCTTTATACTGTCGCTCATAATTACTTTTTAGTAAGCTCCGGAAAATTGATAATATCCGGAACGATGTAAGCGTTCCGGAAAACCCGGCTAACAGAAAGGAATACCCTTGTTGCTTCAGCCCTTGTCCGGAAATCGCCGACGCGGACCTTGAAATAACCCGGTTCCGAGTACTTCCTGTAAGGCTGTAAATCAGGGAATTTACTTATGAAATCCGCCATTGTTTTAATTGATTCCTCCTTTGCATTCCGGTTAGAACTGTTATAAATCTGTATGCGGTAACCATCCATTCCGTATTTGCCCTCATTTTCAGGAAGAACCCTGTTACTCATCATTATATACCTGCTTATAAGAGTATCCACAGCAGGATCCTGTACAATTTCAAGCTTTCCAACATCAGTGTTTCTCCTGAAAAGCTCAGCTGTCCTTATAAAGGCTTGTCCTGTTGCCGTTCCTGATAGAAAAGTGACAAAAACAATAGGGAAAAAAGCTTTATAAATCATGCGGTAAAGTTACGAAAACGTTCTGAGATTACTCTTCAAGAGCGGCGGCAAGCTCATCAGTCATCTCGAGATTGTGATATACAAACTGGACATCATCATCATCTTCAAGTGTATCAATCAGCCGAAGAGCTTTCCTCGCAGATTCCACATCCAGTTTCTTCTGAGTAGTCGGGATCCTTTTGAGCCCGGCCTCTTCAGGCTCAATACCCAGCTCATTAAGCTTCCTGTTCACACTGCCGAAATCTTCCATCGCGCATGTAACAGTCAGATTATCACCTTCAACCTCGAAATCTGAAGCCCCTGCATCGATCATCTCAAGCTCAAGGTCTTCAAGATTAATATCATCTGTCTTTATTGTAAAAATTCCTTTACGTTCAAAGATGAATTTCAGAGAACCGGTAGTTCCCAGGTTGCCACCATGCTTGTTAAAGGCTGAACGCACTGTAGCTACCGTGCGGTTGTTATTATCAGTGAGGCATTCGACGAATACAGCCACGCCACCTGATGCATAACCTTCGAAGGTCGTTTCGATGAAACTCTCGGCATCGGCGCCTGTTGCTTTCTTAATTGCTCTTTCAATATTATCCTTTGGCATATTCACTCCCTTGGCATTCTGAATAGCCAGCCTGAGTCTTGCATTAGAATCAGCATCAGGACCTCCCTCCTTCGCCGCAATTATTATTTCTTTAATAATCTTTGTGAAAATCTTTCCTCTCTTTGCGTCTATGGCACCCTTCTTCCGTTTAATGGTGGACCATTTACTGTGACCTGACATATTTTAGGTTTTAGTGATTCAGAATGCAAAAATAAATAATTCTTTCATTCCTCATTCATACTTTATACTTTTGTGCGATTGAATATTACAGCTTCAGGTAACCGGTAACAGGCATCAGGCATCAGGGGTAAGAATTCATAGCCGGAAGCCGGTTGCCGGTTGCCGGAAACCAATAGATCAAAAACCAATAATTTTCATGCATTGAATAATATGGCTAAAAAAGTATATATTGAGACATATGGCTGCCAGATGAATGTCGCTGACAGTGAAGTGGTTATGTCGATATTGTCAAAAGAGGGATTTGAAGCTGCGGAGGATATAAAGGATGCCGGTCTCATACTTCTCAATACATGTTCCATAAGAGATAACGCGGAGCAACGTATATGGGGAAGGCTGAAGGCAATAAACCATCTGAAGAAGAAGAATAAGGAACTCCGTATTGGTTTGATCGGCTGTATGGCAGAAAGGCTGAAGGAAAAATTACTGGAATCCGGTCAGCTTATCGACATTGTTGCCGGTCCCGATGTTTACCGGGAGCTGCCATCATTAATCGCAGATGCTTCAGCTGGGCATAAGGCGGTAAATGTACTTCTCTCACGCGAAGAAACTTATGCTGATATTGAACCTGTCAGGCTCGACAAAAACGGAGTGACTTCTTTCATTTCAATAATGAGAGGCTGCAACAATATGTGCGCTTACTGCGTGGTGCCTTATGTAAGGGGTGCGGAGCGCAGCCGTGATCCTGAATCAATAATCCGCGAAGCGCATGACCTTTTTGAAAAAGGGTACAGGGAGGTAACCCTGCTTGGGCAAAACGTGGATTCTTATAACTGGAAATCCTTCGATTTTCCATGGCTGCTTGAGAAAGTTGCTCTCATCAATCCCGATTTGCGCGTAAGATTCTCTACTTCACATCCCAAAGACATTTCGGATGACCTGCTCCATACAATAGCAAGGCATGAGAACATCTGTAAGCATATTCATCTGCCAGCCCAGAGCGGAAGTACGAGGATACTTAAGCTCATGAACCGGGAATACACAAGGGAATGGTATATGGACAGGATCACAGCCATCAGGAACATTGTCCCGGACTGTTCTGTTTCGACAGATATGATTGCAGGTTTTTGTACGGAGACAGACGCAGATCACAGGGAGTCCCTCTCGCTTATGGAATGGGCAGGTTATGATTTCGCCTACATGTTCAAGTACAGCGAAAGACCAGGAACAAAAGCTGCACGCAGAATGAAAGATGACGTACCTGAGGAAGTCAAGTCCGAAAGGCTCACGGAAATGATCGCACTTCAGAATAAACTATCAGCCAGGTCAAAAAAAGAAGATGCAGGCAAAACTTTCATGGTACTCGTGGAAGGATCTTCAAGGAGATCGGCTGATTATCTGAACGGACGTACTTCACAGAACAAGGTAGTGGTTTTTCCTGCTGATGGTGTAAAGAAAGGGGAATATGTCCGGATTCTGATCGAAAAGACAACATCTGCCACTCTGGTTGGGAGAAGAATAGTATGATTCAAACTAATTAATTAGGTTTAATTATTGTTGTTCCCGTCTTTTTTCCATAAATTGCATCATTGTGTCAAAATCCATCATTCAATATGAAAACAAAAGCAATTTTCACATTACTGTTTTTCTTATTTTCAATAGTGAGCTCAGCGCAGAAAACTGAAATTACAGGAACAGTTACCGATGCGAACCAGAAGCCTGTAAAGGGCGCTTCAATCATTGTAGATCAGCAGAATACAGGCAAGAAAACAAATGGCAAAGGCGTATACAAAGTAAAAATTGATCCTTCTGCCAAAACTATAGGTGTGTTCGCTGACGATGGACGAACTATGGAACTCCCGATAGATGGAAAAACAGAAATCAATTTCAGTATACCAGTCAGCTTTGCAGGCGTGGATAAAGTTAAAACTCCGGATCAGCCTGAAGATCAGGTAAATATTGGGTACGGAACTGTAGACAAAAAGAGTGTCGTTTCGCCTGTGACAAAAGTCAACAGTGAAAAAGATCCCTACGTATACAAGGATATCTATGAGATGCTGAAAGGCAAACCAGGAGTGCAGGTCATCGGCAGAAGTGTGAAAATACAGGGAGGAGTCAATTCACTGATGAGTGGAACAGAACCGCTTTTTGTTGTCGATGGTGTGACTGTGAATTCAATAGATAATGTCCTTCCTCAAACGGTTAAATCAATCGAGATACTCAAAGGTTCCTCAGCAGCAATTTACGGATCGAGGGGTGCTAACGGAGTTATCCTGATAACCCTGAAGAAGTAAATTAATCCCTTTTTTTCTGTCTCAGGTCGATCATCAGCTCGTCGAGCTGTTTGTATGTAACAGGCGCCGGAGTATCTAGCATGACATCCCGTCCGGAATTGTTTTTCGGGAACGCAATGAAGTCGCGTATTGAATCCTGGCCCCCGAACATGGCTACCCACCTGTCAAAACCAAATGCTATTCCGCCGTGTGGAGGAGCCCCGAATTTGAAAGCATTCAGAAGGAAACCGAATTGTTCTTCTGCTTCAGCTTCTGTGAATCCCAGCACCCTGAACATCAGCTTCTGAACGGAGGCATCATGAATTCTTATTGAGCCGCCTCCTATTTCAACACCATTGATCACAAGGTCATAAGCGTTTGCCCTAACCCTGTCCGGATCAGATTCCATCAATGACAGATCTTCAGGAACCGGCGATGTAAATGGATGATGCATCGCAAAGAATCTTTTCTCCTCATCATTCCATTCGAGAAGAGGAAAATCGACCACCCATAACGGGTAAAACTGATCCCTTCTTCTCAGACCAAGCCTGTTGCCCATTTCCAGCCTCAGCTCAGATAAGGCGCTGAGAGTTTTAGCTTTATCGCCGGCAAGTATAAGAATAAGATCACCAGGTTCAGCATTCAGTATCTCAGCCCATTTTTTCAATTCATCCGCCGGATAAAACTTGTCTACAGATGATTTAAGAATACCATCATTACCATATTTGACATAAACCAGGCCCTTCGCTCCTATCTGAGGCTTCCTTACAAAATCCGTTAATTCATCAGTCTGTTTCCTGGTATATTCAGAGCATCCTTTTGCACAGATACCTCCGATATATTCAGCCGAGTCAAATACAGCAAAGCTTTTGCCTTTAACAACACTTGTCATATCTGCAAACTTCATCCCGAACCTCAGATCGGGTTTATCCGAACCATAGCATTCCATTGCTTCACTATATGGAAGCCTGGTGAAGGGTTCATTGAATTCGACCCCCCTGATCTGCCTGAAAAGATATTTTGCCAGGCCTTCAAATGTATTCAGCACATCTTCCCTTTCAACAAACGACATCTCGCAATCGATCTGGGTGAATTCCGGCTGACGGTCAGCCCTCAGGTCCTCATCCCTGAAGCATTTGACTATCTGGAAATATTTGTCAAAACCGGCAACCATCAGCAATTGCTTAAGCGTCTGCGGAGACTGTGGCAAAGCATAAAAAGTTCCTGGCTGCATCCTCGACGGCACTATAAAGTCACGGGCTCCTTCCGGAGTTGATTTTATAAGGTATGGGGTCTCAACTTCAATAAAACCAATTGAATCCATATATTTCCTTGTCTCCTGTGCAACCCTGTGCCGGAGAATGATATTGTTTTTTACCGGTGCTCTTCTGAGATCGAGATAGCGGTACTTCATGCGCAGTTCCTCTCCTCCGTCGCTTTCATCCTCAATAGTAAAAGGTGGAATTTCACTTTTGTTGAGTATCCTGAGTTCTTTGACTTCAATCTCAATCTCACCTGTAGGCATTTTTAAATTCTTATTGCTCCTTTCACGGACAATGCCGGTTGCCTGAACAACAAATTCACGCGCCAGCTTGCGGGCCTGTTCACATAAAGTGCTATTAGTCTCCATATTGAAAACAAGCTGTGTGATACCGTACCTGTCCCGAAGATCAGTAAAAGTCATTCCGCCAAGATCCCTCGATTTCTGAATCCATCCGCAGAGGATCACTTCTTTGCCAATATGTTCAATATTCAGCTCGCCGCAGGTATTAGTCCTGTACATAGTTACATTTAAAAGTTTCAGCAAAAGTAGAAAATCTGACCCTGAATACTTCAAAGAAGGTCTTTTTAATTTATCAGCCGGATAATAATAGGTATTAAAGAGTAATTTTGCATTATTTCTTAATCACTGGTTATATGGGGCTTAACCGCGATGAACAGTTCATGAAAGCAGCGCTTGACGAGGCACTGAAGGCTCTTTCAAAACAGGAGGTTCCTGTAGGAGCAGTTGTTGTTTATAATGATACCATTATTGCCCGGGCACATAATCTTACTGAAACCCTCAGGGATCCCACTGCACATGCTGAAATGCAGGCTATCACCGCGGCGACAGACTGGCTGGGTGGTAAATATCTTACTGAATGTACAATCTATGTTACCCTGGAACCATGCGGAATGTGTGCGGGTGCAATCGGGTGGAGCCAGGCAGCAGCACTGGTTTACGGCGCCACTGATGAAAAGAAAGGATACACCAGAGTTTCGGAATCCCTGCTTCATCCAAAAACAAAAGTGCTTACGGGAATCCTTGAAAATGAATGCAGAGATGTGATTCTGAGGTTTTTCAGATCAAAGAGAACTCACCCCTGAATCCCAATCTCTTTCCATGAACTCACCCCTAAATCCCCTCTCATTCCACGAACTCACCCCTAAATCCCCTCTCTACTAACGTATAGAGGGGACTTTTATTCCGTAATATCCTCATTTTTACCTTTATATGGAAGATTTCTATCCAGGAGCATCCCCCTCTTTGCTCTGCAGAGAGGGGGACCGTGGGGGTGAGTTCATGTTTTGACCGAGGGGGTGAGTTCATGCGAAAAATCGCCGAAATCGGAATAATCTTATTATTTTTATGTAAAATTTAAACCCCGGGCGATGACATTTGACAACAGCAAAACGATAATCAATATCAGGATAAAACTATTTGTTGTAACAGTGATCCTCATTGCATATCTTATTCTTGCATATGCCGCGGATATTTTGAAATTCCCTCTCCTGGGGCTGAGCGATACTGTCTGGACTATTATTCTTACATCGCTATGGGTGCTTCTTATTATTCAACCTTTATTTCTCAACTATCAATTCATCTTTTTTTCCGACGATACGGAGAAGATCATCATCAGGTATTTCAATGCCGGTCTGGCCGGAGGAAAAAAGAACTCCTTGGAAATTGACAAACGGGCATTTGCCGGATATAAAACTGAATCGGGTTTTTTCGGACTGAAAACAAGGCTGATCCTGTTTCAGAAATTCAGCGAAGGCGTAGCCAAATACCCGCCTGTTCACACAAGTGCACTCTCAAAAGAAGAAAAAGCTGTTCTCCTGAGAGTGCTGAACTCGTATGTTCCTGCTCAGGCGTAAGTTTATTAGCTGATAGTATGAGTTTTATCATTTTTAATTCTTTTTAACAATCTCATTTTTGAGGCACCATTTCATTTGCTACTAACTTAAAAACATACAACATGAATGTAGATAAGATAATGAACAACCTCGAAAAGAAACATCCTGGCGAGGTTGAGTATTTGCAGGCTGTTAGAGAAGTGCTCGAATCGATTGAAGAGATTTACAATGAGAACCCCCAATTCGAATCAGCGAACATCATCGAACGGATCATTGAACCCGACAGGGTAATAATGTTTAAGGTTCCCTGGGTTGATGATGAAGGTAATGTGAAGGTCAACCTCGGCTACCGCATCCAGTTCAATAATGCAATAGGCCCATATAAGGGTGGTCTTCGCTTCCACCCCAGCGTAAACCTTTCAATCCTGAAATTTCTTGGCTTTGAGCAGATTTTTAAGAATGCTTTGACAACTCTCCCGATGGGAGGAGGAAAAGGCGGTTCAGATTTCGATCCAAAAGGGAAGTCGAATGCTGAAGTTATGCGATTCTGCCAGGCGTTCATGCTTGAACTCTGGAAATATATCGGACCGGAAACTGATGTTCCTGCCGGTGATATCGGAGTAGGCGGCCGTGAAATAGGCTTCCTGTACGGTATGTACAAAAGGCTGAGAGGCGATCATACAGGCGTTCTCACCGGGAAAGGCAGCAACTGGGGAGGTTCACTTATCCGTCCTGAAGCAACAGGTTATGGTTGTGTATACTTCGCAAATGAGATGCTCGCAACCCGCGGAGAATCATTCAAAGGCAAGACTGTTGCAATAAGTGGTTTTGGTAACGTAGCCTGGGGCGCCGCTCTAAAGGCAACCGAGCTTGGCGGAAAAGTTGTAACAATATCAGGACCGGATGGATATATCTACGATCCGGAAGGCATATCAGGTAAGAAGATTGAATTCATGCTCGAGCTCAGGGCATCTAACCAGGATATAGTCAAACCATATTCATATGCTTTTGAGGGCGTCGAATTCCATGATGGTAAGCGTCCCTGGGAGGTAAAAGCCGAAATAGCTCTTCCATGTGCAACCCAGAACGAACTAAATGGCGATGATGCTGAAAAACTCATAAAAAATGGTTGTATCTGCATCTGTGAAGGAGCTAATATGCCATGTACACCCCAGGCTATAGAGGCTGTCCAGAAAGCAGGCCTCCTGTTCTCACCAGGCAAGGCATCCAATGCAGGCGGTGTTGCAACATCAGGTCTCGAGATGACCCAGAATTCGATGAAATTACGGTGGAACAGCACCGAGGTAGATAACCGTTTGCACGAGATAATGAGGAACATACACAGTCAGTGCGTAAAATATGGAAAACGCGGGGATGGATATGTTGACTATGTGAAAGGAGCAAACATTGCTGGATTCCTCAAGGTTGCAAATTCAATGCTCGATATGGGAGTCATCTGATTGAATATTTCGAATTGACGACATCGGATTGCCGGATTTTTCATGAATTTGGTTGTTTTATAAATACTGAAGAGACGTGATGCATCACGTCTCTTCTATGTTTTTGTTATATATTTACAATATACATTGTCCGCTGCTATGTCCGATATTTCATTAAAGCACAAAATTGCATTGGGATTGATCCCTGGCATTGGTGACATCAATGCCCGCAAGCTTGTTGCACATTTCGGAAGTGTTGAAGCTGTATTCACCGAGCCATACCAGAGCCTTGTAAAAATTCCCGGAATAGGTTCGGGTCTCGCAAAGTATATTAGCGACCGGTCGTATCTTGCAATTGCCGAAAAGGAAGCTGAATATGTAACGAAACATGAGATAAAGACTTTTTTTTACCTTGATGGAGATTACCCGTTCCGTCTCAAGCAATGTGAGGATTCTCCTGTGGTATTCTTCTTCAGGGGGAACTGCGACCTGAATTCGATGAAAATACTCAGCATGGTCGGGACAAGAAATGCCACTGCCAGGGGGAAAGAAATGTGCGAAAAGCTAATCGGTGGACTTGCAACCGGACATCCCGATTTAATAATTGTGAGCGGACTTGCTTATGGTATCGACGTGGCATGTCATAAAGCAGCTCTCTACCATAACCTTACTACAGCAGGTGTCCTGGCACACGGCTTAAAAACCATATACCCTTCAGTACATGAATCTGTTGCAAAGAGCATGATCGCCAATGGTGGCCTCGTAACTGATTTTATTTCCGATGCTCTACCGGAAAGAAACAATTTTCTGAAAAGGAACAGGATCATCGCAGGTCTGTCAGACGCCACGATTGTTGTGGAATCAGGCATAAAGGGCGGGGCTCTGATAACTGCCGATATTGCAAATTCCTACAACCGCGATGTCTTTGCAGTGCCCGGAAGGCCTGAAGACCAGTGGTCACAAGGCTGCAATGCATTGATAAAAAGTAATAAAGCCTTTCTTGCAGAATCAGCTGAAGATATTGAAACATTTCTCAACTGGAAACCGGCAAAAACAAAGCAGCCGGTTCAGAAAACTTTATTTTCCGACATGGATGAGACCGAGAAATCAGTTTTTGAACTGATATTAAAAGAAGGCGAACCAACTATTGACAGCATCTGCAGGTCGCTCGAAATGCCCGTATATAAATTATCATCGATCCTTCTCCAGATGGAGTTCAAAGGAGTTATAAAATGCTATCCGGGAAATATTTACAGGATCGCTTGAATATCTTTAATTTTTAAAGATATCAATAGCTATTGTCTGTTTTTTTATACTTTAGCAGACTTAAATGAAAATTAATTCCGTTGACAAATTTATTTGTAATTAATATTATAACCAATATTATAATTAGTATTATAATTTAACCAGTTAATTTATGGATCCCAGAGTACAGAATTTCATGGCCATGATTAAGGCCAAAAACCCGGGAGAAAACGAGTTTCACCAGGCAGTACAGGAAGTATCAGAATCACTCATTCCGTTCATTGAAGAAAATCCAAAATATAAGCATGCCAAGATCCTTGAGAGGATGGCAGAACCTGAAAGAACAATAATTTTCAGGGTTCCCTGGCTCGATGATAAAGGCGAAATACAGATCAACCGCGGGTACAGGATAGAAATGAACAGCGCCATCGGACCATACAAAGGTGGTCTCAGGCTTCACCCCACAGTAAACCTCGGTATCCTGAAATTCCTTGCTTTCGAACAGGTGCTTAAAAACAGTCTGACTACATTACCAATGGGCGGAGCTAAAGGTGGTTCTGACTTTGATCCGAAAGGTAAATCCGATAACGAGGTAATGCGTTTTTGCCAGAGCTTTATGACAGAATTATTCAGGCATATAGGCCCGGATACAGATGTGCCGGCAGGTGACATTGGTGTCGGAGGACGTGAGATAGGGTATCTTTTCGGGCAATATAAGAGACTCAGGAACGAATTCACGGGTGTTCTTACCGGCAAAGGGATTGAATGGGGTGGATCATTAATCCGGCCTGAGGCAACCGGCTATGGAGCTACCTATTTCGCGGAGGAGATGCTTTCAACAAAAAATGACTGTCTGGAAGGGAAAACGGTTTGCATATCCGGATCAGGAAACGTTGCCCAGTATGCAACGGAAAAAGTTACAGAACTGGGAGGGAAAGTAGTTACCCTTTCGGATTCGAACGGATTCATATATGATCCGGCTGGCATCAATGCTGAAAAGCTCAGTTTTATTATGGAGCTGAAGAATATCAAAAGAGGAAGAATCAAGGAATATGCTGAGAAATTCGGTGTAGAGTATTTCGAAGGGAAAAGGCCCTGGATAATTAAATGCGATGTTGCAATGCCTAATGCGACCCAGAATGAAATAAGCGAAGATGAAGCAAAAACACTTGTGAAAAACGGCTGCATCTGTGTAGCTGAAGGAGCAAATATGCCTTCAACACCTGAAGCAGTGGAGGTATTCCTCAAAGCTAAAATCCTCTTTGGACCCGGAAAAGCAGCCAATGCGGGAGGAGTCGCAACATCAGGGCTCGAAATGACCCAGAATTCAATGAGGCTGCCATGGACACGCGAAGAAGTTGATGAAAGGCTGCATCTGATAATGAAGGATATTCATAAAACCTGTGTAAAGTACGGGAAAAAGCCGGACGGGTTCATAAATTATGTCGACGGAGCGAACATCGGAGGCTTTGTGAAGGTTGCTAATGCTATGATCGCACAGGGCGTAGTTTAGCAATGCATTTAATTGATACCCATACACATCTCTACCTGCCGGAATTCGACAACGACAGGGACGAAGCTGTCGTAAGAGCTGTTAATAACGGAGTTGGTAAGCTATTGATGCCCAATATCGATATTCATTCCGTTGACCGGATGCTGGAAGCTGAAAACCGCTATAAAGGAATCTGTCTTTCAATGATCGGCCTGCATCCGACATCAGTAAAAGAAGATTACGCTGATCAGCTTCAGAAACTTGAAGCTCTGTGGGAAAGGCGCAGTTTCATTGCAATAGGAGAAATCGGGATTGACCTTTATTGGGATAAAACTTTCATAAATGAGCAGATAATAGCATTTCGGAAACAGATTTCATTTGCACTTGAAAGGAATCTTGCTGTTGTAATTCATTCAAGGGAATCTTTCAGAGAAGTTTTTTCGGTTCTTGATGAATTCCGGGGAACAGGTATTAAAGGTGTTCTTCATGCTTTTTCAGGGGGAATACCGGAAATGCAAAAAGCTTTAAGCCTGGGATTTAAACTGGGCATTGGCGGTATTGTAACTTTTAAAAACTCTGGCCTTGATGTGATAGTAAAGGAGGCCGGGATAAAAAATCTGGTACTCGAAACCGATTCTCCATATCTTGCACCTGTTCCATATAGAGGAAAAAGGAATGAGAGTTCGTATATTTGCATAGTAAATAAAAAAATTGCAGATATTACAGGAATGACTGAAGAAGAAGTTGCAGAAGCAACATTTTCCGGTTCCTCCGAACTCTTCAACCTTAAGGAATGAAAAGCAGCCAGGAAATTTCCATCCTGATAATCTACACAGGCGGCACCATAGGAATGGTCCATGATCCGGAATCAGGATCGCTTATACCTATCGATTTCAGACACGTAACAGATCATGTTCCGGAGCTCAGGAAGCTCGGCTTCGATATTCATTCAGTCTCTTTCGATCCAGTTAAAGATTCTTCCAATATCGATCCGGATGTATGGATCAGGATGGCTGAGATCATTGAGAACAGTTATAATGATTTCGACGGGTTCGTCATTCTGCACGGAACAGACACAATGGCTTATTCCGCTTCAGCTCTGAGCTTCATGCTTGAGAATCTCTCCAAACCGGTGGTACTTACAGGATCACAGCTGCCCATAGGGCTGCTGAGAACAGACGGACGGGAAAACCTTATCACTGCAATCGAGATTGCTGCTGCAATGGAAAATGATATGCCGGCTGTACCGGAAGTCTGCATATATTTCGATAATAAGCTCACCAGGGGCAACCGCACCACGAAGCTGAATGCCGAGCATTTCGATGCCTTTGATTCCCCGAATTACCTGCCGCTGGCAGAGGTCGGGCTGCACCTTAAATATTCAAAAGACCTGATCAGGTACCCGGCAAATAAGAATAAGCTGATTGTCCATACCAAATTTGACAACAATGTAGGGATCATGAAGCTCTTTCCGGGTATCAACCGCAAGTTTGTCAGGGCTATTCTCAGCACTGAAGGAATGAGAGGCCTGATCATAGAAACTTTCGGGTCAGGAAACGCACCCACTTATGAATGGTTTCTCGAACGATCTGAAAAGATTCATCGATAATGGCGGCATTATATATAATGTAACCCAGTGCCATGGCGGAAGTGTGGAGATGGGCCTTTATGAAACAAGCAGACAAATGCTTGCAGCAGGAGTAGTAAGCGGACGCGACATCACATCAGAGGCTTCTGTTACCAAGCTCATGTACCTTCTGGGAAAGTATACATCCAGGGAAATGGTGGTAAGTGATCTTAAAAAGTCATTGGCCGGTGAGATCTCCTGAAAACTGCTGCTTTATCCGGATAAGTAAAAACTTATAATAAAGATGGAGAACTTATCATTCCTGATCCTGACACTTATTGGTATAACAGGTGTTCTGAATGGCTTTTTCCTGTTCTTTTATCTGTTTTTCGGATATTCGAAAAAAAATCCATCAGATAAATATCTTGCCTTCCTTGTACTTATTCTGACAATACGGATCGCAAAATCCATCATTTCAAGTTTAATCTCTGTCGACTTCATCATCATTCATTTTGGCTTAGCTGCATTCACCGGCCTTGGTCCTGCCCTGTTCCTCTATATACATAAAAGTGTAAATCCCGCCATAAAATTTCAGCTCATGGGATTTTTTACATTTCATTCCTGCTGCCCTTGTCTTATTATGTATGTTTTTACCCTATTCACAGGATGATCCGATCTGGAATTTAAGATATAATCTGATAATGTTTCATATACTGGTTTATATTGCATTGACCAGCCTGTACTTCTACAGAAAAAAAGACAATCATACTTCTCTTCCCTATAAAAAAAGCTGGTATATATTCCTGATCTGCTCTGTTTCGTTGATCTGGCTTTCGTATGGCATTACATGGTGGATTGGTATACTGCCATATCTTTCTGCGACATTCCTGTTTTGCATTTTTATATATATGATTCTTTATCTGAGCTTAAAAAGAAAGCAGCTTAATGAATCTTTTGAAAAATACAGGAAGTCATTACTATCCAGGGAAGATTCTTTAGCCTTATCAAGGAAAATTGCAGCCCTGATGGAAACTTCCAAACCATTTCTCGAAAACGAAATAACACTCTCAAAACTTGCATGCCAGGTTGACACAAAACCGCATCTTTTATCCCAGGCAATAAATGAGAATTTCAGTATGAATTTTTTTGACTTCATAAATTCATACAGGATAGAGGAAATTAAAGAACGGCTTGGTTTCATCCAGGTACTCAAACCTGACGATTGCTGCCATTGCATATGAGTGTGGCTTTAACTCAATCTCATCGTTTAATTCCGCCTTCAGGAAAAAGGAAAAACTAAGTCCGGGCAAATACAGGGAACAGCATTCCGTGTAAGATCGAGAATTCTTGTTTAGTTTTTCCGACTTTATAAAGTCGATAGGTTTCCGTTTTGAATAGTTTCATTTTTGGTGTTTGAACGTCCTAATAAAATCATACATCAATGAAACTGAAAAAACTTTACATCACATTACAATTAATTCTTCTGACATCCTGTATGAGCGGGAATACTGTCAGAAGGGACAGTTGTCTGTCTGTTCCATTTAAAATCGTCTTCAATGAAATTTTATTCCAGGCCCGGATCAATGATTCAAACCCGCTCTGGTTTATTCTTGACTCAGGAGCCTCCGACTTTGTTATCAATGAAAGTACTGCAGTTGAGCTTAACCTTCCCCTGGGAGAGATCATTGATCAGGGATATACCGGCATTGGTGAAAACCGGGTTTATGAAAGAACAATAAAGGAAGTTCAGTTTAAAATCAATGACACTTCGGTTCACTTAAACAAAGATGTTTACGCCTGGCCATTCGGACCAATTGAATCAATAATGGGTCATAAGGTTGACGGCGTGTCCGGTCGGGAGCTTTTTGAAAGATATGTAATTGAAATAGACTACATTAATAAAATATTCATTCTTCACAATCCTGAAAAGTACAAGTATAAAGGCGATGGGACCGTCATTGGAATTGCCGTAGATGGAGTTCCTTATGCAGAGGCAAATGCAATATTACCAGGCGGTAAAAAAGTTACAGGGTATTTTATGATAGATACCGGTTCAGCCGGAGCCCTGGGCTTCACAAGTGAGTTTTGCCGGCATAACAAACTTACCGGAAGCGCTGGAAAATTCGGTTAAGAGTATACACAGCGGTGGAGGAGGCAACTCGGAAAATCATGTGGGCAGGATCGATGCGTTCATTATTGGTGGATATAAAATAGATAATCCCATAGCAAGCATTTCAAATGATTCAAAAGGAGGTTTAGCCCGCCGGGATATTTCAGGGATTATTGGTAACGGAATATTGAAGAACTTTAAAGTAATATTTGATTACAGGAACAGGCAAATGATTCTTGAAAAATCAGAATCATTCAATGAACAGGAAGAATGGGATATGAGTGGACTATTTCTTTATACCTCCGGTGAAAATCTTGATCAGTTTTATGTTTATGACGTTTTAACTGATTCTCCTGCTGATGAGGCAGGCATCAGGAAAGGTGACAGGATTGAATCTATTGACGGGATCACTGCAGAAACCTATTCCATGGATGAAATATGGAAAATGTTCAGGATTGAAAACCGGGTATACAGCATTGGATTATTGCGGCAGGGAAAAAAAATTAATGTGAATGTGAAAATGAGAAAAATGATTTAAAAAGGGCATAGGAAAAGATTCTTCAGTCGAAAACCTCCGCAGGCTACGGTTTTCTCCTTCAGAATGACAGGCTTATGGTGGTAAGGTAGGGAGTGAAGCGGCGCATTTTGCAGAAAGTTTGTTCTTGGAAAACTGGATTGTTTCAAAATGCGCCGCTTCACTCCCCTTTTGTTCCTAAGAGTATTGTCATCCTGAAGGAGCAAACCAGTCAGAACATTGAGATAACCTGAAGTTTATATGGTTTGCGACTGAAGGATCTTTTACTTTGTACAGAATTTATATCATAAGTGGTGTATGAACAACCTTTTCAAATTAATATCCAACCTCTTGTCACCAATTATATATTGAAGGCTATGAAGCAGGATCTGATAATTAAAAAATAACCAGTATTTCCTTATTGCAATGAAAAAAATTCTTCTCTGTATAACAATTATTATCTTATCCTTTGAACTCAGTTTTTCTGATACCCTAAACAAATCTCTCCGGACGAAATATGGAGAATTCAGGTACACTGAGACTGATCAGAATACAATAAAGGATCTTTTAAGATATTGTGACAAAGAGATCCCGTTCATCTGCAGTCAACTGAACATTGAATTTGACAATAAAGTTATTATCGAAATATACCCGAACCAGGAGGAATATAATAGATACATTATCAATCCTTCTTCAAAGAACAGTCCTGCAATTTCCGGTAAAGGCATAATTCAGATAATTTCACCTTTAGCCCCTTTGGCAGCAGAGAAAAAAGTGGGTGCCTTCAGTTACGGGGAAAAAATGTACTTCCTGATACATGAATATGCGCATGTTTTAATAAATAAGTTTTCTGAAACAGTTCCCATAAGCATAAATGAGGGAGTTGCCTGTTATATAAGCTCATATGATTTTTACAAAAAGATGGCGCAGAAATATGTCAGGCAGATGAACTTTATTCCATCAATTGATCAGTTGATTACAAATTACTATGAACTTCGTGCCGCTGATCTGTTTTCGTTTTTAATGATTGATTTTATGGTTACCGGTAAGGACGCTGTTGCATTATCAGATTTAATAAGACATCCTGAACTTATAAAAAGTCAAAATGAAGGATGGATAAATTACATTAAGGGTAAATACTATCAATAAAGTTAACAAGGGATTACAGCCTCGCTGCGCTCGGTTGTAATACCTTTATTCTGTCTTTCTTCGCTCGGATAATCGGGGGATTACGCCTCGCTTCGCTCGGCGTGATCCCCGGGAGGGGTCCCTGCAACAACAATTGCTCCCGATATGAGCGGCGCTCATTTCGGTTTTTGTTTTCAGCTGTCCTGCGCTCAGGCGAGCCTGGCTTGGACAGCTCCGGGGATTACGCCTCGCTTCGCTCGGCGTGATCCCCGGGAGAGGTCCCTGCAACAACAATTGCTCCGATATGAGCTGCCGCTCATATCGGTTTTTGTTTTCAGCTGTCCCGCGCTCAGGCTAGCCCGGCTTGGACAGCTCCGGGGATTACGCCTCGCTTCGCTCGGCGTGATCCCCGGGAGAGGTCCCTGCAACAACAATTGCTCCGATATGAGCTGCCGCTCATATCGGTTTTTGTTTTCAGCTGTCCTGCGCTCAGGCGAGCCTGGCTTGGACAGCTGAAAACAAAACCCCGCAGCGGTGCTGCGGGGAGCAATTGTTGTTGCGGAGAGAGGGGGATTCGAACCCCCGGTACCCTTTTGAGGTACACACGCTTTCCAGGCGTGCCAGTTAAACCACTCCTGCATCTCTCCCTGAAAACCGGGCCGAAAATACAAAAATATTTCCAAATTGTGACTATGAGTTCCTGAACTAACTACAATTTAGAAGAATACCTACACGCAGGATATGTAGTTTAAATTCTCTCTTGTTTTGAAGATTTCTACCAAGAATTAATTTGCAGGAATTATTATTGTTAAATCATAATATTTGATAATTTTATTCCGTCAATGTTGCACAAATAGTTAAAAAATGATTAACAAGATACTGTATAAGTATTCTGGAATCCTAATATTAGAAAGGCAATTCATATATTAATATTATTGGTTCGATGATTAAACATTTAATCATAAGTTCAATCTTGTTGTTTACTTTTATTGAATCTAACAGTCAAAAATCTTTACATTATACGATAAGTGGATATGTAAAAGAAGCAATTAGTGGGGAATCATTGATAGGTGCTAATATCTACCTGACTGATCATTCAGCAGGAACTACAACCAACCGATATGGTTTCTATTCTTTAACATTGCCAGGGAAAGACACAGTTGAAATTGGTTTTTCATATGTAGGTTTTTCTGTTAAAATATACAAGCTTTTGTTTATCAAGAATATTGAATTGAATGTCGATTTGGAGCCAAACATTGAACTCGGTGAAGTAACTATTACAGCTATGACTGATGAGAATCAAAGCGAATCAGTAAAAATGAGTTCTGTTAAACTTCAACCTGCACAGATAAAAAATGTTCCTACTCTGCTTGGTGAAAAAGATGTCCTGAAGGTAATCCAGCTTTTGCCAGGGGTTCAAAAAGGTTCCGAAGGCAGCTCCGGTTTATACATTCGTGGAGGAGGTCCGGATCAAAACCTGATTATTCTTGATGATGCAATTGTATATAATGCTAATCACCTTTTCGGTTTTTTTTCTTTGTTTAATGGAGATGCACTTAAAAGCGTGGAACTCATAAAAGGGGGATTTCCCGCGAGATATGGTGGAAGACTTTCTTCGGTCCTTGAAATGAACATGAAAGAGGGAAATAAGCAGGAATGGCACGGCGAAGGAGGAATAGGCTTAATTTCATCCCGCGCAACAATTGAAGGTCCTTTAGTCAAAGGGAAATCTTCAATCCTGCTTTCCGGGAGACGTACTTTTGCTGATTTGCTTTTATCTCCATTTATGGATCGTGAAAAGAAAGCATATTATTTTTTTGATTTCAACGCAAAAATAAACTACGATTTTGGAAGGAAAGATAAAATATACCTGAGTAGTTATTTCGGCCAGGATAAGTATTCTTTAAAAGCAAGAAGTCCTGAAGTAAAGGAAACTATTGGCTTTAATTGGGGAAATGCAACGGGCACAGCAAGATGGAATCACCTGTTCTCTAATAGATTATTTTCGAATACATCTTTAATATTCAGTAAGTATACTTTTGGCATTTATGATGAATTATACCAGGTTAAAGAAAAAAGGAATTACTATGCAGAATATTTTTCAGGAATAAGGGATTATTCAATTAAAGTTGATTTGGATTTCATTCCAAATCCTAATCATTTTCTCAAAACAGGTATTTCGAGTATTTACCATAGATTCAATCCTCATGCTTTTATACAGGAGGATTCTCTGAACAATGATTATGTCCGGGATATTACTTTTACTAATGGTATTGAATCCGCAATGTATATTGAAGATATATGGCATATTGCTGATCCGGTTAAGATCAATATAGGAGGTCGTCTCAGTCATTTTGCTGCCAAAAAAAATCATTACTATTCCCTTGAACCGAGATTATCTGTTGCATGGGCATTAAAAAATCATTTAGCATTAAAAGGTTCATATGCTGTAATGAGTCAATTCACTCATATGATCTCAAATACGGGTCTAAGCTTACAAACTGATCTTTGGGTACCGACCACCGACAGGGTGAAACCTCAACGGTCCAAACAGTTGGCATTGGGTCTCGCAAAAGACATAACAGGCCATAATCTGACGCTCTCAATAGAGAGTTATTATAAAAAGATGAGCGATGTTGTCGGCTATAAAGAAGGGGCAACATTCTTAATTGTAGATGATCCAAATACCGCTGCAGAAAGAAATTGGGAAGATAATGTTACTTCTGGTGAGGCATGGTCGTACGGCACTGAGTTGCTTTTTCAAAAGCATCAGGGAAAATTAACCGGATGGATAGGTTATACATTGTCCCGAACACTAATGCAATTCGATTCTGTTAACCATGGCAGAAAATTTGATGCTCGTTATGACCGACGGCATGATATTTCGATTGTCGCAAATTATAAACTGACCGATCATATTACACTTTCCGGTACATGGGTTTATGGTACCGGCAATTCTATCAGCCTTTCAAACTCATATTACCTGATATCTGCTGATATACCTGATCTTGGGCCAGATAATAATTCGCCCAACACCAAATATTTATTTTATAACAGGGGCACAGAATACGTTGGTCATGATTACGGACAGAAAAACAACTTCAAAATGGCTCCTTATCACAGACTTGATATTGGGATTCGATTCTTCAAAGAAAAAAAATGGGGGGAACGCTTATGGGAAATATCTGTTTATAATGTTTATAACCGGATGAATCCTTTTTATTATTTCAGAGCCACGTCTATAATTAATAACGAATCTCATGGAATATTGAAACAGGTAAGTCTTTTTCCTGTAATTCCCTCGATAAGTTACTCAATTAAATTCTGACCGTATGCTTCTTAAAAAAATATCATGTTACTTAATTCTCTCCCTTTTATTAATCACATCATGTTCAAAAGATGTTGAAAATCTGAAACTTCCTGATTTTGAAGCTAAATTATTGCTTTCTGCATTTGTTTCTCCTGACTTATCAGAGAATGTACTCAATATAAATTGTCATACAAATAACTTTGGCAAATACATTCCACCAGAACCACCAGGTAAAGTTACCGTTCAACTATCCGATGAAATAAGGGAATTTATAATCGATACTGCTCTTCATGAATCAAGTCAAAACAAAATTCATATACTGGGTATGCCTTTGACTTATGGAAATAAAGCATATATTAAAATCATTACCGACAGGGGGCTTATTGCTGAAGCACAATGTAGAGTACCAGTCAAAAGAGATTTCCATATAGAAGTTGATACTACGAGAGAGATAATATTTGAGCCACCCTTTCATCCCTCCTTTCCTCCTGTAAGGCATTCAAAGCTTTCAATAAAAGTATCTGCTAATGATTTTCCTGGCGAAGATAATTATTATAGGCTGTTGATTTCCGGAAAATCATTCGGATCTCCGGGCAGTAACGAACTTTTGGCAGACTATAACTTAGGTGATAATGTTTTCAGTGATAAAAGCAGAGATGGAAAAAAAATCAACCTCAGAACAATTAACTGTAAAGCAGTAGCTGCAGACTCCTTATTTAATGCTGATTCTTCATTTCTATATATCTATCTTCTTAATACAAATAAAGATTATTATGATTTTCATAAATCGCTCATAACTTCATGGGATGCAGGTGAAGGAAACCCTTTTTCTGAACCTGCTCCATTACACTCGAATGTTTCAAACGGAATAGGCATTTTTGCGGCCTACACCATTGATTCATTAATATTCAGAATAAAATGAAAATTCACAATATCTTATCAAAAAAAGACAATATGAAAAAACTTGTATTGATGTTTGTTATGCTGATTCCTTTTTTATCATGTAAGAAGGAAAGCCCCAAAACCATTAGTTTTTCAATTTCATTTGCCAGGATACAGGATTCGGTCTATTATGATTCTGTTGCATTTGCGGTAATCAATTATTCTGAAATGTCAGAAATAAGAGATTCTTCAGATTTGAACAATCCTGAGGTCTTCAGTCAAACTGTTAAAGTTGAAAAACCCTATACTTTGACTTTTGAGTCCGGACAAACCTGTGTAATAAAAAAATTTGATCTGATCAACAGATCCGGTGAGGTAATATTCTATGTTCCTTATGGAGTGCAGCACTATTATGTAAATAATATCCAGTATGATGGTATTGGTTTGCCTTTTATAATAAAAGCAGAAGATGGTGTCTATACAATTATGGTGACAAAGAAATAATAATCATTTTATCTTTGTTTCCATCAGTTTGCAGAATAATTCTAAATAAGCTTGCATTTTTGTCTTTTATTTCAATTTTAAGGTAACAAAAACAGCGTGATTCCTATTAAACAATAATTAGACCTTGTTTTACATATTTGTCTTGCTGTTAAACAATTAAAACTGAAAAAATGAAGAAGCTTTTATTATTATTATTTGTTTTTGTGCTTATTCTATTTTCCTGTTCTAAGGAAAAAGACGACGATGGCATAATTCAAATGAATGAATCCAATTCTTTGTCGGACAGACTGGAATTCTCAAGTTTTAGAGAAATGCTAAACTTATATGCAGAACTTGCTAAAAAAGACCCAAATGAATTAATAATTTGGGCTAAAACAAAAAAACACAGTACTCTGCTGGAATCACCGGATACTACAATAATGAATTATTCGAATGCATTAAAAACCATACTTAATAAGGATTTTGAATTCCAGGTTGGCGATTCGATTATCAAGTTTTATTATGGTGAATTTCTCGCTTTTCCGAAATATGAATCACAATCGACGGATCTATCTAAGATGAAGAAGATAGGTTCTGTTGAATTAAGCAAAAAACAATCAAGCGAAAAAGGAGTTATAAGTATATATGCAGGGCAAAGAGACGCGACTCCCCAGCATGAGTTCATAATTACCCAATATATTCCGTGCAATGGCCCCCCAGAATATAATATATTTGGATACAGAAAATACGTGTGTGATTTATATCATGAATTCATAACATATTATCAGTACTATCAGAGCACAGCATGGTTGCGGATCAAACTCGAATATAGAACTTCAATTCCTAAATGGTACATTTGTTTCAATGAACATCTGATCGATTATCATATATATGGAACTGCCATATTCTATACGTATTGCGAAGGTTGGGAAATGGAGTCCTTTGCTTTCGATTGTTCTCAATCTTATGTGAGTTGCCCAGACGTTTTAACTGTCCCGCTCAATGTTTACCTGGCAAGCAGGTCAGGAATGTGTTATGATATATCAAATGTTACCCAATGGATAATAAATATTAGTGGATCAATCACTCAACAGATAAATGGAGACCCTCATCCTTGGACATTCTCGAGTAGTCAATGGCCTTGGTGGGGTATGTAAAAATCCAGGTATTAAAGGTCTAATTTAAAAAGAGAAGTTAAGTACCCCTTACTTCTCTTTTAATTTTATTGCAGTAATAATCTGAATAATCCGGTATTGGTTTCACTTTATAGATTCAATCTAAATAAGCTTTCTATACATATTTATTTGCATTTTTAAGGTAACAAAAACAGCCTGATTCCTATTAAACAGTAATTAGACCTTGTTTTACATATTTGTCTTGCTGTTAAACAATTAAAATTAGGAAAAATGAAAAAGCTTCTATTATTATTTCTTATTGGGTTAACTATGATTTCCTGTTCGAAGGAAAAAGATAACGATCCTGTCATTGAAAAGGCTAATTCCAAAATGATGTCTGACAGATTGAATTTCTCAAATTTCAGTGAAATGTTAGGCTTATACACTGAATTGGCTAAAAAGGATCCAAACGAATTATTACTATGGGCTAAAACCAAAAACCACAGTACCCTGCTGGAATCACAGGATACTACAATAATGAATTATTCGAATGCATTAAAAACGATACTTAACAAGGATTATGAATTTCAAGTCGGAGATACAATTATCAGATTCATTAATGGTGAATTTCTTGCATACCCGAAAATTGGGTCTCAAGAGACTGACTTAGCTATAATGAAGAAGATCGGTCATGTTGAATTAAGTAAGGATCAATCAAATAGCATAGGTAACAAGGGATCTGTAACGTTATATGCCGGACAAATAGATGCAACTCCGCAGCACGAGTTTATAATTACCCAGTATATTCCTTGTGAGGGAACTCCTGAATATGGTATTTTTGGGTACAGAAAATATGTTTGTGATTTATATCATGAGTTCATTTTTATAGATTATTACTGGCCATTATGGTTAGTACAAACATCCGCTTATTTACGTATCAAGCTCGAATACAGAACATCAAAAAGTAATTGGTACATTTGTTCTAATCAGCATGTGATTAATTATCACATTTATGGAACTGCTGAATTTACGATGGATTATGGTGATTGGGATACTAGATACTTCGACTTCTATCGTTCTTCCCAGGGTGGCTGTGATAACTATGTTACAATTCCACTTAATGTTTTGCTGGCAACTAGATCAGCAATGACTGATGATTACACCCAGGGTTCACGGTGGAGAATTACAATTAACGGTTATATTACTCAACAGATTAATGGGGATCCACATCCAAATACTTTCTCGAGCAGTGTATCGCCCTGGTGGGGACTATAAAAATAAAAATAAGGTCTAATTATTAAAGATGGAGAAGTAAAATAAAAATTTTTACTTCTCCATTAATTTATAGATCATCACATCTTGACATTCCCGATAACGTTTACACAACGAAGAATAATTTTAGAAAAACGTCCCCATCATCAACAACACTAGTTTTCATTCCAGGTAAAAACTTAAACTATGAATTGGACCTTGCTTTATAAAAATGTTTTGCTGTTAACACTTTTAAAAAAATGAAAAAATGAAAAAAATTCTTTTTTTATATGTTTTTGGATTAATTCTGATTTCCTGCTCGAAGGAAAAGGGTAACGAATTTTTAACTGAAAAGACTGAATTAGAAACCCTATCTGACAGATTAAATTTCTCGAATTTCAGAGAAATGCTAGACTTATATGCAGAACTTTCAAAGAAGGATCCAAACGAATTACTTCTTTGGGCTAAAATAAAGAGTCACAGTACTCTTCTAGAATCACAGGATACAGTAATAATGAATTATTCAAATGCATTAAAAACCATACTTAATAAGGATTATGAATTCCAGGTTGGCGATTCGATCATTAGGTTTAATAATGGTGATTTTCTTGCTTTTTCGAAATTCGAATCACAAAACACAGAACTGACTAAAATGAAGAAGATCGGTTCTGTTCAATTATCGAAAGAGCAATCAAGCAGCAAAGGAATTGTATACTTAAGTTCAGGACAAAGAAATTCGGCTCCTCAGCACGAATTTATAATCACCCAATACATTCCTTGTATCGGTAATCCTGAATATGGCATATTTGGATACAGAAAATATGTGTGTGATTTATATCATGAATTCATACTCATAGCTTATTATCCACCAGTTTATATGTTCCAAAGTAGTGCATACTTACGTATCAAGCTGGAATACAGAACCTCAAGGACGCCATGGTATATTAGCAACAATGAGCATGTAATAAACTATCATGTATATGGATCTGCTGATTTCTCAATTGGTTATGATGAATGGATGTATTATAACTTTGATAATTATCGATCTTCCCTTGGGGGATGTGACAACATTGTAACAGTTCCACTCAATGTTTTACTTGCAATCACAACGGGATGGTGTGATGTCAACGATATGGATCCTCTTTGGAGAATTTCCATTTTTGGATCAATAAATCAACAGATTAATGGAGATCCGCATTCAAACACATTCTCAAGTAATACTTGGCCTTGGTGGTGAAGTGAAATCAAAAAATTAAAAATAATTTACAGGGTCTGATTTAAACGAAAGAGAAGTAAAACCCAGCCTTTACTTCTCTTAATCTGTAATCCATGCACGAACAATCCAGAGTAACTTTTGTTTTATATCCACTAAACTATTCAGGATAATTGTTCTTTCTTCATCTGTTACAACTATAACTTTAAAATCTGTTACAATGAAAAAACTATCTCTTTTGATTGTAGTGGTTTTGTTCTTTTTTGCTCTGCTTTTCACTGGATGCGGAAACAACCAACAAAAACAGGGACAGGATTCAAAAACAGCTGAACTATCTGCAGAAGAACTTGTACAAAAAGGTGAATACCTGATTAACCTGGGAGGGTGTCATGATTGCCATTCACCAAAAGAAAATGGTCCACAGGGATCACAGCTGATCAAAACGCTCCTACTCTCAGGTTATCCGTCAGACAGGCCTGTAATGCAGGGCGATCCGGAAGTGCTCAAACAGGGCTGGATATTGTTTGTGCCTGATCTGACATCAGCATCCGGGCCGTGGGGAGTCTCTTTCTCGGCAAACCTGACATCGGACCAGACCGGTATTGGCAACTGGACTGAGGAAAATTTCATGAGAGCTCTGAAAGAAGGAAAATTCAAAGGTCTCGCAAATTCAAGGACGCTTCTTCCGCCTATGCCATGGCAGAATTTCGCGACAGTAAAAGATGAAGACATCAGGGCCATTTTTGCATTTCTTAAAAGCACTCAGCCGGTAAACAATGTCGTTCCTGCTGCAATAATTACTGAACAGAAGCCTCCAAGCCAGGCTTCTCCGACAACAAGATAACTCATAGTGGAACATTCGCATAAATACCTGGATGCAGCTGCGGCTGCATCCATTTTTGAATCATTCCGGAATCCAGGGAAAAAGTTGCTGCTGCTCGATTACGATGGCACACTTGTACCTTTCAGATGCGAACCGTCAAAGGCGTTACCTGATAATGATCTCATCGGATTGCTACACGAAATAACAGCAATGGCTGATGTGGAACTTGTAATTATAAGCGGCAGGAACAGGGATTTTCTTGAAATGATTTTCGGCGACCTTGATGTCTCCATTTTTGCCGAACATGGATCTATTTACAGGATAGATGGCGCCTGGAATTCCCTCGAAAACGACACTTCCTGGAAAGATGAGATTGGAGCGATTATGAACCGGAGTGTTAACTATATTCCGGGTTCAAATCTAGAGATAAAACAAAACTCGCTGGTTTGGCATTTCAGAAAGGCTGAGAATGATATCGCCGAAAGGGAGGCCGTAACCCTGATAAATAACCTTGCCGAAATAAGCAACAGGTATAATCTTACAATAATGAAAGGAAGGAAAATTATTGAGGTCAAACCATCCGATTATACCAAAGGAACAGCTATTATAAGGTTTTTCGATTGTGAATCTTACTCATTTATCCTTGCGGCCGGCGATGATGTTACAGATGAAGATCTGTTTGAAGCTCTTCCGGAAAGCGCTATCAAGATTCATATCGGAAACGCTTCCCAGATCGCTGATTACTTCATCAGGAACAGTATTGATTTCGTAAGTTTTCTGAAAGAGATGATCGGGCATCATTCAGATATCTCCTGAACTCTGTATTGCGGTCATTGTCCTTATCAGTTCAGAAGCCCAGAAGAAAATATTATTTTTCAGAATTGCCTGCCGCATCTGCTTCATCCTCTGGAATTGTTCTTCAGTATCCATCTCAAGCGCCATTTTTATAGCTTCCGCAGATTGTTCGATATCATAAGGATTTACAATAACGGCGCCATGAAGCTCCTGTGAAGCGCCGGCAAACCGGCTTAAAATAAGAGTTCCGGTATTTGTTGATCTCGAAGCTACATATTCTTTGGCAACGAGGTTCATACCATCATGCAATGAGCTTACCATGCAGAAATCTGCTGCTGCATAGTAAGGGAAAATCTCCTCGTGGCTGTGATGCCGTTTGAGAAGAAGTATTGGTTTCCAGTTTTTTCCTTTGAATCTGAGATTGATCCTTTCAGCTTCTTTCTCCACCTCAGAAACAGTGTCAGAGTAATTCTTCAGGAAAACCCTGCTTGGCGCGCCTACCTGGACAAAAGTGAATTTGCCCTTATATGAAGGATTCTTCTCCAGGAACCGCTCAATGCTCAGAAACTTCTCAATAATACCTTTTGTATAATCGATCCTGTCAACACCGATACCCATGTATTTTGCCGGAATTCCATGCTCGAGAAGAAGAGCAGAGGCCTGTTTTGCAGGAGGCAATGAATTATCATAATCTTTCAAAGTAAACTCAATACTGATTGGAAAAGGTTTTACATAAGTTGTATGTCCTGACATTTTTACAGAGAAATTGTCCCACCCGACCCTTGATTCAAGGGTTGTATTTACTGTCTCAAGAAAGTGATTACAATGATACTGTGTGTGAAAACCTATGAGATCTGCTCCGAGCATTCCTTTCAGGATCTCCTTCTGCCAGGGACAGATCCCGAAAGATTCAGGGTTTGGCCAGGGGATATGCCAGAATATGGCAATACGGGCATGCGGCTTTCCTTTTCTAATCAGTTCCGGAAGGAGTGCAAAGTGATAATCCTGAATGAGGATGAAAGGATCATCCTCATTCTCTGTTTCGGTAAGTACGGCTGCTGCAAAATCTTCATTTACTTTTTTGTAATACTTCCAGTCTTCGATCCTGAAAACCGGCCTTGTATGAGCAATATGACACAGGGGCCATAGACCTTCATTCGAAAACCCGTAATAAAAATGTATCTCCTCTTCTTTACTCTGCCAGAGTCGCTTTAATGTATACCTCGGTTCATCGGGAGGGACCATTATCTTTCCGCTTTCATCTACTGTTTCTCTGTCCGCATCTCCGGTTCCGGATGCAATCCACAGGCCTCCGCAGGCATTCAATACAGGTTCCATAGCAGTTATAAGACCGCTTGCCGGAACAATACATTTTATGAGAGAGTTCTCATGAATATGCATGTAAGGTTCACGGTTTGAAACTACTATCATTTTCTTGTTGAGCAGAAGGTTCTGAACTTCCGCTTTAAGCCTTTCGGGAGTCCAGATTGCTTCGGCCCTGGTCCTGAGCATTGCTTCTTCTTCCGCAGTGACCCTGGCCATCTGCATTGCTTTTGTGATATTCACTATTTCCTGGTGAAGCGGAGCAAGGAAACTCGCCGGTGGTGATGTTCCCATCTGATCTACCCCCCCGGTACGGGCAGCTTTTACCCAATTCACAATCCTGTTGATTGGTGCGAATATCCCCAGCCTGATGACCATCAACGATAACACGGATATTATGATTGTCTGTATAAGCCATCTTATAAGATAGCGGTACAATTTCTCCCTGACTATTATATCAATGTATTCTGCATCCTTGAACAGAACAAGAATGCTGTTATTGGAAAATACAGGTCGGATGAATTGATAATAAGTCCTGCTATTGATTTCAATATAATCGCCAACAGGCCTGTAGGAGGATACCGATTCTCTGATATTGTCGATTGATCGTGCAACGAGGGGAGCTGCCGATGTATTCACAAGCATACTGTCGGGTGTATAGAAAATTGCCATGCCGCTCAGGTAATAGGATGACGAAAGTTTGTCGATAATCAACTCCTTTGTCTCCTGGTCATACCTTTGACTGAACAATGCAGTATCGTAGCTTATCTCATCGGCAACCTGTCTTATGCTCATCTCAAGTTCACTCTCAAGCCTGGGGCGTTCATCCGACATCTGGAACAATGAGAAAACGAATGTCACAAGTCCAACCCCGAGAAAAATGGCCAGGATTAGTGCAAGGCTCAGTTTCATTACATTCCCCGTTTTGTATGAATACAATTGAAATGCTTGAATAGTTCAGCGCTCAGAACATTCATAAAGGAAATTCGAAAAGTAGAAAAGTTAAAGGGTAAAAGTATATGTATATTTCAACAGCAACGACCGGATGCTGTACACAGGCAATCGCGGATTCTCAATATCCCTGTAAGTATTTCTTCCTTCATTGAATACAAGGTAGAAATCATTACCTTCCCGGGGGTTGTACCTGATCCTGAAGTTGGTCATGGCATTGTGTTCGGCGCTGTTATACTGTACAAATGTGCTTATTGATGTTTTTGTGCTGAGCATCAGCAATGCTTTAAGCCCTATCACACCGCCGGTAAACGATTCACGTTCATCAAACCTTATAAAGTTCTGGTCGTAAGTCATCGCTAGCTGAAGGGAAGAACCAAGATTCAGTCCGGGCTCCAGGCCAAAAGAAAACCTGTTTCCATCATAATATGATCCTCCCCAGATATCGAGTCCAAGGATGAACCTTCTGGTAGTTGCAGAATTGAGATGAGTCTCAAATTCTGTATACCTGTATTCGCCTGCCGGAACATACGCATCTCGTGACAAGGAAAATGTGTCGGCAACATTTTCATAAGCATGTTTCAGAGCCATTGAGCCGTTATGCCCTGACTTGAACACGAACTCATATTGCATTGAAGACTCAATTGTCTCAGCGCTGTTATCATTATTATCAGTGAATGCGTTCAACATCACTCCAAGCTGGTGACTCTGGAGGGCAGCATCTTCTCCCGGAATCCAGCCGTAACCCAGCGCTCCATGGTAATGTGTGTAATTATCTCTTGTCTGGAAACCAATTCCCGGATTAAAATTCTTTCCGCTGCGTGTCATGGTAAAACTATAATTCAAGCCCTTCTGGGTGAATCTTTTCCAGTCCATGTATATTCGCAAAGGATCTGTAACAGACGTGTTATGAGCGCTGTCACTTACACCTGCAATCTTAACGTTTACATAATCATTCTCCCAAATCTTGAAAATACCATCCAGGCCAAACGCAGTATTATAGCTACCCTTTTTTATACGGGTGGTCAGGATTCCACCCACATAGCTGCTTTCATTTATCACCTGTCTTCTCAATCTGAGAATGCCGAAATTCTCGGAAGGAAAGTCACTGATCTCCTGTGTCTGCATATCGAGAAATCCCACGTCCCATCTTCCAGCCATTCCGGTTATTCTCGCACCGCCATATATAGGTACCTGCAGCCCTTCATGAAGACCGATCCTCCGGCTGTAAAACATGGCGGTCTGGGGCTCAAAATCGAAGCTGAAAATGCTCGATCTTTCCTGGAAAAAGGTTCTTTTTTCAGGAAAGAACAAAGAGAATCTTGTCAGATTAATCTGCTCATCGTCGGCCTCAACCTGGGCAAAATCAGTATTCACTGTAATATCCATTGTGAGGTTATTGGTCAAACCATATTTGACATCAAGTCCGCCGTTGAGCTTATATTTTCTTTTCTCATTTTTTAGTTCATAGCCGGTGCCTTCAGAATTGAGCGCCTGCTCCCACTGCCGCCCTCCAATGGCATATGGGGCTATATAGAATGGTTTCCTCGATTTCAGTCCTTTAAATACTATTTCTTGTGCTTTTGAAGGCCGTATATGGCTGAGGGGGCCCCAGTTGGGAGGGATTGCAGGGAAGAGACTCATCTCATTCTTGTATGCAATATAACGACCGCAGATCAGGCCCATGATAACTTTCCCGTTTTCCTCGCGAAAACGCATACTGGAAAAGGGAATCCTGATCTCTGCAAACCAACCCTGGTCATTTCTTGATGTTTTTACATCCCAGAATGTATTCCAGCTAAAGCTGAAAGGCCCTTCATTCGGCCTTACTTCTCCCATGGCATCCTTAAAAACAGTGAAGTCACTTCTGAGCCCTGCCGGGTTTGTCATAAACCCAAGTGCGTTTTCCTTATCATTGAAAGAATCGAAAAGCAGGTATATCATTTCAGTCGCGGCAACAGATTCATCCCTTTTTTTGGATGTTATCAGCATCTTTTCCGGATGTGAGTCATATAACCTCGCACCGGTATAGAAATAATCATTATCATAACAGAAAAGTATTTCTGTTCTTTCCGATGGCTGTTCTCCAAAAACAGGAGTCTGCATCACCATCGGAACAGATTGTACATTCCTCCAGCATTCGTCATCAACAACTCCATCAAAGAGAAACTCGCCCTGCTTCAGAGGAATTGCCAGCTGATCCTGAGAATTGACAGGAATAGCTTCAAGAAGTAAAAATATTATAATGCATGAACAGTTGATAATGTGCATCCAGGCTAAGGTTAGGCTATGTCCAGACCCCGTCGCGGTAATCCTGTTTCATCCATGCAAGATTCTCATGACGAAAATATGGCGATAACATGATAGCATGCTTCTGTTTTTCAGCCGAATCCATTGGTTTGAAATTTCTCAGAAGGGAAAGGTTTGATTCAACAACCTTTTTGCTATCCATACCAACAATCACTCCGGTCGGACCTTCGAGTGAGAGGGCATATCTTATTAACTCAATGGGATCAAGATCTTTTATTGTTTCTTTCGGCCTCACCGTTTTCATCAGCATTATACCCATTCCCAGCGATTTAGCGGCAGGTATCAGTTCACTTTGCCTGTCAAACCTGTTTGAACCTTCTACGTAATGGTTCATGGCAAAAAGCATGCTGTCAAACCGTCCGGTATCAACCATGGCTTTAAGAGCTTCGGCATTACCGTGACCTGAAAAACCAATGAACCTAGTCACTCCTTCTTCTTTCAGCTTCGAAATGATATCAAGCACTCCGCCTTTTTTAGTGATCTCCTTAACGTCATCCGGTGAAGCTACCGAGTGAATTTTAAGCATATCGAGATGATCTGTCTGAAGCCTTTTAAGGCTCAGCTCAATCTGGACTTTAGCTTTGTCAGGATCTCTCTCTGCAACTTTGGTTGAAAGAAATATCTCATCCCTCCTGTCCTTTATTATATGCCCAAGACGTTCCTCACTCACTGCACCTGTAGCTGAATTCACATATGTATGGGCAGTATCCCAGTAGTATAGACCATTATCGAGAGCGAAATTGCACATTTCAAGCGCCTCATCGAGGGAGGCAATATTCAGGAAGCGACTGCCAAGACCAATCGCCATCCTGGGAACTTCAACTCCTGTTTTACCAAGCTTAACAGTTGGAAGCCCTTTGGCATCATATTTATTCTTATCCGATCCGGCTGGTCCTGGGAAAACCAGACGGGAACCAGCTATAACTGCACCAGCGCTTAATGTGCTCTTAATGAATTTCCTTCTTGAAAAATATGATTTCATACTGTGAAGTTTAAGTTTATGATCAGCAAAATGAGTTACTAAGGTACTCTTTTTTTATCCATCTGGTTATACATTGCACCGGGTTGGTTTATCTGCCTGTCAGATTTTTGATTTTTGAAATTTCAACCTCAATATCCGGATTAAAACTATCAGAATTCATATAATCCAGAATAGAACGAAGAAGCTGTTTTGATACGATCCTGTCATTGGGAATGTTTTTTAAGTCAACACTACATACCAGAAGTTTTCCGCTTCCTGTTTTAGCTTCAAAAGCAAGCGCCAGCCGGCGGTTTTCAAACCAGGTATCGATGAGTTGAATCAGTGGTCTGAGCTCTCCGGGAAGCTCATTGATTATCATAGCCTGCGAATGCATTACCGGGTCCCACCATTGCCAGTTACTATGATATTCCGTGGGAAAATCTTTGAAAAGAGAATGCCCGGGCTCACAGAGAATCCCCAGAGTGTGCGGAGCCTGGTTGTTTGTCCAGGCAGTATTCCAGAAAACACCCGAGAAGCCTGCGGCTACTTCAGAACCATTTCCTTCTGTAATATGACCGGCAGGGAGAATAAGAACCGAACCGCCATTCTTCAAGGCAGTTTCTGCTTCCTTATCGAGTGTTTCCTTCACCAGAACATTTCCTGGCGAAAAATCAACAACAGGAAGGTATACCCAGAAATCCCAGTTGTTTTTAAAGGCTGTACCTTCAATAGTAACTTCAAGATTTAATTTTTGCGACTTCGTGATCTTGTCAGGTAAAAAAGAAATCGTGCCGACCGGAATGCAGTTTCCCCTTCCTATTTTGGCATTGGCAAATTCCTCCTTAAAGAGGATCTTACCGGATGAATCAGAAATATGACAGGCGACAGTCGCATTGCTAAACGGCTCTGGGCCGAAATTGGCAACTTCGATATCAGCCCTGAAAGGTTCATCATTCCTGATTAACATCTTCTTCATTCTTGCAAGCGGCACGGTCTGGCTGCAGAACATCCTGAATTCCTCAGGTGAGATGTATCCTTTCGACTCGAAAAAAGGATTAAGAATGCCTACCAGGGCAGTCCCCTGTCCCGGGAAATCATGGAGCTGGAGCATCTGAAAACCTGCAAATCCCGGTGTCCTGAGCGCCGCCTCTATCTCCGCCTTATAACAGATCGCCTGAAGCTTACCGGATGCCATCAGGAAATCTTCTGACTGGTCACCCATATTGTTTTCATTGAGTGATTCCCTGAAAATCTCAAAATTTGTTGCTTTCAAAGGTCCCGTATAATGAGAAATCTCCCTGAAATCAGGATATACACACCACTGTCCTGTTTCATGACCGACAACAGGAACCGTATACCTTGAAACAAATTCCCTGAAATCATAATCAGTCTGTGGAGGTTCAGCATTTATAATGCTTTTCAGACCATCACCCCACTGATGTATGCGCGGACCGGGAGTAAGATGATAATCATTTTCAGGAATAACCGGCCAGCCGGCAGCAGAAGTATAAACTCTCCTGTTATCTTTTTCCCTCCAGTATTTCTGAAGTTTCCCCAGAAAAGCATTCTGGTTTCTGCCGGCTGGTTCATTTCCATATGCCAGCATACAGAATGAAGGATGATTTCCATATTCCCTGATGATCCTGTCACCTTCATTATATATAAAGGTATCAATTGCTTCACCGTTCCCTACTGCAGTTCCCTGGTTAGCCCATGAACTGCATTCAACATGAAAATACATTCCTAACTTGTCGGCTGCTTCAAATGCTGCTTCAGGAGGGCAATATGAGTGGAACCTCATGTGGTTAAGACCATAATCCCTGCATATCCTTAAGATTCTCCCCCATGAGGCAGTGTCTGATGGCGGATATCCTGTCAATGGAAAAACGCAGCATTCGGTAGTACCCCTCAGGAAAGTTTGTTTCCCGTTTATAGTGAACCTGGTCCCGTTGATCCTGAACTCCCTCATACCAAAATCTTCTGATTTCCTGTCAATTATTCCGTCTTTCTTACTTCTTAGGGTGGCCTGCATCCGGTACATTGCAGGAGTGTACTCACTCCATTCATGATAGTCATTTCCCATCGGATATTCGGTTATCAGCTGAAAGAAATCGGCACCTGATTCAGCTTTGACGATCTCTTTCTTAAGTTTTATCCTTTCACTGGTATTAATACTTTCAGCCCTGAGAATGACATCTCCATCGAATACATTTCCGGATCTGTTTGAAATCTTTGTAATGACTCTGACAGCTTTTTTCTCAAGGTCAGGGTAGATTGAAACATCACTTATAAAAACAGGTGATGAGCATCTGAGGCTTATTTCCCCGGAAATCCCGTTCCAGTTTGATTGTGTATGATCGCTTATACTATGTGAATTAACCCCCACAGGAATTATAATACTGTTGTCAACCCTGATGCTGAAAAGATTTCTCCCATCATGCAGCAAACCGGATATCTCATACTGGTGTGGTACGGCAAGACTGTTTTGATTCCCGGCCTTCTGACCATTTACATAAACAGTTGTTTCCCAGTGGGGTCTTTCCAGGAACAATTCAATATTTCTGTTCTTCCATTCTACAGGCATATCAAATTCTTTCTGGTACCATGCCACCCCTTTGTAATACCTGACAGGCTTCAGCCAGAATGGAATCTTAATACTCCCGGGCTGACGGTATTTTGCATACTTAGGGCTGCTAAAATATGATTTGTCAACTATATCGCCGGTCCATGGTGTATTTAAAGTAACTTCGTCACCCTTGTTATTTTCGGCCATTGATCCAGGCAGCATAACAGTCTCATCAGCAATCTCATTGTACCATTTTTCATTTATGCCCTGGTCCAGTGAATCAATCCTGAAATTCCACTTACCGGCAAGAGATATGCTTTGCCTGATTTCCTGTTCTTCAGAAATGCATGAAGCCAGGGTTAGCAAAAGAAAAAACAACTTTCTCATTTTATAATTTCATTTTAAGCTTATTGTCGACTTATTATTCCCGGGTTAATCACTCTTTGTCAGCTCCCTTTCAATTGTCTCAAGGGTTTTTCCCTTGGTTTCGGGCAGCTTTCTTAAAATATAAAAGAACCCGAAAACACAGACTACCCCGTAAAGCCAGAATGTTCCCGAAGCTCCCAGCGTCCTGTTAAGGACCGGAAAGGTATATGTCAGCACAAAACATGCAGCCCACAGTGAAAAAGTTGCGATTGCCATGGCAGTACCTCTTACCCTGTTAGGGAAGATTTCTGAAAGTACTACCCAGGTGACGGGAGCCAGCGACATGGCATAACATGCAATTGCAGTCACAACCATTATGAGCAATGGCATTCCCTGTATTCTGAAGAAGTACATTGACCCGATAACCGCATAAATGCCTGCAAGACCGCCGGCGCCCAGAAGCATTAATCCTTTCCTTCCGAACCTGTCAACGGTAAACATACCCACAAACGTGAAGATGAGATTAACACTTCCTGTTATTACTATATTAAATAAAGTATCTGAGACACTGTATCCAGCTCCGGCAAAGATTTCCTGTGCATAATTGAAGATAACATTAATTCCGCACCATTGCTGAAATACAGCCAGTACAATCCCGATTATCAGGATTTTGTTGACACCTGGCTGTCTTAAAAGATCAAGAGGATCCAATTTAGCGGATGAAGCAAATGAAGAGTTTATTGAGGAGAGTTCAGACTCTGCAAACTCCCTCCCTCCTATTCTGGAAAGCGTCTTCAGAGCTTTCTCCTGCCCTTCGGCTTTCTTAGCCAGGAACCTGGGACTTTCCGGGACAAACCACATCAGGAGAAAGAACAGGGCTGCCGGTATGGCACAGGCATAGAACATCCATCTCCAGCCTGACTGACCGTTCCAGGAATTCATTATTTCATTTACAGTTGATCCTGCAGGAACCGGTTCTGCAATTCTCCAGTTTATAAACTGGGCTGCCAGAATTCCGATAACTATCGTCAACTGGTTAAGAGAAACAAACCTTCCCCTTACACTTCCGGGAGTTACTTCTGCAATGTACATTGGAGAAAGATTTGATGCCAGCCCTATTCCCGCTCCACCCAGTATCCGGAAAATAACAAAGCCGGTAAAGCCTGAAGAAGCGCCTGTTCCGAGGGAAGCTGCGATAAATAAAACAGCAGAGAGTATAAGCAGTTTCTTTCTCCCGAACCTGTCACTGAGATAACCGGAGAGCACTGCTCCACCGAGACAACCGACAAGTGCACAGCTCATTGCCCATCCTTGCAGTAACGTATTGCCGGTGATTCCGAAAAAAGGCTCATAAAAAGGCTTGGCGCCTCCTATCACCACATAGTCGTACCCGAACAATAATCCACCCATTGCGGATATGAGAGAAATTCCGAAGAGATATCTCCAGTTATATCTATGTGCCATATTTTTACTCTGGTTTCCGGCTCAGGGCACAGAGCACTGGGCTCAGGGCGCAGGGCTAAGGGCAACTGGTGGATAGTTTTTATAATTTTTATAATGACTCAAGTGTTTCAAGCATTGCAACAACATTCTCAAAAGGAACGTTTGCCTGTATGTTGTGAATAGTATTGAATACAAATCCACCGTCCTTGTTAAGTATTTCACACTGGCGTCTTACCTGGTCCTTCACCTGCTGAGGGGTTCCGAAAGCAAAGACACCCTGCGTGTCAACACCTCCACCCCAGAATACGATCCTGTCACCATACTTCTTCTTGAGCAGCTGCGGATCCATTCCTTCGGCATTTATCTGCACCGGATTAATAATATCAAATCCTGATCTTATGAATAACTCCATTAATGATTCCACGGCACCGCACGAATGTTTGAAAGTCTTCCATGATGTGTTCTGATGTATCCAGTCATTAACTTTCCTGTAATAAGGAAGCCAGACTCTTTCGTATGTCTCCTGGCTGCAGAACGTGGAATTCTGGGTGCCGAAATCGGTTCCGCATATATACACGACATCAATCATACCACCGATAACTTCATGCAGTTTCTTCAGATTCTCAAGAGCGATATCAATCTCCCTGGAATATATCTCTTTAATAAAATCTTCCCTGATCAGCGTTGAGACATACCATTCCTCAACACCACGGATTCCTTTTGGATCCTTAAGGTTAATGGCAGGCACAAGTGCAATATCCCCAAGAGCTGTTCCACCAAGGCCGGCAACAATCCCCCGCGACCTGTCTGCAAGCTTTATCTGTTTCTTCCAGTAATCAATATCTTCAGCGGTTACATAGCCGAATTCCTCAAGGTTATCTTCAACTTTCAATGTATCATCAGTTACAGGTTTCTGCCTGTCGAGAGCATCGAAAAAAAATCCCGACTTAGGCATCATGGCACATGGGGGAACTGATGTATCGCCTTCAGGATACATCAGAATATCGCCGTTTTCGTTTAAAGTATAATTAAAAGTTCCTGGAAACATTACCTCCTGACCCCAAAGAGTTCTGTGAACTTTCCATCCCTCAGCTGGAACTCCGAACATGTTCCTGGCGCCAAAAATTCCTCTGATATCTATATTCATTGCATTTGCCAGGTCGTCATCGATCTCACCAAGCATCTGGTAAGGCTCTATGACTTTAATTGGTCTTCTTTCAAGTCCGTAATAGCTCCTTAGTTTTTCCACAATAAGGACATGAATTCCTGTGACTCCTGTTGATCCAAAATCAACAACAACCTGGTCCGGCTGCTTGTGATTTATCGTTTTTAGAAAATTCTCGCGTGAGAAATTTTTCATGTTAGCAGATGTTAGGTTAAAGGTTCAGAATATTACAAAATAATTCCAAGATGGAAAAATTTTAGAGGAAGCAATGCTAATATCATTAGCAAATCCTGAAAAATCATGATGTTTTATAAAAACGCTAGTGTAACTTTATTACATGTTTTCAGACCAGATACCTGAACCATTCCAGTTCAATCCGATAAAACATCATCTGATTTTCATAAGGGATTTTATCCTGGAAAATGAAAACGCTTCCCCTGCTCCGGAACTTTTGCGGAAAATACGGCATATAGGCACTTCGGTTATGGATATTTATACAGGAGAGCTTGGAATAACAGATATACTTTCAGAAGTTTACAACGAGCTAAAAACACATTCTTTTAGCAGCCATGATGAATTTTCCCTGTACACAGGTAAGAGTAACAGCGGTTTCAGGATAACAACTTTAAGCGATGGATCGGAATGGACCCTGAAATACCATAAAAGCCGGACCAGGTATATCCATCTGTTCCCGGCAAGATCGAGTCCGCTTAGTATAAGAGTTAAGGCAAATACTCTTAAATCAGCGATTACTATTTATAATAGTGTTCGGTAAGGATTATATTACTGAGGATGATCTGAACAGTGCACGTTCAATGATCAGTCTCTCACCAATAAGGGAGGTAGCAGAAACAGCAGGTATATCTGCGATGATCGAAATATTGAGAAACAGGTAAAAAATCAATTACAAAAATAGAACTCATAAACAAGAGTATCAAGTTCACACCCGGACAGGAGAATGCACGATTCAAGTTCGAGAAGTGATGATGACATTCTATTGAATTCCGGATTAGAGATTATCAGTTCTTCCATGCTGGTTTAATATAAAAGGCAGATTAGTATCAGTAATAAAGGTAAGGAAATAAATGAGCCCGAATTATAAAATTCTGATGTTTCTTAAGGAAAAACATGAAAAAATCTGACTTTTTTCAGTTTTGTTCTAAATATTTAGATACACACCTTAACAAAACCTAAAGCATTAGTTAAAAAAAATTAAAAACGCAGAAGAGCTTCTCGTAATGTTCTTTTTTAATCCACCTTTGTCGCAGTAGAAATTTGCATAGTTAACCCGGCTCTGAGTTCTTCACCCGGGTTTTCTTTTTTTACAAATTGCAATAAAAAAAGCAGGAGTGTTCGCTCCCGCTTACACCCCCGCTCTTGCTTGTGATCCCGGAGCGATTCGAACGCTCAACCAACAGAACCGGAATCTGTCATTCTATCCATTGAACTACGGGACCATTTTTGTAATGCAAAAGTAAAACCAAAACCGCGCTTTTACAACTTATTGATAAAATAAAGCAAAAACCGGATCACAAAATTCAGTTTACGGTCACTGTACCGGTCATGCCGGAATGAAGATTACAGTGGTACGGATATGTTCCGGGATTAGTGAATGTGTAACTGTAGGAGCCGCCACGCGCTATATTACCGCTATCGAACAAAGCTGAGTCGCTTGTAACGGTATGAGTCATACTATCAGTATTCCTCCACGTAACCCTTGTACCTGCGGATACTGTTATTGATGCAGGCAAAAAGGACGAACCGGACATCTGTACCTCATTTTGATTTACCGGCGGATTATTAATGGTGTCCTCCGCCGGATCATCCGAACAACTGTTGGAAAAGCTGAGCACACTAAACAGTATAATCATTGCAGCCAATGATCTTACCCGGGAATTGAATGATTGTTTCATAATAATATGGTTTTATGTTCTTACTATTAGTAGTAGAGAAGTTTCATATCAATTTGTTACAGGCGCCAGCATGATATTTGGCATATAATATCTCTCCAGTGAAGCAAAGTGCTAAATCATTAAAGCCCTGCCGACTATATTCAAGAATTTCTTTTATTTTTGCCAACTTATAATCAGGATATAACAACATACAGGAAGATGGATTACAATTTTTCAGAAATCGAGAAGAAGTGGCAAAAGTACTGGGAGGATAACAAAACATTCAAGACACCTGAAGATCTTACAAACCCCAATAAGTGCTATGTTCTCGATATGTTTCCATATCCATCCGGCGCGGGATTGCATGTCGGACATCCTGAAGGTTATACCGCTACCGATATTTTCAGCCGGTATAAAAGGATGAGAGGTTACAACGTTCTTCATCCAATGGGATGGGATGCTTTTGGTCTCCCGGCAGAACAATATGCAATCCAGACAGGGACACATCCTGCAATCATCACAAATAAAAACTGCGATACATTCAGAAGACAGATAAAAGATCTGGGACTAAGCTATGACTGGGACAAAGAAATCAATACAACCGATCCGAAATACTTCAAATGGACGCAATGGATCTTCATCAGGCTCTATAATACCTGGTTCGATGAAAAACAGCAGAAAGGAAGACCTGTTTCTGAGCTTGAGATACCAGGAGAAATAAAAAATAAGGGGAAAGCGGAGATAACCAGGTATATCGATTCAAAGAGACTCGCATATTATGACGATGCCCAGGTATGGTGGTGCCCTCATTGCCGTATAGTTTGCGCAAATGAGGAAGTGCTCTCTGACGGCTCTCATGAGAAATGCGGCAATCGTGTCATTAGGAAGAATCTCAAACAATGGATGCTCAGAATACCTCATTATGCAGAAAGGCTTCTAAAGGGGATTGATGATCTCGACTGGCCTGAAGGCATAAAGGATATGCAGCGTAACTGGATAGGCAGATCCACAGGAGCAGAAGTTGATTTTATCATTGACGGTATCAATGAAAAACTTACAGTCTTCACAACAAGACCGGATACTTTGTTTGGTGCGACCTATATGGTTGTTTCGCCTGAACATCCTCTCCTGAATGTGATGACAACAGAAGAGCAGAAGAGGCAGGTGCAGGATTATATCGCTGCTGCTTCACTGAAATCCGATCTCGACCGCACTGATCTTTCAAAAGAAAAAACAGGCGTCTTTACCGGCAGATATGCAATCAATCCGGTCAACAGGAAGAAAATACCAGTTTGGGTTGCTGATTATGTACTCACGGGTTACGGAACAGGTGCAATTATGGCAGTTCCGGCTCACGATACCAGGGATTTTGAGTTTGCCGGAAAATTCAACCTGCCAGTAGTCTGTATCCAGGATCCGGATGTTGCCGACAACGAACAAAGAAAGAGGATACTTGAAGGAAATGAATGCTGGACCGAGGATGGAATCTACATCAATTCATCGGATACGAACACAAACATCGATATCAATGGCCTGAACAAGAAGGCGGGAATTGAAAAGATGATATTATGGCTTGAAAGCAAGGAACTCGGAAAGGAGAAAGTCAACTACAAGATCCGTGACTGGCTCTTCAGCAGGCAAAGATACTGGGGTGAACCATTCCCGGTTATCCATTGGGAAGATGGGGAAATAACTGTATTGAAAGATGATGAGCTGCCTCTTGAATTACCCTCGCTCGAAAAATACCTTCCGGGTGAATCAGGCGAATCGCCGCTGGCAAATGCCGGAGACTGGCTGAATGTCACAGGCAAGGATGGACGTAAAGGCCGCAGGGAAACAAATACGATGCCCCAATGGGCCGGATCGTGCTGGTACTATCTTCGTTTTATCGATCCTCTAAACGACAAGATGATCTTTGATCCGGCCAAAGAGAAATACTGGATGCCGGTTGATCTTTATATAGGTGGTGCAGAACATGCAGTCCTTCATCTTCTTTACAGCCGTTTCTGGCATAAAGTGCTTTTCGACCTTGGTATTGTATCAACAGATGAACCGTACCAGAGATTATTCAACCAGGGAATGATACTCGCTTTTGCATATGAAACAGAAACCGGTTCAAAGATCCCTGCAGATGAAATAGAAGACCGCGAAGGCAAATACTATCATACCAAAACAGGTACAGTGGTAAACCAGATAGTTGCTAAAATGTCGAAGTCGCTTAAGAATGTTGTCAATCCTGATGATGTGGTCAAAAATTTCGGAGCTGATACATTGAGACTTTTCGAAATGTTCCTTGGCCCGCTCGATGCCACCAAGCCCTGGGATGAAAAAGGTATTAAGGGTGTTCACGGTTTTCTGGGAAGGTCATTCAGGTTCTTCTCTGAACCTTCAAATATAATTGATGCTGCCGAAGATCCGGAGATACTTAAAGGTCTTCACCAGATGATAAAAAAAGCCGGCGGTGATATTGAGACACTTCATTTCAACACTGCCATCTCAGCCATGATGATCTTCCTGAACCAGGTAACAAAAAAGGGGAAAGTCAGTAAAGATACAGCAAACAACTTTGTGAAAGTGCTTTCACCATTTGCACCTCATACAGCTGAGGAACTATGGCAGATCCTGGGAAATCTGAAATCACTTGCATATGAACCCTGGCCGGAGTTCAATGAAGAATACTTAAGAGAGGACAATTTTGACTATCCCGGTATCGTTTAATGGTAAGATGCGTTTCAGCATCTCGCTTCCCGTAAGCATGAAAGAAGATGAAATCAGGTCGATCGTCCTTGCCGACGAAAGAGCAAAAAAATGGATCGGGGGAGCAATCCCTTCAAAAGTGATTGTTGTGCCGAAAAGAATAATAAATATTGTTGTAAAATCTTAGTAGAGTTTACAAAAATAGTATATTGTGAAAAATTGAAAAACGAATAAATAATTGATAACCTCCTGATCTGACTGAAATTATGAAACTGATAACCCGGGCCCTGTTGATAATTTGTGCTGTAGTATTATTCTCGTGTAATCAAGCTGTTGAAACTGGTCATGAACTTATCGTCATGACAGTAGATTCTGTTCCGGTTCAGCCGGAGAATGAACCTGTCTATTCGTATGGAATTCTGACCGACTCATTCGAGGTCATTCCCGGTCAGATAAGACGGGACAGTTTCATATCTGATATTCTCCTGAAACATGGAGTCAGCATGCCTGAGATAGATAAGGCTCTCAATAATTCCAAAGATGTCTTTGATGTCAGGAAAGTACTTAGCGGGAGCAAGTATTCACTTCTTTGTGAACGCGGTGACAATCCGAGGGCAAGATATATGATCTACGAACATGATCCGGCCACAACCTATGTGTTCAGCTTCACTGATTCTCTGAACATAACCGCATTCAGAAAAGAGGTTACAACCGAGATAAAATATGCAAAGGGAACAATAAGCTCCTCTCTGTGGCAGGCTATACTGGATGGCGGAATGCCTCCTGCACTTGCTGCGGAGATGAATGAAATATTTCAGTGGACTGTTGATTTCTTCGGGCTCGAGGAAGGTGACAATTTCAAGGTGGTTTACGAGGAGAAGTTCATTGAGGATAAATCAATGGGAATCGGGAAGATACTCACTGCACAGTTTACCAGTTCAGGACGGACTTACACAGCAATACCGTTCATCCAGGATGGGCATGAATCGTATTTTGATACTGACGGAAAAAGCCTCAGGAAGGCGTTTCTGAAAGCTCCTCTTAAATTCTCAAGAATAAGCTCAAGGTATACTACAAGCCGTTTACACCCTGTACTCAAGATCAGGAGGCCACACCTGGGAGTTGATTACGCAGCCCCGGTCGGAACACCTGTTCATGCAGTTGGTGACGGCAAAGTCATTGCTGCAACATATGATGGAGGGAATGGGAGGATGGTCAAGATCAGGCATAATGTCACTCATTCCACCGCATATCTTCATCTCAGTCGCTTTGGCCAGGGAATTACACCAGGAAAGAGTGTAAAACAAGGTGATATAATAGGCTATGTCGGAAGTACAGGTTTGTCAACCGGGCCGCATCTCGATTTCAGATTCTACCAGAACGGATCACCTATTGATCCTCTTAAGGTAATCGCTCCCCCATCCGAACCGGTTGCAGAAGTGAACAGGGAAAAGTTTGAAAAGATCAGGGAGGTTAATCTCAATCTGCTAAGCACCTTCTAGGGCTTTTGAGCGCTTACCAGTTCATCTATAACACGGGGGAAGTGCAGATATTCAAGCTTGTGAATCCTTGAAGCAAGTGTCTCAGGCGTGTCGCCGGGCTCTATCGTGCAGCGCGCCTGGAATATTATATCACCGCTGTCATAATGATTGTTCACGTAGTGAATAGTTATTCCGGATTCCTTCTCACCGTTGGCAATTACTGCCCTGTGAACTGCATCACCATACATGCCTTTGCCCCCGTATGCAGGTAAGAGTGCCGGGTGGATATTTATAATCCTGTCAGGGAATTTTTCGAGAATATTCTCCGGAATAAGCCAAAGGAAACCGGCAAGAACAATAAAATCTGTTTTATACGACTCCAGTTTCGCGAGTACCTTTTCAGAGTAATATAAATCATTGAATTCGAAAAATACAGTATCGACGCCAAGCGTTTCAGCCCGCTTTAAAACCATTGCCTGACGCTTGTTGGAAAGGACAAGATTTACACGTGCATAATTGCTGTTCGAAAAATATTTTATTATGTTTTCCGCATTGGTTCCCGAACCGGAGGCAAAAATAGCTATATTCTTCATTATCTGTTTGTTAAAGTATCGGCCGGCCCTAGGGTATCTTTCTTTTTTGTAACTTTATTTTATTAAATTTCAGTAACTTAAACAGGGTTACAGATAAATATTTATCAAATCACTTGAAAAATATGGTACAAATATATTTCTTTGCATGGTTTAAATTTAATATTAATTAAAATTTATCATTATGTCGGACATTGCCACAAGAGTAAAGGAAATAATAGTTGACAAACTGGGAGTAGATGAATCAGAGGTAACTCCGGAGGCCAGCTTCACAAACGATCTTGGTGCTGATTCTCTTGACACTGTTGAGTTAATAATGGAATTCGAAAAAGAATTCAATATCGGAATTCCTGACGATCAGGCTGAGACTATTTCGACTGTCGGGGATGCAATCAAGTACATTGAAGAGAATGCAAAATAAATTGCATCTATAAAAATCATTTATGAGAAGAGTTGTAGTTACAGGATTAGGAGCATTGACTCCTCTGGGCAATAATTTGCATGAGTATTGGGAAAACCTTATAAAGCGGCGTCAGCGGATCAGCAATGATTACCCGCTTTAACACAGAGAAGTTCAAGACCAAATTCGCATGCGAAGTAAAAAACTATGACTCCTCAAAGTATTTCGACAGGAAAGAAGCCAACAAGCTCGACCTGTATTCGCAGTTTGCTCTGATATCATCGGAGGAAGCTCTCAGGGATTCCGGGCTTGATATGGAAAAAGTCGATAAGGACAGAGTTGGCGTCATTTGGGCCTCTGGCATCGGAGGAATAGAAACTTTTCATCTGGCTATCAAAGATTATCTTAAGGGAGACGGGACACCCAGGTTCAGTCCATTCTTTATCCCTAAGATGATCGGAGATATTGCAGCCGGTCTGATTTCCATCAAGCATGGTTTCAGAGGTCCTAATTTCGCAACTGTTTCCGCATGTGCATCTTCCACAAACTCTATCATTGATGCATCAAATTATATCCGGCTCGGTAAGGCAGATGTTTTTGTAACCGGAGGCTCGGAAGCATCAGTCAATGAACCGGGGATCGGAGGATTCAATGCAATGCAGGCCCTCTCTACAAATAATGACGAATACCAGACAGCATCAAGACCTTTTGACAAAACACGGGATGGATTTGTTCTCGGTGAAGGCGCCGGTGCACTGATACTCGAGGAATATGAGTATGCAAAAGCAAGAGGGGCCAGGATCTATGCTGAAATTGTCGGAACAGGCCTTACAGCAGATGCTTATCACCTTACAGCACCACATCCTGAGGGATTAGGCGCACGCAATGTAATGAAACTTGCCATCGAAGATGCCGGACTGAAACCTGAAGATATTGATTATATAAATGTGCACGGCACTTCAACTCCTCTTGGTGATATTGCAGAATTGAAGGCGATCCGCAGTGTATTTGGTGAACATGCATATAAAGTGAATATCAGCTCAACTAAATCGATGACCGGGCACCTTCTCGGTGCAACCGGGGCTATTGAGGCAATCGCTTCGATAATGTCGGTTGTGCATGATATTGTTCCGCCAACAATCAACCACAAAGTCGCCGATCCGGAAATAGACCAGGATCTGAATCTGACGCTTAATAAGGCACAAAACAGGAAAATAAATGTCGCCCTTAGCAATACATTCGGGTTTGGCGGTCATAACGCTTCTGTTGTAGTAAAAAAAGCTGATGTTTAGTGTCGATATTTGGTAATCGTTCCAATGGCACTTATCTACTCAACAGGCAGGAATTCAGTTCCAGCCTGAAAAAAATACTTGGCTTTAAACCAGGGAATCTAAAGCTTTACGAAATCGCCTTTATTCATAAATCTGCATCTTTTACCCTTCCTGACGGGAAAAAGGTGAATAACGAGAGACTTGAATATCTGGGAGATGCAGTTCTCGATGCTATTCTTTCTGATTACCTCTTCGAACTTTTTCCGGATGCAAATGAAGGCTTTCTCACGAAAATAAGATCCAGGATCGTGAACAGGGAGGTACTGAATCAACTTTCCGTCTCCCTTGGCATAGATAAGATACTTATAAGTCATATCAATATTCAGCATCCAACAAGGAACCTTTATGGCGATGCATTTGAAGCATTAATCGGCGCAGTGTTCATCGATAAGGGATTCAGAAAAACAAAAAAGCTATTCCTGAAAAATGTGCTGAACAGGTACCTGGATATAAATAAAATAGTCAATACTGATACGGATTATAAGAGCCTCGTCTTTGAATGGGTTCAGAAAAACAAATCAAATCTTATATTCACTTATAAGGAAGAATACGATTTTCACCAGAAAAAATCTGTTTTCTCAACCACCCTGTTCATCGACAAGAAAGAATTTGGTGAAGGGCATGGATCATCGAAGAAAGAAGCCGAACAGGAAGCTTCGAGGCAGGCTCTTAAAAGGATAAAAAACAAAACTGTATAGCTTTATTCCCTTTTTTGGTTATCTTTAAAGATCATGTCATCTTTATAAGATGAAAAACAGTAAAAGGATTAACAGGGTACGACTCGATGATTCACAACCTGATGAATTACATTTTCATGGGTCTTGTTTCTTCAGAGCCTGATTACAAGCTGTCGCTCCTGATTAACAAAAGTTTAAATATCTCACTGAAAAATACTCAACCTGTCAATTCTCCTGAAGTATCAACAGTAAGTATCTTCAGCAGGTTTATTTCTTCACCCTGCAATTCCCCCGGTTTTTCGCCTGGTTTCAAACAGGCATGAAAAAGATTTTTTCATGAAAAAACTCAGGAATATTGATTATATTTTCATTTCTCATGACCCGGAAAAAGAAATTAATCCTGATAACCTGGCATCAAATCTCAGGGGTATAGACTCTGTTACAGCTGTTTTCAGACTTGATCCTGAAATTTTAAAAGATAAGAATGCGCAATATTTAATCCACTGAATATGGAAAATATGTATTATAATCTTTCAGAGGAGGAATTTTCGAAAAGCAGGAAAATTCTGTTATGGATATTTTCGGGGTTGTTCTTTATCGCGGGTTTATGGGTTCTAATTCTTCACTTTGCTTTCGGTAAGAAGGAATCCATGCCGGTTGTACTCTCAATTGTCCCTTTCAGTATCAGTCTTGTTGTCTCTCTGATAGCAATTTTCTCATCTGTAAAAAGAAAAAATCAGTATTTTTCAATGGACGATGAGAAACTGGAGTTCAGGTTTGGAATAATCATGCCTAAAAAATATACTTACCGGTGGGAGGATATGAAAGAGCTTGTTATTCCGCACAGGCAGAAGAAAGCTAAGATTAATTTCAAGGATGGCAGTTCATATATCATTAATCTAACCTGGCTTCAGAAGAAAAAATCAAGCCTTATAAGAAAACATATTTACCAGGCTGCCTGGGAAAAACAACTCAAGATTTCAAAAGTCGTTTACATTAATAGAATAATAATCAATGCCATCAAATAGAAGGAGGCTGACGGGCGTCAGCCTCCTTTTTTTGATAACCCTAAAACTAACCTAACCTATGAAAAAACCTCTATATTCTTCTACCCAAAAACCATGCCACAATTTAATTTATACCACCTTGTGTTATTATCATTCACTAATATGAAAGTGATTTATTAACTTTGCTCCATATAAAAAAAGAAAGAGGCTGACGGGCGTCAGCCTCCCTTTTTGATAACCCTAAAACTAACCTAACCTATGAAAAAAACCTCTATATTTTCGATTTATTCTTTTGTGCCAGATACTTTTTGTATCTAAATTCTTTACAAAGATACAGCGCCTTTTTACATAAAAAAAACTTTTTTTCCGTATTAACCCAAAATTAACCAAAGCTTAATGAAATGTTAATAATACACCTGATAATGACCATTTTGTTAAAGAACGTTAAAGTATAATGTATTAAATAATTAGGAGTACTTTTACATCCTATGAAGAGAACAACAATCCTTCTTCTTGCGGTGTTTTTTTTCCTGGTAATATCCGGGTTAATCCTGATTCAGCTCTACTGGATCAGAAATGCAATAATCATTACTGATCAGCAATTCCGGTACCAGGCTAATAAGGCCTTGGAATCAGTGGTGCTTGAGCTTGAGAAAAAAGAGCTTATAAGTAAAATTGTTGAAGAGATAGATCCTGCATCATCGGATTCCATTACTGCAATTGTTCCTGCAAATTCACCATTATCAAGGAAACTCAGGGGGTATCATCCAGATGCGGAACTTTTAAGGATGTACGGCCTCGATAATCCCGAGAAGCCAATAGAAATCACCAGCTCAGGGCATAAAATCTTTATTACTTCCGAGGATAACTTTTCCACTGGTAATACAGAACCTTCAATACAAATACCTGATGCTGAAATTCTTGGAAGGGTAAGTAACCGTATTGTTTATCTTGAAGACATAATGGAGAAAGTCCTTCTAAGCACACCTGATATCCGTGAAAGAATAAATCCTGAAGATATTAATCACCAGATAAGGACAGCCTTGAATAATGCAGGTATTTATCTCGATTATGAGTTTTCAATCCGGTCAGGAATGTACGGCATTATATGGAACACACCCGGGTTCACAGACGGCCCGGGCACAAATAAATTCATTATTCAGCTGTTTCCTAATGATCCTGTCCCCGGTCAGAACCAGCTGGTAATGTACTGCCTGCAGGAAAATCAGTATAAGTTCAGGAAAATAGGGAACCTCGGTTTCCTGTCTCTTCTGTTCACCTTATGCCTTCTCGTTCTGGCTACCGGAACATTCATCGTTATTTTCAGGCAGAAGAAAATCTCCGAGATCAGAAATGATTTTATAAATAATATGACCCATGAGCTGAAGACACCTATATCGACAATTTCGCTTGCTTCACAGATGATGGCCGATAAATCAATCCCTGATACGGAAAAGAATATTGACCATCTCGCAAAAGTTATAACTGACGAAAGCACAAGACTGAAGCTTCAGGTTGAGAAGGTACTGCAGATGGCAATTTTTGAAAGGATAAGAATGAGGCTTAGCCTCACAGAGATGGATATTCATACCATAATTGATAAGGCAGTGGAAAATTTCACACTTCAGACTGTGAACCGTAACGGAGTAATAATAAAAAATTACCATTCTGAGAATTCCGTGACGATGCTCGATGAAGTTCATTTCCTTAATGCAATTTCCAACCTGATCGATAATGCCATTAAATACTCGAAGGACAGACCTGAGATTACAATCTCTACGAAAAATCACAGGCATGGCATTCTTATAACTGTCGAAGATAAAGGTATCGGCATAAGAAAGGAAAACCTGAAACGCATCTTTGAAAAATTTTACAGAGTACCGTCGGGAAATGTTCATAATGTGAAGGGATTCGGACTCGGTTTGAGCTATGTGAAAAAAATTGTTGAAGAACATTCCGGGTCTATCAGGGTTGAAAGCCAGATCAATAAAGGTACCCGATTTTATATATTTATACCAGAAAAACAGACCTAAATGAGCACAATTAAAATTCTTCTTGCCGAAGACGATGTAAATCTGGGTAATCTCCTAAAAAATTACCTGAATGCAAAAAGCTATACAACAACTCTATGTGTAAACGGGAGTCAGGCTCTGGATACATTTGCCTCAGGATCATTTGATTTATGCATATTTGATATCATGATGCCTGAAATGGACGGTCTTACGCTGGCAAGGGAAATCCGGCTCACCAATACCGAAATACCAATAATCTTTCTGACTGCAAAGAATCAGAAGGAGGATGTACTTGAGGGTTTTAAATCGGGGGCTGATGATTATATCACAAAACCTTTCTCAATGGAGGAGCTTTTGTACAGGGTTGAAGCTATCTTACGGAGGACAACAGGTGCATCAGTAAACAAAAAGGACGAAAATTACATCATCGGGGAATACACTTTCGATCCTCTGAAACAAATCCTGTCACATAAGGGCGTACCCGTGAAGCTTACTACCAAAGAATCTGAGTTGCTTGATCTGCTCTGCCGCCAGGGGACTGAAATACTCGAACGGAATTTTGCCCTAAAAACTATATGGGTAGATGATAATTATTTCAATGCCCGGAGTATGGATGTCTACATAACACGTCTGAGGAAATACTTAAGAAAGGATTCTACCGTTAAGATCCTTAATATACACGGGAAAGGGTACAAGCTGATTTGCTAGGGCAGCTAATCAAGTTTCAGAACTGCAAGAAATGCCTGTTGCGGGACTTCAACATTTCCAATCTGCCTCATCCTTTTCTTTCCTTTCTTCTGTTTCTCCAGAAGTTTCCTTTTCCTGGTTATGTCACCGCCATAGCACTTTGCTGTTACATCCTTCCTGACCGCCTTAACTGTTTCCCTTGCAATGATCTTTGCTCCTATTGCAGCCTGTATTGCAATTTCAAACTGTTGACGGGGAATGAGCTCCTTAAGCTTCACACACATTTTCCGTCCGAATTCATAAGCATGACCCCTGCAAATAAGTGTAGAGAGAGCATCGACCATCTCGCCGTTAAGCAGAATATCAAGTCTCACAAGGTCTGCTTTCTGGTAATCAGTATAATAATAATCGAATGATGCGTAACCCTTCGAAATGCTTTTCAGCTTATCATAGAAATCGAATACTATCTCAGAAAGAGGCATTTCAAATGTGAGCTCCACCCTGTCACGGGTGAGATAGACCTGGTTTCTCTGAACACCCCTCCTGTCAATGCACAATCCCATTATTGCCCCGGTATAGTCCGACTGGGTAATAATCTGCGCAATGATATAAGGTTCTTCAATCCTCTCGATATGGTTTACCGGTGGTAATCCTGATGGATTGTGAACATCGATCTCCTCGCCTTTAGCCGTATATACTTTGTATGAAACGTTAGGAACCGTGGTGATAACATCCATATCGAATTCCCTGTCGAGTCTTTCCTGGATTATTTCCATGTGGAGCAAACCAAGAAAACCACATCTGAAACCGAAGCCCAGGGCAGCTGATGATTCAGGTATGAATGAAAGCGAAGCATCATTAAGCTGCAGCTTCTCTATTGATTCCCGAAGATCCTCGTAATCATCAGCATCTACAGGGTATATTCCTGCAAAAACCATTGGTTTGACATCCTCAAAGCCGGCAATAGGGGTATCGCATGGATTCTGCACAAGAGTTATCGTATCTCCAACCTTCACCTCAGCGGAATTCTTTATTCCGGTAATAATGTATCCGACATTCCCGGCGTTTAGCTTGTCTCTTGGAGACATCTTCAATTTAAGGACACCCACCTCATCGGCAATATACTCATGATCTGTCCCCATGAATTTGACTTTATCGCCTTTTCTGATAGTTCCGTTCATTATTTTGAAATAAGCAATAATGCCCCTGAAGGAATTAAAGATAGAATCGAAGATCAATGCCTGGAGAGGAGCGTCGGAACTTCCTTTTGGAGCGGGAATCTTTTCAACAATGGCGCTCAGGATAATATCGACCCCCATACCTGTCTTTGCACTGGCCTCAATTATATCGTCCCTGTTGCATCCGACAAGGTCAACAATCTGGTCTTTCACCTCTTCAGGCATTGCGGCCGGCATATCCATTTTATTCAGCACAGGTATTATCTCCAGGTTATGATCGATTGCCATATAAAGGTTAGAGATCGTCTGTGCCTGGATACCCTGGGTTGCATCTATCACAAGAAGTGCACCCTCGCATGCAGCTATTGACCGTGATACTTCATAGGAGAAATCGACGTGCCCGGGTGTGTCGATAAGATTAAGGTAGTATTTCTGTCCCTTGTGATCATATTCCATCTGGATTGCGTGGCTCTTGATAGTGATGCCTCTTTCACGTTCAAGGTCCATATCATCGAGTATCTGTGCCTGGAATTCTCTTTCGCTGATTGTTTTGGTTGTCTCAAGCAACCTGTCGGCAAGGGTGCTCTTACCATGATCTATATGGGCTATTATGCAGAAATTGCGGATATTATCCATTTAAAAAGGATGCATTAAAATCAGGTGCAAATATATTAAAATAATGGTCATAAAACCTGTTGACACACGGGTATAAAAATGTAGAGACAGGTCTGAGACCTGTCTCTACAACGATTTTGAAAAAATTGTTTTTATTACGATTTTACATCATACCCGGCATTCCGCCGCCCATACCCTGTGGAGGCATTGCAGGTGCATCCTCTTTAAGCTCTACCACCACGGCTTCAGTTGTCAGGAACATACCGGCTACAGAAGCAGCATTCTCAAGAGCTACGCGGGCAACTTTAGCAGGATCGATAACACCAACCGCATAAAGCTTTTCAAACTTATCAGTCTGTGCATTGTATCCATAATCATCCTTACCGGCTTTGACATTCTGAACGACTACTGCGCCTTCCTTACCTGCATTAATTGCAATCTGGCGGAGAGGTTCTTCAATAGCACGGCGGATTATTTCAATGCCAATTGTCTGGTCTTCGTTGTCACCTTTAAGGTTCTTGAGGGCAGCAACAGCACGGAGATAAGCAACACCACCACCCGGTACAATACCTTCTTCGATGGCAGCACGAGTTGCATGGAGTGAATCGTCAACCCTGTCCTTCTTTTCTTTCATTTCGACTTCAGATGCAGCTCCGATATAGAGAACTGCAACACCTCCTGCCAGTTTGGCCAGACGCTCCTGGAGTTTTTCCTTATCATAGTCGGAGGTTGTTGTTGTCATCTGTTGTTTAATCTGACCGATACGGGCCTTGATCATTTCCTTGTCGCCTGATCCGTTAACTATGGTGGTATTTTCCTTGTTAACAGTTACTTTCTCTGAAGTGCCAAGCATATCGAGAGTAGCGTGTTCAAGCTTCAGTCCTTTTTCCTCTGAAATGACTGTTCCGCCTGTCAGAATGGCTATATCTTCAAGCATTTCTTTTCTCCTGTCGCCGAATCCGGGAGCTTTAACAGCACAAACCTTAAGAGAACCGCGGAGACGGTTAACAACCAGTGTGGCAAGAGCTTCTCCTTCAACATCTTCACAGATAATCAGCAATGGTCTGCCGGTCTGGGCTGATGCCTCAAGAATAGGTAACATATCCTTCATGGTAGAGATCTTCTTGTCATATATAAGAATATATGGATTGTCGAGATCTGCTTCCATCTTTTCAGTATTGGTAACGAAGTAAGCTGATATATAACCACGGTCGAACTGCATACCTTCAACAACTTCAACAGAAGTGGTGGTACCTTTTGATTCTTCAACTGTTATAACACCTTCTTTATGAACTTTGCTCATTGCTTCAGCAATCAGTTTCCCGATTTCCTGATCGTCGTTAGCTGAAATCCTGGCAACCTGTTCAATTTTGTCAAGGTCGTCACCTACTATCTGTGCCTGTGATTTGATATGCTCAACTACTTTTTCAACTGCCTTGTCAATACCTCTTTTAACATCCATTGGATTTGCACCGGCAGTAATGTTCTTAAGTCCGACATTAATAATCGATTGTGCAAGAACTGTCGCGGTGGTGGTACCGTCACCGGCTATATCACCTGTCTTGGAAGCCACTTCCTTTACCATCTGGGCTCCCATATTCTGATATGGATCTTTCAGCTCAATGTCTTTTGCTACTGTAACACCATCTTTTGTTATCTGCGGGGCGCCGTATTTTTTTTCAAGGACTACATGACGTCCTTTTGGTCCAAGGGTTACCTTAACTGCATCTGCCAGTTTATCGACTCCTTCTTTAAGCAGTGCGCGTGCTTCGATATTGAATTTAATCTCTTTTGCCATATTTTTGATTTTTTAAATGTTGTTAGTTAAGCTATGAAAAGGATATCGGTTTGTGAAATGAGAAGATACTCGGTACCATCGATTGTGAGTTCCTGACCTGCATACTTGCCGTAGAGCACAGAATCTCCTGCTTTGACTTCCATTTCTTCATCTTTTTTTGCTGCTCCGACAAGAACTACCTTGCCCTGACGGGGTTTTTCCTTAGCTGAATCGGGAATAATAATACCACTTGTGGTTCTTTCTTCAGCTTCGTTAGGTTTTACGAGAACCTTTCCTGCTAAAATTTTGCCTTTTAATTGTGCCATTTTATCGATTTTTAAAGTTAAACAACATTTCTGACGTGCACCATGATCATTTTCCATGCCAAAAAGAGAAAAATGCCATTTTGAGATAAAAAAAGTGTCAGTTTATGACAAACTGACACTTCAAATATCATTTTAGCACTTTTACTGACTGTCTCTTTCGTTTCCCTGAGCAGGTGTCGGTAACGTGGGTATAGCATTTGGATCTACAGCATTCTGAATAGAGTTTTCTATTCTGGATCGTTCTTCTGTAGTACTCCTGGGTATTGTTGCTGTTGCAACGACGCACAGAATAAGAATGGCAGCTGCAAGCGTCCATGTTGATTTTTCAAGAAAATCGGCTGTTTTGCGGATTCCCATAGTCTGACCGGCTGATGTGAAATTAGCAGCTAAACCTCCACCTTTTGAGTTCTGGACAAGAACTATCATAACCTGAAGAACACATGCAATCAGAACCAGAACTGAAATAAAAATGTAAATTCCCATCTGTTCACTTTTTTAAATACTCTTTAACTTTTTCAATTTGAGTCGCAAAGTAACTGCTTTTTTCCGGATATTTCAAACTTAATTTTTCGAAAATATCGATCGCCTTTGAGTAATAACCCTGACCGATATAGATCTTTGCAAGCGTTTCTGTCACAAAGCTTCCCTCACCAGTGTCAATTGCTGACTTGTCCTCAACAGGTACTTCCTTTTTATCTCTAACGGGCTCAATTCTCGGGTTTGTGATTATAAACCTTTCAATAAGGTCAGCCTGGGTGAGTTTTGTGTTATCTTTCTTTTCCTCAATTATTTCATTTTCGACTGAAGGTGCGTCTTTGATTCCATTTCTATCAAGATCAAGCTCCAGTAGTTCGTTAATGTTGCTGATTTCTGAAGAATTTATTTCATCAACGTAAGTTTCATCGCCGGCATCGAGAAGAAGGTTCCCTGGAGCCTCGTTTTCATTCTCCTCTTCTGAATTCTCAATCTCCGGGTTTTTTTCAATTTCGTTTATCAGTTCCTCGCTGTTTTTTGCACTCTCAATAACAGTCTGACCGGTATCTTTGTCCTCCTCAATTCCGGCTTCCTGCGAATGCAACCCCTCCCTCATCCCGGCAGAAAAAAGAAACTGGTATAAAATCTCCCTGTCTGCAACATGCATCGCCGAATTCCTGAGCTGATTTCCGAACCGGATATCTGAGTTCAGGTGCAGACCTTTAAGAAGCAGAAGATGAGCAGTCTGAAAATAAGGGAAAATAGCTGTAATCTCACCGATCTCTGTAGTAAGTTTCGGATCGATTACAGGATTCTCCATCAGGTTCAGGAAATCGGTCCTGTTCATTGGGTATTACCAGTTTACAAAGGCTTTATTAAAAACATCATCAACGATCATTTCAATGATGTCGTCTGATAATTCAGCTTCCACCTGGCTCAAATCCTGTTCAGACGGGTAATCGGAATATCTCGAAAAAGTCTGTTCATAGCTGAAGTCAGGCTGAATAATATTAGTGAATTTAACACGGACTGTAATAGAAAACCTGTTGGTAGCAGCTCTTGCATCTGCTCCGACAGTCAGTGGCCTGGTACTGTAGTCTGTTATCTCGCCCTCAAAATTCACATCACCAATATCGTTTATAAATTTAAGATTTGTCTCTGCCCTGCATTTATCAATAAGAGCATTAGTCAGATTCTGACTAAGCCCGGGCTGAACGAGTGAAGCCCTGTTCTGAAAATACTGCACGCTTATTGTTTTGACATCAGGAGAGATACTTGCTCCTGAAAATGAATAAGAAATTTTACAGCCTTGTAAAAGTGGCAGTGCGATCAGCAGATAAAAAAGAATGTTCCTGTATTTTCGTTTATGATTCAATGCCATATTCCTTTATCTTTCTGTAAAGTGTTCTTTCAGAAATCCCGAGTTCACTGGCCGCCATCTTCCTTTTCCCGTTATGCTTTTCCAGCGCTTTTTTAATCATTTCGACTTCCTTGCCTGCAAGAGAGAGCGACTCTTCAACAACCTCTTCCGTATCCTGGATATTCCTTGAAGGATGAATTGTTACTTCTGTCGAAGGCTCATTCTCTTCCCTGCTGCGGAAATCTTCATCTTCAACCTCACGGAAAAGGTTCCGGATGGCTCTTGAATTGCTTTCACGGAAATCCAAATCAACTTCTCCTTTTCTCATTAACTCGAAAACAAGCTTTTTGAGATCGCTCATGTCACTTTTCATGTCGAAAAGTATTTTGTAAAGGATTTCCCTTTCCGAGGCGAAAGCTTTATCGTAATCTTTATTAATTACAGCAGGCAGCTTCGTATTACCGTATTCAGGAAGATAATGACCAAGGGTCTGGGGAGTTATGTCCCTTTCACTTTCAATTATCGAAATCTGTTCAGTAATATTCTTCAATTGCCTTACATTCCCGGGCCATGTATACCGGAGAAGCATATTTCTTGCTTCTGAATCGAGCCTTATTGCCGGCATCCTGTATTTTTCGGCAAAGTCAACAGCAAATTTCCTGAAGAGCAGGAAAATATCTTCACCCCTGTCCCTTAAAGGTGGTACCTTGATTGGGACAGTGTTCAAACGGTAGAAAAGATCCTCCCTGAACTTTCCCTGGTCAATTGCGTCAGGGACGTCAACATTACTTGCTGCTATTACACGGACATTTGTCTTCTGGACTTTACTCGAACCGACCCTGATGAATTCCCCGGTTTCAAGAACCCTGAGCAATCTCACCTGTGTTGAAAGCGGAAGTTCAGCAACTTCATCAAGAAAAATTGTTCCTCCGTTTGCAACTTCGAAATATCCTTTTCTGCTCTCGGTTGCCCCGGTAAATGAACCTTTCTCATGACCAAAAAGCTCGGAGTCAATTGTCCCTTCAGGTATTGCACCACAGTTGACGGCTATGTACTGGCCATGTTTTCTTGCACTGAAAGCGTGTATAACCTGTGGAAATATTTCCTTACCGGTTCCGCTCTCACCGGTAATAAGCACGGAAAGATCTGTCGGAGCTACCTGAACGGCAATGTCCAGGGCTCTGTTAAGCCCATCGTAATTCCCTATAATGCCAAATCTTTGCTTTATACCCTGCAGATCTTTCATATTTTTTTAAGATCCTGCGAATTTAACTTTTTTTTAAAACATGGGGGTTGCAATTTCCTTAAATTCGCATTATGAATGAACGGTTAAACATTGCCGGTATTGTCCCAGCCAGGTATTCATCTTCAAGGTTCCCGGGCAAACCTCTTGCCCTCATCGGGGGTAAACCGATGGTGCAGCTTGTTTATGAGCAGGCAGGGAAAGCACTTAATGATGTCTATGTTGCGACTGATGATAAGCGAATATTTGATGCAGTAACCGGATTTGGCGGAAAGGCTATCATGACATCAGCCGAACACAGGAGCGGAACTGACAGGTGTGCAGAAGCTGCAGAAAAGATCATAGCCGGTGGACGGTATGTTGATGTTATAATCAATATCCAGGGTGATGAACCTTTCATCAGACCCGAACAGATAAGGCTTCTCGCAGATTGCTTCAACGATGATGAGGTAAAGATTGCTACCCTGGTCAGAAAAGCAAAGGCTGATGAAGACATTTTTAATCCCAACCAGCCAAAGGTCGTGCTTGATGTTAACGGGTATGCTCTTTATTTCAGCAGGGCTGCAATACCGTATATGAGAGATGCTGAAACCAGGGAATGGTCTGAAAAACATACATATTACAAACATATCGGATTATATGCTTACCGGGCTGAAACCCTCAGGCAATTAACAACTCTGCCTCAGGGAAACCTTGAAAAAGCAGAATCTCTTGAACAGAACAGGTGGCTTGAAAATGGCTTCAGGATAAAAACAGCGTTGACAATCTGGGAAAACATTGGAATTGATACCCCCGAAGACCTCGAAAAAGCTAAACTAACTACGAAACAATAACTAAATTATTGTATTTTTGTACAGAATTTTGATGAAAGTCAAAAAGGAACATATGAAGAAATATATACTCCTGCTTTTCCTTTTTTGTTTCACTAATATTCTTCAGGCTCAACAGGGAACGAAGGATGTGGCTGCTCCTGTGGTAACTCCCCAGAGAGTTGCCGGATCTGAATCAACCAACGTAAGGGTTAACATATACCCTGTACCTGTGACAAACAACAGTTTCACAATTAAAACCGACAGGGATATTGCATTTATTAAGATCACCAATATTATAGGTCAGGACATCTTCAAATCTAAATACAATACCCCCCAGCAGACAATCCGCATTTCACTGGACGCCCCTCAGCGCGGAATGTACCTGGTCACTATTATTTTCAGTGACGGGATAAGAATCGTAAAAAAAATTATGATCGAAGAACCAAAATAGAATATTTCTTCTATTTTCGTGTTGTGAACTTTCGCGGGGAAGTCTTCACAAATCAGGCAGAATCATATTTAAGACAGGATAAACAAACCTGTGTGAATAATTGTTTATTAATACGATAAATGTCTGAATAATCTTATTTTATATAGCAATGGAAGAAGGTCTGAATGTTTTTTCAATTAAAGATCTGGAAAATTTCTCAGGTATCAAGGCTCATACCATCAGGATATGGGAAAAGAGATACAAGATTCTGGAACCTGACAGAACTGACTCAAATATAAGAACTTACAGCGAATCAGAGCTTAAAAAAATCCTGAATGTAGCCTATTTGAACCGGAATGGTCTGAAGATTTCGAAGATTGCCAAGCTCGATGAGGATGAGCTTACCCAGCAGGTGATGACTGTAAGCAGCAGAAATGATGATCTTGATCAGAATTTCCAGCCCGGTAAGATACTCATGTCGGCCATCCGCTTTAATGAGGTTTTGTTCAAGGAAGCTCTCGCCCCGTTCATCAGGAACAAAGGTATTGAAGAAGCATATACACGATATCTCTTTCCACTCCTTGAAAAATCCAGGATACTCTGGCAAACAGGGAGTCTTTCAAGGGCACAGGAGCAATTTGTCAGAAATATTATCAAACAGATAATCATAATAGAGGATAATCTGCTTAAACCGGTATCTTCTAAGCCAAAGGCCACGTTTGCGATGATAAATACATCTGATAATCTTACTGATAATAACTTCCTTTTTTATAAATACGTCCTTAAGAAAAGAGGTTATGATGTGATATTCACAGGAGGTATTCTGCCTGCTTCAGAGGTAGTCGAGATTCATAAGATTAAGCCTTTCGAGTATCTGGTTGTCAATTCAAGTGCATTTGATTTTGCAGAAAAGAAGATCGGATACTTTAACAGCATTGGTAAATCCCTGAATATCAGGAAAATTATTCTTACCGACACTCCTGAAGACAATACGCACAGAGCTTACGACAGGATTATGCTCACTAATGATCCTGCCCACTTCATAAGGATAATAGAAACTCTCTGATTGTGATCACGGATTGAGACGGATTATTTGTCTGCGAGACCTTCGAAATATTCCTTTTCCGTAGAAAAATTGATTTCTTTAATTGATGATTCCAGTTTCGAGATACGGGTAAGCATATTAATCGCAAATTCACGGATTTTTTCAGTATTCCCTGAGCTTATCCTATGTTTTGCTGCACGTGTGATCTTTGCGGCCTCATTCCATGTCTTTGATGTCGATTCATCAAGATAACACGATGAGAAGGCTTCCCAGATATAATCAACTGCAGTCTGCGAAGGATGCAACATATCCTCGTTATAAAACCTGTAATCACGCAGCTCATCCATAAGGATTTCGTAAGCTGGAAAATATCCGGGTGATGATGGATGATTCAACAGTTCCTCTATAGCAAGGAACAATACCGATTTGCTAACCTGGTTTCCATGAGCGCCATCCTTCCAGTGGCGGACCGGACTTACGGTAAACATCACTTTAATTTCGGGAAATGCCGATTGAAGAAGATCAAGCTGATCTTTCCACATGTTCACGATTTCAGCTGTATTCAGCAGGACCTGGTTGAAAAAAGATGCGGGCAGCTTATGACAGTTTGAAACAACCGCTCCACTTTTTTTCAGCCGGTAAACCCTAGAAGTTCCGAATGTAACAAACAGGAATTTCGCCTTTCTCAGAAATTCAGAGGCTGTTTCGGTCCTTCGGTTAATTTTGTCGAGTGCCTGTACAGGATCAGGTGAAGAGAAGTCAGTATAATGCGAAAAACTCAGCCATGTTCCGTCATGACAGAAAAGATCATCAATTGTCAGGTGTTTTCCCGAAGTAATAGTCTTCAGGGTATTGATCACCGATACAGGATTATAAACAGTTCCTGAAGGATTGACCAGTACAGGTAATTTACCTTCTTCCAGCTTCGATCCAATCTCAGAAGCAAAGCATGAGCCAATGAAGAGAACAGGATCTGAATAGGTTATCCTGAATTTTGACTTTTCAATAGTGATCCTTGTTCTGAACTCCATTCTTACTTCTTCTTTCTTATCCAGTCCATAATATATCTGAACACCTCTTCACGGAAAGGTTCATTATGAAGTTCATGATACCCTCCTTCATAGATTTTCAATTCGGCAAGCGGGGTTTTAGATGCAAATTCCCTGCTGCCTTCAGGTGAGCATATCATATCGTCGCTTCCATGGACCAGGAGCAACGGATCCGAAGTTCCGGAGCATGCGCCAGGGCAAAAACTGCAGACTTACTGACACCGGCAAAATATGCTACTGAAATCTTATCATGGACCAGCGGGTCGTTATTGTAAATATCGACAACAGATTTATCATGTGACAGGTAACTTGTATTAAGCCCGCTAGGCTGAACCATTCCCGGCAAAATATTTTTCATTATTGCAGCCAATGCTACCTTGAACTTTGGAGGCTCAAAAGATAGCCTGAGCCAGGGTGAAGTTGCAATTACCCCTTTTACTTCAGGATGAAATCTTACTGTATAATCAAGGACAATCCCCCCTCCCATACTATGGCCATACAAATATACGGGTACCCCGGAGAAAGTTCGACGAACGGTTTTAACGAGGACATCGATCATTTCATACACATCGGAGTATTTTTTTATCCGGCCACGTCCACCTTCTGAATTTCCATGCCCCGGAAGATCCAGGGCGACAAATGCAAAATTCTCTGCTTTAAAATAACCGGCCCAATGGGTATATCGATGTACATGCTCACCTATTCCATGAACAAGGATAATAACTCCTGCCGGGTTGTCTCCCGGACTCTGGATGATGCCATTCAGGAGTTGTTTATTGCTTAACCTGAGGTTTAAATCCATAGGATTTTTCTATAAAAGTACGAAAAAGGGGTTCAGAGAGCAAATCATGTAAACTTTGAAAAAAATAATGTAAAAAAGCATCTTAGGAATGAACTTTTTTTTATTTATAAGTTATTTAGAAACCATCATGCAAAAGGATTATTTCGTACTGTTAATCTGTTTATTACGTGATTATTCAATTTTGTATAAGAGTAGAATTGACAGATCCAAATAATTTCAGACTTGCATATCTTTTTTTATCCGTTTAACTTTGTTTTATAATTGTAAAACTGAGGACTATGACGCAATATGAATTTAACAATAGCCTGATAGAAATGAAGACAAATCTTCAACGATTTGCAATGAGTCTTACCTCCGACCGCGATACTGCTCTCGATCTTGTCCAGGATACATATCTTAAAGCGATTACATACCAGGACAAGTTTGTCGATTATACGAACCTTAAAGCCTGGGTTTTCACTATTATGAAGAATACCTTCATTAACAACTACAGGCGTAATGTAAAAGAAAACACAATTATCGATGGCACACAGGATCTGTACTATATTAACCAGCCGCACGATAAAGGGTTCATTTCTCCCGAATCAAATTATTCGGAAGGTGAGATTGAAATGGCAATTGATTCCCTGAGCGATGAGTTCAGAATTCCGTTCAGGATGCATATCCAGGGTTACAAGTACAAGGAAATTGCACAGGAGCTTGGCCTTAAGATCGGAACTGTGAAAAGCAGGATTTTCTTTACAAGGCAAAAATTGATGGTGATGCTGAAAGATTACGTGAGATAGTTGTTTTGAGTTATGCAGATTTAGGTTTTTATGTTGATGGTTTAAGTGAAAGGCTGATTATTCAGCCTTTTTTATTGTCCTAATAATAATCCCGGTTAAAACAAACAGGAGAAATAAGCCTGAAACAATCCAGGCCCAGATATTGGTGACTTTCGATTCTGCCCACATTTCGTATGGCTCTGTGAGAAAATAATCAGAACTGACCGGCCACGATAAAACTTTAGTACTATCCAGATAGCCATTTGTACCTGTAAGATTGCCCGGTAACACCATTCTCACCGAATAATTCTTGAAACTTGGCATCACGTTCTCGAGTGCAATTGAGAAAGCAGAATCAGCTTCAGTCCTGAATCTTCCTGCATTTTCCTCACCCATAATGTCTCGCTGGATTATCCCTGCTTCCCAAAGACTGTCGAATTTTTCACTGTATTCTTCCTTTAGCTGGTGATATATTGCTGATTCCTTGTTCCTGAGTTCACCGACAAGCTGTTCAGCATTTCCCTTTGTAAGTTTCCCAAATTGTCCTATCCATTCGGAAATCAATGACTTTTCAATCCATACCTCAGCTTTTTCATCAATAGTTCTCCTCATTTTTCTTATGCGGGTGCTGTCAGGTCCGTCTTTAAGCTCATCAATGCTGTATTCCGGGGAAAAATAAAAAGCAATCTCCTCTTCACTCAGGAAGTCTTTCATTGGCAGACCAAATTCCATGAGTTTCCCGACATTCTCAGAAAACCTGTATTCCGTGTTAAACCACCTGAATTGCTTTTCAAGTGAAACGCTTCTTGAAATACTATGGTTGTAACTTGAATCGCTTGCATAAGCAACATTAATTTCCTCAATGTTATTAAAAGTTTTTTTCACTCTTCTGACCCACATACTATCACCCTTATCATCGAGCAATTCAGCAGAGTCTCTTACTGACCAGGTGGAGTCGTAAGGCAGCTGCACATTTGGGATCGAGAAATCATTCTCCAGGGAGCGCATTTCAATCAACCGGGTGACTGAACCGTCACGATGGATATAATTAGTTACAACAGTCTCAGGCTCCTCACAGGAAATGACCAGGAACAAGCATGACCATAAGATAAATCTCAGATTAATTCTTTTCATAGCTTAAAGTTTTATCCGTGTACCAAGTTTCTTTTCAATTTTTTCTTCAACCCTCTTTTTAAGTACAGTGTCGTTATCGATAAGATCCATCAGATCTTTGTAACGTATGTTCATATTTTTCAGTGAATCCAGGATCAAAGTCAGGTCTTCCTCTGAAATGTAATACCCCCCGGATCTCTCCCTTGAAAACTTCAGAAGCATCTGTCGACGCTCCAGCGCTGATACCTGATTGTAAACGATCAAACGGTCATTTTCACGGATGCTGCTGCGGAGGTCATCGATCTGATTCATGATATTATTCTGTTGCCACAGAAAAAAACCAAGCAGAGCAAACGATGTGGCAATAAGGCTTCTCCTCACCCATCCGATGTATATCCATCCGAACAGGAAATCGAGTATTCCGGTCAGTTCATTATCGCTTTTCTTAAGTATCTTTTGAAACACTGCATCTTCAACGGCATTATATTGGTCCATTTCAGGAGTTGACCTCCTGAGAGTTTCAATCAGCTTGTAATATTTATCTTTTTCTGTTTTCATTATAAATACTTTTGAAGCATATCCGAAATGTTTTTACGGGCAAAACACAGGTTTGCCTTGACAGAGTTCCTGCTCATCCCCGTTATCTCTGCTATTTCGTTGTTAGACATCTCTTCAACATCAGAAAGAACGAAAACTGCTTTCTGTTTCGGGCTCAGTTTCTCTGTCAGCAACCTTATAATCGCTGATATTTCATCATTTTCCAGCCTGGATGCTGTTCCGTCGGCAATGGTGTCAGCTATCAGTGCCCAGGTTTTGTCATCCTCCCTGGAAACAGGATTGTTTTTCTGTTGCCGCAGCCGGTCATAGCACCTGTTCATCACGATCCTGTATATCCAGGTCTTATAAGCTTCGGCTGATTTCATTTTTCCTATTTTCTGCCACACTGTCACCATTGTATCCTGAACTACATCCCTTGCGTTTTCATCATCTCCCAGCATTCTGAAGGCAGTCGCATAAACAAAAGGTGATGTCTGTCTGACGAGTTCCCTGAATCTGTTCAGGTCACCTTTGCGGCACTCTTCTATTATCCCTGGATCTATCAAAATATTGCTGTTATTACTTTAAAGACGTGTATCAGAACAGGAAGGTAAAAATATTTCTTCAAAAAAAACCTGAGCACCTTTCTTATCGGCCCAAATCTCACACCGGGAAAGAATTATGATTAATTTTGCAGGATAAGAATTGAACCATGCAAAAGATCATCACTCTTACAACGACAAAAAAGCAGGGGCTTTACGATATAACATCGGAAGTTACGGATCTTGTAAAAAGCAGTAAAGTGATAACAGGCATCGTTTCAGTATACGCACGCGGATCGACATGTTCAATCATGATACAGGAGAACTGGGATGAGTCAGTGCAGAATGATGTTATCTGCCTTCTCAACAAGCTTATACCTCATGGAGTCTGGGAGCATGACAAGCAGGACAATAACGGAGATTCACACCTTAAATCGGGGATTATAGGTGCATCCCAGACAATACCGGTTATCGACGGCCGGCCAGGATTATCCAGCTGGCAGAATATATTCTTCTGTGAGTTTGATGGACCCCGTGAAAGAAGAGAGGTGGTTATAACAATAATTGAGGATAAATAGAGCTGGTGCAGCTTACGGTTTAACTTTTCTTCTTAATGAATTTGTAACATTTGTTACATTTTCGATGAACACTTCATACTTTCTCCTGCTGATGGCGGAATGCCTGAAAAGCCTGACATGATCTTCATTTGAGAGATTCAGCCAGTCTTCTGCTGTCATTGTCTGAAGTTCCTCAGAAATCTCAAATTCAGGATGGCAATGATGGGTTGCATTGCTGTTCCATGGACATGCTTCCTGGCATATATCACATCCTACGATCCTTCCTTCAAGCTTTTCTATGTCATCAGGTCTTACCGGAAGTTTATTATCAATAGTTAGGTATGCAATGCATTTCCTGGCATCAATTGTCCTGTTACTGTTTATGGCTCGGGTGGGACATGCTTCAATACACTTATTGCAGGTTCCGCAATGATCCTCTGAGGGCTGATCATAACAGAGTTCCAGTGTCGTAAGGATTTCACCGAGAAAAAAGAAGGAACCTAATTTCCTGTTGACCAGTATCGAATGTTTTCCCTGCCAGCCTATACCGGCCCGGGTGGCCAGAGGTTTCTCAAATAATGTTGCCGAATCTGTAAAAGCTTTGCAGACAGCTTCATTATTCAATCCGGCGATACATTCGATTATTAAATTGAGCTTTTCGGATATAACTTCATGATAATCCTTACCATATGCATATCTTGATATTACCGGGACTTCGCCTCCACCCTGCTTTCTTTTAGAATAATAATTAATACCAAATACAATTATCGATTTCACCCCGGGAAGAATAAGATCCGGATTTATCCTCTTATCGCTATTCCGGGCCATATATTCCATTCCTGCGTTCATACCTGAATCACACCATTCCTTAAGAATATTGCCATTCTCATCCAACACTGAGGCAGGGGTAATGCCACAAAGCTCGAACCCGGCTTCACGGGCTTTATTTTTTATGAGCCTGGTAATATGTTCTTTACTTAATTCCACGGGTATTACAGGAATCCCAGTTCAAGTTTCGCTTCTTCGCTGAGCATGTTCTTGTCCCATGGGGGTTCAAAGGTAAGCTTAAGATCGCAATCCTTAACGCCCCTGGTGCCTGCAACTTTATACTTCACTTCTTCAAGGAGTTCCTCAGCCATGGGGCAATTTGGGGCTGTAAGCGTCATTGTAACATGAGCTACCTGATCATCATCCACATTTATTTCATAGACGAGTCCCAGATCATAAATATTTACCGGTATTTCCGGATCGAAAATGCTTTTGAGTACACCAACAATCCTGGATTCTATTTCGAGTTTTTCAGATAAATCCATTTGATTTCGGATTCGGATTTGTGATTACTTCCTCAATTCATTGAATGCCATTGCATACAGCTTCATCTGCCTCACCATTGAGAGAAGTCCGTTCGACCGTGTTGGCGAAAGGTTCTGCCGGAGGCCGATCTTATCGATAAAATACAGCTCTGCCGAAAGAATATCGTCCGGAGTACGGTCACTGAGCACTTTAACCAGCAGACCGACAATACCTCTTGTAATTATGGCATCACTGTCCGCTGTAAACTTTATGGTACCGCCGTTATATTCGGGGCGCAGCCAGACTTTAGACTGGCAGCCCTCGATAAGGTAATCCTTTACCTTGAACTTCGGATCGATAGCAGGAAGGTCTTTTCCGTAATCTATTAAAAGATTATACTTGTCCATCCAGTCATCAAAAACCGAAAATTCTTCTACAATATTATTTTGAACTTCGTTGATAGTCATTATGAGAACATTGCTTTTACTCTTTCAAGGCCGGCCACGAGTGAATCAATCTCATTCTTTGTATTATAGAAGCACATTGAAGCCCTTACCGTACCTTCAATTCCATACCTTGCCATGACCGGCTGTGCACAATGTGTGCCGGTTCTGACGGCAATACCGAGCTTATCAAGTATCATGCCGGTATCATACTGGTGAACACCTTCAAGAAGGAAAGATATTGTAGGGATCTTTTTTTCGGCTTCACCGTAGATCCTGAGATCTTTAATACCTTTCAGTCTCCCGGTTGCATATTTCAAAAGATCCTGTTCAAGCGATTCAATATATTCCCTTCCGATACTGCTCACATAATCAAGGGCTGCAGAAAGTCCTATAGCTCCGGTAAAATTCATCGTTCCCGCCTCGAATTTAAAAGGCAGTTCATTATATGTCGTTTTCTCAAAAGTTACCCTGTCGACCATATCGCCGCCGCCCTGGTATGGAGGCATTTCTTCCAGCCATTTTTCTTTGCCGTACAAAACTCCTATACCGGTAGGTCCGTAAATCTTATGGCCCGAGAAAGTATAGAAATCACAATCGAGCTTCTGCATGTCGGTAATACCATGCTGAATGCCCTGTGCGCCATCAATAAGCACCGGAATATTATATGAATGTGCAGCCTTAATAACCTCAGAAAGGGGCACAACCGTGCCAAGAGCATTTGAAACCTGGGTGACAGCAACAAGCTTTGTTTTTGCTGAAATAAGCTTATAATATTCCTCAAGCCTGATTGCACCGTTATCGTCAATCGGAATAACCCGCAGGGATGCCCCTTTGCGTTCACACATCAATTGCCAGGGAACTATATTGGCATGATGTTCAAGTTCTGAAACTATAATTTCATCTCCATGCCGCACATATCTTTCTCCGAACGAGAATGCCACCGCATTTATCGAACCTGTTGTCCCGGAAGTAAATATTACTTCTTCCTTCCTTGCAGCATTAATGAAACGTGCAACATTAGTTCTTGCGTCTTCGTAAGCTTCTGAAGTCTGATCACTCAGGAAGTGTACACCCCTGTGTATATTCCCGTTATAATCAGTATATACCGCAGTAAGTTTATCGATAACTGATCCGGGTTTCTGAGCAGTTGCCCCGTTATCGAAATAAACAAGGGGCTTGTCATAGACCTTCCGTGAAAGGATCGGGAAATCGGCTCTTATTTCTTCTACACTCTTCACAAAATACATTATATACATTTGATCATACAACTGGCGCATCGTGAAAGTTCACCTTTCAGGCGCTGCATTACCAGGTTATCCATCCGTTCACGCAAGGGTTCAATCCTTATATTCTGGATTACCTCATGGGCGAATCCGAACATCAGCATTAATCTTGCTTCTTTCCGGTTTATCCCCCTTGATTGCAGGTAGAACAACGCCTCGCCATCGAGCTGTCCGACAGCTGCTCCATGACTGCATTTGACATCATCGGCGAATATCTCCAGTTGCGGCTTTGTATCCATTTTTGCATCATCAGTCAGAAGAATGCTGTTGCTCTTCTGATATGCCAGGGTTTTCTGTGCATTTTGCCTGACAAGTATCCTGCCATTAAAAGTTCCTGTTGACATATCATCCAGAACCCCTTTGAAAAGCTGATTGCTCGTGCAGGATGGGGAAGCATGATCGATGCTTACAAAGTTATCCACATGCTGAAACTTATCAGCAAGGAAGAGTCCGGAGGACTGACTTTCGGCTCCTTCACCGCCAAGGTAATGATATGTGCTGTTTCTTACCAGTCCGCCATGAAGGGTTATATTATTTGATGTGGCTACACTCTTCTTTTCCTGGTGGATAAATGTGTGTGTCATCTTGGCAGCATTGTTATGCTCATTCTGTACTCTGATAAGGTCAAAATGGGCATTTTCGCCGACATATACCTCTGTAACGGCATTTGTCAGGGATCTTGAAGGTGAAAGAGTATGATCGCAGATTATAACCGAAGCAATAGAATTTCTATCAACAATAACAATGTTCCTGTATTGGTTGAACATGTCAGTTTCAGAACCCACCAGATTAACTATCTGAATAGGTTTATCAAGCAGAGTATTCTCAGGCACATAGATAAAAATACCGTCGAAGGCCATTGCCGTATTCAGGTGAACGAGGCCGTCTGTTTCGCTATGTGCATATTTTCCATAATGCTTCTCCACCAGCTCGGGAAATTTCTTTGCAGCTTCATTAAGACTTCCAAGCCATACTCCGGAGGGTAGCTTCCGCAGTTTTTCGGTAATTGTAGGAAAATGCCCGTTATACAGGACTACTCCGAAAGCATCAAGCTCATTGATATCACAACGGAATTCTTCCGCTTTCCTGAAGTCTGATTCGGCGGGAAAAAGATAAGTACTGTAATCCTGGTCAAAGAAGGTGTTCAGGTTAGTATATTTATACGCCTCATTTTTCTTTGTAGGAATTCCGAGCTCTGTAAACTTGTCGAATGCACGGGACCTGAAAGAATTGATGTGATCAGATGATCTTCCCAGTACTTTATCAATGTTTTCATTATAAAGTTTAAGATATCTGCCGGTTACCTCTGAAACCACGTTCATGCAACAATGTTATTATCAACCTCTTTTTTAATCCAGTCGTAGCCCTTTTCTTCAAGTTCCAGTGCAAGCTCTTTGCCTGATGTTTTGACTATTCTTCCGTCGTAAAGAACATGAACTATGTCGGGGATGATATAATCAAGAAGCCTTTGGTAGTGGGTAATCACAATGAATGAATTATCCTTCCTCCTGAACTTGTTTACACCGTTGGCAACAATCCGTAAAGCATCGATGTCAAGTCCGGAATCCGTTTCATCAAGTATTGCCAGCTTTGGTTCAAGCATTGCCATCTGGAAGATCTCATTCTTTTTTTTCTCACCGCCGGAGAAACCTTCGTTAACAGAACGGTTTGTAAGAGTTGAATCTATCTCTACAAGCTCCTTCTTTTCCCGCATCATCTTAAGGAATTCCGATGCAGTAAGTGGGTCCTGGCCTTTATATTTTCGCTTTTCGTTGATGGCTGTTTTCATGAAATTCACCATACTTACTCCCGGGATCTCTATGGGATACTGAAAACCAAGGAAGATACCTTCCTTTGCCCTGTCTTCAGGGGCCATTTCAAGAAGATCATGACCAAGATAATCGACAGAACCCCCATCGACATCCACAAGCTCGCGGCCTGCAAGGACAGCTGCAAGAGTGCTCTTCCCAGATCCGTTTGGTCCCATTATGGCATGAACTTCACCCGGTTTAACCTGAAGGCTGATCCCTTTCAGAATACTTTTTCCTGCAATAGATGCTTTTAAGTCTTTAATTACAAGCATATAAAATATGATAAATTTTGCTAACCAACACTTCCCTCGAGGCTTATCTGGAGCAGCTTCTGAGCTTCAACAGCAAACTCCATCGGAAGTTTATTTATGACCTCTCGTGCATACCCGTTTACTATAAGACCTATGGCATCCTCTGTCGATATACCTCTCTGGTTACAATAGAATATCTGGTCCTCCCCGATCTTTGAGGTCGTTGCTTCATGCTCGACAATTGCACTCTGGTTATCAACTTCGAGATATGGGAATGTATGCGCCCCGCATTTATCTCCAAGAAGCAATGAATCACATTGGGAGAAATTCCTTGCGTTCGTGGCATTCTTAAGAACCTTCACGAGACCTCTGTAACTGTTCTGGCCATATCCGGCCGATATCCCTTTTGATACTATAGTGCTTTTCGTATTCTTGCCGATATGGATCATTTTTGTGCCGGTATCGGCCTGCTGATGATTGTTTGTCACGGCAACGGAATAGAACTCACCTGTCGAATTATCACCTCTCAGAATGCATGAAGGATATTTCCAGGTTATTGCTGATCCGGTTTCGATCTGTGTCCAGGAGATCTTTGAATTCTCTCCCTTGCACATACCTCTTTTTGTAACGAAATTGAATACTCCTCCAATCCCGTTCTTGTCTCCGGGATACCAGTTCTGGACAGTTGAATATTTAACTTCCGCATTTTTTTCCGCAACAATCTCGACAACAGCAGCATGCAGCTGGTTTTCATCTCTTGAAGGAGCAGTACAACCTTCGAGATAACTGACATACGCTTCCTCATCGGCTACCAGGAGAGTTCTCTCGAACTGCCCTGAATTTGCCTGGTTTATCCTGAAATAGGTTGAAAGCTCCATCGGGCACCTTACACCCTTTGGGATGTAGCAGAATGAACCGTCACTGAACACAGCTGAATTAAGAGTAGCGAAGAAATTATCGGTATAAGGGACGACTGATCCAAGGTATCTTTTAACCAGGTCGGGGTACTCCTGCACAGCCTCACTGAAAGAACAGAAAATTATTCCCAGCTCTGCAAGGGTCTCCTTGAATGTTGTTTTCACCGAAACACTGTCTATTACAGCATCGACTGCAACACCGGCAAGATGCTTCTGTTCTGTCAGCGGTATGCCAAGCTTGTCGAAGGTCTTTTTGAGTTCCGGGTCTATATCGTCGAGACTGTTTACTACGGACCTCTTCTTAGGCGCTGCATAAAAAATAATATCCTGGTAATTTATAGGCGGGATCTTCAGATTTGGCCAGGTCGGCATCTTCATTGTGAGCCAGTGACGGTATGATTTCAGGCGAAAGTCCAGCATCCATGATGGCTCATTCTTCTTTGCTGAAATAGTCCTGACCACATCCTCGTTAAGACCCTTTGGTATAAGCTCCATCTCAATATCGGAATGAAAGCCATACTTATACTCACCGGTTGTAACTTCAGTTAAAATCTTATCCTGGTCTTTTTCCATTTCTGTTTTTATCCCCTGTTCCGTTATCTTTTATCAATAAGCGTACTTATATTTAATCTAAATAAAGATGCAAAAATATAAATTTTAAGTGATTAAAAAAGAAAAAAGGGCTTCTGGTTTGTTATCTGAGAATGTATGCTGATATTATGCATATTGCTAAACCGAAATTTGTTATATATTGGCGGCCTTGTTTAAGATTCCGGTTCAATCATTACAACGAAATATATGAAGACCTCTCTGACATCTCTTCTCAGCCACAATGGCAGAAAAATTCTTATGTTCCTGTTTTTCCTGATCCTTCCTTTATCATTAATGGCTGCCGATGGAAGCGTACCGAAAATCGGTCCGATCAGGCTTGAATTTATCATCTTCGGACTAATCCTGCTCGGGGTAGCGCTTTTCCATCATCACACTTTCTGGGTGGCATTAATCGGTCTGACAGTGCTGCTTATTTTCAAGCTAGTATTCGATCCCGGATTTCATTTCATGGAACACCTTTTTGGTGAAAATGAAATTAGTCAGCAAATTCTTGATAAACATCTGAGACAGGGTGAATGGGGAATACTTCTAAACCTTCTCGGACTATTGCTCGGATTTGCTATTCTCTCCAAGATGTTTGAAGAATCAGGAGTACCTGACATACTGCCAAGATATCTGCCGGATGACTGGAAAGGTCCATTTGTGCTCTTGATCTTTGTGTTTATTTTATCATCGTTTCTCGATAATATAGCAGCTGCTTTGATTGGAGGGACGATTGCTCTTGTTGTATTTAAGAGGAAGGTTTATATCGGTTATATCGCGGCAATCGTTGCTGCCAGCAATGCAGGAGGAAGCGGAAGCGTTGTGGGAGACACAACAACAACAATGATGTGGATAGACGGTGTAAGCGCTTTCAATGTTCTCCATGCTTATGTTGCGGCAGTTGTGGCTTTATTCTTTTTTGCATGGTTTGCCTCACATCAGCAGGACAAATACCAGAGGATCCAGAGGGATGCTAATGTAACTGTCAAAATCGACTGGATCAAAATATTCAATGTTGCATTGATCCTGGCAGGAGCAATTATTGCCAATGTTGCATACGACATGCCAGCCCTGGGAGTCTGGATAGCCATTATAATAGGAGCGCTCCTGAGACCTGTTCCATGGAAGGAAATACCTGCGGCCATAAAAGGTACTGTCTTCCTGCTGTGTCTTGTCATGTCCGCATCGATGATGCCTGTTGAAGAGCTGCCGAATGCCTCCTGGGTGACAGCCTTCGGACTCGGATTCCTCTCGGCTGTATTTGATAATATCCCATTGACAAAGCTTGCACTCGACCAGGGCCATTACGACTGGGGAATGCTTGCTTATGCAGTAGGATTTGGAGGATCGATGGTCTGGTTCGGTTCATCTGCAGGTGTGGCAATTACAAACAAATTCCCCGAAGGCCGCAATGTAATTGAATGGGTGAAGAAAGGCTGGCATGTGGCAGTAGCTTACGTCATCGGTTTCTTTGCACTCTACCTGCTCCTGGGTTGGGAACCTGCCGACACCAAAGAACACAAGGTGATCAATTGTCCCGTTCCGGGTTGCCCCATGGCCGGCCAGGAGGAAGCAATGATTATCTCTCCGGTCCCTGAATACCTCGTGGTTAAACCATAAGATGCCGGGAATTCATCCGGCCATATTTTAAAGGGCAGACACTTTCTTTACAGTCAGGAAACATATATCAGTCATACTTTAAAATATCGGCAGGATTGGCTTTTGTTATCTGGAAGTAATGAAAACCCATTGAAAGAACAATTATAAATGAAACGCTTACAACTGCGATAAATAACGAGTATATTGAGAAACCCACCTTATATGCGAAATAGTTAAGAAATTTAGTAATTGAATAATAGGCAAGAGGAAATGAAATAATGAAGGATAATAAGACCCAGGGTGCAAAATCTCGAAACAACAAGTTTATTAAACTGATATTATTGGCCCCAAATATCTTTCTCAAACCAATTTCCCTCAGTCTTTTTCTGATAAACAGGGAGGAGAATGCCCAGATTCCCATAAAAGATATAATAATTCCAATGTAGGTTATTCCCACCATTATATTTTGAACATGTTCCTCTGATTTATACATACCATCGAAACGATCCTTCATAAAATAGTAATTGGGCATATAGAAGGAGAGATTCTTTGCTATTGTTGCTTCAATTACTTCAAGTTTTGCCTGAGAAAAATCAGGACCGGTATTGATTATTATATCTCGATTTCGTGATGCACCGAGTTTAAATACAATAGGAGTAACAGGATAATGAAGAGATTGCAGATTAAAGTCTTTTACCACACCAATAATACTGAATTCCTGTTCTTCAAGAATTATCTTTTTATCCACCGGGCTTTGAAAGCCCAGTGCTCTCGCCGCGCTTTCATTTATTATCACACAATTCTTATCATTCTCTCTGGTTTCATCCAGATTTCGACCGTAAACAAGTTTCATCTCGAACGTGCTGAGATATCTGCTATCAATCCTTAAAAAATTGCATTCGATATAACCATTGTCAGCGTCTTTTCCTCTGAATTCAGATTTAGGCATACTTCCTCCCGGCAGCTCTCCTGCAAGGGTAATGTTGTTTAGAAATGAGAGTCCTCTGAGTTCATCTTGAACAATATTTAAGTTCGACTGGGCCTGATCCGGAATATTTGTAAAAACCAATACATGTTCCTTATTGAAACCAAGATCTTTTGATTTTAGGTAGACTATCTGATTCTTTATTTCACTCAAATTTATAATGAGGAAGATTGATATTATCAGTTGGAAACAGATGAGAGTCTTATATATTAAAGATTTACGTGAAATACCTGATGAATTGATTCCCGAAAACCCGATAGCTGGAGATACCTTTGCCAGGTAGAATGCAGGATAAATACCGGAAAGTAAAGTAATTAATAAAGCAATTGATATAAAAAGGATTAATAATTCAAATGAAAATACCTGTTCTTTTGATATTCCGGAGTCTAATAGAATATTAAGGTAATGGTGTCCTGTTATCGCGATGAACATAATTGCTACTACCAGTGAGACAAATATCATGAAGAATATTTCCGAAAATATTTGTAACCCTACTTTAGCGTTTGAGGCCCCTGCAACCTTGTTTAATACAATTAGTTTTATGCGTTTTTCAGAAAATGCAGTGAAAATATTGACAAAATTAATGGTTGAGATCAGGATCGAAAAAAAAGCAAGAAAGATGAATACTTTAACATAATTTATGTTGCCATTCACATCCAATTCTCTAGGAAAATGTGAGTGTAGATGAATCTTCTTCAGTGGTTGAAGCGCCGAATGAATAGTCCGCTGCTCATTCTCTTTCTCCCTGTCATAAATTGTATATAGCTCCTGAACATAATGATTAATATTAACCTGCATTATAGTAATATCTGAATTCTTTCCAGCTTTAATGTACGTGAAGAAACTTCCTCCTTCCCAGAATAAATTTGTACCGATATCGACTGTAGCCACAGATATAAGGAAATTATATCTAAAATGTGAATCTTGCGGAAAATCTTTCATTATCCCCACTACTTTGTAAAGCTTTCCATTAATTAAAATGTCTTTATTCAGGGGAGATGCTCCACCAAAAATCTTTGTAGCAGATTGTTCTGTAATTATAGTTGCGAAAGGGGAAGAAAGCTCAGTCTCTTTCCCTTCAAGTAAAAGGGAAAGAAAAAACCTTAAAAAAATCAGGATCAACATAAGCAATACTGGATTCTGAGAATAATACTTCATCCCTCTTTATTATACATTCATCATATTCAGGCCAGATTCTTGTACAAGCCTCTATTCCCGGAACTGTTTTTTTTACCACCTCACAAACATTGGCAATAACAGCTCCTGATTCAGCTGTCCGGCCATCCGGAAAACTACTCTTAATGGTTATTCTGTATATGTTATCTGAATCCTTATGGAACTTATCGTAACCCAACTCCCTGTTTGCAAATATGGTTATAACAAAAACGGCAGTTAATGTAGCAGAGAACCCTAAAATACTAACTAAGGAGCTCACTCTTTCTCTTAAAAGAAATCTGATAGCGATTTTGAATATATGATTTATCATTAACCTAAATTGATTTCAATATTTCTGTATGATCGCTGTCATCATCTTCATATAAGTCATTATAATTGCCTGTTGTTGAGATTATTCCTTTTCGTAAAGATATTATTGCATCAAACTTTAGGTTTATTGCAACTCTATGCGTTATTATGATTGTGGTTCTTGATTTAATAAAATCGCTTAATGAAGAGTATATTAATCTTTCGGTCTCAATATCCAGATTGGAAGTTGGTTCATCTAAGATTAGAATCTTTGGATCACGTGCAATTGCACGAGCTATTGCAATGCGTTGCTTTTGACCAATGGACAGGTTGGTAGCCCTTTCGTCAATTATCGTGTTATATTTTTCCGGTAAAGAAAGTATGAAATCGTGGATATTGACAGTTTTGCATGCCTGAACTATTTTATCATAAGTAATTAGCCTGTTCCCAATCTGAATGTTATCAAAAATGGTATTGCAGAAGAGAGAGGGTTCCTGCGAAACAACAGCTATTTGTCCTCTAAGGCTTGCAATATCATAATCCTTAATATTTATACCGTCTATCAGTATTTCGCCCGAGTAATTAGTGTGTAACATAGTTATCAGGCTCATCATGGTTGTTTTTCCACATCCGCTTTTCCCCAGAATACCAATTACACTTTTGGGTGGTATGTTTAAAGATATTTTTTTCAGTATTTCATCATTATCATATGAAAACGATACTTGATTAAAAACTATCTCTCCTTTTAATTCTTGGGTAACTTTATTAATCTTATATGATTTATTTTCCTCCTTATTATTCAGAGTGAGGTATTCATAAATTCTCTCCCATGCTGCCAAAGATTGCTGGATGCTTAGATTGACCTTTATCAGTCTGTTCGTAGGGCCAAATAAATAACCGATGTATGAATTAAAAGCGATCAGTTCTCCAAGAGTTAGTCTTCCATGCATAATTTCGTATAATCCATACCAGATCACGAATATTGGACCAACTCCACTGATAATTCCTAACAGAGCAGTGCTTACTGATACCAAGACTGTTCTATAAATGCTTTTTTTAACAGACTCCTTCAGGTAACCAACTAACTTAATTGCATCGTATTTGTAAGCGTTAAATAGTTTGAAAAGATCGTGTAACGATATAGATTCCTGAACTTTTTTTGTTATTTGTGCACGCTTCTCATAATAATCAGTTGAAGAATTCCTGATTTTCTTATTATAGAATTTAAATATTAATGCGTATGCCGGAAGCAACAGGATGGCTATGCATGCCAGTTTCCAGTGTATATAAAACACAAGAATAATCCCAACTAGCAAGGTTAGTACATCTTTAAGAATTGAGAACGCAGTTTCAACAAGCAGGCTGTGTAATCGTTCTGGATCATCAATCACCCGGGACATTAAATACCCCGTTTGCATTTTTTTCCGTTGATGATGAGGTAATGCCTGAACCCGATTGAAGAGATCAAGTTGCATCTTAAAAACTATGCTCTCATTGAATCGCTGGAAAAAAATCTGTTGTAACGACGCAAAGACAGAGCTTAAAACAATGATTACTATGGTGAGTATGCTGATCAGACATAGTAAGGAAACATTTTTTTCAGGCAGCACTTTATCAATTAAGTACAGGGTCAGAAGAGGAGTCGGGAGCAATAACGCTACATTAAAAAGCATAAAGATGCCCCCGATAATGGCTTTCCTTTTATGAGGCTTAAAATACCTGAATAGTAAATAATATTTGTGGGGAATCTTTTTTTTAGCAAAGCTCATATCTAACCTCTCTTTTTAAATTTTCCAAAAAGCTATTATATGCCTCACTATCACCTTGAATAATTGAGAGATTTAAGATAATAAATTCTAGATATTCTTTTGTTTTGTCACAAAGGTGTGGCTTAGGTATCGAAGAAAATGATCTGTCCTTAAAATTGTAAAACCATTGTAAGATACATCCTCCGCATAAATTTATTGCCCAGCAATTTAAACAAGGCTCATTCTCTTTTAAAAATGATTTTAAGAAGGGGAATATTTGATTGTATTTATCCTTGTTTGTAAAAATATTATCAGTATATATACTACCCAGGCTATATTTAGGCTCATTAATTAAGACATGGCACAAGGATATTCCCCCATCTACAGAGATTGCAACAGTATTTTTACCTGCGGGGCACATAAAACGTTTACTGTTTTTTGCAATTGAGAGTAATATATCAATATTATTCTGATTAAGTTGTATTCCACCTCCGGATTCTAAAAACCGCTTTGATATTGGCAATGTATTCGAATCCTTCTTGTTTTTTCCCTCATCATTGCGCATCATTTCCTCAATAACAGATCCAAATATTCTGAAATGCTCCTTTAAAAATGATGATATATCATCTTTAGAGTATCCCATCTCACTATGTTCCTTAGTGTATGTTGCTTCGAACTTAACATCTGCTTTAGTTTTTTCTTTCAATGTTTTAATAAATACTTCAATCCTGCTATAACTACCTCCTCCATTTTTGTATTTTCTATGGAGATCGTTTGCTTCAGGAGGGCCGTCAATGCTTACGACAACAGAATGAATGTGATTATTGATAATATCAATTATGTCGTCATTTATTATGGTTCCATTGGTTATAAGATTAAAGCGGGGAAGGTTCTCAGGTGAAACACGATTTCGAAAATTCTGGCAAATTCTTTTTATTATATCATAATTTAGCAGAGGTTCTCCTCCAAAGAAAACAAGATCCCCGATTCTGTCAAAGGTTGCGGAAAGAAATAAAACAAGATCATCGGCAGTTTTCGAGTTCATCATTTTTTCATCCATTTTATAATTGCCTCCGCTGGCATAACAATAGCTGCAACGTAAATTACAATCGTTAGCAACATGAACCGTCACTCTGTCAATGAACTTTTTTTCAGCATTTATTTCAATACAGGGATTTTCCTGAACAGGAATTGCCTTATTTAAGTTGTCAATAAACAGGCTAATTTCTTCAGTGGAGATAGAATAAGTTCGGGATAATTGATCAATTGTAATCCCGGATTTAAGTTCCGAAATTAAATCAAAACCAAACTTGGTAAGTTTAATTAGTTTGCTGGACGGAATATGGAAGGCTATGTTAGTGGATTTATCGTTTAGCAAATAAAAGTCATTAAGCATACCTATGATTGTATTAAATGGTTAGTAATTCATTTCAATACTTGTATTGGGACTTCAAATAAGACATGGTAAAAAAAGGCTTTGGTAAATATATATTTCCAAAGCCTTTTTATTATACCCTTAGTGTTGTTAGGATGGACGGCAATTACCTGAATCTCCGCCACAGCCGCCGCCGTTACAATCACCAAAGCTGCCGCCGCAACCACCGCAGGCCGGAGGTTTAGCAACTAATCCAATTTCAGCAATTTGAGTTAAATCAATTAATTCAAATTTAAGTAATTCATTCATAATGATTAATTTTTAAGTTAAACATACATTATTCCACATGATGATCATTCATTTGGAAAAATGAACTGAATTTGGATTTTGCAAAATACCATATTAAAGAAAAATAATTTTAACTATTTTTTGATTATTAAGTATACTTATCTAACAGATGTGCTAAATTTTGATGTAAGTGTATAAAATTTAAAAATAAATGAACTATTTGCTTTCTAAAAATCTCTTGAACAATTGCGCTCTGCGGCAGGAAACGAAAATCTTATGATTGTCAATCATTGTCAATATTCTGTTACCCTTAAACGAATATACATTGTTGATATTTACAATTGTATTACGATTTACCCTGAAGAAACCATAAGGCGAAAGTTCTCTTTCAAAATCTTTTAAAAGTCTAGAAACCGAAATGGGCTTCTGATCATTCAGAAAATACAATGTAGAAAGATATCCCTCGCAGACTATTATTGTGATCCTTTTCATATCAACCTGAGTGAAGACATTACGCTCTTTAAGGATCACCTTTTTGTCGTTTTGGTTAGTGTAATCATTATTCGTCATGGTTAAACAATGAAGTAAAGCAATCTGTTTATAAGTTATCGTGAAAGAAGCGTTCGGCAGCTGACAGACATATGAAAAGAGAATAGATTATCATAAAGTTTATCTCTTATTCTTCCTCCTGAAAAAATTCTAAATCTCTTAATTCAATTCAGATTCCAGGAAACTTTAAAACAAGAACTAAAAGAAATTCGTTGGCTCAGGTATATTAAGCAAAAATCAAGGTTAATTTGCAGCTAGTAATTCTATCTTATTGTTTAATAGGAATTGGGGTGTTTTTGTTACCCGGTTTTTTGAATTATTTTCATTATGGAGGCTAATTATAATTAATTTATCTGCAATCATCTATTGCCAGATCCACTCTTAAATCAATAATAAGGAGAGTAAAATGGGTTCTCGTGAGAAAGTAATATATTTACTTCGATAAAATAATAATCATGAAAAGTATTGCTCTGTTTATTACAATCTTTCTTAACATCGGGTTAAGCCTCTCAGCCCAAAGTGAAAAAGAGATAAAACCTGAAATAAGGCATGTAACAGTTTTCCCCGACAGGGCCCAAATAGACCACCAGACAGATGTTACAGTTACACCTGGCAGAACAGTTCTGCGGCTGACAGGGCTGTCGCCTTATATCGATCCGCAGAGTGTACAGGTAAAAGGATCAGGTGATTTCACGATACTTTCAGTGAACCAGCAAAACAATTTTCTCCAGAATCTCGAAGATACTCCTGATGCTAAGAACTTACAAACACAGGCAGAGGAGCTTCAACTGAAGGTGGAAGATGAAAAAGCAGCAATATCTGTCCTGCAGGAAAAAGCTTCCTTCCTCTCAGCGAATAAAGCCGTACTGCTTAAAGAGGCCACAATAACTGCTGATCTTATAAAGAGCATTACAGACCTGTATACTGCCAATATTGAACAGGTCACGATGAACACTCTTAAGAGACAGCGTCAAATAAAGGAATATGAGATACAGATAGCCGCACTGCAGCAGCAACTTTCAACAAGGCTTGAGAAGGGACAACTGCCTTCAGGTGAGATAACTATCACTCTCTCGGGCGAGAAGCAGGTTTCGGGAAAACTGATAATCAGCTATGTTGTCACAAATGCGGGCTGGTATCCTTCATACGACATCAGGGTTGATGATATTAAGAACCCGGTGACAATCTTCTATAAGGCTAACGTTTACCAGAATACAGGAAATCCCTGGAATAATGTCAGGCTGAGCTTCTCAAATGCAACTCCCTGGGTTTCAGGCAATATTCCTGAATTATATCCCTGGTTCATTGATTTCTTTGCTCTGCAGCAACCGGCGCTGAGATCGAGAGGAGCTGTGAGAAGAGATGAGGCAATGCCTGCGATGGCAGAAGAAGCTGCAGAAATGAAAGTGCTCGATGAAGTATCTTTTGCCCCGGCAGTCGGACCTGAAGTACAAAAGCAGGTTGGTGAAACAACCGTCACTTTTGATATAACAACACCCTATACAATACTGTCAGATGGGAAAATGCAGACAGTGGAAATTCAGAGACTCACGACTCCTGCAGAATATAAGTATATAACTCTTCCAAAAAAGTCTCAACTGGCTTATCTCACAGCCAATATAACCAACTGGGCTGACCTGAGTCTCCAGAGCGGTGAATCCACGCTCTATTTTGAGAACTCATTTGTTGGTAAGTCTCATCTGAATGTCAACCAGCTGACTGACACTCTGACAGTGTCACTCGGAACCGATAACAGCATACTGGTAAAACGTGAGAAAAGGAAAGATTTTACATCTAAAAGGGTACTTGGGGCTAATAAAACAGAAACAAGTTCTTTCCTTATAACAGTAAGGAACAATAAATCCAACCCTGTAAATATATTGGTAAAGGATCAGATACCTGTTTCTTCGAACAGCAGCATTGAAGTGCAGACTTCTGAATTATCAGGAGGCCTGCTCGATGCCCAAACCGGTTATGTGACCTGGGATCTCGAAATAAAACCCGGGGAAAGCCGGCAGCTGATTCTTACTTATTCGGTTAAATATCCCAAAGACAGGAACGTGATACTTGAATAGCCCATGAATATCCTTGGAAATCTTATCTGGCTTATTTTCGGTGGAATAGTTATTGCCATCGAGTATTTTATCGGCAGCCTGGTTTTATTTATTACAATTGTTGGCATACCATTCGGTATTCAGACCCTTAAAATGGCTTCGCTTGCACTGTGGCCTTTCGGACGGGATACCCGGGTACACGTCAGGGCAAACGGTTGTCTTTATATTCTGATGAACATAATATGGCTGTTGTTCGGCGGGTTATGGATAGCAATATCCCATGCATTATTCGGACTGCTGCTTTGCATAACTATAATAGGCATCCCATTTGGGCTTCAGCATTTCAAGCTTACCGCGGTGGCATTGAACCCTTTCGGTCGCGATATAGTTAATATCTAATCAGCGTTCTCTGCGAGCCAGGGCTGTGACGCTGGCAAACCTGCGAACTCTGCGTTAAAAAATAAAAATGGGAAATTCAGAAAACAATGCCACACCGATAAGCAAACTGGGAAAGTTCGGCCTGATAGATCACCTGGCAAAGACCGCCAGACGTGAGAATAAAACAACAATTTCCGGAATTGGTGATGATTCTGCTGTTATTGATTCAGGCGATATGCTGACCCTTGTTTCAACGGACCTTTTTCTGGAAGGAATTCATTTCAATCTGATCTATACACCTTTAAAGCACCTCGGGTACAAAGCCGTTATAAGAGGTGTCTCTGATATTTGTGCAATGAACGGAACACCTACCCAGATACTGGTAGCTATTGGAATAAGTTCGCGATTCACTGTAGAGCAGGTTGAAGAGATATATGAAGGAATCCGGCTTGCCTGTGATAAGTATAAGGTTGATCTTGCAGGAGGCGATACAACGAGTTCATATACCGGTTTGACAATCAGCATTACTGCAATTGGAACAGCAACGAAGGAGTCACTGATCAAAAGGTCGGGAGCAGGTCCCGCAGACCTGATTTGTGTAACGGGGAATTTTGGCGCCGCATACATGGGTTTACAACTTCTTGAAAGGGAAAGAAAGCTTTTCGAAAAGGAAAAAAATATTCAACCCGATCTCTCAGGATACGAGTATATAGTAAAAAGGCAGCTTAAACCCGAATTTCCGGTGGATATTCTTGAGGAGCTTGAGAAAGAAAACATTAAACCTACAGGTATGATCGATGTATCCGACGGGCTGGCATCGGATCTTATTCATATCTGCAAACTGTCGGGGACAGGATGCAGGATTTATGCAGAAAAGATCCCGATCGATTATGAGACGGCAAAAATCTCTGAGGAGTTCAATATCGATCCGGTCACTCCTGCTCTTAACGGGGGTGAGGATTACGAGTTGCTTTTTACTGTAAAGCTTGATGCCTTTGAGAAGGTAAAAAGACTTGATAATGTCAATGTTATCGGACATATGACCCAGCCTGAATCAGGTTATATTCTTGTCGGACAGGGAGGGGCCGAGGTTACTCTCTCTGCCCAGGGCTGGACGACGTCTTAGGAGCGCGTATGACACCTCTCTCTGATTTCCTGAAAAAATCAATAATAGAGTCCCTGTCGGGTGAGGGTTTAAACTCTTTCTCGACATAATCCAGAGCCTGCGAGAAATTCATTCCTTTCTGGTAAACAGCCCTGTAGATATTATGAATCTCATCGATGCGTTCCTTTTCGAATCCACGTCTCTGAAGCCCGACAACATTTAATCCCATGTAAGAAAGTGGTTCGCGGTCAGCGAGTACAAAGGGGGGCACGTCGATCCTGACTTTTCCACCACCTCCAATGAATACATGAGCTCCAATTCTCGCAAACTGGTGTACAAGCGTTCCCCCGCTGAGAATTGCAAAATCATCTACCTTCACTTCACCTGCAAGACCGGTTGTATTACCAATAATGACATTATTACCGACAAAGCAATCATGCCCCACATGGGAGTATGCCATTAACAGACAATTATTCCCGATTTTGGTTATCCCTGCTGATGCTGTCCCCCTGTTTACTGTAGCCCCTTCCCTGATCGTAGTATTATCCCCGATAACCGTTACAGTTTCCTCCCCCCTGAATTTCAGATCCTGAGGAATTGCTGATAAAACAGCAGTGGGGAAAATCCTGCATTTTTTCCCGATCCTGGCTCCCCACATTACAGTAGCATTCGGACCAATCCAGGTCCCATCGCCGATCTCAACATTGTCGGCTACATAAGAAAAGGGTTCAACAATTACGTCTTTTCCAAGAACTGCATTGGGATGAACAAAAGCAAGATTAGAGATCATTGATGTTATTTATTTTTAATAACCTGGGCGGTCATTTCACCTTCAAGTACAAGATTATTCCCGACAAACGCCTGTCCGAACATTGTAATAATTCCCCGGCGAATTGCATCGGTGAGCTCCATCTTAAGGATTAAAGTATCTCCCGGAACAACTTTTTGCCTGAATTTCAGCTTGTCGATTTTCAGGAAGTAGGTTGAATATTTTTCCGGTTCGTCAACAGTGCTGAGAACCAGTAGTCCCCCCGTCTGTGCCAATGCTTCAACCATCAATACACCAGGCATTACTGGTTCTTCAGGAAAATGACCCTGGAAAAAAGCTTCATTGAATGTGACATTCTTTAAGCCAACTATTGTTGTTTCGTCGAGTGAAATCACTTTATCGACAAGCAGGAATGGAAACCTGTGAGGCAGTTTTCTCTTAATATCCTCGATTGTATATACCGGAGGCTGGGTTGGATCGTAGACCGGAATGTCTTTTTTAGAGGCTGCTTTCTTCATTTCCTGCCTGATGATCCTGGCAAGCCTGGTGTTTGCATGATGTCCCGGTCGTGTTGCTACAATCTTGCCCTTGATCGGGTGACCGACAAGAGCAATATCACCTATGATATCAAGAAGCTTATGTCTTGCGGGTTCATTAGGGTATTGCAGCTCCGTATTATTAAGAACGCCGGCATTATGTCTGTTTATTCCAGGGCGGTTAAACAGCCTTGCTATCCTGTCGATCTCTTCCTGTTCAACTTCCTTTTCAAGAATTACAATCGCGCTATCAAGATCGCCGCCTTTTATCTTTCCTGCATTGAAGAGCGGCTCAAGTTCATGGAAGAATACAAAAGTTCTGCATCGTGATATCTCCTCCTCGAAGTTTTTTATCGAATCCAGAATCGAATACTGATTACCGAGTATTTTTGAATTATAATCGATCAGGACATTGATGCTAAGGTGGTCATCAGGGTAAACTATAAGGTCCACTCCATGGTCCTCTTCGGAATATGTGATCTTCTGTTTGATAACAAAATAGTTCCTGTCTTCTTTAAGCTCGACAATCCCCGCCTGCCTGATGGCTTCAACAAATTTCCATGAAGAGCCGCCCATTATCGGGGCCTCGGGACCGTCAAGCTCAATAAGAGCATTATCGACCTGGAGACCGTAAAGTGCAGCAAGCACATGCTCAACTGTGGCAACTGAAGCATTATTCTGGACCAGGGTAGTTCCCCTTGCTGTCTCTGTAACATGTTCTGCAAGTGCATCTATCACCGGCTTGCCGGGAAGGTCGGTTCTGCAAAACTTATATCCATGATTGGCCGGGGCAGGTTTGTAGGTTAGTGTAACATTTATTCCTGTGTGCAAACCTTTACCTGTGACGCTGATCTCTTTTGCAAGAGTTCTCTGCTTTTCGCTCATTAATAAGTTTATTATAAAAATTCATTGCAAAAGAATAAAAAAAACTGAATATTCAAGAAGTTTTTCCACACAGACGTGAATTTCACTTTTTTATAATCATTTACTTTTCTGTGATTGAATGTCTTTTTCAATCCTGTCGAGCCTGGATTTCATCTCCGGAAGATTTTTTATAACAACGGATGATCTGAGAAAAGATTTCAATTCCATTGCGGGTGAGCCAAGAAGAGCTGTGTTCTCTTCTTTAATATTGCCCATTAATCCAGCCTGTGCCCCGATTTTTGTACCATTGGCTATTTTCAGGTGACCTGCAATTCCAACCTGACCGCCTAGCATGCAGTTCCTGCCAATCTTTGTCGACCCTGAAATACCTGTCTGAGCCGCCATTACTGTATTTTCACCGATCTCAACATTATGTCCGATCTGGATAAGGTTATCAAGCTTCACTCCTTTTCGTATTATTGTCGAACCCATTGTAGCCCTGTCGATAGTTGTGTTTGCACCTATTTCAACGTGATCCTCCAGAATTACATTTCCAAGTTGCGGAATTTTCATGAACTCATTTTCCGATTGCGGTGCAAATCCGAATCCGTCGCTGCCAATTACTGAGCCTGCATGAATAATGCAACCATCCCCCAGAACACATTCATGATAAATTGTTACCCGGTGGTACAAGGAGCAGTTTTTACCGATTCGTGCATTATCACCAATGTAAACATGTGGGTAGATTGAACTGCCGTCACCAACTATACTGTTATCACCAATATAGGCATACGGTCCAATATACACGTCGGTGCCAATTTTTGCGCCTTCTTCTATAATAGCTGTCGGATGAATGCCTTTTTTCCGCGGTCGTGCTTTGTCGACAAGCTGCAACAGGGAAGCAAAAGCTTCATAAGCATTTTCAACCCTGATCATTGTTGCACTCACCTTTGATGAAGGAACAAAGCTTTTATTGACAAGAACAATTGATGAAGCCGTACTATATATATATTGTTCATACTTTGGATTTGCGAGGAAAGACAATGCTCCCGGGCGACCTTCCTCAATTTTTGCTATTGTGTTTACTTTTATTTTCGGATCTCCTTCAATTTCGCCTTTGAGAAATCCTGCGATTGTTGCTGCATCAAATTCCATGATATTTTGTCTTGTGTTGTCTTGGTGTCTTGGTGTCTTGGTGTCTTGGTGTCTTTCGGTGTCTTGGTGTCTTCTTCTCGTCTGGTCTTCTGATCTATTGGTCTTCCTGAGCCCTGTGCCCTGAGCTATCTTTTGCCCCTTGCCCCCTGCTCCCTGCCCTTCGTCTCAACGGCATTCCTTAGGATAACACAAAAAATGCTTGGTTATTCTCTCCGATACAAATCTGTGATCAAACATATCAGATACTTCAGAGATCAGAGCTGTTTTCCCGTTCTTCAGAAGTATTTTAACCTCAGGCGCTTCAGGAGTATATGCAAGATTAGATATTGTGTTCGAAAATACATAATAATCGGCAAGCTCAAAATTAATTCCTATCCTGAAGGCCGTGCAAGTCTGCAGATTTTTAATTTGTGCATTATCAAAAGGCTCATTCTGCAATTCGATCGCGAACAGGTCGCGATTAATCAGTCTGGTGGAAAGGTCGGAAAGAACCCTGTCGCCGATATCATTCCAGTATTTTGCAGAAATCATGATATCGGAATCGTCAAGCCGCGTGAAGTTTGCTGCTATAAGTCCAGGCGTGAACAACCCGTCGAAAAAAAGATCATTTTTCCCAATTTTGTTATAAAGAAAAAATCTCAGGGCAGGTGTCGAATAAAGATCAATGCCTGTGCCGGCAAGCTCCTTCGCACGTTTTAAAACCTTGACCAGCAGGCTTTCAGATGATATTACAGTTTTGTGCATGTATACCTGCCAGTACATCAACCTGCGCGCAATAAGAAACTTCTCAAGAGAGTATATTCCTTTTTCGTCAACCACGAGACCTTCATCAACAACATTAAGCATGCTTATTATCCTGTCAAATCCCACCGATCCTTCAATGACCCCTGTAAAGAAGCTGTCACGCATAAGATAATCAAGCCTGTCCATATCAATCTGTCCTGCTATGAGATCATGAAAGAATCTCCTGCGGTAGGTACCTGAGAATATGTCGAGAGCCAGGTTCAGCCTGCCATTATATTCCTCATTCAATCTTCTCATAAGCAATAATGAGATATCTTCATGAGTTATATTGCTGATAATAGAATTTTCCAGTGCATGGGAAAACGGACCATGACCGCAATCATGAAGAAGAATAGCAACGCACGCAGCCTCTTCCTCTTCTGCCGATATCTGGACTCCCTTGCTCCTGAGAGTTTCAAGGGCCATACACATCAGGTGCAGCGCTCCAACAGCATGTTGAAAACGGGTGTGGTTCGCTCCGGGATATACAAAGCTCGTGAGACCCAGCTGTTTAATATTTCTCAGCCTTTGAAACCATGGATGCTCGATAAGATCGAAAACGAAATCATTGCGAATGCCTATAAAACCATAAACAGGATCATTAATAATCTTCCGTTTATTTTTCTGATAAGCCATCAAGGGTGCATTAGACTGCACAAAAGTAGGAAAATATTTATTTTGCAGAACTATATTATTCCGGTTCAGGTGTTCAGGATATGTTTCTCTACTATTAATCTTCAGTCTCCCTGCGCTACGTTGCTAACGACAAGCTCTGTAATAATAATTGACAAGCTCTGTAAATAATTGTTTTACAATATTATAAGATCCTGCACTCCGCTGACGCTGCATTGCTTATGACAAGCTATGTATATAATTGGTGCACAACCTTATAAGATCCTTCACTTCGCTTCGCTGCGTTGCTAATGACAAGTTCTTATATTATTGGAACTCGATCGCGAAAGATGCTTCACTTCGCTTTGCTTTGCTGCGTTGCTAATGACAAGCTCTGTATGTAATTGATACACATTCTTATAAGATCCTTCACTTCGCTTCGCTTCGTTACTAATGACAAGCTATGTATATAATTGGTACACAGCCTTATAAGATCCTTCACTTCGCTTCGCTTCGTTCAGGATGACAATCGCGGTTGGAAGGTATGGAGGAGTGAAGTGGCGCGTTTTGCAGAAAAATTCTGAAAAGGGAAGAATTATTCCAAAACGCGCCACTTCACTCACTATTCACCACTATATGCATGTCATTCTGAAGGAGAAAACCGTAGCCTGCGGAGGTTTTCGACTGAAGAATCTCTTACTGCAGCCTGATACCTATCCCTTGTCATTGCCTAAAACCTACTAATGACAAGACTAATGACAAGCTCTGTATGTAATTGATACACATTCTTATAAGATCCTTCACTTCGCTTCGCTTCGTTACTAATGACAAGCTATGTATATAATTGGTACACAGCCTTATAAGATCCTTCACTTCGCTTCGCTTCGTTCAGGATGACAATCGCGGTTGGAAGGTATGGAGGAGTGAAGTGGCGCGTTTTGCAGAAAAATTCTGAAAAGGGAAGAATTATTCCAAAACGCGCCACTTCACTCACTATTCACCACTATATGCATGTCATTCTGAGGTTTTCATACATTTTTTGTACATCAGGTACTATGACAAAACCAATTGTAGTAATTATTTTTGTAATGTTTTTTACACAGTTTGACCGTGTCTCGTTTTAGTGCATTTTGCCTGTTTCTGAGTATGGTTCCGGAAGATTGAGTCATCAGGTTTGGTACTTCCTTTATCAGGAATGTCCGATTCAGTAGCTTTTCATTTCCTAGAGGCCTTCCGGGTGTAAATATTTTATATTACTAAAATTTTAAAAATGGAAAAAATAAGAAAGAATGCCGGAGGTATCGATATTGGTGCAAAGAAAGTATTTGTATCGATTGAGAATATGGATGTTAGATCTTTTTTTACGTTCACAGAAGATTTTGAGAAGCTAAGGGATTATCTTCCTGGAAAATAACATTGAAACAGTTGCTATGGAAGCAACCGGAGTTTACTGGAACATCTTATATGAGATGTTAGAAGAGGCAGGTATTGAGGTATGGCTGGTGGATGGACGTCAAACCAAACAGGTTCCCGGGCGTAAGACTGACGTAAAAGATTGCCAGTGGATACAGCAACTTCACAGTTATGGTTTATTAAACAGATGTTTTGTTGCCGAAGCAGATATAAAAGAACTAAGATCTTATCAGCGTTTAAGGGAAGACCACATACGTTCAGCAGCTATGCATATTAATCATATGCAAAAGGCTTTAACTGAAATGAATATCAGGCTTACTGAGGTTTTAAGTCAAATACATGGCGCAAGTGGTTTGGCTATCATAGAAGCAATCCTAAAAGGAGAGCGTGATAAAGAGACATTATTAAAAATGTGCCATACTAAAATACTAAAAAACAAGAAAGACGAGGTTTTAAAATCCTTAAATGGCAGGTACACCAAACATGGATTGTTTGCCCTACAACAAGCATTTGACTCCTATCTTTTTTACCAGCATCAAATTGAGCAGTGTGATCAGATGCTGGGTGAGGTAATAAATAGAATAGGGAAAGGGAAATCGGATCAAAAATCTGAAGGACAAAGAAAACCAATACGGCATAATAAACCTGATATTGATAATCTTGGGACTTCTTTATTGAAGATATTTGATGGCAAAGACGCTACAGCCTTATCCGGAATTACAGATTATAGCTGGATGCAGCTATTATCAGAAACAGGTACTGATTTAACCCGATGGCCATCAGAAAAGCATTATACCAGTTGGCTTGGTTTGGCTCCCGGTCAGCATACATCAGGTAAAATGAGAAGAAATAAAAGAAAAAAGGGACACCCCAAAGCAGGGCAAATCTTCAGGCAGATAGCTCAAAGTTTATTATCTAGTAAACGAATTGCCTTAGGTGCATTTGGCAGAAGACTCAAATCAAGAAAAGGTTCTCCAATAGCTATAAAGTCTGTTGCACGAAAGTTGGCTGTACTATACTGGCGCATTATGGTTAAGGGAATGTCATTTGTTGAGGAAGGAATTAAAAAATATGAAGAACGTTTATTAGCACAAAAACATAAATCACTTGAAAGATTGGCAAAAGATCTAAATGTCCAAGTGGCTTATAATGCGTGAATTACATGTTGTTGTCATTAGTAAGGAGAAAACCGTAGCCTGCGGAGGTTTTCGACTGAAGAATCTCTTACTGCAGCCTGATACCTATCCCTTGTCATTGCCTAAAACCTACTAATGACAAGACTAATGACAAGCTCTGTATGTAATTGATACACATTCTTATAAGATCCTTCACTTCGCTTCGCTGCGTTACTAATGACAAGCTATGTATATAATTGGTACACAGCCTTATAAGATCCTTCACTTCGCTTCGCTTCGTTCAGGATGACAATCACGGTTGGAAGGTATGGAGGAGTGAAGTGGCGCGTTTTGCAGAAAAATTCTGAAAAAGGAAGAATTATTCCAAAACGCGCCACTCACTCACTATTCACCACTATATGCATGTCATTAGTAAGGAGAAAACCGTAGCCTGCGGAGGTTTTCGACTGAAGAATCTCTTACTGCAGCCCGGTAACATTCTCTTGTCATTATCGTCAGGAGTGCAAAAAAATTTGAATTAAGCCTCAGGATGACAATCGAGGGTGGCAGGTACAGTGGACTGAAGAATCTCATACCAGGTGAGAGAAAGAATGCCCATAAATATAATGCAGGTTCACAACTGAAGTAGATTATGGCATATAAATTTTTTTCTTATGAAAAATATATTAGCTTTGCAGTTCAAAGTACTTTTTTATTAAAAGTATGCAAATTTGAAATAATATCGTAATCTGAAATTAAAGCAGTTAGGTTTCAGGATTAACTTAGAGAACATTTAAGAGATAAGAATTACTGCAACATTTGAAATATTTTACGTCTTTATAGCGTCCAAACAAAAAATATCGCGAACCTCCCATGAAAATTGAAATAAAAGGGCTGAATAAGGTATATGAAAACGGAAACCAGGCCCTTAAAGACATTAATCTCGAATTCGGCACCGGCATGTTCGGGCTTTTAGGTCCCAATGGCGCCGGGAAATCAAGCCTGATGAGAATAATGGTCACACTAATGAAACCTACAAGCGGTGAGGTTCTTGTTAACGGAAAAGACATTCAGAAGCACAGGAAAGAGATAAGGAGCATGCTTGGATACCTCCCCAGGATTTCAGGTTCTTCAGTGCGCTTAAAACCTGGGAGTTTCTCGATTATTCAGGTTCTCTCGCCGGATTGAAAAACAGGAAATCGAGAATTGAAGAAGTTGACAGGCTCCTCGACCAGGTAGGATTGCTGGAAGTCCGCGACAGGCAGGCTAACAGACTATCGGGCGGTATGAAGAGACGACTGGGAATAGCCCAGGCTCTTATCGGAAATCCAAAAATAATAATTGTTGACGAGCCGACAACAGGACTGGATCCTGACGAAAGGATAAGATTCAGAAATATCCTTTCGCAACTGAGTCAGCATGATGTAACAATTATTCTCTCCACTCATATCGTTGGAGATATTTCCTCCACCTGCCAGGGGATGGCTCTGCTCAACCGGGGCGAGCTGGTCTTTTCAGGATCTCCTGAAAACCTTGTAAATATAGCTGATGGCCATGTTTTCAGGCTAAACCTTAGCCCTGAACAATATGAATACGTCAAGGAAAAATATAATGTGATCTCCACCATACCATCCGAAACTGGCTGGGAAGTTCAGATTGTTGCCGATGATCCCCCTGAATATCCCGGAACCGCAATTATCCCGAATATTGAACATGCCTATGTATATTATATGGAACATAAGCTCCATGCAGATACCTCCGACTGAAAAAATTTCCGATTATGTCTTTCATCCATAATATAAGCACAGTTGCAAAATATGAAGCCAGGACCCTGAGAAGAAGCTGGTTCTTCCGGCTCTTTTCCCTTGGCGCTCTTTTCATATTCACCTTTATGAACATAGGAGTATTCTCTCCTATTGGTGAGGAGGATTGGGATCTTGTATCAATACCATCATCAGTCCCGCTTATTAACCTTTATCTTCTTAATATCGGTCAGGCGATTGTCGTCATATTCCTTTCCGCAGATTTTCTCAAGAGAGATAAAAAGCTGGACACCAATGAAGTTCTGTACACAAGATCAATGTCGAATTTCGAATACATTACAGGAAAGACCTGGGGCATACTCAGGCTTTTCCTTGGCCTTGATCTTGTTATTTTATCGATAGCCTTGTTAATGAACATCATATCGACAAAAATGACTGTCGATATTATGTCATACATCTCCTACCTGCTGATAATTTCCGTACCAACGATACTCTTCAGCCTTGGCTTTGCATTCATGATGATGTCGGTAATAAGGAACCAGGCTATTACTTTTCTTCTCCTTCTCGGGATCGCCGGCCTCGATATGTTTTATCTCTGGTTCAGGATGGGATCAATATTCGATTATATGGCTTTCGGCCTTCCGGTATTCAAATCCGGCATGGTGGGATTCGATAATATGCAGCTCATCTTTAACCAGCGGGGATTATTTTTCTCACTTGGTGCAGCGCTTGTATTCGGAACTGTTCTTCTTTTCAGAAGATTACCCCAATCGAAGCCTCATAGCATCCTAGCAATGATTTTATGCGTGCTCTTTTCCGCTTCAGCGGCAATATGCGGCTGGAACACATGGTCGCTGTATAAAAAAGGTATAATAACGAAGGAGCAGGTCATTGAAACCAACAGGAAATTTGAAAACAGGATATTCGCTGACGTAACCCATACTGACATCGAAATTGAGCATATCGGCGGGACAATAAAAGGTATCTCGCGGATTACGCTAAAAAATAACAACACTGAGCCGCTCGAAAGCTACATTTTGTCGCTTAACCCTGACCTGGCAGTGACTGCTGCAAAGACGATCAATGGAAATTCGACCTACACGAGAACCTTTCATGTAATTGAAGTAACTCCTGAAAAACCGCTTGTCCCGGGGGAAACAGATTCCCTTGAAATAGTCTATGAAGGGAAGATCAATGAATCATTCTGCTATCCCGACTACAGCGATAACATAAAAGAGAATCCTTACCGGATCGCAATGGTCAATGTAAGTAAAAGGCAGGCATTCCTCAGTGAGGACTATGTCCTTCTGACCCCGGATTCGCACTGGTACCCTGTTGCATCACTCAATTATTATCCATCTAATCCTGCGAGAATAAAAATCGATTTCTCTGAATACACCCTCAGGGTAAAGGATGAAAACGGATTAATGGCAATCTCACAGGGACATTGTGAAAAATCAGGAGGCTATAGCCACTTTTCACCAGATAATCCAATGCATGGGATAACACTTGCTATCGGCAACTACAGAACCGATACCCTTACTGTTGATTCGGTTCAGTATTTCACCTATTACTTCCCCGGACACGATTATTACACCAAAGATCTTTCAGAAATCAAAGATACCCTTGGCAGCATGGTTTCAGGCATCATGAGAGAGCTTGAGACCAACTTCTCCACACCATACCCGTATAAAACGTTATCACTGGTTGAAGTTCCGGTCCAGTTTCATTCATATCCTAAACAGAATACCCAGACCAGGGCTGAGGTTCAGCCTTCGATGGTGCTCCTGCCCGAGAAGCTGTCAACATTAAGGAACGCAGGTTTTGCCAAGCGGTTTACCCAGCAAAAGAAACAAATGACAAGAAACAACCAGGTAATTACCGATAAGGAATTGCAGGTCAGGATCTTTAATAACTTCATCAGGAACACCTTCATAAGCGGCCAGGATTTCAGATGGGTAAACGGGATGGCCATGAATGAACCTGTCAGGTACAGGCTTGGTCCGAGCTTTTACTTTTTCAAGAATAATTTTTATTCTTCCGATTACCCGGTGATTAATACAGTCTTCGAATCCCATCTCCAGAAAGTTATTGAACCGGAACAGGGCAATTTCATGATACAGGACGGACTATCAGAAAACGATAAGGCGAATCTCATCCTTAAAGATGTCCCTTTCAGCGAGATACTCAAAAAGAATCCTCAGGGTGATACGATCAGAACAGTCGTTACAGTTAAGGGAGACTGGCTTTTCAACCTTCTCAGGTCAAGGGCGGGAAACGAGCAATTCAATGCCTGGTTCAGAAAATATCTTGATGATAATAAATTTACCAAGGTCGATCTTCTTAAACTGAACAAGGATATAAATGAAAAATTCGGATTTGAGTTTTATCCTCACCTTGAAAACTGGTTCAACGGGAAGGATCAGCCGGGGTTCATGGTGGAGGATCTGAGAGCTTCAGAGATAGTGGTTGACGACAGGTCGAGGTACCAGGTCACCTTCACTGTTATAAATCCCGAACCTGTGGCAGGCCTTTTCAATGTATCATTCCGGACCGGACAGGAACCTCAGACAAATGTTTCTTTTGGTGACAGGGGAGGAATTACTGTCGCTGTACAGGGCAGGGGAATGGAAACCGGTGATATCTCGAGGATAGTATACCTGGATGCCCGGCAGGCAAAAAGAATAGGTGTGCTTCTTGATTATCAGCCAAGATCCGTAGCAATTAATACCTTATTCTCAAGGAATATACCAGGACAGATAGTTCTTCCAATCAATGAAACGATTAAAGCAAAAGGCAGACTGAAACCTTTCGAAGGAGAGGAAGTCCTGCCGGCTCTGCCTAAACTCAGCGATCCTTCTGAAATAATAGTTGACAATGAGGATCCCGGCTTTGATTCCGGAGAAAAAAATGACCAGAGCCCTCTTAAAAGAATGCTGGGAATAACAAGGAAATATGCAAGAACATACGAGACTGTAAGAGCTTACTGGGTGCCTGAAACATGGCAGCCTGTTATACAATCCACATATTACGGCAAATATATTATGTCGGCAGTTTACACACGACCTTCGAACACTGCAGAACGACTGATCAGCTGGTCAGCGCCCATATCTGAACCGGGATACTATGATGTTTATACCTACATCGGCAAATCAATTGAAAGGGTGACAGTGAGACGTGGAGGGCCTGAAGGCGGGATGCCTGCACCCGGAGAGCCCGGTGAAAAAAGCCCGTACCAGGATATGCATTATAAAATTTACCATGACCAGGGTGTTGAAGAAATAACCGTTGACTATGAAAATGCAGAAGGAGGATGGAACAACCTGGGAAGGTACTATCTGTCAGATACTGCAAAAATCGAATTGACAAACCAGTCGCAGGGAAAGGTTGTTATCGGTGATGCGGTAAAATGGGTAAAGCAGGAATAAATGGCACAGGGCACAGGGCAGAGGGCAAAGGGCAAAGGGCAAAGCAAAGAACTAAGGGGGGAACGGGCATAATAAATTATAATTATATTATAATACATATTTTAATATAAATAATAATATAAACATTAAGATAATAACCTTAAAATGAAACTAATAACCGGAAAAGCAGCTACATCAATACTATTAATCCTGCTTTCAGCAATTCCGATCAGGGTTCTGCCACAAAAGGGACTCACGCTTGAACAATCACTCACAGTAGCGGAGGAGAACAGTCCGTCGGTAAAAAGAACAAGGCTCAACCTTCTAAGGAACCAGGAGAACCTGAATGCCCAGAATGCAGCATTGAAATCAAATTTCTCTCTTATTCTCAATCCTTTGAGTTATAACCAGAACAGGGAATTCAATGAGCTCATTTCTGACTGGAACTCAAGGAAAACCACTGAAAGTTACGGGAACTTCACAATATCTCAGCCGATTGTTATCAGCGATGCACGCCTTTCGCTTAACAACAGGTTCGGCTACTATGATTCCTACAGTGAATTCACGAACACAACCACAAAAGGATTCAGCAATAATCTTTCAGTGAGCCTTGAACAGCCGTTGTTCACATATAACCGGACTAAGCTTCAGCTAAAAGAGCTTGAACTTGCATTGGAGAATTCACAGCTCGATTATGCAATCCAGCTTCTTGCCCTCGAGAGGCAGGTTGCCCAGGCTTTCTATTATGTGTACCAGCAGCAGCAGAGTCTCGATATTTCAAGGCAGGCGTACGAAAACATGCAGCAGAGCTATGAAGTTTCAAAGAACAAGGTTGATGCCGGTATCTCGCCCAGGGAAGAGATGTTCCAGGCAGAACTGAACCTGGCAACAACCAAATCTGATTTTGAGAACAAAATGGTGTCCCTTGAAAATGCGAAGGATGAATTCAAGATACTGATTGGAATGAGTCTCTATGATGATCTTGTTGTACTGCCGAATATTGATGTTGATACGGTAGCGGTGGATATAGCTTTTGCTATTGACCAGGGCCTCGCAAACAGGATGGAATTGCGTCAGAGACAAATACAGATTGAGTCTACCCAGTTTGATCTGATCCAGACAAAATCGCTTAATGAGTTCAGGGGCAACCTCGGTCTTACAGTGGGACTTTTCGGGGATAATGAGAAATTCAAAGATGTATATGACAATCCGACAGATAACGAATCGGTCGAACTGTCACTGACAATTCCTTTGTGGGACTGGGGAGAGAGGAAATCCAGGATAAAAGCTGCTGAAGCAACAATTGAATCGTCGAAAATATCCTGGGAAGAGCAGCAGAATACTATTATTCTCGATATAAGAAAAGTATTCAGGAATCTGCTGAACCTTCAGAACCAGATTGAAATAGCACGTCAGTCTGTGACTAATGCCCAGCTTACTTATGATCTGAATCTGGAAAAATACAGGAACGGTGATCTTACAGGGATGGATCTCAACCTTGTGCAAAACCAGCTATCTGAGAAACAGCTTGCGCTGACTAATGCACTTATCTCGTATAAACTTGAGCTGCTGAATCTTAAGATCCAGACCCTGTATGATTTTGAGAAGAAACAATCAGTAACTCCGGTTAAAACCATCGAAACATCAAACCAAACCACAAATGCATCCAAATAATACAATCATGAAAAAGATCCTTTCCTTAGTTGCAGTTGCATTGCTTGTTTTTTCCGGCTGCAGAAACCAGGACCAGAACCTTAATGCCGATGTCGAAATACCTGTTTCAGTCGAAGAAATAAGGCTGAAGCCTATAGAGGAATTTATAAATACAACAGGCACCGCCTTCCCGAAAGGCGACATACTTCTCAAATCAAAGATCACTGCCCTTTATTTCCTTGAAAAAAATCCCAGAACCGGAAGACCATGGCAGCTTGGAGACAGGGTGATGACCGGTGAAATGATTGCCCGCCTGGAGGATAAGGAATATGTCAATTCACTGAAGCTCGAAACGAATCAGCTTAATCTTGAGCTTTCGGAGACAGAGCTTAAAAAACAGGAATCCCTTTATGAAAAAGGAGGTGTTACCCTGAAGGACCTGAAGACAGCAGGAATCAATTATGAGAATGCAAAAACAACAGTGGAGAATTCCAGGCTGCAGATGGAAAAAACCAGGATTGTTTCGCCGATCGATGGTGTAATAGTGGATCTGCCTTATTATACACAGGGAACTCAGGTGGAAACGGGGTCAACGATGGCAAAGATCATGGACTACAAGGTAATGTATATGGAAGTCCAGCTGCCCGAAAAATATATTTCCTCGATCAGGCCCGGACAAATAGCCAAACTCACAAATTACACTATTACCCGAGGATACAATTCTTGGAAGAATTAGTCAATTGTCCCCGGCTATTGATGCAAATACCCGGACTTTCAAAGGCAACATAACAATCGAAAATCCTGACCTGCTGCTTCGCCCCGGTATGTTTGTGAAAGCTGATATAATAACCAATCATAAGGACTCTGTGATTGTCATCCCGAAAAGCGTCATTCTTTCGCGCCAGAAAGGGAAAACAGTATTTATTGTAGACAGGACTGTAGCTGTGGAAAGAGTTATTGAGACCGGGCTGGAAAATCTTACCGAAGTTGAGGTTACCCGCGGACTTGAAAAGAATGAAAGGATCGTTACAAGTGGTTTTGAAACACTGAGCAACAGGTCGAAAGTTAAAATCATCAAATAGCTGACATGAACAGGATAGCCCAATTTGCGGTCAGGTACCCGGTAACGGTGCTGATGCTTGTCCTGGGGATAGTTCTCCTTGGCTTCATATCATTTGGAAAGCTGGGAACCGATCTCTTCCCTGACCTTAACAATCCGAAGATCTTCATCGAGCTGAAGGCCGGGGAAAAACCGCCTGAAGAAATTGAGAAAAACTATGTTGATCAGATAGAATCGCTGTCAATGCGGCAGAGCGATGTGGTACAGGTTTCATCTGTTTGCCGGGCCGGTTCAGCAATAATAACTGTTGAATATGACTGGAACAAGGATATGGATGAAGCTTTTCTCGATCTCCAGAAAGAGCTTAATTCATTCAGTCAGAATACTGACATAGAAGATTTCACTATATCGCAATATGATCCGAATGCCGATCCCGTGATGATCGTCGGCCTTAAAAACCCGTCGATGTCAAACCTGGATGAGGTAAGAAAAGTGGCTGAGAATTACATCAGAAACGAGCTCGTCAGGATAGAAGGCGTTGCTGATGTGAAACTCTCAGGCGCTGAGGAAAGCGAAGTGGTAATTGAAACAAACAAGTATATACTTGAATCATTTGGTCTCACAACAGATGCAATTGCAGCCCAGATCAACAATTACAACAGGAATGTATCCGGAGGTTCGATTGTTGACATGGGTCTTAAGTACACAGTAAAAGGAGTAAGTGTTCTGAAGGATATTACAGATCTTGAAAACATCGTTGTCGGCTTTAAACAGCAAACCGCAAATCAATCTTCAGGTAACGGGTCACTAACTCCGGGCCTGAACCAGGAAGTGTCTCAGTCAAATGATGTTTCCGGTAAAATTCCTGTAACCCTGAGGGATGTGGCAAAAATCAGTTTTGCCAATAAGGATCCGGAGAATATAGTGACGATAAACGGGGAACGTTGTATCGGCTTAATGATCTATAAAGAGCCAAAATTTAATACTGTAGATGCGGTCAGGAGTCTGCATACCGCGATAACATCCCTTGAAGGTGCTTTGCCGGGTTATGAATTTATAAGGGTGCATGACCAGGGAGAATATATCGATAATGCCATCGGGGAAGTTAAGAACACCCTGCTTGTCGGAATTCTGCTTTCTGTCTTTGTGCTTTATGTTTTCCTCAGGAGGATAGGTACTACCCTTGTCATTAGTGTCGCAATCCCGGTATCGATCATTGCCACCTTCAACCTCATGTATTTCAATCATCTGACTCTCAACATAATGACACTTGGGGGTCTTGCTCTTGGTGCAGGTATGCTGGTGGATAATGCAATTGTTGTCCTTGAGAATATAACGCGTTTGCGTGAGGAAGGAGTTCCGCTTAAGGAAGCGGTAATCCGCGGAACAGGTGAAGTCGGTGCGGCAATAACCGCGACCACAGTGACAACTGTCATCGTATTCCTGCCTATTATTTACCTGCACGGAGCTTCCGGAGAGATGTTCAAGGACCAGGCCTGGACCGTGACATTTGCTCTTATGTCGTCTCTGGTCGTGGCAATGCTCGTGATCCCAATGCTTGTTTCAACTTTATTTCCTGATAAAGATAAAACAGGAATAGCCAAAGCCCCTCCTCTTCAGTTCGGATGGTATAAGCGCCGGCTTGAGAAGATCGTTGAAAAAAGAAAACTGGTGATCATTACTTCAGTTATTCTCCTGGCAGTATCGGGATTGCTGATACCAAAGATCGGAAGTGAATTTATGCCAAGATCAGAATCAGCGGTATTCACGATAGATATGAAACTACCGGAAGGAACTGATCTTTTGCGTACTGCTTCAACAACCGCCAAAACGGAGATGGTTATCCGGGAGCTTCTCGGGGATAAGATCAGTCTTATTTACTGCCACTCCGGTTCGGATATCACATCAAGCCTGAGCCAGGCTGAGGATATTAAAGGAGAGAACACCGCATCCTTAAAAGTCATTCTCAAGCCGGAGTTCGCCAGGGAAACAGAGATGGCGATTTCAGCAATAAGTAATTACCTGGGCGATCTTCCCGATCTTGAGATCAGTTTTAAAAGGGAGGAGTCAGCTTTGCAGTCAACACTGGGAACCACAGGAGCCCCGTTTGCTCTCGAAATATCCGGCAAAGACTATAACGAGCTGGAGAGGATTCTTAACGAATCAAAGGCGATGCTTGCCGCAAATACTGACCTTTATAATATAACAACCTCCATGGATGAAGGGACTCCCGAGGTAGAGGTTGCAATAGACAGGTTCAAGACAAGCTATTATAATGTCACTGTAACAAATATAATAAACCAGGTCAAGGGATATCTTGAAGGTTCGGCGGCAGGAAGCTTTGAGAAGGATGGCGAGGTAAAAGATGTGACGATTAAGCTGGGAAAATTATCTGTGAACCAGTTAAATGACCTGATGATTACAGCAGGAAGCGTCAAAGTACCTCTTAGTGAGCTTGCAATGGTAAAGAAAGTTATAAGCCCGAGAGAAATAACCCGGAGGAACCAGGCAAGAACATGCTATGTATACGCAAGCGTGGGATCAGGACTGGCTCTTGATAAGGTAATTAAGAACGCATCAGAGTCGCTGAAAAGTATTCAGCTCCCTATTGATTATAAGATGGAGTTTACCGGTGAAGAACTGAAAAGAAAAGAATCGATGAAAAATCTTTCTTTTGCTCTTATCCTTTCACTTGTACTGGTATTTATGGTACTGGCTGCTGAATTCGAATCTGTAATACAGCCCTTTGTCGTGATGTTTACAATTCCTATGGCCGGGATCGGGACAATCCTTGCCTTCTTTATCCTGGGCAAATCCCTCAATATGATGGCTTACATAGGAATAATCATGCTGGGAGGTATTGCAGTAGATAATGCCATCCTACTGATTGATCGTATTAATCAGCTGCGTGATGCGGGGATGCGGAAAAAAGATGCAATTGTACTTGCCGGGACGCAGAGAATAAGACCAATATTGATGACTACTCTTACTACAATCCTTGCTCTTCTGCCATTAACAATAGGAATAGGAGAAAGCGCATCACTGAGATCACCAATGGCAATAGCCGTTATCGGCGGGATGGTCTCTTCTACCCTGATGACACTTGTTGTCATTCCCTGTGTATACTGGGTCTTTGATAATTTCAGCAACAGGTTTCCCGACTCGGGAAGATAGTATAGCCACTTTTATTACTCTGAGAGAATGAACTTCATTTTAAAAAGGCGAATCCTCATAAGCATGCTCTTCATAGGGATCACAATGCTTGGCTATGTGTCGTACCAGAAGCTGTCGGTTGAACTTTTCCCAAATGCACAGCTCCCGGCTTTGTTTGTCCAGGTAGGCACTCCCCTTGAAGTAGATCCTTCATATATTGAAAACCAGGCAATTATACCGATTGAAGGTGCAATAGGAACTCTCGAAGGCATTGAAAAGATCGAATCAAATATTACTTCCAATTACGGAACCATAACAATTTATTATAATCAGAATGCTGATCTGAAATATGCCAACCTGAAGCTCCAGGAGAGAATCGATGCCGTAAAGACAACGATCCCCGAATCCTTCATGATCAATGTTATAAAAATTGACCTGGAGCAGCTTACAAACCAGTTCATGGAACTCCAGGTGAGAGGTGAAGGAGGAATAGACCGTATAAGAAACATTGCCGACAGGGAGATCAAGCCTGAGCTTGAAAATATCGACGGAATAGCCGGTGTGCAGGTTTATGGCGGGCAGGAGAATTCAATTGAGATCAGGCTGAACAAAGCAGCCTGTGAAGCCAACGGAATTACAATAAGCCAGGTCAGGTTGCTGCTTAATAACAACCAGGCAAACAGGACATTTGCGGGTAAGGTTGTTGATGGAACCAATGAGATGTTTGTCAATGTTACATCGGAATATACTGATGTTAAGGAGCTCGGAAATATTATTGTGAAACAATCCGGTCCGGTATTGCTGAGAGATGTTGCAGACATCTACTTCGGTGTCAAGGAAAGAAGCTCATTCAGCCGAGTAAACGGGATGGATGCAGTCACGATCACACTCGTGAATGACAACCAGGCTAACCTCATTGATCTGTCACATGCTGCTCTCGACCAGGTTGAAATAATCAATTCAAGACTCAGTCCATCAGGTGTCAGGATTGTTGTTCAGAACAATAATGCCGAGATGATGGAGAAGAACATCAACGAAATCATCAACCTGGCAATTACAGGAGGAATTCTTGCCGTTCTGATCCTCTGGTTCTTCCTGAGGAATATCAGGCTTGTAACCGTTATCGCTGTTTCCATCCCGGTTTCTGTCTATACGGCTTTTAATTTCTTCTATGCTGCAGATATATCCATAAACAGCCTTACCCTTGTGGGAATGGCTTTAGCTATTGGGATGCTTGTTGACAATTCTGTAGTTGTCCTCGAGAATATCTACAGGCTTGCCGGCCAGGGGAAAGACCCGGAAACTGCTGTTAAGCAGGGAACAACTGAGGTCTGGCGATCTATTTTCGCCTCAACAATCACAACACTGATTGTCTTCCTCCCATTTATCTTCTCCGACAACTTCATGGTGAAGATAATCGGGAAGAACATTGGCGTGTCAATTGTTTCGACTTTAATGGTATCAATGTTCGTGGCCCTCATGCTTATTCCGATGGCGACATATTACCTTCTTACAAGAGAGTCGGGAGGGCAATCACAAATATTCAAGAAGCTTTCTATTCACAACAGGCTTATACAGGGATATCACCTCGTGCTTAAATCGTGCATGCGGAAACCGGCCGCAACCATAATAGGAACTCTCGTGGTCTTTTTCGCTGCCCTTCTGATAAGTATAGGGTTAAGCATCAATTCGCAGCAGGAGGTCGATACACCAAGCTTCAGGCTTTCAGTAATTATGCCCGGTGGAGCCACGCTCGAAAAAACCGATGCTGTTGTAGCCGAGATTGAATCCAGGCTCGCATCGTTGCCTGAAAAACAGGATATTGTAAGCCGTATTGAGGAAGAACGTGCAACCGTTACTATAAACCTGCCTAAGGAATGGGATGAAAACACCAAACGCTCCCTGCCTGAGATTAAAAACGATATTTCGGAAAGGACCAAAAACATCTCTTCAGCCGAGATAACAATGGATGAACTGTCTGCCGGCGGTGGATTCACGTCCGAAGGCGGTGGTGGTGACGATTTTGATACAGGCGGCGATTTTATGAACCTTCTGGGAATCGGAAGCAAGAGGGAGAGCGTGGTCATAAAAGGTGAGAATTTTACCCAGATGAAGAATCTCGGGGATGATATCGTATCTTATCTTGACGATCTTTCAACAATCAGTAATACAAGGATAAATGTTCAGGATAACAAGCCTGAAGTTCAGCTGATGTTTGATATGGATTACCTCGGAAGAAACAATATTGCACTCAATGATCTTTCTTCAGCCCTGTCTACATTCGGAAGAGAATATTCCTCAGGAGCAACATTCATGCAGGGTACAGAAAGCTATGACATCATAATCAAATACGCCGTGACAGATTCACTGGCCGAAAAGGAAAAGACAATAGATGACCTGAGAAAACTTGAAGTCTCCTCCTCATCAGGGACTATAATGGAAATGCAGGAACTTGCCGACATTGTTTTTTCTTCAGGAAGAGGCAATATCCACAGGGAAAACCAGGAGAAAAGGATTACTGTCACATACGATTTCAATAGTGAAATCAAAAACTCGAAGGAACTGCTTGAAGGAGCAAGGAGCGAGATCCGTTCGATCATAAACGGTATCAGCATACCTCCGGGTATTGCAGTAGAGGTCATCCAGGAAGAAAATCAGCTAAAGGATTTCTATTACCTTATCGGCATTGCATTTCTTCTTATTTATATGATCCTTGCAGGGGTATTCGAATCTCTTGCGACGCCGGTTGTGCTCATGTTCAGCATCCCTCTTGCCGCGCTCGGTTCATTGATTGCGCTTATACTTACCGGTAATTCACTGCTGAACGCCAATACACTAACAGGATTCCTGATCCTCCTTGGCGTGGTTGTGAATAACGGAATAATACTGATTGACTACACAAATATTCTTCGGAAGCGCGGCAACAGGCCTCACAGAGCGCTTATGACTGCAGGTGTATCGAGGTTGAGACCAATACTGATAACAGCCTCAACAACCGTGATCGCAATGTTTCCCCTTGCAATGGGAACAGCCGAGTATGTTTCCGCCATAGGTGCTTCATTTGCCATAACAGTGATCGGGGGACTTACCCTGAGCACTCTTCTCACGCTCGTGTTCATACCGACATTTTACACGGGGCTCGAGAATGCACTTAATTGGTTCTATTCACTGAAATTATCCACCAAGCTGGTACAGCTGGCAGTATTTCTTTTCTTCATATTCATGATCTATAATAATATAGACAAGTTCCTCTGGAAGCTCATAACAACGCTTCTTGTGATAATACTTATCCCTGCAGGAACATGGTTTATAATGAATAGTCTCAGGAAAGCCAGGGAGACTGTCATTGCGCCCGGTGAAAGTATCAGTATCCGTGTACAGAGCCTTGTCAAGATCTATGAAAGGGAAAGCAGATGGAGACGGGAATGGAATGCAGGTGCAAGAATAAGAAAAAGACTCGGGCTTGAGAAGGAGTATACTTCCTGGAAGGATCTCAGCGACATAGGCTGGCAATTCCCGCTTCTGGCATTTATGGTGTATTTTACTTACATCTATCTCGATAAAGGCTTCTGGATTTTTATCTTCAGCATCGGTTCCTGGTTCTTCCTCTCAGCTATATGGAACCAGGTAAGAAAGCTTCTCGATAACAAGGAGAAGGCAAAACCAACACGTTTCAGTAGAATTATTGTCAGAATTGCCGATTCTTCTGTCTTCTGGTTGATCCCGCTGATTAACCTGGTCTGGTTCCAGATGAAATGGGACAATATTGTAGTTGTTCTGATCCTCGGTTTATTATGGTTCACCGGTTTGTTTATCTATAAAACCGGTCAGAAACTATCGCGTGAGAATATTGATATCTACAGGCTTGAAGGAAGATTCAGAGGATTGAGGAAAACAGTTTATAAGATAGTCGCTGCTGTTCCTCTCATAGGTAAGAAGAAAAAACCTTTTAAGGCATTAAGCTGTGTCTCTCTCGAAATCGGGAATGGCATGTTCGGACTTCTTGGTCCCAACGGAGCCGGGAAAACAACCCTGATGAGGATCATCTGCGGCATACTCGAACAGAGTTACGGGAAAGTATGGATCAATGGACTTGATACCCAGGTGAAAAGAGAGGAGTTACAGGGACTTATCGGGTATCTGCCCCAGGAATTTGGCAGCTATGAGAATATGACTGCTCATGATTATCTTCATTACCAGGCAATGCTCAAGAACATCACTGATGCAAAGATCAGGGAGGAGAGGGTGGATTATGTACTCAAGGCTGTTCATATGGATGAGAGAAGATTTGAGAAAATCGGTTCATACTCAGGCGGTATGAAGCAAAGGATGGGTATTGCACTTATCCTGCTGCATCTCCCGAGAATACTTGTTGTCGATGAACCTACGGCAGGTCTTGATCCGCGGGAAAGGATAAGATTCAGAAATCTCCTCGTTGAACTCAGCCGTGAAAGAGTGGTGATATTTTCAACGCATATTATCGAGGATATCTCCAGCTCATGCAACCAGGTTGCGGTACTGAACAAAGGCACACTCAGGTACTTTGGCAAGCCGATCGAGATGACTAAAGAAGCAGCAGGACATGTCTGGCAGTTCAGCATCCCTGCCGAAAAATTCAATGATTTCGTGAAGGATCATCTTGTTGTCCATCACATGTCGGAAGGTGCAGGAGTAAGGGTGAGAGTGATATCGGATGAATCTCCCTGGGAAGGAGCAGTGAACGCCACCCCGAATCTTGAAGATGCCTACCTCTGGCTTCTGAGAAGAAAAGACTTTTCTGAGAACAACAAAAAACATGAACAATGAAAGGCGGAACTATAAGGAATATTAGCGATACTGAGTTATAAAATGGTGATCTATAATCTGAGAATCATCTTTGCAAATAAGTTCGTCTGGTTTCTGACAGGATCAATCCTTTTCTGGGTTGGATTGTCTCTGATCTATGTATTTACAAATGATGTTTCAAGGATGAGAGATCTCTACTTTGTATTTCTGATGTCGGGGCTGCTTATTATTTTCTATCCTTCGGTGTTTGGTGTTCAGAACGATCAGGATGCCAGGACGATTGAAATCCTTTTCGGGATTCCCAATTACAGGTACAAAGTTGGCTGGTGAGGATTGTCCTGATATTTGCAATTGCCTTCCTGATAATGCTGGTGTTCACTTTTCTCTCATCAGTCCTGATTGTGAAGTTCCGTTTCATGAATATGACTGCACAGGTAATGGCGCCGGTTATTTTTCTGGGGATTATGGCTTTTACGCTTTCGACAGTTATAAGGAATGGAAATGGTACTGCTGTAGTAATGATCATCTTTGGTTTGGTCTTCATGATCATGAGCGATCCTCTGAGGAAAAGCCAGTGGAATATCTTTATGAATCCTTATGAGACTCCCTGGGATGTGAATGAAGCCTCATGGGCAATTATTACTGCCAAGAACAGGATTATTCTTGCAGTAGGGTCGGTGATCTTCCTGCTTGTTGCACTATATAATCTGCAGAAAAGAGAAAAATTTATGTAATCTTTGTTACCGCAGAGTACGCAGGGTTTCCTCCGCACAGGCCAGCCTTCGCAGAGAACGCAGACTCATCATAAAAGATTTCTGCGTCCTCTGCGTAAGTCCGCCTTCGGCGGACTCTGCGTTCTCTGCGTTAAAATAAATCAGGATTCAAATGGGTGATCTTTCGAAAAATCCGGCAAATAATTCTGGTAGCTCTCCATATCCTGCACCCAGCCGTTACGGAAGCCGAGCTCATGCATAAAGTTCACAACCTCATCGTATTCAGATTTATACAATGACCTGTTAAGCGTCGGATACTGATCCGCTTTATGCATTGGATGATATTGCGACATCAGTGAGATATTTACTCCTGTCGAGAGCTCTTCAGCAATTATTGACAACACCTTCTTGCTTTCCTCAGCAAGTCCCGGAAGTACCAGGTGCCTGATCAGCATACCACGTTCCGCCTTCCCATGCTCATCAGTAAGCAGTGATGATCCCATCTGGAAGTACATCTCCTTAATTGCTTTCAGCGCTACTTCCGGGTAATCGCCTGCACCAGACAACGACTTCGCAAGGTTCAGGTGATACATATTTAAAATCAGGAAGATATACATCAACAAGTCCTTCAAGATTCTTTATTGTTTCAACCCTGTCGTAGCTGTTTGTATTGTAAACAATAACAGGTTTGTAACCACTTGAATGGATACCTGTGATAATCTGCTTCATCTGTGGTATCATGTGTGAAGGAGAGACAAAACCGACTGAAGTAATCCCGGTTTCAAGTATGCCTGTGATCCGGTGCAATACTTTTTCAATATCATTTTCAAAAATCCCTTTCACATTACATGGCTGGCTTATTTCATGGTTCTGGCAGTAAACACAACGCAGGTTGCAACCGGCAAAGAAAACATTACAGATCCCGTTCTTTCCGCCGATAACCGGTTCCTCTCCCCTGTGCAGGCAGACTGAAGCTACATTCAGTCCTGCATCCATACCGCATTGGCCTAACCGTTTTTTAAAACGATCAGCGTGGCAGTTCCTGGGGCACAGTGTGCAGTCGCTAAGACTTATGATATCGTGATTGACAGACATATTGCGGCAAAGGTAAAAAGAAGTGCCTAGAGTGCGCTAGAGTGCACTAAAGTATTTAGAGTTTATTGCTTTTAAGTACTCTAGGCACTCTAGGCACTCTAGGCACTCTAGGCACTTTAGTGCACTTAATTAATTATTTTTTTGGTTAATTGATTTTTATCCATACCTTTGCATCCGAAATGTGTTGTTTTTGAGGCAAGGGGACCGAGGTCCCCTATTTTATTACCCGTGAGAAAGCATGATCGATAAGGAAACAATAAAAGGAATTGTTGAAGAGTATCTGAAAGATACTGAAATGTTCCTTGTTGCCGTGAAAGTCAGCAGTGCAAACAAGATCATTGTACTTGCCGATAAGCTTGGTGGAATAACTATCGACGAGTGCGCTTCAATTCACCGGTTTATTGAGAGTAAGCTTGACCGGGATATTGAGGATTATGAACTTGAGGTATCTTCACCCGGACTTGATCATCCCTTTATCGTGCCGAAACAATACTTTAAGAACGAGGGGAAAAAGATCGAGGTAACTGATACAGAAGGCGTAAAATATTCAGGGATTCTTAAGAATGTCACAAGCGGTGGCTTTGAGCTTGAGACTGAAGTTAAAGTAAAAGGAAAATCAAGGGAACGGAAGGATATCTCTTTCAACTTCGATGGAGTAAAATCGGCAAGAGTAATTTTAACAATAAAATAAAAGTAAAAAGGTTTACACAGATGGAAAATGTTAATTTGATCGACACCTTTTCCGAATTCAAGGAACTGAAAAATATCGACCGCCCGACTATGATGAGCGTGCTTGAAGATGTTTTCAGGAGCATGCTTGCAAAGAAGTACGGGTCGGCTGATAATTTCGATATTATTGTCAATATCGATAAAGGTGACTTTGAAATCTGGAGAAACAGGGTTGTTGTTGATGATGACGAAGTTACGGATCCTGTTACACAGATACCTCTTTCAAAAGCAAAAGAGATCGATGAGGATTATGAAGTAGGTGAAGAAGTATCAGACGAGGTCAAATTCCTTGATTTCGGCAGCAGGGCGATCCTCTCTTTAAGGCAGAACCTTACAGCAAGGATTCTTGATCTTGAGAAGAACAATATCTATATCAAATACAAGGACAGGATCGGTGAGATCGTTACCGGTGAAGTCTACCAGGTATGGAAGAGAGAAATCCTCGTGCTGGATGATGACGGGAATGAGCTCATTTTGCCGAAAAGCGAACAGATACCATCTGATCATTTCCGGAAAGGCGATTCGATAAGGGCAGTTGTTATTAAGGTTGAAATGAGAAACAATACCCCTTTCATCATTCTCAGCCGAACATCTCCTGTATTCCTTGAAAGACTTTTCGAACTTGAAGTACCGGAGATTTTCGATGGCCTTATCACGATTAAAAAGATTGTCAGGGTTCCGGGCGAAAGGGCTAAGGTTGCAGTTGAATCATACGATGAAAGGATCGACCCAGTTGGCGCCTGCGTCGGTATGAAAGGTTCCAGGATACATGGTATTGTGAGGGAACTCCGCAATGAGAATATCGACGTAATAAACTATACATCAAATAATCAGTTGTTCATTCAGAGAGCTCTCAGTCCTGCCAAGATAACAACAATCAAGCTTGACGAAGAAGGGAAAAGAGCACAGATATACCTTAAACCAAACGAGGTCTCTCTTGCAATCGGCAAGGGTGGATTGAATATAAAGCTTGCAAGCCAGCTTACAGGATACGAGATCGATGTTTACAGGGAGCCCGGAGGAGAAGATGAAGAAGATGTTAATCTTGAAGAATTCAGCGATGAAATAGAAGAGTGGATAATCGAAGAGCTGAAAGCTATCGGCTGTGATACTGCCAGAAGCGTTCTCAACCTGTCAATCAGCGATCTTGTTAAAAGAACCGACCTGGAAGAGGAAACAGTGAAGGAAGTGGTTAATATCCTGAAATCTGAATTTGAATAATTTCGGATGAGATCAGGTCGAAAATTAAAGATCTGGCAATAGATGAATTAAAAACGAAGCATCAATATATAATTTCCGGTTGACCGGTAAGGAAAGGCAGAACAAGAAATATGACAGAAGATATTAAGGTTACAAGATTAAGTAAAGCAGCCCGCGAATTCAATGTTGGGATATCCACTATTGTGGAATTTCTTCATAAGAAGGGGTATGACCTTGATCCGAACCCAAACACAAAACTTCCGCATGATGCATATCTTCTACTTGTAAAAGAGTACAGCTCTGACATCAGCGTAAAAAAGGAATCCGAGAAGCTCATTCTTAAAGACCTTCACAGGAAAAAGGAATCTGTTTCAATCGATGATGTTCCGGAGAAACCAGAATCTGAGGAGACAGATCGTGATAAGGATGTCCTTGTCAAGGATTCATCAGGACTGAAATCCACTGTTGATATCAAGACTGAAGTTAAAAAACCCGATATCAAGCTTGTCGGGAAGATAGATCTTGAAAAGACTCTTAAACCAAAGGTTGAAAAACCCGCGCCTCCTAAAGAAGAACCTGTTAAAAAACCTGTTGTCCCGCCCGCAGAGCCTGAGAAGAAAAAACCGGCAGCTGAGAAACCAGCTCCCCCCGTACAGGAAGAAGAAAAGAAAGCAAAAACAAATATTGACCTCCGCATTGTGGGGAAGATAGACCTGGATACAGTAAAAGAAAAGCCGGCTAAAAAAGAAGAAAAGGAGAAACCTGAACCTGAAAAAGTTCAGCCGGTGGAGGAAGAAAAGCCAAAGGTCAAAAGCAAAAAAGAGCCTGAACCTGTTGAGGAGATTCCCGAACCTGTTCAGCCGGAACCTGTTATTGAAGATGTAACAGAAGAGCCTGAAATTGAGGATAATAAAATCTACAAAACTGTATTCAAAAAACTTGCCGGCCCTACAGTTGTTGGCAAGATTGATCTTCCCGTAGAAGAGAAAAAGAAACCCGCGGGACCTGTCAAGGTTGATACTGAAGGTGATTTCAGGAGAAAGAAAAGAAGAAAGAGGATCCTTAAGGAAAAAGAGAATGTCACTCCTGTTGTAAAACAGGTTCAGACCGACAAGAAAGAAAAACCGGGGACAAGGAAATTACTTAAGAAGCGACCTGTAAGAGCAGAAGTAAATGAGGAAGAAGTACAGAAACAGATAAAGGAGACACTTGCGAGATTGACAACTAAAGGAAAATCGAAGGGTTCAAGGTACAGGAGGGAAAAAAGGGAAGCATTCAGCCAGAGGCACCAGGAAGAGGCTAATCAGATTGAAGCCGATAAGAATATTCTCAAGGTTACGGAGTTTGTTTCAGCTAATGAGCTCGCCACCATGATGAATGTCCCGGTAACCGATATCATCTCAACATGTATGAGTCTTGGTTTGTTCGTATCGATCAACCAGCGGCTTGATGCTGAAACTATGGCGTTGCTTGCTGATGAATTCGGCTTCAAGGTTGAATTCGTGAGCGCTGAACTCCAGGAGGCTGTTAAAGAGGCTGAAGACACACCGGAGGAACTTAAACCCCGTCCGCCTATTGTCACTGTGATGGGACATGTTGACCATGGTAAAACAAAGCTTCTCGACTATATCAGGAACACTAACGTCGTTGCCGGTGAGGCCGGTGGCATTACACAGCATATCGGCGCTTATGCAGTTAACCTGAAAGACGGCCGCCAGATAACTTTCCTCGATACACCGGGTCACGAGGCTTTCACAGCTATGCGTGCACGCGGCGCCCAGATTACGGATATTGCCATTATAGTTGTTGCTGCCGACGATGGCGTTATGCCCCAGACAAAAGAAGCTATTAACCATGCTTCAGCAGCAGGGGTGCCTATTGTCTTTGCAATTAATAAGATTGACAAGCCGACTTCCAATCCCGACAGGATCAAGGAAGAGCTTGCAGGAATGAACTACCTCGTTGAGGACTGGGGAGGAAAATACCAGTCACAGGAGATTTCGGCCAAATCAGGATTGAATATTGAACTGCTGCTCGATAAGGTGCTTCTTGAAGCTGAAATTCTGGATTTAAAAGCTAATCCTGACAAACCGGCTATCGGTACCATCATTGAATCATCGCTTGATAAAGGGCGTGGATTTACCACAACGGTTCTGGTAAAAGCCGGAACCCTCAGAGTTGGTGATATAATGCTCGCAGGAAGCTGTTTCGGACACATTAAGGCAATGTATAATGAAAGAGGTTACAAGGTCGATGAAGTAGGACCTGCAACTCCTGCGCTTATCCTCGGTCTCAACGGTGCTCCCCAGGCCGGTGACAAGTTCAATATCATGGACAGTGACAGGGAAGCCAAAGATATTGCCACTAAAAGAGCACAGCTTCAGCGTGAGCAGGGTTTGCGTACCCAGAAACATATTACTCTCGACGAGATAGGAAGAAGGATCGCGATAGGGAACTTCCAGGAACTCAATATTATTGTCAAAGGTGATGTGGACGGTTCTGTTGAAGCTCTCAGCGACTCTCTTATTAAATTGTCGACACCTGAAATACAGCTTAATATCATCCATAAGGCTGTTGGTCAGATCTCAGAATCGGATGTTCTTCTCGCCGCGGCATCAAACGCCATTATTGTCGGTTTCCAGGTGAGACCCTCAATGAGCGCCAGAAAGCTCGCCGAGAAAGAAGAAATCGATGTCAGGCTGTATTCCATCATCTACAATGCCATAGAAGAGATAAAATCAGCTATGGAAGGTATGCTTAGCCCGGAAGTCAAGGAGGAAATTGTCGCAACACTCGAAATCAGGGATATCTTCAAAGTCACTAAAGTCGGTACTGTTGCGGGTTGTTATGTGAAGGAAGGAAAGATAACGAGGAACACAAGAGTGAGAATCATTCGCGATGGTATCGTGATATATACCGGCGAGCTTGATTCCCTGAAACGCTTCAAGGATGATGTCAGGGAAGTTGTCGGAGGTTATGAGTGCGGTCTTAATGTGCATAATTTCAATGACATCAAGGTTGGCGATATCATCGAAGGATACCAGGAAGTCGAAGTGAAGAAAACACTGTAAGGTTTCAGAGTTTCAGAGTTTCAGAGTTTCAGAGTTTCAGAGTTCTGCGTTCTCTGCGAAGGTATGGCCAGAGCGCGGGAACTCTGCGTCCTTTGCGGTTAAAATGCACAATGAAGTAGCAGAAGTTATATTATAATATAGCTAATAATTATTATTAAGATTTTAATCTTGGTAGTCAATTTCATCTAACCGCAGAGTACGCAAAGATGCCCACGCACATACCGGCGTTCGCAGAGGACGCAAAGGAATTAAAAAAATCCCCTCAGATGCTTATGCATTGAGGGGATTTTTTATAAATTGATCAGAGTAACTCCTTGTATTTTTCGGGAGTCAGAAGGGTTTTAGCTTCTGAAGGATCACTGATTTTTACTTTAATCATCCAGCCCTTTCCATAGGGATCTTTATTCACCAGATCAGGAGATTTGTCCAGGTCGGCATTAACTTCGAGAACTTCACCTGATACCGGCATGAACATATCTGATACTGTTTTTACAGCTTCAATAGTACCGAAGGGTTCGCCTTTATCGATTGTTTCACCGACAGTTTCTATCTCAATAAAAACTACATCACCGAGCTCCGACTGGGCAAAATCCGTAATACCGACTTTAGCAGTCTGGCCTTCGATCAGTATCCATTCGTGATCTTTAGTGTAAAGCAAATTTTGTGGAACGTTCATGGCAATTATTTTATGTTGTTGGTTCAGAGTAAATTCATAATCAAAATTAAGAAATTTCCCCTTCAAAACAGATGATAAAAGTCTTTTTTTCACAACAGCGCGAAAATCTGTTACTGAACAAGTGTGAATTTCAGGCTAAATCCAAAATTGGTGTTTGAAGTCGGGAAGGTATTGGCAACAAAAGGGTTATTCATTTCATGATCTGCAAAGATCTGAAGATTGAACCTGTCGGAAAGAACATAATCCGCCGTCGCTCCCACCCTGAATATTTTGTTGCCTACTACCGGTTGATCAACGCTTTCCACGAGCTTTCTTGCTAGTGTTTTATTGTCCCTCAGGGAAAAATCGAGCCTTAGATTCAGATCGCTTTCGAGCTTCCTCTGACCGCCGCCTGTACGCAAAATGATCTGGACATTATCGAACCTGTAACCTGCACCGAAAACAAGCTCATTGATCCTAGCGTCAGCCACCTGGTTGCTTGTAAGATTTAACGAAACTGTCCTCGATTTCTTCCACTCAAATCTTGTGGTGAGGCTGTTCTTCCAGTTCATATCCACATTTATTAATGGACTGAACTGCTCGCTTATTGTCACAACATTGATCTCATATTCCTGGATGAAATTATTCTGAAGATCCCTGATATTGCTCAATCCGCCGGCATCAGGCTGGAAGTTAAGGTTTGTTGCATAAGATCCGATCTGGTAAGTGCTCCTGTACTGATGTGTGACGCTCACTGATCTGAAGACCTGCTGTACAAATTCAAATTTTGAAAGTCCATCGAAGGTGAGCCTCCAGTTCGGCATCATTTTCAATGCTGAAGGGAAGGTAGCCAGGGAGACATTCCCGGGATCGGTTTTTGTATAGGCCGCAATGAAAGCAGGTATGAGCACCTCTCTTGAAGTTGGACCGTAACCGCTCCTGAACGGTCCCTCCACTGCCAGCCCTGTGAGCGGATCAATACCGGGATCATACGAAGGATCCACCCGTTCTCTCTCTGCTGCTCTTCTCCCGGAAATAATCACAGTGTTGTTCCTGAAAGCCTCGAATGTCGGAGAGGAATAATCATTCTCCTTTGTAATCTTCTCGAATGCAGTCCCCCATGATATTACAGACATTGAGAAGTTCCCTGTTACGAGTGTGTTCCTTGTACTCTCCGGAAAGCTCCCGGTTTTATCTGCGATATAATATGCACTTACAGATTCCATAAATCTCCGGTCGGCATTGACATCAACCCTCAGGCCCGGGAATGGCTCAATCAGGCTCCTCGCGGAGATATCGTACCTGTTACTTCGAAGTGCAGGTGTATTGAGCAATGAATCCTTTGATATCCAGCCGTTTGAAACAGCCTTGTCGAAGAATTTCGGGTCGTTATATCCAAGGATGAATGGCCACCCCGGAGCCAGCATGTTATTGTTATACGATGACATGCCCAGGAATTCGGTACCAGGGCTATATCCCGGCAGGAACTGACCTTGTGATGAGGTAAGTGTCAGGCTCAGAGATCTGACTCCCATCACAGCTCTCACCAGGTACTCGCCTGTTATTATAAAGGGATTTCTCTTCTTTTTTACCTTTCCTTCAACTGTAACCCTGGCGCCATCTATTGTTTCAGGAGAGGTAAAATTAACCCTGCTTTCATTAATAATATCCACTTTCCCTTTTACTTCCTGTCCATCCTTATTGAACACCTTGACAGTAACATCTTTCGTTTTCAGGTTATGGATCACTGCCCTGGCCACATCAGCCCTCAGGTTAACATTGTCTCGTGCAAAGGTCACAGTTTCAGTTTCGTTTTGCAGTTTCCGGGCAGCATCGGGACGTGTATTATTTTCAATATTCTTCAGGAACCCCGACTTACCATAAAGCGTTGAAAGGTTAGCCATTGCAGTCAAGGTAAGCTCATTATGGTTTTTGATTGAGTTTCCTATATCTATCTGCATTGAATCGGGGAAGAGCGGTCCCGCGAGCCAGGTATAATCAGAACCATACCTTGCAGTTGAATTAACCCACGAAAGAAGCGGAAGCTTATTTACAGGGATATTATAGGTAAGATTCATAAAATGATTATAGTTCGTGGTACGACCGAAGTTCCTGATGTTGGTATACACCGAATCGCGCCAGAAGTCATAGGATTCGCTGTATCTTTTCCTGTCAACTCCGCCAAACGGTTCATCTATGCGTGCAAGGCTGTTTGCCGTAAAATCGAATTTGAGCTGTTTCGTAACATCATACTTGAAATCGTAAATCCGGCTCCATTCAAAATCCTTCCTGAATGAAGGAGTGACCCTCAGGAACGGGTTGTTTATGTTCCTGGTCTTTATTTCATTATAATACCTGGTAAGATCTGTTCTGAATGAGAGGCTTTTGGGAAGAGCATAAAAATTGAAATCCTTGACAAGCCTGAAAACAGGGGCATTCAGAAATTTGACATTCTTGAAAGGCTGGATATTTTGAGGATTAGCCTGGTAATCGTAATTAATCCCGCCACGGTAATTCTTCTCCAGATCGATCTCTGTCTTTGTGTTGCTCCTGTAGATCTCGTTATAAGTATAATTCACGCTGAGGTTTGCAGGATCCCAGAGGTGAGGTTTTTCTCCCCTTGCAGTAATACCGGCATTGCTCACGGTGAATGTTTTTCGCCTGGTAAAATCTTCTGAAATGGAACGGATCGAATCCTTTATTTCTGTATTCGCTGCATTCAGCAGTGCATCTTTCAAAGGTACGTCGGGGTCGAGAGGATTATACTGGGGCCTGATCCTGGTTTCGGAATATCCTACATAAACCGGAAGTCTGACTCCGGCTTTTTCCGGGAAGAACCTTCCAAGCTCGATTGTGGAAGAAAGATCATATTTTGTTACTTCCTCTTTGCTTCTTTCGTTCACTTTCTTCTCAATGCTTCCCCAGCCCGGAGTGCTGGTCTGACCAACCATATCGACTGTTCCGATATCGGCAAGCCGTGCCTGGAAATGAGCATTGGCTGCCCACCCTCCGTCTTCACGGAAATCACTCAGGCGAAGCTCGTTCACCCATACTTCACCATATTTCGGATTGCCGTCATCAGCAAGGGTGTTCCTTGTCCTGATAGGGTTCCGTACTCCTATCATTATCACCCTGACATTGCTCAGATTCGGATTGCCTGATACTGAAATCCGTGCAATCCCGTCACTGACAACATACACATCAGATACACTGAGAGAAGACCCGGGTATCTGCATTTCCCTGTTTCTTTCCTGTTTTGCCTCCTGCAATTTCGAAAGATCGATATTTACACTGTTATCCAGGGGCCATACTATTGCACGATCTGCTTCCGATGTATTAAGATATCCTGATGATGGCGCAGGAGCAGTCAGCTTCAAAGGGATCTCGTATTCATAGAAATTTCCCTTATAGTCCGATCCTATTCTCACAAAAACAGTAAGTTCATCGTCATGCAGCGGCTGCCCTATCATAGCCTCAGCATGCACCTCCATCCTGAGCCTGCGGTACTGCCGCATGTCGAGATTCACGTTTCTGAATGCTGCCCGTGCATCGCCATCCTCAAGATTGAGGACACGCAGCACCATTGACTGTTCATTCAGTTGCCTGAGCTGAGGGTTCTGCGGATCAGTGATCCTGTCAAAGCCCGGAGGAAGGACATAGTTGACGGGTATCTTTCCTGCATTTTCTTCAATGCTGACTGAGCTGATCTCAAAGGTACCGTCGGCAGTCTCCGGAATAGAGACCCTCTCCCCTCCTTCCATGAAAGAGATGTTGTATTTTCTCCATTCGGCACGAACAAGGTCGAGCTTGGCAAAACGCATGACGATCGGCTCATTGAAATTCCTGAGGAACATCCTCATGAACCTGATCGATTTAAAATCTCTTATCGGGCCCACCACCCTTTCGTACTCCGTGACCGGAATTTTGAACTGATACCATTTTACTCTTGATTTGGTACCATTTGCCAGGGTTGCTTCAGCCTCAATCTCATCGACGACATAGTTTCTTCCAACCTGAAGATCGGCAGGACGCATGCTCAACTTATACTGGTAATAGCTTTCAGTTTCGCTCAGGGTATTGTCGCGGTTTATGTCTTCCATATCCGGCAGTGTCGATCCTGATGTCGGGTAAGGCTCACCGGACATTTCTGATGTTGGTGAGTTACCTTCCTGCCCGTTATACTTTTTATACCTGTCGAGAATAGGCAACTGCTGTGCATCGTAATCGCCACCTCTGAAATAGTGAAAATCGTCATTCGAAGGGTCTTTCAGAATCTCCTCGTATTTTTCAGGACGGGTGATGAGCATTGATCTCTGCAGGTAATTTGACAAAATATGCCTGTTCTTCGGTATTGCTCAGTCCGTCGAAGCCGACATCCTGGTATCTTCTTGACTCGGGTGCATTGTCGAACGCGTGAACAACTGCCTGGACAGTAGGCACTCTGCCCCAGGCAGTTGTATCCACATTCTTTATATCAGGTGATCCCGGAAGGCCGTTTTCAAAACTCTTTCGTGAGTCGCGGAGAATATCCTCCGAAATGTTGCCCAGGTTGATATAAAGATCACCACCATGTTTGTCAGGATCTTCAACAAAAGGATCCATCACCCAGAATTTAATATACTGGATATTGGCAGTTTCGAAATCGCTCGTCAGTATCTCTCTCATCATACCTCCCCATCTTGATTCGGGGCTCATTGAGCTTTCCTTCAGCATTCATACCTCGTGAATAGGTGCCGGGATCAGTATCAAAGTTATAAGGCCCCTTTTCATCGGGGTAATATGCCAGGTTCAGAACTGTCATATTCGTAGGAATGCCGCTTGGACTTTCTCTTAACGGAAATATCTCATTCTCGTAAATCTCACTAACAAAATGACTTGACTGAAAGCTGTCATTCTGCTTTATATGATCGGGGGTTGATGAGCCATTCCGGAGAAACAAAGGATCGATAACATACCAGGCAAGCTTTGCCCTGTTGAATCCGCTTGTTATATTATTGTTGAATCTCGATTCCGGGAAAAGCTGCTCCTGTCCCTGCGGAATACTGGCAATTGTCCATGCATTGAAAGACTTCAGGTCGAGCGGTATCTCACTTGCCTCAAAGTCGTCGATATATGAATTCCCGGCATTTGAGATTGCCCTTGAGTGCCCTGGTACAAGATGCGCGAACTCCCCGAAGAAGGAGACTGTTGAAGGTGCGCTGGTGCTGAGAAGAGGGATCTTGTCGATAATATTTGTCAGAAGCTGCGATTCTGTCTTATATGAAGTATTCAAACCGCAAATTGAGTTTGATATCGGCTCTTCGCCAAAATTCACCTTCTGTGTATATGGCCTTTCAGTGAGATGAAGGAATGTTCCACCTATGTTGAAGTTATTGGAGAAGCGATAGTCGAGGTGAGTACCGACAAGGGTTTTGGTCTGGAAACCAAAGAACTGGTTACTCTCGAGTGAGACCTGGATAGGTGTTTGCGATTCAATAAGAGCCTGGTTGATTATTCTCACTGTCCCCATATTATAATCAACAGTGAAGTCAGTATTCTCTGTAAGGGGGACACCTCCAGCCGTCACTTTTACTGAGCCCTGGGGTATACTGGTTGCATTGAGACGGATCTCGGAACCCGATTCCGATGAATACTGACCTGAAAGCTTAAACTTGTTTTTTTCAGCCATCTGCCGGGCAATTGTCTGTGTTGAATCGTACAATTCCTGGAATACATATTTCGATGCAAGCCCTGAATCACCGATTTTACTCCTGAGATGACTGCCAAAAGGCTCGATAACCGGGAAAATGATTTTCCCCCGATCGACCATAACTGTAACATCATTGATGAAATCGAAATATCCGTCAGGTTGCCTGTCAAGCTGGGAATTAAGATTGTCAAGTCCCATTACCTGCAGCAGGATCTTATCTGCGAGAGAGCCTTCCGGAATATAGTTGATTGAATTACCTGTCTTGTCATCCTGGTATAACACGTTTAATTCGAAATCCCTGCTATCGAGTTTTCCCGAGCCAAGCGAGTAAATGTTCTTCATCATAAGATCCCAGGTAGGAAGCTTTGGTGTAAGAGTTGTACCCTTCAGAAGTTTGAGAATGAGTGACTGCGGAGCCATGATTCCATCAGTGGAGAATTCACCAACCTTGTAAAGTTTTCCTCCCAGGGTATACTCGTATGCAACGGCGAGTACCTCATCAGTATTCAGGGCTACATTCAGCGAGATATAACCAAGTTGCCTGTTGAAGTAGAATTCCCTCTCGTTAAGCTTTCGTGCATTTTCGATCTTTTCAAAATCCCTGCCGATCTGGAAACCCGGGTAAAGCGGATCGAATGCATTTGTCACCTGGTCAACATCACGGATCATCCCGTATGAGGTTGTCAGCGCATCATATAGCCTGTTTGCATCGTTTGCAGGATAGACAGGTGTACCAGGTGGAGCCTGGAATCCGGGTATATTGTTAAATATATGACTGCCGCTCTCCGCCAGATCCATGAATGCAATGATATTCCTGTTACTTGCCTCCTCGAACCGGCTGGACTTGTTAGTTATCCAGACTTCAATTCTCTCAATGTTAATTCCCGAGCTTACAACAGGCAGATTCCTCAGGGAAGCATCGTAAGTATCCCTGAAATACTGTGACAGGAAGAAGTGCCTGTTGGCCTCGTATTCATCGGCGAAAATTTCGTAATCGGTAAGCTGGGCGCCGCCCTTAACCTCGACCACTGAGGATTCTCCTTTCTGCTGTGATAGTACGGTGGTTACTGTTAGTTTTCCGAATTGCATTTCTGTCTTCAATCCGAAAAGGCTGTAACTGCCTGTTATAAGGCTTCCGGTTAAGTGGAAGGGTAACGTCGCCTGCTTCAACCTTCTTTAATATCTCATCCTCTTTTCCTGCATACTGAAGCTTAGTCCTGTTCTCGAATTCGAACATCGCATCAGTGTTGTAGTTTACACCCAGCTGAACTTTATCCCCGATAGTACCGGTGACATTCATCTGTATTTTCTCCTTGAAGTCGAATGTTGGTATTGTCTGTAATCTTTCCGCAAGAGTCGGGTTTTCAGTCCGGGAGATATTTATACCAAACACCAGTTCAGCAGATCCCTGCGGGATGATGTTTATTACATTGCTGCCGAAAATCTTGTCGAAAGTTGCGCCACCCACTTCAATCTGTGGTATGAGACTAGATTTAAAACCTCCCTGTTCACCTGAAATCCTTTGCTGCCAGTATTCCCTCATCGCCCTGGTATACTCATATTTCCGGAATTCTTCAGGGTTCATGTGTATGGGGGGACGATAATCGAATTGCCCTACCTTCTCGTAAATGATGTATTCATTTCTTACGGGATCGTAGACTACCGATGATCTTACATTTGAGGGCCTGTTGAGGAAAAGGGGGAGCTTTCTTTCTGATCCCATGGTCTTCCCACATCCTCATTGAGTTTGAGGATCCTCGAGGTATCCTGGTTATTCTGACCGACCTGACTCTCAGCATTATGAGTGATCAGAAGAAACAAGGTCGCCAGTAAAAGATGCCTGAATACCAGAAAATATCTATATGGTTTCTCCGATCTCAATAGGATTAGTCAGAATTACAAATTTTTAAGCGCTTTCCTGATCATATCCTCGACAGTAAGGCTTTTCTCCTCACGGGTTATCTTGTCAAGAACCTTAATCACAGCGCTTTTGCCAAAGCCCAGCATCACCAATGCTGATAACGCTTCTTCTTTGTTTGTATTGTCTGAAATGCCAAATATTTCACCGCCTCCGGCTATTTTGCCTACTTTATCTCTGAGATCAACAATAATTCTCTGTGCCGTCTTCAGTCCTATTCCTTTCACGCTTTTCAGGACATTGACATCGGAGGCTGTAATAGCGCGCTCAATTTCCAGAGGCTGAAGTGATGAAAGAACCATTCTTGCAGTACTGGCTCCTACTCCGGTTACTGAGATAAGCAACCTGAAAATTTCTCTTTCTTCCTCGTCGGCAAAACCAAAGAGCTGGTGTGCATCTTCCCTTATGACTTCATGGACCAGGATTCTGAATTCACTCTTTTTTTCAAGTTTTGAGAATGTGTTGAGTGAAATATTGAGGTAATAGCCCACTCCGCCTGTTTCTACAATCAGAAAGGCCGGGGTTATCCTGGTGATCGGACCCTTAATGTAATCTATCATATATTATTGTTCTGCGTTATAGATATCAGGTGGAAGCTCGTCAACCCGATCGTGGGTCTCGATATCATAATGCTTTAAGGGGTTTTTAGTTATCTCCGCATAAAGCTGCCTGTTCCTGAAAATATCGCATGCATAATAGATCGCCTGACGGAAAGAATTTTCTCCGGCTTCACCTTTCCCGGCGATGTCAAAAGCGGTTCCGTGAACCGGTGAGGTTCTCACAAAAGGCAGGCCTGCAGTATAATTAACTCCTGTGTCAAACGAAAGAGCTTTGAAGGGAGCGAGTCCCTGGTCATGGTACATTGCAAGGATCCCATCGAACTTAGTAAAAGATCCTGCACCGAAGAATCCGTCAGCAGGGAAAGGTCCGAAAGCAAAGATCCCTTCTTTCCCGGCCTGCTGTATTGCAGGTGATATAATTTCAGCCTCTTCATTTCCAAGCAACATATTGTCACCTGAATGCGGATTAAGTCCCAATACGGCAATTTTGGGTTTTCTGATTCCGAAATCGGCAAGAAGAGACTGGTTCATCAGTCTTATTTTCCTGACAAGAGTATCCGCAGTTACAAGTCCAGGGACCATTCTCAGGGGAACATGATCGGTAATGAATCCGATCTTCATGCTCTCGCTTAGCATTAACATAAGCACATCGTCAACTCCGGCCCTGTGCCTTAGATAATCAGTATGCCCCTTGAAAGAAAAATCCTTTGATTGAATGTTATGCTTGTCGATCGGAGCAGTTACCAGAACATCGATCTTGCTTTTTATCAGATCATCTACTGCTTTTTCAAGTGATAAAAATGCTGATTCACCTCCAAGCTGGGTTGATTTTCCCAGTTCCACCCTGACATTATCGTCAAGGCAGTTTATCATATTGGCTTTTCTTATATGAGCCTCCTCGGGAGTTCTGATATTGTTGAAGCTGAAATTGACGATATTCAGGGCTTTCCTGTGATATGCAGCAACTTTCGGAGAACCATATACAACAGGAGTGCATATTTCGCAGATCATCGGATCGCTGAGCGCTTTGATAATAACCTCATATCCGATTCCGTTAATGTCACCATGAGATATACCCACAAGTACCGGTTTATTTTCCATAGGTCAGGGTTTGCTTTTCTTTTCGATATATATAAAAACTACAAGGTACAAAAACACATCTCCATCCTTACTCAGGAGATTTCTTTGCAACCAGTTTTCTGAGAAATTCCGCAAGCAGTCTTAACCCTGTGGCTGTACCGTTCTTCAGCCTGTAGTACTCATCTTTCTTGAGCAGTTCTACACCTGCTATATCAAGATGGATCAGGGGATAATCAGTGAATTTCTCAAGGAACTTACCGGCTATGATCGCACCTGCTTCACGGCCGTTGCCTATGTTTTTCAGGTCAGCAATATCCGATTTCAGTCCTTCTGCATATTCATCCCAAAAGGGTAATTCAGCCACCCTCTCAAAGGTATCATAGCCGCTCAGCTCCAAAAGCTCTGTATACTCCCTGCCTGCATTTGACATCATGGCGATGGCATGATTGCCGAAAGTCATTGCAGCAGAACCTGTAAGGGTTGCAACATCAATTATGAGCGCGGGTTTATATTTTGAAGCATAACTCAGTGCATCCGCCAGGATAAGCCTTCCTTCGGCGTCGGTGTTCGCAACCTCGACAGTAAGCTTGTTGTGCATTGTTATTACATCACCCTGTGCGTATGCATTCCCACCAGGGCGGTTATCAGTTGATGGAACAAGACCGATTATATGAAGCGGGATACCTGTTTTTGCCGCGACATAAATTGCACCGGAGATAATTGCAGCACCGGCCATATCGCCTTTCATTCCCGCCATCGATTCACCGGTTTTTATATTAAGGCCACCGGTATCGTATACTATTCCTTTCCCGACAAGCACAACAGGGTTCTCATTCACATGCTTTGAAGGTTTCCATTCAAGAATGCTGAATGATGGCGGATCAACACTTCCCTTATTGACCGCAAGAAGTCCGCCCATCTTGAGGGCTTCTATCTTTCCTTTATTAAATATCTCAACGCTGAATCCTGCTTCGTCGCCCATTTTCTTTATCTCACCGGCAAGAGCTACTGCATTCAGATGATTCACCGGCTCGTTGATCAGATCGCGTGTAAAATAAACCGCGCGTGTTGTTTCAATCAGATTGCTGATTTCAGCCTCACTGATATCATCAGCTAAAAAAAGCTTCTCAGGGTACTTTTTCTTTGTGTCTTCTTTCTTTTCTTCCTTGTATTTTCTGAATGAATAAATGCTTAACAGAAATCCTTCGGTAAAATCAGTTACAGCTCCCTTATAAGCTTCATATGAAGTTATAACCAGTTCAGGGTGGTTATTTGATTTTATCAGCTTTCTCAGTTTATAGGCTGATCTTCTGAGTTCTTCCCGGACTTTATAATGTTCATTTTCTTCTTTCAGTAAAACAAAATAGACGCATCGTTCATAATCGTTAACGATTATAGTGTCATCGCCCTTTTCAAGCTGCTTGTGTATGTACTCTTTTTCCTTAAGGGTAAGTTGGATTTTTTTCGGAATTTCCTTTTTCCCTGTTATGCAGACTAATGATTGTGAGGGAGTTATATTTGTGATCCTGGAGATTGAAGGTATCATAAAACTTGCTGATTTTTTGAAGACGTAAAGTTAATTAAAATATTCATTGTTTAAGAATCAAAGCATTACCTTTACTCGCCCGGGAACTTCACTGACGTGGTTCCTGAAACCGGTGCTCCGGCTGGTATAAACATAAAAATCAGAATGAATCTGAACGAGCTATATGCTAAAGCAGCAGATCTTGTCCCGCTTGATATTGATGAGGGAGTAGCATTATACACGAATGCCCCGCTTGGTGAGCTTATGTATGTTGCCAGTGAACTCCGGAAAAAGCATGTGCCCGGCAACTATGCAGGATGGATGATCGACCGCAACGTAAACATCACAAACATATGTTTCTCGCAGTGTGCCTTCTGTAATTTTTGCCGGACAAAAGATTCTGATGATGCCTATGTAACAACAATTGATGATTACATCAGGAAAACCGGTGAACTATTCGCATTGGGCGGTGATCAGCTTCTTCTCCAGGGAGGAATGAATCCTAAACTCGGGCTTGAATTTTATACCGACCTGTTCAGGACCCTTAAAAACCACTTTCCTCTTCTCAAGCTCCACGCCCTCGGCCCACCTGAGATAGTATATCTCTCAAAAAAGGAGCGGCTCACATACAGGGAAGTGCTTGAAAAGCTTACAGGTGCAGGATTGGACAGCCTCCCCGGCGCCGGTGCCGAGATACTCTCAGACAGGGTAAGGAAGACAATATCACCGGCAAAAGCGACTACAGATGAATGGCTGGGAGTGATGAGGGAAGCTCACAGGTTAAACCTGCCCACGTCCGCTACAATGATGTATGGCCATATTGAAACTGTCGAAGAAAGGATCAGGCATTTGATACTTCTGAGGGATCTTCAGCAGGAAAAGCCCGAAAACAACTATGGCTTCATAACTTTCGTTCCATGGCCTTACCAGGATGAGGGGACAATACTCAGGGAAAAGCACGGAATCAGGAGCAGCTATAACGCTTATGATTACATCAGGCTCATTGCTATAAGCCGGATTATTCTTAACAATATCAGCAATATACAGGCTTCAATTCTTACCGTCGGAAAAGAAACCGGAATGTTATCTCTTCATGCCGGCGCCAACGACCTTGGATCTGTTATGATTGAGGAGAATGTCGTCAGTTCAGCGGGATCTCATAACAAATTCTCCGCCGATGACCTGGTCAGCATCATTATGGAGGCAGGTTTCGTTCCTTTAAGAAGAAACCAGAAATATGAACCCTGGGACAGGGTATAAAAGGAAAAACCCGCACCATTGTGCAGGTTCTCCGAAGAAATATCTTTCCAGATTAGATTTTTTCCTTTGTAGCCACTTCTTTGGTGGTCTCATCTGCCGGATCGTACTTTGAAGCTTTTTTGAATTCTTTCATACCCTGACCGATACCTTTCATAAGCTCAGGAATTTTGCGGCCGCCAAAAAGAAGAACAACAACAAGAAGGATCAGAATTATCTCGGTAGCACCTATTTTTCCCATTTCAGTAAGTATTAGAATTTATGCAAAGATAAAAATAGTTTAATCAAAATAAAGAATTGTTTCTTATTATCTTAAAATTAACAATATTTAAGGTACTATCACAAACAGTCCGCCGCTACGCGGGCTCAGCTCTCAGGTTATCTCACAGTTGTTATTGCCTGATAAGCCTGAGAATGTCGTTCCCGTTTGCCAGCACGAGTAATGAAATCAAAATGACCATGCCTGCGATCTGGGCATATTCAAGGAATTTATCACTTGGTTTCCTTCCGGTGATTACCTCGAAGAGCAGGAACAGCACATGTCCGCCGTCGAGCGCAGGTATTGGCAGAATATTCATTACTGCAAGTATTATTGACAGGAAGGCAGTAAGGTTCCAGAAAGCCTGCCAGTCCCATACTCCGGGGAAAATATTACCGATTGTTATAAAACCGCCAAGCGATTCGTATGCTTTTGTATCTTTTGAGAACAGCAGCCTGAACTGCTTGAGATAATCGGCAATTGTTTTAAAGCCCTTCTTTAAGCCTGCGGGGATCGATTCAAAAAATCCGTATTTAAGGGTTTTCAGTTCAAATATCTGGCTCATTGCCGCAGTCGATTTAGCAACACCTATCATTCCGGCAGATGTCGGCCGGACAGGAACATTGATTGTATCACTATTCCTTTTTAAAGTCAGCATAACAGCTTTATCCTTATTATCCCTCACATAGTTTTGAAATTCATCATAGAAACTAAAGCGGATACTATCGACAGCTATAACCTCGTCGCCTTCCTTTACACCTGCTTCCCTGGCGGGTGATTCTTTAAGGAGCGCTGCAATTACAAAAGGCTCAAAAGGAGTTCTGGCATCAATCTGCCCCTTTCCTTTAAGCATCTGGGGAACATAAGCCTGGGGAATATCAATATTGATTTTTTCTCCTTCCCTTTCAACCTGGATAGTTTTGCGGTCGTTAAGAACAATGTCCGTTGTGATCTGGTAAAAATTATCTATGTACTGGTTATCAACGGAAAGTATTTTATCACCATTTCTAAGTCCCATCGCTTTTCCAACGGAATCTGTGACGATACCATACTTTACACTGGACGTCGGAAGATAAGTTTCGCCCCATCCGAAAAGAATCAGGATATAGATCAGCATGGCGAGAACGAAATTGAATAAAACACCGCCAATCATAATGAGCAATCTCTGCCATGAGGGCTTTGACCGGAATTCATATGGCTGCGGAGGCTGTTTCATCTGTTCACGATCCATCGACTCATCGATCATGCCTGATATCTTGACGTATCCTCCAAGCGGTAACCAGCCCATACCGTATTCAGTCTCACCTTTCCTGAACTTAAAAAGGGCAAACCAGGGATCGAAAAAAAGATAGAACTTCTCGACCCTTGTTTTAAACAGCTTTGCGAAGATAAAATGACCGAACTCGTGGATTATTACGAGTATTGATAAGCTAAGCAGGAATTGAAGGATCTTGATAAGTATTGTCATTTCAGTTCTTAATTTTATTAATGAAATCTTTTGCTGTCAGCCTCGATTCGCAATCGATTGCTTCAAGAGAGTCAAGGTCAGGCGAAGATAGAAAGGAGCACCGCGCCATAGCATATTCTACAACATCGGGCATCTGCATGAAGCCGATCTTCTCTGCAAGGAAGGCGCTTACCGCGATTTCGTTTGCAGCATTCATTATACAAGGCATGTTCCCTCCCTTTTCCAGAGCTTTAAAAGCCAGGCCGAGATTTCTGAATCGTTTTGTGTCAGGTTCACTGAAAGTCAGAGTTTTATGATCTTTAATCTGCAGTTTGGGAAGATCCGATTTGAATCTGCCGGGCCATGTAAGTGCATAAAGTATAGGAACTCTCATGTCGGGGACTCCCAGCTGCGCTTTTACCGAACCATCTGCAAAATGCACGAATGAATGAATTATCGATTGCGGGTGGACAATTACCGAGATCTGGTCGGGTGTAAGATTGAACAGCCATTTTGCCTCGATCACCTCGAGACCTTTATTCATAAGTGAAGCCGAATCGATAGTAACTTTGCATCCCATATCCCAGTTAGGATGTTTAAGAGCATCGCCGGGTTTTGCTTTCTTAAGCATTTCCTCTGTCCAGTTCAGAAAGGGTCCTCCAGATGCTGTAAGAGTAATCTTTTCAACCGGGTTGCCTGATTCACCTGCAAGACACTGAAAGATGGCCGAGTGTTCAGAGTCGACCGGTATGATCCTGCTTCCTGACTCAGATAACAGCTTCTCAATTATTTCTCCGGCAACAACAAGCGTTTCTTTATTTGCGAGTGCGATTAACTTGCCTGCTTTTATTGCTGCAATCGTTGGCCTGAGGCCGGAGTATCCGACAATTGATGCAATAACCAGGTCGGTTCCGGGAGATGTTACAACTTCGCATGCAGCTTCTTCGCCGGCAAAAATCCTGACCTGCATTCCGTCAAGCTCGTCTTTAAGAGATTTATAATGATCCTTATTGCCTATAACTATCGAGGCAGGTTTAAACCGGCGGGCTTGTTCAGCAAGAAGTTTCACGTTATTGCCGGCAGTCAGTGAATCAACAACAAATTCACCGGGAAACCTTGAAATTACATCCAGGGTCTGACAGCCTATTGATCCGGTCGATCCAAGCAAAGCAATTCTTTTGGGTTTTCCTGGCATCCGGTTATCAGAATATTATGTGTTTTTCCGGATCGAGAGGGCTTCCTTTATACCAGATCTCAAAATGGAGATGCGGACCTGACGTATATAATTCGCCTGAATCGCCGATCACCGAAATGGCTTCACCGGCTCTGACAAGATCGCCTGTTTCCTTCAGGAGACTTGAATTGTGCTTATAAACAGAGACTATGTTATTCGGGTGTTGAACCTCAATAACAAAACCGGTTTCCATTGTCCATCCTGTAAAAATGACGGTTCCATCGAGCGCTGCAAATACAACAGCTTTCGGAGTTGAAACAATATCAGTACCGAAATGTTTTGACCTTGCATCGAACCTGCCTGATATAACACCCTTTACAGGAGGGAAAAAATGAAGTCCTGCAAGATTGGATGATGGTTCTGATATTACGGGGCGGAGTGTCAGATTAAATCTTTCTTCTTTTTCGATACGTGCCCGGAGAGCTGAATCTTCTGGTGTAATGGAGAAATCTATCGAAGAGTAAGTCCCTGAAGTATCCTGCAGGTATACAGTCTCAACCGGGGGTTTACCTGAAATAATATGGTTCAGATTAGCAAAATATTTGTCCCTGAGATTGAGCTCGCGCTCAAGGGAATCAAGTCTTATTGCGCTCATGAGTATATTACGGCGCATGCCAACATCGGGATAGCCGGGAATAAATTCACGAAGATTTGTAAAAGAGATAAGTGTCACAGTACCTCCAATGATAAAGAACAAGAGGAATGAAATAAGGAGGAATGCATTATATCGTGTGAGCCGGATTCTCCAAACCTCTTCAAAGGTATGATCGTTGACCACGGAGAACCTGTACTTATCACGCCAGTTGTTCTTTTTCTTTTCGTCTTTGGTCATTTTCTGTTGCGTATGATAGCCCCGCAAATATAATAAACCTGCATGACCATTTCAATTAACGCCGGTAAATCGGGGAAATTGCTCAGATCACTTTAACAGGTTTCTCTATGCTCTGCCATAATCCATGCTTGGTACAGACCGACATGGCTGTAAGATTCATTGAAACTTCCGGTGCGACAATATAAAAATCAATTTCATAATGCGAAGGCTTATTACCGTAGACGCCGGCGGTATACCTTGCTTCTGCAAGAAGAGTTTCCCTGTTCCAGAGCTGGATTACGCTTATAAAATGATCATGGTCATCCGGATGGGGATACTGGTCGCCCAATTTAACTTTTACAGCGAATTTCTCTCCTCTCGGAACCTGATCGGGGCAGATAACATGAGGCATGTGTCTGTCGAGGTAATCGCGTTTTACCTCTTTATCTTCCTTTTCTATGTTGGTTGCAATGAATACTCTTGGCATAGCATATTGTTTTTAATTGTTCCCGGCTTAAACCCGTACAGATGATCACACTGATTGATTTAACAAAATTAGCTAAAAAAAACCATATTTTGTTTGTGGATTTGTCACTTATGTACTATTTTTGTCCCCTCAATACTGCGGGGTGGAGCAGTGGTAGCTCGTTGGGCTCATAACCCAAAGGTCGGAGGTTCGAATCCTCCCTCCGCTACAAAGAAAAAGCCCTGGCGCAACAGCGCCGGGGTTTTTTATTTTCAAGCCCGTCAAAAGTTTGCTTTTGTAAGGGCTTGAAAATAAAAAAACCGAACAGACGCCGCAGGCGGATGCAGGGCTTTTTCTTTGTTAAGTAACCCCAAGAGGATCACGAGGAACGAAGTGACGAGTAATCCTCTTATCACATGAACTCACCCCCATCCCCTCTCTGCAAAGCAAAGAGGGGTGCCTAAATAATTATAATTTGTCCAATATGCGCAGCATGGCTGGCTTTTTCCTTGTTAAGCACCCCCCTGAGGATCACGAGCGCAGCCCCTACGCTGAAAGCTAAGCACCTACGGAAAACACGAGCTCATCCCGCCCGCGCTGAAGCTTCGGCGGCCGAAGCGAGTAATCCTCATGAAATTGTGAGAGTAAGATTGAGAGTGATCGAGAGAACAAAATCACACTTTAATGATCCAATACCCTGTAGTTTCACTTTCTCTATAGTATTACTCCCTTCTTATGCACAAAAGCATTTATAATAGCTTCCCGTAATGCAACTGAATCCCATAACCTTTTATTAATCCTTTCGAGGTAATTTGTGTCAATGTTGGATTTTCTATTTCAATCTTATCTATAACCTGCTTAGCTGCCTGAATCAGGCATCCATGACCATATTCATTACTTTCTATTAGATCCACTCTCGTTTTGCTGCTATATTTAGCAACCTTAATGGATGTGGAATTATTATCTGCGAGCAAGTAAGCAACATAATTAAATTTATCTGAATCTGTCAGCAATTTAGATTAGACGCAAATTTCTCATTTAGAGACAGGCCAGCTGTTTCATAATAAATCCGGAGGTATTATCTTCAAGCAATGGATATATCCCCATCGTGCTCTTACCTTGCAAATGAGATATAAATGCCTCATCATTAATGGCTTTAAGTTTTTTGTCCTTATAATCTTTAAAAGTTCCTCCTTTTGCTCTATCGATTCTCTAGTCCAGTTAACCTCATATACCGGCATGTAACCACTTTTCCCATCTTTCTCCCAACGAACAGCATACACGTCATCCCTGCACCGGAATAAAGATTTATATAGTTCAAGTTCCTGGTTGACGATTTGCATAACACAAATATAATGACAAAACCAGGTACATTGTCAGAAACCTACCAAATCAAGATAATCAACTACTTCTTTAAGGTCTCTAATAAGGTTGAGGTTAGATATTTGATCACACTCCGCTACAAAGAAAAGCCCTGTCGCGGAAGCGACAGGGCTTTTTATTTCGAGCTGAGCATCAAACGCAGTTTGACTGCGAAAGCGAAGAAATAAAAAACCCTGGACAGCCGTCGAAGGAGGCTGACAGGGCTTTTCTTTGTTAAGCACCCCCAAGAGGATCACGAGGAACGAAGTGACGAGTAATCCTCAGCAGGTTTGCCCCTCTAAATCTCCGCAAATGGGGAGACTTAGTTCTACACAGACCAAACTTCTTGCGTCAGTGTACCAGGACATTTTGGTGTTAAGCAACCCACCCAAGGAGCATGGAATAATCATTTATTGTGCTTACCTGTTAGCATTTTTCACATATGCCTTTATATGATCTGTATTTACAAAATTACTAAACCTGTCACCAAAACCGTTATCGATCTCTCCGGCGCTCAAAAGCTGTCCATCTGCACAACTAACGACATAATGGATCATATGACCAGTGGCTTCTCCCATTGGAGCTACTTCGACAAAAGAAAAGCCTTTGCTGCGTAAAAGGTAGAGTTCCTCTATTTTTTTGTAATCGACAATTTTATATTTATAGGGATAATTATCTTTGATATCCTGTTCAGTAAGCTTTTCATGCAAATCCTCCCGGGCTATCAGCAATGTTGTGTTTGCCAGGTTACCGGTATTTTCAATAACTTCATAGTAAAAAGTTCCACGTTTCTTTCCTTCTGTTCTTGCTATAAGATGATTCTGAATAAAATCAAGAGCAAACAAGATTTCTTTTTTATCCAAATCGAGTGTATATTCAGGACTCTTCCCGAATAACTTTTCTCTTTTAAAATCTCTGTCGTCCTCTTTAAAAGCTATATTCTGATAAAACAAAGATTTCTTATTATCGGCTTTCTCTCCAAGACTAACAGCAAATCGCATGAATTCATTTTCAAAGTTGCTTGCATTATTAGAAGTTTGAGAGCTCACAATATCCTGGATTGTAAGAACACAGTATTTTTGTTCATTCCCTTTAAGTAATTGCTTCAGGTCTTCCTGTGAAGTAAATGAGATATTTTGATTGAATTTCCAATAATTTTTAACGACTTCTTCAATCTTTTTGTCGAAATCATCTTTGCCGGTACGAACCACTAACAATGCTCTGTCTTTGGCCATTTTGGCTTCTTCAACTTTAGCTTGCATCGAGAGCCCGGTAGGGGGTTGATTGAATTGGCCGTACAATGTTGTTGTCGATGCCATTATGCTCAATAAAAATAAAACAGAGAAACTGAATGACCTGGTGTTTTTCATAGTAATAAAATTTGTTAGTACTTAATCTCAAGACAATTATAGAATTGTCCTGATGGTTTTAAAATTATCGTTTGCATTATTGTTTATTTCAAAACGGACACATAAGTAATCCTGACTGCAAAATGCAGAATGAATCAAATTAAAAACATGATAAATCTTATTAAATTAAAAGTATTTAATTAATTAAATAATCTTCAGGATTTTCAATATCTTTCTTGTTTATTCTGATCTGATATGAATATATTATCAACTTTCACAGTGATACAATTATATTCTCAAAAGATCCTGGTCCCCCATGAGATCCTCATATACAAACCTGCGATACATTTTATTTCCATCTCCAATATCTCCAAGAGAGATCCAGGCATTACTCTGCGATACTTTACAAAGGTTCTGTCAGCTTTTTGGGGGCCGGTCTTTCAGGAGATTATGTTCATCAATTAAACGATATACTTTCTTATGATTAATAAAATAAAATTCTAACCTATTCCTGGTATATTTTAATGAATCAATGGTTGTTGGTTTAATATTCACCTTATTTTTAATATAGTAATCAAAAAGCTCTGTTAGAACCTCCTTAGTCATTTAAATTTAAACGAACTCAGGATGATTTTTCTTACAGGTTTGAAACCTCCATAAACTTAATAAGTTTATCAATGTCTTTTATTAAAGAAAGGTTAGATATTTCATCAGACTCCGCTACAAAGAAAAAGCCAGGTACGAAGTACGCAGCTGAGCGCAGCACAGCGTGGCATTTTCTTTGTTAAGCTCCCCTCTTGAGGATCATTAGCGAAGCGAGTAATCCTCTTTGCTGTAGCATTAGTAAGAGCTTGCATTGCGCGAGCGAGGCTTTTTCTTTATAAAGCACTCTACAGAAGTCAGAATGCATCTAATATAAAAAACCAAATAACCATAGGGGAGCCTTGGTTCCCAATCCGGTTTCAAGATCATCCGAAGCTATCAGGTAATTATCCAGATGTTTCACCTGATTTCGATCCTTGCCCTTTCCACCTACTTCAATCGTCAGTCCATCTGTAATAAAGTCGCCCTCAATAGGAGCATTTACGCTTAAGCCTGAATTAAGTAGCTGATTCAGGACAAATGTTTCTCTGACATTTCCGATTTCCGGGTTTTCCCTGAGTGCAAAGGCCAGATTGCTGTTTTCAAGAAATATTTTATCTGGTTTTTGTAAGGTCGATACCCCTTTACCTTCGGAACTCAGAGTGTTAATCAATCGTGCATCTCTTAGCTGATAAATATACTGATAAACACTGTCTCTGCTTAAATCAAGCTTCCTGGACAGTGCAGCAATATTTGGTTTAAATGGTACGGATTCTGCTATTACACCCAATAATTTTTTGACCTTTATTGCAGTTCCTGAATTGTATGAAGAGATATAGGCAAGGTCAACGTCCACTATAGTGTTTATTACCTGTTTCAATTTCATCAGATAGGTATCCTCCCCTTCAATAATAATTGGCAAATAACCTACTTCCAGATATTTACGAAATACCGGTAACGGATGAAAATTTTTAGTAATCATTCTGCTCATACTCTGGTGATTCTTTTTGATATCATCAATTTTGATTGGCTCAAAATTTATACCTTTCGTAAATATTAAAAACTCACGAAAGGAAAGTCCTGCGAGCAAATAGGTCATAACTCTCCTGCTTAAATCGGCTTCACCACGGTAAATATCCAATGCCGATGAGGCTGAAAAAACGACCTGCATCTCCGGGAATCCATCATAAATGTTTTTCAATTCCACTGACCACTCAGGGTATTTATGCACTTCATCTATAAACAGTATTTTCCCTCCCTGCTTGTACCAGTCATTTGCAACATCGAATAAGGTATGATTATAGAACCAGTTATGATCAGCAGTTATGTAAAGTGCCTCCGGGGGCATTCCAAGATCATATTTTATATGTTGTAGCATCAATGTGGTTTTTCCGGCTCCTCTTGGCCCTTTAATACCTATCATCCGCTGTTTCCAGTTTATCTGCTTATGCAGATATCTTCGGAAATCATTTTTTATCTGCCGAAGGATATTTTCCTGAAATTCTAATAAGGCTTCCATAATTATGTCGACTCTATACCACAAATATACAATATTAATGTCGATTCTATTCGACATAACAAATTTAAACTTTCCAACGTCACCTCCACGGTCCCGTAAGCCGACGAAGGAGGCTACAGGAGGTTTTCTTTGTTAAGTACTCCCAAACGGATCATGGAATAATCCTCCCTCCCTGGTCCGATCCCATCAGTTCAACCGATATTTTTGTCGTTCAGGTTTAAAAATCGACAGTTCACTGCAAACAATTGTATTCGATGCAGCTAATAAGAAAACCGGGAGTCAATTGCATACAGTTTATATTATGAAATTAAATCTTATATTATGGAAAGATCAGCTCTGACAATCTGCTGCATTATGATCATCAGTCTCAATCCGGATCTTGCTTTTTCATCAGGATTTAATAAGAATTTGCTGACGGTCAATGCCGGGAAGGATACAGTAAACCCGGTTGATGTTTTTGAACAGGCCTGGAGTCTTCTGGATGCAAATTACCCCTTTTTCGATGAGCAGGGTATCGACTGGAAAGCAATTTACAAGGTTTACAAACCTAAAATTACAAAAGCATCCAATGAGGATGAGCTATATGATGTCCTCTGTAATATGCTGGAAATCTTCAATAGCGGGCACATCAACCTGGAAACAGGTACTAAAAGATTCTGCTCACTGACCAGGACAAATTCAAAGATGGAGGATTTCAGCTGGAAGCTGGTAAGGGATAAATATTTAAGTAATCACTTTAAATCAAGTCCCGACAGTCTCTTCTATTATGGCTGGCTGAATACTGATCTTGCTTATATGAGAATCAGAAGGTTCCCTAATAAAGAAGTCCTTGAAAAGTACATAGACAACATAATCGGCGAGCTGTCGCGTGCAAAAGGCCTGGTCATCGACATCCGGGGGAATCCCGGTGGAAATGCATTTGGTGTGGCAGCTCTCGGAAGCCGGTTTGCCGACAGAAAAAGGCTGTATATGAAAATCATGAACCGCATGGAGGAGACAAAAAAGAATTTATAAATCCGACTTACTATTATATTGAACCCATGGGTCCTGTTCAATTCAAAGGCCCGGTTATCCTGCTTCAGAATGTTTATTCAGAATCTGGTTCCGATGATTTCGCCCTCGCAATGAGAGTTCTGCCTAATGTGACTTCCGTTGGAGAGTCGACCGGAGGATGCTTTTCATCATACTATCCGGAAAAACTAATAAACGGATGGACACTTTCCATGCCCTGGAGCTATGCTGTTGACCAGAATGACTTTTGCTGGGAAGGCATTGGTGTCCCTCCGGATCTTCGGAAAGCAAATAGCAGGGAAGACATCGCGGCAGGAAATGATAAGGTTCTTGAGTTCGGTGTTGATATCCTGAAAGCAGGCGGCCATTTTGGGAGAGCGGCTGGAGGAAGCCTTAATGAAATGAAAATCTCGCTTGTTGATCAGTTTATTGCGACTTCTGCTGTGAAAGGTGTTCAGAATGCTGTTGCAGAATTTGAAGATTCACAATTGAAACACCCGGAAGGATGTTACTTCAGCATCCAGGAGTTAAATGTCAGAGTGAGGGGATTGCTGCAGGCAGAAAAAAATGAAGAAGCTCTTTCTCTTCTGCAACTCGGAGTAAAAGCATTTCCCGAAGAGTCTGGCACTATCTACTTTCTGGCAAGAATGTATGATAATTACAAGAACCAGCCCGAAAATGCAAGACCTCTATGGGAAAAGCTTGCATCGATGAAACCTGCATTTCCCTGGGAAAGAAACATAGTAGCCGAAGCTCAAAAATCACTTGAGAAAACAGACGGCAGCTCTGATATAAAATAGCAGGAAGCGGGAGATACTTCATAAAGACTTATGACGCTTCTGTTCGATTAATATAAAAGAAAAGCCCTGGTACGATAGTACCGGGGTTTTTTATTTCGAAGCACAGCATCAAACCAGTTTGAATGTGAAACTGATTATCCCATTGATGAAATAAGCTCATCCAACCCCTTACTTACCTCTTGATAATGAATTACTAAAACTTTATACCCCAGCTTCTTTAGTTTGGTTCTCTTCTTCTCATCATCAATTTTAATATGTTCTTTGTTATGGTCCGGACCATCAATGAATAAGCATATCTTTGGATCATAATAGAAATCTGCTTCCGCTATTTGCTCTCCATCTTTTGAAATTACCTTATGAATTTCCGATGGAATTCTTGCTTTCCGCTCTTTGAGTTTTTTCAGTACTTCTTTTTCCAGAGTTGACAAGTTCATTTTCAAATAAGCATCATATTGTACATTATCATCTTTGGAAGATTGAAGGGTTTCCAGATTTGATAACTGAAGCAGGAAGTCTTTTGCCGTGTTACGATCGAAGTATTTATGATCGCGCTGATTATAAAAGTTGCATATACAGGAATAGCAGGATTTCAGGCAAGCTCCATCAAGATCCTCCCCCTTTGCATCAAGGTGAAGAATATTAAGCGCTTTAAGTGCAATTCTTCTTAACAGTTCCACATTACCTATAATCGATGATAACGTTCCGGTTCCTCCCTCAGAAGTCTCATAAATTACTATCTTACCATTTTGACCTGTAATTGGTTGGTATATCCCGCGAATCTCATCATCATCGAGATTTAATACCGTACATATACTTTGAATAATTGCATTTGAAAGAGTCTTTGCAAAAACTTCTTCGTCACCATTGTAAGACTCAGTTAATTGAATTGTAATTACGTCATTTCTTGATTCTGTCAGAAGTGAGATCCCCCTTCTGAGCTGATTTTGAGTAATCTTTTTCTCAGTACAGTACTCCTCAATTTTAGAATGAAGGATCCAGTTAAAGTTAACAGGATCAAGATTAAAACCATATCTCTGTTCATTAAAGTCTGACATTTGACCCAGGTTTAAATGATAGAGTTTAGCGCTTCGTTCGAATGCTATTTTACAAAATGTCATGCCATTAATTTTGGCTTCATTAACAATAGCCTTGGAAGTAGGCTTGTAACTGTTAATAATCTTATAACCTCCTTTAAGTCTTTCTTCCTCATCAGCAGTAATTCTGGACTGTCGAAAGGCGCGCATACGCGGGAATTTAATAGAAGGAATCGGGCGGTTCGATTCCCAAACGCTGCCACAGTTCGGACAGTTACTTGGGAGTCCTGATGAAACTGTCATTATTTCAATGTGTTCACAATCGGGACAGACAGCAACTGAAATGATGTTATTTGGATCTGTCTCTTTACTCAATGCTTTTATTGAATATTTTTGCCCGCCATAATAAATTGTATTGTAAGGGGCAAACTCCCGCATAGCTATAATTTGATCTCTTACAAGTTCTTCTTCTTCTTTTTGATGAAGAAATTTCAAAGAAGTGATTTTTTGAGGGAAGGCATAATTCGGAAGAAATCCTACCTGACTCAGATAACGATAGACATAAAACTCATCTTTCCCGTTTTTAAGATTTTCATTTCTCTTTTCGAGCGCTTCCCGCCGGGATGAAAGAACAAAATCATGGGCTCTGTCTTCAAGTCTCATCCTGTTTATTTCGAGAATTTCTTTAAGAGATTCTCTGTAATCATCTCTCATCTTATTAAATGCCACATCGAAGTTGTAAACAAACTGATCTACTTGTTCATTTACTTCCAGCCATGTAATATGATCGTCAGAGTCTTCGATCTCCTTACCAAAAGCCTCTCTGATATTATCAAGAATTTTTTGACGGTTAGTTTGGATCAGGTTTAGAAGTTCATCGAGATAGCTTGTAAGTATTGGAAGCTCATTATAATTTGAGAAATCAATAAAGACGAATGGCTTAGTCTCAATTTTCTTTGATATTACCTGTATTATTAATGAGTTGATGTGAGCTGAAAACAGAGTAGGGTTAGACAGGTTAAACCGGGGTGTGGCGATTTTCCCCGATACAATCTCAACCGGATTCCTGTAATAATATTGATCATGTGCGCCTCTGCCAGGCCCGCTTCCACAGAAAGTCTGGACAATTGATCCCTGTCCGCTTCTCCCCGCTCTCCCGGCTCTTTGGGCATAATTGCTGGGGTTTGGAGGCACATTTCTGAGATAAACCGATGATAAAGTACCTATATCAATACCTAACTCCATGGTTGGTGTTGCCATAAGGAATTGAATATCCGACGGTGTCTTTTTAAATTTATTTTCCCTCTCCTTTCTAACCTGACCGGGCACTTGTCCGGAATGATCTTCCGAAACTATGTTTTCTGCTCCATTAAATGGCAGGGTATACTGATCATAATAGAAATTCTCAGTGTGAGAAGGTAATTCAAGTTCCTCTTTGCATGTTGCCTTCAAACAGTAATTAACCTGACTCCAGTTATATTTTGTACCGCATTTCTTACATTCCTTCCTGAACTCTTTATCAGGAGCGCGGATTAACAGGACTTCAGGTTGAAGATAATAAATATCATTACCCTTATATTTTTGTGATGTGATGTATCCGATATCACAAAGAAAAGTAATGCTCTCTTTAATTATTGAAACAATTTGGTCCATATTTTCCAGCTCAAAACACTTTTTAATCCAACCGCATAATGATCTTGAACCATCAAGAGCATGAGAAGTGAACCCGGAATATTTAAAAAGTTCTGCATCAGCATTTGTAAATACACCCACATTTGTATCTTCTACTGCTTCAAAAATTCTCTTCTCAGGTGTATAGTTTTCAATAAAGTTAATTGTCTGTTGTTTAAAAGTGGGTTTATCAATAAGATTAGGATGACCGATAGCCATTTCCCTCCTGAAAATTTCAAGAAAACCTTTAATGTAATCTTTTAGCAAAGGTTTCTCTACAGCTTTCAGAAAACTACATTGATTCAAAGAAGGTTGCTTCAATGCCTCTTCAAGTTGTTCATACCCGACTTCAAGTAAACCTACATCTTCAAGATTGATTGAAAGAAACCTTTTTGTTCCCCGGATTTCCACATAGAGATATGTTTCAAGATATTCAAGATATTTATTCTTAAATATCCTCCGTTGCACAAACGGGATTTTAGATTCATCATTTATTATGAGAGGATATAAAAGTTTTGGTATCTCATTTACCGGGATAAAACCATCATTCTCTCTCAGTATATTATACAACGCACGTCTGAAATATATTTGATTATACCATTGGTCCATGTGCCCGGCCTGAAAAGCTGCATCCTGCCTGTTATCAGTAAAGCCGATTACCTTCTTTTCATCAGTTGGTGAAGCATTGATTGAAGCAGCCACTATCACATCAGTTCCTGTAGCCCTTCCAATAGAATTGAGGAGAAATATCTTGGAATACTCGTTTGATCCTGAATAATGGGTTCGACATTTAAGGCAGTAAGGAAGAGGTTGAGGCATTAGCGTGCCTGTATCTTCTTCTTCATCAAAAACCTCTGTAAAAGTATTGCGCCTGGTGTCAAGCTTTCCAAGGATAGGTTTACTATCCTTATATATACTCTTTAACTCCCTTTTCTTTGGAGTCAGCCAATGATCAGGAACTTTTGCAAGCGTCTCCTTAAAATCCGGAGTATAGTAACCACAGATTCCGGAAGTCTTATCCTCATTAAAGGTCCATGGCTCAGTTTTATTATTGTCAGAATCGTAACTCAGACCATAATACTCCTGTCCGCATGTCCTGCAAAAATGAAGTGGATATAAGGTAGCTTCAGGCCTGCCATTTTCCTTACATCGGGGGCATGTTGTTTCACCGGTATCACTTAAATATTTGCAGCCCGGCACAAGGCATCCATTCAGCTCAGACCCCTGGTTATAAAAAGCATGGACCTTTGGTACAAACCGGGGCACCTCTTTTCCCATTCCCGAGATTACTGTTCCTGCCATTCCCAGTAAGAGACCTGCATGAATCTCAAGCCTGCAGGAATCATCACTTTCATTTTTTCGGTATTGAGCTTTATATTCCTTTATCAGTTCCCCTAAATTTTTTACTTCCTTTAATGAAACTTCGAGAAAAGTGAGCAGTGAAGATTTTTTAAGCTCATTCCCTATTGATAGTTTGTCAACCTTCCCCCGGTATTTATATCCCATAACCGCTTCCAGGAGTGGAACCGAACTCTTTAAATCATTCAAATCAAATTCTGCCAGCATCTTCGCTGTTACTGATACAGATTGATTAAGAATATCCCCGTTAAAAGAAATTGTTTTGTCTTCCTCCTCGGTAATTATATTTTCGGGAAGAAACTCCTCTCCAAATAATCTTGAGGCAAATTCGGACACAGCTGTACTCGATTTTTCATCCGCGTTATCGCTAACCATTGTTGCGGAAGTTCCTATGCAAATAAGCTTCCCCTTTGTGCCGGTTTTTTGCTTTAACCTTCTGACAAGGAATGCAACATCTGCTCCCTGTTTGCCTGAGTAGGTATGGATCTCGTCAAGAATAAGGAATTGCAAATTATCCCTGATGCCTTCTCTGAACAATGCCGCATCATCATTCCGTGTAAGCAGTAATTCCAATTGGGCATAGTTTGTAATGAGAATGTCGGGGGGTGTTCTTCTAAGCTGCTCCCTGTCTATTATCTCACAGTTTTTTGGTTGAACATCCTCTCCAAAAATTTCCTGATAAGCTGCAAGCGCGGCAGCTCCGGTGGTTTCAGTATCGCCTGTATAGAGTCCGATAGTTAAACCACTGTCCTCAAGAATTTTTGATAATTCCTGGTATTGCGAATTAGCCAGGGCATTCATCGGATAGATAATCAGAGTTTTTATGCCGGGCAAACCTTTCTCTTTAGCGCTCAGGCAATAATTGATTGCAGGTACCTCAAAGCACAGAGACTTGCCTGATCCTGTTCCGGTTGTAACCACGAGGTTTTGCTTTTTGATAACAGCAATCTCGATTGCTTTTTGCTGATGATAATAAGGATTTATGTTGAAAAATCTTTTCTATACTGAGGGTGAAGGATCTTTTCACTGACGAACTCTTTAAGTGATTTCCCTGATTTAAATCGTTTGGTGATCTGAATTATTGGTTCCTGCCAAAGCATTTGCCTGTGGGCTACCGAATCGGCAACATAAGCTTTTATCTCTTTGTTATTAAATACCTGGAAAGTTTTAATAAAAGAATAATACTGATGCTTTACCTCATCATAAACCCTGAATGGATCCATATTATTTAGATTAATTTCGAGACTACAAAGCCTGTTATAACAGCAACTGAAATACTGATCAGAGTACCAATAAGAACATACTCGCTCATTTTCTGATCACCGTCTTTCAGTCTTATTATTGATTTTGCAGCAACCAGGAGTCCCATTGCCTCCCATTGCTCTATCAAAACAAGAAAAAAGACTATCAATCTCTCCAGGATACCTATCCAGGTACCTGCTTTTGCAAGAGTCTCTTCATCAAATTTTGCAATTTGACTTCTGAATTGCGAAGTGATCATACCTATTACTACCCCGACCGGTCTTGTCAGGAACGCCATGGCTAAGAAGATGATCCAGAAAGAAACTTCAGTAATATTATTTAGCTTGTCAGGTAATATACAGGATTGGGGAAATTTAATTTTCCAGATAATCAATATTACCAGGATATGGAGAAACTGGTCAGCAATGAACATCTTCCAGGAATCCTCGCCGCGGCTCTTCCACCAGTCAATCAGAAGATGCGTTCCAAAGATAACCGGCGCTATCCACCACCATCCATCAAAGCCGGTAAACAGAACGGCAAAAAAGGTTGCCAATGTTACATGATACCAGAACTCCTTCCCCTTAAGATGCTTTTTTCTCTTAGCCTCTACCCACGAGTCGGGCTGAAGCAGGAAGTCGGAAATAAGATGGGCAGCAAAAAGACGTATTAACCAGATTATTTCATTATTCATTGGGTTGGGTTATTTTCTGAATGCACTTTTGATAAATATCAAGCAAGTGTTCCATTTCGCTCCAACCCAGCGCCTGCACATGCCTGTTTATTGTCGATTGTGATTTTTTTAATATTCTCGCGATCTCTGTCTGAGTACAGCCATTCAGAAGATTCTGTAATACTTCAGCCTGTTTAATTGTTAAATCGCTAAACAGGTAATCTGTAAAAAGGCTGATAGTTTCCAGTGCGATATTTATTGAAGAGTTTTCTGACCTGACATTGAACTTTCTTCCTGATTTTTCAATTTCATCCAATCCTCTTCCCGACAGGATAAAAGCTTCACCCATTGCACTGCTAATGTTCTTTACCGGGGTGTCAATACCTCCTATTCCCAATGAAATTCTCAGGTCTGTTTCAATATTTGATAATCCGGGCAGAAACATTTTTGTTTCAGTTCTCAACTGAAGGGCAAGTTTATAAGCAGGATACGGATCAACTAAATAGCACTGAAAACTATCACCACGATAGAAAGAGAGAAACTTTGCCTGGTTGGCATTAATCAGCTCTTTTAGCCTGTCTGCCAGCCTGTTAATATCCTCTTTGCCTAAAAGGGATGAGTTAACTATATCTGCTGTTATTACTGCTCCGTAAACAATCATACTCAAAGATATAGCATTTTATATCTATTTTCCAAAATATTTATAGCTAAAATAATCTATAATTAGATATTATAGTATAAATACACGATTATTTAATATTATGCTATAAATACACGATTATATCGATTTATCGCCTCTAAATCTCATCCTTCACCCAGGCAAATTCATCATAAAACTTCAGGATTGTTTCTTTAGTACGATAACTCCCGTACTTAGAAACATCCTTGCGTTTTACAATCGGGAAAGTCTCAAGGATATATTCCATCTCATCCTTCTCCAGTCCATAAAGGTGTGCATAAATAGAATCGAGCTCGCATTGTAACTGAAAGCGTTCTTTGTCGTTCCATTGAAAAGGGTTACCAGAATAACCATATTCCTCAGCCATGCCTTTAAGATCAATTGCAGTATAGAGCAAATGAAATGCTTTCTCTTTAATCAGGTCAGAAAGATTCTGATTAATGCAATTGAAGTCTATGACTGGAAGCTGTTTTAAAATCCAATGATTAAAATGTGTTCCTCCAACCACCTGCCTGGCAAAAAAATCGAAGGATATTGAATTTAATGTTGCTAAAAGAAACAAGGCCTTTGTTAAATCTTCAGTTTCAATAATGCTAAGAGTATTACCACAAGAAAAGTTAGGTATAATTGATGAAATCATTGTTCTTTCATCAGTTGCTCTTGCAATATCTCTAAAAACCAAACACCAGTTTGACTTCTTAAATCTTGAAAACACAAGATTTGGTTCAATATAATATTGAGTCTTAACAATGAAATTTGAATCTGATACCTGTTGAATATGTGTTGATTGAGTTGTACTTCCATCCCATGTGCAGTAACGGTGATTGAAATGATGAATATATTTAGCTTCATAAAGTGGTATCAGATCATTCCTGAAAGATCTAAACAACCCTGAATCATTAGACATATTAAATGGAGTTCTAATCCTAACCTCCCAAAAATTCTTTTCAGGCTCAGATTCATTGACTAATACGCCCCACTTTTTATATACTTTTTGGGCCAGCTCATAATCTTTCTTATTTCTGAAAGACGGGCATGTCTTTGAATTAGGATTTATAGCTTCAATATCTTCAAGAGTGATTATAACAAAATCAGATTCCTGATTAGGCTCGGCTTGATAAAATTTATATTGATTCTGTGCCATTTCTCCCTGTCGTTACTAAAAAGACAAAAACGATAGACTTCTATGAACATCAGGGAAATATTGCCTTTCTGTTCTCATAATCAATCACTGTATCAATTTTATTACATACCAAATAAAAATAAATACAGATCCTTATTATTATTGTCTAATACCATTCCAGTAGGCAATACATTACCAGTGGCTCCATTTGAAGTTGATCAATCCCTCATACTGCTCGGCAAAAATTGAATATAAATTTACTCGCTCACTCCGGTATAAGGGATATGCACCTGACTCTCTGAAAAAAACACTCAGACAATCATTCCATCGTTTAGCGGTAAGATACTCCTGGTAAAGCAATGGATTTGAAGTCTGAAGATTATTAATAAGCATCTTCCGTTCAGATTTGTTTCTCGCCAGCGCTATCTCTGGTGACCGTGATATGAAAAACTCTTCATCCTCAAAATTGATTTTTTCCCATGGAGGATTCCCCAACAAGCAATCAAACCCTCCCTTTTCAAATACTTCAGGGTACTCAAGGTGGAAGTGAAAAAATTTATATTCTTGCGAAATTCGCAAAACACTATCAATCAATTCCTCATCAACCTTCTGGTTTTCACGTATAGCTTCCAGAGTGGCATTTGTCGGGTAAAGTTTGAGATCGTGGTTATCTTTTCTAATGAAGAATGCTGAGGTCCATACATCAGCCATTATCCAGTCTTTGAACTTATGTTCCAGCTTAACCAGTTTTACATATTCTTCCTCGGCAAGGTCAACGTCATTTGTATCAGCCTGTTTTCTGCTGTTCAGCTTCTCACGGAGGTTTAACAGCTCATCTTTTTCGCTTTTTTTAAATTGTAGCCCGTACTGTGCTTTTGGTTCTTCAGCTTTTGAAAGCTGCCGGATCTCTTTCCTTACTTTTCTCTTAAGCTCAGCGCAAATTTCAGCATTATCAAGGGTAACAGCATTATACGCTCCTTCGGGGATCCCGCTTTTTAGTAATCCGGGTGTAGCTCCTATCAGTGAATTTCCGCACTTCAGCTTATGATCAAGAAAACTCAGCGGCATATCAGGGAGAGAAGCTGTTATCCATAAAGAAAATTTAGCAAGTTCAACTGCCATCGGATTCAGGTCAACGCCATAGATACAGTTAAGCAAAACATCCCTTTTAGCCTCCCGCAACTGTTCATCCGTGGGCCGTTCTTCATCTCCCTTCCTGATCAATGACAGTCTTTCGCCAAGCTTTTCCATTGCAGCACAAAGAAATGCTCCTGATCCACATGCTATATCGGCAACTTTCAGATCAAGAAGAGCTTTTTCCTGATCTTCTATTTTCTTTTGGCCTTTGATTGCATTATTGATTACCGGTACCAGAGCGCTCTCAATCAACTGGGCAACAAGGCGACTATCTGTATAATATGAACCTGTGGTCTTCCGGTCCGTTCCACGGGCATCCAGGTAAAACTCTCCTCTTTTTATTTCACGCGAGCCTGATTTACCATTCTCTTTCGCAAGCTTTGGCTCATAATCCAAAAGGCTTTCATATACTGAACCCAGTTCATCAATTGCCAGGTTCGCATAGTTTATCCGGTTAGAAAGCTTGTCAAGCCTGAAGTAGGATAAGCGATATACCGCATCCAGGAGATACCTGTTCTTCAGAGTCAGTCCGATAATTGTGTTTAACTTCTTCGGGGAGAAAAGTTGTCCTCCAAAGGCATTGATCTGATCTCCGTTCGGGAATTTATAACCGTCGGAGACCAGCCTGAACGTAACCTTAAGTCCTTCCCACAGATCCCTCTCCTCATCGTGGCTGTAGCTGCCTTTTTCTGCCATTTCACGCAATGCACCGATACTATACGTTCTTGAATAAATTGAATTCCGCACCGGCAGCCAGCCCTTCTGTTCGGCGAACATCAGGAAAAGAAACCGGTAAATAAGGTTCAGAATCTCAGCATAGTAAGTTTTAACTTTCCCATTTTGGAACTCATCAGGGTTCAGACTTTCTGCAAAGCCATTACCAAGTATCTCGATTGATTCAACCACCTGGTCGCGCAAATGGTTTCCGATCTTAACTCCTGTTTCCCTTGATTTCTTATGAAAGCTTTCAAGCAGGCAGTTATCCTCAGCTTCAACAGGATTTCCTTCTTCATCATACTCTGTTTCACGGTGGCCTTTGTATTGGTTTTCAAACCGTGAGTTGTGAAGAATTCTGAAAAGAACTCTGAACTGTTCTGTGCTGGCAGTTTCGAAAATGCCTTCCAGGTCAAACTCAAGGAACCCTTTTGTTATAGAATGATAGAAATCGCGAAGTATCCTTACTTTCCTGCCGTTTGTCAGTATAGCCCATTGGTGATCGGATGTATTCAGAAATTGTTGAAGACAATCCTGGGGGCTCTTATTCGGATGAGTACGGCTCGATTTATCTTTGGTGTCAAAATCCTGCGAGGAGCTTACCATATGAATTAAAGGTGCATAATCACTGTCCCGGCCCTTATAGGGGATATGGTAGTCGGATCCGGATTTGCTTTTAATATTTGAAGCAATGTACACAGGTTTAAAACCGAGCATTTCAAGAAACGGTATGATCCACTTTCTTCTCAGAGTTGCAGTATCCAGCTTATTATCAATCAGCTGCACCCGAAGCTCTTCCCATCTTTCACGAAGCAACTCAAAAGCAGTGGCTATCTTTTCATCTATCTTCTTTACGTCTGGACCAAAGCTTTTATCCTTTACGTAATCAGCTTTGGATTCTCCTGCCAGGGCAGAACAGAAATCCTCCGTTATAATATTACCGCTTGATTTTATAAAACTTAATGCCATGGCAATTTTTAAATAAGCGGAAGTATAATTGTAACTGCCAGAAGATCATAACCCGCATCTTCTATATGGATAATATCATCAATCCAGGCAGGCTGATCAGTGCTCTTACTGTCAACCAGTATTTTTTTGTAAAGCTCTTGTCGTTCGTCAATTAGGATTAACCTGCGTTCCAATATTCTCTCCCTGATAATTTGTTCAAGCTTAATAAAGGATACAGCATCTTTTATGGATTCTGCAAGGTCGGTTTGTGAGAGTGATCTTGTTGTCTGAGAAGGGCTGAAAATATTATTCTTTATAATCTTTCCTGAGAAGCTGTCAATGGCAATTGTAAGCAGCTCCTCAATAACTCTTTTTTCCTTCAGTCCCGCCGTGTATCTGACCAGAAAATTATATAAGTATATAACCACATCGGTTTCGGAAGAATAGAAGTATGCATTTCTTCCATATAAGCCTCCTTTTGTAAAGAACTCAGCTTTGACCAGATCAATCAGCTTTCTTACAACAGGATGACCTGCGTCAAGTATAACTGCATCAGGATGAGTAAGGGCGATTTCAGGATCAAAGGTTACTTTTTTAATAATTTCACCATACCTGGGAAGGAGTAATCTGGTATCCCGGATCTGAATCTCAAAAAAGCCTGCGCCAGTGTCAAGCAAGGCTGAGCTAAATGCAGCCAAGCCTGATTTTACAAATATCTGAACCTCTTCCTGTGAACCAACAATTCTCTTTGTCTCTGCAATCCTTTTATCGATTTCCGGAAGCTCTATATCGAGACTGCTGTAAAATGTTTCTTCAAGAATCTTTTTTTTACGTTTCAAATCTTCTTCAGAAGAAGTAAATGATTGTCTTACTGCCTTCTTTGTTTCATCCACACCTGCTGAGTTAAATAAATCTGGTGCATCCGGATCAAAACCCTTCTTACGATTCCGGTTTCGAGTTGAGGCCTGGGAAATAACACTTTTCAAATACTCTTCATCACCAAAAAAGGCAGCGGCATAATCACGATCAATTTTGATAGTGCGTTGTTTCTCAAGAAGCAGATCAAGTATCTCTTTATCGAGAGATTTGTCAATTACAAGGGTTCTGATATAAACAACTTCTTTCTTTTGCCCTATCCTGTCGACTCTTCCATTTCGTTGTTCCAGCCGGTTGGGATTCCATGGCAATTCGTAATGCACTATATTTGATGAGAGCCGTTGAAGGTTTAAGCCCTCAGATATAACATCAGTTGCAATCAGTATAGCTCTTTTTGACCTGTCGAATTTCCCGAAGGTTTCTGTCCGGGAATTAAGACTCATCTCCCCATGCATTATAAAAGTATCATACTCCTTTGACTTACAATTATTCTCAAGATAGTCCAGAGTATCTTTATACTTAGTAAAGATTATGATCTTTGGGTCCCTGGAAAGAAGTTCAGGAATTATCACATTTTTAAGCTCTTGCAGTTTTTCATCATCACGTGGAGTCAGCGATTTTGCAAATTGAATAATATTTTTAATCTCATTAATCTCATCCCGGGAAAGAGCTTCAAAGTCTAGTTTCAAAGAAGCCTGCTCTTCGGAAATACGTTCTTCATCAAAGAAGAGATCATGAACATAGTTTTCCAAAGTGCTCTCATCGGTCCCATTCCGATCCTCAACTGAGTTATCGATCACAGCAATTCTGTTTTCTAGTGAACGTAAAACCGCATAAGGTGAACTTATAGCTCTTTTTTGCAAATGGATGGCAACAAAGTTTGCAATGTTCCTGATTTTGCCAGAACTGTCTTTCCTTGAAGTGGCAAGAATGAAGTCGCCGTACCGTTCGACCGCTTCAAGCAACTGTATAAGTTTCCCGGCCGGTTTGGGTGTAATAATGACTTCTTTCTGGTCGCGTTTTGGGAATGGAGATTTTTTTCCCTGTTTTTTGTACCACTCCTCAAGTTTATGCCTGTTTCGTTGAATGACATTAAATCTTGCTTTTGACTTATCGAAAGATATTTCGCCATTTTTGTGGTGAATAACAATTTCCGGATTTACCATTTCCAAAATGCTTGCAAACGAGTCAGTATATCCATTATGAGGCGTTGCTGTCAAAAAGAGAACATTATTGATTTTCCTGCTGAGGTCCCTTACCAGCTCATATCTTTTCTGTTGTTTTGAAGCATTGGCATTCGAGTGTGGACAGGCGCAAAGATGAATTTCATCCACTAAGATCAAATCCCAGTTCTGTTCAGAAATTTGTTGTTTAATATCTGGTGATTTTGCATAATCCAGTGAAGCAATAATAAACTGGAAATACTGCCAGGGATTTCCACCGGCTGGTAATTCCTTCTCAAATTCTTTTCTGGTAAAGGAATCAATTATTGTGGCCTTAATGTGGAAAAAGTAATCGAGCGCCTCCTTCCATTGCTCCTTCAGGTTTGCAGGAGTCAGAAACAGTACACGCTTAATTTTTCCCCGCTGAATAAGTTCTGAAATGATCAGACCTGCTTCTATAGTCTTCCCCAGACCAACATCATCTCCGATAAGCATACGGCATTCTGGCTTCTCCAGAGCAAGTACCAGGGGCACCATTTGATAATTGTACGGTACCACAGAAGAACGATGAAGACTCAGAAATGGCGCTGAACCATGAATCAGGTCGAACTGGTAAGCCCTCAACAGAAGTTTCTGTGCTGAAAAATTTCCCGGAAGTTCAGAACTGATCTCCTCAAACCTCTGTTCAGTTATTGTTTCAATATCAGCAAGAAAGGTCCTCTTATCAATTGAATCTCCTGTAATGGGAGTTGCGACTATTTCTGTACCATTAAATTCATCAACGCGCCAGAGTCGGTTTCGCATGTTTATTATAACACCTGGCTTGATATCGGAGTTGCTCATAAGTATAATGAATTCAATTAAGCGTGGCTCCAAGTTAGCAATTTTGTATAATAAATTTTAAATCGAAATAATACGTTTATCATCCTATAGGGGTCCATCTAGAATCTGAAAAGTAACGAGCTATTATGAAGGCACAGAAGTGAATGTCTTTTTAATGGCAGACGGCGTAATCTGTGCTTTGCCAAATCAGAATACCCCCAACGGATATTTCAATATCGAAAGAATGCTGAAAGCTGTATTAATGAAAAATGGCAGTGTGAAACTTTGTGGTTCATGCTGTGAAGCCAGAGGAATAAAAGATGTTAAACTTCTTAACGGCGTTGAATTAAGTACCATGAAAGAGCTCACACGGCTTTCGATGGAATGTGACAGAGTAATAACATTCTAACAATTCTGTTCCGGCTATCGGACCGAAAGGTATATCGATGCATCCGCAAATGCAGATGCAGCAGACATTGCAATTAAATGGGTCAAGGACGGTATTGATCCGGATAAATAAACATTTTTTAAATAGAAAAGGATCATTGACTCTTACAAAGCTGTAAGTTTCAATGATCCTTTTCTAATTCAAAGACTTCTTCTAAAGCTTCCGTTCCGGGATAAAAATATCCCGTCGCGTCAGACCACACTCCTTTGCCATATTTATTGACCAATCAATATCACCGACAGTCAGTCCGTGTGTATTGGTCTCAAAAGTCAAATAACTTGGTCTACTGAGTTATAATAAGTCTCTGTGTTCTGAATCCCCTTTTTGTATATACGGATATTAAGTATATACCGGGAGCAATCCCCGATAAGTTCATCTGAAATGAATTATGACCTGATAAAAAAGATGTGTTTGTTACTAGTTCCCTGATCTTTGATCCCGACATGTTTACTAGCGATATAAAACCTATCTCTTCTTCCTGGTTATCAAACTCAACTGTGACTGAGGAGCTCGCCGGATTAGGATAAACTTTGAAATTATTAAGTTTTAAAGATGACTTGCATACTTCAAAATAACTGCATGAGGCTGAAGATCCCTTGGAGCCTTTTGTTATAATGTCGAGCTCTCTTTTCATTCCAGAGCCGATTCTGTCGGGTAATGAATTCAGGAAATCCTTGTCAGGATAATACCAGCAGATCATATCCTGATGATACTTCCCGGCTATTTTTGAAACATTGACACGAACAGGAACAAGAATGTTCATTATCCCTGACAATGTATCAGGATCTGAAACAGTTTTTAAATTAAAGATACGGCGTCCCAAAGTATCTGTCATCAACACAGGATAAGGATTCGGGGGAAAAACAAGGAAGTCATCACTGTTACCGGTTCTGGATGTTCCGGTTTTGCTTAACTCCAGGGTATAATTCTTATTCCGGCTGTAAAACTTTACTGATTCTCCATCTATGACCACACCAATTCCGCGTAGTTCTTCATTGTTCAGTTTAAGGATATTAACAGGGTCAAGGACACGTTCATACCCGATATCAAGGTAATTTGTGAAAGATCTCACCGGATTTTGTTTCTTTAAACAGACAAGGTTTTTATAAACAGTTCCAAGGTATTTGTACCGGTCAGGTAAAAAACTGAAAAAACTTTCATGCGGCGTAAACCAGGCTATCAGACCTTCCTCATCATTTGAAACCTGTACAGGAACTAATGTATCCATTGACGAATAGAAATCACCCGATTCTTCCGGCTCAAACTTTGAATTAGTTCTGTTCACGATATAGAACTTGTTGTATGTTGGTTTTTTTTCTTCATCCGAGAATAACTTAGAATACCTGTAAAAGCCAAGGTTATAGGTTCCCTCGATGATATTGTGATAATAAAACGCATCACCCTTCCTGGAGATACCGATGGCTTTCAATTCGTTATCTGTCAGTACGAGTAATAATGATTTCTTATCGATAACTGTGTCCTCGGGCCAAACGCATGGTCCTGCGGGATCAGGTTTTTTCCAGTCAGCAAGAGTCTCATTGACTGGAAAAGATTGTACCGGGTTTTCGCTGCTGTATGAAGGATTGCCCGATTCTGTCTCTTTCAGATCAGCTGTTATTTCTTTGTCAGTACCTGAATCAGGAACAACTTTTGATGACATCTCTGCTCCAGGATTGTCATTTTTCAAAACAGGAGGTTTTCTTGCAACAGGTTTATCGGTTTTTGGAGTGCCTGAAAATAATCCTGAATCCCTGGTAACTTCTGCAAAGGCATCTGTTACAATTAATGTACTAACCTCACCATTATTTATTTTTTCCATATCTGAAAAGAATAAAAAGGCGCTTAATCCAATAATAAATGCACTTGTCATAAAAATAAAATTAAAAGGTTTGTGATTTGGTTTTACCGAGTACCGGGCCCTGGCATCGGGATTATTCAACAATAGGTGCACCTTTTCAATTTTATATTGATTTGACAATTTCCTGAAATCGTTCAGGAATTTTTCAATATCATGCTGTGTATAAAATCTCTCCATGACTGCTCTCGTTTATAAGGTTAACAACATCACAGCCACCTTCATTTGCTCTTTTGTATTCAGGAGTGATAATAATTTCTCTCTCCCTCTTTTTAATCTGAGCTTAACACCAGACAGACTTCCACCCTGGATCTTTTGTATTTCCTCCAGCGACAGATCTGAAATGTGATAAAGGATTAATGCTTCTGCCATTCTTTCCGGCAGTGACAGCATCTTCTCATAAACAATTTTAAAATCAGTAAGATATTCCTGGTTCTGTCCTGAATCAATAATCTGATTAATTTCTGTTTCACTGATCTCAGCCCTGAACTTGAGCCTTCTCAGTTTCATTTTGTTCAGATTGCATGCAACACTGAACAGGTATGATTTAAAAACACTCTTGTCTTTGATCTTACTGAATCCCTCAAGACTATTCAGTATTGTATCCTGTAACAGGTCTTCCCCGTCTTCCAGGTTGCCGGAAATCGCCCTGCAGAACCTGCCCAACTGGTCATGTACAGGTTCGTAAAGCGAAAGGAATTCTATTCTGGTCTTTGTATCCAATGATAAATAATTCTGTTCCTGGAATAAGTTGCATAACCCTCAGGAAAAGTTACTTAATTACAAAAATAATTTTTGGATTATCGCGATCATGGTTCATGGTGGTAATATTGGAAGTAATATATATAATATACGCGTTGTGCGGTTGGGAATTATATAAACCCATTCTACCAGAGCAACGAAAAATAGTCTCTAAATAATTTACTCTCAGACGTATAAGATCCTTCACTCCGCTATCGCTACGTTGCTAATGACAAGTTTGTAAATAATTTATACTCAATCGCAAAAGATGCTTCACTTCGCTGCGCTGAGTTCAGCATGACAGTCGCTTTTGAAGGATCTTTGGAGTGAAGTGGCGCGTTTTGCAGAAAAATTCTGAAAATGGGAGAATTATTCCAAAACGCGCCACTTCACTCCCTAATCCACAACCCAATGGTGTCATTCTGAAGGAGAAAACCGAAGCCCCGTGAAGGTTTTCGACTGAAGAATCTCTTACTATAAACAGAAAATAATATTCTGTGCCACCTCAGCCATGTTTACTTCCAAGACAGTCTTTCTGACTGAACAATGTAAAGGTTACTTTATGAATATCATTTTATACCCTCACTTTATGATACTTCACGTTACTAACTCCAGGTTGCCGAAAAAGACTTAATATATGATTGGTGGACAATGGTTTAAGATGCTTCACTTCGCTTTGCTGCGTTCAGCATGACAGTCGCTTTTGAAGGATCTTTGGAGTGAAGTGGCGCGTTTTGCAGAAAAATTCTGAAAATGGGAGAATTATTCCAAAACGCGCCACTTCACTCCCTAATCCACAACCCAATGGTGTCATTCTGAAGGAGAAAACCGAAGCCCCGTGAAGGTTTTCGACTGAAGAATCTCTTACTGCAGCCTGATAACATTCCCTTGTCATTACCATCAGGAGTGCAAAAAATTTTGAATGAAGCCTCAGGATGACAAATGTATATAGAGAGATATTAGGGAATGAAGCGGCGCATTTTACAGAATTCCCGATCCTGAAAGGAGATTACCTTAAAATGCGCCGCTTCATTCCCTAATTAATTTTGCCTCTCCACTTTCATGTCATCCTGAATGTAACAAATCCTGAGCCTGAGCGAGGGATTTGTGAAATGAAGGATCTCTTTCTTCATTTTAAATCAATCTTAACCGCACAACGCGTATATATTATATACTATATTATATTAAATATAATAATATAATTCAAATCGATTTAAGAACAAGGATTAACAAATAAAGAATATCGATTTATCCAAATCATAGAGTTCCCTGGGAAACTTTATTATCTTCAGCCGAGAACCTTGGCGAACAGTGCTTTTCCCATCAGTATGATATACTTGTTTCAGTGATCAGTAGTTGCGGAAAGTTTTGGTTTTAGAGTCCATCGACAATGTATCGTAAGTGAGACTCTGAGTTGGATTTAAGTTCATTGTTTTGAACTTGAATCCCTCAATTTTACCTTTTATCCATATTTTCCTGGAATTCGCCATATCGAGACTTGCAAATTCTGCTGTTATCAGGGTATAAGTATCATCATTCTCTCTTATTATGAACACAGGCTCTTTTAAAGTAAAGAGTTTCTTATTGATTGAAGCATTACATCCAAGTTCCAGAGCCGTTTGTCCTGTCGAATCTCCCTGGCCCGGCTTATAATTACCAAAATAGGTGTAATGCTTAAGATCTATGTTATGCTTCCTGAGAAGGGGAAACCACCACTCGTTTTCAAAATTCCCGGATGGCTCAGGCTTGTTAATAGTTAGTGTATCCTGGCTGAAAGTCAGAGTTGCAGTCATCATAAAAAAGAGAAGAACAGACGATAGTTTTCTCAGGAATACAAATTTTCCCGGATTTTCTTTTGTCATCATAACGATTCTGTTTTTGATAAATGAATATTTAAAATTACTTACCAGAAAGCTTGAATTATTCCTTAAAAGGACCTTTAATAAAATCTGACGATAACCTGCAACATCCCTTTCCATCAGAACCTTGCTGTCTGCGCTGAACTCATGGTTCAATTGCAGTGATTTTTTATACAATAATAAAACCGGGTTGAACCAGAAAAAGATTCTTAATAATTCAATAAATACCATGTCAATGCTGTGATACTGTAAACAATGGGCTTCTTCGTGCAGGAGTAATTCATTTTCAATTTCTCCTTTTTCAAAATCATCAAGATTTATGAAAATGAATTTTAAAAATGAGTATGGTAAAGTGTTCTCCTGTATCAGAACAATTGAGGTATTCCGATTATCAATCTTCCGCCCCTTTTTGATTTTGATAAAAATTTTAATGATATTAAAAACAAAACGTATCAGCAGGATACCAGAGATCACAAAGTACATATAGATCAAAATATTCGTGAAAGAGAAATCAGCTGCGATATTATAAGCATTTGTTCCCACTCTCTCTATCTGTGGAGCAGTTAATGAGGCGACTCTTCCAATCGTAATAATTATTGGATAATCTGTTCTGACAGGGATATCAATGAAAGGGACTATAAGTGAGAAAAGCAATGAGGTAATAAGGTAAAATCTGTTAAAAAGAAACATTTTTTGCTGTTTCAATATAAAATGGTAAAAACCATAGAGGATGATAAGACTTAAAGTCGATTTTATAAAATAAGTCATCATTTTTATTTCACTTTTTTCTTGATTTAATCTTTTTTTCGACAAGTTTTTTAAGCTGTTCCAGTTCCGTAAGATCCAGATCAGCTTCGTTAGTAAAGAATGAAGCAAATTGAGATGCAGAATTATTGAAATAATGCCTTATGAAAGAATTCAGTTTCTTTGAGAAGAATTCTGCTTTTCTCACCTTGGGATAATACTCTCTGTTACTGCCATGCTGATTATATCCAATATATCCTTTGTCTATCAAGCGTTTAATTACCGTTGCAATTGTTGTTGCCGCGGGTTTAGGATCAGGAAACTCATCAATGATATTCTTAAGATATGCTCTTTCGAGAATCCAGAGATATTGCATCAGTTGTTCTTCGGCATTAGTTAATTGCATATTCTATAACAATAATAATTATTCTACATATATAGAATATGTTTTATTATTATAAAATAAATTCGGAATTTTTTAGAAAATAAAATTATTTCACAAGGAAATGCCCATATATGCGAACAGACATTTACTTAAACACAAGGGCAATACCGATATCAATGCTGCAATAGTCTCCAATAATTCCTTTCATTGGTGCCTGGAGTTCAGATACCGTGTAACTGATTCTCTCAGATCACTGATATTCCTTTCAGCGATCTCAAGTAATGAATACAACTGATTGACAGAAGTCTTAATAAATCCGGATGGATCCTTTATGGTGGAAAGATAGAATTCACACAGGGTTATTGAGTATTCTGCCGAGTCGAGCAATTCCGATATTGTTTCCGTGTTTTTGTCAGGTTTGAATTCATTCCAGACCATAATGGATCTATTCAGCAGTATGATTCCATCATTGTAGTGATTGACAGCGACATTGTACTTTTTAATTAATATCTGTTCGCTGAGATATTTTATTTCACGGTATATTAATACATTGGTAATGTCGTTTTGCTTTATCCTGTTAACCGATGCTTCCATCCTCTCTATTTCGGATTTGTATTCATATTTTCTTATACTGTCAGAATAATTAAAGAATGGTTTATTCTCATCAATTTCAGTATGGTGATTATAAAAATCCCGATTTGTAACAGGGTAAAACAGAAATTGCCAGACGGGATCGAATGGCATATGAGTTTTGATGAAAGCTGCAGGACTTACCTTGAAATACTTAAGATTCCTTTGCTTATGAAAGCCTCCTTCCTTAAAGTACCCCGAACCCCAGGCAGGATCAAAGAGATACCAGGACGAGTCCAGTAAAGATGCACACCATGCATGAGGAATGTGATCTATAAGGCCATTTTGTTTAGTATATCCCTGTACCACATATGTTTTGATGCCTATTTTATTTGCTATGTCTTCAAACAGTTTTGAGTAATGCAGACAAATACCAGTTTGTGAAACCAAAACACTTTTTACAATATCATTATTGGGTTGATAGAAGTCAATACTGAACATATTTTTCACATCATATTGAATGTTTTCAGTAATCCATGAGAAGATGGCATATATTCTTTCTCCCTGGTCATCAATATTGGAAGTGATATAGGAGGCGATGTTTGCAGTTGAAAATGTTGATGAATCAGGTATCTGCAACATTAATTCGTCAATACGGTAAATATCTCTTTTTTTCTGAGATATTAAATCAGAACAAAAGCCGAAATAACTTACAACCAGAAACAATAAGAACTTATAATTCCGAAGCAGGACCTTGTACCACATTCATTCAATTCTTTTAAAGCTCCGCCTCATCAGTCACAAAAACACTCGCGGACTGACGAGGTTTCCCCATAGCTTTTCCCTCTGCTGTTACTTTCAAATCTTCATACAATGTAAACAATTCCTGATCAGATTCAAAAAAAGCAGGAGAATTTCAGGTTTTTGGGAACTGATTAAGGGAAAACTTCTTCTTTCTGCTGTTCGGGTTTCAGAAAAATACCCGGCTGATCGAATACGATTTTGGTCTTGCAGACAGGACAATCAATAAAGGGTTCATCAAAGTCTGTACCCATATTTATCGTCTTCCCGCAGTTTTTGCAAACAATAGTTTTTGATTGATTTATACCTGCCAGCTTTTCCACAGCTATCATGATCCTTCTCAGAAAATACCCGATAAGAAGAAAATACAGGATAATGGATACAGAAGCGATGAAAGTGATCAATTGTCCAACCGGATTCATACTTTAATGTTTTTTATTAATGTATAAACAAAAACAGAGGCGATTTTCCTAATGGTAGTCCCACATTTAGTTTAAAATGCTTAGATATTGTTCTTTTACAGATGGTATAAGTCAAAGATTTGAGTTAAAACAGGCTAATTCCGGGACATGCCCTCTATCATTTTTTATTAAGAAAATAAAACTGCATTTCTGAAGTTTAGATAGTATGAAAACCTGCCTGAAAACTAATCCGAGCATTGTCCTTTTGCTAATGATGATTTGCCATCTTTACACATCCTGCACAAGGAAAATGTTGCCACAACCGGCTTGTGATTCTGCGAAAAGCAGTGGACTTTCTTCAGACGGTATACAGGGTATCAATGATTCAATACGGGCTGTTAAAAATGCAGATATTGAAGAACATTCCATAAAAAAATTAAACTATAATAAGCGATCTTCGGGTAGCATTGGTACCAATGATCTTGCTGAAAAAATAATCGCTACGGCCAAAGAATACCTCGGGGTACCTCATTGTATGGGAGGTATTTCGACAAGATGTATAGACTGTTCCGGCCTGGTGATGGTGGTATTTGAAGAATTCGGAATACAGCTTCCGCATAATGCTCAGGAACAATCAAAGCATGGAATTATTATAAAAGAGAAGAAGGACTTGAGAAAGGGAGACCTGCTTTTTTTTCATGGGTCATATAAAACAAGCAGATTCATCACGCATTCAGCAATTTACATGGGAGATAACAAATTTATCCATACTTCATCGGGAAATGGTGTATCAATCACCCATCTCACTGATCCCTGGTGGAAAGATAAATATGTATTCGGCACAAGGTTGCTGGAATGATTAAACTCCACGTTTCATGCATTTCAGATAAAAACACAGGCTGGCTTTTTTGAACCAAAACCGGATAATATTGTCTCTTCTACAATACTATTGGTCATATCTCTGTCGCATGAAGTAATGGACATATTCAGAAAAAAATTCAATTCAGGTGAGCATGAGCAAGACTTCAGATCTTCTGACCCGGGTAAAAGTGAGCTGAAGGATAAGCTTACCCAGTACCATGATATGTTGAAATATATTATCGAGTATGATCATAATGCAATTGCCGTACTTGACAGGGAACTGAAGTATGTATATGTAAGCCGACGTTTTCTCCTGGAATACAATGTTAAGGAGAAAGAAGTACTTGGTAAAAATCATTATGACATATTTCCCAATCTTCCGGATAATTGGAAGGAAGCTCACAGGAGAGCTCTTTCAGGTGAAGTTACAAGCTCAGAAGAGGATTCTTTTATAAATACTGACGGGAGGCTTATCTGGGTGAGATGGGAATGCAGACCGTGGTATGAATTAAATGGCGGTATAGGAGGCATCGTGCTCTATACCGAAATTATAACCAGGCAAAAACAGATAGAGACAGATCTGATTTTGGCAAAAGAGAGAGCAGAAAAAAGTGAAGAATCGATGTCAGACATTCTCTCTAAACTAAATGAAGCACAACATATCGGCAAGATAGGAAGCTGGGAATGGGATATTAAAACCGGAAAAGTCTGGTGGTCAAACGAATTGTATAATATTTTCGAAGTCGATCCGGCTGCATATATTCCATCGATTGAATCGAATGCCAGATTTGTTCACCCCGAAGATAATGAGCCCTATAACAATGCAGCCTTAAATTCGATTAATACCGGAGAAAGACTTGATTATCAATTGAGAATAATTGCTTCTTCCGGCAAAATCAAGCATTGCAGGTCATTGGCCAAAGTTCATTTCGATGAGAAAGGAGATGCGCTTCGCATGTCAGGAACATTCACAGATATATCTGATCAGATCAGTACAATGAATGAACTCAATGCAGCCAAGGAAAGAGCTGAAGAAAGCGACCGGCTGAAGACAGCATTCCTCCAGAATATCTCTCATGAAGTAAGAACCCCGTTGAATTCGATAGTTGGTTTTGCTGAGCTTATGTCGGAGCCCGGTCAATCACTGCAGAAAATGAATTCTTTCTCAAAAATTATATCGGCCAACAGTCAGAAGCTTATCAGGATCATCTCCGACGTGATCGAGATCTCACAGATCCATTCAAAACAGATCAGGATGGTTATGTCGAATTTTGACATTGTGACCTCATTGTACAAGACTGCAAATACCTTCATGGAAATAACTCAGCTTAAAGAGGTTGAATTAATAATAAACCAGAACATACCTGAAGAAAATTCAGTAATACAATCGGATAAGGGTAAAATTGAAAAGATCTTTTTCCATCTGATTGATAATGCGGTAAAATTCACCCAGCACGGATTGATTGTGGTGGATATTAACCTTGAAAATGATGTAATAAACTTTTCAATTAAGGATTCGGGCATCGGGATACCTTATGAAAAACAGAAACTTATCTTTGATCCGTTCAGGCAGCTGGAGACCGGTCTGAGCCGGAGTTACGGAGGAACGGGTCTCGGACTTACAATTGTGAGAGCATATACTGAATCGTTAAAAGGGAAAATTTCGCTCGCATCTGAACCCGGCACAGGTACGCATGTAGCAATAACAATCCCGGTCAAAACCATAACAGTGGATAAAAAGGATATTCAGAAAGAACATGATCACAATTCTGTCAATACAATTCTTATAGCAGAGGATGAATACAGCAATTTCAAGTACCTGTATGAGGTGCTTCATTCCGACAACATTGAAATACTGCATGCAAACAACGGGAAAGAGGCCGTTGATATCTGCAGAAAGAGCGATGACATAAAGATGATCCTTATGGACCTTAAAATGCCGGTAATGGATGGTACAACAGCAGCCAAACAAATCAAGGAATTCAGACCCAGCCTGCCTATTATAGCCCAGACAGCCTATTTGCCTGAGGAAACCTCCGATAACAACCCTGTATTTGATGATCTTATTGCCAAACCGATCAGCAGGAATGATCTCAGGGAAAAGATCAGCAAATACATAGATGTATCGATTACTTCACTACATTGAGAGGTGAGCCTGACAAAAATGCTTTTACATTCTCAACCGCCGTCTTCATCAGCCTGCTGCGTGCTTCAAAAGTAGCCCAGGCAATATGAGGTGTAATAATGCAGTTTTTTGCATTCAGAAGGGGATTGTCTGCTGAGGGCGGTTCAACAGAAAGAACATCCAGCCCTGCTCCTGCGATCAACCCGTTATTAAGTGCATCAGCCAGGTCCTTTTCAATAATTATGGGTCCTCTCGAGGTATTGATCAGGAACGAGGTCTTTTTCATGAGCCTGAGTCTTTCAGCATTTATAAGACCGGTTGTTTCAGGAGTGAGAGGACAATGAATGCTCACAAAATCAGAGACAGAAAACAGATCTGTCAGATTGGCCCAACTGAAGTTTTTTCTATCCGGCTCATTGCTGACTGTTCTGCTGAAAGCAATGACGTTCATTCCGAAAGCAATGGCAATTTCACTTACTTTCTTACCGATGTTACCAAAGCCGATAATTCCGAGAGTCTTGGAAGCAAGCTCCGTGAGCGGATATTCCCTGAAAGTAAAATCCATTGATCCTGTCCATTTACCGGCTTTAACCGAATCGCTGTGATCCTTTACATGAAAACAAAGTTCCAGGATAAGGGCAAATGTCAGCTGTGCTACAGAATCGGTGCTATATGCAGGTATATTTGTGACTGTAATGCCAAGTTTCCGGGCTTCAGCTACATTGATGACGTTATATCCGGTGGCAAGAACACCCACATATTTCAAATCAGTGAGCTTTTTCAGGATATCTGCACCAAGGATTGTTTTATTTGTGAGTACAATTTCAGCGCCCTCTGAACGTGGCACTACAAGTCCGGGTGGTGTTCTGTCATATACTGTCAGCTCACCCGCATCAGCAAGACTTTCCCAGCTGAGATCGCCTGGATTCAGCGTATATCCGTCTAATACAACTATCTTCATAAGTGAATGGAGATTACCTCATCAGGAGCCTTTTCACATCGGAATCTGATGCATAATCCACAGCAGTTTTATTTTCGTTATCCCTGAGATCGGGGTTCGCACCTCTTTCAAGCAGGATTGAAACAACATCAGCTCTTCCGGTTTGCGATGCCAGTATCAGAGCGCTGGTCCCGTCATCGTTCTGAATATCTGTTGTCGCCCCCTTTTCAGCAAGAAGCTTTACGATTTCGGCATGGCCGTTTAATGAGGCAACCATCAGTGAGGTGAAGCTGACTTTTTTCTCCAGGTTAACAGAGGCATTCCTTTTGGGCATCAGCTTTACAAGCTCAGTGTGACCGTTGCCTGACGACCTTATCAGGGCGGTGGTCCTGGAAATTCCGGAAAGAGAAGCACGATCCAGGTTGCCTGTTCTGATTGTGACGGCCTTAAGTTCCCCTTCTATTGATGAGGAAACCATCGCAGTCAGCATATCATTGCCTATACCCTGGTTTTTCCTGTAAATCATTTGGCGAATAGTTTCAACAAGCTCATCAGATGCAGTTATAACAAGGGCTTTAATCCCTTCCTTCTCAGCTTTTTCAGGTTCTGCACCTGCATCCAGAAGCAGCCTGACAATATCGGTATGGCCGTTTAATGATGCCACCAGGAGCGCATTGGATCCGTCGGAACTCTTATAATTAATATTTGCTCCGCTTGTAACAAGAAGTCTTACAAAATCAGTATGCCCGTTGAGAGCTGCTATCATCAGCGCAGTTGATCCCTCTTTGTTACGTATGTCAGGATCAGCGCCATTGCCAAGCAGAACCCGTGCTACATCCGTAAAGCCTGAGACGGCTGCCTGCAAAAGTGCGCTTGTTGAAAGGCTTGCATCGCGCACGTCAGGGTCAGCGCCCCGATCCATTAAAAACTGAGCCACATCGGCATATCCATTCTGGGATGCAAGCATCAGGGCAGTATAGCCATCAATAGCCTGCTGATGCACATTGGCTCCGTTATCAACCATAAACCGCACAACATTAAGATGGCCGTTCTGTGAAGCCATCATGAGTGCCGTAACCCCATCAATAGCCTGAAGATTGAGGTTAGCGCCTTTTTTGGTCAGAAAACTGACTACTCTTTCATGGCCTTCACCTGCTGCATTTATTACTGCAGTTACACCATCGAGAGCCTGAGCATTTACCGAAGCGCCACGGTTTAAGAGTATCCTGCATGTCTCCATATAGCCTTTTGAAGCCGCGTACATGAGGATAGTCCGATCGAACTCATCGGTAAAGTTGACATTCTTTGAGTACCGGGCAACTTCAGTTGCTTTCATCTTATCGATACTCCTTTTCTCAGCTACCCCGGTTTGTGCCTTTGTTTCAAACGTAAAAAGAGTGCTTAGTAAGAATAGAAATGTGAGTGTGTATATTGTTTTCATCTGACCAGGTTTTAGGTACCAAAATCATGAATACAATTACTATTTAAAATTAATTACATACTGCAGCCCAAAATGTTTCCTAATTTAAGTAATTTTTCAATTTCCAAAAAATGAAATATATCTCTCCATTTTATAGTTTCTGCACAATTCGCTGAATTCATGCAGAAGTTCAGCGCTGAAAGGCACACCTTTGTCCTTTCTGTTCAACCATGTAAAATGCTCCTTCTCACCTGCTGTATAAATCCGATCCTGTCCCGGCATTTTTTTTGAATTTCTTAATTCCCGGAGTATGTCACCTGTAGTTTTTTTAAAATCAGCGGGTTCTGTAAAAGAACTGATATCGATTGCAATAAAGAAATGTCCTAATGAAAAGGGAATTTTCTTACCATCTTTCATGCCCATCAGCATTTTCAGGTATGCTCCCTGCTGAAGAGCGGCTGAAAGTATCTCAACGACTGTGGCATATCCATATCCCTTATACCCGCCTGTTTCCTCCCCCGCACCACCGAGAGGGTTCAGCGCCGCCTTTCCTTTAATAAGGTCATCAAGAATCTCCTTCGAATCTGTCTTGCAGTTTCCTCCTTCATCAATGACCCAACCGGCAGGCACTTTCTTTCCCTGCCTTGCATAAAGTTCAATTTTCCCTCGTTGAGTAATCGATGTGGCACAATCAAGTAAAAAAGGAAAATCTTCATCAGTCGGCATTCCGAAAGTTAAAGGATTTGTTCCAAGCATATTTTCAACACCGAATGTCGGGGCAATGGATGGTCGTGCATTTGTCCCGGTAATCCCAATCATGTTTTCTTTCACCGCCATGAGTGGATAATATCCCGCAAAGCCATAGTGGTTTGAGTTTCTCACCACAACCATTCCGATTCCGAACTTTTGTGCCTTCTCAATTGCCAGTTTCATTGCGTTATATGAAATTACCTGTCCCATACCATTATGACCGTCAATGACGGCTGTACCCGGGTTTTCCCTGACAATTTCATACCTGGTAACAGGATTTATAATCCCTTCCTTTATCCTGTCGAGGTAAATTGGTTTAAGACGGTTGACGCCGTGAGAATCGAATCCAAGCCTGTCTGCCTGCACAAGGGTGTCAGATATTATCCGCGTATCTTTCCCCGGAATACCCGCCTTTTCAAGTATTTCCGGAACAAAACTTTCAAGGATACCGAATGAGATATGTTTTAATTCCATCTGGATTTAATTAAATACTACGGTTTTTTAATCCTGACAAGCTTAACGTTGATCAGTATGGGGGTATATGGACCAATTCCTGCCTTACCGTCAGAACCATAAGCAAGTGATGAAGGAATAAGTAATAAAGACTCACCTCCGGTTTTCATGTATGACACTCCTTCATCCAGACCTGCCAGTGCCTCACCCTCTCCTGCAAGGAACTTTAGTGTGTCCTTCGTACCAACATTAGATTCAATTATTGTTCCCGAAAGGAACTTCAATGAATAAAAAGCAAATACTGAATCTTGGGTTTCAGGATTATTCCCGGTCCCGGCTTTAATCTCCCTGTAATATAACCCGCTTTCTTTCAGTTCAAGCATCAATGTGTCATGCTTGTCTAAAAAAGTTTCTATTTTGACTTCTTCTTCCATCTTAAGTTCTTCCTCTGTCATATCAGAGATGCAGGAAAATAAAAATAGAAAGGCCATACCGGCCAGAAAGATAAAATATCTTGTTTTTTTCATGATAACTGAGTATAAGAAATATTCCTGCAAGATTAGTGTAAAAAAATGCATCATCAAAAAGGTTGATCTAACTTTTTGTTTATGATTTTGTTGTTCTGTAAACAAAACTCTGATTCGGACATGGATAATCAAGATATAAAAATTATGGACTGTGCACTTATTGCCATTGCCACAGGAATAAAAGCTCAAAACCTCAGGGAACTCCGGGATCATATTCAGACTATCCACCAGGGCTGCCTGTACCATCATTTCTGGGGTAATCTTCTGAATCCCCGCTTTGACGATCCTGAATTCCAGAATGATTTCGCGGTTTGGACTTCAAGACATATGCATGAGCTCAGGATTTCGGAAAAGCTGTCGATGGTAGATCCAAGCATTCACAAGAATATTGAAGATCTTCGCAAGGAAGTTCTTGACATAATTGAAGAAAGGCTGTATGAATCTGATTATATACCCTGGGCAAAACCAGGTGAGGAGTTTCATTTTATACGATCACAGATAGTGGTATTCGATACAGGTAAAAGTTACACTGATCCCAGTGACCTCATTGAAATTATTCCCAACATGTCTCTTGGCAGTATCTTCTATCATTTCATTGATTCAAGGAGAAGAACCCAGGATGCCAAAAATGACTTTTCTCTTTGGCTGAACGGATTCGGAGACAAGTACAACGGACTTATTGCCGATCTTGATAATATCGATCCGTATTTCACTACCCTGAATGAGCTAAGGGAGGAGATAAACTTTGTTTTTAGTGATTACTTTAAAGTGGCAGCCTGATGGAAAATCTTCTTGAGTTATATTCAAAAGTAGTTGGTAACGAAGTCATTGATCACCTCAGACAATTGGCTTATCCTCTCCGGGGAATGAAAATTCTTCATATCAACTCGACCAAAGAAGGAGGCGGGGTTGCTGAAATCCTAAACAGGCTTATTCCTTTGAAAAGAGAATTGGGAATAGATGCCGAATGGGAGATCATTACAGGAGAAAGAGAGTTTTACCAGTGTACCAAAAAATTCCATAATTCTCTGCAGGGAAATCGTGATGAAGTTTCGCAACACCTGCTGGATGTTTATAAGATGACAAACGCCCAGAACTATGAAAGACTCAGGTCAAAGCTGATCGAGGCCGATGTTGTATTCATACACGATCCACAGCCGGCTGCTCTTTTATATCATGCCAAAAATGAACGGAAGGGCAAATGGATATGGCGGTGTCATATCGATGTAAGCCATCCCTACAGACCGGTGTGGAAATTTCTGAGTGACTATATAAAAGACTACGATGCCAGTATATGGTCTTTGTCGTCATTTGTTCAGCAATTACCTCATCCTTTATATCTTATCCCTCCCAGTATTGATCCTTTGAGTGAAAAGAATGTGGAGCTCCCTGAAAAAGAAATAGCTTATTATCTCGATTCCTGGGGGTTGAAAAAAGATATTCCGATAATTACGCAGGTCTCCAGGTTTGACCGGTTCAAGGATCCGCTTGGTGTTATACAAAGCTACAGGCTTATTAAGAAATATGTGCCTGTACAGCTGGTACTTGCCGGTGGCGGAGCCTCAGATGATCCTGAAGGTCAGCAGGTATTACAGGAAGTAAAAGCTTACGCAGGGGATGATCCTGATGTTCATATCCTTGAGCTTCCACCCGATGCTCACAGGGCTATAAATGCCCTGCAGCGTGGTTCAAACATAATCTTGCAGAAATCTCTTAAGGAAGGATTCGGTCTCACTGTTACGGAAGGATTGTGGAAGGCTAAACCTGTGATCGGAGGAGATACCGGAGGCATAAGGTTACAGGTGATCAATCACTACACAGGTTTCCTGGTAAATTCCCCCGAGGGAGCAGCCATGCGCATACGTTATTTGCTTAAGCATCCCGAAATAGTGGAAGCAATGGGAAAAAACGCCCGTCAGTATGTGCTCGACAACTTCCTTATAACAAGACATCTGAGAGAATATCTTACACTCATCTGTTCATTGATTTTCGGATCAAGAGAATCAATCGAACTCAGGATGCCTGCTCATCTTGAGACCGTGTGATGTCTGACAAACTTAGTATACTGATTGTTTCGGCTGAATGCTCCCCATTCGCCAAAAGCGGCGGTCTTGGAGATGTTGTGGGAGCATTGCCGCAGCGCCTGGCGAAAGCAGGTCATATGGCAGTCATTGTAATGCCATTATATTCTTCAATTGATAAGAAGAAGCATAAAATAATCCCTGCTTTTCCACGCCTTGAGGTGCCATTCGGAAATGAGCTTCTCTCATGCAGTGTACACAGATCATACCTTCCGGAAAATGTCCCTGTGTATTTTATCGAGCATCACGAGTTCTTTACAAGACCGGGGATGTATCATGATTCTGCATATAACGATTACCAGGATAATCCAAGACGTTTTGCATTCATTTCAAAAGCAGCACTTGCAGTTGTGTTACCTGCTTAATTACACGCCCGATATTATTCATGTGAATGACTGGCACACTGCTGTTCTGCCAGCCTTCATGAAAAGAATGTACCCTCATGATCCTGTTTTCAGGGAAACAGCAACTGTACTTACAATTCATAATATCGCTTACCAGGGCAGGTATAACAGGATGTTCTATTTTGAAACCGGCCTGGGCTGGAATGACTTTACCCAGGATAAGTTTGAGCATTATGGTGATGTCAATTTTCTCAAGGGAGGAATTCATTTTTCTGATGTGGTCAATACTGTAAGTCCGGGTTATGCAACAGAGACCCGCAATATACCAGGTGGTTATGGATTGGAATTTTTCCTGAACCGGAAAGGTGATGATTATACCGGAATCCTGAACGGGGCTGATTATGATCACTGGAATCCTGAAACTGACAAGCTTATCCCTGCCAATTATTCGAAAGATGATCTGAGCGGGAAAAAAATCTGCAAGAGCATTCTGCAAAAACAGCTTGGTCTCAGGCAAAGCGACGATATCCCTGTGATAGGTATCATAAGCCGGTTTGCAGAACAGAAAGGATTTCATATAGTATCAGAGTGCATAATGGATCTCTTAAAAAAGAGAAGTGTTCAGTTCGCGATTCTGGGATCGGGCGATACAAAGCTGGAAAGTTTCTTTAGGGATCTTCCAGGGCAATTTCCGGGGAAGGCCGGGACTTTCATCGGCTACGATAATGAACTTGCACATCTGATAGAAGCAGGCAGTGATTTTTTCTTTATGCCTTCATTATATGAACCCTGCGGACTGAACCAGATATATTCACTTAAATACGGCACACTGCCGATCGTGCGGGCCACCGGAGGATTGAATGATACTGTTGAGAATTACAATGAGGGATCCGGCGAAGGTACCGGATTCAAGTTTTGGGAACCCGGCTGTATGCCGGCCTATAATACAATTATATGGGCAGTCGAGACCTGGTATAACAGGAAAAACCATATTGAAAAGCTTATCAGAAAAGCAATGGAACAACATTTTTCATGGGATGACAGCGCTAAAGAATACATTAAACTTTACAGAAAAGCAAAGAGGAAAGTAGTACATACTGAACAGGCCGGTGCAGTTCCTGCATGAATTATTCCCTGATGACTTTAAAAGATGAGGTTCTAATTATCTTTTTACCATTCTCATTAACACCCCTGATTACAATCATGTATAATCCTGGTGCTGCAGGTGCATGGAGCTTTATTTCAGAACAGAAATTGTCTGAGCCTGCTTCTTGCCATAATACAGTGTTCCTGGCATCAGGACCGAACTGATTTACATCATTGTTGGGATATCTGGTTTCCGCTCCTTTATTATCAAGGAAATCATAATTGACAAAAATTCCCGATGCCGGAAGGCTGATCCCGGCAAAATCACCATTCTCCGATATTATGTTGATGATCCCGCCATATAGCTGATCTCCCTTAATATACACATTATTGACTATATCGATCCTGTTAATTTCACGGGGATCGAGAGCCAGAATTTTATCAGGATCGTCTATTGCAACCAGGTCGATCATCACAAGCGGTTCTATCTCTGTGAGTGCAGCCTGAGGACCTGAAACCCTGAAGTACTTCCTGCCTGATTGCTTTCTTACCCTGACAAAGGTGGGCAGCTCGTTGAAATAATCCTCTAATGTTGAAAGCTGTACATAATTGTCCATAATTAAAACATCATCAGGTTCACCGTAGAATAATGCAGTATCGACATTTACTTCATAACCGGAATCTGCAGTGTCAGCATAAAACCAGGATCCAACCTGTAGATTCCTGGCCATTGTTAAAGCTATCTCTCTTTCAACACCAGACAATTCAAAAGTTTCATCGGGTAACTGCACCGGAATTGCACAGAAATCATTATCTACGAGTATCTCTGCATCCAGGCTATCGCTTCTTTCAGAACTTAAAAATATATCCCGGTTGCCATAATAATCATGAACCGTAAAATTAAACCTGCCTGAAGGACCTGTTTTTGTCGACATGAAATCATTTCCCTCACCAATTATTGATAAATTGATCCTTATACCCGGTATTCCATCCCGTGTGGTACGGTTTCTCACTAATCCGGTAATTGTCACTCCTTCTGTTTCCGGAGCATACCTGTTTCCAATGATTCCGTTATAATCTGAAGAGATTCCGGCAGATTTATCCTGAAAAGTGTTTCCCGGAATAATTGAGACAGTAAGATTTCTGAGTTCCCGGCATACAGAATCAGGACTTACCTTAATAATAATGTCTTCATCAGGGTTTACTTTTTCTGGTGATGATATAACCAGGTCATCTGATTCTTCAATATCATTTCTGATCAAACGCGTTTCAGCATATCCATTTTTAGTGGTGCGTATCTCATCGCGAAACGGGTTAACAATCTTGAGAAAAGTGTACGAATACACCGAAGGGCCCTCATTTCGCATGAGTTTCGTATATACTCGCATGTAATAATTACCTGTTAGCAGATCCTGAGGAATAACGATTCTCCCTGTAATTTTGAAATTATATGCTGCGAACTTTCCTGATGCAATCTGTTTGCCATCGGGGGTGATGATTTCACAGTACAGAATCCTGCTTAGCGGTTTGGTTTTAGTATTCACGGAAGTGATGAGAGCTGAGAACTGAACCGGCTCACCGGTTATATACATATTCCTGTCTGAAAATAGTATTACCCGTTCACTTAATTCCTGCCCTGAAAGGGGGAACGTTACATAAAGTAATATTAAGATCAGACTTCTCATTTTACCAGGGCCAGTATTCAGGTTTAAAATTCCTGCCGCCGAGAACAAGGCAATCAACACATTCATCTCCCATGATAATGAGTGAAAAACCATACTCATCACCGAAAAGGTAAACAGGGATGTCCTCGGGTTTTAGCTCTCTGAAGCCCATCCTGAGGGGATATCTTGAACAGGGCGGAACATACTCAATGTCAAGATTCTCAACTTCTTTCACAAATATACGCTTCGACTTCACTGAAGAAGCGCCGAAGAAACCCAGCACTTGCTGGTCGGGAAAAGTGATATTATGAAGATTACCGGTAATAGTCATGGGCTGCTGATCATATAGACCACCCTGTTCAAAATTGTTGTCTCTCATACGATCCCAGTATGAAAATGAAGCTTCACTCAATGAAAACTGGCTAACAAGGAGACTATATCCGTAAACAAGTTTCGGTCCGGTGTTATCAACAAAATTAACGGGCAACTTTTCATATTTATTCTGAACAAGACCTGCAGTGGAAAGTGTAAATATCTGTTGAACATGTTCTGTGCTCCAGCAGACCTGACGTGAATAATCAGGAGGAAAAATATGATGTACCTGGCCATCATAATACCATTCTCTCGGATATGGAACCCGGTACTCCCAGGTTTCTTCAACCTCCCACCTGAAGAAACGGGTCTCACTGTTACTTCCGTCAAGATCGATGTAAAACTGAATTCCCTTCACGGCATCCAGGGGATCTCCCATAATGATATCCCTCCTGATAAAGTAAACGGAGTCAATGTCAGGACAATCAGGCATCATGTCATAATCGGATTCAATCCTTGTTCCACCCGGAACGTTGATCTCAACTTTAAATGAAATCCCCGGCAGAAGATGGGATCTGTCGATCCGCACAGAGTAATTACCTGCACCGGATTCTGTTAAAGGGAAAACATTACCCTGGTTATCAGAGATAGCTATTCTGCAACCCTCAACCGGAATAAACCGGGGTTCTCCGACATCTGAAGCAATCGAGACCAAAACTGACTGGATCTCATCACGGTCAGATACAAGTCCGTTGACAACATATTTGCTGATTTTTACTTCATCTATATCCGGATCATAAGGATTTATGCATGAAGTGATGAATGCTGTAATAAAAATTGTTAATATGTTTATTCTAGTCTGATGCATAATTTCCAAGCTTGAACTGCCATGTTGCAGTGAAGACAGGAACTCCTATCACGGAATACTTATAGCTTCTGATCCTCCCGTTTTCAGAAGTGAAGTAAACAGAGTATGGATTCATGCGTCCTGCTGCATTATACACGTTAAAAACAAATGAGCTGTGTAGTGGTTTATTCGCTTTCAGGTTACCTTCAACAGTCAGAGACAGGTCAGTCCTGATGTAATCCGGGATCCGGTAACCGTTTCTCTCCGAGTAATTGAGATATGGTGATCCGTTGATGTAATAAACAGATTCGGGGTATGTTGCAGGCTTGCCTGTCTGATAAATGAAAGCGCCCGAAAGAATTATTCTTCTTGAAAAATGATAACTCATGATCATATTAAAAGAGTGCGGAATATCATGATTTGAAGGAAATGGTCTGCCATTATTAATACGCTCCCGGGAATTACTGCCATCAACAGTGTTAACCGATCTTGAAAAAGTATAAGATAGCCAGCCATCGATCCTGCGTCTGCTTCTTTTTATGTAGAACTCAAATCCATATGCTTGCTGATTTCCCTGAAGTACCAGTGTTTCCACATGGGGATTTTCAAGGAAATCTGCACCATCAATGAATTCAGGATTATTAATTGTGTTTTTGTAATAAACTTCGGCTGATGCTTCCAGATCCATTGCAGGAAGAATCCTGAAGATCCCGAGTGAGACCAGTCTGCTCTCTGAAGGTTTAAGATGATAATCAGCAAGCTTCCATTGTGTATTTGGAGCCACCGATATGCTGGTGTTAAGCATAAAAATACTCTGATGCATCTGGTTAAAAGCAGCTTTTATCGAACCATTTTCATCCGTTTTGAAGTTCAGTGAGGCACGTATGTCCGGATTATGATACCATCGTATAGGTTCATTTCTGCTAAAAGAAAGTGTATCAGTAATATATTTCTGGTCCGGCTGGCTGCCAGGTGCGTAATTAAACACATTTGCAGGACCCGCCGGACTGTACAGGGTATATCGCAACCCCAGGTCGAGGCTGATAAATGACATCAGCGCCAGATTGTCGGATACAAACAGAGAGCCTTCAATTCCCTTCTCCTTTCCCAAAACCTGTATATCGCGTAAAGAGGTGTTATCGAACGGTGAAACAGCACCCCTGTCGAGTTTAATTAATGAAATATCAGTGCCATATTCCAACGTGTTGTTCTCACTCAACAGATGCCTGAAATGAGTATGAACCCCGTATTGTTCAAGCTTGTACCTGTGAGTATAGGCGGATGAAATCTCCAGCCGGTCAGTAGTTGTAAAATCATATCCGGAACCTGTTAAGGAGAACTCGGAACGAACTGAATTGCCAAAAGTATGGCTCAGGGTAAGTGAAGCTCCGTTATTGGAATATCGGTATCGACTGATTTCTGCCAATCTGAAATTGTCATAGCTGTGATAGAAGAACAATGAAACCTGACTCTTGCTGATATCCCAGTTCAGTCCACCTGAGATATCATTGAAGTTGGCGCTGCTCGATCTTATTGTTGTATCATTCAACCTTGACAGTATCCAGTCTGAATATGATGAACGACCACTGACTATAAAAGAACTCTTGTTCTTAAGTACGGGACCTTCGATTGTGAGGTTTCCTGCAATCGGGCTGATGCCTCCATGGGCTGTCATGTGTTTTCTGTTTCCCTGTCGTGCCGTAATATCAAAAACCGAAGCGAGTCTTCCGCCGTATTGAACAGGGATATAACCCTTATAGATTGAAAACTCCTTAATAATGTCGGAGTTAAATGCGCTGAAAAAACCAAAAAGGTGTGATGTATTGTAAACAGGTATGCTGTTTATGTAAAATGCGTTCTGGTCATAGCCGCTGCCTCTTACATTAAGACCGGCCCCTCCTTCACCGGCGCTGATTATCCCTGGCAGCGTAACAGAAACCTTGAGAATATCATGTTCTCCCATCATTACGGGAATTGATTTGAGGTTTTGCACAGAGATCCGGTCGAGACCAGCATCTTTAATTCTCATGCTTGACTGAGATTCCGCGCTGATCACCACATCCTTTAGTCTTATTGCGGCTTTCTGAAGCTCAACTACAAAATTGCCTTCTGAAAAAACCTCGAGAACGAATTTTTTTCCGGCATACCCAAGATAACCGATGCTGACATTGTATCTTCCGGGGGCAAGGGTCAGGATAAAATAACCATCCATATCGGTAACAGTTCCGGATTTGGTTTCGGCAATATAAACAGGCACAGAGATGAGCGGTTCGCCTGAATCGGAATCAAGTACCCTGCCAAGAATCCTTGTCCTGGCATTGGTGGTTTGCACGCCGGGATTTCCCACTCTGATGATCTCTGTTATATCAGCATTTCGGCTCGTTATATATCGGGCTTCGGCTCTGGTAATACTATCCGATGGTTCTGCATTATCTTCCGTAACTGATGCCTGCCGGTATTCAGGCAGCCCGGTTATATATCTTTCCCGGGGAATTATCACAAGATCATCATTCCATTCAGAAATAACCATTTCGCTTCCCTCGAGGTTACTTCTCAGGTCATTTAAAGTTTTATACTGAATATCAGGTTTTAGCACATTCCCCGAATCAGTTCTGTAGTACACCCTGCTTCCGGATTCAAGGGAAATTGAACCTATGGGAAGAGGCATACTGTCAACTGCCGCATACTCGCTCATTTTATCTTTATCAGTTACAAGGCTATCGAGTGAAGCGAGAAAGTTTTCAATTTTATGATCGTCGGATTTTTTCAGATTTATCTTTTGTGCATGTATGTATTCATTAATGATATCCTCATTCAGGGGCCCGTAGGCAGAACTGAAACTTTTGGCATTCCAGTACCTGTATAACATTCCATTTTTTACCAGGTACATAGTTTTCACGGGCTTCGAAAACATAAAATTCCTGTCACCATGAGTTTTACTGAGCTTCAGTTCTTTTCTCCATTTATAGTATACACGGTTCGATCCGGTGCCGATCACCTGGTATATCTCCTTTTTGGATCCTGAATGCAATACTTGAAAATGCATATTACTATAACCGAATGCTTCAAGCCATGCATCTGAAACTACCAGCTGTCTTCCAATTCCCTCTGCAGTAGTATATTTCAATATGAGTCGCTGGTGAAAAGCATCAAAATTGATATTCTGATCTTCATAAAAAACACCTCTGATACGGATCCATCCCCTGCCGAACGCTGGCTCTTTTAGGTATTGGTGACCTTTGGTTCCGGGTGGCACGTGATAGGTATAAATTCTGCCGTTGAACAAAACAGGATCTGCTGCAGATATATTTGACGGGACTTCTCCCTGGCCAGTGATAACCTGTGATGCCAGAAAAACAGCAAGGGAAATACCTGCATTGAGGAAGGATGTCATTTTATGAAATATAAATCCATCATTGCATCAATAATCTTATGCAATTCATCATTTCGCCTGATTCCCGGTTTATCTTTTTTCCTGATAAAGGTTTGTACTCTCAAATATCTTATCTGCCGATTTGGCAATGAACCCGCTGTAAAGTTTTCCGTCAGCACCTGGAAATCTCTGCGCAAATTCATAATAGCATGATGGTACTTCATAAACACCATCGGAGAAGTTAACCTTAACAAGGTCAGCCATTGTGCTTGATTGCTGCAATAGTTCCTCAGGCGTACCCTTTACTTCACCGCCTGAAGTATTAAGCCTGAACCCGTATTTTTTAAGCAGGTCGTTTACCAGGTAAATATTGTTATATTTCTTCAGTGCATTGACACTTACTGTAAAATGATTAACCCTGAGACCAAATACATAAAACCAGGCTGCATACTCGGATTCCTCCCTGAGCATATCATAGATTCTGTATGAAACAGGATCAAAGAGGCTGCCTGCAAAGATCAGGTTTTCTCTTTCAAACCTGTCCTTTCTTATATTCAGAAATGCTTCCCTGAAAACTTCCTTTATAAAGGGTGAAACATCATCTAGTATCAGCTGGCTGATAAAGATCCTCGGGGCTGTTTTATCTCCGGGGTGCTCGAAGTGTCTGGCAAAGAGATGTTTCTCCTCAAAAATATATTCACCGGCCGGCACATATCCGTTTTTAACGAACGGGGTGGCAAGTGCATCAATATTTATTTCAGGAAGATCGAGTGTTCTGAATGCTATATGATCATTCACAACATTTTCACCCTCGCTGGTGAATATGTTATGAATTTTTTTTGCTGAAGGATTCTGGCTGGAATAATCGTCCCAGAGACGATCGAGTATTGCATTAAGTTCCATTGTGAAAGGGATTTTAATCGTTATGAAACTTCAACAAGGGAGAGTTCGGGGTTGTTCAAAATATAATTATCTTTATCTGTTAACCTAAACCTGAATAACATGAAATCAAGAATTCTGATCCTGTCACTGTTAGTTGCTTTCGCGGCATATTCATGCAAACAAAAGACAACCGTCGCCGAACCCCGGCAGGAAACAGCTGTTCAGCCTGCCGATGGCCAGAAGATGATAATCGCAAAAGTCTCGATCAAGCCTGAAAATGTTGAGGATTTTATAAAAGCCGCACAGGGTATTATCAAGAGTTCAAATGAAGAACAAGGTTGTATTGAATATAACTTATTCCAGAGCCCTTATGATAAGTCGAGCTTCGTCTTTGTTGAAAAATATGTCAACCAGGCAGCCATTGATTTCCATTTTGATCAGCCATATTTCAGTGAATTCGGCTCTGCAATTTCTAACTGGACTGCAAGCCCGGCAGAAATTAAAATATACGATCTGAACGGAGAAAGAACAGCTGAATAACGATGAAATCACCTCTGCTTTTTTTAGCACTGTCGGGCATTATTCTGCTTAATTCATGTTCCGATACAAATAATTTTTTCGGTAATCCTGAAGACAACAAGCCTCATCTGAAAAAACAGGGAGCTGCAACACAGCTTATTGTTGACGCGAAACCGTGGCTTATGCTGGGTGGAGAACTTCATAATTCTACAGGCGGCAGCGCTGATTATATGAGGCCTGTATGGAAAAGGATGGCTGATGCCAATCTCAACACGGTAATAGGTTCTGCATCCTGGGAACTCGTAGAACCGGAAGAGGGCAGATTTGATTTCGCTCTTGTCGACAGCATGATCCTTGGTGCAAGAAAGCAAGGATTGAAACTGGTAATCATCTGGTTCGGCAGCTGGAAGAATGGTGAATCGACATACGTACCTTCCTGGGTCAAGCTTGATCAGAACAGGTTTCCTCTTGCTAAGGACGGGAATGGTAAAAAACTGAATGTGCTTACCACTCTCTCATCACAGGCCCGTGATGCAGATGCCAAAGCCTTTGCTGCGTTGATGCAGCACATAAGCCAGACAGACAGGAAACATCATACTGTTTTAATGATGCAGGTGGAAAACGAGATCGGCACTCTTGGCACCAGGCGCGATTTCAGTGAGGTTGCGAACGCAGCTTTTAACGGACCTGTACCTTCTGAGCTATTGGATTACCTTGAGAAAAACAGGCAAACCATTCACCCGGGAGTGCTTGAAGCCTGGTCAAAGCAGGATTTCAGGAAAGAGGGGACCTGGGAAGAAGTGTTCGGGCAGGGAGTACTTGTCGAAGACTGGAAAGGAATGTCATACCTCACGGAAGAGCTCTTCATGGCATGGAACTATGCAAAATATGTAGGTGAGATAGCACGCGCAGGCAAAGCTGAATATGACATCCCGATGTATGTTAATGCCTGGCTCAAGCAACCGGGCAGGAGTGGTCATGCGCCAGGAAATTATCCCAGCGGCGGACCAACGCCTCAGGTTATAGATGTCTGGAGGGCTGCAGCACCTTCAATTGACTTCATTGCCCCTGACATTTACATAGTTGATCAGTTCAGGTATGTGTGTGAACAATACACACTCTCGGGTAATCCTCTTTTCATTCCTGAAACAACAGGTGATGCAGCGGGAGCTTCAAGGTCTTTCTGGGCATACGGGAAACATAGCGCCATTTGCTACGCCCCGTTCGGGATTGATGGAAAAGGCTTCTTTGGCGCTGATGTTGAAGACATATCGGATATTAAAGATGCATACGGAACCCTGAAACAGCTCATCCCTTATATTCTGAAATATCAGGGGACTGAAAATCTCGGAGGTCTTCTTGCTGATGAAAACTCAAGGGTTGATTCTGCAATAATCGGCGGATATAAGATCAGGGGAGTGCTGGGAAGAAGATTCGATCTGGCCAGTATGGGTATGCCGGGGAGTGCAAACCAGAATGCAGCCAAAAGAGCAGGCGGAGCAATTATTCTTTGTACTTCTCCCGGGGAATATATTATTGCAGGCAGGAACATGTTCCTTGGATTTTCAACTGATAATCCTGAAGAAAATGTTTCTTTTCTTTCACTTGAAGAAGGCAGTTTTGACGGTGAGAAGTGGATTCCCGGACGCCGTCTAAATGGAGATGAGTTCAGGGTTTTCCTGCCAGCAGATAGCAGCAAAATATTTAAGCTCAGCCTGTACAAGTACTGATATGACATGCTGAAAACATTATTGCTTGTCGGGACCGGAGGATTCCTGGGGAGCATCTCCAGGTTCCTCGCTTCAAGATTCATTCAGAACAACTTTGATTCTGTATTTCCTTTCGGAACTTTCGTTGTTAATGTTTCAGGTTGTTTAATAATTGGTCTCATATATGGCTTTTCAGATAAACTGCCCTCATTCCCGGATGAATGGAAGCTATTTCTCGCCGCAGGATTTTGCGGAGGCTTTACGACTTTCTCAACTTTTGCCAATGAGAACCTTGCCCTCCTCAGGGATGGCGACATCTTCCATTTTCTGCTTTACACTTCACTGAGCGTTATACTCGGTATTATTGCTGTTTTTGCAGGTGTACTGGTTACCAAAATAATTTAATATGAAACCTGGAGATAAAGCCAAAAGGCTCAGAGTTTATTTAAGCTCAACCGATAAGACCGGACATACTCCACTTTATGAAAAAATCATCTTTTCAGCAAAGGAGAAAGGCCTTGCAGGTGCAACAGTCATTAAAGGAGTTATGGGCTATGGAGCCAGCAGCGAGATCTTCAGTAATAAAATATGGGAGATCTCCGAAAAAGTTCCCTTAATAGTTGAGATTATTGATATTCCGGAGAAGATTGACTCATTCTATTCCGTAATTAAAAAGCTACTCGAAGATTCAGGCAAGGGTCATATTGTTACTATAGATGATACTACAATTCTAAACCATATAGCAGGAAAAACAAGAAGTTGAGCTCAATACCCCACCGGTGTGTCCAAATTTTTCAACAGCTCTTTATTTAGAATCATTCTAATATGCCTGTAAAATCCTGATTTTCAGTATGTTTCATGATTTTCAGATAATATTGGCGCTCTCTTCACGTTGAGGATCTGGAAAGATTTTGCTAAATTTGCATCTTACTAATAATCTGCATGCTCCCTTTTGGCTCGATAACATCTTTAGTTCCTTTATTAGTACTTGCATGTGCATATTTCATTTATTTCGGCGCTGCCGTTGTAAATAAACATGCTTCGCAGGAGCAATCAACATCCGGAAAGGAGATCATTGTAAAAAGTGAATTATCCTTTGAGTACCGTGATTTCAGAACGATTGATGATAATGAAACAAATGAATTTATTGCAGATAATAGTGAATTCATTCCGCATGATTTCGCCGGAATATTTATTATTGAGTTACTTCATGATAAGTTAGCCCCGCCATTTGCGGTATCGGCATTTTCTCCCCGGCCTCCTCCGGCTGCATAGGCAATACCCGCGGTTTATAACCAAAGTCATTGTAATTAATTTTCTGTATCCGGCCTGAGTTATAAACATCAGAATTTCAGGTAATTAAATCACATCTAAAATCAAATGAAAAAAATATTTCACCTGATTATTGTTTTTATACTAAGCATACCTGCCTGGTCACAGGAATCAACATCCCTTCCTGACACGAGCAAATGGATGTCCAGGGAGCTCCAGGAGATAGTTATCAAAGCTTCCAAGGATAACGTTACACATAAGACCATACCTGCTTCAGTCTCCGTAATAACTGAAGAATTGATTAAAGAATCGGAGATCAAATCGCTTAATGACCTTTCCGGTACTGCCCCGAATTTCTATATGCCGGATTATGGATCAAAACTCACCTCGCCTGTTTACATCAGGGGAATCGGATCGAGAATAAATTCTCCTTCAGTAGGTCTTTATGTAGATTATGTGCCATATTTTGAAAAGGCAGCCTTCGATTTTGATTTTTACGATATCAGGAGAATTGAAGTACTGAGAGGTCCGCAGGGTACACTGTTTGGCAGGAACACGATGGGAGGTATTGTGAATATTGTAACAACGTCCCCGATGGATTACCAGGGCAACCACCTGAATCTTTCTGCAGGCAATTACGGGAGTTACACAGTAAACGCCGGTCATTATGGAAAAGCAGGAAAACTTGGATATTCAATAGCCGTGAACGGGCTTCATAATGATGGTTTTTATAAAAACCTGTTTACAGGCAATGAAGTCGACAAACTTAATTCTTATGGCTTCCGTAACAGGCTCATCTATGAGATATCTTCGAGATTCACACTGGAGAATATTGCAGGTTATGAATCAAGCCGGCAGGGCGGCTATCCGTATTCACTCTTCATTGATTCCATTAATGCTGCCGCAAGGATCAACTATAACCAGTACAGCTCATACGACAGGAATATGTTTTCAGATGCCCTGCTTGCACGTTATTCCGGAACAGGCTTTGAGATTATGTCAACCACTTCGTACCAGTATCTCGATGACAGCCAGAAAATAGACCAGGATTTCACACCGGCCTCATTATTCTTTGTGATCCAGGATTCGAAGCAGCACATGTTATCGCAGGAAGTTATTGCCAGAGCATCAGGCAGCGGAAGGTACAAATGGCTGTTTGGAGGATATGCATTTATCCAGATGTTTGATAATGCCGTTGATGTGGATGCGTATGCCCAGAATATGGAGTATCTGAAAAAATACGATCATAAGATCCAGGGAGCTGCTCTCTTCCATCAATCATCAGTTACAGATTTTCCAGTCCGGAATATGACCCTGACAGCCGGTATAAGGGTCGATACTGAACTTGACCGCCTTGATTATTTTTACGACAGGACCCTGCGCGGAAATTATGCAATTCTTGCAGATACAATATATCCTGAACTGAATTCGATTGAGGTTCTTCCCCGGTTTGCCGTAAATTATAAAATAAACTCCAATAACTTTTACATCGTTGTTGCGAGGGGCTACAAAACGGGTGGTTTCAATTCGACATTTGAGAGACCTGAAGATTTAATGTTCGATCCTGAATTCAGCTGGAATTATGAAGCAGGTATCAAATCATCGCTGCTGAATAACAACTTGTATGCAGATATTTCGTTGTTCTACATCGACTGGAAAAACCAGCAGATATACCAGACTGTACCCAGCGGACGCGGATCGATGCTTAAAAATGCCGGGCAATCTGTGAGTCAGGGAGCAGAAATCTCCTTGAAAACAGCAGCATTCAGGGGATTCGATCTCATGGTTTCTTACGGGTATACAAATGCTAAATTTTCAAGGTATTTCATAAATGACCAGGTAAACTATAATGGCAATTACCTGCCTTATGTTCCCAGACATACTTTTTCAGCCCAGGCAGGCAAAACAATAACTTTCAGGAACCCGAACATAATCGATCAGGTAAGAATAAGCGCGATTTACAGAGGAGCAGGTAAGATCTTCTGGGAAGAAGAAAACATGAACGAGCAGCCATTTTACGGTCTGCTTGATTCAAAGATCTCAATCACGCGTGACTGGCTGCAGTTCGATATCTGGGCGAAAAACATCCTGAACCAGGATTATTCTGCTTTCTTTTTCGAGGCGCTTGGAAATAAATATGTGCAAACAGGGAAACCTGCCCTATTCGGTGTTAACCTTTCATTAAAATTCTGATGATGAAAGAAAAAGACTGGGTAAAATTCCCTGTACTGTTCAGCCTTTATATTGCTCAATCGATCCCGATGAGCTTCTTCTCAACAGTTGTGCCTGTCATCATGCGGCAGGAAAAATACTCCCTGGAATCGATAGGGCTGATGCAGCTTGTTAAGCTTCCATGGATCATCAAGTTTCTCTGGGCTCCCCTGGTAGACAGCAAAGCAAAAACAACCCGGCAGCTGCGCCACTGGATACTATTTTCCGAGCTCTTTTACGCTGCCGTGATCCTGAGCATCGGGCTCTTTGACCTCCAGACCGATTTCAGGCTTATTGTCATGCTGATGGTTATTGCTTTCATTGCCTCGGCTACACAGGATATTGCAGTTGACATCTTTGCAATACTTCAGCTTACCCCGGCTCAAAGAAGCATCGGCAACAGTATGCAATCCGCCGGCAGTTTCGTGGGAACCCTTTTTGGCACCGGTGTATTACTTATAGCTTATCACTACTTCGGGTGGACAAACCTGCTTGTGCTACTTTCACTTTTTGTTGTCTTTGCAGTTGTTCCGGTAATGCTTTACAGGAGGCCTGTAAGAAGTGAAAATGAGCCTCAGCAAAGGATAAGCATTAAAGAGATATGGATATTTTTTGCTGAAAAAGGTAAACACAAACGTGTGCTTATCCTTATTTTTTACTATTCCGGGATAATAGGAATTCTTACTTTGCTTAAACCATTCCTTGTAGATCTGGGATATAATGTCAAACAAATAGGGTTCATGTCTGGAATATTCGGAACATCTGTGGCAACCCTGGCTTCTCTTGCCGGGGGGTTTATCATAAGGAAGACAGGCAGAAGACTTGCTATGTACCTTTTCCTTGTGGTCAGCCTGTTTGCGGCGGCATGGTTCAGCTTTATATCGGCAACAACGCCTTCAAAGGGATCCATCTATATGGGAATCGGCTTATTATGGGGAGCATACGGGCTTTCTACCGTTGCAATTTATACAACGTCCATGGACCTGGTGCGTAAAGGACGTGAGGGAACTGATTTCACAATACAGATAGTGATAACACACCTGAGCAGTCTCATCATAGCAGTCTCAAGCGGCAAGCTGGGCGATTTGCTTGGCTACAGGAATGTTTTCCTTATCGAGATTCTTATGTGTGTCCTGACTCTTGGAATCCTTTTCTATTCAATTGATAAAAAAACTTATGCAAATTCCTGAAGAACTGTTGGCAAAATATAATTCAGCCGTACCGAGATATACAAGCTACCCGCCCGCTAATCATTTCAGGGAATTTTCCGGATCAGAACATATTGAGCTTGTAAAAAACTCAAATCTGACCCGGCCGGAAAACATAGCAATCTATATCCACATACCATTCTGTAAACGAATATGCTACTACTGCGGCTGTAATTCATGCTCCCTTGGTAAAGGGAAGCAGGTAGATTCTTATATTAATGCTGTCAGGAAGGAGATCATGATGATATCGGGGCTTCTGAATAAATCACGTAAGGTCTCACAGATACATTACGGCGGTGGTACACCGAATGCAATCGATTTAAGATACCTTGCCGGCATTAACGAACTTATAAGATCAGAATTCAGCTTCATTGACGATCCGGAGATAGCAATAGAATGCAACCCGGAGCACCTTGGATTTAAGGAAATCGATACTCTCCTGGATGCAGGTTTCAACCGTATCAGCCTTGGCATTCAGGATTTCAGCGAAAATGTACTTAAGCTCGTGAACCGTGGTTTACCATCCCTCGCTCCTTCTGAATTGTTCGGATATATAAAAGAGAGAAACAGGAATGTCAGCGTGAATTTTGATTTTATCTACGGGCTTCCCGGGCAGTCTGTAAATTCCTTTGCAGAGACAATAGCGAAAGCCATTGAAATAAAACCGGACCGGATGGTAACCTTCTCCTATGCACATGTACCCTGGCTGAAGCGGCATCAGCTTATACTCGAGAAAAGAGGCCTGCCAGGTTCGGCTGAAAAGATGCAAATGTTCCAGTCAGCTTACCCGATGCTCAAAGAAGCAGGATACCAGCCTCTTGGCCTGGATCATTTCGTTCTCCCCGAAGATGACCTGTTTAAAGCTTTCCGGGATAACCAGCTTCACCGGAATTTCCAGGGATACTGCACCCGCCGTACAACCGGTCAGGTATATGCCTTCGGTGTCACAGGTATAAGTCAGCTCCAGGATGGATACTCACAGAATTCAAGAGAGCTTGAAACATACATGAACGATATTGAAAAAGGTTTCTTTTCTGTAGAAAAAGGGTATATTCTTAACGATGATCAGAAGATAGTACGCGAGGTCATTACGAGGCTGATGTGCAACAAAAAGATTGTTTTTTCTTCGATTGCTGAAGACCTCAATATAAGCACACACAAACTGAAAGAGCTGATGGGTTACAATGAAGCAAAATTCCAGGGTATGTCGTCTGATGGTCTTTTAACATGTAATGAAGATGGTATCGTTGTGACTGAAAAAGGCACTATGTTCATAAGGAACATCGCGGTACAGTTTGACAGGGATTATGTAGAAAAGAATCAAACATATTCAAGAACAGTCTGATGGATATAAAAACCGATATTGTAATTCTTGGAGCAGGACTCACGGGTCTGTCCCTGGCTTTCTGGCTGAAAAAAGCCGGGCTTGATTTCGTTGTAATCGAAAAGGAAGAGAGAACCGGCGGCGTGATCAATACAGTAAGCGAAGACGGTTTTGTTCTGGAAACCGGACCGAATACCGGGGTATTATCGACAACCGAACTGGTGGAATTGTTCGAAGATCTCGGCGATCTGTGCACTCTCGACAAAGCCGATCCAAATGCTAATAAAAGGTATATTCTGAAAAATGGTCAGTGGACTCCTCTCCCTTCCGGACTGATATCTGCAATAAATACTCCGCTCTTCACACTCAGGGATAAATTCAGAATCCTGGGAGAGCCTTTCAGAAGACCCGGATCTGACCCTGATGAATCAGTTGCTCAGCTTGTAAGAAGAAGACTCGGCGAAAGCTTTCTTGATTATGCGGTAAACCCTTTCATCTCTGGTGTTTATGCAGGTGATCCCGAGAAACTTATAACAAGGTATGCATTACCTAAACTCTATGCACTCGAACAAAATTACGGCAGCTTCATAAAAGGTTCAATCGCAAAGGCAAGACAGAAGAAGACAGAGCTTGAGAAGAAAGCCACAAGAGAAGTATTCTCTGCGAAAGGAGGTCTGGGTAATCTGATTAAAGCGCTTACTCTGAAAATAGGAAAAGAAAAAATCCTTACAGGATTTCCCAACACGATTGTTAACCAATGGGCATCCGGATATACAGTCACAACAGGAAACAATAAGGGTAAAGTAGTCCAGATAAACGCATCCCGGGTTGTCACCACAACAGGTGGCTATAATCTTCCGGGGGTTCTGCCTTTCATAAATCCCGGCGATCTGGATAAAATAGTCAGCCTGGAATACGCAAAAGTTGTCCAGGTTAGTGCAGGATATAAAAAGTGGGATGGGATGAAGCTTGACGCTTTCGGAGGGCTTGTCCCGGCCAGGGAAAAAAGGAGGATGCTTGGCATATTATTCCCCTCAGCAATATTCAACGACAGGGCACCTTCGGGTGGCGCCCTGCTCTCAATCTTTCTTGGCGGCACACGAAATCCTGAACTTATAAATGAAAGCGATAAGGAATTAACAGCTATCGTGCTGAAGGAGATTACACAAACTCTTCATACAGACAAAAAACCTGATCTTCTCAGGGTAAGCAGGTATCTTCATGCAATTCCACAGTACGGGAGAGATTCAGGGGAGCGAATATCGGCGATAAAGAATATTGAGAAACGGCACCCGGGTCTGATACTCGCGGGAAACATCAGGGATGGTATTGGCATGGCCGACAGGGTAAAACAGGCAAAGACTATTGCTGAATTACTTTCAAAAAATCAATAATGCCCGGAAAAGCATTGATCCTTGTGAACACAGGTACTCCTGATAGTCCTGATGAACCATCAGTTAAGAAATACCTTTCGGAGTTTCTCAACGATCCCATGGTGATCGATCTTCCATGGCTCATGAGGAAAATACTTGTGAATTACATTATTATACCTGCAAGGGCATCGAAATCAGCCAGACTATATTCCATGCTCTGGACTAATGAAGGATCTCCGCTTAAAGTCAACCTGGAAAAACTTGCCCGGGAAGTTCAGCAGAAACTGGGTGATGAGTACATGGTGACAGGTGCAATGAGATATGGGAATCCTTCTATCAGTTCAGCATTGAGTAAGATTCCTGAAGGTACAGAGATTACTGTTCTGCCATTATATCCTCAATTTGCTAATGCGACGACAGGCACCGTAATGAAAGCTTTTATGGATGAAGGAGCAAACCGGCAAAATGTAAAGTTTATAGATCAGTTTTATTCTCACCCGGCTTTTATTGACGTGTTTGCTGAAAAGATAAGAAATTACAAACCATTGGAATTTGATCATATCGTATTCTCATACCACAGTCTCCCTGTCCGGCAGGTGCGTAATGTACATCCCGGTATCAGGCCCGATCGCTGCAATTGTGACAAACATTTCCCGGAACATGGTTCTTCCTGTTATAAAGCAACCTGCTATCAGACAACCCGTTTAATTGCGGAAAAACTGAAACTTCAGGAGGGAACTTACTCTACCACGTTCCAGTCACAAATGTCACGGAACTGGATAGGCCCTTTTACAAATCAGTTTATACGACGACAGGCTTTAGCGGGTAAGAAACGGATACTTGTCGCTGCACCATCTTTTGTTTCAGATTGCCTTGAAACGCTTATTGAGATCAAAGCTGAATATAACAGGCAGTTCAGAGCCTCTGGAGGTAAGGAACTAATCCTGGTGGAAAGTCTTAACAGCAGCAGGGAATGGTCCGACGCAATAATCAGGATTTTAAAAGAACAGGCCTGATTTAATCATTATCTCATTAAACAAAACCAGATAAAAATTGTTAAGTTTTTGTTTGATAATTCTTAACAATTTCACTCAGGTTTTCAGATGAATTTTTTAGAACTAATAACGGCCTTTAGATTGCCGTTTAAAAATATTTGGATATTACTGTTCACAATATTCCCTTTATTATCCGGGAATAAAATATTTGCCCAGGGACCCGGTGAAATAACCGTTCTGGAAACGGACAACTCTTTTGAAGGTGTATGGAGCTGTGTTAATGACGGGTACATTTATGGAGTCGGGGCCAACCAGAGAACAGCAGTTCTAAGGAAGAGGGAAAACGGTCAGAGCTTTGAAACCAGGGGATATGTAACAACATTAGATCCTGCTTACAGAATTGAGAGCAGGATATACTCCACCTCAACTGCAGGACTGATATTTGTTCTGGTACGTAATGAGGTAAATAATTTCTTTCTGCTTAAGAGTACTGACGGTGGTCTGACATTTGCAAAAGTATTCACATTTGGTGAAGGCAATGGCCCGGGTGGCGCAAATGCCCAGGATGTCAGGTTGCTCAGAGGACTGCTTGAATTAACAAGAGATGTGCCCGGTGGAGGCGGGACAGGGACATTGTTTATCGGTGAATATAACATTAACAGAGCAAGGACCCCCGGATCGGTCAACGACAGAGTAAGGATAATGAAATCAACCGACCATGGAGATACCTGGACAAAAGTGGTTGAATGGAATACCAACAGTTCCAACCAGGCCGGACATATACATGTTATGAAACAGGACCCATACACCGGGGAGATTTACATAGGAGTGGGAGATTACGATTCGAGAACGGGCATAATTAAATGGGATGGTACATCACCATGGACCGATAACAGGTCATTGTCATATAACGGCTCTTTATCTGGATTCCGTGCATATACCGGATTACAGAGATATCGTACGTGTGATTTCCTGTTTGATGAAAACTACTTTTATACCTTTGCTGACACACAGTATCCCAATAATACTAATGGCTCTGAAAGTGGTATTTGGAGAGGCCGTAAGAATTTTTCCGCGTACACAAGAGTTGACAACCAGATATTCAGCTATGATCCGATGCATATCGGCTGGTTCGGAGAAAAGATCGGGAACACATTCATCTTTACAACTGCAAGGGAGTATATGAATGCTCAAAATGGAAGCTGGAGAGAGCTCAACACCCAGGTTTATATCAGTCATGACGGAGCTAACTGGTACAGGGCAGGTCTGCTGAACTGGAGGGATCTGGGAGATCCTACTGAAAGCAGATATATAACCAATGTCTTTACGCATAATGATAAAGTATACTTTGATTGCTCAGGTGCAGCCGGACATAGCTCGACAATCCAGTGTAGCTTAAACCGGAGATGGAAAACTGATGAAGATGCGGTAATATTGCATCCGGTATTTTATGTTGGAAGCTGGAATAACCCCGGAAGCGATAATTATATCGGCAGAAGTCCGGATGCACCGAGAAGGACACTTGCCAATATTCTTAACAACGACCGGATAAGTGCAGGAGCACGGGTAAGGATCTCGGCAGGTACTTTCAGCGAACCACCGCTATATCTATCTTGGGCTAATGCTGAATTCCAGGGTAGAGGAAGTGTTTTAATTGAAGGTCTGGGAATGGATCAGACCCATATTGTACGATCCTCAGGTGTTAATTATGGGATCCGTCTCGATACGGCAAGAACTCTGACAAACAGTACTACTCCGCTAATCCTTAAAGATCTCCGTATCTACAATACAATTGATGGCGGCACAGAGCACACCAGCTTTGTAATCTATAATTCCGATTCTTATGTCAGGACAATCAATTGCAGAATCGGTTATTCTTCAAATGATGATTCCCCGCTTGTTTATCTTGGCAGTACCGGAGCAAAATATGTCTCAGAGAATTCTGTTCACACATCTTCCCCGATATCCAGCACCTATAAAGAGGTAGTGAAGATTAACGGTAATAATTGTACAGTGAACATGAAAAACTGCCTTGTGTTGAATGCTTACAATGCCTTCACTGTCGATTTCCCAGGCACAAATTTCATTCTGAAGAATTGTACTTTTTATGGTATTCAAAATAATGCTCTTGTGCTTGGTCCTGCAAATAATACCCAGCCTTTTCTGAAAAACAATATCTTCTCAAGCGGTGCATCGCCTATCACGGATCTGTCGGGAATAACGGAAAATAATACAGATTATAACCTTTACAGCAGTCTAAACACTGATATTACTGATGGTGGTCACAGCCCGGAAGCAGGAACATCACCCGGTTTTGTCGATCCTGAAAATGGAGATTTCAACCTGAGGTCTGATTCTCCTGCTGCAATGAGGGGGCTGTTTTTAACGGATGTTTTGTATGACATTGTCGGAAGGATCAGGGCTAACCCACCCAGTCTTGGTGCTTATGAAAACCCGGTTCTGAGCGTTACGCCTGGCGCATTGACAGTCGATTCAAAATCCGGTTCAATGAGCCAGTTCAGCATCAATTCAAACCTTGACTGGAATATTGCCGGATATGATGAATGGATCGATCTGTCGGTGACCTCAGGTAAAGGCAGCAGGACTGTTACTGTGACAACAAATAGTGAGAATGCGTCTTCCTCTGCAAGAAACACACGCCTGACTGTCAGTGGTCAGAGTGCCGAAACAGTTTTCGTTTCAGTCACACAGGAAGCCGATATTCTGACTTCTGAAAAAGACACTGAGATCTATCCGCTTATAACATATCCTAATCCTGTCAGAGATATCCTCAGAGTTGAATATTATGATGAGCAATTTGATCGTGTTTATATCCTGAATTCATTGGGATCAATATTAAAGGCAGAGAAAGTTGATGGCAAAGTACAGCAACTTGATCTTTCAGACCTTGAACACGGATGGTATATAATCGAGTTCCGTGGAACAGATAACCACGCCAAAAGAATCAAGCTCCTGAAACTATGAAATCTACTTTCCTGCTTTGATCTTCGGACTTACAATTGCAAGCAGGAAGCTCACACAGACAAGCAATACGATAAGCGCACCGGCCTGGCTGTTCATAAAATCACTGGCAACCCCCATGATGAGGGGGATTATTGCTCCACCGAAGACACCCATTATCATCAAACCGGAAACTTCATTCTGACTTGCAGGCTTCCTTTTCAGAGCCTGTGAGAACAAAACCGGGAAGATATTGGAATTCCCCAGACCGAATAATGCGATACCCGTATACATTAAATTCTTTTCTTTAAAGAAAAGTGCAACTATGCCTGCCAGGATCATTGCAGCTCCAACAAGGAAAACTTTCTTATCCCCGAATTTTGCAAGCAGAAAAGATCCCATCAGGCAACCGGCAGTACGAAAGATGAAATAAAAGCTGGTGGCAAAACCCGCATCTGCCAGTGTAATACCAAGATTCTGCATAAGGATACGGGGAACTGTTGTGTTTATCCCGACATCGAGACCGACATGAGCCACAATACCTAAGAAGAAGAAAACAATGTAGACATCTCCAAGGAGGCCAAAACATTCTTTAAAGGAGGCCGGTTTCCCTACAGGTCCTGTTTCTTCGATTTTTGTGAGGCCTAGATAAGCCAGGGCCAGGATTGTAATTACTGTAAAAGCCGGGAACATTATCATCCTCCAGTCGCCTGAAGATGAAGCAGCCCATGCCGCAAGTATGGGCGCAATAAAGGAAGCTATTGCCTTGATGAATTGGCCGAAAGTCAGGGAGCTTGACATCTTTTCGCCGCTGACAATATTTGCAAGTAACGGATTAACAGAGACCTGCATCAGTGTGTTGCCTATGCCAAGCAATATAAACGACACAAGCATACTGGTAAAACTATAATGGATGATCGGGATAAGCAAGGAAGGAATTGTTACAAGCAGGCTGAGAAGGACGGTCTTTTTCCTTCCGATTTTATTCATAAGCAGACCGGTCGGAACAGCAAAAATGAGGAACCAAAGGAAAACCATTGATGGCAGCAGGTTTGCCATAGTGTCTGAAAGAACAAAATCCTCTTTAACGTAATTCGTGGCTATACCTACAAGATCCACAAAGCCCATTGTGAAAAAGGTGAGCATTACCGGAATAATCTTGAAAACTGAGGTGGAGTTTTTCATAAGGGATTATTTACTGCATAATAATTTAAGTGTCACCCGTGAAAGTTAGTATAACTTTTTTATTCTTCCGGTTGTTAATAATTGAATAATTAAAATTTATGTATCATGAAAAAGCAGGAAATGTTAATATGCCTCTGGTTCGATAACCAGGCAGAAGAAGCAGTTAAGTTTTATACTTCTGTTTTCGGCAATTCAGAAATAGTCCGTGTTACAAGATATGGCAAGGAAGGCTTTGAATACCATCAGAAACCTGAAGGAAGTGTTGCCACTATTGAATTCAGGCTGAATGATATGAAATTCCTTGCTCTCAATGGAGGCCCGGTCTTCAGGTTTAATGAGGCAATTTCGGTAATCGTGAATTGCGAAAACCAGCAGGAGATAGATTATTACTGGTCTATGCTTACTGAAGGCGGGGAAGAAGTACAATGCGGTTGGCTGAAGGATAAATTTGGTCTTTCGTGGCAGATTACACCGGAATTTTTAAATGAATATATGACTGATAATGATGAATCGAGAAAGGCAAGAGTGGAAAGAGCCTTGTTCTCAATGAAGAAGCTGGTAATAGAGGATCTGAAGAATGCATATGAAGGAATAGAGGTTGGAGCCAGGTGAAGCCGGGAAAAAAGTTACACAGAGGAAATCCAGAGAACCACAGAGTCAAGAAGACTTGATCTCTGTGCAACTCTATGCCTTCTCTGTGTACCTCTGTGTAACTTAGTGATTTTATTGATGTTCCTTATGTACCAGGCGTTGCACTCGGCGGCGGAGTGTTAAACCGAGGCAAATCTGAGTAATTTTGCAGATAAAAATATTTGTTTATGAAAACAGTTATCTCAGAAGCAACGAAGGAAAATATTGAGACGATACTGAACTTTATGGAAGGGTATTACCAGTTCGACAGCCTCGATTACAACAGGGAAAAAGCCAGTAAGACACTCGGGGAATTTATTGGAAGCACAATGGGTTCGCTCTTCATTATTTATTCGGATGATAAACCGGTTGGTTATTTTTGTCTTGCCTATGGTTATTCCCTGGAACTGCATGGAAGGGATTGTTTTCTCGATGAGCTCTATCTTGAAGAAGAATACAGGCAAAAAGGTATCGGTAATGAGGTGATGGCCTTTATTGAAGATTATCTTAAGCAGAAAAACGTAAAATCACTCCATCTCATTGTTTTTGAAAAGAATGTCGGGGCTCAGCAATACTATATAAAAAACGGCTTCAGAACCCGTGATGCAATATTCATGACAAAGAGTCTGGGTTAATACTCTTATTTTTTTTATTTAGAAGTTTACTTTTTATTGTATTTTGTACTTTTTTAGTACATTTGCATCTCTTTAGTACATTTAACTGATGAACAGTGGTAATAAGAAATTTGAGAGTATCCTGAATGCAGGTCATGACTTATTCTGGAAACACGGCTTTAAAAGAGTCACTCTCGAAGAGATTTGCATGAAAGCAGATGTGAGTAAGATGACTTTCTATAAGTATTTCAAAGACAAAACAGATCTGGCAAAAAGAGTCTTTGACCGGGTCGTTGAAGATGGAGAGGCTCAGATCAGAAACATAATGCAGGATGATTCTCCGGCGACAGAGAAAATCAGGAAAATGATCATGATGAAGATGGAGGGAACAAATAATATAAGTCCGGAATTCATAAATGATTTTTATACAGGATCAGGAGAACTGAAAGAATATGTTGAAGAAAGAACTAAAAAAGCCTGGGACCTGCTAATAAAAGATTTCACAATGGCGCAGGAAGCAGGTGTATTCAGGAAGGACTTCAAGCCTGAGCTAATAATAAAGATTCAGACTAAAATTATCGAATTACTGAATGATAAAAGTGTGACTTCCATGTACAACTCGCAGCAGGAACTCCTGATGGAGTTTGCCAGATTCATGTTTTACGGGGTAGCTCCCCATGAATAGTATAATGAAGAATATTGTTCTGATAATATTAAGCCTGTTTGCTTTTAGCGATCTGAGCGCGGGACCTGACAGCCTGACTTTCAAAGGACAGCTTTCAGGATATAGTCATTTCAATGGACGTAACGATCTTCCATGGCTGAATGGCATCCGGTATATTCCACAGCTCAACTATTCGCAATCTTTTAAGGATAACAAGAAGCTCGATTTCGAGGCCTCGCTTAATCTTTACGGGAATGCCGCTATTGATCCTTTTGATTCTGTTGATTTCAACGGAGCGATCAAACCTTACCGTTTATGGGCGCGGTACTCAACAAATCAGCTCGAGATCCGTGCGGGGCTCCAAAAGATCAATTTCGGTTCAGCATCACTGCTCAGACCCCTTATGTGGTTTGATAAGATTGATCCCCGCGATCCGCTTAAACTTACTGATGGAGTCTGGGGAGTACTGGGTCGCTATTATTTCATGAATAACTCAAATATCTGGCTCTGGGGTTTGTTTGGAAATGAAAGCCTGAAAGGTTGGGAAGTATTCAATACCAGGAAAAACATACCCGAGTTAGGAGGCCGTATGCAATTGCCTGTTCCCCGCGGTGAAACAGGACTTTCATACCATCACAGGGTAGCCGATGTAAATGTTCTTTCATCAACATTGCCGGTACATGGGACAGCAGAAAACCGCCTCGGTTTAGATGCAAAATTCGATATGATAATAGGCTGGTGGTTTGAAGCTTCCTGGTCCAACTACAAGGAAAGAGCAGAGATCTTTTCAAACCAGGAGATCATAAATTTTGGACTAGACTATACTTTCGGTCTGGGAAACGGCCTGACGGTCATTTTTGAACAGCTTCTTGCCTCCTATGACCACGAACCCTTCAAATTTGAAAATACGTCAACTTTCTCTCTTCTGAGCCTTAATTACCCTATGGGGTTGTTCGATAATGCAGGCGCCATAATGTACTATGACTGGACTAACAATAGAGCATACAATTTTATTACATGGCAAAGGCAGTTCAATAAGATCTCGTTGTACCTGATGGGTTACGTGAATCCAAAGGAATATGACATTCCGACTCAGAATAACGGAAATATGATCTATTCAGGAAGCGGGTTCCAGATTATGCTTGTGTTTAATCACTGATATTTTTATAAGAAAAGACATGATGGAAAACAATGTAATCATTAAAACAGAAAAGCTGACAAAAAGATTCTCAATGGGGAAAGGTGAATTTACAGCTCTGAAATCCATAGATCTCAACGTAGGGGTTGGTGAATTTGCAGGATTAATTGGTCCGAGCGGATCAGGTAAAACGACATTACTCAACATCATAGGTTCGCTTGACACTCCTTCGGAAGGTGAAGCGATAGTGCTGGAACATCCGATTGGCAGACTGTCAGCAAAAGAAGCTGCTGCTCTTCGTAAGGAAAAGCTTGGATTTATTTTCCAGAGCTATAATTTGCTCCAGGTACATACGGTTTTTGAAAATGTGGAGTTCCCTCTTCTGTTGCTAAAATATTCCCATGACATACGCAGAAGGATGGTTATGGATGCCCTGGAATGGGTAGGCCTCACGGATAAGGTCGACCAGAAGCCCTCGCAGCTTTCTGGTGGTGAGTGTCAGAGGGTTGCAATAGCACGTGCAATGGTTAAAAAGCCTTCACTCGTGCTTGCCGATGAACCCACTGCCAATCTCGATGCAGCAAACTCGCATAACATTCTGCAGACTATGGTCACACTTAACAGGGAATTGATGACTACTTTCCTGTTCGCCACTCATGACGATAAAGTTATAGGCTATCTGAAAAGAAAGATATTCCTCAAAGATGGAAAGCTGGACAGGGATGAAAAGACCGGTATCTGAAGAATGAACGATAAAACTGAATTATCATGAAACTTGCATTAAAGCTGGCCTTCAGAAATCTGATAGGCGCCGGGTTACGAACCTGGCTGAATGTGATAGTCCTCTCATTCTCATTTGTAATAATCATCGCGGCTAAAGGTATTCTCGTAGGATGGGACCGCCAGGCAAAAAACGATATGACCGCCTGGGAAATCGGAGGGGGGCAATACTGGCATAAAAACTACGATCCCTATGATGCATTCACCCTGACCGAAGCTCATGGTACTATACCAGCTGAATTTTCAGGAGATATTACGAACGGAGATATGGTTCCTATTCTTGTTACTCAGGGAACCATCTACCCCGAAGGCAGGATGCAGACCATTCTCATCAAAGGCATCGATCCTGAACAGAAACTTCTTGAACTGCCGGCATATCGCCTCGACACGGTCACGGGAGCAATACCCGCGATAATAGGTTCAAATATGGCAAGGGCAAATCATCTTGAAACCGGCGAATACGTGACAGTGAGGTGGCGTGATTCCAACGGAACCTTTGATGCTGCGGAAATATGGATCAGAGAGATTTTCACAACGAATGTACCTACAGTGGATGTCGGGCAGATATGGATCCCGCTTGAAAAGCTGCAATCGATGATGCTCATGCCCGGAGAAGCAACAGTATTAACCTTCCGGGATAAAGAAAAACCACGAACCGGGATTGAGGGCTGGAAATTAATGACTTTTGAGGATCTGACAAGCGAAATAGAAGAGATGATAAAAACAAAATCTGTAGGGCAATCAATATTCTATTCAATTCTGCTGATTCTTGCTTTGCTCGCTATTTTTGACACACAGGTATTATCTATCTTCCGCAGGCAGAAAGAAATAGGAACATATATTGCCCTTGGTTATACAAAAGGCGAAGTTGTCGGTCTTTTCACAATTGAAGGAGCGATGCATGCCATTCTCGCCGCAATTGTAGGGGCAGTTTATGGGATTCCATTACTTGGATGGTTTGCAAGCAAGGGAATATCTTTAGGGATGTCTTCGGCAGATTATGGTTTTGCCATTGCAGATACAATGTACCCGGTCTACAGTGCAACACTTGTTACCGGAACAATACTTGTTGTATTACTTGCTACAACAATCGTTAGTTACTGGCCATCGAGAAAAATTGCTAAAATGAATCCAACAGAAGCTCTCAGGGGGAAATTACAATGATAAAATTTTTAATAAAAGGGTTATTAAGAGACCGGAGCAGGAGCCTGCTTCCGCTCATAGTTGTTGCTATCGGGGTTATGCTGGCAGTATTCGCTAGAGGATATATAAACGGTATCATGGTCGATATGATAGAGCAGACTGCCCGTTTCAACACAGGCCATGTGAAAATAATGACAAAGGCTTATTCAGAAAATATGGACCAGATCCCGAATGATCTGGCAATAATGAACGCCGACAGTCTGAAGGAGAGTCTTTTCCAAAAATTTCCCGATATGAAGTGGGTTGAACGAATCAGGTTCGGTGGACTGGTAGATGTACCCGATGAGAACGGAGAAACAAAAGCCCAGGGTCCTGCCCTGGGTATCGGCCTAGATCTGATGTCAGGTGAATCGGATGAAGCCGGACGTCTGAGTCTTTCAAGATCACTGGTAAGAGGGAAGCTTCCTGCTTCACAGGGAGAAGTACTTCTCAGTGAGGATTTTTCTAGAAAGCTTGAAGCAGATCCGGGTGATGAAGTCACTCTTATAAGCTCTACAATGTATGGAGGAATGGCAATATATAATTTCACCGTTTCCGGAACAGTTCGCTTCGGCAATACCGGCATGGACAGGGGAACTGTTATTGCAGATATCAGGGATGTTCAGGCGGCCCTGGACATGGATAATGCCTCCGGTGAAATAATCGGATTTTTCAGGACCGGCTATTATGACGATGAACTGGCTGCCCCGCTAGTGACCAAATTTGAAAACAGCTTTAGTTCGGATAAAAGCGAATTTGCACCTGTCATGTTAAGGCTCAGGGACCAGGAAGGGCTCAGTATTTATGTTGATATGTCCAATAGCATGGGAGCAATCATCACCTTTGTTTTTATGATCGCAATGTCGCTTGTACTATGGAATGCAGGACTGCTGGGTGGACTGAGGCGCTATGGTGAAATCGGTGTACGTCTGGCGATAGGTGAAGAGAAAGGACACGTGTATCGCACAATGATCGCCGAATCGCTTATGATCGGAATTGCAGGAACAATAACCGGAACTGCTGTCGGCCTTGGATTATCATGGCTGATGCAGACATATGGCCTTGACATAAGTGAGTTCACAAAAAACGCAACTACCGGTATTATGATGCCTAATCTTGTGCGTTCGAGAATTACTCCACCGGATTTTTATATTGGATTTATACCCGGAGTCTTATCGACAGTGGCAGGAACAATGCTTTCCGGGATAGGTATATATAAAAGAAAAACTGCCCGGCTATTCAAAGAGCTTGAGGCATAAAAGTTATAAAAATTTCACAATATGAGAACATTTCTGACAATTATATTACTCCCTGCTTTTCTGAATTGCTTCAGCCAGCCTTCTGCCAAAGAGATAATCGGGAGGGTTGACAGGAACATGTCATCAAAAAACAGGATTTTTGAATCTGCAATGACAATTCATGGATCCAGATCAAGCAGAACAGTCATATCTAAATCATACACTGCAGGAGACAAAAAATCATTTTCAGAATACCTTTCACCTGCAAGGGAACAAGGTACCAAGATGCTCAAGCTTGACGATCAACTCTGGATCTACTCCCCTTCAACTGACAGAATTATCCAGATATCAGGCCATATGCTGCGACAGTCCGTTATGGGCTCAGACCTGTCGTACGAAGATATGATGGAGGACAGGAAACTGACTGATGTCTATGACGCAAATGTTATCGGAAATGAAGAGATTGAGAACAGAAAAACCTGGATACTCGAGCTTACTGCAAAAGTTGATGATATCGCTTATGCAAAACGGAAAATATGGATTGATACTGAAAGATACATTCCTTTAAAAGAGGAGCTATACGCTAAAAGCGGTCAGCTTCTTAAACGATCCACAATGAGTGAAGTCATAAGTATAGCCGGCAGATGGTTTCCAACGAAAATCATCTATAAAGATATGCTTAAACAGGGCAATGGCACAGAATTTAAAATAACTGGAATCGAATTCGATAAGAATATACCTGAATACATATTCACGAAAGCAGCATTGAAGCAATAGTGAAGGATGACAAAATGAACTAATCAACATTCCCTCCGCCAAATGTATCAGCATCATTTTCCCGGTCCCTGTCGGGCCGCGACTGCATCTTACCGAATTTATAGGTAAAACTCGCGCCGAATGAACGGAAAGGAAGCTCACGGACACTCCTCAACATGGAATTCTCTGTGTTAATAGTGCTCACCTGCCTGATATCCCTCTGGAAGAGATTTGTCGCGGTCAGGCCAAAACTGGCATTATCATTCCAGAAAAGCTTCCGGAATGCAAGATTATAAATGTAGAACTGAGGCTCCCTGCCCTGAAGCTCTTTTCCGCCTGAACGCCAGAATCCAAAGAACTCAAGCATAAACTTTCGCGGAAGCTGCCATGTGGCGTTAAGGTTGCCCCTGAAACGGAATCCTGTTGAAAAACTGCCTTCCCTCTGGTTTGTGACCAGATAGTTATGAAAGAGCATCATATTGCCCCTTAGATTAAGTTTGGATGTGATGGGTATTGATGTGAAGACATTCAAACCTGTATTGTATTCGCTCCCGATATTCGCATTAGTTGTTACCGAAACATTCCTGTATGTTGAGTCACCAATCGTATATTCGGGATAGAAAGTGGTTATATCATCAATTTCACGTGAATCGAATCTTTGTGCAAGTGTTATTCTGAGGTTCCCTCCCCCGCTGAAGCCTGTGTTATAGCTAAGCTCCAGCCTGTCGCCCACCTCCGGCCTGAGTAAAACATTGCCTGTTTGTATATGATAGGGATCGCTTCTGTTGATAAATGGATTCAGATCTCCATAGCCGGGCCGCCTTATCCTTCGGCTATATGTAAGCTGCACTGCCTTGTTCTCGCCCAGGCTGCGGGAAAGCAGCACTGAAGGAACAAGAGTTCCGTAGGAAGGTACTGATGCCCCCGGAAAATCTATTTTAATATCTGAGTATTCATACCTCGCACCCGGTTTAATATCGAGCCAGTTGAATAATTTGAATCCCGCTGACACATAGGCGGCATAGACATCAAGTGTATAGCCCAGGCTATAAGACTGAAGAGGATCGAAAACAAATACTCCTGTTAAAGGGTTGTAGACATTCATGCTCACATTACTTGTAATATCATTGAATGTCCCCTTCAGACCAGTTTCGAGAGTTGTTGTTTCGCTCAGAGGATGAACATAATCAATCGAAGTTGTTATGTTATTATTAGTACCCGGGTTAATACTCTCCGAACCACTTGCAGGATTTACATCGGCAAAATCAGATAATGTCAGAAGGTAATATGATTCCGGACGTCCGTGACTTGAATTAAAAACAATATCGAGCTCCTGGCCCTCCCTGGCAAAACTTTTTTTGAGATTGAGGTTCCAGTCGACAGAACTTGATTCCCTGTCGTTAGTAAAATTGCGCACCGTTGAAAATCCTGAAATCCCGGCTCCGGTCTGATCAAATACTGTTTCCCGCAGATTTACCAGCCCTGATCCCCCAAAATTAAAATTGTTGTACCCGGCAGTACCGCTGAGATTAAGCTTGTCTGATATCTCCCACTCAAAGCCTGCTCCTGCCCTGTAACCATTTCTTTCGAACCTGTTAAGACCATCCTGAATAAGGGAGGTACTATAACCTGTAAGAGAGTCAGTTGTACCACGGACAGACGAAAAATTACCGTCTGTACCAAGACGCCAGTTACCTGAAAAGTATCCGTTTACTCCGAAGTTCCCCCTCTTCACACCAAGATTCACCGAACCTGTCTGGTTCCTTGTCCCGACAGACAGATTCAGATTACTGCTGGCACCAGCCAGCCTGTTTTCCTGGAGTATGATGTTTATAACCCCTCCCGTACCTTGCAGATCATACTTTGCCCCGGGATTGGTAATTGCCTCAATTGTTTTTATCTGGCTTGCAGGGATTGAGGCCAGGGCATCGGCCAGATTGTTACCGAAAATTGAAGATTCCTTGCCGTTAATCAGGAACCGGATGTTTGAGTTGCCCTGTAGTTCAACGTTTCCATCAGCGTCAACTGTAACCTGCGGCACCTTTCTCAGAACATCGATAGCAAGTGTCCCCTGGGATGTTACATCGCTCGATACATTATAGACGATCTTGTCAAATCTGTTCTCTATAACGGGTTTCTCTCCCACAACTGTGACTTCACCGAGACTGACATCTGCTGTTGAGAGCACAATAGTTCCCAGGGAAACAACCGGGTGATCATCGCTGAACTCAAGACTGTCAAGACGTGCTTCTTCATAACCGATAAAGGAAATGCTGATATCATAAAGGCCAAAAGGTATACTCGGGATCTCAAATTTTCCTTCAGTGTTGGTCAGCGCACCAGTGACTACGTCCCCTGTCACCCTGTCGGTAACTGTGACTGTTGCAGCCGGCATGGGATCGTCAGTGGCTCCGTCTGTCACCTGACCGGAAATTGTTGCAGATGCACGGCTGCCGGCCTGCCCTGATACGGATAAAACTGTAATAAACGATAATAAAAGGATGTGTATGAACTTCTTCATAATTTCGGACAAAAGAGTATGAATTTAGACAATCTATTCAGAGGGACATCTGAAGCGGGTCTTAAGTTGAATTTAGGATTGTTAATTCTGTGTTAATGCACATCTCAATTGCCGTTTGGCTTCAGCCAACGGATTCTAAGGATTGAAAATATGTTTTTCAGAAAATTAAAAAAGAAATTTACTCTTTTGTCCGGCCGCCTCTGCGCTCTGTGTAATTCTGATATCTCCTTTTATTATTGACTTTTGTTTTGTCATCTTCTCTCTTCGTGGAATTACTACCGGGTCCGGATGTCCGGCTTTTACGCGTTAAATCCTTTCTGAACTTTGTTTTTGTGGCGTTTCCTGCTTCAGGCGAAGGCTCCATGCCCACAGATTCAGGCAACGGCAATTTAGGAACGGGCCTTCCGATTAGCTTTTCAATCTTCCTGAGAGAATTCATTTCCTTCGGAACAACAAGCATAACGGCTTCCCCTGTTGATTTTACCCTGGCAGTGCGGCCCACCCTGTGAACGTAATCCTCGGCATTTCGCGGTACATCATAATTGATAATAAGATTCACATCTTTTATATCAATGCCTCTGCTCATCACATCGGTTGCAACCAGTATGCGTATTTTTCTTGACCGGAAATCCCTTAAAATCTCTTCGCGTTTAGCCTGGTCGAAATTCGAAGAGATCCCATGAGCGGGAATCCCCTCCTTTACAAGAAAACGTACAATTTCGCTTATTTTATATTTCGTTGAAGAAAAAATAATTATGCTATTATAGCTGCTTTTTTCGATCAGGATATACTTCAGAAGATTATCCTTCTGTTTCTCACTAACCACATACATTTTCTGATCTATGCCTTCTGCAGGCCGGGAAGCTGATAGAGATATCTCAACAGGCTCATTGAGCACTTTTTTAGCCAGCCTTCGTATTCCCATCGGCATTGTGGCGCTGAAAAGTAAAGTCTGTCTTTTTTCCGGGATCTCTGAGATAATCTTCATTATATCATCAATGAATCCCATATCAAGCATCTTGTCAGCCTCATCAAGCACCAGGTGTTTCAGCTTTTTGAAATTCACCGTGCCCATTTTGATATGACTGAGCAATCGTCCTGGCGTTGCGATAATTATATCGGCGCCATGTTTGAATGCCTTTGCTTCCGAGTCCCAGTCCTGCCCGGTGCCTCCGCCATAAACAGCGAGTGATTGTGCAGGTACGAAGTAGGAGAATCCCTGGATTTGCTGGTCGATCTGTATTGCAAGCTCACGGGTCGGAACCAGGATAAGTGTATCGGTACTGTGATCCTTTTTCCCGGTAAGCTTGTTAAGAATGGGCAATACGAATGCAGCTGTTTTGCCTGTGCCTGTCTGCGCAACAGCAATAAGATCCCTGTTCTGAAGTACAACAGGTATTACCTGTTCCTGAACAGGGGTAGCTTCTTCGAAGCTCATGTAGGATATTGCATCCAGCAATTCCGGTTCAAGATTCAGATCTGTAAACTTCATTGAAAACTCGTTTGTATTATCAACGGAAAAGACAAAAATAGCAGGTTTTTCCCAATTAATGCTATTCAGATAAAAGCAGGATTAACGGGAACCATTTTCTAATCATAAGTAAGTCATAAACATATTCCCGTTCTTCATGTTATCATTTGTGCATCAGCATACAAATGATAAGAAAAGCGTTTTTATCACTCTTACCCGGAATTAAATGCCTTGCTGCTATCCTGTATTTTCTCATTTTACCTGGAAAGGGTCAGCTCAATGCTCAGGTCCTGGATGATACCAGTACCCTTCACCTGGCGAAGAAAACTGTTGACCTGATATATAATATGCAGTTCAGTGATGCGGCTGAGACAAACGAGAGGATAAATAAGCTGTATCCTGATCACCCGGTTGTATTCCTTCTGAGAGGCATGATAATATTCTGGGAGAATTATCCTCTCCTGGCAGGTTCGGAAAAAAGCCGGACTTTTGAAGAACAAATGTACAATTGCATCGAGAAATCTGAGGAGTATGAACCGGAGAATGAGGCAGAGTTTTTACTGGCCAATCTGTGTGCAAGAGGAAGCCTGCTTGCCTATTACAATGGGAATGATCTTCAGTCAAAAGTAATATCGGTTGGAAGGACAACTTACAGGCAGCTCAGGCGTTCTTTTAAGTTTGCAGGTATATTTCCCGATTTCTATTTTTTCACCGGGTTATATAATTACTATCGTGAAGCCTATCCCGAGGCACATCCTGTATATAAACCGCTTGTAGCAGTTTTCCCGCGCGGAGATAAGGACAGAGGCATGTATGAGCTTCGACTGGCTTTCAGGGAATCAATATTCCTGAAAGCTGAGGCGTCTACTTTTCTGTCGTCAAATTACAAGTATTTCGAAAATGACTTTAAAAACGCATCTTATTTCAGCAAGCTCATTTATAATGAATACCCTTCAAATATAGTGTATAAGCTTAACTGCATTGAAGATTTTCTTCTTACCGGAAAATATAATGAAGCGGAGAAACTCATTGAATCGATTGTTCCCGGCAAGCTTAACAAATATTACCAGGCTCAGCTTATGATCTTAGAGGGCATTTTGAAAGAAAAAAAGTATAAGAATACAATTAATGCTGAGAAGCAATATCTTGCCGGTGTGGAAAACATTTCAGAATACAGCAATTACGGAAACCAGTATGCTGCCTATGCATATTATGGTCTGAGCCGTATCAGTGGCCGTAACAATGACGGTCAGAATGAAAGAATATACCGGAGGAAAGCTGTTGATCTGACTATTTCCGAAAATGTTAGTCTCGATGATTAGTCTTCATTCACAAATCAAGAAAAGCTCTGCTACTCATATTCTTTAGGAACTCCGCAGATCATCCTGAAAATCTTATCAGGTGATGTATTCCTGTACTGATGTTTTTCACCCGGTTTGACGAGTGCAAAATCACCCTGGGTGAGCGGAAACTTGTTTCCTGCCTCATCGACCAGTTCACCTTCACCTTCAATTGCATAATTCATATGCTCGAAAGGATGACTGTGGTATGGGGTGTTCCCAAGCGGATCAAGTGAGAAAACTCTGAAGGAGTAGACGGGAGAACCGTCTATGCTTCCAAGCGGGAGCTGTTTCCAGGCGCCTGATGCACCATCCATCTGAACTTTCTTCTTTTCAACTTTATCAATGGATATAATTTTCATGCTGCTCACAAATGAATACCTCAAAATTAACTATAATATTCAATTATCAGATGCTGTCTGTCCGGATGATCCTACTCATATCTGAGAGCGTCTGCAGGATTCCTTGTTGAAGCTTTCAGGCACTGTCCTGTGAAGGTTGAAATTGCGACTAAATAAGCAATCCCCGGTCCTGCAAGAAATGCCCAGTAAGGCATTGGAATCCTGAGACTGAACCTTGCTAAAAAGATATTCCCGATCAGGAAAGCCAGCGGGAGTGCAATTACTGATGCGATCATAAGCCACTTAGAATATTTCAATCCAAGCAATTGCATGATCGATAATACTGTTGCACCATTGATTTTCCTTATCCCGATCTCCCTTGTCCTGTTTGCAGTGGTGAAAGATGTTAAACCGAATAACCCGAGGCATCCCAGGAGGATTGCAATAAAGAAAGCAAGCCCGATAAGATTCGACATAGTTGTCAGCTCTGTGCGGGCTGCGAAATCCCTGTAAAGGATTGGCTGAGTTATCACATCAGGTTCGTAAACGGCTATTGCAATTTTTATTTTATTGCTGATATCAGAATAGACATCCGGTGAAAATTTTACTAGAATAATATTTTGAGCTTCTTTAGCAATCGAAATTATTACCGGGACGGGAGGACCAGCGAGATTGACCCGGAAATCCCTGAATATGCCAATTATTGATCCTTTCTTACTGCCAAGGGTCAAGGTCCTGCCAACAGTCTTCTCATAACCTAATAATTTTGCGGCCACGTCATTTATCAAAAAAGATGCTGAATCTGACGGAAATGATTCATCAAAGAATCTTCCATCAGAAATCTTTAAATTCACTGTTTTACCAAAACTATAATCGGTATCAATACACCAGAAATTCATTTTTTCCGTGGCACTCTTACCTGCCCAGGTCACCTCATCAGAAATCCTGGCTCCACGGGCAGGAATCGAATTTGAAAAACTTACTGATTCGATTCCCGGTATCGAAAGCATATCTGTCCTTATGCTCTCCGAATGCTTTATAACTTCCTTAGATCCATGTATGATCATCAGGCTGTTCTTATCAAAACCGAGATCGTACTTACGTAAATAGCCGTCCTGGGCTTTTATGATTATCATAACAATGATCAGGACTATAGGTATTGTGAACTGGAAAACTATCAGGCTCTGCCTTAATGATGAAAAGCTGTGACTTGTTGCAATTCTTCCCTTAAGCACATTCAATGGGTTTGATGATGAAAGATAAAGCGCCGGAAGGAGTCCGGAAAACAATGCAGTAAAAATTGCTATTCCGGCGAATATCAGGATTAACCCGATGTCATTATAATTGAACTGAACATTGCCGTTTAGAGCCCTGTTTAAACCCACTACTGCAATTCTTACCAGTTCAATTGCAAAAAAGAGACTTATCAGCGTAATTATTAACGTTTCTCCCAGATGCTGCAAGATAATTGATGACCTTTGTGCCCCTATTACTTTTTTAATACCTGCTTCACGATATCTCCTTACATTCTGTGCAATGGCAAGATTAATGAAGTTGAAACATGAAATGAGAAGAATGGCAAATCCAAGACAACCAAATATTACAATGTTCCACATTTCTCTCCAGACTCTTCTTCCGCTGTTATAAGTATATAGTATCTTCTCGCTGAGAGGAAAGAGGAACAATTCCTGGTTTAATGTAGTCTCCTTGTTGCTGATCAATGTCTTTAGTTTTGCATTCACATCTGATATATCGGCATTCGCATGTAAAAGAACCCAGAACTGGCAGGCATTTGCTCCGGTTTCAAGCGCTTGTTTGTTTGCAGCAAGGTATTTTGAGAATGGGATGATAAAGTCAAACTGGAGATATGATTGCGAAGGGATATTCATCAGAACACCTGTTATTGTAAAACCCTCTTCTCCTGAATTATTCTTAAGCATTAATGTTTGTCCGATGCATTCTGTTGTCTGAAAGATTTTGTAGGCAAGCCTTTCAGAGATTAATATTGAATTGTTGCCGGATAACACTTTTATTGGCTGACCTGCTGCAACCGGGAAAGTAAAAATATCCATGAATTCAGGATCCGCATAAATTCCTTTTTCGGAAAAGGATTCTGTGGTTTTATTAATAACGTAATCACAAGTTGTTATTCGCGAAACAGATTCAATTTCCGGAACATTTCTTTTAAGGATGTCCGTGAGGGAAGCAGACAAATATTCTTTTGGAAAAGGAGTTCCGTTGAAATATGAGAAACCGGCTTCGACTGCATACAGCTTTTTATAATTCTTATGGAACCTGTCATAGTTCAACACTCTTGTAACATTCAGCGCTGCAATTATAGCACAGGTAAGACCGAATGTAAGGCAAAAAAAATTCAGGATGGTGTAAGTTTTATTCCGCCATAAGAACCTGAATGCTATTCTGAAGAAGCTTTGTACCATGTTTTTAAAGTTCAATTTTAACTCAAACACCCGATGCATTTACTGTGCCATCTATTTAAGCTATTGAAATAATGCATTTTAAGAAAACCGAGGATAATCATACTGTAAATATTTTTAACATTTTTCTGTATATTATTTTGACGTTTTCACAATTCAGGAGTCAGATTTCTTCAGTCAGAAATAATCAATCCTAATCTATTCTTAATGCTATCTTCATTTTAGATTAATAAGCATCAGTCGTTCATACTCTATTTTAGCTAATGGAAATAACTAACCATTAATACCTGTGACGATGGACTATAAAGAGACAAAACAACTGTTTAACTTTCTTGAAGATAACAGAAAGAATTTTACAAGAATCCAGCTCGAGTTTATTGACTCCCTCAAAAAACAATACAAGGTAACAGGATTACTCACATCCGTTCAGGCTGAGAGTCTATCTTTCCTGAAGGATAAAGTCAATTCTTACGAAACAATTCCTGACACAGATTTCATCTCGGGTTTATACAGTCAGCTGCAGGAGGATTATTGTTAAGGGGAGTGCTAATTGTTAAGGGGAACACTAAAAGGTTTGCCTGAGATGTAACTTTTCATCAGACATAACGTCTAATCAAAAACCGGCATCTCTTCCATGACATTAAGCCGGATTCATTCCTGTATACTATCTCCCGTCCTGATAAGACGGGAGATTTTGTTCATGGTCTCCTCGTTTCGGCTCCGCTCATTTCGGCTCCGCTCAACGAGCGTCCTTCGAGCACTGAGCGGAGTATAGGTCACTGAGCGGAGTCGAAGTGACCGAACCAAAAGCCGACAGGTCACTGAGCGGAGTCGACAGGTCACTGAGCGGAGCCGACAGGTCACTGAGCGGAGCCGAAGTGACCGGAATAATATTTACCTTTAAAGTACCTAACAAACAATTCATATGGTATGAAATCACTTATTTATTTTTCATTCTCTGCATTAATATTTCTTTCCGTTGCAACCGGATTATCCGCCCAGGAACAGAATAAAGCCAGCGACTGGCCAAAAAGTGTAACGTATGAGATTTTTGTACAATCCTTTGCCGACTCAAACGATGATGGAATCGGTGATTTCAAAGGCATGACATCAAAACTTGAATACCTGCACGACCTTGGAATTGAAGCCGTCTGGTTAATGCCCATCCATCCCTCTTCTTCCTATCACAAGTATAATGTTGATGATTACTATGATGTGCATCCCGATTACGGAACAATACAGGATTTCAAAAACTTCATTAATGAAGCCCATAAAAGGGGTATTCATGTTGTCATTGACCTTGTAATTAATCATAGCGGAAGGAATAACTTCTGGTTTAAAGAAGCTTTGAAAGATCAGCATATAAAGTATTGGGATTATTATGTATGGGCACATAAGGATGATCCGCAGGTGCTGCCGCCTGAAGGTCAGAAATGGAGTAACTGGAGAACCGTCAGGGGTAGTGACTACCTTTATTTTGCGTTCTTCGACGGCAGCATGCCTGATCTGAATTATGATAATCCTAAACTGAGGCAGGAAATATTCAACATAGGAAAATTCTGGCTCACTGAAATGAATGTTGACGGGTTCAGACTCGATGCAGCAAGACATATCTACCCTGATGAAAGAGCAAAGGACAGTCATAAGTGGTGGGAATACTTTCTGCAGGAAATGAGAAAAATAAAGAAGGACGTTTATATCGTGGGAGAAGTCTGGGCCGATTTTAAAACAGCAGCTCCATACCTTAAAGGAATTCCGGCCTTGTTCGATTTTGACATGGGCACTGCCATAATTAAAGCCATCAATGAAGGAAAGGGCGGACAGCTTGCCACGATGCACAAGGAAATCATCGATGCTTACAGGGCAGTTAATCCCGATTATATAGACAATACATTCCTGACAAATCATGACCAGGACAGGATTCTAAGCAGTGTTGGTGATAATATCGAAAAAGCTAAGCTGGCGGCATCCATTTTGCTAACGCTCCCTGGCTCACCCTATATCTATTATGGCGAAGAGATCGGGATGAAGGGCAGGAAGCCGGATGAGTACATAAGAGAGCCGTTTATCTGGGATTTAAAATCAAAAGATGATACAAGGACCACATGGGAAGAGCCCAGGTTTTCCACAGAATCGGCTGTAATACCTCTTTCAGTGCAAATTGCTGATGAAAACTCAATCTTCAATCATTACAAGGGATTGATCAGGTTAAGAAACAGTAGCCCGGCACTGACCTCAGGAAACCTGGAAGCTGTTGCAATTTCAAATCCCGCCATTTCAGCCTTTACCAGGTCAGATGAAAAGCAGGCTTTGCTGGTACTGCATAATCTTTCCGGAGAAAGGCAGGTTATCAAGCTGACCTCAAACCTGGCAGCATTTGAGTCAGTTTTTTACTCAAACCGGGATGCACAGATAAAAAACCGGCAGGTTGAGATGCAAGGATATTCGACAATTGTACTGGTAAACGGTCACTGAGCGGAGCCGAAGTGACAATGTCAGGTAAATGACGGGTAAACTACTGCTCAAATACTTTCTGCAGACATCTCCCGATTGTAATTTTGACAGGAAAAAACTTTAAGTTTATTGTCATGAAGCAACCGGAATTAGGAAAAAAAATCTCCGAACTGAGGAAAGAAAAAGGCCTTACGCAGGAGGAGCTGGTGGACAAGTGTAATATAAGTGTCCGCACACTGCAAAGAATCGAGGCCGGGGAAGTTACCCCGAGAAGCTATACAGTTAAAACCATACTGGCCGCCCTCGATTATGATCTGGCCAGAATATCAGATGATGATGATAAGAAGAAGCTTGGTTTTGCCGATTTGCTGAAGGAAATCTTCCTCACAGATATAAACCAGGATAAGCCGGCAGAGTGGCTGATTAAACAACTGAATATTGCATGGATATTCGGTCTGATCTATTTTATCCTGGGTTTTCTTGAGGCTGCAGCAGAGTATTTCAGGTTCAAGGAAGACGAAATGATCTTCAGTATTCCGTTCTATATTGTTATGAAGATCGCGGTCCTTATCTGCTATTTTCTATTTCAACGCGGTTTCATCATAGTGGGTCATCTGTTCCGGAATTACCTGCTCAAGATTATGTCCTTTGTTCTCATATCCGGAATGTTCCTTGTCATCAGCTATGACATCGCTTCCGTATTTTATGACTCTGTCGAACGTGAATTCATACTTGGAGCTCAGGCCCTTACTTTTGGAGGAATCGGTATTCTCTTCGGAGTTTCTCTTATTAAGCTTCAGCGCGCATCAGGACAATTGCCGGTGCTTGCAGGGATTTTTGAGATTTTCGCGGCGTGCTTTTTCCTGACTATCATTCTGGCATTTGTGGGTGAAATCCTTCTGATTCCTGCAGAACTGCTGGAGATAGTGATCCTTTTTAAAACAGCAGAACTGGTAAAATCAAAGAATCCTGAAAACCGGCCTGTCGCAGAACCGGCAGGATTGTAGAGTTCACTTCGACTCCGCTCAGTGAACAAATTCGACTCCTCCTGATGAAAGGCTCAGTGAGCGAAGGACGCTCGTTGAGCGGAGCCGAAACGAGCAGAGTCCCTCTCTCCCACTCCCTCATTCCTCTCAGGAACCTGCAACAAGCAACCAGCATCCGGCAACTTTTACTATTTTTGTTAAACTAATCAACCTGAAAATGAAAGCCTTTACAAAAACAAAATACGGAGGTCCTGAAGTACTTCAGCTTGAAGAAGTGGAAAAACCTGCCTTGAAGGATGATTGCATCCTGGTTAAAGTAATGGCGAATTCAGCCAATCCTGCTGACTGGCATATAATCCGTGGAAAGCCGTTTTTTGCGCGATTCTCTTTTGGCTTGTTTAAACCTGCTGACAAGATTGCCGGCGCCGATTTCTCAGGTATAGTGGCAGAAACAGGAAAGAATGTTTCCATGTTCAAAGCCGGTGACAGGGTGTTCGGGGAGTCGCTTAAAGGAGGCGCATTTGCAGAATATGTTTGTGTTCCGGAAAATGTATGTGCATCAATGCCTGAAGGAGCTGGCTTTCCTGAAATGGCATGCGTCCCTATCGCAGGATTAACAGCTCTGCAGGCTCTCATCACACATGCGAAACTGAAGGAAGGTGAATCGGTTCTGATTAATGGTTCTTCGGGAGGGGTCGGTCATTTTGCCATCCAGATAGCTAAGGTATGTGGAGCCAGAGTAACCGCCGTATGCTCTGAAAAAAATGCTGATTTTGTTAAATCATTAGGTGCGAATCAGGTTATTGCTTATGACATAGTGAATATTCATAAGCACAATGAAAAATATGACCTGGTCCTGGATACTCATGGTAATCTGGATCATGCGGACTTCCGGCGAATGGGCAAACGGGGCGTTTCAACAGGTTTCACTACTATCGGGCATATGATTTCCGTTTCATTAAGAGGCGCACTAAGCAGGTTTTCTCTTACCGGCTTTACTGCAAATGCCAATGCGAAAGACCTGGAGGCGCTTGCAACAATGATCCGTGATAAAAAGGTCAGGGTTCATATTGAGAAAACTTTCCCGTTCAATGAGATACCGGAAGCCATTGGTTATATTGAGGCTATGCACACCAGGGGAAAAGTGGCAATGGTTTGGGAGAGGTAACAGGCAACAGGTGACCGGCAACAGGTTTTCGTTGCAGTTTCTCTGTGCCACTCAGTGCTATCTGTGTCTCCGTGTTGAACTTTCTGATCTATTATTGTAGGCGGGCATCAAGCCTGCAACCTCCTCAGCGCCTTCCCGGCATTCTCAAAAGCCTTGGCTCTCTTCCTTTCCATCCATTTATCACCCTGAAGAGCGTTCATCGATTTGTCGAAAAGGAGCCGGAGTGTTGTATTCATAATGCCATTATAAAGATCAACAGGATTACTGGCTAAAATACGAAAAGAAACTGCCATTCCGCCTTCAAGATAAGTGTTGAAGTGCCAGTGTTTGGAAGGCATGAAAAGAGCATCGCCGGGTTGCAGAATAAAGTCATAACCTTTCACATATTTCAGTCCGGGATATTGCTCATAATCAGGCTTTTCCAGGTTGGTCAGAGAAAATGATGCAAAAGGAACTTTGTACAGAAGTTCTTCATATTGCGGAGGTATAAGAATTACCCTCTTACGTCCAATAAGCTGTGTCATCAGGACACCGGAACAATCTATGTCATAATGGAATCTCACTGTAGTGTTCTTTCCACCGAAAAAAGTCAGACCCAGGTTTCCAAGTATCCCGTTGACAATTTCAGGTGTCTGAAACTCATTTCTCAGCTCCGGGAAATCTCTGAACATGTTAAAAGCAAAAATCCGGTATGATGTTTCTTCGTCACGCCTGATTATATTCGAAAACTCACGGAAAGTCATTTTCAAATCAGGATGAGTTAATGCAGTGTTCTTTTTTACAGAATTATCAACGATACCAACTATATGGTCTCCCATCTTTTCATTAAGATAATCGAATGTCCACAGCTTACCGGCTGGAAACTGGTTTGCAAAACCTTTAAATATTACCGGTCTTGATTTTGAAAGATACTCCCTGCGGAATTCTTCACGGCTGATTCCGGATTTTTCCGTTTCATCAATCGGTAATGTCAGAACCATAAAAGTGTGTTTAATACATAACTCCTATGATTCAACGCTTTTGAATAAGATTTGTTCCGGACTAAATATTGATAAAGTTCATAAAATTTACTGGTGTAACATCACCTAACGAACTATGTATTAAGAGGTAAGTTTTTACAGTGAATCCCCGAAATCCCGCCTGAACTTTTCCACAAGCTTATCGGGCCAGTTAGTTTTAGCTTTGAGTTTTCCTACAAAGAACCTTAATACAGGCGGTTCCTCAACCCACTCAAGCCCGCCGATAAGATTCCTGTTTTCATATAACCAGGTTACCCTGTCTTCCATGTATTTTACCTGTGACAGTGTAAACACCCTTCTTGGAAAAGCAAGCCTGAGCAGTTCAACATCAGCCAGGATATCTTTACCATTTTCATCCCTGACGCTTGATATCGTACCGCGCTCCATTCCTCTTACTCCGGAAGCTATATACAGAGCCGTTGCAAGTGCGCCGGCAGGATAATCTGTCTGGGGCACATGGGGAATAAAACCTTTCGCATCGAGATGACAGCCTAGTCCGCCTGCCGGCGTAACAACAGGGATACCTTTTTCAACGAATGAATCTACAGCATATTTGATAAACTGCGGAGAATGACTGATAACATCCATGTCGAGAGTTTCATACAAACCAACAGCCATTGCTTCGATCTCCCGTACGCTCATTCCGCCATATGTGAGAAATCCTTCAAATAACGGTACCAGGTCCCTCATCTGCATATAAATTGATCTGTCGTTTGTACAAATACCTCCACCCCTTGTACAGCTGACTTTTCGACCCGAAAAATATGCAAAGTCGGTATATGACATCATCTCATGGAGTATCTCCTTTATCTGTTTGTTCTCATAACCGGCTTCCCTTGTTTTGATGAAGTACAGGTTTTCGTTAATAAGACTGATATCCATTAGTACCCTGATGTTATGTTTGCGTGATACCTGCCAGACTTCCTTCATATTCTGCATTGAAAAAGGCTGACCACCGATTAGGTTTGTCCCGGCTTCAAAACGTATGAATGCAATGTTTTCCGGACCATACTGTCTGATTGCAGATTCAAGCTTGATTGTATCGATATTCCCCTTAAAAGGATGATCACTCTTTATCCTAAGGGCTTCACTGGTAAATAATTCAAGTACTTTGCCACCGGCAAGCTCTATATGAGCCTTGGTTGTTGTGAAGTGATAATTTGTGATAACGATCTTCCCATTTGTTACAAATGATTGTGAAATAATATGTTCAGCTGCTCTTCCCTGGTGAACCGGCAGAAAATACTTTTGATTGAATACTTCATTTACTGCTTTCTCCAGCTTCGTGTAGCTGGCAGAACCGGCATAAGAATCATCCGCTACCATCATAGCGCCCTGCTGATTATCGCTCATGGCATTTGTCCCGCTGTCTGTAAGCATATCGAGAAATACGTCCCTGTTCTGAAGCAAAAAAGTATTGAAGCCTGCTTCTTCAATTGCTTTTTTCCTCTCTTCTATCGGAAGAAGCTTAAGCTTCTGAACAACTCTTACCTTATGCATTTCAAGGGGTATATTCTTACCGCTGAAGAATTTCACACTGCCGTTCCTTTGAGTATTTTCCATATTTCTGATTTGTTTTAAAAAAAAGGCCTGCCATCACCAGGCAAGCCATATTATTAATTTTGCGTATTAATTCATAAATCAGGACTTACCTATATCGCTGCTACAATAAAAATAATAGTACATTCCAATGTTTAACGTAAATATCATTTTGACTATTAATTTGCGACCCAAACCTAGCGTTTTTCTTCAATAATACAAAACAGTAATCGTTTTTTGTTAATTTTTTATATTTCTTGCTCCGTTAAGAATTATTGATAACAATCCTCAATTAGCGACATGCAACTTTAGCGATAAGACTTTTAGCGAAAGTGGCCAACCTGTTTTAACAAAATCGATGTTGAAACGTTTTAAATTAATACTGAACTCATGCATCATGATTCATGATAATCAATATAAATAATTAATTATAGGAGGAATTATTATGGCAAAATATGTGGACGGATTCGTTTTGGTAGTGCCTGAAGGAAAAGCAGAAGAATACAGGCAAATGGCCGAAGGAGGAAAAGAGGCATGGTTGAGACATGGCGCTCTCTCATACTTTGAATGCAGGGGTGATGATTTAGCAACAACAGATATGGGCGGCGGAAAACCGATTGAATTCACAAAACTTGCAAATGCAAAACCCGGGGAGACAGTATGGTTCTCTTTCATTGTCTTTGAATCAAAACAGCATCGCGATGAGGTAAATAAAAAAGTGATTGACGAAATGAACGAGAAGTTTAAAGACATGAAGGATTTTACAATGCCGGTTGATATGCAGCGCTTTGCATATGGCGGATTTGAAGTTGTTGTGGAAGGAGAACAGAGTGAAGCCGCTTACATCACATCAGGAGAAGAACGGCATCATTCGCATTAAAGGTTACCGGTATCAGGCTTCGGGCATCCGGCTCTCCAAGCCGGATGCCGGTTGCCGGATACCGGTCGCCTTATACCCGGCTTACGGACTACAACACTCTTGCAGGCACTTCCGTATCATTAGTCGGATGGTTAACTTTGACATTTGTTTTCCCAGACCTGAACTGGTAATTTAACTTAGCTGATATCATGAAATTCCTGACAAGCACTTCCCCGGAATAACGGCTGCTAAAGTCTGATCCACTTGCTTCCGAACCCTGGTAAATGAACCGCTTTGTCAATGGAAGTCCGCTTATTATACTTGCTTTAAACGCTTTTTTAAAAGTCTTCTCCAATGAAACAAAATAAAGAGCATCGCCGAAAGATTTCCACTGGATGGAATTCCTTGGACTGCTGTACTGGAAACTTACAGATAAATTTATTTCGTGTCTGAATGCTGCAATGGCAGATAAACCCGGTTCATAAACTAGCTGGTTCCTGTTTTTTACAAAATACTGCCCGGGCACATTGTTTGCATCGGAATAATTATCATATAATCTTAAATAGGGTATAAAATTGAACATTGCTCCTGCCTTTATGGTTCCTGAGAACTGGATCCCTGCCTGGTGAATAGTTCCTGAATTAAATATCCGTGTATCGAAAGCTAATGTATCATTAATCCTCGTGAGATTGCTGATGACTTCAGAATTCCGGTTATAGAACATCCGGGCCGACAAAAAGTTGCTGCCTGTCTTCCTGCTGAACTCGACAAAAGCTGATGTGCGTATTTCAGGCTTTAACATGGGATTGCCTGAACGAACAGTATAAGGATCGTCAAAACTGACATAGGGATTCAACTGGTATAAATTAGGACGATTGATTGTTCTGTTCAGTCCTATCTTCAGGGTTCGTTCCTTCTTGAGCTTCAGGTTCAGTGTCGAAGAAGGAAGCAGTGATAAATAAGATTTATTGAAGCTGCCTTTCAGTTCAGACCAGGATTTTTCCAACCGGATTCCTGAGGTAAACTCATATCCCGGCCGGTTCACACTTACCGAGCTATATGCAGCAAAAGTCTTTTCTGCATAATCAAACCCTGGAGCCTTCACATCCGCCATCTGTTGCGACCTTAGCCTGAACCCGACGCTCACATTTGAATTCTCTCCTGCAGCCAGGTTAAAATCAGTCTTTAACGTGGTTGACTTCAATACTGGCCGGCTTTCATTTTTCAGAACGCCGGTTGCTTTAAATGCAGATAAAGAAAGGTACCTGTCGGTATTATCACCCTGAAAAACATAATTGCTGAACTCAAGGTCCAGATTGCTGCCCTTTTCATCGAACTTATGCTTCAAGAACAATGAATTAAAAGCGCTCCTGTTAAGATTCACACTTGTTCTCATTGTTTTCCAGGAAGTAGTATCTGCAGGATAGCCGCTGACTTCTGAAATCCCGTCATATTTCTGTGAATACGGGTTATAATAGCCATAAAAACTAAACTGCGATTTTTTCCCGGATGAATAATCAAGGCCGTAATGAAATCTGTGCGACCAGAACCTCTGTTCCAGGTGCTGGTTTGTGCTCGTCTTAATAATACAATCAGTTTTACTAATACTCCTGGTAAGATTTTCCTCCTGATCAAAGCGGATCATTTCACCATTATAGGAAGTGAAGAAATTCAGGTTTTTATAAACAAAGCTCAGGTTGTAATCGGGGTGTATATATAATGAAGCAGATACAGGTATGTCCAGGTTTACCTGGCCGCTGACGCCTGATTTTTCATCCCTTTTCAAAATGATGTTTACAACCCCGGTAACAGTAGCATCGTATTTTGCCGGAGGTGTACTCATTATCTCGACTTTATCAATCATATCTGCCCTGATCTGACTCACGAAATTTTTATCACGTTCTTTTCCGTCTACAAGAAGCATGATATTTGCGCTCCCTTCCAGCAATATATTTTTACGGAGATCGACCTGGATGCCGGGAATAAATTTTACTGCATCAATGCCGTTTGTTGATACTTCAGCCATTTTCCCTGTTATGAAATATGTCGTTTTGTCTTTTTCTGATCTGCCTTTAACCCGCTCGGCCGTAACAACTGATTCACCGGGATTATAAGTAATGCCCTGGAGGTAAATAATACCTGCATTGTAGCTTTCGTACCCACTGATTACAATTTCTTTTTTATATTCTTCATAGCCTATAATATTAACCTGCAAACGATAATTACCTTCCCGTATCCGTGAAAAGTAAAAATGGCCTGTTGTATCGCTTATCCCGGCAGCTGCCAGACTTGAATCCTTAAGATTGTACAGGGCAACATTAGCAAATGAGACTGATTCAATGCTGACCTTATCCGCAAGCTTTCCGGTTACATATGAATATTCCTGAGCGTTTGCTGGATTCTGACAGGAAAGCCATACAACAGGCAAAAACGATAAAAAACAAGTATACAATTTCATGGGATAATTGAAGTTTGTGTGATTTTTCGGGTACAAAGTGAAGAATAACCCGGATGATCAGCAAGAATCCGGGATACACAACAAGGATTTGTTACAGGCTGAAAGAAAAGTCAGAATTATTGATAAAGATTGTTACAGGCTGCAATTTTTTGTGATGAACGGATAAGCCTGAACTGATAATCAAGAGAAAGAATTGATTACCCTGTCAAAAGATTGCACATTTTGCCTCGAAACCGGGATTTCTTCATTCGTCCCGTAAAGTTTAATCCTGTATCCAAGTGTATTGCCCTTCCGGGATCTGATTCTCTTTAGATTGACTATAAAAGCGCGATGGATCCGTACATAATGATTAATGGGCGATAATTGCTGCTCAATCTCATTCATCGAGTTCCTTATGAGCTCCTTGCGGGATTTTTCTCCATCTGCAAGGTGAAAGGCGACATAATTTCCTTCTGATTCTGCATATACCAGCTCATCAGGGAAAAAGCTCAGTTCTTCCTTTTTCAGGCGCGATGTAATGTGGATTCTTTCCTTTTTTGAAGAAAAATCTGATCTTGTATCAGCCTGGTACTCGATTGAAACTTCACTCAGAAACAAATGCCTGTAATGTACGAGCGTTGAGAACACTAATGGTATTATCCCAATGAGAAATGCAATTTGGCATGAATTAATAAAAGTAACCAGATTCCAGCGGTTGACGGGATCTTCCATCAGGAATCCCATGAAATATAAAAAAATCCCGGACCCGGCCAGTATAAAAATTATTGAGATGATCTCTTTAATGAATGTCCATTCATTTTTCGGCGAAAAGTATGGAACAGATTTAAGTATGAGTATGAAAATATAGAGGCCAGAGGCGGATGCAAGCATATAGATTGCCATAGTTGCACCATAGCTCAGATCGCGCGATTGATGCGTTCTCAGTGGCATGTAAGTGATCATGAAGATGAAGCAGAATATCATAAATACTAACGAACCATAAAATGGATACTTCAGTATAAAATTTTCCGGATACCTTACATTCAGCTTTTTACATATCTTTCCAAACATTCTGGAGTGTGGTTGAATGATCAAAAATAACAAATTTTTTTCCTACCTTAAGCGGATTAAATCATAACCTATGAACCTGCTCAAAGACAAAACTTACTCAAAGAGAATCTTGTTTATACTGTTAGTTACGGTAATAATTGCCTCTTCATGTAAAAACGAAGACTATCCCAGGAAACCTGAACGCCTGGGATCCGGTAAAGTCAAATGGACCGAAGCGGTGACTCCCGATGGCTGGACCATGGTGACAAATGAAGCCGGTGTTACGCTGGGATACTCCGCGAAATCCGGGCTTAAGATTATCCAGGATGACGGATACGCGTTCAAAGATCTCAACAGGAACAATATGCTCGATCTGTTTGAAGACTGGCGCGTTGATGCCGGCAAAAGAGCACAAGCAATAATTGACGAAATCCCGGTTGAACAGATGATGGGTATGAAAATGAATCCCTTCGGCATGGGGAGCGTCAACCCTGATAAACTGGACAGTACAATCAGGAGTGTATTAACCCTGGGGTACAGGCAATTACGCGCACCAGGCCCGAATGCATCCGGAACGGTCAAGGCCTCATGGAATAACCTGGTTCAGGAATATATTGAGAGCCTTGACAGTATAGTCTGCATTCCTGCAGTCTGGATATCCGATCCCAGGTCAGGAGACGTCTCGGAATGGCCCAGCAACCTTGCGATGGCGGCAACATTCGATCCTGAAGTCGGCGCTGAATATGGCAGACTGATGTCAAAAGAATGGCGTGCCATGGGTATATCCATGCAGGTCGCCACACAGATGGATCTCGCAACAGAACCACGATGGAAACGTATCTCCGGTACATACGGCGAAGATCCTGCACTATCGATGGATATGGCAAAAGCAATGATTAACGGTTGGCAATCCACATATGATGAACAGGGGAATGACCTTGGATGGGGAATACACAGCGTTAATAACCAGATGAAGCACTTCCCCGGTGACGGAGCCGCAGAAGGAGGACGCGAATCGCATACCCGCGACGGAGCATACAATGTATTTCCGGGCGGTCAGTTCTGGACACACCTCCTGCCGTTTGCTGCTTGCATGGACCTGCCGGGCAAGACTGGAACAGTAACGGCTGCCATGACGAACTTTTCCGTTGGTATTGAAGCTGACGGCTCTCCTGTTGGCGGTGAGCGTGTTGCCTCAAGCTACAGTGCATACAAGATTGACACCGTGCTGAGAGGTAAGTATGGCTGGGATGGCTATATTCTTACCGACTTTGGAATCATTTCAGGTAAAAACTTCGGTGTTGAAGATCTGAGTCCGGCTGAATGTATGTTGAAAATACTTGAAGCCGGGTGCGATGCCTTTGGCGGAGAAGGACGAAACGGCCAGGAGAGCGTGAAGCTTGCCATGGAAGCTTATAAGCTGGGAGTTAAGAAGCTCGGTGAAGAAGCAATGAATAAGATCATGAGAAAGTCTACTGAGAGAATGCTGAGAACACACTTCAATATCGGCATTGTCGACAATCCATACCTCAGTCTAGAAACAGCAAAAACAGTCCCAAATAACTCCGAGCATAATGCGGCCGGTTACAAGGCAATGCTGAAATCAATTGTGATGCTGAAGAACAGGGGCGGCATTATTCACCAGGCATCGCCAGCTACCGGCAAACCAACCGTGTATATTCCAAGGGTATATTCACCTGCTTCAACAGGACGTGAAGCCAGTCCAGCATCAGCCAACCCGGCTTTCGATCCTGCAATTGCAGGAGAGTACTTCAATGTAGTTTCCGACGAGCTGGCCGGGAAGCTTACAGGTCCGAAGAATGCTGAAGGCAAACCCACAATATCGCCAAATGATATAATTCGCGCATCCACCGCAAAAATTGCCTCGTGTGATTTCGCTCTTGTCAGGATATCCAGTCCGCAAAACGGGAATCCGACTTATATGGGATTCGGCGGGATTACAACAGACGGGAAGAAATATACCTACCTGCCGATTTCACTGCAATACCGGCCATATACTGCAAACTTCAGAATCAGTGCGGAAGGAGTCAATCGGCGGAGATATGATCGAGGTGACGGAGAAATCAGCCGATGATTACGGTGATTTAAAGACACTGGTAAAAGAAAATCGCTCATATTTCGGCAAGACTGCGATCATCCGAAATGCAGGTGACCTGGATCTTGTGCTGCGTGCCGCTTCTTCGGCCGGAAAGGTTATTGTTGCACTGAATGTATCAAATCCTATGATGTTCAGCGAATTCGAGAATAAGGTCGATGCAATATTGATCGGATTCGGGGGCGACAGGTCATCGTGGCTTCCGGATAAAGCATTCCTTGAGATTATTGCCGGCCAGGTGGAACCCACCGGTCTTCTCCCGGTTCAGATGCCGGCAGATATGGAGACCGTTGAAGCCCAGTTCGAGGATGTGCCCCGCGATATGAATTGTCATAAAGATAGTGACGGTAACACCTATGACTTTGCCTTTGGATTGAACTGGTCAGGCGTGATCAAAGATAACCGGACAGCAAAGTATAATGTTCCGCCAATTGTCGGGAAAGAACCATAATGGCGAAGGGCAAGGGGCAAAGGGCAAAGGACAATGGGCATAGGGCACAGGGCAAAGGGGCACACAGGGTGCGGTGAAGAATGGTATGTATAGCAAAATTTAAACAATGAAAGAAAGAGAATACTGGATTGACTACCTGCGTTCATTCATAATCCTGACTGTAGTATTTCATCATGCTTATTTAGCATATACGACATTCGCTCATTTTAATGAAGAGGCATACATACTTTCATCACATCCAATGGTTGATGAACGCAGATGGGTTGGTTTTGATATCCTTGTATATTTCAGCGATATTTTCTTCATGTCACTGATGTTTCTGATAAGCGGCTTCTTTGTCATCTCAAGCCTGAAGAGAAAAGGAGCAAGATGGTTTATCAATGACAGGTTCAGGCGATTATTTGTGCCCTTTATTTTTGGAGCGACGATAATTGCTTTCCTGGCGTATTATCCTTCTTATATCCGGTCTCATGAAGACAAAAACATTTTAAAATTCATAGTTGATTTACTCACAAAGGAATACTGGCCTGCCGGTCCTGCATGGTTCTTATGGGTACTATTTTTTTTTAATTTAATCTTTGTATGGATTTACCCGCGCATAAGTGGTTTTCTTGATCGTCTTGGCGAATATCTTTCATTGCTATCCGCGAGACCCGTATTATTGATTCTCTTGTGGTTTCTGCTTACATGGATAATATATGTCCCATTCCGATTACTGTTTGGCCCTGAAGGCTGGGCGAGCCTCGGACCATTTGACTTTCAGATGAGCAGGCTCCTGCTTTATTTTTGTTACTTCATTTTGGGAACATCTATCGGCGCTCTCCCCCTCGACAAGGGAGTTTTGTCCGACAAATCTCCTCTTATGAGAAACTGGCCATTATTCATAATCTTATCCTTATCAGCCTTCGGATTATTATTATATATTGATGCTCCGCTCAAGAGGCTGGTTGAGGCAGGAAGCATTTCAGATCTCTCATCAAACCTGATTTACAGTTCAGTTTTTGTGCTGTCGTGCATTATGAGCTGTGCGGCTTATCTTTCTACAGCAAAGGCAATCTTCAGGCAGAAGAACCCAATATGGGATGGGATAAATTCTAATTCATTTACCACATATATTCTTCACTACATTTTTATAATCTGGGGACAGTACATGCTCTTAAATTCAGGCATGCCGGTTATTATAAAGTGCCTGATTATTGCTGTAAGTACAATTATTCTGTGTTACCTGGCAAGCCATTTTCTCCATAGAAGTAAAGTTTTTAGCAGGTATTTATAAAGATAAACAGCTCACTTCGACTCCGCTCAGTGAGCGGCTCGATGAAACACTCAGTGAGCACCAGAACTGGTAAACCGGCATGATTTTTGTAATTTTACAGCCATGAATAGCCAGTGATATGAAGATAAAAAGTATTCTGATAATAATCTCTTTTCTGTTTATTTCTTCCTGCACAAGAGAAAGTTTAGATAATCCTGAGTATTTTTCATTTGGTGAAGCATATGGATTCTGCCAGGGAAACTGTGCTACTTTTTTTCAGATCAAAGACAACATGATCTATCCTGACGACATTGATAGATATGTTGATACAAACCTGAAGTTTAAAACAGAAGCTTTAGGGGCTGATAAGTACAATCTCGCGAAACAATTAATCGAAAATTTCCCATCTTATCTGACAAACAATCCGGATCAGACTTTTGGCTGTCCCGATTGTGCCGATCAGGGAGGAATCCACATAGAGATTAAGGAAGACGGGCAAATAAAAAGATGGCATTTTGATACCAAAATATCACTCCTTCCTGCAGCGATCCGGGACTATGTACAGGAGGTTTCTGCTGTAATCGGAGCTTTGAAATAAATATCGTTCACTGATAAAAGTTATTCATTTGAGCGGAGTCGTTCCTTGAGCGGAGTCGTTCACTGAGCGGAGCCGTTCACTGAGCGGAGCCGAAGTGAACTCTGAAACCCTGAAACTCTGAATTGCGGTTTCCCGCAACTCCATAAGTGAGAATGACAGATAGGTACTATAAAGTCCAGACTATACCAATAGCCGCATAATTTACAAGCGTAAAATTATAAACCTCATCATTATCGGCTCCTCCCTCGAGTATCCTGTAACCGGCCTTGAGCCGCAGATGATCGGATAACCTGTATGTAGCGGCCAGGAGGATATCCTCCGCCCTGCCCTGTGGAGCTGCGAGTGCATCGCCTTCAAGAATCAGTCCGAGTTTTTCTCCTGCCTGCCAGTCGAGCCTGAAGTTTATTATTGGTACAAAACCGACGTTTGTCTTTTCCGCATATTCTGACCCTGATTCAAGCGAGATCTTTGCATCCCTTATCTTTGCCGTGAAGCCGGCACCGAAGGTCAGCTTTTCCCTTCTTATAATGTCGTACCTGTAGGTGAGCCTGTAGGAATTGAAGACATAAATACCGGTAAGGTCCGTTCCTGCACTGAATGTCTCATCCTGGAACAGAATATCAAAGCCTGGTTTTCCCTCGGCCTTAAGCTCCAGCGGCGCAAACAGCAAGGACAGTGTATGTCGTTCCTTTATAGTATACCCGGCTCTGAGCCGGTAAAACAGATCCGTTTTCGCATTAAGATCGGTCTGCAATGAGAACAGCGTTCCCTTGTCACCCGGAATGCGAACATCATTGTAACCGGTCCGGGCAATGCCGGTTTCAGCATCAATAAATAACTGTGCAGAAGAATCCCTAGCTGTTAAAGCAAAAACAGCTGTCAGCAGTACATAGGATTTTAAAAAAAAGGGTGTTTTCATGAGTTATATTATGGCAGGGAAACAAAAACTGTTCAGCAAAGTTCAAACCGGGGTTGGCTGGTAATAAAATTTATGTAATTTGGTAATTATCAACCAAACCTATAGAACATGAAAATCTTACGTGGTACAATTTTCGGTGGAGTGATCTACTTCCTGCTTGGATGGATTGTATATGGAATACTCCTGATGGGCTATTACTCGGCATCGATGAACACCTGCATGAACCGGACAGACGGTGAGATGGTATGGTGGGCAATGATCGTTTCGAACCTGCTGTTTGCACTGCTTCTTACTTTGATCCTGAACTGGGCGAATGCAAAAACTATTATTGACGGTTTCAGGATCGGTGCAATTTTCGGCGTTATTTATTCATTGGCAATAAACCTCTCATTCCTGTCTATGTCGACAATGTTCAATTCCTACACAATAATTGCCATTGATGCAATTGTAACATCTATCGTCTTTGGTGTTGTTGGATTGGCCGTTGTATTGCTTTGGGGGAAGAAGAATTAGTAACATATATGAAACCACATCTTCTGACCATCTCCGGGCATAAGAAATTATTCCTGATAACCTTGGACGCGGCATCTTCTGGTGGGAACCCGCAACAATGGGAGGAAGTTCAACACGTGATTTTTTCGATGAAAAGGGGAATGTCCTGCCGGTGATTTCGGTTTTCGATAAATACACGAGACATTAAGTACAAGACGGTAATCGGTATTCGGTATTCGGTAATCGGTAATCAGTGACTTACTGAGGGTGTATCAAAAGTCAAAATCCATTAACCGCAAAGGTCGCAAAGAATTTCACAAAGATCGCAAAGCTTTATATTTCAGTATTTTGACTTTGCTTGCTTTGCGCCAACTTTGCGTTCTTTGCGGTTAGAAAGGACTTTTGATACACCCTCAAGCCGCGAAGCGGAAGGGGGTCTATTGTCATATCACAATTAAATCCCCGAGGGAAAGCCGCTCACTTCGACTCCGCTCAGTGAGCAACTTCGACTCATCTCGGCTCCGCTCGATAAAAGCTCAGTGAACAGACACCCAGCAACCTGCAACTTCGGCCTCCGTAGTTTCAGCGAAGGAGGCAAGTACCAAGCACCCAGGACCTAGTTACTGTTACTGTAATCCCGATAAATTATCCTTCTGTCGGCAAAATTTCCGGGTCCGTCCATATAATTTTTTTACTTTTTTCCAGCCCTTTATATTTGGTTTGAAATTTCATTAAGTCAAACCTCAAAACTGCCTGTTTATGTTAAAAAATTATTTCAAAAGCGCGTACAGAAATCTGATCCGGAACAGGAGTTACACTATTATCAACATTGCCGGCTTGGCCGTCGGCATTGCAGTTTGTATGATGATCTTCATCATAATACAATTTCAAACAAGCTTCGATAATTTTCACTCAAAGAAAGACCGGATCTATCGTGTGTTAACCGAATACCGACCATTAGATGCCGCAAAACTTACCTATGGGAAAGATGTTCCTTTTCCATTGCCAACAGGATTTAAAGCAGCTTTCCCCCAGATAGAACAAGTCGCCCCGGTTTTCGCAAGCCACGATGACAAATTGCTCATACCCGGTGATAACGGAACAACGATAAAGGCATTTAAAGAAGACCAAGGTGTATTTTTTACAGGGCCTTCATTCTTTAAAATATTTGATTTCCCGCTGCTCACAGGTTCATATGAATCACTGAAAGATCCGAACAATGTATTGCTTACAAAAGAAATTGCAGAAAAATATTTTGGTGACTGGAAAACAGCGACCGGCAAAACCATTAAGCTGGAAGCAGGAGGCTATATATTCGAGCATGGCACTGAAGTATTGAAAGTTTCAGGCATTCTTGCGACCATACCCGCGAATACCGACTTTCAGCTTAAACTTGTCGTGGCTTATGGAACAGGATTCACGGGAAGTCTTATGGCAAAATCCACCGATTGGGAGGATAGAACGAATTCCGGTTTTGGTTGCTATGTATTTATGCCCCCGAATACTTCCGCTGATAATTTTAATCAGCAACTAAGAGCATATTCAGAAGAAGTCCAATCTCCTGAAAACAACGATAATTATATCATACAACCATTGAGTGCTGTTCATTACGATACGCAAACCGGAAATTACAGCAACAAAACAATCAGTCACGAGCTGCTCAATGTGTTGTGGCTGATTGCAGCATTCATCCTGTTAATTGCCTGCGTAAACTTTATCAACCTCTCCACTGCACAAGCTGTTAATCGTGCAAAGGAAGTCGGTGTAAGGAAAGTTTTGGGGAGTAGTAAATCTCAGTTGCAGATCCAGTTCATCATTGAAACATTTTTGATAGTTACAATTGCAGTAATGTTTGCAGCTGTTATTACAATTCTTGCATTGCCTTCGGATAAATCAACTTTTGGAGCTTTCCCTTTCATTCAGCATACTACAACAACCTGCAATTATTTTATTTCTTTTGATCCTAACAATTGTTGTTACCGCACTCGCCTGTTTTTATCCTTCTATTGTTTTATCACATTTCAATCCTGTTAATGCTTTAAAGAGTAAACTAACAGCCAATACTGCAAAGGGAATTTCATTAAGAAGAGGACTGGTAGTGTTTCAGTTCATCATTGCACAGGCACTGATCATCGGAACACTCATCATCGTAAAGCAAATGAATTATTTCATGGATCAACCGCTGGGCTTCGATAAGGATGCAATTATAAATGTTCCTTTCCGTGTAGATACTGTCTGGTTCAGAAGGGCGGATTATTTAAAGCAACAATTGTTGTCAGTAAACGGCGTGAAGGCAGTAAGCTTCAGTTCCAACACCCCGGTTGAAGATGGTAATGATATGTGGAGCACATTCAAGTTTGACCATGCAATAAAGGAAGCAGATTTTAAAGCTATTACCAAATTCGCTGACGACGAATATGTGACCGGCGTATAAATTACAGCTGGTAGCCGGAAGAAATTTGCAGCCTTCCGGGATGACAAGAGAATTTTTAGTGAATGAGTCGCTTATGAAAAGTCTGGGAATTAAAAACCCTGATGAAATATTGAATAAAGAAATAAGCATGTGGGGCGATCGGATAAAATGTCCTGTTGTTGGTGTTCTGAAGGATTTTAATGACAGGTCCTTTCGCCATGATCTTGCACCATTGCTTATTACCACAAACGTGACCATGTACAGCCTGCAGGAATAAAACTTGAAACCAAAAACTTTCTTCAGTGCTGCAATCCGTTAAAGACAATCTGGGAAAAAACAATTCCCAACTTTGTTTATGAGTACAGGTTTCTCGATGATAAAATTGCAGGTTTTTACAAACAGGAAAGCCAGTTGGCGCAGTTGTATAAAATTTTTGCAGCGATCGCCATATTCCTTAGTTGTCTTGGGTTATATGGTCTGGCTTCTTTCATGGCAGTGCAGCAGAACAAAAGAAGTTGGTATTCGCAAAGTACATGGCGCCACGGCAGGCAATATTGTTTATTTGTTTTCAAGAGAATTTATCATTCTCATTGCAGTTGCCTTTGCTATTGCCACTCCCATTGCCTGGTATTACATGCAGAACTGGCTCCAGGGTTATGTTTATCGAATAAGCATAAGTTGGTGGATATTTGCAGCAGGCGGATCAGCTGCCCTACTTATTGCGCTTACAACAATAAGTCTCAAGGCAGTCAAAGCGGCCCTGGCAAACCCGGCAAAGAGCCTTCGCTCTGAGTGAGGTCTGTGCCGGTCTTGCAAGTCGTGCAGTCGTGCAGGTCTTGCAGGTTATCAGATTCACTTTTGCGTTCTCTGCGGGCATAGGGATGTGGGTGGGCATCTTTGCGTTCTCTGCGGTTAATAAATGCTCACTTCGGCTCATATATGCCAGCTCTGCCGATCAGATTTATTTCGCCTTCTTTGCTTCAAGCAGCAGCTTCCCATCCCCGGAGATGCTCATCATTATTTCATTAATTGATTCATCTTTAAATTCCAGTTCAAATCCTGAACCGTCCGTGAATGAGAAAAACTTATTATCTCCGGTCGGGTATAAACTTGTAATAAAATTTCCTGATGAGATTTTTAACATGCTTCCATCCTTTGTTACAAGCAGGTCCCTGCTATGATCCAAAGGCAAATAGGTTCCGACATATTTTTCGAGCAAATTATCGGATAGTTTCACTAAAGGGGGATGCTTTATCTTTTTTGCCGTACAGTCGATATTCCCATCTGCAGTTACAACCAGGGAGTCATTCTTAATAAATTCAAATTTTATATCAGTGTTTTTCAGAAATAACCTGTTTTCAATATCTGTTTGTTTAATGAAATATTTATTTTCAGCTTCTGAGTACAGGGGAATTACCGGTAGCTGATCGGCAGTAAACAGCAATGATGTGTCCATTTTTGTAATAGTCAGAATTCTTCCAAAGGAATCCAGGTACAACTCACTGTTATCCAGGATCCTTCCGGAAAGAATAATCTTATCCTGTACTGCAATACTGTTAACCGGATCCTTCCCTGAAAACATATACTCCTCCATACCAAAGTTTACAAAGGGGTAATACCAGTCGGCAAAAACGAATTTCATTCCATCATAGAAACCTTTATAATTAACTGTTTCATGTACCTCTTCCGGGTACGGATCAAATTTCCAGCTCAGCTCTTCGGGAGAATATTTTTTTATGATCTGAACAAGTGAATCCACACCCATCTGCTTACCTTCATTAGCCAGGGCAAGGTAAAGCCGGTTATGTAACCGGGGATTGCCCGATAAAAAAGTTTCGGTTTTATTCAGCATTGCCTGGTTAGCCCACCACATACTCGGACTGAGGGATAAATAACCTTTGAAGAACCCGGGATTAACAGTAAATGCATGCATTACAAACAGTCCTCCTAATGAAACGCCGCCAAGAATCCTGTAATTATATGTATTATAGTTCTTCTCGATGAATGGCACTAATTCCTCAGTAAGAAACCTGTAAAACATATCAGCTCCGCCTCCCGTCTTATCACTATTCTGAGTCGGGCTCAGATCCCGTTCACGATTCTCACCTGTATGTAAACCCACCACAATAGTATGAGGAATTTTTCCCGGGTAACATCTTGAAAGCCATGCCATGGTCTGGGCAGTATGACTAAAATTCCACTGCCCGTCCACCATGTACAGCACAGGATATTTTTTCGTTTGATCATAACCAACAGGTAAGGAGATGAAGATGGTTCGGTCTTCATTAAGTATGGCAGAATGTAACTTAAATGAAAAACCTGTGTTTACGGTAACGGGTTCGGTTTTTATCTCATTTATGGCAGGGACCTGTCCGTTGACAAAGCCTATAGCCATCATCAAGGTAAAGCAGAGTAACATTGAAGTTTTCATTTGATCTGATCTTTAAATTTTCGCTATGCGGATGTATAAATAATGATACTATTTCTGATGACGTAAATTTCAGATATTCTTTTGAAATAATCGTCCTGTTTTATGATTCTGCATGTTTTTAGAACCAATCCGTTCAACTAAGTTTTTCTCGGCGTCCTCTGCGAGCGCCTGGATCCTCTTTTTTCTTACCTTGAATCGTCATTTTTCTGCAGAACTGAATACTTGCCTGTTTTTAATTCAGTAGCAAATTGTCGGCTGTGGCTGACGGGACGGGAGTATGTACTTTAAGTCAATAATAATGCTTACTTTTGCGGCCTTTTATACATAATAATGATAACAGCCACAAACTTAAGCATACAATTCGGAAAAAGAGTTTTATTTCAGGATGTTAACCTGATCTTCACACCCGGTAACTGTTACGGGATCATAGGCGCCAACGGAGCAGGAAAATCAACGTTCCTGAAAATGCTTTATGGCGGTATTGAACCACAGACAGGTTCAGTCAAATTCGGGTCAGGCGAAAGGCTATCGGTCCTGAAACAGGATCATTTTGAATTTGATGAAGTTCCTGTGATCGATGCCGTGATGATGGGTCATGAAACCCTGTGGAAGACAATGAAGGAAAAAGATGCCCTTTATGCAAAGCCGGATTTTAACGAAGAAGACGGGATCAGGGTGTCGGAGCTTGAGGAAAGGTTTACCTCAATGGATGGCTGGAATGCAGAGAGCAATGCTGCAAGCCTCCTTAGCGGACTCGGAATAAAGGAGGATCTTCATTTTAAGCTGCTGAAGGAACTCAGCGGCAAGGAGAAGGTGAAAGTGCTGCTTGCACAGGCGTTGTTCGGAAAGCCTGATAACCTGTTACTGGATGAACCAACAAACGACCTTGACCTCGACACCGTGAACTGGCTTGAAAATTATCTCTCGGAATTCGAGAACACTGTCCTTGTAGTATCACACGATCGACATTTTCTTGATTCTATCTGCACGCATATCATTGATATAGATTTCGGAAGGGTGCAGCAATTCTCAGGCAATTACTCCTTCTGGTATGAATCAAGTCAGCTTGCGCTCAGGCAACAGATGACGCAAAATAAAAAAGCTGAAGAAAAGAAAAAAGAGCTGCTGGAGTTCATTGCCCGTTTTCGTGCGAATGTGAAGAAATCGAAGCAGACCACCAGCAGGAAGAAGATGATTGAAAAGCTCAATATTGAAGAAATAAAACCTTCCACAAGAAAATACCCCGGCATAATATTTACTCCAGGACGCGAGCCGGGCAACAATATCCTTACAGTGAAAGGCCTCTCAAAGACTTATGAAGGCAAGCTTCTTTTCAGTAATCTCAGCTTCACGGTTAACAAGAATGATAAGATAGCTTTTCTTTCAAGGGATCCGAAAGCAATGACAATCCTCTTTGAAATTCTGAAAGGACATGAGAAGCCCGACAATGGCTCTTTTGTCTGGGGACAGACAATTGTCAAGGCATACCTTCCTCTTGAAAATGAAAAATTCTTCACAAAAGACATTACTCTTGTCGACTGGCTTGCTCAATATTCAGAAGATACCAGTGAGCTGTTCCTCAGGGGCTTCCTGGGTAAAATGCTTTTCTCGGGTGAGGAGATCTATAAAAAGGTAAATGTTCTTTCCGGTGGCGAGAGAGTACGCTGCATGATCTCCAGGATGATGATCAGGAATGCCAATGTGATGATACTCGACAGTCCGACCAACCATCTCGATCTTGAATCGATACAGGCATTCAACAACACCCTGATGAAGTTCAAGGGTAACATACTGATGGCATCACACGATCACGAGTTTATTCAGACAGTATGCAATCGTATAATCGAGATCGGACCTAAAGGTATGATCGACAGAGAGACTGAATATGATACTTATATATCGGATGAAAACCTGCTGGTGAGAAGAGCCGGGATATACTGACAATCGGGTATTGGGTAATCGGTATTCGTAATCGGTATGCGGTAATTGAATCTCTATCTCAACCCTGAAACCCTGAAACTCACTGAAACTCTGAAACTCTGAAACTCTGAAACTCTGAAACTCTGAAACTCACTATACTTTTATGTTTAATCTTTATCTTTACGCTTTAAACTCTTCCATGAAAAACATCTACCTCACAGGAGCAATCACAGCGGCAATTGTTATTTTATTAACGATCCTCGACATAATTATAGGTTCTGCAACCGGTGGTGACCTGACCGCTATCCCTCTTACCGCCGCTGATAAGTTTTCTCAGCTTCAGGAACATAAATTGCTGGGACTTTATAATCTGGATCTTTTGAATTTAACAGTCAGTTTGTTTTTTATCCCGGCCTTTGTTGCACTATATCTGGCACTTAAAAATGACAATGAACCATTCAGTCTGCTTTCACTGATCATTTTTGCTGTCGGCACTACTGTTTTTATCACGAACAATGCAGCATTATCAATGCTTGACCTCAGTCAGAAATATCAAACAGCCGAAACAATTGAACAAAGAAATGCTTTTGCTGCAGCAGGTGAGGCTTTGCTTTCAAAAGGTGCACATGGCAGCATTGGAGTCTTTCCCGGTTTTGTCCTGATAACCCTTTCCGAACTGCTCATTTCTCTTGTAATGCTCAAAGGTGTGATATTTTCAAAGGCAACTGCCTGGTTTGGAATATCAGGCACAACACTCCTCCTTATATATCTGATCCTGGTGACCTTTGTTCCATCATCAAAAGAATATGCAATCATGCTTGCAGCGCCGGGCGGCATTTTGTCACTTATCTGGATGATTATCTTTACAATCAGGTTATTCAGATTATCGGATAAGCAAGCTTAATCAAAAACTTACCAGACAGTTAAAATCAATGGAAAACAGGATTCTTGTCACTTACTCAACACGAACCGGATCAACAAAAGGAGTTGCTGAAGCTATCGCAAAAACCCTTTCTGAAATGGGAGAAGCAGTTGATACAATTGCAATGAAAGAAGTAAAAGATCTTAAAATCTACAAATCTGTTATTGCCGGCAGCGCAATTCAGGATCGGAGATGGTTACCTGATGCGATTGAATTCATAGAAAGCAACAAAGATGAACTTAATAGAAAGCCATTTGCAGCTTTTCTTGTCTGCATGACTCTCGCAATGTCAAAAGGAGATCAGTATAAAGATGCAGTATCCGGCTGGCTTCAACCGGTCAGAAATGCAGTGAATCTGGTAAGCGAAGGCCTGTTCAAAGGAATACTTGATATCAATAAAATTCCTTCTTTCAGCGACAGGCTGAAGTTCAGAATAAGCCTCCTCACCGGTGTATGGAAAGAAGGAGATCATCGTGATTGGAATGCAATTCAGGAATGGACAAGAAAGACAAAGGATTTACTGGATAACTCACCACGGGCTTCTCAACAGTGATATAATGTGACTATGTATTCGGTAATCGGTAATCGGTAATCGGTAGTAATTGAATCTCTACGCTCAACGCGTAAACTCTGAAATCTCACCTCCGCATAAAGCTTCGGTGAGCAACGCCTGAAACTCTGAAACTCTGAAACATTTTGGTCTTCGTGCCTTTGGTGTCTCTGGGAATCCTGCAACGATCTGGCGCCATCCTGTAACTTTTTTGAAGTATAGGAGTAATTATAAAAGAACTCATGAATTGAGCAGCATCTTTCTTTTGATCACGTCTTTTACCACAAAGAGGTTATGTTTAAGTATTACTTTACAGCAGCTCTTAAAAAAGCCGGGAAATATAGTGGATTCACCGCTTTGAACATTACAGGATTGGCGCTTGGTATATCAAGCTGTCTTCTGATCATCCTGTATGTTAATTTCGAGCTTGGCTTTGATAAGTTCCATAAAAACGGCGACAACATTTACAGGGTAGTGATGCGTCAGCCAGGCAACCAGGTTAAAGGAAGCACATCCGACTGGTGGATAGTCTCACCGTTCATTTTGAAACCGACCCTGGAAAAGGAATTACCTGAAATTGAACTCGCCTGCAGAACTACAACCAGAAATTTTTCATTTGAAAACAATGATCAGTATTTTAATGAAAGTATCACAGTTTCTGATCCGGAGTTCTTCAAAGTGTTCACATTTCCGCTCGGATCGGGGAATAAGGAAGATGTCCTTGTCGATCCATATTCAATTATTGTTTCCCCTAAAATGGCTCTAAAGTATTTTGGGGAGACAGATCCGGCAGGAAAAACTATCCGGACGAATGACAGCAAAATCTTCACGGTGACCGGTGTCCTGGAGGAAATGCCTGAGAATACACACCTGAAAATTGATTTCCTTATATCATTCAGCACTCTTGAATCAATCAATGGTAAAAGTCTGCTCAACAATAACTGGCTTGATAACGGTTACCAGACATATCTCCTGCTTAAAGAGAATTCTGACCTGAAGGAACTTGATGCAAAACTGGGGAAATATGATGTTGATGGCTTCAATGATAAAAAATGGTCGTTCCATCTTCAGCCTCTTTACGACATACATTTTAACCGTGAAATAAGGGGTTCGGGCGATAAAGAGACATTGTTCATACTTATCTCGGTAGGGTTCTTCATATTATTCATTACCGGGTTCAATTATATGAACCTTTATATAGCTCATTACAGGTCTAATCTCAAAAACCTCTCGATCAGAAAATTCTCCGGAGCTGACCGGACTCAGCTGATGCTTCAGTTCCTGAGTGAGTCTTTCTTACTGGTATTTATCTCTTTCATGTCCGCCATTGCTATTGTCTGGCTGGCTTTGCCCCTGTTTAATAAAATGGCAGGTGAGCAGTTGAGTTTCGAATCATTATGGGATTATAAGGTTCTGGTTACCACCATTGCTGCAATATTATCACTGGCTTTTGTTGCCGGTATGTATCCGGCAATTTACTTATCGAAGCTCCGGATAGTTGATGGAATCAAAGGAGGAATGGAAAAATTTTCCGGGAGGGCCATGCTCTTCAGGAAAGCGATCATGGTGATCCAGTTTTCAATATCCATTTTGCTGGTAGTTGGTACAATGACCATTTTCAGGCAATTAAAGTATATAGACTCGAAGAACCTCGGGTACAATAAGGAGAGTATATTGTACATGAGGCTTAATGGTATCTGGTACAAAGACAAAGATGGGGCATGGAAGAGCAGGATCGAAACCCTCAAGCAGGAGCTTCTCAGGAACTCTGAAATCATCAGGGTCGCGGGATCATCGGGTATTCCTTCACAGATCGGGTGGTCGAATATCCCTGTGTGGGAAGGGCAGGCAGAAGGTGACAATCCCTTCTTTTACAGGCTTAGTGTCGATGAAAACTTTTTCGACCTCTATGGGCTCGGGATCGTGCAGGGAAGAGGTTTCTCCGCCGAAATGCCCGGTGACAAAGGTAACGCGTATATTCTTAATGAGGCTGCTGTCAGAAGCCTTGATTTTAATAATCCTGTCGGATCAGGATTTGGATTCGACAAAAAGCTGGGTACTGTAATTGGCGTTGCAAAGGATTTTCATTTCGAGTCGCTGCATAAGCCGGTCACTCCCCTTGGTATCGGATTCAGCGCGGGTGAGAATATCAATTACCTCTCAGTAAAGATAAAGGGTCAGGATATTCCGGGTACGATCCGCTACATTGATAATGTCTGGCGTAACCTGACGAACAATGTTGCCCTGAACTATTCATTCATCGATGAGAACCTGAATCAGCAATACAGTAAGGAAACCCGGCTTGCACAGAGCCTGAAATATTTCTCATTCCTGGGATTGTTCATTTCCTGTCTTGGGATTTTTGGTCTCATATCGATACTGATCAGGGAGAAAACAAAAGAGCTTGGAATCAGGAAAGTAGTCGGCGCGCCGTTCCCAAGCCTGGTGTTGCTGTTATTAAGGGACAATTTCGTGATAATAGCCATAGCATCAGTAATAGGCGGCATTATTGGCAGATACATTGCCTCTCAATGGCTTAATAACTTTGCTTATCATGTAAGCATCGGCGTGGACATACTGATAATGTCATCATTGATTACTTTTCTTATGGCAGTTGTGCCCGTGAGCTTCAAGCTCTGGATTGCAGTCACGGCCAATCCAGTAAAGTCGTTAATGTCTGAATAGCCTGAGAATGATACATTTCCAGCAACACTGAAACTCTGAAACCCTGAAACCCTGAAACAATTCTTTGCGAACGCCGGCATGTGCGTTGGGCATCTTTGCGTTCTCTGCGGTTGAAAAAAGCTCACTCCGACTCCGCTCAGTGAGCGCTTGTGATCCGAAATTTTTTATTAATCTTAAAGAATGAAAGATGATTATATATTTAAAAGCATTCCTCAATCACGGATAGCAACATTTGATATCTTCTCGGTTGGATTACTTAAACACCATGTCAGCGCTTTACTCGAATTTGATGTAACAGAAAGCAGGACAGTCTTACGTGAATTAAGGAAAAAAGGTATAAATATTTCCTTTAATGCCTGGATCATAAAAGTTATAAGCAGTATTCTTCAGGCTCACCCCGAAGCTGCTTCATACCTATACAGTAAAAAGAAGCTTATCCTTTTCAATAACATTAATATTTCCATTCTCGTCGAAAAAAAGATAGGTGCCAAGAAAGTGCCCATCCCTGTTGTAATTGAAAAAACCAATCAGAAAACAGCCCTGGAAATAGCTGATGAAATTGAAAAAGCCAAAGGACAGGAATTATCGAAAGGTGAAATAGTCATAAACAAAAAAACAAACCTGGCAGAACGTCTGTACTACCATATGCCGGGTTTCCTTAGAAGGGCTGTCTGGAAATACATGCTCAGAAATCCCCGGATCGCTTACCGGAAAATGGGTAATGCAGTTGTTACGTCGGTTGGGATGATGGGAAAGATCAATGGCTGGTTCATACAAAGATCAGTACATCCGGTTTCATTTGGTATCGGATCCGTATTAAAAAAACCTGTTGTAATCGGAGATGAAATAAAAATCAGGGAGATATTGAACATGACAATCCTGGTTGACCATGACGTTATCGATGGTGCTCCCATGGTCAGGTTTCTGAATGACCTGACTAAAAGTATTGAAAACGGAGAATTCCTGGGTAGTACTGGTGTGCTACCAGGTAAAAAATAACACTGGTTGGTCTCGGGGTATGAAGTATTCGGTAATCGGTGATCAGTAATCAGTAACTTTTTAGTGGTCATTTGCGTCCTCTTCCGCGCAGAGCAGACCCAGGACCCAGGACCCAGAATGTATTCGGTAATCGGTAATCGGTAATCGGTAATCAGTAATCAGTAATCGGTATTCGACAACAATTGAATCTCAGCTCAATACGAAAATCTGAAACTCTGAGACTCTGAAACCCTGAAACATTGAAACTCTGAAATTCCGGAGATATTCATAACCTATGTCAATCATATTTTAAAATAAAATTCCTATTCTTGTAAAAATTTGATTCAACAACAATGAAAAAAATTGCTCTAAGTCTGATCATTTTATCTGTTATTTTTCAAAGCTGTGCAAAAGTCTTTTATACTCCGGATTCAAGAACACTGGCTAACTCAGAGAAGATCATTGCGATTGCTCCGCCGAAAGTTTCTATTGCACCAAGGAAGAACGTTGATCCGGCTGCCATGATTGAACAGCAGAAAACGGAATCTGTAAATTTCCAGAGAGAGATGTATGGATGGATGTTAAAACGGAAAATGCAGGGAAGCATTTTTGTAGAGATTCAGGATGTAGAGACAACAAATGCAAAGCTGGCCAGGATGGGCTATCAGGATTCCGGCACCTTATCTCCTGCTGAACTATGTAATGCATTAGGAGTGGACGGCATCATTACATCCAATTATTCTCTTTCCAAGCCAATGTCTGAAGGAGCTGCTGTGGCTCTGGGATTGCTTGTTGGATTATGGGGACCCACAAACGAAGCAGTTGTCTCTTTGTCTGTTCATGATAAGTCAGCAGCCAAGATGATTTTTAATTTCGATCATAAGCTGTCTTCAACATTCGGGAGCCCTGCAGCACTTGTCGATGCACTGATGAGACAGGCCAGCAGGAAGATGCCGTATTTCAGTAGTCCGGCATATTAATAAACTCTGACAAACTGAAACCCTGAAATGCTGTGATTTTCTTTGCGTTCTCAGCGAACGCCGGCATGTGCGTTAGGCATCTTTGCGTTCTCTGCGGTTAAAAAAAGCTCAGAGCTCAGGGCGCAGGGCTCAGAGCAGAACCAGGACCCAGGACCCGGTACCCAGGACCCGGAATGTATTCGGTATTCGGTAATCGGTAATCGGTAATCGGTAATCGGTAATCAGTAATCAGTAATCAGTATTCGACAATTGAATCTCAGCTCAATACGAAACTCTGAAACTCTGAAACTCTGAAACCCTGAAACCCTGAAACTAAATTTTTTCTTTACCATCCAATTGCCTGACTTGAATCAGTCATTTTTCTGCAGAACTGATTTTTAACTTAGTAGTTATTTGTCGGCTGTGACTGACGGGACGGGAGTATGAGATAAATAAAGAAAATAAGTTAACTTGGATTTTACGCCGATTTTTTATCCAGTCAATGATCCATTTGTTAATAGATCCAGGGTAAAATCAAAAGTATGGTTACCTCTGGATAAAACAATTCGCATATGGGAGGACATCTCTGGGAAAATTTGACATTTACAAAAATGCAGTCAATATTCACCTCCAAGGTGAAATTAAATTTGCATATTAACCAATCAGGTGTATATTTGTAGAACTTTTCTGTGTTTTGATAGTTTATATTAAAGATAAACAGCTGATAAAGCTTTATGAGACTGGAAAGCCAGGAAAGCTGAAACTGCCTTCGGATATCGTGGATAAATTCCTGGCAACGGTTCAGAAAATAGAATCTGCCGTTTCAATCCATGATTTCTGGAAAGATCCTTCTCTCAGGTTCGAAAGACTGAAAGGATATAAAAACCGGTATTCCATGAGACTTTCAATTAAATACAGGCTCGAAATGGAGGTGACATGGAATAACAGTGTACAAACCACAGGAGAATTTTTAATAATCGCTATCTCTCTACATTACCGAGACTAATTAACCAGATATGGTCCAGACTGCCCAACTGAAAGCTGCAAAGAAATTCGGCCCCGGATATTTCATCAAAGAACAGATGGATCTCAGAAGCTGGATCCAGGAAGATCTTGCCGCAGTCATGGGAATATCAGTGAAGCATCTTAATAAAATTCTCAGGAACAATCAGCCGCTCACGATCGATATGGCCCGGCTCCTGGGGGAGATATTCGACACTTCTCCTCAATACTGGATCAACATCGATACAGGATACCGTTTATGGTTGAAACAATCAAAGACACCAGCTGAAGTAAAAGCAGATATAAAGCGGCTTATTTACGAAAGAATGCCGGTGAATGATATGATAAAGAAAGGCTGGCTGAAAAAGACCTCCGGCGCTGAAGAACTGAAAAAACAGGTCCTCAGATTCTGGGGCTGGAAAAAGCTGGATTTTTCAATACTTGAGAACCGGTATCTTCCCTGCCTCACCCGCAAATCGGAAGCATATAACCAGTTTAATGCTTCTTACGCGATCACCTGGTTCAGGAAAGCAGAAATCGAATCTGCACGTTTCAGATACCCTGAATATGACAAAAAGAAGCTTGCTGAGCTTTTCAATAATATGTGCGGTTATACTGTGATGGAAAACGGTATAAATATTTTTATCAGGGAGCTCGGCAAAGTCGGTGTAATATTCTTTGTGCTGCCGCATCTGCAGAAGACGTACCTCGATGGTGCAACTTTTATCTCAGGAAATAATCCGGTGATCGTCTACACTGGAAGGTATAATCGCATTGATAATTTCTGGTTCACGATTGCCCATGAGATTGCCCATGTTCTGAATCATCTTACCGAAGAATGCCCGTTCATTCTCGACAATCTGCAGGAAGGAGATATTAATCAGCTTGAAAAAGAAGCAAACAAGCTTGCAGCAGAGAAGTTGAGACACGCAGAGATTCTTGCTTTCCTGGAGCCCTTCCGTGGTTATCTCAAAACATGGAAGGTTGAAGAATGCTCTGAAAAATACGGTATTCACCCTGCAATCATCACCGGGGCGCTGGCTCATGAAAAGAAGATTTCATATAAATTCCAGTACACTTATAATGAAAATGTACTTGAGCTGATTGAAGGAAAGTACCGGGTAACAGCATAGTACCGGCTCCGTCAGGTTACACAACGACACCGTTAGGTTACACAACAGCTCCGTAAAGTTACACAACGCCTCCGTCAAGTTCCACATTGACACTGTCAACTTCCACATTGACACCGTTAACTTCAACATTGGCTCCGTTAACTTCAACATTGGCTCCGTTAACTTCAACATTGGCTCCGTTCGGGCGTTTGGGCGTTTGAGCGTTCGGGCACTCCGTACACAACTCTATGAAACTCCGTGGAACTCCGTGGTGAAGAATTTTGTGAACCATCGGACGAGAAAACACAAAATCAGCATTAATCAGTATGCTTCCCCTCCCACTTTAGGGGAGAGCCTGCCCTGATTAATCGGGGGGATAAAGGGGAGAGGCCTTTTAACCGCAAAGCACACAGAGATCCCATCGCTCAAAGCCAGCCTTCGCAAAGGACGCAGCTGTTTGGATCTGCCCTGTACCCTGAGCCCTGCGCTGCATTTCACGACCTGCAAGACCTGCCCTGACGTTAAAGGTCAGGGTCAACGCTTCGCTCTGACATGACCTGCAAGACCTCCTTTACGGCACCATAATCTGCTTATGCTGCGAATGCGGATCTGTTAAATGCAATTCATCCGTACTAATGCTCAGATCAAAATAACCTTTACTGAAATCAATACTCTCAAAATTATACAGTGTGGCATTACTTGGCTTAAAATTCTCGCTATTGAACCTTGAATCATTGAATATTGTGCCCATGTCAGGAAGTTTCCATGATTTTTTACTCGCCGGTATTTTAACCCTGCACGATATTGATCTGTCAGCATTACGATAAAGAATAGCTGCAAAATCGTAAGTTCCGGTAAAATTTGCTGTAAAATTTCTTATTGATGGATTTGTAATCTGAATATCAGCATCCATGTGGATAAACCTTGCAGGTACGGAACCATTGTACTTTTCACCATAATAGGTAGATGAGCCTTGTGGAAAATATCCCATCGTGGTGAAATAACGGGCAAAAAATTCCTTTGGATACCAGATCTCAACAGGTGTAGGTAACCAGCCACTAAAAATGTAGTAACTGCTATAAATATCGGTACTTTTGGCCGCGGCATACATTATTAGCAGTTACCATTCCGGGTGAAGGTGGTGTGATAACAACATGCTCCATGGCCTTTGTAATTGAAGAAAGGTTTATTGTCATTTCAGCGGATGTCTCAATCAAATCTGCAATTCTGTAAAACTTTCCTGCAGTTGTGCTGAGCTGGAAAAGCATCTTGCTGCCTGGTCTGTATTTGAAATTCTGTGGAATTTTTACAGTATCTTCTATACTTTTAAGTTCCACTGACTCATGATCGGTGCAGATACGCAAATTTGTAAAAGATGAAATATCATTCTTTATATGAAGTCTTATGCTCTTGTATGTTTCATTTACCGGGGTTCCACCCAATACAAATTCAGAACCTCTCTTTACATGGATCCATGCTGACAAGCTTTTATATATGCTTCCGGTTACCATTAAAACGTTTATTGCTTCACCATCAAATTCTTTATCAGATTTAACAGTACGTTTCATAAATACATCAAAAGCCTGCCTCCCCAGAACATTACCTTCCTCATCCGTGACAACCAGGTCAAACGGACCACTCAGATTGTAACTACTGATCATCAAAAGGCAGTTATTCACAAAGACCTCAGTGCTCTTTTCGGTTTTATTTCCTTCAGTGTCGAATACCACGAGTTTTACAAGATGCTTCCCATCATTTACTTTAAGGGTATTCCATTTGTATGAATATGGTATGGCATTACCTTCATCAATGAGTGTGTCATTGATATACAGCTCTATCCTGTTCACTCCGGATTTATCCGATGCATCGAGGTCTATTGCAAAAGTGTTCCTGATAGTATCATTCAGTTCAAGACTAAAAGTGTTAATCACCGGGGGGGTTTCATCTTTCGAGCAGGCAATAATCAGCGCTGTTATAACCGCAAAAAGAATGATGTTCTTCATAGCTAAGGTTCTTAGGTTAAAAGAGGTGTTTAAGGATTTTTGACATTGAAATTTAAACAAAAGTTTATTAATCTGGAAAAATCTTAACCAGGAATTACACGAACAAACACGAAGTCACAATATGCACATAATCTCCTTCGGGAAAAGAAGATTCTGTAACAACGCAGTGTCGTCAGGCAGGGGGGGTGCGTAAACATGTGTGTCGGCAGGGGGTCTTCTGCCCTGCGCCCTGAGCCCTGCGCCCTGCGCTGCATTTCATGACCTGCCCTGACGCTTGCAGGTCAGGGTCTACGCTTCGCTCCGACATGACCTGCAAGACCTGACCTTGCTCGTGTGTTGTCAAGCTAACCATCAACCACCAGAAATGAGTACCTTTGATAATCTTTGATTTCCTGATCACCCTTAAATTCCTTCTTATGGGACATCTTGCAGGAAAGGAAATATATCAGCAGTTAGGTGACAAGCTCGACAATCTCCCTTTCAGAGTCGGCAAAAACATGGAGCCAGGGAGGTCCCTGAATCTTTCATTCTTGAAAGTCTTGCAGGCTCAAAAGAAAAAGGGTTGGTTTTCAGCTGCGATAATGTCACTAAAAATGTTTCTTTTCTCTGTCAGTGTTGCAGCTGCTGCTGCAATATACTGCAGGGGATAAGCAAATTCGGGTATCCTGGTATCATTGTTACTTCAGGCTTCATCGCTCATGTCAACGAGTCTGCCTGCGAAGGATGCGGAAAATGCGCGAAAGCCTGCCCGATCGGAGCACTGACAATGAAAGATGATCATGATACTGAAAAGAGTCATAGGAAAATACCGCAAATCAATGAGGAGATCTGTATTGGTTGCGGGGTTTGTTCTTTAAAATGTACAAAGACAGGTTCCCTGAAGCTTGTTAAAAGAAAGGAAAGGGTCATTCACCCAGAAACTACCTTCGAACGGGTAATCCTTCAGTGCCTTGAACGCGGAACCCTTCAGAACCAGATTTTCGGAAATCCCGGTAAGATATCGCATAAGGTAATGAGGGGAATTCTCGGAGGTTTTCTCAGGTTATCACCTGTCAAAAGAGCCCTGATGAGCGATTCAGTAAGATCACGGTTCCTGGACGGAATGAAAAAGCTGCTGCGGGATCAGGGAGAAATTATGGAATATAAAATGCCTGATATCCCATAATATAACACCATCATTACTTAATAAATCCCTTTCCTCTTTTATTCCTCAGCTCATCACTTAAGATCCTGACTTCTTTCTGCATATGCTCTTTTTCTGAAATATTGAAGTTTTCATCAGGATCAACAGAATGATCGTAGAGCATCCTGGCGACAGCAGAGTCGTTTTTGTTCAGCCATTCAGTGTAGAAGAATTTCTCTCCGACAAGTGTAATTCCATTATTGAATTTACTTACGGCATAATCTTCTTCATATTTATCCGGCTTGTTAAGACGCGGCAGAAGGCTCGATCCTTCAAGATGTTCCGGTAAAGGAAGTCCTGCAAGCTCGCATAAGGTCGGGTAAATATCGATAAACTCTGTTATGCTTCCATTTGCGCCTCCTTCTGTAAGACCCGGCACTTTGATAATGAGGGGAGCATTCAGGGAAGTATTGAAATTGCAATGCTTGCACCAAAGGCCGTGTTCACCCAGATTCCATCCATGATCACCCCAGAGAACAATAATTGTGTTTTTGGCAAGGCCTGCAGTTTCAAGTTCATCGAGCAACAAGCCGATTTGTGCATCAGTGTAGCTGACACTTGCATAGTATCCATGTCTCAGCTTATTTGAAGCCGAATCGGTTAGGGGACCCTTTTCCGGAATTGAGTAATAGTTCCTCAGCTCTCCCCAGTTATGGAGAGCCTGGGCGGGAACATCAGAAGGCTGATCAGGGTTGGAAGGAAGACCGATCTGTTCCGGATCATAAAGGTCCCAATACTTCTTCGGAGCATTGAAAGGCAGGTGAGGCTTAAGGAAGCCTACCGCAAGAAAGAATTGCCTGCCAGATTTGCCAAATTCCCTTAAATACCCAATTGCCTTCTGAGCCGTTTTTCCGTCATAATACACAGTATCATTGACATCCGCGCATTCATAAGGCATTCCCCTTCGTGATTCTTCATCGATTTCAAGGTTCTGTGCTGTTGCATAATTCCTCCAGGTGCCGATGGCAGCAGGCCTCCATTCCTCATCCCAGGCATCCTTTCCGTCGCCCATATTATGAAAGACCTTGCTCAGTCCGACTGAATAATAACCGTTTTTCCTGAAATGTGCCGGCAGGGTAATTGCACCGGGATAATCTTTGTCGGCCCAGGTTTCGAAACTCAGGAACCTGTAGCTTGTTGGCCTTGTCCCTGTAAGAAGGCTGGCCCTCGAGGCTCCTGAAACAGGCACGTTACAGTATGCCCTCCGGAATATTACCGAGCGGGTAGCCAGGCGGTCGATATTAGGTGATTTGATGACAGAATTTCCATAACAGCCAAGCTCAGGACGGAGATCATCGACTGCGATGAAAAGAATATTTGGTTTTTCCGGAAAGGTGATTGGTTCTTTACTCTTGTTTGTGCAGGTTGTGGTTGCGACAAGTCCCAGTCCTATAAATGGGATCCGCAAACTACTCAGAAGGTCATTTTTCATAATGGCAAGGTATAGGTCAAAATATCAATACCAATATATGTAAAGTTGTGCAATTCATCGCTATCCTCATCTCCCACTCTCCCCTTCTCCCCAACTTTCTTCTAACCGCAGGGCACGCAGAGTTCCCCTCGTACAAGGCCGCCTTTCGCAAAGAACGCAGAAAATCTTTCCAGAATTTCGTTAATTATACCCCCTTCAGGAGGGTGTGTTGGCCTGTGCGTTGGCAGGGGGTCTTCTGCCTTTCAGGGGGGTGCGTTGGGCCCTGTGTGTTAGCAGGGGTCTTCTGCCTTCAGGGGGGTGCGTTGGCCTGTGATTTGGCATGGGGTCATTCCTGAATTTATATTAAATTTGATATCTTTTTCAAAACAACCGCAACAATGAAGAATCTCATTTACTCCATCTTTATAGTAATTCCGGTATCAATAACCTCATGCCTTTCCAGCCATCAGGAATCAGATACTCCGGTAATCCGGGGCGAATACTTCGGACAGAAACCTCCTGGTGAAAGCGCGAGTCTATTCGCGCCGGGCATCATATCCACGGGCATGAATGAGCGCGATTTCGCCATCTCTCCTGATGGAAACGAGATCTTCTTCTGTCGCGAAGCCGGCAACTTTAAGTACGTAACCATTTTTTATTCACGGAGAAGTGACGATGTATGGTCAACACCTGAGGTGTGGGAGTTTTGTACCAATCCCGCTTACAAGTACATTGAGCCTCATCTCTCTCCCGACGGGCAAAAACTGTACTTCATTTCTACCATGCCTGCCGACTCTGCTTCAACAGGAACAGAAGACATTTGGGTATGTACAAAAACAGGAGGCAAATGGATGCAGCCCAGGAATCTGGGTGCACCGGTAAATACTACCAGCAAGGAATTTTTCCCGTCTGTGACAAGTGACGGCACAATCTATTACACTCACCTGGATACCGTCACGAACGAAGAGTTCATTTATCGCTCAAAGCTTGTTAACGGGGTTTACCAGGACCCCGAAAAGCTGAGTGCGAATGTAAACATCGGGAGAGCCAGGTACAATGCTTTTGTTTCCGTAGATGAGAGTTACATTATCATCCCGGCATATGGTATGCCCGGCAGTTATGGCGCCACCGACTACTACATCTCATTCCGTGACACTCTCGATAACTGGAGTCAGCCGGTTAACATGGGACCCGGAATCAATTCCACCTACCCGGGGGAGTGGTCAGCATCTGTTTCAGCGGATGGAAAATACATCTTCTTTATGTCCGACCGGATGGGCAGTATGAGACCCGGAATGCTAAGCAGGGATTCGCTGCAGCAGTTCCATAACTCCCCTCAAAACGGAAACTCCGATATCTACTGGATCAGCTCAGCAATCATTGACGAACTGAGAGATAAAGCAAAGTTTTAACCGCATAGCATAAATAGTTCCCATCGCTCAACGTCAGCCTTCGCCAAGGACACAAAGAAAATCCATCACATCTATCAAAAGATACCCCCTTTAGGGGGGTGTGAAGGCCTTGTGCGTTGGCAGCGGGTCTCTCTGCCTTTCAGGGTGGTGCGTAAGCCTGTGTGTCGGCAGGGGGTCTCCTGCCTTTCAGGGGGGTGTGTTGGCCTGTGTCGACAGGGGGTCTTCTGCCTCTGAGCCCTGAACTGTGATCTCACGACCTTTAAGACCTGCACGACCTGCATGACCTATTTAGAATTTTTGGTAGCTTTGGAAATACCAAATAACATTATCTGACATGCATAATAAAACCCGTTTCGCCGCAAATGTTTCATTATTTATCCTCCTGTCCGCAACTCTGCCGGCTCAGAATAATAACCAGATACCCATTCAAAAAGCGGGTAAAGTTAAACTTCTTAAAACAGGAGATTTTAAACATACTGATATCGGAAATCCGGCTCTTGCAGGTACAGTCACTGTTTCAAAAGAAGGATTTGACATTACCGCCGGCGGAGCAGATATATGGGGTGTAAAGGATGAATTCAGCTTTGTCTATATTGAACATACAGGTGATTTTGATTTCGCAGCCCGTGTGGAAAGTCTTACGGCAACTCACCAGTATACCAAAGCGGGATTAATGGCTCGTGAAGACCTGTCACCCGGAAGCAGGCATATTTATTTTCAATTGTTCCCCGATAACAGACCAAGGAATAAAAACAATGGAGGATTTGAATATCAATACCGTGAGGTTAAAGATGGCCAGATGAAAGCAATATATCCTGCCAGATCAGAAGAAACACCGGATTTCCCGGTATCATTCCCTGATACCTGGATACGGCTAAAAAGACAAGGTAACAAGTTTACCGGGTATACCGGTACAGACGGGAAAACCTGGAAGGAATATGCCTCTTTCACTCTCGACCTGCCTGAAAAAGTCTACCTCGGACCAGCCGTTACCTCGCATAAAACAACTGAAACTACCACTGCAAGATTCAGAAGCATAGGATTAATTGTCAGGTAACCCACCGCACACTGAGCGTTTCTTCGAGCTGCTCACTGAGCGTTTTATCGAGCGGCGTCGAGATGAGTCGAAGTTGCTCTCCCCTTCTCCCAATCCTTCTTCTAACCGCAGATCGAAGCAAAGCGAAGATCCCGACCGACGATAAGGAGCGTCGGGAGAACGCAGAGTTCCCCTCGCTCAACACCAGCGCTCGCAAAGAACGCAAAGAATCTTTCCAGAATTTCGTTATTATACCCCCTTCAGGGGGGTGCGTGGGCTAGTGTGTTGGCAGGGGGTCTTCTGCCTCTTAGGGGGGTGTGTTGGCCTGTGCGTTGGCAGGGAGTATCTTACTTTCAAGGGGGGTGCGTGGGTCTGTGGGTTGGCAGATGGTCTCCTGCCTTTCAGGGGGGTGCGTTAGCTCGTATGTCGGCAGGGGATCTTTTTTTTAAAAAATAAGCAAACGTTAAATAATTTTAAAAGCAAATATTTTTTGTATCATTGCGAGGGGGCTTTCCTGATAAATCTAAAACCACAAACCTATGAAAATGAAAAATTTTTTATTTTCTTCCGTCGTGCTGTATCTGTTAACATCTTGCGCAGCCACTCAGAAAATTAATTATTCACAAATATCAGTTCCCCAGGAGGGAGGATATCAATTTAAACAAATCACTGCCGAGGATCAATTTATCTGGAGTCCTAAAGTTATTAATACCAATGGTAAACTCCAGTGGTTTACCGGATCGATGTTTGACGTGAGCAAAGACGGAGAACATATAGTTTATGTTGGTGTAACATCGCCAGACCAGAAAGAAGGCAATGTATATGTGCGTTCAACAGGCGGAGGCCGTAGCTCAGTACAACGAACATTCGGAATATCAGCCACCGGACCATGTTTTTCTCCTGATGGTAAGTTCATCAGCTTCAGCGGCATATTCCCCGGCCAGGAAAAATCAAACATCTGCATGATCAATACAAACGAGGGCAGCGCAATTCAACATCTCACCGAGTCGCAATCGGGAATTGCAACAGCCCCGGTTTTCTCATCGGATGGCGAAAGAATTTTTTACACCAGGGGAATTCCCTCGACAATAACTCAGGGAACTATCCCTGTTACAACCTGGACTTACTCTATCTGGTCTATGAATAAAAATACATCCATTACCACTCAGTATGTTGAAGGTTCATCCCCCGAATTCATCCCGGGAGAAAAAATACTTTTCACAAAATCAAACACTCAGACCAACCAGGGCGAAATATGGATGATTGACCTTAAGTCAGGTCAGGAAACCCTGATAATGAGAGACAATCTCAGAGGTTTCTCCACTCCAAAAATTTCTCCTGACGGAAAAAAGATTCTGTGTGTGGGATCATCAACCGGAACCAAACCGTCTGAATCAAATCTGAACATCTTTTTAGTAAATATCGATGGAACAGGTTTCCGGCAGTTGACATTCCATCCCGGCAATGATACATCTCCCTGCTGGGATCCAAACGGCACATCAATTTATTTTTTGTCGCAGAGAGGAAATGAAAATGGCAGAGCTAATGTCTGGAGTATTGATTTGAAATGAGAAAAAACTACGACTATGAAAAGAAAAATCCTGTTACTTGCTTTGGTTCTGATTCTGAATCTGAATGCCTTCTCGCAGTTTGTCGGTGATGCTACCCCTGCTCCTGCTGCAAATACCAGGAAGCCCGGTAAAGCAAATTTTACGCTGAAGTACGGACTTGCAATGCCTTCAGGGAATATGGGGATAGCACCTGCAAATGGTATGACAGCTAAATATTCCGATGGATACATGGGAGCTAAAACCGGGTTTTTTGCAGAGGCCGGGGTAGGTCTTGGATTGTCGAACCCGGAAAAAAAGGTGGGCTTTTATTATTATCCTGTACTGGTAGCCTTCTGGAAAACAGATCTTGACTGGAGCGAAAATAATGAAGCTATATTTGATAAAGAAGAAGTTTATGTGAAACCTTTTAAGGGCTTCGAAATTGCTCAGCGATATGGAATATCGTATAAGCCAATGGAAAAAATTTTAGTATCACTGTACTACAGGCCAGGCTTATTACTCCCTCTGAATTTCGAAATCACTTCAGGTTCTGATTTTCAGTTTATGGGAACAATGTCGACTGCCGAAAAAGCGCCTGCATTAATACTGTCAAGCACGCCGGGCTTATCTGTGCAATATTCAATACTTTCAATTTCACTGGAAAAGTATTTTGTTAAACCAACATACGATATAACATTTAATCCGATAGGACCGGTTGCCGCAACAACGGTTATGAGTAAGATTCCCGTAAGGATGACAATGATTTCCCTGGCGCTTACATTCTGAAATTTTAGTAGCGCCTCCTTCTTCTAACCGCAGAGAACGCGGAGTACCCACCGCTCAACGCCAGCGTTCGCAAAGGACGCGGAGAAGCTCTCCATAATATCATCTATTAAACCCCTTTAGGGGGGTGCGCCAGCCCGTGTGTCGGCAGAGGGTCTCTTATTTCAGGGGAGTGCGTTGCCCTGTGTGTGTCAGCAGGGGTTTTTCGCAGGACGAATATAATTCCATAAATTTTCCTAATTTGCATCAATGAGACTGAGAAAGATTCCATTCCTGGTATTACCTGCTTTACTCGCAGTAATAATCCAATCCTGCAGCCTCCGCGAGAACAGTGAGCTTCCCGAGCTTGGATCGTTGAGGCAGGGAATAAGAACTTCAGCCGCGATCGCGTATTGCGCTTCCATTGCAGTTGCAGCCCATAAGGGATTGCAATTGCCATCGAATGCTGACGCCGAAGCTGGTCCCGGCTTGCTGCATGTGAGGATAGATGACAAGTATCCGCTTCCTTTCAACAAGGGAACAGGCAATATCATTATCGCTTCCCGCTGGAATGAAAATGGAGGAGGCATAATGTCAGTCCTTCTCGCCGGAATTAACCAGGCCGGCAGCGATCTGAAAATCTATGGATTCTGGGCTGTGCCCCTTGCCGAGGATCTTTCAGGAAAGTATATCAAAGCAGTGTATGCAGACCAGGATATAATAACAGGCTACGGATCTGACACGATAATTGACCTTACAAGCATAACCGGCGCCTTCATGAGCTCCCGTCTTGACCTTCTTGAATGTGATGAGCCAACCGATCCTTTTGTTGCAGTAAAACAGAACTTCTGGATCATGAAGATCTGGCCAAAAGGCACATATAATGTTGTTCTTGATGATGACATAGAAGTAAGCGGAGGGGGACAAATAGCTGAGGTTGCGGATCAAAGCGGCGGGGTAGTTTATCATGCACTCATCGAAGCCAGGATGAATTATCTTAAGTGCTCCAGGAACCCGGTGAGCGGATATGCATTATCGCAGAATTTCAAGGCGGGTGGCGAACCTTTGATTGACCTGGGCAATTCACTCCTGCGTTTTCATTCATCGTGCGACGGAAAAGTGCATGTGGAGATAAGCACCGGGAAGTACTCGGGATTTTTTAATAAAGACATATCCCTCGGGTTGAATTGAGGATAGCGTTCGGGTGTACGACGGTAGAGATCTCCCCTTCTCCCACTCTCCCCTTCTCCCATTCTTTCTTTTAACCGCAGAGCACGCAGAGTTCCCATCGCTCAAGGCCAGCGTTCGCAAAGAACACAGAGAAAATCTTCCTCATTTTCCCAATGATACCCCCTATAGGGGGGTGTGTTGGCTTGTGGGTTGACAGGGGGTCGCTTATCCTACAGGGGGGTGCGTTGGCATGTGTGTCAGCAGGGGGTCTTCTGCCTTTCAGGGAGTGTGTCGGCAGGGGGTCTTTACCATGCAGCAATCTCACCTTTTATCAGTCTTTTACTACGTTCAATCAAAATTATACAAACGTAGTTTTAACTCATGAAACAAAACACCACATCCCGGTATGGGATAGAATCAGAAAAATTAATTGCATTGGCGCTCTGCATAGCATTGCTGCTGGCCTGGGTAGTAAAGATTACCTTTTTTCAGAATCATTCAAACTCAAATACAATGTCACCCTTATGGCTTCAGCCTCTTGCTGCCATCCTGGCTGCCATGGGGATAATGAAACTGGATAATTCATCCGGATGGCAACGGGTACAGAAGGTGTTGCATGTTACCGGCCTGATACTTATGGTCTGGGCTGCAAATGGATTATTGTTCGACTTTTTGAAAATGGCAGGGCTGATAGGAGATCCGGTGACCCGTATTCGTGCAACTGTTAACTGGCCCGATGCGGTGATGCGTATGCTGGCTTTTGCAGCCGCAATATTCCTTGCCAGGCTTTTACTGACAAAATCCAGCGTGTCCAGACATCATCCATGGTACGGATACGCGGCTTTCGTGTTGGCTCTTCCTTATCCGGTATTAAGGGTCTGGTGGGCTCTCGGGGGAACACCGGGTATCTCCCATCCCGGTGATGCAGGCGAAGGCTTTGAACCTGTTATTATCGCAATCCCCTGGATGCTGGCGGCAGTCCTTTCTCTTCTGCTGGCTTCGCCTCCATCCTGGATATCACGTCGCCTTTTGCTCATTTCAGGCTGGTCAGCTACCGCTATAGTCGCATCAATCGCCCCGGCTGCATGCTGGACAATGGTATCCACATTTATCAATGGCAGCCAGACATCCGGGGACGGCATAGCAACCTGGGTCTTCTGCCTCTTCTACAGCAGCTGGTTCCTATGGTCGATTGCCGCTTTTGCAGCAACCAGATCTTACCAGATGAAGAGCGTTTAGGCGTTCGGGCATTCTTTAACCGCAGAGCACGCAGAGTTCCCATCGCTCAAGGCCAGCGTTCGCAAAGAACAAGTTGGCTTGTGGGTTGACAGGGGGTCGCTTACCCCCTTTCAGGGGGGTGCGCGAACTTGTGGGCTGGCAAGGGGGTTTTCTTATAACCGTAGAGCGCGTAATGCCGTCGAAAATCCGTATCTTGGTGTCTCTCATCAATTTATATAGTATGCAAACAATAATAGGTTCGGGAGGGGCTATCGGCGTGCCATTGGCAAAAGAGCTGGCCCGGTATACTGATAAGATCAGGCTCGTGAGCCGTAACCCGGTCAGGATAAACAACAATGATGAATTATATCCTCTTGATGTTACCAAAATATCCGGTATCGATGAAGCAATCGCGGGAAGTGATGTGGTCTATGTTACAATCGGGTTTAAATATGACCTGAAAGTCTGGCAGAGCTTTTGGCCAGCCTTTATGAAAGCTGTTATTAACTCCTGCAAAAAACATGGCTCGAAGCTTGTGTTTTTTGATAATATGTACCTCTACGGCAAACAGGCAATCCATTTCATGACAGAAGATTCAGCTACTGATCCTCCCTCAGAAAAAGGACAAGTAAGGAAAACGATCCATGAGATGATCATGAATGAAGTCCGTGAAGGCAGGCTGGAAGCGTTGATTGCCAGGTCGGCTGATTTCTATGGCCCTTTCCTGCGCGGAAGCATGCTGGGTGAAATGGTAATCAGCAATTTATTAAAAGACAGCAAGCCGATGGCTTTCGGCAATATTGACAAGGTCCATACCTATACCTACACTCCTGATGCCGGGAAGGCAGTGGCCCTGCTTGGCAATACTCCCGATGCTTTTGGTCAGGTCTGGCATCTGCCCACAACAAAGGAGAGACTTACAACCAGGCAGTGGATAACATTAATTGCCGGCAGGCTGAATAAAAAGGCGGATATAAGTGTAATGCCGAAGTGGGTTGTGAGAGCCCTCGGGGTATTTGTTCCAGTGTTGAGTGAGTTCCCTGAGATGATATATCAGTTTGAAGATGATTACATCTTCGACAGCAGTAAATTCGAAAAAAGATTCAATGTAAAGGCAACCTCACCTGAATTGGGAATAGACGAAACTCTGAAGGCTTTGTCAGCAAAGACCGGAGACCGGTAATACATTCTCCCCTTCTCTCTCTCCCCCTCTCTCCCTTCCTTTTAAGTTGGACATTAGTTTATTATCTTCGCATTTCCAAAAATGTGTTAGAGCCAATGACTCCCGGACAACATGACAGAGTGAAATTCTTCGGGGCATTTTTTGCTATATACTTCGTCTGGGGTACAACATACCTTGCAGTCAAGTATGCGGTAGAAACAATACCTCCATTCATGATGATGGGAATGCGATCGCTTATCGCAGGCGCCACACTTTACACCTGGGGACGATTACGCGGCGATGCAAACGTTACCCGTAAGGAGTTTCCGTCACTGGTTCTTATTGGATTTCTCTTTTTCCTTGTCGGTCATGGCGGATTGGCATGGGCACAAAAGACTGTACCATCGGGAGTTGCAGCTTTGCTGATAGCTTCCGAACCGGTTATAATCTCTCTTTTTGAACCTCTTTTCACAAAAGAAGGGAGGATTAGCAAGCGTACTTTACTCGGGATGGTTATCGGGATTGCAGGGATTGCTGTCCTCGTATTGCCAAAAGGATTTGACTTTCAAAATGCCAACCTGCCGGGCACATTCCTGATCCTGTTATGCGCCTGTTCCTGGTCGACAGGTGCAATATACTCGCGTGTTGCGAATTTACCGCGATCGCCTTTTATCACAGGAGGTGTGCAACTTCTGTCCGGTGGCGTGATGCTGATTCTTGTGAGTCTTATAATGGGAGAATGGTCTGTTTTTACCTTTTCACAGGTGGCCGCCAGGTCATGGTCAGGTCTTGCATACCTGATACTGTTTGGGTCAATTATCACTTTCTCAGCTTATACCTGGCTACTGACTATCACCAGCGCCACGAGGATCTCGACGCACAGCTTCATCAATCCGGTTATTGCGGTGCTTGTCGGCTGGGCTTTCGGCAGTGAAGCACTGACCTGGGAGATACTTCTTGCCACAACCCTCATAGTCATTTCAGTCTGGCTTGTTCTCTTCCGGAAAACAGTTCCTTGATCTTCCAGGAAATCTCTCATCTGCTGAATTTTACCCCCTTCCAGGGGGGTGTGAATGCTTGTGCGTTGGCGGGGGGTCCCTCAACTAATGACAGATACTCCGTTGATGTGCAGGCAGGAGTCTTCTTTTAACCGCAGAGGTATGCAGAGTCCCATCGTTCCAGGCCAGCCTTCGCAGAGGACACAGAGAAAAGCTTTCTTGTTTCCTATCTCTTTGCCTCCTCCTTCACAGATACTTTCTTCAAATCGCTGATAGCCGGACCATTGATCACCTTACCCTCGGCTGTGAACCGCGATCCATGCACCGGGCAATCAAACGACTTTTCATCACGGTTCCATGTAAGAATACCTCCCAGATGGGTACATACTGCCGAGCAGGTATGAACGTTCCCTGAGGCATCACGGTAGACGGTGTATTTGTTCAATCCGGATGATAGTATTCCTCCTTCCCCTGGATTGAGGTCATATACGTTTTCAATATCTCCTTTCTTTACCCAGTCGCCGTATTGTGCAGCCATATTACCGGCTTCTTTAAGAAAGTCGCCGGCTGCCTTTATCGATATTCTCGAAGGATCATAGAGATCTTCCCAGGGATTGTGATTCCCGTCAATGAGATCGGTAATCAGAAGACCTCCGATTGTACCGTGTGTCATGCCGTTACCCGAGTCGCCGGTTATGATATAGATGTTGTCATCTCCAGGATTTCTTCCTATAAAGGCAACCAAATCGATCGGTTCCATTATCTGTCCCGACCATTTATACATCACATTCTTGACAGAAGGACATCTCTCCCTGATCCAGCTGATAAGCTTGTCATATCTTTCTTCCGGCGGGAGATTTTCCGCATCCGCCTGACCGACTTTGTGATCCTCTCCACCGACAATAAGAAGGTCGTATTCATTATCAAGCTCCTCAAGCCTTACATAATGATAAGGCTGGCTTTCCCATTTTGAATTCTTATCTCCGGTGTCCCACCATAATGAATAAGGCATGCTGCCTTTCGGAATATTCATTGCCACTACATAAGTCCTATAGGCGTATTGCTTTGTGTGCATTGTCACCAGGTCGTTTACCGGTGTGTTGGTTGCAACAACTATATGTTTTGCACGTATTGTATAACCGTTTGCCTTAGCTCCTTCTTTCGTGATCTCTTCCGCTCTTGTCTCTGTGAAGATCTGCCCGCCATGTGTGACAACAGCGCCTGCAAGTCCCCGGATGTATTTCATGGGATGAAACTGCGCCTGGTCAGGGAACATGAGACACGTTTCATCACCGGTGATGAGCAACCCGGGTGTCTGGGGAAGCAGGCTTGTCTTTAATCCTATCTTTCTTGTTGCCCTGAGCTCTTTTTCAAGAGTCTCACGGCTGTCGCCCGGACCAATGAACAGGAATCCATCGGCACGCTTTAAGTTGCATTGAATATTTTCCTGGTGTACAGTTTTTTCAATAAACCTTACAGCCTCCATATGGCTTTCGGCAGCAAGCCTTGATTTCTCCTCTCCGAATAATTTCTCAATCGCATAATAATGATCATCGAGTGCGAATGAGAGATGTGCTGTTGTCCTGCCTGTTTCGCCACTGCCAATATGCCCATCTTCCACAAGTACAACCTTATGACCTGATTTAAGAAGGCAATATGCGGTTGTCAGTCCTGAGATACCGCCGCCGATTACCAGAACATCTGTTTGTATGTCTTGCTGAAGCTTTCCGAATTTTAATGGTTCTACAGTTGAAATCCAGAATGATCTGTTATCCCCTGATGTGAAATTGCTGTCGAAAGAGTCACCTGCCGGAGTTTCCATTGTATTAATATTTAGTAGTTTATAATATTAGTACAACCGGCAAGCATATTAGTTCGCACAAAAACAATTTTAGGGCGCTGAGAATCTCTCCGTAATATCGTGTATTAAACCCGGTTTCAGGGCATAGCCGTCAACCTAAGACTCACCCGCCTCTCCCCTCCCTCGTCCCCCGGGAGAGGGGTTGGGGTGAGGCCGTCTGTAGCAAAAACCATCCTTTGAATAATTAGTATATTAATAACTATGCTTAGGTTTACGCCTATGCCTTTCAGGAGAGTGTGTTGGCCTGCGTGTCGACGGGGCGTCTTCTGCTTTCAGGGGCGTGTGTTGGCAGTGGATCTTCTGCCCTGAACTCTGAGCTCGATCCTGAAAGATGAGGCTTAAGCCAACGGCAAATGATGCCCATGCTGAACCATCTATTTCAAAATAAATATTTAACTTGGTCTCGGCAGTCTCCGAATAAATGAGAACCGACATCCATGTATCCGTATTCGATGTTATAATTTTCCTTGGTGTTTTCCAGGGATTGTTCCTCTCCTGGTTTTTCATAAAAAACTACAAAGGCGAAAAAAAATCAAACCTCTGGCAGGGCATCCTCCTGCTTTCACTCTCACTTGCCATTTTCGAGGAATGGCTTAACAATACGGGATTCATAGTGAGGGTATTGTACCTCACAAACTTTTCCGAATCTCTTAACTTTACTTTTGCTCCGCTTTTTTACTTCTATATCTGGTTCAGCCTCAACCCGGGTTCGACAAAACGTACCTGGCTTCATTTCATTCCATTCTTCATATGGACAGCATATATGATCTTTCAATTTGTTCAGCCCGATGAAATGAAATACAACTCCTATATTCAGACTAAACACCCCGACTGGGATTATCTGGCAGTCACAACAGCAATATCGGATGACCCGGCCGGTATAAGGAATTATGTCAATCACTTTATGCTGCTCCAGTTTATCATTTACATCATTTTATCCGTTAAATCTCTTCTTGAAAAATTCAGAGAGCTCAACCAGCCTGTCTTTACTACAGACAATGAGGTGCTTAAAAATCAACGGAACTTCATGGCGCATCTCCTGATCCTGATGACAATAATTATCACAATCAGGGTATCCTTCGGAATGCACAACGATATAGGCGGATATTTCATAGCAACATACGTCTCGCTAATGATTTATAATACCTCCTGGCAGGTCATGAACAGGTCGGATTATTTTGAGGGCTCCGGATCTTTCCTTTCATTCCCGTCCCTGAAATACAGGAAATCATCTCTCTCCGAGACTGATAAGGAGGCAATATTGAAAAAGATCAGGTATGAAATGGAAGTGAATAAATATTTCACCAGCAACCTAGCTTCACTGTCGGGGCTTGCGAAACAGCTAAACGAATCTTCTCATCATGTTTCACAGGTAATCAACGAGAAACTCGACAGGAGCTTCTTCGAGCTGCTCGCATTTTACAGGGTTGAACACGCAAAGAAAATTATCAGGCAGGATCCTGAATCAAAAATAACCATCGAAGAGCTTGCCGAAATGGTCGGATATAATTCGAAATCATCTTTCAACTCCGCTTTCAGGAAATATACATCCATAACTCCATCTGAATTCCGAAAATCTCTCTCAAATATTTAAGCATTTCTGAATCAATTATTTACACACATCTAAATGATTGATTTCAGGACGTCCCTATAGGCCCGGACACCGTTCCTATAGGCAGATTCGTTCCCGGCAGGTTGCTGATTATATGTTTGCTGAAAAAATTTAAATGGCAGACATGAAACCCGATTCAATTATCCGCTCCGACCGGCAGTATTATATAGATTGGCTCAGGATTCTTCTGATAACAAGTGTCTTTCTTTATCATACAGGCATGATCTTCGTCACCTGGGGATGGCATGTAAAGAATGATGTATTGTATGGCGGAACCCTGAGGTATCTTATGTCATTTCTTCACAGCTGGCGCATGCCTTTGCTGTTTATGATTTCCGGGGCCGGAACTTATTTTGCTCTTCGTACAATAACTCCTGCGGGTTATATTGCCGAACGCTCAAAAAAGCTTCTGATACCACTTGTTACAGGCATTTTTCTGCTGGTTCCCGTACAGGTGTTCATCGAAAAAATCAAAGATTACCATTCTCTCGCCTCCTTCTATCCTCATATGTTTGAAGGAATTTACCCTTCGGGAAACTTCAGCTGGCATCATTTATGGTTCATAGCATACCTCTTCACAATAGCGCTCCTGATCTCTCCTTTCCTAAACTATCTTAGAGGTGAACGGTTCAGGAATCTGGCTAACCGCCTTGCCAATTATCTCTCAAAGCCATTCAGGCTTAACCTTGTGATTATTCCTCTTCTTGTTTCGCAGATTACACTGAGATGCATTTTCGATAAGGAAACTCACGATCTTATAAATGACTGGGCATCATTTACATATTATGTGATCTTTTTCCTTGCAGGACTGATCCTGCTTCCACGAAAAGAAATTTCTGAAGCGGCTGTTGGTCAGAGAAACATCTTTCTTGCTGAGACAATCATATTCACAGTTCTGATGTTTCTTGCACCCTTTCTGACCGGTTCGGAAAGGGCCGGCGAAATTGTATCTGATATTTCTGAGATCATCGTGAGCTGGACATGCTCAGTATCCGTAATCGGTTATACAAGGAAATACCTTAACTCCGACTCTGACCTGAGGAGGAAAGCAAATGAAGCCATATACCCTTTTTATCTTTTTCATCAGCCCCTGCTTGTACTGGCCGGGTATATTCTCACTCCGGCGCTGATACCTGACTGGTTAAAAGCCATCACAATAATTCTATCCTCACTTGCCGCATTTCTCGTAATCTATACATACCTGATCAGGCCGTTCAACTTCCCCAGGGTTATTTTCGGTATGAAAATGCTCAAAAGAAAAATGGCAGACCAGTCAGCAATCCGCTTTGACACGCAGGCTCAATCAGAGTGTGCATAATTCACAAATCAAACTATTCAATTCACTAAAAACAATAAAACAATGAAAACAGAAAAAACAAACACTACAAACGATCTCAGGAAATGGATCTTCGCAACTAATCTTTTAATGCTGACGGCATTCGCGTGTGCCCAGGAAGCAGGCTACAACAGGACGCTTTTCAGCCCCGAAATGAATGTCGCCTGCGTATGGTCACCCGGAATAAGTTTAAATAAGATCCAGGGAGAAACAGGTGTCCTACTGGGCGGTTACACCGGGGTACTGATAGATAATAAAATATTGACAGCCGTGACCGGAGGTGTGAACCTGGGGCATCCGACAGTCAATTACGGTTATTTTGGAGGCAAGGTTCAGTATATTGTAAGGGCTTCCGATCTTGTTCATTTCAGCGGGCAGGTTGTACTTGGCTGGGGATCAACAAAGGATTATGAAACTCCGAAAGAGGGGTTGTTCGATAATTTCTGGAATATTTCAGGCGAATTGTTCTTTATTAAAGAGCCTGGAATAAATGTGGAGGTTAACCTCAGCGACAGGTTTACTCTTGTAACAGGAGTAAGCTACAGGATGGTGACCGGTATTGATCCCGGCAACGAGAATATTTCAAAAACATTGCTTACCAACCAGGACATGAGCGGGTTTAATTTAAATATAAGCCTCAGGATCAGGAAAAAAGTATAAAGTAACACCCTGATTCAGTACCATCTTATTCCAGAGCGCAAGGCTTTTCGCCGTTGCGCTTTAATTTTCTTCCCTGATGATCTCAACAAGTGTTAACCGTACGTCGCTTCTCCTGGATTGCTTTTCAGCAAATCCCATACGCAGGACAATGGACGGGTACTCATTTTCAGACCCGGGAAAAATTGAAAAGAATGGTGCCCGGTGACTTTTAATAATCCCAAGGTGTCGCGGCAGAAATGTCTCAGGCTCGACTGCAGCTTTGGTCAGGTATTGGGGAAGAGCTCCATACGGGTGAACAGCTATTCCTTTTGCAGTTGCAGCCAGCCATATCTGTTCCATTGCACGTCCTGCTTCCATGTATCCTGCGGGATTGCTTCCTTTTGCCGTAATCAGACATAGCGCACCCGTATTAAGCAGCTTCATCGAGAGCATTTTTGCCACGAGCCGGCCTATTCCTGATTTGCTGACAAGCCTGTTCACTGACCAGTACTCAAGCTGACGGGCAAGAAAGACAGCAGCAGCAGGAACTCCCAGGCTTTCATAATCGAGACCATACCTGCTGTCAAGCATCTCTTCACGAGAGAACCTGAGTATGCTAAAAAGCTCGTCATGAGTGGGTCTGTGTTCCAGTCTGATGAATGATGATCTTGCATCAAGTGATGCCATTAACCTGAATTTAGCCGGGTCTGTCGCCCAGTGAATTCCTGCCCCGAGGCCGTCAATACTCTGTGTCAGAAATGAAATCAGATTATGCCCGAGAGGCTGGTTCTTATAGTTATTCCTGTTAGTGGCGCGTTGTGGTATCCATTCAATCATATGACCATCAGCCAAATCGGGACACAGCCTGATTATGGCTACCGGATGACCGGGCCTAAAGGCCAGGTATTTTATATCTGATCTGAATCCGTGAAAAGCGAGTGTCAATACAATATTTTGTATGGCAGCTCCAATGCTTACCCATGTAAACATATCGGAAACATCAGTTGGCATCATACGTTTTGTTGCGGCGAACACTTCAACTAAGCCGGGCTTCCTGCGGAATTCCCAGGGTTGCATGTTGTCTGCCGACGGAGCCAGTGAAGCTGATTTGATTAGTTCGTCGAATAATCTGTCTGTAAGTAAATTCATTTTTAATTATGTGTGTTATTGTTTTTCTTTAAAGGCCAGCCGTACGTTCTTACACGTTTGAACACCTCAAGAGCCCTTAAAATCATACTCTCGTCATGAGTGGCCATAAGACTGACACGAAGTAGTTCATGATTTCTCGGAACAGCAGGTGATGTGACAGGATTTACAAATACCCCTTCTTCAAGCAATTTGTGAAAAGCAGCCAGAGCAAGAAGCTCATCACCACAATGAACAGGCAATATTGCGCTTCCATGGAAATTCACGGTATAACCAAGATTATGTAACCCGCTGGCAAGGAAACGGGCATTTTTCAGAAGGTTAATTCGTCTTTCAGGTTCCTCATCGATAATCCTTATTGCCGCCAGTACTGCAGCCACTGAAGAGGGTGGAAGACTTGCTGAAAAGACGTGCGACCGTGCGGTGTGCCTGAGTGTGTCGATAATTTTCCGGTCACCTGCCACAAAGCCGCCGACGGAGGCGAACGATTTACTGAATGTTCCCATTATGATGTCGACCTCACCAGTAAGTCCATATTGCTCGGCCACTCCCCTCCCCGTAGGACCCATGACTCCGATTGCATGAGACTCGTCGAGCATAAGGCGGGCTCCGTAATTCCTGGCAAGCCTGATAATTTCAGGAAGATCGACAGTCGACCCTTCCATACTGAAGAGAGAATCTGTAACAATGAGCTTCGGCTGGTCAACAAATTTTTGAAGCAGTATTTCAAGCGACCTGGTATCATTATGCCTGTATCGGGCAAGAGTGGCACGCGACAGTATCCCTCCGTCAATAAGGCTGGCATGATTCCTTTCATCCATGATAAGGACATCGTCTCGACCCGCCAGGGCAGATACTGTTCCGACATTTGCCTGGTAGCCTGTTGAAAAAACCAGCGAATCTTCTTTACCTATAAACTGCGAAAGCTTGTGTGCAAGCTCAATATGTATATCGAGTGTTCCATTAAGCATCGGTGAACCTGAACAACCGCTTCCATATTTTTCAATGGCTTTTATGGCACTTTCTTTCACAACAGGGTGAGTGGCCAGCCCGAGATAGGAATTTGTTCCAAGCATTATAACATCTCTGCCGTGATGTTTTATGACCGGCTCCTGTGCGCTTTCAAAAACAGGACAGAAAGCATAAAGATCCGCTGCACGTATGGTGTCTGCCCGCAGATAACGCTGGTGTTTGCTGAAGACATCATGATGATCCACACTCATAAAACTTTCTGCCCTGGCCCTTATCTGATCGTTTTTGTACATTGTTGTGTTTCGAAAGGCACGATGCCTTGTTACTGGTTGTACGATGTTTTTCCTGATCAGGCTGGAATAAACTGGCCCGTAATCAGGCCCCTTCAACGACTTTATCAGGTAAATACAAGGTTCAGTCTCGGCTCCAATGAAGGTTTTAAAATCATATGTAGTGATTCCGATATTGAATGATTTTTTCCCAAGCTCACATGCGACTCTGAGGGCTTCAAAGATATTGTTGGAATAAAGATCATAGGCGTCACGAAGATCATAATCAAGACCTTCTGCCACACCAAAATACTCAGTGTCGCCGATCAGGTTCAATCCAAAGGCCGCAATTATACCTTTATGTTTTATAGCAACAACATGACTCCTTCCATTGAGATGCATCGACATAGACTCAAACCATGCCGGTGTGAGACGCTCATGCTGATATCCGTTCTGCCGTCTTGCGACATTTGTCCATAGTTCTGCAAGCCGTTCAGAATATTGAGCATAGTCGTCAATAACCTCGACTGTTATTTCAGGCACCTGCAGCTTACGGCGTCTCTTAAGTATGTTACATCTTTTCCTTGATTTAAGAGATGCGAGGTACCCTTCAAATCTGTCCCATTTCACTTGCATACGTGCAACAGGGAATCCCATCGCAGGGTAAAAACCATATTCTTTCAGTTTGCCGAATTCATGGAAACGCTCAACAGGAATGTCGCGGATAATACATAATTCTGCATTTTCCAGCTTAGCAATCTCGTCGATCTTAACCGTGAGGGAGCTGAGAAAATCTCCTGTATACTGTGGGCACGTTTCGATTGTCGTACCCAGTGATGACAGGTGACCGACTTCTACAATCCGCATCTCCATAAAACCGGGTTTCCATGCTTTTACAGTTTCAACAATCTCCGCCGGATATGAATTGGCCATCCTCGCGAAATCGATTCGTATTGAAAAGCAATATGCAATTCCAACAGGTTGATCATTATGATATCCTATTATGTAGTAAGGGTGAATATCGTTGATACCTGAAGCCTCAATTGCACTCAGGTGTTCTAATTCGAGCCCTACTGATTCGTGATTCACAAACAGGTTCCAGTCCTCAGCCCTGAGCTCCTTTATTGAGCTAAAATGGTCCATTCGTATCATTTCTGGTTTAACAACTCTTCCCAAAAGGGACGTTTTAGTATCCATGGTAATCTGATATTAAAATTCATGGCAAAATTCAACCATAATAAGCTGGTGATCGACCGCGAATTTTTAGACGGACTTATTTGGTTTTATGAAAGTTTGTAAAATACTGGATCCCAGAATATTTTGATTTCAAAGACTGGAGATTCTGCAGGTGCGGCAAAATTGGCGTACGAAAAACCTATTTCAGGTATTCCGAGGGAGTCACCCCTGTACTTCTTTTGAAAAAGCTGTTAAAAGTGGATTTGGAATTGAATCCGCTTTCGTATGCGAGTGAAAGGAATGTGAATTGCTTATTCTTTGGATTTCTGGTAAGTTCATGGAAATACCCTAGACGGTATTCGTTCACGTAATCGTAGAAATTCTTTCCAATACTCTCATTTAATAGTAATGAAAGCTGATTTGAAGAGCAGTTTATCATCTCCGAAAGGTCAGTAAGGTTTAGCCGTGAATCGAGAAAGGGTTTTTCGTTAATCATAATTGTCTCGAGATCGGATTTCAATTTTTCAGCGACATCCTTCGTAAGGTTTGTCTTCCTGTATTTTTTTTGTTCCCTTGTTGTTCTGTCAGCAACTTCGGTATCTCTGAGGAATAGCGTAGAGGATATGAACACGGGATTATCTCTCAGGCTGTCCCAGATCGGGTCGATCATTATAAGGAGGATCGGGGCGGATCTGTATTTCACACCAAGCTGCAGAAGGGAAAGAGCTTTCTCTGACTCATTCAGAAGCAGGTAAACCAGGATCAGGTATCCATAATTGTAACTCATAGTTACAGGATCAGAATCTATTTCATTAAGCAGCCGGTCTGCGAAGGATAAAGCCCTCTCCCTTTCGCCTTTAAATGCATGGTAAACAGCTTTAAGCTCAGTAATCGACAAACCAGGTCGTGTATCACCCTCATTCTGAACTATCAATTGCCAGGCTTCATCAAACCTTTCTAGCATGCAAAGCAATTCAACTTTAAGAGTGTACTGGGCACGCCATTCAGGAACTATCCTGATGTTTTTCTCAACGAACTCAAGCGATTTTTCAGGCTCGCCCGTAAGCCTGTATATAAGTGCAATACAATAATTTACGGTTGTATGAAATGGATTCAGCCTTTCAGCCTGAAAGAGATGGTCAAAACATTCCTCCAGCTTCCCCATGCTTGCAAATATCATTGCTTTTTGAAGAATTACTTCCATAAAGCTGGGCCGCAATTGCAGGGCTTTGTTCACATTGCTGAGCGCTTCAGGAATATTCCATTCCATCCAGTAATTCTTCGCTGCAATTATTGAATATATGTCAGCCATGTTCTTGTTCAGCCCGATTGCCTTTAACAGGTATTGGTCAATTCTTTTGTTGGTAACAATAGGATCTGCCTGTCCTGTTGATGCCATCCAGGTCAGGGCATTGCACAATGAAATGTAAGGTTTGATAAACATTGGATCGAGCTCAATAGCCTTTTCAAAACAGTAAACCATTTCACTGCTCAGGCTGAAATCCCATTTGTTATGGAGGAAAGTGCCTCTCAGGTAATAATCCAGTGCTTCTGTATTTTCGATTTTTTTCTCATTTGAATGGATCTCCTGCGTAATATTGCTATTGATCTTTCCGGCAATAATACCTGCAATTTCATCCTGCAGTATAAAGATATTACTCAGCTCCCGATCCCATTTGCTCGACCAGATATGGTATCCATCAGCGGTTCTCACAAGCTGGGCCGTTATCCTGACATCATTACCTGATTTTCTTACACTTCCTTCAAGGATAAGGGAAACATTGAGCTGTTTCCCGATTTCCCTGACATCAACATTCATATTTTTAAATACAAATGAAGAAGTCCGGGCTGTAACATGGAGGCCATCGATATTTGCAAGCGAGTTGATAATCTCCTCCGTGATACCGTCACTGAAATATTCTTCCCCGCTGTTGGAGCTCATGTTCATGAAAGGAAGAACGGCTATGCTATGTTTTGAAACAACCATTCCCGTCTAAAATTCAATAATAAAAATAATAAAACTCTCTGATTCTTTTGTAATGGGCGCAGTTCAGTTTTGTGTTTTTACCACATGTCAGGTCATCCACCGTCAGCTCTTAAAAGACCCGCTCGGCCTGCACGACCTTAACTATAGTTCACTTGTAACTTTAGTCACTTTAGTCACTTTTAACCCCTTCTTCCTGCATCTTTTAGCTTAACTTGCAGTCTTTGGTTAGTACATTAAATATAAAAGCATGCTCAGGAATTTCTTTCTTAATAGCTTCCGCAACCTTAAAAAAAGCAGCGGTTACCTGTTTATAAACGTTGGGGGACTGGCAGTCGGACTTACTACCTTCCTGTTTATCACCCTTTATGTAGTAAACGAACTCACATACGACAGGTTTCATACCAACTACCAGAATATTTACCGGGTGAAGATTATCGGCAGAATGGCCGGAGGAGAGCTGAACCAGGCCATTTCCGCCGCACCGATGGCCCAGGCTATGCTGAACGATTATCCTGAGATTGAAAAGATAACAAGGGTAACAGGAATGGGAGCCTGGCTCATAGGTTACGGGGATAAGAAGTTTAACGAAGACGGTGTATTGTTTGCCGATTCCACTTTTTTCGATGTTCTTGATTTCAGAATGCTGAAAGGCGATCCACGGACAGCACTCACCCGTCCCAGAACAATGGTCCTTACTGAGGAATATGCCAGGAAATACTTTGGCAATCAGGACCCGATGGGACAGAGACTGACTGTTGAGTCTGACACGGTTCTTTATACCGTGACAGGAGTGATGCAGAATGTCCCTGATAATTCACATATTAAATTTGATATCCTGGCCTCGATGAGCACTTATCCGGGACGTGCAAATAATACTTTCTGGATAAGTCATAATTTTTACACTTACTTTATTCTCCGGGATGGAACGGACAAAGTCGCTTTCGAGGATAAGCTCCAGGAGATGGTGATCAAGTATGTCGGGCCCCAGTTACAGGAAGTCATCGGGCAGACCATTGACGATTTCCGTAAAGCAGGCAATGACTTCAGATACGTTCTCGAACCACTGAAGGATATCCATTTGTATGGAGCCACACAATATAATCTTGAGCCTTCCGGATCGCCGAGCACTGTTTACATCTTTATCGTGGTCGCAATACTGATTCTTATTATTGCAATAATCAATTATGTTAACCTCGCAACAGCCCGCTCTGCAGGAAGGGCAAAGGAAGTGGGAGTGAAAAAAGTATCCGGGGCGAATAATGCAAGCCTTGTCCTTCAATTCCTCGGTGAATCAATTCTTATTGTCCTTGTCGCCGGTATACTGGCAGTGGCTATGGTTTACCTCCTCATACCTGCATTTAACAACCTCACCGGTAAACAGATTACGACAGCATTGTTCGATAGCCTGGCTGGGATCTTATCGCTGCTCTCACTGATAATCCTGGTGGGAGTTGCCTCAGGCTTCTACCCTTCATTTATCCTGGCTTCATTCAACCCGGTTGAAGTTCTGAAAGGTACATTAAGTCCCGGATCGATGTCTAAACGAATGAGAGGGATAATGGTTGTCTTCCAGTTTACAGTTTCTATTGTGATAATCATTGGATCTATCATTGTGTACAGGCAACTTAGTTTTATGACTAAGAAAGATCTCGGTTACGACAAGGAGAATCTCATTGTCATCAGAAGACCTGATGCTTTTTTCAGGCAGACAGAAGCGTTCAGAAATCAGTTGCTTCAGATTACCGGTGTTGCCAAAGCAGGTTTTTCACGCAGTGTCCCTGGGGAAATTTACAGCAATAACGCCTTCTTTAATGACAATGATCCTGAAAAGAACACCTACCTTATTAACCAGACAGCAGTCAGCCTGGATTACCCTGAAGCTCTGGGGGTAAGGTTAGCAGACGGGAGGTTTTTTTCAAGGGATTTCGGTGCCGATTCATCTTCAGTAATGATAAACGAAGCCGCTGTCAGATCTCTCGGACTTACTGATCCTGTGGGAAAATATATTCTCCAGCCGAGAGGGCCACAGCAATTCGAAAGATTGAAGATCATCGGGGTCATGAAGGATTTCAATATAGAGTCTCTTCACAAAGATATCACACCCGTATGCTTTACAGTAATGGATATGGGAGGAGGTGATCAGTTTGCCACTGTAAGACTCACGGGTAATGATATCCCCGGAACATTGCGGAGTATCGAGGAACTCTGGAAGAAATTTGCAGTGAATCAGCCATTCCAGTATGAATTCTTCACCGATACATGGAATAACCTTTATTCCGCTGAGCTTAAGACCGGAAAAATTTTTATCATTTTTGCGGTTCTTGCAATATTCATTGCCTGCCTTGGATTACTAGGGCTGGTGACTTTCATTACAAACAAAAGGACAAAGGAGATAGGCATCAGAAAAACTTACGGGGCATCGACAAACACAGTGCTGACATTATTATCAGGAGAAGTTATTTACCTGATTCTTATCGCATCATTTGTTGCATATCCTGTGGCGTTCTTCGGATCAAGATACTGGCTTGAGGGCTTTGCTAGCAAGATAAGCATCAATCCGTTACTGTTTTTCCTGGCCACTCTCCTTGTTCTTCTTATTGGCTGGTTATCGGTTAGCTATCAGGCTATTAAAGCGGCATCGTACAATCCGTCACAGGCGCTGAGGATAGAATAGTCACCTGGTTTTCAGACACACCGCAGTGTTCCAGGGGGAGCCGGTATGAAAATAGTTTGAGGCACGGCATCCTCCCCTACAGTCATCGTTTTTGAGGCAACTTCTGCAGGCTTCAGGTAAGAACTCTTTTTTGAAACTCCTGTTGTAAACAAATTTCTTTTCATCATTCCAGATTGATGCGAGAGATTTCTCCCTTATATTCCCTTCTATGAAACAATCATCATAAAGAGCACCGCATCCTTTAATATTTCCCACACTATCAATGAATACTGATGTGATACCTGCCTGACATCCCTTCCAGACATTTACCGTGTTTCTGGTTCCCCTTATATAACATTCGTTATGATCATAGTATCCGATATTGTCACCGGCAACAACAAGCATATGCCTTTCGGAGTTTTTGCTTTTAATGAATCCCGTTAATTCCGGAATATAATCAGGACTCAACATCAGGTCTTTTCTCCCCGACAAATAGCCCATAGGATTTACGAGCTGTATCTGCCAGAGATTAACATTATTTTCAATGAGAAAATTGTATATCGATTCCAGTGAATTGAAGTTTTCCTTAAGCAAAGATGTGACAACACCAATCTGAATTTTAGCTTTGTTTAAAGCATCAAGTGATTTTCTGATATTAGAAAATGAGTCTTTGTTTTTCCTGATCTTATTATGTATTGATGCAGAACCATCAAGTGAAATTCCGATATTGCTCAGACCACCAAACTTGATTTGTTCAATCTCTTGTCGTCCTATCTTGTATCCGTTCGACATTAGATTCACGATGATTCTCCTGGAAGATAAATAATTTGCAATCTTTTCCCATCCCTTGTACAGGAATATCTCACCACCAATAAATGTAAGTTCCCTGCATCCGAGTTCATCCAACTGCTCAGCAATCTTCATACATTCGGATATTGTCAGTTCATTCTTCCTTGCCAGTCCTGCCCGTGATCCACAATGCAGACAGTGAAGGTAGCATTTCAAAGTCAGTTCCCAGAGGCATGATATCAAAGTATATCTATAAGAAACCATGGTTTGATTTAATAAAAAAACCGGGGCAACATGATTCCCCGGTTAATCCAAATAAGGTCACCTGAATGTCACACTGCCGTTTTCAAGCAATTCTTTGTTAACGTTAATTGCCGTAACAGGTGTTTTTAACTTGAATTTGTCCTTGACAATCTTAATTTGTTCATCTGTTAGGTATAAAACCCAATCACCCTTGGCTAAACCCCTGAAAGGGATTTTGTAGGATGCAGGACACGTAATTGTGCCGGGCACCAGAATAACTCTGGAAAAAGCCTTCTCCAAAAAATCCTTGGCCATCCTGGTTTGCCAGGGAGCCAGGTACATTGTGAAAGAACCATTTTTAGTTGGCATTTTGTCCCTCCTTTTTTAGATGAGTAAAACAAGTAATAAACAGCTTTGAAATATATATAGCAGCAAAATGTTTAAGCAATTTAAAACATAAAATTATTAAAGTCAAGTTTTTAATGCATCTATCCGGGTACTTACTTTCACTCCCTCCGCTTCGGAGTCGTTATGTAACAGGAAATGTAAGCAATAAGCGACTTTGATCACTACAAAATTCAGTAAATTTATGATGCTAAAATATACTGCATCATGACTGAGCTTATCCGTACTACCAGCGACAATCCTCATTTCAGGGAACTGGAGAACATGCTTAATTCTGAAATGACCTCACGCTATGGGGAACTTCAGAAATGGTACAACCAGTTTAACATCATCGAATCAAATAAAACTGTTGTTGTGGCATATACCGGGACTATACCTGCCGGATGTGGATGCATACGGAAATATAACGACGTTTCAGCAGAAATTAAAAGGATGTTTGTGAAACCCGAAAACCGCGGAACCGGTATCGCCGGAAAGATTCTTCATGAGATTGAGAAATGGGCTTCCGAACTTGGTTTTTCATATACTGTCCTTGAGACTGCAATAAAGCAGCCTGAAGCTATCAGGTTCTATATAAAATCCGGATATTTCAGAATTGAAAACTATGGGCAATATGCAGGAAACCAGAATAGTATATGCATGAAAAAAATATTAATGAAAAAACCGATTCAATTTGATCTCGTTGCTGATCTGTACGACAGCTACGTAAAAACCGACTTTGATCTGAATTTCTTTTTACAGGAAACATCTGATTGCCAGGACGAAATCCTTGAATTAATGTGCGGTACGGGAAGACTCTCAGTTCCCCTTCTCAAAGCCGGAAGGAAGCTCTGTTGTGTCGACTACTCTGAAAAAATGCTCGATGCATTCCGGAGTAAAGTCAATGGAAAAAATTATCCTGTCAGAGTTTTCCGGATGGATGTTACCTGGCTTTCTTTAAACAAGAAATTCAATCTGATCATTCTTCCGTTCCATTCATTATCCGAAATTCTTTCAGCCGAACTGCAATCGGTAGCGCTTCGTGCTATCAGTGACCATCTCTCCCCGGGAGGTATATTCATCTGTACACTGCAGAATCCGGCTGACAGGCTCAAAACAACAGACGGCACTGCCAGGAAACTCGGGGACTTCATTATTGAAGGTAACAGGCGTCTGGTCCTCAGCTACTCCACCAAATATGATCCCGGTACAGGGATTGTCAGCGGTTATCAGCAATATGACATATACGATCAATCAGGCAACCTGTCGGATCAGAGAATCCTCGATATCAATTTCAGACCGGTTACTGACTCTGAATTCAAAGCTTTAATAAAAGATCTGGACCTGGAAATAATCTCACAATATGGAGATTATGAAAATAACCCCTTCGATGAGCAGTCAAGCAGGTTCATGATATACAAACTAAGAAAACAAAATAAAAAAGGTTAATCTCTCCCCTTCTCCCACTCTCCCTTTCGAGTCCTTTCGAGAGGTGAGATGGGGAGAGGTGGAGATTGGAAAGTTTAACTTTACTTACTAATTATTAAAGTACATGAACACAAACCAGGGTCACAGGATAATGCCGCTTTCAATTAACCGGCAAATGGTTATTGCCTCAGCAACTGTAACAAAAGAGAAAAACACGATCCATTGTATAACCGAAGTGGATATCACAAGACCAAGACAGCTGATCAATGAGCATTTTAGCCGGACCGGGGAAAAACTCTCACTTACGGCTTATATTGTAACATGCCTCGCTCATACAATCAGGGATCATCCAATGCTCAATTCTTTCATTAAAGGGAGAAAACAGATTATACTTGAAGATGTTACAGTAAGTGTCCTGGTGGAAAGGGAACTGAACGGAGAAAAAGTTCCTGAACCATTGGCAATCGATCGGGCCCAGCTAAAATCTCACAGAGAGATTAGTGATGAAATCAGGAATGCGCAGAACCATTCCAGTGAAACACTTGGAAGCCTTTCAGGCATGGGCTGGATAAAGCTGATCCCGGGTTTCATGCTGAAGACATTTATACGTATTGCCGACAGGAACATTAAGATGGCAAAAAAATATGGAAAGGTGGCAGTAACTGCAGTTGGTATGTTCGATAAAGAGAGTGTATGGTTTATCCCTCATGGTTCTGCCACTGTGCTCATAACAATCGGTGGAATAAATCAGAAGAGAGAATTGACTGAAAACAAAAGAGTTGAAACCGAACATCTCTGCATCACTGCCTCATTCGATCATAATATTGTTGACGGTGCACCGGCAGCAAGATTCATGAAACAATTTGCCGCGACAATCAGAGAAGGGAAGCTTATCGGTAGTTAAACGCTCAAACGTTTTAACGCCTGATCGCATGAACGCCCAAACGCCCAAACGCACGAACGCCTGAACTCGCAACCACCTTACCCCATATCATCCAGAACACCCTTATACCCCCTGCCAATGGGGATTGATACTCCGTTTACTTCTATTATCTCTGATGTGTATGATTCTATCATGTTCAACGATATAATGAAAGACCTGTGAACCCGCCTGAATTGATTTTCCGGTAAAAGAGCCTCTATCTCATGAGTGCCCATTTTTGAAATGTATTCCTTTTTAGTTGTTACAATCCTGATATACTCGCGCTGACTTTCTATATAAACTATGTCCTCCAGCAGGATTTTCACTTTTTTCTTCTGCACATTAAGAAACAGGTACTCCTTGCTGCCTGAAGAGGTTTGCAGCTCCGATCGTGCAGTTTTTACCTTATTCACAGCAACCAGGAATCTTTCAAAACTGAATGGCTTTAACAGGTAATCTGTAACATTGAGATCGAAGCCTTCAACAGCATACTCGTGATATGCAGTAGTGATGATTGTCGAAGGCGGGTTGGTAAGTGTCTTTAGAAAAGCCATGCCTTTAAGTCTTGGCAGGTGTACATCTAAAAAAATCAGGTCAACCGTATTACTCCTGAGAAAATCTGATGCCAGGATGGCATCCCTGAAAGATCCCTTAAGATCAAGAAAAGGAACCTGCGATATATAATCCGTCAGTACCTTCACCGCAAGCGGTTCATCTTCAATGATTATACATCTCAGATCAGACATGGCTTGCCAGATTGATTCTCAAGGTTGCTGTAAATTCAGAATCACCCCTCAGAACAGAAAGATTAAAATCCTTATATAGTAATTCAAGCTGCCGGCGAATATTCGACAAACCTATGTTCTCCCTGGAACCTTCGCCTGAGAACTCTGCTGAATTCTTTACAATGAACTCAAGGTGCCTGTTATTCACAGATAAATGAATATCGACAAATGCTTTACCTCTTGTTTCAGAAACACCATGCTTGAATGCATTCTCAACAAGCGGTATTAGCAACAACGGAGGAATAGACTGTTTCATGTCTTCAATATTATGATTGAATTCAATCCTTAATGATTCATCATATCTCAGTCTCTCGAGCGATATATAATCGATGATGATCTTAATTTCCTTTTCGATGCTGATATATGATCCGCCTGTTTCATAAAGCATGAACCTTAATATTTTTGATAAACGCAGAATTGATTCCGGCGCCAGGTCACTCTTATCTCTTGACAGTGAATAAATGTTGTTTAAGGTATTGAATAAGAAATGAGGATTGGTCTGGGACCGCAGGTAGTTCAACTCTGCAGCCTGCTTTTCAATCTGCAGCTGCTGAGCAGAATGTTTTAATTGTATATAATTGTATATATGCCTGATAATCGCGAAAAAGACTATTGATCCCATGCTGTAGGTCATCCGGGCTTCAACATTCGCATCCACTGTTGCATAAGTCTGGAACGAAGTATATAAACCAGTCTGAATTCCAAGGCTCCGCCAAACAAAAGAACCATAGGAATACAGCATCAGGTGCACAAACAACAACAGTAGCCCGAAAAGAATATTGCTTATGATGAAGCGCCGTTTCCTCAGAATAAAGGGAACAGAATATTCAAAGAGTATGAAGTTGAGAATAGTAACATAAATAACAGACCAGAAATTATTAAACATAATCCTCAATAGCTGAACCGGGTAATCCCCGATCATATCAAGGCATATGATAATAAAATAGCCAAGCGCTACAAACAAATAGAACTTTATGAGCTTCTTATCTTTTAACTTCTTCATCAGCACTTATTGACAACAAATATCAGCAAAACTTTCATTCAAAGAATAACCGGAAAATGCACTCAGATAATGCACAGTTTAAAAAATACTCAAAATTAAATCGACCTGAATTAATCATGTTGTAAAAATGATGCCGTATGTTGACCATTCAGGGTTGTTTGTTGACAGTACCACAATTGATTACCAGTGTTGATTTAGTTTTGTATAAAAATATTATAAGAACAATGAAAAAGTATAAAAAGATCGGAAAATTCGGTGAAGAAGTTGAAGGATTCAGCATACCGGTTCTGAATGAACGCGAAATAAGAGCAGCAGCAGGTATTCTCTTTCTTCTGATATTCATTTCAGTGATCAATGCCATTTATAACGGAAGCTTTGTTCTGCTAAAATATTCCGTAACATTTTTTCTCACTGACATGATCATACGTGTCTTTATCAATCCTTATTTTTCACCCTCCCTGATTCTGGGGAGGCTGATTGTGAGACGACAAACACCTGAATACACGGGAGCGCCTCAGAAAAAATTCGCCTGGACCATTGGTGTGGCCATAGCCTCAGTAATGTTCATACTTCTGAACATTGTTAATTCATATAGTCCTATTACGGGGATTCTTTGCTTTGTGTGCCTGATATTCCTGTTCTTTGAAACAGCTTTCGGAATATGCATAGGATGCATCGCCTGGTCCTGGTTTTATAAAGAACAAACAAAATATTGTCCGGGTGAATCATGTGAGATTAAGAAGGACGAAATTCGGAAAACTTCATTAGCCCAGACATTGGTACTGGTCGCATTTTTTGCCTACATTTTTCTTACTGTAACGCTGTTCAGGGATGATTATAATAAAAAACCTGAAGCCTTATTTCATACTGCCAGCTCAGTTCAGGCTAAATAATTACAAAACAATTTCATTAAAAAAGGAGGAACCAAAATGAATCACAATTATAATAATGCAGGATTGCTGAGACAGCTGAAACGATTTTTTTCTTTTTGCCTGTCAGCGCTCTTTTTCCTTCCATATTTAAATGCACAGGAATCCAGGAACAATATTGTTTCCGCTGAATGGCTTAACAAAAACCTTAAAAACCCTGACCTGGTGATTATTGATGCATCACCTTCCAAAGCTTATAGCGCCGGGCATATTCCGGAAGCTGCAAATTATGATCTGTTTTCATACGGACCTAAGGAAGTACCGGTTGCTGAGTTAGAGAAGAGGTACCAATCCTGGGGAATAAGCCCTGGGAAAAAAATCATAATTTACGACCAGGGTGGAACATACCTGGCAACCAGGCTCCTGTTCTCTCTTGATTATTATGGATTCCCATCAAGGGATCTTTATATCCTTGACGGTGGATTGTCAAAGTGGAAAGCTTCAGGTTATCCTCTGACAATTGATCCCGCATCACCTGCTAAAGGTTCCTTCACAATAAAACAGCTCAATAAAGATGTGAGGGCTGATCTTCCCGAATTCCTTAACGCTACCGGAAATCCAAATGAAAATGCTGTTATTGAGGCTCTCGATGCTCAATGGCATTATGGCGGGATGAGCCCGTTCGGCAAGCCCGGGCATGTTCCGAATGCGATACTCCTCCCGATTGAGGATCTTTATAATCCTGATAAAACATTTAAATCAAATGCTGAGATAAAGAAAATATTGGACTACAAAGGAATTACTCCTGACAAAACAATCTATTCACATTGTGGTGGTGGTATCTCGGCCAGCGTCCCGTATTTTGCTTTAAAATATCTCCTTGGCTGGTCAGATGTAAAGCTCTTTCCCGGTTCACTCCTCGAATGGGCAGCCGATGAGAGAGAACTCCCGTTATGGACCTACGATGCTCCCTATCTCATCAGGAATGCCGGCTGGCTCCAGGGCTGGGGTGGCAGAATGATGAGAATGTACGGGATCTCAAATGTTGCGTTTATTGATGTTCGTACTCCGGAAGAATTCAGTTCCGGTCATGTGGAATATGCAGTAAATCTACCGCCTGATGTTCTGAAAAACAATATACATAACACCGGCAGAATGCATGAAGTACTGACATCTGCGGGAGTAAATCCCTCAACTGAAGTGGTATTGGTCACAGGTGGAGGACTGACAAGGGAAGCAGCACTGGCATTCGCACTGTTTGAGAAATGCGGTCAGAAGAAGATATCCGTTTTCATGGATCCGGCTGATCATTGGGTCAAATCAGGTTTCAATGTAATAAGAGATACAAATGCAGCAAATAAATCAGGCACATCAGCCCCTGATCTTGTCCAACAATCTGCTTATCATAATGACTCACGGGATGGAATTATCATTTCAGACCTGGAAAGTGAACAGGGCATTTTTCCAAGGATTGTTCTGGCATCCGGAAAGGATCTGTCAGTAAAACCTCAATCAGGAAAAATGATCCATATCCCGTACACAGATCTTTTGAACAGCGATGGCACACCTAAAGCTGCAAAAGATATCTGGAGTATATTGTCTAAAGGTGGAATACCGGCGTATGCAGAGCTCATTTGTCATTCTGATGACCCGGGTGAGGCTGCAATCGCCTATTTTATCATGAAACTGATGGGATATCCCGATATTAGAATATTGGTGAAATAATACTCGAATAGTAGAAACAGTCTCCCTTCCTCACCGATGGTGAGAGAGGGAGATTGAGGTGAAGCAAAGTTTCCCGGATCAGAAACCAGCCTATTTCCAATCCTTAATGATGATCTTATCCTGTGACATATTTACTTCAAGCTTCTGCTTTTCCTTCCATTTCATCTTTTTAATGAATTCCAGGGGAATTGTAACAGCATAGCTTGAGCCTATCTTCATCAGGCTGCGGATGTTCTCTTCATCGAGCTTTCTGCGTGTCATAACAGGTATGTATTAAAATTTATATAAAGATATATATTTTAATGCATATTATAATATAACAAAATAACATTTTAGATTTTATTCATGTATTGAAGGATTAAAGTGTACCTTTGCACCGATGAAGAAAGAAATATCAATACCACTGACGAAAGTTGAGAATTTTGAGGAGTTGAACCGTCGGAGAGACAAATATGCCCTTTCACGGGATCAGCAGAATTCAGAAAACAACGATGCTATTGCAGCAAGGCTTCTCCTGGAAAAAAAGAAAAAATGTGAGAAATGCGGCACTGAATTTATAGTAAAAGATAATTCTGAAATTCCCCTGTGTCCGGCTTGTGCTGAGGCAAAGTAAATTTCACTTACCCGATCAGTTTCATTCTCTCTCGTGAAGAGTCCTTGTTTCAGGATGGTGGGTTTGTTTGCGATCCCATGAATCATTCATTAAATTCTGACAGTTTTCCACTTTCCTCTCCGGAAGAGCCACAATGTCCCGAGCCCTGCCATCGTTTCTGCAACAAAACAACCCCAGAAAACACCATTGTATCCCCAATCAAGGAGTATAGCAAGCACATAACATAAAGGTATCTCTATCAACCAGAAAAACACCAGGTTTATCCAGGTCGGTGTTTTTGTATCTCCCGCCCCGTTAAAAGCCTGCGTGGTAACCATCCACCATCCGTAGACAAAATACGAGTAAGAAAGAATTTTCAGCCAGGTTGCCCCGATTTCGACCACTCTGGCATCATCGGTAAAGAAGCCCATCAATGAACGGTTAAAAAGAAAATAGATTACCGATACACCGATAAGAAAAATCATATTATAAAATCCGATTTTCCAAACTGTGGATTCAGCTCTTTCGGAACTGCCCGCCCCCAGATTTTGGCCTACAAGAGTCGCGGCGGCATTAGCCATTCCCCAGGCAGGCATAAGCGTGAACATCATTATACGGAGCGCAATTGTGGAGCCTGCTACTGCTTCACTCCCTATATCCGAAAGAATCCTCATGAGGAAGATCCAGGAGGTCATTCCGATTATCATCTGACCTACACCTCCAAGAGATGTTTTGACTATGTTAAGCATGATCTTTGCGTCCCAGTAGAGCTGGGAAAGAGTTATCCTGATGTGCTTCCCTCCTTTGAAAAGGAGCCATAGCTGGAATGCCACACCGATACCCCGGCCTATGTTTGTTGCAATTGCTGCTCCTTTTATCCCAAATCCATCAAAAGGTCCGATACCAAAGATCAGGATAGGATCAAGTATAATATTGATGATATTGGCAATAAGCAGTATACGCATCGCTATTGCCGCATCTCCGGCTCCGCGGAAAATTGCATTTATTACGAACAGGAGCATTATAATGAAATTACCCCCCAGCATCCATTGAGTGTATTTATAACCTTCCTCCAAAGCCCATTGATCGGCTCCCATGATAGCCAGTAATTCCTTTGAATAAAAGATTCCTGCAAAAACGAATGGCAAGGAACACAGAACTCCTGCAATTACGGCCTGAACTGCTGATTTCCCTGCTGTTTCCCTGTCCTTTTCACCCGTTCGCCTGGCTATGATCGCGGTAACGCCCATCGAAAGTCCCATGGCAATGGAATAGAGCAGGAAGAGGAACGTCTCAGTAAGCCCAACAGCTGCGACAGCCGATGCTCCAAGCTTCCCGACAAAGTAAATGTCTACAAGAGCAAAGGTGGATTCCATCACCAGCTCTATGATCATCGGGATCGAAAGAAGAACGATTGCCTTGTTAAGGCTTATCTGTGTATAATCAGCCTCGGTACCTCTTATTGCATCCTTTATTCCCTGCCATATGGATTCCGGAGGCGCTTTCAGAACCAATTCTGCCTCATCGTTCAGGTTTGATACACCCTTTTTAAGGCCATTCTCCGTTATGTCCTTTCCCCGCAATTCCTGATCCATAAAAGTTCTCTCTTTTTTGCAGACACGATTTTATTCTAACAATAATAACCAGGATGAGTTCAAACCAATGATTATCTAAGTCGAGTCGCTCACTTCGACTCCGCTCACTGAGCGGAGCCGAAGTTGGTCACTGAGCGGAGCCGAAGTGACCTCCTCGAAGTGGCACTTTTCCAAAACAAATTCCCTTCATTCCGGTTATTCTTCTATATGTCTGAAAATCCAGATAATGGAAACTAATTACACAAAACCGGCTGACAGAGTGCTTGGCATTATGCCGGTAGTAGGACTCGGTACCTGGGAGATTACAGGACCAGAATGCATAAACAGCGTCATAACAGCACTAAATCTGGGTTACCGGCATCTCGACACGGCACAGATCTATGGCAACGAAAAAGAAGTGGGCAAAGGGATCCGCCTCTCAGGTGTGCCAAGGGAAGATATTTTCCTTACAACAAAGATCGCCACACACAACCTCACCTCATATCGCATAAAAACTACAGCACGTGAAAGCCTCGAGAGACTAGGAACCGATTATGTCGACCTGCTGCTCATTCACTGGCCTACCGAAACTATGAACCTTAAAGAGTGTCTGAAGGCCATGTTCGAATTAAAGAACAAAGGATTGGTAAAACATGTTGGTGTAAGTAACTTTGATGCTGATCTTTTTCTTGAATCCATCGGAATGGGAGACATTCTGACCAATCAGGTAAAATTCACTCCTTATCATGAGGAATATGATAATCTCAAAGTCGCAATCAAACACGGCAAAATCATTACAGCATATAGTCCACTGGCAAGAGGGAGAGTAACAAGCGAACAAGTGCTTATTGAAACAGGCCGTAAATACGGGAAAACCTCTTCTCAGGTAGCATTACGCTGGCTCATCCAGATGAAAAATGTTTGTGTGATTCCCAAAGCTTCAGGAGAAGAGCATCAAAAGGAGAATATCGACATCTTTGATTTTCAACTATCGGGTGAAGATGTTGAAACAATCAGTAATCTTAGCCGGAAACCGGCCTGGAGGTAGTTAACGGCAGTCATCAGTTTTCAGACTTGTAACACAACATTTCTCACAACAAACAACTTTCAGGAATTTTTCACATGCTTTCCTGACTGCTCCCTGCGGTCCTGGGAAAATACCCAGATAATATCTGTTAGAAGGCTCGGCAAGATATTCACATCCATATCTATGAACTGAGAGATAGCCCCTCCTGTCCTCCAGGAGATTAATATAATATAATTCCATCGTCATAGCTAAAAATAAGCGGGTTTCACCAAACCAATACTGTTTAATAGGAATGCATGCTAAATTGTTACCATAAAATCACAACTTTTTGACGAATATTATTGATTTTCCTCCTGACCTGTCAATTATTTAGGCCAGATCCGGTTATAATTGGCTGCACAATTACAGATTCATCTGAGCAGTTCATGGTCTGTCAGCCTGGCAATTGATTTATTATACTCATTCTCCAGTTCGAGCAGCTTGTCCTCCGACATGTAAATTGGCTCAACATAATTAAAATATACAGTAATCGGGATCTCTCCTGCTTCCAATGCAGAATCGAGATATTTTGTACCACCACTGGTCTCCAGAATCATATTAAGCTCAGAAATACTTCTCTGCAAGGCTTTCATTTCAGAGTACTGGTTTCTCAACCCGGATTTTAGCTTCTGCAATACAGCATCTCTCTGTGCTGATAAATGCTCAGCCCTTGCGGAGGCAGCTTTAGTATTGCCGGAGTTGGACCAGAGAGGTATTGATATTCCACCTGAAGGCCCGGTGTATGTTTCACCTGGTACGCTTTCAGAGCCATAGCCCAGCTGGAATTCAGGAAGTGAACCTGTCCTGCTTAGTTTTACTTCCTGAACTCCTATTTCATACTCCAGTTCAGGTATCAGATACGACGGGTGAACAGCCGGTTTTTCCTTCAGAAGTGATTCGGCATCCGGCTCTGTAAATTCAGGAAATTCCCCTGCCAACATAAGGGAAGCACTGTCGCCGCTCAGGAAAGCCAATCTCTCACGTATCATTTTTATATCTGCTTCTGTCCTGGCAATTTCCAGGTTTATTACTGATAATTCCAGCATGATCCTGTTATAATCCATTATTGTCGTCTGACCACTCTCAAGCATCATTTTCCATGCTGACTGCAACCGCTTATATCCTTCCTTTCTTGAATTAAGAATTTCTAAATATCGTGTCTTATATCCAAGATCAAGATATGATTCTTCCGCGTCGAGTAATATCTGTAATTTCCCAAGGTTAAATTCCTGTTCTGCAAGCAGAATTGTTGTCCTGTTTATCTTTTTCTGAAGGAGGTATTTTGTAGGGAAGGAGAAGGATTGGGTTATGTTCCATGTTTTCTTTGTCCCCGCCACATCCGGGCTGCCGGGTAAAATACCTGCGGAAATAAAAGGATCAGGAGGAGTATTCCCGGTTCTTGCTTCAAAACGCCTGGCTTCCAGCAACCTGCTGTATGCGATAATCTCAGGGTTTTTTCCTTCAACCTGCCGCAGAAAATCCTGCAGAGACTGCGGGTATATTTCTGAAGCAGTAACCAGGGCTATAAAGATGAGTAATACTTTCCTTATCATTTTTCTGTTTTCTTTTGAACCATGTAATAGACTGACGGAATTACGAAAATATTAAGGAGTGTTGAGCTTAGCAGCCCTCCTAAAATGACTACAGCCATCGGGCTTTGTATCTCATTGCCCGGGGCGATCGCCCCCGAGAGCTATCGGGATCAGGGCAAGAGCAGCCGTCAATGCAGTCATAAGTATTGGGTTGAGACGATCGACCGATCCTGATATAATACATTCCCTCAATCCCGTTCCTCCCTTTTTCAAGCTGGCATAGTGCGAAATGAGCAATATCCCGTTTCGTGTGGCAATCCCGAAAAGGGTTATGAAGCCGATGATCGCTGGTATGCTGATCACATTGGAAGAGATCTTGATGGCAAATATTCCTCCAATAAGTGCGAGGGGCAGGTTCAGTAGGATTATTGCAGCAAGTGAACTATTCCTGAATTCCTGGTACAAAATCAGGAAGATAACCAGGATCGCCATAACTGAGGCAATAATAAGTCTCCTCGAGGCATTGGCCGCGCTCTCGAATTGTCCTCCGTACTCTATATGATAGCCTTTAGGAAAAGCAACATGCTCATTAACCCTGTTTCTTATATCCTTCACAACACTTCCAACATCCCTTCCCTCAACATTAACCGACACAACTATCTTACGTTTCACATTCTCCCGGCTTATTGATCCCGGTCCGGATGATGATTCAATATCAGCAACAAATGACAGAGGAACTTTTTTACCGTCATGTGTATCTATCATTGCATTTCTGACATCTTCAATAGTACCTCTTGCGTTATCGTTGTACCTCAATACCAGCGGAAATCTTTTTTCTTCTTCATAAACATCAGATACAGGTTGCCCTCCGAGGGCGTATTTTATGAAATCGTTAAAATTATTTATGCTGATCCCGTAACCGGCCAGCCTTTCTCTCCTGACTCTGATTTTCAATTCCGGTGATTCAGTCATCTGCTCCACATTGAGATCCCCGATTCCTTCAATACTTGTAATCTCGGCCTTTACCTGGTTTGCGATCCTGAAAAGATCGTTAATATCATCACCAAAAATCTTAAGTGCAATGTTTGCTTTTGTACCCGAGAGCATTGCATCCATCCTGTGTGTAACCGGTTGTCCTACTTCAATATTCGCTCCCGGTATTGTCTTAAGACGCTCTCTCACATCAGCAAAAAACTCCTCGCGTGTTCTGTCACCGAGCACAAATGGGACATCGAGCTCCGATACATTCTCCCCGAATGAATGTTCTGATAATTCAGCGCGTCCTGTTTTGCATGAAACAGAAAAAACTTCGGGTATCCCAAGCAACAATTTCTGAGCTTTGACTCCTGCCTTAGCCGATTCTTCCAGTGAAATGCCGGGCATCAGACTGACATTGACAGTCAGTGCGCCTTCATTGAACGGAGGAAGGAATGCACTTCCTGTAGTTGTCATAAGGTAGATGGATATTACAAAAACAACTGAAGTTATCCATATCACAGCTTTGCTTCTTTTTAGAGTGAATTCAAGGGCCCGCCGGTAGATCCTGTTCAGGTTTCGTTCTGTCCACGAACCATTAACAGCCCGGGATAATCTTCTTTGATCGGTAAGGAGAAAACTGCAAAGAACAGGAGTAAGAGTTATTGCTACTACCAGTGAAGCAAAAAGTGAAACAATGAATGCTATTCCCAATGGCCGGAGCATCCTGCCTTCCAGATCTCCGAGAAGAAAGAGAGGAACGAATGTGATAATTATTATAAGGGTCGCATTCCAGATTGAAGGTCGTATTTCTGTAGACGCCCTGAAAATTACAGAAAGCGAGGGCTCACGTTTATCAGGCGGCAAAAGGACATTCCTCCTCAGGTTCTTGTAAACGTTCTCCACATCGATAATAGCATCATCAACAAGTGAGCCGATAGCAATGGCCATCCCTCCAAGGCTCATTGTATTGATAGTGAAACCCATCAGCTGCAATACAATTATGCTGACCAGCAAGGAAAGCGGTATTGCAAGAAGTGAAATAAAAGTGGTCCTGTAATTAAAAAGAAAAAAGAACAGGATCAGGGACACATAAATTCCCCCTTCAACAAGTGCATTCAGAACATTATTTATGGATGTCCTGATGAATTCTGACTGATTGTAAATATCTGTATGAAATTCTACTCCAAGGTTCTGCTGCAGCTCCCTTATCATTTCCAGGACATCATCAGAAAGCTTTACAGTATTTGCATCAGGTTGTTTTGTGATTGTCAGAAGGACTGCACTCCCGCCCCTGTAGAAAGCAGTACCTAAAGGAGGTGTTATTCCGATCTTCACCTCTGCAACATCTCCGATCCTGACAGGATATCCCCCTGCGACCTTGATCACAGAATTTGAGAGTTCCTGCAAGTTACCCGTTCTGGCTATTCCACGAACCACATACTTATTCCCATATTGATTAATAATACCCCCCGCAGTATTAATATTCATGCCATTGCAGGTTTCCATCAGCTCGCTGAGTGATACACCATGAAAATTCATCTTATACGGATCGGCCAGAACCTGGTATTCTTTCTGATCACCTCCAAGAACGTTTACCTGTGCAACACCCCTTACCGAGAGGAGTCTCGGAGAAACTGTCCAGTCTGCCAGAACACGGAGATCCATTGGACTGAGGGAATCGGATTTTATTGCAATGATCATCATCTCACCGAGGAGTGATGTCTGAGGAGCTATCACAGGACGGTCGATACCTTCAGGCAATAATTCATTCGCCTGTATAAGCCTTTCTGCAACAGTTTGCCTTGCTTTATAAATGTCGGTACCCCAGTCGAATTCAACATACACAACGGAAAAGCCCATTGAAGAATTCGATCTGACTCTGCGGATCCCGGTTGCACCGTTCACGGTTGTTTCGATGGGGAATGTTACCAGCCTCTCAACTTCCTCAGGCGCCATTCCGCTGGCTTCTGTGAGAATGACAACAGTAGGTGCGGTCAGCTCAGGGAAGATGTCGATCTCCATCCTGATCGCAATATAAGTTCCTGATATAAAGAGCAGCACAGATCCTATAAGGACAACAAGCCTGTTCCTTAGCGAGAAATCAATTATCTTGTTCAGCATGGCCTAATGTTCGTGATTATGTGCAGGAGCTGTTGTTGTCATCTGGGATAGTTTTATCCTGTATGTACCGGTAGAAACTAAACGTTCACCCTCTGACAGCCCGGATATTATCATAGTATTTTGACCATCGCTGTAGCCTGTTTCAACATATCTTTTCAGAAAATCGCCATCATCATCCGCAACAAAAACAAATATTTTGCCGAACTCCTCCATAAGGGCGGTATTGGGGACAACGATTGCATCTTTTATTTTACTCCCTATCAGGTATACTTCTGCAAATGTACCGTCGATGAGTTCAGGACTATGATCCATCCTGAAGAAAACAGGGATATAATATGAATTTGCTCCTGTAGATTTCCCCTGTGAAATCTTCCGGCCATTCATTTCACTCAGCTTGTATATCTTGTCGCTGTAACCTACTGAGAAATTTGCATCAGTAATTGTCGGAAGAATGTCGATCATATCAGGTGAGACATCGGCCTTTAAAACCAGGTTGTGCTCCATTACAATCGATGCAAGCAAATCGCCGGGACTTACCTTCTGACCCTCCGTAACAAAAATTTCCTTTACATAACCATCGCTAACTGCAACCACCATATTGCCGTTCTGCCCGGTTGTGGCAAAAAGATTCTCGTAAGTATTGAGAAGTTTCTCATACTCATTTTTTGCCGACAGGAAATCCTCCTGGGTTATGATCTTATCTTCAATAAGTCTTTTTGCTCTCTCATAATTAGCAGTGGCACGGTCGAGATCAACCTTCACCTGCCTGAAATTCAATTCGGTATTTCCCTCTGTCAGCTGTTCCCCGGAGATTGTGAAAAGCACATCCCCCTTTGAGATCTTTACCCCCGGGAAAAGATAATCATCCAGCAGTTTAACAAGGCCTGAAGTCTTCGCCGTTATCATAATTATATCACGACTATCGACTGTGATCCTTCCGCCGGTTCTTAATGTGTATGAGAAAGGCTGCTTCTTAACTGTCAGTAAAGTATAAGAAGAATCAACTTCTTCCTCGTGATTTTCAGCTTCTTCACCCTCTTCATGAGGTTGACCGGCCGGCTCCGCCTCAACAGTTACATGATCAGTATCATGATCAATGGCGTCTGTTTTGTCAGATGAACACTTAACAAAAAACGAGACAGTGAATACGAGTATAATGATTAAGAACTTTTTCATTGAAAAAAATTATGAAATTATAACAGTTTCCCTCCTGCTTCAACTTACAACCTCTGCAACATCTACAACCTTTACAACCTATTTCAACCGAAATATTTGAGTACATGGAAGTAAATGGAAATAACCTGATTGATAAAGGACTGGTTTCAGGCGACAGGAGGTGACCTTAGCTGGCCCGAACCGGGAGCAAATGCATCGGGTATCTGCTGATCATATTTAAGAATGTACCAGCCTGAAGTGGCTATGGGAATATAAGATGTCCTGCTCTCAGAAAGTAATGGATCCTCTGCTGAGCTGAACTTCTGAAAAAGGATATTGGATATGTTACAGGATTCATAATCATGACAAAGCGATCTGAATTCTACAGACTTACTATCAGCGCCGGGGTCATGTGATTCATGTATATAGCCTGCATGATTGCAGAGATCCTCGTCAATATGGTTATGAGGAATTATGCCATGTGCGAATATCAGCAACCAGGCAAAAAAAATAAAAGTGACTTTTATTTCAATATTCTTCCTCATTCCTGACAAAAATAGCAAATATCATACAAAACGAAAGCTTATTTCAGATTTGTAAAGTACAAATCCCAGGTTTGAACATTGTATTCCTCTGTTTTGTTTAACAATTACTTTCACATTATTAATAAAAATGAAGAGATTATCACTCTCCCTCGTTATTGTCCTGGTTATTTCTGCAGGCTTATTAAGCATGAGCTATATAAACCGTATGGCAGGTTCGGGATTCCAACGAACAGCTCCTGCAAATTACCAGAAGTTCTGTGCAGGTTGTCATGGAGCAAACCTGGAAAAATTTGCAGCAAAGAAATGGATGGATGAAGAAGGTACTTCTACAGCATTCAGTAGTATCAAATATGGTATTGAGGATATTGGGATGCCTTCGTTTCAGAAGACATTCTCCGATAGTGAAATAGAAGCGCTTGCAGCTTATGTAAAGAAAGGAATTCCTGAAGACAGGAGCAAACTCCAGCCCGCACTTACAAAAGAGGGGATCGTCGAATCGGAGGTGCAGAAGTTTACAGTTGAGACCGTTGTTGAGGGACTGAAAGTACCCTGGGGATTAGTCTTCCTTCCAAATGGCGATCTCCTTGTCTCTGAGCGTGAAGGAACACTTCACAGGTTTTCAAAAGGTAAAATGGGACCACCAATCGAGGGATTACCTCCAATAATGGCATTCGGACAGGGTGGGCTTCTCGATCTGGCCCTTCATCCTGATTATGAAAAAAACGGATGGATATACATTGCCTATTCTGCACTAAATACAAATAGTAAAAAAAGAATCGGAAATACAGCCATAATCAGGGCTAAACTCGAGGGCAACAGGCTGACGGAGCAGCAGCAGTTATATCGAGGGACTCCGGACACGGACAGAGGGCACCATTTCGGTATTAAACTGGCTTTTGACGGTAAAGGTCATCTGTTCTTCGGAAATGGTGAACGAGGTCAGCATTTTGATTTTCCACAGAAACTCGATAACAGTAATGGCAAAATACATCGGTTGAATGAAGATGGAACAATTCCTGAAGATAACCCATTCTACAACACACCCGGTGCAATCAAATCAATATGGAGCTACGGGCATCGCAATCCACAGGGCACCTGCTTCCATCCGGTGACGGACGAGTTATGGGTTTCGGAACACGGACCGCGTGGAGGTGATGAGCTGAATATCATTAAACCTGGAGCAAACTATGGATGGCCGGTGATATCATATGGAATAAACTATGATGGTACCATTCTCACTGAATTAAACGAGAAAGAAGGAATGGAACAACCTGTTTTCTACTGGACTCCCTCTATCGGTCCCTGTGGTATGACTTTCGTTACGAGCGACAAATATCCGGCCTGGAAGAATAACCTGCTTGTGGGTTCACTGGCTTTTCAGTATCTCGAAAGAGTTGTTGTTAAAGGTCATTCTGTAATACACCGGGAAAAGCTTCTTGAAAACATCGGGCGGGTGAGAAATGTGGTCATGGGACCTGATGGCCTGATATATGTTTCTGTAGAACAACCTGCCGGTAAAATTGTCAGACTTGTTCCTGTTGAATAAATCAGTAGTTAAGATTCTGTCATGTATCATGGTTTCCGGAATTGGTGCAGGTGTCGCTGCCCAGAATCTCCCGGATACCACGATAATGATCCGCGAGGTTACAGTATCAGCGTACCGCGTCAGCGCGAATGTGCATACAAGTCCCGGTAGTATTTCGGTACTGTCAGGGTCAGAACTTGATATATCAGATGGTCAGCATTTTTCGACGCTGATCAACACAATTCCCGGGGTATCGATGCAATCCGGAACTCTTACAACAAACAGGATCGTTATCCGCGGCATGGGTAGCCGTACACCATACAACTCAAACAGGATAAGAGCTTATCTGAATGATATTCCTGTAACTTCGGCTGATGGTGTATCAACTCCGGAAGAACTGGATCTTCAGGGGATGGAAAAAATTGAGATACTTAAAGGTCCTTCATCGGCAATTTATGGTTCCGGTTTAGGCGGGAGTATAAATATGTATACACCTGCTAATACAAAAAATCAGGGAACCATCGGTGTGCAATACGGAAGTTTCAATACAGGCAAAGTGCATCTTTCGGGGACGGCTGTAAAGGACAAATTCATTTTCTGGGGAAACTTCAGCCACACAGGTTCAGAAGGATACAGGGAAAACAACAATTTCAGACGGACAACCTTCCTGTCTACAACAAGGTGGGAACACTCAGCATGGTCGCTTAATACAACTCTTCTGCTGATTGGTTCAAAAGGAGGCATCCCGAGTTCAGTGGGCTACTCTATGTTCAAAAATTCTCCATGGCAGGCTGCCCCTAACTGGCTGGCCATCGGAGGATTCAAGAATTATTATAAAATACTCGGAGCAATAAACCTGAAAAATAATTTCGGTTCACGCCTTTCCGGTGATGGAATTATCTTCGGAAGGTGGAATGATAATTATGAAAAAAGACCTTTCAATAATCTCGATGACCGGTCCTCTGGTTCAGGCTTTCGCTATAATATCAATTTCCGGATTCAAAAAACAGAAATTGTTACCGGCACTGAGATCATAACAGAGGAATACGGCTGGAGTCTCGATCAGAACAGCAATCTTATTAATGAGAACAGTGAGAGAAGATGGCACTTTAATGTTTTCTCCATGATTCAGTATAAACCTCTTCCGGAACTCAATATCTCAATCGCCGGCGCTGTTAACAGGATCAGTTACAGATTAACCGATTTATATCCTTCAAATGGCGACCAGTCAGGTACAAGAAAGTTTCCATTCATCTTTTCACCGCGAATTGGAATCAATTATTCGCCTGGTCAACTTGCACTTTACGCATCGGCGGGGCATGGCTTCTCTTTGCCATCGCCTGAAGAAACATTGCTTCCCGCAGGTGACGTAAACCCGGGAATCAAACCCGAACAGGGAATGCAGTATGAAGCTGGTATAAGGTTAAAACCATCTACTGCCAGGGTTGAAGTTGATGCATTGCTTTACCTGATTACCCTTAAAAATCTCCTGGTAACAAAGAGAATAACCGAGGACATCTTTACCGGGATAAATGCAGGCAGAACAAGGCATCAGGGAATCGAGTTTCAGGTGAAATCTGTTCTGTTCGATGCCGGAATATTTCCTGGCAAATTTTCGTCAGCCCTGAGCTATACAGGAGCAATAAACAGGTTTGTCAGATTTACCGATAACGACATTGTCCATGATGGCAAAGTTCTTCCCGGCATTCCGTCACATTCCCTGCAAGTTCAGTTTTTCTGGAATGTATTCAGAAAAATTGAATTTCACTCACACCTGCAGCATATCGGCAGGCAGTACCTTACTGATGATAATACCAATGAATATCCCGGCTATTTTCTTGCCAGTCTTAAAGTATCAACCAGATTGAGAACCGGAAATAACAAGGAAATCAATCTTTATGCCGGTGTAAATAATGTAACAGGCACTCATTATGCATCAATGCTGGTGGTTAATGCCCAGGGATTCGGGGGTAGTGAACCAAGATACTACTATCCCGGGCTTCCGTTAAACTGGTATGGAGGAGTAAGATTTAGTTTTTAATTATATTATAATACGCGTTGTGCGGTTGAGATTGGTTAAAATGAAGAATGAGATCCTTCATTTCAAAACTCCCTCGTTCTGGCTCAGGATTTTTATTACATTGCTTATGACAGCTCTGTCGATTAGCGAACAAGATTTTAAGATGCTTCACTTCACTGCGTTTCGTTCAGCATGACAGGCGCCATTGGAGGAGTCTGGGGGAGTGAAGAGGCGCATTTTGCAGAAAAACTGTATCTGTAGTTGGTTTTGATCAAAATGCGCCTCTTCACTCCCTCTCACACCAAAGAATATTGTCATCCTGAAGGAGCAAACCAGTCAGAGTATGCTTAGCATCCGAAGTTTACATTGGTTTGCGACTGAAGGATCTTATACGTTTCCTAACCGCACATCGCGTATATTATAATATTAATTTATATTATAATATTAATGTTTACTGATAGCGTCCCAGTTTATTGAGCCATTCTCTTTCGGGATTTCCTTATCGAACATTACTTTGCTCCAGAGACCAAGATCATATTCCACAAATTCTTCACCATAAGAAACCAGGATATTTCTCCTGATTTCCAGCGGAAGATGATCATAATACATTTTAAAAAGGAAAAGTCCTGCTCCGTTGTCTGTGTTGTCACTAATGATTTGAGTTATCCCTGCCAGGTATTGCGAATCAATATCTGCAGAGACCTTTATTATGCTGTCCCTTTTAACCTGGCTTATACCCGGGATACCTGACATATAATAAAGATCATTCTGAGTTGAGTCGTAAACAATATTCATCCTTTTCCAGTTCATAAGTATTTCGCTGGTCCTGGTTCCTTTTGACTTGCTACTCTCTGACATGATCACTTCCAGTGTGCCGGGTTCCTTGACAAATATCACGTCTTCAACAGCATCCCGATCGAGTACCGGAATATGGATTGATCTTAGAGCCATGATGTCAGCGATAAGCCGGAAACGGAAACTACCATTGCTGACAATTGCCGAATCCTCATTCCTCTCGCCTGCTCCGTCAGGGCCGATTATATAAACTTGTGAACCCTCGAAAGCCGGGTTCGTAACCTTCCCGATTATTGTAATAGTCTGATTCCTGCTACAGGAAATTGCCGTTACAAGGCATATAATTATGATCCGGATTTTTGCTTTCATACGCCCTAAAACTAATGCTTTTTCCTTAAACTCCGGCAACTCTTTTTTTATACTCTGCCAGTGCTTCATCGAGTCTCTGCCGTGCAGTGGTATCTCCGGGAACATTATGTGAAGGATGTATGTACAGCCTGACACCGCGATCTGCCAGTATCTCGGCAACACTTGTTATTGTCATCCATACAGTTGTAATAAATCCCATAGTTGATACCGGACCGATCTTGTCATAATGGTTTTTCAGCACAACAGATGCATCAACTATCGGAACACAGGTGTCAACTACCACATCTGCCAGCTCGAAGAGAGTTTTTCCACATGAATGACGTGATTTCTTACCTTCAGCTTCAGCAGCCGATCCGTAAACAATCACTTTCATGCCTTTCTTTCTTGCTTCAAGAGCCACATCAATATTAACATTATTAATACCTGTATGGGAAAAAATCCACATAGCATCTTTATTGTCGAAATTATATGCTTTCATGATTTCAACTCCAAAACCTTCTGCCCGTTCCAGGAACAGGAACTGATGTATGCCCATTTCCCCGGTTATATGTGTGAAATAAGTAAGAGGAAGCTCAACCATCGGGTGAAATCCAACGAAACCTCCAATCCTGGGATACATCTCTTCAACAGGTATTGTGGCGTGCCCGCATCCGAATGTATGGACCCATCTCCCGGCTTCGATCGTATCGGCCATGATAATGGATGCCTTTTTGATGTTTTCAACCTGTGTCTTTTCTATCTTGTCCATTATTCCGCGGACATTATTTAACCATTCTTTAGCTAACATAATTATCTTATTTTATTTATTAAAGGTTTCTTTTTAAGAGCTGATATTATTACAGCTGCCATTATTATCACGGAAAACATTAGCATGAAGGGGAATGCATCGATTCCAAAAGCATCAGATATGAATCCCATGAAGAAATTCAGTGCAGTATTTCCAATCAGCGCAGTAAATAATGCAATGCTGAATGCAGTTCCTGGCAAATCAGGATATAATGACCCGATGTAACCCAGTACAATCGGAAAAACCGGTGCAAAACCTGCTCCCAGCAAAGCCATTCCAATCGTATGATTTAGTATTCCTGTAATCAGAATTATTATCCCGGTTGTGATAACTAATAATCCGGCTATGATAATAATGTATGATTTTATTTTTTTGAGTAAAAATCCAAGAATCAGCCTGGCCGATGTCATCCCCAACACCATACAGGTAAGTGAAAACAGAGCCTTATCGCGTGGTATTGATGATGCTTCCAGGTATGTTGTAGTCCAGTTGTTTGTCAATCCCTCCATCCCGCTCTGGAAAAACAAGGCAAGGCTGAGGAGAAGCAATAATGGCTGTTTCAATAGCCTGAATCCTTCCTTCACCGGAAATCCCTGGGGTTGCCTTGGAGCGGGAAACCTGATAAAGAAAAAAGATATGACGACAATCATCATGAAAAGAGAGGTGCCAAGTAATATAACCCCGAATTGATATCTTTCTGATAATATACTCATTAACACAGGAACCCCCAGAGCCCCTATTCCAAAAAAAATTGAAAGGAAACTGAGATTCGAGTTACGATTATCATCTGAGGATATATCCGATACGATAGTGTTTGTTTCACCGTTGAGTATGCCCCCTCCAAATCCTGTCAGGAATACTGCAGTCCTTACGGATGCTAACGACCCGGCCACACTGATCCATGATAAACCCGCCACGGTAATAAGGGAGCTGGAGATCAGAAGAACTTTATACCCGAATCTGTCTACAACGGGTCCGAAAATAACGGATCCAAGTAAAACCCCGGCGGGAAGAAATGTCACAACGGTAGATGCTGCCGATGCATCCAGTCCGAATTTTGCAGAGAGGGATGGGAGCACTGAGCCAAGACTGATAAGGGCAATACCAAAGAAGAACATACCGCCGCACGCAGCCATGAAAACAGATTTCCGTGAATAAGAATTGTCAAAACGCATTAATTAATACTATTAAATTCCACGATCCCGGAATTCATGATTAAGAGCAATATACCCCGCGCCATAAAGTCCTGCATCTCCTTTCAGAAGAGAATTCTCGAATTTTACTTTTTTAATACTTACCGGCTGAGCCCACTTTTCCGCCTCCTTTTTAATCTCACCGATAAGAACTGTTGCCGGACCGAATACCCCTCCGCCAAAAATTATTTTTTCCGGATCAAAAATACTCACAAGATTTGCAGCAGCCATACCCCACATTTTAACAGCCTTATCAATAACCGCAATTGCATTTTCATCCTTCATGCTGTATGCTTTAAAAACATCTGCAGTGCTGACATTGTCTGTACTTTTTTCCCTGAAGAAGCCTTTATCAGTAGTTTCCCCGAGCAATTTCCTCATATTCCTGGATATCCCTGATCCCGATGCATAATATTCAAAACAACCGCAATTGATATATTCATCCAGGTAAGGACTCTGTAAAGCCATCCATCCAATAGCTCCGGCGATATCTCCCGATCCGTGAAGAACCTTTCCGTCAATAAGAATACCTGCACCTATTCCTGTTCCTACCGATAAATAAATGGCATGTTTGCATCCCCTTGCGGCGCCCTGCCATAATTCACCCAGGATGTAACAGGTCCTGTCACTTTCAACCCGGATACATGAAAGGCGATCTCCGAAGAAACTCTCCAGTTCACTTCCAAGTGGATAATCTTCCCAGCCCGGAATATTAGGTGCCCATACATTTCCGGAAGCTGAATAAGCAATACCGGGAACGCATATTCCGGCAGCGGCAACATTTCCTGCAACGGAGTCAAGAAGAATCGCTATTACCTGGCTGATCAGCATTCCGACACCTCTTCCTTCTTTACCGTTTAAATTAATACCAGCCCGGTCGATAATCCTGCCTTCATCAGAGAAAAGAGCTCCTGAAATTTTTGTTGCTCCAAGGTCGATTCCGATTATGGCCATATTATGTTTTTGGGGAAATTAGTTTTTTACACAGCGGACAGAAAAACCAAAATTCTTGTTATTAAGCAGGTATTTCCCGGGAATTTTTGCTGAGCCTGATATTACACCATTCTTATCTATCTGACGATATCTGGCAGTGCTTGAACTTGTCTGAGTTGATGTCCACCAGTTTGCACTCAGTCCAAGCTCATAAAAAGATCCTCCTTTGTTATCTATATAGCCATACCTTAAACCTGATGGTATAGCAGTGAATCCACTACTGTTTGTTGCATTGACATTAGATGCACCCCACATATTCTGTTCCAGTCATATTAAGTTTAACAGCTGCAGCTGATTCCCCGCCAAGATATGCTATCAGTGTATTCCAGTCTGAATCACTGGGAACGTGCTCATCCGGCAGGGCACAATTTACCGGATTCAACTGCATACCAGTTATATAAATACCCAAGTGTAAATTTCATATGCACAAGATTATTATAAGTGCAGTACGCCGGTGATGTCCTGCTGGTCCATGTGAAATTGTTTAAATCATGTGGTAAGTTCGTTGAGTCTCTGAACCTCTCCGTTCTCAGGTTTTCCGCCATCCATGTCTGAGTACCTATTTTAACTGTTTTATATACATGACCATCAATGTCAGTCACATTATCATAAATAATATCCGGATTAAAAACAATAGTCCAGTTTCTCCCGTCTTACGAGTTGTGAAAGAAAGATCTTCACCAAAAGCATCCTTACATTCCCCTGAGGCTTTCAGCCTGAAGTGGTATGTTGTACCAGGAAACAGACTGCTGACCTGGATACTCACACTCTCTGGTGCTCACATCCGAAATTGCAGAGTTGAAAGGCTCAACAGGTTGTCCATATTGATCCGTTTTCCCCAGATCGAAAGTTACAATTGTTTTCTGACCATGGAGCCATCAACTCTTCCATTCAGTATTGCTCCTTCAGAACTGATAAACGATGCAGGATCAGTTACAGCATCTGGTGGTGGTTCATCACACTCACTGTTCGGCATACCTTCAGGACAGGAGCAACTGTTACTGCCAGGAGGATCAACAAATATCCGGATGATATAAAATGACCAGAGTGCATATTTGCAGCATAAATTGATTACATAGCCTGTAACAAGTAAAGATAAAAAAAAAGCAACTCATTTAGATGAATTGCTTTTTTATATAAAATTGGAATATTCTAGAACTTGAAAGCCACTCCCAGGTTAAGGTACGCAACACCATAACCAAGTTCAAGCATTGCAGCCATATTATCTGAGAAGTAATATCTGCCACCAATGAAGAATGAAGATACTATACCGCCTCCGGTAGCGCTAAACATCTCTGTACCTGTACCGATCCAATGTAGATGAAACAATATTGTAACCGATCATTAATCCCGCATAGGTGTCAAGCTTGTCAACAAGTGGATAATGGAATGTACCTCTTGGACCAATGATTATGTTTGTATATCTGTAATAGTTGTCCCATTTGTATGAAGCAAATCCCAGATATCCACCGACACCTATAACACCTTTCTCGATAATGTTATCGACCACTGCAACTTCAAGTGATCCTGAAAGCGGAGGAACAACACCGCTGTATCCAATCCCGTGATACAATGAAGTACCTAATCCAAGACCGAGATTAAGCACCTTATCACCTTTATTAAAAGTGGATTCCTGTGCTAAAAGCTGTGTCAGTGAAAAACATGCAACAACAAACAAAACGAGAATTTTTTTCATATCAGTAATTTTAAAAGTTTATTTCAAAGATAGTTAAAAAATCTGCAAGTGAAATAAGTTATTGCTGTAATATCATCATTAACAGGCATAAACAAAATTTGTTCAATATTTGTATTACATTAATTATCAATCATTAAAGTCACAGGTTCATGAAAAGCCTGTACATACCGGCAGCAAGAGCCGCTCCTGCAAGCGGCCCGGCAATCGGAACCCAGGAATAAGCTCCAGTCACTGTCGCGTTTCCCCGGAATTGGAAGAAATATGCATTATCCGTGGACCAAGGTCTCTTGCCGGATTTATGGCATATCCTGTCGGTCCGCCAAGTGAAAGTCCAAGTCCCAGTACAACTATGCTACCGGCAGGGCATTCAGTGAACCAAGACCTACTTCAGGTTCTGCCATATAAAGTACTGCCAGTGCAAGCACATAAGTTCCGATTACCTCTGTTACGACATTATACCAGTAGCTCCGGATATTCGGAGCGGTACAGAAAACAGCAAGTTTAAATCAGCATCGGTCGTTGCATCAAAATGTTTTTTATATGCCAGCCATACAAGGAAAGCGCCAAACATAGCTCCAAGCATCTGGGCAGCAACATACAAGGGCAGATTCGCGATATGAAAATTTATCTGCCAGCACAAGTGCAAGGGTAACTGCAGGATTAAGATGAGCTCCGCTTACAGGAGCAGCAATCAGAACCCCTGTAAAAACCCCGACAGCCCACCCGAAAGTTATAACTATCCAGCCACTGTTGTTTCCTTTTGTTTTATTGAGAAGGACATTTGCAACAACACCGCCTCCAAAAACAATGATCATTGCAGTTCCGAAAAATTCAGCAAAAAATTCATTCATATTATCGTGTTAGATTATTTAATTATAAATGGTACAAGGTTTACGGTATTACAAGGTACAGGGACATTCAGACTAGCTCAGGACTGCAGTTCAGATTCCTCGGCCCAGGCTTTGCGGCTTTTACAGCCCTGTGCCAGCCTTTAATCAGCGACTGTGTTTCCTCCCTTTTCATGCGGGTGAAAAGGTCCTATCCACCTGCCATTGCTGCTTAATTTCATTGATACCACTCCAGTAATTCACTGCAAGACCTGCCAGGTAAGCAGCACCAAGAGCAGTTGTTTCAGTGATTTTTGGACGTACAACTTTTGCCTGCAACAGATCAGACTGGAACTGCATCAGCTGATTATTAACAGTTGCTCCTCCATCAACCCGCAATTCACGGATATCAATACCCGAATCATCTCTGCATTGCTTTAAGTACTTCAAGTGTCTGATATGCAATGCTGTCAAGGGCAGCACGGGCAATATGGGCGGAAGTTGAACCTCTGGTAATACCAACAATAGTTCCCCGTGCATGCTGATTCCAGTGAGGAGCACCCAGTCCGGCAAAAGCAGGAACAAAATATACACCTTCACTGTCTTTAACCTTTGCGGCAAGTTTTTCAACATCTGCTGATTTTTTTATAATGCCAAGACCGTCACGAAGCCATTGAACAACTGCTCCTGCAATAAAAATACTTCCTTCAAGGGCATATTGTGTTTCATTTCCTATCTTCCATGCAATGGTTGTGAGAAGCTTGCTTTTCGATTCAATAGGTTTACTTCCGATATTCATCACCATGAAACAACCTGTTCCATATGTATTTTTCACCATTCCCGGTTCAATGCACATCTGTCCGAAAAGAGCAGCCTGCTGATCTCCTGCAATTCCGGCAACCGGTATGTCAGATGAGAAATGACCTGTGTATGTACCATAAACCTCACTTGATGATCTCACTTCAGGAAGTATAGATGAAGGAATATCGAATATTTTCAGCAGCTCATCATCCCATTTAAGAGTATGAATATTGAAAAGCATTGTCCTTGAAGCATTTGAAACATCTGTTACATGCAATTTCCCGCCGGTCAGATTCCATACCAGCCAGGAATCAACTGTTCCGAATGCCAGTTCACCCTTTTCAGCCAGTTTCCTTGCTCCTTCACATTATCGAGTATCCATCTGATTTTGGTTGCCGAGAAGTATGCATCGATTATCAATCCTGTCTTCTTCATGATCGTCATCGCTATATCCCTCCTTTTCAGCTGATCGCAGAAATCAGCTGTACGCCTGTCCTGCCAGACAATAGCATTATAAACCGGCTTTCCTGTTTTCCTGTTCCAGACTATTGTTGTCTCACGCTGGTTTGTTATGCCGATTGCAGCAATATCGGTACTTTCAAGTCCGGCTTTTGTTATTGCTTCGAGTGCTACACCTGCCTGGGTTGACCATATTTCTTCAGGATCATGTTCCACCCATCCGGGTTTTGGATAGATATTGATGAATTCTTTTTGCGACACTTGCAACCGGAATCCCATTCCGGTCAAATACAATTGCGCGGGAACTTGTTGTTCCCTGATCAAGCGCAAGAATAAATTCTTTCATTTATATCAATATTAAGATTAACTAAATATATTTTTTTACAAGTTGTTTATATGATTCAACCTGGTCATTCCTCCCATTTCTGATCATATCCCATCTTCTGTGCCATAATCCCGGCTGTTTCAGGAGCAATTTCTGCGCTTGCCCTTGCATTCAGGAACAAAGCCCGGGTTCTGCCTGGCAAGAATATCTTCAATATTGCATACCATTTCATTCCTGCAGATCCAGATTATTTCAGCTTTTGTATAAGGGAGTCATCCGATGCAATGGTTTTCCCAGTTCCGGATCCGAGCGATCATTTTTTTATTTCCTGAACACCGCCTCCATAAATTTTCAATCTGCCATTATCATCATTGATATTGCTGTACAGCCTCAGATTCCTGTGTTGCACATTTCCTGTCTTCAAGAAATCCTTCTTTTATTGCTTTGTCCATTGTCTCCTCCGCCATTCTCCTGTATGTTGTCCATTTTCCTCCGACTATTGAAAGAAGCCCTGAAGGTGAAATTGTAATCTTATGCCTTCGTGAAACCTCTTTTGTGGATCCGGGATTTTCGGGATCGGCTGCCAGCGGACGCAATCCCGCAAATATGCAGAGAATATCCTTTCTCGAGGGTTGTTTAACAAGGTAATTTCCTGCAGTTTTAAGTATGAACTCTATTTCCTTCTCCAATGCAACAGGTTCCAGACTGACTTCATTCAAGCGGAGTATCTGTTGTTCCAACAACCACCTCATCATACCATGGAATTGCAAACAGTACCCTGCCATCATCGGTTTTAGGTATCATAATAGCCGAATCGCTCTGCAGAAACGATCTGTCGAGAACAATATGCACACCCTGGCTGGGCCTTATCGTTGGCTTTGATCTCAGAGTCATCCATTCTGGCTATCTCATCTGCAAATACCCCGGTAGCATTTATCACCAGCCTCGATTTGAAAATCATCTTCCTCCTGATTGCTGGTCAACTGCATGCAACACCGGCTAATTCTGCCATCATTACTCTTTTCAAACCCGGTAACACTGAAATAATTAATTACAAAACCTCCATTCTGGACAGCTGTCTGCGAGAGCAATTGCAAGTCGGGAATCATCAAACTGACCATCGTGATAAACAACACCACCCCTTAATCCTTTTTTTCTTAAAAGCGGAAGCCTGCAATTGTTTTTTCCCGGTTGATAAAATATGATTTCCCAAGGCTAAGACCACCTGCAAGGAGATCATAAAATTTAAGACCAACAGTATATTTCATTGCATCAAATAAAGTATAAACCGGAATTACGAACTCCTGGTTGAAAGTAAGATGCGGAGCATTTTTCAGCAATATCCCTCTTTCATGCAGTGCCTCCATGACCAGTAAAAGATCACCCTGTGCCATATATCGTACTCCTCCATGTACCAGCTTTGTGCTTCTTGAAGATGTTCCTTTTGCAAAATCCGATTGTTCGAGCAAGAGTGTTTTATATCCGCGTGATGCTGAGTCCAGGGCAATCCCAATCCGGTTGCTCCGCCTCCGATAACGATTACATCCCAGGTCTTGTCAGGGTGTTTCCGTAGCTCATTGATAATTTCCTGCCTGTTCATTAATGTAAAATAACGCTGAAAGTACAAAAAAATATAACAAAGCATCAGGCATCTCAGCTTACGGCAACAGATCAGGCATTCAGGCCTCCGGCAGCAATAACCGGATCATATCTATGCCCGATGCCGGTTGCCGGTCGCCGGTTACCGTTAATAAAATTTCAGACAGGCAGGAGCCGGAATGTTGTATTTTTTTGGAGTATTACCCGGAAGACCGGTATTCTTATTCAATCTGAAAACAGCGATGCTGTCTGATTTCTGATTCCCGACAAGCAGAAATTTCCCTGAAGGATCCAGGGTAAAGTTCCTTGGCCAGTTACCTCCGCAAGCGGTATGTCCGGCAAGTTTCAGCAGCCCGTCAGGCTGAACAGCGAATGTTACAATAGTATTCTCACCCCTGTTCGATCCGTATAAATACCGTCCATCAGCGCTTATATGCAGATCGGCACAATAATTATCCATATCATATCCTTCCCTCACTGTTGATAATGTCTGGATGAGTTCAGGTTTACCGTCGAGGGAGAAAACAGTGATTTTGGAGCCCAGCTCATTTATTACATAGAGCTTTGACCCGTCATTGCTGAATTCAAAATGCCGGGGACCAAAACGCTCCGGAACTGTAAGTGTATCAATTGCAGAAAGAACACCACTTGCAGTATTGAAATTAAATCTGAAGATCATATCCTGTCCAAGATCTGTTACATAGATCTTTTCACCGGCCGGATCATTGAGTATCATGTGTCCATGTGAAGCGTCAGGCTCGCTTTTCAGAAATAAGATCGTATCCGTAATTGTTTCAGGCAATCCTTTTTCATCCAGCCTGACAACAGCAACAGAACCATTTGGATAATTGGCCAGGAAAAGAAATCCGCTGTCCGGTGACATTGAAATATAGCAGGGACCTCCGTACGGAATAAGCATTTCATTCTGTTTTTCAAATGAAGCCTCACCTTCATTGTACTTATATGTGGTAAGCCCGCCTCCGAATACTCCGTTGAACTCCATCACCTCATTCGCAACATACAATAAACTATTCTCCGATGAATAGCAGAAATACGAAGGATTAGGTCCAACATCGGATTGTGATACAAGAGTCAGGTCTCCATTTTTTTCATTGAAGTCGAATACAGACAGACCCTTTTCACCGGGCTTTGTAAAACTCCCCACAAACAGTCGCGAATCGGATATTGCTTACATGAAGTAATAAACAATAACGATATTAACCAGCTAAATTGATCAATCTTAATTTTCATGGGCATTGTTTATCTTCTTTTAGTACTCTAAGTACTTTAGGTACTCTAGGCCTCTAGGCACTTTAGCAGTACTCTAGAATACTCTGAGACACTCAGTGCATTAAAAGAAGAGGCCTTCCGCGCCTCGTCTTAATAAGGATTATAGAGGCCTACACCTCAAAGCTATCTGCTTCCCTGTAAGCCTGTATGAGTGCCAGTTCACCTTCTTTGGTACCGCGCCGGCTGTTGCCGTGCTCCATGCAGATTGTGCCCTGGTATCCCTTGTTATAGATGTATTTGAAGACACTCTTGTAGTTGATCTCACCTGTGCCCGGTTCATTCCTGCCGGGATTATCACCGCAATGGAATGCCCCTATTTCGCCCCAGGATAGTTCCATATTCGGAATGAGGTTACCTTCAGTGATCTGCTGATGATACAGATCGTTCAGTATCTTGCATGAAGGCCTGTTAACTGCCCTGCATATTGCATAGGTCTGAGGTATACGCTGCAGGAACAATCCCGGGTGATTGATATACGGGTTAAGAGGTTCAAGCACAAGTGTAATGCCTTCAGGTTCCATGATATCACAGCAAAGCCTCAGGTTATCAATGGCATTCGCAAGCTGATAATCGGGATGAAGCTTCATATCATACCTGCCCAGGACAATAAGCGCCAGTTTTGCGCCGGTTCTCTTTGAGCATTCCACTCCTTCCTTCATGCTTGCGGTGAGCATATCACGGACTTCCTGCGTATTGAGAACGAAATCCTGCTTTCCTGAGTCTGCCCTGAGAACATAGGGACCGAAATCCATTCCCAGGCGGCTCAGCTCATTCATCATCTTGTCCTGTTCCTCAGGTTTCCTGCGCATCAGGCCATTGTCAAATATTGCCCGAAAACCCTGGTCATGACAAAATTTAATATTATCGATCAGGTCTTCTCCTGCATTCTGACGGAACATCCCTAATCCCGGTGCGTATTTGAGCTTAAATGGCTTCACCGCATCCGTGGCTTTTTGTTGCTTTGAGGTTACGGATGAGCCAAAAACTGCAGGAGCAGCTAAGATAGCGGCTCCTGTAGTACTGACTTTTCTTATGAAATTCCTTCTTGAGTTATTCATAATTAATTTCTGGATTTCTGATTATCCCTGAGCTGCTTTTTTCCTTGCTGCGGCTCTTTCTTCAGCTCTTTTTCTTTCAGCTTCGGCATCATAAGCAAGCCCTGCGATTGGAACGGTTTTGTCCATTGCAACAGGACCGAATTCAAATACTGTTGGACCGAGTTTGAGATCGGAGTTCATCATTTCATCCCAGGTTGTTTCTTTACCAGTGTAGGAAGAAATACGACCCATGATTGCCACCATTGTTGAAACAGCGGTATTTTCAAGCTCATTGAAAGGCTTATTCTCCCTGATTGACTGGACCATGTCAATATGCTCCTGGACATATGGGTCAACTGCCGGGCGATTGGTTGGTTTGCCATCTTTGTCAAGCGGGTATTCATACTTCCATACTTCTGTTCCAGTAAGGTCAAGAATTGAATCAACGCAGTTGCTCGATCCCTTGGTTCCCTGGATTCTCTCTGAGACATTGTTTGCATACCGTTAATCTGGCGGCACATGCTATGGAAATGCATTCCGTTTTCGAATGTGAAATCAACACTGAAATTATCATACTGATTCCCGGTAACACGGCGGAGTCTTGAGCCCATACCTACAGCCTTTACAGGATGCATTCCGGTGAACCAGTTCATAACATCGAGGTTATGTACATGCTGTTCAACGATATGATCACCTGACAACCATGTCCAGTTAACCCAGTCGCGTATCATCCATTCCATTTCTGTCCATTCGGGGTTATTATCGCGATGCCATAGTTTACCGCCATTCCAATAGACATTACCACCGGTGATATCACCCATAAGTCCCTGCTGAACCTGCTGCCATGTAGCAACATAGTTACGCTGGTGACGACGTTGTGTTCCTGTTACTATTGTAAGACCCATACCTTTTGCTTTCTCAGCAGTAGCCATTACCGACCTTGCACCGACAGGATCAACGCAAACAGGTTTTTCTGCAAATACGTGTTTCTTGGCTGCAACTGCTGCTGCAAGATGCTCCGGACGGAACATCGGAGGAGTTGCCAGGATGATAATATCTACTCCGGCATCGATAACCTTCTGATATGCATCGAAGCCGACAAAGCATTTATCAAGAGGAACTTCCTGATTTTTTTCTTTCAGGATCTTTTCCCGGCAGGAATCAACCCTGTCTTTAAAAGTGTCACCTAGTGCAACAATCTGAAGATTAGGTCCTGCACTGAGGAAGTTAATGGCTGCACCTGTTCCGCGGCCACCACAACCGATCACTCCGGCTTTCAGAACCGGTCCGTCAGGAGCCTGATCCAGGAAAGTTGGAATTTCAACAACTTTTTTCTGTTCACGGGAACAGCTTGTGATAAGTGAGGGAACAACCACACCGGCTACTCCCACAGTTGCTGCTTTTCCCAGAAAATTACGCCTTGAGATACCTGCTTTTTTCATACTGATTTTAGTTTTGTGAAGAACTATGGTTAAAGAATTTGACAATACTTGTGAATGCAACCAAATGTAGACAACCACCATGAAATTAACAAATTTTTAAAACCCTTTAAGGTTTTTTAACTAATCTTCCCTGCTTCAGAAAAACAATAGTGATTGCTCAGGTTTTCTGTTATTTCTTTTAAAGTTAGGAAAATAAAATGAATATTTGAAGAGTGAGATCAAGTGAGTATTTTTACCCGATGAAATATCATTCTTTTCTGCTGATATTCATATTGTCCGCCCTTCTTATTTCTTGTGGAGATAAGCCAGGGACTAATGTTAATTCTGCAGGAGAATTACCCGGAATAATCCCTGATTATAACGGAATAAAAATACCATTCAACATAGCTCCTTTAAACTTCCGGATAACAATTCCGGGATCAGCATTCTATGTTAAGATCCGATCTGAATCGGGCGATGAAATCAACATAACTTCAGGAAACGGGAAAATCATAATACCTGAAAGAAAATGGAAATTATTTGCAGGGAATAACAAGGGAAAGGAGTTCAGTATAGAAGTGTTCGTCAGAGACAATGAAAACAACTGGTCGAAATACGAGAAAATCCTCAACAGCTTTGCTCCTGAGAATATCGATCCTTACCTGTATTACAGGCTGCTTTATCCCGGGTATGAAAGCTGGTCAGAGCTTAGCATAAATATGCGCAACCTGTCGGATTTCAGAACAAAGGTTATTATTCAAAACCGTGTTGCAGAAGATAACTGTGTAAACTGCCATTCATTCAATAACGGGAAAACCGGTGATTTCCTTTTTCACATCAGGGGATCTCTTGGCGGAACTGTTTTTTACTCAGAAAATGATTTCAGGAAAGTCAACCTGAAGACCAGGGAGATGAAAAATGGAGCTGTATACCCGCGCTGGCATCCTTCTGGCAGATATGTGGCATTTTCAGCCAATAAAATAATACAAAGGTTTCATTCAGCGGATAACAAGAAAGTCGAAGTAAGCGATCTTGAATCTTCACTCGTTCTTTACGATGTTGAAAAAAATGAAATGACAGATATCCACATACAGGGAAGTGAGAATTCAATGGACACATATCCGGAATGGTCTCCTGATGGCAAATCCTCTACTTCTGCCGCACTTCACAGATAGGTGATGATTATGATTATACCGGTATCAGGTATAACCTTTACCGCATCTCATTTGATCCTGATATGAAATCTGCCGGAAGCCCTGAACTGATTTTTAATGCCGACAGTCTGGAAAAGAGTGTCGCTTTTCCCCGGGTCTCCCCGGATGGGAAATTCCTTGTCTTTACTCTTGCCGATTACGGTTGTTTTCCGATCTGGCATAAGGAAGCAGATCTTTGGTCTGTCACCTTTCCGACCTGAAAACTTCACGTCTTGATCTCAACAGCGATTTCACTGATAGCTATCATTCCTGGTCTTCAAATGGCAGATGGATTGTATTCAGCAGCAAAAGGGATGATGGATTGACCGCAAGACCGTATATTTCTTATATTGATGAAACCGGAAAAGCTTCAAAACCATTTATACTGCCACAGAAAGATCCGGGTTTCTACAGCAATTTTTTTAAAAGCTTCAATATCCCTGAGTTTGCCTCGGTTGAAATAAGAACCAGTCCGGGAAAAATGCGAAAGACTGTTTTTTCAGAAGCAGTGCAGGCCAAATGGAGGAGTGGTTTTTTAACAGTTATTCCAGGAGAACAAATGATGAACAAATCTCTTACAGGACGGTTTTTTGCAGGACTCCCTTATATTATCCTGTTTTCTGGTCTGTTCATCTGGTTCGCATTCTTTGCCGGCTATATTCTCTTCTTTCAGGAAAAAGCTTCACTCTTTATCTTTTCTCCTGAGTATTTTTCAGGTAAATTGAACATGCCTGGAGGGTTTCTCAAAGTCATTTCAGAGTTTATTACCTCTTTCTATTATTATCCTGCTACCGGAGCATTGATCATTTCATCTGTAATTACTCTCACTTCATATTTTATTTCAGCTTGCGTATACCGGATAGGCGGTAAAAATGAGAAAATAATCCCGTTTGTGGAAGGGCTTCTCCTGTTCCTGGTTCAGACCGATTACACTCTTTCGATACACTATAGCGTCGGAATTTTAAGTCAGGTGTTGTTCTTCCTCCTTTGCCTGAAGACGGAGAAGTATTTAAAAGGCTGGATCCCTGCGGTCCTTATTCCATTCTGGTATTTCCTCACCGGTGGATTCTGCTGGATATTCCTGATCACGTCTACACTTTATCTTATTCTTTATAGAACCAGGCCCTTGACAAGGATAGTCTCGCAATGGACCATAATGGCAATGACAATCGTGGTTTCCGGTAACCTCCTTTTTTTTGAAAGCAAAGGATCATTGATATTTTTTCCGATGGAACTTCCTGCGGTGCAGCTTACCAGAATGCTCTATATTATTATTCTTTGCATTGTTGTTCTGCTTCCTGTTATTTCAAAAATCAACTTTCCGGCGCCAAATTTTGTGAGCGCTTCCTACAATAGTGAGAGCATTATAAGATCGTTTATAATAACATTGTTCTTATTGTTTATAGGAGTTTACAATTATGACAGGAAGAACATACATTATTTCCATGTGGAAAAGCTCTTCTATGAAGGAAATTTTGATGAAATAATAAAGTATAACACCAGGTACCCCTCTGCAAATTCGCTGACGCTCTTTTTCAACAATATGGCACTCGAAGAAAAAGGGATTCTGAATGACAGGCTTTTCGGATTTCTGCAGAGTCCGGATGGCAAAACGCTTTTTCTCAAATGGGAGATGGTAACGGAGATGCTCAAGCGCGGCGCTTATTTCTATTACACAACAGGTATGATTAATGAAGCTCACCGCTGGGCATTCGAGAATATGGTCATGACGGGACATACGCCTGAAGGGCTTAAAATGCTGATCAGAACCGAACTGATAAATGGCAATTACATGATTGCTGCGAAGTACATCTCACTTCTGAAAAAAACGCTCTTTTACCGCGGGGAGGCCCTTCGGTTCGAAAAGCTCCTTTTCAATGATCCTGCTGTTGAATCAGATAAAGAGCTTGGTCCAAGGAGAAAAAACCGCGTTAAAACAGATTTTTTCTCAATAACCGATGATCCATATGTAAATATTGAACTGATCAATTCTGCCGATTCACTGAATCGCAATGCATTCGATATTAAAATTGCCTGGCTCTTATTGAAGAAAGATTACAAAGGGCTGGCTGAGAATTTCGCCAGGTTTGAAAAACTGGGTTATAAATCATTTCCCGTTCATGTTGAAGAAGCATTGCTTGCAATAGCAACACTGAATGATGGCGTTTCACCATACCAGGGCAATCTTCGGGTCAGCCCTTTAACACAGGAGCGATGGACTCAGTTCCTTACTGTTTTCCAACAATATGGAAATGATCCCAAGGCTGCGGAACCTGCTTTGAAAAAGCAATTCGGAAATACTTTCTGGTACTGGGCTTTTTACAGATAAAAAAAGGCGCCTCGATGAGACGCCTTTTTTTTTTATCATATTGAATAAACTCCTGGTTAGTATCCGGGATTCTGCACAGCTGAGGAGCTTTAATGAGCTCATCCTGTCAATCGGTAGCCAGTAGATATAATCGCCGGCCCAGGTTCTTGTGTCTTCAAGGTCATTCATATCAAGTTTCCATTCCATATTACCATTATCATATTGCTTGATCTTCATACCATAGACATTTGTCGTAACCTGGTCCCGGATCATCCAGCGGCGTGTATCGAACCAGCGGTGTCCTTCACCGAAGAATTCTATTGCTCTTTCATGACGGATGTAATCCCTGGCAACGAGAGGATCGGTTGTAACCCTGTCGGGTAAACCTGCCCTGTTCCTGACCTGGTTAAGTGCTTCGATTCCATTCTGCAAATCGGCAGCCTGGCCCAGAACAGCAAGCTCAATACATGCTTCTGCATAGTTCAGCAGGATCTCAGCATAACGGAACTCAACCCAGGTGTTTGTGTTATTATTATACTGTCCGTTTGTTTCCGGATCCATGAACTTTTTCAGATAATAACCGGTCTTTGTTCCATTCCATGCTTCAATAAGACCCTGTCTGTGTATCATTACCATTAAGCTTTAAAGTACCGTCATTTTTATAAAAATGACCTGTTTCAACCAGAGGATGAAAGATCACCCCTTGCCTGCCATTGAGCGCCATGATAAAGTACAATCGCATAGAAACGTGGTTCACGACCATTATAAGGACTAATCAGCGGATTAGCAGTAAGCTCTGCAGCAGTTGCTGTTCTTGCTGTAAACTGATCACCCGGGTTATATTGGTTCCAGTCGAACTTTGAACCATCTGCCATTTCGAAGCTTCTTACTGCAGGTTCAGTGGGATTGTTGTTCCCCCAGTTATGATAACCACACGGACCATTCCACCTGTTACATACGTTGGTATTTCCTCCGGTAATTGGGTACTGGATTCCCCATATCGTTTCCTTGTTCCATGTACCTTTCTGGGTAAAAATCTTCTGGTAATTTTCTGCATATGATGCGATCTGAGCCGGTGTAATGGCAATAGCAGGATCGGCTGTATTACCAACAAGGAAAATGACCATAATCTCCATTCATGACTGCTTTAGAAGCATCTCTTGCAGCCTCCAGAAGAGTCACCTGTTGTCCTGCAGGGAATGAAACAAGACTATTACCTGCCTGTGCGGCAAAACCGCCGTTGGTGAGCTTACTTGCGCAGAAAAGAAGAAATCTTGATTTCAGAGCAGCACAAACAGCAGGTGTAGCCCTGCCCTGTTCAATATTCTTGTCGCTCAGAAGCGGTATAGCGGCATCGATATCCTTCAGAATGAAATTCTTGGTTTCTGCTATTGAAGATCTGACCTGTGTTGAAAAATCATCCTCAAGCTTAAAAGGTTTGTCGAGCAAGAACAACACCTCCGTGTACGAAAAGAAGTGTGGCATACTCATAAGCCCTGATAAAGTAAGCTTCACCTTTAAGACTGTCTTAAGACTTCTCATCGTTGATGTAGTGACCTTAACATCTTCAATATTCAAGAATTGTATTCAGGTTCTGGATATTTTCATAAAGGTTAGTCCAGCGAAGATATCCTCCATAACCATTGTTGGCATAATAACCAAGATTGTCAGGGCTCATATCCCTTTCAGATCAACATAGTTTGCAGGACGGTGGATACACAGAGTCTGATCTGTGGCGGAAGAAAGAAGGTCTTCGCGCATGCCAAGAATACCAGTATTTGTGTTTCCTCCCATCCTGTCATAACACTTCCCGACATAAGCCTTCACAATGTTTATATCGGCAAAAACGACATCCTGGTTGAAGGAATCAACAGCTTGTTTATCAAGAACGTCAGTACATGACGTTGCAAAAAACAACAAAGCTGCTATCGTTATTAAATAATTAAATATTCTTTTCATATTCAACTGATTATAAATTTAATTAATTAAAAAGTAATATTCGCTCCAACAGCAAAAGTTTTCATGGCAGGATATACACCAGGGTTATTTACTTCAGGATCGAATGTCTTTGTTTTAGCATATAATAAGGGCAAGGTTGTTTCCTGAGAAGTATACACTGGCATTCTGAATACCGAGAGACTTATACAGACTGGTAGGAATATTGTATGTAAGAACAAAGTTCTTCAACCTTGCAAATGCAAAGTTAGCATACCAGTATGTACTTCTTCTTACATCATTTGACCAGTAAAGGTCATCCCTGTTGTAAGCTCTTGCAACATCGGTATGAATATTGTCAGGAGTCCATCTGTTATCATAGTGCCATTGGAAGTAGTTACCTGCTACACCGCGACGGTTATCATAATAATTCAGTTTCCAGAATTCTCCCTGTCCCTGCACAAGAGCTGATAAGTGTGAAGCTCTTATAAGTTACGTCAAGGTTGATTCCGTAATAATTTTCAGGAATATCCATTTTATCAAGGAAAACCCTGTCATCAGCATTATCTTACCATTGCCGATCACATCTTCAAAAATAACGTCACCAGGTTTTGCATTTGCCAGATGTGGATATCTGTCAAGGCTCCCTGATCAGCATAAATACCGATAGCTCTGTACATAAGGTTTTCGTTATCATAGACAAATGGTTTCCCTTCTCTTCTCTGCCATTCGACAGTGTTTCAGGTTCATCCATGAAAACAATTTTATTCCTGTTGTGAGAGAAATTAAGGGTAGCATCAATACGGAGATCGGAATGTGATATTCTTGTGAACTCCGAAGTCAATCTCGTAACCCTTGTTGTCGACCCTTGCAATGTTCTCAGTTGGAAGTGAAAGCCCGGTATAGCCCGGAACTGTTGCATCCCTTGGTCAGAGAATATCTTCCCTTTTGTTATAGAAGTATTCAAAATTCAGATGGAATAGGTCACTTAAGAATTTTGAATCAAATCCAATGTTTTGGTTGTCTGAGTTTCCCATGTAATAACCGGGTTTGCAATTGTGGGAGGTCCGACTACAGTTTCGATTGAAGTACCTGTTCCGAATACCATTCCGGATGACATACCAAATTTATTCATATACTGGAATGGATCACCCGGGTCCATTCCCATTTGCCGTAAGATGCTCTCAGCTTGAAATAATTGACGAATGGAATATTGTCCTTCCAGAAACCTTCTTCTGAAGCACGCCATCCTAACAAGGAATCCCGGGAAATTACCCCAGCGGCTGTTTGGCGGGAATTTAAGGGAACCGTCACGGCGGAAGAGTAATTCAGCAAGATATTTTCCCTTAAAATCATAGGTAGCACGTCCAATCCAGGATTTACGGGCATAGATCGTTGCATAACCTGCTGTATTCTTTTCTGTATCCGAACCTGCATCCATTGTCTGGATTAGATCAGAAATATAGTATTTACGATAACCCTACAAGCCGTTATAGTCATTTGTATATTGCTCATAACCAGCATAAAGGGTAATGTTATGATCTCCGAATTTCTTTGTATAAGTAGCATTAATGTTACCTGTCTGGTTAATTGTCCTGTCATATCTTTCATTGTTTTCAGGTGAAGAAAGACCTCTGGACTGAGGAATAAGCGGAGTAGTACATTCAATCCTGTGGTAGGATCAACGGGTGCAGTTCTATTCGGGAAATACAATATCCATGGCTTATAAAATGCCTTATTGTAATAATTCGTAAGGTCATAGCTGAAAGATCCGTTAACTGACAGTCCTTTTACAAAGGGAGGAGTAATTGTGACATCGAATGTATTCTGCAGCCTGTAAGTTTTCTGATCATTTTTTCCACCTGCAAATGTTGATGTTACTACAGGGTTATCACCATATTCAATATCCGGACCTGGAAGTCCGTTTGGCCAGAATGACCATTGTGTCGGTAATAATCGTGTTGATTGACCTACGATTGCATCGGCGCTCTTATAGGGATATACTCTATTGTTCAGGAATCCTGCAATATCTATTCCTGTTTTTAACCAGTCATTGATCGGCATGTCAATCTTTGCACTGACATTATACTGTTTGTAGCTTGTGGTGGACTGTTTGTAAAATGACTCATCCCCCTTAAGTCCCAGAGAAATATAATACAACATCCCTCTTGCGCCACCATCAATAGTAAGATTATGTCTGTATGTAGTTGTCCAGTCTTTAATAAGGTCACCGTACCAGTCTGTGTTCGGATGCCGCCATGGATCGCTGCCATCAAAGAATAATTGAATTTCCGTATCCGTATATGTACGGGTTTTTCCCTGTGCATCCTGGTATTCTGAAAGCATTGTGGCATATTCGCCAGCATTTGTTGTTTCCGGAACGATTGTCGGGGTCATGAATCCCTGGTAGAACTGGTAGTTAAGCTTGGGTTTACCTTCCTGCCCGCTCTTTGGTTGTGATAAGGATAACACCGTTGGCAGCCTGATGCTCCATATATTGCAGCTGATGCATCCTTCAGAACGGAAATGAAGCAATATCCATTGGATCGATTTCATCCATTGATCTGCCCTGAACACCATCAATTATCACAAGCGGACCTGTATTACGATATCTGTCAGTACCGGAGTTATTCGGTGATATTGTGTTACGGCCGCGGATAAGTATCTGTGCTCCAAGGTTCCCAGGCTCACCATTTCCCTGCAATACAGTCACCCCCGGCAGACGGCCGGCAATAGCTGTTGTAACTGATGTCGAAGGAACCGATTTTGATCGCTGCACCGGAAATTGAAGCAACAGCACCGACAACGTTTGCACGTTTCTGGGTACTGTAACCAACAACAACAACTTCATCAAGGTCGGTCAGTTCACTCTTCAGTGCAACATCAACAGTTGTCCTGCCTTCTATTGCAACTTCCTGGGTGGTATAACCTATAAATGAAAACACCAGGGCTGTGCTGCCGGCAGGAGCGCTAATCGAGTATTGTCCGTTTTCATCAGACATACCTCCGACTGTTGTTCCTTTAACCTGGATGTTGACACCGGGCATACCTGTACCCGTCGTCTCATCGGTAATAGTTCCTGTTATCCTGACCTGTTGATCGTCAGGCAGCGGGAAAGCAGTGAATGCCACCCCACAGAACAGAAGAATAGTCACGATTGGCTTCAGCAGCCAAAAGTAGTTGGGAGTTTTTTTCATACTGTTAAACTGTTAGTTAGGTTAATAAATATTTGGATGGTGTTAATTTCATGGATTATTCGAATAACAGAATACAAGAAAGTCCAAAAGGTTAGTTTTACAAGGTTTAATACAGATCAACTGTCAATAAATACGGAAAAGCTATTCACATAAAAATAAGGCAGAATCAAAAGTATAATACTCAATTACCCGGCGCCCAGTATATCAAAGAACAATAGAGTCAGGTTACGTTTTTCGCAAAGCGAAATATAATAAGTGGTTTATTAGAAAGCAAGAATAAATTTCAGTTTTAATCTAAATTTTTAAACTCAATATTGTCTTAATGCTGGGGTGAAATTAACAATTTTTAATTTTCATTCCATTTTTTTAACTTACCATTTTCATTGAAACACGATTTTTTTAAAAATACCATAAATATACTGACCCGAATTATGACCTGAATATGTTCTGAAAAAACTAACTTAAAATTTCTGATATAGTAGCTAATAGACCACTTTAACCAAAATATCTGTTTATGAAAAGAAAATCATTCATCATCCTTTCGGTAATGATGTTTTTCCAGTATTACATCTGGGGTTCCTGGTATGTTACGATGGGAACTTTTATGAGCGAGGTCCTTAAAGCGAACGGCATCCAGATCGGCGCCGCTTACAGTGCGCTGGCTATTGCCACAATGATCTCTCCCTTTTTCATCGGGATGGTCGCCGACCGGTTCTTCGCCGCTCAAAAGGTGATGGGTGTTTTACATATTATCGGAGGAGTACTGCTCTTTATGGCTTCGAAAATAGAGAGCAACTCCGCATTTTACTGGATCATACTTCTTTATTCGCTTGCCTACATGCCAACTATTGGCTTATCAAACAGTGTTGCTTTCAGGCAAATGGAAGATCCTGGAAAGCAATTTCCGGTTGTAAGGGTTTTCGGAACAGTAGGATGGGTCATTTCAGGATTCATGATAGCTTTTCTCGGAATTGAAAAAACTCCTCTTACGTTCTATATGGCATCGATAGTCTCCGTAGCGCTCGCTGTGTTTTGCTTCTTCCTGCCTGATACACCGCCACAGGCTAAGGAAAAAGCTTCTGCCCGTTCTATTCTCGGTATTGATGCATTGGTACTTTTCAAAGACCGCCCTTACCTCATATTTTTCATAGCTGCCATCTTCGTCTGCATCCCTCTTTCATTCTATTTTGGCTTCGCAAACCTGTACCTTAACCAGTCAGGTATGCAGAACGCTGCCGGAAAAATGGTAATGGGACAGATATCGGAAGCCCTTTTCATTCTGGCAATCCCATTCCTTTTCAACAGGATAGGAGTGAAAAAGATGGTCCTTATCGGCATGGCAGCCTGGCTCCTGAGGTACCTTTTCTTCGCATACGGCAATATGGGTTCAGGCATCTGGATGCTGTATACTGCTATAATTCTCCACGGTGTTTGCTATGATTTCTTCTTTGTCACCGGCTACATGTATACTGAAAAGAAATCAAACGAAAGGATCAAAAGCACATCACAGGGATTGTTCACTTTTGTTACCTATGGTCTCGGAATGTTCATCGGTACATGGTTTTCAGGTTTTGTAACAAATTATTATTCCGAAAACCAGGTATACCAGTGGCGCAGTATCTGGTACGTGCCTGCTGCTATAGCAGTGGCTGTATTAATATGCTTTATATTCTTCTTTAAAGAGAAGAAACAGATCGAAGAGGTCAAATACTAGGATTTCGGATTGTGGATTTACGATTTCGGATTGTGATCATAAATCCGCAATCAAAATCCGCAATCCAATCAGTTAGTTTTGTTCTTCGCCGGTTCCGTTTCTTCTTCATCTTCAGTTTCGTCTTCCGGTACTGTTTCAGGCACATATTCAGTATTGCCCGTTTTGTTATCAAATTCGCATACGACCCTGAAGCCAACATTGAAACAATCGGAATACCACCATATGCTCTTTGGCATCTGCGGATCGGTCTTCAGCCAGTCTTCCGTCCTTGTATAATCACGGGTTGCACTTCTTACATAACCGGCAGTACTCTGGAATGTACCTCCTCTTATAACGTGCTCGGTACCGTCAGCAGGACCTTTCGGGTTTCTGACAGCAGTTGATGTGTAAGCTGTTGGCGAATACCAGTCAGCACAGAATTCAGCCACGTTACCTGCCATATTCCTTAAGCCGAATGCATTCGGTTTTACACTCTCCGGAAGCTGTGTTTTTGAAGGGCTGTTACCTTTATATATGACAAAGGTGTTAATTACTGCAGTATCATTTTTTGATAATCTGGCAGCGAGACCTGTTTTTTCAAATTTCTTCGGATTGCCGGGGAAGAAATAAGGCTCCTGGGAACCTGCCCTGCATGCATATTCCCATTCTGCTTCTGTCGGCAGCCTGTATGTCTTTCCGGTTACCAGTGAAAGCCATCTGCAATATGTTTCGGCTGCATGATATGAGAATGAAATAGCCGGTCTCTGCCCCATACCCCATCCCTGGTCGGGCTGACCATAAGGAGGAGTGGCGCCCGAAATTGCATCAGCATCTGTTTCTTCATCCATCCCGGTCCTTAAACCTTCGGTATCTGTCGATCTGCCTTCGGCTGCGGTCTGAACGTAAAATGCCATATACTCATCCCATGAAACTTCAATCTCCGCCATGAAGAACGGACTCAGTTCCACTTCATGTACAGGTCCTTCATCAGTCCTTCTGAATGGTTCGTCATCGGGACTTCCCATCATAAATTTCCCGCCGGGTATCGCTTTCATATTGAAGGCAACAGATGAGTTGGGGATTTTTTCTGTGAAGTTCCCGAACTTCTCAACTTTTGTTGCTTCCGTAAAAACTTCCTTGTTAGCTGAAGTGGCGCCAAAGGTTTTATTGCTTCCATGTGTATACCCGGGTATAACATGGCCGGCATCAAGGTGACAGTTAATGCATTGGATATCGTCTCTTTCCGCTGTTTGCTGGTAGTATAAATGTGCATCTTCTCCCTCTTTTGTCATCTCCGGCGGAAAAAGATTCTCATGGCATTTTGTGCAACTGTTATTGAAAACATATTCACGGGCAACCTCAAGCCTTCTTCTGTCTTCCCACTTGAATTCGGATGAGTCTTTGAACCAGTATCCCCATAAATCTCTCAGACCGGTAGTTGTCTTGGCCCAGAGATAACCTTCACCCTTCGGGGGAAGATGACACTCAACACAGGCAATTCTCATCCCCGACTGGGTAACGTAATGAACAGACTTTTTCCAGTTGGCATCAGCAACCGGGTGAACATGGCACGACATGCAAAAATCATTTGATGACGTCATCTTTATTGCTTTTCCGGCGCCAAGGATCACAATAGCCCCAATAATCAAGCCAGGCAAAAACCACAGGAAGATCTTCTTCTTCATAAGTAATATTTTGATGGGCTCAAGATAAAAAATATCTCATTATTAAAAACCTGGTGTAACAAAATTGATTTTATCTATAAGACCGGTAATGCAGGACTAATCCCCGTATGGTACACGGTTTAAGGTACACGGTACAGGGTAAAGGCAACCGGTAACAGGCTTCGGGCTTCCGGCAACATGCAACATGAAACATGAAACATGAAACATGAAACATGAAAATCCACCCCAACCCCTCCCGGTAGGGGAATTACCTCACGAAGACCCCAGCACCCGGACTCAACACCAATTGTTTCCTTGCCTGAATTACACTAATTTTGTGTTATACTCTTCCTTATGAAAAAACTCCTTTTACTGCTTGCCGCTATTCTGATCAACTGTTCACTGCACTCCCATCCCTGGAAACCTAATCATTATGTCATCATTGATACTGATGGCGGAATAGATGATATGAGAGCAATCACGATGCTCCTTGCTTCACCTGATGTAAGAGTCCTGGGAATCGTGGTATCACCGGGCGTTCTTAATACCGATTCTTCTTTCGCAAAGGTTGAAAGCCTCCTTCATTCATTTCATCATGAGGGAATACCCATCGGAATTAACAGGATAAGTAAATTCCGGTCACCTGATTTCGGCGTTGCACTTAATGCCTCCTGGGGAAAGCCTGTATCAGTAACAGGTCTCAGACCAACAGAAGGAAATGATCTGATCAGGGAAATAATGAATTATGAAAAAACGAAGATCAGCTTCATATGCCTTGGAAGCGCCTCAATGGCTGCATCACTGTCATCTGATACCTTAATTATGAAAAGAGTGAAAGAGATCGTCTGGAGTGTTGATGCTTCTTCCCTGAAGAATGAATTCAACTATACAATTGATATACAATCGTCAGAAAAAATCATAAAAGGAAAAATCCCTTTGAAGCTTGTGGGCGGATTGAAAGACCAGGTTTTTTATGATGAAACATTCATTAAATCGGTAACCGGCATACCAGGGGTATATTCTGAACGTGTAAGCTCGTGCTTCAGATCAGAACAGGTAAAGAAACATGCTTACTCATACCAGGCTACTGACGAGATGGTTCCTTTGTACCTGCATTACCCGGAACTCTTCGTGCAAAGTGGAGATAATAAGTTTCTTCCTCTTTCCGACAAAACCGGTTTATTCAGGGAAAAGGCCTTAATAATACTCGCCGGAGAGACAGTTCTGAGAAACCAGGTTATAAAAGCCTTTCCTGATGATCCTGAATTCTATTCCGATGATCTGGAAAAGAATGTCAGTGAGATAATCAGAAAATACGGGAAGGATGAATGGACCTCGGGTGTAATTGCAAATGAGCTGCACAGGCATCTCGGGACTTATGCCATTATTGGAGTAAAGATGGGAATCAGGGCAAGAGAATTTTTTAATACCGGTGTCGATGAATTCAGAGTTGTTACATATGCCGGCTCAATCCCTCCCCTCTCATGCATGAATGACGGACTGCAGGTAAGCACCGGTGCAACTCCCGGGCACGGACTGCTGACTGTAATAAATGAGAACACGCTTCCTTCCGCTAAATTCTCTTATTTGAATCATAAAATACGGTTGACACTAAAGCCGGAAATAGCTGAAAAGATCAGCACTGAACTTAAAGAACTTAGTTTTATATACGGCCTTGATTCAAATATATACTGGGAGCTTGTCAGAAAGAATACAATTAAATACTGGCTTGAGCTTGATCGGCATGAGATATTTGAAATTGAGGAATTATCAATTATAATGAATTCATTTCCTTGTGTACTCAAATGAATCTCTGTGTCTCCTGTTTTAATGATTATCTTTTAACACGTAACATGAGAACACAGAGATGCACGGAGTCTTTAGGGCACTCTAGCGCACTTTTAAATTTTATTATACTCATCAAAAAAATCATTTCCCTTGTCATCAGTAAGAATGAAAGCCGGCATGTTCTCGACCCTTATCTTCCTGACTGCCTCCATTCCCAGGTCTTCAAAATCCACGAGCTCCACCGATTTGATATTCTCCGCGGCAAGTATAGCCGCTGGACCTCCTACTGATCCAAGGTAGAATCCGCCATATTTTTTGCAGGCATCGATCACCTGTCTGCTCCTGTTTCCTTTTGCCAGCATGATAAGGGAACCTCCCATACTCTGGAAAAGATCAACATAACTGTCCATCCTTCCTGCAGTAGTTGGGCCAAAGCTGCCCGAGGGCATACCTTCAGGAGTTTTGGCAGGGCCTGCATAATACACCGGATGGTTCCTGAAATACTCCGGCAGCGGTTTCCCTTCATCGACCATCTTCCTGATACGGGCATGGGCAATGTCCCTTGCCACAATAAGGGTGCCGGTAAGACTTAACCGGGTTTTAACAGGGTATTTTGTAAGTGTGGCAAGAACCTCTTTCATCGGCCTGTCAAGATCAACAGCTACTGGTTTCTCAAGTTCAGGAGCCCTTTCAGGCATGAACTTTTCAGGATTTTTCTCAAGCTGCTCAAGGAAAATACCATCTTTATTAATATACGCTTTAATATTCCTGTCAGCGCTGCAGCTCACTCCCAGTCCTACCGGGCATGAGGCGGCATGTCGTGGTAACCTGATAACCCTGACATCATGAACAAAATATTTGCCGCCGAACTGGGCTCCGACACCATACTCATGGCAGATATTTTCAATCTTTCTCTCCCATTCAATATCGCGGAAGGCACGACCGCTCATATTGCCGGAAGCCGGCAGATTGTCGAGATAACCTGCCGAAGCTTCTTTTACAGTTTTAAGAGTTGCCTCAGCTGATGTACCTCCGATAACCAGGGCAAGGTGATAAGGAGGACATGCTGATGTTCCCAGCTCTTTGATCTTGTCTTTAATAAACTTTACAAGCGACTCCTCATTGAGAAGTGATTTTGTCTGCTGGTAAAGAAACGTCTTGTTCGCTGATCCGCCCCCCTTTGTAATAAAAAGGAATTCATAAGCTTCCCCGTCGGTTGAATAGATATCAATCTGCGCAGGAAGGTTCGACCCGGTATTTTTCTCATCAAACATTGTCAAAGGCACAACCTGTGAATATCTAAGGTTCTTATCCCTGTATGTTTCAAAAATTCCTTTTGAGATATGTTCTGCATCCTTCCCCCCGGTCCAGACATTTTCGCCTTTCTTCCCTATTACTATTGCAGTCCCGGTATCCTGGCACCAGGGAAGGTCACCTTTTGCAGAGATTACAGTATTTCGCAGCATTATATAAGCTACAAACCGGTCATTGTCTGTTGCTTCAGGATCTTTTAAGATTGCAGAAAGCTTTTCAAGATGGGAGGCCCTCAGATAAAAAGACAAATCAAAGATGGCTTCTTTCGCCAGTAATTCAAGCGCTGCCGGATTGATTCTGAGGATCTTCCTTCCTCCTGATTCAATAGTTTCAACATAGTCCTTTGTAATCAACCTGTATAAAGTTGAATCCTTCTCAATCTGAAACGGTTTTTCGTAGATGAAGTCGGCCATGGCAGTGAAGATTAGGTGGATAACAAAGGTAATAAAATTCAGGTAAGGAAACAATGGTGCTGGGTGCAGGTTGCGGGGTGCTGATCAGAATATAATTCATTGCTTTTGCGGCCTTTGCGGTTAAAATTTCATACGATATTCAATTAATATTAAAAACAATATCTTAATACTAATTATAATATAATTACGCGTTGTACGGTTAAGATTAGCATATTCTTCTGTATAAAATTGATCATCGATCGTTTAAGATCCTTCACTTCGCTGCGCTGCGTTACTATTGACATGCTATGTATATAATTGGTACACAGCCTTATAAGATCCTTCACTCCGCTGCGCGCTGCGTTACTAATGACAAGTTTGTAAATAATTGGTACTCAATCGCAAAAGATGCTTCACTTCGCTGCGCTGCGTTCAGCATGACAGGCGCTATTGGTGGAGTCTGGGGGAGTGAAGCGGCGCATTTTGCAGAAAATTGTTCCTGGAGTACTGGATGTCAAAATGCGCCGCTTCACTCCCCTTGTTCACCACAACATGCGCTGTCCTTCTGAAGGAGAAAACCGAAGCCCGCGGAGGTTTTCGACTGAAGAATCTCTTACTGCAGCCTGATAATATTCCCTTGTCATTCCCGTCAGGAGTGCAAAAAAATTTGAATGAAGCCTCAGCATGACAGTCGCTATTGAGATGAGAGGAGGATCTCTTTCATCCTGGACCAATTCAACCGCATAATGCCTACATAATTCTCTTCCGTGAAGACCATGGACCCAGGACCTAGTACCCGGTACCTAGTGCTGAACAATCTCTGAAAAACTGAACTTATCTTTCGCCCTGATTCCCTTTTCAGTCCTCACCAGGTTACAGCATTCAACATGCTCATCATGTTGAAAAACCAGGATGTAATTATTTGCCAATGCCTCCTCCAAAAGCGTGTTTTTTTCTTCTATTGTTTTTAACGATTCAATATCATAGCTCATGTTCCATATGAGGGGAATATGGGATACTGTGGGAATCAGATCGCCAGTATAGACCAGAGTTTTTCCATGATATTTTATTTTAGGGATCATCAATCCGGGGGTATGACCGTAGCAGATCATAATGGAAAAATGAGGGAATAAAACACTGTCCTCATCAACAAGATTCAAATGGCCGCTTTGTTCAATCGGAAGAATGTTTTCTTCCAGAAATGCATCTGCTTCTCTGGGATTATTCTTAATGGCCCAGTTCCATTGCGACCTGCTTACATGGTATATAGCATTAGGAAATGTTAGCTCATAGTTTCCTTGCGTGTTTCTTACCACGCCTCCACCGCAATGATCCGCATGGAGATGCGTTAAAAACACGTCAGTAATATCTTCCGGTTTATACCCTCTTTTTGCCAGGCCTTCTAAGAGCCCGTCCCCTCCATGCTGGTGAACATGCCGGAAGAACTTCTCGTCCTGCTTGTCACCCCAGCCGGTATCGATGAGAATTACATGATCCTGAACCTCAATGATCAGAGACCGCAAGGTTAGCACGATAAGATTATTTTCGTCGGCTTTGTAATTTCTCGACCATAGCGCTTTCGGGACTACCCCGAACATTGCGCCACCGTCGACTTTGAAATTTGCGATATTGAAGAGTTGAATTTTCATAACACCAAGATAATAATTCAATAAACATGATAAAAATGTTCTTTGTTCCCTGAATTTTTTTTACCACAGCCTTACCCCTTGAATGAGGTTGTAACAAAAGTCAAAAGCCATTAACCGCAAAGATCGCAAAGCTTAATATTTCAGTATTCTGACTTTGCGTGCTTTGCGTCAACTCTGCGTACTTTGCCCCCTCTTTGCTTCGCAGAGAGGGGGCAGGGGGTGAGTTCATGGGATTAAAAAAAAATTCTATTTTAGCTTCAATTTTAATTATCCTCAATATGAAAAGAACGTTTTCAATGTTTTTGATAATCGCATTAACTTCGTTGCTTTCGGCACAGACAGGAAAAGTCTACGATAATCTTATCTGTCCCAGCAAGATCCTTAAGATGGACAGGAAATATGCAGTCTATCTTCCGCCCGACTATGAAACTTCGCAGAGAAGCTACCCCGTTCTTTATCTTCTTCACGGATATGGAGACGATCAGACCGGATGGGTCCAGTTCGGTGAGGTTCTCACTATCGCAGATGAAGCTATCAGGTCGGGTAATGCAACAGCAATGGTGATAGTTATGCCTGATGCAAATACAGGCAGGGTCGGATATGTAAACGACCCGAAAGGTGAGTGGAAGTATGAGGATTTTTTCTTCCAGGAACTGATGCCTTTTGTGGAAAAAACATACAGGATCAAGTCAGATAAGAGATACCGGGCAATTGCAGGATTATCAATGGGAGGCGAAGGCACTTTCATCTATGCTCTCCATCACCCTGAATTATTCTCATCCGCATGCCCCCTCAGCGCAGCAACGGGACCGGCTTCTCCGGCTGAAATGGGTAATTACAGGCTATGGTCTGTTAAAGGACCTCGGTGAGGCTGAACAGGAAGCCTATTTCAATAAATACAGTGTCCATCGTCTCATCCAGAATATGCCTGATAATCAGAAAAAAAGCGTAAGATGGTTTATCGACTGCGGTGATGATGATTTTCTTTTCGAAGGCAACAGCCTTGTACATATTGCAATGAGAAAGAAAGAGATACCTCATGAATTCAGGATACGTGACGGAGCACATTCATGGTCATACTGGAGGGCTTCTTTGCCTGTGGTATTGAATTTCGTCTCAATGAGCTTTCACCAGTTTTAGCAACCAGGTTCAGGTCTTTTGCTTTTGCGGGGTGAGCAGGAACATCATTCTCATCAGGAACCTGATGATCTGATAGGAAGTCCATCCCATCAACTGGTTATACCAGGTTTTTCTCCTTGCATATTCTCTGGGAGTAATCTCCCGGCAATCTTTTTCAATTATATCAAGAAGAATATGCTCGAAATGTTCCGAGAAAGCAACATCGAGAATATCAGCATTGGTTTCTATGCTACCATAATCGCTCAGGTGATTAAGATTATAGCTTCCAATGGAGCTCCAGACACCATCAACCGTCACAACCTTGGCATGCAAGACTGAAGGGAGATACTCATATATCCTGATGTTATTCCTTAGAATAAAATCATACAGAAACAGGGTTGCTCTTTTGAAAATAAGCGTATCAGAAACAGCAGATAACACGATTTTAATATCAACCCCTCTTTTGCTGGCATCTTTCAGAAGCTTTCGCTCATGCCTGCCGGGAAGGAAATAGCTGGCAAAGATTGTCATCCTGTCCTTTGACCGTCTCATCGCAGTGCGGTAGCTCTTAAGTATTTCTATCTTGTTCCTGTACCAGTTGTTTTGCAGGACTTTCACCTGAACATCATCCCTGTAAAGATCAGGGGTATGAACGATCTCCCTTGATCTTTCCTTCCTGGAGATGAATGTCCAGTTCCAGAGCTTTTTCAGGATCGTGAGCGTGTGTGCAACTTCAGGACCCTTAATGAGTATTGCGAAATCGAGCCATTCTTTATTCTGCCTTGTTCCGTGATAGCGGTTCGCTATATTCATTCCACCTATAACAGTTACCCGGCCATCGGCCAGAACAACCTTGTGGTGAAGTCTCATGCTGAGATGAAAGCCTTTGGTTATGAATACCGGCGCAAACTTACGAAACAGGATCCCTGCCTCTTCTGCCCGCTTCACAAGGTTTTTCGAGAAGGTTCGTCCACCGTAGGCATCTAGAAGAAAATAAACCCTGACACCTCTTCCGGCGGCTCTTATTAAAGCATCCAGGATTCTTCTTCCTGTCTCATCGTCATCGAAAATATAGGTCTGAAAATGGATATATTTTTCCGCCTCATCGATAATCTTCTCGCAAACATCGAAATAGTGTTTGCCACTCCTGACCAGCTCAATATGATGTCCTCCCCTGTAACCGCGGGGGATTCTGAATTTTAACAGCTTGTCAGGCCTCAGTTGCTTAATATCCATAATACAAATATAAAAAGAGAGGATGAATCCTGGCATGTCCAATGCTGTGAATCGGAGTTCAGTAAAGAATGAAAAATGTTGATCGCTGAGATAGCGGGTAGCTTGTTTGTTATTACTTTTATGGAAATATTTACACCACGTTAATCCATGAACAGAAGAAAGATGATCGGAAAAGTAGCCGGTGTAGCCGCAGCAGCAGCTGCAGCTCCCCTGAACAGCGTTCTCGCAGGTACAACTTCTTCAATGCCTGCCATGCTCAAAGGTAATATCCATCACTCGGTCAGTCAGTGGTGCTATGGTGATATTCCCCTGGATGATTTCGCAAAAGCCTGTAAGGAAATCGGTATTGAATCAATTGAACTGTTGCAGGAAAAGGACTGGGCAACAGTGAAGAATCATGGTCTTAAATGTGCTGTCGGGTATGCCACCGACTGGGGCATCCCAAAAGGATTCAACCGGGTGGCCAACCATGAAAAATTAATTGCTGATTTCGAAACTATGATCCCGAAAGCAGCTGCCGCCGGGGTTCCCAACCTTATCTGCTTCTCGGGTAACCGTGAAGGATTAAATGATAATGAAGGTCTCATAAATTGCGCAAAAGGACTCAGGAAGCTGATGCCTACCGCCGAAAAGCATGGGGTCACTATAATTATGGAGCTTTTGAACAGCTACGGTCATAAAGATTACCAGTGCGATAAGACATCATGGGGTGCCGCCCTTTGTGAGATGGTGGGATCGGAGAGATTCAAGCTCCTGTATGACATTTACCATATGCAGATCATGGAAGGTAATGTTATTGAGAATATTACCAAATACAGCCCGTACATCGGCCATATTCATACCGGCGGAGTACCGGGCAGGCATGAGCTCGATGAAACACAGGAGTTATATTATCCTGCTATTATGCAGGCGATTGTAAAGACAGGATATAAGGGATATGTGGGGCAGGAATTTGTGCCGGCTCAGAAAGATAAGCTGGAGTCGTTACGCAAGTGCATCCTGATCTGCGACGTTTAAATAATAATGAAAGTACACTTTATTGCAATTGGGGGCGCCGTGATGCATAATCTGGCAATAGCCCTCAGAAAAAAAGGATATTCAGTTACCGGCTCTGATGATGAGATCTTCGAGCCATCAAGAACAAGGCTCGAAAAACACGGACTCCTTCCTGAAAAATACGGATGGTATCCTGAAAGGATCACTCCTGACCTGGATACAATAATCCTGGGGATGCATGCCCGGGAGGATAATCCGGAACTCCGCAAGGCAAGGGAGCTTGGTCTGAAGATCATGTCTTTTCCTGAATATCTTTACGATCAGACTAAGAACATGAAAAGGATAGTTGTTGCCGGAAGTCACGGAAAAACAACTACAACAGCAATGATACTCCATGTCTTCAGAGCTGCCGGGAAGAAATTTGATTATATGGTTGGAAGCCAGATTGATGGATTCGATACAATGGTGGGTTTATCAGAAGATTCCGAGGTGGCAGTATTTGAAGGAGATGAATATCTTACTTCAGCTCTTGACAGGAGGCCGAAATTCCATCTCTACATGCCTGATATAGCGATAATTAACGGGATAGCCTGGGATCATAAGAATGTATTCCCGACTTTTGAGAACTATATTGACCAGTTCAGGATCTTCATTACAAAAATTTCAGAGGGAGGGACACTGATCTACTTTGAAGGTGATGAAATTGTGAAGAAAGATATCTGAAGAATCCTCCGCACGCCATCAGGAAAATTCCTTACAGGACACATGGCTATTTTCAGAACAGCAAGGGATTTTTCGGAGCAACACATAACAGGGTCGTGCCACTAAAGATCTTTGGTGAGCATAATATGCAGAATCTTTCGGCTGCAAGGGAAGCCTGCTTCTCGGCAGGCATTACTGAAGATGATTTTTACGATGCAATTCAGAGCTTCGAAGGCACTTCAAAACGTCTTCAGAAGCTTGCTGAAAACGAAAAAGGGATCATCTATCTCGACTTTGCCCATTCTCCCTCAAAAGTAAAAGCAACAGTCGACGCAGTGAGATCAAGATACCCTGGAAGGAATGTTATTGCCTGCCTTGAGCTGCACACATATTCCAGTCTTAGCCAGGATTTTCTGCCTCTTTATGAAGGAACTCTCAGAGAGGCTGACAGTGCATTTGTTTATTTCAATCCTCATGCGATAGAAATGAAGAAACTTCAGCCTGTATCAATGAAATGGTGAGAAAAGCTTTTGGTGGAGACAACATAAGTGTCTTCAATGACTCAGCCGCATTATTTTCAGCTCTGAATGAACTCAGAGCTGTTAAGCCTGTTTATTTGTTCATGAGCTCAGGAGATTTTGACGGATATGATATTAAAAGTGTAATACAATAACACCTCAAATCCTTATATTTTTTAGTTGAAATATTTTGCAGATCAAAAAAAACATCTTTTCTTTGCATCCGCATTTTAAGTTCTTTGCATGGTCCATTCGTCTAGTGGTTAGGACGTCAGGTTTTCATCCTGGTAACAGGGGTTCGATTCCCCTATGGACTACAACATTTTAATAATAAAAAATTAAAGCATGGCAAATCATAAGTCATCTGAAAAGAGAATCAGGCAGACCGAGACAAAAAAGACAAGTAACAAGTATTATGCAAAAACAACGCGTAATGCAATTAAAGCTCTTCGTACAAGCACCAACAAGGAAGAGGCAGGAACAATGCTTCCCAAGCTGAATTCAATGCTTGACAAGCTTGCCAAGAAGAACATTATTCATAAGAAGAAAGCTTCAAACCTTAAATCATCTCTTGTCAAGCACGTTAACAGTCTTTGATTTTAATTTAAACCAGATAAAGAAAGCTGTACCGGAGGTACGGCTTTTTTGTTTAATAGCACACTGATGACACGGATTTAACGGATTTACACAGATCAAATCAGTGATTATCCGTTGCATCTGTGTCATCCGTGTTCTATTTTTTATTTATATTTATTCCCGGAATAAATTTTTGCTGCATGTCACTCAAAATCACTGACTGGGCGCTTGAAGACAGGCCCCGGGAAAAATCAATTGAGAAAGGTATGTCAAGCCTGAGCGATGCTGAGCTGCTTGCAATACTAATCAACTCAGGCACGAAAAATAAATCGGCAGTCGATCTTGGCCGTGAGCTTCTCGGAAAGGTTAATAACAATCTGAATGCTCTTGGGAAACTATCAATTGCAGAGCTGAAAACACTTCAGGGAATCGGGACAGCCCGGGCAGTCACAATAGCGGCTGCACTTGAGCTCGGAAGGCGGAGAAAGCTTTCTGAAGTCCCCGAAGTTCCTCAGATAAAATGCTCAAAGGATGTGGCAGACATATTCCAGCCGTTGCTGGGGGATCTGCCGCATGAAGAATTCTGGATCCTCTTTCTCAACAGGTCCAACAAGGTAATAGGCAGAATGAAACTTAGCCAGGGCGGGGTAAGCGGAACTGTTACTGATGTCAGGATGGTTATGAAGAGGGCAATTGAATGCCTTGCTTCGGGAATTATAGTCTGTCATAATCACCCTTCGGGGAATCTCAATCCCAGTGAATCCGATTCTAAAATAACAATGAAGATCAAAGATGCCGGTAACCTGATGGATATTCAGCTTCTGGATCATCTTATCATTACAGACAGGGAGTATTACAGCTTTGCCGATAACGGGCTGATATGATTTTGGACTAAATTTTAGCCCCTATTTTGGGGAACTTGTTAAGATTCTTCACCTCTCCTGTGTCGGAGCAAACGCTGAGAAGCTCCGAAATAGTTTTTCCTGATACAGGATGTACCACCTCAGGAGCAATCTGATTCAGTGGAACAAGCACGAAATTCCTTTCATGCATAAGAGGATGAGGGATCTTAAGATTCACATCATTGATTATGAGATCTTCATAAAGCAGAATATCAATATCGATGATCCTCGAGGTATAATGAACTTTTTCATCTCTTATCCGCCCCATCCTGTTTTCAATCTTTTTTATGGTTTCAAGCAGATCTTCAGGATTGAGATCAGTGTCTGCTTCAGCAGCTATGTTGATAAAAAGTTCATCCGTTGTGAATCCCCAGGGTTCAGTTTCAAAAAAGGAAGACGATTTTGTCACTATTCCAATATTCTCAACAATCCTGTCAAGTGCGTCCTCTATATTGAACTCCCTGTCATCCAGGTTACTGCCTATGCTGAAATATACTTTCATAACATTCCTTTTAGCTTAATTCAAAAGTATCAAATACATATAATAACTTTACATGTCATTTTGTTTTAATTATATTTAAAATTCATTATAAATATTCATAAAAATGAAAGAGTTCCTGAAATATACACTTGCAACAATTACAGGTATTATTGTAGCATCAATCCTGTTTTTTATTATCATGCTCGGATCAATATCTGCAATGATCGCTTCCGGAGATAAGCCAGTTTCCATCGGGGATAATTCGATTCTTGTACTGAAGGCAGGAGTTCAGATCCCTGACCGCGGAAATGAAAACCCCTGGGCTGGTTTCGATATTGTAAATATGGAAGTAACTCCTACTCCCGGGTTGAATGAGATCCTGAAAAACCTTGAGAAAGCAGCATCAGACGATAAAATCAAGGGGGTATTGATAGAAAACGGACTGATGAACTCAGGCTGGGCGACAACCGAGGAGATCAGGGAAGCTCTTAAAGAATTTAAAGCATCGGGTAAATTTGTTATTTCTTACAGTGATTATGTCCTGACGCAAGAGTGCTATTACCTTTCAACAGCAGCCGACAAGATCTATATTAATCCCGGGGTGATGATCGACTTCAAAGGACTGAGCAGCGAGGTAATGTTCTTCAAGGATGCACTCGAAAAACTGGGCATTGAAGTACAGGTTACAAGGCATGGGAAATTCAAGGGCGCTGTGGAACCTTTTATGCTTGATAAGCTGAGTGATGAAAATAAAGAACAGATAATGGCATATGCCGGCTCCATTTGGGATCATGTTTTAAACAATATTTCCGAAGCAAGAAACATACCTGTTCAGCAGTTAAATACAATTGCTGATAATCTTGATGCAACAATCTCAACAAGAGCGCTTGATAAAGGACTCGTTGATGGACTGATTTTCAGGGATGTTCTGCTTGACACGCTTAAAAACCTTTCAGGAATGGATAGTGACAAAGATTTGAAGTTTGTCTCAATGACCAAATACAGCAAGGTACCCGGAAAGAAGAATACTTCAGCAAAAAACAGGATTTCAGTGATATATGCCGAGGGTAATATTGTAATGGGAAAGGGAAATGAAATGAACATCGGCGGGAACCATTATGCTGAAATTATAAGGAAAGAGAGAAAAGATTCAAATGTCAAGGCTATTGTTCTCAGAGTCAATTCACCGGGAGGTAATGCAATTGCTTCCGACATCATGTGGAGAGAGCTCCAGCTTGCAGTAGAAGTGAAGCCTGTGGTTGTTTCAATGGGCAATTATGCTGCATCCGGAGGTTATTACATTTCTGCACCGGCTACAAAAATCTATGCTAATCCCACAACAATTTCCGGATCAATCGGAGTTTTTGGTCTTCTTCCCAATGCAGGCAAGCTGCTTGAGCAGAAACTCGGGCTTAAAACCGATGTTGTCAAGACAAACCGGAACTCTGATTTTCCATCGCTTACAAGACCGATGAATGACACCGAAAAGGAAGTGATGCAGCTTAATATCGAACAGATATACGGTGATTTTGTGGGCAAAGTAGCTATGGGAAGAGAAATGGAACCCTCCTCAGTTGACAGTATCGGCCAGGGAAGGGTATGGAGCGGTTCCGGTGCCATTAAGATTGGCCTGGTAGATGAAATCGGCGGATTGAAAGATGCAATCGAAGGCGCTGCAGAACTCGCAGGCATTTCAGACTACTCCCTGAGAGAATTACCTGTCGCCGAAGACCCTTATCTTAAGCTAATCTCTCAGATGAGTGGTGAAATTAAAATGAGAACATTGCGAACTGAGCTCGGTGAATCGGTAAGATATTTTAATATAGTGAAGGAAATCGGTGAAATGCAGGGTGTGCAGGCGAGATTACCATACTTCATTGAAATACATTGAGGGAAGTGTATTATAGTGCCTAGAGTGCACTAGAGTGCCTAGAGTATTTAGAGTTATTGATTAATAACTATGTGATGTTTGATAACAAGAACGTTCTTCTTTACCCGGTTTCTCTTGTTTACGGAATGGTAACGGGGATAAGAAATTTCCTTTATAACAGCGAATTGTTGCGTTCAGAAAGTTTCCCGGTTCCTGTGATATGCATAGGAAACATTACAATTGGAGGAACAGGCAAAACACCTCATGCGGAATATCTTATCGATCTTCTCTCCAGGGAATTCAAGGTGGCGGTGTTAAGCAGGGGTTATAAACGGAACACAAAGGATTTCAGAATTGTCACGTCTTCATCAACGGTAGCTGAATCGGGTGATGAACCTCTTCAGATCGCAAAAAAATATCCTGGGGTACTTGTAACGGTTGAACGTAACAGGGTAAAGGGGGTCAGGAAGATAATGGAACTGAAGCCGGAAACAGAAGTGATCATACTCGACGATGGATTTCAGCACAGGAGATTAACACCGGGGTTTTCAATTTTACTTTCAGACTTCAACAGGCCGATGCCGGAAGATAATCTTATACCATTTGGCAGTCTTCGGGAAAGTGTAAGTAATATACGAAGGGCTGATGTGATACTGATAACCAAAACGCCACCTTCTATCTCGCCTATCGAAAGGAGACTGATTGTCACCAAAACCGATAAATTTCCTTATCAGGACCTGTATTTCACAGCAATTAAATACGAGCAACCTGTCCCTGTTTTCAGCGATATCCCAGGAAGATTTGATCTTGAATGGAATTCATTTTCTGACAATGGAGCTGTCCTTGTAACCGGAATTGCCAATCCTGATCCGCTTACGGAGCATCTGAAAAGGACTTTTTCAACTGTGGTTCATATTACTTTTCCTGATCATCATGATTTTACGGAGGAGGATATTCAAAAGATCTCAAATGCATGGAATGAGCTGAAAACACCAGTCCGGTATATAATCACTACTGAAAAAGATGCAATGAAGCTGAATGTTTTTAGTAATATTGCCGGGGAATTGAAATCTGCCTTTTACTATATACCAATAGGCATCGGGTTCCTTAACGACGATAAAGAAGAATTTGATAAACTGGTTACTGAGTATGTTAGAAGAAATAAAAGAAACAACAGAATTTCTGCTTAGTAAAGGAGTAAAGGATCCTGATGCGGGAATTATCCTTGGAACAGGGCTCGGAGGTCTGACCGCTAATATTGAAAACCGTATTGAAATAGATTATTCAGATATTCCCAACTTCCCTCTGTCTACTGTGGAAGGACATGCAGGAAAACTAATCTTCGGGGATTTCGGCAACAAGAAAATTGTTGCGCTTAAGGGCAGATTCCATTACTATGAAGGGTATGGTCACGAAAAAGTTTCGCTACCCGTGAGGGTTCTGAAATACCTTGGTATAAAATGCCTTTTCCTGTCGAATGCGGCAGGAGGACTTAACCCTGATTTCAGAATTGGCGATATTATGGTTATCACAGATCATATTAACCTTCTTCCGAATCCGCTGATCGGGAAAAATGATGATCGTATCGGCCCCCGGTTTCCTGACATGAGCGAAGCTTATGACAAATACCTGATAAAGAAGTCATTGCTTATAGCCAAAGAACATAAGATAAAGGTACACACTGGAGTTTACCTGTCAACAACTGGCCCAACATTTGAGACTCCGGCGGAGTACAGATTCTTCAGGATCATCGGGGCTGATGCTGTGGGCATGTCAACAACGCCTGAGGTTATTGTGGCAAGACATATGGGTTTGCCTTGTTTTGCTGTAAGTGTTATCACCGACCTTGGTGTTGAAGGGAAAATAGAATATACCACCCATGAATCAGTTCAGGCCGAAGCTGAAAAAACTGAAAACCGGATGACCAGCATAATGACTGACCTGATCGCTTCGCTTTAGGTTTATCAGGAATTAAATATGCGGGGAGCAGGGGGCAGGGAGCAGGGGGCAAATAAACATTTCAAGCTCCTTGCTCTCAGCCCTCTGCCCTCTGCAATCTTCCAGCTCTGTGATTCTCCGGATCCCTCTGTGTAAGTTCTTTATTTTCTTATAACTGTGCAGACTTTCTTCCATCTTCCGGTTTTGCCGGTATCGTTGTAATACGAGATAAGCAGAATGTATATACCGGTGGGAACAGGACTGCCATCCTCTGCTGTGCCATCCCATATAAGAACACTCTCAGGGGCTGCAAGCATATTTGTCGCGATTTTCCTGACAAGGCTGCCTGCTTCATCAAATACTGCAACGGATAATACATACCCGTTACCGGGGAAACTGGTTTTGATGCTGAGAATATCTTCAAACCCGTCAGAATCGGGAGTGATTCTCGAAGACGAGAAGTACTACCTGTTCATCACTCAAAGGAAACTCTGAAAAAATGGAGTTTTGTTTACCCGGAGTCCCCCATCCTGAACTTTCCGCAGCTGAATGCCAGTTTACAGCTTCATTTGAGGTGAGCTGTGGATTCGTTTTTTCAAGTGAGATTCCTTCCTTTCCTGAAAGAAGAGAGTAATGCATTTTTTCAGAATATCTTACCTCGTCGATAATATCAAGCTCCCGGTTTAAGAGAAGAAGATGACCTTTATCGTCCGGCATTGAAGGCAGCTCATCAACCTGGAAAAGAGTCTCATTGCTTGTTGAAAAACCTGATTGTTCGATATATTCTTTGTCCACTGTAACAACATAATAGGATGAAGGGAAAATGCATCTGTGCTCAAATGACACACTAAACAGCGAGGATGTATCCCCTGATTCGGAGATGGAAATCAGGAAAAGCCTCGATGCATCAATGCTCTTTCCCGACTTATTAAAGAATTCAATGTAATCCGATCCCCCGGGCACAGGATTAAAGAGAAGTTCGTTGAAAAGGAGATCTCCTCTTTCGGCTGTTTCTGTAATCCCGAAAAGAAATTCCCCTGTCATGACGGGATTCCCTGCAAAATCACAGAGCTCGCCTGGCATAACAATATTATACACAATCCTCTCCTTAAAAGCTGCATTGAATATCAATTCAAATTCCCGGTATAATGCATCAACAGGATTGATCTTTACAACCTTATTATCAGAAACTTTCGCATTGTACAATTTCGTATAGTCAAAAACCGGTTCTGAGAAACTGATGAAAACATTGATGCTATCCTCCGGGAAAACATTCTGAAGACCTTTGAAATATGTATCAGGATTATTTCCTGAAGTAGAATTAATTTTCCCGGGAGTCCCTCCTGTTCTTGATACAGAGGCAATCCAGTTATCATCAGCAAAGAAAGGTGAGCCTGAGTCAATCATCTCCAGCGACCAGCCTCCCTGGGATTTCAGATCATCGTTATACCAGTTGGAAGAGTACTCCACGCCATGAATCAGGGCTCCGCTGCTATCGGAGATGCAGATTAGTTTTCCTTTATCACTGAGCACCGGGAAGGAGCTGAATCCGCAGGCAGCACCAAGCCTCCGGAATTCAACGGTATCTGAATGATGGCAAAGAATCAAGATCTCATGAGGAGCTAAGTTTTCTGCAGGGAAATAATATTCCTGATCGTCTGCGGATAATTTCCATTTTCGCAGGTCAAATGTGAATCCGGTCCTGTTTGTGATTTCAATGAACTCGGATTCCGGGAGAGAAACAGCCGGGAATGGATCGGCCATGATCTCAGAAATTATTACATCAGCTTTCTCGGGCCATACAGGTGTGAATTCACTGGTGACTTTACCTGAACAATTGCCATACTTATCACAAATATTCTCTATGCTTAACGTGTTGGTTTGTTTATTGCCAAACTGGCCTCCGAAATGAACCTCAAATGTCACCGGGGTTATCATTGTTACTGAGAAAGCTTTTTCACCTGTATTGAGTGAAAAAATTCCCGGTGTAATGCTTCCTTCAGCCGGCTGTTCAGAGAAAGTCAGTTTGAGCGAGTTCTTCCCGCTGATAATTGTATTGTCGAGTGCAGGAGCAAGAGAGTCGGTATAAAACATACCTGCAACAGATATATCGTCAATCCAGAACAAACGGTCTTTAGTAGATGAATACCTATAACTTATACCAAACCAGGAGGGAGTAAACAGCTGACTGCTCACTCCTTCGGTTCTGATCAGTTCTCCTGACATCTTCAGGACCTCTGTTTTCCACTCACCTTCAGGTGACCTTTCAATATTTATCCTGACTGAGGCTGAAGTGCCTATACCGGTTTGCCAGTTTATCCCGCAATTGAGAACGCTTATAATGTTGTTATCAAAGATTTTGACAAGTCTCAGCGAATCATCTGAACCGGTAATATTGACTCCGATTGCATATCCGCCGGAGCATGAAGCAGGCAGCATGTTTTCCGGACCAGATTCAGTTAAAAGAAATACCATCCAGTTATTCGAGGATGAAGGCTCATAACCATGACGTACAGCAAACGACCATTTAGTTATTCCCTCATCGGGATGAAGGTTCTTTATACGAAGAGCAATCCGATCATTGCCTGCTTCCGTATTATCATAAGTGTGATGTAATGAAAACCTGCCCGAAATAGAATTCAGGGTATCGGCTTTCCATCTTGCCTGATCAGCCTGTATCCAGTTATCCAGCCCTCCCGATTCAAAATTGTCAATAATCTGGGCGGAAACCAGGTATGGAATCATAAAGACAACCAAAATAACTTTTTTCATGCAGCGCGACGGAATGAAAAAAAAGTTAATTTTGACGATTTTAACTTTAGAAGCAAATTTAAATAATAATTAATATCAATTCAAACAATTAACTATTAAATCAACATGATAGCCCGAAGGATTGAACAAACTCCAATCAGACGGTAACAGGCTGAATTAAAAACAGAAAATGATGAAAACAGCAGTTGTAGGTGCCACCGGGATGGTAGGACGCACAATGATGAAAGTGCTCGAAGAAAGAAATTTTCCAGTTTCACAATTATTACCTGCAGCTTCCGAGAGATCGGTTGGCAAAGAGATCATGTTCAAGGGTAAACCTGTTAAGGTTGTAAGTGTTGCTGATGCTGTTGCCGCCAGACCTGAATTCGCTATTTTTTCTGCAGGCGCTTCGACATCCAAGGAATGGGCGCCACTTTTTGCCAAAAACGGGACTGTTGTAATAGATAACTCGTCGTTCTGGAGAATGCACAAAGAGATACCACTTGTGGTCCCTGAAATAAACAGTCATGTGATAAAAAAAGGTGACAGGATCATAGCCAATCCAAACTGCTCTACAATACAGATGGTAATGGCGCTTGCACCGCTTCACAGGAAATATAAAATACACAGGCTTGTTGTAGCAACATATCAGTCTGTCACCGGTACAGGTGTAAAAGCAGTTCAACAGATGGAAAATGAACGGGCGGGTATTAAGGGTGAAATGGCTTATGCGCACCCGATTGATAAAAACTGTTTCCCTCACGGAGGTACGTTCCAGCCCGACGGATATACTACGGAAGAACAGAAGCTTGTGGATGAAACAAGAAAAATCCTTGAGGATCAGACAATAAACGTCACAGCAACAGTTGTAAGAATACCGGTAGTCGGAGGACACTCAGAGGCAGTTAATATTGAGTTCGAGAAAGATTTCGATATCGATGAAGTCCGTAAACTCATTGGTAGCTTCCCAGGTGTCGTGGTTTATGATGATCCTGCAAAGAATGAATATCCGATGCCGTTGATGGCTTACAACAGGGATGAAGTGTTTGTAGGGAGGATCAGGAGAGATCTTTCAAAAGAAAGGTGCCTCAATCTCTGGGTTGTATCCGATAACATCAGGAAAGGAGCGGCAACAAACGCAGTTCAGATTGCCGAGTACATGTACCGGAATAAACTCTATTAGTTCTTTTTTACCGCAGGGAACACAGAATTAAGAACGCAGGGAACGCAGATAATTATTGACTTCTGCGTACTCTGCGTTTTTCTCTGTGTGCTCAGCGTTTGAATTAAATTACACTACAGCTCAGAAGGATCATAAAGAAAATCGTTAAAAGGATACCTCGTGACGTGTATCTTCTTAACCTCTTCGTAAAGGAGCTTCCTTAGTTCCTCGATATTTTGTTTGTTTCTGGCAGAGATGAACACTGTTTTATGGTGGCTCCCTGCCATCCATGATTTCTTAAGCTCTTCAAGCGAGTAGTTTTCCCTTTGCACGGGGGTTAGATCATACGCATCCCTGACAGTGTAGGTGAATGCGTCGATCTTATTGAAAATGATAACTGTCGGTTTATTAAATGAATTCAGATCCCGGAGGGTCTCATTCACCACTTTGATCTGTTCTTCAAAACCTTTATGCGATATATCCACAACATGCAGCAACAGGTCGGACTCCCTTACCTCATCAAGGGTTGATTTAAAAGATTCAACAAGATCGTGCGGAAGTTTTCGTATAAATCCTACTGTATCTGATAGAAGGAATGGCAGACTGCCGATAACTACTTTTCTTACCGTTGTATCGAGTGTTGCGAAAAGTTTATCTTCTGCCTTCACATCCGATTTGCTGAGAAGGTTCATTATGGTCGATTTCCCCACATTGGTATACCCGACAAGAGATACTCTCACCATTTTGCCCCGGCTCTTCCGTTGAGTCACCATCTGTGTGTCGATCTTTTTGAGCTGCTCTTTAAGGGCCGAGATTTTATCCCTGATTATCCTCCTGTCTGTCTCTATTTCGGTTTCACCGGGGCCTCTCAACCCTATTCCTCCTCTCTGTCTTTCGAGGTGTGTCCACATACCGGTAAGCCGCGGCAAAAGATATTTATATTGTGCAAGCTCCACCTGGGTTCGCGCATGTGAAGTTCTTGCATGTTTGGCGAAAATATCCAGGATAAGGTTAGTCCGGTCGAGGACCCGGCAACCCAGTTCTTTCTCGATGTTTCTTATCTGGCTTGCAGATAACTCGTCATCGAAGATCGCAATGTCAACAGAATTGTCTGTGACGAACACGGCAATTTCTGATATCTTTCCGGAACCCACGAAAGTACGGGGGTCGGGATGATCAAGCTTCTGGGTGAAACGGCTTACCGGAATTGCACCTGCCGTTTCTGTAAGAAAGGCGAGCTCATCGAGGAAATCGTTTACTTCGTTCTCATCCTGACCCGGATAATTTAAACCGATCAGAACTGCTTTTTCATTTTTTTCGCCGGTCTCTATCAATGTCTTTTTCTATAAAAAAATATGTCGCAAATTTACTGAATTTGCGACATAATATTGTGAATAAAACAAATGTCAAATGACTTACATTACGAACCTCCTGTCGTTCATTATGGCTCCCCGTATTGCCAGTTTTAATGTTTCGGAACAGCGCAGAACCATTTCTATATCTGAAGGAAAAGGAACAATTGCAGTTTTGGTTCTTTCAATCTGATTCTTATTAAGCGCCTGGAGATCGCCCAGTGCGCGTGATGAGATGTTTTCGAAATTGGCTTCAGCGCCGATAGGATCTTTTTTAACAGTTTTACCGGGATTTAACTGGATGACTTCAACATCCCCTGTGATCTGGCAGGCTTTTGTCTGGATTGTTTCAACAAGAGCGCATTGCACGGTTTTGTATTTCTTTTGTTTGATATCATTACCAAGGGAGTCTTTCATGACATTTCCCTTCTTATCAAGAACATAGGTAAAACCATCTTCGATTTCCCTTTTAATTACTGAATCACGCTGAATGCTGTTATCAGGTGAAACAGCTATATTCTTGATATTAACATTTACGAAATAGTCATACTGGATATCACCTCCCAGGTTCTGTGTATGGTATTCGACCCATTCAGAATTAAGCGCCGGCAGGTCAAGAGCCAGCAGATCCTGTTCAAATTCCGGAGGAAATTTAATTATCGAAGTATTTTGTAATGAAATGAGTACACGGCTCATTCCCAGGTACTTTGCATCCATAATCTTCTGATCGATACCAGGGTAATCACCGACGTACTCTTTTGCCCTCACGAACTCTGCGAATGCCTGCCTGTAGGAATCTTTAAGACCGCTTTTCAGCAGATCGGAACCATGAGTAAAATAGAAATCAGCAGCTTTTTTCTTGGCATTTACCATCTCGGGGATATAGTCAAAATACTGAAAATCAATTGTTCTTCCCTTGAGATTTATGGGAGTTACAGTTTTTACATAAGATTGCCTGTCATTCAGGGTTTTATAGATAAGGTATATCTCATCCCAGCCATTGGCTCTGCCTTCCATTTTCAAAAGGCGGACCCTTTCATTATCCTGGTCGTTTGCTATCCTGTATGACTGGGCGAGTATATCCGCCTGCTTTTCGTCCCGCGGATTCCTGCGAAGATCCCGTACGGCTTTGTCGATTGCCGCATCATAATTTCCTCTTTCAAGCTGTTTTTTTGATGATCCGCATCCGGAGAGGAAAAGTATTAAAATGATGATCGTGGGTAAAAATTGTTTCATATGAAGTCAGTTGATTATGTTGGCTAAGGTAAGAAAATCATCTAAAAAACAAATCACGGTTAAATGCAAGGTGACCCATCGATATCATGTATGCTCTTAAAAGGACTTCCCTCACTGTTAATATTTTAACAGAGCGGATTCAAAATCTGTGCCAATGCTGAAACAGACTGAAAAACCGGCTGCTCCGGATTACTCAGATCATGAAGTTAAGAGGAATTGCATACCTTACCCGGACAGGCTGGCCGCGCTGAAAACCCGGGGTCCATTTCGGTGAAGATTCGATAGCCTTCACTGCCTCATTATCAACCAGGGGATCGAGGCTCTGAACTACTGTAACATTACTGACACTACCGTCTGTTTCCACAATGAAGGTAATAATAACTTTACCTTCAATTTTTTTATTGATAGCCTCCTGGGGATAATTCGTTCGTTGCTGGACCCACAACCTGAATTTATTTATATCACCACCCTTGAAGGTCGGCATTTGTTCAACGATAAAGAATGGCTCGTCTGATGCAATACCGCCTTCAATGCCCATCAGGCTACCCGATCCCGAACCAATTACATCGTCGATACTCTCATCAGGCATTTCAGTGAGTTCTTCGGGTGTGGGTAACGTATGGTCAATCGGCATTACAGAATCCACCACTTCAGGCGGAACATATTTTACTATTTCTTCTGTTCTGGCAGGAGGAGGCGGTGGAGCTACGGGTGGCACATAGAGATCTTCAGGTGGTTCAAATCTCTCCATTTGCACAGAAGTATAGCCAAAGTTTCCGGCAAGCACTTTTTCATTTTTCGGGCGAAAAACAAAAGGAAAAAGAATAGTCGAACTGAAAATAAGAACCGCGATTAGCACGCTGCCTGTCATCACTGAGTTGTATCTCTTCCTGAGCTGGTACGCGCCATAGTCTTTGTTCCTCTTCTCAAAGAGTTCTTCATCAAAATTCATTATGTTCCTCAAATTGTCAAACATCCTCTTCTATTATGCTATGGTTTTGCGATTATCACTGATTGTCAATAATAATGCCAAAACCGTACGTCGGAATCAAGTGCACGGTCACTTTATTTTGACGCGCAAAATTACAAAATTGGTGTACCTTATCCAAAAACGCCCGGATGAGTATTTTGTTAGATGTTTGTTTTCATTTTTTTTTTACATTTGCGGGGCAGAAAACAGGCCGGGGGTTTAGCTCAGTTGGCTAGAGCGTTAGACTGGCAGTCTAAAGGTCAGGGGTTCGATTCCCCTAACCTCCACCTTCGCCCTCCGTAGCTTTAGCGAAGGAGGGCTTTTCTTTTATCCGGAATTTTTCTCGCTAAAGCTCCTCCGGGCTTCGGTGGACACAGTCCACTCACATTAATTAACATTCCTCCGTAGCTTTAGCGAAGGAGGGCTTTTATTTTTTGTGCCTTCACGCCTTCTTTTGTTATTACAACAGGCTTGATCATTCCGTTCTCATCAAATTCCATTTTATCTATACAGGTTTCTCTTGCGTTACGATCCTTCTGATCAAGCGGTCTGCGATGGTAGATAATATAATAATTGTCTGTGCCCGGCACCTGTATAACAGAATGATGCCCGGCTCCCGTAGCTATCGACGGATCCTGCTGAAGTATCTTGCCAATTCGTTCAAAAGGACCGAAAGCACTATCTCCAATTGCATACGCAACACTATAATCAGGACCTGTCCATCCGCCTTCTGACCACATGAAATAGTACTTCCCGTTACGTATAAACATAAACGGGCCTTCTACATAACCGGCAGGTGTTATCTCCTTGAACATGATACCATCATCCATTGGCTCGATTCCGCTGAGATCATCTTTAAGCTTTACTATGTTGCAGTGTCTCCAGCCACCGTAAATAAGATATAATTGACCATCAGAATCTTCGAAGACGAACTGATCTATAGGCTGAGCGCCGTTATGAAATTTATCGATCAGGGGTTTGCCAAGATAATCCCGGTATGGACCTTCAGGTTTGTCAGCGACTGCTACACCTATACCTCCGTATTGCTCATCTGATTGAATATCATTTGCCCCAAATAAAAGAAAATACTTTCCTTTTCTTTCAATTACAGATGGCGCCCACATGGCTTTCTCGGCCCATTTTACAGCGGATGTATCAATTATCCGGGGATGCTTTTTCCAGTTTGTCAGGTCCCGGGAAGAGAACGCATCCATGAAGACCTGATCTTTGTATGGCGCTGAATATGTCGGATAGATCCAGTACTTCTTCCCATATATTTTTCCTTCAGGATCAGCGTACCATCCGGGAAAAACAGGGTTCCCTGAGTAATAAACCTTAGTACTGCAACCCGAAATGACTAAAACCAGAAGGATCAGGGTTTTAAGACTTTTTTTCATAACTTTATTTTTCTGAAGGTGTGGAAATTTCTCGGTTAACTTCTACCGGGGCTCCAAAGAAAGGAGTGCCGTCATTTCTGAAAGTGAATTCCTGCGCCCTCGGTGACCGGAATCTTCCGCAACCTCTCCCGGAATCAGGATTCGCATGATACATTATCCAGTATTCCTGACCGTCTGGTGATTTGAAGAAGCTGTTGTGACCGGGAGCATAAGCTTTACCTTCAGGATTTGCGGAAAATACAGATTCGGGATTCTTTGTCCAGGAGTCCCTGTCAAGAGGATCTTTCCCGGTCAATGTAAGCATTCCAAGACAATAGGCGTCGGTCCAGCAACCACTGGCGGAGAATACAAGGAATGTCTTCCTCCGGTTCTTCAGAACAACGGGACCCTCGTTGACATTGACATGCCTGCTGCTGTCGGCCATTTTAATATCTCCGACTCTCTCCCATTCGTGCTCTGGTTCAGAGATGAGAACTCTTTCGCTATCTATGGTCCAGGGATTGCTCATGCGGGCAATATAAATATTCTGCTGCCCGTCGACATCCCCTTCCCAGCCCGACCAGACAAAGTATAATTCGCCTCTTAACCAGAAAACAGATCCATCAATCGCCCATTTATCCGACTTGTCCGAAACTTTTCCCTTGAATACCCACGTGCCAAGGGTTGGATCCGGAGAGGAATTTTCAACAACATACATCCTGTGATTCTCATTTTTGCCATCATCAGCAGCAAAATACATATACCATTTATCGTCAATAAAATGGAGTTCCGGAGCCCAGATCTCCCTGGAATAGCTTGTTCCCTCAGGCGGAGTCCAGATAGTAACTGATTCTGCTGATTTAAGATCATTAAGGTTCTGAGCCTTCTTAATGAAGAGCTTTGATCCTGAAGTCGATGTGTAATAATAAAACCCATCTTTCCGTGTAATCCAGGGATCAGCGCCTGAATCAAATAACGGATTTGTGAATGATTTCTGGCAATGTCCCGAAACATTAAGGAGAATAAGAAAAAATAGCCACAGTCCTCTTCTCATATTTATAACTTAAACTGATCTAAAAATGCAAAATATATCATTTCGTTCCTGTTAGGATCTAAAAAATTATCAGGTATTCTTTCGAACACAGAAAATTTCACATTTGGTAAAGGGAGTAATAATTATTACCTTAGTGAATACTTCTAAATTAGAATTATGAAATACAGAAAACTTGGCAGAACCGGCTTGAATGTAAGTGAAATAGGATATGGCATGTGGGGACTGGCAAGCTGGTCGGGATCGGATACAGATGAGATAATGGCATCACTGCAGCTTGCTGTTGATAAAGGTTGTAATTTCTTCGATACCGCATGGGGGTATGGCGCAGGCAAAAGCGAAGGCATTCTGGGTGAATTAATAAGAGCAAACAAGGGAAAGAAGCTTTATACTGCAACGAAAATTCCGCCTAAAAACTGGAAATGGCCGAGCAGGAGAGAATTCACACTCGATGATTGCTTTCCTCCCGATCATATACAGGAATACGTGGAAAGCAGCCTTAAGAATTCGGGACTTGACTCGTTTGATGTAATGCAATTTCACACATGGGAAGACAGCTGGCTCGATGATGAGCGTGGCATAAATAAAATGATCGAGCTAAAGGACCAGGGATTATTTCATGCAATAGGCATAAGCATAAACCGCTGGGAACCCTGGAATGGCGTAAGAGCAGTCAGGAGCGGTCTTATTGACACAGTCCAGGTGATCTTTAACATCTTCGATCAGAATCCCAAAGATGAGCTTTTCCCTGCATGCAGGGACATGAATGTGGGCGTTATAGCACGAGTCCCCTTTGACGAGGGAACCCTGACAGGCACCTTGACGAAGGATTCCAAGTGGCCTGAAGGTGACTGGCGGAATACTTACTTTGTTCCTGAAAATCTTAATGAAAGCGTCGATCGGGCAAATGCATTGAAACCTATTGTCCCGGAAGGGATGACAATGTCGGAAATGGCTCTGCGATTCATACTTGGCGAACATACTGTAAGTACGATCATACCAGGAATGAGAAAGGTCAAACATGCTGAAAGCAATCTTAATACCAGTGATGCAGGCCCGCTCGATTCAAAGCTGATGAGGGAACTCGAGAAACACCGTTGGGAAAGAAGACCAAATAAGTGGTCGCAATAAAGTCCATAAAGTCCTTAAAGTCCTTAAAGTCTATAAAATCCTTATTGTTGGAAAGAGTTCAATGTTGAGATTATGACTTTTTGCCTGTCAGGGATCTTAAGAATCTTATCGGTTTGGGTGTGTCTGATTGTTCAACTGGCTTAATATCCAGAGCTATTTCAGCGCTTTCAAGTTCACTGGAAGAAATCTTTAGAACAGCTTCTCCTTCTTTATCAAGCGACTGAACATAAATAAGCAGCCGGCCATGATATGCATGCTGCCTGTTGTCTTTATAGTTTTCTGTATTCCTCGGATTTGCATCCTCCATTCCGATTATTCTTGCCGGACCTTTAATCTCGCAGGTTATCTCCGGCTCTGCAGAATAAACAACATTGCCGTCTCGGTCACGGATATTTACAAAAACCATGGCAATATCCTCACGGTTGGCTCTTAGTTCCTTAACATCAGATTCAGCAGTGATCGTAAAAGGATCTCCATAGGTCTTAAGTACATATTGAACAGGTTCATCTGTTCCTGAATAGCCTGCAACCCTCAGAGTCCCTTTTTCAAAGGGCACTATCCAGTTGATTGTGTGATTCTGAAACTCATTCAAACTTTTACGTCCGAGCGATTTATCATTCAGGTATAATTCAGCCTCCCCGCAGTTTGTGAATACACTTATGCTTACCTTTTTACCATCTTCATAGTTCCAGACAGGCTCGACCCGCTTATGTGCCCAGAGGCTGACAGGTCCGCGATCTTCAATCCTGTCAGTGGTTCCCAGATATATCATTGGCTTATTGCTCCACAGGCTCTGGCGGAAATAATATTCGGACTTTCTGTTCCCTGCAAGGTCGATGATACCCGACGTGCTGTGTCGCAAAGGGTATTTTCCCGCTTCACCAAGGTATTCTATTCCTGTCCACAGGAACTGTCCCATCACATAAGCATTCTGGATCACTGAGTTCCATGCTTCGAGCGATTGGCCGTTCTCGCTGCCGTAAAGGATCCTGCCAGGATATTTTTTGTGATCCTGTTCATACCTGAATTCCTGGTAGTTATATCCTGTAACATCCAGTGCTTCAGCATATCCCGTTTCGTTGGACATGACTGCCGAGGCAAGCCCGGCAGTTACAGGCCTGATAGTATCAAGCTCCTTTACCAGCCTTACAAGTTCACGGGCGATTTCACCCTGCCTGTTTGCATCGGGCAGATCTTCCCTGTATTTAGCAAAGGTTTGCGGATTCGCTTCTGTGTTCAAAACAGGATGAGTATATGGGTCATTCGGGTAATCAACCTCATTCCCGATGCTCCACATTATAATTGAAGGATGATTCCTGTCTCTTAATATCATATCCTGGAGATCCCTTGCATGCCATTCCTCAAATGAATCAGCATATCCGTCCTGTGAGGGTTTTCCGGCATTCCAGCCTTCAACCCATTTCCTCTTTGACAGTTCCCATTCATCGAAAGCTTCAGCGATAACAAGAAAACCTTTCTGATCGCAAAGATCAAGGAATTCCTCCGAAAAAGGATTGTGACTGGTCCTGATGGCATTACAACCAAGTTCCTTCAACAGATCTAAGCCGGTGTTCAATTACGCCGGAGGGTACAGCGGCTCCCAGAGTTCCGGCATCATGGTGCATACAGATCCCTTTAAGTTTCATATTGACGCCATTCAGGAAAAAACCCCAATCGGGATCGAACCTTGCATCCCTGAAACCGACGCCGGTTACTTCTTTATCCTCATCCCCATGGCATTTTACTATAGTTACAAGTGAATATAAATATGGATTATCGATGAACCATAAGACAGGGCTCTCAACAATCATTTCACCATTATAGTTATATTCACCTGAAGATTCAATATTGATGTTTCCAGTTAATTTATTTACTGTGTCGGTCCCGAAAAGGAGGTAATTTGATACGGTTACTTCGGCAGGCAGATCTGACTCATTCAAAATAACTGCACTGATATTCAGCGTTGCCTGTTCCGATGTCACATTTACCGGATTTGCAAAAACGCCCCAATTCCTGATATGTATTTCTGGTGTATATACAAGCTTCACATTCCTGTAGATACCTGAACCCGTATACCATCTTGAATCAGCAAACTTTGAATGATCCACCTTTACTGTAATAACGTTGCTTTTCCCGAATTTGATGTAAGGGGTCAGATCGTATTGAAATGAAATGTAGCCATTAGGTCTTTTGCCCAGGGAACTGCCATTGATCCATACCTCGCTGTTATTGTAAACACCACCAAAATCAATAAAGATCTTCCTTCCTTTTTCGGATGCCGGAACGGTAAAAACCTTTCTGTACCATCCGGTTCCGCCTGGCAGATAACCGGTTCCGCTGGCATATTCCTTACTGAAAGGTCCTTCTATGCTCCAGTCATGTGGAAGGTCAACATCCCGCCATTTGCCGTCATCGAATGAGGGATCCGGAACTCCTGCTGTATCTCCTTTAAAAAATTTCCAGCCGAAGTTAAAATTGACTTCTTCTCTGCCATAAGGTTTCTGTTGGCATGAGATTAAGAAGGCTGAAGACACAAGGAGAACGATGAAGTAAAAGAACCTGTTTTTCATATTCAGTTTTACTTTAATGATCTACTCTTCAATCAATGTAGGTCCGGGGAAACCAAGCCCGGCCAGCTCCGGGTAGTACTGGAAGGTCTCCTCCCTGCTGCTGAATCCTGTTATAATGACCCTGTAGAACTCCCATTGTTCAACTATTTTCACAGGAAGGTTAAGCTTCGACATTATTTTTTTACGTGCTTTAACAGCATCGGATTTCTTGTTGTACACACCGACCTGGAGAGAGATCACAGGTACAACAGGTTTCTCAGGAGGTGCACCGAACATCATTACTGCCGGGGAAGGATTTATCCGTTCTCCAATGTCGTAAGAGATGCTGATCTTTTCTACTTTTGTATCTTCTCTTACTTTTGTTGCGGGTCCTATTCTTTCGGGTTCTTTGATCCCCGGAATGATAATTTCAGTTGTATCGGTTCTCACGATTCTTACAACAGGCCTTATATCCTTAAATTCCATCTTTTCAAGAGAAGAATGGCTCTTCATTATTTCGAAGATTGTCTGTTCAATCAATGAATTCTTCGGCCTTTCAAGGCTGTAAAATTCGGATGTCATCGGAATGAAGACCTTTGATTCAAACAGCTCAGGTTCTTCAATTGTTGTCTCAACAACCTTAATTACTGAATCTTCCCTCTCCACAAGAACTACATGTTGCTGTTTAGCTCTGAGGCTGATTATCCAAAGCTCTGTAAAACCATTATTGCGTAATATGACGACTATTTCATCAACTTCCTTGCGCTCTGGTATTTCGTCAATCCTCACTTTAAAGAAGCCGTCAGCAATAACAAGATCCACCTTCCTGTTTAGTAATTTCGCGAGATTCTTTCTCAGGTTATCGGCATTTGCTTTGCTTTTGAAAGCTCCGAGCTGGATAGCCCAGCTGTCCTTTGTAATTGTGACAAGTTCTTCCACAACTTCATGGACGATCATGAGAGTAGTGTCTTTCCGGGTAGCGGGAGCAGGTTTTTTAACTGCCAGAGTGATGGTATCGGATTCAATTACTTTAAGCATAAAATCAAGGCCATCGATAATGTCGCCATCCTGACCAGGCTGAATATTGAATTCCCTGTAAAGAGGTTCAGAAGTCATTCCCAGTTTGGTCAATTGTAAAGAATCAGGCATTACTGTGTAATTCCCTGGTTCCAGACCAAACAAAGTATAATAGCCGCCATCTTCAGACATTGTGCTTCCGAAAGATTTTTTTCCCTTTTTGAACCGTAAAATGATTCCTCCAGTTCCGGCATTATCTGCATCAGTCAGACTGACGTATCCGGAAGCCTCCCCGACGACTGTAACTGGGATCTCAATATGTTTAACTATTTCAGGATCAACAATTACATTTAATACTTTCATTGTCAGCTTCCATGCCATATTCTCGAAGCTTTTATCATCCAGATCAATATAGCAGCTGGTATAGGGTTCAAGTCCAAGAATTCTTATTGTAGTATCTTTTTCGCTTTTTTCAACCCGCCCAGTAGTGACATGGAGATTCAATCCGTTTGCTTTAGGTTCGCTTCTGTCTTTTATCCCATTGGCATTCAGGTCAAGAAATGGAATTACTGATATGGCTCCCTTTCCAACATTGTTTTGAGATGAAGCTCCGATATAACGGGTTTTACGGTCCATCACCAGAGATCCTCTCGCATATTCGATTAATGATGTTTTATCATCATTATGTCTGACACTCATCCCTGTTTGAGCAAAATTAAAATTGTACCGGAAGCCAAGTTCAGCCAGATTGGTCTTAGTAAAGAAAATCCTGTCAAATGAAGCATTAAGAAAGGCATTTCTGTTAATACTCTTTTCCAGTCCAATTCTTGCTGATATAAGTTCGTTTTTATTATAACCATATTGAATTTGAGGTCTAAAGACCATTTTTGCAGGAAGTCTAACAGCAAGAGAAAGGTTACTATAAATATTGGGCTGATTATTTTTAATGACGGTTGCAAAAGTTGTCAGGTTTGTATTTACTCCAAACAATAATCCAGAAATTGTCCAGTCACCATTTAAATAATATGATGGTGTAACAGCAATATCCTGGTATGAAATGGGTGGTGGAGGTAGTATTATTTGAGTTAAAGAGAACCTGTTAAAAACTGATAGTTTATTTATCTTAAATGGTATTGTTAAAGCTGCCTTTCTTTCCTCAAGGTAATTGAAAAAGAGCGCCTCCTGATCTTTAGCATATTTTGTATAATCGAGGTTAAGCTGGATATTTGAAGGTGAACGATACGAAAGTGTTCCTTTTGACCTTACTCCATATGCATACTCTCCTGAAAGTAACAGATTGTTGAATATGCTCAGTGAAGCATTAATATAGGGCATAACGGGAGTATTCAATAAGGAGGAAAGGTATTCAACTCCTCCTCCGATAGTTATTGTCCTCGACAAACCATAATTTACTGCGACCCGGGAGAAGCGGCTAAAGACAGAATCCTGAACCAAGCCTGCACTGATTTTATATTCAATAGTTTTTTCAGGTATGAAATTGTATGGAATACTGATGTTCTGCTCCCTTGTTTTCTCCTCACCCCAGGGCCCATAAAATTTCATCTGGATTAATGAGTTCCCATAAACAAGGGGAACCTGGAATTGGAAAAATCCTGAAGCATCCGCTTTAACATAATCAACAAGCACATTATTTACATACAGCTCAACGATCCATTCTGGCTCTGTTCTATCACTTAATGTATAAGTTCCGAAAGATCTCCTGTAAGTCGTAGGTGTATTGGTAATCTGTGCCCCAATTACATTATTTGACAGTGTTGCTAATGATTGAGTGGCAATTTTCCCAATGAGCAACTGTTTCATGAATTTAAGGTCATTGTCCGCAAAACGCCAGAGATAATGCTGATTTTTTTCAGTAAATGGAATATCGGAATTGTAATTCAGGGAAGCTTTAAGTTCGCCCCCTGCAGCCATAGCTCCTAAATTAAGACTTATTCTTGAGTTGGTTTCTCCCGTGATTTCCTGACTGGAGTATACCTGCCAATCGGCCATCCCGAATCTCAGAACAGGAAATGTACGATCAATAATAGTATCTGCCACTAACTCACCTTTAAGCTTGTTTAGGTTTTTTCTGATTTCAGCCTGCCGCATCTCCCTGATTGCTGGCAAATCGAGGTTTGTTTTAATATTAACTATCAGGTTCCTGAAATCAAACTGACAGTCAAGTCCGAATACTTTGCCAAAATAATCTGTTCTAAGAAACAAAGTTGATTCGGTTCGGATAAGATCACCCTGATTGACTCTATGGCTCTTCCCTGCATATTCAATTATGTTATCTGACCTGCTGATCCTGAATTCATCCTGGGGAGTTATAAAAAACCCGGTAACTAAATCAGCATCTGACGAAATTTCATTTTTAATTCTGACAAAATTAAACAGATCAGAAACAGAGAGATACAGATCTTCTCCTTTGATTACCGCAGGCAAATCTGTGGCTCCAACTTTTGGAATCTGAGCAAAAACCAATATTTCATAATATTCTTCAGCGGGTTGACCAAAAGTCTCAGAAAACGTGAAAAAACTAATAAAAAAGCCTATTAATAATATTCTGTAAAACGAGAGTATACACCAGTGTAATGAGTTTATGGTGTATACATTTTCGTTTAAGGACATACTGTCAAGTACTTAATAATCACTGCTCACTCTCTGTTGAGTGTTATGGTAAAAATACTGCTATTGTAGGTTCCTGATAAGACAGAAGGCCCAATTGTAAGTGTTCCTCCGATATAAAGTTTATTTTCTACCGGCGCAGCTTCCAAAACGAACCAGGGAGATGGGAATAATTCGATATGCATATCAATTGTGGAACCTCCTCCTACGCGATCGAGTACAATATCTTCGGTAAATGTTAATGATATCAGTGTACCGGCATTTCCTCCGGTAATGTTGTATTCACCTCTAGCAAATGTACTTCCAAACATAACTACTCCTGATGGAACTCTTGTCCCGGTTTGTGGATTGATTGTCACTGATCCACCATCATTCCCTGGATCAAACAAACTACCAAAGCTGACTGACGAGATAATAGGAGTTATTGTTATGGGTACAGGCGGATCTTCCTGGGCAAATAAAGAGGTTTTTAAAAACAATAATAAAATCGCAATGGTGCTCAACCTCATGAAATTCAATCCTGAATTATTTTTCTCTTCGCTCATTGTGCAATAACAATAATTTTTTGAGAATATCTGAAATCTCCTGTAATAAAAGTCACAACATATATTCCATCATTCAGGCTGAGGTTGAACTTATAGTGCCCATTCTCATAGATCTGTTCAGCAAATACACTCTGCCCTGAAATATTGCTTATTTTGAGCATGCCTTCTTTTCCGGACAGACTATTAATTTCAGCATATAATTTATTTCCTGAAACATAGACAGAAAACGGATTATGATCGAGACTTTCCAAACCTGTCATCAGGTTTCCAAAGCGAAGGAAGAACCTATTATCGTAAATGCCTGTATTAAGTGATACACTGTATTCATTTGTTGAAATGTCTGTTGATGTTCCAATCATTGCATCGTAAAGGTAAATGCTCCCTCCAGACATAAATCCTTCAATGTCTTTAACTCTGAATACGACCTGCCCGTTTTTCTTAGTTCTGATCCCAAGAGGGATATCAGGTATACCATCAATTGTTGAAGGAAGTGCGTTGATTGCAAGCTTCGAATTGTCTTCACCGAGTGAATAGAAATTTGGGGCGCTCTGGGTAGTATTGAAGAGCTTGATTGCGTCCATGTTCCTGTCAAATCGTCCGGTTGCCACATTATTAAAGTATATCACCAACGGATCGTCCAATGTGCTGCCCGAAAATCCTGCTGTAATTCTCATCAATGCAGCTGGAGATGTAGTCGATGCTCTTTCAGTTTCAGCTTGTTTTGTTTGCTTTGATGATTTCTTAAGAAATTCATGCTTGGTATCGGCAATTCTCACACTATTATCCATATTCAGAACAGCAGAAGTTGGATATACAGCAGGTGCGACCGGATCGGGGACATGCACAAAGAATCCTTGCATTGCCGGAATAATATTTGACCCTTTCCCGGCGGGAATACCATTCACGAAGGAATGATATAATCCTGTATATCTATCGGTTCCTTCAAACAGGTAGACAGCATTATCGATATCAGGATTTAAGGCAGCTACTGCATTCCAGTCTATCGGTGACGGATAAGGATTCCCAACAAGATTGAAACCCTGGGTATATTGCTGATTATGATTATATAGTGTTATTGACCTGGTTCCATTATTAACAGCGCCTTTAATCTCAACAGTAAGAGGTGTATTATTGGGGAAGTTAACTGAGTATCCCTGCATAAGCTGAAGAACATTACCTGCTACATCATATTTTTCCCAACCGGATAATGGTGTTCCAAAGTAATTCCTGTCTTCAACATACCTGTAAAGAAGAGGGAATGAAGCACCAAGAGTGATTTCAGGTACCAATTCAGAAACTGTAGCTGCTTGGAAAGGAGAGCTGAAATAACTATACCCATAGGCAACATCAAGATATCTCTGCATGGTTACATCCCCTGTGACATTATTTGTCGAACCATATATGAATGCCGTACTCCCCGGCTTTGAAACAAGAACCAGATTACCGTTAGAAGCAAGATCGCCATTATCGAGCTTAACAGATCTTGTTACATTCACAATACCCTGTAAAGTAACCCCGGCCGCATTGTCTATCGAAAGATTTCTTAACGAATCACCATCAAAAACATCAACAGGAATTACCTGTGGCGCTCCGCCATTCATCCTTAATGTGCCATGAATCGAGAATAATCCTGAATTTGTAATATTTCCGGAGATGTTGAGATTTCCAGATACGGTCAATGAAGATCCTGTACTTATTGTTAGATTATTAACTGAGCCGGTGGAACCAGCAGGTATCACGGGATCGGATGGCTGATCAGGAATTCTAACGATAGTCGTCTGACCGGGAACTAAACCGCACGACCAGTTACCAGGCAGTGTCCAGTCATTATTCACTGAGCCTGTCCAGGATATTTCAGGATTGATAGAAACTGTGGTTGTCGTCGTAAATGGTCCGCAGCCTCCGGCCGGCGCTATTGCATAAGTTACTGTATAATTGTCAGGCGTACTTGCCACCGGTAAAATCGTACCACTGAGGAGGTCTATGCTCAATGCTGCAGGCGCTGTAAACTGACCTCCTGACGTACCTGTCAAAGTGACCGCCTGAGCGCCTGCATTAGGACACCAGGGCAATCCTGCATATGCTATTGTTGCATTGGGTGCAGGATTTACAGTTGAAACAACAGGCTTAACATCATAGCATCCTGCTGCATTTGTGCCTTTGATATAATAAGTTCCTGCAACTGCTGTGGCAGGGTTACTGAAGACCTGAGTAGCCGATGCATTGAGCCAGTAAGTATAAACTGAACCAGGTGTGGATCCTGCCGTAACTGCAGGTACAGTAAGGTCAACAGTAGCAGGAGAACAAACGGTCGCAGGATCGGTGACAATCACACTGGGTTTATCATTTACAGTAACAGTTAAAGATCCTGTTGCATTGCCGTGTTTGGCAAGCTCATTCTCAACATCAGTCAATGTATATGTTGTTGTATTTAAGGGGGTTGCATTAAGCAGATATAAAGTAGTGCTGATGTCCTTAGTTTTTGGAGTTCCTCCTTCAGTATAATAAAGGGTCCAGCTTGTTCCATTAGTAAGGCTGATCTGAAGATCAACAGACTCGCCCTTGCAAATTGTAAGATTTGTAGAAACAAAATTGGCTGATGGCAGCAATTCAGCAAAAGAGCCCAGTGAGAAATACGCAGCAACACCCGAACTGAACGATACAGTTGAATCTGTCGTTATAGTTCCGTTAATATCCGTGCTTCCTGCAGTAACTGTTGAGGTTAAAGCATCCCATGAAGTCCCGGAATATTTTACCAATCTTATATTCGACATTCCGCCAGCAGATAATCCGTTAATGTTACTGAATTCATTCCACCGTAATGTTACCGGGGATGTTCCTGTCGGCGGAGTCACTATCCAGTATTCATCGCTGACCTGGGCAATACCAGAACCCCTGTTCGCCTTATTTGGGGTTCCCGAATCCATGTATTCAACTGTCCATGTTGCCTGCCCGCTTGTAGATGTGTTTGTAAACGAAAATTTACCGTTCAGGCTCCCTTTTCCAACAGGAAAAACAAAGTTGCTACCGCTTGCCAGAGTCTTAGATAATGGTCCATTAACAAATGAAGTCGGTGTTCCTGAAACAGGTGTCGTTGATGAAGTAATATCCATTGTGAATACATGACTTCCTGTAGTTAACTTGCCATTGTTCAATGCAAGAATACCCGACATCGAAATGTTATTGTCTATTACAGCTCCTGCAGAATTGTTCAAGGTTATATTATTCAGCTTACTTGTTCCTGTGAAATTACCGCTTAATGATTGTGAGGCTGTACCAGCAAACACAAGTGTTGCAGATGAACCGGTTCCGCTTTTAAAAGTACCTGATTGAAGCGTGAATGAATCCTGCAACGTGATAGTCCGGTTATGTATGCTGTTGTCTGCAGTTGTACCATCTACCAGGAATGAACTGCAAATAGTAAGATCAACAGATGGTAATGTTTTTGTTCCTGCCCCTTTTATAACAAGAGAATGGTAGGTGCTTCCTTCATCAGGTATTTCGTAGCTGCCGTCACCGGTGAATTCCATTGTTCCACCCGTGCAGCTAAAGAACTTATCATAATTTCCTGCAGGCAAGCGTGCCGAGGAGATCGACAAAGTGCCTGTGCCGCTTACCTCACCAAGGTAATGACCAATTGTAGTGCCGACAGTCAATTTTCCGGCAGGTTCAATTATTGTTTTGTAAGCGTATTTTAAAGGCTCAGTGATCTCAACATTGTTTCTTATTTTAACAACATACCCGCTTGGCGGACCGGCTACAGAATAACCGTCTTCGCGTGCCCAGATATTACCTTCCCATTCTCCGTCTGATATTGTATAAAATACCGGGACTTCATCAGGAATAGCAGAGCTTATGCCAGCAGTAAAATCGCCTGCCGGATTAACTCCGGAACTAAAATTGAACTGAATTCTGTTTGAGATAGCATCAATATCCTTGGAGTCAAATTTTGCCCAGTTTACGTCGCTCAGACTAGCAGGTATATAGTCGGATTCAACACCCGGAGAATTGACCAGGACATCTGACTGATCGTATTGAAATGTCAATTTGCCCTTAAATGATACAAAACCGGTGACCTGGATGTTCCAGTAATAATCCAATACATTTGAAGGATCCAGCACAGTGGGATGGTACTGATTAACCGGTCTTATCTCCAGATACCCGTTTCCAACAGCATCGATCTGCGAAACTGCAACAGGAGTATATTTTCCATTCACACCAACCGGTATATCAAAAGCAGTAGTAGAGGATCCATTAAAAGCGCGGTCCACTCCTTTATCGCTTATGGCCCCATTGGTCACAATCATCTTATCTTTGCTGAAGGATCCTGAAGTTGAAACAATATTTGCAGTTTGTCCAAGCTGGAGCCGGTATTGTTTTATATAAAAGTTCCCATTTGTCATATATATATTGCGGTCAACAAGGGAGAAATCATTTAATATTTCAACACCCAGAATATTGTCGATTTCGAGTCGTCCGAATATTCCTGTACCGGAAATTTTCTGACGGACCGATCCCTTCAGAAGGACACCTCCGGCAATACTATTCACACTAAATTGTGTGCCGTTATTAATATAATCACCTTCGAGTGTGATTGTATTCCTGCAATCAGACAGTTTTCCGGATGTTACGGAAAGATTTCCTTCAATGAAAATATTACTCCTGAGAACAACTGAATCTGTTGACAGAATATTTAAATTGTTAAACGTAGTTATTCCTCTTATTTTCTGACCTGTTCCGTCAAAAGATGTTGTGTTATCACCAGCTGTGAATAAACCGGCATTCTTTATGTTGCCTTTAAAAATAAGATCATTACCGTTTGCGTCAAAAGCCTGTGCATTGTCAATTATGAGTGAGTCAAGGGTTAATTCTGGTGTAAATGATTTCACTGTTTTGTCTCCGCCATCGCTGCTTACAACAATATCTTTAAGCGGGATTGCTGAATAAAGCCCTATTATTGATCCTGCCGGAGTATTCGAATGACCAAATATAATCGGCAATCCACCAGTAAGTGTATAGGATTCAGGATCTATATAAAACGCCGGGGCAGAAGAAGATTGTCCTCTGGCTATTATCAGTTCCCCTCCTGTAAATGTAAACGTTCCACCAGGCTTAAGAATTTCGAACACTCCCCTGTTCACAACAGGGGCCGAATTCTTACCAACTGTAACTGTTCCTCCTGTCTGTGAGTATTTGAGAGATCCTGCTTCAGAGGCGAGCTTTCTCCTGATTTGTGAACCTACGGTCAGGGTAGCAGTGCCCGAAACAGATATTGAAGATTTCCCCGATGATCCATACTCTATAAAATTGTCATTTGAACCATCTTCTATTATCAACTGGCTATTATTCTCAATTGACAATGCTCCATCAAGAACGAGGCCTGTAGTTGTTCCGGTAATATTTGCAATAGCGCCGCTCCGCAAAGACAGCTTTCCGTATTGAGGTATCAGGAAATTTCCTGCTCCGTGTGAAAGACATATACTAATATCCGTATTGTTAAGTATTAAATGCCCCTTATTTAATGTTACCGGTTTTACAATATAAGTAGTGAATGATATATCTGCATCAACAAGAACCTGACTTGTTTCAAGCTCTTTGGATATGGTAAGTGTGTTAAATAATAATCCGTTTGTTGCAACTGTAATGTGTGAATTATTGGAACCAGTGAATGAAACATCCACAGCTCTCCTGGTTGTTGTATTACGGAAAAGTGTGATAATAGAATTTGTATTCATCAGAATGTCCCCACCAATTGAGAGCTTATGGAAGGATGAATAACTACCAGCAACATCTTCGATTTCCATGTGACAGGTTGTTGTATTACCTTCTGTGTTGAATATTATGGATCCATCTACAGTAACTGTTCTGGCATATCCGGTTGCAGGGAATCTGAATATTCCGGCTTGTTTGAATTTTATATTGCCTTTTACAATAAGGTTATGCCCATCGACATTCTCATTATTCAATGCAAGAATAATCCCTGAAGCCGCATCATCATAAATTAGAAGATCTTTGTAAACTGTAACCTCTCTCTTTGGCAGGGTCTTTTTTGTATTTGCATTACCTCCTATCTTCAGGCTTGGATAATAACTTATATCCGGAAGAACATAGTCAGCGTTGCCGTAATATTCAAATACGGCAGTATCGTTTACAAGGAACGGATCAAAGTCGCCGACGGGTAAAACTGGTGTAACATTAGAAGTATTGGATGCTATTCTGAAAGTTCCGCCACCCTGTACGATACTGTAATTCAAAAGTGTATATGCGCCTACATCAAATACTCCCCCTGCATTAATTATGATTTTTCCTGCATCCTGATCGTTCGCATTAATATTTATCTTATCTCCATTCTTAATCACAGCAATATCATATCTGCCGGGGGGATTACCTCCGGTCCAGCTTGCTCCTGCATTCCAGTTGCCACCACCTGTTCCATTACTGTAAACAGTTTTCAGTCCGTTAAAACAGTTGTTCTTCCCTGCAGTAAACTCGCTCGAAAGGAAGCCTTTAATATACGTGTTTTCAAAAACAAGTGTTCCTGAAGAATTCCCGGCATCGATCCAACTCCCATTCTTTAAAAAATACTCTTTCCCGTTCGGATCAGGACCGGGACTTATGAAAGTATATTGTACCCCGTTGGCGGTGGCAGGCAACCCGGTTGCAACCGTTTTCCAGTAATATGGTAAAATAGTACATCCTCCACCAACCTGTGACGGATGGGCCATGGGCACAGGAGCAACCATCAGGTAACCTTCAATATACCCGATATTACCAATAGCTACATCGCAATTACCCCACTGAAATGTAACACCATCATAGGTACCAAGTGGAAAAGTCACGGTTGAACCTGTATAAGTATGATCCATTTTCAATCTCAACCCGCGATTTGCATGATCATTAGTTGTGTAGATCATCCTGTTGACAGGCGTTGCAGGTGCACTATAAGTAATATAATTAGTATCTACAGATAACTTATAGTTTTGTATAAATAGCCTTCCGGATGTTAGCGTGAGCAAGTCCAACGAAGCATTTGAGTTAAGCTTAACATTTTGGGGAGAAGCATCGGTATGTGCGATTTCAATATGGCCAAAAAGCACATTACTTGCGGTTCCTCCGGTAATGTTTTGTTGAATGGCTGTATTGTTAAGCCTGATTCTTCCCTGCCGGTTCCAGATGCCCATCACGCCAAGGTTGGTCAAATCACCTTTTACATCGACTATATATTGCCCATAATCAAATTTTCCCCTGTTAATTGTGAAATTACCATTAATCGTGACTGGTTGGGTCCCTCCCAGAGGACAGGATATCATTACTGTATCAGAAACATTATCCTTATTTATTACAAAATTATATAGAGGGAATATACCGGTTCTTGAATTATTTATTTTTATCTCGGAATTACCTGTCCCATTAAAGATAATAGTTGTAGAAGGTGAGCCTGTGCCTGTATTAAAGTATGATAACGAACTGTTATCAGAGCCGATTGTAAGATCGCCTGCAATCGATAATGCCCTTGCTGAAACTGTTGCTGTCAGATCCAATACAGTGTGTTCATCAACCAGTAAGTTACCTGAGATGCTAAGGTCACTGTTCATCCTGTAAGTGACTGTATTACCATCAACGCTCTGAAGGTTTAGGTTCATGAATCTGGCTGTTGAATAAAGCGGGAAAGTACAACCCCCCGGGACATTAATATTTACATTCCCTCCGGTCACATCAAAATTGTCGGATGAAGAATTTATATAGAATGAATTGTTGCCAAAGCCTGACCCGGTGGAAATATCATTTATCTGCAGGTCTCCACCACTGATTATATAATTATCTTCTGAGTTGACAAGTCCGAAAATTCCATGAGTATCATCTAAAAGACCATCCTCGGTCCGGTCGCCACGGATTTCAACAGTTCCGCCTGATTGAATGTAATTGGCTTTACCTGATCCCCCTGACGAGGAATGTATCTGTGAAACATTAAGCGTTCCTCCTTCGATCTGAAGAGTACCTGTTGCTTCATTCCGGAAAATGATTCCAGCAGAATTATGAGTCCCGAAATTACCATTGCTGATCTTCAGCTTTCCATAAATTATAATTCCTTGTTCTGTTCCTGAAGTATTAACGCCTCCTGAACCCGCGGGTGCCTGGGAATCACTGTTTGCAGTTGAATATGCAGTAATTGCAGATCCGTTAATCCAGAGACACGCATTTGCACCGATAACATAATCACCCAGACCGCCACCCATATTTCCTTCTGATAAAGAATGTATTTGCATATCTCCGGTAAGTTTCAGAGTTCCGTTTTTAATAAACAAGGCTTTCCTGACTTCCGGATTGGCTACGTTGAAGATCCCCGTGGTGTTTATTCCTGCCGCATTGCCGCCAAAAAGATTAAAATAAGTATTATCAGCAGAATATATTGTTGTTATATATGCCTGTGAATTGCCTTTATCGATTACAAGATTATAAAAATATGTTTCACCATAAAGTGAAATTGAGTTATTACTCTCTCCTGTAAATGTTACTGTTACAGCTCCGTCTGACACGAATTCATTATAAAGAGGTGCAGTAAGGTTAGTAAATTTTGCAGTACCATGATTAATGAAATCTCCGCCAATATTCAGATTGTGAAAGATAGTATGAAATTGTCCTGATCCTGGCATGGTTACTTCAGATGCATATGAATATGCACCGTTTGCAGGATCGCCAATACCCGTTTCTATGCTCCCGTTGGAATCAGGAATAATAACATCTCCTGTCACATTAATCTGATATTTGACATTATCCGTTTCATCATTGATCCGGAAAATTCCCTGCCTGATCGTAAGATCATTCCCTATGGTAATATTGTTTTTGAGAGTTATCCTGCTTCCAGGTGCACTTAGGTTAATAATCAGGTTGTAATAAGTAATTTCAGAGTTCAGAGAATAGCCATTTCCACAATACACAACAGTCCCGTTAGCGCTGAAGTCAGAATCATTTGTGCCATCTCCCGGATAGTTATCGGCGTAAATTGAGATGGTCCCTTCACCTTTAATTTCATCAAATTCAGGCTTTAGTGAGGTTGCAGATAAAATCAACGATCCATCGCCCTTTATCTCTATCAATGAAGCAGTTTTGGCTTTTGCTGGATCGTTAATATTTATTGTTCCTCCTTTTATAATAACATCATCAGAAGCGCCGGGAATAAGATGATAAGGATTTATAAGCTGAGATCCATCCGGATCGGTTGTCCATCTTTCCCAGCTATCCCAGTTATCAGTTGCATCGATCGAGTAATTATACCAAGTTTTTATCCCATCTAGCGGACTGTCAGCCTGATCTTTTGTGCCCAGTGTATAATAACCATCCAATAATTTATCAGATGTTACATCAAAAGCAATCTGATCGGTATTTACAATTGATGCAGATAAGCCAGCTACGACAGAGAAATTTCCCGAGGTTCCTGATCTGAACAATAATACATAATCTGCAGGATCTCCTGGGATATTCCCATCTATACCTTCGCTCAGATCAAATGCAACAGATGCACCTGGAGCGCCTGTCTGATCAATGTACCATATACGGTTCCAGCGCCTTTGAACACTTGACGGAAGATTGGCAACAGAAAGGTTTTGAAGAAGATTGGAATGACCCGATATAATATATTCTCCTGATAATAAAGGATCGGCAGCAAATTCTTCCAGATAAAGCCCGGCAGAATTTGAAACTGTGTTCCTGCCATCAGATTCAGCTCCGAGTCCGGATACATCATGATCATAATTGCCGTTAATATCTGTATCGCCGGAGTATTTATCAATACTGACAGGAAGATCATATTTGGCGCTCAGATAATTCTCTACAAGTATACGGCGAGCGCTGGTAAGGGAGTTATTATAAACGATCAGTTCGGCAATCTGTCCAATCCATCCATTACTCTTTGTACCGTCGAATGTACCCAGGTACAGGTTGCCCGTAAGTGTATTATCTATAACTCCTGAATTCGGTTGAGTAGCATCCTGGGTTCCATCGAGAAAGATAGTTTGGTTGGCTCCATCGGTTCTGTTTGTAAGGATATGCCAGTCTGAAACAATGCTTGCTGACCCTGTAAGACTTCCTGAAGTGTTGTTTGGGAAATTGAAAATTTCCTGGCCTGCCGACACGTGAAAACTAATCTGATTTTCAGGTAAAGTCTGCCAGTTAAACCAGTAAGAGCCGCTGACTGAACGTTTAACAAATAAAATTGTATTATTACCGGCAGAAAAAAGATCACTCCCTGTCACCCCTGTTTTAGATAAACCGGCAGAGTCCGACATGAAGTCGACAACGGGCATTGAATTAAGGGTGTTACCGACAAATACAGGGCTTCCCAGCCCGGAAGTCAGCACATGGCCGTTTCCGCTGTAATCGGTCCAGGAAACAATATTTTTAAGATTATCGTAAGTTACATTCTTATCTGCCTGAAGCCATAGGGTTAAGCTGGAACTTCCATTAACGCTACCGATTCCACCCGGGCCTGTTTGCGAGTAGCCGGATGAACAATACAAATAAAGAGTCAGGAGGAGTATGGACTTCCTGGTAATTGAGAATAAATTTATGACATTAAAATGAAAGCAGTAATGAAATGGATTATTGGATATTATTTTAAACACTGCTATCATACAAAATCACTGAGTTTTCCGGAATTAGCTTGCTGAACTGCATTGAATTATAATGCTCGTTATTTTAATGGCAATTCAGCTTCTGCATAACGTTCAGGCTTAACATCCGATGATGCAGAAAAAATAACTCTGAGTGTACCCCTGGTATAATCGACAGATTGATTTCTGGAAAGATTCAGGTTGAATTTTCTTATTAAACCGGGAGTATAAACGGCTACTCCATTGGCTATCCCCACTTTTGTTTCTTTACCTTCAGGCGAAATATGATAAATCGCAAGGTCACCATACACTGATGCATTACCAGAACGATGTATGACCATTGAAACATTGGGGATACTATCGTTAACCATATTAAAACCCAGATCGGAAAGACTTGCCCGGGCTGCCGGATTCCCAGTCCTGATTATTACCGGGATTGTAATTCCAAAAACCGGTTTCAGGACGATTGAGATAGTGGTTGTATCTTTTTTAGTCTCTTCTTCACCCAATGCTCTCCGTTTCTCAACTGCTCTGAAATATAAATGTGAACGGTACTCTCCTGGGGCAAGCTGATTTTCCCTGAAAAGCTGAACCTTGACTACCTGAGATTCCCCGGGCCCAAGAGTTACTGAGCGTGGAAAAAAACGAATGTTCTTATCTGCGAACATCTGCCCGGGGTCAGGTTCGGTTATGGTTTCGAATGACCCGCCTTCTGTCATCCTGATCTGGACCATTGATATGGCGTAAGTGGCTGTATCTTTACCTAGATTTGCCAGGTTAAGATCGACTGATTTTTTTGAACCTTCAAATACTATCCTCCTTGGAGTGATAAGAAGATCGCCCTGAGCTCTGGCAAAAGGAACAGTAAAGCTCAGTATTATTGAAAAGCAGAACAAAAACCTCAGTTTTTTAATTATTCCCGGAACGCGGTAAACACATGATAACATTAGTATGTAGTATTTAGTTGAAATCAAATGTTATTGAATACGTTCCGGCGTAAATTCCAACCGGATTGTCTTCAAGGGATCCAACTTCCAGAGTTGCACCCACGTAAACAGTCAGGCTTCCGTCCTGCAAAACACCGGCACTCATTCCGGTTCCCGGATTAGATATCCAATCCCTTACTATCATAGTTTTGGAACTGGAAGTATGTCTTAAAACAACCGGCTGAACCGGAAGAGTAATAGTGACTGATGCATCAGTATCGCCTGAAATATAGAAGCTTGCGGCATTGTGTATCCCGGAACCTTTATAAATACTGCCCAGAACCGAAACGGTACCTCCCGGAGTCAGTACAATTTCTCCACCTGCAGCTCCGGGAGAGAAGCGCCCGAAATTCATCTGCGAAATTTCAGTCGCAGTATAAACAGGAATCACTTCTGCTACAACATGCCCGATAGCAGTTGAGGATGAAAGATTCTGAGAGTATATTTTTGCCGGAACTACTAATAGCTAATACAAGGCAGAAAAAGTATTTTTCAAGCCTCATAATAATGTTAGATTAAGTCTTAGTTATAGTTTACTGTAACAGTGAAATTATCTCCGGATGTTGCTGTATTGTAAGTACCAGCGGTAATTCCTGCTATAACATGTAAAGTAGCGCCAACATTTATAGTTGCGGTACCACCTGTCAGAGTAATACCTGTAGTGCCATCAGCCGGGTTACTTACAAAAGTATCAACAGTGAGGACATCCGTACCGTTCCCGATAGTGATCGGCTGCATTTGAAATATCAAGATCAAATAGATATCCGGCTTCTCCTGTTACAGTAAAAACACCGGCAGTATGTCCAACACCAACGACAGTTATGCCTGTGGGGGTTCTGGTCCCGTCAGTAGCTATTGCCACAGTACCATTGTCGGGAATGATGGTACCAAAATTCAGCACTGTTGTTTCAGCTATCGAGATCGGTGTAAGAACTGCTACAGTTGCATTACCGTTTGCAACAGCGGTTGTCTGTGCTGAAGCAGTTGCCTGAAAAGCCAGCACAATGATTACAATCGAAAGAATTTTTGCAATGTTTTTCATCGTTTTAAAATTGAAGAGGTTAGATTAAATTGAAGTGTGTTACATATTTTGACCAAAAAACTTATACTTATTGCTATTATGGACAAATTGAAGTGACAATAAAAAACAGACAATAATCATGCTTAATAACCGTTTGAGGGCAAATATAGAAAAATAACTATATTGTCCGAATTTCCCCTACAGTTTTTTAAGACATTCCCCTACAATGTTTTAATAAACAGGTGTAGACACCTGGAAAACCAGGTAATTTTCAGATGCCCTCACCGAGATTCAAAACTGCATACCTAATAAGATCTGCCGTGGTTTTAAGTTTGAGTTTTTGCAACATTCTCTCTCGATAAGTGCTTATTGTCTTCGGGCTTAATGACATTTCATATGCAATCTGACTTATTGTTTTTCCCTCGGCAAACAGAGAAAGAACATTCAACTCACGTGTAGACAAAGATCGTTTCTTCGTTACTGATGCCTCATCCTGAATTTTCCTTGCCAGAGAATCCACAAATGTTGGTGATATATATCTTGATCCCCTTGACACACTTGAGATGGCGGTAATCAGTTCGTCAGGAGCGCTGGATTTAGTAAGATAGCCCGATGCTCCCAGCTTTAATGCCTGGATTGCGTACAATTCCTCTGAATGAATACTAAGAATGAGAATGGCAGTCTGATTCCGGATTTTCTTTATCTCGCTTATCATTTCAAGACCACTTCTTCCTGGCATCGAAATATCAAGCAAGACCACATCATACTCCATTTCACACATTTTCTGGCACATTTCAGTTCCGTCACCGGCTTCGTTAATCACACTGAAACTTCCATCATCCTCAAGAATCTGTCTCAATCCTCTCCTGACAACAGGATGATCATCAGTTATAAGCACTTTCATTTTTAGTTTTGTATTTGTGGAATTATTACTGAGACTATCGTTCCAGACTTATCTTTCGAAGAAATGACAATCGTCCCATTTACTGACCGGATTCTTTCACGCATACCGGCTATCCCCATTGATTCAGGAGAATTTATCATGGCTTCGCTGATTCCAAGACCATTATCCCTTATCAGCATTTGCAGAGAGCTATCATCTGAACTTAGATTAACTTCAGCGATTGTCGCCCTGGAATGTCTCATTATATTCGTCATCGACTCCTGGAAAATTCTGTATAGTACAATTGAAACTCGTTGATCAATTTCAGCCAGAGATTGATCATAATTAAACCGGCATTTTATCTCTGACTGCTTCTCAAATCGTTTCAGCTGAGTTTTGATTGCAGGGACAAGACCTAATTCAAAAAGTATCACTGGCCTGAGCATCGCCGAAGTTTCTTTGACTGTTTCAACGGTCTCTGTTATTGTACAGGTTATCTGATCAAGCTTTCGTGAAATATTGACGGGTTGATCGGTCAGTTTATTCTTTAACCAGGCAATATCAAGATATAAGCCCGTAAGACGTTGTCCAAGATCATCATGAAGAGCCATGGCAATAATCTTCCTTTCATTTTCCCTTACGTCAACGAGGTGTCTGTTAAGTTTCTCGAGAAGTTCTTTGGATTTTCTAAGGTCTTCCTCGGTTTTTAATCTTTCAGTGATATCTCTTGCTACTGCAAAAATACCTTTTACCTCTCCTGCATCATCCCTGAACAATGTTGCATTAAACAACACATGACATTTGTTTGATCCTGAACGAATAATGGTCAGAGGATAGTCTCTCACCAAGCCTTCCCTGAAAACGGTCATATACCCTGCTTTAGCCTTTTTGGGTTCTGTAAAATGATCCATAAAATTGCTGCCAATAAGCTGTCCTCTTTCCTTCCCTGTCAGTTCCTCAGCGGAGCGGTTTACATCTGTGATCTTTCCATCGATGTTTATTGTCATAAAAGGATCAAGACTGGCTTCTATAAGATTTCTTGTGTAAAAAGAGGCTTCTCGCAGTTTCTGCTCTGCTAACTTTCTTTCGGTTATATCTCTGGCAATCATGCTGGTCATCTTCTGCCCCTCACCATTGGAGAATATTACGGACGAAAGCTCTACGGGAAACTTCTCACCATCCTTTCTGACCATAGTCAGCTCACCCGCAAATTTTCCAGTGACATCACGTTCTGTCAAAGCCTCAGAAAGCCTCAGATCACCAATATCCATTATCCCATCGCTTCCTAAGGAGCAGATTTCCTGTTCAGTGTAACCAAGCATTGAACACGCTGCCGGATTAGCTGAAAAAATTGAACCATCGGGAGCAGTAAGAAAATTAGCATCAAGACTATTAATAAAAAAAGACCTGCATTTTTCCTCACTTTCAGCCAGGCTCCTGAAAAGTTCATCTTTCTCTCTTTGAATTCTTTTCCTGTCAGTAATATCATCAATGCAGGAAAATATACATAGCTCACCATTCACAATGAGTATCTCAGATGTCAGATGACCAAATATAGGGTTTCCATCTTTCTTTTTTATTATTATCTCCTTCCCGGTCACTTTCCCACATGCAATAATTTCAGAAATGATTGCCATTCGGTCTAACTCTTTCATCCATAATCCTAATTCAACAGTTGTCTTACCGCTTATTTCATTAATGAGAAAGCCTGTTTTCTGAAGAAATATTTTATTTACCTCAAGAATCATCCCATCATTTAACCGGCTGAGAATAATCGGAAAAGGGGCTGTCTGAAAGATTTTTGAAAACTTCTCCTCTTCAGCTCGGATATCATCAAACAGTCTACCACCAAACATATATGCAAGGCTGAATATGAGAAGTATCAATAATAACTGCGAAATGATGATTATTATAATATCGAATAAATCAGAATGGAAATAATCTTCAGAGTGTCCGAAAAAAAAGAATTTCATGATCCTTACGATGCAGACAATACAAAAAAGGATGCAGACTACTGTCATTGGAAGAATTCGTTTTGCACCCGAAACCGGAATCCGGAAAAGCAATAACCATACCGCCTGGACGAACAGGAGCAACCATGCCAATGAAACATTCAGATGCCGGAACGAAAGATCAGGTTTAAAGAAAGTGAACCATGTGTGTACAATAATAAAAACCAACAACAGGAGAAGGTTTGGCTTCATGGTGCTTTTCTGATCGGTATACTCCTCAATTCCTGTCAGAAACAATATTATTCCTCCGATACTCAGCGAATTGGAAAGATCAAAGGAGATCCAGTCTGGAATCACCCCCCTGAGAAGAATAAGTAATAGTGTAAGCGCTTGCAGAAGAAAACAAAAAAACAGATGATATACACCTTTATAACGGTTACTGATTTGCTTTAATATCAAAGCTGACAGGAGAGTGCTTATCAGTGAAACGAGCATATAGCTGAAAAGCGCAGTCCGCATATCTAATGTAAACATCTTCCCCTGAATTTATCAGCATCCATTACAGAGATGGATGCACGAATAATAAAATCCATTAATAGTCAGCAAAGTAAGGATAATTTGGTTTTATACCTAATTTTCTGAAATACTCTTCATCTGATAAATCATAGATATGATTCTATTACAATTCTTTGCGAGAATTCAGGGTATTTTCCACGTTAAAGGAAATACGGCGATTGCCTATTTTTTCTCCATTAGGTGCTCAATAGCAAGCTCAACAGCTTTGTCCTTCCCATCCTGAATATTTGCGGGAGTATTATTGACTAAAATATCGGGCGCAATCCCGATTCCCTCAGGACTTGAACCATCAGCCAGGGTTGTAAGCGTGCAGGGATAATAAAGGATCCATCCGTTAGGCATCTGCGCAATATGAGTTACCTCTCCAAGAGCTCCCATAGTTGTGTCGCCGATGTGAGTTGAGTAAGGAAGATTCCTGGATATAAGAGTAAATGCTTCAGCGCCGCTTGCAGTAAACCTGTTTGTCAGCACAACGATCTTTTTTCTATTTCCAATGTGATCAGATGCGGGGGAAATCGTTTTTGCAATTTTAGGTCCGAAATCATAATGACCCGGACCTGTTTTCTGACTGGAATAATAATAAGTAATGTCCCTGTCAATGAACAACGAACCGGCATGCATCACATTCCTGGTAAATCCTCCTCCATTGTTCCTGACATCAATTATCAGACCATCGCAATCCTGCATATAACTGAGAACATCGTTCAGGTCTCTTATCCAGTCCCTTCCATTTGGCGCTCCCCCGAATGAGTGGATACAAATGTACCCCAATGGTGCATTTTTTATCCTGCCGTAAGTAATGTTCTTTTCTCCTGTTATTGTAAAGCCGGATAAATATTGATTCTTAACCACATCAACTTTAAAACCGTTAAGAATTGCCGGATCAGGAGAGTCAGCACTATAATAATTTCGTCCGTCCTGCAGGGTTAAATGCCCATTCTCCAGATGAGAAAGAAGGCTGCAGCAGATTTGCCACAGTTCATCATCTCCTGTGCTTTCATTTACCTGATCACTGTATACTGTATATAAAGAATCCCAGTCAACATCGGTTACAGGAAAAAGTCCATATTTCTCATCCAGTGTTTTCCAGAGAACATTAAAACTGGCGGGAGCATTCTTACCGGGATCCGGACCGAGGATGGCATTTTCACATCCCGTCAGAAGTAAAGCAATCATCACAATTAAACTACTCTGCTTCATTCAACTTTTTTTATGAAATTGTACGATAGTCCGAATCTCACTGGATTTGAATACCACCTGATAAGATCTGGCTCCTGGCATTGAGCATATCTGAATTCGAAACAGGCAGCTATGTCAAGTCTTTTTGTTATTGTTCGTTCCCATCCCATGTCAACACTTATATGAAAATTATCTTTTATGATCGATGTTTTACCGAACATCTTAACATCCCAGTCATTTCTTTCATAGTCATAATCCCCGCTTGGGGAGTAAGCCGGTCGTGAAATATTGCTGATAAGTGGAAGGAATAAACCTGTTCTGAAATGATCCTTCGTGGTGAAATAATAACTGATTTCAGCGGTAAGTTCAATAGAGTGATTTCCATACCAGGATTCTATACCTTTTATCCAGGATGATACTGGGAGTATCCTGTAATCTGATTTCATAAAAGTTGAAGAGACCGAAGCTCCGGCAGATATGATTGTTTTCTTTTCCCGCCATCCTCTATTAAAAGGCACCAGGAAGCAATACCTTAAATCGCCACCCAGTATTTCAGTCCCGTAATTCTCACTTGTTGCTGAAAGGTCAGTTGATATGAATGAACCTTCGATTAAGTGAAAAGTTTTCGGGCCTTTGTGACGAAATTCTATTGATGGTACAATTCCGGTTCCGCGGAAGATGACCGGGGTAGCATGCTCATCTGCAAGATGAAGGTTATCAAATCCAATATATGCAGCAATTGAATTTGTACTGCTCTGAGCTGATGTTTTCTTGTTCGCTAACACAAACAAGGTGAGAGCTGCAAGAAATAGCAACAGCAATCTTTTTTTCATAAATCGGAGGTAAAAAACATTGAATCCCGGGCTGTATGATCGTAGTGACATTTATGCATAGACCGGAAACCCGGCTGAAGCACCTAAATTTCCAGAGAAAAAAATCAGGCCAGGTAATAATTCCCCGGCCTGATCCAGAAAAATAAAGGCATGCGTCACAAGGAAAACCAATATGAAAATTTCAAAAGGAATACATCATGCGGTTTGATATCAAACAGGTCCTTCATATCATCACCATACCTGAACATTCCATTTTCTGCTGAGCTTGTCCGGCCCTGCGACCAAACAAGATAAACCACCGAACCAGGCAGGTACTCCCACCTTATTACAAGATTACTTCTGAACTGCCTGAAATTGAAATCAGGATTACCGAAAGAATATGTGTTATTCACATCATCGATTTCATTGACAGTATACGAATTATTTACCTGGTCAAATGAAATTTCGTCTGGTACAAAGCTGTGAAACCTTTCCCTGTATTTTCCTGCATCAGGATCAGTGACCTTCTTAAAGCTGGTGTAATTCCCTGCTGAAACAAAAGGTTGCCCGTAGTATTCCAGGCTCAACTCGGGATTGATTGTAAAATTTAGTCTGAGAGTCGCACTGAGTGTTTTCTGGTCAATCTTCCCGAAAAGATAAACCGGGCCATTTGCTGCTGAGAGTGTTCTGACATACTGCATTTCACTTTCCGAATTACTGTATTGAGGTTCGATCTCAAGAGAAATTGAATTCGAAGGCCTGATTGTCAGAAAAGTCCAGTAGGAATGAGATTCCGAGCTTCCTGCATCACTTTTTCCCTGATACGTACCCACACCTCCTGATATCTTTTTCGATCTGTCAGATGATAAATTCAGGTTAAAACCCTGGTTTCCGGGCTGAACAAACGAAGGACCTCCGCGAAGCAATGATGTCGATATATTCTGGCTCTGCCTGTTGAAATTACCATTTAAAAACCATAAGTTTTTAAACTGTGTATTGAAATTCATGTTCTCATTTGAGGAAAGGAATTTTCCCGAGAAATCCCAGTACATCCAGTGATTTGTATTTACCTGTATGCGATTAAAAATAAAAAACGGATTACGTTCAGTAAATGCGACCCAGACACCCTGGTGAATTACATCGGAATACCTCATATACCCGATATCATTAAACTCGAGTCCGGGTGACCTTAATGTAAGACTCGTTTCAAACTGGATCTTCTTCGTGCTGAGCCTTCCGAATTTTACAGTACCGCCATAACCTGAGAGTGATGTCAGTGTAGAATCAACCGAGAGATGATTAGCATCGGTCCGCTGGAAATATCTTGCAGATGATACCTGTGTGCTAACAATTGCTTCCTTATCACCATTGACATTGCTCAATTCCACATTACCGTCCAGATACCAGGTTCGCTCATTCCAGCTGTGGTGAAAATCGATTCCCGCAGTATATGCAGACCTGTGAAGATAATTAAGCGCCGTTTCATCAATGTCCCTGTTCACTGCAGTCAGAATACCGCCTAATCTTGTTTCTCCTTTGTTGAAATCCTGCTGAACCCTTCCCACAAGATAATTGGTCAATGGTTCAACAGTTTCTTTTCTTCTTATTCCTTCGTTATCTATTAAAGCTTGTTCCTTTGAGCCCAGGCTTTCAAGTATACCCACCGACAAACCTTTCTTCGTTTTCCCCGAAATCTTCATCGCTCCCAGGATTGTTGTTGCATCAGGAATTTTAGCGTATTCATTATCCGCAAGTTCGGGATAATTGTGAGGATATCTTCCGATCCGTCTTGAATAAAAAAGGTTATCGGAATACATATTATGAATAACGATTGTCTGGTTAGGCTGGAATTCAAAAATATTCCTCCCTTCTATGAAGAATGGCCTTCTCTCCGAGAAATAGGTTTCAAATGCAGTAAGATTCACTTCTGAAGGGTCGGCTTCAACCTGCCCGAAATCAGGATTGATAGTAAAGTCGAGTGTAAAATCATTTGTTAAGCCGATCTTGCCATCGAGCCCACCCGAAAGTTTTTGAGATTTACCCGTTCTGAAAGGATCTCCATCTGTCTTTTCAAACCTCTCTGCACGGGCGACACCATAGGGCATCAGTTCTACCTGCCTGTGCGTCTCCAGGTTCCTGATTCCCTGAATTTCACCATAACGATTTATATAATCGGGAACCCCTTTGGGAATAAACTGCCATATAGACCTTTCCTGCGACCTGTACATATCCCTGATAACCTGCAGGCCCCAGGTCAGTTCCTCACCATTTCCAAAACGGAGTTGACTGAGAGGTATCTTTATTTCGGCGCACCATCCCTTATCATCTATTGAGGTCTCAAGATACCAGACAGGATTCCAGTTATCATCTTCACTGCTATTCGTCTCTATTGCATCTCCCTTGGCTCCTGAAGCCATTGCCGCAAAAAGGAAAGATGTTTGCTTGTCAAAATAACTATCAATCAGGATCAACACTTTGTCACCTTCGAAATTGTCTCTTCTTGACATGATCCGGCTGATTTTCCCGGGCTCCGTATCGAAAGCGCGGATGAAAAAATAAATGTTTGTGTTATCAAACAGGATTTTAAAAGCTGTCTGTTGTGTAGGTGGCTTATTTTCTTCAGGCTGGGACTGAATAAAATCAGTGCTCCATTCCACGGTTTCCCAGGAAGCATCATTCAAGACTCCGTCAATGACCGGGGGATCCTGGGTAAATCCTGTCTTGTATACACGTTTCTCCTGCGAAAAGCCAATGGTTGTGAACGCGCATAAGAGGCAGATAAGTAAAGCCTTTTTCATCCAATTAGAGATTAGTAATTAGTATTTATTTATATAGAGAAAATTTATAATCTGATAACTGCGGTCATTTTAAAAGGTTACAGGAAATTGGCAAAATGGTTACAGGTGAAAGACGGGATTTTTTGGTGCGCGTTTCAACACTGACGGTTAAAAAAACTTAAAATCCTGTGTAACCTTTTAACTTTACCTGAGTTTCCAGTTAAAAATGATGAAATAATACTCCGGATTTTGGATGCTTTTTCAGACAATGCATTGATGCAAAAAGTTAAGGAAGGCGATACCGGGAAAATGGGACTGCTTTTCGAAAGATATCACCGCCAGCTTTTCAGGTTCATATTCAACATGACCCGTCAGAAGGAGGTGAGTGAAGATATGGTGCAGAATGTCTTTCTGAGGCTTCTCAGATACCCAGACGGATTCCGGGGTTTCGGTGAATTCAGGACATGGATGTATCATGTGGCAAGGAACGTTCTTTACGATCATTTCAGAAAAGAAAAAAAAGCTCTTCTTCACGACGACCTGAATAATTATGAGAGCAAACTTCATGGTGAAGGAGGACCTGATGTCTCACTGGAGAAAAAGGAGGAGCTTGAAAACCTTGAAACTGCAATCGGGATGCTGAGCATTGAAAACCGCGAGCTGATTGTGATGTGCAGGTTCCAGGAACTGAAATATGATGAAATCGCCTCAATCCTGAAAATAACTGAGGGCGCTGTTAAAGTAAGGGTGCACCGTGCACTCGGACAACTAAGAACAAATTACCTGAGTATCGGGAAATGATGAAAAAAATGGAATGCCAGGATTACAGGGAACTATTCCCGGAAAAACAGAAGGGTGATTTGACCCCGGAACAGGAAAAACTGTTCAATGAACATCTTTCAGGTTGCAAAGAATGCATAAGAGAATTCGATGTTTTCAGAAAATTGTGGAACCTTCTCGGAGAGCTTCCACAACCGGAACCATCAGAACAATTGGCAGACAGCTTTAACGTAGCGCTCAATAATCTTACCGGGGAAAAGAATCGCAACAGGAACGTTTTCAGACGCCTGATGGCTCAGATTGCAGGCACATTCACTTCTCCATCCTTCGCAAAGATCGCTTTCAGTACATTCCTTCTCCTTATTGGTATCGGAATGGGATACTTTCTTAATTCAGGGGGGAATATGCGAACCACTGAGAACATGCAGATCGATTCTTTATCCTCCCAGGTATCTGAGCTGAAGGAGATGATAATGCTTTCAATGCTGCAGGAACAATCAGCATCTATGAGGCTCCAGGCAGTTTCTTACACCGAAGAATTGAACAGTGTCGATAAAAAAGTGATCGACGCTCTTTTGATGACATTGAATTCGGATCCAAATGTCAATGTCAGGCTGGCCACGCTTGAGGCTCTTGTGAAGCTTGCGGATGAACCACTGGTTCGTGAAGGTCTCGTACGAAGCATCGAGAACCAGGAATCACCGATAGTGCAATCTGCAATAGCAGATGTTATGGTAAAACTGAATGAGAAAAGCTCCGTTGAGCCGCTTAAAAAGCTTCTCAGCCGGAAAGATCTCAATCAGTCGGTAAAAATCAATATCGAACAAAGCATTCAAAAACTGATTTAGATTTTTTAAAAATGAAGAAATCAATATTCATCCTTTTAACAGGATTAGGACTCTTATGCTCCCAAAAAGCCGAACCTAAGGAATTCAAAGAGCATATAACCAGGGAATTCACCCTTACAGGTGAAGCCTCAAACACCACGGTACATATTTACAACTTCTCGGGATCTGTAAAAATCGAAGGAATACCGGGGAATAAGGTAATTATGGAAATCGACAAGATAATATCTGCCGATGCTGACAGTGACCTGGAAACAGGACGCAAGGAGCTCAAAATGGCATTCGGCGAGACAAACGACAGCATAATCGCTTATATTGCCGAACCTTTTGATACCAGACCGCGCAGGAATTACAACTTCAATAACAATGACCCTGATTATGAATTCAGCCTTGACTTTACAGTTAAAGTTCCGGCCGGTATAAACCTGAGAATTTCAACTGTCATTGATGGGATCATTGAAATAAGCAATGTTGGCGGAAAGCTTCATGTGAACAATGTAAATGAGAGCATTTCAATAACAGGAGCAAAATCCAAAACATATGCGCATACAGTAAATGGCGATGTAATTGTAACATATGTTACAAATCCATCTGAGGAATCTTCATACCACACAATAAATGGTGACATCCGGATCAGCTACAAACCTGATCTTTCTGCTGATATCACATTCAAAAGCATGCATGGCGATCTCTATACGGATTTCCCTGATGCCGAGCTTCTGCCTGTGTCAGCAATAAAGGTTAAGGAGAGCAGGGGTGGCAACATTGTCTACAAGCTGAATAAAACCACTACTGTCAGATTCGGTAAGGGAGGTAAGACCTTCAGGTTTGAGACACTTAATGGTGACGTTTACATAAAAAAACAATCTTAACTAACTGATAAATCATGAAAACAAGTATTGCATTGCTGATAACGCTGCTGATAAGTATTGCTGTTTCAGCCCAGGAAACCGAAACTTTGACTGTGCCTCTCAGTAAGCCAGGGGAAGAATATAGTCTTAAAATCAAAAACTTCTCGGGTATGATCAAAATTACAGGTTATGACGGTAAGGATATTATTGTCAATGTTACTGCCGGTAAAGATGAAGAGGATGACGATGACGGAGACACAAAAACTACTGTCAAAGGTATGAAAAAGATCTCCGGAAATCATGGATTCGAAGTAACCGCAAAAGAAGCCGACAATAATGTTACCCTGAATTCCAATAATATAGAAAAGGTTATTGATCTTGAACTGAGGATACCTCAGAATGTGAAACTGGAAGCAGGTACGGTCACTGAAGGCGAAGTAATAATTGAGAATGTCACGGGTGAATTCGAGGTGAACAATGTTAATGACAATATAAGGCTCACCGGAATTTCAGGCTCAGTTGTTGCAAGCAGCATTGCAGGAGATGTATTTGTAAGCTTTAAAAATGTAAAGCCCGAAACTCCCATGGCATTTTCATCCCTTAGCGGTGACGTAAATGTTGAACTCCCTGCAGAAACAAAAGCCAGGGTAAAGATGAAAACTGATCAGGGCGATGTTTACAGTGATTTTGATATTGAAATTGATAAAACACCGGCCAAAACTGAAAAAGTGAGCCAACCGGGAATGTACCAGATAAAAAAGGATGACTGGATCTATGGTAAAATAAATGGAGGCGGACCGGAAATGATGTTCAAAAACATGAGCGGAGATATCTACCTGAAAAAATCAACCAGGTAGGGACACGCCATGGCATGTCCTTACGTTTTTCATTCCTGAATGAATGTCGTTCTGCCTATCCGCTGCCAGGCTGACGGCATTCTTATTTACATATCGTTTAATAGTTTCCTGAAACCAGTCGCCTTCCTCATCTGAGAAAATGCAGGATCTTTTTCCAATACTTCCCTGTTATTATAACCAAGCTTTATCGCTTCCTTCAATGAAGATAAAGATGAATCGAAATCATTAGCCTGCGCACAAGCCTTTGAGTGAAGCAACAATAATGATACATTCTCAGGTTCTATTAGTAACTGCACCCTGAAACTTAATGAAGCAGCATCGAATTTATTCAGATTATAACTGTTGAAACCTGTTTCATAGCATAAAAAACCAAACCACATCAATATCCTGGATGACATTGCCCTGGTTTCCGGATCTTTATTTTTCCCCATTGCTTTCAGGATTCTTACCTGCTCGGAAACTACAAGCAGCAAACTGTCCGATTCTGATTCCTCTTTCACCATTCTTAAAAATGCAGATCCCAGTTTGCTTTCTTTACCGATTTCCAGTTCCCTGTTCTTATTCCATTCCCTGATTCCTTTTTTGTAATCTTTCGAAAGCTGCAGGCTATCCAAAACCATCCTGATCATAGTTATTGAATCATGGTCAGGAAAATTCTTCAGCATATATTTATAAAATCTGACCGATTCAGGAAGCTTACCCTCTTCCAGATTGAATTCAGCTTTATGTTTATATTTTCCGAACTGGTAGCTTATAAAGACAGGATCTTTATTCTTGGCCTTTCTGATCATTGCCTGGAGCTCAAGCCATTCAACAGCTTCAAGGAGCTGCTGAGGCTCAGGCCATTTATGACCACCCTCAAATATCCACAGCTCTGCATTATTCCCAAGCATCTCAAGGCGCTGCTGCAGGTCGCACATCTCGATGTAATTCATGTCCGTATTACCTACTAGCCCCAGGTAACTGAATGAAGGAATGTCAATGTTGAGTTTGCCATCCGGGAATCCTGCACCGCAGGCAATCACACCAGAAACGATCCTGTTCTGAAGGGCAATAGCTGACGCAACCCTGGAACCCCCGGAGAAGCCTGATGTATATATCCGATCCTTATTGATAGAGAACCTTTTTTCAACATCGTCAAAAACACAGCTTATTGCTGCAGAGATCACATTCCATGAAATTCTGTTCCTGGAATCGTTTGAACATACAACTATAAACCCGAATTTCTCTGCTGCAGGAACAAACCCTGAGACGGCCAGGGAGCCTCTTGCTGCGGGATCGAAAACAAATATTACTGGCCAGACCAGAGAATCTGTGTAATTTGAAGGAAGGTATAGTGAGTAGCTGAAGGTGGGATTTGAACTGCATTGTACCGTATCGATTATTTTCCCGGCAGGAAAATCATCCTTCCCGGCTCCAAAAGTGAAATCCCGGACTGCAACAAGTATTATAGTGATCAGAAAAATGTTACGAAGCTTTCCTGGCATTTCTTAAAGTTGGCGTCTACCGTTGCCAGCTAAATGACCGTTATTACAATTCTTTACCCTTTAACGTTAAACAGAATTCGGGTTTAACAGGCTTTATCTGCGACTGATAATGAAAATAAGGTGGCATTCTTTATGGAAACCACAGAAATTTCCTTTGCATGAAGATTGTTGTGAATCAAATTGGCGAGTCTCGAATGCCATCCTTATTTTTCCTAACAGTATTCATTGTTTAATAGGAATTGCCATGTTTTTGTTACCCTGTTTTTACCACTTTTTTTTAGTTTTTATAAAAATAATTTGCAAACCACTAAATTTCAGAGGATTAAAAAACATGCCGTGTACTTCCCGCTGGTTTGATTTCTCAGCAATAATCATCATCTTTATATATTATCTCTTAAATGGAAGAAAAAAACAAAGTGCACGATGGTCATTATGAACTCCTGAAGAAACTCAGGCCGGTGAAGATTATATGGCCGGTTGCTATTGGACTTGTTGTTGTCATCTGGTTTATGGTAAAAGATATGAGTCTTGGTACATTGAAAGAGATAAGCTTTACCTGGAAATCAGTATTCTGGCTTACAGTAGCAATCTTTTTTCTTGCCACCCGGACTTTCGGGTATATGGCAAGGATAAGGGTTCTGACTAACGGGCAATTAACATGGATGCAATCATTCAGGGTGATAATTCTATGGGAGTTCACATCAGCTGTTACACCGTCAACTGTCGGAGGAACTGCTTTTGCCATTATTTTCCTTAATAAGGAAGGTCTGAGTGTCGGAAGAAGTACATCCGTCGTTCTTGCCACATCATTTCTTGACGAGCTCTATTTCGTGATCATGTTCCCATTCCTGCTCATTACCATAGGCTGGGAATCATTATTCATCACGTCACTTCAGGGTACCGGAACTGTTCTGATGAATAATCTTGTATTTGTAGCAGTCATAGGTTACGGTATAATTCTTGCCTGGGTGTTTTTTGTTGGCTATGGTTTATTTTTCAGGCCAGTCGCAATCAAAAAAACCATCGTTGGTATTTTCAGGCTCCCATTCCTGAGAAGATGGAAAATTTCAGCTGAAAAAGCAGGTGATGATATCGTGCTGACCTCGGTCGATCTCAGGAAAAAACCCTGGAAATTCTGGGGGAAAGCGCTATTCCATACTTTCCTCACCTGGACTTCGAGATATCTCCTTGTGAATGCAATACTTGTCGCGTTCTTTAATATTTCTGACCATTTGCTGATTTTCGCAAGGCAACTTGTCCTCTGGATAATGATGATAATCAGTCCTACCCCCGGGGGATCCGGTTTCGCTGAAATAATTCTGGGCAGGTATCTTTCCGATCTTATCCCTGTTGACGATATTCATGCACATGGTGTTTCACTGGCAATGGCATTGATCTGGAGGATGATTTCTTATTATCCTTTCCTGATTGCCGGCGCCCTTATACTTCCTGTATGGATAGGACGAAAATTTGTTCGGCAGGTAACAAAAAAACAATAGTATTTTTCTAACTTCGGTTTTTGAGTTGGCCGGCTAAACTTAACCCTGGTTCATGAGTGAAGAGATCCTAAAAGCTCTGATGGAACTATTTGCCCTTGTCGCAAAGCAAGATGGCGGAATCCTGCAAAGCGAGAGGGAGTATGTCTGGGGCTTCCTGAACAAGCAGCTCTCCAGGGAAGCTGTTGATGAATATATGTTCCTTTTCGATCAGCATGCGGGCCCTGTGGTTGAGCGAATCGATGCTGTCAGCTCCTCTGCTCCCTCAGTGAAGGATTCTGTCAAGATCCTTACCAACTGTAAAACAATTAACCGTACACTCAACCAGGAGCAGAAAATTGTTGTATTGATGAGGCTTTACGAACTGGTAAATGCCGACCGCCAGTTCACTGTTCAGAGAATGAACATCCTGAATACGGTTGCCGAAGTATTCAGGATCTCATCAAAAGATTTTTGTGCCATTGAGCAATTTGTAAAAAACAATGATTTCGCAAGCCTGCAAAATCCAGGCATTCTTGTTCTGGGCAGGGCCAACAAGGAGAATCCCCTGAAAAAGAAAATGCAATCGGGATACATCGGGACCACTATAATAATCTTAAGGATCTCCAGTGTCGACCTCTATTTCCTGAAATATAATTCTATTGACCAGCTTTACCTTAACGGACTGCCGATCACAGCAGGAGTTATTTATACATTCCCTAAAGGAACCTCCCTTAAACCGGTCCAGGGTAATGCAATTTATTACAGCGACATCAGCTCTCTTTTCCATACAGGCCTCAATCTAAATAAGATATCCTTTCTTGTTGAAAATGTTACATACCGTTTTCGCGATGGCCTGTCGGCAGTAAATAATGTAAGTTTTTCGGCTGAAGCAGGAAATCTCGTGGGCATCATGGGGGCAAGCGGATCAGGAAAAACGACGCTCCTGAACATAATAAGCGGTATACTGAAACCAACTTCAGGAACAATAAAGATTAACAGTCTTGAATTAGGCAGCAGCGAACTTGAAGGTGTATTCGGATATGTTCCGCAGGATGACCTGCTTATCGAGGACCTGACAGTATTTGAAAATCTCTATTATGCAGCATGTCAATGCTTTGGCAGGAAAACAAAAGAAGAGATCATTTCTATAGTCGACCATACCCTGTCCTCACTCGGGCTTTCTGAAAAAAGGAATCTTAAAGTAGGGTCGGTGTTTAACAAGATGATAAGCGGCGGTCAGCGAAAAAGGCTGAATATTGCTCTTGAACTGATTCGCGAACCGCTGATCCTCTTCCTCGATGAACCAACCTCAGGTCTCTCATCACGTGACTCGGCTAATCTGATGGATCTGCTGCGTGATCTCAGCCTCAAAGGCAAGTTGATCTTCACCGTGATCCATCAGCCTTCGTCCGAGATTTTCAAGATGTTCGATAAAGTAATCATCCTCGATAAAGGAGGATGTCTCGCATATTGCGGGAATCCTGTCGATGCTGTTGTTTATTTCAAATCAATCGATGCACAGATAAATGCAAATATCGGAGAATGTCCGTCCTGTGGTAATGTTAATCCTGAAACTATCTTCAATATAATCGAGACCCAGGTAGTCGACGAATTCGGAAAATATACTGAAAACAGGAAAGTTAAGCCGGAAGAATGGGCTTCGTTGTTTATTTCAAGACATCCATTCTCACCACCCGATAACATTAGCGGAAAACCCCGGAGTAATCTTGAGCGACCATCAAAATTCAGACAATTTGGAATTTATCTGAAAAGAGACTTTATGGGGAAACTGGCAAATACACAGTATCTCCTGCTTACCCTGCTTGAAGCTCCTTTACTCGGTTTTATTCTCTCTGTAATAATCAGGTACATTCCTGATCCTGATTCAAATAATTATATATTCGCCGATAACGAAAATATTCCCATTTATATATTCATGAGCCTGATTGTTGCTTTGTTTATCGGGCTTACAATAAGTGCGGAAGAAATTTTCCACGACAGGAAAATTCTGAAAAGAGAACATTTTCTCAATCTAAGCCGTTCAAGTTACCTTCTCTCCAAAGTAGCGATCCTTATAATAATATCATCCGTTCAGACTTTCCTCTTTGTACTGATTGCAAATCAGGTTCTCGAAATCAAGGGAATGTTCCCGACATACTGGCTCGCTCTGTTCACAACAGCATTCTGTGCAAACATGATCGGTTTAAATATTTCTGCCTCTTTCAATTCTGCAATTACAATATATATAGTAATACCACTCCTTATTATTCCTATGATGGTACTCAGCGGTGCCATGTTCCCGTTCGATAAGCTTAACAGGAAGATCGGAAATGTTGAAAAAGTTCCTTTGATAGCGGAATTAATGCCGACAAGATGGACGTATGAAGCATTAATAGTGTCACAGTTCAAGGACAACAGGTACAACCAGATCAGTTACGATAAAGATGGAGCAACCTATTTTGAGCTTCAGAAAATGATAAGCATGGCGAACTTTAATAAGGTCCACAGAATTCCGGCTCTCCGCGAGGCTCTGAAGACAAGCCTGAAAGAATACATGAGCATGCACAATACTGTCCCTGATTCAACCAATCAGCCTGATAAAAAACAGGAAACCAGGTACTCCAGGCTTCAACTCCTGAAAAATGAGATAACCAGGCTTTCATCCATGCCGGGAATGCCGGCATTCTCGTATTTTGAAGGTCTGGAAGAAAGCGGATTCAACGATGCGGCTGTTGATTCAGTTAACCGTTTTCTCGAAAAAGCCGACAGGATTTTTAACCAGGTTTCCAACCTTGCCAGTGACAAAATTGACAGGTTTTATAATTTGTACGATACCAGGCTTAAGAAGCTTGAAAATGAATATTATAATTACAGCCTTAAAGAGATCGTTACAAAACCCTATGAGAGGAAAAAGATCCTTGTCTACAATAATTCCCTCGTTCAGAATACCGATCCTGTCTATCTCGATCCGGAGAATAAAGGGCCTCTCAGTTTCAGGACACACTTTTTCGCACCATCGAAATATATTTTCGGTATTAAAGCTGATACTTTCTCTTTCAATATTGCTCTTGTTCTGCTGAGCACAATTGTGCTTTATCTTATACTTTACTTCGACCTTCTTGGCCGGACTGTAAGATTTTTCGGAAACCTGACATTCAAAAGATAAAAAGTCAATAGCACACTGATGACGCGGATGTAACCGATTTACACAGATCAAAATCAGTGACCATCCGTTGCATCTGTGTCATCCGTGTTCTATTTTTTTATTCTACCTGCTTGTATCCTTTGAAATTAAATATTTTATAAATTGCCTCCTGGATTTTTTTATTTTTGTATTAAACCGATACCTGGATCCTGAATGAAAGGAAAAGCGATTGTTTATACTCTGCTGGTTATTTTAATCTCCTGCAGGAACGGATCAAATAACTCAGGCGAATTTGTCTTTCCCGAGAATGATTCAATACCTCTTTCTGAAGCTGAAAAGCTAAGTCCTGAAGCTATTGCCGATATTTCCAGAAACATATCCTCACCGGTGGAAATCGCAAACCTCCTGCAGACACTTGAAGTACCTTTTTCGCAGGATTACCTCGCTTCCTCAATTGATGCAAAAAGACAAAACACAAATTTCGATAAAGCTGTAAAGCTTGGCATTCTTGGTGCCGACCTCGGTTATCTTAATATGTACGAAAAAACCGGGACCTCACTTGATCTTCTTTCATCTATCAGGCAACTTGCAGAGGATCTTAAAGTAGGTCAGTATTTTGATTTTGAGCTTATCAAGAGATTATCGCAGAATAAAGCAAATCTTGATTCCCTGCTCTTTATCTCAATGGACTCATATACCCAGATCGATAATTACCTCAGATCAAACGACAGGGGTCAGTTGTCGGCTCTAATGATTATCGGAGTATGGATTGAAGGCCAGTATCTGGCCACCCAGGTGATGGATCAGTTTCCGGATGATATATTAAGTGACAGGATAGGAGAACAGAAAATCATTCTGAACGACCTGATACTCCTTCTCAGCCCTTATTGCAGACGGGATACCGAATTTGAGGAGTTATGTTCCGATCTTAATAATATCAGGGAAGCATACAGGGAGGTTAAAATAACCTATTCTCAGGGCGATCCGATAACAGTTGAGAAAGACGGGAAAATGGAAATTATTCAGACAGAAAGAAGCGAGGTCGAAATGACCCCTGATCAGCTCGAAAGCATAATAAAGATCACGAAAGATATTCGAAACAAGCTGATTATAAATAATTAATATGAAATATATTATTATCGCGTCAACCCTCCTGCTTGCCGGTACACTTGTTACATCGGGACAATCATCAGATCCTATGGTAAGCCAGTGTGTGATGAATACCGGCCCGAATACAAAATACCTGAAAGATTTCAGAATCCAGCTTGGAAAAACAGATTTACAATCAGACCTGCGCTATAAGGCAAAAGTTTCTCTCTGGAAAAACACAAAATACAGGTTCACAATGTGTAACGCTGATAATTCAAAGGCAAAACTGATCCTTACAATCAGGGATGAAAAAGACAAACAGATCCTCTCATCTTTCGATAAAAACAGCGGTAAAGTATACTCGTATATAGATTTCACCTGCAGTAAAAGCGGGATATATCAGCTTTGTTTTGATTTCGAAAATGGCCAGCAGGGTTTGGGAGTAGGCGTTGTGTCTATGGTAAAGTAGACCTGAAATACCATACCTGTATAAAAAATATCAGCAGAAAGAACAGTGTAAATAAAATTTCCGGGAGCAGTTTCTTCTTAAGAAAAATGAAATAGTGTGACAGATAATAGCTCAGTGGTATTGCAGCTATCCAGATTATTTCAACAGACACCGAAGGAACAAAAAACCAGATCAAAACAGAAATCAGCAAAATCCACAGAAGCAGCGAAAAAGTCTTTCGCGCCTGGATCTTCTTTGTGCCTATAATCATAAATAAATGAGAAAGCGCCATAAGAGTTATTGCTCCGGTATAAAGAATTGCAATTACAGTAACCGGTTCAAAAACAAACTCTGCTCTCCTGCCGAAAAGATTAAAATCAAGCAGGTATAAAAGATCGAGCGGATTCTTCCCTGATACATAATAAAACCCTGCTGCAAGGACAAAGGGAGTAAGCAGCCCCAGTATGGAGAGCAGTATCTCCTTTAAATTTAATGCTCTTAGAAGAATAATACCTGAGATCGTTATCGCTCCGAACCAGATTAGGTTTGCATAGAACAAGCTCCCTGTTCCGATAAGCAGCCCTGCATCGAAGAAATTGTAAGCAGTTCCCTGTATCCTGTAAGTCTCCATAATTCTCATTATTGCCAGCATCAGAAAAACAGCCCCGAAAAAAGCCGGGTTCATTACCTGGTACTGGGGGAATAATGCGCTTATTAATATGTAAAAAAGTGCTGGAAGGAATGTCCTTTCATTTATAAAAAATAAAACTGTATTCAGATTCACCACCAGGAAGGCCATAAGGGAAACAAGCAAAATTGAAAAGAGAATTCCCGGTATCGGATGAGTGCCCGTTATTGAAGATATAATCCCATATAATGGCATTGGATCCAGGTCAAAATACAATGAGAATCTGCCACTCACCCTTATGATCGGGCTGATCCAAAGTACAACCATTACAAGACTTATGAGAAGTATTGCAAGGGGACCTGTTCGTTTGAAATGTTTTAGAAGCATCAGCCCTTAAGATCAAAACCTATATCTTTTCTGAAATACATTCCATCAAAGCTGATCTTCTCAGCGTTCGAATAAGACAATGAAAGAGCCTCATTCATTGTCTTTCCACCGGAACTTACTGCCAGTACCCTTCCCCCGGAAGTTGTTACAGTATCATTTATTATCCTGGTTCCGGCATGGAAAACCTGGCTGCCGGTAACTCTTTCAAGACCTGTGATTACCTTCCCCTTCTGGTAGTTGCCTGGATATCCGCCTGAAACAAGCATGACAGCAGTGACAAAATGTTCATCAATTTCGATCTCTCTCGATCCCAGATCCCCGCATGCCACTCCTTCGATCAGCTCAAAAAAATCAGATTTGATCCTGGGGATGATGACTTCCGATTCAGGGTCACCAAGACGCGCATTATACTCGATTACATAAGGATCCCCTTTCACATTCATCAGTCCAAAAAAGATAAATCCCTTATATACTATTTTCTCGAGAGCCAGTCCGTTCATTGTTGGATCGATTACCCGTGAAATAACCTTTGCCATGAAATTTTTATCAGCGAACGGAACAGGCGAAACAGCTCCCATGCCACCGGTATTGAGGCCTGAATCACCCTCTCCTGCCCTCTTATAATCTTTTGCCTCAGGAAGCAGCTTGTATGAATTCCCATCCGTTATGATAAACACGGATAACTCAATGCCATCAAGATATTGTTCAATAACTACCTTGTTCCCTGCTGATCCGAATTTCCCGTTCAGAATTGCCCTGCTTTCAGTTATTGCTTCATCTAAGTCATTGATTATAAGAACTCCTTTACCAGCAGCAAGTCCATCCGCCTTTATAACATAAGGGGGGTTAAAGGATCCCAGGAATCCGGGGACTTCATTTATAGTAGTTATATCGAAGCTCCTGTAGGCAGCAGTCGGAATATTGTGCCGGGCCATGAAGGCTTTGGCAAAATCCTTGCTCCCCTCCAATTGTGCCGCTACCTTTCCGGGTCCGATAACCGGTATGTTCCTCAGTTCGGCATCCTGCTGAAAAAAATCCTGAATACCCTTCACCAGCGGGGCTTCGGGGCCGACAATTACTAAATTGATCCTTTCTTCAAGAACTGATTTCCTGACCTCTTCAAAGTTTTCGGGATCGATCTTCAGATTTGTGCCGATATCAACAGTTCCTGCATTCCCCGGGCCGACAAAGATCCTGTTCACCTTTCTGCTCCCGGCAAGCTTCCAGGCAAGTGCATGTTCCCTGCCACCCGATCCAAGAATAAGAATATTCATTTTGAGGCTTTTTTGATGCCTCAAAAGTAAGATTTCATTCTGAGAATATGAAGAAGGAGATTAAATTGATGTATCTCCTGTTTTGCAGTACCTGGAGAAAGTCTGCATAACTGAACCCACATAAGTTTTAGACACCGGGATATCTGTCGAAGAAGGCACATCCAGCTCGAGCTTCAGCCCGTCTTTATCTTTTCGTATAACCCTGACCTTATCGAAATTCACCATAAAGCATCTGTGACATCTTACTATGTTGGTACCTGCAAAATTCTCTTCTACTTTTTTCAGAGTGTCACGAAGCAGGTATTTCGATATGCGTTCCTTATTAAGATAACAGATGTTTACATAGTTTTCGGCTGATTCAAGATAAAGGAGGTTTTCTTTCTTTACTGAGAACTTTAGCAAACCCTTATCATCGTAAAAAGGGATCATGTCCATCGATGAAGTATCATGAACGGCTCCTTCACTAAGCCTTGCGAGCTGGTCTTTTTTATCCTGCCATGCCAGCCATAACCAGGAAATAGAGTATGGGAGAAGAAGGACAAGAGCAGTATTTTTCAGGGAGATATTAAAAATCTCCCTGTACTCCCTGGTATCTTCAAGGATGTACTTCTCAAACAATGCATAGAAAAGTGACATGAGCGCTATCTCACCGAAGATCCACACAAGGAACTGCCATATAAGCAGAGCTTTTCTCCTGCTGTACCGGAACATTATTAACCTGCTTATCACAACAATAAGAACTCCTGCGAGAATGGTGAAGCTCGAGAAAGTGAAGAATTGCAGTCTTGTAACATTGAACCATCTGTCGGCGCCGAATGGTGCGTAAATGTTAATAAATACAAGAGCAAAAACAGAAGTAAAGAGGATCAGCCGGATTATGTTTTTCCGGATATTATGGTAAGCTGGTAAAGGCTGATCGAACTTAATCACATTAATAATAATATCAGAACAAAATTAGTGTTTTTTTCCGGGTGATTTCGGAAATTTTTCGCTGCTTCTTCTTCGTGATTTCGTCACTAATACTGGGATTTAATCCCTCACCAGGGAATTAAATCACAATGGCAGGGCGACAGCCACTATTTTTTGAAAGGATGCCCGGGTTGCTTTTTATTTGCACCTGAAATATGTGATATGGATTACACTGAAAGATATAAAGAACTCAGATCGTTGTTTTCTGAAGATGCGGTAAAGATTGAAATACCGGGTTCAAAAGTCAGAATCTGCAATACGCGGTTTTATTCAGAAGAACCTGAAGAAGATTTCCTTAATCCGGATGATGCAGCTTTCATTGAAAACAGGACATTTTCATATCCGATTTTTACACCCCGGGAAGCCAGCAGGAGCGTGATCCTCCTTCTGCATGGCCTGAATGAAAGAAACTGGATAAAATATCTTGCCTGGGCACACTATCTTTCAGAAAACACCCGGAGTTATGTGATACTTTTCCCCATCTCGTTTCATATTAATCGTTCACCCGGTTCATGGAAAGATCCCCGGTTAATGGCACATGAGGTTAAAGAACGCACATCATCCGCTGAATCCATCCGGATGACTAGCTTTGCAAATGTTGCCCTGAGTAAAAGACTTACAGACGATCCCAGGAGATTCTTCTTTTCAGGATACAGGACCGTTCTTGATATTACCAGGCTGCTCGATTCTGTCAGGAGCGGAACGCATGAGATAATACCGGCAACTTCAACTTTTAATGTTTTCAGCTATTCAATTGGAGCATTCCTTGCCGAGATACTGATGATGGCCAACCCGAAAAATCTGTTCTCCTCTTCAAGGCTGTTTATGTTTTGCGGCGGGTCGGTGTTCAGCAGGATGCAGGGCACATCCAGGCTTATTATGGATAGTCTTGCCTTCGACCGTATATTCAGCTATTACCTTAATGAATTCGAAGGAACAATTACACACAAAAATCCTTTATCGGACCTTTTCAATAGCAGGCTGGGGCTTGCATTCCGGTCTATGATCGATACCGGAAGGTTAAGAGGATTCAGGGAAAAAGTCATGCAGGAGCTCGGGGAACGGATCTTCGCAATTACCCTGATGAAAGACAAAATTATCCCTGCTGATGCAGTGATAAGTACTCTTGAACGTTTCAGGAAAGGCAAAGCTGTTGAGTTAATTGATTTCCCGTACGAGTACTCACATGAGAATCCTTTCCCGGTTTCAGGCGAAGAGTTTGTCAGTAAAAAAGTAGATGAATCTTTTAAAAGAGTAATGTCAGAAGCTGTTGAGTTTTTGATATGAGGATTTAAGTGCGCCCCCTTGGGGCAGATTGCTCATCTTTATATCAAAAATAAAAATTCATTAACGGCAAAGGTCGCAAAGAATTTAGCAAAGATCGCAAAGGTTTATATTTCAGTATTTTGACTTTGCGTACTTTGCGTCAACTTTGCGTACTTTGCGGTTAAAAAGGACTTTTGAGACTATGGGATAACAACCTTATATCCTTCAGTTTGAATGAAATCAATATAATCCTCCAATATCTCACCGGCACATGATAACGGGTTATCGTGCAGTACAATAACTGAACCGGGCCTGGTCTTCAGTTTCAATGTTCTTAATGTGTTAGCTGCCCCGAAAGCCCGGTCAAAATCATAAGGCATAAGATCCCAGAAGAATATCCTGTATTTTTTATTTAAGATTGAATATTGCCGTGGGGTAAGTCCGCCATAAGGTGGCCTGAAGATCTCTGAAGAAGTCGGTTCATCGGCTTTCCGGGTATCCTCGATGTAAGATTTCAACGATGTTTTCCATCCATTTAAGTGTGAGTAACCATGATTCCCGATTGTATGCCCTGATGTTTTTATTCTCTCAATCAATTCAGGGTATTTTTCAGCCTTGAAACCGGAGCAGAAAAATATAGCATTGATTTCACATCTGTTAAGTACATCAAGAATAACAGGTGTCGATGAAGGATCAGGTCCGTCATCAAATGTAAGACTGACATGCTTCTCATGCGTATTTAACCTGAAAACAGCTTCAGGATAAATACTTGTAATAACTGAAAATGGCCTGAAAAGCCTCATTAATGTTATTTGGAATATAGTCTGCTATAGTAATTGCTTATATCTGGCTCTATAGAATCAGTCAATTCCTTCATTTTTAGTTCAATAGAGGTATTGTAAATATCTAACATTGCCTGCATATTCATCCCGATGGGGTATTCCATTCCGAAACGGGATCCCGGTTCCATGCTTATTGAGTAATCAAGATATTGTCTTGCATAATTCATGATCTCATTAATAATCCTCATGCCTTCCTCCTTCTGACCAGCTCTCAGGTAGACTTTGGCAATTCCTGTTGCTAAATAGTCCAGAGGCATTTTATCACTCGGTACAATCTCCAGGCCCCGTTTTGCGACCTCCAGAGCCCTTGTTGTATCCCCAGAATCGAGAAGATCATTGGCAAGTACCCCGAATAATCTTCTGAAATTACTGAACATTCGCCTGTTGTTCTCATCCAGGTAGACCTCAGGATCGCTGGCATTTCCCCATGTGAATTTATTCATCATATTGTCATACATGACAACTGGATCGGGAATGCCAAATTCATCATCGCCTGATTTCCCGGTATTGATTGGCACCACCCTGTAAGCCAGTCCTTCCTGAACAAAGAATTTTTCAAGTCCCTGGTACTGGCTGGAAGGAACTGTTGCTGAATAGTAAACAGGCCTTTCCCAGTTGTTTGTGGCAAGAAGGTCCATTATTGCCAGATCGTCCTTCAATACAGCTTCATCTCCAAACTCCCAGATCATTGGAGTAATAATCCTGTTCCTGAAATATTCCTTAACTGTTCCGTTAGAGAGAACTTTTGCACTATCCACATCAATTATGAATTTGTTAGTCGGGAAAAAATTCAATAACTCTCCATTCCCGTAAAAATCCATCTTGTATTTCCTGTCGTCCTGCCCCACGAAAGTGATAAGATCTTTCAACGGGATTGGTTTATCAACCCTTTTGGTGACCGGAAGCTGGTCCCGCTGTCCCTCCCTGTATTTTTCATCCGGCAGACTTAATGGCAAAGGATCTGATTCAAAAGCTTTCTGTTTCATCATGCTTATGTACCATCCTGCCTGCAGATAACTAAGGTTTGCAACCCTGACATCACTCCTGACACCTTCGACATCCTGAACGTACCATACAGGGAATGAGTCATTATCCCCATAAGTAAAAAGAACTGCATTCGGCGCTGTTGATTTGAGGTAATTTGCACCAATATCCCTTGCTGTGTACCTACCGGATCTGTCGTGATCATCCCAGTTCTGTGTTCCGATGAGCAAGGGTCCGGCTGCAAAAAGCGCGACGAAAGCTATCACCAGCGCTGCTGTTTTGCCGGTCACTTTTCCGATGAGCTCATAAAAGAACATGAAACCGAATCCGATCCATATTGCGAAAGCATAGAATGACGCAACGTATGCGTAATCCCTCTCCCTTGGCTGATTAGGATACTGATTCAGATATAATATTATCGCAACACCGGTCATAATAAAAAAGCCGGTTACCAGCCAGAAATCATTACGGCTCCGTTTGTAATGCCAGTACATCCCTAAAAGTCCGATAATAAAAGGCAGCAGATAATACGTATTCCTGCCTGGATTACTTTTCAGGTCATCCGGGGTGTTATCAAGATCACCAAGCCGCGCCTCATCAACGAATTTTATGCCGCTTATCCAGTTTCCGTAAAGAGGATTTCCATTGCCCTGGATATCGTTCTGTCTCCCTGCAAAATTCCACATGAAATATCTCAGGTACATATACCCCACCTGGTACCTGAAAAAATATCGCATATTCTCCGAGAATGTCGGAACGACAAATGTTTCATTTCCCATCCTCACTTTCCTCCCGGTAACCTTACCCCAGTATTTGTACGCTTCTTCATGGTCGGGCTGGCGGCTGTACATCCTGGGAAAAACAGTCTCAAACTGGCTATCGTACACGGATTCCGGATTATAATAAGGCTCGTATTTGCCATTGATCTTATTGTACCCGGCGACCTTCAGATCACCGCCAATAACCGGTGCACTGTAGTACTGACCAAACAGTTTTGGTGAGCTTCCATATTGTTTCATGTTGATGTAATATGAAAGCGAGAATACATCCGATGGATTATTCTGATTCATCGGCGGCCTTGCAGATGACCTTATCATGATCATTGCGTAGGAAGAATAGCCGATCATAATTACGGTAAAAGCCGTAATTATGTAATTCAGGACCACCCGCCTGGTCCTTATCGAATAATAAATGCCATAAACAAGGCCGGCTGTAAGAATCACTACAAAAAACAGCAGACCGCTGTTATAAGGCAGCCCCAAACCATTCACAAACAATAATTCAAACCAGCCTGCCACCTGGGGTAAGCCTGGTATCACAACAAAGACAAGTGAGCCGCAGAAGCAATAATGCCAGGAACAGGGCTTTGATAGTTCCCTTTGTTGATATTTCATATTTTCTGAAATAATACACCAGGACAAATACAGGTACAATCAACAGGTTCAGCCGGTGAATGCCCAACCCCAGTCCCATTATATATGCAATAAGTATGATCCACCTTCCGGAATATGATTCATCTGCTTCTTCCTCCCACCTGAGCATGCCCCAGAACACTACTGCGATAATAAGTGATGACATGGAATATAATTCACCTTCAACCGCTGAAAACCAGAAGGTATCTGTAAAGGTATAAGCGAGTGACCCGATAATCCCGCTTGCAAGTACAGGCCAGATATGAATCGGCTCCGCGTTCCCGTTCATACCATAGATCTTTCTTACAAGGTGCGTTATCGTCCAGAAAAGAAACATTATGGTAAATCCGCTGCATAAAGCAGATAAATCCGTTCACCATTGCAGCTACTTTTGTAACATCTCCACCGGCAAACAATGTTGCAATTCTTCCCATCATCAGGAATAATGGGGCTCCAGGGGGATGTCCAACCTGTAATCTGAATGCAGATAAAATGAATTCACCGCAGTCCCAGAAACTGACTGTCGGCTCAAGAGTAAGAAGGTATACGGCTGAAGATATGACAAACATCAACCATCCGGTGACATTGTTCAAAAGGCGGTAATTGCCCCTGAATGAATTCATAATGTTCTTTTTAATCTGAAGGCAAATAACGGAAAAATATATTATATGCCCACGGCTGCAATTCGTTTTAACAACATTTTAACTCCGGGAAAAAAGCTATTTTTGTTTAAAATCAACGGAAAATGAGGTACCTGTACTCTGCTATTCTGACATTTCTGTTCATGTCCGGTTCAACCGCGGCACAGGATTACCGGTGAACAGGAAAAGTCCGGCAGGCAGCTTTTGCTGAGTATAAACTCAATGAATTTTTTCCGTAATAATGAGTATTTCAATCCAATCGGCGGTCCCGGATTTAATCTCACGGGGGAGCTTCCTTTGTTTGTTGATAAATCATTATGGATTGAAGGTTATACCCTCACGGGTTTTTTTTTCAGACCCGAGCTGGTCTATAATGCGACAGAAAAAATCTCACTCAGGGCCGGGGCACACTTTCTCAAATACTGGGGCAGGGATGGTTTTACAGAAATAAGACCATTGTTGTCCGCATCCATAAGTCTTTCGCCTTCTACAGTGCTTACGCTGGGATCGCTTTCAGGCAGTCAGCATATGATGTATGATCCTCATTTCAATACTGAAAGACAATACTGGAAGTCTGCCGAAGATGGCCTGCAGGTAAGAACAACACGTGATCACTTTTTCAATGATACCTGGATCGACTGGGAGAACTTTATCATTAAAGGTGATACTGAGCGTGAGATATTCACTTTCGGTGAATCTTTCAGATTCACTTCTCCGCAGATTCTGAATTTATTAAGTGTGGAACTTCCTTTGCAGCTCCAGTTCAAACATTACGGCGGTCAGATAAGCAATTACCCGGAACATGTAACAACATTCTTCAACCTGGCAACCGGATTACGGATTAACCTCGAAGGAAACAGATTTGGAAAAATCGGATTGGAATACACCGCCTTTCTAAACAGTGTGATACCAGATCGCGACACCTATACTATTTCTGATGGAACTGCATCCTGGTTCCGTCTGCATTATGATGTCGGCAAATTTTACTTCGGAGCCTCATACTGGTATGCGAATGATTTTTATTCCCCGAATGGAAATGGCTTATTCGCCAGCATATATGTATTTGAATCCGACTACGTTATCAGCAAAAGAAAATTACTCACAGGCGCTGCTTATATAAATGTTCTTCCTGAAGATTACATGGAGCTGTTTTTTGGTATCGATACCTATTATGATATATGCGGAAAAAGGATGGATTATGCTATGACACTTCATCTTAATTTTAAAGACATGTTCAGCATCCTGAGATAGTCACTTCATAACCCAATAAACCCACCCCTTGCCCCATAGACGTCAACCTAAGGAACTTTTTTAGGTTTTAGACAGTAAAATATAGGCATATTAACACTGCCTTAAACCGGTCTTTATTAGATGGCTTTTCAACAGATGAACTGGATAGAATTGCCAGGGAAACTGGATTTACAAAAAGAAAATCGAAGGTGACACCTTCAGCGTTCTTTGATTTATTAATGTTTGATGTTGGTTCCGGGGGTTCCAAAAGCCTTCAGCAGATATCAATTGAAGCAATTTCAGAGCACAATATCGATGTTTCAAAACAGGGCGTAGATAAAAGATTTAACGAATGTGCAATTGACTTTTTGAAACGATTGATGGAAAAGCAGCTTTCAGTAGAGATGAGCGAACAGATTGATGTTGGATGGTTGCATTACTTTAACAGAGTACTGATAAAAGACGGAACCAGGTTCGATATTCGGGAGGCTTATAAACTATTTTTTCCTGGATCAGGAGGTAGTGCCTCCGAAGCAGGTGCTTGCATTCAATTTGAGTTCGATTTAAAGAGTGGATTGATTAACCATTTGGGCATAACACCATCCAGAAGACCAGATATCAGGGATACATTGGATGGGTTAGATAACATCCAGAGTGGAGATCTTGTCATAAGGGACCTAGGTTATTACAGCTATAAATCTTTTGAGGATATAAGTAAAAAAGGTGCATTCTATATCTCAAGGTTTGTTCCGAAGGGAACTGCATATGAAAAGATTGATGATCAGCTCAGGAAAATTGAATTCAAACCAATATATCAGTACATGAGAAAACATAAGCTCTCTAGAATGTGCAAGGATGTGTACATTGGAACAAAAGAGAAATTCAATGTGAGAATGATAATTGAATTAATGCCTGATGAGGTATATGAACAGAGAATGAGAAAAATCGAAAAAGCCCATCAAAAAAAGGGTCATAAGACAAGTGATGAATACAAGTTCATTTCCAGGTTTAACATTTTCATTACGAATGTTCAAAATGAGATATTGCCCGACAATGTAATATCATCTCTGTACAGGATGCGGTGGCAAGTTGAGATAATATTTAAAGTGTTTAAATCTGTGTTTGGTGTGCACCAGTATCATAGTATGAAATACATCCGATGGCTGTGCCTTCTTCACTTTAAGTTACTCATTATTATCCTGAATTGGAACATTGTCATGACAAGAAGAAGTTATCTATATAAGAAAAGCTCTAAGCTATTAAGTGTCCTTAAATGCTTTAGAAGTTTGTTTGATAATCATCATCGGTTACGAAGAGCTATAAAAAGAGGTAAATCCGAAATGAGAAAGTTCCTCATTTGGACTGAAAAAATACTTAGTAGAAACCATTGGTTAGAAGACAAAAAAACAATGAGTTTGTCGAAAATATTTGAATATACCAATTTGGAAATCACTTCAATATGACTATATTTATAAAAGAAAACGGGACAAGCACTACAAGCAACATCCCGTTTAAACTTAAAAAGTTCTTTGATATGAGTAAAACTACAAAAAGTAACCTCATTCTCCAAAGGAGTGGGGCAGAAAAGAGGTATGTAGTTGATATAAAATTATTTACAAAATATTATAACCCCTTAGGTTGACGTCTATGCCCCTTGCCCCTCCAGGGAGGGGAATAAACCACCCTCATTCTCCAACTCGAACACGCAACGCGAAACCACCGTTTACCGTGTACCGTGAACCTTATTCCGTCATAAAGAACCTCCATGGCTTAGACTTCCAGATCTCGCCTGAATAGTCAACTCCAATCCTCGGACTGGTTTTTATAACCGGGATATATCCTGAATCCTCAACCCATATCCTTTCAGATGTGGTTATATCTTCTCCGTAAAACGACCGGTTGATTCCAAGTGCTTTTGTCAGCTTGCCTGGTCCGTTATAACTGCCAACTCCCCTGATGAGAACTGCCTGCGGAATATTCTCTCTTTCAGTGACAATATTGAGCATCCAGTACATACCATATATAAAATAAACATACAGCTTTCCGCCTTCATGGTATAATATATCCGTTCGGGGTGTACGCCCTTTTGCTGCATGACATGCAAGATCCTCCTCACCCCGGTAAGCCTCCACTTCATTTATGATGTAACGCTTAAATACGGAAGCATTATCCCTGATGACAAGGGCTTTACCTATAAGATCGGGCGCAACTTCCAGTACATCGCGCACGAAGAAATCGCGGGTCAGTCTCCTGTCCGGCATGTTTTCAGTAGGGGATTTTATTCTCAAGACTGTCCCAGGTTTTAAAAACTTCCTTTCCGCCGGCGTCATCCATTCTTATAAAAGAAATTTTTCTGGCTGAAGGATCAAGTATTATCTCTTCATAGATCAGATTGTCATTAAATCCGGCTCTGGCTGCATCTTTCCTGTCGAGTGCATAAAATACCTGCTTAATACCGGCCCAATAAATTGCGCCCAGGCACATGGGGCAGGGTTCGCATGAGGTAAACAATATACAATCGCTGAGGTCATGAGTCCTGAGTATTGAGGATGCCTCGCGTATTGCAAGTATTTCAGCATGAGCTGTAGGATCATAGTTGAGCACCACCCTGTTATATGATTCAGCAATTTTTTCCCCTTTATGTACGATCACAGCGCCAAAAGGGCCACCGCCTTTCTCCATCCCCTCGAGAGCACATTTAACCGCCCTTGCAAGAAATAATTTATTTGTTCTCCATTTTGATTAAGACAAAAGACAAAAGTAAAAAGATAAAAGAAGAATTCAGAACATCTCAAATTGATATATTTGTGGATTCTTTCTGCATTCTTGCGTGGATTTCTCTTTGCGTACTCTGCGGTAAAAAAAATAATACCGTTGAGAAAATCCAGAATTCGTAAATCCGAAATCCGAAATCTAAAAGAAAATCATTGTATTATTCTTTTTTTTTATGAAATATATTGTATTTTTGCAAACCCTAAAATACGGGTAAGCACAATATAAAGACAAGTATATCAATTTAAAAAACAATACAAGTGGATACCTTAAGCTATAAGACAGTTTCGGCAAATAAAGCTACTGTGAACAAAGAGTGGGTTATTATAGACGCTGAAGGACAGATTTTGGGCAGGCTGGCAACACTGGTCGCATCGATGCTCAGAGGCAAGCATAAGACAAACTTCACACCGCATGTTGATTGCGGCGACAATGTGATAGTGATAAATGCTGAAAAAGTACAGATGACCGGAAATAAAATGACAGACAAAGTTTATACACGTCATACCGGTTTTCCCGGAGGTCAGAGATTCGCAACTGCCGAACAGAAGCTGAAAAAGAATCCTATTTCGCTTGTTGAAACAGCTGTCAAGGGAATGCTCCCGAAGAACAGGCTTGGAAGTGCACTTTACCGGAATCTGCATGTTTATGCAGGTAACGAGCATCCGCACGAAGCACAGAAACCAAAGAAAATCGAACTTTAAATATTATAAGAAGCAAATATGGAATCAGTCAATGCTCTTGGAAGAAGAAAAGCAGCAGTTGCACGGGTATATTTAAGTGACGGAAAAGGTAAGATCACCGTTAACGGCAGGGATTACAAAGAGTATTTTGGAGCTGAAACACTCCAGTATGTTGTTACCCAGCCCCTGGTAGCTTTGAATGTCACTGACAAATATGATATTAATGTCAATCTCGATGGAGGTGGTGTAAAAGGCCAGGCGGAAGCTCTTCGTCTTGGTATTACCAGGGCGCTCATTCAGGTTGATGCCGAAAACAAAACGTTACTCAAAGCCGAAGGATTTGTAACCCGTGATCCCCGCGAAGTTGAAAGGAAGAAACCAGGCCAGCCAAAAGCCCGCAGAAGATTCCAGTTCAGCAAACGTTAGTATTATTGTTATTATAGTAGATGCAAGTTTAGTATCTAAATTGGAAAGACCTCCTGTTAAGGAGCTACTTTGCAATTGAAAAGACAGAATGTAAACTTAAAAACGATAAAATGCCAAGAACAAATTTTAAAGAATTACTCGATGCCGGTGTACACTTCGGGCATCTGAAAAGAAAATGGAATCCTGCCATGGCTCCCTATATCTTCATGGAGCGTAATGGTATTCACATCATCGACCTTGAAAAAACAGCAGGGAAGATCGAAGAGGCAGCTTCTGCAATCAAGCAGATTGCCAGGTCAGGTAAAAAAGTTCTCTTTGTAGCTACCAAAAAACAGGCTAAAGAGATCGTTGCTGAGAAAGTCAAATCAGTTAACATGCCATATGTTGTGGAACGCTGGCCGGGCGGAATGCTCACCAACTTCCCTACAATCCGCAAAGCCGTCAAAAAGATGTCTTCAATAGACAAGATGGCCAATGACGGAACATTCCTTAACCTTTCAAAACGTGAAAGGCTTCAGATCACAAGGCAGAGGGCAAAGCTGGAAAAAAACCTCGGAAGCATTATCGATCTTACAAGACTGCCTTCCGCTCTCTTCATAGTCGATGTTTCAAAAGAACATATTGCAGTCAGGGAAGCAAAAAGACTTGGCATACCTGTTTTCGCAATGGTCGACACAAACTCTGATCCGTCAGAGATAGATTTCCCGATACCCGCAAATGATGATGCATCAAAGTCAATTTCCCTTATTATCGGAATTCTTTGCCAGGCAATAGAGGAAGGTCTCAGTGAAAGAAAGATTGAAAAAGACAAAGAGCCTCAGCAGAAAGAAAAGAAACTTTCAAAGAAAGATTTCGATACCAAGGAAATATCTGCTTCACTGATTGAAAACAGGATAGAAGAGGAAGAAGAGCAAAAGAAGTTGAAGTTGAGGAGGAAGAAGTTGCCGATGAAGAATTAACAGAAGATTCGGAAACTGAAGAAGAAGAAAAATAATCCGGTACTATTAACATTAAAATATTTACTATGGCTAATATAAGTTCTGCCGATGTTGCAAAACTGAGAAGAGTTACACTCGCTGGAATGATGGATTGCAAAAAAGCTCTCGAGGAGGCAGATGGTAATTTTGACAAAGCAATAGAGATAATCCGTAAGAAAGGACAGGCTGTGGCAAACAAACGTTCCGACAGGGAAGCCACAGAAGGTGTCGTCCTTGCAAAAGTATCACAGAATGGCAAACTGGGCTCCATGATTGTTCTCAACAGCGAAACTGACTTTGTTGCAAAGAACGCTGACTTTATAGGTCTTGCCAACAAGATCCTTGATGTTGCTGTCCAGAAGAATCCTTCCAGCCTCGATGAGCTGAAATCATTGCCTCTCGATGGCGGTAAAGTTGGTGATAAGGTAGTTGAGTATATCGGTGTCATAGGAGAAAAACTCGATCTCTCATATTTCGACAAGATCGAAGCTGAACATGTGCAGGCATATATTCACCCCGGTAATAAGCTTGCCGTTCTCGTTGGCTTCAATAAAGCCGGCGTTGACATGCAGGTTTATAAGGATGTTGCAATGCAGGTGGCAGCAATGAACCCTGTTGCAGTCGACAAAGATGTGGTTCCTCAGAGTGTAATAGACCAGGAACTGGAGATCGGCCGTGAACAGGCTCGTCGCGACGGAAAACCTGAAGAGATGCTTGAAAAAATCGCCCAGGGAAAACTTTCAAAATTCTACAAGGAAAGCACCCTGCTTAACCAGGATTTTGTAAAAGACAATAAGATGACAATAAAGCAGTATCTCCAGTCTGCATCAAAGGATCTTACCGTAACAGCATTCAGAAGATATTCGTTAAATCTGTAATTCGTAAGTTCATGTTCGATATCATTTGGCCCCGCTTTATCGGGGCCATTTTTTTTGAAATGAAACTGATAATTATTTTTAATTAACTTTGATAAAACACCCGGAAATGAAGTACTCACGCATACTTTTGAAACTCAGCGGCGAATCGCTTGCCGGAAAAGAAAACCATGGTATCAGTGATGATGTATTGCTGGAATACGCTGAACAGGTTACAGAGATTGTCCGTAAAGGCTGCCAGGTTGCGATTGTGATCGGCGGTGGAAATATTTTCAGGGGATTGAGCGGTACCAGGTCCGGCTTCGACCGGCTCAAAGGTGACCAGATGGGCATGCTTGCCACCGTCATCAACAGCCTTGCGCTTGAAAATGCCATAGTCATGGCAGGTGGAAAAGCCAGGGTCTTTACATCTATCAGGATGGAACCTGTTGGTGAACTTTATCACAGGGATAAGGTGGTTGAGTCAATGATGAACGGATATGTATGTATTCTTGCCGGCGGAACGGGTAACCCGTTCTTCACAACAGATACAGCAGCTGCATTACGTGCAGTTGAAATCGGCGCCGACCTTCTTCTCAAAGGAACAAGGGTTGATGGAGTATACTCCGCAGATCCTGAAAAGGACAGGAATGCTGTCAGATACGACAGTATTACATTTGAGGAGGTGATCGATAAGAGGTTGAAAGTAATGGACCTTACCGCTTTTACAATGTGCCGTGAAAACAACATGCCGGTTCTGGTTTTCGATATGAACAAACCTGGCAATCTCCGGAAAATCACCGAAGGCGGGAAGGTTGGCACAATTGTCAGTAACTGACACGATTGTGAACCAAGCATTTTTTTATTTATATTTGTTTAAACAATAACGAAAACCTGAAATTTGGAAATAAGTTGATACAGATGGAATAATATATAATTTTTAACCGGTTCAACAAATTTCAATGTATTTCAATGCATTTTAAACAGAATACTTAATTACTAAAATTTCCTGTTATGGACGAAGAAGTAGATCTGATCAATGAGGAGGCAAAAGACCGAATGGAAAAAGCAGTCGAGCACCTTGAGCACGAACTTGCACGTTTACGGGCGGGACGGGCTAACCCTGCTTTGCTTGATGGCATAACGGTTGATTATTACGGTGTCCATTCACCTCTGAACCAGGTTTCAAATATCAATACCCCTGATCCTAAAACAATTATGATCCAGCCCTGGGAAAAAAATATGCTGGGAATAATTGAGAAAGCAATAATGGCAGCCAACATCGGCCTGACGCCGGTAAATAATGGCGAAGTGATCAGGATCAATATTCCTCCGCTTACAGAAGAGAGAAGACATCAGCTCGTTAAACAGGTCAGAAACGAGGGCGAAACAGCCAAGATCAGCATCCGTAATGCAAGAAAATGGGCTCTCGATGAATTAAAAGCCCTGCTGAAGGAAGGTCTTCCCGAAGACACTGAAAAAGAAGCTGCTGAAAAGATACAGGAAATGGTGCATTCTTATAATGCAAAAGTAGATAAGGTTATGGCATTAAAAGAAAAAGAGGTCATTACCGTCTAGAATCACCTGTATATATAAATGGCTCTGTTAGGAATGTGATACGTGATTCAAATGATTGATTGGGTTCATATAACGAAACTGCAAAGATATAGTTCACAAGCTCTGAAAGAGCTTAAAGTGAATAACCCCAGGCATAAGCCTGGGGTCCTAATGTCCTCAGAAGGACAGCTCTGAAGGAGCTGAATGTGAACAAATGAAAGTAATAAATTATTGTATTATGTAATATTGAACCCTTTCAGGGTTTTAAATGTGTTTTGTTCTTATGCCCCGGATTGCATCCGGGGTTATTCATATTCAGCCACTTTGTGGCTAATAAAACCATTATAGAAGTACAATAACTTAGATTAGAGCCATTAAAATATATATTGTGTTAATATTATAATATATATTAAAATTTAACACCCCGTAATCCCGATGTGCAATTCCTGCAGACCGGGATTTTTTCTCTGCCGACAAGAACAGCTTTTCTGAAAACCTTGTACTTCTCGCCATGCCATATCTCCCGGAATGAATTCATATTGAGATCTCCCATTACATGATCCGCATCCTTATCGAAACAACAAGGAAGAACTTTACCATCCCAGGTAATTACAGGATTGAACCACAACCTGGCACACCGGTTCGGAAGAGAACCCTTTATCTTATAGACTCCATCTTTTACAATATATCTTCTGAAATTCCTTCTGGCCGGCAACCATTCATCGAAGGATGATCCGGAATAGATCTGCATCGATTTCAGGCTAAGAGTAAAACCCTTCTCACTTACAAACTTCCCGATCTCCCCGATCTGGGTTTCATTATAACTGTTCACAAGGACCTGCACCTCAACTCTCATTGGCCGGGTTGAGTTTTTCAATGCCCCCGATAGAATACTTATCCCACCAGTGACTTTATCAACGTTCCCGTTTCTCCTGTATGCAGAATACGTTTCCTGGTCAATTCCGTCGAGTGAGATAACAAGCTTGCTTAAGCCTGAAGCAATAAGTTGATTTACACTATCTGCAGTCAGGTAGTGCCCGTTAGTCGAAACTGTTGTCGGGATGCTTTCAGCGATACGCAGAAATGAAAAGAAATCCGGGTGCAACATAGGCTCTCCCTGGAAATAGAGATTGATGTTGAACAGGTACGATTTAAGGTCTTTAATCAGATCCTTGAAGAGTGACGGATCCATAAAGCCTTTTCCCCTGGTCATTGCTCCCGATCCCGAGGGACATTCCGGACATCTCAGGTTACAATGATTAGTGAGTTCAATGCTGATAGCCGGAGGAATTCCGAAAACAACCGGCTTTTGCAAAGCCGAGCTGACCAGGAATGAAACGCCTGATTGTATTAAATTGAGATATTTTGAGGTGTGTGACAATTTATTCTAAAGGTGTAAAGATATTTAGTTTTTAGATAGGGTTAAATATATTCCATCTGGTCTTAGTTCTGAAAACCAAACACTGTACAGTAAACCATAAAAGATTAATTCAAATAATTTAATGCCATGAAAAATTTTAAAACAATTTCAGTAACCGCAGTTCTTCTGATACTGTGTTTCACAGTTCAGGCTGCATCTGCAGGAACTTTCCTGAAAAAGGAAAAAAATGACCAGCAGGATTATGTCACCATCAGGGGCAAGGTTGTAGATAAGGAAACAGGAACACCGCTGGTATTTGCAACTGTAGCTGTAAAGGAAACAAACGTAGCTATTGTTACCAACATCGACGGAGAGTTTACACTTAAAATCGTCCCACCCACCGCACAAAAGAACCTTGAGGTATCTTTCCTTGGTTTTAAGAACAAAGTAATCGCCCTTGACGATCTCAGGGAAGGAAAGAATACGATAGCCCTTGAAGCAGCTCCTATTCCCATAAGGGAGATTATAGTTAAACCAATTGATCCTACAGTAGTTGTACAGAAAGCAATTGACAACATTGGTAAAAACTACGAAAACGTACCTAATCTCATGACGGCCTTTTACAGGGAAACAATAAGGAAAAACAGGACCTATGTTTCAATCGGGGAAGCTGTTGTCGAGATATTCAAAGCTCCTTACCGGAATGATGTCAGGTTTGACGGTGCAAGGATATATAGAGGAAGAAAAAGCTCGGATGTTCAGAAGATGGATACAGTGCTTTTCAAGCTCCAGGGCGGACCCGTTACTGTGATGCAGCTCGACCTTGCAAAGAATACACAGGATGTTCTTACTCGTGAAGCAATGCAGTATTACAACTATTCACTCGGCGGCGTAATCGAGATCAGCGGCAAGCCTCACTATATAATTGAGTTCGTCCAGAAACCTCACGTTGATATTCCACTGTTCATGGGATCGCTCTACATTAACATGGACACCTATGCTATTGCCGAGGCAGAATTCGGATTCAACCTCTCAGATAAGGATAAAGCTTCTGAAATATTTATCAGGAAGAAACCGCTCGGTATGGAAGTAACGCCCGAGATTGCCACATACCGCACTAAATATCGTGAACAGGATGGCAAATACCACTTCGAATATTCAAGAGCAGAAGTAAGATTTAAAGTGAACTGGAAAAGAAAACTGTTCAATACTTATTACACAACTATGTCGGAAATAGCAGTAACTGATCGTACAGCCGAAGAAGTTATTAAATTTGCAGGTAAGGAAAAGATCAGGTATACTGATGTATTCTCAGAAAAAGTAAGCGCTTTTGCTGATCCTGAATACTGGGGCGACTACAACGTGATTGAACCCGACCAGAGTATCGAATCAGCAATAAGAAGACTCAGCAAGAAAGTGAAATTCAGCGAAATAGCACCAAACGAGAAGTAACAGGTTAATTTAATGACCGGAGATACAGAAATAATCAGGAGGATCAGGGAAGGTGATACAGCACAGTTCGAGTCGCTTTTCAGATCCTCCTATGTATCACTGGTCCGCTACGCCAGGGTAATAATAAAAGATCACGATTCTGCTGAAGAAATAGTACAGGATCTTTTCTTCAGGCTCTGGCAGGACAGACACAAATTAAACATTGAAAGTTCATTGAACGGATATCTCTTCAGATCGGTGCATAACAGGTGCCTTCATTATATCGAGCATCTGAAAGTGGTCGAAAAACACGCCGAAGAGATGTCGCTGAGGCAGCATGAAAGACAGGAAAGCCCGGCAGAAATTCTACAGTATGCAGAACTTCAGAAAAGAATCGCTGAAATACTGGACAAGCTGCCGGAACGTTGCGGACAGATTTTTTATATGAACAGGTTTGAAGGATTAAAATATTCGGAGATTGCGGAGAAGCTTTCTGTATCGATTAAAACAGTTGAATCGAACATGGGGCGGGCGCTAAAGGAATTCAGAAAAGAACTATTGGAAAAATGAAGGAGATGAAGAAGAAAGTAAATCTGAGTGACAGGGAATGGGAGGAATTGGCTTCCATATTCTCAGGTGAAAAGGAAGGTAATGTTCCAACCTCTCTTAACGGTGATATCCACGAAGCTGAAAAGCAATGGAAAAACCTGAGAAAAATGGAAGATGAAAGACCAATCGATGTAAATAGTGCATGGAATGCGGTCTCTTCAAGAATCCGTGAAAACAATCAGGAAGAACCTGAAAGACCTGTTATATCACTTTTCAGAAGGAATACATTCCTCAGGATTGCGGCGGCTGTACTTGTTATAATCAGCTTCGGGGCAATCACAGTATTAGTAAACAGGTCAGGTTATTTTTCCAAAGAGATAGCCGTACTCGCCGGAGAGAACGAAAGAAACCTCCAGGTCGACCTTCCTGACGGCAGCCGTATATTCCTCAACCGTAATTCGGAATTAAGATACAACTCAGATTTTGGAGTTAATGCCAGGTCAGTGAAGCTTACAGGTGAAGCCTTCTTCGATATCTCACCTGATAAGGAAAAACCATTCACGATCGATGCAGGTAAAGCAACTGTTAAGGTTGTAGGAACATCATTCAGTGTTCTTACAGAAAACAGTAATGCCGAAGTGGAAGTTTTTGTTAAAACCGGGAAAGTGCTTCTGACAGAAAAATCAGGTGAAGAATCACTGGAGCTTGACCCCGGGTATATCGGGAAAACAGGTGCCGGCAAAGTTGAAAAAGTGATCAATGCCGATCAGAATTACCTTGCGTGGAATTCAGAGGAACTCATTTATAAAGGGGAAAAACTTGAAGAGGTTTTCAACGATCTCAAAAGAAACTTTAACATGAACATCGTTGCTGAAGATTCTTCAATCCTGGAACTTCCATTAAGTACTACCCGTCCTATTGAATATGAATCCCCGGATAAAATTATTCTGGTTATTTGTACTAGCTTTAACCTGAGTTATAAAAAGGATGGTGATGTATACCACCTTTCAGAAAAATAACTCTTCTCAGAATGCTGCTTCAGAATGGCGAAATAAAGATCAAATCCTTTGCCATTGCATTGCTTCTGTTTGTTAGTTCAGTTGAAGCAGTGTGCCAGGAAAACATCCTGGATTCAGTATATTCATTCAGACATGGAACAGTCAGGGCCGGCAATGCAATAGAGATAATATCCAAAGAAACCGGGTATAATCTCACCTATGACAGTCGTCTGATTAATTCGGAAAGGAAGGTTGAGCTCAATTACCGCAACACTCCCCTCAGGAATATTCTCTCAGGGATACTTCAAAACGATTCTCTCGTTTTTTCCGTCATTGACAAGTATATCATCATCTCAAAATCAGAAAAAACAACAACCTACAAGACTGAAGTTAACACAGGAACTCCCGATGCTGTGTCGGGCAGAATAATCGATGAAGATACCGGCGACCCGCTTCCTTTCGCCACAATAGGATTCAGAAGCGTTCCTAAAGGAACTGTTACAAACAGCAATGGCGACTTCAGACTGATAATACCACCGGATCTGTTGCATGATACACTTTCAGTATCATACCTTGGCTATATCGGAAGAGAAATACCCGTTAGCCAGGCCAGCGGGAACAACATGACTATCACGATGAGGAGGGAATATGTATCCATTGCTGAAATAATAATCAGGAACCAGATACCCCAGGAAATAATTTCGAAGGCTCGTCGTGCAATTCATAGCAATTATGGAGATTCCCCGGTTATGATGACTGGTTTTTACAGGGAAGGAGTACTTAAGAAAAGCGAGCTTCAGACATATTCGGAAGCCATCCTGCAGATATATAAAAGCGCCTATACCTCAACCCTGTTGAACGACCAGATAAAAATTTTCAAGAGCCGCAAGCTTGAAAATGTTGACAGAACAGATACTTTGGCCATCAGGCTGAAGGCCGGATTAAGCACCTGCCTCGAGCTTGACGGTGTGAAGAATCTATATGACTTTATCTCGCCGGAATACATGCCAGAGTACAACTACCGGCTTTCAGATATTGTCAAATATGATGATGAATCGGCGTATGCAATCGATTTTGAACAGAAACCGGAAGCCGAAACACCTCTTTTCAGGGGAACTCTCTATGTAAACACTTCCGATATGGGGATATACAAGGCGGAGTTCGAGATCTCACCAACCAAAATCAATAAGATCAGGGATTCTTTCATCACAAGCACCGCAGGTGGGTTCAAAACATGGCCTGTCTCAGTTAAATATTCGGTAAGCTACAGGAAGGTTGAAGGAAGATATTATCTGAGTCATGTAAGAGGAGATCTTATTTTTAATTCGAATCAGAAAAAAAGACTTTTTAATTCTCAGTTCAAGGTTTTTTTCGAGCTGGCTATTACCGATACTGATCCTGAAAACGTCAGACGTTTCGACAGGGAAGAGCTCGCTCCAGTTCATTCTGTGTTCTCCCAGACGATTACTGATTATGACGCCGCTTTCTGGGGGGAACAGAATTTCCTGCGACCTGAAGAGGATCTCGTTCAGGCTCTGAGAAATATGAGAGTGAAGCTGCAGGAATTTTCGGAGTAAGCCGAACCCCTCTCTCGCTTCGCGGCATTGCCATCAAGGTAAGAGAACTAACTATCTGGTATACAGCTGATTTTCATTTTGCAATTAGCCCGTAGGGCTTAGAGTATTGTAGCAGCGGAAATATTAAAAATGGTTTTTTACCTTGTAGAGGTTACACATGGTTTCCCGGAGATCAAATACTGCTTAACAACAAAATAATTCTCCTGAATTAAATCTTTGTTTAACCGCTACGCGGTAAAGAACTATAATATTGCTTTCTATGCTACAATAATGTATCGCCTACGGCGAAAAAATCCCTTGAACTTAACACGCTCCAATTGATATATCAACCTGGTATTTAATGTTTTAAATACACAAAACTTGATGGCTATGCCCTGACAGGGGAGGACAAATTCTATTTCATCAAGCTTTTTTCTCCCCTCCCAGGGGAGATGTCGCGCAGCGACAGAGGGGTCACTAGTATTTATTTATCAGCCTGTAAAGCTCCGTCAGATCCGGGGTGAGGATAATCTCAGTTCTCCTGTTTTTGGTTCTTGCGTCAGTGGTGTTCAATGCCTCAACAGGCAAATATTCACTCCTGCCGGAGGCTGTGAGCCTCTTAGGATCGATCTTAGAACCTTCAAGAAGCGTTCTGACCACAGTGGTTGCTCTTTTAACACTCAGGTCCCAGTTATCTTTAAGCTGGCTGTTCCCCGGATTGTATGGAACATTATCCGTATGACCTTCTATCATAATCTGGATATCGGGATTTTTTTCAAGAACACCGGAAAGCTTCCTGAGCGCATTCCTGCCATTTGCATCAATATCCCAGCTTGCTGATTTGAAGAGCAGCTTTTCATCGAGTGAAACATAAACCTTTCCATCCCTCATTGCCACTGTAAGGCCATTATTCTCGAAGCCAAGAAGCGCTTCCGATACTTTGTCCTTAAGATCCTGTGCAATTCTCTTTTGAGAGTCGAGGATTTTTTCAAGCTCGGCAAGTCTCTTATTACGCTTTTCAAGCTCGAAATTGAGTTCGTCGAGAGATGCTTTCCTGGCATCGAGGTTGGCTCCGAGCTGTGTAAGGAGATCTTCTTTTTCCTGGAGCTTTCTCTGGGCTGTCTGAAGTTCGGATAGTAGTCTTTGAGTCTCCCGTACGTTCCCCCTTACAAGATCCTCCTGAGCATTCTGCAATTCATTATATTGAGCTAAAGTCTTGTTATAATCGGATTTTGCCTTGTCTCTTTCAGAGGTAGCTTTCTGAATATCCTGCTTTATGATCTCACTCTCTTTTTCAAGCGCAGCTATCCTGGCTTCGAGTTCCCGGTTCTGCATTTCAAGCCCTATATTCTTAGCTTTGAAATCATCACGTTCGTTCATGAAATTCCTGCTCGTATCCTGAAGTTTGCCATACTTCCTGCCAGGGACACACGACACCGAAAAAATGACCACCAGTGCGATCCAGGGAAGGAAGATAAATGATTTATTCATGGTTCTTAAAGGGTTTTCTTTATAACAGAACATAAGCCTTAAAATTGTCCGTCACGGACAAAAATAAGAAAATACCCCGAAGCCTCCGGAAAACACCGCGGAATAATAATTCTTATATTTGCACTTCTATTCTTGAAACATATTTCGTTGATGGAGACCAAGGAGACCCTACTCTCTAAAATCATTACCCCGGAAGACCTCAGGAAGCTTAGCCCCTCCGACCTTCCCAGGATCAGCAATGAGCTTCGCCAGTTCATAATTGATGTTGTCTGTAATAACCCGGGACATTTCGGAGCAAGCCTCGGTGTTGTTGAGCTCACAGTTGCACTGCATTATGTCTTTAATACGCCGTACGACAAGATAGTCTGGGATGTTGGCCATCAGGCATATGGCCATAAAATACTCACCGGACGTCGTGAAAGATTTTCAACAAACAGGAAATATAAAGGAATTTCAGGCTTTCCAAAGATTACGGAAAGCGAATACGATGCATTCGGTACCGGTCATTCATCCACTTCAATATCAGCTGCTCTCGGCATGGCTGTTGCTGCACAGAAAAAAGGTGAAAACAGGCATATAGTTGCAGTCATTGGAGATGGTGCAATGACAGCAGGTCAGGCTTTCGAGGGAATGAACAATGCAGGGATAAGCAAGCTTGATATCCTGGTTATCCTCAATGATAACAATATTGCGATCGACCCCAATGTCGGTGCTTTGAAGGAATACCTGCTCGACATTACCACAAGCAGAACTTACAACCGTTTCAAGGATAAAGTCTGGAATGCTCTGGGTATTTTCGGCAAACATGGGCCCGATGCCCGGACTCTTGCCTCCCAGCTTGAAGCCGGGTTAAAATCCACCATTCTCGACAGGAGCAATCTTTTTGAAGGATTTAACTTCAGGTATTTCGGACCGATCGATGGACACGACATACTTCATCTTACCAGGGTTCTCGAGGATCTTAAACGTATCCCGGGGCCAAAGATCCTTCATTGCCTTACTAAAAAGGGTAAAGGATTTAAACAGGCTGAGGAGAATCAGACCACTTTCCATGCTCCCGGTGTTTTCAATAAAGAAACAGGCATTATTGTCGAGACACCAAGACCTGACAAGATCCCTCTTTACCAGGAAGTGTTTGGCCATTCTATCCTGGAACTGGCAAGGGAAAATGAGAAAATTGTAGGGATCACACCTGCCATGCCTTCAGGAAGTTACCTGAATATCATGATGAAAGAATTGCCCGACAGGGTATTTGATGTAGGCATTGCGGAACAGCATGCAGTAACATTTTCTGCTGGTCTTGCCATACAGGGAATGATACCGTTTTGTCATATCTATTCTTCTTTCCTTCAGCGGGCTTACGACCAGATAATACATGATGTGGCTCTGCAGAATCTTCATGTGGTTTTCTGCGTTGACCGTGGCGGCCTGGTGGGATCAGATGGTGCAACACATCATGGTTTTTTCGATCTTGCCTTCATGCGTAGTATCCCGAACATTATAGTCTCTGCTCCAATGGATGAGATTGAACTGAGGAATCTCATGTATACGGCTCAGCTTGAAAAAATTAAATCCCCGTTTTCAATCAGGTACCCGAGGGGAAGAGGTGTGACATCCGACTGGAGGCAGCCGTTCCGGGAACTGGAGATCGGAAAAGGACGGGTGATCAGGGATGGAGACCATATTGCGGTATTATCAATTGGCAGTCCGGGTAACGATGTTGTTGCGGTTACCGAAAAGCTTGCCGGTGAAAAGATTTCTATTGCCCATTATGACATGCGGTTTGTGGCCCCGCTCGATAAGGAACTCCTGCATGCAGTCTTTAAAAAATTCACTCACATAATTACAGTTGAGGATGGCATGCTGAAAGGCGGCTTCGGGAGCGCTGTAATAGAATTCATGGTTGATTACGGTTATACTGCAGAAATCCGGAGACTCGGAATACCTGATTATTTTGTCGAACATGGTTCACAGGAGCAACTTTATCGGGAGTGCGGCTACGATAAAGAAGGTATAGAGATCGCCATCAGGGAGATGCTTGTCAGGAAGAAATAGGCAAGCTTTCACTGACTGCCGGATTCTCCATGGGGTTATTTACCTCAAAATCATGGTTCTGTTTCAGCCATTCTTCGAAAAACAACAGTGACCATATACGGGTATTTGAATCTCTTGCTCCTGAGTATACTTCCTTTACAATCTTTCTGATAAACTTCTTACTGAGATAGTTTGAAAGAAAAGGATCGGTTGATAACAGTGTATCATTTACATACTCAGTCAGATCATCCCTGAACCAGTGAGACAGTGGAACGCTGAAGCCCTGCTTGGGATGATTCAGTATAGTGTCTGGCAGGTAAGCTGCCATTGCTTTTTTAAAGACATATTTAAGTTCATCCCCCTTCATCTTTAGATTGGAAGGGATTTTAAAAGTGAGCTCCGCAAATTTATGATCAAGCAACGGAACTCTCACTTCCAGCGAATTCATCATGCTTGCCCTGTCGACCTTGGTTAAAATATCGTCGACCATGTAGGTCTGAAGGTCAAGAAGCTGCATATTGGTAACAAAATCATTCTCAAATGCTTGCTTCAGGATCCCGACTTTATACAATTCCGATCCGCTTGAAAGATTAATTGGATCGTGTGTATCCAGGAACATGTCTTTTCTCTCGTTCATAGAGTACATGTTGCTGTATGCACTAAGGTAGTTCTTGCCGGCAGAGAAGAAATACGTTGCATTCTTCCCCTTCATGTTCCCGGGAATAATTTTGTGAATTCCACCCCAGAAAAACTTGCTGAAAAAAGGTGAGCTGAAGGTGAGAGGGAATGAATGAAGCTTTTTCAGGTAAGAATAATGATTGTACCCTGCAAACAATTCATCTCCGCCGTCTCCCGACAGGACTACTGTAACATTTTCCCTGGCGATCTTCGACACATAATAGGTAGGAATTGCAGAGGAGTCGGCAAAAGGCTCATCGAAGCTGTTCACGAGCCTCGGCAGAGTGGAGATGGATTCAGGTTCAACTATTTCTTCATGATGTTCACAACCATATTTTTCGGCGATTATCCTGGCATACGGCAGCTCATTGAAACCTTTCACCCTGAACCCTATTGAAAATGTCTTGACCGGCTTATTTGAATTTTTAGCCATCATTGAAACCACAGCGCTTGAATCAATACCTCCGCTGAGGAAGGCTCCTAAAGGAACATCTGAGATCATATGCAGCCTGACTGTTTCTGAAAGACAGTTCGCGATTTCTTCCGTCCAGTGTTTTAAAGATTTTGAATGATCGGGTTCGAATCTTATTTCCCAGTACTTATGAGTTTCGATTGTGAGTTTGTCTCTGAGAGAAACCGTAAGATAATGCCCCGGCAAAAGCTTCTTTACAGATTTGTATACTGAAAGATCGTTGGTAATATGTCCGAAAGCGAAATACGAATCAAGTGCATCGAATGACAAGGTACGGTCAATATCTCCGGCCTTCATTACAACTTTTAGCTCGGAACCGAAGACGAATTTTTCTTTATCGATTGAATAATAGAATGGTTTTATTCCAAACCTGTCGCGTGCACAGAAAAGGCTTCTTTTTTTGGGATCCCAGATGGCGAAGGCGAACATTCCTCTGAGGTACTGCACACATTCAGCTCCATATTCTTCATATAAATGCAGAATTACTTCCGTGTCGGTTGAAGTCCTGAACCGGTATCCTTTCTTTATAAGCCGCTCGCGCTGTTCAATGAAATTATAGATCTCACCATTGAAGATAATTGTCATACCGGATTCTATTCCGGTCAATGGCTGATGGCCTGTATTAAGGTCAATTATGCTCAGGCGCCTGAAGCACAGTCCTGCATTCCTGTCCGTGTAGAATCCTTCATCATCGGGTCCGCGATGATGCATTACATCCGCCATTCTTTTGAGCAGAGACGGACTGACAATCCTTTCCTTGTTGAGATAGATAACACCACCAATTCCGCACATATTACTTGATTATTGATCAGGCTGTTTGGTCGAATTCATCTGCCCTCTCTTCCTTGATTACCGGCTCCCCTCTGAATGGCAGATTATAGTTTAGTCGTATTTAGTAACATCTGAAGTGAATCATTGTTCAATAAGAAAATGCTTTTAATGAAACATTAGCCATTGAATGAATTTACAGCGAGGCTTATCGGAGGAAAGTTTAAACTGTAAAAGAGAAAATTCGCAAAATTTCCTTATTTTCGCAGACCTGTTTGGCTCAGGGCGAAGGGCGAAGGGCGAAGGGCGAAGGTGAAGGGCGAGGTCAGGGAGAGGAGCGTAGAAGTGAGAAGTGAGTACTAAGATAGTTCTTATCGAAGATTGGTTCTTTTGTACTACCAGATTTAATTAAGCCCGGATGGCGGAATTGGTAGACGCGCTGGTCTCAAACACCAGTAATCGCAAGATTGTGTGGGTTCAAGTCCCACTCCGGGTACTGAAAAAGAGTGAGAGTGAGAGTGAGAGCGAGTGCGATAGCAATCGCTAACACTCTCATCTCTTTTTCCTCAAAACTCACTCTCACACTCACACTTACACTTACATTGTTCTCTTCACAATCTCTTAATCTTTTCATAAATTAGCATTGCTGCAAATTTATTCTAAGTGCTAACGAAAAATTACTATCATGTTTGATTTTCAAAAACTTGATGTCTACCAGAAGTCAAAAAGCTTCTGCAAAGAAATTTATTCGATCCTTGATGAAAAGAACTTCGACAATGTAACAAATGACCAGCTCAGAAGAGCTTCGTTCAGCATTATGTTGAATATTGCTGAAGGTACTTCCCGATTCAGCCACAAAGACCGCAAAAATTTCTTTGTTATTGCCCGGGGCAGTGCATTTGAGTGTGTTGCTATTCTGGAGTATCTTCATGAGACGAAAGAAATAACTCAGGAGGGTTTCCTGGAAGGAGAGAAAAAGCTTGAAGAAATCTCAAAAATGCTATTTGGATTAATTAAGAATCTGGATTAATTTCTCACTTAAATATAATTCGAAGTTGCAACTTTTGTACGTTCGGGGTACATGTGCCGATCCTGACGCCTGACAGCAAGCTCATCAGTGGGTCAGGATGCTGACAGAATCGTCAGCATTCGATCCCGGATCCGGGTACAAAACAGAGCGAGAGTGAGAGCGAGAGCGAGTGGCTCTGGCATTCACTCTCACTCTTTCCTCATTCCAGCTAGTTTTTTCGTCTCATAATAATATTTGAAGGAATTGAGAAGTTTTCTGATTCTCTTATTTTCCATTCACTCCCAGTTATTAACTTCAGATTAGCTTTTGTCCCGTTTTCTAAAAGCCGAAAAGATCCTCCTCTGATTTTGGCACCAGTTGATATATCATTAAATTGACTTATGTTAATTTTGTCACCTCCGTCAAAAGCGACTATCGTCTGGTTTTTCATTTTGAGATCAATATTCTTAGTCTTCTGTTTTAATGAACTTTGAATAATTTTTCCATTAACAACTAACTCATGCCAGCCAATAATGCAATCGGATTTAACTTCCGGAAATGATTTACCCCTAAGCTCATTCAATTCTTTATGATTCAATATTGTTTTAACAAAAATAATTGTTAAAACACTGTCTCCAGACTGCCACAACCAAGTTCCCTCATATTTGGTCAATTCAGGATATTGGATGTAACTCCCATTTTTAAGTTCTACATTTTGTGCAGTAACAATGCTGGTTATAGAAGAAAATGTTACAATTAGTATGGATATTAGATTTTTCATAATTCGTTAATTTTATTAATAACATGGATTCGATACAACAAGTGATTGATTTTGGTTTAATGTTTTGCGGGTCCAATGTGTAAAATCAACATTATCTGATTTAAATAATGTAATACCACTACCTTCGGTTTCTTGAAGAAAAACAGTCATTAATCCAAGTGAACCCAAACCCTGTGCCATCGCAACGTTTTGATTAAAAGTATCTATCTTTTCCTGAGTATTCAAATGATTATCACAAAAAGTGATAAAACTGTATGGATTGTCAATCAATAAATTATACGAACTTAAGTCAGCACCATTAGCCAATACACTGGTAAACTTGCTCAGATTATTTATGTACCCATTATCATACAAGAATTTTATTGCGAGAATATCCTCTGCTGAAAACATGGGAACCAAAGATTGTGTATGTGTATGCATCATACCATCAACGCATTGTCCACCGTATAGAAAGTCACTTAGATTAATACTACCGCTGCTCCCATAGATAGGTTCATAATCGTAAATGGTTTCAAGTTCTTCATAATCTTCATTTAAATCAAGGAGGAACCCCAATTCATTACCGTTAGATGATGAGTATCCACTTAGTTCTGACATGATTATTCGAAATTCTGTATCGTAAGTTTGAGCCTCCATATACCCGCAGGGGCTGTTCGCCGTCTGGATCGGGTTCTCGTTGCTGTTAGGATCTCCTGGATACCCACCTCCTCCGGGGCTTTCACAAACTGAATATAAATAGTAATACTCAGCATAAGGCTCATCACATTCTATGGAGTATTCTGTGACTTCCATCCATCCAAGAGAAGGAACTTCAGCTATGGTGTACCATTCATATACAATCTTGATACCATTGAACAAAGTAATAATATGTACAGCCCTTTGATGTAATATCAATATCGATATCCATTTTCGAATTCTTTTCATTAATAATCCCAACAACCTTACCACTTTCTAACTTCCAACCGCCGGCGAAACTTCCATCTATATTATGGTAAGAATATTTCCACGAAATCCTTGTCCCATTGTTTATATGTACCATAAACAAATTTGAAGCCATTTTCTTTTCGATAAGACTTATCAGGGACCATTGTCATCAAAAATGCGATGGTTTTTGATTCATTATTATTAGGTATGATCACAAGGCTAGTTGTGGTTTGCATAAATCGGTTATCACCTGTTTCTTTATATGCAGCAGCACTTTCCTCAGTAGCAAATCCAAATTGCCCTTTTGTGCTAAGTGGTACTTCGACAGTTTTAAAATGATTTTTATTCCTGAGGTAAGCATGTTTCCAATCTGGTTTAGCCAAAATTCCTATTTTAGAGAAAGCTCCAGATTTTAATGTTCTAAAATCCGTATAATTATTTTCAAACCATATTTGAGCATCTTTTATGTCCGAATTACCATTTTCAATTACTGTAAGTATTTCCTCCTTGCATGAGATTATTAATCCAAATGTAACTATGGTAAAGACCAAGCCTTTAAATAACTTTTGATTTATCATATTAGAGTTTTTTTTAAATGTAACAAGCTTAGGTTTCTTGGTAATTAATTATCAGGTTTCTTCATGATTGCATTCATTTCTTCGAAAATTATTTGAAGATCGGGGCTTCTTATTTTAGGATTTTTAGTCAGCAATTCTCTAGCCATTTCTTTAGCTTCTTTAGTTTTCCCAATCTTATACAACATTTTTACAAGATTATATTTAGGAGAAAATTTTGATGGAATCATAAGAGAAGACATCTTCCACGCATTTTCCGCTTTTTCATATTCTCCATTTGCCTCATAGCATTTTCCTAATTCATTATAATTGAAAGAAGATGAAGCATATCTATTGGCTGCTTGGAAACTTAGAATAGCTTGTCTATAATCTCCTGACGCATTTAATGCCACACCATAAGTCGTAAGAAAAAGTGGATTATATTGTAGTTGATGATAAGATTCTCCGAGCATTTTTGTGCTTTCAGATGGATCGCCAGATCTAAATCGTAGTAATGCAACAAACCATTTTTTATATGCTAATGAATGAGTAAATAATGAGGAAAGTAATAATAACAAAATGCTAATAATAAGTGGTGAAAAACAAACAAATAAAATTTTTTGAAAAATATTTTTTGATTTGTCCCACCTGATAAAACTACTAATTTGAATTTTCTTAACTGATGACAAATCACTGGATGCAATTGCTGTAAAAAAAATAAGAATTACCTTGTGCTGGAAGTATTCCATCGGATAAGAAAAAAAGCAAAATATAATATACGATCGGATAAATAATTTGGCAGAACAAACCAAATTATTTTCTATATTAGGCTTTTTTGTATGGTGATGATAATCGATTAATATCAAATATATTAAAGTAAATAACAGAATCAAGCCAAAGGACCCATATTCTACTCCAATCTTCAGAAATTCATTGAATGCAAATTGATTATCATCAGCAAGAGATATGTATGGTGATTTTGGATGCTGCTGCAAATATTTTGCTTGAAAATCCATATAATTAGCCTTAAATCCGTCAATTCCATAACCAAAAAGGGGTTTTTCTTTAATCATTTCCAAAGAGATTCGCCAAATCAACAATCTACCTTCGGCAGATTCTTTTTTCATATGAAACAAGCCACAAAAAATAATTACTATCAAAGATGAAGCAATAACAGCTATTCGTACTTTTTTTAAGAATGAAAACCCTTGATAAATCATTTTGAATTTTCTCCAATCGATAACAATAGTTATTATACCAAAGAAGCAAATTAGCCATGCAGTTCTTGAATTACTAGCAATTAGTTGAATTACTAACAACAACATACCTGTCATGAACAAAAATGACAATAAAAGCTTCCTATTATTGGAAATTTTGGTAAAGTTTAATTGACTTAAAAGACTAACTGCAATAACAACAGTTAATGCAACAAATCCTCCAAGAATACCTGTATTTAGGTATGTTCCTGTTATATCTGAAAACCCATATCCGGGAACAAAAAAAAGTGTTTGTTTTTTAATTCCATAAACAATTTGAGCTATTCCCGCAACAGGGAATGCCAATAAATAATACCATTGAATCTTACTTATATTAATTTTAAAAAAAATATATATAATACATAGCGAGAAGACCTGATAATATATTTCGATATTAGTGTGTATATCCTGAACTAATGAACGAAGAATTATATAAACAGTATAGAAAAACAATAGAATGTCAAAACTATTGATTTCCAATTCAATATTAAAGTTTGGGGTGCAGAGTTTAAAGAGATAAAACAAAATACATATAATGGCAAGACAAGTAGTAACGAAAAATAACTCGATTTGAGTAGGCAGTAGTGGATTCTTCCAGAATTGAACAGGGAATAAAAAATAGAAAATCAACAACCATTTAAATACATTAAAAAAATAAGGTATTGTCTGTTTGATTATGTGTATTGGCAAACCTATTTTTAGAATTTTAATCATAAATGTTTAAAATATACTATAAGAACTTTTGTTTAATAGGAAATGATCAATAAATGTTACCCTCCTTTTTGAATATTTTATTGTCACCTTTATAATTTATATTGATTTTAAATAAAATTGGCAATCCCAGTTTAGGGGTAAACGTCTTTTTACCCTGCCCAATTCCATGTAAAATGTTAATTTGTTTCTTGAACCATTTCTATTGTCCTTCTTGCTATTGCATAATTTTCTTTCAAAGAAAAATCTTTCCGATGACCCAGGGTTATTCGCCTGAATGTTAGCTAAATTTCCATTCACCCAGCGGGGCCATTGTCAGGAACAGAAAGGATAATTAAATTTGGAATACACACAGGATGCTATGGAGGATTTGATTCAATAATGTCAGTAAATCATCATCTATTGGCAAAGGCTGTAACTGATTCCATCATAGCTTTAATGAAAGGTGGACTGGAAAACAGAGGGAGAGTGGGGGTGAAAGCGAGTTTTCCTCTGCCCGGATGGCAGGGCCGAGCGTTAATAAACAGCCCGGTGGGCTGTTTTAGCGAGGAGCCAGACTGCAGGGGAGCGTAGACGCGCTGGTCTCAAACACCAGTAATCGCAAGATTGTGTGGGCCCTGACGTGACGCAACAAAGCGCCAGTCAGGGTGCTGACAGAATCGTCAGCATTCAAGTCCCACTCCGGGTACTTTCCTCAAGACTCACTCTAACACTCACACTTCTTTAATTGCCCGGATGGCAGGACCGAGCGTTAATGAGGATGTCTCAAAAGCCCTATTTAACCGCAAAGTACGCAAAGTTGACGCAAAGCACACAAAGTTAAAATGCTGAAATAAAAGACTTTGCGCTCTTCGCGAAATTCTTTGCGACCTTTGCGGTTAATGGATTTTGACTTTTGATACACCCTCTGGCGAGGAACCTGCCTGCAGGGGAGCGTAGACGCGCTGGTCTCAGACACCAGTAATCGCAAGATTGTGTGGGTTCAGGTCTCCACTGTTTAATTATTCTACTTAGAAAAGTTGTAATGCACTTATAACTTATTGATCAGGCTTATTCTATTACTGAATAATTGGTTATTTTACCCATCCATTTGACCATACCTTCCGGATCATTATCAGCACAATGTCCTCCATCCCAAAATAAAGCAGCATCCACAATCTTATTCCGGTTCTCCAGACCTGTGGCCAGATTCACCATAACGGTTTGTGATGTATGGTTGTCGCTGGAGCCATTTCGAAGCCACCAGTAATCTGCACAATCTTTATTGTCCTCTCTTATGAAATAATTCGCATTCATCATGTTTACGAGCATTTTTAATTCGCTGTCTATCACGGCATTCTTGTCGCCGGTTGAATGCTGCAAACTGAAATTAGTGAAGTGCCTGGAATCGGTGGTCTTATTGCCAAATAAAATGGGTTCGGGCTGTTTCTTGTCAAAATCATCAAAGGCTGGCATATTCTTCATTCTGCCAACATGTGATACGTAATCCGGGAAAGCAAAAGAGGCTCCTTTTTCAGTCCAGGTAATCCATTTGTTACTTGCCAGGTAATCATTGCGTTTCTCCTCTGTTAATCCTTTTAAATACTCATTGGCAGAAGGAATCAGAAAATACTGAAGGAGATAGTTTTCATAATTGTCAGCAGTAAGGAATCCAAAACCATTTTTCCCCTGAAGTTTCAATGACAATTGATACTCTTCATAAAGGGCTTTTAATTGTTTTGATATTTCCTGGTCAACAAGTCCTGATTTGGTTGGATAGGTACCGTACATCCACTCATATGCTCCATCGGCATTTTCCAGATCTGTGATAGGGCTGTAACAGGCACTGCCGAATATATTGTCGTTTGCATCGGCTGCGCCTATTTCTTTTAAGTAAGAGTCGTATAAGGGGCTGTTGCCGGAAGTGCCAAGAAGGGCAGAAACTGCACCGCCTGCGCTGCATCCGGCAGAGATAATCTGATCGACGTTTCCCGGCAGGATGCCTTTATTGTGCCGTAAATAGCGGACAGCAGCCTTTAGATCGACTATTGCAGCAGGGGCTTTGCCGTAAAAAGTCCCGTCATCGGCTTTATTATCACGTCCCCTGCATCCGGGTGTTACTACCACAAAACCTGCAGCCAGAGCCAGATCAGCTCTGCTGCTTAATGATCCTGTTCCTCCTGATCCGCCAGCTCCTGGGAGCATTCCTCCAGGTTGTCCACCGGCCCACCGGCAGCCCTGCCAGCAGGTGCTCTGCACCGGTACGGGTACTGCATACCACTATTCCTGACCGACATATATCCACCAATGCCTATGGAAAACAAAATCAGGAGCATTTGTTGCATCTATGGTTACATCATCGATCTTAACCGGAACACTGACATCCAGACTCTGAAAATCTTTGTCAACAGGTTTTGCAACATAAAGTATGTGCATGATAAGAGTGATAAGTGATCTTTTTTTCACCTGAAGATGTTTTTACAATCTTGGTTTCCACTGTAAAGTTATCCTTTGGGAAAATCAGGGGATCTTTTGACTGTCCTGCTGCTGTTAAGCAGGAAAAGCAATATGCTATTGCGATTGCAACCGGAATATTTGTTCTCTTTAACATAAATAGATTTTGATGAAATTATAAAATGGATGCAACTTTGAAAAACTGTTTTTAGAAATATATAATACCGATTAAAGCTAAAAGTTATTTACCATATTAATTTATACATTTAAACAATGCGTAGCAAATGTTCATCCTGCAGAGTCTGAAAATTACTAAACTGACAAGCAGGAAGTAGATTTTATTCCACTTTGAAGGAAACTGGACAGTTGTCTTCTAAAATTCTTATATTTAACTTAAAAATTAAATAGTCACGTGAGTTTGATTTAAAGTTAAATCAAATTTACATTAACTAACAATTGATAAATTAAAGCTATGTCAAAGAGAAGGAATTTTATAAAAGAATCTGGCAAAGATATCTCTGTTAAGAAAAACCGTAATGTGTCAGCACTAAGTCAGGTGATCATTATGCTTAGTATATTAATTTCAAATTTTTCATGCACGCAGACGGCAATTACTACTGGCTTTGATCCTTCAAGGTTGAACCAATCTGGGTGACAGTGTACATTACGGTTCCTACATATATTTACAAAATAGGGGAAGACATCTATAAAATTAATGATCCAGGGACTCCTGAGGCCATATTAGGCGGACTTATTGGGACAGATATTTATTTGATCTGCGGAAAAGAGAAGGCATTGATGATTGATCTGGGCAATAATTATATTGATGGTTTTGTAAAGGAGACCTGATTACACCCCGTGAAAATGCAAAAGAGGAGTTTTTGGATGTTGTTAACAAGTTAATTGGCAAACTGCCGCTGGAAGTTGCTGTCACCCATATGCACCCAGACCATAGCGGTATGACGAAAGCTTTCCTTGGCAGCAAGGTGCCATTATGGATTGGGGAAGGTGAAGATCATGGAAAGACTGAAAACCATGTATGACATTGATCCTTCAGTATACCAGATCTTCAAACATGGGGAAAAGACTTTTGACCTTGGAGGCGGACGCATTGTTGAAACCTTTTTGCTCAGGGGTCATTCAAATGGCGGTACTGTTTTCCTTTTAAAACCGGATATGATGCTCTTTACAGGAGATGCAATCAGCCCGGGGCCAAGAAGGAAAAGAGAGTTGCGTTCAGCTGAGGCATTTAATAAGTTTACAGAAGATATTAACAAGCTTGTAGATCAACATCAAGGATAACCTTGCTCCATATGATAGATATAGGTTGCAGGTTTACACCGGCCATTCAGGGGAGATGATGTTTCATGCAACAAAAACTGATATTGCAGATCCATTGCCCGAAGACGCTGGTTATGGTGAATGGAGATTTGTTCAGGATATGGCAAACGTTGCAAACGCGATAAAGGATGGCACCTGGCTTGATGCGACGAAGGGATTTCATCATTTTGAAGTTCCTGCAGGAACGGACAATCAAAAGCAAATTCAGATTGTCTTTTACCTTGGTGCACTGATTTTGCCTGAAGATGTTGCTTATGGGGCATCGGGCATGAAAGTGCCGGATTAATTTTGATGCGAAGTTTATCTGCCTGCAGATAAACCTACCCTCGATGGGACATTCTGGGTTGACAAGGGTAAACTGCTTATGTCAGTCCATAGCCATAAAAACGTAAACGGACGAACTATCAGGATACCTCATCTGTTTGAAGTTGATGATTCTGGAGATAAGCTGATCGTAAAAGGACAATTGATGTGACAACTGAAGATACTCACACAATAACCCGGATCCGTTCCCTGACTGAGAGTACATTTGCACTGAGACTTGAACGCAAAGGACTTCAGTTCAGAGCCGGTCAGCGTTTAATTGCCGGATTGATAGGTGACCTCGATCAGCGGGAGTACTCCATTTACAGTGGTGAGAATGATGATTACATTGAAATCCTTGTCAGGGAGATTCCCTGGGGTAGTGTGTCGATAAAACTCACAAATTGTAAACCGGGAGATATTCTGCAGATCAACGGACCATTCGGTTCACTAGGAATTGAACCCTTTGACAGGTTCACCAAAAAATTCGTATTCATAGCAACCGGAACTGGTATTTCACCTTTCCACAGCTTTATCCGGTCGTACCCGGGTATAGATTATATACTAATCCATGGAGTACAATATGGATATGAAGCATACGAACGGGATGAATATGATCCCATACGCTATATATTGTGTACCTCCAGGGAAGTTACCGATGGCAGAAAAGGAAGGGTCACAAAATTCCTTTCAGATTACAGGATAAGCAATGAAATGCTGTTTTACCTCTGCGGCAATGGCAACATGATCTATGATGTTAATCAACTGCTCAGAAGAAGGGGAATACCGGCTGAAAACATATTTCAGGAAATATATTTTTGATTTCGCCTACAATATTTGATCCTCTACGAGGAAATGGAATCCTTTTTGTTTTTTCTACAATACTTGATCCTCTACGAGGAAGTTGAATTTTTCTTTAATAATTCTTTCACCTTACTTCTTGTAATTCACAACTTCCTCGAAGGTCTTCCTAGGGCTTGCTGCAGAAATGGCATCTACGCTTTTATCTGGAACACCGACGCGAAGTATCATCACTGCATTGTAGCCTGAAGGAATCTGAAACAGGTCTCTCTTTGAATTAACATTTGCCACAGGGCTGCCATAGATCCTTGCCCCGAGACCAAGACCATGGGCAGCAATGAACATACTCTCTGTTGCCAGTCCGCAACCGAACAGGTCAGGACCGCTGCCGTCCTGTGTATCAACTCCGGAAACAATAATCAGTACATTGCCTGCGACAATATCCTTGATCGCTTCTTTCATAGTGGGTTCGTCTCTGATAACCGTGAACTTCCAGGGCTGCCTGTTCATCCCGCTTGGGGCTTTGATACCGCATTTCAGGATGGTTTCAAGCTGCTGGTCGGTTATGGCTTCAGTGGTATAAGCTCTTTCAGAGTAACTTGAAAGGATTGCACTTGTTACAATATTATCAGGCGCCTGACCTGAAAGTTCAACTACTGCAAACAGAGCAAATAAAAGTAATGACGTTCTTATTTTCATATTGTTCCAGGTTAAAAGATTCCGAATTATGGCGATTAAGTTACTCAAAATTTAATATCATTTTTGATTATCGCTCTGTAATCCGCAGGGTTAAATATGAGAGAACGAAATGAGCTCGTGGAGAATGTCGGGAAACATAGTCAAAAATCGGCAGGACCAGGACCAACAACTATCCCGTTTGGTCTTTACAATCTCGATAAGCAGGACAGGCAGGAATTCCTGAAAGACTTGCCCTGGATCCTCAGGTATGTACTTAATCCGGTAGTCTGGAGAAGCCAGTGGAAGCCGATGGATCCCTTTCTCCTGAACTAAACAGCAGACCTGACTATTTTTTTACAAATTCAACTCTCATGATTGAAGCAACTCTCATGCAAGAAGTTCCAATATTTCTTTGTAGTGATATATCCGGAACCCGGGTACATGTTTCTTTGAGGCTTCAAGCATAGCCTGCGCAACAACACGGCCGTGGATGGGCCTGTAATTTCCGGGAAAAAGAAAAGAAAGAGGAACTATCAATGCTTTACCCAGCAACTCTCCTGCCCTGAATTCTTCTCTTTCTCCCAGCAGCATTGATGGGCGGAAAACAGAGACCGAACCTATGTCCATTTTACTGACAGCATCTTCCACCTCCCCTTTCAGCTTAAGATAAAAATTATTGCTTTTACTATTTGCACCAACAGAGGATACAAGCAGGAATTTCCGACACCCGGTTTCCAGGCAATATTGAGCAGCATTTACCGGGATATCGTAATCCACTTTCCTGTAAGCTGTCTTATCGCCTTTCACCTTCTTATTTGTTGTACCTACAGCACAGAAGACTGCATCACTTCCGGCAATAGCAGATTTGAATGCATTTTTGACGGCAAAATCAATAATCCTGATTTCAATTTCAGGATCATTGAATGAAAGTGATCTTCGGGCAATTACCCTGATCTTATTGTAATATCCATCTTTTCTGAGCAGTTGAACAACCTGGTTCCCGATTAAACCGGTTGCCCCGATAACTGTGGCAGTCATATCAGTCATAATTAAATATTATTTTGCACTCTGAAAGTCTCCTGTACATAAATTAAATGATTCACGAATTATCAGAGAAGTATCGTTTAATAAAGATAGTAAAAACCATTAACTTTAAGATATATAGCCTGTGATCACAAATGAAAAAGAAAATGAGAACGCAATTATTGATTTTGCTGTGCATGCTTCAGACGAGTATTGTATTATGTCAGACTCCGAATGATTATACCAGGGATATAAACAAAAAACTCAGAGCGCTTTCACAAACCAGTCCCGACGTGCCCGGAGGTTATATAACAAATAATAGTTATGAGGGCCTGAAAGGAGGACCCTGTCTGTTTGACAGCCTTGTTCCTGTGCTTATCAGGGTTAAGGAAATCGATAATTATATCTCTGTTAATGCCAACCTTGACCTGAAAAATAACTCTGTTCTGTACAAAGATCCGGAATCCGGTCTTCTGTATTCAATCCCATTGGAAAGAGTAGTTGAAATAATTGCGGGAATTAAAAATGATACTCTGATATTCAGAACGACTGAAAACAAGTTGTTTGATGCTCCACCCAGGGAACTTACTTTCATACAGGTTTTAAAAGAAGGGCCAAATCAATTCATAAAAATCCCGTTCAAAATCCTGGTGCCGGCAGACTACACTGGTGCGTATACGGCGAAAAGAAGATATGATGAATACAGAACTGAAAATGACTATTTCGTCCTGACTTCAGATAATATTTATAAAAAGATTAAACTCACCAAAAATTCATTAATAAAAATATTCCCTGACAGAAAAGAAAAGATAAGTGAATCTTTTAAAAAGATGCCTGCAAGTGATAAAGAGAAGATCGTTTTATCGATCCTGTGAGAATCTATTAAGCTGCTTGTTCATCATCAACAGGAAACCCTGGCTTGCCATCTGAATTTTGAGGATGCCTTGAGAGCCATAGCCCTGACATCAGTCCTTAAAACTTAACAAAATTGTAACAGCTTCTTAATCTGCATGTAATGTTATCGGGATATATTCGTGTCATAGCTTTATGACCCACATGGAAAATAAGTCAAATAAAAGGGAAGAAAGCAAAACGAAGGAGGAGAACATGATCCGGGAAATGCTGGAATTTTATACACTTGTTCCACCCTCGCCGCATACATTAAAACGTATGGCCTTGAATGTTAAGAACCCGAATGTTAAGAAAAAGACAGAGGATAGAATTGAGGATAAGAAATAATAACAACTCTGTAGTTTACCTGCTTTTTTAATAGATGACATCTGGCATAAATTGCGTTTTAAGGTATGCTGCTTGGAATCCTGAGAGTTAGATTAGCTCCACCATTCACGCGGTTTTCAGCCTTTACCATGCCGTTATGAGCTTCAACAAAACCTTTCACAATTGACAGTCCGAGTCCTGAACCTCCTGCAGAAGAGTCCTTTCCTCTATAGAACTTATCGAAAACATGATCAAGATCAGACTTGTCAAAACCTTTTCCCCGGTCCATAACCTGGATTACAAGAAAACCCTTATCGTAATAGAACTTGAGCCTTATTCCGGTACCTTCCGGCGAATGTTGTGTTGAATTAAGAACAAGATTATAAATAGCTCTTTCGATTAATCCGAAATCAATTTGAACAAGCGGCATATCATCAGGAATAATAAGTGAGAGATCAAATCGCTGAAGCTCTTTCTCAAGAGAGGAAATAACGCTGGTGGCAAGGTCATGAACATCGATCCAGTCAGGTTGTGGTTTAATAAGGCCTGATTCAAGCCGCGACATATTCAGAAGGTTCTCGATCAGCCTGTTCAGCCTGACTGATGCTATCCTGATCTCAGAGTATAGTATTTCCCTTGTTTCGTCAGTCAGTTCATTTTCAGAGAGTGTTTCTGAGGCTCCAAGGATTGTTGTTACCGGTATCCTGAGCTCATGCGAAATAGAATTGAACAGTGTTTTGTAAAGTTTTTCTGATTCATTGACAATGAAAGCACGTTTAGCGGCTTCCCTGAAATATTCCCGTTCAAGTTTCCCGGAAACCTGTGAAATCAAAGCATCCCTGAACTGCTCCTCTCCAAACGTATAATCATGCTTCTGCTCGAGCATTATAACTCCCATATTCCCGCCTTTACCCGATAATGGATAAAATGTATAGGCGCTCGAAGGCAGTGTACTTGTGTATTTCCCGGCTTTTAGCGAATTCTTATAAACCCACTCGGCTATGCTGACATCATTGTCTGATATTCCTGCAGTACTGTCGGTGCCTACTTCCTTCAGCCAGCCCTCTTTCTCCATAAGTATCCTGCCTTCAGAATTAAAGTACTTATTCAGGTAGTTTTTGGTAATCCTGGTGACTTCTTCCTTCGTGGAAACACTGTTCAGATCTTTTGTAAGCTGGTAAAGAGCGCTTGTCCTTTCTTCCCTGATCCTTATTTTCCGTTCCTGTCTTCTCACCCTCGAAGTCAATATGCCATTCAGAAGAGCAATTATAAAAAACATTACAAGCATCAACATATCGAGTGGTTGCTCGATATGCAGAGTGAACTGAGGAGGAATAAAGAAGTAATCCCATATAAAGGCAGATGAAGTTGCGGCCAACAATATAGGCCCGATCCCATAAAAAAGAGAAAGCAGTGAAACCAGGAACAAAAGAATGAAAGATACTGTCTGGTAGCCTATAATGTCTTTAAGAAAATAACATATAACCGAGGTGAACACAACAAATACTTCAACGGTCAGATATTGCTGAAGGTTCGATGTAAATGAGGGGGTAAGAGCTTTCCCGCTATATTTGTCTTTCCCTTCTGAACCTGCACCCAGAATGTATACGTCGATGTCCCCGCTATACCTTATAAGCCTGTTAAGGAAATACGATAATCTGAGAAATGAAATTAAGTTCCTGGTTCGGGGCTTGCCGACAATAATGTGCGTAATATTCTCTTTATTGGCAAAACCTACGATAGCTTTGACTTTATCCAGATTGGAGACAATATTAAATTTTATCCCAAGCTGCTTTGCCAGGTTAATGTTCTTGTCGAGATAGGCGCTTTGAGTGCTTTTCAGTGAACTTGCCGGCTCGACATACAAAGCCTGGATTGTTGCGCCCATGGAATAAGCCAGCGATTTTGCCCATCTCAGTAAACGACCCGAGTAAGGTCCGGCGCCGATTGCCACAAGCAGGTGAAGACCTGATTTCCAAGGTCCGGTTATTCTTTTATTCTGCATGTAATCATGCAGTTGTTTGTCTACCCTGTCGGCTACAATCCTCAGAGCCATTTCCCTCAGAGAAATAATGTTGCCTTTTCTGAAAAAGTTCTCAATTGCAGCAGCTGATTTGTCTGGGGTATATACTTTACCTTCTTTCAGCCGTTGTATGAGCTCATCGGGGGTAAGATCTATCAATTCAACCTCGTCAGCCTTTTCAAAAATCTCATCAGGGATTGTTTCTCTGACAGGAATGCCTGATATCTGGGTCACGGCCTCTGATTTGCTTTCCAGGTGCTGAACATTGAGAGTGGAATAAACATCAATCCCGTTCTCAATGAATTCCTGGATATCCTGGTACCTTTTGGCATGCCTGCTTCCCGGGGCATTAGTATGAGCAAGCTCATCGATGATGACGGTATGCGGCTTCCTTGCTATTATAGCATCTATATCCGGTTCGACGAATGATGAGGATTTATATGTAACAGTCTTCAAAGGAACGATTTCGAATCCATGCGTCAGTTCGTCAGTTTCCCTCCTCTTATGAGTTTCGACATAACCGATAATAATATCGACGCCTTTATGTTTCTCAGCCCGGGCGGTTTTGAGCATGGAATACGTTTTCCCAACGCCGGCACACATCCCAAAGAATATCTTCAGCTTTCCCCGTTTATTCTTTTCCTCGCTTACAAGTGAGGCAAGAAGCTTATCGGGATCAGGGCGACCTTCCTCAAAACCGTTCATCATTCAAGTTCCTGAACTTTCAAATTTAATAATAAAACATTTACTCTTCTTTCTCCAAGACAAAGAAACTGAGGCTTTTCCACTGATTCTTCCACAAGCCGGATAAGCGAACTTTTCTGCACTGGATTAAAATGCCTTGCAGAAGCTACACGATTTGCCTGGAGCATTGCTGCTTCAGGAGAGATATGAGGATCGAGTCCGCTCGAAGAAGCAAACAACATTTCGGACGGCACAATCGTAGAGCTATCGGCATTGTTCAATTCAAAAAAATGCACCCGGCGTTCATTAAAACTTCTTAAAAGTTGCGCATTTGTCAGACTCTGATTTGAACCGCCGGAAGGAAGCGGGTTGTAAGAAATTGAAGACGGACGGGATGAAAAAAATATTGCTGAGTCGAAATCCTGTCCTATCAGTTCACTGCCAACCCTGACTCCCTCCTTAACAATTATGCTGCCGTTGGCTTTCCACGGAAACAATGCCTGTGCTATCCCGGTCATTAACAGTGGATAAATTACGCCGGTAAGTATTGTAAAAAAGATAAGTATCTTAAGTGAAATTAAAATGCTTCTCATAGTGAAATATTATTATATATTGATCAGTAAGTCGATTAACTTGATCCCCAGGAAAGGAGCTATAAGTCCTCCGAGGCCAAAGATCAACAGGTTCAGTGAAAGCGCCTTTGTTGCTGATACGGGCCTGTATCGTACTCCTGCAAGAGCAAGCGGGACCAGCAGGATAATTATCAGGGCATTGAAGATCACGGCGCTGAGGATAGCGCTTTCGGGTGTTGCAAGTCTCATGACATTTAGTGCTGAAAGAGGCCCGGCAGCATTTGTGCCGGCATAGAGGGCAGCCGCAATTGCCGGGATAATGGCAAAATATTTGGCCACATCGTTGGCAATGCTGAAGGTTGTCAGGGCTCCTCTTGTCATAAGTAGCTGCTTTCCTACCTCAACTACTTCGATCAGTTTGGTTGGATTACTGTCGAGATCGACCATATTACCTGCCTCACGGGCTGATTGGGTTCCGGTGTTCATTGCTATTCCCACATCTGCCTGGGCGAGAGCAGGGGCGTCATTTGTTCCATCACCGATCATCCCGACAAGCCGTCCGTATTCCTGTTCCTTCCGTATCCTTTCGAGCTTATCTTCAGGTTTCGCCTCCGGCATAAAATCATCTACTCCTGCTTCAGCTGCAATTGCTGCTGCAGTAAGGGGATTATCGCCGGTGATCATTATTGTTCTGATGCCCATTGCCCTCAACTCTGAGAAACGCTGTCTTATGCCTCCTTTTACAATGTCCTTGAGCCTGATCACTCCAAGCACTTTTTCATTCGATGAGACAACCAGCGGTGTGGCTCCCTGCAAGGCAAGTTCAGAAACCACATCTTCAGCGATCTTTGGAAAAAATCCATTCTTATTCTGAATAAATTTTTTGATCGATTCGGAAGCTCCTTTTCTTATCTGCATCAATTCACCTTTCTCGCTCACAATATCCACACCGCTCATTTTGGTATGAGCGCTGAAAGGGATGAATGAGGCTCTCATTTCCTTAACATTCCTTGCACGGATATTATATTTCTCCTTGGCAAGGATCACTATCGATCTGCCTTCAGGAGTTTCGTCGGATAGTGAAGAAAGCTGCGCCGCATCTGCAAGCTCTTCATTCGAAATACCGTCAACCGGGATAAAATCAGTTGCCATCCTGTTGCCAAGTGTAATTGTCCCTGTTTTATCGAGCAGAAGTACATCCACATCGCCAGCTGCCTCAATAGCCCTTCCGCTCGTGGCAATCACATTATGTTTGAAGAGTCTTCCCATGCCGCTGATCCCTATTGCACTAAGCAATGCGCCGATAGTGGTGGGAATAAGACAAACAAATAAAGCGATCAGCACAGTAAGTGAAAGATTGTCTGATTGCGGCAATCCTGAAACAGTTAGATTATATCCGAAGAAAGCCGGTAATGTGGCCACTGCTATCAGGAAAATTATAGATAATCCCGACAACAGAATTGACAACGCGATCTCATTTGGCGTTTTTTTCCTTTTTGCTCCTTCCACGAGTGCAATCATCTTGTCGATAAAAGTACTTCCGGGTTCTGAAGTAATGCGGATAACTATTCTGTCGCTGATAACTTTCGTACCTCCGGTCACGGCCGACCTGTCACCGCCACTTTCCCTTATCACCGGCGCTGATTCACCAGTAATCACCGATTCATCGACACTGGCAATTCCTTCTATAACTTCACCGTCCGACGGGATAATGTCACCGGCTTCGCAAATGATAAGATCGCCCTTCACGAGATCGGTTGCATTAACAATCTCCTCATGGTTCCCGTTTTTTTTCCGGGCCGTGATCATAGTTCTGTTTTTTCTAAGGCTTTCGGCATGTGCTTTTCCTCTTCCCTCAGCTATTGCTTCCGAAAAATTTGCAAAAAGCACTGTGAACCATAACCATAAGGAGATTTGCAGATCGAAAGACGAGTAAAGGTCATTAAAGATGCCGTTCAGAGTCATGAACGTAGTAACAATTGCTCCGATGGCAACTATAAAAATTACCGGATTATTCTTCAGTGTTATTGGATTCAGCTTGACAAAACTATCCCTGACTGCTTTAATTATCAGGTGTTTATTTATAAATAGTCTTTTATGTGTGGCATTCATATTCTTACAAATTCTTAGAATATTAAAAAGTTACACCCAGTTTCAACAGAAAATTTTCAACCAGAGGACCCATTGACAATGCCGGGAAGAATGTCAATCCCCCTACTATCAAAATCACTCCTGTAAGCAATCCAATGAAAAGCCAGTCGTCGGTTCTGAATGTTCCTGATGTGAAAGGCGTACTTTTTTTCGCGATCAACCCGCCGGCTATAGCCATTACCGGTATGATAACTCCAAACCTGCCTATTAGCATAGCAAATCCAATCATTAAATTATAGAACACCGCATTGGCAGACAGACCTGCAAAAGCGCTTCCATTATTCCCTGCTGCAGAGCTGAATGCATAAAGGATTTGAGATAAACCATGCGGTCCGGGATTTGACAAACCTGAAATGCCAGGTTCTACTAAAGAAGCCACTGCTGAAAATGCCAGTATGACAAATGAAGGAGCAAGTACGGCTATTATTGCCATCTTAACGTCAAATGCTTCTATCTTTTTTCCAAGATATTCGGGTGTCCTGCCGACCATCAGTCCAGCTATAAATACAGTCAGGATGATAAATATAATGATGCCATAAAGACCGGCTCCCACCCCGCCAAAGATCACTTCACCAAGCATCATGTTTATCATGCAGATCATTCCGCTGAACGGAGAAAAACTATCGTGCATTGAATTAACAGAACCATTTGAAGCGGCAGTTGTGGATACAGACCAGATCACGCTGTTTGCAATGCCATTACGAACTTCTTTTCCCTCCATAAGGGCATAATTTTCAAAGACCGGGTTTCCGGACAATTCAGACCTCAATGAAATAAATATCCCCGCTGTCAGCAAAATAAACATAACAGTAAATATGGCCCAGCCATGTCTTTGATTTCCAACCATCTTGCCGAATGTGAATGTTAAAGCAGCCGGAATAAGCAGGATGGAAAGCACCTCGAGAAGGTTGCTGAACGGGGTTGGATTTTCAAACGGATGGGCGCTGTTGGTATTGAAGAAACCGCCACCATTTGTGCCAAGCAGTTTGATGGCTATCTGTGAAGCTGCGGGGCCCATCGGCAATACCTGTTCTGATCCCTGCAATGTCTGTACCACATCATACGATTTCAGATTCTGTACCACCCCCTGGCCGACAAGCTGGATTGTCAATATTATAGAAAGCGGAAGTAAGACATAGAGAACCGAGCGGGTCATATCAACCCAGAAATTGCCCAATTTATCGGTATTCTTCCTTATTAAACCCCGGGAAACTGCAAGTAAAACAGCAATACCTGTTGCCGCGCTGACAAAGTTCTGAACTGTAAGCCCGGCCATCTGGACAAAATAACTCATTGTAGCTTCACCTGCATACCCCTGCCAGTTTGTATTTGTTACAAAGCTCACTGCAGTATTGAAAGCCGAATGCCATGAAACATCCGGAAGATTTTCAGGATTGAGAGGCAGTATGCTCTGAAAAACCTGGATCAGAAACAGAAAGATGAGTCCGAAAAGGTTGAATCTCAGAAGATCAAAGAGGTATTGTTTCCAGTTTGATTCTTCCTTCGGATTTACACCTCCGAACCTGTAAGTCCATTCCTCAAAAAGACAAAAAACTGGTATTAAAAAGTGTTTCTCACCGGTAAACACTTTGTACATAAATAGTCCCAGAACCGGTGTTAACCCGGTCAGAATACCCAGAAAAATTACAACCTGAAGTATATCATGAGATGTAAACATGCGATCAGAATTTTTCAGGTTTGAGCAACGTGTATATTAAGAATAATAAGATCAGCACCGCTATTATAATACCTGCGGTATAATTTCCACCGTCAGCTTCAACATTGGCCATCTCATTTAATGCCGGAAATAAAAGAATTTTCATTGATCTGAGATTTTTACAAAATTGCTGTAGAATTCATCGTTTTTTTATAAAGAAATATTGAACAGGTACAAAGATTTTATAAATCCCAACTGGCTTTCAGGTCGATTTTTTATCAATTCTATATACCTATTGGCCATATACTTATAAAGTCTTTATGTAATACGGGGGAACTTTACAGCAAAGAAATTTCATATGAGTAATATTGTTTTAATACTGATACTGATCGCGGGAGTTGTCCTAATCTTTACGATAGGTTATCTGATCAGTCATGCTGCAAAACTGGATGATGAATTTAATGATATGATGAACAATGGCGGTAATGTAACTGAAACCTGATACCGGATATATTAACCATCATGGTTTCATTTTTCTCTGATGAAATTCAAATACTTCTGTTCCGCTCTCCCCTTATAATTTTAAAACGTCAGCTGAAATTAAACACAAAGAAAAAAGGAACAGTCGTGAATCTTATTCCCCGAACCTGTAGCCTATTCCCGATTCAGTTACAAGCAGTTCAGGCCTGGCCGGGTTATCTTCAATTTTTTTTCTTAGCTGGGCAATGAAAACTCTCAGATATTGAGTTTGCTCATGATAACCATATCCCCATACTTCCTTCAGCAGAAACTGGTGTGTCATTACCCGGCCGTGGTTCTTTGCAAGAAGCGAAAGAAGCGAAAACTCAGTTGCTGTAAGCTTGACTATTTCACTATTCTTTCTCACGATATGATTTGCCATGTCAATTACCAGAGAACCAAATTCAAGAACAGGAATATCTGTCTTCTCTGTAGTAAGTTTTATTGCTGACCTTATCCTTGCAAGCAGTTCACCGCTTCTGAAAGGTTTGGTAAGGTAATCATTAGCCCCTTTGTCGAGGGCTTCAACAATGTCATTTTCAGAATTCCTGACGCTCAATACAATTACTGGTTTTGTAAACCATTCGCGGAGTTTGACAAGGATTTCAAGTCCGTCGAAATCAGGGAGACCAAGATCAAGCAGGATCAGCGAAGGATGATGTGTTGCAGCCGATGTAAGACCCTCTTTTCCAGTGGCTGAAAAAAGAGTCTTATAGTTGTTTGATGTAAGGGTGATTTCAAGCAAACGCCTGATCTGAACCTCATCATCTATTATGAGTATTGTTTCGTTCATTGTTCTGCATTTATTTTTTCCATATCGGGGATTTCAGTAGGCATTCTGATCGTGAAAACTGCGCCACCTTCATGTTTGTTCTCAACTGTAATTGTTCCTTTATGGGCTTCAATAAGACCTTTCACTATTGACAGGCCAAGACCCAATCCTCCTGACCTGGTTGAATTTACCCGGTAAAATTTTGTAAACAATTTCTTTATCTGTTCGGGTGTGAATCCGGGTCCTTCATCAGCAATCCTGATTATAAGACCTCCTTCGCTATATCCGGCTTCAAACCTGATCATCGATCCTGCCGGTGAATGCTGAGTAGCATTCAGAATCAGGTTATAGATCACCTGTTCCATGAGTCCGAAATCAAGCCTGACCAGCGGCAGATCTGCCGGGATATCTCTATGCAGCCGGAACAGCTCAAGCTGCTGGGAAAGAGTGTCGACAACTTTATTTAAAAGGTCATTAATATCACACCAGTCGCTATGGACTGCTATCTTTCCGCTTTCAAGCCGCGACATATTAAGAAGGTTTTCGATGAGATGATTAAGTCTTCCTGATGCCATAAGAATTTCCCTGAATAGTGCTGTTTTGTCCTTCTCAGAAGTGAGAGATGTAAGCAGGGTATCGGAAGCGCCCATTATAGTGGCAATCGGGATCCTGAATTCATGGGAAATCAATGTAAAAAGAGTCTTGTAAAGCTTTTCCGATTCTGCAAAGAGAAGCGCTTGTTCTTCCTTCTGCCTTGCTATTTTCTCCTGACGCCTTATCCGGTTTGTCAGAACCCCATTGATCAACGCCACAAGAAAAAAAGAGACAAAAATGATCTTGTCCTCCGTTTGATATATGTGCAATTTGAAATGAGGGGGAATAAAGAAAAAATTCCAGACAAGGGAGCTCATCGTCGATGCAAGAAGTATTGGCCCGATCCCGAAGAAAATTGCCATTACTGATACTTCCGAAAGAAGGATGAACGCTACAATGAGATAACCATGTTGTGTTGCCAGCGGCCTGCATAAAGCTACAGTAAATGCAATCAGGAGAATGACTGACATGTACTGGACTTTATTAGAATGACTTAAAGCTCCTTTTATGGAAAGAGAATTTTTCATTATTAAAATATCTGTTATCAAAGTTAGCTCACAAAAATCAATCTGCGATTCACTTTGCCGTCCGCAAGCTCAATCTTTATAAAATCTTTATACTTCATGGCATTCTCTTTCTATTCTCTTTATAGGGTCGTGTCTACTTTTGTCCGTTTGAAAAAAGGGGGGATTGTGGCAAGCAGACATATTGATATAAAAAAACTCTCATTACCTGGCGTAATAATAACCCTGGGAATTGTGTTCGGTGATCTGGGTACAAGTCCCCTGTATGTAATGCAGGCTATTATACACGGCGGAAAGGAATTTAATGAGCTGCTGGTTCTTGGATCCTTGTCATGCATTTTCTGGACATTGACATTACAGACAACTGTCAAATATGTTTTTATTACGCTCAGGGCTGATAATAATGGGGAAGGAGGAATTTATGCTTTATTCGCTCTTCTGAAACAAAAGAAAAACGGAGTTGCGATCTTAACGATGATCGGCGCTGCCGCGCTCCTTGCCGATGGAGTTATCACACCAGCAATAACGGTTACCTCTTCAGTAGAAGGTTTACGGCTGTTCAATCCGGATATACCGGTTATTCCTATTGTCCTAGGAATCTTTACCGTCCTGTTCTTTATGCAGCGTTTCGGAACAAACATTGTTGGCGGATCTTTCGGACCGATAATGGTAATCTGGTTCCTGATGCTTGCAACAATGGGGATGGTTCAGTTACTTGACAACCTGACTGTTCTTGAGGCATTGAATCCATCCTGGGCTCTACGATTTCTTTCAGAATACCCGGGAGGATTCCTTCTTCTTGGAGCCGTTTTCCTGGCGACCACCGGAGCTGAAGCCCTGTATTCAGACCTTGGTCATTGCGGCGTTAAGAATATCAGGGTTTCCTGGTTCTTTGTTAAAGTATCGCTCTTGCTCAACTACATGGGACAGTGTGCCTGGCTTTTGAAAAACGGAGGTATTACAGGCAATATCAATCCATTTTATGGGATCATGCCCCAGTGGTTTCTTGTTCCGGGCATATTTATCTCTACGGCTGCAGCTATAATCGCGAGCCAGGCCCTGATTACAGGATCCTTCACGCTTATTAGCGAGGCTGTATCACTCAATTTCTGGCCAAAATTCATGATCGAAAATCCGACTCATCTTAAAAGCCAGGTCTATGTTCCTTATGTCAACTGGTTCCTTTGGATTGCCTGCAGCCTTGTAGTAGTTTTTTTCAGGGAATCATCAAACATGGAAGCTGCTTACGGATTATCAATTACGATCACGATGCTTATGACAACTTCCCTCCTGGCGTTTTATTTAAGGCAAACCGGGAAAACCAGGGTGCTGGTCCTGCAATTCCTGATCATTTTTATTTTAATTGAAGGAAGCTTCTTAATAGCCAATCTTACAAAATTCTCGCATGGCGGTTGGTTCACGGTTCTTCTTGCATCAATTTTCTTTATTATAATGTACGGATGGTATTTCGGCAGAAAACTAAAAAACAGGTACGTAACTTTCAGTCCGCTGGAAAAATATACAGAACTATTCAAAGATCTCAAAAGAGACCATTCTGTTCCGAAAACAGCCTCCAACCTGGTATATTTAATAAAAGCGAATGACATCCATAGTGTTGAATCAAAGGTTATCTATTCAATATTTCACAAGCAGCCGAGAAGGGCTGATACTTACTGGCTGATCCATATCGACAGAAGGGATGATCCTTTTACATTTGAATACAATGTAACTCAGATCATACCGGGATTCATAATAAGAATCGACTTTTATCTCGGCTTTAAAGTTGAGCCAAATATCAGAAGGTATTTCGGCGATGTTGTTGAAGATCTTAAGAATTCAGGCGAAATCCAATCTGAGAGTGGTTTTGAGACAATAAGAAAACGGTCAATGCATTCAGATTTTCTTTTTATACTGATTGACAGGGTTATACCAGGGGACGTGAAACTATTCTTTTCAGAAAAGATAATACTTAAACTTCATGATTTCTCAAGGTTATTTTGTATATCAGATATAACAGCATATAACCTTGATCCGACAATTACAATTGAAGAGAAGGTGCCCATTGAGATTGATCAGCCGGATCATGCCAGAATTCAAAGAGTAACATCTATTTTGCCAGCCATAGGGGTTTCGAAGTTACCTGAAAAATTAGCTTTGTCATAACAGGAGTTATAATAATCTTTTCATCCTGACTTCAAAGCTAAAAAGCGCTGTAAAGCAGATACAGTCCTGCCCCGAGTAAAGCTGAAACAGGAATCGTAAGCAACCATGCCCAGAAAATATTTCTTGTTACTCCCCATCTTACGGCGGACACTCTTCTCGAAGCGCCTGCCCCCATTATAGCTCCTGTTATGGTATGTGTGGTACTGACAGGAATTCCGAAGTGTGTGGCTCCAAACAATGTAAGCGCCCCTGCGGTTTCAGCACAGAATCCTTCAAAAGGCTTTAATTTCGTTATTCTCTGACCCATTGTCTTGACAATCCTCCATCCTCCGAAAAGAGTGCCCAGGGCAATTGCAGTATGACACGACAGTACAATCCATAAGTCGATCGAAGAATCTTTTGTAACCTGATTTGCTGCGATAAGCGCGACCCAGATAATACCCATTGATTTCTGGGCGTCATTCCCACCGTGACCAAGACTGAAAGCAGACGCCGATAATAATTGCAGCCGTCTGAAATGTTTGTCAACTCCTGAGGGAGTGCTTTTTTTCACAATATTCAGAACTATTACTGAAATAATATAAGACATAATCATGCCCAGTAATGGCGCGATTATTATGAATATTACTATTTTAATTAAACCTGAATAAACAACTGATCCAAAACCGCTTCCTGCTATTGCAGCCCCGACAAGACCGCCTACAAGTGTATGAGATGAGCTTGATGGCAACCCCAACCACCAGGTGAGAAGATTCCAGATTATGGCAGCACATACTGCTGCTGCTATAAGATCAAGCGTGACAATATCAGGATTAATTACTCCTTTCCCGATTGTAGTTGCGACTTTAAGAGGAAAAATCAGGAATGCAAGAAAATTAAAGATGGCCGCAAGTGCAACTGCGGCAAATGGGGAAAGAACTTTTGTAGATACAACAGTAGCAATTGAATTGGCTGAATCGTGGAATCCATTGATAAAATCAAAGATCAATACGAGTGAAATAATAATATAGAGGTAGGTCATTACTGTTATCAAAATAACAGCCGAAATTAGACACTTGTCTTCTCACATAAGAATAATACCTGTTACGTTTTTGTTACAGTTTAAGGAGTGCCCATGAGGGGATTTCTTCCTTCCTGAATGGAGAATGTGACAGTCAGTAATCGTTTTTACTTCATTGCGCTTCTATATCATGGTTAGGGTGAAATTAAAATCACTTCCTTAATCCATTTAAAACTTCTCATAATTAGAATCAATACTGTCTTTTCCCATGTTAATTGTCACTCCCTTTTTGTTTGTTTTAATCATATTCATTTGTTTTACTGCAGATTTCTCAAAACGGACCGGATTAGCTCCTGGGGAATGCACTTGCTTCAAATTGATTGCATTTCTCTTCAATTCACGATCTTCACAATTCAGCTTGAAGAAAGATATCATCTCAAGCAGTTGTTGTGCCTGGCTTGCGAGTTCCTCGGAACTTGTTGCCATCTCTTCAGAGGCAGAAGCATTCTGCTGGGTCACCTGATTGAGTTGTTGTATAGCATTGTTCACCTGTTCGGCCCCGGAATTCTGTTCATAGCCGGCTGCGGCTATTTCCTGAACGAGCTTCGAAGTTTTGCCAATTTCCGGCACAATTGCCTCCATAAGCATTCCGGCCTCTTCAGTAATCCTAACGCTATTCTTTGTCAATTGATCTATTTCAACGGCAGAGACCTGACTTCTTTCAGCAAGTTTGCGAACTTCTGCAGCAACGACGGCAAAACCTTTTCCATGTTCACCGGCACGGGCAGCTTCAACAGCCGCATTGAGCGCAAGAATGTTTGTCTGACGTGCAATTTCACCTATGATTGATACCTTCTCAGCAATTTCTCTTATGTTCTTAAGTGTCTGTTGGGCAGCAACGACCACATTCTTTATTCCTTCAGCAGCATTGATAGCTATCTTTTCGGTCTGCTGTGCATTCTCGGTGTTCTGCTGTATATTGGCAGCCATCTCCTCCATTGATGAGGAAACCTCTTCCGCCGACGATGCCTGCTCAGAGGCTCCCTGGCTCATCTCCTGCGATGTCGAGCTCATTTGTTGGCTTGAGGCAGATATATTATCGGCAGCTGATTTGAATTCTGAAATAATATTGCTAGTAGATTTTACCATTTCATTCAAGGATTGCATGAGTTCGTCATTTTCTGATCTTGGTTTAAGGTCAACTGTGAGGTTGCCGTGAGATATGAGTTTCGCTTTTTCAGTAATATCATTTATAGTGAAGATCAATTGATTAAGATTATTTTTCATATCATTGAAATCGCCTTGATACTCATTTGTGATCCTTTCAGGCAGATCGCCCTTAGAGATTTTATCTATGTAATCAGCTGCAACTTTAAGAGGTCTGATCAAGGCATCCAGTGTGCTGTTAATGCCGTTGGTAACACTCCTGAATTCATAATCTACTTTATTACAATCAACCCTTGCACATAATTTTCCTGCCAGTATATCATTAAGGACAATGTTAATTTCGTCCATGATGCTTTTAATTACGCCACCGATTTTCCTGGAAAAGAAAACAGACATGAATACGAGCACCACTATCCCAATAAGTACGGAAATTGTTGATTTGACTGCTTTTGATGTTTCGGTATCGAAGGTCTCTTCTGTTTCAACATGTTTTTTTCTCATTGATGCGGTCATTTTTTCAAGGTCCGGTTCAATAAATGAGATAGTCTCGCTGATTTTTTTATTAATATCAGTTATACTTGCGTCAATGTTCACAGGTGTGTTGCTGAAAAGTGACGGGTAGAGTTCATTCTCCGCGATGCTGATAATTATTGTATAATTTTTTATTGCATTCTCAAGTGCTAACTTCTCCTCCTCGTTTCCTGCAATCTCCCGCATTCTCAGTACTGAGATCTGATTTTCATTCTTCAGCTTCTGCCAGTTACTTGTTGTTTTTGCCTCATCCTTGTTTATGACTGCATCTGCAATTATCTGATAAGTTCTGATGCCAAGATTGGAAAATTCGCTAACGTAATTAATATTATCATTCAGAACCTTGGCATTGTCCTGAATCGTTCTGATCTCATTCAAAGTGGATATCTGGTAAGCTCCATATAGAATGCTTATGACTGTTATTACTACGAAGATGAAGACTATCTTCTGAGCAATTCTGAATTTTTTTAACATATAATTTCCTGTAATAAGTTTTACTAATTAAGATTCATTTAATCCGAAATTTTTCAGGATCTGCCATAAGCTACAAATGATGCCATTAAAAGGATCAGGAGATTTAGTCCGGCTTCTTTGTACTCCTTCCTTTGCAAATGAACAAATACAATCGCCAGAAACATGATTAATGATATTCCCATGGCAGAAATTGGGGTGAGTACCTTGAATATTCCAGTACTCCATGGTAAAATTAACCCAACAGCGCACAAGATTTCTGTGATACCAATAAATCTTGCCATACCGATCGTGATATCTGTTACCCATGGAAATTGTTTCTCCAGTTTCACTCTGGGCAGAGTTGCTTTTGTGAGACCAGTAATAAAAAACATTGCAGAAAGAATTCCCTGAAATATGTACATTACTGTATTCATGATGTTTCAATTTTAAATTTTAACTAATTGCTTTTGCGTTCAATCGCTGTCCCGATACCTGGTAAGTTCTATAGATATTGACGCCCTGATTGCATTATAAAGACTTCCATTATTAAAAATTACTTCTTTGTCATGGGTTAAATCAAAAGCTGTTGCTGTATAATTAATTTTCAAATCTTCAATATTTGAATCAGGGATAAATTCTTTCATGGCTTTCAATACTTTATCACCTTTAATAAGTCCCTGATTAGTGAAAGACAAATCAAAGAGCTTTAGCACATCCGTTTTGGTAAGTTTGATCGCCCACTGTTTAAACTCGCCTAGTTTTCCGGCGGCGTATACACCTCCGACCAAAGCACCCATCGATGTACCTGCGATTGAATTAATTGTGAATCCACGATTTTCGAGTTCTTCTATCACTCCGATATGAGCAAATCCTCTTGCTCCGCCTCCTGACAAAACAAGTGTTGCGTTTTTTTTCATTTTTCTGCACTAATTAATCCTTCCAGTTTATCTTTTAAATTTTGAATCTTCATATTTAAGTCTTGTTGCAATGATTCCAGATTTTTCTTTGCCTGAATATTTGTTTTACTGATTGTTATTTCAACTCTTTGGCGTATCAGATATTGATTGTCCAAAATAGTCTTGGCAATTTCTTTCCCCTCGAAAAAATATTTTCGTGTTGCACTGTAAAAGGAACCTGATTTTTCGAAAGTGGTAGGATGCTTAAGGTTTTTAAGAAGAACATATTTGATCTTCTTACCTTTCGCCTGGTAATACAGATTTAAAAAAGTTTCGATTCCGAATCTGGTATCTCTTAAATCATCCAAAATTGGAGTTATATCCTTTTTAAATAAAGCTCTCTCACCAGTAAACACTCTAAACGGATTTACACGATAGTCAATCAATGTTTCAGAGGGTTGACCCAGAACCATATCTGCGAAACCATGCTTAACAGGATCCAGCATGATGTCAAAATGTTCCTTTTTGATATTTGAAATATCTGCATCAATAAATAGAATAATATCATTTAGGGAAATTTCGACTCCGCGTGCCATAGCCTGACTTTTGCCTCTATTTTCTTCAAATCGTTCTATTCTAAATGTGTACTTCAGATGAAGATCATTCAGGATTGAGCAAGTATTATCGGTTGAGCCATCATCTACCACAATAACTTCACAACCGGGGTTGAGCGTGCAGCACGAGATCACCACGTCTGAAATCGTTTTCTCCTCGTTAAATGAGCAAATTACTATACTGGGTTTCATGGTCTAATAGCATGGAAGGTTTGGGGTCAGAAATAGATCAGAGTGATAATGATGTTTCCCCTGTCAGTATCCCTGTAAGGTATCCTCAGTTCCAATATCATCACATATTAAAACAAGATGAATTTTTCCACTCGGATATCCTCTTAATTCTTTTGCTTCAATCATCATAAAGAATTTACTATACAAAATTGAAGCAACCAGCTATTATAATATTTGATTTAAATCAAAAAATGAACTCCCGGGATAGAATCAGATTTTACCTCTGATCCTGCTCAGAGTTTCCTGTGAAATTCCAAGAAAAGATGCAATTTGTCCAAGCGACACCCTCTGGAGAATTGAAGGATATTTAGTCATAAGTAATTTGTATCTTTCTTCGGCTGATTGATTTCTAATAGTTTCTAAGAGCTCTGCCATTTTCCGGGCAACTTCATACATAATAAAAAATGTTACCTGAGCACCATCTTTATCATTTAAAACAGTCTCAAGGCTTGCATATGTGATTAAGTAAACACTTAGATCTTCCAGAGCCTCACAGTTATCTCGTGTAGGCTTTTCGTAGAAAAAACTGTCAATTGCAGTAACAAAGGTATTTTCAAGCGAAAACCATAATGTAATCTCCTTTCCCTTTTCTGAAAGGTAGTATACCCTGACTATTCCTTTTTTGATATAATAGAGATGCCTGCAAACATCACCCTGCTTATACAAGTGGCCACCCCTGGAAATTTCTTTAAACTCAAACAGATTTTCAAGCTTCCCGTTGAAAGATTTGGAATATTTTTCAATTTCTCTTATGGATACATTTGAGTCCATCAGAGCAAATTTAAAGAATTTCCGGGACTGGCAATTAAGATATTATAAGATTGCGCCAGCCAGTGTAATCTTTAAATTTTGGTATCCTGTTTAAAAGAAGCAATCAGAATTTTGCGTGACTCCTGAGTCTGTTTAATGGTATAGTAAAATAGAATTTTGTACCTTCTCCGACTCTGGAATTCAACCAGATGTGACCCCCTAATAATTCAACATAAGCCTTGCAAATCGACAAACCTAAGCCTGTTCCTTCATGTAACCTGTTTTCAGAGTGTTCTACCTGGAAAAACCGGTCAAAGATTTTTTGGAACTTATTTTGGCTTATCCCAATACCAGTATCTGAAACATAAAAGAGAATGTTGTTTCCTTTCACTCTATACCCAAATTTAATTAACCCTGTTTCAGTAAATTTTAAAGAGTTGGATAATAGATTAGACAGAATCTGAACTATTTTTGTCTTATCGGATCTTATAATTACTTCTTCATCACAAATTCCAAAATATCGTTTTAATTCAATATTCTTTCTGGCAGCATCCAGATTGAACTGATTATACAAATCTTCGATCATATTATTTAAATTCAGTTCGTTTTCAACTACATTAACTATACCAGCTTCTATATTTGATATTTCGAGTATATCACTTATTATCGATAGCAAATGATCACTGCTCTTCATTATGATTTCAATGAATGTCTGCTGATTATCCTTACTTAAATCTCTTTCACCCAATATGGAAGAAAATCCCACTATTGCATTCAATGGGGTCCGTATTTCGTGTGAGATGTTATGCAAAAAAGCTGTTTTAAGCTTATCATTCTCTTGTGCTTTGTTTTTAGCTGATATCAGATCTTCTTCTATCTTTTTGCGATAAGTAATATCACGACATACTATCATCAGCCAGTCAGGTTTACCGGAAAAATCGGAAATAAGTGATGCTGATATTTCTATCCAGAATACGATTCCGTCATAAGTCTTCGCTTTATATTCATAAGTGTGAGGAGGTCTGCTTCCATTTATCACCTCCCTGAAGTTAGTTTTTGCAATTGCAATGTCTTCAAAAGCTACCCAATTAAATATGTACTCCCCGGCGGGATCTTCTCCTTCCGGTACATTAAAAATTTGATATATCCTCTTTGAAACAAAGCTTACATTCCCTTCCAGATCCGCAATAATAACTCCGTTGGGAGATATATTTATAAGTGTTCGGTAGAAGATCTCAGATTCTGAAATTTTTTTTTGTAAATTTTTCTGCTCTGTAATATCAACACCTATACCTACAAGACCTGTTGTCTGGTTATCCTGATCAATAAGAGGTATTTTACTTGTTAACAGCCATCTCAGAGCTCCATTTTTATCAGGAAAATCTTCTTCTCTGTTGTAGATCTCATTTTTTCCGGTGATTACATCCACGTTATCATTATGCCCCCTCACACCAATCGCACCGGGGTAAAGCTCTATGTCGGACTTCCCAAGGACTTCTGATTCATTAATGGCTCCTATGATCTCACAATCAGCTTTGTTTGATAAAATTTTGCGGCCTTCTTTATCCAGAACATAGATTGAAACAGGCAGATTATCAATGATTGTCCTCAAAATTTTCCTTTCCCTTTCTATATCTTTCTCCGCCTTCATACACCTGGTTATATCAGTAATACTTCCAAAAAGCCGATTCGGAGTCCCATCTTTATTCCTGGAAATTGGCACTCCTTTGAGATGTATCCATCTGCAGTCTTCTAATTCTGATCTTAATCTGATTTCGATATCTAAAATATCACTCTGATTCTTTAATAATCTCTCTATGTTACCATGCAGTTGGTCTTTATAATCTTTATGAATACAAACGTTTAGTATGTCTTCCCGCGAGCAAATATTTGTTTGCACATGATCCAGCAATTTCGCTGCACTGGGACTTAACCTTATCCTATTCTTCTTCACGTCCAAGTCCCACAACCCTACACTTATAGCATCAAATTCTTTCGGAACGTTTAATAATGATCTCATGGATTATAAATTATTAAAAATCAAAAATGAAACTAAATTATCTCTTACAGCATTTTTTTCTATCTCAAAGATCAAGAGTTCTATTAATTTTTTAGATAGCTCGTGATCCCAGATATCGCCGCCTTATTTATCTATTCTCTGGTCAAGGTATAATAGAATTAGATTATCTCTGATTTAATGTTATGTATATCAATATTGAGGAAACTCAAAACTCCGGAAACATAATCTACAAATTCCAGATTGCCTGCAATCGAGAATCTTAACTCTGAGTTGGTATTTGAGTTCATGACAGCTTCAATGAATTCCTGTATAGTCTCATATTCCCGTGGTTCAATTTTTAGATTATGTACAAGGAGATCTTGAAGAAATCTTTTCTCAAGTATCTTTAATTCCATTTCAAACATAGGGTTAAGAATATTACTATGTATGACATAGATTAATGAAATGAATACTTTATTTCCAACTCCAAGCTTATCTTTTATTACCCTGATTGTATTAAAGATTCCTGATTCATCACATATCAGAACAAAGTGTGAACTTTTTTTCTGAACCCCTTTTCTTATTTGCTGCACTAAACATGTCAATATAATTTATGATTCGAATTTGAGGAACCTGTAATAGAAAAAAGTTGATCTAAATCAAAAAATGATTTATTCTGATCGAACAAATATTCGCCCCATATAATTGCTCAGCGTCTCATCTGGCACAAGTCCCGATCCTTTAACTTATAATCACTATTCTGAATTTTGCTTTAAAAGTGAAAATGTGAATGTTGATTTAGAAGGACAGCATCTGTGCCGCTCAATCTTTTTACTTTTAAATTGCGATCTATGCAACATGTCCTCTGTCGTGTGCTAATCTTAATCCTGAAGTGAGCTTCGCGATGGTATTGAGCAGAAGTATGGACCCGGCGGTTAGTCTAAGCTAAAATCCAGTAACAGCCGTGCGAGTGTCAGCTGGTTGAATTTGAAAGTAAGTTAAATGTTTTCCTTTATTCCAGGTATCACAAATATGATAATAATCGCTGTTATGGCTTTAATAAGAAGAAATGAACCAATCAGGATAAACCTTAGTTTTTTGTCCTTCAATATGGTTTTCAGTAAATACCTGGCTTTCTGAGATATTGGAGTATTGAGAATATTATGATATACGTTTATTAAGCTCATACGTTAAAAGTTACGATTAAATAAAAAAGAAGCTTTCAGCTATTTGAATGAAAAAACACAAGAAAAAAGCAGAGGTATTCCTGATAGATGATTGTTGTTTCTTCATTAATTGGTAAAGCTACCTATTCTCCGGCGATAATGAATCCATTTTATGGGTATTAACTTATAATTAACAATAAACCTTAACAATGTTTAACTAACAATAAACTTGTAACAATGTTTCGTATGAATATGGAATCTACCGCAATTGCAGGAGCTTATATGTCCACCGGACAGTTGCAATCTAAATTAATCCAAAACAAATGGCTATGAAACTGGGGCCATTCAGTCCCCCATGAAGGATAACTCCGGTCCATGAGTTCTTTGTCTTTTGAACAATGAAGGACTGTATAAAAATCAGTGGTATCAGTGTCACCAGCAGCTTCCAGCCGAATGCTATATGAAATAATCCCCAGCCAAATCCGTGAATGATCCAGGTGTATTTACCGAATGCAGGTTCTTGTCGTGGAAGCATTACTCCGCGCCAAAGGAACTCTTCTCCAAAAATGTTAAGAATCCAGTATGGAAGCCAGATCAGAAGAAGCCAGTAACGTCCTCTCGACAATGGTTCAAAAGTCATGAAACCCGGTGAAGGATTAAATTGTCCGATAACAAGCTCCAGCAGTTTCATTACTATTCCACTCATTATAACTACTGCCAGGAATCCCGTCAAGGTCCAGATAAGATCGGATCTTGTTAATCTCCGGAACCTGAGTCTTGATGAAATCGTGTCCTTATTTAGTTTATATCCCTCTTTTCTGAGTATCAATATTCCAAGAATTATTAATGGAGTGAAGACACCTGACCCGCCGACGATGAACCAGAAAAGTATTGCTTCCTGTCCGGTAATAACCTGAAGGTACGGGATCAGGTATTTCGTCAGCAGCAACATTAATAATGCTGCCGATAAATAAATAGCAAAAGATTGTAAGAACCCTAGTTTTTTTAACTCAGTTGTTGCCTTCATAAGGTCTCAATAAGGTCAATTGCCATGTCGATTTTCATGGATCTTCTTTTAAACTGTAAAAAAGTATAAATATATGTAATCTGTTTTTGCAATTCATATTTCTGCCGGATATCTCATAAAATGGAAGATCAAGCCAGACAATCCGGAATGAAAAATGTTACAGGAATTATTAAAATGATAATCGATGGGCATCCTGATTTGGCTGGACGAACAGAATTATGACGGATGTAGAAGACCTTACAATGCAGAAATGAAAGCCGGGAAATTAATTTAGAATTAATCTCATGTATGTATTCAAGACATAAATTTGGATTTGCAGACCGAAAATAGTTACTGATGAATTTCTATCCGGATGAGTATTCTGATACAATGAAATCAGATTATCAGAGTTAATTGATATTGATAATATACAATCAATGATGGATAGTTTATACAATCTTACCGGCATCTCAATATCATTAACCTGATGGCAAATAACCTTCATAATCCTGCAACCGGGTGGCAGGCTTTAATAATTCTTGTCGCTTTCTCGTTGTTTGTAAGCATGGGAGGACTTCTTTTCTTTATGATGCAGAAAAAGAAGGTGCTCGTGGAAAAGCAACAAGATCTGAATGCAATAATTAATCTCAAGGTTGAAGATATTGCAGACTGGCGAAAGGAGCATATCCGCGATGCCAGGATATTGGGCGAAAATCCTGGTCTGGTAAATCTGATAAATGATTTTTTAAATGGTAGGGAAGAAGAAACAACTCTCAGGAACATTTTCCTTCCTATGATCAAAGACTACGATTATCAGAGCATTCTCATTGCCGATACAAACAATTCAATCAGGTTTTCATCATCCGGTAAAGTTCCTGAGGGATCAGGAATTCAGTATATTCCGGATATTTCAGGACATCCTGACCTTAAGTTCTCGGCTGATAGTTCGATTATATTCATGGATGTCATTTTTGGAATAATCAATCCAACGGGGATCAGAACCGGTACTCTGATCATGCGGGTAGATCCGGATATTATTTTATACCCTCACATTCAGACCTGGCCGGTACAGAGCAGGACATCAGAGACCCTCCTGCTCCGGCAGGAGGGTGATAGTATTCTTTACCTTAATGAACTAAGACACAGGAAAGGAACAGCGCTGAAACTCAGGCTTCCGGCCTCTGACAAGAATCTGCCGGCAGCCCGGGTTATCACCGGGTATGAAGGTTTCTTCGAAGGAAGGGACTATCGCGGGGTTGATGTGATTTCATATCTGAAGAAAATACCTGACTCCCGATGGTTCATGGTCGCCAAGATTGACAAATCGGAGATCTATGCCCCTCTAAAGGAACAATTTATTCTAATATCGATTATTGTTTTGCTTACAATTACCACATTCAGTATAGTACTGAGATTATATTCCAGGAACCAGAGGATAAGAAACCTCAATGACCTTAACCAGACACGCGGCAAATTGTATTCAATAATCTCGCACGACCTTAAGAATCCTTTCGTAAGCATAATGGGATTCAGCGAATTGCTTTATGGAAGCTCTATGAAAGGTGATCATTCGAAGACAACAGAATTCGCGTCCATCATATACAGCTCATCGCGTAACGCAATAAACTTGCTTCATAACCTGACAGGATGGACCAAACTTCAAACCGGAAAGACCCTGTACAATCCGCAGGAATTGGACATTGCATGTATAATAAATGAAGTTGTGGAGTTCAGTAAACCTGCAGCGTTAATGAAATCCATTTCTATAATAGTTTTTGTTCCTTCCGGATTAAAATTAAATGCTGACAAGGAAATGATTGGCACAATATTGAGAAACCTGATCCATAATGCGATAAAGTTTTCCTTTAAACAATCAGAGGTTAAGATCATAGCAGGCCGGAACGGAAATAATGCTGAAATAGAAGTCACGGATTCAGGGATTGGAATGGATAAACAGACAATAGAAAAGCTTCTGGATCTGAGCTACATTCAATCAAACCCCGGCACTTCAAATGAAAAAGGAACTGGTCTGGGACTATACATCTGCAGAGAATTCATTTCAATCCATGAAGGTGTACTGGAGATCAGGAGTGAACCGGGAAAGGGAAGCAGGTTTATAGTCAAATTACCCTTAAACTCAAATTAAACCGATCAGTCGAGATTAAAAGAGTAGCCGGGACGAATCGAAGTTGCTCACTGAGCGTTCATCGGGCGGAGCCGGGATGAGTCGAAGTTGCTCACTGAGCGGAGTCGAAGTGAGCCCCACTGACTCAATGGTACCTCTTTTTGTACGTCCGCATCGCATAAAAATAAGCCACAAGCGTTATCCCGGCACACCATGCCAGCGCTATCCAGATTTCATTCCCGGCAGGCAGGCCTGACAGCATTGCACGTATTGCTTCTACAATCGGTGTCACAGGCTGGTTTTCGGCAAAAGCCCGAATAACCGGCCGCATCGATTCCGTTGGCACAAACGCAGAGCTGATGAACGGCAGAAAGATCAATGGATATGAAAAGGCGCTTGCACCATCTACCGATTTCGCCGAGAGCCCTGCAATCACAGCGATCCAGGTCAGGGCTAGCGTAAATAATATAAGAATGCCGGCAACCGTAAGCCACGAAAGCACCCCCGCGGGTGATCGAAAGCCCATAATCAGCGCCACAAGAATTATTATAACTACAGAAATAGCGTTTGATACCAATGACGTTAGTACATGTCCCCACAGGACAGTTGAACGTGAGACTGGCATGGAGTGAAACCGTTCGAATATGCCCCGCTGCAGATCCAGGAACAGGCGATAAGCAGTATAGGATATTCCGCTAGCGATGGCGATCAGCAGGATACCTGGAAGAAGATAATATTGATTGCCGCACATCGCCAGGTGCGGTTATAACATTGAATCCGTTTACGATCACGGTCCCGCTTTCCGGCCTGAGTAACGTCGACAGGATTTTAACTATGGTTGTCTTACCTGCACCGTTCGAACCAAGCAGGGCGAATATGCTTCCTGTTTTTACTTCAAAATCCACCCCGTGCAATACTGACAGGTTATTAAATGATTTCTTCAATCCCCGTACTGAAATAGCAATTTCGTTTTGTATCATTGTTCTTTCCCTCCTTCCTGAGTTAATAATGTGATACCTGTCAGATCTGCTTCACCCTGTTTCAGGAATTCGTAGGTGATCCTGTCAGCTTTACAGTCTGCAAACCTGATCTTCTTCAGATTTCTATTGTTTTTAAAGAATGTGTTAATTAGGGTTGCATTCTGAAATCTGACCCTGGTAAAATTGCAGTTTTCAAAATAGCAATCCTTCAAACTCCCTGTAAAAACAATATCGGCAACATGTGTATCAATAAACGAGGTATGGTTCCATACAGCGCCGGTAATTATGTTTTTCTCCGGATCACCCGATTTGATCGCGATCCCGGTAAAGCCACCGGCTTTTATCACCGCTCCTGTAAAATCGGCAAAGTCGAAATCACTGCCATAAATAAAGCTTTTTGAAAATCCTGCTCCTGCCAGGTTAGCGCCGGAGAAATCGCATTTTTCAATATTGCTTGCTGAGAACTCAGTTTCTTTAAGTGAACAGTTCTTAAATTTATTTTTTAACAGGTTGGAACCCCGGATATGACTGTTGCTGATATCAGAATTCGAAAAGTCGCAGCTGTCGACATTGTTACTTTTAAGTAGAAGTCCCGATAAATCGGAATCGTTAAACCTGCAGCGTTGCATGTTGGACGAGCTGAATTTCTCATGCAGGTTTTTCAAACCGGAAAAGTCGGCGTCTACCCAGTTTCCACGTGACATATCCCAGCTTAGATTACTTCCCGGCTTTCCGGATGACAATTCTACAGTTTGGTTTGTCAAAGGCTCATCGGGTGACGTCTCGATATGGGATTCAGCGGCAGCAGACCGGACACTCTCTGAAAAATAGTTCATGTCGACGCCGAGGATTTCAGCCAGACGATTTATAGTAATAATGTCCGGCATTGATTCGCCCCGCTCCCATTTCCCGACTGCCTGCGGGCTTATGAACAGGCGCTGGGCAAGCTGAGCCTGGGAGATATTATTTTTCTTTCGTGCTTCGGCAATTTTGTTGCCAATCTTTTTTGCATTTATCATAACTCTTTGATTTAATTTCGATGTTGCAAAGTTATTGGCTCTCACACAGCGCATCAACAAAAAACATAAACTTATAGTTGTAATTACACTATTTATAGTTGTTATTCAACAACCACCAGTGAAAGTATCTCGCAAAGACGCAAAGAACGCTAAGGTTTATCGCAAAATGGTTTTCTTTGCGCCTTAGCGTCTTGGCGAGAAACATATTGCTCTGCGTGATTCATTCTGCTAAATCTGGAAAGAAGATTTTTAAATATCTCGCAAAGATGCAAAGAACGCTAAGGTTTATCGCAAAATGGTTTTCTTTGCGCCTTAGCGTCTTAGCGGGAAAATAATCAATAATCTGTATTCTGCGGATCGAAATTACACCATCCGGCCGTCCAGTTTTCTGTACCAAAAGCGCCTCTAAAAGCCACTGACGTGAAAAATGAATCTGTAAGCCTGGTATTGGTAAATGAAGCGCCACTAAGCAACGAAGAACCGCTTACCGGAAGGAAATTTGGCGATGTAAGATTAAAGGGATCTGTTAACTGCAGAAGATCATTTGTTGCTTTTGTCTCGTTATTCCTCGATGCGGTACTGAACCAGGTATCGGTTGCCTGCAATGATGTTGCATCTGTTTTGAACACCGTTGTCATCCCGGAAAGTAGGTTATTTTCAATCTGGAGTACATTTGCTGTTGCCTGGGCAGGAGAATCACCTTTTGCTCCGTCGATGTACAAACCGAATGGCCAGCCTGCAAAAACGGAATTATAGACTGAAACCCTTGATCCCCGGCGCAATTGCATCCCGTGGCGGTAGAGGGAATTATAAGTAGTCGTTGATGTTGCGAGGGGACCAAACATGCTTCCGTTAACAAATAAAGCGCCTGTTACCGGTGCAAGTGTTGATCCGTCGGCATCATTATCCGACTCAAAACCGTTTGACTGAGACTGATCCGCTACTGCCGGATCGCGGAGACTTACAAAGAACTGAACCTTACCGTTATAACCATTATCAGTATCGAAGTCATCGTCCCATCCCCTGAAGGCCACCAGGTACTTCGCGTTAACGCTTCCACCAAACCATTCATAGGAGTCGTCTCCTGAAAATGAAACCTGTATGTGATCGATAGTAGTACCCGAACCAACTGAATAGAGTGTCAGACCGTTGATCTCACTGTTGGCTGTTGCCGTAAGACCGATCCCCGGGAATTCAATCCTGACATACCGGAGAACACCGGAATTATCTGAAGCGTTGCTGCCACCATAAAGTGAGCCTATGCCTCCTTCTGCTACACCTGTTCCGGCGCCTGAATCATGCTTGTTTGTTGGTGCATTACCGCATAAAACAAGTCCTCCCCAGTCACCGTAAGTGCGCTGACCTTTTGGCTTATCCGATGTAAAGACTATCGGACTCGCAGCAGTACCCTGGGCCATAATCTTCGAACCTCTTTCAATGATAAGCGCCGCCTTCGTTCCTGATACTCCTTTGATAACCGTTCCCGGTTCAATTGTCAGTGTGGCATTGTTCTTCACATAAACAAAACCTGAAAGCATGTATTTGCCTGTTGCATACCATTTTGTATCAGATGTTATGTCTCCTGTAACAGTTACAACCTGACCTGCTGCCGGTGTAACATTAACAACCGCAGTTGACCTGATCGCCGTATCAGCAGCTGAGATTGAGGTTATTGATGCGGTTCCGATTGAAATTCCTGTAATTGTTCCTGCATCTACAGTGGCAACAGCTTCATTTGATGATCGCCAGTCAACTGACTGATTGGAAGCATCAGCAGGGCTCAAGAATGCAGTGAGTGTTGCTGTTGAGCCGGTCTGAACTGAAACCTCAGTTTTATCGAGAGTAAGCCCCGTTACTTTAATGTCATCTTTCGCACATGAGCTTACCATGAGAATCGCAAGGATCAATGATCCTTTGAAACCATTTTTTAAGAATTTTTTCATTTTCATTTATAGTTAATTATGTTTTATTCAGAATTTATAGCTTACTGTTACAGATGCATTCCTGCCAGGGTGGTAGTACCTCGTGATCTGCTCTCTTTTGAATTCCCGTGGGCCGTTGAGATCGTTCAGATCAATCACGGCATCGACAGTTTGAGTATGGAGTATTCTGTGATTGAGCAGATCTTTGAAGCTGCCTTTTATCTCAAAATGATTACCGATCTTTTTGCTTATCATCAGGTCGACAACATTACGCGGCATTTCAATAATATCAGGGATGGACTCCCATTCATTCGGGGATGGTCGTCCGACAGCCACAATCCTTTTGCCGATAATGTTATATAATGCAGTGACCATGAAGCCGGACCTGTCATTATAGTAGAACAATCCGGTATTAACCATGAAGGGCGATTGCCCTTGCAGAGGCCTGTCAGGATTAAGGTCCCCCTCAGCAAAATCGACCCTGCTCCTTATAAGCGCGGCATTCATTATAAATGAGAAGTTTTCATCAGCCGATAAAAATCTGAAAGTCTTTTTCACATCAGCCTCAATCCCGTAGCTGTATGCAGATTCAACATTCTGATAAGAATACTGAGTGGGATTGTTGCCCATTATGATCATTTCTATCGGGTTTGTAAATGTTTTGTAGAAAATACCGACATTAAGAATCTCATCCGGTGAAGGGTAATGCTCGAACCGCAGGTCAAAATTATTCACATACGCCTGTTTCACTGAAGGATTGCCATAAATTCCCGCATTCAGATCGAAATCGACAAAATAGAAAGGAGCCATTTCCCTGAATTCAGGCCTGTTCACAGAAAGACCGTAAGCAACCCTTATCATGCTCTTTCCGCCAAGCGAAACCGACACGTTTGCGGAGGGGAACAGGTTTATTGTATCCCTGGTGACATTTACAGGGATTGTGGTGCCCTGCCTGTAGCTCGATAGTTTCTGAATATTCTTCTCCGCTCTAAGCCCGGGATAAAAGCTGAAGGCTGAGCTTATCGGGATCTTTACAGCCAGGTATCCTGCAATGAGGTTATTTGATGCATTATAGGAATCTGAAAGAGAAGTAATTTCAGAGAGCCTTAGGCCATTTGTCAGGTTGATATTGTCGTCGGTAAAAACCTCTCCCGCCGGTAAAACAGTCCTGGCGAAAACAGATTCGCTGCCGGCTCTTGCATACCCGAAATTCCTTGCAGAGAAATACCTGTCCTTGTCTTCATAGTATAAGCCTGTCCTTAATTCAGGATTAAAGCCGTTTATATCAAATTGTTTTGTCAGGTTAACAGATGCCGAATAAATGTTTTCTGTAAGCCTGAACCACATTCTCGACTGTGATGAAAGGTCGGGATTATCGGAAAACAGCATAAAGTATTCATCGGCTATGGAATCACCGCGGATATACCTGTTTCTCCTTATATCTGGTTCATTCTTGCTTGAATATGAATACCCGGCAACCCAGTCAACCAGAGTGTTCCCAAAAGTGTGGTCACCGGCAAGCTGACCTGAATATATAGTCCGGTTAAGGTTCTTCAGCTCGGTTGACATTATATATCTGCCGTCGTTGTACCACTCTCTTCCGTTACGTACTGTCACCCGCGACTGGCCAATTTCATTCAGAAGGTTCCTGAATTCGATCCTGTGATCTTTCGTAGGGAACCAGATCCAGTTATGCATGAGCCCTGTTTTGATTGAATTTGTATACTGGTCATCAAAAAACTGGTCATTATAAGATGATCTGTCATTTCTGAAATCGTATATCGAATAGTTGTTGACTTCAACCTCATCGTGATTATTTGTATTGCTGTAGGTGAGGGAGGTAATATTCCCGAGAGTCTGGGATCCGAGTTCAAATCTTTTACTGAAACCGGCTGAGAACCGCTGATCAGGTATTGCGTTAGCTGAGACGGGCGACCAGCTGTTTGTCAGGCTTCTTCCTATGATTGAGATTCTTTCACGTATTTCAGGATTGTCCGCGTTCTCATAAACTCCAAGATTTGCAGGCATATCTGCCGGTAAATCGTATTTACCGTTACTGAATCCAAGAAGATTACTTCCGGCAACAGGGCTTTTAAGAAAGTTATTAAAGGTTGTACCTTCGCCATATCCAGCGCCATAAGAAATAAAGAATGAATTTTTCTCCGGCGGGGTTATTGTCGCTATTTTGATGAATCCTCCGGAGAAATCTGCAGGAAGTTCGGGAGCCGGCGATTTAATTATCATCATATGATCGATTATCGAAGCGGGAATTACATCGAACGAGAAGGCTTTTACATCCGCCTCCGTACTTGGAGTGGCTGTATTGTTAAGCCACACGGCATTATATCTCTGAGAAAGTCCCCGGACAATAATAAACCTGTCGTCGACAATTGAAGTTCCCGGAAGTCTCCTGATCACCTCTGATGCATCTTTGTCCTGGGAGCGCAGTATTTGCTGACCTGATATTCCAACCGATACCAGCGGACTCATCTTTATTTCATTAATAACAGAAGCTTCGGTGTTGGTCTTTCTCTCTGCTGTGACAATTACATCCTTCAATTCCACGGCGCCCTGAGAGAGAGAAACCTCGACTTCAGCGCTTTTACCTGCCTCAACAATTACCCCTTTTATCGTTTCAGGATTATATGATATATATGATACTTTAAGATTGTATGTCCCCGGTTTCAGATTCGGAATTATGAAACGCCCTTCAACATCGGCTGATGCACCTGTTGTAGTTCCTTCAACAACTATTGTCACTCCGGGAAGGCTTTCACCTGTGGCTTTGTCTGTAGCAATTCCTGTTATTGAGCCGATGCCTGAGCCCATCTGAGCAGGCGCTGTATAGGAGATAAAAATTGACAGAAACCATATTATTTTTGCAATGCTCCCTTCTCTTTTTTTCATTAACATTTCGTTTGTAGTTTTTTCAGCTACAAACTTCAGGAAACATTGTTACAGGCAATTTACAGGCTGGTTACCAAAAGATTAAGAAAATGTTACATAGGGATTGCTCCACTCAGCGTTTCATCGAACTTCTGCGGGAAAGAATAAAAAAATATCACGCAAAGGCGCAAAGAACGCTAAGGTTTATCGCTTAAAGGTTTCTTTGCGACTTAGCGTCTTGGCGAGAAACCTTATTGCTCACTGAGCGGAATAAAAAAATATCACGCAAAGTGACCCACCTGAAGATCAGGAACTTCAATGCATATAACTCCTCCCCACAGGCTACCCCTGGCCCCCAGAGGGGGCGCGCTAAAGTCCCCCTTGGGGGATTTAGGTGTGAGTTATATAGTAGGCGCAAAGAACTCTAAGGATTACCACTTAATGGTTTTCTTTGCGACTTAGCGTCTTGGCGAGAAAACAAATGCTCACTTCGACTCCGCTCAGTGAGCTGGCAGTGAGAATATAAACTCCACGCCTCCTGTCGGAATATTTTTTACCGATATTTCTCCTTTATGAAGCAGTATCGCATTTTTAACGATTGAAAGTCCCAGACCAGTTCCACCGGTTTTTCTCGAGCGGCCTGAATCGATCCTGTAGAATCGTTCAAAGACTCTCCCGAGATGCTCTTCCGGGATACCAACACCGTTATCGCTGAATGAGAAATAATAATAGTTCAGATCCTGGCTGAATAATTTTACAGTAATTGTTGTTTTCTCGCCTGCATAGTTCATTGAATTCTCAAGCAGATTCTGAAAAACAGAAAGCAGAAGTGACCTGTTTCCGTTCACATTAATATTGTCGGGTACATTGCATTGTATCGTCATCTTCTTTTTTTCCAGTGCAGTGACGAAATTATCCTTAACCTCGCAGAGCACCTCCCTGATGTTGATTTTTTCAGTTTTGAAATTGCCTCCTGCTTCCTCTATCTTGTTCAGTAGAGCAATATCGTTTATAAGCTGTGTAAGCCTGTCGGACTGCGCCATAATTCTCTGGAGAAAATAGGTCTGCTTATCAGGTTGAATACTGCTGCCGGTAAGCAGTGTTTCAGCGTACCCTCTGATGGAAGCAACTGGTGTCTTTAGCTCATGAGCAATGTTGGATGTCATCTGCTGCTTCAGCATCCTGTTTGTTTCCACCCCGGTTACATCATTCAGGATTATTTCAAAGCTCTGATCCTGAAAAACGACACATTGTATACTGAAATATCTGCCACTGCGGACTACCTTGTATTCAAGTCTTGGCAGGCCGGAAGTCCTGAAAGTTTTTTGTTTATCAATGAAATCAATAACCTGCCTGAATTCAGGTATATCGAAGAAATGTTCCGTAGTGACAGTCATCTCACCCGAGATATGATTCATATATTGTACAAAATGACTGTTATTAAGGATCTTCTTCTTATCGCCTGTGAAAAAAGCAACACCTTCATTCAGTACATTAAGGTGAGCAAAAAGCCGGTCCTTTTCAAGTGCAAGATCATCTTTCATCTTCTGAAGATTACCGTACATGCTGATAATTTCTTCACTTATTGTTCCAAGCTCATTTCTAGGAAAGGTGATGTCTTTATCAAATTGTTCATTCCTGCTGACTTTGATCGCGAAATCCTTTAAGCATTGTAACTGATTCCGCAAACCTATTTGTAACAAAAAGCAGGATGATCCAGAAAAGTATAAATGAAAACAGGATAGTTGGGATGAAATATGGTATCGGCAACCAGAAACCGGCTTACATTAATATTGTAAATGACAGCTGCCCTTATATAATAGTTGTTATAGAATTTTGAAAAATAATAATATGGAATTCCTGTTGTGCCTGATTTTCTTATGCTTGTCCCGAAATCAGAAAAGGTTGATTCCATTACTTCAGGACGGCTCTTATGATTCTCCATATCCTTCCAGTCATCGACAGAGCTGTCATAGAGTACCTTCCCCTGGTTGTCAATGACTGTAACTCTCAGTTCTTCCTGGGGAAGTATTCTGATCAGCGAGTCAAGTATTATATAATTACCGCTGATAGTTATCTTATTTGAATTGATATAATTATCAGTTATCCTGGTTATATTCAGAAGCTCATCGTTGAGAGTCTCGATCCTGAACTTCTTTTCACGCTGATACATGTACCCGGTGATAATCAGTGTAAATAGAATGAATAATGCCGAATAATACAGGAAGAGCTTATTTCTGAATTTCTTTTTTGATATCATCTCTTGTTGTTTACAATTCAAAATAATAACCGTAACCGGTCTTATTCTTAATACTTGTGCCGAATTTTCCAAGCTTGTTCCTTAGTCGCGTTATATTAACATCAACAGTCCGGTCGGTTACAATAACATCATCTCCCCAGATCCTTTGAAGAATATCCTCCCTCGAATAGACTCTGCCGTTCCCTTTTACAAGCAGGGATAAGATCTCATGTTCCTTTTTTGTCAGATCGACCGGTTGACCCTCGACAATAACCCTCTTTCTTACATTATCGAATTCGATTCCGCTGCTTTGTTCTTTTTCCCCGGTCTTGCGGGTTCCCCCATCGGTTCTGTGCATTACTGCTTTAACCCTTGCTTTCAGTTCATTTATTGAAAATGGCTTTGTCATATAGTCATCAGCTCCAAGGCTGAAGCCTGTAAGCAGATCATTCTCAGTATCGCTTGCTGTAAGAAAGATTACAGGCACCGATGATTTCATTTCTTTCCTGAGCTTGTCAGCCAGCCTGAATCCCGACATTTCGCCCATCATAACATCAAGAATAAGAAGATCATACTCATCTGGATTCTTTTTTAATGCTTCCTCTGCAGACAAAGCGGTATCAGTCAGGTAACCTTCATTGCTGAGATTATACCTGAGTATCTCACAAAGATCCTCTTCATCATCTACAATAAGAATTCTCTTTTCCATATTCATTTGATTCCGGGTTTTATACTAATTCCCTTTATCCTTCTTATCAAAGCCTGAATGCCTTACATCGGTTCCCTGAAGAGAATAAATTGTCGCTTCGGCAATATTGGTGGCATGATCGGCAATTCTCTCGATGTTCGTAATTATATTTTTGATTTCAATATAACTAAGAAGCATGTCTTTCGTCTTCCTGTCGACATTCGCCTTGGAAATGCTGTTTACAAGCAGCTTATTGTTCATCTCATCAACAACAGCATCGTTTTTTATGGTCCAGATGGCAAAATCCTGGTCAGTGTTCACAAATGAGAGCAAGTGATTTTTCAACCATTATCCTCCCCGAGTGAAACATGTTGAGGATCACGTCAGACATTAACCTGTATTCATCTGTTTTACTTGTTTCTTCAAAGGCGTACGTCATATTCATTACAAGATCACCTATGCGCTCAAGATTAATTGTCATGCGGTAAATAGCCACAAGCTTTCGCAGATCTGATGCAAGAGGCTGGTAGAGAACAATCGAATTGATAAATTTATCACTTATCACAACCTCATAGCCTGTCTATTTCGTCTTCATTCCTGCTGATCTCCTCAAGCAGGTCTTTTTGTTCATTTTTGACTGTTGAAAGCATAACCTTCTCTATGAGATTAAGCTGGAGCAGCACCAGGTTAGCCATATCCCTGAAGCTTTTCTCGGTATCCTGAATTGATTGTTCTTTCTTTGTACTCATCTGAAATCTGTTTACAAGTTAAATAATTTATTGATCTACCCGAATTTGCCGGTAAGATAGGCTTCGGTCCTGGGATCTTCCGGATTTGTAAAGATCGTATCGGTTTTTTGTATTCCACAAGCTCGCCGAGATACATGAAAATTGAATTGTCACTTATCCGGGCTGCCTGCGACATGTTATGTGTTACAAGCAGAATTGTGTAATCCTTTTTCAGCTCAACAAGCAGATCCTCGATCTTTGATGTGGCAACCGGATCCAGTGCTGAAGTCGGTTCATCAAGAAGCAGGACGTCAGGATTTGTGGCAATTGTCCTGGCAATGCATAACCTTTGCTGCTGACCTCCTGAAAGAAAGGATCCCTTTTTGAACAGTACATCCTTCACTTCTTCCCATAAAGTAACATCATGCAATGCTTTTTCAACTATCTCATCGCGGGCGGTCTTTTTAAGACTGATGCCGTTGAGCTTATAACCTGCAAGTACATTGTCGTATATGCTCATTGTCGGAAAGGGATTCGGACGCTGGAACACCATCCCGATTTTTCTCCTCAGCTCCATTGCCGCCATCCTGTGTATCTCTTCACCATTAAGAAAGATCTCGCCCTCTGTCTTAATCGAAGGATATAACTCATGCATCCGGTTGAAAGCTCTGAGAAGTGTACTTTTTCCACAACCCGACGGACCCATTATTGCGGTAATCGCCTTTCTGCCAATTTCCGTACTCACTGATTTTACAGCCGGTTTTCCAGGTTCATACGAAACAGAAAGATCTTTTACTTTAAGAACGGGATTATCAATATTAATCAATGTCTCAGTCATCTTTTCCGTCCGGTTTTATTCCTTGAAGATATCACGCGTGAAGATATATTTAATGTAAGAACAAGAGCCATGAGAAAAAGTGAGGAGCTCCAGACAAGATTTACCATATTCGGATCATTATAAAACTCCCAGATAAGCAAAGGGACAGCGCTCGAAGGTTTTGAAATATCGAGGCTTATAACAGAGCTGCCTAGCGCGGTCATCATCAACGGAGCTGTTTCGCCGATTATTCTTGAGAGTGACAACAATACTCCTGTTGACAGGCCGCTGAATCCCGAAGGTATAAGTACCTGAAGAATAATGCGGTGATAAGGAGTACCGAGTGCATAAGCAGCTTCCCGTATCTCCGAAGGTATCATCTTCATTGTCTCCTCAGTCGACCTGATGATCATTGGCAGCATCATAACAGAAAGCGCCACGCTTCCTGCAAATGCTGAGAAACCGTTTGTTATATTTTTAACAATCCAGAGGTAAGAAATTATTCCTAGGACAATAGATGGTACCCCCTGGAGGATCTCGGTAATGCTCCGGATAAAGTCAGAATACCTGCTTTTACGATTTTCCGACAGGTAAACACCAGTCATCAATCCTGCAGGGATGGCCATCACAGATGCCACAATTATTATAAGCAGTGTCCCTGTTATTCCGTTTGCGATACCTCCCGGGATTACCTCTCCGCTTGCGACAGCCGCCATCGCCTGGAATGAATCAGGTGCAGTTTCAGTAAAAAAACTGAAGTTTATCTGCCTTATCCCTTTAAGAAATATCTTTCCGATAATGAGGATTATCGGAACAATTGACAGAACGGAGAAAGCAATGACAATAGCACGGAAAATATTGTTTTTCCTGAATCTTGTCCTGATATTCTCTTCTGATTTCATTGATGAGAGAATTTTTTAATTATGAATTTCCCTATAGCATTTACAATTGCTGTTATGGCAAAAAGGACCAGCGCGATTGCTATAAGTGAGCTCAGCTTGAGACCCGAAGCCTCACCGAACTGGTTAGCGATGATGCTGGCCATTGTATTGCCTGTATCAAAAATTCCTGATGGAACAATATTGGAGTTCCCGATAAGCATTGTGACTGCCATTGTCTCACCAATAGCCCTGCCAAGCGCAAGAATATATCCTGCAATAATTCCCGAGCCCGCATTGGGCAGTATGACATTGAATATTACTTCAATCCTTGTTGCTCCAAGGGAATATGCCGCCTCTTTCAGATCATCGGGGACCATCGACATAATTTCTGTACTGATCGAAGTTGCATATGGAATTATCATTATTGCCAGAACAAGTGATGAAGTGAATATTCCGAATCCCTGTTCGCTTATCCCCAGACCGACCAGTAAAGGTCTTAATGTGTAAAAACCCCATAGACCATAAACTATTGACGGTATCCCGGCGAGAAGGTCCACAAGAGAGCTGAGGATGCCTGCTATTCTTGTTCCCCTGAAGTATTCAGCAATGAACAATGATGTGGAGAATGCCAGGGGGATGCAAATCAGCAGGGCAAGGAAGGAGGTGATAAGCGTTCCTGCAATGAAGGGCAGCGCACCGTATACTTCCCTTCCTTCTGTCGGATTCCATTCATTTGTAATAATAAATCTGAGTCCGAATTCATTGAAAGCAGGAATAGCTCCCCTCGTGAGAGAGAAAACTATTCCTCCTGCAAGAATTATTATCAGCAGAGATGAAGAAAACAGGATTATTTTTGTGAATCTGTCGCTGTTCATTCTTTATCTTTTCCTGGAGTAGCTTTTGGTGGCCAAAGTGAGGCTGCAATAGCTTCCGTTATTCAATTATACTGACCTTCATATGTTACTGTCCTCAGAATTGTTCTTGGCAGTTTCTGAAACATCTGATGGCAGCGGAGCATAATTGACACTTTCTGCTATAGCCTGACCTTCCGGCCCGATAAGCCAATCAAGGAAATTCACAACCGCGGCTGCCTGCTCCCTTGTCCGACCATTATATGCCAGGTCTTTATAGAGAATGATCCATGTAAACCCGCTTATCGGGTAAGCCTCAGGATCGGGAGAATTTGTAACCATTATCCTGGTATCTGCCGGCATTTCCGTCCTGGCAGCTGCACTTACTGTATTTAATATCAGGTTTAATAAATATGCCTGAGCTGTTCTGAACACTTGCATAGGGAATTTTCTGCGCAAAGGCATATTCAGATCCGATATAACCTATTGTGCCCTGAGTCTGACTTATTGTTCCGGCCACTCCCGGGTTTCCCTTGGCCCCTATCCCTGATAGACCAGTTCAGGGATTTCCCTTTGCCGAGTGTCTCTTGCCCATTCACTGCTTACCTTAGCCATATAGTCGCTGAAGATAAATGTCGTTCCGCTACCATCGGAACGGTATACTACAGTGATGTTCAAATCCGGCAGATTAACCCCTTTGTTTACCTGAGCTATCGCCTGATCATTCCATTTTTTAATCTTTCCGAGGAAAATTCCTGAAATAAGATCAGGTGTCAGATTCAGGCTGTCAATACCCGGCAGGTTATAAGCTATTACAACAGCCCCGAGACAGGTAGGGATATGAACAATCTCGGAGCTGAACTCCGTTAACTCTTTTTCAGTCAGAAATGCATCGGTGGCTCCAAAGTCCACAACTTTATCTGCAAGGCTCCTTATTCCCCCTCCTGAGCCTATTCCTCCATAATTGAAGTCAATTCCAGATGTTTCACCATATTTCCTGAATGCCAGATTATAGAATGGCAAAGGAAAGGTTGCTCCCGCAGCAGTTATTGTTAGCTTGCTGCTTTCACCGGAAGGTTTCTTTCCTTTGTTATTACAGGAAATTAATACGGCAGCAATGACCATTAAAACCAAAAATCTTTTCATATAGATATTTATTAAATCATAGTTTAAGTTCAAAATAAATGCCCGGTCTCGAGGTAAAAATCTGTGAGTTATCGGCAGGCAACCAGCCTGTGAACACAGGGGCAATCCTGATCCCTTTCACCGGAGCGAACTCAAATCCGGCCATAAATAATTCTCCATCATTATCATAGTTCCAAGGATCAGCCAGACCTGCCATTGCAGATGACCACAGTTGATCATACCTTGCCAGGAGGCTGAATTTTTTGGAAAGCCTGAAGGAGGCAAATGCCGAAACACCTGATAGATCCATTCCAGATCTCATCCAGTGATTTTTCTGAATACTGTACTCCAAACCGGTGTTGAAGCTTTCGAAAGTGTAGCCTGCAAATAATGAGATTGAATTCTGAAGATTATCTTTTTTCATGAAATCGGTATATCCTCTCAGCAGTAAACCCCTGACAGGTTTCAGTGTAATGCCAAAAGTGTATTTAAAAATACTATCGGACTGCAGTCGCTTGTAACCCTCACCATTAAGAACTGATGCATCAAATGCTACAATTTCTGAAGGACGATATTCAATCGCCATACCCAGATCCGCGCTGGAACCGAATCCGTATTGGTCTTGCAGGGTCTTGAAAATATACCTGTATCCCCACTGCTTATCGATCAGGTTGAACTGATCGGTGCTTATCATGCCGATACGACCGGAGAAAACATGGGTGTTATACATCAGATATGCATGCTTGACGTAAGCAGTCATCTCCAGTCCTCCTGTTCCAGGATCACCTATATCAATATTGGCCCTTGCAGACAGGTTTCCGGTAAAAGCATATTCATATCCCAGATACAACCTTGTGATCTCGAAACCAGGATCAAAACCCTCCCTGTTAAAGAAGGAGTGGACATTGCTGAAAATCAGAAACACCGGTTTGCCGGCCGGTTTGAAGGTACTGTCAGGCTGGCCAAAACTATAATTGAAGCCTGTTATTGATAACAATAAAAGAATTACTCTTAAATGATTCATAATTAGTTTATCAGGCGACAAAAGTGTAACAATCATATTACAGAACTGTTAAGTACAGATTACACAATTGTTACAAAGTACATGAACTCGCCCCCGGATAAACATGAGCTCACCCACTGGTATTAACACGAACTCTCCATTCTGCATCACATGAACTGACCCCCTGCCCAGTTCTCTGCATCACATGAACTCACCCCCTGCCCAGTTCTCTGCATCACATGAACTCACCCCCTGCCCCATAGACGTCAACCTAAGGAACTTTTTTAGGTTTTAGACAGTAAAATATAGGCATATTAACACTGCCTTAAACCGGTCTTTATTAGATGGCTTTTCAACAGATGAACTGGATAGAATTGCCAGGGAAACTGGATTTACAAAAAGAAAATCGAAGGTGACACCTTCAGCGTTCTTTGATTTATTAATGTTTGATGTTGGTTCCGGGGGTTCCAAAAGCCTTCAGCAGATATCAATTGAAGCAATTTCAGAGCACAATATCGATGTTTCAAAACAGGGCGTAGATAAAAGATTTAACGAATGTGCAATTGACTTTTTGAAACGATTGATGGAAAAGCAGCTTTCAGTAGAGATGAGCGAACAGATTGATGTTGGATGGTTGCATTACTTTAACAGAGTACTGATAAAAGACGGAACCAGGTTCGATATTCGGGAGGCTTATAAACTATTTTTTCCTGGATCAGGAGGTAGTGCCTCCGAAGCAGGTGCTTGCATTCAATTTGAGTTCGATTTAAAGAGTGGATTGATTAACCATTTGGGCATAACACCATCCAGAAGACCAGATATCAGGGATACATTGGATGGGTTAGATAACATCCAGAGTGGAGATCTTGTCATAAGGGACCTAGGTTATTACAGCTATAAATCTTTTGAGGATATAAGTAAAAAAGGTGCATTCTATATCTCAAGGTTTGTTCCGAAGGGAACTGCATATGAAAAGATTGATGATCAGCTCAGGAAAATTGAATTCAAACCAATATATCAGTACATGAGAAAACATAAGCTCTCTAGAATGTGCAAGGATGTGTACATTGGAACAAAAGAGAAATTCAATGTGAGAATGATAATTGAATTAATGCCTGATGAGGTATATGAACAGAGAATGAGAAAAATCGAAAAAGCCCATCAAAAAAAGGGTCATAAGACAAGTGATGAATACAAGTTCATTTCCAGGTTTAACATTTTCATTACGAATGTTCAAAATGAGATATTGCCCGACAATGTAATATCATCTCTGTACAGGATGCGGTGGCAAGTTGAGATAATATTTAAAGTGTTTAAATCTGTGTTTGGTGTGCACCAGTATCATAGTATGAAATACATCCGATGGCTGTGCCTTCTTCATTTTAAGTTACTCATTATTATCCTGAATTGGAACATTGTCATGACAAGAAGAAGTTATCTATATAAGAAAAGCTCTAAGCTATTAAGTGTCCTTAAATGCTTTAGAAGTTTGTTTGATAATCATCATCGGTTACGAAGAGCTATAAAAAGAGGTAAATCCGAAATGAGAAAGTTCCTCATTTGGACTGAAAAAATACTTAGTAGAAACCATTGGTTAGAAGACAAAAAAACAATGAGTTTGTCGAAAATATTTGAATATACCAATTTGGAAATCACTTCAATATGACTATATTTATAAAAGAAAACGGGACAAGCACTACAAGCAACATCCCGTTTAAACTTAAAAAGTTCTTTGATATGAGTAAAACTACAAAAAGTAACCTCATTCTCCAAAGGAGTGGGGCAGAAAAGAGGTATGTAGTTGATATAAAATTATTTACAAAATATTATAACCCCTTAGGTTGACGTCTATGCCCCCTGCCCCCTCTCTGCAAAGCAAAGAGGGGGTAGGCTTGTTCAGGAGTAAAAGGGGGCACAAGCCGAATAAAAGATCATTTATAGTTTTTTGCCCCGGTTTTTAGGAGGGTATTCCAAATTAATTTCGCTTTTTTTAAATAACATAGCATGTTTTAAGGGGGTATATCAATATTTTTATTATTTTTATAATTAAAATATCTGAGAAATGAAGAAATTAATGCTTGTTTTTGAATTGATACTAATCAGTTCAGTAATTTTGAAAGCCCAGGAAGCTGATAAAGGTTTCGATGTAAAAGCAGATATTTATTCTAATTATGTATGGAGAGGTTCAAGATTTGGTGCAGGTCCGCATATACAGCCTGCAGTAAAATATAATATAGGAGGACTAACTGCTGGTGTGTGGGGGTCATTCAATACTTCGGGCTATTCCGAAGCCGATCCCTATCTTGTTTATACTTTTCCCGTGGGAATTAGTTTTGGAATTACCGATTATTATTATCCCGACCTGAATATTTCGGATGTGTCAGAGGAAAGTGGCAGTCATGCTCTGGAGATTAATGCCGGATTTACAGGTAAAGGATTGAACCTGGGTGCCAATTACATAATCAACAAAGCCGGAGGGGCAGGATCGAACGGAGGCGATGTATATTTCCAGGCAGGATATGAGTTCCCAATGGTCAGTCTGTTCGCGGGTGCAGGCAATGGATGGCATACTTCCAACGGCAAATTTAACTTCTGCAATATTGGTATTGGAACAAAAAAGGTTATTGGGATAACAGACAGATTTTCAATTCCACTGTCAGGTCAGGTCATATTAAATCCTGAAAAGGAACATCTTTATCTGGTAGTTGGAATTTCATTCTGATAGCTTACCCCAGGCTAATGGCAGTGTAAAAAAGAAACTGCTCCCTTTTCCGGGTTTGCTCTCAACCCATATTTCACCATGATGTTTTAAAACGAATTCCTTGCAGAGTATCATACCAAGACCTGTACCTTTTTCATTGTGGGTTCCTGGCTTTGAAACACTCTCATCAAATTTGAATAGTTTATCCGCCAGATCCTTATTCATACCAACACCGGTATCACTTACCTCAACCTGAAGAATATCTTTTTTCCTGATGGCATTGACTGATACTCTTCCTCCTGGTTTTGTGAATTTTATTGCATTTGAAATCAGATTCCTCAGGACCGTACTCACCATAGCTTTATCCGCCAGTATCTTTGAATCTTCTGCTGTGCCGACAGCAATAGTGATAGATTTTTGAATTGCTGAAGCATTAAGAAGCCTTATAACACCGTCCACAACAGGAAGAAAACTGATCGGAGCCGGATTATAGCTCATTCTTCCTGTTTGCACTCTCGACCATTCAATCAGGTTTGTCAGGAGATCCATTGCCTGCCATGATGATTCAAGGATAATTTTCGCATAATCGATTCCGCTTTTCAGATCGTCCTTGTTCAGCTTGTCGAGCAATAGTTCGCTGAAGCCAACGATGCTTGAAAAGGGACCTTTAAGATCGTGCGAAATAATTGAAAACAGTTTATCCTTGGTGGCATTAAGCTCTCTTAAGCTTGCTTCACTTTTGAGAAGAGAGTCGGACAGCTGACGGTACTGTTGTTCGCTCCTTCTGAGAGCAGCGTCTGCGAGCTTATGTTCCGTTACGTCAAGATATGTACAGATTATCCTTTCAATCTTACCAAGATGATTGAAGACGGGTTCTGCACTTATCAGTATCCATATTATATCGCCCCCGGAGGGCAGTTTTACACCACATAGCTGATTCCTTACGCTTTTCCCGGTGATCGCGGCTTTACGAACCGGATGATCATCAACATGGAGTATCTTCAGATTTTCATCGAAAACCTGCCAGTCAGCCCAGTTCTGATCATTCACGTTTTTAATTGTACTCTGCTCTGCAAGTCCGAATAAATTCAGAAATTTTTTGTTATAAGATATGAATCTCCCTGCATCATCAATCAGGGCAACCCCGGAATTCAGGTTTTCGAGAATTGAAATGAAAACAGTTTCATCTCTCAGTAACTGTAAGTGACCAAGATCGGTTTTGGATGCGGGCTGTTTCATGAGATTACTGATTGGTTGACATCCGGCAAAGGGTTTAAAATTACTGAATATTACCGGATCTTGTATTGTCATTCACTTCTGCCAACATAAACACGTTGTCTATAGTTATGTTCATAACGCTTACCTGGCAACTAAATACCGCACTCTTTCAGAAGCATGAACAAGAGTATAAATATCAGGATTGTCGATATGCATCCGCCGCCGAGTTTTTTAGCGCCATAACCTGCAATCAGTGCGCGGAAAAAATTATTCATTCTCATAATCTTGTAGTTATAATCGGTAAAGATCAATGAAAATCAGGAATTTGACTTTATACTATTTAAACTTTGTGTTGTATAAAGAGATTGCTGAAGTTAATAATTACAAAACACCTTCAGGATATTTTTGTTTAGTATTATCGGGCTTAAGTAAAAACAATATTATGAAGTTCAGAAAGCATATCATTTACACCCTGCTGTTTTTATGCATATATAGTATGTTCATATGCCCAACAGCAAAAAATGAATGTTACCGGTGCATCACTTTTTCCCGGGGTATCGGGATTCGGAACAGACACCCGCGGCGGATACGGTGGGAGAATCATCAGGGTAACCACTCTCCGGAGAGACGGGGAAGGATCACTTGCAGAAGCCATCCGGTCAGAAGGACCAAGGATCGTTGTATTTGAGGTTGCAGGAACTATCAATCTTGCATGGAGATCACTTGGAATTATTAATCCTTATATAACCATAGCCGGACATACTGCCCCCTGGCCTGGGATAACTCTGGTGAGGGGAGGAATCAATATCGGCACTCATGATGTCATAATCCAGCACCTTAAAATACGACCCGGCGAAGCCGGCCGGGAAAAACAGAGCGGCTGGGAGGTTGATTGCATTGAAACAGTCGGAGGTGCGTATAATGTTATAATTGATCATTGCTCCCTGACATGGGCAACAGATGAAAACTTATCAGCTTCCGGACCTCAGTTTGAAGGCTCAACGGTTGAAGAATGGAGAGAAAACACTTCTCACCAGGTTGTATTCAGCAATTGCATCATCGCGGAAGCCCTGAGCAACTCGACACATTCAAAAGGTGAACATTCAAAAGGGTCGCTCATTCATGATAACGTGACTGGTGTGCTTATTATTAATAACCTGTACTCTTCAAACGTTGAAAGGAATCCACTCTTTGCCGGAGGCTCTCAGGGGTTAATCCTGAACAATTACATTTTTAATCCGGGTGAGACTGCAATCGATTATGTGCTGCCAGGCGGTGAATGGCAGGACCGGGAATGGATAACCGGTAAAATGGTTGTAGCTGGTAATGTTATTGAATTTGGGCCTGACACAAGGAAAAATCTTGCAGCGGGATCTTTCCGGGGCCCTGTTGAGGTATACTGGGAGGACAACATTTTAGCAGGAGGGCCTGAAGCGAGAGAATTTAACGGGGCTTTTACCAGGTTAAGCGAAACCCCATTCTGGCCGGAAGGACTTAAGATCATTCCTTCCGGGAATGTCAGGGATCATGTGCTTGATAATGCAGGAGCTTTCAACTGGGACCGCGATACAATAGACATGAGGATTATTGATGATGTCAGGTCGGGAACAGCCAGGATAATAAACAGCGAAAAGGAGGTGGGTGGATACCCCGATATAAAGCCGGTATTCAGGAAGTATATAATGCAATAAGCAATCCTTCAATAATCTTTCAATCCGTTTTGTTCGCCAGATACTCCCGATCTGTTTTTATCTGATGTACGACGATGACCCGACATGATCTGTCATGCCACTTCAGAGATTATCGCAACATAGTTTTTCCCATATTTTTTCGCGCATTTAGGACAGGTAGTATACCACATGAACCATTTCTTCACTCCCATTCCCTTTGATTTCAGGTTACCTTCGAAATCACTGCACCACTTTGCAGTATCGCTGAAAGGCCCTTCATACACCTTGCTGTAGAATTTCCCGCTTAATGAAGTGTTTTCAGCATCATCGATCTCACGATCAACAGCAAGATATATATCCATGTTCCATTTTGAAGTATGATCTGATAATGCAAGATAATCCTGCATCACAGCGCCTGTTTTTCTGACCTTCTTATCAAGCCTTTTCATCACTGCGCCAAAATTAACCGGCATATAGAAAAATGTGAATACCCTGTCCTTTATGAATTTCTTGTTGCTCCACTCTAACATTTTGTCATCCCACAGGGTAGGATCAAAAGGAGGGCAACATACTGCTTCGGGTTGGGTTTGTGTTGTCATTGCAATAGAATTTTGGTTAAAGTTCTGTTTTTCACAAGTTAAGAAAAAGATCAATACTGCGCCAGGCTCTTCTTTCTCAGAATAAAATAAAAAGCTGTCATTGCAGAAATTATGGATATAATAAGCATTCCATAAGAACCCAGGTAAATGTTGAATTTGAATGATTCGCTGAGCAGTTCTCCTGAAGAAATATATGAATGAGTCGCCCCGAACATCACCGACATCCATCCGAAATGCAGAGCCCATGAATAGCCGATATGACCTGTCAGCAGTATCAGGCTGTTTCTCAGGAAGCCTATCATGAAGAGCGTTGTAAGAGTGATCAGGCCGATCGTTCCACGAGCGTCGAATATCCATTTATAAAAAATAAAATGTATCAAAGAAAAAAATGCAGCCAGCAATATGCATGAAAGAACCGGATTTATTTTGCGACTGCCTGCCAGGTAAAACAGAATTATTGCACCGAGAACCACCTCCTCATTAAAAATATAAAACACCTCATGAAAATAATCCTTCCACTCTCCCGCCCTTATATTGATATTATTTTTTACGGCGATATTGTGAATAACAAGGGATGAAAGGATTATTATCAGTAATGTTAATACTATCGACATCAAAATCACTGAAAAACTGATTTTCAAACCTGTCCTTTCAGGAAACTGTTTTCCCCACAGGAGCCATGCGAAAAACACTATCAGAACTGAGCCAACTGCAGAGTTCCACCATCCGCCGAGCGCATAATATGAAAAGAGAAGGTACGACAAAAGGAGCAGGTCGAAGAGAATTCTCTTTTTAAGGCGTGGTTTCATTCAGTCTGCAGAACCTGCTATTTGGTCACTGTGTTACGCAGGGGATCTTTGATTATCAGATAGAATTCTGCCGAGTCTCCTGGTTCGAGGATAAATGATTTTTCGTATGAGCTGCCTGACAACCCGCGTTTGGCATAGTACCTTGAAGCCCCGGGATATTGCCGGGTTAGAAGGGAGTCGGAATATGATTCAAAGATCTGGTGTTTTTCGTTGTATGGATCAATAATCTTCGGAATTTCTTCTGGTCCTATCCTGTATTTTCTGTTCTCTTTGTTATAATTATCAAAAAACTCCCACAGCTCTTTATTGCTGTATTCATCGGAATCTTTTGGGTTTTCCTGACCTTTGAGGTAAAGTGAGGAGAAAAACAGCAATAAGAAAAAAAGGATGCCCGCTTTCATAACTGCCTGATTTTATACTCAAATATATGATCAATTTTAAAAATAATTATCCGAAAACAGGAGAACTTTGTTTATCGGTATCATAGGGGAGACGCATTTAATTCCAATAACCATGGTGACGCCCAAGGTGAATTGATGAAAAGAGTTGCTATTCTATCTTAAATTGTTTTCAGGTTGAAGTAAAAGATCCTTCAGTTGCAAACCAATTAAGCTTCAGGTTCTCTGTAAGATCTGACTGGTTTGCTCCTTCAGGATGACAATACTCTCAGGTGGACAGAGGGGTGAAGCGGCGTATTTTGATACAATCAAATTTCCATGAACAGTTTTCTTCAAAAAGCGCCGCTTCATCCCTCATTACCTTCCAACCACATATTGTCATCCTGAGGCTTCATTCAAATTTTTTTGCACTCCTGACGGTAATGACAAGGGAATGTTTTCAGGCTGCAGTATGAGATTCTTCAGTCGAAAACCTCCGCGGGGCTTCGGTTTTCTCCTTACTAATGACAAGTATTATAATTTATAGAGTACTAGCTACTTGCATTTTCAACTCTTTAGCCAATCTTTTGAGTGATCTTTGTTTTTGTGCTAATAGTTGCTGTTCGTATTTGAGTACTCCTTTCTCAACAAAATCCATTCCTTTTACCATTATTCTCCAATACCACGCAGCAAGTTTCCTGGCGACAGCTTTAATTGCTACTGGTGCTCCTTTTCGGGATTTAAGTCTGCGTCCGAAGGCACCAAGTGCTATCTTTTTACTATTTAATAGACTCTGAGCAATGGTTCGGAAGATCTGACCTGCTTTTGGTTTACCGTTCTTCTTCTTGCTCCTTCTCATCTTGCCAGATGTGTGTTGGCCTGGTGCAAGACCCAGCCAGCTTGTAAAATGTTTTTCCGTTTCCCATTTGGATAAATTAGTTCCGGTTTCCGAAAGTAGTTGCATCCATGTATAATCTGTAATTCCTGATAATGATGTAGCATCTTTTCCATCAAAAATCTTCAGCATTTCTGAACCAAGATTATCAATTTCGGGTTTATGGTGTCGTATTGCTTTTCTGGGAACATTGCTTTTCTGATCTGGTTTTCCCCGGCCCATTCTTTTAATTACCTCTCCAAGCATTAAATCACACTGCTTTACTTGATTTTGATAAAATTGATACGATTCAAATGCTTGTTTTAGTGCAAACAACCCTGACTTAGTATATCTCCCGTTCAGTGATTTCAGTACTTCAGCGCCTTTGGTCCTTATAATCTTACTATTGCAAAGGTTTAATAACTTTTCTTTATCGCGTTCCCCATTTAGTATTGCTTTAATGATGGCTATCCCACTTGCCCCATGAACCTGATTTAGAACCTCTGGCAGTCTTAAATTCATTTCAATCATTGCTTTTTGCATGTGATTGATATGCATTGAAGCAGACCTGATGTGATCCTCACGTAACCTTTGATAAACCCGCAGCTCTTTAATATCAGCATCTGCAACAAAACACCGGTTCAACAAACCGTGGCAATGCAGCTGTTGTATCCACTGGCAGTCCTTAACATCGGTCTTGCGACCAGGTACCTGTTTGGTTTGCCTACCATCGACAAGCCAGACATCAATCCCAGCTTCTTCAAGCATCTCATATAGGATACCCCAATAGACACCTGTTGCTTCCATGGCAACTGTTTCAATAGAGTTATCCACCAAGTATTCCCGTAAATTCTCAAAGTCTTCTGTGAATGTGAAGAATGATCTTACTTCATCTCCATCGATTGATACGAATACTTTTCTTTGCGCCAATATCGATCCCTGCCGCTTTATCCCTTAATTTTTCCATTCATTATAATTTTAAATAAGAAACAAAAACACACCCGGAAGGCCTTTAGGAAAATGAAATACTACTAATCGGACATTCCTCTAAGGGAAGTACCATGCATGGAGGCTCAATCTTCCGGAACCACACTCAGAAACAGGCATTAATTACACTATTCGAAGAAGCGGTTACACTGTATGTAAAATTGTCATAACGATAGGAGTGCAAAAAAAATTGAATAAAATCTCAGAATGACACGCAAATGGTGATAAATAGGGAGTGAAGAGGCGCATTTTGATTCAAACCAACTCCAGGGACAATTTCTCTGCAAAATGCGCCTCTTCACTCCTCTCATCTCAATAGCGACTGTCATGCTGAACGCAGCGAAGCGAAGTGAAGCATCTTTTGCAAATGAGTACCAATTATATACAGAACTTGTCATTATTAACGCAGCGAAGCGTAGTGAAGGATCTTATAAGATAGTGTACCAATTATTTACAGGGCTTGTCACTTAGCAATGGAGCTGCATTGAAGCAAGGATCTTAAACCAGGTATATATTATAATACAAATTAAATATTAATTTTAATATATATTATAATATAACTTCTTGCTAGCTATAGGTCTTTTATCATCCAGATATCACAGCCGAAATGTCCGGAATTGCCCAGCTGGGCCGGGATGAACCTGAATCCGGCTCGTTCATAAAGGCTGATTGCTTTGCTGAGCTCAGGCATCGATTCAAGATAAACCTGCCTGTAACCGAATTTCCGGGCCGATTCAAAAGCTTTCTCCATAAGCCTCCAACCCGTACCTTTGCCTCTTTGAGCGAAATCAAGGTATAGCTTGACCAGTTCAACACAACCCTTAGGTAAGCCTGGTGTCGGATAAATCCCGCAACCTCCGATTATTACTCCTTCATCTTCTGCTATCCAGTATTCAGAGCCGGCTGTCTGGAAAAGGGTATAAAGATCATCGGTTGTTGGATCGAAATAAACGGTTCCGGGGCGATCGATTTTAAATTCCCTGAATACAGTTCTGATCAGGGAGGCAATCTCCCTGTTATCTTTTTTTTCTATTAATCTTAATGTTACTGCCATCTTACAAGCTAAACCAGTAATTCAATTTAATCAGAAATATATTTTCAGGGAAAGCATCTCCCAGAAGACCGAATGATTTACCCAGTGATTTATCAGCCGAATTCAGGTATCCGGTCCTGTCACTTGACCATACAAAATAAATGAATGATCCGAGACGATATTCCCATTTGGCTACAAGGTTTGAACGGAACTGGTAAAAGTTGAAATCCGGATCAGCAATTGCATCATGAGGGAGAATATCAGTTTCAAGAGTAACTAATCCATCGGCCCTCCTGACATTCTCGTACGTAATGAAACGTTCTTCATATACCTCTGCTTTCGGATCGATCACCTGTCTGAACTCTGAATATTTTCCCTTCGAAAAAAACGGGCTGCCATAGTACTGGATTGACAGTTCCGGTGAAATATTCACATCAACCCTGAAGGTCAGACCGAGGGTTTTCTGATCAATTGAACCAAGTATATACCTGTTGCGGGTATTGTATATTGTCGTTACATATTGAAGCTCATCATAATTTTCCGAATAATCCGCGCTGATCCCAATCTTAAGAGCCCCAAAAGGTCTTACCGATATTCCGGGCTGAAGCTGGTATGAAGCAGCTGAACCGTTTAGCCTTCTTTCATATTGTCCGCCGATTGATCCGATGATCTTTTTTGAAGCATCTGTCCTTATCGATCCGAAAGTCATTATTGAAGACTGGCAGGAGCAGGTCTGGTCCGCCGCGTAAAATCCTTGTATCAGGCCCTGATGAATGAAATATGAAATTCCCGTTAAAACTCCAGTTGTTAGTAAATTCTGAATTGAAATTAAGATGACCTCCCGAGCCCAGGTATGTCCCCCTGAAATTCCAGGAGTTAAACTGCTCGAGCGAGATTGTGTAGGAGTGAAATATCGATACTGGCTGATTGATCATGTAAGAAATCTCGTTTTCCTGGTTGATATCATCAGCCATTCTCATGTAGCCAAGATCATTAAGATCGAGCCCGGGTGAAGCCCAGGTCACACCTGTGGAATATCTCCAGAATCCTTTGGATCCTTTTCCGATTCGCAGCTTCCCTCCTGTACCGCTCAGGGAGGTTCGGGTTGTATCATAATCCAGGTACTTCATTCCCGGTCGTTGAAAATAATGTGTTGAACTCTCCTGCAGCCGACGGATGGATTCTATTGTTCCATTAATATAGCTGCCTGTCAGTTTTGCATCAAGAAAGAACTCTTTATCCTTCCAGTGATGGAGAAGATCCAATCCTCCAGTGTATGCGTCATGGCTGAGAAATTCGAGTGCCGGATTGTTGATGAAACGGTTTGTTGAGGTAATCATCCCTCCCATGATTGTGTTACCGGCGTTATATCCTTTTTGTATCCTGCCTATAGTATAACTTGTAAGCGGCTCAACCTCAGCAGTGCTCCTGTTACCCTGAAGATCACTGAGTTGAGCCCTTTGGTTTGCAGTTACACTCTGGATCAGTCCGACTGATAAACCTTTCGATGTTGTACCGCTGAATTTGACTGCGCTGAGGATTGATGTCTTATCAGGTGATTTCACAAACATATTTTCACCGGGAGTGATTGTGCGGGAAGGTGCATGGCCGATCCTCCTGGAATAGAAAAGGTTCTGCTCATCAAAATTATAATCGAAAATTGTAAGTCCTTCAAGAAAAAAGGGTCGTTTCTCTTCGTAGAATGTTTCAAATGCCGTTAGATTCATAACAGACGGATCAGATTCAACCTGGCCGAAATCGGGGTTAACAGTCAGGTCGATAGTGAAATTGCTCGACACCCCGATTTTTGCATCGAGGCCTGCATTGCCTTTCCAGAGCCTGCCATTCTCAGTGAAGGGATTACCGGGCTGTTCCTTCATTGTATTAAGCTCTCCGAGGGCAAAAGGCATTATCTCAAGTCGCCTTGATGGTTTCAACCCCTTGATACCTTTCAGCTCACCGAAATTATACAGCATTCCGGGACCGGTTTTTGATTGTTTCTCCCAGTTGCTCTCCTCAGAAAGACGTGAAATCCACCGCCATGTGTGCATTCCCCATACCTGCTCATCTTTATTACTGTACCGGAGCTGACTAAGCGGGACTTCAAGCTCGGCAACCCATGCCGAATCCTCTGTACCTACTTTCCCTTTCCACACGGCATTCCAGTTGAAGTCCCAGTTCATGGGATTGAAAAGCACGAGATCAACTTTCTGCCCCCATGCTGTAATCGTGAATTCAAAGCCGGTCCTGTAATCGCGGTAACTGTCAAATGTAAGGCCCATCATATCTCCAACAGTTTCATCACGCACACCTGCCATCCTTACAATCTTGTCAGGTTCACCATCATAAGCCCTGAAAGCAATATAGAGGTTCTTGTCATCATACTGGATATTGAGTTCAGTCGGGTAGGTTGGCTTAGCGCCCTCATTCGGGATAAACTGTGTGTAATCACCAGCCCATGTGCCATGTTTCCAGCATTCGTCATCCAGCTTACCGTCAATCACCGGTTTTGGTGTGACGAGCCTCGATGTTGTGTATTCAGGCTGTTTGACAGCGGTGGCGCTTTTTGAACTATCCTGTATCTGGGCGGTAACAAAAAGGTTATTGAATAATAAGAGTGCGATAAAAAGAGAAATGTGTTTCATTAAGATCTGGTTGTTCGGAGTTTTGGAAGCCAAATTTAGAATTTTTCTATCTTTATTGTTCTATTAATCCTATAGTTTACCGGCTATGAAAAAATTTACCCTTCTCTTTGCATTCGTTTTTTCAGTTTTACATTATTCTGTTTCACAGACTCCGGCAGGCCAGCAACAACAGAATCCAAAAGACATCATTATTGCAACAGGAACCTCCCATACCGACTTGCTGTTTAAGGTGAATGGAAGGGACGGAAGGCTGTACCAGGTATACCTCGGTCCAAAGCTTTCCTCCTATGAAAGCCTGGCGCAACAAAGGGATGCCGGTCACCTTGCTTACGCAACATTTGGTACCGATAACCTCTTCGAGGCTGCAATAAGGGTAACGCATAATGATTTCAATCCCTCGCTTGAACTGAAATATATGAGTCATGAGACTGATAATACGGATAAAAATGTCACACTGACGAAAATCCTGCTGAAGGACCCTGAATATCCTGTTCAGGTATATATCAACATCCGGACATATTCAAAAGAAGATGTAATTGAACAATGGGTTGAAATAGTCCATAATGAAAAACAACCGGTAATGCTTTATAATTATGCATCGTCAATGCTTCACTTCGATGCAGAGCAATACTGGCTTACACAGTTCCATGGCGACTGGGCCGAAGAGATGAAAATGGAAGATAACCGGCTTACAGCAGGCATCAAGATACTCGATACAAAACTGGGAACAAGGGCGCATATGTATCAGACACCCGTGTTCTTTCTCTCACTGAATGGGAAATCGGATGAAAACAATGGGGAACTTATTGCCGGTACTCTCGGATGGTCGGGCAATTTCAGATTCCTCTTTGAGATTGATGAGAAGAACTCGCTGAGAGTTATCTCCGGAATAAATCCTTATGGTTCCGAATACTCGCTGCAGCCAGGGAAAACTTTCAAAACACCTTCTTTCATCTGCACATATTCAAACACCGGCCGCGGTCAGGCGAGTCGTAACCTCCATAACTGGGCAAAAAACTATGGTGTGATGGACGGCAATGGTTCAAGGTACACACTTCTGAATAACTGGGAAAGTACATACTTTGATTTCAACCAGGAAAAGCTTACGGGTATTCTCGATGATACAAAGAAGATGGGACTGGATCTGTTCCTTCTCGATGACGGATGGTTTGCCAATAAGTATCCGAGGAATAACGACAGGGCCGGGCTTGGCGACTGGCAGGAAAACAAAGCAAAACTACCTGATGGTGTCGGCTACCTTGTAAAAGAAGCAACAAATAAAGGTGTGAAATTCGGAATATGGATTGAGCCTGAGATGGTCAATCCAAAAAGTGAACTCTATGAAAAACACCCCGACTGGGTGCTGAAGCTTCCAAACAGGCCGGAACATTATTTCCGCAACCAGCTGGTGCTCGATCTCACGAATCCAAAAGTCCAGGAGTTTGTATATGATGTTGTGGACGATCTTATGACAGCATACCCGGGAATTGCCTTCTTCAAATGGGATTGCAACAGGATGATGACAAATGCTTATTCCGTTTATCTGAAGGACAAGCAGTCGCATCTCTATATTGATTATGTGAACAGCCTTTATGACGTTCTTGAAAAGATCCGTCTGAAATATCCGGATTTACCAATGATGCTCTGCTCAGGTGGCGGCGGAAGAGTGGATTACGGAGCGCTTCGTTATTTCACGGAGTTCTGGGCAAGCGATAATACAGATGCTCTTGAAAGAGTATATATGCAATGGGGGTACTCTTACTTCTTCCCGGCAATTTCTGTCTGTAATCATATCACCTCATGGGGAAAACAATCGCTTAAATTCAGGACCGATGTGGCAATGATGGGCAAAATGGGATATGACATACCGGTAAAGGAACTGACCGAAAACGAATTGAAGTTCAGCCAGGCATGCTGTTGAAAATTATAAAAGACTCAGTGATGTGATCTGGCATGGCGATCTTTACAGGCTGATATCTCCTTACGAGGAGAACAGGGCGGTTCTCATGTATGTAAATGAATCAAAAAACAAAGCAGTGCTTTTTGCTTATACCCTGAATTCAGAATACGGTGAAACATTTAATCGTGTGAAGCTGCAGGGCCTTGATCCGCAGAAGACATATAAAATAACCGAAATAAACATTTCCACTGAAGGCAGGAGGTTTGGTCCGTCAGAAAATGGTAAAAGTTATACAGGCGATTACCTTATGAAGGTGGGTCTGAATGCGGGAGCAGCTGCACCGCTTACCAGTGCAGTATACGAGATTTCTGAATAGATTGAAAGTTGCATGCTGCAAGTTGCTTGTTGCATGTTGAATTTACCACAGCCTGCAACCTGCAACCTGTAACCTGCAACAAGACCTAATTCCCGTCCCAGCCCGCAAGCCTTGCCCATAGCCACCAGGCGGCATAAGCTTTCTGGTTGGCATTTACGGGCTCGCTGTGTGCTGAACCACAGGTATACCAGTCGACCCCCCTTGAATGCGAATTCTGCCATTCGGTGGCCCAGTTCTTGTCCGGAGAACCATTGCCATCACTATCGATACTGGCAGGCATCGTTGGGTTTCTTGTCGCCGAAATACACTCCATCGGGATTATAAGATTCTATATCCTCAAAATCATATAATATTCTTTTATTATCCTTGCAATACTTCCTTATCTGTTCATTCCTCAGATGCAGGTTACCGGTCAGACCGGTTCCGTCGAGATGCCCTGTCATGTAGACGAACTTCACTGCCGGGAATTCAGTTTCGAGGGTTGACATGAGATTAAGGTAAGTTGTAATGTCTGCTTCAGTTGCCGATGAAACCTGCCCGCACCATGACCAGATAATAACATTCACATCAGGATTGGCTGCCAGATAGGTCCGTGTTCTTGCAGCCCAGGATGTTCTGTCGGGATTACCCAGGTCGCCGCTCATCGCATAATCATGAAGATCGAGTGCACCTCCTGTCCCTCCATTATTCCAGCTATATGTATTTCCCTTAAATGACACCAGGCCTGTCATTCCCTCTGTTAACTGGCTGCCGTGTGAAGTATGTCCGTAAGCAATGTGCAGATCGGTTTTTGCATTGCTTACCCATTCTTCAGGAATAGTTGAAAGCTTTGTGCAGGTATGATCGATGATCATATCGTAAGCTGATTTTTCATCGGGCTCATTTTTCCCGGATTTTTCACAGCCGGATAGCGAAAGGATGAGTAATACCGGTAACAGGATGTAGTTTTTCATGTTTAAGAACTTATTTATTAACTTAAACTAAAGACTATCATACAACCCGCAAAGGTTGCAATCTTATGTTCCGGTGACCTCTTCGGATTTCCGTATACCCTCTGCAACTTCCGGTATAATGCCCAGCTTAACATAGACAGGCCTGACAAGGTTCCTGAGCTCAGGCAGCTTTCTAAAGAAGAACAAGCCGCTGAGGATTGTAATGATTCCGAATATAAGCACAGTAACCGGAGTCCCAATTTTCCTGGCCAGTGCGCCTGAAAGAAGGCTTCCGAATGGTGCGGTTCCCATAACAGCCATCGTGTAAAAACTCATTATCCTTCCTCTTTTATCATCGTCTGTTATTGTTTGCAGGATTGTATTGCTTGTAGCAGCCTGCAACATCGATCCCATTCCTATAAAAATCATTAACAGGAGAGAGACTGAAACAATTCTTGAAAATGATAGCAAGACAAGCGCGGAGCCAAACAGGAGTGTTGCTGCGGGAACCATTCTTCCAAGCCTGAGCACAGTGGTTTTCGAAGCCAGGAAAATGGCTCCGGCGAGAGCGCCCATTCCTGCAGCTCCCATAAGAAACCCGTATGTCTGGGAACCTCCCATCAGTATATCCTTGGCAAACACAGGCATAAGAACCTGGTACGACATACCCGGTTAAACTGACAACGGTGAGAAGCAGTAAAAGATGTTTTATAGGAGGGAATCCGAAGGCATATTTAAATCCTTCATTGAGCTCCTGAACAATATGAGTTTCATGCGAAGGAATCTTCCGTTTATCAAGCTTCATCATCAGTAATGATGCCACCACAAAAACATAGCTCAATGCATTCAGAAGAAAGCAGATGCCTTCATTTGTCACTGCAAGCAGCAGTCCTGCAACAGATGGCCCGATCAGGCGTGCACCATTGAACATGAGTGAATTCAGGGCAATTGCGTTGCCCAGATCATCCTTGTTGCCTACCATCTCAATTACAAATGAATGACGCGTCGGGACATCAAAGGCATTTACACAGCCGAGAGTAACACTCAATACAACAATATGCCAGAGTTCCACATATCCGGTTAGTGTTATCACGGCAAGCAATAATGCCTGCAGAAGTGAAACGACCTGAGTGATAATCAGAACCCTGTATTTGCTCCACCTGTCGGTAATCACTCCTGCAAATGGGGCAAGTAAAAAAGTTGGAATCTGACCCGCAAAACTGACAACACCAAGGAGGAGTTCAGAGCCGGTCATATGATATACAAGCCAGGGCATTGCAATCCTCTGCATCCAGGTACCGATAAGCGAAATGCTTTGCCCGCTGAAAAACAGGCGGTAGTTCCGGTACTTAAGAGAACGGAAAATAATATTGAGATTCAGCGATGTATTCTGAGAAATAAACAAAAGAATTTTTTATTACAAAAATAACTTCTTTCAAGATGAGATATTCTGATTCAGCAAAATGCTGCATAATTTTAATAGCACACTGATGACACGGATTTTACGGATTTACACGGATCAAAATCAGTGAATATCCGTCGCATCAGTGTTATCTGTGTTCTATTTTGGCTTTAGATAATATTCAACAGGTAGAGAATCGCAATTGTAATGATTGTGATCGATGAAACACCAACGGGGAACCAGACAGGTGCAATCCAGGGAACAGGTATAAGGAATAACACGTCAATAGATTTAAGGCTGGGAGGCCATTTTATGAGAATGTACAAAGACAGATAATAAAACAGATCCCAGAATGCGAATGTCCATAAAAAAAAGATACCCCTTTCAATCCACGTTGTACCGGTGAGATAAGCAATTAACAACAAGCATGATTATTGTTGCTGCTTCTCTTGTCATTTCGATATAAAGAAATCGTTTCGGTATTTTCCCTACCGATTCCTTATTGCCATCTGAGTCAAGCATTCCCAGAGCTTTTCTGAGATACACAACAACAACACCTTCGAAATGAGCCATGGCAATTCCGAAGACAGCCAGTAAAGAAAGTGTAAGAGCCATAGGGAGAAATTTAGAATCACAATATAGCGAATTTTCCGGGAAGATCATATGAGTTCCCTGACCCCAAGGTATCCAAAGTAAAAGCCAATGACAGCGAGTGCCAGAGCAAATCCTTTAATGAGTGAATTGAGGATTTTTATGTTAATCAATCTTCTGTATCTTGAGAGGATCCAGGCAAGAAAATAGAACCAGAAAAGGCTGCCGAGAGAGAGTGTAAATGCATATATAACACTGATAAGCAAATGAAAGTAAGAAGGATATTTCACGTAGTCCTGACTTCTGTCGGGAGACTCCTCCCTGAAATTCCTGATTTTCCCGGGGATCTTCTCTTCAAGGTTTTCACCATTAATCGTTCCTATTTCCTTAACATTTTTATTGATCACGGTTTCTAGTCCGCCCGTGTTCAGCCCGACAGAAGAAATAAGTGAGATCACGAAGAAAGAAGAGATCAGGCCCCCGATGAACTGAGTTGGATTGAGCATATTCACCATGAATCCTGTGTAAACTCCCCTTGTTCCACTGTCCCTGATCATATCTGTCATATGAGTTTTTTCTTCAAAATGATCTATGTCGACAGGCTTTCTGAAAAGCTTATATCCAAGGAAAATAAAGAAAAGAGAGCCGGCAATTAACAGGTAAGGCACTGCCGGTTTATAGTATGAGTACAGGCTTGAAATACCATATACCGCAATGAATATAAAGATGAAATCGGATATTGCAGCTCCCAGGCTTATCAGGTTGCTGTATCTCCTTCTCCCATGCAGAGCATTTGAAACAATCAGGATACTGATCGGACCAGCGATTGGCATTGCGAAGATAAAACCTGCAATTAAACCGGTAAGTGATATTGTTAAGACACTCTCAAACATCAGGAATTGCCCTTGTTCTACAAAACTAATCAGAATTCCGGTTGCCTGCAGGCACCACGGAAAACCGGATATAAAGGTAAAGATTAAACTCGTGTCCAGATTGAATCAACAAACCAACTCCGGCTGTCTGTGAAATTTTTAACAACCCTGAAGCCATGGGAGATTGCAAGAGTTCCAATTGTGCCGGTATCGAATTTTCGCGAAAGCTCCATAAAAACCGGTTCCCATTGTCCGAATGTGAATGTTTCATCTAAAGCCCCGATATAAACAGTCTGCCTTACTGTTGAAATCAGATAACTCTTCAATTCTCCTGTAACGGGATTATATTCAGTATGGTGTTCAAATGAAGACAGGTTAAAATCCGCTTCCAGTTCCCTGTTCAGTCTCACAAGATGGTTGAGATTGAATTGCCTTGTTAATCCTGCCGCATCATCATACGCCTTCATGATCACTCCCGGTGATTTCTTCAAATCGAAGCCAATAAGCATTTTATCTCCTTTTTTTGTGAAACCGGAAATATTCTCAAGGAACATATTCAGTTCACTGTTGTTAAGGTTTCCAATGTTCGATCCAAGAAATAGTATAACATTCCTGCTGTCTTTCTCATATCCGGAGGTATCGAACATATGGAAGTAATCTCCTGTTCTGGGCTGTACATCAGCATCAGGTAAAGCTGACAGTACAGAATCCCGTAGAATAATAATTGCTTCATTATTGATATCCACCGGTATAAACCTGAACTTCCTGCTTGTCTTTACAAGACCTTTAAGCAGAATAATTGTTTTTGAGCCATCGCCTGCACCAGGTTCAATAAGATTAATCTCCGCTGATCCTTCAATTAATAAATTGACCATATCTTCAGCGTACTCTGAAAATATTTCATGCTCGCACCGGGTCAGATAATATTCCGGCATACTCATTATCCGGCGGAAGATAGAGGAGCCTTTGTCATCATAAAAATATTTCGGAAGAAGAAATTTAGGATATGAGTTCAGCCCGGTCATCGTGTCAGCCGCCAGATTACCACTGATCTCAACTTCGGCAGCACCCTGGCTTCCGAATGATAAAGTTTTTGCCTCCATTTCAGTGTGAATATATCCCGTACCTCTCATTTGTTACCGGAAGCCCTGTTTCAACAGGATTATCCGGATCAGCGCTCCATTCGAACCATCCTCCGTCATAGACGGAAATTTTCGGGTAACCCATGAGCCAGGCATTGATGAAAGCTTCGCTTCCCCTCCAGCCCGTTCCGCAATAAAATGCCAAAAGTTTATCAGGAGTAATTCCGTTCTTTCTCCAGTTCTCATCTATCTCATGATATTCCCGTGTAGTATGATCAGGGTTTCTGTAATTCTCCATATGATAAGCATCGGAACCACTGTCTGCGAAAATTGCTCCCGGAATATGTCCTTTCTTTTCAATGTAGTTATAACCGCTAACCTCTCCTGCATATTCGCTCCGGCTTCTGACACAAACCAGTTCTCTGTCATCCGACGCAAGAATTTCTTTTGCTTCGGGAGTATCTACTGCAAAAAATGGATTGGCAGGGATTTCTGTTCCGAATTCTCCAGCCTCTGGCTTTGGTTCATCCTCATATGAAACCGGCAAACCGGCTTCCTCCCATGATCGGAAACCGCCATTGAGAATTCGTACGTCTTTCACTCCTGCATATAGCATAATGAACGCGCATCGCATAGCGCCAATGTCACCGGCGGCGCTTCCCGGAAAAGGGTCCTGGTTATCAGGGAACATGAATTTTCCATAAAGTATGACTGTAGTATCCGAAGTAATACCATGAGATTCCAGGGCTTTCTTCAGCTCACCCGGCGTTCGCCTGTTCCATGTTGCAGGGTCTTCAAGTGCAAGAGTGTCCATATCAAAGGCGCCTGGTATATGCCCTCCGAGATATGCCTGCCTGTTCTTGTAATGTGTGTGAATAACAATATACTTGTTATTGTTGTAAAACCGGGGCCTTTTGTTCTTCAGGAGAATATTGATCCATTCGGGATAAACAAGATTTCTGTACCTTGGAAGATTATCCATCGGATAATCAATATCCTCTGTCCATTCATTCAGGAAGTTTCTGTAAATAGAAATATAATCATATCCCGATTTCAGAAAACGATCAGCAACTTTCAGGATACTTTCATCATCATAGCCATAAATTACGATGCGGGTCCAGGGATAGATTTTTTTATGTCTGACTATATCAATCCAGTCAATATAATCAGCCCATTTTGACGGCAGGCATCTTGCACCGCGGATATGTCCGCCCCTTTTCTCATTTTTAAGAGCCCAGCCATTATAAGCATCAACAGGCCGGACATCAATTATATGATTATCCGGCCTTCCTATGAGCTTCAGCAGTAAATTCCCCGAAATCTCTTTCATCTTGCCAGTTAAATTTTTTCCCGGTCATGTATAACAACAGGTTACATGGAAAGTTCTGTAAATCACCTGAAGATTAAACAGAAACCCTGCACTTTGCATGAATATCGTGAAGATGCTGGCTGGAGAAGCCTTTACTGGTTTTTTGATTTTCCTGAATGGATGAGTTCTTTCCGGTCGCCGCGGTGCAGCTCTGGCTGAATATTAAAATGACGGATTCCGAAACTGCCAAGTATAGTGCCCACTTTTTCAAGGATCGATTCAAAATGAGAGATTGTACAATCTTCATCCATGTCCAGGTGAGCTTCAAGCAGAACCACATTTTCATCGAGCTGCCACACATGGACATGATGCATATTCTTGATTCCCTTAATGGCAGTAATCTCCCGGGCGATCTTTTCGATATCGATATGAGGCGGCGTGAACTGCATAAATATTCTGACCGACTTGTAGAAAATTCCCCAGCTGCTTATTACCAGCCATAATGCAATCAGATTGTAAGAGCTCCGTCAATCCATAACCAGCCAAGAAATTTAATTACCAATCCTCCTGCCAGAACTGCAACTGATGTAAGCATATCAGCAAAAAGATGCAGGAAAGCCGAACGGATATTCATGTTACCTTCAGCATCTTTTTTTATGAATATCAGACTCAATCCGTTCATCAGTATTCCTAGAGCAGCAAGAAGGATGACCAGCTGACCAGTTACGGGTTCAGGATGAATTAGCCGGCTTATGGCTTCAGAGATAAGGAAAGCTGCGATTACCAACAGAATTGCTGTATTTATAAAAGCGGCGAATATACCGGCTCTTTTAAATCCATAGGTTTGTCTTAAGGTCTGTTCCCGTCCGGATAGTTTAATAGCCCAATAGCTGATGATCAGGGAAAGGACATCACTGAAATTGTGTGCTGCATCGGAAAGGAGGGCCATACTACCTGAAATGATTCCCCCTATCACCTGTGCAACTGTAATTATTACATTCAGGAGAATTGTGATAAGAACGTTTCTACCGCTTACGTTGCCGTGACTATGTCCCGCATGGTCCATAACAGGTCGGGTTATGTGCTTCTCTTTGATATCTTATTAAATTCCTCAATATATTTACTAATATAAGCTGCTTTTTGTTTTGATTTATACTGCATTATGAATCTTGGATGTTCAAGTGGTATAATGTTCCCGAAATAACCCTGACTTTTGTTAAGCTCCATCAGGAACTTATAGTTCTTACCAGTACCCAGGCAAAAACAGGTATCCCTGAAGATGCCGAATTCAAGCTGATCATCCAGGCACTTCTTTATGAAACCTGAAAGCGATTCAGTAAGAAGTCTGCTATCATAATAATTATAGTTAACCTGTTTATTTTTGCCTTCCCTGGTAAATCCGAGTGGTGAAACTGCACTTATATAAAAATCAGAGTAGAATTTCTCCGGTCCCCCATAAGCATCTATCATCTCGTATATAAAAGCAGAAGAAGTCTCAAAAGTCCTGATACCGGTCATCCGTATGCCGCATTTTTCAGTGAGCCGTTGTGTATCTGTGAAGGGAATTCCAGTTGATCCGGCCCCGAATCGTCCCGGGTTGATTCCCAGGATCAGATGCCTGTTCCTGTCATCATTGTAGAATTTCATGAAGAACCGGGTGACCACTTGCAATACTTCCGGGTTTCCCCGGAAAGGATTCATTATGTTTATGCCCTCCGGAAGCTTCCCCCTGAAATCCAGATTACTGAAAAAAGAAATGGCTCTTTCAGCAAATGACATGCTGTATCCTGTAAATAGGTCTCAATCCCTGACGCACCGGACCGAGTATTTATTTGTTTTTTCCGAACCTTGAATCTCAGCCACATCGGCCTGCCTTGAAATGTCGATCACTTTTTTCTCTGCGATTATAAGATAACTGAAGTATTCGGCATAGTTTTCATCGTACTCAGTTGATGTCCAATAGTAGCCGCTTTCATCAACCTCTGAGAAGATGCCTTCATAATCCTGAAGGCCGCCAAGCTGGATATTGAATGCATCATTTGGTCCTTTGCCCCAGGTATCCCTTCTTTCAAAATGGTTAGTGAGTTTACTGAACTCGGCCCCGCTCGGAAGGTGCCATCCGGAAGGACATGCATTGACGGCAGCTTTCCATTCATACAATGCGCCATAAATAGGAATATTGTTCTTGTCGTTATCGAAGCAATAGGCTCCTTCGATGCCTGTGAATCTGAGATTTTCTGCCATCCAGGTCAACCCGTCTACTTTGATGGTCCTGTAGACATTGCCATCGCGTGGATCTGCAAATTTATCCTGGCCGGACAGGCCTGCAAATGCAAATGCAAAAACAAACACAGATAAATAGTACTTCATAAACAAAATTTTTTAAGAGAACCCCAAAGCAGCAAGTACCGCTCCCTGATCCTTAAACAAAATTCATGCAAAAATACTTTGAGTAATGAACATAAAACATTAAAAAGCATAAATAGTTATCAACTTCCGGGAATTAATTTTAACTGCACAGCCGGAAGACCCCGTTAAAAAATATTTAACTTTGAGGCTCTTAAATTGTTATTAAATAATGCCGGACATAAAGGATCTCAAACCCTATGGTGAAAAACAGGCAGCATTTGACAAACGTTACCTGCAGATGGCAACTATCTGGGCTCAGAACTCTTACTGCATAAGGAGGCAGGTGGGAGCTCTTATTGTTAAAGGCAAAATGATCATCTCCGACGGGTATAACGGAACACCTGCCGGTTTTGAAAATGTATGTGAAGATGAGAACAATGTTACAAAACCATATGTTCTTCATGCGGAGGCAAATGCTATTACCAAGGTTGCCAAATCGCATAATTCAAGTGAGGATTCAACACTTTATGTAACAACATCACCATGTATGGAATGTGCAAAGCTCATAATACAATCCGGTATTAAAAGAGTAGTATATTGTAACAAATATCACAAGACCGATGGCCTGGATCTTTTAAAGCGTGCAGGAATAGAACTGGTATATATTGATCCTGAAAAAGACATTTATGAACTACAATAATTCAAGAAGAAGCATCTTTCTCCCATTGCTGATGGGCTTAACCCTGGCCACCGGAGTTTTGATTGGAAAGTTTTTCCCGGGGGGAAATGATATGCCTGCCAGTCCGACACTTCGTTTTCGTAATGATAAGATATCCAATATACTCAATATTATTGAGGCGAATTATGTTGACTCTGTCAACCGCAACGATCTTATTGAAACGGCCATTCCTGCAATGCTTAAAAAACTTGATCCGCATTCTGTTTATATACCGGCAAAGGATCTGGCGCGTGCGAATGAACCTTTACAGGGTAATTTCGACGGGATAGGAATCTCATTTAACATGCTCACCGATACAATACTGGTCATCAGCACTATACCGGGAGGACCTTCTGAGAAAGTAGGATTGCTCCCCGGGGATAAAATACTTTATGTGAATGATTCGCTTGTTGCAGGTAAGAATATCAGTGATCAGAAGGTAATGAGCATGCTAAAGGGACCAAGGGGTACTGTTGTTAGTATCAGGGTGCAGCGTAACGGCCAGAAAGAACTTATCCCGTTCGAAATAACGCGTGATAAGATCCCGATGTACAGCATCGACGCTTCATATATGGTGAACGACCGTATTGGTTACATGAAGATCAACAACTTTGCAATGACCACCTTCGATGAGTTTATAAAGAATCTCCGTGATCTGAAAATACAGGGTATGGAGAGCCTTATTCTTGACCTCAGAAATAACTCGGGCGGTATCATGGAGGCTTCGGTTCAGATAGCAAACCAGTTCCTTAAAGAAAATCAGCTTATTGTTTATACAAAAGGCAGAACTCACCCGCGCAATGAAGCCCGGGCAACAGGGAAGGGGGAATTTGAAACAGGTGATCTTGTCGTACTGATCGATGAATGGAGCGCTTCAGCCAGTGAGATCCTTGCAGGCGCTGTCCAGGATAATGACCGGGGTACTATAATCGGAAGACGCTCTTTCGGCAAAGGGCTTGTCCAGGAACCTGTAGCATTTGCCGATGGTTCAGGAATGAGGCTCACTATTGCCCGTTATTATACTCCCACAGGAAGGTCGATCCAGAGATCATATGCAAATGGTTTTGATGAATATTACGAGGAACTGCTTGCACGCTCAGCCAGCGGTGATGCCGAAGCTTCTGACAGTATTCATTTCTCCGATTCACTGAAATTCATAACACCAGGCGGCAAAGTCGTTTTCGGAGGCGGCGGAATAATGCCTGATGAATATGTCCCTGTCGACACATCGGGTATTTCCGATTATTTTCTTACTGTAAGGCCGCTCATTTACAGGTTTGCTCTGAAGTATACCGAGTCGAACAGGGAAAAACTGAACAAATTCAGCAAACCTGAAGAAATGAAGCTGTTCCTTGACAAGCAGTCTCTTTTACAGCAATTTGTCAGGTACGCCTCAGCAAACGGTGTGAAGGAAGATCGTGAAGGTCTGAAAATATCCGGTCAGATCATCCACACGCAACTGGAAGCTTATATTGCCCGCAATATTCTTGATAATAAAGGGTTTTATCCTATCTGGGAAAATATCGATACTACTTTGAAATATGCTATAAGCTACCTTGAGAATAACAAATCAGGAGATAAGCCCGCGATCAGAGGTCCGATAACACAGAACTAGAGCCGGCTACCCCCTCTTTGCTTTGCAGAGAGGGGGCAGGGGGTGAGTTCATGGGATGCAGAGAGAGGCCAGGGGGTGAGTTCATGCTATAGAACACTCTTTACAAACTCCGCTACTATCTGTGCTGAAATCTCTTCTTCTTCAATAAAGCCAAGGTGACCGGAGTTCTTTAACACCACTAGCCGGGCATTTTCCGGAAGTTTTACTTTTGTCTGCACGACCCCGTAGGGTATGTAGTTATCCATTGTTCCAAGTATCCAGAGACATGGTACTCTTCCTTCTTCCATAATCGTTGTCCTGGCAGGCCTCTTCATCATACCGTTAAGAAGTGCAATAATTCCGTTACCGGGGATGACAGAAGCGATCTTTTTTGATCTTTTAACAGCATCTTTCAGCTTTTCCAGGTTCTTTGAAGCGTACATCCGCTCAATACTATCAGGATACATCAGATCCTTCTTCCCGGCCATGACTGTTGATATATCATTTCTTCTTTTTTCGAGAATCTCAGGGGTATCGGCCAGCGGATGCGAGTGAAAGAGGCAATACCCTGAAAGATACTGAGGATACATGTCAAGAAATGCAAGCGTTACATATCCACCCAGGGAATGTCCCAGAAGAACTGTTTTATCTATTTTGAGCTTGTCAAGCAATTCCCTGATTATGTCTGCCATCATCTCCATGGAATGTGTTTCACTGTACACTTCCGAGCGGCCATGACCCGGAAGATCAACAGCAATCACCCTGAATTCAGAGGGAAGTCTCTCACCGAAGCCATTCCAGATTTCGGAAGACTCAAGATATCCATGTACCAGGACCACAGGAAATCCCTTGCCTGAATCAGTATACCAGATTTTCCGTCCGTGAATTGTCGAATACATAATCGGAATTGTTTAACAATGCAAAATTAATCATTAATCAATTATGATCCTTATCACGTTATACGTAAAGAAGCCGGATATTGCTTTTCTTGCAGAATTAAGCTAACTTTGATGTAAGTCCTCAAAACAATACATTATAGTTTCATACCAATCTGGTTATCAATGGAACAGATACTTTTTTCATCCATTTCCAAAAAACTTGTGATGGCTCTTGCCGGCATCTTTCTCCTGTTCTTTCTGCCGGTCCATCTCTATGTAAATTCACTTTTGCTTCTCGACAATCCGCAGGTTTTTAACAGGGCAGCTCACTTTATGGCAACTTTCCCTGTTGTAAGGATCCTGGAGGTGCTGCTGATCATGGCGTTGCTTGTTCACATAATCTGGGGATTGATAGTTCAGTTCCGTAACTGGATGTCAAGACCTGTAGGTTATGTCAGGGTAAATAAATCCGATACTTCATTTTTTTCCCGTTTCATGATATGGACAGGCGGCTCCGTAATGATCTTCCTTGCACTTCACTTTTTCAATTTCTTCTTTATTAAGCTCGGCCTTGTCGCGGGCAATCCTGAGGATTTCTATACAATTGCACACAATCTTTTCAGCATTCCTGCATATAACTATATTTATATAGCAAGCTTCATAATCCTTGGCCTTCATCTTTATCACGCTATCTGGTCGGCTGCTCAGACCCTTGGTCTGAAACACAGGATTTGGACACCTGTCGTGCAAGGACTTGCTGTGATTTACGCAATCTTCATTCCTTCAGGATTTGCTTTTATTGCTGTTTCATTGTGGCTCCTGAGATAACTGAAATATTTATCAATTATGGATAAAATAGATGTCAAAATACCCGATGGACCTCTCGCCCTGAAGTGGACAAAGTATAAAGCCTCTAACAAGCTTGTAAATCCGGCTAACAAGAAAAAGCTGGAGATCATTGTTGTTGGCACAGGTTTATCTGGTGCAAGCGCTGCCGCCTCGCTTGCAGAGCTTGGCTATAATGTGAAAAGCTTCTGTTACCAGGATTCCCCGCGACGTGCACACTCTGTGGCTGCACAGGGAGGAATTAACGCGGCAAAGAATTATCAGAATGACGGGGACAGTGTTTACCGGTTGTTCTACGACATGATCAAAGGTGGTGATTTCCGCGCCCGCGAGGCAAATGTTTACAGGGTGGCAGAAGTCAGCAACCAGGTTATTGATCACCTTACTGCTCTGGGTGTTCCTTTTGCCCGTGAATATGGGGGCACACTTGACACTCGTTCATTCGGAGGTGTGCAGGTTTCCAGGACATTCTATTCAAGGGGCCAGACCGGTCAGCAATGCCTCATTGGCGCATATTCATCACTGGTAAGACAGATTAAAAAGGGAAATGTGAAAGTTTTTCCGAGACGCGAGATGCTGGAGCTTGTTCTGATCGACGGTAAAGCAAGGGGTATAATAACGCGCAACCTTATAACCGGCGAAATTGAAAGACACGCAGCACATGCAGTTGTACTTGCAACGGGAGGCTATGGAACAATATATTATTTATCGACTCTTGCCGTTAACTCCAATGCATCTGCAGCCTGGAAAGCTCATAAGAAAGGAGCTTTCTTTGCCAATCCAAGCTTTGTACAAATACATCCTACATGCATACCCCAGCTGAATGACTTCCAGGCTAAGCTTACACTAATGTCCGAATCACTCAGGAATGACGGTCGTGTCTGGGTGCCAAAGAAAAAGGGTGATAAGCGTCCCCCGAACGAAATCCCGGAAGAGGAAAGAGATTACTACCTCGAAAGGCGATACCCGTCATACGGCAACCTTGTAGCCCGGGATATAGCTTCAAGAGCCGCTAAAGAGCGATGCGATGCCGGGTATGGCGTCGGGGATAACGGTCTCGCAGTGAATCTTGACTTCAGGGATGCGATTAAAAAACAGGGTATTGAGGTAATTGCTGAAAAATATGGCAACCTGTTCCATATGTACAGGACCATAACGGGAATTAACCCCTATGAACAACCTATGCAAATCTATCCTGCAGGTCACTATACAATGGGTGGATTGTGGGTTGATTATGAACTGCAGACAACTATTCCCGGGCTATTCTCTGTTGGTGAGGCCAACTTCTCTGATCATGGTTCAAACAGGCTGGGCGCAAGCTCTCTTATGCAGGCTGCATGTGATGGATATTTCATCCTGCCTGTTACAATCTCAAATTTTATGGCTGATCAGATAAGGGTGCCAAAATTCACCACCAACACTCCCGAGTTTGATGAAGCTGAAGCTGCAGCAAAAGACAGTCTGAACAAGCTCATGGCAGTAAAAGGGAAACAAAATGCCGCTTCTTTCCATAAACGTCTTGGCAAAATCATGTGGGATTATTGCGGAATGATCCGTAACGAGGAAGGACTGAAAAAAGCCATGACACTTGTGAAAGAGCTTAAGGAAGAATTCTGGCGTGATCTCAATATACCAGGAACACAGAACGAGCTGAACCAGGAGCTCGAAAAGGCAGGAAGAGTAGCGGATTATTTTGATCTGGCCATACTGCTTATAACGGATGCCTTAAACAGGAAAGAATCATGCGGAGCCCATTTCAGGGAAGAATACCAGACAGAAGATGGTGAAGCCCTGAGAAATGACGAGGAGTTTGCTTACGTTGCAGTCTGGGAGTATGCAGGTGAACAAAATCCACATGTGCTTCATAAAGAAAAACTGAAGTTCGAAGCAGTGGAGATGAAAGTGAGGAGCTACAAATAGCAGGGAGCGGAGAACAGGGAGCAGGGAGTCAGGAGTAGTTCCAAACCTTTGCCCTAAGCCCCCTACCCTCAGCATAAGTGGAGATGAAAGTAAGGAGTTATATATAGCAGTGAGCGGGGAGCAGGGAGCAGGGAATAGCATACCTTTTGCCCTAAGCCCCCTGCCCTCAGCCTACTTAATTAGTGTAGTTATTTTCTAATTGATAATTTATCTGGCATGAAGCTCATTCTAAAAATATGGCGGCAAAAGGATTCCAAATCGAAAGGAGGATTTGAGACCTATTCAATGGATAATGTATCTCCGAATATGGCTTTTCTCGAGATGCTCGATGCTCTCAATAAAAGACTTGTTGAGGAGGATAAAGATCCCATTGCTTTCGATCACGACTGCCGCGAAGGTATATGCGGTTCCTGCGGATTGTATATTAATGGTTATCCGCACGGCCCGGCTAAGGCGGTTACAACCTGCACTTTGTCGATGAGATATTTCAGTGACGGAGAGACAATCTGGATCGAGCCATGGAGAGCAAAAGCTTTCCCTGTCGTTAAGGATCTGATTGTGGACAGGTCGGCTTTCGACAAGATAAACCAGGCAGGGGGGTTCATATCCGTCAACTCCGGTTCTGCTCCCGAGGCAAACACGGAACCTGTCTCAAAGAAAAAATATGAAGCTGCATTCGATGCCTCGATCTGCATTGCATGCGGCGCCTGTGTTGCTGCATGCAAAAATGCATCCGCCATGCTTTTTGTTTCAGCAAAAGTAGCTCATCTGGCAATCCTGCCTCAGGGTCAGGTTGAAGCAAAAGAACGTGTAAGGATAATGATAGAAGCACAGGATAACGCAGGCTTCGGAAGCTGCTCATATACAGGAGCATGCGAAGCCCGTTGCCCCAAGGAAATAAAAATCTCCAATATAGTAAAAACATACAGGGAATACTATAAAGCGTATTAAGGTTTATGTAGAGACATGGCATGCCATGTCTCTTCAATCAATGGCATGCCATGTCTTTCCAACGGCATGCCATGTCTCTACAATCATCGGTGTTTCCTGATTTGTTAGATGTGGCATTCTTCGGTTAGAAAAAAAATTATATTTTTATCCAAAACCAAACACATGAAAAAATCAATCTCCATATTAATCCTCTGTTTCATTATCCTGCCTCTCAGGTCGCAGACTATCATCAACCGTGACAAGGAAATAAAAAAGATGGTCGATGAGATCTCACGAGAACGCATTGAACAGGTTGTCAGAAAGCTTGTCTCCTTCCATACCCGTCATAATCTTAGTGATCAGAATAATCCTGAAAAAGGAATAGGAGCTTCATGGAACTGGATTAAAACAGAAATGGAGAAAAGCATACCGGAATCCGGAGGACGTCTTTCTGTAATGTTTGAAGAATACACTGTAGGAGGAGCGAACCAGAGGATAAAGAATGAAACAAAACTGAAGAATGTTATTGCAATTCTGAAAGGCACCGATCCCTCAGATGACAGGAAGATTCTTATAAGCGCTCACCTCGATTCAAGGGCAGCCCTGGATGCGGACAATACCAGCTTTGCTCCTGGAGCCAATGATGACGGATCAGGTATTGCTGCAATCCTTGAGTTAATAAGAATAATGTCAACCAGGAAATTTCCTGCAACAATCGTTTTTATGGCAGTATCCGGCGAAGAGCATGGTCTTTATGGTTCAAGGTATATGGCCGGGAAGGCAAAGGAGGAAGGATGGAATATTGTCGCGATGCTAAATAACGATATGATCGGCAACAGCGGCTCGAGTGAAACATTGCTAAATGATAATATGAAGGTAAGGGTCTTCAGTGAAGGAGTTCCTGCTTTCGAAACTGAACAGATGACTTCGGCAAGAAAATATACTTCGGGAGAGAACGACAGCCGGTCGCGGCAGCTGGCCAGGTATGTTAAGGAGGTAGGTGAAAGGTACGTGGAACGGCTCGATGTAACTCTGATATACCGGAATGATCGTTTTGGTCGTGGCGGCGATCATACTCCGTTCGCACAGAATGGTTTTACAGCGGTGAGGATATGTGAATTCAATGAGAACTATGACCGCACACATAAAGTTCCTGCAGTTGTAAATGGCATCCAGGAAGGCGATCTTCCTGAATATGTCGATTATGAGTATGTAAGAAAAAATGCGGGAGTTAATCTTGCAGTTATTGCAAACCTGGCCTTAGCGCCTTATGAACCTGCCAATTGCGGAGTAGTAATCTCAGGCCTCACAAACAAAACAACACTGAAGTGGTCAGATCCGGAAAAAGGCCAGAAACCCGCAGGATACTATATACTTATGAGGGAAACATACCAGCCTCTCTGGGAAAAGAAAATTTTTGTCACGGGTAATGAAGTGACACTGCCCTATTCAAAGGATAACTATTTCTTCGGAATACAGTCGGTTGATGCTGCAGGACACGAGAGCCTGGCGGTATTTCCGGGGGCAGCGAGGTAAATTTAGGGCGATAAGGCTTATAAGGCCCATAAGGCGATAAGGCATAAAGGGAGAACAGCCTCTGCGCCTTATTAGCCTTTATGCCTTTACGCCTTTGCCTCTATGCCTTATCAGCCTTTTGCTTATATCGTCGCGCAGATCTGTTCTACTTCTTCGACTGTTTTTGGAATGGGTTTGCCGAGTACCCTGTGCCCGTTTTCAGTGATAACGACATCATCTTCAATCCTTACGCCTCCGATTTCCATGTATTTTTCAATCCTGGCATAGTTGATGAACTCCTTGTACTTGCCCTCTGATTTCCATTGCCCTATAAGCTCAGGAATGAAATAGCAGCCAGGTTCAATAGTAAAAACATGCCCAGTTTTATATGGTAAAGCAAAACGCAGAAATGCTGTTCCGAACTGTTCGCTTCTTTTCACCTCGTCGTTGTAGCCGACGAAGTTTTCACCCAGAGCCTCCATATCATGCACATCAAGACCCATCATATGGCCAATGCCATGAGGCATGAAAAGTGCATGCGCACCTGCCTCAACGGCTTCATCAGTATTACCGGTCATAAGGCCTATTTCCTTAAGACCTGATGCCAGTGCTTTACATGCAATGAAATGAGTATCCCAGTTCGACATACCGGGTTTGGTGGCATCAATGGCATGGAGGTTAGCACGAAGCACTATTTCATATATCTCTTTCTGAAGCGGACTGAATTTACCTCCGACAGGTGTGGTTCTTGTGATGTCGGATGCATAGTGCAGCTCTGATTCTGCTCCTGCATCAGTGACCATCATTCTGCCGGTCTTAAGAATATTGGTATGATTATGATTATGAAGAGTCTGCCCGTTTACGCTGAGTATAATCGGAAACGAGGTACCGCCACCTTTTGAAAAAGCTATTCCTTCAATTATTCCGAAAATCTCCTTTTCGCTGATCCCCGGACGGCACATTTTCATTGCTGTTACATGCATTTCATAAGCTACATCGACAGCGGTCTCTATTTCAGCAATCTCCTGTTTATCCTTTATCGACCTCATTTCAACCACGGCTTTAATAAGCTCAGTTGAAGCAAGGGTTTTCATCTGGCAGGGATTCTCCTTCAGTAATCTGCCCAGGGTCATTTTTGTTTCCCCCCGGTATGGAGGGAGAAAATGAATATTCCGGTTTTTGGTAATGGCTTCACCCAATTCCTTCTCAAGACCGGCAAGAGTCCCGGTGGAAGTTATTCCGCATTTTGAAGCCAGTTCCTTTACTGTAGGCTGAGGACCCATCCAAACTATGTCGTCCATGTCGAAATCGTTCCCATGGAGGTAATCTTTCCCCGAATCGAAATCAATTACACCGGCAAATCCCGGGAGATCGAGTCCGAAATAATAGAGAAAATCGCTATCCTGCCTGAAATGATAGGTGTTTGCAGGATAATTCATAGGAGATTCGACATTACCGATGAAAAGGGCGAGGCCGGATTTAATTTTCTTACGGAGATCCTTTCTCCTTGCGGAATAGACTTCACTGTTGAACATAGGGTGTGGAATTAATAATACATAAAGATACGAAATATCTTTACCCCAAATACAACGGGAACACCAACGAATGTAGAGACAAGGCATGCCTTGTCTCTACATGATCACCCCTGCATGATCACCCAGTGAAGATTTTTTTATTTCTTCAATACACTCCAGCCACCTTTCAGACCGAATATGAACCAGGCGAGAGCGAGCGTACCTAATGCAAAGATCGTATCACCGAATACTCTCATCCATCGAAGAGTGTTCATTGCCGGTGTCTGCATGAATTCTGCTGAGCGTGCATACCATAAACCCTCTTTTACACTTGCAACCGTCTGTGAAAGACCGATTGGCAGGACACTTAACAATACCATTGCTGCCAGACCTATGTTGATGCTCCAGAAAGCAAATTTCAGGGGCTTCTCTTTCCAGTCTGAATCTTTATCAATATCGCGTAATACGAAAAGCATCAAACCGATACCAAGCATTCCGTATACTCCGAACAGTGCTGTATGTCCATGAACAGGTGTGGTATTCAGTCCCTGCATATAGTAGAGTGCAATCGGAGGATTGATAAGGAATCCGAAAATTCCAGCTCCGACCAGGTTCCAGAAAGCCACAGAAATGAAGCAATATATCGGCCACTTGTATTTGCGGATCCATGAAGGATTTCTGCTTATCTTCACATTTTCCCAGGCTTCGAAGCCCATGAGGACAAGAGGAACGACTTCAAGAGCGCTGAAAGTGGCTCCAAGAGCCATGATCGAGGTTGGAGTTCCCGTGAAATAGAGGTGATGGAATGTTCCGAGTATACCTCCCGAGAGAAAAATAACTGTTGAAAAAAGCACTGCAGTTGTTGCCGTCTTTGCCTTTAATATCTGAAGCCTCACAAAAAGGAATGCAATCACAACTGCAGAGAATACTTCAAAGAATCCCTCAACCCAGAGATGGACGACCCACCAGCGCCAGTATTCAGCAATAGCAAGGTTTGTCTGCCTCCCCCACATCAGCCCTGAAGCGTAAAACGCGCCTATAGCAATTGATGCTATAAGGAAAAGGATGAGAAGATTCCGGCTCTCATTTCTTTGCCTGATAGCCGGCAGAAGAGCACGTCCCATCAGAACCAGCCAGAGAATCAGTCCTACCAGCAGGAAGAGTTGCCAGAATCTGCCAAGGTCAACATATTCATAACCTTGGTGTCCGAACCAGAAATTCCCGACAAGGCCAAGCTTCTGCATGACACCCATCCACTGGCCAAACAGTGATCCCAGAACGACAATAAGAAGCGCAATAAAAAGAAAGTTCACACCAAGCTTTTGAAATTTCGGTTCATAACCTGAAACAGCCGGAGCATAGTATAAGCCTGTTGCAAGCCAGGATGTGGCAATCCAGAAAATTGCGATCTGTACATGCCAGGTCCTGGAAATTGAATATGGCAGGATCTCGGCAAGAGGAATGCCATAAAATGCCTGACCCTCCACACCATAATGTGCAGTTATAACTCCCATAAGTACCTGAACCAGCAAAAGAGCTGAAACAATCCAGAAGTATTTTACCGTAGCTCTCTGTGAAGGAGTTTGCTGCTCTTTCAGCAGAGGGTATGTTTCAGGCACGGTATTTTCAGTTGGCTCTGACCGCATTCTTGCATAGTACCATACCATTATACCTATTCCGGCCAGAAGTATTATGACGCTGAATCCTGTCCAGAGAATCAATGAGCCGGTCGGACGATTAGCCACAAGCTCTTCCGCCGGCCAGTTATTTGTAAATGTTATCTCCTGACCCGGTCTTTCAGTAACACATGCCCAGGATGTCCAGAAAAAGAAGGCATTCAGCAGCGGTATACGCTGGGGATCCTTTATTGAGTTCTCAGGGATGCTGTATGCATCGCGCAGCTCAGCAAGAGCAGGATCGTTAGTGAACAACCCCCCATAATACCTGCTATTGGCTTCAATTGCTTCAGCCCGCAGAGTTGAGATAGTCAGAATTCCGGTACCAGCATCATAACTGTTTGTCCGGAGTTCTTTCTGAAGACGCGCCTTAAGCGCTGCCTGCTTTTCCTCATTCAGGCTTTCAAAAGGAGCTCCCTCCTGCTGTAAAGCAATCCTGTCGAGAATAAACACAGCTTCCTTATGGAGCCAGTCAGCGCTCCAGTCGGGAGCCTGGTAAGCGCCATGCCCCCAAACAGTACCGATTTCCTGTCCACCAAGCGATTGCCATACATTCTGGCCGTCTTTTATCTGCTGGCCGGTAAAGAGAACAGTCCCGTTTTCAGTAACAACCTTAACGGGAACAGGAGGAGCCTCCCGGTAGATTTCCCTTCCGAAATACAACATTACAGAGAAGGAAACGACCATAACAAGTATAAACCCAATCCACAGATTTCTTGTTGTCATAGGTAAATGGAAGATTTATTAAACAGAGAGATTATATACAAAGATACTTCATATTTGATACAAAACCGCCAGACTATCAATCTTTTTGATGTATTGAGAAGCATTCAAACCGGTACTTTCAGTTTTGCTAAAATCGAGAAGAAGATTCTCCTGGTCGCTTTCAGACAGAACACGATCTGCCATCCTGAAAAGAATATTGTTTTCCTTATAAATGTGAGAACGGAGCAGCTCCGCGTATCCACGCATATTCATGTATACATTATCGAGGGCTTTTTTGTTTCCCAGACTGAAAAGTTTAATGTTATCAGACATTCCTTTTACAAAATTTCTGCCTGCAACATGCTCGTTAAGCATCACTGCTACAGGACCAGAAGAATTTGAGAATCCTCTTTTTGAAAGAAATGGGAAAAATATTTCCTCTTCTTTTGCATGATGGATCCCATCTGCAAAATTCCTGATAATTTCTACTATGCTTTCGAGGTCTTTTACATCAGGATTGCTGTCATATGTGATCTGTTCCATTATTTCGGTCAGCTTCAGAATATGGACATGATCATCTTCTAGATTCTGTGTTGCTGTTTTCATTGTCGTTATTATTAAATTTCAGTTTAGTTTATCAAGTGTCTTGGGAAAGAGAATATTATTCTCAAGATGGACATGAACATGGAGATCGTCCTCGAATTTACTGAGCATTTCAAATGCCATCCTGTATGAGTTGCAGGCATCATCAGGCAATTTGTATCCATCAGTGATGGTGTTGATCCTGTCCATTGCTCCTCCGGCAAATTCATGTTCTCCCATCAGGGGGTTTATAACTTCCCTGATTGTTGACTTCGATTTTTCAGAATTTGTATTGAACAGTTCTTTAACAGCAGGAAAAAGAAGCTCCTCTTCCTTTTTCATATGAGTGAACAGTTCCTTATTAATCTGCTCAAACAAGTCTGCCACTTCAAGCAGTTCAGGATGGTGTTCGCCATGAACACGGGCAATCTTCTTAGTATATACTACAATCTCAGGAAGAGACCTTCTTACATACGAGTGGTGCTCATTGACTATGTAATCACACAGGAATGCAGGTGCCCATTCATTGAACTTATGATGAACCACTCCCGGAGAAACTTCCGGGTTCTCCAGCCTGTCGATCAATTCAGCCGTATCAATTCCAACTGAATCGCAAGCCTCTTCGAGTGTCATGTTTCCGCCGCAGCAAAAATCAATTCCCGCTTCTTTAAAAACCGAAGCTGTCCTGAAATCCTCTGCAACTATCTCGCCTATTGTTTTTGATCCTAATTCTACTTCTTTCATGATAGATTATTGATTTTTGTGTTTCACAAAGGTATAAAAATATTTATTAAAGGACAAAATAGTCTTTTTGTCTTTTTTTGAAATATTTTTTATCTTTGCCTCAGAATATATTCATAGCTATGTTTAACAAAGAAACGGAATACGCCATCAGGGGCCTTGTTTATGTCAAGCTCCAGAATCTTAAGAAAAGAAGGCCTGGCACCGTGGAGATCGCAAAAGAAATTGACGCTCCTCCCTTCTTCACTGCTAAAATCCTCCAACGGCTTGTAAGGTCAGGATATCTGAAATCTGTGAAAGGAAAAGGAGGCGGATTTTATTTCGATGAAAATGAACCCGATCTTTCCCTAAAGGATCTTATTGCCGCAACAGAAGGGATCTCATCACTGACCGCCTGTGGTTTCGGACTCAAGGAATGCGACGAAAAGAATCCATGCCCTCTTCACGAAAAATATGCGCCAATAAAAGAATCTATCCGTAAACTTGTCAATGAGGAGACAGTTGCAGGGCTTGCAGAGAAAGTTTACAGGAAGGAATTCGTCAACATCAATAACAGAAAAGCAGAATAATGGATAAATCATTGATAAGCGCCAGGCTGAAGATCCCATTTGTCGTTTTCACTCTTACGTTCATACTTCTCGCATTCGTACAGGTGAAGGTTGATAGACCTATGCTGATGGCGGAACGCTTTTTTGAAGGGAGTGGCTGGATCGAAATTTTCCTTATCGCATCGTATGGCTGGTTTGTAGCCTGGAAAATGCAGGATCCGAAAGAAGTTCCGCAATGGAGAAAAATAACCTGGACATTATTCTCAATCATATTCTTCACACAACTAATACTGGGATTATCAGGTATTGAAAAATTCCTGATGACCGGGAAGCTCCACCTGCCGATCCCGATGATGATCGTCGGTGGTCCCATTTACCGGGGTGAACTTTCGGTAATGACCATCCTTTTCCTGAGCACCGTTGTTCTGACCGGGCCCGCATGGTGCAGCCATTTTTGCTATTTCGGTGCATTCGACAACCTTGCGGCAGGGATTAAAAGACCTGCAAAAGGAGAAATAAAAAACAAATCAGCAGTTAAGTGGACCGTTCTTTTCCTGGTAATTTTCATGGCCCTGCTGCTGAGATGGCTCGGTGTGCCTCCCCTGGCAACAACACTTATCGCAGTGGCTTTTGGTCTCACGGGTATAACCGTAATGATCCTGTACTCTAAAAAGATGAACAAGATGGTGCATTGTTCAGTTTATTGCCCGATTGGAACAATTGTCAATGTCACAAAAAATGTGAATCCTTTCAGGATGTACATTGACAAAAGCTGCACTTTATGCATGAAATGCACTATGTACTGCAAGTATGATTCTCTCGATATCATGGATGTGAAAAGGGGCAAGCCGGCCGCGGGCTGCACTCTGTGCGGCGATTGTCTTGCAGGTTGTCATCATGACTCCATAAAATACAAATTTCCCGGACTAAGTCCGCAAACTGCAAGGAACCTGTACCTTATTCTCACTATAACACTTCATGCAACATGCATTGCGCTGGCAAGAATCTGACTTTTTTTGATTAACTTTATATAACAATTCCTAAACTAAATTTCAATAATAAATGAGTGAATTGATAGACAATTCCAGGAAAAGAAGAGATCTTTTAAAACACATGATATTGCAGCTTCACAAGGGTGAAGCTCCTGAGATGGTTAAAGCAAGACTGGCTGAACTGCTAAGCTCAATCCCTTACGATGAAGTTGTTGAAGTTGAGCAGGAACTGATTGCCGAAGGGTTACCCATGGAAGAGGTTCTCAAGTTCTGCGACATACACCAGATGGTTCTTGAAGGTCATATCGACCAGGGTAAAAAGCAGGATCTGCCTGAAGGACATCCTGTCGATACATTCAAAAAAGAGAACAGGGAGCTTGAGAAAGTTATTGCTGAACTGGATACACTTTTCTCCTGGATCAAAAAAACAAAATATATCAACACAGGTGAATGGCTCATTAAAGTGCATACCCAGCTGAATAGCCTGATGGATGTGCATAAACATTACCTGAGGAAAGAATACCTGGTATTTCCGTTCCTTGAAAAATATGAAGTCACCGGACCTCCGAAGGTCATGTGGGGAAAGCATGATGAAATACGTGAACAGCTTAAAGCATCAATTGAAGCTGTAAGCGTAAAGGAGATGACTGTCGAAGAGGCGGTTTCATTAACGGACCTCCTGCTTATACCTGCAGTGAAGGCTGTTAATGATATGATTGCGAAAGAAGAGGAAATCCTTTTTCCTATGTGCCTCGACAAGCTCACCGAAGAGGATTGGTATTCTGTTTATCAGCAGACTGGTGAATTCGGATACTGCCTTTATGATCCGGCGGTTGAATGGAAACCCAAGGGGGGCATTCCGGGCGAAATAATCTACAATAAAGGGAGCAATATCCATCTGACAACAGGAAGCTTCAGCCTCAATGAACTTGAAGCCTTGTTCAAAACCCTCCCCATCGATATCACATTTGTTGATAAAGATGATAAAGTGAAGTTCTTCAGCCTTGGTCCTGACCGGATTTTCACCCGAAACAGGGCCATTATCGGACGTGATGTAAGGATGTGCCATCCGCCTTCAAGCGTTCATGTTGTGGAGACAATTCTGGATGATTTCAAATCGGGAAAGCACAATAGTGCAGCATTCTGGATCAACATGAAAGGGAGATTCATCTATATCGAATACTTTGCTGTAAGAGATAAGGACGGCCAGTATCTTGGAACAATTGAATTCACGCAGGATCTGACAGGTCTTAGAAAACTTGAAGGTGAACAAAGGCTTCTATCATACAATGAAAAATAGCATGTCAGAAAAAAAACTCATCATTTCGCCAAAAACCAAAATCGGGGAATTACTTGAAGCTTATCCTCATCTTGAGGCAGTCCTGATCGAAATGTCGCCGGTTTTTGAGAAGCTTAAGAACCCGATCCTCAGAAAAACTGTTGGACGTGTTGCGACTATCCAGCAGGTTTCTGTTGTCGGCGGTATTCCGGTAGAAAAAATTGTAAACCGACTCAGGGCTGAAACAGGCCAGTCGGAGGAAATGGAATCTGAGGAGTTGGTGACAAATAATCCCGGTCAAACGCCATCCTGGTTTGATGAGAAAAAGATCAGGGCTATATATGATGCTTCTCCAGTAATCAATGCCGGTGATAGTCCGATGTCGGAAATACTTCAGAAATCAAATTCACTGGCTTCAGGAGAAATTTTGGAGCTCCAGACACCATTTATCCCGGCTCCAATTCTCGATATGCTCAAGAATAAGAACTTCCTTACATGGTCAGTTCAAAAAGGCGATTCCGTCTTCAATTACATTATGAAACCCTGATTTTTTTGAACTCTAAATACTCTAGCGCACTCTAGGCACTCTAGGCACTTTAGTCACTTTAGTCACTCTAGTCACTTTAGTCACTCAATTATTCATTCATTTCACTGTAACAAACCATTAAACTTTTCGTATAAGAGTACTGAAGTCCATGCCTGAAATCGTATTTTGTTCATGAAATTAATAACAATCAATTGAATAAATCTTGCGAATGCTTTGGTTTTTAACAAAGTATTGATATATTCGCTTGTGTTATAAACATATTATTAACATCTTTTCTGACCTGACATGCCCTACAGACGCCTCCCGAACACCGATGCCGCAAGGATCAAAGCCATGAAAACTGCACTTGCAAAAGGCAGAGAGCTACCTCCAAACAAACTCGCTTTTTCATCAAAAACATTCGTCAGACTTCAGAAATTCATACCCCTGTATGAAAATAACATACAGTTGTACCGTCAGACTACAGCTGCCCAAAATAAAAAAAGCAGGGATTATTATGAGATCATAAAAAAGGCCAGGGTATATCTCACACATTTTATAAGGGTGATGAATATGGCCGTGGTTCGCGGCGAACTTCCAGCAGAAACAAGAGCCTTTTACGGGCTGGCAACTGATGATTCCACAGTCCCACCGCTGAACAGCGAATCCGAACTGCTGAGCTGGGGAAGAAGGATCATTGAAGGAGAGGAATTCAGGATAAGGAAAGGCGGTAGTCCCATCACTAACCCGACGATTGCTGTTGTCAAGGTAAGATTTGAAAAATTCATCGAAGCCTGGACTTTCCATAATACCCTGGCCAAAAGAACAAACGATTATATCGAAAAGAATAACACCTACCGCAAAGAAGCTGATGAAATAATACTGCAGCTATGGAATGAAATAGAAGATTTCTGCATTGCATTGCCTGAGGATATAAGAATGAATGAGTGTGAGGAATACGGAATGGTCTATTTCTACAGGAAAAACGAATTGAATAAAGCCAGCCAGGAGTTCCAAAGCTTTTAATTTAGCATGAGGCAGATTTATTTACCTTTGCAAAATGAAATTTGCCGGTACCGATCTGCCTGAGTTTCCCTTGTTTCTTGCACCAATGGAGGATATCACCGATCCTTCTTTCAGGATGGTTTGTAAGAAGCTGGGCGCTGATATGATGTATACTGAATTCATCTCCTCCGACGGACTCATCCGCGACGGTGCAAAAAGTGTAAAAAAGCTCGACATTTTCGATTATGAAAGGCCAATCGGGATCCAGCTGTATGGGCACCTTATTGGTGCAATGATCGAGGCTGCACAAATTGCTGAAGAAGCCGGACCTGAAATTATTGATATCAATTTCGGATGTCCTGTAAAAAAAATTGCAAACAGGGGTGCTGGATCAGGTATGCTCAGGAACATCCCTTTGATGCTTGAGATGACCGAAGCCATTGTTAAAACAGTAAAGCTGCCGGTAACAGTCAAGACAAGGATCGGGTGGGATGATGAAAGTAAAAATATCGTTGAAGTAGCTGAAAGACTCCAGGATGCAGGTATCCGGGGTTTAACAATTCATGGCCGTACCAGGGCACAAATGTACAGGGGATCCGCCGATTGGACACTCATCGGTGAGGTAAAAAGTAATCCAAGAATGCATATCCCCATTATAGGAAATGGCGACATAGACGGACCTTTAAAAGCTAAGGTGATGTTCGACCGTTACGGAGTGGACGGGATCATGATAGGGCGGGCAACAGTTGGAAGGCCATGGATCTTCCGCGATATACGCCATTACCTTTCTACAGGCGAAATACTTCCGGAACCATCAGTGGCTGAGAAAGCTGAAATTGCTCTATATCATCTCGATCAGTCGCTTAAGTTCAAGGATGGGAAACATGCAATTTTCGAAATGCGAAGGCATCTGTCAAATTATTTCAAAGGACTCCCTCATTTTAAAGAGACAAGGCTCAAATTGCTTACTGCCCCCGAAGCAGATGATGTGAGGGCCGTAATAAGTGACATAAAGGAGAAATGGGGAGATTTCAGGTCAGAAGACAGGACGTCGGTATACGATATCTGAGGAATGTTTCAGGTTTCAGTGTTTCAGTGTTTCAGTGTTTCAGTGTTTCAGTGTTTCAGTGTTTCAGTGTTTCGGGTTTCGGGTTTCGGGTTTCGGGTTTCGGGTTTGGAAGGTTGGCTTGTCAAGCGGTGATGTTATCTCCGATTTTGCCGATAATGGCTCTGAATTCCTTCCAGTTGAAAATCACCTTCATTATCAGAATGAAAACTATTCCGGAGAGTACCAGTCCAATAAATTCAGTCCAAGGATAAATTGTATCCTGCTTATACATGGCCGGGGTCTGAATGGCCGATGAGTCATGAGTTAGCATTATAACAAGAAAGATGTTATTTGCAGCGTGAGCCCCTATTGATGCTTCAATGCCATCATCAACAATTGCAACAATCCCGAATATAAGCCCGAAAACGAAATATTGGGGCATCATAGTAAAAAAACCATACTCCTTAACTTCAGGATTCATTGCGTGCATCAGTGCAAAAAGCAGCGATGTGACCAGGAGAGGAAACCACCTGTATCTTATCAAAGCACCGAGACCCTGCATCAGGTAGCCCCTGAAAATAAATTCCTCCAGCCCGGCCTGGAAAGGGATCATTGCGAGTGCAATAAGAGAAATGAAAACCAATGATATGGAATTGTTGTTCAGTGTAAAATTAGAAGGTTCGACCTTCATATAAGCAAAAAGATAAATAACTGAAAGGACAGTCCAAACCAGGAATGAGGCGAAAAAATGATTCCATCGGAATGCTCCTGAACCATTGATTGTAGATCTGAAAGACCTCTCATGAAGCGGTTTTACAAGTAATGCGAAAGCAGCCAGTCCTGCAACAAATGGAAAAAGCATCATGAATAATCCGTAAAATGGATCCACACCTAATAAGCTGAAATCCGTAGGATCCGATGCAAGTTTTTCTGCAACAGAGGGATCAGACAAGAGGGTCTTTATATATGGAATCAAAAGAGGAATAGAGCCCAAAGTATTTGAAGCTAATAGTATGGCAATAATCATTACCAGATATCTCCACCACGTATTTTTGCTTTTCAGAGCTGCTTCCAGATAATTCATTATGTTCTGTTTTTTAAAATTCGGGGCTGGCGCTTTTAGGGTAATCTATTGAATAATGAAGTCCCACGCTTTCATGCCTGTTTTTGGCCATTTTTATGATTATATAGCCGACATTTATAAGGTTTCTCAGCTCACATATCTTTTGTGATATAAGGGATTTTTTAAAAAGCGCTTCTGTTTCCTCATACAGGATATCCAGTCTTACAAGGGCTCTCTCAAGCCTAATGTCAGATCTGACTATCCCGACATAATTGCTCATTATCATTTGAAGCTCTTTCTGGCTCTGAGTGATTAATACCATCTCTTCCAGGTGGGTCGTTCCTTTATAATCCCAGACAGGGACACGCTCTTCAAAATCGAGATCCTTAAGTCTGGGAACTGAATGAATTGCGGCTCTGTGAGCATAAACAGCCGCTTCGATGAGGGAATTTGAAGCCAGCCTGTTCGCGCCATGCAGTCCTGTTGATGATACTTCCCCGATGGCATAAAGCCTGTCGATACTGCTCTGACCAGATTTGTCAACCTTTATCCCCCCGCAGCAATAATGTGCACAGGGTACAACCGGGATCATGTCGCGGGTAATGTCAATACCTCTTTCAAGACAATGTCCATAAACATTTGGAAAATGATCTTTAAGCTTTTCAGGATTAAGATGTGTACAATCGAGCCATACATGATCATCTCCCCATATCTTCATCTCATTGTCTATGGCCCTGACAACAATATCACGTGGAGCAAGCGATTCACGGCTGTCGTATCTTTTCATGAACTTTTCACCTGACATGTTCTTCAGAACTGCGCCAAATCCGCGAAGAGCTTCAGTTATGAGGAATGAGGGCCGCTTACCGGGATCATAAAGAGATGTTGGATGGAACTGTATAAATTCCATGTTCTCAATTGTTCCTTTTGCCCGGTAAACCATAGCAACGCCATCACCTGTTGCAACTTCAGGGTTGGTGGTTGTCAGATACACATTACCCATGCCCCCGGTTGCCATAACAGTAACCCTGGCAAGGTAGGTAATCACCTGCTGGTTCACCAGGTCTGCTATATATGCTCCATAACATTTGATATCAGGGTACCCTCTTTTAACAACTTCTCCCAGGTGGTGTTGCGTCAGTATTTCAATAGCGAAGTGATACTCGAGAATTTCAATATCAGGATTGGACCTGACTTTTTCCACAAGAGTTTTCTCGATGCTCTCACCTGTTCTGTCCTTATGATGAAGTATTCTGTATTCAGTGTGTCCACCTTCACGTGCCAGGTCGTATGAACCATCTTCCTTTTTATCAAATGACACCCCTAGGTCAATAAGATCCTTGATCCTGTCAGGAGCTTCCTGAACCACCATTCTTACAACTTCTTCATCGCAGATACCTCCTCCGGCAATCAGTGTATCCTTAATATGTTTTTCAAAATCATCGGGTTCGCTGAATACAGCTGCAATTCCTCCCTGGGCGTAGCGGGTGTTGGTTTCATCAATCCTTGCCTTGGTAACTATAGTTACCTTGCCGTACCTGGCTGCTTTCAGTGCAAACAGCAACCCCGCGATACCGGATCCAATGACAAGGAAATCTGTTTTTTTCTTCATTCTTTTAACGGGATACTAAAACAAGGAAGTAAATATACGAATAATGTTCATCCGCCGAACCGCTGCTCAATAACGTGACTTCAGTGATTCGCATCCGATCCGGTTGTAAAACCCGACATTTCTGATTAATTTTGCAATCCTATTAAACAAAATCATTATGGCTCAGGAGGATGTTTTCAAGAAGCTGGTAGCACATTGCAAGGAGTACGGTTACGTTTTCCCTTCAAGCGAAATATATGACGGTTTGAGTGCAGTCTACGATTATGGGCAGTATGGCGTCGAACTCAAGAATAACATTAAGAAATACTGGTGGGACAGCATGGTATTGCTCAATGACAATGTTGTCGGGCTCGACTCAGCCATCTTCATGCATCCGACGATATGGAAGGCCTCAGGACATGTTGATGCTTTCAATGACCCTCTCATCGACAATAAGGACTCGAAGAAAAGATACAGGGCCGATGTTCTTATAGAGGAGCACATGGCGAAGATCGAAGAAAAGATCACCAAGGAAGTTGAAAAAGCAAAAGGCAGGTTCGGCGATGCCTTTGATGAAAAGAAATTCAGGGAAACCAACCAGCGTGTTCTGGACAACCAGGCTAAGATCGATGAAGTTCAGAGCCGGTTTGCCAAAGCGCTTAATGACAATAATCTCCAGGAACTCAGGCAAATAATAATTGATAATGAGATAGTATGCCCCATCTCGGGAACCAGAAACTGGACTGAAGTAAGACAGTTCAATCTTATGTTCTCAACTGAAATGGGTTCCACTGCGGAAGGCGCCAGCAAAATATTCCTTCGTCCGGAAACCGCCCAGGGTATTTTCGTTAATTTCCTTAATGTTCAGAAAACCGGAAGGATGAAGATCCCTTTCGGAATTGCACAGATCGGCAAGGCTTTCAGAAATGAAATCGTCGCCCGCCAGTTTATTTTCAGGATGAGGGAGTTTGAACAGATGGAGATGCAGTTCTTTGTCCAGCCGGGAACGGAACTCGGCTGGTTTGCCAAATGGAAAGAGCAGAGGATGAAATGGCACCAGTCACTGGGATTCGGCTCTGAAAATTACCGTTTCCATGATCATACAAAACTTGCCCATTATGCCAATGCTGCAACAGACATTGAATATCGTTTCCCATTCGGCTTCAAGGAGGTTGAAGGAATTCATTCCCGTACCGATTTTGACCTGAGCCAGCATCAGAAATACAGTGGGAAGAAGCTACAGTATTTTGATCCTGAAAGAGGCGAATCTTACGTTCCGTATGTGATCGAGACCTCAATCGGTGTTGACAGGATGTTCCTGCAGGTTGTTTCCGCTTCATATGCTGAGGAAGAGATCAAAAAAGAGGACGGAAGCTCTGATTCCAGGATTGTCCTGAGGCTGCCTCCGGTACTTGCGCCTGTTAAGCTGGCAGTCATGCCGCTTGTCAAGAAAGACGGGCTCCCCGGGATAGCTGAAAAAATAGTAAATGATCTGAAATTCGACTTTAATTGCCAGTATGATGACAAGGATTCAATCGGGAGAAGATACCGTCGTCAGGATGCAATCGGAACCCCATACTGCATAACGATTGATCACCAGACACTGGAGGATCAGACTGTAACAATCAGGTATCGTGATTCAATGGAGCAGGAGAGAGTAAAGATCGCCCAATTGCTTGATATTATTGATGAAAAGGTGGCAATAAGAACTCTACTCAAAAGGCTGTAAAAGCTATAAAGGCTGTAGAGGCTGTACAGGCTGAAAAAGATAGTAATAATTCATATTTGAGATATGCCTCATCCGTGGAAAGATTTACTTGTTTGGAAAAAGGCCCATTCCCTTGTACTGGAAATATATAAAATTACATTGACTTTACCAGATACTGAACGATACGGATTGATCCAGCAACTTAGGAGATCAGCAGCTTCGATACCAGCAAACATTGTTGAAGGGAAATCAAAAAATACCGATAAAGAATTTTTAGCATTTTTATATAATTCGAGAGGTTCTCTCGAAGAAACAAGATACCACCTCTTATTGGCAAAAGATCTTGGATATATTGATAATGCAGATTATACCATCGCAGAGGATCTTTCAGCCGAGGTAAGCATATTGTTGAATGCGTTGATAACAAGCATCTCGAGATAAGAAGTTTCAATGTAAGATTGACGGTACTATGCAAATTCTTTAACGCCTTTAAAGCTTTTATAGCCTCTAGAGCCTCTATAGCAATATCATATGTTTCTGCTATTTCATTAAATATGAAAGTCCTGATAATAACATATTACTGGCCTCCATCGGGCGGGGCCGGGGTACAGCGATGGGTTAAATTCGCAAAATACCTTCCGGAGTCGGGATGGGAACCTGTTATTCTTACTATCGATCCGGAATTTGCTGCATACCCGGTCACAGATAAGTCTCTTTTGTCTGAGATACCGTCTGAGCTTAAGGTCTTCAAAACAAGGTCAACCGATTACTTTGCATTATACAATAAAGACAGGTCGAAAATCCCTTCTGCCGGGTTTGCAATGAACCCGGATACAACATTAAAAGGCAGATTACTAAGGTTTATACGAGGAAATTTCTTTATACCGGATCCAAGGAAAGGATGGAACAGGTATGCATATAAAAAAGCTGCTGAGCTCATCAGATTGTACAACATTTCGAATGTGATCACAACCAGTCCGCCTCATTCAACCCAGCTGATCGGACTGAAGCTCAAAAGAAATTTCCCGGGAATAAACTGGATCGCCGATATGCGTGATCCCTGGACGGACATTTACTATTACGATCATTTTTATCCGACATTCATATCCAGGTGGATAGATTCAGGGTATGAAACGGATGTAATAAAAAATGCCGATTCACTTATAAGCGTGGGCCCTTCACTTAAAAAACTATTCACAAAGAAATCGCCTCAGGCAGAAAGCAGGATCACCGTTATTCCCAATGGCTACGATGAGGATGACTTCAGAGGCTCTGCCAGGAATCCGGGGAATTTTATAATAACATATACAGGAACCTTATCGGATAATTATCCTGTCGATGGATTCCTTTCCGGTCTGGAAAAGATTAGAGAAAAAGATTTTATTTTAAGATTCGTCGGCTCTGTCACACCAGTTCAGAAAAAACTTATTCTGTCAAAAGTGCAGCCTGAAAAGCTGGAATTCATTCCGTATGTTGACCACAATGCCGCAGTGAGATATACCCGCGAAAGTTCTGCACTTTTGCTGATAATACCCGATCATGTCAGCAGCAAAAGCATTCTTACAGGAAAGCTTTTCGAATATCTCGCTTCAGGCCGGCCCGTAATCTGCATAGGTCCAAAAGACGGCGATGCCTCAGCGATCGTGGAAGAAACGGGACATGGAAAAAGCTTTGGTTATAACGATTCCGGTTCTATCGGAGAGTACATTGAAGAAATTTCCTCATCGGATATAAATCCAGTGCCGGCCCCGGTACAATATAACAGAAAAGAGCTGACAGGGAAGCTTGCGAAATTGTTGCAATAAAAAAACTCATGAAGACCGGGATAATCGTCGATAATGAATTCCTTAATGATATCAGGGTCAGGCGCGAAGCAGAAATCCTGAAATCCGAAGGATATGATGTTCATGTGCTCTGTTTAGGTTTCAGCGATAGCTATCCGGATCCAATGGGTTTTAATATAACCAGGATCAGGATAAGAAGAAGAATTAAGGATACTCTTTTCTTCTTCCAGAATTTATTGCCTGCTTATGAATGGATCTGGTCGAAAGCAATATCACGGTTTATCCGGCTGGAAAATCCTGAAATAATCCATGTCCATGATCTTTATATGTCCAGGGCTGCATACAGAGGAATTAAAAAAACAGGAAGAAAGATCAGAATGATACTCGATCTTCATGAGAATTATCCTTTCCAGGTAACGACATATAACTGGACGAAGGGGTTTTTCAGGAAACACCTTTCCCGGCCGGAAGAATGGAAGAAAAAAGAACAGGAATATCTTGGCTATGCTGATAAAATTATTGTCCTCAGCCACGAGTACGGAGAATCTCTCCGCAAAAAATATCCCTGGCTGTCTGAAGACAGGTTCATTGTTTTTCCGAATGTGCCTGATATCAATTCTCCTGAATACCACAATGTAATTCCAGTTGAAAAACCATTTTCAAACGGTTATCCGATATTGCTTTATTATGGTGTTATTGCTGAAAGGAGAGGAATCTTCGAAACCCTTGACGTTTTTTCCGGTCTCATAAAAAACAATCATAATGTGAATCTTCTGCTTATCGGTCCTCTAGATAAACAAGACAGGAAACTCTTTTATAAACTGATCTCTTCCGACCAGTTCAAAGGAAGGCTGATACACATTCCGTGGATCAATTCGAGTGATTTTCCGGGATATCTCGCAATTAGCGATATATGCCTTGCACCTTTGAGAAAAAATCCCCAGCACGAATCCGGAATTGCGAATAAGATCTATGATTACATGCTTGGGGGAAAACCACTTGTTGTATCTGATTGTGCGCCCCAGAAAAATCTAGTGGAGAAGTATAAATGCGGTATAGTCTTCAGTGACAAAAACCAATTCTCAGAAGCAATAGCACTTCTTCTAAATGATGAAACGATGCGAAAATCAATGGGACATAACGGTCAATTTGCGATTGCTAATTCATACAACATATCAAACTTAAAGGGAAGTCTGCTTGCCGGTTATAACCTGGAACCACAACTTTAAAACCTGGTTGGACCCGGGTTTCTTTTTTTTATTTCAGGACAACTGTCTTTGATCATAATTTAAATACACTTCCTGAAAGGTAAGCTTTAAAAACTTCCTGATTCGAGTAGTGATTAACAGTATAACAAAATTTATCCGGATATTTGCAGAATCATTTTAAACCTGCAGATGAAGAATCTGGTTTTTATTACTTCTCATTTCCCTTTTGGGAAGGGTGAGACTTTCATTGATTCAGAGTTCCCTTTCCTTGAAATAAATTTCGACCGGATAATAATCATCGCACAGGATGCCTCTGGAAACCTTACCCGTACGGCAAATGAGAAAACAACAGTAATCAGGTATAATACATCGACCTCATTAACTGGTTTTGTTTATATGCCTGCTCTGATAATAAAGAATACAGGCTCTTTAATAAAGCTTGTAAAAGAAGAAAACGTTTTCAGAAAAAGTATAGGAAGACCTCTCAATGCAGCCAGATTCCTCCATCTCTTCAAAAGACTCATCAAGGTTTTTCAACTGAGGGATTTCATTGTTGAGACCCTTACCCGTCAAAAGATAAATGAAAACATTGTATTTTATTCATATTGGCTGAGAACAGGAGCCCAGGCTATTTCACTCCTTGATTATAGATCTTCAATAAAGATTGCCAGGGCTCACGGAAGTGATATTTACGAGGAAAAAACAAGGTTGAACTACCTTCCTCTCCTGTCATTCATGGTTAAACGCTTAAATGCGGTCTTCTTTATTTCAGAAAATGGGGAAAAATATCTGAGCAGAAAGACTGGTAACATCAATCAACCATTCATTCTCTCATATCTTGGCGTGAACGATCATTATTGTGATACTCCTCCGGAAACAAATGCTGACAAGTTTGTTATTGTCTCCTGCTCCAATATTATCGCGTTGAAAAGGCTTGATCTTATTATCAGGGCTCTTGAAGTACTGGATACAGAAAAGGAATTGGTGTGGCTTCACTTCGGAGAAGGCGAACAGAAAGATTTTCTGACAGGGCTGGCAAAAGAGAAACTTGGAAAAAAGAAAAACATCAGCTATAAATTCATGGGCTTCTTTAATAATGATGAGCTTCTTGATTTTTACTGCAAAAACAGGGTCGACCTTCTTATCAATACAAGCATAACCGAGGGCATCCCTGTAAGCATGATGGAAGCACAATGTGCGGGTATTCCGATTGTCGCTACCGATGTCGGAGGTGTCAGCGAGATTGTAACCGACGGAACAGGATTTCTTATCCCGTCAGACTTTACTCCGCAACAACTTGCCGGACAGATCGCCACCTTCATTGAAATGGATGAGAATAAAATAATGGAAATACGATACAATGCAAGGAAAAACTGGAAATTGAATTTCAATGCTATTACCAACTACACGAAGTTTATAGAATGTGTAAATGACATTTTTATCAAAAGAACTAATTGCAGCTAATGAAAATCGACGAGGAATTACTTAAATATTTATCAGGTGAAAGATTCCGGACAAACCTGATAATCAGTATCGAACGAAAGAAGTATCCGGCGGTCTCCCGTGAAAAAGTCATAGTAGACACCATAAGAAATAAGAAGGTGATCCATATCGGATGTTCCGATCACCTTGATGTTATTGAAGAAAAGATTAAGAATAATATCTGGCTTCATAAGCTTATAACTGAAGCGGCATCTGAGTGCATCGGCATTGACATTGACGCAGAGAGCATTGATTTTATCCGGAATAACCTGAAGTATTCAAATGTTTTCAAGGGTAACATTCTGACTGACGACTTTAAGGAGGTTATTGAAAAGAAATGGGATGTAGCGGTTTTCGGTGAAATAATCGAACATCTCGATGATCCGGTAAGTTTCCTGAGATCTTTCAGGGAAAAATACCATGATCATGTCAGCAGTTTTATCGTTACTGTTCCAAACGTTTTCAGCAGTGAACAATTTAATAATATGCTCAGGTATCAGGAAATTATTAATTCCGATCACAGGTTCTGGTTTACACCATACACAATATCAAGGGTTCTGATGTCAGCGGGCTTCATACCCGAAGAAATCGTTTTTGCAAATCGCCAGAACCTCTCAATTACTGAGCTGTTTAAAAGAAAGCTCCTAACCATCCTGCGGATTGAATCAAAATATCCATACTATTATTTCAGGACACTGATTATTTCAGGGAAAATTAGCACAATGTAATAATTATGGCAATCGTGTTTTAGTATGCTGAAGTCGGTCAAATCATCCTTTAAAGAAACACTGATTTACAGTTTCGGGAACATAGCTGTAAAGATCGTTGGTCTTATTCTGATTCCACTTTACACAGATCCTAAATACTTTTCAATAGATGATTTCGGTATCCTGGGAATACTGGAGATTTGCGGTCTCGTTCTGACTGCATTTATGGCCTCGGCTCTGCCACAAAGTCTGGTCAGATGGTATTGGGACAAAGAATTTCAGCACAATCAGAAGGGGATTTTCTTTATGACATTAGCCACTCAGATTGTCGTATCACTTGCTTTTTGTCTGAGCCTGATTCCGCTATCCGGAAATTTTTCTGAAATGATCTTCCCCGGTGTTGAAAGCATAAGCTCAGATAATCTCGACAAAATCCTTTCACTCGTCATAATTGCATCAGCCTTTCAGTCAATAAATAATATACAGAACACCCTGATGAGGCTTCAAACCAGGTCGGTACTATATTCTGTTACAAATCTTTTAAGGTTGATCGTTGTATTATCATTGACTTTATACCTGGTGATTTCAAAAGAAATGAAGCTTGAAGGCATCTACCTTGCACAGGTGGCCGGAAATGCTTTCATCACTGTCCTCCTGAGCGGTTATTCCTTCAGAAATTCAGCCCTTTTCTTTGATTTGAAGATTTTCAGATCGATGAGTCAATACGGTTTCCCGTTGCTGCTTGCTAATATCTCTGCGGTGACGCTTACAGTAATAGACCGGTTCTCATTAAACTCTCTTTCAGTCTATAAGTCATTAGGCCTTTATACCCTTGCATTTAAGCTCACAAGTGTGCTGAAGCTTGTCGTAGTGGATTCAATGAGACTCGCCATCGGACCAATGATGATCAAAAGAATGTATTCGCCAGATAATAAGAGGTTCTACTCGAAGATCTTATTGTATACATCGTATGTTCTGATGTTCTCAATCGTGGGCCTTTCCGCTTTTTCATTTGAAGCAATTAAAATACTGGCGAATTCAAAGGAATTCTGGGGATCCGTTACTATAATTCCAATCCTTTCGCTATCGATCTTTTTCATTAATATGAAAGATATAACCGTATATGGGCTTCATATTGCAAAAAAGACCAGAGTCATAGGGACAGTTGTGGTGGCATCTGCAGTTTTAAGCCTTATACTTAATATTTTATTGATTCCAAAATGGGATATAACAGGTTCTGCCATAGCCACTCTGATAACTCAGCTTTTTTACTGGCTTGCTATCTACTATTTCTCCCAGAAAGCTTTTCCTGTACCATATGAAACAGGAAAAATTTTTATTATTATCCTTGTTGGAATGATCCTCAGCTTTGGATCTCAGTTTCTGAATGGGATTGAGATTATTCCCCGGTTACTGCTGAAAACAGTCCTGGTAATCAGTTACCCGTTTATATTCCTACTTTTTGGGTTTTATGAACATGAAGAAATACAGGCGATCAGGGGATTTTTCAGAAAGTGGCTGCAATTCAACAAACTTGGTGAAAACATCAAATCGCTGAAAAAAATAAGGGATGAACTCTAATGTACTACATTTGTACTTTGAAAATTCAAAATGTCTATCAATATGGAATTAGCAGACAGGACAAAGAGGTATCTGCCTCATCTCATCGCTGTGATCTTATTCACTGTTCTCGCGTTCGCATATTTCTATCCGGTTCTCGAAGGGAAACAGATAAAAGCTAATGATACCCAGGTACACAGAATAAACTCCAAAGAAATTCAGGATTACCGGGAGAAATACGGAAAAGAGCCACTCTGGACAAATTCCATCTTCAGCGGAATGCCGGCTTTCCTGATCTCCACAAGGTACCCGGGCAACCTGGTGAAATATGTTGATACTATTTTAAGGCAATATAAGATGCCTGTTTCAGTTCTGTTCGTCTCATTGCTGGGTTTCTATATCTTACTTGTCTTATTCGGGCTCAATCCCTGGCTCGCAATGACGGGAGCAATTGCTTTCGGATTTACATCATTCTTTTTCCAGATACTCGGTGCAGGGCATAACACACAGGCAATAGCCACAGCATATATGCCACCTCTTATTGGAAGTATCTACTTTGCATATCACAAAAATATGTTCAAAGGGGCACTGCTGACAGCCTTTTTCCTCGCGCTTGAATTGCAGGCAAATCATCCACAGGTTACTTACTATGCGTTGTTATGTGTTCTTGTTTTCGGGATTACCCAATTCATTTATTCGGTCAGGAGCAGACAGTTTCCTGCTTTCATAAAAACAACTCTGATGCTTTTTGTGGCTGCAATCCTGGCTGTCGGTATTAATTTTGCCAGCCTGTATACCACCTATGAATACGGGAAGTATTCCACCAGGGGTAAATCGGATCTGATCAATACTGACCAACAGGCCTCATCAGGGCTGAACAAAGATTATATTCTCGCATGGAGCTATGGTATTGATGAAACATTCAACATGCTGATTCCTAATTACAAAGGCGGTTCCAGTCACGGTTTTGACAGGAATTCCGAAACTGTCAGGACTCTGAGGGAAAATAAAGTTCCTGCGGAAACTGCAAATTCACTGCCAATGTACTGGGGGGCACAGCTTTCTACCGAAGGCCCGCACTATGTCGGGGCAATTGTTGTATTTCTCTTTGTCCTGGCTTTGATCCTTGTCAGAGGTCCTGTGAAATGGTGGCTCCTTACAGCAACGATTCTTTCAATTATGCTGGCCTGGGGTCATAATTTCATGCCTCTGTCAAGCATTTTCATAGATTATTTCCCGGGCTACAATAAATTCCGTTCTGTCACATTCATTCTCGTCATAGCGGAGTTTTGTATACCATTGCTGGGATTCATTGCACTCAGGGACATTTTCAACGGGACAACTACCGGAAAGGATGTTATTAAGGCACTGAAGCTTGCTTTGGGGATAACCGGGGGATTCCTTCTCCTGGTTCTTGTTATCCCGGGGATTGCAGGATCATTCCTCTCAGAACAGGAGAAAGGAGGGTACCCGGAATGGATCATTGCTCCGCTTGTTTCCGACAGAAAAGAGCTGCTCAGGTCTGATGCCCTTCGATCGCTGGTCTTTATACTTTTATTCTGCGGAGTACTGTATGCATTCATTACTGAAAAGCTTAAAGCAACTTACTTCATACTCGCAACCGGTATGCTTATTCTCATTGATCTCTGGACTGTCGACAGAAGGTACATGAATGCAGACAGGTTTGAGAGGGTAACTGCAATGAACAAAGTATTCACGCCGAATGTGGCAGATAAATATATCCTACAGGATAAGTCTGTGAAAAGAGTCCTGAACCTGACCAACCCCGGAGTGACATTCAACGATAACACTCCAACCTCATATTTTCATCATTCGATCGGAGGGTACCATGGGGCTAAACTGGAACGTTACCAGGAACTTATCGATACCGCCCTTGTTTCCAATATAAACATGCTTGCCGCAGCCAGCAGCATGGCCACAAGCCTTAATGATTTTGACAGTGTGCTGAGCAAAACAAATGCATTCAATATGCTGAATACCAAATACATTATTGTCAGTCCGAATGCTGAACCTCTCACAAATAATCATGCCCTGGGGAACGCCTGGTTTATTGAGAAGCCGGTTTTTGTTGAGAATGCCAATGAGGAGATCTCTTCACTTGATTCATTTGATCCTTCATCAGAGGCTCTTATCGATACGAGATTCCGCCAGATGATCGCAAAGGAAAACTATCCTGCCTCAGAGAAAGACACAATATATCTTGCTTCATACCTGCCCAACGAACTTGTCTACAGGTATTCATCCGGCAGTGAAAGGATAGCCGTTTTTTCCGAGATTTACTATCCCGCCGGCTGGAAATGCGATGTCGATGGAAATGAGAGCACTCACTTCAGGGCGAATTATGTTCTTCGGGCAATGGTGGTGCCGGCAGGCGATCATGAGATAAGATTCTCTTTCGAACCTGCTTCATATATAACAGGTAATAAGATATCACTGGCGAGCTCAATTTTACTCTTACTGGCAATTGCGGGCTACATTGCTGCAGAATTCAGAAATAAAGCAAAAAAATCTGCCTGAAATGGTTCACCTCGATTCGTGTCCGCTATGTTCTGCAGTAAACCTGAAGGAGAAATTCATCTGCACTGATCACTTTGTAAGTAAGGAGAAATTCCCTGTTGTAAGATGTGAAAACTGCGGATTTACTTTCACGCAGAACCATCCTGATGAAGCTGATGCAGCGAAATATTATGAATCACAGGAATATATATCCCACAGTGATACAGCACAGGGACTTACAAACAAGCTTTACAGGCTGGCCAGGAAATTCATGCTGTGGAAAAAGGCACGTCTTGTCAAAAAAGTAACTGGCATTTCTTCGGGGAAAATTCTGGATATCGGAAGCGGAACAGGCTACTTCGCACATACCATGAAGGATGAAGGATGGAGATCCGAAGGAGTGGAAATAAATGAGAAAGCCCGTGATTATTCGAAATCAGAATTCGGAATTGATGTCTTCGATCCGAAAGAGCTGAAAGAGCTCCGGCCGGGAGGTTATGATTGCATTACTCTCTGGCATGTGCTGGAGCACTTTCATAATCCCGATAACTATATGAAAGAAATTGCCAGACTCCTGAAAACTGGTGGCATATGTGTCGTTGCTCTTCCGAACAGCAACTCTTACGATGCATCATACTACAGACAATTCTGGGGTGCATGGGATGTTCCCAGACATCTCTGGCATTTTACTCCCGTTACTTTTAAAAAATATTGCGAAATGTCAATGTTTGAATTGATAAATATCAAGACTCTGCCGCTCGATGTATTCTATGTCTCTATTCTGAGCGAGAAATACAAAGGCTCAAAGTTTCACTTTATTTCAGGAATGATCAGGGGATTGCGCTTCTTCCTGCAATCAATTTTTAATAAGGAAAGATCAAGCTCGCTGATCTATGTTCTGAGAGTTAAATAGATTTTTCGCCTGCAATACCGAATCCTCTACGAGGAAGTTGAATTTTTTTTCTTTTTCCTACAATACTGGTTCCTCTACGAGGAAGTTGAGTTTTTTTTCTTTTTCCTTTCCGCTATCGCGGAATCTCCGCTCCGTTCGATTTTCCTGTTTCCTTTTTCTTCCTAATACCTGTCCAGCCACCTGTATCTTCTCATGTTGTCGCCAAACTTGACTGCAATAGTGATCTCATGAGTCCCGTAAGTTACCCTTTGTATCTCCTGCATAGTAAAATCAAATGCATAACCGAACCACATCTTATCATGCTTTACTCCGACAGTGGCTATTAATGCACCACTGGTCCTGTAAGCAAGTCCGCCCCAGAAACTATTATTATAAATGTATGTCAGGCCTACATCAGCCTGGGGCCGGAACATTTCCGAGGTCATAAAAAGGAATGAGGGTTGGAGTATTGTCTGGAATGCGGGCTCAAAATCGTATGAACCAAAAAGGTAATAATGTCTGTTAACCCTGAATTCATTATATGCATTGCTCGCGATCTTTGCCGTTCCTTCCAGCAGCTGATCGGCGGAAAACCCAAAACAATATTTTGCATTCAGTATATAGGCGCCAAAAGTGACATCAGGGATCAGCATACCCCTGCGCAGGTTATTGTTCATCCATGGTTCATTCGGATCTTCAAAATCAATCTGTTGCTCATTGATTTTGTAATGATAACCCGTGACAGCCAGCCCCATTGAGAGCTGAGTGCTGTTCTGTATCCACAGGTGATAGGCATAGGTGAACTGGAAGCCTGTCCGCTGAACAAGGCCGTTCTTATCACTGAATACGTATCCGCCAAGCCCGACCCTGCCATCTGTTGATGGGCGAAAAACTTCTCTCCGCAGCTTTGTTTGTTTCAGGATATAGCTTTTTTTCAGCAGCCTGGTCTGGACACTGAATGAAAAGGTCCGCGGTGCACCATTATAACCGACCCACTGCTCTCTGGCAGTAAGGTTCAGGCTTGTATACCCGTCGCTTCCGGCAACGGCCGGGTTGATCAGAAACTTGTTATAAAGATACTGGCTGTACAACGGAAGCTGCTGCCCTGATAGCAGGATACCCGGTATTGTCAGTGTCATTATAAGGAATAGCTTCTTCACAACCTCTGTATAGTATTATTTCACAATAGTTATGGTTCCAACAACCGGCTTTGATCCATTATGAAGATCAATTACATAATGGTAAGAATCAACTGGCAGAACAATACCCCTGCTCCTGCCATCCCATGGATCAGGATACCCTTTTTCTGATCGCCATACAATTTCACCCCACCTGTTATATATCCTGATTTCCATCTGAGGATATAACTCTTTTTTTCCGATATTCCAGTGATCATTCACAAGGTCACCATTTGGAGACATCACATTCGGCACCTCCAGGCAAGCTTCATTCTGAGGTAAGAGAATGAGAGAATCCCTTACGTAACATCTGTTCATATCTTCGACCACAATCTTATACTCACCCATTGATAACTCCGAGAGAATATTCCGGTTTGAATTATCCGACCATTTATAAAAATAATCTGCCCCCGGAACACCACCGGTAACCGTAAGCCTTATCTCACCATCGGTCAAATCGGGGCAGAATGGTTGCCTGATCTCGTAACTCAGCCTGATTGAATCCGGCTGGGTTATTGCTGTCGTGCCCACTGCCTGGCAATTGTTATCATCTGTTACGACGACAGTATACCGGCCTGCCTTAAGTTTTGTCCTGTCCCTGCCTGAAAATCCATCTGACCAGAGATAGTTGACGTTATTGACTGAGTTATGTGGAATGACAAGTATAGTTCCTGTACTGTCTCCCGCACAGTTCAGATTGAAACCGCCGGCTAAACTCTGGGAAAGTACAAATCGGGCTTCAAGTTCTCCGGGTTCCCTGACTTCAATAACCTCGTTTGCTTTACATAAGTTGCTGTCCACCAGTGCAAAATTGTATTTTCCTGCTTTCAGACCGGTAAGATCAGGTGACGATGAAGTAAATCCGTCAGGTCCGGTCCATGAATACGTATACGGTGTTTTGCCGCTAGTCGGTGTAATATGGATTTCACCATCAGACATGCCGAAGCAACTTACTTCGTAGCTGTTGAAGTTGCTGAATGAAGAAGTATATGTTAATGAAGGCGGAAGATTTATTCTTACAGTATCGGTTTTTGAACAGCTGTTATTATATATGACCTGAACGGTGTACAACCCCTGGACGAGTCCTGAGATATCCTCAGAAACAGAACCATTGGACCACAGGTAAGACATTGCTCCTGCACCACCAGTATATGAAAGATTTACGGCACCATTGCTGAATCCGGGAACCTCACACGTAATATGACGTGGTTTGAGATCAAGTAGCAGGTCAGGAGGTTCTGTAAGAATCATATCGGTTGCCGCTATACAATTGTTTTTATCCTTTACCTCAAGATGGTATGTTCCGGCAGTAAGCGATGGCTGGTTTTGTGCACCCGCAACAATGCCGGATCCGTTGACTGTGCTCCAGGAATAAGTATAGTCAGCACTTCCGCCTGTAACTGATATAAGGACAGAACCAGTGCCGCCATGACAATTGATCTGGTAATCTCCATCGGCCGAAACTGAGGTTGTTGCTGTTATTACAAGAGGTGCCGGTTGAATGAGGGTAAATGTTGGTACCGGAGTAAGTATACATCCATTCATGTCAGTAACAGTACATGTGTAAGTACCTGCCTTAAGACCCGTAATATCCTCCTGTGATGACGTATACCCTGAAGGACCGGACCAGCTGAAGTTATATAACCCCGATCCACCCTGAATGGTCACATTGATACTACCATCAGATCCACCGTTACAGGAGACATTGTATGAGTTATCAAATGATGAGGATAGCTGGAATGAAGTCATTTCCATTCCCTCCGGCTCTGTTATTGTTACAGGGAAAACAGCTTTGCAATTGAGGACATCAGTTACTTCAAGGTAATAGGTGCCGGCAATAATATTATCGATCCTGTTGGTATTTACCGGACCCGGTATGGATCCATCAGTTGTATACCACATGTAGGTGTATCCGCCACGACCTCCTGTTACAGCTTCAATCCACGCCGACCCGTCATTATAACCCCTGCATGAAACATTGAAACCTCCGGAATAAGCTTGTTTTCCGAATGTGACTGCCATTGGAGTGGGTGGCTGGAGTGTGTATCTTTTAATCCTTACACATCCAAACTTGTCAGTTATTTTGAGTGTATAGGGACCTGATGCAAGGTTAGTAAATTCAATCTGTTCGCTAATCGTGTCAGTAATAGTATTAAATACTCCGCTTCCCAGCAGGTCAGTTTCATTTTTGAAAAATGAGTAAGTATAAGGCTCCGTAATTCCATTTGATACCCCGATGCTTACCTTACCGTCCTGTGAACCGATACAGGTCAGATTATAACCACCTGGAAATATAATGTAAGGGAATAAATAGGGTTCGGCATACTGTTCAACGAGATATGTTAAATTACTCCCCTGGCAACCAAGGTTGTCAGTTACTGTGGCATAGTAAGCTCCATTTCTGAGATTCTCAATTTCAACCTCATCCTCATTATGATAATTATTAGGACCATCCCAGACAATGTGATATGGCGCTGCGCCGGTCGAAAGTTCTGCACGTATTGCTCCAAGGCCGCCTCCGCCATCACAGGTAAGTGGTTTCACCTGGGTTATGCTCCAGATCGGTATTGCATGAACCTTAACTTCACTTATCACATCAGGACCGGCTCCGCATACTGTGTTATTAACTGGTGTGATAGTGAAATAAACCGACTGTAAATCGTGTGATGAGTTCTGGTAAGATCGTAATATTGTATATCCGGGGAGAAGATCATTTCCAGGATTCATATCTCCTGTTACCTCACCTGCGCCTCCGGTGACCGTTACTGTATAATCAAACACCACTGCACCTGAGGTCATGGTGGTTGGGGTTGTCAGAACTATGCCTGTAGTCCCACCTATGCAGATCTCGGGAACATTATTCAGGGGCTCAGCTTTTGGCGTAGGATTGACAGTGACTTTTGCATTTATAGCAGGTCCGTCGGCACAACCAAGCGGGCTCTGAGGCACTACCCTGTATGTTACTGTATGGTATGTATTTGTATTGTTTGTCAGAACATCAGTAATATGATGATCATCCGGGAGACCTGTCGTCGGAGTGGTGAAGCCTGTCACATCGCCTGTCGTGGTAACTGTATACCTGAAGCTTATGGCTCCGCTTGTAAAGGTACTCGGGCTCGAAAGCAAAATATCTGTTGCAAGGTTATCACACTGCGTTGTATTGACCGGTTGCAGCACCTTCGGGATAGGGTTCACAGTAACTGTTCTTGTGATCGGTGATCCTTCACAGAATGTGGTTCCCGGACCGGTCGGGATAATAGTGAATATTATTGATATGGGAGAATCAGTAGTATTACCAAATGTACCTGATATTATATCACCGGGAGCTGTGCCTGTTAGTGGAAGAGTCGTTACGATTCCGGCAGGATTAGTTCGTGACCAGGCAAATGTAGTACCTGTGACACCGTTACTGGTGCCAAGCGTTATATCATCGAATGCAATACCAGGACATTCAGGAGCTGGTGTTGTGGCAGTTGCCACCGGTATTTTGTTTACAGTCAGGAGGGCATTGGTTGTTGTATTCGTATGTCCCTGTCCGTCGGTAATAATACACCTGTACAGGTAACCGTTCATTGTGTACGGGGCGCCGGTAATGATCAGCTTGTCTGTCGTTGCATCACTATATACACCACCGTCCGTAACAAGAATAAATCCAAGTCCGTCATTTTTATTGACTTCCCACCTGTAAGTAAGAGTTCCCCGTCCTCTTGCATCGACATCGAAAAATGCATTAAAGGTTTCACAAATATCTATGTTATCCGGTTGATCAGTAATTCTCGGACGACCTCTTCCGATTGCGAAATCTGTAGATCCTGTTGAAATTCCGTTATCAATTTCTTTTCTTAATATCTCGTTCGCAGTCAATCCGTCATGCACGCCATCCACTTCCAGGTTCCCGTTGTTGTTCCGTTTAATTATACTTGCTGATGCATCGATCCCCGGAAACCCGGTAAAATCGACTTTAATCCTGAAGTTGTTTGTGAGTGAAGCTGATGAAGAGGTAAGTGACCAATAACCCGTTTCATAAGTGTCGTGAATTTCATTCCCTTCATCATCTATCGGGAGACCTGCAGTTCCGATATCTTCCTGCTTAAACTGAACAGTGAGTGAACCAGGATTGATTTGCTGGAAATTTATTTTGAATGGATTATAAACATTGTATCCAACCGGATAAAGATACTCTCCGCCGGTATATTCCACCGATCGCCTTAAACGACCAATAACTTTCCCTGCCGTCCTGTTAATGGCAGTTAACGCAGGGTTTGAAACCTCCATAAGATAAGTGGCTGCATCGATATCGCCTGATGCCATTGTCAGTACCCCTTTTGCCCTGACATCACCAAGAAGCGACTTTGTATTGTTCCCGGTTATACTGAGATTATTGTAATCATTGCTGGCAAAAACGGTCTGGGCGCCATTTCTCCTGTATACAACTGAACTTCCTGTTCCTGATGAATAAGCGCCAATGCTGTTCAGTGCTCCGTCAAGGTTCATAAGATGTGCAAGGTTGTCCCCGCTCATGTTCACCGATCCGCTCCCTGAAAGATTTCCCGAAAGAGTAACAGTTTTTGTGCTTGTACCATTGAACATCAGCACACCTGTAATACTTGTATTTCCTGTAACATTTAACAATGTCGGAACTGTGCCAAGATCAAAAGTTCCACTACTTATTGTAAGATTTGATGTTACATTTGAGTTCCCCTGCAGAGTCTTTATTCCGGTATTAGAGATTACCAGGTTCCTGTAGTTGTTAGCTGCAAATACTGTTTGTGAGGGACCTGTTCCGTTATAGTTGACTATACTCTGGCCCGGGCCGGTAAGGAAGAATCCGATCTGGTTAACTGCTCCTCCAAGATTCAGCACATGGTTGAGATCACCGGTTCTCATATCGATTGTACCAGATCCTGTCATATCTCCCTTAATTGTTGCCGTCTGCAGGGTAAAACCATTATAGACAAGGCTTCCGGTTATAGAGGCGGCACGGTTCACATTAAGAAATGATGTGGATTCATGAAGTCTCAGCGTGCCCGCTGCGATATTCAGATCATTCAGAATATTCAGGCTCCCTGCCGGAGATGAGGTCTGGTACACGTTTGCAGGATTGTTCAGTGTAAGGTTAAAGAAGTTCTCACCTGAGGCGTTATGATCTATGATCTGGTCGCCGGTCGTTCCTTTAAAGGTAACATGTGAAGTTCCCGGAGTAAATGTTCCATAATCTATCCAGTTTCCTTTAAGGTAATAAAATCCATTGCCACCCAATAGTGCCTCATTGAAAAGCCTGTTTGTCAGATCAAGGGTCCCATTGTTCAGGATGTTACCCAGCTTATTATCAAGGTCGTTTGTTATAATGTAAGTACCGGTAGTCACAGAAACATTCGCACCATTATTTGATATCACCTGTGCAGAAAGCCGTGCCGGAAAAAGCAGAACAATAGCAATAAATATCAAGCCTGCCTTCAGCGCTGAATGCCTTAAGAATGGTGATATTTTATTGCGATTCCTCATTCTGTTTTACCGTGTACCGTGGCGCTCAAGGCCTTGAGCGCCCACATTTATCTGTTTTTTTATTTCTGTTTAACCTGCATGAGGTTCACATCAAATATCAGGGCCGAATTGGGTGGTATGACACCAGGTCTGCCTGCTGTTCCGTAAGCCAGGACAGATGGAACGAAGATCCTCCAGGTCGAACCCTCCGGCATCAGCTGGATGGCTTCTGCCAGTCCCGGGATAAGGTTTCCTGTCATTGTCGTAATTGCCTGCTTTTTCTGGTATGTGTCTTCGAAGACAGCGCCATCGGGGAAGATGCCAATAGTGTTGAACACGATTGTATCTCTTGCAGTCGGTCGGATGCCGGTTCCCATTTTGACGACGATATAATGAACGCCGTTGGGAAGGGCGCCTACCCCGGGTTTCCCTTTCAGCCCGGTGAACAGCTGATCTTCCATGGCTTTCGACCGTGCATTCTGAATTGTGAGCTGGTATGAAGCAACCAGCGGGGCAATAATCGTATCAGCGACCGCAAGCTTTCTTTTTTGAAGGACATCATCCATACCTCTCTGGAAGAGAGCCTGGTTTGTTATCCTGAACCCATTCTTCTGGAACCACTGGCCGATATAAGCGCCCAGGGAATACTGGACGGTGTCGACAGGGGAAGTCAGTTTGACTGGTAAAACATTCTGCGGAGCAGCCTGCTTTGAAGAGGGTTGCTGGGCGGAAAGGGCTGAAAAAAAACATGAAAGTAAAAAAAACAGTACGTGCTTTTTCATTCTAATATTTAATATTTAATTACACTCGCTCTGAATGTTACAGCTGGAGGATCAAAGGCTGCTCCTGCATTTATTACTTTTACAGTGACAGTGTTAGCAGCGCTCACCCAGGCGTTGTAAAATAAACCTGCTGACATAGCTGTACTCGGAACAGATATTGATACAACATCACCATCTGCAGCTCCTGTTACTGTTATATTGAACTGGGCTGTTGCCATATTAGCAATAGACCCAAGATTGATATTTACTGTACCTGTCAATGTCACAGCTAAAATCCCAGAAACATTTGGAAGAGTTATTTGATTGTCAGAAGTCGGATTTTCCACTGCGATAGTAGTTTCAAACCCGTTTACTCCTGATCCTTCGAAAATTAATGGAGTGGCTCCCTGGATTTCTCCTGAAATTGTTGTTTCTCCCGAAAGACTTGTTGTACCAGATAGAATAGTGGTACTATTTGCGCTTAAGGTTGTAAAAGCTGCTGAAGATGGTGTGGTTGCTCCAATTGTGCCTGTAACATCGCCAATCAGATCAGCTGTAATATTCCCTGCAGAGAAGTTGCCACTACCATCTCTTAAAACTATTGTACTTGGAGTGTTTGAATTAATTGCTGTAGTTGCACTATTAGCAACTTTGCCGGCTGTTGAAATCGTGGCAAGCTTTGTATCCACAATTGCTGCAGTGGGATCAATATCAGCATTTACTATCTGACTCCATGATGGATTGCCAGCACCGCCACCATGTAATACATTATTTGCCGTCCCCTGACCAACAAAGTCAGCCGAAGCAAGTGTTGCAGAAGTAGCGCTTGTAACAAGGCCTTTCGAATCATAAGTAATTTTCGTATTTGTTCCTCCGGCAATTGCTGGATTGGAAGGAATCTTTATGGCTATCGCTGCGTCCAGAAGATCATCCGCATTCTTAAGGCTCGTGGCACCGCTTATATAGTTCGCTGTCCCATTGGCGGTATACGTTCCATCTGCATTAAGTCCTCCTCCGGTCTGTGTTGTATTAAGCTCTGTCTGTAGCGCTGCATCTGCATTGCCGCGGTTCGTTACCTCAGTGGACAGGTTTGTTGTCAGGGTCCCCTCTGCCGTGGTCGCCCTGGTTACCTCCGTGGACAGATCATCGGTCGTTGTCTTCAGCTGTGTATCCAGAAGATCATCTGCATCCTTAAGACCCGTTGCTCCACTTATGTAATTTGCTGTGCCTATTGCCGTGTAGGTCCCGTCTGCATTAAGTCCTGATCCTGTCTCAACATTGTTAACCTCCGTCTGTAGAGCTGTGATGTCACCTGCACTGGCATCTATCGCTGCATCCAGAAGATCATCCGCATTCTTAAGGCTCGTGGCACCGCTTATATAGTTCGCTGTCCCATTGGCGGTATACGTTCCATCTGCATTAAGTCCTCCTCCGGTCTGTGTTGTATTAAGCTCTGTCTGTAGCGCTGCATCTGCATTGCCGCGGTTCGTTACCTCAGTGGACAGGTTTGTTGTCAGGGTCCCCTCTGCCGTGGTCGCCCTGGTTACCTCCGTGGACAGATCATCGGTCGTTGTCTTCAGCTGTGTATCCAGAAGATCATCTGCATCCTTAAGACCCGTTGCTCCACTTATGTAATTTGCTGTGCCTATTGCCGTGTAGGTCCCGTCTGCATTAAGTCCTGATCCTGTCTCAACATTGTTAACCTCCGTCTGTAGAGCTGTGATGTCACCTGCACTGGCATCTATCGCTGCATCCAGAAGATCATCCGCATTCTTAAGGCTCGTGGCACCGCTTATATAGTTCGCTGTCCCATTGGCGGTATACGTTCCATCTGCATTAAGTCCTCCTCCGGTCTGTGTTGTATTAAGCTCTGTCTGTAGCGCTGCATCTGCATTGCCGCGGTTCGTTACCTCAGTGGACAGGTTTGTTGTCAGGGTCCCCTCTGCCGTGGTCGCCCTGGTTACCTCCGTGGACAGATCATCGGTCGTTGTCTTCAGCTGTGTATCCAGAAGATCATCTGCATCCTTAAGACCCGTTGCTCCACTTATGTAATTTGCTGTGCCTATTGCCGTGTAGGTCCCGTCTGCATTAAGTCCTGATCCTGTCTCAACATTGTTAACCTCCGTCTGTAGAGCTGTGATGTCACCTGCACTGGCATCTATCGCTGCATCCAGAAGATCATCCGCATTCTTAAGGCTCGTGGCACCGCTTATATAGTTCGCTGTCCCATTGGCGGTATACGTTCCATCTGCATTAAGTCCTCCTCCGGTCTGTGTTGTATTAAGCTCTGTCTGTAGCGCTGCATCTGCATTGCCGCGGTTCGTTACCTCAGTGGACAGGTTTGTTGTCAGGGTCCCCTCTGCCGTGGTCGCCCTGGTTACCTCCGTGGACAGATCATCGGTCGTTGTCTTCAGCTGTGTATCCAGAAGATCATCTGCATCCTTAAGACCCGTTGCTCCACTTATGTAATTTGCTGTGCCTATTGCCGTGTAGGTCCCGTCTGCATTAAGTCCTGATCCTGTCTCAACATTGTTAACCTCCGTCTGTAGAGCTGTGATGTCACCTGCACTGGCATCTATCGCTGCATCCAGAAGATCATCCGCATTCTTAAGGCTCGTGGCACCGCTTATATAGTTCGCTGTCCCATTGGCGGTATACGTTCCATCTGCATTAAGTCCTCCTCCGGTCTGTGTTGTATTAAGCTCTGTCTGTAGCGCTGCATCTGCATTGCCGCGGTTCGTTACCTCAGTGGACAGGTTTGTTGTCAGGGTCCCCTCTGCCGTGGTCGCCCTGGTTACCTCCGTGGACAGATCATCGGTCGTTGTCTTCAGCTGTGTATCCAGAAGATCATCTGCATCCTTAAGACCCGTTGCTCCACTTATGTAATTTGCTGTGCCTATTGCCGTGTAGGTCCCGTCTGCATTAAGTCCTGATCCTGTCTCAACATTGTTAACCTCCGTCTGTAGAGCTGTGATGTCACCTGCACTGGCATCTATCGCTGCATCCAGAAGATCATCCGCATTCTTAAGGCTCGTGGCACCGCTTATATAGTTCGCTGTCCCATTGGCGGTATACGTTCCATCTGCATTAAGTCCTCCTCCGGTCTGTGTTGTATTAAGCTCTGTCTGTAGCGCTGCATCTGCATTGCCGCGGTTCGTTACCTCAGTGGACAGGTTTGTTGTCAGGGTCCCCTCTGCCGTGGTCGCCCTGGTTACCTCCGTGGACAGATCATCGGTCGTTGTCTTCAGCTGTGTATCCAGAAGATCATCTGCATCCTTAAGACCCGTTGCTCCACTTATGTAATTTGCTGTGCCTATTGCCGTGTAGGTCCCGTCTGCATTAAGTCCTGATCCTGTCTCAACATTGTTAACCTCCGTCTGTAGAGCTGTGATGTCACCTGCACTGGCATCTATCGCTGCATCCAGAAGATCATCCGCATTCTTAAGGCTCGTGGCACCGCTTATATAGTTCGCTGTCCCATTGGCGGTATACGTTCCATCTGCATTAAGTCCTCCTCCGGTCTGTGTTGTATTAAGCTCTGTCTGTAGCGCTGCATCTGCATTGCCGCGGTTCGTTACCTCAGTGGACAGGTTTGTTGTCAGGGTCCCCTCTGCCGTGGTCGCCCTGGTTACCTCCGTGGACAGATCATCGGTCGTTGTCTTCAGCTGTGTATCCAGAAGATCATCTGCATCCTTAAGACCCGTTGCTCCACTTATGTAATTTGCTGTGCCTATTGCCGTGTAGGTCCCGTCTGCATTAAGTCCTGATCCTGTCTCAACATTGTTAACCTCCGTCTGTAGAGCTGTGATGTCACCTGCACTGGCATCTATCGCTGCATCCAGAAGATCATCCGCATTCTTAAGGCTCGTGGCACCGCTTATATAGTTCGCTGTCCCATTGGCGGTATACGTTCCATCTGCATTAAGTCCTCCTCCGGTCTGTGTTGTATTAAGCTCTGTCTGTAGCGCTGCATCTGCATTGCCGCGGTTCGTTACCTCAGTGGACAGGTTTGTTGTCAGGGTCCCCTCTGCCGTGGTCGCCCTGGTTACCTCCGTGGACAGATCATCGGTCGTTGTCTTCAGCTGTGTATCCAGAAGATCATCTGCATCCTTAAGACCCGTTGCTCCACTTATGTAATTTGCTGTGCCTATTGCCGTGTAGGTCCCGTCTGCATTAAGTCCTGATCCTGTCTCAACATTGTTAACCTCCGTCTGTAGAGCTGTGATGTCACCTGCACTGGCATCTATCGCTGCATCCAGAAGATCATCCGCATTCTTAAGGCTCGTGGCACCGCTTATATAGTTCGCTGTCCCATTGGCGGTATACGTTCCATCTGCATTAAGTCCTCCTCCGGTCTGTGTTGTATTAAGCTCTGTCTGTAGCGCTGCATCTGCATTGCCGCGGTTCGTTACCTCAGTGGACAGGTTTGTTGTCAGGGTCCCCTCTGCCGTGGTCGCCCTGGTTACCTCCGTGGACAGATCATCGGTCGTTGTCTTCAGCTGTGTATCCAGAAGATCATCTGCATCCTTAAGACCCGTTGCTCCACTTATGTAATTTGCTGTGCCTATTGCCGTGTAGGTCCCGTCTGCATTAAGTCCTGATCCTGTCTCAACATTGTTAACCTCCGTCTGTAGAGCTGTGATGTCACCTGCACTGGCATCTATCGCTGCATCCAGAAGATCATCCGCATTCTTAAGGCTCGTGGCACCGCTTATATAGTTCGCTGTCCCATTGGCGGTATACGTTCCATCTGCATTAAGTCCTCCTCCGGTCTGTGTTGTATTAAGCTCTGTCTGTAGCGCTGCATCTGCATTGCCGCGGTTCGTTACCTCAGTGGACAGGTTTGTTGTCAGGGTCCCCTCTGCCGTGGTCGCCCTGGTTACCTCCGTGGACAGATCATCGGTCGTTGTCTTCAGCTGTGTATCCAGAAGATCATCTGCATCCTTAAGACCCGTTGCTCCACTTATGTAATTTGCTGTGCCTATTGCCGTGTAGGTCCCGTCTGCATTAAGTCCTGATCCTGTCTCAACATTGTTAACCTCCGTCTGTAGAGCTGTGATGTCACCTGCACTGGCATCTATCGCTGCATCCAGAAGATCATCCGCATTCTTAAGGCTCGTGGCACCGCTTATATAGTTCGCTGTCCCATTGGCGGTATACGTTCCATCTGCATTAAGTCCTCCTCCGGTCTGTGTTGTATTAAGCTCTGTCTGTAGCGCTGCATCTGCATTGCCGCGGTTCGTTACCTCAGTGGACAGGTTTGTTGTCAGGGTCCCCTCTGCCGTGGTCGCCCTGGTTACCTCCGTGGACAGATCATCGGTCGTTGTCTTCAGCTGTGTATCCAGAAGATCATCTGCATCCTTAAGACCCGTTGCTCCACTTATGTAATTTGCTGTGCCTATTGCCGTGTAGGTCCCGTCTGCATTAAGTCCTGATCCTGTCTCAACATTGTTAACCTCCGTCTGTAGAGCTGTGATGTCACCTGCACTGGCATCTATCGCTGCATCCAGAAGATCATCCGCATTCTTAAGGCTCGTGGCACCGCTTATATAGTTCGCTGTCCCATTGGCGGTATACGTTCCATCTGCATTAAGTCCTCCTCCGGTCTGTGTTGTATTAAGCTCTGTCTGTAGCGCTGCATCTGCATTGCCGCGGTTCGTTACCTCAGTGGACAGGTTTGTTGTCAGGGTCCCCTCTGCCGTGGTCGCCCTGGTTACCTCCGTGGACAGATCATCGGTCGTTGTCTTCAGCTGTGTATCCAGAAGATCATCTGCATCCTTAAGACCCGTTGCTCCACTTATGTAATTTGCTGTGCCTATTGCCGTGTAGGTCCCGTCTGCATTAAGTCCTGATCCTGTCTCAACATTGTTAACCTCCGTCTGTAGAGCTGTGATGTCACCTGCACTGGCATCTATCGCTGCATCCAGAAGATCATCCGCATTCTTAAGGCTCGTGGCACCGCTTATATAGTTCGCTGTCCCATTGGCGGTATACGTTCCATCTGCATTAAGTCCTCCTCCGGTCTGTGTTGTATTAAGCTCTGTCTGTAGCGCTGCATCTGCATTGCCGCGGTTCGTTACCTCAGTGGACAGGTTTGTTGTCAGGGTCCCCTCTGCCGTGGTCGCCCTGGTTACCTCCGTGGACAGATCATCGGTCGTTGTCTTCAGCTGTGTATCCAGAAGATCATCTGCATCCTTAAGACCCGTTGCTCCACTTATGTAATTTGCTGTGCCTATTGCCGTGTAGGTCCCGTCTGCATTAAGTCCTGATCCTGTCTCAACATTGTTAACCTCCGTCTGTAGAGCTGTGATGTCACCTGCACTGGCATCTATCGCTGCATCCAGAAGATCATCCGCATTCTTAAGGCTCGTGGCACCGCTTATATAGTTCGCTGTCCCATTGGCGGTATACGTTCCATCTGCATTAAGTCCTCCTCCGGTCTGTGTTGTATTAAGCTCTGTCTGTAGCGCTGCATCTGCATTGCCGCGGTTCGTTACCTCAGTGGACAGGTTTGTTGTCAGGGTCCCCTCTGCCGTGGTCGCCCTGGTTACCTCCGTGGACAGATCATCGGTCGTTGTCTTCAGCTGTGTATCCAGAAGATCATCTGCATCCTTAAGACCCGTTGCTCCACTTATGTAATTTGCTGTGCCTATTGCCGTGTAGGTCCCGTCTGCATTAAGTCCTGATCCTGTCTCAACATTGTTAACCTCCGTCTGTAGAGCTGTGATGTCACCTGCACTGGCATCTATCGCTGCATCCAGAAGATCATCCGCATTCTTAAGGCTCGTGGCACCGCTTATATAGTTCGCTGTCCCATTGGCGGTATACGTTCCATCTGCATTAAGTCCTCCTCCGGTCTGTGTTGTATTAAGCTCTGTCTGTAGCGCTGCATCTGCATTGCCGCGGTTCGTTACCTCAGTGGACAGGTTTGTTGTCAGGGTCCCCTCTGCCGTGGTCGCCCTGGTTACCTCCGTGGACAGATCATCGGTCGTTGTCTTCAGCTGTGTATCCAGAAGATCATCTGCATCCTTAAGACCCGTTGCTCCACTTATGTAATTTGCTGTGCCTATTGCCGTGTAGGTCCCGTCTGCATTAAGTCCTGATCCTGTCTCAACATTGTTAACCTCCGTCTGTAGAGCTGTGATGTCACCTGCACTGGCATCTATCGCTGCATCCAGAAGATCATCCGCATTCTTAAGGCTCGTGGCACCGCTTATATAGTTCGCTGTCCCATTGGCGGTATACGTTCCATCTGCATTAAGTCCTCCTCCGGTCTGTGTTGTATTAAGCTCTGTCTGTAGCGCTGCATCTGCATTGCCGCGGTTCGTTACCTCAGTGGACAGGTTTGTTGTCAGGGTCCCCTCTGCCGTGGTCGCCCTGGTTACCTCCGTGGACAGATCATCGGTCGTTGTCTTCAGCTGTGTATCCAGAAGATCATCTGCATCCTTAAGACCCGTTGCTCCACTTATGTAATTTGCTGTGCCTATTGCCGTGTAGGTCCCGTCTGCATTAAGTCCTGATCCTGTCTCAACATTGTTAACCTCCGTCTGTAGAGCTGTGATGTCACCTGCACTGGCATCTATCGCTGCATCCAGAAGATCATCCGCATTCTTAAGGCTCGTGGCACCGCTTATATAGTTCGCTGTCCCATTGGCGGTATACGTTCCATCTGCATTAAGTCCTCCTCCGGTTTGTGTTGTATTAAGCTCTGTCTGTAAATTACTGAATTGAATCTGAACCGATGTTGTAAGACCATCGAGATAATCAAATTCATTATTATCAACAATACCTGAAGAGATTTTAATACTTGAAATTGCAGCGGTATTACTTATATCATTATTAACTATCGTACCGTCAAGTATCTTCGCGTGGTTAACTGCTCCATCAGCTATATCACTTGTCACAACCTGCCCAAAAGTCGGCGCTCCGGAAGCATTGCCATGCAAAACTGTAGTGCTTGTCCCTGCTTGTCCCTGAACTATTGAACTCCCATTGGAGATCATGATTGAGGATCCTGATAATGCTATATCCGAGTTCGTTCCTCCATTTCCAATTGGCAAAATTCCACTCACATGTGTCGTCAATCCCACTTTCCCATACGATGGAGCGACGCCTGCGCCGCCACTGATCAATACATTACCGACAGCCACATCGGACAGTCTGGCGAAACCTGTTGCCGTTCCGGTCAACAGATCACCTGTTGCTCCACCAGTAAGATCAGTGTTAGTACCTCCGTGAGCAAGATCCACTATCGTTCCGTTCCAGACTCCGTTTGTTATTGTTCCCAGCCTGGTAATATTATTCTGCACCGCCGTCGGAAGAGTCAGGCTTATCGATGGAACTCCCGTGTTATCTGTTACCAGGACTCCATTATTTGTAGTTGCAAGCCCTGCCACATTATTCGCCCCGTTCGAATACAGGATGCTGCTTGCAGCATAAGTATCCGCAAATGTTGATGTACTGTAAATATTATTTGTACCATCCGACCTGATTATCTTTCCAACTGATGCCGATCCTGAAGGATATGTCGGCGTACTCCATGACGGCGCTGCTGCACCGCTGGATTGCAGAACCTGGCCCGTTGTACCGTTTCCGATTGTGTACGGAGCTGAACCTGTTCCGCCCCCGACAACAACTGCATTTGCATTCAACAGCGCTGAAGATGACATTGTCGCTGCACTATTGAAATACGGAATTCCCCCGGATATTCCTGTATTCAAGCCAGTACCGCCATTTGCCACTGTAAGAGGATTTGTAAGTGTTAATCCCGCAAACGCGGGCGACGAGGTTGTCTGAATATCCTGTATTGTATTGAGAGTTATACTGTTTGGTGCATGTGTAACTGCGATGTTTGCACTGCCATTCAGTGTCTTGTATTCATTTGCGGTTCCTGCAGCATTCATACCGAGAAGCTGGTTGGGAGCTCCCAGCGTACCGGATGCGAATGCTTTCCATGTTGAGCTGATACCATCAAAATACCAGTATGATTTGGTATCAGTATCAAAAACCAGCAACCCGTTTGCGGGACTTGCAATTCCCAATCGTTGAGCTGTTGTCAGCCTTGGCGCCAGAAACCCGCGCGAAACTGATCTCAGTTCAAGGATTGCGGAAGCATCAGGCGTAATCGCCGCTTCACTGATGCCAACCCCCTGGGCAAAAATGTCCTGCCCGCCGGTGATAAATAAAAGTATCACCAGGAATACTAAAATTCCGGATCCTGCTGTTTTCTTAAATAAAGCTTTCATAACAATTCCTCCCTAATCAAATTGCAAATGAATTAACCTGAATGGTCTAATATCTTGTTTATCATATAAATCCAATCTTTGAACAATCCCTCCCTCCTCATCGGCACATATAAAAAAAGCACTGTCCGACATTCTATCTTTTTTTTTAGAAGCCGGTCAATGCCAATTTTTTGATACTCTGCCTGTTATTTCACAGGCAAAAACAGTCTTTCACAAGACTAAAAACTTCCGGAAGGAGTTGCTTTTCAGCAACACTTTTCTGGAAGTTCTAAAGATAAAAATTTATTTGAAGATGCAAAATCAGGGGAATACCCGGGATTCCATTAAAATACTCGCGAGTATTATTACTAAAGTTGTCAGATTATGAGCATGGCATCTCCATAGGTTCCGAACCTGTATTTCTCCTTAACAGCAGTTTTATATGCATCAAAAAGGAGGTCGTAGCCTGCAAACGCAGCAACCATCATCAGGAGTGTTGAATATGGAAGATGAAAATTACTTATCATCATATCTGGTACCTTGAACTCATATGGCGGAAAAATGAATTTATTCGTCCAGCCATCAAATGGCTTCAGATAACCATCTGTCGACACTGAGCTTTCGAGCGTTCTTACAACCGTTGTTCCCACGGCACAAATCTTGTTTTTCCTGTCTTTTGCAGAATTCACAGTGTTCACTGCTTCATCGGAGATGATTATTCTTTCGGAATCAACCTTATGCTTTGTAAGATCTTCCACATCAACGCTTCTGAAATTACCCAGACCGACATGCAATGTGATCTCGGCAAACTCAACCCCGATGATTTCAAGCTTTTTCAGGAGCTCGCGACTGAAATGCAGCCCCGCAGTGGGAGCCGCAACAGCGCCTTCATGCTTGGCAAATATTGTCTGATACCTTTCACTGTCCTCGGGCTCAACCTTCCTGTTTATGAATTTTGGCAGCGGTGTTTCGCCAAGACTGTAAAGGGTCTGTTTAAATTCTTCATATGTGCCGTCAAACAGGAAACGCAATGTCCTGCCCCTTGAGGTGGTATTGTCTATTACCTCTGCCACAAGCAGATCATCCTCTCCAAAATATAGTTTGTTCCCGATCCTTATCTTTCTTGCCGGATCTACCAGGACATCCCACAATCTCTGTTCACGGTTCAGCTCCCTCAGCAAAAATACTTCAATTTCAGCCCCCGTTTTCTCTTTGTTTCCATAAAGGCGGGCCGGAAAAACCTTGGTGTTATTGAATACCAGAACATCATTCTCATTGAAATAATCTGTTATGTCCTTGAATATCTTATGCTGAAGCTCACCGGTCTTCCTGTTAACAACCAATAATCTTGATTCATCCCTGTTCTGGGAAGGATAGAGAGCGATAAGCTCCTGAGGTAAATTGTACCTGAATTGCGACAGTTTCATTGTTGTAATTTAATTTTTTAAGTGATCAAATGGCATCCCGCAGGATTTCATAACAAAATACGGTATAAGAAATTAAGAAACCTTTATACGTAAAATTTTACGGTTTGTTTCATTTTACTATAAAAAAATTTCATCTTAATGATAGACAGTAATTTGGAGTTAAGGTTCAATGGGTTTCAGGGTTTCAGCGTTTCAGAGTTTCAGAGTTTCAGGGGTTCAGGGGTTCAGGGGTTCAGGGGTTCAGGGGTTCAGGGTTTCAGGGTTTCAGGGTTTCAGGGTTTCAGGGTTTCAGGGTTTCAGGGTTTCAGGGGTTCAGGGTTTCAGAGTTTCAGGGGTTCAGGGTTTCAGGGTTTCAGGGTTTCAGGGGTTCAGAGTTTTAATAACATTTTGTCATTTTATACTCTGAAGATAATTCCCGAATGTATCAATTGTATAGCAATCTGCAATCTTGTATTTGCCAATTGCCGTTCTTTCAAGCGCCGACAGGTAAGCGCCGCTTCCAAGGGCAAGTCCGAGATCACGTGCAAAGGATCTGATATAGGTTCCTTTACTGCAAAGCAACCTGACGGTGACCTCAGGCATATTAAATGAGATAAGCTCAATTTCCCTGAAATTCACCTTTACGGGCTGAAGTATTTTTTCAACTCCTTTCCTGGCAAATTCATATGCGCGTTTCCCTTCGAGCAGCTTGGCAGAATACATAGGGGGCAGCTGGTCCTGCTCTCCAAGAAAACTTTTAAGTGTGCTTCTTACAAGCTCCCCGGTGATATGTCCGGTCGGAAAATCACCTTCTGTTTCTGTTTCCAGATCGAATGAAGGTGTCGTTTTTCCCAAATGAAAAGTAGCAATGTATTCTTTATCGAGATCCCGGAAATCATCAATCCGTTTTGTCGCTTTCCCGGTGCATATTATCATCAACCCGCTGGCCAGGGGATCAAGTGTACCCGCATGCCCTACTTTGATCTTCTTCAGCCCGAAGGAGCTGCGGATCATGATCCTCACTTTATTCACAAGATCGAAAGAGGTCCAGTATAATGGTTTATCGAAGGACAGTACCTGCCCTTCCTCGAAAATATTCAATGTTTTATTCAGTTTTTACAGATACATGTTTAAGCAAGGTCCTCTTCATTCTTTAGGCTTTTTCATTATCGCCCATATCTCGAAAATGAAACCTGCGAGCACAACAATAGGCGCAAGCGTGATACGCCTGAAACTGAAGATTTTTTCTGAAAATTGATTCGGATCGTCCGATCTGCCGCCAAGCATCAGAAGAAAACCAATCACAATTATGCCAAAGCCAATTGCAAGGAGACGGTAATTTTCACGACCAAGGGCAAAATTCGGCTTCCCTTTATTTTCATTTTTTGCGCTCATATTATCAGTTATAAAGTTTGTCTTCAGGAATATCGAGATACCTGTTAACAGAAAAAAACGTCGAAATAATACTTATTAGTATACCCGTGACGACAATTCCGGCTCCAAGAAGTGCAAGCATTTCGGGACTCTCAAATGTAAAAATAATGAAAAACTCCCTCTCTATGAGGTAAAGAAGTCCCATGATGAGGCTCATTGCAATAATTGAAGCGAGCAAGCCCTGGAATGCGCCCTGCACTAAAAACGGCTTCCTTATGAACGCCTTCGTTGCACCCACAAGCTGCATCGTTCTTATAATGAATCTCCTGGAATAAATGGCAAGACGGATTGTATTGTTTATGATTGTCAGTGATATGACGAACATGAACGTACTGATAATCAGAAGGAAAACACTGATCTTATTGATATTATCATTGATTAGTATCAGTAACGATTCGGGAATCAGCACTTCTGAAACAAAGGGGTATTCGGTTACATATTTCTCTATTTTGGCAACACTGTCGGGACTCGTATAATCAGCATACAGGTATACATCGATTGAAGGAGGCAGTGGATTATCACCGAGAAAGCTGATGAAATCCTCACCCAGCTCTTCTTTCATTTTTGCCGCAGCTTCCTCTTTTGAAACATAAGCGGTTGATTTGACATAATGCTTGGCATCGAGATCTTTCTGAAGCATTCTTATGTCAGCTTCACGTGCTCCCTCGTCAAGAAAAACCGAAAATGAAAGACTCTCCCTGAAATAATCCGACAGTTGCCTGGCATTTATAACAATGAGCCCCAGCAAACCAAGCAGAAAGAGAACGAGAGAAACACTTATGACAAGCGTAAAATGTGAACCTGTCACTTTCTTTTTTGCGTAGCCGGTCTCAACCTTTCTCATGTTCTTTTCCTATTTCCTTTCACCTTTCACCTTTCGCCTTTTTCCTTTCGCCTTCATCCTACCACAGTTGTCCATCCGAAAGGATCGGGTTCGTCGCCGTACTGAATCGCAATAAGCTTATTATAGAGCTTCAGGCTCTGGGGACCCGGCTTGCCATCCTTGCAATATTCATAAACCATATTATCCTCCGGGTCAAATATCTTGGCAATGGGGCTGATCACGGCAGCTGTTCCGCAGGCACCAACTTCCTCAAAGGTGCATAGTTCAGTTACAGGGATCTGCCTCCGTTCGGTTTTCATACCTAAACTACCCGCAATTTCAATCAGGCTCATGTTGGTGACCGAATTCAGGATAGATTCCGATTTGGGAGTCACATAGGTGTTGTCCTTGATTCCAAAAAAATTGGCCGGCCCGCATTCGTCAATATATTTTTTCTCTTTTGCATCAAGGAAAAGAGTATTGGAATAACCGGCACATTTGGCATCCACGATAGCCCTCAGGCTGGCGGCATAATTACCGCCTACCTTGTAAATCCCTGTCCCTTTCGGAGCTGCCCGGTCAACATCACGTGATATAATCATATTCACAGGTTTAATACCTTCCTTGAAGTACGGGCCGACAGGTGTAACAAAAACGATGAACTGGTATTCTGTAGCCGGTTTGACTCCCACCTCAGCCCCGCTGCCGTACAGAAGCGGCCTGATATAAAGAGTTGCTCCTGATCCATAAGGCGGGACATATTTCTTATTCAGTTCGATTGCTTTAAATACCGCTTCCCTGAATATCCCGATGGGAACTTCAGCCATCTTTATTCCCGCTGCTGACAAAGCCATACGTTTAGCATTTTCATCCCAGCGGAAAAGCCTGATTTTCCCGTCTTTTCCCATGTATGCCTTCAGACCTTCAAAAGCTTCCTGCCCGTAATGCAGGCCTGTTGCAGCAATATGAACATCTATATACTCCGAGGAAGATACTTCAAGCTTTCCCCATTTTCCATGCTTAAAGCTGCACCTGACATTATAATCTGTCTTTATATAACCAAATGGCAGGTTTTTCCAGTCCAATATTTCCATAATCAAAGGATGTTAAAAAGAATCGTCAAAAGTACATTTTTTATATGGTTTCCTTTATGGTTTGTCTCAAAAAATCCATGCTGCATCATTTTTTTTCAAGTGCAATAAATTGATCTTCAATACTGACACTGCGAAGCAGCCTGGCAGTTTCTGTAAGGAAATCATGCTCCTTCAGCATTTTTTTCTGAGACTGTATCCAACTCTTCCCTTCGGAAAGCTTACCATATTCGGTTCTTTCACGAAGCAGTTTTTCGGCGAGCCGCAGATAATCCACCCTGCCTAAGTAATCATATTTTGCATCATGAAGAATTTTATCGGAAAGGGAATCGGTTTTATTCTCATATGAATTTCTTATCAGCTCTGCCGCTTTCCGTATGTCATCCTGGGTAAAGCCGTACCTGGGAAGTATGCTTCCGAGCAGATTGACCGATTCCTCAACAGGTTTGTCATAATCGTATATATAACCTGAAAACAGGAATATTGCTGCAATCTTCACTATAATAAAATCTTCTTCAGGCAGCTTTTCTGATGTTGCCAGAAGTTCAACATGGTTCGTAAGATTCTTCACCAAAGCCGAATTATGAAAATACAGGTTAGGGGATGCCTCTTCATCAAAAATCCTGATGACAGCCTCCTCAATATCGAGAAGCTTGATCATCTGCATCCTGATCAGAAACTTCCTGTTGGGTGCGCCACTCTCATCACAAAAGTCAGGAACGATCCCGTTAACAAAATACATTTCCAGCTCGCCTTTATATTTTACCGGCATCTTTCCACGGAATTCGCAGGTGAAAAAGTCTTTGACAAATTCATATGTTGTACCTGAAATATTTATTTTCCCGGCCTCACCTGAAGATTCCATCCTGCTTGCCGTGTTAACTGTATCACCCCAGATATCATATGATAATTTCTTTTGCCCCACTACACCGGCAACAACTGTCCCGGTGTGAATTCCAATCCGTATATCCCAGAATTTCATTCCCTGCAGTTCCGATGATTCCTTCAGTTTTTTCATGTAAGCCTTCATTTCAAGAGCAGCAAGTATTACTTCAATAGGGTTAGTCCTGTTTTTTTCAGGAATTCCCCCTGCACACATGTAGGCATCACCAATGGTTTTTATCTTTTCTATTCCGTATTTTTCTACAACAGAATCAAAATAGAAGAAGAACTTATCGAGTTCATCGATAAGTACTTCGGGATTCATCTCCTCGGCAATCTTGGTGAAACCCTGGATATCAGAAAACAGAACTGTGACGAAGTTGTACTTTATTTTAGTCGCCTTCCCTTTTGCCATTATTTCGCTTGCCGTATTCCTGGGAAGCACATTTGCAAGCAATGCTTCACTCTTCTCTTTTTCGATTATCAGGTCCTCGGTCCTTTTATTTATTATCTGCTCGAGCGTATACTGCCGGTGGGCGAAATTAAGGTCGATCTGCTCATAAACAGCCCATACAATAAGAATAATAAATAAGGAATAAAGAAAAATTGCCGTATCAGTCAGGTACCAGGGTTTCAGTACGCGTATCCTGATTTCCGGCAGGACGGTAATCGTACCTTCTGAATCCATCGATTCGGTACGAAACCGGTAACTGCCCGCGGGCAAGCTGGTATATTCCTTAAATCCTGCTTTTCTCCAGGGTGAAGGAGTTTTATCGAAGCCATCCAGGAAAAACCGGAACCGGTTATTGTTTTCACCGGCTATCTGAAAAACAATATTATTTTCATTATACTTGAGCCTTACATCATGTACGGTATTCCTGTCGATATAAATTGTGTCGGCCTGTGAGTACATCCTGCAGACAAACATAATAAACAGGCTACTGAAGAATATATCCCTGGCCAAAAGCCTCATAAGAAGCGTTCTCTTTATTAATAATCCAAATGTACCATTTAAAAAATACCGTTCAAAAGGAAACCTCATTTTTGCGTATTTTTGCGTTCTTAATAGTCTGCGGTAAATGACAGAACTGATATTCGCATCAAATAACCCCCACAAGGTAAAGGAAATTCAAAGTATAATCGGTCCGGAATTCCGACTTTCAAGCCTGAATGATCTTGACATCACCGATGACATTCCGGAAAATGAAACAACCCTGGAAGGAAATGCACTGGCAAAAGCAAGATATATCTATCACATGACCGGCAAAAACGTTTTTGCCGATGATACAGGACTTGAAACTGAATCCCTTGACGGACTGCCTGGAGTCCATTCGGCCAGATTTGCCGGTGAAAGCAAAAATTCCGATGCCAATATCGAAAAGCTACAGAAAATGCTTAAAGGTAAAACAAACAGGAAAGCAAGGTTCAGAACTGTTATTGCACTTATATGGAATGATGAAGAATATCTTTTTGAAGGAATTGTCGATGGTGTAATTATTAAAGAAAAAAGGGGGAATGAAGGTTTCGGATATGATCCTGTATTTGTACCTGAAGGATTGAACACTACTTTTGCGGAAATGACCCTTGAAGACAAGAATAAATTATCACACAGGGCAAGGGCATTTGAAAAGCTACGTGAATTCCTCGGCAGAACTGTCTTTAACAAACAATAAATTTGACCAGGTAAAAGTTTAAAATGAAGCATTAAGGTTTGTATGAGAAAAATATCTTTTTTATCTTTTCTTCTGTGTCTTTTCCTGAGGTCAGCAGGACAGGCTCCTGTCGGAACCTGGTCTGATCATCTCGTATATTCCACAGCTGTCTCACTGGCTGTCAGTGAAGAAAATGTATACGCATCAACCGGATCATCAATTCTTGTTTATAACAGGGATCTTTCAGAGCTCAGGAAATTCTCTCATATAAATGGACTTACCGAAACAGGGATCAGTGCAATCGGCTGGTCAGCAGAAAATAAAACACTCATCATTGCTTATAATTCAACAAACCTTGATCTGGTTGAAAACAATACAATCTTCAATCTGCCCGACATTGAAAGAAAGTTCATCCCGGGTGAAAAAAACATCAGGAGGATCCGTACAACAGGAAGATATGCATATCTGGCCTGCAGTTTCGGGATTGTTGTCGTTGATCTTATAAAGAAGGAGATCTTTGATACCTGGAAACCCGGTTCATCAACAGGTAACACTCCTGTATACGACATTGCATTGGGCAATGGTAAGTTTTTTGCAGCCACTGAACACGGTGTTTATTCAGGTGATATGAACAGCTCCGGGCTTTCATATTTCGGCAACTGGGACCTTTTGCCCAATCTTCCTGATCTTTCCGGGAAATACACAGGGGTACTCTTTACCGGGGGAAGACTCCTTGTCAATCTCAGCAGTACAATTCAGGGGGGAGATGCAGTATACTCAACAGGAAACACCGGATCCACTCTTCTTTCTTTCACCCCGGGAGCTGTTACCACATCGATTGATGCTTCATACGGAGGATTTACAGTTTCAAACGCCAGGGGAGTAAATTATTATAATTCCGGTGGTATTCTTCAAAAGAGTATTTCAGATTACGGTAAAGGCACTCCTGCAATTTCCCAGGGTATAGCCGATGGGAATGATATATGGATCGCTGATAAGTACAACGGGCTTGTTTTCGGCAGGAATATGACGGATTTTTCTTTTCTGACACTTCCCGGACCAGGTTCTGACCAGGTAGTAAATATCTCATCCTTCAATGGTAAAACACTCATAACGCGTGGTGGCATTACCCCATCCTGGAATTCTCTTCAAAGACCATTCCAGGTGTCAGTTAATGAGAAAAACACCTGGAGTGTATTATCACCTGCCGGATTCCGGGATGCAATGCGCGGGCTGATTGATCCGGTCGATAACAGTCATTTCTTCATTACATCATGGGGTGATGGATTATTTGAATTCAGGGGAACGAACTGGTTAAAAATATGATGATTCCAATTCTCCTTTGCAGACGATAGTTGCAGGAGCCCCATATGTGAGAGTCTGCGGAATGGCAATGGATGATGATGGAAACCTCTGGATTACCCAGACAGAAGTACCATCAAGCCTCAAGGTTCTGAAAGCAGACGGAACATGGCTGAGTAATTTTGAAAGAATCAATGCACCGACTATCGGGGATATCATCATTGCACGTAACGGTTATAAATGGGTTGTACTTCCCAGAGGTCATGGCCTTTATATACTGGATGACAATTCAACACCGGAAAACACAAACGACGACAGGGATATCCAGATGCACATAAGGGACAGTGATGAAAAGCTGATCTCTAATATATTCTCAATCGTCTCCGACCTGGATGGGATAGTATGGGTCGGAACAGACCAGGGACCATTCCTATATTACAATCCGGAAAAGATTTTTGAGGATGATGTAGTATATGGTTTCAGGATCAAGATACCAAGGAATGACGGAACAAACCTAGCTGATTATATGCTTGGAACAGAGACAATTACTTCGATAGCTGTTGATGGTGGCAACAGGAAATGGATTGGAACCCTGAATTCAGGATTATATCTTCTTTCTCCCGACGGAACGAAGCAACTCGCCCATTATAATGAGGGGAATAGCCCTCTCCTTTCAGATAATATCGCCAGCGTGGCGGTTGATGATAAGTCAGGAGAAGTATGGATCGGAACATCAAAGGGAATACAATCATACAGGGGAAATTCTATTAAAGGAAAAGATGAATTTGAAAAGGTATATGCTTTTCCGAATCCCGTGAGGGAAGATTTTTACGGGAATGTAACGATCACAGGTCTTGTGCGTGATACGAATGTGAAGATAACTGATGTCAGCGGAAACCTTGTATACGAAACCACATCCGCAGGGGGAATGGCAACCTGGGATTTAAGCAATTATCGCGGAAAACGCGTCTCTACCGGGGTATATATTGTGTTTTGCTCAAGCCCTGACGGAAGTAATTCAACTGTCACAAAAATTCTGGTGATGCATTGAACCCCTTCCCTTCTCACATGCCCACACACTTCCCCTGAAGGGGAAATAATCCATTTTACTGGTCAGAATCTACTATTATGCTGAAAGAACCCCTTTCAGGATGGTTGGAGGCTTTATGAAGAATGATATATCTCTTATAATCAAGATATTAGTCAGTGATAAGACTCTGTATTCTCTCAATCTGAAGCTGCTTATTCACCTCCCGCAGGCTCCTGGCTGTTGCAGTGAAATACTGGTGTCCTGATATGAATTTCACCTGTATCTTGTTCCAGTCATTGAGCGAACCCATTTTATTCTGGGCTTTAAGCTCCTCGTAAAGAGTATTTGAAACGGGAATGAAATCACTCCTGCCCAGGTAATCGAGGTCTGAATCGCAGATAATGTTTTCGCAGGAGATTTTTAGGCTGTGGCGGGAGTTTGGTAGCCATTATGATCTCACAGATCCGGTCTATCTGGGTTTGTGTATAGTTGTATTTGGGCAGCATCTCGCGGGCTATTACGGTTCCATGATATTCATGGTTATCATATGAAACGGTATGTCCCACATCATGGAACAATCCGGCTGTTTTCAGAAGCAGTATCTCTTCATCGGTACAGTTCTCACCCCAGCCGATCAGCTCAACTTCAGTAACAACATCAACCGTATGCTTAACGTTATGATAATACAAATAATCCGGCAGCTCCTTTTCAAGCTTATCAAGAATAATCTCCTGGATATCTGTGAACTGTATCAGTCCGAATTTAATTCTGAAGGATTCATTTGGAATAATGCCTTCACCGTTGATTGAAAACTCAGTTTTAAGTCCTTTAAGTGTATAAAGCTGAAGATCGCCTTTGTATTTAACCGGGAGTTTCCCTGAATACTCGCAATCAAAGAATTCCTTTACAAGCTCATAGGTCATCACTGACAAAAGGATGCTGCCGTTTTCGGAGACAGCCTCTATCCGGCTTGCAGTGTTAACAGTATCGCCTTTTATGTCATAATTAACCTTCTTCTTTCCTGTAACTGTGGCAGTTACAGGTCCTGTATGAATTCCTATCTTCAACTCCCATATCCGCTCATCACGGCCATGTTTACCTATTTCATATTCTTCGAGGTGATTCCGCATCTCCATTGCGGCCATAACCACATCGATGGGGTTGGTTATATTCTTTACCGGTATACCGCCGGCGCACATATATGTATCGCCGATTGTTTTGATTTTTTCAATTTTATATTTTGCGGCAATCCTGTCGAACTCATAAAGTATCTCATCGAGTTCATCCATCAGGGCTGAAGAATCCATTGTTTCAACAAGCTTTGAAAAACCATGGATATCAGCAAAAAGGACTGTCGCCATATTGAATTTTAGCGACTTTTCTTTAGCTTCGCTGAACTGATTCAGGAACAATCCTCTCTCCTGAAGATTTCAGTTTTTCAACATCATGGCTAAGTTTTTCATTTGATTTTTCAAGCTTCTTGATCTGCTCCTCAAGCTCCTGGTTCTGCTTGACAAGCTTTGCGATTCTCTTAACAAGTTCTTCGCTCTTCGTTACTTCCATGATAAAGCCCGATTGATCAGTAAAAGTAAAAAAATCTTTTACAAAACCAATTGGGTGGATACACGTACATTTAGTTTTAACCACACCTGCAAAATTCAGGTGAAAACACGGCTTTTATGTAGGCTGAGAAGCTATCGTGTCTCGAAATTTATTCTTCTTTATTAATTCTCTATTCTTTGGTTTTTGTCTTTATGACTACTGCGCCGCCATATCCTCTAGATCCGTAAATTGCGGCAGAGGTTCCCTTGAGTATCTCGATTGATTCAACGGACCTGGGGGATATCTGAGAAATGTCGTTTACGTAAACTCCATCAACAACATACAATGCAGGAACAGAACCTGCAAGGTTTCTGGAATCCTGTATTATTACATTACTACCTCTGATACTCACACCGGAACATTCGCGTTGAATCATCTCAAAAATTGAAGAATAACTTTTAAATTTTTTATCCCTTCCGTCAATTCTTTCGATATCAGTTGTCAGGTCCTTCTTTTTTATTGAATTATATCCGGTATTCACTGCCTCATCTCCCGGAAGTTCAGGATTAAGTGCCGAAGAGTTGAATTTAAAGTTAATTTCCTTTCTTCCATCAATAACATCTCCGATCATGCCGTTTGCAAATGAAAGTATTCCAATTGATTCGGCACCAGGGCTAACTCTAACCCGATACTCACCTTTGACGTTGGTGAGAATATTTGTTTTCACTCCATCAACCAGGACTATCGCATTGGTGACAGGTTGACCTGAAATATCTGATACTGTGCCTGTGATGGTTACTTTTTTCATTTTCTCCTGTGAAAGTCCTGCAACGCATATTGCAGACAACAAAACCAGCAAAATTAATCTTGTTTTCATTTCCGTAAATTTCAGGTTTTGACATGATTGCACATTACAAAGTTACACTTTACTTTAGTCCGAAAGTATTCGAATAAGGATTATCTTTGAATCATGCTTGAAAAAACAAGAGGAATAGTACTTCATAACATAAAGTATTCCGATTCCGGTATTGTGGTGCAGCTGTATACCAGGAAGTTCGGGAGGCAATCGGTGCTTATCAGGGGAATGAGGAAGAAAAAAACCGGAAAGCACGGTAACATGTTTCAGCCATTGTTCCTGATTGACATGGAAATGTACTACAAACCTTCAAGAGAGATGCAGCTATTGAAGGAATTTTCATTGTCGTGTCCTTTTTATAGCATTCAAAGTGACATCAAGAAATGTACCATTGCCATCTTCCTGGGGGAGTTTCTTTCTTCGGTATTGGGTGAGGAGACAGGCAATGCAGATATGTTCGATTATATTGAAAGGTCGATCTCATGGTTCGAAGAAAAGGAAGACAATTACTCAAATTTCCATATTTCTTTTCTGATCGGATTGTGCAGTTTTCTTGGTATAGAACCATCGAAACGGGAAAACCCTGACGAAATTTTTTTTGATATCCGTAACGGGAGATTCCTGGGTGTCCCTCCAATGCATGGAGATTACTCGCCCAGGGATATTTCTGCCAGCTTTTCGGAATTCCTGGATCTTCCTGTGGAGCGATCCGGGGAGATCTCCCTGAATGGCAGGCAAAGGAATGAAGTACTCGAAACAATTATGAGGTACTACTCCTTTCACCTTCCCTCACTTAAAAGAATAAATTCCCTGGAGGTACTGAAGGAGGTTTTCGGCTGAGACCCGGCGGAATTTTTGATTATATTTAACCGCTAATTCACTTAAAGGATGCCCATTATTCCTTCTGTTATCAAATGGCTGAATTCTAACCGGCTGGATCAAATAGAGAAGTTCAGGAAATACCCTGTTGAAACTCAGAATGCCATATTGTACAAATTACTTGCAAAGGCAGCAGCAACGGAATGGGGAATTAAACATGGCTATTCATCGATTAATTCCGTGAAGGAATATCAGAACAGGTTCCCGGTACAGCACTTATGAGGATATGATGCCCTATGTTGAAAGATTGAGAAAGGGTGAAGCAAATCTTCTCTGGCCCGGCGAAATAAAATGGTTTGCCAAATCATCCGGCACAACTTCTTCAAAGAGCAAGTTTATACCCATGAGCAGGGAGGCTCTTGAAGATTGTCATTACAGGGCTGCAAAAGATATTCTTGCAATTTATACACACCTGTATCCTTCAACAGGCATCTTCAAAGGCAAATCACTTACCCTCGGAGGAAGTCACCGGATTAACCAGTTCAGCAATGATTCACTGTATGGTGATCTTTCGGCTATACTGATAGAAAATGCACCCTTCATGGGTTGAGATAATCAGAACCCCGAAACAAAAAATAGCCCTGCTCGAGGATTTTGAAGAAAAGCTCGAGGTTATAACAAGGACATGTGTGAACGAGAATGTGACAAACATCTCGGGAGTTCCTTCCTGGTATCTTGTTCTGATCAAGATGATCCTTGCTTATACAGGTAAATCAAATCTGCTCGAAGTCTGGCCAAATCTTGAGGTGTTTTTTCATGGAGGCATCAGCTTTATTCCTTACCGGGAACAGTACAAGAAACTGATACCGGGGGAACAGATGCACTATATGGAGACGTATAATGCATCAGAAGGATTTTTCGGTATACAGGATGAACCGGATAAAAGCGACATGCTGCTGATGCTCGATTATGGAATTTTTTATGAATTCATCCCTTCCGAAGAGGCATGTTCAGGCTCAGCTTCTGCACTTACACTCGAAGAGGTGGAAACAGGAGTAAACTATGCAATAATCATTTCAACAAACGGAGGGCTCTGGAGATATATGATGGGAGACACTATCGTTTTCACTTCGTTGTTCCCGTTCAGGTTCAGGATCTCAGGCAGAACAAAACATTTTATTAATGTTTTCGGAGAGGAAGTCATTGTTGATAATGCCGATAAAGCGTTGCAGGAAGCATGCAGCCAGACAAGTGCGATAATAACCGATTATACTGCGGGACCTGTATTTATGAATACTGCTTCAAAAGGATCTCATGAATGGCTTATCGAATTTGAGAAAGAACCGGATGACCTGGTGAAATTTACTGAAACACTCGACGCTACCCTGAAAGAGATCAATTCAGATTATGAGGCAAAACGGCATAAGGACCTCAATCTTGTGATGCCTGTTGTCCGTGCCCTTCCGAAGGGATCATTCAATGAATGGTTAAAAGCAAAAAATAAATTCGGAGGTCAGAATAAAGTGCCGAGGCTCTCAAATTCCAGAGAATACATAGAGGATCTGTATAAAATTGCAGGATTTTAGTATTTTTATCTCCTCAATAACCTAACAATGCACATAGCGATCGCAGGCAACATCGGATCGGGCAAAACAACTCTTGCCGGACTCCTCGCAAAGCAATACGGATGGATACCTCATTATGAGGATGTGGATGACAACCCTTACCTGAACGACTTTTATGAGGATATGCAAAGATGGTCATTCAACCTGCAGATCTACTTCCTTAATTCCCGGTTCAGTCAGATCCTTGAAATAAAGAAATCCGATAAAACTATAATCCAGGACAGGACTATTTACGAGGATGCCTATATCTTCGCTCCCAACCTTCATGCTATGGGTTTAATGTCCACCCGTGACTTTGACAACTATTCAGCACTTGTTCAAACTGATGGTTTCACTGATCAAACCACCTGATCTCCTTCTCTATCTCCGCGCTTCGGTTCCGACTCTCGTGAATCAGATACAGAAAAGAGGCCGGGAATATGAAAGCTCTATACGTATCGACTACCTTAAAAGGCTTAATGAAAGGTATGAGGCATGGATAGAATCATATGACCTGGGAAAGCTTCTTATAATAGAAGCAGACCATTATAATTTCCCGAATAACAAGGATCATCTTAGCGAAGTAATGGATAAGATCAACGCGGAGCTGCATGGTCTTTTTTAACCGACCTGTTTGATTCTCAGCTTATAATTCTTAATTTTGTGCTTCATTAGCTGCAATCCTGATGAATGATACCTCATTTGTCCTTACTTCATATTAACATCATGAAAAATCTCAGAACATTTTTTTCCCTCATTTTTGTTTTCATCTTCACCTTTAACCAGGCACAACAGGACCTGTCAAAACCAGCACCTATTGATCCCGATATCAGGATGGGTAAGCTCAGTAACGGGCTGACATATTTTGTAAGAAAGAACAAGGAGCCTGAAAAAAGGGCAAGCTTCTATATAATTCAGAATGTTGGCGCCATTCTCGAAGAAGATAACCAGAACGGTCTGGCACACTTCCTTGAACATATGGCTTTCAACGGCACCCTGCACTTTCCCGATAAAGGGATTATTAACACGCTTGAGAAGCATGGTGTGCAGTTTGGTTACGATATTAACGCATATACCGGTTTCGATGAAACCGTTTATAACATCTCAAATGCCCCGGTTGACTCACCCGGACTCCTTGATACATGTCTGCTTATATTGCATGACTGGTCACGTTTCATTTCACTCACCGATGAAGAAATTGACCGTGAAAGGGGAGTGATTGCCGAGGAATGGCGAACCAGCAAAAATGCCAGCAGGAGAATGATATTCAAAGTAATACCGGTTGTGCTGAAAGGATCAAAATATGCTGAAAGAGACATCATTGGTGATATTGATATTATCAGGAACTTTTCTTACCAGACCCTGCGCGATTATTATAATAAATGGTACCGCCCTGATTTACAGGCTATTGCCGTTGTAGGTGATTTCGATCCGGATGAAGTTGAAGCGAAGATCAAATCCCTTTTCGCAGCAATACCCCCGGCACAGAATCCTGCTCCCAGACTTCCGGTGGAAGTTCCATTTCATAAAGAAACTTATTACGTGCTTGCACAGGATAATGAGGCTCCGCAGACTTCTGTCTCTGTAGTCGCTCTTCATAATGCAGTTGATCCCTGTAAGAAAGATCTCAGCTATTTAAGGGACCAGCATCTGATAGCCCTGATGAATTCAATGATTAATACCCGGATCAATGAACTTCTTCAGAAACCCAATCCTCCTTTTGTCAGCGGTTCAATCTCCTTCGGCGGCTATTATGCAAGAGAATATGATGCAATATCAATAAGCGCCACTGCAAGGAAAAATGAAGAAGCATTGGCGCTGGAAGGAATTTATACTGAAGCAGAAAGAGCCAAAAGATTCGGTTTTACCGAAGGTGAACTAAAAAGGGCAAAAGCATCGAGGCTCTCCACCTTTGAGAATAACTGGAAACAAAAGGACAAGATCGATAACGACACTTATATTTCCGGTATACAGAATTATTATCTTACATCCGAGCCACTTACCTCCATGGATTTCGACTATGAATTCCTGAAACAGGTTATCGACGGAATCAGCCTGGAAGAGATTAATAATAAGTTCAGGGAAGTTATGATCGATGAAAACCGCACAATCATTGTACAGGGACTGGAAGCTGACGATGTCAGGCATGTCACCGAACAGGAAGCGCTTGAAGTCCTGGACAAAGTTAAAAACTCACAGCTCTCCCCGTATGAGGACAGCAAGCTTGGGGAATCGCTTGTTTCGGAAGAACTGAAAGGATCAAAAATCATAAAGACCACTCCATTGCCACAGTTTGATGCAGTTGAATGGACACTCGCGAATAATACAAAAGTTATATTACAGGAAGGCGGCATACGAAAAGGACAATGTTCTTCTCTCGGCATTCAGTTTTGGCGGTATTTCACGGCTTGATGAGAACAGTCTGGTCCTCCCTGCAAATCTGTTGTCCGGCATCGTTCCGATGTACGGAGTCGGGGAGTATGATAATGTGACATTGCAGAAAATGATGGCCGGCAAGAAAGCAAATGTCAGCTTTGCATTGAGCGAAACTGCTGAATCTTTCAGTGGATCATCGACACCGAAAGATTTTGAGATAATGATGCAGCTTCTGTATCTCAGGATGGCAAAGCCAAGATTTGATTCGGCTGCCCATAAGGCAATAATAGGCCGGTATTCAGCAATGCTGGCAAACATGGAAAAGGATCCTAATAAGATCAAAAGTGACAGTATATCGCTTATCACAACCGATTATAATCCCAGGACACCTTTGCTCAAAAAGGAAACTGTAAGCAATATCACAATTGATGATATTAAAAAAATATATACTGACAGGTTCAATGCGGCTGATGAATTTACTTTTTTTATTGTCGGTAATATTAGCCAGGATACTGTAATACCCATGGTTGAAAAATACATAGGTTCATTGCCCACCGCAGGAAGGAAAGAATCCTGGATAGATCGCAATATTGATCAACCTGAAGGAACAGTGACAAAACAGATAAGCATGCCTCTTACAGTTCCGAAATCAACAGTATTCATCTCATTTGCGAATGAGATGAAGTATAATCCTGAGAATTATCTCGGACTCGAAGTGATCAATGGCATTCTTGATATTATTTATGTTGAAACAGTAAGGGAAGATGAAGGCGGCACTTATGGTGTGGGTGTGTCGCTTGGAGCGCAGAAGAGACCCGATGAGCTCGCAGAAGGAGTGATCTCTTTTGATTGTGATCCGGCACGCGCCAGTGATCTTAAAGCTATTATCTACAGGGAAATAGATAAGCTTGTCAACGAAGGACCTTCACAGCGAAAACCTTGATAAGGCTGTTAACAGTATTCTCAATGATCGGGAAGAATCAAAATCCATAATCAGTACTGGCTGAACATCCTGAGCAGGTACTACAGCTATGGGATCGATTCAAACGATCCTGAGAATTATGAAAATATTCTGAAATCATTCACCGTTAAGACATCAGGAAAATTGCGGGTAAAATGTTTAAGAAAGCCGATGTCGTGGACCTTACTTTTAATCCGGCGCAATAGCAGTATATCTGAAATTTCTATGAAAATGTGTCATAGTGATTTAATTATTTTTAATATTTGCTGCATTGACCTTATAAAATTTAAATATTACCTTTCAACCCTTTATAACCTAAATACATAAAATATGAGCTCTTCACGCAGAGATTTTATAAAGACTGCCTCGGTGCTTGCCGCTGGAACAGTCCTTTCATCCGATGCATTGGCTTATGCCAGAACGAAAGTCCAGGCATCCGATAAGGTCAGAGTGGCCCTGATAGGAGCAAACAGCCAGGGATGGTCCGACCTTGCATCATTTCTCAAAAATCCGGAAGTCGAGTGTGTGGCAATGTGCTGATGTTGATCAGAATGTACTCTCAAACCGGACAAACGATATTATTAAAATGGGGCGTCCAAAACCTAAGCTCTATGTCGATTACAGGAAGATGCTGGAAAATAAGGATATTGATGTTGTGATCATCGGCACTCCCGATCACTGGCATTGTCTTCAGCTTGTGGATACACTGGAAGCAGGGTATCATGCCTATTGCGAAAAACCAATCGGCAATTCCATTGCTGAGATCAACATCATGCAGAAGGCAGCAAAGAAAACCGGTAAAATGGTCCAGGTGGGGCAATGGCAGAGAAGCCAGCCTCATTTTGTTGATGCAATTAATTTCCTTAAATCAGGAAAACTTGGCCGGATAAGGGCAACAAAAGCCTGGTCATTTGTCGACTGGAAAGGCCCTGTTCCAAAAGTAGCAGATACTCCTGTTCCTGAAGGAGTCAATTACAATATGTGGCTCGGCCCGGCACCAATCAGATCGTTCAACAAGAACCGTTTTCATTTCACCTGGAGATGGTACTGGGAATATGCAGGATGGCCTTATGACAGACTGGGGTGTTCATCTTATTGATTATATTCTTTATGGAATGGGCAAGTCGCTTCCGAAATCAGTTATGGCAATCGGTGGAAAATATGCTTTCCCGATGATGACATGGTTACTCCTGATACAATGACTGCAGTTTACGATTTTGGTGATTTCACAATGGCATGGGAACACACCATAGGTATCGGTCTCGGTAACTGGAAAAGACCTCACGGAATGGCATATACCGGGGAAAACGGAACCTTGGTCCTGGATCGTAGCGGATGGGAGGTATTTCCTGAGAAAACGAGGATGGAAGCAGTTCCTCTTCAGAAAAATGTAGGAAACGGTCTTGACCTGCATGTAAGAAATTTGCTCGACTGCCTTAAGAACAATACTCCACAGAAACTGAATGCAGGTATCGATATCGGACGCAATGTTGCTCTTGTTGCCCAGATGGGAAATATTGCCTTCAGATCAGGAGAGAAGGTTTTCTGGGATGATTCGAAACAGCAGTTCACTTCGGCATCTGCCAACAAGCTCATAACCCCTGTTTACAATAACGGGTATAAGCTGCCGAAATATTAAACTCTGGTGCCTGTCAAAAGTCCCTCCCTTTAGGGTTAGGGTGGATTTTTTTCAATTCTGTGCCTAAGTTCTTGTGTTTAAACACAACAGAACCCAGGACCTTCATTTTGCTTTTTGTATTTTCTCCACATCTTTGAGGGCTGCCTTCCATCTGGAGTCGTCCATCCTGGCACCGACTACCTCAATGACATGACCGGCCAGGACCGATCCATATAAACCACAGCTAACCAGGTCTTCCCCGGCGGCATACCCGTAAAGAAAACCTGCAGCATACTGGTCTCCGGCACCTGTAGTATCTTTAAGATCAACAGTTGCGGCATCAATTTTTATCTTCTCATCCCCTCTCTTTATCCATGAACCTTCGGATCCAACTTTGACAACCGCCACCTCACATATCCTGGAGATTTCATCGAGAGCCATTTCAGGTTCAAGTCCTGTAAAGGATCTTGCCTCATCGGCATTGGCGAAAACTATATCAACATATTTTTCAACAATCTCCCTGAAATCCTCCCTGCAGGCATCAACGACATTGTAGCTCGCAAGGTCAATTGCAATCTTCATCTTCTTTTCCCTGGCAAGCATGCAGGCGGTCTCCACCAATGGTTTATTAATTATAAGATATCCTTCCAGATAAAAGATATCGTAACCATCGAATAGCGATAGGTTGAGATCCCTGGCTTCAAGCTCCACTGCAGCTCCCAGGTGTGTGGCAAATGTACGTTCCGAGTCAGGTGAAATAAGTGCAACGGCCGTTCCGGTAAATGACTCCCTTCTTGTGAGAATCGTCTTTACTCCTGCTTTTTTCATGTCATTTTCAAAAAAATCACCGATTTCATCTTTCCCGATCGAACCTATGATATCCGGAGTCAGCGCCAAGCATTGCAAGTCCATACATAGTGTTTGCGACAGAACCGCCGGACGACAGTGTTCTCTTGAATGTTTGTGTTTCATTCTTTATTATCTCGGATTTTACATTATCCACAAGCTGCATGCTTCCTTTCGGCAATTCGAATTTATCAAGGATTGAGTCATCAGTTATCATCGTCATTACATCGACAAGTGCATTGCCTATTCCCAGGATTTTTTTCATCATAATAAAACTATTCTTTTAAAGATATTATGGAACCATACCGGAGTGATTGTGCTTATGATCAATCAGGTGAGGTCATCTCAAATTTTTTTGCTAATATATTGTTAAATTCATGAAAAGACCTTACTTTTGGCGTGCTAAAAATTAATAGTTCTTTTTGATTATTTCGGAATTCTGATTTGGGATTGTGGATTAAAAATCAACCCTGCAAGAGTTTAAAATGTCGGATAAGGCAGATAAATCCGAAATCGTAAATGCGAATTCCACAATAAAACAATCCTCAGTAGCTCAGTTGGTTAGAGCATCTGACTGTTAATCAGAGGGTCGCTGGTTCGAGTCCAGCCTGGGGAGCATAAAAAAGAGTGAGAGTGAGAGTGAGTGCGAGAGCAATCGCGATCACTCTCATTCTTTTTTCCTCAATACTCACTCTCACACTCACACTCATTCTTCTTATTTCAATCGGATCAGTAAATGTTTTTTTGTTTTCACGTCAGAAAAACGGCCAGGCAACAGTTTGATTTGTAGAGGTTGAATAATAATCAAATTGTACTGTAAAAGTGCATAATCACCTATTTCGGAAATGCATAAAATGTTTTGGTTACAATTTTCCATCCATTGGTAAACTTATACAGGTTCATATAATCTGTATAAACTTGCTTTTCTTCATTGTATATTTCGACAATAGCGATGGCTGCATATCCGGTAACATGTACCAGAGGAATTTTACATGTAGTGCCAGGTGTTAATCCCACAGGATTCTTCTCGAACATTGGGATAAATCTGAAAGCTTTCGATTTTGTGCAAGTATCTTTCAATATGTTATAAATGTTTATATCGCACTCAGGATACCATCCGAGTTTAATTTTATTCACATTCCCCTCATTAAAAATTCCATCCACATAAGAAGTAATAATAACATTCCTGATGGCTTCTTTCTCACTTTCCTGAGTACCTTGTCCGACGGTGACAACAGGCATTGTAACAACTATGAAGGCCATAGTTAAAAAGCTGATAATTTTTTTCATTTCTGAGGTTTTTGTTTAAAGATGTTCAACTAGTTAAAAGGATCACTGAAATGGGAATTGGTTTAATAAATAATTTTTTATCACCTGAGCCAACCGCACCTCCGATAACGGCCTCGCCCGGATCTAAAGTAATCAGGCCAGCATTCATCTTAAAACATATATTGCGAACGACTTAAATATCAGATTGAAAACCGTTTTCATTACCGTAAAAGGCTCAATTGCATTTCAACCGGTAATTGATGCAGTTGACCTTCATTAAATCGTGCAAACTTCCACGTGCTTCCAGGACAAATACTTTCTCATTCTGTTAAATATTATGGAGTTGATCTATATGATTAATCCATTTTTAGATAATATTGATGAGCCAGTTACTATATTTAACAGGTATCGGTGCCCTGGTAGCAGGCGTAAGTTTTGCGTTCATGAAAATGAACATTTATCAGTTTGTTATAGTAATTGCAATAATCACATTTCTTTCTTCCATGATCGGTACTCAGTTTGGAAAAAAATTGGAGGTAATATTGGAAAAAGAATGGAGATTGCAGGAGGTCTGATATTATTTGGCATAGGCCTGATATTACTTATTGATCACCTGACTTAGCATTATTGAATATTCATCTTTCAAGTAAATCATCGTATGTACCAATACCGCAGATCTTATATAACCTCTGATATGAAAGTGTCGGAAATAATTAAAGAAAATCCTACGATACTTTTAGTTCTGGAGCATTTTGGAATCAATGATGTTCTTCATGATAAAAATGTATCACAATTATGCAGCCTGTATGATATTGAAGAAAACCTGTTTGTCAACATCTGTAATTTATATAATGGATTTAAAGGCAGCGATGAATTAAACCTGCATATTTCCTCCATTCCATCAATTCTTAGATTTCTTAACAATAGTCATTCCTTTTATTTAAATGAAAAGTATCCTGAAATAATCGGGTATATAAAAACATTAGGCACTAAAGAAAATGAAAGGGAGGTAAAACTTGTTGAATCTTTTTTCATGGAATACTTCAATGAAGTCAGAGAACATCTTAATTATGAAGAGGCGGTGGCGTTTCCTTATTTTTACAGGATCCTCGAAAATAAGAAACCAAGGCAGAAGAATTTCTCCGCCAGCACTTACCTCCATCATCATTCGGATATAGAAACTAAACTCGAAGATCTCAAGAATCTACTACTGGAACATCTGCGAATAATTGATAAAACTGACATAAAGAGGAAGCTTTTATTTTCCTTATTCGAACTGGAATTTGATTTGAAGGTTCATTCTCTGATAGAAGAACAGATACTCATACCTCAGGTGCTGAAACTTGAGCAGGGGAAAAAGTAATGGAACCAAAATTTTTAAACATAGGTTTGATTGAGCCATCCGATCTTTTATGTGAAGGTCTGACCAACATTTTACTCCGTCAGAACCACAGAATGAACCTTTTCAGAATAGCTGACCTGGATGATTTCAGAAGATCCGTCATAAATGTCAAATTTGATATAATAATAATTGACACAATCCTCATTCAAAACAGAATAAAGCAATTCAGAACCTATAAAGGAGAAAATCCTGGTATCAAATGGATTGGACTTGTCCATTCTCTGATCAATTCCGAGATAATAACTGAATTCAATACTGTTATCAGTCTGGATGATAATGCAGAGGTAATTTTAAAGAAAATAGTTAATCAATCAGAGGAGAAGAAGATGAAGTCCATCCAAAATGAACAGCTCTCGTCAAGGGAAATAGATGTGCTTAAACTACTCTCTGGTGGAATGTCCAACAAAGAAATTGCAGATAAATTGAATGTCAGTATTCATACTGTTATAAGCCATCGGAAAAACATAACTCAAAAAACAGGTATAAAAAGCCAGTCAGGTCTTACTATCTATGCAATCTCCAATAATATAATCTCACTTTAGTGACTTCTTATGATCAATATATATCATTTATGGCTACCTGCATAAGTGAAAATCATAATATATTGGGATTGATGAGATAATAAAGCCGGTCTTTCTTTGCAGTGTAAACTAAACTTAAAACTGCAAAGAAATGAAACTAATAACAAGCCTTGGAATCTTCCTGCTAGGTCTCTTACCCATTAAAGCACAGGATCCTGATTCAACCCGGTCTCAATATCTGAACAGTGCAGATCTGATGCTCAGGAATAACAGCAGGCTAAATCTTGGGGGATATGGCGAAGTACATTTTAATAAGCCTTTTACAAAGAATCAAAGGGAACTCGGCACACTGGATGTTCATAGGTTAGTTATGTTCCTGGGCTATAATTTCACTTCAAAGACACAATTTGTAACTGAAATTGAATTTGAGTATGCAAAAGAGCTTTGGATAGAACAGGCTTTTCTACAGCAAAAACTGAACAAATATCTGAACTTCAGGGCAGGACTATTGCTTGTGCCAGTAGGGATAATCAACGAATATCATGAACCGACAACATTTAACGGTGTTGAGAGACCATTGATAGACAACAAGCTATCACTGAGCACCTGGCGTGAAGTAGGTCTTGGTTTTTCAGGAACAATACTGCCCCTGACAATGAAATACCAGCTTTATGTCGTTGGTGGGCTCAATGGATATGATTCTAAAGGTATATTCAACGGTTCATCCGGGTTCAGGGAAGGGAGACAGAAGGGTTCCAAAGCATATGTGAATTCACCTGCGCTCACCGGGAAGATCGAGTTTTATGGTGCAAAAAATCTTAATGTTGGGATTTCAGGATATTTTGGAAAGTCGCAAAGCAGGCTTTATGGAAAACTTCCTCAGGATAATTCAGATTTACTTGCAAGTGCTGACTCATCAGTTGTTGGTATATCAATGCTGGGAGTTGATGCAAGATACCGGACAAATGGTCTGGAATTCAGAGGACAGGTATATTACACTTTAATTTCAAATGCAGAACAGTATAATGCTTTCACACGGACAGGAGCAGTAAGGAATGACCTTGGAAAATCTATGCTGGGCTATTATGTTGAAGCAGGGTATAATGTTTTTAAATCATTTGGGAACATAGAGCAGGAATTGATACCATTCATCAGATATGAGTTTTACGATACACACAATTCAGTTGAACCAGAAACATCGAGGAATTTAAACTATAAAAATGCCATTTTAACTACCGGGTTTACCCTCAAACTAAATCAAAAAGCTGTCATTAAAACTGATGTTCAGTTCACCAAATCAGCTGCAACTGAGAGATACAATAAGATTTTCAGTGCGGGAATAGGCGTAATGTTTTGATCACAAAAAGACATGATTATTAAACTTTTATTTATTTGTTTGTTTTCTTCTCTCCCCGGCCATCCTGCCGGGGAGATAGATTTCAATCCCCGCCTCCTTCAAAAGGAAGTAAGCAGCATCTTTAAGGATAAGGATTTCGGGAAGACTGAACTTAAATTTAAAAGGTCAATACCATATTCTGGTAAATTTTTTGAATTTAAGGATATTGATGGACACAAAATAGTGGCATATATTGGCAGAGTCAACACATGCAGGTCTGGTGGTTGTACAAATCCATCTGCGCCTGAGAATGATCTTCAAAGTGAATTTTTTGATTATTTTATAATATTCAATGAGAGCAAAAAAGTCGAAGTCGTGAGGATATTCAACTATGAGGCTGCACATGGTCAGGAAGTGACAATCAGGAAATGGCTCGATCAGTTTACAGGATATGATGAAAACAAAACCCTAAGGGTTGGAAAGGAGATTGATGCAATTTCAGGAGCAACGACTTCAGTAAATACTTTAGTAGCCGATGTAAAAGAAAAAACTTCTTTACTCAATCATCGGTATGAACTTTAACCTGGAGGAGTAACCGGGAAATGGAGAGTAAGCTTTGGGGATCAGGATGAACCACATACTCAAAATTGTGAGTGGTTTTCTGTTCAGAACATTAGATAAAATTCAATGTTTAACAATTGTATAGAATGAAGGATATTGAATACCAGTACAAAAACAAAGATCTTTTACCTGAGGTTTTCTGATAATCTTAATTTGACATGAAAAGAATAGCGATAAATGGATTTGGCAGGATCGGAAGAGCTTCTCTGAAGGTAATCCTGGAAACACCCGGACTTGAAATCGCAGCAATCAACGAATTAATGAGTATTGAAAATGCTGCATATCTTCTTAAATATGACAGTGTTTATGGTATATACGATAAAGAGATAACTTTTAGCGGCAATTTTCTGAAGGTAGGTAATAAGGAAATCCTGTATCTGTCGGTAAGAGATCCTGCAAGCCTTCCATGGAAAGAAAACTCCATTGACATAGTTATCGAGAGCACCGGCGTTTTTACTAAAAGAGAAGATGCCGAAAAACATATTCATGCCGGGGCAAAAACTGTTGTAATATCGGCACCAACTAAAAGCAAAGATACGCCAACGGTAGTTCATGGTGTAAATTCAAAAGACGGCAGGACATCAATTTTCTCATGCGCAAGTTGCACCACCAACAACATAGCTCCTGTTATGGAGATCCTTGACAGGAGGATAGGAATAAAGAAAGGGATTTTAAATACGGTTCATGCCTATACCGCATCACAGGGTCTGGTGGATGCACCTTCGAAGAAAAAGTTAAGAATGGGACGCGCTGCAGCATTAAATCTTATTCCTGCATCTACCGGAGCAGCAATTGCTACGACAAAAGCCCTTCCTCAGCTCGAAGGCAGATTCGATGGAGTAGCAATAAGAACCCCCGTCCCTGTCGGCTCAATTTCAGATATTACTTTCCTGGCCGCCAGAAACACCTCGGCTGAAGAAATCAATAACATTCTGAAGGATGAATCGAAAAGCGACAGGTACAATCTCGTCCTTTCGGTTTCTGATGAACCATTGGTATCTTCAGATATTATCCAAAACCCTTATGCCTGTGTTATTGATCTTGAAATGACACGGGTTGTGGATGGAGATCTTGTGAAGGTCATGGCCTGGTACGATAATGAATGGGGATTTACCAACCAGATGATCCGTCAGATACTGGAAATCTGATAAGAGAACTGAAACCGGTGCATGAATATGAGAACATCTGGCTAAGTAACTGATCAAACTTTCAGCAGTCAGCGGAGCTTAAAAGAGAGTGAGTGTGAAAACACTGTTTATCTGATCAAATTCTTAAAGGCTGATCCAAAAATCAAATAACCTGTATTTCCACCAATCGTGCCTTCATTTTGGCCCCATAGGAACGGCCAGTCGTCGTAATTTTCAAAATGATCGGGTTTTCTGAATAATATTCCGGGAGCAACATTCCCCGGAATAAATGAAAAATCAGCCCTGTTATTCCCATAAAAGACTTCTTTGGGGCGAGTGGCGCCCAGCGTTGCCACTAACGAATAATTGTGATATGGATGACAGCCAAACAACCAGTTTGTGGCTTTAAAAGCATGGCTTTCGTCGATGATCTCCGGAAAATATGTACTGGCAAAACAAATGGTGGTTCCAAAGCTCACGACGTTTCCGCTTCCTGCCCAGTTACCAAGGCCGATTGGTACTCCGTATGGATTATCTTTTTCAAGTCCGTCAATGTAATCTTTGTACTTCGCAACAAACGGTCTAAGTTTTTCCCTGAAGGATGCATCCATGTGCGGGATAGCGTGCAAAGCCATCAAAAGATTCATACTTACATTACGATCGAGGGCAGGCCATAATAATTCCTGAAATTTATCGATATATTGTTTTTCGCCTGTTGAGATGTAAAGCTGAAGATTTGTTCCAATGTCGGCCATGCCACGGCCCTGCGGCTGACTCGCAAGTAATTCAGTGGCTTCTTTCAGAAGTCTTTTTGACTGCTGCAATGCCCGCACCGAAAGATCATCGTTATATCCTCTCAGTGCGCGGCTTGCTGCCGCGAACATTGTTGCAGCCCTGAGATCCAGCCCCGGATTCCTGTCTGTAAATGCCCACATGTCATCCCTGACTCCGCTCGACCGGCCATCAGGCGCTACATCGTAAGAACCCAGGTTCGGATTATAAGGAAGTCCGTCTGTAATCGAAGCTGCATCACCCAGGTGATGGTAATTATCGAGAACAGAGTTTGAGAGAGTTTGCGCCATGTGGCCGATGATCTCTGCCTGCGCCACAAGGTTCATTGTTCCATGCTCAATAAACTGCAGAATATCCGGTGTCCCATCCGGACGATGAAGATCAACATAACGCTGTTGCTGATCAACAAAAGTCTGATCCCGTAAAGGTTTGAATGATTCCCATGTCTGGACAAAGTTCTGTACCACACCAATGTTCGATCCTGTTTCGATATCAAAGTCTCCGGCGTCGAAAAAACCACCTGTATTTAGTCCGGGGATCAACTGCATGGCTTTATACCTGGTATCAGTTGATGGCCCTTGTCTGTGGAGATCGAAATGATCGGTATTTGGCGGGGCCTGGAGGTAACCATCTTTGAAAGGCTCACCATGCCAGACCCTGTAAGCCTCATTTACAAACATATGATTCATATGTATTGGAATCCATATATCGCTTGTGGCATCTGTGATTTTATCGTAAACGCTATTCTCTATTAAAAAGTTATTTGTTTTAAAATTCCCATACTGAATATAGTAGATACCCGGAATGTTAACTGCAGTAAAATCGAATTTTACATAATGATATTTGTAATAGTCACCCCAGTGTACGATTTTTCCCCTGAATACCTCCCTGGTTCCACCATCTTCATTTACTTTAATTATCATTGCTTCTGCAAGTGGTTTGTCTTTCTTGTCGAGTTCAATAACAGAGATTTTTTGTTGTGAAGGGAGGTAACCAACCTGGGAGAAACCTATATTTGGCTCCCTGATCCAACCCTTGATGGCATTTGGTTCAACTATCCAGGACAAGACTTTGCCTGTTTTTCCTGAAGGGAGTAAACTGCGAATCACAAACCAGCCGTTCTGTGCCAGTATCCGGCCATCGAAAAGCATAAGATCGGCATCCGGCGAAGTTATTTTTACAAGACGTTCCGGGTCTTCGGGTGCAAGAATTATGGTCCTGCCGTTTTCCAGAGGTAGCGGATCGATGAATTTGCCGGTCCCCCGGTCATCAGAGGTTTTGTACCCTTTGAATTGTTTTGGTTTTTCACTATTCGGCCTGGCAATTGTGTTTCCAACAACATAGCGAGGGAACCGGTTGTATCGGCCATCCATTAAATAGGTCTTTCCCCAGTATTGAGAAGGCAGGAATTCAAGATTAAAGCCGGCATTCCCTTCAAGCTCCTCGGGAACAGGTTTATCGAGGTAAACAGATATCTCAACACCTTCACCTTTAGCTGTAACTACAACCCGGGTATCAAAATTGTAATCTTCATACCTTAGGACAGATTCAATTGAATTAGAAGCCCGGCTAACCGTCCTGGTTGGTATTGCCGGGACAAGGTCCCATTGCTCGGGGGTGCTGGAAAGCCTTACAGCGCCACCCTGGGCTGTTCTGACACCATGGTGAATCAACTCTATCCCGGCAGTCTTCTCATCATTAAAACCTCCGGTAAAGAGGTTATTGTACACAAGAACATTAATGCCCTGCGTTTCGAAATATCCGAGGTCATTTAGTATTAAATCCTGACCCAAAGCATAAACACCGGTTATCAGTACAATGAATGAAATAACAACAAACCTTTTCATCCTGATTATCTTTTAGATTTTGATACCGGTTAAAGATAATGAATGCTGCCTACTATAGCAAAGTGCTCCCGATTCGCTGGCAGTTGTTATAGTGTTCTTGAACTTATTAAATTTCGGCTACCACTTAAGATTCCCAATTCTCTCAATTGCGCTGAGCACATTCTCGTGCGTTGCAAATGAAGAAAACCTGAAAAATCCTTCGCCTGAAGGTCCGAATCCAACCCCCGGGGTACCAACAACATGAGCCTCATGGAGCAGCTTGTTGAACAGATCCCATGATTTTAAGCCCCGGCCGGAGTTGACCCATACATAAGGGGAATTTATTCCACCATATACTTCAAAACCCATGCTCTTAAGGTTCTCCCGCAGGGTTCCTGCATTATTCATGTAATATGAAATAATCTTTCTTACTTCAGACTTGCCTGCTTGAGTGTATACTGCTGCGGCTGCTTTCTGAACCGGATATGACACTCCGTTGAATTTAGTTGTCTGACGCCTGTGCCAGAGAGGATGCAAAGCCTTTGCTTCACCCTCCCGGGTAAATGCCATGAGCTTCTTCGGAATCACTGTAAATGCACAGCGGGTACCAGTGAAACCGGCTGTCTTTGAAAAACTTCTGAACTCAATTGCCACATCTTTGGCGCCCTCTATCTCGTAAATGGAATGTGGAATTTCAGGATCCGAGATGTAAGCCTCGTAAGCGGCATCGAAAAGAATAACCGAATTATTTGATCTGGCGTAATCTACCCATTTCTTCAGTTCCCCCTTAGTGGCAGTTGTTCCGGTAGGATTGTTGGGATAGCAGAGGAATATGACATCAACTTTCCGCGTGGGAAGCCCCGGAATAAAATTATTTTCGGGTGTGCATGGTAGATACACAAGTCCTTCATAATACCCGTTTGACTGGTATTGACCGGTACGTCCAGCCATTACGCTTGTATCTACATAAACAGGATACACAGGATCCTGCATTCCTATAACGTTATTAAATCCGAAAATCTCCAGGATATTTCCTGTATCGCACTTTGAGCCGTCCGAGACAAAAATCTCATCAGCGTCGATATCTGCTCCCCTGCTTTTATAATCATTTTGAGCAATTGCCTCCCTGAGGAATTCATAACCCTGTTCAGGACCATAACCTTTGAATGTCTTCATCTCAGCCATTTCATCCACTCCGTCCCTGAATGCCTGAACGACAGAAGGAGGAAGTGGCTGAGTAACGTCTCCGATGCCCATTCTGATTATATCTGCAGCCGGATTTTCTTTCTGATATTCACGAACCCTGCGCCCGATTTCCGGGAAAAGATATGAAGCCTGGAGCCTGAAATAATTTTCGTTTATGAATGCCATTTTGATTTTTTGAGGCAAATATATCAAAGTAATTAATCCACAGCTAAATGAATTTTCATTTACTTCGAACTTTCAAATATTTCATGATGATAAAGAACAGTTTCATAAAAATGCACGGTCTCGGAAATGAATATGTAGTCCTTGACAGTAATCTGATTGAATTTCAGCTGACAAAGCAGGCAATTATCCGGATCTGCAATATCCATTTCGGGATAGGTTCTGATGGCATTGTGTTAAAGGTTCCCTCAGAAAAGGCCGATTTTGGTTTCAGGGTTTATAATCCTGATGGCTCCGAGGCTGAAAAAAGCGGAAATGGCCTGAGAATTTTCTGCAAATACCTTTTCGATCACGGGTACACCTCAAAAAGACAGTTCTCCGTTGAAACATTGACAGATATCGTTTATGCAGATATCGTTGAAGTCAATAAAGGTAAAGCAGCCATGATCAAGGTCGATATGGGTAAAGCAATTTTCTCCTCACGGCAGATACCGGTTGATTCGGACAGTCCTGAGTTCATTGCACAAAAAATCAATGCAGGTGATCGTGAATTTGAGGTAAACTGCGTATCTGTGGGTAATCCTCATTGTGTTGTGCTGAGGGATGAACTGGATGAAGCAGAGATAAGGAAGTATGGACCCCTGCTTGAGAATCATCCGATATTTCCTAACCGTATAAACGTCCAATTTGCACGTGCCACTTCAGACAATGATGCAGAGATACTGATATGGGAGCGTGGCGCAGGTTATACGCTCGCGTCAGGAAGCTCTTCCTGTGCAGCTTCATGCATTCTTCACAAAAGAGGTCTTATCGGGAATGACATCAATATGCATATGAAAGGCGGCACGCTGAAAATCCAGATCGATGATCAGTGGAATATCAGGATGACAGGCGAGGTAAGGGAAATTGCTTCAGGAGTGCTCAGCAAGGAACTCATTGAAGATCTTAATGTGATCCTCTGAACATCCGTGTTTATCTGTGTCATCCGTGTCATCGGTGTTCTATTAAAAATAGCACACAGATAACACGGATCAGACGGATTTGCACAGATTTGCTTCTTCTCTTACCTTCTGACTACACTTCCTCTAAGTGCATAATATAGGATGAAAATGAAGAAAGGGATCGGAGCCCAGAAACCAACCGACATCGTATACTTATCAGCAATAAGTCCCATCACCGGGGGAAATACAGCCCCACCCACAATTGACATCACCAGGAATGATGATGCCTTCTTTGTCTTGGGACCAAGATCCTTTATTGCCAGTGCAAAAATTGTCGGGAACATTACCGACATGAAAAAGAAAATCCCGTAAAGTGCAATCAATGAGACCCAGCCTGCTCCAATGCTGACCAGGGGTAATAACAGGCAGCAAACAAGCGAGTAAATTGAGAGAAGCTTTGTTGGTTTTGTATTCTTCATCATGAAGCTTCCCGACATCCTTCCGATCATGAATAAGGCAAAACCAAGACTGAGGAAATATGGTCCGTCTTTCACATCAAAATGAGGTTTCTGGTTAACATCAGTTACATAATTAATAAGATAACTGAAAACTCCTGTCTGGGCTGCAACATAACAAAACTGAGCTATAACACCCAATACGAAATGGCGTTGGCGGGTCAGAGGTCTGGCTGCGAATTCATCAGCTATTGGCATCCGTTGTGACCTCTTCCTCCTTGATTTCAGGAAGCTTAGTGAGCATGAATAATACAGCCACAAGTAATACAACCCCACCGATGACACTGTAGGGAAGGATCATTGAGCTGAGCTTTTCACCTTGCACATCGCTTGTATTCCCGTAAATAAGAAGTCCGACCAGCGGCCCGACAACCCATGCCAGTCCGTTGAATGATTGTGAAAAATTAATTCGCCTTTCGGCTGATTCCTTCGGACCCAGCTTGGTTGTATATGGGTTTGCTGCGGTTTCAAGAGTTGCAAGTCCGCAACCCATTATGAAAAGGCATATAAGAAATATCCAGAATGATTCGAAAGAAGTTGTAGCTGCAATCAGAAAGGCGCCTCCGGCAAATAATACCAGACCCATTATGATCCCTTTCTTATAACCGAATTTTTTCATAAAATATCCTGCAGGAAGAGCCATGAGAAAGTAAGCTGTATAAACCGAAAACTGGATTAATCCCGACTGGGCTTTCGACATCTGCAGCATTTCCTGGAAATGCTTGTTGAGAGTATCAAGCATCCCGTGAGCTACTCCCCATAGAAAGAAAAGACTCGAGATAAGTATAAAAGGAACCAGGAAGCCTGGGCTTACAAGTTTTACGGAAGATTCATTTTTCATAGCCGGTCTGTTTAGGTTATACAAGATTGCTATGTTTTCCGTAAAAAACAAGAACGGGCTGAAAATTTTCAGTCCGGTTATATTATAATATATATCTTAATATATACTTTATTAATATAATAATATATAACTCATTTTGCAGGAATGGCAACTTTTAACCTGAATTCGTCATAGATAGTCTTATCACCCAGGTTTTCAAAGAATGATCCTGAACCATACCTTATGTTATATTTTGTCCGGTCAACGGGGATATTTGAATAGAACCATAATCCATCTTCCTTTTGCTGCACAGCAGCTTTGAATTCTATCGGATGGGTGTTTTCCTTCACAGTAAGGTGACCTCTTACAACGCCGGTACCTTTTTCAAAAGGAGTACTCTCAGTGATTACAAGTTTTGCCGTCGGATACTTTTCAACTCCGAAAAAGTCGTCGGATCTCAGATGTGATTCGAGCTTCTGGTTGTCATCTTTATCCTGGAGGGTTGTCATGTCAATAATGAATTCACCCCCCGTTACTTTGTTATCATGCCATGTAAGCCATCCTGATTTTAGGTCGATTGTACCCTGGTGTTCGCCGGTAACTTTCTCGCCAACCCACTCAAGCTTATCTTTTTCGGTATCGACTGTTAACCGCTTTTGGGCACTGATATTAAGTATATTAAGTACTGTCAGGAATAAGAATATTGTTCTTTTCATAGGTAATTGGTTTAAATAAAGTTTGGCAAGTTAAACGCCAGAACAGGGGATTTGTTCAATAGGGAAACAGGGGATAAACATTTCAACCCTGCGGTAATACAATAATTTTCCTGATTATTACAATTTCTGGATATTCAATCCGCCGCTGATTTCAAAAACCATCCCGGTTGAGAAATTCCAGTCGCCCCGTGAAATTGAAGCTACTGCTCTGGCAATATCCTCGGGGACACCCCATCGTCTCTGGGGTACAAGGCCATCATTTATAAGCTTGTCGTATTTATCCTTGATCCTGGCAGTCATATCGGTGTTTATAATGCCCGGCCTGATTTCAAAAACAAGTATTCCCTCATTTGAAAGTCTGTCTGCGAATACAGTTGAAGCCATGCTAAGACCGGCTTTTGAGATACAATATTCAGCTCTGTTTACTGATGATCTGGAAGATGAAACGGATGTGATAAAAACGATCACCGGATGGTATCCGGGGATCTGTTCTTTTAGCCAGATCATTTCCTTTGCCACTTTCTGAGCAAGGAAAACCGGACCTTTAAGATTAATATTCATCACCCGGTCGTAGCTTTCCTCTGTCATATCGAGGAGATCGTTCCGTTGCAGTGGCGCTACACCGGCATTGTTCACAAGGATGTCTATCCGGCCATATCTTTCAAGGATATTACTCACAACTTCCTTATGGCAACCGGTACATGAAATATCTAAACCAATAGGGAAAAACTGGGCATTGTTTTTTTCAACAGAGGGACCTAATATCTCCATGCCTTCACTGTCAACCGATCTTGCAATTGCAGCAATATCATAACCTTCAGCGGCTAAAGCAATTGCTACAGCCCTGCCTATTCCTCTGCTTGCCCCTGTAATTACTGCTACAGGTTTATCATTCATAAGAAGATAGTTATTGTCAGGTTTAGTAGTTTCGCAGGCAAATTTAACAATAATACATATTCGTTCAACCAGCAGGAGAAATATCTTCACGATAATCTTTCCAAACCTTCTCAAACCACAGGTCCTGTTCCGGTATATCTCTGACTTGTGTTCTTTTGAAACTAAGGATTTCATCCCGGTATATCACCTCAATGATCCTGCTTTCAATTTCCCTGTCAAATTCACACAAAGAGCTGTTGAATTCGTTGTTTTTATCATCTGTTACCACATAAGAACCACGGCTTCTGCCACCGTTACACAGATAATAACTGATGGCTTTCAGGTAAATGAAATGGGTCAGGCAATGATCCATAAGAACAAAGCATTCAGAAAGACCTTTTACATCTTTTGCCCCTATTTTTCCCGGAAGAGACAATAACATTTCGTTGGCAAGCAGTGCAGCCTCATCACACCGATATGAATTTCGGATAATCCCACCCGAGGAGGACATTCTCTTCTGTATCTCAGCAAAATATGGCCTTATATCAGATGTATTTTCTGTTTTAATCCATTTCTCAGATTGATGGAGCACCGATCTTATTTTGCTTTCCGCTTCGCTGAGCAACTGATCAGCAGATGCCGGGGTAATATTATATTTCCTGCTTATAAAAAGAGCTGCCCTGAGCTTCCTACCTGGCCTGAGTTGAGAGCAGATCCACCTGGCCTGTAAACTCCATGGGATCCGTTAACCTCACCAACGGGAAAAAGATGCTTAAGATCGGATTCCCACCAGATGTTACCCTTAAGTCCGCCATTATTATGCTGGGCACAAACGGCTGACTGGAGATGATCCTTTCGCAGATCTGTTCCATGTTCCCTGAACAACTCATAAGCCGGTGAATTTATTGACAAAAGTCTTTCGACCGGTTTATCATGAAGAGCATTGCATTTCTGAAGGTATTCAAGGACCACAGGATCCAGCTTCTGAGGTGAAAAAACTTCACCGCCCGGACCGGCTGGATTCTTTGTAAAATCAAGAAAAACATTCCTGTTCTTCCTGTTTATCTCATTATCAACTAAGCAGATCAATTGTTGAAGATCCATATCCTGCAATTTTCCGGGGATCAAAAGGCCATTGATAACCCTTAAGGAAGATGGCTTTTGTCAGTGTTTTCAGATCCGGGAAATGATCTGTCAGAAATTCCTTTTCATCAGAACCATCCTTCTCTTTAGAGATATATCTTGGTAAGGACTGCTGGTAGCTCCCGGAAAGATTCCACCTGAATTTAACCGAAGCGATCCCGAACTGGCTTTCACCCAGGTTCTGACCGGTAGCACCGGCAAGAAATGCCATACCTGTTGATCCTCGCTGGGAATGAGGATAAACAGATGTTTCATAAATGCCCGCCGGACCTCCTGTTCCCAAAACAATATTTGTTGCATTGAAAAGGACAAAAGCTTTCCTGAAATCCTTTTCCTCAAGATTTATAGCTAATGCTCCAATTGTTTTCGTCATTTCACTGTCAGTAAGCAATGCTATACAGTGATGATCGATCTAGTACCTTTATCTCCCTCCTGCCAATTTCAGAAGCAAGCGCCTCAAACATCCTTTTGGATGTGTATGGGCCTGCCGATGTGGCTCTTGAACGTGGATCATGATCTGTCTTATATCCTGCAAAGGAACCATATTTATCAAAAGGAAACTGAACTCCGAGCTCAACAAGATGCATAAATGACTGAACTGAACCTTGTGCTTCGCATAAAGCAATATCGCCATGCATGCATCTGCCATTGAAAAGGTCGTGTGCCATATCCACAACAGAATCAGGTTCACTGCCGCTGAGTGAAAGCTTATAATAGGTCTGTTTATCGGACCCTGCATTATTTGATGTTCCTCCGCCCCAATTGTCGGTGGCAATCACAATATCAGCAACCCCGAACGAATGAAGCCTTACAGCCGCATTCAGGGATGCTGCGCCGCTTCCAATTATCAAGGTGTTCAGGTTGTGGCATGAAATATCAAACCCGTCAATTCTGATGTTCTCACTTCCCATCGGCAATAAGTTTTTTCAGCTCCGTTCCATATATTTCCTTATCACGGATCACACAGCCTCCCGGCCGGAAATTCCTTATCAGCCGGGTGCATCCCGAACAGGTAATGCATACTTTAGCCGGATCCGCTTTCCCGTTTTTTATCAGGTCATCGGGTAAATCAGGATATGCAAAAGAACTCCTTCCGAACCCGATAAATGAAGCAGATCCCCGCCTTACAACTTCAGCGCCGACATTAGGCGCATATTGCCTCAGCCAGGAATATGCCGAGCCGACAAAATGAACTTCCGGGAATTTCCTGCTGAACTGAGCTGTATCATTTATCATTCTTATTACTCCTTCCATAGGATGCTCATCCGGAAGCGTCTGTCCCGGGAGAGGGGTGTCATAAGGGCGGGTCACATGGGGATTGAAGTATGGGCTCCCCATGCTCACGTTGATTAAGCTTATACCCCTTCCGGCAAGCTGTGCCGTGAGCTGAAGAGAATCTGTAAAATCGGCTTGATTGTTTCCGTTAACAGCAAATCCTCCGTGATACAGATCGGATATGTTAAGCCGTGTAGTGATGATAACTCCGGGAGCTTCCTGTTTTATGCGATCAATTATCTCCAGCATTAATCTGAAACGGTTCTGTTGTTCACCTCCGTATGTACTGTTCTCTCTTCCCGTTGCGGCGAGGAGATCTATCATCAGGTATCCATGGCATGCTTTTATATCTATAGCATCAAAACCGGCCGTAACTGCCAGTCGGGCAGCTTCCAGGTATTTATCGCGTATCAGTATCAGTTCTGAATCACTAAGGATATGAGGTTCAGTTTTGTCGAGAATACTGTTTCTGGCAGCTGCCAGGGGATATGGTCTGCAATCCGGTTTACTGTACCTTCCTGAATGAGTAAGCTGGATAACAAGCATAGGTTTTTGTCCTGCCTTCTCCGCAGTTGATCTGATTTTTTCATTTAAGGATCTGAAATGATCAGTATTGTCCCTGTTTATCCATAGTTGGCGGGGATTTGAACGCCCTTCTGCAGAGACTGCGACAGCTTCGAACCAGATTATTCCGCTTCCTCCGGCCGCATACCTCAGGTAACGTCGTTGAGTGAGTTCAGAAGGAGAACCGTCTGCTTCCGAATCATAACCCTCCATTGGCTGAACAACAAGCCTGTTGATAACATTGAAATGTTCAATCTGAACCGGTGTGAACAATGGAGAAATATCATCCGAAAATGGTAATTCCAGACTCAATTCCTTTGCTTTTCCCAGCAACTCATTCTTATTTCTGAACCTGAACCTTCCGTGCATAGACAACTGTGCGGTTAGTCGTAAATATAACAATAAAGTTAACCGGTAATACTTTGACTTTTTCTGTAGTTTACCGACTGTGGACTTAGCCATGTTCCATTTGCCGCCGATTTCAGGTAGTATGAAATTAACTTCATAAAAATAAGAGTCCTGATAAATAGTTTTGGAATGAAGAATAAGATCAGCCCGGGGATCGCTGTGAGAAGGTTTGTGAAAATGTTGTTTATCACAAGGAATACCTGAATTCCGGATCGTGACAGACCTTTCTTATGTTTATGGATGTATACATGTCTCGAAATGTGAACTTCCGTTTTGGTCTGAGCGGTTGTTTTTAAACTCGACCGGGAGCTTCCACCATGGTTATGTTCAATGCTGATATCATTTAGCAGAATGATTTCTCCTCCCATGTCGCAGACTCTTTTGCAAATATCAACATCTTCGAAATACATCCAGAAATCCTCGTCAAAACCGTTCAGCTTACCGAATGTTTCTCTTCTGAAAAACAACACGGAACCGGATACCCAGTCGGGGTAAATTAACTTATCCTTTTCAGGATGAGGTTTTGGTTTAAAAACAGTCCTCAGCAGACCAGTCAGATTAGAAAATGCAGGAAAGTAGCCTGTGACAATACATTCTTTCCCTCTTTCATTAACCTGACGGCAAGACAGGATTTCCAGCCCTGATCTGATCCTTGATTCATCAATTAACCTGTCAATTGCCGGTTCTGTTGCGACGGTATCAGGATTAAGGATGAGCAGGTTTCCGGAGGAAGTCAGCCTTGCGCCTTTATTGATCGCATAACCATATCCTCCATTTACAGGATTGTGAACATATTTGAAGCCCGGAAATTTTTTCCTGATATATGATATTTCTTCAGGATCAGGGGTATTATCGACAATAATTATCTCTTTTGAGTACCGGCTTCCGGAAAATGATGAGATAGCTGACAGGCATTTATCGAGTCTGTTCCAGCCTTTATATGTGACAATTATTATAGAAAGGTCGGTCATCAGGCAAATATAGGGGTTTTTGTCTTCTGGTCCTCTGGTCTTCTGGTCTTCTCGTCCTCTGGTCTGCTGGTAGTTTCTCACATCTTCCCCCCTCTCCCTTTCTCCCCTTCTCTCTTCCTACCGTGGACTTTCCACTTCGCTTCGATCTCCCCCTCTCCCATTCTCCCCTTCTCCCTCTCTCCCCCTCTCCTCTTCATCATCATCATCCTCCATCCACTCATACACCGGTGGCTGAGGACCTTCATTCCTGTAAGCTATTGTTAGAATAATACCTGAGATGAATCCCAGCATATGTGATTCCCAGGATACATTTTTATAGATATCGGGGAACATACCCCAAACCATGGAACCATACAGGAATACAATAAGGAGTGAAAGTGCAATCAGGCGAAAGTATTTTCTGATTATGCCGCTGAAGAAAAGAAACGATGCAAGGCCATAAAGCAATCCGCTTGCTCCAATGTGCCATGCATGCCTGCCTGCAAACCAGACAAGCAGGCCGGTAATAAAGTATGTCCATCCGAATATCTTGAGGGCAACATCGGAATAAAAATAGAATAAGGCAGTCGACAGGAAAAATAAAGGAAGGGTATTATTGAACAGATGTTTGAAATCATCATGAATGAAAGGGGAGAATAATATTCCCCTGAGTCCTTCGATTTCCAGAGGATAGATTCCACCCCCGGTAAGATCAAGCTCAAAAAGGATCTCAATAATTTTAACCAGCCACATCAGGAAAACAATTATTCCCGGTATTATCATGCTCAGGAGCAGCTTTTTCCTGTATATGTCATTAGCGGGATTTTCCATCAGGATAATGGAAGAATTCAATAAATAATGGCTTTCTGATTCATCCTTCTCCGGGGAACATTATACAGGCAGCCTGCCTGATCCTGTCAAGTGTTTTCATCAGGTCAAGTGTGAAAGAGTGAGGGACAACTGAGCTTTCGGTTTTGCCTTCATCGAGACATTTCATTACTTCGAGGGCTTCTGCGGGATACCCCATCCCTTCCGGCATAACTGAATACTCTTTTTCATCCTGTCCGTTCAATGCTATCTTTACACGCTGTGACATATCACGGGCGCGCGTGATGTAAAGGTTTCCCTTTTCGCACAGAAGATCTGCACCGATTCCGGCGGCGGTTCTGAAGGAGCTGTATAACGTTGCCATACGGCCGTCAGCATAGCTGAAAATTATGCTGATCGAATCCTCTGATCCGGTTTCAGTAAACGAGGCTTTAGCAACAATATCGGAAGGAACTCCCATAAACCAGAGGGCATCAAAAACCGGATAAATTCCAATATCCAGCAATGAACCTCCTCCCAGTGACAGGTTGAACTTCCTGTCAATCGGATCAAATGGGGGTTGAAATGAAAACCTTGCATTCAGGTGAATAATATTTCCTGCTGCACCACTGTGAATAATTTCCTTCGCTTTTATGTACATAGGCTGGAAAGGAGGCCACAGAGCTTCCATTAGAAAAACATTCTGCTTTTTTGCTTCAGAAATCATGACTTCCGCATCAATGCTGTTCAGAGCAAAAGCTTTCTCGCAGAGAATTGCTTTCCTGTGTTTCAGGCACAGCATTGCATGCTCGAAATGAAAAGAATGAGGTGAAGCAATATAGACAATATCAATATCAGGATCGGCTGCCAGTTCTTCATAGCTGCCATAGGCTTTTTTGAATCCCAGCTCGTCCGAAAATTTCCTGGCACGTGCGAGATCACGTGAGCCTACTGCCCATAATTCGGCATTTTCGAGCAATCTCAACCCTCTGGTGAACTTGGCTGACATCTTTCCTGGTGCCAGAATGCCCCATTTATATATTTTCTTCATTATAACATTTTTGTATAAAGATAGAAATTATCATTGGATGATTGTTTCCACATTCCGGTAGAGACAGGGCATGCCCTGTCTCTACCGCATGAAAAATAAAAAATAAAAAAATATACTACTATGTATTGCATAGTATAATTATTTTTATATATCTTTGTATAGTATTATTACAATGCATTAAACAGTAGTAAATAAAAAAACAGTACTATGAAACTGACAGTAAGCATAAATCTCGGAGGTTATTCGTTCAATATTGACGAAGACGCTTACGCGGAGCTGAAGAGATATCTGAAAAACCTTGAAATTCATTTTGCGGCGGAAGAAAGTTCTGCAGAGATCCTTGCCGATATTGAGACCAGGATGGCAGATCTTTTCCGTGCAGGAATAACAAGTTACAAGCAGGTTATAACGATTGATGATGTCCGTAAGGTTATATCAGTTATGGGGACACCCGAAGATCTGTCTGATGACGAAGGAACGACATCACGTGAAACTTTTACTTCACCCGGATATCACCGAATGTACCGCGATCCTGACCACAGGATTATTGGCGGTGTTTGTGCCGGAATGGGCGCGTACTGGAGAATAGATCCTCTGATTATCAGGATTATTTTTCTTGCCCTGATCCTAGCCGGAGGCATTGGGGTATTAATATACCTGATTCTCTACATTGTCCTTCCTGAGGCAAGAACGACTGCCCAGAAGATTGAGATGAAAGGAAGTCCGGTTAACATACATAACATCAAAGAATCTGTAAAAAAAGAATTTGATTCCGTAAGAAAAAACATGAATCTCTGATCTGAAATGAAATATTTATCCGAATAATTAAAACGACGAATCATGGATCTTGAAAACAATAAGGCACAAATGAGGAAGGGGATCCTGGAGTATTGCATACTTTCAGTACTATCCAGAAGTTCCTGTTACGCCAGCGATATTATAAAGGAACTAAAAGAAGCACAAGTAATTGTGGTTGAAGGCACTTTGTATCCTCTGCTTACAAGGCAGAAAAACGCAGGTTTACTTAGTTACCGATGGGAAGAATCACCCCAGGGACCTCCCAGGAAGTATTATGAGCTGACTGAAGCAGGGCGAACCTACCTTGCTGATCTTGATAAATCATGGCAGGAACTAGTTGAATCTGTAAACCAGATAAGAACCAGGTAATCAAAATATTCTAAACTTTAAAACTGACAAAGAAAAATGGATAAAACGATCAATATCAACCTGGGCGGCTCACTTTTTCAGGTAGACGAAGAAGCCTTCAATATCCTTCGCGATTATATCCAGGCTATTAACAACAGGTTCAGAAATGTTCCGGGCGGTCCTGAAACAATCGAAGACATTGAATTCAGAATTGCTGAAATATTCAGATCCCAGAAAGGTCTTGCAGGCGTTATTTCAAAACAGAATGTTGAATCGATGATCAGTACGATTGGCAAGCCGGAAGATTTCGATACCGGGACGGCTTCCAATGAGCCTTTATCAGGAGAATCAATTCCAAAGAGGCTTTACAGGTCACAGGATGATCAGGTTATCAGTGGTGTCTGCGGGGGCCTGGGCGCATATCTCAATACCGATCCGATTCTTTTCAGGATCCTCTTTATCTTGTTTGCTTTGTTCGGAGGAGCGGGTATCCTTATTTATCTGGTCTTCTGGATTGCAGTACCACCGGCGGATTCAGACTCAAAGAGGAGAGAGATGTATGGGAAAAACTACTTTTCATACCGGAATCCTGACGGATCCACATCACCTGTAAGAAACTCATCATTCAGCAATGGATTCAATGAAATAATCAGTGCAATAGGAAAGGTATTCTATGTCATCTTAAGAATCTTTTTAGTGATTTTCGGAATTTCCTTTCTAATCACCGGATTTCTTTTCATTCTTACGTTTGTAATGATATTCGTTCTGAAGATTCCGAGCGCTTTTACGCATCATGACCTCGATTTCAGCATTTCATATATCCCGAATATGCTGCAGTACGTATTCAGCCCTGCATCAGCTCCATGGATCTGGGCGCTTGCAATAATATCCTTCCTCTTACCCATGATAGCGCTCATTTACTGGGGTGTCAAGATGATTTTCTGGTTCAACGTCAGGGATGGTATCTTTAACCTGACAATGCTGATCATCTGGGTAATTTCACTCTCAGCATTATCAATACTGATATTCAATGAGGGTGTCAGTTTCGCGGAAAGAGCTTCTTCAACCTCAAGGAATATACTTGAGCATACGCCGGATACGCTTTATATAGTCGCCGGAAACAAGGTCGATAATCTTGATTTCGACCAGGAGTTTATAACCCCTGACGAGCGATATTCAGTATTTATAGTGGATTCAACAAGGAACCTGTACATCCAGCCAAGATTGCATTTCAACCTGTCAGAAAATAACGCAACAGAACTGGAAATCAGGAAACATTCAGCCGGAAGGACCCGCAGGGTGGCAAGAGAAAATACTGAAGAGATTGAATATAACTATGAATTGAAAAATGATACCATAATCCTGGATGAATATTTTGTATTGCCATCAGGGAAAAAATGGTCAGCCGATTTCGTATACCTGGAGGTCTATGTCCCGGAGAATACAGTTTTGTACCTGGACAAAGGTACAGCAGGCCTGGTCAGCAAAAGAACCCATATCAGAAGAGGCTTTTCAGATGAAAATAATGAATGGTCCTATCCCGGTAGAGATCCGGTATGGATGGGCGGCAGATACTGGAAAGTTACTGAAGATGGCCTGAAAGAAACCAACAGAAGACTTCTGCGCAGATAAAGATTTCGTTTTCATTCCTGTTCTTTCATGACATCCGGTTTCCCTGTAGGGGACCGGATCTTTTTATATCCGGTAACAACTCCTCTCATCCTGAGAAAGAATAAATTCCTCATTTTTGGTAATAAATGTTATATTTGATAGAAGTATAACCCAAACACCTATAAACCTGCATGTGGATGATTTAACTGCCTGCAGGCAATATGTGACCACTAATAACTAAAATTATTTACACATGAAAAGGTCTTTGATTATTTTGATCATTCTGGCATTTGTTGCAGCCTTCCCGGTTAATTCACAGGGAAGATTTCTGAAAAATGTTGCAAAAGATGTAAAGGGAGACATACTTGGTTCGGGAGGAGGTAATACAAAAAAAACCACCCAGCCTGAACCTTCATGTGCATGCAGTGATGCTCAGCAGGTTTTAGGGATGGCACAAAATGAACTCGCTTACAATGAGATCAGTATTGATGTTCTCGATGACGGTTCTTTTCTAATAAGAGACAGGTTATCGCAGCAATTGTATATTATCAAAGACGGTGTTAAGAAGGGGCCGTACTCAGAGGAAGATCCACAGGTTGCTGCTTATACCGGATCTGAAGAAAGTGATGCTGATCCCATGCTTACCAGATATAAAGAATACATTTCCAGGTCTGATAACAAGTATGTCGTAAAATTCGGCGGTAAAACTTATGGCCCTTATGCACGGATCAACAATTTCATAGTAACAAAATCAGGTGATAAGTTTGCTGTAACTGCAGTAGAGACGGAAATGGCAACTGAAGAGGAAGGCGAAGCTATGGATAAAGCCATGAAAAATGCAAAGACCGACCAGGAAAGGATGGAGCTGGCAATGAAATACTCCCAACAGATGCAGCAAAAGATGATGGCGGGAGGAGGCCCGGGAAGCACAACCCCTAAGCTTGTGACTAATATTGAAGGTGTTACATATAATCCAATGATGGGCGGCATAATAAATGCCGACATGAAGTATGACGATATCGTATATGCAAACATGGCTGATATAATTGATCTGAAAGGGAAGAAACTTATATCCCTGAAACAGGAACACATTGGCATGGAAAAGACATTCATCAATTCGACAAATACAGCTTATGCTGCATACCGTTCAGGCTCACTTTATCTGAGTGATGGAAAAACATTGTCAGAGCTCTTCAATCCTTTCCTGGTAAAGGCCGATGGCAAGCTGTATCTGGCATATCTTTATTACTCTCCGAAGAAGGATGCTATAATGCAGTGCAAACTGGCATTTTGATCATTATTCTGTATGTTAAGCATCAGGAACATACCAGTTCTTGCTTTATTAATATTATTCCTTCCTGGAATAATTCAGGCCCAGCAGGCTGATTACGAAGACATTTTTGGAGATGACTGGACCAGGGCCGAGGCTTTTGAAAGAGAGAACCGGAACTGGATGGAGTCCCGTCTCGAACAGAACGGCATTCCCTACAGGGTTGCCATTGCAGTCGTATTTCCAGAGCTTGTCAGGTACTCTGCACTACGCGATAAGATGGAAACAACCTTACTGAAAGCCCTTTATGTCAATCTTGGTGATGAGTATGCAAATTTCTCAATAGGTCATTTTCAGATCAAACCGTCTTTCGCTTCATTAATAAGAACCGAAGCGCCAAAATCTCTTGAGAGAAAATCCGGTATTGTTTTCAGTCAACCGGAGGACTTTAATGATATAAGCAATTACAGAAAATCAATTATTATCGATCTCGAAGACCCGAAAACTCAGTTCAACTATATAGTTGCCTTCTTTAAAATATGTGAAAAAAAATTCAGGACAGGAAGAATGGATGAGTATGAAAAAATCAAATTCTTCTCAACTGCTTACAACTATGGTATTGACAAAAGCCCTGAAGAAATCAGGAGTATGATCGACAAGAAGTTCTTCTCCACAAAAATATTCAAAACGATAACTTATTGCTATTCGGATATATCATTGTACTGGTATAAACAAAAAACAATTTTCTGACGTACTTCAGGCAGCGCCGGAATAAACCCTGAGGATGTTTTATATGTTCTTGTTTTATGACTTTATCAGATATTGCATATTTAAGACTCTTCAACCAGCAGATTGCTTCCGGAAGTTATAGCTCACCAAAAGTACTTACAGAATGGATGGGGGCACTCCAGGCGCAGGATTTTCAGGCTGTAAAATGGGCTCTGGGATTGAGGGTTCCGGGTTCAACAATTAATACAATTGAGAAGGCTATCGACAAGGGCGAAATAATCCGGTCACACCTTCTCAGACCGACCTGGCATTTTGTTTCAAGTGATGATTTTTTATGGATTCTCGAATTATCAGCTCCGAAAATCATGCCTTCACTGAAATACAGGCAGGATTTCCTTGGCCTCACACCCGGGATGCTCAGGGAAACAAATGCCATTATTTCCGAAATACTGAAGGGAAAACATCTCGACAGGGAGCCGATTGCGGCTGAATTGAAAAAGGCCGGTATTGATATCGGCAGATAACAGGATATCGCACATCCTGCTTTGGGCCGAGCTGAGTGGCATAGTATGCAGCGGGAGATCGTCAGGAAGCAGGCAGACATACGCATTGATAAGTGAGAGAGTACCCGGAAAAAGCAGCCTGAAGATAGAAGAAGTTCCCGGCGTACTCGCGAGGAAATATTTCAGAAGCCATGGCCCGGCAACTGCAAAGGACTTTGGCTGGTGGTCCGGATTATCAGTAAAAGAAATCAAAACCGGCATCGAACAGGCGTCACCTGAACTTGAAAGCACTGAAGCAGATTCTGTTACTTACTGGTTTGGAAAAGACATATTAGCTTACGAAGAACCAGACTCAGCATACCTGCTTCCACCATTCGATGAATTCATTATCAGCTATAGCGACAGAAGTGCAGTGCTCTCCAGTAGATAACCATAAAAAAGCAGTTTCTCAGAACGGGATTTTCAAACCTGTTCTTATCCTGAAAAACCAGGTCGCAGGTCTGTGGAAGACCAGCAAATCTAAAGACATGCTGAAGATTGAAATCGAGCTCTTTAAAAGCTTAAAAAAAACCGAAAAAGCAGCAGTTGAAAGAGCTGCTGAGGCATATGGGAATTTCCTTGAAAAGAAAATTGATCTGAACTTTTTATAAAACTGATTATGGCATATTATTTTTCAGCCCAGATAAGGATACACGATCCTGAAGAATATGACAGGTACCTTGAAAATTTTGATGAGATCTTTTCAAGACACCAGGGAAAAATCCTTGCAGTGGATGAATCCCCAACTCTCCTGGAAGGTGAATGGAATTATTCACGCTCAGTCCTGATGAGATTTGAATCACGGGAAGAATTTGAAGACTGGTATTTTTCCAGGGATTATCAGCAAATAATGAAATACAGGCTTAATGCAGCCAAATGTGATACAATCCTGATCAAGGGATACGAATAATCATTCAATAGTCAGGAATATGCATACCTGCTGTTAACTTAATATCCATATCTATGAGTTCATTCGAAAAACAGGAACCAAAATCTTATGTGGTTAAAGGTTCAGATCTTAAATGCCCGGTTTGCGGCAATACTTATTTCAGAAGAAGGAACGCTTTACTCAATACTTCTGTTATGACCTTCTTCAACCTCGACTGGGCAAACAGGAATGCAACATGTTTTGTCGGCTCCGATTGTACGCACATCATCTGGTTCCTGGGGTAAAGACTTATAATCTTTCTTAAGTTCCCGGACCGAATGCTGAATCTGATGCTGATAATCAGTATTCTGCAAACATATACCTGTATTATTTGTTATGGATTTGGTCCCGGTAGAATCATTAAAATAAACAGGTATGAAAAGATTAAGATTATCTGCCACGATTACGGCTGTCCTGGGATTATTTGCCGTTTTATCGCTGATATTCCTGTTCATTGCCTTATCAGATTTAGCCGATGGAGGAATTGAAAATAAAGCTGAATTGTACGTTTCAGGAATCTGCCTGATTGTCCTGACAGTATTCACTGTGTCGGTTTTCGTGACCCTGGGATACCTTCTGCGGACATCAGACAGGTTGATCAACCTGACAACAGATACAGGTATAAACAAGTAATAAGCCATAAGAATGAAAATGTCGGCAACGATCAGGAACAGCCTGGAAAAAAATGATATCAGGGTTCAGACAAGCGGTAATTCAAGGATCCTTACAGTACCTTCCAAACCTGATGGTTACGGATCGGCAGTGAATGGCGCTGAATTCCTGCTACTTTCAATTGCAACCTGTTTCTGCAACGACATATACAGGGAAGCCGGTAAGAGGAATATATGCAATCTCAGAAGTTGAAGTAACCGCCAGCTGTGAGTTTAACACCGAAGGCGAACCCGGAACAAATTTCAGGTACAAAGTTTTTGTTCAGTCAAATGCATCTGAAAAGGAAATCAGTGAATTGATAGAACATACAGACCGGATTGCAGAAATACATAATACAATCCGCCAGGGAACCGCAATCTCGCTTGAGAAATAAAGATTTCTTCAATAATCCAATACCCTGCCGGAACCTGTCACTGTCTTGTTAACAGTCGGATTTCCTCTTACATAAATATTTCCACTGCCTGAAATAACTGCGGTGAGCGTGTTTAATACAGTTGTGTAAATATTGCCTGATCCGGTAATAGTTTCGGTTGCGACAACCAGGGGAAAGTCAACTGATTTTATATCACCACTGCCCGTAACCCTCATTACCCCGATATCAGCTTTACCTGCAATTTCAAAGTTGCCTGAACCCGTAATAGTGAAATCCGCTTCAAGGCATTCGGCTGCTGATACTGATACATCGCCTGATCCGGTCAGACTAACCTTCAGATCGTCGGAGTCGATGTAACCAGTACGCAGATTGCCTGAACCTGTTGATCTTATTTCGACCGTACTTCCCGCAAGTGAATCAGCCTCAAGAGATCCTGAACCGGTTAAATCCAGTTGATTTACCTCTGGTGCAGTTATTGTTATAAAAGGCCTGATCGTATAATCAAAACAGGTATTCCGCGGATCTGTTCTGATCTCAAGCCTCCCTCCTGCTGAAGAGGTCACAATATGTTCTATCAGGTTTGATTCTGCTGTTATTGTAACACTTACCGAATCGCCTTTCTTGTAAATAACATCAACCGATGTTGTATTCACAATTTCCGTAATTTCAGGTACCTGCCTTGATTCGGTGGCAGGTTGCCCGTTACCATCAATGCAAATAATGTTTTTCAGGCAGGATATGCTAAAAAATGCATACGCTACGAAAACCAGAGTTATCTTGTTCATTGTTAAATTTTTATGATATACCAGACACCGGAAATTTACTATATTTTTAACAATTGAAATTACCAATAAGTTCTTTGATTGAAAAAACAAGAATGAGAAATTTGTTAATACGGGATAAAACAATACATAAAACCCTAACATCATGAAAAAACAGTAATGTCTTTTTCTAACCTTTAATTTTGCTGGCTGGGGGAATTGCTCAAAAGACCAATGCGGTTAAAATAATATTTCCATATGAAAGTTTTTCAGGGCGGGTTTTGAGAATCCGCCCTTTCTATTCCTTAATTTTACTTTTTTTGTATTATGATAACAACTGATCTTGGCTTCACCAACGAACTTGAGGAATATATAAAAGAAAAACTTCTCACGGAATTCACTCCCGGAAGGGTTATAAGGGAAGATCGCGAAAGATACAGGGTGACAACAGGCGACCAGGAATATGAGGCGGAGATTACTGGTAACCTAAGATTCACTTCCTCCTCGAGAGTCGATTTTCCTGCTGTAGGAGACTGGGTTGTTATGAAGATTTACGAATCAGGCACAGCAATAATACATCACTTGCTTCCAAGAAAATCTGTTCTTGAAAGACAGTCCGTTTCCAGGCCAGCAGAAAAACAGATCATCGCAGCAAATGTCGATGTGGCTTTTATCGTCCAGTCAATAGATACAAACTTTAACATCAACAGGCTGGAGCGTTATATGACGGTATGCAACTCTTCCGGCATTGAGCCGGTGCTCATCCTCAGTAAAATTGATCTGGTAAATCCCGATCAGGTAGAAAAAGCAGTGTCAGCTTTAAGATTAAGGCATCCTGAGGTAAAATATCTTCTCCTGAATAATTTCTCAGATGAAGGACCTGAGCAGGTGGCAAGCTTCATGCACAAAAGCAGGACATATTGTGTTGTGGGATCTTCCGGTACGGGTAAGTCAACCCTGGTAAATAACCTGCTGGAAAAAAACATCCTGAAAACCCGTGAAATAAGCAGCAGTACAAACAAAGGTAAACATACAACAGAACACAGGGAGCTTTTTGTTCTTAAGAACGGGGCGATCATTATCGACACACCGGGAATGCGGGAGCTTGGAGTGACTGAAAGCCAGGAAGGAGTGCAGAATACTTTCAGGGAGATCCATGAACTGTCCCTTAATTGTAAGTTTCCTGATTGCACCCATATTAATGAGAAAGGTTGTGCTGTAATTAAAGCTCTCGAAGAAGGAATCATTGATATCAGATCTCTTGAAAATTACAGGAGAATCCTGCGAGAACAGGAACATTTCAGTGAATCGCTGGCAGAGCGACGGAAAAAAGACAAGGAATTCGGAAAAATGATTAAAAATATACTGAAAGAAAAGAAGAAAAGTAAAGGGTGATTATCCGGTTTCCCGGAGCATGAACTCACCCCCTGCCCCCTCTCTGCAAAGCAAAGAGGGGGATGTCCCACTGCATAATTCGCTCTATGTGAATACAATATCACGGGTGTTACGAAATAAAAGTCCCCTCTATACGTTAGTAGAGAGGGGATTCAGGGGTGAGTGAGCATAATCGCCTGCCTCTCTGCAAAGCAAAAGGGGGATGTCCCACTGCATAATTCGCTCTATGTGAATACAATATCACGGGTGTTACGAAATAAAAGTCCCCTCTTTACGTTAGTAGAGAGGGGATTCAGGGTGAGTTGTCACGAAAGCAAAGAGGGGGATGTCCCACTGCATAATTCGCTCTATGTGAATACAATATCACGGGTGTTACGAAATAAAAGTCCCCTCTATACGTTAGTAGAGAGGGGATTCAGGGGTGAGTTCGTGTGACATGAACTTACCCCCTGCCCCTCTCTGCAAAGCAACGAGGGGGATGTCCCGCTGCATATTTCGCTCTATATGAATACAATATCACAGGTGTTGCGAAATAAAAGTCCCCTCTATACGGAGTAGAGAGGGGATTCAGGGGTGAGTTCGTGTGACATCCATATTTCCAGGTACAGTATATTTATTTTTTAAAAGAGTATTTACACTGTTTGGAAAAGTGCTTTGAATTTTTATATTTGACTCATATAGTTTCATAACTTAATCTTTAACCTATGAAAAAGCTTTTGACCCTCCTGATTATTCTTTCATTTGTGGGAATCGGATCATGTAAGAAGGAAGAAAAAGATCCTGATTATTGCACCGGTACAGCCTGGACACAACAGCTGGCTGATGAACTTACAGCCTATATGTCTGCTGCCCTGACTTATTCTTCCAGTCCCACAGCCGCTAACTGTAGCGCCCTTAAAACATCATTACAGTCTTATATTAATGCTCTTGAACCCTTTGAGAAATGTTCTCTCTGGACAGCCGAGCAAAAAGCCCAGTTCCATGATGCAATGGTCGAAGCTGAAGCCGATCTGGATGATGCTTGTAAATAAGCGTTGACCAGAAAAGACAAAAAAGGACGGCAATGCCCGTCCTTTTTTATATTTAGACATTAAGCATCAGTTTCTGCATTATCGCTTACTTTTGCCCGTAATTTCTGGATAGGAAGAAAAATGATTATAGAACGAACATATGAGCTTCTCACCACGAAGTACAATAATGAATTTGCAGATCTTATAATTGAAGATGTCAGGATCGGTTTGTTTCTGACAGCCGTAAAACTCTCTGACGGCAGTATCGGGGCAGCATCTTCTCTTGAGGATGATCATCCGTTCTGTTCAAAGGCTGACAGGGATTTCGGTGAATTCACGCCACTGAAGATCAAAGGCCGGAAAATCAGTCAGCTCTTTGAAACCACGAAGGATTCCCGGCTTATCTGGTCTCTGAGAATGGCTTCTCTCAATGCTATCTCATCGGGAATAATTGCATCAGGTAAATTCAGGATCGTTGAAAACAGCGATCCATTTGACCTGCTCGATCCGGGAGAAGGAAAAACTATCACGATCGTCGGCGCATTTCAGTCATATATTCAGAAGATCTCGAAGACAAAGAACAATCTCAGAGTCCTGGAATTAAATGAAAATGCACTTCAACCTGATCAGAAAAGATTTTTTGTGCCGGCGGAAAAGTACCGTGAAACGCTGAATACTTCCGATATTGTCATCATCACAGGTCAGACACTGGTAAATAACACGATAGATGGACTACTCTCAGCAATAAGAAGTGATTCTGTTGTGGTCGTGACCGGGCCTTCGGGCAGCATGTTGCCTGATGTGCTTTTTGAAAAAGGCGTTAGCATAATAGGAGCAACAAGAGTAACAAAACCTGAACTGGTTTTTGATGTCGTAAGCCAGGCAGGCATGGGATATCATATGTTTGAATACTGCGCACAGAAAATCTGTATACTAAAAGGATGAATCATAAGCTCAGCGAAAAATGGATAAAGGGAGCGATAGCAGGTACCATGTGGGCTGCTTCGGAAATAGTGCTTGGAAGCTTTCTGCATAATCTTAAAGTTCCTTTCAGCGGTAATATTCTGACTGCGATCGGCATTATAATACTTATTTCAATAAGTTTCATCTGGAAGGAGAAAGGACTTTTCTGGAGGGCCGGCCTTATATGTGCTATAATGAAGACAATGTCACCGAGTGCAGTGATTTTCGGTCCGATGATAGCAATTTTTGCAGAATCAGTACTTATTGAGCTTTCAACGAGACTGCTCGGACGTACTTTAATCGGATACGTCATCGGAGCCATGCTGGCAATGTCATGGAACCTGTTCCATAAGATCATAAGCTACATTGTCTTTTATGGAGCAAACATAATCGATGTCTATACCAATCTCCTGAAGATGGCTCAGCGCCAGCTTGATATTCAGACGGATATTGTCTGGCTTCCGATAATCGCATTACTTGTTGTTTATGCATTATTCGGCCTTTTTGCAGCAGTGATCGGCATAAGGGTGGGAAGAAGAATGATACACCAGCCTCCGGAACAAATCAATATTAAGCGCAGCGAAAGCACAGCCGGATTCAGGCAGCCGGCTGCTGAATTCAACTACTCGGTTACCTGGCTGATGCTCAATATTATTTTAATTGTATCATCATTCCTGCTTCTTAGTCTCACCGGCTGGTATATATGGGCTCCTGTAATTACCGGAATTGTCATTATATGGGCTTTGCGTTACCGACGTGCAATGAAGCAATTATCAAAACCAAAATTCTGGGTGATTTTTGTCCTTATAACCCTTCTGACAGCTTTTGTTTTCACTGCCGGCGGGGATGGGGATTTCTGGTCTAACGGGCTGCTCACAGGCATCTCGATGAACTTCAGGGCTGTCGTCATAATCATGGGCTTTTCAGCACTGGGAACCGAATTATATAATCCTGTCGTCAGACGTTTTTTCAGTAAAACATATTTCAGAAACCTTCCACTTGCAATTGAGCTTTCGGTGGAAAGTCTTCCTGATTTCATAGCCGCAATCCCTGATTTTAAAAGCTTTACTAAAAATCCTGTCTCGGTATTCTACCAGGTCCTCTCCCACGCGGATAACAGGTTATCAGAAATAATGGGAAGCAACAGGAAAATCTTTATTGTAAAGGGCGAACGTGCAGAGGGAAAAACCACATTCACAGGAAAAGTAGCAAACCATTTGAAAAATGCCGGAGTACAGACAGGAGGATTCCTGGCAGAAAGAATAATGACGGGCAATGAGACAACAGGCTATGACCTGGTAAATACGGAAAATGACGAAAGGACTCCTTTTTTATCCGTAAACGAGGACCGGCAAACCGGTAGGATCGGGAAATTTACTATCCTGCCCGGGGGGCTTTCTGCCGGTAAAAAAATCCTCCACCGGCTGGCTAATGCAAAAAACCTGCTTGTTATAATTGACGAGGTCGGGGCTCTCGAACTGAGGGATGACGGATGGGCTGCCTGCCTGACTGATATACTTAAAAAAACGAATAACCACATTTTACTTGTTGTCAGGAATGAGTTTGTCAATCAGGTAAAAACAAAATGGAACCTTAAGAATGCGGTTGAAATCAGTATCAGTAATACCGATACAACTTTGCCGGCAATTTAATCCTGGACTATGTCAAAAATCCTGAAAAGCATGAAACCTCGCATTAAAATCTGTTGCATCAAGAGTATTGAAGAGGCACGCATGGCTGTTGAAGCCGGTGCTTCGGCAATAGGCCTGGTGGGAAGGATGCCAAGCGGACCAGGTCCGGTTCCGGATGATCTGATAAAGAAAATAGCCGCTTCAGTTCCTCCGCCGGTAGCTACTTTCCTACTGACATGCGAGACAACTGTTTCTGGTATCATTGCACATCACAAACGGACAAACACCAACACAATCCAGATAGTGGATCATATAACAGAAGGTGATTACAATGATATCAGGGCGGCTTTGCCTTCGGTTAAAATTGTCCAGGTAATTCATGTTATTGACGAAGAATCTGTTGAAAATGCAGTTTCAATATCCCGGCATGTTGATGCTCTTCTTCTTGACAGTGGTAATCCAACACTCGCCATTAAGGAGCTGGGAGGGACAGGCAGGGTACATAACTGGCAGCTAAGCAGGCAGATCAGGGATAATCAGTCTGTCCTGTGTTCCTTGCAGGAGGCTTAAAACCGGAAAATGTCAGGCTCGCTGTTGAGCAGGTTCAGCCATTCGGAGTGGATGTCTGCAGCGGACTGAGGATCGATGGCAATCTGGACCCCGAAAAACTCAGGCTTTTATCAGAGAAGCCACGAAGTAAGGAAAGAATTGCAGTTGTCTTATCAATTTAATTATTGATTCTCTGGAATCAGCATCACTTAAATGGTTTGATTGATTAATTTGTATATTTGATTATACAAAAACTAACCGGCCCTGCAACGGAAGAGCTTGTTATTCATTGCAGTACCTTCATTTTCAATTCCTATGACAAGGGAATATTCAAATTATCGGGTTTCAATTAAGAATGTGAAATTTATTACCGATGACGGAAGGATTTTTCCAAAGACTGCAATAATATCCTATCTCAACAAAAAAGGTTTGGAAATCAGGCAAAATCATTTCGGAGTCCCGATAATAACCAGATCCAGGAAATGATTTCTGCAGGTTCTGATTTGAATCTGGATAACTGTTATATCCAGGATTTTTCCCTTTCAACATATCGCAGACGATGCGATCTGGAAAGAAAAAACATGTTAATCTGAAAAATTTCTCTGCCAGGAATGCATTTTTCGAGTCGAAGGAATCAACAGATTTCACATATGCTTCATTTTCAGGAAGTGAAATAAGCTTCGAGGGAAGTCATTTCGGAAAGGGAAAGGTTTTTTTCACCGGATCGGTTTTCGGAAAGGGAAATGTGATCTTTTCAAATACCCTGTTCAGGGATGGAAATCTTGAATTTGCCGGATGCCATTTCGGTGACGGTGATTTTGTTTTCAAAAATGCAATTATAAGGGATGGGATAAAAGATTTTCAGGATATCCAGTTCGGAGACGGCGAAGTCAGCTTTGCAAACACCGAATTCAACAGCGGAGAAATACTATTTATCAACTCCAGGTTCAACAGCGGAAGATTCGATTTCAAAGTTGCCAGGATCGAAGGGGGCAAAGTGGATTTTCATTATTCAGTTTTTGAGGATTGCGATATAGTTTTTGAAAGAACAGAATTCGGTAACAGCAGGGTGGATTTCAGGACAGTTGATTTCGGATCAGGCAGGATGAATTTCAACAGGTCTGTTTTTGGAAATGGGGAGATTGATTTTGAAGGTGCCTCAGGAAAACCGGGAAAATACAGTTTAAAAAAGCTGTAATGGGATCAGGTCCGAAAAATTTCAATCTGATGGAAATGGAACAGACCGATATCAGCTTTGAAAGAACCGAGTTTGGCGATGGCGATGTCAGCTTTTATGAATCCCGGTTTAATACAATCTCTCTTAAATCCTGTCATCTTGACAGCTATTTTGACCTGAGGCTTGCGAAAGCCGATATTCTTGATATTAGTGATACTATTGTCCGCGATATTGTTGACCTTGAACCATATGATTCCCGGTTGACATAAATGTCTTGATATGTCGGGCATGAGGCTGCCGGGAAAGCTGTATATAAGCTGGAAACAAAATAATTGCAAGAGAATAATTATTAACCAGGAAGAAACAACCCTTAAGCAAAAAGCCGAACAATTCAGGATCCTCAAGGAAAACTTCAATGGTACCGGCAAATATGAAGATGAAGATGAAGCATATGTGATGTTCAAACGGTATGAGTCAAAATCATGGCTTGACGAACAGAAGAAGAAAAGCAAGATTTCAGGCGCTGCCGCAAGTCTGCCTTATGGATTTCAATGGCTGGTTTTCGATAAAATAGGGCTTTATGCAACCTCACCCGGCAGAGTTCTTGTAAGTGTGGTATTATTCTGGCTGACTTTTGGCTTTTTATATTTCGGTGTTGAAATGTCAGGACTGGGGAAAACGGTCTCATCCGTTGGCAACCCTGATAAGCTTACTCCGTTTCTACAGTCATTCTATCACAGCGGAATAACTTTTTTTACAATCGGTTATGGTGATGTATATCCAATGGGGTTGAGCAGGATCATTCCGGACTTGAAGGCTTTATCGGAGTTTTTATGATGTCGTACTTCACAGTTGCGTTTGTACGCAAAATATTGAGATAATATAACTGTGACTCATCTATTTAACTTCTGAAACTGGTAAGGATTTCGGCAGGTGAGGAATTTGAGTCGATCTTATCAAAATCACCCCGCAAAGTTTTAAGCGCGTAGATCTCCTCGTCAATTTCAGCCCTTGTTCTGAATCCCAGTTTTCTCAGAAGCGTCAACGGAGGGCACCAGCCCTGAATTCCATGCTGCAGAAGGAAACCTGCAACAACAAATGTCATCAGATACCATTTTCTGCTGAAAAGAGCCCCGAAAATTATCCCGGTAAGCGCAAGCGAAGACGCATTCACTTCCAGCGCTCTTTCAATATCCCATTCATTCTGCAGCTTTACAAGCCGCTGATTTATTTCATCAGCCGAAAGGTTCTGATACCTGTCGACACTTTCTGTAAGTTTCTCATCTATTTCCTGGTTCTGTCCGCCGGGAGTATTCTCTCTGACCCTGTCCCTGATTGTTGTTCCTTCTGTAGCCATGACTATTATTTTTAATTTAAATTTTTTTAAGTCAAGGTTCTGGTGGTGTATCTATTAAACAATTATCGGGGCGGTGGGTTCAGGAGAAGTGATTAAAGTGACTAAAGTGCCAAGAGTGCACTAGAGTACTTAGAATGCCTAAAGTATTTAGAGTACTTGTAAGGCATTTCTCTTTTCCTTTTTCCTTTTTCCTTTTTCCTTTCGCCTTTTGCCTTCACCTTTCGCCTTATATTTGTGTTATCTTTGCATATTTCTCATCAACAAGGGAATGGAGATTCTAGTAATTGGTTTTCTGATACTTCTTAACGGGTTTTTCGCACTGTCGGAGATAGCCCTGGTTTCAAGTAAAAGATCCAGGCTTGAACAGTACAGGTCGAAAGGGAATAAAGGAGCCGGTACAGCTTTGAGGCTGCTCGACAATTCCGGGAACTTCCTGTCAGCAATCCAGGTTGGCATTACCCTTATCGGAATAATAACGGGTGTATTCGGAGGGATAAATATTGCTGATGACATCGCTCCTTTTTTCAGCAGGATCAATTCTTTAAGTGAATTTGCCCATGAGATTGCCCTTGCAATAACAATTATTACAATTACATATTTTTCAATCGTTATCGGGGAACTTGTTCCGAAGACAATCGCGCTCAGCAATCCTGAGAAGATTGCTGTGATAATTGCACCTGCAATACATTATTTCAGCATACTTTTTTATCCTTTTGTAAATTTCCTTTCATGGTCGACATCGCTGATCAACAAGCTGCTCGGTATCAGGAAACACAGTGATCAGCTTACTGAAGCGGAGCTCAGGCAGATGATCAGGACAGCCTCAAGGGAAGGTGTTATTGAAAAGTACCAGAACCAGCTTCATGAAAAAGTATTTTATTTCTCCGATAAGAAAGCAAGGCACATTATGACGCATCGTATCGGGGTTGAATGGATTGATATATCCAAAACACCTGAAAATATAAAGCAAGATCTGCTGAACTCTCATCACACTATTCTTGTCTGTGGTAATGGCAGCATCGAGAATTTTGAGGGAGTCCTTTCATTGAGAGATTATTTTTATGCGCTTAATACAACAGGAGAGGCAACTATCCGTGATCTTCTCACTCAGCCGGTTATAGTTCCGGAAAACATGGACGCACATCGTGTTCTTGAAAAGCTGAAAAAAAGCAAGAAACACTTCAGTATCGTTGTGAATGAATACGGAAGTTTCGAAGGCATTATAACCATTCATGATATAATGGAGAATATTATCGGGGATATTCCTGAAGAGGATGAATCTTATGAACCCGATATATTCGTTAGGGATGACAAATCATACCTTGTGAGCGGTGATGCTCCTGTTGAAGTGCTTGATGGCATTCTTGAAAATTATATGACTGACTTTGAAAAAATCGATTATTCAACAGTTGCAGGCTTTGTCTTGTTTAATATCAAAAAAATTCCAAGGGTCGGGGATAAATTCGATCTTGGCGCTCACACAATAGAAATTGTGGACATTGATGGAAAAAGGATGATAAGATACTTATAAGGAAAAAGAATATAAATGATAATCAGGAAATTAACACTGAATAGTTATATCAGATAATGTATACCAAATGAACTCAGAACAGCTTCTTGGTACCAGTCCTGTTCTACTGGCTTTGCTGGCTACATTATATACTTACTTTACAACAGCCATGGGAGCGGCTATGGTTTTTTTCTTCAGATCCATAAACAAGAAGATCTTAAATTCCATGCTGGGGTTTGCAGCAGGCATCATGATAGCAGCAAGCTTCTGGTCGCTGCTCAAACCTGCAATTGCAATGGCAGAGGAAAATGGCAGCATCCCCTGGATTCCTGCAGTGATCGGATTCCTTTCCGGTGGAGCTTTCATACTCCTGATCGATAAGATTCTTCCGCATCTTCATATGGGGCTCGCAACTGAAAAAGCAGAAGGGATCCATACCACATGGCAAAGAAGTATACTCCTTATCCTGGCAATAACCTTCATAATATTCCTGAGGGACTGGCGGTGGGCGTTGCTTTCGGAGCGCTTGCCCAGAATCCTGATGCTGCCACATTATCCGGCGCTATTGCGCTTGCAATAGGAATCGGATTACAGAATTTTCCCGAAGGCGCTGCCGTATCAATTCCCTTAAGAAGGGAAGGTTTCTCAAGAAGGAAATCATTCTTTTATGGTCAGCTTTCAGGCATTGTTGAACCGATAGCCGGTGTACTGGGAGCATACCTGGTACTGGTTATCGAACCTCTTCTCCCCTATGCCCTTTCATTCGCCGCAGGAGCAATGATATTTGTTGTAGTGGAGGAACTTATTCCTGAATCGCAGACCGGCAACGAAACAGACCTTTCAACAATAGGTGCAATGCTTGGTTTTGCGGTAATGATGCTCCTCGATGTTGCTCTTGGATAATCCGGCAGATTGACTTATTTTGACCAGGTCGACAGGGATGACAACAGGATTCCCTCAGGGGGTACTCCCGGCTGGAATGTCATTAATCTCCGGGCAGGATGTATTGTTAAAAAAATAACAATAGATCTGAGCTTAATAAATATATTGAATGAGGATTACAGATACCATGGTTCAGGTGTAAACGGAACCGGAAGATCAGCTTTCCTGAGCATTGCTGTGGACCTTTAGACCGTAATATTCGAACCACAAGGCTTTCCTGATTGTTAACCTAAAGGCTTTTCCAAGTTACTGAATTTACAGGGTTTCAGATGAAACAACTTATTAGTGTTTATACAGGGACAGAAGCGTCTGTTCAGCTTCTGAGGGCGAAGCTGGAGAGAATGGGGATCGGAGCCGAAATCAGGAAGGAATCGAATGCAGGTACCTGGGGTATAGTTCCTGATAATGTAGAGCTCTTTATTGAACCGGCCCACCGAAAGGAAGCCGAACCCGTTATTGATGAGTTTATCAGTAACAGGCATGTGGAAAAATTATAAGGTTTCTGTAATTATAAGGTTTCTGTTTTTCAGCTCTTTCTTTTCATTTAATACTATTTTTTCGTAGATTTGATTCCGGCTGATCTATTAGGATACAGGGATGGTTTTTCTTTTTATTCTAATCATAAATGGAGACTGTCACTTCAAGTTCAAAGAGTAACTCTTTGCCTAAATCACCAACAGGTATCCGCGGACTGGATGAGATAACCTTTGGCGGGTTACCGAAAGGCCGCACAACACTGATTGCAGGCTCTGCCGGCAGCGGAAAAACACTTCTCGGAATGGAGTTTCTCGTGAGAGGAGCCACCGAATTCAATGAAAATGGTGTGTTCATGGCTTTCGAAGAAACCGGTGAAGAGCTGATTGCCAATGTTGCTTCACTAGGCTTCAACCTTGACGTGCTCACAAGTCAAAAAAAGATCGTCATCGATCATGTGCATGTCGATCCAAAGGAGATAGAGGAAACAGGAGAGTACGATCTTGAAGGATTGTTCATCAGGCTTGATCATGCCATCAGAACCGCTGGTGCAAAAAGAATCGTCCTGGATACAATAGAATCTTTATTTTCAGGTTTTTCAAATCCTGCAATCCTGCGTGCAGAGCTGCGCCGGCTTTTCCGTTGGCTCAAAGATCATGAAATTACAGCAATTATAACCGGGGAACGCGGCGATAACACAATAACAAAGCAGGGCCTTGAGGAGTATGTCTCCGATTGTGTGATAGTGCTCGATCACCGTGTTATGGAAGAATCATCAACAAGGCGTCTCCGCATTGTGAAATACCGCGGCTCCATGCACGGCACAAACGAGTATCCTTTCCTTATTGATGATACCGGGTTTTCAGTAGTGCCTATAACATCGCTTGGACTCTATCATAAAGCTTCCACCGAAAGAATATCCTCAGGTGTTCCTGAGCTTGATAATATGATGGAGAGAAAGGGTTTTTACAAAGGAAGCAGCGTGCTCATTTCAGGTACCGCCGGCACAGGTAAGAGCAGCTTGTCTTCTCAATTTGCTTCCTCGGCATGCTCCAGGGGAGAAAAAGTTCTCTATTTCTCACTCGAGGAGTCTCCTTTACAGATAGCAAGGAATATGAAATCAATCGGTATTGATCTTGATCCATGCGTGAAAAAAGGATTGCTCCGCTTCCATGCCATGAGACCCACAATGACGGGACTTGAAATGCATCTTACCACAATTCATAAGGAAATCCAGAAATTCAAACCCCATATTGTTATTGTTGATCCTATCAACAGCTTTGTTTCTGGAAGTAATGCAATGGAGGCAAGAGCAATGTCGATGAGGCTGATAGATTTCCTTAAGATGAACCAGATAACAGGTTTTTTCACTTATCTATCCAGATCTCTTGGTGATATAGAACATAATTTTATTTCATCCCTGATCGATACCTGGATACTGGTAAGGGATATTGAGACCAATGGCGAAAGGAACAGGGGTATTTATATCCTTAAATCACGTGGAATGAATCATTCCAACCAGATACGTGAATTCATTCTTTCGGGTAAGGGTATAAGCCTTGTTGATGTGTACTCAGGTATGGATGGAGTGCTCACAGGATCATCGAGAATTGCACAGGAAGCAAGAAATAACGAGGAAAAACTTATACTTGTACAGGAAATTGACCATAGGAAACGGGCTCTCGAGCAAAAGAGAAAAGCGCTGAAAACCAGGATCGATGCATTAAAAGCAGAGTTTGAAGCTGAAGAAGAAGAATCATTGAAAGTGATCAACCAGGAAAAGGAAAGGATCGGCAGGATTGATCAGAATCTGAGTAGAATTGCCGACAGCCGCCAGGGTGGTAAAAACGGGAAAAAAAGAAAGTAACAAAACAGTTTTTAGAAATTTATGTGCGTAGATAAATATAAAACAGGAATATTTGATAAAGAATCCGGAAAAGCAGATCCGAATAAATGGATTTTAAGGTTGTACGTTGCAGGTCAGACAACGAAATGCATCATAGCATTCAATAATCTGAAAAAAATCTGTGAAACACAGTTGCAGGGCAAATACTCGATTGAAGTTATAGATCTGCTGGAGAATCCTCAACTTAGCAGGGAGCACCAGATACTTGCTATCCCTACGCTTGTAAGAAAACTTCCTGTACCTGTCAGAAAAATCATCGGAGATCTTTCCGATACCGAAAAAGTACTTGTGGGTCTCGATATAAAACCCGTGGTATCACTTGCTGATAACCATGGTTAATAGTCTGAATTCTTTTGAATGATTTTATTGATGTATTATGTATTCATCATATTAGGCTTTAATATGTCTGAAAAAAACTGAATGAAAAGAAAATTACCTGTTGACAGTCCAGAAAGGCTGGAGGAGAGCGCCAGAATAGCACAGAAAGAGAAATACATTTTAAGATTGTATGTAGCAGGGACAACGCCGAACTCGGTCAGGGCTATCTCCAACATTAAAGAGATCTGCGAAAAACATCTTAAAGGCAGGTACGAGCTTGAAGTGGTAGATCTTTATCAGCAGCCTGGTCTTGCAAGCGGGGAGCAGATAATTGCTGCCCCGACACTGATCAAAAAACTGCCTCTCCCGCTCAGAAGGATTATCGGCGATATGTCTGCTGTGGACAAAGTACTCGTTGGCCTCGATCTGAGAGAGCTTGATAAATAATAATATATCCAAATGCCTTCCGGAATAAAAAGAAAAAAAGAAGATGATCTCCGGGCACAACTTGAGGAGTTGAACTTGCGCCTCTCCGAAACCGAGGAAACACTGAATGCTATCAGAAACGGGGAAGTTGACGCAATTGTTGTATCCGGGGAGAAAGGAGACAGGATCTTCACACTGAACTCATCCGAGACTCCTTACCGGACAATAATTGAAAATATGGATGAAGGCGCTGTCACAATTTCAGCTGCCGGTATTATTCTGTATTGTAACCAGAGGTTTTCGGACATAACAGGATTCCCTTCACAAAGAATACCAGGCTCTGATTTTCATGATTATATTTCCGAAAGGGATATTCATGAATTCAACCGGCTTAAAAGCGAGGTAATGCGCCGACCAATAAGAGGTGAACTATCGCTGAAATCTGCCAAAAAAACGATCCGCGTTTCACTCTCTTCGCTGCCATCAAATATTGAAGGTGATATTTGCATCATAGTTTCTGATATAACTGAAATATCAAATTATCAGAATTATCTCAGGGAAATGGTCGATGAACGTACCTCTGAGCTGAAAATAGTTAACAGGCATCTTAAGTCTGATATCGAGAAACTTCGTATTGCCGAAAAAGCAGCCCAGGATAGTGAGAAGCTATTCAGGTCGGCATTTGATGAAGGTGCGGTTCCAATGAGCCTTACTTCCAGAGAAGGAAAATACCTTAAAGTCAACCGCGCATTCTGCAAAATGCTCGGATATGAGGAAGAAGAGCTGCTTAATATGACCTTCCAGCAACTGACTCACAAGGATGACCTGGAAAACAGCATAAAGGGTAGAATTGAGCTTGATAGGAATGAAAGAAGCTCCTTCCGTCTTGAAAAGCGATATATAAGAAAAGATGGAAAGTCTGTCTGGGTTAACATCAGTACAGCGCCGGTAAAAGATGCTGAAGGCAACTGGGAGTTCTTCGTAACTCATATCCAGGATATAAACAAACGCAAGATTGCTGAGAACCGTCTTAAAGAAAGCAAAGAACGTTTCAGGCAGCTGGCCAACTCCATACCGCAGCTCGCCTGGATAGCCAGATCGGACGGTTCAATATTCTGGTTTAATCACAGGTGGTATGAATATACCGGTAAAAGCCCGGAGGAAATGACAGGCTGGGGATGGCAGTTGCAACTGCATAATGATGCACTTCATTCGGTGATGAAACAATGGGAATCATTCATTTCCAGGGGAAAACCCTTTGAAATGATAAATTCTCTCAGGGGCAAAGACGGACAATACAGGGAATTCCTTACTAAAAGCATTCCCATTACAAGTAAAAATGGCCAGGTTGAACAATGGTTTGGCACTCACACTGATATTTCAGACCTGAGAAAAGTAGAAAAAGAACTGTTAAACTCAAGGGAAAAGCTGAATATCGCCCTTGAAAACGGTCAGATAGGTACATGGGAATGGGAGGTGGCAACAAATGAGGTGATTCTGGATGTAAGAACCGAAGAAATGCTGGGTTATGTACCAGGAACATTCGAAAGAACATACTCTGCTTTTGAAAACAGCATCCACGAAGAGGATATCCCCCATTTCAGAAAAGAGATCAGCAAAACCCTTGAGAGCGGAAAACAATTTGAGACAATCTATCGTACAAGGCCAAGAAATGGGGAATCAAATTATATCAGTGTAAAAGCGCTCGTGAACCGTGATAAGGAAGGGAAAGCATTGAGCTTTTCCGGAGTGTGCTTTGATGTTACCGGCATGAAAAAAGATGTTGAACAGGCTTTGTTCAGGCTTAATGAAGAATTGCTCCGTTCAAATACAGATTTGCAGCAATTTGCCTATGTAGCTTCACACGACCTCCAGGAACCGCTTCGCATGGTTTCAAGCTTCACACAACTCCTTCAGCAAAGATATGCCGATAAGCTCGGAAAAGAAGGAACTGAATTCATCAGGTATGCTGTAGAAGGATCAAAGAGGATGTATGAGCTTCTTAACGGCCTGCTGGCATACTCGAGAATACAGACAAGAGGTAAGGAATTTTCACAGGTCAATATGAACCTTGTGCTTGAGAAAGTAACCGAAAACCTCAGCCTCGTCATTACTGAAAAAAAAGCTGTTGTAAAATATCATCAACTGCCACAGATCGTTGCCGATGAAAGCCAGATGATCCAGCTGATCCAGAATCTGCTCGAGAACGGTATTAAATTCAGCAGGGAGATCCCGGAAATTAACATTGCATGTGAAATACGCGACGATTACTATGTTTTCTCAGTAAAAGACAGTGGTATTGGAATTGAACCTCAATATTTTGAGAGAATATTCAGAATATTCCAGAGACTTCATCGTTCGGAAGAATATGAAGGAACCGGCATCGGACTTGCCATCTGCAAACGGATAGTTGAAAGACATGGAGGGAAAATCTGGGTTGGATCGGAATTTGGACATGGCTCAACTTTCTTCTTTTCTATCCCGGTACTTCCGGCATTTAAATCGTCTCTTTCATGAAAGGCTATTTTCAATAAAACTGCCGGTACTTTAAATTATAAAATAATTCTATGATTCTCGATCACATTGCCATTTGGACCATAAATATTGAAGAGCTGAAACATTATTACATTAAGTATTACGATGGTACGGCAAATCAAAAGTACATTAACAGGGAAACAGGCTTTGAAAGTTATTTTATCACATTCAGATCAGGCAGCAGGATCGAATTAATGCAACGCCCCGGGATTCCGGAGAACCTGAATGACCCGATCAAACAATACAATGGAATAATTCATTTAGCCTTTGGGGTGGAAACAATGGAACAGGTTATCTCAAAAGCAGAAGAGCTCGGGAAAGCCGGTTTCAGGATATTACGTGGCCCCAGGAAAACTGGCGACGGCTATTTTGAATTCGAAACATTCGATCCTGATAATAACAGGATAGAGGTGACAACGGTTTCAGTTGACAAATGAAAAAAATAGCCGCAATAATTCTTGAGAACGATCATGGTGAATTCCTGCTTTACCTGCGCGATAATAAACCCGGCATCCCTTTTCCCGATCATTGGGATCTGATAGGTGGTCATGTTGAGGATGGAGAAACCCCTGAAGAAGCCCTGGTAAGGGAAGTCAGAGAGGAGCTCGGAATAGAGCTGAAGCAATACACCTTCTTCAGGACTTATGAATGTCTTGATGGAGATGCTTACCCGAATATCAAATACATCTACAGCGGAAAAATAAACATTCCCATCGAAGAAGTAACACTTTATGAAGGTGCCAGGCCGGCATATTTTAAAAAGGAAGAAATCCCTTACGTCAGATTTGCCAATATTCTGAAGACTGTTGTATTGGATTACATTAACCGGCCGGAATCCCGGTAGATGTTCCACCTACGTTGAACATTTCATTTACCGGCTTGTTAATCGAGTAAGACAGGTCTTGCAGGTCGTGCAGGTCGTGCAGGTCAGGAAGGGTGTTGAATGATTCCCGTTATAACCAATAGAATGAATAAGATTACTGATTCAAGTGCCTGGAAAGGGACAGTAAGGGGCACCAGGAAAGTACTTAAATGGACTGCTTTCCTGATCGTAGCTGCAGTTCTGATCTTTGTTTATTTCCAGTATTTTTATACTTACAGCGAAGGTTATCGTGCAGGCCTTCTCCAGAAGTTCTCCCATAAGGGGAGCATATTCAAAACATATGAAGGTGAGTTAATCCTGAGCAGCGTACAATCAACAAAAGATGTTGCGCTCGCATCAGAGAAGTTCTTTTTTACACTGGTAAACAGGGATCTGATAAGGACATTTGATACCCTGCAGGGTCAGAATGTCATAGTTCACTACAGGCAAAAGAACAGCCCGGTATTCTTCCGTGGCGATTCAGAGTATCTGGTCGATAGTATAAAAGTGCAGCGGTAATTCCTCTACTCCTGACCCCCAGAAGGATTAAATTGCGGATGATGATGACCCCCTCCCACCACACAAGGCTCTCACACCCCCCTGAAGGGAGTATCAATTGCGGACTGAAGATTGTTTCAGGTTGAATTAAAACCCTGCGCGCATTTTTCTCTGTGGCTCTCAGTGCCTCTGTGGCTCCGGGTTTATATGTTTTATTTGCTTTCTCTGTGTCGCTTTGTGCTCTCTGTGTCTCCGTGTTTATTTATGCTTTTCTGTCCATATTCCTGCTATAATCTATTCAACAAAAGAGAAATTTTGATTATCTTAGAAGGTTAATCCATGAACAGTTAAAATTAATGATTATGAAAAGGCTACTGAGTTTTAGTATTCTTTTTTTTTGTTTCCAGTTCATTTTTGCCCAGCTAACCGATGTTGAAAAAAAGCTGAGGGAGATAAAGGCAGATACAACACTCGGTTGGAAAAATGGCGGAGTACTTGCTGTTAATCTCGCTCAGACCTCTCTCACGAACTGGGCTGCCGGCGGTCAGAATTCCTTTGCTGTAAATGGCCTGTTCAGTATATTTGCCAATTATAAAAGTGAAAAATCCTCCTGGACTAACTCCCTGGATGTCGGATATGGTATTATCAAACAGAACGGTCTTGATTCAAGAAAGACAGATGACAAATTCGATTTCCTTTCAAAATACGGAAGACAGGCGTTTGGTAACTTCTTTTATGCTGCACTTCTAAACTTCAAAACACAGCTGGCAACAGGGTACAACTATCCTGATCCTGCCAACCCTGAGGAAAAAGTCAGAATTTCGAATTTTCTTGCTCCGGGTTACCTTATTGGTGCCGTAGGTCTTGATTATAAACCGAGCGCTTATTTCAGCGCTTTCATAGCACCCTTAACGGCAAGACTCACTTTAGTGACTGATGATTCGCTTTCAGCACAAGGCGCTTTCGGGGTTGATCCCGGGGAGACAGTGAAGAGCGAAATTGGTGCATACCTGCGCGTGATCTACACAAAAAATGATTTCAAGACCGAGTTTCTGAAGAACATTTCATTCACCACCAAGATTGATCTTTTCTCAAATTACCTTGAAAATCCTCAGAATATTGTTGTTAACTGGGAGACTCTCATTGCTATGAAGATCAATAAGTTCATTTCAGCCAGTATCAATACACAACTGATTTATGATGATAATATAAAAGTTCCATTTGACCGGAATGGAAATGACATTATTGATACTGGTGAGGCAGTCGGGTCGAAGATCCAGTTCAAGGAGCTCTTAGGAATAGGTTTCTCGTATAATTTCTGATCAATAATAACTTAAAGCTGACATTATGAAGTTTATTGACGATTTCAAGTCTTTTGCCATAAAGGGGAACATCCTCGACATGGCTGTCGGTATTATAATCGGGGTGGCTTTTGGTAAGATTGTCTCTTCATTTGTTGCAGACATTATAATGCCTCCGGTCGGACTTCTCATAGGAGGAGTGAATTTTACTGATCTCAAGGTTTTGCTGAGAGCTGCAACTGAAACAGCACCTGCCGTCACCTGGAATTATGGAAATTTTCTTCAGAACTGCTTTGATTTCCTGATCGTGGCCTTTGCAGTATTCCTTTTGATTAAAGGAATGATGCGGCTGAAGAAAAAAGAAGCTGCATCACCAACGCCATCGCCGGTAGCATCAAAGGAGGAAATTCTGCTTACAGAGATCCGTGATATTCTTAAATCCGGAAAATAGACCAAGGATTACTGATTACTGATCACCGATTACCGATTACTGATTACCGATCACTGTTTACTGTTTAAGCCATTTATCAAACCATTCGAATGCCTCTTTCTGCATGGCTGCATCAAATTTGTGAGGTCCGGGATAATACGAACACCTGTATTTATCTGAAGCGCCTGCTTTCCTGTATACCTCGGAAAGAATACCGTCTGCTCTTTTCATTTCACCTATTGTATAGAGCTGATCATCGCTGTCATTAAGGACAAGTGTCGGCAATGGTACACGTAAACCCAGTATTTCAGGGAAATCAAGCTCATTCGGCAGAACAGGAACATATGTCATCCAGGTATGTGTAAAGGATTTATTGAGTACGAAATCACGCCAGGTCGTCATAAAACCTACGCAAACAGCACACTTAATGCGGCTGTCGGATCCCGCAGCAAAAACTGTTCTCATTCCCCCGCCGGAAAGACCTGCGCAACCGATACGATTGCCATCGACATCGCTGCGTGATGAAAGTATATCAAGGGCAATTGTATCCTCAGCAAGAAAAACACCCGGCCAGGTGGTCCCGGCGCTGAATAGTGATTTTGCCATTATATGCTCATGAGCGGAAGCCCACCTGTTATAAGCTTTGATGTTTTCAGGATCCTCAGGATTGTTGTCATTCAGGCCATCTCTATGTTTTTCGGGAACATCCTGCATCATGACCCTCCTGCTTGCGAAAGGAAAAGCATCTGGAACAAGAACAATAAAACCTTTTTTTGCGAGTTCGTTGGCCCATGCCCTACCTTCATAATATTCTTTTTGATGTTCAGTCATCAAAGGATGCTGCTGATCCGATGTTTTTGTGATTTTTCGTGTTCCGAAATACTTGTTTCCTCCATGATCATGGAATCCTAGAATAGCCGGTAATTTTCCGCTTGCGTTCTCAGGTTTCAGCAAGATAGCTTCGGTCGGTCTTCCATAAGGAAGCTGCCATTTAAGCTCTTCAACATGCAGACCATCATAAGTGTATTCTTTTACTTTAACAACTTCGGGAGCTCTCCCAATATCGGGTATGGCAAGCCTTTCAGAAAGACGGTTTCTTGCTTTTTTACGCCATGATTCAAGGTCTGTATTTTCATCGTTCCGGAAAGACAAGGAAGGAAGCTTCTTTTCAGTCATTCCTGCTGCCCAGGGACCATAAGGTCCGATGAGATTGGGTGCAAATTCAGAATCAGAAATTACCTCACTGTTTAAGTTTTCTGTGTGAAAGGAACCTGGTTCCTGGCCGGCTGCAAAGCCTCTGAGAAGGTTATTGCCTGCAAGACTTATACCGGCTAGTCCGGTCACCTTTAAGAAATCCCGCCGATTCTTTTTCATACTATTAAAAATGATTAATGGAACACTGATGACACGGATTATACGGATTTGCACAGATCTAATCCATGATTATCCGTTGCATCCGTGTCATCCGTGTTCTATTTAGCAATCATGTATACTCTAGAGTTCTGTAAGCTGGATATTTTTCCATCTTACCTTGATGCCTCCGCCACTATGTATCTGCAGCAGGATACGTCCCTTGCCTTTCCCTATTTGTTCGTCGGTAAGTTCAGTCATTAACTCACCATTAAGCCATGTGGTCACTTTATCATTCTCCACTCTTATCTTCATTGTATTCCAGTCGCCCATTTTAAGGATCTTTTCCTTTTCATCAGGTATTTGTGCTATCCATCCACGTCCATATGATTCATAAATACCCCCGGTATCGTTTCCTGTCGGAGCGACTTCGACCTGCCAGCCTGAAATGCTTACTCCTGATTTAATATAGGAACGGATAAAAACTCCGCTGTTACCATTTGCTTCCTGTTTGAAGTCGAGAGTGACTTCATAATCATCATAGTATTTTCTTGTTCCAAGATATCCGTATTCCTTATCCGGGCCACTCTCACAAACGAGCTCACCATTTTCAACATACCACAATTCTGTTCCGTACACAGTCCATCCGGTAAGGTCCTTACCATTAAAGAGAGTTTCCTGTTTTGGTTTCCGGGGAAGCTCTTTGATCTTCATATTCTTAAACCAGATCCTGTACCCATGATCCTGCAATGCAATACGACCGCTGCGGGCAATCCCGTATTCAGGAGCATTGTCCCATTTGCCGCTTTCTTTACGGGCAAACCAGTCATCGGTCCAGGCTTCAAATTCAAGAAGCTTCTGACCGTTGAGCCAATACTCAACCCAACCATTGTCAAAGACGATCTTCGAATTGTTCCATTTACCAGCCTTCATTACTTCTTTTTTTGTTGTATCAGGCACGTACATTGCATAATCAGCTCCGAGCTTCTGCCAGGGTTCAAGCGGGCTTGCAAAACCAAGATCGTCGAGGAGTTGGTATTCGGGTCCGGTTATGTAAGGCACTTTATACTCAGGCCTCTCAACCACATGATAAAGGAATCCGCTGTTGCCGCCATCCTGTATTTTCCAGTCGAAATCGACAATAAAGTTTTCATATTCCTTTTCCGTTACTATATACCCGGTGCTGTCACTTCCGTTTCCAAGGGAAGTGAGAATTCCTTTTTCGACAGTCCATGGAGCAGTGATTTTTCCACTCTCTCCCTTGAAATCTCTCCAGCCCTGGAGATCCTGTCCGTTGAAAAGGAGGCTCCAGCCTTCTTTAAGCTCTTCTTCGGTAAGTACATTAGTGTTGCTTTGATTATTGCAGGCTGAAAAAAATAATCCTGTAAAAAGGATCATCAGCCATGAAAGTCTTGTTTGTCTCATGAGTTTATGGTTTTATCAGGTAATATCTGATAAAATTACTGAAAATTTCGGTAAGTACGGATTAGAAGTGCGCTAGAGTGCACTAGAGTACTTAGAGTACTTAGAGTTGATGAAATGATTTTCAGACTATGATCTTTTCTTTGTCGTAGTCCCAGAAGGTTTGTTTTTTATTGAGGTAGGCCAGTGTTCCCATATGGGCGGACATTGCTTCCTCGAAACCCTGGTCGATGTTGCAGCTTGGCTGAACTCCTTTTCTTATGCCGTCAATCCACTCCTGAAGGTGGAGGTGTGTCGTATCAACACGCCTTCCTCCCCTGTAAGTATAAAGAAGACCGCGATTGGCAAAGTACAATTCTGTTGCAGAAGAAACTGCATCCACTCCCTTGCCGGGGATATAACTATATATCGGGATACCCTCTTTAATTATACCTTCCTTTATCTTACCCGCATATCTCGTGGATCGGGGATCGGCATAAATTGTCAGAGTATTGCCGAATTCCATGAAGGCATCATGACCCATCACCTTTTTACCGCGGCTCATCTGGCTGGCAAGAGTGGCTGAGTACAGAAGGGAAAGATTCCTGTCGGGAAATTCAAATACAGTTGTAAGTACATCCGGGACAGTCCTGCCATCTTTAAAGAAATAGATACCGCCGGTAGAACTTGCTGATGCGGGAATGCCAAGATCCATTATCTGGTTCATTGCGTCGTACTCATGCGTAAGAAGGTCTCCGGATAGGCCCGTGCTGTAATCCCACCAGCATCTCCATCTGAAAAATCTCTCCAGGTTGAAGTCGTGCCATGGCGCCTGTCCGATAAACTGCTTCCAGTCAATAGTCTGTGGACTCGCATCCTTGTGAATGGGATAAACCCAGGCTCCGTTGGGATCATTCCGGTTTGTGGTAACTTCAATGAGTGTTACCTGACCCAGGACATTTTTTTCAATTGCTTCTCTGGCTTTAAGATATGAATCCGTTTGTCTTCCCTGGTGGCCAAGTTGGAAGATAATTCCGGATTCTTTCACAGCTTTCCTGACCTCATAAGTCTCCTCTACTGTCCAGGTCATTGGTTTTTCACAATAAACATGTTTGCCTGCTCTTGCAGCATCTATAGTCATTGGTCCGTGCCAGTGATCGGGAGTGGCTATAACAACAGCATCGATATCAGGCGATGCGAGCATCTCCTTGTAATTCATATATCTTCTTACAGGTTCTCCCATCTTTCCTCCCCTGCCTTCACGGTATATATTGGCACCAGCCTCCCGGGCCATTTTCCCGTATGTATCAAATACATCACATACCCCGGTGATCCTGATATTCAGGTCACCTTGCTCTTTATAAGCTGCATACCGTGTATCGTTAGGGTTTTCCTGTGAGGCATTATACCATTCTTCAACCTGATCAGGGTGGACGAAGCCAAGCCCCGAGGCAAGTTGTTTGCCACGGATTCCAAAACCAATAAGACCGATATTTAATACTTTGCCTTCTGATACAGGCGCCGCCATCGGAGCATCTGTTGACATATTCAGCTCATCAGTAATGCTGTTCCTGAGAAACTGATCATTTGTTTTCTTCCTGTATAATCCATAAGCAACTGCTCCAAGCACGGGCACTGTAGCCAGATTTTTCAAAAGCTCCCGCCTGGAGATTTTTCTCCTGTTTTTATTGCTATCTTCTGCCATAGTCTGATGAATTAGCTTTTTTACGGAATATCAGCCTGTCAATCCCCAGAATGTGTTGGGTCGGAAAAACAGCCAGGACACCCAGAGCAATAAGTTCAATTAAAATCTTATCGACGATGAAGTAGGCGCCTTCACTTGGTAGAGCATAGCTGTATCCTATAAAAGGAGGATGAGATAGGTAATAGGTAATGAGCAGAACCATACCTGCAATTGTTGCAAACCTGGTAAACAATCCAAGGATTAATCCGATACCGATTAGAACCAGTCCCCATTCATTCAGGAAATCCACAATCCTCAAAGTATCCGGATTACCTGCAATTGAACGGTAGAAAGGTGCAAGGAATCCTTTTGAATCCATGAGATAACCTGAAGATGTCCAGGATGGGGAAAGTACCTTAACAAGTCCTTCATAAAGGAAATGCCAGCCTATGGCAATCCTTAATACCACAAGAAAAAAAACCTGTGTTCTGCTTAACGATTGATGCTGATACATTCTACGTAGATATTATGTAATAACCAGCTTGTGAAATGGAAAGTTCAGTATTTAACCTGATTTTTTCTTCTTTAACGCAGGGAACTCAAAATAAAAAACGCAGGGAACGCAAAATAGAATAATTCAATTCTGCGTCCTCCGCGTTTTGCCCGAAGGGCTCTGCGTTATCTGCGGTTAAAAAGGCTATTTGCTGAAACTCAATTCCGAGAGCACCTTCTTATTAATATCAGTTGTTTTTGCCTTTATGCCGGTTTTATCAATTGTAAGATCCATGCGACAGTTATTGTTCATTACGATTATGGGAAAGTTATTTCCTTCAGCTTTCTTATCAATGAAAGCATACTTGTGAGTATGACCACAGATCATAAGGTCAATTCCTGCATTATTAAGCACTGGAAAGAACTTCTCACGCATTTCCATATCACCATGCCAGGGTGTTCTTCCGGGGAAGAATGGAGGCATATGAAGGAACACTACTACATGGTCGGCTGACCTGAATTTTTCAGATGTAACAAGCTTCTCCAGCCACCTGGCTTCCTGTGTCCGGTAGGAGTCAAAATCTACAAGGTCATTATATTCCTTATCCGAGTCTGGTTTGTCTTCTCCGCAATCCAGTACAATGAACAGGTTCTTCCCGGAAGTAAATGTGTAATAGTACCTGTTCTCAGGAAAATAGAAGTAATTTTTGAATGCAGAACCCATTGTACCGCGGGTCTCATGGTTGCCCCTTGTAATATAAAAGGGCTTGGACGATGCGAACAGGTCAACAAGTGTATCAACGCCACCGTCGAAAAGATCTTCCTCCCTGTTGAAGGTACCTACAAAATCGCCATTTGTCACAAGGAAATCCACTTCATCGAAACTCACACCTTCAAGTAATGAACCAATTTTTGCAGAACCGTTGTGTATGTCTGTAAGTACCACAACAGAAGTCTTTTCCTTGTCAGTTTTTTCAGTTGTGAAGAACAACGGTTGTCTCTGGTACACCTCGCTGGCGTCGGTTCTGCCGAAAACAGGATTGTTATATGTTTTGCTTACAATTTCTTTCGAGAAGATCCTGTAAGCATACTTTGTACCGGGTTTAAGATCCTGAAGAGTAACTTTATGTATTCTTCCGATTGTCTTCAATCCATCTGAACACGAAAAAAACCTGGGTCTTTCCTGCTGGTAAAAATTTGATCCGTCATATTCATATGCTTCCACCCAGGAGATACAATCAGTATTTGTTGTCCAGACTATTGTTACTTCATCAGTGCCCAGGTGCTGAAGATAAGGACCATGATTGATCATTTTCTGTGCTGCAACATACTGAAATGCTGTTAAAAGAAAAATAATACATACATAGATGGTGAATTTTGTTAATCGCATGATGAATCTGTTTTAGGTAAACTTTGATTAATAATCTCTGCTGTCATTTGGTGGTTTGTTCCTTTTTTTATCAATGATGCATCAATGTCTTATTTCTCCAGTCATTCAATAGGTATATTGATTTTACAGGAATAAGAGCATCTTTTTTCTGCCCATAAAGTACTCTGTTTAAATAAAAATGCAAAATAATGAGATGCTTTTTAGGGCGATCCGACGCCATTCCGCTGAAAATCAGTTTAAATATTTATCAAATAATAGTGAGGTTCAGATGGAAATTCTAAATTTGTCGCATTTCATATTCCGGAAAGATGGGAGATAAGAAAAAAGCAGTCATAATCGGGGCTGGAATCGGTGGGCTTGCAACCGCTGTACACCTGGCAAGGAACGGCTATGCGGTTGATATATTTGAAAAAAATTCAGCTCCCGGAGGCCGTTGCGGGCAACTGTTACGGAATGGCCATCGTTTCGACCTGGGTGCAACCATGCTGATGATGCCCGGGATCTATAAGGAAGCATTCAGAGATCTTGGCATTCCTCTTTTTGAAAATGGTGATATTCTGCCACTCAGGGATCTTTATCATATATATTTCGACGACAATAAAGTACTGGAATTTACACCCGACAAGGGAAAAATGAAAGTACAGCTTGAGAGTATCGAGCCGGGAAGCTTCGAAAAAGCTGAAGCTTTCGTGGAAAAAGGTTTTGAAATATACAAGCTCGGCATAAACAGGCTTATTGCAAGGAACTTCTATAATTTTTTCCAGTTTGCTCAACCTGGTAATGTCGGGCTGTTAATTAAGCTGAAGACATATATCTCGAACTGGGCATATACAAAAAAGTTCTTCAGGAACAACCATCTTCGCATGGCTTTTACTTTCCAGACCATTTATATAGGCCAGAGCCCTTTCAGGTCTCCCGCTTTGTTCTCGATGGTACCAGCGGCTGAACTGACCGAGGGTTCATTTTTCCCAAAAGGTGGAATGTTCAGTATAGTAGAAAAACTGGTATCTGCAGCAGAGACATCAGGTGTAAAAATCCATTATGGAAGACCTGTAACTAAAATCAATGTGAATGGCTCCAGGGCTGACAGTGTCCAGTTGGAAGATGGTACTCTTATCAAAGCCGGCACAATTGTGGCGAATGCCGACCTGCCGTACGTTTACCGAAAGCTTCTTCCAGAAAAACGCAAATCAGAGAAGCTCGATAGTCTTAAATATTCCTGCTCAGCAATATGCGTTCACTGGGGTTTGAATAAGGTTTATCCACAGGTTGCTCACCATAACGTGTTCCTTTCTGATCATTTCGAAGAGGGTCTTGATAAAATATTCAGGGATAAAACTGTGAGTGATACTCCAAGCTTTTATCTTCATGCGCCATGCAGGACCGATCCCGGGGCAGCGCCCGCCGGTCACGATACCTTTTCTTTCATAGTTGCTTCGGGGCACATCGATCCGGATAAAAATCAGGACTGGGAAGAGCTGAAAAAGAAAGTCAGAGCATATTTGGTTAAACGTCTTCAGCAGGCAGGACTCGATGATATTGAGCAACATATCGTATTTGAAGCCTGTTATACCCCGGAAAACTGGGAGAATGCATGCAATATAACAAGGGGTTCTGTCTTTGGCAGTGTCGGACATGACATACTTCAGATGGGATGGTTCAGGCCGCATAACCGGGACAGCAAATACAAGAACCTTTATTTTGTTGGAGGAAGCACACATCCGGGTAACGGGATACCTAACGTTCTAATCTCAGCAAAACTGACTTCGGAACGTATTCTAAAAAATTTATAATTTTGCCTCAACCCAACTGACCTGTGATGAACAAAGAGAAGGAGCAGTTCCTTAAAATATATCAATCACTAGACTTTCATAAGATCAAGGACCATCCGAATATACTTATTGCTGCCAGCTTCTGGGAGGAAGAACGATATTGTGCTGCCAAATCATGCTATAAGTTCATGCGGGCTGTCGATGATATGATAGATAATCACAAGGCTGCTCATAAGCTTATTAGTAATGAAGAGAAAGATAAGTTCCTTTCCGGTGTGAATGACTGGCTCCAGATGGTTATAATATCTGATGATTGCAATCCCCTGAAGAAAGAGCTTATTGAAACTGTCGAAAGATTCCGTATTCCTCTGTGGCCGATGGAAGCATTTGCCAAATCGATGATTTACGATATCTATAATGATGGTTTCGAAACGCTCGATACATTCCTTGAATACTCAAACGGGGCATCAGTGGCGCCGGCTTCAATTTTCGTTCATCTGAACAGCATTCAGAAAGTTAACGGACACTATGAAGATCCACCATTCGATGTCAGATGGGCTTCAACACCATGTGCAGTTTTCAGCTATCTTGTTCATATAATCCGCGATTTCCAGAAAGATCAGCTAAATAACCTTACTTACTTTGCGGATGATCTGATCAAAAAAAACCATCTTACAAGGACAGACCTGAGAGAATTTGCTGATGGCAGACCTGTGAACAATGATTTCCGGAACATTATCAGAGAACTGTACTGCCTTGCTGATGAATATCGTTTTAAAACTTACGAGATTATCAGGGAAATAAAGCCTCTCCTGGAGCCAAGATACCAACTTAGTCTTGATGTTATTTTCAATCTCTATATGATGGTTTTCGAGAGGATCGATCTTGAAAACGGAAAATTCACAGCCGAGGAGCTGAATCCCACACCGGAGGAAACTGCAAAAAGAGTCTACCAGACCATTATGGATTTTGAAAGAGTATAAACAACCGGCTCAATCCTTTTTTATTTTATCCATTATCAGAGCTATCTCTTGATCCTTGTTCAGTTTTTTTTCAAAATGTTTATTCATCCAAAATACGGCAGATTCAATATCACCTTTTTGCTTGTACAAAAAACTTAAAACATATTCGCATGATATAATTCTCTGTCCGAACTCATAGGGTGGATTTTTTATATAATGCTGCAGCATCTGAATATTTTGATCTACTGTACAGTTGTTCTCAAACCATGCCCTGAGTTTTGGAATGTTTCTTTTTAAAACGGCATCCAGAGTTGCTCGGAATTTCTTTTCATTTACTGTACTAACCTTGTCAGGATTCCTGTAACCATCTTCTTCCAGGCTTTTTTGCCATCCTTCAAGTCTGTTGAAATAATGAATTGTTGTTGATTTATCTGTCCTGTGATTCACGAGTCTTCTTCCTGAAATCGTTGGAACGGAATAAAAGCAATTACCGAAAGTGAATGATCCTCCGTAAAACTTAAAGACATTATATTCAATCACATGCTTCACCCCTTCGTTAGTGAAATCACTGAACCACATGTATTTACCATCCCAATTATTCAGCCCTATCTTTGCAAATTCCGGGGTCACTCTTTCCCTGAATATTTCTATTCGCTTCTCCAGCAGAACTTCATCCAGGTTCTTCATTTCATACAACAGTTCATCCATAGCTTCATTCTGGCGGAACCAATCTGCTATTTTATGAAACACGTTCATTTTTAAACTTTAGAATGCGCTCAATGCATTGAGCGCCTACATTTTCATTATTCTTCGTGTTATCCTTCAAGCACCCATCCTTTCCTGTATTCGTTATGGATAAACTTGTTGGCCTGTGGTAATGATACGCTCAGATTTACCGGATCGAAAGACAGGAACTTTCCGTTAAGGTCATTCCTGAGTTCCCGTCTGAGCGGAATATTGCCAAGAAGAACTGTCTCGGTCAGCGGACCGGCCCAATCGAAATTAGAACCCGCAGGCTCTCCTCCCTTACAGGACAGTATCCATTCCATCTCATGGCCCGGTGAAGATTTGATGTAAGGTTCAGGTCTTTTGTATGAGTCCCGCAATGATTTGGGATAGATTACATCATTTAGGATCTTTCCCTTTTCACCAATATACAGGGTGCCACCCTCTCCCATTCTGCCACCTTCCTCCAGCTCATGTATTACAGGAGGTCTCAGGCCACCATCGTACCAGGTAAGCTTCACGGGAAGCATTTCTTCACGCGCCGGGAATTCATATGTAACCATTGATCCCAATGGGTAAGTCTCATCGTTGACGAGGGTGGAAACAGCCTGGAAATTAACAGGATATTTAAGCTTCAATGCCCTGAAAATAGGATCCATCCCATGGCAACCCATATCACCGAGAGCGCCTGTACCAAAATCCCACCATCCGCGCCAGTTAAAGGGATGATATGAGGGATGATAGGGTCTCATCGGGGCCGGACCAATGAATAGATCCCAGTCGAGTGTTTCCGGAACAGTGGGAGTATCAGAAGGTCGCTTCACTCCCTGTGGCCAATATGTGTCAGACAGACCTCTGTTTGCCCTGTCGGTCCAGATGTGTACTTCATGAATTTGTCCGATGGCTCCGTCCCAGATCATTTCCCTGAGTCTTCTTGGAGGATCTGTAGCCTGTCCTCCGTTCCCCATTTGGGTTGCGACTTTATACTTTCTTGCAGCCTCTGTTAACATACGTGCTTCTTTAATTGTATGTGTAAGAGGTTTCTCAGTGTATACATGCTTGCCCCTTCTCATTGCATCGAGACTTATAATAGCATGGGTATGATCGGGTGTGGCAATAACAACCCCGTCTATATCCTTATCCTGATCGAGCATTACCCTGTAATCTTTATGTTTCCGGGCTTTTGGATAAGCAGAGAATACCTTCTGAACACTATCGTTCCAGTCGACATCACACAGGGAAACAATATTTTCGGTTTTTGCTATAACTGAAAGAACCCCTTTTCCTCTTCCGCCGATACCAACACCGGCAACGTTAAGCTTGTCGCTCGGCGCTTTATAGCCAAGGCCGGATACCACATGACTGGGGATTATTGTAAAGCCGGCAACTGCTGCGGCAGAAGTGCTTATGAAACCTCTGCGGCTTAAGGATTTTGATTTGCTCATAACGATAGGTTTAAGGGTTAATTAAAAGGTTACATGCAATTTAGATAAAAAAACTCTAAATCCAACTTTTGCAAAGCTCACTGACAGTCAGTGCTATACAAATGCTCACTGAGCGGAGTCGAAGTGACGACGGAGTCGAAGTGAGCGAAAATTCAGAAAGCCGCTACAAACCCCGCACTAACCCGGCCGTATTGATTCCCTGACAGCACATGCGTATATTCAGTTACCAGCCGCACATTACGCCGCAGCAGGTATCCTGCATGAAATGTCGCCGATGTATAATCAAGTAAATCATCGTCCGATTCAATCATGTTCAGTAGATCCGGTAAGATACCAGGTGCTCATATCGCCTTTTGGTGAGAATATAATTTCGGCGAATCCTCCCTGTGTTCTTACATCCTGCTGAACTCCCGTCGTGGTGAAAACATGAGAATCATCCCTTACCAGATATTGCAGGTTTAATACAAACCTGTCTTCCAGGTTGACCGAAATATCAGGACCAACCATCAGGATTTCATTAATTCCGCCGTGGTATTCCCAGGAATACTTCTTCTTTTCCCATATACCCGAATAATCCAATGCTGACAGGTCCTGCTTCCTGGTTTATCCTGAGCATAATGTTTTTATACTTATCCTTGTCAAACTGCCAGCCTTCACCGCTTCATTCAGACCGTATCCATTGAGCAGTTCAAAGACTACGGAAGTTCCTGTACTGAAACCTTTGTCAATTATTAAACCCCTGTCGTATGTCAGCCTCGCTGATGAATTTCCCGGTGAAGCGCTGTAGATCCTGTATGGTTCAAGGGTGTATCTCAGCTCGCCTTTGAACAACGGGTCGGAAGCCTGGAATTGTCCGAGAGAGATGTTTATCCCGGTGCCAAACAGGTCGCTGTACATAAGGAATGCATCCTCCACACCGGCAACTGTTCCCCTTTCATTCAGAAGAAAATAGAAATAATATGAAAGCTTGTCCGAAATTTCCCCGCCGGAGAGAATCTTCAGGACAAACGGCGCCTTAAAGTCAAATGAATTGTCATCATTGTAGTTGAACGATGCGAAACCATCGATCCTTATTGCAAGAGGCAACTCCCTGAAAAGGGAAAGCCTGTCATCGCCGGCAGGAATAAAATACCTCGGCGATTCATAATCTGTCATCCGGAAGCCGTTCCCTGCAAACTCATCGCCAAAATCCTTAAGTCTCGGCATTGCCGGCGCATGGCAGACCTGGCAGCTAATCTGGTATTTTCTTGCAAATGCCGGTATTCCGGAGGCATTATTGAATGAAACCACCAACATCATTGTTAATGAAATAACAATGAATTTTTCATATCTTTTCATTTAGCTTTATTTTTTGAGTTAAGGAAGTATCTTCAGTGAAGTTGAATGTTCGTTTACTTTTATAATTTCTGATTCATCAGCAGGAACATTAAGCAGGTCGGCTACTGGTTTAACAAGAAGCTGATAATTCAATACCGCTTTCACATGCATTTCACCGGGAGCGACATCGAAAGGCAGTTTAAAAGTAAATTTCTCGACCTTTGCCTCTTTCGGACCGATCCTGTAATCCGTCCCGAGGCTGGCTGTGTTCCACTGCATCATTGTCATAACACCTTCAGGATCAAAATACGGCATCCGGTAAATCCTGTTACCATAGGGTATCCCATCCCTCTGCACTCCTTTAAAATCAGGTTTGCCAAGAGGGATCCTGAGGTCGGTATAAGCAAGATAATCTCCCGAAATAGTATACTCTTCACCATCAAACCCCTTCTTGTCGACATTCAAATGATAGGTTTTACCTTTGGAGTCAGTTGCCTCAACCTGAAGCCATACGATCCTGTCCTCAACTGATCCGGTGGGAAATTTATGGCCGGTTTTCTGATTGAACAGAACAACTGTGAAAACAACAGTTTCACCTGGTTCCGCTTCTCTTAAATCGGGCTGGATCCTTATCTCAATTGCCCCTCCTACTTTACCCTTATCATGCCCTCCGTTCAGCAGGTGCAACCGGGCATCATCATATGGTTTGGTCATAAGTGCATTCAGGAATGGTCCGCCCTTCGGCATATGGCAATCCATGCAGATAACTCCTTCTTTAGCATACGGCCCGTCTTTCCATTCGAGCTGTGTGCTTTTGACCCATACTCCAAACGGGCTCTTCTCATTATGACAGGTTCCACAAAACTCGGTTGTACGATAAAACTGGCTTGTGACAATCTTATGAGCCGGTGACTCTACTGCCGGTTCTCTTCCAGAATATTTTGTCCTGCCCGGTTCAATTACATAACTGAAGTTAAAAGGAGGTTCTTTTGTTGAAGACTGGATGAGATGGCATACTTCACAGGAAACAGATTCATTGGCCATGCTTTTTTCTGCCGGCCTTGGAGGTGGAAGGGGTCCAGCCATATAAGCAATTGGTGTATGGCAGCCATTGCAGCCATCAACAACATCTTTAAGCTCAGGGTTTGCTTTTGCATGAGCAACAGCCAGGTCGAAATATTCAATCTCATCCCAGTGATGAGTGTAAGCCTGCGACATCATGGCCTGGGTCCATTGCTCATAAATCCCGGGATGGCAGGTTTTACACTTGCTTGCAGATTCAAAATCCTTGAATTTATTCTTTCCTTTCGGATCTTCCGGGGTAACCGGCTGCTGCGATATTGCATTTTTTGAAATGAACAGCATCAGCATTACCGGTATGAATATTCGAATATCTTTCATTAGCAGGTTAATTGATTGTGGAACAGAGTAGTTAAAGATAGTAAAACTTTATGTTATTTGCTATGACATATTGATAGAAACTGATATTTGGCACTTTTCATTTTAACCTGCCTGCAGGGCTTAAATTTTTATTCTATTTTTGATGTATCAGCAACTTCAGGAAAGAATTTATATTAGAGAATGCAGATGTCCGAACCATTTGTTATACTGGTAGATAAAAACGATGTGCAGACTGGTATAGCCGGAAAACTTGAAGCGCACAGGAGGGCTATGCTTCACAGGGCTGTTTCTGTTTTCGTTATCAACACCGATGGTCACTGGCTGCTGCAACGCCGCTCATTTGAGAAATACCATTCAAACGGACTCTGGACCAATACCTGCTGCACTCATCCATTACCTGGCGAGTCTGCAAGGGACGCAGCAAACAGAAGACTGCCGGAAGAAATGGGAATATCATGTCAGCTCCATTACCTATTCTCGTTCCTCTACCAGGGAAAGCTCGATAATGAACTGACTGAACATGAGCTCGATCATGTATTTATTGGCTTCTCTGATGCTGAACCAATAATTAACAAGACGGAGGTTGAAGAATGGAAATATATTGCCTGGGATGAGCTGAAAAAAGATATCGGTAAGAATCCTTCGAATTATACTTACTGGTTCAGGGAGATCTACGTTGATGTGAACGATCATATCGGAAAGATCCATAGGTAACTCATTGTAATATCATTTTTATTTATGGAAAACAAAATAAACATGTTACCGGTTGCAGTTCTTTTGTTAGTATTATCACAGGATATTTTCGCCGATAACAGATCAGAAATTTACTCAGCCTATCTCTCAAACCGGATGGAAGTGTGGAAGAATGTTATTGACAGGATGGAAGCATCCGGTGCAAAGAATAATGAATTCCTCCTGGAACTTGTTAATTATCAATATGGTTATATAGGTTATTGCCTGGGTTTCAATAAGGAGAAGGAAGCCAGATCATACCTCAACCTGGCAGAGAAAAATGTTTCAATTCTTGAAAAAGCAGGATACAGGATCCCTGTTCTGAATGCCTACAGAGCGGCATTCTACGCTTTCAGGATATCGCTGAGCACTATTTCAGCACCTTTTAACGGGCCTAAAAGCCTTAATTCCGCAAAGAAGGCAGTCGGGCTCGACAGTAAAAATTATTTCGGGTATACACAGCTTGGAAACGCATACTTCTACATGCCTGCTTCATTCGGCGGTTCAAAAAAGATTGCTTTTGAAAACTTCAATAAAGCCAGGGAACTTATGGAGAAAGACCCTTCACTGACAAGAGGGAACTGGAATTACCTCAGTCTGCTGGTAACTATTGCACAATCATATACCTACCTCGAAGAATACGAAAAAGCAAAGGCTGAGTATGAAAACATCCTGAAAATCGAACCAGACTTTATCTATGTGAAGGATGATCTCTTTCCGAAGCTCCTGGCTAAAATGAAGAAATGATTTCTCAATTGTCAGCGGTAAATAAGGAGAAAACTGAAAAGACAAATAACTTCTTGTTCGGAAGGGAAACGAGCGCTTAAAAACCATTAATCAAAATTTATTTACATTTGCCCTGACTTTTTGTTGGACCAAACCTGACTTATGCACTATTTACCGATCTGTTTAAGTGTTCTGTTTTCAGTTATCTATTCCAGCAATCTTCTCTGTCAGAATGCTGATCCGCACAGGTCCGATTTTAACCCGCCCCCGGAAAGGCAGGGAATGACGCTTGTGTGGAGTGATGAATTCAACTATGAAGGGAAACCTGATTCCTCATCCTGGATCTACGAAAAAGGATTCGTGAGAAATCAGGAGTTGCAATGGTACCAGTCGGAGAATGCAAACTGTAACAATGGCGTTCTTCTGATTCTCGGTAAAAAGGAAAAAGTAAAAAATCCGGGATTTGTAACTCCGGCAACGAACTGGAGAGACGAGCGGGAATATGCAGAATACACCTCTTCCAGCATTCAGACAAGAGGTAAGAAACAATGGCTTTTCGGATCATTTGAGATAAGAGCAAGGATAGATACAGCCCATGGCTCATGGCCTGCAATATGGACTCTTGGAATATCAAAGCCCTGGCCTTCAAATGGCGAAATAGACATAATGGAATTCTACAGGATCAATGATGTACCAACAATTCTGGCCAATTTTGCATGGGGAACAGAAAAACGAAATGCTGCAAAATGGGATGACCTGAAGAAGCCGCTGTCTGATTTTACCGGCGCTGATCCGGAATGGACAAAGAAATTCCATGTCTGGAGGATGGACTGGAACAGAGACTCTGTCAATCTCTACCTTGATGATCAGCTTCTGAATTCCACCTCACTGAAGTCAACCGTGAATCCTGATGGGTTCAACCCCTTTCTGCAGCCCCATTACATCCTGCTTAATCTTGCTCTTGGTGCAAACGGAGGAGATCCTTCCCGTTCGGTCTTCCCTATAAAATATGAAGTTGATTATGTAAGGGTTTATCAATCCAAATGATTTTTGTATAAACAGGAGTGAACAATTAATTCAATTTGAGTGTTTTATGTCAGACCATAACTCTAATAATTCCCTTGCAATGGCATTAACGGCAGAACCGCTGGTGGAAATGGACGGCCGAAGACTGTATTATACATTCATTGCCGGGGCAAGGAAAGTGCTTGAACATCAGGTTGAATTAAACAAGATAAACGTTTTCCCCGTAAGCGACGGAGATACAGGGACAAATCTTGCCTCGACCGTCAGGGCAGTAGTGGAATCACTTCAACCTCATAAATCATATAAAGTTACAGCTGACCGTATTGCAGAAGCAACACTCGAGAATGCACGTGGCAATTCAGGGATAATATTCGCCCAGTTCATTTACGGGATGAGCAACGAAACAGCCAATGTGAAAACAGTAACCACAAGGGAATTTGCACTCAGCATTAAGAATTCCGTAAGATATGTTTATGATGCTGTTGCCAATCCCGTTGAAGGAACAATGCTAACAGTAATAAAAGACTGGTCAAATTACATCTATGAGAACAGTTACAGGATATCTGATTTTAACCAGATATTCATTAATTCTCTTGATGTGCTCACGAGATCTGTCTCAGAAACACGTTCAAGGCTCGCTGTATTGTCGAAAGCCAATGTTGTTGACGCTGGCGCCAGGGGCTTTGCCTTATTCATCGAGGGTATTATTGACTTCATAACGCGGCGCGATCTTAAAGAGCTCATCAGGATAAAGTCAGAAGCAGCTGTGTTTCAAAAGCTCGAAGAGGTAATTCCTGAGAATGTCGATTTAAGGTTCTGTACAGAAGCTCTCATACGGAAATGCACCTTGAATGCTTCCGATCTGAGAAAAACACTCGAAAGATACGGAGATTGTGTCGTAGTGGCTGGCTCAGATAAGATGAGACGATTACATGTGCACACGAATAACCCGGCTGATCTTTTTGATGAACTTAAGACCTCCGGGATACTGGCTTTCCAGAAAGCCGATGATATGGTAAGGCAAAGCGATGCCGTATACAACAGGAAGTGGAAAATTGCTCTTGTTACTGATTCAACATGCGACCTTCGCCAGGAGATCATCGATAAGTACCAGATCAACATGTTGCCGATAAATATTAACTTCGGCGAGAATCATTACCTGGATAAGGTTACAATTCAGACTGAACATTTCTACAAGCTTCTTGAAGAAAGTCCGGATCATCCTAAAACAGCCCAGGTTAACGAAAAAGCTTTTACAAATCTCTATTCGCACCTTGCCTCCCATTATGATTCAGTAATAGCTATCCATCTGAGCGACAAGCTAAGCGGCACTTTTCACAGCAGCCGTAAAGCAGCCGGGGCAATAAGCAGTGAATTTGGGAAGCCAATATCCGTGATAAATTCTAAAAGTATTTCAGGAGCGCTTGGTCTTGTAGTCTTACGGGCAGCCCAGGCAATAGAAAATGGGAAATCTCATGAAGAAGTGGTCAATATGATCAACAAATGGTCAGGGGACCTCCGGATGTTTATCAGTGTAAAAACAATGAAATACCTGGTAAAAGGAGGACGCGTCTCAGCATTTAAAGGAACCATTGCAAGATTACTGAACATAAACCCTGTTCTTACAATCGATGATTCAGGAAAGATTGTAGTTCTTGACAAGGCCTTCAACAACAAGGCAAGCATGGAAAATGTAATAAAGCACGTATCCAGATCTACAGAAGGTGTCAGGATATGGAATTATATAGTGCTGCATTGCAATAATCCCGAAGCAGCATTATGGTATACTTCCAGGATGGAATCCATCACAGGCAGGCAACCCATCTCTGTTCTGAACATTTCTCCTGTGATCGGCGCACACACCGGTTTCGGAGCTGCTGCTATTGCGGTTCTTCCTGAATAAAGGAACTCTTTGGTAAAAATCAATATTTAGTTAATTTTATTGCTTTCGACCTTTTCGTCACTTCGCAATAAAAAACTGAATGTCATTATCACTTTTCCTGCTCATTTTTACCTGGCTGACAGGTGACTTTAATAATGAACCTGAATGTCCGGAAGGACTGATGGTTGAGTTTATCCGGCAACCGTCAGGGGTCAGGATAACCGACATAAGACCCGAGTTCACCTGGATGGTGCCTTCAAAAGCCGGTAAACAAACTTCATACAGGATCCTCCTGGCAACTTCAGAAAAAAAGATCAGAAATAATACTGCTGATGCCTGGGATAGCGGGAAAATCCTGAGCGATCAATCAGTAGAGGTTGAATGTGGCGTTTCTTTGAAACCTGACACCGGATATTTCTGGAAAGTCATGATCTGGGATATGAACGGTAAACCATCCGGTTTTTCGGATGTCCGGTCTTTCAGAACGGGGAGCTCTTTAAATAAACCTGCAACGGTTAACAAATTCGAATCCACGCTTATTAATCCCGTAATCCTTAAAAAAACTTCTGAATCGGGGTTTTTCGCAGATTTCGGAAAAGATGCTTTCGGAACGCTGATCCTTAATATCAAAGCCACAAGAGAGGACACAGTTGTCATTCATCTCGGTGAAAAACTTTCCGGGGAGAAGAGAATTGACAGGAACCCCGGAGGGACGATCAGGTATTCAAGGATTAAACTTCCTGTGAAACCAGGAACTTCTGAATATTCCCTCAGACTACCGAAAGATGCCAGGAACACAAGCGGAGCTGCTGTCCTTCTGCCTGACTCAGTTGGTATAATCACTCCATTCAGGTACTGCGAAGTGGAAAATTGTCCGTCAGAACTTAAACCTTCGGACATCAGGCAGAAAGCCTGGAATTATTACTTCGAAGAAGATAACAGCGCATTCTCATCATCCGATTCGATCCTTGACAAGGTGTGGGACATCTGTAAATACAGTATTAAAGCAACATCTTTCGCAGGATACTATATTGATGGGGATCGTGAGAGGATTCCTTATGAAGCCGATGCTTATATTAACCAGCTGGGGCATTATTATACAGACAGGGAATACTCAATAGCAAGGCGTACTAATGAATATTTTATTGATCATCCTACCTGGCCGACCGAATGGATACTTCATACGGTCCCGATGTTTTATAATGATCTCATGTTTACCGGAAACACCGAATCGGTAATTAATCATTACGAGGCTCTCAAATTAAAGACTCTCACAAGTATTGCCGGCGATGACGGACTGATCAGCTCGCGAAATATTACAGGAGAAATCATGAAGTCACTGGGATTCACCAATGAGAAGGAACGCCTCAGAGATATTGTAGACTGGCCGCCTTCGCAAAAAGATACGGGATGGAAGCTGGCAACTCCTGAAGGCGAACGTGACGGTTATGAAATGGTTGATGTAAATACCGTGGTAAATGCATTTTATTTTAACGGGCTTGTCAGGATGTCAGAAATAGCCCGGCATATAGGCAAAACTGAGGATGCTGAATTTTATAGCCGCATTGCTGAACAGGTCAGAAAAGTATTCAATGATAAACTCCTTGACAAATCAAAGGGCTATTACATAGACGGTATAGGCTCAGGACATTCTTCTCTTCATGCAAACATGATGCCGCTGGCATTCGGTCTTGTGCCGGATGAGTACAAAAAATCTGTGGTGGATTTTATAAAATCCCGTGGCATGGCGTGTAGCGTTTACGGAGCCCAATACCTCCTTGAAGGCATTTACAGGGCAGGTGAAGCCGATTATGCACTTGAACTTATGACTGCAACTCACGACAGGAGCTGGGGGAACATGATTACTGCCGGATCAACAATAACACTTGAAGCCTGGGACATTAAGTACAAGCCTAACTCTGACTGGAACCATGCCTGGGGAGCAGCGCCGGCAAATATCATCCCTGCGTATATGTGGGGAATTGCCCCTGTTGAACCAGGCTGGAAAAAAGCTGTTATTAAACCTCAGCCCGGCAGACTCGCCAACAGTAAAATTACTGTTCCAACGATCAGGGGAAACATTACTGCTGAATACCTTAGTAGCGGAAAATCAGAGGAGTATAGAATTACTATTCCGGGTAATATGGAATGTGATTTTATGATTGCGCCTGGAACAATGAAACTTAAAGCCGGATTTAACAAGATCAGTTTAAAAAATTAATACCATAGAGCTACGTTATTACTCAAATAATACGAAGGCCTGATTTTAGAAATCCTTTCTGTACCTTCGTTTAACATTTATGTTTTTCTAAAACCTATGAAAAGAATTTTCACATTAATCATTGCTATTGCTGTACTGGCAGTATGCTGCAATTCTGAGAAATCAGAAACTATTAAAGCCGATGTTATTATATACGGGGGGACCTCAGCAGCCGTTTCAGCTGCTGTACAGGTTGTAAGAATGGGACATTCGGTAATAGTTGTTTCTCCCGATAAACATCTGGGAGGAATGTCATCATCCGGACTTGGTTTTACCGACACTGGGAATAAGGCAGTTATCGGAGGAATTGCGAGGGAATTCTACCAGTTGCTTTATCAGCATTACATGAAGCCTGAATCATGGAAGTGGCAAAAACAATCTGAATACGGGAATAAAGGACAGGGGAATCCCGCTATAGACGGAGAGAATCGCACAATGTGGATATTTGAGCCTCATGCTGCCGAACAGGCTTTTGAAAAGATGATCAGCGATAACAATATACCGGTTTATCGTGAAGAGCTTCTGGACAGGGAAAAAGGGGTTGTTAAAGAAGGCAATAATATATTCTCAATAAGGACTCTCAGCGGTAAGGTTTTTAAAGGAAAAGTCTTTGTGGATGTCACTTATGAAGGCGATCTGATGGCATCTGCAGGTGTAAAATATACAATTGGACGGGAAGCAAACAGCGTTTATAATGAACAGTGGAACGGGGTGCAGAAAGCTGCCAGGCATCATGGGCATTATTTTAAATCAAACATCAGCCCTTACATTATATCAGGCGATTCATCAAGCGGGCTTCTGCCAAGGATTTCACCGGAATTTCCGGGTGAAGATGGAGCAGGCGACAATAAAATCCAGGCATATTGCTTCAGGTTATGTCTCACAAAGGTCCCTGAAAACAGGGTTCCAATAACAAAACCTGATGGCTACGACACTCTTCAGTATGAGCTCCTCGGAAGGGTGGCCAAAACTAAATGGAACGAATATTTCGATAAATATGACCCTGTTCCGAATGCCAAAACTGATGTAAATAATCATGGCCCCATAAATTTTGACAACATTGGAATGAACTGGGATTACCCTGAAGCTTCATATGAAAAACGGAAGGTAATAATTAAGGAACATGAGCTTTATCAAAAAGGAATACTCTATTACCTGTCAACAAACCCGAGGGTGCCGGAAGAAGTGCGTAAAGAGATGAATCAATGGGGCTATGCAAAAGATGAATTCGCTGATAATGACTACTGGCCATACAACATTTATGTAAGGGAAGCAAGAAGGATGATCGGTAAATATATCATGACAGAGAATGATGTCCTCAATAAAAGAGAAGTCCCCCAATCTATCGGAATGGGATCATACACTATGGATTCGCATAATGTCCAGAGATATGTTACAGCTGAAGGTTTTGTTCAGAATGAAGGAGATATCGGAGTTGGTGCGGAGAAGCCATACAGGATTGATCTTGGTTCAATAATGCCAAATAATGAAGAATGCAATAACCTTCTTGTTCCGGTTTGTGTATCCTGTTCTCACATCGCCTTCGGGTCAATAAGAATGGAACCTGTTTTTATGATCCTTGGTCAAAGCGCCGGGACACTGGCATCCCTGGCAATAAGCGGTAAAAAGGATCTTCATGAAATAACTTACGAAAGTCTGAAAGAAAGGCTGCTCAAAGATGGACAGATACTCGAATTTTAGCCATAGCATAAGAATCATAAAATAATAGAATCCTAACTGTTATGAAAAAACTGTTTATAGCATTTTACATCATTATGGTACAATTACAACCCGGGTATACGCAGAATACAGTATTGAAGTTATGGCCCTACATGATACCCGGATCATTAATGAATGAAAATTATACAGAAGTTGAAACTATTACAAATGGTTATCCATCCAGGTATATTAAAGTTACCGATCCAACACTTACTGTATTCCTTCCGCCTTCTGAAAAGGCTAACGGAACAGCTGTGCTTATATGTCCGGGCGGAGGTTATGGCACCCTTGCATTCGATCATGAAGGGTATCAGATAGCAAAATGGCTCAATGACAACGGAATTGCAGGAGTAATTCTGAAGTACAGGCTTCCATCCGACATGATAATGAAGGATAAAAAAATCGGACCACTACAGGATGCACAGGAAGGAATGCGTGCTATCAGACGATTTGCAGGCGAATGGAAGATCGACCCTGAAAAAGTTGGCGTAATAGGATTCTCTGCCGGAGGGCATCTCGCCTCAACGCTATCCACCCATTATGCCGAACAGGTTTACAATTCCGATACAACAAGCGCGCGCCCTGATTTCTCTTTGCTGATTTATCCGGTAATCACTTTTGACTCAACCTTTACACATATGGGATCGCGGAATAACTTGGTCGGAAGAAAGCCATCAGATGAGATTCTCAGGCGTTATTCGAATGAGACTCAGATTGATGCAAATACCCCGCCGGCCTTTCTTGTTCATTCCATGGACGATAAAGCCGTTCCTGTCAGAAACAGTATTGAATACTACAATAACCTTGTAAAATTCAAAATCCCATCGGAGTTGCATATCTTCCAGAAAGGAGGACATGGGTACGGGATGTCGGTCGGCAATGGGACGCAGTCATCCTGGCCGGAATTATGTATTAACTGGCTGAAGGAAAATGGTTTTTAATTAAATATTTTTCAATCTATTCTTGGATAACTAATCTATTCGTTATAACTTTATTGCATATTCTGCAATATAGTTATGAAACAACTACTTCTCTTATTTGCTGTCGGCTGTTTATTTCTCAGCTCAGTATCGACTGCACAGGAACCTGATTATTCACGTATTGATAAGATGATAATCTTCGGTGATTACGTAAAAGCGGTTGATACGTGTAAGCTGATCCTTGCATCAGACAGTTCCAATTCGGCTATATGGTATAAACTGGGACTTGCCCAGCAGAACATATTGCCGGATACGGGATCTTTCAATTGTTATCTGAAAGCTTACGAGTATGATAAGGATAACAGCTTTTATAAATTCACTGTTGCAAGGAGCTATTTCAATAAGAACAAAAATCTTAAAGCAAAGCCACTGTTCCGGGAACTCTGTGCGTCGGACAGTGCAAACTGGAACTATGCCTATTACCTGACAAATATTTATATCCAGGAAGGAAGATACGACCAGGCCATCAATATATACAATCGTTTCTACGAATCTGATTCATCTAATTATGTGATACTGGATAAGCTTGGATTTGCATATTTGAAAAAGAATCAATATGAAACAGCTATTGATTATTATAACAGATCACTTGCCCTGAACAGCAGGAATATCGATGCCATAAGGAACCTTTCATTTCTTTATCCCAATGTTCTAAACATAGATACTGCTATTGTTCTGCTTACAAGAGCTATTAAGATGGAACCTGATGACGTTGATCTTTATGCCAGGCGTGCAACAATATATTTTGCCAAAAACTATAACAAAAGGGCACTAAATGATTATCTTAAGATTTTGAGCCTGGGTGATTCAAGTGCATTATACCTCAAAAGAGCCGGTATTGGTTACATGTATAATCTTCAGCCCGATCTTGCTATCCCATATTTTTTAAAGGCCAATGTCAGGGATACAATGGATTTTGAGACTCTTGATTTTTTAGGCTATTGTTATAATAAGCTAAATGACAATAAAAAGAGCATTTACTATTACAATAAACTTGTTACTCTCTTAAAAGGGTTCCAGATGCCACTGGGATCGGCATATATGAGTCTGGCAAGCCAGCAAAAAACAGTTAAACAATATTTGAATGCTATCGGAAGTTATTCCAGCGCTTATAAAGTAATGGAACGGAATTTTTTACTCATATATATCGCAAATATTTATGATGAGTCGTTACAGGATATTCCAAAAGCCATAAGCTCTTACAAGCAATTTCTCACGGTTCAAAAGAAACCGGATCGTATGTATTCAGCTGAATACATCGAATCAATCAAAAAAAGAGTTGAATATCTTGAAAATAAGCTGGCAGAAGAAAAAGCAAAAAAGGAATATAACGCTCAGCCTTCTCAATCTCAGTAAAATAAACAACCTGCAAGACTGCAAAACTGCACGACCGCAGGACCTCAAGTCATTTTTGTGCTATTTAGCATAATTTTTATTTTTGATACCTTTACCGTTTGGCATATTAATTGCTTTTTCTCTAAAAAAAGGGTTATGAAAAATTTAATATACCGTCTGGTGATATTATTGTTGACTGCAGGAATGCTTTGGGTACCTTATCAGGGTTATTCGCAGGATTTTTCCAACGAAAGGAAGCTTACAAAGAAGGAAAGAAAAGAAGTGAGAAGAGCAGGATTATACCATAACTTTAAAGCAATTGATACGCTCCTTCAGAAAAAGACATTTGTCCTTGAAGCTGATTTTCTTCAGGGGAGATATGGCGACCAGGTTCCGGTTTCCTCAAACATCAATTTTATCAGGGTTAATTCACCAAATGTGATATTGCAAACCGGAACAAACAATTATTCAGGGATGGGTTATAACGGACTTGGCGGAGTAACAGCAGAGGGGTCTCTGAATAATTACAAGGTAACTTCAGACGAAAAGAGATTGAATCATACGGTCTTCTTCAGCACAACAACCCAGGTTGGAACCTATGATATCGTTCTGAGAATCAGTGCAGATGCTTCTGCAACCGCAACAATAACGGGGATGACAGTTGGCAGTCTGACTTACAGAGGAAATCTGGTTGCCCCTTATAATTCGAAGGTTTATAAAGGACGAAATTCCTTTTAATTTGATTTTGATTCTCTCTGCTAAAATTTCATTGGCGATCTTGTTGAGACGCCCAATTTGGGCGTCTCAACTTCTATTTTAAAATCGTTTTGCAGGTATTGAAAATGAGAAAACAGAACCTTCCCCTGGTTTTGAGCTGACTCCGATTCTTCCGCCATGCCTTTCAACAATTCTCTGGCAAATAGCCAGGCCGATTCCTGTACCCGGATATTCTTCATGATGTAATCTCTGAAAAATCCTGAATATTTTCTCGAAATAGACAGGCTCTATACCGATCCCATTGTCTTCCACTGAAAAGATGTGCGAATCACTCCTGGTTATTGCAGAAATAGTTACAACGGGTTTTGTTCTGGTGAATTTGACCGCGTTCTCAATAAGATTCTGCATCAGTTGAATCATCAGGTTCTCATCGGCCTTTATAACAGGTAACTCATAACAATTTACAGATGCATCCGCTTCTTCAATCAGCAGCTTTATGTTCGCTATTACTTTTTCTACAACGAAGTTCATATTCACATTGGGAAACTCTTTACCTTTTGTTTGAATTCTTGAGTAGGCTAGTAGTCCATTCAGGAGCTCGTACATTCTCCGGGAACCATTAACTGCGAAATTTATATAATCATTTGCATCTTTGTCAAGTTTATCCGCGTAACGCTGTTGAAGAAGCTGGGTAAAACTTGAGACCATCCGTAAAGGTTCCTGAAGATCGTGGGATGCAACGTACGCGAATTGCTGCAGATCTCTGTTTGAGCGCAGAAGATCTTCATTAAGACTTATGAGGGCTCTTTCGGTGCCTTCTTTCATGTCGGTCACATCAAAACATATGCCCGAAATGTTAACAGGATTTCCCTTTCTGTCCCTTGTGATACTTGTTTTGGATAAAACATAATTACATTTTCCCATTACTGGTTTAGTCCTGAAAATTGCTTCAAAAGAAGAGCTTTCTTCAAGAGCTTTTCTGAATGTTTTATCCACATAGCTGACATCCTCTTCATGAACATATGTTAAAATTGATTCCGGATTCCCATTGAATGTACCTGGCTTTAACCCGAATATCTCCTCTGTTCTTCTGTCCCAGCACATTTCATTCGTCCTGAGGTTCCATTCCCAGGTTCCTATACTGGCATTCCTCAGGGCTGTTTGAAGCTTTTTTTTGGTTCGTTTGAGATCCTTTTCAATAGAAACCCTCTCATCAATAAGGTCCTGATATCTTTCCCTGTTTTCAAGAAGTTTTTTTTCATTCAGCTTTTGCTCAGTTACATCACTTAAGAACAGGGCTACAAGCTTTTCATCAGGATCTCCGAAACGATATGCTGAGATTTCAAACCATTTATTCAAAGATTTTGAATAATAAATAAACCGGGCAGCTCTGCCGGTTTTTGTTACATCGGCGAACCTGTCAATACAGTAATGGTCTTCTCCGGGAAAAGCATGGGAGAAATATTTGCCGGTAAGCCGGGCGATTCCAACCTGCTTTTCGAATGACGGGTTCACTTCCCTGTACAGCCAGTCGATAGTTCTTCCTTTATTATCAAATATGATTTCAATAATGCAAAATCCTTCGTTTACAGACGCCAAAAGAGTATGGTATTTATCTGTCTGCATTTTTCAGTTTATAATTCCCCGGCGTGCCCGAATCCATACAGGCAAATAACTTATGGAAACGGAATTCAATAAAACACCAATCGCAGATTTTAGCTGTTGATTCAGGAGTAGATTACCAGATGCGGGAAGTCGAGTAGAAGTGTTACCCATAACCGCGTGGTATTAAGACTTAAATATACTAATTTCTTATGTAAATTCCAAGTAATCTTGTATTTAAAACAGTTTGCGGGGTTGAAAAGAAATTAATTTAATCATTAAGCAAAAACCCGGCTTTATAACCGGGTTTCTTATGGTATGCATTTTAAAGTTGACCCACCTGGGCTCGAACCAGGACTCTGCGGAACCAAAATCCGTCGTGTTGCCAATTACACCATGGGTCAGTAATATTGAGCTGCAAAATTAGGAAAAAAAATCATGAAGACAATGATTCCATTATAAACGTCGTAGCATTGTATCAGAACAACGTAATTCCGGAGAACCCGGCACACGAAAGTTATTTATCTCAGAAGTTTCTGGTTAAACAGTGTTGCTTCGTTTTCCTCCCATAAAGTGGGATGTTCTTCACTAAAACGCTTTATTATTTCCTTCATTATGGTGCTTCGGAGGAATTCAGATTTGTTTTTGATTCTGTAACGGTTACAGTAAATCCCCAATGCCCTGGCTTCACGACTATTAAGCATCAGTGAAAACCTGTTATTCCGGCGTAATTTCTCCTCTTTGTAAATGTTGTGCCGCACTATTGGGTGATATATGTGGCGAATTTATAGAAAGCAGATTTTACGTCTAAATGAAGTTTTTAACAAGATCCAACAAGCCTGTTTTTATCTCGTTGATTTTTTGAACGTTATATTATTAACAACTTAATGGGGGATTAAAGGCATAGGGGCTATAAGGCGTAGAGGCTATAAGGCGTTGGAGCAATGCCATTCTTTCCGTTATCAGCCTTATCAGCCTTATTGCCCTATTAGCCTTATTGCCTTATTGGCCTTATTGCCTTATTAGCCTTTGATCCTTCCTTTTTCCTTTTTCCTTTTACCTTTTACCTTTATTTTCTATCTTCGTGGACTTGTTTTTTGTTTTCTGCTCTGATAATTATGACTTTATGACAGAACAATAAAGCATGTGCCCTGTTATTAATAACCTTGTTGAAAAAACAACATGAAAAAAACACCGGTTCTACTGATATCCATCCTGATGATCCATACCGGCCTGATATTTTCGCAGCAGAAAGAATGGTCATTACAGGAGTGTATCACATATGCACTTGAAAACAATATCCGGATCAGGCAGCAGGATATCCAGACACAATACCAGAAAAATGCCCTTGACCTGGCAAAGTTCAGGATGCTTCCCACGATAAACGGATCAGCTTCTCATAATTATTCCTTCGGAAGAGCGCTCGATCAGACAACTTATCAATATACTGATAATGAAAGAATAGTTTCAGATAACTTCTATATCAGCGGCAGCCTTACTCTTTTTAATGGTTTACAGAACTTCAATGGAATAAAAAAGAGCCGTTATGATCTGCTTGCAAGCCAGGAAGACCTTAACAATATAAGGGATAATATTGCCCTGACTGTTGCGCTTGAATACCTGCAGATTCTACTCAATAAAGAAATTGTAAATGCAACTGAATCCCAGTTACAGACAACACTTGAACAAATAGAAAAGACCCGGAAGCTTGTTGAGGCAGGTAGTATGGCTCGCGGCAATCTTCTGCAGATCGAAGCCCAGGCAGCACAGGAGGAATTACAGCTCATCAATATCAGGAACACGCTGGAGACCTCAATCCTCAATCTGACCCAGCTTCTTGAGCTCCCGTCACCCGAAGGTTTTGCTGTAATTGTTCCTGAAATACCAATGGATACCAATTCAGTTGTAAAAGGTAATATCTCCGAAATATTCAATATTGCAGTCGGAAACAGGCCGGAAGTAAAAAGTTCGGAGTACAAGCTCTTTTCCAGTGAATACGATCTTAAAATTGCTAAAGGAGGAAGAAGCCCGAGGCTCTCACTGTCGAATTCATTCAGCACCGGGTATTCAGATATCAGGAAAAGAGTACTTAGTGTAGATCCTGCAACATTACAGCCTGTGTATGGCAATTATTCCTTTGCAGACCAGGTAAACGATAATATTAACTATGGTATTGGTCTGTCTCTCAACATTCCTATTCTTAACGGATGGCAGGTGAACAAGAATGTTGCCAACTCCATGCTTGCAGTAGAAAACAGCAGGTATGCTCTTGAAGGGACTAAGAAACAGTTATACAAAGACATACAAAAATCGTACGCAGATGCATCTGCGGCAATGAAGAAATATGCAGCCAGCCTGAAAGCAGTGACTTCCACGGAAGAATCCTTCAGGTATACTGAGCAAAAATTCAATGTAGGCATGGTCACTCCTGTTGACTATAACGCTGCAAAAACACAGCTCCTCAATGCCCAATCCGATATGGCACAGGCAAAATATGAGTTTATCTTTAAAACCAAAGTCCTTGATTTTTACAAGGGCATCCCCCTTAATCTTAACCAGTAAAAAAATAACCTAAACCCGTTGTAATTCATGAAAAACAATAAGATCTTAAAATATCTTGTCCCTGCAGTTATAATACTGATCATTTTCGCAGTGGTAGGTAAAAAGATGGGATGGTTCGGCAAAGCGCTTACTGTCAAAGTTGCCGTGGAAAAAGTTGAGAGCAGAACAATAACTGAAACAATTACTGCAAACGGGAAGATCCAGCCCGAAAAAGAAGTTAAGCTTACTCCTGATGTATCAGGTGAAATTGTGGAGCTTACAGTTAAGGAAGGAGACAATGTACAGAAAGGACAGCTGCTACTCAGGATTAAACCTGATGTTTATGTCTCCCAGCGCGACAGGTCATTAGCATCAATAAGTTCAGCCCGCGCACGGCTGGCCCAAAGCGAGGCCCAATTCATCCAGGCAGAGCTTTCATATAACAGGAGCAAACAGCTTTTTGATGAACAGACTATTTCAAAGTCTGAATTCGAGCAGGCACAGGCTTCATATACTGTTGCAAAATCAGAGGTGGATGCAGCCAAATTTGCAATAATCAGCGCCGAAGCAGCTCTAAAGGAAGCTACCGAAAATCTTACCAAAACTTCCATCTACGCACCAATGACCGGAACAGTTTCCATGCTTCTGGTTGAGCTTGGCGAGAGAGTTGCAGGAACAAACCTGATGGCTGGTACTGAAATGCTGAGGGTGGCCGACCTGTCAAGAATGGAAGCCCAGGTTGAGGTGAATGAGAATGATATCGTAAGAGTAAGCCTGGGAGATACCGCATTGATTGAAGTGGATGCCTATCTCGACAGAAAATTCAAGGGGACCGTTACAGAAATTGCCAATTCGGCTAAAACAACCGGTGTGTCAGCCGACCAGGTGACAAATTTTGATGTCAAAATCCTGATCCTCCCTGAATCATATAAAGACCTTGAAGATCAAACCGGGAAAAATCCATTCAGGCCAGGAATGTCAGCGACCGTTGACATACAGACTGAATCAAAGCATGATATCCTGACCGTGCCGATCCAGTCTGTTACAACCAGGACTGACACAACAAAAGTCGCTGTAAACCCTTCTGATGAGGATATTCGTACACTGGTCTTTATAACTGACGGGAAGTATGCTTTTGCCAAAGATGTTAAAACCGGAATTCAGGATAATAGTTATATCGAAATATTATCAGGTGTAAACGCTGATGAGAAGGTTATCTCAGCTCCATTCAGCGCTATCAGCAAGAAACTTTCCGACAGCACGCTTATCGAGATTGTAAACAAGGACGACCTTTATTCTGTTGATTAATAAAACACTGAATACCTGATATGATCCTGTGCCTTGAAACAGCAACGAATCTCTGCTCCGTAGCATTATGTGAACGCAGTGGCGTTGTTAATTCAAGGGAAAGTTCAGATTCCAGATCTCATGCATCATTGCTGACAATTTTTGCAGGTCAGGTACTTGATGAAGCCGGAATCAGACCATCTGACCTCCAGGCTATTGCAGTAAGCAAAGGTCCCGGCTCATACACTGGTCTCAGAATTGGAGTATCGGTTGCCAAAGGTATTGCATTTGCCGCTTCTGTACCGCTGATTGGCATTGTGACAACTTATTCCATGTTTCATGGTTTAAAGTACAGGATTCAAGGAAAAAAAAGACTATTCTGCCCGGTACTCGATGCACGCAGGATGGAATTTTATTATGCCATATACGATTCTGAAGGGAATACCGTTAAGGAAATCAGCGCCGAAGTAATCGGGGAAAATTCTTTAGCAGGTTTTACAGGAAACAATGATATTATTGTTTTCGGCAATGGGGCGGCAAAACTGAAAACGGTAATCAGTGATCCGGCTGTTAAATTTGTTGAGGATTTCCATATGTCTGCATCTCATATGGCGGAACCGGCCTTCAATGCACTGGATAACCACGTTTTTGAAGATGTTGCGTATTTTGAACCATTGTACCTGAAGGATTTTATTGCTACAAAACCAAAAAAGAGTATTCTGGGAACATAACTGAAACAAACTCCGGAGATTAGAGGATGAGAAGATACATATATTCGTTTGTTATATTGATCATGTCTGTAAATCAGATTTACTCCCAGAATAACATGGTTTACAGGCCGGGGGAAAAGATCAATTATGCAATTCATTATGGTGTTATAACAGGCGGTTTGGCAACCATCGAGATAAAAAATGATACTCTGTTCGGGAAAAATCTCTGGCATACAAGGATGGAGGCTAAAACAACAGGGCTTACCGATGCAATCTTCAAGGTGCTTGACATCTATGAAAGCTATATTGATCCTGCCACAGAACTCCCGGTTAAATCTATAAGGAATATCCGTGAAGGCCGTTACAGGAAATACAATGAGGTTCTTTTCGATCATAAGACTAGGGCCGATTCAGCGATCCTTACAAGCGATCTTACAGGCATTCACATTACCGAACAGGGAATACATGATATTCTGTCATGCTTCTACTGGTTCAGAAACAAGATCCTTCCTGAGAAGAATCTTGAAAAGGGGGATATGGTAACCATAATGACATGGTTCACCGATGAGCTCTATCCTATGAGACTCAGATACATGGGAGTGGATGAGGTAAAGACAAAGCATGGCCGCATATTATGCCATAAATTCAATCCGGTTACAGAAACAGGCAGGCTTTTCAGCACCGATGATGGAGTATCTTTCTGGTTCTCTGCCGATAAAAATTATTTACCTGTTAAAATTCGTTTTGATATCTTTGTGGGATCATTTACGGTGGAAATGACCGAATATGAGGGCTTAGTTTACCCGCTTGAAATAAAAAAGAAATAAACAATAGCAGAATAATTAATTGATTTTATGGCAAGTACAGCAGATTTCCGAAATGGTTTGGTAATTGAATTCAACAACGACCTTTATTCAATCGTTCAGTTTCAGCATGTTAAACCCGGCAAAGGACCGGCATTCGTGAGAACAAAACTGAAGAACCTCAAGACAGGAAGAGTCATCGATAATACCTTCTCCTCAGGTGTTAAGGTTAATGTAGCAAGGGTTGAAAGACGCCCGCACCAGTATCTCTATAAAGACGATATGGGCTACTATTTCATGCACCTTGAAACATTCGAACAGGTGCATGTCAATGCTGATCTTATCGATAACCCTGAGTTCCTTATTGAAGGCATCAATGTTGAAATAGTTGTACATGCCGATACCGAAACAGTTCTTACTGTCGATCTCCCCCAGTTTGTAGTGTTGGAAGTTGTATATTCGGAGCCCGGACTCAGGGGTGATACCGCAACAAATACTCTTAAACAGGCAAAGGTGGTAAACGGATCCACTATTATGGTTCCTCTCTTCGTTAACGTTGGTGACAAAATAAGGATCGACACCCATGATAAATCATACGTGGAAAGGGTAAAAGGTTAACTAACTCTTTTCCAATGACAGACAAAAGGGATCCGAAGGGCAAGGTCGAGAGCTTAAAACAGACTCTCAAATGGCTTTTCGATATCACCGATGCCATCAACGAAAATAAACCTGTAAGCGATCTCCTGTCAACTTTCGAGGACATTCTCAGGAACCAGCTCAGCATTGGCAAGGTGATGATATTTAAATCATCACCCAGATGGGAATGTATCCTGAACAACGGCTTCCCGGATGAACTTAAAGTTATTGCAAGAAGAGATGATGTCCAGAGCTATCTGAATAAGTTGCGGACTTTCGAATTCGCACCTTCAAATCTTGGCCTTACAGGTGTGGACATTATAATCCCCGGGATCAACTATAATGTACCGATCGGGTTTGTCTTCATAGGCAATATCGAGGTGGAGGATAAAGGCCTCAGCCCCATTGTCAAGCATCTTAATTTCATGCAGACAATTTCGAGAATAATTCTCGCTGCGATAGAAAACAAAAGACTTGTTGAGGAAAGCCTGAAGCAGGCAGCCCTGAGAAAGGAGCTTGAACTCGCAGCCCGGATGCAGAAGATGCTTATCCCCAATAATGATATCATGCCTGAAACGCCTGAAATCACTTTGAATGGATTCTATTTTCCGCATTATGAAGTCGGGGGTGATTATTACGACTGCATTAAGCTTTCCGACGACAAAACCGGGTTCTGTATAGCCGACGTCTCAGGAAAGGGTATTTCAGCTGCAATGCTGATGTCGAATTTCCAGGCCAGCTTCAGAGCCCTGCTCTCAGCAGAAACAGACCTGGTAGCACTTATTCACAAGCTTAATGCAATAGTTCTTCAGAATGCAGAGGGTGAAAAGTTCATTACGTTTTTCGTGACCAGGTATGATCAGAAAACAGGCATTCTGGAATACATCAATGCTGCTCACAATCCGCCCGTACTTTACAATACAGTTTCCGGTGAAGTCCTGCATTTCCATGCATCATGTGTCGGGCTTGGAATGCTTGATGAAATACCAAGGGTTGAAAAATCTGAAATAGTAATTAAAGATTATTCCAAGATGGTCTGCTATACCGATGGCTTGTCGGAGCTGAAAGACAATGATGGCAAGGATATCGGAACAAGAGAAATAATTAAACACATTTCCAATAAAAGACCCGTCGAAAGTAATATTGCAGAAATGATAAAATATCTCGGTATACCTGGTAACCCATCAACTTTCGATGACATCTCGATCATAGCCGCCGACCTCAAAAAAGGTTGATACGCGGAGAACAGCCGGGTTTCAGCTCTGTGTAACTCTGTGTAATAATTTTTAACTCATACGAATCAGGGAGTAGTTTTTCTTCCCCTTCTGAACAAGCAGATACTTGTTATTAAGAAGAATACTCTTATCAATTTTGATATCGGCATTATCAACTTTCTCCTTGTTAATGCTCAGACCTCCACCCTGTACAAGCCGTCTCAGCTCACCCTTTGAAGGGAATATCTTTGTATGCACAGCGCACAGGTCGGCTATTGAAACACCCGCTGACAGTATTTCTATGTTCACATCAAATACAGGAACTCCTTCGAAGACCGAAAGGAAAGTGCTTTCATTCATTTTCCTCAGGGATTCTGTTGTGCCTTTTCCGAAAAGGATCTGGGAAGCCTCTACGGCTCCCTCATATTCCTCACGGGAATGAACCATCACAGTTACTTCTTCTGCAAGCCTTTTCTGAAGTATCCTCTCATGAGGAGCTTTATTATGTTCGTTTATGATATTCTCAATCTCTTCTTTCCCAAGAATCGTAAATATCCGGATGTACTTTGCAGCATCCTCATCAGATACATTCAGCCAGAACTGGTAAAATTGGTATGGGCTCGTTTTTTCCGCGTCGAGCCAGACATTCCCCGATTCCGTTTTTCCGAATTTTGTTCCGTCTGACTTTGTTATCAACGGGCAGGTAAGCGCATATGCTTCTCCTCCTGTCTTTCTTCGGATCAGCTCTGTACCTGTTACAATGTTTCCCCACTGATCAGATCCGCCCATCTGCAGCTTACAGTTGTTATATGTATAGAGATGCAGGAAATCCGTACCCTGAACAAGCTGGTATGAGAATTCCGTGAATGACATTCCTTCTTTTGCTTCAGATCCAATCCTTTTTTTCACTGAATCTTTTGACATCATGTAATTCACTGTTATATGTTTCCCGATATCCCTGATAAATCCAAGGAAGGAGAATTCTTTCATCCAGTCGTAATTATTCACCATTATGGCTCTGTTGGATTTGCCTGATCCGAAATCGAGGAATTTCGAAAGCTGCTTTTTAATTGCGTCCTGGTTGTTTCTTATTGTTGTTTCATCAAGGAGATTTCTCTCTTCCGATTTTCCTGAAGGATCACCGATCATCCCGGTTGCTCCGCCAATAAGCGCTACAGGTGTGTGCCCTGCCCTCTGGAAATGAACAAGTAACATAACCTGGACCATGTGCCCTATATGCAATGAATCAGCAGTAGGATCAAAACCAATATATCCGCTGATCTGTTCTTTCGTAAGTAACTCCTCTGTTCCGGGCATGATGTCGTGTATCATCCCTCTCCATTTCAGTTCATCAATGAAATTCATATGTTTTCTTATTACGATTTCAATAAGAATGCAAATATAGACATATTTCTGTCGGACAAGTTACCCCCTTTTCGTTCCCCCTTAAAGGGGGAAAAAATCCCGGTTCTGATTAAAGTTTTACTCATATCTCTGATTTTTCTCCCCTCTCAGGGGAGATCCCGCGAAGCGGGAAAGGGGTCGCAGCTGGCAGTAATTATATTGCCGGATCTTCAGGCTTCTTCTTAAAACGATCAAAGCTTATTCCGAAGCCACCTTCTCCTATTATAGGGAATAATGCAGGAGCAATGTCGGATATTGGATTATAAAAATATGATCCTTCGATTTTGTCTTTTGGAAGGAAGGATCTTTTTGCGTCTATCACATTAAGCAGGACAAAAATGACGCTCATTATCAGTATAGATTTTAACAGGCCGAATCCCATTCCAAGTATACGGTTAACAAAACCCAGGGCTGCTGCAGATACAATTTTGTCGGCTACAATTCCAATGAAGTGGATTATTATTACAATTACACCGAAAGTGATAACAAATGCAATGATACCCACATATTGGCCAGTCATATCAAAATAATCATAGAGTTTGCCCGCTGTAAATGCTGAAAACCTGATTGCTCCCCATATACCCAGGATTAACGCAGCCAGGGAAGCAACTTCCTTAACCAGGCCATTAATGAAACCTGTTACTACCGAAATAATGAGTATGATGACAATAGCTGCATCTATCCAGTTCATCTTTGAATTTTTATTCTAAAGATAACCAATTATTCTCTGAATTTGTTTTAATGTTATGAGTTCATCAATCAGCAAATGGAAAAGGAGGAAAAACAATTACAAGTACGGAGAAGATTGATTATAGAACCGTTGACTCTGGCAAACTGGAATAAATTTATCGAATTGTTTGGTGAAAAAGGAGCGGCCGATGGTTGCTGGTGTATGTATTACAGGACTGTAAATAAGGAATACAAGGAAGGCCGGAAGGATGGATCCAACAAACGTAAAATGCATGCTCTTGTATCCGGGGGAAAACAGGTTGGACTTCTCGGTATTCTCGATGGAAAAGCTGTTGGATGGTGCGCCCTGTCGCCCCGGGAGGATTTCGTCAGAATCGAGAAATCACGTACACATAAAAGAACGGATGATGAACCTGTATGGAGCGTTCCTTGCTTCTACACAGATAAAAAGTACCGGGGCACGGGAGTATCTGAAGAAATGTTGAAAGGAGTGATAAAATATGCAAGAGAGAATAATATAAAAATCCTGGAGGCATATCCCGTTGTTCCTTTGAACGGTAAAATCCCGAATTCGTCCGCCTGGTATGGGATTTACAATTCCTTTGAAAAAGCCGGATTTGAAGTTGCGTCTACAAAGCTTCCTAACAGGCCTATGATGAGATATTATGTACATAAACACTATACGGAATAAGCTGGTAAGTTAATCGACCAGCCTGTGAGCAGAAGAAAATATTGAATGGCATTTCTGCGCTCCGTAAATTAAGTATTTAATGGTACGTATCTGATTGGGAGATTTCCTTATTTCGCATCCTGGGATCCGAATAAGAAAATCAAAATTCAGTAAAAATTTAAACATGAAGAAAGTCCTGCAAAATGAAGATTGGCTGGCATTTATTACAGGCCTTGTCATTATACTTGCTGCCTGGGCAGGATTTCATTTCCCGTCGCCTAAATTCGGGTGGTCCGATGCGGGTTCGTTTAAAAGTCTTCTGTCCAACGGCAACAATATCGCTGGCATTGCAGGAGTATTCTTGCTGGTTGTTGGCGGCAGCCTTATGACATTATTTCTTAAGAAAAAGAATATTGGAGGATTGGTTGGCACAATGGTGCTGATATTCGGACTGAGCCTGGTCAGCCAATGGATTTCAGGTTACAAGCCAGTGAAAAACTATGGATTCGAATATGTGATCTTTGCACTGCTTGGAGGCATCATCCTGAGGAATGTTTTCGGACTTCCGCGCTGGGTGAGCGAAAACCTCCACTCCGAGTTTTTCATTAAAACAGGACTTGTCATTCTTGGATCTGGAATCATCTTCGGAGATATCATCCAGGCTGGTTCACTCGGACTTATCCAGGCAATCGTGGTAGTTCTTTGTGTATGGTTTTTTGCCTTCTGGATCGCAAAAAAGCTTAAAGTCGATGACGAATTTGCACTTATGTTATCAAGTGCGGTATCAATATGTGGGGTTTCGGCTGCCATAGCTACTGCAGGAGCAATAAAAGGCGATGGCAAGAAATTATCGTATGTGGTAAGTCTTGTGCTTATCGTCGCGTTACCGATGTTGATCCTTCTTCCCATGGCTGCAAAGTATCTCGGACTTAATCCTGCTCAGGCAGGCGCATGGTTCGGCGGGACTATAGATACTTCGGGTGCGGTTGTGGCTTCCGGAACAATGTTCGGTGAGGAAGCCCTGAAATTCAGTACGATAGTTAAGTTCTCACAAAATGTCCTGATTGGATTCGCAGCCGTGGCAATCTCTGTTTTCTGGGCTCTGCGTGGAAAAAATGAGGACAAATCAGGAAAACATCAGAAAGTAAACTTCGGCCTTATATGGGAACGTTTCCCGAAATTCGTACTCGGATTTATCGCCGCTTCGTTGATTTACTCATTCTTCGTTTCCCCTGAGCATCTGACAGTAACCAAAGATTATCTGAAAAGTATTCAGACTGCATTCTTTGCAGTTGCATTTGTCGGCATTGGACTGGAAACAGATTTTTCAATGCTTGTTAAGACTGGAAATGGAAAACCAGCCTGGGCCTTCCTGATTGCCCAGGGCTTCAATATTCTTCTTACCTTACTAATTGCATGGTTCCTGTTTTCAGGAATGTAGTCAGAAAAGCTTTATAAAAAAACTAACACAGTGGAAATCCGGAGAACCACGGAGTAAGAAAGAATAGAACTCTGTGAAACTCTGTGACTTCTCTGTGAATCTCTGCATAATTTAGTTATATCAATTGATGCCTCTGACTCTTTCGGAGTTAAAATATTTTGTAACTTTTATCCCCAACTGAAGTTCTTACAGTGATTTATAACTCGGGATTGGACGATAACGCAATAATGTCGCTCGTAACTGCAGGAGAGATCAGCGCTATGGGCATTTTGTATGATGCTTGCCGCAGCGGGGATTGCGTTATTTGTACTGGGATGGTTCTCGGCTTCCTGGTTTGGCATCTCAGCTTCCGGCGATGACAAACTTGCCGGTCTCTCCGGCGAGGTCAGGGAGCTCAAAGAGACACTTGTGCTGACGATGATGGAGCAAACTTCCACCGTGGAAAGAATAAAGGCAGTTAACATGGTCGCCGAATTTGAAACCGCCGACTTAAGGATCATTGAGAACCTTCTCAAAATACTTGATACCGACAATAATGATAACGTCAGGTTGCTGGCTCTTGAGGCATTGGTCAGATATGCCGGTAATGAAGAGGTGAGGAAAGGACTTTGTAAGGCTCAGAATGCAGGAAGCAGTTGGCACTTTATTATAGTATTATGCTGAGAAGTTTTTTCATATTAATGTTGTTTATCAACTTCTTTATATCGCTTCAGGGCCAGAATGAGCAGTTGATAATCAATCCCCCGTCAGGGCTGGCAGGCAGGCTCCTGACTTTTGACAATCCAAAGGGATCGGTTAAGGTTACAGGCTATGATGGCGAACTGATTGTTGTTACCGGAAGTCTCCGTTATCCCGAAGCTGAAAAGAAGCCTGTTGATGGCTTACGCAGAATTGAACAGAATCCTGTAGATATCAGAGCAGAAGTAAATGGTAAGAATGTTCTGCTTTTATCCAACAATAATGGAAAAACCATTGACTTTGATATTAAGATACCGTCAGGCTTTTCATTGAAGCTTAAATCTCTCGATAACGGGAATATTGATGTGCTGAATATCCAGGGTGAAATTGAAAAAGGTGTCGGGAAAAGATCTTGTGTCGTTCAAGGCAATGGGCATTACTCCGCAATATGTAAAAGAACTGGCCTCAATAGGGTTCAAGGGCCTTTCCAAGGAGAATATTGTACAGTTCAAAGCACAGAATATCACTCCGGAATATGTTAGGGAAGTTAACAGCATGGGCCTGAAAGAGCCTGTTTCAGCTGAGACTATTGTTAAATTCAAAATATTCGGAATAAACAATGGTTACATTGATGAGCTCAAAGAAGCCGGGTATGGTAATCTCTCGGATGAAAAAATAGTCGAATTCAAAATCTTTAAGATCGATGGGATTTTTATCGACAGGGCAGTAAAGTTTAACGGTTCGAAGCCCTCACCTGAAAAGCTGATCCAGCTGAAGATAGCCGATAATGATTGAGCACAGATTCATTCCACAATTGGAGGTGTATCAAAGGTAAAAATCCATTAACCGCAAAGGTCGCAAAGAATTTCGCGAAGAGCGCAAAGACTTTTATTTCAGCATTTTAACTTTGCGTTCTTTGCGTCAACTCTGCGTACTTTGCGGTTAAAAAAGGCTTTTGAGACATCCTCATTCAGAGGGAGAGGTCAATGCTAATCTATTTTTTCGTTTCCCCATTGTAAAGATCAGTGTCCCCCCATTCATAATATCCTTGTAGCTAATGGATGTTCCCGTATGAGGTTGGCCGTTCAGATCAACAGACTGAACGTAGATATTGCTGCCGGAGAAGTTCCTTGCTTCCATGGTGAACTGTTTGCCTTCCGGAAGGTTCAGAGTAACACCTTCAATCTGCGGTGCACCAAGGACAAATTCACCGCCGCAGGGGTTAACAGGATAAAATCCCATTGCCGAAAAAATATACCAGGCTGACATCTGTCCGCAATCGTCATTTCCGCACAGGCCGTCAATCTTGTTGATATACTTGGTCTTGCATATCTCATTCACCAATTCCTGTGTTCTCCAGGATTTTCCTGCCAGGGCGTACAGGTATGCAACATGATGGCTTGGTTCATTACCATGTGCATACTGACCTATCAGACCGGTAACATCGACAACCAGTCCTTTTCCTTTCACCTCTTCTGCGAAGCTGAACAAAGAATCCAGCTTAGATGTAAATCTTTCATTGCCTCCCAGGAGATCAATAAGACCAGGTACATCATGCTGAACATGCCAGGTGTATTGCCATGCATTGCCTTCTGTATAATCACCACCGGATGATGTGGCATGCGAAAGGTCGAATGGTGCAAATGGTGTTCTCCAGTTGCCTTTGGAATCTTTCCCGCGCATAAGACCGGTAGCGGGATCGAAAAGGTTTTTATAAAATCCTGCCCTGTTCTCAAAATACTTCTGGTCACCTGTCTTGCCAAGTGATTCCGCAAAAAGAGCTGCGCAATAATCATCATAGACCGATTCTAGTGTTTTTGATACAGATTCCACACGGACGCTGTCGAAAGGAAAATAGCCATTTGCCATATAGGTTCCCCATTCCGAATTCCTGTGAGCGGTCGTAAGAGATGTTCTGACAGCATTGTAAGCTTTTTCTGAATCGAAGCCCCTGAAACCTTTGAGATAAGCATCAACAATTACAGGAACTGCATGATTGGCAATCATACAATAAGTCTCACCACCCCAGAGCGCCCATATCGGGAGAAATCCCTGCTGATCATGCTGACGAAGCATAGAGTTTATGAAGCCATCGACCTTCTCAGGGCTGACAATTGTATAAAGCGGATGAGCCGCCCTGTAAGTATCCCATAATGACAATGTAGAGTAAAAAGGTTCAGAACCGTTATCGGCAATATTGTTAGGCTGAATAAACAGATGATAGAGTGACGTGTAGAACATTGTTTTATGGTCAATGTCGCCTTTCACCTCAACCCTTGAGAGAAGCTTGTTCCACACAGCTTTGGCTGCTTCCCTGGTTTTTTCGAACTTCCAGTCCGGAGCCTCGGAGGCCATGTTCGCTCTTGCGGCTTCAATGCCTGTTGAAGATATTGCAATCTTCACCTGAAGCTTTTCCCCATTTATCAGATCAAAAGAAAACGTATAACGCGGAGCCTTTTCATTTTCATCTCTCTTGGGAATCAGTGTTTTAGACTTAACCGGCTTACTGAATTCAATCACGTAATAGTAATCCCTTGTAAGCCAGGCCCTGGTCCTGCATGAACCGGTGATCACAGTTTCACTTTCAAAATTAACTACCGCGTCAAGCACTTTCCTGTAGAACTGCCCCTGACTGCCAACCATACCGCTTTGGAAATCTATCATTAGCCCGGCTTCATTCCCCGGATATGTGAAGCTGTAATAGGCTGTATGCTCTGTGGCCGTTACTTCGGTATTGACCTGATAGTCGGTGAGTGTCACAGTATAATATCCCGGAGTTGCGACTTCGGATTTCCGGTCGAACCGGCTCGCAAAGCTGCTTTTTTCAGAAATTCCTGTAAAAGGTTGGATCAGAAGATCTCCGAGATCACCCACACCTGTACCGTTCAGCCGGTTTTGGGAAAACCCGTCTATTGTTGAATCATGGTACTGGTACCCTGCGCAGTATTTCCAGTCGCAATTACCGGTCTGAGGACCAGCCTGGATCATTCCGAAAGGAACACACGCTCCCGGGAATGTGTGGCCGAATTCCGCGGTTCCGATTATTGGATTAACAAAGGTAGTATAATCAGTATTGGCATTCCTGCTGCAGGAAAAGGCAGGAAAAAGGATTATTGCCATCAGGGTCAGTATCATCCAATTAAGATTTCTTTTCATTATATCGCTTTATTTTAAGTTCTAAATACAGGTTTATGCGTGGCAATGACCACAGTTGCCATCACAATAATTTTTGGGCTTTTCGGCTTTCAAAGGTTTGGGGATGATCTTCTCTCCGGATTCTTTGCCGCAATACGGGCATTAGGCAACATTCCTGGAGCACGTGCCCAGCAAATAATCTTTATATTCCTTTTTGATAATATTTCCCGTCCCAAATTCCTTATGACAATCTTCACAATAAAACTTCAGCATTTTCTTTCAGTATAATGCGCTAAAATTAGGGAGATTTCCGGGAAAACATATCAGTAGAGACGGGTTTTAAACCCGTCTCTACTGATTCTACTGATTCTGTCGATTTCTTATCTTTAATGGGTGCTGAAACAATAACAATCATAAATGTGTGGGATAATTCATCAATTCAGGAGATGACAGAAGAGATATGACGCTGTATCTGAATAAATACCGTATTGAAACCACTCGTTTGCGGAATTGGAATTATGCCTCGGATGGCAGTTATTTTATTACGATCTGTACAAAAGGGCACACACCTGTTTTGGGTGAAATACAATGTGGCACAATGCAATTAAACCAATTTGGCAGGATTGCCGAACAATGCTGGTTCGATTTACCGAACCATTATCCAAATTTGACGTTGGATGCATTTTGTATAATGCCGGATCATTTACACGGGATTATGATAATTAACAATACGGCAATTGTAGAGACGGGTTTGAAACCCGTCTCTACAACGGATCCCGTCACCAAACCAAATTCAAATAACCATGGAATATTCGAATTCATTCGTGCATTTAAAACGTTTTCAACACGACGTATGAATGAATTGGATAATACAGCCGGCAAATCGCGATGGCAATCGCGTTTTCATGATCACGTAATTCGAAATGAACAGGAATTACACAGGATACGCCAGTATATTATGAATAATCCCACTAAATGGGAAATTCGTTAATATCCGCCTTGCTGAAAACAGACACCAATTCTGGTCATTTTCACAATTGGCAAATGCCTGGTTATCACCATAATCTGTGTCGGTTCTGCAGACAAGAACAGGATGTTATTCCTATATCTCATAATTACCTGAAACATTAAGGTGTTTTTACGTGGTAATATCGCTGAGCTATAATTTAGCTTAGCATTCTGACAGTATTCCCATTTGCATGTGTAAAGAGAACAAATCTTATTTCATAACTCTTTGGCGGATGGTAGAAGAGCGAATGAAAAAGAAATTTTTAAAAACGTCGGCTAATACTTCTGAAGGAGATACTCTTAAATCAATTCACAAACAGAAGGTTACTAAGATAGAGGTTGAGTCGCAGAACGAAGGAACCCATTATGTAAATGAATTAGCTAATCAGAACAAAGCCCTTAAGAAAATTAATCAATTTGCTCTTGAATTATCTGTTTTGTCCTCTGAGGAAAATCTCGACGTATTTATTACCCGCCGGATAAAAGAATTTGCAGGAGCTAAAACGGTAACGTTCGCTGAATACAATCCTTCAACCCGGACAATCACTCCCAGGCATATAGAGATTGAATCGGGACTGCTCGAAAAAATTGTTGATTTGCTGGGCACTCAAATTCAGAATATCCACTCAGTTGTAAGCAATGAGTTGTATAAGGAAATGACTACTGAAATTGTTGGTGTCTTTAAAACCTTATATGAAGCAAGTTTTGGGGTAGTTCCGCGTCCGGTTGGAACAGCAATAGAAATGATCCTTAATATTGACCGGATTATAGGAGTAGTATATCTCATTGAAGGAAAACTGTTCGGTACATCTCTTCTGGGAATGGAAAAGGGAAAACCTGATCCGCCAAGGGAGTTATTAGAGAACTTCGCTCATTTGGCTGCGACATCATTAAGACGGAGAAATTCGGAAGCAGAGTTAAAAGAAAGTGAAGCAAAATACAGGTTTATAGTTGAAAATATTGGGGAAGGTTTTGCCTTTGTTAATGCCGATGAAGAATTCCTGATCTCAAATTCCGCTGCTGAAAAAATCTTTGGTGTAAATAAGGGGGGATTAAAGGGTAAAAACGTAAAAGAATTCCTTTCTGAAGAGCAAATCATTTTATTGGAATCCCAGACAAGGATAATGAAAAAAGGTCAGAGTAGCAGCTACGAGCTGGAAATAACCTGTCCTGATGGCTACAAAAAGAATATCATCCTAACTGTGGTTCCAGAGTTTGATCTTAAGAAGAATTATCTTGGTGCGCATGGTATATTCAGAGATATAACAGAACGAAAAAAGTGGGAATCAGCGCTTCAGGAAAGCGAAAAACAATTGCTACGCCTGAATGCCGACAAGGATAAATTCTTTTCAATTATTGCACATGACCTGCGAAGTCCTTTCAATCTATTCCTCGGATACACACAAAAAATGTCAAAAGAACTGGATTCGATGACAACCAAGGAAATTCACAGGGTTTCTTTGTTAATGAATAAATCGGCCACCGACCTCTACAATCTTCTCAACAACCTGCTTAACTGGACAAGGATTAAACAAGGATTAATTCCTTTTCGCCCTCAAAAAACTGTCCTGTCAGAGATTTGCCGGGATGCTGTTGACATCTTAAATCAAAATGCAGACGCCAAAAATATATTAATTCATAACAGAGTAAATCCTGATTTAGTTATATATGCTGATACAGAAATGCTGAAGGTGGTTCTCAGAAATCTGGTGTCGAATGCAATAAAATTCACAAATAAAGGTGGCACAATTAATATCAATGCTGAGCAACAATCTTCATCAGTAATAGTTTCTGTTTCAGATAATGGTGTTGGAATACCTCAGGCCAACTTAGCCAGATTATTTGAAATTTCCGATATTCAGTCTGTGAAAGGTACTGCGAATGAAAAAGGAAGTGGTTTAGGTCTGTTGCTTTGTAAAGAATTTGTTGAAAAGCATAATGGTAGTCTCATTATAAAAAGCGAAGTTGGAAAAGGGACTGAGTGTATTGTTACATTCCCGAATGAGCCTAACAAGAATTGACACCAGAAACTATAAAATGAAGCCGAAACAAGATCAGAACTAATTGACCCTGACCTGAAAAGATCTTAGTCCTGATGTGGTTGTGGAATTTCATTGATGAAATATTATTTTTGACATTTCATACCAATTAAACAATTACTTATGGCAGCAATTAACTGGACAGATGAATTTAGTGTTAAGATTTCTTCTATTGATGAACAACACAAGAAACTTATTAATTTGATTAATGATTTTTATGGTAATATCAGAGTTAATTCACCAAAAGAAAAAATATTCGAATTGATAAAGGAAATGAAGAAATATACTATTCTTCATTTCTCAACTGAAGAAAAGTACTTTAAACAATATGATTATCCCGGGTATCTGGAGCACAAAGAAGAACACGAAAAATTTATAAAAAAAGTGCTGGATTTTGAAGAGAGATATAAAAGCGGGAAATTATTATTGTCGGTAGAAATTACAAACTTTATAAAGGACTGGGTGTCAAACCATATATGCGATACAGATAAGAAGTATACAGATTTTTTATTACAAAAAGGAGTTAGATAAGAAATCCTGCTGGTATCTCTCCAGGTTCAACTCATGATAAGTGAAAATGTAAAAGATTCTTCGAAATTCCTTTGAGCGGCATACAAAACAAAAACGAAGGGATTAGGTATTATCTGGTTTATAATATTTAACAAATCCATATTATATAACCAGGAGCCACTTTCCCTGAAATTAATTTAATTATACCTTTATGTTTGAAGGGGTATTGCCATATTACTACTAGTTTTATAACAAACCCCCATAGCAAAAGATCTATACTGAAAAAGGCATCTGCCGTAGAGATCAGAACCTTCAACTAATAGAGCTATGGATTGGAAGCAGATTGAAAAAAAGATTCGCGAGAATATAATTACCGGAATCAAATTCGACAACAGGATTGTGCTTGAGGGTCCTGATTTTCCCTGTTATAGATATGACTATAATGTGGCTAAAGGTTATTTGGTTAAATTTGGACCAATTTAAAACACAAAGGCCTGTATCTTGTTGTAATACAGGCCTCATCTGTTGTTCTAAGTAGCCCCACCAGGAATCGAACCTGAATTTAAGGTTTAGGAAACCTCCGTTCTATCCATTGAACTATGGGGCCATAACGCTGGCGCAAAAATATATCTTTTTTTGCTTAAATCAAATGCTGTTTTTAATTTTGAATGCTTTCCGTGGGGGTATGCTTAACTAACCTTGTATGTCTTCTTCATATCCGCAACTGACGCGGAGATTATCTTTTTAAGAATTTCAAGATCTATGTCCTCTATTTTATTGATGTAAATGCATGAGCCCGAGCTTGCTTTGTATTTACCGAGCTTTTCAAGAAGATCCTTATAATTATTGACCCCTGACATAATGTACACGGCGATGTTCTGCTTACGGGGAGAAAAACCTGTCAATGGCCAGTCGCCTTCCTGCCTGCTTTTTTCTGATTTGTAGTGATAGGTGCCGTAACCTATCATATTGTTATTCCATAATGTTGCTTTTTCTTTTAAAATGCCGTCAAACACCTTCTTTAGCACGATACTGTCGATTCTCTTTTTTTCAGGTTTAACTTCTTCCAGAAACTTCTCAACATCGGTATCGCTTGGTTTGGTTTTAATTTCTCCCATAATTACTTTTCTTTTATTAAATTCTTTAAGATACAACAATTCTGACATAATTGATTCTTTGTTGTTTAACATGTTTCACATCTTTGGTCAGTGATCGATTCCCATCCGTGAGTGCGTTCAATTAAAATTTATTAAACGGGCAAAGAAAATACTTGAATATTGCAGCAATCAAAACCGTGAAACAGCAGAGATAATTAACGAGAATACATGGATTAGGCTAAAAGAAGAGCTGTCACAAGTTCTCTGCTCTGCACACTAATTCTGTCTGGGAGACATCTGTTGTGGAAAAACCAGATCAATAAAACGTTAGAATTGATTGTGCCTACTCAATCCTGTACAAATGACTTTCTGTCCTCAGGACAACAGCATTCCTTAGAAAAGCCGGCGTTCCCCATATTCCCGAGTCCATCTGGTTTTGAGCAATAACCTCGTATTTCCTTCCGGGTTTAATTGCGAGTACCTCCCCTTTCACACTGCAAAACCAGATATTACCATCGGCAAGTACAGGGGATGCATTAAAATTAGCCTTCTGTCTTTCCGCCCATACCTCCTGACCTGTCTTCGCGTCGATACACATCATAATGTTTCGGGTGCTCACAGTATAAATCAGGCCATCCTTTATAAGCAGGGAGGATATCTGGTTAGTTGATTGCATATCTTTCCTTTTCCAGAGGATATTCGATGAAGTAATATCGCCTTTCCCATCGGGATTCACGGCAAGTATCTCGGTGTATTTTTCTCCATTTTCATCCACCATGAAACCAGTATAAAAATATAATATCCCATTTTCGTAAACAGGCATTGAAACTGTAGATTCCGCACCTCTTACCACCCTCCAGATCTCCTTGCCCGTCTGTGGTTCATAAGAAATACACACTGCTGATCCTACAGATATCATCTGGTCTTTTCCTTTAACATTTATAATCAACGGTGTTACATATGCCTTCTTACCAATGTTTGGAAGATTTACGTATGGCTCCTCCGGACGGTTTACTCTCCACATCTCCTCTCCTGTTGATTTATTGAGAGCCACAATGAACCTCACATCGGTACCCTCAAAATGCAGAATAAGCAGATTTTTATAAATAACCGGCGATGATCCCGGTCCCTGAACATGCTTGCACTTAAAATCATCTCTCTTCCATGCTAGAGTTCCGTCAGTGGTTCTGATGCATGCAGTCCCGGAACTCCCGAAATGAACATAGACAAAACTTTTCTCTATTGCAGGTGTTGGACTGGCATATGTGTTTATTGAATGCTTGCCCTGGACATCTTCAGGTGTGAAAAGCATAATATCGTATACGATCTTTCCCGTCTGATAATCTGCACAGACAGCATAAAGTTCTTTTCCGTCGGGACTGCCTGTTGTTATCCATACCTGATTGCCAAACACAACCGGTGAAGAATGCCCTTTGCCATGAATCTCAGTCCTCCATTTAACCGAGTTGTTCCAGTCTGCAGGAACTTCAGTCTTATTTGCAACCCCATTCAGAGTATTTCCCCGGAAATGTGTCCAGTTATCCTGACCTGTCGCAATCAGAGTAGCAAAAAACCAGGGCGCCATCAGCAACAATTTTTGAAGTTTCCTCATATCCGGCAGTTTTATTGATTTAAACAAATGAAGCTAAAAAACCACTTATCACCAAAACCTCCCTGACAGAAAAACGCTGTTTAAATTTTTGGTGCGAATTTTGTACATACATTATAACCTAAGATTACTTAACAAACCTATTAACTTACACCCAATGAAAAGATCATTGTATTTTCTGACATTCGGAATGATGTTCCTGGTTTTTGCAGGCAAAGCTTACAGCCAGGATTCCATTTCGCAGAGATCTGAGATGCTCGACATCAAGCTTCAGTTACTGGATTCAAAACTGGATCTTCTCGACACTAAAATCAAATTATGGGAGGCAAAACCAAAGGAGCTCGATGTTAAATTGACTGAACTGGATACAAAGATCAGCCAGATGGATTTTGAACCCCGGGAAGTAAACAGGCGGCTGAATGAGCTCGATTCCATGTTCAGATTAAGCCTTGAAAGGCCTGCTGCTGAAGAGAAAGAATTTGACGGATACAGAGTAGCAGAGGATCAGCAGGAGCCCCTTTTCAATCCTTCATACTCTTCTGCTATAATGCTCGATCCGGCAAGATTACCTGAGGGCACTTTCAGCCTGTCATATGAAAGGAAAATCGACCCAAGGTTTTCCGTGAATCTTACCGGGATGGCAACTTACTCCACAAAACAAGGGATTTCAAACTTCTATTTCAAAAATCAGGATTTTGCATTCTTCAACGCGTCTTTTGACCGTTATGATGCTTATGAGGGTGAAGTGATGTCCGGTGGAGGGTTTAATATTCAGTTCAGAAATTATCTTCTCGCGAATCACCCGCGGAAAAGAACTGCTCCCCTTGGTCTTTATGCTGCCCCACAGTTCATGTACAGGCTGATGAGGATAAGAGGGTTCTACAGCGAGCATGTCCCGGGTGGGAATGTTCCTCCCTATTATGAGATCGTTAAAACCGAGGTGCATCAACATCTCAGAATTCTGGCAGGTGGCGTTGTGCTCGGTATGAAAGTACCTGTGATGAAAGTACTGGCTGTCGATTTTTTTGCCGGAGGTAACATAAGGCTGGCTAAATACAAGAATGAAGACGGATTCACCAGGTACAAGAACTGGCTCAATATTGATTTCTCAGGGGTTTCGCCTGTTGCCGGAATCAGTATCGGGATATTAAAGTGAAGACACGGTTGCCGGTGACAGTTTCCTGTGACCGGCAACCCGTTTATACAAGTTTCTTGTATTTGATCCTTTGCGGGAGTGGTATCTGCAACCCTTTTCTGATAATTCTCCTCATAATCCGAATATTTCCCTTCGAACCAGACAACTTTCGAATTTCCTTCAAATGCAAGCATATGAGTTGTGACCCTGTCGAGGAACCACCTGTCGTGGGAGATAATAACCGCACATCCTGCAAAATTCTCGAGACCTTCCTCAAGAGCCCTGAGAGTATTTACATCGATATCGTTTGTCGGTTCGTCGAGAAGCAGCACATTTGCGCCTGATTTCAGTGTAAGGGCGAGGTGAAGCCTGTTCCTTTCACCACCGGAAAGCACTCCGCATTTCTTTTCCTGGTCAGCACCGGTGAAATTAAACCTGGCAACATACGCCCTTGCATTTACAAGCCTGTTCCCGACCATAATATCCTTTCTGCCCTCCTGAAATCACTTCATAGACTGTTTTGGCAGGATCAATTGCTGAATGTGCCTGGTCGACATATCCTAGTGAAACAGTTTCCCAATTGTAAAGTTCCCTTTAGTAGGCTTTTTCCTGTCCCATTATCATTCTGAAGAGAGTTGTTTTTCCTGCTCCATTCGGTCCGATAACCCCAACAATGCCGTTCGGAGGAAGATTGAAATCAAGATCCTCAAACAGTATCTTATCATCAAATGATTTTGCAACCTGTTTCGCTTCAATGACCTTATCGCCAAGTCTTGGTCCATTGGGAATGAAGATTTCAAGCTTTTCTTCCTTCTGTTTTACATCCTGGTTCAGAAGGTTTTCATAGGCTCCGAGCCTTGCTTTTGATTTTGCATGACGGGCTTTGGGAGACATTCTCACCCATTCCAGCTCACGTTCAAGGATCTTTCTTCTTTTGACATTCCCTTTTTCTTCAACTTCAAGCCTTTTTGCTTTCTGTTCAAGCCATGATGAGTAATTTCCTTTCCAGGGAATTCCTTCACCACGGTCGAGCTCAAGTATCCACCCTGCAACATTATCAAGGAAATACCGGTCGTGTGTTATACAAATTACAGTTCCCTTATATTGTTTTAGTGTAGTTTCGAGCCATTGCACAGATTCAGCATCGAGGTGGTTTGTAGGTTCATCAAGAAGAAGCACATCGGGTTGCTGTAAGAAGAAGCCGGCAAAGAGCCACTCTTCTTCTCTCACCGCCTGAAAGAACATTTACCCTTGCATCCGGAGGAGGACAACGGAGTGCATCCATTGCCCGTTCCAGCTTATGTTCAATATTCCAGCCATCGTGTATATCGATCTTTTCCTGGAGTACAGCCTGCCTGTCCATGAGCTGCTGCATTTTATCAGGATTTTCATAAACCTCGGGTTCACCGAAGCTGTTATTTATCTTCTCATATTCCTTGATAATATCCATTGTTTCCTTCACACCTTCCTCAACAATCTCCCTTACAGTTCGGGTTTCATCGAGAAGCGGATCCTGTGAAAGATGTCCGACAGTGTAACCCGGAAGAAATGTAACCTCTCCCTGATACTCCTTTTCAATTCCTGCAATGATCTTCAGAAGAGTTGATTTTCCTGATCCGTTCAGACCTATTATCCCGATCTTTGCACCAAGGAAAAAAGAAAGTGAAATATCCTTTAGAACCTGCCTGTGAGGAGGGAATGTTTTCCCGACCCTGTTCATCGAAAAAATGATCTTATTGTCTTCAGCCATGTAGATGTTTATTATTCAGGATACAAAAATACACAGAGACAACCGAATTGAAAACATAAATGGTATAAAAACGAAGGGACACATTTTTATGCGTCTCTTCGTGAAAATATATTATGGTATGATTATATGTTTGTGGTAATTGTTCGTGAAGCTGCTTCCTGTTTTTCGAACAGTTTGATTGTGTCATCCTGAAGAAGAACCCACATTAAATATACGCCTTTCAGTGTGCCGATTGGGATATTAAGAGCAGACCAAGTGCTGAAACAACTATTACAATATACCTTGCCCACTGTTTATACCCGAAGAGACCAATGCCTCCAACCAGTCCAAGAGTGGACATAAATCCTATAAGAAGGGGAAGACTGACTGATAAAACTCTCAGGACAGGGCCAGCTACCGGTTCATCTCCTACGGCAGTTCTTGCAAATTTAAGCCCAAAAAATGCTCAGAGCACCAATAAGACCCAAAATTGCGAAACCTATCTGAATTGCTGCAACCACGGTTACATGCTTTTTCATTTTTGATCTTCCATGACATTAAATTTTAATACTATTTATATATTTTCATTCCTGTTACAATGACTGGATAATATATTAAATTGCTGCATGATTCAAAGGAAAATAAAAATCGTTAAAGATATTACATCTGGTTGTAAAGAAGCTGCATGACTATCTCTTTGCTCATCCGGTGCACTATTTGCAACCTTTTTATGTTTAATCTGTATTAACATTGAGAGTTTTAGTATATTTGAATGAATAATTTCATATGAAATCCACATGTTTCCGATTCAGGCATGAATTAAAATGAATTCATAACATGCAGGTTCCAGGTACGATAATTAATTTTTTACATATGAAAAGAAAATATTCTTTGTTGCCAGGTTTTTATGCATGGTAGTTTCATTTCATTCCTGCGATGACTTAGCAATTGTAAGGTTTGCCAGCAGAACACTATGATAATTCAGACAGGTGACCTTTGACTGAAGGAAGTGAAACAGAATATTGTGATGCTGAACTTATCGGAATAAAGGCAACTCCTGATGTTACATGTCGGTGGTGAAAACGACAAAATGGGAATGCAGATAATCAATATCTGACTCCTATTAGTGTTACATCATCGACCTGAGGATTGTCTCCACGCCACTTCTCGAATATCTCATTCAGTTGTTCTCCCTGCTTTAGCATTGGCATTCCTTCCATCGATACAAGTGTCTCCTTCAGCTGCTTCGACATGAATTTCTTTTCTTTCGGTCCGCCGAACTGATCAGCATAACCATCGGTGAAAATATAAAATGCATCTCCTTTCTGAAGATCAATTTCATGAAGAGTGAAAGGCGCCATTCTATAATGAATTGCTACAGGCATCTTATCGGCCCTGTAATGAATCAGTTCACCTCCTCTTACAAGGTAAAGCGGATTATTGGCACCTGAAAACCACAGTATATTCTTCTCAAAATCAACCACACATACCGCAATATCCATTCCGTCCTTTATACTCTCCTCTTCTGCAACCTGCTTCAAGAGCCTTGATTATTCCCTGCCGCAGATTTTCAATTATCTGATCGGGCATTATTATATTCTTTCCATTTACTATTTCATTCAGCATTGTTACACCCAGCATGCTCATGAAATGCACCGGGAACTCCATGACCTGTACAGTCTGCACAGATTATCACCTGCAGATTTCCCTGAGTGCTTACCCAGTAAAAATCACCGCTTACGATTGCCAGTGGTTTATACAGAACAAAATGTTCAAGCTTTTCGCTGAAGAGCTCAAGTGAAGGAATCAGTGCAGTCTGTATTCTTTTGGCATACATGATACTGTCTGTAATATGCTTTTTCTGGTAAGCGATCTGATCTCTCTGGGCAGCTGCAAGATCTCTCTGCTTTTCAATTTCATCCTTCTGGCAGAGATTGTCCTGTTCTTTTCCTCAAGCTTGATATTTGCTTCTTTTTTAATCTTGTATCCCCTGTAAATATAATATCCCAGAAAACTTACAAGCAACAATGCAAAGAGAACAAAATAAAGGATCAGCTTCTGTTTTTCAATTGCCTCAAGCTGAACTTTTATCTTATTCTCCTGTTCTGATATCTTCTTAAGCTGGTCATCGATCCTTGCAAGCTGAATGTTAATCTTTTCCTTCTGATCTGCAAGTGTATCCTTCTGTACCTGGACCTCCTTCTGCTGAACAGATATTGTTTGTTTCTGAAGCAGAAATTTCTCCCTGCTGCTTGTTTATCTGGGCAAACTGTTTGTCCAGTACATTTTGTTTTTCATTCAAGAGTTTTTTCCTTTTCAATTATCTCTTTATCGAGACTGTCGAGAAGAGCTTTCTGCCGTAAGTATTTCAGCTTTCTGTGTTGTTATCATCTCAAGTTGTTGTCTGATGGTGTCTCGCTGAAGCACTGATCTGCTCGCTTGCTTTTCCAAACAGATTTTCCCAGTCTTCCTTGTTTTTATTGCCTGAAAAAGAAGATTTGAATTTACAGTCATTCCTGCTTTTTTGATCATATCTTCATTTACACTGTAATTTAGGTATTTGCCTTCAACGCCCATAAAGTTTATCATTGATTCCCTGAATTCATATCCTTCAGTAATCAGCAGAGTCTGATGCCCTTGCAGCTTTGACTTTATTGTATTCAGGTTGAATCCGCTTGCCTTATTAACATATAGTAACTGGGTATGAAGAATCCTGGATTTCGTCCTGAATACCACAAGTTCAACAGGCTTATCCTGGATGGTTGTACGTGTTTTGCCAGATTTCCCATTTCCTAGAACAGATTCGGAGGTCTTGTCAAGTACTCCGATCTTGAAAACAGAAGAATCTGCAAATCCCGGGCCATAATCAATATATTTTGCCATATCAAAAATAAAGACAGCCCTGTTGCATTATCAAATGTCTCCTGAGCCATAAGATTTAAAGTGACGAATAACAGTAAACCTGCTGTCAAAATCCCTGAAGAAGCCATTTTACTTTTGTCATAGTCCAGGAAGTTTGTATACGAATTTGCAAATTTTTATTCAGGAATACAAAAATTCATTTTTCCGGAGGCCACTCAATTGTTGATAAAATGTTAATAATTGTAATAATCAGTATAAGCTTGTTAATCTATTCTTATCGTAATTTTATACAAGTTTAAACAAATTCTTAAATGACTTTGAATATCAACAACTTAGAACTTGAAGGAAAAAATATAGTTATTGTTGAAGATGATCTTCCCTCAATAAGGTACTATGAAACTCTTTTAAAAAATTCAGGAGCTGATGTTAATGATTTTTCATACAGGGAAAGATTTTGTTGATTATATCAGCAACGGATATCCTGTAATTGATCTTGTTTTCATGGATTTTCTTATTCCTCTGATTAACGGAATTGAATGTGTGAGGATATTCCGAAGGAAGAAAGAAGTATACCTGTTATTATGATTACTGCATATTCTTCTGAACAGGCAAAAACTGAAGCATATATTGCAGGATGCTAATGAATATGTTCTTAAACCAATTTATCCTGAAAAGATCTTTTTCCTGCTTGAAAAATACCTGAAAGTACACAGATACCTTTCCATCTTATGAATTGAACGAAACCTCATGTCTTAAGAAATAACCCCTTACTCAGAAGGGGTTTTGTTATTGACAGATTCATTTATTATCCGGCATTACCCTGGCTGCATACTTACATAATCAGTATAATACCTTCCAGTTTCTTTGTTATCTCATCGCCATCTCTTTCTTACCATATCTTGCGCAGGCATTTGCAACTCTTGAGGTATACTGTATTGCAGTCTGGATCTCAAATTCTGCTGAACTAATTATATACGGGTCCTGTTTCAGGTAATAATCAAGTTTCTCATAATAATGATCAGCAAAGATCGCTGTGCCATTGTCAACTGCTTTATCCTGTCGCTCCTGCTGCAAAATATGCTTCAATAATATCTGCCACATAAGGATCATATGGGACCTTCTCACAGTGGAAGTGCTTCCATACAGCAATCAAGTACTTCAATTGCCTTTTCATTTTTTCCCTCGGCCGCAAGAGCTTTTGCCAGCCTTGCATAATTCAGCCTTGCCTTGATAACGATTATTGTCCGCTTATGATTATAATCAATATTTACTTCTTTCATCATTTGCCCCGCCCCATTCAAATTTCTTCATCATATTTTCATAAAGGATATCAGTATCTATCCTGCCATATTCAAGCCAGCTTTTATTCTCTGACTTTATTGGAACAAGCCTGTATGCAAGTCCTTCCAGCTGAAAATATTCCTCAAGACCGAATGCATCATTATGATATCCTGTAACAAAATAAATCGGTCTCTCCCAGTTATTATGAGCAAGTATATCAAGGACAATCAGCTGGCTCTTCAGAATTGAATTTCCTTTAAGCTTTATATCAATATAAGGAACAATTTTATCAGCATCCTCAGGTTTAACAGTTCCGGATGCAAGAACCTTTTGCTGCATCAACCGGAATTCTGATTGTTCTTGAAGGTATAATATCAAGTATCTCAGTTGCTGAGATCTGTACTTTGGTTCCTTTATTGTCGCTGTTCACCCAGTCGATTATTGTTGAGATATCAACAGGATCCTTTGTCTTCTCCACAATAAAGACCTGGTTGTTTACCCCATCGTAATATTTTTTTGCAGGAAGTGTAACCGGAAAAGGGGCAGATTCATAAGTCCTTCTTTTCATCTGGTCGATATACCAGTCGGTATTCAGGAGCATAAGATTGCAACCCTTACATCTGTTCTTATTCCTTCAACTTCCTGGGCATACCACAGAGGGAATGTATCATTATCTCCATTTGTGAACAGGATTGCATCAGGAGCACATGAATTCAGATAATTAGAAGCTACATCCCTGGCAAGGTACCTTCCTGATCTGTCATGGTCATCCCAGTTTTCAGTTCCCATAATGACAGGAACGGCAATGAAGCATAATAATCCCGCTACCGGAGCTGCGATTTTTTCATTAACAGCTTTTGAAAAAGCTTCAAAAACAGACAAGTACACCAAGCCTATCCATACAGAAAAAAAATAGAAATGAACCTGTATAGGCATAATCCCTTTCCCTTGGCTGGTTCGGATACTGATTCAGATAAATAACTATTGCAATGCCTGTCATGATGAAAAGAAGAAGAATAATAAACCAGTTCTTCCTGTCACGGTTCAGCTGATAGAACATGCCCACTAATCCCAAGTATGAATGGAAGCAGATAATATTTATTTCTTGAAGGATCATTTTTCATGTCGGCTGGCAATTCGGATGTGCCGACCCTCGGCTCATCAAGAAATTTGATACCTGTTATCCAGTTTCCGTTTACAGCACCTCCTGTTCCCTGTGTATCATTCTGTCTCCCGACGAAGTTCCACATGAAATATCTGAAGTACATGTATCCGAACTGATAGGAGAACATAAATCGCAGATTCTCACCGAAGGTTGGTTTTCTTACTACCTTCTTCTCCCCATCCTGAGTCTGTAACCTGTAACGGGTGTGCCTCTGTACTTTTCCCCATACTTCGTAAACATCTTTGTGATCTTCCTGATCACTCCACATCCTGGGAAAAAATGTGATAAACCTCGGATCATATTCACGTTCAAGATCATGACCTGTAATAATATATTTCCCTTTCTCAAGAGCATATTTTGGCTTTCCCGTCCTTGTAATCGAGTAACAGGAGCATTATAATACGGCCCTTTGAACAAAGGCCTGGAACCATATTGTTCCCGGTTCAGAAAATAAAGCAGGTTAACAGGATTTGAAGGATTATTCTCATTCAGCGGGGGTTTGCGTGAAGATCTTATCACGATTATAGCATTTGAAGAATACCCTATAAGAATTACAGCAATAGCAGTAAGAACTGTATTCAGAACTGCCCTGTTCCTTGCTGAGATAGTACCAGATTACCCGATACTACGGCGATCAGTACAATAATGTTGAATACTGCAGAACCGGAAACCACCCATATCCCGGCAAGAAAAGCGCTGCAACGGCAAATAGCCCCTGTTTTGTTTTTGTCAGCTGAATCATATGAATATTTCACTGCCAGATACCAGAGAACAATCAATAACAACATACATGAAAAATCATTCCGCTGTTTGCAGGAAGTCCCAGTGTATTTACAAAAAACAGGTCGAATTTCGATGAAATTGTTACAACTCCCGGCATAATGCCATACATAAGCAGCGCAAGAAGCACAACTGATGAAACCGTAATGAAATAACAAGTCCTTTCCAGGAAAATTCAAATTTCCTGAAATAATAAACAAGAACTATTGCCGGAATGGCAAGCAGGTTCAGGAGATGCACACCAATGGACAGTCCCATGAGAAAAGCAATCAGAATTATCCATCTGTCGGCATATGCTCTCTTCAGCAACATCCTCCCATTTCAAGTATAGCCCAGAACACAACTGCTGTAAATAAAGAAGAAGTCGCATATACTTCGCCTTCAACGGCAGAAAACCAGAATGAATCCGAAAAAGTGATAAGCCATTGCTCCAACGATACCAGCCGACATAACTGCAATGATCCTGGCTGAAGTATAATCATTCTCGTTTTTAAGAATTATCTTTCTTGCAAGATGAGTGATTGTCCAGAAAAGAAATAAAATTGTAAATGCACTTGCAAGGGCCGACATGGCATTAACCATTGCGGCAACTTTTGTAACATCACCTACCGGCAAAAAGGGTGAAAAACCTGGCCATCACCATGAAAACCGGATTTCCGGGAGGATGACCGACTTCAAGCTTAAAGCCCGAAGCGATGAATTCACCGCAATCCCATAGACTCGCTGTTGGTTCAATTGTCATCAGGTAAGTAACTGCTGCAACTGCAAAAACACTACCCATCCTGATATATTGTTTATCAGCCTGTAATTCTTCATCCCTTATGATTATTGATTCCTGGAAAAAGATCAGGACACGAAATTACAGTTTTTTTTCCAACTATTTTCAGCAGTATCATGATGTTGATTTTAGTACCTTTGCATGTTGCATTTTCGTATAATTACCATATCCGAAATCGTAAATCGAGAATCCGAAATCGTAAATCGTAAATCCGAATCCGAATTCCGCTGATGCGTCATATTCCATCCCTGATAATTGTCCTCTTTCTCTTTACCGGGGAAATTAATGGTCAGTATTATAACACCGGACAGGAACCTGCATCAGTGAGATGGTTAAGGTTAAAGACTGATAATTTCGATGTTATTTATCCCGAGAAATATGGTAAGAAAGGTATTGAATTCTCCCGGACTCTGGAAGAATCATACGCCAGTATTATATCCATGTTCCCTGAAAAAAGAACCAGGATCCCTGTTGTTATTCACAATCTCTCAACAAGATCAAATGGCTATGTGGCCTGGGCTCCCATGAGGATGGAGATCTATCCTGCGCCGGACCAGAATTCAATACCCGGGAGTCAGCACAGGCTGCTTTCAATTCATGAACTGACACATGTTCTCGAGATGGAATCGCTGAATACAGGATTTTCCAGGATACTGTCATATCTTATGGGGGAACAGGTTACCGGTGCTGTCGCTGCCCTTCTCCCATTATGGTATCTTGAGGGAAATGCAGTTGTAGCTGAAACGATCCTGTCTTCTTCAGGGAGAGGCAGGAATCCTTCATTCAACCAGCAACTTAAGGCTATTGCTGTCGACAGGGGCAATTACCGGTATGATAAAATCCTCAACGGCTCATTCAGGGACCATATCCCTGATCATTATCAATCGGGTTACCAGATGACAGCCTGGGCAATGGCGAAGTACGATACTGGTATATGGAACAAAGTCCTGAAATTCACCGGGGAACAACCATTCACGATAAATCCTGTGAATATAAGCCTTAGAAAGAATGCCGGACTTACCAAAAAAGGATTATATAATGAGACTTTCGATACGCTAAGGAACTTATGGTCTGCTAACCTGTCAGGAGTAAAAGAGAACTACAACACTCTGAATCCACGCAAGGACAGCGAATACATCAACTATTATTCACCTGTCACTGCTGGTGCTGATAGCATTATCGCTATAAAAACATCAATGTCATCCACCCCCGAGTTTGTCCTGATCTCTTCCGGAGCAGAAAAGACGATTTACAGGCCAGGAAGTATGAATCTATGGTTGATCTCATCTGGCGGTGGAAGAATACTCTGGGTTGAAGACAGGCCCGATCCGAGGTGGGCTAACCGTAATTATGTTATAATACGGTCTTTTAATCTGAAGTCCGGCTCATCCAGGTCGATTACAGGAAAATCAAGATACCTTTCAGCTTCAATCTCTCCCGATGGCAGAAAGATTGCGGCAGTTGAAAACACACCTGACCACAGGAACAACCTGGTATTTATAGACTCTGAAACAGGCAATGTGATAAGCTCTGTTCCATCACCTGAGAACCTGGATATCCAGAGACCACAGTGGTTTGCAGATGGAACAGGTGTTACTGTTATTTTTCTTACTCAGGATGGAGAAGGTATAAAATCCTATTCTTTAAAAGACAACTTATGGCTGACTGTCTTACAGGAAGGAACAGCAGACCTGCAGTCTTCATTCCTGAGAAACGATTCCCTGTTCTTTGTCAGTGCCATCTCCGGAACCGACAATATCTGGCTTAAAACCCCTGGAAACGATCTGAAGCAGATCAGTGATTCAAGGTTCGGCATAAGAGATATTCATTTAAACGGGAGCAGAATATTCTTCTCTGATTATACTGCTGCAGGAAATGAACTTTGCATGAAATCACTTTCCGGTCCGGCATTCCAATCCGAAACCGCAAATCCGAAATCCGAATTCATTATAGACAGGATTGACAAACCAGCTGCAAGACCTGTAGTAACAGATGCCGTGAAGTACAACCCTGAACCATACAGAAAATGGGCCCATCTTTTCAGATTTCACAGCTGGATGCCGTTCTATGCCGACATCAAAAAGATCCAGACCGACCCCATGTCGATCCGGCCGGGCATTACTCTTATGTCTCAGAATATTCTGAGCACAATGGAGTCAACTTTAGGGTATGAGTATTCCAGTGCAGGGAGCCATATCCTTCACTCGGAGTTGACATGGTACGGCTGGTACCCTGTAATTAAGGCAGGATTCGATTATGGATACATGCCGGCAGTCGCAGCATCGGCGAATGTTACAGTCAGACCGGGAATGAACTTCTCAGGCGATATTTCATTGCCCCTGATGTTTTCATCGGGAAATTTCTCTCAATACCTCAGGTTAACTATCCACACAGATTATTCAAATAATGTTTATCCCCGTAATGAGGGAGGATTTGACTATGGACAAACCAATATCACGGCAAGAGTATATTTTTCAAATTACTCAGGAACAGCATTCAGGGATATTTATCCACGCTGGGCTCAGACAATTGACCTTAACAGCGTCTCAGCTCCATTTGAAAACAACATTTTTGGTTCATCCTCTTTTATCAGAACATCGTTCTTTTTCCCTGGCATTTTCAGGGATCACGGACTCAGGATAAGAATTGAGGGTGAGAGACAGGTGCAGTCTAAGTTCCTGTTTGCTAATAGGGTAACATTCCCCAGAGGATACAATAACGGTTTTCATGAAAATAAAAGTATCATTTCCAGAGAGATCAACACTATCACAGCAGATTATGTCCTTCCACTTGTTTATCCTGACCTGAGCCTGGCTTCTCTGTTCTACCTTAAAAGGGTCCGGGCCGGATTATTCTTTGACAATGCAGTGGGAAAAGGGAACAGGTACTATATTACGAATAATCAGGGCGTTATGATTCAGAACGTATATCATAATTTTTCAGAAACATTCAGATCCTACGGTCTGGAGCTTCTTGCCGATTTTCATCTTTTCAGGATACCGTTCATGATCTCCGGAGGTGTCCAGGCAGCATGGACACAGGACAACAACAAGCCGGTATTAGCTGCAATTTTTAATATGGATCTTTATGGATTCTCGATAGGGAAGAATTGATCAGGATTCTCCACTCGTTAATCCTTGTTCTTAAATTAGTTGATTGAAGAATATCGATTAACGATTTTTGATTTCTGAAGATCAATTTTCCTAAATCGTTGATCCTTGTTCTCCTGTTTTCAGCGTTGCAACACCCTAAAAATTTTTCTGTAATTATTTGGTATAATTCCGTTTGTTCTTCATCCATATTTAGGAGTTTGGATTTTGTGTGTTTTGATTCAGGAAGAGTATAAGTTATTTGGTACATATTATGTGTTACTTCTGCGGCTCTCTTTAAGGATAACGTTGATTTTTCCTGCATACAGAACCCTTTCCAATTCTTTATAAATACAATAAGCAGTAAATGATATACAGATGTGGGCTTCGATTCGGTTCTTAACCTATGATAAATTGGTCTTATCCTTAGATCTGTTTTTGACATTCGGAAAGCTTTTTCAATATGCCAAAGGTTTTTATAGTTTTCTATTACCTCACTATCGGTGAGCTTGGTATTAGTTATATAGCCTTTTAAACCATCCCATATCTGGTCTTGATTGTATTTTTCATAATCAATTTCAATGACTACATCTCCGCTTAATTTGAGATATTTATTGTAACCCTTGTTGTTGATGTTTGCTTTGGTTAGTCTTCCTGATTTTACTTGTTTTTCAAACCTTGTTAAGACCTCGTTTTCGATTGTATGCATCTTTTACTGCCCTGGAACCAGAATAGTTTACCATTAGTCTTGTATTTCGCTGACTTTTTAAGAGCTTCATGTTGTTCCATCAACAAATGGAACTTTTGAATATTTGTGTTTTTAATTTTTTCACTTTCATTCTTTATTCTTGCACCAAGAATGTATTCGTAATCACTGGCTTCCAATGCTTTTATATTATCATTTGAAAGCAAGCCTGCATCGGCAACAATAACTGGCTTGTCAAGGTTAAATTTGCGACTTATTTTTTCAATAAAAGGAATAAGAGTATGACCTTCGTAGATGTTACCTTCATAAATATCATATCCAATTGCATAACCACCAATTCCAACAAGTAAACCAATGTAATATTTGGGGGCATTGATGTTTGCCATCTTTACTAAACCCTGTTTTGCGCAAATCATCCTCATCGCTTGCCTCAAAATACAAAGTGGTCATGTCGTAAAATACAACACTGATATTGTTATTCAGAATCTCGTAATGTATGAGTAAATGCTATATTTTCAACTTGTGGCTTGAGCTTATCATTCAACTTATCTAAAAACCGATATACAGCATCAATGTCAAGGCTTGTCCCCTGATAACGGTATAAATAATCAATGGTTTTGAGCTTACTCAAAGGAAATGCCAGGCGGGCAATGACCAAATGACGGAAGAACTCGTCGTCAATTAGCATTAAAACCAATATAATCATAGATCTTTCCAAAAATTATTTCTGGTCCCAGTGTGCGGATGTTTGCATTGTTCAATACTGCAAAGGCTTGTTCAATAGTTGCATCACTCTCAGATGCAAAAAGCTTTTGCGGATTTCCGCTAAGTCGCTCAATTTCTTGTCTTGCAAGGTGTTCTAATTTTTCAATTTCCTGCTGCGTGGTGGCAGAACCCATCGTTTTAACCACTTTATACCGACCATTAACCTTCTGTAATTACTTGTACTGACTGGCTTCCGGAACGATTCTTTAATTTTCGTATGAACATTAATAAAATTTGCAACACCCAAAAATAAAATATTAATATTGATTTTCAATAGTTTAGATGGGTGTTGCAAAAAAGTGCGGAAAACAGGAGGTACTATATTACGAATAATCAGGGCGTTATGATTCAGAACGCATATCATAATTTTTCAGAAACATTCAGATCCTACGGTCTGGAGCTTCTTGCCGATTTTCATCTTTTCAGGATACCGTTCATGATCTCCGGAGGTATCCAGGCAGCATGGACACAGGACAACAACAAGCCGGTATTAGCTGCAATTTTTAATATGGATCTTTATGGATTCTCGATAGGGAAGAATTGATCAGCCTTCTCCACTCGTTAATCCTTGTTCTTAAATTATTTGATTGAAGAATATCGATTAACGATTTCTGATTTCTGAAGATAAATTTTCCTAAATCGTTAATCCTTGTTCTTAAATCAGTCGATTGAAGAATATCGATCAACGATTTTTGATTTTTGAACAGATCATTAATCCTAAATCGTTAATCCTTGTTCTTAATTCATTAATATTATAATATATGTAATAATCAATATTATAATATTAATGCTCGTTTGTAATGTTCCTGGCTGTATCCCTGATCAGCTCCCATGCTTTTTCAACATGTTCCATTGTCACATTTGTCTGGGCTGTGACCATTCTGAGAGTATATTTGCCATTTAATGACCGTATGGGTAAGGTAAATTTTCCTGAATCATTCAGCAGATGATTCAGCTTTTCATTTATTGCATTTAGATCTGTTCCTCATCATATCCTTCCGGCCTGTACCTGAAACAAACAACACTGATTACCACCGGAGCAAGTATTTCAAAATCAGGTTCTTTCGGTAATCATTTCCTGCAAGCCTTGCGGCAATATCGATATGATATCTGACTTTTTCGCGGAGTCCTTCAACTCCATATGATCTGATCACGCTCCAGAGCTTCAGTGCCCTGAATCTTCTTCCCAGAGGAACTCCCCAGTCGCGGTAATCATTTACCTTTCCCCTGGTTCTTGTTTTAAGATATTCCGGAAGTATTTCAAATGTTTTTATCAGTGCTTCCTGCATCTCTTACAAAATATGCCGTACAATCGAAATTCGTGAACATCCATTTATGCGGATTGAAAACAAAGCTGTCGATATATTCCTTCCCTTCGAGCATCCATTGAAATTCGGGCAGAATAAGGGCTGTATCCGGCCATTGCAGCATCAACATGAAGCCATATGCCATATTCGCTGCAGATCTCTCCTATTGCTTTTAAAGGATCAATAGCGTTGTTCCTGTTGTGCCAAGTGTTGCAACAACACAACATGGAATATATCCTTTTGCTTTATCCTCGGATAATTGCTTCTTTAAGCTTTTCAGGATCCATTGAAAAGTCGTTCCTGACAGGAATTTTTACGAGGTTCTTTCTTCCGATTCCGCTTATCTTTACTGCTTTTTCAACCGATGAATGTGTCTGTTCTGAACAATAAACCCTGAGATTCCTGCCTGTTGATGCTCCTTCATTCATTTACTGAAAATCCGGTAGCTTTTTCCCTTGCAGTAGTATTGCTGCCAGGGTTGCAGTGGAAGCAGAATCCTGGATAACTCCTTCAAATTCTGCAGGCAGTCCGATCATATCCCTCAGCCAGTTCATCATTTTTTCTTCAAGCTCGGCAGCTGCAGGAGATGTTTCCCAGATCATGCACTGGGCTCCAAGAGTGGCAATGATCATTTCAGCAAGTATGGAGGCAGGGCTTGTGTTTGCCGGAAAATATGCAAAGAAATTAGGGTTCTGCCAGTGAGTTATTCCCGGCATTATTATCTCATCAAAATCTTTCATCAGAGAGTCGAATGATTCAGGCTTCTGAGGAGGATTATCGGGAATCTTGCTGAAAGATCTCACCTGGTTTTACCTGTGATTTTACCGGATAATTTCTCAACATTTTCCATATAGCCTGCCATCCATTCAACAAGCTCATGGGCATGTTTCCGGAATTCATCTGGTGTCATCTGACAGATATTATTTCACTGAATCTGCAAGAAGAATTATTTTGTTGGCTTTCACTTCAATCACTCCTCCGCTGATTTCAAATATCTGTCTCATTGCCATCCTGATCAACCATTATTACAGGACCGTTTTCAAGAGTTGAAATAATTGGGGCATGGTCTTTCAATACCTGGAAGGATCCTTTTTTACCCGGGACCCTTACAGATTTAATATCCCCTTCATATATTTTTTTTCAGGTGTGATAATCTCTATTCTCATCCGGATATTTATTTCGACTGGGCAAGTATCTTTTCACCTTTTTCAATTGCATCCTCAATTGTTCCGACAAGCATGAATGCTGATTCAGGATACTGGTCAACCTTGCCATCCATTATCATATTGAATCCCTTGATTGTATCTTCAATTGATACAAGTGCTCCCTTGATACCTGTAAATGTTCTGCAACATGGAATGGCTGTGAAAGGAATCTCTGAACCCTTCTTGCACGGTGAACAACAAGCTTATCCTCTTCGGAAAGCTCATCCATCCCAAGAATTGCAATAATATCCTGAAGTTCATTATATCTCTGAAGCAATTCTTTTACCCTCTGTGCACAATTATAATGTGCTTCTCCAACGATTTCTGCAGTAAGGATCCTTGATGTTGAATCGAGCGGATCAACAGCCGGGTAAATACCAAGCTCTGAAATTTTTCTGCTTAATACTGTTGTTGCATCGAGATGGGCAAATGTGTTGCAGGAGCAGGGTCAGTAAGGTCATCGGCAGGTACATAAACAGCCTGAACTGAAGTAATTGAACCATGTTTTGTTGATGTGATCCTTTCCTGCATTATACCCATTTCTGTTGCCAGTGTAGGCTGATAACCAACAGCTGAAGGCATCCTTCCCAGAAGAGCTGAAACTTCAGAACCTGCCTGTGTAAACCTGAAGACATTATCCATAAAGAACAGAATATCCCTTCCACCGCTTTTTCCGTCGCCATCCCTGAAATGTTCTGCAACGGAAAGTCCTGAAAGTGCAACTCTTGCCCTTGCTCCCGGAGGTTCATTCATCTGTCCGAACACCAGTGCAAGCTTTGATTCTTTAAGAGCATCCTTATCGACTGTTGAAAGATCCCATCCTCCTGATTTCATGTTTTCAAGGAAATCTTTCCCATATGTAATAACACCTGCTTCAAGCATTTCACGGAGAAGGTCATTTCCTTCCCTTGTTCTTTCACCAACACCTGCAAATACTGATAGTCCTGAATATGCTTTTGCAATATTATTTATCAGCTCAAGGATAACAACTGTTTTTCCAACACCGGCACCTCCGAAGAGACCGATTTTTCCTCCTTTTGAATATGGTTCAATAAGGTCGATAACTTTAATACCGGTATAAAGACTTCTTTTTCAGTTGAAAGATCTTCATATTTGGGGGGTTTGCGGTGAATAGGATATCCTCCTTTTTTATCGAGTGTGCCTATACCGTCAATTGCTTCTCCTGTTACATTCATCAGCCGTGCCTTTGATCTGTTCCCCGATAGGCATTGTTATTGGCAACCCTGTTGCAACAACTTCCATCCCCCTGCGAAGTCCATCGGTTGAATCCATTGCGATTGTTCTGACTGTTCTTTCACCGATATGCTGCTGGCATTCAACAACAAGTACTGTACCATCATCTCTTTTTATCTCAAGAGCATCAAAAATATCAGGCATTTCAAGTCCCTGCTTTTCAAAAGTAACATCAACCACTGGTCCGATGATCTGGCTGATTTTTCCGGTATTCTGTGACATATTGCGTTTATTATTTATTGTTTTACAGAAGATACAAATTTAATAATATTCGTGTTTGTAGAGACTAAGGCATGCCTTGTCTCTACCATTTTATCCTATTTTTCTCTTCCAATCAGAGAATTTGCAAGGCTAGTGCAGTTCCTGTTTCCTTTCCTTTGCTACTCCCACTTTTTCAAGGAAATCAAAAGCTGTATCTATATAATCATTTGCCAGTTTTTCCGGTAGCTTCTTAATATTCAGCTGTTCATAGATTTCATCACTTCCTTTACTTTGGTTTCCGGTTCAGGATTCTTCATCGTGAAAAGTTCATGAAGTCTTGTTGCTGTTCCAGGCAGCGATCTCCAGAGCCTTCACAAGCAGAAATGTCTTCTTGTTTGCGATAATATCGCCTCCGAATCTTTCCGAATACCTTTGTATCGCCGTAGATATCAAGAAGATCATCCTGGATCTGAAAAGCAAGTCCAAGATTTCTGTCCAAATTCATAAAGCAGATTCAGAATCTTTTTCGTCTGCTCCTCCTATTATTGCTCCGATTCTTGCTGAAGCAGCAATAAGAACTGCAGTTTTCAGCTCGATCATCCTGAGGTATTCCTCCTGTGAAACAACTGCCGCTTTTTCAAAATCCATATCGAGCTGCTGTCCGACACAAACCTCAATTGCTGCTTTATTGAAGACCCTGAAGACTTTTGTCATACATCTGGCAGGAGTCTGAAGAAAACATTCATTTGCAATGAATGCCATTACATCGCCTGAAAGTACAGCCTGGTTGATGTTCCATTTGCTGTGAACTGTAGGCAAATTTCTCCTTACCGGAGCATGATCCATTATATCATCATGCACCAGGGTGAAGTTATGAAACACCTCAATTCCTGTAGCAGGCATTACCGCTTCATCAATCTTATCGTTGAAAAGATTGCATGCCATCAGGGTAAGGACAGGTCTCAGTCTTTTTCCTCCTATTGAAAGAACGTATTTTACAGGATCTATTAAGTTTTTCAGCTTCCGTATTGTATGAAAGATTGATGATTGCCTTTTCGACAATTTCTTTTAGCTCAGTCTGATTGTACATTATCCTTTTTATCAAGAGATATCATTTCTTATTAACCTCTCAGTGCTTCTGCGCCACTTACAACTTCAAGTATCTGGTTTGTGATTGTTGCCTGTCTTGCCTTATTGTACTGCAGTGTCAGATCGCTTATCATTCCTGTTGCATTATCGGTTGCCTTATGCATTGCTGTCATCCTTGCACCATGCTCTGCAACAAACGAATCAAGTACTGCCTTATAGAACTGAATCTTCAGTGATTTAGGAATAAGTTCTTTTACAATCTCTTCCTTGCCGGGTTCATAAATATAATCAACTGGAACGGCTTTTGTCTTTCTCCGGTATACAGTCTGAACCGGAAGAAATTGCTTCATTTGTCAGATTCTGAACTGCTGCATTCTTGAACTGGTTATAAATAAGTTCCACCCTGTCGAATTCACCTGAGGTAAAACTTTTCATTATCTGTTCAGTGCAACTTTCTCGACATTTTCAAATGTAAGATCGTTCAAGAAGCTGATTCTGTTCAGGAAGCATTTTTACACTTCAGTTTCCTGAAATAATCAAATCCTTTTTTACCGATTGTCAGTAGTCCATAGGTTGCCGTTTCTGTACTGATCAGGATATTTTTCAGCTGATAACCCTCCTTGTTTCCTTGATGACATTGCTTTGAATGCTCCGCAGAGTCCTCTGTTGGATGTTATGACAACAATAAGCACTTTTTCGGGTGAAGATTGCCTTGCCATAAACATTTTCAACTTCAGTATCAGCAAGGCTCTGTGAAAGACCGACAAGAATTTCGTGAAGTTTATTGGCATAAGGCCTCAGCCTCACAATCTTATCCTGTGCTTTTCGCAACTTGGCAGCAGACACCATCTTCATTGCTGAAGTGATCTGCCTTGTCGATTTGACAGAGGCTATCCTTATTCTTATTGCTTTTAAATTCGCCATCTAGAATTCATTTAATTCAGCTGAGCTATTACTGCGGAACTGTATTTGACCACTAATTCCGCAGCAACTTTTTCAAGAACATCTGTTATATCATTATTTAACACTACCATCGCGAAGTTTATCAAGTACATCCCGGTGCTTGAGCTCAAGCATTTCAAGAAATTCATTTTCAAAGTTCTTTACCTTATTTATCGGAACATCTTTCAGACAGACCCATTGTTCCGCAATATATTATTGCGACCTGTTTTTCAACAGGCATCGGGTCATACTGTCCCTGTTTAAGGATTTCAACGTTTTTGGCTCCTTTATTCAGGATTGCAAGAGTTGAAGCATCAAGGTCGGAACCAAATTTTGAGAATGCTTCAAGTTCACGGTACTGAGCCTGGTCAACTTTAAGTGTTCCGGCAATTTTCTTCATCGACTTGATCTGGGCATTTCCCCCAACCCTCGATACTGATATACCAACGTTGATTGCAGGTCTGACACCTGAGTTGAAAAGGCTTGATTCAAGGAAGATCTGTCCGTCGGTAATTGAGATAACATTTGTAGGGATATATGCTGAAACGTCACCTGCCTGTGTTTCAATTATCGGAAGAGCTGTAAGTGAACCTCCTCCTTTTACCATGATGCCTGTATTGATTCAGGAAGGTCGTTCATTTTCTGTGCAACCTCATCCGATTCAATGATCTTGGCTGCTCTTTCAAGGAGTCTGGAGTGCAGGTAGAAAACATCACCCGGATATGCTTCACGTCCTGGCGGACGGCGGAGCAGCAGGGAAACTTCCCTGTATGAAACAGCCTGTTTGGAAAGATCATCATAAATGATAAGGGCATCACGGCCTGTATCGCGGAAAAATTCACCGATGGCAGCTCCTGCAAAAGGTGCATAGAACTGTGATGCAGCAGGATCGGAAGCTGTTGCAAGCACAATAACTGTATATTGCAGTGCACCATGTTCCTCAAGAGTTGCTGCAATATTTGCAACAGTTGAACCTTTCTGTCCTATTGCAACATAGATGCAATAAACAGGTTTCCCTTTTTCAAAATTGCTGCGCTGATTTATTATTGTATCGATTGCAATGGCAGTTTTTCCTGTCTGCCTGTCGCCGATTATCAGTTCCCTTTGTCCGCGTCCGATCGGGATCATTGCATCGATTGCCTTGATACCTGTCTGGAGAGGCTGTCTTACCGGCTGTCTGAAAATAACTCCCGGAGCTTTCCTTTCAAAAGGAAGGGTGAACAGTTCGCCTGTTATCGGTCCTTTGCCATCGAGAGGCTGACCGGTCGGAGTAATTACCCTTCCCAGAAGTCCTTCACCAACACCAAGGGAGGCAATCCTTCCTGTTCTTTTTACTATATCACCTTCATTTATCTCTTCAGTTGGACCGAGCAAAACTGCTCCGATATTATCTTCCTCGAGGTTCAGAACAATAGCCTCCATCCCGTTTTCAAATTCAATCAATTCATTCGACTGTGCATTTGAAAGTCCGTAAATACGGGCGATCCCGTCACCTACCGTAAGCACTGTTCCAACTTCTTCCAGTTCAACCCCGGTCTGTATTCCTTCCAGTTGCTGCTTGAGAATTTTTGAAACTTCTGCTGGTTTAATATTTGCCATTTTATTTATCTTAAAAATCTTTTATAAATGAATCATTACCTGGGCACTTATGCTTCCAAGAAGCTCTTTTTTAATTTTTCTTAGTTTATTCCTGATGCTTGCATCGATATAATTGTCATCAATCCTCAGAATGAATCCTCCGATTATTTCAGGATCAATAATTTCCTTCAGCTCGACTTTGGTTTTAGAATACTTCTGAGATAAGATCGGTGATCTGTTTTTTAACCTTTTCATCAACTTGAACTGCAGTGGTAAGGACTGATTCTGTTATTCCCTTGTACTTCATTGTCTCATGAATGAAGACCCTTGCAATTGCAGGAAGAAAGCTCTCCCTTCCGTTCTTCACAATCAGATCGATCAGTGAAAGTGTGATCTTCTCGACATTCCCTTCAAACATCTTGTGAAATATTGCAGCTCTTTTTTGAAGGGAGGATGACAGGACTTTCGAGGAATTCTTTTGTTTCAGGTGTTTTGCAGATCTCGGAAATCAAGATCATATCCTGATTTACCTTGTCAAGGATCTTTCTTTTCGAGCGCTGACTGAAACAGTGCTTTTGAGTACCTTACTGATATTTTGCTGTCGTTCATTACAGTCTTATCCTAGTTCTTGTTGAAAGTCAATATCTTTCAGGTAATTATCGATCAGTTTCGCCTGTTCGCCGGTCTGTCTTAAGTTTTTCACCGAGGAGTTTTGATGCGATTTCGACCGAAAGATTTGCAACCTGTTCATGAATTTCAGACAGAGCTTTGCGCTTTTCACTTTCAATTCCTGCTCTTGCTTTTTCAACAAGTTTTTCAGCCTCTTCTGTTGCTTTGCCTTTTGCTTCCGAAATCAGCTTATCGCGTACATCCCTTGCTTCCTTAAGGATCTCTTCACGTTCTTCCCTTGCTTTTCGCAGAATTGCTTCATTATCGCTCTGGAGTTTCATCATCTCCTCTCTTGCCCTTTCAGCTGATTCAAGTGAGCCTTTTATCATCTCATCCCTTGCTTTGACAGCACCAAGGATAGGTTTCCATGCAAATTTTGCAAGAAGGAAAAAAAACATCAGAAAATAAGGATTGACCAGAAAATTGTGCCTATTGCGGGGTTGTAAGACTGTTTGCTAGTAATACCATAATTATTTATTTTTCAGTTTTTAAATTTTAATGAAGCCCTGCAACCAACCGTTGCAGGCTTCATATTTCTTTCTGTTGCTTAAATAAGAGCAACAACGACAGCGAACAATGCAACTCCTTCAATAAGAGCTGCTGCAATGATCATTGCAATCTGTATCTTTGAATAAGCTTCCGGCTGACGTGCTATTGCGTCCATTGCCGATCCGCCGATTCTACCGATACCAAGTCCTGCACCTATTACTGCAAGACCTGCTCCTACTGCTGCCATGAAATTGTTCCATAACTGATTGGTTTATAATTAAGTTATAATAAAAATATTAATGATTTTCCTGCTACTGCCAGACTTATAAACAATGCTGACAGCAGTGTGAAAATATATGCCTGAAGGAATGCCACCAGCAGTTCCATGAAATCCATGAAAATCACGAAGAACATTGAAACCGGTGCAAGTCCAATTGAATCGAATATGAAAATCAGGCAGATAAGGCTTAAAACAATGATATGCCCTGCTGTTATGTTGGCAAAAAGACGGATCATAAGTGCGAATGGCTTTGAAAATAATCCTATGATTTCAACCGGTATCATTATCGGCAGAAGCCAGAATGGCACACCCGGTGTTGCAAAGACATGCCTCCAGTGATTCTTGTTTCCGCTGAACTGTGTTATAAGGAATGTACATGTGGCCAGTACAAATGTTACTGCAATATTTCCTGTAACATTTGCCTCCGAAAGGAGGAGGAAAAGGGATAAGTCCCATCATGTTGTTGATGAGTATGAAAAAGAAAGCCGAGAGAAGATATGGCATATACTTTTCATACTTGTGACCAAGATTCGGAATTGCTATATCGTCGCTGACAAAAAGAATAACAGGTTCCAGGAAACTCTGAATCCCTTTTGGATGGCTGATCCCTGTTTTTTTATATGATCTTGCGAGGGAGATGAAACAGTAACAGACCTATCATTGCTGCAGAGAACATTGCCAACAACTGTCTTTGTCATTGAAAAATCCAGCGGAAGATTTTCCTCATCAGCATGACCTGCTTCATCCACCGTTACAATTTTCCTTTAGATCGCCTTCTTCCTCAAGCTTATAACCCTTGTAAACATGTCCGTGAGCAAGTTTTTTGGATGAAAATACATGTCAAGCCCTGTTTCTTTGATGATAAAGTATTACCGGAAGATAAATTGCCACACTGTTTTCTCCTTCTCTGTAAGATATGCCATTCGTGCGAATCGGCTATATGGTTCAAGAATAAATGTACTTGCATTAAATTTTTCCTTCCCCTCTCCTTTTTCTTCCTCGGCTTCCTGATCCGAATGCCGGAATATGTTCCGGCAAGAAGAAGCAGGAAGAAAAAACTAATCAAATTTTGTTTTCAAATCAGTTTAGGTTTATAAAGGCTTGTTTTTCAATATTTTCAATATAATAAATAACCGAAAACAAAGTGAGTGTTAAATATATAACAAAAAATATAAATACAGATGTGAACGAATTTTTTTTAGCAGCAACAAACCAAATCAGTGCCAATATAATCTCAAGCAGGAACTTAAGGCTTACTGATACAAGAGTATGCATGATCTGACTGTCAGGTTCCTTTGACTGTCCTCTGAAGAAAAATCAGACGATGATAAGTGAAATTAATGAAAAAAGCGCAAGAAGAAGAAGGACATGACTATACTTTATACTGATGTCGGCAAGGGTCAGTAATGAGATATCCTGCAAGGCTATCACCGTGAATAGAGCAGATGACAACAGAAGAGAATGATATATTTTCTCGGTATATTCAAAAGTCATTTAATAAAATCCTTTAATACAGTATAAATTGCAGCAAATACACCGAGAAGGGAAAGAATTATTGTAAAAACAGGAGTTTATTATCCTGCCAGTTTATCAGTTTATGCCGCCCCAGGTTGTTATAAGGATTATAGCAATCATCTGGAATGCCATTCCTGAATACCTGGCAAAATCTTTTAAGCCTTTATTTGGTAGGTTTTTCGGGTTCTTTTTCTTTTGTGGCTCCTGTGATGTCTCCATTATTTTCGTTTTCACTCATTTTGCAGTTTCCGGAAAATTTTGCTCCGGGTTCAATTGAGAGTTTTGATGTGACAATATCGCCGATTATCTTTGAGATGCTTTCAGGTTAAGAAGCTGGTCCGACAATGATTTTGCCTTCAATAATTCCTGAAATTTCAGAGTTCTTGCAGATAACTTCTCCTTTGATTTTACCTGTTGGACCAATAACAACTTTCCCTTTTGTATTGAGATTTCCTGTTACAGTATCCGTCAATACGGATATCACCATTTGATTTGATATCACCTGTTATATCAGTTCCGTTGCTTATAAGGTTTATGTGTTGCTGTTATCTGTCTCATTGTACTTTGCCATATTTTAAGTTAATTTTAGATTTTACTATAATAACTCACAAATATAAAAACTATTGCAGATAAATATAAAATGTGAGAAAATCGATAAAGATTTGGTTAACGATAAATTATGCAGAGAATCTGCTATTTCGGATCATATGCCCATTTAAGATATATCGATCCCCAGGTAAATCCGCCTCCGAATGCGGCAAGAATCAGGATATCTCCTTTTTTGAGCTTTTTCTCATATTCCCATATACATAAAGGGATTGTGGCAGTGGTTGTATTTCCGTAATTCTGAATATTGATCATTACCTTTTCAGGAGAAAGTCCCATTCTTCTTCCTGTGGCATCAATAATCCGCAGGTTTGCCTGATGAGGAACAAGCCAGGCAATATCTTCCGATTTAAGATTATTCCGCTCCATGATCTCCACTGCAACATCGGCCATATTTGAAACAGCAAATTTGAAAACGCTCTGTCCTTCCTGGTAAATAAAATGTTCTTTTGCATCTACTGTTTCATGAGATGCTGGTCTTACTGAACCGCCGGCTTTCAGATGCAGGTATTTCCTCCCTGAACCATCTGTATGGAAAATATGATCCATTATACCAAATTCCTCTGTTGTAGGTTCAAGCAGAACTGCTCCGGCATGCATCTCCAAAAAGAGGACAGGTGGTACGGTCGGTATAATCAGTTATTGATGACATTTTATCAGCTCCTACGACAATTACTTTTTTATATCTGCCTGTTTCAACATATGCTGCTCCTGTCTGAAGGGCAAAAAGAAATCCTGAACAGGCTGCATTCAGATCAAAGCTGAATGCATTTTTTATTCCGCATTTATCAGAAATGATATTTGCAGTTGCAGGGAAAAGCATATCGGGAGTGACTGTGCAGCAGATTAACAGATCAATATCTTCGGGAGCAGTATTTGTTTTTTCAAGCAGACCTTTTACAGCCTGTTCACCAAGATCTGAACTTCCAAGTCCTTCTCCTTTAAGTATCCTTCTCTCCTTTATTCCGACCCTCTGCATTATCCATTCGTCGGAGGTATCAACCATTTTTGAAAGTTCCTGATTTGTCAGCCTGTATTCCGGCACCCAGGCATTGATCCTGTAATAGCTGCACGTATTTTTTCCATAATTAAATTGCTTCTTTGATCTTTTGGCCAGATTTGCATGCACCACGCCCCTTGGTCTGAAGAATCATGTTCATTATGGCTTTTCTTTTCGAAATTCCATGTCCGATCACAACATTGGCATTTATTCCGACAATAGGTGTTCCTCCAATATTTTCCCAGTCAAGACTGTCAAAATATGCATCTTTAAGATTCCTGCTTTTATATATATGATGAAATGCCTCACCCATGCTTCAGAATTACATTTCCAACAAATCCATCACATACAACCACATCTGTCATTGTTTCACTGAAGAGATGATTTCCTTCAATATTTCCGACAAAATTCATTCCGGGATATTCCTTCATCAGTTCATATGCTGCTTTTACAGCAGGGAGTTCCTTTTGTCTCTTCTTCACCAATATTCAGCAATCCGACCGTTGGATTTTCTGTTCCCAGTACATATTTTGCATATATGCTTCCCAAGTATTCCATACTGTAGAAGTACATCAGGTTTGCAATCAGGATTCAGTCCGACATCAAGTATTACTGAATTCGCGGTTATCGATACATGGAAGAACAATAGCAAGAGCAGGTCTCAGTACTCCGGGAATAACATTCACTGTATAACTTGCTCCAACCAGCATTGCACCTGTATTTCCTGCACTGCAAAAACCATCAAGCAGACCGCTTTTCAGCATTCCGTATCCGACTGCAATACTTGAATCTTTCTTCTGTGAAAAAGCTTTTGCAGGATGATCCGCCATTTCAATTACCTGTGTTGTATGGAACAATTTCAAATCTGGATGGTTCAACCTGCATTTCATTCAGTTTCCTGTAAATGGCAGCCTTCATCACCGATAAGAACAAGGTTCTCATCAGCTGTTAAATGCTGAAGGGAATCAACTGCGCCCTCAATGATTGCATCAGGTGCAAAATCACCACCCATGACATCAAGGCCAATTCTCATATTATTATTTATTAAGTTAAGCGAGATCAGGCTGTTGCCTTCTTCTCAATAGCAAGTTTGCCTCTGTAATATCCGCATTCAGGACATACCCTGTGATACAGAACTGAAGATCCGCAGTTTGAACAGCTGCCTGTTGTAGGTGCTGTTGCTTTGTAATGTGTTCTGCGCTTATCTCTTCTGGTTTTGGAATGTTTGTGTTTAGGATGTGCCATTTTAATTTATTTTAATTATCGTTCATTAATTTTTTCAATTCATCCCATCGGGGATCATTCTCGGTTCTTCATCAATTATGAGTTCTTCAAGCTTTTTCAACATAACCGGATCGCAGGTGCTGTTGCCTTCTCTGTCATCCGGATGCACTCTTTTTATCGGCAGGGCCAGCATGTATAAATTCATAAAAATGCTGCTGCAGATCCAATTCATGCTCGTCGAAGGGCAAAGAAAGTAATGTCCGGATCAATTTCCTCAATCGTTTTTCCAAATTTAACAAGAAGTCTGTTTTCACGATTCCACAGGCTAAGAAAACATCTCCAGACATCTGTCACAACATACTCTTACACTGCCTGAAATCCTGATAATCAGGTCAAGATGAGTAGATCTTTTATCAAGCTCAATATTTGCAATAAGGCTTCCTTCCTTAACTTCCGATTCTTCAAAACTCTTCAAAAAACTTATTATCAATCTCAAAATCAATTGTGTGCGTCCTTCCTTTAATCCGCTTAATCGGTATGGTATATGTTCCGGACATCTCTTTAAATTTTGGTTTGCAAAAATATGAATCCTTCTTCAATTAAAAAAATTATCAACAAAAAAGTAACATTTATTGTCTTAAAAGACCATTTACCGGATAAAAACCGCATTTCACCGATTTCAATTATATAGATTTCAGCTTCACACTGTATTTTTGATTCAGAATATATAAAATAAAAATATGAGAAACAGGATATTATCAGGGAACATTACCGGTACCGGAAGAACGAACATCATCCCCGGGTGGGTATCGGATTGTTCTTCATTGTTCTCGGAGTTGCACTTCTGGTTGCAACCAATGACCTTCTTAACCTGGGAAGTGTCAGCAGCTATTTCACCTGGGAGACAGCAATGATATTCATTGGAGTGCTCTTGCTGCTGAACCTTGAATTTACCGGAGGATTGCTGCTGATTGCCGGAGGAATCTGGTTTCTGCAGGATGAGATTTTCCGTTTGCCCAGGAAACATTTCAGATATTTCTTCTGGCCGTGCTGTAATCGGACTTATCGGCCTTTCATTTATTCTCTCCTCCGTTTTTAAAAGAAAAACAATAAAGTAATAATCAAAAACAAATAAATTTACAATTATGGAAACAAATGAAAATTTCAGGGATGAAAAGACCTTATCAAGACACGAAGATCATCATCTCAGAATAACCGGGTAATTATCGGTGATAGTCCTGGTACTTGTCGGATTATTCCTTGTTATGAGAAACACCGGCTTCTTCCCGCATTTTATTGATCATATTATTTTCAGCTGGCCAATGCTTCTTGTTACAATCGGGCTTGTTATTACACTCGGCTCTTCCGGAAGCAAAACATCAGGTGTCATTGTAATGGCAGTCGGAGGATTTTTCCTGATTCCTATGATTTTCAGGGAAACATTCGATGTAAACATGTTCTGGCCTTCAATATTTATAATTATCGGAGTAATATTTATTTTTTCAAAACGAAAGGGATGGAATTCAGTTTCAACTGCCCCGCAGTCTGGTGATGATTATATTGATTATGTGCATGTTTTCAGCGGCGGGGAAAGACAGATTGTTTCCGACAATTTCAGAGGAGGAAAAATAACGGCAGTATTCGGAGGAAGCGAAATTGACCTTACAAAAGCAAAACTTGCACCGGGGTTTCCGAACTGGAAATTGCCTGTGTATTCGGCGGAGCAACAATAATTGTTCCTGATGACTGGAATGTTAAAATTGAGGTAGTTCCTGTCCTCGGAGGATTCGGTGATTCAAGAAAACTTACATCCCGGCAGAACGATTGATATGACAAGACAGCTTGTTATCAAAGGTGCCATAGTATTCGGTGGCGGTGAAATAAAAAGTTATTAATAATTACCTGAATGAAACATCCGGTACTTGGAAACAAAGTATGGCTCATAGTTTGGTGGCTGGTCTGGCTCTTCCTTGCAGCTAGGCCAGTCACTTCTGTTTTATTATTGCCTTACGGAACTTTCACATAGCTTAGTATTGCTGACAGCATTCATATCACTGCTTATCTATTCAGGAATTGCCCTCTCGCTGTGGTATCCCTTCAGCTTTTTCAATTCGGGGAGAGAAGAACCATTGCACTTATTTCAAATCTCGTTATCAGCGGTGCGATTCTCTATCACGCTGTGGATACTGATTACAAAGTTGATCTTATCTGGCATGTTCTGCCTGAACAGAACAATTATCAGGCTTACTGGGAAACTTACTTTCCTTACAGGATCGGAACAGGAGTTTTTATCTATGGCCTTATAATCCTTCTTATTATCTTTTTGTAAGCCTGATCAATCTTTCTGAAAAAAATGCAAAGGAAGCAAGGCTTGAAAGCATTGTTAAAGAAACAGAACTTAAAATGCTGAGGTCACAGATCAATCCTCATTTTCTTTTCAACAGTCTTAATTCAATAAGTTCTCTTACAATTACAGATCCTGAAAAAGCACAGGGATATGGTTGTAAAGCTTTCGGAGTTTATGAGATATGCCCTTTCAAGAAAGGATGAACAACCTGTTTCCCTCAGAATGAACTCGAAAACCTCGGTCTATCTTGATATTGAAAAGGTAAGATTCGGAGATAAGCTTATCAACTGAAGAGATTATTGAAGAAGACTGTCTTGATTTTAAAATCCCGGTAATGCTTCTTCAGCCTCTTTATGAAAATGCAGTTAAACATGGTGTTTATGAAAGCACCGAAAGTGTAAGGATTATAACAGAGGCAAGGATTATCGAGGGATATATTGAAATAATAATAAGCAATAATTACGATCCTGCACCATCGTTAAGAAAGGAACCGGAACAGGGCTGTCAAATGTAGCACGAAGGCTGGAATTGTTCTATGGGAATAAGGCTTCGATTAAAACATCAAAAGAAAGACGGCTGTATTCACTGTAAGATTGTATATGCCGGTTAAATCAATAGATTCATGAAAATGCTTTTATTTTATGCTTTGAATCTGTTAATAATGGTTCAATAAGCATGGAAAAGATCAGAATTGTAATAATTGATGATGAAACCCCGGCACGGGAAATAATCAAGCATTATTTAAAAGAAGTTGAATCATATAGAAATCATTGCCGAATGCGCTGATGGCTTTTCAGGGCTGAAAACAATTTCATCACTGAAACCCGACCTGGTTTTTCTTGATATCCAGATGCCCAGGCTTACAGGAATTGAGTTGGTTGAAGTTCTGACCGAGAAACCGGAAATCATCTTTACTACAGCATATGATCAGTTTGCATTAAGAGCTTTTGAGCTTAATGCTGTTGATTATCTTATGAAGCCTTTTCCAAAAAGAAGATTCCTGGAAGCTGTCAAAAAAGCTATTGATAAGATCAGATCAGGAAAGGGAATAAGGAACCGGCAAGTCAGCTCCTTGCAAAAAAACCTGAAACTGCAGCTCCGGTTAACAGAATTGTTGTAAGAAAAGGAAATGCAATTAATCTTATCCCTGTTGAACAGATAAGATATATTGAAGCACAGGATGATTATGTAATGATTTACCATTCCGACAGGAAAAGCTCTTAAACAACAGACAATGAAATATTACGAGGATAATCTTCCTCAAAGCGATTTTGTCAGAATTCACAGGTCATATATTGTAAATGTCGCAGAGATAAAACGAATTGAACCCTACGGAAAGGATAACCATGTTGCTATCCTACATTCAGGAGATAAGCTTCCTGTAAGCAGATCGGGATACAAGCATCTGAAGGAAGAGCTGGGATTTTGACTCCCTGCAACCTGAAGAAGGATTATACAGGTAAACAAATAAATTATATTATGTCCGCTATTTCCTCCCTTTCAGAGGAGGTGCCCGAAGGGCGGAGGGGTCCTTTGAGCCTGTTCTCAGTTTTCCATTTTCCCGTTATTGTATTAAGCGGTTTATACTTTCTGAACCTTATCAGCGGCACCGGATCATATCCATGAGTCCCTCATGGCTGCATCTGAGATTCGGCCATGCCCATTATCAGACCTGTAAAAGGACCATGAATCTTCAAGGGAATCAAGCATATACTGTGAACATGTCGGAACATGCCGGCATGATGGTCCCGAGAAATGGAGATAATGTATACCTGTAAAAATGAACAGGAAGAGAGAGGAGAAATATAAATGCCTTGCTTATTGCGTTTATCATAAGGCAAAGATAATAAAGGCGGCTTAAATAGTTTTATAATCAGACTCAAAGCAGTACATTTGCATAATCTGACAAAATGACCATTTCCATGGAAATTAAGGCATTTGGCAGACATTTTGTAAGGAAATGAATGAATTAAATTTTGGAGGAAAAGAATTATGAACATCTGGATAATTTTATGGCGTTTTATGATCCTTAGCCGGATTGTAAGCCAGACTTTGAAATCTAAATTCAGTAAGTATTCAAAGTTCCGCTTGATAATGGTATGTCAGGAAAGGATATTGCTGAAAGAATGCTCAGTGATAACGGGATCTACGATGTGACAGTTCAAAGTGTGCAGGGATCAGCTGACTGATCATTATAATCCTGCTGACAAAACCATTAACCTGAGTCCTGAAGTGTATAATGGCCGGAGTATTTCAGCTGCTGCAGTTGCAGCTCATGAATGCGGACATGCTGTTCAGCATGCTTCTGCTTATGCATGGCTTGGATTCAGATCGAAACTTGTACCGGTTGTTAGCTTTCATCAAAATGGGTACATGGGTTCTTCTTGCAGGAATTCTGCTTATTGAAACCTTTCCCTGCTATTCTGCTTGCAGGAATCATTCTGTTTGCACTTACAACCCTCTTCAGCTTTATCACTCTTCCTGTTGAAATCAATGCAAGCCAGAGGGCTCTTGCATGGCTGTCAAATGCAGGAATAACATCATATCAGAATCATGATAAGGCACAGGATGCTCTTAAATGGGCTGCATATACATATGTTGTTGCTGCTCTGGGCTCGCTTGCAACACTGCTGTATTATATAATGATTTTTATGGGGTCGAGAGATTAGTTAAGATAAGTGCTAGAGTGCTAGAGTGCCTAGAGTATTTAGAGTTGTAAAGACTATTTAGAAAAAACGGGATGAGAAATCCCGTTTTTTTTGGTTATAACTTTAAGTACTTTAGGCACTTTAGGCACTCTCTACCTTCCCTCAACCTCAAGCCATCTGGTTCGCTTGTGAATTATTCTGACAACAAGCCAGATACCAGCAGCTCCAAGAAAAAGATAAAGCCACATCTCTGTAACATATATCCTTCCTGAGAGGAAATAATTCCTGAATAGATCGAGAAGAAGAAATATTACAAAAATATTTACAAAGCTGTTGTATTCTCTTTTCAGTACATTCCTTACTGAAAAAGGAAGTTTGGCAGGATGTATGTGAATTTGATAAGGGATAAAAGAGCTTTAACATTTTCTGACCATTTGTCATACGCTTCACCGAATTTCCTTCTTAGGAATTGCTCTTCAGCAAACATTATTCTCTCATAATATAGCCAGTAAACAAGACAGAACACTATAACAAACCAAAATGAACGTAAGAATAACACCGGTCCCAGCCACATGAAGAAATTACCAAGATAGAGAGGATGACGTACGATAGAATATATCCCGGCAATTTGAGTTCATCCGCAACCTGTCCGTTCACTAGTGTTTCTGCCGGAGGTGTTTTTGGGTGTAAATCCTACGTAAGGATTCTTATGATCTCTCCGAAAAGGCTTACTCCCAGAAATATAAGTTCATCTCTCATATCAAAAATTATCGCCTGCCTGTTACCAGGTACAGTACAAGTATTCCCGTAACCACCAGCACTACCGGAAGCCAGCTTCGTCGTTTAAATAACCAGTTGCCGGATTTTTCAAATTCATGAACCAGAGCCATTCTATTCTTTTTAAGATGAACGGCAAAAGTATGTAAAAATCTAGAAACTGAATTTAATCCTCAGGAATCCGAGATTAACTTTGTTCTCTCAGCCGATCCGAATACCCCGTTGAAATGCTGCCATAAAGTGAAAGATCAATATTTTCAGCAACCGAATAATCTAGTGAAATCCCGGTGAAAAAACCTTCAGGTCAGGAAACCACATGGCTGAAGCCGAAGCATTGAATAACGGTGGTTACCGGGTATGTATACGAAGCGAAAGCTGAAAACTCTGAAAACGCAAGATCTTTTACCGACATGTCCCGTGAAGAATAGAGGCTGGTTACATTGTTAAAATCATAAGGATTATTGCATACCATCACCTGAATCTGTACCATTGAATTGTTACTGAAAAATTTGTCAACGCCTATTGTTAACAAACCAGTTCCTGTTGTATCAGAGAAATTCTCAAATGGCTGAAACCAGTGCCTTCTCCCCTGAACGAAACAGATCCAAATGCTCCCGACCAGCCAGCCCCTGCCACAAAATCTCACTGTTGCAATATGCCTGAAGCAACTGTATGTCATAGCCCCATTTGTTGAACCGGTAAAGAGCCGCAGCTGTTATCTTGTCCTCGTTATCTGCCTTAACAGCAAGTTCAATTGCGGAAGAAGAACCAGGATAATATTGCAGTCTTACGGCATCACTGCCTGGTCGCTCCACATAGTCAAAATCAAAATATGAATAGGCATTGAAAATATCATTCGGATTCCAGACAAGCGTTTGACCCCAGTTTATCCTCTGCCTGCCAATCCTTGCCTGGAACTTACCATAGTTGAAATCGAGCCAGAGCCTGTCGACAGTAGTATTGAGGAAAAAAGATTGTTCATCAACAAGATTCCACGACATATCAATAAATCCCTGGTCATCAGCTGTATTCCCGGAATAAATTGTTGCCGTATCTTACCATATCTCCGATGAAAAATCTGTTTCTCAATTCAGCAGCAAATGTTATCTTTTGATTAAGATATGCCTTGAAATTAAGCCTGTTATGGATAAGATTATCAATCATATAAGGCTCCTGAAAGTGAATCAAATATTACACTTGTCAGTGTGCTGACATACCCGTTCAATGTCAATGTTTTTCTGCTCATCCTGTCCAAAGGATGTAATTGAAAGTGTTAATATCAGTGCAACTACTATGAGTTTTTCTCTTCTCATTTCAGATTAATGGGTTTTCCCTGACATCATCAGAAACAACTTTCCCGTCTTCAAGGGTAATGACCCTGTGGCCATTTTAACCACTCTTGGATCATGTGTGGAAAAAATAAAAGTGATTTTCTCCTCATGATTAAGCTTCTCCATTATTTCAAGAAGGGTGGAAGCCGATTTTGAATCGAGGTTGGCAGTTGGTTCATCAGCCAGTACGAATTTTGGTCTTGAGGCAAGAGCCCTTGCAACAGCTATTCTTTGCTGCTGTCCGCCAGACATTTTTGCCGGACGGCTGTTGGCTCTGTCAGCAAGTCCGACAGCTTTAAGTAGCTCAAATGTCCTGGCATCCCTATCCTGCTTCGACCATTTCTGAAGGGACATTATAAATTCGACATTCTCCTTTGCTGTGAGCACAGGAATAAGGTTGTATGCCTGGAAAACAAAACCTATTTCCTCATCCTGAAATCAATAAGCTGGGAAGATTTCAGCTTTGACAGATTTGTCCCGTCAATAATTATCTCACCTGCTGTTGGTGTGTCAAGCCCCCCGATAAGGTTCAGCAGTGTGGTTTTTCCTGAACCTGAAGGTCCGACTATTGCGGCAAACTCAGCTTCACTGAAATCAAGTGTAACATTATTTACTGCACGTACTTCTACCTCAGTTTCATTATATATTTTACTGACATTCTTATCTCAATATTTTCATCTGGTCGGTTTATTTAAGTTCTGTTATTCGGTTCTGATTGCTTCTGCGGGATTGAGTTTAAGAGCCTTTCATGCAGGATAAACAGATGAGAGAATACCTGTCAGAATGACAAGGACGGTCATCATAATAAAAAAGCTGGCATTGATTTCCGGGAAAATATGCGCTGAATATCCGAATGCCTCCATTCCTTCCGCATATTGCATGAAGTTGATGCCATTTTTGGCTGTAAGCAGAATGGTAAGCCATACCGACGATCATACCTGCAACACCCCCGATAACTGATAAGAAAACCGATTCAAGCATTATCATCGAAAATACTCTCCTCTTGTTCATTCCTATAGCTGTAAGCATACCAAGCTCTTTTGTCCTTTCCAGCACAACCATAAGCATTGTATTCACTATTCCGAAAGCAAGTGCTGCCATTATTATCACCATGAGGATGCCATAAATCTGGTGAACATAATCTGTCATCATTGCAAGATCAGGCTGAAGCTCCTTCCAGTTCATTATTTCAAGGTCAGGGAACTTTTGCCGTATACTCTCCGTCATGCTTTCTGTCTGTTCAATATCTGTTATCCTTATTATAATCTGATTAAATGCATTCATCCGGGTAACCGGTCAGTCTTTTCAGATCCGTATCTCTGACAAAAACAGAGCTGTCTCAAACATTGTATTTTTTGTATCATATATCCCGGCAATCCTGAATCTTGCTGAAACCTGGTTATTGTCCTTGTCAAGGAAAGTAAGGGTCAGTCTCGATCTTCCCTGAATTCCATGCCTCCTTTTTAATCAGATAAAAATATTTTCTGTCATTTTTTGAAAGCTTACTGTTAACAGCCTTATTGAATTTCTTTTCGTTCGGAAATCGTGTTCCGTGAGATATTGCAAGTCTATCAAGTACTTTTTCAGGAACCCCTGTTCTTTCAGATTATGAGATCACTGCAGTGTCAATCATGAATCTGATAATATTCAACTCTTTTGCCAGATCCTGACCGATGAGCGCAAGATCATATCTTGATTCCCTTTCAAAATAATCACCTGTGCCTTCAATTATCGTTTTATCAAGTGCGAATACCCTCTTTTCCTCTTCAGGATTTATTCCGATTATCTCAACTCCTGCACTTTTTGTTGCAGTTGCTGCCATTCCCCGGTATTGATCTTTTGACAATAGCCTGTAACACCAGGAATATTCTTCAGTGATGCTATTGTATTATCAATATCCGGAATTATGAATCACCGAGGATCATTATTCAGCCTGAACCCTTTTCCGGTGATCTGGATGTGGGAGATCTCCTCATCGATTGCTGCATCAAACCTCTGAGCAATCATTCCGTTCATAAATGCAATGGAAAATACAGCCGCAAATACCCCCATTGTTACCGATGCAATTACCACGAGGCTGCGGTCCGGTTCCTCCATACATTTTTCCAGGCTGTTTTCCAGATCATATTCTTTGTTTTAAGCTTTTAATGAATTAACCACTGTCATCCTCTGATTTTCCTTACAGGATAGATTATTGCAATGAGTACAATTATTGCAACTACAAGCGACTGCCACAGGAAATATTTATCCGGAAGCAGCAAAGGCATTACAGGCTCCATTCCATAATTCTCATACATTTTCGCCATTTCACCAGTAAATCTTATCGGATTATAATATCCATAGTAGATCACAGGCAGTGATGCAATCGCTCCGCTAAGCACACCCATCATTCCGATATAAATCATTTCCAGAGCCATTACCGCAGCCAGTTTGGTCTTCTGCATCCCAATGGCAACAAGCACTCCGAATTCCCTTCTCCTTTCTGCAGTCATCATCAGTACCGTACCAAAAATACCGAATGCAATTACCAGGTATAATATTGCAGTCATTATCACTGCCGCTTTTACTGTCAGCATCCATCTGGTTTATCATAAGTTTGTTCATTTCCCGCCATCCTATTATCCTGAAGAGGAGGTTCAATCTTTGATCCAAGAGATCCGATCATCCGGTCAATTTCCCTGTCATCATTATCTTTTACTGTTATCGCCATTGATGTCAGCATTCCGGGGGCATTATATAATTCCTGGCAGATGTCAACAGGAAGATAAACTATCTTGTTGTCGAAATCGGGCGTTGGCATTCTTACAATCCCATTGATCCTGTATTTACCGGCTGCTGTTGTTCCCTGATATCCCTGACCGATCAGTACAAGAGTATCCCCGATTGAGGCATTAGAAAAACTGACAACCTGTCTCCAATAAGCACATCCGGTGTTCCCAGGCTTATATACCCGTTTTCGAAAGAAGCATGCTGTCTGATCAATGTCAGTACTGTCGCAGAATCCTTATCTTCAACTTCAAGATCCAGTAACAATGAAGAATTATTTGAATAGGATTTACCCTTATTCAGATCGAGTTTTGATTGTATTCTCCGGGAAGTTCTGTTTAAGTCTGGATATGTTTTCATTTGTGATCCTGTACTTTACCAGTTTGATCCTACATCTGACAGCATGATTCTCCTTCTCAGGATCTATACCCATTACCATCACTCCTTTTGTCAGGGTTCCTGAGGATACAAGCGCAAAGATTCAAACCTTGGAATTGTCATAACTGCATTCAGGATCATTAAGAATTGTTTTCTCCAGTTCCGGTGTTGGCTGAAAAATATTATCTATAGTCTTGCTGTCCCAGAAATCCTCATGCTGAACCTGAATGTAACCTGTATATGTTCAATTACATTCCTGTACATGTGATCGTATGTTCCAAGCTGAATGACCGCATCACAAGAGCAAAAAATACCGCAAAAAAAACAGAAGCAACAGTTATCAGTGTTCGTCCTTTGTTTCTCCAGAGATTTCGCCATGCCATCTTAAAGTTGTTCATGTTGTCAGTTGATAAATATTTCATACTAACATCGGTCAGATTCACGAGTGCATGGAGCAATTACTTACTCTTACCTTGTGCCTTGTACCGTGACCCTGTACTCGTTTTACCTTACATTCTTCATATTCTGCTGTGAAAAGAAGCTTTCCTGTATCGGGACATTGAATTTAATATCTCTGATTGTAACAATTGTTTTATTCCCGGGTTCATCCGCAGGAATAAGCTCCATCCTTGTCTGAATTGTCCTTCCGTCCATTACTTTTATGTCCGATCCTGTCTCAGTTCTCACCAGATTGCCATCTTCATCATAAAGTTCTGCTTTGAGAATAAGGAATTCTTTTTTATCTATCCATCTGATCTGATGTCCCCACACCACTGCTGCATCTTCTTTTGCAGTCATTTTAATCCTGTAGCATTCCCTCCCGTCAATCATCTCCTCCCCGGTAAACTCATGGGTATAATCGTTCACCACAGAAGATTCTTTAAGAATATCATCATTAGTATAATCCGATCCCATCCATCCCTGGGACATCATTGATGGAGGAAGCTTGATAAGCCTGCTTATGGAAGGATTCCAGCTCCACATCTCAGTTCCTCTTTTAAGAAAAGTCTGACCGGCATCTTTTGCCGGGGCTGTGATTAGAGTAAGAGCAAAATCACGCCCGAGAGACCAGTTTTTAAAATCGACGGTTCTCTGCCAGGATGGTCTGATAATCGTCATCGACATTGTCGTAATACTCGATTTTTCGCCATTGAATTTTTCATCTGCTCTCCTTATCACTTCGGTTGCTGTTATATTCTGTGCTGCAGTAAAAGAGCAATGAATGATAATGGCGAACATTAATACTTCTATTCTTAAAATATTTTTCATCTTACTTATAAAGTTCAATAATCCTGTTTATAGTTTTATCGTGATAATCGTCATCGACAGCTTCTGTATAGATAGTCGTCAGGGCAAAACCACTTATAGTGTACATGAACATGTTCATCTCAAGGACTGGATCGTAACCTGCTGTCATTTTATCCTTTTTCCGTATGAAATAATCCAGAATGATTTTCAGCACATCTGTTTTGAAGCTTGTCTGGGGATTCAGGTCATTGAATTTTCCTGTTCCGGGCGTACCGGAAAATGAATACAGTAATTGTTCCCTGACATCCTTTTGAAGCATCAGCTGAATGAATAACCGCCAGAAAACCACCTTTTCCCTGATCACCATTATATATTTCCTTACAAAAAGTTCAAATTCCTCTTCAGTAAGTATTCCGTCCTTGTCCGGGTCAAAATAAGCAGAAACCTCGTTCATCGACCTGTTAATAATGGCAGTTAACAGTTCTTCCTTGCTTTCAAAATAATTGTACATCAATCCTTTTGAAATTCCTGCATGTTTTGCGAGGTGCGTGATTGTTGTGTTATGATAGCCGTCCCTGGCAAAGTGCTCCAGCGCAGCATCCATAATAAGGGCTCTTTTCTCTTCTCTTATGGCTTCAAACTGTTCTTTCGACCTTGGTGACATAGTTTATGATTGAACGGTCAGTCAAAGATAAAAACAAATTTTCGGAACATGCAAAACTTTTATAATGATTTTTGTATGAATTCTTTAAGACATTCTCTTTTAAAAGACATGAGGATGTCTCAAAAGTCCCATTTAACGGCAAAGTGCAACGCCTTTTATCATCAGGTACATCAATCCTTGGTGTCCCTTCGTGGCTTATGGTTTTTTTCTGGTTATTAATTAAGATATTACAACCGTAATGTTTGTCTTTACACTATGCGGTTAATGGATTTTGCTGGAAAGAGCTCTGCGAATTCATTGAATATGCCCAAAAGCCTCAAACATCAAATATTAAGACATTCATTAATGTTTATTTTAGAAAATTTTTATCTTTATCGGTTGTACCTAAACCAATTTTAAAATGGCAAGCCTCAAATTATTACTGGGTATGATCCCGTCAACTGCAAAAATAGAGCAGGAAGAAAAGGCACTGGTTACCGAATTTGAAAAACTCAAAAACTTTGCTGAATCCGAAAAGCTTGCCGGATATGATAAGCTTGACAAAGTAGTGAACTCCCCGGAATTCATTCAGAAAAAGAAAGAAATAGAATCGCTTCAATATAAAAACTCTGAGGAGTTTTCGAAAGAAAAGGAATTTCTGGCGCTTCAGAAATCAAAGGATATTGTATTGTACTTCAGGACAATTGCCGGTACAATGCTCAAGAAATTCCAGGCGCTCGACTCCTCCGACAAGATAAAAGATTATGAAAAACTGGAGCATGAAGTGAATTCTCTTGAATTCAGGGAGAAATCAAAAGCTAAGAAATTTAAGGAAACAGATGATTTTAAAAAACTTGCAGAGTATAAGAAGTCTCAAAGGAAGTGTCGAAATCAAGGAGTATTATAAATTTAAGAAATCAAAAGAATATGCCAATTTCCTGAATACCGACGGATCCGCAAGACTGGCCAGGTACAATGAGCTGAAGGATTATGTTGCTTCACCTGAATTCAAAAAACAGAAAGAATATCTTCTCGATAAAAAAAGATTCGGGAAAACCGAAATGTTCACTCAACTGTCAGAGTATGACAAGCTTAAAAAAGATCCGGATATAATCTGGTACTTTAAAGTTAAGGATAGTAATAAGTTTGATATCCTGAAGCACAGGGAACTCACCTTTGCCGATGAATTTGAAAGTGAAAAGCTCGACTCAGCAAAGTGGCTTACCAATTATTTCTGGGGAGATAAGCTGTTGAATGACAGGTATTCTGTTGATCCTGATCTGCAGGCTTATACCGGGGAAAATTTTGAGCTCAGGAATAGTCTTCTTAAAATCCATATAAAACCACAGAAGGTCACAGGTACCTCATGGACTGTAGATAAAGGTTTTATTAAAAAGGATTTTAATTACACGTCAGGAATAATCAATACGGCGAACAGCTTCAGGCAGAAATATGGGGTTTTCTCGGCCAAGATAAAGCTCGGTGATCCCAATACCAAAAACGCTTTCTGGATGCTGGCAGACAAGATCACTCCGCATATTGATATATGCAGGGCATCGAAAGGAAAAGTCTGGTTTGATTATTTTACCGGAAACGGAAATAATCGTAAAACTTCAATCGGATCCAGGTATTCAAATGATTTTTTCATTTATACACTCGAGTGGTCGGCTGACAAGCTGGTGTGGAAGATCAACAATACAGTTGTATTCACAGAAGCATCCAATGTTCCTCAGGAACCAATGTATGTCTCTCTTGCCGGCGCACTCGACAAACCCATCAGCGGAATGACATCGATGGAGATCGACTGGATAAGGGTTTACCAGCCAAAATAATATTTCTTCTACATTATAGTAGAGGCGCACAAATTGTGCGCCTCTACGTTTTTTATCTGAATATTGACACAATAAAGGCAGCTATCTTCTTGTAAAAAAGGAGTATTATCGTTAATGTTATCATGCTTTCTTTTTATTTTTCTCAATTAATATCCCAACAAAATCCGTCTTTGCAGATTAAATAAACAAACAAACGGTTCCATTATTGTGTTCAATTGTAACTTTTTTCTTTTTCATCCGTCTTTGCATTGTAATTGGATCCGATGACAGTTAAGGAGTATAACCGTTCAGTAGAGGAATATGCAGATGCCGTGTACAGGTTTATCCGGGGAAATATCCGGGATGAACACAGGGCAAATGATATTGTCCAGGACAGCTTTGAGAAGTTGTGGAGACATGTGGCTGAAATTGAATTTATTGTAGTAAAATCGTGGTTGTTCTCCACTGCCTATCATACGATGATTGATATAATCAGGAAGGAGAAAAGAATGTCGGGACTGGAAGATATATCACACGAGAATCTGGTTTATACTTCGGGCTACAGCGATCTTAACGAAATTCTACATAAGGCTGTCTTGAAGCTGCCAGAAATCCAGAGAACATCGATCCTGCTGCGGGATTATGAGGGATACAGCTATAAAGAGATAGCTGACATTACCGGACAAACAGAAGCCCAGGTAAAAATAAATATTTACAGGGGACGTATTGCTCTGAAAAGCTATATCGGGAAAATTGAAACTATACTCGAATCATGAAGATCAGCAGGGATAATTACGAAATCTGGCTCACCGACTGGCTTGACAACAAGCTTACTGGTGAACAGGCGAAGGAGCTGGATCTTTTCCTTGAACAGAACCCTGACCTTCGCAGTGAATTCACTGATTTCTGCATGATTGGCCTCAAACCTGTGAATTCATCTTTTAATAGAAAGGATAATCTCAAAAAATCGGTTGAAGAGATCTCACAGAATCAGTTTGAAATTCTTTGTGCCGCTTCTCTTGAGAATGATCTTGATCCTGATCATGAAGCTGAACTGGTGGAAATGGTCTCCGCTAACCCCGAAAGATATAAAACACTAAGAATCTTTAGAAAACTCAGGTTGAAAGCGCCGGAGGTACAATTCAGCGCGAAGGGCAGATTATACAGGTCGACTCCTTCCCGGAAAGTTATCCGGCTGGTACTGGCCGGCCTGAGCGCTGCAGCTCTGATTACCTTCTTCTTTTTACAGGGCAGGCTCTGGCAACAGGACCCTGGAGAAATCAGAGCTATAATAGCATCCGAAAATTCCGTTGCGAATCCGCAGGTGTTCTCCTCAGATAATGAATCAAAAAAGAGTAAAGCAGTTGCCGCCGACATTACTTCTTCAAAAACAGCGGAAGTTGCAGAAACAAAAACCGCAGTGAATTCTGAAAACAAAGACACTTCAGTCCAACCCCGGAAAGACATTGATAACGTTCCGGAAAAGATCACATATAGTATTGAACCTGCCATCTCCTTTGATAAACCCTCTGATAATACTCTGATTGCGATGGTTACTTTAAGTAAGCCTGATTTTCCGGAAAACGATGAGCACAGGAGTAATATCGGCCGGTTCATTGCAGGGAAATTCAGGTCAAACATTCTCAGGGAAACAACTCCTTCAGACGCACCTCTTAAGGGGTATGAGATCGCCGAAGCGGGAATCGACGGGCTCAATAAGCTTCTTGGCTGGGAAATGGCGCTCACTAGGAATACTGACGAAAATGGCGACCTTAAATCATTGAATTTCAATTCACGCATGCTCAAATTCAAAGCTCCCGTAAAAAATAATCAGCCAACGGAGTAACTTTTATATAGCCTTCTCCGTCACAGCCATAAACAACAATATTTGCTATGAAAAAATTGGGAATCGCCATCTTGTTTCTTGCAATAATAACTCAGGGGTTTGGTCAGGAAATCTTTGCAGTTATGCAGCAGGATGAAGCAGAAGTAAAAACTGACAATGAGGAAAAAGAAGTAGTAATCGGAAAAAGGTTTCTGAGAATCCATGAGAACGATTCTTCGGTGAACATCATGGTGGGCAACAGGAGTCTGAGCATCCTTGAGTCACTCGAGGGTGAAGGCACAGAGATCCGGCTCGGAAGATGGGATGATGATCAGGAAGAATGGATCGACAGGGAGGAGAAAAGAGAACGGAGAAGAACCAGGTTCAGGGGCAACTGGTCAGGGATTGAAATAGGTTATAACAACTACACTGTTTCAAGAACACATCAGTTGATCCCGGATGACATAGATTATATGACACTTCATTCCGGTAAATCAAACAATTTCAATCTCAACTTCGGTCAGCTTAGCCTCGGACTTACAAGACATATTGGCTTTGTGACCGGAATGGGACTTAACTGGAACAACTACAGGTTTGATGGTAACAACAATATCATGAAAGGTACAGGAGGCAGGATTGAGATTCTCGATCCAGGATCTGAACTGGAAAAATCGAAGCTCACAACTCTCTACCTCAACGTTCCGGTTCTCCTGGAAGTACAGGTTCCGGTTTCCGGCAGTAATCATCTTAACATTTCTGCAGGTCCTATTGGTGGGGTAAAAATCCACTCTCATTCAAAGATGGTTTTTGAGGACAGGAATAAAGTGAAATCTAACAGCGACTTCAATCTTAACCTGCTCAGGTATGGTGCAACCGCAAGAGTGGGGTACTCCAACCTTCAGATTTACGGCACATATTATATTACACCTTTGTTCCGCGAAGGGGATGGTCCTGGTGGATGGGATCTGAATCCTTTCGAGGTCGGTGTGGCTTTCACTTTCAATAATTAAGGCATCAGGCATCAGGTTTTAAAAAAAGAAATTCAAATAGACGCAGAAGTTTTCTGCGTCTATTTTATTTTGTTCGCCTGCAGCATTAAGGATTGATTAATAATGCATTAATACAAGGTTAAGAGGCTGATTTAATGTATTCTTAAGACTGTTTTGGGTATATTTGTGTTTATCGAAAAGAGAAGCCATGATGAGTGAATTACTTTCTAACCGTGAATTAAGGAGATACAGTAAACAGATAATGATGCCTGAAATTGGTATTGAAAGTCAGATAAAACTGAAAAACGCCAATGTTCTGGTGATCGGTGCAGGCGGCCTGGGATGCCCGGTACTTCAATATCTTTCAGCTGCCGGAGTAGGAAATATTTCAATAATTGATTTCGATCTTGTTGATGAAACTAACCTTGCGAGGCAAACTCTTTACGGATCAAATGATCTGGGTAAGCTGAAATCAATTATTGCAAAAAGCAGGCTCGAATACCTTAATCCTCTTTGTGAATATACAATTATAAACAGGCGCATTGACAATTCCGGAAACCTGGGATTCTTCAGGAATTATGATGTTATTATTGATGCAACAGATAACCCTGAAACAAGATACGTCATCAGTGACACCTGCGTTTTCTACAAAAAACCGATGGTGCACGGATCAATATACAGGCATGAAGGAATGATCTCTGTTTTTAACTTCAATGGCGGTCCATCTTACAGGGATTTCAATCCATCAGCCCTTGCCGAATATATAAATCCGGAACCGGCAGCTGTTGGATTTTTTGGCATTCTTCCTGGCATCACCGGAATGTATATGGCGAATGAAGTCATTAAAATTATAACCGGAACAGGGGATATTTTAAGCGGGAAAATACTTTTGATAAATATCTTTAATAATACTTTCAGTACATTCGGCTTTGAAACCGAAACAAGGGAACAGGAAGTAGCAGAACCTGCCGAAAACCTGATCCCTGTTTAAAAAGATACAGAAATGAGATTATTACTGATAAGTAATTCAACAAATCCGGGCGAAACCTACCTGGACTACCCCAAAAACAATATAAAGCAATTTCTCGGCTCAAAACCGGTAAAAGCACTTTTCATCCCGTATGCTGCTGTTACGTTTTCATACGATACTTACGAATCGAAAGTATCCGAACGATTCCGTGAAATCGGTCATGATGTGGTTTCAATTCATCATTTCAGCGATCCGGTAGCAGCAGTTAACCAGTCATCAGCAATAGTTATCGGAGGAGGGAATACCTGGAAGCTGCTGAAAACAATGAGAGATAACAGGCTTATTGAACCGGTCAGAGCAAAGATTTTATCGGGAGCCCCTTATGTGGGCTGGAGCGCCGGCTCCAATGTTGCGTGCCCTACGATAAGGACTACCAATGATATGCCGATAACAGAACCCGATTCATTTGCAGCTTTAGATCTTATCCCGTTCCAGATAAATCCTCATTACCTCGATGCAAATCCGGCAGGCCATGCCGGAGAGACCCGGGAACAGAGGATAGAGGAATTTATCGAGATCAATCCGGATATTTATGTTGCAGGCCTCAGAGAGAGTACAATGCTTCTGCTGGAAGAGAATATTCTGAGTCTTATTGGTCCGCGAAAAATGAGAGTCTTCAAAAAAGGACTACAGCCTGCAGAATTATCAGAAGAGGATGATCTTTCCTTCCTTTTTGAATAAGAAATCATTTAAATTTGATGCGGGGTCATTGTGGATGCCGGGGTAAATGAATCACCTTCCTAAAATAGCAAAAGGATTACTGATATTTTTTATATCGGCTGCTGTTGTGCTCTTTTCAATGGCATTCCTGTTACAGGATAAGGTTTCCGGATTGATCATGGCAAATATCAACAAAAGCGTTTCAACAAAGGTTGAGATTGGTGCGATCCGGCTGTCTTTCATCAGGAATTTCCCGAGAGCATCTGTTGAGTTAAAGAATGTGCTTGTACATTCCTCACAAGGATTTAAACCTGTGAATTACATGTGCAATTGCGGGGATACACTACTATATTCAGAATCCGTTTTCATGGTTTTTCACCCGCTTGATATAATCAGAGGCATTTACAGGATCGAAACAGTAACTGCGAGATCAGGAAATATCAATTTGCTCACGGATAATTCAGGTGAAGTGAATTATAATGTCGACCCCGGAAAAGTAACTGATACCTCTGAGGTCATTATAGATCTTGAGAAAATCATTCTTACTGGCTTCAAAACACGGTATATGAACCAGTCTGAAGGCTTCAGCATAAATGGAGTAATCAGAAACGGGCGGTTGAAAAGCAGGATCAAAGGAAAAACCATAGATTTCACTGCAGCATCGGAGATTGTGATAGACAGTATCCGGACACGGGGTCTGAGTATAACTCACAGGTTTGAAGCAGTTGTTGACCTGAATCTTCATAGTAACACTGAAGGTATAAAGCTCGAACGAAGCATGATGATTGTCGACGGGTATGAATTCGGAATTGAAGGTTCGATATCAGCCGGAAAATACTGGGATCTGAAAATCAACGGGCATAATATCGACATATCAGGCTTCACTGGGTATTTACCGGAAAAAATCAGGGCTAAAGCTTCTGAATACAACCCCACCGGTAAGCTTCTGGTAAGCTGTATTATCACCGGCCAGTTTACCAGATCCAAAAAGCCTCATATTGAAGCAGATTGTTCTCTCGAGAACGGCAATATTTCTTACCCTGCTTCAAGGTTTTCATTAAGCAATATCTCCTTTAATGGTCATTACACAAACGGAGCCCGGAATTCTGCCCTGACAAGCTCTGTTTCTTTGTCTGACATAAAAATTCACCTTGGGAATTCTGATTATTCCGGGTCTTTACTGACCAGGAATTTTGAAAAGCCGCTAACCGAAATAGAGTTAAAAGGAAGACTGTACCCTGCCGAATTGATCGGTTTTTTCGGTTCTGAGAATATCACATTGGCAAAGGGTTCGGTTGATGTCGATCTGAGGATTAAAACAGATCACAGACTGAAGGATAGCATAACAGCTGATAAGTTTATTGATATGCAGAAAGAAGGATCACTGGCATTTAATGACTTTTCACTGGGATTGTCCCGCCAAAAGCTGTTATTCATGAATGTCAGCGGGAATGTCGAAGTTTCGGATGCTTTAAGAACAACCGGATTAAGCTTTGAGTTTTCTGGTAAGAAGATAAGTCTTAAGGGTGAATACCGGAATGTTCCTGAATGGGTTGCCGGGAAACCTGTTATATTGTATGCTTCAGGTGACATCACCATGGACCGCTTTTTTCCCGGTTCTTTCACCCCAATGAAGGGTGTTCAGACAGGAACCAGGGCTGTGAACTTTCCGAAGGATATGGTCCTGGATCTGAATTTTAAAATTGACAGTCTCGGGTACAAATCCTTTCTTGCATCCTCGGTATCCGGATCTCTCAATTATCGACCGGCATTTCTGACTTTTAAAAAATTAGCTTTCAAAGCGATGAATGGTTCCATCTCGGGTGATGGTTTCATTGTCCAAAACAAGACTCAGGCTTATGTTTCAAGAGGTAATTTTACTTTGACTGGTATAGATATAAGGCAGACTTTTAAAACTTTTAAGAACTTTGGACAAAACTTTATCCTTGATGAAAATCTTTCTGGAGACCTCTCAGGCGCTGTTTCAATTCTGCTTCCTCTGAACCGGGAATTCAGTCCCAGGGCCAGGGAGATGGCATCTGAAGGAAGGTTCGTAATTGAAAACGGAACCCTCATAAATTTTGAACCGGTTAAAAAACTGTCATCATTCATTGAACTATCCGAGCTGGAGAACATCCAGTTTGACAGGCTCGAAAATGATTTCTTTATAAGAGACAATGCGATTGTAATACCACAGATGGATGTGAAATCCTCTGCTGCCGACCTGACTGTCAATGGCCGTCATGAGTTCAGCAGTAACTATGAATATCATGTTAAGGTGCTCCTTTCACAATTGTTGAGTAAGAAAAGAAAAGCGGCCAGGAAACCGGTTACAGAGTTCGGAGCCGTAAAGGATGATGGCCTTGGCAGAACATCCCTGTTACTCAAAGTCGAGAACAAGGGAGATAATGTAAAGGTTAGCTATGATCTGCAAGCTGTAAGCCAGGAAGTCAACAAAAACCTGAAGTCGGAAAAGCAATCTCTAAGGAACATTCTGAATGAGGAGTATGGCTGGTACAAAGATGAACCAGAACAGTCGGCTCCGGCCACAACTGAAAAGAAGGTAACCAGATTCAATATTATCTGGGATGAAAATGACAGTGTTCCGCAAATTAAAAATGAAGAGGAGAAGAAAGTATTACGGAATTTGTTCAAAAAGAAATAATTCCAACAATTACACTTAATTTTATTCGTTAAGATTTTAATCACAGATTAATTGATTCTCATCTTCAGCGTAGAATGTCCATTTTCCGCAGGAAATATATAGGTAAATCATTCCTTCTGGCTTTTGCAGTTCTGACGGGAATGGGTTCTCTTATCTATACAAAAACTCTTGTCGGCCGGCTTAAAGTCCAGGAAAGAAGAAATGTAGAACTTTGGGCTCAGGCTACAATAAGGATCTCCGATCTGACAGATCCCAATCAGAATGTCGATACTCTGCTGCTTTCAATTATTGAGAATAATACATCCGTGCCCGTTATTCTTACCAACGAATCTGACAGTATCATCTCTTCAAGGAATTTCGATGCAGCCAGAGAAAGCGATCCCGGCTACATGAAGAGACAACTTGACAAGATCAAGGAGAAAAACAATCCTATTGTGATATCACTCGATAAGGGACATTATAATCTGATATACTACAGTGACAGCATTATTCTCACCATGCTCATCTATTATCCATACGTGCAGGTAGGAATTATTCTCATGTTCATAATTGTTTCAGCCTTAGCTTTCAAATCATCAAGAAAAGCCGAACAAAACCAGGTCTGGGTATCATTATCAAAGGAGACAGCCCATCAGCTTGGAACGCCAACTTCATCACTTGCAGGATGGATTGAGATATTACAACATAAGTACCCTGAAATTCAGATATCAAAAGAACTTGCGCTCGATGCTCAGCGTCTTGAGAAAGTGACAGAAAGGTTTTCAAGAATAGGTTCGAAACCGGCACTTGTGAGAGATAATATTAATAGTATTGTTGGGGGGGCAATTGAATATCTGAGGACGAGAACCTCTTCGAGAATAAAATTTACATGGGATTCCAGAACCAAAAACGATGTTTACGCCCCTGTAAACGCAGCTCTATTTGAGTGGGTCGTTGAAAATGTTTCGAAGAATGCCATTGATGCTATGGAAGGCAGCGGCACGTTGACAATTATGATAACGGAAACAGAAAAGAACGCTCTTATTGATATATCCGATACAGGCAAAGGAATACCAAAGTCTGCTTTCAAGAAGATTTTTAATCCGGGGTTTACAACCAAACAGCGGGGATGGGGTGTGGGATTGTCACTGGCCAAGAGGATAATAGAGGAATACCATCACGGTAAAATCTTCGTGAGGAATTCCGAGGTGGGAAAAGGTTCAGATATCAGAATTCTGCTGAAAAAAAAGTAACCTTTATCATACCCTATCCTCAAAACCGGGAATAATATCTTTTGCATCCACCCATTTATAAACCTTATCCGACCTGCGAAGAAAATCATCCGTCCTGATTGAGCAGAATTCTCCTTTCATTGCTTTTTCAGTCACTTTTAAATCAACCCTTATCTCATCAGTTGTGTACTCAACAACACCCGTGCTGGGTCCGACTATGAGGATCTGATCACCCCGTTTCAGATCGCCGTTTTCAAGCTTGATTTCTGCAACATTCACTTTTGAGAAATAATTTGTGACCTTACCGATATATATTTTTCGTTTAGTTGCATTAGAACCATAAGTCGTGTTCCACTCTCCCATTCTCTGGCCCAGGTAATAACCATCCCAGAATCCCCGGTTAAAAACAGTTGCAAGCTTTTCTTTCCATCCTTCTATTTTATCCCCGGAGTAGGACCCCTCGACAATAGAATTCAGTGCATCATTGTATACAGAAGACACTGTTTTGACATATTCAGCCGATCTTGCACGTCCCTCAATTTTCAGAACCTTCACCCCTGCCTCCACAAGCCTGTCAAGGAAACCTATTGTGCAAAGGTCCTTCGGCGACATAATATATTCGTTGTCAATTTCGAGTTCATATCCCGTTTCTTTGCCTGTAACGATATATGACTTTCTGCAGGTCTGGTAACATTCACCCCTGTTTGCTGATTTGTTGTTTTCGTGCAGGCTGAGGTAGCATTTTCCTGATATTGCCATACACAATGCTCCATGCACAAACATCTCAATCTTCACAAGCTCACCTTTAGGTCCTCTGATATTCTGATCTATGATTGAATTACTTATGCTTTTCACCTGATCAATACTAAGTTCCCGTGCGAGGACAACAACATCTGCCCATTGTGAATAAAACTTCAGGGCTTCGGTATTTGAAATATTGAGCTGGGTTGAAAGATGGATTCCCATCCCTTTTGAGAATGCATAATTAATAACTGAAAGATCGGAAGCAATTACTGCTGTGATGCCATTCTCTGCTGCGGCATCAATAATCCTGTGCATTTCCTCAATTTCTTTATCATAAACGACAACATTCACCGTCATGTAGCTCTTTAGCCCGTTTTTAGAGCAAATTGAAGAAATCTCTTTCAGATCGTCAATTGTGAAATTATTTGATGAGGCGGCTCTCATATTGAGCTGACCTATCCCAAAATATATTGAATCGGCACCTCCCTGTATGGCAGCCGTCAAAGAATCCCATGAACCTGCGGGAGCCATTATCTCTATATCATGTCGTTTCATAAGGGATGCAAAGATAGCCAATTAATTAGCCTTACTAAACTATATTCCCATATGGTTCTGATGATTTTTCCGGCGTTTGTCTCAACATCATCTGTATCTGTTTCAACATAGATGATGCCGGGATTGTTTTTGCGCTTAATAGAGAACTGGTATGCTTTATCATAATATTTCAAAGAGATCTCGATGGCTCTAGAAATATCTCCATTGTTAATTGCTGTAATTGCCTCTTTTGTATTGTCGCTGCCAAGCCTTTTGCTGATCCTCATCACGGCTGCCTGCAGTTGTTCCGGAGGATATCCGGAATATTCTTCCATCAGCCTTGGCAGACGTGTCTTAATGTCCATCATCAGAACGACTGTTTTTGCATTCTGCATATTATTGAAAAAACCTTCCGGGAGGAAAACTGTTCCGATATTCCGGCTCTCATCCTCAACCCAGACAGGTTCATTACTTTGGAGTTTGTTCCATTCCTGGAAAAGATCATTTGCAAATTGTTCCGTGGTAGGTTGAGGTGTTTCCCCAAGAGCGCCGAAAGCTGACCCTTTATGGTGTGCAAGTCTTTCGAGATCAAGAATCTGGTGTCCTTTCTCCTTCAGAAAGCGCAGAATATGAGTTTTGCTGCTGCCTGTCATACCACCGAGGACAATCATCCGGCGATTTTCTGAAAGACTCTCCAGAACATGATGCCGGTATGCTTTATATCCTCCTTCCAGAACATCCGTCCTGATTTCACCAAGTGAAAAGAGCCAGGCCATTGCCTCCGATCTCATTCCTCCTCTCCAGCAATGTACAAGCAGCCTTCCGTCCGGAGCAGCGTCGATTGCTTTCTGAAGTTTATTGTGAAACGCTGGTCCGGATATTCTTATTCCTTCCAGGATTGCAGGAATGCGTCCTTCCTTTTTATACTTTGTCCCGACGATGGCTCTTTCATCATTATCGAAAAGCGGAATGTTTATTGCACCCGGTATGTGGCCTGTCTGGAATTCGAGAGGTGATCTTACATCAATTACCGGTATGCTTTCAGCTAATTTAATGAAATGCCGTATATCGGTTTTACTCATCTTTTCCTGAAGTGTACTGACAAGAGCCTTTTCAGATCTTCTGCCCTTACCGGTTTTGCTATGAAATCAATAATTCCTGCCAGCTCAGCTTTTCTCTTTGTTTCAGGCATAATATCGGCAGTAAGTGCAACAATTTTGACAGTCTTATCGATTTTAAGGATCTTTTGGGAAGCTTCGAATCCATCTATTTCAGGAAGCATCAGGTCCATGAAGATAAGGTCGTATTTTTTTGATCTTGCCTGAAGGAAAGCTGCATACCCGTCTTCTGCAATGTCATACTTATAACCCATATTCTGAAGCATTGTCCCGATTACTTTCAGATTAAGCTTATTGTCTTCAACCACCATAATTCTTAACCCGTTCAGATTATTCTCTTTCACGACAACTCCCGGAGTTTTGCCGATATGAGGAAAATGTTTTTTTATTGCATTTGTCAGCTCAGGAGCAGTAACAGGTTTAATCAGGTATTCATCTATCCCCATCATAAGACATTTAAGATAATTGCCTTTCTTGTCGTTGGCACTGATCAGAATGACAATATAGTTATGCGAAAGTCTGTTTTCCCATAAACTTGATGCTGCATCGAACCCATCAATAAAACCATCATCAAAAATGACGATCAGATGATATCTCTCCCCCTGGAAGTTCATATTTGATTTAACCTGGTTCACTGTTGCCTTCATATAGGTCGTTACAGTCAAAGCCATTCCGGTCAGGTGAAGAGTTGCCAGGGATTCCTCATCACGAATGGTTCCTGAGATCACCAGGGTTCTGAGTTTATCGAATGAGGTCACTTCTTCAAGCGGCAGGTTTTTGATAGCTCTCTCGTTCGAATAAAAATTGATTGTAAAGACCAGCTTTGTCCCTTTCTCGCCCATGAGTCCCGAAGGGCTTTCGGCAAAAAAACTTCCCCCCATTATCTCGATCAGTTGCCGTGCGAGTGCAGTTCCAAATGTAGATTCATCATTTGCCCGCAGGGTTTTTGATTCGATGCTTTCGACGTCACCGAACATTCTTTTCAATGTGTACTTATCGAAAGCTTTTCCTGTATCAGCAAGCTCGAATGAAAGGGTCAGAATACCCGCCTTCCTGCTCTTGAGAGAGCACTTAAGTCTTATCTCGCCAACATCAGTGTTGCTGATTGAGTTATTAAGTAAATTCGTTATTATCTGCCTCATCCTGTACGGATCACCGATTACGCTTTCGGGGACATCGTCATCCACAAGAGAAATTATTTGAAGGCTTTCAGGTGGAATATTGGTTTTTGCCAGGTCAGTGCAATAACTGATCTCTTCCCTCAGATTAAAAGGAACCTCGCGAAGCAACAAACTTCCTGATTCAATCCTGGAAAAATCAAGAATGTCATTTATAATTGAAACGAGGACTTCAGTTGATCCATGTAACAACCTGACTATCTCCCTGACATCTTTTGAGAGTTCATGCTTATTAAGAAGGTCTGTCATCCCGATTATGCCACTCAGAGGAGTCCTGATCTCATAGCTCACTCTTGCCAGAAATTCTGATTTGGCCTCATTTGCTCTGACTTCCTGTTTTCTGGCAGATTCAAGTAAAGTAACATCGATCAGCATCTCCATTGTGGCATCCTCTCCCCTGAAAACTACCGGAATGCTTTTCCTGTAAAGAACTATATCTCCAGTTGCTTTTTTTATGACGATAAACTGATCAGGATGCAGTTGTTTATCAGCTGACGGCTGTGTCTCGTTTTCAATATAGGAGATCTCGGGGAATATCTTCCCTTCCATCTCCTTTTCGCTTTTATAAGAATATTCCTCTGCAGCAACCTTGTTCGCTTTGATTATTTCACGTCTGCGGTTATATATTATGACTCCGACTGGCATTTCTTCAATAAGCGTGAAAAGCATTTTTTCAGAAACCCCGAGCCTCTCCTTTTCTGCTTTCTGAGTTTTAAGAAATCTCCAGAAGAAGTAAATGATTGCCTGGACGAGGAATAGTGTAAGAATGGAGATGATAGCCGAGTTTCGGGCAATATATTTCTGAAAAAAAGTTGTTGGCGCTGAAAAAACCAGGCCAATTTCTCTCTGAAGAAGCTGTGAAGGATAATAAGATGAAATTATTTCCTCATTCTCTCCATCTACTACCGCTCTGTGAACGGTGCTTTCAGCAAAACCGTCACTAAGTCTTGCTGTGATCTTCTCGAGCTGTAAATATTCAATATCCTTAGTGAAATTATTGAACACTATATCGCCTGAATCGCCTACAACCCACTGCCACTGAAAACGGGCGCTCTCGGCCTGAAGGTTGAATGTTGAGAAAATTTCCCTGAAATACCTCTGGAAATCCACCGTCACAACTAAGTTCCCGATTGTTTCATTAGTCTGATTATAAACAGGGAGGTAGTAATTGAATCTCCTGTTTTCTTCGGAAAGCTTTTCAATATTGTAAATCTGTCCCTGAACATGAGTTACATATGGTTGGGATTCCAGCCATTCGATGTTGTCTGTTTCAGTATTCTGCTTAAGGGTGAATTCATTACGGTTGCTATCGTAGTACTTTATGCCAATGATAAAATTCTGGTACTTTGAAAAGAACAGTTTCATCTTTTCAATGGCTAAACGCCTGTTATCCCCATTGGTAAAAAAAGAAGTAAGGTCACCATCAAAATTAATCTGGTTCAGATCACTGAGGAATCGGTTGTTGGTTTCATCAACCTCCAGACCAACTATCTGGACCTGACTGTTGAGGAGTTCGATTATGTAATTAATCTGTTTTTTATAGAGATTTCTATAAAAAAAATGGTTAAGGGCAAGTATTAATGTGAATGCACAATAGACAGTTATGAAAAGCCTTTTCATGTGTAAAGATTTTGTTTTAAGGTCACATTTGCCTTGCCAGTCTCCACAGATCTTATTTACTCACCATAAACAGGTTCTGATCCAGGCAGAAGCTATAAAGATAAAGGAAATTTTAAATTCCGGTTTCATCTGTATTTGCGGTCATCACCTTCCACAATGTTAAGGTAGCTTCTGTACCTTGAAAAATTAATCTCTCCTTTCTTTACAGCCTCAATTACAGCACATCCAGGTTCATCAAGATGAAGGCAATTGTGATATCTGCAGGCTTTCGAAATACTGAAGATTTCTCTGAAAAAGTGATAGATCTCATTTCTCTCCATATCGACAATCCCAAATCCCCTGATTCCGGGAGTGTCGATCACAAAACCCCCAAATGGCATTCTATGCATTTCAGGAAATGTTGTAATATGTTTGCCCTGTTTGTGGTACCCGGAAATCTCGCCTGTTTTCAGATTCAGATCCGGATTAAGGGCATTAAGGAGAGTTGTTTTTCCGACACCTGAATTTCCCGAGATAAGGCTTGTCTTGTTTTTCAGATGGGTAATAATATGATCCAGGCCGGAATTATCCCTGAGTGACAATCTGATGCATTCATAACCGATCTTGCGATACATTGATTCGAGTGCACCATCTTCTCCGAATCATCTTCATCATACAGATCTGTTTTGTTGATTATTATTTTTGCGGAATCGTAGCTTCAGCTGTTATCAGGAACCTGTCGATAAACTCAACCGGAGTTTCCGGAAGCATTATAGTTATCATTAGGATTACCTGGTCGATATTGGCTGCGATTATCTGGGATTGTTTCGAAAGATTCGATGCTTTTCTGAGTATATAATTCCTTCTCTCAAGTACTTCAGTGATGAGACCTGAACCTGCACTTCTATCGATTTCGAATAGAACATTATCACCGACAGCAATGGGATTCGTGATCTCAAACTCCCGTGTCCGGAGTTTTCCCCTGATTGAGCAATCGGTAACAGTTCCGGAATCATCAAGCACTTTATAGTGCCTGCCGGTGGATTTTATTACAATTCCTTTTCCCACCCTGCAAAAATACGGATTTGTAAAGACGACGTATGGTCTCACATTGACGCACGATTCATCTTACATTAATTATCCGATGCCATCAGCAGGAATGGCTTCATTTCAAAACTGTGATAGTATGGTCTGAGTCTTTCTGTATTGTAATCAGATAGCTTTACTACTTTCTTCGATGATGTAACCACATCGATCGGAAGGTTATCATATCTGTCCGTTTTTCAGTACTACTATTCTTCCATGTACCCCTTTAAGAATAAGGTCGAGGGCAAGGTTTCCATATGCCATCGGAACAATTGAATCGAGGGCATCAGGATCTCCGCCGCGAACCATATAGCCAAGTTTCTGGTTAATTACATTTATTGTTTTTCCTTTATTATATTTTCCTGAAAGTTCTTTAAGCTTTGCCGATACCATATCGCCGATACCTCCAAGTTTTGCATGTCCATAAGCATCTTTTTCGCTGTCGGCGAAAATCATCTGACCGCCTTTGAACATTGCTCCTTCCGAAACAAGAACTACCGAATATTTGCTTGGATTATGATTCCTGTCTTCAACCAGAAGTTTGGTAAGCTGTTCAATATCAAATTCATATTCAGGAATAACACATCTGTTTGCAGCGCCTGCCATAGTAGGCAGCATTGCTGTAAAACCGGCATATCTTCCGAATACTTCAAGAACCAGAAGTCTTTCATGCGATCCTGCAGATGTCCTGAGACTGTTTGTCATCTGAATTGTTCTTGAAATACATGTGCTGAAGCCAATACAATAATCTGTTCCCGGGACATCATTATCCATTGTTTTCGGAATTGCCACAACATTTACCCCCTTTTTGTAAAGATGAACACCATAACTAAGTGTATCATCTCCACCAATCGGAATAAGATAATCAACGCCAAGCCATTCGAGATTTTTGATAATCTCCGGAGTAAGATCATTCATTTCAGCATTATATGTATCTGAAGATGTTCAGGAACACTTTCTTTTGACATATGGCTTGGCCTTGTCCTTGAAGTATGCAGGAATGTTCCTCCTGTACGGCCGGCCTTATTAACTATATCATCAGTAAGGATCTGAAAATTATTACTGTTGTCTGCTTTTGGATCCCTGATCAATTTCAGTAATTCCTGCCCATCCCCTGCGGAGTCCTATTACCTTGTATCCTTCCCTGTTTGCACGGATTGTTACTGCACGTATTGCAGGATTTAGTCCCGGAACATCTCCTCCTCCGGTAAGAATAGCTATTACCCCTTTTGTTGGTTTCTGAGTTGCCATTATATTGATTTTTAAGAGATAATCTATAAAGATAATCCAAATCTGTCAGAATATCAATACAATGATATCCGGACCAACAGGGTGGAGAATGTCTCATAAATCAATCTCCATAAAACAGGCAAGGGCTCAAAATTTGAGCCCCTGCAATTAATATGATAAACATTTGTCCAGTTTAATTCGACAATGACTCATCCCATTCGAGGATCTTGAAGAAATCATATTCTTCAGGATTTGGAACAAATTTCTTGGCCCCCCTGTAATCGGCCTTTGTTATATAATGAAGATTGTTCCTGAAAATAAGCTGCACATTTTCAGTTTCAACATTAACAAGACGTGGTTTCACTTTTCCTTTTTCATCTTCCACATCCTTCAGGTATAATGGCAGAATACTGCCGCCTCTGTCAACAGTAACCATGCAACCTGTCTTCCCTTCCTTGAAATAGTTTGTAAACACCCAGTCCAAGTCTTGTTGCATAGTTAAGATCATAAGCAACAGGACGGCAGCATCTCAGCTCATAACCCATCTCTTCAGGACGTGATTTGACATTTATTCTCAATCCTTTAAGAGCCTGTTGTGTAAGCATATTGAAAATATGTGATTTGCTCACATTTCCAAGTTCAGGATGACCATGATCATCATATGTGAAATTAATTCCTGTATCAATAATCTCCTTTTCGCTCATGAAATGAAAAACTCCTTCCGAAATAATTGCTACACCATAATCAATACCCATCAGCCTTCTTTTCACCATTGATGAGATAACCAGCCTGGTAATCTTATCGAAAGTGATCTTGGTCTTGTTGAACATCTCCGGAATGATGATCATCGGGTAATGACATGCTGTACCGATACCAAATGCCAGGTGACCGGCTTCCCGCCCCATTGCAGATACAACAAACCAGTTTCCGCTTGTGCGGGCATCTTCATAAATTGTTGTTGCCAGACGAACACCCTCTTCTTTTGCAGAATGATATCCGAAGGTAGGTGTTCCTTCAGGAAGCGGAAGGTCATTATCTATTGTTTTGGGGACATGAATGTTCTTCACGTCCATCTTTTGTTCCTGCAAGATATTTGGTAAGACGGTTTGCTGATGAAGCAGTATCATCACCCCCGATTGTAACCAGAAGCTTGACATTATTCTTTTTAAAGAAATCAACTTTAAACTCATCATCCTTGGGTTTATGCCTGCTCATCTTGAGAGCAGAACCACCCCGGCTGTAAATCAGATCAGCAAATTCAAAATCGAGATAATCAAATGAAGGCTCGCCTGAAAAAAGTGATTTATATCCTCCGTTTATTCCAAGTACAGTATATCCGTTCTGTAAAAATATTTTGGTAACGGCACTGATTACTGTATTAATTCCGGGAGCAGGTCCTCCGGCACATAGTATAGCAACTGCATCTTTCATTTCTTTTTTCATTACAGATTATACAATTGATGAATAAAAAATCATTTTATCAGAGTTATCGCTGATTCACAAAAAATTTTTCGGCGGCAAAGATGATAAATATCTTTAATAATCAGAAAGAAATAAAGGCAAATTATTGATTATTGTCCTGGGGTCTTGGAGTCTTGGGGTCTTGGGGTCGTCTGGTCTCCTGGTCGGAAAACACAGAGAGTAACAGATCCCACAAGAATGAATCTCTGTGTGGCTCTGTGCCTTCTCTGTGTACCTCTGTTTAACTTTATGATTTACCGGATGGTACCTCTGTATCAGGCGTGCACTAATTTATAACTTTGCATATTATTCTGAATTCATAACTAATGGCCGTAGAAAGAAAACAAGGAGTATTGATAACAGGCGGTAGCGGGATGATCGGAAGATACCTTGCATCCATTCTTCTTTCGGAAGGTTACAGTGTGTCCATTCTTTCAAGAGGGCAGGATCATTTTGGAACTGCGACGAGTGTTCACGATGGCAACCTGAAAAGGGTATTATTGATCCGGAAGCATTTAACGGAATAGATCATATTGTGCACCTTGCCGGAGCCAACATCGGGGAAAAAAGATGGACGGAGAAGAGAAGAGTTGAGATTATAAGATCAAGAACTGATTCAGCCAGGCTGATTTATAACATTCTGATTAAGAACCAAATTAAGATCAGTACTTTTATTTCTGCTTCAGCTACAGGGTACTATGGAACAATCAATTCTGAAAAGATATTCTGCGAAAGCGATCCCCCCGGAAATGACTTTCTTGCGAATGTCTGCAGAAAATGGGAGGAGACTGCTGACCTTTTTGCAAATGATGGTATACGTACAGTAAAAATCCGTACCGCCGTGACATTGCATAAACATGACAGCGCTCTGGAAAGAGTAATGCTCCCGGCAAGATTCGGATTCCTGGCAGCGACAGGCAGTGGGAAACAGTACATGCCATGGATACATATTAAAGATCTCGCCGGAATCTACCTGAAAGCAATCAAGGATGAAGGAATGAATGGCGTCTATAACGGAGTTTCGCCTCAGCATATTACTCATAGTGAATTCATTCAATCTCTGTCAGGTGTGATTCGTAAGCCCGTTCTCCCATTGCCTGTTCCTGCTTTCGTATTGAGGCTTATGTATGGAGAAATGGCGGATATAGTGCTGAAAGGAAGCCGTATTTCTTCTGAAAAAATAAGGAATGCAGGTTACAGCTTTGAATTCCCTGATCTTGAGGAATCTTTGCAGAATATATTTTTTGAGTGATCCCTGTTACCTTAACCGAAATTTAAGTCTTCCGGTCCTTAATCTTTGGAAATTTATTTTTTTATATATTTGTTTAACGTCTCGCGCTTTTATGTCTTTCGAAATGTGCTGAACCCTGGAGACACGTTTTAGTAGTTCCTGATTGTTTTTGCAATGCCGGGAAACACCAACAAACTCCTTTTTAGATTGCAGAGAGATATTCTCGCTGTTCTTTTCGTTTTGTTATTTCTGCCAGTTGCAAATGCCCAGGTCCAGGTTTATCCTGTAAGTGTAACAACACAGCTTATCACCCCATATTCAGTCAATCTTGCCGATTATGCTGCACCTGGCAGCGGGCAGCTGAAGGTGATAATCGTACAGCGGGATCTTACCCAGGCTCCTTACCGGCTCTTCCTGAAGATGAATATCGAGCTGAACGGGAGAACAATCATCCGTTCAGCGCCATTATATGTTCCCCCTCCACTTACTCTAGATCCAGGTATTCCAACAGTGTTCTCAGGCAGTGACCTTTCTCCTTTCTTTGATCCTGATAACATGGATTTTGTGGGTTATTCCCGTGATGCTTACATGCGCTCGAAGCTGCTCCCGGAGGGCGCTTATGTCATAACCTTTACAGCTTATGACTGGACCAGGCGTGGTGTCGCATTAAGCAACGGAGGCTCATTCTTCTGCTACCTTGCAAAGGCTGATCCTCCCCTGCTCAACCTGCCTGTAAATAATGCGGTCATCCCGTTGTCAACCCCCCAATACATCAATTTTCACTGGCTCTCCCGTACTACTTCCTCCCCAAACTCTGCTTATTCAACCATATACAGGTTTGAGCTCTTTGAAATGCGCGTGGGAGGTATTTCTCCCGGAGAGATCGTACAATCTTCAAGACCAATCTTTACCGCAGAGACTGACAGGACAAGCCTCATATATTCAATTGCGGAACCTTCTCTTGAAAAAGGCATGAGGTATGTCTGGCGGGTGAAGGCTTCTGATGTCCAGGGCAGAGATTATATACGGAATAATGGACTGAGCGAAGTCTTCAGCTTTATCTATGGAGGTGAAGGAAGCGGAATTATCGATTTCAGCAGTATTGAGAACTTCATGGCCCGGGCTGTCACCCCGAAAAAGGCCGGGCTTACCTGGGATCCATCCGATTATGACAGCTACAAGATCTTTTACAGGAAGAAAGGCGATGAAAATAAATGGTACGAATCTGAAACAATACAGAATGAGGCGGAGCTGAAAGGACTTTCACCCGGCACGGTTTACGAATGCAAGGTACAGGGCAAAAAAGGCTCTGTCTGGGGAAACGTGAGTGATGTCGATACTGTGTCAATGCCTCTTCCTGCGGTTATTGAATGCGGCTCGCCCTTTACACCGCTAGCAGTGAGCAACAATGAGCCACTCGCTGAGCTGCTGCGGCTGCAGCAGTTCGATGCCGGCGGTTTCGTGGTGACTTTGACCGATCCATATGCAATTTCAATTAAGCCGGGAGTGTTCTCCGGAAAGGGGTTTGTGGAGGTGCCACTGTTCGGTCATAAGAAGATACGCTGTGAATTCAGGGATATCTTCATCAATACCGATTACCAGATGGTAAGAGGACAGGTTCAGCTTATAACCGACAATTCGAAAGATGGCGACAATGCAATCTGGAGTATAGACGATGTATTCGAAGGAGGTACTGACAATGGAATTGTCAGGTCAGGTACAGAGGAAGCTTCGGTAGTTATCCCCGAAACAGTAATAGACAGTCCAGAAGACATTGTTCTCGATATTGCCGGGAAAGAGATACTTGTTGTAAATGAATCTTCTGATACTGTTCATATAGACGTAAGTGAAAAGCTTGCTGAGAATCCCGGTACACTGACTGTTCAGGATTCAGAAGGAAATCTGTACAGTGTCGATACAAAGACAGGAAAGTCCACATCGCTCGGGAAAGCTCCTGCTGCAGGCAGCTCTCAGCAGATAGCCACGATACCGTCTGTCCTCGATAACCGCAAGGGAATCGTGAGCTTCGGGGTTATTCCTGAAAAGACAAGATTTGCATACGATAAACGGGACACAAAGTATGCCAGGTCGAATCTTTTCAACGAAGAGTACAGGACAGTAAAGATGAACGATGGCAGCCTGTATGATGTCCCGTTCAAGCTCATCCCGTCGGGCGAAACTGATGTGATATCAGCAAAAGTCGAAATAAAGGGTAAAAAGATCAGTCCCGACAGTGTTGTTTTCAGAAGCGGAACAGGAACAATCTACAAGCCTGTAAGGGTAAGCATGGATAATGACGGCAGGAGTGCCGAGTACCATCTCACACTGCCCTCCGGAAAGGATAATGACGGAATAGAGGTTTACGCAACATACACCGACAGCAAGCGGCAGACATTTGTCCTTGGCAAGATGATCGTGATGAGCTATTCGGTGAAAAAGCCGAAGCTGACACTGGTGCCGGTGAATGGAAACGGGATCAACACAGACATAAACATAATCAAGAAGGAGCTTGACAGGATCTATTTGCCTGTAGCTGTCGACTGGCAGGTAAGTCTCGATGAAGATTTTAACGTAACAATTGACAGTCTCAGGATTGCAGGAAGCGGGTTATTCAGCACGTACACTGATGAGATGAAGCAGCTAAACTCCGCATTCATCTTTCATAAAGAGGAACGCTTTGATCCCTCGACAATTTACCTTTTCATGCTTCAGTTCAGTGAGAACCAGAGTGCAACGGGCGATATGCCCAGGGGCAATCAGTTCGGTTACATCTTCAGCCGCACGGCAGGCGCTGATGAAGCTATTTACAGGACCATAGCCCACGAGATCGCTCACGGAACCTTCAGCCTGAAACATACCTTCGACAGCCAGTACCAGATACCCCAGGGCACAACAAGCAACCTTTTGGACTACACAGCAGGCACCGATCTGGTAAAACACCAGTGGGATGCAATCCATGATCCTGGGCTTGTGATTGGGATGTTTGAGAGGGATGAGGATGGGATGATGATGGCAGATTGCTGGTTTTACTGGACATTTATCAGTGGGTGGAAAGTCTCTGAATATGCCGGTTGCAAACCTATGGATGAGAAAATAATGAACTCAATAGGATACTTCTCAATTCGCCAAAAAATTGAGCTTGATAGAAAGAGAGCATTAGAGGCAAAAGCTATTGAGGAAGCAAAAAGACGGGTGCAGGCACAGATCGCCGCATATGAATTCAACAAGAGCCAAAATTTGTTTTACATCATTTACCAGCTAAGCCCCTTCAGCACGGGTACACAGGCTGCAATTAACATTTCCAATGGGGAGTACGGTTGGGCAACTTTCAATGCCGCAATTACTTTGCTTGGAGGATCTGAGCTAAGATCGCTGATGACTTCAGGTCGTTCACTCACTAAAGTTGCCCTGGGTGAAGTATGGAAAGAGGGAAGCTTTAACAGGAATGTGTTTTTGAAAAACACTCTATTCAAAAGCCTGTATAAAACAGCTAATGATATAGCAGCCGCTCGATACAGCCTTTTCCCGGTGATCGATTTTCTGGAAAATGGGACAGGAATCGTTTTCCGGACAGTAGATGACTTTTCAACAGGAGAAATCGGGCTCTTGAAAACCATCGATGAGCTATCGAATGCCAAAGCTGCAGGCTGTATTGCCGGTGCGACAGGTGAGGTTAAAGTAACAACTGTAAGGTTGGATATTGGTGTTCCCGGAGGATCGTCCACTGTTCTGCCTGATAAAATTGGCACACACGCCAAGAGCAAGGGAGTTGGTGTTAGCGTTTTTGAGATTGTGGAAGATGGCGAGGAGATTGTAGCGAAAACAACAAGTAACCTACCTGCTATTGTTAGACAATTAACTGTAAAACCTAAATATTTATCTTCCAGAATAATATTCAGCAATCCCGACAAAACAATTACAGTAATAGGTAGATGGCAAGGTGAGCTCGAAGAAGTTTATAAAGCCTTGTCCGCACAAGATTTAAATATATACATGTTATCAGGGAAGTTTGAACACAAAGGTGGATTTAATATGCTATCAATGGATGATTGGAGTAAAATTAAAGCTAATATTGAAGCAAAAGGAATTAAGGAAGGAACAAAAGCTTTTGATGATTATATTTGGGATAACTATAATAAGCCGTGGCTTGAAAGTGCTTTACAACGTGGCGATGATGTAGTAATATGGTCTAATCCAAATGAATTAACTAGTCTGGAAAAACCTTTTACGCTCGATATGACAAAAGGGGCAACCTTTTTTGCTCGTGAATTGGATTTCATTAAAGCAAATGCAACAAAGTACGGATATGATTATAACAAAGGGGTAACGAGTGGTACCTTTTCAAAATAAATAATATGGATGGAAGATTTTTAATTTATGAAGGTTTTGAAACAGATGCACCAGAAATATTTAAGGATGTAATTTTAAAGTATAATTTTAGAATCCAGTCTGTTAGCAATAGCGGTATAAAACTAGAAAACAACAAAGTCGTATTGGACATTTCCTACGAAACAGGATTAATCTTATGGCTTAGGAATAAACTAATGAATATCTCAACGATGGTAAATGATATTGTGTCAAATAAAGACAAAAAAATAAAAGACGATTTTTATTCAATTTGTAATAGCATTTTCACTATTGATAGAAAAGATACAATGAATAAATTATCTGTTTTTTTATTTACGTACCTTTCAAAAGAACTCTCAGATTAAACAAGCATCTTGGAGGGGAATTGCATTCTGGATCACTAGAAAAAACAGGAAAAAATTTAAATAACAATCTGCGTATCTGCGTGGTTTTAAATCTGCGTAATCTGCGGGAAATGTGTACCTGATCCAGGCATTCAGTAACAACCAATAAACCCACCCCTTGCCCCATAGACGTCAACCTAAGGAACTTTTTTAGGTTTTAGACAGTAAAATATAGGCATATTAACACTGCCTTAAACCGGTCTTTATTAGATGGCTTTTCAACAGATGAACTGGATAGAATTGCCAGGGAAACTGGATTTACAAAAAGAAAATCGAAGGTGACACCTTCAGCGTTCTTTGATTTATTAATGTTTGATGTTGGTTCCGGGGGTTCCAAAAGCCTTCAGCAGATATCAATTGAAGCAATTTCAGAGCACAATATCGATGTTTCAAAACAGGGCGTAGATAAAAGATTTAACGAATGTGCAATTGACTTTTTGAAACGATTGATGGAAAAGCAGCTTTCAGTAGAGATGAGCGAACAGATTGATGTTGGATGGTTGCATTACTTTAACAGAGTACTGATAAAAGACGGAACCAGGTTCGATATTCGGGAGGCTTATAAACTATTTTTTCCTGGATCAGGAGGTAGTGCCTCCGAAGCAGGTGCTTGCATTCAATTTGAGTTCGATTTAAAGAGTGGATTGATTAACCATTTGGGCATAACACCATCCAGAAGACCAGATATCAGGGATACATTGGATGGGTTAGATAACATCCAAAGTGGAGATCTTGTCATAAGGGACCTAGGTTATTACAGCTATAAATCTTTTGAGGATATAAGTAAAAAAGGTGCATTCTATATCTCAAGGTTTGTTCCGAAGGGAACTGCATATGAAAAGATTGATGATCAGCTCAGGAAAATTGAATTCAAACCAATATATCAGTACATGAGAAAACATAAGCTCTCTAGAATGTGCAAGGATGTGTACATTGGAACAAAAGAGAAATTCAATGTGAGAATGATAATTGAATTAATGCCTGATGAGGTATATGAACAGAGAATGAGAAAAATCGAAAAAGCCCATCAAAAAAAGGGTCATAAGACAAGTGATGAATACAAGTTCATTTCCAGGTTTAACATTTTCATTACGAATGTTCAAAATGAGATATTGCCCGACAATGTAATATCATCTCTGTACAGGATGCGGTGGCAAGTTGAGATAATATTTAAAGTGTTTAAATCTGTGTTTGGTGTGCACCAGTATCATAGTATGAAATACATCCGATGGCTGTGCCTTCTTCACTTTAAGTTACTCATTATTATCCTGAATTGGAACATTGTCATGACAAGAAGAAGTTATCTATATAAGAAAAGCTCTAAGCTATTAAGTGTCCTTAAATGCTTTAGAAGTTTGTTTGATAATCATCATCGGTTACGAAGAGCTATAAAAAGAGGTAAATCCGAAATGAGAAAGTTCCTCATTTGGACTGAAAAAATACTTAGTAGAAACCATTGGTTAGAAGACAAAAAAACAATGAGTTTGTCGAAAATATTTGAATATACCAATTTGGAAATCACTTCAATATGACTATATTTATAAAAGAAAACGGGACAAGCACTACAAGCAACATCCCGTTTAAACTTAAAAAGTTCTTTGATATGAGTAAAACTACAAAAAGTAACCTCATTCTCCAAAGGAGTGGGGCAGAAAAGAGGTATGTAGTTGATATAAAATTATTTACAAAATATTATAACCCCTTAGGTTGACGTCTATGCCCTGCCCTCCAGGGAGGGGAATACCCCCTGCTAACCCTGTATCTTATCCTGAACAATGGTTATATTATAATATTAAATTTAATAAATATTATAATATAACTACCTCCCTCCAATCTGCATCTCTGCAACCCTGAATGTCGGCGATGCAAATGTCCTGTTCATATCAATATCATTCCCCATCATATCGATTGCCTTGAGAATATCGAAAGCTCTTCCGGCAATTGTAACGCCTTTAACAGGGTGAGCTATTCCCCGTTCTCAATCCAGAAACCGCTTGCACCTCCGCTGAAATTTCCGCTCACAGGATCAATGCCATAACCTGTCACCTCTTTAAGCAGACAGACCTTTTTTGGTTGCTGCAATTATTTCTTCCAGCGTATTATTTCCCGGTTCAAGATAAACGTTGTGGGTGCCGATGCCGGGAAGGCTGCTGAAACCTCCTCTTGATGCATTTCCCGTACTCTTTACTCCTGCACGCTTTGCAGCCCTGTGTATTGTATATGAAGCTCTTCAGAATGCCGTTCTGAACAAGTAACATTCTTCATTGTCGGGACCCCTTCACCGTCGAACGGAGAGCTGCCCAGGCTTCTCTTCCTTGTTCCGTCATCGGTGATTGTCAGAAGCGATGAAGCAAATTGCCTATTCGAGATAATCTTTCAGGAAACTTGCGCCCTGGAGGACCCGTTCCCCGTTGATCGCAGTAATTATTCCTCCTATCAGCGAACGTGCAACATCCGGATCGAAGATCACAGCAGCCTTCTGGGTTTTGATCATTACCGGATCGAGCAGTTCCCATGCGCTCCTGTGATAGCTTTGGCAGCAATCTCTCCAGGTGGAAGAAGATCTGAAAAAAATACCCTTGAACAATATTCTCCGCCGGTATTTTTCTGATCGCCCTTTTCGGCAACCACACTTACTCCAAGCGAACAGCCTGATGATTTGTAGCTCTTTAAAATACCATTTGAATTTGCTATAAAGACCTCTGATTCGCCTTCTCCGTATCCGGCACCTGAACTTTTTGTTATCCTGCGGATCCTTCATTGCAAGCTTTTCAAGTTCAAGGGCCATGTTCAATTTTCTTATCCATTGATTCGCACTGCAATACCGCTGATCAAACAGATCTCCTCAACAGGTGTAATTCCTTTATCATCAGGAAGAACATTATTCTCATCGGGTGTGGAAAGTCTTGCAAAAGCAATTGCTCTTGAAATAGTATCCTCAAGCGATCTGTCGCTGAAATCATTGCAATGGCTGAATCCCATTTTGCCGTCTACAAAGACCCTGAACCCGGCTCCCTGGGAAGAGGCTTCCTCAATTGTTTCAATTTCCGATTTAAGAACCTGTACCGACAGGTTCCTGCTTGTTTCAAGAAATACTTCTGCAGCATCAGCTCCAAGGCTGAGGCTTTTCTTTACCAGTTTTTCTGCTAATTCTGTATAGTTCATGTTTTTATCTTTTGAATTTTTAACTATGCTCTGCTTCCTCCGACATTAATACCCCTGTATCCTTACAGTAGGCTGACCTGCAGTTACTTCAGCCGCCTGGCCTTTGCCGCAAATACCCGGACCAAATTCAAGATCATTGCCAACTGCATCAATATTTGAGATCACATCCATGCATGATCCTATAAGCGTTGCACCTTTTATCGGATTGGTTTTTTTGCCATTTTCGATCATATAAGCTTCACGGCATGTAAAATTAAATACACCGGTTACCGGATTAACACTTCCCCCGCTAAGGCTCTGAACATAAATCCCTTTTTTTGTTGATGCAAGTATATCTTCCGGATTGTCCTTTCCTGTTATCAATGAATGTATTTGTCATTCTCGGGATAGGGATATATCTGAATGATTCCCGCCTGTCCGTTTCCTGTCCTGGCCATTGAAAGCTGCTTTGCGCTCAGCACATCGGTCATGAATCCTTTCAGAACTCCTTTTTCGATCAAGACATTCCGTTTTGCCGCTGTTCCCTCATCATCATAATTTATTGTTCCTCTGAAATTTGGTAAGTGTTCCGTCATCAACCATTGTGAAACATTCGTTTGCAACTTTCTGTCCCATTTTCCCTGTAAATGCACCTATCCCTTTGCAATATTATCGGCTTCAAGAGGATGGCCTACTGCTTCATGAACAAGCACTCCGCCCCAGCCATTCTGCATTACAACATCCATCATTCCGGCAGGGGCATCCTCTGCTTCAAGCATTGCGATTGCTTCCCTGTGCTGCATTCTGGGCGATAGTTTCGGGAGTTACCTTTTCAAACATTTCAAATCCCGAATGCTTGCTTAATCTTTCCCGTGCCATATGCCTTGCTTTTCCGTCATCGCTCATCGCCTGAACAATAAAGAACATTAACGGAAGCTCATCTCTCAGATAAACTCCTTCGCTGTTTGCAATTACCCTGCCCCTTATTTCATCATAATAATCGATCATTGCCATTTTAATCCTCTGATCATATTCCTTTGCAGCCTGGTCGGCTCTTTTAATGATTTCAATCCTTTTTTCATCGGCAATTTCGTCCAAGTGGCTGGTTACTGTTACGAATGAAGGAAACTTGTGTCGGTACAGATTGACAGCGGTTAATCTGATTCCCGTTCCTCGCGACATATGATGCAACCTCTGCAGCTCTTAGAAGCTTTTCTTCAGTTATCTCATCGGTATAGGCATACCCGGTTTTGTTTCCCGATATTACCCTTACTCCGGCTCCCTGGCTGATTCCGTATAGTCCGCTTTTGAATTTCGATTCTTCCATTACTATCTGCCGGGAAATCCTGTTTTCAAGATAAACATCGGCAAAATCGCCCCTTTTTCAAGGGCTTTTGCAATGATCCTTGCAAGATCTCCTTGTCCATATCCAGTCCTGAAGGTGAGCAGTTGCCCCGTTCTGCATGAAATCAGCTGAGATCAGAAGAGCGGGAGTTGCTGCAATCAGCAATCCTCCTTTCATGCTCAATTCCAGGAATCTCCTGCGGGGAATGTCCCTTACAGTATGTTTTTCTATTTTCATTGTTTATGTTTAGATTTCTGTAAAAGTATAAAATTATTGTAAATATTATGTCTCTTATGACTAGATTACATTCTTCATTCCAGTGACAAAAATGTAACAGTACCTGCTTCTCAATGTAACTGTATCTGTAACCGATTCATTTTGATTATAAATTCCTTATCCTTCAATACTCCTCCCCTGGTTGAAAAAACGCTTGCTTTGCCCTGTAGCTCGTCTGTTCGTAAAGCCTGATATTGAAATCACTGTGTTTTTGACACCGCCTTCTGTGAAGCCGGCATTTTTGTGAATGAGGTCTGTCGCCGTGGCTCTTTCTGTCATCATCATCGACCATTCACCCTGCATTCCTGGTTGTTCCTGGTTTCTTCTCTTCAATAATTCTGTAAACGGTTTTCCCTGCCTGCAGTTCCTGCTGTATCAAGATCAAGAACAACCCTGTCTTCTGTTACTATTTTAACAAGATGGGCCTGTTTAAGGGCTGTTGGAAGTTTTCCGTGTATTCCTGAAGCTTATCTTTAACTGGTAATCAGTTGAATCTGTTTTATATGATTTTATCTTTTTTACTTCAATCTTATCCCATTCAAGTTCAGGAAGATATTTTGCCATTTCAAGATTGAACATTGCCTCATTCCTGATCCATGTCTCAAGATGTTTTGCAGGAGGATTCTGAGATAAAAATTTGGGATCAAATCCGCCGATCTCAATATCACCGTAAACAGGATGCTTTGCCGGCTTCCAGTCAAAGAATCCCAGGCTGTCATTCTCCTCATCATCCCATCTTATCATATCAAGCTGATCTATTCTCACCATCTCCGTTATAATCTTTGTTTCTTGCTCCGTTCCAGATCTCATCGCCATACCAGATTGCTCCGAAATACCAGTATCCGAAATCGGGTCCATGACCGAAAAGGGGATTTCCGTTTCCATAATCATTATAAACATCTCCTGCTTTTTCATAACCTGTTATCTTCTTACCTATCTCATCAAATATCTTATACCATTTCAGATCTTCAGGGTACATTCTTTCTTCCGAAGCAGAGGTTGATGGTGGCCTGAGGTGCATCGGAACGCTTGTATCCATGGAATTTACAACATAAACATTCGGATGTGTCAGCAGGAAAACGACCACAGCCCTTGTTTCGGTTTCGCTTAGCGGATATTCACCTGCCCCTCCCTGGGTAAATCCTCTTCCGGTGCTTCAGACTTGGGGTCTCCAGTTCTCAGGATAATTCCTGTGAAGGTCAAGTCCGCCTATTCCGTCTTCATTTATCGTCCATCACCATCATTGTCAATTCCTTCGGATGATGTAAGATAGATTCCTTTACCTGCAGCAACTCTTTTCATTATCCTTCCTGTGGAATCTTTCGGATCGGGATTCAGTTTCCCTTTTTTCTCATCTTTCCATCTCATTGTAAGAATCATGCCGTCGCCATCAAGATCATCAGGAGGTCCTCATCAAGAAGACCGTCATCGTCATTATCTTCAGGACGAACAGTACTTCTGTTGCTCTGTGCAGTTTTCAGGTAAAGATTATGACCATCAGGATTATTTACTGGCCTGAGATAAATAGTTTTGTATCAAGAAGGTGTGTTACATCATGGATCTTTCCCATAATTCTCAAGCAGATATTTGTGCAAGGCAAGAGCACGATTCAGTTCCGGTAACTTCGCCGCTGTGCCGGCCTCCTTCAAAAAATGCTGCAGGCTTATCAGTATCTTTTCCCGTTTTTTTGTTTGTGAAGGTCATCTGGATAGATTGGCCGCCTTCAAAACTTTCTCCAACCTCATATAAGTTCAACAAGATCAGGGATACTTTTCCGCCCATCGTTTCATCCATTCATAAACCACATCTTGCGAATGATATTTATCGAATGTAAGGCTGTCGCCTGGCTTTATACTGGACATGTTTCAGACTCTACCTCGGGAAAATAGCTTGATCCATGCCTGAATCCGGAAAGAGTATAATTTTTGACTTTTTCAGTGTTATCCTGGTCTGCAGCGGTTCCTGCTGACCTGGACAGGCAGAGCAGAGATCATGAAGAGGACTGCTAACAAGATAAGGTATTTCTTCATAGGTAAGATTTGTATTCATTTAAGATAGTAAAAGGTTAGAATAATACAAGTGTACCGGTGATTCAGCCTCTTTTTGAAATCACTTCAAGCTTTTCAATGTCTACCACTTCGATTGTTTTTCCAAAAATCCTGATTATCCTTCTTTTTTAAAATCAGACATTGTCCGGATCACATTTGCAGTGCTCATTCCTATGTAATCAGCAATCTCTTTCCTTGAAACAGGAAGGTCAAAAACCCTTGATTTATAAATTTCCTTTGTAAAATAAAGCAAAACAAAAGCGACCCTGCCCGACCAGGTTTTTCTGCCTGATATCGAGAGTCTGGCTGATGATCTTATCATTTATCATGGAGATTTTGGTAAGAAGTCCCATTGCAAATCCGCCATTTTTCAGGAAAAGCTCCTTTATGAAATCAAGCTTAACAATACAAACAACAGAATCTTCAAGAGCAGAAACGGAATACTGATATCTTTCCTCTGAAAAAATACTCATGTTGCTTACAAATTCAAATGGCCTTGTTATTGTTATTATCTGTTCATCGCCAGTGGAGCTCTTCTGTAAAGTTTTACCAGTCCGCTTTTAAGATATTTAAAGTGTTCAATTTTCTCTCCTTCATGATTAATAATCTCTCCTTTGCGAAAGAATTGTTCCTCTTTGTGATCACATAACTCCTCTAATTGACGGATCATCAAGATATGAGAATACACATCCCTGAAATCACAATCCTGGCACACACATGATTTCTTCTTTTCGTCCACGCAAGTAACTTTTCACAAATTTACCATTTTCATCTTCAATTTCTTATATCACAGGTTTTTTATTGAACCGCAATAGGACTATTTTTGTAAGTTTTTAAAGGAATTAAAATTTTTCATAAATGATTTACAAAACTGATTATCATATGCATTCCACTTTCAGCGATGGCAGATCTGCTCCGGAAGATTATATTGCCTCTGCAATTGCTGCAGGACTTAAGTGAGATTGGTTTTCAGAGCATCTTACTCTGTTTAAGGAGCCTCAAGAATGGAATATGGATCCTGCAAATATTCATCCGTATGTTAAGCATATTGAACAACCTGAGAGAAAAAACAACTGGATATGAAAATCAAAACAGGACTTGAAGTTGATTTTTTCGAGGGAAAGGAAAAAGAAATCAGGGGCTATTCTTGAATCCATTACCTCTTGATTATGTTATCGGGTCTGTTCATTATCTGGGTGATAATACTGTTGATCTTGGTCCTGAATTTTATGAAGGAAAAAACATTGATAAACTGTTTGAATCATATTTTGAAACTGTAATTTGCTGCCGTAGCATCAGGATTTTTCGATATTATAGGACATTGTGATCTGATCAGGATTTATGGATACAAACCATCAGCAGATCCTGAACCGCTTTACAGGAAACTTGCACGGAGCAATGAAAAAGCATAATGTCGCCTTCGAAGTAAATACTAATGGCAGGAACAGACCTATTGCTGATTTTTATCCCGACAGGAAGTATCTTCATATTTTCCGTGAAGAAAATGTACCGGTTTGCGTAATTCTGATGCACATATGCCTTCAAGGGTAGGGCAGTATTTCGATGAAGCATATGAATTATTAAGATATACAGGGTTTACCGAAATGGCTGTTTTTGAGAAGCGTAAAAGGAACATGCTGCCATTCTGATCTGGTAAAAAGTATTCTTTTGCAATAATATGGGAAATGCTATTCAGGAGTATCAGACAAGAATATGCTCGAGGAAAATTTTAATCCCGATTCCTATAAGAATCAGTCCCCCAAGTATTTCTACCCTGCTGCCTAACCTCTCACCGGCAGATTTGCCGATGCGGATAGCTGTCATTGATGCAATAAAGGTAACAGCTCCTATGAGGATACCGGCAGCCCAGATTTCAACCCGGAGAAGGGCAAGGCTGATGCCGACAGCGAAAGCATCTATACTTGTAGCCACTGCGGCTGTGAACAACATCAGCGGACTGCTGTAATCTTTTATTTCCTCTTTATCTGCCCGGAAGCTCTCTATTATCATTTTCGCACCGAGGAATACAAGGAGGCCGAAAGCAATCCAGTGATCGGCTTCATTCAATGCTCCTGAAACATAGGAGCCCAGGAAATATCCAGCTACAGTCAGACCTCCCTGGAAAAAAGCAAACACTATAGCCACGACTGTCGCCTGCCTGAAGATTATGCCATTTCGTATTACCCCATATGATAAGAGATACTGCGAAAGTATCGAATGATAACCCGAGCGCTATTGCAAGAATTGTAAAGTAATCCATGTATTAAGTTCAGGGGCAGCAAATATAATACAACATGACAAAGTAATATAAAAATCAATGTATTATATTTGATCATTTTTAATAATTTACAATGAGAGTTGTAATTCAAAGAGTTACCAGGGCATCTGTCACAATCGGTGACAAGGTGAAATCCGGTATTGATAAAGGATTGCTTATTCTTGCCGGATTTGAGGAAAAAGACAATAATGAAGACATTGAATGGTTATGCAATAAAATAGTTAATCTCAGGATTTTCAATGACTCAAATAATGTTATGAATCTTTCGGTTGTTGATACCGGAGGAGATATACTGGTGGTGAGCCAGTTTACACTTCATGCCAAAACAAAAAAAGGAAACCGGCCATCATATATACGCGCCGCACATCCTGACATTGCAATTCCCTTGTATAACAACTTTGTGGATCAGCTGGGGAAAACTCTTGGAAAAATGATTTATACAGGTGAGTTTGGGGCGATGATGTCAGTTGAATCTGTTAATGACGGGCCTGTGACAATAATTATCGATACAAAGGAAAAAGATTGATCTGATGCAGGAAAATAAGATAAACAGATACCTCAGGACAGGTAACTTCAAAACGATCTGTACTTCTCGTTGCAACTTTTGCAGCTTTTCTCACACCATTCCTGGGTTCTGCTGTCAACCTGGCGCTCCCTGCCATCGGGAAGGAGCTAAATGCAACAGCTATAGGCCTGGGGTGGGTAATAAGCAGCTTTATCCTTTCATCCGCTGTATTCCTTCTTCCTTTCGGTCATCTTGCGGATATAAAAGGGAGAAAAAAGATTTTTTCACTGGGAATCTTCCTGTTCACTGTCTCTACTTTCCTGATCATCTTCTCAAATAGCATTACAAGCCTCATCATCATGAGGATATTCCAGGGACTGGCAAGCGCAATGATCTTTGGAACAAGTCTGGCAATCATAACATCGGTTTTCGGGCCAGGCGAAAGAGGAAAGGCGATGGGCATTAACGTTACTGCAGTGTACCTGGGTCTCTCTGTCGGACCGGTTGTCGGAGGTTTGCTTACCCAGTACCTTGGGTGGAGAAGTATTTTTGCATTCCTGGTGCCTTTCGGCATTATATCATTGATCCTCATAAACAGAAGAATAAAGACCGAATGGGCAGAGGCGTCAGGTGAAAAGTTTGACTGGACGGGTTCGGCAGTATATGGATTTGCTCTTGCCCTGTTCATTTATGGCTTTTCTCAGTTACCTTCAAAAACAGGATGGTTCTGTATTGTAACCGGAACAATCCTGGCCGTGGTTTTTGTTTATATTGAAACCCGGATCGCTCATCCTGTTTTCGATATTAGGCTGATGCTACACAACAGGGTTTTTGCTTTTTCCGGACTCGCAGCCCTTATCAATTACTCGGCAACCAGTGCGATTGGTTTTTTCATCAGCCTTTATCTTCAGTATCTTAAAGGTCTGGATGCCCGCACCGCAGGTCTTATCATGATTTCGCAACCTGTGGCAATGATGATCCTTTCACCTGTTGCAGGGAGATTATCCGATACAAGGAATCCCGGGGTAATTGCATCAATCGGAATGGCAATTACTGCTGCTGGTCTGCTGATCCTGTGCTTTCTGACACAGGCTACGCCGGATTATATTATTGTTCTTTTGCTGATCCTGATGGGGACCGGCTTTGGTCTTTTCTCATCACCAAACTCAAATGCCATCATGAGTTCCGTTGAAAAACGGCATCTTGGAGTTGCTTCAGGAGTTGTCGGAACAATGAGGATGATAGGACAGATGATGAGTATGGGAATTGCAATGATGCTGCTGTCGCTTTATCTTGGCAAAAAACCGATCTCCCCTGAAAACTATTCCGGACTTCTCTCAGCAATGCGTACAGGATTTGTGATATTCTCGATCCTATCCGTCTTTGGTATATTTGCCTCTCTTGCAAGGAACAGAAAACTTGGAAAAGTGACAAAATAACAGAACATGATAACAATGATGCAACGGATATTCACTGATTTAATCTGTGTGTATCCGTAAAATCCGTGTTACCAGTGTGCTAATAAAAAATGGAATCTAAAATTATTGAATAATTTCAATATTTATTTGTTTGTTTCCAAAAAGCATTATATTGATCCCGGTTTTAGCCGGCTTTCCGGCATTATTTTTTAGTTATGACCAAACTGTACCAAAAGCTTATAAAATCCTGTCCTTCGGAAGCTGAAATCAGGAAGGGACTGAAAAAGATATTGGCTGCTGTTCCTGAGCCTGCCGACAAGAAGCAGCTCATGAGCATACTTAACCTGATAGACCTTACAAGTCTTAACACGACGGATAACCGGAGTTCAATTCTTAAATTCACTGGTAACGTAAACAGCTTTTCCGGCAGGTTTAAGAACATTCCGAATGTCGCTGCAATATGTGTTTTCCCTAATTTCGTACCGATCGTAAAGGAGAAGCTTACTGTAAGAAATGTAAAGATAGCAGCTGTAGCCGGAGGATTCCCGACATCTCAAACTTTCAGAATAATAAAGGTCACTGAAACCAAGATGGCAATTGATGCGGGCGCCGATGAGATTGATATCGTTATTCCTGTCGGTGCATTTCTTGGTAATGATTTTGACCGTGTTGCCGACGAAATCAGGGAGATCAAAGGATGTGATGGCAGATAAGCAGCTGAAAGTTATTCTTGAAACAGGATTGCTGAATGATTATGAGCTTATCTTCAAAGCAGCAATGATTGCGATGGATGCCGGAGCTGATTTTATAAAGACATCCACCGGCAAAACACCCGTTTCTGCAACACCTGAAGCAGCTTTTGTAATGTGCCATGCGATCTCGGACTTCTATAACGAAACAGGTATAAAAGTTGGATTTAAAGCAGCAGGAGGTATTGTAACTACCCCGGATGCAAACAAGTATTATCAGATTGTTTCACATTGCCTTGGCAGGGACTGGCTGAATAACAAACTTTTCAGGATTGGGGCCAGCAGGCTTGCAAATAATATTCTGACCGGGATTTCAGGATGCACTGATGCGCATTTTTAATTCTGATCTTACAAATAATATACCGGCGATTACGAATAATCATTACTTTTGCGCCGTTGAATCCCTGAATTATGATCGTATTCACCTCTGACAAGGTGCAGGATACTGTTAAAATCAATGTATCTAAAGATTCTTTACGGAAAGTCACTGACGAACTTTCCACTAAATCTTTTGACATAAAGACGGTGGTTAATTTCAGCAAGGTAAACGAAACGTTCACATATGCCGATACAACAGCAGTATGCAGCAGGAACAGTTTCGAGTATATTTCATTTTTTGATGAAGCCGGTTTTATCAGGAACTTATCCGTTCCCCGAAGCGACAGGACAATAGTAAATCTTGCAGAGGAAGCTAAAGAGATAAGAGCAGAAAGAAAGGAAATATTACTCAGCCAGCTTCGAAGCGGCGAGGATGCTCCGGTCGGACAGGTGAATACCGATTTTATGCTGATCATTCTGCTTGCGGCAGCTTTCCTGCTGACTGCTGTCACATCCGCCCTTAAGAGTTTCCAGACAGTAACAAGGTTTTTTCTTTTCAAAGGTTTGAATGACCATTCAGCAGATACGGGTGTACTGTTTCACTGGCAAACAACACTCCTTAATCTTATGTCCTTTCTTGTAATAAGCCTTTTCGTATACCAGGCTGCTTCAGTTCAGAGTGCAATCCCAAGGGGTATTCCCGGAACAGTTTTCTGGCTGATCTGCCTGGGAATTATAATTACAGCTCTCACCTTAAGGCATTTCGTCTGTATAGTTACCGGTAATCTGAGCGGACGGTCAGACGTTTTTAATGAATATCTTGTGGGGATATATCATTCTTACCATTTTACAGCTCTTATTCTTTTCATCCTGATAGTGCTCGTAACATTCACGTCCCTGTTAACTGTGAAATTCTTCGTAATGACCGGTATCTGCGGTATTGCACTCATGTACCTGATCCGCATATCACGGCTTCTGCTAATTTTTATAAACAGGAATATTTCCATTTTCTATTTGATTTTATACCTTTGTGCGCTGGAAATCCTGCCTGTAGCTATTATTATCAGGTACTTTTCTGCCTTGTTGACTGGTTAATGTACTTTAATAGTTTAACTAAAAAAGTGAAGAATTGAAAATAAGGAAGATTTTAGTATCGCAGCCAGATCCTCAGAACCCTAAGTCACCATACCAGGAACTGGCTAAAAAGTACAATCTGAAAATTGATTTTAAACCTTTTGTTGAGATTGAAGGTTTGTCTGCAAAGGATTTCAGAACTCAAAAGATAAATCTGCAGGATTTCACAGCGGTGATTTTTACCAGTAAAACAGGCATTGATCATTTTTTCAGGATATGTAACGAACTGCGGATTGTGGTTCCGGATACGATGAAGTACTTCTGCATTACTGAAAGTGTTGCTTTCTATCTCCAGAAATATATAGTGTACAGGAAAAGAAAGATCTTCCATGGAAATAACAGATTCCAGGACCTTATTGATATCATTATCAAGCATAAAGAGGATTATTTCTTTGTACCGCTCTCCGAACCTCATAATGCTGAAATTCCGGAACTTCTGGATAAAAATGGCATTAGATATACAGTTGGTGTTCTCTACAGAACCATCAGCACCCATTTCAACAATATGGAAGAATTCGATTATGATATAATCGTCTTCTACAGTCCTTCCGGAATAAAATCACTTAAGGAAAATTTTCCGAACTTCAAGCAGGGTGAAATCAAGATCGCTGCTTTCGGACCAACTACCGCAAGCGCAGTCGAAGGAGAGGGATTAAGGCTCGACATTCATGCACCTAATCCGAAAGCTCCTTCGATGACAATGGCCCTTGATGAATTTCTGAAAGAGCACAATAAGAATTGCAAATAAATGCTTCTTCCCAGATACATTCCCGGGGAAGCGGGACAAAGCAGACTGTAAAACACACCTTTCATAAATCAGAAAGGCTTTGCAGCACAAAACTCATATCCGGATTATTCGAAACCGGGAACATTTTTCATTCTTCCCTTTTCAAAGTTGTATGGACGTATAGTCCTGCATCATTGCCTTTTCCAGCCCAGGTTGTATTCAGCGTATCCAAAAGAAGTTTCAGACAAGCAGTCTCAAGGAACCTTGCCAAACGCCGGATGAGAGAAGCCTACAGGAAAAACAAACACATCCTGTATGAGCACCTGGCCTCTGTGGACAAACAGATCATCTTCACCCTTATTCTCAAGGGTAAAACAATTCCGGAGTACCCTGCAACAGAAAAAGCAATCCTTGATGTTATTTCAAGATTAATCAACCTTACAGTTCCTGATCCATCCAAATGTTAAAATTTTTATAATTATTTGCGACTCAGTGCTCCTGACACTTTTTCTTAGTAAATTTCGCAATTCTTAAAAGGATAATTGTTCAAATGAAAAAACATAAAGGCAAAATAATACTGATCCTGTTCATTCTCCTGACTGCCGGGATCAGCACAAGTTTCCTTGTAAGCCAGGAAACAAGAGATTTCCGTATCGCAAAGAACCTTGATATTTTTTTCACTCTCTTCAGGGAGCTGAATACTTTCTATGTCGATGAGATCAATCCTGATAAAGTCGTGAAAACCGGGATTGATAACATGCTTAAAACACTTGATCCCTATACAGTGTATTTTCCTGAATCGGATGCCGATGAGTTCAGGATTATGACGACCGGCAAGTACGGAGGTATTGGTTCCCTGATACGCCAGGGGGGTGATTACACTGTGATAAATGAAGTTTACAAAGGTTTTCCTGCCGACCTGGCGGGTATAAAGGCGGGTGACATACTTAAAAAAGTTGACGGTGTTTCATTAAAGGGAATGCCGACAGATAAGGTCAGTGAAAAACTAAAAGGCAATCCGGGCACTCCAATCAAAGTTACTATTGAGAGGAATGGAACTGAATCTGATTATGCCATGACAAGAGAAAAAATTGCCATGCCATCGGTTCCATATTACGGAATCATTGACGGCAATACCGGTTATATACGTTTTAAGACTTTCACCCAGAATAGTGTCGATGAGGTTAAAGCCGCCGTAACTGACCTCAGGAAAAACAACGCGCAACAAATAATTCTTGATCTCAGAGGTAATCCGGGAGGCTTACTTACAGAAGCAGTTGAGATAGTTAATTTGTTTGTGGGACCGGGCAATGAAGTTGTTGCAACAAAAGGCAAAGTGAAGCAGTTTGATGAAGTATTTAAAACGACAAAACCTGCTCTGGATGAGAAAATTCCGCTTGCGATAATCATTAACCGCGGATCAGCGTCAGCATCTGAAATTGTGGCCGGCGCCATCCAGGATCTTGACAGGGGCATTATCATAGGGCAGCGTTCCTATGGCAAAGGGCTTGTACAGATCACCAGGCCGCTCAGCTATAATACACAGCTGAAAGTGACTACTGCAAAATACTACATTCCGAGCGGAAGATGTATCCAGGCGCTGGACTTCTCGCATCCGAATGAAGACGGCAGCGTTGGGGTAATCCCCGATTCCCTGATATCTGAGTTCAAAACCCATAACGGCAGGACAGTTAAAGATGGCGGAGGAATCATGCCTGATGTAGAGATCGAATCTGAAACTTTAAGCCAGATCAGCGCTGAATTATTTCTCAGAAATTTCATTTTTGACTTCGCAACAATGTATTACTGGTCTCATCCGGATATCAAATCCCCGGAGGATTTTAAGTTCACTGACAAGGACTATGACGATTTCAGGACAATGCTTGTTAATCGTAAATTCAGCTACAAAACAGAAACCGAAGAAACCTTTAATGAGCTTGTTGCAAATGCAAAAAAGGAGAAGTATTTTGAAACTCACCAGGATCTTTTTTCCAGGATGGAACAAGAACTTTCACACAGCCTCGATAAGGATCTGTCCCTTTTCAGGGATGAAATAACAGCACTCCTGGAGGACGAGATCATGAGCCGTTATTTCTATGAAGAAGGCGCACTTGCCTGGGCAATAAAGAAGGATACCCAGGTTACCAGAGCTCTTGAGGTTGTAAAAAATAAGGATCAGTACGGTTCCATACTGCAGGGCAAATCCGGATCATTGGTGCTCACCACCAAAAGCAACTATAAACCTCTGAAAATCAGGTCAGTTAAGGATTTTAGACCAGCTGAAAGAATGGTTGCTATGGAAAACGTTTAGATTTTATCCACCGTAAAATGGGGGCAGCAGTGAAACTTCATCTCCGTCGCTGAGGACAGCATTGCCATTGATGAATACCTTATTATGACAATACCTGAAATTATAATGAACTATCTCGGGGAATTCATCCTGTATTTTTAACCTGAGGTCACCAAAGGAAGAAATTCCGTTATAGATTTTCAGCCTAGTACCGGTCAGTTCAGCGAGAACACCATAAAAGAGGACTTTTATTTCCATATTCCACAACTAATGAGCTTCGAACCAGTTGTTTCCTTTTCCCCATTCTGCCATCAGCGGCACATCCAGCTTCACAGCATTTGACATTTCATGCAGAACCATATCCTTAAGCCTGTCAAACTCGGGTTCGAAAACCTCAAAGATAAGTTCATCATGGACCTGCAGGATCATTTTTGAGCGGTAATTTTCAGACTTCATCTTTTCGAAGATCCTCACCATTGCAATCTTGATAATGTCTGCAGCGCTACCCTGGATAGGCGCATTAATGGCATTCCTCTCAGCCATTCCCCTGATCACCTGGTTGCGTGAATGAATGTCGCGAAGATATCTCCGTCGTCCGAACATTGTTTTTACATAACCGAGCTCCCTGGCAGTCCTGATACTCTCTTCCATATAGAGCTTCACTCCCGGGTATGAAGCAAAATAACCGTCTATAAGCTCTTTTGCTTCTTTCCGGCCTATATTCAGCCTTTCGGCCAGCCCGAATGTCGAAATGCCATAGATAATCCCAAAATTGGCTGTCTTTGCGCTGCTTCGCATCTCACGGGTGACATCTTTTATATCAACGCCAAATATCTTTGATGCAGTAGCAGCATGAATATCATTACCTGACAAAAAATCATCAGTCATGCTCCTGTCCTTGCTCAGGTGAGCCATCAACCTCAGCTCTATCTGGGAATAATCAGCTGAAAGAAATACATATCCCTTTTCCGGGACAAATGCTTTTCTTATCTGCCTGCCCCTTTCATCACGAATTGGGATATTCTGGAGATTAGGATTATTGGAACTAAGCCTGCCTGTTGCAGCCACTGCCTGGTTGAAGCAAGTGTGGATCCTTCCCGACTTTTTATCAACAAGCAGTGGAAGAGCCTCAACATACGTTGTAAGTAACTTTTTCAAACCCCTGTAATCCAGGACCTTTTCAATTATCGGATGCTTGCTTGTAAGCTTTTGAAGTATCTCTTCACTTGTAATAAATTGTTTGGTTTTTGTCATCCTTGCCTTCTCGTCAAGCTTCAGCTTAATGAAAAGTATGTCACCCAGCTGTTTTGGTGAAGAAATATTGAACTCGGTTCCTGCAAGCCCGAATATTTCCTTTTCAAGTTGAGTAATATCTTCTCTCAGGTCACCCATTATATTGTTAAGATCCTCAAGATCCAGTTTCACACCATATCTTTCCATGGCTGCGAGGACCTTTATCAGGGGCATTTCTATGTTTTCGGCAAGTTCATCGAGGCCTTCAAGAATGATCCTCGGTTCAAATATCTTCTTAAGCTGAATAGTCAGGTCTGAATCCTCAACAGTATAGTCACGGATTTTTTCAACAGGCACAGCTCTCATCTTGTTCTGTGAGGTGTTTTTTTCACCCAGGAATGATTCAATCCTGATCGGGCGGTATGACAGATAGAGCTCTGAAAGAAGGTCCATGTCATGCCTCATATCAGGCTCAATGAGGTAATGTGCAATTAATGTATCGAATACCGGACCTTTAACTTCGATCCCGTAACCTGCCAGAACCTGGATGTCGAATTTCATATTCTGACCTATCTTCCTGATTGAAGGGTTTTCGAATAACGGGCGGAGGATATCAAGCATTTCCCTTGTTTCGTTCTCTGAATCCGGAAAATAAACAAGAAATCCCTTTCCCGGTTCCCAGGCAAATGAAATGGCAATGAGCTCAGTTCCGAGAGCATTTGAACCTGTTGTTTCGGTATCGAAACAAAATTCCCGGAGCTGGTTTATACGGGAAACTAATTCTTTCAGTTCATCTGAGTTTTTTATAACCCTGTAATCATGAGGAACATTATCAAGTGATTTCAGCTCTTTTACAGGAGTCTGTTCAACGGAGTCGAATAGTGATCCCTGCATCGAATCGGGCGGAGGAGATATAATTGTTTTTTCTTCGATTCTCTCCCGTCCGGGTTCACCAAACAGTTTTGATGAGATCGATTTAAATTCGAGCTCCTCAAATAAAGGTTTCAGCTTCTCAGGATCCGGTGGGCGGAGAGCCAGCTTTTCTTCATTAAGATTCACGGGTGCATCCTGGTCGATCCTTACAAGCTTTTTCGAAAACTCTATCTGATCTTTATTAGCTTCGAGAATATCCCTGCATTTACCTTTCACCTTATCTGTGTTTCTTAACAGCTCCTCAACGCTGCCGAACTCCGAAATCAGTTTCATTGCTGTCTTTGGACCAATTCCCGGAGCGCCAGGTATATTGTCAGATGAATCACCCATAAGAGCCAGCACATCAATAACCTGTTCCGGGCTATTCACACTGAACTCTCTCTTAACATCCTCTACTCCCCAGATCACAGATTCAACTGCTCCTCTGGAAGGTTTAACAATGAACACCTTGTCATTCACCAGTTGGGCAAAATCTTTATCCGGTGTCATCATATATGTTGTATAGCCCAGCTCCGTGGCCTTTTTTGCCAGTGTGCCGATAACATCATCAGCTTCAAAGCCCGGGCAGTCGAAAACAGGGATATTGTATCCTTCAAGAACCTGCCGGATCAAGGGAATAGCTTTTTTGATATCTTCTGGTGTATCGTTTCTCGTGGCTTTATACTCACTGAACATCTCATGCCTGAATGTCGGGGAAGGATGATCGAAAACAACGGCAATATGAGTGGGCTTTTGTTTGTGCAGTATCTCCTCGAGAGCAAGAACGAAACCAAATACCGCTGAAGTATTAATACCCTTTGAAGTTATCCTCGGGTTCTTTATGAATGCATAGTATGCGCGAAAAATCAGCGCGTAGGCATCAAGCAGGAATAGTCGTTTCTGATCGTTATCTGGCATCAGTTCATGAATTATCGGCAGCATACCATTCGGCATATGAGGTTGCTGTCTCGTAAAGTTTCAGGCTGTGTAAACGTATTTCTTCCGGCAGCTGACCGGTTATCCTTACGGCAAAATCAGCCACCAGGTTCTCGCAGGTAGGTTGATAATTAACGGGAACAACGTTCCCGAACAATAATGAAAGCTTTTCAAACCTACCGTCATCAAAGTGCCTGCTGACGACCACTGAATGATCGAAGATTGCCAGTATTTCACGCTTCACTATCGTCTTAAGATCGCTGAAATCGATTACCATCCCGTTTTTTGGGTTTGAAGGATCGGACACAGGATTACCGATTATAGTAACATAAAGCCTGTAAGAATGCCCATGAACATTTCGACAAGGCCCGTCGTAGTTCCACAGCACGTGAGCCATCTCGAAATGGAATTCCTTTGTCACTCTTATCATCTGCGACATAATATCTTTTCCTGCAAAATTAACTATTCAATCGTTAAAGGATTAATAATTAATCTGCTAATTAACTATAATTAATATAATATTAAGCTGTTGCTCTGTTTATTTACTTACCTTTGTTTTTCCTTTAGAAAAAAGCTACTATGAATACGGAAAGCATTAGAATGACTTTCCCTGCTGTTTTCAATGAAACACTGGAAAAGTTCAGATACAGGAATGCATATTCATTTGCCGGAGAGAAAGCTCTTACCTGGAATGATGTAAACGATGAGGTGAATGCTGTCATTGTTTTCCTTGAAAAGAACGGGATTGTTCCCGGTGACAGGGTAGCAATTCTAAGTTCGAATATGCCAAACTGGCCTGTTGCATATTTCGCAATTACATTCATGGGCGCTGTTGCTGTACCTGTTTTGCCCGACTTTTCAGCGAGGGAAGTGGCAAATGTTCTTGAACATTCCGGAACGAAAGCTCTGTTTGTTTCATCGACACTACTTACAAGGATAGATGGCTTTAAATCAGAACAGCTTGAACTGGTAGTATCTATCGAGGATTTTTCTGATATCTGGTCCAAAAATCCTGTGGTCCTTTTCCGTCAGAAAGCAGTCTCGCAAAAGACCTATGAGGTTAAAGAGGATGACATTGCATCAATAATCTATACATCCGGTACAACAGGCCGGTCAAAAGGTGTGATGCTGACACACAAGAATATAACCTTCAATGCTTTAAAGGGAGGCCGTATTCAGCCTATTGATGAGAATGACAGATTCCTTTCGGTTCTTCCTCTCTCGCATACTTACGAGAATACCCTCGGGCTAATACTTCCGCTACTTTATGGATCAGGCGTTTATTATCTCAGGAAGCCGCCTACACCATCGGTTCTCTTACCAGCCCTTGAACAGGTACAGCCCACAATGATGCTCACCGTTCCGCTTATTATTGAAAAGGTATATTTCAATAAGATCCTTCCGACATTCAGAGATAACAGTATTCTCCACCTGCTCTACAAAGTCCCCTTCCTGAGGAAGAAACTCAACCAGGCTGCAGGTAAGAAACTGATGAAAACCTTTGGCGGTAAGCTTAAATTTTTTGGCATTGGCGGAGCGAAACTCAACAGGACAGTAGAGAAATTCCTCAGGGAAGCCAGGTTTCCCTATGCAATCGGGTATGGTCTTACAGAAACAGCTCCTCTCCTTGCCGGAGCAAACCCGAAACGGACAGTACTTGAATCGACGGGACCTGCAATAGAAGATATTGAACTTAAGATCAACAATCCTGATAAGGTTACCGGTGAGGGTGAAATCTGGGCCAGAGGCCCAAATGTAATGAAGGGTTATTACAGGGAACCTGAAATGACAAAAGAGGTTCTCACCCCCGATGGCTGGTTTAAAACCGGCGATCTTGGTATACTTGACAGGAACAATAACCTTTATATAAAGGGAAGGCTAAAGAACATGATACTTGGCTCAAGCGGTGAGAATATTTATCCTGAAGAGATAGAATCGATAATCAACAACTTCAGGTATGTTGTTGAATCGCTTGTTATTGAGCAGAAAGGCAAGCTCGTTGCTCTCGTTCATCTTAATATGGAAGAGCTTGAAAAGAAGTATCAATCCTTTAAGGAGGATATGTCAGTCAAAAAGGAAGAGCTTGTCAACGAGATCAAAACATACGTCAATTCACACGTGAATAAATTCAGCCAGATCCAGAAGGTTGTTATACATCCGGATCCGTTCCAGAAGACAGCGACGCTGAAGATAAAGAGGTTTTTGTATACATAAACCCCTCTCCCACTGCGTGGGATCTCCCCTTAAAAAGGGGAGAAAATCACCCCTCTCCCACTGCGTGGGACCTCCCTTAAAAAGGGGAGGAAATCACCTCACAGAAATTGATTCAGAACTCCTGTTTCTTCCCCTTTCCAGGGGCAAAGAAGGGGTGCTAGGATGAGAATAAACCTTAGGATTTAACTTTTCAGTCCCCCGTCGAATCTATTATTAACCTCTTCCCAGTTTACTACATTCCAGAAGGCATCAATATATTCCGGACGACGGTTCTGGTACTTGAGATAATATGCATGTTCCCACACGTCGAGTGCAAGGAGAGGAACACCTTTTACCTGTGAAACATCCATCAGAGGATTGTCCTGGTTCGCTGTACTGCCGACAGCCAGGGTTTTGTCCGATTTAAGGACAAGCCAGGCCCAACCGCTTCCGAAACGGGTTTTTGCTGCATTATTAAATGCTTCCCTGAATTTATCGAATGAACCGAACGCTTTATTGATTGCATCGGATAACTCGGATGAGGGCTTCCCTGTTTCCTTTGAAAGATTGTTCCAGAAAATTGTGTGGTTATAAAAACCTCCACCGTTGTTCCTTACTGCATCGGGATGTTTCGATACTGTTTCGAAAATTTCCTCTATTGCCTGATTTTCAAGGGGATTCCCTTTTACCGCATTAACAAAATTGGTATAGTATGCCCTGTGATGTTTGTCATAGTGAAGCTCCATCGTTTTTGCATCGATGTATGGTTCCAGTGCGTCATATGAATAAGGGAGAGGCGGGAATTCAACTGCGCCTGCCGGTGTTCCTGAATAACTTACCAGTCCGGCTGAACCACTTACTTTCGGAGCAAATGCAAATGCTGTCATAATACTTAATGTTTTAATAAAACTTCTTCGTTCCATTGTTTTGTTTATTTAATGCTATTAACATCCGCATCTTACTTTTGTTCAGGCTTAAATTGACAGGACGTCAGAAGAAGATGGACGAACTGCAATAAAAGAGTGACAAAATCTTTGTAACTTTATGGTTAAGAATAGAAAGTTAAAACCGGTTCCTGGTCAATTTAATAGTCTACTTATGAAAAACATGACAACTATCGGCAGGATTCTTTTTGCTGTTCCATTTGCCCTTTTCGGGATTAATCATTTTTTGATGACGGATTATTATGTGGGAATGCTTACTTCCTTTGTACCACAGGGAGCCTATACCATAATTATAGTAGGGCTGCTACTGATCAGCGCCAGTATAAGCATCATCTCAAGGAAATACGTGAAGATCGCTACTTTAATGCTTGCATGTCTTCTTTTTATTTTCATCATTACAATTCACATACCTCATCTCTTTCAGGATGCTGATAAAACAACAACAATAATTGCTCTCCTGAAGGATATTTCGCTTATGGGAGGTTCGCTCCTGATAGCCGGAATTTATTCAGAGGAAACGCCGGTGAAAAAATCTGTCTGATAATCAGCAAACCGGCATAAATAATATCTCGGACATGCTTTATGCTCTGGTATTTGAGTCCATTTTTTGCTATCTTTATACTTTCTATAACATACTAAAGCTGGCTGCAATGAATAATTTAAGACTTTTCCTTGCATTATTTGCTTTTATCTGCACAGATTCCTTTTCACAAAACTCTCTTTTTGATCAGCAGATGCAGGTGGGTTTTGAAGAAAAGCAGGGTGATTATGTATACCTCGATGCAAAACTGGTTAATGAGGCCGGAGATACTGTACTTTTGAGAGATGTTCTCCAAAAACCTGCCATTCTTAACCTGGTTTATTACAGGTGCCCGGGGACCTGCAGTCCTCTGATGTGGGGCATTTCAAAGTTTGTAGATGAGATGGATCTTAAACTTGGTCAGGATTACCAGGTTATTACAATAAGCTTTGATCATACTGAGAAAATTGATCTCGGCAACAAGAAGAAGGCCGCCTATATTTCAAACATGAAGGATAAGGAATCTGCCACAGCCTGGCAGTTCTTCGTCGCCGACAGCCTGGAGATAGCAAAGCTTACACAATCGGTCGGATTCCATTTCAAAAAAGTAAATAATGAATATGTACATCCGACAGGACTTATTGCACTGGCTGATGACGGGAAGATCACAAGATATCTCAGGGGTATAGAGTTCCTGCCTTTCGATATTAAAATAACTATGGTGGAAGCAGCCAACGGGAAGATCGGCCCCAGCATAAACAGGCTTCTGGCAATATGTTATTCATACGATACAATAGGAAACCAGTTTGTATTTAATGTGACAAAAGTCTCAGCCATACTTATATCTTTTTTTCTCGGAGTACTGCTGATATACCTTGTTCTTAAGCCTAAACTTAAAAGAGTATAAAACTTATATCCTAATTCTATGAATGTTCAGGAAAACGTCTTGGAGCCTGATTATCTGCAATACCAGGGGAAACACAAGGGAATTTTTGCCTGGATCCTGTCTACCGACCACAAGAGGATAGGTCTGCTGTATCTTTTTTCATTCCTTATTTTCTTCTCTGTTGCAGCAACCCTGGGGCTATTGATGAAATTTGAGCTGATCGCCCCTGGTAAAACAATCATGGATCCCCAGACCTATAATGCTTTATTTACAATCCATGGGATAATAATGATTTTTGCAATTGTTATTCCAGGGCTTCCTGCAGTATTCGGGAATTTTTTCCTGCCTTTGCTTATCGGCGCAAAAGATGTGGCTTTCCCACGGCTTAATCTATTATCCTGGTACCTTTATACAAGTGGCGTAATAATGGTATTGATAGCCATCTTTGCAGGAGAAGGCGCTCCCGATACAGGATGGACTTTCTATGCACCGTACAGCTTCAGAACTACAGGTAATATGCTGCCGGCAGTACTTGGCGCTTTCATACTTGGATTCTCAACAATCATCACCGGGATAAACTTTATTGTTACCATGCACAGGATGCGTGCACCGGGTATGACATGGACGAAAATGCCTTTATTCCCCTGGTCTCTTTATGCAACCGGCTGGATACAGCTTCTTGCTACTCCGGTTATAGGGATCACCCTCCTGCTTATTGTTGCTGAAAAACTATTTAACATCGGCTTCTTTGATCCGACCCTGGGCGGCGATCCTGTTCTGTATCAGCATCTGTTCTGGACTTACAGCCATCCGGCAGTTTATATAATGATATTGCCTGCAATGGGCGCTATTTCAGAGATAATCTCAACTTTAGCTCATAAAACAGTATTCGGCTATAAATTCATGATAGGTTCGATGATGGGTATTGCCGTTGTGGGATATTTTGTATGGGGCCATCATATGTTCACTTCGGGAATGAGCAATGTTTCAATGTATACTTTTTCGCTTCTCACTTTCATGGTTGCAATTCCAAGCGCTATCAAGGTGTTCAACTGGATCTCGACTATGCATAAGGGGTCGATCGATCTAAGGACACCTTTTTACTGGGCGCTGGGATTCATATTCGTCTTCATGATCGGAGGCTTTTCCGGGTTGATGCTTGGTTCGCTTGCAGCCGATATTCACCTTCATAATACGCATTTCGTTGTAGCTCATTTCCACTATATTGTTTTCGGCGGCACGGGATTCGCATTCTTCGGGGCAATTCATTACTGGTTTCCCAAAATGACAGGACGCATGTACGATGAAAGATGGGCGAATATAGGTCTCACAGTTTTTTTCATCGGATTCAACCTCCTTTACGGGCTCATGTTCTATCTCGGATATGAAGGCATGCCGCGGAGGTATTTCGACTATGATGAATCATTCCATCTTGGGAATGTTTATTCTACAATGGGTGCCTGGATAATGTATGCCGGTCTGGGAATAATAATCGTGAATCTTCTTGCGTCCCTTAGAAACAAAAAGTCTGCTCCTGCAAACCCCTGGGGAGGATCGACCCTTGAATGGACCATTCCCTCTCCTCCTCCCACCGAAAACTTTGAAGAGATTCCTGAGATCACTAAAAAAGTATATCATTACGAATGAATCAGACTGCTCATACCGCAGAAATTCACAGGGACGACCTTGCATCCAAAACGGGGATGTGGCTTTTCCTGTACACAGAGATGCTCCTGTTCGGTACTCTCTTTGTCGTTTATTCCGTATACCGTTACAGGAACGCAGAAGCCTTTCACCTGGCCGCTGAGGAGCTTGATGTTACAATTGGTACGATCAACACAATCATCCTCCTCATCAGCAGTGCGACTATAGCTATGTCAATCACGGCAATTCAGCTGAAGAACAAAAAACTGGCGCTTGCAATGATTTCGGTTACAATCCTTGCAGGACTGGTTTTCCTTGTGAACAAGTATTTTGAATGGGGACATCATATACATGAAGGAATCTACCCTGGTTCGGATGTTCTCAGGCAAAGAGGATACGGTGATGTTCTGTTCTACGGATTATACTACTTTATGACAGGAGTACATGCCCTTCATATTATTATCGGACTTGTTTTTATAAGCTTTGTGGTGGTTTACATCATAAGAGATGATGTTAAACATGACGATTTTGTAGTTCATGAAAATGCCGGACTATACTGGCATCTTGTTGACCTGATCTGGATCTTCCTTTTTCCACTTTTTTATCTCATAACATAAAAGTCAGAAATGATGGAAAACGATCATAATCACATAATACCATACAGTACTTTCATAAAAGTACTTGTAGTGCTTATATCACTCACCCTTATTTCCGTTGCACTCACAAGCATTCATCTTGGAGCTCTGACAGTTTTTGCAGCACTTCTTGTTGCGGTCGTAAAGTCAAGCTTCGTTCTGCGGATTTTTATGCACCTCAAGCTTGAAAACAGGATGTTCACCATACTAACAATTGGTGTATCGGTACTTGTTGCATTTGTAATTATCGGAACCATTATAGATTATATTTTCAGATAGCTATGTACACACCATCGGGCTTTGATGCTTCCAACTATGTAACGACATTCAATGCTTCATTCAACCTCATGTTGTGGGTTTCACTGGCATTCATCGTTTTCCTCACGGCAACGATGATCTATTTTGTTTACAGGTATAACAGGAGAAAACACAAAAAAGCCGAACAGATCGAAGGCAGCACTGCACTTGAAATTACCTGGACAGTTATTCCTATCCTCATTGCGCTTCTGATGTTTTATTATGGCTGGGCCGGCTACACCCCGATGAACAAGGTTCCTGACGGAGCTATCAATGTTACCGCAGTCGGTCGTATGTGGAGCTTTACATTCCTCTATGACAACGGAAGACAAAGCCCTGAGCTCGTGGTTCCTGTCAGTACCCCTGTAAACCTGAAGCTGACATCCCTTGACGTTCTCCATAGTATTTTTATCCCTGAGTTCAGGATCAAATCAGACATGGTGCCGGGGAGGGAGAAGTTCATGTGGTTCCGGTCCGACAGGGAAGGAGAATACGATCTATACTGCGCTGAGTATTGCGGCCTTCGTCATTCATATATGAGTTCAGTTGTACGGGTCCTCCCAAAAGAAGAGTATGAAAAGTGGTATACCGACACGACTCTTGTTGCAGATACAGCTGCCACTGCCAATCCGGGAGCTGCAGGAGATGCAATCATGAAAACACAGGGTTGTTATGCATGTCATTCTTCTGACGGATCAAAGCTGGTTGGCCCCAGCTATCTTGGCTTGTATGGCCAGGAAAGGACCGTTTTAAGGAATGGGGAAGCAGTAACAGTCACTGCAGATGATGAGTACATCACAAGATCAATTTACGAACCGAATTCCGAAATAGTACAGGGCTATCCTGAGGGACAGATGCAGAGCTATAAAGGCATGGTCACTCCGGAGGATTTAGTAAAGATTATTGAATATCTGAAAGGTCTGAATGAACAATAGGGAAGGAAATACATTCAGATACTACCTGGAATTAAGTAAAATAAAGATTATGGTACCGGTGAGCCTGACTGGCTTCACTGGCTTTTTCCTTTACAATCCTCATTTTACAGATGAGCTCCTTTTTCTGACAGCAGGAATTCTTCTGCTTGCTATATCAGCTTCTGTGCTTAACCAGATTCAGGAGATCGCATATGATGACAAAATGGAACGCACTCATAATCGTCCGTTACCATCCGGAAAGATCACAATCCGCCAGGCGCTCGTATTTTTTACAATAACATTTTCCTCCGGGATATTATTGATTTGGTTAACGGGAAGCTTTACAGTGGTATTGATAAGCCTTTTTACAATTATCTGGTATAACGGGATTTACACATACCTGAAAAGAATAACTCCCTACGCAGTTATTCCCGGGGCTCTCACCGGGGCATTGCCTCCTCTCATCGGCTGGGTTGCTGCAGGAGGATCCATCACAGACAGGACAATCATTATAATACAAATTCTGTTTTTTATCGGACAGATCCCTCACTTCTGGCTTTTTATTCTGAAATATGGTGATGAATATTTGTCAGCCGGATTTCCCAGCCTGACTTCTGTGCTGGATCGAGGCAGGATTAAAAAACTGATATTAATATGGATTATTGCATCAGCCTTCGGAGGGACATGCCTGGTTTTCTTTGGAATAATCAGGACCAGGTTGATAGTTGTATCTCTAATGCTGGCATCCTTTCTGCTGATACTGGCATTTATCAAATTTGCTTTTAATGAATCTGATCAAAGAACAGGAAGATACTCCCGGGTGCTTGATGCATATTTTCTGCTGATCATTGTTTTGCTTAATGCTGAAAAAATGCTGTAAAGGCCTTAAAGGCTGTAAAGGCTGTAAAGGCTATAAAGGCTATAAAGGCTGTAAAGGCTGTAAAGGCTGTAAAGGCTGTAAAGGCTATAAAAGCTGTTGTTAAGTTCGTTAAAGGATACTATCAGAAGCCTCTATAGCCTCTATGGCCTCTAAAGCTTCTATAGCATTCCTATTCAAAGGCTGTAAAGGCTATAAAGGCTGTAAAGGCTGTAAAGGCTATAAAGGCTATAAAGGCTGTAAAGGCTATAAAAGCTGTTGTTAAGTTCGTTAAAGGATACTATCAGAAGCCTCTATAGCCTCTATGGCCTCTAAAGCTTCTATAGCATTCCTATTCAAAGGCTGTAAAGGCTATAAAGGCTGTAAAGGCTGTAAAGGCTATAAAGGCTATAAAGGCTGTAAAGGCTATAAAAGCTGTTGTTAAGTTCGTTACAGGATACTATCAGAAGCCTCTATAGCCTCTATGGCCTCTAAAGCTTCTATAGCATTCCTATTCAAAGGCTGTAAAGGCTATAAAGGCTGTAAAGGCTGTAAAGGCTATAAAGGCTATAAAGGCTGTAAAGGCTATAAAAGCTGTTGTTAAGTTCGTTAAAGGATACTATCAGAAGCCTCTATAGCCTCTATGGCCTCTAAAGCTTCTATAGCATTCCTATTCAAAGGCTATAAAGGCTGTAAAGGCTGTAAAGGCTGTAAAAGCTGTTGTTATAGTTCGGGCCTCTATAGCCTCTATGGCCTCTAAAGCTTCTATAGCATTCCTATTCAAAGGCTGTAAAGGCTATAAAGGCTGTTGTTAATTTCATTAATGGATATTATCAGAAGCCTCTGAAGCCTCTAAAGCTTTTATAGCCTCTAAAGCTTCTATAGCATTCCTATTCAAACTGATGTTCGAAGCTCTCCTGCAGATAGGGATGGTTGCGGGGTATAATCCCGCTTTTTGAAAGAGCAGTTGCTGTAATGAGTGCAAACAATCCTGCAAAACCAAGGAATATTCCTGCCTCAATCCAGCCAAAGGAAAGTTCTCCTGAAACTCCGGGCATAACTTCAACAAAAATATCAATATACTGTCCTATCGCCAGGACCAGGATAACACCCATTATTACGTTCAGTTTGCGGCTTGGCTGAACAGGAAGCAGTACCATGAAGGGTACACCCCAGTTAAGTATGATCTGAAGCCAGAACAGTGTTTTCCAGCCTTCCTGCCACCTGTAAAAATAGTATTGCGTCTCTTCCGGGATATTTCCATACCAGATTATCATGAACTGGGCAAACCACATATAACCCCATATAATTGACAGTATGAAAATGTACCTTGAGAAATCGTGAAGATGATATTCATTAAGAAAGGGGAAATATCCAAGCCTGTATAAAATGAAGACTATCAAAACCACTATTGTAGTTCCATGAAGGAAGGCAGCAATGAAATCTTTAAAGGCAAAAATACTGCTGAACCAATATGGCTCAACAGACATGACCCAGTCGAAAGCCGCATATTGAGAAAGTCAAAGCGAGTACAAATATCAATATTCTTGAATAAAGCTCTGATTTATGAAATACAGCCAGAATGCCATTCGTGTCAGCAGGATCGATCCTGTCCTCACGCATGGAAAGTCGTCTGAGTGCAAGTATAAGTAATGACCACAGTGCAAAGCTTAAAACCAGCCTGATAAAAAAGAACGGGATATTAAGATATGATGATTTGTGCTGAAGTAAAGCATCTTCAGCAACAACCTCTTCGTGCGACCAGTGATAAATACTGTGCATCCCGAAATAAAGAAGAAGGAAAAATATTGCTGTAAATGGTATCCACATCATTATGGCTTCCGGTACCCTCCTGAATGCAGATGACCAGCCTGACTGTGAAATGTACTGGATTGCAAGGAAGAATGCTGCGCCAACTGCAATTTCGACAAAATAATAGGCTGCGACGAGATATGACCCCCAGGTAACTTCAGGATCTGTCCGTAAACCCAGAATGAAACATACAATGCCTATTACCGCCAGCACAATGCATGAAACCCTGAATGCTCCTGAAATCTGTAATTTCTCTTTCATTCTATTGCTATTTATTTACCCTGCTGCATTTGTCTTATATGCAGAACTATTTTCCACCTGTCATCAGGTCTGACAAGCGACCCGTGCGGTCCCATTGAACCAAATCCTAAAGTGATAGTATGATAGATCTCACCATCCCTGAGTGGAGCTGCACCCGGCCCCGCGATTGGCCTTGGTTTCATTGGATATAAGCCCGCTGAGAAAAGATGACCATCTCCTGCACCGGATGGACCATGGCATCCTATGCAAAAAATCTCAAAAGCTTTCTTTCCTCTTTCGAGATTAACAGCATCAGGTTTAAAAGGATTAACCAGTTCTGCTCCGGCTTTAGCCCTTGATTCAGCGCTAATCGTGTATTCAAACGGGACGTAGTCTCTCGGTATCGTTCCATCCGCGGGAGTTCTCATGGTTTTTCCGTCATCGAAATTGGGATTATCCGTGTATGTCTCATAAGCTGTTGAGTAGAACATATCAGGGAAATAATCCCAGCCCGGATGATTCCTGTGCCTGTCGCAACCTGCAAGTACTACCAGTATTAAAAGTGCAAAAATCTTCCTCATGCAAGTACTTTTTCAAATTCCTTGTCAATTACTTCGTCAGCCCCGCTATCCATCAATATCTTTTTCGCCTCATCACCAGCATTTTCCAATACAATGATGAATTTATCGTCGGTAGCGCGTACGTCAAAAACGGTGTTTTCTTTTCCCGGCACAAGCTTCGACCGGGCAGAAAACAGTCCAAGACTCAGGATCGTAACAGTGAATATTGTTACGACAATTGTTACAACAACAAATGACGGAAACGAATTGAAAGGTTTCCCTCCATATACTATCGGCCAGTCAATAACTGATGTATAATAAAGAAATCCCAGGGTTGCTGCAATCCCGAATAGTCCGAAAAAATATGCAGCAAGTGGTAGTCTTGATTTCCTTTTGAGCAGGTGAAATACCTCATGGACCGGATATGGAGTGAAAACCTCATATACGGGAATGTTATGCTGCTTTAATGTTTCCAATGAAGCCAGGAACTCTTCCTCAACGGTGAAAACTCCAATTTTATAACTCTTTGCCATGATCAATCGGATTTCTTTTTACCAATATGAACAACTCCTTTCAATTCACTGATTGCCATCATCGGGATATAGCGCATAAATAGCAGAACACCGGTTGAGAACAATCCGATTGTCCCAAGATAAATACCAACATCAATATAAGTTGGTTTGAAGGCAGCCCAGTTTGCCGGCAGGAAATCCTGGCTAAGCGGGGGAACAACAATGTTGTATCGCTCAAACCACATTCCGACATTTATCGCAAGCGAAACGAGCAGTAAAGCAACCCAGTTTCGCCTTAACTTTTTAAACCAGAAGAGCTGCGGGATAAATGCATTACAGATAATCATTATCCAGAACTGGATTGTGTATTCACCTGTGAGCCTGTTTTTAAGAAGAACAGACATCTCATATTCATTGCCAGAATACCATGCAATGAATAACTCCGTTGCATAGGCTGTTGCCATTATAAGCGATACGAAGATCAGTATCCTTGCAATGGCGTCCATATGGTTATCGGTGATATAATTTGTCAGTTTATATATCTTCCTGATCATCACCATCAGGGTCATTACCATTGCAAAACCGGAGAATATGGCTCCAACAACAAAGAATGGCGGGAACATTGTTGTATGCCACCCTGGTTCAACCCCGACAGCAAAGTCGGTGGATACAATGGAGTGTACAGAAACAACAAGGACAGCTGCAATACCTCCAAGGATGAAAGCAAGCTTTTCAAATCTGAGCCATTGAATGCTTGAACCTGTCCATCCCATGGCAAAAAATCCATAAACGGCTTTCCTAACTTTAGAGACTGCCTTGTCACGGATTGTCCCGAAATCGGGAAGCATTCCCAGGTACCAGAATGATGCAGAGATGAGAAGGTAAGCAGTTATAGCAGTGAAGTCCCAGAAAAGCGGGGAGTTGAAATTGACCCATAATGGTCCCCGTGTATTCGGATATGGCAAAACATAAAAAACAAGCCATATACGTCCCATATGAAGAAGCGGGAAAAGAGCGGCACACATCACAGCGAAGACTGTCATGGCTTCAGCCGACCTGTTTATTGAAGTTCTCCAGCGCTGCCTCAGAATAAGTAGAAATATTGAAAAAGCTGTTCCGGCATGGCCGATCCCGATCCACCATACAAAATTGACAATCTCCCAGCCCCAGGCGACAGTATTGTTAACTCCCCAGGTACCAACGCCGACTGAAACGGTCATATAAACCGAATATGCGCCATAGAGCAGTAAAAGAGCCGATATTCCGAGACCGCCATACCACCATAAGCCCGGTGGCGTTTCCATTGGCGCCAGTACATCGGCAGTTACCTGCCCGACTGTCCTGCCGCCCTCTATTAACGGTCCTCTTACTTTCCTGTTATACATTGATCAGATGTTTTTTCCATTTTTAGCATCATCGTTCCGGACTTTCGTCAGGAAACCTACCGAAGGCAGTGTATGAAGCTCTTCCAGGAGACCATACCTTCTTTCCTGTCTGAACAGTTTTGAAACCTGGCTGTTCTCATCATTCAGATTCCCGAAGACTATTGCGCCAGCCGGGCATGCCTGCATGCATGCAGGTTTAATTTCCAAATCCCTGAGTGTTCTCCCTTCAAGCTTGGCTTCAAGCTTTTTAGCCTGAATTCTCTGGACACAAAATGTACATTTCTCCACCACACCTCTTTCCCTTACAGTAACATCAGGATTCAGCACCATTCTTCCCAGGTCGGATGCAGTGTTATAATCAAATTCCTTGTTGTTTGTATACCTGAACCAGTTAAAACGCCTCACCCTGTAAGGACAGTTGTTCATGCAATATTTCGTACCCACGCACCTGTTATAGGCCATCTGGTTTAGTCCTTCATTATTGTGGTTAGTTGCAGACACCGGACAGACATTCTCACATGGTGCATCATCGCAATGCTGACAGAAAACAGGCTGGAAAACTACTTTTGGATCTTTAAGATCCTCAGAATAATATCGGTGTACCTTAATCCACTGCATTATCCTGTTTCGCCTTACCTCATCCCTGCCGACAGTGGGGCTGTTATTTTCAGCCTGGCAGGCAATAACGCAGGTATTGCAACCGATACAGGCATTCAGATCGATGGCAATTGCCCAGTGGAACCCATCATACGGAGCATCGGGATAGAGGCTTTTATGCATTGTCTCAAATTCAATATGATGTTCATTCCCCGATACCGGATTTTCAATGTAACTGCTTAATGTGGTCTCCCTGGCCAGAGGCCTGCCTTCCTGCGTGTTATGCAACTGAATAAGTGCAAGAGGTTTGATTTCCGGGGTGGCTGTAATTGTCAGATTATTGATTGAATAGGTACGTTCCCCGTTTATATAAACTGAAAATGGAAACATGTTCACACCGATACCCGAAGCCACCCGGCCAATATTATCGTGACCATAGCCCAGGTGAATTGATATTGTGCCTTCAGTTTGTCCGGGTTGAATCAAAACGGGTATTGAAATCTTATCGCCAATTTGTATTACCTGACCATCAGTAAGACCCATCGCGGCAGCATCAGATCCTGAGATAAGCGCAACATTATCCCAGCAATGCCGTGAAACAGGATCCGGCAGTTCAATCAACCAGGGATTATTTGCATTCATACCTGAGCCCATGGCTACGCTTTCACTCAGTATCACCTCATACCCCTGGGATTCCGCAGCTTGCTGCCTGGAGATTGCCGCAGATACTGCTTCATTATTGAATTTTGCTGGTGTTATACCGGTAACTTTATAAGTGAACACTCCGTCACTGAGTGATTTATTCCAGAATTCCCTGAATGAAACAGCTCCCGAGAGCGGGAAATATTCTCTTTCCCATGATGACAACAGGTAATCGTGCCATGAGACATTACTTCCTGACCATTTTAAGAGTGAATCCTGGAAAGATCTGGTATTGAACAGCGGGCTGATACATGGTTGAGCCAATGACAACTGTCCGGGTATTATCTCGGCATCATCCCACGATTCAAGATAATGGTTTACCGGGCATTCATATTTTGCTTTATCCACTGTTTCATTGAGTGCAACTGACATATTTACACTCAAAGCGACTTGCTTTAACGCTTCAGCAAACTTTACCGGTTCAGGAAAATCGTATGCCGGATTGACATTGTACATGAACAATGCATTTACCTTACCTTCCCGGATATCATTGATGAGAGCTTCCGTCTGCCTGTCGTTCCCGGCATAAATATTCAGATGGTTTTCAGTATCGATACACCCGGGGTAATTCCCGAGCAATTCATTGATCCCATTAACAATGATCTGAATATCCGTGTTGTTTGTTCCTGAAATGACGATCGATCTTCCTTTCGCGGCGATTAATCTTTCAGCCAGGCCGGAAAGATCTTCCCTGAAAGCAGGAGCCTTGTATGAAGCTGCTCCGGTTATTGCAGCAATCCTGTTATAAAGATCTGCAAGAAGAGTCTTTTCTTCCGAAGGTTTGATTTTAAATCTCTTGTCAGCATTACTTCCGGTAAGTGTCAGACCAGATTCATACTGGATATGATAAAGCATGCTTTTATTCCCGTCATTCAGCTTTCTGCGACTGACATATTTCGGAATAAAATGTACGGGAGTTCCCCATGTTCCAAGAAAATCACAGTTTATTGAAAGAACGACATCTGCATTCTGAAAATTATAATCCGGGAAAACAGGTTTTCCGAAAGTTGAGCAGGTTTGCTTCTCTTACAGCAGAATAGGAGATCGGATCGTACTGTATCCAGCTGAAATTCTTCATTCCTGCTCCAAAGCTTTTAATCAGCCTTATAGTTGATGGTGAAATAACAGTTGAAGTCAGTAATACAACTCTGCCTCCGGCTGAATTGATTTCCCCAAGCTGCCTGATGATATCATTATCGATGGCATCCCAGGAAGCTTCCGAATTGCTTATTTGCGGATATTTGAGCCTTGCATCATCGTAAAGGCTGAGAACAGAAGCCTGAATCCTTGCGTTAGTGGCTTCTCCGTTGAAATCAGACAGTGCATTTCCCTCAATTTTAATCGGCCGGCCATCAACTGTTTTCACCAGGATGGAACAGTAATCATGTCCATCGAAATATGTCGAAGCGAAGAACAAGGGTTTTCTCGGGATAAGCTCCGGCGGCTGGATTGCATACGGAATTGCCATTCTGACAGGTCTTTTGCATGCTGCCAGAACCGCTGCTGAAGCAAAGCTGAATCCAAACAATTTCAGAAAGTTTCTTCTTGAACCATTAAGGTTCATTACATCGTCTTCCAGTAAATCCCCGATTGGTCCTTCCGGGACGTCAGGTTCATTAAGTGCATGTTTCAGATTTCTCTTACCGTATTTCTTCATTTTGCTTAATAACTCAGATTAGTAATGGCATTTCATGCAATCGATTCCTCCCTGCTGATCGACAAAGACGCTGTCGGTTTCACCTGCTCTGACCCTGTCAGAAAGCATTCTGTATTGTGAATAAAATTTATTCCCATGGAAATCAACTGTTTTTGTCCGGTGACAATTCACGCACCATCCCATAGAAAGATCGCTGACCTGGACGATCCTGTCCATTTCTTCAACCGGACCATGACATGTCTGGCAGGTAATGCCTCCGGCAGTTACATGCTGAGAATGATTAAAATATGCATGATCCGGCAGATTGTGTACCTGTATCCACTCAATCGGCTTACCAGTTTCAAATGCATTGACCACCTTTGCGATCTCAAACATCCCTGACCGTTTTCCATTTCGTACAATCAGGTGGCAGTTCATGCATACATTACCGGAAGGTATACCTGAAACCTTGCTCTCAGGGGCATAGTTATGGCAATAAATGCAATCGGTCTTGTTCTGGCCGGCATGAACGGCATGCGAAAATTTTACAGGCTGATCAGGGGAATAACCCGGAGACCGACCGATCAGGATAGCATTTACAACAAGCGCCCAGGTTATGTATATTGTTGTTGCTGAAAATATTGCCAGATTGACCCATTGCTTCTTAAGCTTTTTTGTAATCACCATGTCAGTCAGCGATACAAGGAAGAGTACTGATGCGATGATGAAAAGAAGAAGGTTTGTTATGACAGGCTTTTTGTCCGTTAGTCCTCTCTCAGGAAATCTGTCCATGTAACCTTTTATAAACATTACTTCCTCTGGTGTAAGCTTGAATCCTGAATGCACCTGTGCCATCTTCTGCCCTGAGGGATTCAGCAATACCCTGCTGAGGTCATTGACGCTCTTATCAAGATACTTTATTGAGATATCGAGGACGTCCGGATTCCAGTTTACAGAATCGTAATGAATAGCTGTGAATGTCGAATGACATTCAGAACATTTCATATTGCTCATCTCGGGATAAACAAGGCCGTAGAACAACCTTTCTCCTCTGACAAGATCCTCATGACTCAGTGCTCTGTTCAGAGCAGTATCTTCCTGAAAGTAGAGTGCCGGGAACGCTGGGGCAGTCAGGAGAAAAAACAGAATGGCAGATACAAAAGTCGTTTTTGGTTTTGACGAAGTAAGCATGTACATTACTTAGCAATTAAGGTAGTAGGAGGTCCCTGAATTTTCATCAATCCAGAATATAAATATACTAAAAAAGAATGATACAAAAATTGAGAATTACGTCATTAATATCAATTATTGAAGCGATTAGGAGAATTTGCATGCTGTTCATTATATTATATGGTATGTGTTGAATTTTTTATCCGTAGCCGATAAAATAGTTAGAAAAATATACGCTCTTCTGTACGGATTAATATCTTTGTTACAGCTGAGTAAATAATTTTAATACAACTCAGGCGTTAAATGTAAAATATACCGAATATGAAAAAGCTGATAGCCCTGAGCCTGATGATAATCATTGTTTCAGCAGGCTGCAAGAAAGACAAAGGTGATCCGCCGGTTCTTCCACCAAAAGAATCGATGATTATAGATTTCAGCATGTTTGTTTCCGATAAAAAATCTGCTGAAATCAATGAGATTAAAGGAACAGATAACAATAGCTGGGAGTTTTCCGCAATAGCTGTTGGTTACTGGAAACTGATAACCACAGGTTCACTGATAATTCCTACAACCCTTTTCCAGATGGTTGTCGACCAGAATCCCGAGTACGTATCGGATAAAACCTGGCAATGGATCTATTCGACAAAAATCGGAGCTGAAAACTATAAAGCAAAACTGACGGGTCAGATCGGATCAAACGAGGTGATCTGGAAAATGTATATTACAAAAGATGGCGCTGCCGGATTTACTGATTTTTTATGGTTTGAAGGTACCTCTGCATTTGACGGGAAAAGCGGAACATGGACACTCTTTGAAAGTAATGCCAATCCTGTTTCGCTTATCAGTGTTGCCTGGGAAAAACCTGCAGTTAACCAGGGTAAAATAAAATATACTTATGAGAAGAATACTGAATTGAAAGGTAGTTATATAGAGTACGGTCTCACAAGCAGCGCACTGAATGCTTATTTTATAATTCACTACTGGAACGGTGCAAAATTCATCGATGTCAATATTGAATGGAGCACAACTGTTCATAACGGGAGAGTTAAAAGCAGTTATCTCGGTGATGAAAACTGGCATTGTTGGGATGGCAACATGATAAATGTTACCTGCCCTTAAGAATTTAAACCCTGCACTATTATAAGTCAGAATGTATTCACAAGAGGATGTCTCAAAAGACCAGTTTAACCGCAAAGTACGCAAAGTTGACGCAAAGCACACAAAGTTTAAAATACTGAAATAAAAGCCTTTGCGCTCTTCGCTAAATTCTTTGCGCCCTTTGCGGTTAATGGATTTTGACTTTTGATACACCCTCTTGCTGTTTTATATGTTTATTTCGAATAATTTTGTAACTTTGTCATTCAAAGTACTTTAATATGGAAAGCAAAAACAAACCAATGGAGGATATCGATACGATCAGGACAATCATGGAGCGATCGACGAGATTTCTTTCACTGAGCGGATTGTCGGGAATATTCGCCGGAATAATTGCAATTGTTGGATGCATTGCAGCAATAATGCTAATCCTTGATGGCAATACTGATGGTACTTTTCCCGGGCTTCAGGATACTACGGGTGATATAGCTCAACTTCTTTTTATTGATGCATTAATTATTCTAACTCTGGCTGTTGCATCTGCATTGGTCCTTTCAAACAGGAAAGCCATAAAGCAAGGTGTTAAAATGTGGACACCGGTGTCTAAAAGACTTCTTTTGAATCTTTCAATTCCTCTCATTGCCGGTGGATTATTTATAATCATCCTTTATAACCAGGAATTCTTTGGTTTAATTATACCGTCAATGCTGATCTTTTATGGTCTTGCACTTGTAAATGCCGGTAAATTCACATTCAGTGAAATATTTTACCTAGGAATTCTCGAAATTGTTACTGGTCTTACTGCAGGTATGTTCCCGGAATATGGTTTGTTTCTCTGGATTTTCGGCTTTGGACTGCTTCACATTGTATACGGGCTCGTAATGTATAGAAAATACGACAGATGAAAATCGAAATATCAGGAATCAATAAGCTTTTTGAGAACCGCGTAAGGCTTGGTATAATGTCGGTATTGATTGTAAATGACTCTTATGACTTTAACAGCCTGAAGGATACACTTGATGTTACAGACGGTAATCTTGCAAGTCACCTTAAGGCACTGGAAGATAACAACCTTATACTTGTTAACAAACAGTTTCTGGGGAAAAAACCTAACACAACATATTCAATAACTGAGAAAGGCAGGTTACTGTTTCGTGATCATCTTAAAGCTCTTGAAAACATTATAAAGGGAACATAATTTTTTTATATTTCTACTTTGCATCGCAAAGCGAGAATTGAGTATTTCAGCTTGCAGTCCGGACTTATAATTATCAAAACCCTTCAATATTTTTTGTATTTTCGCCGCATTAATTCAAACAGATATGTCACTGGGGAAAAAGTCTATCTTTTTTATCATTTTCATCCTTGTTTATTGATCAGGTACTGAAAATCTGGGTGAAAACCCATATGCAGATCGGTGACGAAATACGACTTTTTGGTAACTGGGGGATGCTTCATTTTATAGAGAATAACGGAATGGCTTTCGGGATGGAAATGGGAGGCAAACCCGGAAAGCTTATACTGAGTGTTTTCAGAATTATCGCAATATTCGGTATCGGATGGTTCCTTTCAACTCTGGTAAAAAAACAGGCCAACACCGGCTTGATCCTTGCTGTAAGCGCAATACTCGCCGGGGCAATAGGAAATATAATCGACAGCGCTTTTTACGGAATGATATTCAATGAAAGCTATAACCAGGTTGCAACCTTATTCCCTCCGGAGGGAGGATATTCTTCATTCCTTCATGGAAAAGTGGTGGATATGTTCTATTTTCCGGTAATAAATACCCCCTGGCCGGACTGGTCTCCGATCAGTCCAGGTCAGTCATTCATTTTTTTCAGACCTGTTTTTAATATTGCTGATTCAGCAATTACCTGTGGTGTTCTTTCAATAATTCTCTTTCAGAAGAAAATGTTCAGGGACCTTTCTGATCAGACTTTAAGTTACTGGCAGCAGTTGCCGATACAATTGAGCACCGTTCTGAGATTTTCATGCTTAAGATAATACCAGGTATTTTTCCCTTCCCTTTTTGAAGCAAGTACTCCCTTGTCTTTCAGTATTCCCAGATGATGGGAGGCCGCAGCCTGTTCAATGCCCAGTTGCGTATGAATTTCAGTTACTGTTCTCTTTGTTCCATCTTCAAGACACCCGACAATTGCTATCCTCACAGGATGAGCTATTGCCTTAAGCATTCCGGATGCTTTTTCAAGAACTTTCGGGAGTTAACTCTTTAAATTCCATTGCGTATAATTAATTGATATGCAAATGTATATAAATATGTCGATATGATTGTTGATTGCCAGTTTAAATTGTATGAGACAATTCCCAATGATTGGCACTGATTTTAAGTATATTTGGGTTAAATATTTTTTGATGTCCGATCTAACCCGAATCAGGAAACCGGTCGAAAAAGAAATGGCTGATTTCGAATCGTATTTCAGCCGTACAATGCGAAGCAACATTCCACTGCTGAATATAATCCAAACTATATTCTTCGCCGGAAAGGGAAGCAAATGAGGCCGTTACTTGTTTTTCTTACTGCAAGGCTTCATGGGGAAATTATCAGAATCAACTTATGTTGCAGCCACTTTTATTGAGCTGCTTCACACTGCCTCACTTGTCCATGATGATGTTGTTGATGATGCATCAGAAAGAAGAGGAGCACTTTCAATAAATGCATTATGGAATTCCAAAATCGCCGTTCTCGTCGGTGATTATATGCTTTCAAAAGGCATGCTGATAAGCGTTGAAAAAAAACGATTCGATATGCTGGAAATTGTATCTGAGGCTGTAAAATCAATGAGCGAAGGGGAATTGCTCCAACTGCAGAAATCCAGAAAACTAAATATAAAAGAAGAGGATTATTTCAGGATCATCTAAGCAAAACCGCAGCCCTGATTTCAGCATGCACTGCCTGCGGAGCCAGATCGGTTTCCGATGATCCTGATACGATCAGGCTGATGAAGGAATTCGGAGAAAATATCGGTATTGCCTTTCAGATAAGGGATGATATTCTCGATTATGAAGCAACCGGTCTCACGGGTAAAATTGCAGGCAATGATATCAAGGAGAAAAAGATAACCCTGCCTCTGATACATGCACTTGAAAATGCTTCGCCTCAGAAAGAAGGCATATACTTGGTATTATTAAGAGCAGAAAGAAAACCCGAGATCAGAGATCGGAGAAGTAATAAAATTTGTGACTGATTATGGCGGACTTGAATATTCAGAAGTTAAAATGAATCATTACTGCGACAAAGCCCTTGCTATACTTGATTCCTATCCCGATTCTGATGTAAGAGATTCTCTTGAATGATTTCGTGAATTATACTACTTCCAGGAAGAAATAATCTTATTGCAGCTGGTTCAAGCTTGACCTTTGCCACCTTTCGACATGTCTGAATCATATTTCCTGGATCCCAGCAAAACAATAATGCTCCTGCCACCAGGACCAGTGGCAAGAATTCAAGGGCTGTTTTGAATATTCGTCATATCATAAATTTTTCCCACTACTATCGGCGCCATTGATGAACCCAGAAGATTCTGAATAACAACAGCAACTGCATATGACATTGCCCTCAGTCCCGGATGAATAACATCCTGTGTTACCGAGGTGGCTCCCGAAATAAAAAGCATTATAAATATACCCATCAACAGTAAGGTGACAATTGTATTATGCCGTTGAAAAAGTTCAGTGCAGCAAAAAGCAGAATGGCTGTCATTACTGTTGAAATTGTCGGGAAAAGAAGCCTTGCCCTTGATTGTGTTTTTCGCCATCTGTCAGTCAGGTATCCTCCAAGAGGCGCTCCAACAATGCGAGCACCATTACAGCACTTGCCAGGGTGCCCGGCTTTATCCTGGGCAAGACCTCTTTCAACCTGAAAATATGTTGAAAGCCAGGTTATCAGTGAAGTTGTGACGAAAACCACACAGGCAATTCCGAAATATGTAAATATGAGTGAAGGTTTTGTTATAAATTCCCTGAAGATATCACTTGTCGTCCATCTTTATACTGTTATTCATCTTGTCAACAAATGAAAGATCAACAGTTTTATAATCCTTCACAAAAAGGAACAAGATGGCTACAATAAGTCCCGGAATTGCAACAATTCCAAATGCATGCTTCCACCCCAGTTTCTGTGCAATGATTCCCCCAAGCAGGACACCGATCGCAGTTCCAAGAGGTATCGAGGCATTCCACAAACCCATCATTCGGGCTCTTTTCTCAACCGGATACAGCCCTGAGATCATTGCACTCCCGCCAGGAGCATAACCTGCTTCACCAATACCGATAAGCAGCCTGGCCATAAATAGCTGCACAAAATTGCCGGTCAGTGCACACAGAGCAGTTGCCACACTCCACATAATTGCCATTATGCCGATTGTCTTGCTCCTGCTCCACCTGTCAACCAGAATAGAAACCGGGAATGTAAGAAGTACAATTGCCCAGTAAACCGCGGAAACAAGCATGCCGCTCTGCATATGTGAAATCCCCCAATCCCTTTCAATTGATGTAAACATCGATGTAATAATCATCCTGTCGATGTAATCGAACATATAAAGAAGAAAAAGGAGTATAAAAACATAATTTGAATACCCTTTTGAAAAAAGATATCCGCTTCTGGATCCGGATTCTTTCATTTGTATCGTTTTTTGGGCAAGCATCTACCAAGTAAAGAAAAAATATAGTCAGATTGATTTTTTTGTTGTATTTTTAAGTCTTTATACTTATATCATTTGGCTTATTTTTATCGTGTTTTATCAGGACTTCTCAGACATTCTTAAAACCATTTATAATGACAACACTGAAACAAATCAATGAATTTTTTGAATCACAGCCTATTGCGATGGTTGGTGTTTCACGCAATCCGAAAAAATTCGGATACGCTGCATATAAGGAGCTGAAGGATAAAGGAATGAAAATCGTTCCGGTCAATCCAGAAGCTGACCTGATTATGGGAGATAAAATCATACCGGAATGTTTCATCCCTTCCTGCTGAAATAAAAGGTTGATAATTGTTACAAATAAATCACATACCGCATCAGTTGTCAAGGAAGCAATAGGCAGAGGGATTAAACAGATCTGGATACAGCAGAATTCCGACAGTGTAGAAGCATTAAAGGAATTGAAAGGAACAGATATCAATTATATTACGGGAGAATGTATCCTGATGCATTTTAAACCTAACGGGATACATTCATTCCACAGGGCAATAAAGAAGTTTTTCGGAAGATTGCCGAAATAGGCAGTATAAGTTCCGGTGATAATACCATGCAATATACAGGCAGGTTCAACCAATCTGTATCTCATATGTTGAATTTATTATAGATTTCTTTGAAAGTGGCAGAGGGGAACAGATTATCGAGGTTGAGTTTATGGTAAGGGATTATGAATGCGATCTTCAGGGTGTGGTTAACAATGCGAATTACCAGCATTATCTTGAACATGCAAGACATGAATTTCTTATCTCGAAAGGAATATCATTTGCAGATCTTCATAATGAGGGAATAGATCTCATTGTGACAAATGTGGATATTCATTACAAATACCCTTTAAGAAGCCGGGACAAGTTTGTTATAAGAACTTCAGTTGAAAGAGAAGGAAATGTAAGACTCGTTTTCCACCAGGAGATTCTGAGGATTCCCGATAATAAACCTGTTGTTAAGGCAAAAGTTACCGGTGCCGCCACCAGAAATGGAAGACCGGTCCATCCGGGAACCCTGGTCAGCCTGCTTGGACTCGAATGAAAAATTGTGAAAAATGATATTAATTTTTTATGAAAAAAGATAAAATATCCCGCAGAGAGTTTGTTACAAAAACAATGTTGCAGGAGCCGGAACTGTGCTCCTCGGAAAGACAGCTCTTGCTTCCGGTGGAATACCTGCCGTTTCATCTGAAGCCTTCCGGCAGACAGGATTGGGAAAGACAGGCATTAAAACAACATTCCTGGGAATGGGTACAGGTTTCAGTGGTTATAACCGCTCATCGAACATTACCCGTGCAGGTGTTGCAGAATCAGTTATACGGGCTGCTTATGAGAGAGGAATAAGGTTCTTCGACTGTGCAGACAGTTACGGAACGCATCCTTTTACAGCAGCTGCCCTTAAAGGCATTCCCCGCGATAAGTATGTCCTTGGCAGCAAGATCTGGCTGAGTCAGGGCGGAATTCCCGAGCCCGAAAGACCAGATGCAAACCTTGTCATTGACCGGTTTCAGAAAGGAACTCAATACTGATTATATTGATCTGGTTCAGATCCATTGCATGACAGACTCCAAATGGACCGACATGCATAAGAAGCAAATGGATATTCTGCAGAATCTCAAGGCCAAAGGTATCATTAAAGCTCATGGTGTATCTGTCCATTCACTCGATGCCATGAAAGCTGCTGTTGCAAGCCCATGGGTTGATGTTATTCACGTAAGAGTTAATCCTTTTGGTGAATCAATGGACCATAAGGATGTTTCTGTTGTGGTACCTGTTATAGAACAACTTCATAAATCCGGGAAAGGCGTCATTGGGATGAAGCTTATCGGAAACGGCAAATTCCGGAATGATTCAGATAAGATTGATGAATCTTTAAAATTTGTGCTGGGCATGGGTACTGTGGATATGATCATTATTGGATTTGAGAAACCTGAACAGATAGATGATTATATCTCAAGAATAGACCGGGTTAAAAAAACATAGATCCGAGTATATTATTTCAATATGAAGCTGAAATACCTGTTTCTGGCGATTCCTGCAGCATTCATTGGTCTGGCTTTTTATCAGTCCGGAACCCTGGATGATATTACAGATCCTTCTGCAAAACCCGAGAAGCTTGCCGATGGATTCCTGTTTACCGAAGGTCCATCAGCAGATGCCGATGGGAATGTTTATTTTACAGATCAGCCCAATGACAGGATAATGAGATGGAGTAACAAAGAAGGTTTGACAACATTTCTGCAGCCCAGCGGAAGATCAAATGGTCTCTCTTTTGATAATGAAGGTAATCTCTGGGCTTGTGCTGATGAGAAAAATGAATTATGGAAAATCAGTCGCTGATAAAAAAATTGAGACCATCCCTTCTCTCTACCAGGGAAAGCTTCTTAACGGACCTAACGACCTGTGGATTGACAGAAAAGGAGGTGTTTACTTTACTGATCCGTTTTACAGAAGAGCATGGTGGAATCATAAAGAAATGCCCCAGGATATACAGGCTGTGTATTACCTGAGCCCGGATCATAAAACGATTACACGCCTGACCGACGATCTTCAGCAACCAAATGGTATTGTCGGCACGCCTGACGGCAAAAATTATTTGTTGCGGATATCAAAGCAAATAAAACCTGGTCTTACGATATCGAAAAAGACGGGAGTCTTTCGGGGAAGACACTCTTTTGCGAACTCGGATCCGATGGGATGACAATTGACAGTAAAGGAAATATTTATCTCACAGGCAAAGGAGTTACTATCTTTGATAAAAACGGTAAAAAGCTGGGAACAATTGATATTCCGGAAAACTGGACTGCCAATGTCTGTTTCGGGGATAAGGATATGAAAAGTCTATATATTACTGCAAGCAAAGGCCTTTACAGGATCAGGATTAAAGTAAAAGGAACAAGAGGATAATGCTGCCTGTGCAACACCTCTGCTTACTCACCAGGTTTTTTCCACAATTAAACAACTTTTAATTTTCTAAATGATAAATTTTCTATTATTGCAAAGGGATTGTTAACGCTTTGATATTTTATTAACTATGGAAGGAACGAGGAGGGCTGATATACGGCCGGGGATTGATGTTATGGTTGAATTGACTGAAGATAAGCGCACCGGGAGGCTTACCGGCGGAACAGTGAAAGAAATTCTCACCTCCGCTCCCATTCATCCCCATGGAATAAAAGTAATGCTGGAAAACGGACTCGTTGGCAGGATCAAACAGATTCTGTGAGCCTTTTCCCCTGAAAATCAGCAAAATTTTATAAATTTGGCAGACCGGAATTCAATCACGGTCTGCCTTTTTTATTTAATCAAACCGGGCATAAATGAAATATGAAGATTTTATTGTTCAGACACTCGGAAAACCAATGTTGTTTCGCCACTGAAGAACAATCACCGGGATGACAGTCCTGTTTACAGATTCGTCGATGATAATGAAAGGATTCTTTATGATGCCTCCGTCGATAGTGTACAGAAAGTGAGGGAAACAGGAGAGCAACCTGTTTCCTTTGAAAAAGCAGGTCCCAAGGAATATATCTTTTTTGAACCTGCAAAAACGAAAGTGGGAATTGTCACATGCGGCGGTTTCTGCCCGGGTCTTAACAATGTTATCAGGAGCCTTGTTAATGAGCTTTATTACAGGTACGGGATAAGCAGAATCCTTGGTTTTAAATATGGTTATGAAGGTCTGGTTTCGAAATTCAATCATCCTGTTGTTGAACTTACTCCCGAGTATGTCAGCGATATACATCTTATGGGAGGAACTATTCTTGGATCTTCGAGAGGAAACCAGGATGTTGCTGAGATGGTCGATACTCTTGAGATTATGAATATCAATATCCTCTTTTGCATCGGTGGCGACGGCACACTCAGGGGAGCACATGCAATCTCATGAGGAAATTCAGAAAACGAAGGTTAAGATATGCGTTGCCGGCATTCCAAAAACAATTGATAATGATATTGACCTTATTCAAAAATCTTTTGGCTTTGAAACAGCTTTTTCAATTGCAAATGATATTATCAGGAATGCCCATAATGAAGCGACAGGTGCATATAATGGCATCGCGCTTGTAAAGCTGATGGGACGGGATTCCGGATTTATAGCAGCAAGTGCGGCATTCTCGATCCAGGAAGTAATTTTGTACTTATTCCTGAAATCACCTTTGACCTTTATGGACAGAGGGGTTTCTTAAGGTTCTAGGAAAAGGCTTGAGGAAAGGCATCATGCCGTTATTGTTGTTGCTGAAGGAGCCGGACAGGATTTCTTTGAAGCCGGAAGTCATGAAGTAGATGCTTCAGGAAATGTTAAGCATAAGGATATCGGCGTTTATCTTAAGGAAAAGATCAAAGAAGAATTCACGCAAAAGGATTTCCCCATGGCATAAAATATATTGATCCGAGCTATATCATCAGGAGCGCCCCGGCAAATGCAAACGACAGTAAATTCTGCAACCTTCTTGCCCAGAATGCAGTTCATGCTGCTGTAGCCGGGAAAACTGATTTTGTTGTCGGATTCTGGAATGATAATTTCACCCTGATGCCCATTCCGAGGTTGTTGCAAAACGCAAGAAAATAGATATTGAAGAGTGAATTATGGTGGAATGTCCTTGAAGCAACAGGACAACCAATAAGCATGAAGAATCCGGATATGATAAAGAATATTGTTTTTGATCTTGGGAATGTGCTGATCAGTTTCAGACCCTCAGAATTTCTTGATAAATGAATTATCCTGAAACCATTAAAACAAACAATCCTCTCTGATATTTTCGGAAGCAGTGAATGGCTCATGCTCGATAACGGAGATCTCAGCACCTCAGAAGCTATTGAATTAATAGCTGCAGATTCATCCCTTAAAAGGGACGAAATAGACGAGATTTTCAATTTAAGAATGGAGATATGTCTCCCCTACCCTCAGAACATCAAACTCCTTCCTGAGCTAAAAGAAAAGGGTTTCAGGCTATATTTTCTTTCCAACTTCCCGATTGATCTCTGGAAATTGATCAGAAACGGTCATAACAGGAAAGATTATTATTTCTTCAGTTATTTTGACGGAGGAGTTATCTCGGCTGAAGTAAAATTGTCAAAACCTGATATCAGAATTTATGAATCCCTCCTGGAAAAATATTCCTTAAAGCCGAAGAATGCTTTTATATCGATGATCTTGAAATAAATGTGGAAGCTGCTGAAAAGGCCGGAATGAAAGGACTTATTACTTTCGGGTCACATGAATGTATCAGGAGGTAAAAAGGCGATTGAGGATTTGAAACAGGTTCTTCGGCTTTGCTACCGATTCACGAGATGAGTTCAGAGTTTCAGAGTTTCAGAGTTTAGTCATGATCTGATCTGTGAAATCGTTAAATCCGTGTCATCAGTGTGCTATTTAGTTTTCTCCGGGTTTTAAACCCCTTTGTGTTCCTCTGGAGGGGGAAAAAATTGTGGATGGAAGTTCAATTCTTGTCATGACTTGTTTTCTCACCTTTTAGGGGAATCCCGCGAAGCGGGAGAGGGGTTATCGAACTCTTCTGTTAAAATTCCCGGGTATTCCTCCGGAAATCTGAAAATATTCGATTCCTGACGGTTAACTGAACAGATATTTGGTGTTATTTAATTAACATTCAATGTGTTAGTGCGAATATGCCTAGTCATTGTTCCACGTGGAAACCAGAGAATTTTTGAAGTATTCGGTTAAAATCCCCGCTTTTGACCGACCGACTATTTTTTCAGCTCATCCGCTGGAAGTTTTTCTGATTTTCTCAACAGATTCGAAATGTTTCAGTAAAATTTCTTTTGTCTTTGGTCCGATTCCTTTTATCTGATCGAGTTCTGATTTTATCATTTCCGATGATCGTTTATCCCGGTGAAAATTTATACCAAATCTGTGAGCTTCATTTCTCAGTTGCTGAATTATTTTAAGGCTTATTGAATTTTTATCAAGATATATCGGAACACTGTCCCCGGGGAAATATATCTCCTCAAGTTTTTTTGCAATTCCAATTACTGTTATCTTTTCTCTCAATCCCAGTTTGTCGATACTTTTCATTGCTGATGAAAGCTGTCCTTTGCCTCCATCAATGATTACAAGTTGGGGCAGATCCTTATTCTTCATCGATCATTCTCCTATATCTTCTGAATACAATCTCTTCCATTGATGAAAAATCATCAGGACCGGTAACTGTTTTAATGTTAAAATGGCGGTAATCCTTTTTGCTTGGTCTTGCGTTCCTGAAAACAACACATGCTGCAACAGGATTTGTTCCCATGATATTTGAATTGTCGAAGCATTCAATATGCACCGGAACTCAGGCATATGAAGATCATTCTTCAGCTTCTCCAGATTTTTTCCGGTTCGTCTGCGGAGAATGTTCCATCCTCTTTTTCTTCTGTTCCAGCTTATAATAGATGGCATTCCGTTCTGCCAGTTCAAGCAGCTTTTGCTTCTCACCTGCCTGGGAACAGTATATTTTACTTTATCGATCAGAATATCAGGCTTAAATGGAACAATTATTTCAGGTGAATCGCTGGACAGTCTCTGCCGGATTTCAGTGATTGCAAATCCAAGTATTGATTCTTTTTCCTCATCCATCCTGATCTTTAAGTTCAAGTGTAAAAGCCTGTATAACAGCACCTTGAACTAACTTTCAGATAGTTTACATATGCATTGTCAGACTCCTGAGTGAATCCGAATACATCAACATTTCTGATTGTATTGCTGACTACTGTTGACTTGCTTCTGAACCTTGAAAGTATTTCAATTTTATCCTTTATAACCTGTGCCTCTTCAAAACGCATTTCTTCGGAATATTCTTCATCAGGTTTTTCAGATGATCAATAACAGTTGAGATATTTCCTTTCAGAATATCTTTTATCTGCTGCATATTTTCATGATAATCGCATTCTGGCTGAAGTGCCAACACATGGACCTTTGCAGTTGCCCAGATGATATTCGAGACATACCTTGAATTTTCCTGCTGCAATATTTGATTCTGTCAGATTCAGGGAACATGTTCTAGTTTATAAAGCTGCCTGATCAGATTGATCAGTGTTTTTACCATCAATGCTGAAGTATATGGACCAAAATATGATGAACCATCCCTTATAGTATTCCTGGTGCTGAATACTCTTGGGAAAGGTTCATTTTTTATGCAAATCCAGGGAAATGTTTTATCATCTTTCAGAAGTATATTATACCTGGGCTGATGTTTTTTAATCAGGTTGTTCTCAAGTAAAAGTGCATCTGATTCATTTTCCACAACTATATGTCTGATGTCAGCAGCTTTTCTGAGCAGGACAGATCGTTTTTCCCGACTGGTTTTTTGAAAAATATGATGTTACCCTTTTCTTCAGGTTTTTAGCTTTTCCGACATAAATAATATTATCCAGAACTGAATCAATAAACTGATATATTCCGGTTTATCAGGAAAGAAGCAGATAATATTGATTTTGATATTTCAACGATTTGCAGACATAATTGCACGGAAATGATAATTATAAAAGAGATTTAGTCGCAGGGATTAGGTCAGTCTATGCAAATAATGACACCAGTCTGAAATTTTTTTACATCAAACAGTCCTTTGTCTCCTATTTTCAGATCAGGAATAACAAGCAATGCCATAAATGAAAGTGTCATGAAAGGAGCTGTCATTGTACAGCCCAGAGACTGTACAAGTTCATTCAGATCGCTGATAATCTGCAGCAATATCTTCACATGATCTTGTTGTCATTATTCCTGCAATATTCAAGCTGAAGTGAATCTATCTTTCCATTCAGCTGAAACTGCCAGTCCTCCTTTCAGTCTTACAATTTCATTTATTGCCATTAACAATATCTTTATCATTTGTTCCAACACATATTATATTATGACTGTCGTGTGCAATTGAACTTGCAAATGCCCCTTTTTTAAGTCCAAATCCCTTTATAAATCCAATAGCAGGAGGAGAATCATTATATCTGTCCTTTACAACAATTTTCAGAATATCATTGCTACGTCTGGATTTACAGATAAATTCATCTGCCGGATGATCCAATATAATTCCCCTGTCAGAAGTTCTCCTTCAAATGCTTTAATTACTCTTATATTTTCCTCCGCATTCGTAACATTAATATCTTCTTCTTTAATATCTGATGCAATTAAAATTATTTACAGGTATCCCGGCTTCATAATTGAAAAGAATCTTCCCGTTCTGCATAAACTTTTTTTCCATCTATCCATGTTTCAAGTACATTCATTGTCTCATGACTTGTCAACAACAATAAAATCAGCAGTATCTCCTGTCTGCAGTAATCCTGTATCAAGATTATAATGTTCTACAGGATTAATGTAGCACTTCTTATAACATCAAACAGATCATATCCTTCCTTGATCAAGCCTGGCATATAAGTTTATTTATATGCCGTTACCTGAAGCATTTCCGGATGAAGATCATCACTGCAAAGCATTATCATTTCAGGATGTGTTTTGAAAAGATCCTTAAGGAATCAAGGTTTCTTGCAGCACTTCCTTCCCTTATCAGTATTTTCATTCCCAGTGAATCTTCTCCTTTGCTTCTTCAATAGTACTGCATTCATGATCTGTTGTTATTCCTGCCATGACATATTTTTTAAGCATGCTCTCCTGTTAATCCTGGAGCATGACCATCAACTGGTTTTCCCGCTCTTTTGCTGCATCCAGTTTTTTAATAACTTCCTCATCATTGTAAATAACACCCGGAAATTCATCATTTCAGACAGATATTTTATTTCAGGCATTTCGAGCAATTCTTTATATCTTCATGATCCAAGTGTAGCCCCGCTTGTTTCAAAACTCGTTGCAGGAACACATGATGGAGCACCAAAGTAGAATTTAACAGGTACTTTCTCTGCATCTTCAATCATAAATTCCACTCCTTCCATTCCCAGTACATTTGCTATTTCATGCGGATCCGAAACAACTGCACTGTTCCATGTTTTACAGCTGCAATTGCAAATGCGCCAGGAGTGACCATTGAACTTTCAATATGAATATGAGAATCGATCAGACCGGGCATAATATAGACGTCAGGTACATTCTCAGCCGGTCTTATCTATCCTTATTACTCCGTTCAGATATATTAATTGCAGCCGGATAATATTTTCCTTTTATGAATATCCACAAGCTTTCCTGAAATTTTCATATTAATAATTTTTTTATAAATATATTTTAATAATGTTCCACGTGGAACACTTATCTTCCTAGATACATTAGTAGAATATTTATATCAGATGGAGAAACTCCGCTGATCCTTCCTGCCTGTCCAATATTAGCCGGTTTTATCCTGCTTAGTTTCTGTCTTCCTTCTGTTGATATTGAAACCAGTTCAGTGTAATCTATATCCTCAGGAATCTTTAAGCTTTCCAGTCTTTTTATTTTATCAGCAACAATTTTCTCTCTTTGAATATATCCTTCATACTTAATCCTTATTTCAGCAGATTCTGCAATTTCCTTAAATCTTTCTGATTTGACAGCTTCGAGATTTTATCACCACTATTAGCTTTCAACAAGTGCATCAATTTCTACCTGTGGTCTGGCTGCAATATGTAATTGCTTTTACTTTCTGTGCAATGGGATTGGTATCTAGCCTCTTCAAGGAAACGCGTTGATCTCTTCAGGACTGACACTGTGTTCTGACAGAAAATCAATAATTTCCTTTAACATGCTTTTCCTTTTCTTCAAGACTTTCAACTCTTTCCTTTTCAGCAGTTCCAATTCTCATATGCCTTTCCTGTCAGTCTTTCATCAGCATTATCCTGTCTCAGAAGAATTCTGTATTCTGCCCTTGAAGTAAACATCCTGTATGGTTCATCAACTCCTTTTGTTACCAGATCATCAATCAATACACCAATATATGATTCTTCTCTTCCCAGAATAAATGGTTCCTTGTTCCTGATCTTTAAGAACTGCATTTATTCCTGCCATCAATCCCTGGGCAGCAGCCTCCTCATATCCTGTTGTTCCATTAATCTGTCCTGCGAAATATAGATTTGAAATCCTTTTTGTTTCAAGTGTATGCTTTAACTGGTCGGCTGGAAAAAATCATATTCTATTGCATATCCCGGCCTGAACATTTCAACCTTTTCCAGTCCTTTCACTTTTCTTAGTGCTTTAAGCTGAACTTCCAGTGGAAGGCTGCTTGAAAAACCATTTATATAATATTCAACTGTATCCATTCCTTCCGGTTCAATAAACATCTGATGTGAAGTTTTATCCTTAAATGTTACAATTTTATCTTCTATACTCGGACAATATCTTGGTCCCCTTCCTTTTATCCTTCCGGTAAAAAGCGGACTGAATTCAAATCCTTTTCTTATTTCTTCATGAACTTCCTCATTTGTATGGGTTATGTAACAGCTTCTTTGTTCTGTTATTCTTCTCGGATCTTCCATAATATGAGAAAGATCCTCCTTCATCATCTCCTTTCTGCTCTGTCATTACGCTGAAAAATCAATTGTTCTTCCATCTATCCTTGCACTTGTTCCTGTTTTCATTCTTTCAACAGTAAATCCAATTTCTTCAAGCTGTTCACTTAATCCTGTTGAAGCCTGATCTCCCGATCTTCCTCCTTTTATATTGCTAAATCCTATATGCATTAATCCGTTCAGGAATGTACCATTGGTAAGAATTACTGCTTTTGAAAAAAACTTTGTTCCGAATGATGTTTCAACTACCAACTACTTTATCTCCTTCTAGTAATAAGTTAGTTTGCCTGTTCCTGCCAGATATATAAGATTATCTGTCTTTTCAAGTACTTTCCTCCATTCCATTGTGAAATCTCTGTCTGTCGCATTGTGCCCTTGGACTCCACATTGCAGGACCTTTTGATCTGTTTAGCATCCTGAACTGAATCATGCTCCTGTCTGTTACAATTCCGCTCATTCCTCCAAGTGCATCAATTTCCCTCACTATCTGTCCTTTTGCAATTCCTCCCATTGCAGGATTACATGACATCTGGGCAAGCTTTGTCATATCCATTGTTATCAGTAAGTGTTTTTGCTCCCATCACTGCTGCAACATGAGCAGCTTCACAACCTGCATGTCCTCCTCCAACAACTATTATATCATATTTAAAATCCATATTATTCCTCTCTCAATATTTCAAGCCAAAAATCTTCCATCCTCTCATTTCATCTCTTTCCTCTTCATTTTTATCATCATAATCCATACTAAATGAAAACTCCATGAATAATTACTCTTGAAATTCCATTTTTAAACTAACATTATAGTTTACAGCAGTTTTTCTTAACCGTTTCAATACTTATATAAATTTCTCCATTAACAACATTACCTTCATTATAATTAAAAGTAATAACATCAGTATAATAATCATGTTCAAGAAATTCAATATTAATTTTCTTAAGATTCTCATCGTTTGTAATAATAAAACTAAGGTCACCTGAAATTTTTCCGTTTTTCGCGATGACCTCTTTCTAATAATCTTTTTGAGTTTTCTCCAGCCTTTGTATCTGAAGCTGGTATCATCATAAAATATTCTGATGCTCAAGCCATAATATTTTTAAATGTCATTGTCACTGAATTTCCTTTTTTACTGAATATTTAATTTTATCTGCAAGTGTGACATCAGGAATACTCCTCTGCCATTAAGCGCTTCAATATTTTCAGGTAATAGTAGGATCAGGCACATCCTGGGGTTTAAAACCCTTCCCCTCATCCGTAATTTTTATTTTAAGTTCATTACCTTTACATCGAAATTCAATGTCAACAATTTTCTCCGGTTCTGAGTTATTTCCATGTATTATTGCATTATTAACGCCTTCAATAGTTGAAACAAGAATCTTTCCATAAGTAATCCTGTGAAATACCCAGTTCACAGGTAACTTCATCTATTGCTTTTTCAACAATTCTCAGATTATTCTGACTTTGATTCTATTTTAATTCTTCTATACATAATTCGCTAGATTCTCAGCTTTATACTGAATATTTTGCATATTTGTTACATCAAATTATATTAATTTTTTGAAATCCAGACTTCCGGATCATGAAATTTTGTTTCATATATCATAAATTTCAATACACAATTATTGTTATTGGCAGGATCAGAATAAACATCTCCTATATCTTGCTTTGTATCTACTTTATCTCCCGGTTTTACTCTTACATTAACAATATTATTATAAACTGTATAGATATTTTCCATGCCTTATTATTACTGTCATGTTGCATCCCTGAATCGGAAAAACCCTTGCAACTTCACCTTTAAAAACACTTCTGGCAGCCATCCTTTCATTGAACTTGTAATTTCAATTCCTATATTATCTTCCTGTGACATATTTCAATACTGGATTCTTCTGGACTCCAAATCTGCCTGTTATAAGTCCTTTCTCCACAGGCCAGGGCAATCTTCCTTTGTTTTCTGCAAAATTCTCGCCTATCAGTTTTTGTTCCGGGGTTTCAGCCGATTTAATTGCTCTTTTTCTTTCCTCTTCAATAAGCTTTGCAATTTCCGCTTCTATCTTTTTTGCAATTCTTTTCTTCTCCTCCAGCTCTTTTCGTAGTTGCTGTTCCCTTTTATTAAGTGATTTCACCATTCTTTGTCTTCTATCCTGTTCTTCCTGAAGAAGTTGTTGCTGATTTTCTTCTTTTGATTTAAGGTCAGATACCTTATTAAAGTCTTCCTCTATCCTTTTTTTGCTCCTCTCAATCTGACTCTTTAGCTCCAGGATTATTTCAGCTTCGCTTCTTCTGAATTTCGTAACCTGCTGAAGATATTTCAATCTTTTATATCCCTGATTAAAATCTTTTGCCGAAAAAATATAAATAATCTCCGGATTTGCTTTTCTGGTTCTGTAGGAATTCAAGATAGTTGAGGCATACTCATTTTTGAGATCTATAAGATCATCTTCCATCATTTCAATCGCAAGTGTATTCAGCGCCATCCTCTCTGACATCAAAGAGATTTCCTGCTTCATTCCCTCGATAACAGTTTCTCTCAGAGTTAGTTTTTTACCAATAATCTTTACGGCATTCACACTTTCCGTTCTTTCTTTAGCAGTAGTTTTCAAGAGATTGTCAACGTAACTAATCTCCTCCAGTGTCTTTTTTCTTCTCGCATCAAGCTCAACTCTCGTCTGGCCACAGATTGTTACTGCAGGAAAAAACAATAATATAATAACTATATGTCTCATTTTAACTCAATCCGTTCATACCTGTTTCCCGGAACAAACTCTATAATACCATCCCACTGCGTTTCAACTTTTTCAATTTTTAAATTCACTGTGCTTCCCGACTCGTTATGCATTATGTTGATGCTTGAAGGGAAAGCTGTATTTTTTATCTTTTCAAACTCCTCATATTCAATCTGACTTGTTACTCCTGAAAAACCTTCCTGCCTTAGATTAACGGGCTTTTTGTTTTCACAATTTATCATATAATTAAGCCTGATCCCTTTTGTATATGTGTTGATATTTGAACTCCCTTCCTTGCAATTTATAACTTCCGGGGATACAATATTATCTGAAACAAAATCACCAAAAATGACAGGTAAAAGCTCAATAGGTACTCCATACTTTAAAGATAGAAAAGAAGGCTTTCCATAATAAAGAATCCTGTTTATCCTGTCATTTGCCATTATTGTATCAGAATTAAGGTAAATGCGTGCCATTTCTATTCCGCTTCTCATTCTCAGGCTTATCAGGTATTCATCAGGTACAATATATTTAATTGTAGTTACAAATGACATCCCTATATTGCCGGAGTTAAATTCCACTACGGCTTTTTGTATATAAAAATTCTCGTTGCTGAGATTTTGCTTTTTTAACTCTGTAAATTCAATTTTTTGACTATTGCCCTTACCCTTATCTCCGGTTTTACCCGCTTTTCTTATTCCCGAACAACCATATATAGCCGTTAACAGGAAGAATATATATATTATTTTTCGCAATTTTCAATCTCCTTATACAAATGTGTTTTTGTTGAATCCAGTTCAAGAGAAGTTTTCCAGTTTTCAACAGCTTTCTCACATTTCCTTTGCTTTTTCAAAATATAACCATAATGTTCAAACCACTCTGCATCAGGCTTCTCTCCACTATTTATTATTGATTCAAATACCCGTGCGGCATCTCCAAGTTTACCTCTTTTATACAGAACCCAGCCATATGTATCAAGAAAAGTGTTATTATCTTTTTCTATATCAACTACTTTTTTTGCCAGTTCTTCAGCCTCTTTAAGATTAATGTTTTGTTCTGCCAGATAATAGGCATAATTGTTCATCACAGTAAGGTCGTTGTTGCCATATTTTAATGCTTGTTCAAAAGCTTCAAAAGACTTAGCATATTCTTTCATTCTGTAATATGTATCAGCACGGAATGTAAGAACCTGCATTTTATAATCCTTATTATCACCTGCTATTATTTCCGCTTTATTTAATTCTTCAAGTGCAAGATCATATTTTCCTTTTTCCATTGCGCCATTTGCATAGAGTATTTTTGCTATAAAAGACATATTAAACTTTGAAGCGCATTCTTCACCACGGATCATAAGCATTTCAAAATCTCCTGCATCAAAATATGTAAGTAAAAGTTTTTCCCATGCAAAATAATTTCCCGGCATTTTCTTTATAATTTCTTCAAGCCTTGATATGGCTTCACCCGTCTTGCCCTGCTTTATTAACAAATCCGTTCTAAGAAGCAGGATTATATCATCTTCAGGATAGCTGTTTTCCAAAACCATAACAGACCTCATTAGCCTGTTTTCCTTATCTGAAACCAGCTCAGAATTCTGTGATATTTCAGCAAATAATTTTATTTTTTCATCTTTACTTATCTCACTATTAACTGCAATCTTATTCAATGTACTGTAAAGCTCATCATACATTTTCCCATCAGCAAGAAAATCAGCAAACGAAAGCTGAACCTGCGGGTTATCGGGTGCTATTGAGAATAGTTTTTTATAAACTTCAGAGGCTTTATCATTTTCACCCTTGCTGCTATATATTTCAGCCAGTAACCCATTGTATACTACATCATCCGGCTTCTGCTTCAACAATTCTTCTGTTTTCAACCTTGCTTCTTCATATTTTCCCTCTGACATTAAAATCCTGATTGATGTTAAAGTAGAAGCATCATTCACACCATATTTTTTATCGAAACTTTCGAAAATTGAATTTGCCTTTTCAAAATTCCCGCTTTCCACGTAAAGGTTCCCCAAAGTCAGTTGAATACTTTCGTTATCAGGATAATTCCTTACAGCTTTCTCATACCAGATTATTGCGCTATCAATATCTTTTACCTGGAAATACAATTGTGAAAGCATTAACAGGTACCAGAGATTAGAATTATCATAATTCACTGCTTTAAGAGCATACTTTTTTGCTGTATTCATATCTCCACCAGCAGCTATAATCTGGGCCATCTGATAGTATACAGCATCGCTTTCCTTATTCAGCTTCAGACACTGCTCGAAGTACTTTAATGCTTCACCGGCATTACCCATCAATTTCTGTCTCAACCCTTCTACATAAAACCTGTTAAAGGCTGCGACGTCGTATGTTTCAGTACCATTTTTATCGCTCTTCGCAGGTATCGTTTGTTTACCGCAACTTAACGCCAGGAGGCTAATTGCAGCATAAAAAAATGTATATTAATCTATTCTTCATGTTATTTTTTTCCTGTATGGCCGAATCCTCCGGATCCTCTGCCAGTTTCAATAAGGCTCTCCACTTCAATCCATTCAGCTTTTTCATGCCTCGCTATCACCATCTGGCATATTCTTTCACCATCTTTAACAATAAAATCATCCTCAGAAAGATTAACAAGAATAATGCAAATTTCTCCACGATAATCAGAATCAATTGTGCCAGGTGAATTAAGAACCGTTATACCATTTTTTATAGCAAGTCCGCTTCTTGGTCGAATCTGCGCTTCAAATCCTTCAGGTATTTCAACGAACAAGCCTGTCTTTACAAGAGCTCTTCGCAAAGGCTTTAACACGATATCATTATCGATATTTGCACGTATGTCCATCCCTGCTGAAAGCTCAGTCGAATATCCCGGAAGAGGGTGTTTAGATTTGTTAATAATCTTTATTTTCATCTTTTCAGATTACATTTAAAATAAATTGCAAATATACCTAAAGACAATTTGTTGAAGCTCTTCTAAATTTGATTAACAAGGAATAATTTGTCTTCTAAAAATCATAATATTTCACATATCAGACAAAGTTAAATATCTTTGCAGACACAGTTACAGGACGTTATTAACCAAAATATACATTTCATGAACATCATTATTAAACGAGTTTTCCTCCTTAATATTCTGCTAATGCTGTTTTCCTGTTCAACGACAGGAGGAAATGAGGATTCCACTATTCTGATAAAGACATCACTTGGTGATATCAAAGTAAAGCTGTATGATGAAACACCAGTCCACCGGGATAATTTCTTAAAGCTGGTACGATCTGAATTTTATGACGGGATTTCTTTTCATCGTGTTATTAAGAATTTTATGATCCAGGCAGGAGATCCTCTTACCAGATCTTCAAAGGAGGGCCTTCATGATTCACTTTCTACATATACTATCCCGGCAGAATTTCTTCCTCATCTGTTCCATAAAAAAGGTGCCCTTGCTGCTGCCCGTGAAGGCAATGATGTAAATCCTGAAATGAGGTCTTCCGGTACTCAATTTTATATCGTTCAGGGTACGATCCTTTCAGATGCAGAAATTGATCAGATGGAGCAAAGGATAAACAGTAATATGAAACAGGCTGTCTTTAATAAATATCTTAAAGAAGTTGCTGACAGCGCTGACAAAACGGGTACTACTCTTAATCCTGCCCAGGTACAGGAAGCTGCCTCAATGAAGATGTTTTCATATCTCACCGGCTACAAGGAGTTTAAAGTTCCTGCCGGTCATCGCGAGGTTTATAAAACAACAGGCGGAGTTCCCAGGCTCGATGGCTCTTATACTGTTTTTGGTGAAGTTACTGAAGGACAGGAAATTGTCGATAAGATAGCAGCGGTTCAAACCGATGGTTCCGATAAACCGGTCAATGATGTTAAGATATTAAAAATGAGGATAATAAAAAAGTGATTTTAGTTCAGCAATGATTAAAACAATAAATACTCTTCTTGAAGAAATAGCTTCGATAACAGTAAGCTCTGCTGAGGAACTTGAATCTTTCAGGCTCAAATATTTAAGTAAAAAAGGTATTATTTCTGATTTGTTTGAGCAATTCAGGAATGTTCCGGTTACTGAAAAGAAGGAGGTCGGTCAGCTATTGAATCAACTGAAACAGTCATCCCAGGAAAAATACAATTCTTTAAAATCTTCTATTTCAGGCATTGAAGACAGAACCAGGCTAAATGATCCTACAAGACCTGCTTTCCCATATGAGTCAGGTTCGCGTCACCCTATTTCTATTGTCAGAAATGAAATCGTTAGCATATTCAGCCGTATCGGTTTCACAATTTCTGAGGGTCCTGAGATTGAAGATGACGATCATGTATTCTCCCGGCTGAACTTTGCACCCGAGCATCCGGCAAGGGATATGCAGGATACATTTTATATTTCGCGCCTATCTGTCGAAGACTCAAGCCCCGGGGATATTCTCCTCAGGACTCAGACCTCGTCTGTCCAGGTCCGCGTAATGGATCACCAGCAACCTCCCATCAGGACAATCTCTCCAGGAAGAGTATTCAGAAATGAGGCAATCTCTGCACGTGCGCATTGTATTTTTCACCAGGTGGAAGGTCTTTATATTGATGAAAATGTATCTTTTGCTGATCTCAGGCAAACATTGTTGTATTTTGCCAGAGAAATATTCGGAAAAGACACTGAGATACGACTCAGACCTTCATATTTCCCATTTACCGAGCCATCCGCAGAAATGGATGTTAGCTGCAAGATCTGTCACGGTAAGGGTTGTAATGTCTGTAAATATACCGGTTGGCTTGAGGTTCTAGGTTGCGGCATGGTACATCCTAACGTACTTGATGCCTGTAAAATTGATAGTAATAAGTATACCGGTTTTGCGTTTGGAATGGGTATTGAAAGGCTGGCAATGCTAAAATATAAAGTAAACGATTTACGTCTTTACTTCGAAAATGATGTTAGATTTCTTAATCAGTTTAAATCAGCATTTTAATTAAGTCCTGATTATTAAAAACTAAATTTGCAGGAGATCTTTACTAATGAAACAACAGGAACTAAATATTCCCCTTTGCGGAAAATGTTCAACTGAATCAGGCTCATTGTTCAGGTACCTGACCGCGGATGAAACACAGATGCTTAATTACCAGAAAGATTTCAGGCAATACAAGCGTGGCGATATCCTATACCAGGAAGGCGGCAGGATAAGCGGATTTTTTTGTATTAACGGCGGTATCATAAAAGTCTTCAAAACCGGTTTTGACGGGAAAGAACAAATTATAAGATTTGCGAAGAGGGGTGATTTTATAGCGTACAGGAGCGTTCTCAGCAATGAACCAGCCTGCACTTCAGCCAAAGTAATCGAAGACAGTCAGGTTTGCTTTATTCCTTCCGAAATACTTCTTCAACTCAGCAGGGTTAACTCAAATTTCGCTCTTGAGCTTCTTAAGCTTGCCTGCCAGGAACTTGGCGAAGCAAATTCATTTATCACCGACATAGCACAAAAAACCGTAAGGGAAAGACTTGCAGAAATATTAATTCTTCTTGTCCAGGATTTCGGCCTGGATGAAAATAAATTTCTCAGGATCTCTCTTACCCGCGAAGAGCTTGCCAACATTGTTGGAACCGCAACTGAATCAGTTATCAGGTTATTATCTGAATTTAAAACTGATAAAATTGTTGAGCTGAATGGCCGGAAGATCAGGATACTTAATATTAAGGCGTTGGAGAAGATCAGTAATGTCTTTAATTAGTGACTAAAGTGACTAGAGTGCCTAGAGTGCCTAGAGTGCCTAGAGTGACTAGAGTGCCTAGAGTGACTAGAGTATTTAGAGTACTTAAATCAGAATAATGTACCGCTAGTAGGTTTGCCGAATTGTTTTCCAAGGTGGCGGTAAGCGTGTTCTGTTGCTTCCCTTCCACGGGGTGTTCGTTTCAGAAAGCCTTCTTTGATCAGGAATGGTTCGTATACTTCTTCAATAGTTCCTGACTCCTCTCCTACTGCTGTTGCAATTGTTGTAATCCCTACCGGTCCTCCCCCGAATTTGTCAATGATTGCTGATAGAATCCTGTTATCCATTTCATCCAGACCATGCTGATCTATATTAAGAGCGTGAAGGCTGTATTTTGTAATATCCAGATCAATTTTACCGGAACCTTTTACCTGCGCAAAATCCCTTACTCTCCTAAGAAGAGCATTAGCAATTCTCGGGGTTCCCCTGCTTCTTTTTGCTATTTCAACAGCTGCTGAATCCTGAATTATAACATCAAGAATTCCCGCTGATCTTTTAACAATACCTGTCAGTATTTCATGATCGTAGTATTCGAGATGAAACTTTATTCCGAACCTGGCTCTTAATGGACTTGTAAGCAAGCCTGATCTGGTTGTTGCGCCGATGAGTGTAAAACTATTAAGAGAAAGCTGTACGCTTCTTGCACTAGGTCCCTTATCGATCATAATGTCAATCCTGAAATCCTCCATTGCCGAATACAGATATTCTTCAACAACAGGACTCAGGCGGTGGATCTCATCAATGAAAAGCACATCACCTTCCTGAAGGTTTGTGAGAATTCCGGCAAGATCACCAGGTTTATCAAGAACCGGTCCTGAGGTAACCCTGAGATTTACCTGCAGCTCATTTGCAATTATGTTTGCCAGAGTGGTTTTCCCTAATCCGGGAGGACCATGAAGAAGCACATGATCGAGCGCTTCATTTCTTTGTTTTGCCGCTGTTACAAAAACTATAAGATTTTCAAGTACTTGCTGCTGACCCTTAAAATCGATAAAATTTAAGGGACGCAACTGCTTCTCGAATTCCCTGTCAGTCAGGGAGACTGACTCCTTCCTGAAACTGAGACTGTCATCCATAGAGGCAAAATAAAGCTATTTTATCAGCTTTACATCACTTTCGGGAAGTTTTATTCTAACACCATTAATGCTTACTTCAACATCATTCTTGTAAGCAATTGCCAGGATAACAGTTCCCTCCTCATCAAATTTTTTCCAGGTCTTTTCCCTGATACCCATTTTAAAGTTCTGTTCCTCTTTAAGTCTTCCGTCCTCATAATAATAACTTTGTACACCATCAGGATTTCCCTGAATATAATATCCCTTAAACTTTATCTTCCCATTCGGGTAATATGCTTTCCAGAGACCATCCTTAAGACCCGTTATATAGTTACCCTCTTCTGAATAATCGCCGTTACTATAATTCCATGTTCCATTTTTTTCTCCAGCTAAATATTCACCCTGTGATAATATCTTACCATCCTCAGAATATTCTATGAAACCTCCTTCCCTTTCACCCTGGAAATACTCCTCTTCCCTCAGCAATGCACCGCTGTCATAGTACCATTTCCAGATACCGTCGGGCCTTCCGGCATTAAAAGAACCTGTTTGTACTATTTTTCCATTTATATTATAGAATTTCCATGCACCAGTTCTCCTGTTTTCTGTATATTGACCTTCTGCTTTTGTCTTACCATCAGGGTACAGATCCTTCCATTTTCCGTTCATATTTCCGGCTTCGTCAACTATTCCTTCTGAAAGCTTCAGTCCTTCATCATTATATCTGAAAGCATTGATGACTTTACCGTCTGAACCATATTCCCTGTGCACGCCAACAGGAATGTTTTTCCTGTATGGTCCCGCGTAAATCAATTTGCCGGCATCATCATACTTATTAACAATTTCAATTTCCGGCTGATCTTCCACATCGGACTTTACCAGAGCTCCTTTCTCATAAAGGGTTGTAAGCACAAGATTTCCTTTTTCGTCATATTCTTTGTAGTAACCATGTAGCAGGTCATCAACATAATTTGATTCTGATTTTATCTTTCCGTCTGCATAAAATTCTTTCCATGGACCCTGTTTCACATTTTTTGCATCAAACCGGTTTATCCTTTCACGACTGACAAGAAAATCATTGTGATATTCCATTAAAGTTATGATATTGCCATCTTTATCGTATTCTTTTGACAATCCCTCCTTTTTTCCGTCGTAATATGCAATTGTCTGTTTTATTCTTCCATCGGGAAAGTAGAATGTAGCAATGCCTTCCTTCCTGTCTCCAGCGTACAGCTCCTGGGAAAAAAGATACACTCCCGCAGAAGGATCCTTACTGTATTTATAGTACCAGCCGTTTTTTTTGCCATACAGGTAATTTATTTTTTCATAAATGTCTCCGGATTGATCATAAAACAACCAGATGCTGTCAAGAAGGTGGTTTGTCCTTTTCCCCTCTGACTTCAGTATTCCGGTAACATAATAGCTTTTCCAGTAACCGTCTGGTTTTCCATTCTTCATTGTTCCCTCACTTGATACTGTTCCATTTGGATATTTGAAAACAGTATAACCGTCCTGGATAGGTTTTTCCTGGGCATTAATACCTGCATAAACCAGGAAAAGCATTATAATAACACAGCACTTTTTCATAGATCAGAGACCAAGTTTTTCAGAAATCTCCATCATTTTTTTTATTGGTTTACGTGCTCTTTCCAGCACATCATCCATTAAACTGATCTCAGGTTCTTCAGTCATAAGGCACCTGTAGATCTTTTCAAGAGTAATAAGTTTCATGAAGCTGCATTCACTGCATCCGCAAGTTGAATCCTTAGGCGGAGCCGGTATGTACTCTTTTGCAGGATTGGCTTTCCTCATCTGGTGAATAATTCCAGCTTCTGTACCAACAATGTACGATGCTGACTTATCTGTTTTTGTAAAATTCAGCAGAGCTGCAGTCGATCCTATAAAGTCTGCAATCATTCTCACCGGAAGCTCGCATTCCGGGTGAACAATTATCTTTGCTTCTTTATGCTCTTTTTTAAGTTTTAAAATAGCTTCAAGAGAAAACTCTTCATGAACATGACATGTACCATTCCAGATTACAATGTCCCTTCCTGTTTTGTTAAGAACATAATTACCCAGATTCCTGTCTGGAGCAAAGATAATTTTCTCATCAGCCGGCAGTGATTCTATTATCTGAATTGCGTTTGATGATGTGCATATGATATCGGAGAGAGCTTTTATCTCTGCAGTTGTGTTAACATAGGTTACGACAGTTCTTCCAGGATGCTGATCAAGAAATTCTCTGAATTGTTCCGGTTTGCATGAATCAGCGAGTGAGCAGCCAGCGTTAAGGTCCGGAAGCAGAACTTTCTTTTCAGGCGACAGTATCTTTGCAGTCTCAGCCATAAACTTAACACCTGCAAAAACGATTATATCCGCCGAGTTATCGGCTGCTTTCTGGGAAAGAGCCAGACTGTCACCAACAAAATCCGCAATATCCTGTATATCACCTGTCTGATAGTAATGTGCAAGGATTATTGCATTCTTTTCTTCTTTCAGTCTTTTTATTTCAGCTATATAATCTATCGTTCTTCTGTCAGTCATCTTTTCTAATCTACTTCAAACTGTAAACTTAATCAATTATGTTTTACGAGAAATTTCTTTATACCCGCTGAAGATGTCATCAACAACATTAATTAATCTTTAAGTTAATATTAAATCTATCTTAAGATGGTATTAATAGGCTGTTAATTGTGTTGAAACAAAAAACAGATTTTTATTGTAATTCTCGTCATCAAACTTCAACCAACAGCTTATTAACAATTCAAAAAATATACCGTTTTTGAGAATCAGCTATTTAGTAAAACAATTAACAAATGTTAAGATAAGAATGTTGATAGGAACCCGGATACAAAAATAAGGCTTTTAGTAGTGGATATCCGGTTAACATGTCTATTTCTTTTTCTGAAAACTATTCACCTTTTCAACAAAAGCTGTTTTTGAACACAGGATTGTTGAAAAATACGGACCAAAAAACAATTTAGCACCTGTTTTTCTACAGGGTTATCAACAATAGAATAATTTGAAAATTTGAAAATTTGAAAATGAAAAGATAATATCAGTCAGATCATACAGGGGACCTGTAACTAACGACAAAAGTTGAATTTGGTTGAATTTTCTTGGGGATGTCTCGAAAGACCTTTCTAACCGCAAAGCACGCAAAGTCAAATACTGAAATATAAAGCTTTGCGATCTTTGCGGTTAATGGATTTTGACTTTTGATACAACCACAAGAGAAAAGCTGCCCAAAAATCCAACCGGATGGACTTTGTAAGCGCACATGCCAACGCCACTTGGGGCTCATCTGAATAAAACCAATGATTGTCATTACGATCAGGAGTGCAAAAAAATGAATAAAAACTCAGGATTACAATACTCTTTGAAGGAAGCGGAGGAAGAGTGAAGAGGGATAAAAATAAAAGACATAAGAATATTTTTTTCTTTTATTTTCTAAATGTGTTATTTTGCGATATGTTAAATCAGCATAACAAAAAAAATTTTGAAGAACAGTAAAGTAGCGATTGTCTCGGATCATGCAGGATACTTTTTAAAGGAAAAGCTCCTCTCTTTTCTTATACGGGAGAAATATAATGTGAAAGATCTCGGCACGAACTCGGACGAAGCGGTTGATTACCCCGACTTTGGGCATCCTCTGGCTAAGGCTGTTTCTACGGGCGAGTATGATCTTGGCATTTCCATTTGCGGAACCGGGAACGGGATAAATATGGTTGTCAACAAGCATCCGGGGATAAGAAGCGCTTTGTGCTGGAACGAGGAAATAACCAGGCTTGCAAGAGCACATAATGATGCCAATATATGCGCTTTGCCGGGGCGTTTCATCTCAGAATCAGAGGCATACCTCATCATAAAGACTTTTCTCACTACACCGTTTGAAGGAGGAAGGCACAAGAGGAGGATTGACAAGATATCACCAAAAATTTACTGATATGCTTTCCAATTCCTGCAGATATGGAATAAGGGCGGTGATTTACCTGGCAACCCAGCCAAAATCAGCCGGAAAAACAGGTATTAAGCAAATAAGTAAAGATCTTGATCTGCCTATGCCATTTCTGGCCAAGATACTTCAGGACCTGGCTAAGCAGAAGATACTTATTTCAAGTAAAGGTCCTCATGGAGGTTTTGCCCTGATTAAAGACCCGCGTAAGATAAAGGTGATAGATATAGTGAGAGCTATCGATGGGGAGGAGTTTTTCACCGGCTGCGTAATTCATAATGGTCCATGCGGCGGAAAGAGATATAAACGCAAATTCTGTGCTTTGCACGAGGAATATGATAAAGTGCGGCATGAATTAAAACAAACTTTCAGGAAAAAATCGATTTACGACCTTGTACAGACATCTGAAGGTTCTGATCTGATTACGATCTGAATCGCATTATATATTAAAATATATATAATTAACAATATTAAAATATATATCTGATATATATTATTATTTAACTAAACGTATTGTGCGGATTGGAATTAGGATAAACATTGAAATTATAGGATGGCAGGCATATATATTCACATACCATTTTGTAAAAAGCTTTGCTTTTATTGCGATTTTTATCACCTGATCGCACCTAAAAGTACAGAAGGGTTCAGGAAAGCCCTGCTGAAGGAAATCACATTAAGGAAAGAATACCTGGGCAGTGAACAGGTGAATACAATATATTTTGGCGGGGGAACGCCTTCTGTTTTTTCAGTATCCGAGCTTGATGAAATACTCTCTTTACTCAGAAAGGAATTCGTTATCGCTGAGAATAGCGAAATAACAGTCGAGTTAAATCCGGATGATATTACTCCCGGATACATGAAAGAATTAAAGGATGCAGGGTTCAACAGGGTAAGCCTGGGTATTCAATCGTGGAGGGATGAAGATCTTAAATTTCTGAATCGAAGGCATAATGCTGAAAAAGCCCGGAAAGCACTTGATGATTGTTTTTCAGAAGGATTCGGAAATATTTCCATTGACCTCATTTATGGAATTCCCGGGATGTCTGCAGAATCATGGGAAAAAAATCTTGAAATCACCTTCTCATACGATATCAAACATCTTTCGGCATATCATCTTACAATTGAAAAGGGTACAGTTTTCGGGAAGATGCTCGAAAATGGTATTATTACGGAAGTTGATGAGGAGACAAGTAATTTGCTCTTTAATATTCTGATCAATAAGGCAGGGGAGGCTGGTTTTATCCAGTATGAGATTTCCAATTTCGGAAAGCCGGGCTACTTTTCACAACATAATTCCGGTTACTGGCGACAGGTGAACTATTTAGGGCTCGGACCCTCGGCACATTCTTTCAATGGCTATTCGAGACAATGGAACCGGAATGATCTGAAGGGATATATAGAAAAAATTGAAGCAGGAAGCCCGGATTTTGAGATCGAGGAACTCGATACACGCACCAGGTTCAACGAATACATTATGACATCTCTCAGGACAATGTGGGGTATTGACCTGGACTACGTGGAGCGAACCTTCGAGAAGGAAGGTTATGACTATATTGTTAATATGTCTTCAAAGTTCAGGCAATACGGACTGATGAAGCAGGAAAAAAATACCCTGGTGTTAACAGACCAGGGTAAGATGATATCTGATAATATTATCTCCGAAATTATGATGCCGGATAATAAATGATTTATTTGGCTATTGCGAATGAAGTCTGTGCTATCTTACTGTTATCCAGGTATAGTTCAGCAGTGTAATTTCCAACAACAAAGTCTCCGTTATTGTCTACGAAAATACACATTTCAATATCTTCGTTCATATAATCAACCTGGCGCATTGCCGAGAAGACCAGCTGATTTCCCTGGAACTCAAAAAGATTATCTGCGCTTCCAGTTATAACGAGGGAGTCAGGTCTCAGGATTCTCAGGTAAACATTTTTAGTTCCTGCTTCGGCAATAGGATTTGCTCTCAGCATAAAGCAGACCCTGAGCTTATCGAGATAATTAAGTCTTTTCGTGTCTTTGCCATTTTTATTGAGCATTGTTGCAACAAGATCCGTTGCCATCACAACAGAAGCCATTTCAACTTTGGAGGAAAGATTCTCCCTTGCCTGTGACAGCTCAGTGTTTATATTACGCATTTCATCGACCTGTGCCCTGATCTCGGTATTCTCCTGTGAAAGAAGTTTATTGCGTGAATTAAGTGAATCGATCTGGACGATATAGCTCTTCATTATATCTCTCATTGTTGTAATCTCGTTCCTGTACCTCTTGATAAGCTGGGTATTTGAGGCATTTACTTTCAGCAGATCAACAATTCTCTGCCTTTCCTTTTCAAGACCTGCATTGAGGGTATCATTATTGGTTTTCATGGTATCGTATGCATGAACCATGCTCCTCAACTCATTTGCCAGTGAGTCTTTTTCTTCAGTTAACGCCGTCTCCATTTCGACTCTTTTTGAGCGCTGGTCGAAATACATGAAAATCAGAAAGATCAATAATACGCCAAGGATGATTGATGTAGCTATCATCCCTACCGGAGTTTTACCTTTTTCCGATTCATTCCCTGTGTAGTTGTCACTGGTTGCCATAAGTTCCTGTTTAAATTTTTATTTAACAAAATTAATAATTAGCTATCATTTAATAAAATGCGTTGGGCTTCAAGTAGCCAATCGGCTTATAAACAAAGATTTGATCCGGAGTAATTCCCTGAAAAAAGAATTGTTAACCAAACTATAAACAATCAAAAAATTCCTTTGTTGATCAGAAAACAGTCTTTTTTTACATTTATTTTATGAATTGTTATAAAAAATAATCATGAAATATGTAGGAGCTCATGTAAGTATTTCAGGAGGTGTGGAAAATGCACCTCTTAATGCTGCAAAAATCGGGGCGAGGGCATTTGCCATGTTCACAAAGAATCAAAGGCAACAGAGTTTCAGAGTTTCAGAGTTTCAGGGTTTCAGAGTTTCAGAGTTTCAGAGTTTCAGAGTTTCAGAGTTTCAGGGTTTCAGAGTTTCAGAGTTTCAGGGTTTCAGGGTTTCAGGGTTTCAGGTTGAGGGAATTGATTTTTTGTTCCAGTACTTTATTAAGATCAAAATCTTTGAGCTTTTCGCTGGTTGCCTTATAACCAACCGCAAACATTTCGGCGGCTTTCATTGTATCGAGGATGCGGTAGTTTTTTAATTCATCAGGGGCCACAAACAGATCGAATCTGGCAGCTTTTTCGATCAGTTCCTTCGACATTCCAACCATGAATGTGCGTTCGGCAAGACTTATCAATCCGGATATCTTTTCCACATATCCGACCTGGTTAACAAACGAACCAATTTTAACCAGGCAGTCATTTTCTATGGCACGAACCGGAAGGTTGTCAAGAACACCGCCGTCAACATAATGGAATTCGCCCATTTTAACAGGAGGAAAGAGAACCGGTATACTCGATGAGGCAATGACTGTCTCTATAAGATCGCCATCGGAGAAATAAACGACCTTTGCATTATTTATGTCAGTAGCAGCAACAAAAAGGGGAATTTTCAATTCTTTAAAAGTCTTTGCTCTGAGGTATGTCCGGAGGATTTTAACTATTCCGTTGATTTGCAGGAGACCTTCACGCGGGAGCGTTGGGCGCATCAGGTCAAACCGGCTGTTGACATTTGTAATTTTCAGGATCTCGCCCGGTGTATACCCGTCTGCATAAAGAACACCTGCCAGGGCACCGGCGCTTGTGCCGGCAATAACATCCGGGAAGATGCCTGCATCATTGAGCGCCTGTAAAAAACCAAGATGCGCAAAACCTCTTGCACCTCCTCCGCTAAGGACAAACCCGATTCTGTACTTATAACAGTTCATATTGTTTTTAACACCCTGCATAACAAAATATTACTTTCTCACAGCCGGCCCAAAGATACTGAAATTTGCATTTTTATTTAATCAGTTATATCAAACAGATCATGTATTGACGGATTCAAAATAAAAACACATGTTTTGGAGTACATACAAAGGTATTCTATAAATTTGGTCAGAAACTTTTAAATTTTACAATCATGCAATTCCTGCTTGTAGCTTTTGATGGTGAAGATGCCGGCGCACTTGACAGAAGAATGAAAGTGCGGGAGGGACATCTTAGTAAAGTTGAAATAATGAAGAAGTCCGGAGAATTTCTCTTTGGCGGAGCGATCCTCGATGATAACGGAAAAATGATAGGATCAATGATCCTGTACGAATTTCCGGACAGGCGAACTCTTGATGAAAGGCTTAAGGATGAGCCCTACATTACAAACGGTGTCTGGAAAAAAATCGACATCCGGCCTTTCAGACTGGCAGCACACAAATAGTAAATCAGTATAAACAACCAAAAAGAATCAACATGAAAAGAATTTTTTTACTTCTACAGGGATTAATAATTTCATTTGCCATAATGGCACAGCAGAGCAACAGCGGGAATCTGCCTTACAGGATGGAGGATCTTACCTCGCCTCAGTTTGTTAAAGCCGTTGAGTTAGCAAAAGGAGTATGTATCATTCCGCTTGGGATTATCGAAAAACACGGGCCGCATCTGCCGCTCGGAACTGATATTTACGAATCGAGAGAAGCTTCATTCCGTGCCGCTCAGCAGGAATATGCTGTTGTATTTCCAACATATTATTTCGGCCAGATATACGAAGCAAGGCATCAGCCCGGCACTATTGCATACAGCAATGAGCTGGTGTGGCAGATGCTTGAAGAGACTTGTGAAGAACTCTCACGTAATGGCCTGAAAAAAATTATCCTTGTGAACGGGCATGGAGGTAACGGGGCTTTCCTTCAATATTTTTGCCAGTCGCAGCTCGCAAAACAGAATGATTATATAGTCGTATTGTTCCAGGAAGGAAGGGATCCGGTAAATGCAAAGGAAATAGCATCGATGAAGCAGGCGAAACTGGACGGCCATGCAGGGGAAGAAGAGACATCCATGATGTCAGTCATTACTCCCAACCTTGTGGATAACTCAGCGTTAAAAGCACAATCGGGACTTGACCAGAACAGGTTAAAAGATCTCCCTTTCGGATATGCAGGTATATGGTGGTATGCAAAATATCCCAATCATTTTGCCAGCGATGTTAATACACCTAATCCAAAGCTTGGCGAATTGCTTCTCAAGAGCTGGTCAGGACAAATTGCGGAACTGGTGAAGTATCTGAAGAACAATAATACAGTGGAGCAGCTCGAGGAGGAGTTCTTCGGGAGAGCAAATAATCCGCTGCAGAAGTAGGTTTATTCAGAATTTATTTTTAACCGCAGGGAACGCAGGGAGTTACGCAGAGGACGCAGACAAGATCACAATTGTCATCGTCCCCTGTTTAAGAGATGCGACTCTGCGGTTTTTCATTGCCGGTCTCTGATCAACCTTTTTAAACCGCATCTGTTTAATATGAAATCTAATAGATCGTACGATGGCATTCACACTTCAACCCGGGGAGAAGGCTGTAGATTTCAGGCTTCTTGCGACAGACGGCAATGAATACGGCCTCTCTGATTTCAACAAATTCAAGGTTCTCGTGATATTCTTCACCTGCAATCATTGTCCTTATGTGCTGGGTTCAGATGAGTTAACACGAGAGACTGCGAACAAGTATTTTAATAAAGGAGTTGGTTTTGTTGCTATCAATTCCAATAGCGCAAATACATATCCTGAAGACAGTTATCCGAATATGATAAAGAGGATGGAAGCAAAGCGGTTCCCATGGGTATATCTTTATGACAAGACCCAGGAAACAGCCCTTGCTTACGGGGCTTTAAGGACGCCTCATTTTTTCGTCTTCGATGAAAGCAGGACACTGGTTTACACAGGCAGGGGAGTAGATAACCCGCGTGATCCGTCGAAAATGAAAGTCAATGATCTGGACAGGATATTGGAGGAGATCACTTCGGGAAAGCCTGTTTCGGTCAGAATGACTAATCCGATTGGCTGTACCGTAAAATGGGAAGGCAAAGATGCACACTGGATACCTGCTGATGCCTGTGATCTGGTTTGATTCAGGGGGCCAGACGAGCAATCATCCATTTATTATTTTTCCGGGTATAGGTTATTCTGTCGTGAAGGCGGCTTTCACGATCCTGCCAGAATTCGAACCAGTCTGGCCTGATAATGTAGCCACCCCAGTGGTCAGGCCTTTTTACCGGTGATCCTGAAAACTCTTTCTGGTAACGAGTGAATTTTTCTTCAAGATATTCTCTTCCGGAGATCAGGGAACTTTGCTCACTTGCCCAGGCAGCAAGCTGACTTTCTCTCGGACGGGTACTAAAGTATACATCTGAGATTTCAGATGATGTTTTTTCTGCGACCCCTTCAATTCTTACCTGCCGGTTACTCTCAGGCCAGTAAAACAAGAGTGCGATATTCCTGTTGGAAGCCAGGTGTATACCCTTTTTGCTCCTGTAATTGGTAAAGAATGTGAAACCGGCTTCATTATAATCCTTCAGTAAAACTGTTCTTATAGAAACTATTCCTTCAGAGGAAGCTGTACCCAGGTATACTATCTCTGGTATCCTTAACCCTGCTGACAGATGTTCCTTATACCATATATCAAACTGGGCAAACGGATCGGCATGGACAGATTTTTCAGACAGAGTTTCTTCCACAGGATTCATTATCTTATCTTGTTAAAATTTAACGATAATGGCATAATAACATTTATTATTCATCCATTGTTCTTGAAACAATTTGAAATTACCTTTGTATAAAATGATAAAAAACAAATGTTATGAGCAGCAAAAGTAAAAACCGTGCGATAACGGCCTTTTTCTCAATCATCATGATTGCTTTTATATTATCATCATGTAAGCAAAAGACGGTATCAAACCTTAGTGAAGCTCCGATAATACCAAAACCTGTTTCGGTTAACAGCACAGGAGATTGGTTTGTCCTGGAACAGAAAACAGTAATATGCTATCCTGAAGGGAATGAAGAAGTCCGCGGTATAGCCCTTTATCTCGGTGAAAGGCTGAAACCTGCTACCGGTTTTGAGCTCGAGCTTGTTCCAACACAGTCAGCGAAGGAAGTAAGTATTTATCTTGAATTGCTAAGTGATAAAGCAACTGGTGATGAGGGGTATGATCTTGATATCACCAGCGAGTTGCTGAGGCTTTCAGCTTCTTCATCTGCAGGACTTTTCAGGGGAGTGCAGACGATAATGCAGCTGCTCCCGGCAAAAATCGAAGAAAAGTCACTGCAGGAAGGACCATGGCATGTACCGACAGGCACAATTAACGACCGGCCTGATTATGCATACAGAGGAATTATGCTTGATGTTGCGAGGCATTTCTTTACAGTTGATGAAGTCAAGAAATTCATTGACCACATATCTTATTATAAGATCAATTTCCTGCATCTTCACCTGTCGGATGACCAGGGTTGGCGGATTGAGATCAAATCATGGCCGAAGTTAACTGAAATCGGCGGGAAATCTGAAGTTGGCGGAGGCGAAGGCGGATTCTATACACAGGAGCAATTCAAGGAGCTTGTTGACTATGCAGCTTCAAGATATATTACAATTGTACCTGAGATAGATATGCCGGGACACACAAATGCAGCGCTGGCTTCATATCCGGAGTTGAATTGTAATGGAAAGGCAACCGAAATCTACACCGGAACAGAAGTCGGATTCAGCAGTCTCTGCACGAAAAAGGAAATTACATATAAATTCATTGATGATGTTGTCAGGGAAATCTCGGCTATCTCACCGGGCCAGTATTTTCATATTGGAGGTGACGAATCACATTCGACCAAAAAAGAGGACTATATACCATTTATAAACAGGGTACAGGAGATTGTGGTATCGCATGGGAAGCAGGTTATAGGATGGGACGATATTGCAATTTCAACATTGAAACCCAATACAATAGCACAGCACTGGGCGGATGTGAAAAATGCTAACATGGCAGTCAGTCAGGGCGCAAAAATACTTATGTCGCCATCAACAAAGGCCTATACTGACATGCAATATGACAGCACTTCGAAATTCGGTCTTCACTGGGCAGCTTACATAGAAGTTGATAGTGCATATATATGGGACCCGGCTGATTTTAGCCCGGGGATCGAAAAAGAAAACATTATAGGTATTGAAGCACCACTCTGGGCAGAAACGATATCAAACCTGGATGAGGCTGAATATCTTCTTTTCCCGAGACTGCCGGGGTATGCTGAGATAGGATGGACAGCTCCTGCCCAGAGAAACTGGGATGAGTACAAGGCCAGGCTGGCAGTTCATGGTCCGCGTTTCAGGGTATGGGGTATAGATTTCTACGAATCAAAGAAAGTGAACTGGAATCAGGCTCCCGCCGAATAGAATCTCAATCGACCATCATAAATTATTCACCCGGATATAACCAACAAATATATCCGGGTTTTTATTAACCTTCGGCAGAGATTGTGACTATCTTACTGTAACTCTGTTATGCATGTTATTTTCACCGGAATTGAAGGGCCTGAATATGCAAGGCAGATGACTACATCATTATAGGGATGTGTTTCCTGTATTTTTGCCCCGACAAGATATTTTTTTCCGGGTACAGGTCTGAACCCTTTCAGCTCATCATTTATTGCTACCGGCTGTAACCATTTCCTGAAATAAGATCCTTCCACACCGGCGTTTATACTGTCGTTAAGTGCAAACCAAAGATTTTCATACATCCCGGCGCCGCACACAACCCTTGAAGCAGTAACTTCTACCTGGCAAAGATCACCCTGAGGTATAACGACTCTTTGTACATTAATTTCAGAAGGATACCATTTGGCATTGATTGTATCGGATGGTGAACCAGGATTAAGAATATTTATTGTTATTGTCTCATAATCGATAGGGCCGATCAATTCACCAAGATCAAAAGTAAGTGTCTCGGTAATCAGAGCTTCACATGCGTCAGTACCGGCATTATGAACAACAAGAATGTCTGCCTGAGGCGGGTAAGTTTTTATATAAGATTCATTCCATATAATGCTGAAAACATGTTTATTGCAGCCGCCAGAATATGAAACAGTGAGAAAAGCAGAGTCGCCATCTATATGAAAATCCTTTAATGTGTACGGATCTCCAGTGCTTTGCTGATTTCCGTTGAGGGCGTTATTAAATTCAGTGGCGCTCCTGATGATTATAAGTCCGGCATCAGCAGGTTGTTCTTTATTTTTGTCACAAGAGATTAATGCAAGAGACAGAATTATTGTAAAAATAAATGGCTTCATAGCAAGTGAATAATAAGGTTAACAATCTTTAATGTATATAAGATCAAAAAATGTACCAGAATAATAACAAGTAAGTCACTCTCCTGATCTATATGTTACAGGCCGCTCCGGCGATTCTCAAAACGTTCTTTCCATTTTATTCCAGTAAAAAGATTGCAACTATGTTACTAATGTTATGATGACACAGATTGATTTTGTAAGCCTGACACTTAGTAATTCACTGAATTATTATACATTAGTATCAGAGTAAAACTCTGAATTATTCTGAATTATGATGAACACCCATTCTTTCGGGGACGACCTGCCCAGGTATGTTCCATTCTTAAGCTGGATAAAAGAATATTCCTTAAAGCTTCTCGGCAGTGATTCTATTGCCGGGATAACCCTTGCCGCGTATGCTATTCCTGTATCCCTGGCATATGCAACACTTGCCGGTCTTCCTCCCCAGTATGGGGTTTATGGTTATCTTATCGGAGGGATCTTTTATGCCATCCTTGGCACAGGGAAACAGCTGGCAGTTGGTCCCACTTCTGCAATCTCAATGATAATAGGTGTGACACTTTCGAGCCTCTCCGGAGGTGATGTGGGAAGGTGGATCGAGCTCGCTTCTTTGTCGGCATTCATGCTGGCAGGAATGAGCATCCTTGCATACCTGCTAAGGTTAAGCAGTATAATTAACTTTATAAGCGAAACAGTGCTTGTTGGTTTTAAGGCAGGTGCCGCAATTGCCATTGGTCTGAGCCAGCTGCCAAAGCTATTCGGTGTTCCGGGCGGAGGAAGTACTTCTTTTGAAAGATTGTCTATTCTTATAAATCAGCTTCCGGATACAAATTTCTATGTTCTGGCATTCGGAGCCATTGCTATAACATTGATGATCACGGGAGTGAATTTGTTACCCGGTAAGCCTGTTTCTATATTTGTTGTGGCAATCTCAATTCTGGTAATCACCTTCACGCCTCTGGGAAATCTGGGATTCAAAACTGTCGGAATAATTCCAAGCGGCCTGCCGGGATTACATTTGCCGGACTTTAATCCCCGGGATATAGGGAGTATCTTACCTCTTGCCTTTGCCTGTTTTCTTCTGGCTTATATAGAGAGTGTATCAGCAGCAAAGACACTTGCGCAACAGAACGGATATGAGATAGATTCGAGGCAGGAGCTACTCGCTCTTGGTGTTGCCAACCTTGCAACCGCTTTGGGACAGGGTTACCCGGTCAGTGGTGGTCTCTCTCAATCAGCGGTAAATGAAAAGGCGGGGGCACGTACGCCTTTATCCCTGGTATTTGCTTCACTTACAATTGGAATATGCCTGCTTTTATTTACGGGATTGCTCAGGAATCTTCCCATGGTGATACTTGCCGCGATAGTTCTTGTGGCAATCAGGGGTCTTTTCGACATCAGGGAGATGAAAAGAATGTACCGGGTGAACAAATTTGATTTCATTATCGCCATTACAGCCCTCCTGGCCGTTCTGGTGTTTGGGATATTGCAGGGTGTGCTTATTGCAGCATTATTCTCTCTCATTCTTATCATCAGGAATGTATCGAGCCCGCATATTGCATTTCTGGGCAGGATACCCGGAACAAACAGGTATACAGATATTCGAAGACATCCCGATAATGAACTTATACCAGGCGTACTCCTTTTCAGGGTTGAATCGCCTCTTGTGTATTTCAATGTATCAACGGTATACAACAGGGTATGGGAAAAGATCAGGGAAATGGATCAATCGCTAAAAATTGTGATATTTGATCTGAGTACATCAGCAACTATTGATTCGAGCGGAGCGAGGCTGATAAAAAGACTTTACCTGAATCTTAAGGCAAGAGGGGTGGAGCTGAAAGTAGCCGAGGCGCATTCAGGTGTCAGGGATATACTCAGGTATGAGGAAATTGAGCACCTGCTTGGTCATGTAAGCCGTCGCGATACCCTGCATGATGTAATCGTAACATCGATAGGAGAGAGAGAACCGGATATAAAGAAGGCCCCTGTTAAGCCCAAAACAATCTTTCCGCCGGAAATTGTTGCACAGATTGTGCTCGGGAATAATTATTTCACCCAGACACATCCCCGGGAGTATTTTGAAAGCTTTGAATATGAGCAGAAACCTTTTCTTACACTGGTCACATGTTCCGATTCAAGGGTTCCGCTTAATTCACTGATGCCGGACACATCAAATAAGGTCTTCACAATTAAGAATATCGGTAATCAGATTTTGTCGACAGAAGGCTCCGTAGATTATGGAATATATCATCTGAAGACACCAATGCTGATGTTCCTGGGTCATTCTGACTGCGGGGCAATCAAAGCTTACCTGGAAGGATTCGATGATGAATCCTTCAATATAAAGCATGAGCTCGATTTCCTCAGGCCTTCAATAAAAGAGATGGCAACAACAAAGGATTTCAAAAAGCTGCATTCTCATATAATTGAAAAAAACCTCGATTACCAGGTTAATATAGCCTGTAAGAAATATAAGGATCTGATAACGGAAGGGAAGCTTGTTATCATGGCGGGATTTTATGATTTCAAGGGAGAATTTGGGAAAGGTATGGGCGATATTGTAATAGTAAATGTAAATAAGACAAAAAAACAGGAGGAACTCCGTAACCTGCCACTATTTGGCAATCTGTCGAAATTGCAAAAAGAGCTTCACATCGGTAGACTTGATAATGGGGTGAGTTAATCCCCCTTCAGTATTAATTCAGCTGACTTCTTCCAGCTCCTTTCCTGCAAGTTCCGGGATCCGGTGTTGAACAGGTTTCAGTTCATTTTTTGCAAAATACATTATCTGTCTGACTATATTATTGATTCCGGCGGCAGTTACCATATCAGCATAAGTTTTAAAATCGAGACGGAATCCTTTGAGAAGTCCCCATTTCATGTACTTATGAGTGTTCACAGCCGAATGCGCAATCCATGCCACATTTTTGTTGTTTGTAAACATCCAGGTATTAACAGCTGACTCAAGCTGCCAGCCGCTCACATCTGATTCCAGGAGGATAGTTTCCAGGTCTTTCTTCCGGAGTATTCTTTCTCCCGTAAACAGAACGTCAGCTCTGTACAACCTGACAAAGAAGACAGCATTGATCCTTCTCAGGATCAGCATATCAAGATCGCGTGAATATATAAATGCATCGATTGCATTTTCAATTTCCAGATGGTTAAGATTCCTGAGATCGGCATCAATGAGCAGGATATAATTTCCTGAAGCATATCTGAGGCCCTCCATTACAGCTCCGGTCTTTCCGAGATTTTTTTTCAGGCGGATAACTTTTACACCGGGATAATACACCGGAATGAGTGAGTAATTAAAATCATCAGATGCATCGTCAACGCAAATGATTTCAGAGAGATTCTTAACTGCGGATACCTCATCCAGCACATCGAAAATATTACCTCCCTCATTCCAGAAAGGGATAATACAGGAAATCTGCAATTCTGATCTCATATACCTAATGTTAATTCCTCGCCTATAGAATTATACAGAGAAGGTGATAAATTGTTCTTCATCACAGTTTTTTTCTTCCTGCACCGGGCATTAAACACAAAAAACCATGAAATTTGTTCTAGATAGAGACTAATTCAATTATGCAAGGTTTAAGGCAAATTGTTCTGACTGTAATTCTTCTGATCCGGATTTTATCATGTGATGCACAGGAAAACGAATCAATTGTATATTCTTCATACGAGATTCATGGACATGCCGGATTTATTATTCCCCATGCAGATGAAATTGAACAGGTCTCAAACACAAATCCTGTTGCTATTGATTTTAATTATAGCAGACTTAACTCTTCATACAACAGCTGGAAAGTATTTAATACATTCTGGCGATCAGGCTTCCAGGCAGCCTGGTTCAATTTCATGAACCCCGAAGTTGTAGGAAGCTCATTCCTGGTTTCAGCATATGCAGAACCCATCGTAGTCCACTGGAAAAAGTCATACTTTTCTGTCAGGGGTGGAGGCGGATTGTCATATCATACCCATATATATGACACAATTGAAAACCCTGCCAATAAATATTTCTCCACGAGGATCAGTTTTCCTGTGTATATCAGTTTCAGGTTCAATTATAATGTCTTACCAAATGCTTCATTTACGCTTGCCGGAAACTACAATCACATATCGAATGGTGGAATCAAACAGCCAAATTTCGGTATGAATTTTCCGACAATTTCATTAGGGATTCAGTATTATCCGGCCGGAGTTCCGGTTTTAAGCAATAATTACACAAGCACTTATGAAAAACAACCAGGCATTAAGGTGGTTACTGAAGTACTCTCGTCTTACAGGGTTGTCGACAGAACAGATATCTATCCTCAAAAAGGAGCGCTGGCAGTAGGATTAGCTGTCCGGTTGTCGAAGCAGCTTACACGATTTTATGCTCTGAATGCGGGAGGGGAGATCATTTCAGATTATGCATTAAAAGAAATTATCATGCGGGAAGGGGGTGAGCTGGATCATAAAAGAATTGCTCTCACTGCGGGACAGGATTTTTTCTTCGGAAGAGCAATTTTTACACAGTACTTTGGATTTTACATCTATTCACCATATGAGGCATTCAGGGATATTTATCAGAAATATGAACTTTCATACCGTGTAACTCCTGATATTTCGACAGGTGTGTTCCTCAAAGCACACCTGTATATTGCAGAACTGATGGGTTTGCAGCTTAGTTTTCAGTGGTAAACCGGTAATCACTTGAAATTTAACGATCAAAAATTTGGTCAAAAAAAATAGAACAGTATATTTGTTCTCAAGGGAAATGATGATGAAACTCAGGAATCTTCTGACAAATGTCTGGCTTCTTTCGATGATACCTTTTGTCATTATCGTCATTTTTGCACCCATAAATGTTAAAAAATACAGTCTCATCCTGCAAAGGACCGATATTGTTACTACTGGATACTATATTTTCTATAATGATCTTGATAAAGACGGTATTTCAGAAAGGATAGTAGCATTTGACCAGTTCCATTCTTCAGGGATATCAATAAGCAACCGTGATGGGATAATCGATCAGTGGAATTTTAAAGGGACATTTGATTTTCCGGCGAAAAAGAACCTTTTTATTATTGGAGACAAGGATAATGATGATGAAAAAGAGATTTATGCTTTTACACTTTCAGATGATACTATTTTTCTTCATTGCATTAACAACCTGAATAATTCAACACTGGCCATTGAAAACAGGATGATAGCCGTAGTCGGAAAAGGTATAAAGCAACCTGATCCCAATATCATTCCCGCGGAAATGGATGATCTCGACAACGATGGTATAAAAGAGCTTATCTTCGGAATATCAACGGGTTTTTCAAAATATCCGAGAGGGGTATACGCTTATTATATTTCGAAAGATTCGCTTGTTGTATCGCCTGAGTCGTCTTATAATATTCAGGGAATTTACCAGGCTGATATAAACGGAGACGGAAAAAAAGAACTATTGCCATGGGGATTTGCCGCAGGTAGTATTGAACCTGCTGAAGCTCAATATCATGACTGCAGCTCTTACCTTGTTGCACTCGACAGGAATCTTAAGTTCTTATTTAAGCCTGTGGAATTCCGGGGAAAATACAGTCATCTGCATCCATTCCTGAGAAATACAAATAATACAGAGGCAGAGATCTCCGGCCTTTATGCGCCGAAATCAACCAGCTCAACTGCAACAATCTACTCTGTGGATTCACGTGGTACGCTTACCGATTCTATTGACCTGGGTTTTCATTCTTATTATATTGAATGTATTGGCGACAAATACCTGTTTCCTGTCAGTCAGAACGATCTCAGGCTTTATGACGGATCATTCAAACAGATAAAAACCGTTCCTTTCAGTACAGGGTCATATTTGTTAATGGATATTGATGAAGACGGAAAGGAGGAATACATTGTGCAAAATACCAGGCAAGGGTATTTGTACATTTTCAGGGAAGGTTTGACACATCCTGCATCCGTAAAAGTTACTATCGCGTCAACAGGATGGGATATCCTGACTCACAGAAAAGGTTATGAGACAGATCCTTCAATCTCCATGCAGACAGGGCAAAACCATTATATCATAACATATAAGAAAAACAGGTATTACCTGTATTCATATCTGAGCTATCCCGGTATCTATTTCAGTATTCTTGTTTTTGCTCTTCTGATAAGAAATGTCCAGAGGAGCCAGATGAAGAAACGGTACGAAAATGAAAAGAAGATTTCTGAGCTGCAGATGGCCCTGGTAAGAAATCAGCTTGATCCGCATTTTACGTTAAATGCACTCAACTCGATTCTTTATTCGGTGAATTACGGTGACAGGAATGAAGCAGCGGATTCTCTGAGATGCTTTGCAGGTATGTACAGGGATATGGTACTTTCAGCCGGTTCCTCCAGGAGAACAATTGCAGAAGAAATTGCATTCTGCATGAATTATCTTACCCTTGAAAAAATGAGGTACGGCGCCAAGTTCAATTACGTCATTGATGTTGACGAAAATTTAGATCAGAATATATTAATTCCCAAGCTACTTATTCAAATCCATGCAGAGAATGCAATAAAGCACGGCCTTGCACCCCTTGAAACCGGAGGGATGCTTAAAATTAAAGTAAGTTCGAAAGAAAATGGGCTTCTGATTGAAATATGCGATAATGGGATTGGTCGGGAAAGAGCAAAAAATGAATCACCTAATTCTACAAAAAAAGGGCTCGAAGTAATGAAAGAGCTGTATAACTTGTATTACAAGTTTTATCACGATAAAATAATATCAGAAATCACAGATTTATATGATGATCAAGGTTCTGCAACCGGAACAAAGGTTCTTATAACAGTGATCAGACCAAATAATCCGGAATAAATTTGAATTAAGCCGATAATTTAATTGACTTTTTTACTTCCCGTTTGTTTTTAAAGGAATCACAGTTTTTCATTTTATGGATAAAACGGTTATTAAATTATATGATGTTGTCGGAGATGCCACCCTTCCTGAAATTACATTAAAACAGATCCCCGCTGATGGTGATCCCCTTGAAATAGGGGGAGAGATGTACTATGTATGTGAAAGAAACCTGGAACTCACTAATGCTCCGTCAATTGGAGTTATTCCGCTTGTTGTCAGGAATCCTTCCAGTGTTTCAAATATAGAAAGATACATCAGATGCCTCTGCATGGCTCAAAGAAGAGTACAGTTCAGAAACAAGAATGGTATGACCGATCTTGAACATTCGGATGTTATGATAATATCCTGAATCTTGCAGTCTTTTAACGCAGTTAGTTATGGAAAACAAGAAATTTGAGTTTGTATAAAAAAGGCTATTTCAGTTTATAAAATTGAACAGCGTTGTCATGGAGCATCATTTTTGCGATAAGCTTTGCTTCATCTTCCCCGATATATCCTTCGCGGACCTTGGATATCAATACTTTTGCTATTATTGATTTTGCCAGCCTGAGTTCACTGTATACATTTTCCACAGCCATACAATCTCCCCCGAAGGCCATAAGCTTATTCACCGGTACAGTCTCTAACCATTCGTGCAGGTATCGTTCACTATATGATGGCGAAATTGAGTACATCCAGTTCATATCGATATACACGTTCCTGAAAGTTTTTGCCAGAGCAGCAAGCTGACCTCCATAAGGATAGCTGCCATGGTAAAGTACGAAATTAACATCAGGAAAATCTTTAAACAGATTGGTTAGCAGGAGTGGGTCGGAATTGTACAGAAAATTCCCTTTCCCTGCCTGCAGTCCAGTATGGAAGGCAACAGGTATATTATATTCGCCGGCAATGTCAAGCAACCGGTACATCATATAGTCCTGCAATGGTTTGGCTTCTTCCCCTGTGATTTTACGGCTCATTTTACCATTTATCAGCTTACGGAACACTTTTTGGGCAGCATTTCTTTCGGTCTTTTCGAAGTGCAGCGATCTTGAGTATGCCAGTGCGACTTTTACCACAGCCATCCCATTCTGAACTCCCTCTTTGAAATCACGTTCCATTGAAGATTCATACTCCCTCAGAGTACTGATTGAATCAACCTGGATCATTGCCAGAGAGTCTATTGTATATCTCGATTTGATATTTATCCACTGGTCGAACCTTTGTGCATATCTGAAATAATCGTCCTTCCCTTGCATATGGAATGCATCCTGTATAACATAATCAATTTTGCATGAGTCTCTCAGTATCCTGTCGAATCTGTCTGAACTATATGTCTCCTTGATTTTTTCAGACAATGGTGCTACTGTATTTTCATTCAGATCAGTTATACCATAGAGCCTGTTTATTCCGTAAAGGATCACCCTGATATAAGCTGTGTTAAAAGCATTCCTGTAATATGGTTCGATTATCTTCCATTTCTCAACAGGGGTGAGCGGCTCATTATATAAAGTGTCGAACAATTTCGCAGGCATTACAGCAGAGACCAGATCATCATAACCGTTCTGCTGAAAAAGTAACATCAAATCGGCGAAGAAACCTCCATTTACAACTTCAGGAGTAAAAAGATGCTCATGAGTATCAACAACTCTCAATGAATCTATATAACGAATAATACGATGCTCAAATCCCGGTTTTACCGAATATGGTTCAGCACTTTCGTATTGAGCAAGCCCTGAAAAAAAGAGGAACGGGATTATGAATTTCATCATCTATTGCAGAATTTTCAGAGAATAGACTTACATCAGCATTCCTTTATTCTGCATTTAAGAATTTTTAACTAATAATTTCGGTAACACTGACACGGGTTGTTTAATTTTTAAATATCCGGTACATGAACTATTCTGTGATTTGAGTTGTTACAAATTCGATACTGTACTCAATTAAAAGCAAAACAATTACATAGTTTATGGATCTATCGGGACTAAAATACCTGATTGTCGGGAGTGGCTTCTTTGGCTCTGTCATTGCTGAGAGGTTAGCAAATGTTCTTAAGGAAAAAGTCCTGATAATTGAAAAGAGAGGTCATATTGGGGGGAACTGTTTTTCACTCGATGAGCCGGAGACAGGTATTCACTACCATCTCTACGGAACACATATTTTTCATACTCCACATGAGCGGGTCTGGAGATATATAAACAGGTTCACTGAATTCAACAGCTATTTTCACCAGGTGCTGACAGTTCATAAGAACAAGGTTTACCAGATGCCGGTTAACCTCGAGACCATAAACAGCTTTTATAATATTACGCTCAAGCCATATGAGGTTGAAGATTTTCTAAGGAAAGAAATTAAAAAAGAGAATATCGGTAATCCACGAAACTTTGAGGAGAAGGCTATAAGCATGATGGGGCGTCCCCTTTATGAGGCTTTCATCAAAGGTTATACAATGAAGCAATGGCAGAAAGACCCCCGGGATATGCCTGAAAGTGTACTGAAAAGACTCCCTTTCCGCAAGAATTATAATGAGAGTTATTACAACAGCCGATGGCAGGGAATTCCTCTCCATGGTTACGGAAAAATATTTGAGAAGCTCATTGAATCACCAAGAATCGAATTAAGGCTCAACATTGATTTCTTCGATATAAAAGACCTGATTCCTTCAACGACAAAGATTATTTATAGCGGACCCATTGACAGGTTTTTCAATTACAAGCATGGGAAACTTGAATACAGGACGCTTAAGTTTGAAAAGGAGATTATTCCGGTCGAAGATTTTCAGGGTAATTCAGTTATGAATTATGCTGATACGGATATCCCGTATACAAGGATTCATGAACCAAGGCATCTGCATCCGGAAAGAACTGATTATCCAAAGGATAAAACAATGATCATAAGGGAGTATTCTCTTTTGGACGATGGTACCAATCCATTTTATCCGATCAATGATGAGAAGAACCAGAAACTGGTAATGAAGTACCGCGAGGAGAGTATGTTTCTTGAAAATGTAGTCATAAGCGGAAGACTTGGTGACTACAGATACTATGATATGCATGACACAATTAATCATGCACTTGATATGTTCGATAACATCGCTGCAGGCGCACATAACAAAGCATTCAGTCATGCAGCGCTGAATGCCATCAGAACATAGTAAATAAACTTAATAAAAGACGGTTATGAAAAAAAGAGAGAGAAAAGACAGGGAGAAGATATCCCATCGTGGAAACAACAGGGATCTTTTCAGAAAATATCAGCTGGAAATGGACATGGTTCATAATGTGCAGACCAACTATTACACAAACGATGGAGAGCTCAGAAAGATGGGTTCAAAGCCGGTGAAAAAATAATAACCGTTCCGTAAATCAAAATAAAAAAAGAAAACATGAAATATGAGATTAACAGATTGACCGGGACAGACCGGAACGGGGAAGATGTATTCGTGCAACCATATATAATCAAGGAAAAACTAAATGGTAAAGATCTACTTAGTGGATTCACTCATAAGAAGATCAATGATGTCATCTGTTTTTCACACCTGAGATGGAATTTTGTTTTTCAGAGACCGCAGCATCTTTTAACACGGTGGGCAAGTGAAACAAGAGTTTTTTACATCGAGGAACCGATAAAAGGTAACATTGATTCTAATTTTCTTAAGACTGTGTATAGTGCTTCTGATGAGAATCTCATGGTCATTACACCACATGTTAAAGACAATCTGAATGAATCGGAAATCATAGAATTCCTTGAGGTAAGTATAAACAATATAATAAGGTGGTACAATGTAAAGGATTACCTTTTATGGTACCTGACACCCATGGCCGTGGAATTTTCATCCGGGCTTAAACCTTTAATGGTGGTCTATGATTCAATGGACGAACTTTCGTGCTTCAAAGGAGCGCATCCGAATATGCTTAAGAATGAAAATGTACTTCTGAAAAAGGCAGATGTTGTTTTTACAGGAGGTTACAATCTTTATGAGTACAAGAAGAACAAGCATCAGAACATCCACCCTTTTCCAAGCAGTATTGATCAGAAGCATTTTGAAAGCGGAAGGGGAAGCAATGATCCGGCTGACCAGGTGAATATACCATTTCCTCGTGTCGGGTTTTTCGGGGTACTTGATGAAAGGCTCGACATTGATCTTCTTGATACGCTCGCTGTCCTGATGCCCCGGATCAATTTTGTTATGATAGGACCGGTTGTTAAGATCGATCCTGCAGTATTGCCGGTACATTCCAATATTCATTACCTGGGCCAAAAGAGTTACAAAGAGTTACCGTCATACCTGGCACATTGGGATATTGCTATTCTCCCGTTTGCAAAAAACGAAAGCACACGCTTCATAAGTCCCACAAAAACCCCTGAATACCTTGCTGCAGGAAAACCGGTTGTATCAACTTCAATTCGCGATGTTGTTGTTCCTTATGGTGAGATGGGAATGGTGGAAATTGCGGATGATCCTTCTGATTTTGCAGCGGCAATATTCAAGTTACTGCTGAGGGGTAATAACCGTGAATGGGAAAATATGGTAAAAGAACAGCTCAGGGGAAATTCATGGGACCTTACCTGGATGAGAATGAAGGAGGTGATATATAAAACTCTGGAGCAGAAAGAGCTTATGAAAGAAAAAGCTTTGGTGAACCAGACTCAGGAATAATTCAGGAGGAGTTGGATCGGATTAAAAATAGAGATAAAGTTGAGATCTGGGGCGGCGCTGAATATTCTTTTGTGAGAACAGGAAACGAGATATACGACCAGCTGGAATGCAGTGGTCACGAAACCCGCCCTGGTGATCTGGAATATTTTGCGGAGCTGGGCATAAGAACTATAAGATATCCGCTACTCTGGGAAAAGTATTCCGGGAATGAAGAAGAATTCTTCAGACTGCATGATTCCAGACTGAACAGGTTAGGCCAACTGGGAATTATACCAATTGCAGGCCTTTTGCATCATGGAAGCGGGCCGTTCTTCACTGATCTGCATGATAAAAATTTTCCGGAACTTCTGGCCGGATTTGCCCTGAAGATCGCACAACACTATCCCTGGATTCGATATTATACACCAGTCAATGAGCCGCTGACTACGGCAAGATTTTCCGGATTATATGGTCACTGGTATCCCCATCACAGGGATGATGTCTCTTTTGCAAGGATTTTTCTGAACGAAATCAAAGGTATCGTTCTGTCGATAAAAGCTGTAAGAAGCGTCAACCCTGAAGCCGGGCTGGTCCAGACAGAAGATATGTGCAGGGTTTACAGCTCAGAAGAATTAGATTACCAGGAAGAGTTTGAAAATCAGCGCCGGTGGCTGACCTATGACTTTCTGCTTGGAAGGGTAACAGCAGATCATCCTTTAAGAAAGTATTTCCTTGACCAGGGAATAACAGATGAAGAATTGGATTTTTTCTCTGAGAACAGGATTATACCTGAAGTTTGTGGATTCAATTATTACGTCACAAGCGAAAGATATCTTGATCACAGAAAATCAAAATATCCTGCCTGCTTCTATGGTGGCAACTCTTTCCAGGAATATGCTGATGTTGAGGTTGTCAGAGCAAATATACCGGAGCGGATAAGTTCATACGGAATACTTAAGGAGGCATGGGAAAGGTACAATCTGCCTGTTGCACTTACAGAGGTTCATCTTGCATGTACCAGGGAAGAGCAGTTGCGATGGTTTTACGAAGCCTGGCACACCGGGAACAAGCTGAGTGAAGAGGGAGTGGATTTCAGGGCAGTAACTGCATGGTCATTCTTTGGCAGTTATGACTGGAGTTCATTGTTATGTGAAAAGAAAAAAAATTATGAATCAGGTATTTACGATATCAGATCAGGTATTCCGAGAGCAACTGCTCTTGCGGCTCTTGTTAAGAAACTAAATGAGGGAAAAGCTATTGACGATCCTCTGCTGGATGTTCCGGGCTGGTGGAGGAGGAACGACCGCATGATTTACAGGGGAAAAAGTGAAGAACTTATTGCCTCGTTTAATGACCATAGACCTGAAGCGATCAAACCTTTACTCATAATCGGGGCAACCGGTTCGCTTGGTAATGCATTCGCCAGGGTCTGCCACCGTAGGGGCATTGTTTTTCATCTTTCCGGAAGAAATGAAATGGATATTGCTTCGGAAGATTCCGTAAGGTGTTTTTTCGCGAAGATGAATCCGTGGGGTGTAATAAATGCTGCCGGTTATGCCAGGATCGATGACGCTGAAAGAGCAGCTTATTCCTGTTTCAGGGAGAATACGGTAGGACCTGTAATCCTTGCCGGGCAATGTAAAGCAGCGGGTATCAGGTTTGTAACCTTTTCGGCTGACCAGGTATTCAATGGTCAGAAGCGAAGTCCTTATACAGAGGATGATCATGCTGATCCACTGAACCTGTATGGCTTATCAAAAAAAATAGCCGAGGAGAAAGTATTAACTATTAATAAGGATTCCCTTATAATAAGAAGCGGTTTTTTCTACAATCCCTGGCATCCGGAAGATCTGTTATCGCGTCTTCTTATATCCGGTGAGTCGGTATCGGAAAATCATTATCAGCTGCCTTCGGATATAATTCTATCGCCCTCATATCTGCCGGCCCTTGTTAACAATGTTCTTGACCTGATGATCGATGGAGAATCAGGATTATGGCATATGTCGAACCAGGAAGAGATCTCTTTTTATGATTTTGCCAGGAAAGCTCTGAATATCGCAGGTATTAACGACAGGATAATAGCCCCGGTACCTTCCTCAACACTGAAGTATGCAGCAAAACGACCTGCCTACTCAGTGCTTAAAAGCTCATCGGGAATTATTCTCCCCGAAGTGGAGGATTCGCTGAACTTCTTCATTGATGAATTCCGAAAGAACAACACATTTGAAACCATGAGTCAATCTACCTGTTATACTGAAGTCCAATGATGAAAAAATTTATGTTTGCCACCGGGATAGAGAACAGCTATCCCACTATTGAGCTTCCCGATGGCACGACCAAGAGGGTTGATGAGATGGAAAAAACGCTCCATTATAAATACTGGGAAACAGATTTTCATCTTACGAAAGAGCTTGGTATAAATTTCCTGAGATACGGTCCACCTTTTTACTCCTCGCATATTGCCCCCGGAAGATACAACTGGTGTTTTGCTGATGTCACCTTCGATAAGCTCAGGGATCTCCAGATAACACCGATAGTGGATCTTTGTCATTTTGGTGTTCCCGACTGGATGGGTAACTTCCAGAATCCCGATTTTCCCGAGTTGTTTGTTGAATATGCAATTGCCTTTGCCAAAAGATTCCCCTGGGTAAGGCTATATACACCAATAAATGAAATTTTCATAACTGCCATGTTTTCGGCCCAGTATGGCTGGTGGAATGAGCGGCTGGCAGGCGATAAATACTTCGTAATTGCACTGAAGCACCTTTGTAAGGCAAATATCCTTGCGATGCAGGCAATTCTTAAAATTCAGCCAGAAGCTGTATTTATACAGAGTGAATCTGCAGAATACTTCCATGCAGAAGACCCTTCATGCCAGCATCTTGCCAAGATATTGAATGAGAAAAGATTTCTTTCCCTCGATCTTGTATATGGCTCGCCTATAAGTGTTCCTATGTATGAATATCTCTTAAGTCACGGGATGACAAAGGAAGAATACAGGTGGTTCATGAATAATGCAAGTAAGCTCAGGTGTGTTATGGGCAACGATTATTATATAACCAATGAACACCTCGTTAAGTCTGACGGATCAACTGAGGCTTCCGGGGAGATCTTCGGGTACCATGTCATAACCCACCAGTACTTTTTAAGGTACAATCTCCCGGTGATGCACACTGAAACAAATCTCGCAGAGCCTCTTTCAGTTGACTGGCTCAAGAAACAATGGATAAATGCATACCAGCTCAGGCAGGATGGGGTTCCCCTCCTCGGCTTCACATGGTACAGCCTTAATGATCAGGTTGACTGGGATACCGCTCTCAGGGAAGATAACGGCAGAGTAAATGCTCTTGGACTTGTTGATATGGACCGAAAAATCAGACCTGCCGGAAAGGCGTACAAGAAGATTATTGAACAGTGGTCGCCGGTTCTTGAGAAAGAACCGCTGGGATTGCAGCTCTGAGGAAGACCACCAGGGCATTAATCAAAAATGGAACACGGATTACACGGATGCAAGGGATAGTCACTGATTTTATCCGTGCCAATCCGTTAAATCTGTGTCATCAGTGTGCTATTCAAGAAGATAATAGAACATTGGTCACCGGTTCTTCATCCTCATTAATAAATGGAACACGGATTACACGGATGCAACGGATAGTCACTGATTTTATCCGTGCCAATCCGTTAAATCCGTGTCATCAGTGTGCTATTCAAGAAGATAATAGAACATTGGTCACCGGTTCTTCATCCTCATTAATAAATGGAACACGGATTACACGGATGCAACGGATAGTCACTGATTTTATCCGTGCCAATCCGTTAAATCCGTGTCATCTGTGTGCTATTAAAGAGAACAATCCTGCTTTTTGTAAGCTCAAAATGTAGCAAGAATATTTCTATATTTAAAAACTAATCTTAATCCAGTAAAAAATGAAAAACCTGCTTGTTGTTCTTACTGTTATTCTCGCCATTACACTTTGCAGCACAACCCTTCTGAAAGAAAATGCCATACAGGATGTTTGTTCATACAATAAAGACTCAATGATTGTTGTGATGCGTTTCGAACGTAAGGTAAAACCTGAACATGTTGCTTTACTTAAAAAGTCATTCGATGCGTGCAAAGCCGAAGTGCTGGCGAAAGAACCGGGGTGCCTCAATTACACAATGTTCCAGTCATACAATGACAGCACGATATTCTGCATTAATGAAGCATGGGCGACGAAAGCCGATCACAATGCACATATGCAGCTGGAGCATACGAAGAAGCACCTCGCAGAGATAAAAGGCATTAATGATCCAACCTATAAGTCATCTTCCAATTATACGTACTGGGTATGCCCCGGAGCAAATCCAAAAAAATAATAAGAAAAAACCAGCACAGAGGAGATTGGGTGTCCCGAGAGCTTCGGGACAAGTTGTGTAATATCTGTAGAATTATCAGAATAGAACACAGATGACACGGATGCAACGGATAATCACGGATTAAATCAGTGTTAATCCGTTTAATCCATGTCATCAGTGTACTATAAAGCCAGACATAACTGCATAACAAAGGATAGCCGTTGACTTTCTATTGTTTTTCATTTTCCTTTCTTACCTTTATTCGTCTATTTAACCGGGAGCATGCTTCTAAACCTGCAATCACCACGTGAATCTCTCAATAAAGCCTATCTTAAAACGAGGCCGAACAGATCACAGATCGAGATATTCAAAAAGAACATTCTCAATCTTCTTGACAACATAAATAAACAGGAAGGGGAAGAGCATAACAAGAACATCGTTTCCGAATTCTTAAAAAACACCTGGTATTCGCCAAATCACTACATAAACACAAAAGAGAGAGCTGATCTTGTTATTCACACCGGTAAAGATAGTGCCAGTCCTGTCGGAGTGCTGTTTGAAGTGAAAAAACCTGAGAACAGGCACGAAATGCCTTCAAGAAGCAATCTGAACTCCAAAGCTTTCCAGGAATTGGTATTGTATTACCTGAGGGAAAGAATCAGGGATGGCAATATCAAAATAAAACATCTCATCATTACAAATATCTATGAATGGTTCATTTTTGAGTCTGCGGATTTCGAAAGGCTTTTCGCCAATAACAAAAAGCTGGTAGAAGATTTTAAGGAATTCGAAGAAAAAGAGAAGCCTGGATACTGTAACCGATTTTTTTTACAAAAGCATTGCAGAGCCTTTTATTAAAAATCTCGATTCACAGATCACCTTTGCTCATTTTGATATCCGCGATTACGAAAAGGTTATACGTAATGCTGATAAAAACGATGATAAGAGACTTATTGTACTTTACAAATTATTCTCCCCGGAACATCTTCTTAAGCTTCCTTTCACAAACGACAGCAATACTCTCGACAAATCGTTCTACACCGAGCTGTTGCATATTATCGGACTTGAAGAATCGAAAGCCGGAAGCAAAAAGCTAATCGGACGAAAGCCGGAGGAAAGACGCAATCCCGGTTCTCTGCTTGAAAATACTATCAATATATTGAAGTCGGAGGATTGTCTCTCCCAATTAAAAAAGAGATCAGATTTTGGCGCCAGCGCCGATGAACAGTATTATAATGTGGCTCTTGAGCTTGTTATTACCTGGATCAACAGGATTCTTTTTCTCAAGCTGCTCGAAGGTCAGCTCAAGCGTTATAATGGAGGCAATAAAAATTTCGGTTTTCTGAATTTTTCCAGAATTGAAGATTTTGATGAGCTGAACAAGCTTTTCTTCCGGGTACTTGCTGTGAAAGAGGAGGATCGCAGCGGGGATATCAGCAAAAAATTCTCTGGGGTACCGTTCCTGAACAGCTCTCTTTTTGAACCGACAACCATAGAGCACAACACTATCCGTATTAACAGCCTCGATGATAATGTAACTATTCCACTCCTTTCGTCCACCGTGCTGAAAGATAATTCCGGAAGGAAGATTTCCGGTTCAATGCAGCCTCTCGAATACCTTTTTGAGTTTCTAGATGCTTACGATTTTTCGAGTGAAGGATCCGAAGATATCCAGGAGGAAAACAAGACTCTCATCAATGCTTCCGTGCTGGGACTCATTTTTGAGAAGATCAATGGCTATAAGGATGGATCATTCTTTACGCCTGGTTTCATCACAATGTACATGTGTCATGAAACTATAACAAGGGCTGTTGTTCAGAAATTCAATGAAGCAAAAGGCTGGAGTTGTGAAACGATCACTGATATTTACAATAAGAATCCTGAAATAACTGAGGCCAACAGGATTGTCAACAGTCTTAAGATCTGCGATCCTGCAGTAGGATCGGGTCATTTCCTTGTTTCCGCCCTTAACGAGATCATTGCAATAAAATCGGAGCTTGGTATCCTGGCTGACAAAGAGCGGAAAGCTTTTAAGAGATTATAAAATAGAAGTTATAAATGATGAGCTTATAATTACAGATTCCGAAGGAAGTTTTTTTGAGTACAATCCGAAGAATAATGAAAGTCAGCGGGTACAGGAAACACTCTTCAGCGAAAAACAGACAATAATAGAAAATTGTCTGTTTGGAGTCGACATAAACCCCAACTCGGTAAAGATCTGCCGCCTCCGTCTCTGGATCGAATTATTGAAAAATGCCTATTACAGAACTGATTCCTCAAGCTCCCTGCCCCCTGCTCCCAGCCCCCGGCATCTGGAGACCCTCCCAAACATCGATATCAACATAAAGTGCGGCAACAGCCTTATCTCCCGTTATCCGCTCGACGCCGATATAAGTGTCGCCCTCCGAGCCAGCAAATGGACCATTGAGAATTACCGGGAAGCTGTGATGACCTATCGTAATGCGAAAAGCAAGGATGAGAAACGGAGCATGGAGGAGCTTATCGCAAAGATCAAGACAGATTTTGAAGTTGAAGTTTCTCATGGTGATAAAAGATACCTGAAACTGAACAGGCTTAAAGGCGAGCTGATAAGCCTCTCGGGCCAGACAACAATATTCGAGCTCACGAAGCAGGAGAAAGTAGAATGGAACAAAAAGGTGGCAAGATCACGACAGATATAAGAAGCTTGAGGATGAGCTGGCTGAAATTAAAAACAACAAGATTTATGAAAATGCCTTTGAGTGGCGGTTTGAGTTTCCGGAAGTATTAAATAATGATGGTGATTTTGTTGGGTTTGATGTGGTGATTGGGAATCCGCCGTATATACAGTTACAAAAAGATGGAGGTTTTTTGGCTGATTTCAACTGCAACTAGTGGTTATTCCACCTACGAAAGAATGGGAGATATTTACTCTTTATTCTATGAAAGGGGCTGGCAATTGTTAAAACCCAAAGGAATCCTCTGCTATATTACTTCTAACAAATGGATGCGTGCCGGATATGGTGAAAGCACACGTAAGTTCTTTGCAGAAAAAACCAATCCTATTTTATTGATAGATTTTGCTGGACAAAAGGTTTTCGATTCTGCCACTGTAGACACCAATATTCTGATATTTTCTAAGGAAAAAAATAAGGAAAATACATTATCATGCATTGTTAAAGAAGAGGTGTTAAATAATTTGAGCGTTTATGTTAAGCAACGAGGAACTTGAGTTGTAATTTCAATACAATTCGGAAGCTGGGTTATTCTCTCACCGAATTGAGAAACGAATTAAAGAAAAAATTGAACGGATAGGAACACCATTGAAGGATTGGGATATTCAAATCAATTATGGGATAAAAACTGGTTTTAATGATGCTTTTATTATTAATGGAGAAAAACGCAAAGAACTTATTGAGCAGACCCAAAAAGTGAAGAAATTATACGACCGATTTTACGTGGCAGGGATATAAAAAGATATGGATATGATTTTGCTGATTTATGGATTATCAATACGCATAATGGTATTAAGGGAAAGGGAATAAAACCTATAAACATAAATGATTATCCTGCTATTAAAAAGCATCTTGATAGGTTCTATCCTGAGTTAGAAAGACGGGCGGATAAAGGAGAAACTCCTTACAATTTGACGGAATTGTGCTTATATGGAGGATTTTTCTAAACAGAAAATATTTGGGGCTAGAAATCTCAGACCAAACTAAATTTTGTATTGATCTGAATGGAGAATTTGTTACAGAAGCGACTACTTTTTTATTGATTGGAGAGAATCTTCTCTATTTACTTGGTTATCTGAATTCCAAGTTATCTGAATACTTCTTTTCCAAAATTGGAACTACAACAGGAGTTGGGACACTTAGATGGAAAAAATTCACTATTGAACAACTTAGTGTTCCAGAAATTAGTATTGAGCGAAGAAATGAATATTCCAATATAGTCAAATCTATTATAAATCAGGAGGCGGAATATGGATACACAAAAACATTATTAAAGGGCCTTAATAAATTGATATACGAAGATACTAGGGTTAACTAATGAAGAAATAGATTTTATTGAAAGTCAATTAGAAAATTGCAAGAGATTTTTTTACGGCGTTTTCAATTTCTACAATTTCAATATCAGAAATATTCATCATTCTGTAAACCCATTGGTTTATTAGATCGATGTCGATTTTATCATTAAGTAGTCGTTTAGTTTCGACTAATCCGTCTTTATTGGGTAGTGGCAATGGAATATTTTGGAAATAATCTGTGAAAATTTTAAATCCTGTTTCATCAAACGAATAAATATAGTAACGGAACAGATAACCAAATAATGTCGAATTTAACATTAACCACAGGTAATTCAAATTTTCTCCAACTATAAAATAACAATCATTTCCAAAGAAAAAATTTTTATCATTATCTAAAGCAAATCGAGGAAAATTTCTTTGGTTGCTTTTTGCGATTCTCATTATGCCTGGATAAATTATTTTCTGTTTAGAAAAATCCTCCCAATAATTTGCTCCCCATCGTTGCAAAACATACCATTCATCTGCAAATTCATACCCGTAACGCTTAATGTCACGACCTCTAAGAAGCGGTCCATTAATTTAGTCTGAAGTATTCTACCGAAAGTTATTAATAACTGAGCCTGATATTGATTCCTAAAACTATAGGTATTATTGAATATGTTCAGTTTATATTAATTAATAAAGTATTAGTTATGATTTACGGTTACATCAGGGTAAGCACAGACAAACAAACAGTCGAAAATCAACGCTATGAAATAAATCAGTATTGCAACAGGAATATTCTTGTGGTTGACAAGTGGATCGAAGAAACTATTTCGGGCTCAAAAAGCATAAGCGACAGAAAGCTGGGATTGCTTTTAAAAAAAATGAAAAAAGAGGATGTTCTCATTTGTTCTGAACTGTCACGATTAGGCAGAAATTTACTAATGATTATGGGCATACTTAATGAATGTATGAACCGAGATATTCAGGTGTGGACAATTAAAGACAACTATCGCCTGGGGAGCGACATAAATTCCAAAGTGCTTGCCTTCGCATTTGGCCTTTCGGCAGAAATTGAGCGAAACCTAATATCGCAAAGAACTAAAGAAGCTTTAGCACGAAAGAAAGCAGAAGGGGTTATCTTAGGTTGTCCTGTAGGGAGAAAGTCATTAAAAACCAAGCTTAGCGGGCAAGAAAAAAGAATTCAGGAACTCTTGAAGAAAAAAGTATCGTATAGTGCTATTAGCAGGATTCTTGGAGTCCATAGACTAACAGTTTCAACGTTTGTAAAGAATAATTCTGTTAACTGGAAATAATTACCAAAGAGCTGATCTGGAAGAAATTGTGGATTGAACTTTAGTTTCCATAGATTAGGCCGACCCGATTTGTATATGATTCCAGAGAGTTAATTAATTTAGCTGATCAAACAAACTCACCAATGGCTTATTACATCGATCTTTTTTCACCTGATACCTATGAGGCATTTGGGAAATCCGATAAGTCAGTTTCAGGTTTCAGGGAAAGACAAAGGGGGACCGCTTCCGACATTAAACCCGGAGATAAGCTGATTTGCTACATGACTAAGCTATCGAGATGGATCGGAGTTCTGCAGGTAGAATCAACTTACTTCCAGGATAATCAGCCGATATTTTACCCTGTCAACGATCCTTTTGTCATAAGATTCAGGGTAAAAGCAAAATCATGGCTGCCGCTTGATAAAACAGTACCTGTATGGGAAGATATTTGCTGGGATAACCTTACGTTCACAAAAAAATTGTATAAACATAGCCTGGAATGGACAGGAATGGTAAGAGGCAGCCTTAGAAAGCTAAATGATGCCGATGGTGAATTTCTTGAAAATCTGCTTGCCAGACAGGTAACTGATCCAACAATTTATCCCCTGAATGATAATGATATCAGAAAGCTCAAACCTCCTGTTGTGAAAACTCAGGACAGCAAGCAGGTCCAGGTATCAATCCCGGAGGACGATGTAGTTAATAAACCATCAAAAGTACAGGAAGCTTCAATACGTGATTCCATAAAAATCCAGGCATTGCTGGCTGAGATCGGGGAGAAGATGAATTTTAAAATCTGGATTCCCAGGAGCGACAGGCAAAGAGTTCTGGAACTATGGCACAATGCAACAGGCTGTCTGCTTGAAATACTGCCATTGAATTATGATGATGCAACCTTAAAGACTATAGAAAACATCGATATGCTTTGGATCAAAGGCCGTTCCATTATAAGGGCATTCGAAGTAGAGCACACAACATCAATTTACTCGGGAATTTTAAGAATGGCCGATCTGATGGCTCTGCAACCAAATCTTAATATCAGGGCTCATATCATTGCACCGATTGAAAGAAAAGAAAAAGTGCTGCAGGAAATATCGAGGCCTGTTTTTGCTTTCCTGGAGAATGGCCCGCTTTCTGAATCATGCTCCTACATTTCATATAATTCAATCCTCGAACTGTCAAATGAAAAACAACTCAAGCACATGAGCGATTCTGTGCTTGAGGAGTATTCGGAGTATTCAGAAGAATCCACTATTTGAACAAGTCGCCATATTCTGATATTTATAATTCAGGTACAGGTACTTACATAACATCCACTACATATAGTAATGTTTTTTATGAAATTGGTTTTACAGTCTGCCTTGATTACTATTACCAGTTTGCCGGCCAATTCTATCTAGGTGTCAGAACAGATGTTAATGCTATCTGGGCTCTCGGATTAGAAGGTTTAACTATTTCACCACTTTTGGGATTCAGATTTTAGACTAACACTCCTGTTCCGCAAGAAAAAACTGACAATATTTTTAAATTACCATTTCCTGCCCGGATACATTTCCATTAGCATAAACGGCAGCTTCATTGTCAAGCTCCTGGTAATAATCCAGTCCCAGGTGGGTAATAAGGTCCTCTCCCATGAGATAACGCAGAGTATTCTCCAGCTTCTCAAGCTGCCTGAAAACATCATTCTGGGGAGGCAGGCCTTTAGCAGTCTGTGGTGATTTAAAATAGAATGACAGCCATTCCTGGATCCCGCTAAGACCCGATCTCTTTGCCAGGTCGAGAAATATTGCAATATCGAGCGCAAGAGGTGCTGCGAGTATTGAGTCCCTGCACGAAAAATTGATTTTGATCTGCATTTTGTAACCAAGCCATCCGAATATATCAAGGTTATCCCAGCTCTCTTTGAAATCACCTCTTGGAGGATAGTATTCGATTCTTACCTTATGGTAGACATTCCCGTAAAGTTCAGGATGAAGCTCCGGTTCAAGAATATCATCGATAACACCAGATTTTGATACTTCCTTCGATTTGAAATTGTCGGGATTGTTGAGTACTTCGCCATCCCTGTTCCCGAGTATATTTGTCGAAAACCACCCGTCAAGGCCAAGCAACCGTGCACGCAAACCTGGTGCGAGCATTGTTTTCATGAATGTCTGGCCTGATTTGTAGTCTTTTCCGCCGATCGGAGTATTTGTCTCCTTTGCGAGTTCAACAAGCGCCGGAACATCACATGACAGATTCGGCGAGCCATTGGCATAGGGAACACCCGATTTTATTGCAGCATAAGCGTATATCATGCTCGGAGAAATAGCCGGATCATTATTTATCATTCCTTCCTCAAGACTCTTTATCGTCAGATGTACCGGAGCTTCCTTTGTATAAACCTCCGTTGAGGCACACCAGACCATGACGAGGCGGGAGCAATTATTCCCGACCCTGAACTTTTTAATATCATCGATCAACTGATTTGCCAGATCCATCTTGTTTTGCCCGTTTTTTATATTCAGTCCGGCGAGATTGGGCAGGAATGCAGGATCCCAGACGGCTTTCATCGGTTTAATTGCACTAAGCTCATTCCTGAAGTATTCAACAAGATGTTTATCGAGAACCTGAGCCTTTACCGCCGATTCATAAGCATTATCCTCAAAAAGATCCCAACCGCCGAATACTATATCATTCAAACCGGCGAGGGGAACAAAATCTTTAATCAGGGGATTCCTGTTCTCTGTTCTTTTTCCCAGCCGTATTGTACCCAGCTGTGTTAATGAACCTACCGGTAGTGCAATATTTTCTCTTGAAGCAAGAACTCCTGTAATCAGTGTCGTTGCTACTGCACCAAGGCCAGGCAACAGAATGCCAAGCTTTCCTTCGGGATTCTCTATCTTTCTCATATATAATAAATGTTTAATTGCTGTGTGTTTAAATCAGAAAATCAGAGATTAATCAGAATTGACATTCACTCTGAATTATTAAACAATTTTCAGGGCAATGAGATCAATAAAAAATAGAAATTTTCAGGAAATATTTATTTAAGGATTAAGGATTTAGAAGAGAATGATTCCCGGTATCATTCATCGAGATTATCCTGATAGTATGTTCATGGAATTCCAGAACGCTTAATGAAGCAGGGCTTACCTCAAGCCGGGTCATCATATCAATATGAATTCCGGCTGACCAGGCAATTGCTGATCTGATCATATCGGCATGGGAAACAACTGTAACTATCTTGCCCGGATGCCCGTCCGATATTTTCCGGAGGCCGGATATTATCCTCAGTTGTGCTTCGTACATCAGCTCCCCTCCAGGGATCCTTGTTCCGCTTCTGAAACTGTTGAAAAGATTGAAAACCGGATCACTCCTGAGCTCCTCTAGGGTGAGGTTGGTCCATCTGCCAAAATCTACCTCGAGGAAATTATCTGACTGCTTCACCTCAAGACCATGTGGCTTTGCTATGAAAAAGGCAGTCTCCATTGCGCGTTCAAGAGGGCTGCTGTAGATTGCTTCAAGTTTTATATCCGCAAGCCTCTCTGCAAGTTTTTCTGCCTGTTTTATTCCTTCTTCGTTCAGCCTTATCCCCGGAGTTCTGCCGGAAAGACGCTTCCCGACACTATCTGTCAACGCATGTCTTATCAGAAGAAATTTCGTCATAATCTATAAACTTAAGCAGAGTCAGTTTTGTTTAATATAAGTTGAAACATCAACCGCTTTCCACAGAGAATATATCCTGAAAAAATTGCAATGAAAATCGGCATACTCACATTTCACAGGTGCATAAATTACGGAAGCTACTGGCAGACACGATGTCTTGCGGATGAGATCCGGCGAAAGGGACACACCGTATCAATACTTGACCACAGGTCGGGAAGGATCGATATTGCGGAATGGAAATGTGCACTTCAGCCGGTATTGCCTACTCCTGTTCAGGAATCTGATCACAGGCTTTACAGGAAGAAAATTGAAAAGTTCATCTCTGCCATTGAAAGATTACCCTTGTCACGTCCCTTTCCTCTCGACAAGTCCTGGGAAATGGAAGAATTTGATATTGTTGTTGTCGGCAGTGATGAGGTCTGGAATCTTTCACATCCCTGGTATGGCGATTCACCCCTGTTCTTTGGTGAAGGAATCAGGTCTGAAAGGCTTATTGCTTATGCAGCAAGCTGCGGCAACTATAATGGATCGGGGATTGAGATGGTTTGGTCAGGGCAGCTGAAGAAATTTGACAGGATTTCTGTCAGGGACAGGAATTCATGGTCGATAATAAGGAAGGCTACGGGAACAGATCCGGAGATCGTACTAGATCCCTGCCTTGCATTCCAGGTATCTACTGACAAACCTGACCTGTTCATTTCAACCGAGCCTTTTGCAGCAGTGTACGGGCATAATTTTTCCTCTTCGTTCATTAACCAGGCACGCAGATGGGCGAAAGAGAGAAGAATTCCCCTGGTCAGCATTGGTTACCGAAATGACTGGGCAGATGAACAATGGCTGACTGCCGGACCCCTGGAGTTTTCATCATTCATCCGCCGTTCAGTAGCCGTTTTAACAAACTTCTTTCATGGATGTGTATTTTCCCTTGTTTTCTCCAGGCCATTTGTATGCGAAACTACCCAATACAGGAATATCAAAATTTCCGATCTTATTGCCAGGACAGGAGGGGAGCGACATCTGATCAATTCAGAAACTTCATTCAATTCATTCATTTCCATTCTGACGCAACCCATCTCTGAGGATATAATGGAAAAAATCAGAAAGCTGAAAACAGTTTCATCGGACTTTCTTAATAATTCAATAATGCCTGGGTCTGCTGATGATCTCAATGAAAAAATCCTACAGTCCGAAAAGCTTAATTGATTCGGATCTGTGTATCGGTTGCGGTATCTGTGTGGCACATGTACTGAAATCAGGAAGAAAAGCTCAGATGAGGTTTGATCCCCGGGGTCAGCTGAAGCCGCATGGTCCTTATGAATGGCTTGAAAGACCTTCTGAAAGTTTCAGCAGGATATGTCCTTTCTCTCCATTTGCAAAAAATGAAGATGAGCTTGCTGAAGAGCTGTTCCCGGATGTACTGAAGTATACTCCTGCAATAGGAAGGTACATAGGAAACTATGTCGGATTTGTCAGTGAAGACGGATTCAGGTCGGAAGGAAGCTCCGGTGGGATGGTAAGCTGGATTGCCAGTATGCTTCTTCGTTCCGGACTCGCAGATGGGATCGTGCATGTTGTTCCTGAAAAGAACCCACAGGAAACCGGTACTCTTTTCAGGTATAAGATATCATGGACAGAAAATGAAGTATGTGAAGGCGCCAGGTCCAGGTATTATCCTGTTGAACTCTCCGGAGCGCTTCATTCGATAAGGGAAACACCGGGCAGGTATGCTGTGGTTGCAATACCCTGCATGATAAAAGCCGTACACCTGATATGTGACATTGATCCGGTTCTGAAGGACCGTATCAGGTTTACGCTGGGATTATTTTGCGGGCATATGAAAAGCTCCAAGTTTGCGGAAAGTATCGCATGGCAGATGGGAATACCACAAAGAAAGATTCAATCAATCGATTTCAGGAACAAATTTCCTGACAGGCCTGCAAACTGGTATAATGCCCGGATTACAACGACTGAGGGTAAAAATTATAATAAAGACTGGTGGCACCTGGTTGACGGCGACTGGGGTGCAGGGTTTTTCATGAACAATGCATGCAATTACTGTGATGATGTTGTTGCTGAAACGGCCGATATTTCATTTGGAGATGCATGGGTCGAACCTTATGCTTCTGATGGAAGGGGGACCAATGTCGTTATAGTAAGGTCAGAAATATTCCAGGATATTATCAGATCAGGTATTGATTCAGGAAGCCTGAACCTGCATGAAGCAGATGCAGAGCTTGTGGAGCGGACACAGTCAGCAGGTCTCAGGATGAGAAAGGAAGGTCTTTCCTGGAGGCTGTCGGTTGATCATCACGGGATCAGACCGGTTAAACGTGTTGAACCTGATACAAAGAACATATCAGAGGAACGCAAACGGATTTACAAGTTCAGAATGAGCATCTCCAAGTGGAGCCATCGCATTTTCCGACTTGCCAGGGGAGTTAAAATTCCATTCATATACCTGGTATGGGCCAGGCTGGCAACCTCAATTTACCATGGAATTGCTTATCATAAGGGCAAGATATCGGAGATGAAAAAACGTTATGCCGTAATGAATAAAGGCTGATTTGTGATTAACCGGCCTTTCTGTTCAGCTGGCAATCAGACCACTGGTAAGATGGTCAACCAGTGATTTATAATGAGTTTTCCTGTGCATAAGATCAGGATGGGTTCCGGATTCAATAATCTTACCGTCTTTAAGTACCATTATAACATCTGATTTTACAATTGTCGAGAGACGATGTGCAACAGTAATTGTTGTGCGGTTTTGAGATAGTCTTTCAATAGCTTTCTGCACACTTGCTTCAACTTCGAGGTCAAGTGATGCAGTGGCCTCATCGAGTATCAGGATCGGCGGATTCAGCAGTACAGCCCTGGCTATTGCAATACGCTGGCGTTCTCCCAGGCTCAGATTGCTTCCCCGCTCCCCGGCAACACTCATGTAACCGTCAGGCATCTGCATTATCCTTTCATGAATATTTGCGACTTTGGCTGCTTCAATGATCTCTTCCATTGAAGCATCCTTCCTCCCATAAGAGATATTATTCCGTATCGATTCATTGAAAAGAAGCGGTTCCTGCAGCACAATCCCAATGCTGTTCCTTAGTGATTTTTGCTTAATATCCCTCAGATCTTTACCGTCGAGGTATATGGCTCCCTCCCCGGGATCGTAAAAGCGTTGTATGAGCGAAATAACTGTGGATTTCCCTGATCCTGAAGGTCCTACAATAGCTACAGACTGACCCGGGTTTATCTTAAAGTTCAGTTCATTGAGCAGATAGCAATTAGAATTCCTGTACCTGAAGCTGACATTTTCAAAACGGATCTCTCCTTTCAGATTCTTCAGCTCAACTGCTCCGGGTTTGTCGCCGATGAATTCCTGGTTATCGAGAATGCCGAAGATGTGTTCAAGTGACACAGTTGCATTCTTCAGGATCCGGTAGGTGTTTGTGAGTGAAGTTACGGGTCCGAACAGGGCGGCAATATATGAAAGGAAGGCTACCAGTGTTCCAATTGTCATTTTATCCGACATGATCAGCAAGGTCCCAAGTCCGAGAGCTGCTATCCTGGCCAGTACCGTTATATATTTCTGGGCAGAGCTGATAAGCGAATCGAAGTATACACCCTTTTTGACTTTTTCATTGGCCCGGCTCACGTTTTTCATGAACCTCATTTTTTCGTTGTCCTCCATCGCGAAGCTCCTTACCGTCACAATCGAAGACAGGACTTCATTGAATCTTGAATAGATCCTGCCCCACTGGTTCATCAGGAACTTCTCACGCTTAACCTGTTTCGGGGAGACCCTCAAGGCGATTAAAGTTGGCAGCGGGGCAAAAGCCAGCACAAGGAGCGTCATCTTCCAATCGAGACGGAACATTACAAAAAGAGCCATCACGAGGAAAAGGATTGCTGGAAGCACATTAAGAAAGATCTCGCTCACTGCTCCGACAAAGCTCTGGATTGATCTTTCAAGCTTCATCATTATTGAACCGACGCCTTCCTTCTTGTGAAAATCAGATGGAAGTACATGGAGCCTGCTCACTATTTCATTCAGCAGGATATCGTGAACGGTAAGCCTGACATCCCAGCCCATCCAGTTAGAAAAGGCGGATGCCAGGCTGGAGAACAGCGACACCACAAGGAACAGCACGATGCCGTAAACCAGAAAGCTGTTCTGCCCGGGGGTCCCGATATTATCGATTATTGTCTTAATAATTACCGGTTCGGCAACATTAGCAGCCGCAACCAGGGATGACAGGAGCAGGATGACAGTGATTTTACCGGAATAAGGCTTAACAAATTTCAATGCCCTGACAGTGTACCCTTTCCGGGTATTTGTCTTTTTATCAGACTTCATTTATTATTCCCTTTACTTTTTGATCATAGACCCGGGGTCTCCCCAGACCGCAGGGTTTATATTGCAATTTTAACGTAAGGAACCGGACTATATTGCTCAGGATGATATGTCTAAATAATTTAGATCGGGTACAGATAACAACCCTCCGGCCTTTGGCCGCGTTAAAATGAAAGGATTTACTCACAAACATATAGGATCCTTCACTCCGCTATCGCTACGTTGCTAATGACAACAATTGTATTTGGTTGAATTTAATTATGTTATGCTCTTTTCATTTTTCTTCTACTTTCTTTTTGCAGAAAAAGAAAGTAGCAAAGAAAAGCTGCCCAAAAATCCAACCGGATGGACTTTGTAAGCGCACATGCCAACGCCACATGGGGCCCCAAAGCCATCCGGTTCGCACATTTTTGGGGATTTCCACCGCACTCTCCTGAACCAGTCTTTTGAAACTCCCATAAATATTCACCGGAAGAGAACCAATGATTGTCATTATCGACAGGAGTTCAAAAAAATTGAATAAAGACTCAGGATGACAGACGCAAATCAGAATTCTAAAATCGTTAATCCTTGTTCTTAAATCCCTTTTGATTAACGAATACTGATTAACGATTTTTGATTAACGAATAATATCCCCGGTAGGCTGATTATCACTGTGGAAGAAGTGGAGATTACTGCTGCTGCTAATGACAAGCTATGTATCTAATTGTTACACAGCCTTATAAGAGCCTTCACTTCGCTTCGCTGAGTTACTAATGACAAGTTTGTAAATAATTGGTACTCAATCGCAAAAGATGCTTCACTTCGCTTCGCAGCGTTCAGCATGACAGGCGCTATTGGTGGAGTGGAGTGGAGAGGCGCATTTTGCAGACAGATTGTTACTGAAGTTAGTTTGAATCAAAATGCGCCTCTTCACCCTCAATTTATCATCATTTGCGTGTCATTCTGAAGGAGAAAACCGAAGCCCGTGAAGGTTTTCGACTGAAGAATCTCTTACTGCAGCCTGATAACATTCCTTTGCCATTTCCGTCAGGAGTGCAAAAAAATTTTGAATTAAGCCTCAGCATGACAGACGCAAATCAAAATTCTAAAATCGTTAATCCTTGTTCTTAAATCCCTTTTGATTAACGAATACTGGTTAACGATTTTTGATTTACGAATAATATCCCCGGTAGGCTGATTATCACTGTGGAAGAAGTGGAGATTACTGCGAATGACTAGCTATGTATATAATTGGTACACTGCGTTATAGGATCCTTCACTCCGTTGCGCTGAGTTACTAATGACAAGTTCTGTAGATAATTGGTACTCAATCGCAAAAGATGCTTCACTTCGCTGCGCTGCGTTCAGCATGACAGGCGCTATTGGTGGAGTCCGGGGGAGTGAAGCGGCGCATTTTGCAGAAAATTGTTCCTGTAGTATGGATGTCAAAATGCGCCGCTTCACTCCCCTTGTTCACCACACATGCGTTGTCATTCTGAGATTTTATTCAATTTTTTTTGCACTCCTATCGTTATGACAATACATACAGTGTAACCGCTTCTTCGAATAGTGTAATTAATGCCTGTTTCTGAGTGTGGTTCCGGAAGTTTGAGCCTCCATGCATGGTACTTCCCTTAGAGGAATGTCCGATTAGTAGTATTTCATTTTCCTAAAGGCCTTCCGGGTGTGTTTTTGTTTCTTATTTAAAATTATAATGAATGGAAAAATTAAGGGATAAAGCGGCAGGGATCGATATTGGCGCAAGAAAAGTCTTCGTATCAATCGATGGAGATGAAGTAAGATCATTCTTCACATTCACAGAAGACTTTGAGAATTTACGGGAATACTTGGTGGATTACTCTATTGAAACAGTTGCCATGGAAGCAACAGGTGTCTATTGGGGTATCCTATATGAGATGCTTGAAGAAGCTGGGATTGATGTCTGGCTTGTCGATGGTAGGCAAACCAAACAGGTACCTGGTCGCAAGACCGATGTTAAGGACTGCCAGTGGATACAACAGCTGCATTGCCACGGTTTGTTGAACCGGTGTTTTGTTGCAGATGCTGATATTAAAGAGCTGCGGGTTTATCAAAGGTTACGTGAGGATCACATCAGGTCTGCTTCAATGCATATCAATCACATGCAAAAAGCAATGATTGAAATGAATTTAAGACTGCCAGAGGTTCTGAATCAGGTTCATGGGGCAAGTGGGATAGCCATCATTAAAGCAATACTAAATGGGGAACGCGATAAAGAAAAGTTATTAAACCTTTGCAATAGTAAGATTATAAGGACCAAAGGCGCTGAAGTACTGAAATCACTGAACGGGAGATATACTAAGTCAGGGTTGTTTGCACTAAAACAAGCATTCGAATCGTATCAATTTTATCAAAATCAAGTAAAGCAGTGTGATTTAATGCTTGGAGAGGTAATTAAAAGAATGGGCCGGGGAAAACCAGATCAGAAAAGCAATGTTCCCAGAAAAGCCATACGACACCATAAACCCGAAATTGATAATCTTGGTTCAGAAATGCTGAAGATTTTTGATGGAAAAGATGCTACATCATTATCAGGAATTACAGATTATACATGGATGCAACTACTTTCGGAAACCGGAACTAATTTATCCAAATGGGAAACGGAAAAACACTTTACAAGCTGGCTGGGTCTTGCACCAGGCCAACACACATCTGGCAAGATGAGAAGGAGCAAGAAGAAGAACGGTAAACCAAAAGCAGGTCAGATCTTCCGAACCATTGCTCAGAGTCTTTTAAATAGTAAAAAGATAGCACTTGGTGCCTTCGGACGCAGACTTAGATCCCGAAAAGGAGCACCAGTAGCAATTAAAGCTGTCGCCAGGAAACTTGCTGCGTGGTATTGGAGAATAATGGTAAAAGGAAGGGATTTTGTTGAGAAAGGAGTACTCAAATACGAACAGCAACTATTAGCACAAAAACAAAGATCACTCACAAGATTGGCTAAAGAGTTGAAAATGCAAGTAGCTAGTCCTCTATAAATTATAATACTTGTCATTAGTAAGGAGAAAACCGTAGCCTGCGGAGGTTTTCGACTGAAGAATCTCTTACTGCAGCCTGATAACATTCTCTTGTCATTACCATCAGGAGTGCAAAAGAAATTTGAATTAAGCCTCAGGATGACAGACGCAAATCAAAATTCTAAAATCGTTAATCCTTGTTCTTAAATCCCTTTTGATTAACGAATACTGATTAACGATTTTTGATTAACGAATAATATCCCCGGTAGGCTGATTATCACTGTGGAAGAAGTGGAGATTACTGCTGCTGCTAATGACAAGCTATGTATCTGATTGTTACACAGCCTTATAAGATCCTTCACTTCGCTTCGCTGAGTTACTAATGACAAGTTTGTAAATAATTGGTACTCAATCGCAAAAGATGCTTCACTTCGCTTCGCAGCGTTCAGCATGACAGGCGCTATTGGTGGAGTGGAGTGGAGAGGCGCATTTTGCAGACAGATTGTTACTGAAGTTAGTTTGAATCAAAATGCGCCTCTTCACCCTCAATTTATCATCATTTGCGTGTCATTCTGAGTTTTCATACATTTTTTGTACATCAGGTACTATGACAAACCTTGTAGTAATTATTTCTGTAATGTTTTTTACACAGTTTGACCGTGTCTCGTTTTAGTGCATTTTGCCTGTTTCTGAGTATGGTTCCGGAAGATTGAGTCATCAGGTTTGGTACTTCCTTTATCAGGAATGTCCGATTAGTAGCTTTTCATTTCCTAGAGGCCTTCCGGGTGTAAATATTTTATATTACTAAAATTTTAAAAATGGAAAAAATAAGAAAGAATGCCGGAGGTATCGATATTGGTGCAAAGAAAGTATTTGTATCGATTGAGAATATGGATGTTAGATCTTTTTTTACGTTCACAGAAGATTTTGAGAAGCTAAGGGATTATCTTCTGGAAAATAACATTGAAACAGTTGCTATGGAAGCAACCGGAGTTTACTGGAACATCTTATATGAGATGTTAGAAGAGGCAGGTATTGAGGTATGGCTGGTGGATGGACGTCAAACCAAACAGGTTCCCGGGCGTAAGACTGACGTAAAAGATTGCCAGTGGATACAGCAACTTCACAGTTATGGTTTATTAAACAGATGTTTTGTTGCCGAAGCAGATATAAAAGAACTAAGATCTTATCAGCGTTTAAGGGAAGACCACATACGTTCAGCAGCTATGCATATTAATCATATGCAAAAGGCTTTAACTGAAATGAATATCAGGCTTACTGAGGTTTTAAGTCAAATACATGGCGCAAGTGGTTTGGCTATCATAGAAGCAATCCTAAAAGGAGAGCGTGATAAAGAGACATTATTAAAAATGTGCCATACTAAAATACTAAAAAACAAGAAAGACGAGGTTTTAAAATCCTTAAATGGCAGGTACACCAAACATGGATTGTTTGCCCTACAACAAGCATTTGACTCCTATCTTTTTTACCAGCATCAAATTGAGCAGTGTGATCAGATGCTGGGTGAGGTAATAAATAGAATAGGGAAAGGGAAATCGGATCAAAAATCTGAAGGACAAAGAAAACCAATACGGCATAATAAACCTGATATTGATAATCTTGGGACTTCTTTATTGAAGATATTTGATGGCAAAGACGCTACAGCCTTATCCGGAATTACAGATTATAGCTGGATGCAGCTATTATCAGAAACAGGTACTGATTTAACCCGATGGCCATCAGAAAAGCATTATACCAGTTGGCTTGGTTTGGCTCCCGGTCAGCATACATCAGGTAAAATGAGAAGAAATAAAAGAAAAAAGGGACACCCCAAAGCAGGGCAAATCTTCAGGCAGATAGCTCAAAGTTTATTATCTAGTAAACGAATTGCCTTAGGTGCATTTGGCAGAAGACTCAAATCAAGAAAAGGTTCTCCAATAGCTATAAAGTCTGTTGCACGAAAGTTGGCTGTACTATACTGGCGCATTATGGTTAAGGGAATGTCATTTGTTGAGGAAGGAATTAAAAAATATGAAGAACGTTTATTAGCACAAAAACATAAATCACTTGAAAGATTGGCAAAAGATCTAAATGTCCAAGTGGCTTATAATGCGTGAATTACATGTTGTTGTCATTAGTAAGGAGAAAACCGTAGCCTGCGGAGGTTTTCGACTGAAGAATCTCTTACTGCAGCCTGATAACATTCTCTTGTCATTACCATCAGGAGTGCAAAAAAATTGAATAAAGACTCAGGATGATTAATCCTAACTCTCTTCCGTGATGTCATCCTGAATGTAACAAATCCTGAGCCTGAGCGAAGGAATTGTGAATGAAGGATCTCTTTCTTCATTTTAAATCAAATCTTAACCGCACAACACGTAAAATTATAATTTATTGTTCTAACTTGTGTACACATACACTTTCCTGAACCGCCTGTATGATGCGACTGACGGTACCGGAGGTTTATTTTGTGCTAATTTGTTTTTATCTTCCCGCTGCCATGAAAAAAACTCAGAACAATAATGTTTTCACCAATATGATCATGTTAAGGCCATGAAGATGGGTCATTTTCAGAAGAGAAGCAGGCTGTGGAGTGAACAATCTGAAGGGGACAGTAAAGACTCTGCTCCGGAAACAGCCAAAATCATGAAATCTAACGCTATACATCCAGGTATATAAATTAGTTTAGTTTTTATAGCGATATAGACGAGTTAGGTTTCAGCGTCAAGTAAAAAAGTGAGATTCTGGTAATCAATTCAAATTTCTGAATAGAAATGTCAAATCAATCGTTAATCAAAAATTTGAATCTTAATCTATTTTCTTAGTTTTAAAGCTTTGCATCTATAAAACGCGAGTACTTTTTTTATAACGACAAATTTTGGAGAAAATGATATTACTAACAATTAAATCTCAAATACATGGCCTTAGAAGAAGATTAATATTTTCTGTCTTCTATAAATTATTGTTAATAATATTCTTATCCAGTTTTACGGCGTGTACTTATTTGCAAAAAGAACTGAAAATAAAAGACAAAATAATTCTATATAAAACGCAAAGTGTTATAAATATTGATGGCATACTAAATGAGCCTGTATGGCAAAAAACTTCATTCGTCGATGAATTATTTGATGAAAAAGGTGGATACAATAATACCAAATCATATTTTACCTATGATGCTAAAAACCTTTACTTTGCTTTTAAATGCAATGTAAAGGACACCTCTTTTTTGTCTAAAGAAAAGCTAGACAAAGATAATGAATCGATTCTTGGAAATGAATGGATTGCTTTTTGTGTTGACACTTATGATGATGGGATTACAGCATATACATTCATGGTAGATGCTGCGGGAAATCAGCTAGATGGCGCATTAATCCCACCAACAAGGGATCTTTCTTATTCTTTCACTTCAAAATGGGCTTCCAGTGTTAAAACGGTAAATGATGGATATACAGTAGAAATGATGATTCCATTGGAAAAGTTACCAATTAGATGGAATAAAGATAGCGTGGAAATCGCAATCCAAATAATCAGAAATGATAAGCAAAACAACCGGATGATTCAGTTTCCTTTCACCAAAAACATTAGTCAGTATCAAAAAGTAGTATTGCAAGAGGTAGATCAAACTCATCCCCATAATTTAGCTGGTGTTGATTTGGAAGAACGGGTGGCTTACAAAATGTCAAAAATTGATTCTACTACTATCATTGGCAGATGCCAGGGAGGGGATGCGTCTGTAATGGACTATTTGATTTTTAAGAAAAGAAATATAACTGGAGCAGACAAACCCAGGGAATTTCATTATAAAGCTGAAAAGGAGCATGTAATAAAATCTTTTGAAAATACCGGATTTTATAAAAACATTAATACAAATGTAGATTTCGAGACATTTCTGGAAAGGGCACAAACATCCGCTTTTATTGTGCTTCAAAACGACACAATTATTTATGAGAATTATTTTAATGGTTTTAATAAAGATTCAATATTCACATCCTTCTCGGTTGCCAAATCATTTGTCAGCACACTGGTGGGAATGGCAATCTCAGCTGGGTATATTAAAAGTGAAGACGATAGAATAACTAAATATCTGCCGGAACTGATAAAAAAGGATACACTTTTTTCTGAAATTACCATCAAAGATTTGTTAAGTATGAGTTCTGGTATCGCATATTCAGATGAGGGCTTCCCTTCTGATGACGATATTACTTATCAATCTCCCGATCTACGAAAGGCGGCCCTGGAAAATGTACGAATTTCAGAACAACCAGGTAAACGTTGGCTTTACAATAATTATAACCCTTTATTATTGGGTATTATATTGGAACGAACAACCGGCAAGTCGGTTTCTGGATATGCAGAAGAAAAACTTTGGAAAAAAATGGGAGGCAGCAATGCAAGTTGGAGTCTTGACGAACATGGTTTTGAAAAAATGGAAAGCGGTATTAATTGCAGTGCGTACGACTATGCAAGATTTGCCCTGCTCTTCCTGAATAAAGGCAAGTACAAAGATGTACAGGTTATTCCTGAAGCCTGGATTCATAAAGCGACACAGCCACAGAAAAGATCTAGTGGATATTACGATCATCTTCTTGAAGAAAATGTTTACTATAATTATTTCTGGTGGGGTAAAGTTCGTGACAACATGGAAAGCGTTAATGATTTTTTTGGACTCGGCAATAAAGGTGAATATGTATATATATGCCCGCAGAAGAAACTCATAATAATAAGGCTCGGTTTTGAATATGGCTTCACACCAGGGGCATTTTCTTGGCCTGAAATGTTTTACCAATTTACAACAGATTTTAATCAATAAAACGCCGAAAATCTAACACGGACGGTAGTGTTAATAAACTTGTCTTCAAAACTTCTGCACCGTGAGTTACTTATCGCTCCCGCCGGTAGTTTGTACCGCGATACTGCACCAGGCGGCTTCGTCCAAAATCCTGCACCGGGACAAATTTCTGGTCGCCAGAAAGTTTGTACCGCGATTACGCCAGCACACAATTAAAATTGTACCATGACGGCAAAAACCGCGCCACGCTTCGCTCCCGAACGGGCTTAATAAAAATCGTGACGAAAACGCGAAATCCTGCCGACGCCCTCTGGTCGACTCAGCGCCGTTTACTAACACTTACCGCCGGGCCGTTAGCGTTTTATAGGTGTTAGGCATAGATTTTGAGGCTTGTCCAAACATTCTTATCTTCGCACCGTTTTTTTATTGAATAAATTGTACATTTGAGGTAATGGAATATAAAAACCATAAAATAATTGAAGCCGTTTGCGCATTTCGCTTCAATCCACCTGAAAATAATTGGGATATTACTAGTTATGCTGATTATTACAATTCTATAAAAGACTTTGGATTCACAAAAAAGAGTGAAATAAAGCCATTACAGTTAAGTTTTCAAGTTAAAATGAATGAGCCACCTCCCATTCCTCAGATGATGGAAGGAGAAACGAAAATGCTCATTAAAAATGATAAAGAGAATCAAGCCATATTGCTTGGGAACAATTATATTTCATTTCATACCATAAATCATTATCCCGGATGGGAGGTATTCTCCGGGGAGCTTATCACCGTTCTTCTTGAAAGATATTTCGCTATTGGTTACGGCAAAGGACTCCTAAGTGCGCAGATGATTTACATTAATAAGTTTGATCTAGATAAGACTAAAAAACTATCAGATTATTTGACATTTGTACCTGCAATAGAGCATTTTGGTGATGGTGATGAATTATCTCATTTGTTCCAAAGTGCGTACAGAATTGCGCCAAACAAAAACCTTCAATTAAAAACTATCTTGAATGTTTTCCCTCCAACCCGCACAAAAACTGTTATTTTAGAATGTAATTGCATTGCCAATAATACCTCAGATCACAAAATTCCGTGGATTGATCTTTCAAAAGATGCTCATGACAGTGCAAAGAATGCATTCATCAATATTACCACTGAATATTTTAAAGACCAGATAAAATGATTCTCTCCGATTCACATATTGATATTACATTAGAAAAGTTCAACCCAACAATCACAGTTCACGATTGTTCTAGAAAGAGGGAATACTCATTTCCAGATCCAAATTCTTATTACATTCTTTCAGATGCTGGTAAAAATTTTAAGGTTATGGAAAATTCCACAGTTTTATTGACACTTCAGAAAGGATATTTTGATAGTTTCTTTTTTATGTCGGACTATTCTAATCTGATCTTAAATCTTTCTAGTCAAATGTTTGCAGGCTCCAAACCGATTGAAGGTATTGCAAAAGATGCTCTCGATTTAGCCATTTTAAAATCTGGAAAATCTACTACTACTTTAAAAAACAGACTTTAAATGGCCTTTTCGATTGATGAATTAGAAAAGCTATTACCCCCAGAGCTTACTGAACAGAAGAAAGGTAGATTACGAGAAGGATTAGTGCAATTTTCTGATCCCTATAAATCACAGGATAAATTTTATACTGACTTCTACATGCCTGGATTGCATGACTATTTTCTCCAAGGAGACTTGATCAGGGAAATGCGATTCCCATCTTTTAACAGAGAATCAGGACAATATGATAAACTATATTATGATGCCTTAATATTGTCAAACACTTGTGATATTGACGAATCTAATAAACGAACTTTAAGAAAAAAGGTCGTGTTAGCCAAACTAATTACAGTTGAAATGTTCATTGAATCAATGAAGGAGCTTGAAATAGAAAATGCTGCGGAAATATTAACTCATGTTAAAAATCAACAATATTCCAATATAATTTACTTGCCTGCTTCAAGAAATAACATTGATTATTTGGCATATCTGGACGATCTTAGCATTGTTGAGAAAGAAGAAATCAACTCCTTAAAAGAGGACATTTCAGTTAATAGGATTGAATCTCTTGATTATTTTGGATATTATCTTTTTATTTTCAAATTGTCTTATCATTTATGCAGGATTCCTGAAGAGACAGAAAGATAAAAACCAACGCTAACACGGTAGTGTTAATAAACTTGTCACAATTTTTGCAATTTGCTCCTGCTTTCTGGAAAAATTATCGTGCCCGTTGTCCCCGGATACGAGCATCTGCCCGCTTCCAAAATCCTGTACCGTGAATTATTTTTTGCCCTCGTCGGTAGTTTGTACCCCTGACGCTTCTTCGTCGGTCAGGGTCTTCGACGCGATTACGCCAGCACTCCAGAAAAATTGTACCGCTGACGCTCCTGCGTCGGACAGGGCCTTCGGCATGATGGCAAAAACCGCGCCGTGGTTCGCTCCCTACGGGCTTATAAAAATCGTGACGAAAACGCGAAATCCTGCCGACACTCTCCGGTCGACTCACCAGCGTTTACTAATGCTCACCACCGGGCCGTTAGCAATAATGGCATCTGCACGTAAGCGGATTTCATAATCGTAAAAATCGTATATTTGTGATTATCCGAGCTTTGTTTTATGACTAACAACCAGATACTTGAAACTATCAAAGCAACCGCTCACAAATATCTTCCTGATGCGGAGGTGATGCTCTTTGGTTCTAGAGCCAGAAAAGAAGAAAGATTGGATAGTGATTATGACATTCTTTTAATAATTAAGACCAACCTGACTCCAAAAGAAAAATTGCCATTAAGAACACAAATAAGAAAAGCTTTATTAGAGCTCGGGATCAGATCGGATATCTTAATTCAAAGCAATTCGGAAGTTCAGCAAAAGAAGAATCTTCCAGGACATATTGTACGCAGGATATTAAGAGAAGCAATTCTATTATGATCGATGATCAAAAAGAATATTTAAGCAATTGGCTATATCGTGCAAATGAAGATATTGCGGTTATAAATAATCTTTATCAAACTGATCCTGTCTATTACTCAAGTACAATTTGCTTCCATGCAGAGCAAGCGGTTGAAAAATTTCTAAAAGCATTTCTTGTTTATCATAATGTAGACTTCCCAAGAACTCATGATGTAGACTTCCTTTTAATGGAATGCAAAAAAATTGATCCTCTTGATTTTAATATTGAGCTTGGCAGCCTTGTAGATTTTGGAGTAGATATAAGATATCCTGATGATTTTTATATACCAGATAAGGAGGAGACAATTAAATACAGAGAGATTGCAATTACGATCAAAAAGATTGTAGAGAAAAAGATTAAATTTTAACATCACTATTGCTAACACGGACGGTAGTGTTAATAAACTTGTCACGTTTTTTGCGGGTGACGTGGACGCCAGCCCTCTAAAAACAGGAGGTTGAGTATGGGCCCGAATGTTTTGACCGCGATACTGCACCAGTCGCTTCGAACCAAATACTGCACGGTGAGTCAATACTGGTCATCCGCAGTTTGTACCGCGATCGCACCGTAACGTGGGTTAAAATTGTACCCCTGACGCTCCTACGTCGGTCAGGGTCAAAGACATGATTGCAAAAACCGCGCCATGCTTCGCTCCCGACGGCCTTAGAAAACTTGTCATACAAAACGTGTAATCCGTGAGACGGCCTCTGGTCGACTCAGCAACGTTTACTAACACTAACCGCCGGGCCGTTAGCAAATATATTTCTGCGATTTTGCAACAACATAAAAGAATGAGAGTCTTTTAATTAAATTTCTTCAAAGAATAGTTATGAAAAAAAGATTTGCATTAACAATTTCAATGTTTCTGTTTTTTATTACGTCACCCTCTTTCGCTCAGGAACAAATCATTAATGTAAATTTTGCTCAAATTACCGAAACCGATTCCGACAATGCTAAAACTCTAAGGAGTCTTGTTAAAGTACGTGATATTAGCGAACAATATGCTACAGGCGGACTTTATCTGATAACTCACTATGGAAATCTTGAGGAGTTGTTCCAAAAGGAAAACCAAAAATTAATTGATCATCCCTGGATTGAACAAACATGGCGATTTTGCAGCATATTTTCAACCACAACTGAAAATGGAGTTGTTGTAGGACGAAACTGGGATAACCAAAACGTAGGTTCAATTATTGTAAGCTACTACAAACCCGATAATGGCTATGCATCGGTATCTTTTTCAAGAGCAATTGATATGGGTTTCCCCCTGAACGTCGGTCTTGACAATATGGCGAAGACTCCTTTTGGCGAAAAACTCCTAGTTGCGCCCTTCTATGCCTATGATGGAATGAATGAGCATGGTCTATGTGCCATGGTGACTGGTCTAAATTCGGTCCAGGTATCCCCTGACAAAAATAAAGAATTATTATTTATAGGTTATATTGTTCGGAAACTTCTTGATCATTCCAGAACCGTGGATGAAGCCCTTAAGTTATTCCAGAAAGTTATCCCTTTTGACATTACTCCAACAGAAATCAATTGCCATTTTTTTGTCAGTGATGCTACTGGCAAATCTGTTATTTTGGAATTCCACGATAATGAATGGGAAAAGTGTTATTCTAACAGGAAGTGGCAGGTTATGACTAACAAAATGATCTACAATGTTCCTGAAACACAACTACAGGAAAAGTGCTGGCGGTATAGCACCATATCAACTTTACTTGATAAAAGTAATGGGAATGTCAATTGGAACGAAGGGATACACATACTGAAAGATGTTTCTCAAGAAGGAACAACATGGTCCGTCATTTATTTACCAAACTCTGATGAAATATATTTTTCGGTTTATCAAACTTGGGATAAGATTTATCATATTACAGGTTTTTCAAAGACACAATAATTAAACATTTGCTAACACGGACGGTAGTGTTAATAAACTTGTCACAATTTTTGCAATTTGCTCCTGCTTTCTGGAAAAATTATCGTGCCCGTTGTCCCCGGATACGAGCATCTGCCCGCTTCCAAAATCCTGTACCGTGAATTATTTTTTGCCCTCGTCGGTAGTTTGTACCCCTGACGCTTCTTCGTCGGTCAGGGTCTTCGACGCGATTACGCCAGCACTCCAAAAAAATTGTACCGCTGACGCTCCTGCGTCGGACAGGGCCTTCGGCATGATTGCAAAAACCGCGCCTCCGACTTCGCTAACGCTCGCCGGAGCACAGCATGCTTCGCTCCCGACGGACTCCGGTTCTTAGATGCTGACAGGCTTTGTGTTTACTGACACTAACTGCCGGGCTGTTAGCGTTCAGCAGTGGAGTATCAGTAACTCTAGATTGACTCTAAGGAATAAAACAAAGGCACCATTTGAGAAAGGTTTAATATGAGAATCTGGACAATACACCCAAAATATCTTGATGCAAAGGGTTTGGTTGCATTATGGAGAGAAACACTTTTAGCGAGAAAAGTATTAGAGGGAGAAACTACAGGCTATAAGAATCATCCCCAATTGAACCGGTTCAAACAATCAAAAAGACCTCTTTTCGTCATAAATCAATACTTAGCTGAAATATATTTTGAGTCGGTTAGAAGAAATTACAACTTTGATAAACAAAAAATTAATTGGTCTTTTAAGAAAAGTAAGTTACAGGTTACAACTGGACAAGTAAATTTTGAAGTAACTCATCTTTTAAACAAACTTAAAACCAGAGATCCTAAGAAATATCAAGAGCTCAGATCAAGTTCCAGTCATGAACTTCATCCTCTATTTACTCTGATTAATGGAAGTATTGAAAATTGGGAAGGATCGTCAAAAAGTAAGTAAAATGCCAGCCGCTAACACGGATGGTAATGTTAATAAACTTGTCACGATTTTCGACGCGGTACTGCACCAGGGACCTCTGAAATACTCAAAGGTAACCGTAGCATAACAGCAGATACCGCTTTGAGACTGAGTTGTTATTTTGGGAATTCAGCCAAATTCTGGCTTGGACTCCAGAATGACTATGATCTTGAGGAAGTGAAACACGAGAAATCAATCCTATTAATTATCTTTATGGTATCACAATTTGTGACACCAGCTGATTATGAGCAAATTACTAATACTAAGCTAGTTGAAGATTAATGAGAATCGTTTTTTCGAAAACGAGGAATTCTCGATTTGGAAATCACAAATTGTGATATCCAATAGTGAAAAGAAAGGTCTGAGAAAACTTCCTTATGTTTTCACTGAGCAGGGAGTGGCGTCAAATGATAATTAATCACGGACTGAAAAAAAATAAATCTAAGGCTGACACGGACTTTAGTATTAATAAATTCGTCAGCGATTAAATTAGCAGCATAGTCATAACTAACAACCCTGAAGAAATAATAGTAAATTTAAAAGTATGGAAAATAAGAAAGTATTAGTGTTCCTGGCAAAAGCATTTGAAACTATGGAATTTTGTGTTTTTATAGATGTTCTTGGTTGGGCCAGAGTTGATTATGGACATAATCTGTTCGTTGATACTTGTGGTTTTACTGATAAAGTTATAAGCACTTTTAATGTACCTGTAATAGTAGATAAAACAATTGGAGAAATAAACGTTGACGAATATGATGCCTATGGCAATACCTGGTGGATTTGGGGAATTTGGTTTTTATGAAGAAGCATATGACGAAAGGTTTTTAAAATTGATCAGGGAATTTGATGCAAAAGGTAAAATCGTTGCGACAGTTTGTAGTGGGGCAATGCCCTTGGGGAAAAGCGGAGTTCTTAAGAATCGGAAAGCGACTACATACCACTTAAAAAACGGATATTTGCAAGATAAGCTTAAAGAATTTGGAGTGAATGTTGTGAATGAGCCAATTGTAGTTGATGGTAATATTATTACATCTTATTGTCCTGAGACAGCTCCAAAAGTTGCATTTGAATTATTAAAAATGCTGACTTCTGAAGAAGACATGGAAGTAATAAAGAAAGCTATGGGGTTTTAAAGAAATACTGTCATCCTGTACTGTTCAGGCAGCTCTCTAAACAATAATGCAAATCACATTGTTAGTTTTTTCTTAATAACCAATAAACCAGGAAAAATTAAGGAAAATATGGGAAAACTGATAATGTGGAACATCATAACTCTGGACGGTTACTTTGAAGGAGATCAAAACTGGGACCTGCATTTTCATAATGCGATATGGGGACTGGAACTTGAAAAACTAAGCATTGAGCAATTACATTCAGCAGACTATCTTGTTTTTGGACGTGTAACCTACGAAGGCATGGCAGAGTACTGGCCCAAGGCAGAAGGAGAAATTGCCGAGCTAATGAACAGAATACCAAAACTTGTTTTCTCAAAAACCCTGAAAAAGGCCGATTGGAACAACACAACTCTGATAAGTGAGAATGCTTCTGACGAAATAAGGAAACTAAAAATGAGTGGTAGCAAAGATCTATATGTTTTCGGTAGTGCTAACCTTTCTGAGACATTCATTAATAACAACCTTTTTGACGAATACAGGATTGGAATTGCACCAGTTTTTGCAGGTAGCGGCAGACCCCTCTTCAGTCATGGTATTTCCCCCAAAAATTTATCTCTCGTTTCTACACAACAACTATCAACAGGCGGGGTGATTTTAAGATATACGAATGTCGAAGACAAAAATGGATAATAAAACAAAAGCCTCAGGCCCGAGCCCTTTTTCGCAAACATATTTCCATGGAACGAAAGCTCACCTGAAGATTGGCGACTTAATCGAACCTGGTATTGAATCAAACTATGGACAAAAGAAAAAAGCAAAATATGTCTATCTGACAGCCACACTGGATGCTGCTATCTGGGGCTCAGAACTTGCCTCGGGTGAAGGGCCGGAAAGGATATATCTGGTTGAACCAACCGGCCCCATTGAGGATGATCCCAACTTAACAGATAAAAAATTTCCGGGCAATGCAACCATGTCCTATAGATCCAAACATCCTTTCAAAGTTGTCGGCGAGGTTACAATGTGGCAGGGACACTCACCCGAAAATATCAGGGCAATGAAAGACGGTCTGGCTAAACTTGAAGAGCAGGGTATCGGGGCGATAGAGGATTGAAAGAGTTGTAGATTTCCCTTTGAACGGGGAGGGTGTTTTTATACTTCCGAAAGAATTATTAATATAGAGTGATCATTATACTTAAATATCCCGTAGAAATGAAAATGTTAGAATGAGAACAAAAGTCTTACAGTTTTCGCGCAAAATTGTATCTTTCCTGGACATCACATTTAACAGATAGTTTTTTATGAAACACATTTAAACCCGGTGATGAAAGATTTTTTAATAATCTAAAAACTAAAAATCCATGAAAGCTGTAATCGGAAGACAGGATATTCCAGGACTTGTGATAATGACAATTTTAGGATTGGGGTTGACTTTTTTGGCCACGGCAAAAATAATGAAGGCTGCAACCGCCAAAAAATGGCCGGTAACAATGGGCACAATAACGAACTCATCAGTTTCCGGTGCAATTAAATATTATCCTTCAGTGACATACACGTACACTGTGGACAGTGTTGCATACAATTCGAACAGGGTAGCAAATATGAGCTTTAAAACAAAAAACATGAGTGTTGTGGAGGATTTTCTTAAAAAATATCCAAACGGATCCCAAATTCAAGTTTACTACAATGATTCAAAACCTTCCGATGCATTCCTCGAACCCGGTATAACTTCAGGCAATTATCTTTTGTCAGCCTTTGGATTGTTACTTCTTGCTATTCCTGTTTTATCGGTTATTCTGATGAAAGTGGATTTAAAAAAAGGTTCTGATGTTCAGCAATAAACTTAAATATATATCATTCGTGTTGTCCGGTTATGAATTATATAAACCAATTTTCTAAATAATTTACTTAAGTCCCATAAATATTCACCAGAAGAGAAACCAATGATTGACATTACCTATCAGGAGTGCAAAAAATTTGAATGAAGCCTCAGGATGACAATCGCGGTTGGAAGGTATGGGGGAGTGAAAACCTGAGCGAGGGATTTGTGAAATGAAGGATCTCTTTCTTCATTTTAAATCAATCTCAACCGCACAACGTGTATATATTATAATATAACGGATATTTATATTATAATACTAATAGGGAACCTTGTCTATATAAAGTTTAATAAGTGAGGTCACAACCTCTTCAATTACTGTCTCCCATTTTCCGGCTTCTTCCTGCCTGAACAATCTCATTGACGGATACCAGAGGCTATCTGAACGACTATCCATCCAGCGCCAGTCGCAGTCTGAATTCAGAAGGACCCAGGTTTGAACATTCAGGGCTCCGGCGAGATGTGCAGGCATCGAGTCTATGGTAATCATCAGGTCGAGTCCGGCTATAATCCGGGCATGTTCTGGAAGCGAACATTTACCCGGGTGAATTCCGGATTTTCCATCCCATCCTGCATTGACTGCATTATCCTGGAGAATAAAAATGCTGATCCCATCGATTCCAAATAACGGATTCAGTATATGGAAAGGAATGTTTCGGGACGGATCCCAGTCACCGGCCTGCCAGACAAGTCCAACGGCAAATTCCTGTCCTTTTCTGATGTACAACGGATCGACGTGGATGTAAGGCACTTTCCGCGGAATTGTACCGGGTGCCGTGCGGAATATGTGGGCGAGTTCCATGATCTCCAGGTCCACATCGAATTCCGTATCAGGGGTGCCGTCATGAAGAGGAAGGAGCCTGTCGATACCTTCAACGGTTTTGAGAAGGTCGATCAGCCTGGGTTGAGACCAGACAATTACTTGCCTGGCAACAGCTTTTACTATCGGCGCATACCGGATAAACATAATAGTATCCCCGAGGCCATGGTAACATCTGATGAGAACCCGTTTGTCCTTAAGAGAACTTCCATCCCAGATACACTGGAAATGCCGGGGTAAATTAAGATAATCACGGTTTGCTCCTGATTTAAGTACTTCATCACTGAATTTCCAGGCTTCTTCAAATTCACCCTTGCGCATTAAATCAATCCAGGGGCCGGATGATTTTGCCGGATCATGCATAACGTTTCATCATTGTGACACAAAAATCCGCGAACTCTTCAATATTCCGGGGTGCGCTTGTATGATGGGGTTGTATACCTTTTGACTCGGGGGTAAAGCAAAAAGTCACCGTCAGATCAAACCCGTCAAGAGCTTTCATCATCCTGTCGAACCACTTACCGGCATCGGGTCGGAGATAATCGGCCCAGCTCAGACCCGTCCTTAATTTCTTCACATTCAGTTTTTTCATCCATTCCACAGCAGTGTCGAGCCGGTGATCTTCAAAATGAAACCACTGGCACAATCCAAACACCGGTGTGTAATCGGGAAAATGCTTCAGTGCCATCTTAGGTGTTCCGTCCTCACGAAGCAATCCCATGTAAAAATGCCTGTAGTATGACGAACCTTCTGCTTCACGGTGTCTCGTGGTAGCTACCCAGGCTTTCGGAAGGTCGTACAGGCTATACCAATGGATCCTGTTAACCCGTCCCCTCAATAGTTCTGCAGTACGACGCAGCCCGAATTCCTGGACTTCTTCAGCACCAAAGCTTGATACCCCCACTTCAGTAACCCAGACCGGAAGGTGAGTTACTGCTTCAATCTCCGCAACTTTATCAGGCCATTCATTAATATTCCAGAGATTCCAGTCGAGAGGAAATCCGTGAACAGCGACAACATCCAGATCATCAAGCGTTCCGGCGGACTTAAGAAGTTGCAGGAAACAGGGATCGATCGGTGACATTCCGCCGAGTACACGAAGAATGCCCGGATTCTCAGATCTTGCGGCTTTTGCTGCCAGCCTGACCATTTCTATAAAGATTTTCCATCCCGGATCAACTTCAAAATCCCAGTGGGACTTATTGTTAGGTTCATTCCAGAAATTAACTGCTTCGATCATAAACTTTGCTGTTGTTTTTGTTTGGGGTAAACAGCCCTTTGTTGTTTATCCTTAATCTCACCCCGGCGGCAGATATAAACTTCAGGTTCAGGATGCCCGGTTATTTCAAAACCGGAACTCCGTAACATTCCTTCAATACATGAGCGGTTTGGTATCCACCAGTTCGTCGGATCAGATGAATAGCGATGTTCGATAAAATACATTTGCGGGAAATCATGCTTTTGGAAGATATCTGTCTGCCAGAAATCGTAATCATGCTGAACAGGCTCCACCTTGTCGCTTCCACGCTGCATTGATTGAAAGAGGAGGATATCACCGACAACATTTTCATACAAAAGATCCAGGGCAAGCAGGGGATGACGCAGATGGTATAATACACCCATGAATATCACAACATCAAATTTCTCTCCGAATCCGGCAACATCGTATACCGACATATTCCTGAACTCGATATTTACATCGAGGACACTGGAGGCAAATCTTGCCTGTGCCAGATAATGATCATCGGAATCGATACCGATCACTTTCGAGGCTCCACGTTTTTTCATTTCAATAGAATAAAAGCCGGCATTGCACCCGATATCCAGGACTGTTTTGCCGGTAAGATCCCGCGGAACAGAGCTTGCAAAGTTCCTGAATTTATTATTCGGGTAATCACCCAGGAAATGATCAGGAGCAGTATAAACACCTTTCAGGTTGATATTATGAAACCATTTTCCGAGTGACCTGACCTCCTTCTCAATCTGCTCTTGGGTCAAACCTCCCGAAACTGCATTATTAAAGTTCATGCTTCCGGAATGAAATGTTTTACGATTCTATAACAGCAGGATGAAAGTATTGTTTGGCAAAAATGCATTATGCAGTTTGAGATTGATTTGGAAAAATCGCATATTGTAATGTGTATGGTATAATAAAATATTAAACCGGAATGCACTCTAATCGACCAAAAGTTATTAACAATTTAGCAACCAGATAATCAGTTTAATATATGTGTTGTTAACAAATTTTGGGCCGATGAAAAGGGTAACAAATTCAATGCTAAACCTATTAAACAAATAGAATGTGAAAAGAGATGTTTATCTTCTTTCGATAAACAACCTTAAAAGGCTGATTTATTTAAATGATGATGAAGAACAAATTAGTCTATATTGTTTTTCTTATTCTGATTCCATCAATTCTGCCGGGACAAAAATTCAAAATATCAGGTCATATCAATAATAAAGAAGGAATTCCAGTCTTTGGAGCGACACTCCATATCAACCCTGATAATATACAAACATATTCAGACAACTCAGGTTACTATTCATTTATCGTATCAAAGGGGACAAAACAATTAAATGCACGGTTGCTTGGCTATAAACCGGTAGCACTTCAATTTTATCTGAAAAGCGATACTATTATTAACCTGTCTCTCCAGGTGGCGCCGTTTGAGCTTATGGAGGTTCAGATAATCGGCGACTCCGCGAAAAATGTTGAAATAACCCCCAGTGGAAGCTTCATTGTTACGCCTGCAGCAATGCGTGAAACGCCAAAACTTTTCAGTGAGCCGGATCTACTTAAATCATTCCAGATGCTTCCGGGGGTCACATCCGGAAAAGAAGGAACGTCAGATATTTATGTCAGGGGCGGCGGCGCCGGACAGAACATAATGCTGGCCGACGGATGCTATTTTTTTCTGCCTGCTCATCTGCTTGGTATTGTTTCGCCTTTCGACCTTGATTTTCTTGAAAGCGCGGAATTTTACAAGGACTACATTCCTCCCGATATCGGAGGGGGAGCATCGTCTGTTATAGATCTCCATTTCAGACAGACTCAGTCCGATTCTCTAAGGGCTAATCTCAGGTTGGGGCTCATCTCATCGGGAATAACCGCAGAGGTTCCTTTCAGGAAGATTAATCTCGGTCTTACGGCAGGGCTGAAACGCGGAAATTACTCTCTCTACGCACCGCTGCTCAAAAGAATTGTTCCGTCAGATGTCGGCGCTTTTCTTCCCCCTGACAAGTATTCTTTCTATGACTCGTTCATAAAACTTTCGCATGAGTCGCCAAAGGCAGGCAGGATCAGCTGGCTTTTTTTCGGCAACTATGACAATGGAAGGGATGAAAGCAGGACCACCGGGGAGCATGCTGATACTCTGACAAAATATGTCGAAGGCACCACAACCGGCTGGAACAGCATGGTCCATGCGTTGCAATGGGAGCCAACAGCAACGGGAAAATACAGGTGGAAGGTTGATCTCAACTACAACCGGCTTGCAATCGGAAGAAAGATCTATTCGGAAGCGGAATCTTTTATCAAAAGTACGGGAGAGAAGACTGGATCCGGCGCCACATTATATTCGTTCTACCCGGCTGTAAACAGCATTGGTTCGGGCATCACGGTAAGCCGGGCGTTTAATAAGTCAACCTTCACTTCAGGTATTTCGGAGCGATACCGTTCATTTATTTCGAATAATTACGCAACGCATACTTCAGGCGATAAGGAAACCCGCAACGATATCGGCGGTGATGACTTTGTGAACGAGACATCGATGTTTTTATCTTTGTCGGCGCCATTGACAGCTAAAATCCATGCAGACGCCGGAATCAGGATATCCGGGATAATGATCAGTGACGCCGGCTTTCTTATTGCTGAACCCAGGATAAGACTTTCATACAGGACGGGAAGTACAATATCTCCGCATATAACCTGCGTGAGATTAAGCCAGAATGATCATGCAATAGAAGGATCGAATGCAGGTCTCAGAACGCAGCTCTGGCTTCCGCTTTACAAAGACTTTGGTCCGGAGATATCAGATGTTCTGTCAGCCGGTTTCCAGGGACAGCTAAAAAATGATTTTTCGTGGAACCTCGACGGGTATTTGAAAAGAGGCTCAGGTATGCTCGACTTCAAACCCGGAGCCAGCTTCATTTTCGATACCTCGTTTGTTGACATGGTCGACAAAATCGACTTACGATCTTACGGTATGGAAGCAGGTGTTATAAAAAGAACAGGGAAGCTGACCGGGAGTTTAAGTTATACCTGGTCGAGATCGAAGAGGGAATGGCATGCTCCCGAAGGATTAATGTGGATACCATCGATTGCCGACAGACCGCATAACCTGAATATTTCACTGAAGTATTCCTTTAAGGAAAGAACAAGCTTCGGGCTTAATTTCGTCTACCAGTCAGGTGCGCCGGCCACGATATATATGCATGAAACATCTTACGGAGAGTTCTTCGAGACTAAAAACAACATCAGGTATTTTGATTATCACAGATTAGATCTTTCTTTCAGGAGAACAATATACAAGAGAAGGTTTTCAATAGCGATCGATGCTGACGTATATAATGTATATAACAGGAAAAATACTTTCTACTTTAAGAAGATATACGACAACGAGCAGAAAAAGTACTATTTCAAAAATATAGCGCTATTTCCGGTGATGCCTTCAGTAACAATAACAATCTGCTATTAGTTTATATGGAAGAGCAAGAAGTGAACATTCTGAAACCCATAGTTTTGAAGACGCCAGGAGGATTCACATATTTTAATTATGATGAGATAGTAATGTGTTGCGCTGAAGGAAATTGTTCGATTGTTTATACAACTCAGAAAGAGAGCTCGTTAAGGGTTCTGCACAAGATAGCCTTTATAGAAAGGAATTATTGTAATAATAATTTTATAAGATGTCATAAGTCATTTATTATTAATCTTATGTATCTGGAAAAACTTATTATAAAAAAACACCAGGCTTACTTGAAAGGAGGTTTGGTTGTTTCATTATCATCAGATTACTGGAAAATTCTAAAGACTCGATCATTGAATCGAAATGAAAAAATTTAAGAAATATTCAAAATAGACTACTAATGGATTCTGTGGCTTTTTTAAAATCGTATAATATATACTCTAGAATAATCACAATTGTTAGAACTTTAAAAAAGGTTGTGGGGCTTTTGATTTCTGATATAATAATCTTTTCATATTTATTTTTATTGTGCTCATGTGAAAACAGTTCAGAATACTATAGACCAGATCTTCCCGAAAGACTGTGCACAATTGGAATAATTGATGCTGATGATACAATAAACTTAAGCTATCAAAATCCTTACTCACATGATAACTACCTGCGTTATATTTCCTTTGAAAGATCCTTCCAATCAGAACATTATGAAAAAAAATCGGATTCTTTAAGAACTTTATATTTTTCAATTTCTTCTGAAGACAGGGAATTATACTCTGTTTTTAATGATTCAAACTTAAAGGATTTAGAATTTTATAAGGTACCTTCTAATATTGAATTTAATTCAGGTGAAAAATACTTCTTTAATGCACATACAAAAGGGTTGACTAACATCTCGGCTCAGATATCTGTGCCCTCTGAAGCACCTGCTTTCAAGGTAAATTCTGCTCATAAAGAAACTGAAGCCGGCGTTGAATTCGCCAATCCAAATTGTAATTGGCCTCATAAGGATAGTATAAAAGTTGCTGTATTTGAGATTTCATTTCGTTCTGATAAATATTCGTACTATGCTATACTTTTAGAAGGATATGGATACAATTTCAATTTACCTCCTGGAATTCTCGGATTTCTTGATTTTTCCGTAAAGGAAAATAATGTTCAGGGTTTCAATGCATTTTTTTATGGATTAAAAATGTCTCACCTGAATTGTACAGGCATCAGACAAACTCTGCTTAACTCAACGGTTAGGGCTTTTTTTATAGATGGAAAAAACATTCCAAGTAATATATGCAAATTAACTTTGACTGCTAAATTCAATGATGGATATTCCATTTTTAATGTTTTAAGATCATTCAGGATTAAGCTTTTATCAATTCCAAGGGAGTTATATATGTTTGAAAAAAGCTTGTACACTTATGAAAAGAACGTTGATGATCCCCTTGCAGAGCCGATCTATTTAAACGGAAATTTAAAAAATGGTAACGGAATATTTGCAATCTGCAGGAGTACCGATACTACAATGACTCTCTTAACTCATGAATGGTTTTAAATTCGAAAAGTACTAATATCATTTTCTTAAAAAATCAACAAAGAGTAATTAGTATTTTATAATTGTTTTTTTGGTTGTAGTAAATCGCTTCAGTGAATAAAATGTAACTGAGAAATTTGTAATATGAATAATCCATGAAACTACTTTATTTTAAAAAAGCGAATTTTAGATTCAGATTTAAAAATATGTGGTTTGTATTTATTCTCTTATCCATAATAATAGCAAGTTGCAATGATTCTGACAAATATTTTCGTCCGGATTTAACTGAAAAGCTTTGCATTGTAGGTATAATTGATGATGATACAGTTAATTATAAATATACATTTGTTGATCTGAAAGAAAAAAGAAACAATCTTAGGTTCATTTCTTTTGAAAGATCAGTACAAAATGAGTACATGAATATTGCTGGTGAATCATTATCCAATCTTAATTTTAAGATAGTCACTTCAGATAGTTTGGTTATTGAATTTCACGGGCAAGCTGAAATTGAGAACCAATTTTATTGGGAACTACCAGATACTCTGAAATTTCATTCAGGGGAAGAATATTCGATTATAGCACAAGAAGAGAGTTCACATGAAGTAAGCGCGGTTACTACTGTACCTGATGTTCCGCCACAAATATTCCTGATTTCAATTCACAAAGAAAGATCTCCCGGGAATAAATTATCATGCTATCCCTTTGACAGTTCTTTCTGTGTAATTGTGAAAATTTCAATTAAAAATCCTAGAACATCCATTCAATACTATGCCATCATGGTCGATGGCAAAGGTACATGGGGCAACCCTTCATCTCATCCTATTCCATATTTTGGACCAACCGATTTCATAATTAATGAGACAAATACTTTTGGCTTTTATTCAGAAATCCCTGGTTTGAAAATTCGTCATAAAGTTTGTTTTGAGGGTGAACAAGGGCGTGAGGCAGGGAGTCAGATTTCTAATTCTCAAGTATATATTTTTGATGGAAATGAAACACCCTCTGATGAATTTACTTTCACTATTTCTATCCCATATCACAATGACTTTTCTCCGATTACTTCGCTTGATTTTCCAAGATTAAAATTACTTTCTATTACAAAGGAATTATATGATTACGAGAAAAATATTAGAATCTATCTTAAAAATAAAAGTGATCCATTTTCTGAACCTGTATATATAAAAAGCAATATTTTATATGGGAATGGAATATTTTCAATTTGCAGAAGCACTTCTTTGCAATTAAAGTCATTTTGGTAATTTGTTTCCCTTTTTTCATACTTTAAAATAACTACTTCACAATTCGTATTTCAAAATCGATTGATTCTGAAATAATTAGTTACTAAATTTATTATTATTAATTTAATACTAAATATATGAAACGATTATTTCTTTTTTATCTATGTATGATTTCTGCTATAGCAACAGCTCAGCAGATTACTGAGCCTTTCAATTTTCCGATTCGGCCTGGTACTAAAGAATGGTCCATATTAAAATCAGAAAATGAAAGGTTTAATGCACTTCAAATTCCGACTGATAATTTAAAACGAATGACAACTTATGCTTTAGTCATCTCGTGTATTAATTATCCGGCTTTTGGTTATATTACAGCTAATCCAAATATTCAAGCAGGATTGGTATTCATCGCGACCAAATTCAATGGATTGGATGAACTTGCCAAAAGAAGCGATGCAGAAGAATATCTTATGGTTTTTTATAAAAGTGCAGGAATAAACGGATTTGAAAATTCTGATCCGAAACTTGATAGCAATTACTGGACTATCAAGTTCTCATGGATTGAATTATTGTTAGCTCAGAATAAATTTATTGAGACGCTTCCTACCGAAAAACGGAAAGAGTTGTTGAAGTTATCAATTGAAAAACATTCTCTAAAACAATCAAGTAAAAAATTTTCATCAAATAGCCTTCTCCCAACTGCTTTCTTAGCTGGTAGAATAATACATTCCTTAAATAATGAAAAATTCGAAATAGAATATTCAAAGAATAGTTCGCTGAGTAAATTCATTCAGACTTCTACTTTGGATGATCGACAAGTTATAGACCTAATTTTTAGTTCAGCGATTAATTATTTAAAATAAACTTATTTAATCTTTAATATTCTTAGGTTCATACTCAAATCATTAAAATTATGAAAACCCAAGCTAGAATAATCATATTGTCGGCCTTAATACTAAGTTTGGTTAAACTCAATTGTTTATCTCAAACATGGTCATACACTACCATTTATACACCTAATCATACTGGTGTGACTGCTAAAATACTTACGGGAGATGAATTAACACAAGACGAGAAGGATGATGAACTTAATTTTTGGCAAACTTATTATAATTATAGACTTTCTTATGAAGGAGAAGCTACGTGGACATACAACTGCCATGCATGGGCATGGAGAGTATCTGAAGGGGGTTCTACAGTATGGTTGAACACACCAGGTGATAATGCATTCTGGGACGATGACAGCTACATAGAAATTTCTTCTCAACCAGATGCTACAAAGGTTAACTACGGAGCATCTTGTTACTATACACATCCCGATTTCGGATATGCTGATTGGTGTGATCATTCAGCGATAACGACCGGGACTCAAGATTATTTTCAATCCAAATGGGGAGCTGGTCCACGCTTTAGTCATGATAAGAGTGATTGTCCATATGATGATCAACATCTGCATTATTATGCAAGACCATATGTTACCGGGTCAGCTTTCTTATGTTCAGGAGGTTCCAGCTATGCTATAAATGATCTCCCATCAGAATGCTCAATTGTATGGACTTGTAGTGGGAATATTAACAGGGTTTCATCACAAGGATCTAATCCCTGCACTTTTCAGGCAAACGGATCAGGAAACGGGTGGATTTCAGCAACTATTACTTCGAATGTGGATGAAATAGATCTTCCACAATTCGCAATATATGTAGGCGTTCCGGAAATAGCATATATTTCAGGCCCTACCTATACACCGAATTACCAATGGGCAACTTATTATGCGCAACCCAACAACCCCCTGATGGGATCCAGCGATTATAGCTGGGTACTTAATCCATTGCTTGACAATGTAGTATACGATTATGGATGGACAGCAGATGTAGCATTTTACAGTTCCGGCAATTACCAGCTCCTGGTCCGTGCTCAAAATACTTGTGGATGGGGTGATTATACTATGACGAGTGTCGAAGTTTATGATTCAAAGCTTTTGTCTATTTTCCCAAATCCTGCAAGCGGTGAAGTCTCTTTAACAATTGAATCTTTGAACAAAAACGAGCTGCCTCTTTCAGATTGGGATCTGGAAATCTACGATCCCGGTTTGATTCTTAAGGAGAAGAAAACGAAAATAAAGGTTAACAACATTAAAATCAACACATCCGGATGGCCCGAAGGTATCTATATGGTGAGAGTGAAATTCAAAGATGAAATCTTGTCCGGCAAATTGATTGTAAAACACTAGTAAACCAAAACATTTAAAAAAATTAATACTACACATTAACAAAAACTGACTTTTATCCGGATGGTGTATTTATAATAATGTCACATTACCCCGGCATGCGAAAGTATTGTCGGGGTTTTTTTTGTTTGTAAATAGGATAATTAATGAGCCTTTGACCTTACCGGCCTTCGGCCACCTCCCCTGGATATAATTCCGGAGGACATATAAACCCCTCCGGCCTCCGGCCACCTCCCCTGGATATAATTCCGGATGACATTTAAACCCCTCCGGCCTCCGGCCACCTCCCCTGAAGGATATTCCGGATGAAGAATAAACCCCTCCGGCCTCCGGCCACCTCCCCTGAAGGATATTCCGGATGACGAATAAACCCCTCCGGCCTCCGGCCACCTCCCCTGAAGGATATTCCGGATGACGAATAAACCCCTCCGGCCTCCGGCCACCTCCCCTGAAGGGGAGGCCATTCGTGATAAGAGAATAATTGTGGTAAATGATGTAATAATTGGAGCTTATAATGTAACAAAAAACCTTGGTGCGGAGTGTATTTTAGCCATTTGCAGGTTATTTGAACCCTTATTTTTATTTGATGTTGAATATATAATGCATTAATAAAGAAAGGAGTAAATTATGTTAACCAATGCCAAAGAAATCAGGAATTATAAGCTGAACGGTATTGACGGAGAGGTGGGAAGCGTTAAGGAATTTTTCTTTGACGACAAATTCTGGACCGTTCGATACCTGGTTGCCAGAACAGGCAACTGGCTTAATAAGCGTCAGGTTCTGATATCTCCATATTTCCTGGGAAATGTGGATCATTCAATTGGAGTTATAAATGTCAACCTGACAAAGAAAGAAATAGAGAACAGCCCCCCGATAGAATCAGATCTGCCTGTTTCAAGGCAATTTGAAGAATCCTACTACAGTTATTACGGAGCCCCGGTTTACTGGGGTGGTCCATATGTTTGGGGACCTCTGGCTTCTATTACCCGCGACCGGGATTTGCTAAAAGATATAAAGCCACAGGAAAACAACTGGGACCCTGATTTAAGGAGCAGCAAAGATGTAACCGGTCACACAATCCAGGCTACAGATGACAAGATAGGTCATGTTGATGACTTTATAATAGATGAGGATTCCTGGACAATCCGTTATCTTGTTATTGATACAGAGGACTGGCTTCCCGGTAAAAAAGTCCTTGTCTCTCCCGAGTGGATTGAAAGGATCAGCTGGGAGGATTCGAAAGTCTTTGTGGATCTTTCACGGGATATAATTGAAAATGCTCCTGGATACGACGAAGATGAAGGTTTAACAAGAGACTATGAAACAAGGCTTTACGATCACTACAGACGCCAGGGATACTGGGTCGAAGAGCCAATTATGTCAGATTATTCACGGTCTGGTATGAGATAGTTGAAAGTCAGGATTATTTTGAATGGCAGTTACTAGCGGGTGACTGCCATTTTTAGTTTAAAGGCATTTGAATAATGTGTTTTATCAATGGATTGCCGGGTTTCTGATTTCAGCGCTTTTTAAGTGATTTTGAAACTGTGAATTTAAGAGCGGGGTTGGTTTCCGATTGTATTGAAATATCTATGTTTCCTTTGCCGGACGTTTCAGTATCAGCGTTGACATAAACCGGTATCTGAATTGATTCTCCCGGAGTAAGTGAAAAAAAACTGTTTAGAACCTCCGCATGCCAGCCATTTGTTGCAGATTCAGCTGATATTCTGAAAATATCCGGAGAACCGGGTTGCGATTTTTCACCTGTCCTCTTTACGGTAATGAAGAAGTAATTGCCCTCATTTCCGATTCTTCCGGCCGGGGAAGAAGTTACCTTAATACCATCCTTCCGGTCGAAAGGGCCATCAAGTGATCTGATCCCGATATTATATGACAGGATTCCCTGGTCATCCTTGTTGAGATCGAGAATATAAAAATGTAGCCTGTTAGATTCATCAACCCATTCTGCAAGGCTTTCTGAATTAACTCCGGCATGGAACAGGGCATCGTTAAGCTGCCTGTAGTCGGCAATGGTCCTCATTATCTTTTTGCCATCAGGCCTGACATAATCAACAATGTTTATATCCTCAGGATGAGCATCGATTACCCAGTTGAAGCAATTGAACCCGTTGGGACCGCCATTACGGCTCTCCTTATCCTTATTCTTGGCTATCAGAACACCGTTATCAGGGCAGAAAGAGTCATAACCAATCCTTTGCACCACCTCTATTGAATAGAAATCAAAACCGGCAGTACCCTGGGAAAGAGGATTTGTGGCCGGGTCGTCGGCGAGAGTTCTGTCGTGTGGTTCGGCGCCATCGAGCCTGACGATAATACCGGCAAAACTGCCATCGACCGGTTCGACTGCCCTGGCAGTCACAGTAGCGATTACCGGGCCTGTACCGGCAAGCTCCTCACGGCTTATCGTCAGCACCTGTTTTTCAGAGATAAATCCATTCACCATCCTGTTCCTGAGCATTAAACCTGCAGGCATCGCGGCGCCCATATTTGCAGGTACGACCCACCTCATATGTGGTCCACCCGGTCCGTTGAAGGAGCCACGGTCCATCATATCCCATGGTCCGGAACCGGCCCTCCTATAAGGCTGAACATAAGGGTTATTGTTGTTATCTCCTGTATCGAAAGCATAGTGACCAAGCTCATGAGTTATTGTTCCTGAGTTTTCACCCTGCCTTATTGATGACAGACCCCATTGCATCTGCCCGGCTTTCCAGGAAGTCCAGGGCACGTACCGGGTAGGGATCCAGGCTGGTTTTGTGGTATCAGGATTTCCCCATTCCGAAGGAATGTCGTCCTGTGACAGGAATTTCATTTCACCGAATTCCTGCCACACTCCTGTTTCATCATAACCTGCATAGATCCTCAGGATCGCATCATAGTTCTTTTTAATATCCCCTGCATCGGCTTTCCATAGAGAATCGACATGAGGTTCCATCCGGCTTTTTGCCCTGGCCCCGGTGGGAGTTGAATTGTTCTGATTGTATTCATTCAGTCCATATTCCCAAAGATTTTTCGGCATCCTGTAAGGACCAAAGGCATCGAGGGCTGTTATCCCGAATTTCCCACGTGATTGTTCCATCCAGTAACCATTGATTGTCTGCCCATGGTTTACTTCAGACGGTTTCAGCCAGAAATCAGAATAAAAACGGGGCACATCATCCCTTCTTACCGGATTGATCTGAGGATTGCCAAACAGATCGGAATTTTTCGGAAGAGTGATCACAAAGGGTTGATCGGGAAAGTCGACTGCAACAAGGGCCATGCGGAATTTTCTTTCCGGGACCAGTGAAGGGTCTGCCCAGTTCTTTCCCGGAACAGGTTTATAATCACTCCATGTCATATCATCCTGGTCCTGTATAATCTGTGGATCAATTGGTTTCGGGGGAACAGTCAATTGATGTGAATAACTATCATTATCTTTTATTTTCTGAGGGAGGCAGATACAATGAATAAAGAATAAAAGACAAAAGATTACGATTATTTTATACATGACAGGGTTGATCTTGGTTGAACATATGTAAATGTAGAATTTTATCATGAAGACGCATTTACTGATATGAAAATCTTAGTGCCGCTGAACAAATACGATCATTTGATATTGTTATACTTGAAAAACCATTGCCATGCAACATACACTATTCGACACTGAACAAGGCATCAATATACTTCCATTTGACGGAGAGGCACTCTTATATTCCGGATTTCTGAATGATGCGGAAAGCAGGTATTATTTTGAAAGGCTTTTGCTGGAATACGAGTATAAGCAGATCCCGATAAGAATTCTCGACAAAGAGGTTATGCAGCCCAAGCTGACCGCATTGAGCGGTGATGCAGGGGAAGAGCTGGAATATTCATCTGATATCATACCAGTACAGCCCTGGAGCGAAAGTCTGATAGCATTAAAAAAAAGAGTGGAAGAAGTTGCAGGAATTGAATTCACACATGCCCTTCTCAATCTTTACCGGGATGGCAAGGACGGAGTGGGATGGCACAGGGATAAGGAAAAGCCCTGGGGCATTGATCCGGTTATTGCCTCGGTGAGCCTTGGAGCCGCAAGGATCTTCCAGATGAGGAATACTGAAAATAAGCAGATCATAAGGAGTATCGAGCTTAATCCAGGGAGTTTATTAATAATGAAAGGGCTGAGTCAGCGCAACTGGGAGCACAGGGTTCCAAAAACGAATAAAAGGATAGGACCAAGATTGAACATTACTTTCAGGGTGAAGCTGGTTTGATTCCTCTTTTATGATCTGATAGGGTCAGGATGCAGGATAGCTGTCTATATATCAGAATAATATATAATAATTGTTTTCCGGTTAACCGGAAAACTTAAACAATCAGTAATTGTTTATATTATATAATTCCAGAATATCTGGTTAACAGATAATCTTCAAATATCCCTGAAAAGGGTTTGGAATTTCAAATTATAACTATATTTATTCGGATTAAAAAAGAATCACCGTTTTGCTAACTATAAAAAGGGAAATTATTATGACAAACAGTATCACTAAAAAATCTGCAGGAATTATTATTCTTTTATTTATCGGAATTACCCTGTCGGCCCAGGACCGGAATGAACTTATAAGGATTTACAATATAGGTGCGAAGCAGGCTCAGACCAATGTGGATTCCGCCATAATATCATTTGAAAATGCTATAAGTATAGCTGATAAGATCGGCGAATCGGCAAATGATATCAAACAGAATGCAGTTAAAGTTTTACCAGGACTATACCTCAAATCCGCATCATCGATGTATACAGCAAAGAAACCTGATGCGGATGTTATAAACAGAGCTAAGGAAGCAATTACTTCAGCTGAAAAGTACAATAATACTACAGTTAAGGAGAATGCCACCAAGCTTCTTGCACAGGCGTATAACAGGATGGCAGGTGAGCAGTTCAAGGCAAAAGAGTATGACAAGGCTCTTGTTACTTTCGACAGTGTTCTGGCAATAAATCCTGACAACGTTTCAGCCGTTTATAATAAAGCTCTTATTTACAGGACCCAGGGTAACTCAGACGCTCTTGAGCAGACAGTCGACCTGTATTTATCCAAGCTGCCTGCGGGCGATGCAAAAGGTGCACAGGCTTCGAAGATGGCTCTTGAGTATTTCCGCGCAGCAGGATCGAAAGCTAACCAGGCAAACCAGCTTGATGAGGCATTGAGCCTGTTGAATAAAGCTGCAAAATATGGCGAGGACAAGGATCTTTACTATTATTTCGCTGATGTTTACAATAAGCAAAAGAAGTTCGACCAGGGAGCAGAAGCTGCACAGAAAGGACTTGCCCTGGAAACAGGAGCGGCTGATGCAAAGGCTAAATTCTATTTCCAGCTTGGTCTTGCCCAGGAAGGAAAAGGTCAGACTGCCGAAGCATGTGAATCATTTAAAAATTCGCTGTTCGGCGCCTTCGCAGAACCTTCCAAGGCCAAGAGAACCAATCTTAAGTGTCAGTGATCAGATCCTGAGACTACCACGGAATCCCCTTGCCGAATAAAAGGAACCGGCACCGTTATGATATAAGAAGACATGGCCGAAGCGGCGATCACAGAAAAGAGCGCCGCCGGCTTTTCTGATATCAGGTGGAGTTTTCACCCAGCTTGATGTTTTTGTATCGAAATTTCCAACCATCTGCAACTCCCTGTACTGTTCTTCAGTTAAAAGATCAATACCCATTTCCAAAGCCATATCGATGGCGTTACTGGAGGGATGAATCCCTTTTTTCTCCCGTTCCTCCTGACCATCACCATCATAGCAGGTGTTTCTGCGGCCGGCAGGGCTTTCTGCGGAACAATCAAAAAAGATGTATTCACCCGTCTTACCATCATATCCGATAACATCGGGTTCCCCACCTGAACTTTCCATTTCATAAAGAGACCACACCTTCTCAGGAACAGCCTCAAGCCTGGCTGCTACTTTATCCCATTCAAGAACTTTGTGACGATTCATATTTTTACCGAAACGAACTTTCAATGTGTTCAGAAGTTCTTGCTGCTGTTCCGGTGACAATTTAGTTTTAGCTTCTGTTAACATATTATTTGATTTTAATTGCAGAATTAAAATGTCTCCTGTTTCATTACGATCCCTGGATTAAAGGAACAGATTTGGTATTTTATCATCAACAGAACAGATTTCATTATTGTTCATCGCGCGGTCATTATGTAAAATCGGGAATTATAATCTTGTTGTTACACTTTAGTTAAAAAACACTTCTGGTCTCAAACTTTTTCATTTGGTTGTTGTTAGAGACTCAATATTCTTTTTTTCAGGAGATGTCAATATCGCAGAAGCAAGGATTTCCTACTTCATCATGATTTTTTATTTCCTAAAAATGAATGAATTAATTGTTCTAACTAATTAATTGTGAAATAAAGTGAGACGTATTGCTTTAATATTATCTTTTGTTTTTGCTTTTTTTCATTTCACCCTCGGGCAGCAGAGCCAACCCCTCAGGTTTACATTACCTCAAGCCAGGGAGTTTGCACTGGAAAACAACCGTACAGTGCAGTCATCAAGAATAGATCTTGATATTGCAAATAAAAAAATCCGTGAGAACCTTTCCACAGGATTACCACAGGTAAGTGTCGATGCGAATTATCTGCACCAGTTTACTGTCCCGGAAGCGAGCTTCGGACCATTCTTCGATGTTGAAGCATTGCCTGCAGGACCTGTCACTGGGGATGATATAAGGAATGCCTTTGGAGAAGGTCCGACAATACAGCTTGGTGTAATGGATAACACGGTAATCGACTTCACTCTTTCGCAGCTTGTTTTTAACGGTCAATATTTTGTTGCCCTCAAAACTGCAAAAATAGTCAGACAGATGTCTGAAAAAGGGATTGACAGGACCGAGGACCAGGTTAATGAAGATGTTGAGGTTTCTTATTATACAATTCTTGTTCTGCAGGAAAACTTAAGGCTATTGAGAGAAACAGAAAAAGCTCTTAACCAGATGTATGAGGAATCATCAGGAATGAACAAACAGGGATTGAACGAGGAAACGGATGTGGACCAGGTAAGTGTAAACAGATCAAATATACAGGCGCTTATTACATCAATGGAATATCAGATAGATATAGCGTTCAAACAGTTTAAGTATCTCCTGGGAATAGAGTTTGATGGACAGGTTGAGCTTACAGATAGCCTGAACGGGATCATTGAGGAAGGTAATCTTAAATATCTTTCTGAAAACGAATTTGATCTTCAGAACAGTCTCGATTACCAGATGCTCGACATCCAGGAAAACGTAAACGAGCAGCTGGTAAAGCTTGAAAAGGCAAGATATTTTCCGACTATCACTGCATTTTACAGGCACCAGGAGCAGACAAATCAGCCTGCATTCAACTTTGCTGTAAAAGATGTTATTGGTGCTACCTTCAATCTGCCGATATTTTCAGGTGGCCTTCGCTCATCAAAAGTGAGTCAGGCAAAATCCGAGCTTCAGAAGACGAAGCTCCGCAAGCAGGATGCCGAGCAGGGACTTACAATGGAATACCAGACAGCAAGGAACAGTTATCAGACCGCTTACAGCAATTTCAAGATAAACGGTCAGAGCATGGATCTGAGTAAAAAGATCTATGACAGGACAGTGATTAAGTTCCGTGAAGGTGTTGCATCGAGCATCGAGCTTACGCAGGTTCAAAATCAGTTTCTCACAGCGGAATCGAACTATTACAACTCAATGCTATCTCTGTTACGCTCAAAAGCTGAGCTTGACAGGCTATTAAGAATCAATCAGTAAATAAAGAAAAAAAATGAAGACGATAACTCATAATTACATTCTAACAGGATTTTTAGCTTTAAGCTTAGTGTCCTCATGTACAAGCGACAAACAGGCAACTCTTGGAAAGCTTAAAAAGCAGCAGGCATCGATCGAACAAAAAATAAAAGAGCTTGAAAGCCAGCTTGTAACTGAAAAGGATTCACTCGATCCTTCAAAATTCAGGCTCGTTGGTGTAACTGAGGTTAAACCGGATGTATTTGATCATTTTATCAGGGTCCAGGGAAGGCTTGATGGCGATCAGAACATGTCTGTTTATGCTGATGTTCCGGGAACCATTAAAGCAAAATATGCTGATGTCGGGCAGAAAGTCTCAAAAAGTCAGGTCCTGGCACAGATCGATGATGAGCAGGTACGGCTTCAACTCGAGAATCTGAAAACACAGTACAGGTTCGCTGCCGATATGTTCGAGAAACAACAGCGTTTATGGGATCAGAAAATTGGCAGCGAAGTACAGTTCCTGCAATCGAAGACAAACAAGGAATCACTTGAGCAACAAATATCCGTTCTTGAGCAGCAGATTGATAAGTTCAAGATCAAATCTCCGGTAAACGGAACAATTGAAGAAAGCAATATCAAGGCAGGAAGTGTTGTATCCCCTGACCCAAGGGCAGCAGCTTTCAGGGTCGTGGCCTTCAGAGAACTCACGGTCAAAGCTGATGTTTCAGAATCTTATTCTGCAAATGTGAAGAAGGGCGACAAGGTAATAGTTTTTTTCCCGGATCTTAAAAAGCAGGTTGAATCTGAAATTGATTTTGTTAGCAGCTATATCGATCCGGTAAACCGGACATTTGGAATAGAGACCAATATAGAAAATGGTCTGGAAGGCATGAAAGCCAATATGATCACGGTTGTTCTTATAAATGATTACCATTCAGGTAATTCAATTACAATCCCGATGAATGTGATAATGTCGGATCTCAGCGGAAGTTATGTATACGTTGTCCGGGAGAAAGAAGATTATCATGGCGCATTCAGGCAACCTGTTGAAATCGGTAAGACTTATAATGGAATGGCAGAAATAACTGCAGGGCTTGATCCCGATTCAAGAGTGGTGACAACAGGTTTCAGGGAACTTATTGAAGGTGAATATGTAAGGTTCGGAGATGCCGACCCGGGTCTGCTTAGCGGAAGTAAATAACATGAAAACGGAAAATAAACGCAAGGAATTTTTTGCAACAAGTTGGGCAATTGATAATAAGATCAGCATATATGTGCTGATATTCATGATCTCCCTCTTCGGATTGCTGAATTATTACACAATGCCGAAAGAGCAGTTCCCGGAAATAGTCATTCCAATGGTGGTTGTCAATTCCATATACCCGGGAACTTCACCGACAGACATGGAGAACCTGGTTACACGACCACTCGAAAAAAACCTGAAATCAATTTCAGGTGTGAGGAGAATTACTTCACGGTCGGTCCAGGATTTCTCTTCGGTTATAGTTGAGTTCAACACCGGGATAGAGATAAGAGATGCCAAGCAGCAAGTGACTGATGCAGTCGACAAGACGAAACGTGATCTGCCGAATGATCCGCTTTTCGAGGAACCTGATGTCCAGGAGATAGATCTTTCGGAGATACCCATACAGTTCATCAATCTTTCGGGTGACATTCCACTCGACAGGCTTAAATATTACGCTGATGAAATGCAGGACAGGATCGAGACCCTGCCCGAGATCACACGTGTCGAAATCGGAGGAGCACTCGACAGGGAGATCCAGATCAATATCGACATGTACAAGATGAGGGCTGCAGGTTTAACATTCCGCGATGTCGAGCAGGCAGTAAGCCTTAATAACATGACTGTCTCGGGAGGGAATATCGACCTGCAGGGAATGAGCAGATCGATCAATGTACTTGGAGAAGTAAGGAACGTGGATGAGATAAGAAATATCCTTATGACAAGCGGGAGCGGAGCCATTATCAAACTGATGGATATCGCAACAATAAAGGATGGATACAGGGAACCGGAAAACTTCGCCCGTTTCGACGGACAAAATGTAATAACGCTAAATGTCATCAAGAAAAGTGGTGAGAACCTGCTTTCCGCTGCTGATAAAATTGAGGCTTTGCTGGAGGAGATGAAGACAACGAGCCTGCCCCCGAATCTTAAGATCGAAACAACCGGGGATCAGTCGCATTATACACGCGATACAATAAGGGAACTCAACAATACAATTATCCTTGGCTTCATCTTCGTAACGATAGTCCTGATGTTTTTCATGGGACTTGTTAACGCTTTATTCGTGGCGCTTTCTATCCCGTTATCGATTGCTATTGCATATATATTTCTTCCTGTTATTGGATTCACAATGAACATGCTCGTGATGTTCTCATTCATATTTGCACTGGGGATAGTTGTTGACGATGCGATTGTTGTTATCGAAAACACTCACAGGATACACAGATCGACGCGACTGCCAATAAACCAGTCGGCCAAATACGCGGCAGGGGAAGTTTTTGTTCCTATCTTTTCAGGAACGCTCACAACATTGGCGCCTTTTGTTCCCCTTGCTTTCTGGCCTGGTGTAGTTGGTAAATTCATGGTATTTATACCGGTCACGCTGATAGTCACCCTGTTTGCTTCACTTATTGTGGCATACATAATTAATCCGGTGTTTGCCATTGATTTTATGAAGCATGAAGAAGAGGATAAGCCGGTTCCACGCAGGGAGATCTTTAAAAAGACCGGCTATATCTTACTGGCAGCTCTGCCATTTTATCTTATGCAGAGATTCGGTATTGCAAACCTGATTGCATTCGTTGCACTGTCGTACCTGTTGCATAATCTCTGGGGATATAAGGTTTTCAGAAGATTTCAGACAAAACAATTGCCGGCAATGATGAGGGGTTATGAGCGGTTGCTTACCTGGGCGCTTGCCGGTAAAAGACCTGCGAGGCTGTTATATGGAACGATAATTTTGTTTTTCATTACAATCGTTCTGTGGAATATTGCAGGTCCTCCCGTGGTCTTTTTCCCTGATGATGAACCCAATACAATCAATACTTATATAAAGATGCCCGTGGGAACAGAGATTGCCGTTACGGATTCTGTTACGAAAGAAGTTGAGAAAAGAATAATGAATGAGATCGGTGAAGACGATCCTCTTGTGGAATCTGTTGTTACAAATGTGGCGTTTCTTGCCTCAGATAATGATTTTGACAATTCTTCAAAAGCTTCACACCTGGCAAAGATTGCGATAAATTTTGTGCAGTTTAAGGAGAGAGAAGGGAAGAATACAAATGAATATCTTAATGTTATAAGGAGTGCAGTGAGAGATGTTCCGGGAGCTGAAATAGTAGTTGCGAAACTTGCCGGGGGACCTCCAGTCGGAAAACCTGTTAATATCGAATTCGCAGGTGATGATCTGTCAGAACTTGTCGCCCAGAGTATGAAATTCAAGAGATTTGTAGATTCAATCCAGATTGAGGGTGTTGAGGAGCTCAAATCGGATTTCGAAACCACAAAGCCTGAGTTGCTGATCAATCTTGACAGGGAGAGAGCTAACCGCGAAGGAATTTCAGCAGCTGTTGTAGGTGATGCAATAAGAACGGGTCAGCTTGGGAAAGAGGTTGCAAAATACCGTGAAAACGAGGAACAGTACCCCATAATGCTCCGTTTTGAAGATGGACAGCGTGATGATATCGAACAACTCCTGAACCTGACGATAACATATTTTGACCAGGCAACCGGAGTGCTGAGAAAGATACCACTATCGGCTGTTGCAGATATAGATTATATTAATAGCTACGGCCAGATAAACAGGCTCAATCTTAAACGTGTAATTACACTCTCATCGAATGTTCTTGATGGTTATAACGCCAACATTATCAATACACAATTGAGACAGTTAATCCCGCAGTTTGCTGAAAACACAAGTGTTGATATCAGGCTGACCGGGGAACAGGAAGAGCAACAGGAATCGATGATCTTTCTGTCAAAGGCAATGCTTATATCAATATTTCTTGTGATGTTCATCCTGATTACCCAGTTTAATTCGATGTCGAAAACTGTGATAATTATCTCCGAAGTGTTCTTTAGTCTCATCGGGGTTCTTCTTGGTTACATGATCTTCGGAATGACCTTCTCGATACTCATGACAGGTATGGGAATAGTTGCCCTTGCAGGAATTGTGGTGAGGAACGGGATATTGCTTGTGGAGTTCACTGATGTATTGAAGGAACAGGGAATGAAAACGCGGCAGGCTATAATCCAGGCAGGCAAAACCCGTATAACACCTGTTATTCTTACGGCAACAGCAACAATACTGGGGCTTATTCCTCTTGCAATCGGAATGAATATCAACTTCGGTTCGCTCCTTTCCAGGCTTAATCCGGACATATATTTCGGAGGTGAAAATGTTGCTTTCTTCGGACCGTTATCATGGACAATAATCTTTGGTCTGAGCTTTGCAACTTTCCTTACGCTTGTTATGATCCCTGTTATGTACCTGGTAATATATGAAAGAAAGATCAGAAAAGACCGGAGGAGAATGATGAAGAGAAGACTTGAGGGCGGATGATTATTCAGGACTTTCGCTCATCAGTTTCAGGGTGATAAACTCACCCAATCGTTTGCCCATTTCCGCTCCGGCTTCAATGCTGAAACTGAAGTGTATTCCTCCGTAAAGCCGGCTGACAGAAGCTTCTGCGGCTGCCTCATTGAATGATTTGAAAGTACGTTCCATGCCGATATACCTGAGATCGCTTGTATCACGGAAAGCAAAATTGTCTCCATAGACAGAAGTAAGTACTGTTGCAGCCGCTGCTGTAATAGTACTATGCCCGCTCGGATATTCAGGGAATGGAGGTGTCTGAAGGTAAGGCATCCAGGTAGGATCGACAGCATCGTTGATAACAGTTACCGGTCTTATAAACGAGGACCGGTATTTTTCATCCCAGCATGCAATAAAACCATCATAAAGAGCGATAGCAGTCAACGCATAAGCTCCGGCGGTCCTTACCGGATCGGCCTTGTCCATCTTTGATGCTATGGCACAGATCCCCATCCAGTGTCCGCCAGGGGTGATCTTCTTATTTGCAAACATAAGATGCCCGGAGTGTTCCATAACCATAGGATTATCATCCCAATACCGGGCTATTTCCATTTGCTCCTTTGTCAGTGACCTGTTTATCCGGTAAACTTCTGCTAAGTTTTTAAAGAAAATACAAGAAGTATCAAGGCTGAACTCCGGCGGACTTGCGGGCCTGAACTGCGAAGCAGAATCCATGACCATTGGTTTCATGGTGTTCCAGCACCATTCAACTCCATCCATGTAGTCGGGAGGTGTGGTCTTCCATTTCCCCGGGCCAGCTTCACCTATGTATTTCGGCTTGCCCCTTGACTGAGCATACCCGTCGTTTTTTGCTCTTTCAAGTATAACTGCCGCGACAGAATCGCCAAATGACACAGACCAGAAATAAACCGAATCATCGAGTCTTTGTCTGAAATAGTCAAACAGCGACTCTTCATACTTCTTAAGGGAATCAACCGAAAAAATCCTGACATTTTTAACAACATTGAAAAATGCCTTGCTTGCCGCGAGAGTAAAATCGTATTCTTTGTAAGGTTCGGGTTCGGGCATTTTCGTGAAACCATGCAGCTTGCCTGTAATTGAGAAGGCTCCATTCGTACTGAAACGAATTGCCTCATACGAAGCAAGAGAAGCGTAAACGTAGATCCTGCTTGCTACAGGAGGAGAGAAAACATCGTAAATGATAACCTCGGTGAGCTGATCCTGGTTTTGGTGGAGGATCTCTGAATCCTCTCTTTGATGTGACTGATTGCCGGAACAACCAGAGATTAAGAAAATAAAAACAAGGTATTTATATTTCATTGATTCAGCAATTTGAATATTTTTAATTGGCCACGATTTTGAGATGCTGCAACAAGGTAGCTGTTGTCATAACCTGTCAATTTTACCAGCGCTCTGCCATTCCCCGGGATATAAATTCCGCTTTCAGCGATGGAAACATGGCTGAAATTTCCTGAGCCATCACCTTTTAGCATCAGGCCGCTGAGCGCATCATATTTCCCGATCAGAACATCTGTTCCATAATCATTGGTATTAATTATTACATCAAGGTTACCATCATTGTTAAAATCATCAACGATCATACCATTCAGGGCAGAAAGCTGAGCTTGTGCCGGTAATGGAATTAGCGTGAAGCTGCCGTCGCCGTTGTTCCTGCAATATGATGATTCAAACCAGGTTGCTCTCAGCATCAATGACTTTTTAAACTGTTCCTCGGAAAACAGCTTGTCGATCGTAGCAACTGAATACGACTTGTAATTCTGGAATCTTGACCGCATACTTATCATTTGCTTCACAGCATCGTCACGCCCATGTACAGGGTATTCTTTTATTGATGTATCCTGCTGACTTGCCCTTAGAAATATTGAAGGGAATGCATCATAGCTGCCATTCAGGTCAAAGTCAGCTGCATAAATACAAACCGGGTGTTCAGCAGATGCTCTATAGAACGAATTGAGCCCAAGATTACCGGCTATAAAATCTGTATCTCCATCCGTATCAAAATCACCTGATGAAAGAGAGGTCCACCAGCCTGTTTTTTCACTTGTTCCTGCCGATTGGGTTATATTTGTGAACGAACCATTTGTATTTTTAAAAAAGGTGAGAGGCATCCATTCACCGGCTATGACAAGGTCAGGCCAGCCGTCATTATTAAAATCTGTAAACAACGCATCGTTGATCAGACCGATATTAATCAATTCAGGCGCAACAGCAGCTGTTATATCAGTGAACCTGACCTTCCCTTGTTCAGAATCATTCCTGTAGATGAACCCTGATACCGGTTTAGGGTAATTCCAGGGATCAACCTTTGCACCGATAAACAGGTCTATATCACCGTCTTTATCAATATCGGCTTCTTTCACGCATGACTTGCTGGCAAGATTTTCAGGTAAAACATCGGCTTCGATGAATGTGCCCTTACCCTCGTTAATATAAAAGTGATCCCGGTATGATTCAGAGTTGCTTTCTTTTTCATATCCTCCTGATGCCACATAAAGATCATGATCTCCGTCATTGTCGGCGTCAAACAGGAGAATGCCTGCATCATCGGCGGCTTTTGAAGGTAGCTTGTCATCATGAAGGAGCTGCTTCCTTTTGAATGTTCCGTCAGTTTGTTGCATGAAGATCTGGGCGCTGTTATTTGAAGATCCCCCGCATACAAGGTCATCCAGACCATTACCATCTATATCGCCTGATGCAAGGGACGGTCCATATTCCGAGAATTTATGGGGAAGAAGCTTCTGAATGTTGAAATCTGCGAAGTCAGTTTCCCTGTGAATATGATCGATCCCGGCAGCGTCAGTGATTTCATCAAAAAGTGACTTTTCTGATCTGGTCATGGGTTCCCGGGAATACTCTGAATCAGCTTCATCAAAATTAACTGTGAGCAGTTTGTTCCCGGGTAAATTCCTGAGAATCTGTTTCTTTTTGCCTGGCCACTTTATAATTACAGAATCAGCTGTTTCCGCTTTTCCAAGACCGAAATGAGCAATTTCCTCTACGGAGGAGAGATATCCGCGGTATGGACTTTTCTCCCAGACCTGTTTTTTGCCATTATCGTAATATACTTCGATCCATGTTCCCAAACCTTGCCTGTTCAGCTTGTCGCCGATAGTTCTAATCCTTAAGTAATGATTTTTTTCACCAGGTTTTTCTGTTGAATTATTACGGTATACAGAGGCTTCATCGTTAATGTTGCTTATTACAATATCCAGGTCGCCATCATTGTCGAGATCGGCATAAGCGGCGCCGTTTGAGAAATTTTCATCTGTCATTCCCCATTCAGCAGAAACATCAGTAAATGTCAGGTCACCATTGTTCCTGAATGCATAATTGTGAATTTTCACTTCCGGGATCTGTTTGAGCAACACTTCCTTTGGTGTGGATTTGAATCCCTTTATGCGGAACATTGCAAAATCATGATCGGTTACATCTTTCGGAAAACCGTTGCTGATAATCAGGTCCCTGTAGCCATCATTATCAAAATCTGTAAGAAGCGGTGTCCAGCTCCAGTCGGTTGCTGTTATTCCTGAATAATACCCGATTTCGCTGAATACAGGTCTGCAGACCGAATCGTCCTGCATACAGAAGCCCTGGTTGAGCTGAAGGACATTCCTCATGTACTGGTAATTGTATCCGAAACGCTCAGTATGCTGATAAACCTGGTAGCTGGCTGCCGGGAGCATCATTTTTTTCCTGTAGTTATCTTCCGGGTTCATATCAAGAGAAATTACATCAACGAATCCATCATTATTTATATCAGCAATATCGTTACCCATTGAATTTGTTGAAGTGTGCCTGAAATACCGGTTAAGCTCATCCGTGAATGTACCGTCGGCGTTGTTTATCCATAACAGGTCGTTTGTTAAGAAGTCATTGCCGACATAAATATCCTTCCAGCCGTCCATGTTAATATCAGTTATTATGGCTGAATGACTATAACCTTCAGTCTGAATTCCTGCAGCCGCCGAAACATCGGTATAAACCGGATGTTTTTTAATGCTGTCCCAGTCATTTCTGAAAAGCTTACCGGAGCTGGGATTATTGCCGTTCTTCAGTACAGGACGGAAGAGGTAGGGAGAGATCCGTTCTGTTATTTCATTAACAACAAGATATACATCAAGGTCACCGTCATTATCGTAATCAAAGAAGTTTGCCTGAGTAGTATGTGAATTATCATCGAGGCCATACTCGGAAGCTTTCTCATAAAAAACAGGGACTTTTTTGTCGTTAAGTCCCTGGTTTATATAGAGGAGGTTTCTTCTCTCCTCCGGATTCCTTTTCTGTGTTGCTGCGACATAAATATCCAGCCATCCGTCGTTATTAATATCAATGATGGCTACTCCCCTGCACCACTTCCCGTTTCCTGTAACTCCTGCATCATTTGTTATATCGCTGAATCTCAAATTTCCCTTGTTAAGATAAAGCCTGCATCCGACAAGGTTTCCTGAGAAGAAAACATCCTGCAGGCCATCATTATCGAAATCACCAATACCGACACCTGCGCCGTTATATACATTTTCATTGTCGAGCTGGTTTACGGAATCATTTTCAATGATGACATTATTGAAGTGTATTCCTGAATGGTCTGAGCTTACCAGTTGAAAAAGAGTATCACTTTTCCGGCATGAAACCAGATGAATTATCAAAACAAGAAATAGGGGCAGATATGAAAATCTGATATTTCTATAATACATTGTCAGAAAAATAAATAAAGAAAAAACGGTCCGGTTATCTGTAATTACAGTATTAACAACAACGGAGAAGGCAGGATTGTTTAAAGACCCTTCCGGCCTTCGGCCACCTCCCCTGGGAGGTTTACCCCTCCGGCCTTCGGCCACCTCCCCTGGGAGGTTTACCCCTCCGGCCTTCGGCCACCTCCCCTGGAGATGAGTATTTACGCCCTCCGGCCTTCGGCCACCTCCCCTGGAGGGGAGGAAATTCCAGATATGAGAAAGATAGAGCATGAAGAAAAAAAGAGGATGCCCCAGATGAGACATCCTCTGTAAATAAAGAAGAATCAGATTATCTCCTCTTGTTTGTTGTATCGATATCGACATCAACATCAATGTCAGTATCAACATCAGTTCCTTTGCCCATTCCTGAAGCATCTGATTTTAAACCCCAGATCTCAACCACAGTTTTGTCTTTCCCGGCGGCTTCATCCTTCAGAAAGTTGAACGTCACCTGGTCGAGTTCCTGCCTTGTATCGAGAGGGAACTGTTTGCTCTCGGTTTTAGCATCTATGGGAGTGTTAACCTTAAGGTCCTCCTTCTTACCGTTGGCATATGTCACTTCCACATTGGTAAGACTTACTTTTGCATCTTTTGACTTGAATTTTACTGCAGAATACTTTTCATTGGCGTTTACGGTTTCAACCCTGTCCCTGTCCCAATCGAAGATTCCGTAATCCTCGCTCAGATTGATTGTAGTCTCGCCAATCTTCACCCAGTCTGCATCTTTTGGCTGGGAGGCCTGCTGTCCGATTGCCAGGCTCATAATTCCAAATGCCAGTAAAACACTGAATAACAATTTTTTCATAACATACAGTTTTTTAATTAACCATTCTATTCACGTTTATCTTCTAAAAATAAAAACGGAAAAATAACATATGAAACAGGTTTAATTGTTACACGATTTACACAAAAGGTTACAACAAGGAGAACTAAACATTCAACAAGGCTGGTTAAGCAAGGTGAATATTCTCTCCACATCATCCCTGCGGCAAAGCTCCGCTCCTGATGTCAGGGTTGCTGCTGTCCCAGCTGCGACACCCCATTTAAGTGCAGCGCTCAGATCCTCGCCACGGGAAAGTGACAGAACAATGCCAGCAAGCATTGAATCACCGCTCCTACTGTGCTTGCAGGTTTTACAGTTGGAGGAACTATATATTCGGTTCCTTTTGAAGAAACCATCATGGCTCCTCTTGCACCCATTGAGAGGACTATTATCTCAGCTTTACCTTCTTTAATGATCCTGCCTGCAATTTCTTCCTGCTCCATTCCCGTGATCTCTTCTTTTCCGGCCAGCTGGCTTAATTCACGAAGATTGGGTTTTATCATAAATACACCTGTTTCGGCAGCTTTTTCAAGGGCTTTACCGGAGGTATCGACAATGAATTTTAAGTTTTTATCATGGGCAATTCCGGAAATAATTCCATAAAAATCAGAAGAAGAATCAGGCGGAAGGCTCCCGCTGGCAACAAGGTATTCAATTCCATCAGGAATATTCCATATTGCATCTATGCATTGCTGAAGCTCTTCTTCACTCAGCTCATCTCCGGGCATACCGAACCTGTATTGATTACCGGTTGATCTCTCCGTGACAAGCAAGTTGACCCTGGTTGATCTTTTAATGTATATACGGTGTTCCTCAATACCTTCCTGATTAAGCAACTCATCCAGCTTGTCACCGGTCGCTCCTCCCGCTGCATAGATAGCATATGATTCACCTCCAAGAATGCTAATTGCACGGGACACATTTAATCCTCCACCTCCCGCTTCGTAAATCGGTTCTTCACATCGCAGCTTTTTCTCCGGTTGTAGCTTATCGATCCAGGTATTTTTATCCAGTGCAGGGTTTAATGTAAGAGTGGCTATTCTCATTATACTCTTTTATTAAATAACATATTTCTTCATGGAATGATCATCTAAATGTTTAAGCTGGAAGTTTTTGAGGGAATTTTCGTTTTTGGTTTGTTTTACTTCCGGATAACATCCAATCCTCTTTATGAAATCTGAAATTGATCCTTCAGGAATGAAAAGATATCATAGAATCCCATTTTATAAGTCATTAAAAATCATCAATTATGTTAATCCAGATCAGATCTAATAATATTCCGGTGTCGCAGGAGCTTGAAGCTACATTATCGGGATTTGTAACCAGATCTTTAAAGAGATTCTCTAACCAGATAACGAGGGTTGAAGTTCACCTTGAGGATGAGAACAGTGAAAAAAGCGGTAAAAATGATAAGCGTTGTTCGATTGAGATCAGGCCCGAAAAGCTTAAGCCGATAATTGTTACAAGCAAGTCGGATAACCTGATACAGGCAGTCAGGGAAGCCTCTGACAAATCAAAGGCATCACTTGAAAAAACCCTGGGTCGGATGATGGATCGCAAGGAAATCCGCTGATGATTTTATAAAACTCTCCATGATGAAAAGTAAAGAATATTACGAAATTGAAAACAGCGAATGGCTTGATTCAATCGGATATATCATTGATAATGAAGATCCTGAAAGGGTAAGGGAAATTCTGTCTCTTTTGCAATACCGGGCTCAGAAAGCAGGCATCGTTTTCAGGTGTCCCGGCAATACTCCGTACGTGAATACTATTTCTGCGGAAAAGGAAAGACCTTTCCCGGGAAGTATTGAGGTCGAAAGAAGAATAAAGAGCCTTGTCAGATGGAATGCGATGGCAATGGTTGTCAGAGCCAACCTGGAATCGGACGGGATTGGCGGACATATTTCAACATATGCCTCAGCGGCTACTTTATACGAGGTCGGATTCAATCATTTTTTCAGGGGCGGTGAAGGCGGGAAGACACCTGACATGATATATTTCCAGGGACATGCAAGCCCTGGAATATATGCCCGCTCATTTCTCGAAGGGCGGCTCAGTGAAAAAGATCTTCACAATTTCCGGCAGGAGCTCAGACCTGATGGCGGCCTACCTTCTTACCCTCACCCGCGGCTTTTACCTGAATACTGGCAATTCCCTACTGTATCGATGGGACTTGGTCCGATAATGGCCATTTACCAGGCAAGAATGAACAAATACCTTGAAGACAGGGGACTGAAAGAAAAAACAGATCAGAAAATATGGGCTTTCGTAGGTGATGGAGAGATGGATGAACCGGAGTCCCTGGGTGCGATTACGGTGGCAAGCAGGGAGAAGCTCGATAATCTCATTTTTGTTGTTAACTGTAACCTGCAACGTCTCGATGGGCCCGTTCGCGGAACAGGGAGTATTATACAGGAACTCGAGGCTGCATTCATGGGCGCCAGGTGGAAAGTTATCAAGGTTGTATGGGGAAGGGACTGGGACCCATTATTCGCGGCAGATGAAGCAGGCGAACTCGCCAGGATAATGGGAGAGATCCCTGACGGTCAATACCAGAAATATGTTGTCTCGACAGGGGATTACATCCGCAAGGATTTCTTTGGCAGAAGCGAAAAAACTGCAAGCCTGGTTGCAAAATATTCCGATGAACAGATTAAAAAGCTGACCCGTGGCGGACATGATCCGATCAAAGTTTTCAATGCCTATGCTGAGGCGGTAAGTCATAAGGATGGCCCGGTTGTAATACTTGCCCAGACAATCAAAGGCTATGGACTTGGTGAAAGCGGTGAGGGAAGAAATATAACTCACCAGCAGAAAAAGCTCAATGAGAACGAGCTGCTTGTTTTCAGGAGCCGGTTCGGGATACCGCTTTCAGACGAAGAGGCAAAAAGGGCTCCCTTCTTCAGACCTCCTGAGGACAGCGAGGAGATGAAGTATCTCAAAAGAAGGAGAGAAGAGCTGGGCGGCTTTCTGCCATTCAGGAATAATGATGTAAAGGGTTTCACTCTTCCCGAAGTATCTATTTATGATGAGTTCCTGGGAGATTCCGGAGAAAGGGATATGGCAACAACAATGACTATGGTTCAGCTAATGTCGAAGATGATGACCGACAAAAACGCCGGGAAATTTATAGTACCCATTGTACCCGATGAGTCACGTACATTCGGAATGGACGCACTTTTCAGAAGATTCGGGATCTATTCTCACACAGGCCAGAATTATGAACCTGTTGACAGGGAAAGCCTTCTATACTACAAGGAAGCAACCGACGGAGCGATACTCGAAGAAGGAATAACAGAAGCAGGGTGCATGTCGTCGTTCATAGCTGCAGGTACTGCCTACTCAACTCACAGGATCACAATGGTCCCGATGTTCATATTCTATTCAATGTTCGGCTTCCAGAGGATCGGGGATCTGATCTGGGCTGCAGCAGATGCAAGGGCAAGAGGCTTTCTGATTGGCGGCACTTCAGGAAGGACAACTCTTGCAGGTGAAGGTCTGCAACACCAGGATGGACATTCCCATCTGTTTGCCATGGCAGTGCCTTCAGTAAAGGCATACGATCCTGCTTTTTCATTCGAACTGGCAGTTATCGTAAGGGATGGCATGAGACGCATGTATGCAAATAATGAGGATCTTATATATTACATAACGGTTCTGAATGAGAAGTACAAAATGCCTGCCATGCCTGAAGGAGCAGAGGAAGGCATCCTTAAGGGAATGTACCGCTTCAGGAGATCCGGACAGACCGGGAGAGAGAAGGCGCATCTCCTGGGAAGCGGCGCCATCCTCAACGAAGCCTTAAAAGCTGCAGACATACTTGAGGATAAGTACAATCTCATGGCTGATGTCTGGAGCGTGACAAGCTATAAAGAACTTTATGAGAATGCCAGGGAAACCGAGCGCCGGAATAAGCTCAATCCCGGTGAGAAGCCTCTTAAGAATTATATCGAAAAATGTTTTGAGGGCGATGAAGGATTATGTATTGCAGCTTCTGATTATGTTAAAACCATTCCAATGAGCGTCAGCAGGTGGTTCCCCGGGATATTGAACGTACTAGGCACGGATGGATTCGGAAGAAGCGATAACCGGGGTGCGTTAAGGGACTATTTCGAGGTGAATGCTCCGCATATAGCATATTACACACTCTATAATCTTTTCAGGCAGGGAAGACTGGATAAGAAAATACTACTTAAGGCGGCAAAGGATCTGAAGATCACCGGTGATAAACGCAATCCAACAGACATTTAATTCCTCTGGCAATGATTAAGGAGATCAAACTTCCGGAAATAGCCGATAATGTACATTCGGCAAGAGTAATCGACATTCTTGTATCGGTCGGCGACAAGATTGAGAAAGACAGTGCTGTCGCGGATATGGAGAGCGATAAAGCTGCTTTCGAGCTGCCATCAGATGCCTCAGGGACTGTGAAGGAGATTAAAGTGGAGAAAGGCGCTGATGTACAGGTAGGCCAGGTCCTGCTTGTTATCGAGTCATCTGAGCCTCAGGCGTCGGCCACAAAAACTGCTGAAAAGCAAGAGCTGAAAGAAGGTGAGAAGAAAGAGGTCAAAGCTGATGTGGGAAAAGTCATCGAGGAAAAGACAGTTGAGCACGGAAAACCAGGTCAGTTCCTGGGAAATCCGGAGGTACCGGCTTCCCCATCGGTGAGAAGAATTGCCAGGGAGACCGGTGTTGAGATCAGCAAGGTTCAAGGTTCCGGACCTCATGGCCGTATAACTGAACAGGATGTAAGGGCCTTTGCCAGGAAAATGATTGAAGGCAAGCTTTCTCCCTCGCAGGATTATACGCTTCCGGATTTCTCTAAGTGGGGCCAGGTGAGGAGGGAAAAACTGGATACAGTAAGGAAAATCACAGCCAGGGAGATGGCGGCATCGTGGCAGAGCATTCCTCATGTATTCCAGTTTGACAGGGCTGATGTGACGATGCTGGAGAAATTCAGGAAAGATTATTCACCGAAAGTTGAAAAGCAGGGGGCAAAGCTCACTTTCACTGCAATACTCCTTAAAGTAACCGCCGCCGCTCTTGTTAAATTCCCGGTTTTTAATGCGAGCCTTGACCTGGAAAATGAAGAGATCATCTATAAAGATTATATTAATATTGGTGTGGCGGTTGATACTGACAGGGGACTTCTTGTTCCGGTTATCAGGGATGCCGACAGGAAATCGCTGGTGCAGCTTTCTATCGAGCTTAATGATCTTGCCACAAAAGCGCGAAACAAGAAGCTGATGCCCGATGCCCTTCAGGGAGGTAATATCGCAATTTCAAATCTTGGCGGCATCGGAGGAACAAATTTCACACCGATAGTCTATCGTCCCAATGTGGCAATTCTTGGTGTATCCCGGGCCTCCATGGAACCAGTTTATACTGATGGCCAGTTTGTCCCAAGGTTGATTTTGCCCTTGTCTTTATCGTATGATCATCGTGCAATCGACGGGGCCACAGGTGCAAGATTCCTCAGGTGGCTCTGCGAAGTGCTGGAGAATCCCATGCTGATATTTTTTGATTAATCCTCAGAGAAAAAATGGAAGATAAAGAAGCAGGTAATTGTATTGGGTGCCGGTCCCGGCGGATATGCAGCAGCTTTTCATGCGAGCGACCTGGGTCTGAATGTGACTATGATAGATCCAAAAGAAAACCCGGGTGGCGTTTGCCTCTATCATGGTTGCATACCGACGAAAGCTTTACTTCATATCGCCTCTGTTAAAGAACATGCCGAACATGCCAGGGAATGGGGATTAATTTTCTCTGATGTAAAGGTGGAACTTGATAAGGTACGCACGTGGAAAGAATCTGTTGTGAAAAAATTAACAGGAGGGGTGGGGCAGCTGGCAAAAACTCACAAAATAAACTTCCTTCACGGCACGGGGATTATCAAGGACAGGAACAGGCTCGAATTCCATTCGAATGACGGCAATAAAAGTGAACTGACATTCGAGAATCTTATTATTGCCACGGGAGCATCTCCAAGGCAGTTAGAAAACATCCCTTTTGACGACCTCGTTATGAATGCCGAAAAAGCGCTTGAACTCAGTGATGTGCCTGCAAAGCTTCTGATAATAGGAGCCGGTTATATAGGCCTGGAAATGAGCATTATCTATGAAGCACTTGGTTCAGAGATTACAATTTGCGAATTCACCTCCGATATCCTGCCCGGTCTTGACCAGGACCTTAAAGACCTATTCAGGAAAGAGAAAGAGGAGCTTATAGGAAAAGCAATGTTTGGAACAAAAGTAACATCTGTTACAAAAGAGGGAAAAAAGCTTAGAGTGGAGTTTGAATCAAATGACGGGAAGAAAAAGACAGATACTTTCGACAAGATCCTTGTAGGAATCGGGAGCAAACCCAACAGCAGGGGAATAGGGCTTGAGGAGGCAGGCGTCAGGACCGATGATAAAGGTTTCATTATTGTGAATGAATTCAGGCAGACAAACATCAGCAACATTTATGCAATAGGCGATGTAGCAGGCCAGCCGCTTCTTGCACACAAGGCTACTTTCGAGGGACGTGTTGCAGCGGAGCATATTGCAGGATTAAAAACAGCGTATGAACCCCAGGCGATCCCGGCTGTCGTTTTTACTCAACCAGAGATTGCCTGGGCAGGACTTACTGAAAATGAAGCCAAGGCACAGGGAAGAAAGATTGAGGTTGTCAAGTTTCCCTGGGCTGCGTCCGGAAGGGCAATCAGTCTTGGTTTAAATAGTGGTTTTACCAAGCTTATCATCGATCCGGAAACCGAGAGAATTCTTGGCGGAGCAATGATCGGAAGGGATGCCGGAAGCCTCGTCCCTGAAATAGCGCTTGCTATTGAGATGGCTGCTGTGGTTCGTGACCTGGAACTGACAATTCATCCTCACCCGACATTATCGGAGACAATCATGGAGGCTGCCGAATCATATTTTGGTCATGCCACCCATATAGTACGGCGAAAAAGAAAATAACCGCAGATCATAGCCCAAGGAACACCCTTAGAATTTCGTATTTTTGTTATTATGAAATTCATTTTCCTGATAGCTGCCTTCAATGCTTTCTTTTTTACGGTTTTGCTTATACAGAAAAAACCACGCAGGTATCATGATAATCTACTCATAGCCTGGCTGGTTTACCTGGGATTATTTATAGGTATCTATTCATTTTATTCACATGAGCTATTCACACACTTCAGGATTTTGTCGAACAGCCTCCTGTCACTTTTCATGCTTCATGGCCCTTTTCTGTACTTCTATTCAGCATCGATCGTTTCAGACAGAAAGTTGAGGATGCCTCATGATTTGGTACACCTCGCTCCATTTATACTTTTCAACCTCTATATTGTTTATTCTTTTTTCGATCCCGGATTTTCTCAAAGACTCAATATTGAGATGATCCGCAGCGGCTTTACTCCACCCTCACTTTACCTTGCTTTTCTTATCCTTACTGTATTGTCCGGACCATTCTATTTTATTCTGACCCTCCGTCTTTTCAGGGAGCTTGATATAAATATTTTCAATAATTATTCCTCATCAGTTAATGTTAATCCTGGCTGGCTCCGGATGCTGATAATTGTTTTCGGGATTGTGTGGACAATCCTGATGGCTGTAACAGTGATACATCATGTATTTAACATGTTCTCCATGGTATTCTGTACCGACGGGCTCTTCCTTTCTCTTTCAGTTTTTGTCATCCTTATCGGGTACTTTGGACTAAAGCAGAACGTTATATTTTCATCCGGTGACATCATTGTTGAGAGTACTTCAGGTAAAGTCCGTTCAAAGTATGCAGGGTCAAGACTTACTGAAAAAGACTCCCGCGAATATGCAGCCAGGCTCCTTAACTACATGACGGAGAAGGAGCCGTTTCTGAATCCTGATCTGACATTATCGATCCTTGCTGATGAGACAGGCATCCCGCCACATCATCTCTCACAGGTAATAAATGAACAGTTCAACAAGAACTTCTTTGATTTTGTGAATAAGTACCGGGTGGATTCTTTTATAAAGAAGCTTACAGATCCTGCAAGTTCAAATTTCTCACTCCTGGGTATCGCTTTTGAGTCAGGCTTTAATTCCAAATCTGCATTCAACAGGGTCTTCAGGCAGGTTACAGGGAAGACTCCTTCAGAGTTCAGGAGGAGCACTTAGCCAAGATTGTCCTTGTGCACCGCCCGGATCATAAACCAGCACCTTTTTCCCACAAACAACACGTCCCACATTATAAAACGGGGCGATTCTACCTGGACCAGCAGCTAATTTTGTACCTGACAGATCACTTGATCATTAATTATTAAAACTGTTAGAATGAAAACAATTGAAAGAAAAAACAATCTCAGGATCTACCTGGCATCAATAATTCTCGTGCCTTTACTTTTACTGACAGAAAAAAATGTTTCTGCACATTGCGACACGATGGATGGTCCAGTAATAAAAGACGCAAGAACAGCAATTGAGAAGAACAATGTAAATTATGTGCTGAAGTGGGTTCATCCTGAAGGTGAAAATGAGGTCAGGGAATCGTTTAAACTGGCGATGAAAGTCCGGGAGCTGAGCACTGATGCAAGATTGCTTGCAGATAGGTACTTTTTTGAAACACTGATCAGGGTGCACAGGATTGGAGAAGGGGTATCATATACAGGGTTGAAACCTTCGGGTACGCCGGTTGATAAGCGTATTCTTAATGCAGATGCGGCGATAGAAAAGGGTAATCTCGAATCTTTGAAAGGGCTTGTTCCGGAGGACAGAATGCCTGAATTAAGCCAGAGATTCAAACATGTAATGCATTTAAAGAACTTCGACCCTGTGGATGTCAAGGCTGGCAGGGAATATGTTGAGGCGTATGTAAGCTTCTTCAAATTTGCCGAGGGAGAAGAGGATAGCCATGCTCAGCATGTTCACTGAGCTTGCTCAACTTCAGCTTTTTTACCTTGTTTTGTAAGCTCAATTGTAAGCTCTTCTTTAAAAGCTCCAAAGCTGGTGTTCAGATAATAGGTCTCATAACCAGGCATTGAAAACTCAAGGAGAGAATTATCCCTCACATCCTCGAAGGTAAATCGTCCGGACTTGTCTGATACTACAACCTTATCACTGCCCGTCATTGTTATTCTTACGCCGGGCAGTGCTTTTTTATTCTCATTCACTACAAGGCCATTTGTTGTATAAAAATCCCTGGTCATTATGCTTACAGTTCTCAAATCCTTTTTATCTGTCTTATCAAGAATATGGTATGTCCAGACATTTACTTCTTTCAGTTCAGTAGCCGGAATATCAATCATTTCACCTTTATTCCGAAGATGGTTGACACTGAGTAAAGTTTCGAAACTTGAGGAGTCAGGAGCACTGTTGATCTTTTTTCCAGAAGCAGATTTAAATGAAGTAATTTCAACAACACCGCTTTTCCCTTTTTCTCCATATTTCTTCAGAGCATCTTTACTTTCCAGGATTGATATATTTCTTAGTTCCCCCGGATTGATCATAAGATTCTCTGAGATTTTACCATCTATTACAACAAGTGCATTTGCAGGAGTAAAATCCTGTTCCCTGAATTTTACTGTCTGAACAAAAGTAAGAGTGGCAATGCCTTTAAAGTCCGGATCACGGGAGAGCTTAATATTCAACCCGGAAGAAAAATCAGGAATTACAGTTTCCGTATTAAAGCCCCTGTACTCAAATGAGACTGAAGCTCCTGTAAGGACGTCGTCAATGTTGAAACTCCCATCATTACCGGTGATCGATTCAACAGGCTGGTTATTGGCGAGAGTTGTTTTTACTGAAGCCCCGAATATTGGAGTTCCGTCGATGGTGGTGACAGTTCCCCAAACCTTATTCTGTATTGATCCTTCAGTTAAGGATTCTGTGCTGAGACCAACAGATTCATTGATCTCCTTAAAGCTTAACGAGAAAAACACGAGAGTTCCTAAACATATAGATGCAGCTATCCTGCTGTATGCAATTTTTCCCGATCCTGATTTCATCATCATGGCTAGACGGTTTTTAGTGAAGGAATGATCAGAAGCGCTTGTGAACGATAAATTTATTTTGCCCGAAATATAATTCAGCAGCTTTTCGGAATAATCCCTGATGTCTGATTTTACCCTGATTACCTCATTATCTGCAAGGTATTCGTGGTTTATCCTTATTGCTCTTGAATAGAGGATGTGAACAGGGTTGAACCAGTAGAACAGCTTAACAATCTCCAGAAAAAGAATATCGAAAGTATGAGACTGAACCACATGCTGTATCTCATGATCGAGCAGCTCGGGATCAATTTTTCCTGACAGGTAATCCTCCCTGTTCAGGTAAATTTTGTTGAGGAAGCAGCAGGGATTTATCTTTTCATCTGTAAGGACGACAATATATCCTTTATAATAAACCTTCGGGCAAAGGGTATCCTTTCGCCGGAGTGAGCGGATATTGTTTAAAAACCGGACTAAAAAGACAAGGACTCCCGAGCTATATAAGATTATGAGAACGGCAGATAAGGATATTTCAGGATTGTTACTTGTCACGGATATTTCTGATCCGGCATCAGGTTGGGTGTTTTCAGCAGAAGTTTCAATGCCCGGCACTTCAAATGCCGGAAAAACATCTTCAGCTTGTGATGACCTGAGGTTAACCGGGATTGACAAGAAAGGAAAAGCAAGAGAAAATACAATAGAGAGAATGAGGAAATACCTGTTAAAGACAAAGAGCTTTTCTTTTCTCAGCAGGAACCAGTACAGTCCGAAAAGGAAGATCAGACCGGCGCTTGATTTAAGAATGTAGGCTGTCATTTTTTTGGTTTTGTTGATCCGAGTTTCCTGTTAACCATGTCTCTGAGTTCTTTCAATTCATCATGGCTCATATTTGTCTCATTTGTAAAGAAGGAAGCGAATTGGGCCGTGGAATTATTAAAGAAATCTCTGATCAATCCGTTGAAGTGATCGGAAAAGTATTCAGTTTTCTTTACGAGCGGATAATATTCCCTTGAGTTACCGCATTGCCTGTAGCTGACAAAACCTTTGTCGATCATTCGTTTGAGTAAAGTGATCACGGTTGTAGGGGCGGGTTTCGGTTCGGGAAGCTCGTTAAGAATATCACGGATAAAAGCTTTTTCAAGCTTCCAGAGGAGCTTCATTATTTGTTCTTCAGCATTAGTCAGACCCATCTATCTCTACGTTTTAGATACATACATCTACAAATGTAGAGATTAAAATTCAATAATGCAAATTTTTTTTAATTGAAATTAAAACCCTCTCCCGCTTCGCGGGACCTCCCCTGGGAGGGGAGGAAACTGTGGACAGGGGCAATTTTCTGCGGAATCTGCGTGGATTTCTATCTGCGTGATCTGCGGGAAATTAATAAACCGTGGAGTGTGCAGAATTTAACTCTGTGAACGCTGATTTGAATTGTTTTAGAAAAAATTGCATAACTTGAACAAGCACACATAACTTAATCAGTATGGCATTAGAAATGATTTCAAGAATATGGCATGGTTATACAACCAAAAGCAATGCTGACAACTATGAGAATCTTCTGAAGACTGAGATTTTTACCGGAATTAAAAGCCGGAACATCAAAGGCTATAAAGGAATACAGCTTTTAAGAAGAGAACTTCCTGTGGAGACAGAATTCATAACAATCATGTGGTTTGATTCAATCGACTCAGTCAAAGATTTTGCCGGCAGTGAATACGAAAAAGCTGTTGTTCCGGAAAAGGCTCAAAAAATCCTGTCGCGGTTTGACCAGACGTCTCAGCATTATAATGTTATTGTCGATAATTATATGTAGGAAACGACAAAGTAATTGTATCATAAAAAAATGGAAAGCACTTTTTCAGAAAAATTCGGACCATGCGGGCTATTATGCGAGAAGTGTTTTGCGAATAGTAATGGTCCGATCAAACTGCATGCAGAAATGCTTAAAAGTAATCTCGGGGAATTTGACATTTATGCAAAGAGGTTTGTGACACTTCTCGATGAACCGGTATTCACGAAATATTCGGAATTCAAACAGTTGCTTAACATTTTAGCATCGGGTAAATGCAAGGGTTGCCGAAAACAGGAGTGTCATCTTTTCAGGAATTGTAAAGTAAAGGATTGTTATAAAGAGAAAGGAGTTGACTACTGTTTTCAATGCCAGGAATTCCCATGTAACAGAACAGGTTTTGATATCAATCTTGAGCAGAGATGGATAAAAATCAATTTAAGGATTCGTGAGACCGGTCTGGAAAATTACTACGACGAAATTAAGGATAAACCAAGGTATTGAGAATCGGTGTTCAGTCATCTGTTGAGCTGTACATCTGAGGGTGTATCAAAAGTAATAATCTAATAACCGCAAAGGGCGCAAAGAATTTCGCAAAGATGTTCCCCCCGCTTCAGGGGAGGGGAATTCAAGGGGTGAGGCTGGTGAGTCTTAGGTTGACGGCTATGGCCTAAATCCCCCAAGGGGGACTTAAGCGCACCCCCTAAGGGGCATAGCCATCAAGTTAAGAGAACTAATTATCTGGTATACAAAAGATTTTCATCTTTCGACTAGCCCGTAGGGCTTAGAGTATTGTAGCAGTGGAGATATTAAAAATGTTTTTTTACCTCGTAGAAGTTACACATGGTTTCCCGGAGATCAAATACAGCTTAACAACAAAATAATTCTCCTGAATTAAATCTTTGTTTAACCGCTACGCGGTAAAGAACTATAATATTGCTTTCTATGCTACAATAATGTATCCCCTACGGCGAAAAAATCCCTTGAATTTAACACGCTCTAATTGATATACAGACCTGGTATTTAACGTTTTAAATGGACTTAACTTGATGGCTATGCCCTAAGGTGTTCCAAGGGAGGAGTTATTTGCATTGAAGTTCCTGATCTTCAGGTGGATCACTTTGCGGTTAAACAGGTCTTTTGAGACATCCGCATTAGGGATTTCATTGCTAAAAACAAGGGTTGAATCCTTAAGGAACATCGTCTGCAATATTGCTGGTATAATTTTTGTTCTGTTTGTTTAAACTAACCAGGATACATGTATGAGCAAGTTACTGAAGCGCGGATTGTTTATATCCATTCTATTGTCAGGTTATTTACTGACCTCGTGTGAAGAAAAGGAAACAAACGAATTGCCGGGCGATCCGGTAAATATAACTACTGAAATTTATCAGGCTGAAGTAATAGATTCTGCAAACGGGTTTGCATTTGATCTTTTCAGACCTGCTCTTAATGAAGCTGAAGAGTCAGAAAACATAATGATTTCACCATTCAGTGTTTCCAGCGCCCTCTCAATGACGCTTAACGGAGCATCGGGTGAGACATTTGAAGCAATGAGAAAATCGCTCGGTTTCGGACAAAAAACACTGGAACAGATTAATAACACCTACCTTAAGCTGATGACGGAGATGGTGCCTGTTGATAAACGGGTAGTATTGGAAATAGCCAATTCTGTATGGGTGGAAAAACGCCTGACCGTAAAACAACCATTTATAATAGATCTTCAACAATTTTACAAAGCTGAAGCGAGGAATATAGATGCATCAAATCCCGGAGCAGTAGATATTGTTAACCGATGGATTGAAGAAAAAACCCACGACAGGATAACAGATATGCTGGATAAGTTAGACTCCGACCTGGCAATGTTATTAATAAATGCAGTCTATTTCAATGGAAAATGGAGGAACCGGTTTGACAAAGCAGATACGGAAGAAGAACCATTTTACATTACACCAGGTGTCTCTAAAAAAGTTCCAATGATGCATCAAACTGAGGATCTGAAAGCTTTTAAACATAACAATTTAACAATTGCTGAAATACCGTATGGCCAGGGAAACTACACAATGGTAGTGGTATTGCCTGAAAATAATATGACAACAGGCGATGTGGCTGAATCTCTTACCCCGGCTTTGTGGCAGCAGTGGATGCAACTGCTGAACCGGAAAGCACAAGAAGTGGATCTGAGTATGCCACGGTTCAAATATGAATACAAAAGACTTCTTAATGATGATCTAAAAGCCCTTGGAATGGGAATAGCGTTCTCCGATTTTGCAAACTTCGGCAATATAAGCGATAAGGCATTGAAAATAACCCGGGTTTTGCATCAGACTTTTATCGAAAACAATGAGGAGGGTACCGAGGCAGCTGCAGCGACGGTTGTTGAGATCGGATACACATCCGCCGGACCGGTCGAGGCAACAGAGGTAACGCTCGACCATCCATTTCTGTACTTCATCAGGGAAACATCCACAGGAACAATACTTTTTATAGGGAGGGTAGGCGACCCGGATTCAAATTGAGTAATATTTTTATTGAAAAAAATCAGGAACCTGTAGTGGGCTTAAATTTCTCAAACCACAGGAAAAAGCTGCTGCCTTTTCCGGGTTCTGACTTCACCCTGATTGAGCCCTTGTGTGCAATCATGATTTGTCTTGCCAGTACCAGGCCGATGCCGGAACCCTCTTCTTTCGTTGAATAGAATGGTATGAAAATATCGTTGATCTTTTCAGGAGGAATCCCTTCTCCTGTATCTGAGACCTCTATAACATAATAATTACTTTTTTCAAGTCCCCTGATGCTGATCTGCTTCTCAGTTGAATTCCGCATTGCCTGTATGCTGTTTTTAATAAGATTGAGCAGCGCCTGCTCAATTTGCGGAGGATCTACAAAAAGTTCCATCCGCTGAAGCTCACTTCCTATCCCGACAGTCACTCCTGCATTCCCAAGATCTGCCTGCATGCAACAAACAACATCATTAACAAGTGTGTATGCACCTATAAGGCATTTTTCAGGTTTGGGAAGTTTTGACATCCGGTGATAATTACCGACAAAGGATTGCAGATGATCTTTTCTCTTTTTAATGCTTTCAAGACAAAACCTTATATCCTCAAGATCTTCGGAAGATAATTCTGTAAGTTTTTTGCTGGCAGTTTTTTCGGTAATTATAAGGCCCAGCGTTTCTGTAAGAGAGGTAAGCGGGGTTATCGAATTCATCATTTCGTGCATTAGAACCCGCATAAGTTTGAGCATGGCGTCCGATTCCTTGTTTTCAACCTGTGATTGAATATCTTCTATCGTGATGATTCTTATCCTATCGCTGGCGAGAGGAACAGTACTGACATTGATCGAAACTTTGCAGATTTCCTTACCAAGCGCTATCTCCGTGAATTTATTCCCTTCTTCACCGAGCTGATCAGCCTCATATACAAAAGAAGGACTGGCTAGCCTGAGCTGTCCCCAGGTCTGGGCGCCATTGCAGCCAAGAATACTCCTGGCGCGCGAATTCATTACAACAATTTTTCCATCATTGCTTACGGTAAGGATACCTGTGCTGATTTCAGAAGTGATAAGCTTCAGGAGATGGATCTGTATCTCCTTTTCAATCCGCAGATTCCTCAAAGAATCTACTGTCTTGTCCATGATCTCCGTGAGCTCCCTGAATGATCTTTCAAGTTTTTTATCGGAGAATTTTACAGTGTAATCAGAGTTCCTCAGCATCATAAGGAAACGCGACAGTTCCCTGTTGGTACGTGTTACACTATAAATAAGCAGATATACCTGGATTATTATTACCGAAAGCAGTACAAGCAGTATAAAGAAGATATTCCTTTCACCATGATTAAGAATAAGATATGATGAAATGGCGATTGAGATGATCAGAACTATCACATGAGCAACGACCGATACTGCAAACCTGTTAAATACCATATTTCTTAAGTCTTCTGTGCAAAGCAGTTCTCTCAATACCCAGCTCGGCAGCAGCCTTGCTTTTATTCCATTTATGTTTCTCCATAGCCCTAAGAACAAGGTTCTTCTCATTTTCATCAAGGTTCAGAGAATCGCATGCATTTACCGCCAGAGTTCTGTAAAGAGGGCTGAAATCTTTCTCAGTAATCAGGTTATCATCACAAAGGATGACAGCTTTCTCAACGGCATGATGAAATTCCCTGATGTTTCCCGGCCAGGGATACTCCTGAAGCGCCTTTATGAGGCCGGGGCTTGTTTTCAAATCAGGCTTGGCGTACTTACGCGAATAGATCTCAAGATAATGATCCAGCAGGAGGGGGATGTCATCGAGCCTGTTCCTCAATGCAGGAACATGAATCTCAAATGTGTTGATCCTGAAAAGCAGATCCTGCCGGAACTGATTCTTTCTTACAAGATCTACCAGCGACTGGTTTGTTGCGCTGATCATACGTACATCTATGTTTATCTCTTTGCTGGAGCCCAACCTGCTGAGCCTTCTTCCCTGGAGAACTGATAGCATTTTTGGTTGCAGCTCTAAAGGCAGATTACCTATCTCATCAAGGAAAATAGTTCCTCCCGAAGCCAGCTCAAAACGACCCGGACGATCTTCTTTTGCATCGGTATAGGCGCCTTTGGTATGACCAAAAAGCTCAGATTCGAAGATGCCCTGATGAAGTGACCCGAGATCGACCGTCATGAATGCTTCCCGGCACCTTAATGATTTCCTGTGAAGCTCCCTTGCAACAAGCTCTTTTCCTGTCCCGTTTTCACCAAGTATCAGGACATCCACATCAGTCGGCGCAACCTTATTTATAAGCTCAATTACCTGGCGCATGGCAGCAGAGTTGCCAATCATACGGGCAAATGGCATATCCATGTCTTCGGTCAGCTTCTGCCTTGTATTAATCAGCCTGACAACCTCCTGTCTTGCTTTCCTGAGCTCAAGCGCCGATTTTATTGTGGCAAGAAGCTTCTCATTCGACCAGGGTTTTATAACAAAGTCCACCGCCCCTGTCTGCATTGCTTTAACCGCAATTTCAGTCTCTCCGTAAGCGGTCACAGGTATTATCATGATCTCCGGATCCGATTCGTTTATCCTGCTGATCCAGTATAATCCTTCATGGCCATCGTTCTTCCCCGGTGAATAATTCATATCAAGCAGGATTACATCAGGACCGGAGGTCCTTAAATGTTCGGGAATCCTCTGGGGATTCTTCTCTGTTATCACATTCCCGAATTCCCTTTTCAAAAAAATCCTGGCAGCATCGAGCACTGCTCCGTCATCATCAACCATCAGTATAGTAACCTTCCTGTTCATAGCAGTATTTGTGTGCGGTTTCGCACAGTTTGTGTGCGAAACCGCACATTACATTATATAATCTTTAATACCTAAAAAACTGGCTATCTGATCATTATACCTTTTGGCACATCGATTGGATCAGATTCAACATTAAATTTAATAATTTCACTGACATGTTCCTTCAATTCTTCAAAACCAGCTTCAGAATATTCACGAGAGAAAGAATATACTCTTTTCTGAATATTGCAGGGCTTGCCATTGGTATCACAGTGGCCCTGATTATATTTCTCTACCTTCAGCAGGACCTGACTTATGACAGGTACCATAAAAATGCCAGAAATATCTACCGGGTAAATTCTATTTACGTTTCATCAGGAAAGGAGAACAAATTTGCATTATCTCCTATATCCTTTGGTCCGAGAATAATAGAAGAATTTCCCGAGGTCAGGGCATATACAAGATTGGTTCCTGTTAACAGGGGCATACTCAAATATGAGGGCAATAAATTCAATGAAGAAAGCTTGTTTGTTGCTGATTCAGGTATTTTCAGGGTTTTTACCCACAAATTCATTTACGGGGATCCCTCAACAGCCCTGGAAAAACCTTTCAGCATTGTCCTGAGCCGGAAACTCGCACATAAATATTTTGGTGATGTGAACCCCCTGGGGAAAGTTTTAATGCTGAATGATGTACGGCCGGTGACAGTTACAGCCGTTATTGAAGATATGCCCAATAATGTTCATGCAAGATACGAAGGCTTAATCCAGATTTACGATCCGAACGGTGATTCAAAGAATGCTTCATTTTACGACATAAACGTATATACATATCTTCTGTTTCCGGAAAATTATGACGTCAATGAATTTTATAAAAAATTCCCGGCTTTTCATGAAAAATATGCAGCAGCAAAGGGGAAGATGCTTAAACAAGAGTATAAGGCCGTGTTACAGTCTTTGCTGAAAACTCATTTCTCGAAGGAGTGGTCCTATGATCTGCCCAATGGGAACAGGGCATACATTATTGCATTCCTGGTGATTGGCGTGCTGGTTTTATCTCTTTCGTGTATTAATTACCTGAATCTTACAACAGCAAGAGCTGAAAGGCGAAGGAAAGAGATCTCGATGAAAAAGATTCTCGGGTCGGGAAGATCTGAACTGATGATTCAGTTTCTTGGTGAATCGATGCTTATGGCGGTAATTGCAACTGTTATTGCACTTGGTATATCCCAGTTCATTCTTGGATTTACATCTTTTAATGAACTGATCGATAAAAACCTTGAGATTGCCCCGGGAAGTAACCAGCCTTTTATTATCGGGGTGATTATCCTGACTGTTATAGTAGGCCTTTCATCCGGTTTGTACCCGGCTTTGCATCTTTCTGATGTACATCCGCTGAAATCAATCCGGGGAGGAAGCCGGCCGGGCAGATCTGCGGTCTCTTTCAGGAAAATACTGGTAGTTACTCAGCTCATAATATCAATCGGAGTAATACTATGTACTCTTCTTGTAAAACATCAGCTCGATTTTATAAGGACGAGGGACCTTGGAATAAACAAGGAGAATTTGCTCATAGTACCCTTGAGAGATACAGCTGTGACCAATCATCTAACAACCCTGAAAGACCAGCTTTCGCTGAACAGTTCCGTTGAAGCCGTCAGCACTGCTTTTAACCTGCCAGCTTCAGCTATCGGGAACAACCTGTACAGGGCGGAAACTTTGAACGGCCTGGAGGAGAATAATTTCTTCACAATGGTTGTCGGGTATGATTTTCTCCGGACCATGGGAATTAAACTTATCTCCGGACGTGATTTTGACAGGAGTTTTACAACCGATCCGCGAGCAGCTTTTCTTATCAATGAGACTCTTGCAAAGAAAATGGGATGGAATGAGCCATTGGGTAAGAAGCTCCAGCAAAATTTCAATGCAGAGGGCATGCCATATTTCGATGGGGTTGTTGTGGGCGTCGTCAAGGATTTTAATTACGCCTCACTTCATAATGCCATTGAGCCGCTTGTTATGCGGGTCCAGGCAACAGAAGGAGGACAGTTGCTTGTAAAGATGAACGGGAAAGATGTTGTGTCAACAATGAGGTTCATTGAGAATACCTGGAAGGAATTTGGTGCTGAATTCCCGCTTGACTATTCCTTTCTCGACAAAAACTACGACAAGCTTTACAAAAAGGATAAGCAGCAGAATTCACTTATAAAGATATTCTCCCGGGTGTGCATCCTGATTTCATTCCTGGGATTGCTTACCCTTGCCTCGTACATTACAAAGAACCGCACCAGGGAGATTGCAATAAGGAAGGTGTATGGCTCTTCTCCGACGGAAGTAACATATATGCTGTACCGTGAGATACTTATCCTTACCCTTGTTGCAGCCGTAATCGCTACACCACTTGCTTATTGGTTATCGGACAGGCTTCTTGAAAGTTTTGCATATAAGGCGGGCTTCAGCTTCGGGATAATACTGACCACAACAGCAGGTGCAATGCTGGTATCACTTGCAACAGTAAGTTTCCATTCAATAAAAGCTTCATTTACCAACCCGGCGAACTCGCTTAAGTATGAATAAGCTTAGAAAATAGAACATGGATGACACAGATGTTACGGATATTCACTGATCTGATCTGTGTAAATCCGTCAGATCCGTGTCATCAGTGTGCTATTAATTTTCTGAATTCCAGTCATTATTCAAGAAGTCGAAGCTTTATATCTCGTATTGCGCCGGTAGTCTTATAGGTTGTAATCCCGAAAGGGGCAGATGATTCAACCTCCGATCTGAGCGACAAATGAGAATCGCCGATAGTGAAATCGACAAATTTTTCGTCTTCTATCCATGCTTCTACCTTCTCATCTGTCACCCTGAGACGAACCGCCCACCACCAGCCTTTCCCGAAATAAAAATTGGTCTGGGTGGAATTATGTGCTGCATCAGCCCCGTCAATGCAGCTCAGTCCTGAGAGTGATCCGCCCCATCCACCCAATACAAGGGTAAGATGAGAGTCTTTTACCGGGAATGTCAACCCGCAGAAGAAATCATTTCCTTCAACCCGCCTGGCATAAAGAGTCACCTCATATTTCGTTTTCGGAAGATCTCCTGTCCACCTGATGCCTGAAATCACAGCACCTTTATTAATGATAATGCAACTGTCGTCAACAAAGACATCGCCATGGCCATTATACTCGATTATCTCCCAGTTATCAAGTGTTTTCCCGTCGAACATTATTCGGGAATCCTGGATAATCATGCATAGTGATAACAAAACAGGTATTATTATATTCATTACCGGTAGTCAGAACCCTAAAGATAGCTTGTTCTCCCGGACTTGCAAGGTTGTTATCATGAGAAGCTGATGAAAAGTAAATTAATAAACAATCTGATCATTAACATGTTATCAATATAGTGTCAATGATAAAAGCAATAAATTCCTGTTTACTAACTAAAAAAACAAAAAGTATGGAATCATCGAGGGAGAGTACAACACATTACACTGAGGTACAGGAGACAAGAATAAGCCGGGTTTCCTGGGCCGCTGTTTTCGGCGGGACTTTAATCATGCTGATAACACTGATGTTACTGAGTCTTTTAGGCATCGGAATTGGGATTGGTTCTATTAATCCCAATGGAAGAAGCACGGTCTATGGAGGGTATTGGTACAGGCGCCCTGGTCTGGTGGGTCATAAGCAATATAGCGGCTGTTTTTGTCGGAGCATTTGCAGCAGCAAAGCTCACAAATCTATCCTATAAATCTTCAGGATTATTACATGGAATACTTACCTGGAGCCTGTACACTTTAATCTCGTTTGTTTTAATGACAAGCGCGGTTGGTGCAATCATAAGCGGTGTAGGTGGCGCTGTTTCAAAAAGCCTGTCGGCAGTTGGAAAAGGAGTTTCTGAGGCAACATCCATTGCTAATCAGATAAATACCGATCGTATTAACAGGTTGATCCAGGATGCTCTTGCCCAGGACCAGGGAATGGGAGCCGGAGGGCAGGAGTTCGATATCGACCTGATGGCTGTGGCCGAGGAAGTTTTTATTGAAAACGGACAAATCAATACTGAAATTGAACGCGAGGAGGTTGTGCAGGCAGTTGCAGATAATTCTTCATTATCACCCGCAGATGCAGAACGCGCCGCAGATGTTATTGTACAGGAATACGAACAAATGAAGCCAAAGTTCCAGCAGTTAAAGCAAAGAGCTGAAACAACGGGCCAGCAGGTGGCAGACACAGTATCCAAAGCTGCCATATGGGCATTTGTGGCGCTGGTGCTTGGTTTAGGTACGGCAGCAATCGGCGGAAGCCTGGGTAAACCAACTGTGCGTGAAACAACAAGAACAATCAGAACCTGATGTTCATCAGTTTCCTGCACTCCTGAAAAGGATAATAAACACCTGGAGGTTGAGATAATGATTTTCAATCCTTCCGGTGTTTTTGGTTTTCATCGGATTTCTTAATTACCTTTAAAAATCTTGTTTTTGTTTATGCCGATCAAAAATCTGAAGTCCAACTAATGCCCGGGAATAATGAAGAATTTCTTAAAGGATGATTTTGCCATAGGCATAATTGTTTTTTTATTTCTCTTTGCTGTTGCGTTCAGCGCTTTTTACCTTGGCAGGCCTCCCAGGGTTGTCTCAAAAGATGCACCAGCAGAATTATTCTCGGCTGAACGTGCCATGACTCATTTGCCTGAGATTTGTTCCAAACCTCATTCCATAGGCACAAAAGAGCATTTAAGAGTCCGCAATTATTTATTTGATTTCCTGAAAAACACAGGAAATACTCCTGAGCTTCAGATTGCAGAGGTTTTTTATCCTGAGATTTACAGGGCAGCAACAGTTGCCAACATTATAGTGAAGGTTCCGGGAACGAACAATACCGGCTCAATACTGGTCATGGGCCATTATGACTCAGTTTATGATTCTTTCGGTTCATCTGATGATGGTTCTGCTATTGTAACTATGCTGGAAACCATCAGAGTCCTGAAAACAAAGGATCCCCTGATGAACGACATCATATTTCTTTTTACTGACGGTGAGGAATTCGGGATGCTGGGCGCCAGGGCATTCCTTGAGCAACATCCGGCTGCCAGGGATATCGGGCTTGTAATTAATTTTGAAGCAAGTGGTACAAGCGGACAAAGCATGATGTTTGAGACCGGCAGGAATAACAGATGGATCATTTCCGAATTTGCAAAAGCAACATCTTATCCGGTCGCTAACTCCCTCAATTATGAGATATACCGCAGAATGCCAAATAATACAGACCTGACTCCTTTTAAAAACAAGGGTTTGAAATGTTTGAATTTTGCTTTTCTTGAGAACAGGTACGATTATCATACTTATGGAGATAATATTGCAAATACCAGTCCGGAATCAATCCAGCATCATGGAAACTATGCAACCGAACTGACAAGGCATTTCGGGAATATTGATCTGGATAATTCAGTTGAAGGAGATGCAGTTTTCTTTAATATCCCGGGCAATGGATTTGTACACTATTCATATAAGTGGGTATTGCCGTTTGCAATTTTAACCGCAATTATTTTTGTTTTTCTTCTGATCATCGGGGTCAGGCGTAAAATCATTAAACCGGTTCGCACATTGCTCGGCTTCATTGCTTTTATTTTTAACCTGGCAATTGCACCTGCAATAATCACAGGCATTTATTTTGTGCTTTCCGGGTATTACAAGGGCAGCGATTCAAGATTACTTTATTATAATTACACATCATTGCTTCTGTCATTCGTTTGCATAACAATCGCCATTTCATTTGTTTACTATAAGTTGCTTGATAAAGGAATCAGATGGTGGCAGGTTTTAATTTTTGCGGTAATTATTCTGATCCTTTTATTCTGGAGCGGAAGGCTGAGCATAATAACTTCCCTGGTGACCCTGGTGGTATCCGCCTTAATTTACATACTTTACAGAAAGCCAACCAATATATGGGAATTATCAATGGGTTTTGCAGGTGGATGGACTATCCTGATGATTGCAGGAAGTCTTGTTCTGCCAGGTGTCAGTTATTTATTCACATGGCCATTACTGTTTTGCTTAATCCCGGTCGGGGTAATCTTTTTGCAAAAAAATCAGGACAGGTTTTCTCTGTTGCAAATCACCATCTTTTTAATTTTCTCAATCCCTGCAATTTACTGGTTTTCGAACCTGACATACCTGTTTCTTGTGGCAATGGGTTTAAATATGGCTGGTGCAGCTATACTTTTTACAGTTCTATGCCTGAGTTTACTGGTTCCGCATATTGAGATAATTACGAGGACCAGACCATGGGTGATACCGGTGATTGCTGTTTTCTTTGGAATAATATTCTTTCTGAGGGGAGCTGTGAGTCTTGATTATACCGAACGGTATAAAAAAAGCAATTCAATAATTTATGCAGTTAACGGAGATTCCGGAGAAACATACTGGACAAGTCTCGATGGAACAACGGATGAATGGACAAGGAATTTTTTGACAGAGAAACCCGATAAGGGAAGGATGTCGGAATTTTTTCCCTTTGAAAGCAAAGATTATTTAATGAGAAAAACCGAAGCCGGTGTATTGCCTCATCCATTGATAACTGTAATTCATGACAGCACAACGAATAACGAGAGATTTTTAAAGCTTCATCTCATGTCAGGAAGGGGCGCCAGTCAGTTGGATATTATCATTAAAACTGACTCAGAAGCAGTGAGAGCCGGTATCAATAATGCCGGATTAACAGATCTGAAAGAGTATAAGGAAGCTTTTCCGATCAGTTACATTAATTTCCCTGTTGAAGGAATTGATTTGAACCTGAAGCTTGAATCCGGCAGCAAAGTTGAAATTCATCTTATTGATGTAGTTATTGGTTTGCCGGACTTTCTTCCCGAAAAACCAGTACAAAGGCCGGTTTATATGATGGCAAAGGGAGACAGGTCTTTGGTTGCCAGGAGTTTTTACTATTAGGGTTTATTCCATTATTCAGTTGTCATAAATCTGAATGTGACCTTACCGATGATATTTGCGAATTCGGTGTACAGGTAAGGCATAAGCTGCATACGCAACAAGGCATATTCCCTGACTGCCTTTTCAACCTAGGGAAATGACCAGGGCTTTGTTCTGCTCGACTCAGATCCTTGTGCCTGGTTCAAATTTTTCCCCTTACATCAACACGAATCACTGAAGCAACCGTGTCAGGTTCCTCTGCAGGTAAGTGTAATGTCAGAACATTATCTTTAGAGACAGCTGCTTTAACCTTCGCTGCTGAGGAAAGGAGCTTTGAAGAAACGACCGAGCTTTTAAATCCTGTAATTGACAGCTTTCCATTCCCGGGCCAATCGAAAACGTGAAAGTAAACTGAGGTTCCGTTCTTTGTTTCTTTGATGGTGCAGCGGCCCCATTCAAATATTCCCCAGGGGCTTGCCTTAGTCCCATAGATCGATTCACCATTGATCTTCATCCATTCCCCCATTTCGGAGAGAATATTCACGCTCTCTGTCGGAAATTCACCGAGTTCAGTTGGTCCGACATTGAGAAGGAAATTGCCTCCTTTTGATGCGATATCAATAAGATTTCTTATAAGAGTCTGGCTGGATTTATAATTATGATCGTAGCTCTTGTATCCCCAGGTTCCGTTCATTGTCATGCAGGTTTCCCAATCGGTACCATCAAGGTCTTTCAGGTTTGGGATGCGTTGTTCAGGAGTTTTATGATCGCCGGGAAAGTTTGGCCTTTTCAGGCGGTCGTTGGTTATAATATTGGGTTGAAGCGCCAGGAGTGACTGCAATTTTACAGCTGCGTCATCCGTCATATTTGTCGGAGTGTCCCACCATAAAACAGCAACTTCTCCATAGTTTGTCAGGAGCTCTTTCACTTGCGGTACTGATACATCGTCGATGTACTGGGAAAAAGTTCTTTTTTCCTGGGCAGGATCCCAGTGACCATTGTGCTCTTTTGTGTAGGCATCTATAATTACAGAATCCGGATTAGCCCATCCTTCTTTGGTTATCCTTCGTGCGGCAGAACCTCCTGCGTTGTTCCAGTCCTGGGCCTGTGAATAGTAGAATCCCAGCCTGATCCCATATTTTTTACATGCTTCGGCCAGTGGTTTCAGCAGATCCTTACCGTAAGCAGTTGCATCGACAACATTCCATTTGCTGGCCTTTGTTTCAAATAATGCAAACCCGTCGTGATGCTTCGATGTGATAACTATGTATTTCATTCCCGCATCTTTTGCCATTCTAACCCAGGCTTCGGGATCGTATTTCACCGGATTGAAATCTTTTGCCATCTGTTGGTAATCTGCAACCGGGATCTTGCCTCGGTTCATGATCCACTCACCTATACCGCCTATCTGGCGCCCGTCCCAGGTTCCTGCTGGAAGAGAGTAGACGCCCCAGTGGATGAACATGCCAAAACGTGCCTCCCGCCACCAGGCCATTCTTTCGTCATTTGAGAGCTTTTGTGCTGAAAGCTGATTGCTGATGAATAAAACTGATAAAAACGCGAGTAATATTGTTCTCATTGTATAAGGGATGGTTGATATTTTAAAATCTAATTAATATAAAGGTATTAATTAGGTTACAATGTTGAATAAAAATGGCTGTAGAATGCCTGAATTTTGCTAGTGTGAGATTATCTATAATTACATTGAGCTCTAGTGAATTTATCATCGGATCAGCGTGAACTCACGAGTGCCTATCTGTCTTTTTTCTCCTGTATCACGGTGAATAATGAAATATTCAAGTTTCCATTTACCGAATTCAGATCCTGATACATTTAGGGACATTGTGGCAAACCCCGGTGTATAGAAGCCATAATTGCCAAGCTCATCCCGCTTACCTGAAGGGTAAGTAATTGCTATACGATATAACCAAACAGGAACTCCACCACTGTTGAGGTAAGTACTCGTATGAGGACCTTCGATCCATGTCGCAAAGACTTTTTCCCGGTTTGCAAGATATCCTCCGTCATAAAGCTCCTTCTGGGACCATTCATCACCGCGTCTCAAAACTTTCAGAACCTGATCATACTGAGTCTGATCAATAATTCCTATCCCGATGTCTTTTACCTGCCAGTCAGATACCGCTGGTTCCTTTTTCCCGTATGTGGTTTGAAACTCAGTTTTTCCCACACTCCTGGTTTCTTTTGTATCGCGATTCTGAATAAACCACTCTATTTTCCATGATCCTTCCGTGTATGCACCTGTTTTTATTCCGAAATATGTAAAACCGGGCACGTAGAATCCACCGGGACCGCCTTCAAATTTTTTCCCGTCAGGATATGTAATAGTGTAGATATAATTCCAGACCGGTGTTCCATAACTATTCAGAAACTCGGATGTAGGTGGTCCCTGTAACCAGGCGGCAAAAAGCTGGTTTCCCTTCAGCTTACCGGCCTGGGCGCCATTTTCATAAAGTTCTTTGGCGTCCCATACAGTATTTCTCTCGACAATTTTAAGTTGTTTGTCATAATTCTCATCCTCGATAATGAGTCCTACACCCATGTCTTTGACAGCCCAGTTTTGTGATTTTCCAAAAGTTGTCAATGACAGTAGCAGAAATAATAAAGCAGTCTTTTTCATAAATGTGTTTCCGTTTTTTGAACTGGTTTTATCAATATTGAGTGAATTTTCACGATGCAGGCTTAAAATTTTATGTCTAATTTGTGTTTATTATAAGTTTAACATTCAGGTGGAAACACCTGATTACTAAAATTCAACACTTAATTATTTTCCTCTCATGTGATCATAACTCATGATTTTATAAAATACGTTGTTGATCATTTTGGATTTGAGCTGAACTAAAATCTGCACCCGGATACAGCAACGAATATTTTTTATCTGGGTGTTATTAATCTCACTTAAGTTGAGTCTTGTGTAAAACAGAAACATCTTATTTCATTAGCCGGTTCTATTGATAAATTATTACCTGCATAACAAATTGATGTTTATTTTTGCCAGATTTGTTTTCAGAAATATGCAAAATCAGGACGATCAGAGTACAGCAGCATTAGCCGGCGATATAGCGGGTAAAACAGTATTTTCCATCTTATTATCGATCAGCATCTCTCACCTTCTTAACGATACAATTCAATCGCTTATACCTTCCATATACCCAGTAGTTAAAGATTCCTTTAACCTTAACTTCTCGCAAATAGGACTCATTACCCTTGTATTTCAGCTGACAGCCTCATTGTTTCAGCCGCTTGTCGGGTTGTATACCGATCGTAAACCGCAACCATATTCTCTTGCAGCCGGCATGGTTTTTACCCTTTCCGGGTTAATACTCCTTTCTCAGGCGAAAAATTATGCCTTGCTTTTAGTCTCGGTAGCCGTGGTCGGAACAGGATCATCAATTTTTCATCCTGAAGCATCGAAGGTTGCCTACATGGCTTCAGGCGGCCGCAGGGGACTGGCCCAGTCCATCTTTCAGGTAGGTGGCAACCTTGGAGGATCACTGGGGCCCATACTTGCAGCTTTGATAATCGTTCCATTCGGTCAGCCGAGTATACTCTGGTTTTCTATACTTGCGCTTCTCGCGATAATTGTGCTTTTAAATGTTGGCGGCTGGTATTCCAATCATTTAAACATCAGGAAGAAACTTGCTGCGGTAATAAAAGGACATGACTTATCGAAAACAAAAGTCGGTTGGTCGGTGGCGATACTGCTGGTTCTGATTTTTTCAAAATATTTCTATATGGCCTCAATCACCAGCTATTTTACTTTTTACCTGATGAACAAGTTCAATGTATCGATACAGGCTTCGCAGGTGCATCTATTCCTGTTTCTTTTTGCAGTAGCTGCCGGTACAGTACTGGGAGGACCTATTGGTGACCGTGTAGGAAGAAAGTATGTTATCTGGTTCTCCATTCTTGGGGTGGCGCCATTTACAATATTGCTGCCATATGCTAATCTTTTCTGGACCACCATATTAAGTATCATGATTGGTGTGATACTTGCCTCTGCATTTTCAGCGATCCTGGTTTATGCACAGGAGCTTATTCCCGGGAAGATAGGGATGATCTCAGGATTATTCTTTGGCTTTGCCTTTGGTATGGGCGGACTGGGATCGGCTTTGCTCGGAATGCTGGCTGACAAAACAAGTATCGATTATGTTTACCATGTTTGTGCTTTCCTTCCACTTATGGGTGTAATTACTGTTTTCCTGCCCGATATAGGGACAAAGAGAAGGTAATATTGCAGTTATTGACGATCACTGGCTTTGCTCCGAACAATTATACCCGGTTCCGGTTAGATTGCAATGAGAAGTGTTTCCATCAATGATTCCTTCCAGAGACTTATATCACATCTCTGGGAGAATGATCTTTCCCAAAAATATGCTTCGGGCGAGCCACCGTTCCGTTCTGAATTATTCAGCACCGAACAAATGGAGCAGTATGGGAAAATTTTGGCCGGACTTCATTTGCCCGGAGCAAAAAAAGAGCCTGCCCAGAATCTCCTGGATCGTCTTGCCGAAAATGAAAGCTTGTTGCATGAGGTGCATCAGTTGATTTCAAGGGCTGTCGATGCAAACAGGCCAATTACTCCGGCGGGAGAATGGCTGCTTGATAATTTTTATTTTATTGAAGAGCAGATCAGGATCGGGAAAAGGCATTTGCCGAAAGGATATAGTAAGGAATTGCCACGTCTACTCGATGGCCCTCTTGCCGGGCTCCCCCGGGTTTACGATATTGCCAAGGAAATCATATCCCATGGAGACGGCTTCATCGATCCCGAAAGCCTTGACCGTTTTGTAGCATCTTACCAGACAGTAAATATATTGAAGCTGGGTGAATTATGGGCTATTCCCATCATGTTGCGTCTTGCTCTTATCGAAAATCTTCGAAGAGTTGCAATGAGGATCGCTGCCGGGAGGATCGACAGGGATCTTGCTGATTCCTGGGCCGACAAGATGATTGAAATTGCAGAAAGGATCCAAAAAATCTGATCCTTGTAATTGCTGATATGGCAAGGTCAGATCCTCCTATGTCATCACCGTTTGTTTCAGAATTTGTCAGACGCTTGCAGGGACAGAGTCCTGCACTGGCATTTCCTCTGACCTGGATTGAACAAAGGCTGGCCGAATCAAACCAGACAACAATTCAGCTGATTCAATATGGAACCCAGCAACAGGCTGCCGATCAGGTTTCCATAAGTAACAGTATAGGCAGCCTTCGTTTTCTGAGCTCGCTGGACTGGCGGAATTTGTTGAATCGATGAGCTATGTTGAGGATATTCTGCATAAAGACCCGTCAGGAATTTATGGAACATGGATTTCCAGACAAGGGACCATTACAGGCATATTATCGAAAAAATTGCAAAGAAAAGCAGCTTCTCAGAAATAAGGTTGCATGTAAAGCGTTTGAACTTGCAGAAAAACAAGCTGAACAGAATGGCAGGGACGACAGGACAGCACATGTCGGATATTTCATAGCTGGCAAGGGAGTTACGGATTTAAGGAGGAGTGTTGGAATGAAAGCACCGGGTATATTTTCCCGGAACCCGTTATTTTTCTACATCGGATCAATTTTTTTATTGACATTAATTACAGGCTGGATCCTGTTCAGAAAAGCTAAGAATGATAACTTGAAGGCTGGCAGCTCTGGCTTACGGGTTTTCTCGTATTGCACTCCGTGAGCCAGTTATCGGTAGCAGTGATTAACTGGCTTGCAACCCTTTTCGTCAAACCAAATCTGCTTCCCAGGATTGATTATTCAGAAGGCATGCCGCCGGAATCACGTACCCTTGTAGTTATTCCGACCATGATCACCAGCACCAGAATATTGATGATCTGGTAGAAGACCTTGAAGTACGATTTTTGCAAATCAGGATAAAAACCTGCATTTTGGCCTGTTGACTGATCTTAAAGATGCAGCACAGGAAATATCAGAAAGTGATGAAAAACTTATTACATATGGTGAAATGAAATTACAGAACTGAATGAAAAATATCCCGGAGAAACAGTGATACTTTTTTTCTTTTTCATCGTCCGCGGAAATGGAATCCGAAGACCGGATATGGATGGGTTATGAACGAAAAAGGGGAAACTTGCAGATTTGAACTCATTGCTGCGGGATAACAACAAGGATAGTTTTTCATCAATTTCGGGAATACTGAAGTTCTAAAAAAAATAAAGTATGTCATTACACTTGACACAGATACCCAATTACCGCGCGATTCCGCAAGACAATTTATCGGAACCATGGCACATCCTCTGAACAAACCGCAATATGATCAAAAGAACAACGGGTAACAGATGGCTATACAATTCTTCAGCCCCGGGTTGCTTCAGCCTTAACGGGGCAAACCGGTTCAGTTTATGCAAAATTGTTTGGGAGTGAACCGGGAATTGATCCATATACCCGGGCTGTATCGGATGTTTACCAGGATCTGTTTGGAGAAGGATCTTTTATTGGAAAGGGAATATATGATGTTGATTCATTTGGAGAAATCACTTAAGGACAGGTTTCCCGAAAACAGGATTCTCAGTCATGATCTTCTGGAAGGATGTTATGCCCGGTCAGGTTTGCTGAGTGATGTTCTTCTGTTTGAAGAATATCCTGCAAGCTACAAAGCAGATGTAAAGCGGCGTCGCGCTGGATAAGAGGCGACTGGCAATTGTGCCATGGTTGTTCCCTGTTTTACCCAGAATAAATGGTTTTCCCGGAAAAATCCATTGTCTATCCTCTCGTGGTGGAAAATTCTGGATAACCTCAGGCGCAGTCTTATTCCTGTAGCGTTGCTGCTCCTTCTGGTATCAGGCTGGACATTTTTGCTTCAGCTGGTTTCTGGACTTTGGATTGTGATATTAATAGTTTCAATTCCTGCACTTATAACAGGCAGTGTTTATCATTTCCCAGAAACCGGAAGAGGTTATACTGAAGCAACATATAAAATCATCGGGAAAACTATTAATACAACAATTGCACCAGACTGTATTTATTCTTATCAGTCTTCCGTTTGAAGCATATTTACAGCATGGAGGCCATCATTAAGACATGCTGGAGATTGTTTATCTCGAAAAAAAGGCTTCTGGAATGGAATTCTGCACCAACAGTGAGCATGTTGAAAAGGGAATTGACGGAGCATACCGCTTCATGTGGTTCTCCGTATTTTTTGCTGCAGTTGCCACGGGGTACCTTTTAAGTGTTACTCCACTGAAATTCCTGGTAGCATGGCCATTCATTATTTCCTGGTTTGTTTTTCCTTCCATTGCCTGGTGGATCAGCAGACCAATGGTAACAGGAGGAGTAAAACTTAACCGGAATAGCTGCGTTTCCTCAGGATCCTGTCCCGGAAAACATGGTCCTTTTTTGAAACTTTTGTCGGGCCTGAGGATAACTGGCTGCCACCTGACAATTACCAGGAACATCCGGTTTCGATGACAGCACACCGGACATCACCCACCAATATCGGCTTTCGCTTCTTGCAAATCTGTCAGCATATGATTTTGGTTACATCATTACAGGGAGCTTCTTGAACAGAACTTCAAATGCTTTCATCACTATGAATTCGCTGGAAAGATATCAGGGTCATTTCTTTAACTGGTACGATACCCAGTCTTGAAACCACTCAGACCACTTTATGTTTCATCGGTTGACAGCGGAAACCTTGCCGCTCATCTTATGACCCTGAAACAAGGACTTTCAGTCTTCCTGATCAGAAAATAACCGGGCCAAGGCTATTTGAAGGGATTAATGATACATTGCATTGTAATCATGGAAAAAGCAGTGAAAAATTTATCGCGGGCCACAACAGAGTTCAGGAAATATCTCAGTGATATTATTTTAAATCCTCCCGAAACCCTATTCTTTTTGCAGGAATATCTCGAGAAGCTTGTAAGCCTCTCAGCAGACATTGAAAAATCGCTGACCATCAGGCTCAGATGAAGAATACATAACCTGGGCAGAAAAACTTTAGCAGCCAATGCAGGGCAATGTTCGATGAATTAAATTACACTGGTTCCATGGATATCTTCATCCTGCTTTTCTCAAATGGCAGAAAAACATAAGGTATTAAATGAGATACCTTCATTGAAGCAGATCTATGATAATATGTCAGGGCTGGAAAATGCTCATGATCCGGAATTTGATGATGAAGCTGTAAATCTCTTCAGGATTGCAGCAGATCATGCTAAGGCAAGGCTGGAACTTATCGGTTCTCTCTCAAAAGCAGCTGAAAAATTTTCCCTGATGGATTATGATTTTCTTTATGATAAATCACGTCATCTGCAGACAGTAGGCTATAATGTTGAAGACAGGCGGACGGATTCAAGCTATTATGATTTGCTGGCATCAGAGGCAAGATTGTCAAGTTTTGTGGCTATTGCCCAGGACCAGGTTCCACAGGAAAGCTGGTTTGCACTTGGGCGTCTTCTTACAACTATTGATGGCGAACCAATTCTTCTTTCATGGAGTGGTTCAATGTTCGAATACCTTATGCCTCTTGTTGTTATGCCATCTTATGAAAACAGTCTGCTTTATCAGACCTGCAAAGCAGCAGTTATCAGACAAATCGAATATGGAAAACAGAGAGGAGTGCCATGGGGTATTTCTGAATCGGGATATAATAGTGTTGATGTTCAGCATGAATTATCAGTATCGTGCATTTGGAGTGCCTGGACTTGGGCTTAAAAGAGGACTTTCTGAAGATCTGGTTATAGCACCTTATGCAACAGCTCTTGCCCTGATGGTTATGCCTGAGGAAGCATGTGGCAATCTTGAGCGTCTTGCTGATGAAGGATTTATGGGAAAATATGGTTTTTATGAGGCTATAGATTATACACCGGCACGAGTTACCACGAGGGCAGTCAAAATGCTGTTGTAAGGTCTTTCATGGCGCATCATGAGGGGATGAGTTTTCTCTCACTGGCATATGTTTTATTGGACCAGCCCATGCAAAAGAGGTTTGAGTCTGATCCTTTGTTCCAGGCAACACTTATTGTTGCTTCAGGAAAGGATACCCAGGGCTACAACATTCTTTTCACATACTTCCGGTGTTACAAATGTTCGACCTGCTGCAAGTATCAGAGAGATGCCTTTCCGGGTATTTAATACACCTGATACACCATTTCCGGAAGTCAAATTATTATCAAATGGAGCAGGTACCGGGTAATGATTACAAATGCCGGCGGCGGATACAGTCATTGGAAAGATATTGCTGTGACCCGCTGGCGGGAAGATGTCACATGTGACAACTGGGGAGCTTTTTGTTATATACGTGATGCCGAAAATGGAAATTTCTGGTCAGCTACATATCAGCCTACTCTTAAGAAGCCTGAGAAATATGAAGCATATTTTCAGAAGGACGTGCAGAATTTCGCCGTCGCGATTATGATATTGACACACATACTGAAATTGTTGTCTCCCCTGAAGACGACATTGAATTGCGAAGGGTCAGACTGACAAACCGCACCCGGACAAACAGGATTATTGATATTACCAGCTATGCGGAAGTTGTACTGGCTCCGAATCGATGCTGATTTATCACATCCTGCATTCAGTAATCTTTTTGTTCAGACAGAAATTATCTACCAGCGACAGGCTATTCTCTGCACCCGACGGCCCAGGTCAGTTGAGGAACATTCCCCATGGATGTTTCACCTGATGGCAGTTCATGGGGCTGAAATCAGGAATATTACCTATGAAACTGACCGTATGCAATTCATTGGACGCGGAAACACTCTTGTATCAGCCCTGATGCGATGACAAATTCCAAATCCCTTTCAGGAAGTCAGGGTTCAGTGCTCGATCCGATTGTTGCCATTCAATATCAAATAGTACTGGAACCTGAAGGATCAGCTACAATTGATATTGTAACAGGAATAAGTGAATCGCGTGAAGGAGCATTAAATCTTGTTGAAAAGTACCAGGATAAGCAATTTGCAAACCGTGTTTTTGAACTTGCATGGACACACAGCCAGGTAGTATTGCGGCAGATTAATGCAAGCGAATCGGATGCTCAATTATATGGACGGCTTGCCAGTTCTATTATTTTTGCCAATTCGTCACTGCGGGCAGAACCGGGAATCATTATTAAAAACCGTCGCGGACAATCCGGTTTATGGGGATATTCAATTTCAGGCGATTTGCCGATTGTGCTTTTGCAAATTGAAGATCCGGCCAATATTAATCTTGTGCGACAGCTTGTTCAGGCACATGCATATTGGAGATTAAAAGGATTAGCTGTCGATCTCGTAATCTGGAATGAAGATCGTGCAGGTTACCGTCAGTTGCTTCAGGATCAGATTATTGGATTGATTGCTGCAGGAATTGAAGCCAATATTATTGACCGGCCGGGCGGAATTTTTGTGCGCTCTGCAGACCAGATATCAAACGAAGACCGGATTCTTTTCCAGACTGTTGCCCGGGCTATTATCAGTGATACCAGGGGAGACTCTGGACAGATCAGATAAACACGGCGTGGTTATGGTGAATTAGATGTTTCACGGTTCAAACCAACCCGTACCTATAAACCAATTCCACAATCAGATGATGATATTACCCAGGAAAGGACCTGATCTTTTATAACGGTATCGGAGGATTTACATCAGACGGACGGGAATATGTAATTACAACATCAGAAGAGAGGAAAACACCGGCACCATGGGTAAATGTTCTTGCAAACCAGGGATTTGGAACTGTAATTTCAGAGAAGGGAATGGCATATACCTGGGCTGAAAATTCTCATGAATATCGTCTGACACCATGGTATAACGATCCTGTTACCGATTCAAGCGGAGAAGCCATTATATCCGCGATGAAGAGACAGGTCACTTCTGGTCACCTACACCTCTGACAGCGAATGCATCAAAATTATATGTATGCCGGCATGGATTTGGCTATAGTGTATTCGAACACAATGAAGGAGGAATTGTTACCGAACTTTGGGTTTATGTTGCAATAGATGCCCCGGTAAAATTTTCAGTATTAAAGGTGAGGAACGAATCAGGACGATCATGCAAATTATCAGCCATAAGTTATGTGGAATGGGTACTTGGCGATTTGCGGCATAAATACTGCCATGCATGTGAATACAAGTGTTGATTCGTAGCAACAGTGTCGATATATGCATCAAATCCATATAATCCGGATTTTGCCGACCGGGTTGCTTTTCTTCAGACTGATGATATCATCATGCTCCTTTACCTGCGACCGTACTGAATTTCTGGGACGAAACGGCACATTGAAAAATCCTGCTGCAATGTTCCGTTCGAGGCTTTCAGGGAAAAAAGGGGTTGCTCTTGATCCTTGCGCTGCCATTCAGGTCTCTTTTGAACTTGCTGCCGGACAGGAACGCGAAATAATATTCAGGCTTGGCTCAGGACGGGATATGGAGGATGCAAACAGAACTCATACAGGCGTTTTCGCGGATCAGGTCCTGCACATGCCGCACTGGAAGCAGTCTGGCAATACTGGAACCAATACTCTTGGATGCCGTGCAGAGTCGAAACACCCGATCCTTCTGTGAATGTTCTGGCAAATGGATGGCTTTTATATCAGACTCTGGCATGCCGGATATGGGCACGCAGCGGATTTTATCAATCGGGAGGAGCATTTGGTTTTCGCGACCAGCTGCAGGATGCTAATGGCTCTAATCCATACAAAGCCAGAATCTCTGCGGGAACATCTTCTTCTTTTTGCAAGCCGGCAATTCGTGGAAGGAGATGTCCAGCACTGGTGGCATCCACCGTCGGAAGAGGTGTTCGTACGCATTGTTCAGACGATTACCTCTGGTTACCACTTAGCAACATGCCGGTATGTTACAGGCTACAGGCGATACAGGAGTACTGGATGAAACAATTCATTTTCTTGAAGGACGCCCTGTAAACCCTGAAGACGATTCCTATTATGATCTTCCAAACCGGTCGGAAGAAAAGAAGTACATTATATGAACATTGTAAACGTTCTATCCTGCATGGGCTCAAATTTGGGAGTCACGGACTTCCGCTGATTGGCACCTGCGACTGGAATGACGGAATGAATATGGTTGGGAATCAGGGCAAAGGGGAAAGTGTCTGGCTTGGCTTTTTTCTTTTTGATGTTCTTACTCAATTTATCAAAGATTGCACAGTCAAGAGATGACATTGAATTTGTTGAACTCTGCAGGAATGCTGCTAAAACAATACAGACAGAATATTGAAAAAAATGCATGGGATGGCGAATGGTACCGGCGTGCATATTTCGACAATGGTATTGCCTCTTGGATCGGCAGGAAATGATGAATGCCAGATTGATTCCATCTCACAAAGCTGGTCAGTACTTTCAGGAGCAGGCAACACTGATCGCTCACAGATAGCTATGGAATCTGTGAATAAAAGACTTGTCAGGCGTGAGTCATTCGCTGGTTCAGTTGCTGGACCCTCCTTTTGATAAATCAGATTTGAATCCGGGTTATATTAAAGGGATATGTTCCCGGAGTAAGGGAAAATGGCGGTCAGTATACACATGCAGCTATATGGGCAGCAATGGCATTTGCAAAATTGGGAGACAGTAAAAAAGCATGGGATATTTTAATCTGATCAACCCGATTAATCATGCATTATCACCTGAAGATGTGGCAAGATACAAAGTTGAACCTTATGTAATTGCTGCTGATGTTTATGCCCTGCCGCCGCATATCGGCAGAGGTGGATGGACCTGGTATACCGGATCAGCAGGCTGGATGTACCGGCTGATCGTCGAATCATTGCTCGGGTTAAGGCTTGAAACAGACAAATTATATATTGAACCTTCCTTCCGATTGGGATTCTTATAAGATTCATTACAGGTACAGGGAAACAACATACAGGGTCACAGTAATCCGTCAGACAAAGGACACAGGTAAGACGTTAATTAAAACAGATGGTGTTCAGCAGGATGGTTTCATAAAACTGACAGACGATCATAAGGAACATATTGTGGAGGTGTTTTTTGGGAGCACGGAAACAGAAGGAAGGCACATACCTGTAGAACTCTGAGGATAACTCTGGCGGGAAAGAGCAGAGGAGCCAGACTGCCGCAGTGGCAAAATCAGGATAATCAGAAATTATTTATCGTTTTATCTCTTTAAAAGTGGTCATCAAAACTGCATATGACTTTCTAAAGAATATTTTCTTGTAAATTTATATTGTATTTTAATACAGGAAAAACCAATAATTATGAGCGGCAAACCTTTCTTTATTCCTATTGCCAGTGGCAAAGGCGGAGTTGGAAAAAGTATACTGACAGCAAATCTCGCAGTCGCATTAGCAAACTCCGGGCATTCGGTTGTAGCGATTGATCTTGATTTAGGTGGTTCAAACCTGTATTCATATCTTGGCCTTGATAACTCATATGCAGGAATTGGTGATTATCTTATAAGCAAAAAAGGAAAGCTCAAAGATTACCTTGTTCAATCAGGCATACCTAACCTTCAATACTTAGCTGCGGACCATAGAGTTACCTTCCTGGCAAACATTTCATATGCACAAAAAGTTAAACTGATCAATGAAATCAAAAACATTCGTGCAGATTATTTAGTAATTGACCTGGGTGCGGGAACAACTTTTAACACGCTTGATTATTTTGATTTTTCGAATAATGGACTTGTAGTCACCACATTCGAAAAACCGGCTATCCTGAATACACTTTCATTTCTTAAAAATTTTATTCATCGGATTGCATTAAAGGAGATCAGGCAAAATAATACACTAAATGCAGAAATCAATAAAGCTTATAGAAGTATAACCGGGGATGATTTTCTGACAATAAATAACATAATTTCCATTGTTGATAAAGTAGATCCTGCTCTGGCGTCAAAAATATTAACCCTTACGAGAAGCTATCAGCCCAGGATTATTTTCAACAGAGGTTACCATCCTGATCAACTTGAGGTAATCAGAAATATGCAATCATCAATTAAGAAATATCTTTCTGTTGATTTATGTTTTTTTGGATTTCTATTCGAAGAAGATCCTGCTAAACTATTATCCAACCATGGATGCATTGTAAAAAAATATCCCGGATCCATTCTGTCAAAAGGGATTATTGAAATTTCAAAACGCATAGTGAAATTCGATAATAAAATTATACCCAATAGCGGGGATATGCTGATCAATGATACATGGGAGAAATATAAACAATTGAATTCACCAGGTTAGGTAAATAGGTTCAAGACTAAGTATTTATCTGGGCCAGATAAAAGTATAGGTATACTTAATCGTAAAAAAGTTTTTGTTCATGAAAGGAAGTTCGGGATAATCACCGGGTTAAATGGGTATTATAATCACCGTTATACACTATATAAAGGTCATTCCCTTCACGGGGATTATAACGGAACCTGATATTGTTGACGCCGAATTTTTCATTGCTGCTGTACTGGAAGTACATCAGGAGCGAAAGCTTTGTGGTAAAGGTAAATTCAGATTTAAACCTGACCAGATGAGATATGAAATGCTGATCACGATCCCTGACATCAACCTGGCTGTACTGGTAGCTTAATCCAAGATTAATATTTGAAGAAATCCTGAAATTAACCTGAGCCGGAGTCAGGTCAGATGTATGTACCATCGTAATATTCTCCCATGGCTTAACATGTAATTAAAAGATATTAACCGGTTCGCAGGAGTGTTGAAGCCGGTTTCGAAATTATAATAATTCATAAGATCCCGACCGGGAAAAAAACATCATCCGACAAGTTGAACTGTCTCGGTAAGGTAATCCTGGTGCCTGAAGAGGTCAATAGCAGCCGCCATATCCATTTTTAAAGGTGATACTATAACCGACTGAATATGTCGAAAGAAATGTCCTCCAGTCTTCATTGGTCTTATTGACCATGGCCCAGACCATAACAGACTGCCTGAGCATCTTTTTATTTTCATCATTATAAACCCACCCGTAACCTGTCTGACCATAAAACTGGGTATAGTTTTCCATTTGTTCAAAGCCCATCTGGGGATCATAATATCTCCCCTGAACGTGCAAAAGTAAAATCATAGTTCAGGCCGACAGTTGCGCGGTTTTGCCAGTCAAAATAGATCTTGGCATGATTCAGCGGGTTTCCTGTGTATCGTACACTGTTATCGAAGGTATGAACATAGCTCGTGGTTATATAGTTATTTTTAAATGGGTTTAAAATCATATCTGCCGCTGTATTGATGTTGTAATTACCCATTGCGTCAATTTTACTCGTTACCATACCCCCGGCATAGCTGGTTTCATTAAAAACCTGTTTTCTCAGCCTTAAAACTCCATGATTGGTAGAATATAAATGAGTTACTGAATCGGTATCCTGATCAGTGTAATCAAAATCTGTAGTCTGCATATCAAGAAAGCCAAGATCCCATTTCCCTGCCCTTCCGACAACCCTGGCCCCTCCTATGATCGGAACAATTTCTCCTTCGTATAATCCGATACGCCGGCTGTAAAATACCTGGTCGAGATAGCCGGTATGGATGTTAAAAATGCTGGAACGCTCCACAAAGAACTGCCTCTTTTCAGGGAAAAAAAGTGAAAACCGGGTAAGGTTAACCATCTGGTCGTCCACTTCAACCTGTGCAAAATCGGTGTTCAAAGTAAGATCGGCCGTAATATTGCTGGTCAGTGAATATTTTACATCAAGGCCGGCATTGAATTTGGGATTGTTATTAACCTTATAGGCTGTTTCTGTCTCATTGAGTTCATGTGATTGTTCAAAACTTCCCAGTAAATAAGGTTTTATATAGACCGGGTTTTTCCTTTTTATTCCTTTTAAAATAATCTTATGAGCCTGCGAAGGTTTCCAAACCCCGAAATTGCCGAATTCATTGCTTATATCGGGGAAGTTATTCCATTCCTGTTTGCTGGAAATCTGCCGCCAGATTGACATTCCCATGATCACCTTGCCGTCTGTTTCCTGGAACCGCAAGCTGGAAAAAGGAATGCGGATTTCGATATGCAGTACATTACCGATTATATTGGTTTTCACATCCCAGAAGGTATCCCAGCTCCTGTTAAAAGGCATCATTCCCAAAGGTGCCTGTGCATCGTTATCGATCGTAAAATCCGATCTCAGTCCCGAAGGATTGGTCTCAAAGCATAAGGCGTTTTCATTGTCATTGAAAGTGTCGAGCAGGATGCCGAAATTATCGCTGCCACCGTCGGCGCCATCCCTTTTTTTTGTGGTTGACCGTATTGTACTTCCGTTTTCATAGTACAACCTGGCTCCGATATAGAAATACTCATCATCAAAGGTTACGAATACATCCGATCTTTCTGACGGCCTGCTGCCATGATTTGGCTTGAACATGGTCATTGGAATTTTGGAAAGACTGTCCCAGAGCGGTTCATTACAAATACCGTCGAAATTAATTTTACCGGTCATCTTCTGGATTTCAAGGTAGTTTTCACCGGCCTGCCCTGAAACAGATAAGATCGTTAAAGAAATTAATAAAAGTACAGCAAGAATATTTTTTTCAATACCGTGATTATTCATTTAAATCCCGGTTAAGATATCAGAACCGCGCAGTTTTACAAAAGAATTAAATCATATTTTCTTTTCAACTTTCTCGCTCCCACAATCATTCTATTATATGTAGAGGTTTATTATCTGATCGGGAGAATAATCCTGAGATCGCAGACCGTCTGATAGGGAGCTCCAGGGGAGACCTTTGTAATGAATTTCTGGATTAGGGGTGCTTCGATCCTTTGAATATTGTCTCATCGATAATCGTAATTTTTAAAAGAAATTCAACTTGATTTTCAACAACTAAACAATTAATTATCATCACAATAATTAATTACATAAAACCACTATTTGAAGGTCAACCAGTCTATTTCAACAGGATTAACATCTTTGACCACTACAACCAGGTTATGAATTCCCTTTTCGTATTTAAGGATCTTTGCTTCTGTGGTGCTCCATTCAGTTCCCTTTGGTATCGGTACTTCAGCAATCCGGGTACCCTCTGGTTTGTCGAGAAATACCTGGATAGTTCCTCCGGTTTGTGACAGACCGCGGACCAGGACTGACTTAAGCTTTTTGCTTCCGAAATCAACTGCATTGTACGAAATCCAGCTGTTCTGTTTGCTTAATATTGTTTTCCAGCCCTTAAATGTATTGGTCGTATCGATGAATGCAACCGAAGCTCCGTCCGGGCTTATGCGACTGTAACGGTCTATTTCTATTTTATTATCTGCGCCGGTGATCCCAACGCCCCTGTTAGTGGGAATTACTTTCCTGATAGTACCGTCTTCGTTAAAAAAGAGGCTGTCGATACAGGCAGACCTGTTCTTGTCAAAATCAGGCGAATAGGCGCTCTGGTGATAGAAGAGATACCATTGTCCGTTGTACTGTATCAACGAATGATGATTTGTCCATGTACCCATGGGTGTTTCGTCCATAATGACACCCGTTACTTTATAAGGTCCCATCGGATTCTCAGCCATCGCATATTCGAGCCTTTCAGTCTTGTTTTCAGCGTGGGGATATGTCATGTAGTATTTTCCGTTGCGTTCGAACATAAAAGGACCTTCAACAAGACCCTTTTTCGGAAAATCTCCTATTACAACCGGATCAGAAGCAAGCTCCAGCATATTGTCGCTCAACCTGGCTGCAAAAATCCTGTTAAGGGAATAGTATATGTATGCCTGACCATCTTTGTCGATAAATACACATGGGTCTATTCCGTTAATCTTTTTGACAGGCTCGGGTTGAGGAATGTAGGGACCTTCAGGTTTATCAGCTACTGCCACCCCTATTCCGAAACCCCTTCCGGTTTTGACATTTGCAGGGAAATAGAAATAATATTTCCCGTTTCTTTCAACGCAGTCTGGTGCCCACATGCTGTATGAAGCGGGGTTTACCCAGTCGACTTTATCCTGGCTGACGATAACGCCATGGTCGGTCCAATCGGTAAGGTTTGTGGACGAAAAGACATGGTAATCTGCCATACAAAACCAATTTTTCCGCGGGAAGCTCGCTGGAGCCGGTATATCGTGGGAAGGAAACAGGTACACTTTACCATTGAAATTTCTTGCCGTCGGATCAGCGGTGAACTGATCGCGGATGATCGGGTTTTGCGAGCTCGCATTTGCAGTCAGCAAGAACAGAGCTGCCAGAAGAATAAGTGATTTAATATGTCTCATTTTTTTACTGTTAATTATTTAACACTACTTTGATTTATCTGCAATGCTGCCTGCAGCCTTTGCAAGAAAAATATAATCTGCACTACCGCCGATAGTGACTTCATTTTCGCCCCAGAGGAAAGGCCAGTCATCTTTATTTTCAAGGAAATCAGGTTTCAGCAATATCAATCCCGGCACAATACCTCCCGCAATAGTTGTAAAATCAGCCCTGTTATTTCCATAGGCAACTTTCTTGGAAACAGTTCCTACTGCATTTACAAAAGATACATTTGAATATGGATGACAGCCCAAAACGTAATTCATACCTCTTAAAACATATTCTTTACTCATTATTTCGGGGAATGCCTCGTAAGCATAATAGTTTGTAATTGCCCAGCTTACTACGGTCCCGCTTCCACCCCAGCCTCCAAGAGATATCGGTACGCCATAGGGATTCTGCTTTTCTGTTTCAGCCAGAGATTCTTTATATTTAATCACATAGTCTTTCAGCCTGACTTTAAAATCGTCATCCATATAAGGCAAAGCTTTCAGAGCGGAAAGGAGTCCTCTCCCGGTAAAGGGCCTCCGGCGGCTCCCCCGGTCCGGCCGGTGGTTCGAGCGAAGTCCATATCTGTTCCAGGAACCTGTCGGCATATTTTTTCTCCTTCGTTGTAATATATAGTTGAAGCACAGCATCCATGTCAGAACCTCTGCGCATCATAGGATTGTTACTGCCTGTGTTTTTGGTCAGTTCATTAGCTTCTTCAAGGAGTCGCTTTGCAGTGGCAAGGCTCCTGTCGGCAAGATCGTTGTTGTATCCTCTGAGGACACGGCTTGCTGATGCGAGGGTGGCAGCAGTTGAATAATCCAGAAATGGCTGACGTGTGGTGAATGCCCAGCGATCATCCGGGGTCCCGCTTGATTTACCATCAGTTTCATAAGGTTTGAGAGCAGGATTGTATGGAAGATTATCGGTTTCAGTCATTGCATCTCCAAGATGATGATACTGATGCAGGTTAGGAACGATAATCCCCTGAACAGGATGACCGATATTTTCACACTGTGCCACCAGGTTCAACGTACCATGCTCAATTTGCTGAAGGATATCCGCCTTCCCGTCAGGGTGATGGATATCGACATACCGTGTTTGCTGGTCGATATATGTTTCATCCCTGTCAAGCTTAAGCATCTCCCATGCATCAACAAATCTTGAGACAACACTGTTATGAGAACCTGTCTGAATATCGAAATCACCGGCATCGAACCACCCGCCTATAGCCATATTCGGGATGCGTTCCAGAGGCTTATATTTTGTATCCGTGGTGTTGCCCATCCTGTACCCGTCAAAATGCTGATGATTAAGAGGAGCCTGAAGACAGTCATCAAGATAAGGCGCTCCATGCCATACCCGGTAAGCTTCATTTACCTCCATGTGATCCATTTGTACCGGGAACCATACATCCAGAGTAGGGTGCCATACATCATCATATACATTTGAAGCTATTCTGAATGGATTTGTTTTCTGATCTCCGTACTGGATAAAATAAATTCCGGATTCTTTAAGTGAACTGAAATCGAACCTGGCATAATTATAGCGCAGGTATTTTCCCCATACTTTCACTTCACCTTTGAATTTCTCAACAGATTTCCCTTCCGGAGTAATCTGGAAAACCCGGGCAGTCTTTAAAGGAGTATCATTCATATCCAATTCAATTACAGCCACTTTTTCCTGGTCAGGAACATAACCTGCCTGGGAGAAACCGATTACGGGCTTCCTGAGCCAGGCGGGGATAGCACTTGGTTCGACGTACCATGTCAAGTACTTTGCCTGTTTTATTGGCAGGCAATAAACTACGGACAATGAACCATCCGTTCTGTGCAAGGTTACGGCCATCAAAAAGCATAAGGTCAGCATCGGCACTGCTGATTTTCACCATGCATTCGGGATCTTCCGGCGCCAGTACCATGGTTCTGGCAGTGGTTATGGGAAATGGGACAATGAATTCGCCCCGACCCCTGTCATCGAATGTGGAATGACCTGAAAACTGTGCTATTTTTTTACTTACCGGTTCAATTTTTGTATTGCCCGAAGGATATTCCGGGAAACTGCCCGGCCTGCCATCGGCAATATATGTCTTTTCAAAATATACCGGAGGCAGGAACTCAAGGTTGAATCCTGCCTTCCCCACGAGCTCTTCCGGCAGCGGTTTGTCGAGAAATACATTAATTTCTGCCCCGTTGTCTCTGGCGGTGACACTTATTTTAGATATAAAATTTAATTCTTTATAGCTCAGCTCCACATTAATGGTATTTGCAATTGTATCAATCTTACGGCTGACGACAGCAGGAACCAGGTCCCATTGTTCAGGGGTATTCTGCAGCCTTATTGCTCCGCCTGTCGAAGTCCTTACACCATGATGGATAATTTCAATACCTGCGGTCTTTTCATCAAAAAACATCCCGTTATACTGGTTGCTGAATACCAGTATATTTATACCGCGGGCTTCGAAGTATCCCTGGTTATTCATGCGAAGGGTCTGACCGGTAACCAGGGGCACAGCAAAAATCAGTAAGATAAATGCTAACATTCCCTTTCCTGATTGTCTGATCCGGTTTAAAGTAGTTTTTCTCATAGTTTGATAATTATTTATGGTCTAATTCTTTTCTATTCTCTCATTGGTTATCCGGAACCAGTCGAAATCCACGAAGCCTCCGGGAGTTTTTGTAGCGTAATTGAATAATCCGTATCGATATCCCATGAAATGCGGCATGGAGTATTCCATTTTCAGCTGATTCCCAATGGATTTCCAGAATTTCCCGTCGAGGCTGTAATAAAAATATGCCACATCCCTGCGGTCAGTGAAATCGCATTCTGCCCTCAGATAAGCAGTCTCCTGTACGAGCGGGACATTTTCCACTTCTACCGGTTTGCCCGACTGGGCATTGATCATCACTACCGATTTGACGCCATTGATAAATTTAACACCCACAATTCCGAATTTTCTCTGCAGGAGGGCCAGACCCGCGAAATCACCCTCTTTCATATTTGTGACATCAATCATTGTTGACCCTGAGCATTCAGGTCCGATAGTGCGCTGCGTCAGTGTATTCCGGGCCTGAACAAAAAGAGTGTCTGTCCGTCCTGTAGTCAGTCGCAGGTAACCTATTCTCTGAGAAACTGACCACAGATTGTTATCCGGGGTATGGTTCCACTGCCAGACAAGAGGAAGCGGAGCATCGCCTTTTTTACGGTTAAACTCGTCGGAAGCGACAATCCCGGGAATCAATCCTTTGCCTGCAGGCAGATCGAGTGTTTCGGGAACTTTGCCGTTAATTCCGATCACGGGCCAGCCATCTTCCCACTTCATGGGAACGATATACGGGATACGTCCCACTGATCCGAAATCCCTGAACAGGTAAGCAAACCATTTGCCATCAGGTGTGTCGACCATTCCACCCTGTGCCACGCCAAGATCCTGGAAGATAAGCTTTCCCTCCCATGGTCCGGTTATCCTGTCTGCCCTGTGTACAACCACACTCCTCATGCCTCCTTTGGGCCAGGTGATATTGAACAGATAATATTTGCTGTTGAACCTGAACAGTTGAGAGCCTTCCCCCAAACCGCTGTCTGGCCCCGAGGGGGCGCTTGAATTTTCAATTATTACCTGGTTTATTCCACCATCCTTTACTCCGGACAAATCGGCATTTAGTTCCACCAGTGTAAGTTTCTTATTACCGTAGATGAGATAGACACGGCCGTCGTCATCAAAAACCAGGGTGTGATCGTGAAAGCTCGGGCTGAATGATTTCTCTGTCCAGGGTCCTTTTTCGATGTCTTTTGCCGACCAGATATATGTCTTGCCTGTTGTCGAGGAAAAGGATGAAACATAAAAGGTATTGTCATGAAAACGGATGCAGCTGGCCCAGGTGCCGCGTCCATAGGCATTTTTACCGTTATTCAGCATCAATGCATCATTATCACCCAGAGTGTTGTACGTATAATTAACGAGCTGCCAGTTTACGAGGTCTTTTGATTTCATAACCGGGACACCCGGGAACATGTGCATCGTTGTGCTGCTCATGTAATAAGTATCGCCGACGCGTATCATCGACATGTCAGGCACATCTGCAAATATTACGGGATTCCTTGCGGGTTGCATTTCTGGACCAGGGACGAATAATAAGAAAGCTGCGCTTAAGAAGGTTAATAGTTTCATATACAAGATTATGTCTTCTTTAATTACGGGTTATATCTGGGACCAAGTAACAATTTATCGCCTGAATCATCTACCTCATAGAGCTGGGGTTTGCGAGGACCGTTTGCTTCAGCATGGTGAATGATAAATAAACGTTTGCCTTCAAATGTCGTGAACAACATACCATGACCGGAATTGTCTCCTTTAAATGCTTCTTTTTCCTGAATCCACGGGCCTTTCATTTTTCCTGATGCAGAATAGGCTATGCCCTGTGCATACCTGTGTTCTCCCCAGCTTGACCATAACATACCCAGTTTACCTGTCTGGGTCCTGAACATCTGCGGTCCGTCGGTAACCCAGCCCGGCATTTTCAGACCAAAAGTAGCTTCACCGATGCTATTCATCTCTTTGGACCATGCAGCCTCACTGGCCCGGAAGATTGTGGTTGGTTCGGCGGTTCGATGAGTCAGATCCTTTGAAAGAGGCATGTAAGCCATGGTTCCGTCGATCAGCTGGGTCCACTCATGAACTAAAACCATATATGTGGTGTCATTCTCTTCATAAAGGGTACCATCGATGATGTCCCAGTTTTCCGGACCAAGACAGAAATCATGGTCAGCAACCAATGGCTTGAAAAGTCCTTCAGGCGAATCGGCTACTAAAAGCTGGGTCTGGTTAGTAGGCACATTGTAACGGCGTGGTACATTCTCAATCAGGTTACTGTGGTCGCTCCAGGTGCCTGCATAATAATATTTATTCCCGATTTTATGTATCTCAGCGGCAGCAACGAAGAGTCCGTCCATCCATGTTCCTGAAAGATCAATGATCGGGTAAGGGCCGGTCCACATTTTCAGGTCGTTACTTTTGTACAGACGTCCACCCGTACCTGTCAGGTAATAAGTATGGGACTTTTCGTCAGGATAGATATACGGATCACTCATTGAGAGCTCATCCAGAGAAACTGTCCGGACTTCAGGTTCAGGACGTGGTTGTCGTATTGCCGGCCTCTGTCCGCCGGGACCGACAGGCGGACGCATACCGCCGAAATTATTCTGTCCCGGATTGGCAGGTGGGGCTTGTTCTCCCGGAACGACTTGTTTTTTTACTTCAGTCCGGCTTTCGTTTTGGGCTGACAGAATCTGCATTGAATTGCAAGCCAACAGTATCGCAATCAAGAAGATTAAATACAAAATATTAACATTTCTTTTCATTATAAATAATTTGGATATTTAACATTCCAATCTTTCCATAAAAGAAAAACACTTCTGACAGATAGCTTAACGTTTTATTGTCAAAAACGTTAAATTTTCGTTCAAATTTCACTTTATTTTTCCCAACGGTTCAGTATGTCTTCAGCCGCTCCGGCTGTATCACCTGCAGTCTGTCACCCTAATCCACAATATTTATCCCCACCATTTTTCCCCCTCCACCAGATACTTCATTGCCGTCTCTTTATTGAGATCAAGCCCGAGGCCGGGTTTGTCAGATAGCTGAATATATCCATCCTGTATCATCTCCCGGTCATATTCGATCAGGGAATCCCATCCTGCATGAGAATCCCGTTTATAATCATAGCTTTCATGTCCAATAAAATCAAGTATAGTAGCTGCGCAATTAGCTGAAGCAATTGTAGCTATCGGCCCCATCACATTATGGGTTGCGACAGGCATGTAATATGCATTAGCCAGCTCTGCAATCTTTTTTGCCTCCAGTAGACCACCTGCCATGGATATATCAATTTCGACCATATGAACTGCCTGTTTTGTTATAAAAGGAAGAAAGTCGTACAGCGTATAAAGATTCTCGCCACAGAGTATAGGTACCGGAGAAGCTGCCGTTAGCTTTGCCCAGGTATCCACATAATTAATTGGCATAGGATCTTCCAGCCACCACGGCCTGATCGGTTCCAGAGCCTTTGCGAAACTCAGTGCATCGTAAAATCCATACTCCCAGTGACAGTGGACAATAATCTCAAATTCATCACCGGCAGCTTCCCTTAAATTGCTGAAAGCACGTATGTTCATATCCAGTTCACTATGGGAAAGACGACGGTTTAATTCACTTCCGCCGGGACGCCTGGATAACCTGAAGGGCTTCACAGCTGTCCATTTCTGTACCGACTGGTTAATGTAATCGATCCATTCACGACAGGATGCAGGATCAAGCATATCTCTCGGCTGGTTAGTCAAATAGGCTCTTACACGGTTGGTGTAGCATCCCCCGCCAAGTATTTTACGAAGAGGCAAACCGAGAAGCTTCCCTGTCAGATCCCAAAGGGCGATCTCGCACCCGGTAACTGCATGTAAAGCGATCCCTCCATTGCCTCCCAGATATGATACACGCCACTTCATCAGTTGGGTAAGACGCGCAATATCGAACGGATCCTGCTTAACCAGGATCTGTTTGAAAGCATTCAGAACCACATCTTTAGCCCCTAAACCGCTAACATCATGGTGACATTCGCCAATTCCATAAACGCCTGCGTCTGTTTCAATTTTAACCAGGGGCATAACATGGCCCCTGTCTATTTGAATACGCATGAATTTTACATCGGTGATCCTGACCTTTCCCATCTCACTCGCAGCAAGATGCTTAAAGTCAGTCGCCACGACAGCAGCCGGGACGGTCGCTGCCACCGCTTTTATGAATTCGTCTCTTTTCATAATAGTATTGAATTTTGAGGTTTAAATTGGTTCATAGAGTCAGTCTTCATCAATTTACCCAATTATCTGATAACAATTTGAAAACCAGCTGAAAATTTATCAATCAGTAACAAACAGGTTTTGCAGGGATTCATCCAAGGGAAAAATAATCCGAAGGAAGATGAAGATATTTTGTTGCTCATCAGCGTTTTCATCCTTTCTTGTAATTCACTGTTGTGTACAGCAGTTTTACCATACCAGGACTTTTTACTGACAGGATTAATATGATTATTTGTATTTGTTACGGTTCTAGTGGATTGTTATCAGAATAATTTTCTACTTTTATTTGAGCTTGATTACTGTATGTTGGGAAGATTTTTTACCAAAGTAATTATCGTATCACTTGTAAGTCAGAATCATATTCGTAATTGAAACGAAAAACATAGTATGAAATCAATAATAAAACTAAGACTATGGAAAAATCAAATTCAAGAAGAGCATTTTTAGGAAAAGCTGCCAGTTTTGCTGCTATTGCAGCTGCTACTCCACTGGCCGGCTTTGGAAGTGGCTATCAGGAGGCCATAACAGCTGCACAAAAAACTTCCTCTCCTTCTGATCTGAAAATCACGGATGTTAAGTGTGGCTACATTGGGGGAAGTCTTTTTGTGAAAATGTACACTAATCAGGATATTTATGGTTGTGGAGAAGGAGTTGATGCCATAGGCGGAACTTATTACCTGGTTCAAAATATGGCAAGAAGGCTCAGAGGGCAAAATCCGTTAAATGTGCACAGGATTTTTGAAGACATCAGGAGAGGTGGTTTTTTCGGAGGAGCACAGGCAGGAATGTATGTTGCCGTTCTTTCTGCCTTTGAAACAGCATTGTGGGACCTTGCCGGAAAAGCACTGAATGTTCCTGTTTATCAGTTACTGGGTGGAAAATTCCGCGATAAGGTAAGGGTATACAGCGATACTGCACTCTACAGGTCTAACAATCCTGCACCAAAAGAATTTGCTGATTCTGCTCTTAATGCCGTAAATATGGGATTCAATGCCATTAAATTTGATATAGACCAGGCAGGTGACCCAAACAGATTCGACAGATATAACTGGACTGCCAGCCAGGGTGAGCTTCAAAGAATGTATGACCAGTTAGCTGCCGTCAGGGAGGCAGTGGGACCAAAGATAGATATAGCTGTGGATATGCACGGCAGGTATGATCTGAATACTGCCCTGGCAATTTCAAAACGGGTTGAGCCATTGAACCTGCTATGGCTGGAAGAACCAATTCCTGCAGAAAATGTTGAAGCATACAGATTGATATCTCAGGAAACAAGCACCCCAATCGCTGCAGGTGAAAATATCTATCTGGCTTATGGATTCAGGAGGCTGCTGGAAATAGGCGGTGTTGATGCTGTAATGCCCGATCTGCAGAAATGTGGCGGACTGGGTGAAGGACAACGTATTGCCAACCTGGCAAATCTGTATTACATTCCTTTTGCCCCACATATGGTTGCTTCGTTTCTGGGTGCAATGGCATGTGCACATGTGTGCGTATCAGTACCTAACTTCCTAATTATGGAGTGGCAATCCTACTTTCATACCAATCCGATGTATAAGGAAATTGTCACCTTTGATGAAGGTGACTGGGTAAAGGACAGTTTTGTCACAGTATCTAACCATCCGGGAATTGGTGTGGATATTAATGAAGAAGCAATGAAAAAATATGCCATAAGGGGCGTACCTTTCTTTGAATAGAACATATGGATGCGAAAGGTTTTTTGCCATATTGCATTTGTAATGACTTATTTCGATGAGCTGATAAACGAAGATACCTGATCTGCAGGGCCTCCTATATACCTTGGGAAATTCGGGTATGAGCAAAGAATATGTCCTTTACCTTCAGGCTTCAACCTTCTCACCAGTTAGTGTCCAAACATTACCGGGCGATATTATAGCCCATAATGGAAAGCATTTTTTCAGCATATCGTTTCCCAAACATACGGTAACCTTCAGCATTAAAATGCAGGTTGTCACGTGCATCTGTGCAGCCAGCTGAGGATATCACGTAAGAATTTGGAATTGTTTCCGGCAGGGTGGCGATGATCCGGTTCATAACGGCACAAACCCCTCCCTGGTCTGCATTGACGACTTCACCGGCAAGGATAGGAACTTTTTTGGGATTTAGTTTCAGATCTTTCATAAGGTTATCATACACGACTTTCACTTTCTTTGTCCAGAGTGTATCATTTGTATTCGACTCTCCCTGATGCATCAGAATTCCTTTTATTACACCATCCTTCTGAGCCAGCTTTGCCATTTCAACCAGTCGTCCATACGGATTCTCTCCATACTCCTTGATAATGCCTGTCATCCATGATGGAGCTGTTGCAGCATACGGCTGGTAATTATCCTTATCAAAAAGTTCAATTTTGCAGCCGGCGACAGCAATATTGATAATTCCGACATTGATTTTATCCGGAAGGTTTGCCACCATGGTCCTGCCAAAATAATCCGCAGGCGAAAGTCCCGTTCTGCAACGGCACAAGGGCGGAACAGCCGGATACCAGTTACCCTTAATCCTGTTAAGGTTTAGACAGTCGACCGTCTCCATAACCCGGAAACGGGCATCGACAACGGAATCATGCGCTTCCGCTCTTGCGGCGCCTTCCATATTCGACTGTCCGAAGCACAGGAATATGTAGAATTTCCGGTCCTGCGAAAAAGTGTTTATATTCAGCAAGAGTAAACCTGATACAACCAATAATCTGAAATTCATTTTCATATTTTTTGCTTTTATTTTACTTTTCCACGGATCATGGTCAGAGAATGCGCAGGAAATGAATATGTTGCTATATTACCTTTTGGTTTGATGTCTGGCTTTGAAGCGGTTTTTACATTTTCAGCACCAAAATCATTTGTTGCCTTAATGTCGGATGCATTGATCTCGAAAACGCTGAGCACATCGGCAAACTCACCTGACTGACACATAATATCAGTTTTTATGGGATTATCCCTGTGCCTGTTAACGACACAGATAACAACTTCGCCATTGTCATAAGTAGCCGACACATCGAGATACGGTACATCCGATTGTTTTGTCTTTGCTTCACCCGGACCCAGGTAAAAATCACCGGTATTATATGAAGGGCAGTCGACAAAAAGATTAAGTGATTTCCCGTGCATATTTCTCGCAAATAATTCCAGAGGGAAATATATTGTCTGTCTGAACATTCCCTTTTCTTCTGCAAAAACAGGAGCAATGACATTGACCAGCTGGGCCATATTGCCCATCTTGATAATGTCGGCGTTGCGGATAAATACATTAAGGAATCCACCTATGACAAGGGCATCCTCAAGATTATATCTTTCTTCCAGAGCCCTTGTTCCTTGCATTGTTTCCGTCGTTCTTGCCCGGTACCATACATTATATTCGTCCCATGCAATATACATGGGAGGCCTGTTTCCCCTGTCGGCTTTCTGCATTGCTTCTTCAATCATACCCCTGACAATGCCTGTTCGCTGTTCCATGACCAGAGGAGTGGAAAGAAAATTATAATAATTGTTATCCGGATTACCGACATACATATGAAGGGCTATATAGTCGGCAACATCCTTCAGGTTTGTTATTATCGTACGGTTCCAGTGGTCAGGATCAGCGGTGGGCCTGTAATTTGATGATCCGGTAGCAATAAGCCTGATATCAGGTGAAGTAAGCCTCATCAGCTTAGCAGCCTCAAGGGCTTTTTTAGTATAGTCTTCAGCATTCAGATGACCCATCTGCCATTCACCATCCATTTCATTTCCGAGGCTCCAGTATTTTACATTGTATGGATCGGGAAAACCGTGTTTCTTTCGCAATTCTGCATAATACGGACCTTCCTTCACGTTACAATACTCAACCCAGCGTTGTGCCTCCTCGATGGTGCCGGTCCCCATGTTGACAGACAGATAGGGTTCGCTGCCTGCCGCCCTGCAGAATTTAATAAATTCGTTTGTCCCGAATTCATTGGTTTCAAGCCTTGCCCAGGCAAGTTCCATCCTGGGTACTCTCTCATTTTTCGGCCCAACCCCGTCGAGCCAGTGATAATTTGATACGAAATTACCCCCGGGATAACGGATAAGTGAAACACTAAGTCCTTTTACAGCTTCCAGAACATCTTTGCGGAAACCATTGACGTCTGAATGAGGTGATCCCGGTTCGTAAATCCCACCATATACGCATCTGCCCAGGTGTTCAACAAAGTTCCCATAAAGGTTTTTGTCCACATCTCCCAAGATGCGTTCCGTGTCGAATTTGATTCTGGCATTCTGGCCGGATAATGTGAAAGTGAATGACAGAATCAAAAGTATGAAGAATCCGGGATGTGTTAAAAATGCTCTTTTCATATTATCGGTTTTTATAATGTTATTCATGGTCAAAGTCGGGGTACAGCAAGACTCTTCTGCAGGATCATAACAAGATCATCCGTGTTATTCGGTTCCGGGATCATCCAACGCGAACCGAAAATCAATTTTGGGATGCCACCATTGCCATTCTGTAAGGTCTGACCATAAATCCGGACTGAGGTTTGCAAATACTCTCCGACCCATGGGTTGGTCCAGGCAGCATCGAACTGTTCCTGGCCGACCAGTTCAATCGCTTTTGCCCTGGCAGCTTCGGGGCTTCGGGGAAGCCATCTGTCGCCCGATTCAAATGTGAACATCCAGTTTTCGAAGTCAGGAAATGCTTCACGCCTGGCTACCCATACCGCCAGGCCAATCTTTGCCAGTTCGCAGGAATTTTTGAACTCATCCGTGTCCCTGGAGATGTAAGGATTGCATTCGGGATTCAACGGGGACGGACACAGTACAAACGCCAGCTTGCCAGAGTAACTGTGAATCGCCTCATCGAGCATAAAATGTATTTTCTGACAATGGGAACACTGGTAATCAAAAAGCAATGTGACGACATATGGCGCGTCGGGAGAACCGATCAATGGCACATTATGATAATCGACGGCTGTAATGTTTTCCTTCGACTGTCCGTCACTGTAAACAGTTCCGGGAGCAGAACTTAACTGGATGACTGCAATTAAGCCGGCAAGAACCAGGCCTGTAAGGACCCTGCCCATGGCAGGCAGGAGAGGAATATTCTGTCCCCTGTAATATTTGATCGCCTGCCGGATGACCAGGATTGCCAGAAGCAAACCTATTGTATGGGTAGTCATACAATAGGGACATAAATCCCCGATGATCCATTTCTGTAAGACTGTGAACCAGATGGCGCTACCGGCAATTGAGCCTGCCAGTACCAACATCACACTCCAGGCCAGGCGAATTAACGATATCTCTGAAGATGAACCAATAAGAAAGCCTGAAACCAGCATTGCTAAATAAACCCCAACCGCCTAAACCACTCACTGGCAAGACCCCCGCTATTGTAGACCACCGGCTATTCAGGACCTGTTCGCACGGGCTTCCAACACCGCAACCTGACATAGATCCGCCCGTCAGATAATGCCAGCTCATAAGGGTGGCCAGGACCAGGGCAAGGATATTTAATCCTGTCATTAACAGGCGCCACCAGGGCCAGGATTGTCCGGTTGTTCCTCACTACTGTTTCCTGATATACTGATTTGGTTCACCTGGTGTGGGAAGATTGCTGGCTATCTGAGTACCATTCTCATGGGCCATTGTCAGCGGACCGGCAAAGGTTAATACCACTACCGGATACCTGTGTGCCTGCAGCATGGCCATACTTAAGAGGATTGGTGACTTTGATCGTGTCTGCCGGTATATTACCGGGTGCACCTCCGAAACGACGTCGGCCAGGAGCTACTCCAGCAATTACCACATTCTCAACATTTTTACCACTACCAATTGTTATGGACTGTCCGGGATTAAAGCCTTCCACGCTTGCAACCAGGATGACTTTCTTTCCAGCACTTGCAGAAGTATTTAATGTTGTGCCTCCCGGTGTTCCGACAGCTGCGATAACTGCTGTTTCGCTGTTTTCACCTTTGCCTATTATTATCTTCTGACCAGCACTTAAGTCTGCCACACTTGCGACTTTGAATATTATTTGAACCGGCAGCTGCCGGGGCTAAAAGTGTGATAGTGTTTTGCACCATAGAAATCACGGCAATTGAAGTCACTGTCTGCACCATCAGGAAAACGACCGGCACTCTTGTCAGGCTGGCTGGAAGGTGCAGAAGGACCCATCCTGAAGCCTCTGCTCATGGCAGGAGAAGGTACGTAACATCCGCTCTCCCCGGCCCCTGAGGCAGCCTGATAGCCTTCGGCTGCCCAGGGATCAACAAGTCCGCCATAATTGAGACCATCAACAACATTACCATTTGCATCACGCAACACCATATTTCCAGCACTTGCAGAGAGGGCCGGACCTCCGAACCACTGATCCGGCTCCTTTGTACCCTGGTAGCCGGCAGTTGTAACTTTTTCGTCAGATACCACATCATCGATCTCATGGTCGTTTGCCAGAGGCTGGTCAAGTGTGATGCTGGACCTGAGCGCCAATACGGGCTCATTACTTGAATGGGCAAAAGATGTTGCCGGTTCAAAGGTGATACCGGTTCCTCTTGCACTGAATGGCATGTTGGATGCATGATTGAATTTCAATGGTTCAGCCAGTTCGAGCCCTGTCCCGGGATCATCCTTATCTTTCAGCGGACCATTGAATGTACTGCGAGACGACTGCGTACCGACACTCTTTACAGTGACAGTCTCTATCCCGTGACCTTCGCTGTCTATATCGAGCCTTATCTTATCACCGACCGAAATATTTTCGACTGATGATACCTTGATATTTGTATCTCCGGCTTTTGCATCCATTGAGAGCCATGCCTGGGTTCCCTGCTTGCCTACCTTGGTGATAGTGACAACCTCATATTTTTCAATTGCCTGGGCAACAGCAGGATAGCTGGCGCCATAACCAATGGCCATCTTCTGTCCGACTTCGAAACCAGCCACGCTTGTGACAGGTATATTTGTAGAGCCTGCCGGAATATTGATAACCGGGCCATCAGGGAGAGGCTGCCATACTGTAGTCGAACCGATAGGTCCTCCTGCGGCCGAAACCGAAAGGTGATGCAGGCGCCTCAGGCACTGTTGCTGAAGTGATGCTTGACTATCTTACGGCTTTCCTTTGCTGATCCTTCACCGATTTCAATAACATCGCCATTGGACATGCCCGTGACATTTCTTACATAGATGGTTGATTCACCCTTTTTAGCAGGAACTGCGAGCCCTGAATTGGAAAGACCCAGCAGGTAAAAACCGTGGGCAGCAAGTTTTGTTCCGGCAGGAATCTTAACAGATGAGAAGACCGGCATCTGGGTCTGGTGATGTGTCAGTGTCCAGTTTGAGATATCGGTTTCACTGTCGCCGGCGTTGTAAGAGTTCTATAAATGAATTAGTTGAGTTGTCAGGTGATCCGTCGCTTATCCGGAACTCATTGATCTTGACCGGGCTGACATTTCGCACTTTTTCAACAGCTGTTTCCGATTGAGGTCCATTTGCCCGATTCGGTAGTCCATGAGGCCGTGCCGACCAGGTCACCGTTGAAGGTCTCCTGTTCCTGAAGTGACAGTGAAGGTTGCGTTCACGCTTTCACCCGGAGCGATCGGTTCAGTGAATGTCTTTGAAGATTCTGTCAGAACCTTCTGACCACGGATTTCCATCCTCCGGGTACTGAAATGGCTCAATGTGAGGTTACTCACAGGTGCACCTGTGGTATTTGTGAATGTTACTGTAGTGTTCTGTGACGACTTCTGGTGAGAATGTCTGAAGTCCTGGAGGAGTATCGTTCATACCTGCCGGGGCAATGCTCAGGCGTCTGAACATCATACTTTGCAGCCACTATGTTAGCCTGGATTTTCTGATTTGTTTCCTGTGTAGGGAATGTTCCTGGCGCTGTCATTGCGCCTTCATAGAAAGTACCCTGTGAACCGACACTGTTGTCACCACCGTTACCGAGGAGGATAGCTCCCTGTTTGCGCATCGGATCATAGCTGTTCCTGTCATTTATTACGCGTGGTGCCGTCGAACATGACCTTCAGGTCGCCCTTCTGGGCATCTCCGCCCATCGATCTCCAATGGTGAGGTTCGCCGTCAGCTGTTGCTGTCACGAATCGCCAGGTGATACTGGGCAGGTCGGGGCAGTACTTATCATTTGGAGAAGGATTGACACAACCCACCAGGTTGTTTTCCTGGTCTGTCATGATCCATGGGCCGGGAGCCTGTCCGTGATACCATGCGCTGGCATTACCATAGTATGTTGTTTCCATTGTGCCGTCACCGTCATCGCGGCTGTCTGTTTCAGCGTTGCCGTAATCGAAACAGCATCCTGAGTTGTAATGGTGTCCATTGACCACCCAGTACTGACCTTCGGCCTGATCGTCGACGGCTGTACCAACCGGGTCGTCATCACGAAGTCCCATTCCCGGCTCTATAAAAATGCCATAGACTTTATGTCCCATGATTGTCACAGGGGCCATGTCGGCAACAGGCAGGTTATTGAATCCACCCATTGACGGACCGCTGAATCCGCCGCGGGGTGCCTGAGTGAGATGGTTTCCATTACCGGACTGGTCGTAAAGAATTGTGATCCAGCAATATGTATTGGCGCAGAATTTATCCTGTGCGGCTGCATCGGCATATCCGCCGGGATCACCTTTACCAGGACGGACAACACCAATGTCAAGAGTTTTGCCATCCGACTGGCGCATTACCTGGTACAGCGGACCATTATACGATTTATACAATGCACGAGTACTGCTGTGGGCAGCACGCATGGAGCGCCTCCCGCAGCATAGATATCACATGGACCTTCCGACCGTGCGGAAGAAACATTGCACCCTGTGCCTGCAACCATGATCACAATCATCATAGTGACCGGCAGTACAAGCGCCAGAGCAAGGATTACAATTAAGCGACTTTTTTTCATCTTATTCGGATTGGTTAGTTAAACAGGTTTTTAGAGGTTGTGAATTAAGTTACAAGCAGTCTGGCTTAACCAGTCGGATCCACATATCATACGCCTGAGATCGGCAAAATAAGTTACCTGAACAGCAATTGTGCAAAATTGTACAGGTTGTTTCTCCATACAGGCCAGGTATGTCCGCCCGGGTATTCGCTGTAGGTGTACTTCACGTTCAGCTCATCCAGCTTTTTCAGCATTGCCTGGCAGTTGTCATATGCAATATCTTCTTTCCCGCCCATAGCGATCCAGAAAAGCTTCAGAGAGCTCATCTTACCGGGATTATTTTTGATAATATCATATTGTTTATTGGCAAGGTCGTTCTGAGCAGGCATTATCCAGCCTGAGCTGAAAACTCCCAGCCAGGGGAACATATCAGGATTATTGATACCCACGTAAAGAGTCTGTAAACCACCCATCGACAGCCCGGCAAGAGCACGATTACCAGGTCCGGTTTCAACGCGATAATTCTTTTCAACAAAAGGAATGACGGATTGCTTAAGCTCTCTTTCGAACATTCTCAACGTGTTCTCTCCAAATCCCTGCTGCCCTGTTACATTTCCGTCCGGCATTACTATCAGCATCGGCTTTGCTTTGCCCGCAGCAATGAGATTATCGAGTATCAGGTCTGTCTTACCCTGGGTAGCCCATCCCCTCTGATCTTCTCCTCCTCCGTGCAGGATATATAGAACGGGATATTTTTCATTGACGTTTACATCATAACCGGCAGGTTTATAAATATAAAACTGGCGCCATGTGTTAAATACAACCGAAAAATACCTTTTAATACTTATTTCCCCGTGAGGAACGTTTTTTTCCTTATAATACTCATCTCCTTTAAACGGCACTTCGATACCGCTTGCCATCCGACCCATGCCATAATATGATTCGCTTGCCGGGTCTGCGACAGAAAGCCCGTCGATCAGCAACGAGTAATAATGAAATCCTTCTGTCAGTGAATCAGTGGTTATTTCCCATACACCTTCATTGTTCCTGACCATATCATATTTTTTTGCCAGGTCGAGCTGAACCTTCATGGCATCAGGAGCCTTTACACGGAAAACTGCCCGGCCGTCGGGCATTATCATCGGATACCTGGCTCCTCTTATATTTGATGGCGCCGGTATCCCGACAAGACTGTATTTATTGAATCCGGATACATCGACAGGTTTAAAAAGAAGTTGTGAAAACATGTATAATGAGTTCTTCCAGACTTTAAAATCATGCACTCCAGGCTCAAGATAATAGATATGGGGAACATTTTTGGCAACCAGGTAATCATGTGTGCGCTGGCTGAAGGTAATCAGACCGTCCGCATCACCGCATGAAATCCACAGAAGTCTGATCTTTTTCCTGGCTTCTCCAGGATCAGGAAGAAGCTGTTCAGGCGGTTTGGTATTAGGAGCAGAGGAGAAACCTCCTACCCAGGCAAACTTATCGGGATTGCCCAGCCCGAAGTTCAGAGATTGTCCTCCGCCCATCGACAAGCCGGCGATTGCACGGTGTTCACTGTCATTGATTACCGGGTACTTCTTTTCTATGTATGGAATCAGATCGTTAAGCAGGTCCTTCTCAAAAGTCGCAAATGCTTCTACCCTGTCAGGCGCCATGACATTAACCGGACGGTCGTCCTTTATAGCCCTTCCGTTCGGCATAACGACAATCATCGGCTCGATTTTGTTGTCGGCATACAGATTGTCAAGGATGACCTGCGGCTGGCCTCCTTTGAGCCATTCCTTTTCATCACCCCCAATGCCGTGGAGCAGATATAAGACAGGATATTTCCTGCTTTTCGAATATGCCGGCGGCGTATATATAAGAGCCCTGCGATTTACTCCTACGGTTTTTGAGGCATAGCTGATGGTATCAATTTTCCCGTGCATGATATCCGTGCGGAGAACATCATATCCTGCAGGGGCATGTTTTTCGACATCCTGCGAATTAACACATACACCGGTCACAATTACTGCAGTCAGAAGGCATATTAACTTCTTCATAGGATTTCAGGATTTTAATCTCTAAAATAAAAACAGCATTTATGGAATTATATTTACAATTACTCTTTTATATCTTGTAAGCTTAGGCTCTCCCTTATCAGTTACTTTGAGAATGAAATGTGTTGTTTCAGGTTTATCTACTACAGGAGCTTTGATATAGGGGATCCTGTACAGGTTTTCAGCCTGTTCGAAACGTACAGGTTTCTTATATGAGCCAGCCTCGGCGTACTGGAACCATAAGTAACTCAGGTTGTCCCCGTCAGGATCTTTGGTGCCGCTGGCATCCAGCACAAAACCTTCACCCGATCTGACAGTCATCTGGTCGGGGTGTCCTAATGCAGGTACCGGGGGATGATTGGCTTCATAATATGATTTGGTACACCAGTCCATTCTTGCTGCAAAATCATTCTGGAAATCGTCTCTCCAACGAAAAAGAGTAGCTTTGTTATTGGCGAACACAACAGTATCGCTTCTTATCGCTCTTCCATATTCATTATAAACAGAAGGTACAAACCTGTCAGAAGCGTTTGTCCATATTGCGCGAGGTTCAGGTTCAACAGGCACACCGCCGGTAAATCCTCCGGTATCCAGAGTTGAATAGTCCGGAAGATAGAACTCATAACGGCCGCCCCAGCCGCCCCATTCGGGATGCTCATAATTATTCAGTCCGTTCGGTATTAATGCAAGGAAAGTCGGTGTGTCTCCTTCCATTCCATAAGCAACATCAGGATAAACAGCTCCGAGAGGTCCATGAGCCTGCTGTATGTTATTCGCGAGCCATTTGTTACTTATTGTTTCATTGTTCAATCCGGGCACGGCTGTATTTATTGCCGTCCAGGTGGAACCCCCATAACCTCCCGGAGAGACAATATAGAATAAATCAGGAAAGTTTTTCCTCATCCAGATGCCGCTGTCGTCCTGATCTGAAATTGTATAGACACGCAATTTCTTTATGAGCTTATTTGCGTCATTTTCGGTTCTCGTCTGCCGGATTTTATATAATGCCTGGGCAAAAGTATTCGGACCTCCCCAGATGCAAATCCATAAAGGTCGGGGATCATTTTCATCAAGGATTTTTATAATCCATTCAGATCCCTGCGAATCTTTGCCTGCTCCGATCCCTGCCATTCCATATTCCTGCAAACCCTGCTTTACAAGCTGTAACAGTGAACTGGCATCCGGGAAGCCATCCTCATGCTTCAGCAGGTTTAACTGCACCTTTCCATACGCCTCAATTGCTTTCCTGATTGTTTCAGGGTGCACTTCTTTTTTCATATGAACCGAGGTTGTCGCTATTATTCCTTTAATGTCAATCACATTTGAATATAATAGCAACCTGACCAGCGACTCAGAATCATCCGGTTCGTTTTCAACATCGGTTAAAATTATTGCTCTGTTCTTTTTGAGTTCCTGTGCATTGAGAAATGGACATAAGCAGATCAATAGAACGGCGGCAAAGATTTTGATACGGTGAAATTTCATACTGTTTATCAATTTTAAAGATTCAGGTCCCCGTGTCTCAATCCCTTCTCATAAACCAGGAAGAAAATACTATTCCTGGCAATTATAAAAGTCAGAATAAAAAACTGAAGAATTGTTTAAATTCTATGCAAAAGCTGACTGAAAATTAAAAGGACAGAATTAATTCTATCCTTTCAGGGTTGATGTCGACCTGAACCTGTCATCAACAGAATTCCTGTCCTGACGTATCGCCTGGAATGCCCACATTGCCCCGGGTTTCGGTCGTGTGACATTCTGGAAATTACTGAACGCTGAAAAAGGCATCAATCATAATAAGGGCCGTGAGCCCCGGTTCTTATAAGTGTAAAAATCAACAGAATTTTAATCGGAAGCATGGAAATTATAAAAATCTGTCAGTAGTTTTTGTTTTTCAATCACTGACATCTAAAATTATCATTAGAAACAAAAATGATTAATAAAACATTTGTTGATAAATCATAGATTGTTTAAATTGTCCGTGACCTAACCCGGGTTTTTATAGCCCTGACCTGAAATTTATGCTTATGGAACAATCTGTTTCAAGCTATTATTTTCTGTTTAAAATGTTTTTATCACTTATCAGACATTAACCAGAATTAGTTAAAGATTTAATTTTTCACTTAAATCTAAATTATGAAAAAAACTGAACTCTTACAACGGACAGATTCAGAGTCTGCTCCGGGGAAATTGTTAAGATTTTCCAGGTCTCTTATTCTCCTTGTACTGATCGAGGCAATTGGTCTCTTACAGGGCAAGGTGAATGCGCAGGATATGCTTGCGGACAATACAGGTCCTCTTGCTGCAATATCCAAAGTTATCACATCTGACAATACTGATGCAGTGTTACAGCAGAGGAAGATAACCGGTACCGTTCTGAACGAAAATGGAGAACCGCTTGCCGGGGCTACAGTTCAGGTTGAAGGTACTACTACAGGTGCCCTCACGGATATCGCGGGCAAATTCACAGTCGATCTTCCTGATCCGAATGCCAGAATCAATGTATCCTTTATCGGGTATGTTACCCAGCAGGTATCCGCCGCAGGAATGACAACCCTCAACATTACCCTGGTTCCTTCAATTGAAAGTATCCAGGAAGTTGTCGTTGTAGGTTATGGAACTCAGAAAAGAGCTTCTGTAACCGGCTCTATAAGCACTGTAAAAGGCGAAACTGTTGCAAAGATCCCGGTAGCAAATGTTACTAACGCGATGGCTGGCCAGATTTCAGGTGTAATTACAAGGCAACAGGGCGGAGAGCCCGGTTCAGATGACGCTGAAATACATATAAGGGGCGTAGCTACTAGCGGTTCAGGTGTTCCACTTATTGTTATCGACGGTATTATAAGAAGCCGTGCAGAGCGGGTGGGGATGACTGATAGGTATGTCCTCGTAAGTAATCTGAACCAGATTGATCCTTCAACTATTGAATCAGTTACTGTACTTAAAGATGCTGCTGCTGTTGCTCCGTACGGAATGGGAGGAGCAAACGGCGTTATTCTCATCACCACAAAGAAGGGGTCGGAAGGAACACCTACTCTCACATTTAATAGTTATTATGGAATACAAAGACCAACATACTATCCGCGCCTGCTGAATGCAGTTGATTATATGACACTTCGTAATGAAGCGGTAATTAACAACAATCCGACTGCTGTATTGCCATTTGATCCGGCAATAATTGCCGATTATGCTAACTTACACGCCAAAGATCCTGACAAATACCCTGACAGCAATACAAAAGATCTGGTCAATTTTAACGTGCCCCAGCAGAAATATGATCTGCAGCTATCGGGTGGTAGCAACAAGATCAGGTATTATGCCGGTCTCGGATACTACGGGCAGAAAGGTTTGTTTGAAAAGGTAAATTACAGCCGGTATAACTTTAATCTGAACCTCGATGCAAATGTCACAAATACTACAAAAGTAGCTGCCTCATTTATCGGATCAGCAGAAAAGAAGAACGATCTCGATGTCGCATCAAGTGCAGAACAGCTTTTCCGAAACGGTTACAAGTTCATACCCACTGAAGCAATCTATTATTCAAATGGTATGTGGGGCCAGTTTGCAGGTAACTCACCGGTTGCCGTCCTTAAAGGCCCTGGATATTACAGGGACGAAAACAATACGGTCCTTACCACAATATCTGTTGAACAGCAGCTTCCTTTCATTAAAGGTTTAAGTGTGAAAGGAACATTCAGCTATGATACAAGATTAAGATATGAAAAGGGATGGCATACACCGTTTTATTATTCTGTAATAAACCTCAACACAACTCCGTATAGCTTTACACAATCAATCTCCACACAGGAAGGGAACGTTCCGGCGTATACTTACCTTACTCAGACAGATTCAAGATGGAGAACATATACTTATCAGGCTTACCTTAATTATAACCGCACCTTTGGCAACCACAATGTCACAGGTCTGCTGGTTGCTGAAAAAAGAAACGGGAATTATGATAACCTGTTTGCACGCAGGAATAATTATTCCGTCAGTGTTGACGAACTTGGACTCGGCAGTTCCAATAAAAATGATTATGACAACGGGGGCACCTCAAATGTAAACGCCCAGGTAGGATATGTATACAGGGTCGGATGGAATTACAATAACAGGTATCTGCTCGAAGCTTCAGGACGTTACGACGGCCACTACTTTTTTGCTCCTGGTAAAAGATGGGGATATTTCCCGGCCTTCTCTGCCGGATGGAGAATTTCGGAGGAGAACTTCTTGAAAAGCCTTTCAATGATCAATAACCTGAAACTGAGGGCATCGTGGGGTAAATCCGGCAACCTGGCAGGCCAGGCATACCAGTATCTCTCCGGTTATACACTCTATGGAAACAGTTACGCCTTCGGGCCCGGTGCAATGGTACAGGGTTCTTATGTAGACAGGGAAAACAACCCGGACATAACCTGGGAAGTATCCACGAAAACCGACATCGGTTTTGAGGCTTCGTTATGGAAGGACTTATTAACTGTTGAATTCGACTACTTCTACGAAAAAAGAACAGGTATGTTGTTAAGCCCCAATATAACTGTTCCTTATGAATACGGATTGACCCTGGCTCTGACAAATGCCGGCAAGATGGACAACTACGGATTTGAACTGACCCTTGGCACAAGGAAAGAATTCGCCAACGGTATAAGGCTGAATCTGACCGGCAACGTGAGCCTTGCCAGGAATAAAATGGTTGAAACATTTGAAACTGCAGCCACTTACGATAATCCTAACAGGAGGCGCACCGGAAGACCTTACCAGTCAATCTTTGGATATAAAGCTCTGGGCTTTTTCACAACAGCTGATGATGTTAACGGCGATGGAATTATAAACACGCCGACGGAATGGAGCGCAACACAGTGGGGTACACTCAAACCGGGAGACATTAAATATGCTGATGTCAGCGGTCCCGATGGTACACCTGACGGTAAGCTTGACAGCAATGACGAAGTTATGATCGGTAATCCACAGAATTATCCGCTCATGGCTTTCGGATTTACAGCAACAGCCGGATGGAAGGGATTTGATCTCAGCCTGTTCTTCCAGGGAGCAGCAATGACCTCATATAATACTCAGAACTTCATGACATTCCCGTTCTTTAATAACAACAGTAATGCCGACTATGAGTATTTCAACAATCGCTGGACACCGGAAAATCAGAATTCCAAATACCCGATCTGCTGGCCGAGCCCGACTTCAAATATGCAGCAGGCCAGCACCTTCTGGCAGAAAGATGCATCATACCTGAGGCTGAAAAATGGTCAGCTTGGTTACACTCTCCCAAAAGCACTATTGCAGAAGATAAAGATCAGTAACATCAGGCTTTATGTTTCAGGCCAGAATGTACTTACCTTCAGCAAGCTTAATTTTATGGATCCGGAAAGTTCTGTTAATAATACTGATGGAACGTTCTCGCCTACGATGAAGTCATACTCTGTCGGTCTAAATGTAACCTTCTAATTATCACACTTAAATATTAATTACTATGATAAAGTTTAAAGAAATCAGGAGCATTGCATTTATAGGACTGTCCCTCTTGTTTTTTGTTTCATGCGACACGGAAGAATTCCTTGAAACAACGAGCAAATCGACGCTTACCGATGCTACAATGTGGGCTTCAGAAGGTAATGCTGATATATACCTGAATGACTGCTACAGCAGGCTTGAACCTCTGGGAAACCAGCCGGATAACCTGGATAATTTTACTTCCGATAATGATGCAGGTTTCTATTATACTTCCTATAACTTTAAAAAAGGTATAGTTGAGCCTTCAGCCGGACCGAATGGTTCGATATGGGGCGGAACATGCGGTCCGTTCCAGATTTATGGATGGCAGGGCTACTACCAGACCATAAGGAAGATAAATACATTCATTGCCAAAATAACTGAAAATCAGGCAAAATTCAGCCCTGACTGGTATAACAAGCGTATGGATGAGGCAAGATTCCTCAGGGTGTGGAACTACAAGGAAATGTTTCTCAGGCTCGGTGGTCTTTCGCTGGTTAAGGAACCGCAGAACCGCCTTACAGACACCCAGGACGAGGTGTATGTTCCGCGAAGCTCTTATGAAGAGACCTTCAATTATATGATCAGCGAATTAAGCTCGATAATTACGAATGGTTACCTCGAGGTTAAATACAGTAATGGCACTGCAGATGCAGGAAGAGCCACTCTTGGTGCCGCACTTGCTCTTAAAGGGTACATCCAGCTGGTTGCAGCAAGTCCGGCTTATAATTCAAACGATCCGGCTGTACCTCGCAGCGCTGATAACCTCCAGTCTTTTGCTGATTATAAATTGTCCCGCTGGGCCGATGCCGCAGCAACCAATAAACAGTTTATCGATACTTACGGGCATAAGGGTACTGGAAAATACAAGTTATTCACTCCTCTGTCAAAGCTCTGGTATGAAGCCAATGAATACAACAGTGAGGTGATATTTGACAGACAGCACGTTACAACAACAATGTCACAGAACTACGATACGTTTGGAGGACCTGTATGGATAGCCGGTACTTATTATACCTGGGGGAACTACTGTCCAACACAGGAACTCGTTGATGACTACCAGATGGCTAACGGAAAAAACATCACCGATCCCACTTCAGGGTACGATCCGCAGAATCCCTATGTAGGCCGTGAAAAGAGATTCTACGATTTCGTTGTTTATGACGGTGCTACTTACAAACAGGACTGGATGTCAACTGCCGATGTAATCTATACCCGTATTGACAAGGTTAATCCTTCAAAGAACCAGATCGACTACGGAAGTGATGACGTCGGGAACACCGGGTATTATTCCAAAAAGAGACTTGATAATGCTCATGCAAGAGGCGGTAACCTCGATGGCAGAAATTATATCTATTATCGCTACGCAGCAGTACTTCTGGCCTATGCAGAAGCACAGAATGAGGCTGTCGGACCCGATGCTTCAGTTTATGAAGCAATTAATGCTGTCAGGCAAAGACCCGGAACTGACCTTCCCGCTCTTGAGGCGGGTATGACCCAGGACCAGATGCGTACTGCCATAAAACGTGAAAGAAGAATTGAACTGTCGTATGAGAATCTCAGATTATTTGACCTTTGGCGCTGGAAAGATGCAATGGTGGAACTAAACAAAGACCTTCATGGAATGGAGATCAAGAATACCGTTCCTGCTGATAACAGCGGAGTCTGGACGTACACACCCATTTCTCTGAAGCATCCCCACGTATTTACACAGAAAATGTATTTTAACCCTATTCCCCAGGCTGTTATAGACAGGAATCCGCAGCTTAAACAGAACTGGGGTTATTGATGATCTGAATATGTAGTCTGATTTATATAGGGCCATAGAAGATCTTCTTTTATGGCCTTATTTTAACATTCCACTCATATAATCCTAAAGAAATCAACAGACAATGCTGCAACAGGTAAATAGCAAAATTTTCAGGTACATTCTTATAAGTGTGCTGTTTGTTCTTTACTTTCTGTATTTTGCTTTGCTGAACAGGCATCATATTCATTATCTTGAACAATGCCAGTTATTTACCTGGAGTTTTGATTTTCTCAAACAACAATTTTCATTACCAGGGGGATTTGTCCTTTATTCCGGCAGCTTCTTTACACAGTTTTTTGTTTCTTCACTGCTCGGGGCTTTTATTTATACAGTGAACGCATTCGGAGTTTTCATGCTGTCATCCTGCATTTTTAAGAAGCATAATTTCGAAAATGTTATTGTATCATTTGTGCCTGTCTGGCTCCTGGCAATATTACAGAGTAACGAGTTCTTCACATTCGGGCAGGCATTAGGATTCTTGCTGCTTCTGGCCTGGTTTGCTTTATATGTTTCCCTTGATAAATACGGCTCACGTTATGCTCTTTTCTTTGCCGGTTGGCCATTCTTTTACATGCTTACAGGAGGTTTTTCCATCTTTCTGGTGTTTTTGTGCTCCCTTCACGAATTGCTTTTCAGGAAAGAGAAAAAAAGGTACCTGTTTTGTATTCTATATATAGTAACCGGGGCTCTGGTACCATATTTTTCTGCTCACATCATCTACTACATCCAGCCTGATAAAATCTATAATTATCCTGTCGTTTATGAATTGCCCCCGGTATTCCGGTATGCAATAATATTGTTATTGGCATGGACACCGCTTATATTATTGTCAGCGTTTGTAACAGGTAAAGCTGAATCTCTCAGAAAACGTTTGTTACAATGGGACATTACGAATATACTGGCCGGTATAGTAATAGTTATTCTTATGGCTGCTGTGGTTTATAAGCGCGCTTATAATAAAATGGCAGATAAGATGCTTGGTGCAGATTTTTATGCCCAGCATGCTGAATGGGATAAGCTTCTTCGACTTTCAGACAAATATCCGGGCTATAATACTCTCGTTATTTATTATACCAACCTGGCTTTGTACAAGTCCAATAAACTCCTTGATAAGATGTTCAGTTATCCGCAGATAGGCTCCCAGGGATTAAGGTTGAAATGGCAGCGCAACCTGAATCTCTTTTTTGGAGGAGAAATTTTTTCTCAGTTAGCATATAATAATGAATCGATTCACTGGGCTTTTGAAGCTCTGGTGTCAAATGGTCAGAATCCGCGATCTCTGAAAAGGCTGGCTGTCGGGTGTTTAGTTAACGGAAATTACGACATAGCACAAAAATATCTTTCCCGGTTGAACAAAACTATTTTTTACAGGCACTGGGCGAAAGAGCGTAATAGATATCTTAATGGTCCCGACCCGGCTGTGAATGATCCTGAAATTTCACAGGCCCATAGTTTAGTGGTCGGCACTAATTTCTTTTCAGAGGTTAATGGACTGAACCTTCAGGATCTGCTGAGAAATCACCCTGAAAATAAAATGGCTTATGAATATCTGCTCGCCTCATTACTTCTCGACAGAAATCTTGACGGTTTTGCCAAAGAAGTTCTCAATCTGAAATATTATGGCTTTGAGAGAATGCCTTTACATGTTGAAGAGGCTCTGATTTTCTATAATTTTTATGAAAATAAGAATATTGTACCGGATGGTTACTCCTTTAATCCCGGGAATATTAACAGGTTTAATGATTATGCCAGGACATATTCCGCGCTCAGAAGGGACAGAAAGGCGGCTGCCAATGAACTGAAGAAAAAATACGGGAAAACATTCTGGTATTACCTGCAATTCCCCGGCAATTGAAAATTATGGCTAAGATGAAATATCATATAGAGATGTTATTGAAACTTCTGGTTTTCTGTTTCATCCCAATGTTAATAATGACAGGTTGCAAAAAAAGCATGCCCGTTTCAATGGAATTAAATCAGGATGCAGTATTAAATCCTGATTATACTTCAGTTACAATCCCCCCGAATATAGCTCCTTTGAATTTTACGGTTAAAGATTCTGCCGATAAATATATTACGAGATTTTATAATTCAGGCGGCTATGAATTTACAGTCAGTTCGCGGGATGGAAGTATAAATATACCTGAAAAGAAATGGCGCGAGCTTTTATCGGTTTCGGCTTCAGGCGAATTCTATATTGATATTGCAGTGAAGAAATTTCAGAAGTGGGTGAAGTATAATACAATTACCAATTATATTGCCAGGGATTCAATTGACAAATATCTGGTATACAGATTAATCGATCCGGAGTTTGAGACCTGGAACGTAATGGGAATATACCAGAGGAATCTTGAAAACTTCAAAGTGAGCCCGCTTATGCTTAACAGGGTAAGTGATGGTAACTGTGTGAATTGTCACACATTTTGCCGGAACAGCGCTAATACGATGATGTTCCATATGAGAAGCGAACACGCCGGAACTGTCATTTACAGGAATGGTAAGCTCTCCAAAATAAACACCGGCACAAGTAAGACAATCGCGAACGGGATGTATCCTGCATGGCATCCTTCCGGAAATTACATAGCATTCTCTGTTAATAAAATTGTACAGAGTTATCATGCGATCCCCGGAAGAACGGTTGAGGTTTATGATACACTTTCAAATATTGTTATTTACGACATTAATAAAAATTTAATAACAAGCTGCAGTGCTTTATCTGATCCCGATCATCTCGAAACATTTCCCGCCTGGTCTCCGGACGGGCATTACCTGTATTATTGCTGTGCAAATAAAAATGTGCTGAAACAGCCTGACTATAACAGTTTCATGGATGTGCACAACAAGATCCGCTATGATCTTCTCCGTATCTCTTTTGACCCTGAAACATGTAGTTTCGGAACAGTCGATACTGCCTTAACTGTTTCGGATAAGGTAAGCAGTATCTCCCTTCCAAGGATATCACCGGATGGCAGATATATTCTTTATTGCATATCGGAACATGGCAATTTAACAATATGGCACCCCGAAAGCGATCTTTATCTGCTTGACTTAAAAACGGGCATTGTTTCCAGACCTGGTATTAACAGCAATAAGTCTGAAAGTTTTCATACCTGGTCATCCACAGGAAGATGGATAGTTTTCAGCAGCCGGCGCGATGACGGGTTGTTATATACACGTCCTTATTTCTCTTATTTTGATACAACCGGCCGGATGCATAAACCATTTGTTCTCCCTCAGAAAAGCAATGAACATTATTTCAGGATAATGAAATCATATAATCTGCCTGAACTGATTACTTCCAAAATCGATCTGAATCCACGGAAATTTGCAAAGATTATTAAAGAAAAGGCCACAGATGCAGGGTATAAAGATTTTTAAATGCGTACACTAGTTCGCTGAGAATTAATAAAATAACTATAATAATCAATTATTTAATCCTTTAACTGCTTAATAATGAAAATAAAAATTACCAGAGTCCTGATTTTGATTTCCTGCTGCTTTGCCATAATGGCTTTCATCCCGGGAAGTGAAAATCCAAAAAAACCGATTTACCTGAACACTTCGTATTCTTTCAGGGAAAGAGCTGCTGACCTTGTTTCAAGGTTGACGCCGGAGGAGAAGCAGAGTCTTCTGGGAAATACAATGGCTGCTGTTCCACGGCTTGGAATTAACCCTTATGATATTTGGGGTGAAGCGCTTCATGGTGTATTGGGCCGGACTTTTATCAGCGGAAGGACTGCAACCTCATTTCCAAACAGTGTTGCCCTTGGATCTTCGTGGGATCCGCAGCTGATGAAACGTGAGACTTCTGTAATTGCTGATGAAGCCAGGGGTTTTAACTATGACGTAATTTACACTCTTACGTACTGGTCGCCTGTGATTGAACCCATGAGGGATCCAAGATGGGGCAGGACAGGGGAATCGTTCGGAGAAGATCCTTTCCTGGTTTCTCAGATAGGAAGAGGATTTATACAAGGTCTGATGGGAGATGATCCGGTTTATTTAAAAGCTGTGCCATGCGGGAAACACTACTTTGCAAACAACTCTGAATTCAACCGCCATACCGGGAGTTCGGATATGGATGACAGAGATATGAGAGAGTTTTATTTGCTGCCATACAGAACACTTATTGAAAAAGACAGGCTTCCTTCAATCATGACCTGCTACAACGAAGTGAACGGCGTTCCGATGTCGGCCAGCAAATTTCTTGTGGATACAATTGCCAGAAAGACGTACGGATTAGATGGTTATATCACTGGAGACTGCGGTGCGGTTTCCGATATGTTCTTTGGCCACAGCTATGCAAAAAGCAATGCTGAAGCAGCTGCAATGGGACTGAAGACCGGAGTTGATTCCGATTGCGGCAGCGTTTACCAGACAAGTGCACTGGACGCGATTAAGCAGGGGTTGATCACGGAGGCTGATATGGATCTGGCCCTTACAAACATATTTACAGTAAGAATGAGAATTGGCGAGTTCGATCCCAAAAGCAAAGTCCCTTATGCAGGAATTAAACCCGGTATTATCAACGATCCGGCTCACAATGACCTTGCTGTAGAGGTTGCCACAAAAACCCCTGTACTTCTGAAAAATAATGTTGTTGCCGGAACAGGAAGAAAGGCGCTCCCTCTGAAAGGAGATGAACTAAAGAAAATAGCAGTCATAGGTCCTCAGGCAGACAGGGTGGAACTGGGGCCGTATTCAGGAATGCCCGAGCAATCGCTGAGAGTTACTCCGCTGGCCGGTATAAGGAATTATACCGAACAGAATAAGCTTAAAGCAGAAGTTGTATCAGGCACAGGAGGCAATACGGCAAGAACCAGCGAATTTTTCACCCTGGTCAGATTTTCAACAGTCAGAAATGATGGTACAGTCAAGGATTTCGATGCATCCAAATTTGATGCTGCGGCGCAGGGTATAGTTGTCGGAGCCCGCCAGGGGCAGAGTGAGACAATGAGAGGAATCAATGATGGCAGCTGGTCTTCTTATAATAATGTTGATATCACAAATGTTGATTCAATAAGATTCAGTTTGAATGTTTCCAATCCGGATGGTGGAATTATTGAAGTAAGACTGGGTACCTCCACGGGAAATCTTATCGGCACTGCGAAAGTAACCGGCACTCAACAGCAGTCTGGATTTGGTGGTTTTGGCGGTTTTGGAAGAACAAGAACTGTTCCTGTCAAACTGAATACGCTTGGTGTAACAGGACCACAAACCCTTGCATTTGTATATCGCGCACCCGAGGCAGCAGCTATTGACAAAGAGACCCTTGCACTTGCTTCCTCCGCTGATGTTGCTCTGGTATTTGTCGGAACTGATGACAGGACTGCAGGAGAGGAATCTGACAGATTCAACCTGCAGCTGCCTGGTAATCAGTATGAACTTATCAGATCTGTTGCCGAAGTAAATCCAAATACTATTGTGATCATCCAGTCGCTCGGAATGGTGGAAACTGATCAGTTCAGGGACAATCCGAATATTGCAGGGATAATCTGGACCGGATTCAACGGGCAGGCTCAGGGTACAGCCATAGCTAAAATTCTCTTTGGCGATGTGAATCCCGGCGGTAAACTGAATGCCACCTGGTACAAGACACTTAATGATCTTCCTGAGATCACCGATTATAATCTGAGAGGAGGACAAGGGAAAAACGGCAGAACTTACTGGTATTTCAATAAGCCGGTTTCGTATGAATTCGGATACGGACTTTCATATACCACGTTTGATTACAGTAATTTCAGCATCAGCAAAAATGCCATCACGCCGAATGATAAGATTACGGTAAGCGTTGATGTTAAGAATACCGGAGGAATGGATGGAGATGAGATAGTTGAGGTATACGTAAAGACACCCGATAGCCCTGCATCTCTTGAAAGACCCATCAAGAGGCTGAAAGGCTTCAGGAGAGTAACGATTGCTGCCGGACAAACGGAAAGAGTATCAATTGACATAGATTGCGCAGATCTGTGGTTCTGGGACAGCAAAAATGATAAAATAATGTTTGACCAGGGCAGGTACATATTTGAGATTGGAGCATCATCGAAGGACATAAAGGGTCAGGTGGAAGCCACGTTGAATGGAACATATACTCCTGTGTTACAGACTGTTGTTGCAGAATGCGGCAAGGTGGTATTAAGACCCGGTAATACCGTTCAGACCAGTGTTACTGCTTCGCTTTCTGACGACAGCTTCATCAGCTTAAAGGATGCAAAAGTGACATACAGCAGCAATAATCCGGCAGTTGCATTTGTCGATGAGAAGGGAACTGTAACGGCAAAAGGTGTAGGAACAGCCTCAATATTTGCATACGTAACTTATAACGGCACCACAATATCGAACAGCTATCCTTTAAAGGTGATGCCCGATCTGCAGGCAGCATCAATATCTGTCAACGGAAAAAATATCTCAGGTTTCAGTCCCGCAGTTAAAGCTTACAGCTATCTGCTGAAGGCAGGTTCGGCTGCTCCAAAGGTAAGCGCAAATGCAGCCGGGAATGATATAACAACAGATGTCCAACAGGCCGATAATATCCCGGGAACGGCTGTAATAACGCTTACGGACAATATTACAGTCGGGAAGAATTTTTATATTGTAAATTTCGGGACCAGTTCTGTAAGCGACGAATTCAATGCAGGCACACTCGGTGAACAATGGAGCTGGGTAAGGGAAAATCCTTCTCACCGGAGTCTGTCCAAAAAAGCCGGATATCTGGTCATTACCAGCGATAAAGGCGATATAGTTGCAAAAAATAATAATGCTGAGAATATTCTTTTGCAGAGTGCAAATACCGACTGGACTATTGATTCGAAAATTGTTTGCTCAAGAAGACCATCCGGATTCGCACAAAACGCAGGAATCCTGGCATACCAGGATGATGATAATTTTGTGAAGCTGGTTTACAGGGCAGGCGGCAGAAGAGGTGGTTTCGGAGGATTCGGCACCCCGGGAGGAGTTGGTCAGCAGACTGGCTCAGTTGAACTTATTGTGGAGAAGGATGGTTACCAGTCATCTGCGGCTATTCTCAGTATGCAGGACATAATCAGGGATGACAACACACTAGTACTTAGACTTGATAAGAAAGGTACCGGTTACACAGCCTCATGCTCTTCTGATGGCAAGAATTTTAAAGCTGTCGGGATGGCAGATATGATGTTAAAAGATGTAAAAGCAGGAGTCATTGCATGCGATGGCGTGATACCTGCAAGACCGGGAGGAGGCAATTTCCCGGGAATGCAGCAGCAAACCACCCAGCAGGAAACTCCATTTGAAGTTGCATACGACTACTTCCATATTGTCAGTAAAGGTTTAAAGTGATATTTTATGCTTGAAATTCAGGGTCTTAGAAAAGACTGGCATCAGCTTTAAATTAAAGTAGATTCTCCGGCATGGATCATTTTGCCGGAGAATTTTCAATTTTCGTAATAAAATCAATTCCATGAAGAAGAGAGGGTTCATACCAGGTTTCCTTTTTTATCTTGCTATTTGTGGATTAATACCAGGATGTTTCACTGAGAGCATCTTCCATGGGCGATTTTATGGCTCTGATGGCGGATACTAATGCCTCCGGAGCGGAAAAACCCTTTAAGGTCATGTTTGATTATTTTATGATTGGCAACACCGGGAATTCCGGGAATTAACAAGTCTGGATTTCTGCAGGGCTTTTAGACTATCTTAATTATGCCATTCACGATAAACATAATTATAAATCTCATTATCGGAGCAATGCTATCCCCGGGTAAGGTTCAAACAGGCGATACCCGGGGTTACAGAGATATAATATTCTGCAATGGGAATTACCTTGCTGCCGGTACTGAAGGCAGAATAGATTACATAAGCAGTTCAGGAGATAAAACTCCAGTGATCAGCCCGACACGGAATCACCTGAACTGCCTTGCCTCTAAAAATGGGATTGTCATCATAGGTGGTGATAAAGGAACTATCCTCTTCTCATCTGACGGAAAAATCTTCACCGTTGTTGACCCGGGAACAAATGAAAATATTAACGGGATCGCCTTTAATAATGAAATATTTGTTGCAGGCGCTGACAGGGGGACAATTCTTGTCTCAAAAAACGGGACTTCATGGAGTAGCATTAAATCAGGAGCCAGGGGGAATATTGTATCCATGACTTCCAAAGACTCATTTTTTTTCGGAATTACCGGAAATGGAGAGATATTAACATCTGGGAACGGTATTGACTGGAAGATCCGGGATTATAATAAGGAGTATTCAGGTTATAACAGGCCATGCCTGTTCAGGAAAGTACTGGCTGCCAATGACAGGATCGTCATAATAGGAAAACATGATGACAATTCTCCTGCTGTCCTTTTTTCAACGCTGGGAAATGTATGGACCGAAAGAACGCTGATATATGAAGATAATAACGGGGAGATGAGGTATCTTTCGAACGAACCAAATTCCGTTGCTTACGATGCAGTCCGCGATCAGTTTATCCTGGCATGCGATAAGGGAGAAATACTCACTCTGCCGCCTTGCTCAAAATGTAATGAGTCTGCTACTATATCAGTCAGTGATCTTTATGCTATCACCTGTGAAGGGAATTTACTTATAACCGCCGGCAGGGAATTCTCGATAAATATTCTGAAGCTCTGAGCTAAATCGAAAAGCGTGTTAGCGGTCTGATTATAAACCGGGAAAACCAGTATTCTGACCTGGTGATTCATTTTTAATATATTCAAACCAATCGTAATCTGCGTTTGCAACACAGGCTTTACCATTACCGGTTGTGTACAAACCTACATATAGCCCTGTGAATCCTCCGATTGTCTCGGAGCTGAGATATCTGGCCATTACCCGGGTAAGCTCTCTTGGGGCATCAGTGCCTTGTGAGTAGAGAAAAGAAAAATTTGCCCGTTCTCCTTTAATAACAAGCTTTACCGGCCCGGGTTTCAAAACCACTGCTTCTGACAGGTGTATAATTGAACCAAAAGCCAGCTTACTTACAAGAACTCTTTTCCCTGCCGTTTCCCTGACAATCAAATCAAAATGAGCCCCGTTGTTCAGAAGTATCATGCCTGCCTCTTCATTGGCATTGTCCGGATTGAATTCAAGTTGTGTAGTTGCGGCAAAGTACATATCCTGGACTCTGCGTCCGATAAAGGTCGGCGATTTCCTGTCCTCAATTGTCTGTTCCGATCCTTTAAGTCTCAGAAATCCTTTGCGGGCCGTGAGGGAATAATTTTCGGGAGCAGGGTATCTTAAATAGTTCCATTCAAGGTCCGGGCTGTCAGAGTTGAATTCTGTTCCGGAAGGCTTTGCAGGGAATGGTTTAAGAGGAAGTGTCGGACAGGTCATGTTAACAGTGACAGTCCCGTTTCCGTTTATTACAGGCCATCCGTTCTCAGGCCAGACAACAGGAGCGAGGCATGTCTCCCTTCCGAGCGTATGATGAGTGCCTCCGATACTACGGTAACCATGGAAAACTATCCACCACGATCCGTCGTGGGCCTGTGTAATATCTGCATGGCCTACTCCCTGGATCGGGTTTCCCTGACCGGCAGCATTGCAGTGGGTGAGAATCGGATTTGAAGGATTGGAATTGTAAGGGCCCCAGATGTTTTTACTTCTGGCGATTGTCTCGGAATGAGCTTCTTCTGTACCTCCCTCTGCAATCATAAGATAATAAAATCCATCCTTCTTGTAGATATGGGGGCCTTCAGGATAACGCCCGCCTGTTCCATTCCATATCTTTCTGCCTTCCGAAATGAATTTCCCCGTTTTAAGATCTATCTCATTAAGTATAAAAGTTGATGAAACTGCATAGGTTTTTCCATCATCATCGAAGAAAAGATCGGGATCTATTCCCTGGATTTCAGTAAGTATCGGATCAGACCATGGCCCGGCCGGATTATTTGCTGTTACATAGAAATTACCTTCAGCCCCGACATTCGTTGTTATCATATAAAACGTGCCTTCATGGTAGCGGATTGTCGTGGCAAAAATATTCAGACCTTTCGGAAGCTGAGTTGGCCGGTCAATGCAATAGCCAATCATTTCCCAGTTTACCAGATCTCTGCTATGGAAAACAGGAACCCCCGGAAAATATTCAAATGTACTGTTAACCAGATAATAATCCTCATCCACACGGCAGACACTCGGATCTGACCAGAATCCGGGCATGATGGGATTGTTGTATGTGACCGGTTTCCCGGGATCGGTTATGGCAGAGAAAGCGTTTCCCATTCCAGCAAAACCTGGTTGAAGCCTTGTACGGTTTGATTGTTGTGATACCTGTGGGTAGATCATGGATGTTGTTAAAAGAGCGAAAAGTGCAGGCAAAATGATTTTTTTCATCGGTTTATATTTTTTCTCATTATCTGCTATTAATGCTGAATGAAAGATAAACAATCTTAACCGGAATTTTTCAAGTCAGAGGAAAACAGATTTTCTTTCTTTTTAATATTTTCTGACTTAATTTTTAAATCTCTGACAAAAAACTGAAAGAAACATCCGGTTCTTTTAAAGCTAAAGATCCGGGATTTAATTAAATTTCAAACTTTATAAGATCAGTTCGTTTAAAAATTATTAATTATGAAAAGAGTCAGAATCTTACTCTGTTTTGTGATTTTTTCCGGTGTATTAACCGGGAACCTTTTGTCACAGGCGCCTGCTGTCATCAAGATCGATTTCGACCGTAAAATAGGTGTAATTGATGCGAATATTTATGGAAGTTTCATTGAATCAATGGTTGTATACCGTGGTGTTTACGAGCCAACTTCTCCTCTTGCTGACGAGAATGGATTCAGGAAAGATTTTATACAACTTATTAAAGAGCTTAAAATACCAGTGGTCCGGTGGCCCGGTGGAAATTTTGTATCAGGTTATAATTGGGAGGATGGGATAGGTCCGAAAGATCAGAGGCCTCAGAGAAGAGATCTTGCGTGGAACCGGATTGAATCTAACCAGATGGGAACCGATGAATACATTAAATTATCTAACCTGATCGGAGCCGAAAATTTTATCTGCATAAATGCAGGTACCGGTACTCTTGATGATGCAAGACACTGGGTGGAATATTGCAATATTGATAAAGGGACATACTATTCGGATCTGAGGAGGAAATATGGAAATGAAAAGCCTTTTAATGTTAAGTACTGGGCCCTCGGAAATGAAATTGACGGTCCCTGGCAGCTCGGACAGAAAAGTGTTGAGGATTATGTCAAGTTTGCACTTGAGGCCGGTAAACTGATACAACTTGTATCTAAAGATGTAAAACTTGTTGCCTCGGGCGCTTCAAACTATAAACCGGATAACGCCTGGATAGACTGGAATGATTATGTTTTGCAGCATATGGTTGGCAGCATTGATTATCTTTCTGTGCACAGATATGCCACCGAAGCACTGGGACGAGACAGAAGTTTCACTGGCATGATGTGTTTAGGTCTTGATATCGATCAGAAGATTGATATGGTAAAAGCGCTGATCGAGAAGGCTATGTTGAAGTCAGGATCAAAGAGGCCGGTCTATATTTCATTTGATGAATGGTCGGGCGGCTTTGGTAACAACATTACAGGATCATTAATGGTAGGCCAGCATCTGAATTCATTTATCAGGCATGCCGATATTGTAAAGATGGCCAATATTACGATGCTGTCGAGCCTTGCAGGTTACTCACCGGATGGCGATTATAAGAATGCTTTATTTCATGCCTTTTATCTTTACTCCAATAACTGCCATGGCACTTCGCTGGACGTATATACAAGCTGTGACAAGTACAGCAATAATGTATTTAATGATATCCCGTATCTTGACGTTACTGCTGTATTAAATGATTCGGCTAAACTATTGGTAATAAATGTTGTCAACAGGCATGAGAAAAATGAAATCCCAACAGATATCGTTCTGCAGAGCGGAGAATTTTCAGGAAGTGCGAAAGTTAATGAAGTAAACGGGAAAATTCTGGAATCTACAGCTCCAAGGCCTTCGGAGGCGCCCAGGGCGATAGGTGCTCCAAACCCGGAAGAGGCTGTAATTTCCGTTACAAAGGATATTAAATTCAAAGGTAATACAATCAATTACAGTTTCCCTGCCCATTCACTGACCCAATTTCAGATTTCGGTTAAATAGCGGAGCAGCCTTTATTTAATAAACTCCGGCAGGCAGATGTTAATTAATTTTTCTGATGAATGCGGAAGGCGATATCCCAAATTGTTTCTGGAAACTTGTTGCGAAGTAGGAAGGAGATGAGAATCCCACCAGATATGATATTTCGTTGATTCTGTAATTTCCTTCTGATAGTAATTCAGCCGCCTTTTTAAGCCTTGACAGTCTTATATATTCAACCGAATTGAGGTCGGTCAGGGCTTTAACTTTCCTGTAAAGTGTGGAAACGCTAATGCCCATAATTTCTGAAATCCTTTCCACACTCAGATCATTCTCAGATATATTTTCCATAAGAACTGTATTCAGTTTTTTAAGGAATTCTTCATCAGTTTTATTCACTGCGACTGATTTGAAATGGGTAAGCGGAGAATTAATGAAATTTTGCCGGTCGAGGCTCTTGTTTTTAATCAGATTGATAATCTGGGCCATCAACAGTTCTGTTGAGAATGGCTTTTCGATGTAAGCGTCTGCACCTGAATCTAAACCCTCAATCTTGGCGTTAAGGTGTATTGAGGCAGTAAGCAGTATAACAGGGATATGACTGAATTCTATATTGGATTTAATCTGCCTGCAGAGTTCATATCCGTTCATACCCGGCATAATCACATCACTCACAATAAGTACAAAATTATATTTCTTCAGGGCTCTCAGGGCTTCGTCGCCATTCTGAGTAAGAATGACATTATAATCACCTGATACCTCCCTGGCAATGAATTTCCCCATTTCAATCTCATCCTCTACCAGAAGGATATTAGAATGAGATTTTTCAAGGGAACCATAAATCTCAAACTCGTGATACCTGTTAAATTCCGTTTCAGGTTCTTCTTTTATATTTCTTGAAATTGATTCTCCCTGATATTTCGTAAGTTCCAGAACAAATGAGTTATATTGCTTTATGTCAGTGTCAAGATAAATCTTGCCATGATGGAGTTCAGCAAGTGAACGGGCCAGGGAAAGTCCAAGCCCCACTCCTTTCTCTCCGGATTTCTCAAAATCTATCTGGTAAAATGGCTCAAAGATTTTCTCACTCAGATCTTGCGGTATTAATTTACCGTCATTATTTACGCGTATCCTTATAATGCTTTCGTCAGCAGTCTCGAGTTCAATGAATATATCGACCTTCTGTCTGGCAAATTTGATCGCATTCGATAAAAGATTGCTTAAAATCTTTGTTATTGCCTCGCTGTCAACTGCAAGATTATAATGATTTACAGGAGAATGCAATTGAACAGATATCAATTTCTCCACACTGAATGGAAGGAACAGATTGAATGTCGATTCAACGAGCTCACATATATCCGTCATAATAAAATTGAGTTTGAACATCTCTTTTTCTGTCTTACGGAAATCAAGAAGCTGGTTGGTAAGGTTCAGTAGTCTGTCAGTATTTCTTTTTATAATTGAAAGATTATCTTCGGTATCTTTTATATTCTCCACACCTGACTTTAAAATCCTGTCAAGAGGACCTTTAATCAACGTTAATGGTGTACGGACTTCATGAGTGATATTGGTGAAAAAACTGATTTTTGCGTTAAGTATTTCCTTTTCTTTATTGCTTTCAATGATATCTATAATTCTTTGGTGTTCCAGAGCATTCTTTTTTAAATAGATACGGATTACCAGATACAAAATGAATGCTGCAAAAATGGTATATAGGATATAGGCAGGAACAGAAAACCAGATAGGCGGAGAGATTTTAATTTCCAGCAGGGCTTCATCAGTACTCCAGCTATTTCCATCCGGGGATGAAGCGACCCTGAATTTGTATTCGCCGGGAGACAGATTTGTATAGTAAACCTTTCTGTTTCCGGAAATAAGAACCCAGTCGGGATCGGCTCCTTCCATTTTGTATTTATATTTCGTGAGGTTGGGGCTGGCAAAGCCGGGAGACACATAATCAATACTGAAAGAGGACTGATTATACTTCAGATGAATCAGGTTAGTTACAAGAATTGATCTGAAATCCGGCGCTCCGGAGGAATTAGTAAAATATTCCTTCCCACTTACCTGGAATCCAGTAAAATAAACAGGGGGATTATAAGTATTTTCTTTTATGTCGGCCGGGTAAAAAGAGATCAGACCGGTTACTGTACCGAAATACATTTTGCCGTTCTTATCCTGATACGCGGAGTTATAACTGAAATTATTATCAAGCAGGCCATCATCTATAGTAAATGTTTTAAATTTATTTGAAGCAGGATCGAAACACAGAAGGCCTCTGGTAGATGTTATCCACAGATTCCCGAAACCGTCCTGCAACATAGCGCAATAAATCGCAAAATCAATATCTCTGCCCGGAACAAATCTGGTGACTTCCTCTGAATCGCCGTCAATATAGCAGAACCCATTACCTTCAGTAGTAATCCAGATCTTATGGTTGTTATCCTCAAAGATTGATGTAATATGTTCGTACATCAGACTTTCATAATCGCCTTTATCTGATGATATTTTTATACAGGAGCCTGTAGTTTTGTCATATTTATATAATCCTTTCCCGTAAGTCCCAATCCAGACATTTCTTTTGTTATCCTCATACAAACAATGGATAAAAGCTTTTGCTGCCGCATCATCAAGGAATTTAAATGATGATGTCGCCCGGTTAAACTGGTATAAACCAATAACACTTCCTGCATAAATAGTCCCATCTGTAGTTTTAAGGAATGTGATAAAAGAATTTGTTTCAAGCCCGCTTTTTCCGTCATCCATCACAAAATGTTCAATGATTTTTTCCTGAGGGATATTCAAGATATATATTCCATTATCATACGTTCCGATCCATAGTTTATCTCCGTCAACCATGAGACCCTGGATATTCCTGCTTCCAATTATCAGTTGATTACTGCCGTCTGCAAAGTTGGTAAACATTCCCGTCTCGTGATCCATCCTGATAAGCCCTGCATCTTCAGTACCTATCCAGATATTCCCATACGGATCTGCACGTATTTCTCTCACCACCTTCCCGTTGAGAGCTCCGGGTAATCCTGTCGGATAAAATTTTTCAAAAGGTTTGTTCTCCGGAGGCAGGTAATTAACACCGCCATAAAATGTGCCAATCCAAACACCGCCTTCTTTATCCTTAGTGATTGTCCGGATCGCATTATTTGAAATTGAGAAAGGATCGGAAGGAACAGCCTTCAGATTTTTTATAGAATCTGTTTTCAGATTCATTATATATATTCCCGATTCTGTACCTACCCAGATTTCTTCGTCGTTATACAAATGTGATATTCGAATCATTATGTTGTTCCAGTCAATTTTATTCTTGAAAAGACTGGTGATCTTTCCGGTATTTGGCTCAAATTGCCTCAGACCTGCAATATCGGTCGATACTATCAATCCATAATTACCCGCGTCCAGAATATTAACAAGACGAACAGACGCAGAGATCTCCTTATTTGTAAGTATGCTGTAGCCTATGAAATTGTCTGTCCGTGCATCATATTTATAAATCCTGCCGTCAGTAGCAGTGAACCATATATCCCCGGCATTGGTCAGGTCAATGCTGCGCGGTGTAAAATACCTTGCAGCCGGATAATTGGTAAGTTGCTTATTCTCTTTGCTGTATTTATAAATACCTGAATTTGTTGCAAACCAGATATAATTACTATTATCCGATTTGATATCCAGAATTAATTCCCTGATTGAAGTATTATCAGTTCCGATTGTTCCGAAATAGTCATTTTCCGGAATATAATAGCAAATTCCTTCGGCAGTTCCGATCCATATCCATCCGTCAGCATCTTCCTGAAGTGCGGTAATAAAATTATTCAGAAGGGAATTTGAGGCGAAAGGAGACTGCAGGAAAATCTTAAACTGAAAACCATCAAACCTTGTCAGTCCCTCCTTGGTACCGAACCAGATAAATCCTCTCCTGTCCCGGATACAGTTCATAACCGTATTATTCGACAAACCATTATCATTCCTGTAATGCCTGAAATAATACGGTCTGCTATTCGACAAAAGGGATATTAACGAAAAAAAAACAGATATAAGGATTAATCTCATTCCGGCAAATTAGTTTTTCTGAATGGTTATGAAATTATTCAAAGATAATTTAAAGGTCATTTAATTAGTTATTAATTCCTTCTGAAATTCGTTCAATTACCGGCATTAAGGATAATTATACAAACCATTGACAGATTATTTAAAACAATTGGTTGAAACTTATAATCACCTCCGGAATGTTAACATAATTTTGTTAAACATGGTAAATTTTTCCCCGGACAAATAGGAATTGCTTTAGGATATAAAACAAGATTCCGGTTCAGACCTGATTTAACCAGTTAAATATGTTGGCAATAAGAGTGGTAAAATACAGAAATAAACTCCGCTTAATCCCATGAAAAAATATCAGAATTCTGATTATTCTGCTGAGGGCATTTATAACTTCGGATAAAAGAGGTAATATGATTCAAGTGTAGCTGGCAATTAAATTATTTTAAAAAGTCTTAAAATGAAAAAAACATTTGTGCTTATTTTGCTGATAATCATATCAGTCAGTGGAATCTGCCTGGCGCAGTCAGGTCAGGCTTCAAACGTTTTTAATGCCGATACGGCTCATACATCACCTTACAATCTCTACGGTGCCAGGTATCCCCGTATTGAGACGGATTCGAGGGTTACCTTCCGCTTTTATGCTCCAAATGCACAGAAGGTGCAGGTTTCTATCGTTAATACTCCGTTCGACATGACCAAGGGGAGCTGACGGTGTCTGGACATATACAAGTGAACCGCAGGATAAAGGTTATCATAACTACTGGATGATCGTTGATGGGGCTGTTTTTGTCGATCCTGCTACAACCGCTTTTATAGGTTACAGCCATATGTGCAATGGCTTTGAAATTCCCGATCCCGATGGCGGTTTTTACCAGTTAAAAGATGTGCCTCACGGCAACGTTCTGATTAAAAATTATTATTCAAAGGTGGCGAAATCATGGCGTCACATATTCGTATATACACCTCCTGATTATGAGACAAACATCAACAAACGATACCCGGTGCTTTATCTTCAGCATGGAGGGGGCGAGGATGAAAGGGTCTGGATCGAAATGGGAAGAACGAATTTGATACTTGACAACCTGATTTCAGAAGGGAAAATTGAACCTTTTATTGTCGTCATGGAAACCAGCGCTGTCGGGCCTCAGTTTCCAATGGGTCCCCGTCCTGCACCTCCCGCCGCAGGCGCTCCGGCTGCAAATGCCCAGCGTCCTGCTAATCCCGCCGCGGGAACCCGTCCCCGTTTCTCATTTGACCAGTATGCAAATCTCATGATCGACGATATGATCCCATGGGTCGACAAGAACTTCCGTACGATTGCCGATCAGTCGCATCGCGCTATGTCGGGACTGTCGATGGGGGCTATGTGTACGAAATCAGTCACCCTGGCGCACCTTGACACATTTGCATATATCGGCCTTTTCAGCGGCGGCACGATAGCACCTGCTGAGATTAGTGATAAATCGATGGTTAAACTTGTATTTATGAGCTATGGCAGTCGTGAAAAAGGCGCCGAAGGCGTCAAGGCTGCTGCAGATGTCTTGCAGCAGGCTGGCATAAAGAACGTTTCATATATATCACCCCTTACTGCTCATGAATGGCAATCGTGGAGAAGAAGCCTGCGTGAATTTGCACTGCTTCTGTTTAAAGACTAACACTATTTAATTATTTTAGAATTATGATAAATAAACTAAAAAGTAAACTGATGAAATACAAACATTTAATCGCATTTTTGGTAATACTGGTAACAGGTGGGCTATGTTCAGCCCAGACAGAAAAACCTTCAATCATTGATGACTTTAAACCATCAACTTTGAACCAGCCGGGACAGGAATATCCGCAGGTTAACTCTCAGGGCTATGCACGGTTCCGCATTCAGGCACCCGATGCTAAAAGCGTTGTAGTAAGCCTTGGCCTTGGCGGTACAAGAGGAGGAACTCCTCTCATTAAAGACGAAAACGGTTTCTGGACAGCAACTACATCAGGGCCGTTGGACGAAGGATTTCATTATTACCATTTAACGATCGACGGCGGGGTATTTAACGATCCCGGTACCCTGAATTTTTACGGTTCTACGCGCTGGGAAAGCGGAATTGAGATACCTGCTCATGATCAGGACTTCTATGCACTGAAGGATGTTCCGCACGGTAGAGTCCAGCAGATCCTTTTCCCCTCCCCAAGCACAAATACTTCACGGCGGGCATTTGTTTATACTCCCCCAAGTTATGATAAGGGTGAAAAGACACGTTATCCGGTGCTGTATCTTCAGCATGGCTGGGGTGAGGATGAAACTGCATGGAGCAACCAGGGTCATGCTAATCTGATTATGGACAACCTGATCGCCGGTGGAAAGATCAAGCCTTTTATCATTGTAATGACATATGGTATGACCAATGATGTCAAAATTGGTGGTATGAAAAATTTCAGCATAACACCATTCCAGACAGTTTTGATAGACGAATTAATACCTTATGTCGATGCCAACTTCCGTACATTCGTTGATCAGCCTCATCGTGCCATGGCAGGCCTGTCGATGGGCGGTATGGAAACGAAGACTATCACGCTTGCCCGGCCTGATGTTTTCTCACACTACGGACTGCTCAGCGGCGGCACATATGCTCCGGCTGATATCAAAGACAAAACCAAGGTCAAGCTCATCTTTCTCAGCTGCGGCAGCTTCGAAAATGCCACTGGTGTCAAAAATGCTGCTGCTGCTCTTAAAGATGCCGGCATTAACTCTGTATCCTACATCTCCGAAAATACACGCCACGAGTTTCTGACCTGGCGTCGCAGCCTTTATGAACTTGCACAGCTTCTGTTTATCAAATAAAAGTGTGGAGTATATGGAATCATTATTTGAAAATAACCGATCTCATAAAACCAGACAGAAGTTAATGAAAACCAGATATTTAAACCTGTTACTGGCTACCATGTTAACAGGAAGCATCTGCACTGCACAGTCAGGGCAGGTAACAGACATGGAAGATTTCAGGCCGGCTTCGACAAATCAGCCGGCTAAACAATATCCGCAGGTCAATTCTGAAGGCAGGGTGAGAGTCAGCATAATGGCGCCACAGGCCCAGAAAGTGTTGCTCGATATAGGTGGTAAAAGATATGACCTGACTAAGGATGAAAAGGGTGTCTGGACGGGCGTTTCAGATCCTCAGGATGAAGGATTTCATTACTATCAGCTCAATATAGACGGAGCTCAGGTTCCGGATCCGGGAAGCCTGTTCTTTTATGGAGCCAGCCGGTGGGGAAGTGGTATTGAAGTGCCGGCAGGAGATCAGGATTTCTTTGCCATGAAGGATGTTCCGCACGGCCAGATCCGTCAGAATATTTATTTCTCCAAAATTACCAATGCATGGCGCCGATGCTTTGTTTATACTCCTCCGGATTATGATAAGAACACAAATGTCCGCTACCCGGTGCTGTATCTTCAGCACGGCATGGGTGAAGATGAGACAGGCTGGGCTGTTCAGGGTAAGGCAAATCTTATCCTTGACAATCTGATCGCTGATGGAAAGGCAGTTCCCATGATTATTGTAATTGACAACGGCTATGCATCAAAACCATCTCAGACTCCGCCGCGGGACGCCGAGGCTTCTACCAGGGGCGCAGGCGGTAACTCCGCTTTCGAAGAAGTCATGATCACCGAGATAATCCCGATGATTGATGCTTCATTCCGCACTCTTGCTGACCGCGAACACAGGGCAATGGCCGGCCTGTCGATGGGCGGCAATCAGACCTGCAAGGTTACCTTTCATAACCTTGACAAGTTCTCCCATATAGGCGCTTTTAGCGGAACCATGAATGGATTAAGCACCGCTGAGCTCGATCCTCAGACTGCTTTCAGTGGTATTTTCAAAAATAGCAAAACATTAAATATGCAGATCAGGCTTCTGTGGATCGGCATGGGTACAAAAGAACCAAATCCATTCCCTGGTGCAATCGGGGCTTTCCGGACAATGCTTGACAAAGCGGGTGTCAGATATGTCTATTACGAATCTCCCGGCACTGCACATGAATGGTTAACCTGGAGAAGGGATCTGTTTCAGTTTGCACCGCTATTGTTCAGATAATATAAAAGGCACTCCTTCATAACTTTTGTGACATTTTTTCTCATGAAAGCTTTTATATCTTCTGCAGTGTTGGTATTTATTATCAGTGAGTCAATTGCGATTGCTCAGGATATTCCACCCACTACATCGCTGGTTTATCCAGGGACCGACGGCAGGCTAGTTTATGTTGCCGACAGCCTCGGAAACAAAATTCCGGATTTTTCGAATGCCGGATATAAAGGAGGAGGAGTGCCTGTACCGTATGTGGCTAACAAAGAAACTGTCTGGCCGGTTCCGGAAGATAATTCAGCCAGCATACAGGCTGCAATCGACAAAGTCTCTGCTCTTCCAAAGGATGCATCAGGCTTCAGAGGCGCTGTTCTTCTGAAAATGGGAACATATGAACTTGATAAACCTCTGTATATAAAAGTTTCAGGTGTGGTTTTAAGAGGAGAAGGCATGAGCGATATAGGGACAATTCTTATAGGCAGGATCCCCAGGGACAGACAGGTATACGGAAGATGGGGGCTAGTAAACATCAGTGGTCCTGTTGCGATTGCTCCGCAGGAAGATACAAAACAATTGATCACGGATAAATATGTGCCGGTAGGAGCCTGCAGCTTTACCATTTCATCAGCCAAAGCTTTTAAAACCGGCGACAGGATTCTTGTCCGCAGGGCCGGTAACCAGGACTGGATAAAAGAGATTGGTGAGGATAGTGTTGCAGCCGGCAAAAACAGATGGCGACCATTTACAATCACATACGACAGGATAATCACCCAGGTGAAAGGCAATACAATAACAGTTGATGCTCCGATATTCACTGCCGTTGAGAGCCGCTGGGGAGGAGGAGATATCGTTAAATTCACTGACGACCGGATCGAAAACTGCGGTGTTGAGAACCTTCGGGGCATATCAGAGTTTAATCCATCTGTCAGGCAGGTTGCCTACGGGAATATGCATGTTGAATCAACAACAGATCCCATAACCCGCTATGAAGGTAATGAATATTACTCCGACGAAAACCATGTCAGCAATTTCATAGTGATCTCAAATGCAAAGAATATTTGGGTACGAAATATCAGCGCACTGCATTTTGTCACAAGTGTGGTGCAGGCCAACGCAGGTTCAAAATGGGTAACAGTACAGGATTGTGAATCATGGGAACCAGTCTCGGTGAGAGCAGGTGGAAGACGCTTTATTTACCAGATGAACGGCCAGCTTTGTTTTGTGCAGAGATGCTTCTCACAGAAAGGACGTCACTCATTCGTTCTGCAGGGTTCAGAAGCAAGTGGTAATGTATTTCTGGATTGTCAGGCGGTTTATCCGTATTCTACCAGCGAACCTCACAACAGATGGGTGAATGGTGTTCTTTACGACAATGTGAAAGCGCCGCTGACAGCCAGGTTCTGGAAAAACTTCATCATTGGCTGGGCCGGAGCGAATATTGTTTTCTGGAACTGTGAAGGTGATTTTGTGGTGCAGAGTCCGCCAACGGCAAAAAACTATTCTTTCGGACATATCGGAATAGCTGCAGTTACTTTCAATATACCGCTTCAGGATTACGGTGCACCTAAAGGGTATATCGAATCGCTGGACAGGCATGTTACTCCAAAAAGCCTTTACCTGACACAACTCAGGGAAAGGCTTGGAGAAGTGGCTGTAAATAATATTTTAAAACCGGGACATCTGGACGAATAGACCCCCGCCATCTCTCTAAGCCTTCGCACCCCCTGGAGGGGGTTCAAACCCCTATTTTATTTATAAATAGTTTACGTATCCCTCCATATTGGTGCGGATCTTGTAGACCCAGCTGTAACTTACTATATATAAAGTTTTCATGTCATCATCGCCGAAACAAAGGCTGACAGGGAAGTGCGGTAAGTTAATCATGCCGGCAAATTCACCTTTCGAATTAAATATCTGAACACCGTAATAGGTTGCAACATAAATATTACCCGCCTTATCGATGGCCATACCATCTGCACTTGAAGATTTCCCTTTTCTGTCGAGCACATTATCGACCAGGAATAACTTTGCAAACTGACGGCCATTGGAGATTGTTCCGTCTTCTTTGACATCGAAAGCCCAGACATAATTCTCCTTGGTACTGTTTACGGGATACCATGATTCATCATCATAGCAATTATTGATATAAAGAGTTTTGCCATCGGGCGAGAGTAGTATGCCGTTTGGCATTGCAAACTCATTCGGCTCTGTGACTCTGGTTATTTTTCCTTCAGGTGAAACATAATATACGGCCCGTCCGGGCTGGAATTTAACCGCTTCCATTGTGAACTGGGGATCTGTGAAATAAATACCTCCTTTTGTATCAGTTATAACATCATTCGGACCATCAATGGATTTTCCGTCGTACTTACTGACAACCACCCTGACTATTTTCCCTTCGGTAGTCATTTCAAGAACCCTGTGACCAATCATATCGCATACCAGAAGGTTGCCGTTCTTATAAGGGTAGAGTCCATTAGACTGTATTTTACCCTCGGATATATTCCTGTACGATCCATCCGGTTTTAATTCGACTATTGAGCTTTTGTCCGGGTGCGCACCCCATCCCTGGTCAAAACCCATATTTGAGAAGTATACCTTCCCATTCATCCATTTAGGACCTTCGCCGAAAATAAGAGATGGTTTGGTAACCGTGCCATCAACAACGAACTCAAGCTTAGAAGTTTCCGGGATAATTGCATGATATGCTTCAAGTCCGGCCTTTTCTTTTTCAGTATAATCCGCTCTTGCCGGCCAGAAAATGTCAATAGCATCGCAGCCGGTTTCTCCTACTTTTGCACCGTGGATCATATTGCCCGGAATAAGAACGACATCATCCTTAGTCATAGCCTGCTCGGAGTCAAGAAGTATTTCATCACAGCCACCGCGTAATACAAGCATTGTCTGTTCTTCAGGATGAATATGGCGGTCAAACAAAGCGCCCGGCTCCATTGAGATAAAGCTAACCTGGGTATTCCTCCCGGTAATCAGCCTTGAATATGCACCGGAAGTAAGCCCGGTAAGCTGAAATTCGTAAAGATCATATATCCGGCCTGGTTTTACATTTGGAGTTGCAGGCGAGGTCAGGTCAGGGACTGAAGAAGGAATATCAGCGGCATCTGCTTTCTGAAGATAGTCAATACGCACAGGGCTGTAAACCTCAATGACTTTAGCTCCGGCAGGTCCGGCTGTTAAGGCATTTTTACTGCCTTTTTCAAGATAAACAAAGTCTATTCTTGGAGTTATGCTGTGCGTTCCGTCCTGAGCTTCTCTTTTAACAGAAATCATTCTGGTAATTGATCCGTCAATAAGCTGGCTCACTTCTCCATCCATAACAAATAAAAATCTGTCGGCCGGAAGAATTTCCTCAGCGATCTGAGCGTTTGGATCGAGCTGAAGCACAGCAGTCATTGTGCCTCTCCCCCAGTAGAGTTTTGCGTTGACTCCGGGATAGAGAGCGGTAGTTGTTATAGTGCTGAGGCCTGTAACCTTGCCGACCTGAAGATTTGAAACAACCTTTGTTTTGGGAAGGCCGGCAATCTGCTTAGATATCAATGAATATTGCCTGGTCAGTTCCCTGTTTTTCTTCTGCCACTCCGGTACGGATGTACACTGAGTCAGAATCAAAAGAGACAAAACCAGTATAGTACCGGATAGAATATTTTTTTTCATCAATATAATTTTTATTGAAATTGTTGATTAAATGCGAGTCACAAGATCTCATACGGATTATTTTTTCTCGGTTGTAATATTTCTTTTCCCGAGCGGATCGGCTACCTGGTCCATTCCTACAATATCATACCCAAACCACTGATATGATTTAGCCAGTGCGGAGGTTTTCGGCCATGCATAGTCGTGCTCCTGTGTTCTTGTCCACATCTGCCTGTGCTCTTCAGTATCGAAGATAAGCTCCATTTCAAAATTAAACCTGGTTTCCGGTGATCCGATTTTCTTTGAAAAGTCATCAGCGAAGCGACGTATAAGCCTGGAACCCAAATACCCCACCTGCTTCCTGAGAGCCGGCACATAGATATCGATGTAATTCTTCTCGAAAGCGTCATAATTGGCCGGTTCGACCTCAAAGAACATCTGCAGTTTCGTCATGGTCAAAGGCACGTCGGTAACATCGAGTTTCCCCTTTTCCAGAGCAATGCCGTACACTACCATTTCAAGCGGCCCGTCAACTGTGCTTTCAAGTGAATGGATCTCTCCTGCATGAACCGGCACTGCATCGCCATATGCTATATCTGCCCATTCATCATTTACATGCACCCTGCCTTTTCCTTTGATAACGAAAAAGACTTCATCAACTCCTTCATGAAAATGTCTGCCTACTGACGCACCCATAGGAATAAGCAGATGGTCAACAAAAGCCCAGTTTGAAGCGAAAGCCCCGGGTCCCAGGGCTCTTCTGTAATATACTGTGTCCTTTCCGTTATTCATACTGGCTACCGGGCGAAGCAGATCTTTTGTCAGCTGCCGTGTGCTAATAAATGTGGCGGTCTTCTCGAGTATAATACCAACGCGGTCGTCGGCTGTTTCAAAAAGACCGGTCGGATCGGCAGAATAGTTATATGCACCCCGCCTCATGAAACCCCCTCCCTGTGCCTGAACGCCTGTGATGGTTGTCTGATGTTGTAAAGGATCATTTATAGTCACATTGAAATTAACCCAATCAACAGGTTTGTTGGAAGGATTATAAACAGCATGGGAATTACCTGACTTACAGGGTACTCCTACCGGTCCTTTAATGAGTGCAGTCTGACCGTTAACAGTGTATTCGCAATCCCCGTCCAGGATAAGAAACATTTCATCGGAGTTTGTATGGAAATGATGTCCTATTGAGCTCTTTGGCCCCAGAGGACCATGGTGCATGAAGGCCAGATCTTTCACTGCTCCTCTTCCCAGGAGAGTTTGTATCCCTAATGTACCGGCACCCTGGTGAACGTTTTTACCGGGCATGGCTTTCGACGGATCGCTGTGCCCGATGCGTTCCGAAAGGCTTTTTGGCTTTTCCTGAGCCTGGTTTCCGGGCTGTCCGTTAACTGTGACAATGAAACCTGAAATCCAGATCAGCAAAAAAGCAGATCTGAGGAGTACAAAACATTTTTTCAGACCCGGACAGGTTTGGTTTTTTTCCATTTTCGGCTTTTTTCCGTTTAATAATTTGTTTACATTACAATCAGCTTTTGATTCTTCAATTAACTAAATCCAAAGCTTGTCATAAGGCATTCCCGATCTGTCCCATTCAGGTGTGGCATCGAAATATTTTGCGTCCTTCGGCATCATTGCCTTCATATTATCATCATTGAGTTCTATTCCCAGGCCAGGTGAGTCCAGTGGTACATTTGCAAATCCCCTGGTGATCAACGGCTGTGAGCCCGTCAGTTTGATCATTCCTTCCCACCTGGGATTATCAATATTATGATGCTCAAGAGCAAGCACGTTCTCGGTCGCCGCTGCGCAATGAATATTTGCCATCCAGGCAACAGGAGTGCTGTTTGCATGCATGGCCATGGGAATACCGGCTTCTTCGGCGTAATCTCCGATTTTTTTTGTTTCCAGGATCCCGCCGGCGCTGACCAGGTCAGGATGTACAATATCAACAGCCTGTGCATCTATCAGCTTCTTGAATCCTCCAAGCATACCACCCAGCATATAAATATCCTCTCCCGTACAGACAGGAGTTTCAAGAGAATCTTTTATTGTTTTCAGCTGATCGGTGTACATCCATGCAACAGTATCTTCAAGCCATGCCAGCCTGTATTTTTCAACTGCTTTGCCAATCCGGATCATCTGGTTCATATCCATATGTCCGAAATGATCAACACAAATAGGTATCTCCGGACCGACAGCATTTCTGACATTTTCAATTATTCCTGCCAGTTCTTCCAGTCCCTTATCGGTAATCTGTACCTGTGTAAACGGTTGCTCCTTTTTCCAATAATCGGTATACCCGCCGTTTGCAAAACTTCTTCCCATGTACCAGTTATTAACACCACCGCCGTTCTCGTTCCAGTATTTATAATTCACCACTCCCTCTTCAGTATTTATCTGGTGTATTCCAAGATCCATTTTAAGCCAGGTATAACCTTCCTCGAGTACACGTTTTTTTATCCTTTCAAGCTCTTTTTTTGGATCCTTATCCTCAGGCGTATCAGCATATATTCTTACCTTATCACGGTATCTTCCTCCGAGGAGATGCCAGACCGGTACGTTGAGAGCTTTACCGCACAGATCCCAACATGCCATTTCAACGGCGCTTACTCCTCCTCCCTGACGGCCATGTCCGCCAAATTGTTTGATCACCTTGAAAATCATTTCCACATTGCATGGATTTAAGCCTACAATTTTACTTTTAAGAAACAGGGCAAATCTCGGATCCGTGCCATCCCTGATATCGCCCAGACCATATATACCCTGATTGGTATCGATCCTGATTATCCTGGAAGCCAGTGAACCTCTTCCGCTTTTATCAGCTATTCGTAAATCGGTGATCTTGAGATCGGATGGACTTGAAGCACGTGATACTGTTTGGGTGGTTCGGGCCACAGTATCTTCAATTGAGAGGTGCAACAACCCTCCCAGGGCTATACCTCCCATAGCTGCTTTTTTCAGAAAGCTGCGGCGATTGGCAGTAATGGCCGGATTTTTCAATTCAGTCATAATGGCATCTTTTTCCGCGATTTCTTTCTGCCTGTTTTTTTCAGCTATCTGCTGCAGAATAGTTTTCATACATTGATAGTATTTTAAGAATAGTTTTAAACTAAGGGGTCAGATTTAACCTGACCCCATGGCATCTGCTTTATAGCAGAATAAGATTATAACCAAATTTGAATAAATTAGAAATTTACTTGGTATCCCAGAAGACTCTTGATACTAAATCATCTTTGCCACCAATCGCAGCTACAGCAGTCTGGTAACTGACCTGGTTTTTCGATATCTCAGCATCAGGATAAGAAAATCTATGAACAAATCCGTCACCACTGTTATCCAGTAGCGCATCATTAAACTTATTACGATTCAAAACCGGGAAGCCGCTTCTTCTGATGTTGGCCCAGGCTTCTGAACCATTTGCAATATTTGCAATCCAGTATTGAGTGTTAATTTGTTCAAGTGCTCTGGTAGCATCATATGCTACTCCGGGCTGTGCAATATAGGCATTCTGTTCTGCCACACTGACCCTGGGAAGTGGAGAGGCCGTTCTGGTTAAATAAAGATCATAATTGGTCATGTCCGCTTTTATACCGGCTTCGTAATATGTCTGAGCAGCTGCATCACCACCTGAAATCCATCCTCTTTTTGCAGCCTCTGCAAGAAGCAGGGAAGTCTGTGCATATGTTACCCAGAATGTGGGCGCTGATATTGCTGCAACCACCTTTACGTTCATCTGTGAATAATTATACCCTGCACCCTTAATACCTCTGTAAGGAGCATTGGCAAGCGATACCCTGGGAATACCTACCGGAACGCCATATTGATTTGCAATAGTATAATCAGGGTTAGCATCACCCAGAGGATTATTTGGTTCTGCATAAGATGCGATTATGTACTTACTGCGGGGATCATTGGTTGTTTTCATTTGATTTACAAAAGGTTCTCCGGCATAATAGAATTTCGGATTGTTATTTATCAGACCGTCATTACCGATATTTGTAAACATGGTGCCATCGTAAACCACAAAAGCATTGTCGGTGTTCGCTGTCATCACTCCACCGGCAAATGCTTCAGCAACTATAGAAGCAGCTTTGGTAGCATCCACTTTCGAATACCGCATTCCCAGTCTCAGCAGCAATGAATTGCCAAGTTTCTTCCACTGTGTCACCTGTGCGTTTGCAGTAGTTTTAGGATAAAAAGCCTTAGCTCCGTAGAAAAGGTCGGCAGAAACATAATCACCATTGGGATCCAGATTGGCAATTGCCTCATGAAGTTCTTTATACAGGTCAGCATAGATGTCTGCATCATTGTCATAAGCGGGAAAGAAGTTCTTCTCACCACTGAGAGCAGCCAGACCTGCATTAAAATAAGGTACATCAGAATAATGGTCAACAATGTTCATAAAGACCTGGGCTTTCCATATACGGATCATACTCTGCAAATTAACCTGTGTTGTGGTACCTTCAAGCAAATCTAATAAATGGACATATGATTTTACAGCGCCGGTATATTGACCCCAGCTTCCGGTCTGGAAATTATCGATGTCAGCATTAAAATTGAATGCCAGGGTGGCCCCGTCGTTGAATGGATTCACGAACTGCTGAGCAACGGTGCTTTCGGACTCCCAACCTCCGAGGTAGGTGCGTTGAGCTCCGGCAAATAAAAGCGCAGGATCAATGGTAGATATTGCAAAAGGATCGGTGTTTATTTCCACGAAATCTTTATCACATCCTCCTGAAACCAGGACTGCAATTACCAGTATATAATGCTTTATCTTTTTCATATCTTAGAATTTGACATTTAAACTAAATTCAAAGTTCCGGGTTGTCGGCAATGATGCGTTTTCATAACCAGCCCTGTAATCTCCGGAGGACTGAATTGCTTCAGGATCGAGGAGAGGAATATCCTTATAGAATAAAGCTGCATTGCGACAGGAAGCCGACAGCATCAGATTTTTGACGAAACCAAGGGATCGGACCTTATTTATTGCGCTGGTGAGATTGTATGATAGCGATATTGTTCTCAATTTAACAAAATCTGATTTGAATACAAAAGGATCACCGATCTGAAGATTCCTGTAATCGGCATAAAATGCCTGCAGGTCAGTAACGACACTTGTATTGGTAAGGCCGGATGACTGGTAAACAGCAGGGAATACCAAACCCTCTTCGCCTTCTCTGCGGCCCTCAAGTGAAAGCTTGGATAACCCCTGTCTTGTCATGTTCAATAATGTAGATGATAGTACAGTACCTCCCAGCTTATAATCAATAAATACTCCGAGTGTCAGCTTTTTATAGGTGATAGCATTATTCCATCCGCCGGTATATTTAGGGATTGAACTTCCCCAGGGTACAACTGTGCTTGTTCCCAGCAATCGGCCATTGTTATTAACAAGAATGTCACCATTGTCATTTCTCAGATATGTTCTTGTATACATCTGGTTCATCGGCATTCCGACAGTGTAATGCAATTCTCCGAGAAACTCATTACCGGTACCATTAAAGTAAATAAGCAACAGATCCTTGATTGGTGTGCCATCAGCATTCTGACCAACTGAGAGTACTTCAGTCTTCAAAAAGGTATTGTTAAAGGATGTGGTCCATCTGAAGTCCGTGGTCTCAAAAGGTGTATACTCTATCATTATTTCAACACCGGTGTTCTTTAATGAACCGAGATTACGTTTGGAACTTGTATATCCCGATGCATCTGAGAGCTGAACACTTAGGATCTGGTCAGTTGTCACCTTGTCAAACAATGCCACATCAAAATACAACTTGTAGTTAAAAAACCTTGCTTCCAGACCTATTTCTTTTTCGGTAACTGTAAACGGCTGCAGATTCGGGTTGGGGGCGCTTGTCTGCAGTTATACTTGCTGTGGACTGACCATTAAATTGATTAGCACCTATACCGTAAGTAATGTTGCCTTCATACGTGTTGACGCCATTGGCGCTACCTACCTGAGCCCATGAGCCTCTGAGCTTACCGTATGAAAGCCAGCTCAGGTTTTTCAATAATTCCGAAAAAACAAAACTACCGGATACAGATGGATAAAATTTAGAATTGTTTGCCGGATTTAATACAGAAAACCAATCTTGTCTGGCTGTAAAATTAAGGAATAATAAGTGAGCCATATGACAAATCTGCCAATCCATAAAGTGAATTAATCCGCGTTCTGGAGAAGCCAAACCTCTGGGTTTTATTTGTTCCGTTTGCAATTGAGAAAAAGTCTCTGACAATAAAATTTGAAACGTTCTGGTCAAAATTGTGGTTCTTGGTTCTGAAGGTGTTTCCACCGAAACTTGCATCAACAGAAATCTTACCAAATTTCTTGCTTCCACCGATAAGGTAATCAGCATTTAAATCAGTACCCCAGCTCTTCTGATACATTATAACTTCCTTTATAAGTACCATCAGCAGTATTCATTGGCTGACTGGTTCCTATTCCCCCGGGAACCTTGCTCTCAGTGAAATTAACGGAATAATCGTAGTTAAACCTCCCCTGGGCATACAGCCAGTCAGTGATGTCATATCTCAGGTTGATGTTCCAAGGAAACGATCCCTTATATTTTCATACCTCTGACCGCATCTCCATAGGCATAAATCGGGTTGAGAATTGTCCCCTGGAAACCTGAAGTTAGTGCCTCAGTCTGGGTAACAGGGTCTGTGGCATAATCTCTGAAGAGCCTCAAACGGGATGGAGTTAGACAAACGGGTGAAGAAGTTTACTGCACCCGGGCCCTGCTGACCAAGTTCAGGAGGATTGATATAATTTTCATTGGAGTAATTGACATTCATGGAGAAGTTGACTTTCTCAGTAATGTCGTAATTAACGCCGAGATTGGCAATATTCTTTTTGTAAGTATTGTATGGGTCAATACCTTTTGCATCCATGTTTGTGAATGATGCCCTGAAGCTTGCTTTCTCATTGCCACCTGAAAATGCAAGGTTGTTAGACCATGTCTGGCCGGTTCTGTAATATTTAAAAAGATTGTCAGGGTGAGGAGAATATGGGCTGCATTGCACCATTAAAAATGGGAACTGTCCGAACCATCCATTTTTGCACCCCAGCCAAACTGACCGGTACCAGCGGCGTTACTGCGGAGGTTGGTTTCATTCCACCGTTCCCTGTCCGTATACTGTTTGCAGATCCCAGAAATCCAAAGGCTGCTGTGCAACAAGACTGCCGGAGTATTCAATACCGATACCCTGATTTCTTCTACCCGATTTTGTGGTAATGATTATTGCACCATTAGCTGCCCGTGAACCATAAATAGCAGCTGCTGTTGCACCTTTTAAGACAGTCATGCTTTCGATGTCATCCGGGTTGACTGCATTCATGTTATCCCCCAGGTCACGCATGTTACCTCCGTTTACACCCCTGGCACCCTGATCTATAGGGAGACCATTGATAACAAGCAGCGGAGCATTGTTTGCCCCTGCGAAAGCAACCTGGCCACGCAACCGTAACTGCGTACTGGCACCGGCACCGGCTGCGGGAGCTGTAATATTCAGACCTGAAACCTTCCCTTCAAGTGACTCCATCACGTTGATGGTTTTGCTTTTCAACATTTCTTCTGTATTGACAGACGGTTACCGCATAGCCGAGTTTTTTTGAATCTCGTCTTATACCAAGAGCTGTAACAACAACTTCCCCGATCTCCAGGGTGTACTCATCGAGGGTAACGTTAATTGTTGATTGAGCGCCAACAAGTATTTCCTTTGGTTTAAAACCGACAAAGGAGAATTGCAGGATAGCCTGTTCATCCGGCTACCTGAATTGAAAATCTTCCATCGGCATCAGTCATCTGCTCCGGTAGTAGTTCCTTTACCTATAACAGTAACACCAGCCAGAGGGGTGTTATCTGCTGTTCTGGTATACCCTACCTGTAACAGTTCGTTGAGCAAAAGCAACCTGTAAACCTGCGAACAACAGGAATACAAGCAATAGTCGTCAGTTTTCTCATAGTTTAAAGGTGGTTAGTTAATAATAAGGGTACAGCCTAAATCTTAGCATTTAATCAAATTAACTCTTTCTCTGGCAGGAATCAGTTCAAATATCAATCATAGATGTTCAAAATATCGGTCAGAGCATCATCGCACCACCCTGGCGCTTCCGCCTTTCATGACCTTCTCTGCTTCAGCTCTTGTAGCCCAGTTCCAGTCGCCCATGAATCCATGGCACAGCGCGGAATAAGCAGCTGAAAATTCAATCATCTCCTGTGGATCTTTTCCTTCGAGCATGCAACAGATAAGCGCAGAGGCAAAACTGTCTCCACCCCCTGTCCTGTCCAGGATTTCAAGATTCTCATATTTTCTTGAAGCATAAAACTTGCCTTTATAAAGCATAACTGTCTGCCAGTCATTCAGCAGAGCTGTTTTTACATGCCTCAGAGTAGTCCCTACTACCTGGACATTCGGATAATTGCTTTACAACCTGTTGTGCAACTGCTTTATAGTTTTCGGGATCAAGATCAGAATAGGATTCTGTTCCTCCTTCAGCCTTTATTCCAAGCATTTTTTCAAAATCCTCTTCATTTCCGATAATTACATCAACGTACGGCATAACTTTCTTCATCACTTCTCTTGCTTTTTCGGAACTCCACAGGGTTGATCTGAAATTAAGGTCGAAGCTTGTTGTCACACCCAGTTTCTTGGCAGTTTTCAGAGATGTAATTGCTTCGGCAGCCGCATTATCGGAAATTGCTGTGGTGATTCCAGTTGTATGGAACCATTTTGTCTGGGAAAGAACTTTTTCCCAGTCAATATCGCCCGGTTTAATAAGGCTGATAGCCGAGTGTGCCCTGTCGTACATCTGTTTGCTTGCCCTTGGCCCGATACCTACTTCAAGATAGCATAAGCCCGTTCCTTACCGTACCCTTTCCGTCAAAAGGCAAAAGCATTACTCCTGACATATCAACGCCATGTTCCCTGCCTTTATTGATTATATACTGTCCTGACCATATATCAACAAGTTTTGATACCCAGGCCGTTTTATGTCCGAGCCTTGAGAAGTTTACAGTTACATTCAATTCCGCAGCAGCAATTGCAATATGTAGATGGGTGCATTGTTCAAGCCTTGCATGGTCCGGTGCAGTGAACCTTATCATTGCTTCACCAAAACCGATCAGATCATATTTTTTTTCTGTGCTCATTATTATTCAGTTAATTAATATTATAAGTTTAAATCCTTTTCTGTTATAAACTGATCTCGGCATCCTTCCTTCAAGATAATCAACAATTCCCTGAGCTGCTTCGCATGCGACTCTTACAGTGCATTCTTTTGTAAGCGCTGCACTATGAGGGCTTACGATGGTCTTTGGGTTTTTAAGAAACTCTCATTTTCAAGAGGAGGTTCGTTGGCCAGAACATCGAATGCTGCACCCGGCAAGTCTACCCTCATCTAGCATTTTACAAACATAAGCTTCATCAACAATATTTCCTCTGGCTGTATTTATCAGATAAGGCAGACGGTTTCATCAATGAAAGCAGTTTCTCACCTACATGATTTCTGGTCTCGCTGGTCATCGGAACATGAAGAGAAACAACATCTGCTTCTTTATATACTCTCTCCTCATCATTATACCGGACGACACCGGGAGCAACAACATCGTCGCTGATATACGGGTCATAAATAATCACCTTCATATTGAATGCAGCCATACATTTTTTTGCTACCTGCTTCCCAATCCTTCCATATCCGATTATCCCAAGTGTTTTTCCGTCGAGATCAACAGGCAGGTAATACCTTCTTGCAATCTTGAATTTTCCCTGGCGGGTTTCAGAATCCAGGAATACCAGATGTTTTGTAAGTGCACCGATAAAGGCAACAGTATGTTCGGCAACTGTAACAGTGTTTGCGTCAGGGGTATGCAGAACCATATATTCCCCTTTTCGTGGCAGCTTCAATATCAACATTATCCACTCCTGTCCCGGTCCTGCTTATTACTTTCAGATTCGGGGCAGAATCCATGAGCTCACCGGTGAATTTAATTGTGGTATCAAGCATTATACCTGAAATATCCTTAAGCATGCTGATTAATTTCACCATGATCCCCTGATGGTATATAAACAACTTCAGCAGCCTTTTTAAGTATATTAAGGGCATCAGGGCTTACCTTTTCATTTACAAGTACTTTTTTCATATCAATTTTTCTTTTTTAAGATAATCCTCAATTTTCTTCTTCACTTCATCGCCTAGAGGCAGCAGCGGCAGCCTTGGATTTCCGCCATAAAGACCGGCCAGATCCATTGCATATTTGACAGCGGCAACACCTCCGGTCCCCGAAACAGTCTTATTAAGCTGAATAACTTTTTCATTCAGCTTAAAAGCTTCTTCATATTGTTTGCTTACGGTATAGATCATACAATTTGCATGTGATTTCCGGAAATACATTAGCCAGGGAAATAACACCACCCGGGTGCACCCATGATGAGGCCGTTTACAAAGAAATTTGCAGAACCGGGCATCACATTGAACACATCTCTTACTGCAAGAAGAAAACTCTCAATGTTTCCCGTTGAGGAATCTTTTACACCCTACAATATTAGGATGTTTGGCAAGATCCTTAATAAGGCTGACTGACAAAGTTGTGCCTCCACAAAACTGCGGAGCATTATAAACAAGGCACGGAGTTGTAACACTGCCTGCGACATCAGTAAAATATTTCAGAAGTACAGGTTCGGTCATCTCCTTCTTGAAATATGAGGGTGGCAAAAGTGTTATGAAATCCGTACCCAGTCCCTGTGCAATTTTTGCGAATTCTATTGTTTCCTTTGTGGATTCGAAAATACATCCGGCCATAACAACCTGTTCAGATCCCTTGTTCCTGATTATTGTTTCAAGAACTTTCTCCTTTTCAGTGTTGGTAAGACTTTTGTTTTCACCATTGGAGCCCAGTGCAAGATATCCTTTCAGCCGGGAATTTGCATAAAACTTCATATTGTCTTTGAGCTTATCGATATGCTACCTCTCCTTTTTCATCAAATGGAGTAGTAATAGGTGCGAAAACTCCCATTAGTTTTTTTTCCATGATTAACTTTTTGGTTATTATTTATACCATCAATACCAGTTTTGTCTATAAATGCAGCTCAAATCCCGTGGTGCATACTGACGGGGACCTGATCAGGGCAACAGTTTAATATCTATGGCTTTACGGGTGCCGTTTGATTTGAAGGCTGTCCCGGAGCAGCGGGCTGATTCTGTTGCCTCTGGACCTGATTTGGCAGATTAATCGGATCCTTCCATTCAAGCTGCTGAACGATATTCGAGCCCAGTTTGTAAGTAATAATGCTTTGATCAGGGTCCTTTCCTCCAATGATTTCAATTTTATCCCTGTCCATATTGCCCATACCTGCAGCAGCACAATAGTTTATATAACCTACGTTTTCAAGCGGAATGCCCATGAGCCTTGCGCACATGCTGTCAACTGCCACAGCGTCAAACCCGGCGAGTGCGACCCTGTGATCGACCGGTGTGCCATTGATAGGACCATTACCTTCCATGCCCTCAACACCGTCGATAATTGTAAAATCGGGACGGACACCCATTGCCATCAGGTACAGATTAAAATGCAACCAGCGTGGTCCGCCTGAGTGCATATTCCGCTTATAGCTTACAGGTTTGCCTCCGTTCACAGATCCGGGATTGAGAGGTGCAGCCATTCCGATATTCTTTATACCCGCAGTCATCACAACTGTATTATGAGTCTTAAGCCTTGATAGTGAAATTACATAATAATCGGGGTTGGCAAATACATCGGCAGATCTGAATATGATCAAGATGTAAATTTCTGTCCATTATATAATAAGGTCTACCCGTCGATTTGGTATTCAGATCATAGAATTTTATGTTAAAGTCTTTTTCAAGGTCGTTATAGCCATAATTTTTGAATCCGTCTGAGGAGTTTACACTGGAGCTGGATTCAGCGATAATTATCTGTCCTTTATAGATAGGCTTCAGATATTCGAGCAGCGCCCGCAAGGCATCCTTGTGAGTTGCACAGAGCTCCTTATTTGTGACAACCATATTTGGCTTGATTATCAGCTGCTTCTTTTTCAGTCCTGCTCTCAGTTCCTTTTCGAATGGCTTGATTATCTCATACATCATTTGCTGCCTGTCAGTACCTGTCGTAAATGACACGGGACTTTTCCCGGGATCAATGATCGGTTTAGGCTTCGCTTTCTTTTCAGGAGGTTCCGCAGCAATAATATCACTGAAGCCGGAAGCCAGCATTGCTGCAGATCCCAATCCGATCATCTTCAAAGCATTTCGGCGCCCGACAACCAATTCCTTTTCTGAAATTTTCATAATATTATAATTTGATATATATATATCCGTATTTTAGCATTATTGTCTTCCCGCGTTGTTCTTTGATCACTTCCGGGGCGGTCTCATATTCTGCCGTTCCTTGGCATAAGCCCTTATGAATTCTGGCGACGGCGCAGCTTTCGGATCTTCAAAGAATTTGCCCATGCTGTCTGCATTATCAAGAAGCCATTTGGTAAATTCCTGGTTCATTTCTTGTGTAAAACCGCCATCAGCCTGTTGTGCTGTAAACCTGCCTTCCCTCACACCGGCATGAGCAAATGCATCCTGCATGCGGGTTTTTTCGGAGGTCTCCACAAGCTGCTGTGCGAGTTGTGGCGGAATAAATACTACTCCTTCACGCGAACCCAGAACGATATCTCCCGGCATTACGGTGACATATCCGATCTGGATCGGACAATTTACTCCTATCACCAGGTTGGAGCTGTTGGCCTGCGGCCTGAAATCACGTACCATAACGTTCCACTTGGGATCAACAGCCAGATTGCCGTATAGATCTCTCAGTGTTCCCCTGATGACTGCACCATTACCTGTTTTAGCCCAGATTGTCGTACCCAGGTTATCCCCCACATGAGATGCATCCAGAATCCCTTCGCATACATTTGCAACATAAACGTCGCCTTTTTGCAGTTGATCTACCCCCCAGGTATATTGACCTCTTCCTCTTCCATCTTTTTGTCCCTGCTGCTGAATAAGACCGTTCAGATCGGGCCTGTAGGGCAGGAAATGTATTGTCGAAGCCCTTCCGCAGATAATTATGTCCTCACGCATCATTTTAAACCCACCGGTGTACTGATTTGAGTAGGTTGGTCTTCTGAATTCACCGAAGCTTACCGGACCCTGTCCTTCAACCGGATCACTGGCCCCGTTAAGTATCTGCCACGCTTCAGTTACTGATACGTATCTCATCCTCAGGATGATTTCATCAGATACTTTTGGCCTTCCGTCAGGAAAACGATCACCTTGCCAGAGCGATGTGTAGTAAAGCATTTCATCTTTTGTCAGTGAAGAAGGCTGTGCAATGACAGAAGAGCACAGAATTATCCCTGACAGTAAAGCCAGGTATAACACAAAATATGTTTTTCTGATTTTCATGGTTTGGTCCTCCGACAGTTTAATTAGTTTTTGAGGTTATTATGAGAGTTGACAAAGTGATAAATATTATACCTTAATAGTTTTAAAAATCAGTCAATTACTTTAAAATTTACTTCATTAATAAATTTTAGCATTTTCATGGTTGGGCCGGTACAGCTAAAGATTCATTAACCCTGGGTCTCCGCTGACTCCAGAAGCTGGCGAGAGAGGAGGCGGCGATATTCATCCATGTACCGAAAATGAGGGGTGCAAGAGCTGCAGCTGTACTCTTAAGAACATCGTATGCAAGACCTACTGCCAGACCTGAATTTTTAAGACCTACCTCGATTGTGACAGCCCTCGCATCTTCGTCGCTGAACCTAAGAATTTTTGAGGTTCCGTATCCTGCTGCAAAACCTATCAGGTTATGTACAATTGTTGCGACGAATAGTGCAGGGCCTATAGTCAACAGAGTATTCTGATTATGGGCTGCCACAATTACAATATACATCATAATGGCCGTAAGGGATAGTTTTGGAAGAACTAAGTCCATCCAGTCTGCCGGACCGTTGGAACGGCGGATTATAATAATGGTTACTGAAACAATAGCGATAGCCCAGGCGACCAGAATCAGTCCTGTCTGTGAAGATTTAAATAATACCGGGAAAGGAACAAATATCAGGATCAGGCCTGCAACAAAGGTTGATATTGCAAGCAAAATCATGTTCAAATCTTTCTTTACCCATTCAAGCTTGCCATAAAGGATTTTATTGGCAACAATACCGGCGAATATGGGGATTAATATCATGTTTACAATACTGATCATCATGCTTACAGTATTTACCTCAATAAGCTGGCCTGCAAAAATCTTCATCAGGAAAGGAGTTACCACCGGCGAAAGAAGTGTGGCAAAAGTGGTGAGTGTTACCGAAAGGGCAAGATTCCCTTTTGCAAGATATGTCATCACATTCGAAGCCACTCCTCCGGGGCAGGCGCCAACCAGAATGATGCCGGCCGCTACTTCAGGCGGAAAATTCCATATATTAATTATCAGCAATGCAGCAAGGGGCATCAGTAAAAAGACCATTAATGTACCGGCGATCACCACAACAGGTTTTTTGATTTCCGTCACGAAATCTTTGAGGTCCAGCTTGGTCCCCATTCCAAACATAATGACCTGTATTGAAGGTACGATCAGTATGTTGGTGTCAAAGCCCCAATTGGTAAACATTTCCGGAAAGTACAGGACAAAGGAGACGAAAGCAAAAATCTGCAGTGTAAAGGATAATCCCTTGAATTTACCAGATTTCTGAGCACTAATGGACAGGGAGAAGAAAAATGCAAAAAGTACCAGTCCGGATATTGGAAGTTTTCCATTCCCGGTGGCAAGCAGAACTATTTCCATAATGGCAATTAACGACGCCATTACTAGATACATTTTCGGTGAGTTGGAATTTTTCATAAAAAATCCTGATTTATAGTTTCTCTAAGAATTTAATTACATTTTCTTTTATCTGATCAGGCTGAAGGCCGTATTTCCCGAGTAATTCTTCATACGGACCGTTGCTTGCATAGTAATCACCTATTCCGATCATCTTTATTTTTGACAGGACATTCCTGACTGCATATCTCAGAAATGGCACTGCCAAGGCCACCGGCTATAAAGTGTTCTTCCACGGTAACGATCTTCCCGATTTCCCTTGCAGCAGACAGAATGAGGTCACGGTCAAGAGGCTTGATTGTATGAATATCGATAAGGCGCACACTTATACCAGCCTCTTCAAGAAGGCCGGCAGCGGCAACAGCTTTTGACAGAACTGTTCCGGTTCCGATCAATGCCACATCCTTGCCATCCTTCATTAAAATTCCTTTTCCAAGTTCGAAATCAATGTCCTCAGGATAAAGCACGGGCATTTTAGGACTTCCGATTTTCATATAGCACGGACCTTTGTGCCGTATCATTGCCATGTACGGCTTTCCGGATTGTTACAGGATCTCCCGGGTTAATAATTGTTACCCCTGGAATAGTCCGGATGATTGCCACATCGTCAATTGAATGATGCGTTGAACCAAGCTGATCGTACGTAAGGCCTGCACAACGGCCGACAATTTTTACGTTCTGGTTCATATAGCCAAGATCATTCCTGAACATTTCATAAGGACTGGCTGTGACGAAAGGGGCTATTGCAGCAAAGACAGGAATCTTACCTGTTGTGGCCAGACCGCTTGCAAAACCTACAACACCTTGTTCCATAATTCCAAATTCAAAATGCCTGTCAGGGAATTTCCTGGCGAAATCTCCCAGTCCGGATCCCGAACTGCTGTCGGCTGACAGAACCACAATATCCTGATTCGTTCCGGCTGCTTCAATAACAGCTTCACCAAAAGTTTTCCTCGGATCTTTAAGGTCATTAATCATAGTTCAATCCCCTCCATTTTTGTTTTCAGTTGTTTCTCTATATTATCCAAATCAAGTTCTGCCTGATCCATTTCTTCCGGTTTGGCTTTCCAGTAATGATAACTCACCTTTCCCTCGGCAAAACTGAATCCTTTGGATTTTAAAGTATCAGCTATTATAACCGATGGTTTGCCCTTCTCAAATGGTGCCTGGTTTACCGTGTTGATGATTATACCCAGATCGTGACCGTCTATAACTCTGACACCCCAGCCGAACGATCGCCATCTTTCGTCGAGAGGTTCATAACTCATAACTTCAATAGTAGGACCGCTGATCTGAAGCTTATTTCTGTCGACAAAAACAATCAGGTTCTCAAGCTTGTGCATTGATGCAGCAGAGGCGGCTTCCCAGTTCGAGCCTTCAGCCAGTTCACCGTCGCCCATTAGAACATAAACTCTTGCGGACGATTTGTCAAGTCTTAAACCAAGGGCCATACCACCTGCAATCGATAGTCCGTGACCAAGGGCTCCTGTGTTTGTCTCCACTCCCGGAAGCTTATGCATATTCGGATGCCCGGGTATTTTAGAATCAAGCGCTCCGTAAGTATCAAGAACAGACTTGTCGAAGAATCCCCGTTCTGCAAGAGCAGCATATAAAACCAGGCATTTATGGCCGGCCGACAGCACAAAACGGTCACGTTGTGGCCATGCAGGATTTTGAGGATCAATATGTAGAAGGTAAAAATAAAGAGCTGTAAGTATTTCGACGGACGAGAGCGCTCCTCCGACATGTCCTGCTTCTCCGGCCCTGATGAGCCGTAAAATATCTCTTCTGATATTAAGAGCCGTATATTCCAGCCTTAGAATTTCTTTTGTATCCATATGTATCTGAAATTATTTTGCGTAGTCTTTTAAATCTGGTGTTTCCCGGCGTATTGCATGTAGCAGTCAACCTTGGGTTCCGAAGATGTGCCCAGTTCCCATCTTGCTTCCATCCATGTTTTTACGATCTGTTTTGCTACTTCAACACCAGTGGTAAATGCTCCAATTGTCAGTACATTTGAATTGTTGCTTTTAATTGCCCTTTCAGCGGAATATGTATCAGAACAAAGAGCAGCATAAATACCCGGAACTTTATTTGCAGCTATACTCATACCTATACCGGTTCCGCATAACAGAATACCCCTGTCGTAGGACTTTGCCGCTACAGCTTCGCCGACAGCAAACGCCACCCTGGCATAAATGGGATCATCGCTTCCAAAATCTTTAACTGAATACCCCATTCCTTTAAGCAGGACTTTAATAATTTCTTTAAGTGTTACAGCATTTGGATCGCATCCAATGGCAACAGTAAGTTTCTTCTTCTCGGATGATTGTTTCATTGCTATAATAATTAATTAAGCATTTTCCCGAATAAAATGCAATCGGTTGAAATCTAAGGTAGTCACTTTTATCAAATCACCAAAAAAAGGGGGGATACGGTTTAATCTCAGAATTCGAATACCCGTTTCACATTTAGTATGGCGGAATACGGAATTGAAGGCGCCCATTCCGAAATCACCATGTTCCTTCAGTTCACGATTAACAGCTCTTGCAGATGTAAATGCAGATTATTATACAGATTTCATATTGCTCTGCATCGCAGGCCCGATCAAAGTAATTTTATATTTGAAAACCTGGCGTGATATAAAAAACCACTTACAGAAAATCTAGTAAGTGGTTGATTTTTAATAGTGGGCCCAGCGACCCCCTGATTATGAGCGATGTAAAGCCCAGAAAATGAGATTGTTTCACTTTGCAGAGGTCTTCATTGTCATTCACTTACGATTTTCTTCCTGCACTGGTCCGCACTGATTTATCGAGAACCAGGCGGAAAACCTGGCGGATTTTTGTGGTCTCAAAATTCCTTAAATTGAATAGGCGTATTTTATTCCGAATGTAACATTAGGATTAAGACCTGCCAGATAGTACTCAGTCAAAAATAAGCCACACTTTATCTGTGAAATAATTAACAATAAACTTGCAAGCTAAAAAATATTAAATACTTTTACATTAAATGCTATAAAGAGGTATCATTTTATGAATTTCAGTAAAACCACATCCTACTCACTCAATATATTATCATATATGGCCAACCACAGTGATGAGAATATGTCAGCTGACTTCCTCCATTCACAATTGGATATTCCATATCAATATCTGAGGCAGATTCTCACAAAACTTTCAAAAAATGGGTTAATAAACAGCACACGAGGACGGAGGGGAGGGTTCGAATTAGCGAGAGATGTTAGTACGATCTCTATCGCAGACATTATTGAGATAACTGAAGGATCTTGAAGGTTTTAATAAATGTGTACTTGGATTTCAAGACATGTCCTTTTGATAACAAATGCGCAATCCATGATTTGTGGGATGATTCAAGGAATAACATTATTAAGGATACTGAGGGAAACATCATTAGCTAACCTTATTATAAAACAGAAATAGATTTTGAACATTTTTAAAATATCCTTTAACTAATTATCTGTAAATTATTTATTTATCTAAAAAGTAGGTTATATGGTTGACTCAAAAGTTGTTTTAACAGGACAGACCCTGGCTTATACATTCTATTGTATTGTCATCATTCTGTTGGTTGCCTGGTTTGCAATTAAAGTAACAGGCAAAGGGAAAGGACTTGCAGTTAAACCGGCAATATTTTACACGTTTGTCGGGTTTCTCACAGTACTTGGCGTATCGCTTCATCTCATTACCTTCAACACTATCCCATGGGCAGAGATGGATCTTAACAGGTCGGATTACAAACCCGACAAAACATTTGTAATTAAAGTTAAGGATCATCAGTTCATTATGCCATCAGAAAAACTGGTAATTAATGTTAATGACAAAGTTCTTTTCGATGTTCAGTCGGAAGATCTGACTTATGGTTTTGGACTTTTCAGAAACGATAACAGCATGATGTTCCAGATGCAGGTAGTACCTGGTCACAGAAATGATCTCTTATGGCAATTCGACCGTGAAGGGGTTTATACAATCCGCTCAACAGAATATTCCGGACCAAAAGGGGTCTTTATGATTTTGAAAGATGCAGTTCAGGTAATCCCTGCAAATACAACAAACTAATATTGATCTATTTACAAATCTTTAAATTAAAATATATGAGTTTTATAAAGACTTTTATGAATGGGGAGGAAGGACTTTTCAAGTCTGAAACTCTTACTCCCATGCAAAAACTGACACTCCGGTTTGTTGTTGTTGGTCTTATCTATTTTGGATTTGTTGTTATCGAAGGAATGTTAATGAGGCTATATGAAGTTAAACCTCTTCCATTTATAACTGAACCACAGTTTTTTGCAATTCTTACTGCACATCCGCTGGTAGGGATCTTCGGCTCGACATACTCTATCGTTTTCGGAGCATTTCTTTTCCTTGTTCCATTTTTAATGAAAAAACCATTGTGGAGTATTAAACTTGGAAACTGGACTTTCATTCTGGTTGCAGTTGGAACTTTTATTTTCTGGTTCGCCGGCTTTGTAAGTCATTATGCCCCATTATACACTCTCTACTGGCCGCTTCCGGCTGACTTCACACAGTTCAGTGTATGGGGCGGAACATTCTTTATTGTCGGGATAGCTCTTGTAATGGTTGGAAGTGCATTCTTTGTAATAAATATTTTTAAAACAATAACTTACACACCTGAGGGATGGGAAAAGCAACCATCAAAAGCACTTCTTGCATCTGCACTTGGTATTACAGGATTCCGAAACCTCTTTTCAAAAAACAAGAAGGAACATCTTGTCTCCCTGCCAGTAGCTGCAGTGGCCAGAGGCAGTGTTGATATTGCCCTGAATACTGCGATTATTCTTTTTACCGGAGTTCTGATCCTTGTATTTATGGTTGCCGCCATTTTAGGGTTTGATCTTAAATCGACAGCTATTGATGCCCTGTTATATAAAAACTGGTTCTGGTGGGGACTTGATCTGATTGCTGACGGGCTGGTACTGATTTTTGTGGCCGGCACATGGTATCTGCTGGCTATGATGATAAGCGGAAAACCTCTCTTCATGCAAAATATTGCACGGGCAGCTTTGCTTGTTGAACTTGTGGTTTCATGGACAGTTTGGTCGCATCATCTTCTCTCAGATCAGGCACAGCCCGCAATGCTAAAAGTATTATCAGGAGAGATGGTAACTGCTTTTGAATTGATCACTCAGGGACTTGCATTCTTCATAACTCTTGCCACTCTCTGGAGTGCAAGACCTTTGAAGATGACAAATCCATTGAAATTCCTGCTGGGAGGATTACTTGGATTTGCACTGGCAGTACCAGCAGGTATTATGCAGGCTGATGTTGGTTTGAACAGGATTCTTCACAATACTCAGTGGGTAGTCGGACCTCATGTCCATGTGGCAATACTTGTTGGATTGACAATGACACTTTATTCAGCAATTTATCTTCTCTTCCCGATCCTTACCAACGGAGCTAAAGTGTATAGTCAGAAACTTGTAAATGTTCATTTCTGGTGTCATCTTATTGGCGGTATTGGAATGGGAGCATTTATGGGAATGGCAGGATTGAAAGGAATGTTAAGACGTTCTCTTTATCTGAACGGGGAATTCAATCTTATGATGATCCTTGCTGCAATTTGTGGAACACTTTTGTTAATAGGGTTTCTTGCATTCTTTTATAATATTGTGATGAGTGTAGGATTGAAGGGGGTAATCGGAATTTTTACACCTGCAAAAACAAAAACAAAGGATCTGGTACCTGCATCTGCCATATAATAATAACTATACTTTAATAAAAGGTAAAATGATTGCAAAAAACTACAAAAAAGAAGAAATAAAAGAAAATCCTCATAAGGTTGATGTTCGGCAGCTTTATAACGATCCATCAGCACAGATCATGCATATTATCCTGAAACAGGGAGAGAGTTTAAAACCACATAAAACACCTGTTAATGTTGCCTTTTATATACTGCAAGGTTCTCCGGTCGTCCATATAGGTGATGAATCAAGGATGTTTGAAAAAGATCACCTTATTGAAAGCCCGGCAGACATTGTCCATTTTATAAGCAATGAAAGCCTGGAAATTGCCCGTATCTTGGTAATTAAAGCACCAAGGCCTGAAAAGATCACAAAATTATTATAGGTAAAACCACAATAGTTTCTAAACAATAAGGTAAGGGAATTGAATTTATTGGGACAACCATATGATGATGGTTGTCCCTTGATCTTTCAGAATAAATCCGAACCATTAAAGCAGGACATTAAGATTTACTTTTAGGACTCAAACTTTTATGTTCCACTGACACGTTTAATTGTCATGTTTATCCTTATTTCAGACTTTATAGTCTGGCTTAAATGGAGAAAATCCATGTAACTCAGACACCTCATGAATTGAATCCTGTTTGTTAACTTTACGAAAGTCCAAAATTACCTTTCAGATATGTCGGAAATTATAAATAACAACCTTGAGCGTATTGAAGCACTGACAGATTTTTCGCGTCGCCTTATTAATGGTGAAAATGGCAGAGTGCTCATCGAAAAACATCAGAAGATCATCAATACTGTTACCCCTATAGAGACGATGCAGTTACTTGATAAACTTTTATCAGAAGGGTTGTCGAATGGAACTGTTAAAACCAATGTAGGAAAGATTATAAATGTTTTTTATAAATCACTCTGTGCATATCACTGGGAGAAGCCCGGAGAAGGTCATTTTTTGTATTACATGATGCTCGAAAACCGTGAGGTACAAAAGATAATGGCCGATTTAAAATCGGTAAATAAGATTTACTTAAAAAGCAAAAATCAGGATTTTCCTGCATTAATACCTAAACTCAAAACTCTCATTGAGCATTTAAAAGCTTATGAGTTACATTATATTAAAAAAGAGAATATCCTGTTTCCTTACATTGAGAAGACATTTCAGCAATATCGCTGTTTGCAGGTAATGTGGTCTTTTCATGACGATTTTCGCCGGAGTTTGAAGTCATTTGAAACAATTCTATATTCGGAACTCCCCGATAAAGATCTGTTAAACAGGGAAATGGGAAAGCTTTTCTTTGTGGTGCTGCCCCTGATTTTCAGGGAAGAACAAATCGTATTTCCTGTGGCTATCAAGGCAATACCTGAAAAATCCTGGACGGAAATGTTGGAGCAGAGCTATGAGACAGGATGGTGCTATATTAATGAACCAGCCAGGACAATCAACATGACTCATACATCTTTTAATCAAGAAGGAAAAATAAATCTAAGAACCGGGTCCCTTAGTCAGGAACAGCTGATACTGATGTTGGACAATTTAGTTGCGGATATTACATTCATTGACGAAAATGATGAAGTGCTGTACTTTTCCGGAGGCAGGCACCGTATATTCCCCCGTTCAGAAGCCATAATAGGCAGGAAGGTACAGAATTGTCATCCGCCTGAAAGTGTTGATATTGTGAACCAAATAATTAATGCCTTCCGGAGTGGAAAAAAAGACCATGCTGACTTTTGGATACAATTTAAAGGTCGTTTTATACACATTCGTTATTTCGCACTTCGAAATGAACATGACGAATATAAAGGTACTATTGAAGTAAGTCAGGATGTCACCGAAATACGATCATTAAAGGGTGAAAGACGATTGTTAGAATGGCATAAATGATTGTACATCCAGGAAGGAGTAAAACAATTTCGGATTAATACTTCTCCAGAGCTACTTTGGTTGTATCTGTGACATTTTTATCTATTCTAAAGTAAATTTATAGCGGTCACTACAATTCCGCTTTCTGTCAGAGCTTTCACGACATTATTCACCTCGTCTGCCAGCAAAACAAAACCCCCGGTTATAGCTGCCCTTGTTCCGTCAATTTGAAAGTTTATAGCAGTTGCCATACCCATCGCAGGCTAAAAACAGGCTGAATATTATTTTCCCCATCAGACTATTACTTTACCTCCTTAAACAAAAGGATTAGGAAATAGTTATTCGTTCTTGCCCGTAAATTTGAGTTATTTAATAGTTATCGGGTATGTGAGTTTGAGATACATGATGTTCTTTTTTTGAACGATATCAATAGGGTCATTATATTCGTTATGATTCATTATGAAATACAGGTTTCCGAATGGTGGCTTGAACCTCCATCCTGCTAGCCCGTACACATATATTTTTTCATTTGAGCTGTTAGTCTGCCCTATAAATTTGATCCAGAGGTCATTGGTGAAGTTATAAGTTAATGAGAGACTGTTAATAAAGGCATTTTGGAATGATATCTGTTCAGGAGAAAACTTAATATACCTTGGCTTAAGTTCAAATGATACCCTTTCCGAAACTTTAGCCCTGGCTCCAGACTCAATTGAATAGTAATCTGAACCAAAGCTCCGTCCAGTCCTGAATCTGAGATTGACGCTGTTAAAAGCTTCTGTATTGTACCCGATCGTTGCTGAATAGAAATAATTGTGATATCCTGTATTTTCAGGGATAATAAACCTGTACTCATTGTTGTAATGCAGATCGAGATTGAATTTATTGATTAAATAGATCTGCGTTGATTCATTAATGTTCCAACTCATGAATTTTGAATAATCATGATTCCAGTAAACAATAGCCATCAATTCCCGGAATGCTTTTTACCGCCTGTACCTGAACTGTATGCTGACCAAAAATGCAGTGAGTCCTAGTCAATATCGTTCAAGGTTAGGGTAAAGGAGCAATTAACAATCTTTGCTCTTGTGAGTGGATTTAGCTTGCGAACAACTGGACAAGGAAGTCACCGAATTTTCAAATTTATGATCATTAAACCCCTCGTCAGTCATTAAATTTGAACGAAAGCTGGCTTAAACCTGGCGTAAAATAGAAGTGTGAGTGTGAGAGCGGGATAGAAAGTTATTGGCTCCATATCCTGTCAATTCCATAGAACAACGCCTTCGTGAGAACTGTTTCTCCGCCTCTTGAAAAAATCCTTACCCCTGAGAATTTTTCTGAAGGAAATACGAGGTTGGTCAACACAAGGCTGCAATCATCAACGAATAATTCTACTGAAGAGGCATCGATATAAATGTGAAGCTCCAGGATCTTGCCTGCTTTATATGGAGCAGTGATTACTGATGCAAAATCTCTTGAAAAATCTGACCGGCCTGACAATCTCCTGTCAACATAAAATTGTTTTTTCAGTGGTGAATAGCCAATAATCAGGTTCTCCTTGAGTGCATTCTCAAGGATCAATCCGATTGTATCTGCTTTTGAACCTGAGAGGTCAAATTCAGCAAGGATCTCGCTTTGCATAATATCCACTTTCCCTGCAGAAATCACTTTTTCCCCGGTGATTATCAGATTCTTTACTGAAGCTGTGTCGGCTTTCCGCCGAAGGTCAATCAGCTCCCTGACCGGCTTCGATGTGAGAATGTAATGTCCTGATTCATTTTTCAATCCAAGCTCCCTGGGGATTGTACTGGCGCTCCTCCATACCTCAGTCGGGACAACAGTTGCATATTGCCAGTTGCTCATCCATCCAATGAAAATCCTTCTGCCATCATCATCGGGAATATTTGACCAGGTCACTCCGGCATAATTGTCCCTGCCCCAGTCAACCCATTTTGCGGCTGTCTCATCCGGAATGAATTTGTGCCCGTCGAATTTACCAGTAAAGTATTGTGTTGCCGATCCTTTGTTAGGACCACCGGGATTTATGCTTACAATCATGACCCACCTGATTTCGTCACTTCCTTCAACCTTCAGCGGGAAAAGATCAGGGCATTCCCATACTCCACTATGAGCGCCGGCTGTTGCGCCAAATTCACTTTCAAATTTCCAGTTTTTTAGATCAGTAGAGGAATAAATATGAACCCTGTCGAAAACAGCCATTATGAGCTCCCATTTACCGTATTGATTGTTCCAGAATAATTTCGGATCGCGGAAATCGCGTATTCCCGGATTTCTAAGAACCGGGTTCCCTTCAAATTTAGTCCAGGTTCTGCCTTTGTCTCTGCTGTATGCAATACTTTGATTCTGAAACAATTTACTTCCCTTTTTCTCCAGAACAGGATTGTGGGAGGTGAATATTGCAACCATCGCAGGGTTTTCTTTTGATCCGAAACCGGAGGTGCTGCCTGTATCGACGACAGCGCTTCCTGAGAAAATATAACCAATTGAATCGGGATACAATGCAACCGGAAGATGCTTCCAAGAAAGAAGATCCCTGCTCACAGCATGTCCCCAGTGCATTGGTCCCCAAACTGAACTGTCGGGATAGTACTGATAAAAAAGATGATATTCCCCATCGAGAAAAACAAGGCCATTCGGATCATTCATCCAGTTGGCTTCGGGTGAAAAATGATACTGAGGACGATATTTTTCCTTGTAATAAGAAACCGGCCTGACAGAAGGTAAGCTTTCAGGAGCTTTGTTTTTGCAGGCAGAGAAAAGCAGAATAAAGGCTAAAACCGATATAGTTCGCATATCATACTTTTTTATCACAAAGGAACACAAGTTAATATATAATTTTTATCCGTAATATGATCAGGGATGGAGAAATTGGCCAGGAAGCCAGAGGAAAGTGTGAGTGTGGGAGCGAGAGCGAGAAACAAGGCGAGTCAAACGGGATGATTAATACTTAAATAATAAAATTCTTAATTTAACATTATGTGTCATTCACTTAAATAATAATTAGCCTTATTTAAATAATATTTGAAAAACTTAAATAAAATGTATCTTTGTTTAAAAAATTGCAGAGATGAAGGACTTTGTTGCTGGAACTTACATTAGTCGGGGTTATTATAAAAGCTTCCAACCAACCTTAATTAACCGGCAATGGAAATTGGACAATATGGAAGTAATTCAGCTTTTAAGCAAAGCTGACCGGGAACTCGGAAGACTCGATATGTACTCCAATTATATTCCGAATATCGACTTATTCATTAGCATGCACGTATTAAAAGAGGCCACACAGAGTAGTAAGATTGAAGGTACACAGACTAACATTGAAGAGGCTTTACGGGAGAAAGAAGACATTCCTTTGGATAAAAGGGATGACTGGGAAGAGGTTCAGAACTACATTCACGCAATGGAGAGTGCAATAACGGAACTCAACAAACTACCATTTTCATCCAGATTAATCAGACATACTCATAAAACGTTACTTCAGGGAGTACGAGGAGAAAAGAGACAACCTGGTGAATTCAGACGCAGTCAGAACTGGATTGGAGGAGCAACAATTAATGATGCGACTTTTATACCACCTGTCCATACCTCGATTCCTGAACTCATGGGTGATTTAGAAAATTTCGTTCACAATAAAGAAATTTTCTTTCCTGAGCTGCTAAAAATAGCATTAATTCATTACCAGTTTGAAACAATACACCCATTCCTTGATGGAAATGGCAGAGTTGGAAGATTAATGATAACTCTTTATCTGGTTAATAAAGGCATTTTAAGGAAACCAATCCTGTACCTGTCTGATTTTCTGGAATCACATAGACGACTTTATTATGAGAATTTAATGAGAGTAAGAGAACAGAATGATATTAATCAATGGTTTAAGTTTTTTCTGGTAGGGATTATACAAACTGCATCCAAAGGGATAATTACCTTCGATAACATTCTACAATTGCAGAAGCAATTTGATCTGCAAATTCAAAAACTTGGTACTCGCGCTAATAATGCGCAAAAGATTATTAATTATTTATATCACAGACCTCTTGTCAATGCCGAAAAGGTCAGTGAGGCCGCACACATTTCATTACCATCCGCATACAAATTAATTGCCGAGTTGGAAAGAATAGGGGTACTTAAGGAAATTACTGGTGGACAAAGAAGCAGGGAGTATATTTTCGATAAATACATTAAATTATTCCAACAATAAATTTCAATTTAAAAGAAACCTTGCCCAAAAAAAAGACAATTTTTGTAAATGTCTGAATTTCTGTGTAGTCAGGAAGCCGGCGGTAAGTGTTATACTACTCATCTCTCAGTGCTTCAACCGGATTCCTGAACGATGCCTTGTATGAGTGAATTCCCACAGTCAGTATGGTTAAAACTATAACAATAATCAGCGATATGGCAAAAAGCCACAAAGAAATGTTAATCCGGTAAGCAAAACCCTGAAGCCATGTTATCATTGCAAACCAGGCAAACGGACTGGCAATTATTGCTCTTATCGTTGATGGGTTGATGAAGGTAATCTTCTTTATATTTGTCTTTACTATAAATGAAATTACATAAAACAAACAAATCAAAAAAATGAAGATCAATTTATTGCTCCTGAATTTCTGTCTGTTGGCAGTGTTGTTTATTACCGATGCCTCTGCGCAGCAAAAGAAACCACGTATAGGAATTGCCGGAATACAGATTGAAAACAGCGTTTTTATGCCCAACCGACAGGCTATGACAGGGAGGACGCCTTCTTTGCCAGCCTATCTTAGTAAGGATTCCGTTATGGGTCAGTCTGCAATCTGGCTTCCTTCTTTAGTTGGTGGAGGCAGCGGACGAGGGCCGGTAACCAGAGAATCATTTGAAGCTTTTGTTAATAGTGCGCTTGAGATTATCCGGAGTAACATGCCTTACGATGCATTCTGGTTTTACAATCATGGGGCTTGTAGTGTTGATGGTGTTGATGATCCGGAGGGGGAATTTATGGAGAGAGTAAGGGCTGTGATAGGTAACGACGCCCTTGTCACAACAACTATGGACCTCCACGGAAACGTCTCCTGGCGTGTGGCTCTCTACTCTGACCTTATTACCACATATCGTAAAGCTCCTCATGATGATGCGGTTGAATCACATCGTCGTGGCGTGGTTAATCTGCTTGAGCGATTATCGTCCGGAAAGGGACGTCCGGCTTATAAAGCCTGGGTGGCAGTCCCTGTACTTCTCTCCGGAGAGTGGACAAGTACCCGGGTTGAACCTGCCAAATCACTCTACGCAATGGTTCCTGAAGTGGAGTCGTTGCCCGGGGTGGTGGATGCTGGTATTTGGATAGGCTATGTATGGGGAGACGAGAGACGTAATCAGGGTGTGGTTATGGTAGTAGGAGATGATGAAGGTCAGGTGGAAAGCGGTGCAAAAAAGCTTGCTCAGAGATTCTGGGATGTGCGCCGGCAATTCAGTTTAGAAGCGCCAGGGTATCCCCTCGAAAAATGCATTGATCTGGCTGTTGCCAGTAATAAAAGACCTTTCTTAATCAGCGATATGGGCGACAATCCTGGTGGTGGCGGTTCAGGCGAGGTGACCTGGACTTTGGCAAGGGTATTGAAGCGGCCGGAATTTAAGACTCCAAAAGGAAAAAGCCTGCTTTATTGCTCTATTCCGGGAAGCGAAATGGTGGAAGCCGCCCGAAAAGCTGGTATTGGTGGTCAGGCAGAGGCTTTTGTAGGGGCAATGACAGATAATTCATATGAAGCTCCTGTTCGTTTATCAGGTACAGTAATATATGTCAGTCCTGTTCATGAGAAGGACCAGCAATCAGAAAGTAAATCACCCCCGAACCGGAAGCTTCCTGACATAGCAATTATTAAAACGGGAAGCATATTTGTGGTTGTGGGAACATCTTCACCCACACCAAACTTAGCAGGTACAGGAATTGATCCTAAGAAAATGGATATTATAATGGTAAAGCAGGGTTATCTCGTGAGTCAGTGGTATGATATGCAGGCCGATTGGGTTATGGCTCAGACACGGGGAAGTGTTGATCAGGATTTTAAAAGTCTCCCTTATAAACGTGTTGTACGGCCTATCTTTCCACTAGATCCTGACATGCCGGATCCGGAACTGAATGTTATAATGGTACCATCTGCAAAACAGATGTACGGCAGATAAAAAGTATTAAACTGGGTTTCCCCGCTCTCACTTGAAAAGGTGCGAGTGTGAGTGTGAGAGCGAGAAAAGTGTGAGTGTGAGAGCGAGAGCGAGAAAAAAGAGCGGGAGCAAATTGGGTTTCCCCGCTCTCACTCTCGCTCTTTTTTATGTGGGCTTCGTCCACCGTCTTTGTATGCCGAAGCGTATGCGAAGGCATAAGCCCGGAGCAAATTTGTCCCTGCTACTCCTTCTATGTGATTCAGAAAGTCGTTCATGCTGATAAATATGCAGTTCACAGATTTTCCTGTAACCTGCCTGACCCGAAAGGGTATATCATAGTATGTATGGACCAAATTGATCTATCATGAAAAAATTGTTAATCCTTCCATTAAGATCCCTCCTCAAACAACGTCGTCAATCGATTATCAGTGTTATTGGCCTCTCGGTAGCAATTTCATGCTGTATACTTATATTACTCTACATCAGCTATGAATTAAGCTATGACAGGTATCATAAGAATGCCGGATGCATTTATCGCGTGCTGACTCAACTTGGAGCCTTTAATGATATGAGTAATCCCAGGGATGTTGTTACCCCTCCACCTTTAAAGGATGCTGTTGTTAATGAAATTCCCGGCGTTGTACGATCATGCAGGTGCAAGCTTGTATCTACCACCCTGGAATATAATTCGTCATTGTTTGCCGAACAGGGATTTTTATACGCTGATCCTGAACTCTTTGAAATGTTCAGCTTTCCGGTGATTTCAGGCAATCCCTCCGAAGCGCTTAAAGAACCATTTTCTCTTTTTGTCACCAGCAGGATGGCTAAAAAATATTTCGGAAACGAGGATCCGATAGGAAAGACAATAAAGGCAAGTAACAAATATGCATTTACAGTCAAAGGAGTTATTGAAGATATTCCATTGAATTCACATTTCAATTTTGATTTTCTTACTGGTTTTCAAACTCTCTATCAGACATCAGGAGGACGGGACAAAGTTGAAGGGTGGGCAAATTTCAATAATCTTACATACATTCAGCTTTCTGAAAATTCCAATCCCGACAGTATTCTTGTCGATTTTGCAGGCATTGCTGAAAGGCATATCCCAAAGGCACCATTATTTAAAAATATGAAATGGGTTCTTCAACCATTGAGGAAGATCCATCTTGGTGGTCAGAACGGGTTTGATACAGTGAACCAGAGCGATATGCGGTATGTTTTCCTGACTGCTTCAATAGGAATCCTTATTTTTCTTATAGCCTGTATCAATTATATGAACATGGCAATAGCCGGATCGTTCAGCCGCGGGCGCGAAATCGGAATTATAAAAGTTACAGGGAGCAGCAGAACAGAGATTGTTTTCAGGCTGATGGCTGAACCATTAATGGTTTCTTTTGGTGGACTTATCCTGGCTATGGGTCTTATCAGCTTTATGCTTCCGGTCTTCGCCGGCTTTACTGACAGACCGTTGACATACAGGATGTTATTCGGGAATTCAATGCCCTGGCTGGTACTTGCACTGACATTTCTGATGGGAGCCCTGGCTGGTCTTTTGCCCGCTTTGTCGCTCTCTTCATTCAATCCTTTGAGACTCATTAAAGAGGAATTCACCGATATTTCAGGGAAAAGAAAATCAGTCTTCCTGAAGAATGTTTTGCTTGTTATTCAATATACAATCTCAATCATTGCACTGGTCTCAGCTTTTGCAATGAAGGGACAGTTAAAATATATGAAAAACAAAGACCAGGGATTTCTCAGCAGGAATATTATTACCATTGCCATAAAAGATCCGGAAATCAGAAAAAACCCTGTTTTCCTGATTAATGAAATCAGGAACAATCCTAAAATTTCCGGTGTTTCCGCCTCATCCTATCTTCCACACAGCATCACTTCCATAGGCCTGGGAGCCTGGGAAGGCAAAACTACCGAATCACTGTCAAAAGTCTTCAGGCTTGAAACCGACAATGAATTCCTTGATTTCTATAATATCAAACTCGTATCGGGACGCGGATTTTCCAATGAGTTCAGGGACGACTCGCTGAATAATTATCTTATTAATGAGGCGGCAGCCAGATTATTGGGCAGGGCTGATCCTGTAGGAATGAAATTCGGGTTTGAGAGACAATCAATGGGAACAATAATCGGCATTGTGAAAGATTTCAATTTTCAATCTCTCAGGCTTCAGGTCGAACCATTGGCCATCTCGGCTATCCAGGCCAAGAAATTTCCGGAAACACATTTTATTTCGGTTAAAGTCAAAGATGGCGATATTGAAGAGATAAAACTATTTCTTACAAAGCTGCTTAAGCAGGCTTCCCCCGCCTATCTTAATCCCGTATCTGTACTGAGTGAAAGCATTGAGAGCATGTACGTTTCAGACAGAAGACTTGCTGTAATGATTATGTTTTCGACTGTGATTGCGCTTGTACTGACCTGCCTGGGCCAATACAGCCTTTCATTTTACACAGCCCAAAAGCGAACAAAGGAAATGGCTGTCAGGAAGGTTTTCGGGGCAACACCGGCTTCCGTGATGTCAATATTCAGCAGGGAAACCATAAAACTGATCCTGGTTGCTCTTGCGATTGCCTGGCCGCTTTCTTTTCTTATAATGAACAGATGGCTGCAGCATTATGCATTCAGGACAGAATTGAAACCCTCATTTTTTATTTATTCCATGCTCATAACAGTTTTAAGCTCCATCGCTGTTATAGCTTTCAATGTTCATAAACTTGCGAGAGTCAACCCGGCGGAGACAATCAGGTATGAGTAATCCAGTCACCCCAAGCATCGTTTCATGCCGACAGGGACGCAGGTTTCCTTCAATCAAATATCAGAATTTCGGATTATTCCAGCAATGGCAGAACTGATTCACGAAGAAAAATCGAACCCACCTGAGGCGTGGTGTAAGGCAATTACCAAATGACAATCTGGGGACTTTTAGCCGAGAAGTCTTGGACTACTGCCAGTGTGCTGACCTGATGTATTGAAGAAACAAGTGTGAACGTGAGAACGAGTTTTATGGGCTTCGCCCACCGTAGCCCGGAGAAGCTTTAGCGAAGACAAATTGTTATAAATGAAAATGCCCTCCTACGCTAAAGCTTCGGAGGGCGAAGGTGGGCCCAGCTGGGATCGAACCAGCGACCCCCTGATTATGAGTGAGGTAAAACCCTGATATTCAGATTGTACTGGTTTGTACTAGGTCTTCATTGTCATTCACTTACGATTTTCGGATTGTATACTTTATCACTGATTTTCATAAAACCTGGCGGAAAACCTGGCGGATTTTTTTGAATAAATTCACTTTGGGTATCTGTGACTATTGGATTGTTCTCGGCAACAGTTTTTCTTCTTGGCAATACTAAGAAAATGTCCCAGAACTCACCAGAATCGACCAGGATTGAAAATTGTTATTGGTATTATTATTATTCCCAATCCAATACACTTTGTTTAAATTTAAATGAATTATTATTTTTCCAGCCAAAACCTAGCACTGAAAAAAGATACCTACAATTGGACCTGAAAGTTGTCTGATTTCATTGAAAACCTTGTTTCTCCACCACAGAAGGAGGTCTGAAATGGAATTCGCCTGCAGTTTCTCGATAGATATAAATTCAAATCAGAATTTTCATACTTCGATTATTTTAGTTATAGGTGACCTTTATACCCGATACTCCATTCTATCAGTGAGATGATTTCGATTATTCGCCGAAGCTTCTCCCTCCTTTTAACACTACAAGAGGATTTTACTTAATCCTCTGATACCACTCCATGTACGATTAACAAATTCGGATATTATGGTGCTTCTGGTATATCTTTATACTCAAAAAGTAAAAGAATAAGGTTCGATCTTATTCCAAATTCTCAAATCTCACTTTTTCAAACAGTAAAAAAGCCGTTTTTTAAATATTCGTTCTGACAGGAGCAATCCTCCCTTTTAATCACTTTTTGCAGGCAGGACATCCTTTCGGTTCTTTAGAAAAGAATCAAGTGAACATTTATGAATTAAAAATCGTTGAACAAGAGACAGGAAGGTCTAATGTTCCAGAATTTAAGTCAATTTAAAAATTTGAGTGATGAAAATAAAAAATGTATCAGTTGCGGGAACAGGAGTTTTAGGCAGCCAGATAGCTTTTCAAACAGCGTTTAAAGGATTTGAGGTTTCAGCTTATGATATTAACGATGATGCATTAATGAAGGCGAAAGAAAAATATAACGTCTTAAAAGAACGATATCAGGAAGATAATTATGGCACCAAAGAAGAAGTGGATGCAGCATACAATCGTATTTCCTTATATACTGATCTGGCAAAGGCGGTGGAGAATGCTGATTTAATAATCGAGGCAATTCCTGAAGTGCTGGATATAAAGCAGAACTTCTATAAAAAATTATCACAAGTTGCCAGAGAAGAAACAATTTTCGCTTCTAACTCATCTACAATGATACCAAGTCAGATAGTAAGTTTTACAGATCGTCCGGAAAAATACCTGCATTTGCATTTTGCCAATGAAATCTGGAAACTAAATATTGCTGAAATCATGAGACATGATGGTACTTCACCAGAGGTGTTTGAAGAAGTAATTGATTTTGCAAAAGCGATTGGGATGGTTCCGATTCCTCTTCATAAAGAGCAACCAGGCTATGTCTTAAACACACTTTTGGTTCCTCATCTTAAGGCTAGTATTCAACTGGTTGTAGATGATGTTGCAGATCCCGAAGTTGTGGATAAGACCTGGATGATCTCAACCGGCGCCCCTCTTGGTCCTTTCGCATTCCTGGATATCATTGGGCCTAACACACCCTATAATTTGTACAAAGCATATGGAGAAGCAGGGGATGAAGTCTCTGCTAGGGTTGCCGGATGGATAAAAGCTGAATATCTGGATAAAGGAAGGATGGGAAAAGCAAACGGGAAAGGAGTGTATACTTATCCAGGACCGGCATATGAAAATCCCGATTTCTTAAAGGCAGAATATCAAAAAGAACCTCAATTACAATCGTGATTGCAACTATATTAAAATAAGCGGATTAGTTAAAACTGCTTGAAGATTGAGGATGAATAAAGATTATGTTGTTTTCTGCTTTAACGATGGCATGGAGAGATGCTCTGCTTGATAATGACGGGAAATTCAGGGGAATCGAAATAACTGAAGTGCAGGAATCATAAACCAATCATGTATGAGCATATTCAGCTTCCCTTTGTTATTTTCTCAATGTTTATTAACAGGAATAAATAATTGAACAAACATCACCCCGATCGCAGATTCTTATTTAGAATCGTTCTAATAAACGACATTAATTTGTTTATACACTTAATGTTCCTTATATTCGTAATGATTGAAAAAAACAGCATGAAGCCAGTAGCACAAAAAGAATTATACGATTACATCGTCAAAGACAATTGACGGGGCTATAATGCACACCTTACATAACAAGGGGAGCTTATAGTTCCCCTTTTTCTTTTTCACACATTCTAAAAATTTTACTTATGAGAACAATTATTGACAATGCCGAATCGGTATTGCATGAAGAAATGGAACGCGCCAATAAACGTATCAGATTGAAGTTCATCGGCAGGGGTGAAGATCATTTTGATCTATTTTCCCTGAAGTCATATGCTTTGCATGAAGCACGGAGCAATCCCGATTTTTTCAAATGGTTATTTGATGATTCGGAAATAACGTTTTTCGGGACCAGCCTTTCTGAAGCTCAAAGGGAAGAATACCATACCTGGTTACACGATTTATAAATATTAATTAAAACCTGAAATCATGGATACATTATGGAAATGCAGATTCTGCAATGAAACGCAGGTAAAAAATGGTAAAATATTGAAACACGAAGCAAAATGTACCTTAAATCCAGCGAATAAGCTGTGCTTTACCTGTCAAAATCTGATAAGAGGTTCGAAAAAATGCAAAGAGAATATTGTGATATTCAACGTGTACACACCTGGAATCCCTTGTCCTAAGTGGTTGCAATTGTAACAGGAAATTTAAAGACGATTGTTATGATAACATATTACAAAAAAATGCAGACATGGATCATACCAGTAATAACCATAATGGCAGTAATAATAACTGGTTTGATTACCTTCCTGGTGATTGGCCTGATATCAGGGATAATTGATAATTTTTTCAAATAGAGTTGCATGGATCATATAAGAGTGATTCAGGCTTAATAGCTTATCTGACAGTAATTATCGTAGGTGTATTATTGTATATAATTGATAAGAAAAGTGGATGGAAATGATCTCATCATACATTTTACTGTTTGGATTTTATCTGGTACTAGATGTACTGTATGCCTATTATATAATCGCTCTGACTGAGCTGAAAGCACTTAGATCTGCCCTGACTTCGGCAATTATAATGGGCATGTCTTTGTTCGGAACAATTGAGGTGATTAAAGACCACTGGAATGCAGTTCCGATAATACTGGGATGCTTTTTATTGGGACATATATATCAGTGAAGTTGAAAAAATCAAAAGAGAGGGCACTTGCAAGAACTCTAAATTCCGAAACTGAAGAAGACATCAGCGTTATGAAAGCTTCGGCCTGATACTTTATGAGCTATTTAATCAGCTTTCCGGCTTTAACTGAGTACGGGAATTTACGTTAGAAACCATTTAAAATATAGAAACCAATTAAAATATATTATCATGAACAGGATTATAATAACAAGAAATGACTTTTCGAGAATACAAAAAAGTATTGATTATGCGAAAAGCAGGAAGTCCATCGGGAAAAATGAAGTTGAAAACCTCATTAATGAGCTTCATTCAGCCCTGATAGTCGACCCGCATGAAGTACCGGGTGATGTTGTAACCATGAATTCGATTGTAAAGATCAGTTTTCTTGATTCAAATAGGTTGATGCAATTCCAGATAGTATACCCCGGCGGGGCAAATATCAGGGAGAATAAAATATCTATTTTCTCACCTGTAGCAACAGCCCTGATCGGTTACAAAGCCGGAGATGAGATTGACTGGATAGTCCCTTCCGGACTTACAAAGATCCGGATTGAAGAGATCGTCTATCAGCCCGAAGCGGCAGGGGATTACCATTTGTAAGACCACTGGCACGAGGCATTAGGGATAAAGCATGATGCGTGAGTGATGAGGATGAAGGGTATTAAATGATCATAAAAACTATATATCATGAAAGAGAAATATAAATATTCCGGTAAAGTTCAATACGACTATGATGACAATGACTTATTATATCAAAAAGTCAAATGGACCGAGGATGGTATCCTTCAGCTTGGAACCGTTACACAGATCTTTTCCGAGAGGGGAATTAAGTATCTCAACGTAATGACAATGTTCGGTAAGCGATGCAAAGTAAAAATGTCTAAGGTCAGGCTTGTTTCAGAACTGGCAAGAGCCTGAAAGCAGGTAGTAATTGTTTAAAGGAATGCAAAATGGGAAAATCAGATATAATCACATTCCTGAAAAGGATTGATCTTTTCAGGGATCTCAATAGAAGTGAGCTTAAAAAGCTTGCAGAATCTGTCAGGGAGAAGCAATACACCATTGGAGATTACCTGTTTCTTGAAAACACGGTAAGGGAAAACATTTACCTGATTCACAGTGGGGAGGTTGAATTATTGAAGCGGGAACCTTTCGGTAATGAGGTCAGGCTTGCTTTGTTCAGCAATGGTGATTTTCTCGGAGAGGGAATATGGGATAACGGCTCAATGCATTCTACTTCCGCAAGAACCTGTAAAGAAGCCCGGGTTTTTGAAATAAGCCATCCTGAAAGTCTGAAGCCTGCAACAGCATTGAAGATCCTTTCTAACGTCACAAAAGTGATGTCGCAAAGAATGCGCAATGTCAACAACCAGCTTCTGAATCTTTCAACTCAGTATGCATCCGGCATAACGAGAACCGAACATGACCTTCTTGGACAGAGGGAAGTACCATTCGAGGCTTATTATGGCATTCAGACAATAAGGGCAATTGAGAATTTCAATATTACAGGCGTTACATTGAACTTCTACCCTTCTCTTGTCGAAGCGCTTTCTTTGGTCAAAGAGGCAGCAGCCGAGGCAAATTGCGAACTCTCTCTACTGGGTCAGATCATAAAGGATGCTATTGTCATTGCATGCAGGGAGATCAGGAACGGAAAACTGCACAACCAGTTCGTGGTCGATATGATACAGGGTGGAGCAGGTACATCAACTAATATGAATGCCAACGAAGTTATTGCAAACCGTGCCCTTGAGTTAATGGGACGCGAAAAAGGCAATTATATGTACTGTCATCCGAACAATCATGTGAACATGTCACAGTCTACCAACGATGCCTACCCCACTGCAATAAAAATAGCATTGTTTAATTCTAACAAAAAGCTTGTTTCTGCACTGGAGGAACTTGTCGGTTCATTTCGGAATAAAGCAAAGGAATTCTCGCACGTAATTAAAATGGGGAGAACACAGCTCCAGGATGCAGTGCCAATGACCCTGGGCCAGGAATTCGAAGCTTATTCGGTGACATTGTCAGAAGAAGTTGAACGGCTGAATCAGAATGCAAGATTGTTCCTCGAAATAAATATTGGAGCTACGGCTATCGGGACCGGAATAAACTCCCATCCCGAATATTCAATGCGAGCGCTTAAGCACCTGCAGAGGATAACAGGCCTTGATCTGGCGCTTGCGTCCAACCTGATTGAAGCAACACAAGATACCGGCGCTTTTGTCATGTATTCTTCAGCTGTAAAACGGCTTGCAATAAAACTTTCAAAAATCTGCAATGATCTGAGATTGTTGTCTTCTGGACCGAGGACAGGACTAAATGAGATAGTACTTCCTCCAATGCAGCCCGGCTCATCAATCATGCCAGGAAAGATCAACCCGGTTATTCCTGAAGTTGTGAATCAGATAGCATACAAGGTAATCGGGAATGACCTGACTGTAACAATGGGCTCTGAAGCCGGTCAGCTTGAACTTAATGTGTTTGAGCCGGTAATCATCCAAAGCCTGTTTGAATCCATTGGGATGCTTATCAATGGCATGGCAACACTGAGGCATCGCTGCATTGATGGAATTAAAGCAAACGAGGATCGGTGCAGGATGTTGGTGCATAACAGTATTGGTCTTGTGACTGCACTTGTCCCCTATATTGGATATGAGACTGCGGGCGAAATTGCTAAGGAGGCGCTCGATAGCAACAAAGGCGTTTATGAACTTGTACTTGAGAAAAGCCTTCTCAAAAAAGACCAGCTTGATGTCATTTTATCTCCCGAAAAGATGATCCATCCTACATTGATAAGTGAATTAAAAAACAAAGAATAATGATATCAGATTTCCATTTAAAAAGCAGAAGCGAGCTTCTCAGAACACCAATTGTTCAGCAGACTTCTTTCTGGTCTGAGGTTAAAAAGAAAATGGGTGTTGAATCACTGGCATTCGATTTCCGAGTAAAGGGCAGCTCTTTCAACAGTGAGTCGGGTACAGGAAGTATCTCCTCTGATGTCCTTGTTTTATTAAACCAGGTTGGGAAAAATGAGTCTGTAGCTTATGTTCCGTACGGCCCGGAATATGAACCATTACAGGAAGATCACGGCATCTTCCTGGAGGAACTGTCAGAGTGTATCCGGGGGTATCTTCCTGAAAGCTGCCTGATGATAAGATATGATCTGTTCTGGGAATCCATCTGGGCGACAGACGAGGATTATTATGATAATGGCAGATGGCTTGGACCTCCTGAGAAAGATTTTCAGGAGATCCGGTTTAATTTTAATACCATTAACTGGAATTTTAAGAAAAGCTGCACCAACAATCTCCCGTCAAGCACCGTATTCCTCGATTTGACAAAGGATCTTGCATCAATCAGGAATGCCATGAAGTCAAAAACCCGGTACAACACGGAGCTTGCAATAAGAAAAGGTATAACTGTAACTGAAACAGGCGATCTGAATATCTGGTATAACCTTTACAGGGAAACAGCTTTAAGAAATGGTTTTTACCTGCACAATATTGAATATTTCAGGGCAGTTCTGAACATTCATTCAAAGAATGCGCAATCCCCCGCAGAAGTGATGCTCCTGGTTGCTATGAACGGAAGGCAACCTCTTGCTGCGATGTTCCTGGTAATATCAGGACGCAGGGCGACATACCTGTATGGAGCATCATCTTCAGCCAACAGGAATCTAATGGCTCCGTATGCGCTTCAATGGCATGCTATTAAAACAGCTAAAGAAAAAAACTGCACTGAATACGATATGTTCGGAATATCTCCCAGGCCTGATCCTGATCATCCTTTATATGGCCTGTACAGGTTTAAAACAGGTTTTGGCGGGGAAGTCTATCATACTCTGGGCTGTTGGGATTATCCATTTAATGAAGAATCATACAGAGCATATTCATTCTCAGAGATGAAGAGCCAAGGGTTCCATATAAACTGATTGTTGCAAAATGGGAAAGTCTTTCATATATTTAAATCAGTGTAAATTTGAATGATTTTGAATCTTGATAATGATGTTAAAATATTCTCTTATGATCAGAAATCTTCTCATTGTAACAATGATGTTTTGTGTATGTTCCTGTAAAAACTACTCAGAAAATCATACCTCTTTAAACACCCCTCAGAATTTCAATCCGGGTTTACTGGGTACAGGAATGTCTCCGGTTAAGAAGGTCAGTGGTCAGGTACTTTATTTGCCGGTGTATTCTAATATGCCTTATCAAATTGACACACTTAAATTCGATATGAGTGCATTCGTGGCAATACATAACACTGATCTTTTTTCAAAAATCCGCCTGACTCAGGTCCTTTATTTCAATCAGAGTGGAAAATTAGTTTACAATTTTCTTGAAAAAGGGAACATTTCAATTGATCCATTAGCCACTAAAGACTTTTATATTCCTTATGAGGATCAAAGTGGTACCGGTGCCAATTTTCTGGTTGAATGGGTTGCTGATTCACTTGTCAATGAACCACTTTTTGAAGCTGTAACCCTCTGCTTAAAACCTAATAACACAGTCGCGGTATTAAGCCAGGGTAAAATATTGAGTGAGAAGTATTAAACTAACAGTAATGGAATTCGAATTTCAAGTTCAATGCAATGGTCTTTTCTTCAACATTCCGCCCCTAGCTGAACCGAGCTTATGAGTTACAAAAAAAACATTTTTGTCAATGAATTCTAATTCTCTCTGCAACTTGGCCAGTTCAAGTTTTGTTATTACCACAAACAAAATATCCTGATCATTCAGGCCTTCTTTTTCAGCAGTTCTTCCAATGATCCCCCTTTTACCCTTATATACAGACACACCTCTGTTGAGCTTTTGAATTATTGCTTTTCTTATCTCCTTACTATAATCAGAGATTATTGTAACCCCAATGTACTCTTCTATACCCTGGGCAATATAATCAACAGCACGGGACGCAACTATATAGGTTAGAATCGAATAAAGAGCTGTCTCAAGATTAAATGCAACCGCAGCTATACTGAAAATGACAATATTAATGACTAGGATAATTTCACCAACCTGTGTGGCAAATTTCTTACTAAAAAATAATGCCAATACTTCAGTACCATCCAAAACACTTGATCCTCTCATAGCAAACCCTACTCCAGCGCCAAGAAAAAAGCCGCCGAAAACTGCAATCAATAACCTATCCTGAGTTACTACCGGGAAATGAAGATATTCGACAGCAAGAGACAGAGCAATGATAGAGATCAATGTCTTCAAACCAAATTTCCATGATATTTGTTTGGCCCCCATTATAATGAATGGAAAATTGATCACGAAAATCAGCACAGAAAGATTCCAATTAAATAACCTTGCAAGCAAAAGGGAAACTCCTGTAACTCCACCATCCAGCAACTGGTTAGGGACAAGGAAACATTCCAAACCAATACTGGCGGAAATAACACCAATCATCATAAAGACACTGTCTTTTGAAACATTTAGAATCTGTCTTTTAATTTCATTTACTCTCATGCATATAGTTCTTACTTATAAAATAACATCATAATTAACAAATATCAAAAATTCTATTTCATATTAAGTCAAAAATTAAAGTTCTAAAAGTCTCATTTTGGCAGTAAAGTAGCATTGTAATGGATTACGAGAAAGAGAAGAAAGCCTTGTTCCCATAAAGAATATAAATAATAAACTGACAAGGCTCACTCTACCTCTTAATTTTACTTATTCCAAACCATTTTTCAGATTCGATTTGATAATTCCCAACCATTTTTCTATGAGAACTCGTTCATTGTCAGTTGACATAAATTCCGTGCTGTCATAGAATTGTAAAGTCATCTCAGGCTTATCTGACTTATGGAAGGTAAAAATCAGATCAAGCTTTTCAATAATATTCACATTACTGTTTTTGGTCTTTGCATTTCTGCTTACAGCATCTATTCTGCATTTGGCACCTTCTGACAAATCGATGACAATTCCTTCTTCTTTATTTACATAAAATACTTTTTTTGACGACTCGTCTATTCCAATTGCATAACGTTGTCTCCAGAATTCCTTCTGCGATATTATTGCATTCTCACTTTCAGCAAGCCTCAATAATTCATTACGTAATTTAGCTTCCTTCTTTTTTTGGCTCAGATGATGAAGGAGGAAAGGAGATACTATGATTGACAATAATACTAATGCCATGATTATTAATGATATATTCATCTTGTTTTCGTTATTTGGTAAATAATTGCAGTGTAGTGTCCCGATTCTCATGGGGACAAATTGCATTATGATGAAAGTTGATAAAAAATGTGGAACAAAAACAGGGAATTACCAGTAGTAATGGAATGGAAAGATAATTTCAAAAATTGAAGGGTTTCGTTTTAATAAGAATGAATGACAGATATATCTGGAGATTATATTGAATGTCCTTTTTTCAAGCGACGGGAAATTACTTTTGTAATAACCAATCTGTTTTATAAGAGCGATTGGCAGATTCTTAATGGAAGAAACTGATCTTTCCTCCTGACGGTTTAAAATGAAAAAATCAATTGTGACCGTGGAAAAATATGAATCTGTACTTTCAGGTTTACTGTTTTGAAGTTGTGATGTGGTTATAATAGACTCACCTGGTCTTACGCATAAAAAGAGCAGTATTGAAATGAAAAACAATCCTGAAATTTTTGAACCTTTGTTCATGTTCCGAAATTACCCATTTTTCACCGTATTTCCTGTTTGATTTCGCTATTTTTGGGATAATGAATATAACATCCGAAAATATCTTGCTTACGGGAGCCATTCTTCTGTTTCTCTCTCTTGTTGGCGGTAAAACTTCCTTTCGGTTTGGTATTCCTGTCCTGATAATATTTCTTGGAATTGGCATGCTGTCTGGATCTGAAGGAATAGGCGGTATATATTTCGATAATCCAAAAACAGCCCAATTTATTGGAATTGTTGCCTTAAATGTTATTTTGTTTTCAGGTGGCCTGGATACAAGCTGGGATTCAGTGAAGCCTGTTGTCTGGCAGGGTTTAACTTTGTCAACTCTAGGAGTATTATTGACTGCTGCTCTGCTTGGGGTTTTTGTGTGGCTTATTACTGACTTTACATTATTCGAAGGATTATTATTAGGATCTATTGTATCATCGACTGACTCGGCAGCCGTTTTTTCGATTCTCCGATCCAAAAAACTTTCACTAAAGGGAAATCTTCGTCCAACGCTTGAATTTGAGAGCGGTAGTAATGATCCTATGGCCTATGTACTGACTATTGCATTTACCAGTCTTGTCACTATTCCTGATACCAGTATCGGTAGTGTAATTAGAATTTTTATTCAGCAACTCTTAATTGGTACCATCTGTGGTCTCCTGCTGGGAAGGATTAGTAAAGTAATGATAAATAAAATTAAACTGGATTATGAAGGGTTATACTCAGTATTGATTATTGCTATTATGCTGTTCGCATTCTCATTTACAGATTTTATTGGAGGAAATGGTTTTTTGGCAGTATACCTGTGTGGATTATACCTTGGAAATCAACAACTGATTCATAAAAAGAAATTCATTAAATCTTTTGATGGCTTCGCCTGGTTAATGCAAATTGTCCTTTTCATCACTCTGGGATTGCTTGTTTTCCCCAGCAAAATAATTCCTGTGATCAGTATAGGACTCATAATATCTTTCTTTCTGATATTTGTCGCAAGACCTTTGAGTGTACTTGCATGTCTCTCTTTTTTCAAAATTCAGAATCGAAGTAAATTATTTATTTCCTGGGTTGGTTTGAGAGGTGCAGTTCCTATTGTGTTTGCAACTTATCCTTTGATTGCCGGAGCAGAAAAAGCAGATATGATTTTCAATATTGTATTTTTTATTTCACTGACTTCTGTGCTCATCCAGGGAACGACGCTGCCTTACGTGGCCAAATTGTTGCATTTGACCATACCCGAAAAAGTCAAACCGCGTATTGATTATTTTGAACTATCTGACAAAGAAAAAACTCTATTTACTGAAATAACCATTCCAGAAGATTGCATAATTATAAGTAAACCACTTGTTGATTTAGATATTCCAAAAAGTACATTGATCGTTCTTGTTAAACGAATTGGAAAATATTTTGTTCCAGATGGATCTACCCGGCTTCAGTCTGATGATATATTATACTTAATTTCTGATAATAAAGAAGACATTTTAAAAGTGTTTGATTGCCTTCAGATTCCAAATCCTAAGGCATAATATTTAAATCTAGTGTACATCATGGACACGATCCCAAATTTAATTCTTTTCATCACTACTGTTTTTGTAGGTTTTTTTGCCATCCTGAATCCTGTAGGAAATACCCCGGTATTCTTAACAATGGTTGGCGATGAAGATCATGAAATCATCAAAAGAGTCGCATTAAGAGCAGTTATCGTTGCTTTCATAATAATAACTGTATTTAGTCTTTTCGGACATTTAATATTCAGATTGTTCAATATAACATTACCGGCCTTTCAAATCACTGGTGGAATAATTGTATTTTTTATTGGATATGATCTCCTTCAGGGAAAACAGGCCAAAACACAAAAAACCAGCGCTAAAGATGTTATGTCTACTTATGACGATTTGGCTGTCTCCCCACTGGGCATCCCTCTCCTTGCAGGTCCCGGGACAATTTCGACAGCCATGAACTTTGTCGGTCAGGGAAACAGCTTTGTCAACACCCTTTTAATAATCGTCGTATTTGCCTTCGTATGCGCGATTACGTATCTCATGTTTGTCCTCAGTAAAAGAATTGCAGAAAGATTAAAGCCTGCAATTATCAAAGCAATATCGAGAATAATGGGTCTCATCCTGGCAGTGATTGCCGTTCAGATGCTGATCAATGGAGTTTTTAACGTTATTAAGGAATTCCCAGGATAAGTTGACTCTGGCTAAGGGTGGTCAATTTCACCTGGCTTTTCCACTAATCTTCCGGGTCCGGTTTTAAATGAGTTGCCACATTTCATCCTCGAAGTCCATGTCCTGGAGAGCTCAGCGTCTTTGTCGGCTGCTCTGTTGAGAAGTCCGATGATTTGTACTTATCTTCTTTTAGCTTTATTCTTTTGTCCAGCACAATGTTAAGTGTTGCCTTATTCGTTTAGATTTAAACTTTTGGAAGCGATGGAAGACCAATACCATGAGTCTCCGTTTATCACCCAATTGTCGATCAATCTACTGGTGTGAAACACTTCAAAAGCTGAAATTATTAAAGAAGGAGAAACGAAAAAAACTGAGAGCAGGTTTAAATAGTAAGATGAATGGACAACCATTTTTTATGATTGTCCAGCCACGTTTATTTCTCATAACATGTTATTTTGAACTGTTCATGTTTTGAACTGACTTCAAATTCTGATTTGCGGTAGGTTTCGGCGTTTTAACTACCAAAACCCTGAAAATTTCAGTGCCTTCATTATATAAGCAATGGGGAATATTTTTAGGACTGTCAACTAACATATCCTGACCAACTTTTTGCTTTTCGTCACCGATTTCAACAATACCTTCGCCTTCCAGCACATAAAAAAATACGTCAACAGGAGTTGTATGTTTTTTTAAACTTTCGCCCGGGTTTATAACCATGTGAACTACCTGTACATTTTCATTATCATGAATTTTTTTTGCTTCCACTCCATGTGGATTTTTTGTTGTTTCAATATCTTTATAGTTTATCGTTTTCATTTTAAGTAAATTAAATTAACTATTTTTAAAATTATAATGGTTTGGTAATGCAGTCTTTAGTATGCTCTCAATCAATATTACCTATATGGCCAAATTTTAATTGCTGAATAAAAGCCTGACAAATATTAATGAACATGACCTGACGGCTTTTCAACTATGCCATGTTCATCATTATGGGTCTCTTCACCTTCGGCAAACTTAAAGAACTGAACATATGCTTCAATATATTCTCTCCCAGCTTCAACATTATTGACATCAAAATTCTTTAATGACATTACTTTATCAAATCGTTTTGTTAATTCCGGTATATCACCTTTTGGAACCTTGCCTGTAAGTGGTGATAAGTTACCAATTTCTATTGATTTATCAGCAGCCAGGACTTTCTCATCAATGGGCGTATCCTGATGGTTTCACTCCGGTAAAAGGCACTCCTTCTCCAGCTCTGTGAATTCTGACAAGAGTATCAAAAAAGTACTTTTCAGAGAGTTCTTTTGCTTCGGGACTTAATCCTTTCACTTTCATCACGAGATTAAAAGCATCCCGGATCTCTGATTCATTTGCGGCTGAAACCCATTTCAGGACATAGTTCACATTGTTCTGCCCCAGTGCCTTTCTTGCATCTGCAATTAGTGGACCATCCATCGTATCGCAGTGGGCAAATGTCACATTTGTTGATAAGATCAACATTGAGAGAATAAATAAAGGTACTAAAACGATCCTTAAATTTCTCTTACTTTTCTGGTTACTGTTTAAGTTGCCGGTTTCAACTTTCTTTTCCAATTGTTTTCATGAGATAATATTTTATTAGTAATTAATAACTTGTATAAAATCAATTACGATTCAAAATTACTATGTGAAAAAGGGGAAATCGCTCCAGATTATAAACTGGGACTTGTTAATTCAAATAAAAAGTCCCCGGTTTATAAAGTGGGACACACAGGAAAAGGGAATAAGATTAGGAAATCCCCGTCAGACAGCCTTCTTAAATTGCGAAGGGGTTATACCTGAAGCTTGCTTAAAGATCCTGTTAAAAGCTGACTTTGAGTTGAAACCACATTCAAATGCAATACCTAATAATGAAAAATTCCTGAATTCAGGATCAGTAATTTTCTCTTTAAATGCTTCCACACGGTATCCGTTTACAAAATCAAAAAAATTGAGATTAAACTGTTCATTGATAACCTGTGAAAGATAATGACTCGAAATATTCAACTCGGTTGCCAATTGCGGAAGGGATAAGTCCGGATTTAAATATGGCTTTGCTGATTTCATATAATCTGTCAATTTACCGGCATATTGTTTCGCCTCTGAATCGGAAAGTCTGGATCCTGAATATTTTGTATGAATCTTTGAGACTTCACCTGAAACTATTATATCCTCAGAAGAAAATATTACTTTTTGTTTCAAACCAAAATATCCGATCAGGATCACAAAAACGGATAATGACAGGAATAGTCCATCAGTACAAAAAACCATCGAAAACATATGGAAAATATGATGAATCACTGTAACAGAAATTAAGGCAGTCCATATAATGCCAAAGACAAGCACAAGCTTTCTGATCCAAAAAAGATCTATGTTTATGGAATTAGAGAAATTATTAAAAATATTTATATCGAGTTTTTTAAAAAGCCTGATGGTTAATAAAAAATATACAGTTCCTGAAAAGGCAGTCATGATTAAAAAGAATGAAAATAATAATGGAGGGTTATCGCCCGGAGATACTTTTTCAATGTTTAACTTTTCAGTAATGCCAGGGTTAAAGGAAGAAATCAATATATAAAGATTAAATAGTACAAAGGGAATTAGGTGTAGCAGGTCTTTCCAAGAGTTCTGCCTTTTATCGAAAACCAGTGTAAGAACATAGTAATACAAAAAGGGTCCATGCAACATTAAAAGAGAAATCAGGCTGATTGACAACAATTGAAAATGGGTAAACAGTTCATGTGAGTAAAAAGCATACACCCCTATGTAAGCTCCAAGATATGTTAACCAAAAAATCAATATATTATCATGAAGTGCCCTGGGTTTCTTCTGAAACAATAAAACTGTAAAAAAGAATGCGTTAAATGCTGCTATCAGGAAGATGAATTTCATAAATTCAAAATTAACTCTTTTCTTCTACAGAATAGATATTATTATTACATCATCGTTTCCGAATATTCTTAACTCTTTAAGTTTTTATACAGTATAGAAAGTTGATGTTTAAAGGAATAGAATTATTCTTAGAGATAACATTATTTACCCAGCATTTTAATCAAAACCTAGCGTAAACCTGGCGTCAAAAAACAGACACTTTTTTTAAGTGTCTGTTTTTTTGTGGTCAAGTTGGGATCGAACCAGCCACCGATTCTCATAAACCTAGGGGAATTATCAGTCTCAACTTCCATCAAAGAATAGGATCATTTATTCCAAATGTCACATCAGGATTAAGACCTGCCAGATAGTGTTCAGTAATAACTACATTACTGTGTCCCAGCATCTGGCTTATCTTCTTCATATCAGTGTTATTCCGATACAATGTGTTGGAATAACAATCCCTTGCTGAACCTAAATTTAATGGTTGAGACAATTCAAGTTTCTTGCCGATGTCCTTTAATTTCTGATTTATTTTCTGCCTGATCTTGTGGTTCCTGTTCTTAAAGTACGTTTCGTCGTAGCCTTCTTTGAGTAATCCCAAAAGGAAAGGACTATTTTTATCACCAACCAGGGCAATCGAGTCTTTCAACTTATCTGACATTGACGAAAAATATTTAAAAATTGTTGGTGAGACCGATTTAATATTAAGTAAAGCAACGAAGAAAGAAAAAATTGAATTTTACAAATCCAAAACTGAATATGAAAAGGAACTTGAGATTAAGATATACAACGTTTATAAAGAAGCAAAGAAGTAACATTGGGATCGTATTCAGGCTAATACGTCCTACACTGAGGGATCATCAGCTACAAGACAAAATTCATTCTGGCGAATAAGACAGTTCTCTTATAAAGTTGTTTTAGCCAAGCTTAACAATAATTATTTTCAAATACTCGTTTAAGTCATAATGTATTCTGCTTTTTTCATGAAAAGATTGGCTATTCTTACATTGGGTTTATACCTTTCACAATGTTCTTTATGGAGTCAAAACCATACAATTTTTGGCAAAATTACGGACTTAGAGAATGGAGAATTTCTTGCTGGAGCTACAGTTCGAGCAGAGGGTACCAATCAAGGAACAACATCAAATAATTATGGATTTTACTCTTTAACGCTTCCTAAGGGAAGCTACAACATTTCCTTTTCTTTTGTTGGCTACAAAACCGCTTCATACAGTTTTGATCTTCTACGGGATACATCAATATATTTAGGATTAAGCCTTGAAACAACTGCGCTTAAGGAGGTAGTAGTTGAAGAAAGAGACAATAAGAATGTTTTTTATAATCAGATGGGAAGTCATTCCATTGATATGCATACTATAAAATTAACACCAGCTGCAGTTGGAGAAATTGACTTTATTAAAAACCTTCAATTATTGCCAGGGATTCAGACATCAAATGAGGGCACAACAAATTTGTTAGTAAGGGGAGGGTCCTTTGATCAAAACTTGTTCCTTCTTGATGATGCGCCGATATATAATCCATCTCATGCATTAGGATTCTTCTCAACTTTCAACCCTGATGCAATCAGCAGCGTAAAAATCTATAAAACAGATTTTCCTGCGCAGTATGGAGGTAGATTATCGTCCATAATTGATATTAGGATGAAAGAAGGAAATAATCAAAAACTTACTGGCAGTGCTGGATTAGGATTGATTGCTAGCAGGTTATCACTGCAAGGTCCAATAAAAAAGATCAAGCTTCTTTTATTCTAAGTGGGAGGTATAGCTATACTGGTTTAACTGTTAATTCATTGGGATCACTAGGGCAAGCAATTGGGATATATAGCCTGCGGGATTTTGATAATCATAATGAAATTGATTTTTACGATTTGAATGCAAAAATTAATTACAAAATAAATAACAATCACTTCTTCCTTTCAGCATACTCAGGGAACGACCATTTTTTTTACGGAATTATCGGGTTAATGGTTTAATCCATTTTAAACAATTTCATAACTTAGGTGAAATCATTAAATCCAAAGTTATGGAACTATTTGAACTTTTAATAGGTTTTGGCTTAGGTGTTGTAAGTACTTTTTTAATCAAAAAGCTGTCTTTTTTTATTCAATTACTGTTATGCCTTGCTACATCTTTTACTTTCATAAAGATATTTCATCCTGACATTATTCTACGGCCGGTTTTTGAATGGAGTTTTTATAACCTTGCGACAGGATATAATTTTTGGGGACTTGGCATAATAGGATTTCTATTATCGGGTGCTTTTTTCTATTTTCTAATTCCCCTGATCTTAGAACGTGTATTAATAAACAAAATTGAAAATAAAATCAATCCTTTCTTTTACTCACTTACGAAAATAGAATTAAAAGGAATAAAGGAAGTCAGCCATAAATTCATTAAATCTTGGTTAAAAATACAACTTAAAATTACTCCATTTAAAAACCGGCTTCTCAAAAATATTGCAGACAATAAGAAAGATGTAATGATTTATGGAGAGTATATTGATTCAATAATACTTTCTGTATCAATTTCAACTCACATTGTCGTTGCATGGTTTACATTTTTCAGTTTTAATTTATATTTCATCATTCCTTGCACAGTAATTATTCTTGCCTTAAGTGCAATTTTATTTTTGCTGCCAGTAAGTAAAATTTTTATAAGTGATTTTTATAAATTTTCAGTCGATGAACTTAATCGAGATCAGCACCAGGTTTCCAAGTGAACTTGAAGCGATCAAGTACTTCGAGCAATTCCGCTGGGGTAAAAAGCCTGCCTGTCCTTTTTGCGGTAGCCTTAACATAGGCGAACGCAACAAGGACTACCGCTGGCACTGCAAGGATTGTTGCAAGTCATTTTCAGTCACAACCGGAACAAACCTGCATGATACAAGACTTCCGCTAAAGACGTGGCTCTATGCATTTGGTGTTATCAGCGATGCAAAGAAAGGTATATCGGCAAAGCAACTTGAAAGGAACCTCGGCATTCATTACGAGACTGCATGGACTATGTATCATAAGATCCGTGCATTAATGAGCATAGAGAATGACGGGGTTAGCCTTGATGATATCGTGGAGCTTGATACAACTCAGATCGACAGGGATATGCGTAAATGCCAGATCGAAAAGAAAGGGACACCGTCATTCATACCTGAGCTTGATTCACAGAAAAGAAAATATGAAGCTCAGGGATTCAAGTTCAAAGAAGGAGAATACAAGAAACCCTGCAAGGTCGGAAAGCAGAAACCGGGATTAGGCGCAAGCGATATGAAGATAGGCGGTGTTGTCGAGAGAGACGGCAATGTTGTAGCATACGTCATAAAGAATACCGGGTTTGCAGAACTTAAAAAGATCATCGACAAGCATGTAAAGAAAAGCAGAAGTCAAACCGTACTGCTTACCGATGAAGCTAGCGGCAGCAGGAGATTTGCTGAAACCATGAATCATATTGTCATTGATCACCAGAAACTATACAGCTACAAAGGATTAAACACGAACACTATTGAATCCTTCTGGGCTATCATCCAGAGACAGATAATAGGACAGCACCACCATGTCGATATTGAATATCTGGACAGATATGTTGCTGAAGCTGTCTTCAAATTCAATAATAGAAAAAATGATGATATGTTTGAAAGCCTTGTGAGGCTGTCAATGCAATAACAACAAAGCGTTCTTTGAATTACTGATTTATTTTTTGGTCGCTACTATTTTGAAGATAATAGGGTTGTAGCCAGATTTAGACCACGTACCATTAATGGTTAAAACATTTCCGGCGAGCGTACCTGTTGAGTTTTCAACAAAGGATGCAGTACCTCCACCAGAAATTGGCAAGTCGTATGTTTGTCCGGCATCTTCAGTAATTGTGCTGCCGACAACTGTGTAATTGGTTAGCGAACCGTCATTGAAAACATAAATTTTGTCGGATTTGTTTTTGCTGATTGAAAAGGTGCCTGATCCTGAAAGCGGATTCGTCATTCCCGTCACAGTTATGTTGTAATTATAACTACCAACAAATTTATCTGCCGGATCTTCTTCGGTTTCTTTTGTGCAACCGACAAAAAGAGCAATTGAAAGAAAGAGAACCAAGAGGCTTGAAAACTTAATCTGTTTCATTGCAGTTAGGTTTTATTCGGCCAGTTCCGAATCCGAAGTTTTTAAAATGGGAGCGTGGAACTGAACTTATCCACACAAGAGGCTCTGGTAAGCCCTGAACATGAACAAGAAGCCCCACGCCGTACCGGACGTGAAGCATTAACCCTTGCTTATGTTCATTTGAATTTACCAGATTCCTTGTGTAAGCAATAAGTAACGCTTCCGTTATTTCTTAACCAAAGGTAAGAAATTTTTGATTTAACAAATAAATGTAAATTAGTGGCTAAACCTTAAAGTTCGCCACTATGAAAGAGTATCTAGATCTTAAGAGAAAACCATTTTTTGTAACTATGAAAACCATTTTATTTTTTGCCCCAATTGGGATCATAACGAATAATATTTACTTATGCCTATATGGTGATTATCATTTCACTTTGAAACTGGCAGACGTACATGTGAATCAAGCAATTGTTTCTTTTTTAGTGTTTAGTGCAATATCATTTAGCGCTTTCTGGATAGAAAGAGAGTTATTGCCAGCTATATTAATTTTGATGGATAAAAGGTTCGATGTGGAATCAAAATCATTTATTCGTAGCCAAAAAATTCTTATCCCATTTTTCGAGAAACTCTATAGCACCAATCCATTTGTAAGAATAGAAAGCATTGGTAATAAAAAGCTATTTAAATTCAGAGTATGTTCTGATCTCATGTATTTCCCGATAATGTTAATATTATGGCTAGTAGCAGTCAATTCATTTTTTACTTATATAATAATCCCATTTATATTAATTATAGCCTATTATATGGTAGCGATGAAAACCAATAATATTAGTGTAGTCATATTAAAGAGGTACGTCAATCGCTTTGAAAAGAAATAGAAAGTGAAGTTAATTCATTCCTTTCAATAAGGTACTGTTTACCGATTCCTCCTCGGAGTTCTGGGATAATAGATTTAAGAGCTAAGAAAATGAGAAATTTGGCAGAAAATATTTGAATAAATTATCCAACGATATTTTAAATCTCCCGCTTGAATTTTTTGGGAGTATACATGTCCTTTGCCATTAAATTATGCTCTTTAAGCTTGAGTAAATAATTGCCAACCCAATGCTCCGCTTCAGTATTATGTCTAAATATAAGCATTGTAAAACTAACAGTTCCGGCATCAAATCTACTACTTAGAAACTCTTCTAATTCTTTCAACAGCGAGGTCTTTGGTTGTCTAATCTGCTTTATTTGGCTAATTTCCTTTTCAGATTTTTCACTTATGATAAGCTCAAAAATTTTCTCTTGTGGTGACATATAGCTACTTATATAATTTCTGAAATAAATTTACGAATTATAATAACGCTCGCTCTAGATATTTGATCAAAAACCTTGATTCTGGCAATCAAAAGCGAGGTTTCCTTAAAATTTTGACTTAAAAATGTACAAATAAACGACAGAAACACCCTCATTTTTGCAACTAGAATGAAGGTTATATATAATAATTCAGGTTGGTACCAAGTGAGTTCTGAGGTAGCTCCCGTTAATTATCAGAATCAAGTGAAGATTTGTGTCTTAATGAAGAAAACTCCTTAAACACGAGAAAATTAGGTCTGGTTGATAAGTTACTTGATTACTTTAATTGGCAGAAAACATTTAAAGATATCTCCCCAAGGAAATCAGAAATGGTGAGCGACACAAATGGATGGCAGGTCACACTATTTCGCTTCTTTTTAATAGCCCATCTGTCACACTGGAAAAGTTATGCAATAGTGTATACCATTCGAATATAACCCATTGTTATCCTCCAATGATGAATTCAGAAATAAGAAGTATCGTAAAATGGTATTGGAATATACATTCCAGTGGCAAGCTAAACTACCATCCTAAATTAAAGAAGATATGGTTCGATCCCAGTGTTAATATCCATAGAAATGAAAAGAGAAGAATTGTTGGCATGGAAACAGGTAGAATGAGAAAGGGAAAGACTTTAAAAAAATTAAAATCGATTTATCTGGAGCTGTCATCTGAACCCGGTAAAGTCACTCAAAAGATGGTAGCAGAAAAATCAATGTTTTCAATTGCAACTGTTAAGAAATACTGGTCTGAAATAATAAAATAACATGAAAAGGTATATTATGTAGATAAAGAAAAGAGAGAGAACCTTTATTTACATAATATACCTTTTCTTATATAAGGTTACTTAAAATGAATCTTCAGTTATCTGAGATTAGCACTATCTGGGCATTATCTCATATCTTTGCCACAAATTAATCTCTATGTTCAAACTGGATTTCTCTGATATAAATAGAAATGGATTCCGGATAAATCAGTTCAGGTTATTTCATTCACCTGATATGAGAGATCCCCAATTTACTTATAGAATGGAAGAATTCAAGATTTCTGATGATTTGATAGGGGAAAAGGATTTGCTTATAGAGTATTTGGTCCAGCAATCTGAAATCAATTATACACTTTATTTCTTCTCAGCCAGAATTCTTGTCGTTCTTATTTTTATTGGCATATTGACATTTATATTGTATAATGGGGCATTAATCATGAGATTACTTCCAATGATTGCAGCATTTATTTTTTATTTCATTTCAATCCGATTTAAAGAAACTTTTGTAATGAGCAATTTTGGGATAGAATTCACGGAATCTATCTACAATTCAAAAATTTCAGAGAGATATAATTTCTGAAATTTTATAATCCTTCCCCTTCATACATTTTCAGGTAGTTACGGAAATCATATCTTACATCCAGCCCTATCAGTATCAAAAATTGAGCGATCATAAATATGGTCCTGTTGTAGATGTAATCAAGTACTTCTTTAACCTCAATATCTTCATCTGAATCACCACCGGGATAATAAATTGCATAGGGTTGATTTTTAATTACACCCATACATTGATCATATTGATCATCATTTAAAATATCTCTATAAATAAGATCTTCGAAAAGTATATAATGGATTAGACTTTGTAAACTACACTTATATCCTCCTTCAACCTTATTTATATAAAACTTATCATAGCCATAACCGGGACGAAGCCTGTAGTTCTTCATGTCTTGAATTGCATCAAAATTATCATAAATTATCTCAAATAATTTTTGATAGATAAATTCCACTATCTCATCTCTTTTTTGTCTGGTGAAGCTCATTATTATTGAAATTTCAATAATTCTCTTTACAGGTTCAATTTAGAGATAAATATGATGTAATAGGCTCTTTTTTAGTGGAATATATGGTTGTGACCATCAGATTTGAGTACATCTTTCAAAATATAGCAAACGCTCGCTCTAGATATTTTATCGAAAAGCCTGATTTTAAACTGCAAAATCAAGATTTTCTTCAAAACTTGACTCAAAAAAACGACAGAAATCACCCTCATTTTTGCTTAAAGAATGAGGGTTTTTTTACTTATAAATTCAGATGAACTAAGATTCATGTAGTATATTCAGCTCAATTGATTAATTTCAATTTTGAATTGATTTTCCAATATATAAATCCGTGCCCTTTCTTTTTTGTCAGCTCAATTAGTCCTGATAATTTTGAAATCTTCAATCCTTAAATGAAAATTATTATTACCGATACTCGCGTCAGTTTTAAATGTAATGCCCATGGGAAAATTAAAGGTATTCACTTCTTCAATCCTCCTTTGAAATTCTTTCTAATTTGCAATTTGCAGCACTATGCAACTTGTCAAATTCCTTGTTTATTTATTTATATGATCAATCGTTCCTGGTAATGAACTGTGATAACTTAAAATTATTAGAGGGTTTTGGGGTTGGAAATGGTTTGTCGAATATCTGCAAATAGGTTTCAAAACGATATATTTTAATTAGTTCAACTAATGAAAGTGGTTCTATTGAGAGTAACTTCATAAAGGCAGGAATATGTTCACTGAGTTTTGCGAAAGTTATCTTGTCGAACCATAATATTCCATTTTCAATAATGTAGGCCGGAGGAGCTGAGTCAATTTCAGAACATGCCCATTTTAATTCTGCTTCAAAAAACTGAAAGTCGGGGAGAAAAAAATAGTAATCTTCATATCTTCTCACAGATATCCAATTTCCAAACCCACAACCCATGATTCCATCGTATTCACAAATAATTGTTTGAAAATGCTGATTACCATCATTCTTAAAATGAATTGCTTCGGTATTATTAAGCAGTATCATTTTGCCTGATTTTATCCCAGTGCATTCAATTTTGACACTTTCAGTACCGGCTTCCCAGAAAAACGTGGGGAATGGCTCAATTTCTTTAATTTGCAACATATCTTGTTGAGTTATTTAGTTTAATTCTTATAATGTGAGTCTCAATAAAATATCTTGTTGAGATCAGAAATGTATGCTCCGTTGATAAGCTTTATGATGTTGTCCTTCTTCTTCTGGATCAAAGGTCGGCCGGCTATGAACCTGACTTTTTCCTTGATGTCCCAATCACGAAAGTTTTTACTTTTCATGTTTCTTCGGTTTTGAATTCCTATTCGTGATTTATCCCATCTGTGAGGATTAATAATATAAAGAATCTAAGTAGATATGTTTAAATTTAAACACTTATTCTGAAATATTATCTTTTTGTTTCACTTTCACAATGGGCTTTTTGTTTGGTTCAAATAGGAATCGGATAATTCTGGGTAGTTCTGGGGAGTTTCCAGTTCAAAATTGAGCATAATACAACCTCATGATAAAAACTCCTGAAACAAGAGAAAAACGGTAGTGGTTGTCAAATTTTTGTTTGCCAGAAATAATAAGATCATTCTGCCATTTGCAATCTGTTTTAAGATTTGGTGGTGGTCAATTTTCTCCTGCCAGGATGGTCAGTTTCTACCTGCTAATGCTGGTCAATTTTATCGGCTTTTATACCAACCTTTAGGATGAGTTTACACAATGTACCAGATTTCGTCTTCGAAATCCATGTTTTTGATTCTGTCAAAACCACCTTCAGTGTTCAGGATTTTCATGAGGTTGTCCATCTTTTGCTGGATTATGGGAAGGTCAGGGTCGTCCTCGAAGTAGTAGGGAATAAGGTCAGTGGGATAACCGTAAGTAATACAATCGTCATTTTTTTCAATACTACCAACGATAAGTCTGACTTTTTCCTTGATGTCCCAATCCCGCACACTTTTTGGCATTTTTTTCATGTATCTTCGATTTTAATAACCTTCATTTACCATTACTTCATCTAAATGAGGATTTGCAATGTAATAAAGAATCTAAGTAGATTTGTTTAAATTTAAACACTTATGTGGTCAATTTACTCGTCCAAATTGGTCAATTTGGTTCATCTTAAGGGGTCATTTTCTACCGGCAGACTATGTTCAATTACACCTGCTTTTCCAATTATGTTAGTAAATCCTTGAAATATCCATATTTTTCATCTACTAATACTCTTCTGTCTAATCCCAGATTTTGATCTTCGCAAGCTGTTTCGGATACCAAAGAACATGAAAAGCACGCAGCAAGATTCAAGTCAAAGATACCTTGTCCTTCCGATTCCCAACATAGAGGATCGGAAGAACAATTAAGAGTCCTAGACAAGCCTGTAAAAATTATTTCTCGAATTTTATCTGGATTACCTTGCGAAACTAATCCGCCCATACTTCCTTCAGAACCTTCAGCAGTAAAGATCAATACACCAGACATTTTTTTAGTTGGATTACTTGAAATATAAAGTCTTTCCTTTAGGCTTGCAGTGGGATAACCACATGAAAATTCTAATTCTCTCATTAACATATGTGAAAAGGAATGTACTAAAAAGTGTTTTAATCCATTGTTATAGATTTTCCTTTTCATGCCAGCACCTTGACTGTGTAAATCAGGTTCCTTCTTTATGTAATGATTAAATCTGGTTTCTAGTTCATGAATGTTATCCTTTATCCAGGTTTCAATCTTAATGTCATCAAATTGAAAAAATAATCCTTCACCAAGGGTCTCATTTGCAGGTAAAACAAATACTTCTTTGGGATCAATTGAAAAAATGTTCTTCCCAGTTGTTGTCACCAATGGTGTTCCATCAACAACAACTCTCTCTTTAGGCTTCACCCTTGTGAAGTCCAACTGAACATTTGTTACCTTCAAATCTTCAACTTGCTGGACTTTTGAAAATATACATCAAATCCTTTCGGTATGGCAATGTCACTAAAATTTAAACCTTTATTCTTTGGTACCTTGGAATAATTTGTACTATTAGTAAAACATTGATACTCTTGCCATCTGTAGTGTTCATGAAAGTCTTGCACTTCATTGTCTATATTATCCCCAAGAAATTCATTTTCAAGAAGTTTCTTAAATATCAGTTCATCCGGTACATGAAGGTCATTTTCAATAATAAAAGATTTCAATTTGAATTTTTCATTCCAGTAGTTAACCTTTGATATCGATTTCCTCTCAAAGAATTTTCATATTTTTAGTTTAATATGTCAATTGCACTTAAGAGCTCTGGACTTTTGTTTTCTGCCAGATGCATTGGAATGAATAAACTAGAGAAACCATATGCATAATAAACATTGTTAGCTGTTACTAATGAAATCTTTCATTTTTTCTCTACCAGCCTTCTCCTCAGCTCTGATATAACATCGATCATTTGGGGTGAGACTCTCATCGTCTAGTTCCATTTCCCATGGTTTTTCTCCCGAGCACAATGGTTGTATGCTGTTGATTCCTTCTAGGTTTATCTTCGGGTGTTCTTTATCTTTCCAGTACCTAATTACAATTGGTACATTCAATATAAATACTTGCATATCCTTCTGATTTTGTTTTACTTTCGGTCCATTTTAGCTTGGATTCGAACAACAATTTCATCTGAAAGTAAGTTCTCCCCTTTATCTTTTTCATTCTTATTCGTAATTCCTTTTCAGTTTTCCACTTTATGAATTTTGGCCAAGGTACATCAGATAAATGACCATTTGGACAAATCAATATTAAATTTGTTTGATCCAATGTCCTGTATTCTCTTAGTTTTACTGGAGTTCCATCCTCGTTCTTTGAATTTATCTCCTGTATGAAATCATTTCCGTCTCGAGGCGGGGCAAAATGATCCATTTTCAATAGTCCCTCCGTGTTTTTTGCATTCCTTTTCCCATATCTTCTTCCATTCTCAATTTTCCTTAATTCGCCTTTATTATTTTTAAACCACTTTGGGAAATGCGTACCCGAATCATATAAATCACTAGAATTTACCATTATCTCCAGCTCTTTCAAGGGCTAATCTTATAGGGTGATTTTTCCAATTGGGAGTATTAAATGTCTCATTAAGTGACATATGAGGTATTCCAACTAAGCAAACAAGATTATTCAGATCCTTTTCTCGTCTTATAAAAAGAACAAACCTTTTGTCATCAATAAAATTCAAACTACGATTATTAATTTCTATTTCGGAAGCTTTATAAATTGCTTTGTCATCGCTATTATTTTTTCTTATAAATTCAACTTTTGAATTTGCCCAGCCAATAAATTTCCATTTATTGATGTCGGAGATTAGAACATAATACCCTAATTTAGTTGTAATTATAGATCCTACACCAGCTGTTGATGAGAGCAATTTATACTTTCCAATTCCTTGATTATATTGATTTTGTCTTAATATTTTCATTTTTACTTTGGGCTAATTTTAATTGCTGCTTCAGGTTCAATGACCCTTAAAGACATGGGAACTTGCCATTTTTTACTATGGATATTACCTTCATACTCATCAATATCGACGTAAAGTTGTTCCTGTGGAGGTTTGGCTTTTGGTGATTTATTGTTAAATACAAATGCCTTTTTGTCGGCTAATGTTTTGTCGCTTTCAGCCTTCCATTCGTAAAATGCTTCATGTATCCATTTTGAATATGATTGATATTTCCCTCATTCAATAAATTCTGTATCAATGAATCGAATTCATGTAGATGGAGTTTCCTTTTATGAAAATAAGTAGTTAATTCATCCGCTATTTCATTTAATTGAGTATCACTCATAACCGAAATATTCGAAGCTGAATTTCTTTCAACAAATCGTGTGCGATGACGGATTACAGTAGCTAAATAAAGTCCCAAATACCGATTTATTGCTTTTGATGTAAAGGGTGTTATCGAAATAGGTTCCACATAACTATACATTTTCTCATGAAACTCGATGAATTTTTCGTAGTAGACATATCTCTTGCTCTGAAAGGGTGATGAACAGTAAGTACCAATCCATGGGAATCTCTAGCAACACGACTTGTTGCTTGAATATACTCAGCGGTATTTCGAGGCATTGAATTCATTATAATTGGATTGAATCTAGAGACATCAATGCCAACTGATATCATATTAGTTGAAATAACAAACTCAGGTGGAATATGTCCTTTAACTGTTTCCCCATTTTCGACATAAGCGAATCTCTTTTTCGCATTCCATTTTTCTTCAACATTTTTCAACTCATTTTTAACTTCTTCACCAGACAATCTTCCAGTTAATTCACCTTCTTTAATTGGGCCATAAGTATAAATTGAATGCATTAATTTTTGGGGTCTTATCACTCTAGCAAATACTCTTCTTAATTCTTTGAGAATATAAGACTGGACTTGTGACTGTGTTTTACCGACTTCTTTAAGGCTATTGAAATAAGATATGATAGTATGATAATAATCCATGGTCTTACTGAAACTCTTATAGGCTTCAAAATCCATTGGATTATTTTCTGATAATTCTTGAAGTTCGAATAGAGCTCTATGAGTCATTAAGATCGCCGCTAATCTCATTTGCATCCAGATTTGGGTACGCCCTGTTGGGATTATTCCTAAATACCTTCTTTTGACAGATACTCAAAAGAACTCTTTTTTTCATCCACATATTTTCTTTTATAGAACGCAAAAAAGAAGTCATCACAATCTACCCCTGGTTTAGGGAAATAAGTTCACTTCTTGTCGAAAAGTGCTGCGATCTGTAACCCTGTGTTTCTTGTTGTTGCTGTTGAAGAGATTACTTTTGGCCTAGTCCCATCTTTTCTAGTACATA
>CAVUVD010000001.1:0-815828 GCA_963744745.1 uncultured Bacteroidota bacterium | reverse complement strand
GCCGCAAAGTGAAGCATCTTATACGATTGTTCATTACATACAGCCATTAATAACGGAGCGGTAGCGGAGTGAAGTACCTTAGCTGGTGTAAGCTAGTTTTGTTCAGGAGATTGTCATTAATTGCGAAGCCGAAATGACGAGCCTCCTAAGTCATAATGGCATTATCAAGGGTACTGAAATGTCAAAAAGTCTTTAAAACATTCATGGCAAAATAATTGCATACAGCAAAAAAACTATTTGAAATGAATCTAAATAACTTCACACTTAAAGCACAGGAGTCAATTCAGCAGGCTTTCAATATTGCTGCTTCAAAAGGGCAGCAGGCGGTTGAATGTGCACACATCCTGAAAGGCGTGATGACCGAATCAGACAGCATCACCAGTTTCCTTTTTGGCAAGATGGGAGTAAACGCCGCATCGATAGCGAAGGAAACTGATAACCTGATTGATTCCTATCCGAAAGTATCAGGTGCGGAATCCTATTTATCTTCGGCATCTTCAGAGGCTTTGAGGAAGGCAGGCGATCATGCGTCGAAGATGAAAGACAAGTACGTTTCATCCGAACATCTTCTGATGGGTATTCTCGATACCAGCGACAGGGTTTCCCAGATCATGAAAGATAATGGTGTTACAATGAAAGACATGAAGGCCGCCATTATGGAGCTTCGTAAAGGTGCAAAGGTTGAAAGCCAGACATCGGAGGAAACTTTCGATTCGCTGAACCGTTATGCCATAAACCTGAATGAAAGGGCAAGATCGGGAAAGCTTGATCCTGTAATTGGCCGCGACGAAGAGATCAGAAGAATATTGCAGATTCTGACGCGAAGAACGAAGAACAACCCGCTGCTCATTGGTGAGCCGGGTGTCGGAAAAACAGCGATCGCCGAAGGCCTTGCACACAGGATAATAAGAGGGGATGTTCCCGAAGACATCAAATCAAAAACAATTTATTCGCTCGATATGGGCGCTCTTATTGCCGGGGCCAAATATAAAGGTGAATTTGAAGAGAGGTTGAAATCTGTTGTTAATGAAGTGATCGGCTCAAATGGCAATACAATTCTTTTCATCGATGAAATACATACACTTGTAGGCGCAGGAAAATCCGAAGGAGCAATGGATGCTGCAAACATCCTCAAGCCTGCCCTTGCCAGGGGAGAGCTAAGGGCCATTGGTGCAACAACATTGAGCGAATATCAGAAGTATTTCGAAAAAGATAAGGCGCTCGAGAGGAGATTCCAGGTGGTTATGGTTGATGAGCCCGACAGGGCCGATTCAATTTCAATCCTCAGGGGTATACGTGAAAAATACGAGACTCATCATAAGGTTATTATCAGGGATGAGGCGATTATAGCAGCGGTCGATCTTTCAACACGCTATATCACAGACAGGCACCTCCCTGATAAGGCTATAGACCTTATTGATGAAGCTGCTTCAAGAATGAGGCTCGAAATGAATTCAGTACCTGAGGAGATTGATGAAGCCGAAAGAACAATCGCAAGACTGCAGATTGAGAAGGAAGCTCTCAGGAGAGATGGCGACACAATCAAGGCAGACAAGATCTCCAGGGAACTTGCCGACATACAGTCGAAAAGAGATTCGCTGATTGCCGCCTGGAAGTCAGAGAAAGAGATGGTGGAACAGGTACAGGTAAAGAAGGAAGAAGTTGAATCGCTGAAATTCGAAGCCGAAAGGGCAGAACGATCAGGTGATTATGGTAAAGTAGCCGAGATAAGGTATGGCAAGATCATTCAGCTTGAGAGGGAGATCGAAAAACTGAAGGAAGAGATAGGGAAGAAGAGGAGCAAGGGCTCCCTGGTAAGAGAGGAAGTTACATCTGAAGATATCGCCTCTATTGTTTCAAGGTGGACAGGAATTCCTGTATCGCGAATGCTTGAAAGTGAAAAGGCAAAGCTTCTTCGTCTGGAAGAAGAGCTGCACAAACGTGTTGTCGGCCAGGATGAAGCCATTGCTGCAGTTTCTGATGCAGTGAGAAGATCCAGGGCAGGTCTGCAGGATCAGAAAAGACCTGTCGGGTCGTTTATATTTATCGGCACTACCGGTGTTGGTAAGACAGAGCTTGCAAGAGCTCTTGCCGAGTATCTTTTCAATGATGAAAACCTGATGACCCGTATCGATATGTCGGAGTACCAGGAGCGTCATTCCGTATCGAGGCTTATCGGAGCGCCTCCTGGATATGTGGGATACGAGGAAGGCGGACAGCTTACCGAGGCTGTAAGGCATAAACCTTATTCAGTAGTACTTCTCGATGAGATAGAAAAGGCTCATCCGGATCTGTTCAACCTGCTTCTCCAGGTTCTCGATGAAGGCAGACTGACTGATAACAAGGGCCGTACAATCAACTTCCGGAATGTCATAGTAATAATGACATCTAACCTGGGTTCGGATGTGATCCGCGATAGGATGGAGCAGTGGAATAATAACATTCCTGAAAATGAGGAAGAAAAGCTTAGAAAGGAGATCATGTTACTGCTCAGGAGATCCGTCAGGCCGGAATTCCTCAACAGAGTGGATGAAATTGTAATGTTCAAACCGCTGAATGAAGACCAGATAAAAGATATTGTCAGGATACAGCTTGAAGGTATCGGCAGGATGCTTGCAGAATACAGGCTTAAGCTTGTTGTAACCGAAGAAGCTTTAAGCTGGCTGGCTGAGAAAGGTTATGATCCTCAGCTTGGAGCAAGGCCTGTTAAAAGGCTGATTCAGAAAGAAATAGTTAATGAGCTTTCGAAAGAGATAATAGCAGGTAAGGTATCAAAAGACGATACAGTAATAGTTGATACCGTTGGTGAAGGCCTGGTTATCAGAAGGGAGAATGTACATGAATCTGTCAGTTGAATGACTGGATACAGGTATCCATATCCTCATAGATCTGGAAGACAGTGTGCAGATGAAGGGTCCGGAACAGCTCCATGATGGCAGGTTCGGGTTTCGCAAACTTAAGAACGCCATAATTGTTCCGGGCTGTTTTCATTATTGAAAGAAAGCATCCGAAGCCTGAAGAATCTATATAATTTACGCCTGAAAGATCAATAATTACTCTGGAATTGGAATTATCGAAAACCCTGCTGATTGATTCCCTTACCTCATCTGTTATAAGCGCATTAATTATATTCACAGAAAATGAGACTACATCGATCTTTTCGCGTTTTTCAATATTGATCATCGGGGTCAGCTGAGTTTTATTATAAGATTATCGAGTTCTTTAAGTGCAATCAGTGTTTCTTCCCTGTATCTTTCAATATAGGATCTGTAAGAACCTGTTTCTTTTGCTTCCTTTGCCTGCAACTCAAAAGTCTTCAGCATGGACGCAAGGTCATTCATCCCCATAATAGCAACTGAAGATTTCACTTTGTGAGCCAGCATCCCGAGATTATAAAAATCACCTTTTTCAAGAAAACCCAGCATCTGTCCATAAGCTTCTGCTGACTGTTCACTGAAAATACCGACTATCTCCTTTATTACTTCAGGGTCGCCTCCTGAGACTGATTCAAGGTATTCGGGATTAATGTATTTGTATTCCATAATACTTTGATTAAACAAATATAGTAATTATTACGGTATACGGTATACGGTACAAGGTATACGGTATGTGTACCGTGTACCGTGTACCGTTCACCGTGTACCTTGCACCTTGCACCGTGCACCGTGTACCGTGCACCTTGCACCGTGTACCGTGTACCCTGCACCGTGTACCGTGTACCGTGTACCGTGTACCGTTCACCGTGTACCTTGCACCTTGTACCGTGCACCTTGCACCGTGTACCGTGTACCCTGCACCTTAAATATTGACTTTCATCACCCATTATAAAGAAAGTATTTGTTTATTTGCACTTTCTTTTTTCGTATTAATATTTATGGTCAAAACTGTAAACAGATGAAGAATACTGCATTTACCAAGTTTCACCAGGAGATTGGTGCCAGGCTGGTTCCGTTTGCCGGTTACAATATGCCAATTGAATATACCGGGATAAATGATGAGCATATAACAGTACGTGAGGGGGTAGGTGTGTTTGATGTTTCACATATGGGAGAGTTCTTTGTAACCGGGCCTCATGCTACGGATTTCCTCCAATTTGTTACTTCAAATGATGTATCGGCTTTGTCGGACGGAAAGGTACAGTACTCCTGTTTTCCAAACGGCAAAGGAGGTATAGTGGACGATCTCCTGGTTTACAGGTATAACACAGAAAAATACCTCCTGGTTGTAAATGCATCTAATATAGAAAAGGACTGGAATTGGTGTGTACAGCATGCGGGAAAATTCGGATTAAAACCCGGTAAAGAACTTATGAATGTTTCAGATAATATTGGACAGCTGGCTGTACAGGGACCTCTTGCCCTGAAAGCGATGCAGAAGCTTACTTCCACAACTGTCGTTGACATGGAGTATTATACTTTCAAAGTGATCGACTTTGCAGGTATAAAGGACGTGATTTTCGCCACGACAGGTTATACCGGCTCGGGAGGCTGCGAGATATATGTAAAAAATGAAGACGGAGAAAAGTTATGGAAGGCAGTGTTTGAGGCCGGAAAAGAATTTGGCATTAAACCTATCGGACTCGCCGCAAGAGATACACTTCGTCTTGAAATGGGTTTCTGCCTTTACGGGAATGACATCAATGATACAACATCTCCTATTGAAGCGGGTCTCGGATGGATCACAAAGTTCAACAAGGATTTCATTGATAAGGAGTATCTGCTTAAGCAAAAAGAAAATGGAACTGAGAAGAGATTGAAGGGATTTGTTATGACAGACAGAGCCATTCCAAGGCATGAGTATGAGGTAGTAAATGCCGGCGGAGAAAAGATCGGGGAGGTCACTTCAGGCACAATGTCTCCATCTCTCAAACAGGGAATAGGCATGGCATACCTTAACAAGGGTTACTGGAAAACCGGAACTGAGATTTTCATCAGGATCAGAAACAAGGATATGAAAGCAAAGGTAACCGAGCTGCCTTTCCATAAAAAAGCATAAGTCTGGTATCTTTCAGGATGAACAAACGTAAGCTTGAAACCTGTTTCTCACCTGCATTGTTCTCGACAGATGATCATAACGATGACATTGTAGTTATTATAGATGTCCTCAGGGCATCTTCTGCCATCTGTACCGCATTTGAGAATGGCGCTGAACAGATCATTCCTGTAAAGGATGTAATCACAGCAAAGGAGTATAAGTCCAGAGGATACCTTGTTGCGGCTGAGAGAGATGGGTATGTTCTTGACTTTGCTGACTTTGGAAACTCTCCATTCAACTTCACAGAAGACAGGGTAAAAGGCAAAACAATTGTTTACAGCACCACAAATGGAACGGGGATAATAGAGATGGCCTCGTCAGCAAACCGCATTGTTATCGGATCTTTCCTGAATATAAATGCCCTGTCAGAATGGTTGATCAGGCAGGATAATGGCGTTCTCCTGTTCTGTGCCGGCTGGAAGAACAGGTTCAATTTAGAGGATACATTATGTGCCGGATCGATTGCCACAAACCTCATGAACAGCGGTCATTTCTTTACTGTTTGTGATTCGACAACTGCTGCAACTGACCTGTGGGGCATTGCGAAAGATGATCTCCCGGGATATATCGATAAGGCAGCACAGAGAAGCAGGCTGAGAGACAAAGGTCTGGATGATTGCATTGAGTTCTGTCTCACACCCGGCTTTACCAGGAAAATACCTGTTATAAAAGAAGGCATCCTGGTGAGTATTCATTGAAAGTCTCTAATTATTAATTTATTAACAGGAACAATTTATATTTTTGCAGAAGAAAGACAATAATAGTTTATAAAACTTATAAAAACCACGCTATGAAAAAGCACAACTTTTATGCAGGCCCTTCAATTCTGCCGCAATACACAATTGAAAAGTCTATTGAAGGGATTAAAGATTTCGCAGGAACCGGTTTGTCAATCCTTGAGATCTCTCACCGCAGCAAGGAATTTGTTGCCTGTATGAATGATACAATAGCAATGTTCAAAGAGCTTCTCGGAATTCCAACAGGTTATCATGTTCTGTTTCTTGGCGGCGGCGCCAGTATGCAGTTCTGCATGGTTCCGTACAATCTTCTGAATAAAAAGGCAGCTTACCTGAATACCGGGGAATGGGCCGGTAAAGCCCTGAAAGAAGCCAAAAACTTCGGTGAGGTTATTGAAGTTGCCTCTTCGAAGGAGAAGCTTTTCAATTATATACCAAAGAACTATCAAGTCCCGGTTGATGCTGATTATTTTCATATTACAACGAACAACACAATATATGGCACCGAGCTGAAGAAGGATCCTGATAATGTCAAAGTTCCGCTCGTGGCTGACATGTCATCCGATATTTTCAGCCGTCCTGTAGATATTTCAAAATATGCTCTTATTTATGGCGGAGCACAGAAAAATCTTGCACCTGCCGGTGTAACATTTGTAATTGTGAAGGAGGATGTCCTTGGCAAGGTAAATCGTCCCATTCCATCAATGCTCGACTATAGGGTACATATAAAAGGTGAGTCGATGTTCAACACGCCTCCGGTCTTTGCAGTCTTTGCTGCTTATCATACTCTTAACTGGCTGAAAAACCAGGGTGGAGTAGCCGCAATGCAGAAAAAGAACATTGAAAAGGCAATGATACTTTATGATGAGATTGAACGGAACAGGTTGTTTATGCCTACAATTCCTGATCCAGAGGATCGTTCAATCATGAACATTTGTTTTGTTATGAAACCGGAGTATAAAGAGCTTGAAAAGGCATTTGCTGATTTTGCGAAATCCAGGGGGATGCTTGGTATTGAAGGACACCGTTCTGTGGGAGGATTCAGAGCTTCGACCTACAATGCGCTCCCGAAAGAAAGTGTGGAAGCGCTTGTCAGTACAATGAAAGAATTCGAGTCAAAGAATTAATACTATCGTTTTTATGAAAATCCTTGTTGCGACAGAAAAGCCCTTTGCACCCATAGCTGTCAGGCAGATACGTGAAGTGATTGAAGCTGCCGGTTACAAACTGGCGTTACTTGAGAATTATAAAAGCAAATCAGAGATGCTCGAAACCGTTTCTGATGCTGATGCCCTGATTGTAAGGAGTGATAAGGTCACCGCTGAAGTGCTCGATGCTGCAAAGCAGTTAAAAATTGTTGTAAGGGCAGGAGCCGGATACGATAACCTCGATGTCCCGGCATGTACTGCACACAATGTTGTGGCAATGAATACTCCCGGTCAGAATTCCAATGCTGTTGCTGAGCTGGTTTTTGAACTGATGCTTTACCAGATAAGGGGCGGATTTGATGGAAAGAAATCAGGTATTGAGCTAAGAATGAAAACATTAGGTTTGCACGGTTTTGGAAATGTGGGCAAGTATGTCGCAGATATTGCAAGAGGGTTCGGTATGGATATCTATACATACGACCCTTTTGTGAGTGAAAGGGTTATGAAAAACAATGGAGCAAAACAAATTGTCAATATTGAAGAACTTTATACAAAATGCCAGTTTATGTCACTTCACATGCCATATAATGACAGGACATATAAACTGGTGAGTTATGATCTTTTGAAAAGGATGCCTGAAAATGCCGTCCTTGTAAATACTGCAAGGAAAGAAATCGTTGATGAGGACGGTTTGCTTAAAGTTATGGACGAACGTCCTGATTTTTGTTACCTGTCGGATATCGAACCGGACTGCAAATCTGTATTTGAAGAGAAATACAGGGGCAGGTATATTTTTACGGCCAAAAAGATGGGAGCCCAGACTGAAGAGGCTAACATTAATGCTGGTGTGGCAGCAGCACGGCAGGTGATTAATTATTTCAGGAAGGGTATCGATAAATATAAACTAAACAAATAATTCCTTATTTTTTTAAAAATGGCAGTTGTAAAACCTTTCAGGGGGTTAAGGCCTCCTGCTGCACTGGCCAGTGATCTGGCATGTCTTCCGTATGATGTTATGAACCGCGGGGAAGCGGCTGAAATGGCAATGGGTAAAGAGTGTTCCCTGCTTCATGTTACCCGGTCGGAGATAGATCTTCCGGATGAGACAGACATTCATGCTGAAGAAGTGTACAGGAAATCAGTCGGAAACTTCAGAAAATGGCAGGAAAAAGGTTGGCTTGTGCAGGATGAAAAACCGCACTTCTACATCTATGCACAGACAATGGAAGGCCGTACGCAATATGGTATTGTCTGTTGTGCTTCTGTTGATGATTATCTGAACGGAATCATTAAAAAACACGAGCTCACCCGCCCTGATAAGGAACAGGACAGGATGATACATGTGAGAGTGAATAATGCCAATATTGAACCTGTTTTTTTCACTTATCCTCCTGTTAAAGAAATTGATAAAATTGTAAAGGAAATAGTTGAGAATGAAGAGCCGGAATATGATTTTGTTGCTGATGACGGCTTCGGACATCATTTCTGGGTTATCAGGGATGGAAAGAAAAACAGGAAGATAGAAAAGCTTTTTGCGACAAAAGTACCTTTCACATACGTTGCAGACGGGCATCACAGGACAGCAGCTGCAGCTCTTGTCGGCAAGGAGAAACGCGACAAAAACCCTGGTCACAATGGAGAAGAGGAATACAATTATTTTCTCGCTGTGCATTTTCCTTCCGATCAGTTACGGATTATTGATTATAACAGGGTCATTAAAGACCTGAATGGTCTGACCACCGGGGTATTCCTTAAAAAACTTGAGAAAAGTTTTAATATAACTGAAAAGGGGAACAGGATCTACAAGCCAGGGAAGCTGCATGAATTTTCCATGTACCTGGAAGGTTTATGGTACAGCCTTCTGGCTAAAGAAGGGACTTATGATGACAGCGATCCGATTGGTGTTCTGGATGTAACAATCCTGACCAACCAGATTCTTAACCCGATTCTCGATATACAGGATCTCAGAAGATCGAAGAGGATAGATTTCATTGGGGGAATAAGGGGTCTCGGCGAGTTGAAAAAAAGGGTTGACAGCGGCGAGATGAAGGTGGCCTTTGCACTATATCCTGTTTCAATGGATCAGCTGATTTCAATAGCTGATTCGGGAAACATTATGCCTCCAAAATCAACATGGTTTGAACCCAAGCTGAGAAGTGGACTGGTTATCCACTTGCTGGAGTAAGGCAGAGGGCAGGGAGCTGGGGGCAAAGGGCAAAGAGAGGAATGAGGAATGAGGAACAAACAAAATATCAATTTATGTATATATTAAAATTAGTATAATAATATAAGTAATAATATATATATTTAAGTAATCAGTAATCAGTGAACCGTAATCAGTAGAATCATAGTACCCAGTACCCAGCAACTTATGTTCAGTATTGCAGATAACATAAAGAAGATAAAATCACAAATTCCAGGATCGGTGAAGCTCGTTGCTGTGTCGAAAACCAAACCACCTGAAGATATTCTTGAAGCTTATAATTCTGGACAGAGATTATTCGGAGAGAACAGGGTTCAGGAGTTATTGAGAAAAAAGGATCTGTTACCAGTCGATATTGAATGGCACCTTATAGGACATCTGCAAACAAATAAAGTCAGATCTGTCGTACCATTTGTCAGTATGATCCAGTCGGTCGATTCAATGAAGCTTCTTTCAGTTATAAACTCGGAAGCGGAAAGAATAAACAGGACTGTCGATTGCCTGGCAGAGGTTCATATTGCGAGGGAGGAGACAAAATCAGGTTTCAGCATTGAGGAGCTCGATGCTGCATTTGGGTCGGCGGATTTTAAACGACTTCATAATGCCAGGATACGTGGTTTGATGGGTATGGCAACTTTTACATCCGATTTCAGTCTTGTCAGAAGCGAATTCAGGTATCTTTACGATACTTTTCAGACAATAAAAGCGAAATATTTCAGTGACAGCATGTATTTTGATGAGGTGTCAATGGGGATGTCGGGTGACTATACCATTGCTGTCGGGGAAGGAAGCACAATGATCCGTATCGGAAGCCTGATTTTCGGTGAAAGGAACAAACAATTATAAAATGGAGAAACTTACTACAACCTACCTTGGATTGACCCTGAAAAGCCCCGTAATGGTTAGCAGCAGCAGGCTTACGTCAGATATCGGAAACCTCATGCTTGCAGAAGAGAATGGAGCCGGCGCCGTGGTGCTGAAATCACTTTTTGAGGAGCAGATTATGTATCACATTAACGAAATTCCGTCTGTGACCGGTTACCCTGAAGCTGATGATTATATCTCATCCTATACAAAAGCGAATACAGTAGACAATTACCTGTTGCTTGTCAGGGAAGCTAAGAAAAGCCTTACTATTCCGGTGATAGCAAGTGTAAACTGCTTTTCATCGGGCAGCTGGGTTGATTTTGCTGCCAAAATTGAGGATGCCGGCGCTGATGCAATAGAAGTAAACGCCTTTTTTCTGCCACTCGATCGTAAAATGACTTCAGGTGAAGCAGAAAGGAAATATCTGGAACTATCGGAAAAGCTTGTGAAAAGGCTGAAAATACCGGTAGTAATGAAGATCAGCCCCCGCTTCTCGAACATACTCAATATAGTTTATGAGTTTTACACACGTGGGATAAAAGGAGTTGTATTATTCAACAGGTTTTATGAGCCTGATATCGATATAGATAAAATAGAGATTGTCCCCGCGCCGGTGTTTAGCAGCAGGGATGAGATGAGGTATGTTTTAAGATGGGTTGGGATGGTGAGCGCCCAGGGTCTGAAGATAGATATTTCTGCTTCTACAGGCGTGAAAGGGGGAGCAGATGTGATAAAATATCTTTTGGCAGGAGCAGATACCGTGCAGGTATGCTCTGTGTTATACCAGAAAGGTCTGCCTTACATTAAGGAGATCAACTCAGAAGTGACCGGTTGGATGGCTGCTCATAATTTTGATGATATAACCGAGTTCAGGGGCATGCTGAACTGGAAAAATACAAGGAAGCCCGTAGTATTTGAAAGAACCCAGTTTATGAAATATTTTTCCTCGATTGACTGATCAGCTCCTGAGGCTGGAGATAAGATCCATTGCGAGCGCTTTCCTGGCGCTCGTTTCATATTCAGCCTTTTTACTGATGATTTCAATAACCCTCTGCTTTTCACTCCCGGTAAGAAAAGGTACTGATTCTTCAATGACTGTAAAACATTCGAGCGCAATACCATATTCGCTTCTAAGAAAAACCTCTGCGAAATCAATTACAAAGGATGAATAATCCAGTCCTGATTGCCAGCACGATGATACCAGCATTGTCGTTGTTTTTGGCTGGTGGTCTTTTTTGATCTCACTTATTATCTCTGCTCTGAGTGATTTGTCTTTAATATCGTTCATAAATGATTCAATGGCCTTGTTGACAACAACTCCATGGTTCCCATCGTAGTATGAAGCAAGCAGTTCCACAACTCCTTCAAATGGCGCTTCTTCCCTGAGCATCTGAACTGCTTCGGCGGCAAGTGCAGGATCATCTTTTTTCAGCAATGAAGCAAGTTTTTTGATTTTTTCGTCTGATCTGGCCATAATTCAATGATTTTGCGACAAAGTTATGAATAGGTGATAACATTACCTTTTTTGAAAATAAAAATATTATACTAATTTAGTCGTGAATTAAGATGACACTTAAATATACCAACTATGAATAAAAAGCTTCGAATCAGTCAGGCGATCCTGTTAATTCTTCTGACCGGCATTCTTTTTACCGGATGCAAAGGCGGAAATAAGCCTACACAGGAGGATGTAACAGTTCCTGTTTCAAAGGACAGCAAGGTATATGATGATATCAAGCAGGCTGAGAAAATATTCAATGCGCTGCCATCACCTCTTGAGTCGGCACAGCTTATAAGATCAGCCGGGGCGAAGTTCGATCAGAGCCAGCTGAATTCACTTAAGAATGTCAACAGCTATGTTACAAACAAAAGCATGGCCCTGAATCTTGGCATATACACATGCGACCTGAGCTTTGCCAGCATGTATGAGCAGACACAGCTGATTATCGATTACATGAATGCTGCCAAGAAAATGGCTGACGGGCTTGGAATACTTGATGCTATATCACAGGAAACCATAAATGGTCTTGAAGAGAATATTAATAACAGTGAGTATATTATGGAGGTTGTCAGCGAGACATTTATGAACTCCAATTCATATTTAGAGGAGAATGGTCAGCCTGCAGTTGCTGCCATGGTTCTGGTTGGCGGATGGTTCGAAGGGCTGTATATCTCAACACAGCTCGTAGATATGGAAGATTTCAATGGGAATAAGCTTGTCAGCAGGATCATTGATCAGAAGCTTTCAATTGATATTCTTATCAATCTTCTCCAGAGCAGCAAAGGGAATCCTGCCGTGGACGAAATCATAGCCCAGGTGAGTAAACTAAAAGTGGTCTTTGATAAGATCAACATCAACTCAAGTCCTGTCAGGCCGGAGTATGATCAGGCAACAAATACCACAATACTGAAATCACAAGTGAAAACCGACATGACACCGGAAGTCTTTAAGGAACTTTCGGTCACAGTTGCAGAGATCAGAAACTCATTTGTTAAAATTTAAAGTCATGAGAATCTTAAGAACCTTAACTGCCCTTGCTTTATTGTTGTTCGTTGGCACTACGTCAGCGGATGCTCAGTGCAAGGCGTTTGCAAAGAAAGTATGCCTCCCTGAACTTGACGCATACACACATGATGGAAACTATCATGCCGCAATACTGGTTGAAGGTGAAGAAGCTGAACTTTACAAGACTTTTTATTCAGATATGGAATACAGGCTGGCAATATGTGGTGAGGATAAGATACCACAGGTGGAATACAGGATCCTCGATGCTAATAAAAATGTGCTGTATGCCAATAAAGATCATGACTTTTCGCAGACATGGGATTTTAAGCTCGAGGCAAGTCAGCAGCTTAAAATAGTTGTAAAGGTCACCACTTTCAATGTTTCTGGAGATACACCGGCGAGTGGTTGTGTTGCAATAATGTTCGGATTTAAATCAAAAAAATAACCCTCCATATATCCGATATAATGCTGAGACAGGTCATTTGATCTGTCTCAGTTTTTTTTACATGCCAATCATCGGATATTTTACAATTATAATTTACCCTTAAGGAATTTTCCCGTATGCGAATCAGGGAAACCGGCGAGATCTTCAGGTTTTCCTTCGAAAACTATATAACCGCCTTCCTCTCCACCTTCCGGACCAAGATCGATGACCCAGTCTGAACATTTTATTACTTCGAGGTTATGTTCTATAAGAATTACCGAATGACCATGTTCTACAAGTGCATTTATGGATTTTAACAGCTTGTTAATGTCGTGAAAATGCAAGCCTGTCGTCGGTTCATCGAAGATAAAAAGAATATGCCCGCATTCACGCTCCTGGCTGAGGAAATATGCCAGTTTTACTCTCTGGCTTTCACCACCTGAAAGGGTACTTGAGGACTGTCCCATTTTAATATAGCCAAGACCCACATCAGAAAGAGGTTTTAGCTTTGTCAATTATCCTTTTTTCATTCTTGCCGGGATGTGAGCTGAACAGGCCTATTGCTTCATCAATAGTCATTTCAAGCATGTCATATATATTCTTCCCGTGGTATTTAACTTCAAGAATATCCCTCTTGAATCTCATCCCTTTGCATACCTCGCAGGTGAGCTCGACATCTGCCATGAACTGCATTTCTACTCTTATTATACCTTCTCCCTGGCACTCCTCGCATCTTCCTCCATCGATATTGAAGGAAAAATGCGATGCCTTGAAATTGTTCTGAACCGATGCCTGTAATTCCGCATATAGTTTTCTTATCTCATCATACGCTTTCAGATAGGTGACCGGGTTCGACCTGCTGGATCTCCCAATTGGATTCTGGTCAACCATCTCGATCCCGGTTATACCCGACAAATCTCCTGTGATCTCCCTGAACTGACCCGGTTTAAAATTATTTCCCGAAATCTTATTTGAAAGATATCTGTATAAGATATCAGAGACCAGTGTGGATTTCCCGGAACCGCTTACGCCGGTAACTGCTGTAATTGTGTGAAGAGGGAATTTTACATTGATATCCTTGAGATTATTTTCACGCGCGCCTTTCACTTCAATGAAACTGTTCCATTTCCTTCTGACCCGGGGAACCGGCACTTTCATCCTCCCGCTCAGGTAACCTGCCGTCAGTGATTTGTTTGAAGTTGAAAGATCAAGCCCTCCCTGGTATATAATTTCCCCGCCAAGTCTCCCAGCTTCAGGCCCGAGATCTATTATCTGATCTGCAGCCCTGATTATCTCTTCCTCATGCTCGACAACAATCACCGTATTGCCCAGATCCCTTAAATCTTTGAGTATCCTGATAAGAAGGTTTGTGTCACGGGGATGAAGGCCGATACTTGGTTCATCAAGGATATACATTGAACCCACAAGGTTGCTCCCCAGGGAAGTGGAAAGATTTATCCTCTGTGATTCGCCCCCCGATAAGGTCGATGACAGCCTGTCGAGTGTAAGATAGGAAAGACCCGTATCGATAAGAAATTTTAACCTCAGGACAATTTCCTTGAGAAGCCGCTCCGCGACCTTTGCATCATGTGCGTCAAGCTTCAGGGACGTCATTAAACCATAAAGTTTCCCAACAGGGAGCGAGACAAGGTCCTGTATGGCTTTACCGTCAATCCTGATATACCCTGTCTCTTTTCGCAGTCTTGCTCCATGGCATTCAGGGCAGATTGTTTTTCCGCGGTAACGGCTCAGAAGCACCCTGTACTGGATTTTATATTTTTTTTCCTCCAGGTGCTCAAAAAAGCGTTCAATACCATAAAAATACCTGTTTCCCTTCCATATAAGATTTTTTTGTTCCGGGGAGAGCTGGTAATAGGGCCGGTGAATAGGGAAATCGAAAAGATGAGCATTTTCTATAAGACGTTCCTTCCATTTTTTCATTGATTCACCCTTCCAGCAAACGATGGCATCATCGTAAACCGACAGATTCTGATCGGGAATGACAAGATTCTCATCAATACCGATCACTTTACCATAACCTTCACAAGCAGGGCATGCTCCCAGAGGGTTATTAAAGCTGAACATGTACTCGTTTGGTTCCTGGAAAACGATCCCGTCCTCTTCAAAAAGGTTTGAGAAATTCTCCCGTTTGAGGTCACCGTTTGTGACAATTACCTGGCAGAATCCTTTTCCTGTCTGGAATGCCGTCTGTGCAGAGTCTGCTGCACGGCTGAAGGTGTCTGAAGAATGGTCTATTATCAGCCTGTCGATGACTATATTGATCTTCAGCCCGGGAACGAACTTTTCGAATGACTGCAGCTCATCGATACGGATTATTTCACCATTGGTCTCAATGCGGTTAAATCCCTGCTTGGTGAGGAATGCAAAGTATTCAGGAGCACTGATATTAGGAGGTATCTCACCTGCTGAAACAATTATTACTTTTGTGCCCTGGGAAAGTGATGCAAGGAAATCAACGATATCATCGGCGCTGTGCTTTTTAACCTCTTTGCCTGAAACGGGGGAGATAGTCCGGCCGATCCGTGCATAGAGCAGTCTCATGTAGTCGTAGATTTCCGTCGAGGTTCCTACAGTGGAACGCGGATTGCGGGTGTTTACTTTTTGTTCAATTGCAATAGCAGGAGGGATACCATTAATGAAGTCCACCTCAGGCTTGTTCATCCTGCCCAGGAACTGGCGCGCATAGGCTGAGAGGCTCTCAACATAACGTCGTTGGCCTTCAGCATAAACAGTATCAAAGGCCAGGGAAGATTTTCCTGAACCTGATACTCCGGTAATGACAACCAGCTTGTTCCTGGGAATTTTAAGACTTACATTTTTAAGATTATGTACCCTTGCCCCCCGAATCTCAATGAAACCCTGCATCACTTCTCTTTATAAAAATGTTAAAATTCTCTTAAAACGCAAAAGTAATATATTTCGTATGAATAATTTTGTTTCTTTGTGAATACAAACCAACCAAAATAAAAGGAGGACTGCCTATTCAACATCTCTACTCTAGTTAAATTAAAGAGAGAGTTATGAAAAAAGTAATTTCCGATTACGAACTTCTGACGAGGTTCGTGAAAGGTGAGCAGTCCTGCTTTGAAAAGCTAATCCAGCGTCATAAGAATAAAGTATTCGCATATATCAGTTTGTATATACGCGATCAGGCTCTTGCCGAGGACATCTACCAGGATACCTTCCTGAAAGTCATCCAGTCAGTAAAATGCGGCAGGTATTCCGATAATGGAAAATTCCTGTCGTGGGTTATGAGAATTGCGCATAACCTGATAATAGACCACTTCAGAAGGATTAAGCAGATGAATACAATCTCCAACGACGACTATGAATCCGATATCTTCAACTCAAAGCAGTTTGCTGATGAGAATATTGAGGATTCAATGGTTAAGAAACAAATACACCAGGATATACGCAAAATGATAAACCATTTGCCGGATGATCAGAGGGAGGTGGTCATTTTAAGGCATTATGCGGGACTTAGCTTCAAGGAAATTGCCGATATAACCGAGGTGAGCATCAACACTGCCCTGGGACGGATGAGATATGCTCTTATTAATATGAGAAAGCTGATGGAAGAAAAGAATATCAGCCTTACTTTAGGATAGCCACTTCCTCAAACCGCAAAGCGAGCAAGGTATTTCAATTATCATATCAATAGCGCACGATTTGCTTTGTGAACTTTGCGGTTTAAAACTGTTTTCCGTACAATATTTACATCCATAATCCCGTTTTCCTGGAAACATAAACGGTTGCCTATGGATTTAAATTTTACCCAGTTTATTTCTTACAACAGTATCATTGTAGATGAAATAGACCTGTATGAGGATGCATACGGTCTGAATACAGAATTTTTTGATGTTAAAGAGCTTCTTACTCAGCTTAACCCTGTGCCGGAAATATCTCCGGCAGATAAGCTGACCTGGAAAGTTAATGGACTTAATTAATTAAGAGGATGTACCAAAAGTCAAAATCCATTAACCGCAAAGATCGCAAAGAAATTCGCGAAGAGCGCAAAGGCTTTTATTTCAGTAATTTAACTTTGCGTTCTTTGCGTCAACTCTGCGTACTTTGCGGTTGAAAAAGACTTTTGAGACATCCTCTTTTTATTGATTTACAATATATATGGAGTGACATGCCGCAATTCCTGCTGTCTCTGTGCGAAGCCTGCTTTCGCCCAGATGCACCCCGGTAAATCCCTTTTCTTCTGCAACCTTTATCTCCTCCATTGTAAAGTCACCTTCCGGTCCGATTAGTATAATAGCTGATTCATCTTTTTCATAAACATCGCTGATCTTTTTCCGGGTGAACGAATTGTTACAATGTGCAATAATCATTTTTCCTGCCATCTTCGTCTCAATGAAGTCACTGAATTTTGTTGGTTCATCAAGTATAGTCTTTGAAGCCTTAAGCGATTGCTTCATGGCTGATACAATGATATTATTGATTCTCTCTTGTTTAACTGATGTCTTTTCAGTATTATGACAGAGAAGGGGAGTGATGGTATCTATTCCAATCTCCACACTTTTCTCAACGAACCATTCGAATCTTTCCGTATTCTTCAGGGGTGAAATTGCAATATGAAGGTTGTAACTTCTTTTTTCAAAATTTCTGATGATCTCTTTTATCCTGACGCAGCATCTTTTTACATTATCATCTGAAATTTCACCGTTATAAAGATTCCCTCTGCCATCGATAAGCTTTACCGGCATTCCCTGTTTCATACGCAACACCCTGATGATATGCCTGGACTCATTCTCGTCAAGAATATGGGTTTCACCTGAGATACCCGGTGCATAGAATACCTGCATATTTCCTGTTTTATGTAAAAGTAGGTAAATTTGCTGATTGCTCCCCTGCATGGACATGGAACAAGAGATATGAAAATAGGCTTACTCTCAGATACACATGGCTGGATTCATCCGAAACTTTTTGATTTCTTCTCTGATTGTGATGAAATATGGCATGCAGGCGATATCGGAAATATAGAAACAGCCGATCGTCTTGCAGCTTTCCGTCCCTTTAAAGCCGTATTCGGAAATATCGATGATGCAGTTGTGAGAAGCGCTTACATGGAGAATCTTCATTTCCTGGCTGAAGAAGTGAAAGTCTGGATCACCCATATCGGGGGTACCCCGGCCTCATATGATAAAAGGATCAGGCCGGAGATATATCAGGATCCCCCTGATCTGTTCATTTGCGGCCATTCGCATATCGCCAGAATAATGTTCGACCGTAAAGGTGGATTTCTGTATGTTAATCCGGGTGCTGCCGGGTATATAGGATTCCATAAAATTATGACAGCTGTTCGCTTTGCGATCGATGGTAAAGAGATTCACGACATGGAATTGATAGAACTTGGGGAAAGGGGAAGGTTTATTACCTGACAGACTGGTTTTCTTCAGGTGCGGCGTTGTCAGAAGTTATCCTTCTCAGGAATCTGCCAAGCCTGTCCTCTACTGCAATCATGTAGGAATAAGGGACCCTGACTGATGAATCCGGATGCTTTCTTACATTGGCTTTCAGATCGGCTATCAGCGTGTTGTAACTATTGTTTGCTGCCTGGGTCATCATTACACCCCTGATATATGAAAAGTAATACCAGGTTGTTTCATTGGCTTTTAAATATACATCGATCATATCTCCTGATCTTCTTCTCTGAATCTCGATATTACCGTCAACATAAAGGTTTACAGGCTGACTTCCGACGAATCCTATTCCGATTTTTCCAACGGATCTGAATGAAGAGGTTGATTCATTCCAGACAAGCTTCACATCATTCAGGAATATCTCATAGATATACTCTTTGGGAAGGTTTCTGGATGTACCGAAAAGTGTCAACTCCTCTTTGATCCTGTTGGCCACCTGGGTTCCGAAAATGTCCTGCATGCCTTTTGTGCTCAGCTCCGAATTAAGATTCACAGGTTTCAGTGATGGAACAAGCCTGAGCTCATCAGCCATCATTGTTAAAGCTTCAGGTGAAAAAAAGAAATCGAGCCCCATAACGGCTTCAATAGTCACTTTCCCTGAATCGATGATATGTTTCACATTTCCAGCGCTTGCATAAGTAACGAGATCGTATTTCGCTCCGAAACTTATTTTCCCTTCGCTTGACATTACACATGAGCTATTGTCAAGGGCAACCAGGTTTCCGGGCAGCTTCCTGTCAGATATTTTCTCGAGTGAAGAGATTAAGTATGTGCTTTTCGCCCTGTCATAAAACAGGTAACCGGAAGCGTTAACCAGTGCAACATCGGTCCATGATTTCTGCTGTGAGAGAAATGCCGGGTAAACTAGCAGGGAATCACCGCTAATAAATGATCCCGAAAATATCAGGTTGTCATTTGAGTCTCTTGGTTTCTCGGCAATGGGTATAAGTATCTTCAGGGGATCGATCTCTGCTTTGAATTTTACATTATAGCTCCTGATCTCATCGCAGTTATTTTTAATTCCCGCAGCCCCTGTAAATGTCAGATGGTCTTTGCGGGCACTAAGCTTCACGTCGCCGGCAAATGAGAACGCCGGGCTCAGCATAAACTTCTGGGTTACAGGTATTGTTCCATTCGCCGTTGTGGTCATTGTGTCGACCATAAGCTCAGGAAAACTGATCTGCTGAATATCCTTATTCTCATCCACATAGTCATAGACAGCGCTGCCACTATATCTTTTAGTCGACTCGATACTGATCTTTGCGTCATGAAGGAGGTGCCTGTTATTGACTGCAACGAGAGCGTTATTAAGTTGCTGTATCTGTGCCCTTCGGGTGATAGTTAACTTCCCGCTGTCGGGTTGTATAAGAGCGTCAGCAACAGGAATATAATTTATATTTTCTGCAATTATATATTCCTTGTCAAGATGATAACTCGCTTTCCAGGAGGAGAATTTAATAGTATCAGAAATATTGTTCGTGGCAAAGAATGTTGGTTTATCAAGATTGGCCTGCTGGATCCTGATCAGTTCCTCAGGTCTCAGCAGCGGTGTGTTCGTTTTTCCCCGTTGTTCCATATTGAGGATCCTGGAATTCATATTATATGCAAAGTTGGTCATTGTGCATATGTATTGAATCTCGGGGAATTTCACGAGAGATGAATCTGTATTCAGCCTGAACCTGGCCATATTCTCGCCGAAATTGATATCTGTATTTGCATTTTCCGCGATAAACGAATAGCCTGAAGTAGTCCTTGATTTCAGATTATAATCGGCGGTATCGGCCCGTATTGCATCCGAGGCGAAATTGAACATGTTTGAAGTTACCCTTGATTCAGACATATCGATCACACCCTGGCCTGTCAGGAGCTTTGGAGTCATTTTCAGGCTTCCGTTAAGGATAGTTCCATTCCCGAACATGTTAAAGTTTTTCCCGGGAGAGTTCATGGCATGCCATTCATCATTTTCAGTGAGCCATTTTATTTCAACATCTTCACTGGTCAGCAACGGGAATACCCCGGAAGGATCTTCATTCAGCTTAAATGCAGAGGCATGAGTGAGCATCGAATCAGGAAAAAATCTGAATTCTTCAGACCTGGTTTCTGATGTCAGACGCCGTAGCTGACCGTTTCCGATAAGCCCTTTGTTACTCATGCTCAGGTTCTCATATAGAACTCCTTTATTGCCATATACTTCCACCCCCTTATCGGGGATAACCATACTGAATCCAAGAGAATTATTCTCCTGGATTGTGAGAAACTGTCTCATTGGCTTAAGAATATTGCCACCATAGAACTCTCCTTCAAGCATCAGTTCCTTATCAGTATAATGGTCAATATTTTCATATGTAAATGGATCTATTTTGAAGTAGAAGTCTTTTTGCTGATAAATATTTTCCAGTCCTGGTATCCTGTCATAGAAAATATAAGAATACGTTATTGCATTTATAATCGGATATTGTTTATAGCTCCTCAGTCCGGATTTATTATCAGGTCTGTCGATATACAATTCGGCTGTTCCAAGCTGAATCAGGTTGTCAACATTCCTGATAAGCCTGTTCCCGTACTGGTCTCTTTCATCAGTTTCTACTGCGATCTTAATTGAATCTACTTTCTGGAGTCTTATCTTGAAGGTATCATAATTGAAGGTGAAGTTATGACCGTATACTGTGAAAAGCCCTGCAGCAACAACACCATCGAAATTGATATCCCTGTTTTTCCCGAGAACAATCTGCTGATCATAAGGATAAATGGCGACCATCTGGGAATCGCTGAGAAAAACGCTTCTTACCCCGTTTATAGTTAACCGGTAATTCTTAAGATCCAGTAGTGCATTGTCGACCGGAGCCCTTGTTTCACTATTGATTGACAGGACGTCATAATCTTTTCTTTTTGCATAAAAATCAAGGAAATCTTTAGTTTTCTGCTTGATAGTGATCTCGTTATTGATACGGTCATAGAAAACGAAGCCATTGTTTGCAAGGTCAATACAAAGCCCGGTTACAGCCTCTTCAGATTTGTTGAGCCATTTTGCAAATTCAGGGACAGGGAATGTCTCGGAGTAATAATATTTTGAAAAATTAATAAGCCTGTTGAGGGGGTGATATTGATCCAACCCCAGCATATTCAGGAAATTATCCCTTACAAAAAAAGAATTCGATTCGAATTGGGCCTGTCCAAGTGAAGCGCCTCTGGATCTTGACATGATGATTTTTGATTCGTTCATATTCCAGGACAGGTACTCGAAATACATGTCGATATTATGAAAGGAATTAAAATACGGACTCTTGGATATCGGGTTGTTTGTCCGGAACATGTTTATCTGCCTGGTATCAACTATATAGGAAAATCCGAGGTTCGTATGAAAAATTGAATCCTTTTCCAGGTAGAGCGACAGTGAAGCTTCTGAACTGCTTATTGTGGTTTTGGAAAACATGAATTCTTTTGAGCCCACTTTAAGGTAAAGCGTATCATTCCTGAACATCGTGAGATACGCCGGGTAAAACTTCGATCCGGTTCCCTTGACATTGGCACCTTCAAAAGAAAGGCCTCCTTCATAGTTGACATCCCTGTACAGATCTTCGATCCGGAACTTGTTAGCGTATGTTGTGAAACGTGGATAAGTGGCTTTTTCCCTGGAGCTGAATCCCGTTGCCTGGTCTGATAACAAACCGTATACCGGTTCCCTGAAATATGAAGAGTGGAAGAGCCTTGCGGAATCGACAGTAAAGCTGCTTTTGACAGTGGAGATAGTAAAATCAGTAATCTCTGCGTAGACATCGATCCTGGCATATCCTGCCTTTTCCCAGGTTATTGTTCCTTTTTGTCCTGAGAAGATCTGGCTTTCAGGAAAAAAAACGCCGCTTACATCGTAAATCTCAGTGCTGTCTTTTTGAGAGTAGCATGTCAGCACGGCATTCCTGACTTCAATATAGAATGCAGTGTCATGATAAAACCTGAGATCGTAGTTCTTTACCTTCCATTTTAGACTTGACGACTCAAACAGCACATTGTCCTTTATTGTCGATGCAGTGTTTTTTAAGAAGGCATAAATCTTATCATTTGTATATCTTGGATTGAACGTAATTTCGCTTAGGCCATCAAGCCAGTTACGGAAATCTTCCGCATCTCTTTTGAGTTCAGCAAATTGATTTAATGTTGTTATATAGCTGTCGAAATGAGGCACCGGTCTCATCAACCTTGATGTAAGCTGACTTGAGATATCGATGATCCTTGTCATTACTTCAGGATTGAATGCGGCGCTGTCCCATTTCAATGCAAATGCATCCAGGTTGGCTATCTGAACCTCATTCAGGTTGGGCCCCATGAAAGTCCGGAGCTCGGAAGTGAATTTTGCCTGATCGCCGGAAAATGCAGATTTTGTCTGGGCAAAAGACGATGTCCAGAAAAAAATCTGCAACAAAACCAGCAGTATCAGGCGTTTTGACATTGGTATGAAATTATTATCAATTTGTGTCGTAGAGACAGGGCATGCCCTGTCTCTACCAGGCATCTGTCTTTATATGTTTGTTATATTATATAGCATCAACAATTCCGGCAAAATCTTCCTTCTTCAGAGAGGCGCCACCTATCAATCCCCCGTCAACATCGGGTTTTGAAAATATCTCGGCTGCATTTGAAGGTTTGCAGCTTCCACCGTAAAGAATCGGAATCTTCTTTGCACAATCGTTTCCGTATTTTTCTTTTACCAGGTCCCTGATATACTTGTGCATCTCCTGAGCCTGTTCCGGTGAGGCTGTCAGGCCTGTACCTATTGCCCATACGGGCTCATAAGCAATGACTATTTTATCCATTAGTTCCTCCGATAAGGTAAACAGACCTTCTTCAAGTTGTCTTTTAACAACAATAAAATGTTTTCCTTCCTCCCGCTCGGTTTTAACTTCGCCGACGCAAAAAATGACTTTAAGTCCGCTGTTTAGCGCAAGGACTGTTTTTTTATTGAGAAGCCTGTCATCTTCATGGTAGTAGGTTCTTCTTTCAGAATGACCGATAATAACGTAGGTAGCGCCTGTACTTTTCACCATATAAGCTGAAACTTCACCGGTGAATGCTCCTGATGCTTCAGAGGCACAGTTTTGAGCTCCGAGTGCAATTTTTCCTCCTTTAACGATTTCAGCAACACCGGCAAGGTGAATGAAAGGCGTACACAAAATAACCTGTGCCTTCGACTGGGGATTGTCTCTGAAGTGTTTTTCGACAGATGCAGCGAATTTAAGGCCTTCCTGCAAATCCATGTTCATTTTCCAGTTACCGGCAACAATCTTCTTTCTCATGTAATTTGTAGTTAAAAATTAAATATTAAAGTTAAAAATCAAATTTTCAATTCAGTTTTAAAATCCATTCTTTTTCAGGCACCTCAGCCCATGACCATTTTTCTATAATTGTGCCATCCCTGATCAAGATATATCCGGGGTTTGTTCTGACCATTGTTTTTAGCGTTGTTTCATCTACATTACAGAATTTCAGATCGTTGCTGAAACCCCGGATCTCGTCAACCCCTGATGCTGTGAGAACATAAAAATCAATACCGTTGTTCATGCAGAATTTTCCGAAATCAAAACCTTCATGCAGCCTGGTATACTTTGCTTCACCAAGCTTTTTGGCTGTCATAAGTAATGTGTAACCGGGATTTGACAGGATGGAATTTGTTAGATCATCGCCCTCAGGTGTGGATATTACAAAATCATGAACAGGCGGTTCATAACCTTTTTCAATAAGGATGGATTTCTGATCAATGAATTTCCAGGTTGTATCGTCAGCAGGGTAATTACTCAGATCGAACTCCTTCTGAACCCCGTTTTTTTCGTAGATGAATGTAGTTTCATACTTGTCGGGAGCAGCTCCTTCCGGAATAATCATCTGGTCAGCTATTTTGATACCTTCTTTATACGGCAGAAAATCAATGACAGGAAGGTATATGAGATTGTAAAAGGAGAACAGAATAAAAAGTATTGATACGCCTGCAATTATGATCCATTGCCTGGCACTGGACAAGTGTTCAGCAACTTTCTTCCTGTTCAGCCAGAGAATTAATGCAAGTATAAGTAAAATGATATTCTTTCCGAATGTCTGCCAGTTTGTAAGCTTAACAGCATCCCCAAAGCATCCGCAATCAGAAACAGGGTTTGTAAGTGCAAGAACAAGAGTAAGCGGGGTAAAAACAATCATGAGGAGCATTACCAGAGTAATACCTGCCTTATGTTTTATTCCTGTCAGTACACTGAAGCCTGCAACGAATTCTGTTGTGCACAGCAGTATTGCAAAAGGAAGAGACAATGACGAAAGAAAGCCTATATTGAAAGCATGGAAATAGTCATTGAATTTATATGCCGATCCCATCGGATCAATTCCCTTAACTACACCTGAAAAAATAAATGCCAGTCCGGTAATGATCCTGGCAACCAGAATCAATATTTTCATTTATATGAATTTTTTGATTTTGAGCATCGTGGTAATGGCATCGAATATCTGGTTCTCCGGCAGCATCTCGCCATTATTATTGCTGCAGTTAATCAGAGCCAGTTTTCCATCCCTGCCTGCAACCCTGAGGTAAATCTCCCTTACTTTTTTCTGGAACAAAAGATTTTCTTCATGAATATCTTTTATCCCGTTCAGATAGCTTCTGTCATCACCTGATCTCAATGAGGTTAGCTTTTTTTCAGTAAAGGAGAATGGCACATCCAGAAAAATGTTAAGATCGGGTTCTGGTATTCCGAAATGACTAAATTCGAGTGACAGAATCCAGTTCATTAACTTCTCCTGTGATACGAGATCATTCAGTTTGGCGCACTGGTAAGCTATGTTTGAATAAGTGTACCTGTCGAGAAGAACAATTTTCCCCTGGTTGAGCCAGGTCCTGATCATTTCCGATGCATCCTTCCTGTCACCTGCATAGAGTAATGCAACTAGATAGGGATCAACTTCACTGAGACTGCCGAACTCGCCCCTGAGGAACCTCGCGATCATCTCACCGAAATACGGAGCGTCCGTTCTCGGGAAATGCAGGTATTCATGCCTGTATCCCAGTTTAGTGAAAAACTCCTGCAACTTTTTTATCTGGGTAGATTTTCCTGAGCCGTCAACACCTTCAATTACAAAAAGCTTCATTCAAAATATTTTCTGATAACTGCAAATGTAATAAAAAGGAGCTTTGATTCAAGTTGGTTGAAGGACAACCTGTATGATTCAGTTTAGTATGTTTGGTTTATGCCTGCAGTGGAACAAAAGGCAGGATGTTTATGAGTTTTTACTTAACTTCGTTCAGTAAACATTTTATTGTTTTGAACGGCAATCCAGGATATATTAATTGCGGAGGCAGGCTTCTCGATCTCAAAATACCCAGGGTGATGGGGATATTGAATATCACTCCGGATTCATTTTACAGCGGCAGCCGTCTTATGAAGGACTCAGACATTATTGATGCAGCTCTGAAAATGATTGAAGAAGGCGCTGATATCCTTGATGTTGGGGGTTACTCGTCCCGCCCGGGAGCTCCCGATATTTCAGAGGAGGAGGAAAGCAGCCGGGTTTTCAGGGCAATAAAGCTGATAATTAAAGAAATACCCGGAGCAATCGTATCAGTTGATACTTTCAGATCAGGAATCGCAAGGGAGGCTGTGGAAAGCTATGGCGCAATGATAATCAACGATATTTCAGGGGGTGAAGCCGACCCGGGGATGTTCGGTGTTGTAGAAAAGCTGAATGTTCCATATATACTGATGCATATGCGAGGCAATCCAGGAACAATGCAGAACAAAACTGTCTATGATGATGTGGTTGCCGATATACTGAAGTGGTTTGGTCAGAAAATATATGATCTCAGGACTATGGGAGTCAAAGATATCATTATCGATCCCGGATTCGGTTTCGCAAAAACTGTAGAGCAGAATTTCGAGATTCTCAAACGTCTTGGAGAATTCTCCGTAGCCGGGCTTCCTCTTCTTGCCGGACTCTCCAGAAAGACTACAATATGGAAGACACTCGGTACTACTCCTGAGAACGCGCTCAACGGAACGACAGTACTGAATACGGTGGCGTTGATCGGGGGGGCGGATATCCTGAGAGTGCATGATGTAAGGGAAGCGGTCGAAGCAGTTAAGCTTGTAAGTAAAATCAGGATGTGATTTTGCGTTTAAACCGAAATCCATATACAGGGAATCCTTAAAAGTTACAGCGTTTGATTATTTTTACATTTCATTTTATACATCATGCCTTTTCAAATCACAATAATTGATATAATCGATATCTTCCTGGTTTCATTGATACTGTTCCAGATTTACAGGATAATAAGGGGAACGGCTGCATTCAGCATATTTATAACAATTTTTCTGATATATCTTACATGGCTTCTTGTCCGCGCAATGAATATGGAGCTCACGGGTGCATTGCTCGGCCAGGTGGTAGGTCTGGGAGTCCTGGCGCTCGTAATAGTATTCCAGCAGGAGGTAAGAAGGTTCCTGCTTATTATAGGTAACAGGTTTATAATGCGGCAGGGTCTGTCGATCAGAGGATTATTTACAGCCGTTCGTGATGAAAAGAGCAGCGTAAGGGAGGCAGAGGAGATAGTCAGGGCTTGTGAATCGATGGCTAACAGTCATACTGGGGCTCTTATCGTCATTGGAAGAAAGAGCAGCCTTATTATTTACTCCGAAGGCGGAGAACTGATCAGAGCAAGAATAAGTTCAGAACTTCTTGAGACAATTTTCTTTAAAAACACACCGCTTCATGACGGGGCAGTACTTATTGAAGGAGGGCAGATACTTGCTGCCCGGTGTCCTCTTCCCACTACTGAACAGGTAACCTTACCCGCGAGGTATGGTATGCGTCACAGGGCAGCCATCGGTATGTCGGAACGTTCCGATGCTATTATAATCGTCGTTTCGGAAGAATCCGGGCATATCTCGGTGATGCAGACAGGCGAGATCAGGGAGAATATCACTGCAAATGAGTTAAGGAATATACTGCTGATGGAGAAGATCTGGTAAATACAAGGTACAAGGTCCAGGGAGCTTCACCATCTATTCCAGGTTTATCTGATTACCTAGTACCCATCGTGCCGTTGCTCAGCCGTGTTACTCGTTACCTGGCTTCTATTTTATCCTATACATCGTCAGGTTCTCAGCATCCTTGATATAGATATTGTTTCCGGCAATTACAGGGAACGCATAGACCGGGGTTTCAGATACCTTGTACCTTGCGACTTCAGAATATGCTTTTGGATCGGGCTTGAAAACGATCAGGTTGCCTGTACTGGGTAGCCCGATAAGCACATCACCACAATCGGACAATGTTGCAAAATCACTGTTCACGGTATTGTCCATCCAGGCGGTTGCTCCTGTTGAAGCATTTAAGCAATATATTCTTTTCTGATCGGTAAATCCATAGAGAAATCCTTCCCGTAAGCACAGGCGTATTCCATTTGGCGCCAACCTCTGCGTTACTCCAGACTTCTTTCACTCCGCCATCGATATTAATTGCCTTCATTCCGGTACCCTGTCCGGTGACATAAATTATCTTGCCGTTTATATACGGAGCTCACGCAGTTATAGAATCGCTGGGCAACTGGTGTGGACATCTGCCAGAGGATTTTACCATCTGAAAAATCAAGTCCGATAAGATTTTTTTCAGTCTGGACAACGATCACTTTCTTTCCATCAGAATTCATGAGAGAAGGTGATGCATAAGCAGGACCGTCGCCGCTCCATTTCCATTTCTCATTGCCGGAATTCAGATCAAGCGCCACGACTTCGCCTTTATCTTTTGCTCCAAGATGAGCAATACAGAAATTATCCACTATAATGGGAGACATTCCGGTAAAAAACTGTGGAACGGCATTGCCGGGGTTTTCTTTTCTCCATATAACCTTCCCCGTTTCTGCATCGAGGCACGACAGAATTCCGGCGGCACCGAATGTCACCACCTTATTTCCCGAGACAGCAGGTGTGCTCCGTGGCCCGGGATGAGATCCGGCCGGACCGGTGACTGCCGGTGAAGGGTATTGATTTTTCCACAACTCCTTGCCTGTACCTGCATCGAGGCAGAGAATGACTTCATCAGCGCCCTGGCGGGTATTCAGATATATTTTCTTACCCGACAGAGCTGGTGTGGCATCACCTGTTCCGACCTGGATCTTCCAGACCTGTGTAAGCTCTGCGGGCCAGCTTGCCGGCGCATTGAATCCTGTAACCTTGTTATCGCGATTGATCCCCATAAATTGCGGCCAGTCCTGCGCGGCAGCAGGTAAAATCAAAAGCAGAGCAAATAAGCTGATTATCAGATTTGTTTTTTTCATTTTTCAGGAATATTCGTTTACAGATGAGTAAATTTAGTTTCTTTGCTGTTAAAATCAAAATAATCTGTTCATGCGGATTTTTTAATAACTTTTCGCGGGATTATTAACCCACAACCAATATGAAAAAATTAATAGCAATAATTATGGTAATTGCAGGAATAACAGGGATCAATGGATGTACATCTGATCCGTCACAATGGAGTGAGGAAAAAATAAACAGCTGGTTTGAAAAAGGAGAATGGCTGAATGGATGGCAGGTAAAACCTGATGCCTCAGTTAACAGGAGAGAATTCGCCGTTTCCTATTATAAGGATAGTGAAAAATGGGATAAGGCTTTTGCTTTCCTGAGAGCACACAATCTGAAAGACATGGAAATCAAACGGTATGATATATTGGGAGATACTGTATATGCTCCGGTCAGCGAGTATACTTCCAAGAGGGAAGAGGAGGGCAAGTTTGAAGTTCATAGGAAATACATTGATATTCAATATGTAATAAATGGTGAAGAAAAGATCGGAGTTGCTCCTCTTTCAAACAGGAAAGAAACAGTTGTGCCTTACGACGAGTCAAAAGACATTGAATTCATGACTGTCACCGACAGCACCTACCATAAAGCAACCCCGGAAAATTTTTTCATTTTCTTCCCTTCGGAGATACATAAACCCGGGATAAGGCTGACAGAAGATAGTACGCTTGTAAGAAAGATAGTTGTTAAAGTAAAAGTTGATTAAATCCGGAGGCACCTTTCAGGGAACACAGGCCATCAGGAATTCACAACATTTTACGTGTAAATTCGTTATTTACTCCTATGACAACATTGTACGATCTGAATGAGGGGGATGAGGGGATAATTCTGAAGATCAAAGGTCGCGGCCAGTTCAGGCACAGGCTTTCAGAGATGGGCTTCGTTGTCGGCAAGAAAATAACAGTAATCAGGAAAGCTCCGCTCAGGGATCCTGTTGAATATAAGATTATGGATTCCCATGTCTCACTCAGGAACAGTGAGGCACAGCTTATAGAAGTTGCTCCCGGAGGAGTTCCGGTAGAGTTGCAAAGGGCTGGTACTCTGCCCAATACTGAAGAGGAAAGGGAGATTATTGAGAAATCAAGAAACATACAGGTTGCTCTTGTCGGTAATCCCAATTCTGGTAAAACAACTCTTTTCAATTTTGCTTCCAGGTCAAGGGAAAAAACCGGGAACTACGCCGGAGTTACAGTCGATTCAAAAGAGGCTGAATACAGACAGTCGGGATATACCTTCTCAATTGTGGATCTTCCGGGCACTTATTCTCTTAAAAGCTATTCTCCTGAAGAAATATATCTCAGGAATTACATTTTTGATAACAAGCCTGATATAATCGTCAACATAATAGATGCTACAAACCTGGAGAGAAACCTGTATCTGACAACTCAGCTTATCGATATGGGGGTTCAGATGGTGATAGCTCTTAATATGTTTGACGAGCTTGAGAGGAAAGGTGATAAGCTTGATTACGGCTCTCTGGGAAAACTTCTTGGTGTGCCTGTAGTACCCACAATCAGCTCCCGGGGAAAAGGAATTCCCGAACTTTTCGATGAGATCATTAAAGTTTACGAAGGCAACGAACCCCTCGTCAGGCACATACATATTAATTATGGTACAGAGATCGAGAATGCTATCTGTGCCATATCTTCAAGGATCAAGATCAGGGAGAATGCCGCTTTCACGAATATCGTATCGGCAAGGTACCTGGCCATTGAGCTGCTTGAAAATGACAGGGAATTCTCAAAAAGTATCACCAGGTGCGTTAATTCGGATGAGATAATTGAGACAGCAAGAAAAGAATATGCCAGGCTGGAAAAGCTCTATTCAGATCCTGTAGAAACAGTCATTACTGATGTGCGGTACGGGTTTATATCAGGCGCCCTTAAAGAAACCCTGAAAGCCAATAAAGCCGGGAAGCCGAAGCGGTCACTCGCGCTTGATAACTATCTCACAAGCAAATACTGGGGTATACCAATTTTTGTCTTTTTCATGTGGCTCACCTTCTTCACAACATTCGAAATCGGAGGCTATCCCAAGCGATGGATGGAAGAAGGTATTGCAAGTCTGTCCGGACTTCTTGCCGGCCTGATGAACCCGGGCATACTGAGAGATTTTCTTATAGAAGGGATCCTTGGAGGAGTGGGAGGTGTAATAGTGTTCCTGCCAAATATCGTAATACTTTTTCTCTTTATTTCATTCATGGAAGACACAGGATATATGGCGCGTGCCGTGTTCCTGATGGATAAGATCATGCATAAGATAGGGTTGCACGGAAAATCATTCATTCCCCTGTTCATGGGATTCGGATGCAATGTTCCGGCTATAATGGCCACCAGGATAATAGAGAGCAGGAGAGACCGGATGATAACAATGCTTATCACACCTTTCATGTCATGCAGCGCCAGGCTGCCTGTTTATATTCTCTTTATAAGCGCATTTTTTGCCAGAAACCAGGGTATTGTCCTCTTGTTGCTTTATGTGCTTGGAATGTTCTTTGCCATTATCTCGGCTTTTATGCTGAAGAAAGTATTTTTCAAAACTCCCGAGATACCATTTGTAATGGAGCTGCCTCCATACAGGATCCCGACTTTCAGAAGCGTTGCCAAACATGTCTGGTTCAGAACGGAATTGTACCTTAAAAAAATCGGTGGAGTTATCCTGGTTGCTTCAGTAGTAGTATGGGTGCTCAGCAATTTTCCCCGGAATAATTCATTACCGGAGGCTGAACGGCAAAGCAAATCGCTGATGGGAACAATAGGTAAAGCGATTGAGCCTGTTATGCAACCTCTTGGATTCGACTGGCGGCTTAGTGTCAGTATCATTTCAGGTGTTGCAGCAAAAGAGGTCGTAGTCAGCACCATGGGAGTACTCTTCCAGGCAGAAAACCAGGATCATTCGACTCTTGTGGAGAAGATACAATCTGAAACTGACCAGAGAGGTCGTCCCTTATTTACACCTCTTGCCGCGTTCTCGTTCATGCTTTTTATTCTTACCTATTTCCCGTGTATCGGAGTTGTTTCCGCCATACGTCGTGAATCAGGAAGCTGGAGATGGGCTGCATTCATAGTTTTCTACACAACAGGTGTCGCATGGCTTCTTTCATTCTCCGTTTACCAGGTCGGCAGCCTGTTTGGGTAAACAGGTTCTGAAGAATCAGCCTATTCCATTAGGAATGTAAACCGGCTCCCCTTCATAATATCCTCGTGATTGATGAACCAATTATTGTATCTGCCTCCGTTCATGCTGATTGCCCTGATGTTCTTCCCGGATCCCGATTGTTTTACCTGGGTGATAAGGAAGAATTTTCCGCCGGGAAATGTGATCCTTATTTCATCAAAAGAAGGTTTTGTTATAATGTACTGTCCTGAAGCAGGACATACCGGGTAAAAACCCATCATTGAAAAAACAAGCCAGGCAGACATTTGTCCGGCATCCTCGTTGCCGCTTAATCCACCAGGCCCTGTGCCGTATTCCTCAGCTATTATCCGTGCTGTCCATTCCTGGGTTTTTTCAGGCTTTCCTGCCATTGTGAAAATGTAAGGCGCCTGGTGGTCTGTTTCATTACCATGCCAGTAATGGCCTTTATCGAAGAACTCATTAAGCCTTTCAAGGAAAAGGTCCTGGCTCCCGAAAGCATGAGCAAGTCCGGGAATGTCATGCGGAACATACCAGGTATACTGAAAGGGAGTGCCTTCGCAGATGTATTGAGCCTTGCTGTATGGATCGAACGGTTCAATCCATCTGCCGTCGGAGTATTTTGCTCTTACAAAAGCAGTCTTGACAGTCGAAGACATTCTTCCAGTTCTCAGATCTTTTCATCAGGACATTGTAGTCTTCCATTTTTCCAAGCTCCTTTGCCATCCTTGCAAGGGCATAGTCATCAAAGGCGTATTCGAGTGTTCTTGAAACCTGTTCGTATTTGTGAAATGCATCAAGGACGCTGTCTTCAAGGGGCACATAGCCATACTTAAGATAACTGGTCAGGGCTCTGCGGCCTTTTCCATCACGGTATTCATCAAGAGAAGGGTTTTCAAAAGCGTTCTTTCTCATGTATTTGTATGCAATTTCAGCATCAAAGCCACGGATTCCTTTTATATAGGCATCTGATATTGTGGTACTCACATGATCTCCTATCATTGCCGCGGTATAATTGCTCCATGCCGGAAATATTGGCATCCAACCGCCCTGTTCCGCTTTGAGAACAAGTGATTTAATCATGTGTGATGTCCTTTCAGGTTCAAGGATTGTCATAAGGGGATGCAGAGCCCTGTAGGTGTCCCACATCGAGAAATCATCATAGTAATCGAATCCTTCTGCCTTCCTGATAGTTGTATCCTGTGCAAAACCCTGATAACTGCCGTCAATATCGCTGGCGATCCTGGGTAGCTGGTAGCAGTGATATAATGCTGTATAAAACCTGATCTTGTTTTCTTCGCTTCCCTCACCTGCCACGACTTTGCCAAGTGTTTTATTCCATGTGTCTTCACCTGATTTCTTTACTGCTTCAAAGTCCCATACCGGGATCTCTGCTTCAAGATTTCTGATAGCTGCCTCAATGCTGGTGAACGAAGTCCCGATGCGGACCTGGACAATCTTCTCTGTCCCTATGCTGACAGCCAGATGCTGATCGGTTTTTAGCTGTTCTGTCATATTGAATGGCTTGTCAAAACGAACTACAAAATAGCCGCTGAATCCGGCTGACTTTTTGTTGCCCTGGTATATACGATGAACCGGGTTATATCCCCTGATCTCGTTATTATTTGCATCGATCCAGATCTTTCCTTCATTTTCATCGCTGTTCATCCTGATGAAAATGAATCCCGGGGATTTCCCCGGAAATGTAAACCTCATTATGCCTGATCTTACCGAAGCTGCCAGCTCCGCAATAACTCCGGAATTGTCGAGAGATATTTTATAATATGCCGGGGCAGAGATTTCATTCTTATGGCTGAATCGTGAAGCAGGAAATTTCTTCAGTGTATCTGTAACATTTGTTACAAAAGGCATCAATGTAATGCTTCCATAGTCCTGTGTGCAGCTGCCGCTCATCCAGTGGCTCCCCCTGAAGCCTGTGATGTATCTGTCATTGTAGTAGTATGGCGAAACACACTTCAATTCTGTTGTTCGTGTTTCGGGTGTCCACTGTGTCATCCCGAATGGCCGGCCGACCGCCGGAAAGGTTTGTCCTTTATCTTCAGTTCCCGATCCATGCTTCTGTGCACTGATAGTTTTCGCAGGGCCGGTGCCGATCAGCGGATCAACATATTTATAAGGAATCTGACCATTTGATATTACAGGGATCAGGATCAGCAGAAAAACTCTGATAAAGGTATGAACATCCATATTCAGGATCATTATTATGCAGTTAGAAGCTTAATTGTATTCAATTTTCATATTGTAATTCCATTTATCGAAATAAAGGTTACCACCTTTCCATTCGACCTCGCCTCTCTGGAAATCATAGGGTTCGCTCCTGAGGTATGTCTTTTCCGGAAACAGTCTCCCGGCAATTCCCTCGTTTATAATCAGCCTGTATGAATCGATTCCGGACATGAAAAATTCCTTTACATAAAGATTGTCAGATTGTTGCTGGTCGTAGGAAACATCAACCGGTACCCAACCGGCGCCTTCAAAATATACCTCGCACCAGTCATGAAGATTTTTTCCGAGAGGGGGCACCATCCAACCGCTCTGCCATTTCACAGGTATACCCTTATACCGAAGCATCGACATGAACATCATTGTCTGAATGCCACAGTCACCTCGCCTGTTGGTACATGCATAACCTGTTATGTCGTGGGATAATTGAGTATTCCAGTGCCCCGGTCCAGGGAATGTTTTGCTTGAACCATCTCCAGATGTTATGAACATTTTTTACGGGATCTGTATCCTTGCCGCAGATGCTGTCGGCAATTCTCTTTACATCATCAGAGAAATTGATATGTGGAAGCTCTTCGACAGTATAGTTGCGGAATAGTTCAGAATTCCTGTCATAAAGTTCTGCCCTCAAAGAATCAGGGTTAAACCACTGGGCGGATGATTTATACCGGAAAGTGATACCGAAGACTGTCGGAACACCTTTTTCAGCTCTTTTTTCCATGTAAATTGTAGAATGAAGCGCTGAATCGGGAGCAATAATATAATCGGGTTGAGATGTATTAATCAATGCGATCTCATTCTGTCTCGGGTGAGTTCCCGGAAACGGAAGCCAGCAACGTATCATCTCATTTTCAGGAACGGCATTTTTTTCAACCGTGATTGTATAGACTATTGTCATTTTTTTTGGTTCTTCAGGCTCTCCATTGCCTGAGGAGTGCCGTATGACAGATGTCGTATGAATTCTTCTGGCAGACATTTCCTCATCCTCCGGTGCGTTACCAGATGCACCTTCATGGAAATTCAAAAGCAGTGCAAGGTTTGATACTGCCCTGTTGAAGTACATTTTTTTGTTATCGATTATTCTTCCTTCAAGCCAGTTCTTCCTTTCCCATTCTGCAATTTGCATTGGAGTGATTCTCCCCAGTTTCGTTTCAATCGCAGAAAATGTTTCTTCAGGAGTTTTTGAAAAGTCCAGCCTGATCCTGTAAGCGATTTCGTAAAGGGAGTCAGCGGTAAGGAACAGTTTACTGTTATTTCCGGTTAATGTTTTCAGGGAATCGGCTGACGACATAGCCCTGGTGAGATTCCCGGCTTCAATTTCCTTTTTAACGATTTCTATAAGCTGTGAATGATCAACAGCCCTGTTACAGCCTTGTCCGGTAACAAGGATGACAAGAAAAGACAGGAACAATAATTTCATCTGTTTCATATTGTTCCTGTAAAGGTATAAGAATTACTTTATGGAATAACCTTGTATTTCTTCAGAATCTCTGATGTTGTCATCATGAAATCCATGTATTGTGCACGGTGATAAGGAATCTTGTCGCCTGATTTTTTTCTTGAGAGTTTTCCCCTGAAGCTTTCAAGTGTCCCGTATCCTTTGGAATCCATCCATTTCTCAATTTCTTTGAGCATCACACTTATGACTTCTATCTGGTTGAGATAAAGAATACTTACAACCTGCACCGCATCTGCCCCGGCAAGTATCATCCTGATGACATCACCTCCGCTCAAAATACCTGAGTTTGAACATATACTGGCATTAGTGTTGCCATAAAGCAGTCCTGCAAATCTCAGTGGCAGCCTGTTGTCTTCACGGTTGCTGAGATTATATGGAAAATGAGGTTCCTCAGTTTCAATATCTATATCAGGCTGGAACAGACGGTTGAATAGTACGAACCCGTCTGCTCCTGCTTTATCAAGGTCGCTTATCAGTTTAAGTGGATTTGAATAGAACGGGCTCAACTTTACTGCGACAGGAAGCTTTACCGCCTTTCTTACCATCTTAAGAACATTGAGCTGCTTCATCTCGATATCAACATAATCTGTGTCGAATTTTTCCGGAACAGTGTAGAAATTGAGTTCCAGACCGGCAACTCCTGTCTCTTCGAACTTTTTCGCATATTCTACCCAGCTTTCGTCATAAACGGCATTGAGGCTGGCGAAGACCGGTATTGTAACTGCTTCCCTGGCTGTTCTTAAAGCTATAAGATGGTTATCTATTTCGGAGCTTCCGGATACAAGCTCAGGAAATATTTTAACCATCTCTGCATTCCTCTCATCAAATTCGGTTTTTCGTTCTGATAGCTCAAGGTTTTCAAGAAGAACCTGCTCCTCGAAGAGTGACTTATAGACAACGGCTCCTGCTCCTGCATCTTCCATCCTTTTAAGGTTATCGGTATTTTTAACGAGATTATTTGCCCCGACGATAACCGGACTTTTAAGCCCGATTCCCATGTACTTTGTTCTGAGATCTGCCATAATATGATTTTTAAGTTAGGTATTCTGTTGTTTCTCTATGCACTCTTTCGTACCGAGGTTTTCACAGATCAAACATTAAAACAAACACGCATGGAAAATGTTTCTTACCTTTGATAATGTTGTTTATCCCGCAAATCTGTGGATCATAAGTTAAACTTCTGAAAATCTCTCTTTTAAAAAGTAACAATATGAAAAAAGCTTTGATTCTTTTTTTGTTCTCTGCTATTATTCTCCATCTGAATGCCCAGGATGAGAAGATGGATTCATTCATTAATGACCTGATGAAAAAAATGTCAACAGAAGAAAAGATCGGGCAGTTGAATCTTAATGCGGCAGGATCGTTTGTCACAGGAAGCTCAATAAATGAAAAGATGCGGGAAAAGATAAAATCCGGTAATCTTGGTGCGATACTTAATGATTTTTCGCTTGAGTCAATAAAAGCATCACAGGAAATTGCTGTTAAAGAGTCCCCGAATCACATTCCACTTCTATTCGGAATGGATGTCATCCATGGATATAAGACAATTTTTCCTATTCCTTTGGCACTTAGTTGTACTTGGGATATGGAGCTGATTGAAAAGAGCGCCAGGATAGCTGCTGTTGAAGCGACGGCCAATGGTGTAAACTGGACCTATTCACCGATGGTTGATATAGCCCGCGATCCAAGATGGGGAAGAATTGCAGAGGGATCCGGTGAAGATCCCTACCTGGGTTCATTAATAGCCCGGGTAATTGTAAATGGTTACCAGGGTGATGATCTTGCTTTAAACAACACCATGATGGCCTGCGTTAAGCATTTTGCTCTTTATGGCGCCGGTGAAGCAGGGCGGGACTACAATACTGTTGATATGAGCAGGATAGCCATGTACAATGACTGGTTGCCACCGTACCGCGCTGCAATTGATGCGGGTGCAGGAAGCATAATGACATCATTTAACGTGGTCGATGGCATCCCTGCCACAGGTAATCACTGGCTTTTAACCAGGCTGCTAAGGGATGAATGGGGGTTCGAAGGATTTGTTGTGACGGATTATACGGCAATAAATGAAATGATTCCTCACGGAATGGGCAATATACAGGAGGTATCAGCACTTGCCCTTACGGCCGGGTACCGACATGGATATGGTCGGGGAAGGTTTCCTTACAACCTTAAAAAAATCTCTTGATGAAAAGAAAGTTTCGCTGGATGAAATAAACCAGGCCTGCCGAAGAGTGCTCGAGGCAAAGTATAAGCTTGGTTTGTTCGAGGATCCGTTCAGGTATATAGATGAAGAAAGGTCAAAGATCGAAGTGATGACAGCTTCTCACCTTCAGACTGCAAGGGAAATAGCAGAACGGTCAGTTGTGCTTCTTAAAAATGATAAACAGATCCTGCCACTGAAGAAATCCGGTACGATAGCAGTTATAGGTCAGCTGGCAAACAGCAGCGCCGATATGCTTGGCACCTGGTCGATGGGAGGTGATCCGAAAGCGACTGTTTCAATCCTTGACGGATTGAAAAAATGCTGCCGGTAACTCCGCTAATATTCTGTATGCCAAAGGTTCTGAACTCACAGACAACCCTTTACTTATTAAAGCGGTAAGTCCGCTGAGCGCCGCAAACAAACAGAATACCAAAGAACCGGTGAAGACTTCCACACAATTACTTGATGAGGCACTCCAGGTTGCAGGTAAGGCTGATGTTGTTGTTGCTGTCCTTGGTGAACCTTCCGCATGGTCGGGAGAGGCATCGAGCATGACTGATATTGGTCTGCAGAAAGTACAGCAGGATCTGCTGAAGTCCCTGGTGAAGACAGGTAAGCCTGTGGTTCTGGTACTTGTGAATGGCCGTCCGATGACGCTGAGCTGGGAGAATGAGAATGTTGGAGCAATCATCGAGACATGGGCCCTGGGAACAGAAGCAGGTAATGCGATAGCCAATGTCCTCTTCGGAGAATATAATCCTTCAGGAAAGCTTACGACCACATTCCCGTCAAGTGTCGGGCAGATACCGTTATATTACAATCATAAGAACACCGGAAGGCCAATGGATCCGGGAAACAAATTCACATCCAAGTATCTCGACAGTCCCAATGAGCCGGTTTATCCGTTTGGTTTTGGCCTTAGCTATACAACATTCAGCTATGGTGATATAAAATTGAATAAGAATGAACTGAAAGGGAATGATATACTGACTGCGACAATAAACGTATCCAATACAGGCAAATTTGCCGGTGAAGAAGTCATCCAGGTCTATGTTCAGGATCCGGTTGCTTCAATTTCACGTCCTGTTAAGGAACTTAAAGATTTCAGAAAAATACATGCTTCAGCCCGGCGGTCAACAGGATGTGACTTTCGAAATCACCCCTGATGACCTGATGTTCTTATAACAGTGAGCTGAAATATGACTGGGAGCCGGGTGAATTTATCATTTATATAGGCACCAACTCACGTGATGTAAAATCGGCTAAAGTAGCCTGGATTAAATAGATCAGGCCTGTTCTGAGACAAGGTCTTTTACCCTGCCGGCTGCAGTTTCGTTATAAGCCGTTTTCGGAATCTGGCTGAAGCCTATCATACGCATATTAACCTCATCCCATAAATTCAGGGATAATGCACTGAAGGTTGATCGCAGAATTATTGGCTTGACATCATTGAAGAAATCATTTTCATAATGGCATTTCGCGAGATTGTAATTAGGAATCTTCGGACTCAGGTGATGTACATGGTGAAATCCTATATTCCCTGTAAACCATTGAAATACAGGATTCAGTTTGAGAAATGAACTTCCATACAGGGCCGCTGATTTATAATCCCATTGAGGATTCCTCACCCATTGAACTTCATCATACTGGTGCTGGATATAGAACAACCATATGCCTATTGAATGTGCAATCAGAACAATCGGGATCTGAATCAGCAGATATGCCTTAAATCCGACGAGAAGTATCATTGCTGCTGACATGGCTACAGATGATGAGATTTGTAAAAATCACATTTATCTTCTCCTTTTTAGACATTTTCCGGTTTGTAATCCTGTTTGTTACAAATACAACGAATACCGGTCCGATGAAAAACATTATAAAAGGATTCCGGAATATCCTGTATATAAACCTTTCCCATTTTGTTGATTTCATGTACTCATCGAGTGTCATCGTCCATACGTCACCAATGCCTCTTTTATCGAGGTTTGCCGATGTTGCATGATGAACCCAGTGCTGACCATGCCATTTATAAAATGGTGTGAATGCAAGGATCCCTGTGATCTTCCCGACAATATTGTTCGCTTTTTGAGATTTGAAGAAAGCTTTGTGACCACAATCGTGGAAAATTATGAAGATCCTGATGAGGAATCCTGCTGCAAGGACTGCCAGTAGCAGAGTAACCCAGTAAGGGTATTCGAGGCTCCTGTACATTAAATACCATGTTATAAAAAAGGGAACAATCGAATTAACGAGTTGCCATATGCTTTTACGAAGATCAGGTTTGCCGTATTTCATTGCTATTTTCTGCCATGACCTGTCTTCTGTCTGAGTTTTATCTTTTATCGCTTCCATAATTTCTTTTTTCTTTTCGATGCAAAGGTAGCCCCAGTTATAAGCCATGCCAAACCTTTGGGATTAAGGAGCATTATATTGAAGCGGATATGAATAAAATGTGATTGTTAACACCGGCATGGGGCGAATGTCATTCACCCTAAAGGGCTTCCTGTATCCTCAGCAAATACTGGCGCGATACCGGAAGCTTCTCATCATAACCCTTGATTGATAGCCATTGGTTCCCGGAATTCTTGTGAAGCTTTTCGATGAAATGCTGGTTTATAATACAGGTCCGGTGACACCGGATGAAAATTGAATATTGTCTTACCTGGGATTCCACATTTTTTAGTGTATTCCTGATAAGTTTTTTTTTAAAGCTGTCGGATTCCTTGTAAACGATTTCAACATAGTTATCTGATGACCTCATGAAAACGACTTCACTTACGGTAAGATTGAGAGATTCATTTGTGCTTTCCGAAATAAACTCGACCGACTTATTGAGAATATCATCTTCATATTTTTCAATCCGGGTCTGGATATTCTTCTTTTCTGTAACGAGCTGTTCATTATGATGTTTCAGGTCATGGAAGGTATCCATAACGCCCAGGATGATAGGAGGGATCAGGCATATTATCAAAATCCTTATTGCAACTGTGAAGCTAAGATGCACTCCCGCTGTAAAGTGAGCGTAAAATCCAAAAGCCAACGAAGCTGCAAGGAAGATAGCGACACCATTAAAGTATGCAGGGAAGATTGCATCCTCATTTAGCTTCCTGTGTCTTTCAAACAACAGGGAAGACATTACCCTGACAAGGAGTATAATCAGGAAGAGAATAAATCCGAAACCGCTTACAGTGAGAATGAGATTATTTAGATCCTTCTCTTCAAATGGAAAAGGCTGAAAAAAAAGAATAAACAAAAACATACCGAAGCTGACCTTAAGAGATAATCCAAGTTCAGGTTTGAGCTTAATAATGAATTGGTCTAGTTTATTACTCACTGTTATGAAAGAAGCATTCCTTAAGAGAGAATGAATTAAAAAAGGAAATGTTCATTAGCCGGGTCAATTCTGTTTTAAGAGCGGGAATTTTGTTATTTTTGCGCCTCGAAATTAGACAGATGGATTTGCGGAGCGAAATAAAGAGAAGAAGAACATTTGCTATAATCAGTCACCCCGATGCCGGTAAGACGACCCTCACCGAGAAGCTTTTGCTTTTCGGGGGAGCCATCCAGACTGCCGGAGCCGTGAAAAGCAATAAAATACGCAAAACAACTACCTCCGATTTCATGGAGATCGAGAAGCAACGCGGTATTTCCGTTTCTACCTCGGTAATGGCTTTCGATTACAATGATATTCGTGTAAACATTCTTGATACTCCTGGCCATAAGGACTTTGCTGAAGATACCTATCGTACCCTTTCAGCTGTGGACAGTGTTATTCTTGTTGTTGATTCTGTAAAGGGAGTCGAGGAGCAGACCCGGAAACTGATGGAGGTCTGCCGCAGGCGCAATACGCCGGTAATGATCTTTATAAACAAAATGGACCGGGAAGGACTTCATCCATATGATATTCTGGATGAACTTGAAAAAGAATTGAAGATTGCTGTAAGCCCTTTTACCTGGCCAATCGGAAACGGCAGTTTATTTAAGGGTGTTTATAATCTTGCAGCAAATGAGGTTCAGATATTTGCCCCTGATAAGAGCACTGTTACTGAAACTCTTCTGAAAACAAGGGATATAAAAGACCCGAAGCTTGCAGAGTTTGTCGGTGAGGACAATATAAGGAGACTATGGGAAGAGGTTGAATTCGTGAATCACATGTTTGAACCTTTCAACCTGAACCTCTACAGGGAAGGATACCTGGCTCCATTGTTTTTCGGAAGTGCGCTGAACAACTTTGGTGTTCTCGAATTACTTGAGACATTTCTCGAAATTGCTCCCTGCCCCGGCCCCATACAGGCTTCGGGCAGGATTATTGATGCGGCTGAGGAGCAGCTCACAGGGTTTGTCTTCAAGATCCATGCTAATCTCGATCCCAATCACCGCGACAGGATAGCCTTTATGCGTATCTGCTCCGGTAAATTCGAGAGGAACAAATTTTATTTTCACACCCGTCTCGAAAAGAAAATAAGATTTTCATCGCCTGCAAGATTCATGGCTAACAATAAAAGCATTGTTGAAGAAGCATTTCCCGGTGATGTAGTGGGTTTATATGACAGTGGAAATTTCAAGATAGGCGATACACTTTCTGAGGGCGAATATATTCATTTCAAGGGGGTTCCAAGTTTTTCTCCTGAAATATTGAGAGAAGTTGTAAACCAGGACCCTATGAAGACGAAACAACTGGAAAAGGGAGTCAGGCAAATGACTGATGAAGGTGTTGCACAGTTGTTCCTGCAGCAGCCCGGAAACAGGAAAATCATCGGGACAGTAGGGGAGCTTCAGTATGAAGTTATCCGGTTCAGGCTCGAGCATGAATATGGTGCAAAATGCTCTTTTTCATCGCTTCCTTATGTAAAAGCATGCTGGATTACAAGCGACAATAAAAAGGAACTCGATACTTTCATTACTAGAAAGCAGGGGGTTATTGCTTATGATAAGGAGAACAATCCAGTCTTTTTTGCAGAAAGTGAATGGATGCTGAAGCTTGCAAGGGAGAACTTCCCGTCAATAACCTTTCATGAAACATCCGACTTCAAACTGCGTAAAGAGAGTGAATCTGATGCAAGGGCATAAAATTCTTTTTTAACGCAGAGAATACAGGGAAATCCGCAGAGGACGCAGAATCCATTTCATTAAGTGTAACGTAGTTGCGACCTGTAAAATTTATTTATTCCTCTTTTGCTTTCCCTATGAGGAAATTCCTTAATACATATTGTAATATTCCTCCGTTTTTGTAGTAGCTGATCTCAGTTTGTGAGTCAAGCCTGATCATTGCAAAGAACTCTGTGATTTTACCCTGAGGGTTTGTAGCGACAATTCTTATGTTCTTTTTTGGAGTCAGCTCATCAGATGAGATGAAAACATCATATGTTTCATCACCCTTTAACCCGAGAGAGTTTATCGTTACTCCTTCAAGAAGTTGAACCGGCAGCACACCCATGCCGACAAGATTGCTCCTGTGTATTCTTTCGAAGCTCTCTGCAATTACCGCGCGCACACCCAGAAGAATAGTTCCCTTTGCAGCCCAGTCCCGGGACGAGCCGCTGCCATAATCCCTGCCTGCAAGGACAACAAGCGGCGTATTTGTTTGCCTGTACTTTTCAGCGGCTTCATAAATGCTCAAAAGTTTGTCTTCCGGGAAATATTTCGTATAGCCTCCTTCAGCTTCCACGAGCTGGTTTTTCAACCGGATATTGGCGAAAGTTCCCCTGATCATAACTTCATGATTTCCTCTTCTTGAGCCGTATGAGTTGAAATCAGGTCTGAGTATCCCATGATCTTTCAGATATAATCCTGCAGGAGAGTTTTCGCCGATTGAACCCGCAGGAGAAATATGATCAGTAGTTATGGAATCACCCAGCTTAAGCAAAACTCTTGCATTCCTGATATCATCGATCCCGGCTGGTTCATCCGGCAGATCCCTGAAGAAAGGCGCTTCCCTGAGGTACGTGGAATCTACATCCCATTCATACACGTCACTTTGAGGGGCTGGAAGCTCATTCCATCTGGTGTCACCCTTGTATATTTTCCGGTAGTTCTCGATAAAATCATTTGAATCCAGAACTTCTTCCATCACCTTGTTAATCTCTTTCTGGTCGGGCCATATGTCTCTGAGATAAATAGGCTCCAGGTTGGGATCATATGCAATTGGCTCAGTATGCAGATTGATATCTATACGGCCTGTCAGTGCATAAGCAACAACAAGGGGAGGAGAGGTGAGGAAATTCATTTTAACAAGAGGATGGATCCTTGCTTCGAAATTTCTGTTGCCTGAAAGCACAGATGCGACAACAAGATTGGAGCCTGTAACAGCCTGGTGAATATGCATCGGTAGCGGACCGCTGTTCCCGATGCATGTCATGCAACCATATCCTACCACATGGAAGCCAAGAGATTCAAGATATGGAAGCAGCCTCGCTTTTTTAAGATATTCCGTTACAACCTGCGATCCCGGTGCAAGGCTCGTTTTTACCCAGGGTTTTGTTGTGAGCCCTTTTTCCACTGCTTTCTTTGCAAGCAGACCTGCTCCGATCATAACACTCGGGTTTGAGGTATTGGTACAGCTTGTTATAGAGGAAATAACGACAGAACCGTCGCTGAGAAGATATTCTGAGTTGCCTGTTCTTACCGTGGCGCTTTTTAGTCCTGATTTTTTAGCTTTTGTCTTTACTTCAATATCGACCGAATCGAGTGTCTCCTGTGCCAGCTCCTGCTCAGGAACCCTTTCGGGAATATGTCCCCCTTCATCCGACCATTTCCCCACGGGTCTTTCATCGGGAGAAATGTATTCCCTTTCATATGTCTTTTTCATTATTTCAATGAAACTGTTTTTGACATCAGAAAGCTCTATTTTATCCTGAGGTCTTTTCGGACCGGCGACGGAAGGTTTAATTTCATCAAGCTTCAATTCGAGCACTTCAGAGTACCTGATTTTGTCTTCATCTTTCCGCCATAACAAGTTATTCTTAAGATATTTTTCAACAGTATTAATAAGGTCTTCTGATCTGCCTGTAATACGGAGATATTCAAGTGTTTTCTGATCAGGTGGGAAGTATGTGACTGTAGATCCGAATTCGGGCGACATATTTGATATTGTTGCCCTGTCGGGTACAGTCAGCGTATCGAGACCATCGCCGAAAACTTCCACAAATTTTTCGACAACTGATTTTTTCCTAAGCAGGTCGGCTACACTGAGCACAAGATCTGTTGAAGTTGTACCTTCTCTAAGCCTGCCGGTCATCTTTAAACCGATAACTTCCGGTAGCTTGAAATACATTGGCTGACCAAGCATTACAGCTTCGGCTTCAATACCGCCCACGCCCCAACCTAAAACACCAATTCCGTTGATCATAGGGGTATGTGAATCTGTTCCAACCAGGGTGTCGGGGAAAAGCAATCCATCCCTTGCAGCAACTACTGTTGCAAGGTATTCCAGGTTAACCTGGTGGCAGATACCCATACCAGGAGGGAGAACATTAAAATTGTCCATTGAAGCCTTTGCCCATTTAAGCAGTGAATACCTTTCGGCATTGCGCCTGTATTCCAGCTCCACATTTCTTTCATAGGCATAAGTTGTACCGAAATAATCAACCTGAACAGAATGGTCTATTATCAGGTCAACAGGTACATTCGGGTTTATCAGTTTAGGATCTTTTCCCCTTCTGGAGACCTCTGACCGGATTGATGCGATATCTACCACAGCAGGTACCCCCGTGAAATCCTGCATCAGGACCCTGGCTGGAAGGAACGGTATCTCAACATCAATATCACCTGATCCCCATGCGAGGGTATCCTCAAGATGAGTTTTGGTTATACTCTTCCCGTTAAGGTTCCTGACGATGTTTTCGAGCAATATTCTTATTGAGAAAGGCAGGGCTTCGATGTCTTTGCCCTGACTGGCAAGCTCTTTAAGTGAATAAAATTCGAATTTGCCTTTTGCCGTATCGATTTTCTTCTGCAGATCTTTTAAACCTTTCATTGTTGAATTGTTTAATACAAAGTATAACAATAAGCTTAAAGATATGTTTATTTGTGCTGGGTACAGTATCTATCATCGAACATCTGTTTACAGCAGATTGTTTGTGTAATAACTAATTCGATGATACCGGTAATAAACATAAAAATAATGGATACACAGACAAAATCAGGTCTGGCGGAAAAGAAATGCGTTCCATGCGAAGGTAATGTCCCGCCGTTAAGTGAAAAAGAAATTTCAGAATTTCAGAGAGAGATCTCAGGTGACTGGAAGCTTACAGGGAATAGCAAGCTGACCCGTGAGTTCTCGTTTGTTAACTATAAGCATACAATGGATTTTGTTAATAAAGTTGCTGAGATTGCGGAGGAAGAGGGCCACCATCCTGACATGCATGTAGCTTACGGAAAGGTTGAAGTTGAATTATGGACACATGCAATCAACGGACTAACAGAAAATGATTTCATTCTCGCAGCCAAAATTGACCGATTATAGAAGATGGGTAATTTTATTTATTTTTAGGATAAAAGAAATCTCATGAGAAACTGGGAAAAGGATCTCGAACCGTTATTTGAGATATATGGAAAGAGAAAGCATCCGCTGAATTATAATAACCGTTACCAGCTGATGACAATGATAGTTCTTTCGGCTCAGACAACCGATAAACTTGTTAACAACATTGCCCCGGAATTTTTCAATGCATTCCCTTCAATGTCGGAGCTTAAGCTTCATGAGCCTGAGGATCTTTATCCATATATCAGTAAAGTGACCGGTTTCCGGAAAAAGGCAAAATGGCTTGTGGATATTGCCAGGGCTGTTGGCGATGATTCAGGAATTCCGCATAAAATAGCGGATCTTGTAAAACTCCCGGGTTTCGGAAGAAAATCGGCAAATGTCATGATCAGGGAATCAGGTGATCCTGGTGAAGGAGTAATGGTGGACCTGCATGTTGCCAGGGTAGCTCCCAGGCTTGGGATTGCTGAAAGTGACAAACCAGACAGGATCGAGAAAGAGATAATGGCTGCAATGCCTGCTGATAAATGGAATGACACAGGTATGTCATTATCATATCATGGACGTGAAACATGCAGGCCAAAGCCGGAATGTGGAAGATGTGTCGTGAACTCTGTCTGCAATTATTATAAGACTGTTGTACTTCCCCAGGCTACACACAAAACAGAAGCCTGAAATCTTTTCTGAGGTTGCTTCTTCATAATTTACAATTTACTTTTACTTTTACCATCCGGTAAAATTTAAGCAATAAAAATTATATGAAGAAGATCAGGATTGGTATTGCAGGTTATGGTAACCTTGGAAGAGGAGTCGAATCCGCAATAAGACAAAACCCGGATACAGAGCTTGTTGCAGTTTTTTCAAGACGCGAACCCAATGGTATCAGACTGGTAACGGGAAATGTTCCGGTAGTTAAATATTCCCATGCCTCACTTTGGGAGGGTAAGATCGATGTTATGATCATGTGTGGCGGCAGCGCTACTGACCTGGCTGTCCAGACGCCGGAAATGGCACGGATGTTCAATACCATTGACAGCTTTGATACTCATGCTAAAATCAACGATTATTTCAGAATTGTAGATGACTGGGCTCTGCCTACACGACACGTAAGTATCATTTCTGTTGGCTGGGATCCGGGCATGTTCTCGGTGAACAGGCTGTACAGCAACTGTATCCTGCCCGAAGGGAATGATTATACATTCTGGGGACCGGGCGTCAGCCAGGGTCATTCCGATGCAGTCAGAAGGATCAGCGGGGTAATGAATGCAAAACAATATACATTACCTGTAAAGGATGCTGTTGATAGTGTTCGCAAAGGTGAAATTCCTGAGCTGTCAACGAGGCAGAAGCATACAAGACTCTGTTATATTGTGGCTGAACAAGGCGCCGACCTGAAGAAAATTGAGAAGGAGATCGTTTCAATGCCAAACTATTTTTCCGATTATGATACTACAGTTAAGTTCATTTCTGAGAAAGAGTTTGAAAGAGATCACCAGGGGTTGCCTCATGGTGGTTTCGTTATGAGGAGCGGAGTGACAGGGATCAGTAAAGAGGAAAAAGAAATCATTGAGTACTCGCTCAAGCTCGATTCAAATCCGGGTTTTACAGGCAGCGTTCTTGTTGCTTATGCAAGGGCAGCTTACAGGCTCGCAGAGGCTAAAATTTACGGAGCAAAAACCGTCTTCGATATTGCACCGGCATTGTTGTCCCCGCTATCAGCACAGGAGTTGAGGTCAAAATTCCTTTAAGGAGGCGGAAAGGCGGAAAAGGCATAAAGGCATAAAGGCATAAAGGAAAAGAGGCACAAAGGCTAATAGGCTTAGAGGCGTAGAGATAGCCTTATAGCCTTGTAGCCTTATAGCCTTACAGCCTTATAGTCATTTACCGCTTTTGCTTGTAAGATGCCAGAATCCGCAGACGGAGCATTTATAGGGACGTATCTGCCTTGTAACGCGGGTACTTTCGATATGACCGATCATATCATTTGCCTCCTCAAGACTCTGGTAAACAGTCTTTTTGCAGGGAGGTTCTATCGGATGTATCTTATGCCTGACTGAATATTTCGACATAAATGCAAATTTATTAATAATTAAAATTCCATGAAATGACCGTTAATTATCCTCCATCAATTGCCAGATTTTACGATACAATTTATCACCAGGTTCGTGATTCAGTAGATACTGACTATTTTTTGAACGAGATCAGGAATACCCCCGGAAAGGTATTGGAGATCGGAGTTGGTACAGGAAGACATTTTCAGAATGCGCTGGATGCAGGGGCGGATATTTACGGTTTGGATGTAAGTGAATCAATGCTGGAAGTACTGAAAAAAAAGCTTCCCAAAAACCAGCATCACAGGATCAGTAACCAGAACATAATTGATTTTTCGCTTGATCAAAGGTTTGATCTCATCATTGCGCCATTCAGGGTAATGATGCATGTGATCGAGAAAGAAGAACAGATCAGGGCATTGAATAATGTTTACAGGCATCTGAATAAGAACGGCCGGTTCATTTTTGACGTTTTTGTTCCGGATTTGAAACATCTTATCAAGGGTTTTGACAATTTCAGGGATTTTGAAGGTGAATATGAACCCGGCAGATTAATCAGAAGGATTGTTTCGTCGGAACCTGACCTGATCAACCAGGTCATCCAGGTTAAATTTCACCTTGAATGGGAAGAACAGGATGGAGTGAAACACGATGACTGGACTTTCCCGATGAGGTTTTATTTCAGGTATGAGCTTGAGCATCTGATAGAACGTTCTGAATTCCCTGAATACCGGATATCCGGTGATTATAAGGGATCTGCCCTGGACAGGGATTCGAAGGAATTCGTTGTTGTTTGCCGGAAACAAAATTGATAGACATTTACCTGTGACGTTCAGGTTGGCCTCCCCCCGGGGCCGGGGAAAGTAGTAAGAATTTGCTTTTATCAGGTTAATTTCATAATTTAGTCGAAGGACCTTTAATTAACAGTGCCACAAATTATGAAAATAGAGCCGGTACATATTCTTCCTTCCAGCAACACTCCTGAAGTGATTCTGAATCCGGATGGTAAGCTCAGGATTACGGGCCGGGCTATTGATGAAAGCCGGGCGAAGTTTTCGGAACAGCTTATGACCTGGGTTGATTCATATATTCTTAATCCGGCAGAGACGACAGAAATTGTCATAGCTCTTGAATATCTGAACAGCTTTAACGCAATTTTTCTTGCGTCGGTGCTGAAAAAACTTGCCCAGGTTAACCAGATGATGAAAAAACTGGTGATCAAATGGTACATTGAAGAAGACGATGATGATCTTCTTGAACGTGCTGAACATATTTCTGCGGCCTTCAGTATCCCAATTGAATATATACTGACGGACCATATTCATGACCTGAATCTTAATTAAGCTTTATTCACCCATCAATACAAGCGCTGAGAGGAAAACGAGCGCTTCTCTTTTACATTTCAGAAGTTCCTTTCTTTTGGGCTTTCTTCCTGTGACCTTTAGTTTCCCGATTCCGGGATAGGGATGTCTCAGGTCGGTAACAGCCCTGAATTCAGGATATCTTAAATGTACAATTTCAAAGTTATCCCCAACTTTCTCTAGCATAAATTTCAAATCCATTCCTTTCACGCCACGTCCTCATAAGATCAACATTGCCGGTCAATTCTTGTTCACTGGGAAAGCAATTGAGAGATACTGAGGGCAATAATTTTTTATATGATGATGAATATTGAACAATCTCCGGCCAGGGGGGTTAAAATTATCTGAGACTCATTTATAATTTGATTAATTAACAGGTAAATATATGAATCAGGATAATACATCTTCAGGAAATTTTTCAAGGAGATTCCGTGAGCTTCAGGAAAAATTCCAGTCACTGGAATCAAGGATAGAAAACTCTGAAACCAAACAGGCCTTATCTGTCATGAGTGGAATGATACAGGAGATATGGAGACATATTAACAAAACAACGCCAACTGCACAAGGTAATGTTGGTGTATCTTTAAAAGAGATAGCCGATATGTATCATAACGCTCCGGGGATGAACGGAGCAGCTCTGAACAAACCACTCAAAAATAGCACGACAGCGCCTGATTTTGTACTTAAGAATGCAAACGGAGATGAAATAAGCCTTAAAGATTTCAGGGGTTCGCCGGTTTTACTCGTTTTTTATCCGCTCGACTGGAGCCCGGGCTGCAGCCAGCAGCTCGACCTTTATCAACAGGAATTAAGTGAATTTGAGAAAAGGGGTATTGCTGTTCTGGGCATTTCAGTCGACAGTATATACAGTCATGGAGCCTGGGCCGTTGTTCGAAAGATCGGCTTCCCGCTTCTGTCAGATTTTAATCCGAAAGGAGAGGTTGCCAGAAAGTATAACGTATGGCGTGAGCCCGATGGATTTTCAGAAAGAGCCCTCTATCTGATCGATGGTGAAGGAATAATAAGATATGGATTCGTTTCAGCATATCTTCACCACATCCCGGATATATACCATCTTTTCGAAAATATTGACACTGCAATCAAATCAGTAAAAGCCTGACAAAAACAGAACTGTATGTGGGGAAACAAATCAAGAACAATAGGGAAAAGACGCGGCATAACACCTGTCGAAAGCGAAATAACTGTTTATGGAACGACCTGGTGTGGAATGACACAGCTCGTCAGAAGGTATCTTGATCGTATTGGTCTGAGATATAAATATCTTGACCTTGAGGAAAATACGGATGCAGCCGACCAGCTTCGATGGATAACCGGAGGATATACCAGTCACCCGACTGTGGTAATTGACGGACAGGTTCTGATTGAGCCTGAAATCGAAGAGCTCCAGGTTGCATTAACTGAGAACGGATATATTTAAGTAAGCAGGATTTATTATGCAGGCAGACTTCAACACGATCATCAATTCAGCAAAACCGGTACTTGTCGACTTTTATTCAGAATGGTCACGTCTATGTAATGATCAGTTTCCGATCCTTCAGGATATAGCGCGTTACCTGGGAAACAGGATTAAAGTAATAAAGATCGACATCGAAAAGAACAGGACAGTAGCGATGAAATATGGTGTCGAAAATCTTCCAACCCTGATGCTCTTCAAAGATGGCGAGCTGAAATGGCAGCGGGAAGGTGTCGTACAAAGAGAAGGATTAATCGAGGCGATATTTCTGAATACTTGGAAAATCGAAACTGATTAGTATGTTTTAAACAATAAACAGTACAGATAATAAAAATAATTAATTTATTGAAAATTAATAATTTATTCCATAAATAAACCGTACCTTGCAGCATTAATTAATATTTTATCAATGAATAAAGGAATAGTAAAATTTTTCAATGAATCAAAAGGTTTTGGATTCATTAAGGATGAGGATTCATCAAAAGAGTACTTTGTACATTCTTCAGGATTAAACGAAAGCATCACTGAAAACGATATCGTAACCTTCGACATTGCACAAGGGAAAAAGGGACTAAATGCCGTTAATGTTAAAATTGCTTAGTTCCATATTCAGACTACAAAAACCAGGAGTCCCGTTATCCAACGGGACTTCTTTTTGATTAATATTCTATCTTATGGCTGAAAAGAAAACCGAATCACATGGCACCCCTGATGTTTCAAAACTTAAGGAGGTGATCATAGATCACAGAACCAGGATTTACATCCGTCCGGATGCCGATGTTGAGGAAGCCAGATTTCGATATCTTAACAGACTTACTGCGAAGAAGCTCAGGTGATTTGAGTATACTGTTATGAAATTCCTCCATCCATCCCCAATTGAATATTTGGGTGGTTCCGGAATGTATTTTATTCATCATGTTTTTATGAATTATCCTTTTCTATGATTTAGATTGATTCTAAATTAAGCTCTTCCTAAATTTTTTTTTTGAAATACCTGATTAATAAAATTTTTTAGTTCAATATTTGGTGCGAGCCTAACCTCAAACCAGAAAACTTGAATTTAAGAGTACTCAGGTATTTGCCTCTGATCATAATACTATTATTCCCGGGTTGCTCCAAACCTGAAGAGAGCCTGGAGAATCCTGATTTTAAGATTAATCTTAAACATGAGCAAATCTCATATCTTCAGAAAGTTGAGCCGGCTGATCCGTTTTCAGTTGAAAATATAAATAAAGCCCTTAGAAATCTTAAGAATAATGGTTCTTCAGTCCCGTTTGACAGGATTGAACCTAATCATGTTTACCTTCGCTTCGTGCCTGAAAATGAGTCTCAGCTGGAACTATTAAAAAATGACACAACCCTGATTCTCTATGATTTTCCACTTGATAGTGAAATCAATGAGGGTGAATCCGTACAGGAAGAGGTGAATACTGATCCGGGGATCAGTAGTTCAATATACCGTTGTGCGGACAGGGCGGGAGTTGCCTCCTGTGAATTATCAGATACTCTATGAGGTCTTTATTCCACCTGATGAAGAAAAGACGACAAGAAACAGCAATGGTGATTTATCAGGATTTTACGAAGATCTGATCCTGGAGTCGGCAAGGATTACGGGTAATCTTCCTGATACCGCATGTTTAACAACCAGATCTTCAAAGAAGAAATGGGCTCCAAAAGGAAGAATACGTGTATGGGATGATCTGCTTGGTCAGTTTATACCGTTGAATCATGTAAATGTTCATGCCAGGTGGTTCACTCATATTGACACCGACCTGACTGATGAGGAAGGGTATTTCCAGATGGGGAGCTTCCGGTATGCTGTCAACTACTCAATAAAATGGGAGAATTCCCTTTTTACAATAAGAGACGGATTAATCTTCCAGGCCTGGTATAACGGACCTAAGATGAAAAGTGACTGGTTCCTGGATATAAAGGAGGGAAAGTCAAAGATGTTTGCCACAATCCACAGGGCAGCATACAGGCAATTTTATGGAGATAACCTTGGAATGTTCAGACCATATTTAAACCCCGGAGGAAGAACAAAGATCTGCTACATGGAAGGGAACGGGACAGGAAGATTCATCGGGGACTTCAGTGCAGGAGGCATTCTTCCCGACATCCAGGTCTGGGGAAATGCTAATAACAGGGCTACGAATATTATATTCGGCACTGTATCCCATGAACTTGGACATCAGGCCCATTCCCAGTATATAGGCAATATTAATTTCGTTCGAACTTCAAAGATCATCAGGGAGAGCTGGGCAGAAGCTGTCGAATGGGCCATGGCCAATTCTGAATATAATAATCTTGGACTTAAATACGGTGTAAGCGCCGCAATCAATTACGATCATCAGTATAACAAGCATATCGGATGGCCCTTTGTTTACGATAAGGCTTATTCACCGATCTTTATTGACCTGGTTGACAGGATCAACCAGCGGGAAAAGAAAGGTCCTGATCATCCGAATGACATGATTGATCATTATTCAATCTCTTATCTTAATCACAACCTGCTTAAGAATGCCGCAGATATCCGGAGCTTACAAAATGAAGTGGCAAGGCATAAACTTGATGGTGTTGATGATTTCAAGATAGGGGAGTTGTTCGAGTTATATCTGGAACAGAATGAGATTCAATGATCCGGTTTCTCCTTAGCCTGGTTCTGATTAAAATCTTTTTTAGTTTTACCGCCATCTCATCCCATATTGTCTGCCACCCTGCATTCTTCTGCCAGGGCCACCGGCAGGCATTTCCCCTTCAAAAATGCTGCTGAAAATTCCGTAAAGTTTTTCCTGCTGTTCTGGTGAACATATCCTCTTGAATTCAAGAAAGTATGAGTATGTCGCTTTTTTAAGCTCAGAGTGAAGTTCTCCGATTGAATCCGATAATCTGTTCAGTTGCACAGTATCACTTTCTCTGATGCAAGCTCTTCCAGCATACTTTGTTTTTTTCGCGCAAGCTCAAAATTTATAGACCTGACCTTTTGCCTGAAAACAGGATTAAATCCTGAGAACTCTTTCATCTGCTGACCGGTGAGTTCAAGTTCATCCCTGAACCAACGCCCGCTGTATCTCATCGATCCGTGCTCTCAGCTGTAGCCTCCAGGGTTAATTTTTCCTCTGTCCTGCTTTCATTCCAGTTATGATAGAGTATTGTGAATACTGCTGAGACATTCATAACTATAAGCAGTATTACAAGCCAAATCAGCCATTTGTTAGTTTTTCATAATCAGTCAATTGAAAGTATTTCAAGGAGATTCTATTTCAGTATCATTGATCAGTAATAATTCGACTGGAACCTTCCGTTCAGAGGGTCTGGAAACACTGCCAATCAAAACGCCGGCAAAAATTGCGGCAGCAACAGAAATTGTAACAAGCGCAGGTCTGAGTATCCTGGTCAGAACCGGTTCTGTTTCGGGTTTGAAGTTCTGGATGACAGCCATGACTTTTTCAGTGAAGAAATGGCCTGGTGATAAACTTTTCTCATGGTTTATCACCTTCTCGGATAACCTCTGCAATCTGACAAGCTCTGCGCAATTCTCACACGCGTACAGATGCTGCTCAAATGATAGCCTTTCATCTTTCAGGAGTTTGTCCCCGATATAATCTTCAATCCTGTCTCTGCAATGATCACAATCCATTTTATTAACTTTTATTTATTTGACACATATTCCAGATCATTCCTACGCTCTTTGCCGGTTTTTATACCTGATGATAGTTTTTCTCTCAGATTTTTCTTTGCACGCTGAATTAAGGCCTCAACTGCCCCTTCTGTCAGATTCATCACCGAAGCTATCTCTTTTTGAGGAAGGTCATCGTATTTGCTCAGGATAATCGCTGTACGCTGGTTCTCCGGAAGGCTGTCAAGAGCTCTTTTAAGCCACGCGCTGTGTTCCTCTTTTATTATTATTTCTTCTGCATTATCCTCGTATAAAGGAATTTGAATTTCTTTTTCATGTTCCGGATCAAAAAACGATGAAATACGTGTAACCAAACGATTAGCGGATTTTTTCCTGGAATAGTTAAGGCAGATATTAACAGCAATTTTGTGCAGCCACGTTGAGAATGAAGATTCACCTCTGAATTTATTCAGTGATTGCCATGCACGAAGGAAAACCTCCTGTGTAATGTCCTCAGCCTCCTCTTTATCGTGGACAAACCCGATGACAAGCCGGAAAACTCTCTGCTGGTACTTTTCAACAAGCTGTCTGAAATCATCCCGGTGTCCATTCAGAACCGACCTTATTATTTCAGGATCATTCATTTGTTCAAATGATCATTAAAGATAATAATTGCATGAGAAGCTTTTAACGAGATTATTTTTTTGCAGATGACAGGGGATCACAACAAAGAGGATGTCTCAAAAACCAGTTTAACCGCAAAGTGACCCACCTGACTGTCACAGGAACTTCAATACAAATAACTCTCCCAGCAGGATACCCCTGACCCCCAGAGGGGCCCGCAAAAGTTCCCCTTGGGGGATTTAGGGGTGAGTTATATAGTAGTACGCAAAGTTGACGCAAAGCACACAAAGTTTAAAATGCTGAAATAAAAGCCTTTGCGCTCTTCGCTAACTTCTTTGCGACCTTTGCGGTTAATGGATTTTGACTTTTGAGACACCCTCTTTCTGAAACCCTGTGCTCCTTATTTTTTGTCTGCCTGATCTTTTTGATTCTCTTCATAACGATCGCAGACACCATTCTTATTCTCATCAATAAAGAACCTGCCTCTTCCCTGTCCATTCATCATACCTCTTCCCTGAAAACCCTGACCTCTGCCGGAGCAATAGCCCTTACCACGTCCCTGTCCCGGAGTTCTATTCTCATAATTGTCACATATGCCGTTTTTGTTCTCATCAACCCATGCGGGCTGATTACCCCCCTGGTTTCTACCCGGTTTATCCTGGGGATTGCCTTGTGAAAATCCCAATGATGTTATGGCAAAAAATGCCAGTCCTGTAATAAAAAGTTTTGTCTTCATTTTACTTATAATTAATTGTTAATTCAAACTGCATGTTCAGGAATTCCTCTGTATTCATTACGTTAGAAACATACTCCGGAGTTTTCCTACGCGTTGTTTGAATTTTTTTTGACATTCAGGTCAGAAGTATCTGATAAATATTTACTGCTCCTTACTAAAAGAGGAGGGGGCTCACTGTTTGAGCAGTATCTCGTCAATAGCCTGTCTGAGCGATTCTTTTGGTGCAATCCCATTCTTACCTGGGGTTTGCCTTCAAGCGGGATATAAAGGAGTGTCGGGAGAGCCTCGATTCCGAGTGTCGTTGCCAGCTTTCTTTCCTTTTCTGTATCTACTTTATATAAAATGATTTTGTCGCCATATTCACGGGCAACTTCCTCGAGAACAGGCGATAGCTGGCGGCAAGGCGCACACCAGTCGGCGTAGAAATCTATTATAGCAGGTTTGGTTCCAAGATATTTCCATTCCTTACTTTCTTCGTAATTGTACACCTTTTCCCTGAAAGTCTGCTCGGTAAGGTACACTGCAACACTTTTGTCAACAGTTGAATCATTTATATTTTTACCTGTGTTATTATTTTTAGTATTGCAACCAGTAGTGACTAAGACTAATAATAATGTTCCTGTAATCAAAAGTTTATTCATTATATTTTTCTATTTGGTCACTGTTTTCAGAATATCGAAAATCTCATCAGAGACGGCAATCATTATATCCGCCACATTCGCTGGCTGATCTGCTGCAAGTATCCTGCCATCGATTGTTGCTACATACGTCTTCCCGTTAGCTTTTTCATACACTGATATCCTGCAGGGCATAAACACTGATATGATTCTCTCAGAGTTCAGGGCAAGCAACCTGCCAGAATACTCAGGTTTGCAGATTTCTATCACGGTAACAGGTTGTACATTCTGATCTGATTTTGCCAGTGACTTTTGAAGATCATGAATAACCGGAATGTTCCATGATCTTTGCTTTGCTTCTGTTGAAAGAAGCTCCACAGTTTCAGTGAAGGAATAATTACTCTGATGCTCTTTGATGAAAGAGTCTGTCCCGTTTTTTGACTGCTGTGCAAAGGATAATACCGGAGCAAAGAATAATATAATCCAGGTAATTACTGAATGAATTTTTTTCATGCAATTCTCTTTTCTTCTGTTAAACATATAACAGAAACCTATTGTTGATTTATACTAAATGATCTTTTTGAAATTCAGCATTATCCGGAACCTGATCAAAGATTTTGACTGTATCCACTTTATCGATCGAAGGTTTTGGTGATTGATCATTTGAACTCAGGGTCTGAAGATACCTTTCAGCATCTATGGCTGCCATGCATCCGGAACCTGCTGCTGTTATTGCCTGCCTGTAATGAGGATCCTGCACGTCACCGGCTGCAAATACACCTGGGACATTGGTTTTTGTTGTCCCTGGAACAGTCTTAATGTATCCTGCCTGATCTGTGTTTAAATAATCTTTGAAAACAGATGAATTCGGAGTGTGTCCGATTGCCAGGAAGAATCCGTCAATCTTAATCCTGACACTTTTCTCTTCAGGTGTTCCTCTTTTATTAACAAGTTCCGCACCTTCCAGCCCGTTTTCACCAAAAAGATCAACAGTCTCATGCTCCCAGAGGATCTCTATATTCTCAGTATTTAATACTCTCTCCTGCATCGCTTTGGAAGCCCTGAGGGTATTTCTGCGTACTACCAGATACACCTTTGCTGCAAGTCCTGCCAGATATGTCGCTTCTTCAGCAGCGGTATCACCTCCTCCAACAACGGCAACATCTTTTCCCCTGTAAAAGAATCCATCACATGTAGCACATGCTGAAACTCCCATCCCGGCATATCTGACTTCAGCATCAAGCCCAAGATACCTGGCTGTTGCTCCTGTTGAGATAATAACGGTATCTGCAAGGATCGTCTTATGATCATCAATTATTGCAACATGCTGTTTGCCTGAGAAATCCACGGATGTAACAATTCCGAATCTTACATCGGTGCCGAATCTTTCAGCCTGCTTTTTCAGATCCTCCATCATATCAGGACCATTTGTACCTTCAGGATATCCAGGGTAGTTTTCAATCTCTGTTGTAGTAGTGAGCTGCCCACCCATCTGCAAACCAGTGTAAAGGATTGGTTTAAGATTAGCTCTTGCCGCATATATGGCAGCAGTATATCCGGCCGGTCCTGATCCTATAATCAGGCATTTTGTTTTTTCAGCGTCGAGGCTGATAGCCGGAGCGGGGCTTTCCTTATCTATTTTTAATGATTTGAATAAATCCATAGCAGAATATTTCTTAAACAGTTTGAAATATTGAATCAGGGCAATTTTTATAATCAGATCTTTTCTGTCTCGACAACTTTGGCAAAAATGTCGGCATACTGAAGGATGAGATATTTTTTCGCCTCAAACTCGACTTCACTTCCTGTGAATGGTTTATAAAGTACGATATCTCCCGGTTTGATCTCGGCTTTCTCGATAACGCCCATCCAGGCTACTTTTGCTGTTTTCGGTTTTTCTTTTGCAACATCGGGAATTATTATACCAGAAGATGTGCGCTGTTCATCTTTTGATTCTGTAATGTCGAGAATAACCTGCTGGTTGATTGGTTGTAATTCTTTCATAATATTAAATATTTTCAGTTATTAAATTTCTTTAAATTCCAAGAAGCTCCTTCAGCATCTGCTGGTTGAATCCGACTACTATCTGTCCGTTTATATCAGTCTGGGGTACACCCTGCTGCCCGGAGCGGCGTACAAGATCCTCCGCGGCTTTTTCATTACGGGAAACGTCTATATCAGTGTATCTTATGTTATTCTTCTTAAGCCATAATTTCAATGTATTGCACCAACTGCAGGTAGGAGTAGAATATACTGTTACGCGTTTTGAGGGTTTCTCATCGAAAGCCTGATTTACCGCAAAAAAATCATTAGTGAAGAGTGATTCATAATAGCTGCTCTCATGACATCCTTTTATGACATTTCTGAATCGGCCATCTTCAAATACCAGCAACGAGGGGACAGAATCGATCCCAAAAACCGGGTGAATATCCCTTACCTGTGTGACATCTGCCGAAAACACAGGGAGTTTATCAGTGTATATCTCATCGATATTACTGTATGCACAAATGCTATTTTCACTTTCAGGCTTATAAAGCAGGAGGTAGGAGATACCTTTTTTCGGAATCCTGGATAAAAGATCCGGGTATGATGTTAAGTTCTTCATTTTAGTTACTCTACTAATTGGATATAAGTTGTTTCTCTTCTTTCTTCAGCTTATTCAGGTATTCGGCAACGGCAAGGGCTGCTATCGTTCCATCGCTTACAGCAGTTGTGATCTGCCTGAAGCGCTTTGTAACACTGTCTCCGGCGGCAAATACTCCCTTTTTGTCAGTGGACATATCGGCATTGACAATTATCTCACCTGACTGGTTCAGACGTATATTACCTTTCAGAAACTCAGTGTTAGGGAGATAACCTATAAAGATGAAAGCGCCATCGGTCCTGAAGTTTTCTGTAGTCCCTGTCCTTTTGTCCTTTATGTCAACACTTTCAAGGTTTTCATTTCCATAAAAAGCAGATATAACAGAGTCCATGACAAAATTGATCTTAGGATTTGATTTGGCTTCATTTATTGCATGTTCAAACGCCTGGAAATGATCAAACTGGTGAACTATGGTAACCTTACTTGCATACCGGGTAAGGGATACAGCTTCCTCGAGTGCTGAATTTCCACCACCGACGACAACTATCTCTTTGCCGGTGAAAAAGTCGCCATCGCAGGTTGCACAATATGAAATTCCTTTTCCCCTGAATGTTTCCTCCCCGGGTACATTCAATATTCTCGACCTTCCACCGGGAGCCAGGATAATACTATAAGATGTATATAAACTTCCGTCTGAGAGTGAGACAGCCTTTAGCTTTCCATCAAGATCCAGTGTTTTTACCGTAACATTTGATCTGATATCGCATCCGAATGACTTTGCCTGCTTCTTCATTATTGATGCGAGCTGATAGCCGCTTATACTTTCAACTCCCGGATAATTTGCAATCTCATGGGTAAGGATCATCTGTCCTCCAACAACACCCTCGCTTATAATAAGGGTTCTCATCTTCGCTCTCGAGAGGTAAATACCCGTGGAAAGACCCGCGGGACCTCCCCCGATGATAATCGCGTCGTAATGTTTGTCAAGGTTCATCTTTTCACTGTTAAGCATTAACTTTTGCTGAGAATTCTTTGTCAAGAATCGAGGTGATCTGCTCTCTCGTCTGAATACTCGATGTGGCTTTTACGACTTTGCCGTTCCTGTAGTAGATTGTAAATGGTATGCCCATAAAACCTCTTACTTCCGGAAGATTCCTGATTACATGGGAATGAGGATTGTCGAATTCCATATCATAGAATTTAACATGCGGATATTCATCCTTCAGTTCCTCGGCAATTCCGTATACCGGGATACACATTGGGCCCATTCTTCCGCAGATCACCATTACATTTTCATTTTCGCTGATTATCCTTGCATGATCCTCAGCTGTTTCGATGTGTTTTAAATTTGTGTATAACATGATTTTATTTTTAAGAGATTTATATGATGCAAAATTAGACCGCTTTTGCAGGGTATCACACGAAAATGTCTCCGGTCAGGACAACAGCAGGATTGATTCAGGACAACTTTTTTATTGATTTATATTAAATTTACGTCCACATAAACTTATCATGAAAACAGTTTTTGAAGAAGACACCGATTATGTTTGCGATATACAGGCTCCATGTTTCCAGGAGCTTCTACCGGAAGAGATAAAGCTTGTTCAGCAGGAGAGGACCCAGGTGCTTTTCAGGAAAGGCGACAGCCTTACCAAGCAGGGTACTTTCGGCTCTTATGTACTCTTCATCGTGAACGGGTACGTGAAACAATATATTGAAGGAGATGGACAGAAGGACTATAACATCAGGATAATCAAACCCGGCGAGTTCGTCGGTTTGTCGATTGTTTTCTCCGGCAACACGTTCAGCTATTCAGCCGTTGCGTTAACTGAATGCAGGGCTTTTCTTATTGATAAACAGGCTGTATCATCACTTGCAAAGAAGAATGGCAATTTCGGTTTCAATATTATTAAAAGATATTGCGAGCTGAATACAAGGCTTTTCAGTTCACTCGATAGTGTGATCTTCCATCAGATGAATGGAAGATTAGCTGAAACACTGTTATATATAGACACTTTCAGGAAGAATAATCCGGAGATATTCCAGCTTCTGTCGAGGAAAGAGCTGGCTGAATTTGCAGGCATTTCAATGGAAAGCGCGGTGAAACTTTTGAAGAGCTTTGAAAAGGATGGTATAATCAAACTTCACGAAAAGGATATAAACATACTTGATCCCGGCAAGCTTGCTGAGATAAGCAAAAGAGGTTGAAAGGAGTGCCTAGAGTTTTAGAGTTGAAGAGGCTCATGTCACTTGATTGTCCGTGCTCTCCGACCTTAGCCTTCATAAAGATCTACAGTAAATCTTTTCTTAACCGCAGAGAAGGCAAAGTTGGCCAACTCACAGGCCGGCATTCGCAAAGGTCGCAGAGGAAGAAGCTCAGGGCTCAAAACGCAGGGCTAAGAACTTCCTATATCCGCTAAGATACCCCCTTCAGGGGGGTGTGCAAGGCTTTTGTGGGTTGGCAGGGGGTCGTAAACCACCCACAGGCCGGCATTCGCAGAGGACGCAAAGAGAAGTGCACTAAAGTGCCTGGAGTGCCTAAAGTACTTAAACTATCCTGCAGTAACTCTGTGGACCATTGGTGAATACATGTTCTTAATCATGCTGGCAATTATGCCCGTCATGATTATGCTGCTCATGCTGCTGACAACTGCTCCCGCTGTCTTTTACCAATCCTGCAATATAAAGCTTAACGACTTCAAGGGCATTCCCGGAGCAACCTCTGACAACCTGAATACCGTTGCTGCTTAACACGTTAATCGCGCTTCCACCGATACCACCTGCAAGCATTACTGATACTCCGGCTGATGCCAGAACTGAGGCAATATTGGATTTGCAACCGCAACCATTTGGTGAATCGATTTTCTTAGTTTCTGTTATTTCATTGTTATCAGAAATTGAGTACATGTTATATGATTCACAATGGCCGAAGTGGCTGTCGATTTGGTTTTCCCGGGTTACCGGAACTGCAATTTTCATGAATTTTAGGTTTTTAGTGGTTTGATTGATTTATTTTTTGTCGGTTTGTTTCACATTTTTTTTTATACTCAGCTGATCCTGATGAGTTCGCTGTCTCCAAACATGCTGCAATCCTTGCATCTGGAATGATTTTCTTTTCCTGATATCAGCTTACAGCATTTCTTGCATCTGAACCATTCTCTGTCAAACTCGAAATTACCGCCATGTATCTCGATTGCTTTGCCTTCAACGAACGATTGAGCAATAAGTTTCAGTGCTCTGTTGTATATGCGTGTGAAAGTGGGCCGGGAGACGTTCATCTGTTTTGCTGCCTGGTCATGTTGTTGTCCGTCATAATTGATAAGCTTGATACTTTCGTACTCCTCAAACTTCAGAACAACAGTTTCAGCATGGCATAATGGCATTCCGAAAGGCTTAAAACCTTTCATTTTGGGTGGATTAAATACTTTTCTGCTTATCTGAGGCCTGGCCATCTGAAATCTTAATATTTTTCAAAAATAATGAACCTGCGTTCATAATCCAAATATTGTTTTCCAAATTTGCAATAAGAAAAGGTGGCCTCACCGGCCACCTTATACAGATAATTTTTTTCTTCACTTTTTCAGGACAGTTTCCATGACTTTTTCCTTTTCAAGTTTTTGAGTACAGAAGAACCAGTCATAACAATGCATTCCATTTTTATTTTCCATACGTTCTTTTGCAACACCGCATGAGCCGGCAGTAGGTACGATAACATCGTCGCCCGGCTGCCAGTCGGCCGGCAGGGCAACTGAAAATGCATCTGCAGTCTGCAACCCGATAATGATCCTGTAGAGTTCATCAAAGTTACGGCCCAGACTAAGTGGATAATAGATGATCGTACGAATAATCCCTTTCGGATCGACGAAGAAAACTGCCCTGACAGCCTTAGTTGAGCTTTCTCCAGGCTGGAGCATACCATAAGTTCTTGCAACTTCCATGGTTATGTCTTCGATCAGGGGGAATGTAACTTCGACATTCTTCATTCCTTTATATTCGATCTTATCTTTAATAGTACGCAGCCATGCAATATGACTGTAAAGTCCATCAACAGACAATCCCACGAGCTTACAATTGGCTTCGTTGAACTTCTTCTCCATTGATGCAAATGTCATGAATTCAGAGGTGCAGACAGGAGTGAAATCAGCGGGATGACTGAACAGAATGACCCAGCTTCCCCTGTAATCGCCCGGGAAACTGATTTCGCCCTGCGTTGTAACAGCTTTGAATTCAGGCGCTTTATCACCAATGCGAGGCATTGAATAAGTCTTCTCTTCCATAAAACTTAGATTTTTTGGTTTATAATTATTATCCGGATAATGCTCTATTAAATTTAAGAAAAATCAGGCATATAATCAATAAATAATTAATAATCAGATATTCATAACGACTTTTGGAGTTTCTTAATCAATTCGTATATTTACGAAATGAGTAATGAACAGACAGTTTAGAATCAACAAAGGCTAAAATCATGGAAATATCAATTGGATTTATCGGTGGAGGAAGAGTAACAAGAATCCTCCTTCAGGGTTTTAAAAACAAAAATGTCAGCTTCCGGAAGATCATTGTTGCAGACACTAATCCAGAAGCTGTTGTGAAACTAAAACAACAATTCCCCAATGTCGAAAGCGGAGATGCTAAAACCGCAGCAGGACAGGACATTGTGTTTATATCACTGCATCCTCCGGTTATCATGGATACACTTGAATTGATAAAGGGAGCTGTGAAAAATGATGCAACAGTAATTTCGCTGGCTCCAAAAATCAATCTTTCCAAATTATCCTCCAAGCTGGAGAATGTCAGGAACATCGCCAGGCTCATTCCGAATGCAACATCTTACATCAATGAAGGTTATAATCCTGTGACCTTTACATCAACGTTTGATTCCGGGCAGAAGAGGGCAGTTCTTGATATGCTCAGCTTACTTGGAAATACTTTTGAAGTCCAGGAGAATAAACTCGAAAGCTATGCAATCATGTCGGCAATGCTACCAACCTATTTCTGGTTCCAGTGGAGAGAACTTGCCAGTATCGGAAGCAGAATTGGCCTGTCTGAAGAGGAAAGCAGGAATTCAATAAACGATACCATGATCGCTTCTCTTGATCTGATGTATAAATCAGGTCTCACCCCTGCAGAGGTTATTGATTTAATTCCTGTGAAGCCTATCGGAGAAAATGAGTCACAGATCACAGAAATTTATAATACAAAACTACCTGGGCTGTTTGAAAAGATTAAACCATGATCCGGGGGAGTCTTGGTGTCTAGGTGTCCAGGTGTCTAGGTGTCCAGGTGTCTTGGTGTCTTGGTGTCAGAACTATTTTATCCCTTTCTGGTTTAATATTTTTACCAGTTCCTCCTCCGGGAAGAAACCAACATGCCTGTAAAACTCCTTTCCGTTCTCGTCGAGGAAAACCTGGGTGGGGATAGCTTCAATTCCATATTGTTTTGCATAAGGTGATCCGGCTTCTGTCCAGACATCATGGAAAACTACTTTGACATCTTTCCAGTATTTTTCTTCGATCGATTTCATAACAGGTTGCATCTGCTGGCATGGGATACAACGTACCGAACCCAGTTCTACAAATGTTACCTTGTACTTTTTTCCATCAGCGTTTGACTTTTCTTCAGAGTTGGCGGGCTGACCACTGCAGGAAGAACTTAAAACCATGCTTGCAATAGCGGCAAACATCAGTAATGACTTTCTTGAGTTTTTCATCAGTTATTTGAATCAATAGATTAAAAGACATAATTGAACAGGAAACCCACAATTATTATTCCGCTTGCAACAATCCCGACAAAAGTCAAAATCAAAGGCATCTTCAATACCTTCTTCAGAATTATCACTTCTGGCAATGACAATCCGATTACCGACATCATAAAGGCCAGTGAGGTCCCAAGCGAGGCGCCTTTCTCAATCAGCACTGATACAATCGGAATTATCCCTGCTGCATTTGAATATAAAGGAATTCCTATCAGAACCGACAATGGCACACTATACCATGCCGATTTCCCCATCAGTGATGCCATGTATTCTTCAGGGACATAGCCATGCACTCCCGCACCAACTGCTATACCTATTATAATATACATCCATACTTTGCTTACAATTTCTTTCACAGCATTGTACCCATACCTTAGCCTGTCCGAGAAGACTATCTTCTCTTCGTAAAAATTTCCTTCTCCGAATTTTGTACTGTACACCCAGTCTTCAACCCATTTTTCAAGCTTTAGTCTTCCAATGATCCATCCTGCTGTGATTGCAATTACCAGACCGGTAATGACGTATATTAAAGCAGTTTTCCACCCAAACATGCCAAGCAGCAGTATCACTGCAACCTCATTTATCATCGGAGCAGCTATCAGGAAAGAAAAAGTTATTCCGAGCGGAATTCCTGATTCCACAAATCCAAGGAACAGGGGGATTGCGGAACAGGAACAAAAAGGTGTAACAATCCCAAGCATTGCAGCCATCACATTTCCTGTAAAAGTTCTCTTGCCTGCCAGCATTCTTCTCGTCCTTTCAGGAGAAAAATAAGAACGGATAATCCCTACAAAGAACACAATAAGTGTCAGTAGCATGAGTACTTTAGGAACTTCAAAAATAAAAAAGCGCAAAGCCTCGGTAAAACGCATTCCCCCATCCATGCCAAGCATCCTGTCAGTTAAAAGATCTGTTAATGTTTGCAGGTTGCGGTACAACACGAACCAAACCGCCAGGAATATCCCTGCAAACGCTATCTCATATCTCCTTGTTTTGATTTCTTCCAAACCGGTTTCCATTTGCCAATGTGCTAATGTGCTAATTTGCCAATGTGCTAATGTGCTAATTTGAAAATGTGCTAATGTGCTAATTTTCTAATTTGCTAATTTCGAATCGGATTTGTAATTTTCAAATTTTCAAATTGACTCATTTTCAAATCGGATTTCTAATTTTCAAATTTTCAAATTGACTCATTTTCAAATTGATCACAGGTAAATCCTTATTATATAATATATTCCGGTGACTATGAAAAGTATTGCAACAATGCGTCTGAACCACAATTCAAAGTTCCTGATCTTATTGTACACTCCGCCGACTCCCGAAACTGTATAAGCGATCAGCCACGCGAAAATAATCACGGGAATTCCTGTGGCCAATGCAAAAATGACCGGCAGGTATAAACCTGAAGCGCTTGTAACAGTCATCGGGACAAGCATTCCGAAATACAGCACTCCGCTGTACGGGCAGAAAGCAAGTGCAAACAGCAATCCAAGCAGAATTGCATCGGTATAGCTCCATTTCGTCTTATTCTGGATTCGTGATGTGAAGCGGCCGAGTCCTGGAAAGTTTAGTCTGAAAATATCGAGCATGAACAAACCTATGATTACCAGCAAAGGACCGACAATCTTTTCACCGTGCTGCTGGAAGAATCCGGAGAATTTCAGCTGATCTGCTCCAAGATATATTAAAAGAGCCAGTGCAGTGTAAGTTATAGCCCTGCCAAAAGTATACAGTAAACCATTGATGAATACCCTGTGTCTGTTCTCAATGTCCCTGCTTATAAATCCCACTGCCGTGATGTTCATGGCAAGAGGGCAGGGGCTGATTGCAGTCATTAATCCAAGCACCAGTGCTGTAAGCCAGGGCATAGTGCTGTTTTCCAGAAGATCTGTAAGGAATTCCATTACTTTGAAAGGAGGAATTCAACTTTTTCGTTAATCACCTCTTTGAATTTCTCAGGCTTCACCATGGCGTACATAAATCCTTCATTCGTGATGTTAATCTTCTCATCACCTTTTACAAGTAAAAGAGTCTGACCCGATATGCCCAGCTTCTGTGCAATAGATTTATTTGCTGCTTCGTCCAGGTTAAGTGACTGAAATGATATCAATCCGCTTTTGACATGTTCGGGATAGAGGACTTCAAGATTCTCTTTTGCCTTTGCCTCGATAGTTTTACAGGTTACACATCTTGCAGTAAAATGAAAATAATAGGCTTCAATTTTGTCTGAATTGTTGCTTGTAATTTTTATTTCCTTATCTGTTTTCTGTGCTGAACAGGAGAGAAGAGGAATTGTAATAAGCATCGCAATGATTAATCTCAGGGTTTTCATATTGTCAGATTTATTGGTTATTGATTTTAGTGAGGATTTCTTTTAACTGTTTTACCGAGGGTACCTGCCCGCTCAGAACAACCTTCTCATTTACAACGAGAACGGGAGTATGCATTACCCTGTACTCCATTATTTTAACGATATCCTCCACTTTTTCAATTGTGGCTTCAATGCCTGCTTCTGACACTGCCTCGCGGGTCACTTTTTCGAGAGTCTTGCATTTAGGACAACCCGGACCGAGTACTTTGATATTCATATTCAATTTATTTACAGGTTTTATAATTAAGGATTTCATTTCGGATGATCAATTATTTCTCTTCATCGGCAAACAGTTCACTCAGAAGGATTTTTGCATCCTCCCAGTTCTTCCTGTTAATACAGTATTTTATGTATGGAGGATTGATCTCACCCTGGATGAGGCCTGCATATTTAAGCTCCTTCAGATGCTGCGAAAGGGTAGATCTTCCAATGGGCAGCTCTTCAACAAGATCACCGCTGTAACAACATGAGTTCATTCCTGAAAGCTTCTTTAATATATGCACCCTAGCAGGATGACTCAATGCCTTGGCAATCCTCGCCATTCTGATTGCTTCATCAGTAAATTCAACTTTTTCCTGCATAAACTTTTTAGTATTTCGCAAATTAACGAAATGTTTTATAAATTTGAAAATTATTTAATTTGAAAATGTGCTAATTAGGTTGGATTTCAATTTTCAAATTTTCAAATTGGACTAATGTGCTAATTTTCAATTTTTATGAGAAATAATAAAGAAAATATCATTGTTGAGAAAACCTTTCAGTTTGCATTAAGAATTGTAACCTTTTGTGAACTACTGGAAAATGATAAGAAATTTGTTGTTTCAAGGCAGTTACTTCGATCGGGTACTTCGATAGGGGCAAATGTTCGTGAATCGCAAAATGCCGAAAGTAAAGCGGATTTTATTCATAAAATAAAACTTGCTGCCAAGGAAGCTGATGAAACTGAATACTGGCTTCAGATTTGCAGAAATTCTCCATCTTATTGTTTTGATGAAATCTTATTGTCTGACATCCATGAAATAATATTAATACTCTCTAAGATAATCAGCACATCAAAAAATTAATGTGCTAATGTGCTAATGTGCAAATGTGCAAATGTGCAAATGTGCAAATGTGCTAATGTCATAATTTTCAAATTTTCAAATTGGCAAATTTTCAAATTGGATTTCATATGAAAATTCTTATACTCTGTACAGGAAACACTTGCAGAAGCCAGATGGCCCATGGTTTTCTGCAATCATTTGATAAAAGGCTGGAGATACATTCTGCCGGTACTTTCCCAGGTACGAAAGTTAATCAAAAAGCTATTGAGGTGATGGCTGAAACCGGCATCGACATAAGCAGTAACTCACCAAAATCAGTCGACATTTACCTGAAGGATTCGTGGGATTATGTAATTACCGTATGTGATGAGGCGAATGAGACCTGTCCCTTTTTCCCAGGGAAGGTAAAACACCGGTTGCATATGGGATTTGAGGATCCTTCAAAAGCAAACGGATCACCTGAATTTATTCTGGGCGAATTTCGTAGAATCAGGGATCAGATCAGAAATGAATTTTATGAATTCTATGTTAACAATTTGAAAATGTGCTAATGTGCTAATGTGCTAATTTACTGGCTTAAGCAGGATTTCAATTTTCAAATTTTCAAATTTTCAAATTTTCAAATTAATATGAAACCGGAAGAATTAAAAACTATTGTAAAAGAAAAGTACTCTGAGATAGTACAGAGCGCTGACCAAAGTTCAAATTGCTGCGGAACCTCATCATCGTGCTGTTCGGGAACTGATTATGCAGTCTTTAGTGAAAGTTATAAAGACCTTGAAGGATACAATCCAGAAGCAGATTTTAGTCTTGGATGCGGGATACCGACAGAATATGCCCAGATCAAAGCAGGGGATACCGTGGTGGATCTGGGCTCAGGCGCAGGTAATGACTGCTTTGTGGCAAGGACGCTAGTCGGTTCATCGGGCAGGGTCATCGGTGTCGATATGACAGAGGCTATGATCGCTAAAGCACGGGAGAACAATAAAAAGCTGGGCTTCAGCAATGTAGAGTTCCGACTGGGGGATATAGAGAATATGCCTGTTGAGGCTGACAGCACTGATGTTGTTATCAGCAATTGCGTGCTGAACCTTGTACCTGACAAGGATAAAGCTTTTACCGAGATTTTCAGGATATTGAAACAGGGAGGGCATCTTTCTGTTTCCGATGTGGTCCTTCGGGGCACACTTCCTGAAAAGATCCGGCAGGCTGCTGAAATGTATGCCGGGTGTGTATCTGGTGCAATAAATATAGATCTTTATCTCAAAAAGATGGAGAAGGCAGGTCTGAAAAATATAAAGGTGCAGAAAGAAAAAATGATCACCTTACCCGACGAATCATTACTTGCATTTCTTGACAAACGGGAACTTGAAGATTTCAGGAAATCAGGTTCAGGTATTTTCAGTATTACTGTATACGCTGAAAAGCAAATTTGAAAATGTGCTAATTTGAAAATGTGCAAATTTGAAAATGTGCTAATGTGCTAATTTACTGACTTTGCAGGATTTTAATTTTCAAATTTTCAAATTGACTCATTTTCAAATTGGATTTCAAATTGGATTTCAAATTTTCAAATTGGATTTCAATTTTCAAATTTTCAAATTGATTCATTTTCAAATTGGATTTATATGAAACCAAGACTTAAATTTCTCGACAGGTACCTGACTCTCTGGATATTCCTGGCAATGTTCATAGGTGTGTTTTCAGGTTATTTTTTCCCTGGTATTGTAACATTCTGGGAATCAATGAAGTCATCTCCTGACAGCGCCACCAACATTCCGATTGCTATTGGATTGATTCTTATGATGTATCCTCCGCTGGCAAAAGTGAAATATGAAGAGCTTGGCGGTGTTTTCCGGAATTTCAGGGTGCTGGGTCTTTCGCTGGTCCAGAACTGGCTTATTGGACCAATGCTTATGTTCATCCTCGCAATATCTTTCTTCAAGCTGTTTCCGGGGGAGAACAATTCAAACCTGCCATATATGTATGGTATTATAATGATCGGACTTGCAAGATGTATTGCAATGGTAATTGTCTGGAATGATCTTGCACAGGGTGATACCGAGTATTGTGCCGGGCTTGTTGCATTCAACTCAATATTCCAGGTCTTGTTCTTCTCGGTGTATGCATATCTTTTCATTGCAGTTTTCCCCGGATGGTTTGGTGTTCCTACAAGTTCAGTTGTCGAAAGTATCACAATCGGGCAGATAGCAAGAAGCGTGTTTATTTACCTGGGTATTCCCTTTATTGCCGGATTTCTTACAAGGTTCATCCTTGTCAGGATAAAAAACAAGGAGTGGTATCATACAGTATTTATTCCCAGGATCAGTCCCATCACTCTGATTGCACTGCTGTTCACCATTGTCGTTATGTTTTCGCTTAAAGGTGAATATATTGTGAAATTGCCAATGGATGTGGTGATAATAGCAATACCTCTGATTATTTACTTCTTATTGATGTTTATGTTCTCATTTTTTATGAGCAGAAAGGCGGGAGCAACTTATGGTCAGACGACAACTCTTTCTTTTACCGCAGCAAGTAATAATTTTGAACTTGCAATTGCCGTGGCGATAGCAGTCTTCGGGATAAACTCAGGTGAGGCGTTCACTGCTGTTATAGGGCCGCTTGTTGAAGTACCTGTTATGATACTTCTGGTAAATGTGGCTCTGAATTTCAGGACACGATATTTCTTGAAACAGAAGGGAACCACTGTTGAGGCAACTACAGAATAAACAATGCAATCCAGATCAGGGATGCTGATACTTCCTATATTCACGCCTGAGAAGAGCACTTGCCGAAGGGTTACCAACAATCTCATTCTTCTGTTGATCCCAACTGACTGCCGTGCCTGTGTAATATGAGATCATTGACAGTTGGACTGTTGCAGTCGACATGAATGCATCACCCGGTGTGCAGGTGATAAGGTCCCTGTCATTTTTTCTCACTGCATCAAGGAAATTTTTCACATGGTCATCCTGCATTGTTGGTGTCGACGCCTGGATTACTTCCTCCTTTCCGCCCTTTTCTGTCGGGAAGATAATCACCCTGGCATCGTCGGCAAAGATTGTTCCTTTATCACCATAAAAGAAGATACCATTATTGAAATCCCTGTTCACATCGCCGTTACCCCAGAGCCTGTGCTCCCAGGTAACAGGGGCTTTCATGAACTTCATGTTCGCTGTCAACGTATCAGGTGTTGTGATCTGATTTTTAAGGACATTGATGCCGCCTGTGGCATAAAATTCGATCGGCATTGATTCTCCCATTATGGTGCGGATTATATCGATATGATGGATTCCCCAGTCGACAAGGTGGCCATTCCCGTATTCCTTTTCCAGCCGCCATGTCCGGTGACCTATGCTCGGACGGTATTCGAGCATTGGGGCAGGGCCACACCATTCATCCCAGTCGAGCGATGCAGGCGGCGCCTGGATCGTGGTGTCCTGTTTCCCGGGATTATAATGTATCTGTGCCTTTATTTGCTGCACTGTTCCAATCCTGTTACTGCCGATCAGCTCTTTGACCTTCCTGAAGGACAATGCCTGTCTTCGCTGAAACCCGATCTGGATGATATTCCCTGTTTTCTCTGCTGCAGCAACCATTGCCAATCCCTCGCGTACATCATAGGCAAGCGGTTTCTCGCAGTAAATATCCAGGCCCTTCCGGCAGGCAGCAATGAATTGCAGGGCATGCCAGTGGGGGATGGTACCTATAAAAACAGCTTCAAGACCACTCATGTCAAGCAGCTCATTATAGTTCTTCATCGTTTTGGGACGAACTCCCTGGAGCTTTTCTATCTCGTCTGCTGAGGTTTTCAGATGTTCGGTATCCACATCACAAACGCCTATTACTTCCACACCGCCAGCCCTGAGGGCTGCTGTTGTTATCACCATGCCATACCATCCTGCGCCGATCAGGCCGATACGCAGCTTTCTTTCCTGCCAGGAATGCGGGATGTATAATGATGAAGCAAGCGCCGCAGAGCCAAGTGATGACATTTTAAGGAATTCTTTTCTTTTCATGGGAGCGAGAGTTTGTTTGCACCTAATTTAATGAAAAACATACTAACTCAAGAAGGTTTTCAGGATTTCGGAATCCGGATTTTCGATTTCGGATTTACAATGAGGGAATAAGAATAACAGCAATCTGCATTGGATACTAATTGAATCATTTAATTATCAAGTATATATTTGAAATAATCAATTAACCCTCTTTATTCTTTGGGTAATTAAAAAACAAATTATACTTTTGCGACTCGATTTGAGTCAGCCTTCGCTAAAGCTTCGGCGGACAAAGCGGGGTGTAGCGCAGCCCGGTTAGCGCATCTGGTTTGGGACCAGAGGGTCGCAGGTTCGAATCCTGCCACCCCGACAAAAGAAAAAGCCTGAGCACGTTAGTGCCGGGCTTTTTTGTTTGAAACAAACCCATGCTTGCATGAGGTTTGGAGCAAACAAAAATACCCCGAAAATGAGCGAAGTGAGCGTCAGGCTTTTTCTTTTGAATCACCATCAGGATCATGCAATAATACAGCCACTCCCACTGCTTGCACACGTTTTGCACACCGATAACATTATTCGACAATGTATACTTTTCTTATAAGATCAATTATTTATTTTTTTTAATCATTTCCCGAAGCAGCTTTTTAATGTTTTGCTGATACCACCCGTTTTAATACTGCTTTAGCTGCGTCTGACTGCGCCTTACCAATATTTTTCTCCAGTATCGAGAAAATATTCTGAAGCTTGTCTTGAGTTAAGCCCACATGCATGCCAGCACCAATATGATATTGGAGTTGGGATTCCAAACCCGGGAGGGTAGCCAGCACGGTAATGGTCGCCAGTTCACGCTGCTGGTAAGTCAGTACGCCTCTGCCAAAGATGTCGGCAAACAAATGTTCCTTTAAGAAAACATCTATCCCCGGTGCGAACGCATTTGCTCCGGTGAGCGGACCTGATTGTGGTATTCCGGAAAGTTTTTCAAGTGTCTTCCTGCCTTGTTCATATTTATTTCCTCCTTCTACTCTAATAGGCTCTGCGCCTGCCTGGTCCTGTATACCTTTGGCTTTTCTTTCGTCTAATACAGCCATGAAAGTGCTGATACCGTTCAAGCTCCGGGGGAAGCCGCAATAAGCGTATAATTGAATTAAAACTTCTTTAATCTCGCTGATTGTAAGTCCCGCATCCAATCCTGAATTCAATGCAGATTTTAGTTTTTCCAGGTCACCATTAGCAGTAAAAGCTGCTATGGTAATGATGCCTTGTTCTTTCGGATCTAACTGCTGGTTGTCCTGTTGTGCGTTCATGTTTTTGATCGTTGTAATGGTATAAATGAGCGTAATCAGCGCCCACATAATTAATTTTTTCATGGCTGAATACTTAATTTCATTTCAATATAGGAGTTCTTTATTACAGTCTTCTCCCATGACCCACCTTCTAAATGACGCCGCTCCGGGGAAACTACTTCGTGTTGTTATATTCTTCATCTGTTACTTTCTGTAACCAGGTCACTAAACCTTTTTCTGTTTTAGATAGAATGTATAGCTGCTGCATCCCGGAATCCGGGCTTGCGCCATGCCAGTGTTCTACATTAGGCGGGCATTTCACTACATCACCCTTTTTGATGGTCTGGCGAGGCTGTCCTTTTATCTTATGGTATCCAATGCCATCGGTAATGATCAGTATCTGCCCTGCAGGGTGAGTATGCCAGTTACTTCTGGCGCCAGGTTCAAAGTAAACGTTTCCGATAACAGTATTGTAGATAGTATCATCTGCAACTAAGCCAGTATTCCATACATTGCCGGTAAAGTTTTCAGCGGCGCCTTTTTCACCTTTGGGGAAAATAGCTTGTAGTTCGGTGTTCTTATTTTCTGTTTTGTTTTTCATACAATTTGTTGTTAGAAATGCCAAAGAAGCTATTATGGTTATTAATAATAATTTCATTCGTATATAATTTTGATTTTAAGGTCCGATGGAACCACACAAGATTGGTGATTATATTCATTCGCGTTTGTATTGTGGTCAATCATGTGGGTTTCATGTTTCATAGTATTCATAATCAGAAGCTTTTTATTTGTTTAGCCGGGATGCCGCCCACAACAGTATTTGCAGGAACATCTTTTGAAACGACTGCACCGGCAGCAACGACAGCGTTTTCACCTACGGTAACACCAGGAAGTATCGTCGCACCAGCGCCAATCCATGCATTTTTCCTGATGTAAATATGTCCGGGAACAAGTGATTGTCTTTCACCGGGAGAAACCGGGTGTCCTTCGGATAACAGACTGACTTTGGGTGCAATCAAGACATTGTCTTCAATGGTAATGCCACCCAGATCAAGAAAAACACAATCAAAGTTGATAAAGACGTTCTTACCTATTTTTGTATTCTTTCCGTAGTTGATGTACAATGGTGTGAATACGACAACGCTTGGATCAATCTCTGATCCTGTAATTTGGCTTAGTAAGGCCCTGATTTCAGCGGCATCAGAAGAATTATTTAGCTGAACCAATAATTTTTTGGTAGCAAAAGAAGCCTCCCTAAGTTTGTAGGTTTCCGGATTAATGGACTCAATAGTTACCCCGTCTCGTAATTGTTCAAAAATGTTTTTACCATGTTGTTTTAATATCATACTACAAAGCTCTAATGATTAATTTTGAAGAGAAATCAATAAAATACCTGTAACGTGCCTTCTTGTCAACAACCTGTTTCCAGGCATCATCAATTCCATTCATTGAAATTTTTGTAATCTCTGGTTTGATATTATGAAGTGCACAGAAATTAAGCATATCCTGAGTTTCCCGGATGCCACCGGTATTCGACCCTGCTATTGAATTCCTGTAAAGCACCAGGTTCATCTGACCTGTTTCATTGGAATCAGATACTTTTCCAACACCTACTCTGCAATAGGTTGCATCACGTTTCAGGAGAGGGATGAAGGGATTTAGATCGTGCTTATAAGGAACTGTATCCAATGCAAAATCAAATGTATGCCTGAAGCCTGAAAAATCTGCTCCTTCCCTGTTTATGACAACATCCTTTGCACCAAACCGTTTGGCATCACTGACCTTGTCAGGCGATGTTGTGAAAACAGTGATTTCAGCTCCCAGCGCACTTGCAAGCTTGACTGCCAGATGACCGAGACCTCCCATTCCAATTATTGCAATTTTTTTACCTGGAGAAATTCCCCATCTGAGAAGTGGAGAATATACGGTGATCCCGGCACACATACAGAGGTCCCGCTTCCGCAAGATCAACCGCATCAGGAATATTCAGTACAAAATCTTCATCTACAACAACAAAGGTTGAATACCCGCCTTGCGTTACAGATCCGTCTTTTTCTTTTGAGCCGTAAGTCTGGGTGTTCCCATTAAGACAGTAATTCTCATGACCTGCCTGGCACTCTTCGCATACGCGGCACGAATTTACCATTGTGCCAACACCAACACGGTTCCCGATCTTAAATTTACTTACACCCGATCCGACAGCGACTATTTCACCGGCTAACTCATGACCAGTAATAAGGGGGTATTGGATTTCACCCCAGTCACCACGTATAGTGTGTATATCAGAGTGGCAGACTCCGCAGTAATGAATCTTTATGGCTACGTCTTTCGGACCTGTTTCGCGACGTTGAAACTTGATAAGCTTGTGTGGGCCTGATGGAGAATATGCACCCATTCCTTCTGCAGGAACCGGACCTTTATTAGCAACCACATTTTTTATATCAGCACCCTCAGAAGGCAGAACAAACCCTAAACCCATGCCAGCCATAGCTGTTTGGTGAAGGAACTTCCTCCTGGACTGGTTAGTGGAATGATTACTTTCTTGTTTTGCCATTTCTTATGTTTTTATGAAAGATATTTGAAGAATATACTTTGTAACAATGATCTGAAAGCCAATAATTAAAACAAAAGGTATTTTGTTAAAGTTCATACCTCTCCCGGCCATGTTTTGCGCATAACGATCTAATTAAGATGCTTCTGCAGCAACTTATAAAATAACTGCACAAAGGTACTTCCTTGCATACCCCTGCAGTTAACAATAATCAAATGAATACTTAAGTAATTCAAACCGCCAGGGACCTGACGGATCTCGGTGTTGTGCCTGAAAGCTTTTTAAAGAAGTTGTTGAAGTATGTCGGATACTCGAATCCGAGGGCGAAAGCGATCTCACTTATATTCCAGTCAGTGTGCTGAAGCAACGCCCGGGCTTCACTGACAATCCTTTCGGAAATATGTGCTGAGGTGGATTTCCCTGTAACTTCTTTTACTGCCCTGTTCAGATAGTTCACATGAACAGACAGGAAGCTGGCATAATCCTGGGGAGTTCTGAGCTGCAAAGGATTGTCTGCGCTTTCAACCGGGAACTGTCTTTCAAGGAGCTCAAGGAAGACAGAGGTCAGTCTTGATGCTGCATTCTTCTTTAGATCATAATCTTTCGAAGGTTGCAGTTTCAACGCCTCATGGATAATCAGATGAATATAGTTTCTTATCAGGTCATCTTTAAACTGGTAATCTGATTGCTGTTCTTCAATCATCTTGTGGAATATATCATTTAGGATTTCCCGTTTCTCAGGGCTAATCTTCAAAATAGGTGTGCCGCCAATTTTGAACAATGGTGATTGCAGAAGGCTTTCAGTCCGCTCCGATGATTTCATAAAATCCTCTGAAAAAAGGCATGTGTAACCTGCATAGGTTCTTGAAATTGTCTCCCAGGAGTAAGGGACATGAGGGTTACCGAAAAATAAGATTGTATCATTCTCTTCATAGCTCCGATCTGCATAGTGAATGATGCTCTTGCCGGTGGTCAGGCATATCTTGTAGAAATCCTTACGGCGTCGGACCGCCGCTCGGATAATTACCGGGTGCATGGCCGGAATTTCCTGGTTGCTTTAACCAGGCATTGACAAACATAGGAAGGTTGTACTCAGCTTTCCCTGCTGCAGCAATTTTTCCCACATATTTAGCATAATTCCATGCCATGAATAACTCTTCGGTAAGGAAGGACATATCTTTCCAGCTTTCTAAGGTGCTCTGTAAACTCAAAAGCTGGCTTTTCAAATACGTCTTTAATAATTTCCATACAAGGTTTATTAGCAAAGCTCCCTGTTGAGCGGACCGAAACAAGGGCTTTTTCTTTTGAATCAACCTACAACAGGATCATGCAATAATCCTGCCATCCCGACAAAAGAAAAACCTGAAAGTGAAACGAGTAACAGGCTTCGCAATTTGCGGATTATGAAGATCAAACACAATTAAGAAATTGATAGTATCAGAATTATTTTTATCTTTGAATTACCTTCCAGGGAAAGATAAGACCCAATATTTAGGTCTTTTAAATCCTCAAAGAGTAATGTTTATTATGGCAGACAGTGTTTACATTTCGGCAAACCTCTCAAAGCAACAACTGGATTTTATCCACCGGCTTGAGGAAAATGAAATAGAGATATTTCATTTTGGCGATATTGAAAAACAATTATCAAAGAAATTTGAAAATCTGAATGAAATACTTGAAAACCTTGTCCAAAAAAAGATCCTGTCACGTATTGAGCGGGGTAAGTTTTGCCGTAATAATTTCAGGGATGAAAATGTAATAGGTACATTCGTTGTACAGGATAGTGCTGTTGCTTACTGGTCGGCATTGAATTTACATGGCCTTACAGAACAATTTGCAAATACCGTATTTATCCAGACAACACATAAGAAGAGCGATAAAACCATATTAGGGACACGTTATAAATTTGTAAAAATTGCACCCTGGAAAAGAACCGGGATAACATGGAATGGCTATGGAAGTACACGTTATCCTATCACTGATGTAGAAAAAACGATTGCCGACTGTTTTGATTTACCGCAATATTCAGGAGGATACGCCGAGTTGGTCAGAGCTTTGAGCATTACAGAACTGAATTCACATAAAATGATACAATATTGTAAGGCTATCGATAATATAGCTGTTACTAAACGGATCGGATTTTTAGCCGAGCTTTTTGAAAAAAATTCTCTACAGGAGTTTATTGATTTTGCTAAAGAACACAGGAATGAAAAGTATAATATAATTGATCCGCAGGGCAACGATATAGGTGAGTTTGTGGTTTCATGGAAACTAAGACTTAATATTAGCCGGGATGAGCTATTGAACATAGCCAATAAACAGTATTAATGATACTTAAGAAAGAGATAGAAAACATTGCCCTGCAAAAGGGAATATCAAGAAGTACCATAGATAAAGATTGGGTCCTTGGTCATTTTATAGATGCTATTTACAACATACCTGAGTTAAAAAAAGCTCTCGTTTTTAAGGGAGGAACCTGTTTAAAAAAATGCTGGTTCCCTGATTACCGTTTTTCTGAGGACCTCGATTTTACTTCACGGAGTCAGGAATTCAAATTGACTGGGGAGCATCTTAATTCCATAACTTCCTTGATTGAAAATAATACCGGCATTCCTTTATCCGTTGTATCCCTCGATCCATTACGTTTTAATAATAAACTGACAGGATATGAAGCAATAATTAAATACTGGGGAGCAGATCATCCGCGCAATGCAGTTCCACCACCTCCTGACAGGTGGCAGACAAAAATAAAAATTGAAATTATCCTGTATGAGCATTTGATCTTTGATACAGTACAACGCCCGGTAAGCCATCCGTATTCCGATAGCCTTTCATTAAGCCAGAATACCATACCGTGTTATGCAATAGAAGAAGTACTGGCAGAAAAAATGAGAGCCCTTATTCAACGCTCTTATACAGCTCCCAGGGATTATTATGACATTTGGTATCTATCACAAAATGTACCTGATCTTGACTGGCCTAAAATAGTTGAGGTTTTTCATAAAAAGATGGCTTTCAAAGGGCATACTTTTAATAGTATAGAGCAATTGATAAATCCTGAAAACGACAAACAGCTTTCAGCTGCCTGGAAGAATAGTTTAGCACATCAGATAATAGGGAATTTGCCTGATTTTGAGATAATAAAAAAAGAGTTAGTGGATCTATTTGTGAGGATATTTTAATGATCGACGTACACACACCAAAAACCAGAAGTTTTAACATGAGTCGTATCCGCAATAAAGACGTTTCGTTACAGGCTTCATGATAACAGTCTACCTAGGTCATTCTCTTTTAAACTCCTTTCGTACACAATACGAATCTGTTGATATGTTAAACGCCTATAACGTTCCAGAAAACATCCTGTCAATGAAAAACGATAAGACAGGCTCCTATTTAAGGTTTTATTCGGGGAGACCTACAGATAAATATATTGAAAAAGCTTCATTCATTGCACTGGATCATATTGTCATTTCTTATCTTTTCAAATCAGGGAAGACTATTCAAAACAAGTTATATGTTTACCTTGCTGCCAACAATCTCTTCTATCTGTCAAAATATAAAGGCGCTGATCCAAATCCGCGATATGCTGATGATTATTTAATGAATTCACCAAACGTACTGATACCGGGTATAGACCGGCGGGAAACATAGAGCAGAACCCGGTCTTTTACTATTGGATTCAGATTGACTTTGGATCAATATATAACTAATAGCCCCTCTCACCAGAATTATTAAGTGGGAGAGGGGCCGAATGAAAGTCAGAATCTATCAGCATTTTCCGAACGTCTGACTGATAACAGTAATACCTCCGATTTCAATGGAGATTTTAACTCCAGTCGGAATTCCCCATGTAGTGCAGATATGCAAGCACGCTTTGGCGACGGTTCCATCTGGAAAACTAATGGGAATACTTATGCAATGCTTGCCAAGTCCGAGGGGCAGATCGAGGCATACCTTTTGCTTCTCGGTTTTAACCGAAATGCATTCTGCATGAACAAGAAGGCTCCCTGCTTTCATGATATTGAAATCTGATTCAGTGGCGCTGCGCTGGATTCCCTCATGCGTCGTCCTAGCGGCATCAAGTGCATTTGAAACTGCTTTTTCGTCAAATTTGTAGTAGGTCATAGTTCAGGATTTTGATTATACCGTCTTAAGGCTTCCGGTTTATTGCCCCCGCAATGTTTATTCTGAGCGGGACAGATCAGTTTATTTAAGTGATTCACTGATATCACCGTTGCCTTTGGGCGACAGGGTGGGCAACATACCCCGGAAATCAGCCCCGGCTACCGGGACAAGTTCCATTAGGATTAATGAGATTTGTTTATTAATACATTGAACGAGACAAGATTTCTATATTTTGTTTAATAGGATTGAACCTAAAATTGTTACCCTAAAATCGCCGGAATTTTTATGTATTTGACAAAAATTGTATTTTTTTCAGGTTTACTATAGGACGGAATGTCGGTTTGGCTTAAACAGGGCTGATGTCTGCAATAGAAAGACAATGGGGGAGCATGGAATCGGAACCCAGGTGTTGATGCCGGGAAAGAAAAGCTGAAATAATTAAAGTAATTACAGATTGGCCTTCTGAGCCGCCTCTTTTGCCCTGGCAAGCAGTCGCGGCTCTCCGATCCTTTCTGTGAACTCAGCAAAGACGGGAGTTGGACCCCGCCAATGCAGTTCCTCTGTATCGCTGAAAAGTTTTGCGTCGGTACGCAGCGTGGCAAGGCGTTTGAATAACAACGCCAATTCACGCTGACCTGTCAGCAGGTGATCAGGAAATGACTCTATTGGCCCGAAACTGTTCAAAAGCCTTGCAGCGCCGGTCTTTCCGATACCCGGAATGCCTGGGTAGCCATCGGCGCTGTCACCGACGAGCGCAAGGAGATCCGGTATGAGCGCCGGATCTACGCCGAACTTTTTACGGATAGCTTCAGCATCCCTTATCACATTGGCTCTGCGGTCGGCCTGAACAACAAAATCCCTGATAACACATTGTGCCAGGTCCTTGTCCGGTGTCCAGATGCAGATCTTTTGTACTTCAGTGTCCGATGCAGCCAGGTATGCAGCAGAGGCAAGCCCGTCATCGGCTTCAAGCTCAACCATCGGCCATACGGCAATTCCCATAGCGGCAAGTCCTTCTTCAAGAGGAACAAATTGCCGATGAAGGACCGGGTCTATACCAAACCCGGTTTTATAATATGGCCAGAGTTCATTTCGAAATGATTCAATTATATGATCTGTTGCTACACCAATGTGAGTTGCACCTTCTTCAATCATCTGCAATACGCCATTCAGCACACCATTAACTGCGCCAAAGGGTTTGTCTTTACCCTTATTGAACCTTCGCAAACCATAGAAATGACGGAAGAGCTCGTATGTTCCGTCAATGAGATGGACTATCATCAGACTATTTTCATATTCACAGGATCCCAGTTAATGATCTTACCCTGGAAATAGGAATCATTACAGGCAAGTGTCGGAGCTGCAGCTCTGAAACCGAATTCCGGTCCTTCTACAAGCGGCTTGTTTTCACGCACTCCATCGAAAAAATTCCTGTGGTGTTCCAGGTGTTCGTCATAATCCCCCGGTGCCGTGTATGTATAATCGGGAATTTCAGGTCTTTTCTGCTGTTCTTCAGTAAACTTCTGATTATACTGCTTCATAAGTTCCTGCTGCATGGCCTTCGGGTATGTATCGAATGCATCCCATCCTCCTATACCCGGGGCTTTTGACATGATGCTGTGAGTAACCTTGAATCCGTTGTCGAGCATTTCCATTGAACCTTCGCTGCCAATGAAACGTGTAATACCTTTGGGACCCTGGCCGCTGATAAAATTTACCCTGAGCATAACCTGGAATTCAGGATGTTCCTTTGTTTCCGGATATTTCATGATTGCGGTCATTACATCAGGCACATCACGGCCATCTTTCCAGTAGGCTATTTGTCCTGATGCATAAATTGACTTAGGGCCGATCGAATCGGTCATCAGGTGAATGCCTGACAGCAGGTGCACAAAAAGATCCCCGGCAACACCAGTTCCAAAGTCACGGTAGTTTCTCCACCAGAAGAATTTTTTTGGATCCCATTGCATTTTTTCCATCCCTTCAGTATACCTGTTCCAGTCAACAGTCTGAGGTGAACCGTCGGTAGGCATTGTATACTGCCATGCTCCGAGTGCGTCCTGCCTGTCGAACGAAGCTTCAACACAGTTCAGCTGCCCGATCGCACCGGATTTATACATTTCCTTAGCTTTCCTGTAAACAATGCTGCTTACCCTCTGGCTTCCAACCTGCATGGGCTTTCCGGTTTTCTTCTGTGCGGCAATTACAGGCAACCCTTCGCTGATCTTCTGTACTATTGGCTTTTCACAATAAACTGCCTTGCCATTGTTCATTGCCTCGATAGCCAGCCTCGCATGCCATTGATCACTGGTGGCAATTATTACAGCATCAATATCTTTTCTTGTAAGAATTTCATTGTGATCGCGGGTTGTAAATATGTTATTCCCGTATTTTTCTTTGGCTCTTACAAGCCTGCCATCATAAAGATCGCAGACAGCAACAAGTTCTACCCCGGGGACCTTCAATGCCGTATCGGTATCGGCATGACCCATTATACCCATGCCGATAGTGGCAATCCTGATCTTATCGTTAGGGCTGACCTTTTTGGTCTGATCTGCTGCAAGGGACCTGAGTGAACCCGCAGCAAGAAGCATTGAAGCGCCTCCAATCTGACCAATAAATTTCCTTCTTGAAGATTTAGTGTTCATAACCTGCATATTAGATAAGTATTAAAGAAAGATCAAAAACTATAATTAAAAATAATAAAAATGGTTCAATGTGAATTGAAAAATGCGCTTTAAGTTGTGTGAAAAAGTCATTCATGACGGTAACCCCATAATTACAAGAGAATATACGTATCATACACAAGTGTATTTCCTGGTTGAATAAGTATAATTACCCGGATTCATTAGAAAAGATGAGAATATTTTTGTTGATCATAATCATTAAACAGTTAAATAAATCCATGGGTAAACAATTAGTTGAAATGTACGATGAGGCAAAGAAGATTGGAGGTCTCAGTGCACAGATCAAACTTGCCATTCTGACACGAATGCCCTCGACAAAGGCTCTGGAGGCTCCGGATAATGAGGATAATATCACCAGTTTCAGGAAAGCTTTGGCTGCTATCCGGAAAGAATTTGTTAAGAATTGACTTTGAAATATTATAATTTTTAAAAGATGTAATCATTGAATAAATGAAAGACGATCAGAAAATTTCAGAACTAATTAAGGTTGATGCTGAGAAGTGCGTTAATTGTCATTATTGCATTGGTGTATGCCCGGTTAAGTATTGTAACGATGCATCTGAGCCGGGGAAAGGCATCAGGGTAAATGCAAGCCTGTGTATTGGTTGCGGCGCTTGCATACAAGCATGCTCACATGAAGCCCGGTACTTTTCAGACGACACAGCAACATTCTTTAATGACCTGGAAAATGGCGAAAAAATCTCCATTCTTGTTGCTCCCGCTGTCGAAGCAAATTTCCCGGATCAGTTAAAAAAGCTTCTCGGCTGGATGAAGGAGAAAGGCGTGGAAATGAGCTTTGATGTATCATTAGGCGCTGAGATAACTACGTACCAGTATTTCAAGGCCATCAAATCAAGGGCCAAAACGCCAATAATATCGCAACCATGCCCATGTATTGTCTCATATATTGAGATTTACAAGCCTGACCTGATACCCTATCTGGCGCCAACAGGAAGCCCCGCTATGGACATGGCTTCCTGGGTTCATCACTACTACCCCGGAATGAAGCTGGCATTTATAGGCCCATGTATTGCTAAAAAAAGAGAATTTGAAGATCCTGATACCAAAGGTAAAATCGCATACAATATTACAATCTCCGAGTTAAAAAAATATTTAAGGGAGAAGGGAGTTGATCTTGAAGATTCGCAGGATGCAGAATTCGACAGTCCCATGTTGCCGGAGACCGCTTTGCTTTATTCGCAGCCCGGCGGGCTTTTTGAAGCTTTCAAAAGATACGATATGCCTCTGAGAATTAATCAGGTAAGAGTAACTGAGGGGGCAAAGGTCTATGAAGAAGTATTCAATGAACTTGAGACTGAAATTAAAAATAACAATTGCGATGTGGTCCTTATCGATGCTCTGAACTGTTCAAACGGCTGTAACAGAGGAACAGGTACAATATATAATGAAAGGACTACAAATGAGATTCTGAAGTTCAAAGCAGGCAGACTGGAAGAGAATAAAGAAAAATTTTATAATAGGAAAGAGAATATTAAAAAACTGGAGAATTTCCTCGAAAGTATGGACGATATTGATTTTTCCAGGAAATATACTGACAAGTCATATCTTTTTACAGCCCTCGAAGATCCGACTCCTGAGATCACAGAAATCATAAATGAACAAATGGGCAAGTTCGAGAAGAATGATATTAAGAACTGTGGTGCATGTGGATATGCATCATGTTCTGGTATGTCCAAGGCTGTTCTGAATAACTTGTACAGGCCTGAACAATGCCATCACTTCCTTGAATCCTTTTATAAAGCTCATTCAGGTGACCAGCATTAGCCGGCTGACATAAAATGTCAGGAGGATGTCTCAAAAGTCTTTTTAAACCGCAAAGTGCAACGCCTGGTACATCAGGAACATCAATAAAATAACTAAGTTACACAGAGTTACACAGAGAAGGCACAGAGTTACACAGAGATTAAATCTTCTTGACTCTGTGGTTCTCTGGATTTCCTCTGTGTAAGTTTTTTCTTTGTTATATAATAGTACGCAGAGTTGACGCAAAGAACGCAAAGTTAAAATGCTGAAATAAAAACCTTTGCGCTCTTCGCGAAAATCTTTGCGACCTTTGCGGTTAATGGATTTCGCTCTGGCTGCAAAATGCAACCTTTTGGGAATAACTTGAATCTGTACATAACTTGAATCTGTACATTAAAGGAAATAAATGAACTGAATTTCATACATCTTTTAAAAACATTTCACAAACAACAGTGTTTAATCTGGTAATCCACCCAGGATAGTTTCACCACCCAGGAAATCAAACCAAAATGCCGGCATTAAAGATATTTATACTCGATGATGATGAAATCGGTAATGAGCTGAGCAGGATAATACTTAATATGGCCGGCATTGAAGACATTGTTTTCAGAAGATCAGGAAAGGAAGCTATCAGGTATCTCGATGAATGTCTGAAAGCCGACAATTTCCCGGATCTGATATTCTGTGACCTGAACCTTCCCGGCATGAACGGGTTTGACTTTATAGAGTATTATGAAGCAAATTACCGGAATTACTTTCCCGGCACCGGAATTATTATGCTCACAAATTCCATCATGTCCGAGGATCAGGACAAAGCAATGAATTACGGTTCGGTCATAGACTTCTGGAGTAAGCCTCTTACAGCCAATAACCTTGGTGAGATTGTCAGTAAATTCAGGATCAAACAGAATCCCTCAGCATCATTATAATTTCTTGAGGCTTTTCTGCATCTCACGAATCTCATTCATGAGCTCTGTCAGAATTTTATGATTCTGATCTGCAAACCTTGCGATAACATACTGGGTGTAAAGCTCAAGGTTTTCTTCGACACTTTTCAGCCCGGTATCCTTAAGAAAGTCTTCTTTGAACTCAAAGAACCTGCTGCGTGAACCAATAAATACCATAATACTATGCTATTAATACGTTTCACACCAAAGATAGTGAAAAGGTTGTAAAGGTCTCTACAACATTATTCCGATTCCCCGAGCGCTTTGCTTACGTCAGACGGATCGTTAAACTTATTGGATTTAATCTGTTCGAGCATCGAAATCACATCGTTTGTCGCTTTGTTCTTCCTTGCCTGGTCTAAAAGATCCTGTTTTGAAGCTGGATAATCCATTCCTTTCAGATATTTCTGAACCTGTATTGGTGCTATTTTTACTCTTGCCATGATTATAGATTTTTAATGTCTAAAATCTAACAGCACTGTTTTTGGAAAGTTCACATTAGTCGAAAGTCCATAAAGTCCATAAAGTACACGAACTCACCCCTAATCCCCTCTCTACTGACGTAAAGAGGGGACTTTTACTCCGTGATATCTCTTGTATTGTTCTGCTTATGAAGATTTTACAGCAGAGTCATGAGGATGTCTCAAAAATCCTTTTTAACCGCAAAGTGCGCAAAGTTGACGCAAAGCACACAAAGTTAAAATGCTGAAATTAAATCCTTTGCGCTCTTCGCGAAATTCTTTGCGATCTTTGCGGTTAATGGATTTTGACTTTTGATACACTCTCACCGTGGGGGTGAGTTCAATATTTCATGAAAATGTATGCCTTGCTCTCTTTAAGGATGCAGAGAGCTTTTTCCATGAGTCTTAAGATTCTCTTACTCTTGAGGTTATAAAGACATACGCGATCGGTATACTTGTCATTTTTTATAGGTGGCGCATCAGCAATCCCAGGTGTTACGGAAATCCCGTGACTGCATAGTAATTCGATCATCCCGCATGGCATCTCAATTTCCTGTATCCCTTTGCCTTTCAGAAGATCTGCTTCTAAGGCAGAATATTCAACCTGTATCCTGAATTCATCTGATTTGCTCATCATATCGAAAGCAAAATGAAGGCTTTCGTAATAGTTTTCAGGTGCAACATCGGTCATGCTGAACTTTTTCTTTGGCTTTACTTTATCAAGATTAAGCATGAATTCGTCCCATTTCCCTTTCTTGTCGAGCTCTTTGAAAATCAGGTCAAGTTCAATACTTATTTCAGCAGCTACATTTTCAATTTCAAATATTTTCTTAGACAACTGTTTCTCCTCAAAGCTTCTGGTTCTCATGAGTTTTTTCAGGTTTTTAGTTTCAGGGAAATAAAGGATTTAGACTGCTCAAATATTAGGAAAAACAACGAGAATTTTACAAAAAAATTGTAAAAAATTATTATTGATTGAAAATCTAAATAAGGAAGCTCTTTGTGTTAACACCTTACACTATCATACCATAACCTGCAATTCACTACGAATTTATTAAACCTGTTTTTTGTTGCTATATTTATTCCCTGTTAAAACATATATATTATGAAACATCTTTTTAGCTCATTTGCGATAATATTTGTATTACTCCTTTCAGTTGAAACAAGAGCATCAGATGATATAAGAATGCTGAGGTTTCCTGATATTAACAGAGACCTTGTAGCTTTTGTCTATGCCGGTGATATATGGACCGTCGGTTCAAACGGGGGAGAAGCCCGGCACATTACCACACATGAAGGACTTGAGCTTTTTCCTAAAATCTCACCAGATGGAAAATGGATCGCATTTTCAGGGGAGTATTCCGGAACAAGGCAGGTTTTTGTTATACCATCAAGCGGTGGAGTTCCCAGGCAGCTCACCTGGTATAATTCCGTCGGAGTTATGCCTCCCAGGGGAGGCTGGGATCATGTTGTACTTGACTGGACACCCGACAGCAAACAGATACTCATCCGTGCAAACAGGACATCCTTCGGAGAGCGTCAGGGGAAATATTTTCTTGTAAGCATTGATGGTGGTCTTGAAAAGCCTTTACCTCCTGTTAATGGCGGTTTCGGAGCGCTTTCACCGGATGGTTCAAAGCTTGTTTTCACCCCGGTAGACCGTGAATTCCGTAACTGGAAACGATATAAGGGAGGAAGGGCTACTGACCTGTGGGTATATGATCTTAAGGCAAATACATCAGAACAGATCACCGATTTTCCCGGGACTGATCAACTTCCTGTATGGGCAGGCGATAATATTTTCTTCGCTTCCGACCGTGATCTTAAGCTTAATATCTGGCAATACAATACTCTTACCAAAGAGACCAGACAAGTTACGAAACACACTGAATTCGATGTTATGTGGCCTTCAGGCAACGAGGACAATCTTGTTTATGAGAATGGCGGTTACCTGTGGAAGCTGAACCTGAAAACAGGACAGGGTGAAAAGCTCAGGATCAATATTAATTTCGATAATCCTAACCTTGTACCTTATTATAAGAACGTTACTTCTAACATTCACAGTTTTGCAGTTTCACCCACAGGCAAGAGAGCTCTTTTCGATGCACGGGGGGACATCTTCTCGGTTCCTGCAGAAAACGGGATTACTGAGAATATTACACAAACCCAGGGAGTGAGAGAGATATTTCCTGCCTGGTCGCCCGACGGCAAATACATTTCGTATTATTCTGATGCCACAGGTGAATATGAACTGTACCTTCTCGAGAATAAAAAAGGTGCGAAACCCCGGCAAATAACTTTTAATTCATCTGCCTGGAAATATCAGCCTGACTGGTCGCCTGACAGCAAGTTACTCCTCTTCTCAGACAGAACCCTGAACCTTCGATTACTGGAAGTCTCCTCTGGAAAGATAACCGATGTTGATCACGGAGCCGGTACTGAGCTGAGAAGCTACAGTTTCTCTCCGGATTCAAGGTGGATAACCTACAGCAAGCAGACCGCGAACACCGAAACCGCTATATGGCTTTATGAAATCGCCTCCGGGAAAATAACCCAGGCAACAGATGGATTATTCTCAGACGATAGCCCTGTATTCAGCCTGGATGGAAATTATCTTTTCTTCACATCAAACAGGGATTTTAACCTTTCATTCTCAAGCTTCGAATTCGACTATGTCTACAACAGGGCAACCCGTCTGTATGCCGTTGCTCTTACAGGTAAGAGTCCAAAGATTTTCAAGGATAAAAATGATGTTGAACCTGTCAAGGAAGAAACTCCGAAGTTAATTACGGCAACACCTCCTTCAAAAGATAAGAAGAATGCAAACGAACCTGCTGCGGCTGAAACAAAAAAAGAGGTGATAGTCGCTGTTGATTTTGAAGGATTTAATAACAGGATAATAGCCCTTCCCGGCGAAGCAGGCGACTACAGGATCGTTGGCGCAGTTGAAGGCGGGCTCCTTTATATCACCAACGGGAAGCTGATGAAGTTCAGTACAACTGATGAAAAATCTGAAGAAATCCTTGATAAGGCAACAAACGCAATACTATCATCCGATTGTAAAATGGTTATGTATACCTCCGGCGGAGATTATGGAATAATAAAAGCAACACCCGGGCAGAAAGCCGGCGCGGGAAAGCTGAATCTCAACGGACTGGAAATGAAGATAGATCCGGCCAGGGAATGGAACCAGATTTATGTCGATGCCTGGCGGATAGTCCGCGATTATTTCTATGTTTCAAACCTTCATGGTGTTAACTGGAAAGAAGTCCGGGAAAGATATAATGCGCTTCTGCCATCAGTAAGCCATCGTGCAGATCTTGATTATATTATAAATGAGATAGTTGCAGAGATAAATGCCGGGCATACCTACGTGGACTGGGGCGATTTTGAACGGCCAAAAAGAGTAGAAAGCGGATTGCTCGGTGCGGAGCTGATGCCCGACGAAACCAGCAAGCGGTACAGAATAGCCGATATATACAGGGGAGAAAACTGGAATCCGGCAAGAAGATCGCCGCTTACAGAACAGGGTGTTGATGTTAAGGAGGGAGATTATCTCATCAGTATTAACGGCAGGGAAATTACAACTACCGATAATCCCTATATGTTCCTTGAAAACACAGCCGCAAAAACAATCGAGATAGTTGTCAATAGCAAACCGGTGGCCGAAGGCGCCCGTACATCGCTTGTTAAGCCTACTTCAACCGAGCTTGAGCTAATGTACATCAAATGGGTGGATGAAAGAAGGGCAATGGTCGACATGCTCTCCGGGGGAAGGATCGGATACATTCATGTTCCGAATACATCCACCCAGGGCAATAAGGAACTTTTCCAGGGTATGTATGCCTATTTTAATAAAGAAGCTCTTATTATCGATGACAGGTATAATGGCGGCGGGTTTATTCCCGACAGGATGGCCGACCTGCTCGACAGGCATACGCTCATCTACTGGCACCGTAATGGACTGGTACCTTCCAAATCTCCTGCAATCGCACATGATGGTCCTAAAGCAATGCTCATAAACGGATATTCAAGTTCAGGCGGAGATGCTTTCCCTTACTTCTTCAAAAAGATGGGACTTGGTAAGCTTATCGGAACACGCACCTGGGGCGGACTGATAGGTATTTCAGGTAATGCGCGGCTGGTTGATGGCGGAAATGTTTCTGTTCCCCAGTTCGGAATATTCGACAGGGATGAGGGCTGGATCATCGAAGGAGTTGGCGTTTATCCTGATATCGAAGTGTTTGACCGGCCGGAACAGCTGGCAAAAGGTATCGATCCCTGCATCGAAAAGGCTGTTGAGGTTCTGCTCCGGGAGTTGAATTCCAAACCTGTTCCAAAGCTGAATACTCCTGTTCTGCCTGACAGGTCGAAGTGGAGGGAGGATTGATTGAAGTGACTAAAGTGACTAAAGTGACTAAAGTGACTAAGGTGACTAAAGTGACTAAGGTGACTAAAGTGGTATTTAATGGTTGCAAGTCTCATTAATTCCCCTCCTGGGAGGGGGTAGGGGTGGGTTTTTTGCGATGAGGACAGTCGGGAATGAAAATCATTTGATATTCTGGGGATTTTAACTAATTTTAAGTCTTAAACCCTGAAAAATGAAAAAACTAAACCACCTCTCAGTGACGGTTATCATGTTGATAGCTCTCACGGTCAGCGCATTTTCTCAAAAGAACATCAATTTCACTTACAGGTATCCTTCAACCCCTGTAACGTATATCAATTCATCAAATATCCATGAGGTCCTTGATATCCAGGGGCAGGCTATGGATGTGTACGTAACAAATGTTATGGGTTTCAATGTAAAATCAGCCGGGAACCTGGATAAGAACCTGAACCTGCAAATTACAATTGACAGCCTTTCCGAGATTGTAGATTCACCTCAGGGTATGATGGGAGGCAAAATTGATGAGGTAAAAGGTAAATCATTCAATATTTCAATCAGTCCCAATGGTAAGGTTGCAGATATTTCAGGAGCTAAGAATACTACCTATACAGTCCCCGGTTCGGGACCAAGTAACTTATCCGGATCCTTTGTCAACCTCTTTCCGGTTTTCCCGAATGATAAAATCGATCAGGGTCATGTATGGACCAGTTCCGACACTGTTAGCAGTGAATCAGGCATGAGCTCGCAGGTCACAATAGTAACTTCAGAGAACAAATTCGAAGGTTTCGAGGAAGTTATAGGAATAAAATGTGCAAAAATATCAAGTGTAACCTCAGGTACCAGTAATATGAAGAATGAGGTACAGGGAATGAGTATGGTTACAAAAGGTACATTCACCGGTACTGCTGCAGTATGGTTCTCTCCTGACGCGGGTTATTTTGTTAAATCTACTTCTACAACAAAGATGACAGGCAATGTTGAGATGCCGAACGAGGGTTATTCTTTCCCTGTGGTTCTCGATATAGTAGAATCAGCTGAGTTGAAGAAATAAGTTTTCAGCTTTTTACTTTTATCACAATACCGCTGTAAGGAGTCCTGCCTTTGGTTGATAAGCTTGCAGGTTTTGTATACTCTTTTTTGTCGGAGAAAATATGGATATAGTATAATCCCTCTTTCTTGAACGAAAGGGGGATTTTATATTCAGATCCTTTCCTGAAGGCAGCCAGGTCCCAGGCATATATCTGCTGATATTGTTCGTTCGTGAAATCAGCATAACTACTCTTCCGGGAAATCTCCTTCGGGCTCATTGGCTCAGGGAATTTCTCGTAGTAAACTATCATAAAATAGAGAAAGTTGTTCCCGTCAGTTCTCACAGTAATGGAATTCTTTTCACCTGTTTTCATCTCTGACGGTATATTCTCAAATTCGAAATACCTGTCGATGAACTCTTCATAATACCTGAACTGTTTACCCGAAAGGTAATATCCGATTCCTACAAAATTGTGATCCTTGCCGATCACTGCCTGTTTATGACCATCATTCGGAGCTTTTTCTTTCATAAAGATATCATGCCCGCCTTTCATCATCTGGCCAATAACAAGAGGAGTGATTTCATAATTTTGGGACGACCATTCACCATAAGCATTTTCTGTAACATGATCATGGCCTCCTGCAAAAGCGTACCTGTGATAAGGTTTTTCACCGGCCAGGTTCCAGTGACCGACATAATCATTCTCCGCTGCTTCCCGGCTCATTTTGTTTGCAACACGCGAAGCGAGTATGTCTAGCTTTACAGGTTTTGCGCTGTACCTTTTCCTGCTGCGGTTGATTTCTTTAAGCTGTTCCATCTTGAGTTCGAGCGCCTGTCTGTCATCCTTGAAATCGGGCAATCTTTTTTCAGCATCATTGAGCCTGACATAATAAACAATGTCCTCTGACTGAGATCCGAGAGGCAGAATCGATCTCGGGATACATGCAAGTATTACCACAGCAAATACTATAATCTTTATTTGCTTCCAAATTTTTCTGAACATAATTTCCTTCCTGTTTGTTAATGCTGTAAAATTAATCCATCCTATATGAAAAAACTTAGTTGGGCAATTCTTTTATTAATAACTTTTGCATTTACCTCTTTCTCGCAATCGGACTTTTATGATTTCAGGGTCAAAACACTTGATGGCGAGGAGTTTAATTTCAGCTCTTTAAAGGGTAAGAAGGTTATGATCGTCAATACGGCATCAAAATGCGGATTTACAGTACAATACAAGGAGCTCGAAGCTCTTTATGAAAAATACAGCGATCATCTGGTTGTTGTAGGTTTTCCTGCCAATAATTTTGCAGGGCAGGAACCCGGTTCAAACGAAGAGATAAAGAAATTCTGTTCTGATAATTATGGTGTCAGTTTTCCAATGATGAGCAAAATATCCGTGAAAGGAGACGACATGGCGCCAATTTACAAATGGCTTACCTCAAAAGAGCTGAATGGAGTGAAGGACAGTGAAGTTGCCTGGAACTTTCAGAAGTATCTTATTGATGAAAACGGGAAGCTTGTTGATGTACTTGAACCAAAAGTAAAACCAGATTCTGAAAAAGTTTTAGCCTGGATTTCGGAGTGATATACTTTGTTTATTTATGATCATGTTGATGAGGCTGTTCCATGCTCAGGAACAGCCTCAGTTTTTTTAGGCTGTTATTGTGAGAGTATCTCCTGCCCGCGTAATATTATAAGTTTGAAGCGATGCAGTTGCCGGTCCGAGAAGGACAATTCCGGTTGTATTGAATTCCGATCCGTGGCAGGGACATTGGAGCTTATTTGCCGTACCGTTATACTCCACTGTACAACCCTCATGTGTACAAACACTTGAAAGGGCAATAAACCCATTACCGGTGTTTGCTACAAGAATTGTCTGGAATACTTTGCTTCCGCCGGGATTATTCAATGCTGCATTTGCAGGGAGCGACAGGTCAATTGTTATTTTTTCTCCGGGCTTTGGACCAGGACCCGTTTCCGGCTGGGGTTCATCATCTTTGGAGCAACTCTGTAAAACAGATGGTGCAAGAAATAAGACAGTCCCGCCCAGGACAAATTTCTGAAGGTAGTCTCTTCTGTTCATAAGGCTTGTTTAATTAGAATGATTCTAAATAAAACAAACAGAAGAGGATTTTGTTTCAGGCTTTCTCGCAAAGTCGCCAAGTCGCAAAGAAATCCGGTTTAATCAAATAAAATTTGGGACAACCGGCTTGCGAAATACTTAGCGTTCTTTGCGTCTTTGCGTGCAATAACTTATTCTCGCAAAGTGATCCACCTGAAGATCAGGAATTTCAATGCATATAACTCCTTCCACAGGCTACCCCTGACCCCCACGGGGGCCCGCAAAAGTCCCCCTTGGGGGATTTAGGGGTGAGTTATATAGTAGTCGCCAAGTCGCAAAGAAATCCGGTTTAATCATATAAAATTTGGGATAACCGGCTTGCGAAATACTTAGCGTTCTTTGCGTCTTTGCGTGCAATAACTTATTCTCGCAAAGTCGCTAAGTCGCAAAGAAATCCGCATTAATATTTAATCATAATGTATTTCAATGTGGGCGTTCCACTTTGCGTGCAACATTTATCAGATTATATATGGTATGAACATTTTTGTTTCCTTCATATATTCCCTGTATTGTTCTCCGAACTTATCCGTCATTTCACCTTCTTCAATCCGGGCAGTGATATAGATTGCAATAAGATTGATTGTGCCTAAGATGAGTTGTATTTTGCCCGGATCCTTCATCATAATACCGGTTCCAAGCAGAAATACCGATAAATACAATGGATGACGGATCAATCCGTAAATTCCGGATTTGACAAGCACCGATGTATTCTCAAAATTAATTTCCGGATTTCCCTTTCTTTTAAGAAGAAGGTAGCCCGAAATTACCGGGTACAGGGAAGAGATCAGCAGAATCCATGAGAGAACCTGGTTCCAGGAAAGTGGATCCCTGAACCATACATCATAATTAAGAAGGAATAATATGAAAATGCTTTCAAAAGCAAAAAACCTGGAGATACCATGATAACGTTTATACTTTATCGACAGGAACCAGGAAAATAGAACAATGATTATTGTTCCGGCAACTAATACGAAATAGTTCATATATATAATTTAAAGAATATTCATCTATTATTTGTTAAAGGTATCCGGTATCCGGTATCCGGTATCCGGCATCCGGTGATCCATTAACCGGTAACTTTCAGCCTCCGTAGCCTTGTCGAATGAGGCCGAAACCTGAAACCTACTTATCGCCTTCTTCACTGGCCTTCTTCAAATAATTATACACTTCGATCTGCGATCTGATCTCCTTTTTATCATGTTCGACAAACTCATTAGAGAGATTAGCATCCAGCCTGCGTGCCTTCACATTGTCCTTCCACTGCAGAAGGAAGATCTCCTTCATCTGCTTCCTGATTCGTTCATCGAAAACAGGGCATGTGACCTCGATCCGGTGTTCTATATTCCTTGTCATAAGGTCGGCGGAAGAGATAAAATATTCTTCATCGCCGCCGTTATGGAATATCATAAATCTTGTATGCTCCAGGAAACGATCTACAATGCCAATGGCTTTTATGTTTTCACTCATTTCTTTCACACCAGGGACAAGAGATATCATCCCCCTGATTATGAGCCTGATATTCACACCTGCACTGGCTTGCCTCATATAGCTGGTCAATTACTTCAGAGTCGGTAAGATTATTTAGCTTCAGTATATGAATGCTTTCTTGCCTGCTTTTGCGAATTTGATCTCATTTTCAATGAGCAGGGTTATCTTATTCCTCAGCAGGAAAGGGGAGAGGATAAGATGATAGTAATTTTCCTTCTTGTAATTGGCATTGAAGAAAGTTAAATGCCTTCAACACCTCGTTGGTGATCTTCTTGTTCGGGTGAGCAGCAGGTGGTCAGTATAGATCCTGGCTGTATCTTCATTAAAATTTCCAGTTCCAACAGCTGCATAACGCTGAGTTAGCATCGTTCTTCACCCTGTGTTATAAGGCATAACTTTGAATGCACCTTCAACCCGGGTACCCCATAGATAACCTTCACTCCTTCATCGCTCAGCTTGTTGCCCCAGAGAATATTCGCCTCCTCATCAAACCTGGCCTGAAGCTCCACAACTGTTGTAACTTCCTTCCCATTCCTGACGGCATTCATGAGTGCATTTATAACGCTTGAGTTCCTGGCAAGCCGGTAAAGGGTTATTTCAATTGATGTGACATACGGATCAATTGATGCTTCCCTGAGCAGGTCGATGAAATGATCGAACGGATGATAGGGAAAGATCAGCATTATATCCTTTTTGTTTATAGCAGATAGAATGCTCTTTCCCGGCTGAATGTCACGATGCGGAACAGGAACAAGTGGTTCATAATAGAATTTTTTCTTCCCGAGATTCGGGAACTTCATGAAATCCTTGAAATTATGATACCTGTTAGCCGGGATTGTAACATCAGCGGGGCCGAAATTCAGTTTTTTTGTGAGTATCTTAAGAAGATCCTTAGGCATATCCCTGTCATAAATAAAACGGGTAGGAGTACCCCATTTCCTTTGCTGAAGGCTTCTTTCGAAAGCTTGTCGATATAACTTTCGGATATATCGTCTGCAATATCGAGCTCTGCATCTTTTGTAAGCTTGATTGTATGTGCCGTGAACTCATCAAAATCGAACAGGAAAAATATCTCTTTTAATCCCGATCTTATAACGTCATCGAGGAACATCACGTATTTGTCATCACCCGTATTCAGGGAGGACAATAAAACGGGGCAGTACGTTCAGTAGGTACTTCAAGCAGGGCAAACCGTTTTTTCTCAGTTCCTTTTTTCACAAGGCTTATCGCAAGGTATATTGCATCATCCGTAAGATTCGGAAGATCCGCGTCTTTTTCGATCAGGAATGGCATCAGCCTGGTTCTGACCTCTTTATGAAAATATTTCTGAACGAATTCTGCCTGCTCCGGTGTCAGCTCTTTCTCATTCACAAAGTGAATCCTATGCTTTTCCAGTTCCTTTAGCAGTTCGGAATAGATCTTTTCGAACTTTTCATTCTGTTTAAGCACGATCTGCTGGATCTTCTTCAGTGTGGCCTTTGGATTGTACCCAAGGATATTTTTCGATTTTTCACCAAGCAGCGAGAGCCGTTTCAGAGTGGCAACCCTTACCCTGAAATATTCATCGAGGTTATTTGAATAAATCCCAAGAAACTTGAAACTTTCAAGCAATGGAACATCTTTGTTCTCAGCTTCCTGCAGCACTCTTTCATTGAAAGAAAGCCAGCTGATCTCCTTTGGGTATATAAGTCTTGCTCATGTTTTATCTCTCAGGTTTCAGGAAATATTCCATCTTCCCGTTTCCCTTGGTTATTTCCGACCATTTTTCAGTATCGAATGTAAGACACACAATACCTGTTTTTGGGACCGATTCACATCCTGTTTTGCAAAGCCTGTCAGGACATATCGGAGAATGAAGGATTGTGGCCGAACAGGGTTATAGTTTTAACGTCATCGCTGACCGCTGATATTGTTTTAAGCAATTTAAGCAGGTTTGTATTGAAATACAGATCGCTGCTAAGGACTATTTTGTCATAATCAGATCCGGCCTCGCCTGCAAATATCAATGCTGTTTCAAGAGCCCTGAAAGCAGGACTGGAAATGATCAGCCCCGGAGAATCCTCTTTTTTAAGAAAGAGTTTGTGCCATCTGTTTTGCGATTTTTTTCCCATTTGGAGTCAGCGATCTTTCAAAATCCGAAAGACCGGGAATCTCTTCTTCAGGCTCGGCTTTTCCATGCCGTACAAAAATCAGTTTCTTCATTGTTAATTATTTGGTATTTACTAGTTTCCGAAGTTGGTGCCCATATTCCTGGCCTGCATTACCAGTGTGATTATCGGGATCGACTAGCTTAAGTTTTCCTGCAACCTCCGCAAAGGAACAGAAACGATCTTATCGTCTCTCAGGGCTACCATTTTTCCGATATTCTTTCCTTGCGATCATGTCAACAGCAGCTGCTCCGTATCGTGTTGCCAGTACACGGTCCATGGGAGAGGGGGTACCTCCTCTCTGGATGTACCCCAGAACAGTTTCCCTTGTTTCCAGTCCTGTCAGCTCAGTGATCTTTCTGCTGAGGTAATGAGCAACAGATCTTTCCTTATCCGGGTTTTTAATTCCTTCTGCCACCACAACGATCGAATAAGGTTTATTGCCTTCCACGCGTCGTATCAGGTATTCGGCTATCTTTTTCTCATCATAAGGTATTTCAGGGATGAGTATCACATCGCCTCCGGCTGCCATACCTGAATATAGTGCAATCCAGCCGGCATTATGTCCCATCAGCTCAATGACCATTATCCGCTTATGCGAGTTGGCTGTGGAATGAAGCCTGTCAATTGCTTCGGTTGCGATATTAACAGCCGAGTCGAATCCGAATGTGATATCGGTACCCCATACATCGTTATCTATTGTCTTTGGAATTCCGACTATATTAAGTCCCTCCTGGGATAGGAGGTTTGCGGTTTTAAGTGTCCCGTTTCCACCGATGCATACAAGACAGTCGAGTCCCATCTGCTCATAATGTTCCCTTATGAGTACGGGTTTTTTAATATCGCTTTTCTTCTCCGTCTGATTTAAAGGGTTTTTCCCTGGATGTTCCGAGAATTGTACCCCCAAGTGTAAGTATGCCTGAAAGATCATGTTCCGTAAGCTCCCTGTACTCCTTGTTTATCATTCCTGTGAAACCATCGCTTATTCCGATGATCTTCATGCCATATTTGACAATAGCTGTTTTCCCAACTCCCCTGATGGCTGCATTTATCCCCGGGCAATCACCTCCTGCAGTCAGAATCCCTATCCTCTGTACCTTAATCGACTTACCCATTATACATTTAATATAAGTATAAACAAAAATAGCTTTTTCTTTGATAATCAGCTAAACTTTTAGCTGCAAGGAGATTTGACATACACTCAATTTCAGTTTCCCGCAGATCTCGCTGATTAAAATCCACGCAGATTAGCGCAGATTTTTGTCGTTAGAAATAGAATAATGGGATTTCAGAATAATTAAAATCTGCGTTTAATCAGCGCACATCTGCGTAATCAGCGGGAAACGACCCCTGATTTTAAAGGAAATCTCATTTTCTTCCATATTTTAATTTCTTTATGCAGCGATTCCTCTAAATTAGTAAATTTATCATTTATAATATTTTACCATGGATCAGGATTACATCAGGCTGAAGGACATAAAGGCTGAATTATCGGCATATCTGAATGATGCATCACTACTTTTAACAAAGTCGCCTGTGCCTGATAACGATTCAGTTCACGATATGAGGGTTCTGCTGAAGAAATCACGGGCAGTGCTGAAACTTGTCGATCCCCAGAGTGAAATCGAATACCGGGAAAAAGATATCCGCAGCCTTAAGGAAGCAGCCAGGCTGATGACATCCTGGAGAGACTCAACGGTACACAGGAAGACACTGAAAGACTTAAAGAAAGATTATCCGGAACTTTTTGAGCGGCTGCAGGATAACACCAGAATATCAAGCCTGATAAGTAAGCCTGTGCATTCTGAGACTCCATCACAGGAGATGAAGGAACAAATTGACCAGATAAGTGAGCTGATTAAAAAAACGTCTTACCGCATCAGGTTCAGGAATATGCAGAACTTTGATGCAAACATGCTTCTGAAAGAGCTTGAAGGTACCTACCTGAAAGCTGTCGAACAGTACATGATCGCCAGGAACAATCTAAAAGAGAAAAAGCTTCACGAATTCAGGAAAAAAGCAAAGGAATTCCTCTACCAGCTCTATTTCTTCCGTCCGATGAACAGCGATACTGTCAGGTCACTCGAAAAGAAGCTGGAATCGCTCACACGGAACCTGGGCAAGATAAATGATGTGGCCCAGCTCGTGAAAGCCCTGGAATACAGGTATCCCAATGAATTGAATTCACCTGCTCTTGATGAACTTGTCGTAAGGATGCGTGAGCAACAGGACCGTCACCTGGCAAAGGTGTGGTCACTTGCTTCAAAATTATTTGTTCCCGGCAAAAAACTTGTGAATTTAATGGGTTATAAGATATTGGTTATCTGATTGAATAACGGCATCAGGCTTCAGGCTTCCGGCATCCGGTCTCTTGCAACCCGCAACCCGCAACCATAAAACCCACCTCTAACCCCTCCCGGGAGGGGAATAAACACAGAACCGTTCACCAGTAGCGTGTACCGTGCTCCAGGTACCGTATACCTTAATTTATACTAATTCCAAATAATTCCATCTCAATGATTGTGAATAAATTAACAAGACCACCGGACGGAGTTGAAAAATAACAAATCTATTTATCTAAATATATCAATAAAAGATTACGTTTTTTTATATTTTTGCATTGTTAATTAATTAACAATGGTTTCAAGGAGGAATTTTATTAGAATCACCTCACTCGGTCTGGGCGCCCTTGCTGCCGGTGCAGGAGGGTACAATATCCTTAAAACATTTTCTGAAGTAGAGCCAAAAAATCTTATCCCGGATCTGACAAGGATTCCAACCTATTGCGAGATATGCTTCTGGAAGTGTGCAGGCTGGGTTTACAAAAATTCAGAAGGAAAGATCTGGAAGATTGTTGGCAACGATGATGACCAGCATTGTAACGGGAGGTTTTGTCCCAGGGGTACAGGCGGCGTTGGAATGTATTACGATGAAGATCGTCTGAGAACTCCCCTGATAAGGGTTGAGAAACGAGGCGGACAGGTCTTCCGTGAAGCATCATGGGATGAAGCCCTTGGATTAATTGCTGCTAAGATGCAGGAGATCTCTTCAAAATATGGTCCTGAAAGCATGGCTCTCTTTACGCATGGTTCTGGTTCAGCTTATTATTCCACCCTTTTCAAGGCTTTTGGTTCAGCGAATATTGCCGAACCATCATACGCGCAATGCCGTGGTCCGCGCGATGAAGCGTTCATAGCTACATTTGGTGAGGAGGTTTATTCTCCGGAGATTACAGATATCCGCGATACAAAATGCCTTGTCCTGATAGGTTCACATATCGGTGAGAACATGCATAACGGGCAGGTTCAGGAAATGTCCGATGCAATTGACAGGGGCGCTTCGATTATTACGGTTGATCCAAGATTTTCAACAGCTGCAGGGAAATCAAAGTTCTGGCTTCCGATAAAACCATCAACAGATATAGCTCTTCTTCTCGCATGGATGCATGAGCTTATTTATAATGAATTGTACGATAAGAAGTATGTCGACAGTTACTGCAACGGGTTTGATCAGCTGAAATCTCATGTAAAAGACTTCACCCCAGAATGGGCATACGGAATAACAACTATCAGGCCCGATCTTATCAGGCGCACTGCAAAGGAAATGGCTGATGCCTCTCCTTCAGTTATAGTACATCCGGGAAGACATGTTACATGGTATGGTGATGATACCCAGCGTGTAAGGGCAATTGCCATCTTGAATGCTTTGCTTGGTTCATGGGGAAGACGAGGTGGTTTCTACAGACCTGCACGTTTTGAGCTTGCCTCTTATCCGCTTCCTGCATTTAAAAAACCTGCTAAAACCTGGAATGAGTTATTCCCGGATAAATATCCTGCCGCGAGTTCTCCTGTTTCAAATGCTATAATAGACGCTTCAATTCCTGAAAACAACCCCACGTACCCTATTAAGGGATGGTTCGTGAACAGCACAAACCTGATTATGACTATTCCCGACCAGCAGAATACACTTAAGGCAATTCAGAACCTTGATCTTCTCGTTGCTGTTGATACAATGCCCATGGAGATCACCGGGTGGGCTGATGTCGTCTTGCCTGAATGCACATACCTCGAAAGATACGACAGCATAAGGACTGCGCCTCACAGGAAACCAGCCATAGCTGTCAGGGTTCCTGCTGCAGAGCCATTGCATCAAACGAAGCCAGGTTACTGGATCGCCCGTGAACTTTCAAAAAAGCTGGGATTGCAGGATTATTATCCATTCGAAAAGCAGGAGGAGCTTCTTGACTGGCAGCTGAAGAAAGCCGGGACTTCACTTGAAGAAATGAAGAAGACCGGGGTTAAGAACTTCGAGCGTGATGCTGATGATATTTATATAACTGAAGGAGCGGAGGTTCAGTTTTTCACCGATTCAGGCAAAATAGAATTGTATTCAACATATTTTGAAAGTATGGGATTTGATCCTCTTCCGAAATATACTGCGCATGAAGAGCCACCAGAAGGATTCTACAGGCTTATTTACGGTCGTGCCCCGATGCACACTTTCAGCCGGACATCGAACAATCCGAATCTCACGGATCTGATGGATGAAAATAATGTCTGGATCAATCCAGTAATTGCAAAGGAATGGGGTATTTCAAATGGCCAGTATGTATGGCTTAAAAACCAGGATGAGATAGTTTCAGATTTCCCGGTAAAGGCCAGAATCACTGAGCGGATAAGATGGGATTCAGTATATATGGTACATGGTTTTGGGCATGCACAAAAACAGATGAAAAGGTGCTTCGGTAAAGGCGCAAGCGACACGCAGCTTATTACCAGAGTCAAAACTGACATGTTGATGGGAGGAACCGGTATGAGATCGAATTTTGTGACTTTCCTTACTGAAAAGCCGCGGGAGGGGGTTGCATCATGAGATACGCAATGGCCATTGATACCAGGAAATGCGTTGGTTGCAGCGATTGTGTCGTTGCATGCCAGACGGAGAACAATGTTCCCATCGGGTATTGCCGGGAGTGGGTGGTGGAATCTGTTGACGGCACCTATCCTGAGCTCGAAATCGAGATACGTTCCGAGAGGTGTAATCACTGCGCAAATGCACCTTGTGTAAGATGTTGCCCTACCGGCGCATCTCATATTGTGGATGGCGGCATCGTGCTTGTCAACCCGAAAGAGTGTATCGGTTGCGGAGCATGTATTGCTTCATGTCCTTATGATGCAAGATATGCTCATCCTTCAGGTTATGTTGATAAATGTACTTTCTGCAATCACAGGATAAAGAACGGAATGTCACCGGCCTGTGCGGAGGTCTGCCCTACAAAATGTATATATTTTGGTAACCTCGACGACAGAAACAGCGATGTTTCGAAGGTTCTCAGGATAAGGAAATTTAAAACTCTTATTCCGGAAGCAGGTACTGATCCCAAACTGTTCTTTTTAGTCTAGAAAATTACAGATATGAAAGAAGAATTGATTGTCAGCGGCAGGATGAATCCAATGGTGGATCCTCAGCTGCATATCTGGCACTGGCAGATATCTCTTTACCTGTTTCTTGGAGGTATGGCAGCAGGCATTCTTGCAATTGCCGCATTATATTTTATCAGGGGGAAAGAGAAGGAGTACAGAACAGCCGTAAGATTAACTCCATTCCTTACACCGTTCCTTCTTGTCTTTGGGCTCCTGGCGCTCTTCATTGATCTCCGTCACAAGCTCTACTTCTGGCAGCTCTATACAAACATAAAGCTGCAATCGCCGATGTCGTGGGGAGCATGGACCCTGATGGTTATAACGCCGGTCTCGTTCATCTGGTGCGCACTGCATATCAGGGATGTATTTCCAAAATGGGATTGGAAATTCAAATGGCTGTATGAGATCGAAACTTTTTTTAACAGGTATAAAAAAGCGCTTGCCTGGATAATGCTGATCTACGGGATAATACTCGGAGTGTATACCGGCATTCTCCTTTCAGCTTTTAATGCACGTCCGCTCTGGAATACATCGATACTCGGTCCGTTGTTTCTCACCTCAGGATTATCAGCAGGGGCGGCGGCCACGCTTATTTTTTCTAAAGATACTGCAGAAAGAAAACAGTTTGCCCGGATCGACCTGGTTCTTATCGGGATTGAGCTGTTCCTCATAATTCATTTATTCATGGGATTGCTGGCGAGCACCCAGGTGCAGATCGAAGCGGCAAGAATGTTCCTCGGAGGACCTTTCACAGTTTCATTCTGGATCTTTGTTGTGGCTCTCGGAATGGTTCTGCCTGCAGTACTCGAGATGATGGAACTCAGGAAATACCATATACCTGTAATTGTGCCTGCTGTGTTGGTGATCTTTGGCAGTCTCGTGCTGAGGTTCATTATAGTTAACGCCGGACAGGTAAGCAGGTGGCTGTATTAAGGCGGAGGGCGGAGGGCGGAGGGCAGAGGGCTAAGAGCTAAGAGCTTGTTCCTCGTAGAGGATAAAGCATTGTAAACAATATAGTATAACGAATCTAGCAAAGATAAAATGGCAAATCCAAAAAAGTATCTTAATCCTTATGTCGGCGGGGTGCTGCTGGGGCTTGTTCTTCTCGCCGCGAATTTTGTGGCAGGCAGGGGGCTCGGAGCCAGTGGTGCGATCAAGAGCGCCGTAGTAGGAACGATGACTACAATAGCCCCTGCGACGGAACAAAACTCTGCTTTCGTAAAGGAATTTCACGAATCACATTCAGGTAATCCGATGAAAACCTGGCTTGTTTTCGAAATGATGGGGGTTATTGTCGGGGGTTTCATTTCCGGTGCGATTTCCGGCAGGTTAAAGCTGAAGGTGGAACATGCACCCGGTATAACATCCCGGAAAAGGATCATGCTTGCCCTGGCAGGCGGCGTACTCTTTGGCTTCGGTTCACAGCTTGGCCGCGGGTGTACAAGCGGTTCAGCCCTGAGCGGAATGGCCGTACTCTCACTGGGTGGATTTGTGACCATGATGGCGATCTTCGGTACCGCCTTTGCACTTGCTTACTTTTTCAGACGGAACTGGATTTGAGCATTAGTGATCGGTAAGCGCTAATCGGTATTCGGTAATCAGTGATCAGTGATCAGTAATTGGTAATCGGTAATCAGTAATCAGTAATCAGTAACATTTTAGATAAATAGAAAAATGGGACCTTTAGCAATCAATGAAATTATATCCGAAAACACCAACCTTTTCCTTGCTTTTTTCATAGGAATAGGGTTTGGATTTGTCCTGGAGCAGAGCGGATTCTCATCGAGCAGGAAACTGGCAGGTGTGTTTTATGGTTATGATGCTGTAGTTTTAAAAGTATTCTTCACCGCGGCAATTACAGCAATGCTCGGCTTATTGTTCTTCAGCCTGTTCGGCTGGATCGATCTCGATCTCGTTTATGTTAATCCTACATATCTTACTTCTGCAATTGCTGGCGGTGTGATAATGGGTGCAGGATTCATTATCGGCGGATTCTGCCCCGGGACAAGCTTCTGCGGAGCTTCCATCGGAAAAATCGATGCCATGGTTTTTGTAGGCGGATTATTCATTGGAGTCTTCATCTTCGGTATAGGTTATGATTTATGGGATGGAATGTACCTTGCCAAATTCCTCGGAGCGCCGAAAGTGAGCGAATCACTCGGACTTACAGACGGCGTATTCGCACTCATCCTGATAATTGTCGCTCTTGTAATGTTCGGAGTGGCAGAATGGGCTGAAAAAAAATTCCCCCGTGAAGAATACTAAGCTTAACCCGCAACTTTCAACCCGCAACCCGCAACAATATTTAATCCAAAACTCAATAAACGCATAATATGTCTCCCCGCAAGCTTCTCGCAATATTCCTGGTCCCGATGGGACTGATAATAGCGGCAGTGCCGCAGAACAAAACAAGACAATTCAAGCTTACTGCTGATGAGCTGCTGACAGAAGTCAATACCCGCTCTCAGTACATAGCTCCTGAGAATGTCGCTGACATGATAATAAAGAAAGATCCTTCTTTACGGCTTATTGATGTCAGGAGCCAGGAAGAATTTGAGAACTTCAGTCTTCCTGGAGCTATCAACATTCCACTGAATGATCTGCTCTCCGAACAATATACCGATATCCTGAATCAGGATCTGAAAACGAATATATTCTATTCCAACGGTACACTTGCCGCAAATGAAGCCTGGATGATAACAAGGCAGCTTGGGTATACGAACAATTTCGTTCTTGACGGCGGTCTCAACTACTGGTTCGATGCAATAATGAATCCGCAAAAACCTGCATCAACAAGCTCGGATGAGGAATTTGCCAGGTATGATTTCAGGATGAGCGCATCACAGGCGCTTGGTGGCGGAGGTGTCGTGAAATCTGCTGAAGAACAATCGCCTGCGGCTTCCAAACCAGTAATGAAGCCAGCTACCAAAAAGAAGAAGGCTGCAGGTGGATGTTGAAGAATATCAGGGGCTGAAATAAATATGCATTTGTGCATAATTTTTTATTTATATTTGATATGTTTAACTAACATCAGATATATATATGAAAAAAAGAACCCTTTCAACCCTGGTAATTTTACTTCTTGCAGTGTTCTCAATAACTGCACAGTCGAACACCAAAAAGCTTAATCCTGTTGGTACATGGAAATTTGACGCTCCCTATGCTCCTGAGGGATACACAACCGGAAACATTATAGTTGGTCTTCAGGAAAAAGTTCATACGGCATCAATCTCTTTTACAGGAAGCGACTATAAAATTCCCGGTGAAAAAGTGAAGTTTGCCGGCGACAGCCTGTCTTTTGAAGTTTATATTGAGGGAGGTACGGTAGGTATCCTGCTGAAAATGGAATCTGATACGGCTATGACCGGTAAAGCTCTTTCACCTGACGGAGAAATTCCTCTTACACTTAAAAAAGAAGCTGAAATGAAATAAATTCACTGCCTGTAATATGGCAGCACTGAAATGAAAAAGATATTTTTAACACTGGCCTGTCTGACAGGCCTTTTTTCTGTTTGCCGCTCACAGGTTGTTCTCAAAGAACCTCTTAGTCAGAGGCAGACAGGTTACTCAATCGATGCCGTTCTTGACCCGGCCACAAAAAGCGTACATGGAAAGATGCACACATTCTGGGTGAATATGTCCACGGATGTTGTCAGCAATGTTCAGATGCATCTTTACCTGAATGCTTTCAGGAATAAGAAATCAACATTCTTAACGGAGAGCAGGGGCATGATGCCGGACTTTCTTTCCGACAGCGGATATGTTGATATCAATAAAATTACCACAGCGGGTGGAATAGATCTTGCTGACTCAATGCATTTTATAAGTCCTGACGACAATAACGTGAATGATATGACTGTTCTGGAGATTTTCCTGCCGGAACCCTGTAAACCTGGAGATACTGTCAGCCTCGATATTGATTTCACTTCAAAGCTTCCGAAAGCCGGTCCCCGGACTGGTTATACTGATAACTATTTTTTTGTTGCCCAGTGGTTTCCCAAGTTCGGGGTTTACGAATCCGCCGGAATGAGATATGCAGTGAAGGGTGGATGGAACTGTCACCAGTTTCACAGGAACTCAGAGTTCTATTCCAATCATAGTGTATATGACGTAACTATTACTGTTCCAAAGGATTATGTCGTTGGTTCAGGCGGACTGGTAACAGGAGAGGCGGAAAATTCAGATTCAACCAGGACAATCACCTGCAGGGCCGAAGATATTGTTGATTTCGCCTGGACAGCATGGCCGGCATATGGAATTCATAACGATGAATGGAAGCATGTAAAGATCACTTTTCTTTATCCTCCCGACAGAATAAAACAGGTACCGAGACAAATAGCGGCAGTGAAAAATGCTCTCGAATATCTTGAAGAGCATGTCGGACCATACCCATGGCCTCACCTTACTTTTGTCGATCCTCCGATAAAAGGTAGCTTTTCCGGAGGAATGGAATACACGACACTGTTTACATCAACTTCGTTCTTTGGAGTCCCGGAATACCTGCATATGCCTGAAATGGTTACAATTCATGAATTCGGTCATGCATATTTCATGGGAATTCTTGCCAGCAATGAATTCGAAGAACCCTGGCTCGATGAAGGGGTGAACACCTACTGGGAAGGCAGAATCATGGATCATTTTTATGGAAAAGAAAGCGGAATGCTCGATCATGACCGGCTTAAAATCTCTGATAAATCAATAGGAAGGATATCATACGTGAGAGCCAGGGGACGGCAGGCAACAACAAATGCGGAGTACTCCTGGAATTATCCATTTGGTACTTACAGCATGATGTCGTATCAGAAAACCGGGGTTATATTGCATACGCTTGAAGGTATTATCGGCGAAGAGATGATGGACCAAATTTTCCGTGAATACTATAAAAAATGGGGATTCAGACATCCTTCCGGAAAGGATTTCATAGCTGTAGCCAATGAAGTTGTAACCGGTAATAACGGCACAATGTACGGACCTGATCTTAACTGGTTCTTCAACCAGACACTTTATGGAACTGAGATCTGCGATTACATGGTTGGTTATAAAAACGATATAGTCCCCGGGAACGATTCACTGTATAATTGCCGTGCTGAGCTGTTAAGAGATGGGGGAATTATTCTCCCGGTTGAAGTTCTTGTACACTTTGAAAATGGCAGCGAGGTGAAGGAAACATGGGATGGCATAAGCCGGACGAAGATCTTTAAGTACACAGGCAACAGCAAGATTGACTGGGTAAAAATCGATCCGGAATATAAGATATTGATGGATGTAAATTATCTGAACAATTCTTATACCGAAAATCCTGACAGGATACCGTTGCGACGCATCAGGAGCAAGCTGGTCTCGTTTCTTCAATTCTTTATAAGTTTTATCAGTCTGTAAATACCGGGTCTATGAAAATAATAATATCGTTAAAAGCAGGAGCAGGACGCACGGTTATTGCATGGAAGAACATACTTGTTGTATGGTTTGCAATGCTTATGGTAACAACACTTGCTGTCAGCCCTCTTAAGGGTGTTTTATACTCAGGTTTCGGTACGAGTATGATTGTCGAAAAGCTTTCCGAAGGTTTGAATATCGAAGCATTCCTTGATCTTGGAACTATTTACAATGGCGTTATTGCCGGATTCGGCAATGGCTTTCTGACTCTGATACTTTTCAGTTTTTTGATTAATACTTTTTTCACAGGAGGATTATTCGACTGTATCAGGAATGGTTCAGAACCATCTGTTAAAGAGTTTATGAGAGCCTGTGTCAGAAATTTCTGGTCTTTTATTCTGATCACTTTTATATCAGTATTATCAATAGTGCTTATTTCCCTGATTGTCTTTGTTATCCCGATTTTATTTGTTGATATGGAGGGCGATCATGTCGAACTGGTCATTTACCGTACAATTGTTATGTGCCTTATAATATTTCTTTTATTCTTACCTGTTCTGCTCCTTGTTGCAGATTATGCCAGGGCGTGGAAAGCAGCAAACACCGGAGAAGATGCATTCAAGGCACTGGGAAAAGGTTTCAGCCTGACATTTGGAAATTTCGCTTCATCATGGGGACTGATGCTTATCCTTATTCTTATAAATGCATTATTTCTCTTCGTTGTATTAAAGGTGCTGCCTGGAATAACTCCTGAATCCGGGGGCGGCATTTTTCAGTTATTTCTTCTTTCCCAGGCTTTATTCATTATAAAGCTGGCGCTTAAGCTTTACAGATACAGCTGCGTGACCAGCCTCATGGAAACAAAGGGAACTGAGGAATACTAAAATTTTGTAGTTTTTCAGGAAAAGTGTCTAACTTAGTTGCTAAATACTTAAAAAATGAAAAAGCTTGTTTCATGCTGCGGGCTGAATTGCCTGAACTGCGAAGCCAGGATAGCCACAGTAAAGGATGATGATAATTTGCGAAAGATCACAGCCGATAAATGGAAGGTGATGTATAATGCCAATCTGACACCTGAAATGATCAATTGCACAGGATGCCGCGAGGAAGGGGCAAAGTTCAGTCACTGCTTTAATTGTGAGATACGGAAATGCGTCAGATCCAAAGGATATGATACCTGTGCCGACTGCAGCGAGCTCCTGAACTGTGCCATTGTCGGCGCAGTCCACAAAGCAGTTCCTGAAGCTCTTAGCAATCTTCAAAATCTGAACTGATCCGATGAAGTTAATTTCTTTGTTCCTGGGTCTTATATTGTGTACATATTCCCTGGCCCAGACAGCTCCCGACGGAATGGTCATGGTACCCGGAGGTGAATTTGTAATGGGGAAGAACACTCCAAATCCAACCGACTGGCAACCCGAACACAAGGTAAAAGTCAATGGATTTTTTATGGATAAGAATGAAGTCACCAACAGTGAGTATGAACTCTTCTGCCGTGCTACAAATACACCATTGCCCCAGTTCTGGGGAATGGATGAATTTCGCAGCGGACCGGCCTATCCTGATCATCCAGTTACAGGTGTGAGCTTCATAGATGCCGAAAAATATGCGAAGTGGGCCGGTAAAAGGCTGCCTTCTGAAGCCGAATGGGAGTTTGCCGCGCGGGGTGGACTTGCCGGCAAAAACTTCCCTCTTGGCGATACGGCAGATTCCACAACAATTAACTTCGGGAGGAAATACAGCGGTACATTGAAAACCGGTTCATTCCCCCCTAATGGATTCGGTTTATATGATATTACCGGGAACGCCTGGGAATGGACAACAGATTTTTATGATGCCGGGTATTATTCAGTGTCACCGGCTGAAAATCCCAGGGGGCCGGAAAGAGGAAGATTTAAAGTGATAAGAGGTGGCAGCTGGCATTCCGGAGGCATGTGTGTTCAGACATACTACAGGAACGGATTGCCGGTAAGCTGGGTTGATTTTGCCGTAGGATTCCGTTGTGTTAAGGATATTAAATAATGAAATATGTCTGATAAAGAGTTACTTGCTTTGTCAAATCCGAATATTGTACCTGGGGACGATCTGATATTTTCACTCATCGGAGAGAAAAAATTGTACTGGCAGGCAATACTTAAACACATGCTTGATACATATAAAGATATCACCTGGAGCTGGAACTGGTATAATGACGGAAAACAATGGCTTTTCAAGCTGGTACAGAAGAAAAAAACAATATTCTGGGGTGCAATACTTACAACCTGCCAGTTCAGGATTACATTTTATTTCGGTGATAAAGCCGAACAGGTAATATTATCCTCCACTCTTCCTCCGAAAATAAAGGATGAGTTCATGAATGGTCCGCGCTACGGCAAAATCAGGCCAATATCGCTTCTTGTGAATTCTGAAGATGATGTTGAGGTTGTAAGGATAGTTGCGGATTTAAAGGTGAAGATGAAATAAGCGGCTACAGGCTTCCGGTGTCCGGTATCCGGCGGCTCTGTGTACCTCCCTGCTCTCTGTGCCTCTGTGTTAAAATGGTTTTTTTGAACGCGGAGGCACATCTACAACTTGACCATCACTCCTCCGAAGATCATCCTTCCGAAATCTGGATATCCAATGACTGTGGAATAATTGGTATCACCGAGATTGCGTGATTTTAAATAGAATCTTACTGGGATTTTGCCTTTCAGGGTATAACCTGCCGTGAGATCGATTGTGAGAAAATCGCCAAGGGGTTGAGGTCCGTCCGCAGGAACTGCGAAGCGGTCATTTTCAAACCGGGAAACATATTTACCAAGAATATTCAGATCGAATCCTTTCCTGTTCAGGAACAACCCGGCTGCTGCAATGTATACAGGATTCTCCCTGTTCGTGACGGTTATTCCCCCTTCTTCCATAGTTGATTTCATTACTGTAAGGTTTGCAAAGGGCTGAAAAAGATTAAGGAGCTGACTACCTGTATATTCAAATTCAATACCGTATTGATCCTGATCCCTGTTTTCGTACAGTTCTCTCCGGATACCGGTTATTGAATCGAGATATGTTTGCCCGCTGAGCGAAATGGCATTCTCCTGAATAACACTGAAAGCCGTAATTGTGACTTTCCCTGCATTATTAAAATTTCCCGTTACGCCGAAATCGATTTTATATCTTGTTTCATTCTTCGGCTCTGCCATGTTTATGTCGAGAGTCCCGCGTCCCGGAGTGACCTGTCCGGTTGCGGTATTGAAGAACACAGCGAACCATCTCTTCGAATATGATGCGCCAATGCTACCCTGGACTACCGAAGCTTCCCACTCATCCTTTACCGGTGTTACATTTCTGAAAGCGCTTCCTTCGCCTTCAATGTTGAAAGCGCCATATTCATTCAGATAAGCATTGGTCCACCTGATGCCCCCGTCAATAGTTACAGGACCAATCCTGTGTTCATCCACAAGCACAAGTGAATAGGTCTCAACATCACAACGCTTACCGATATAGAATCTTTTCCCGTTCGGGGCTATCCATCTGTTATACAGTCCACCGAATCGCAGTGTATTCAATGGGGTTATGGCAACAGACTGGATGAAATTCACCCCGTATTCATAATCCTTTTCATTTGATGCTGTCGCTTTCACTTCGTCATTAAACACCGGGTTACGATGCGACATGAAGAGCTGGATTTCAGATGAGAGGATTGAGTTTGGCCTGTAAATAGCTTTCAAATTAGTCAGAACAGTCCTGATGGGATCAAAGTTCTGGATCATATCACGATATCTCTTGTCTGCGGGCAACTCCGCGATCCTCATCTCACGTTTCCCGTTAAGCATGAACACATTTGCCTTAAGGTTAAGTTTTTGGGAGGGTTGCCAGCCGAGTTGGGTATACATGTTAGTCATCGACTCAGCTGAATGTTTTCGTGATGGACCTTTCAGCATGTTGTACCCGAGTCCGGCAGCATAGGAAAAATTTCCGATTTTATTGCCGTTTGAAATATGAGAGTGCAAAGTATTGTAACTGCCGTACTCCAGCTCAATCCTGGTTTCAGGGGATGTGTATTCCTTTGTCCGGATGTTGACAAGCCCGGTGAGTCCTGACAGTCCTGTGAGCAGTGCGGCGCTGGATCTCACTATTTCGATCTCTTCGATATCGGAGGTGGAGAAGAAATACGGTATTTCCTCGAATTCCTTCTGCCAAACGCCATTAACTGCATAGTCGGGGTAAGGATATTTCTGACCTCTGACGGAAAAGAATTGCTTTACCTGTCTTCCGCGTGTTTCGATCATTGCTCCGGGTACATAGTTCATTGCCTCGACAACATTTGTGGCCCCGGTTTTCTGAATTTCGGAGCTGCTCAGCCTGCTAATTGAAGGAAGGATTGAGTTGGGTTCTGTATAAGGTTTTTCCATCAGGTTCCGTGAGGCCGTTCTGGCCTTTATGATCACCGAATCGATTTTGATTGTCTGGTCGGCATTTTGGGACATGCCTGAAAATACTGCAAATGAGTATATGACTATCGTTAAAAGAAGAGTCTTTGTTCTTTGAAAATTCATCGGGAGGTTTTTTGTGACGGCACAAAAATAATAGTTCTTTTAATTTCACAAAATAACTTCTGTAGGGATGAGGTACTAAAGGATAGATCCCTGCACCCTGCGTCCTCTCTGCGTTCTTTGCGAACGCCAGCCCGTGCGTTGGAATCTCTGCGTTCTCTGCGGTTAAAAAAGGTCCCGCAGATATCGCAGATTGAGAACCGCAGATTTACGCAGATGATGGCAATCGCTCTGCTTGCCAATTAATATTTTTATCATGAATGATCATAGAATCAATCTTTCAGATAAATTGCAGAAATATAAGGTAGCATTGGAAACACCTGACAATATGCATCTAACCTAACCTGGAAAATATGAGTACAAATTTAACAGAATCTGCTGTTTCGACACTTCCCGGCAGGATAACATCCGTCGATTTTTTCCGTGGATTTACAATGTTCCTCCTTGCAGGAGAAGCAGCCGGTATTTATGAAACCTTCTTCAAATTTGACAATCCCGTGATGCAATTCCTGGGTACACAGTTCAGCCACCATGAATGGAATGGGTTGCATTTCTGGGATCTTATCCAGCCCTTCTTCATGTTTATTGTGGGGGTCGCTATCCCTTTTGCTGTTGCCAACCGCATCAGGAAAGGAGACAGCATTCAGAAGATAAGAAATCATGCTTTCCGCCGTGCATTCCTGCTTCTCTTTTTTGGATGGGCACTGTACTTCATTGAAGCTGATCATTTCGTCCTCAGGCTTCAGAATGTTCTTGCACAATTATCAGTAACGTACATTGTTGCATTCTTAATAAGGGACAAGAGCTTCAGGTTCCAGCTGATAGTTTCCATTGCAATCCTGGTATTCATCGATCTTGCTTACCGGTTCTTTCCTGTCGAAGGGTACAATCATCCCTGGGTGAATCATGAGAACCTCGGTTCCTGGTTCAACAGCGTTATTGAAGGCACTCAACGAACAAGTGAATGGGCTACCCTTAATTTTGTATCGACGACTGCACACACAATCTGGGGTGTTCTGTGCGGGAAGCTCCTGATGAGCAATAGAACATCCGGTGAAAAGATAAAGCATCTGGTTATGGCCGGGATAGCCGGACTGGTTATCGGTTATTCACTCGACTGGTTAAATATAACACCCATAATCAAGAAGATAGCAACCTCATCCTTTGTTTTTGCCAGCGGTGGCTGGACCATTCTGGCACTCTGTCTGAGTTACTGGCTGATAGATGTTAAGAAACAGCTTCACAGCGTATCAAAGTTTCTGATTATCGTTGGGATGAACAGTATTTTCATCTATATTTTCTTCCATGTGGGAGGCGCAAGGTTTATAAGTCATACATTGATAGAACCTTTTACTAAGCTTCTCTTCTCCTGGAGTGGTGAACTGTGGATGGAAGTAATAACATGTCTTGCCACCTGGATGGGATTATGGTACATCTGTTACTGGTTGTATAAGAATAAGGTGTTTGTTAAGATATAACCTTTTAACCGCTAAGTACGCAAAGTTGACGCAAAGTACGCAAAGTTAAAATACTGAAATAAAAGCCTTTGCGCTCTTCGCGAAATCTTTGCGACCTTTGCGGTTAATTGATTTTGACTTTTGATAGACCTCTTTAGGGAGAGGTTTTGTTGTGCTGAATCTGTTGAATTTTTTTCTATTTTTATCGGGTTACAATTCCTGATCTATGAAACTACTGGGGACCCTTCTTCTTTTCTTTGTTTCTTTAATCTCAGGCGCCCAGCATTTTGACTGGCCCATGTGGCGTTATGATGCCGGTAGAACTGCTTCAACACCAGAGCAGTTAGCCGATAACCTCTATCTCCAGTGGCAGATCAAATATCCTGAAAGAGTAACAGTCTGGGATGACCCTCTGAACCAGAATCTAATGCAGTTCGACAGGGTGTTCGAGCCTATTGTTGTTGGCAACAAGCTCTTCATCGGCTTCAACGACCAGGATAAAGTAGTTGCCCTGGACTTGAATACGGGAAAAGAAGCCTGGCATTTCTATGCCGACGGGCCGGTACGGTTACCGCTTGCAGCAAACAAGGGTAAAATATATTTTACGGGCGACGATGGATTTTGTTACTGTCTCGAAGCAAATTCAGGAGAGCTTGTCTGGAAAAAGCTTCTTGCACCGGCAGAAAACAAGCTTCTCGGCAACAAAAGGATGATCTCGATGTGGCCGGCAAGAGGAGGGATTGTAATAAAGAACGATGTGATCTATACCGCTGCAAGCATATTTCCACTGATGGGCACTTTCATTTATGCGTTAGATGCTGAAACGGGAAACATAATCTGGAAAAATGAAGGCACTTCAAGCAACTATATTCTTCAGCCACATAAGTCACCTGCATTTGCTGATGTAGCGCCCCAGGGTGCATTTACAATGTCTGGCAATATCCTGCTCGTGGCAGGAGGCCGGTCTGTTCCCGCGGCATTCGACAGCAAAACGGGTGAGGAGTTGTATTATCAGCTTGCTGAAAGCGGGAAAACTGGAGGCTGGTTCACCTGTGCAAATGAAAACATCTTTTTTAATCATTTCAGGGAAAGAGAAACATTCATGTTCGATGCAAAAACAGGTAAGACACTTAAGCAGAAAGCCGGGGAATATCCTGTTATTGAAAAGAACATCGTATTCTTCTCGGGAAAAAGGATCACTGCCGCACGCCTTGAACGTGATAAAAGCCTTGTCACATTATGGAGATCCGATTTCTCCGCCACGAATGATCTTATCAAAGCAGGAAATAACCTCTATGCCGCCGACAGTACCGGCATCAGCGCTATCAGGATCATAGGCAGCAGACCTGAAAAACTCTGGACAATTCCTGTTAACAAAAAAGTTGAACGTCTCATTGCTGCGAACGGAAAGCTGGTGGCCGTTACAGCTGATGGTACAATTATGGTTTATGGCGACTCTCCGGAAAAGAAGCCTGCAGAAGTAAGATTACGGCATTCAAAGATCAATGGCAGATCTTCCCTGGCTGATAACATTCTTGGTTCAACAGATATGAAAGAAGGATATACAGCAGTTCTTGGAGCTGACAGGGATCTTCTTGCATCGCTGGTGATGAACACTGCAATGAATGTAATAGTTTTTGAAAAAGATTCATTGCGTATAAACTCACTTCGTGAACATTTCGACAGGGCAGGCATTACCGCCGACCGGTTGTCTTTTCTTCATATGGTGCCCGGTGAAACAATCCTGCCGAAATATTTTGCATCACTCATGATCATCTCCGACCCGGCATTCCTGGTCAATTATAATCAGGGTACCCTCTCGTACCTTTATGAATCATTACGTCCTTACGGAGGTAAGATGTGGATTGGAGGAAGAGAAAGCGTGCAGGCAAATAAAGCATATGCGAGTCTTAATCTTTATGGCGCTGAAACTTCAACGGGTGATGGATTTTGTATTGTAACAAGAACAGGCTCACTCGAGGGATCAGATAGCTGGACCCACAACTATGGCGATATCTCAAATACAATCAAATCGGATGATAAGATTGTCAAAGCGCCGCTTGGAATACTCTGGTTCGGCGGAAATTCAAACCTTGATGTCCTCCCCCGGCATGGACATGGCCCTTCAGAACAGGTGATCGAAGGCAGACTTATTATCGAAGGGGTGAATACACTGAGTGCACGTGATGTTTACACCGGTCGTCTCCTCTGGAAACGAACCTTTGATGATCTCAACTCCGATGCCTACATGGTGTTTTATGATGACACTTATGATCCTGATGCTCCGCTTGATACAAAATACAACCAGGAACATCTGCCCGGAGCAAATGCCAGGGGAACCAATTTCGTTGTCACGAAAGAATATGTTTATCTTATTGAAGGGAATAAATGCCATGTCCTCGATATATCTACCGGGGAAGAATCCAAAACTTTTACCTCCGGAAATTCAAATACAACAAAGCTCGCTTACATCGGTGTTTACAGGAACTATCTCATACTTGGGAATAATTTCACAAATTATCCTGTAATAGCGGCCGAAGACGGCGAAAGACCAAATGCAAGGAATGAGAATTACGATGTAACTGCCAGCAGTGAACTTATCGTGATGGACAGGTTCACTGGTGTCAGGTTGTGGAATATAATTGCCCGGCATGGCTTTATTCATAATTCCATAATTGTCGGTGATGACTTACTTTTCTGCCTTGATAAATATCCTCAAAACCTGGAAACCCGTCTCAGGCGACGCGGATTGCCGCTGCCTGAAGGATCAAAGCTGCTCTTCCTGGACGTTAATACCGGCAGCAGGATCCATGAGGTTACAAAGGACATATTCGGAACATGGCTCGGATATTCATCGGAATACAAGCTTCTGCTCGAAGCCACAAGACCATCGCGGGATATGCTCAGCGGTGAAAACGGGAGAAAGATGAGAGTCTATAAAACAGGAACAAAAGAGATCCTGTGGGAAAAGAATATGGCTTACAACAATCCTCCGATAATTTCAAACGATAAGATATATACTGAAGGAGAAGGATTTGACCTTCTGACCGGTGAGCCGATTATGGAAAAAGATCCTGTGACAGGGGAAGATCTCAAATGGAAGTATAAAAGGGAATACGGATGCGGTTATGTAATTGCCAGTGAGCATCTCCTTACATTCCGGTCTGCCTCTGCAGGTTTTGTCAACCTTGATTTTTTTGAAGGAACGGGAAGCCTCGGAGGTTTTAAATCGGGATGCTCCGCAAATCTTGTAGTAGCAGACGGAGTTCTTAATTCACCCGATTATACACGTACCTGCCAGTGTCCATACCAGAACCAGACATCGCTCGCATTCATTAATATGCCATGGATGAACTACTGGACAAACAGCAATTATTCGTGGAACGGCAGCAGGATAAAGAGCCTTGGCATTAACCTGAATGCACCAGGTGACAGGACATCTTCTGATAATGTGTTGTGGATCGATTTCCCGAATGTGGGAGGAGGAGAATCAGGGATCAATATAAAATTAGATACCACGAATTTCATAAAAATAAGGAAAGACCCGGTTTCTGTCAGATCCGAATCCACATCCTGGGTTAGTTCAAGTGCAATCGGAGGTATTAATTCAATTGAAATTCCTTTAACAAAGGAAAGAAGGGAACCTGAGACCACTTATACTGTAAAGCTGTATTTTTCTGAACTTGAAAACAAACGACCGGGAGACAGGGTCTTCAATGTTTCGGTACAGGGGGCGATGGTGCTTGATAATTTCGATATATGCGCTACGGCAGGAAAACCCGATACTGAAGTTGTAAAAATTTTTCCGGGCATAAAGGCGGGAAATTCGATTATGATTGAGATGACTCCCATAAAAGGGAATACGATTCTGTCAGGAATCGAGCTGATCCAGGAACCTGTTAAGATTACACAAAATTCCAGGTGATGAATTCCTTTTACAGAAAGTATATAATTATCTGTGCAGCTTTATGCCTGGCCTGCACCACTAAGGTATCTGAGTGGGTGCTGCTTAACGCAGATCCCGGTCAATATACCCTTGTCTGTCTTCATAAGAATTCTTTAACCGGAAGCATTAAGGGGGAAAATGAAAATCTGGGCAAAAGCCTGGCCGGGGCAAATATCGGCTTCAGGGATGCTGTGAAGGAAGATGCCGTTCAACCTTATTATGCGCTTTACTATGGGAACAGGCTTTTTTCACGTTATGATTCTCCCGTGCAAATGAAAGGCCTTGTTACTTCTCCGCTCAGGGAGATGATAGCAGGTGAGATCATGAAAGGAAAGCTTTGTGTAATGCTTTACCTTAATTCGGGGGTAAAGGAAAAGGATGAAAAAGGTCTCGCTGAACTTAAGAAAGCAGTCTCCTCTTCACCCTATGCTGAAATAATTCCTGTTGTGGAGCTGGACAGGACAAACCCGGCTGAAAAGCATTTTATCTCTATGCTCCTGAATGTCGAAAGCGACCTCAGGAATATCAGGGAGCCTATGCTCTTCGGCATTTTCGGCAAGCTCAAGGCTCTGGAACCACTTGTTGCCGGGGGGATTACTGAGGAGAATATCAATTACATGATCGAATTTCTTACAGCTGATTGCAGTTGCCTGATCAAAGATGACCTGCCGGGAACAGACATATTGTTTTCCGGCAGCTGGGAATCCCCTGAAACAGCAATGGTCAATGCCATAATTGATGCCAATCCGTCGCTATCACACAGGTAATGCCGCAGGACAGCCTGAAATATGACACTGTTCCGGTGAGGCCGCTGCCAGACTGGCTCGTTAAGCAAAAGGAGGGCCTGAATACTTATCAGCCGGAGAAGATCGTTATGAAGGAGGATAAATCATTGCAGACGTCATTTTTTGTAACGGGTATAATAATCCTGCTCGTTATTGGCTTATTGACAGGTTACGTATTGCGAAAGATGAAACATTGAATAAAACCATATATGCCCATATGAAGCTGCATCAACTTATAATAAAAGAACTCATATACCGGAAAATCAGTTCAATAGTCATCCTGATAACTGTTATAGTCGCAAGTACAGTGACGGTGGCAGTATATACTCTCAGTAAAGCCAGCGAGGATGAAACAAGGAAGATCATGAGAGAGCAGGGACTGAACCTGTACTTCTTCCCTAAAGGAACAAATCTCATTGATTTTTATTCAGTTAACAATACACCTTTTTTCCCTGAAGCTTATGTTGATACTCTTGCCTGTTCGAAGACATTCGACGCAGTCAGGCATCTTACAGGCATCCTCCAGGTAAAGTTTTCCGACTGGAAGGATCCGAACGGATCATCACACCAGGTATTGCTGATGGGCTACAAGGATGAAGCCATGCAGAGGTTCCTTCCGGAGCAGGAGATAATGGGCTTTGATGTTGAGCAGGGAACAGCACAGGTAGGATCTCTGATTTCAAGGAATATTCCCGAGGGCTCACCATTTGTGATCACAGGAAATGATGGGAGGCAGTACTCCTTTACTATCGCAAAAAGACTGGAAGAAGGCAGGGGGATGATTGACCAGGGAGTGGCATTGAATCTTACAGACCTTCAGCAGGTGCTTGGTTTGCCCGGCAAAATTAATAAGATAGAAGCTCTGGGTTGTGTATGTAAGGATGGAAGGATCAATAATGCCAGGAAACAGGTTCAGGCTATATTTGCCGACCTTGAAGTGACTGAGATCAGCAGTATTGCAGATGCCCGCGAGAACCAGAGAGTAATGATGAACAAGTACGGAGCTTTCATAATTCCCTTTGTTGTGCTTACCTGTTTACTTATCACTGGATTGCTCTTTTATCAGAACATCGTCGCCCGTACAAAGGAAATCGGTATCCTGAAAGCAATGGGCACCGGTACTTTGAAAATACTTGTAATGATACTTGCGAAAGCTTGTTTTCTCGGGTTTGTGGGTGGATTGGCAGGATTTGCAGCCGGTACATTTATTGCCGGCTATTTCGGCCGCGAGATATTCCGCTTCACAGCAATGAATATAAAGCCTGTCTGGGAATTATTCTGGTTAACACTTGTTCTCTTTCCTTTCCTGTGGATGCTGGCAAGCTGGATACCGGCATTAATCGCTTCAAAAATAGATGCAGCCAGAACTTTAAGCGAGGAGTAACTCCGTGCTGAATCCCGTGTAATCCGTGGTTAAAAAGAATATTATAATTATGCTCCAGATAAAAAACCTGACAAAAAAATACAATAAAGGCTCCGATTCTTTTACTGCCCTCGAAGACGTCAGTTTTGATATTGCGAAAGGTGATTTCATAACCGTCACCGGTCATAGCGGCTCAGGAAAGTCAACATTGCTTCATACTATCGGAGGCCTGATTCACCCTGACGGGGGGACAATTTTTTACATGGATGAGGATTTATACCATTCCGGGTCGGGAAAACTCGATGAATACCGTAAGTACAAGGTGGGTTTCATATTCCAGCAATTTCACCTGTTGCCATACCTCTCAATTAATGAGAATATAAAAATGGCTTGTCATAATAACAGGCAACTGAAAAAGATCGACAGGTACCTTGACGAATGCTCACTTACTGAGCAAAAAAATAAATATCCATCGGAGCTGAGCGTGGGAGAGAAACAGCGTACTGCGTTTATCAGGGCCATAATATCTGAACCTGAATTGCTGCTTGCCGATGAACCTACCGGCAATCTTGATCCCGATAACAGCACAGTACTGATTGACCTTATAAGTGAATTCAACAAGGGAGGAGGAACAGTGTTGCTTGTTTCGCATAATAATCTGGCAATCAACCACCTGACAAAATCGCTTAAACTTCATAAAGGAAAACTTGTGCAGGTTTAATTATAATATATATTTAAATCAATATTATAATATAACTCAGATTTAATAGCACACTGATGACACGGATCAGACGGATTTGCACAGATCTGATCCGTGATAATCCGCTACATCTGTGTCATCCGTGTTCTATTCCAGATTCACCTCATCCCTCTTGCCGGTCGCCGGATGCCGGATGCCGGTCGCCACTTTTACCTACAATACTTGATCCTCTACGAGGAAGTTGAACTTTTTCCATTTTCCTTTTTCCTTTGTTAATGGCACACTGATGACACGGATCAGACGGATTTGCACGGATCTGATCCGTGATAATCCGTTGCATCTGTGTCATCTGTGTTCTATTCATTAGTTTTTTTAAACGCAGAGTTCGCAGATTCGCCATCGCATAAGGCCTTCACCTCAGAGAACGCAAAGTCAATCAAATCAAATCCTGAAACTCTGAAACTCACTTTCGCCTTTCGCCTTTAACCTTTCGCCTTACCCTTCTTGTCCATCTGGCCAGCAATCTGCAAAGCTTCATTAATAACCGTTAATGGATAATCATTCATCTCCAGTATCCTTATCGCATTCCTGTTTTGCAGTGTGCCGGCCTTGAGCTTATAATCAAACTCAATCGAAGTTCCGTCGATCTTCTCACTGAAATAGTAAAATGAATATTCATCCCTGAGCAGATCAACGAGTTCAACGTCGTGGGTTGAAACCAGTACGAGATTATTCCTGCTTAATGCGGACAATACAGCTTTTCCTGCTGATACCCGTTCGATTGTATTTGTCCCTTTAAATATCTCGTCGAGCAGGAAGAGGTTCAGGACGCTGGTATCATGCTGGTCAAGCATGTTCTTAACGTTAAGGACCTCTTCGAAAAAATAACTTTTATCGTCCATCAGGTCATCTTTGATCCTTATTGCTGTGTACAACCTGAAAACAGGTAAACGGAACTCTTCAGCAAAACATGTATTTATTGAAAGTGCGGAAATTGTGTTCAAGCCTATCGTTCTGATGAAGGTAGTTTTTCCTGACATATTGGATCCGGTCAGGAGCAATGACCGGTCAGCTGAGATGCTGTTCGTTACACAATCAGGTATTAAGGGATGGTACATATTTGTTGCTGAAAAGCATTTCAGATCAATTGTAATCTCAGGAACTGAATATGATTTCAGACTCTCCCTGAGAGATAAAGCTGAGATAAGTGAGTCTAAATAACCAATAAAAGAAAAGACTGCATGTATTTCCATCCTTCTTTTATCAAGTCGTCTGAGGACACTGAACAGAAAAAGAGGCTCGAGAAGGAATGCTATTTTTATGATTTCCAGCATAAACCATGCTGCTATCTGTGTATCAGATTCAACCTTTGCCTCAAGCCTGAAGAATGACATCCTGTTCCTGACAGAATTAAGAGATTTACACCCCGATACGATATCGTTGGTATTCAAGCCGGGGAAGTCATATTTCATGATCTTCTTAGCCACATCATTCATTATCAGCACCTGAGGAATAGATGCGGCATATGAGTAATAATTTCTCTTGTTCCACCAGTGAATTCCAAGGTTAATAATGAATACAAAGATCAGGATGAACCCTGCCTGTGGTATATACGGCAGAGTTAATACAGAGAGCAGGCTCGTGAAGGAAAGCAATTTTACGAGATAGAACCAGGATGGTGGATCTGCATGTTTTTCCTGGAATAATGATTGAATGTAATATGCATTTGTCCCTGAAAGCTTTTTCAGCAGATACTGAAGCTCATAAACAAGACTCATATTACCCTTAAGTGTTCTGAGGAGACTTTCCTGGCTTATGAACTTATCCCGGTCTGCCGGTATATTTCTCAATTTATCATATAAGAACTGCTGACCGGGTTTCGAAGTCGTTCTGTCGGCAAACATGAAGAATTCATCAAAATCGAGATCATTACATGTTTTGTCTGAAATCACCTGGAAGGAACCTGAATTATCTTTATTCCTGAAATATCTTTCTATAAGGTTAAAATCAAATGATTCATTCTTAATTACAGTGAATGAATCTTTCAGAATGGCTATAGATTTCTTTTTACGGTTGAACATACCAATATTATTAGTAACACAATAAATAATCAGGTTGATGAATGGGAAAAATCAGCAGGTTCTGCTTTTTTCGACAGGGAGTAAAATCTGGATGAAGCACCCCAGGATAACGAGCCCGTTAATTGCACTCAGGACGCCTGCTGACCAGGGATGCAGGAATTTAAAATCAGCAATGATGGGATAGACAAATAATATTATAACAGGAACTATAAGTCCGAGAACCACTCCGAACCTGATCCTGGCAATAAGTAAGATTGCAAGAACAAAATAGATAATGCCGAAACCAAGGAAATCAAGATACTGAACTTCAGGTTTTATGTTCAGTGCCATTTGCAGATTTGCAGCAAAAAGCAGGAGCAGCAGCACAATTGGTATAGCCCGGATCAGTTTCACGTTTCTCAAATAATACTCTAAGGTACAATAAGATAAGATTTGAGTCAATATTAATCGATAAAATTTTCGCTTAATGATTAAGATTAATTTAAACGCAGAGTTCGCAGATTCGCCATCGCACAAGGCCTGGGCCGCAGAGAACGCAGATTTAAAATAGCACACTGATGACACGGATCAGACGGATTTGCACAGATCTGATCCGTGATGATCCGTTGCATCTGTGTCATCCGTGTTCTATTCTTGTTTCACTTACTCCTCACTCCTCATTCCTCATAACTCTTGCTGGTCGCCTGTTGACTGTCGCCACTTTCGCCTACAATACTTGATCCTCTACGAGGAAGTTGAACTTTTTCCATTTTCCTTTTTCCTTTGTTAATAGCACACTGATGACACGGATCAGACGGATTTGCACAGATCTGATCCGTGATAATCCGTTGCATCTGTGTCATCCGTGTACTATTCCAGATTCATTCACTCCTCACTTTTCAAGCCGGTTGCCGGTTGCCGGTTACCGGTCGCCGGATGCCGGCCTCCGTTAATACGTATAAATACCACATCATAAATAAGTTTTAACTGTCTTCTTACCCGAATGGCTAAAACATAACTTTGTTAATCTATTAACAATGGAGGATGATGGGAAAGCTCCGCGATTTACTTGAGAAAGATATACGGTTTGAAGAAGGACTTAACGCCTGTATGAACTGCGGAGTCTGCACTGCTATTTGTCCTGCCGCCGAGTTTTATGATTATGATCCCAGGAAAATTGTCGATACGGTTCAATCCTGTGATGATGATGAACTCATCGATTTGCTTAAATCCGAAACTATCTGGTATTGCGGCGAATGTATGTCATGTAAGACAAGATGCCCGCGCGGGAATACGCCCGGCTTCATAATAATGGCTCTGCGAACCCTTTCGCAAAAAACAGGTTACTTCACCGAGTCGGAAAAAGGACGTCAGCAATTGGCGATCAAAAGTACTGTCGGAGAAAACATCTTTAAATACGGATACTGTGCTGCAACTTATGCTGTAAATGCTGAAATGCATCCTGAACAAGGTCCCATCTGGCGAATACATTCTTGAAAATACCGATGCTGTTTTTGAAAGATTGGGAGGACAGCTGAACGGTAACGGTACAGGTCCTTTACGTAAGATCCCACAGGAGGCTCTCACGGAACTGAAGAACATTTTTGATGTCACAGGTGGAACAGAATTCTTTCAAACCATTGAAGATCACTCGAAAAAGAAGGCTGCTGAAATGGGTATTCAGTTTGACTCCAAAGGTATCGACAACGATTATTTTATAGAGATTTATACAGCTAACTCACGGTACACATACCCAGGAAGACAAATAAAATTATGAATACAGACGGAAAAAAAAGGATATGGACGGATTATCAGAAAGATATTGCTGATGATCATTTTTTTTATGTCAGGTCATGTATCAGGCAAAGCTTTTTTCCCGGTTCTGAGCAGTTCTTTCTTAACCTTATGAAGAATGTTCTGCAAAAAGACATCTACGAGGATCCCAGCCCATACAACATGTACAGGGATCGGGTACCATAGCGATATTGTTCCTCTTGCGACAATAATGACTGTCATAGCACAGGCATTTTGCACTTATGAAAGAAGCAGGTTACAGGAATGTGGCAATTTCATGCGTTACATCATTTGGCCTGTATACTGAAATCCTTGAGACATGGAAGCATTTTCCTGAAGAGCTCGAAAAGACACGAGAAAACCTTTACAAGGCAACAGGACGGGAGTTCGACATTCCGGAGAACCTGGCTCATTCAAGCGATATCGTATATAAATTCAGAGACGAGATAGCAGCTAAAGCCAGAGTTCGCCTTGTAAATAAGAAGACAGGAGAACCACTAAATGTCGTTGAGCATATAGGGTGTCATTACTCGAAAATGTTTCCGAAATCGGGAGTAGGTGGAGCTGAGTTCCCTCATGTGCTGAGCGGCATGGTCGGATCATGGGGAGGAAAAGTAGTCGATTATCCTGAAAGAAGTCATTGCTGTGGATTTGGATTCAGACAGTACCTGGTACAGGCTAACAGGGGATATTCTGTTTCGAACACGGCAAAAAAGTTTTCATCCATGAAGCCTTTTAAACCTGATATGGTACTTACCAACTGCCCGGGATGCAACATGTTCATGGATAAATGGCAGTATACTATCAGGGAAATAGAAGGAATATCATATGGTCAGAATGGGGAGTCCATTCCGGTTCTTACTTATGAAGAACTGGCTGGACTTGTTCTTGGCTATAATCCCTGGGACCTTGGGTTGCAATATCATATGGTGCAGTCGGAACCATTGCTCAGAAAACTTGGAATCGAATTCGATCCGGCTGATAAATTTAAAACAAAGAACGGAAGTCAGATGCCTGTTCCTGAGAATCTTATAAATGCCTGATATGAATGGTGAGATTGTTGTGATTGGTGGTGGTACTGCCGGAATGGAAACGGCCGGGCAGCTCGCGAAGAATGGATATAAGGTGACCCTGGTTGAAAAGGAAAAGAAACAGGAGGACATCTGAATAACTGGTATCATTTATTCCCCGACAGACGACCAGGGAGTGAAGTCATGGAATATCTGAATAAAAACCTGGATAACGATAACCTTACATTACTTACCGGTTGTGGAATTAATGCCATCGATCGTGCAAAAAACAAATTCATCATAAAAACAGGCCAGAGTAAGGATTTATATGCTGATGCAATTGTTGTTGCTACCGGCTTTGATCTTTTTAAGTGTGAAAAGAAAGAAGAATACGGCTATGGTATTTATGACAATGTTATAACCTCTGCCGATCTTGAAAAGAGATTCAGGACCGGAGACCTGACAACCAGTAAAGGATTAAATCCCGAAAAGATCGGGATTGTTCATTGTGTTGGTTCACGTGATGAGAAATGTGGCAATCTGTATTGCTCCAAGTTGTGCTGCGTAACCGCTGTAAAACAGGCTATCGAGATTCAGGAGAAGCTGCCTGCATCGAAGGTTTTCTGCTTTTATATGGATATGAGGATGGGAGGCGCTCATTATGAGGAACTCTATCTGTGAAGCACAGGAAAAATATGGAGTGAATTTCATAAGGGGAAAAGTTTCAGAGGTCAGCTGAAACATTTAATTGCAAACTGGTGGTTAAGGTTGAAGATACCCTTGTCGGGCAGCCTTTAAAATGGAACTCGATATGCTTGTTCTTATGGCAGGTATGGAGATGTCCGAAGGCAGCAGGAGATGTAGTCAGATTTCTAGGACTTGAAACAGGGGATAACCGGTTTCTTGAAGAGCAGGGATAATCACATGGCAGAATAATCAGTCAAATATCCCCGGAGTATTTTATGCAGGGACCTGCACTGCCCCAATGAATATAACGGAAACAATTTCTCATGCCCGTGCCGCAGTTGCTGATGTTGTTGAATACCTGAAAGGGAAAGAAGCTTAAAGATGGATAAATTTGGATTCAAACTATCGAAAGGCCGTCAGATTGACTATGATTCCAACGACAGAAGCATAGCAGAATTTATTTATTTGAAGGAACCCACTTTCAGGCTATGTATCGAATGCGGAGGATGCTCAGCCACCTGTACCACAGGGCAATTCACTAAGTTCAGTCTTCGTGAGATGAATATTCTTCTGAAAAGGGGAGAGAATGAACATGTCAGAAAGAATATAAAGAAGTGCATGCTCTGCGGCAAGTGCTCACTTGTATGCCCGCGGGGAGTGAACACCCGTAATGTTATAACAGTTGCCATCGAGGCATTCCGGAAAATAGAAGGTTATGCAGTTTGATCTATTCATCGTACCGTTCAATATCGGGCTGTACTTCATCCTGATCTACTCAGTTACACGCAGTGTGATCTGGTTCAGGGGACTTTCCCGCCAGGATAAGCTTAGGCTTCAGAGAGGATTCTTTGGGAGGGCCTTCGGCCAGAGTCTTAGGGAGATCTTCATGGAAAGTCTGATACACAGAAAAATACTAAAGACGAACTTCCGCCTTGGCTATATGCATATGAGCCTGGCATTTGGCTGGTTCCTGCTTATTCTCTTCGGTACGATTGAAGCGGATTTTTTCGGGGAGAAGCACCTTAATCCTCCTTACAAGCGCAATCTTCTTCACGTTTCTTCAATCCGGACCATGGAAGGGCAGGCTTTGAGGCTGTCTACGGATTCTTTATGGACCTGATCCTGGCTTTTATCCTCTCGGGATTGCTCCTTGCCATGACAAAAAGATTTTTTTCCGGGGTTGTCGGAATGAAAAAAACCACAAAGCTGAAGACTCTTGATAAGGTGGCGCTTACATCACTGTGGCTTATCTTTCCCAGCAGGCTGATAGCTGAGAGCTTCACCAGCGGAGCTTATTCCTCCGGCAGTTTTCTTACCGGTTCACTGGGTTCATGGCTGGCTTCATTTCTGCCTGCTGCAGACCTTGCATACCCATTCTGGTGGCTTTATTCACTGTCGCTCGGGACATTCTTCGTGCTTCTGCCTCTCACAAGATACATGCACATTCCGGCTGAGCTTTTCCTTATCTTCATGAGAAATTCAGGAATAAGAACAGGCGATAAGGCAGGCTCTTTTTCAGAAGTTCAGACCTACTCATGCTCATCATGCGGGATCTGCATAGATGCCTGCCAGATGAACTCATCCCTTGGTATCAGGGATATGCAATCAGCATACCTGATGAAATCCATAAGAAACAATAACGGTACTTCCGAAATTGCTCATAATTGCCTGATGTGCGGCCGTTGCGATACAAAATGCCCGGTCGGAATTGAGCTTATGCCGATAAGGATGATACACAGGAGGCAGAATGAAGCCGATAACAGGTTCAGCAATATATACAGAGGTTATTTCAGGGAAAAACTACAGACTTCAGAAAAGCAGATCGTACCGGACTCTTTTGATTTCCTGCCGAAAGATGAACCGGGCAGCGCGGACGTGGTTTTCTTTGGAGGCTGCATGACACATCTGACACCATCGATAAAGAATTCAATGATCAGGGTGCTCGATGCCTCCGGTATGAAATACAACTTTATTGATGAAGACGGGGGAATCTGCTGCGGGAGACCGCTTATGCTCGCGGGTCGCACAAAGGAAGCAAGGGAGCTGATGAAGGTGAATGCTGAATTGATTGGAAAGACACGTGCGAAATACCTTGTCACATCCTGTCCCATCTGTTTTAAGGTTTTCAGGGAAAGCTATCACCTGGATATGGAGATAATGCACCATTCCCAGTTTATTAAGATGCTTATCGATGATGGGAGTCTTAAGCTCAACTTTCAGCACAGGAGAGTCGTTTATCATTCACCCTGCGAACTGGGAAGAGGTTCAGGTGTTTATGATGAGCCGAAAGAGGTTCTCCGTCATATAGCAGTCCTTGAATCAGGCAAATATGAGGATGAAAATTCATTATGCTGCGGGGGAAGTCTCGGAAATATGAAGATCAATTCAGCTGAGAAACGAAAGATCGCGGGTGATGCGGCAAAAGAACTGACAAAAGGAAATCCGGATATCCTCGTCACCGCCTGCCCTTTATGCAAAAAGACTTTTGCCTCCGTCACCTCCACCAGAACTTCCGATATCGCCGAATTAGTGGCCGATTCAATCATATCCCAGGACACTGTAAGCAAGCCTTCACAATACAGGAAAATCCTGGCAAAAGAACCAGTGCGGTAAATCTGAAAATTCTGATAAAACTTTTTCAAACAAAGAATATAATGAAGTTGTTAGTACTTCGTTATAGTCAATGTTTCAGTTTTATTTAATTACTTTGGGAAATGGGAAAGATTTCTTATGTGTTGTTGGTTTGCGCGGGTTTGATGTTGTTTTCATGCAAAAGCGGTAACGAAAAGCCGGACTCCGGAAGCCTGGCTGATAATTCAGTAATACAGCAGCAGGATGGCACAATCTCGCTCACGGTCACCAAAGCTGACACTTATCATGATGTTAATGAGCCGGAAAGCAACACGGCAGAATGGAATGTGGTGGTTTCAAAATCAGGAAGGTATAATGTATGGCTCTCAAGCGCTACAAAGGATACAACCAGACTTCAATATGACAATGCAGTAATGCTTAGCATAAAAGATGATTTGCTCGAGGTCCGCCCATCGATTGATAAGATCATTCCAAACTCGAGTGATGTTACTTATCCGTATTACAGGGCAGATTCCTTTGTCGGTTCACTGTATCTTAAGGATACCGGAGTGTACAACATCCAGGTCATAAGTGACGGGATTGTACCCGGCAATGGAGAAACTGCCGCTCTTTCACAGGAGGATACCAGGCTCATCTCCGTATCATTTACTCCTGCTGAATAGGTAAGTATCAGAAGAATTGTAACAGGCTTTGACACAGATTGTTAAAGCCTGTTTCTTTTTACCCATTCCCAGGCATTAATGAATGCCTTAATCCATGGTGTTACTTCATCTTTTCTGTTCTCCTCAGGATAATAACCGCATTGCCACGGCATCAGCGATCTCTCCAGGTGAGGCATCATAACAAGGTGACGGCCGTCATCGGAACATAATCCTGCCACATCATAATCCGAACCGTTTGGATTGGCAGGGTAGGTGTGCCTGCTGAATTTTACAGGTATGTGGTACTTATCCTCGCTGTATGGCAGGCTGAACTGCCCCTCGCCATGTGCGACCCAAATCCCCAGCTCCATACCCGAAAGGTCTTTCAGCATCACGGAATGGTTCTCCTGAATTTTTACCGTAACGAATTCAGATTCAAATTTGTGCGACTTGTTACGCAGGAGATGAGGTCTTTCTTTATGCTCAGGATAAATAAGATCCAGCTCAGCCATAAGCTGGCAACCGTTACAGATGCCAAGCGATAAGGTATCTTTCCTTGAATAGAAGCGATCGAGCGTTTTCTTTGCAGTATCGTTGAACATGAATGCGCCTGCCCATCCTTTGGCTGATCCGAGAACGTCGGAATTTGAAAATCCCCCGACAAACACTATTATGTTGATATCATCCAGTGTCTCTCTTCCGGAGATAAGATCTGTCATGTGAACATCCTTCACATCAAACCCGGCCAGGTAAAGCGAATAAGCCATTTCCCTGTCGCCATTGACGCCTTTCTCCCTGATAATCGCAGCCCTGATCCCTGTTTTTTTCCTTCTTTCAGGATCGATCCCGAGCGCTTTGAATGTCCCTTCAAACTGCTGAAGATTGATATTGAGCTCATGCTCCTTGTAATGAGTGAACCTTTCGAGCGCAAGTTCGGGTCCACATTGTTTCCGGTCGAGCAGGTACGATGTGCTGAACCATTTGTCCCTCATCGACTCTATGTCGAAGCTGAAGTTCTCATCGTTGTTAACTACAAGCAATGAACGTTCGGTCACCGGATGTCCGATCGAATAGTAGGAGATACCGCTTTCGAGAAGTATCTCAGCCACATCGAGCTCATCTTTTACCTGGATTATAATACCAGGATTCTGGCTGAAGAGAAGCTTTACAGTGTCCTGTTCGTTGATTGCAGTAAGATTAATGCTTATTCCTCCTTCAGTATTGGAGAAGCACATCTCAAGAAGTGTTGTCAGCATTCCTCCTGCAGAAATATCATGACCGGCGAGTACAAGGTCTTTCCTTATGAGGTCCTGGACAGTGTTGAAAGCTTCCCTGAAATACGCGGGATCCGTTACAGACGGAACTTCATCTCCAAGCTTGTTAAGGATCTGGGCGAAGCTGCTTCCCCCTGCTTTGTGACTGTCGCGGCTGAAATCGATGTAGAGCAGGCTTGTGTAAGGATCATTTACAATCACAGGTTCGACAATTTTGCGATATCGTCTGATACTTCCCCGCTTGCTGATATTATAACGGTACCCGGAGAATAAACAACTTTGTCATTGTATTTCTGGGTCATCGAAAGGCTGTCCTTGCCTGTAGGAATATTTATCCCGAGTGCAATGGCGAAATCACCAGCTGCTTCAACTGCAGCATAAAGTCTTGCATCTTCGCCCGCGTTTCTGCATGGCCACATCCAGTTGGCAGAAAGAGAGACACTGTTCAAGCCGTCGGAGAGGGGAGCCCATATTATATTTGTAAGAGCTTCAGCTATTGAAAGAACTGAACCTGCGGCAGGATCTATAAGGCCTGCAGCCGGTGCATGACCGATTGATGTGGCAATACCTTTTTTGCCCCTGTAATCAAGTGATATTGCCCCGAGATTATTCAGCGGAAGCTGAAGCGGCCCGGCACATTGCTGCTTTGCCAGCCTGCCTGTAACCGAACGGTCAACTTTGTTTGTAAGCCAGTCCTTGCAGGCTACCTCCTCGAGCTGAAGCACATGTTCGGCATATTCATATATCTTTTCAACAGAATATTTCAGCTTGCTGAAACACGCATCTTTCGATGAATCGTTCATTATTGTTTTTGGCGGATTGCCGAAAAGGGATGTCAAGTTCAAGATCAATAGGCTTTTCACCGGTTATCGGGTTTATAAAGGTGAACTGGTGATCACCCGTTACTTCCCCGATAACATACATAGGAGCCCTTTCCCTTTCGCTTATCCTCTTCAGAGTTTCAGCATCTCTTCTCTTCATCACGAGTCCCATGCGCTCCTGCGATTCATTGCCGATGATCTCCTTCGCCGAAAGCGTGGGATCGCCTATTGGCAGCTTGCTTATGTCGATTTTACCGCCTGTTGCTTCCACAAGTTCCGAAAGACAGTTAAGATGACCACCTGCGCCATGATCGTGAATCGAAATAACAGGATTTATATCCGATTCCCCGAGAGCGCGTATTGCATTGTAGACCCGTTTCTGCATTTCAGGATTGGCTCTCTGCACCGCATTGAGTTCAATAGAATTTTCGTATTCGCCTGTATCAACGGAAGATACAGCGCCACCGCCCATACCGATACGGTAGTTATCACCGCCCAGAAGTACAATTTTATCTCCCTTTTCAGGAGTATCCTTTACACTGTCCTTCTTCTTCCCGAGACCGATCCCTCCGGCAAGCATTATACTTTATCGTACCCGTAGGTTTTCAGATCTTCTGCATGTTCAAAAGTAAGAACAGATCCGCATATAAGAGGCTGTCCGAATTTGTTGCCGAAATCGCTTGCTCCGTTGGATGCTTTGATCAGTATATCTTCCGGCGTATGGTACAGCCAGGGACGTTCTTCCACTGCTTTTTCCCAGGGGCGCGGTCCGCCGGGCCGTGGATATGAGGTCATGTAGACGGCAGTTCCGGCAATAGGGAAAGCAGCCTTTCCGCCCGCCATCCTGTCGCGTATCTCCCCACCTGTACCTGTTGCTGCACCGTTGAACGGTTCAACTGTAGTCGGGAAATTATGGGTTTCAGCTTTCAGCGATAGCACAGATTCGAAATCGGTTACCGCGAAATAATCAGATTTGTCCTGCGTTACCGGGGCAAACTGCTCGACAACAGGTCCCTGGAGAAAAGCGCAATTATCTTTATATGCTGAAACAACTTTATTGGGATTGGCTTTTGTAGTTGCTTTAATCATCTGGAAAAGAGTGAGTTCCTTTTCCTCGCCATCAATTATAAAAGTACCGTTGAATATTTTATGCCGGCAATGTTCCGAGTTGACCTGTGAGAAACCGAACACTTCGCTGTCGGTTAGCTTGCGGCCGATTTTTTTGCTGAGATTTGTGAGGTATTCAATTTCATCATCATTCAGGGCAAGGCCCTCTTTGCGGTTATATTCCCTGATGTCATCGATGAAAATAACGGCATCGGGTTTCCTCTCGATAGTGAAGATATCCTGTTTAAGACCATTGTATACTGACTGGAGCATCGGATCATGATCCGGTCTGGCGGATTTTGAAGGAATGAATTCTTCTATCCTTTTTATTCCTGAGATGCCCATGTTTTGAGTCATCTCGACGGCATTTGTACTCCATGGAGTTATCATCTCCTTGCGCGGACCCACGAAAACTCCGCTGACAGCCTTGCCTTCAATATGGGTTGCGTTCCCGAAGAGCCAGGTAAGCTTTTTTATTTCCTTCTCAGGAAGATCAACGCCCGTACCGGCGGCTATTATGTTTCCGTTTTTGCTTTGAAAGAATAGGATCATGATGCTGTAAGTGATTGACGCCGCAAAGATAATATTTATATTCTTTTAAGGAAAACTGATCCCTAATACAGCTCCAGACTCCAGGCACTCCAGCAAATGGGGCAAAGGGCAGTGGGCTAGGGGCAAGCCCCCCTGCCAACGTTCGTACCTACGCTGCCCCCTGAAGGATAGAAGATCCCCTGCCGACTCACAAAAAGCCATACGCACCCCCCTGAAGGATACACTCCCCTGCCAACCCACAAAAAGCCTTGCACCCCCCTGACGGATACGACCCCCTGAAGGAAATAAGACTCCCTGCCAACGCACGTACCTACGCTGCCCCCCTGAAGGGGGTATCTTACTGGTTATGATCGACTTACTGCTCTCTGCCTGTAACTCTAAATACTCCAGGCACTCCAGGCACTTTTTATGCGTCCTCTGCGGTTAAAAAGATTTCTCGCAGTCCCGATAGATATCTGGATCGCAAACATAATTCCTGAGCAAGGGACGAAGAATCAGAGCCAGAAAAAATCAAATTATTTTATATTGTGGAAAAATTTTTACCTTTATTGTGAACTGTCATAATTCGAAAAATGAAAATCAGACTCAGCATTAATTTCGCTCTTTTAATAATCTCCCTTTTCATGGGATGTAAAAAAGATAACTCTTCAGCGCCCGTTATTTCAGCTGCATCTGCAACAAATATAGAGAAATCAGCCGTTACACTAAATGGGATAGTTAATGCAGGAAATGAACTGACAGTAGTGACCTTTGATTATGGTACAACCACTGGTTATGGATCAACAATCAATGCCGCTCCAAACGCTATCAACGGGATGCAGGAATCTGTTGTGACTGCTTTATTGACAGGCCTCACTGAGGGCACTACGTATCATTTCAGGATCAAGGCAGTGAATTCCAGAGGTACCACTTTGGGGGAGGATTATTCTTTTTCCACTACAAAACCTCCGACCATAATCTCATCACCTGCAACATCTGTTTCTAATACTGCCGTTACGCTAAACGGTTCTGTAAATGCCAACGATCTCTCAACTGCAGTATCGTTTGAATATGGTTTGACAACCACTTATGGATCAACAATCGATGCTTCTCCGGCAAGTGTTACCGGTAATACCTCAACAAATGTAACAGCTTCTCTTACAGGGCTTACACAAGGAACACTTTATCATTTCAGGATTAAAGCAGTTAATACTGCCGGAATATCTTATGGAGATGATCTTACTTTTTCTACTACGAAACCACCTGCCTCAGTTTCGTCACCTGCAACATCAATCTCAGTTGCATCTGCAACCCTTAATGGTTCTGTAAATGCCAATGACCTGCCGACTACTGTTTCCTTTGAATATGGTTTGACAACCTCTTACGGATCAACAATCAATGCCTCTCCAACAAGTGTTACCGGTAATACCTCAACAAACGTGACAGGTTCTCTTACCGGACTTACACAAGGAACACTTTATCATTTCAGGATTAAAGCAGTTAATACTGCCGGTACATCTTATGGTGATGATCTGACTTTTTCTACTATGAAACTACCAGCCTCAGTTTCATCACCTGCAACATCTATTTCTAATAAAGCTGCAACCCTTAACGGTTCTGTAAATGCCAATGACCTGCCGACTACCGTTTCCTTTGAATATGGTTTGACAACTTCTTATGGATCAACAATCAATGCTTCTCCGGCAAGTGTTACCGGTAATACCTCAACTAACGTAACAGCTTCTGTTACAGATCTTACACAAGGAACACTTTATCATTTCAGGATTAAAGCAGTTAATACTGCCGGAATATCTTATGGAGATGATCTTACTTTTTCTACTACGAAACTACCCGCCTCTGTTTCGTCATCTGCAACCTCAATTTCAGGGACATCTGCAACCCTTAACGGTTCTGTAAATGCCAATGACCTGCCGACTACTGTTTCCTTTGAATATGGTTTGACTACCTCTTATGGATCAACAATAGATGCCTCTCCGGCAAGCGTTACCGGTAATACCTCAACAAACGTAACAGGTTCTCTTACCGGACTTACACATGGAACACTTTATCATTTCAGGATCAAAGCAGTGAATTCTGCAGGGACATCCTATGGTAATGATCTTACTTTTTCTACTACGAAACCGCCTGTCTCTGTTTCGTCACCTGCAAAATCAGTCTCATGTGCAACTGCAACTCTTTACGGTTCTGTTAATGCTAATGACCTTACGACTGCTGTTTCCTTTGAATATGGTTTGACAACTTCTTATGGATCAACAATCAATGCTTCTCCGGCAAGTATTAGCGGTAATGCCTCAACTAGCGTAACAGCATCTGTTACAGGCCTTACACAAGGATCACTTTATCATTTCAGGATTAAAGCAGTGAGTTCTGCAGGTACATCCTTTGGTGATGATCTTACTTTTAATACAACTCTGCCATTAACAGATGTTGAAGGTAATATATATAATGTGGTAGTCATAGGCACCCAGATATGGATGGCAGAAAACCTCAAAACCATTCACTACAATGATGGTACTGCCATACCTTTAATTACAGACGTACTTGACTGGTCAACAGCAACAACTCCCAGTTACAGCTGGTATAATCACGATCCATCTACATTTAAAAACACTTATGGCGCATTATATAATTGGTATGTTATTAACTCAGGCAAGCTTTGTCCCTCAGGCTGGCATGTACCAACAAATACTGAATGGACCAGTCTGTCAGATTACCTTGGTGGCGAAAGTATTGCAGGTAAGAAACTGAAAGAACCCGGCTCTCTCCATTGGATCAGTCCGACTACACAAGAAACAAACGAAAGTGGTTTTACTGCTCTCCCCGGGGGAAGCCGATGGGGTAGTGGCGTCTTTGGTCATATGGGTATCTATGGTAGCTGGTGGAGCTCCACACAAACGAGTTCATCTGATGCCTGGAAAAGATCTATGCAAGATGAATCAAATAGCCTGAACACAAGTTCACAAATTAAACAGCTTGGATTTTCTGTTCGTTGTATCAAGGATTAACCAGGATGTTTCAAACCCTGGGATACTTAAGCTGAGGGCAAGGACCCCCTGCCAACTCCTCAAAAAGCCTTGCACACCCCACTGAAGGGAAACAACCCCCTGCCATCGCTCTTGGCCACCGCTGCCCCCCTGAAGGGGGTATCTTACTGGTTATAATCAACTTACTGCTCCCTGCCTGAAACTCTAAATACTCTAGTCACTCTAGTCACTCTAGTCACTTTCTTTTGCGTCCTCTGCGAACACCGGCCTTGTGCCTCGGCATCTCTGCGTCTCTGCGGTTAATTCTTCAACTCTAAATATTCTAGCACTCCAGGCACTCTATCGCACTTTTCTTTAACTTTAGTCACTCTAGTCACTTTAGTCACTTCTCCAATGCCCGTTAAAAAATACGACTTCTTCAAAACCAAGTACGGCGATGAGCTCCTGATCGACATGATACCCCTTCAGAAGCTTGAACCATACCTCCGGGAAGGCTTCCCCCATTACCTCACATATTACGACATCACTCTCCTCACCGGTGGACAAGGTCATTTTTGCATCGACCAGTACCGTTATCCCATCCGGTCAGGCACCATCCTCTTTTCTTCACCCGGACAGGTTCGCCACTGGAACATCGAAACATTGCCTGAAGGTTATGTATTGCTATTTGAAGAAGAGTTTTTAACCCGTTTCCTGAATGATCTCCAGTTCATCAACGATTTAAAATATTTCAACACCGGTAATAATCCTCCGATGCTCGATATGTCAGCTGACGATGTGCAGCACCTTACCAGGCTCATGAAGAACATGGGGCAGGAGATAGAGACATTCAGCTCCAATGACCAGCATATCCTGCAGGCATTGCTTTACCAGACCCTTGTCTGGCTTAACAGGAAATACTCCGCTGCCTACAGGACAGCCGAAACAGAGAACAATAACAGGTACATCAGCAAATTCCCGAAACTTGTCAATGAAAAATTCAGGGAACATCATTCGGTATCGTATTATGCCGAAAGCCTGAATGTCACCTCCGGTCACCTGAACTACCTGTGCAAGCTGCACCTTGGGACCAATGCCAAGCAGGTGATCCAGAACCGGATAATGCTGGAAGCGAAAAGGTTATTGTTGTTTTCCGATATTACCATCGATGAAATAGCAATCCAGCTCAGGTTTGAAGACACATCTTATTTCGTGCGAAAGTTCAGGCAGGTTACCGGGAGTACGCCGTTATCATTCCGCAGGACAAAGAATCCCTGAAAAGTTACATTTTCCCCCTGTTTTTTTCAACGGGTAAAAAACGTTGCCGGGTTAGTTTTGCAGAAATCAAAATTTAATCAGAAAATGAAAACGTTGCTTTTAATTACGGTATTTATGATCACTACTTCAGCATTTTTCCAGGAAAAGGCAGGCCTTTCAAAGGAAATAATCGGGCTTGAAACAGCAGCGCTTGAAAGATGGAATAATGGAGATGTTTACGGTTATCTCGAGCTGTACGCGGAGGATATTGTTTATTTTGATCCTTATATGGAAAAGCGCGTTGACGGTTTAAAGGAGCTTACCGAATTGTATAAACCCTGGCAGGGAAAGATCAAAGTTTCGGAGTACGAGATTATCAATCCGAAAGTGCAGGCAACCGATAACATGGCAGTGCTTACTTTTAACCTGAGATCGGTTGAGGGCGGCACCATTCACCGCTGGAACTGCACCGAAGTCTTCCGGAAGGACGGCAGCAAATGGAAGATCATCCAGACCCACTGGTCGTTCACAAAGCCAGATCTCAAATAGGGCAGAGGGCAGGGGGCAAGGGGCTGAGGGCATGGACCCCCTGCCAACCCACATAAAGCCTTACGCACTCCCCTGAAGGAAAGAAGACCCCCTGCCAACCCACATAAAGCCTTACGCACTCCCCTGAAGGGGGTATCTTTGCGGATATAAGGAAGCATTGAGCCCTGAGCACTCTGCCTGTGTGTGGTTTACGACCCCCTGCCAACACACAAAGCCTTACGCACCCCCCTGAAGGGGGTATCTTTGCGGATATAGGGAAGCTCTGAGCCCTGTGCTCTGAGCCCTGAGCTTTTTCCTTTGCGTTCTCTGCGAACGCCGGCCTTGTGCGCTGGCATCTTTGCGTTCTCTGCGGTTAATTTTTTTTCTTCTACCTTTGATCTACATTTTTACTTGATATGCAAGTCAAATTTCGATCAATGCTCCCCCAGGACTGGCCCTTTGTCTCCGACATTTACCGTCAGGGCATCGAAACCCATAACGCCACCTTTGAAACTCTCGTCCCATCCTGGGAGACCTGGGATCTCGCACATATTCGTTCCTGCCGTATCGTCGCCACCCTTAATGACATAGTTGTCGGCTGGGCCGCCCTGGTACCCTATTCCTCCAGGAAAGTATATTCCGGTGTGGGTTCGGTCAGTATTTACATTTCCGGAGAGCACAAAGGAAAGGGGATAGGTTCCGGGCTTTTAAAAAGGCTCATAGACGAGAGCGAAAGAGAAGGTTTCTGGACCCTCCAGGCAGGGATCTTCCCAGAAAACCTTGCTAGCATCAACCTTCACAGGAAGCATGGCTTCCGCATTGTCGGCCTCCGCGAAAAGATCGGCAAAATGAAGGACACCTGGCGCGACACCCTCCTCCTCGAAAGACGTAGCCGCACTGTGGGCCTCTGATGCCCTGAGCCCTGTGCTTCTTCCTTCGCGTCCTCTGCGAACGCCGGCCCTGTGCGCCGGCATCTCTGCGTCCTCTGCGGTTAAAAAGATTTCCCGCAGATCACGCAGATTAAAAAAGGTCTTACGCACCCCCTGATTGATACGACCCCCTGCCAACGCTCGCACCTACGCTGCCCCCCTGAAGGGGGTATCTTACTGGATAATCGACTTACTGCTCCCTGCCGTAACTCTAAATACTCTAGGCACTCTAGCGCACTCTAGGCACTTGAAAATAAATTTTTTCCTAATCATCCAATTTCCTACCTTGAATAGGTCATTTTTCTGCAAAACTGAATAATTACCTGTATCACAATTCAGTAGCATTTTGTCGGCTGTGACTGACGGGACGGGAGTATGGGTGGAGTGGAGGAAAGAGTGTTAAAAAGTATTTAGACAGCAACGTTTACTACTGCTAACCACCTGGCCGTTATCATTAAAATTGTCACTACGATTAATGATTCAATAATCGAAAATTTCTTATCATTCCAGGATCAATATGTATAGAATACTGATTTTTCTTTACAAAAGAATTATACCTTTGTAAAAATAATTGGATTTTCTTTACAGAAGAAAAATGACTATATGTCATAATTGATCTTTTCTATACAAATGGCAAAACCTGATAAAAAACTCAATCCGCTTCCACTAAACTGTGATGTAGAAACAAAAGCAGTATTGAAAAGTCTTCCATCTGCTCACGCAGCTCTTGCAGAATTGAAGGGTGTCGCTTCAACTATGCCAAACCAAAGTATTCTTATTAATACTCTTGCACTCCAGGAAGCCAAAGACAGTTCGGCAATTGAAAACATAATCACAACACATGATGATCTTTACAAATCAGAATTAAACCTTGATTCATATAAATCGCTTAATGCTAAAGAGGTCCAGAATTATATTGCTGCAACAAAAACAGGATTTGAGCTTGTTTCGAAATCTGGAATAATAACAAATCGAACGGTATTAAAAATTCAAGAAGTACTCGAGGGTAACAAAGCCGGATTCCGTAAACTCCCGGGAACAAAATTAAGGAATGTTTCGACCGGAGAGGTAATTTATACTCCTCCACAAGATCCGGAAGAAATCAAAAACCTTATGACTAATCTGGAGAAATTCATCAATGATAAGGAATCCTGTAATTTTGATCCACTCGTTAAAATGGCAATCATTCATTTCCAATTCGAAAGTATTCATCCATTTTATGACGGGAATGGAAGAACAGGCAGGATTATCAACATTCTTTACCTGATACAAGAAAAACTCCAGGATCTTCCTATTCTTTATCTGAGCAATTATATAATCAAAAATAAATCTGATTATTACAGACTTCTACAGGAGGTTCGAATAAAAAATAATTGGGAAGAGTGGCTTCTTTTCATGATAAAAGCAGTTGATCAAACTTCAAGGGAGACCATTGACTTAATTATCAAGATTCGGGAGCTTATGCTTAAATACAAACGATCCTTACGAGACAATTATAAATTCTACAGCCAGGACTTATTAAATAATCTCTTTAAACATCCTTACACTAAGATTGAATTCATTCAAAGGGATTTAAATGTGTCAAGGATTACTGCAGCAAACTATTTAAACCGACTTGCAGATGATAACCTCCTGATTAAAAAGAGACTCGGGACAGCAAATTATTACATCAATGATCCCCTCTTTAAATTGCTTTCACAGAGATAAATTAAATAAAATACGAACGCTACAGGCGCAATGTTAATAAATTCGTTACAGCCTGCTCCGGCTTGTGGAAGCATAAACTGAATGACATTCCGGCAAATTGGCCCCTCTTGTGGATACCTACCCACGCAACCAAATATCATTTGAAACCATCATACTAATACTGAATATGAGAAAAATAGCTGTCATATTGGTTCTTTTGATTTCTTTCAATTCCTGCGAGAAAACGAGTCATGTAGGTAATCCGAACACCACATTTAAAACAAAGATACTGGACGGATATTTCGTTAAGTCCGTTGCTTTCGACAGCAAAGGAAATGCCTGGATAGGTACCTTTAAACAAGGGGTAATAAAATACAATTCCCGTGAAACCATTTTTTTCAATTCTGCTAATTCAGATCTGCCGGCAGACATGGTTATCTGGGATATTGCCGTTGATAGCAAGGATAATGTCTGGATTGGTTGTGACGGTCTTATAAAATATGACGGCAAAAAGTTTACTCATTATAATACATCCAACAGCCCTATTCCCGAAGATTTTGTTTACTCAATTGCTGTTGATTCAAAAGATAATATCTGGTTTACCTCCTGCAGGTTCAGGCAAGGTGGCTTTGTTCAATTTGATGGAACCACCTGGAATATTTTTACTCCCGATAATTCAGACTTACCTGTCAACTCTATTAAAAGCATTGCCATCGATAATAACGATGATGTCTGGCTTGCTTTATCAGAAATCGTGAATAACACATACCTGGTAAAAATCTCAGGAACCGTTTGGAAAACCTATACAAGTGAAGATCTGGGCTTTGTTCCTTATTATTTTGCAAACATTGATGTCAATTCTCAGAATAAAATCTGCGGCGCAATTGATTATTCATTATCAAGCATGTGGATTAATCCCGGCCCCCAGGTGTTTATATTTGATGGTCAGAGTACGGAACAATTAAGAATCAGTGATAATGCCAGAATAACATCAATGACAGTTGATGATGATGATAATATCTGGTGTGCAATGCAGGGAGGATACGCAGTATATAATGGAGAACAATGGATTGTCGATGATTCATCTTACAAAGAATCAGGTGTATTTGCAGTCAAACAGGCAAATGACAGGAGGATTTGGCTTTGCACAGGAGATGGGATCTACATCAATGATTAAAGCTAAGCACTGCCGCCCAACATCAATAAATAACTAAGTTACACAGAGACTCTGGCACTTTTCCTTGACAGGCATAGCCTTCAAGCTAAGAACTTTAATTAAAAAAATTAGAACACGGATGACACTGATGGCAACGGATAATCACTGATTTGATCGGTGTAAATCCGTTGAATCCGTGTTATTAGTGTGCTATTAATTTTACGAATTCTCATTATGTTGAGGTTGTTTAACCGGTCAGCAATATTTTCTTTGTTATATATTGAACTTTATGGTCTTTGCGTAATCCTTTGCGTCCCCCAAAGAAAGCCATACAATAAAGAATAGAACACGGATGACACTGATGGCAACGGATAATCACTGATTTGATCTGTGTAAATCCGTTGAATCCGTGTCATTAGTGTGCTATTGATTTTACTTTGCGACCTGCGGTTAATGGATTTTGCCATTTTGATACTGTTCTGTATAAATATTTAACCATAATTGTAAAATATTTTTACATTTCTCCCCAAGTCTCAAAACATAATCCACTGAGTATAAAACTTATGACATCATGGCATGGAATAAGCAATAAGTTATCTTTTATTGCTTTTAATAATTGATGTAATATGGAACTCTTAAAACAAATAATCCGGCGATTCAAACGAGACTCAGTACGATCTTCAATAAATCTTATTGGATTAGCCCTAGGATTATCAATCACTTTTATAATAACATACTACGTAAAAAATGAACTGAGCTATGAGAATTCCTTCAGGAATTCAGATCATATTTATCGCCTTACCAGGAAAGATGCAGATGGCACCCATTGGGCTGCTATTCCGCCTACAATTGGTTTAATGGTCAAAGCGGAAGTACCGGAAATTGAGGAGGTGACCCGTTTAATGTTATGCAAGGAGCAAATAATAAGCCTTGGAGAAAAGTCTTTCCGGGAAACTGACGGCTGTTATGCCGATAATTCGTTCTTTTCGATCTTCATCGTTCAATGGATCTCAGGAAACAGCAAAACTGCCTTAAGTGGGCCTTCATCAGTGGTCCTGAGCAAATCGCTTGCAGGTAAAATTTTTGGAGATGAAGATCCTGTTGGCCGGATTTTGACAATTGACGGGGAAAATAAAATGAGTGTTACCGGTGTGGTAAATGATCTTCCTGATAATACACATTTGAAATTCAACTATTTCATTTCCATGCCGGAACCATATTCTGATTTAGCTGCATACGGAGGATGGAATAATTTTTATACTTATTGCCTTTTGAAACCATCTGCAGAAGATTCTATGGTGGATAATAAACTTTCCAGGTTTATCAGCAACTATATGAAAGAATTGAGCGGACAGGCCTCGGGCAGCGGACAAACCAGTTTAGTTCTTCAGCCAATCAGGAAAATACATCTGTTTTCAAAACTTGAGAAAGAAATATCCGGTAACAATGATGCTACTTCCATAATCATTTTCTCTTTAGTGGCATTGCTTGTTCTGTTTGTTTCCTGTGCCAATTATATAAACCTGACTGTTATAATGGCATTTAAGCGTGTTCATGAAATTGGCATAAAGAAAGTTTTTGGTGTAAGAAAAATAAACCTGATAATTCATTTTTTATCCGAATCATTTATTCACGTACTCATATCTGCTCTTTTAGCAATTGAGTTGATTTATCTCTTTCAGACAAAATACGGATCTCTCTTCGATCTTAATATAGAGTTCAGTCATTCAGATGTCCTGGTTTCTGTTGCAATGATATTGGGAGTTACATTTCTTGCAAGTTTTTACCCTGCAATGATCATTTCAAAATACAGTATTAATGATTCCCTGAAAAGCAAAAAAAATATCGATACCAGATTTCGCAAAAGCCTGGTTGTTTTCCAGTTTGCAGTATCTATATTTCTGATTATCTGCACAATAGGGATTCATAGTCAGATGCGATATATTCAGAATAAGAACCTCGGTTTTAACAAAGATGCTACAATTTCTGTCCAGCTCTATGGTGATTTGTATAATCAGTTTCGTGACAGGGGAGATGCATTAAAAAATGATTTATTAAAACATCCTGGTATTTCTGCCTTGTCACTCACCTCTTATGAACTGGGCAAGCGCATAGGCTATGTGCCTGTTATTCCTGAATCGATCCCGGATCCTGAAAATTTACCTGATGTAAGAGTATTGAATACTGATGGTAGATTAATTTCACTTCTAAATGTGAAAATCGTGGATGGAAATGATTTTCCTGAGGATTCAAAAGTTTCTTCTGTTATATTGAATGAAGCTGCGGTAAAAGCACTGGGATTTAAGTCACCGCTTAATGAATGGGTATCAATAGGAAATTCAAAGTGTAAAGTTGTGGGAGTAATCCGGGATTTCAATTTTTCATCGCTTCATAATAAAGTGGAACCTCTGGCAATAACAAACATCCCTTATTTTCTGAACAAAATGTATGTAAAGATAAATAGCGCTGATTTGCTCAGCTCACTGGCATATATCGAAGACATAATTCACAAAATGGCTCCGGGGTATATGTTTTCATATTCATTTTTAGACCAGACAATCAGCAAACAATACATGGCAGAACAAAAAATGAATACACTTTTCAACATCTTTACAATGCTGGCAGTATTTATAGCCTGCCTGGGTCTGGCAGTGTTATCGATATATTCTGCTGAGTTAAGGACCAAAGAAATAGGAATAAGAAAAGTAAATGGTGCAAGGACAGCTGAATTACTTGTTTTGCTCTATAAAGAATATATTATTGCGATCATTACAGCTTTTATAATAGCCGGTTTTTTGAGCTGGTTCATGATAAATAAATGGCTTGAGAATTTTGCTTATCATACAACAATAAAGATGTGGTTTTTCGCACTTGCATTAGGTATAATTATGGTATTTGCTTTTATTTCCCTGAGCTGGCAGGTCTGGAAAACAGCAAGAAGAAATCCAGTAGAGTCCCTGAGGTATGAATAAAAATTCTTCACATCTGCCACGGCATGCGGCTTCATAGACCAGCCTTGAAGTCTGGCACCTCGTGAAGCGCAAAGTGCGACACCTGGTACATCAGGAATATCAAAATAACTAAATTACACTGAGTACACAGAGAAGACACAGAGAAGTTTCACAGAGGTAACTCTGTGGTTCTCTGTGTCCCGATATATTCCTGCTTTTCACAAGCTGATAGTAAAAAACTGTTAAAAGAAGAACAAATGTTTGCAAATATGTTTGAAATCTTCTCATAACATGCAAGTTACTCAGTTTTTTGTATTATTAAAAATTTAAAAAATCTTAAATAAATATTTTGACGGATGCATTATGATTCAAATCACTCTATGGAGAATTCTCAAGCGAATTCACCGGATGATGCTTGTGGGTCTCAGGTTGACCCCTCTGTATCATGGAATGCGGACAAGTGGGAGTTTCTATGCGCCCTCTGCGGAGGCCAGCCCTGAGCAATGGAGAATCTGCGTGCTCTGCGGTTGAATGAATGCGGCTCGAACGCCTGAACTTATATTAAAGACCTTCTTACATGAGAATTTATTAATCCAATAGATGGGTTCAGGTTTTCTGCCGGTTCAAAAATCATTTATCACTGAAAAATTTTTTAAGACACACAGCACTATGAAAAACTTCTCCCGCATCAGCGTGAGCTAATCAATACAACTTATGAAAACCTTTTTCCTCCTGATCGTTTTTCTGACAACTTCAACGCTATCAAATTCTCAAAGCACTCCAGTTGCCAGCAACAAGAAAGCTGACTGGGACAAACGCTTTACCGGCCTTTACGGAAAGTATTTCGGCCTTAAGCTGCCTGAATTTCAGGCTAAAAAACTGGATTCCTCACCTTTTTCCAGCCAGGATTTTAAGAATAAAGTAGTTTTTGTAAATTTCTGGTTTGCCGGTTGTCCGCCCTGTATCGAAGAACTGGGAGACTTAAATAAACTGTACAGCCTTCTTAAAGATAATCCTGATTTCCTTTTTGTATCCTTTACATTTGATCCTGATAACTTAATTAAAAGCTCAATCAAAAAATACAATATTCAGTATGAGGTAATTCATCTTGACAAACCGGTGTGCGACAGACTCAAGTTCGGCCAGCCATATCCCACAAGCATCATACTTGACTGTGATGGCATAATCAGGTATTTTACTGTTGGAGGAGCCGATTCGGAAAGTCAGGAGGAAATCATATTGAATATATTCTATTCAAAAATCACTGGTCTCTTAAAAGATCACTGATCCTGAAATGACAGCAGAAATAATAATCCAAATCCAGGAATCATGGCTCAGGGCACAGGGTTCAGTATATAACGAGGTTCATGGCTTAAAGCATATTTTCTATGCGACCTCTGCAAAGACCGGCCCTGAGCGCTGGAGACTCTGCGTGCTCTGCGGTTCTCACAACACTTGCAAGGTAATTCAGATGATTTAAGCTTCATTCAAAATCATATTCAAATGAAAACACAACTTAACAAAACAAAGAATAATAACCTTGCAATAGGTATTGCAATGGGATTAGCATTAGGCGCCGGTATTGGCGCGGCAATCGGAGCCGGAACAGATATGCCGGCTATCTGGATCTCAGTTGGAATTTCATGCGGGTTGGGTATTGGTGCCAGTACAGGTGCTTTGCTTGATAACCGCAAAAAGAATACTTAATATGCTCTGGCAATATTTTTCGTGGCATCTGATTTTTTTAAGCCAACTCTATCTGAATGGGAATAGATGTGGCTAATTTTAAATGAAAATATTTGTGTTGCAGCCACGAATGCACGAATTCCGCCGCACAACCCATTACCCATTGCACTGGATGTGAGCGATGGCATTCAGTGGTTATTTCAGGGAGGAGCAGAAACCTGGAGGCAGATCCTTCAGTCGCAAACCAATGTAAGCTTCAGGTTTTCTGTACGATCTGACTGGTTTGCTCCTTCAGGATGACAATGTTCCCAGATTGGGAGGGAGTGAAGCGGCGCATTTTGAATCAACACACTTCGGGAACAACTTTTCTGCAAATGCGCCTCTTCACTCCCTCGGACTCCACCAATAGCGCCTGTCATGCTGAACGCAGCAAAGCGAAGTGAAGCATCTTTCGCGATTGAGTTCCAATAATGTACAGAACTTGTCATTAGCAACGAAGCGAAGCGAAGTGAAGGATCTTATAAGGTAGTGTACTAATTATATACATAGCTTGTCATTAGCAATGAAGTGAAGCATCCCTTGCGGTTGGGCAGAAAGTAACCGTTCATAATTGGATGACACCATTTTATGATGCTTCATTAGTTGTAAATATTGGCGAACATGATTTTAAGATCCTTCACTCTCCATTGACCTCAAAAGCAACCTGTCATGATGAACGAAGTGAAGCATCCCCTGAGATTGGGAAAGAACAATTTATCAAATACATCATAGACGATGAATAAATCAGAAAATTTCTGGGACAAATCAGCATACAAATTTGACCAGGCAGAAAAAAAGACAGACAGACTTACCTTAGGATTATCGATATGACCAGGAGGCATCTTGATGTGAGTGATGTGGTTATGGATTTCGGATGCGGTACCGGGGCGATATCAAATGAAATTGCAGGCAATGTGAAGTTTATAGACCGGCCCGCACTCACTGAGCGGAGTCGAAGTGAGCATTTCCGAAATCGAATCGGTCGCTGAGCGAAGTCGAAGTGACCAACCCGCTTCTCTCCAGGAAAGCTTTCATCTCAGGATCGCGTCCACGGAATTTCCTGTATAAATCCTGCGGCTTCTCCGTTCCTCCCTTTTCCAGTATATTTTTCCGGAATGAATCTGCGGCTTCCTGATTAAAAATACCTTTTTCCTTAAACAGATCGAAGGCATCAGCATCAAGTACTTCAGCCCATTTGTAGCCATAATATCCTGCCGCGTATCCTCCGCTGAAAATATGGGTGAACTGGGCGCTCATATTCAATCCGGTAACAGGGGGAAACATTTCAGTCTTCGACATTGCATTTCGTTCAAAAGCTGAAATATCTTCTTCAGGTACCCTGATGAGTGTGTGCCATGCCATATCGAGAAATCCGAAGCTGAGCTGCCTGTAACAGGCATATCCTTCATTGAAAATGGATGATTCCTTAAGCTTCCGGATTATCTCATCCGGTAGCTTTTCGCCGGTAAAATAATGGACAGCCCAGGTATCGAGCCACTCCTTCTCGTATGCGAAATTTTCCATGAACTGTGATGGCAGCTCAACAAAATCTCTTGCTACACTTGTTCCTGAGAGACTTTCGTAATTGCATCTTGTGAGCATACCATGAAGCGCGTGCCCGAATTCATGGAGAAATGTCGTCAGTTCATTGAATGTGAGCAGCGATGGCCTGGTCTTTGTTGAAGCTGTAAAATTCGCAACTATTGAAATGAAAGGTCTGACATCCTTTCCATTCTCTTTCTTCTGATCCCTGTAGCTTGTCATCCATGCGCCGCCGTTTTTCCCCGGTCGTGGATGATAATCGGTGTAGAATATTGCCAGGAAGGTGTTATCGCGATCGTACACTTCAAAAGCGCTCACCTCGGGATGATATACAGGTATTGTATCGTTTTTTACAAATCGTAATCCATAAAGCCTGCCGGCAAGACCGAATATTGCCTCTTCGACTTTTAGCAGCGGGAAATATGGTTTTAATATCTCGTCATCAATATCATAGAGTTTCTTCCGAAGTTTTTCAGAGAAATATGACCAGTCCCATCTCTGTAAATCCACCGGTTGTCCGAGGGATGCCGAAAATAATCTCAGGTTTTCGAAATCCCTGTGGGCTGCGTTGCCCGATGCGTTATAAAGGTCATCAAGGAACCTCATCACCTTTTCAGGTGTATCGGCCATTCGGTCTCCCAGGATCATGTCGGAATATGTCCTGAATCCAAGCAGGTTTGCCAGTTCAAGCCTGAGGGAAGCCAGCTTCTTAACATTCTCACTGTTATCATATTCATTTCCCCTGAAAGCTCTGGATGCATAGGCTTTCAGCATTTTTTCCCTCAGCTCTCTCCTTTCAGAATACTGCATGAAGGGAACATAGCTTGGGAAATGAAGTGTGAATACCCATCCCTCCATTTCTCTTTTGGTCGCCTCGGCTTTTGCGGCTTCAATGATCCCTTCAGGAAGTCCTTCAAGATCTCCTTCATCAGTCAGGTGAAGAAACCATGAATTTGTCTCTGCAAGCACGTTTTCTTCGAATTTAAGCGTGAGCCTGGAAAGCTCTTCAGATATCTCCCTGAACCTGGCTCTGTCTTCATCTTTCAGCCCGGCGCCACCCAGCATAAAGTTTCGGTATTTACGTTCGACGAGAATCCTCTGCTCTGATGTGAGATCTGTAGAATCTCTTTTTTCATAAACATTGACAATGCGGCTGAAAAGTTTGGCATTCAGCGTTATGTCATTCGAGAACCGGGCGAGAAGAGGGGAGACATCCTGGGCTGTTTCCTGCAATTCTTTGCTTGTTTCAGCGCTGTTCAGATTGAACATGACCGAGGTTATTCTTGCAAGCATCTGCCCTGCATTGTCGAGGGCTCCAATTGTGTTCTCAAAATCAGCTTCCGCCTGGTTTTCGGTGATTGCGTCGATCTCATGCAGGGCAGATCTGATCGCTTCCTGTATTGCAGGTTTATAGTGTTCTGTTTTTATATCGGTGAAGGGAGGAGTTTCGAACGGGGTGCTCCATTCCTGAAGAAGAGGGTTGTTCATGAATAGAATTCTTATATCTGATTAACTTAAACCAAAACTTATAAAAATAACACTTTGATAATGACTTTGTTTTTACCATCAGTAGTCTGGATTGCCATAATCCGCGTAAATCAGCGGATTTTTATCTGCGAAATCAGCGGGAACTTTTTAAACGCAAAGGACGCAGAGATTTCCAGCGCACAGGGCCAGTGTTCGCAGAGGGCGCAGAAGGGAGGGTCGAACTCCTGAAACAAAAAAGCTGCCTTTCGGGCAGCTTTTAGTTTTTTCAGAACGGAAGATCATCGAGCTCCGTAACATCAGGAGCAGCATCTTCAAACTGCCTCGATGGCGCAGGGTTGTCTGCCGCCGCATCGGAACGCTGCACTCTCTCGAGCTTCCAGGCGTCAAGGTTTGTGAAGTAGTTCACCTTACCATCGCGTTCCCATTTGTTCCCTTTGATGTTGAAGGTGACCTTCACCTCCTCGTTCATATAAGATTCATTGATGAGATCGCATCTGTCCTGGAGCAGCTGGAATTTGATGTAATCGATAAAAACTGTTGATCCTCCAGTCTCTTTTCTCTCGATTACGAATTCGCGTTTTTTGAATTTATCGCTCACCTGGTTTACCGGGGCGATGTCGATAACTTTTCCTGTAATCTCGAAAGCCATGTTATTCTTCTTCGTGAATGATTATCTTTTCAATTTTGTCGCCTTGCTTTATCTGGTCGATAAGATCAAGACCTTCAGTCACCTTGCCGAAGCAGGTATGTTGATGGTCAAGATGTTTGGTGTTTGTCCTGTTATGACAGATAAAAAACTGCGAACCTCCGGTATTCCTTCCTGCGTGAGCCATTGAAAGCACTCCCTTATCATGGTACTGGTTACCGCCAGTGAGCTCACATTTGATTGTGTAGCCTGGTCCGCCTGTTCCCACCCTAGGATCGCTCATATCTTTCGAATAAGGATCTCCTCCCTGTATAACGAAATTCGGGATCACCCGGTGAAAGGCAAGTCCGTCATAGTAGCCTTTTTTTGCAAGGTTCACGAAATTCTCAACAGTATTGGGTGCATCCTCCTCGAAGAAAGTCACCTTCATGTTACCTTTTGATGTCTGAATTTCGGCTGTCTTCATCTTGTTATTTCATGATTTCAAGAAGTTCAACTTCAAAGATAAGAGTTGAGAAAGGTTTGATAACCTCGCCTGCACCTGTAGCGCCGTATGCAAGATCCTGTGGTATAAAGAGCTTGAATTTTGAACCTACAGGCATCAGCTGAAGAGCTTCTGTCCAGCCGGGGATAACTCCAAGGATCGGAAATTCAGCCGGTTCACCTCTCTTGACGGATGAATCGAACTCAGTACCATCAATAAGAGTTCCTGTATAATGAACTTTAACTGTGCTTTCGGTTGTCGGTTTCGGACCGGTTCCCATTTTTACAACTTCATACTGAAGGCCGCTTGCAGTTGTTGTTACACCCTGCTTCTCCTTATTTGTTGCGAGGAATGCCTCGTTGGCAGTTATATGCTCCTTGTATAATTCTTTATCGAGAATTGCTTTCTGTTCGGCTTTGAGTATCTCACGTTCATTGATGAATGACATTATATAGTTACGTGCATCCATATCTTCCATGAGCGGTTCTCCTTTTTTGCCATCCTGCATAGCTTTTGCAACAACCATAGGATCGAGCATAAGACTGTCAGTTACAAGTGCATTATAATTGACAATGCCAAAGGCATATGATAATGAATCTTCTTTGGTTTTGAGCTTCACACTGCTGAGATTATTGCTGCAAGATCCAAGAATAAAGGCAGTTACAATAGTAAGTGCAATAAGACGACTGGTTTTCATACTTAACATATTTAGTTTTAAAAAAATTTCCGCTAAGATAACACTTTGATAGACGCGAAAAGCTCATATCAATATAATTTTCACTTTTTTATTGCCCTGATCATCTGTCGTTTGCCGGGTGGACCGGGAAAAAGGGTCACATCGAATCCACATGCCCTCAGATTCCTTTTCACCTGTCCCTTTGCCGAATAGGTCACAAGCACTCCACCTGTTTCTGTTACTGCTGATATCTTGGAGAAGATTCCGGGCGACCACATTTCAGGCTGTTTGTCGGGCCCGAAAGCATCAAAGTACACCAGGTCATAGCTTCCGTTAAGCTCCATTTGGGTCAGATCGCCTTCAATTTTTTCAATATTGAAATTTTCAGTGATATTAACTTTTATGTTCCATGGTGCAGAATGGAGGTTTATGAAAATTTTCATGCCTGTGAATCCTGAAATATTTCCATGGTTGAGTCTGTCGATCGTTTCTTTCTCTAAAGGATATTTTTCTATTGAAGTGTAATTTACTGTTCTGCTGCTTTCTGTGATTTCAAGAGCAGTCAGTAATGCATTTAGCCCTGTTCCGAATCCGACCTCCAGTATATTGACACTATCACCGGGTAATGAATTTAATCCATGTTTTATGAAGATGTGTTTTGACTCCTGAAAAGCCCCATATACGGAATGATAGTGCTCATTTAATTCGGGCAGAAATATTGTATGTGAACCGTCGGATGTTACGATTAGATGGTGCATTACTATTTTTTCCAAAAATTAAACAATATATTTGTGTTATTGTTACCAAATGAACCTAATACATAAATATTTGAAAATGAAAACACAATCTAGAAGGGATTTCCTTAAAGTCACTGCTGCCGGTACACTTGGTGCACTTGTACTACCCGGGTGCATGACAAAAAAGTCGAACATCGCTTTGCAGCTTTACACGATCCGTGATTACATGAGTACACCTGAAGATGTTAAGGCTTCGCTGAAGAAACTGTCAGAGATCGGGTACAAAAATCTCGAGCTTGCCGGTTATGCAAATGGCCAATTCTATGGTTTTGATCCTAAAGAATTCAGAAAGATCGTCAATGATCTGGGTATGGAGGTGCTGAGCAGTCATACAAGTGTTGAAAGCGCTTCACAGGTAGGCGATGCACAGAAAGTCGGTGATGACCATGCTGCAATAGGCGCCAAATATGCTATTCAGCCCTGGGTTAATCCTCCCGACAGAACCCTTGATTTCTACAAGAAGATGGTCGAGCAGATGAATGAGGCAGGCAGAACTATGAAGAGCCTTGGCATCAAATTCGGTTATCACAACCATAATTTTGAATTTGCAAATCTCGATGGTGTAACTCCTTTCTTTGATATCATTATGCCTGGTACCGATAAAGACCTGGTAACAATGGAGCTTGACCTGTTCTGGACAACCAAAGCCGGTCAGGATCCTGTTGAGATATTCAAGAAATATCCCGGAAGATTTGAGCTTCTCCACTGCAAAGACATGTATACCAAACAGGATCCTTTCTTTGATACTGTAGGAGTTTCCGACTTTGCACCCGTTGGTGAAGGTGTTCTTGATTTCAAGAGGATCTTTGCAGAGAAAGGAACCGCCGGAGCAAAATGGTTTGTGGTTGAGCAGGATCAGACAAAGGACGGAAAACCTTTCGAAGCTGTAACGACCAGCATTACCAATCTTGACGCGATGGTTTAAGGAATTGTTACATTCATATAGCCCCCTTTCCACCCGGATAAGGGGGTTTTTATTTACCAGTTGTCAGATTCGTACCATGATCTGACATCTGTTGCAACCATCCCCGCAGCTTTGGCAGCCTCAAGTCCGAGATCACCATCCTCAAAAACCTCTATGTACTCAGGGTCCACATTCATCAATTCAGCACATTTCAGGAAAGTCTCAGGGTGAGGTTTGAAATGATTGACGTCATTCGCCGTAACGACAATATCGAAATACTTTCTCAGATCCGTTACCCGCAGGGTCCTCTCTACTGCTTCCCTGTGTCCTCCGGTGCCAACTGCCATTGGAAGAATGCCGAAATACTTCTTTACTATTTCAACAACCGGCAGAATAGGTTTTACAGTATGATGATCACGGTAGAAAAGTGAAAGTTTCTCGGCAATGATCTGATCAGTCGTTACACTGCCGTTGAGGTTGCATTTTTTTATTATTTCGTCAGCAATCATCCACCCGGGGCTCCCGGTATGCTTTCTCAGGAAGGCATTGTCAATTTCAGCCCCAAATTTCCTGCATGCGGTCACCCAGCCCTGGAAATGCAGTGGCATGGTGTCGGCAAGAGTGCCGTCTAAATCGAATATTAATCCTTTAATTTTTGGTTTTATGTCGTATTGCATTGTTCTGGGTACTGGGTACTTGGTCCTGGGTCCTGGGTACCGGATTTTACTGATTACTGATTACCGATCACCGATTACCGATTAACGATTTCTGCAAGATAACTTTTCACCTGCTTATAAACGTTTTCACCTGTGAATCCCAGTTTCTCATCAAGAACTTTATAAGGTGCCGAGTAGCCGAAGCTGCTCATTCCCCATATCCTGCCTTTCGGACCAACAAGTCCCTGAAGCGTAACCGGCAGTCCTGCTGTTAATCCGAAGACGGGAATCCCATCAGGAAGAACTGATTTCCTGTATTGCTCCGGTTGATTCCTGAATAATCCATCCGAGGGAGCTGAAACAATCCGGAGCCTTATACCATCTTTCTTTAACAATGTTGAGCCTTCAATCAGTGTTGAAACCTCAGATCCGCTTGCAATAAGAATGACATCCGGGTTACCCTCACAATCTTCAACGATATATGCTCCTTTTTCAGAATTCAATGCATCAGCAAACCTGTCACCTTTCTGAGAAGGAATGTCTTTTATGTTTTGTCTTGACAGTATTAGTGCAGTGGGAGTGGAGAGATTTGACAGAGCCATCTTCCATGCCACTGAAGTCTCCAGGCTGTCGGCAGGGCGGAGAACAAGCATGCTGTTCTGCCCGCTATGATTTTTCAGATGCTCGAGCAATCTGAGCTGAGCCTCCTGCTCTACCGGCTGGTGTGTCGGTCCATCCTCGCCAACGCGGAAAGCATCGTGTGTCCAGATGTATTTTACAGGCAGTTGCATGAGGCATGCCAGCCTGACAGCGGGCTTCATGTAATCGGAAAAGACAAAGAACGTCCCGCATGCAGGGATAACACCTCCATGCAGAGCCATTCCGTTCATCACTGCTGCCATTGTGAGCTCCGAGACCCCTGCCTGGAGAAATGCGCCTGAGAAATCACCTTTCCGGAAGGCCTGAGTATTCTTAAGGAAACCGTCAGTCTTATCGGAATTTGAAAGATCAGCAGAAGATACGATCATGTTACCGACCTTTTTAGCAAGGACTGAGAGAACTGTTGCCGATGCTCCCCTGGTTGCCGATCCTTCTTTTTGCTGAATCTCCCTGTAGTTGATCTCAGGAACATAACCATCGTAGTATTTCTTCAGTTTCTGATCCAGGTCGGGGTTGTTTTTTGCCCATTCGTTTTTCTTTTTGCTCCATTCCTCAGCTTTCCTGATTTTTTCAGTGAGGATATTTTTATAATGAGCCTTAACCTCGTCGAAGATCATGAAAGGATCTTCTGGATTTCCTCCAAGGTTAACGAGAGACTTTTCAAATGAACCTCCTGCCTCGCTTACAGGCATTCCATGTGTTGAGGTTTTCCTTTCGAAACTTTTTCCGTCACTGTCAAGAAGACCTTTCCCCATTATTGTTTTGCCGATAATGAGGGTAGGTTTAGTTTTCTCCTCAACTGCATTGGTGAGAGCTTTTCTGATTTCAGGCTGGCTGTTTCCGTCGATAGTCACAACGTTCCAGCCCCAGGCCTGGTATTTCATTGCTGTATCTTCAACAGTAACTGATTTTGTTTCGGTTGAAAGCTGGATATCATTGGAATCGTAAAACATAATCAGGTTGCTCAGGCCAAGATACCCTGCCAGTCTTCCTGCTCCCTGTGATATCTCTTCCTGGACGCCTCCGTCCGAAATATAAGTGAAGATTTTATGAGAGAAGAGCTCACCGAACCTGGCTGCAAGAAACCTTTCGGCAATAGCGGCGCCTACTGCCATTGTATGACCTTGTCCGAGCGGTCCGGAAGTATTTTCTATACCTCTCATAACATCCAGCTCAGGGTGGCCCGGAGTTGAGCTTCCCCACTGTCGGAAATTTTTTAGTTCTTCAACAGTGAAATGTCCAGTCAGTGTCAGAACGGAATATAGCATCGGTGACATATGCCCCGGATCAAGAAAGAACCGGTCGCGGTTGATCCATCCGGGAGCCTCTGGATCGAAATTGAGGAATTCCGAGAAAAGCACGTGAATAAAATCAGCCCCGCCCATTGCTCCCCCGGGATGACCTGACCTGGATTTCTCTACCATTGACATTGACAGGATGCGGATGTTATCTGCAGATCTCTGATTTACATCGGTGTTCATCATTTCAGCTTCTGTGTTTTTTGAGGCACAAAAATAAGATTATTCAGCGACAGAAAAAAATAACAGCATAACTCAAATTACAAGATATTATTGTTTAAAAAAATCTTTTTGAAGAAGCTTTTTTATATTTTCGCCAATGACCGAAACTAACCACCTTCCATGACACAGAAAAATTCTGCTCTGATTGTTGATGATGAGGAGAGTGCGAGAAAACTGCTCTATAATCTCCTTGAGGATTTGCAATGCTTCAGCGACATCAGGATGGCAAAATCAGCAAACGCAGCAAAAGAAGAGCTTGGGCAATATAATCCTGACATAATCTTTGTTGATATTAAAATGCCGGGGAAAGATGGTTTTTCATTCATTAATGATCTCCCGTTAAAGGAGAAAAAACCATGTATCGTATTTGTCACAGCTTACGATCAGTTCGCCATCAAGGCAATCAAAAGTCATGCTTTTGACTACCTGCTTAAACCTGTCGACAGAAAGGAGCTGAAACAATGTGTCCAGAAATATATAGAAAGCCGGCCCAGGCCTATAGAAGAGCATGACAAATTTTCACGAATCAGGATAAATACCCGCACTGGTACGGTTTTTATAAATCCTGCAACTGTTCTGTACTGCAAAGCCGATGGTAATTATACAACAATCTGTACGGGTGAAAAACAGCATTTGTGCTCATTGAATCTGGGGAGAGTTGCTGAACTGCTCTCAGGAAGTGCATTTTTCAGAGTTGGGAGATCGCATATAATAAACCGTGAATTCATAACTCTTCTTGACAGGAAAGAATGCCAGGTTGTACTCGAGAGGGATGGTGAAACCGCCAAACTAAAAATACCCAGGCAACACATGAAATACCTGGATAGCCTTTAAAGTCATGAAAGTGGAGCCATGGTATAAAAGAATAATATTTTCCTCATGGTTACTGGCTCTGGTTCCGGCTGCAATACTTATGATCTTCATAGAGCCTGCAGGATTAAAATTCACTCTTGAGGCAGACCGGTTCCCTCTTACTGCGCTACAGGTTATTTATGCAGATCTTAATGCTGATTCAACTACTGAAGTAATAAGCACAGTCAGGGGGGACTCATATTGTTTCCTGACAGTTAAAACAAATGAGAAGAAGATCTATGACCAATGGAATCTCCCTGACAGCCTGGATCCTAAGATCTCCGGAATAGTGACCGGTAATTTTGATGGTGACAGGTACAGCGAGATATATATATTTTCATTCAAAAACGATTCTTTATTCCTGAATATCAATGAAATACTGGATCCTTACGGAATCAAAAAAGATCATATATTTATGACCAGGATCGGCATATTCAGGGGCGTTGTTGAATCATATTTATATCCTGCAGGTTTTTTCGATTCAAATGGAGATGGTCTCAATGAGTTCTTTTTCGGGATGAGTTCGGGATTTAATCTTGGTCCCCGGAAAGTATATTATTATGATATCAGAAATAACAGGTTAGAATCCAGTCCTGCTACCAATACAATCCCATTCAATCTGCAAATGAGCGATGCGGATAACGATTCCCGTCCTGAGATATATGGTGATCTGAGCGCTTCGGGAAACTTCACAAGAAATGTACCTTTTTCAGACAGCAGCACATGGTTCATGGTTCTCAATGAAAAGCTGGAATTCGAATTCAATCCCATTGAATTCATGGGATTTGGAAATGTACTCGGGATACGGCCTTTCAACCGTTCCTATGCAGTTCTTCACTGGGCTGGAGGTACAGATACCAGTACTTTAGCTTCGAGGATAATGATCTATGCAACAGATGGCAGGTTGTTGAGATTCAGACCGCTCACTGATTATGGTTTCACTGGTCAGACACATCTGATGGTAATTGAGAATGTTCAGGCATACGACAGGCTTTTTCTTACTGGTAATAAGATTGCAGAATTGAACGGTGACCTTGATGAAGTACGATCATATGAACCATCATTCAGATCGGAATTCAATGTCATGCGGGCTGATTTAAATAATGATAACAGCGATGAGATACTGATCTATTCTGAAATTGAAGAGAAACTTATTTTGCTTGACCAGGATTTAAAGCCCCAGGCAGAGACCGCGATGCCAGACCCTGTTCCAGCCGTGTGGAAAATATCATACCTGCGTTCAAAAGATGATTATAAAACTGTAATCCAGGCAGGGGATTCAGTATTATACCTGAAGCTGGTATCAAACAATTTCTATTATCTGAGCTATTTGAGATACCCCGGGATTTATATAGCTTTTCTGTTGTTTATTGCATTGATCAGGCGTATCAATACTCTGCAGGTTGTCCAGAAAGAGGATCTCAAACAACGTTTGCTCACACTGCAGCTCCAGGGTATTAAAGCCCAGCTTGATCCTCATTTCACCTTTAATACCCTTAACTCTGTCGCTTCACTGATATATCTGAAAGACCGGCAGAATGCCTATGATTACCTCAATAAATTCACTCAGCTATTGAGGATAATGCTGAATGATGCTGAAAAAATTTACAGGTATCTTGGAGAGGAGATAGATTTTGTAAGGACATATCTCGAACTAGAGAAGCTGCGTTTTGATGAAAAATTGGAATACAGGATTGAAGTCGACGAAGGTGTCACACAAAGAGAAAAGGTTCCTAAACTGGTCCTTCATACTTTTACCGAAAATGCAATCAAGCATGGAATTCTGCCAAGGCCTGAAGGAGGAACAATCACGATCAGGATCGTGCGGGAAGGATCTTATCTGAAGCTTATTGTCGAAGACAATGGCATCGGAAGGGAACAGGCACGATTGCAACCCCAGGATACTATAGGCAAAGGTTTGAAACTTACCGGTGAGTTCTATGATATCCTGAATCAGTTAAACATCAATCCGGTCTCATTTGCTTTCCATGATCTCTATGATAACAACAATGAACCGGCCGGAACGAGGGTAGAAATACTTGTTCCTCTTGAACTTGGAGTTCAGAGTCCTTCCTGAAGGTGAATTATAAATACTTCCTGTCTTCCTCCGGGACTTCAAAATACTTATCATACTTTTGAGCATCAGGACCTTTCATTTCAAACCTGGTGCCCCTTAGTTTGAAAGTACATTTTTCACCCCCGATGCCAGAAAAGTAAATGTTATATTCTTTCCTTTCCTCATCGATCATGATTATTCTGACAAGATGTTTGTATTTCAGACTGTTCAGCTGGGAGTGGCAGATGGGACATGTATAAATATATTCCTCTCCTTCTTCTATTTTGAAGGTAGGATGCGTCGTGGTTGTGTAATTACCTATTTCCGGATTGAGGTAGATCAATCCCCTTTTAGCTCCATTCATTTTTGTCGCAGAAAGTATGATTGAAGTCTTTACATTAAGAACTCCCCTGCAGACTTTACAAAGATATTCTACAGCCATGATACACCTCCTTTTTATTTATTGTATTTATAATTGAATCGGCTTTCTTCTTTACAAAATAAGAAATATTTTCACCAAAATCAAGGTTTTCCGGTTGAATTCCGAGAAAATAAACGGGCATTTTGAAAAAATTTTTCAGTTTTTTCAATGAAATATTATGTGTGTTAAAGGTCATGTCCTGAATGTCATCGATATCCATCAACTTTACTGTACCCGGCCTGGTTTTCATATCGGCACAGTCAATAATGACAAGCACATCCGGCGCAATGCTGTTGATCTTACCAATATAGTTCTCAATTCCTGTTTCAACTGTAAGCGAGTTTATGTTATCAGCAGTAAAAATTCTTGTGCTGATATATACACCGGCTCCATCGTCACTCTTCAGGACGTTACCAACTCCGACAAACAGGATTTTCCTGTCTGCATACTGAAGAAACTTTCGCAGTTTTTCAGGCATTTTTGAAAAGGTATCTGACAAGCACTTGCCGTAAACAATTCGGGCAAATGATATTAAACATATCTTTCCTTTTAAGACCGTCCCTGATTTCAGGACTATCCCTGTCATCAGAAAACCGGAGTTTCTGATTAAGCAAATTCAGGTTAAGGATCGAAGAAAAGGCTTTTGGCCCGAGTTTCCTGTGCAAATAATTAAGATGCTCTTTCGTAGTGATAACAGCACCGCAATTCCCACATATAAGCAGCTCTTTTTCCTGGTATTCGATATTTTTTGTCTTGTCGAAAACAGCCAGGTCGAACAGTTTATCTGATAGCTTCACTCCCTTTCCGGTGATGCAGTGTTCCTGGCACTGGGCGCAGAAAATACATTTGCCATAATCCCTCCTGATTATCCTTGTCTTTTTTCTTTTATCATCAGTAAAGGTTATTGCCTGTGACGGACAGACATTTGCACAGGTTTCACAGCCGAGGCAGTTAATGTCATCTATAACCGGCCTGCCTCTGAAGTTTTCATAAGGTACATGCGGTTTTCCGGGAAAAGAGGAAGTGTATGCCGGTGTGAGCAGCGAAATCACTGCTTCCCTTATTTCTCTCAGCTTTGGATATTTCATTTCACAGCCTCCCTGTAATCATCTTTCACACTCTTTTCACCGAGCTCTATCCCGAACTTGTAGGTTCCTCTTATCAGCGCATGCGCAGCCACGGTAGATCCGAGGAAAAGGATCGGAATTGCAAGCAGGGCTTTTATTCCCGCTTCATTCAGACCGAAATGAAAGAATACTCCGGTAAGAATGCTGCAGCAGCCCAGCGTAACACATTTAGTTGCTGCCTGGAGCCTGTTGTAAGTATCAGGCAACCTGATTATGCCTATGCATCCCAGGATATTGAACAGAATCCCTGTTATAATAAATATCAGGCTAAGCGTATTCATTCGTTCAGTTTTTTGCCGGTTAGATATTTTGCAAGAGTTAATGTACCTATGAAGCTCAGGATGATCCATGCTATCCCGATGTCAAGAATGAACGATTTCTCAGTCTGGACCGAAATAATTGCACAAACACCGACAACCAGTATCCCAAAAATATCCACCCCGACCATCCTGTCGGGAATAGTTGGACCACGGATGATCCTGTACAGGCAAATAACGCTGGCTCCTATCTGTAAATACAGAAGAATGTCGAGAAGAGTTGTCATTCAATTATCCGTTTAATATATTTTTCGAAAGCTCCCGTTATCATGCCTGTATAAACCTCAGGATCTTCAGATCTGATGTATATCCAGTGAACGAACAGGTAATCCCCGATTATATCAACTGAGATTGTTCCCGGCGTCATTGTTATTGAATTGGCAAGCAGTGTTCTCGCCAGATCTGATTTAAGGTTCATTTTTACCTTAACTATACCGGGTCTTATTGGCATTGCCGGGTGTAGAACCCTGTATGCCACATCGATATTGGCTTTGATACATTCCCAAATGAACACAAAAAGGTAAACAAGGAACCAGAAATATCTTTTTGGCTGAAGCAACTTTGCCGTTCCCCTGATACTGATAAAATACTTTGTGAAGATAAGCGAGCAGATAAGTGAAGCCGCAGAACCGACTATCAGGTTTGGGATGGTCACTCTGAAGGTGAGCAGCAGCCAGAAAATCAACGATAATATAAAAACGGTTATATATCTCATGTTAAAATCCTGTTATCTGCATGGTATATCTTACAGGGTCAGTGAGAATGTTAATCGCCGGCGACAAGACAACCTCCCTCACCCCGGGTATTGCAATGAGGCTCAGTGCCAGGCAAAGTAAGCTAAGTATCACAAGGCTGAACTTCATCGGGAAAGGAACTTCCTTAACATTGATTCTTTCACCCTCCGGCATGGTCTTGTTGAAAAAGGCGTATCGCTGAAACTTCATGAATGAAGCAAGTGTAATGATGCTCACAATAACAGCAAGAAGGGCAAGAAAGTAGTAACCCGAAAGTATCGCCGCAATTATTATAATCAGTTTGCTGAAGAATCCATTGAAAGGAGGCATGCCGGAGATCGACATGGAAGCAACGAATGAGGTTGCCGCAGTCACAGGCATTGGACCTGAAAGGCCCCCCATCTTTCTCAGGTCGCGACTTCCGATCGTATATTCTATTGCGCCGGCATCCAGGAACAGGAGTCCTTTGAATACTGCATGATTTACAAGGTGGAATAATCCGCCTGCAATGGCAAGTGAAGCAAGGTTCATACTCTTTCCGTCGGCAATCAGCATCATGCCTGTTCCAATTGACATCACAACATATCCCATCTGGCTGATGCTGTGATAGGCGAGAAGCCTTTTTATATCCCACTGACCTATTGCGAGGAACACTCCGGCTACCATCGAGAGCGTACCGAGTGCAGTGATCAGGACAGCCATTGTGTTCGTAACAACGAACATATTGAAGAATAACCGTATGATAACATAGATCCCAACAGCTTTTATAAGGACTCCTGAGAGCATGGCTGAAATGGGAGAGGGCGCCGATGAATGTGCATCGGGCAGCCAGGCATGGAATGGAATAATGGCTGCCTTCAGCCCGAAACCGCTGAGTATTAGCAATTGCACAAATAAGTAGTAACTCTGGTCGTAGCCTGCTGAGAAGACATGTCTTATATCGGCAATATTGAGAGTTTTTGTCTTCCAGTAGATCAGCGCAATTCCGAAAAGGATGAGGAATGATGCAAGTCCTCCCAGGACCTGGTATTTGAATGATGCCTCGAGTTCGTCTTTTTCCACACCGAAAGCAACAAGGGCATATGATGATATAACCGAGATCTCCAGGAAAACAAAGATGTTAAACAGGTCGCCGCTGAGAGCCACTCCATTCATTCCGGCGACCATAAGGCAGAATAAGGCGTAGAAAAAGTTGCCCGCTGTGTATTTTTTTATGTACGAGATGGAATAGAATACCGAGAAGAATCCGATAATGTTTATTATACACAGTACGAGAACTGTTAACCCATCCATTACCATATAGATACCAATCGGAATTCCATTGACCGCGTCCCATCCTCCAACTTTGTAAACAGATATGTTGTTTCCCGTAGTTGCTATCGAATAAATGCTGAGACTCAGCAGCAGCAGAAGGATCCCGGCGGCAAAAAACCTGCCTGATTCCCGGATGAATCGTCCCATCACCATTATCAGAAATGCGCCTGAGAGAGGTATTACTACAAAAAGTGGGATCAGCGGATTCATATTTTATCCTCTTAAACTCTTTATTTCTCTGATATCAAAAGTTCCGTATTTACGGTAAATCCTTATTATGACTGCCATAAGCATTGCCGTAGTTGCCAGTCCGATCACAATTGCGGTCAGTACAAGCGCCTGAGGAAGCGGATCCACATATGTTTTCACAGGATCTGCAGGATCCACAATAGGAGCAACTCCTCCTTCAGTATATCCGATTAAAGCAAAGATCAGGAATGTGCTGAATTCCATGATTGACAGTGAAATTGCGATCTTTATAAGGTTACGTCTCGTAATCACTCCGTAGAGACCGACAAGAAATAAGATGAAACAAAGCCAGTAGACAGTCATTTCAGGGTTTCTTCTTTATATATTACAAGTGCCAGGAATATTGTCAGGATCGATGCCGCAACTTCAATCCCGACAAAAATATTGTATAGCGGCAGAACACCTGCGCTTACGAGCTGTCCCACCACACCTTTGGGCAGGAAATTAAGGAAAAACGTATGGGCGCCCAGTATGAGGCCACCCACTGCGATGAGAAGAACCATCATCATTGCGAGATTCTCATATAGAGTCGATCCGGTCTCCTCTTTCACCAGGTTCAGGAATCCGCTGCCGTTTGCAAGGATCTGAAGTATGAACGATCCTGCTATAATAACGCCTCCGGCAAATCCTCCCCCCGGTGTCAGGTGACCGTGTACTATAACATAAATGCCATAAATAAAGACCATCCCCGCTATAAGTTGCGATGTTTTCTTCACAATCACTGTCATTCCCTTTTCCGGTTCCATGATTATATTGCTTTATATTTCGAGCTAAGCTTTTTTACCTTTCATTCTTAGTATTGTAAGCACTCCAAGTACTGCGGTCACCAGGACTGTCGCTTCTCCAAGAGTGTCATATCCCCTGAAATCAAATACGACCCCGGTAACAAGGTTGGCGCTGCCTGTTTTTTCAGTGGCACCCTCTATGTACGATTGTGCCATTCTCAATGTTCCTTCACCGAACAGATCAAGCGTTGCAATGGAATTCTTAAAGAACCAGAAGAGAAGAACTATCAGGATGATGGCTGTGATGGCTGATACATATCCTGGACCATCAGGCTTGATGAAAGATTCCTCCCGTGAACTGTCCAGAACAACTGCTACCATGATTATCAGGGAAATCGTCTCAACCACGATCTGGACAATGGCCAGGTCGGGGGCCCTGAGGAGAAGGAAACAGATAACAAGACTGTAACCTATAATACCGCAGGCTATTACTGAAGAAAGGAGATCTTTTGCGTGAATGGCATAAAGAGCGCCCAGGATCATTATTGTTGTTATTACTGATATTGCAGTTTCCATAATATTCGCTTTTTATATCAGAATAATTAACATAATGACAAGCCCTGCAATAGCCCAGATGACATAAGCAGTTAAAACGCCTGTATGGGCTTCACTTAACTGGTGGCTGAGCCGCAGCACCGATTTTTTTGAGAGATCATAGAGATCGAACCATTTGTCCTCAGATCTCGAATATATCCAGGAAAATATCCTGAATTCCTTTATTGTATTGTAGAAATCCGTTACAGGATACCTCGTTTCATCCTGGATCCTTTCACCTCCAATGAAGCTGTCCTCCTTCCTGAACCTGGTTGCTTTAAGTGACAAATAAAGGATTGTTCCAAGCAGGATGGAGATAATGACAAGTAATGAAGCAAGCGAGGAGTTCCATATCCCGGCAAATATGAATGATCCCGATACCGGTTCAATCAACCGCGGAACGACGAGATTTGTTGCGAACACTCCGAAAAAGATGCAGACAATCGCTAGAATTGCTGCCGGCAGCCACATCAGTACAGGCGCCTCCTTTATATTTATTTGCTCATTCAGCTGCCGCCCAAGGAAGATTCCTCCGACCAGCTTGACAAAGCTTGCAAGTGTGAGGGCTGATCCAAGCACTGTAAGGCTGAGCCAGACAATCCAGAGTTGACTGGCTATTCCGGTTCCGGAACCGAATTCTATAATACCCTGGTAGATCATCCATTTTGAAGCAAATCCATTGAATGGAGGTATCCCGGAAATGGAAACTGCAAAGATCAGTGTTGTAATAAATGTCACTGGCATGGTTTTAGATAATCCGCCGAGCTCTTCAATATTGTTTTTTCCTGTTCTGTATTCAATGGAGCCTGCCGACAGAAACAACCCACTTTTATAGAGAGCATTGTTGACCATGTGAAATAATCCTGCTGCTACTCCCAGGGCCGAGCCCAGACCAAATCCGACTATCATGTATCCCACCTGTGACACCGCATGGTATCCAAGCAACTGCTTATAGTTATGTTGTACCAGGGCCATCATTACGGCTATTATGATGGAGGCAACACCGAAGGTAAGGAGTAACAGTGTAAGCCACTGGTTCATAATGAATATACCGTTGGTGATCCTTGCAAGAAAGTAGATGCCAAGGAGCTTGTCAAGTGAGGCTGGCAGGTAAGCTGATGAGGAGGTTGGGGCGTTTTTCGAATAATCGGGCACCCATGTATGAAAAGGGAATGCACCTGCCTTGGTAAAGCTCCCGGCAATTAAGGCAAGGAAAGCTGTTACCGATAAACTATTGCTTGTCGGCACCGACATTTCAGCCATACTTAATGTTCCGGAGATTTTCCACAATATTGCTATTCCAATAATCATAATACTGTCGGAGGACCCTAAAAGTATCAATGTCTTTTTGGCTGCAGCCGAACTGTCTTCATCTTTCCCGGGAATTAACATATAGAGTGTAATACCAAGAACACCCCAGAATCCAAGGAATAAAATCAGGTTATCAGACAGGGCTGCACCATAAGCACAGCCCAGTGTAATAAGGAACCAGGAATAATAATGCCTGCATTTTCCCGGCGCTATATAAGCTATTGAATATATTAGTATCAGAATGGAAAAGACACTTATGAGGAGGATGATCAGACTTGCCAGGCTGTCAGTGTTGAATACAATGGGATTTTCCTCTCCGGTTAGTCCGTTGTCTGCTATTGTTATCAATGAACTTTTGAGGACCTCATTCATTCCCGTTATCCTGTCGTGTGAAAAATAGATAATAACTGTAAGAATTCCCGACACGAGGCTGGCCAGGACTGAGAAAATGCCCTTGATGGTCCTTAGTTTCTCCGGAATCGCGAGAAGGAATAGTCCGGCGAGGATGGGAAGAACAATTATTATGATAATATTATTCATAACTTCTTATTTATCCGGCTCTTTATTTCTTCGGTCTTTGCCAGAGATCTGCCAATGAGTTCCGTGGCATTCAATATTCTCTCTCCCGAATTGATGTCATATGCCACAGCCATTCTCTCGGTGCAACAGTAGCAGGGATCAACTGCGGCAAGTGATATTGTTGCATCGGCGATAGTCTGGCCTATGCAGGATTTTTTGAATGTGGCAATATTCACATAGCTTGGAGCCCTTATCTTGTGCCTTGCAGGAGAATTTGAACCATCAGAAACAACGAAATGGAACACTTCTCCCCTGGGAGCTTCTGCACGGCCATTTCCAATGCCTTCAGGTATTTCTTTTACTTTGATATTCAGCTCTTTATCCTTTTCTTTCACCAGGCCGGTGAGACACTGATCTATTATCGAGATGGATTCATACATTTCCAGAAGTCTCACCTGGGCTTTTGCGAAAACATCGCCTTCCGGGGCAGTTATTACTTTCCAGTTAACAAGGGGGTAAGCGGCATAAGGATCATCCTTTCTCACATCTATTGGAACTCCCGAGGCTCTCGCAGTGGGTCCGACTGCAGCATAATCGATGACGTCCTGCCTGGTAAGAATTCCAACTCCCTTTGTTCTTGCATGGATCACAGGGTCGTCCATGACAGCTCCCGCCAGGAGACCTGTTTTTTTCTTTATTTCATCGAGAGTCTTTCTGATGACCGGAATCATATTTTCTCCTATATCCCTTCTCACACCCCCGACCTTGAACATTGCATAGCTGTTCCTGTTACCGGTAATCATCTCGAAAAGGTCAAGGACCGGCTCACGGTATTTCCATGCCCACATGAACACGGTGTTATAGCCAAGGAAATGACCGGCAAGCCCGACCCACAGCAGGTGGCTGTGGATCCTTTCCAGCTCGGCTATTATTGATCGTATGTATTTTGCCCTGTCAGTAATTTCTATGTCTGCAATTTCTTCTACCGCATTTGCAAAAGCAAAAGGGTGAGAGGTTGAACATATTCCGCAGATCCTTTCAACAAGGAAGAATACCTGATCGTAAGTCTTTGATTCGCTTAGCTTTTCTATGCCGCGATGATTGTAACCGGTCTCCCATTGAATGTCCTTTACGATCTCTCCTTCGCAGTAAAGCCTGAAGAGTTCAGGCTCTTCCTGGAGAGGGTGGTAAGGTCCGATAGGTATGAGTGTCTTTTTACTCATAATTCTCAGTTAAAGATCTTTTTTCATCGGGTAGACACCTTCTGCCCAGTTTCCTTCAGATATCAGCTTCTCCTGGTTTGGATGATTCAGGAAATCGATACCGAAGAGTTCGTGCATTTCCCTTTCTATCCAGTTGGAAGCGCTGAACATATTTGAGAGCGATTCGATCACCGGTTTTTCCTTGTCGAGTATTACATGAATGTTTAGGATAAGCCCTGCTGAATCCTTGCTGAAATGATAATGAATCTCAAATCCTTTCCTTGTATGCAGCGCTGATGCTATAATAAACCTGTAACCTTCATTTTTATAAAGATGCTCTGCAAGTTCAGGAAGCATGACAGGATCAATTGTAATTATCACGCGCCGGTTATTCTTCACCGCGATGCCCCTGATGCCGTTCCGGAACTTTTCCCTGATTGTCTGTATGTCAGGTTCTTTGACCATTATCCAGGTGATTCAATTTTGCTAAACAGTTATTGTTTTCCTTTCGTCCTTTGACTTACTATTTTTATCCTTGTTCACGAGCTTGATGATGCCTGCGATAATCGCCTCAGGTTTGGGAGGGCACCCCGGGATATATGCATCTACCGGTATTAACTTGTCTGCCGGTCCCTCGAAGGTGTAGCTCTCTGTGAACATGCCACCTGTACAACCGCAGGCTCCCACTGCCACCACGATTACCGGCCTCGGCGCCTGTTTATATATCTCGAGAAGCCTTTCTTTGTCATGCCGGTTAATCGCGCCGCTGACCAGGATCACATCCGCATGCCTGATGCTTCCGACGAGCATAATCCCGAAACGCTCAAGATCGTGTCTTGGAGTGAGGCAATCAAGGATCTCAATGTCACAATTGTTGCATGAAGCTGCACCAAAGTGAAAGACCCACAATGATTTTTTAAAACAATAATCCTTAAAACCCACGTCGAAAAGCTTAAAGACCAAACATTATCAATACCAGAGCAACCACGGCTATAAGATTCATCCATATTGCGAAGAACCTGATAGCCTGATTGATCTTGATTCTTGGATTGGTATTCCTGATCAGCGTGATAAGAAGCACCACGGCCAGGATTTTCAGAACCGACCATAGGATATTTATCCCGTCGGTCCTGAAACCACCCATAAAGAGCGCAACCATAAAGGCAGGAAGGATGAACAGCATTATGTATTTTGTAAGTTTTATCAGTGCATAAGGAGCTCCTGAGTATTCGATAAAGATCCCCTCCGTTATTTCTGATTCGGCTTCAGGCATATCGAACGGCACTAATGCCAGCTTTGCCTGTATGCAGAAGATCCCCGCCACAAAAAGAAGCACACCTGAGATACTTCCGAGAAATGGTGTGCCACTCTGTTGTGCGGCAATAATGCCGGAAAGATCGAGTGACCGGCCGCTTTTCATTATTATACCCGCCACAACAAGCAGAAAAGTCAGCTCATAACCCAGGATCAGCTTCATCTCACGCGATCCTCCGACTGCCGCAAGCGGATTTCCAGATGCCAGGGCTCCCATGATGTAGGAGAATGAAGGAATTGTGAGGAGGTAAAAAATAACAAGAATATCACCCCTGAACCCCGCTCCGATATTCAACATTGGCAGAAGGATGAATACTCCGGCGAGGGTTGAACCAAACACCGCAAAGACCGGCGCAAGCAGGAATGTCAGAGGTGATCCGTACTTTGGAAGTATAATATCTTTTACAAGTAATAATTTGAAGAAATCATAATATGGCTGCAGGAAGGGTGGACCGACCCTGAACTGAACACGGGCTGTGATCTTCCTGTCGAACCATGACAGGAATGCACCAGCCACCCCCACGAACAGCAAGCCTGGGAAAACAAGAAAATAGAACAGGTCAGCAGCCAGGTTCATATTATCATGTTATATAGGTAGTCTTTTATTAGCACCTTCTCGTTGAGCCTGTAGATATTATTCTCAGGTGATTCATCAGAATCAGTCATAGAAACCGTTCCCACAGGACAGGCTTCAATGAACTTCATAACATTTTCTTCATACCTTAGATCAAATAAAATATCCTTGTTCCTGTGATGACTGAAAAAATCAGTCATCATTGTCCCGAAAGGACATATTGTTACACACGATTTGCACGACACACACAGGTTTGTATGACGGTCTATTATTCCTTCTGCATCCTTCTCCAGCGCTTCGGCAGGACATACACCAATGCATGGGGCATCTTCACATTTTCTGCAGGTAAACCTGAATACAGCAAGCTCCCTGATCGTCCTGAGGCCATTCCTGTTTACTGACATATAGAAATGGGCATCAGGCAAAGTCAGTTGCGGATCTTCCGACATCGCCTTCCTCAGCCCGATCATATCTATCAGTATATTGCGCATCTCATTTTCAAATTTTCAAATTTTCAAATTGCCTGATTCACTTCCATATCTCAGGGTTGTGCTTGATTTCATCATAAGTAAAAACTGGCCCGTCCTTGCAGACAAGGAATTCACCCATCATACAGTGTCCGCATTTACCAAGGCCGCATGACATGTTCTTTTCCATCGACAAGTATATCTGATCATCATGATAGCCCATCCGGAGAAGCTTAAGGGTACCGAATTTCATCATCACCGGTGGACCACATACAATTGCAACTGAGTTTTTTATATTTACTTCAACCTTATCAAGAAGTACAGTTGCCACACCGACGGAACCATCCCAGTCTTCTTCACCATCTACCTTGTCTGCAGTCCTGTAAGCTTCAAATTTTTCAATACTGTTTAACCTTGCAAAAAGTGGTTTGTAGATGCAATCGGAAGGAGTCTTCGATCCGTAGCACAGTATCACCTTTACAAGTTTATCTTTCACACCTTCAAGGGCAAACAGCAATGACCTTATTGGTGCAAGGCCGCATCCTCCTCCGAGTATAAGTATTTCCTTCCCGAAGAATTTTTCGACCGGATACCCCCTGCCATAGGGTCCCCTTATTCCCATATAGCCACCGGGCTTCTGGTTGTGCATATATTCGGTAACATAGCCGGTCTTCATAATTGTAACTTCAAGCTTTTCCTTAATATAAGGAGAAGATGAAGGAGTGAAGGGTGCTTCGCCGATCCCATCAACAGATAATTCAATGAACTGACCTGTTTCGAAGGAGAATTCCTCTTCAGGAACAAGGACGAATGTTTTAATAAGAGGGGATTCCTCGATAACATCCGTGAGTTTTGCTATAAGCGGTTTATATATGTTCTTCCCGTTAAGCATCGGCGTGTTGACTTGAAAGTTCTATGAAAATCTCGTTCTTGTTGATTTTCCCCAGACAGGCTTCAATGCATCTGCCGCATCCGGTACAGGCTTTTGCATCATACCTTTTTGGTTTCCAAAGGTATTTGCACATGTACCTGTTCCTGAACCTGGCATCAAGCTCAAACAGGGCATCCTCACCGCCCGCGACTCTTTCAAATCCCGGATACTGGCAGGAATCCTGCTGCTTTACCTTTTCAAATCCCGGCTTTTCGATGAGCAGGAAACATGAACATGTCGGACATATTGCTGAACATGCCCCGCATGAAACGCAATGTTTTGAGTATTCTTTCCAGGTATGATCAGCGGCAAGCGCCACGAGCTTCCCTGTCTCACTATATCCCGGTATTAATCTGTTCGAAGCGTTGAGAGAATCTATAATGGAAGAGTGGTTTTTTTCAAGTGCAGCTTTTATATTCTGTTCAACAACATCCCTGATCCCCGAAATTTGTTTAAGAAATATTACACCTTTATCTGAAATAGTATGTAGGACAATATCATCGTTGATCGTCATAAGGCTGATATCGGCAATTCTCTCGGCAAAAGGCTTAATTCCGTATGCCGTGCAATGGCAGTGTTCCTGTCTTGTGACGCAATCTGTTGAGATTAGGAGTGTATTTTTCCGTTTCTCATTATAGTGGATATCATTGAAATCCTTATCAAGGTATATCAGATCAAGTATATCAAGGCTTTCAATATCGCAATTAGGAACCCCGATAAGTATTAACTGTTTTCCTGATTTGTTTTCACTTGTCACATCCTCTCTGAATGGCAGAAAGAAGTTCTTTAAAGGCGTGGCCGGTTTAGCATTGTTGTAAGAGATATTCTCAATGTTGGTCTCATTGATTAATTCATAATCATGGCCATATCCGTTGCTTACAGTAGCGAAAATTGTATGGGACGAAATTAACTGACGAAGCGTCTTGTCCCACTCTTCTTTTTTAATGCTGTAGAATTGCATTTATGTGAGAAGAATCACATATAAAAGTATTATATAGATAAATATAATTCAATAAAAAAAATCATAAATGTTTATTTATTTCATATTAACATTTTGGAAATAATTGAAAATCAAATAAATAAAAAATTCTTTTTAAAATAAAAAATTTATTATAACTTGCAATATAAAAATATCAAATAGCTATAATGTGAAACAAATCACAAAAGGGATATCCAAAAACAGTCTGAAAAGAATTTTTCTTTACCGTGCCTGTCTGTTACGGCTTAAACAAATGGGGGTGGATAAAGTATTCTCATATACTCTCGCAAACGAGACAGAAGTTTCACCCGACCAGGTCAGAAAAGATTTTTCCGAATTCAGCATTCGCGGCAACAAAAGAGGAGGTTATGACATAAATGAACTCCTCGATAATATGGAGAAGATCTTTCACCGGAACAAGGATAATAACATAGTTCTTATCGGCATGGGGAACCTTGGACTTGCATTGTCCAAATACAACCGGTTTGCCCAGCGCAATATGAATATTGTCGCAACTTTCGATATTGATCCTTTCAAGCAAAAAGTAAGATCCGGCATACCTGTTTACCCGATGAGCCGCCTTAAGGAGATTATAGACAGATTCGATGTTAAGGTTGCAATAATAGCTGTCCCTGAAATATCGGCCCAGGAGGTTGTTGACGAGTTGATACGTAACGGGGTGACGGGTATTGTAAACTTCGCACCGATACTTCTCAAAGTTCCTCCTGAAGTTACAATCAACCATGTGAACCTGTGTGACGAACTCGAAAGCGTAATATATTATGTCCATAAGCAGGTTAAGGCAAATGCATCAATAAACCTGAAACTATTATACAGGGATATGAAATACTGATAAAAGGGCTTGTACAGGGTGTTGGATTCAGGCCCTTTATTTGCAGAATGGCTGCAAAACATAATCTCTTTGGAGAGGTCGATAACAGAACCGATGGTGTTGCAGTGATCGTTCAGGCAGACATCAGGACTGTTGACCGTTTCAGTAACGATATCCTTCAGAATGCTCCTCCAGCCTCTCAAATAAAATCAATTGAACTGAATTCGATAGAATGCCCCGGTTATGATAGTTTTAAAATAGCCGCGAGCACGAATGTGGATAACAATATTACCGAAATCAGCCCCGATATTGCAGTCTGCAGCGAGTGTCTTGAAGACATGCAGAGGGATCCGCGACGAAAAGACTATCCGTTCATTAATTGCACAAACTGCGGTCCGCGCTTTTCAATAATAAATGACCTTCCTTATGACAGGGCGGCAACGGCAATGGAGAGCTTCATGATGTGCACTGATTGTTCAACAGAATACAATAATATTCTCGACCGCAGGTTCCATGCCCAACCGAATGCATGCAAAATATGCGGTCCAGTGTACAGGTTTAAGGATCCGTCTGCAGACACGATCAATCCCGATGAAATACTTCTGAATATCGCTAACCTGATCTCGGAGGGCAGATCTGTAGCCATAAAGGGAACCGGAGGTTATTTTCTCATGTGTGATGCCCTGAACAATGATGCGGTAAAAAACCTGAGATACAGAAAGCGCCGTGATGCGAAACCATTTGCGGTAATGTTCCGTGATATCAGTACAATCCGGAAATACTGCCACGTCAGCCAGGCTGAGGAAAATGAGCTGAAATCCTGGAGACGCCCCATCGTTATCCTGAAACAAAAAGAGGCGCTCTGCGAAAGTGTTAACTCCGGGCTCCTGACAATTGGCGCTTTGCTTCCGTACATGCCTTTCCATTACCTGATGTTCCGATCACTTGAAACTCCTGCGGTTGTCCTTACAAGCGGCAATATCTCCGGTGAACCAATCATAACTGACGATGAAACTGCCGAAAAGCTTTTATTCCCTGTAACGGGAGCAATTCTGAGTTATAACCGTGAGATAATTAACCGGGTAGATGATTCGGTGTTGAGGATTGCCGATAACAAGATCTGCATGATCCGCCGTTCACGAGGATTTGTCCCTCGTCCCGTCGACCTTGGTTACGGAGCTGAGGGTATACTTGCACTGGGAGCGGAAGAAAAAAACACTTTTACAATAGGCAGAGGCAGACAGGCAATAATGAGCCAGTATATCGGCGACCTTAAGAACTCTGCAACATACGATTTTTTTACGTCAAGCATCGGCAGATTCTCTGAACTGTTCAGGTTCAGCCCGTCTTTTGTGGTATGTGATTTCCATCCTGATTATCTTTCGACACAACACGCCGAAAAACTTCATTGTGAATTGAATCTGCCGCTTCTTAAGGTGCAGCATCACCATGCACACATAGCCTCATGTATGGCAGAGCATGGAATCGAAGATGAAGTAATCGGAATCTGTTTGGACGGAACAGGTGCAGGAACCGACGGGAATATGTGGGGCAGCGAATTCATGATCGCTGATCTGAAGAATTTCAGAAGGTACTCTCATTTCGAATATGTACGAGTGCCCGGTGGTGACAGAGCCATAGCAGAGCCCTGGAGAATGGCATTTTCATACATCTATAAATATTATGGGGATAGTTTTGATTATTTTTCTATCCCGACATTCAGGAAGGCAGGAACTTCCAAACTAAGAGTGCTGAAGGAGATGATTGACAAAAATATCAATTCACCCTTTTCTTCAGGGGCTGGACGTTTATTCGATGCCGTAGCTGCATTGACCGGACTTTGTTCAGTCTCTTCTTTTGAATCTGAAGGTCCTGTGCGACTTGAATCAGCTATAACTGTGGAAACAGATGATTATTATCCATTCGATCTTTCAGAGCAGATTAATTTTACGGAAACCATTGCTGCTATTATCAAAGACCTGCCCAAATCACACGTTTCACTGATATCAGCCAAGTTCCATAATACAATTGCAAGGGTAATTTCATTTGTTGCAGATAATATGAGAAATGAAACATCAATTGATAAAGTGGTGCTTTCCGGAGGAGTTTTCCAGAACAGGTATCTTCTTGAAAAAGCTACAAATCTTTTGAAAAGGAACCGCTTCATGGTATTTACAAATCACATTGTTCCTCCAAATGATGGGGGCATTTCACTTGGACAGCTCGTTATCGCTTCAAAAACCAGAGATCATGTGCCTGAGTATTCCCGCTAAAATAATATCAGTCGACGGCGACATAGCAGAAGTCTCTACCGGCGGAGCAATATTCAGGGCCGGACTGCAGATGGTAAGTGATGCCAGGGTGGGGGATTATATCCTGATGCATGCCGGTTTCGCAATCAGTAAAATCAGCGAGGAAGACGTTCATGAAATATTACGGTTATTCGAAGAGATGAATGACATTGAGACATAAATCTATACCATGAAGTTCATAAACGATTACAGGGATAAAAAGCTCATATTGAAAATATCAGAGCTTATTCAAAGGAATGCTGATCGTGATTACAGGTTCATGGAGGTTTGTGGCGGTCATACCGCAGCTATTCACAGGTTCGGAATAACATCTCTTCTTCCGGAAAACATTAAGCTGATCTCCGGCCCTGGTTGCCCGGTTTGTGTAACCGGGACCGGTTTTATCGACAAAGCTGTGGAATGTTCGGGTATACAGGATGTTATAATTGCAACATTTGGTGATCTGATACGAGTTCCCGGATCTTTATCTTCGCTAGAGAAAGAAAAAGCTTCAGGGGCGGATATAAGGATTGTCCTGTCGGCCAATGAAGCTCTTGATATTGCCATCCGGAATCATGAACGTGTGGTGGTCTTCCCGGGTATCGGGTTTGAGACTACTGCTCCCGGTACCGCTGTTACAATACGAAAGGCATTTTCCCTGGAAATATCCAATTTCTGCGTTTTGCCTGCTCATAAGCTGATGCCGCCTGCTATGGAAGCAATCATAAAAGACGGTACCAGGCTCGATGGATTTATCTGCCCCGGACATGTGGCTGCCATTACCGGCTCCGGCATTTTTGATTTCATACCGGAGGAGTACAGCCTTCCCTGCGTAGTTTCAGGTTTCGAGCCTGCCGATCTCCTGCTGTCAATCCTGATGCTGGTCCGGCAGGTCAACAGTGGAAAACCTTCAACACAGATACAATACACACGTGCAGTTTCAAGAGAAGGCAATGTGATTGCACAGGAGATAATGCAAGAGGTGTTCGAACCATGCGATGCTGAATGGCGCGGACTGGGGATAATACATTCCGGGGGACTGGGAATAAAGAAAAAGTATGAGCAATATGACGCAGAAAAGAGATTTCCGCTGAAGATCAGTCATGATAAAGACGGTTCAGAATGTATTTGCGGAGATATACTCAGGGGGTTAAAAGAACCTGTTGACTGTCCATTATTCGCGATGAGCTGTATGCCGGAAGATCCTGTGGGCGCCTGCATGGTTTCACAGGAAGGAACATGTAATACCTGGTATAAATACAGGAAAAAATATGAATAAGATCATCATGTTAAACCACGGCAGCGGTGGCAGACAGGCAAACGAACTCATAAATACAACGTTTGCATTAAGGTTCGGGATGACTCCACCTATGACTGACTCGGCAATCCTGGAATTACATGGAGGAAAGATAGCATTTACAACCGATTCGTATGTTGTCGATCCAATCTTCTTCCCGGGCGGGAACATCGGAAAACTTGCAGTCTGCGGAACTATAAACGACCTTGCCGTATCAGCCGCAGAACCAGGGTTTATTTCTGCCTCTTTCATTATTGAAGAAGGATTTTCCCTGCAGGAGCTCGGGATTATTGCAGAATCGATGGCTGATGAAGCCAAAGCAGCCGGAGTGAGAATTGTTACCGGTGATACCAAGGTTGTGGAGAGGGGCAAATGCGATAAATTATTCATTAATACTTCAGGAATAGGAATTCTCAAGCCCGGACTTGAACATATAAGTACCGGGTCGGAAATATGTGCAGGTGATAAAATAATCATAAATGGTACCCTTGGCAACCATGCCCTGGCAATTCTCGGAGCCCGCAACAGCATGAGCTTCACATCAATGCTTACTTCAGATTGCGCTTCACTCAACCGGCTTATTAATAAACTCGTCAATAGTTGTAACAGCATAAAATTTATGCGCGATTTAACCCGCGGAGGCCTGGCTGCTGTCCTGAATGAACTTGCCGGGATGATCAACGCAGGTATGATAATTAATGAACAGTCGATACCTGTGGATGAACAGGTGTGCGGCTTATGCGAGACGCTGGGATTCGATCCGCTTTACCTTGCGAATGAAGGGAAGTTTATTATTGTCGCAGATCCTGAAGAGGAAATGAAAATTCTTGACATAATGAGAGCTGATCCGCTGGGTTCAGGTGCAGCCACAATAGGCCACATAGGTGATATATATAATAATACTAATAAAAATATATATAATAATATAAATGTGATTCTCGAGACTGCTATCGGTGGAAAACGGATCATTGATATGCCGTCAGGAGTTCAGCTTCCCAGAATTTGCTAAGATTATGCATGAAATAAGAATAGCAGCGGACATTTCTGATATAGTAATGGAAGCGGCCAGGCAGGGAGGCCTGGTTAAAGTTACCAGGGTGAATGTGACATTCGGTCAGATGGTGCAGATTGTCCCTGAAATCTTTAAGCCCGCTTTCATATTTGCAGTCGGGAATACAATCGCCCGGGATGCGGAAATAAATATTGAAGTGGTACCAGTGAAGCTCAGGTGTAAAAGCTGCGGATCAGGATTTGAACCTGGTGATAATCTCTTTGCCTGTAATGACTGCGGCTCTGCTGAAACAGAAATTGAAAATGGGAAAGAATTATATGTTAAATCAATAGAAGGGGAGTAGATATGGAAATAAAAATAATGAAGAACATACTTGACAGGAACCAGAATAAAGCCGGGGAGGTGAGGAACCTGCTTCTTGAAAAAAACGTAGTTATGATAAACCTCATAAGCTCTCCCGGGGCTGGCAAGACAACACTTCTTGAAAAAACTCTTGAAAAACTTGTGACTGTCTTCAGGATAGGTGTCATTGAAGGTGACATAACAACTGACAGGGATGCTCAAAGGCTGAAAAGATTCGGTATTCCCATTGTTGTAGTTAATACAGAGGGCGGCTGCCATCTGGATTCACACAGTATATCAAAAGTACTGGGCCATTTTGACCTGGATAGTCTTGATATCATTTTTGTTGAAAATATCGGGAATCTTATCTGTCCTTCCCAGTTCGACCTGGGTGAGAGTTTCAAGCTGGCTGTGGTTAGTACAGCCGAAGGCGACGACAAGCCTGCAAAGTACCCTATGGTTTTCCGGGAAGCAAAAGCTGTAATTCTGAATAAGACCGATCTGTTACCCTATACAAATTTCAACCTCACGAACTTCAGAAAAGACCTGTCATCAATAAATTCTGGAAACCATGTGCTTGAATTGTCTTGTACAAGGGGTGATGGTCTGGATGGGTGGTATAAATGGATTATTGACCAGGTTTCTCCGGCAAAGAACTGATGAACTCTTTCAGAAGACAATCTTCATAACTTCCCGTGTAAGTGCCATTAACGAACCTGTTAAATCCTTCATTTCTGAAGTTTTCCCATGATTCATTCTCCCTGCAGGGAATTATTGGATAAAACAGTACATTGTTATTCTTTGCAGCATCAAGATCACCCTTTGCATCTCCTATCATAATGATTCTGGTGTCAGGATATTTTCCCTTTGCTGCCAGGGCAAGGTGTTCGGTTTTTGTTCCATGCTCCTGTGCTGCGATGAATCTTACATATTTACTGAGCTCATTCTCTTTCCATTCTCTTTCGATTGCCTCAAGCGGAGTCTGAGATACAATAACGATATCAGCTTTGCCAGAAATATACTCAATTACATTTCCTGCAGCAGGAAACGGGGGGATATTTCTCAACCAGGCGCTGATTTCAGCATTTATTGCTTCTGACCACCTGAGTACCTTCTCAAGATCGCGGTCCGGGTTTGATTTCAGGTACTTCCTGAGAGTATCATTACCAAGCTTGTTCTCGCTTTCAGTCCAGAGTCTTAAAGCTCTAATGTCAGGCAGTTTTACCCCTGATTTCCTTACCTGGTCATCCATGCCAAGCAATTCGAATACTTTAATCAATGAGATGAACCTGTTGCCCCCACGATGAATTGAATACAGATTCACGAATTCCCATGTTTTCCTGAGAATTCCTGAAATGGGGAAAAGGTTGAAGTATTTCAGTGCCCCCGGAATGAAGAACTCTTTTTGTTTAACTTCCATTGTGTCAAAGACACAGCCATCGGAATCTATTCCGATAAAGAAATCATGTTCCGGAGTGAATTCTCTTAAAGGTTTTTGCAGATCCATCAGAATGCAACTGAATTTGCATGCGAAGATACCACTTAAACGAACATGTAGTTGATGCCCAATGTGACCTGTTTTGTTTATACATGATGAAACAATACTGCTTAAGACTATGATGCTCCAGGGTGTGCCAGAGTGCCTGAAGTACTTAATGAATCGGAGTTTGGGTTAACAACTCTAAATACTCTAGTGCACTTTAGGCACTTTAGGCACTCTTTTTTTATTCATTCTAAATTATAAACAATGACATTTAACCACTTTTTTTAAAAAGTATTGTTATTAAATTAACAGCTGAATTTTTAAGCCATATTTACACGTTATTTTATTAACAAAAATTACCTAAAAACCAAACAACAATGTATCAAGTAGGAACTTTAGTGAAGGAACTGTCCGACAAGCATGGTCGTGAGAGAAAGAGCCTTATGCCGATCCTTCAGGAGATTGTGCGGAAGCACAATTATCTGACGGATGAGGCGATGGTTGAAGTTGCAAGGGAACTCGACATCTCAGCCGCTGAGGTTTACGGGACAGCATCGTTTTATACTTTCCTTGACACACAGGTGAAGGGAAAGTATGTGATCAGGGTATGTAAAACAATAACATGCTCGATGAAGGGTAAGAATGATATAATCCATACCCTTGAGGATATCCTCAAAATCAAGGTTGGTGAGACAACCCCTGACAGACAATTCAGCCTTATGGAAACAAACTGTATCGGCTGGTGCCATAAAGCCCCCGCAATACTCATAAACGATATGCCCTATACAGAACTGACACCAGAGAAACTTACAGAAATAATAAAAGGTTACATGCGTAAATAATCCCGGCAAGACTATGAAAAACAAAGGACTTAATAAAGTTGACCTCATCTTCGAAAAGATAGATTCGAAAGAGGTTTTGTTGAAAGTTTATAAAATGACACCTGCCGAGATAATTCAGGACGTTCTTGACTCGGGTCTTAAGGGACGTGGTGGCGCAGGATTCCCTACGGGTTTGAAATGGAAATATACCGCCGCTGAAAAGTCCCCGGTTAAATATGTTGTCTGCAATGCTGATGAAGGTGAACCCGGAACATTCAAGGATCGTGAGATCCTCGACAGGGTTTCTCATAAAGTATACGGAGGAATGCTTATTGCCGGTAAAGCAATCGGGGCAAAGGAAGGCATCGTTTATCTAAGGGGCGAATACAGGTACTTATTGCCAAAGCTTCTGATGGAACTCGATTCTTTCCAGAAGCAGATAAAGGAGATAGGTTTTGATTTTACGATCGAATACAGGATGGGAAGCGGTGCCTACATTTGCGGTGAGGAAAGCGCCCTGTTCGAATCTATTGAAGGAAAACGCGGAGAACCGAGGAACAAACCACCTTATCCGACTGTGAGCGGATTATTCGACAAGCCTACTTCCATCAATAATGTCGAAACGCTTGTTACTGCCATGATGATCATGGTTCACGGCTCTGAGAAATTTGTACAGCTCGGTACCAAGGACTCAAGGGGATCAAAAGTATTCTCAGTTTCGGGAGATACGCCGACCCCAGGTATTTTTGAACTGGAGCTCGGTATGTCAGTGCAGCATTTTGTCGATGAGTTCGGTGACGGTGACACAAAAGCAGTCCAGGTAGGAGGGGCATCAGGATTCTGTGTGCCAAGGAAGAAATTCACTGACACAATTATCGGTTTTGAAGGTGTACCTACAGGAGGATCAATAAAGCTGTTCAACAGCTCAAGATCAATGTACAATGTTCTTCACAATTATCTTGACTTCTTTGCTGAAGAATCATGCGGGCAATGCACGCCATGCCGCGTGGGATGCCAGCAATTACTCAAAGGTATCGAGAAAGTTAAAAAAGGTGAAGTTCACTCCACGTATCTCAATGAGTTGTTGAAGCTTGCCGAAACCATGAAGATTTCAGCTAAATGCGGACTCGGCCAGTCGGTCGGAAATGCTTTCAGGACGATAATCGGAAACTTCAGGGAAGAAATCATTTACTAACAAAATCTTCATAAGCGTCATGGTAAATATTATTATAAATAATCAAAAGGTTTCCGTCAATGAAGGAACCACTGTCCTTGCAGCTGCTAAAAAGCTTAATATAAACATACCCACTCTCTGTAATCACGATGACCTGTGTGTTGCAGGTAACTGCCGCGTTTGTGTGGTTGAACAGAAAGGAGCCAGGACACTAATTGCATCATGTGCAACTCCTGTTTTCGAGGGAATGGAGATAAACACCAATTCCCTGAAAGTCAGAAATGCCAGGAAGCATATTGTTGAGCTCCTTCTCTCAGAGCACAGATCGGATTGTACAAAATGTTACAAGAACCAGAACTGTGAACTCCAGTCACTTGCCAACGAATATGCATTCGGAGATCATATTCTCCTGGATCTTGTCGAGCACAAGAATTATACTGTTGACAGGTCTTCCCCGTCATTCATAAAAGACGACAGCAAATGCATACGCTGCCAGAGGTGCGTCAGGACCTGCTCAGAGTTGCAGTATGTATCTGCCATTGCAGTGTCAAACAAGGGAGCTCACCAGAAAATCTCATCATTTCACAACAGGCCAATGAGCCATGTTGTCTGCACAAACTGCGGTCAATGTGTCAACCGTTGTCCAACCGGTGCGCTTGTTGAGAAAACTTATATCGACCACGTATGGGATGCAATCTACGATCCTGAAAAACATGTCGTTGTGCAAACAGCTCCTGCAGTAAGGGTCGCTCTTGGCGAGGACCTTGGTTATGATCCGGGTGAAAGAGTTACGGGTAAAATGGTCAATGCCCTTAAACAGCTCGGTTTTGACTCTGTCCTGGATACAGATTTCTCTGCCGACCTCACCATTATGGAAGAGGGTACTGAATTGCTGGTGAGACTCAAAAAGGCTCTCGTCGATGGCGATAAGTCAGTATCTCTGCCAATGTTCACTTCCTGCTCGCCGGGATGGATTAAATTCATTGAGCATAAATACCCCGAATACCTTCCGAATCTTTCAACATGCAAATCACCTCAACAGATGTTCGGAGCTCTTGCAAAGACTTTCTATGCAAAGAGAAGGAACATCGATCCGTCAAAAGTGGTATCAGTATCAATAATGCCATGTGTAGCCAAGAAATTTGAGGCTGACAGGCCTGAGATGAGGTCAAGCGGTTATAAGGATGTTGACTATGTACTCACTACCCGGGAGCTTGCCGTGATGATCAAACAGGCAGGTATCGACTTCAGGAACCTGGAAGAGGCAAGATATGATTCCGTAATGGGTGATTCCACAGGCGCCGCTGTAATCTTTGGTGCAACCGGAGGTGTGATGGAAGCTGCTCTCCGTACTGCATATGAGATCGTTACCGGACGCGAGGTGCCATTCAAGAACCTTAACATAACACCTGTGCGAGGTATGGAAGGGGTTAAGGAAGCTACTGTTAAAATCGAGGGCTGCACTGAAGACTGGAAGTTCCTCGAAGGAGCCGAGCTTAAGGTGGCGATTGGACATGGACTGGTGAATGCCGATAAGATAATGAAGCTTACAAAAAGCGGAAAAGCGCAATATCATTTTATCGAGATAATGGGCTGTCCCGGTGGTTGTATCGGTGGTGGTGGTCAGCCTATACCCACCAATATGGCTATCAGGAAGAAACGTATGGAGGCAATTTATGCGGAAGATGAGCATATGACTTTACGCAAGTCGCATGAGAACCCTGAAGTGATTGCCATCTACAAGGAATTCCTTGATAAACCCAACAGCCATAAGTCGCATGAACTTCTTCATACACATTATGTAGAAAGGGAAAATTACTAACCCTGTAGCTTTGAGTGGAGAGCCGGCGAGTTTGTGCCGGCTTTTTTTTCGTTACTCAATCAGGCTTAATATCTCCTCCACATTAATCTCCTTCAGCGGGTTATTGCTTGTGATGAAAGTCTCGGCCAGTTTTGATTTCTTATCCTGGAGACGGCTGATCTTCTCTTCAATGCTGTTACTTGTTATGTACCTGTAAACGAATACATTTTTATCCTGGCCTATTCTGTGTGCCCTGCTTAAGGCCTGCATCTCTGAAGCAGGATTCCACCAGGGATCGAGGATGAAAACATATTCCGCAGCTGTCAGGTTTAGCCCGACGCCACCGGCTTTCAGTGAGATAAGGAATATCATCTTCGACGGGTCATTCTGGAAGCTGTTCACAATCTTTTCCCTGTTTATGCTTGCACCTGTCAGAAGGGAGTAACCGATCCTCTTTCGTGTGAGCTCGCCGGCAAATAGATCCAGGTGCCTCACAAATGAAGAGAATACAAGGATCTTGTGCCCTTCTGAGACCACGCTGTCAATATCCTGCAGGACTGTCTCAAACTTACCTGAACCTGAAGTATAATCCTCATAAGCCATCAACGGGTGATTCGATAATTGCCTTAATCTCATAAGACCCTGGAGAACAACGATTGCCGATTTCTCCAGCCCTTCTGCCGCAATATTCTTCAGGATACTGTTTCTTACTGCCGATTTCTCTTCATCGTAAAGTTTCGCCTGTTCATCGGTCATTTCGCAATAAACTGTCTGATCGGTCACAGGCGGCAGATCACGGGCAACCATCTCTTTTGTCCTCCTTAATATGAATGGCTGAATTATCTTTTTAAGTCTGGTTTCCTTTTCATCATCTCCCAGCAACTCAATGGGCCGCGCAAACTCCCTCCTGAAAAATGCCAGGTCGCCGAGAAGACCGGGATTGACGAAATTAAGCTGGGTCCAGAGGTCAGTGAGGGAGTTTTCAACGGGAGTCCCGGTCAGAACAAGCTTGAAATCCGATCGCAGTTTAAGGAACGTCTTGTAGAGCATCGAGGCCGGGTTCTTGATTACCTGGCTCTCGTCGAGTATAATGTAATGGAAACGGAAGGCGCTCATTATTTCAATATCCTGTCTTACAGTATGATAGCTCGACAGGATAATATCAAATTCATTGAAATATGAATTGGATTTCCTTCTCTGAATCCCCTTATAACTGTATACCTTCATCCCCGGGGCGAATCGCCTGATTTCGTTCTCCCAGTTGTAAACCAGTGATGCCGGAACAATCAGCAACGATGTAAGTCTCCTGTCAAGATGACTGAAAAGATCAGTTTCAATTTTGCCATTGACGCTCTCTCCGGGTAACATTGTTTCCTTATTATGCTGAAGAAGCGACAAAGCCTGGATTGTTTTGCCGAGCCCCATATCATCCGCCAGGCAACCACCAAGACCTGCAGTCTGCAAGAAGTTAAGCCAGTTCAATCCTTCATACTGGTATCTTCTTAATTCACAGTTGAGTCCTGAAGGCAGAGGTACTTCAGGGATCTCTTCCGGTACCAGGAGCTTCTGCAACCTTTCAAAACCTGCAGGTTCTTTTGCAGCAATGTCCTCGAGCAGCGAGAAATGCTGCTTGTGTATTCTCAGATCATCTTTCTCTGATTTTCCGAGTTCGAATATGTTCCTGTATTTTGTAAACCAGGTTTCAGGAAGTATTGCTACTGAACCGTCAGGTAATATGTATTCCCGGATATTATCAATGATATTCTTGCGGAACCTGCTGAACGGTATTGTCCATTCACCTATCTTCACCATAGCCTTAAGGTCAAACCAGTCATTTACCAGTTCACTGCTTATCTCTACATCGACAGGCTGAAGATTATAATTTGTTTCAAACCTGGAAACCAGTTTAAAACCGGCCTCCTTTAATTCTTCGAAACTACGGTTTACACTTTCTATAAGTGAATAGAGTTCGTCCCTTTTCCGGTTTTCTTCTGATACCGGGAAGAAATGAACGTCATCCTCGGAAAAAAATCCAAGTTCTCCCAGAATGTCACGGCGTTGTTTTTCCCAGTTAAAATCACGTTTATATTTTTTAAAGATGAATTCCTGTCCTGATCTTTCAAAAAGTGTAAAATAAACTGAAGATTCACTTGCATAAATCTTATTTCCCTGGTAATTGTATCTGAGAATAAGGCCTGGTCCTTTAATACCATTCTCCAGATCGAGCAAAGCTTCTTTCTCCGGTTCGATGTAGATTATGCTGAAACCCGAACCTTCAACTTTGAAATTATTTACCGCGTTCAGGACAAAGGTTTTAAAGTACTGGATCTCATTCTTTTTTGGAATGATTATGCTGTCTTTGGAAAGAAAAGGTTTGATTTTGGATCCATCGATATCTGAAACAAAATAAATTCTTTGTTCATTCTGTATGACGCATGGTGACATGCAGATTATTTCATAAGGAGAGTCCTGCAGATTGATCTGTTTGCCCGCAGATTCGAGGCTCAGGTTATAGACAGTCTGCTCCTCCGATCTGTTAAACATGAAGACCGGAACAGCATTCTCGGGACCAAACTCGAGCCGGTCATCAGGATGAAGGGACGCTGTCTTGATTCTCCTGTAACAGACCTGGATGTTTTCATCCCTGGCTATGGTAAGGCATTTGTATATGCGCCTTTCCAGGTAGGGACGGATGAATTTCTCAATCTTCTCGGTAGACACATTTTCGAGAAACTCTTTCACATTCTTATCCCTTGAAAAAAGTTTGAAAAGATCCCTGTCGGTATATTCGTTTATTATCTTGACTATTTCCCTTTCATCATCGCTTAGAGTGCTGAGAGTATCTATGTTGGGAAAAGGGGAGAGACATTCGGATAGCCTGTAAAAATCCTTATCAGACTCTTCTGTAATAATATATGGGACCAGAATTGCCCCCCATATCCTGTGCTGCATGAGAACAACAGCAAACATCTTTTTCTTTCTTTCTGATCCGGATTTCAAGACATACAGATTTAATACCTTACAATGTTGGTCAATGTTGATCAAATATCAAAGCATTTTCTTAATAGATTTGTTCTTTGTTTGCGCAGTTTATACAACATTGAGAAAAATCATACATATCGACATGGACGCTTTTTTTGCTTCGGTCGAGCAGCTTGATAATCCTGAGCTGCGGGGGAAACCTGTTGCAGTAGGAGGAGACGGCCCGAGGAGCGTTGTTGCTGCAGCAAGCTATGAAGCCCGTAAATTCGGCGTCAGATCGGCAATGCCATCCGTCACGGCAAAAAAGCTGTGTCCCGACCTGATATTTGTGAGGCATCATTTTGACAGATATTCTGAGATATCGGGACAGGTTCATGAGATATTCAGAAAATATACCGATCTCATAGAACCTCTTTCAATTGATGAAGCTTTTCTCGACGTCACTGAGAATAAACTGAACATTGCCTCTGCAACCATAATTGCCGAAAAGATCAGGACAGAGATCAGGAAAACCACAAATCTTACTGCTTCGGCAGGGGTCTCTTTCAATAAGTTCCTGGCTAAAGTTGCCTCCGACATAAAAAAACCTGACGGGCTGTTTGTTATTTGTCCGGGTGATGCTGATAAGTTTATTGATAACCTGAAAATTGAAAAATTCTATGGCATTGGGAAGGTCACCGCGGAGAAGATGCATAAGCTGGGTGTACACACCGGAGCGGACCTGAAGAGATGGGATCTTGTGTCATTGGTGAGAAATTTTGGCAAGTCGGGAGCATTTTATTTCGATATTGTCAGAGGCAAAGATGACCGTCCTGTTGAACCGGATTCGGAAAGAAAGTCTATCGGGACCGAACTTACATATGAAAAAGACCTGACGACTAACTTTGAAATTATTACCGAGCTCTATAAGGTGGAGAAAGAGCTGATGGAGAGGATAGAACATTCAGGTACGACCGGCAGAACTGTCACCGTGAAGATTAAGTTTTCAGATTTCAGGCAGATAACAAGAAGCAGGACGGTTCAGCATTTTATCCGGGATTTCCAGGCGCTTCATAAAGAGGTTACGGGAATAAGAAAATCTCTTGACCTCGCAGGTACAAAGATCAGGCTTCTGGGAGTAACGATTTCAAACCTCGAGACAGAAGACAATTCCGACAGACAATTGTACCTGTTTGATGAATAATTCAGCTGACAATAATTTATTTAACACGGAGACACAGAGAGCACAAAGAACACAGAGCACATACAAGTTTTTCAGTGTTCCCGCACAAAGAAACACATAGACCTCCGTGTTTCTCAGTGTTCTCTGTGCCTCTGTGTTAAAAAAAACATCTTAAGACCAGAAAGATCCATTTAAAACAATCCTTCTACCGTCAGATACCTTTCCCCGGTATCGTAGTTGAATGTGAGTACCCTTGCACCGGGATGGAATTCGTTTATTTTCTGATTTACGGCAGCAAGTACTGCTCCAGTGGATATACCGACGAAGAGACCTTCCTCCCTGGCCGCCCTCTTCGCGAATTCGAAGGCCTCGTCCTTGTTGACGGTGATTACTCCATCGAGAAGATCCTTTTTCAGGATCGAAGGGATGAATCCGGCTCCAAGTCCCTGCAAAGGGTGCGGACCAGGCGCTCCTCCGCTGATGACAGGGGAGAGGACCGGTTCTACTGCAAAGATCCTCAGACCGGGAAATTCCTTTTTGAGTATCTCGGCACAGGCAGTGATATGGCCTCCTGTGCCTACCCCGGAAATTATAAAGTCGAGTCCTTCAGGGAAATCCCGAAGTATCTCCGAGGCTGTGGTGTTCCTGTGAATCTCAGTATTGGCAGGGTTGTCGAATTGCATTGGCATCCATGAATCCGGAATCTCATTCAACATGTCCCTGGCCTTCTGGATCGCACCTTTCATACCCAGTTCCCTGGGTGTAAGGTTCAGTTCTGCTCCGAGCGCTGACATTATCTTTCTTCTTTCTATTGACATCGATTCAGGCATAACGACAATGAGCCTGTATCCTTTAACGGCAGCAACCATTGCCAGGCCAATACCGGTATTGCCCGATGTCGGTTCAATTATGACGCTCCCTTCTTTCAGGATGCCTTTTCTTTCAGCATCCTCAACCATTGACAATGCAATTCTGTCTTTGATGCTGGCGCCGGGGTTTGCTTTCTCAAGCTTGATCCACACGGATATATCCTGTCGGAAAAGCCTGTTTATCCTGACATGCGGCGTATTACCTATAGTTTCGAGAATTGAATTGACTCTCATATTTTTCTTTTTAGATCATGAAATTCACTGGTTCCTTGTAATGATCGTGATCTCTCACAATGATCTCACTCTTGTGATAGACCACAGAGAAAGGTGCAACGCTTTCAGTAAGCCAGACATTACCTCCTATAACCGTATTCCTTCCGATAACAGTTTCTCCGCCAAGAATGGTGCTGCCTGCATAGATAATAACATTATCCTCTATTGTCGGATGTCTCTTTTTTGAGGCTTTGTTCTTGGAAACACTCAGTGCGCCCAGGGTTACTCCCTGGTATAATTTTACTTTATGACCGATTTTGGTGGTTTCTCCGATCACGATTCCGGTGCCATGATCGATTGAAAAAGGACAGCCAATCGTTGCGCCGGGGTGAATATCAATGCCTGTTTTGCTGTGTGCGTGCTCGGTTATAATGCGCGGTAACAAGGGGATATTCATTTTTACGAGGCAATTGGCTATCCTGTGGCAGAAAATTGCATAGAACCCGGGATAAATCGATACAACTTCAATAAGATCAGTTGCGGCAGGATCGGAATTGAGAATGAATTCGGCATCCTTTATGAGCTTCTTCCTTGTTCCGGGAAGTTTTTTCAGGAAATTCTCCGCAACAGCTTCTTTCTTTTTTGTCAGTTTTTCCAGAATACTTTCCAGCTGAAACCTCAATGACTCATCCGGCTCTGCAGTTTCCTCGCTTTTCAGATCGTCCCCGATGGGGAACAGCAAATCATAAATGTTTGCTATCAATCTGTCGACCGCTTTCAGGTCCGGTATACTCACGTCACTCCGGTTTAGGTTTACTGAACTTAAACGTGTGGCCATATAATTTGTTCAGAATGAATAAAGAGTATAATATTACTCAAAATTATTCAATCATACCTGCACCGGCTGTTTCGTTGGTTCCTTCGTCAATAAATATGAGGCCTCCTGTTTTTCTGTTCTTCCTGTAGCTGTCGAAACAAACCGGCCTTGAACATTTTATTGAGATATGTGCAATATCATTCATATTTATAACCGGATCGGAAGAATCATGCTCAAGATTATTGATATTTATTTTGTAATTGATGGATTTCACAATGCATCGTGTTTCCATATTATTCAGACGAATGAGATACTTCCCCCCGGTAACCAGCGGCCTGTTGTTGAACCAGCATATCACCATTTCGATATCCTGGCTTAGTCCGGGTACGTCGGAACCGGTTGTCAGCATATCTCCCCGGCTGATATCAATCTGGTCCTCAAGAATAATAGTGACACATTCCCCATCATTACATTGATTAAGCTTATTTCCCGCATTAAAAATACTTTTCACCCTTGAGGTAAGCAATGATGGTAAGATCATAACCTCATCACCCTGCCTGAATGTTCCGGCTGCGACCCTGCCGGCATAAGCCCTGTAATCAGGGAAATCAGGCACATCAGCGCGGATAACTGTCTGAACAGGAAATCTTGCGAAAGATGAATTCACAGTACTTATATCAATATTTTCAAGGATCGGCAGCAAAGGCATTCCTTTATACCAGTCCATGTTCCGGGATCTGTTGACTACATTGTCTCCATATTTCGCACTTATTGGAATGAACCGGGCGTCTTCGATCTGCAACTTACCTGCAAGCCTTTCAATATCTGATCTTATCTGCAGGAATACAGTTTCGGACCAGTTGACGAGATCCATTTTATTAATGCAAAAGATTACATGCCTGATATTCAGCAATGATGCGATATATGAATGTCTTATCGTCTGTTCAAGCACGCCTTTTCTTGCGTCGACAAGTATTAAGGCGAGGTCAGCTGTACTGGCGCCTGTCACCATATTTCTTGTATACTGGATATGACCGGGAGTATCAGCTATAATAAATTTCCTTGCAGGTGACGCAAAATACCTGTACGCAACATCTATTGTGATCCCCTGCTCACGCTCCGCCCTCAGCCCGTCAGTTAGAAGCGAGAGGTCGAGCTCATCCCGGCCAAGGCGCTTTCCTGATTGCTCTATATGTTCGAGCTGATCTTCAAATATCGATTTGCTGTCATACAGCAAACGACCTATGAGAGTGCTTTTACCATCATCCACGCTACCCGCTGTTGTAAATCTCAGCAGACCATTCTTTTTTATTTTCATTAACCCGGTAATTTCAGCTATAATTGTTATGTTATGAATAATATCCAGAATTCATTTTCCCGCAGATCCTACATATTAAAATCCCGCAGTTTTACTTTAAGTACTCTAGGCACTTTAAGTACTCTAGTCACTCTAGGCACTCTAGTCACTCTAATCACTTCAAAAATACCCTTCCTTCTTCCTGTCCTCCATTGCGGCTTCAGAACGTTTATCATCGTACCGGCCGCCTCTTTCAGTGACACGTGTTGCAGCAATTTCGCTTATCACTTCTTCAAGCGATCCGGCCCTGGAGAGTGTAACACCGGTACAGGTTATATCACCAATCGTACGGCATCTTACATCTGCTTCAAATACTTCTTCTCCCGGCTTGAGCAGCATAAACGGGGCCCAGGCAAGATAGACACCATTTCTTGCAAATATTTTCCTTCTGTGAGTATAGTATAGTTCAGGAAGGCGGATTTTTTCCTTTAAAATATATTGCCATACATCGAGTTCTGTCCAGTTGCTTATCGGAAATATCCTGAAATGTTCCCCCTGGTTTTTCCTCCCGTTGAAAATATTCCATAGCTCAGGTCTCTGATTCTTCGGATCCCACTGACCGAATTCGTTCCTGTGGGAAAAAAATCTCTCCTTGGCCCGCGCTTTTTCCTCATCTCTTCTTCCACCGCCTATTGCGGCATCGATCTTCAGCTCTTCAACGGCATCCATCAAAGTAACCGATTGTGCCCTGTTTCTCGAAGCATTTATTCCTTTCTCTTCTGTTACCTTTCCCTGGTCAATAGAATCCTGGACTTTTCGCACAAGAAGTTCAGCACCGGCCTCACGTGCCAGCTCATCCCTGAATTTTAACGTTTCTTCGAAATTATGGCCAGTATCGATATGAAGCAGGCTGAAAGGTATCCTGGCAGGCCAGAATGCTTTCCTGGCCAGGTGAACGAGCACAATGGAATCCTTGCCGCCGGAGAAGAGAATTACCTTATTCTCAAACTGTGCCGCAACCTCACGCAATACAAAAATTGCTTCATTCTCCAGTTCTTTCAGATGCTCGTCATTAATCTTTAATGAATTTATCATTTAGTATTGATTGTTATTGAGATCTATTTTGTTGCATGTTGCATGTTGCTAGGTTCTGGGTCCTTGGTTCTGGGTCCTCGGTCCTGGTTTATGCTACTGATTACCGATTACCGATTACCGATTACCGATTACTGATTACTGATTACCGCATACCTGGTCTTTCATGCAACCCGCACTCTTTCTTCCCTGATTCCCACCACCATCTGCCGGCACGAAAATCTTCCCCCGGAAGAACAGCTCTTGTGCAGGGTTCACAGCCGATGCTTACATATCCTTTGTCATGCAACCTGTTATATGGTATATGATTGTCCTTCACGAACTTCATAACATCATCAAATGTCCAGTCGAAAAGTGGGTGATATTTGTAAATTCTTTTCGACTCGTCATATTCTAGTACATCCATATTGCTCCTGTTATCAGACTGATCTGCCCTGATACCTGTAATCCAGCATTCCATTCCGTTGAGCGCCCTTGAAAGTGGTTCCAGTTTCCTGATACCACAGCATTCTTTCCTGTTTTCAACGGATTCATAAAAACTGAAAGGTCCTTTTTCAGTAAGCATCTTTTCAACCTTGTCATTCACGGGAAAATATACACCGATATTGTGCCCGTATTTTATTATTGTATTTGAAAATGTTTCATAGGTTTCACGGAATAACCTTCCGGTATCAAGAGTGGCTACACTTACAGGTAGTTTTCCTGAAAAAATGAAATGGGTAATTACCTGGTCTTCGGCTCCGAAGCTGGTAGTAAATACTGTTTTACCAGGGAAGAGCTCTGAAAGTATTTTAAGATTTTCCGAAACGGAAATCCCTGATAACCGGGACTTCAGGCTCTTCAATTTCAAGTTGTCCTCCATTATTTTTTGAAAAGAATTTGAGTTTTATTTTATGTATATGTATCCATGCCCTTTCATGAAAATAATAGAGAATGGTTTTTGTGATCACCTCAACGCTTCCTATTGAAACAGCCATAGTCATCTTTCCCGTAACAAAATAGCTTATTATCATGGTGTCGATAGTTCCGACTATTCTCCACGAGACAGATTTCAGGAAGCTTTTTACAGGCTTATCCGTGCGTACAACGACCATATGATCGTTTAACTGGTCTGCTGTCCGGTTCTTTTGTTGCTTCAGAAGAATATCTAGCATATCGCAAATATCAGTGTACTCAAATATAGAGCTTAGTGAAAGGCTGCGTAAGAGCATATTTGCGGAAAAGAGTTCAGTTTTAATACATATAGAAATATAAGTATAAAATCCTACTAAAATAATAGGATAAACAGGAAGGTTTTAATCTTTAGAGATTTAGAATTTCGTCAGATTACTTCTCACCACGGAGTTAAACGATTTTCCCTGACTGAAATCGCGAAGATAAATCTGCCACCAAGACACCAAGACACCAAGACACCAAGACACCAAGATCTTAAATTACACAAAGACTCCTTGGTGAAACTTAGTGTCTTTGAGCCTTGGTGGCAAAAGAGTTATTTGTGGAGAGGCACTTCAGACACTCTAATCACTTTCTTCCAACTCAAATCCCAACTTTAATACAATCCCCAATAACTCTTTGAGATGTTCAATACCAGTCACGGGATTGATAATTGTGATTCTCAGATATAATCTTCCTTCAAGCTCTGTCTGAACTATGTAAAAAGCCCCGCTTTCAATTATCTTTTTCCTTATCGAGGCATTGATCCTGTTAGCATTGAGATCATTGTTATCTTCCGGTATATAGCGGAAACAAACTATATTCGCTTGGGGTGTGACTGCTGTTTCTGTTTTTTTCTCCTTACTCACAAGTGCCGTGAACTCTGCGGCCAGTGCATACCTGCTTTCAATATACCTTCCATAAAAATCATCACCATAGTATTTCAGCCCGGTATAGGCAATAATGCCGAGTGCACTTTTTGTGCACTCTATAGTTCGGATAGCAGAATTGTACCACACGTTCGACTGGCTCTTCTGAAACAGGTATGAGGCTTTCTGGGCGAATGTTTCAAACGACCTTTCTCCATTACGGAACATCACAAGGGTATTGAGAGCCGGAAGAAGGAACATCTTATGGAAGTCGATCACTATGGAATCAGCACGCTCCAACCCGGTTACCAGGTGCCTGTACTTGTCGGAAAAGAGTACACCCATTCCGTGGGCGCCGTCGACATGCAGCCACAGGTTGTGCTTTTCACAGAAATCGGCAATTCCGTTCAGATCATCATAAGTGCCAGTTGCCGTAGAGCAGGAATTGGCTGAAACACATATAACTTTTATGCCTTTATCTTCAGCTTTCTTCCTTGTTTCCTCAAGAAGACCGGTTCTCATCCTGAATTCAGAATCATGAGGCACTGTAATAATCGAATCCTTGCCCATGCCCATTATCCTGACGTTCCTGCCAATACTGTAATGGGCCTGTTCAGACATCATGTACCCGGGCCGCCATTCATTTTTCACACCATCCTCCCAGATATTGTATTCAGTTTTTGCCTGTCTTGCAGCCAGCATTGCAGTAAGATTTCCTGCAGTTCCACCATGGGTGAAAATCCCGTCAAAGCCATTTCTGAACCCGATAATGGAGCCGAACCTCCTTACAACATTCCTCTCCATAGCCATGTTAACAGGCCCCATCTCATAAATAGCTGCCCCGTTATTCAGAAGTGTTGTGCAGAACTGGACCAGGGCTGAAAATGGAAGGGGAGATGTCACCTGGTGCCCGATATAGTGCGGATGATGGATATGAATAGAATTATCTATTATCCTTCTGATAAAATCCTCAAATAACTCTTTACTGCCGGCACCTGATTCGAATGAAAATTCATCTGCCAGGCTGGCAGGATTATTAAACGGGAGCACCGGAATGGGATTTCCTGACAATGCGTCCCTGAGGTAATCAGCTAAAATGTCTACCACTTTATGACCTTCAACTCTGAAATCCTCCGGGTCAAATTCAGCAGGAACGGGCTTATGTTCTTTCATACAGATTCAAGCTCATCATTTAAATTCTCAAAAAACCATTTTACAGCGGGATCTTTATCTCCTTTTCGGATCATCGCAATTTCCCCCGGCACTCCCCGTGTCTTTATCATTTCAATAAGGATTCCCAGTATTTTGTTCCGATCAGTTTTTCTCTTAACGGATATAGGTTCTGTGTCAGACAATCCGAAGAAATTGCCAAGTATATCGAACCTTTTCCGGTGCTTATTAATAAGGTATACTTCTTTTCTGAAAAGCTCTTCGAAATGAAGAAACCGCCTCAGTGCATTTTCCATGATCTTTGATCCCATCTCATCCGGGCTGACTCCCCTCAGGTAATAAATCTCGATATACCTGTATATACCAATGAAGCCGAATGCATCCAGGTCATCAGAAACAGAAAGAAGGGTGTGGACATTTACCGCTCCGGGTGAAGAATAGTTCTTGTTATCATGGTCAAGCACAGCCTGGAGCATCCCGGGAAAGTCCTCTTCCCTGAGATTATTTTCAATCAGAAACCGTGAAGCAAATTCCAGGCTGTGCCTTCCATGTTTTGGACCATGATCTGTCGCCATGCCAAGATCGTGCAGGTAACACGACAGCAGAAGACTGGGAATCAGATTGTTATCTTTAATGAGATCTTTTTTCCCGAGAATAAGTATCAGTTCTTTTGCAACTTTCCATACTCTCCGGTGATGATCAATCCCGTGTGAAGGAAGCTGCTTTTCATCATATATAGATATAAAATAATCCTCCAGGATCTGTTTGTACTGATTTTCAGCAGATGATAAAAGGCGGGTCAGATCCATAATTTCATAAAAAAAGCAAAAGTACGAGCCTTTTGCTTCATCAGAACAGGCTCAGAAGTAAAAATTACTTACAGATCATTTTCTCAGCCATGTCGAGGATTGTGGTGTCATCAAGAGTTACAATACCACCGTCAGGTCCCTGTTCATAATGAATACCTACACTCTGGCCCCTGTCAAAATTTTTCCCTCCGAAGTAGTTTCTCACTGTTTCTTCATTCAGATCCAGCTTATCTGCTATTTTTCTTATACTACCGGAGGGCAACGCGTCTTTTATTTTCCGGAGCTCATTGAAAGTGATTGTTTTTGTCATGGCTTTTATTTTTAGTTCTTAAAAATTTACGGGGTTTACTGTAAAGGTAAAACTTAATCTTTAACTAAAAAAGAAAACGACCCCGTTAATATATGTTAAACGGGATGAAAGATGGTTTATTTGTTAAAAAAACATTAAAAAAGAAAGTGAATTGATGAATGAGAGCAGGGCTTTGATGAGGGGTATTTTTTGAGGCACCTATGCATCAATGTAATGTGAGCGAAGATTAATCCTTTTCGGGTAGGCTTCACCTCCTTTTTCCATGTCAGGGCAGAAGGCTTGAATCCGTAAAATAATCCGGGTTCTCCGTGGTGAAAAGAGAAAAAAACAGCCACGAATGCACGAATTCCTGCGCACAAGCCAATGCAACCGGATATGAGCAGAATCCTGGCCAGGCCCTTTTCCTGGAAATCCTGGTGAATATGGAAATGATGAAGGTGAATCCGCCTGCCGTCAAAAGTCATCCACGAGGTTCCACAGTGGATTTCGTATCATAGCCTGCTGATTAAATCAAGAAACAAATTCAAACCTTTTTTTTCTCATCATTCAGATTGTAATCTATATTCTCAGTGAGATATTTCTTTAGCTCGTCTTTTATTATGCTGCCTGTATTTCCATATTTTTCAACTACAGCGTCTATATTGTTCAATCCTGGTAACAGCGCTTTATTGAATTCAGCAATAAAATCCTCTTCAAGTCTTTTGTTGGCCGTCCAGCATGCAAAAACAAATGGTAATCCTGTCGCCTCTTTCCAGGCTCCGCCAAGGTCGATATTCTGAGTAAAGCTTTTTTCTAATTCGAAACACTGATCCCCGATAAGAACAACAGCCTCGCCTTGTTTTATTCCCCTGAAATTGAATTGTTCCGATGTATCTGACCACCTGAAATCCCTCTTCCAGAAATTGGCTGCAAGAACTTTAACAAGCTTCACAGATGACCTTGACCTGTAATCAAGGTAAATAGTCCTGACATCTTCAAAACGTGAATTGCTCAGAAGCATGACTGTACGAACATTGCCGTTGGCCCCGATACAGAAATCACTTACAATATGATATTCGCCGAGGAGAGGGAGGGCGCCTGCAGGCATCAGGCCAAGATCGGCTCTGCCTGAAATTAGTTTCTCAGCACATTCCGACGGATGATCGGTTTCGATTATCGCCTTTTTTCCGAATCCGCTTTCGGTAAGACCATAAATGAAAGGATATGTATTTGCATATTTTACGGCCGAGATTCTGATTTGTTGCATGTTTTTTTTTTCAACATCTAAAATACTACATTTGTGCATATGGTTTAACAACTGAATGATCAATCTGATTTAAACTAATGGAATTAAATTTTCTGACAGCCATTTCCCCTCTTGACGGGAGATACAGGCAAAAAGTCGATGAACTTGATCTGTATTTTTCCGAATTCGGACTAATCAGGTACAGGCTCATGGTGGAAATTGAATATTTCATTGCACTCTGCGACATTCCACTGCCCCAGTTGTCTGATTTCAGGAAAGAGAACTACAAAACACTGAGAGCCGTATATGAAGAATTCAATACCGAGTCTGCGTCAAGGATAAAGGAAAAAGAAAAGATCACAAATCACGATGTGAAGGCAGTTGAGTATTTCCTCAAGGAGAAATTTTTCCAGCTCGGCTGGGGCAAATGGAGTGAATTCATTCATTTCGGGCTTACTTCCCAGGACATTAATAACACAGCAATTCCACTCTCGCTCAAGGACGCGATGATAAACGTATATTTCCCGATGCTCTATGAACTGAGGGAAACGCTTGCTAACTATGCTGAGGAGTGGAAAGACATTCCGATGCTGGCCCGTACTCACGGACAGCCTGCCTCACCAACAAGACTCGGAAAAGAGTATGAAGTCTTTATTGCCAGGATTGACGGGCAGATGAAATATTTCGGTCAGATACCCTACTCGGCCAAATTCGGTGGAGCAACAGGTAATTTCAATGCCCATAAGGTTGCTTTTCCGGAGATTGACTGGATAAGCTTCGCTAACAACTTCGTAAATGAAGAGCTCGGGCTTGTGAGATCCCACCCCACTACCCAGATTGAGCATTACGATAACCTTGCGGCTTTGTTCGATAACATGCGGAGAATAAATGTAATCCTGACCGATCTTGCACGCGACACCTGGACTTACATTTCTATGGATTATTTCAGTCAGAAGCTGAAAAAAGGGGAGATAGGGTCGTCGGCTATGCCTCATAAGATAAACCCGATCGATTTTGAAAATGCCGAAGGAAACCTTGGATACGCAAATGCAGTTTTCGATCATCTCTCCATGAAGCTGCCTGTCTCAAGACTTCAGCGCGATCTCACAGATTCGACTGTGTTGAGAAATATCGGAATTCCTGTGGGTCATTCCGTTCTTGCCTTCAACTCTCTTCTGAAAGGACTGAACAAACTAATCGTTAATACCGGTAAGATAAGGGCTGACCTGGATGCCAACTGGGCTGTTATAGCTGAAGGGATTCAGACCATTCTCCGGCGCGAAGGTTATCCAAAACCTTACGAAACGCTGCTTGAACTGACCCGGACAAACGAGAAGATCACTCCCGAATCTATCGGCTCTTTTATCGACTCCCTTGAGATCAGGCCTGAAGTCAAGGAAGAACTTAGATCTGTCAATCCCTTTAATTACACTGGTTATTAATCCTTTTAAGCGCATCAATGGATAAAATCCGGCTATTGTTAAAATACCTCAGGCCGTACAGGTGGTCTGCAGTTAAAAATATAATTTATAATATTTTTGGTGCTTTTTTTTCACTATTCTCATTATCTCTCATAGGTCCGTTCGTTTTATTGCTCTTCAAACCTGATATTGAGACTGTTGTTCATCCTGGTGAATTCAGCTTATCAATAACATACCTGAGCGATTATTTCACATACGCTTTTCATAGATTCATCGAATTGAACGGAAAAGAACAAACCCTTGTACTTGTCAGCCTTCTCTTTCTTGGCTCCAGCTTTCTTAAAAACGGGTTTATATTCCTGGCTAATAACAGCACTGCATATATCAGGGCAAGTACAGTACGTGATCTGAGAAAAAAAATCTATCATAAAATATTAAGACTTCCATTGTCATATTTTACCGATTCCCGGAAAGGTGATATTATGACAAGAGTATCGAATGATGTTCAGGAAATTGAGGTTTCTGTTATAGCTTCACTCACAATGATTTTCCGCGATCCGGTCACGATCCTGATCTTCATCGTTTATCTTTTCCTGAAAAGCTACACTCTGAGTCTCATGGCACTTATACTTCTTCCGGTAGGAGGATGGCTTATTGGGAAAATAAGCAGAACACTACGGACTTCTTCATTCGTTGGACAGCAGCACCTTGGAAGACTCCTTTCGGTTGTCGATGAAACCCTTTCAGGATTACGGATAATCAAAGGCTTCAATGCCCAGGACAAAATGAAGGATCAATTTGCCAGGAATAATGAGGATTATTCAAAAATGTTTAAACGGGTAACAAGGAAAGCATACCTGGCTTCACCTTTGAGTGAATTCATGGGTGCAATTGTAGTTATAGTATTGCTCCTTGCAGGAGGAATGATGGCGCTGAAAGGTAACGGAGGTCTGGGGGGAGAAGATCTGGTGGTCTTCCTGGCGGTGTTCTCGCAAATACTCCAGCCTGCAAAAAACATTTCAACAGCATGGTTCAGCATACAGAAAGGAATGGCATCAGTCGACAGGATCGATCAGGTTCTTGAAGCCGAAGAGACTATTACCCAGAAAACCGATGCAGTATCAATAAGCGAGTTCAATAGCGAGATCGAATTCCAGGGTGTATGGTACGCTTATAACAATGAACCCGTACTTAAAGACATTAACCTCAAAATCAAACGAGGTCAGACCGTGGCTATTGTCGGAAAATCAGGTGCAGGCAAATCGACCCTGGCAGATCTTCTTCCGAGGTTCATCGATGTCGATAAAGGCAAAGTACTGATTGATGGCCACGATATCCGCGACCTGCGGATCAGGGATCTTCGTAACCTTCTGGGTATTGTTAGTCAGCACCCCATCCTTTTCAATACTACTTTTACCGAGAATATAGCATTTGGTGTTGATAATCCGGACATGGAAGATGTAATAAGCGCTGCAAAAATTGCAAATGCTCACGATTTCATACTCGAGACTGAGAAAGGATACGAAAACACCGTGGGTGAAGGAGGTAACAAGCTTAGCGGCGGTCAGCGTCAAAGAATCAGTATAGCACGGGCAATTATGGCAAATCCGCCTATCCTTATTCTCGACGAAGCTACATCTGCTCTTGATACTGAATCAGAAAGACTTGTTCAGGATGCAATACTAAAATTGATGAAAAACAGAACATCGCTCGTTATTGCCCACAGGCTGTCGACCATTCAGCACGCAGACATGATAGTTGTAATTGATGAGGGTAAAATTGTTGAAACAGGAACTCATGCTGAACTTATCGCAAAAAAAGATGGCTTCTATCAGAAATTGCACAGCTTTCAGGCAATCTGAAGAAGGAGGGGGAGAAGTGGAGAGTGGGAGAAAAGGAGAGTGGGAGAGAGGGAGAAAGGGAGAAAGGGAGGTTAAGGACTAGAAATAATATTATTAAAAAGTATATGACATTAAGACTAAAATTTGCTGTTTTATCGGCTTTTTTACTTCTTTCGGCGTTAACGGTGGTTGGTCAGAAAGGTAAACATGCATTCACATTGGGAGAAACGGAATTTCTTCTCGATGGAAAACCTTTCCAGATAATAAGCGGGGAAATGCATCCTGCCAGAATTCCGGCAGAATACTGGAAGCACAGGATTGAAATGGCCAGGGCAATGGGATGTAATACAATCTCTGTATATCTTTTCTGGAATTACCACGAAGCCCAGGAGGGTGTTTATGATTTTTCTACAGGAAACCGCAATATAGCCGGATTTTTCAGGCTGGTGCAGGAAGCAGGCATGTGGCTGATTGTCAGACCCGGCCCTTATGTGTGTGCTGAATGGGAGCTCGGCGGCATACCTCCATATCTTCTGAGATACCCTGACATTAAGCTCCGCTGCATGGATCCGCGATATATGGCAGCCGCCGAAAAATATATCTCAAAGCTCGCTGAAGAGCTAAAACCTTTCCAGGTTACAAACGGTGGCCCCTTGCTGATGATCCAGATTGAAAATGAGTATGGCAGCTACGGCAATGACAGGAATTACATGTTCAGACTCCGTGAAGTATGGAAACAAAGCGGGATCGATGTCCCGACATTTACCGGTGACGGACCGACAACTTATATGCTTGAAGCCGGTTCACTGCCGGGAAGTGCAGTAGGTCTTGATTCAGGAAGTGATGCAGGTGATTTTGAACTGGCCGCCAAAATGAATCCGGGAGTGCCTGTATTCAGCAGTGAAACGTATCCCGGCTGGCTGACACACTGGGGAGAGAAGTGGGCAAAACCTGATACCGCCGGATTGCTCAGGGAAGTTAAATTCCTGATGGATAATAAGAAATCGTTTAACCTGTATGTTATACATGGTGGCACTAATTTCGGCTATACAGCAGGTGCAAACTCAGGAGGCAAGGGCTATGAACCTGATCTTACAAGCTATGATTATGACGCCCCGATAAATGAGCAGGGTCAGGCTACTCCCAAATATCTGGAGTTAAGAAGGCTCATGGAATCCTACCTTCCTAAAAAAGAAAAGCTTCCCGAAATTCCAGAGCCGCTCCCGGTAATCGAGCTTACAGGATTCGCAGTACAGCCGTTCACAACAGTATGGGATCACATGCCTGAACCTGTTAACTCGGTCCAGCCAGAGCCCTTTGAAGCTTACAACCAGGATTATGGTTTTATATTGTACAGGACGGAGCTTATCGGGCATAAAAAGGGAAAGCTCACTGTAACTGATATTCACGATTATGCTACTGTTTTTCTGAACGGAAAATATATCGGTAAGCTTGACAGGAGGGAAGGAATTAATACTATCGATATCCCTGAAAGCAATGTTGAAAAGCCAGTACTTGATATCTTTGTTGAAGGTATGGGAAGAATTAACTTTGCCCAGCATCTCATTGACAGGAAAGGTATTACCGACAGGGTAACCCTGAATGGAATGACCCTGATGAACTGGAAAGTTTACAATTTCCCGATGGATGAAAAATTCATTTATAATCTCAGGTCTTCAGGTCAGAATCTTGATAAACCGGGGATGTTTTTCCGCGGTAATTTCATGATCAACAGCGCAGCAGGAGTCTCCAGAGGCGATACATTCATCGATGTCTCAAACCTTACAAAAGGGATTGTATGGGTTAACGGTCATAATATTGGCCGTTACTGGAATATCGGTCCGCAGAAAAGGCTGTTCTGCCCGTCAACCTGGCTTCGTGAGGGCTTAAATGAAGTGATGATCTTTGATCTGCATGAGACCTCATCAAAATTTGTCAGCGGGTATAAAACTATGGAATAGGAAATCAGACTTCTGCCTTGTGATGGCTGGGCAGATGGCCGAACTGCTGTTTAAATAACCTGCTGAAATACCGGGTATCGTTAAAACCGGTTTTAAAAGCGGCTTCTGCAACATTGTATCCTCCTTCAATGAATCTTGAAGCCATTTGCAGTTTGATTTTTCTTGCAAAATCCAGCGGGCTCAGACCGGTGAGACCTTTGATTTTATTATAAAGAACTGTCCGGCTCACATTACATTGTTTCGCGAGTGTATCAATCGAACAGTCGGTTGAGCAGTTCTCCTCGATGTAGGTTATAATCCTTTGAATGAATTCTTCATCTTTAGAGCATATCGGTTTTACATCAGAAGGCTTATGGTTCAGGAATCTGGCTATGAGCTTTTCTCTCTGGGCAATCAGGTTTGTGGCAACAGTTTTCAGATATTCCATGCTGAAGGGTTTTGTGATATAGGCCTCAGCTCCTGTTTTTATTCCTTTTATCTGATCATCCATTTCCGATCTGGATGTAAGCATGATAACCGGTATATGGCTCGTGTTAAAATCATTTTTAAGTTCAAGGGTCATTTGGATACCATCTTTCCCGGGCATCATAATATCTGTTATTATAAGGTCGGGATTCAGGGTTCTGGCCAGATGAAGACCTTCATCTCCGTTTCTTGCTCCCACACACATGAAAAACGATTTCATAGCCTGGCATATATAATCGAGGACTTCATGGTTATCCTCCACCACAAGTATCATATTCCTGTCGGATGATTCCCTTACAAGCATCTCTTCCTCCCCGATTTCCTCGACTGCATTCTCCTGGTGCCTGAATCCGGTAAAAGCGGCTTCATCGAAACAGAATTTTGACGGGTCAATAAAATGTTCATGCCCTTTTAAAAGTCTTATTGTAAAAGTGCTGCCGGTACCATGTGATGAGGAAACAAGAATATCCCCTCCGTGAAGCCTTGCAAGCTCTCTGGATAGTGATAATCCAATTCCGGTACCTCCCAGTTCGCTGTTATTAAGGATTGTATATCGGGTAAAAAGTTGTTCGATGTCCTTACCCGGGATCCCGGGTCCTTCATCAATTATGGAAATATCAATTGAATCTTCCTCACCGGATCCGTTAATACTGATTGTGACTTTCTTCCCGGTGTTCGTGAATTTCAGAGCATTCGAGATGATATTGTAAATAATAATATCCAGTTTGGAAGGATCAGCATAAATCTTCAGGGATTCAAATTCCGACATGAATGTGCAATCGATCCCTTTGTGGTTGGCGAGAGGCATGAAACTGTCGTGGATCTCCTTTGTAAATGCCACCACATCAATCTCTTTTATTTTCAGGGTCATTTTATTATTCTGAACCTTCCTGAAATCGAGCAGCTGATTCGTCAGTCGTAACATCCTGCGGGCATTCTTGAGCATTATCTCCATCTGAATCTTCTTTTTGCCGGTAATGTCCCTCTCTTTAAGGATGTCTTCAAGCGGCCCGATAATAAGCGTCAGCGGTGTCCTTATCTCATGTGAAATATTTGTGAAGAACTGCAGCTTATAATCATTAACCTTTTTTTCTATGATCAGGGCATTTTTATAGCTGTTGATTCTGGAAATGATCCTGATCACGGTTATAATTATCAGTACTAAAAGGATACCGAATAAAATGTATGCAGGGATCGTGTTCCACCAGGGAGGTGTGATCACTATGTTAAGGATCCGCTCAGCTGATGAAGATTTACCATTTTGCTCAGTCAGCCTGACCCTGAACAGATATTTTCCGGGAGAGAGATTGGTGTAGGTTGCCCTGTGCTGGCTTCCGGCATTATTCCATGTCTCATCGAAATTGTCAAGCTTGTAGGCGTACTTTGTCTTTCCGGGATCCAGAAAATTGAGCGCTGAAAAATCTATACTGAAGCTTGACTGGGTATATCTTAACCTGACCATATCAGAGAAAGATATACTCTTGCCCAGGGGTGAATCTTTAGAGTTTAACGGTATTTCCCTGTTGAAGAGGAGAAATTTTGTCAGCTCTATCTGAATATCAGGCGTGTTCATCATTATCCTGTCGGGTCTCACGATCTCGAATCCTCCATTTCCCCCGAAAACAAGTGATCCGTCAGACTTTCTGCAACAGGTATTCTCTGAGAAGTTGTCGAATCCAAGTCCATTGAAAGTGTTATAAATTTCTGATATTCCAGTCTCAGGATCGAGGCTGATCAAACCATTTTCACAGCTCAGCCATATTTTCCCGGAATCATCTTCAAGGATGGCAAAAATAATACCGTAACCTGCACCTGTTCCAGTTCCGAAATGCCTGAATTTTGCTCTTTCCCGCTCTATTTTTTCCAGCACATCGGCGCCGCCTCCGAAAGTTCCGAACCATACCCTTCCTCCTGAATCTTCATAGATGTGGATCACATCGTTATAGGCGAGACTGCTTTCATCAGAATTATTGTGAACAAAGACTTTAAAGCTGTATTTATTATTATATATATCTTCAGCTTCCAGCAGGTTGATGCCGAACGTGGTTGCAATCCAAAGATTGCCCCTTGAGTCAGCCATCAGATGCCTGATCAGGTTATTTGACAAATTGCTGTTTTGCTGATTTATCCTCCTGAATCTTGTATTTTTTCCGTATGGATCAATTATCAGGTTCAACCCGTTCCCGTAGGTACCAACCCATATTCTGCCTTCTTTATCCTCGCAGATTGAATATATATTGTTGTTGCTGATTGTTGTGGTATCGGCAGGTGAATATTCAAATCTTCTGAAACTGATATTATTATAATCAGCCGGAATCCTGCCGAGCGGTTTTGAACTTACTGCAAGGCCATATCCCTTTGAGCCTATCCAGAGGTAATTATTATTATCAATGAATAAAGAATATGTTATGTTTCTCAATGATTCCCTGCCAAGACCTGGAAGTGAAAGGAAAACCTTTGAAAGTTTCATTGTGCTGTCATAAAGATGCAATCTGCCTGCTTTCGTCGCAACCCAGAGATTTTTGTTATTGTCTTCGAGAACGGCCCTTGTAACATTATCGAGCAGCTCACTGCCCTTTTTCATTGGCGTGAAATGTTCAAATGCCTTATTCCTTAAAATCACTTTCTCAATACCCCCGTCAACCTGGCCTGTTCCAAGCCACAGCTGACCATACCTGTCTTCAGCGATACAATGCACAAAATCAGAGGAGATCGTATTCCTGTCTTTCGGATCATTTCTGAAGAATATAAATTCATCCGTCTCCCTGTTGAAGAGTGCAAGACCGCTTCCATGCAGGCCAAGCCAGAGATTATTATTTGAATCCTCAAAGAAGAATGGTCTTTCAAGATCTGTCAGTGTTCTTATTTCCCACGGTGTGAGCTCATAGTATTTAGAAACAAGGCTGTTCATATCCAGTCTTGTAGCTCCGAATTCAGTGGCTGTAAGCCAAAGATTGCCGGCTCTGTCTTCAAAGATATTTCCCGGATGTTTACTGTGATATGCTACCTGCTTCCAGGAACCACCGGTACTATCGGAGATCATATAGCCGAAACCTTCAATACCAGCCAGTATCTTCCTTGTTCCTGAATTGTAGAGCTTAGTAACGTTTCCCCGGATGTCCCTCTCAGTGACTAATTTTCTTTGTGATCCGGACTCCTTGTTGAACGCAATAATCTCACTATTTCCTGATCCAAACCAAATTTCATCAGCCGATTCACAGACTGAATAAAACGAACCATTATGTTTACAGGAGAATGAAACTTTATCTGTTACAATATTATCAGCCGAACTGTAATACACACCTGTTCCTGTTCCGACCCACAAATTTCCTGTATAATCCTTATGTATAAATCTTATGCTATTATCCTCAAGGAGAAAAGAAAGGAGTTTTACCTCGTAGTTTCTTATTTCATCATTGTATTTCAGACAGAATAAACCAGATTCTGAAGATCCAAGGAAAACAATATCTTCGGAGTACTGGAGGAATATCTGCATCGTGCCATTCTTTATTTCTGCTCCTTCATAAACCGGGATTGACGTAAATACCTCTGTTTCCGGGTTGAAGAAATGATAATACCCGTCGTATGTTTCAAGCCAGATGAATCCTTTACTATCCTCCCAGAGCTTTGTTATCCTGTTATTTGTAAAGCTGCTGCCGGTTTCTGAACTGCTCCTGAATATTTTAAATTCGTACCCATCGTACCTGTTCAAACCGTTCATTGTGCCAATCCACATGAAACCCTTACTGTCGAAAAGAATGCTGAAAGCAGTATTCTGCGACAAGCCGTCTTCAGAGCCCATCCGCTCAAACCTGAAAATCTCCTGTGCGTCTACTTCTTCAGGAAATAAACTCAGGAAAATAATCATAATCCACCCGGTGACTTTCATACTATCCCAGTATATGGTCAAATTTAGAATATTCGTGATGATTTCGGATGATTTATCTACCAAAATCAGATAATTCATCTATGATACTTTCAGGCTAACGAATGTAATTTCGATAAGTATTACTAAACTTGTTATGAAGAAATCTGTAGTAACTGTAATTCTGCTGTTTGTTGTATTCAATGCTTTAGCCCGGAACGGATGGACTGATGTCACGCACTTTAACGCTGACAATACCGGAAAAGTAAAATGTACTGCTATTATTAATGGTATAATAGACAGCGTTGCTGTCAGGGGGGGTGGAACCATCTATTTCCCGGCAGGAACATATCTCACAGGTCCGGTTATTATGAAGAGTAACATAACACTCTACCTTGATGCAGGATGCATTCTGAAATTTTCGGATGACTTTGATGATTACCTGCCAATGGTACAATCACGTTGGGAGGAAATCAGGGTAAAAAACTTCAGATCACAGATATATGCTTACAGATGCGAAAACATTGCTATCAGAGGAGATGGCCATCTGGATGGGCAGGGTAAAAAATGGTGGGATTTTTGGGATTCACTTAATATGACTAATATGCCTGAAAGTAAATGGCAGGCAATTTTCAGAAAAGAGAATGCCGGCCTTCTGGCTGGGAATCAGTATCTGAAAACAAAGTTTAATTTCCTTCGTCCTCCGATGATCACAACGTATGAATGCAAAAATGTTCTCATTGAAGGTATAAGTATGTCGGATCCTCCTTTCTGGACAATAATGCCGGCTTTTACCGAGAATATTACCATTACCGGGATCACAATCGAAAACCCCGGTGAATCGCCAAATACTGACGGAATTGACCCGTCATCATGTAAGAATGTTCATATATCCAATTGTCATATATCTGTCGGAGATGATTGTATTGTTATTAAAGCCGGTCGCGATGAGGATGGCCGTGACGCCAACGTCCCGACCGAGAATGTCACAATAACAAACTGTACCATGTTGCGAGGACATGGAGGCGTGGTTATCGGGAGTGAGATGAGCGCCGGCGTAAGAAGAGTTGTAATATCAAATTGTGTTTTCGACGGCACGGATATTGGCATAAGGATCAAAACAATGAGGGGGAGAGGAGGCGTTGTTCAGGATGTTTTTGTGTCTAATGTGATAATGAATGATATAGTCAACGAAGGCATTCTGATCACCCTGCGGTACCAGAAAACCAATCCCGAACCCTTGTCAGAAAGGACGCCTGCAGTTAACAACATCAGCCTTTCAGGAATTAACATCAGGGGGGCTGACAGGCCTGTCGCAATATATGGCCTCGAAGAACAAAACGTAAGTCAGGTGTCGGTTTCGGATATTGTTTCATTTTCCAGGAAGGGTATACTGCTGGAAAATGTGTCGGGTATTGACTTACATGATATAAGAATGAATATCTCTGAAGGTTATCCCCTGGAGGCCAGAGATTCAAAGAGTATTGTATGGGATATGATCTCTGTGGCCGGAGCTGACGAAATGCCGGCAATGAAACTCTCGAATTGCCAGGGTGTGAAAATCTCAAATTGCACACAGACTGAGAAACTGCCATTGTATGTTTCGGAAGATGAGAAATGCTTTGATATTTTTCTGATAAACAATGTTTTCCCGGGCATCGCAGAGCTTTGCAGCAAAAAAGGCAGGAATATAATCAGCAGGAATAATATTACACTAAATCCTAAACCAACTCTATAACTATGAATATGAAGATGAATCTGAAAAACCGTTTTCTGATTATTCTGTTCGCACTTCTGATCCCCGTTTGGGTCTTTGCACAGAATACCAGAATGATTACCGGAAAGGTTGTTGATCAGCAGGGGCAGCCGCTTCCGGGTGCAAATGTTGTTGTCCAGGGTACAACAACAGGCGTCCAGACTGATATAGAAGGAAACTTCCAGATATCAGTGGCTAATCCGGAAAATGCCGTGATTGAAGTTTCTTTCATAGGTTTTATACCTCAGAAGATCAATGTCGGGGGACAGAGCACATTCAACATCTCCCTGGCTGAAGAAGCCGTTGGACTTAACGAGGTTGTGGTAATTGGATATGGTACTGTCAGAAAAAGAGATCTGACAGGTTCTGTATCATCCATAAAGACAGAGGAGATCACAAAAACAGCTACCAATAATGCACTGCAATCGATGCAGGGCAGGATAGCAGGACTCGATATTTCCAGGATGAGCGGCGAGGCAGGGAGTGAGATTAACATAGACCTGAGGGGTAACCGTTCCCTGAATGCATCCAATGAACCACTTTTCCTTGTTGATGGGATTGAATATGGCTCAACACTTGACATTAATGCATCCGACATTGCTACAATTGATGTTCTTAAGGACGCCTCTTCAACTGCTATATATGGAACAAGAGGAGCTAACGGAGTTATTATTATAACCACAAAAAAGGGAAGAGCCGAGGATGGAAAAGCAAGGGTCTCAGTTAATTCGTATGTTTCATTCAACAGCCCGACCAACCTTCCGAAGCTCATGAGTGTTCAGCAGGATTACCTTCTTATAGCCGAACGCCAGCGTTATAACGCCGAAAGGGGAACAAGAGCCTGGGGTTCAACCAGCCTTGACAACTACGCACCTGAAACTGTGTTGTCGAATATTGTCGCTGCTCCTTATGAGAAATCGGTATACGAGTTATACCAGGAGGGAGGAGTAAACTGGTTCGATATGATATTACGCAATACTGTTACCAATAATCATGAAGTATCTCTTTCCGGAGGCGCCGGTAAAACAGCTTTTGCAATATCAATGGGTTATATGGATGAAAACGGACTCATGCTGAACGATAACCTGAAGCGATATAATGCAAGGATCAATCTGGACCATAGCATTACAAGCAAATTGTCTGCAGGGATGAAACTGCAGTATACAATCAGGAACTGGGACAGGAGGGATGATGACATCTATGGTCAGCTTATAAAGATGCATGCAATGGCACAACCTTATCTGTCCGATGGAACAATTATAGACAGGCCATCAGAGCTTGCAATAAGTCATACTAACCCGTTACTTAACGAGGTCCCGGGATATTACATGAATAATACAAAGAATAACAGGCTTTTTGGTAGTGTTTATCTTGACTGGGAAGTGATAAAAGGCCTGAAATTCAGGTCGGTACTTGGAGTTGACCAACAGTCGGAACGTGAAGGAGAGTACAAGGATTATATGTGTACTGAAAACTACCAGTTCGGACGTGGATCTGAATTCCGTTCCCTCAACGGTGAAACATTTAATTATACTTTCGAAAATACACTGAATTATTCTTTGACAACGGGTAAAAGTGATATTCAACTGCTGGCCGGTCAGAGTGCCCAGCAGGATGTTTTCGAGTCACATGGAATGTCAGGCTACGGTGCATTCGATCATTATGTGAAGAGTTCATTTTACGATCTGTCATTTATTCCTACTGCAGGACGTAATATTGAGAATGAATATACAAGGAGCAACATGCTGTCATACTTCGGGCGTGTGAATTATAAATTCAACAACAGGTACCTTCTTACGGCTACTTTGAGAGCAGACGGATCGTCCGTCTTATCAGAAGAAAACAAATGGGGATATTTTCCATCCGTGGCCGGTGCATGGGTTATTTCAGAGGAATCTTTTTTGAAACCGATTGATCTGATAAATAATATGAAGCTCAGATTAAGCTGGGGAAAAGCAGGGAATGCAGCAATTGATCCTTATAAAACGCTTACAATGCTTGGCCTCGATAAAATCCCATATACCTTCAGCACATCAACAGCCAGCCAGCTTATTCTCGGTCAGGTTCCCGTGAACCTTGGTAATTCCGATCTTACCTGGGAGACAACAACAACATACGATGCCGGTCTTGATGTAAGCCTTCTGAACCAGCGGATATCAGCATCAATAGATGTATATTACTCGAAAACCAATGATCTACTTGTTTACAAGGGATTGCCCGCCTCTTCGGTTTATCCGCAGGTTCTTGAGAATGTCGGTGTTACGGAGAATACCGGGATGGAAGCTACTTTGTTCCTGAAATTGATCAGTACGAAGGATTTTGGCTGGAACAGTGATATCAATTTTTCAACTAACCGGGACAGGATTGTGTCGCTTGCAAGTGGAGAGACCAAAGATGTTTCAATACCTGATAATGCACTTATTGTCGGCGAACCTGTCAGGGCTTTCTATAATTACGAAGCCGATGGTACCTGGAGCATTGAGGAAGCCGACGAAGCAGCGGTCTTTAATAAAATTCCTGGTGATATTAAGTTAGTTGACAGAAACTATGACGGAGTAATTGATGATCTTGATAAACGGGTCTACAATAAGAGTCCGAAATTCATCCTGGGATTCAATAATACCTTCACCTATAAGAATATAACGTTGTCTGCCCTGATCTATTCAAGAGTAGGTCAATGGATAGAATATGAATACAATACTTCATACAGGCCAACAGAAGCGGATGGTTCACCTGCAGTGGACTTCTGGACTCCGGAAAACCAGGGTGCCAAGTTTCCGAGACCAGGTATTGCTTCGCAGAATGATATGCCGGCACTTGCCTTCGAGGAAGCATCCTTCATCAAGATCCGTGAACTGATGCTGGGCTATAACCTTCCTGTCAGCCTGATATCGAAAGCAGGAATCAGTAACCTGAGAGTGTATGGTTCTCTGCAAAACTATTTTACATTCAGTAATCTGGATAATTACGATCCTGAGAGGGGCGGTGATATTTCAAACCCTCTTGCCAAACAGATTGTATTTGGTATAAACCTGGAATTTTAATAATTGTAAATACTGATTATCATGAAAACAAGATTCAAATATATCCTGATGATATTTGTAACTCTCCTGATTACAAATATTTCCTGCAAGGATTATCTCATTGAGGATAATAAAACAGGGGCTACAGAGGATGTAATCTATTCGACCAGGTCAGGTCTGGATGGCCTTGTGGCAGCATCATATTCATACCTGCGTGGCTGGTACGGCAAGGAAGCTGCTTTCGGTCTGAGCGAAGGAGGTACCGATACCTGGCTTACCGGGTATGATAACAGGCAGAAAATCCTGATAAACTATTCTGATATTAACCCGGAAGTGGCTACCAGCTCACGTGAAACAATGAACGCATGTTTCGATGAGTTCTGGGAACTTTTTTATACTGCTGTGAATACGGTTAATACAGGGATCAGAAATGTTGAGAGAGCTTCCGCTCAGGTTTTGTCAGATGCTGACAGAAGCGCTTACCTGGGAGAACTCGAGGCACTGAGAGCGTTTTATTACTGGCATCTTGTCGAGACCTGGGGCCCGGTTCAGATAAACAGGGAACCCGTGAGCAGCGTATCAACAATAGGACACAGGGACTCTGAAGCAGAAGTTTATGCTTTCATCCTTGAGAATATTGATGATGCCATATCAAAACTTGCAGGCAAAACAACAAAAACAGGACATATTAACCTTCATGCAGCAAAAGCCATGAAGGCAAGATTCCTGCTTTATAAGGCAAGTAAATTCAATGATGCACAGGCATACGCCCAGGCAGCCCAGGTTGCTGAAGATGTAATAAGCACGGGTGGCGCATCATTTTTCGCCAATTATGCCGACTGCTGGAACGGACAAAATGAAAACGGCGCAGTTAACCGGGAAGTTATCTGGTGGGTTGATTATTCCGACGTTCTTGAAAACAATATTCTGCCAAAACGGCTTAAGCTTGATGAAGATGGAGACCAACAGACCTGGTCACAGATGATCCTCAGAAATCAGGCGAATACAATAGGAGGCAATGCCTCGCACCTGATGTTTGTTGGAGTATGGAACAGTGTTCCTGGTCTTACAACAGTATTCCGGAGGACTGATACTGAAGCAAATAAAACCTTGAGATACAACGGCGTTGACTATAATCTTGGAACAGCATACCAGGCTTATAGCAAAGGATTTACCAGGTTCGTTCCGTCAGGCTATCTGCTCGACTTGTTCAATGATGCCACTGACCAGAGATATAAAGCGTCATTCCGTGATGCATATTTAGTGGCGCCTTTATTGCAGGCTGCATTTGCAGCCGGAGTTGCTCCTCCAACGGGGTTTGCAAGAATGAGAGATACTGCAATCTACCTTTCGAAAAAAAATGTAACCGCCGCACAGATTGCAAGAGCAGCTAACAGGTATGTTCTTTTCTCACGGAACGAGGTCGGAAATTCTGCGGTCAGACCACTTTACCAGGATGCAGCAGGTACAATGCCGACAATTGCAACCGGTACTGCAGGAAATGAAAATTTCAAAGGTAACAGGATGTATATCCAGCTGAAGAAATTTGATGATCTGACAGGATCGATTATCAGGGATCTGAGTGCAAGAGATGTTTTTGTTTTCCGGCTGTCTGAAATGTACCTGATAGCAGCCGAAGGCTATATGATGTCAGGTAACAGTGGCTCTGCGATTGGCAGGCTTAATGCTATCCGTATTGCAAGAGCTGTCTCAGGCAGATCGAATGTCCTTTCAGCAGTTGAAGAAGCGCAGGTTGCTTCCAAAGACATATCGATTATTCTTGACGAACGGGCGCGTGAATTATGCGGTGAACAGCAACGCTGGTTCGACCTTAAACGTACCGGAAAACTTATCGAGCGTGTAAGGCAATACAATGGAAGCGCTTCACCAAATATTCAGAGTCATCATGTCCTGAGGCCAATACCGACACCTCAGCTCGATGCAATAACAAACAGAACAGACGGTCAGGACGCTGACGGGTTCTGGCAGAACCCGGGTTATTAAAGGTTAGTTGAGGAAAGGAGACTGCATATGTCTCCTTTCTTTTATTTGTTAAATAATTAACAATATGACGAATATCTATACAAGGATCAGCACTTTCTTTTTCCTTGTCGCCATAACAGCCTGCACCGCGGCTCAGAATAGTCCGTCAGGCGATCAGAAATGGTCAATCCGGATGGCCAATACAGTCATGTCCCAGGCAGACAGCCTTATTCATTATGTCCCAGGCACTCCCAAATGGGCATACGATGTGGCTTTCCTGGGATTGGCAATCGACAGGCTCGGAACAGTTGACCGGAAGTATTCGGAATATATGGAAGACTGGGTAAACTACTTTGTTCAAAAGGATGGATCAGTAACAGATTATAAGATTGAAGAATATAATCTCGACAGGATCTTTCCGGGGCGAAATGTGCTGACCGTATATAAACGGAATCCTGAAACCAGGTACAAAATAGCTCTCGATACTTTTATAGAACAATTGAAATCTCATCCTAAAACGAAAACAGGAGGTTACTGGCACAAGCAGATCTATCCCTGGCAGATGTGGCTCGACGGTATATTCATGGGATCGACTTTCATGGTCAGTTATGCAAAGGAATTTAATTCCCCTGAATGGTATGATGTTGCCGCTAACCAGACAAAGATGATTTATGAAAAAACATTAGATCAGCCAACCGGTTTACTTATGCATGCCTGGGATGAGAGCAGGGAGCAGAAGTGGTGTGATCCGGTCACAGGTAAGTCACGATATCCCTGGAGCCGTGCAACAGGCTGGTATGTAATGGCATTGCTCGACATAATCGAGTATCTGCCGGCTGATCATCCCGACAGGCACGATCTTATCACGATACTTCAGAATACCTGTGACGCCCTCTTGAAGGTCAGAGACTCTGAAACTGGCTTATGGTACCAGGTTCTTAACCAGTGCGGGAGAGAAGGCAATTATATTGAGGGATCAGGCTCTGCAATGTTTATTTACGTTTTTGCATCCGGAGCAAGACTTGGCTACCTTGATCCGAAATTCAGGAAAATTGCCGAACACTCATTCGATGAATACATCCGTGAACTCGTCACTGTTGACGAAAAGGGAATGGTAACCATTCATAACATCTGCGGTGGATGCGGACTTGGAGGCAATCCCTACAGGGACGGTTCGTACGAGTATTACATAAATGAGAAAAGATTTGATAATGATACCAAGGGAGTTTCCCCGTTTATCCTTGCTGCAATTGAACTTGACAGATAATTAAAGTCTCATACTGTAGAGACAAGGCATGCCTTGTCTCTACAGGATATCTTTAAATCCCGAACAGCCTTTTTATATGCCTCTCGTAAATATTATCATAAACACATTTCGAAACAACCTTCTCATTTGATTCAAGCAACCTGAAATACTGATCCATCCTCTTTGCTGCAAGCTTATAGGCAACATGTACTAACTGACGCATATCAGGATTGAAGTTTTTGTTCTCCCGGTCATGCCTTATTGTAGCTGCAAATCTTTTATTGTCCCATTTTGCAACTTCTGTTGCTGAAGGCAGGGAAGATATTTTAATATCAATCACATCGGCATATGGAGCACATAATTCTTCGATATGTTCAAGCGATTCAGAATATAATTCCTTAATAAATTGCAACGCTTCACCACCGGCTTCTGCAAGTCCTATGACTTCCTCGAGCCAGGTTGTACCTGCAGTTTTAAGGTGAATTCCCTTATCATGTTGCCTGATTATCGATCCGATATGAGGATATATCGCGAACTTGTCTGATCCTGAGTGAATGCTCATTTTGAGATTCTCAGGAAGTCCGAATTCCTTCACTGCATGATCAATCACCATGAGATCGGCTTCAAATTCATCCGCGAATTTATCAGGGTCGCCGACATAATCAACACCCTTGTTGAACCTCCCGGAAAATTTTGGAGCAATTGTCTGTACTGGTATGCTTTCAGAAGCAAGCATTTTAAGAATGAAAAAAAGCTCAACAGGAGTCTGGGGATGAGAAACCTCATCCATCGATACTTCAGTAACAAAATTATCCCGCCCTTTCTGTTTTTCGATCTTCATGTAAATATCGTAGGCTTTTATTGCCGCGAAAAGGTATTTCTCAGCTATCCCGGTCAATTGTGTTTTAGTGATTTTAAACGGATCGGTTATACCCTGAATGTCAAGCTTCCCGATATATTTTTCAGAGCTGCTCAGGAATTCGTCAATTTCGTCTTTCCCGGCCTTTTTTCCAATATAGGAAGCTACATCGATTGTAAAAAAATCAGAATGTGCAATAAATCTGTCGACAGTATCGAGGTTGATATGATCGGCATCGACAAAATATTGCCTGGAGAAGCCGGCTTTGGCTGTTTCCCGGTCGGCTTCAATCCTCACGTCCGACGGCTGGGTGCCTATTGTAACATGCTCCCTGTTTGATTTATTCCAAACGGGCGTGATCTCAATTCCTTCAGCCCCGGCCTGCATTATTGCCTTTAACTGTGCACCACCCTGGTGTCCGAACCTGTCACCAAGTCCCATTGAATATTTTCCTAATTTTTTCATGCGATAACGATTTATGTTCAATTTAACCATCAAACGAGGAAGTGAAATTACAAGAAATAATCAACATTCTCTACAGTAATAATATCCATCGGAATATATTCGAATTTATCCTGTTTCTTATTAAATGAAAGATATTCATACAGTTTCTTTATACCAACAAATGCCTGTTCCTCCGGCCTTTGCCCGATAAGAAACTTGATGAATCCCTCTTTCAGGAAACTGACATTCATATCAGTCAGATCATATCCTATCATATTTATATTCCTCATGTTCATGTCTTTAAGATATTCGGCAATGAGGTACGATCTTGAGCCTGAAACAAATACAGAGCCAATCCCGGGATTATTTTCAAGAACGGCGTCCATCGACTTCTTTATGCTCTCGCTGGAGGGTTCAGCAATATTGATGCTGATTTTTCTGCCTGTGTTCTGCCCTGAATCCTCCAGGTAATTAAGGAAGCCCTGGGTTCTGGTTTTCAGATGATGAACATTTGCCAGATTCCTGGCAATGCTTACCACAAGAATGTCTCTGTTTTTCTCGGTGATCATATCAATCAGGTGTCCGGCAACTTTGCCGCTCTGGTAAACATCCTCGCCGATATATGAAAGGAATCCGGTATCTTCAATGTAGCTGTCGATAAAAACAAAAGGTATCTTCTTTTGACTTAATTTCCTGCAAAACACGAGAGATTCAGCTTTAAAAATAGGAGCAACAAGCACTCCATCAGGATCATTTTCCAGGACAATTGAAGTTTTCTCCTGAAAATCCTTTTCGCTCTGCATGTCGAAATTCAGCATTATGAGATCAAGTGCAAAGGGTTCAAGCTCCGTTATGGCTTTTGACATGCCCTTTGAATGTTTGATCCAGTAGGAATTTGTTCCGCTTGCCTCCGGCAGGAGAGAAACAAGTTTAAGACTTCTTGTTGATTTCAGGGCACGGGCCGCAATATTTGGAGAATAACCTGTTTCTTGCAGTATGTTCTGTATTCTGAGCTTTGTCTTTTCCGATACTTCTCCGCGATTATGAAGCACCCTGTCGACAGTCCCGATCGAAACTCCCGCAAGACGTGCAATATCTTTAATCCGTGTCTTACCGGCAATCATAATAATCCCAGAATTTGGATGTTTAAACTATGCCCTCACATAAAATTAACTGTGAGAGCATAGCTATTCGGTCCCGGTTCAGATTTCAACTTTTTTCATTTTTGGAACCAGGAAGTGCATTACAGTCCATGCAAGAAGGTATGCCACAGCACAGAAAACAAAAACTATTGTATATGCTGTTGTCATCTGACCCTGTACTATTGGAGCCTGGATTGCTTTCAGGTGTTCGAACATGGCAGGATCAATCGCCTGGATTTTTTCTGCAGCTTCGGCAGGGAGATTGCTTAAAGCAACCATATCAAGGTCAATAATATCGTTGTATTTATTTACGAGAGTCATCGATTTTATCTGCTCAATGAAGCTTCCAAGATTCTGAGCCTGTCCTTCAATCCATGACTTGGCGATACCCCCTTCCCTGAAAGCATCAAAAATCCAGCCTGAGGCTTTATTTACAACAATACCTCCAAGTCCCCCGGCCATTCCTCCAATACCTGTAACACTCCCGACTGTTTTCTTTGGAAACATATCGGAAACAGTAGTAAAAATATTTGCTGACCAGGCCTGGTGGGCTGCGGTACCGACACCTATCAGGAGAACGGGGACCCAGAAGCTTATATAGCCCAATGGTTGTGCGAGCAACACGATGAGGGGGAACAACGCAATAAGAAGCATGGCCCGCATCCTTCCTGTATAAGGATCATATCCCTTCTTTATAAAGTACATTGGAAACCAGCCGCCTGTAACGCTTCCTACAGTCGACATTGTATAGAGGACAGCAAGGGGAAAAGCAACTGCCATTCCGGTCATTCCGTACTGAGCTTTAAGGAATGCAGGCAGCCAGAAAAGATAGAACCACCATACGCCATCTGTCATGAACTTACCAAAGCTAAATGCCCATGTCTGCTTGAATTTCAGTAATTTGAACCATGGTACCTTCTCTTTTTCCCTGGCTTCAGTTTCAGGTGTGTCATCAATATTATCAGAATGAATGTATTCAAACTCTGGTTTCTGGACCTTTTTACTTCTGGTAGGGATCTCATACAGCCAGAACCAGAAAATAAGCCAGGTGAAACCAATGGCTCCGATTATGATAAATGCTGATTCCCATCCCCAGTGACCAACAATCCAGGGTACCACAACCGGGGCCAGGATAGCGCCAAGGTTTGTACCTGAATTGAATATACCTGTTGCAAGAGCTCTTTCTTTCTTCGGAAACCATTCTGCAACGGTCTTAATTGCTGCGGGGAAGTTGCCTGATTCACCGAATCCAAGGAAAGCCCTTGCTGCCATAAATCCGCCGGTGGTCCGTGCCAGGGCATGCGACATAGCAGCAAACGACCAGATGATCAATGACCAGGCATATCCCCATTTGGTTCCGAGCCAGTCGATGAACCGGCCGGCAAAGATCATCGAGATTGCATATACAAACTGGAATGCAGCAACAATGTTTGCATAATCAGTATCACTCCAGTTAAACTGAACCTCAAGAGTATCCTTCAGGAGGCTGAGTACCTGCCTGTCGAGATAGTTTACAGTAGTGGCAAAAAACACCAGTGCACAAATAGTCCACCTGTATTTTCCAATTTTTTGGTTGATTTCAGAGATCATAGGTTAGGGTAGGTATTTGAGTTTATACATTGTAAGTTGATGAAGCTGTTGTCCCGCCTCTTCCGGTCCAGTTGGTATGGAAGAACTCACCTCTTGGTTTATCGATCCTTTCATATGTGTGGGCTCCGAAATAATCGCGTTGCGCCTGTAACAGGTTTGCCGGCAGTTTTTCACAGCGATAGCCGTCAAAATAGCAAAGGGCTGCCGAAATTGCAGGCGCCGGAATTCCGTTTGTAATTGCAGTTGCAACAACATTCCTCCATCCCTGTTGTGATTTATCAACCTTTTCCCTGAAGAATGGATCGAGAAGCAGGTTTGTTATGCCCGGATTGGCATCGAAAGCATCTTTGATTTTCCCCAGGAAGACAGATCTGATGATGCATCCACCTCTCCACATCAGGGCAATCCCTCCGTAATTGAGCTTCCACTGGTATTCTTCGGCTGCAGCTCTCATAAGTGAATAACCCTGCGCATAAGAAACTATCTTGGAGGCATACAGGGCATTCTTGAGATCCTCAAGGAATTTTTTACGATCACCTTTAAATTCAGGCTTTGGCCCATGAAGCACTTTTGATGCATCAACTCTTTCATTTTTTAATGCCGACAGGCATCTTGAAAATACAGCTTCACCTATGAGTGTGAGGGGAATTCCGAGGTCGAGGGCTGTAACTGCTGTCCATTTACCGGTCCCTTTCTGACCTGCAGTATCAAGTATCTTGTCAACCAGAGGTTGTCCGTCGGTATCTTTGTATGCAAGTATATCGCGGGTTATTTCAATCAGATAGCTGTCAAGTTCACCTTTGTTCCATTCTTTAAATACTTCATGCATCTCGTCAGCTTTCATGTGAAGCAGATCACGCATTATCTGGTAAACTTCGCATATAAGCTGCATGTCGCCGTACTCGATACCATTGTGCACCATCTTTACGAAATGCCCGGCCCCGTTCTCACCAACCCAGTCGCAACATGGTGAACCGTCAGCAACTTTCGCAGCAATAGCCTGAAAAATTGGTTTTACATGCGGCCATGCATCTTTTGACCCCCCCGGCATTATTGATGGACCCAGCAGCGCTCCCTCTTCTCCACCTGATACACCTGTTCCGATATACAGCAATCCTTTGCTCTCGACATAGGCAGTTCTCCTGTTGGTATCGGGAAAATGAGTGTTTCCTCCATCGATGATTATATCACCTTTTTCCAGGTGGGGGATAATTGTGTTGATCATGTCGTCAACTGCAGTTCCTGCTTTTACCATGATCATGATCTTTCTCGGTCTTGCGAGTGATTTGACAAGTTCTTCTATGGAATGGGCGCCAACTATTTTTTTGCCCTTTGCTCTTCCTGCAAGAAAGTCATCGACTTTCTGTACTGTCCTGTTATAAACAGTTACCTGGAATCCCTTGCTCTCCATGTTGAGAACGAGGTTTTCGCCCATTACTGCCAATCCGATCAATCCGATGTCTGAAAGTTTGTTCATGATGTTTTAAGTTATTTATACTAGAAATATTCTATAATTAAATTATTATATATATTAATATATTAATAATAATATATGTTATAATACAACTCTGCACTCTACTCTTCTGCCCTCCGCCCTGAGCTCCTCCGCCTTGTAATACTCCTTCACCACCTCGTCCATCACCCAGCTTGTCCTTGCTGCTGAAACGCCTGTACTCGGCGATTCTCCTTTCCCATGCAGGGCCTGTACTATCTTTTCAATCAGGCAATATTGTACATGCTCCGGACGCTCATTGATCATTACCTGCCGGCCTGAAGCATCAGTAAGGACAATGGGTTCGAAACTGTATGTCGAGAATTTTATTGAACCCTCACTTCCGAATATCTCAATTGAATCCCTTGAACATTCGGGGGAAACAGTGAAGCTCCAGGTGCCTGTTACAACGACATTTTCCCCGAAGATGAACTCTGCTGATACAAAATCCTCCGTTTTATAGAGCCCGGCGTGATTAATAGCAACAGATCTTATTTCCTGAACCGGTCCGAACACATAATCAAACCAGTCGAGCTGATGTGATGCGAGATCAAAGAAATGACCTCCACCTGAAATGGATGGGTCAACTCTCCACGGAAGGTCTCCTGAAAGCTCTTCAGCTGAAGGATATTTGAAGAGCTGTATTTGCGCAAATCTTACTTTGCCGATCCGGCCCTTTGCTATTAAATCCTTTACAAGGAGAAATCCCGGAAGGGCTCTCCTGTAATATGCAACGAAAACCGGAACTTTGAACTTTTCCGCTTCCTCGTTTATTTTCCGGCATTCATCGAAATTGACGGCCATCGGTTTTTCAATATACACCGGTTTGCCTGCCCTGATGGTCTCGAGTGCGTATTCCGCATGGCTCCCGGGTGGTGTTGCTATATAAACTGCCGTTACTTCCTTATCATTGATAAGAGCAGATGCATCACTATAATACTTAGGTACTTTGTGCCTGCGTGCATAATCTTTTGCCAGATCTGCGTTCCGCCGCATTACAGCAACCAGACGTGAATCCTTCACCTTGCTGAATGCAGGGCCGCTCTTGACTTCAGTCACATTTCCACATCCTATTATTCCCCAGTTGATCATAAAAAGTGCCTTGAGTGTTTAAAGTGCCTAGAGTGCCTAGAGTGCCTAGAGTGCCTAGAGTGCCTAGAGTGCCTAGAGTGCCTAGAGTGCCTAGAGTGCCTAGAGTACTTAGAGTACTTAGAGTACTTAAAATTATTATTATTTTATACTAACATCACTGCTTACTGCTTACTGCTTACTGATCACCTTGAGAGCCTTTCCATGCCGGCCCATAGACCCAGAGCCGGATTTGATATAAAGTAAATCTCCTCCCCGTCTGGCATCAGATTGAAACCGTCAGTTAATTTTTCCGGATTGTACTTCTTCAGCATGTCATTCAGGACATTGTACCTGAAATTCACCGATTCTACCTCCTGTCTTGTAAGCAGGCCGGTACAGTATGTTATTGAAAACCGGCCTTCAGAGCTTCCATGTATCAGATGTGCTGCAGCGCTCAGATTATTCCGGAGTTCCTCATTCTCCCTGAGTGCGATCAATGTCGATGGAGTTCCCCTGTAGCCGTACTTTCTTATAAGCCTGTCAATTTCCTTATCCTCGCCGAACTCTTTCAGACCCGGAGCAAGAACTACAAGCTCTCCATCATCAGCCATCGCCATTCTTGTACGGTATATACTTTTATTACCGAGCCAGGTGCTCTTGAATTCAGAAGGATCGAGCCAGACAATAACTTTCTTCAGCGGCTTTTCAACAATCGTGAAATTAACCTTAATGGAAAGATCAGCTGCCCTGGTGAACACTTCTTCATCGTCGCCGATGAATAATCCTCTTATTACAAGGTTTCCTGTATTATCGCGTGCAACAACGGTGTGGATATAAACTACAGGGAGATGTGTAATGAAATTAGCGGAAGCATAGTTCAGCAGGCTTCTGACCGGGTTGGATGCTTTTCCCATGATCCTTTCCATCCCGTACACAGCGCCAATAAAATGGCTCTTGTTAATTCCTTCGGGCCCCCCGGTTCCGACAAACAGGTTCTTGTTATAATTGGCCATTCCGATTACTTCATGAGGAACAACCTGTCCAACTGAAAGAATAAGGTCATGACCTCCATGATAAACCAGCTTGTTGAGCTGCGCAGGCCATGAATAATCGAGAGCGCCATCGGTGATCTTCGAAATAAAATCCCCGGGAACAGTTCCGACAGTCACAACATCATTTCTCCAGTCATGTACACGGAACAGATCTTTTGGCACACCTTTATACATTTTGTCAAGCTCGAGATCTGTCATCGGAGAATGAGTACCGAGTGCAGGAAGTATATCAGTCAGGTTTTGCCTGTAATATTTATACAGAAGACTTGTTATGTCGCCTGCTTTTGAGTGGAACCTGGTGAAATCAGGAGGGACAACAAGAACCTTGTGTCTCCTGCCAAGTTTCTCCAGTGCCTGGAACAGACCTGCTTCAAGCTGCTCCGGCCCTATCACTGTACTCTCTGATCCTGAACTATAATAAATCATTTGTCTTCTGGTCTTTTAGTCTTCTGGTCTTCTGGTCTTCTTCCCTTTGCTCTTCGCCCTTCGCCTTCGCCCTTTGCCCCGCTCTTCGCCCTTCGCCCTTCGCCCTGAGCCCTGAGCCCTTCGCCCCCTACACTCCCGAATACGCACTAAACCCCCCGTCAACAGGTATAACAACGCCGGTAACAAATTGTGAGAGGTCAGATACAAGATATAGCAAAGTGCCTGTAAGTTCTTCGGGAACGCAATAACGCTCCATTGGTGTACCATTGATGATCTTTCTGCCGCGTGGAGTCATCTCTCCGGTCTTTTCGTCTGTAAGGAGGAAACGGTTCTGGTTTGTAAGAAGGAACCCCGGGGCGATGGCGTTTACCCTGATACCGGTTTTTGCCATGTGAACGGCAAGCCACTGGGTGAAATTGTTTATTGCCGCCTTTGCTGCAGAATAAGCAGGAATCTTGGTAAGAGGCCTGTACGAATTCATCGATGAGATATTGACCACAACACCTGTTTTTCTTTTAACCATATCGGTTGTAAAAACCATCGATGGCAGCAGCGTTCCCTTGAAATTAAGATCGAAAACCCTATCGAATCCTTCAAGCTGGAGACCATAGAACGTATCTTCCAGCTTCTCATTACCTTCCATTCTTTCGACCTTTGTAGTGGCTAATGGTGAATTTCCTCCGGCGCCGTTAACCAGTATGTCGATAGGACCGAAGACATCATTGATCTCTTTTTTTGCTGCCTCCAGTGAAGCCTTATCCAGTACGCTTGCAGAAACACCAATTGAAGCTACGCCTGTTTCTTCTTGTATTTCCTGTGCAACTTTAACTGCTGCATCCCTATTGAGATCAAGAATTACTGTTCTGACACCCTGCCATGCGAGTGATCTTGCCATCGTGGAACAAATAATCCCGGCACCCCCGGTAATAACTGCTACTTTATTTTTAAGGTTAAGCTCGTTCATACACTTCTGTTACCATTAGTTTTAAAATCAGAAACCGAAATATGCTTTGGCATTCTTATATGATATTCCTTCAACTGCTGTTTTCAGCAGGTCTTCATCATCAGGCATCAGGCCTTTTTCCACTTCATCGCCAATGAAGTTGCAGACAAGTCTTCTGAAATACTCATGGCGGGGATAGGAGAGGAAGCTTCTTGAATCTGTCACCATTCCCACGAATCTCGGCAGCAGTGCAAGTGAAGACAGGTCTTTGAGATGTTTTTCCATTCCTGCCTTCTGATCCAGGAACCACCAGGCTGCTCCATACTGCACTTTTGCGGGATAAGAGCCGTCGTTGAAGTTACCGGCCATTGTTATCATCATCTCGTTATCGGCAGGATTCAGGTTGTAAAGGATTGTCCTGCCCAGCTGGTCTGAACTGTCGAGAGCGCTCAGGAATTTTGACATCTTTGCAGCATCCTGTGGAACACCTATTGAATCCCAGCCTGTGTCGGGTCCAAGCTTACGGAACATCCTTTCATTATTGTTCCTGAGAGCGCCAACATGGAATTGCTGAGTCCATCCTCTTTTATGGTTCATCCTGCAAAGCTCCAGCATCACAGCGGTCCGGTATTTCTCGGTTTCTTCGGCCGATATGTTTTCGCCTTTAAGAAGCCTGCTGAAGATTTTACTGACTTCATTCCCGGTGTAGGAGCTGAAATAGAATCGCTCCAGCCCGTGGTCGGAAAGCCTGCCACCCATGTCATGAAAAAACTGATGCCTGTTATCGAGAGCTTCGATAAGAGCATCAAGGTTCCTGATCTCCATACTTTCAGCCTGTTCAAGGCGTTGAATGTATGCCTTGAATTTTTCCGGATCTTCAGTTTTTATGACATTATCCGGACGGAAAGTTGGTAAAATCTTTATTTCGAAGTTATTCAATCTCCTGTGATGCTCCAGGTTGTCTGCAGGATCGTCGGTTGTACATACAACTTCAACCTTCATTTTCTTAAGCAGCGATCTGATACTGAAATCATCTGTCTGAAGCATCGCGGAAGCTCTCTGGTAAATCAGGCGGGCTGTTAACGGCGACAGGAGATCCTTGACTCCGAAATATCTTGCAAGTTCAAGGTGTGTCCAGTGATAAAGAGGATTGCCAAGTGTGTATGGGACGGTTTCAGCCCATTTCAGGAATTTGTCTTCATCTGAAGCATCACCGGTGCAATATTTTTCATTTATGCCATTTGTCCTCATTGCACGCCACTTATAATGATCGCCTTCCAGCCAGGCCTGTGTGAGGTTGTCGAACTTCCTGTCGTCGGCAATCATGGCTGGCGACAGGTGACAATGAAAGTCAATGACAGGCTGATTCTCTGAAAAATCGTGATAGAGTCGTTTCGCCGTTCTGCTGTTCAGAAGGAAATCCTCATTGATAAATGGTTTCATTCTTTTTGCAATTGGATTAAATAATTATACTTTTATGATTCCGTTAACGATCACGAAAATACCAAATCATATTTGATTAATCAACATTTATTTTGAACAATATTAAAGAATATATGTCAATACAGTAACAGGTTTCAGCATCGCAATCAGTAACCAGCATCAAGCAACCTGCAACTAGCACTAGCAACAAGCAACCAGCAACATTAATATAGGACCAGTATTAAATATTGTCATCTATGAAAATCGAATTACGTTACGCCTCACACCCTGAGGATGTGAAGAAGTATGATACGGAAAAACTGAGAAAGGAATTTCTGATAGAGAATGTTTTTATTCCTGGAGAGATATCTCTGGTATACTCTCTATATGACAGGTATATTGCCGGTGGTGCAATGCCACTGAAAGAGCCTTTGAAGCTTGAATCTCCTGATGAGCTGAAATCCGGACAATTCCTTCACAGGAGGGAGATGGGGATAGTAAATGTCGGCGGAGATGCTGTTGTTGAAGCTGGCGGCAATACCTACAAGCTTCTATTTAAGGAAGCTCTTTATCTTGGTATGGGCACTGATGATGTTGTATTTAAATCAGTTGATCCGGGTCAGCCCGCCAGGTTATACATAAATTCTGCACCTGCTCATCATGCATTTCCATGTAAAAAGGTTACAAAGGCAGATGCTGAAATAAAGATCCTGGGTAACCCGGAATCAGCAAACCACAGGGTGTTGAATAAACTTCTGGTGAACGGTATCGTTGAAACCTGCCAGCTCCAGATGGGGATGACCGAGCTTAAGACAGGCAGTGTCTGGAACACAATGCCTGTGCATACTCACAACAGGCGGATGGAAGCATATTTCTATTTTGAAGTCCCTGAAAAACAAGCTATCTGCCATTTCATGGGCGATCCCGATGAGACGCGGCATATCTGGATGAAGAATGAGCAGGCAGTACTCTCACCTTCCTGGAGCATTCACAGTGCAGCAGGAACTTCAAACTATACCTTCATATGGGGAATGGCAGGCGAGAACCTTGACTATAGTGACCAGGATATAAGGCAACCGGATACATTAAAATAGGTGTTTCAAGATAATCATACAGGAAACTAAACCATCAAAGACATGAAAGAACTATTTGATCTGACCGGCAAAGTAGCGGTGGTGACAGGAGGTACCCACGGAATAGGTATGGCTATTGGCAAATTGTTCGCCAGGGCAGGAGCAACGGTATGCGTGAACGACCTTTCAGAAGATAAGCTTAAAGCCTGTAAGGAAAACTTCAGTAAAGAAGGGCTTGACGTCTTCACCATTGTATTTAATGTTACAGATGAAGCCGATGTCGACAGGGGTATCTCAGTTATCGAAAAAGGTCCGGGTCCTGTTGATATTCTGGTGAATAATGCGGGGATAATTAAAAGAATACCGATACTCGATATGCCTGTTGAGGATTATAAGCAGGTTCTTGACGTTGATCTTGTGGCGCCGCTGATTATGTCGAAGAGGGTAGTCCCTGGGATGATCAGAAAGAAGGCAGGCAAGATCATCAATATGTGTTCGATGATGAGTGTTTACGGGCGGAATACTGTCTCTGCTTATGCATCTGCAAAGGGAGGACTGATGCTTCTCACAAGGAATATGACCTGTGAATGGGCAAAACACAATATTCAGATCAATGGCATCGGACCGGGGTATATTGCCACGACTCAGACTGCTCCGATCAGGGAGGGCGGTCATCCATTCAATGATCTCGTTATGACACGGACACCTGCCGGCAGGTGGGGAGAGCCTGAAGATGTTGCAAATGCGGCTCTTTTCCTTGCTTCAAATGCGAGCAATTTCGTTAATGGGCATATCCTGTTTGTTGACGGAGGTATTCTGGCCAACTTCGGATATGTAAAGGGGGAGAATGAGGTGTGATTATTCGGCTTCTGGCAGCCGGCGTCCGGTAACCGGAAATCCAGGTAATCGGTAATCGGTAATCGGTAATCGGTAAGAAGTATCAGGTATTGTTTGTGTTTTCCGGATCGCGTGGCTTTGAGTACAGATCCTCGATGCGCGGACGGTATTCTTCCGGAGTTGTATCAATAGTAGCGGTTTCATCTTCGCCTGCCCGTGCGTTGAAGTAAAGAATGCACGAAAGGATGGGCAAAAGAGGCAGAGTTAATGCGCCTGCCAGTGAAGAAAGTACAATAAACACAGGATTTTTATAAACATCCAGGGCAGCTGTTTCGCCCGGGTTGAAAATCGATTTCATGAAGCTGCCCGCAAAGGGTAACATTATCAATGATGAGAGTATAATTGATATAACTATCATTATGATGAGAAAAACTGCAACCCATCCCATATTTGACCAGAAGTTCCTGTGAGCAAGACCGAATGACCGGCTGATAGTATTTCCTATATCAGGGCCTTCAATCAGGAGAATAGGCAGTACAAAGAGATAAAGTGTAAGCAGATATAATGCTACAAAGAATGCCCCTATTATGAGGGCAAGCACGCCAATCACCATTCCGATTGCTCCGATAAAAGCAAATAACACCATTATAACAAGAAACGGGAGATAGTATCTGAAGGCCTTCACCAGGGATGTGATTATTGAATTGCTTTCATCGATGGGTTTGAAAATAATATAATGCTGAAGCACTGTATTAAGGAAAAGGCTGATCAAAATGATCACAACACCGGGACCAATGAACTTTTTCATCTCAGCCAGGATTTCCTCGGGATCAGTCATTGTCTGAAGCTCCTGTATATTGATCATTGTGGCGGCGAGCTGGCTTACAAATGAGATTATGAGGGATACAATAAAAAGTGAGACAAAATTCTTTTTATAGAATTCCCACATTGAACTCATTACTGAGTCGAGATTATGCTTCCTGTAGAGAGGATGGTTTTTGATCGCGTCCATTTAAAATTTATTTAAGGCAAATTTAATCATATAATGCTGTATCCTCTACGAGGAAATGAAATATTGCTGCAATTCTACAATGCTTTATCCACTACGAGGAATAGCAATCCTATCCTGTTAATATAGTCACTCTAGGCACTCTAGTGCACTCTAGTGCACTCTAGGCACTCTAGCGCACTTCTATTTCCCTTTTCTCCATTCTCTCAGCACATCGGGGAACTGGAAGAATGAATTTGACCTTCTCGGATTAAAGATGCCTTCGTTGACAGATCTCACATCCTCAATAGTATAAAATGCTTTGGGATTGAAATCATTAATTACCTCTATAACTTTTTCGAGTTCATTCCGGTGCACAATGGTATAAATCAGGTGAACTTTCTCGCGTGCGCCATGAGCTTCAACAACTGTCGCACCATATCCGCAGGTATTAAGAGCAGATACGAGTTCACTACCTCTCTCGTGAGCAAAGACCCTTATCATCAGTATTCCCATGGCAAGTCTCTCCTCTATAAGCATCCCGATGAAATTACCTGTGGCGAACCCCCCTGCATAAGCGATATAGTTTACATAATTATCGAGGTTCTGCATGATCTTGCTTATTGCAGTGATCCATATAAGTACTTCGAAAAAGCCGAGGACAGGAGCAATGTTCTTCTTTCCTTTTGAGACAAAGATGATTCTCATCGTGCCGATTGAGACATCGCATATCCTTGCCAGGAAGATCAGTAATGGCAAAACTGCATAACTGAAAAAATCTGAATCGAAGAATGATGATAACATGATGCGAGGTATTTATGCAAAGATAAACATATTGAAGAAAGGGTTCAAGTATGTTCTTTATCTGGGGATTTGTCAGGCAAAGAAGATGCTGTCTTAAACAATTTGAGTTTTCTTTTGTTTTCCGGCAGGCAATACGTAAAACAGTGTTACAGTGAGTTGCCATGTTTACTATTAAATACTATTTTTGTCAAAAACCAAATCAAACTTTATTCAGATGAAAATGAGAAAACTGACTCTACCCGCGATCCTGGTATTCATTATCGGGATAATAATGATTTCCTGCACAGGGACAAAAAGCCAGAAGGACCAGGATGAACTGCGTTCAGGCGTTGAGTATTACAGGCTTCTTCAGTTCAGTGAGACTCCTTATGATATTGAGAAAGGAACACACCCGATTACTGAAGCAGAATCAAAGACTGTTAACAGCTATAAATTCACTTATGACCAGGGGAAACTTTTGTCAGTGGAATACCAGCGAAATAATGTCCTGCTTGATTACTCATCGATGGGAGCTGCAAAAATAACCTATACATATAACGGTAACATGCAGGTAAAGCAGTGGTTTAACAGTAAAGGTGAAGCAATTCCCAATGGCGGAGTATGGGCTGCAGAGTATGCACTTAACAATGAAGGAGTAAGAGCCAGCATGATGTATTATGACACCGCAGGCAAAATGATCGACAACAGGAACGGAATTCACAGCTGGACGTGGAGCACACTTCCCGATGGAATGATAAAGGAGAACCGTTATAATCTTAAAGGTGAAGAAGTCGTGATGAATCCTTTCTGTCCTTTCTATGAACTCAGATTTACTTATAACGACAAGGGATATGTTACCCGCATGGCAAACTATATGGCTGACACACTTTATAACTGTACTGCCGAGAATTGCGGTGACATCGGAGTTTCATATTTTACATTTACACCAAATGAACAAGGCGATGTTGAGAATTTCGAAGTTTTCAATGTTACAGGTCAGATGTCGAACCTTTACTGGGGATGGTCCAAGAGAGTACAGAAATTCGATGAGAACGGTTATGTTACCGAAACGGCATACTTTGACCAGGACAATGAGCTTGTCGGTGGTAAAATGGTGCCTGTAACACGTTATGCTTATGATGAGCATGGTGCAGTTATCGAGGCTAAAAGTTATGACAAGGATGGGAATCTTATGAATAATCCTCAAAATGGCGTGGCAATAACTCAATACAGATATGACGAAACAGGTAAGCGTGTTGAAACCCTTACTTTCGACATGAACAATGTTGCTGTAAAGAACTAGTTTGACAAATATCCATGAAAAACTCTTTTCTATTACTCTTGACAAGTATAGTACTTTTTGCATGTTCAGGTAAGAAGGGCAGCGAAACACCCTCACAACAAGCGCCTGTTACATCAGAAACACCTAAACCTGTAGTTACTGTTGGTAGTGAAACAGCTCTTCTGCTTAAGGAGCTTGTTGAGTCAGGCGATTATGTTAACAGCCAGAATTACCCGTCACTCATTAAAGCGTCAATAGTGCATGAGAGCCTGGGGAAAAACATCCTTGTTGTGGACCTCAGATCTCCCGAACACTTCAGGAAAGGTCATATTAAGGGTGCAGTTAACAAGGAATTCAGCAAACTGCCTGAATATTTCGAGACCGGGATCAAACCGTTTGAATATGAAAAGATCATAATGGTCTGCGATAACGGTGCAATTGCATCCTACACGACATCATTGCTTCGCCTTGCGGGTTATGGTAACGTTTACGCCATGAGATGGGGGATGAGCGCCTGGAACAATGATCTTGCAAAGGAAGGCTGGCTTAAAAATGTTTCGGGAAAGTATGAGTCAAGGTTAGATACGACTGTACATGAAAAAGCTCCCGGAACATCAATGCCTGAACTTAAAACAGGCTTTTCAACAGGTCCGGAAATCGCACAGGCAAGAATCAAAAAGCTCTTTGATGAGGGTACAGGTAACCTGCTGATCAGCGCTGATGAGGTTTTTTCAGATCCTTCAAAGTTCTATGTTATTAATTTTGAACGTAAGGATAAGTATGAGGATGGGCATATCCCCGGGGCCTTCAGGTACAAACCTGAATCTACTCTTGGATTTACAGATGAGATGGCTTCGATCCCCTCGGACAAAACCGTTGTAGTCTATTGCGGAACCGGTCACAATTCAGGTTTTGCATCAGCTTACCTTAGATTGTTCGGATATGATGCCAGAACTCTGAATTATGGCAATAACAGCTTCATGTACGATAAGATGGTAAGCCAGCGCAAACAACTATCCTGGTTGCCTTTCACATCAGAAGAAGTGAATAATTTTGAAGTAGTTAAATAAGAATTTGAAAACCCGGAAGATTATAATTCCGGCCTGGCCAGTGTGTCAGGCCGGAATTCATGTATTATAGTCTCATCATCAATTGTATCGGAGAGGATATAAAGATTTCTGATTCCAACCTGGCTTAGTACCATCCAGGTTCCTGATGAAATTGAAGGATCTTCTGAAAACAGGATAACAGGACCTTTATTCCGTCTTATCATTCTAAGGTTTTCCTTTTCAAGTATGATATCAGGGCTGATCTTTACACTACCGGGATTATCTTTATATTTTTCTGAATTATCAAGGTTAATAAGTAATCCATTCCCTTTCATTTCCGCTGCCTGGTCGGAGGTGACAATGTTTGAGTTATCGAGGGAAGGCGCTGCCCATTTTTCTGCATCAGGCATAAAACCATTTCCTGATAATCTGATCACAACAAGAATCAGGATTATCACCACAATTCCGATAGCAACCTTAAACTTTCTGATTGTTTCCATCTTTCACCTCATATAATACTTGATCTCTTTTCAGTTTTCCTTCTTTTGGTTTTTCCCCTTTGCCCTCTGCCCTTCGCCCTTCGCCCTCTGCCCTCTGCCCTCTGCCCTTCGCCCTCTGCCCTTCGCCCTCTGCCCTTCGCCCTCTGCCTATTCGCAGCCTCCGTCAAGTTTCTTTGCTTCCAGCTGTTTTGAAGCCAGCAGCTTAGCTTTAAGACTATCAGGCATGCTGTTCATCTCGTTGAAAAGCCTTTTTGCCCTGGTTCTCGTTTCATAAAGAGCATTTTCACGGGCAGTTATCAGGTTTCCGGTAAACGTACTGTTCATAACAGTAGTGAACCACCCGTTCATTCCTCCCTGCATTATATACACATTATCGTAATTCAATCCTTTTGCCAGGATCGACGCATAGCTGGCAAGAGTTTCTCCATTTGAGAAAAGAATATTTTTTGAATTACCTTTCCCGAGGAATGCTGACAGGTCGGTGTGAAGAAATTCTTCATAAGGTACATTAAAAGCTCCGGGCAATGTGAATGCTTTGAATTCCTCCGGTGAACGCACATCAATCAGTCTCAGTGTACTGTCATTCGAGACAATTAAGCGTGCTACCCTGTCGGGTGATAGGTGAGTTTCTTCAGCTGTGATCGCTGATAATATTTCAAATGGATTTCCGCTCAATGACCTGTGCCCCCTGAAAGGAAGTACTGCAAGGATAAATCCAAGTCCAAGCAGTCCTGCAGAGAATTTTGTTCTTGTGTTCATATATTAAAGCTCTTTTGAAATTTCTGGTCGTGAAAACTTTTTTTCAGCTCCTTCTGCTATCCGGAACATGATCACTGCTGCTGCAATCAGCAGGAAAGTGAATAAACCTGGCGATATGCCGAGCGCTTCATTGATCTTAACCGGACCCTTATTATACCCGTTAGCAATATCCTGTATCAAAGGGTAAGTCTCAGCAAAAAGGAATGCGCCGGTCAATCCCCCGGCAACATAAAGCATTGCATCTATTTTCCCTATGGAGAGTGCGCTGAGTCCCGTTCCCGGGCAGAAACCTCCCATAATAAAGCCTGCGCCCATTATCACTCCTCCGATTATTGCTGCGGCAACATAATATTCATTGACAAATACCAGGTTAAGATCGAGAATACCGAACCAACTCAGGAATTGTGATCCTACAAGAGCAACTATGGCTGCCGTAAAGAAAACTTTTATGACGGTAGTATCATAACCATAAAACATCCCTGCAAGTTTCCTGCTTGAAGAAAACCCGGCCTGTTCGAGAGCGAAGCCGAAACCGGTCCCTATAAGGAACGCTATCAGAAGATCGAGCCACTCGGGCATTACTATTAATGAGGAGATTGGAGCCATTTTTTTGATGTTGGTTGCTTGTTGCTGGTTACTGGTTGCTGGTTACTGGTTGCTTGTTGCTGGATTCTGGGCTGGGACCAAATCCTGGATGATGGCATGGTTAGTTCCCCTCCCTGGAGGGGGTAGGGGTGGGTAATTTGCCATCAGATCCAGTTTTTTCGGAAGAAATAAGCGAAAATATAAGCAGATCCGAAGATCACCGCCATGGTAACAAACCCTCCAAGCGAGAGTACAGCCATTCCTGACAGAGCGGCTCCGCTGGTACACCCTCTTGCAAGCTGGGCGCCATACACAAAGAAAGCGCCTCCAAGAAAAGCAAATATCAAACGCCGGGCATTTGATATTTTTGGTGATTTTTCGATCCTGAATCCAAGCCTTTTTGAAACTGCTCCTGATATGAAGCCGCCTGCCAGAACGCCAAAGATCTCTATTGCAAGCCAGTTTTTGATAGGTTTCTGTCCGTTCTCGAAGTACTTGCTGTAGTATATTGAGTTTTCAGCATGTGACCTGTCAACAACACCGACCGCTGAAACAACACAGTATTTAATTCCCCCGCTTGCACCGAGACCTCTTCCCGCCAGGACCATGGCTGATAGCAAAACAAGTCCCAGCAGAGTCCCTGCAATGTAAGGATTCATGTATTTTTTCTTCATAATTATCAATGATTTGAACTGCTACAAAAATAGTGAAAAAAACGGTAATCGGTAATCAGTATTCAGTGGCCGCAAGCCAAGCACCCAGGACCCAGACCCAGGAACCAGGACCCCTGTCCCGTGAACCGTGTACAGTGTACCTTTTCATAACCAATAATCATTGTTATAATACTAACAACTCACTCATTTTTAGTATCTTTGTTTATAATAATCATTCTTCTCCAAAACTTTAATCACTCAACAATGGCAACCAGGAATAAAATGAATCGCAGAAGGTTTGTAAAGACCACAATGATGGCTGCTGCAGCAACAGCTATTATTCCATCTGTACCGCTTTTACCGGTACAGCAGACTCCGATGAAAAGGGTTCTTGGAAAAACAGGCTTCCAGGTTACTACACTTGGACTTGGAGGTCAGGCTTCGATACAGTGGACTCCTGCTGATGTCGATCCTGTAAAGATAATCCTGATGGCGTTCGATAAGGGTGTAAACTATTTCGATACTTCAAACCTTTACGGTCCGAGCCAGATGAATTATGGCAAGGCATTCCGTGAGAGGAAGCTTATACCAGGTGAACCCGGTTATAATGAGGAGCTGAGAAGATCGATATTCCTGACGTCCAAAACCCATCTGCGCACGGCAAAAGGGGACAGCAATATTCCGGGAGTATCCAGCAGAACAGATGGCGCACCCGGTTCACACACAGTTGATGATATACACCGGTCACTGTCACAGATGTTCGGCGATGGGAAAGGTAATTACCCCGAAGGAGCCTACCTTGATCTGATGCTTTTCCATAACCTGAACCGGATGGAAGAAGTAGATGCTATCTATGAAGGTATTGAGAACACCAATCCATCCATGGAGAGAATCGGCGCTCTTGCCGCTCTTCGCGATTACCGTGATGGGACCAACCTCTCCGGTCTTAATCCGAAAAATGAAAAACTGATAAGGCACATTGGCTTTTCAGGGCATTATGATGCGGCTGTAAATATGTATATGATTCAGAAAGACACAATGAATCTGCTGGATGCTATGCTTGTAGCGATAAATGCTAATGATAAACTTATGCTCAGTATGCAGCATAACGTTATCCCGCTTGCAAAAGCAAAAAACATGGGAGTGATAGGAATGAAGGTTTTTGCAGATGGCGCCATGTACACAAAACCTGCCGAATGGTCGAATAAGGTCGAGCATGTCGTGCGGACTATCGGCGATAAAAACTTGCCGAGCAAACCTCTTATCCAATATGCACTTACAACACCAGGGGTAGATCTCGTTATCATCGGAATCGGCCAGGTGAGTGACAGATTTGAGGATTGCCAGTTATGCAATAACTTCCAGGCAGCACAGATCGCACCTGATGGGCTTTCTGAAGCTCAAAGGACTGCAATAGAGCAAATGGCGGCAAAGATTAAGGGCGGAAGGACGAACTATTTCCAAAAGCAGGCAACAGCTCTTGTTCCCCCGCAACAGGTTAAAGTTACAAAGACTGAAAGGAATAAGATTATACTCGGATGGAATACTGCCTTCGCAGGCCCTGCAGCTCTCTCAGCTTATGAGATATGGCGCGACGGACTGAAAGTCGACTCAGTGCCGTTTAAACCTCAGATGACAACCGACCCCTTAACCTGGTCTGAAGAAGCTGATAATAAATCACATAAATATCTCGTGAAAGTTATAGATAATGATAGGAGAGAGGCTGTTTCCGATTCGGTAACAGTATAATTTTAAAATTCGATACGTTATAAAGGACGCAACGTTTATAAAATCAGGTTTGCGTCCTTTTCATTTTTTACCTTTGCAATCTTTGCATCAGGGATTAATTGAATCATAATATGGGAAAATATAAGCTATTTATAGAATATGAAGGTACAAGGTATGCCGGATGGCAGCTACAGAAAGGCGGCAAAACTGTTCAGGGTGAAATAATGGATGCATGTCGTGACCTCTTCGGTTCAACTGAGTTTGATTTTTTTGGCGCCGGACGTACCGATGGTGGTGTTCATGCCAGGGAGCAGATCGCTCATCTTGAAGTTGAAACAGACCTTCAGCTTCTGAAAATCAAGTATGGTATTAACGACAGACTTCCGCCTGATATCTGTGTAATGAACATCGAAGAGGCTCATCCGAAATTCCATGCCCGTCATGATGCTGTTGCCCGTAGTTATATTTACCAGATAAGCCGGAGGAGAACCGCCTTCGGGAAAAAATTTGTATGGTGGATAAAAGATCCACTTGATGCGGATTTAATGAATTCAGCGGCAAAGCATTTTCCCGGTCTGAAAGATTACAGGTACTTCACCGATCCTGACCAGGAACAGGCCTCGACAAAGGTTGAAATATTGCATTCAAAGGTTCATGACCTTGGTGATATGCTTGTATTTCATGTTATCGGATCGCATTTTCTCTGGAAGCAGGTAAGAAGAATGACCGGGGTACTGGTGGAAGTCGGGCGGGGAAAGCTTAAACCTGATGAGGTCGAATCATTTTTCAGAATTAAAACAGACATTCCTGCAAAGCTCACTGCCCCGCCGTCGGGATTATTTCTGGATAGAGTGTACTACAAGAAAGAAGAAATTGATTATGATGTTAAGCCTGTTATAAATATTTAAATTAACCGCAGGGAACGCAGAGAAGAAACGCAGGGAACGCAGAAATATTTCATTTGTCCGAATTACAATTGCAGATAATTTCAGGCATGATTTCCTGGCTGAGGTTCATCTCTGTAATTCTTGAAATCCTGCTATCAACGCAATTATCACATTCGGAGAAAAGATGCAGGTCCCATGTGTCAGCAAATACCCTGCCCCGGTTCTGCCTGATTCCATATTCCAGTACTTTTTCAAGAGATTGAATTGAAGGTGGCGTGAAATGGTTAAAATTCATGAGTTCCTCCATAGCCCCATTTCCTGCCCTGACAGGAATGATTGTACAGCATTCCACGCCGGAATCAAATGCAAAATCAATTGTCTTCTCAGCCATCGATACTCCTTCATTTTCGGTAAGGAACGGAGGTCTCAGAAGAACAAATGCTCTCGATGCTATATCATTCTCCCTGAGAAATGAAACCGATCCGGCGAATTTCTTAAGCGGCATCTTCTTGTTAAGCCTCGTCAGAAGTTCCTGGTCAGCAGTTTCAAGTCCGATGGCTACTTCAAGTCTTCCTTTTAACATCTTTTTAAAAGCAATGCAGCTTTCACCAATAAACGAAGGATGATTCTCGACAATAATTGTATCGAAACCGCTGATAATTGATGCTATTCCTTTTATGTCCTGTGCAGGAATAGCCCTGGTATCAAAAAAGCTTCCGCTGTTGTAAAGCTTAATATGGTTTACACGGGGAAGTCTCTCGAGTGCGTATTCAATCTGTGCCGCGATCGATCCTTCCTGCACCGGGGCATTTGTTGTATTCTTCCATAGATCGCACATCAGGCAATGAAAGGGACATTCTGAATTTGTCAGGAATACAACGGCGACATCCTCGATTTTGCCGGATGCGGTTCTTTCCTTTTCAACAAGAAAAGCATAAGGTTTTAAAGGATCGACCGGGTTTTTACTACCTCGTTTTGACAGAATCCACTTATCATCAACGACTATGCCGGGCAGTTTATTCATACTTTGAAAGGAACTCCTTCCTGTATTCAATTTCTCTCGAGGGGAAATGCTTTTTAAAATGGTCCTTCGAAACGGCTCCGTGCTGAAATCTTCTCTTTGGAAATACAGGCATGTCGATTCCGGTTACCTTTTTTATTCCATACCTGACGATCTCGCCTTTCAGATCATAGAGTTTTTCATGGTCCCAGCCAGTCATATCGATAAACGGTATTCCTTCAGATACTTCAATAACATTCGGCAGAGTATACGGGCTCAGCACCTCAAATCCTGTGAGGCATGCTGAATTGTATGTTCGCATGTATCCCCGGCTCAATCCTCCGGAATAGGTAAGAGAATGCTTGATCGAATTTACTCCCCAGCCTTCATGATAAAGCATAAGGTTATTAAGTACACTGCGGATTGTAAGTTCCGGATTTTCCTCAATAGGATAGTCCTTGAGGTTTTCATCACCACCTTCGCCATCGAGAAGAAACTTCCATTCAGGATATCTTGATCTGATGCCTTTCAGAAGAGCAAGGTTCATTGTTGCTGACTGTATATCAAGAGGTTTATAATCCTCAACAGTTTTCACTGCTTCTCTCCAGTCCAGTGATGAATAATCAGTTTCAACCGGTTCAAGAAACATCTCAAGACCGACGGAGGAAAGGAAATGACGGGCCTGGTCAAGATCGGCCCCTCCGTTTTCAACCGACAATGTGAATGCCTTGAGCCTCGACGGGCTTTCCCCAAGTTCCCTGAGTGCATGATAGGTTAGCAGGAATACTGAGCCACTGTCAATGCCAGCCGAGAATGTGACCCCTACAGGTCCTGTTTTAGCCTTGTGAACCAGCCATTTCTTAATTTCATTATAGAGAGTTCCTACGTATAATTCGCCTATAGATGCGGGATCGGTTCCTTTGAGCCGGTTCCTCTCAGGTGTGAAGAACCGGTCATAAACGGGATTTGGATCCGGGCAGCCCAGAAGCTCTATTTTTGTTATGTAATGCGCCGGGACCATCCTGGTATAAGATGGATGGAACTGGTCCTCAAGGCCTTCTTTTATAAGATAATCATGTATTACATCTATCCTTTCAGCCACGATCAGATTAGGTCCTGCTGCACGTTTGGCAATGAAATAACGCATAGGCCTGCCTATTGATCTTGCCATCCTGATGGTCTTTCCTTCTACCGAAACAAGTGCAAACTGACCATCAATCTTTCGAACCGCTTCTGCATTTCCTGACTTTAAAATGATAATTGCTTCATCATTTGTCATGTTATAAATGACATTCCTCTCCGGATGTGTCAGATTGATTACTCTGCTTATATAATTATCTTTCATACAATTAGAAGGTTTAATTTTTTTTGATTTAAGAACAAGGATTAACGATTTTTGATTTATGAATTGAGTTTTTCATTTTTTAGATTTTTTTGTGCTGTCTCAGTGCTTTTTACGAAAATTGATATTAATTCATTATTTTCATTTAATGCAGAATCAAAAATCCTCAATCGGTAATCCTTGTTCAATATTCCTTTTGTGTTCATAATAAAATCAAAAATCCTCAATCGTTAATCCTTGTTCAATATTCCTTTTCCTTCTGAAATTACAATATGCCTGTCAGCCTTAACATTCTTAATAACCTCCTTTTCTCCTCCTACCTTTTCATACATTATTAAGGTTATCATTATTTTTTAATTGAAGAACAAGGATTAACGATTTTTGATTTATGAATTCTAGTTTTCGTTTAAAGATTTTTTTGATTTAAGAACAAGGATTAACGATTTTTGATTTATGAATTGAGTTTTTCATTTTTTAGATTTTTTTGTGCTGTCTCAGTGCTTTTTACGAAAATTGATATTAATTCATTATTTTCATTTAATGCAGAATCAAAAATCATCAATCGTTAATCCTTGTTCAATATTCCTTTTGTGTTCATAATAAAATCAAAAATCCTCAATCGTTAATCCTTGTTCAATATTCCTTTTCCTTCTGAAATTACAATATACCGGTCAGCCCTAACATTCTTAATCACCTCCTTAGCTCCTCCTACCTTTTCATACATTATTAAGGTTATCATTATTTTTTTGATTTAAGAACAAGGATTAACGATTTTTGATTTATGAATTGAGTTTTTCATTTTTTAGATTTTTTTGTGCTGTCTCAGTGCTTTTTACGAAAATTGATATTAATTCATTATTTTCATTTAATGCAGTCTTGATCAATTCGACTGAGTTACAAAGATTACTGCTGTTTATTATTTTCAGACATACGTAACTCTCTCTTAATTCTTTTAAGACAATTTTGATTTTATGAATGAAATCCTTTCTGGATTCACCACTCATTGCTTCACCATAATTCAATGCCGGAGATGTTCCCGACCGGATCAATTGACCGGAAAGGTGATTGGATGATTTTGTCTCTTTCATGTTCTCACAGATTTCGACGATCAGAACAGCAAAATTTATAAGTCTTTGCTCAAGATCAAACTTATTTGTCGTTTGTGTTGTCATAAGATAAAATCAAAAATCATCAATCGTTAATCCTTGTTCAATATTCCTTTTGTGTTCATAACAAAATCAAAAATCATCAATCGTTAATCCTTGTTCAATATTCCTTTTGTGTTCATAACAAAATCAAAAATCATCAATCGTTAATCCTTGTTCAATATTCCTTTTGTGTTCATAACAAAATCAAAAATCATCAATCGTTAATCCTTGTTCAATATTCCTTTTGTGTTCATAACAAAATCAAAAATCATCAATCGTTAATCCTTGTTCAATATTCCTTTCCCTTCTTCGATCACAATATACCTGTCAGCCTGAACATTCTTTATCACCTCTTTTTCACCTCCCACCCATGCAATCTCCAGTTGATCGATAGTTTTGCTTGCGCCTAATCCTATGTGCAATCTTGGATCGTTGTTTGAAAGATAGGATGTTGCCCACTGGTTCACGAAAACTGACTTTTTACCACCATTTGTCACTGTGATTTTTGCTGCTATTGCTGATCCCGGTCCATTTTTTCCGAGCAGGGTGATGCCGAGCCAGTGATTTGAGTTGCCACCTTCGTTTTTCAGGAGCACGGAGGTTGCTTCATTGTCTACATGAGATATTGAAATATCGAGGTCTCCGTCATTATCATAATCCCATACGGCAAGACCTCTTCCGGAACGTTTGGAATTAAAGTAACTGCCACTTTCCTTGTTTACATTCCTGAACCGCCCTTTTCCATCATTTTCAAGAAGAAGCGGGTACTGAAGTATAAGCTCCTCGGCAGTACCATTTGCAGAAACAATATCAGGATCTCCATCGTTATCATAGTCGAAGAGGACAGCGCCCCAGCCTCCTTTACCTGTTATGTTGCCAGCCACTCCACTCGATTCGGTTACGTCAGTAAATAGTCCCTTACCGATATTTTTATATAATGCTGCATGTTCCAGGTCGGTAACCAGTATATCTATAAGACCATCCCCGTCAATATCGCCTGGTGAACCATGCATTGAACCAGAACCTATTCCATTGCTGTTCGCAGCTACTCCTATTTCCATGCCGGCTTCGGTAAACTTACCCTTGTCGTTCCTGAACATGTAATTGAAATGATGGTCATTTGCCTGGAAGATATCAGAGTCACCGTCATCATCATAATCAAATACAGTGAGGCCCATGCACTTTGAATCAGGGTAGTACAGACCCAGTTTCCGGGTTACATCGATGAATTTCCCGTCTGGCGTTTGCTGGTACATCATGGACGCCTGTCCTCTGTACTCGGAAGGATGCGGCATTTTACCAGGTGTGACCGGAGAATCATATTTTGGATCGAAAGCGAGGAAGTTGCCAACCATAAGATCGAGCAGGTTGTCCCTGTTAAAGTCAATATATGCAACTCCAATGCTCCATTTCGTAAACCCGTTCAGCTTTTCCGGGCCCCGAAGTCCCAATGTTTGAGTGATGTCAGTAAATGTTCCGTTACCATTATTCCTGTAGAAGATGTTCGGACCATAGTTCAGGAGGTAAAGATCCTGGTCGCCATCGTTGTCATAATCAATTGCGCCTGCAGCCATGCTCCAGTGTTTATCTGCGACTCCGGCTCTTTCTGAAACCTCAGTGAAAGTTCCATTTCCGTTATTCTTATAAAGCCTGTCAGGTGTGTCTTTGAATTCCTTACCCGCATCATCAGATATTCCTTCGAGCCATGTCCCGTTCATAAGATACAGGTCCATAAGCTTGTCATTGTTATAATCGAAAACGGTTATTCCAGAACCGCTGCTCTCAAGTATGTTGACATAGGAGCTGTCTCCGATCGTATACCTGAAATCTATACCTGCGTTTGCTGCAACATCTGTGAAGGTGACCCTTGGTTTTTGCGAATAGATGAATACAGTGTTCGAAAAGACCAGAATTAGAATTAGTATTTTTTTCATGAATAAAGAATCAGCTGAATGAGGTATGGCCTTACTTGCCGGTTTTTAATGCGTTGAGATATCCGTCTGCAGTTACAATCCTGGTATTATACTCCTGATTGTATTTCTTTAATACACGGGTCATCAGGATATTCATCATTCTTTGATGGAGGATAGCTCTTCATGCCATGGAACGGCAAGGGAAGAACTGTATTCCCGAACGCGGTATTTATATCTCCGTCTTTAACCCAGCCAACACTACGGATGAGAAAATCACGTTTCCATCCTTCCCGGAGAGGTTGGAGAGATGATTCATTAAAATGTATTGTAACTTCATCGCCTGCATTCGAGATTACATACATATTATCTGAATGGGTAAGAAGCGGAAGAACATCTCCATACCGGGTATAGTTACCGGAAAGATCTCTCCACTTCGGTTCTGTGGTGACTTTGGAATAATCGAACCAGTGAGGACCATAACGGCCTCCTTTTCTGAACTGTTCTGAAAAGCCCCTGTAATGAAGATCTGCTGATACGGGTTCCATTGTCGTGGTTGTAACAGGCGCTTCGGTGGATCTGTCGCTGAAGAAAATGTGATCCCAGTAAATCTCCATATTGGTCAATATTCTTATACGATGGTCTTTAGTGAGGAATTTACCTGAAAGGTCTGCAATCACCATTTTGTCTTTACCCATAGGGAAACCCATATTGCTTATTACAGTCTGCCATTCTCCCTTTGAGTTGAGGACCTGTATCTGCGGAGGAATGACTTTAAGTGATTCTGATTGTGACAATGCCACATTAATGCTGGCATCTGTCGGGAATATCCATCCCTGCATAAACATGAGAAGGTTCCCGTTATTGCCTGCTTTGCCCGGATCAAGGATTATATGCTCCATCTCGGTTGTGCCCTGGTATTTGTCCGTCTGAAAACCTGAATGATATTTGTCATCTTTTGCATTGATAAAAGTCATAATATTGTTTCCGTGAGAATCAATAGCAGAAACCGGTAAATGCTTTTTACCAATATGAAATATCTTCATCCCAGGGAAAGGAGGAGGAGAGAATTGTTCTTCCACGAAAATATCAGTTGTATCGGGATGATCGACTGCAACAAGAGAGATCTTATCAGTATAGATTGTCTCCCAGAGCTCTGAAGTCAGCTGAACAGAATATATCCCGTTTAATGGCTTCAGTGATTCACCTGGTATTTTAATGTAATCGTCTGAGGCATCTGCAAAAGCATAAGCCGTATTACCTCCCATAATCCCTAGAGGCATACCCAGTCCGCTTCTCCACATTATATCTTTAACGAATTCGAACTTATCGCCATTCCATGTATAGAGGAACGGGCAGGAGCCTTTAAGGGTCTGTGCTTCGATGATAGCCTGGTCCGCGGCAGGGTAGAAGATATTCTGCGGAACACCGTTTGTCCAGGTGATCCTTATTATATCCGCCATTGATCGTCTGCCTATTCCAAACTGCACCTGGGGATCTGTAACAACCATTGTCTGGTAAAGATCTCCGGCCCGTATTTCAACCTTGGCGCCAACTCCAAAGTGATTATTCTTTGCACTGCCGGCCCTGAGTCCAACAAGCCTGATTTTAACAAAATGGTTATTATTCCCTCCATCATTCCTTAATAAAGTGACGCCTCCTTCAGGTCTTGCCAGGGCAATATCTATATCACCGTCATCATTATAATCCAGGAGTGCAATCTTCCTGCCGGATGTAATCTCCCCGGGTAAAAGATGTGAGACATTCTCAAAACCTCCTTTTCCATCATTATGAAACAGGATGAGACCTCCATCCCGGGTACTCTCTCCTGCGACGAAGAGGTCGGAAAATCCGTCATTATCAAAATCCAGGAAAGACGCATCATGAATCATTACACCCCTGAGGGCCCTGTTAATTTCTTCAGAATTCCTGTCTTTCTCAAATCTTCCGTTACCCGGATTACGGTAAAGCTGGTTTTCACCATTAAGGGAGGTTATGAAAAGATCGAGAAAACCATCATTATTATAATCACTGACGCTTATACCTGATGACCCGCCTCCATTACCCAGACCCCCATCATAACTGAAATCTGAGAAGACCCCCTGGCGCTGGTTTGAGTAGTATACATTACTTTCATTCTCATTAACAACGATGAGATCAATATCTCCATCCTCATCAAAATCACCAAATGCAGCATCAGTGCTGATGCCCATGCCTGCAAGATTCATCTTTTCACCCTGTTCGGTGAAAGTGGCGTCACCATTATTACGTTGCAGGAGATTGACATTGGAACGAGCCTCAAAGAGGTCAAGGTCCCCGTCATGGTCAGCATCTAAAAACAAAGCCATATTTCCTCCAGTCCTGCTGGCGCTGATTGATTTCGAAGTAACATCTTCAAATTTGCCGTTCCCGTTGTTTCTGTATAAAATATCTCCTTCTTCTCTCACGATATACAGATCCTGAAAACCATCATTGTCATAATCACCGAATATTGCTGAAGTCTCTCTTCCCTGGTGAGTAAGCCCGGCATCAGCAGCAACATCAGTGAAGATACCAGAGTTATTATTGAAAAGCCATCTTTTAAAAGATGATGACAGTGCATCATAACAGCTGACATACAGATCAATATCATTGTCCGAATCATAATCAACTGCAGCTGTGTGGGAATAGTCGCCAAACTCACTGTTTTCCGAAGGTTTTATAATATTCAGACCGGCGGCTTCAGGGACAGGCGTAAAACGGAGGTTATCGAGAATTGATTCTCCTTCAGGTGTGACGGATAGGTTCTGCCTGTCGAAAGTTACAACAGGAAATCCGATAAGTGAACCTCCGGGCCCTTTCAGATTCATCATCCCGGCCTGATAAGGGGGACTAACTTTCATGTAATTATGAAATATAGTGAAGTTCAGGCTGGCATCGTCCAGGTCACTCTTTCTGAGTGCGAGAATTGCTTTATCGTAATATGGAACAGCTTCCTTCGGAAATTCAGGGAATTGTTTTTTAATAATTTCAAGCTGCTCAAGGGCAGCATCGGCTTCACCTGTCCTTATCAGTATTTCTGTCAGGCTTAGCCTGGGAACAAGATTGTCAGGGGCATTATCAATGAGTTTCCTCAGATATGTGCTTCTCGCCTGCACAGATTCCGGATCTGAGTTTGCGGAGTTTAGTTCAGAAATCTCGTAAAGTATTTTAATGTGCCCAGGTGCAAAAGTGAGCGCTTTCTTCAACTCAGCAATTGATTTTTCCTGTTCATCTTTCATTTTGAAAACAGTTGCCAGGATCAACCTTGTGTCCGCGTCGAGCGAATCGATGCTTATTGCTTTGAGAAGCTGCTTTTCGGCTTCCTCATAGTTGCCCAGACGGAGGTATGTCAGACCGAGGTTGGCATAACCGAATTTGTCATCGGGAGCAAGATCAATGAATTTAAGAAATTCCTTCTCAGCTTCTTCAAGTTTGAACTCTTCAAGATATGCCAGTCCGAGTGTTCTTACTGACATCAGGTCTTCGGAATTCTCGCTTTTTTCCGAGCCTTTATTCCTGCATCCCCAGAAGAAAGCAAGCAGCAAAACAAACGTTAAAAAAATGAGCTTTTTCATAAAATCTTAATTCAGGGCAGTAATCCTCCGGTCAAAATTGTAAAGTACATTCTGAAGCCATAAGGCCATAATACCGCAATATTATTCAAAGTTAAGCAATCCTGACTAATCCCCAATTCTTATGAGCAGGTCATTTAATTTAATGAGACCGGGAATTTTTTTCCTGTTGCCATATTGATCAAAACTTATCTCACCGGTAGCCCCGCTATGCCTGATTTTTGCAATACTTTTATAAAATGATGATCTTTCCGTTCCTGCCTGCATTTGACTTTCAATTATGATATTTACAGCATCCCAGGCGAAGGCAGAAAGAGGACCAGGCATTCTTCCGTAAGTTTTCAGGTAATTTGAAGTGAAATAATCCGTTCTGTCATACAGAAATAGTCCGGGATTAAGAACGACCACATTCTGTAATTCCTTTGTATCAGGAAGAGAATGTTCAGACATAATAATGTAAGGAGCTATTATCACATGTGATCCGGAACTATTATTTACTGATTCCACAAGCGGAAGCAAATCTTCTGTCGTTCCCAAAAAGACTATACAATTGTTCTTCGGAATCTTTTCAGAAAATGCCGGTAATTCAGACGCTGCGTTAGTGTAATAATGCATATCAGCATCACGCTTAAATTCTGTCTTGTATTTTTTCTGAAGAACAGAAGCGGTCATTTTCGAATCATAACCGATGTCAGAGAACACTGTCAGTCCCCGGATTTCATTTTTTTTAATCTCGTCTGTTATCAGTCCGGCTGTCTGATTATCATTAGGCACACAGCTGAAAAACCAGGGGATAAAAGCCTGTCCTAATGTCGGGTCACCTGATAAGGCGCTGATGTACGGCACTGTTGTTTTTGCTGAAACCTGCTCGGCAAGATGTGAATTTCTACCATCTACAGCCCCGATAACAGCAAGTACGTGTTCATTAAATACAAGATCAACAGCCACTTTGGCGCCGGTTCCCCAGGGACCTTCCATGTCACGGACTTCGAGTAAGTAGTATTTTCCACAAGTTGTTCTTTTCAGGTTTGCTTCCCTGATGGCAAGCTCTGCGCCTTTTCTTGCAGCAAAAGATTGTTTATCCTGGACCAGCAGGCCGATTTTAATTGTATCGGTTTGAGTTAGCTTAAGAGATGATCCAGGGATGAATACGGATAATAATATAAATATCAGGTTCATTTATCAGTTTCTTTTTAACGCAGAGAACGCTGAAGAAAGCCGCAGAGTACGCAGAGGTGCAAGATCAAAATCTGCGTACTCTGCGTTTTATTTCTGCGTCATCTGCGGTAAAAAATGATTTGATTATTCAGACTATTTCTCTGCCAACAGCTTTTGCAATGTTCCTGAGATCAGTCATCATTGTTCCGAACTCTTCAGGATCGAGTGATTGCTGGCCATCGCAAAGGGCTTCCTCGGGATGGTAATGCACTTCAAGAATGAGCCCGTCGGCTCCCGCCGCAATAGCTGCTTTTGACATTGCCGGGACCATCCAGCGTAAACCTGTACCATGGCTGGGATCAACAATTACCGGCAGGTGAGTAAGATACTTCAGCATAGGCACTGCGCTGAGATCAAGCGTATTCCTGGTTGTAGTCTCGAAAGTACGTATTCCCCGTTCACACAATACTACATTCTCATTACCCTGAGCAAGAATATATTCAGCTGCAAGAAGGAACTCCTCAATAGTAGCCATCATTCCCCTTTTCAGAAGAACAGGCTTCTTTGAGAGCCCTACTTCTTTAAGAAGCGGGTAGTTCTGCATGTTACGTGATCCTACCTGGAACATGTCGGCATATTGAGATACAATTTCCACCTGTCTTGTATCCATCACCTCAGTGACCACTGGCAGCCCTGTTACTTTTCGGGCCTGTGCAAGCAGTTTAAGACCTTCCTCCCCAAGCCCCTGGAAATTATATGGTGATGTCCTGGGCTTGAATGCTCCGCCTCTTAATATCTTTGCACCATTGGATTTGACTGATCTGGCAGTTTCCATCAGCTGTTCCATGTTCTCAACAGCGCATGGACCGGCAATCACTATTACCTCATTTCCACCGAATTTCACACCCAGTACTTCCACAATAGAAACAGGTTTGCCGTTTTTACTGATTTTTGAGGGAATAGTGATTTTTGCGTTTGTTTTTTTATCGCATGGAATTGTTTCCATGATAGTTATATTTATTAGTAGCTCGACGCTGGTTTCTTATAAATCTTATCATCCTTTTTGAAAAGCGGGGCAGGGGAGTATTCAAATTTACCGTTGTTTATCCTTGCCATGTATATTGGCCTGATGTTGTTCCATGTTGCATCAAAGATAATCGGTCCTGTGATACCTTCATAATTCTGGAATGTTTTCAGATCTGTGAGTACATCACGGATAAGCGCCCTGTTAAGTCCAACCTTCTTTATTGCCTCTATCAGAATATTCGTTCCGTCATATGAATGTGCCGCAATAACATCAGGTTGCATTCCGAATCTTTTGAAATAATTGGCTCTGAATGCCTGTAACCTGGGGTTTACCTCCTCCGGATTGTACTGACAGGTTGTTACTATTCCATCGGCCAGTTTGCCGGCTATTGAAATGAATTCATTGCTTACCACCCTGTCGGAAGCATAAACCGGTTGATTCATACCCATTGCTCTTATCTGCTGAAGAATAAGCCCGGATTCTTTTGCATTACCCCATATAAGTATACCATCAGGATTTGTTTTTTTAATTCTTTCCAATTGCGAACTGAAGTCTGTTTCCCCATCGTTGAATCTCTCTTCAATTATTGGTGGAAATCCTATTCTTGTCGCAGTCCGGGCAAAATGCATGATACCTGCACGACCATACCTGTTGTTTGCTCTTATAATTGCAGCTCTTGAGTGTTTATCCTTGATGTGTATCTGGTCTGCCAGGGAATAGCAGCTCTGCCTGTCATCAGGAATTACTCTTATTACCCATGGAATATTTGTTTCAGTGAAAGTGGGATCGGGGTTTCCCGTGTTGATATTCGGAATTTCCAGCTTAAGAGTTGCCCTGATTGCAACATGTGAAACGATATCGTCTATTGAACCTATCCATCCCCACACCTTTTCATCATCCATCTTAACGATCTCGTTTGCTGCAGCGCCCCATAATCCTGCATCATTGTGTATCATAAGAGTGAAAGGAATGCCCTTGTATCCGCCTTTTTTATTTGCTTCTTCTATGGCAAGCTGTGCCCCCTGGAGCATCTGTTGTCCGAGATTCATCAGGGTTGTCCCTTCAAGTGGCCCCAGAAATCCGATCCTTACCTCTTTTAATCCGGTGGGTTCCGGTTTTTCACGGCCTGCGCCGTAGAATTCAAGAGGTTCAAGAAAATGATACTTGTAAGCCTTCTGATACCTGTCATAGGCTACCAGTTCGTCAGGGATATTCCCATAGTTTGACTTTTTTTCCTGTGCCGTGAGTACAGCAGAAGACAATACAACACAAATCAGAAAAAGGAATGTCGATGATTCAGGTTTGGTTCTCATCTTATCAGTTATTTTATTTTGCAAACAGCATATGCTTCAATCTCAACCAGCAGAGTTTCCCAGCAAAGTCTTGCCTGTATTCCGGTGCTTGCCGGAAGAGGATCGAGCCTGAGCCAGTTAAAGAATGTGGTTCGGATCTTATTGAATTCTGCATAGTCTCTTTCGATATCACGGAGGTAATTTGTAGTTCTTACAACATCGTGCCAGGTCATCTCTTCAGCAGCCAGCAGATTGGTGATGTTCCTGTAGGTTCTCCAGAGCTGTGCTCCGAAATCGCCTGTATGTTCGGCCTTACCTTCCTCATTAACACTGGCAGTACCGGAGATAAGAAGAATTTTATACCCTCCGAATTCAAGCTTCAGCGCCCTGGAAAAGGAAGATGGCTTCTGGTAGTTATAAGCTTCATTGATTATCTGCGGTGCATGAACTGCAATCTTCTCTACAGGCGGCCTGTCTTTATGAATATCAGGGTACTTATAAGAGGAAATCTCATTATTTCCGGTTATAATGCCGATCATCTGCATCTCGGCGCGTTCACCTTCCGTCAGTTTTTGAAGGTCGATCAGGATCTGTGGTTTAGTCATCTCTGGTAGTTTGTGTTTTATGATTATTTCATTAATTCTCCGCGGCATACCCCATCTGACGTGGCAACCCACAGTTCATCCTCATCAGCATCGACTCCGATGATGAAATTATGTGAAATGGAAGTTGAAAGTGGTATTTCCTTTCGCTCCTTCCCGGATGTGATGATTGCCTTTCCGCTTTTATTATTATCATTTTTCTTATAGGTCACCCATGTTTGTCCGTCAGTTGAGCTGAGTCCGTTATCGCAGCATATGAAAGCCACCCGGCCTTCAGCACGCAGGAAATTAATGAAGTTACTTGCGAGTCCGCTGTCATGATCGAAATACCCTTTCCAGTTCTTACCGTCATAACTGCTCATACCAAAATATGTCGAAACCCAAAGAGTTCCATTTGCCCAGGAAGTAGCGGTTGTGATATCATGAACAACCCCGTCGTCGGGCTGAAGATCGATTTCCATGAAACCGTCAGGATCAGTATAATCCCTGAATTGTTTTGTTTCCTTGTTATATTCAATTACTCCGCCTCCCCAGGCTGCAATGAATATCTTACCGTCACCTGATGAAAGCGCGTATGTCCATGGCTCATGCATGGGAGCATTCATTTCAGTAAATATCTCCCATTCTTTCCTGAAAGTATCGTAATGGCCGGCGCCACCCGCAGTAGCAACCCAGACATCATTCCCATCGCACACAACATTATAAACGAGATCATTCGGCATACCGCTGTTCAGTTGTGTGAAAGTCTCGAATTTTCCGCCTGACCAGCGTGTAAGTCCACCCAGAGTACCTATCCACACATCCCCTGTTAATTCATTCACATCAACCGATACAACTCCGTTATGACCTAATCCGTTTTCAGTGTTATAAGTGGTCCATTTGCCATCCTCGTAAACTGCAAGACCATCATGAGTACCTGCAAATACCCGGTTACCACTTATTCTGACCGTATAAACCTTGTCCGAGGGAAGTCCGTCACTGGTGTTAAAAGTTCTCCAGTTTCCATATACCGGCATCCCGTTAGCTTCTTTTATCGAAGATGTTCCGGTTATCTCTGCTGTTACCGGGCCGGCAGGTTCTCTTATTTCCCCGGATTCAGCCTTACGGCTGCCCGCCTGGGCGACTTCACTTTTGCAACCCGTCATCAGAGCTGCCATGATAATGACTCCTGCAGATGCAGTGAGCAGTATCCCAACTGTCCTTTCGCGTTTACTTTTTACCATGGATTTGTCAATTAATGGCCTATAATGGAAGCTTTCGTCATTTCATTTTCCTGCTGACCATACTCAGGATCTCTCAATGATTTAAGATATTCAATCAATTCATTGAGCTCCGTCTTGGTCAGGTCGTTAACAGCGCCATGCTGTTCCGTCTTGCCATATATGGTCCAGATCTCTTCAAGTGTTGCTGCCCTGCCATCATGCAGGTAAGGCGCTGAAGCAAAGATGTTATTGAGATGAGGAACATCAAATAATATTGAATCATCTGTTGCCGCCAGTGTTCCGACATCCAGCATCTGCCTGTTTGTATAAAAAGGCGCCGGATGGCATGTAATGCACCTGTTGATCACAGATATTTCATCACCTTTTTTATCATGAGTGCGTTCATAAATCCTTTTCCCGCGAAGCTGGGCCGGAGTAAGTTCTCCATCAGGATTGTACAACATATTTGGCGGATTCGGTATTCCGGTCTGAATATATGCGGTGATCGCATCAAGCTCTTTGTAGTCAAATGGCTCTGTCCTGGTCAGTACTGTTGAAAATCTCATACCATCCTGTTTATAAACGGACTGGTTCTTGCCGTTCCACTTATAAGGAGAAGTATGACTTATATTTCTGAGCGATTGTGTATTAGTAACATTCCGGCCCATATCCTTGCTGGCCATATTGTAAACAAGTCCGTCTTCATGTGTGTCAGGGTGACAGGTGTAGCATGAATACTGGTTCTGGAAGGTATGGCCTGCATTATTAAGAAGTCTCCTGCCTTTCCTTGTAACTGTTATCCTTCCGGGACCTCCGAGGTCAATGTTTTTTACGATATCCAGGTTTTCGGTGCTGATTACTGAGATCCTGTCATTTAGCATTTCAGCTACATAAAGGTACTTGCCGTCAGGAGAAAGATCCATCCCTTTGGGATTGGCTCCTGTATAAATTCTTTTAGTGACATACCTGTGGCTTACACCAAGATTATTTGCATATGCTTCCAGCGTGTTCCCGGGAGTTTTTTCTATAATACTTCTGATAGAATCTATATTCAGAACTGTTATGCAATCCACTCCGGAACTGGAGACAAAAGCTTTTGTCCCGTCAGGAGTAACAGCAATATCAAACGGATCAGGATAGTATGAGTTTGGTTCATCAAGCAGAAGCTGTATTACCCTGTCGTTATTGTTACGATCAATGATACCAATCCCGTGAGTCATCATAAAACCTCTTTCAACCTGGATTGAAGGCACAAGGTTTTTCGGCCTTATCATTGTGAAAAATGCCAGGTCACCGGTTGGAGTAAAAGCGATATTCTCCATCATATAAACCGATTGGATATTCTTGTGTTCTGTAACACGCCCTGTTGATGCATCCAGTACTGTTATTTCTGTAACAAGCGGCGATCCATAAGGAGCAAGAAGTGCTCTCCTGCTTGTTACATAGGCTGTCTGCCCGTCGGGGGAAAGCTTTATACCGGTAGGATTATTCCCGGCAGAAAGCCGCTTCACCTCGATATTATTAGTGAGATCTATTACCGATATGTCGCCTGCAAAGGAATTAACGGCATACAGATACCGGTTTTCTTTATCAATTGCCAGTCCTGCCGGCCCATTCCCGGTGTAAAGAGTATCCGTGACCTTAAAAGATTCAATATCAACGACATTTATATTATCAGCCCACTGGTTACTGACATAGCATACTTTATTGTTTTTATCAGTTATTACACTGTGCGGATGATTTCCGACTTCGACTTTCCTTGTAACTTTGCCTGTTTCCTGATCGGCTTCAAGCAGCATATTTCTATCCTGAGCGACAATATATAGCTTGTTATTAACCGATGCTGTCACATTAACTGGCGAATAATAATCAGCTTCAAGAAATTTCGAAAAAGAACTTCTCTTCAGGTATAAATGACATGAAGCGCAATTCAGTGGGTGATCTTCAGTGGCCGTATAGTAATTCACATGCTCCCTTGACCACTTATGTGCCGGAAAAGAAACAATCAGCAGGGCAAGAAAAATGCCCGTAACAGCAATAATCTTAGATCGTTTCTTCATACTACTCCAGTTCAATGATTTTCTCATCTATTTTTTGAATATGAACAGGGAGAATCACGGGATCTTTCCGCACGGCCAATGGTATCCTGTTCTCAGGTACAACTTCGGGATCTTCATGACATCCGGTGCAGCCTCTTCTTTCATTTGGTCTCAGCGACATCCATTTGCACATTTTTATCACCCTTCCCCCTGAATCCACGGTCGCCAGGCGAAAAGGTTTATCTGCCATTACCTTCAGATATACTGAGCCGTCGGGTTCAGGTTCAATGGTTCCGTACGAAACATCAATCCCGAGAATTTCCACCCTTTCCGGTTTCTTGTAGTTTCGCAGATCAGTTACAGGATAACTGATATTCTGACACATGAGAAGACCTGTTTTCACACCATTGTCAACCTCGCTGGGAAGCTTCCTGGGATTTTTAAGTTCCCTGATCAGGACGGCATCAAGGACGTCATAATCTTTCTTTTCGTGCAACAGGTTTCCCAATCCTGTTTCAACATCGAATTCAAACAGCCTGTATGTTTCTCCGGGTGAGGTCCGGTAACAAACCATCATTTTTCCATCTGCTCCTTCACTTACTGATATAAAATCACCATGTATATCTTCGGATAAAACCTTCGCGCTGTTAAATGGACTGTTGTAGAAGATCGAGATCAGATCAGACTCTTTAGTCCTGGTTGTTTCAGTAAAAAAGATATTACCGTCAGATGTTTCAATGGCTTTTCCTCCCGTAAGACTGCCGTTCCGTTTATAAAAGAGCTCAGCTTTTGTACCATCCGGGCGGAGAACCATCAGTTCAGGTTCGCCTCTACCGGGAAGATTATCCATGCACTTTGCAAGGATTCTTCCGTCGGATAGTACTGATGAAGCATACCATACGGCAGGATTGAATGTGATCCTCTCACAGATATTTTTGTCGGGGGAATACTTGAAAAGAGCCATCCCTGATTTTAAGCTGTCGTTGCTCATTACCCTGCTGAAGACGATCTGCCCTCCGGGGAGATATGCAGGAAAAAGACAATTCTCCTTGCAGGTGGTGATCTGCCGGACTTTTGAATTTCTCAAATTCATTTCCCATATCTGCCATGGATCATTTTCTGTTTTTCTACCTGTGAAAATCATTGTTTTACCATCGAACGATACAACGGGTGAACAGGCGGAAAAGAAATTATCAGTAAGTTGACTGACTGGTATATGAGGTTTTGAAGGGTTAATTAAGCCTATTTTCAGCTCATGCGAGATCAGGAGTGAATCGGGACATTTAGCCGCTCCTGATTTTCCCATAACAAGGATAATACCCTCCGGTTTATTGTTACAGGAAAAGATAATAAATGAAAGGAACGTAAGAAGCGCGGAGGCCCGGCGTATATTTTTCATCGCGCAAGATCTATTTTGGTTCAGTTACTGTAAGGATCTGATTTGCTTTTATGTTTTCCATCACCTGCGACTTCCCGGATGGCCACATTATTTCAATACGTTCTATATTTTCGTTTTTGCCCAGACCAAAATGCAGCCTGTGGTCTCCCTGTGAAAGATATCCTGTGGTACTCCTCTTCTGAGCGATTTGTTGTTTACCGCCGGATATTAAATTTACTCTGGCTCCAACAGCATCCCTGTTGCTTTTAGTTCCTTCAAGGTCAAGGATTATCCAGTTTTTAAGGTTGCCCTTGTTGTTTCTCAGCAGTATGCAACGATCATTCAGGTTAGTGACAAAAAGATCAAGATCTCCATCATTATCGTAATCCCCGGTACAAGATCCCCGACCCACGTATTCCTCACTGAAATAATTGCCAAGTTTCAGAGAAACATCAATGAATTTTCCTTTACCATCGTTCTCGAATATCTGTGATTCCTGTCCATAAAGATGTTTGAGGGCGCCATTTGTTTTTGTAATATCTGCATCGCCATCATTGTCATAGTCGAGGAATGAGGATGACCAGCCAACAAACTGGGCAGCGGCCATTGATATCCCTGAAGTGATGCCCTCATCAGAATAAAGTCCATTCCCCCGATTCTGATAAAGTGAGCAATAAGTATCATCTGAGACGAACATATCGAGCAAGCCGTCACCCGTGTAATCAGCAAAATCTATTGACATGCTAACAGCAGCTTCGCCTCCCTGGCTGAATGCGATTCCCGACATGACCCCTTTATCGATGAAATGCTGGCCCTTTTCATTATGCCAGAAATAGTTAAGAGTATGATCATTCGCAACATATACATCAACAAAACCGTCCTCATCCAGATCAGCCACCCCGACGCCCATTGCCCTGCCATCAAGGTCGGTGATTCCCATTTTCCCCGTCACATCCTCGAAGGTTCCATCTCCATTATTATGATAGAGAATGTCTTTCTGTGCATCATAGGCCATTGGTCCCGGAAAACCATCAGGAGCATAGAAGTATTTATATTCCGGATCATAAAACAGGTAGTTGCCCACATACAGATCAAGGTAGCTGTCATTATCGTAATCAAACCATGCAGAACCGGCAGTGCACTCCATACCACCTGAAACTCCTGCTTTTTTTGTTACATCGGTAAATGTGCCGTTACCATTATTCCGGAATAGTTCATTTGGGCCATAATTACTGATGAATATATCGGGATATCCGTCATTATTGTAATCACCAACACTCACACCCATGCCGTAACCATTCCCCTCAATGCCTGCTTTTCGTGTTACATCTTCGAATGTTCCATCCTGCCTGTTCCTGAAAAGCCTGTTTCCTTCAGGAGTTTTTGATTTTTCCCCTTTACTGAATCCTTCAACCCATCTTCCATTGCATACAAAAACATCCAGGTAACCATCCTGATCGAAATCAAGAAATGCAGAACCACCACCAACTGACTCTATAATATTATCAAGTTCAAGATCACCTATGGAATGAGTAAAATTCAAACCGGCTTCGATCGTAATATCCTGATAAAAATCAGTATTCGGTGCTGGCAAGTGGGATACACTGTTATTCTTCTGTCCGGCGTTGCAACCTGAAAGAATAATCAGTGAGATGAAAAAAACTGTGGAATAAACACATAAACCATAATTGGTTTTTTTCATATACATATAATTATAGGTTAGATATTAAATGCTCGAAGAATATCACATTTAACAACATACGGCAATATAGAATGCAATAATTAACGGCAAATTAAAAATAAATTAAAAGGAGATTAAAGCGGGCTGTTATTTCCGGACAGGCAATTGAATTGTTACAGTTGTGCCTTTTTTTTCTGCTGAAGTAATGCTGATGGTACCTTTATGATTTGTAATTATTTGTTTCACAAGCGTCAATCCGATACCGACTCCTTTATAGGAAATTGAGTTATTGGCTCTGTAAAATGGTTCGAAAACCTTTTTTATTTCATCATCTGCGATTCCGATCCCGTTATCCCTGAAGCATATTTCCAGTTTGCCTTCTGAATTCTTCAGAAGAACATCAACTCTCTGGTCTGATGAATATTTACACGCGTTATCGATAATATTTGAAAACGCAGTTTTAAGAAGTGATTCATCTCCTGCAACTATCATCTCTTCAGCTTCCGTAAGAGAATCATCGAGCAGAATATTTATATGGCAACCGGAACCGAATCTCGAGTTTTCATCTCTGATCTGCCATAAGAGTTCATCAGTCCTGATTTTTTCGTGATATTCTGTTGTTGTTTCATTTCCCGTACGGGCCATCAGCAGCAGTTTGTTTGTAAGCTCGATAAGAGCCCTGATATCGTCGAGTATCGATTGAAGAACATTCCGGTAATCTTCAGTCGATCTCTCTTTCATCAGTAAAACTTCAAGCTGGCCATTTATGGATGTCAGCGGGGTTCTTAATTCATGGGAGGCGTTTGAAATAAAGTCTTTCTGGGTCTTAAAGGATATCTCAAGGCGTTGAAGCATGCTGTTGAATGTTCTGGCAAGCCTGCCAATTTCGTCCATCCCGTTTCCTTCAGGAACCCTGAGGTGCATACTTGTGATTGAAATATCTTCAACCCGTTTTACAACGCTTGAGATCGGCTTAAGAGCCCTGCCGGAAAATACCCATCCCGCAATTGCGAAAAGCAGCAGACTGGTTATGCAGACTATGATGAGAATTATTTTAAGCTTCCTCAGATGAAGAAATCCTTCTGTGTCTGTTGCAGCAACAAAAACCACATACCGGTGCAATGGGGTGGAATAAAGGGTTCCGAGAACTTCAAAGTCCTTTTCCTGATAACGAATTTTTTCATAAAGCCGGATTCTTTCAATAAAATCGAAGCTGATTTTGATATCACCAAACTTATCGGTGCTGTAAATAGTATCATTAAGATAATTCAGGATAACTATTCTTTCATTATGAAGATCCTTAGGGTAGTTCCATTCTATCGGTCCGGGTTTATTCTTATTGCTGTGTTCCACTGCGTCGAGCAATGCGCTGGCAGTGATCCTGGCTTTATTTCTGAGACGATTATAGAAATCATCTCTCCTCAATCGGGAGGAGCTTATGAATATTGCAATGGAGGAAACCAGCATAATCATTCCGCCCAGTAGAAGAAATTGCAATGTTAACCGGGATCTTATCTGCATATTATTGTTCTCCAAAGATATAACCGAATCCTACTCTTGTATGAATAAGTTTTTTATCAAATCCCCTGTCTATTTTTTTTCGCAGGAAATTAATATAGACATCAACTACGTTGGTGCCAAAATCGAAGTTAACATCCCATACTTTTTCAGCTATGTCATTCCGTGATAAAACCCTGCCTTTGTTTCTCATAAAATACTCCAGAAGCGAGAATTCCTTTGCGGTGAGACTTATTTTTTTCCCTTTTCTCCAGGCTTCCTTCTTGTCAAGATCAAGTTCAAGGTCTCCGGCGGTTAACCTGTTTTCCGGCGAATTTACTGTCTTAACTGAGGATTTGATGAGCACTTTCACTCTGGCAAGCAGTTCCCTGAACTCAAAAGGTTTAACCAGGTAATCGTTAGCACCGCTGTCGAAACCAATAATCTTATCATCTGTTGTGCCAAGCGCTGATAACATCAGTACAGGTATATCGGGATTCATGTTTTTTAGTTTTCTGCAAAGATCGAGCCCGCTGATACCCGGTATTATTATATCGAGTATATAAAGATCATATTTATATATGGATGCCAGTTTTTCAGCAGACAGACCGTCATATACAATCTCCGCCTCATATTGGTTTTCCTCGAGACCCTTTTTTATGAAGGAAGCTACTTTCGGTTCGTCCTCTACAATGAGTATTTTCATTAATCCTGTGATTTTAAAAACCTTCTTACTGGTTGATTTTTACTGTTTTGAGAATAACAGGTTCAAAATTGTTGAATAATTACCATTCTCCCATACTCAATACTAGCTCAATTAACAGTTAAAATTAATACAATAATCTTGATTTTTAAAATAAAGCAGGCGTGTGCCGAATCTATAAGGATGCATAATCAATTAGACTACAATACCATAAGTGAAAAGTATTTCATATATCACATTCATATTAAAATCTTCTTAAAACAATGTTAAAAAAGTATAAAAATATTTTAATTTGTTAATTTTTTATTTATTATCTTTGAGAGTATAAGGTAATAATGGTGAAACCTCTTAACTAACATCTTAATAAAAATTAACTATGCAAATTTCTACTAATGTACGGCGCTTTGCGCTGTTAATTCTAAGCATGGTTTTTTCGCTGGGTGTCGCTATTGCCCAGGAGAAAACCATATCCGGTACAGTCACTGCCGAAGGGGAGGGACCCTTACCGGGCGTTAACGTGACTGTTCAGGGGACCACGACAGGAGTTATGACCGGTATAGATGGTACATACACTATCAAGGTTCCCGGTAATGATGCTGTGCTTGTATTTTCTTCAATAGGATATGCAACCCAGAACGTTACAGTTGGTACACAGACTTCTATTGATGTTATTCTTGTATCTGATGTAAAAGCCCTTCAGGAAGTAGTCGTGACAGGATATACTGTGCAGAGAAGAAGGGACCTTACCGGATCCATTGCCACGGTTCAGCCCGGTGAACTTACTGCATTGCCGACTGGTAATGTGCAAAATGCACTTCAGGGACGTACTTCAGGTGTTGTAGTTACCGGGAATGGTCAGCCGAACTCTGATGCAAAAGTCAGGATAAGAGGATTTGCTTCTTTCGAAGAAAACGATCCTCTGTATATCGTTGACGGGATTCCAACTGAAAATATCAACCATATTAACCCCGGAGACATTGAGTCATTGTCGGTCCTTAAAGATGCTGGAGCAGCTTCCATTTATGGATCAAGAGCATCTAATGGTGTCATAATTGTTACAACCAAAAGAGGTCAGAAGGGTATTAAAATAACCTATAACGCGTATGCAGGTGTTCAGTTTCCCGGAGATGGACCTGACAACCTCCTTACCACCCAAGAATATGCTGATCTTCAATGGCTTGTCAACAGAAACGATAATACTCCGGTTACAACAACTGATCCTGAAACAGGTGCTGTCAGCCAGGTCATCCATCCTGTTTACGGTTGGATAGGTAATCCTAATCCGACACTTCCTTCCTGGGCTGCAAATACAAACTGGTACCAGGAGATTACACGGAATGCATGGACTCAGAATCATGACCTTTCACTTTCTGGAGGTAATGATGTGGCAAAATACTATGCCGGCTTTGACATCAGGAGGCAGGACGGTGTTGTAATGACAACCTTTCAGAACAAAAATTCAGGACGCTTTAACAGTGAATTTACTTTCTTTAACGGAAAGGTGAGATTCGGCGAAAACTTCACTGCAAGTTATACCACAAACCTTGGTGTCGGAAACCTTGACGAAGGCAGTCCTATACAACAAGCATCATACAGATCGCAGCCAATAATTCCTGTTATCTGGACCGAACCAACTTATGTTGGACTATCCCACACATTCCAGCCAGGAGAATGGGGAGGAACCGGTATTGCAGGCAGCCTTGGCCAGGCAGGAAACCAGGTTGCAGAACTTACAAGGGCCAAAGATAATGACTACTGGGATTTGCGACTGATCGGAAGCGCTTATGTTGATATCAAAATTCTCCCGGGCTTGTCCTTCAGATCGACACTGGGAGGTAACTATGGCGCCGGTTACGGTCATGCTTATACTTATATAACATATGAGCGCGCGGAGAACCAGAATTCAAACAGCCTTGCAGAGAATTATTATTATGATAATGACTGGACATCCACAAGCACCATTACGCTGGATAAAACATTCGGCGATCACAGGATACTGGCTGTGGGAGGATATGAGGCTACTAAATATGGTATTCACCGTGAAATGAATGCATCGCGTGGTGGCTATTTCACTGATGATCCTCTTTACAGAACACTTAATAACGGATCATCAATAAATTCAGCGAATTCAGACATATTTACGCCAACAACTCTGATGTCACAGTTTTTAAGGGTAGACTACCAGTTGATGGACAAATATATGATCGCTGCAACAGTACGGCGTGATGGTTCTTCAAGGTTTGGTGAAACTAACCGGTTTGGAGTTTTCCCATCATTTTCACTCGGATGGCGCATCAGCCAGGAATCATTTTTCGAGAGCGTTACTTTTATCAACGATCTGAAAATCAGGGGATCATGGGGCACAATGGGGAACCAGCTGGCTGTCTCCCCTGTGAACCAGTTCTATAGTTATGGAGGCAATCCTTCAAGATCATTCTATGATGTGACCGGTAAGGTTACGGGCTCAACCCAGGGATTCAGACCGACCCGAATTGGTAATCCCGATGCAAAATGGGAAACAAATGAGACCACTGATATCGGTTTTGATATGACCATACTGGATAACAGGATGACAATGAAATTCGACTGGTACCTGAAGAAAACAAAAGACCTTCTCTACCAGCCTGAATTGCCGGGCACAGCGGGAAATGCAAGTGCTCCTTACATCAATATTGCTGAAATGACAAACAAAGGAGTCGATCTTGAATTAACATACTCAGATAACGCCGGCGAATTGGGTTACAGTATCAGTGGTATGGTGACAACCTACAAGAATAACATTGATAAGCTTACTGAAGGTGTCTTATTCTTTGATCAGCCTGGTGGTACATCGAGGATCGGATCAGCAAACAGGAACATGGTCGGGCATCCGATATCTTCATTCTTCGGCTATCAGGTCGTCTCGCTTTTCCAGGAGAATGAGTTCCATATCGAAAATGTTATAGATGAAGAAACCGGGGAACCTGTTTTAGATGAGGCTACCGGCGAAATAGTGACACAACTTGTTCAAAATGAAGGTATTGCAACTCAGACAGGCGCTGAAGCCGGATTCTTCAAATTCCAGGATACCGACGGTAACGGGAAGATTACACCTGAAGACAGGGTATTCATTGGCGATCCGAATCCTGATTTCACATACTCCCTGAACTTGTCACTCAGTTACAAGAATTTCGACCTGTCAGCATTCGTCTATGGCTCCCAGGGTAACGATATTTTTAACTGGAACAAATGGTGGATAGATTTCTGGCCTTCTTTCCAGGGTCAGAAGAGCACGGATCTCCTCTATAACAGCTGGACTCCTGACAGAACAAACACAACTGTACCGAAAGCTTCAAACAAATCCAATTTCTCAACCAATGGCCAGGTAACAAGCTATTATATGGAGAAAGGTTCCTATGCAAGACTAAGAACACTTGAATTGGGTTACACACTTCCATCCGACCTGATGAGCAGGTTGAATGTCCAGTCTCTCAGAGTCTATGTCCAGGCAGTTAACCTGTTCACAATTACCAAGTACTCCGGACTAGATCCCGAGCTTGGAGGAGATGACCGTGCCTTTGGTTCCGATACTGGAAACTATCCGCTTGTGAAGAATTTCCTTTTCGGAATTAATCTGAATTTTTAATCAATAATAGCTTCAGAATATGAAAAAGAGTTATATAACCTTATTAATAGTACTTGCACTGCTTGGATTGTGGAGCAATTCGTGCAAGCAGGACTTTCTCACTGTGTCTCCGACAGGTGCGCTGGATCAGACTTTACTTCAGTCAGATAAAGGCGTGGAAGCGCTTCTTGTTGGCGCCTACTCAATGATCGACGGTTATGCAGAGGATTTCGGAAGCGGCTGGGAAGCTACTTCCACAAACTGGGTCTTTGGATCAATCAGAGGCATGGAGGCAAACAAAGGAACTGATGCCGGCGACCAACCGGATATCAACCCCCTTCAGACTTTCTCAGAAGACGCAACTAATCCATACCTGAACTGGAAATGGAGATCACTTTATGAAGGTATTTCAAGAAGCAATTCAGTTATTGTAGTTGCAAATCAGTCTCTCGCTGCAGGTAAGATTACAGAGGAACAAGCAGCTGACTTTATCAAACAAGCCCGTACATTACGCGGATGGTATCATTTCGAAGCATGGAGAATGTGGGAGAAAATCCCATATATGGATGAAAAAACCGATCCGGCTACCGTAAAGAATGATGTTGATGCAAGGCCGATGATAATTGAGGATCTGACTCAGGGAACCACTCTCCCGCTGAATATGGATGCTATTGGAAAATTCAATAAGACAGTTTCCCAGGTTTTCCTTGCAAAAGCTATGATGCAGATGTATCATGATGCGCCACATTATACGCAGGCTCAAACTCTGCTGACAGAAGTTGTTACATCCGGTACAAAACCGAACGGTGACGCTATTGGTCTGGCTCCTACTTACGGTGAAATATTCGATATTGCCAATCGTAACGGACTTGAATCTGTTTACACGGTTCAGTATTCTGTTAATGATGGTTCCGGAGCCTGGAATGCAAGTGTCGGTGATGTTCTGAACTTCCCTTATAAAGGTGGTGGTTCCCCCGGAGGTTGCTGCGGTTTCTTTAATCCAACCCAGGAATTCGTTAATTCATTCAGAACTTCAGGAGGGCTTCCTCTCCTTGACGGCTCATATAATAGTGCTGCAAATGCGGTTAAGAATGATTTTGGATTAGCAAAAAACTCTAATGTTGACGAGGAAACCGGTCTTGCAGCTACCGATCCTTCTTTCTCTCCCGATGCTGGTCCGCTTGATCCACGACTTGACTGGTCGGTTGGAAGAAGAGGCATTCCATACTGGGACTGGGGTCTTCATACAGGAGCTGACTGGATCAGGAATCCTGACATATTCCGGACCCTATAATCCAAAAAAATCAGTATATAAGAAATCACAGGAAAGAGCTCTGACTGATATAAGCAGCTGGACTTCAGGCTATACGGCAAATGGATACAGAATGATCCGTTTCGCTGATGTTCTTCTGCTCCTTGCTGAGTGCCAGATTGAAAATAATCAACTCGATGCTGCACTTGTTAATATCAATAAAGTCAGAACCAGAGCTGCAAATGCTGATGGCTGGGTTAAAACTATTGGAGCTGACCTGAAACCAACTACTACAAATGCGGCTAACTATGTGATAGCTAATTATACAACTCTCGGAACTCAGGATAATGCCAGAAGAATTCTACGCATGGAAAGAAAACTTGAACTCGGTATGGAAGGTCACAGGTATTTCGACCTGAACAGATGGGGTAATACAGTTTCCGAGCTGAACAGGGCTCTTACTTACGAAAAGACAATGCCGTGGGGAGATAAACTCTATGGAGGCGCTTCAGTTGGTCCTGAAGATGTAAGATATCCTATTCCTCAACGCCAGATAGACTTGAGCGTAGGTAATATTACACAAAATGATTTGCACTGAAATTAAAGTATAAATTGAATCTGAGGCTGTCATCATCTTTGAGACAGCCTCATTTTTTTATACTTTTACCATGATAAAATAAAATATTGGGAATATGAGAATAGTTCTCACGATTTTATCATTGTTGTTATTCGTCTCATGCTCTGATTCAACCAGGTTCGCTCTGCTGGATTCCCGGAAAACAGGTATCAGTTTCAAAAATATTATTGTTGAAACTGATAGTTTTAACGTTATGAAGTATGAATATATTTATAATGGGGCAGGAACAGGAATCGGTGATCTGAACAATGACGGTCTGCCTGATATAGTGTTTGCAGGAAATCAGGTGAAACCCGGAGTTTATCTGAATGAAGGAAAGCTCAGATTCAGGGATATAACGACAAGCCTGGGCGAAATCCCGGAACAATGGTACAGTTCTGTTTCGCTTGCTGATGTAAATTGCGATGGCTGGCTGGATATTTTCATGACTTCGACACACGAATATAGCCCTGAAAAATCCAAAGACAGGTTATGGATCAACAACGGGGTCAGGAACGCACAGTACTCCGGAATTTACCGAAATGGCGGAGAAATACGGAATAGCTGATGATGGACCTGCAACAAACGCAGCTTTCTTCGATTATGATCTCGATGGTGATCTTGATCTTTACATTCTTATAAATACAGTCACAACAAGGATGATGACTAATTACCAGGGGAAAATAACCGATGGTACAGCTCCTAATAATGACAAACTTTACCGAAACAACGGAAACGGTACTTTTACGAATGTTACAATTGAGGCAGGAATTGTTTATGAAGGTTATGGACTTGGTCTTGCCATCAGCGATATTAATAAAGATGGTTTCCCCGATATTTACGTTTCAAATGATTTTATGTCCAATGACCTTCTTTATATAAATAATGGTGACGGGACCTTCGAAAATGAAATTTCCAGGTATTTGTCATATCAGTCAAAATCATCAATGGGTAACGATATTGCGGATATTAATAATGACGGCAATCCTGATATTTTGACTCTTGATATGATGCCGGAAAAATATTCCAAGAAAAAACAGACAATAAACGGATTCAGCTATATCTTTTACATTAACGATGAGAAATATGGTTATGAGCATCAGTATTTGAGAAATATGCTTCATCTCCATAACGGTTTTTTGAATGGTAAAATGCTTCCATTTAGTGAAGTCGGACAAATGATGGGCATATATCAGACAGACTGGAGCTGGTCGGCCTCTTTGCTGATTATGACAATGACGGTGATAAAGATCTTATTGTCACCAATGGTTTTCCCAGAGACATGACCGATAAGGATTGGACACGTCTTAAAGTCAAATCAGAAGGTTTTTATGCTTCAGATAATGCTCTCATCGAATTGGCCCCTTCAGTAAAGATACCCAATATTGCATTTGAGAATAAAGGTGAAATGAGTTTTGAACGAAAACATGACTGGCTGCCTGAAACACATTCATATTCCTATGGGGCAGGTTTTGCCGATCTCGACAATGACGGTGATCTTGATTATGTCATAAATAACATCAATGATGAAGCTTTTATTCTGAAAAATAATTCGAGGGAGATGGACGGAAAAACAACGAATTATATAAAAGTAAAGCTTATTGGGTCGCAAACTAATCCTGACGGAATAGGAGCAAAGATTTATCTATGGAGCAAAGGTCAGCTGCAATATGCTGAACATTTTCTGACAAGAGGTTATGCTTCTTCTGTTGATCCGGTTATTCACTTCGGAATGGCTGAAAATGAACAAATTGATTCTCTGAAAGTAATCTGGCCTGCATCAAAAAATGTAACATTTGTTACAAATCTTCGGGCAAATCAGATCGTCATATTGGAAGAAAAGAACTCAGCTATTAACTCAGAATACAACTCCTGACTCACTTACTGATGAACATATCTTCAGCGAAGCCGATGAAATCCTTAATTATGTTCACAAACAAAAGGATTTCGTCGATTACTCACTGCCACAAAAGATAATTCCTCATAAATTCTCACAGATAGGGCCCAGAATGGCCAAGGGTGATCTCAATAATGATGGTCAGGAAGACCTTATTATCGGATCTACAAATCTGATGGGGACAACTGTTTATTTAAGGAAAGAGAACAAATTCATTGAAACTCATTATGAAGGACTCTCAGGTCCGAAAAACGTTTCAGAAGCTGATCTCACAATAACAGATATAGACAATGATGGAGATAAGGATGTCATTTCTGCAGCAGGTGGTTATGACAACAAAGATCAGTCCGAATATAAACATTATCTATATGAAAATATCAATGGATCAGTTCCTGAGAAAAGATCTGCCGATACCTCCATTCCCATCTGCTGTTATAAGATCCTGTGACTTTGATCATAATGGTACAATTGATCTATTCATTGGAGCTAGAGTAAAGAATTTTATGTACCCATACTCTACTCACTCATGGCTGATTCATAATAATGAGCAGCTTACAACCGACACAACCTCCCGGCTCGATCTTGGTATGGTCACTGACGCCATCTGGACAGATTTTGATGGTGACGGCTGGGAGGACCTCATTGTTGCCCGGGAATGGAACTCACTGGCATTTCTTAAAAACATAAACGGGAAGAGACTTATGCCATTATTATTGCCGGGAGTTGAAGAACATCATGGAATCTGGTATTCTGTTGCTTCAGGAGATTTTGACCAGGATGGTGATGAAGATATTATTGCCGGAAATATTGGTGAAAATACCAGGTTTATTGTAGCCGAAAACAGACCTTTGAACTTATATGCTTTCGATTTCGAGATGGACGGGGTTATTGATCCGCTGATAACTTCATGGTGGACAGATGATGAAGGAATAATGAGGGAATATCCTGTCAACTACCTCGATGAACTCTGGTCACAATCCAGTTTTTTCGAAAGCTTAATTAAGAGTTATACTTCATTCAGTAAGATGACTATGGAAGATCTGTTCCGTTTGAATATTAACATTGAGAAAAAGCTTCATTTCAAACTTACCGTCAATACTCTTTCGAGCTATATAATATGGAACGAAGACAACGGATTCAGATGGGAAAAGCTTCCTTTGTCGCTTCAGGTTTCTCCGGTTAAGAAAATTATTGTCGAGGATATTAATGATGATAAGTATCCCGATGTTATACTCGGAGGCAATGATCATACATATGATGTACCGACAGGATATTACGACGCCAATAAAGGATTCGTTCTTCTGAATAATGGTAAAGGTAAATCTTCATTTAGGTTTCTGTCACCTTCAGAAAGTGGTATTCTTCTTCAGGGAATGGTGGAATCTTTGCTTTATTTCAAAGGAGATACCTCAATTGTAGTTGCTGGTTTGAACAGGGCTAAAGCAAGGATATTCATAGAGAATAAAAACTAAATTCAGGGGAAGTCAATAATTCAAGTTGTCTTCCCTTGTTAAAAGATAGTTTCATGAACAGATTTTTTATTGTGTTATTAATAACAATGTCAGGATATGACCTTACCAGAGGTCAGATAATAAAAGACGCAGACGGTAATATTTATTCAACCGTGTATTATGGGGAAGCAAGTATGGATGGCAGAAAACCTTAAGACCACAAAATTCAATGATGGTACGGAAATACCTTTAATAACTGATGACCAAACCTGGAAATATTCAAAGACTCCGGCGTTTTGCTGGCTGTACAATGATATTAATAACAAAGATATATACGGGGCGTTGTACAACTGGTTTGCAGTAAATACGAAGAAACTTTGTCCGAAAGGCTGGCATATTCCATCCGGTCCAGAATGGGATATACTAGTCTCTTTCCTGGGCGGTGAGGAGATAGCCGGCTTTATGCTTAAAGAAGAAGGCGATGATCATTGGAAAAGTGCACTTACACAACCTCTCGATGAATATGGTTTTACTGCACTGCCAGGCGGAATGAGGCTCAGCTCCGGGAATTTTCCAACTTTCGCCAACTCATATTGTGTATGGTGGACCTCCGACGGAGACAGTAACCGGGGTCTTGCCTGGAACAGGGGGCTTTTCTTCAGCTCTAACAGGATTTATAAGGGCAATGAAAGTACTCTGAGTGGATTCTCAGTCCGCTGTATTAAGGATAGATAGCTTACTGCTCTGTTTTGATAAGCTCTCCGTTTTTAAATCTGTATTTCACAACTTCCCAACATGAAGGACAATTAAAGAGAGGTGAATTCCTTGAATATTCCGGAACTTCAGCAACAATGAATCCATCTTCCAGGCCAAGTATTCTCATATCTGACTCAACTGATTTATGCATTACAAGGTTGCCATTGATATTTATTATTATAAGATGTTCAATTACGCCAAGGTAATTTCCCTTATATGAAACAACAGTGACAATTGCATCTTTGCCCTTATCCTCATCGATAACTCCTGTAAAAACCAATGAAGGATCTATTACAAACTTCCTGTTTTCTTCCATTATTGTAATAACCCCATTGATTTCCTCTCTTACAGACTCTTTCATGTGGCTTGTTACATATTCTTCAGCAATTTTTATTGCTTGTTGCTTCTGTTTTTGTTCGGAGTTGAGACATGATGTGACCAGGAATAGTAGAATAAACAGTATGATTGATAATATTTTTTTTGGGTATTTCATTGATGCTAACAGGCGAATGAATTCCTGATTAAGTTTAGTCATATGTAATTTAATTGTCAATAGGTTTATCAATTATGTTAGTCAAAGCTGCTATTTTAAGAAAAATTAACATTTCAGGGCCATGTTTTCACTGTCTGGTGATAAATTATTTCTTGCATTTAACGTTTTTTTAAAATCCTTTTTTAATTTTGGGGGGGATCGATAACCTTAAAAGCCAAGTAAAATGGGGCCCTCTTGATGGATCAGGTTTCTTTTTGTTGAATAAAGTTCTGGTAATCTTTACATTGATGATGAAAGGCGATGTTGTTTTTTAAAGCCGGAAGCGATTCACCCGGGATCTTTAGTTATGGATTTCAGATGGTTCTTTGAAAAATTTCTTTTATATATAACCTTTAACTAACTTAATGCTGCCTATGAACAATACAACCTAACCACACGGAGAGTTTTCTCCAAAATCTGACGGCTCCCATTATTACGGGACCATTTGTTACATAAAGTTTTTAACCTTCTAACCTAAAAAGTATGACAAAAAAAACTATGTTTTTTCTTTCGGCTATTCTCGGAAAACTGAAGATAGCCGTAAGATTAATGCTTGTTCTTCTACTGTTAGCAGGATTCCAGGCGAATGTTCTCGCTGACGAATTCCAGCAGAGAAGAATAACCGGGCGTGTAATCGATTCCAATGGAGAAGGCCTTCCGGGAGTTAATATTCTCGAAAAAGGTACTACCAATGGAGCAATTGCAGAAACAAACGGTGTTTTTTCAATTAATGCAACAAGCGCTAATCCTGTTCTCCAGTTCTCTTTCATAGGGTACGTAACACAGGATGTAGCTGTAGGTGCACAGAACACAATTGACGTGACTTTGGCAGAGGCTGTTTCAGCACTTGATGAGATTGTGGTTGTTGGATACTCCACACAGACCAGAAAATCTCTGACAGGATCTGTGGCCCAGGTAGATGCTGCTGCACTTCAGGAAAGCGCTGCTACCAACCCAATTACCCGTCTACAGGGTAAAGTAGCCGGTGTCACCATTCTGAACCAGCATACACCCGGTGAAGGATCAACAATCCGCGTCCGTGGTATGACAACTATCAATAACTCCGATCCTCTTTATGTTGTTGACGGTGTTCCCGGTGGTTCATATTCACCGAATGACGTCGAGACAATAACTATCCTTAAGGATGCTGCTGCACAATCAATCTATGGTGCAAGAGCCGCTAACGGAGTCGTTCTCATCACAACAAAGACAGGAAAGAAGAATCAGAAAGTCTCTGTGAATGTGAACGTAAGACAGGGTATCACCAGGAACTCAACTTCCTATGATCTTCTGAATACACAGGAGTGGGCTGATATGCTCTGGCTGGAAGCCAAGAATGGTAATGTTGCCGGTTACAAACACCAGCAGTTAGGTAGCGGCGCCTCACCGGTTATTCCTGATTACATATTCCCGACCGGAGAAATGGAGGGATGGCAAAATCTTGAGAAATACAAGGACATAGACATATCATACGATAATAAACTTGCTGTTGAAGATGGCGATGATACTTACCTTATTACAAGAGCCAGCCCTGGAACTGACTTTATGAAGGAAGCTTCCCGGAACGGTGCATTCAAGGAATATACCCTTGATATAGCAGGTGGTTCAGCAAATACCACTTATGCATTCCTCCTTGGTTATACCAAAGATGAAGGAGTTTTCAAATGGACCGGTTATGACAGGTACAATGGAAGGATTAATATCAACTCCAGCCCCGCAAAATGGCTTGATTTAGGAACAAACATTGCTGTTCTTTATTCAGACGATTATGGCTTCCAGACAGATAACGGTGAATCATCACCAGTATCCTGGGCTTACAGGATGCCGACGATCGTTCCTGTATACGATGAATCAGGTACAACCTATGCAGGTTCAAGGCCGACAGCAATGGGTAACTCCCAGAACGTTATGCACCTTCTCGATAAAAACCAGAACGACTTCGCACGCCGGATGGACGTGAGTGGTACTTCCTATGTTAAATTCAATATTTTGAAAGGTCTCTCTGTTAAATCTCTTATCGGGATCAACCAGTACGGACGCCGTGACCGCGATATCAACTATGTTGAGGTTGCACATGCTGAAAGAGGAACTTATGATAGCTACAGCATCAACTCGAGGTTTGGCCTGAACTGGACCTGGACAAATACGATTGAGTACGGAATAATTGCCGGTCAGCATAATTTCAAGGTGATTGCAGGTAGCGAAGCTTTTAATAACGAATACTGGTACATGCAGGCTGGCAGGTCAGAGTTTCAGTTAAAAGATGTTGACTATATTTCGCTTGACACAGGTCTTCGTGGTATTGGAAACGACGATGATAAAAACTCGTACAGTCTTTTCTCGATATTCGGCCGTGCTAATTACACATTCGCCGATAAATACATGGTTGAGGCTGTTCTTCGCCGTGACGGATCATCACGTTTCGGGACAGAGAAATATGGTGTCTTCCCTGCATTCTCACTGGGATGGAGGGTATCTGAAGAAAACTTTATGGTTTCGACCAAGAGCTGGATGAACGAGCTTAAGCTGCGTGCAGGCTGGGGCGCTGTAGGTAACGACCAGATGGGTAACTATAACAGTTATACAAATTATGCTTACCACGAAAATAATGCCAGCTACGGAATGACAGGTTCAAACAATACTTTCACTCCGGGTTTCTACCAGACAACATTCGGTAATGCTGATGTTAGATGGGAAACAACAACAACACTCAACTTCGGGGTGGATGCTACGCTCCTGAAAAACATCAATCTCTCAGTAGACCTGTGGCAACGTACAACCGCCGACATGCTTTATCAGAAGCAGTTGCCGCTTGTTCTCGGAACAGCAACCAGGCCTTCAATCAATATCGGAGAAATGCAGAACAAAGGTTTTGACATCACCCTTGGATATGCCAATACAGCACTTAATGGTGATTTCACATATAGCGCTGATGTTGTTTTCTCACATTATAAGAATGAGCTTGTTAAACTTACTGATGTTTCATCAGATTTCTATCAGGGAGATGCCTACCGTGAGAAGAGGTATACCAGGACCCAGACAGGACATGCATTCCCGGAATTCTTCGGATACCAGGTTGAAGGTATCTTCCAGAGTGACGAAGAGGCTGCAGCATGGCCAAAAGCTTTCGGTTCATCAGGTAACTACAACAAAGCTGGTCACTTCAAGTATACCGATGTTGATGGCAACGGATATATCGATGCAGCTGACCGTACTTACATTGGCTCACCTCATCCTGATTTCACCGCTGGTTTCAGCCTGAATCTCGGTTACAAGAACTTCAGCCTGTCAACTACACTTTACAGCTCAGTTGGCAATGAGGTAGTTAACTATGTATCGAGGTTTATCGACTACACACAGTTCGAATCAGGAAAGAGCAAGAGAAGGCTTTACGAATCATGGGGAAGCCCCTACCTTGCAGACAATGCTGATGCTACTATGCCGATGATCTATGCCAATGACACACCTCACCAGGAGCCTTCAACAGCATTCCTTGAAGATGGTTCTTTCCTGCGTATGAAAACCCTGAGGCTCGGATACGACTTCAATACGCTTCTGAACAACAGGTTCAGCAGTCTGCAGCTTTATTTCCAGGCTTCCAACCTGTTTACCATCACCAAGTATCCTGGTCTGGACCCGGAAATCGCAGGGGCTGGTATCAACATGGGTATTGACTCTGGCGCATGGCCGACACCACAGCAGTTTTTGTTTGGAATTTCATTCGGACTGTAGTGTGTAGTTTAACCTTTAAAAGATAAGATATATGAAAAAAATACTAAGATTGTTATCAATATCTGCTGTTCTTGCTGGTTCTCTGACGATGTTTTCGTGTTCTGAGGAGTTCCTTACAAAGGAGCCACCCGCTGTGGCGGGCGGAACAGTAGTTGAGTCTGCTGAAGGCATTGAAAACCTTCTCATCGGTGCATACGAAAGAATGCAGGGAGGTTCAATGTTCGGAGGCGCAATGGTCAGTGACTGGACATATACCGGCGGATGCTCGGATGACGCTTACAAAGGCACATCATCTGGTGACCAGAGTAACTTTAACCTTCTTGAGAGGTATGAGGCTCTTCCGAATAACCCTTATTTAAATGACAGGTGGAATAACTGCTTCGACGGAGTTGCCCGTACAAATGTTGTGCTCACTTTCCTCGAGAAAGTTCAGGCCAGCCAAAAACCCATGCTTGCTGCAAGGGCTAAGGAGGTAGAAGGTGAAGCAAAATTCCTGCGTGCCTGGTTTCATTTCCAGGCAAACAAGGTTTTCGAGAAGATTCCTTATATAAAAACTGTAAGTGAAGCTGGCAGACCTGATCCGGAGAATACTCCCAATACTGATGCCGGATGGGCTGATATTGAAGCTGACTTCCAGGTTGCCATAGATAACCTTCCGACAACCCCCATCATGGGACAGGTTGGACGCCCGACCAAATATGCAGCAATGGCTTTCAAAGCCCAGGCTCATATGTACCAGAAGGAGTATGCAGCTGCAAAAGTTCTTCTTGACCAGATAATTGCAGCCAACAAGTATGAACTCGTTGCTGATTACCAGTGGAACTTCGACATGACCCATGAAAACAACAAGGAGTCCATTTTCGAACTACAGTGCACAACAACAGCTACAGGTACTTTATCAGTTCATGGTTCTGGCTGTAACTTCCACCAGAAGGGTGCAGCAAGTTGTGGAGGATGGGGTTTCTACCAGCCTTCATTAGACCTGTTCAATGCATTCCAGACGGATGCGGCCGGTTTACCCAAACTCGATCGCACTACCAGGGTTGACCTTAAAACAGATATGGGTGTCGGTAGCTCGGCTGATTTTACACCTACCACCGAGAATCTCGATCCCAGAGTCGATTACCTTATCGCTCGTCGCGGTATTGATTTTCTTGGCTGGGGTATTCACCCGGGGAACGACTGGATTCGTGAACAGAACAACGGTGGCCCAATGATGACAAAGGTCTTCATGCACAGGAAAGACGAACAGACACTCAACGTGAACGGTAACGGTTTCAATAATGGTAAAAACTACAGGATGATGCGGTATGCAAGCATTCTTCTCTGGAGAGCAGAGTGCGCAGTAGAGGATAACGACTTCGCACTTGCACGCACCCTTGTTAACCAGGTTCGTAACCGTGCTAAGCTCAGTCCGAAGGTCATGAATGCAGCAGGTACCGCACCGGCTGCCAATTATGTAATCGACCTGTATCCTGATGCAGGTTATCCATTCGATAACAAGGCAAATGCCCTCAAAGCTATCCAGGAAGAAACAAGGCTTGAATTTGCTTTGCAGAATCACCGCTTCTGGGATCTGAGGCGCTGGGGGATCATTGATGCTACTCTCGATACATACATAGCTCATGACATAACTTTCAGAACATTTATGCAGGGCTCAACATTTGAGGCCGGCAAGGATGAATACTTCCCATTACCTCAGGGTGTACTCGACCTGCAGCCTGACGTACTCGCACAGGATCCTGACTACAAATAGCAGGTATATACTAAGTAAGTTTTATAAAGAGGTTGCCATGGGGCAACCTCTTTTTTTCATCATACGGATCAGATGAGGAACTTATCTTTTTACACCTCCGATTACGAATTTTATGGGATGCTCACAGAATAGCTTATCTACTTTGTTCTCTAAGAATCTGTCAGTGAACAGGTGTTTCTGCCTGATACCGGTTGCCTGATGCCTGATGCCTGTAGCCCTGATACCTTGCATCGTGTACCGTGTACCGTGTACCGTGTACCGTGTACCGTATATCTTATTGCTGAAAATGGAAATAATACCAGAAAGTATCTCCGAATTTTTCCTTCATTGTTTTCTGGAGAGTGGCAGGATTATTTCTGGCTGTAACGAATGTGCTGAAATACTGCTCAAAGCGGGTGAGGGTTGCTCTGCTGACAGTAAATCCGCTCATTTCAGGAAATGTTTTCTGACTATTATAATAGATCATCACAGCTTCCTCAACATATCTGGGAAGCCGGGTGTAGCCCAGATCTCTCAAAATGTGAATGTTACTGAGAACAGTCTCAATATCCTTCTCAAGAAGAAGCCATGATGTCATGTATTCAAAAGCTCTTTTATTTGCAGGATTGGATTCATACAGCATGAGAAGGTTGTCCTCTGGTGCATCCATATAAACAAAGAAATCCTTTAACGGCTTTACCCTTGCGATTGAAGCCATTTCTGAATCTGATATCTCCTTGTCTTTCAACATTTTTTCATATTTCTGTGCTTCATCCCTGTAAAAGGCTGTTTTTCGGAGAATATTGATATATTTTTCTGCCATCCTGTGATTTTCATCGATAAGGCTCGTTTTAATGAGCATCATCAGATTATGAGGACGCAAACCATATACAACCATCTCCTCATAAGCCCACCTGTGGGCTTCCTTAGTGAGTCCTGCTGAATAGAAGAAATAGGCTCCTCTTTCAAGATGCTGATCACCCCACGGAAGAATAAGAGATCTTGTACCGGAATTCTGACCGACTGTAAACAGTCTGTCACACAGCAATCCTTTTTCAGATAAGGCTGTATTGTAGAAATATTGTGAAAGAAGATTTTCAGACGGTGACTTTTCGTTTAATCTGATCACTTCATCCCAATTACCTTTATAAGCTGATCTCTGGATTCTCATCACTGTCGCAATGGAAGGATCATACATGCCGGTTAGTAGTAACAATCCGCAAAAGATCAATATTCCTGAAGTTATTACACCAGTGGATCTGATTGCTTTTTGTCTCGGTTTTTGAAGAGTCCTGAGATTGCTTAGAAACTGGAAAAAAATAATATAAAACGTTAATATTATAAAAACGGCCCTGTGAAAATGATCATTCACAAGAGGTAACGGATATGTTATTAAGTTTTTTCGGGTCACGAGAAAAAGTACATTCTTAAAGAGGAAATATGACAGAAATGAAACAATTAGCAGTATAAATGGCACTGAATATCTCCTGTACCCTTCTTCTCTCCGGATAGCGTAAATAATATCATACAGACTGAAGATCAATGCATATGCACCAACAAGATAATAGAGTACCGGGAAAAGAATAATTTGCAGATAAAATCTCCTGTATTTAAAAGTGACAAGAATATAGGCAAGGATGCAAATGAATCCCAGGTTGTATTCCATCAAATGATAATACTGGTTCTGCATCAGTAAAAGCAATACAGAAGGAAAGACAGATAATGGTACGATCAAAGCCTGTTCAGAATTGATTTTCTTAAGAATTTTAAAGACTAGAATTCCCGGCATTGATAAAGAGATGGCAACTATCAGGGCTCCCGCAAGAGGAAGTGCATAGAATTGTGTAAGGAATTTCCCGGTATACTCAAGAATACCTCCCGGTTTGACGAGAAAACTTTTCAGGTATTCACCGGAAAAAAGAAACAGATACTGTTCTTCCTGGAATGACAGAACATGATTTGCAGGAAGAAGAAAATATATAAATGATGATATGAATAAGATTCCGGCAAAAAACCAGAGATCTTTTCTCTGCAAGGCTTCAGGATCTATTTTAACTTCTTTGTTTAATATTTTTGTTTTCATTAAAAGTCTTATTGATGGGCAGGAGTGGCGGATTCGTAACTGTTCTTCTCTGTTGGCTGGTTCTTTGCCTTTTCTACTGTGTTGCCCGGTTTTGACTTGATTGCAGGTTTGTTTGCTGCCCGGGCAAAATCCCTGGGACCTGCTTTTATCCTTCCTGTAACAAACTCCGGAATATTGAAAGATTCTATAATCCCATCGTAGTAATCAGGATCTCTTTGCGGTAACATAAAGGGCTTTGAAGATCTCCCATCCTGGTCTATATAAGCAATGTAGGGTCTGGTACTTCTTCCATCGGATCTTTTGCTGCTGAAAACAAGCCATCTGCCGTTACTTGACCAGGAATGATAACTCTCGGCATCTTCGCTGTTCAGATCAAGTTTCGCCGGTTCCATGTTTTCCAGGTCGAGTGAATAGAGGTCCGCTTCAGCGTGCCAGATCGGGAATGTACCAAAATCATGAAGTGTAAAAACCAGGAATCTGCCATCAGGAGATATTCTCGGGAAAGAAACACTTTTGCCGGATGCTGCAGCAGGGTAGACCATTTCTGTTCTTCCGAACGATCTTGTGGCTTCATCAAACGGTTTTCTTACAAGATCATGATGAATGTCCAGGATATCATTCATTTCAGGTTTATCGGGTGAAATCCGGTTTATCGCACGGCAGTAGTACAGAAATTTTCCATCGGGTGACCAGCCTGGAAATGTCCGGAGGTAGTTTGTAGTATCTTCTTCAGTAATTGACAGAATCTCGTTATTCTTTGAGTCAAATACTACCATGGAGCCGGCTATATCAAATACTTCAATGCTCCCTGATTCTGCGTAAAAGCTTTGTCTTACCTGGTTGGATGAATAAGCAATATATCTTCCACCCGGATGCCATGAAGGATAAGTTGCACTTCCCGGCATTCCGTCGATTTTAGGATCGGTCCGCCTGATTGTGCCATCTTCATAAAAATAGGTCCCGCCTTTTGATCCCCTTATATGCACCATGAAATGATCAGGATCATTGTTTGCAAAAGAGTGACAGTTGACACAATTTTTATCGAGTATCGTATTTTCGATTATAGTTCTTTCTGAGAAATCTTCCAGGCATCGCTGCATAATCCGGATTCCCGACCAGCTATAGTATCCCGGAGGAATCAGCCTGTATGCGAGGTAGGAGTCTACAGGTTCAGGAGCTACTTCAATATAAAAAGGATCATATACATTAACCGAACCCTCTTTTGAGCTTACCTTTACTTCAATATTTATCCGGGAGTTTTTATTTTCCTCTATCAATTTCCTCCATTTTCTCAGCGGGAACATAATTCTGCCGTCAGCAGCGGTTATTTCAAAGTTTTTACCGTCTTTTTCCGATGTTACGATTACCCGGAAGCTCTCGCCTTCTTCCTTTATCAGAAAGTTCAGTGGCGCGATATTAGGTGGAATTGTTACATTGGTATAATCAGGCTTTAATTGAGGCATATTACCAGTTTTAACCTCATCACCACCGAAATGATTACATGCTCCGGTTACCAGAAATAAAAGAAGGAATATATAAGAATATAGTTTCAATTTAGTCAGGGATTTAATTCAGGTGCAATATAATGAGATTCTTCAGAATTCGGATTTTAGATTTGCGAATTCGGATTTATGTATTACTTATCAATTCCCGAATGATATTCCTCTTACAGCCTCTTCAGCCTCTACAGCCTCTACAGCCTTTACAGCCTTTACAGCCTTTTCCCCTTGGTTTTCTCATCATTTTTTCGTATCTTTCTTATTCTTATTCAATTAATTAACTAATACCCTTTGAAAGATGAAAAGGCGGGATTTTATAAAGACGACAGCTGCAGGAATACCTGCTCTCAGCCTGTTTCCGGCGGATCTGTCAACGATCTCAAGAGTAGTGAAAACAGGGAGTATCGAGAAGAGATCACTTGGTAAAACAGGGCAGATGCTATCGATAATTGGCTTTGGAGGTATCGTTGTAAAAGATGCTACTCCACAGAATGCTTCCGAAATTGTCGGGGTGGCGATTGACCGCGGTATTAATTATTTCGACGTAGCGCCATCTTATGGTGATGCTGAGATCAAGCTCGGTCCTGCACTGGAGCCATACAGGAAGGATGTGTTTCTTGCCTGTAAAACAGGGGAGAGGACTAAAGTAAAGGCAAGAGCTGAACTTGAACAATCACTAAAAAACCTTCGGACAGATCATTTTGATCTGTACCAGCTTCATGCAGTTACCACCTTAAAAGATGTGGATACAATATTTGCACCCGGAGGAGCTATTGAGACATTCAAAGAAGCAAGAGATGAAGGGAAAGTAAAGTACCTTGGCTTTTCAGCCCATTCCGTGGAAGCTGCCATGGCACTGATGGACAGATTTGATTTTGACACAATCCTTTTTCCTGTAAACTTTGCTACATGGAATGCAGGAAACTTTGGCCCTCAGGTTCTGGAAAAAGCAAAGGAGAAAAACATGGGTATACTTGCACTTAAGGCCATGGCCAGGGGCCCATGGAAGGAAGGTTCTGACAGAGCAAAATATCCGAAATGCTGGTATGAACCACTTACCGGGGAAGAAGATATCAGGATGGGGCTGAGGTTTACATTATCACATCCTGTTACTGCTGCAGTGCCTCCCGGGGAAGAGGTGCTTTTCAGAACTGCACTGACTGTAGCCGAAAAACTGGAACCATTGAGTAAAGAAGAAATTCAGTCAATAAAGGAATCAGGTTCGAAGGAAAAACCTTTGTTCAGATATCCTTCACAATGAGTCTGATGATTCAAAAGTCAGGTGCCCTTCAGTTTTTCAATCGCAGATCAATCTTGTAATCGTAAACATAAAAACAGGAATTCTCACACTGTTCTTCTTCATACTTTATCCTGGGTATAGCGCTGTCGACTGCTCTATATGTGGTATTTCCTTTATAATAATCTGCCGTTACAGTATACTTCTTATTAAATGGTACCTGCAGTATGTATACATTTAGAATTGATTCTATTTCATCAAATAAAATCCCATCTTCAAGTTCACCTTCATAAACCTTAATTACTGTTCTGGCCGTATTGGGATCTTCAGAAATCCGTATAACTAAGTCTGCTTCAACCGGTTCTTCAGCAGCACACTCATCACAATTGACTATTGATTGTTCCTCACATGAGAAACTTATTGTAATTCCCAGGAATAATATAATATGATGTAACTTCATTTTTAGTACCATTTGGGATATTTAATTCTGCCCCTGATATTATCAAGATAGTAATTATAGCCTATGCCTACCCTGACCCAGACCGGACCATTATTATGATAATCTGTTCTGATATATTCAACTCCGGCGGTCAGCATTAATTTTTGAAGCGTCATCCGGAGTGAAGCTGAAGGTATTAACCTGAATTTATTCAAAGGTGAGTACCCCGTTCCTTTCAGGTAATTACCAAAAGAATACCCGGCCAGCAATGATGCTGAGAATTCAGTTGTATTCTTGTTTGGATTCCGGGTAAGAACGTAATCCTTGAACAATCCGGCAAATACTATTGATCCTTTCTCCCAGTACTGATAAATTAATTCATCAGTTTCTTTTTTAAAAACCCTGGTATACCAGAGTTTTGTATCAACTCCGGCCATAAAGCCGCCATTAAGATAAGGTTCTTTAAATGTCAGGGCAAAACCTGAATAGTAATCATTTCCCAGGAATCTTGATGATAACGAAAAATCAATCTGATCAATCTCGTACTTGATCCTGCCGGGAACATTGTTTCTTTTCAGCAATTCGACAATGTCTTTTCGCTGGTATTTTGCAGCTACAGCATAGGGATCTGACAGACTTTTCTCCTGCCCTGCCCAATTCTTTTCCAGCTTCATCAGGTACTCAGTGCTGGTTTTATTTTCTGAAATAATTGAAAGTGTGAGAGCATTGTAACCTTTATTCGTTCTGGCAAACATGTCAGCGCCATTCCTGTTGAACAAATCCATCATGAGTGTATCACCAAAATGGGCTGCCAGCAGGAATGGAGTAAAACCTTCATTATCTCTTTCTTCTATCCTTGCGCCATTTTGAATAAGTATATCGGTTATCACTATGTTGCCTGCCCAAACTGTCCCGTGGAGCGGAGTTGAACCATCTGAAGTTTTAGAATTCAAATCGGCATCATAGTAGATCAGTATATCAGCAATTTCTGCAAAACCATAGATGGAAGCATAGTGAAGAGGTGTTGCATCGAATTTGTCACCAATATTGATATTTGCACCAGCCCTGATCAGCATCTCCGTTATTCCCGGATTCTGGTTCTTTACTGCAAGCAGGAGTGCATTTTCGTTATATTTAGTAAAATTGTCAATTTCAGGTTTATATGCCAGCAAAGTTGCGACAACATCAGGCTTATTGCCCACAACGGCCAGTATAAGAGGCGTAACACCCAGGTCTGTTTTTGCATTTATATCAGCTCCTTTTTTTATCAGCCTTTCAACTTCCGATGGATATCCCTTTGCAGCGGCAATCATGAGGTTGAAATCAAGTGAAACATCATACACATAGGGCAGATAGTCTGAAGTGTCAACAATTATAATCTTCCCATTTTCAACTGATTCCCATTGTCCGAATGATCTCTCCGGAAAAAGGATGGATACAAGTAAAAAAAAGCAATACTGCGATATTCTGTTTGTAGGCATAATACAAAGTTAATTTTTTGATCCTAAATTTTATTTTTACTCCCGGGAGAAGAGGTGTTTTTTTAACGAAAACGTTTCATTTTGAATGAACAATTTGAAATATAAGATGTTAACACAAATTATTCTCGTTCTTTTTTGATAAAATTCTTTGCCGGATGAATTTATACTTTAAATTTGCGTGATGCGTTTATTAAACTTTGAATGAATCTTATCTTTCGGATAGGCTGATTTTAGCGGTTTTTTGTTATTTTTGTAAAGAAAAAGGATGTAAAATCAATGATCAATAAGAAAACTTTCCTGATTGTACTACTTGGTTTTGTTGTCAGCACTAATCCCGGTGCACGGGAGAAAAATGTGGTCTCAGAAAGATTTGTTACTGCAAATGTCAGACTGATTAATAGTTCATCAATGGGGAGCGAGTTTTCAGGAGTTGATAAAATCGTAGGTTCATTCCTCCATAAGTGGTCGATCAGCGGAATATCAGTTGCAATTGCTAAAGACGGACGTCTTGTTTATGCAAGGGGATTCGGATATGCTGATACTGCCTTTAAAGCTGAAGCCCAGCCTTTCAATAAATTCAGGATTGCGAGTGTTTCGAAATTGATTACTGCCATTGCAGTAATGAAATTAAATGAGGAAGGCAAACTGGCTCTCAGCGATCACGTATTTGGCCCCGATGGGATATTGAATGACGCTTATTTCAGCGAGCCAAAGGATAAAAGGGTTTATGGAATAACCATTGAGCATCTTTTGAGTCATGAAGGTGGTTGGACGCAACGTTACGGTGACCAGATGTTTATGCCTGTAGTTATTGCACAGAAGATGGGCGTGCCTACTCCGGTTGATACAAAAACTATCGTTCGTTTTGCACTTGACAAAAGACTTCATTTTACACCTGGTACCGGTAGATCCTATTCAAACCTTGGATATAGTATCCTTGGTCTGGTTGTTGAAAAAGCTTCAGGTATGACTTACGAAGAGTATTGCAGGAAAGCCATCTTTGAACCTCTCGGTATTTATGACATGGCAATCGCCGGAAATCTCACTTCTGAAAGAGCGCCTTTTGAAGTTACCTATTACGAACCAAGAGATGCGGTAAAGAAGCCTTCCCTGTATAATCAGGCAGAAATGTGTCTTTCCTGCTATGGAGGAAATGATATCAGGACACTCGGAGGTGCCGGTGGCTGGATCGCTACTGCACCCGATCTGATGCGACTTCTTCTTGCTGTGGATGGTTTCAGCACAAAACCTGATATTCTGAGTCCCGGGAGTATTGAGTTAATGACTGATAACGACAACGGTGCAGCCCCGCTTGGATGGAAAAGCACAGTTGATAACGGAACATGGTGGAGAACAGGGTATTTCCCCGGGACATCAGCTATGATGAAAAGGCAGGCAGACGGATACTCCTGGGTCGTACTTTGTAATTCCAGTTCCTGGAACGGACCCGAGATATATTCATATATCAATAATATGATGAGTAAGATTTTCTCGCAAATAGATTCCTGGCCTGAATACGATCTTTTCAATTTATCTCTTCCTGTTCCTCTTAAAACTTCACCTCTTGCCGGTTATCCGGGTTAGTTAATGTGCTTCTCTGTTAATGTTAACATTGTTAAGGAGGAGCTCGAAAGCAGGTATGGAGCGACCTTAATCGACCGTGATAAATATCGCCCCAGCTATTACTATCATGCATTTGCGATTCCTGAGATGCCGGTAGTGTGTTCAGGTAATCCCAGACGAATCGGATTGTTCAAATGGGGTTTGATACCTGCAAATACAAAGGATTTTAATGAAGCAGAAAATATCAGGATAAAAACATTCAATGCACGATGTGAGAGTCTTAACTCTAAAAAAGCATTTTCGGCTTCATTCAAGGCCAAACGTTGTATTATTCCCGTGAAAGGATTCTATGAATGGCAGCATTCCGGCCGTGAAAAGATACCATGGTATATTTATCATTCCGGGAACGAGATTATTTCGCTGGCAGGATTATATGATCAATGGATCTTTCACCATACAGGTGAGGTTTTTAATACTTTTTCAATAATCACCACTGAAGCAAACGATCTATTAGCCGCAATTCATAATTCAACAAAAAGGATGCCAGCTATCCTGGAGTCTCCGGAAGAGCAAAAATGGCTTAATGATGCCATTTCAGAGGATGAACTGATGAGTTTACTGAAACCTTCCAGGATTGAGATTCTGAAGGCACATACAATTAGCCCTCTTGTAAATAATCATTATGCTGACAGGAACATTCCTGATATAATAAAACCATACAATTACAATATCCAGGGAAAGCTTTTCTAATCCTCCAACGCCCCAACGCTCACTGTGCCACAAAGTGGTAGGTAAGTGTTCCTTTCTGGACTTTTGGTGAATTGACATCCGGATTAAATTTTGACATCAATGCTGTTGAAATTGCGGTCTCAATAAGGCACTGGTCAGTTGTAGTACTTTCACTGGCGATTACTTTTGCCTCTTCAATCTCACCTTTAAAACTGACAGCAATCGCGAGTGCTACTTTCCCGGATCCTTCACACATATAAATGGGAATTGGAAGATACGTGTGGTTGCGCCCTTCAAGATCGTAATAAATTCGGGTAGGTCCTTTATAATTTGCTGCCATTTCCTGTGACTCCCTGGGTTTAGTATCTTCCGCGGTCTCTGGCATTTTGATTCTCCATGGCGAGCTTTTCTTCACCCTGCTCAGCAAGCTTTTTTTGTTCATCAATATAATTGTCCTTACCCAGTTGACCGCTTTTTATCAGTTCCTCCTTCACCATATCAATATAATCTTCAGGATTTATTGTCTGATCATTGCGGCTGGCCAGATTACGCGCTATGTTCAGCATTTCATTGTCTCCCTGTAGTATTTTTTCAACTGAAGTTGCTGGTAATTGGACAGTCTGTCTTCCTGGTTCTCAGTTGGTGCAACCTCTTCGAATTCGACTGTAAAAATTTCTGCAGTTTCCTGCTGTAAATTTTTTATTTTAAAAGACATAAAAATAATGGCAGCAATAAGATGGATTATCACAGTCCCCAGTAATCCCGCAAGTCTGCCGTCATTATTTCGCATACCTGCGAAATTATCAATAATTCTCCTATATTTTCTACTGAGCATCAATGGTGAAACAATGACCTTTTAATGATTGTTAGAAAACTTTGTTATTGAAACAGATTAAAATTGTTTTTATTATATGTCAGCGGGAATTCTTCTTTTTTCTGACTTTGCCTTCTCAGGTTTTTTAAAATTCTGGTTTTTCAGCAAACCATTTCTAATTCCACTGAAGAATTTGGACCAGGCAAAAGGATTAAGCAGATTGTTGACGGGGTATTGTCCCCTGGTTGCCATTGAATTGAAATTCTGATCCATTACATAATGGTAACCGGCTTCGGGAGAAACCGACGAACCGGTTTCATTGGCAATCGCCACATAGATGGATGCAATATTATCGTTCATATTCTCAATAATCGGATCAACCGGTCTTTCTTTGGTCATATCCCTGAGGAATTCACTGTAATTCCTCCAGGGTAGAATATTTACAGCTTCTATTTCGATTGTGTCTGTTTCAAGCATTATATCTGCCTTAGCCAGCTTGTCAGTATAGTTTTCAGGTATTATAGTGTGGTATCTTTTAAAGCCCATGGCTCTGAAAAAAATAGTATCACCGGGGGTGCTTGTTATAGAATAAATGCCGGTGGGTTCGCTGACGGTTGCTTTCCGAAGTTTTCTCGAAACAATGGACACTCCCGGAACAGGCCTGTATGTTTCATCAATTATAATACCACTGACCTGAATATACCTGTCCTGCTCCTCTTCCTGGCCTGATAAGGCTGTGTAAGAACCAAGAAGAAGAATAATAATATAGAGTATCCTGCTCAATATCTTTTTTCATTTATAATGTTCCGGATACAAATTAAGTAATAATGGCGGTATTGCTGAAATCTTTAACTATATTTTAACGCAGACTAATCGAAGGTTCAAAAAATTGTGATAAGCAATTAAATTTTAATTTTACCGGATATTTGTGCCAGATGAAGAAATTACTCTTACTCGGAGACGAAGCAATTGCCAGAGCTGCAATTGATGCCGGTATAAGCGGAATGTATGCTTATCCCGGCACACCCTCGACGGAAATAATGGAATATATTCAATCCTCCGGAGATGCTGCTCAACGTAATATTCACAGGGAATGGTCTGCCAATGAAAAAACCGCAATCGAAGCGGCTCTCGGGATGTCTTATGCCGGCAAACGGGCACTGGTAGCAATGAAGCATGTCGGCCTGAATGTTGCCGCTGACGGATTCATTAATTCAGCTATTACCGGTGTAAATGGTGGTCTTGTCATTGTTTCTGCGGATGATCCTTCCATGCATTCCTCACAGAATGAACAGGATTCAAGATTTTATGCAAAATTTGCTATGGTCCCATGTTTTGAGCCGGCCAGCCAGCAGGAGGCATATGATATGATATTTGATGCTTTTGAAGCATCTGAAAAGTATAAGGTGCCGGTTCTTTTCAGAATAACAACAAGGCTGGCACATTCAAGATCAAATGTTGAAGTAAAGGAGTCGAGGCCAGAGAACAGATTATCCTTACCATCAGACCCTGTCCAGTTTGTACTTCTGCCTGCCATTGCAAGAAAGAGATATAAAAACCTGCTTTCAACCTATGAGTCTCTGAGATATGATCTGAGACTTTCAAAATACAATAAGTTCAGGGACGGGTACAGGAGGGAGTTAGGTGTGATTGCCTGCGGAATCGCATATAACTACCTGATGGAGAATCTGACGGAATTGGGTGAAATCCCGGTATTGAAGATTTCAGCTTATCCTTTTCCTGCTGACATAATCAAAGATATTTCATCCCGGTGTGAAGAGCTTCTTGTTCTTGAAGAAGGCGCTCCGGTTATCGAAGAACTCATAAAGGGATTTCCCGAAAGAGATTTAAAAGTTCTCGGGAGACTCGACGGCACTGTGCCTCGTGATGGGGAACTGAATCCTGCTATTGTGGCCAAAGCCCTGGGAATACCTGTGAAATCAGGACCGGCAGTTCCGGAAATAGTAAGGATGAGACCCCCTTCTTTCTGCAAAGGATGCGGCCATTCTGATATGTTTAATGCGCTTAATGAAGCAATAAAAGGCTATGGACCCGGAAGAGTATTCTCCGATATCGGGTGCTACACTCTTGGAGCGCTTCCCCCGTACAATGCAATAAATTCATGCGTGGATATGGGAGCGTCTGTTACGATGGCGATCGGAGCTGCCGACGCAGGTTTGTTTCCCTCTGTTGCAGTAATAGGTGATTCAACCTTTACCCATTCAGGAATGACAGGTCTGCTTGATGCCGTTACCAAAAATTCACCTGTAACGATCATCATCTCCGATAATTCCACAACCGGAATGACAGGCGGACAGAACTCAAAAGCCACAGGCAGACTTGAAATGATATGTGAAGGTATTGGCGTTGAGCCCGAACATCTCAGGGTAATAACTCCCTTGCGAAAGGACCATGATGAAAATGTTAAAATAATCAGAGAAGAACTCGAATATAAAGGTGTATCTGTAATTATAGCGTCACGGGAATGCATTCAGACAGCAACACGCAAAAAGAAAAACGAAAAGGCTCAGTCAAATGAAGAATGACATTATATTATCAGGAGTAGGTGGGCAGGGTATCCTGTCAATTGCAGCTGCCATTGGCCTCGCAGCAGTTGAAAACAGTCTCTATCTGAAACAGGCTGAAGTTCATGGTATGAGCCAGAGGGGAGGAGATGTGCAATCTCACCTGAGATTATCTGATAAACCTGTATTCTCAGATCTTATTCCTTTTGGCTCAGCAAATCTTATTCTTTCCGTGGAACCGATGGAAGCATTGCGCTATCTGCCCTGGCTTTCTGAAAAAGGATGGCTTGTTACTAATTCTGTTCCATTCATAAACATACCTGATTATCCCAGGACTGAAGAGATTCTTGAAGAGATCAGGAAGATCAAAAACAATATTATTGTTGATGCTGATACAATTGCAAAGCAGGCAGGCTCATCCCGTGCAGGAAATATCGTAATGCTGGGCGCAGCATCTGCTTTTATTGATATGCCCTTTGAAAGCCTGAAAAATGCAGTTCGTACTCTTTTCGAAAAGAAAGGAGAAGATACAGTAAGAATCAATCTTGATGCTCTTGAAGCAGGACGAAAACTATCAGTGAATAATATTTAAGGACTTCAGAATTTGAAGTGGGCATTCAAAAAAACTGCATTGGAAGAGCGGAGGCTATTATACTTAGGGTAATTCCCCTGATAATCCAGTGCCAGCCTTAAATATTCGTTGAATGTATATTGAAATCCTGCCACAAAAAACTGCCTGTCTGATTCATAATCCCATGGAAGTAATTCATTCCCAATGATATTGGAGACGCAGTAATCGTATCTTCCGAATATTTCGGTCTTCTCAGATGTTTTTACTGATCCGGTGGCAGAGAACCCCCATGCATTATGATGCGTGATTTTGTCAGCATTAGTCTTATATGCCACTTCACCTCCAATCATGAAAAAATCGTTCTTATATCCCATAAAAACGATATACAACTGTTGCCAGACATGTGCAGGCCTGTGAAAATCAGCGTAAAGTCTTATAACACCTTTTTCAACCGGTATCAGGTTTATCCCGAATGAGCTTTTTATGCTGTTATCAATATTGAGATTGTTATAACCTTCGCCATTCATTATTGTTACATCTGTTTTGACAGCATCGCTTATGATATAATCAACAGAAAACCCAAGATCTGAAACAGTACTGAAGCCATTAATTGCTTCGAAGTTATCAGCAATGTATCTTTTCCCGTAAAATTTTTGCTGGAAATTAAGAGATCTTGTAGGAGTCATACCGAATGATAGTGTCAGTCTCTCATTCGTCCAGGCTATGGAAGCTTCCCTGAAATGAGCATATCTTCTTTCCTTTGAACCTGTATAGAGATCTGAGGGACTTCCGACATTGACGATAATCGTTGCCGAAAAACTATTTTCAGGCTGGAAAACATATCCTAAAAACGCCCTGTTAAGATCAAATCCGTTTTTCAGCAATAAAGAAGTATCGCTCGTTATATTATAATGAAAATCAGCAAAGATTTCAGTCAAAGGTTTACCCTGTGAGAAGACCGGTAAGAATCCCAGTGATAATAATAATACTACGGAGAAATAGTTTCCTCATGATCAGTTTGAGTTCAGGTCCAAAGATATAAATAGGATGAATACCTGCATTCCCGGAATGACTATTCTTTAATCGTCTGCTGAGTTCAGCAGTTGCAAAAAGAGGCTGAACCACAAGGGAACAGCCTCTCCAATGCACAGGAAATGCAGCTACTCACTCCTGCTCGGCTTTTTCACCTTTCTTTCCGTTCCGTAACAAAACCAGGTCGTTCAACACGATTTCAGTAATGTTTTTGGTGATCCCTTTTTTGTCCTCATATGTACGGTAGACAATCCTTCCTTCAACAGCGACTTCTCTTCCTTTTTTGAGGCATTTTGTGATTGTTTCGGCAAGCCCGTTCCAGGCAACACAATTGTGCCAGGTTGTTTCAGTTATCCTTTGGCCTTCAGCGTTCTTGAAGCCATCGTTTGTTGCAAGAGTAAAATGGGTCATTTTTTTACCACTTTCAGTTGTTTTGATTTCAGGATCCTGGCCAAGATTTCCGATGAGTGTTACTCTGTTCTTCATTGAGTTCATGATTTTAAGTTTTAGTTTGACATTAATTATTTCTGACCAAACTTACAGCCACATTGCATTCTATGACGGTTGTTAATTGCTTATATCCGTTTATAAGTCAGTTATTGTCGTTTGTAACCGTTTAAAATTGCTTTTCGGGGTCATTATCAACAAAATATGGCTAAGTGCTACTATTAAGAAGGTATTTTTATATCTTTAATAAAAAATGCTGTGCCGTGGAAAGAAAATGTCTCGATTGCGGCGACATAATTCATGGAAGGACTGATAAGAAGTTCTGCTCCGATCAGTGCCGGAACAATTACAACAACAGGATCAATCGTGATTCAAATAATTTTGTAAGGAATGTTCACGGGTTGCTGAGAAAAAACAGAAGGATCCTTTCAGATCTCTATTCAGAAGGGAAAATAAGGGTGCACAAGGATGCCCTTTTTGCCATGGGCTATAACTTCAGCTTTTTTACCCATGTTATTGAGTCTTCCGGAGGGAAAAAGTATCATTATTGTTTCGAGTATGGATATTGCGAAGCCGGAGAAGACTTTCTTGAGCTGAGTCAGAATAGTCATTATATCGAGTACCAGTAAGAAATCAGGCCTAAATCACTCCATTTTCCGGCTTTAACGGAACCTTTACCTGCTCATCCAGGGGCACAACATAACCATAATATTGTACATTATTGATCTTCAGGCTGTTTACCGATGCATTAGCATTACCGTTTTTATTGATCGTGAGGTAAACATCAAATGCATTTCCCCCGTTTTCCACTCTCATTTTTATATCATACATACCACGGGAAAACCTGTTTGTAACTTCATAAACTGATGTTCGGCCCCGCATATTTATGGCAGCAATCGGCCTGATATCATACTGTCTTCCCATATATGCAGTGTTAATCACAGCTCTCCTACCGTCAACTATGAGGTAATTGGCCCTTGGCCTGAGTTCGCGAAAACCACCGAAGGAGTGTATCCTTTCAAATTTCACAATAAATCTTCCCGATTCAACTGCTTTCCTGAGAACACTTTCATCAGGTTTCTTTTTATCATAGTTCTCTGAGAATTTTTCTTTTGATGAAACACAGGAGATAGCAAGGAGAACAATAACCCCCGACAACAGATAAAGCTTTTTCATTGCAGTCATTTTATAATGACTACAACTCAAATATCATGCCATGTGAATTATATTTACTTAGCTAGTTAAAAAAGGAAAGTAGTAATTCATATTTTCTTTCGTCAGCCTGGTACCGTAACCTGAATCCTGGTATGCTTCGCAGAATTTTATCTGTGATCCTTTTTCTTTGCCGAACATTTCAATAAGCTTATCACGATAGGGTTCTGCATTTGAACCTATAACCCTGGTTTTCCCCAGCCATGCCCTTCGTTCTGCTTCAGTTGCCGGGACCTTGTCGAGTTCCCCCCTGTTGAATGGTAACCATTCATACATCTGTGATGTATGCTGATGATACATGTCGATCTTCTTTTCAATTACATCGTCAATTGGCACGCAAATGTCGGCTTTGAAAGGCTCAGGATGGATAAATCCGTCACTCATGAAAAGAAACATCGGATTCTTTTCGAGGAAAGGAACTTCAGGAAGTATCCTCGGTACTGTGACCATATAAGCGGCGTCAAGTACAAGAGTCCCGGTATACCTGTGGTCAGGATGATAATCATAAGGGCGTGGGAAAATTACAATATCTGCCTTTTGTTCCCTTATCAGCCGGATTACCTGCAACCTGTTCTCGTATGTGGGCATAAGCTGACCATCATGATTATCAAGAGTTATGTATTTTACTCCAATTACTTCGCCCGCTCTCCTGGCTTCTTCCCTGCGGATCTTTGCCAGCTGATCGGAAGGAATAGACTGATGTCCTGCATCTCCGTTTGTAAGAGAAACCATCATAACGTTATGGCCCAGTCTGTGCCCATTTATATGCTGTTCCACCTGCCTTATCCGGATCATCCGGATGAGCCCCGATAATAATAATGTTTAATTTTTTATTATCCTGGTTTTGCGCTTTTAAGAAGGGCATAAAAGCAAAAAGGAAAACAACGCTGAATAATGTGATTAAAGATTTCATATGCTTCATGTATTTAAATGTTTACCATTCTGAATCTGCAAGCTGCCAGATATTGACAAAGCTGATTTTTACAATTTTTTCCATTATGTCCCAGTCGATCGTGGATACCTCATCATCCGGTGTATGATATTCTTCCCTGTGCCCCGGTTTGAATCTCATTACTGGAATACCCGCAGTAACGAAGGATCTGTGATCTGAACCGCCGGGGGGATTATCGGAAGGCTGATAATCAACATCAAGTCCGATACCATACTTTTTCAGATTTGTAACTGTCATCTCCCTGAAGCTCTTCTCTGATGAAGAATAAGTCATAACTACCTTGTTCTTCTGATCCTCTGAGATATATCTCGAGATCATATCAAAATTTACATTAAGCCTGACCTGTTCCCTGGAAAACGGGAGATTGTTTATAAAGAATTCTGAACCGAGCAATCCTTCTTCCTCGGCAGTCCAAAGAGCAATTATTATTGTTTTTTCAGGTTTCTTACCGGTTTCCATTATGGCTTTTGCGAGTGTCATTACACCTACAGTTCCGGAACCATTATCATCGGCTCCGTTCCAGAGATAACCGTTATTCATACCCATATGATCGTAATGAGCCCCGATAACAATCATCTCGGTTTTATTGGTTCCTTCTATAATTCCAAGGATGTTTCTGACTGGTACAATCTCATTCAAAACCGACGTTTTTAGAGCTATTGTTTTACCGGAAACAGGTTTAAATGAGTATTTCTGATCTGCATCTGCTGTTTCTATATAGTCATCAATACTATTCCCGGATTCTGCGAGTATTTCTTTTGCGGTTTTCATAGAAACCACCAGCCTTGCAATACTGTTCCAGTCATTATCTCCCGGGATAGAGTAGCTGGAGTAAACCTGGTATGGACGTGGTGATTTTTCAGCAGGTGACATGTCATTGGTATTTCCTGATACGGTATTCAGTATTTTCATGTCCGGATTAACATCGATAATTCCGGCAGCTCCTTTTGTAACAGCAATGGTTTCGAGCGTTTTCTTGGATGCATTCAGTTCTGCCCTGGTAAGTTTTGATGTAGCAAAAGCCGGGTTGCCAGTAATCCTTAGTATGAATTTGCCTGTTATATCGATATCTGATAAATCGTTGAAACCTAGTTTGTCATTTGTAAATCCATATCCGACAAATACAACCGGAGCTTCTATTTCTGTATTTGCTGCCGGACGAACCGCAAAATCAATATTATTTGTAAATATAATTGTTTTCAAAGCGTCGTCCCGTGTCGATCTCAGTTTTAAACTTTGTTCGGGTCCCGGTGTTGTCTTCAGCAGGTTAAAGTTCTGAAAGTATGATCTGTCGGATGATGAATTTATTGAACCGGGTGTATCCCCAAAAGGTTTTATACCATAAAGCTTCAGCATGCTAGCAATATAATCTGATGAGATCTTTTCACCTCTTTCACCGGCCCTTCTTCCCTCCATCCAGTCAGAAGCAAGGAATTCCAGCTGGGCTTCAATAACGCTCCTGTTTATTGCCTGAAGACCTTTAAGTGAGGGATCTTCCTGGCTGTAAATTATTGATGATGAATAATTAATTACAAAAAACCAGACCAAAATAAATTTCTTCATTAAAATGAATCTAACGGGTATAAGGAATTTCACATTGATATTACTAAGGTAACATTTATTGGAATCTGTTTTAATTATATCTTTGAAATTCTTCAATAAATAAAATATGAGAAAAGTACTGTTATCAATTTGCTTAATATTTACCGTGTTTTCTTTGTTATCGGGACAGAACAGGGTATACGAAAATGGTTATATAGTAAAAGTAGGTGATATGGCGCCTGATTTTACCGTTAATGAAGCAGGCGGAAAATCATACCGGCTCTCTGATCTTAAAGGTAAGCTCGTTATGCTTCAGTTTACCGCAAGCTGGTGCAGTGTATGCCGGACTGAAATGCCCTTTATTGAAAGTGAGATATGGAAACTGAAGAAGGATAAAGGCCTGGCCGTAATTGGCATTGACAGGGATGAGCCACAGGAAAAAGTAGCCAGGTTCAGCCAGGATATGAAGATCACCTATCCGCTGGCACTTGATCCGGGAGCTGAAATCTTTGGCTTGTTTGCACAAAAAGAAGCAGGTGTTACCCGGAATGTTATTATTGACAGATCGGGCAAAATAATTTTTCTGACAAGACTTTTCGATCGTGCAGAATTTGACAGCATGAAAAAAATAATGTTTGCTGAACTGGAGAAAAAATAGAACACATAACAATCTGAATACCAGTTTGCTACTTCTAATAATCATTCTGCATTAACAACATTTTGGTATAATTCGATGTTATTTATTAGAGTGGGTAAGAAATATTCGGATCCTTCTAATTGATTAATTATTATACTGAAATTTAACACAGAAAGTCATGAAAAAGTATTTTGCAGTTCTACTGTTAGCGCTATTGGCCTCACCGGCATTTTCTCAGCTGAAGTTTGGGATTAAAGCAGGTGCCAGCACAACCACCGTTCCTAGTTATGATGTTTCAACAGGAACTACAACAATTGAATCTCTTAAAGATGCATCCTGGGGATTCCATGGAGGGATCTTCATCAGAGCAGGACTCGGGCCGGTATACCTCCAGCCGGAGGCTGTATTTGCAACAACTACTTACGAATACCGTATAACTGATAATACAAATCCGCTGGGGGTTGTGCGCGATCAGAGATTTAGCAGGCTTGAGATTCCGGTCCTTGTCGGCATTAAGTTTGGACCTTTGAGAGTGAATGCAGGACCTTCAGCAAGAGTGCCGATTGGCTCACCCAGCAATCTGGTGAATGATCCGAATTTCGATGATCTTTACAGGGGTACAACCTTTGGCTTCCAGGCAGGACTCGGGGTTGATATTCTTAACACGCTTACGTTGGATGCAAGGTACAATGGCAGTCTTGCAAGAAAATTCGGTGATGATGTTCAGATAGGTGGGGCAAACTTCAGACTCGATGACCGGCAGCCGTCTCTTGTGCTCAGCCTCGGAATAATGTTCTGAAAACAACAGATTTTAGTCCTCAGCGTTCAGATTAAACCAGACTTCAGTAATATGAATTCTGAATTCTGAACGCTGATCTGTTATTTTGAAATAAGCATCTTCAACGCTACTCCTACAAGCAGTATAGCAAAAATCTTCTTAAGTGTTGTTGCCGGAAGATTCAGTGCAAACTTTGACCCGAAGTATGATCCGATCAGAAAACATGCCGCCAGGATCAGGGCAAATTTAATATTCACCTGTCCGGCTTTATAATAATTGTAAGCTGCTATTATCCCTATCGGTGGCAACATTACTGCCAGGCTGGTTCCCTGTGCAGCCTGCTGGCTTAAACCAAGAATATATACCAGAGCAGGTACCATTATAATTGCACCTCCAATACCGAGCATACCTGCAACAATTCCTGTAATAATACCAATTACTATGAGGATCAGCAATGTAGATGTAGCCATTTTCATTCGGTTTTAATGCCTCACAAATTTATTAACTATAATCGTATTTTGCCTAAATTTGCATAGCCGAATAATCATGAAAGGAAAAAAGTCAATAACCTTACTGTTTGTTGCATTTATCATTCTGTTGATTGCTTTTGTGACTTATAGAAATATAGCCGGAATCAATATCGAAACCAATGGTGTTCAAAAAGAATTATTGATTCCTACAGGAACTGTGTATGAAAAGGTTTATTATCTCATCGATTCAATTGCTGATATAAAGAAACCTGAATTGTTCCACTGGATAGCAAAGAGGAAGAATCTTACCAATCATATCAGGGCCGGAAGGTATATCATTGAGGATGGCATGACTTATATACAACTGATCGATATGCTTCGCTCCGGCAACCAGAAACCTGTAAATGTTACATTCAATAACATCCGGACACTAAATCAGCTAGCCGGAAAGGTCGGGAAAAAGATAGAAGCAGATTCAACGGAACTTATCTCTTTTCTTACAGATGAATCGAATTACTCAGCAGACGGATTCAGCAGGGAAACTGTAATTGCTGTGTTCCTTCCGAATACCTACCAGTTTTTCTGGAATACCGGACCAGAAGAGTTTTACCAGAGGATGTTAAAAGAATATAAAGCATTCTGGAATTCCGAAAGACTTGCCAGGGCCAGTGAACTGAAGCTTGATCCCATAAAAGTTTCAACTCTCGCTTCAATTGTAGATGATGAAGTGGCAAAAGGCGATGAAAAGCCAAGGATAGCAGGTGTGTACATGAACAGGCTTAAACTCGGTATGCCTCTTCAGGCTTGCCCGACAATTAGATTTGCACTTAATGATTATACGATTACCAGGGTGCTTAATAAACATCTGACTGTAGAATCACCCTATAACACTTATAAATATAAAGGACTCCCTCCAGGACCGGTGGGATGTCCGTCAATTGAAGGCATTGAAGCGGTACTTAATGCCGAGGAACATAATTACCTGTATTTTGCCGCGAAATCCGATTTTTCAGGATATCATAATTTTTCAAGAACTCTTTCTGAACATAACAGGTATGCTGCACAATACCAGAGAGAGTTAAACCGCCTTAAGATATTCAAATAGCTCCTATTATTTCAACCTCCCGTTCAAGGGATATCCCGAACCTGCCTTTTACAGCATCTTTTAATGATTCAGAGAGATTGTAGATTTCCATCCCTGTTGCATTACCGTGATTCACAATTACAAGCGCCTGTTTGATATGAACCCCGGCATCACCAATTCTTTTTCCTTTCCAGCCGCATTGTTCTATAAGCCAGCCGGCCGGAATTTTTGAATATCCAGGCCTTGCCTTGTAAAGCGGGATGCCCGGATACTCTTTTTTCAGATCCCTGGCAACCTCATCCGGAACAACAGGATTTTTAAAAAAGCTCCCAGCATTACCGGTAATTCCAGGATCGGGAAGTTTACTACGCCTTATGCTTATTACTGCCTCCCTGACATTCCGTAGTGTAATCTTTCCAATCTTTTCAACTTCATCCCTCACAGGTCCATATTCAAGATTGAATCGCGGTATGTTGCTTAGACGGAAAAATACCCGGGTGACAAGGTATCTTCTCTTTTCTGGTCCTTTGAAAATACTATACCTGTATTCGAAACCGCACTCATCATTACTGAACGAAACCCGGGCCAGGTCTGATAACCTGATAGTTTCGACCTTCTCTATTTTTTCACTGATCTCTGTCCCGTATGCCCCGATATTCTGGACAGGGCTGGCGCCAACATTCCCGGGAATCAGTGATAAATTTTCAAGTCCGTAAAGATTATTCCCGACAGTCCACTCAACAAGGTTATCCCATTTAATACCCGAACCCGCTGAAATGATAGTATCAGAGTTTTCTGTTTTTTCTGTATTTATTCCACCAATTACCGGGTGTAACAGCACTCCCTCGAAATCACCTGTAAATAATAAGTTACTTCCACCTCCGATTACGAGAAAGGATTGATATTTCTCAAGTTCTCCCCTGATATTATTCATATCCCTTTCGTTCTCAATATGAATAATACCTTTTGCTTGATAATCAAGACCAAATGTATTATACCTCTTTAAAGAAATATTCTCTTCAATGAGCATTGACGTTTTCCGGCAAAGATATATCAATTTAAACCAAATCACCCTACCAGGGCTTGATGTCAATCAATGACTCACCAGTCTCACCTCGAACAGGAAGTATCTAATGTCAAAATCCATTAACCGCAAAGGTCGCAAAGGCTTTCGCGAAGAGCGCAAAGGCTTATATATCAGTATTATAACTTTGCGTTCTTTGCGTCAACTCTGCGTACTTTGCGGTTAAAAATGACTTTTGAGAGACCCTCGTGGGGTGAGGCCGTCTGAAGCAAAAACTATCCTTCTAGAAATAATATTGATAGTTGGAGATTCATGATTATTTTAATAAACAAGGAGGATGGAGATCCTGAAATTCCCGGTGATCTGATCAAGGCTCTTGAGATCAATCCACAGGCACATTCCAATTTCATGAATTTCTCTCCTTCAAGCCGCAGGATCTATCTTTTCTGGCTCAATAGCGCCAAACGGGAAGAAACAAGGCAAAACAGGATAAAGAAGATTGTTGAATTCTCGGAAAAGAATAAAAAGCCCGGCATGTAATGATGCAAAATTTGAATACTTTTGTTTTCAACTAACAGCCAAACCATAACGACATGACTACCAACAGAAGAAATTTTCTTAAAACAGCAACTTTTGCAGGAGCCGGTGCTTTATCAGCAGGTATCCTACCGGATACTCAAAACAACAAGACAAAAGAACCTGAATCAAAACTTGCAATGATTCTTGAATCTGCTAAAAAGAAACATTCGCAGAAGTTCAACATGTCGGGATATGCTGCACCTGCATTACCGGTTGTCAGGGTTGGTATCATTGGCCTGGGAGACAGGGGAAGCGGAGCTGTTCAGAGATTATCCTTCATCGAAGGCGTTGAGATAAAGGCGCTGTGTGACCTTCGCCAGGTAGCTGTCGACGGTTCGCAGAAATATCTTAAAAGCATTGGCAGACCTGCTGCGCAGGAATTTGCCGGCTCTCCTGAAATATGGAAAAAGCTTGTGGAAATGTCCGATCTTGACCTGATATATACCTGCACCCCCTGGAATATGCATACTCCAATCTGTGTTTATGCAATGGAACAGGGTAAGCATGCTGCAAGCGAGGTTCCGGTTGCACGTACGATCGATGAAGCATGGCAGCTTGTTGAAACATCGGAGAGAACAAAGAAGCACTGTATGATGCTCGAAAACTGCTGCTATGATTTCTTTGAACTGTTAACCCTCAATATGGCAAGGAATGGCTTGTTTGGGGATATTATTCATGGAGAAGGCGCCTATATACATAACCTTCTTGGCATGAATTTTAAGAAACCGGATGACAGCCGTCAGTCTGATGGAGCTTATACAAACATGTGGCGCTTAAGAGAAAATGCAGGAAGAGATGGCAGCCTGTATCCAACACACGGATTGGGACCGGTATGCCAGGCTCTGAACATCAACAGGGGAGATAAGATGGAATACCTGACATCTGTTTCGACAAACGATTTCAGCATGACCCCCATGGAGCAACAACTGGCGGCAAACGATCCTTTCTATAATGAATGGAAAGCCTCAAAATTCAGAGGGAACCTTAATACAACTGTTATTAAGACAACACTCGGCAAGACTGTAATGGTGCAGCATGATGTTTCATCAACACAACCCTATTCAAGAATACACCTGGTAAAAGGAACACAGGGAATGGTTCGTAAGTATCCGGAACAAAGAATTGCCTTGGGTGAAAGTTGGGCTGATGATGAAGAGATGAAGGCAATCGAGGAAAAATACACTCCCGAGATTGTAAAGAGAGTCGGCGAACTGGCAAAGAAAGTCGGGGGACATGGCGGCATGGATTTCATCATGGACTGGAGATTAATCGATTGTCTGAGAAACGGATTGCCTATCGACCAGGATGTATATGACGGTGCTCTATGGAGTGCCGTAGCTCCCTTGAGTGAATGGTCTGTAGCGAACAGGTCTCAGTCTATCGATGTTCCTGATTTTACAGGCGGATCGTGGAAAGTAAACAAACCTCACGGAATTAATCTCGAAACAGGAGGAACAACAAAAGTTCTTGAAGTAGTAAAAAATAAGGAAATGCAGATGGATGTCTGACATTTAGTTTTTTTTGTTTTCTTTGCCCCCTTAAAATTTCATGACTTTCGATGGTCAATATTTTATTTATATTATTGGCTGTCTCAATAACAGCCATACTTCTCTTTAATACTAAAATCAAAGGAGTTGTCACGTTAGCGGGAGTTGGTCTAACTGCTGTACTTACTGGCATTACAGCCATTAATGCACTTACAGGCCCTGTATTTGAGACAGTTCTCACCGGCCCGCGGATGTTCGGAAATGTTCCGGTACGTCTTGATGCCTTGTCTGCCTGGTTCATTCTTGTTATTAATTTCACAATGCTCACCGGCGCTGTCTATGGCTTCAATTACATGAAGAGATACCAATCCCGGAAGAATGCCATTACTCTTCATTGCATTGCATTTCTGCTGGTTCATTTCTCACTCATTGGAATATGTGTTGTCCAGAACAGTTTCATATTTCTTCTTCTTTGGGAAATAATGTCTCTTGCAGTATTCGTCCTGGTAATTTTTGACAATAATAAACCGAATACAATTAAAGCGGGAATAAATTATCTTGTTCAGTCACATGTCAGCATTGTGCTTCTGATGCTTGGCTTCCTGTATTATGCAGTCAAGTCAGGCAGCTACGATTTTGAAGCTATACGTTTATTCTCCGAAGGGCAATCCTCTCTTGCAGGCACGGCGTTGTTTATCCTGTTTTTCGCCGGTTTTGCACTTAAAGCCGGTTTTGTTCCTTTCCATACCTGGCTGCCTTATGCCCATCCTGCAGCTCCATCACATGTTTCAGGAATAATGTCTGGTGTAGTTATTAAAATCGGTATTTTCGGAATATTGAGAATGCTCCTGCTGCTCAAGGTAGATTACTTTATTGCAGGGTATTTTATCCTTGCTATTTCACTATTTTCCGGCGTTTATGGTGTGATGCTTGCCATAATCCAGCACGATCTCAAACGTTTACTTGCATATCACAGCATTGAGAATATAGGCATTATCGGTATCGGAATCGGCGTGGGGTGCATCGGTCTTGGTTCCCTGAATAAGTGGATGGCTATACTCGGCTTTTCAGGCGCCCTGCTGCATACCCTGAACCATTCGTTATTCAAATCCTTACTCTTTTACAGTGCAGGGAATGTTCTCCAGGCGACCCATACTGTAAGTATTGAACGTCTTGGCGGGCTCATAAAAAAAATGCCACAAACAGCTATCCTCTTCCTGATAGCAGCTTTAGCAATATGCGGCCTTCCGCCACTCAACGGTTTCATTTCAGAATTTGTGATTTATGGCGGACTCTACAACTGGCTTTACAGCGCCGGAGTAATATCACAGATTGCAATAATATTTGCCCTTACAGGGCTGGTCTTAATTGGGGGTCTCGCAATTTTGTGTTTCACAAAGGCTTTCAGCATTGTCTTCCTTGGCACAAATCGCTCCGGGTTAAATGATTTGAAAGAAACAGATTCTTCCGGGTTGTTCCCAATGTATGCTGTTGCATTATTCATGCTGTTGATAGGTCTGTTCCCGGCATTTTTTCTCAGAATACTTCAACGACCTGTTTATCTGTTTACCGGAGACATAGTCTTCAATCTGAATCTGATTAAAGTAGGGGCGATTGATTCCCTGAAGATAATTAACTGGCTCTTTATTGGATTTATCCTGCTGGTATTGCTGATAGTATGGCTCAGAGGAATTGTCAGCAAGAGAAGGATAGTTGAGACTGGACCAACGTGGGGATGTGGATATCCGGCTTCAGGCAGCAAGATACAATACACGGCAAATTCCTTTGTGAGAAGTTATTCAAAGCTTGCGAAACCTGCTCTTGATATTGAAAAAGATGAAGTGGAGATTTCAGAAGTATTTCCCGGGAAAAAGCATTATGAAACTCATCCTTATGACAAAGTAGAGCGTAAGCTTATTGACGAACCGTTAAAACTGACAGACAGGATTATTGACAGGTTCCTTTTCCTTCAGAACGGGCACCTTCAGACATATATCCTTTATGGCATAATCTTTATGACAGCGGTAATCTGTATTCCATTGTTTTTTAACAAGATATTATCATTATTCCAACTTTTAAAGACCTTGTAATGGTAAGCATTCTTTTAATTCTTATTTCAGCCTGCTTCTTTACGGGAGTTTTAAACCGAACAAAGAGCATTATGTCAGGCAGAAAAGGTCCCGGGATCATTCAGCCTGTTAAAGATGTTGCAAGACTCTTTGGCAAAGGAACAGTTTACAGTGAAACTACGAGCATTATTTTCAGGATAGCGCCTGTAGTATATTTCTCTTCTGTATTAATGGCATGTCTTGTTATTCCCCTGGGTTCCGATAAGGGCATTGTCAGCTTTGACGGAGATTTTATTTTTTTCGCGTATATACTTGCCCTCGGTAAGTTTTTTAACATCATAGCTGCAATGGATACAGGCAGCAGCTTCGAGGGTATGGGGGCAAGCCGTGAAGCATTGTACTCTTTATTTGCCGAGCCTGCTTTCTTTATACTTATCGGATCCTTCGCTCTCGTTACCGGTCACACTTCATTCCACAGGATTTTTTCAGAACTGCACCTGGCCTCATCAGTCACATATACGCTTGGAGCCCTTGCGGCTTTTGTGCTTATCATGATAGCAATGATTGAAAACAGCAGAATGCCTGTCGATGATCCAAAGACACATCTTGAACTGACAATGGTACACGAAGTAATGGTACTCGATAACAGCGGCTTCGATCTCGGACTTATTATGACAACCGGTTACCTGAAGTTTGCGATGTATGGCGCCCTCATTGCGAATTTTTTTATAGGAGGACTTCAATGGCCATGGACCGTTGTCATCTTTGTACTTGTACAGTTTATGTTCGCTGTGGTTGCCGGAATGATTGAATCATTCATGGCTCGTTTCAGGATGAGCCACAACCCGCAATTCATACTTGCTCTTTCGTCAGTTAGTTTCATAATATTCCTGGGAGTTTTGCTCGTACTTGGAAAATTTGTATAAAACAATAAAAATGACAGACGTTTTATTGATATTATTCATAATCAGTCTTTTCTATGTTTCAATTGCAAACAGGATCATAACTTATGTACGTGTTCTTGCACTCCAGGGTATGATACTCTTTGCAGTAGCATTTATGCAGCTCCATTCGATCAATACTGTAAACCTGGTGCTCATACTTCTTGAAACGGTAATTTTTAAGGCTGTTGCTGTCCCGTATTTTCTGAGTTATCTTATTAAAAGAAATAATATAACCAGGGAAACAGAACCTTATCTGCCACACTTCATTTCGCTGCTGATAACAACTGTCATTGTGGTTGTCACTGTACTTCTTGCAAGTTCAATAAATGATAAAAACCTTGACAAGCTGTTCTTCATAGTTTCGCTTTCCACACTGTTTACGGGTTTGTACTTCATTGCATCAAGAAAGAAGATCATCACGCACGTTATGGGCTACCTTATGATCGAAAACGGAGTTTTTGTATTCTCGCTTGCAGCAGGAAATGAAATGCCTAATCTCGTGAATCTCGGTATCATGCTGGATGTGTTTGCAAGTGTTCTTATACTGGGAATTTTCCTGAATAAAATCGGAGATGTGTTCAGGGACGCTGATGTTGATAAACTCAGTAACCTGAAAGATTATTAAAAAGATGATAACAGGGATATACCTTCTGATTGCTCTTCTTACAGCTGTAATGGTTTTCCTGAACAGGAAATCCAGGTTGAATAATTACTTTATGGTTTTCTTTATCACGTTGCAGGTAGCATTTACTGTGTTTGCTGCTTCATCATGGAAAGAGACATCACTTGAATATTTTACATTCGATTCACTCGGTCTTCTTCTGCTGATTACGCTCAGCGTTATCACAATTCCTGCTGTGTATCACAGTTACCTGTATTTAAAAAGGCATAAAGAGACACCACAGTCGCGGGCAATTTATTTCACTGCACTTATTATACTCATTGCTTCGATTTCTGCAGGTTACCTTGCAAATCACATTGCAGTTATCTGGATCTTTACGGAACTTACAACATTATCGGCTTCAGCTCTTATATATCATCACAGGAATAAGCTGGCGCTGGAAGGAACCTGGAAATATGTTTTCATTTGTGCCATAAGTATAACCTTTGTTTTTATCGGGATACTTTTCCTCAGCCTTTCTCTCAGAAACACCGGGTCGGCTGATCTATCCTTTTCGAACCTGATGCAATATAAAGATCAGCTTGATCCTTTCTGGTTAAGGCTCTCTTTCCTGTTCATCTTCACGGGTTTTACAGCCAAGCTGGGTCTTGTTCCGATGTACACTGCCGGGATTGACGCCAAGGATAAAGCCCCGGCTCCTGCAGGAGCGCTTCTTGCCAGTGTTCTGATGAACCTTGGATTTACCGGTATTTTCAGATTCTATGCTGTTATTTCCGGAACATCACTTCATAACTGGGCAGGCATGATCATTTATGTTGCAGCATTCCTCTCGATATTTGTGGCTGCAGTTTATATGTCAAGGGTTCTGAATATCAAGAGGATGCTCGCCTATTCCGGTATAGAGCACATGGGCATTGTTATGCTTGGTGTTGCTGCAGGCGGTGTCGGTTATTATGCCGCTATTCTGCACATAATACTTCATGCATTCGTTAAATCATCGATGTTCTTCCAGTTCAACCAGATATACCGTGTTTTTGGCAGCAAAAGCATCCGGGATACCGGCAATTATTTCAAATATAATCCTGCCGGAGCGATTGTTTTTCTGGCCGGATTCATAAGTGCAACCGCGATGCCGCCTTCAGGTTTATTCGTCAGCGAGTTTCTCGTTTTCCGCTCTTTGTTTGAAAAGAATCATATCATACTGCTGGCCCTTGTGTTGTTCCTGCTTACAATAATCATCTACGCCTTCGCAAAGAATATAATGAAGATTTTATTTGTCCCTGTTCAGGGATTTAACGATAGTAATGTCCCTGTGATGAACCCGTGGGAAAGCGCAAGCCAGCTTATTCTCCTGGCGCTGGCTGTATGGCTTGGTTTGAATCCTCCCGATGTTTTTGTTCAACTTATAAGGGATGCGGTCAGCATAATGCCGAACTGAAATGAGCTATATAACTTTAAATAATAATCAGACTGTTGGAATAAACACGATTCCGGAATCTCCGTACAATAAATTCATGGATGATAATCTCGCATTCATGAAAGATCATCCGGAAAGGCATTGCGTGATTTTTTTCGGATATCCTGTATCCGGAGCCGCAAAGCTGATATGCTGCCTGGCCGATGATAGCGAACATATTATACGTGTTTCTTCCGCCCGGGTAAAAAGTGATATTACAATTCCTTCATTTACTGCGCAAAATTTTAATTTCGAAAAGTTTGAGCGTGAGCTCAGCGAAAATTTTGGAATAAAATATTCTGATCATCCCTGGCTGAAACCTGTACGTTACCCGGAAAACAGGGCGGATCTGTCGACGAAAATGGCTGAATATCCTTTTTATTCTATCAATAGTGAAGAACTCCACGAGGTGGGAGTGGGGCCGGTTCATGCGGGTATTATTGAACCCGGACATTTTCGCTTTATCTGTAATGGCGAGCAGATCCTTCATCTTGAGATACAGTTGGGTTATCAGCACAGGGGGATCGAACAGTTGTTCCTTGAAAAGAAGAAGATGATCCAGAGAAGTGTTCTGTCGGAATCAATTGCCGGAGACAGTGTTGCCGAACATGCATCTGCATTTGCATACCTCATGGAGAGCCTTTCAGGTATCGGGCAGGAGCGGGATGTTATGTTTGCAAGGACACTGGCGCAGGAACTTGAAAGGATCGCCATTCACACAGGGGATTTAAGCGCCATCTGTACTGATGTTGCTTACCAGCTCGGCAGCTCGGTATTTGGGAGATTAAGAACCCCAATTATCAATTTCTTCCAGGAGTGGTGCGGCAACAGGCTCGTGAAAGGCCTTATCAGGCCTGGATTTAATCCATTCCCTTTCACTTCCTTCCTGGCTGAAAGACTCAATAACGTTCTTGATGCCTTTGAACCTGACTTCAGGGAGATGAACCAGGAACTCTCAAAGCTTCCAAGTTCTCTATCGCGTTTTGAAAGAACAGGCACCCTGAAGTACGAGCAGTTGCTCTCTATCGGTACTGTCGGGATGTCAGCCAGGATGAACGCAATTGAAAGAGATATCAGGATTTCACATCCCTACGGTCTTTATAGTGAGTTGGATCATAAACCCGTGATAAAACATCACGGTGATGTTTATTCCAGGGTTCAGATAAGAAAAGAGGAGGTTTTCCAGTCCATTTCATATATCAGAAAAATGCTCTCAGATCTGCCTGAAGTGAATAGTATCAAACAACCTGAATTCACCATGAAGTCATCTTCTTTTGTTATTTCACTTACAGAAGGCTGGAGAGGGGAGACCTGCCATGCAGCCATCACCGATGATAATGGGGTGATTGCTGTTTACAAGGTGAAAGACCCTTCATTTCATAACTGGCTTGCCCTGGCGCTTGCAGTCAGGAATAATGAAATCTCAGATTTCCCTGTCTGCAACAAGAGCTTTAATCTTTCATATTGCGGACACGATCTTTAATAATCTGAAAAATGCTCAACACAATCAAAATATTATTTCACCAGGGAAAGCAGTATATTCCTGATGTTACAAAAGCAAAAGTGCCCGGTATTTTCAGGGGACGGCCTGAAATCAGCAACGAAAAGATCAACGAAGAGGAACTCGCGGAAGTATGTCCGACGGGTGCAATACTTACCGGCCCGGTAAGAATTGATCTCGGCAGTTGCACTTTCTGCAATGAATGTGCACGTTTATATCCCGGTAAGGTTCGCTTTACAACCGACTACAGGATATCAACAAACAAAAGAGAACGTCTTATTGTGGCAGAAACCGTAAACAATCCTGTTACCCTTGATCCCGCTCTGATTAGAGAAGAGATCAGGAAGCTTTTCAAAGGATCTCTTAAGCTGAGGCAGGTGTCAGCAGCAGGTGACAATAGTTGTGAGCTTGAATTGAATGCGGCAGGGAATGTAAACTTCGATATGGGAAGGTTTGGTATAGAGTTCGTTGCATCACCACGGCATGCTGATGGTATTGTGATCACAGGTCCGGTATCAAAGAATATGGCCGAAGCTTTACAGATGACCTATGATGCAGTACCCTCGCCGAAAATTATAATCCTTGCCGGTACTGATGCAATCAGCGGAGGCATATTCGAAGGCAGCCCTGCCCTCGACAGGTCATTTATCGAAAAAAATCATATCGATCTGTATGTACCCGGCAATCCGGTGCACCCCTTGACATTCATTAATGGTTTGATAGATTTGCTCGGGATAAAAAGCAGGTAAGAAGTTTCCCGCAGATCACGCAGATTGAAGACGCAGATTTCCGCAGATTTAACCTACTGATTCTATTGATCCGCTATCTCTGCTGATACTGATTTCAATTAAAGATTTTCTGTGGGAAACCAAGACCAATTCGGAGCTAATTTGAAACCATCCTCTTTTTTCCCATATTTCGTACAATAAAACAAGCATTTCATACAAAATCTTTATAAAACGGGTAACAAATCTAATGACATTCCTATTAAACAATAACCAGGAATATTAATATAAAAATATTAGCTGGAATGACTACTTTCTTCAGATAATAGATTCAGAAGCTTTAATATTTCATACATATTATTTTGATTATATGGAGAAACTCACAAAGGCAGAATATGAAGTACTAAATCTTATTTCTGATGGTTGTTCAATTAAAGAAATAGCATCCAGGCTGAATCGATCAGTTGAGACAATAAAAACACATAAGAAGCACCTATTTAAAAAGATGGCATGCAACACAACACTAGAGCTTATGCTGAAGGCTTTCAGATTTAATTTGATCATTCTAGAATAAATTCACCCTTTTGGGGGATTGACATTTCAAATTTGCAGTTATAATTTTGAAATGAGAATTATTTAATTGACTTAATGAAATGCGGATTAATCTTTCAAAAAATATTTAATATGCCTAAGAAAGTACTAGAGATTATTATCATCTTTTTAAGCTTTATGGTAATAATTATAGCTTGCCAAAAAGATTTTTCTGAAGAAGTTGTTTTCGAAAATGCTAATATAAACTTAGCCAAACTGTGGTATGAAAGCAATTTTTCAACAGAAATGAGCCTGATATCGGATAAATTTACGAAAGGTAAAATATTTAAAGCAAAACCAAAATGGAATTTAGCTTTCAATAATAATGGCAAGAATTCCGATGTTGTTGAAATCCCGATAGAGATAAATGGAGAATTAGGAATAACTTCGGATGACAATTATAAAGAATTTCAAAAATCAAATAATAAGACACTTATTCAATCAGAAACCAGACTTATAATCGAACTGGGGAAGAATGAAACCTTTGGATTCTTAATGACAATAGTTCCAGAAATATTGGATAATAATGTTACAACCTTGCAATATAAAAAATGGAAATCTTTCTCAGGGGCTATCCTCTATCATAGATTAGACGGTAGTTTTTCTAATGGTTTGGAAAATTGTCAATGGAAAAGTTTTGGCTGCGATTAATCATATTAAAAATGCAGGATTACCACTCGATCTTACGAAATCCTGCACACATTATTATTGGGTCACATGGTACACAGATTGTGTCAATAATACAACCAAAGGTCTCAATGGATGCACAACCTGGTCGTCCTGGGATTATATGTACTCGGTTTGTGATGGAGATGACGGTGGCTCCGGAGGAAGTGGTGGTGATGGTGGCTACCAACAGTCTCCCCATGTGGATGCAGTTTACGATTCTTCTTCTACTTTGACAGATGCTCAACAACAAAGTCTTGAACAAGCCATTTCTTACTTTCACAATGCAAATCCAATTTATGCACATATTTGGCAAACAATTTGCGGGAGTAATTCAAAGATAACTTTCAAAATCGATTCCACAATTGATGGTTTGGGAGCATTATCAATTGACGGCAGAACCATGTTTTTTAAAGCTCCGGATTATATAAATGAAGGCGTTGTAAGAGAAGAGCTGATTCATAAGTACCAATCTCTTCAATACGGAGCTAGTTTTAACAGTAATATAAGAAATTATGAATTCGAGGCAAGAGTATTAAAAGATATAGTTGGATATATCTATGGAGGGCCAGTGCAAAATGTAACACCGTACTTCTTATTGGAAACAGAAAAGACAATACATTTGAGTTGGATTCAAAATGTAGCTACTGGTGGACCTTTTAATTCCTCTACTTTTAACAACTATTGTCAGAATTGGCACTATCCACCAAATTCTCAAAATTCCTATAATCCTGATTTTGTTCCAATAGTAATTAATGAATTTGCATCGACCAATTTTATAATTTCTGGTGGTACTATCATGTATTAAATAAATCAAATGATGAAAAGCATAGTATTAATTACATTTTTCTGCCTGATATTGACTTCATCCTTCGCTCAAAAAGGAGAAAAATTTAAATATCAGTCAGAGCAATTTGGGAACCTAATTGTTACTCCAACATTCGATCATAGTAAAGGTCAGGGGAAACATGGTGAAGCGAATTATTCAGATCTGGCCTATGTCAATAATTTGGTTTACGGAGTTATAAAAGAAGTATTTCCAAAAGAAAAACTATTTAAAATTCATTTGAATTCTAGTTATTTGATATATTTTAATTCTAAAGGAGAGATAATAAATTGTACTTTTATTCTGAATCCGAATGATACGAGTATAATTTCGGAAGATGATTTGTACAATCTTTACACCAAATTCAAAAACACTAAAGTTGATACGAATAAAATCAAAATCAGTGGAGGAAATGATGTTCCACCAGGAGAAATCTATGATTATTCGACGTTATTTGGTTCTATAGTTCCATTTGAATACAGGAATGATCCAAGGTTGAAAAAATAATATCTCTTACCTAAGAAATATTGGTTTTACTCACAATACGGATTTGGCAACCAGCCTTGCATTCCAACCATATATGAAACGCAATATTGCATTTATATTTTTCTATGTAGTATTTACTTCTGGTTTCGGTCAAAACGGTAAAAAATTTGAATATCAGACAGGTCAATTTGGGAACCTAATAGTAACTCCAGCTTTTGACAAAAGCAAAGGGGAGGGTAAACCTGGTATTGCCAACTTCTCTGATCAGAATTATATGAATGGTCTGGTTTATGGTGTTATAAAAGATGTATTATCAAAAGAAAAATTACTGAAGATGCATCTAAATTCCGGCTATATTATTTATTTTAATCAAAATGGAGAGATCATAAATATTACATTCAACCTGAATCCTGAAGACATTGACTTATTTACTCAAGAAGATTTTTACAATCTGTATTCAAAGTTTAAGAATACCAAAATTGATATGAATAAAGTCAGTATCACCGGGGGAAATGATGTTCCTCCCGGCGAAACATACGATTATGCAAGGTTAGTCGGATCTATTGTGCCATTTGAATACAGGAATGACCCAAGATTGAAAAAATAACTTTGGGATAGAATCAACAATGGGATTCTATCAGATGAATTCGTAAAAGGGTTGCATTAGAAAGCCTTTCCCGCAGATCCGCAGATTGAAGACGCAGATTTTTATGCTTTCCTTAAATCTGTTTTAGTTTAATTATAATATTAATAATAATTCATATTATAATATATATGACAGCCGCATTGTCAGGTGCTTAAATAAATTCTTCATGAAGCAAGAGATCCTTCAGTCGCAAACCAATGTATATTCCTGGTTCTCTGAAGGATCAGACTTGCTCCGAAAAGTTAAACGCGCTCACGCGTGCCCCCCAGAAAAAGCAAAAATCCCTTACCTGTTTATCCAGAAAGGGGTCAATATCTGCCGGAATGTCATTGAAAAATAAGAAAAGAATGATCCTTTTCATTACATTTTTAGGGGGTCAGCATGGACCGAAATATCCACCCGGACTCCACCAATAGCGCCTGTCATGCTGAACGCAGCAAAGCGAAGTGAAGCATCTTTCACGATTGAGAACCATTATCTACAAAAGCTGTCATTAGCAGTTGGCATTAGTAACGCAGCGTAGCGAAGTGAAGCATCTTTTGCGATTGAGTTCCAATTATCTACAAACTTGTCATTAGTAACGCAGCGTCAGCGGAGTGAAGGATCTTATAATATTGTAAAACAATTATTTACAGAACTTGTCATTAGCAACGGAGCGCTTTCTTCATACTACACCCTACACCCTACGCCCTTCGCCCTTTGCCCTTCGCCCTTTGCCCTTCGCCCTTTGCCCTTCGCCCTTTGCCCTTCGCCCTTTGCCCTTCGCCCTTTGCCCTTCGCCCTTTGCCCTTCGCCCTGCGCTAATACCCCGCTGCCTGCCCGTCCTTCCTTGACTCCGATGCCCCGAACCAGACTTTGTTCTTATCATCCCACATTATGGCCTGGTAACCTCCGTAATCTCCCAGGTCCCACTGGATTTTGTGTCCCATAGACATCAGTTTTTGAAGCACTTCAGTCCGAAACCCGCTTTCGAGCATCAGGATGCCGCCATCGGTCATGTGCTGGCCTGTTGGCTCCGACGAACCCGAATGATAAATTCTGGGAGCATCTCCTGCCTCCTGCAGGTTCATCTTGAAATCAAGGAGGTTTACAATTACCTGGACATGTCCCTGGGGCTGCATGTCTCCTCCCATAACTCCGAAGCTGATCCACGGTTTTCCATCTTTTGTGATGAATGCAGGAATTATGGTATGGAATGGTCTTTTACCCGGAGCATAAACATTATTATGACCATCCTGTAAAGAAAACATCTCACCCCTGTCCTGGAGCACAAAACCCAGACCGGTCGGGCACATACCTGATCCCATACCCCTGTAGTTGCTCTGGATTAAAGACACCATATTCCCGAATTTATCGGCTACAGTAAGGTAAATAGTATTTCCTGCTTCGATTTTTCCGGGATCGTAGATTTTGGCTGCCTTCTGCGGATCGATCAGTTTCCTCCTTTCGGCTGCATATTTTTTCGAAAGGAGCTGTATCACAGGCGTTTTTGCAAACACCGGGTCGGCGTAATATTTTGCCCTGTCTTCAAACACAAGCTTCTTTGCTTCAGTAAAGGTGTGGATATATTCTGCGGTTCCAAAACCCATTGAAGCAAGGTCATAACCTTCCAGGATATTAAGTATCTGCAATGCCGCAATACCCTGGCCGTTTGGAGGAAGCTCCCATACATCATAGCCCCTGTAATTGGTGCTGACAGGCTCTATCCACTCAGAGTGGTGCCTTGCAAGATCTTCATATGAGAGGAAACCTCCCTGTTTCTTCATAAATGCATCAATGTCTTTTGCGATTGAACCCCTGTAGAATTCATTCCTGCCGCCTTTTGAAATTTTCTGAAGTGTATTTGCGAGTGCGGGATTTTTGAATACTTCTCCTTTTGCCGGAGATTTGCCATCGGGCATATAAACCTCCTTTATATTGGGGAAATCTTTGAGCAACTGTGTATTCCTGTCGAGTGCATAGGCGATCACTTCAGTGACCGGGAAACCGTCCCTTGCATAGCTTATTGCAGGCATAAGAATTTCATTCATCGGCAGTTTACCGAACATATCATGCATCTCGAACCATCCGTCGACACACCCCGGGACTGACACGGGAAGCGGACCATGAGAAGGAATGAATTCGAGACCTTTTTCCCTGAAATATTCCAGCTTCAGCGACCTTGGCGATCTTCCGCTAGCGTTCAGACCATACAATCTTCCTTTTTCTGCAATCCATACTATCGCAAAGAGATCACCCCCGATGCCGCTGCCAGTAGGTTCAACAACTCCCAGTACTGCATTTGCCGCGATTGCCGCATCAATTGCATTTCCTCCCTTTTTAAGAATATCCAGGGCAGTTTGTGTTGCTAACGGCTGGCTCGTTGCTGCCATTCCATTCCTTGCAATAACCTCTGACCGGGTAGCGAAATCCCTGCCGGTTATCCTGTCCTGGCCTGCCAGAAATGCCGGGAATATGGATAAGAATATGACTAAATACCGGATCTTCATTCTATATAAATCTTTCCGTAAAAATACGAAATATTCGATCCCTTATTCATATAGCCGGTTCAACCTATACTTACCGATGTCATTGCAATTGAACCTGCAATTACCTTATCATTGAACAGCGTAACAGGCTCGTCCTTATCCTTCATCGCCAGAACATACAACAACGGAAGGAAATGCTCAGGGGTGGGAATGGCTAGCCTGAATGAATTTACTGAAAGATAATCAATGAGCTTAAGATGATTGCCGGATTGAATATACTGCCTCATTTTATCACGGGCTTCCATTGCCCAGTCGAAACCGTATTCATCATCATCGAGCCGGTCCCATGCAATTGTTCCAAGATTATGGACCATATTCCCGCTGCCGATAACAAGAATTCCCTGTCTTCTGAGTTCCTTCAGCTCACCGGCCAGCTCATAATGGTAACGGATTGTCTGGTAATAGTCAAGGCTCATCTGAACAACAGGTATATCGGCATCGGGATAAAGATGCTTTAAAACGCTCCATGCTCCATGGTCCAATCCCCACTTAGTGTCCAGTCCCACTTGTGCCTTTGTGATTGTCTCCTTTAAATTGTTTGCCAGGGAGGGACTTCCCGGCGCAGGATATTGTACCTCAAAAAGCTTCCGGGGAAACCCGCCGAAATCATGTATAGTGGCGGGTTTCTCCATGCCAGTTACAAAAGTTCCCCTTGTTTCCCAGTGCGCGGAAATGCACAGGATGGCTGACGGTCTCGGTATACTTTTACCGATCAGTCTGAAACCTTCGACAAACTCATTTTCTTCAATTGCATTCATCGGGCTTCCATGACCCAGGAAAAGGACAGGCATTTTGCCAGTGGCCCCCGGAGGAGAACTTATCTTATTTAATTGATTGAGTTTCATGCTCTTTGCAAAACTGGTTCTTTGACAAACTGTACTTCACCACTGATTGTAATCTCATCACCCACAAGAACACCACCTGTTTCAAGAGCCGCATTCCAGTTGAGTCCCCAGTCTTTCCTGTTGATTTTGCCCTGCAAAGCGAATCCCGCTTTTTCAGCTCCCCAGGGATCTTTGTTAATGCCTCCGAATTCAACGTCAAGCGTAACTTCCCTGGAAATACCTTTAATATTGAGAACTCCTGTCAGCTTGTATGTGTTATCCCCTGTTTTTTCGACAGACTTACCAGTAAACAGGATCTCCTTATGATTGTCAACATCGAAGAAATCAGCACTTTTCAGATGAGCATCTCTCTTTTCGTCATTGGTGGAGATTGAACCGGCATCAACTACGGCTGTAATTTTTGCATCCGAGAGGTCATCACCAATAACTTCTGCATTGATTTTTTTAAATTCCCCTTTTACATTAGTGATCATCAGGTGTCTTACCTTGAAAGTAAGCTCACTGTGTGAAGGATCAAGTATCCATTTTGTTTTATTCATATCAACATTATTTAATAGTTAAACATTCATCATTATCTGATGATGCAAAGATACTGCGGCAGAAAGGGGAGGGGGTAACAGTATTCGGAAATGGAGTTGTAATTTCAGGAAATAAGTTTTTTCATCTCTTCCCTGAATTCACCGGGTGTCTGACCGGTTTTTTTCCTGAATACATTGGTGAAATAGGAATTTTCGTTGTATCCAAGCTCAAAGCTGATTTCTGAAATTGTCTTATCTGTTGAGGTAAGAAGGTTTTTGGCCTCGATAAGCTTCCGTGTTTCGATTATCTCCGAAACACTCTGCTGCAAAATATTGCGGCAGATTAAATTCAGGTTCCTTGTGGTCATGAAGAGTTTCTCCGCATAGAAATCGACACTTACCGGTCTCCGGAAATTCTCTTCAAGTATCTTCAGAAAATTCCGGAATGTTGTATCCTGCGTTTTACGGAAATCAAGGTCTGTCTGGGAGTTTCGTTTCCTGTCATCCTCGATCATCAGGAACAGAGCGCTCAGCATATGCCTGATAGCCGCATATCCCGGATTCTCCTGGTTGAATTCCGTATACATCAATTCTGCAAGAGTTACAAGACGAGTGAAACAGGGGCCCGGCTGAAGAATTATATTAGCATTTTCGTGATACAGAATATACAGCTGGAATGTTGTTTCTGCAATGAATTCACTCCTGAACCTGATTACCCAGACATCACACTTACCGTCTTTGATCCTGGGCTGTACCCTGTGAACCTTTCCCTTTGTTACGAAGCTTATGTAGGGCGCATCGAATTCTTCCGATCTGAAATCAATGAAATGCTCAAGAGAACCTTCAACACCTATCAGAAGCTCTTCATGATCGTGAGCATGCGGCTCATTTACGGAGGCAGCTATCTTTTCTGCTTCTTCCTTTCCGATACGGAAAATATCAAGTATTTTATTTGTCATTGCTTCTCTTTCTTCATTGCTTCAGCCTTCATGGTGGCAGGCATTTTTTCAATGGCATAGCGCAGGGCTGTCCTCGGCATTATTTTTTTATGTTTGATGATATAATCAAATACTTCTTCCTGGTGCGACTGGCTGGCAACTTTAAGCATCCATCCATAACCTTTCTGTACCATATCATCCTTATCGGCCAGCAATCTATCGGCAATTTCAAATACATCAGTCAGGAATTTGCCTCTTTTCGCAGGAACAATAAGGCTTACAGTTGATGCGCGTTTAACCCACCTGTTATATGATAAAGCCCACTTTTTCAGATTATCGATAAGTTCAGGATACATTTCGATAAGAGTTCCGACAGTATGATTACACAGAGTATCGCATGTCGCCCAGTTGTTAACATAATTATTCACCCATTTCTCAAATACTCCGAAATCTGATGGTTCGTAATGCCTGTTTACCGCATACGACCAGTTGCACGCAACAAAACTTTCTTCCATTATTCCGGTGCTGAACAGGTTATTGCATAATGAAAAAATATTTGATTTCGATTTGTCACTTATTGAAGCAAAATGAGATTTACTGATGGATATGACAACAGCTGATTTTATTCCAAGTATTTTGACTTCCTCTTTAAAGAACCGTTCGCCGGCAACCCGGTCTTTTTCATTTGCGTTCCTGAGCAGATCTTCGCGGAGTGATTTTAAGATATTTTCCATATTGCAGAAATAATATGCGAAGATACAAAACATGGTGCAATTGAACTTATTTCGTAAAGTACATGTTAAACAAAGATTAGTCCGGCTTTTTTAATAATTTTACAATCAGCCTGATTTAAATATACACCATGAAGACATTTTACAAATACGTTATTGTTCTGCTTATGATACTTCCACTCTTTTTTTCCTGTGTATCTTCTGAAAAACAGGAAGAAACTGAAAATGATGATTTTAACTATTTTGTCGAACAATTCGACGACATCAGGGTCCTGAAATACAAGCTCCCTGCATTTGAAGAGCTTACCCTTAAGCAAAAGGAATACATTTATTATCTGAGTCAGGCCGCTCTCGCAGGGAGGGATATATTCTGGGATCAGAACTTCAGGCATAACCTCCTGATCAGGAAGACTATAGAAGGTATTCTCGAAAGCTATTCCGGGGATAAAAGTACTGATGATTATAAGGCATTTGAAAAATATGCAAAGAAGGTCTTCTTCGCGAATGGTATACATCACCATTATTCAAGTGACAAGTTCAACCCTGAATTTTCAGAAGATTATTTCTCAGTTCTGATCACGAACTCTGATTCTACGCAACTCCCCCTGGCCAGAAATCAGTCTCCTGAGGAGCTGGCAGAGTTGCTGACTCCTGTTCTTTTTGATGAGACATTATTCCCCAGGAAAGTGGAACAAAGAGCAGGAAAAGATATGGTTGCAGAATCTGCAACAAATTTTTATGAAGGTGTCACCCAGAAAGAAGTGGAGGATTATTATTCGAAAATGACCGATCCTGACGATCCCAGGCCTGTATCCCTGGGACTCAACTCCAAAGTGATAAAAGTCAATGGCAAGATCATTGAAGAAGTTTATAAATCCGGTGGTAAGTATGGTCAGGCTATAGATCACATAATTTACTGGCTGGAGAAGGCAATAAGTGTTGCAGAAAATGATACTATTAAAAACGAGCTGCGACTGCTTATTGAGTATTACAAAACCGGCGATCTCAGGAAATGGGATGAGTATAATGTTGCCTGGGCAAAGAATACCGATCCTGTTGTCGATTATATAAACGGTTTTATTGAGACTTATGAAGATCCCATGGGCATGAAAGCCACCTGGGAAGCAATTGTAAATTATACCGATGCAGAAGCAACAAAAAGGACAAAGATCATAACTGCTAATGCCCAGTGGTTTGAGGATAATGCTCCGATACAACCTGAATACAGGAAGGAAAAAGTTACCGGAATTGCAGCAAGGGTGATTAATATTGCAATGCTGGGAGGTGACTGCTATCCCGCTTCACCACTCGGAATAAACCTGCCAAATGCCGACTGGATCAGAAAAGAGGTAGGTTCGAAATCCGTAACACTGGCCAATATTACAAATGCTTATGATAAGGCAAACCAGGGCAATGGTTTCCTCGAGGAGTTTGCCTATAGCGAAGAGGAGGTAAGCAGAACCAGAAAGTACAGTACAATTGCTGATGCTCTTCACACAGATCTTCATGAATGTGTCGGACATGCCAGCGGGAAACTCCGGGAGGGAACCGATCCGAATGCACTGAAGAATTATGCTTCACCCTTAGAGGAAGCAAGAGCTGATCTTTTTGCACTTTATTATATGATGGACAAAAAAGTTACAGATCTTGGCTTACTTCCTGAACAGGATGCGGCAAAAGCAGCTTATGACGGATATATCAGGAATGGTCTGCTTACACAGATCGTCAGGATAAAACCCGGAAAAGATATTGAGCAGGCACACATGCGATCAAGATCAATGATAACCCACTGGGTTTATGAGATGGGAAAAAACGATAATGTGGTTGAGATTCTTACCCGTGATAGTGAAACATTTGTAAGAGTAAACGATTATAGAAAACTGCAGGATCTGTTTGGACAGTTACTGAAGGAAATTCAAAGAATCAAATCGGAGGGTGATTATAATGCAGGCAGGGATCTTATTGAGAATTATGGTGTTAAAATAGATCAGAAGCTTCATACGGAGATTCTTGAAAGATATTCAAAACTGAATCTTGCACCATATACGGGATTTGTTAACCCTTATCTTAAACCTGTTTATGATGCCGACAGTACTATAACCGATGTGGTTGTGGAATATACCGATGATTATCTGGGACAGATGCTTCATTACGGCAGGAAATTCAGTTTTCTGCCGATGGATGAGTAATCAGAACTCGATTATCTTTTCAACTTTGTAGCTTTTCAGGTATTGTTTGAGGATAACCTGTATATCGTTATTGTCAGCACAGGTCTTTATGCATTCATGAATAGCTGATAATCCGAAGCCAATATCGTTGATGTTAAAATAACCATAACCCGAGTACTTGCCATTGACGATCTTCACCGCACAACGCTCTTCACAATCCCTTCCTTTATCGATGATGAAAAAGTTCTTACGGCTGAAAGTGAATGCATCCATAACCTTGTTTGCCCTTTCATTATACTCGACTGGTGTTTCCTTGCCGCAGCATGCACCCCTGCACATCCCGACCTGGTGATGAAAGCATGCCCCATCTGTTTCATACAATCCGCAGAGTTTCTGGCAAAGATTATAAGTCTCAATAAAGTAATTAAGCCTTGATTTGACCTTTTCACGTGATGTGAATACTGAAACCGGAATATCATCATCTTTACAGACCTGCCCAAACCTGAAATTGATATATCCTTTTTGTATCGGTAAACATGTATATACCCCACTGGAATCTTGACCTTCGCTGGGCCCGGTTATATACAGGCTTATTGATCTTTATCTCTGCAGATTCCTTGAGAAGGGCAATCAGCTCGCTCCCTGTTTCCTCCCAGTCGATATCTGAAATTGAATCCCTCATCTCCATAGCCTTGTTGGTAGTGTTATTTGATAGATGAGTACTTATTCTCTGTTGCAGGTTCTTGCTTTTTCCAATATAGATAAGATCATGCTTTTCGTTGTAGAAATAATATACCCCTGGTTCTTCAGGTATTTTTTCAAGTTTATTGAGATCAAGATTCGGATTAAGCTTCGATAGTTTTGTGTTCTTCATGAGCCTTTGGCCACAATGATTGATCTCCCTGTCTTTTTCCATCAGGATCTCAAATAGTTTAACTGTGGCAAAAGCATCACCTCCGGCCCTGTGGCGTCCGTTAATTGTAATCTCAAGATCTTTGCAGAGATTTCCCAGGCTGTATGATTTATGACCGGGCAGGAGCTTTCTGCTCAGGGCAACCGTGTCGAGAAGACTTCTCCTGAAATTGAACCCAAGCGATTTGAATTCTTCTCTGAGAAATGTGTAATCAAACCTGGCATTATGAGCCACGAATGTCCTTCCTTCTGTCAGTTCTACGATTTTCCTTGCAACTTCATAGAATTTAGGGGCATCCTCCACCATTTCATTGGTAATGCCTGTCAGATTGGTTATAAAATAGGGTATATTCCTTTCAGGGTTGATAAGAGTTATAAATTCACCTGTCACCGTATTCCCGTCGTGCAGGTAAATGGCTATTTCAGTGATTTTTTCGAGTCTTGCCGATCCTCCGGTTGTTTCAATGTCGACAATCGCGTACATGCGATTTTACTTGAGTTTTTATGCCGTGAATATAATCAGAAATGATCATATCAGATTAGATTGTTACTTTTGTAATTCAATTAGTAAAGATGAAAGAATACTGTGGCATTCATTTCATATTGAATGGAGAGATCCGGTCAGTTGATGATTTTGATAGTTCCCTTGTTTACAAAGGTGATACGATCTATGAAGTTATAAGAATGACAGGTGGAACACCGGTCTTTTTCTATGATCATATGAACAGGCTTGCTTTCAGTGTAGAACAACAGAAGAAAAACATGATCGCTGATGCCCCCCGGATAAAAAGGGATATCATCAAACTCAATGAAAGAGATAAGAGAAAAGAGATAAACATTAAAATCGTTTTCAATTACAATGAAGGGATAGAGAATTACCTGATTTACTACATTGAATCTCATTATCCGACACCTGAACAGTACAGGAAAGGCGTGAAAGGGATTTTATTCTGGGCAGAGCGACAGGATCCTCAGGCTAAAGTGTTGAATTACAGGCTTAAGGCAGCAATCCACCAGGAAATTACAAATGAAAATGCGTATGAAGCTTTGCTTGTTAATAAAGATAATCTTATAACCGAAGGAAGCCGGTCAAATGTTTTTTTTATTAAAAACGGGAAACTGATCACTGCTCCCGACGACGTAATATTGAACGGAATTACCAGGAAACATATTCTTGAAATCTGTGAAAGTGAAAAAATAGCTGTTGATTTCAGTTGTGTGAATGCGGATGATATCGGTGAATATGAAGCTGCATTCATGTCAGGCACTTCACCGATGGTACTTCCATACTGCTGCATTAACGAAACATTTTTTAATGCCGGCAATCCAGTGATTGCCAGACTCAGAAGATTGTATATTGACAAAGTAAACGAGAGTCTTCAGGAATTCAAGTAAAACCCTGAAACCCTGAAACGTGAAACCCTGAAACTCCCGACGCTTCCGGTCGGGATTTCGCTTCGCTCAACCTGAAACCCTGAAATTTTTCCTATCTTTACGAAATATTCATCAATTAACATTATATGTCAAGCAGAAGAGATCTTAAAAAAGACATAGATTATCTTGTATTCGAGGTAATATCCGATTCTTTCACCTTCTCAGCAGTTCATCCTGATAAACAAGATAAGGTATCAGAGATTATAGAAAATGCAGTGAACTTAAGGAACGACCTTATTGCCCGTGTCAATAATCCTGACGGTAAGGACAATCCTAAAATACTGAAAGCTTTTTATAAAAGCGTTGAAAAGGATCTGATGGAAGGTGTTCACAACCTTTTTGAAAGGCTCAGCGCCCTTTCGGCAAAGAAAAAGTAAAGTTCGCGTAGATAAGAGTGCCGCAATTAATACACCTGCCATCTTTATCAAGGTCAAGCAGCCTGGTACTATAGCCTGATCTTTGTGTTACAACAGTTTTGCATTGCGGGCATGCTGTATCCTGACCCTTCCCGGAATGAGTGTTTCCGAGATAAACATGATCAAGTCTTTCTGACGCAATTTCGTAAAGATGATCAAGGGTTTCCTGTGGTGTTGCAGGATCGTCCCTTTTATACATCGGGTAGTACCTGCTAAGATGAAGAGGAACATTTTTTCCTAGTTCGCCGGCAATCCATTCTGATTGTTGAATCATTTCCTCAGGCTTATCGTTATGTCCGGGGATGATCAGCGATGTTATCTCAAGATGTCTTCCTGATAATGCAATCTGCTTAAGTGAATTCTTAACATGCTCCAGGCTCGTACCCGTGAGCACTTTATATGATTTCTCATTGAAGGCTTTAAGGTCAATGTTGAAGGCATCGATGAACCCTGTGATCTCCTCAAGCGGTCCGCTGTTAACATAGCCATTGCTCACCAGTACAGTCCTGAGTCCGGCATTTTTGGCCGTGATCCCCGTATCCCTGATAAACTCGAATGATATAGTTGGTTCATTATAGGTAAATGCAAGACCAATATTCCTTGCAGCAGAATACGCATCCAGGACAATATCTTCAGGCGACATATCTTTTGAGCCAGTGGTCCTTACCGTCTGAGATATCTGATAGTTCTGGCAGAAGTCGCACCGCATGTTGCAGCCGAATGAACCAATGGAGAGTATATTATAGCCAGGATAAAAATGATATAATGGTTTTTTTTCAACAGGATCGAGCGAGTAACCGGAAACCACTCCATAAGTAATAAGCTCAATTTCATTTCCGTTATTTCTCCTTACACCACAGATACCCGTCCTGCCCTCAGCAATTTTGCAGTTGTGAGGACAAAGCAGGCACTGTATCCTGCCATTCGTTTTTGTCCAGTAAGCCATGATGCAGACTTTTCTGCAAATTTACTTTATTTGTATAAATTTAGATAAATGGATAATCCAGTAAATATTGTAGTTAATGAGGCTTCAATGTATTCCGAGTTTTTGAGGATACTGTTAAAAGCCGGATTTACACAATCAAAATCTGAAAGACTCGCTTCAGTCTTCACGATGAATACTCTCGAAGGAGTCAGCTCTCATGGAGTGAACCGGTTTCCCCGTTTCATAAAAAATACCAGAGAAGGGATTATTAAACCGGATGCCGAACCTGAATTGGTTCACAGGTCGGGCTGCATTGAACAATGGACAGGAAATCTTGGTCCTGGCCCATTGAATGCAGAATTCGCAACCGAAAGAGCAATTGAACTATCATCTGAAAATTCAATGGGAATGGTTGCCCTGGCTGATACCAACCATTGGATGAGAGCCGGAGCATACGGATGGCTTGCTGCCCGTAAGGGTTATATCATGATATGCTGGACGAATACCTGTCCCAACATGCCTGCATGGGGAGGCAAAGATCCCCGGCTGGGTAACAATCCAATGGTTATTGCGGTTCCTTACAGGAGTGATGCGATTGTTCTTGATTTTGCAATGTCACAGTACTCATATGGGAAGCTTGAAAACTACAGGAATGAAGGCAAGCAGCTTCCCATACCGGGAGGTTTTGATTCTGATGGTAAGCTTACTGCTGATCCCGGTGAGATACTGAATTCATGGAGAATACTGCCGACCGGTTACTGGAAGGGGGCATCACTATCACTTATGCTTGATATACTTGCAACTGTGCTTTCAGGTGGAAAGTCAGTTCATGAAATTAAATCCTGTACATCCGAAACCGGGATTTCGCAGGTATTTATTGCAATTGATCCCCGAAAGCTGAAAAATTTCAGTTATATTGATAACAGCATCGGGCAGATAATTACCGACCTGCATAATTCTCAACCTGCTGAAGATGGATCAAAAATCAGGTACCCTGGCGAAAACATATCTCATATAAGGGAGACAAACCGGGAAAGCGGCATCCTTGTGAAAAAAGAGATATGGGAGAGTATCTTGTTACTTTAAAAAAACGAATTCACCACGAGACACGAGGACACGGAGAGACACAGAGTTAACAATAAACACTCTGTGTTTCTTTGTGTTCTCCATGTCTCCGTGTTAAATTATAATTAATATTAAGATATATATTATAATATTAAGAATTAAATTTCCTCCTCTTTTACCTCATATGGAATATTATTCTCCTCAGCAAATCGGACAATCTCATCAATTATCTTCTCATTTGTCTCGTAATTTACCGTGCCAAACCTGAGAAGGAATTTTTTGCCTGTTTTTTCCAGGAAATATACACTTAGAGGATAGATCTCAATTCTGGATGTTTCAGCAGCATGTATCATCACAGGCGACAGAATAGCATTCTTTTTCACTGTGATGCTTTCTTTGCGGATTATAATGAATCTCATGGCGCGTCCGAGTCCAGCCCATATCTGATAGAACCCGAAACCTGAAAGGAAGCTAATTGTAATCCAGAGAGACCAGTCTGTTTTCTGTGAATGAATATTAAAATTGAACCACCAGATTGCCATAACGAAACATGCCGTCCCGAAAATAATCCTTAAAATTCTGATGAACCTGTTATCTTCTGCATTGCCAAGCGGATAGTAGTTTTTCTCCATTGGGTTGTTTGTTTTATACTATCAAAGATACAGGCTTTATGACGGAAATTGATTATTTTTATAATTCAATTAAGTCAAATGAATACGCAGAAGGCTTTTTGCCGGTTCCTGCATTCCATAACTCTTCAAAATCATGAACAAACGAATTTTCCTGGTCAGTATCATTTTCCTGATCTTTTTTGCCATTTCCTTTCTGACAAACATTCTTGGAGCAATTAACCCTAATGTAAGCGACAGCTATTCACTTTCGGGCACCATGACCGGGCTTTTGCCCTTTTCATTCTTTATCGCATATGGACTGATGTCAATACCATCCGGTATGATCGTTCAGAAATTCGGAGAAAGGAAATGCATAACGGGTGCATGGATACTGGCATTTGCCGGCTCTCTTCTTTTCACTTTGAAACCGCATTTCCCTGTTTTCCTGGTCTCTCTTTTCATGATAGGCAGCGGTATGGCGATGTTACAGGTCACAATCTACGCTTTACTGAGAGTTGCAGGAGGAGAAGAACATTTCGCATTTAATAATATAATAGCACAGCTGGTCTTCGGATTAGCATCATTCCTCAGCCCTTTCGTTTATTCCTGGCTTGTCACAAACCTTGCCGCCGGAAATGATGCAGGTATTTTCAGATTTTTATCTGCCATGATTCCTGATGATTTATCATGGGTGTCAATGTACTGGGTTTTTGTTGCAATGAGTGTTTTGATGGTGATCATTGTCTTCTCAATTAAGTTCCCTCCGATCACCCGCAAAGAGGATGAGGTCGTCGGACCATGGAAGACTCACGTTGAGCTGTTCAGGCAAAGAATAGTAATCCTGTTTTTTCTTGGGATATTCTCGTATGTTGCCACAGAACAGGGCATTGCCAACTGGATTTCCGAATTCCTTAGAACATATCACGGTTTGCCTCCTGAAACAACAGGTGCCAAAACAGTCGGACTCTTCTGGGGCATGATGACCGTTGGCTGCATTCCGGGTCTCTTCCTGCTTAAAATTATGGACAGTAAAATAGTTTTGAGAATATTCACCATTGCAGCCCTGGTTATCCTTGTTGTAAGCTTATTGGGAAGTAAGGAGATGGCGCTTGTGGGATTTCCGGCCCTAGGGTTTTGTCTTTCTGTAATGTATGGTATTATTTTCTCACTGGCGCTGAATAGTGTCGACCGGTTTCACGGATCATTCTCAGGTATTTTATGTACCGCAATCGCAGGAGGTGCGATTTTTTCCCTGCTCATCGGGAAACTGAAGGATGTGATTGGCCTCCGGCCCGGAATGTTTGTCCTTTATCTGCCCCTGATCTATATTCTAACTCTGAGTTTCTGGGCGAAACCAATCGTCAGCAATGCAACGATTAAAAGCAAAACCTAACTCATAAATAAGGTATTATGAAAAAGAAACCGGAAGCAGGATTATCCTTTTACTCAGGGAAGCTTGCACATATGGTAATGATCTTTCTCCTTTTCTCTCTCACATCCGCGGGACAGAAGAATAATGAAGGGGAATGGAGGCAATTATTCAATGGAAAGGATATTGAAGGCTGGAAGCAAACAGGGCCCGGAACGCATTATGTTGAGGATGGATTGTTGAAATCAACAGGAGGGATGGGGCTTCTTTTCTGGACCAAAGAAAAGTTCGGTAATTGCACTTTCAGAATAGTCTGGAGAATGCGTGATGAGAACAGTAATTCAGGAGTTTTTATCAGGGTACCCATAGAACCCAGGGAAGAATGGATGCCAATCCATTATGGTTATGAAGTCCAGGTTGATAATAAGCCGGAATTATCTGATGAGGATGAATATCATTATACCGGGACTATATATTCACTTACAAAACCAAAGGTTAAGAATGGGAAACCAGGTCCGGAATGGAATACATTCGAGATTACCCTGGACGGACCGCGTACGATTGTTTATCTAAACGGAGAGCTCATTACCGATTATACCGAGGGTGATCCTGTGCCTGTAAGGAAGTTTGATTTTGAACCGATACGCGGACCAAGACCCGATTCCGGTTACATGGGTGTCCAGAATCATGGAGAAACTGATGTCGTGTTCTACAAGGAAATTGCTGTGAAGCCATTGAAGAAATAACAGCTTATAATCATCACGATGAAAAAGAATTACCGGTCAGAGAAGAAAAGAATAATTTCCCGCAGGGAGTTTGTTCAGACAACTGCAGCAGGAGCAGCTGCTTTAACAATTGTACCGTCATACGCTGTATCAGGGCTCGGTCATGTCACTCCAAGCGATAAACTGCTTATCGCCGCAATCGGCTGCGGAGGGGAAGGCGCTGACGATATTCGCCATTATTCAATTGCTCCGAAGAAAAATGCAGAAATAGCTTTTCTCTGCGATGTTGACGATCGCCAGTCTGCCGATACCCGGAAGAAGTTCCCAAAAGCAGGTTATTATCACGACTGGCGGGAGTTATTCGATAAGGAGAGTAAGAATTTCGATGCGGTTTCTGTTGCAATTCCTGATCATAACCATGCTGTTGTGGGGCTTGCTGCCATGCAGCTTAAGAAGCACCTTTACCTTCAGAAACCACTGACCCATGATATCTACGAGGCGCGCATACTCACACAGGCTTCAGAGAAATACAGGGTTGTAACCCAGATGGGTGACCAGGGCGCCTCATGTGACGGGATGAGGACCCTGCGCGAATGGATCGAGGCGGATGTCCTGGGTGAGATAACAAAAGTATATTGCTGGACCGATCGTCCTGTATGGCCACAGGGAATTGCCTGGCCATCAACCCGACCGCCTGTACCGAAAGAGCTTAACTGGGATCTCTGGCTTGGAACTGCCGAGGATCCTGGATATATTGATAATCTTGTGCCATTCAACTGGCGGGGATGGTGGATCTTTGGTACCGGCGCTCTTGGAGATATGGGTTGCCATATAATGGGACCACCTTTCAAGCTGCTCAATCTTGGTTATCCTACTGAAGTATCAGGCAGTGCAAGTACTGTTTACAACGGGATTTTTGTCGAAGGTATATACCCCGAGAGTGGCCCTGTTTCAAGCTCAATAAGATTCAGGTACAAACTTTCAAACGGTAAAGATCTCGATCTCTACTGGATGGATGGAGGCATAACCCCTGAAAGGCCAAACGAGCTCGATGATGACTCAAATATGAATGAAGTTCTTGCTGACTGGCCCAATGTAGGCGACTACGAAGGCGGAACCTTATTTATCGGAACAAAAGGAAAAGCTGCCTGCGGGTGGGGCGGCAGGAATCCGATTCTGCTCCCGCTTTCAAGAAACAAGGAAGTGAACGTTCCGAAGAAATATCCACGTGTGGAAGGCGACATGGATGGTCACTGGTGGCAATGGATTGATGCATGTATTGCCGGGTATGGTAATATGGAGGTGGATTCTCCCTTTACCGGATATGCCGGTCCGCTTACTGAAACTGTACTCATGGGTAACCTGCTTCTTCGATGCTTTAACATAAGGGAAAAAATCAAAAGGAAAGACCCGGTATATGGCGAAATGGTGGGATATGTTTTCCCTGGCAGATATATCAATTACAAGTGGGACGGTGAAAACATGAAGATTACCAACTTTGAACCTGCCAACCAGTTCGTTAAAAGGGAGTATCGCAACGGCTGGGGTAAATTGGAATTATAAAAACCCAGTCGTTTTTATAGTTGGTAGTAATCGCCTGTGAATCAGAATTCAAGAGTGAAGAATGATTCCTCTGCGTTCTCTGCGGTTTTCTTTGCGCTCTCTGCGGTTTAATAAAGAATCATGAAAATACTTGATTATAAGGATTATAACGAATTATCTATTTCAACTGCTGAATTGATTGCTGATATTATTCTCAAGAAACCGGATTCACTTCTCTGTTTTCCTGCAGGAGAGACCTCCATCGGAACTTTTGAGCAGCTTATAAAAATGAATGAAGCTAAGAAAGTGAGCTTCCGGAAATGCAGGATTGTCGGACTTGATGAATGGGTAGGACTCGGGAAAATGAAGTCTGAAAACTGCTACTCTTTCCTGAAAAAACATTTTTTTGATCATATTGATATTCAGCTGGGAAATATGTGCTTCTTCGACGGTGAATCACCAGATATTCAGGAGGAACTAAAAAAGACAGACATCTTTATAAAAGAATTCGGGCCTGTCGATATGATGTTACTGGGAGCTGGAATGAACGGACATCTGGGACTCAATGAACCCGGAACATCATTTGATCATGTATTCCCATATCGTTGATCTGGATGACACAACGAAATCTGTTGGACAGAAGTACTTCTCTGAAGAAGTTAAACTTATCACGTGGTATCACGCTTGGAATTAAGCACATCCTTGAATCAAAAACTGTAATCCTGCAGTTATCGGGAAAACACAAATCCCAAATAGCTGCAAGATTACTTAATAATGAAGAGTCAGTACAACTTCCCGCTTCGGCATTGAAGGCGCATTCAAATTCGTACCTTCTGCTCGATCGGGAAGCTGCCTATGGCTGAAAGCAATGCTAAATGTATTCTATTGTTTTACAAACCGATAGCTTCTGTTCTTATCAATAGAGATAATATAGATTCCGGATTGCAGATCATGTAACTCTATCTCCGTCTGACCTGAAAAGATTACACCTGTTTTTTTAATAATTCCCTGAATACTCGTTATCTTATAATTGCTTTTGCCTTCGATATTGTTATTTACAATAAGAGTATTCATCGATTGATTCATGTAAACAGAGGTTTTACCATCAATTCCGGTATCTGTGTTTCCGGCTGATTCATTCTCATTCTTATATGGAAGAAATAGAGTATCGGGAGCAGCGGTCGAGGCTAAACCTGAATCAGGGGATACTGCCATACGATAAGAACTCCTGCTGAATGCGATATTCCTGTTGCATGAGCCCGATACAAACCTGAAGCTGGCAGAAGCTCCTCTGTTGAGTGCAATGTAGAGTGATTTATTCCCGGTGCCGTAATAATACCATGAGCTCGGGTTTCCGCCGGTAAAGGTCCATGAATAGGAAATTCCAGAACCGCCATTCAGGGTAACAACAATCGGACTATTTGTAACACTGTTGTAGGTATTAAGCTGGTATGCGGGTCCGGAAGCTACCTGGTAAATTCCGTAACAGGGACAATTAAGTGTTGTCAGAGTGGCAGTCGCCTCATAAGTCCGGGTGTTTAAACCGGTTACACTTACTGAAACCGTCTGGTTGCCACCGCCTCCTGAGCATTTTGCCTGAAGTGTGATTGAATTCGAATTTCCTCCTGATACCAAATCAAAGTAAGTTGAACTATATGACCATGAATATGTCACTCCTGCTTTGTAATTAACCGAAAACTGAACTTGTTGTCCCGGGTTCAATGTTGTACTTGCTGGATAAATATTACCTATGTAAACCATGTATTGAGGGGGCTCCTGAATTTCTGAAAAATTATAGGTGGTTGGAAGAGTCTGGTAATAAAGTCCCCCGTCGGTATTCCATTTGGAAGCAAAACCACTATAGGTTAATTTTAAAGCTGCATGGCCTGCAACAACAGGGAAGACAACAACATCGCAGTTGTTAATATCACTGATAAAAACATACTTGGGATCACTATAGATTGGCGTATCGTTGCCCAAATCAAAAGTTGGATGACCGGGATAAGGTAATATGCCGGGTATCGGAACACCTGTCATAAGATTGACCTGCGATGGATTAGCTTCTAGTGCAGCCCGTACATAATCATAGCATCCATACCGGTCTGAAGCTGAGGCAGCCTCAATAAGACTATATTGGGCTGAACCAATACCTGTGGTAATTACTGAGAATATTATCACAAGGAAAATGAACAGAAATGTTTTCATAATATTGACTTTAATTTTACTGTAAAATCATATCGGTGAGGCACAAATAAAATTACAGATGAATATTCAGCTGCTCATTCGATAACACCGGTAAATCAGCTGCTAAAGTTTATTACAGACTTGTTTAATAAAATTACAACAAAAATCCCGGAAACGCAAATAAAATTTAATAATTTACTGAAATTGAATGAGTAGTGTAAAGTGCTAATTGTTTGATTCAATTCCTAAATAAATCTCTGCTTTCCATTCCAGCTCATTCCCCCCGTTATGTGGATCATTATAATATACTTCAATCAATTTATTATTACTCCGGTATCCCAGTTGCTTTGCTTCTTCAGCTAAATTATACCAGGTAATATCTGAAATACTGTAATTTCCGTAGAAATCGGTTTTAATTGCATCCATACTGTCAACCGTCTTAAATTTAATTTCAGGATGTTCCGGAACAGCATCTGTCTGTTTAACAGGAAAGCAAAAATCAAAGCTGATGGAATCCTTAAATTCATTCCAATCATGAACAACCAGGAAAGGATTTCCGTCCAATTCCAGGTTATTTTGCCTGACAAACTGATTCAACGCGGCAACATTTGATCATCATAGCCCTTGCTTTACCTCTTGTCGGGCTTTTTATGTTGATGTAAACACATTTTTTTTTCTCAAAATGATGATAATCCTGTAAATTCATAGTGAAACGTTTTCAGCATTAATTCCATCCTTGTTTTAATGTCGAGCAGATTGCCCCTGACACTTTTTTTGAAATGCCGTATTTTTAAATGGAACTGTTAACCGGTTATAAAACTTCCGGTCAGGATCAGATACATAGACTCTGACCATGGTAACTGAATCATTTAACTTTTTGAATTTCCAGTTGAAAATCAAAGTTGTATCTTTCAATAGTTACTTTTTGTGAAATATTTCTGACCGGGATTTTGCTTAAAATTTCGATTTTCGCCTGTAAATGATTTCGATTCCAGATATCCCAGTTATGAATATTGTAATAAGCAATATCAGGAGTGGTTTTCACTGTAAAATGAGCCTGGTAATCACCTGGTCTGTTATAGAGGAATATAATACCTGCATCAGGAGCAAAAGAATGATTAAAGCAATTAGAAATAAATATCTTTTTCACAAAGAATTATGATTTGATTGATTGCCGGAAATGAAACTGTACATATGAATGCTTATAAACGTCAGTTTTTGATTTTATACCATAGCAAAGAATCATTATTTGGTGCAGCCAGCAAATATTTTTCATTTCCAACTTTTATTGTGGTTATTCTTCTGATTTCTTTCCAGCTGAAATTTATTCCGGTTTCCAATCCATCCAGAATCCTGCCATCACCTGAAAGCAGGGTTCCCGTGTTCGACACAAACCTGCCCATGGTATGGAGTTACGCCAAGAAAATTTGGAGCAATAAGAATATCCTCTTTGTCCATCATCATTTAAATCCTCTGCCAGAAATCGATTGATCGGAGCAGTTTGAAATTCGTCATCAAATGGAACAAAACTGAAGGTTTCCCCGTTGTTTCTCAGGTATCCTGAAGCCAGCGTGGTTACTTCCAATAATGATGCTTTTGCCAGAGCCTGTTTTCCAAAAACCTGTTCCATGGTTTTACCTGCAAAATCACGATAATAGGGAAATTGTTTTCTGGTTTTGTCTCCCATGAGACTGTCAATTTCATCTTTTGAATTGACCGGATAATATTTCCCGTTTTTTTCCAGTGCAATGAGTGTTTCTATCTGGCCATCTCCATCGAAATCATCAACATACATTTTTAAAGGAAACTTCTGAGAAGCATGAAATTTACTGTTTAAGCCCCAGTTGCCCAGCAGATAATCGATATTTCCATCCTTATTTATATCCGCAGGTTGAATGGTTCTCCATAATCCTTTTATACTTTCAGGAAGATATTTTTCAGTGACATTGATAAATTTCCCATTGTCGATTTTTCAAAAACTGGGGAGACATCCATTCTCCAACCAGAATCAGATCGATCATGTGATCCCCGTTGAAATCGGTCCACACAGCATCGGTCACCATCCCGGCATTTTTTAAGGCCGGCTGATCGCTTATTGAGAAATTACCATGCCCGTCATTTTCTAAAAGATAAGAATTCGGAATTTCTCCAAAATGGTAAGATACCGCCCTTCCGGCAACAAAAATATCAGTATCCCCATCATTATCGTAATCAGCCATTCGTGCAACAGAACCATTTTCAAAATAATCAGGGACTGCCTGTTCGTTTTTAGTAAAATGGCCTTCCCCATCGTTAAAATAAATACGGTCTTTCAATTCCGGTCTTTGATCATAAAATTCACCACCGGCTGATACCACAAACAAGTCAAGGTCACCATCCCCGTCAAGATCATTAAACCGTGCGTCAACATCTTCCATGATCCTGTCAGCAATAAAATCAGGTGTTTCCATTAAAGAGAATCCTTCCTTGTTCTGGATAAAAAGTCGTGCCTGAAAAATTTTGACCCGCCCAGGTATACATCCTGCTAATCCATCACCGTTTACATCGCCAACTGCCAATGCCGGACCTTCAGTTGAGATTTTATACGGGATGAATTTTTCACGGTGAAATCTTCAAATCTGTTTTCCTCATGAGCTGCAGCAATGATTTTTGAAGTTTCCGGATTATCAAACCATTTTTCATGAACAGGTTTTAAACGTGTCCAGTCAAATTGCCTCAGGTTTTCAGAAGGGCTGATATTTAATGTCTGGTTGGCATTTACCTGTTCAAGTTTCTGGTAACTATTGTCGGGCCAGATGATAATCAGCGAATCAATATTTTCTGAATTGCCTAATCCAAAATGAAGAACCGGTTCAACCGAAGACTGGAATCCACGGGTACAGTTTAACTGGCGTGTTTGTAATTTATTTTGGTTATAAAGCAAAACTTTTGTTCCGATGCCAAATCTGTTTCCATTCCTGTACTGAAATTTCAGCTTCAGATAGTTGCAGGATTTCTGTTTTTATTCCTGTAGATGACAGGAGAGCTATCATAGTTATTGACTATTAAATCCAGATCTCCGTCATTATCAAGGTCTGCATATGCGGAGCCATTGGATATCAATGTATCATCGGGAATCCATTCCCCTGACCTGTTTGTGAAATAATTCCCGTCACCCTGGAATATATAATTGTGAACATTACCGGAGGCATTTGATTTATTGCTTCGTCTGTCCACTAAACGGGTTTTATTTAATTTATCCCGGATCTGCTTACTGGAAATGAATTTGATTATAATCAAGATCATTAGGTCTGCGATGAATACCTGTTGTAATGAACAGATCAAGAATACCATCCTGATCCAGATCGGCAAAAAGGGGAGACCAGCTCCAATCGGTAGCAGCAACTCCCTTGATGAAAGCTCTTTCAGAGAAGAATTCGCCACCATGGTTTATCTGAAGCATATTGCGCATATACTGGGGATGGTAACCTGATTCTTGACATTAGGTTCTGTAAATCAGAAGGATCATCACCCCTTGAAGTCTTCAGTATTTTTTCATCTTCAGGTAACGCATCAACTGTTATGATATCAACAAAACCATCTCCATTTATATCTGCAATGTCATTACCCCTTGAGGAGCGGCTTACCATGCTGAAATGCTTCTTAAGCTGCTCCGAAAAAGTACCGTCACCATTGTTGATATAATAATAATCATTTTCATGAAAATCGTTACCCACGTAAATATCATCCCATCCATCATTGTTAAAATCGGCTATTCCCAGTCCCAGTCCATAACCACCAGGACCATCCTGAATACCTGCTTTTTCACTGATATCAACAAAGTGACCTCCCTGGTTCTCCATTAACCTGTCGCCTGATTCGTAATTAAGCGGTAATGAATGCGTGGCAGCTCCGAATGAGGTACTGGTGTGAACAGCCTGGTTCAGGAGGTACATGTCAAGGTCGCCATCCTTGTCATAATCGAAAAAGGCTGCTGATCCTGAATAGGTTTCAAAATCAAGGCCATATGCTCGGGCTTCTTCTTTAAAAGTTCCGTCTCCCTGGTTGATGAACAGTTCATTTCTTCCTTCAAAACCGCATACTCCAACAACTGCCATTACATAAATATCCAAAAAACCATCACCATTTACATCGGCCATTACAGAACCGGTATTCCAATCGGAATGACCGGCGACTCCCGCCTGTATCAGTGATATTTTCGAATTTCAAATTGCCCTTGTTCAGATACAATGCATTTTCCTGTTGATTGGATAGTAAAAAAAAGATCCGGCAGTGAATCATTATTGATATCTCCAACGGAAACCCCGCCGCCATTGTAGAAATACATGATAATCCAGAATATTGGCATCTTCGCTCTCAATCACCTTATTTACAAAATCTATTCCTGATTGAGCTGAAAGAATCATCTCAAATTGCTTATTGTCATTTATGGTTGCATGCAACCAGTGAGAACAGCAGATATTATAAACAAACAACAAATATTACCTGCTGACTTTATATAATTTCGGCCTTTCATTATTTATTCCAGAATAAGATATTTGTTGATTATTTATAATTATCTCTTTGATGCTTTTAACTAACTCCCTGAGTTGAAGTCCCTATTCGTTCTGGCTTCATGATAACCGTCTTCACTTCCCATAAGCAAATGTGCAAAGCCTGCATCAAATCTTGCGTACTGTGGTTTAAGACTATAATTATTTTCACCTAGAATAATATCTTGATAATTATCGTCATTCAGGTCAGTTATTAAGATCTCATTTACACATGTAAACTGAATTTCCTTTGGCAGTACTTCTATTCTGTACTTGATTATCGCCCTGGTTGTAAGCCATGATGCTTTCGGAGATATTAACCGTCTTTTAAGAATAGAATTTCTGATCATATCTTCAGGCAGCAAGATCATAAATGGATTTTTCTGCATATTCGGCATACTTCATGTTTTTCATGAACGAAGGCAATTGCAGCGCCATTTCTCTTTTTAATGCGATGGGTCTATCCTTACCTTCAATAAATCTTGTACATATCTGATCATAGCTTCCATTGTTGTCAAAATCATTGATAAACATTTTTGCCGGTGCCAAACTGCTCACTCGTATGTATGAGTTGTCGCCCCTGTTTCCGAATACCATATCCATGTCTCCATCATTGTCCAGATCAGCAACTGACACAGCATTCCACCAGCCTGACAGGGAGTCAAGCGATGTTGCAACCGGCTTAATCTGCGTCCTGAATTTTGATAGATTACAGGAGCCATCCACTGGCCGGCAACAACAAGATCTTTCAATCCGTCATTATCCAAATCCTGCCAAACGGCATCTGTTACCATCCCCATATCGCGAAATTTATATGCCCTGGCTTCTGTAATATCCCTGAATTTACCATGTCCGTCATTTTCGAGCAGGTAATGTCCTGGGTTAATTCCATATATGCGGGAAACACTTAAACTACCTATAAACAGGTCAATATCACCATCCTGGTCGAAATCATAAGGAGCAACCACGGAAGTATTGTACCTGAAATCCGGAATTGCATCTATCCGCTTTTTCAAATGCCCCTTTGCCATTATTGATATACAGGCGGTCCTGTAATAATTCTGATTCGGATTTTTTGTCATTTCCTCCCGAACCTACATACAGATCCGGATCCCCGTCTCCGTCAGCGTCAAAAAAACTTGCAGCCGTATCCTCATATTTTTTATCTTTTTCAAAGCATTCATTGCTCTGAGTGGAATCATTTTTCCTTCGGGTGACTGGAGATAAATTTGTCCAGCATATCCGGTAGCTCCCCCTATAAATACATCATCACGTCCGTCGTTGTTTAAATCAGCCACATCCATAGCTGGTCCTTCACGTGATAACATTTGAGCAATTAAGCCTCATAATCAAAATCCACATAAGCATTCTCCTTGTGTGCGTCAAAAGGGGAGCGTTGTTCAACCAGTAATGTTCGGTTACTCCTTGTCGCTTTTTTTTGAAGTCCATTATGTTCTGTTGCATCATGGATGTCGAATGTTATCAGCTGATCTACACTAATATTTCTAACAATCTGTGTTTTGCTGTTGGGCCAAATTACCCTAACGGAATCTATCCTGAGTCGCCTTACCCAGACCAAAATTCATAACAGGGTCGACAGAGGATTGGAAACCTCTGGATAAGATGGCTCCAAGTTTATGAATCTGACCATCAAAATACACATTCACCACACTTCCGATACCGAAGGTATTGTTCCCTTCACCTTTTAAACGTACTTTCAGATAATGATTCCCTGATTTCTCATTGGCCCGGTTCCGGTATAAATAGCAGGGCTGGTTGACATTGTTTACAACGAAATCAAGGTCGCCATCATTGTCAAGGTCGCCATAAGCTGCACCATTTGAGAAACCGGGTGTGTCTAATCCCCATTCGGTGCTCATGTTGGAGAAAGTTAAATCTCCATTGTTTCTGAATCCATAGTTGGGAATAGGATAGCTTGGCATTTTATTGATAATCGAATCGACTTCTTCTTTTCTGCCTGATAATGATCATTTTCTGAACAACTTTGTTGGCAAAAAAATCAATAAAATCCTGGTCGGTGAGATCATGATAAATTCCATTGGTTACAAAAATATCTGAGTACCCGTCATTGTCCATATCGAATATTAAAGGTCCCCAGCTCCAGTCGGTTTCTGCCACACCGCTGTAAAAAGCGATTTCAGAAAATGTTCCATTACCATTGTTCAGCTGCAGGGTATTTTGCAGATACTGGTGATAAAAATCGCGTTCCACTTTCAGGCTGTAAATATCGTAAGTTTCAAAGTCAGTGGTCTTTTTCAATCGCGTATCTCCCTCCGGCAGCATATCTATTACGTAAATCTCAGAGAATCCATCGTTGTTAATATCAGCCATATCTGCTCCCATTGAGGACAGGCTGAATATGGCCCATACATTCTTTTATGCTTTCCTTAAAAGTTCCGTCCCCATTATTGATATATAAATAGTCCCGTTCATAAAAGTCATTCGAAACATAGATATCCGGCAACATATCCTGGTTAATATCTCCAACCGTTATGCCCATTCCAAATCCGATGAGGCTGCCATAAATGCCGGCTTCCTCACTCACATCAGTGAATTTGCCATTGTCGTTTCTGAGCAGTTTATCGCCACCTCCTTTAAGCAATTCAGGAACATCCCAATTTTCGCTTCTCATAGTCACGCATATTTGAAAAACCCAGGCTGTTTGCAGGAATAAAACTGTTATTCAGGATGTAAGCATCAAGATCACCATCCGCGTCATAATCAAAAAAAGCAGTATGGGTAGTAAAACCGTTGTCTGCCAATCCATATTCTTCAGCTTTTTCGGTAAAAGTCAGATCACCATTGTTGATGAACAGTTCATTTTTCCGGTTATCATCCCCAGCCATTTCCAGCATTGCAGACATATATATCCAGCAAGCCATCAGCATTGATATCAGCCATCGTCACACCAGTAGACCATGCCCGTGTTCACCTGCTGTTCCTGAACTGGCAGTTATGTCCTTAAACCTGAAGTCGCCCAGGTTCAGATACAATTTATTTTCTTCCAGGTTTGAAATCAGATAAATATCCGCCAGGCCGTCGTTATTGATGTCTCCGATTCCAACTCCTCCACCATTGTAAAAATTCCGGTAGAGAAATATATTCAGGTCTTTCTCATTGGTTATTTTATTGATGAAACTGATCCCGCTCACTTCAGATGGTATCAATTCGAATAAAGTGTCTTTTGTGGTATTCAACCTTTTTATCACGCTGTACAACCTGCTATCAATAAGGCAATGAAAAATATCAGAATATTATTCCGTGACATTGATGCAAATGAATTTTAAGATAATTGTATTTATGGTGTAATTTAGGGGATGAATATAATCCCATATCAATTAATTTTGAAAATAAAAAAGCCAGAATGCATTGCATCCTGGTTTTTATCAATACAGTATACGATCGTATAAGACCTTATACTATTTATAGTTAATTAGTATCCCGGATTTTGCACTAAATTCGGATTAGCCACGATCTGGGTTGAAGGGAACGGGTACAATAAATATGTTGGTTCGGAAGCCGGTTTTTCAGCTCCATGGCTCAAGAAATTTGCCAAAACGGATCAGGTCATTGCGTCTCCAGCCTTCCTGGTATAATTCACGGGCTCTTTCAGCTAATAATGATGCTTCAGTTGATTGATGCCATAGGAGCGGCTCCGCGAACAGCTCTTAATTGATTCACAATAGTTAAAGCACCGCCATTATCACCGTTACGCATCAATGCTTCAGCTTTCATTAACAGTACATCGGAATATCTGAAGAATGGAAAATCATTTCCCGGAATATCTTCATTGGTCATGTCCGGAATCCATTTCATTACACGAACACCGCTGACTTCAAGAGCAGCACCTGAAACAATGATCGGACTTTCCAGTGTAAAGAACAATGGATTTCCCTGGCGGTCTTTCAGGGCTGCACCATGCTGCATTGTACTGTTGTCCATACAGCAAGCCGGCCATTAAACCGGTTTGGGCTTTTAATGTTGGCAATTCATAGCCCCTGCGTGTATCGGTTGCATCAAAGGAATTATAAAAATCAGCCAGGGTAGTAAATCCATTCCATCCGCTTGGAGTTTGATTATAATGCAACCCTGACATCCAGAATCCCCTCATACTGTTTGACTGAACACCTGCCATGTTGTTGGTGCAGAAAATAATCTCCGAGGAGTTTTCACCATTATCGGAAGTGAAATTCTCGAAATAGGAAGCTTCCAATTCAATACTTACCTGAGTTGATGATGGCATCACAGTTTGCAATAACTGTGTTCATATCCTGCAGCGCTGAAATGTGAATGTCTGACGATCTGCACTTTCATAAACTGCCTTATTCAGATATGCTTTGGCTAAGCAGTGCATTTGCAGCAGCCTTGGTGGCAACCCATGGATCAGCATCTAGCAGGAAGGTTACCAATAATTGCTTTCAGCTCGGAGATTACAAAATTAATAGCTTCAGTGCTGCTCATAACTGAGGGTATGTCGGCAAGTGGTGCTCCCGGTTCACGCATTGGAACCTGTCCCCAACCGTCACAAATCCAGAATACATAAAATGCTCTGAGAAAACGCGCTTCAGCTTCCTGTTGCGGAGTCGGATTGAATTGAAGAATGTCAGTTGCCGAAAATAAACCGGAATCCAAAGCGATTAAAGTAATTTCGTAAACCTGCATGATCTGCATCCCATGTATGTTGATGCAATGCACGCCATGCGCCATTATCATCCCAGTCTCCGCCACGTGTAGGTGCTATAAGTAAATCAGAAACATGTTCAGATAATAATATCAGCTCCACTACCGTGAAAGTTCAGGAAGGTAGTTGTAAGCTTCAGTTAACAAAGCTGAAACATCAGGTGTTTCACCTGCAGTAGATGCTTCTACCTGTGCTAATGTTAACCGGTCCTCTAATTTTTCATCCAGATCTGAACAACCAACAAATACAAAAATGATGAATGCAATTACAACCGGTATTTTTGATCTTAATATTTTTCATAATATAAGTTTCTAAATTGTTTTAAAATGATGCGCTAAGTCCGAATGAAAATGTCCTGGCTGATGGATATGGTGTATATTCAATACCATAAGAGGGCACGCCGTCAATATTTTTGTCTACATTAACTTCAGGATCAAATCCGGTAAAATCGGTGATCACAAATAGATTCTGACCGGTTAAGGTAAAACGCAATGTTTTAAAGAACAGCGGTGCATCTTTTCAAGGTATAACCCAATGTCAGGTTGTTAAGACGTAAATAATCACCTTTCTCAAGGTACCGTGTGGAAGCTTTAAGTGCATTGTCCACACTTTCACCTGGCAGAGTGTAATCCGGCGATGTATTTCTTCCTTTGGTGGGATTACCAACAACAAGCACGCTGGTAGCTGTATTATTATAGATATAATGGCCAAATGCACCATTGAAGTTAATTAGACAGATCCAGGTTTTTATAAGTCAGATTGGAAGCGATACCAAGAATAGTTTTTGGATTGGGATCCTGCAGATATTCTTTTGTGTCACTGTAAACACCCAAACCCTGTGCATCCAGGCCCTCAAATCTCAGCATGTAAAATACATTAAGCGGCTGGTCGTTAACAAAACGCTGACTTGGAGTATTTGATATACCCTGACCATGCAACATGCCAGTTTCAACAACACCTTTGAAGTCTTTCAGTGTATTTTTAATGAAACTTACATTACCACCAAGACTGAAGGTAAAATCATTGCCTTTAACAAGCATGGCATTTAAACCAACTTCAAATCCCTTGTTGGTTAACATCGGCATCCAGGTTCGTCCATCTTCTGGCTCCTGAAGGTCCTGGCATTGCAGCTACTGCGTTAAAAAGAAGATCAACTGTGTTTTTGTTGAAATATTCAATAGAACCTGTAAGTCTGCTTTCCATAAGAGAAAAGTCGATACCCACATTCAATGTGGTTGAAGTTTCCCATTTTAAGTCCGGATTATCATACTGTGATCTGTGTGATACCGTCGCGGGTAATTTCGATATTGAGCCTGGGATGCACCTGCAGGGAACTCCTGGTTACCGGTTTTACCCCAGCCAAAACGTAATTTCAGATCATTGAAAACATCGGGAATGAATACTTCTTCCGAAATACGATAAGCGAACGCAAACGATGGGAAGTAACCATATTTATTATTGGTACCGAACTTACTTGAACCATCGGCACGAAGAGTGGCAGTTATCATGAATTTGTCAAGAAGCTTAATATTTACCCTGCCAAAATAGGACTGTAATTCATTTTTCGGATCTTTGTAAGAAGATACATCCCTGTTGGCCTGTGACATTGATTGCAACTGGTTAATGTAGGAAACCTCCTTGTATTCAAAATCCCTGCCTGAAACACTGTTCCCGGAACGATCGAATGTCTGGTATGAATATCCTAACAATCCGGTGAAACGAACATTACTCCCGAAATTCTTATTATAGTTTAATGTATGTTCAATCAAAAAACTGTTGGTGTTTAAGTCGTTTATACTTGCAAAGCCCCTGTCGATGATATCCTGATCCGGTTCAATAAACTCGAAATTTCAACACTTCTTTCTGAATTTGAACGGTCAATCCCTAAATTTACTTTATAAGTCCAAATCTTCAACTAATATTAAGTGTGGCAGACATATTCGCGAGAAACCGCTCTGTTCTGGCATTATCATCAGTGTAATCCAGGACAGCCAAAGGGTTGGAGTCACCCTGGGAGAATTGATCGTAGGATCCATCTGCCAGCCAAAAACTCCTGGTGGGATTCCAGACCAGCGCATTGCCAATAAGACTTCCTTCGATATCCGGCACTTGTTGATATTGGTGCATAATTGTCATTTACCACTGAATAGATCATGCTGCTGTTTAATATCAATCTGTCATCAAAAAACTCCTGGATCACATTCAGATTTGCAGTATACTTTTTCAAACCGCTTGATTTAATTATTCCCTCCTGGTCCTGGGCACCAAGGGAAAGACGGTATTTCAGATTATCATTTCCTCCTTTGAAAGCAAATTGTGGTTATGAGAAACACTGGTTTGCAAAATGGCATCCAAAGCGTCAACATCGCCACCCTGGTCCTGTGCAGGAGCAATAGCAGCAAATTCGGCAGCATTATGAAGTTTTATTTTGTTTGAAATTGATCCGATACCAAAAGAACCGTCATACTCAACACCATTTGAGCCGGCTGATCCTTGTTTGGTTGTAATAAGAATAACACCATTAGCTCCACGTGAACCGTAAATAGCTGTTGCAGAAGCATCTTTAAGAATGTCTATACTTGCTATGTCACTGGAATTGATGAAATTCATCGGATTACGTGCACTTGAATTGCCAAGGGTCTGAAGGTCTGCATCTGCAGTAGTATTGCCTCCGGAAAGGGGAACACCGTCTACTACAATAAGAGGGTTGTTACCTGCCCTTACTGATGAATTACCGCGGATACGAATTGAAGCATTTGCCCCAGGATCACCGCTGCTGTTGGTGATCATCACACCGGGAGCTTTACCTGCAATCAATTCTGCAGGATTGCTGATAGTGCCCTTGTTGAAATCGTCAGATCTGTATGTTGGAGACGGCACCGGTTACATCTTTTTTCCGTTGAGTACCGTAACCAACAACGACAACCTCATTCAAGGTACTCAGCTCAGGAATCAGTGTTACATTAATTGTGGTCTGATCTCCCACAGTTACAGATTGTTTTGCATAGCTGATGAAGGAGAATTCCAGTACGGTTCCGGGACCGGGAACCTCAATAGTATAACTCCCGTCGACGCCTGTCATGGTGCCTTGCTGTGTACCCTGAATAACAATATTAACGCCGGGAAGCGGACCTTCATCCTGGGATGATACGACTCCTTTTATTGTTTTTCCCTGACCATAGGAAAAGGATGCCGCGAACCCGAAAATGAGAAGTAGCAGAAAACTTCTCTTCCATAGTGTAGCAGAAATGTTTGACATAGTTAATTTGTTTGAATGACTATTTGAAGTAATCTTAAATCCTTTAATCAAAAGTAAACGCATGCTTTATCTAAACAGCTATAAACCAGACATAAACACACACTTTTTATCGGGAATTCTGATAATCAAGTTTTCATAGGATCGTCACGTTAATACAAACTTAAACAAAAAACCCGAATTAAAAAAGTATTAAAAGAAAATTAAAAACATTTTAAAATATAACACTTGTGATTAATCATTGTTTTGCGCCAGGAAGGGATTATGGCATATTTTACAACTCAACGGGACCACTTGAATTGTTTATTTAAATATTGAATCCTTTTGCAGTATTACATTTCAATTTCCCTGTTAAAATTAGTTAATAAGATTCATCATAAACTTCAAAACAAAAAAGATTATTATTTTTGAAGACACGCTAAGTCCATTCGATATTAAGCTTCTATAAATTACCAATTCATAATAATCCAATTAAACTGAAATGAAAAAACTGCTGATCTTAAGCTTAATGCTTACAACCACTGTTCTTGTTACAGGACAGGAACAGAGTAATCAAAACCGGCAAAGACGCCAACAGGAGCAGGCACAACCATCAACCCCTCAGACTCCTGCTGCCCAGCCACAACAAAGACCGGAGAGGCCGCAGGATCCAAACAGGATGGTTCCAGGCATGACAGAGATATTTGTACCGGAAGTTCCTATAGTTCAACCGGGTGCAAAGGACAGTGATCCACCGGCAGACGCTATTATCCTTTTTAACGGGAGCAATACTGATGAATGGACAGACAATAAAGGTAATCCGACAAAATGGATCATCCAGGACGGCTCACTTGTTTGTGTCAGGGGATCGGGTGTTATCCAGACAAAACGAAAATTCGGAAGTGTTCAGCTTCATATTGAATGGAAAACCCCGGCCGAAGTTCAGGGTAACGGACAGGGCAGGGGCAACAGCGGCGTATTCATGCAGGAATTATATGAAGTGCAGGTGCTCGATAGTTATGATAATAAAACATATCGTCATGGACAGGCAGGCAGCCTTTACAAACAACATGCTCCTCTGGTAAATGTAAGCCGTAAACCCGGAGAATGGCAAACATATGATATAATTTATACTGCCCCGACATTTAATCCGAAAGATACCACAACATACCTGACGCCTCCGCGTATTACAGTATTACATAACGGAGTACTTATCCAGAACAATGTCAGCCTCAGGGGACCAACACAATATATAGGTATCCCTGAATATACAATCAGGGTTCATGGACCGGGAAGCCTCGTTCTCCAGGATCATGGCAATCCTGTTGCTTACAGAAATATCTGGATAAGAGAACTCTGAAAACCGAAAAGCTTTATAAAGAAAAAATTTGCTTAATTTTATAGATTCAAATTTTAAACTACCTGGTAAAAATGAAAGAAAATTCAACAAACATTAGCCGCCGGACATTCCTCGGAACTACCGGTGCCGCTGCAGCAGGTTTTACCATTCTCCCCAACTCAGTAATATCAGGGCTCGGAAAAAGAGCTCCCAGCGATAAGCTGAATATTGCTGTTGTCGGTATCGGAGGGATGGGTAATTCAAACCTGAAGAATGTTGCTCCAACTGAAAATATCGCAGCTCTTTGCGATGTTGACTGGGGCTATTCAAAAGAAGTATTTGAAGCTAATCCCAACGCAAAAAGATACTGGGACTGGCGCAAAATGTATGATGAGATGGCAAATTCCATCGATGCTGTGATTGTTGCCACTGCAGACCATTCACATGCCGTAATTGCAGCAAATGCAATAACACTTGGCAAACACGTATATTGTCCAGAAACCTCTTACTCATTCTGTTTATGAATCAAGGTTACTTACCAAACTGGCTGCAAAACATAAAGTTGCAACCCAGATGGGAAACCAGGGTTCTTCAGCTGAAGGCGTCGACCTGATCGTTGAATGGCTGAACAACGGCGAGATAGGTGATGTAACAAAAGTTGAAGCTTTCACTGATCGTCCGATCTGGCCTCAAGGTTTGAACCGCCCGAAAGGTGAGTGGGTTCCCGATACATTGAACTGGGATCTTTTCATCGGCCCGGCTCCGATGCGTCCATATAATAGCATCTACACACCATGGAACTGGCGTGGCTGGTGGGATTTCGGAACAGGCGCTCTCGGAGATATGGCTTGCCATATTCTTCATCCTGTATTCAAGGGGCTGAAACTTCAATACCCGATTAAGGCACAGGGAAGCTCAACTCTTCTCCTTACCGACTGCGCTCCCAATGCACAGATGGTTAAACTTACTTATCCTGCCAGAACTGCAGCCAAGACTGCCAAAATGAAACTTCCTCAGGTGGAAGTAATATGGTATGACGGCGGTCTCCAGCCTGCCAAACCTGAAGGATGGCCTGCTGGTAAGAATATGAATGATCAGGGTGGAGGAGTTATTTTCCACGGTACAAAGGATAAACTTATCTGTGGTTGCTATGGTGTTAACCCATGGCTTCTTTCAGGCCGTAAGCCTCAGGTTCCGCAGACTGAACGTCGTGTTGCCAATGCAACAAGAGGCGGTCATGAAATGGACTGGGTACGTGCTTGTAAGGAAACTCCTGAGAGCAGGGTGAAAACCAAATCAGATTTCTCAGAATCAGGACCATTCAACGAAATGGTTGTTATGGGTGTTCTCGCAGTAAGACTCCAGGGCCTTAATAAGGAGCTCGAGTGGAACGGTGAACAGATGACCTTTACAAACATAGCGGCTGATGAAAAACTCAGACTGACTGTTTCTGATAACTTCACTATCGTTGATGGCGATCCGAGATTTGACAGACCTAACATCACTGTCAATGCCAAGGAATTCGCCGATGAAATGATCAAGCATAATTACAGGAAGGGATTCTCCCTGCCCGACATGCCAGCATAGAGCTTAACAGCATAATTGTATAATATCTTAAAAGTCACAGGTAAACATTATTACCTGTGACTTTGTTTTTATATCTGAATATAATATAGGCAGTTATGAAGACATTGACTAGTATTCTTGCAGGTACAGTTTTACTGTTAACGGCATCATGTGGTTCACAGGGAGGGCAAAATCAGGATGACAAAGAAAAAAAAGATACGGTTACTACAGCTGTAATGACTGAGAACCGCGCAGATGAAGGTTATGTCGATATTTTTGACGGTAAAACAACAGCAGGCTGGAGAGGTTACAACAAACCTTCTTTCCCGCAAGGCTGGGAAGTTGTTGATGGTACACTGCATTGTATCGGATCAGGATCAGGTGAAGCAGGTTCAGGAGGTGATATCATCTTTGACAAAAAATTCGGCAATTTTGAACTGAAACTTGAGTGGAAGATTTCAGAAGGCGGGAACAGCGGAATATTCATCCTTGGACAGGAAATTGAAGGACATCCGCTATGGCATTCAGCGCCTGAAATGCAGATTCTTGATAATGAGAAGCATCCGGATGCAAAACTTGGAGTGAACGGCAACCGTATGGCGGGTTCTTTATATGATATCCTGCCTGCAACCCCTCAGAACGCTAAACCGGCAGGTGAATGGAACGAGGTGAAAATTCTAGTTTACCAGGGTACTGTGGTGTTTACTCAGAACGGAGAGAATGTAGTTGAGTTTCATCTCTGGACCGATGAGTGGAAAAAAATGGTGGCAAATTCAAAATTCAAGGAATACGAATGGTTTATGAATCCCGCAAAAGAAGGTTTTATCGGACTGCAGGACCATGGTAATGATGTTTGGTTCAGGAATATTAAGGTAAAGGAATTATAAAATACCTTGGAATTTACCTCGAAATTACAATTCGATCAGTGTAGAGACAACGCATGCGTTGTCTCTACATTTGTTTCATAATCCTATTTCTTTTGCCACCTCCCTCATCCCCATGATGCAATCTGTTATAAGCTGGTCGACTGATACCCCCAGCATCTGTGCTCCGTTCTCAATAACTGAACGGTCAACCCCGGCAGCGAATCTTTTATCGTTCCACTTCTTCTTAACCGATTTTGCCTCCATATCAAGAACGCTTTTTGAAGGACGCACCAGTGCGCTTGTGGCTACCAGTCCCGTGAGTTCATCTACTGCGTAGAGCGTTTTTTCAAGAAGTGATTCTGGTTTCACATCTGTAACAAGGCCCCATCCATGACTTAACACTGCCCTTACATATTCTTCCGGCCAGTTATTCTCTCTTAGTATTTTCTCTGTCATTTTGCAGTGTTGTTCCGGAAACTGTTCGTAATCAAGATCATGAATCAATCCGATTATTCCCCATTTATCAATGTCTTCACCGGCTTTTCCTGCCATATATCTCATTACACCTTCAACTGAGAGTGCATGCTTCAGAAGACTTTCTGACTTGTTGTATTTTTTAAATAATTCAAAAGCTGTATCCCGGGTAGGTTTTATCTCTGTCATAATCTTAATATAATGTTTATGATTATCTTATTTTAATGAATGGGACTGTCCTTCTTATCATTGAACCTTTGATATTCAGGTAATATGTCGCCGGGGCAAGATGTTCCCCTGGAATGGTAAGGACATTTCCCCCTGCCGTTATACTCTGGTCTGCACTATAAACAGATACACCGGCTGCATTACTGACTGTTATTCTTACATTGTCCTGATTAAGGCTGTTGACGAATACAGTGATATCTTTCAGTACAGGATTAGGATACACGATCAGGGCTTCATTGATCTCAGTATTTACATATTCCAGATTGATAGTGTCATTCCCCTGGTAATCATCCTGGTTATTATGACCAAATACCGAGAGCATGTAGACCCCGTATTTCGAAAGATTCGCTCTGCTTTTAAATGTCACTTCGATTGAATCTTTGCCTGGTGTGATTATCTCTTTGAAAGATTGTGTTACAGGTGGTTTGTTATCGACACTGTATGCAAGGTTAAATCCTTTGATAGTATCGCGTCCGGTGTTAAGTAGCTTAACCTTGAGCAAAGCCTGTCCGATATGGTTCTTCGAAATTGGTGTAACAATTCTGGCAACTTGAAGATCCTTCCGTACATATCTCACCGGACTGGTCTTTGAGAAATCGATCATATCTATCCATGCACAATCTGATCCCCCGGAAATTGAATTATCTTTTTTATAAATCCATTCCAGCTTACTCAAACCTTCAGAAACGGGAATGGCAGCCTTCATCCATCCTGTTTCCCCCGATTTTTTGAGAATTTCTTTCCCGTTAACCATGAAAGCCAGGTAGTCGTAATTATGTTCACACGATACTTTGTATGTGAATTTTAAAGTATCACTTGCAGGGTAAATTGCTTTAATTGTCAGTGATGAAGAGCCAAGATGTGAGATGGCACCCGATTGCGCCGCAAACGTCCCTTCATAATAATTCGCACTTGTCACTATCCAGGGGACAGCAGAGTTATTAATCCATGGAAAAATATTGAATGACATTGCTTCAAAGCTCTCTCTTGTCTTACCTACCCTGAATGTGAAATCTCTGCTTAGCCGGAACGGATATGAATTCAATCGTGTTGAGATGTCAATGAAGCTTCCTGATGCCAGATCTTCTGAAAGTTGTACCTTCAATGGTATATCTGTTGTCTGTCCCGATTTGATCAGCCTGTCTGTAACTCCTGACTCGATTATTGTGATACCGGGATTTATGCTGGTCATGTTGAACTGGCCGGTGGCATCACTGCTGCCATCATTACTTATCCTGAAAATCAGTTTAAATGTTTCTCCCTGATCTGCAATATGGTCACCATTACCAGATTCGGTATCGTCAATGAGGTAATTTGAGATTCTCAGAACCGGTGAATGCACCTCCAGATCAACGCTATATTGTTTTTCAGTTTTGATACTCCTGACAATCAACCTGACAGGTGCAATGCCCATATCCGGCACAGTGTCAGCGACGGCTATGAGTAATTTATCTGGAATAGCAATAGTAGTACGATTCTGTACATGCCCGATATAAACTGAATCTTTTACCAGCTTCAGCCAGTCAGAAGAGGTCGATATCTTTGCATAAACGCTGTCAGCATCTGTTAATCCCATATTGCTAAGCGTCAAAGAGAGATACAATTGCTCCCTGAAATCAGCTTTTTTATTGTTATTCCCCTGTTGATCATTTAATTCCACACTGTTCAGATTGAGGAATTCACGTTTTACATTTGCAAAATATACCTTTTTCTTTATCGGAATCCTGTTCTGACCTGTCACAACTATAAGGCAGGAGTCATTAATGAGACCAGGCATATCGAGTGTGACTCCCCCGGACAAACTACTGAATGATGCATCCCACAAAGTGTCGGAATGAGAAACAGCAACGTATGAAAAAGGTTCCGCCTCAAGATTAATTGATCTGATACCATTAGGTAGTGTGTCAGGGAGGCTGATATTAAATTTTCTGGGTTCACCTGTTAACGGTATCATACTTGGATCACCGATAACATTATATGTTTCCCAGTAATATTTCTTTCTCAGGGATGTACTTGAACTTACTGAGAGGTTGCCTGCATAGTTTATTTGTCCCAGTGAAAAATACCAGTCGGAAGGATATTCCTGATGAGTATGAAAAAGGCGGTCGAAACCTCCGAGGCTTTTGCCTGAATAAACCGGATTATCTGTAACCGTCCCGACACCAACGGTCCAGTAATAATCTTCATTCCAGTAAGAATCATTTGAACATCCTATAAAACCGGATGCTCCACGGTTCTTCTCGAGTACAAGCCGGTTTCCGAATGAGTTTGAAAGGTTGAATGTCCCTGTTCTGCAGGCATTACTTATTACAACCGGATACATATTCCGGTTTTTAAATAAGGCAGAATCTGCAGAAGTAATATCCAGGTGAAGCCATCCTGTCTCATCACCATGCCCGGAATAATTAATAAATGAGACGCCGCCATTTATGATCCTGACGATAGAATCTTTCTGTGTTTTAAGCCAGTTATCAGGATCTGACCCGGTATAATGATAGAAATGTTTTTCATTGATATTATTGGCTGATACCAGATAGTTCATGGTAAGATATTTTATCTGACCATTCATAAATATTGAGTTATCATGATCAAATCCCGTGGTAGCAAGGGCATTCCTGTAAAACTTGTTCGTAATGCCGAACTCGAATTTTTCATTCTGAATTATTTTGTTTAGAACCGATCTTACCTCAGAAGTATCTTTCGCGGGTATTCTGCCAATATATAACTCGGGGACATAATCTCCATCACCGGTAAACTCCCCGTAATACATATCTGTATAATTCGAAGTTGTACCGGTACCGAAGCAGGGAACCCGATCTACATCGCCTATAATAAGCAGGTAATCAGGTGTTGTTTCGTTCACTCCCGGGGAATAATAAATTTTCGCTATAGCCTCTTTCATCTGCGGTGCTGTCGTTCCGGCGAAGGCGGCGCCTTTATAAAGCACTTTTACCCTGAAACCTTTCTGTGTTTTCCACCTGATGAAAGGTTGCAGCTGCTTCCTGAATGCAGTATCGGTAAGTATTATCATTCCAACAGGTTTAGTTGTATAATCCGGAATAAGATCCCGGCTTATATTAATTAACCCTTTTGTCACCTGGAGGTCGTAAAATGAAGCTTTCCGGCTGACTGACTTCATATCGACCGGTTGATCGAAATCAACCTCAATTTTCATCGAGGTGATGACCTCAAGTATGTTGGAATGCGGGTTGTATTGAACGGGTGAAATAATAAGATTTCCCAGGTTTGAGCTACCGGCACTCCCAATATGCTCAATTTTCACTGTATCACCGGTCAGAAATCCTTTCCTGGCATAGGTGTCCCTATCAAATAAAAACTGCTTTTCTTTCTGTATTTTCTTGGCCTGGCTTTCTTGTGCAGGGTATAAAATACCATTAATATTATTACCAGATGGTTTTATTCTCCTGGTTTTTAACTCACTGATTTTTATTTTACATGCCGGATTGTCAGGTAAAGCAATAAGACATGTATAAACGGGCAGTTCAGGTTTACCGGGTAATGAGGTATTAATGTGCCCGGGTATAGTTATCCTGTAAAATTCACCATTATTATTTACGAGAGTACTGAGCATAAGCTCAGGAAGGCAGTAATTGATTACAAATGAGCCATCTTCTTTTATAATGTGATCGAAATTCCGGTTATTTTCATCACTTAACCTGATACTCTTTGTAACCTGCCCGTTTACCGTAATGCAGAAAAATAAGATAATTCCACCGGGGATGTTCCGGCCCCCTTTACCTAACCACATCAATGTTAAATAATTAACATTATAACTTAATTTTCCTTTAGCAAGTTAGGAAATTTACTGATATGATGATTTCTCTGTGGAAAAAATGATGTCTTCAGGAGCTCTTTAAAACAAAATAATTTCAATATTTGTATTAAGTGAAAAAGACAGAGTTATGAAGAATGAAAATATCTCAACATTAAAAAGATTGTGCTCGACATTAATAATTATAACCATGTCAGTTGCAGCCAGATCACAGGATGTTCCTTCGTTTGATAAAATCCCGACAAGCGCAGGGACCGTTGAAATGCATTTTATCGGACACGGTTCACTTATGTTTAAAATGAACGGAACTGTTATACACATTGATCCTGTAAGCAGTTCAGGGAACTATGATTTCTATCCAAAGGCAGATATCATACTTGTTACTCATGAACATGGAGACCACCTGGATCAGGAAGTTATCGGAAAGCTGAAAAAGGAGGGAACCTTCGTTTTCTGTAACCAGAATTCATTAAAAACAATTCCATGGGCAATGTTGATGAAACCCGGATCCAGACAGGAGATTAAAGGTATTGTGATCGAAGCCGTGGATGCGTACAATATTGTAAATGAAAGGGCACCCGGGCAGCCTTTCCATCCAAAAGGATCGGGCGTAGGTTATATTCTGACTATTGGAGACAAGAAATTTTATGTAGCTGGCGATACTGAGAATACTCCGGAGATGAAAGCTTTGAAGAATATTGATGTTGCTTTTCTGCCTATGAACCTGCCTTACACCATGACACCTGCGATGGTTGCCGATGCAGCCAAAGCTTTCAAACCAAAGATTCTTTATCCTTATCATTTTGGAGAAACAAATACAAGTGAAATAGTTAATCTTTTGAAAGATACAAATATTGAAGTCAGAATTCGAAACCTGAAATAATTACCACCTATGAGCAACATCAGCAGAAGAAGTTTTATCAGGACTGGAGTAGCCGGCGCTGCCGGTATTGCAGCACTGTCGCCCAAAGTTGTTTCAGCCGCATCTTCCATGCAGGAACAGAAAATAATAACAAGAGTTCTCGGGAATACCGGTATGGTTGTTCCCGTGATCAGCTTCGGTGTAATGAGGGCGGATAATCCAAACCTCTGCAAAGCAGCTTACGAAAAAGGTATTAAACTGTTCGACACCGCTAATGGATACCAGAACGGCAACAATGAGACAATGCTCGGGAATCTGTTCAGGAATTATCCAAGAGATTCCTTTTATCTTGCTACCAAGGTGAAACCTGCCGGGGTTGACAGGGAAGGAAAACCTTCGGCTGAAACCACTGCCGATGATTTTCTCGAAAAATTTGCAACCAGCCTTTCAAGGCTCCAGATGGATTATGTGGATATCCTGTATATTCATGATATCAGGAATACTGATATGTTTGAATACAAGCCTATAATAAATGCTGTTAAGAAGCTGAAAAAAGACAAGAAAATAAAATTCATGGGCTTTTCCACTCATGCTAATGAGCCGGTTGTAATCAATGCTGCTGCTGATCTTAAACTGTTTGATGTAATACTGACCTCCTATAATTTTAAACAGGCGTATGCCGGCGAGCTTACTTCTGCAATAACTAAAGCCGGCAAGGCTGGCATAGGCATCGTAGGAATGAAGCCAATGGCAGGCGGAGGATTTCTCGATAAAGAAAAGACAAAAAAGATAAATCCCACAGCCGCACTTAAATGGGCTTTATCTAATCCTGATGTTACAACCCTTATCCCGGGAATAACCGAATTTGATCAGCTCGACGCAGATATCAAGCTTCTTACTGATCTTACAATCACAGAAGCAGAAAAACAGGACCTGATTATAGCATCCGCTGAAACAGGACTATATTGTACCCAGTGCACACAATGTCTGCAGCAATGTCCCTCAAATCTTCCGGTTAATGACATTATGAGAGCTTACATGTATGCATATGGTTATTCCGACCTGAAAATGGCCCGCTCATTGCTGTCGGAACTGGGAACAGGAGCAAATCCATGCGGTGACTGCAATATTTGCAGTGTGAATTGCACTAAGAAATTCAATATCAGGGAAAAGATTACCGATATCTCAAGACTTAACAGTGTGCCTGAAGATTTTTTGGTTTAAAACTATGTTATGAAGAAAATTCTGCTTGCCGGTATTGCTTTACTGTTTTTTACATCGCTTAATGCCCAGGAGCTGACACTTCCTGAACTTGAAGGCTACAAAAAAGTCATGAACTATCCTGTGTTTACACCTGATAATCTCTGGGATTTTATCAATGGTGCGGCAGATAACTATCTGGCTTATGGTTTTATAGATCTTCATGTCGCCGAATATAAAAAAGGTAAGGATGTCATAAAACTTGAAGTTTACAGGCACAGGGACAATACTCTTGCGTTCGGCATTTATTCTTCGGAACGCTCACCCTCTTTCAGGTTTATTAATCTTGGCGCTCAGGGTTACACAACAGGCGGAACGGTTAATTTTTTCAAGGGAAATTATTATGTCAAGATCCGCACCTATTCAAAAAAAGAGAAAACAATCCGATCCGCACAATCACTTGCCCAACAAGTAGCCAATATGTTACCGGGAGATGCTTCAATGCCGCCTGTGATTAAAGAATTTCCTGTTGAAGGGAAGAAGGTGAATGAAGAAACCTATATTAATGAAAGTGTTCTTGGACACAAATTCCTGAATAATGCATTCAAGGCCAATTATGAAGTTGGCCCTGATAAGTTTTCAATATTCATCTTTGAAAAATCTTCCTCAAAGGAAGTAATGGAAACCGTGAATGCCTATTTACAGGTTCTTAAAATGGATCCTGCCAATGAGGACAATGGAAAAATGGCCATTGATGATGGCTATAATGAGAATGTTTTCCTGTCATGGAAGGGCAACAGGATTGTTCTCATAACAGGTCTGGCTAAAGATCAGAGCGATATTGCAGAGAGATATACGTCTGAGATTCTTAAATAGAAAAAGGTTGCTGGTTGCTGGTTGCAGGTTGCAGGTTGCTGGTTGCTGGTTGCAGGTTACTGGTTACCGATTACCGATTACCGATTACCGATTACCGATTACCGATTACTTTCTCTGTTTGTGTTCCCCTATCAATAAAGGTAGGTATGGCACTCTGCGCAATTCCCCTCATACCAGGCGTTGCCAATATCTACCGGATGAACGAATTCCAGACTTTCTTTTATATTGGAATACTGCATTTTCCCGGGATTACCCTGGCCAAAGATTGTATGACAAAGATTGCAGTCTTTGGCAATAACCCTGCCGTCTTCTGACTTGAAAGAATCATTGTGGCACCTGAAACAGCCATTGCTTTCGAGATGACCTATATGATCAGGGTATACATCATAGGCCACTTTCATACGCGGAAAATTATTAAGGCTGAAGGCTCTCTGAACTGAGGCGATTGAATTGTTGATAGCGTCAGTATTCTTGATGTATATATCCGGGTAGTTTGATTTATAGAAGCCTGTAATCCCGTCCTTTATCTTCATCATCGCAGTATCCTTATCGCTGAAAGTTTCTCTCAGGGTCTCCATTGCGGCTTTCTTGAAAAAAGGTATCTCTTTTCTCACCTCGCCGGTAAGCATCACTTTGTCGAAATAGACAGTAGGAGATTCATAATTATGCGAAGGCCTGTTATGGCAATCGATACAATCCATTGTTCTCATTTCCGAAGCTGCAATGATGCTGTCTTCCACAGGAATGTTCTCATCTCTGTAGATGGTCTCTTTACCTGTTGATGTATCAGTATATTTTACATAATTTATTACTTCTCTCTTATCATTTTCTGAAAGATATTCGATTCTGACAGCAGGATTGATATGCCAGTGGATTCCTTCGATGTGTCCGAGTCCGCTGTACTCAGGGCCGGTCTTCATCTGCAGAACTATATCCCACTCAGTATTAAGTGAATCTGCCAGGAAATATTTGTAAGTCCACAGTGAACGGGCATAAAATTTCTCAGGCCAGTGACATCTTTCGCATGTTTCACGTGCCGGCCTCAGATCATGAAGCGGAGTCTCTATCGGCCTGTTATAGTCATCGGTGAGAACGGCATAGACCTGGTGAAGACCCGAGAGCTTTGATTTAACGTACCACGATGTACCGGCTCCCACGTGGCACTCCACGCAAAGTACATTAGCGTGTGGTGAATTCTGGTATGCCGTATGTTCCGGTTCCATTACCTTATGGCATAGTAAGCCGCAGAATTCGACTGATTCGGTGATGTGATATGCCTTAAAGCTGCCCATTGTGGATAAAACGAGCACCAGAATTGTCACAATTGTAAAAATGACAAAAGCATTCCTGTGATCAGGAAGGTTAAGATCTATCCATGGCAGCCTTCTTTCCACGGCTTTTGCTTTTCTCCAGAGTCTTCTTTCCCTGATCATTCCGATAGGTATAAGCATAAGACCAAGCAACATGAAACCGGGCAGGATTATGTAAATGAATAGTCCAAGGTTTGTCTCGTCATTTTGCATGAACTTCGAGACAACAAAAAGGACTAATATCAAAACCAGGTTTATCGAGGCTGTAATTGCACCAATAATTGTCAGCCAGTTTTTTGAAGATTGAGGAAGGCGCATATCCCTAGTTATTAGTATGTTATAAATATACGCAAAATATTTGCGATATGCCAGAATAAAATGATTTATATCATTTCATAAAGGAACCTGTTTATCTGAATTCCGAGAGGTAATTTCTCAGCTCCTCATAGTTAAGAGCAACTTTCAGATCACTGTTTTCCTTCCTTACATTATCCGGAGGATTGAAGAGTATTCCTGTATCTGATTGTCTGAGCATTGATATATCATTGTATGAATCTCCTATTCCTATAACTTTATAATTTAGATTCTGAAGCGCTTCAGCAACCTTTCTTTTCCCGTCAGGCTGCCTCAGTTTATAATCTGTAATCATTCCGTTCCCATCGATCACCAGGCTGTTGCAGAAAATGGTTGGAAAGTCAAGCTGTCGCATCAGCGGGCCTGCAAACTCGGAAAAAGTATCCGAGACAATAACCACCTGCATCCGGTTTCTCATCCAGTGCAACAATTCCCTGGCACCGGGAAGTGGTTTGAGTGTGGAGATAACATATTGAATATCATGTAGATTTATATTGTTTTCAGCGAGTATGGCAAGTCTTCTCCTCATCAAAGCATTGTAATCGCTGATATCACGGGTAGTGAGCTTGAGCTCATCAATCCCTGTTTTCCTGGATACATTGATCCATATTTCCGGTACAAAAACCCCTTCAAGATCGGAACAGATAATATTCATTTTAGTGTTTCTGAAGTATATAGTCTTTTAATTCCTGGTAGTCACTGCTTATAGAATCATATTTTTCTTCGAGTGAATCCAGTTTTGACATAGATGACGGCAGTGCAGGTGTTATATTTAAAACTTTCTGGAGCTCACCAGGGAATTTTGCCGGATGAGCTGTCTCTAAAGATACAAATATTCCTTCCTTCCTGGCCGTTTTTAAGTATTCAGAAAGGCCTTTCCAAGCAACTGCACCGTGAGGTTCGATTAAAACGCTATGCTCTTTCCATACTTTACCGATTGTATTCCGGGTTTCTTCGTCTGTAACACTCACACCGAAAAGGTCCTGTTTCAGTGAACCGGAAAATCCGGACAGGATATTGCCTTTCTCGTCCATTGTCCCTCCATATAATGAGATCATCCGGGCAAGGTTACTTGGATGACCCACGTTCATTGCACTGGATATACAGTTTCGTGAAGGAATGAGGGGAATATATTTTCCTGTTCTCAGGAAAACAGGTACTTCATCATTCGAATTTGTTGCGACAATGAACTTTTCAGCAGGCATTCCCATTTTTTTTGCGAAAAGCCCTGCTGTAAGGTTACCGAAGTTACCAGAGGGAACACTGAAAGTTACCTTGTCTTCAACATGCGCTGAAAGTCTCGACCAGGCATAAAAATAGTAAACTGTCTGCGGGAGCAGCCTTCCTATATTGATTGAATTGGCTGACGAAAGCGGCAGATGAGCGAGAGAAGAGTCAAGAAATGCTTTTTTTACCAGGCTCTGGCAATCATCAAACTTCCCTTTTACTGAGATAATGCTGATGTTGTCTCCCAGTGTTGTCATCTGTTTCCTTTGCATTTCAGTTACCTCATCCTCGGGGAATAGAATTATCAAGCGGATATTTTTCAGTCCGTGAAAAGCGCTTGCGACAGCGCTTCCTGTATCGCCTGAGGTAGCAGTAAGAATTGTAAGATTCCTGTTTTCTTCCGAGAGAAAGTGCTGCATCAGCCGGCTCATCATTCTTGCAGCAAAATCTTTGAATGATGCTGTGGGCCCCTGGTCAAGGCGGAGAATATACTTCTGATCAGAAATGCTCTCGATTGGTATTGCGAAATTGTATGCTTCCCTGCACAGTCTTTTCAAAAGATCTCCCGGAATTTCTCCCTGTGTATAATTATTAAGGAGATTGGCCGCGATTTCATGGTAGCTGCTGCTCCTGAAACTATCGAGCTCATCTTTAGAAATAACAGGGATTCTTTCCGGCATATACAACCCACCATCAGGAGCAAGTCCTTTAAGCAGAGCCTCCCTGAAACTGATCCCGGAAATCTTCCCGTTAGTTGATTTATATGTAATCTGCTCTTTCAAAATCTGTATCACTATTTAAGGTATCCGGCTACCGGCCTCAGGTTACCGGCAACTGAAACCTGAAACCCGTAACTCACCTCCGCTTAACAACTATGGTGAGCAAGCCTGAAACCTACACATTAACCACCCTCATCAGGTCCGCAAATACTCCTCCTGCCGTAACATCGGCGCCTGCACCGTAACCTTTTATAACAAGTGGCAGCTCCCTGTACCTGTTGGTTGTGATCAGAACAATGTTATTGCTGCCTTCCAGGTTATACGAAGGGTGATCAGGCCCTACTGCTGTCAGTTGTACAGAGGCTGTTCCCTGGTCGAGGATTGCAAAAAACCTCCATTTTTTATTTTGTTTTTCCAGCTCCTTCCGTTGCTCCTCGAAACGGTGATCCAGCTCTCTTACCTTTTCATAAAATGTGTTCAGATCGCCTGAAAAGCATTCATCAGGAAGTATCTTTTGCACCTTTACATCCTTTTTTTCAAGAGGAAAACCTGCTTCCCGTGCAAGTATCAGTATTTTTCTTACAACATCTGTTCCGCTCAGATCAATCCTGGGATCAGGTTCAGTGTAGCCTATCTCCCTGGCTTTTTTTATAGCAGAGCTAAGTGGCATTTCCGGACTTAACTCGTTGCAAATGAAATTCATAGTACCTGAGAGGACGGCTTCTATCCTGAGCACCTTATCACCGCTGAGTACAAGATCATTTATTGTCCTGATAACGGGTAACCCGGCGCCAACGGTAGTTTCAAACATGAATTTAACACCTTTTTCAGTGGCAATGCTCCTGAGGTCCCTGTAGTATGTCATGTCGGATGAACATGCGATCTTATTTGCCGTGACGACACTGACATATTTCGAAAGGATCTCCTGATATCTCATTGCCACTTTTTCATCGGCGGTACAATCGACAAAAACCGAGTTCCTGAGGTTCAGTTTCGTCATCCTGCTGATGAATGATGTGAGGTCGGCTTTTTCTCCTGATGTATTAAACATATCCCGGTAATTCTCTGCCGGTATGCCCTTTGGGTCTATATACATTTTCCGGCTGTTGGTAACACCGATCAGATTAATTCTTACATGGTGTTCAGCAAGCAGGACCGCCTGTTGCTGCTTTACCTGTTTCAGAAAGCTTGATCCGACGAGCCCTGTCCCTGCAACAAAGAGATGCATCTCCTTGAATTTTGAAAGGAAGAACCCGTCATGGATCACATTAAGAGCCTTCCTGAGATCGTCGTGCTTTATAACAACCGAAATATTAAGTTCCGAAGAACCCTGGGCAGTAGCTATTACATTGATGCCGTTCCTTCCCAGCGATTTGAACAGCGTTGCTGAAATCCCGGGTGTATTTTTCATCTTTTCCCCGACAATTGCAATTATCGAAAGGTTTTTCTCGACATGCACCCGGAGTTCGCTGTTCAGTTCAATCTCATTCCTGAATTCAGTCCGGATCTCTGTTGCAGCGATAATCGAATCAGTTGGACTCACCGCGAATGTTATGGAATATTCTGATGAAGCCTGTGTTATCAGGACAATATTCACATTTTTTCGTGCAAGCGCCCCGAAAAGTCTCATGGAAGTTCCGGTGACTCCCACCATGCCAGTTCCCTGCAGTGTAATGAGATCAATGTGATTAATAGATGAGATGCCTTTAATAGGGCTCTTGAAATCATCAAGTTTTTTGTTGCTGATGAGCGTTCCGCCGGAAGCGGGATTGAAAGAATTCAACACCCGGATAGGTATATTTTTTTTATAAACCGGCCGTAGAGTTGGGGTATAGATCACTTTGGCTCCGAAATGTGAAAGCTCGATTGCCTCTGAATATGTAAGGTTTTCAATTGCATATGCTTTTTCCACATTCTTCGGATCGGCAGTCATGAAGCCATCAACATCTGTCCATATTTCGAGCACTTCAGCATCAATGGCAGCAGCAATTATTGCCGCTGTATAATCAGAGCCACCCCTGCCCAGGGTTGTTGTTGCGCCGTCCTGATTGCTGGCAATAAATCCTGGTATAACAGTGACTTTTTCATTATGGGGTGCATTTTTTCTTATAAGCTCATCAGTGAGGCTGAAGTTGACATTTGCCGAACCATAATTATCGTCTGTCTTTATAACAGTACGCGCATCAATGTAGCCACAATTCTCAATGATGTTGCTTATTATAAGCGATGAAAGGAGTTCTCCGGCGCTAAGAGCACGGTCGAGCGAATGCCTGCTAAGTTCCCGGAGAAGGTAGATCCCGTCGAGAGTTTCCTTCAGATCATCTGTAATGTGCTTCATCCTCTCTGAAACGAAAGCCCTGTTTTTCCCTGGAACAAGCATAATGATGTTATCTTCATGCCTGGAAATCAGCTTTTCAAAACCTGCCAGATAATCTTTATTCCTGGCAGCTGCATTATTGCAGATCCTGTTCAGTTCATCGGTAACACCACTGAATGCTGAGACAACAACAATACAATTCTCCTGACATGTCTCTATGATTCTTTCAACCTCCCTTATTCTTTCAGGAGATCCCACTGAAGTGCCGCCAAATTTCAGGACTCTCATTTCATAGTTTTTAAATAAGAAATGCATCTTGAATGATGCATTTCTCTGCAAAAATAATAAAATAAGGTAGAATTAGTTTTGAAATAAATATTATTAATTAATCGTTCTTGCTTAATTAAAATAGTTTAAGAAAATCATTAATTATGTTGCAATCTAAAATCAGCTTTGTGATGCTTTCTCGAGTCTCTTAAGAATCGAGAAGATAAAGGCTGCAGAAAGGAGGCAACACACAATGAATACCAGCCACAAAGTGGTGAGATTCACCTTATCCCAAAGGATGGTGCCTACAAAAAGAAGCTTGTTCCCGACAGCAGTTGCAAGGAGCCAGCCACCCTGCATCAGTCCCTGGAACCTTGAAGGAGCCACTTTTGATACGAATGATAGTCCCATCGGGCTGAGGAACAACTCAGCAACCGTGAGGACAAGATAGCTGCTCATGAGCCAGTAAGGGGAAACCCTGTCGGCATCAGAAACAGGAGTGCCCTCAAGAGAAGCAGGAGAGGGGGCGCCGATGGAGGAGACAAGAATAATTATGAATCCCAGTGCAGCGATTATCATTCCTATTCCGATCTTCTTTGGAGTGGAAGGTTCAATACCTTTCTTGTTAAGCCACGCGAACGCTGCCATAACAGGAAAAGTGAGCGCTACAATAAATAACGGGTTGAATGACTGGAATACTTCGGGAGAAATAGAGTTCAGAGGCCTGTTAAATCCATTGAAGAAATAGATTGCAAGTGCAAGGCCAGCGGCAAAAAGAATTCCTCCCCAGATCTTTGCCTTAACCTTCATGTCCTTGTAAAGTAATATTACAAGCCCTGCAACAGCGCCAATAACCGAAAGCATTGAAGGCAATGTAAAGAATAGATTGGTGAAAGAGCCAACCTGCTTGACTGTGTAATCCCGTGCAAAAATTGTAAGTGTCAGGCCATTCTGATGGAATGACATCCAGAAAAAGATTACAACAAAAAAGACAAGGAGAAGCGCTGTAATCCTTGCTCTTTCTTCTTTCCTGGAAGTCATTATGATCCATGTCACAAATCCTGCAAATAAACCGAATGCAAAACCGGAGGCCCAACCGACATTTTCTACGAAATGAAGGGCGAATGCTGTTATTCCCATAGCTAGAAGTGCGAAAACAAGCGGCAGAGGTTTGAAATCAACCTTTTCAGAAGTTGATTCTGTGACACCGGCTTTCTTTTCTTTATTAGGAAGCATCTTGTTAAAAATGATATACACGAGCATAGAGATAACCATTGCCCCTGCGGCGATCATGAAGGCATAATTATACCCTCTGGCAAAAACATCGATATACTTCGATGCAAATGCAGACAGATCCGTGACAGCGCCGGAAAGGCTCACCTTATTGGCAAGTTCCTGGAGCACATTGGGGTCAGCAAGCGTGCCATTCAGATATTGATGGCATAGCGCTGGGAGGCTCCCATCGTGTGTCAAACCATTTGTTTTCAGCCACCAGTTTCGTATTCCTGCCGCGGCAAAAGGTGCAAAGAAAGCTCCAATGTTGATACCCATATAGAATATCATGTAAGCTGAATCCCTGAGCTTTGAATACTTCGGATCATCGTACATCTGTCCAACTACAGCCTGGAGGTTGCCTTTGAACAGCCCGTTCCCAAGCGCTATGGTCATGAGTCCAACGATCGTAATGGTAAGTGACATACCCGGAATGGCCATTACGACATACCCGGCAAACATTATAATTATCCCTGCGAGAATTACGAGTTTGTATTTCTTGGTTGCATCGGCCAATATTCCACCCAAAAGCGCCAGTGCATATATACTATAATAGAACCAGCCATAAATGTCGCCGGCTTCAGCTACCGACAGATTAAACTTGGCCTGAAGAAATAGTACTAATATGGCCATCATTGTGTAAAATCCGAACCTTTCACCCATGTTGGAGAAAAAGGCTACAAGAAGACCTTTGGGATGATTTTTCAGCATATCTGCAAGTATTTTAGGTTATTTGCCTGTGTTAATTTGAAACAAATATATCAATCTTCTTCTTAACTTTCTTCCTTTTAAGCTTTGAACAGGTTAAATTTGTATTATCAACAGGAATATGAGAATTTTCACCTGCAACCAGATAAAAGAAATTGATTCATACACAATAAGTAATGAACCAATTCCTTCCATTGACCTGATGGAAAGAGCTGCCGGGAAACTCTATTCCTGGATAACCGGGGAGTTCAACCGTTCGAACCGGTTCCTGATCTTTACTGGTCCCGGTAACAACGGCGGCGATGGACTGGCGCTGGCCAGGATGCTCATCATGAACAGCTTCATGACCGAGGTTTATCAAATCAGCTTTTCCGGAAAGTATTCAGATGACTGGGCAGCAAACATGAAACGCCTGACTGATATGGGGAAAATGAAAATAAACCATATCGGTAACATGGATCATATGCCTCTTATTTCCAGCGATGATATTGTGATCGACGCAATTTTCGGATCAGGACTGAGCCGGCCTGTTGAAGGCCTGGCACGTGAAGTAATTCGCGAGATCAACCAGTCGGATGCCGTCAAAATTTCAATTGATATTCCTTCGGGACTTTTCTGTGAGGATAACAGTAATAATGATGATGAGGCTGTAATCAGGGCTGACTTTACCCTGAGCTTCCAGTTTCCGAAGCTTGCATTTATGTTTTCGGAGAACATCAGGTATGCCGGGATCTGGAAAGTTTTACCCATTGGACTCCACGAAAAAGCAATCATCTGCAACAAAAACACCATATAATCTGCTATCGAATGAAGATGTTGTTCTGATCCTGAAGAACAGGACAAAATTCGATCATAAAGGCAATTTCGGACATGGATTGCTGATTGCAGGCTCATATGGAAAAATAGGAGCTGCTGTTCTTGGAACGCGTGCGGCATTGCGTGCAGGTATCGGTCTTGTTACATGTCATATTCCTGCTTGCGGCTACAACATTGTTCAGAGCTCCGTACCCGAAGCTATGGTTCGTACTGACACTGCGGCCGATATCATAACATCGTCAGGTGAAAACGACAGCTTCACGGCTGTGGGCGCCGGACCCGGGCTTGGTACAAGGCAGGAGACATGTGACGCATTGAAAAGTCTTTTAACTAATTGCGCGAAGCCGATGGTATTGGATGCCGATGCCCTTAACATACTTTCGATGAATAAGGAATGGCTGAAACTTCTGCCCGGCGGAACAATCCTGACTCCTCATCCAAAGGAGTTTGAACGACTTGCGGGTAGCAGCAAAAACAGTTATGAGAGACTACAGCTACAAAGAAATTTCTCGGGTGAATTTAAATGTATAGTAATACTTAAAGGCGCTCACACATCAATAACTTTTCCGGATGGAAGTGTTTACTTCAATAATACGGGAAACCCGGGTATGGCAACGGCAGGCAGCGGTGACGTTCTGACAGGCATACTGCTTTCGCTTCTTGCCCAGGGGTATTCTCCTGAAAATGCTTCATTGCTCGGTGTTTACCTGCACGGACTTGCCGGCGATATTGCTGCTTCCGATTCATCATTTGAAGCAATAGTAGCATCAGATATAATTAATTGCACAGGAAGGGCGTTTAACAAGATCAGGGGATTTTGAATACACTATTATTAACATATAAAAATTCAATTGTTATGAAGAATATTTCAGGATTGGCGGCATTAACACTACTCGTTTCAGTTTTAACTTCATGTTATACAGGAAGAAGCGCGATGGAATCTGATGCCGTTGTATCTCCTCTTTCAGAAAAAACAGCAATAGCAGATGGTAGCATTATCTACGGGCTGCCCCGCACAGTTTTCAACATCGTGGTGGAAACTGAAAGGACAATTGAGATTCCGGGTCCTTACTGGCGATACGCGGGAGATTTACTCGGACTCAGCAATGTTATCAAAAGTGAAAGCGAGTTCTGGGCGATTACAGGAATATCCGTTGAGTCTTCACAGGAACTCGATCCTTCGGAATTTTATGTTATTGAGACAACCACTCCTTTTTATACAAATGTACTGTCTCTTAAAAATGAAGGTCTGATAATGGATATCAACCCTGAAATATTTTATTTCGCAGGAAATGAAAAAGGCATTGAAACCAGCGGCGGCAGGTTTATTTCATCAGACCTTGGCTCAGATGAGTATTTCATGATCCAGCGGGATACAGCTTTCAAAAGAGTCAGCGTGGATTCGACTTTCATTCAAATCCCGTATATAGTTGAAAAAAGGCGGCAGATCCCAAATGAGCAGCTTGCAGAAAGGGCGGCAAGAAGGCTGATGGAAATGCGTGATGGTAAACATTTCATTCTTACCGGAGAAGCAAATGTATTTCCACAAAGCGAGGCTGTAATCAACGAGATGAACAGGCTCGAGAAAGAATACACAGAGCTGTTCACCGGCAAAACAATCAGGGAAAAAAGAACTTTCACCTTCCAGATAATTCCTTCCGCCGGGTCATCCGGTCAGCCTGTGAGACTCTTCCAGTTCTCTGAGGCTCGCGGCCCTGTTGCTGAGGGTCAGCCCGGAGGTGATCCTGTAATGATTGAGCTTACTCCGGAGAAAAGGACAAAGGAACTGTCGGTTGTAAGGAATAATCCCACAGATGACAGGAAGGAAGAGATTATCGATAAGCTTTTCTACAGGGTTCCCGACGTGGTCAATCTTAAGATCAGTTATGGTGATGAGGTTCTGTTCAATTCCAGAAGACTGGTTTACCAGTTTGGTGACATCATCCAGTTACCGGCAAACCTGGTGATAGGGAAGTAGGTGGTGCTGGGTATTGGGTACTGGATAGTGGATTTGATACCCCTCCTGGGAGGGGTTGGGGTGGGTTTATGATTGGTGAGTGATCTATATTATAATATTAATAATAATATAGAATTTAATATATACTTAAGAATTTCCCGCAGTCCCGATAGCTATCGGGAACGCAGATTGAAATCCACGCTGATTTTCGCAGATGTACCAACTTTAGTCACTCTAGTCACTCTAGTCACTCTAGTCACTCTAGTCACTCTAGTCACTCTAGGCACTCTAGGCACTCTAGTGCACTTATTACTGAACCCTTCCCTTAAAGCTCTTCTGGAACTCTTCCCAGCTTTGCTTCTCATAATTCTTGTCGGCAAAAAAGCTGAGGAGAAGTTCCATTTCCTTAGGCTGTTTGTAACCAGGGATTGCAGAAACTGAGGGTTTGCCATCGGCAGGAAAAGTCATGAATACGACAGTAGGATATGAGAGCTGGCCGTTAAGCAGGGCCACCGCAAGCTGATGCGCTTTTCCTGCTTTGCCATCATTAATGAAGGTCTGACCGAGAAAACTGATTTTTTCCGTTCCTTCAGCATCAAACTTAACCGGATAATACTTTGTATTCAGGATTTCTGAGATCACGGGATCAGTAAATGTATCCTTGTCCATTTTTTTACACCAGCCGCACCAGTCCGTGTAAGTATCGATGAATAGAGGCCTGGGTGACTGTTTCGCAAGTTTTTCAGCTTCCTGGATTGAATACCATTTCACTTGTGATTTAGCCGTTGTGGCAGGATTCTGAGCTCTCAAAGGGAGAACAAGAACTATAAGAAGTACTGATGCAAGAAATGTTTTCATTTATGTCTATTCTGTATAATTAACACAAATAAAGCAATTTTTTTGGTTCAAATTTTGTAATATTTCCTATATCACACCAACAATCAGACCAATCATAAGTTATCGCCAAATTAAAATTTTCCATCCGGTTTAAATTTTTTACATTTACCGGTCATAAACTTTAAAAGTTCAGCATGGAAACTATAAGGACTACTTTAAGAGACTCTAAAACAGCAAGATGGGTTGCACTATCTGTTGTGTCATTCACAATGCTCTGTGGATATTACATTACTGATGTTATGGCTCCGCTCAAGCCTATGCTTGAAAAAGAACTTCTCTGGAGCAGCACAGAGTACGGATTTTTTACCAGCGCATATGGATGGTTTAATGTCCTGCTGCTTATGCTTATTCTCGGAGGTATTATCCTTGATAAGATGGGAGTCAGGTTCACGGGAAAGATGGCGACCATTATTATGGTGATAGGTACAATCATAAAATACTGGGCTGTTTCGACTGATTCCCTCACCGGTGAAATTTTCGGCATGAAGACACAGGTAGTTCTGGCAGGACTCGGTTTTGCAACATTCTCTGTTGGAGTGGAAGTAGCTGGTATTACGGTTTCCAAGATTATAGTTAAATGGTTCAAAGGAAAAGAAATGGCTCTCGCCATGGGGCTCGAAATGGCTACCGCAAGGTTGGGAACTGCACTTGCACTGGCAATATCTGCTCCTGTCGCCTCACTATTCAAAGATGTAGCAGCACCAATACTGCTCGGTCTGGTACTCCTGTGCGTCGGGCTTATATCATTCTTCATTTACTCTTTCGGTGACAAAAGACTTGATGCTGAGCTTGCAGCGGAAGCTGGCAGGACAGGAATTACCGCGGAAGAAGAGTCATTCAGGGTCAGGGATCTTATAATGATAGTTACAAATAAAGGCTGGTGGTATATCGCTATTCTATGTGTCCTGTTTTATTCATCTGTTTTTCCATTCCTGAAGTATGCATCAGACCTGATGGTAAATAAATTCGGTGTGGATCCGGAAATAGCTGGACTTTTTCCTGCCATGCTGCCTTTTGGTACGATTCTTCTTACACCACTTTTTGGCAATATATACGACAGGAAAGGCCGGGGCGCAAGCATCATGATGATAGGAGCAGTAATTCTTATCCTTGTACATGCTTTGTTTTCGGTGCCATTCCTTAAGCAAACTCCTGTAGCGATTATACTTATCATTGTTTTGGGTATAGGTTTCTCGCTTGTTCCTTCTGCAATGTGGCCTTCAGTTCCTAAAATCATCCCGGAGAAACAGCTTGGATCTGCATATGCTCTTATATTCTGGGTGCAGAATATCGGACTTATGCTTGTTCCGCTTCTTATAGGCTGGGTTCTTGATAAATTCTGTATAACAGGTACTCATCTTATCGATGGAGCCGAAGTTCCAAGCTATAATTATACAATTCCAATGATGATTTTTACCGGGTTCGGAATTCTATCATTTCTTTTTGCATTCCTGCTGAAAGCAGAAGATAAAAAGAAAGGCTACGGACTGGAACTTCCTAATATCAAGAAGTAATAATTCAGGAACTTGCAATTAAATAGGGACACAAACATCCCTCCTGTGGGGGCCAGGGGTAGCCTGTTGGGAGGAGTTATATGCATTGAAGTTCCTGATCTTCCGGTGGGTCACTTTGTGTAAACACTCTTACGTCAGGTGTTGTTTTGCATAAACCATGAAATTGTATTTAACAATTTCTGAATGTAAAACTGAGAGCTATGAATACAAATGAATTCGAAAAAGCGAAAGCCATATCCCTGAACGATTCTGTTGAATATTCACAGGGAGGCATTGTAAGCAAAACAGTTATTAAAAGGGAAACTGGCAATATTTCGGTTTTCTCTTTCGACAAGGGCGAAGGTCTTACTGAACATACCTCTCCATTCGATGCAGTTATTGTCGGGCTCGATGGCCAGGGTGAAGTCACAATAGGGGGGAAACCCAACAAAATAGAGCCTGGCCAGCTGATTATTATGCCACGGAATGTGCCTCATTCTGTTTATGCCAGGGAAAAATTCAAAATGATGCTCGTGATGATACGCAGCGTATAATTCCCCAATATTGATCGTATTCAGCATTTTGTAAAACCGGAACTGCTAACGGTTAAGTTTATCTTTTTCTGCATTTATATTAGACATAATTTCGTACAGGGAACTTAAATAATAAAGCTCCCTGGTTCAGAAAAGATTGGAAATATAAACAGAAAAAATTAAAGCTATGAAAAGAATTTATGTAGCAGTTTTACTGAGTGTGTTATTCAGCGCTGCAACTATTGCAAACATCAACGTCCGGGGGAAAACTTACCTGGCTGTTGGAGATTATACAATACAGGTATCTGATGAGCCTGTGGCTCTCAATGGGGAGATGTACAAAGCGTACAGAATAAACTATACAAACTCACCATTGCAGGTAAATGTGGTTGTAATGAATGATAAAGCAAGGAAGTGCAAAAAGTATGTCGTATTAAGCGATGAGCTTTCCGTGCAATACGTGTGTAATGAAAAATACTTCGGTGTTGAAAAGCTTGACAAATCTCTGGCACAAGCCGGACTGACAACATCTGATGCCTCTCTGGACAGGAGCGCATATTTTCATCAGAAAGTGATTTGTGGCGGAGGGAACAGTGAACTTGAGAACACAAAGCTGATAGCAGCCTACTTCCCGGAACTGATCAAGGACAAATATTCACTTACGACTCAAAGATAGGTTTCTTCATACATTTAAGTAGGGTTTAGCCCTGGAGAAGGCATCGCAATGATGCCTTTCTTTTTTTCTGTTTTCCGGAATGGAATCTGCCGGAACATTTCATTGATCAGATCATGCAGATTGTGCATCCGGAATAGTCAATTGTTGAATAATCCCCATTTTAAAGAATCTCGTGGTTTACTTTAGTCGATGATAGATTAAACAAACATAAATATGAATGCAATTTTTATTTAAATTTTTTAAGATGAGAAAATGTCTTTTTACCCTTATTCTGCTCTGCTTGTGCTCTCCCTTTGTCCTGGCGCAGCAAAGGATAATAACCGGAGTGGTTTCTTCCGAAGAAGGAACTATGCCTGGTGTTACTGTAACAGTCCCGGGGACAACCCTTGGTGTAAATACGGATGTTGGTGGTAAGTATTCACTAACTGTTCCGGAGAATGCGGCCACATTGTCCTTTTCATATATAGGTATGAAGCGGGTCGATGTTTCTATTGGTAACCTCAATGTTATCGATGTATTTATGGAACCCGACGTTCGTGGTCTTGATGAAGTTGTAGTGACCGCCCTGGGAATATCGCGAGAGAAAAAGGCGCTTGGCTATGCAGTACAGGATGTTAAACAGGAAGAGATTGTTAGGACCGGCAATACAGATTTATCTGCAGCTCTTCAGGGGAAGATCACCGGTATCGACATCAAACCATCCAGTGGAATGCCGGGTGCTTCATCACAGGTTGTAATACGCGGAGCAAGATCTTTCACAGGCAATAATACTCCGCTTTATATTGTTGATGGAATGCCAGTCAGCTCAACTGCGGACATCCAGTCCGGAGCAGGGGGTGATTTCAGCACAGGAGGTGATGGTGTTTCCGGTTCCGATATTTCAAACAGGGCGCTTGATCTTAATCCTGCTGATATTGAGAGTATTAATGTTTTAAAAGGCCAGGCAGCCGCCGCACTGTACGGTATCCGGGCCTCGAATGGTGTAATCATCATAACCACCAAAAGCGGAAAAAACAATAAGATCGGTAAACCTGTGATCTCTGTATCAAATACAACAAGCTTCTCGGAGGTTTCAAGAGTACCTGATTACCAGTCAACATATGGTCAGGGTTTATACGGCAGCTATGTTCCGACATCATCAATGTCGTGGGGACCAAAAGTAAGCGATCTGCCGTATGATCCTGTGAACGGGGGAAATGAAAACGGGCATCCCGGGGAATTCTATGTTCCGCAACTTGCTCTCGGCAAGCTTGACCCATGGGTCACCCCGCAGATTTTCAATAACTGGGAAAGCTACTTCAAAACAGGATTGTCACTGACGAATAATATAAATGTAAGCCAGGCTGCACAGGACGGTAATTTTGCGCTTGGCGCCAGTCAGACCACGCAGGATGGTATCGTGCCAGCAACCGGAATGGACCGGTGGAATGCCAAAGCATCTGCTGAAAGGAAATTTGGTGAAAATTTTTCGACTGGATTCAATTCGAATTTCTCGAAAACGAGTATCGATAAGCTGCCTTCAGGAAATGATGCTTCTCTTGCAGGTGTCCTGGCCGCTCCGATAAGTTATAATCTTAAAGAGTATCCTTACGCGCTTCCGGGAGATCCTTATACACAGATTTATTATCGCTCTACAACTTCATTCGACAACCCGTTGTGGTGCGCTGAACATACTGTCTTTAATGAAAAAACCGACAGGTTTTTTGGCAATGGTTATGTCAACTTCAATTCAGCCATCAATGACAGGATGAATATCAGAGTCCGATACCAGCTGGGAATGGATATATATACAACTCACTTCCAGGATATTTTCGAGTTTGGTCATGCGTCGAAGGCAGGGATCATAAGTAATTATGGTATATCATCCTCTGTTGTAAATTCTCTTTTAACAGCCAATTATGACTGGAAAATAACAAGTGATCTGAATCTGAATCTTATGGCAGGGAATGAATTCAACGATGGAAGGTATAAGACCTATAGTCAGCATGGTGAAAACCTTAATTTCGGCGGCTGGGCACACATCTCAAATGCCGGTATTGTTACAGCCAACGAATCCAGGACCAGGGATCGGTCAGTAGGATTTTTCGGCAGCATGTCGCTTGACTGGAAATCTTTGTTGTTTCTCCAGACAACCGGACGAAGCGATGTTGTATCGGGTATGCCGACAAATAACAGGACCTTCTTTTATCCATCTGTTTCACTGAGCCTTCTTGCTTCCGAGCTTGGAGCAATAAAAAACATTGACTGGCTTTCATTCGCGAAACTCAGATTGTCTTATGCTGAAGTGGGGCAGGCCGGATCGTACCAGGCAAACTATTATACAGTGCCGGATTATTCAGGCGGCTGGTGGTCAGGGAATCCTGTTTCATATCCAATTGATGGAAGGAATGCTTATATACCTAATAATATTGAGTTTGACCCCGCTTTGAAGCCTCAGAATACCAAATCGTATGAGATAGGCGCTGACCTTAAATTCTTCAATAACCGTGTTGGAATCGATTATACTTATTCGTATCAGAATGTTGTTGATCAGATTTTCTCAGTTCCCCTTGCAGGTTCATCAGGCATAAGATCCTTACTGATGAATGGTGGAAAGGTTCATACTACATCGCATGAGGTGATTCTTTACCTGGTACCATTACAGTTCAAAGACTTTGAATGTGATGTTAACTTTAATTTTTCTAAAATTGAAAACTATGTTGATGAGCTTGCCCCTGGGGTAGAAAGTATTTTCCTCGGAGGTTTTGACATTCCCCAGGTAAGAGCCAGCATCGGAAATACATTTCCTGTTATCTACGGTGAAAAGATCCTGAGAAATGCTGAAGGTAAAATAATTATTGACGATGATCCATCCTCTCCATTTTATGGTCTGCCTCAGCCCACGGAAAATGGTGTAATCGGAGTTGTTTCACCGGATTTTATCCTTGGGGGGAATAGCACATTTACTCTGAAGAACTGGTCTCTGAGCGCCCTTTTCGAATGGAAAAACGGAGGGCAGATGTACTCAGGTAGCAACGGTCTTCTTGACCTTTATGGATTGTCAAAAAAGACAGAAGATCGTGAATCAACATTTATTATCGATGGAGTAAAATCAGACGGCTCACTAAATGATATTGTACGTGGTGGTCCGGATGATCCCGATGCTGTTCAGACACTGTATTCGGATGTGCTTGGAAACATAAGCGAATCATTTATATATGATAACTCATTTGTAAAGCTTCGTGAGCTTTCATTGAAGTATAGAACCGCTAAATTGTTTGGCAGGGTTGACCTTGGACTCACAGCATTTGCCCGTAATATCCTTATATGGACTGCCTTACCTAACTTCGATCCTGAATGCAGCCAGGGAAATACCAATATGGGAGGTGCATTTGAGAGATTTTCGATGCCTCAAACGACAAGCTATGGCTTAAGTATCGATCTAACCTTTTAAATTAAGAAATCATGAAACGAGTATTTAAGATATTAATTGCAGCTCTCATGACCAGTATACTGTGGTCGTGCTCTGAATCAATAATGGATGAAATCAACACAGATGTCAATTCACCTACAGTGATGCCTTCAAGGCTGATAATAACTGATGCAATTACGGCCAGCGCTTTTTCGGTTGCGGGAGGTGATTTTGCATTCTATGCATCACTTTACATTGAGCATAATGTTGGAATCTGGAACCAGTTTTATAATGCCGAAATAAGAACTACAGGTCCGATCAGTTCATCAACATATTCAAATGTCTGGAATGCAGCTTACAGTAATCTGTATTCTTTAAAAAAGGTAATAACAAATTGTTCGGAGGGAGGAAGTGAACCAGGGAATTGCCATACGCTTGGGATTGCGCAGATACTGACCGCTTATAATCTGGCAATGATTACTGATGCTATGGGCGATGTTCCGTGGAGCGAGGCTCTTCAACCCGGCAAAGTTTTTACTCCTGTTCTCGATCCGCAAAAGGAGATTTACGATGACATATTTCAACTTCTTGATGACGCTATCGAAAACCTTGAGAAGACATCCATATATCCGGCTCTCGGTATCCAGGATCTGATCTATGGAGGTAATACCGGTTTATGGAAGAAATTTGCGTATGGTCTGAAGGCGAGATATACAATGCGTCTTTCACTGAGGAAATCCTGACTACAATAGTGTTATCAATCTGGCAGATCAATCATTTTCTTCACCTGTGGAGCAGGCTGATTTTGAATATAACGGCTCATCCGTCATCAGTCCTTTTTACAGTATGTTCCTTGACAGGGATTATTATGGAGCGAGCCAGAGCCTTCATGATAAACTGGCCGCAAGAAATGACCCGAGAGATGATATATTCTTCAAACCTTATCCCGGAACAGGTTCAGATCTTGTTTTCGCTCCTAATGGTACGCCTGACCAGATCCAGGGAAAGTATTCGGTATCTGCAATAAGCACAAGTACGGCGCCAACATATCTCCTTAGCTATCATGAATTGGAATTCCTTAAAGCTGAGGCTTATGTAAGATTAAACAATCTTGAGCTTGCAGAGATTGCTCTCAGGAAGGGCATAGTGGCTGCTTTCAAAAAAGAAAATATAGGACTCTCTGAAAGCGATGCTATTGATTATTTTGAGAATAGTGTCAGAGCAAGGTTCATTGCCGATCCTCTCTCCGAGGTGATGAATCAGAAATACCTGGCCTTTTATGAAGAGGAGGCTGTAGAAGCTTACAATGATTATCGCCGGCTGAGAGCAATGGGCAACAATCTGATTCATTTAAGTAATCCACTCAATTCAAATCGTTTTCCTGCCCGTTTTTCTTATGGGTCATCGGATGTGACAACAAATATAAACATCAGGAATGTTTATGGTGACGGGACATATGTTTACAATGAAAATGTATGGTGGGCCGGAGGATCGCGGTAAAGAAGAAGGAGACACTATGATATAACAAAATGGAAGGTGTTTCAAAAGTCAAATCCATTAACCGCAAAGGTCGCAAAGAATTTCGCGAAGAGCGCAAAGACATTTATTCCAGTATTTACCTTTGTGTTCTTTGCGTCAACTCTGCGTACTTTGCGGTTAAAAAAGACTTTTTGAGAAATCTTCTTTTAAATGAATGATTATGCCATTTTAATAAGAATCGCCTTGAGTGTATCAGTAACATCTTCTTCCTCGTCAACGCATCTCTCCAGGATTTCAAGGATCTTATTGTTTTTAAGCAATTCTTTTGTATCCTGTTCCTTTTCAAAAATCTGCGATACGCCTATAAAATACACCTCATCGGCCTTGTGTTCAATATCGGTGACTCTCTCGCATGCAGCTGCGATTTTATCTTTATGCTTAACAGGATCATTCAGGCAGTGGATGGCTGTTTCAATCTCCCTTGCAGCAAGATAGATCAGATCTGCCATTTCCCTGTAACTATGGATCAGGTTCTTGGGTTTGTACAGGCAAATCCTCCGGCTGACGCCATTGATTGAATCAAGGACATCATCTATGTGGGCGGCAAGCTCGTGAATATCTTCGCGGTCAAAAGGGGTTATAAAAGATTTGTTGAGCTGCTCATATGTTTTGTCTGTGATTTCGTCTCCGGCATGCTCAATCTGTTTAATCTCCTTGTTTATCTTTTCATGATTTTCAAAGTCGTTGGAAGCCATGAGATCAATAAGCAGTGCAGATGCCTTGACCATATTATCGGCGCTGCTTTCAAATAGAGGGAAGAATGAGTGGTCTTTAGGAACCAGAAGTTTAAGTATTTTATCAAAATTCATATTAATCCTTTCTAAGTTGTAACTGGTTAATTAAGCAGCTGCAAAAATAGCATTAAAAAAGAAATACATTATGCTGCCTATCCCTGCACTTACAGGAATTGTAAGTATCCATGCCCAGAAAATCTTTTTGGTAACTCCCCATTTCACTGCTGAAATGCCTTTTCTTGCTCCGACTCCGATAATAGCTCCAGTAATTGTATGAGTAGTGCTCACGGGTATTCCGAAATGAGTCGAAAAGAAAAGTGTTGATGCACCGGACAATTCAGCACAGAATCCTTCAACCGGGCCTATTTTAGTGATCCTCTGTCCCATGGTTTTCACAATCCTCCATCCGCCAAAGAGTGTTCCAAGCGCAATGGCAGTCTGACATGAAAGCTTGACCCATAAAGGAAGCGGATCTTCATTTGAAATCATATTATTAATAAGCAAAGCAGCCCAGATAATACCCATTGATTTCTGTGCATCGTTACCCCCATGCCCCAGGCTGAGTGCGGAGGAGGAGATCAATTGCAGCTTCTTGAATCCGTTATGGACATTTGCCGGATTTGCATGCCGGAGCAGCCAGGTAACGAATGATGAAACGAAAAATGAGATAACCATCCCAAGCAGAGGAGCAATGAATATGAAAGCAACTATTTTAATGAAGCCGCTGAAAATTACTGAAGAGATTCCCGCGTGTGTTATTGCGGCACCAACAAGACCTCCAACAAGTGTATGTGAAGAGCTTGATGGCAAACCCAGCCACCATGTTACAAGGTTCCATGTTATGGCTGCCACCAGCGCCGATGCAATTACAGTCATGTCAAGAACTTCAGCATTTACAACATCTTTCCCGATTGTAGCAGCAACCTTCATTTCAAAAACAGTGAAAGCAATAAAGTTGAAAAAAGCTGCAAGGATTACTGCAGTGAGAGGCGAGAGCGCCTTTGTCGAAACAACAGTTGCAATTGAATTTGCCGAATCATGAAATCCGTTAAGGAAATCGAAGATCAGAACCAGTACTACAACAACGTAAAGAAAAGTCATCTATCTCTTTTTTGCCTGATGCACAATTAAATAAATCCCGGGTTATCAGGTTTTCCTGAATTTTTCAGGGCACTCCAAAATTAAGATAATAGAGTGAATTTCAAAATTGCCTGAGCATTTAGATATGAAATTTGGGAATAAGACCCCCTTTTGATTCCCCCTAACAGAGGGAAAAGACCCCCTTTGGTTCCCCATGATAGGGGGAAAAAATTCTGGATTATGGCTGAATTTGAGTGTGTTCCGGGCTTTTCTCCCCTTCCAGGGGAGATCCCGCGAAGCGGGAGAGGGATGCTACTTCACTACTAAGCCATCTTTATAAGTATCGCCTTAAGTGTGTCGGTCACATCTTCTTCTTCATCGACACATCTCTCGAGAAGCTCAAGCAATTTATTTGTGATAAGTATCTCTTTAGGATTTTCTTCCTTCTCAAACAGCTCGGAAACGCCTGTAAAGTAAAGTTCATCGGCTTCATGTTCGAGTACTGAAACACGGTCACATGCACTGCTTATCTTTTCTTTGTTAGCTGAGGGATCCTTGAGGCAAATGACAGCAGATTCAATTTCGAGGGCACCCTTGTGAATGACTTCAGCCATGTCCCTGTAGATGGGCAGAAGTTTCTGAGGCTTGTAAAGGCAGATTCTTCTTCCAATCCCGTTGATTGTATCCACCACATCGTCAATATGAGCAGTCAGCTCATGAATATCTTCCCTGTCGAAAGGTGTGATGAATGATTTATTGAGTTGCACATACGTTTTGTTCGTGATGCTGTCTCCGGCATGTTCGACATCCCTGATCTCTTTGTACACCCGTTCATGCTCTGAAGAGATGTCGGTTGAAACAAGCTCTTTCAGCAACCCGGTAGCCTTCACAAGGTTCTTCACATCGCTTTCAAAAAGTGGAAAGAAGGAATGGTCTTTCGGAACAAATACTTTCAGGATACTGTCGATATTCATGATCTGAGTTTATTTAATACCAATTAAATTCATGAGGAAAAACATAAGAGCGCCAATTATTCCTGAAACCGGGATCGTGAGAATCCACGACCAGAAGATACTTCCCGTAACTCCCCATTTGACTGCCGAAACGCCTTTACGTGCGCCGGCGCCGATAATAGCCCCGGTTATTGTATGCGTAGTGCTCACCGGGATCCCGAAATGTGTTGCGCCGAAAAGTGTCAGGGCGCCGGCTGTCTCTGCACAGAAACCTTCAAATGGTTTAAGCTTGGTGATCTTTTGTCCCATTGTCTTAACAATTCTCCAGCCTCCTGTAAGTGTTCCCAGTGCTATGGCAGTCTGACATGAGAGTATTATCCAGGTGTCTATATCATCCTGGGTTGTAGAGTAGCCGGTGACTATAAGAGCTACCCAGATTATCCCCATGGATTTTTGTGCATCATTACCTCCATGCCCAAGGCTGAAAGCTGCTGCCGATAACAACTGCAGTCTCCTGAAATATTTATCAACACCCAGAGGAGAATGATTTCTCGCAAGATAGATTACTATAGCTGATATAAAGAATGACATCAGCATCCCGATTAGCGGGGCGATGAATATGAAAGCCACAATTTTCAGTACCCCTGAAATTACCATAGATCCCCACCCGGCGCTCGCAACAGCAGCGCCAACGAGACCTCCAACCAGTGTATGTGATGAACTGGAAGGTAATCCAAGCCACCATGTTAAAAGATTCCATGAAATTGCAGCAATTAGAGCTGCCGAAATAACCGTAAGACTGATAACTTCAGGATTCACCACTCCTTTACCTATTGTCGTGGCAACTTTCAGAGGAAAGATTGTAAAGGCAATGAAATTGAAAAATGCAGCCATGCTGACTGCCGCAAGAGGTGATAATACCTTTGTTGAAACTATTGTGGCAATTGAATTGGCTGAATCGTGGAAACCATTTATAAAATCAAAAATGAGAACCAGCGCTATTACAATGATCAGAAAAGTCATTCAGGTTTATTATATAAAGGTCGTGTAAATTTAAACGAAAATATGACTTGTTTGTTAAATCTTTAGCACTAAACTTATTAATAGTCATGTAATTTACTCTGTTTTAAACTATTGATTACTTATCATTGTTTTTGACAGCTATTTGTTTTAAATTTAAGCATTGGACATTTAACAGTTTAAACATTTTAAATCAGGTTTATATGAGCGACATACGGAAACTGGAACCAAAACAGGTATGGAATTTCTTCTATGAGATAACCCAGATACCAAGGCCTTCAAAAAAGGAAAAGGGCATCATTGAATTCATGCGGAAATTCGGAGAAGAGCATAATCTCGATACTCATGTTGATGAAGTGGGTAACGTAATTATAAAGAAACCGGCGACAAAAGGTATGGAGAACAGGAAAGGAGTAATCCTGCAGACTCACCTTGATATGGTTCCGCAGAAGAACAGCGACAAAAAGCATGATTTTGAAAAAGATCCTATTGAAGCTGTTGTTGATGGTGAATGGGTCAGGGCAAACGGAACTACCCTTGGATCAGATAATGGAATAGGTGTTGCAGCCACAATGGCTGTCCTGGCATCAAATGATATACCTCATGGACCGGTAGAGGCTTTGTTTACAATAGATGAAGAAACAGGAATGACAGGAGTTTTCGGGCTGAAAAGCGGACTGATGAATGGTGAGATTTTACTTAATCTCGACTCAGAGGATGAGCATGAGCTGTGTGTTGGTTGTGCCGGAGGTATTGATGTAAGCGCTTCAAAAGATTATACTGAAGAGAAAACCCCTTCGGGAATGACAGCTTATAAAGTATTTTCAAAAGGGCTTAAGGGCGGTCATTCAGGAGTTGATATTGCTCTTGGCCGGGCTAATTCGAATAAACTGATGTTCAGGTTTCTCATGCAGGCCGAGGCAGATTTTGGAATTCGCCTGGCAGAAGCCGGTGGTGGTGATCTCCGGAATGCCATCCCAAGAGAATCATACTCTGTTCTGGTTGTTCATGAGAAAAAATCCTCTGAATTTGAAACTTTTGTAAAGAGTTATGACAAGATTTATAAAGCAGAATTCATTGATACGGAACCTGATCTTCAGTTTGCCTGTGAAAAAACAGCAACACCGGAAAAGGTAATGAGCAAAGATGACCAGTTTATGATTATCAGGGCTGTTTATGTATGTCCCAATGCTGTAATCAGGATGAGCCAGTCTATCAAAGGACTTGTTGAGACATCCAATAACCTCGCAATCGTAAAGGCAAAGAATGGCAGGTTTGAAGTTCATTGTCTTACCAGGAGCTCTGTTGACACAGCAAAATTAGCAACAGCCTGGAAGATCGCTGCCACTTTCCACCTTATTAAAGCAGATGTGAAGCTTACGGGAGGTTATCCCGGGTGGAAACCTGACATGAAATCACCTATCCTGGGAGTAATGAAGGATATCTATACCAGGCTTAACGGGAATGAACCCGGAGTAAGAGCGATACATGCCGGACTGGAATGCGGTCTGATCCAGGGTGTATACCCCGGGCTTGATATGATTTCGTTCGGACCAACAATCAAGTACCCTCATTCACCGGATGAAAAGGTGCATATTGCCTCAGTTGGCCGTTTCTGGAATTTCCTTGTGGAAACGCTTAAGAATGTCCCGGTAAAAACTGATATTATCAGAGTTTTCCTGATCTGAATAGACAGCATGAATTGCAAAGTTCATGCTGTTTTTTCATTCACACTGCAACCCCTGCGTCGTATATCTTGACATCTGAAGGAGGAAAAGATCTTTCCTGTTCCGTGATACGGGAATCTGGCTGCCGTCACACATTACAATATAACCTCCATCCTGCCTGACGAATTTCCTGACGAAATCAAGATTGATGAGATGAGAATTATGTGGTCTGAAAAAATTCCTGTCATTAAGCAAATCTTCAAACTCCTTGAGATTTTTGGATACCAGTATCTTTCGTTTGTCGTTTAAAAAGAACCATGAATAGCTCCTGTCTGCCTCGATCCTGATTATTGTATTTGTATCGAGATATTCCCGACCGTCGGATACAGGTATGACCAGCTTTGTGGGATGTATGGTTCTCAGGTTTTCAAGCAGAGCTTCATAACTGACTTTACCATATTGTTTACCTGAACTATGTTTGTTAACAACCCTGCTTACAGAATCAATGAACTCGTTAATATTTACAGGCTTAAGGATGTAGTCGAATGCGCTGTATTTTATAGCCTTAATAGCATAATGGTTAAAGGCAGTAATAAAGATGACATCAAACTCTTTTTCAGGATAATGTTTCAGAAGGTCAAAGCCTGTACCATTTGGCATTTCAATATCGAGAAACAGCAGATCGGGCCTAATATCGTTTATAACCTGTACCCCGTCTCTTATATTGTGAGCTTTTCCTGCAACCTCGATCTCAGGGCAGTATTCATTAATCACAGTAGTGATGAATTCAACTGCATCTACCTCATCATCAATGATTACAGCAATGATTTTCTTTTTCATGATAATATTGGGATGTTAATCTTAACCATTGTTCCGGCAACATTGCCATGTTCGTCCTTAAGGTCGGTAAAAACAGTTTTGAGACTGGTTCCGTAAAAAGCGTTTACAAGATCAAGCCTGGAGCTGACTATCCTTGTGCCAAGTGAATTATGTTCTTTGCGGATTCCTGGTTTTCTTTCCTGGGCTGCCTTTCGCCCGATCCCATTATCTTCAATAATGCATGAGATATGCTTTCTCTCAAGTTTGAATTCGATTTTAATATGACCTTGTGTTTCAGCTGGTATCAGGCCATGGGATATTGAGTTTTCAACATACGGCTGTATGAGCATTGTTGGTATTTTGTACATCATTGTATCGATTTCTTCATCGACAACTATTTTGTAATCAAATTTATTTTTGAAGCGCATCATTTCAAGATCCAGGTATAATCTCAGCGCATCGAGCTCGTCTTTTACGGGGATAGAGGTGTACTGGGAGTTTTCAAGGACCTTCCGCATGAGGTTTGAAAATTTTGTCAGGTAATTATTTGTACTCAGTTTATCATGCTGGTACATATAATACTGAATTGAATTCAGGGTGTTGAAGATGAAATGGGGATTCATCTGTTGTCTCAGGTTTGCCTGTGTGATCTCGGATATTTTACGGTCCATCTCGCTGATTCTTCTCCTTGCATTTATCTTTGCCCTGCTGAAGATCAGTATTCCTGTGGAGAGTACAAGGATGAACAAACATGTTGAACCATAAATGATTAATCTCTGTTCCCTCAATTTCAGTGACAATAGCTCTACTTCCGTTCTTCGTGATTCAGCCTCAAATCTTGCAGTGGCATCATCGAGACCTTTAACATTTGAACGCTGCAGGTCAATATCGCTGTATTTTTTAAACAATACATAGTTTGTGTATGCTTTTGCTGTATCCTTTAAGCCAAGATACATATCACTTATGTCCCTGTATACCCAGTAAAGTGTATATGTATCATCGGCAAGTTTTGCCATATCAAGGGATTTATTATAATATTCAAGCGATTCCTTTGGTTTGCCAAGATCACGGTATATTGTACCAATATTTCCATAGGAATTAGCTGAAGTACTGTATCTTTTTCCGGGCAGACTGTACAACAGTGACTTTTTGTAATAAAACAATGCAGAATCATAATCATTCCGGAGGTAAAAGTTCCAGCCCATATTGGCCAGAGCTACCCCGGAAATCACCGAATCTTTTTTCTGGATTGAAATACTCACGCATCGTTTGAAAACTGAATCTGCCTTCCTGAAATTGCGGGCTTTCTCAGTAAGCAGTGAACCTAATCTGAAATATGCTGTAAGCAATGAAGATGTATCACCTGCGGCCTCAGATGCCGTAGTTGCGTTTATCAGGTTTTCCTGAAATTCAGGATATCTTTTAAGCGATTCATAAACATCAGCCATACCAAGGTAATTCCTTGGTATGATTTTCTTCAATCCCTCTTTTTCCGCAATCAGGTTGCTCCTGCTGAAATTTGTAAGGCTTTCATTAAAGAAACCTGTTCTGAGGTAATATTTGCCAAAAAAAGTAAGTACCCTCGCCTGGGTCTCCTTATCCTTCAGGCTTTCAGCCTTTTGCAATGCTGTCTGCGCTTCAGCAGATGCATTCGAATAGTCTTTTGTCATGAGGAAATACCCGGCCCTTGCAAGATAAAGCATTGCCGGGTGTTCCATTCTGAGATTCCTGCATATTGATTCTGCAGTATCAATGTAGGCTTTTGTCAGTTCAATCTTCGAAGCATTCCTGGAACTTAAAAGGGCTTTTTCAATATAATAGCTTACTCCTGAAGTATCATTAATCTGTTTAATTTTTTTCTGAAGAACTTTTCCATACACGGAAAATTCCGGAGTGCCATGCAGACCGGTAAACAGGAAGATGCACGAAAACAGGAAGAGAGTTATGTTTTTGGCCGGAACTCTTCTTCTAATACAGGGATTATTGACAAACCTGGTAATAATAATATCTTTAACAGAGCTCATCCTTTTGCAAAGGACTTAAATATAGTGTAAAGATATTAGATTGTTTTACGAATGGTAGTTTTGAGTTTACGGTTGCCAATTTTTTCTTTATACAAATCAGGTATTGAAAGTTCAGATCTAGAGTTTTATTTCCACCAGGACATCATCCTTCATAACATTGGTATTATTCCTTGCGGAAACTTTTACAATTGTACCGTTCACAGGTGAGATTATCTCGTTTTGCATTTTCATTGCCTCGAGAATAACTACAGGCTCTCCCCTGACGATTGTAGCTCCCTCCCTGACGAGAACATCGATGATCTTGCCCGGCATGGGCGCTTTGATAAGTTCCTTCTCTGCCTTGTCTTTCTTTGAATTCAGCACCTTCATTCTCTGAAGTGAAAAAGGTGTTTCCACGGTAAAAGTGTAGCTGATATCATTGAAAAGGATCTCGTATTTGTTCTGTCGCGACCTGATGATCTCGACTGGAAATTTCCTGTTCTTCCAGAGAATATAGGTTCCCAGCTTCTCATCGGCTTTCAGTTTGACTTCATACTCCCGCTTGCCGATCTTTATTGAAGACTTGAGAGGAAGATTGAAAGAGAATTTCTTTTTTTCCGAAGAAAGTGCAAAAAGCTTCTTTATCTGAAGATTATCGTTTGCCATGAGAAAGATGGATTAGAACTGGTTAATTCTTTTATTAAGGAGCCATGGATTGATATCCTTACCGTGCCCGAAATCAACATTGATGCTGTCGTCAGAAAGATTTTCATCAACAAATAATTTTGTTGCAAGCCACGCCGCCAGCATCTCTTCATACTCACTGTTGTAGTAGTACTTTTCAAGATCCTTTTCAATAAATGCAGTTGTAAAATCCCCGTTAATGAATTTATCATGTCTGACAAGCATCCTGAAGAATGGAAGAGTTGTCTTGGTTCCCTTGATCCAGACTTTATCAAGGGCCATTTTGCAGTTTTTAATAGCATCTTTCCTGTCTTTACCCCTGACGATTAATTTGGCGATCATTGAATCGTAACTGGCAACAATCGATGAACCTGCCTGTACGCCGGTATCAACTCTTACATAAGGATCGGATGGCATGCTGAGACTCTGGATTTTACCCGGATCAGGGGCAAAGCCTGCCTGAACATCCTCTGCGTTTATCCGGCATTCTATCGCCCAGCCTTTGAGTCTGATATCTTTTTGTCTGAATTTAAGTTCCTCGCCATTTGCAACGCGTATCTGTTGCTCGATCAGATCTATTCCTGTTATGATTTCGGTTACCGGATGTTCTACCTGTATCCTTGTATTCATTTCCATGAAATAGAAGTTTTTTTCCGAATCAAGAAGGAATTCCACGGTTCCTGCTGAATAATAGTCTACTGCTTTTGCGATCTGAACAGCCATTTTCCCCATTTTGTCCCTTAGCTCATCGTCAAGTGCACATGATGGCGCTTCTTCGAGAAGTTTCTGGTGTTTTCTTTGAATGGAGCACTCTCTTTCACCCAGGTGGACAACATTACCTTTTGTGTCGCCCAGTATCTGGAATTCAATATGTTTTGGGTTTTCTATATATTTTTCAATAAAAACAGAAGGATCGTTGAATGCTTTTTCAGCCTCCTTGCTGGCCAGATTGAACATTTTCTCCATTTCTTCGGATTTCCTTACTATTCTCATTCCTCTGCCGCCTCCGCCTGAAGCTGCTTTGATAATGACAGGATACCCGATTTGCTCTGCAACCCTGACAGCTTCTTCATCATTGGCGATATTTCCCTGGCTTCCCATCGCCATCGGAATTCCTCCAGCCAGCGCTATTTTTCGTGCAATGGTCTTATTACCCATCTTGTAGATAGCATCAGGAGACGGACCAATGAAGATGATATTGTTTTCAAGGCATTTCTGGGCGAAGTATGCATTTTCTGCGAGAAATCCATATCCGGGGTGAACTGCATCAGCGCCGGATTTAAGTGCAATCACAATCAGTTTTTCGATATCGAGAAATACAGGTATCTCGGAGATATCCTCGGTATTGTCAAATATCTCATCTGCGTGATCGAGATACATCGCGGAAGGTTCAGCGGCGGTTTTGACTGCAACTGTTCTGATCTTCATTAACCTTGCGGTTCTCATTATCCTTATTGCAATCTCGCCTCGGTTTGCAATTAATATTTTTTTAATCTTCATTCGGTTGGCTTAATAACATTAATTGATTCGCTAAATGTAAAAACATTTACCAGTTGAAGCTATTGTATTGTTAATAAATTCACACAAAAAAGGTCAGAGAGGCATATTGCCATGTTTTCTCTGCGGAACCTTAACCCATTTGTTGCTGAGCGCTTCGAGTGCTGAAAGTATCTTTTTTCTTGTAACCGCGGGATCAATTACTTCATCAATATAACCGAGTTCATCTGCGATGAACGGATTCGCAATTTTATCCCTGTATTTTTTCACAAGCTCTTTCTTCAGCTCAGCCGGATTTTTTGATTCTGCAAGTTCTCTCCTGTAAAGTATTGCAACGGCGCCGTCAGGCCCCATAACAGCAATTTCGGCAGAAGGCCAGGCAAAGTTGAAGTCACCTCCAAGGCTTTTACTGTTCATAACAATAAAGGCGCCTCCGTAGGCTTTTCGCAGAATTACAGTGATCTTCGGTACAGTGGCTTCACTATATGCGAACAGCATCTTGGCTCCATGTCTTATTATGCCCGCATGCTCCTGGTCCATTCCGGGAAGAAAACCCGGCACATCCTCAAGAGTTACAATCGGGATGTTGAATGTATCACAAAACCTGATAAACCTGGCACCCTTTACTGAAGAATCGATGTCAAGCACTCCCGCAAGAACTTTAGGCTGGTTGGCGACAACTCCAATGGTTTTTCCTTTAAGCCTTGCAAAACCTGTTACAAGGCTGGCACCGAAAAGCTCCGATGTTTCGAAGAAACTATTACGGTCGAATATCTGGTTAATGATATCCTTAACATCATATGCTTTATTCGGATCTTCCGGGACCATCTCCCGCAGTTTCTTGTTCACATCGGGAACCGAGCCGTCATCAGGCACTATCGGTGAATTTTCAACGTTGTTTGAAGGAAGGTATGACAGGAATTTTTTCAGTGCAAGTATTGTGTTTTCCTCATCATCATAGATCATATGGGCCACACCGCTTTTTCTTGCATGCACTTCAGCTCCTCCAAGCTGACCGAAGGTTACATCCTCGTTAAGAACTTCCTTGACGACATTCGGCCCGGTAACGAACATGTAGCTCGTATGATTAACCATGAAGACCCAGTCGGTAAGGGCAGGGGAGTAGACTGCACCGCCTGCTGCCGGCCCCATGATCACACTTATCTGAGGAATTATGCCTGATGAATGTATGATATTGTGAAAAATGCCTGCATAACCGCTGAGACTGGCTACACCTTCCTGTATCCTCGCTCCCCCGGAATCTATCAATGCAATAATCGGAGAGCCCATTTTTAATGCCATCTCCTGTATCTTGGCAATTTTTTTCGCATGGACAATTCCCAGTGAACCTCCCATTATTGTAAAATCCTGGGCATAAGCGAACACCAGTCTTCCATTTACTTTACCATGCCCGACGATGACTCCGTCACCGTATGATCTTTCGACTTTCCCGAATTCAACCGGCTGGTCTGCAGGAGTGACAAATGCATCTATTTCCTCGAATGTACACTGGTCAAAAAGAAGATTTATCCTTTCCTGCGCAGTTAATTTTCCTTTTGAGTGCTGCTTCTCTGCCTGTTTGGGACTATATTGTTTCTTTATTACTTCCTGGCGCTCAACAAATGCTTTGTAGTATTTACGCGACAAATCCATTTCCTTATTTTTTAAACGGTTTCAAAAATAGTCAAACTATCGATATAATACAAAAAAGTTCGACCGATCTGTGTTGAGCTCTGTAAGATGCTGGCAAACAATATCGTAAATTCGAACGTCAGATATTGTCTTGGAGTCTTGGTGTCCTGGTGTCTTGGAGTCTTGGAGTCTTTGAGTCTTTGAGTCTTGCCCTGAGCCCTGAGCCCTTTGCCCTGAGCCCTTTGCCCTGAGCCCTTAGCCCTTTGCCCTTTGCCCTTAGCCCTTAGCCCTTAGCCCTTAGCCCTTAGCCTTTAGCCCTTAGCCCTTAGCCCTTAGCCTATTCTGGCTTAAACAATCCTTCATCATTTGATCCCAGCATTCCAGCCTTTAAAGAAATTTCGCTTGCTATGCTCAGGTTCCGGATCATTTTTTCAGTAACGACACGATAGTGCTTCATACTCTCAAGCTTATCGCCGATAAACTCCAGATCCTGGTCTGTGGTCCTCCAGTTTTTCGAATTATAGACATTGAGGTCGAGAGGCAGTGAGTATGATCTCAGCGATTTGTCACCGTTAATATTAAAATAAAAATCGAAATACGACATAATAAGCTCACGTAAAGTCCGGTATACAGGCTCCCTGAACCGCAGTGTGGTAAAATTAGATTTGGCAACTGCTCCCCAATGTCCATCAACCCTAAATACGGCGATAACATGGTCGTCATCGTTCCATGCTTTCATATCGACTATTAATGGCTTGTGGCCAAGGAAATTGAGGGCAGAAGCGGCAAACAGGGCTCCTTCAAAACAATGTGCCGACCGTGTTTTTATTACATACCTGGGGGAACGGCATTCATATCTGGGATTGTAATCAATCGAATCGAGAAAATCCTGGATCTTTATCACCTTATCCAGTGATTTCAGAAAGGCTAATTCTTCATGATTCCAATCCATATTTCCTTAATGTTATTATAAATTTACTGAGCAGTACTGGGTCCGGAAGCCTGATGCCTGACGCCGGATGCCCGCTGCCCATTGCCGTTTAGGACAATTTCGCTATGATCTCCTGCATCTCACTATACTGTTCTTCCATGCTTTTCAGCAGCTTCATCTGCGCCCTTGTGCGCTGGATGTTATGATGCTCATGATGGATCTTGTAGTAAGTGTCTCCATCAATATAATCAGTCAGGAAGCGGACTATCTGGGTATATGTGATGACCCTGGGACCAAGAGCAAGATATTCCTTCTCCACATCATTCAGAGTCTGCCTGGTTTGAGAGAGATACCCTTCAGCAAAGGCCCTGAACAATTCAATGTTCATTGTTACTTTTGACAGGTCTTCCTCATCCTCGCCGGCAGTATTGGCTCCGGTACGGATGGCATCACCAAAATCGTAATGCACGTAACCGGGCATTACTGTATCCAGATCTATCATACATAACGCTTTATCATCCTGATCCAGGAGGATGTTATTGAATTTTGTGTCGTTATGCGTTGTCCTGAGAGGGATCTTTCCATCCCTTCCGAGCTGCAGGATCACCTTCATTTCTTCGGCCCTGTCGAGCACAAACCTGATTTCATCCATTACCTGGCCGGCTCTCTTCACCGGATCTTTTTTGACGATAGTATTGAATGTTTCGAGTCTTTTTTCCGTATTCTGGAAATTCGGAATAGTTTCGAAGAGCTGTCCTCCAGGCATATCAGTTAGCATTGCCTGGAATCTGCCTATACCCTTTCCTCCTTCGAATGCCTTATCGGTACTGTCAACAATATCGTATGATTTATGGTCCGTGATATAGACAAACATCCGCCAGTAACTGCCATCGTTATCCAGTATCCAGCTCTTTCCGTCTTTTGCAAAGATAAGCTGAAGGCATTCGCGTTTCGCATTACTTCCGGGTATCTGCCTGACTTTGTCAAGCAGATGAGCGGTCACGCGTTCGATGTTTTTCTGTAATTCAGGGATGTTCCTGAATATCTTGTTATTAAGCCTCTGAAGGATATAATCATCCTTCTCCGTCTCAGCGGTAACAATTTTGAAAGTATCATGAATATGACCACTCCCAAAAGTTGCGCCTGATTGAAAAGTGCCGTCAGTCTGAAAGAGATTGTATACCTCTTTTAGGTTAAAACTCATATATTATTTTCTTGCTTTATGTCCGATAAAGGCATAATACATGATAACAAGGTACGACGGAACACATAACCAGTAAGCTGACTGTGTTGAGAAAACAACTGCAAGTTTGCCATAGAGCAATGGAAGCAAGGCGCCGCCCGCAATTGCCATAATGAGCATTGCTGAAGCTGTCTTTGTGAATTTTCCAAGACCATTCAGAGCCAGTGGCCACATTGCAGGCCATACAAGGGCATTCGCAATACCGAGCAGCGCAACAAAGAGAACTGTTACAGGAAGAACCAGCTCAATACTTTTGAATGTCATTATATCGATGAATCCCATTGTAAATACCTTGTCGGCAGGTGTAAATATTGCCCCAAGCGAAAACAAAACACCGAGAATAGCTGAACCCTGCAAAGCTGTCTTCTGTGAAAAATATTTCGGGATACAAATGATTCCGGTAATATATCCCAGGATCATTCCAAACATTGTCAGTGAGGTGAAATACTTGGCTGAATCCATTGGAATATTGAGCGATTGTCCATACCTGATAATTGTATCGCCTGCAATTACTTCAACTCCCACATAAAAGAACAATGCAATCACACCAAAAATGAGATGTGGAAACTGCCAGATGCTTGTCTTCTTTACATCAGATGAACCGGCATTTTCCTCCTCAGCTTCAGTGTCGACATCAGGAAGATGAACGAACCTCAGGAACAAGCCAAGCAGCACAAGAATAATTGCCATGACAATGTAAGGCATGATCACACGCTGTGCAAGCTCATCCAGAAGTGATGATCTTGTGGCAACGTCTATTGCCTGTGCAAGCTTTTCCTCCAGTACATGTGAATCTTTAAGGATAATACTGGCAAGAATAATAGGTGCAATAGCCCCGGCAAATTTGTTGCATATTCCCATTATGCTGATTCTTTTTGCAGCGCTCTCACGTGGGCCTATTATGGTGATGTATGGATTGGATGCTGTCTGGAGAAGGGTGAGCCCTGTTCCCATAACAAAAAGACCTGTAAGGAACAGTCCGAATGTCCTGGTTAATGCAGCGGGAATGAATATGAGACAACCAACTGCCATTATCCATAAGCCGACCGACATACCTGATTTAAACCCTGTTTTTTTCAGTATGGGTGTCATTGGTAATGCCATGACAAAGTATGCTATATAAAATGCCATGGTTACAAAGTAGGCCTGAAAATCATTGAGCTCACATGCGGTACGCAGGAATGGTATAAGAATACCATTCAGCCAGGTAACGAAGCCGAAAATGAAAAAGAACAGCCCGATTATGAAAATTGAAAAGATGTAATCTTTCTTGCTGATTGCATTTGAAGCATTGCTGGTAGCCATAGGATGCGATAGGTTTAAGTGGTTTTACCTTAATTGAGAGTTATCAAAACTAATCTTTTTATGTAAATACAGCAAGTAAAAAACAATTTGTTTTTTTAGTTCAAAAGTTATAGAACTTGAAGAAAATTCATATTTTTGCAGGCATTCATGCAGGTAATCAGCAAAATATGATTAAAGACAGAAAAACACGCGAGATAATTGAAGAAAACGGTAAAATTTTCGAGAGATTCGATCTCACACCCATGCAGGGAAGAATTGTTGCTTACTTCACAATAAGCGATACTCCTGAAAAGACATTTGAGGAGCTGGTTCAGTATTTCAAAGCCAGCAAGAGCTCAATAAGCAATTCCCTTAATTACCTGCTTCAGAACAAGATCATTGATTATAAGACTTTCGCATCTGACAGAAAGAGGTATTTTTTCCTTACCGATGCTTTCTTTCGTATTTATTTCGGAAAAGTACTGTCAAATGTATCTGAACTGAAAGAGTATGCTTACAGGACTGTAGCAAACAGAAATCCGGATTATCCTCAGGCAAGTGAGAATATTCTGAAGTGGATACAGAATGCAAATCGATTCCAGGAAGCGCTTGAGTCAACACTTGATGCTTTAAAAGAAGACAGAACCATAACGCGGTGAGTTATTTTTTCCCGGAAATTTCACGTGACTTCACTCCAAGATAACCGCCATGATGCCGGTGTGCATAGTCCATTGCTGAAAAACCTATTTTCTCCATCATCATCACAACAAGCGCATCGCCGATTACTGTGAAAACAGTTGTGGAAGTTGTCGGAGTAAGCCCAAGCAGACATACCTCTGCAGGTGAACCGGTAAGAATATAACAATCAGCCTTTTCTGCCAGTGTGCTTTCTTTGTTCCCTGTTATGACAATCACAGGAATTTCCGGGTAAAGAGCATTTTTGAGTTCAATAAGCTCAGTTATTTCCCTGGTCTTGCCGGAGTTTGATATAGCAAGTATAACATCGTTTTTCTGAAGAATCCCGAGGTCGCCATGCTGCGCTTCACTGGGGTGAAGAAATACTGCAGGAGTACCGGTCGAGCTGAAGGTTGTTGCAATATTGTGTGCAATCTGTCCGGCTTTACCCATACCGCTTGTTACAAGCTTGCCATTCTTTCCGTGAACCTGGCGGTGAATTATATCAACTGCTATTTCAAAATTGTCTGTAACAGGAATGTTTTTTATTGCAGATGCTTCACTCTCAAATATTTCCCTGATTTTTTCCTTCATGGATTTCTTCAATAATTGACGGATAAAGGTATCAAAAAAAAATAATGGTGTCTATGTAATTATTTCAGGCTTCCTGAAATGATTGTGTTTTAAAATTTTATTTTTGTTGTTACAAGCAATTATTTCTGGAAAAATGATCAGCAATGCAACGGCAATCGGCGCCGATATCGGACATGACTCAATCAGGATAGCTGTTGTGAAAATGAAAGGGGAGATCGTTTCCAGGGCTGAAATCACGTTGAAACAGGAACAATCGAAAGAATATCTTGTAAATGTTCTTATCGATTCTGTCAGGGAGATACGGCTGAAAGCTGCGACCCAGGGTATCAATCCGATGTGCATTGGAATTTCGGCAAAAGGCTTTATTGATCATAAGGCAGGAGTAATACTGGGACCTGACCAGGGAATAAGCGACTGGAAAAATGTTCACCTAGGACGACTGATAAGCAACGGTACAGGGTTACCTGCCTTTGTCGGGAATGATGCAAGCATGATGGCTATTGCAGAACATCAGTTCGGAGTTGCCAGGGGCCTCAGCAATATAGTTTTTGTTGCTTTGCGGACTGGTATAGGAGGAGGACTTATCATAAACGGTAAGCTTTACCGCGGAGTTAATAATGCAGGGGGTGAGATTGGCCAGATGATTATTAATTATGACAATGGGGTAAGCAATCTGGGCATTAAAGGCTCCTTCGAGCATCTTGCTTCAGCTTCAGCGGTCGTCAGGCGGTATCTTGAAGAAACAGGCAGGATTAATGAGAAAAGCATTTCATGCAGGGAGATATTTGAGCTAAGCTATTCAGGAGATCACATTGCTGAGAAAGTAGTCATGGAGAATGCAGGGATCATAGGTATCGGTATTGCTAACCTCATTTCAATTTTTGCCCCGGAAATGATTGTTCTTGGAGGTGGCATGTCAAGGGCAAAGGATTCATATATTTCAGCAATATCCGGCAGCGCTTTTGAAAACTCGCTTGCCAATTGCAGGGCAGAAGTCAGGATAGAAAGAGCAATGCTGGGTGCAGATGCTTCTCTTCTGGGCAGCGGATATTATGCACTCATCAGGCTTGCAGGTAAAAACATCTGATATTTTAAACATGAAATTATTACTCACTGTTTTCTTGCTTCTCCTGCCAGTAAACCAGGCTGGAAAACAATATGTTACAATCGAAAACCTTAAAGACTGGATAACTTACCTTTCTTCTGATGAAATGAAGGGCAGGAAGAACGGCAGCCAGGAGATGAGGATTGCTGCGAACTGGATTTCGGAACGATTTATTCAGTTCGGTCTTAGCCCGCTGGCATTTAATGACGGATTCATAAAAGAGTATACTTATTCTTCGAGATCAGGCAATGTTAACGAGAGAAATGTTATAGGATATATTGAGGGTTCCGATCCTTTACTGAAGGATGAATACATAATCCTTTCAGCACATTTCGACCATATGGGAACAGTCAAAGGGAATCCGGCAGATTCAGTATACAACGGCGCCGATGATAATGCAGCAGGAACTTCAACTCTTATAGCTATCGCTAAATACATCAGAGAGTCGGGTGCAAAGCCGGGAAGAAGCATAATATTCGCTGCATTCAGCGGGGAGGAGCAAGGCATGAGGGGATCGAGAAATTTTGTCTCAAACCTTCCTGTACCGGCCGAAAAGATATATGCGAATCTGAATTTTGAAATGACAGGCCATTCGGAAGAGCTCGGGGCAGGCAAATACTATATGACCGGCTGCCTTCTTTCAAACCTTGATGAGATTGTCGGGAGCTACATTGATGAGCCCGGAATTGAGCTTATAGATACTCTGCCTGTTGCAAACATGCTTTTCAATGCCTCTGATAATATTGCTTTCTCAAAAATGTCCGTTGCGGATGATATTACTACCGGCATTCCAAGCGGCACCTTCGCAACCTCAACCCTGGCGCCTCATGTCCATAGCCTTGATGATGAAGCCTCATTCTTCGATTTCAGCAATATGGCGACGCTAGTAAATCATTTTGGCAAAGTGGTGCTCAGGCTCTCAGATGAAAAGAAGAAAGTTATCTGGACTGATTCGAAGTGGAGAAGGCCGGGGGAGAAGTGATTGAAGTGCACTAGAGTGCCTAGAGTGCCTAGAGTGCGCTAGAGTGCTTGGAGTGAATGGAGTTGCCTTCTGTATTAGTTCCCCTCCCTGGAGGGGCTAGGGGTGGGTTTATAATTTCTCTAAGACAACTATCTGTAAATGAGAATTATGTATTTTTTCATGGATTATTTTCAGATTGCATTTCTCAGCTAAAGGCCGGATTCCTCCATCGTTAATGTAACTTCTGTAGTTCCTGTAGTGGTCTCTTCCGGCTCCAAACTCGAGGACTTCCCTGATGAGCCCTGCCATGAATGTTGTATCCGGTTTGTGATCACTTACAATTATATTGTCGGAGATAGCGGCGGCGCTTCTGAGTATCTTAATCCGTTCCATCCTGCTCACTTCATGCAGTATATATGAAAGAATTGAATAGTTGAAATGCTGTTTTCTGGTTTTAATCACTGTTTCAAGATCAGAATGCAGGAATTCAATATTTGTTATGTTTTTCAGCCTGGCTGTTTCATGTGCAGTCATGATATTCTTTTTTGAAAGATCTATTGCCAGGATTGAGTTGCATTTTCCTGCCAGTCTGAAATCAAGTCTTCCTGTTCCACAACCGATATCAATGATTTCACTTCCTTCTTTTACAAGCTCTGAAATCTTGTTAAAAGGAACTTCCTGGTTTGGTGCAAGCACCCTGTCATAAATCCAGCCGTCGTACCAGTGCCGTTTATCAGTCACATTCGTCATGCTAATAGTGATTAGTGGAATATTTTGTATTTTTGTTATATCAGGCTTGCACAAAAGAAAAATAAAAAGATAGAAATTATGGGACAGAAAGGTAAGGAAATTGTAAAAATGGATGTTGATGAACTGGTCCGTTTGCTGAACAAGGCTCTTTCGGATGAATGGCTGGCATATTATCAATATTGGATCGGTGCAAAAGTTGTAAAAGGCCCTATGAAGGATGCTATTATCACTGAGCTTACTCTCCATGCCACAGAGGAACTTAATCATGCAGAAATGATTGCATCCAGGATAATCCAGCTTCGCGGCACCCCGGTTCTATCGCCTGATGAATGGCTTAAATTATCAAACTGCGGGTATGACAGGCCGGAGGACGAGTATGTGGAGGCAATTCTGGACCAGAATATCAAAGGAGAACAGTGTGCAATTAAGGTATATAATGAAATGCTCGACATAACCCGGGTAGCAGACCCTGTAACCTATAATATGGTTCTTACAATACTTTCGCAGGAAGTGGAGCATGAAGAAGACCTCCAAGCTCTTAAGGAAGATATTGATCTTATGCTCTCCAGGGGCAGATAATTAATTAAGTTCTTTTGCTATCGCCATTGCAGCTATTGTGCCATCAGCAACGGCTGTTGTAATCTGCCGGTATTTCTTGCTTATTACATCTCCCACTGCATATACTCCCGGGATACTGGTCTGCATGTCTTCGTCAGTTAGAATATATCCCCATTGATCGAGCCTGAGTTTATCTTTGAAAAGCTCGATATTTGGTTTCATACCTATAAAGATAAATACACCGTCGCTGACGATTCTTTTAAGTTCTTTCGTTTTCAGATTCTCTATCTCGGTGATCATCATCTCTCCGTCTTTGATAAAAGCACGGGGTTCGGAATTGTAGATGACATTGATTTTGGGATTTGCGAGCAGCTTGTCGACAGCCTTCCTGTTTGCAGTGAATTTATCAAGCTGATGAACCATTGTGATCTTGCTTGCGAACCGGCTGATGAAATCTGCTTCTTCAACAGCTGAGTTGCCACCGCCGATAATAACCGCTTCTTTACCTTCAAAATACTTGGCGTCGCATGTGGCACAATATGAAATCCCTTTCCCCTTCAATTCCTTTTCACCCGATGATCCTGTTGAATTTGGTTTTGTACCGGTGGCAATCACTATTTTCTTTGCCCTGATTGTTTCAAAGTCATCAATAATTATCTCCTTCTTCTCAAGATCAACTTTTGTAATGTCAACAGCCACCTTGTAGACTGTACCACAGAGTTTTGTCTGCTCGCTCATGTTATGAGATAACATGTATCCCGCCTGTGGCTGAACAAACCCGGGATAGTTCGATACTTCATGTGTTGTTGCTACCTGTCCTCCCGGTAAAGCAATATCCACAAGAACTGTATTGATCTTTGACTGGCATAGATACAGACCAGCTGTGAGTCCACCAGGACCGGCGCCAAGAACGATAACGTCGTATTCTGAAACAGCCGGCTTTATTTGCTTCCTTATTTCTGCTATTCTTTCAGATGGGACCATCTTTTCGAGATTCCTGATAATATCACTTCTCCTGATACCACCGTTAAGACGTTCGCCTATCTCTCTTCCTCCGTCAAAAAACAACAGGGTAGGAGAGGACTTTACACCAAGTTCTCCGGCGAGAGGCTTGTTTCCCTGCCGGAAGATCTTGACAAATTTTACATCTCTGCCGTATAGTTTTGAAAGATCCTCGAATTTTGTTGCAAGAGCCTCACAGGGAGGACATTCGGTAGAATAGAAGTCAAGAACAACTTTACCTCCCTGCAAAACTTCCTGTGAAAAATCCTCTGAAGAAATCTCTTTCATCGTGCACAATTTTAAAGATTAGTTTTTCAGCAATATATCCTTGATTACTTTTTCGAAAGTGTGTTTTGGCAATGCTCCCATTGCTGCCTGAGGCTGACCATCTTTCGGTACAAAGAGCAGAGTTGGAATACTCTGAATTCCGAATACCGCTGCCAGTTCCTGCTCATTCTCAGTATCTACCTTATAGACCATGATTTTTCCGGAATACTCTTTTGCAAGCTCCTCAAGAACCGGCGCAACCATTTTACAGGGACCGCACCAGTCTGCATAAAAGTCAATTATAGCAGGCAGTGTTACCTTCATATTTCCACTCCTTTGATGTTTCGTAATTGAATACCTTTTCTTTGAACTCCTGTGTTGTCAGATGTACGACCTTGTTAATTGTGGTTTCCATTTTTATTATTATTTGATTAAACTTCTAATTATTAATACGGTGCAAAGATAATCAAAAAATTTAATAAATCGCTATAATATCACTAAATAAATCGTATTGGTATCACTTTTTTAAGAAGTTGTAGAGGTTGTAAAGCTGAAGAGGCTGTAGAGGCTGTAATTAAGCTGAATTGGTTTCAAAATAGGCTGAGAAGCCGAGTTCAAGGAGTTCCTTAACGGGGCGGCAATCGGGAGAACAAATGTCGCCTGTTCTGTTTTTTGCGACTGAGCCGCATCCTCCTCCGCATGCAAGCCTTTGGTTGCAGGTCGTGCATTCTGATATTGAGGTCACATCTCTGGCCTGCCATTTTTCGACTTCCTGAATGTTGAGCTTTATATCAGGATGGAATGTTCCAAGGCATTCTTCAGCCTTACCAACTGTTGCAGTACATGAATAGATCCTGCCCGTGTAATCAAAAGCCCATTCTGTTTTGCATGCCGGACATGAATCAAACAGCGGATCCGGCAGGCTGCCATTCTCAGAAAGGAATTTTGAAACTGAATATGCAGGCTTGTAGAATTTAATGATATGCGGAAATTCTTTGATCAGCTCAGATATTTTCTCATACAGGGATATACGGCTGAACAGTTTTTCAGGTGATGACTGGCAATGGTGCAGCTCGTAATTCCGGCCGATCTGTGTTTTGAATATGGGCTTGTCTGTCCAGCCTTTGTCAATTGCAAATCTGGCAAGTTTAGGAAGGTCGGCTATGTTTTCTTTATCGATCACCATCCGCAAATTGACCGGCAGATTAAGATCGAGGCAGGCATCAATTCCTTTTACTATCCGTTCAAATGTCGGAGCTCCTCCTTTAAGATGTCTCCTGGTATCATGAACCTCACCTGTCCCGTCGAGTGTAATTTGAATTTCCCTGATTCTGCCCTTTGAAAGAATTCCGGTGTATTCAGTTAAAGTATAACCATTTGTGACAAAGCATAAATCAAGACTCTCGCTGTTCGCTTTATCAATCAGGTATTCAATCAGTTCTTTGTGTTTTGCACCGGGAAGAAGCGGTTCGCCTCCGAAAACAGTAATATACTTTTTTCTTCCTGCAAATTCCTTCCTGATATACATGAAAAAAGAATCGATTATCTCCTTGCTGAGCTCATAAGCAGGATTGGTGTATTGGTCCTGGTAACAATAGCTGCAGGAAAAATTGCAACTGTAGTTTGTTACAAAGAAAAGCTGTACTTCATCTGTTTCCCGGGAATCAGAAAATCAAGATACTTCCTGTTGTAAAGTTTTTCTTCTTCAACGGGCATCCGCAAAATACCCTTTGGAAATGAGATCGTCCAGAAATTCGCTTTCTTCAGGATTTTCCGGGTTATCTTTTAATTCGTTGATCCGGTTTGCTTCCGCTTCGGACAGAATATCAGCATTCCCTGAAAGCTGATTTAGTATAAAATAATTTTCGGAATCCCGTATTCCTGACAGGATGTTGAATTTTGAAAAGCGAATCATCTTGATAATTAAGGTATAAAAATAAAGCGAAGTCCCGTGTCACTTCGACTCCGCTCAGTGACCGGAGTCGAAGTCACTCACTGAGCGGAGTCGAAGTGAGGAATTAATCGTGGCAACCTGCAACTGTCTTTGAGGTTTTTGCGCAGCATTGTGCTGTTTTTGTGTTCCTGGTTTCCTTTTTTGAGATCAGGCTTTTCATGATTATTTGATTTTTATAAAGTTAAGAAATTCTGAGGATAAATGCTTATTTTTTAACAAGAAGGATATCATTTATTGTTTTCTCCAGAGTGGCTTTAGGCAACGCTCCCATTGATACCTGCGGTTTACCTTTCATGGGAATGAACAGAAGTGTCGGAAGAGCAGAAATGCCTATTTCCTGAGCAAGTTTCCGCTCTTTTTCCGTATCTACTTTATAAACCACAATTTTACCTGAGTATTCCCTGGCAATCTCTTCTACAAGCGGAGATAGTTGTCTGCAAGGAGCACACCAGTCTGCATAAAAATCAATTATGGCCGGTTTACTGCCTTCATATTTCCATTCCTTATTCTTTTCATAATCGAATATCATCTGCTTGAAAGTTGCCTCCGTCAGATAAATCACTGTGGCTTCTGCGTTTCCGGGAGATTTTGATGGATATCCTTCAACTGCAGAATGACCAAGACTGATACTTGTAAAGAAAAAGGTCTTGATGATCATCCCTATAATAAATATACTCTTCATATTATTTTGATTTATTTAATTACCTGCTTCATTTTTGTTTAACTCCGGTGATTGTCCAGCTGGAAACCATCGTCTTGCCCTTTTTCGTAGGGAATTGATTCTTCGATTATACGAACATTATCAAATCCGGCTTTTTCAACCTGTTCAAGGTATTCTTTTCTCGTTATTGCTCCTGCCCAGCATTCTGCTACGGCAACAGGATCATTCCTGTATTCATCCGGAATTGGTGAAAGCGAATAAATATCACTTACCACAAATCTGCCTCCCTTTCTCAGGATACGGAATATCTCATTCCAAACCTTCTGTTTCTCCGATGAATGATTTATAGTGCAATTGGATATGACCAGGTCAGCAATGCCGCTGTCAAGTTTAATACTTTCAAGCTGACATGAAATGAAACTGACATTTCCTATATCCAGTCTTTTAGCAGTTTCAATCGATTTTTTAATCATCCCGTCGGAAATATCAATCCCGAAGACGAAACCTTTCGGACCGGTTTTTTCAGCCATCCTGAGAACATCTGTTCCCCTGCCGCTTCCAAGATCAACGCATATTTCTCCGGGTTGAACATCGGCATGATTGATTGCTCCTCCGCATGAAAGGCAGCATGATGAATCTGCCAGTTCCGTGTATCTTTTGTTTATTTCCTTATATTCCATATTATCCTCAATTCCGGCATCTGCTGCATGGTGAGCTGGTGATTAGAAATCCAAGCAAACCTCCAGTTATTGTACTTCCGAAAGGATCGCTTGTTATAGCACATGATCCTGACTGGCAACCTACAAAATAGAAATAAAGAAAACCAAGCAGCCCACCGGTAATAATGCTGAGAAAAGGTTTCCAGAAGTACGCCGATCGGAAAAACTCCTTTACGGAACCTGGTCTGGGAGTAGTCTTGCAATTGTTTTCCATATATGTAAATATGTATATATTTCGATGCAAATATAATTGAATATTTTTAAATCACAATAATATCACCTGAATCTTTTTAATATCACTCAATAATTATTATCTTTGCAGCTCAAAGACACTGGATATGAGCCGGATATTTAAGAATGAACTTAGCCAGAAGCAGCTTGAAGAGCTTTTCAGCAGTGACGAAAAATGTTTTGAGTTTCTTGCAGAACTGAAGTGGGAGAATGGGTTCACCTGCAGAAAATGCGGCAATACAAATTCCTGTCCGGGCAAATCTCCGCATTCCCGGCGTTGCACAAAATGCAAGACTGAAGAATCGGCTGCTGCAGGAACAATTTTTCATAACTGCAAGTTTCCGGTAAGCAAAGCATTTTATATAGCGTACAATGTCTGCAAAGGCAAAGAGGATCTCTCTACATATGAATATGCCAGGCGTTTATCACTGCGTCAGATGACCTGCTGGAACTTCAAATCAAAGATAAGACACGCACTTGAAGAGATGGCAGTGCAGAATCATGGCGAAGTCGGCCCGATAAAAAAGATACTGGCAACACGATTTAACGGTTAGTTTGCCTCGACAATCTTTACCAGCTCAAAAGTATCATTGGATGCAGCGATCATAACCCTGGCAATATTGTCCGGCAAGCCACCGGCCATTGCTGATGCGTCCAGGAGTGAAATATAGATATTGCCATCATTTTTTTCATAAACAGAAATCCTGCATGGCATCATTACAGACATTATGCGTTCATCATTAAGTTCAAGCATCTGCCCCGAGTACATGGGTTTACAGATCTCGATTACTTTTACAGGTTTGACATTCTTGCCTGATTTTGCCAGTGACTGCTGTAAATCGTGAATGGCAGGAACGCTCCAGCCATCTTTCTCTGCCGCTGTTTTCAGCATACCGACAGTCTGATCAAAATCAAACCTGCTCTTTTTTTCAGTTATAATATTCATGGCATAAAAAATTAAGTGACTTGTAATGTGAACATCCTGTTCCCTATAATATACCCAAATTTACTAAAAAACTGCCATGATATTTAACTTTCAGAATAGCCGGATCAATTCAGTCATTTGAACAATGAGGCACATAGCCTGTTAATAATTTTATTTGTCTGAAAATGGAGAAATCGGAAATAAGGGCAATTTTCAGGAGACTTGAGAATCATCAGGATAGCTTATCACAATACCAGGTTGAATTCATCAAAGGTCTGAAAAAATATTACAGCCGCAACAATAAACTATCACAGCGCCAGATCGATGCATTGATTAGCATTAATAATCTGGTGTACGCTAAACAGGATTAGCTGTTATTTTATAAACAGCGACTATGGCTTTACTGTTTATTAGTAAACAGTAAATATGTTTTTAAAGCATTTCTGGCATATTCTGAAGGATGCAGTAAAGGGATCCGATCAGCATAACATTTTTAAGCTCAGCGCCTCGCTGGGATTTTATGCTCTTTTCGCACTGGGACCATTACTCTTGGTTGTTATATTCATTTCCAATATTTTCTGGGGAAGACAGGCAATTGAGGGAAAAATAAATTCACAGATAAGTGAATTTATCGGGGATACCCCGGCAGAACAGGTACAGGAACTGATCAGGAACGCGACTGTAAACAGCAACAATTTCCTGGCTGTTGTCGGTGTAATCGTATTAATTATAGCTGCCACCACAATCTTCACCGATATTCAGGAGTCAATGAATACCATCTGGAACCTGAGAGTTAAGAAGGGCTGGGGATGGAAGCAGACACTAAAAAACAGGCTTTTGTCTTTTGCAATTGTGATGGGTCTTGGTATTCTGCTTCTTGCATTACTCATACTGGACAGTCTTCTTGAAGGTTTCATGAACAGGATCAAAGCAATATTTCCTGAAGTATCTGTCACAGTGATTTATTTTACGAACCTTGTTCTTACATTGTTGATTGTTGCGCTTTTCTTTGCCTTTATCTATAAGGTGATGCCCGACGCCAGGATCCACTGGAAAGATGTATGGGCCGGATCTTTTTTTGCCTCTGTTTTATTCATGGCGGGTAAATTCGGAGTGACATACTATATTAATATAATGAATACGGGAAATACGTACAGCTCAGCTGGGTCGATGGTAATCCTCATGTTATGGATTTATTATTCCGCGACAATCCTGTACTTCGGAGCAGAATTCACCAAGGCTTATGCAATGAGATTCGGGAAGGTGATCAGGATAAAAGAATGGGCTGTTACAACTGAGGCATCTCTTGAAGACACCAATGAACCCACGGTGCAGGAGAATGAGAAAATACTGGTTGAGCGGGATGAGTGAGTAAAATAAAAAAGGCGCTTTCAGCGCCTATCTTGTGATCCCGGCAGGATTGTTCGCTATCGCTCACGAGCTCGTCGCTCCGCTCCTCGGTTCAAACCTGTAACCTTCTTGTGGGGGGGGAATAAAAAAAGGCGCTTTCAGCGCCTATCTTGTGATCCCGGCAGGATTCAAACCCGCAACCTTCTGATCCGTAGTCAGATGCTCTATTCAGTTAAGCTACGGGACCAATTTCCGCGGCAAATATAACAATTTTTTCTCTTTTTAATCCACTGGTCATCCTTTTGAAGAGACCTTTTCTCCATGCGATAAAAAAATCCTTTCTTCAGGAAGTTAAACTTCTTATTTCCAGATTCAAAATGATTTTTTCATATTTTTTAAATATTAACTACTTTTAAACGCAATAAAATTTAATTCCGACGACAATGAAAAAAGCAGCAGGTATAATAGTAAAAATTTTACTCGGACTCATCATTCTGATACTTGTCCTTCTATTCACAGTGCCGGTTCTTTTCAAAGATAAGATACGGGCAACAGTTGAACAGGTGATAAATGAATCCGTAAACGCGAATGTTAAATTTGACGATTACAACCTGAGCTTTTTCAGGAATTTCCCTAACCTTTCATTCTCGATGAAAAATCTTTCAGTTACGGGGATTGATGAATTCGCAGATGACACCCTGGCCGGTTCCGTGCTTTTGATTTTGTTTTCGATCTTTCGAGTCTTTTCAAGGATATCAGGATATGAAGTTAAATCCGTTATAATGGACAGAGCTGTTGTAAATGCCATTGTACTGAAAGGCGGGAAAGCTAACTGGGATATTGTGAAGGATACCACCTCAACGCCTGAGGAAGTTGAAGAAGAATCCGGACCTTCTACAATGAAGATCCAGCTTAAAAGGGTTGCTATCATTGATGCAAATATCTCTTATGTAGATTACGACTCCGATATGCAGGCATATCTCAGGAATCTGAATTATGAACTCAGAGGTGATATGACAATGAGCGAAACAGATCTTGTGATGACACTGAATGTGGCGGATTTCACTTTCATAATGGAGGGAATGAAATATATGAACAAAGCAGTTCTGGATTCGAAAATCGATATTCTTGCCAACCTGGATAATATGAAATTCACTTTCCGGGAGAATCATTTTGCAATAAATGACCTGAGACTTAATTTTTCAGGGACAGTCGCCATGCCTGGTGATGATATTGAAACTGATGTTCAGTTCAATACTCCGCAGACTTCTTTTAAAACACTTCTTTCACTTGTGCCGGCAATCTATATGGCATGATTACCAGGATCTTAAAGCTACGGGTGACTTTGCTTTATCAGGATCTGCAAAAGGAATCTACAGCGCTGCAGACAGCACGCTTCCGGATATAGCTCTGAATATGTCTGTGAATAATGGATTTATAAGTTATCCCGATCTTCCGGAACAGATAAGTAACATCAATATTAAACTGGCGTGTTGCTGTTGATGGCAAGGACATGGATAAGACTACTGTTGATATGCCTCTCTTTCACTTTGAACTTGCAGGCAGTCCTTTCGACATGACCTTTGGTCTTAAAACACCGATGAGTGACCCTGATTTCAAAGGATCAATGAAGGGGAAGATTGATCTTGACTGCACTTTCAAAGGCTGTGCCGATGGACAGTATAAATCTTTCAGGAATCATTGATATGTCGGTTGAAATGGCTGGAAAGATGTCAATGATTGAAAAAGAACAGTATGAAAGCTTTCAGGCAACCGGGAATATGAATATCCAGGATATGCTTGTTGCAATGGCAGGTTTCCTGAAGTGAAGATAAACCAGGCAGGTTTTACTTTTACACCTGCATATACCACAATGACAAATACAAATCTGAATGTCGGCGGCAAGAGTGATTTTGTTCTTGCAGGCAGGCTGGAAGATTATATTCCTTATGTTTTCAGTGATGGAACTATTAAAGGGAAACCTTTCCTTGAGATCAAAGCTTGTTGATGTTGGTGAGATAATGTCAAAAATGGCTGTCGATACAACTGAAGCAGTTGAAGATACGACTTCACTTACAGTTATTCAGATTCCTAAAAACATCGATTTCAATTTCGACGCACTTATCGAGAACTTCTCATATGACAGCATAAAAGCACAGAATGTCAAGGCAAAACTGATTGTAAGAGATGGTGTGCTCAGTATCAGGGATGCCGGTATGAACATACTGAATGGTTCAATTCTTATGAATGCGGATTATGATACACGCGACAGCCTGAAACCGGTAATGAAAGCCGATTTCAATATGAAGAATATTGGTGTAAGGGATGCTTTCAAAACCTTCAATACTGTCCGACAGCTTGCACCGGCAGCTAAAAATATTGATGGAAATATAGATGCAAGCCTTGACTATACAAGCTTGCTCGGAAGTGACATGATGCCAGTGACAAATTCAATTAACGGGGCAGGTAAGCTTCATTCTGACCAGATTACATTGCTTGAGTCAAAAACGTTCGATAAGCTGAAAGGTGTCCTTCAGCTTGGAGATAAAGTAAGACAATACATTTAAAGATATAAATCTCAGCTTTAAAATTGCTGACGGCAGAATATATGTCGCCCCGTTTGATGTTAAAGCAGGCGATCTGAAAATGAATGTCAGCGGAGACCAGGGACTTGATCAGACCATCAACTATATTGTGAAGACCGAAGTGCCCCGTGCTGCTCTTGGTGGCGCTGTAAACTCACTGATAAATAATCTTACTTCGCAGGCAGCCTCTTATGGGGTAGCCTATAAACCTTCTGAGGTTATAAAGGTAAATGTAAAAGTTACAGGAACATTCCAGGATCCGCAGGTTGCTCCGTTCTTTGGAAATCTGATGGGTGAAAGCTCCGGGGGAGGAGTAAAAGAGACTGTAAAGGAGACAGTTAAACAGACAGTCACTAATGCCGTTGATGAAGGCAAGGAGAAAGCCAGGGCTGAAGCTGAAGCACAGGCTGCAAAACTTGTACAGGAAGCTGAAGAAAGAGCTCAGCAGATAAGGGACGAAGCAGCCAGGGGAGCTGCAAAGATAAGGGAAGAAGCTGCTGCCCAGGCGCAGAAAGTAATTGATGCAGCCTCCTCAAAAGGAGCTATAGCCAAGCTTGCAGCTCAGAAATCGGCCGACCAGATCAATAAAACCGCAGATACAAAAGCAAACCAGCTTGTACAGGAAGCAGATGTGCAGGCAAATAAGGTAGTGGAAGAAGCTAAGGCAAAAAGCCAGGCTATTATTGATAAGATATAGGTACACGGTACACGGTACACGGTTTCCGGCTACTGGCAACAGGCATCGGGCAACCAGCAACCAGTACCCAGCAACCAGTACCCAGAACCACCAAACAAAAAAGGCCGCCATTTTCAGGGCGGCCTTTTGTATTCTTAGGATGCTAGAATTTCTTCTCGCGGATACGTGCTTTCTTACCGGTGAGATCGCGAAGGTAGAAAATTCTTGCCCTGCGTACCTTACCATGTTTGTTCACCTCTATTTTATCTATGAAGGGTGATGCGATCGGGAAAATTCTTTCAACACCGATGTTTCCTGACATTTTTCTGACAGTAAATGTTTCGGTGTGTTTGGTGCCGGATCTCTGGATAACAACTCCACGGAACTGCTGGATCCTCTCCTTGTTTCCTTCCTTTATCTTATAATGTACGGTGATGGTGTCGCCTGCACCGAATTTCGGATATTCATTCCTGACACCATATTCTTTCTCAATCACATTCATTAAGTTGGTCATCGCAATAGTTTTTTTGTATTCTCAGTCTGTTCAAAAATCGGTCGCAAATGTAGGAATTTAATTCGAAATTAAATACTAATGAAGTAAAAAAAGTGCCTTGAGTGCCTAAAGTACTTAGAGTACTTAGAGCACTTAGAGCAATATACTTTAAGTACTCTACGGACTCTAGGCACTCTAGTGCACTCTAGTGCACTCTAGTGCACTCTAGTGCACTTACTTCTCTTTAACTTATCTCCGGTCATCTTCACTATAGTACGGTTCCATTCATCGCCGTAACCTGGTTGGGAGACAGATGGAGTTACGTATTTGTAACCCTGTGGAACGGGTCTTTTCTCCTTTACATTACCATCAACATATTTAACGAACAGGTATTTATAGAGCTCCTTCCATTCGTTTACTGTTTTATTACCAGCATTGACCGAGTACTCAGTGATAAAATTAATTGCGTTTGCCGGATTCTCCTTGTACATTGTCTCAGCTTTCTTATCTATCGAGGTTGTTTCTGAGAAATAACCTTCTTCCAGCTCGGATTGTTTTTTCTGCAAGATCACCGATGAGCAGTCTTGTGCGGGTATATGCAAAATTTGTTACCTGGTTGAAGACCCAGAAACCAGAATTTTCACTGAAAGTCATCATATCCCCATTACCGACCGCATAGGATTCAGGCACTTTTGTTATGCCGCAATACATTGGTGAGTAGACAGTATAATAAGTGTCATCAACACCAAACCAGAATATTCCGCCAATCGGATCCGGCAGCCAGGAGCGGCTTTGCGCAACAAAGGAGAATCCTGTCTGCTGAGTAGCGATTGCTCTTTCATGGATATACTTTACACCATCTACCTCCCATTCCATCGGTCTCCATCTGACTGTGCTTCCATAAGGGCCTGCACCAACATCCTTTGTCATATCCATCGGAGTACCCTGGTAGTAGTTTCTCATCATTCCCATTACATCTTTCGGAGAAAGCTTATTATCTGGTTTTATCCATAAAGGCATCCTGTTCTTAAGGTTTTCCCCCATGGCATAATCGAGGTATTTTCCCATATCGCTGTTCACCATATTGAAACCTGACCATACCCTTGCCTCACAGAACCTGGCGCCGCTGAAATCGAGAGGGGCATAGGTGTCACTGAAGCTGAAATCCTTGTCCTGACCGTTAAACCAGCCATAGCTTCTTGCCACTTCAATAACATCCCAGGCATATACTGTTTCCACTTCAGGATTATTTATCTTGTTCAGCTGCTTCGAAGTAATGGATTTAACCCCGTCGGCAAGCGGAAAGGTTGTAATCCTGGGATGGTTAGCATGGCCTGAAATATAACCATCGGGTATACGGCGTGCGACCCAAACGGCTCCTTTCTTACCAGGGCCTTTGCCAATGAGCTCCATTATCCATGCTTCGTTGGCATCTGCGATTGAGAATGATTCACCTGAACTCGCATATCCGTAATTGGAGACGAGCTCGGAGAAAGTTGCAATAGCCTCCCTTGCGTTTTTTGCCCTCTGAAGGGTCATATATATAAGTGAGCCATAATCGACAATTCCAGTTGAATCGGCAAGCTCGGAACGTCCGCCAAAAGTTGTTTCACCAATTGAGAGCTGGTGCTGATTCATATTGCCCACAACCGAATAAGTATACTCTTTCTGAAGGATTTTGCCAAGGAATTTTCCGGTATCCCATTCATATACATCAACCATGGTACCTTTAGGCCAGTTTCTGGCCGGCCAGTAATAAAGTTCCCCATAGAGAACATGCGAATCAGCAGAATAAGTGATCATAACTGATCCGTCTTTCGATGCTCCCTTTGTAACAAGGAAGTTTGTACAGGCGTTTGTTATCTGCTCCGGTAATATGCCAGTCAGAAGTATTACCAGAATTATTGCTGTTAGTTTTCTCATAAAACAAGATCTAAAATTCTGAATATTATTGAAATTGAGTCTTCAAAGATATCAGGTTTACATGAAACTCCAAACAGGTATTTTCATGCTCTTTGTCAGGAAAATCAGATATTTTCCAGTATGTTCCTGATCCGGGTTATCAGATCCGGATCAGCAACTTTCCTGTAATTCTCAGGTATTTCCGGATTGCCTCCCATATAAACACCGTCTCTGATGAAATCCATCCTGCTTTTAATGGTTTTCCTGCCCGTAAAATGAAATTCTCTTGCTTTCGTGATTCTTGCAACTGCTCCGATGCTGGAGTCGTTAAGCCCGCTTCCGGGCATTATTATTATCCTGCCGTTTGAAGCGCTGATGAGTCTGGCAATAAGTTCAGCTCCCTCGAAAGCAATATTTTTCTGACCTGATGTAAGAAGCCGGGTTGCTCCGCAGGATATAATATCTTCAAGTGCTTTATATGGATCTGCGCTCAGGTCGAATGCCCTGTGAAATGTTACCTGCATCGGGTAGGCTGTTCTGACTATCCCTGATGTCCGGTCTTTATCAATGGTTCCGTCGCTGTTTAAAACGCCTGCAACTATCCCTTCAACTCCTATCTTTTTACAGATTTCAATGTCCTTCAGCATGATTTCAAATTCCTGATCGTCATACAGGAAATCGCCTCCTCTTGGCCGGATCAATACATGAATACCAATATTAATAAGATCGCGAATAACTGCTATCATACCATACGAAGGAGTAGTTCCTCCTTCGATGAGGTTATTACATAATTCAATCCGGTCAGCCTGACTATTCATTGCCGTAATTGCTGACATTGTACTATCACAACAGATCTCGATTTTAAAGTCCATTTAAATAAGCGGGATAAAAGTGTATTCCATAAACAATTCCGTTGATTAACGGGTTAATGTATCAACTAAAAGTATATAAAAATTTTGTATATTGCATGACTTAAAATCTTAGACAATATGAAACCAACTCTGTTAGTCCTCGCAGCAGGAATGGGCTCACGTTATGGTGGTAACAAGCAGCTCGATGAAGTAGGCCCCTCGGGTGAAACCATTATAGATTATTCAATTTATGACGCTATCCGTGCAGGTTTCGGAAAGATTGTTTTTGTTATCAGGAGGGATATTGAAGAACAGGTTAAAGAAAGGTTTGTCAAAAAGCTGAAGGGCAGGATTGAAGTTGATTATGTTTTTCAGGAAATTACAAATGTTCCTGAAGGTGTCCAAAGTCACACCTGAAAGGGTGAAACCATGGGGAACAAGCCATGCTGTTCTGGTAGCCGGCAAGAAAATCAGGGAACCTTTCGGTGTGATCAATGCCGATGATTATTATGGTTTCGATTCTTATAAAATTTTATATGATTTTCTTGTCAATGACAAAGATCCATATTGTTATTGTATTGTAGGTTATAAACTTGGCAATACCCTCTCGGATCATGGAACTGTTAACCGCGGTGTCTGCAATGTTGATGAGAATGGCTTATTGAAAAACATTGTTGAGGTTTTAAAGATTGAGAAAACACCCGAAGGTGCAAAGGCTCCAACATCTGCAGACGGTGAGACTAAGTATTCGGGAAACGAAATAGTTTCAATGAATCTTTTCGGATTTAAGCCTTCGTGCTTTGATATCCTTCATGAAGATTTCAAAGAGTTTATTGACAGGCAGGGGATGGATCCAAAATCGGAACTTCTGATCCCGGCTACACTTGATCGTTTTATTAAAAAGGGGAATATAAAGATAAAAGTCCTTATGAGCAATGAACGCTGGTTTGGTGTCACGTACCGTGAAGATAAACCATTTGTTGTCGAGAGTATAAGGGAAATGGTAAAGAGAGGAGTGTATCCGAGTTCGATCTATTGATGGTACACGGCACACGGTAAACGGTTTCAGGCAACCGGCTTCAGGCGACAGGCTTCCGGCTTCTGGCCAATGAGAACCACAAAGACATGTAAGACTTGTAAACTGGGCATGCAATACACGGTTTGAGGGTTTAATTATAATAAATATTATGATAAAACCGTTGTGCGGTTGAATTGGTTCAGGATAAAAGAGATCCTTCATTTCACAAATCCTTCGCAGGCTCAGGATTTCTTTCATTCAGGATGACAAGGTCAGGTGTGTAGTATGAGGAGTGAAGCGGCGCATTTTGACATCCAGTACTCCAGGAACAATTTTCTGCAAAATGCGCCGCTTCACTCCCCCGAACTCCACCAATAGCGCCTGTCATGCTGAACGCAGCAAAGCGAAGTGAAGCATCTTTCGCGATTAAGTACCAATTATTTACAAACTTGTCATTAGCAACGAAGCGAAGCGAAGTGAAGGATCTTATAAGGCTGTATCAATTATATACATAGCTTGCCATTAGTAACGAAGCAAAGCGGAGTGAAGGATCTTATAAGGCTGTGTACCAATTATATACATAGTATGTCAATAGTAACGCAGCGCAGCGCAGTGAAGTATATTTTGCGTTGATTACCAATTATATACAGAACTTGTCATTAGCAACGCAGCAAAGCGAAGTGAAGGATCTTAAACGAATGTTAATCAATTATACAGAGGAATATCACTAGTGACGATTGCTAATCTTAACTGCTATAATAATATATCTGCACTTTTCAGCCTCAGGCGCCTCGGCGAAGGAGGGGACTAATTACCAGGTAAAATCGCAACTATAGCTGCTTTCGTTATCCCTGTTATCTGTTACTAAAAGGGAAAAGCTGTGTTTCGAACCCTTTGCAATATATTTTTCGTCGAACCTGTAAATGAGGAGTTCATTTTTAGGGTCATATTCCATAAGTGCCCATTTCCCGTCTATTGACGGCTCATATGATTTAATTCCTGAAAAATCATCCTTGATTTTTATCCTGAACTCTTTCTTTCCTGTAAGGTCAATGCCTGCGCTTAAACCATGGGCAGAAATCGCAGGTGAGATTGTATCGATGCCTATATAGAAATCTCCGAAAGAAAGGACCTCTGCTTTTACGAACCCTTCTGCAAAGGTGCTGTTTACAGGTGACTTGCTCATATTTTCATTCAATTGTACCATTATAAGTTTGGATTCTTTACCCGCCGGGATAATTGTGGGTTTAATAGAAAGTGAATAAGCGCGCAGCACGGGAGTGTACCTGTTGTGCACAGAATGAAGATCTGACAGCATCACCGGGGATCCCGGGCTTCTTTTGTATTTAAACAGCAGTGTATCGTAAAGCGATCCGGAAGGAATTGTCAGGTTGAGATCACCGGAAGTAAACCTGTTGGTTTTGTTGTAAGGCATTAGCTGACCTTCATCTTCCCTGTTTTCAGCAAAAAAATCAGGTTTTTCTGATCTTGCCCTTACTGTAAATGAAAGAATTGACTTATTCCCTTCAGCATCAGCTATTATAATGTTCACCAAATGAGCGCTATCATCTCTGAAACTGAACACTCCCTTATTAAGGACGCTTTTATAAGCAGACAGCTTATCATTGGACATCACAAATGTTTTTTGAATACGCAGGTTGTCTTTCATCCAGGTTTCATAATCCATGTGGCTGTTTACGAACCTGGATTCATTGAACGGGAATCCATCCATTACATATCTGAAGATATTAACACTGTCGATTTCGACACTTATGGAATAGGCTGTCAGATGGTTTGTACCTCCATTCAGAAGGTCATGTGTCTTGATACCAAAACCGGCATTGCCACTGATAATGATTTCTTTTTCCTCAGGTAGATAGTATCTGCCATTGTTGCCTTTGACACTCAGGATGATCTTTGATTGTCTGTTATTGATAAAGGAATTTTGACCAATAGGATAGACTGCAAGTTTCTCAATAACGGGCTTGATATTGTCAGTGGTCCCGAAATCGAACATAAGTGGATTTACAGGTAACTCACTTGCTGCTTCCCTGACTTCGAAATGGAGATGGGGCCCTCCGGAACTTCCTGAGTTTCCTGTCCAGGCAATCAGATCTCCCTGTTTCACCGGGAATCGTTCTTTTGGTGGAAACAGCGTCACTCCGAAACTTTTTCTCTCATACTGAAGACCTTTCACATATGATTCGATCTCTGGTGTAAACCTGTCAAGATGAGCATAGACTGTTGAATAACCGGAAGGATGCTTTACATAAAGGGCTTTGCCGAATCCTGTAGGCGATACACTGATCCTGTAAATAAATCCGGCAGCACATGAAACTACTTCTTTCCCTGTAACTCCCTGTGTTTTAATATCGATTCCTGAGTGGAAGTGGTCGATTCTGAGTTCACCGAAATTTGAAGATAGCAGAACAGGGATTTTTACAGGTGGAATAAAAATACTCTTGTCTTTTGGAGTATGATATAATGAACTGAAAATTAAATAGCTAAATATTATATATCTTATCAGGAGCATATGTCTGGAATTATGTTGCAAAACTATACTTCCGGGTGACTATGCCAAACAATTTGAATTAATTTTTTGAAAATATCATTTAGTATACTAATTTTGTCCTAAAGATTTTAATATGTCCGGTCAGGGTTATGAAGAGTTGATAATTTTGAACAGGAAGCTGGACGAATTATTAACGAGGTATAACACCTTAAAGGCTGAAACACAGGAATATAAACGCGATAATGAAGAATTAAAAGCCAGGCTTCATGAACGTGAACAAAAAATAAAAGAATTGGAAATTAAATACGAAAGAGTTAAGTTAACCGGAGCATTACTTGGAGAAGGTGAGAATGCCACAGAGGCAAAGAGGAAGCTGAATGAACTGGTGCGGGAAATTGACAAATGTGTTGCTCTTTTGAACAGATAAGATATTGCAATGGATGATAAGCTTTCAATAAGAGTTAATGTAGCGGACAGGTATTATCCATTGAAGGTTGAACGGGAAGATGAGGAGAAGATAAGGAAGGCAGCCCGGATGATAAATGAGAAGGTGCTGCAGTACAAACAGAGGTACTCCGATAAGGATGTACAGGATTTTTTGGCAATGGCCGCACTTCAGTACGTGATTAAGCTTAACGAGGAGGAGGAAAAACTGGAGAAGGATTATCTCCCGGATGCATTAAAAGAGCTTATCCAGAAAATGGATGCAGTTCTTGAGTCAAAAGAGTAAAACGACGTTCTTTTAAATAGAAAAAAGGAAATTGCCCGCATCGTTTCTTCATTCATTTTTGAAACTCAACAGTTTAAAACTTTGGAGCAACCTTAATTCAGCCAGGACAGGCCGCATCCCGATTATGTCGGGAATCCCGCAATGCGGGAACAGTGGAAGTTCAATCTGGGTTAGTAGCTTCAGCCATTCAGACATGGGGTTTTATAAAAGCTGAAGGAACTTTGCGGGTTTTTTTATTATAATACATATATTAATACATATGCTAAACTTGACAAAAAATGACTTTAATAATAGAAACAATGAGTAACGGACTGATAATCACTTTTTGTGCACTTTCGCTCCTTACAGGTTTTGGCATCTCCTATCTCATCTGGCAAACTGCTCTTAGGAAAAAAAGCCGGAGGATCGTTGTTGAAGCTGAAAATGAAGCTGAGGTGATAAAAAAGGAAAAAATCCTTCAGGCAAAAGAAAAGTTTCTTCAGCTCAAAACCGAGCACGAGAAAGTAATAAATGAAAAGAACAGCCGTATAGGGCAAGCTGAGAACCGGATAAAACAGAAAGAACTAACCCTTTCACAGAAGATCGAAGAAGCACAGAGAAAGAAGAACGAAGCTGAAGCAATGAAAGACAGTCTCACGGCTCAGCTTGAATTGATCGATAAGAAAAATGAGGAGTTAAACAGGCTTCATAAGCAACAGGTTGAGCAGCTTGAATCAATTTCAGGTTTTTCCGCAGAAGAAGCTAAAAATCACCTTATTGAATCCTTGAAGGAAGAGGCTAAAACCGGTGCAATGTCATATGTAAATGAGATCCTGGATGAAGCAAAGATGACTGCTAATAAGGAAGCCAAGAGGATTGTTATCCAGACTATCCAGAGAGTTGCTGCTGAGAATGCTATTGAGAATGCAGTAACTGTATTTCACATTGAATCAGATGAAATGAAGGGTCGGATCATTGGCAGAGAGGGAAGAAATATAAGGGCTTTGGAAGCAGCCACAGGCGTTGAAATAATTGTTGATGATACTCCTGAAGCAATTGTTCTATCGGCATTTGATCCGGTAAGGCGTGAGGTTGCAAGACTTGCACTTCATCAGCTTGTTACCGATGGCAGAATACATCCGGCACGCATCGAAGAAATGGTTGAAAAAACGAGGAAGCAGGTTGAGGAGGAAATACTTGAAGTCGGTAAGAGAACTGCAATTGACCTGGGAATTCACGGTTTACATCCCGAGTTGATCAGGCTGATCGGAAAAATGAAATACCGTTCATCTTATGGTCAGAATCTGCTTATGCACTCAAGGGAAGTTGCAAATCTTGCTGCTATTATGGCCGCAGAACTCGGATTAAATCCAAAACTTGCCAAGAGAGCCGGACTATTGCATGATATTGGAAAAGTTCCTGATGATGAACCGGAATTGCCACATGCAATACTGGGTATGAAGATGGCTGAAAAATATAAAGAGAAACCTGAGGTGTGCAATGCAATCGGATCTCATCACGATGAAACAGAGATGACAACGCTGATCGCACCTATAGTCCAGGTTTGTGATGCTATTTCCGGAGCACGCCCGGGGGCACGCAGGGAAGTTGTTGAATCATATATAAAAAGGCTTAAGGAGCTGGAATCACTTGCTTTGCAGTATCCCGGAGTTATGAAAACCTATGCCATACAGGCAGGCAGGGAGCTGAGGGTCATTGTTGGTGCTGAAAAAGTTACAGATAAGGAAGCTGAAAACCTGTCATTTGAAATCGCGAGGAAGATACAGAACGAGATGACATACCCTGGCCAGATAAAGATCACTGTTATAAGGGAAACCAGGGCTGTTAACTATGCCAAGTAACTGAGGAAGATAATACGACAAGGGTATCTGGATATCAGATGCCCTTTTTTATTTGGTCCCTCGCAACATTTTTTATTTTCTATATTTGTGCAATTTTAGGAAATCTGATGCCAGGAATAAAAATTCTTAATATTGTGGGTGCCCGCCCGCAAATTATTAAAGCATCTGCAATAAGCAGGGCTATTCAGACACATTTTTCAGACAGGATCACAGAACTTATTGTTCATACCGGGCAACATTATGATAAGGAAATGTCTGATGTTTTCTTTGAAGAACTTGAAATACACAAACCACATTATAATTTAGGAGTAGGATCGGCGGGTCATGGAAGGCAAACTTCACTTATGCTTACCGGCATTGAGGAGATACTTAATAACGAAAAGCCCGATTGTGTTATTTTATATGGTGATACCAATTCTACCATAGCCGGTGCAATAGCAGCGGCCAAACTACATTATCCTGTAATTCACATTGAAGCAGGTCTGCGGTCTTTTAATAAAAAGATGCCGGAGGAAATAAACAGGATTGTCAGCGACCATTGTTCTACCTTGCTTTTTGCGCCCACAAATGCTGCTTTTAAAAACCTTATGAATGAAGGTTTCAGACCTGAGAACAGTCCTCCGTACACCATCGATAACCCGAAGATCTATCTCACTGGTGATATAATGTTCGATAATACTGTGTTCTTTGCACAACTTGCAGAGACCAAGAAGGGTACATTTCTTGATCAGCTTCCGGTGCAGAAGAACAATTTTGTTCTTGTTACGATACACCGGGATTCCAATACAGATGACAGTGAACGTCTCAGGAGCATAATTTCAACTTTAAGGATACTCTCTGATGAAAATCAGATATGTATGGTTATGCCCCTGCATCCCAGGACCATAAACACATTGAAGACCAGGATTCCTGATTTTTATAGTGAAATTTCAGCAACCAGGCATATTAAAATAATTCCACCTGTTTCATTTCTTGAAATGACGCTGCTTGAGAAAAACTGCAGGATGATCATCACGGATTCAGGTGGTGTGCAGAAAGAATCGCACTTCTTTAAAAAACCATGTATTGTACTCAGGAAAGAGACTGAATGGATTGAACTCGTTCAGAATGGAACTGCAAAGCTTGTGGATGCTGATCCGCAATTGATCAGAAGCGAATTTGAGTACTTTCTGAAGAATGGATCAGCACTTGAATTCCCATCATTTTATGGTGATGGGAAAGCTGCTGAATTTATTCTGAGAGAAATCCTAATGTTGTTTGAAAAAGTATGATTTTTTTAACACAGAATCTGCTCAAAAATCGCTATATTGCTTTTTCATACAACACTGATGGAAAAAGTATTATTCGGATAAAAAACTTCTTGTTACAGGAGGAGCCGGTTTCATTGGGTCAAATCTTGTAGGTGCCCTGCTTGAGTCAGGTAATCAAGTGATCTGTCTTGATAATTTCTCAACCGGCAAAAGACAAAATTTAGCCACTTACCTCGATAATCAAAACTTCCGGCTTATTGAGGGAGATATACGCAATTATGATGATTGCTGCAGATGCAGTTGAAGGGATTGATATTGTGTTCCATCAGGCCGCTCTGGGTTCAGTTCCCCGTTCTATCAAAGATCCGGTTACCACTACCGATGTGAATATCGGTGGATTTGTAAAAATGCTCTTTGCATCCAAGGAAGCCGGGGTGAAAAGATTTATTTATGCTGCAAGTTCTTCCACTTATGGCGATCATCCCGATCTGCCTAAAGTTGAGGATAAGATAGGAACACCTTTGTCTCCATATGGAATTACGAAGTATGTTAACGAGATTTATGGAGCAAACTTTTCCAAAACATATGGAATTGATGTTATCGGTTTGAGATATTTTAATGTTTTTGGCAGAAGGCAGGATCCCGATGGGGCATATGCTGCAGTCATTCCAAAATTCCTGAAATTGTTGAAGAATCATGAATCCCCTGTTATTAATGGTGATGGTTCCTATTCCCGCGACTTTACTTATATTGATAATGTTATTCAGGCCAACATCCTGGCGGCTATTGCTGACAGGAAAGAGGCTCTGAATCAGGTTTATAATGTCGCATTATGGAGAAAGGACAACATTAAATCAGCTGTATGATTATATTCGGAAAATTGCCGGCAGATACGACAGTGAAATTCTGAAAATTCCAATTATCTATGGTCCCGAAAGAGCAGGTGATATTCCTCATTCACTGGCATCTATCGAAAAAGCAAGAAGGCTGCTCGGGTATTCTCCCACACATAATGTTTCACAAGGGCTTGAAGAAGCTGTAAAATGGTTCTGGGATAATTTGTAACATTTGTTACATTTGTCGCAAGTTAAAGAACATGGCTAGTCAGAAACGCTGCAGAATTTTGCAATGTGACTGACGGTGCGTAAGCATTAGAAATAAGATGAAAATGCATGCTTAATTAATAAATTATGTTCTTTAAAAATAACGTTAACATTTTTTAATATATTTGATACAAATTTACCTAGCACTTATGATTTCCCGTTTGAAAAGCAGAATGATTTTAATGTTCAGAAACTATTCGCTTCCACGCTGGGTAGTTCTTCTGATTGATATGTCTGGTTGTATACTTTTCATTCCTTATTGCTTATATTCTCAGGTTTAATTTTGAAACATACATCGTTTGAAATCTCAATAGCCCTGAAACAGGCATGGATTGTTCTGATTGTTTATACTTTCTTCATGATGGTTTTTAAATCTTATTCAGGGATGATAAGACATACGACAATTAAAGACACTTATAAGATCATTTTAACAACATTTGTTCGCTTGCCGTGCTTATACTTACTATCACTTGTCAGCAGAAATAAGAATGTTGAATCACTTTATAATATTCCAATTTCTATCTTGTTAATCCACTTCGGTGCTGTCACTGTTACTATTATTTCTTGTTCAGGGTGTTTGTGAAAGCTATTCTATGAATTTGCATCCAGCAATTCTGCTGAGAAAAAGAATGTTATAATTTATGGATGCGGTGAAATAGGAATTGTTGTGAGAAGAGTTATTGAAGCAGATAACAGAAGTCAATACAGGCTTAAATGTTATATTGATGATGATAAAAAGATTCAGGGAAAGAAGGTTAATGGTTATCCGGTTTATTCAAGACAGATACTTACCAGGGAATTTATTGAAAAAGAAGAGATTAAAGCTTTTATTATTGCTATAAATAAAATTGCGCCATCAAAGAAAAAAGAAGTAATTGAATCTGTTATTGATCTTGGGTGCGAAATTCTGGATACCCCTTCAGTTGATACCTGGTTCAATGGTCAGTTTGAGATAAAGAACCTTAAAAAAGTTAAATTTGAAGATCTTCTTGGAAGAGAGCCAATTAATCTGGATCTTGAAAAGATTCAGAAAGGATTGAAAGGAAAGACTATCCTTGTAACCGGAGCCGCAGGTTCTATCGGTTCTGAGATTGCAAGGCAACTGATGCGTTTCGAAACAGGTAAGATTATTCTTCTTGATCAGGCAGAAACACCCTGTTTTTATCTTGGACAGGAATTGAAATAATAAGATCAGGATGCAATTATAAGATAATTATAGGTGATGTTACAAGACTTGAAATAATGGAGCAGGTATTTCATGGATTATCATCCTCAAATTGTTTTTCATGCTGCAGCTTATAAACATGTTCCTATGATGGAAGTGCATCCTCATGAAGCATTCAGGGTAAATGTGGGAGGCACAAAGAATGTTTCTGAACTTGGCCATTAAATACCATGCCGAGAAATTTGTCATGATTTCATCTGATAAAGCTGTGAATCCGACGAATGTGATGGGTGCAACAAAGAAAATCTGTGAGCTGCTTGTCCATACCCTATCAAAAAGAAAAGATATAGATACCACAATTTATCACAACACGGTTCGGAAATGTTCTTGGTTCAAATGGTTCAGTTATTCCTTTGTTTAATAATCAGATATGCAGAAGGGGGGCCAATTACCATTACACATCCCAATATTACCCGCTTTTTCATGACAATCCCTGAAGCCTGCCAGCTTGTTCTTGAAGCAGGATTTATGGGGAATGGCGGTCAGATATATGTCTTTGATATGGGTGAACCTGTAAAAGTACTGGATGTGCATTAAACCTGATCAGGCTTTCAGGACTTGAACCATATAAGAGATATTAAGATTAAATACATGGGCTACGTCCGGGAGAAAAGCTGTATGAAGAACTTTTTTCCTGTGATGAACCGATGATTCCAACTCATAATCCTAAAATCAGAATTGCACAGATTTCTGAAAATAATTTTGAGACTGTTTATTCAAGAATTGAAATTATTCTGGGTTCCCTGTATAATTTGTCAACTCAACAACTTGTTAAAGAAATGAAGGATATTGTTCCTGGTTATAAAGGACATCCTGAACTTATTGATCTCTGAACTGTTTAAGTTTCAATAAACTGAACAGCCTCGATTCAGGGTGAAATGAAATTCCAATTTTTATTCTGTTCGTAACATGGAAGTTAAAAAGAAAAAAGTCTTTGTAAGTGGTATTTTTGATCTTCTGCATTCAGGGCATGTTGCTTTTCTTGAAGGAAGCATCACAGTTTGGAGAATTATATGTCGGGATTGGTTCTGATGAAACAGTTATGATCTTAAAGGAAGATCAGCAGTGAATTCCGAAGATGAAAGACTTTATATGCTTGAAGCTTTATCATGTGTTCATAATGTTAATATAAACAAGGGAAGCGGAATTCTTGATTTTCTTGATGATATGAAAGCTCTTAAGCCCGATATTTTCATTGTAAATGAAGATGGTCATACATTTGAGAAAGCAGAAACTATGCAAGGAACTGGGTATTGAATATAAAATTCTGAAAAGAATTCCTTATGCAAATCTTCCGGTAAGGTCAACAACATCTCTTGAGAAATGAAACTCCAATTCCTTACAGGATTGATCTTGCAGGTACCTGGATCGATCAGCCTTATGTTTCAAAATATCATCCCGGTTGGGCAATTACTGCATCAATTGAACCAACAATTGAATTTAATGAACGATCAGGAATGGCCACTTCTACCAGGAAAAAAGCCATTGAGCTGTGGAATCATCAGCTTCCGATGGAAAATCCTGAAAAACTGGCAAAAATTCTTTTCAGATATGATAATGATCCGGGAACTAAAGATGTGAGCGGTTCACAGGATTCAATAGGAATTACGATGCCCGGTATTAACAGGTTTTTTTATGAAAAAGGGGAATACTGGCCTTCAAAATTTGAAACAATTTCTGATCTTTCAACAATCAAATGGCTTGAAGACAGATTGTATATGGTAACTCTCTGGCCAAGTCCTGCTGATTTTGTTGTTCTGGAAAATACGAATATTACAACGAAAATGTTATGAATCTGACTTCATGCAGCAGAAATGGCCTGGGAAGGCTTGATAATAAGGATATTAAAGCATTTTCTGAAGGTTTCTCAGATTCTTTCAGATGCTCAGATAGCCATGTTTCCGAAAATGATGAACAACAGAATTGCTGATGTGATTGACAGTTACAGGAAAGCTGCTTGCCTGGAAACTTTCGGGTGCAGGGGGAGGAGGTTATCTGATCTTGATCAGTGAAAAGGAAATTCCTAATGCAATCAAAGTTAAAATCAGAATTAAAGATTATTGGTTATAAAATTTAGATAATAATAATATTATGGGAAATAAAGTCGCACTGATTTCAGGAATTACAGGTCAGGATGGCTCATATCTTACAGAACTTCTTCTTGAAAAAGGTTATGAAGTTCATGGAATTATAAGAAGATCAAGTTCTTTCAATACTTTCAGGATAGATCATATTTATAATAATCCTGAATATCTGAATAAGAAGTTTTTTCTTCATTATGGAGATCTGACTGATTCAAGTAATCTTAACAGGCTGGTTGAAAAGATCAGCCAACTGAAATTTATAATCTTGGAGCCCAATCACATGTGCAGGTTTCATTTGAAGTTCCTGAATATACAGCGGAAGTTGATGGAGTAGGGACTCTGAGGTTTCTGGATGCAATCAAGGAAACAGGTCTTAAAACAAAATTTTATCAGGCATCAACTTCTGAACTTTATGGAAAAGTACAGGAGATACCACAGACTGAAAAAACTCCTTTTTATCCAAGAAGCCCTTATGCTGCAGCAAAGCTTTATGCTTACTGGATTGTTGTTAATTACAGGGAAGCATATAATGTTTTTGCAAGTAATGGGATACTTTTTAATCATGAAAGTGAAAGAAGAGGTAAGACATTTGTTACAAGGAAAATTACTGTTGCTGCTCCAAAATAATTCTTGGTCAGCAGGACAATTGTTCCTGGGAAATCTTGATTCAAAACGCGACTGGGGTTATGCACCTGAATATGTTGAAGGAATGTGGCGGATTCTCCAGGCTGATGAACCTGATGATTTTGTTCTTGCAACCAATGAAACACATTCAATAAGGGAATTTGTTGAAGAAACATTTAAAGTTCTTGGAGAAGAAATCATGTGGACAGGAAATGGAATTGATGAAAAGGGAATTTTGAAATCTTCAGGAAAAGAAGTTGTTAGCAATTGATCCAAGATATTTCAGGCCAACTGAAGTCGATCTTCTGATTGGAGATCCTGCTAAAGCAGCTAAGAAAGCTTGGCTGGAAACCGAAAATTACTTTTAAGGAGCTTGTCAGGATTATGGTTGAATCTGATTTTGAAAAAGCAAAAAGGAGACTTGATTAGCGGAAGAATAATTTGTATGGGAACTTGTAATACGAAAGATACTCTCCGGGACTCGATAAAATTTTAAGAAAGGATGCATAAGAATTCTAAAATATATATTGCAGGTCATAATGGGATGGTTGGCAGTGCTATTGCCAGAAATCTCAATGAAGATGGGTATAATAACCTTGTTTTTACTCCTTTTCCTCCTTTTGATCTTACTGATCAGCATGCGGTAGCTGATTTTTTCGAAAAGAAAAGCCAGAGTATGTTTTTCTAGCTGCAGCCAAAGTTGGCGGGATTGTGGCAAATAATAAGTACAGGGCTCAGTTCATTTATGATAATCTGATGATCCAGAATAATATCATTCATCAGAGTTATATTAATGGTGTAAAAAAGCTTTTGTTTCTGGGTAGTTCCTGTATTTATCCGAAAAATTGTCCCCAGCCAATAAAGGAGGAATACCTGCTCACCGATGAGCTGGAGTATACGAATGAACCTTATGCCATTGCCAAGATTGCCGGTATTAAAATGTGTGAATCATACAATATTCAGTATGGTACGAATTATATTCGGTAATGCCAACCAATCTTTATGGACCGAATGACAATTATAACCTTGAGACATCACATGTGCTTCCGGCAATGATCCGTAAGATGCATCTTGGCAAATGTCTTGAAAATAATGATTGGGAAAGTATTTTCAAGGATTTTAACAAATTCCCGGTTGAGGGCATAAGCGGTAAGTCAGATAAACAAGATATTCTTAGCATCCTGAATAAATATGGGATAGAAGTTTTTCCTGACAGTGCAGACAATATTTCTTCCCCGGTCACTGTGACTTTATGGGGCACAGGCTCTCCATACAGAGAGTTTCTTTATGTTGATGATGTTGCCGATGCCTGTGTGTTTCTGATGAAAAATGTCGATTTTAATGACCTGAAACCGTTGGGGATATTAAGAATACTCACATAAATATCGGTACCGGAAAAGATCTCACTATTAATGAACTTGCCTCTGTTATAAAAGATATAATTGGATTCAGAGGACAAATCTTATGGGATAAGAAAAAACCTGATGGAACGCCACGAAAACTGCTAGATGTTACAAAAATAAATAAGCTTGGCTGGAAGGAGCGGATCAGGTTCGAAGATGGGATACGTATGGTTTATGAACGCTATATCAATGAGTTGTGATATTTTTGGCTCTTTTCTGCCAGAATTTACCGGAATTATTGCACTGAAATATTTGTGTGTCAACAGATGAATTGCCCCGGGGTATCTGTAATTTCTGCTTGTTATAACCATGGAAGATTTGTCCGCGAAATGATTGATTCCGTACTGAATCAGACTTTCCAGGAATTTGAGATAATCATTGTCAATGATGGATCTACCGATAATACAAAAGATATCCTTGATAGCATCAGACACGAAAAGCTCAGAATAATACATACTGACCATAAAGGCCCATCACATGCCAGAAATGTCGCTATCAGAGAAGCAAATTCACCATTTATTTTCAATCTCGACTCAGATGATAAAATTGCTGTTGATCTTCTCGAAAAGGGGTACGGGATATTACTTGATAACCCGAAAGCCGGGATAGTATATACTGAGGTCAGGTATTTTGGTTCAAGAGCTGGCAAAATGAATCTGGGCACATATAGTCTTGAGCGAATGCTCACTTCTAACAGAATAGTTTCGGCTGCATTCTTCCGGAGGGAAGACTGGGATAAAACTGGAGGCTACTCAGAAAGTTATGTATTTGGACTTGAAGATTGGGATTTTTGGTTGAGTATTATAGAATTGGGTAGAGAAGTTATAAAAATTCCAGATTCATTTCTTTATTACAGGGTTTACTCCGACCCGCGTGTATCAAGATCGGGCAGAATAAACTCAGACAGGAAGAGAGCTTTGGAATCAATTCTGTTAGTTTACAAAAGTCATGATTCTCTTTATTCAAGATTTCCTGGGATTTCAGATCGGTTCAGTCGTCTTGAAGCTGAAAGCAATTCTGTCCTGAAAAGAACAATTAAAAACATGCTTTTCCCCTTAAAACATAGATTAGCTTGCCTGATCAGCTGACATCTCAAATTCTCAATCCGTTATTCTCAATAATTACACCAACATTCCGTCGCCCTGAGATGCTGGTGAGGAATATAAACAGCATTCTGAATCAGACATTCGGAAATTTTGAACATATTATTGTTGATGACAATAGTGATCCGGAAACAGAAAAGATAGTTGAAAGTTTCAATGATGACAGAATATTGCTATTGAAGCATGACAGATGCAAAGGCGCTTCAGCAGCATATAATACCGGATTAAAAGCTTCGCGAGGAGAGTTCATTACGTTCCTTGATGATGATGATGAATATCTCCCGGAGTACCTGGAGAAAATATTTAAACACTTTTCTGTTGTTTCTGAAGAGATCGGATTTATCTGGACGGGAATTGAGAGAATAAATTATTACGAGCATGAAGAAAAAATGATTGAGGTAATTAGCTGGAAAACAAAATTCTCCATAAAAGACGATGCAATGACAGCTGCCTCTTCGATTGGCAATGGATTTGGATTATGCATTCGCAGGAAGTGTATTGAAAAAACAGGCTTTTATGATGAGAAATTAAATGTTTGTTGCGATACGGATTTTTTGATCAGGCTGGCAGAATGCTTTAATTGTGAAACGTTACCTGAGATATTAGTCAGAGTTCACAGCCACCGTATGCAGTGCCTGACAAATGCAACCAGGGACAAAGAAAGGATTGCCACACGGGAAATATTATTTGAAAGATACAGGGAATTATTCGATGCATACCCGAACATGTATTTTACACATTTAAAGTCTTTTGGGGAATTATGTTATTTATCAGGTTATCAAAGTAAAGGCAGAAATGCTTTTTTCAACCTGATTAAGAAATATCCCATGAGAATAAGAGTTTACATAGAATTGATATCACTTGAATTTACGAAAAAGTCATTTGCTGATACTATAACTGGAAACTTCATTCGAAAGATTTGGCTGAAATACAAATAGTTAAACTTCGAAAAGAAGAATTTGAAGAGTGGAACAGATTTGTTGATCTTTCTCCACAGGGAGATGTTTTCTGTTATTCCTGGTGGCTTGATGCAGTCACAAAATCAAGGTTTATTATTTATGCAGTCAGATCCGGAGATGAAATTGTTGCAGGGATGCCGTTGGCTTTAGACAGAAATGGCAAAGTTAATGAACCACATTTGACACGAACCCTTGGTGTCTTATACAAACCTCAGCAATCGCTCCCGGAACATAAACAAATCTCAAATCAACGTAAATGGGTTGAGGCTTTGTTAACATGCATAAATCCTGATAATACGGTTCAGTTCTGTACTCACTCTGAATTTAAAGACTGGCTCCCCTTAAGATGGATAGGTTTTAAACAAACTACACGATATACATATATTATCAGATATGATGGCCTGAGTTCAGATAGTCTATGGCTAAAACTGAACGGTGGAAGGAAAAACAGCATTACCAGGGCAGTAAAAAGGGGAATCAGGGTTAAGGAAACAGATGATTTGAAATCATTCTATGACCTTGTTCATTCTACATATCAAAGGCAAGGCATGAAGTTCTGGCTTTCGCTTGAAGAGCTGGCTTGTTTAGATGATGCAATCATGAAAAATGGTCGGCGCGTCATTCTTGCTGCTATTGATGAGCTAAATGTTTTACATGCTGCAATATACGTTATCTGTTTCCGTAATAGATCAGCATTTAACCTGCTGAGTGGAAGTAATCCGGAGTATCGTTCCTTGGGCGGGCATACACTTGTCCTCTGGGAAGCTATCAGATATTTCATGGATAAAGTTGAGTTTTTTAATTTTGGCGGTTCAAATATTGAGCGTATAGAAGAACATTTCAGAGGATTTGGTGGAAAGATGATACCATACTTTCATATTTACAATGAAAAATTACTCAATGATACCAGTATCAGGTATCATTTAAACCAAATTGGTTTTCATCTGACTGGTTCTTTCAGAGCGCTTTATGGTTCACTAAAGAAGTTTTTAATAAAATCTTAATTGAAAGTATCAGTAATAATACCGGTATATAATCATGCCAGATATCTGAGGCAGAGAATTGATAGTATATTATTCCAGACGTACAAAGATTTTGAGCTAATTATTCTGGATGATGGTTCAAGTGATAACAGCCAGGAAATAATTCTTGAATACGCCAATAAGTATCCTGGCATTATTACTTTTTTTAATGAGAATAATACAGGGAATCCTTTCACACAATGGAATAAAGGTGTTCAACTATCAACAGGAGAGTTTATCTGGATAGCTGAATCGGATGATTTTGCAGATATACATTTCCTTGAAACGACTGTTAAAGAGATAGATAAGCCTGGTAGTATTGGACTGGTTTATACTGATACCTGGGTAATTGATGAAGTGAGAAGGATAAAATACCGGTTTTCTGACAGAGAAAGAAAGGCAGAGATTGCTCTCAAAAAAGTAACAGCTAAATCCATTTTCAAAAATTCCATACCTAATGTCAGCAGTATATTGTTCAGGAGAGAAGCTTATATTGAAGCAGGAAGGGCTGATGAATCTATGAAGTATTGCGCCGACTGGTTTCTTAGTGTAAAAATTGCCTCGTCATGGGAAGTCACTTATCTGCCAGAAGCTTTAAGCACATACAGACTGCATAAAAGTTCATCCTATAATCAACATTATAGAAATAATAGAATAATCCGGGAGAAATGGTCCGTGTGCGTATATGTGATGAATAATTTCAGGTTTTCTTTCAATACATATTTCCTCACAGGAAGATGTATGATCAAGGTGATTATATTAAGGGTAATGAATATCTTGATGTTACCTTCTTTTCTAATGCCTGAGGTTCCCCGGAAACCTAAAAGATTTTCAGCATACAGCTAAATACTTTCTTGAATTAAGACTGAATAAAAATAATAAGTGAAATTAAAAAAAGATATATTCGGGTAGTTTTCCTACCCGATTTTTTTATATTTGCTCAAAATTGTGCTTCCAGAGATTGTCTGTTCACAGTGAATCTTGAAAGAAAGATTTTATGTGACTGACGGTAGCGAAGCTTTATAAAAGCTTTCAGTTTTCACTACAATCACTCAGGATAATTCGATGCTCATACAGTAAACTCATGCTTGATGCTCTTATAACATCCAAGACAAGATTAAAACTACTACTTCGTCTCTTTCTGAATTCATCAAATTCTGCCTACCTGAAAGAACTTGCAAAAGAATTTGGAGAAAGCAGTAATGCGGTAAGACTTGAGCTGAATCGATTTGAAAAGGCTGGCTTACTGGAATCACAACTGAGTGGTAATAAAAAACTCTTCAGAGCCAACATTAAGCATCCGTTATATATTGATATACGTAATATAATAAGCAAGACAATTGGAATTGACCAGATTGTTGATGAAGTTATTGCGAAACTTGGTGAAGTAAAACAAGCCTATATAACCGGGGATTTTGCTATTGGAAAAGACAGCAAGACAATTGACATATTATTGGTCGGGTCTGAAATTAATAAAGATTATTTACTGCAATTAATAGACAAAACAGAGTCGATGATAAACCGACGGATACGGTACCTCATCCTGAATCAATCTGAAATAGCTGACCATCTTGGTGATGGCAAAAGCGCGATGTTGATTTGGGATAGCTGTAAATAATATGAATAGAATCTTACCCTAAATATTTCTCTCTGAAAGGCCTGACAAAAGTATGCAAAAAGTAGCACTTATTACCGGGATAACCGGACAGGATGGAGCCTATTTAGCTGAATATTTGCTGAATAAAGGATACATCGTTCATGGAATAAAAAGAAGAAGTTCATTGATTAATACAGAGCGTATTGATCATCTATACAAGGACCCATTGCTTGAGAAGACCAATCTCTACCTGCACCATGGTGATCTGACCGATTCATGTAATCTGATCAGGATAATCCAGGAATCCCAGCCTGATGAAATCTACAATCTTGGTGCAATGAGCCATGTACATGTTAGTTTTGAAACCGCAGAATACTCTGGAAATGTTGATGGTTTAGGCACATTGAGGCTTTTGGAAGCTGTGAGGCTACTTAAAATGGATAGTAAAACTAAAATATATCAAGCTTCAACAAGTGAATTGTACGGAAAAGCCCAGGAAGTTCCACAAAATGAGAAAACACCTTTTTATCCGAGGAGTCCCTATGCTGTGGCAAAACAATATGCTTTCTGGATAACAGTGAATTACAGGGAAGCATATAATATTTTTGCCAGCAACGGTATTCTTTTTAACCATGAGTCGCCACTGCGAGGAGAAACATTCGTAACCAGAAAGATATCAAGGGCAGTGGCCCGGATTGCTCTGGGCATGCAAAAGAAATTATTTTTGGGAAACTTGTCAGCCAGAAGAGATTGGGGGCATGCAAAGGATTATGTTGATGCAATGTGGAGAATTCTTCAACTCAACAAGGCGGATGATTTTGTAATCGCAACGGGAGTCTCTACTGAAGTCCGGGATTTTGTGAGAATGGCTTTCAGGGAGATTGGTGTTGAGATTGATTTTCGTGGGCAAGGAATTGACGAAAAAGGAATTGTAAGCAGTTCTGCAGATAGCCAATACAAAATCTCAGTCGGGCAGGAAGTGGTAGCTATAGATCCTTATTATTTCAGACCGACAGAGGTTGATATATTACAGGGTGATCCAACCAAAGCAAAAACGATTCTCGGATGGAAGCCAGTTTATTCGGTGAAAGACATTGTTAAAGAAATGGTATTTAGCGATATACAGTTGTTTAAAGGACAAAAGTTACTTAAGGAAAATGGTTTCATCTCAAAGGATTTTTGGCATTGACCAAAAAGCTTAACAAGTATATTTTTCTCAAAATGGTTAATGAAGATAAACGTGACTGGGATCTGATTATAGAGGGATCCTCATCATTATTTGACTTGAAAATCAGAGATATCTGGAACTACAGGGATCTGCTTGCCATGTTTGTAAAAAGAGATTTTATTAGTTTTTACAAGCAGACAGTTCTTGGTCCTGTCTGGTTTTTTATTCAACCTCTTTTTACTACTATTATTTATACATTCATATTTGGCAGTCTTGCAGGTATAAGCACTGATGGACTTCCTCAGCCACTTTTTTATCTGGCCGGTATTACAGCATGGAATTATTTTGCTGACTGTTTCACAAAGACAAGTACTGTTTTTAAAGACAATACTCTGATCTTCGGAAAGGTTTATTTCCCCAGAATAATATTGCCACTGAGTATCATAACAAGTAATCTTATCAGATTCGGGGTACAGATGATCTTATTCCTGCTTGCCATACTGTATTACTATTTAAATGGAGCATTATTTGCCCCGACATGGGCATTAGTATTATTCCCGGTCCTGGTGATAATGATGGCATTACTCGGATTAGGTGCAGGCTTGATAATCACTGCAATGACTACTAAGTACCGTGATCTGGCATTTCTGGTTACATTTGGTGTTCAACTGTTGATGTATACAACAACTGTTATATACCCGTTAAGCGCTGCACCTGAAAGGTTTAAATCTCTTATACAGATGAATCCCATGACAGGAATTATTGAAGCGTTTCGTTATGGAATTCTTGGAAAAGGAGAATTCACTTTATTCAGTCTTGGATATTCTGCATTCATTACTATCGCATTATTAGTCGCCGGAATAATTGTATTCAACAAGACAGAAAAATCGTTTGTCGACACAATTTAGAGTGGGGTTTTTTGTGATAAATTGAAGTTTTATAATGAGGAATGTAATTGAAATAAACAACCTTTCAAAAATATACCGCCTGGGCGAGATTGGCACCGGAACTATAAGCCTTGATCTTGAGAGATGGTTCAGAATGAAGATAATGGGTCAGGAAGATCCATTCCTTGTTATTGGAGAAAAAAATATACGATCAGAAAAAGGCAAGAACGACTCTTATACAGTCTCAAAAACATAAATCTTGAAATCACACAAGGAGAGGCTCTTGGCATTATTGGTAAAAACGGAGCAGGGAAGAGCACCTTGTTGAAAATCATCTCAAGAGTAACAAGTCCGACTACCGGAAAGATAAAAATCAAGGGACGTATTGCCAGTTTACTTGAGGTAGGCACGGGATTTCACCCGGAACTGACTGGCCGGGAAAATATTTATCTTAACGGAGCGATCCTTGGTATGCGCAAAAAAGAGATATCAAGCAAGCTGGATGAAATCATTGAATTTAGTGGAGTCGAGAGATATATCGATACTCCGGTAAAAAGATATAGCAGCGGTATGTACGTCCGCCTGGCATTTGCTGTTTCAGCACACCTTGAATCAGAAATCCTGATTGTAGATGAAGTGCTCGCGGTTGGTGATGCCGAATTTCAGAAAAAATGTCTGGGCAAAATGGGTGAAGTAAGCAGTAAGGAAGGAAGGACGATACTGTTTGTTAGTCATAATATGGCTGCAATACAAAAATTGTGTTCCGGCGGATTGGTTTTAAAAGAAGGTTCGGTTGCTTTCAACGGGAGTTCTGAAGATGCAGTCCGTCTATACTTGTCGGAAAACAATAATGAAAAACTTACTGCCGAGAAATATATTGAGCTAAATCCGGAAAAGGATTTTCAGCTTGTATACGCGAGGGTTGCTGATGAGAAACTTAATCTAAAAGCGACTCTTGAATGCGATGAAGATATATTGTTATTATTCAAATTCAGAATTAATAAGAAGATTCCGGGGCTTTATGGTTATTTACAGTTAACAAAAACAGACACTGAAACCGCAGTTCTTGTTTCAGACAGTAATGATCTGATGATGAATTTTTTTGATCACAGTCCACTGGGGGATGCTGAAGTCACAGTGCGAATACCAAAAAGAACTTTGGGCCCCGGCAATTATTCTGTGTACCTTAATTTTACCAGTAGTTTTAATATTTCCTCATTTCATGTGGATTCCCCTTTCTATGTACTTACTTTTTCTCTTAATGACAGTCTTACCAGCCGTGGTAATAACAGGGGAGGACATTTAAGCACTTTACTGAGATGGGAATTTATAAAATAAAATTGATTTAATGAAAAAGATTCCCTATGGCCGGCATCATATCACTGAAGATGATATTAATGCAGTTGTTAATGTGCTGAAATCTGATAACCTCACCCAGGGCCCTCAGATTGCTATCTTCGAACAAGCCTTTGCGTGTTATATTGGAGTAAAATATGCTGTTGCTGTCTCAAATGGAACTGCAGCGTTGCATCTTTGCACATTGGCTTTGGGAGTGAAAGAGGGAGATAAAGTAATTACCTCACCAATTACTTTCGTAGCTTCTGCAAATTGTGTCCGGTACGCAGGCGGGACTGTCGTTTTTGCAGATATAAATCCTGAAACATACCTGATTGACATTAATAAAATTCGTGGATTATTAGAAAAAGAACCTAAAGGTACATATAAGGGGATAATTCCTGTTGATTTTACAGGAAGTGCTGTTAATCTTGAATCCCTTCGAAAGCTTGCTGATGAGCATGGATGTTGGATTATTGAAGATGCTTGTCATGCGCCCGGTGGCTTTTTTACAGATGAAAACAGGCAAAAGCAGAATTGTGGAAATGGCAATTTCGCTGACCTCGCGATATTTTCATTTCATCCTGTCAAGCATATTGCCTGCGGTGAGGGAGGAATGATTACAACAAATGACGAAAAACTTTATCGAAAATTACTCAACTTAAGAACTCACGGAATTCAGCAGACTCCGGAACTCAGACTATTTGACCATGGACCATGGTACTACGAGATGCAGGAGCTTGGATTTAATTACAGACTCACTGATTTCCAGGCCGCTCTCGGAAGCAGTCAGCTCAAACGTGCCGAAGATAATCTTAATCGAAGAATTGAGATTGCGTCCGTTTACGAAAAGGCGTTTGAGAATAAACCTTATTTAATCAGAAAACCTGGTAATATAGTGGGTCACGCCTATCACCTGTATGTTGTTGAAGTACATCGTCGTAAAGAGCTTTATGGATTTTTAAGAACAAAAAATATTTTTGCACAGGTTCATTATATTCCCGCACACCTTATGCCCTATTATCGTCAGCAAGGCTGGAAAGAGGGAGATCTTCCTTTTGCTGAAAACTATTATAACAATTGTCTTAGCCTTCCAATTTATCCAACCCTTTCAAACGAAGAACAGAAATTTGTTATTGAAAAAATCGAAGAATTTTATGCATAATCTGGCAGTTATTCCGGCAAGAGGAGGAAGTAAGCGTATTCCACGGAAGAATATTAAAGATTTCTTTGGGAAACCAATTATTGCCTGGTCAATAGAAGCAGCTAAAGAGACAGGTTTATTTGAACATATCATAGTTTCAACAGATGATCCTGAGATTGCAGAAGTTGCTAAAAAATATGGAGCAAAAGTCCCGTTCATGAGACCCGAAAAACTCTCGGATGATTATGTTGGCACCGGGGCTGTGATAAAACATGCCGCTGAATGGATGATAGATAATGTTGGAAAGGTTGATGCTGTCTGCACCATTTATGCAACTGCTCCTCTCATAAGATCCACTGATATAATAACTGGTTATAAGATTTTACGCGATTCTGATTGTCAGATAGTTTTTTCAGTAACAAGTTTCCCATTCCCGATTCAAAGGGCCATTCGGATCACTCCTGAAGGAAGAGTATCAATGTTCCAGCCTGAACACTTTAAAAGCAGGTCACAGGATCTGGAACCGGCTTATCATGATGCTGGTCAGTTCTATTGGGCAAAAACACAGGCCGCACTCGATGAATTATCGGCGTTTTCAGATATTGCTGTTCCTGTTATACTTCCGCGTCACCAGGTTCAGGATATAGATACAGAGGAAGACTGGACACGTGCAGAAATGATGTTTAAAGCATGGAAGGAAACAATTCAGAAAAAGACAATATAGTCTGATATAATAAGTAAAATACAAATATTAGCAATGAGCATTGATCAAAACAAGGATAAGAGCATTTGGTCTGTACTTAATGGATTCAATGAATTTACTTTGTGCTTTGTCTCCGGATTAATTATTATTGTTTTTCTAATCTTGCCTTATTTAATTCTAAGGGGGGATGCCCATCTGATTATTCATGATAATCTTGACAGTGACTTCATTTATCTTCATTTGCTAAAAAAATCTGGTTTATTGTTCAGTCTGGATGGAAATAGTATTGTTCCCCAGGTCATGAATGGTTTACCAAGAGGGCTGTTCCATTCAGAATTTAGTTTCATAAGATTACTCTTTTATTTTTTGCCATCTTTCTGGGCTTATGTAGTAAATTCAATGATTGTTCGTATAACAGGATTTATCGGAATGTACTTGTTAGCAAGAGATTACCTGATCAAATCAAATGATAAGCTGATACTTTTATTGTTTTCTGCAATTTTCTCGGTGATTCCGTTGTATACCTTATATGGATTATCAGTTATGGGCCAGCCATTGCTTATCTGGGCTTTTATAAATTTGTATTATAATAGAAAAGATAAGGTAAATTGGATAATAATTGCATTGTTCCCCTTTTATGCACATTTCGCCTTAATTGCTCCGTTCATTCTTTTTACATTATTTGTATATGGATTAGTTAAAGTTTTTGCGGATAAAAAAATCAATCTGAAATATTTTTATGGAATATTTGTTCTATTAGTTTGTTTTATTCTGGCTAATAATATAACACTTAAAGCGTTTCTGTTTGCAAACAACTATGTTTCCCACAGATCAGAATGGGTAGGCAGTTCCATTACATTAAATCAATCTGCTGATCTTTTTCGGAACACATTCATATGGGGGCAATTCCATTCATCTACTATCTTTGCATTACCTATATATTTTATTGGACTGATTGCCTTACTTATTAATATAAAAGATATCCGGAAAGTGAGGACGTTATCTTTAATATTCTTATTTATTGTCTTAATATGTGTTTTCTATGGTTCCTATCCTAACTTAAGCTATACGCTGCAGAATTCATTGAAAATACTTGTGCTATTTCAATTCAATAGGTTTACTTTCCTTCTCCCGTTTTTCCTGTTTGTTATTTTTGGACTATCTATAAAATTCATTTATAATAAATTACATCCTGTACTTATCTTAATTTTCATAATGATTCCCGCATTTTCTGTTTTGCTGCAAAACGAAGAGATCAGAGTCAATTATGCCAAAATTATTAATGAAACTGGTTCCAATGCAGATATGCCAGGTTTCAATCATTATTATGCACCGGATCTTTTTTATGAGATTACAGAATACGTAAATATGCCTGTGAATTGTTTTAAGGTGGTTAGCATAGGAATAGATCCATCAGTGGCACAATTTAATGGCTTTTATACACTCGATAGTTATCAGAATAATTATCCGTTAAGTTATAAACACGAATTCAGAAGAATAATCGAGAAAGAATTGGATAAGGATGCAGATCTTAAAAAATATTTTGATAGCTGGGGATCAAGATGTTATTTGTTCAGTTCAGAATTGAGAAACAATTGTGATTGGCAGTGCTTTAAGAAGAGTAATGTGATTATTCAAAATCTGGATATTGACACGGAAATTCTTAAAGAGATGGGTTGCGAATATATTCTGTCTGCTGTACCTGTGGAAAATCACAATAAGATTAATTTAGACTTCCTTCAAAAATTTACAAATGATAATTCTATTTGGAACATATATCTTTATAAGATTATTTGAAAATAAGAGATATATAATCAATAAGTTATAACGATTAAAGATTTGAAATCAATAAAGCACGATCAGGCTAAAGTATTTGATAGTATTGCCAGAGAGTACCGCGACATCCACACAGAAAATCTAAAAATAAGCGGAGCGGATAGTGATTACTTTGCTGAGTACAAAATTCAGGAAATCAGTAACAAATTCAATTTCAATATAAATTTGAAAGTTGCTGACCTGGGATGCGGCGATGGACTGAGTGCAGTTTTTTTCGGGAAATATTTTAACAGGTTAGAATATTATGGTTATGATATTTCTCTGAAAAGCATTGATATCGCCAGATCAAGAAATCTGAATAATTTTACTTTTTCTCATTATGATGGTAAAAATGTGCCATCTGTGGATAATACATTCGATATGGTATTCATCTCTTGCGTTTTACATCATATTGATTTTAAAGAGCATCATATTTTTTTACGGGAGAGCTTAAGGATTCTTAAACCTGGAGGGACGCTTGTTATTTTTGAACATAATCCCATGAATCCACTTACCAGGAAAATAGTCAAAGATTGTGTTTTTGATAAGGATGCAGTTTTAATTTCTGCAATTAAACTCAGAGATATACTTGATAAAGCCGGATTCAACAAAATCAAATGCTTTTATACGATCTTTATGCCACGTACAAATTTTTTCCGGAAGTTGATGTTTCTGGAGAAATATTTGAAATGGTTGCCCTTGGGGGGACAGTATTATTTACTCGCAAAAAAATAAAATTTATGGATTATAAATTATCGATTGTTGTCCCTTGTTTTAATGAAGAAGAAGTAATCAGGAAAACTTACGATCGAATACATAATGTTCTTGAAAGCAATTCAATAAACGGAGAAATTATTTTTGTTAATGACGGAAGTCAGGACAATACTTTTAGTATTCTGAACAATATTGCGAGCTCAGATACAAACGTTAAGATTTTAAGTTTTTCAAGGAATTTTGGCCACCAGCCTGCGGTTACTGCAGGAATTTCACATAGTTCTGGTGAAATGGTTTTAATCATCGATGCTGATCTTCAGGATCCACCTGAGCTTTTACCTCAGATGATAAATAAGCTTGATTCGGAACAATGTAATGTTGTGTATGGTGTAAGGAAAGAAAGAAAAGGAGAAACATATTTTAAAAAAGCCTCCGCAAAATTATATTACAAGTTGCTAAACGCTCTTTCAGAAGTCAATTTGCCTGTAGATACCGGGGACTTTCGCCTGATAGACAAAAAGGTTATCGATGAGTTTAAAAGGTTGAATGAAAAAAACAAGTATGTAAGAGGCCTGATTAGTTGGATTGGATTCAAACAGGAACCAATTTATTATGAAAGAGATCCAAGAACTGATGGTGAAACAAAATATCCTTTTTTCAAAATGATCAGATTTGCGAGCAACGGGATCATTTATTTTAGTAAAAAACCACTTAATATTGCTTTCGGTTTTGGTTTGCTCTGTATTTTAATTGGTTTGGTACTTGCAATATATGCTATCACTTCAAAAATTTTCGAACCATCTACAGTGGTGCCCGGGTGGGCATCCACATTAATTCTTATCATCTTTTTTGGTGGAGTTCAGCTCTTTTCCATAGGTTTGTTAGGAAGATATCTGGCGTGTGTTTTTGATGAAGTTAAGGACCGCCCTGAATATATTATTGACGCCAGGATAAATTTCCCGATCAAACAGCATGGTAAATAACCCTTCTTAAAACAATAAATAGAAGAATATTAAGGCTGGTTCAAGGTCCTGGTCAGTCAGAAATGACCCCGGCCATGTTAAGAGTCCATGTTATTATAACATCATATTCGTTAGAATTATAGATAAAAATTATTAGCTGTATGGCAGTAGAAAATCACAGGAAATGGAAATCTCATAAAGGAGCAATAATTGCCACGGTAAATGGCTTTGATGTAATTCATTGCGAGAATTGCGGATTCAAACATATTCTTCCTGTACCTTCAGAAAAGGATCTGGAGAATATTTATCAGCATGATTATTACCAGAATGAAAAACCACTATATATTGAAAGGTATATCGAAGATATTGAATGGTGGAATATAGTGTATACCAACAGATATAAAATTTTTGAGAAGTATCTCAACTCAGACAGAAGAAATCTTCTGGAAATTGGCTCTGGTCCGGGGTATTCTTTGTTGTGTGGTAATAAAAGGGGATGGAAAGTAAAAGGAATTGAGCCATCACTTAAAGCATCCGAACATAGTCTTGGCCTTGGACTTGATGTTATTAATGACTTTTATTCTGAAAATACTTCAATTGACCTTGGTAAATATGATGCCGTTGTAATGAGTGAAGTCCTTGAGCATATTCCTGATCCTGCCAGGTTGTTGTCGTTAGTACATGCCCAATTAAATCCGGAAGGAATAGTCTGTGTGGTAGTGCCAAACGATTTTAATCCTTTCCAGATTGTTTTGAGAGATCATCTTGGATTTGATCCATGGTGGGTCGCACCACCTCACCATATCAATTATTTTGATTTCAAATCGTTGGAAGGGTTGTTCAACAGATGCGGCTTTGATGTCATTCATACAGAATCTACTTTTCCTATTGATATGTTTCTTCTAATGGGGGATAACTATATCGGAAATGATGCCCAGGGAAGGAATTGTCATTCTAAACGAATGAATTTTGAAAAGATATTAATCAAGAGTGAAAATGATAGTTTATTGACAAATCTGTATAAATCATTTTCAGACCAGGGTATAGGACGTGAAATTGTAATGTTTGCTAGAGTAAAATGAAGTAACTCCGGATTAAATTTCAATCAATTATCTTAAAAGCAAATGGAAGAGAAAGCGAATGGAAATTATTCATGTCATATCTGTGGGGGTAGCGAATTCATATCATCTATTGAAAAGAAAAATTTCAAATATGTACTTTGTTCATACTGTGGTGTGACCCGGCAATTTCCCTACCCCACAGAAGAAGAACTAAAGGTATTCTATTCTCAGTACCATATCCACAAGCAGAAAGAGAATCCTTTTTATTTATCAGAAGCATCATGGGAATCTGTTAAAAATGAAAAAGATCTGACATTCAAAGACCTTAAGTTTTCCTCTGATTCCTTCAAGGGGAAAAAAATCCTGGATGTCGGATGTGCAACAGGTTTGTTCGTCAGGTATGTGAATTCCAAAGGGGCTGATGGATATGGAATAGATATTCAACCTGATCTTATCAGGATAGCACAGGAGAGAAATTTAAAGTGTAATCTGGAAGATCTTTTAAAAATTTCTGAGAAATTCGATATTATCAATATGTCTCATGTCATTGAACATTTGGATTATCCGTTAAAATATATTACACATATACATTCAATTCTCAATGAAAATGGATTCCTCATTATCGAAACACCATGTACAGGTTTAATATCGGATAGTTTCCTGAGTGATTGGAGATTTTATATGCCCGTTGAACACATTCATTTGTTTTCCCAAGACGGTCTGTTCAGCATGTTAATGAAAAATGGTTTTTCAATACATAGATGGATAAGGTATGGCAGTGGTAATACAAGTGGAACGATAAATCCGGTAAGTAAAAGAGTGGCCGATACAATCGCAAAAAAATTAGGTATCGGAGACACAATATCAATTCTATGTCAAAAAGTTTAAAAAATGGAAGAACTCGCTAATATCTCAATGATGAAAAAATCTATAATAATAGTTTCCGCAGGAGAGATGCAGATCCCTGCAATTCTTACAGCTAAATCCATGGGTTTTTATGTAATAGCTTCAGACAAGAATCCGGATGCTGCAGGATTTGAGTATGCTGATCTTCCTTTTGTGATGGATACAAAGGATATCAATGGACATGTTGAATTTGCCCTGGAGAACAGGAAGAAGTTAAATATTTGCGGCGCTTTTGCGGGTGCTGATGTTGCAGTTACTGTGGCTGCAATTACTAATGCTCTCAATCTTCCGGGAATTCCTATGGAAGTTGCTTTTGCGTCAAACAATAAGGCTGAAATGAAGAAGAAGTGGATAAAAGATGGCGTACCAACTCCTTTATCCGTGGAGGTAAGGGATATTTCAGAAGCAAGAAATATTATCGGGAAGTTTGATTTCCCGGTGATGATTAAAGCAGTTGATAATGCAGCATCAAGAGGAAGCAAGAAGATAACTTCAATCGACGAGCTTCCTGAAGCATTTGAAGATGCAAAAAGAAATTCCTCCACTAAAACCGCACTTGTCGAGGAATTTGTGGAAGGTATAGAATATAGCGTCGAAACTATTGTATACAAAGGTGTTCATTATCACTATGGTATTGTTGACAGGCATTTCGGGTTTGCCCCTTTCGCCATTGAGACAGGCCATACTAATCCCACGCAGATTAGTATGGAAGATCAAAATGCTATTTACAAAGTCGTAGATTCGGCTGCAGATTCTCTTGGTATAACGTTCGGGGCAGCAAAGGCTGATATGATTGTAACCAAACGTGGACCGATGATTCTCGAAATGCCAGCACGGCTCAGTGGCGGATGGCATTCTCAATATACAACTCCGCTCGCAACAGGACTGGACCCGATCAGAGATGTATTAACACTATCCACAGGAGGAGAAATCAGCTTTGAAAATTCAATACCGAAACACAATAATGTTTCTGTTTGTAAAGCAGTATTTCCAAACCCTGGCAGAATTAAACGTATTTTAAATGTTGACAAAGCCAGGCAGATTGAAGGTGTCAAAAAGATCATCATCGTCGTTCAGGAAGGCGAAATTATTCAGGAATACCATAATTGTGCACAAAGGCCATGCTATATTATTACTGTTGGGAAGGATGTGAATGAAGCAAACCGTATATGGGAGGAAGCCGCAACCCTAATTAAATTTGAAATTGCCAAACTTTAATTTCATTATTAAATGACCTACCCTGTAAGATTTCCGGTTAAAGTGCTCCAGTTCGGTGAAGGTAATTTCCTTAGATGTTTTACTGACTGGATGATAGATATAATGAACAAGCGCAACCTCTTCCAGGGATCAATCTCGATTGTGCAACCCATACAAGAAGGTAAAATTGAATTATTAAAAAGTCAACATGGGCAATACAATGTCTTTCTGAGAGGTATTAAAAACGGAAAACCGATTGTTGAAAGATATCACATTGATTCAATTACAAATTTCATTGATCCATTTAAGGATTTTTCCGATCTACTCAGGGAAATGGAGAATAACGATCTTCGTTTCATAATATCAAATACAACTGAAGCCGGTATTACCTTCGACCAGAATGATTCATTCACTTCCTCACCTCATGTTAGTTTCCCGGGGAAACTAACCGTCTCACTTTTACACAGGTTTAATAAACTTGGAAGAAGCAATGCAAATGGCCTGATTTTTCTTCCATGCGAATTAATCGATTTTAATGGCAGAAAACTTAAAGAATGTATCCTGAAATACATTGAATTATGGAATCTTGACAATGAATTCAGAATCTGGATCGATGAGAGGAATGTATTTTGCAATACTCTGGTAGACAGAATCGTAACCGGATTTCCTGTTGACCGGATTAAAGAGATTACAGAAGAAATTGGTTATGAGGACAAATTAGTGACAGATGGGGAATACTTCCATCTTTGGGTAATTGAAGGACCGAAATGGGTTGCTGATGAATTCCCTGCACAAGAAGCCGGTTTGAATGTATTGTTTGTGGATAATATTGTGCCCTTCAGAGACAGAAAAGTACGGATATTAAATGGCAGTCATACAATAATGACTCCTGTTGGTTTGCTTTCCGGAATTGAAACAGTACGGGAATGTGTTGAGGATGGTCTTATGGGGAAATATATCAGAGATACCATATTTGAGGAGATAATTCCAAATATTTCCATGCCTTACAATGATATGGCCGAATTTGCAGAAAATACTCTTCAGCGCTTTAAAAACCCATATCTGAAACATTATTTAAAAAATATTGCGTTAAATTCGATATCGAAGTTTACAGCCAGGGTACTTCCTTCATTGATAAATCATTATGAGAGAACAAACACACTTCCGCAAAAAATAGTTTTTTCATTTACATGTTTATTATTGTATTATAAAGGGAAGTATAATGGCAGAGACACTATTCTGAAAGATGATGAGCCAATTATCAGCTTTTTTGCCCAACAATGGAAAGATCTGGATAACCATGATCTCTCATTGGATGAATTTATTGATCACATCCTTAAAAATAAGAATCTTTGGTCCTTTGATCTTTCGTTAATTTCCGGTTTACATGAAAATGTAAAAATGAACTTTAAATTAATTGAAAAACAAGGAATTACAGAAACGCTAAAATCCCTATTAAATAAATAATTCTAGCTTATATGGTAAAGTTTATTTCAGAAGTATCAAGTAATCATAACAGGGATCTTAAACGGTCAATTGATTTCATCGATGCTTCAGCCAAAGCAGGATGCCATGCAATAAAATTCCAGCTTTTCAAAATTGACAGCCTTTTTGCTCCTGAAGTGCTGAAGCAATCTGAAAAACTTAGAAAGAGAAAAGATTGGGAACTTTCTCTTGATTTTTTACCGGCGCTTTCAAACAGATGTAAGGAAGTTGGAATAGAGTTTTCATGCACTCCTTTTTATATTGATGCAGTATCCGAACTGGAACCTTTTGTTTCATTCTATAAAATTGCGTCGTATGAATTATTGTGGGATGATCTGCTGATAGCATGTGCAAGAACCGGTAAACATGTGATTTTATCAACGGGTATGGCTAATATTGATGAAATTCTGAAAGCTGTTGATGTATTGAAAAAAAATGGCTGTGAATCTCCAACACTGCTTCATTGTACTTCGGCATATCCAACTCCTTTTTCAGAAGCTAACCTAGCTGCTATTGAAACAATCAGAAGATCAACAGGTTGTGAGACTGGTTGGTCCGACCATACTGTTGAACCAGGAGTAATTCATCGTGCAGTACATAAATGGGGTGCCAAATTTGTTGAATTTCATCTTGATCTTGATGGCAAGGGCGACGAGTACGGTTCTGGTCATTGCTGGTTACCCGATCAGATCGGTAAAGTAATAAACGATGTAAACCATGGTATTATATCTGACGGGGATGGTCTAAAGACACCGGTGCCCTCTGAACTGCCCGATCGTTTATGGAGAGCAGATCCATCTGATGGTTTAAGACCATTGAAGGAAATGCGTTCAAAATACAAATAAAGCATTTTTAAGTTTCTATGGTTCTCTTTCTCTGTACTATCGGCCCTTCCATTGGCCTGGGGCACTTAACTCGAATGTTATCGGTATCGGAAGCTCTTAAAAAAAACGGAATTTCAGATATTCAGTTCATGATTTTTGGAGAGCCAATTAAACGCGTAGAGTTGGAAACAACAGAACATGTTTTCATTTCAGACTTTGTTGATTTACTTGCAAAAGCCAAAATTATAATCAGGACCATAAAACCACAGGTTGTAGTTTTTGATATTCATCTCAATTTTATAAATGAAGAAACCAAAAATTTTTTTCAGGGGTTGTCAGATTTAAAAATCCCGTTTATCGGTGTTGACAGTTTGTTCCCCTTAGTCGACCTGTTCAATCTGATCTGGATACCATCTTTTCTTATACCGGAGAAGCTCTCTAATTCCCGGAATAAGAATATCAAATACGGCTGGGACACATATTTATTACAAAAGAGATTGTCAACTCCTGTATGGTCAAAGGGTAATAAAGTCCTTGTTTTAACCGGTGGTGGGGATATCTGTGGTTTGGGTTCCAGGATGCCCATAGAGATTGACAATCTCCTTCCTGTTGGCTGTGAAATCAATTGGATACAGGGTCCCTTTGCCTCTGAACCTGTTTTACCCGTGCCAACCCGTCTGAAATGGACAATTCATCGGAATATTGATAGTTTAGATAGCTTCATTGTTCAGACTAATTATGCAATAGCCGTATTTGGTGTATCTTTTTTTGAATTGCTGCAATATGGAATTCCGGCGGTTGTATTCTCACCATATAACGGTAAAGATAATCGTGAACTTAGAGCTCTGGAGACTGAAAATGTTGCAATTGTGGCTGACGACTACAAGAGTGCTATAGAGGATCTGGTTAATTTAATGAACAATGATTCAGTAGCCGGGTCGCTTTCAGGAAATTCAAAATCGAAATTTGTTCTCAACGGGGCTGAAAACCTGGCACAAAATATCATCTCATTCCTGCAATGAAAGTTGCTTCTCTGATCAAAGGGTTTGAATATCAAATAATCATTTATGAATTTTATCTCTCTCGCTTCTGTAAGATATCAGGTTGATATTCACTCCAGAATTGTTCAGGAATTGAGAAGGCTGAATGTTAAAATTTCATTTTCAGGTATTAGCACTGATTTATGGTATGAAGGGGATGCATCATCTTGCTATATAAAAAATGGAGCTGTGCTGACTGAGCTGGCAAGACCTTCAGGCAGGAGGACATCATGGTGGACTACTGATTCAATACAGGAGGAGTTCTATAATAGTATTAAAGTCATACAAAAACAAGTTGATTCCCTTATCTCCAGAGAAGTTCCTGAAGTATTGTTTATCGATGATGATACCGGTCCTTTGGAAGTTTTGATCATAAATTGCTTTAAAAAAAATAAGATTCCTGTTGTGCTTTTTGAGCATGGATATGGCTTTGCATTGGGAAAGACTAAATCAAAGCCAGAAACCAGGCTCTTTCACTTTAAAGATTATTTGAAACAGTTTTTTATTTCACTTAGAAATAAAGAATCTGTTATAGTACAGCCATTTGGGCAAAATGGTGAGGATAAGGTACTATGCCTTTCTGAATGGACTAAAAATGTCCATGAAAAATATGGGGTCGAATCCCAAAAGCTCTCTGTGACTGGAAATCCGTATTATGATATCTTACTTGAAAAAAGAGATAAGCAAAGGCGTTATACGCCCAATATGAAGATTCTGATTTGCTCAACAGGTGAAAAGAAATTTGGACGAATTGAAGAATTATCATTTTTTCTGGCCCTTATTAAAAACATCTGTAAGCAGAACAAGTCATATGTCTTCGAACTGAGACCAAAAAACAATGAGACTTTTGACTTCAATGATGTGTTGATCAATGAACTGATGCAATTCGACAACTTTTCTATTGGTGATAGCACGAAACCATTTTATGATATTGCAGGAATGTATGATGCAGTAATCTCAAACAGAAATTCTTTGATCGCACTTGAATGTCTTATTCTGGGAATCCCGGCATTACTTTATGGTAAAAACTCAACACACCTTGATTATTCTGGAAAAGCTATTACTTCATTGGATGAAATCTACATTGCTTCAGGATTAAAGACGATTGAACTTCAAAATCCTGATGGTTATATTGAAAAATATATCACTGACTGGAATCAAAACGGTCAGGTCTTAGAAACGATAATTAACAATATTACACACTATTTCGGTCCGATAGATGGATGTTGTGGAAATAGGGTAGCGGAGGAAATTTTAGGAATTTCTGAATAATCATAAAGAGTTAATCAAAATAATATGACGAAAATTCTACATCATTATGGTCAGGAATTCAATCTAAAATCCGCAAGAATTATTTTACCATATCTAAAAACTTATCATAATTTCAATTCGGTTGTAGATGTCGGATGTGGATTAGGCACCTGGCTCTACGCATGTGATGAGCTGGGAATAAGTAATATATTAGGAATTGACGGAGCACACGTTTTAGATACCGGCGAATTATTAATCTCAAAAGACTCATTTGTTAAATTTGATTTTGAAAATCAAATCGGTCTTTTAAAGCTTGATTCCAAATATGATCTGACAATATGTCTTGAGGTTGCCGAGCATATAAAGGCTTCTCAATCGGAGGCTTTTGTGAATTTTTTAACTTCAACAAGCGATGTGATTCTTTTTTCTGCGGCTATGCCAGGGCAAACTGGTGAAAATCATCAAAATGAGCAATTTCCTGATTATTGGGCAGAACTTTTTTCCAGGCTCAATTTCATGTTTTTAGATCCTTTCAGAGAAAAATTCTGGAGAAATAGCGATATAGAATGGTGGTACCGACAAAACATGTTTCTTATCGTAAATAGAGACATAAGAAACAGGTTTAGCGAGATGAAGGAATGGAACGGAAATGTATACATCATTCCAGAAATGATAACAATGTATGTTAATAGATTTGATACCAAAAATTCCGATTTAAGCAAATACTCATTTTTTAATAATTTATTTTCGAGAATAATAAGGAAGATAAAAAGACTTTTTACATGAGAGCCTCAATAATTATTCCAACCTTTAATCGAGCTGATCAACTTTCAAGGTGCATAAACAGTTTATTGGAATTGGAATTCGATCGTGAAGAATATGAAATATTAGTTATTGACAATGGATCTAAAGATAGAACCAAGGAAGTTGTATTCAATTTTATTAACCAATTTACTCTTCATAGGATTCGTTACTTTTATGATGATGTTCCAGGTTTATTAACAGGAAGGCATCGTGGTGCAGCAGAATCAAAAAGCGATATTCTTGTATTTATTGATGATGATATACATGCCGATAAGGATTGGTTATCTGCTATTATCGATACCTTTTACAGATTTCCTGATGTACATATAGTTGGTGGTAGATGCTTGCCTCTTTTTGAGGTTACCCCTCCGGCATGGCTGGATTTTTTCTGGAATCATTTACCTGATGGAGGAAGGATACTTCCTGAATTAAGTTTGTGTGACTTTGGTAATGAAGAGAAGCTGATAAATCCCAACATGATATGGGGTTTGAATTATTCTATAAGAAAAAAATCATTAATTGAACTTGGAGGTTTTCACCCGGATTGCATCCCTCCCCAGCTTCAATATTTACAGGGTGATGGTGAAGCTGGTCTCTCTTTAAGAGCGAAGGAATTGGGGTATAAGACTCTTTATCAGTCAAAAGCTCTTGTATATCATGAAGTTCCATCGGAGAGAATGACATTGAATTACTTCGAAAAAAGATATTTCTATCAGGGTATATGTAATTCCTATACTGAAATACGAAGGAAAAAAAAGGGTATAGGGCCTTCATATCTCAGGAGTATCCAGGGTATCATTATTAAGAGCCTGAGTCCTGCTTACCGGCGAATATTTCCTAAGCCCGATATAAGTATCCAGATTAAACAGGTTTTTGATAAAGAGATGCTGATGACCAGATTGTATGCATTTGAAAAAGCCGGATACGATTTTCATCAGGCTGCAGCAAAAAAAAGCAACGATGTTATGAAATGGATTCTGAAGGAGAATTATTGGGACTACTCAATACCAGGGTTCAAAAATTCTCCTGCATGAATGAATGATTATTTATGAAACAAACCTGACCCAAATATTACATATGCTAAAAGAAATAATTCACAAAGGAAAATTACTTGGAATCATTATTTCAAATAAATATAATGAACCAGGAATTCATTTTTTTACGCCTGACGACTTTTCTCAGCAATTGGCCTTTATGAAACATCCCTCCGGAAAGATAATTCAGCCACATGTTCACAATGAAGTAAAAAGAGAGGTCCATTTTACCAAGGAAGTTCTATTTATAAGACGTGGAAAATTAAGAATTGATTTCTATACTGATGAACAAGTATATATCGAAAGCCATTTGCTCGAGACTGGTGATGTAATTTTATTGTCGGAAGGCGGTCATGGATTTGAATTTCTTGAAGAGACAGAAATGATTGAAGTTAAACAGGGTCCTTATGCCGGTGAAAATGATAAGACGCGTTTTATCAGTGATTCGGAAACAAAAATTGAAATGAAATGAGTACTAATTTTGATTTATATAGTAAATACTACAATTTGCTTTACAGGAATAAAGACTATACAGCTGAAGCAAGTTATATTGACAATTGTATCAAAAAGCATTCGGGTGGAGCAAAAGACATTCTTGAATATGGATCCGGCACCGGTGGTCATGGATTGATTCTTCAAAAATTTGGCTACTCAATCTTAGGCCTGGAAAGAAGTCAGAAAATGGTTGATCAGGCAAAACAAGTGGGATTAAATTGTCTCCAGGCTGATATTACGGAATTTTCAACAGACAGGAAATTTGATGTTATCATTGCTCTTTTCCATGTTATCAGTTATATTACTGACAATAACTCACTTGACAAGATATTCAAAAACTCATTTAAATTCCTGAAACCAGGGGGATTATTCATTTTCGACATCTGGTATGCTCCTGCTGTTTATTGTCAGAAACCTGAAAACCGGATTAAAAAGGTTGAGAATGATGAAATTATAGTGTACAGGTTTGCTCAACCGGAGTTGCATACTGAAAAGAATGTTGTGGATGTGAATTACTCGATTCTGGTGAAAGATAAAATTTCCGGTGAATTGCTTGAATTCACTGAGAAACATCCAATGCGGTTTTTTTCGATTCCTGAGATACTGTACCTGAGTGAGATCAATGGTTTTGAATTAAAAACTGCAGAGGAATTCTTAACGGGCAACCAGCCTGATGCAAATACATGGGGAGTAAATTTTATTTTAAGAAAAAATGAACAAAGTTAATATACCTGTCAACACGCCATTACTCAATGGTAATGAGGAAAAATATCTGATGGATTGTATCAGAACAGGATGGATTTCATCTGAGGGTCCTTTTATAAAAGCTTTTGAAGAAAAATTTTCAGATTATGTTGGCCGTAAGGAAGGAATTGCAGTATCGAATGGTTCCGGCGCTCTTGACATAGCAGTGCAGGCGCTTGGATTGGGGAATGGGGATGAAGTTATTATGCCGACTTTCACAATTATTTCACCTGCCCAGTCTGTGATTCGTGCCGGTGCCATTCCTGTTTTGGTTGACAGCGATTCGAGTACCTGGAATATGGACGTCAGTATGATTGAGTCCAGAATCACACCTAAAACAAAAGCCATTCTTGTGGTTCATATCTATGGGATACCTACCGATATGGATCCGGTAATTCAGTTATGCAGGAAGTATAACCTGTTTCTTATTGAAGACGCGGCAGAGATGCATGGCCAGACATACAAGGGAAAACAATGCGGATCTTTTGGCGATATCAGCACTTTCAGTTTTTATCCGAATAAACACATAACAACAGGTGAAGGTGGTATGATTATGACTGATGATCCTGAGCTTGCAAACCGTTGCCGTAAATTAAGGAATCTCGCTTTTGAACCGGCCGGTCCGCGATTTGTCCACTATGAACTTGGCTGGAATTATCGGATGACCAATCTTCAGGCTGCTCTCGGCCTGGCACAACTTGAAAAAATTGAGGAACACATTATAAAGAAAAGGTGGATTGGTAAGAAGTATATGGAGGAATTTAGAGATCTGAAGAACTTCAAGTTACCACTTATCTCAACTTCTTACTCTGAAAATATTTTCTGGGTATTTGGTCTCATTTCTGAGAGTAAAGAACTATGTGACAGCACTGTTAAAAAATTAGGGGAAGCAGGAATTGGAACCCGCCCCTTTTTCTGGTGCATGCATGAGCAGCCTGTTTTCCTTAAAATGGGTTTATTTAAAGGTGAAAAATATCCCGTCGCAGAAAAGCTTGCAAGAAACGGCTTTTATATTCCAAGCGGATTAGGATTATCTGACGATGATGTATCACATGTGATCTCAATACTAAAAAAAGTTAATCAGGATTTGTGAGAGTTGCGATTTTTATATACGAGAGAGGGCTGAATATTCACCATTTTAATCTTGCAAAAGGTTTTGCTGATAGGGGTGATGAAGTATTTTTATTTCTCCATGATACAGATGAATTTGTATTTGGGTTGAAGAACTTTGAAGGAATTAATATTAAAATATTTAATCTTTTTGAATTCAATTCTCTCAGGAGCAGGTTTGAAAGAAAATTCAGGAAAATCGAAATTGATTCTCATCTTTTTTTTAACAGAAATATAAAAGAGCTTCTGATATCACGAAAATCAATGAGGAAATCACTAAAGATAATCAGACGAATTGGTCATCTTGATTTAGCTATTGGTGTAGAGAAAAAAGGTTTATTATGGGCAGGGAAGCTTTTTAAAAATTCAGGAACCAAATTGTTATATTATAGCCTGGAATTGTATGAAGATGATCATTATTCGTATTTTAATGACAAAACTTTCCCATTCGTAAGATCAGCCGAAAAGCATTATCACCGGAAATGTGATGCAACAATTATCCAGGACACGGACAGATGTAAGTTTTTGTATAGCATTAATGGGATTGAGCATCAAAGAGCGTTGTATCTTCCGGTTTCTGTATCAAAAGAATCTCCCTTTCTTGATACTGACTACATGGTGGATAAAATCAAAAACCAAAAAGCCAAAATAGTTCTTTATTTTGGTAGAATTGATGATCATCGAAAGTCTTTTGAAATCGCAAAAGCATTTTCGAATACTAAGTCAGTAGGTTATATTCTTATCCTCAATGGTCCTGCCGACATAGACTATATCTCGTGCATTTTGAAACTCTCGCCTGATATCCTCCATGTGGACAAATCACCTGAAAAATATATCGATTCTATAATCAGTACTGCACATATCGGGCTCGTTCCGTATGAGTATAAAAGTGTAAATGATGAATTGACAGTATTTGCATCTGAAAAGCTTGCTTTTTATCTAAAACATGGAAAGCCTGTAATTGCTTATAGCAATCCACAATATGAAAAATTCTTCAGTGAGTACAAGTGTGGGATCGCAATAAAAGACTCATCTGAACTATGGAAAGCGATCAATATTATCGATCAGGATTATTCTTCATATCAAAGTGCAGCTTTTTCAACTTACAATAAGTTTTACTGTTTCGAAAACAGATTTAAACTAATCTATGAAGAAATAAAATCTCTTCTATAGTCAAATGAGTAAAAATGATAGGGATCACGGGACACAATAGTTTTATTGGCAGACATTTAACTGAAGCTTTCGATAAAGCATCCGTTGAATATTTGTTATTTGAAGGTGATATACGCAATCCTGCGGAAGTAACAGCTTTTATGAGAGTTTGCACCACTGTTTTTCATCTGGCTGGTTGTAATCGTGGTTCTGATAAGGATGTTTACGAAATAAATATGATTGGTGGAACAAACATAGCTTCATCATCTGTTACACTAGGGAATCGTCATATTATATTTCCTACAAGCAATTATATAATAAGAGATCCCGATAATCCATATTCGGTGTCAAAGAGAGCTGTAGAGGAGATTTTACACATGATATCCGGTGTTAACAACTGTAAGACTTCAATATTCCGACTCTCTAATACATTTGGTCCTTTAGCGCTGCCTTTTCATGTATCTGTTGTCGCTTCGTTTTGCTGGTATGAGGCAAATGGTTTAGGGGATAAAATGCCCATAATTGGTGATGGTACTCAGGTTATAGACCTGGTACCTGTTAACGAGGTTATTTTAAAATTTATAAATAGTTTAAATCAAGTTGAGTCCTTTTCCCTTACATCGGTTTCCGGAAACAGTTTATCTATTTCTGACCTTGCAGATACTATTCATGACCCGGTAAAACGCGATTCATTGCCATTATTGACTGAAACAGTGAATTTCTTCAGTAAGAAAATTGATCTCCAAATGTTTGTATTCAAATCTGTTGAAGTTATGAATGAAAGGATGCTGAGAATAAACTTTAGCGAAAAGCATTCTGTCAATGTTGAAGACCATGAAATTATCGATATACCATCTGGTTATCAGAGACACATTTATAGATCATTTTCAACAAAATGCTGGATTCTTTTATCTGAAGGCAAAGCAGCTTTGGATGTGTTCTCGCATCAAGAAAAATATTTTAATACAATTTTACTCGATTATACAGGAACAAACTGTGTGGGCGTCACACCTGAATACATATACAGAATCAGGAATTTATCTGCTTTCTCTATAACAATAAGAATCTGTAATGAAAGGAATAATTACGAAGTCTAAAATAAAGCCAGTTCTTAGATCACTCGACAGGTACCTTAAAAGTGTTCTTTACTTTTTTTTTCCTCACCTCGATCCAGTTGTTCCTGTCGATCGGCTTATCAGATCAATTCCTGAGGTTATTCTGAATGAAAGTGTCACAAAACACGTTAAGGTTATGAGGCAAATCAGAAATGCATGTATTGAAAAATATGTATTTACATCTGATTTACCTCCATCATTTAGATCTGAAATGTATTTTGCAACACGTCATGTATATCATATGAGCAATGTGATTATAAATGTCAGAAATGGAGTTTGTTTTACGGAATCAATAGGATTTCTTGAATCACTTGGTTCTTTGAGAAGTTGGATTTTATCGCGGCCGGTCCGTAAAAAAAAATCTTTTGATTTCTCTGAAAGCTACCCCATTACTTGCATTAATACAACTGGTTATGCTCACTTTATTATGGAGGAACTCCCACGTTTGATTTGGGTTTTGAAAGAATTTCCTGATTTAAGATTAGTCTGTCCTGTTAATTTACCAGTATTTGCATCATCTGCATATCATGAGTTGCGCAAAAAAAATGTTCTTCGATATGATCCCATTAAAATTAAAGAAGAGTTTATTTTAGTTAATGATTTCGTTTTTACTCAGGCAGAAGCTTATTCAGGCTTTTGGAATAAGCTGGATATTATATGCCTGAGAGATTCTTTCCTGCCAGATACGGAAAGAAGCGGAAATGACAAAATTTATGTTTCGAGAAGACATTCCAACCGGTCTTTTGGCAACGAAGCTGTTCTTGAAGAACAATTAATCAATCGAGGTTTTAAAATTTTATTTCTTGAGGAGTTGAGTTTTTTGAATCAGATTAAAACATTCCGGAATGCAGATATCATTATAACGCCTCATGGTGCAGGCCTGGCGAATCTGGTTTGGTGTTCTTCTGATACAATAGTAATTGAGCTCTTTACAAATGATGTATTTAATGATTGTTTTGCACGATTATCATCAAGTTTATCCTGCAAGCATTATTGCCTGGGATGGGATAATCCTGCCGAATTCCGCAAGAATATAGTTCTCAAGGTTACTGAATTACTCAATAATCTGGAAAATTTACCTTCAGAAAATTGAGAAATTTTTATTTAAATAAATAGCTCCGTTTAATGAAATTTTTTAAAATTCTGAATAATCACAGAAATATTTATTTAATAATATATTTTCTAATTTTATTACACTTTGCAGGAGGTTTTGTATCCAATTTGGCAATACTTATTACCTCCATTTTGATTTTTGTATATATTTTGTTTGCACGTGAATGGGATCTCTACCTGATTTTTCTTTTGCTGATTCCTTCAATAGCATTTTCTGGCACATCAATTTCTGATGTTGCAGATAAAGCATCTCCCTTAACTCAAAATTTTAAAAGTGTCTGGATTATTGGTCCATTGGCCTTATCCGCAGGATTCGCTATGGCTCTGGCTATTCCGATTAGATTACTTCTTGATTTTTCCAAATCGAAGCATCAGTCACTAATCTTTATCTGGTTCATAAATCTGCTTCTGGCGATAACCGGTCTTATTGTTGCAGTTATCAATAAACAGGAAAATCCTTCTGGAATAACAGTTGGACTTCGAATTGCACTTACAACAGGCGCAATTCTAATTCAAAAAAAGATTATAGACAAAGAACATTTTTTGGAAAGTATTGATAGAATAGTACTGGTATCACTATTCTTGCTGTTATTTGGTCTTCTTAAAGGTCACTGGTATTTTGTTTTGTATGCATTTATACCTTATGTATGGTACAGAATAAGGCCAAGACTACTGATTGTAATCCCAATTATTGTACTAATGTACATTCTCGTAAACGCAAGAAGCAATACTATAACTATGCTTGGCATATTAGTATTCTCATTTATTTTTTATTTCATTATTAATTCGGACAGATCTTTCAGAAGTATTTTAAAAAGCAGATTGTTTGTTCTTCTTTTATTGATTATCCCTTTAATAATCACTCTATTGGTGATTAGCATGGGAAGAATAGAATCTTATGATGAGTTTACTTTAAGAGGATATATTGAGTTTAAATTGCTGGGTGACCGAAAGCCTATTTGGGATGCATCATGGAAAGATATATGGACTTCTTCCTTCTTTTTCAGACCAGCTGGGAACCACCTCAAGGTATATTTCGATTATCTTCATACCTGGCAGAATTGGACAGCCGGTTCACACAACATGTTTTTAGAAATTGGACGTCAGTTAAATGCCTTTTCAATGATCTCATTGTCGTTCATTCTTTTGTACTTAATGTATACAGGCAGCATAAGTTTAATGTCCAAACGAGACATGATCTTGTATTACTGTTTTATTTCAGTGTACCTGGTCCTGGGATTAACCGGGCAAAGTCTGATATACGATGGAACGGGAGCTTTGTTCTGGTTGATTTTTGGCCAAATGCAACACATTCCCGATGTTGAAAGTAGTAAGGACTGATGTTTAAATAACATAGAAAATTGAAGATACTTCATATATCAGCTGCAGATGAAAGTACAGGTGCAGGAAAAGCAGCGCTTCTGACTCATAATGCTCTTCTGGAGACGGGGCATGAATCAAAAATTCTTTTTCTGAAATCCAATTTACATTCCATCGGAGTTTTTTCCTATGAGAAATCCGGATTGATTTCCAGGTACTACAGATTACTTATAACCTTTTTGGACAATATTCCATTAAAGTTTTATCCCAGGAGAGAAGCTACAATATTTTCACCTGGCATATTCGGATTAAAACTTAGGAATTTCAGTCTCATCAAATGGGCAGATGTAATACATATTCACTGGGCAAACCATGGTTTTGTGGATATTAAGGACTTAAAGAGCTGGAATAAGCCTGTTATATGGACCTTACGTGATATGTGGGCATTCACAGGTGGATGTCATCAGGCTTTCAATTGCAGAAAATTCCATGACAACTGTGGATATTGTCCGGAATTGCATAGCAAGAAAGAAAATGATCTGTCAAGGTATTCCCATAACCGAAAAATGCTCTATATGAAGGGTTTTGACATAAGGTGGGTTGCAATTAGTACTTGGTTGAGAAAAAAAGCAAATGAAAGCTCATTATTGAAGAATAGTTCTGTTGAAGTAATTCACAGCGGTGTAGATTCCACAAAGTTTAGATTGCTTGATAAAGTTGAGATTCGAAAAAAATTAAGATTGCCTCATTCGGCTAAAATCATTTTACTGGGTGCAGCAAATATACGATCAAGATATAAAGGATTTGAATATGCTGTTGCCGGGTTAAAAGGAATAAATTCAGATTATATGGTGATGACTTTTGGGTCTGAGACATTCAGAGAATCAGAAGTACCTCAGAGAGTTATTCACTTTGGCGAAATAAATGATGAGCAATTATGTGACTTATATAATACATCCGATGTATTTCTGGGGCCTTCGATTGCAGAGGCTATGGGAAAAACTTATATTGAATCTCAGTTTTGTGGATTACCTGCAATATGCTTTAGTGAAACCGGTCCTGAAGATGTTATCGTGCACAAAGAGTCGGGTTATGTTGCTGAGTTCATGAATGTCAATGATTTAATTTCCGGTCTTGAATTCTGTCTCAACACAGTTTTTAACAGAGAAGAAATCAGAGCTAAAAGCATTGAAAAATTTGATATCAGGAAAGTTGCTGAATTGTATATGGAGACTTACAACAAAGGTAAATAAGCATGGATAAAGATGCGATGACAGATAAGATCGATCTATTTGTTGGACAGTTCACAGAAAACGATGCTACACCAATCCCTGTTGGAGTATCATTTGCAGGTAATTATTATCAGAGGAAGTTACGATCAGTTGTCAATATTGAACATTCTCTAAGTCTGATCTATTCGGAAGACAGGAATGCTTATGTTTCAAACCATGATTTAGAATACGTACATCTCAGGCAGGATAAAATTGTCTTCAATCTGTACAGTGTATTAAAGCATCTGAGACTAATAAGCAGAAACAGGAAAAGAATCAAGAAGGTTCTTTTTTTTAATCTTAATTTCTATAGTCTTTTTTTTTACTATTATCTTGTATTGTTCAGGACAACCAAGATCGTTGTTTTGCTCGCTGACGCTGGTTTTATTGTTGAAAAAAATTTTAAGAGCAGGATACTGAGATATTCATTAAAGTATGCATCCGGATTCCTTGCTTTGCGTGACTTCCCTGAGCTCAGGAAATTTAAAGTCAAAATTGAAGTAATGCCAGGGATAGTTACAGATACTCAGGTAGATTTTCAATCACCAAGAATCAGTAATACAGTTCTTTTAAGCGGCTCTCTGGGAGTTACAATGGGATTGCTGCTAGCTCTCGAATTCTTTTCGAAACAAAAAGATCTTAAACTAATTATCTCCGGGATGCCCTATCTGATGTCTGATGCAGAATTACAAGAGATAATAAGAAAATATAACTGCGAGCAGATAAGGTTTCTTGGAGCATTGGATTATTCAGAGTATGTTAAGATTCTGAATACAACAGAATTTAGCTTGAACCTTAGAAATCCTGTTGATATAGAACATAACTATAATTTCCCTTCCAAAATATTAGAGTATATGGCTTCGGGATTAATAGTGATCTCAACTGTTAAATACCCTGAATTACCGGATGCGCTATACTATTATACTGAATACTCTGTTTCAGGATTGAATGATTGTTTCCATAAAATACTTGATATGAATATAGAACATAAGGTATCAAATAAAACAAATGCTTATAATTATGTTATAAATCACCTCTCAGGTGATGTACTCAAGAGTAAAATTTTTGGTTTATACTATTAAGTTATATTGTCAGGCAAATTTCAATGAAAATTCTTTACCTGTATTCTGAATTAATGGGATATCAAATACCCGTATTAAAAGAATATGTTGAAAGATATAATGCTGAAGTACATGTAATCCATTGGGATGAAAAAAAAATGACCCCATATGTACCACCTCAGATATCAAATGTTTTTTATTATTATAGATCCCGGTTTTCCTCAGATCAATTAATGGAATTTGTTTCACAATTGTTTCCCGATATAATTTATGTGTCAGGATGGATGGATAGAGGGTACCTTAAAGCATTAAGAAAAGCAAGAAGATCAGGAATCTCCGTTATAGTCGGTTTTGATGATATATGGAAGAAAACCTTAAGGCAAAAGGTAGCGTCACTGGTTTTTCCATATTTCGGGAAAAAATTCTTTAATTATGCCTGGGTCGCGGGTCCGTATCAGTATGAATATGCAAAACGGCTCGGATTTAAGAATTCTGAAATCATTTTTAATTGCTTGTCAGCCGACACTGAATTATTCAATTCAGTTTACAGGAAATTTCATGAAAAAAAGAAAGGAGCTTACCCACATCGTTTTATATACGCAGGCAGATTTAGTTTTGAAAAAGGTGTTGACATTCTCACACATGCCTGGACAGAGCTGAAAGCTGAAATGAAAACCGGTGATTGGGAATTACATCTTATTGGTAGTGGACCTATGATAAAAGAAATATCAGGATCGTCAGAATACTATACTCATGATTTTATGCAACCTGAGTTTTTATCAGAACAACTTGAGAAATATGGCTGTTTTGTTCTTCCAAGCAGGAGAGAGCAGTGGTCCCTTGTTCTGCATGAGTTTGCAGCAGCCGGCTTTCCCCTGATATGCTCGGATATTTGCGGCGCAGCCCCACTATTTGTTACGCCAGATTATAATGGCCTGATATTCAAAGCAGATGATATTAATGATCTTAAGCGAATGATGATCAAGATCATTAATTCAACAGATTCTTCTCTAATGCAAATGGCAGAGAACAGTCACAACTTAGGCCAAAAAATTACACCTGAAATAGTAGCAGCTTCATTTGTGTCAGTTCTTAAAAAAACTTAACTCAGAAAAATGCCTGTATTACTACAAATATGTGTTGAAGGAAATACCGGATCAACAGGAAGACTGGCTGAAGCATTAGGGAAACTTGCTATTGAAAATAATTGGGTGAGTTATATTGCTCATGGCAGGTTTTCCCGACCAAGCCAATCTAAGATCATTAAAATTGGGACAAAACTGGATGTAGCATTCCATGGTCTGCTTACACGTCTTTTTGATATGCACGGGCTTGGATCGAGGAAAGCGACCATGACACTGATTAAGACTATTGATGATATAAAGCCCGACATTATTCACCTGCATCATTTACACGGTTATTATATTAATATAAAAATTCTTTTCAACTACCTCGCAAAACAATCCATCCCTGTAATATGGACCTTCCATGATTGCTGGTCATTTACCGGGCATTGTGCTCATTTTGATTATGTAGGCTGTAATAAATGGAAGACGGAGTGTTCAATTTGCCCTCAGAAACATGAATATCCCGCCAGTTTCTTTATCGACAGGTCAAATAAAAATTTTCATCTGAAAAAAGAACTTTTTACATCAGTCAGTAACCTTACAATTGTTCCTGTTTCTGGTTGGCTTGGAAATGTCGTAGGCAAATCTTTTTTGAAAAGTATTCCACGGACAGTCATTTATAATGGAATCAATACAGATTTATTTAGAGAGAATATTGATAATGAAGAATGCAAACAAAGGTATTCTCTGATGAATAAATTTGTCATTCTTGGAGTCGCGAATCCCTGGAGTAGAAAAAAGGGACTTTTTGACTTTATTGAGTTGAGTAAAAGAATTGATGAGAACATGTTGATTGTTATGGTAGGATTGACCAAATCCCAGATCAAAACATTGCCTTCCAATATATTAGGGCTTTCCAGAACTGAGAATCAAGCTCAATTAAAAGATCTTTATTCCGCTTCAGATGTTTTTCTCAATCTCTCGGTCGAAGAAACTTTTGGATTGACAACAGCAGAGGCATTGGCCTGCGGGACACCGGCAATTGTATATGATTCAACTGCATGCCCCGAGATTGTGGATAGTGAAACTGGATTTGTTGTAGCAAAGGGAGATATCGATGGTATTTTGGATTCAATCAGGTTTGTTGAAAGATCAGGTAAGAAAAAATTTAGCCAGAATTGCCGCAAACGTGCAGTTAGTTTTTTTAATTTAGGCGACCGTTTGAACGATTACTTTAAGCTTTATAAGAAAGTATTAATTAATTCAGAAAATATTTTGTAATCATAATGAAAGGGATACGGGAATACCAGATATGCTCTAATTGTATCATGGATACTACTGATCCTCTTATCTCATTCGATGAGAGAGGGTGGTGTGACTACTGTAATAATTATCATAAGAATATACTTCCTCACTGGCATACTGATGAAAGAGGTATTAAAGAATTACAACCTTTGATCGATAGAATCAGGAAGGAAGGAAAAAATAAACCTCATGATTGCCTTATCGGACTAAGTGGTGGAGTTGACAGCTCATATGTTGCATACATTGCAAAAGTGAAATTCGGATTGCGCCCCATGCTTTTTCATGTGGATGCAGGTTGGAATTCCCAGGAAGCCGTAAACAATATTGAAAAATTAGTTGACGGCCTTGGCCTTGATTTGTACACTGAGGTGATTGACTGGGAGGAAATGAAAGATCTGCAGCTTGCCTTTTTTAAAGCACAGGTTCCCCATATTGATACTCCTCAGGATCATGCTTTTTTTGCCGGCTTGTATAATTTTGCTGCAAAAAATGGACATAAATACATACTCACCGGTGCAAATTATTCTACAGAGTGCGTTAGGGAACCATTGGAATGGCATTATCATGCTTCAGATCTGAGGCAGCTGAGAGACATTCATAGTAAATTTGGAACGCGTCCATTGAAAACATTTCCTACGGCAGATATTTTTAAGTTTAAATTGTATTACAGGATTTTTAAGGGAGTTCAGGTTGTAAAGCCTTTAAATTATGTGCCTTACATTAAGGCGACTGCAATGAAAGAACTGAGCGATCTTTTCGGATGGCAGACTTATCCCTATAAACACTATGAATCAAGATTTACAAGATTTTACGAAGGTTACTGGTTGCCAACGAAATTTGGTTTCAAGAAACATAGAGCTCATTATTCAAGTCTCATACTTACAGGCCAGATGTCACGTGAAGAAGCTTTAATCAGGATTTCCAAACCTGCTTATGATGTTGAGACAATTGCCCAGGACTTTGAGTATATTGCGAAGAAGCTTGGTATAGCTACCGAAGAATTGCGAAAACTGATGGATGGTCAAAACAAAACATACCGTGATTATAAATCAAGGATGTCATTGATTGACCTGGGTGCGCGATTTTTGACATTAACAGGAGTACAACGTTCAATAATAAGATGATAGCAATAATTGATTATGGTCTTGGGAATATTCGAGCCTTTTCGAATGTGTACAAAACTTTAAATATCCCGGCAATAGCAGCAAAAGAACCACATCAATTACTTTCTGCAGATAAGTTAATATTACCGGGGGTTGGTTCATTTGACTTCGCAATGCAAAGGTTGAATAATTCAGGGATGAGGGATATTATTGATGAACTGGTTCTTGAAAAGAGGATCCCGGTACTGGGAGTTTGTGTGGGGATGCAGATGATGGCTAAATCCAGTAATGAGGGTGTCCTGCCCGGTCTTGGCTGGATCGATGCAACTGTTGAAAGATTTGATCCATCAACATTTACGCACAATGTTGGTATTCCCCATATGGGGTGGAACACAATTCAGTCTACTGCTGCTGACAAAATCATAACTGAACTTGAAGTTGATGCAAAATTCTATTTCCTGCATTCTTATTACTTCAAATGTAACTTTCCGACCGATAACGTTGCATTAACTGACTATAATGGACCATTTACCTCAATTGTCCGGCACGATAATATTTATGGATTCCAGTTTCATCCTGAAAAAAGCCATAAGTGGGGTGTTAAGCTGCTTCAAAATTTTTCAAAACTCTGATCTATGCTGTCACCAAGGATCATACCTTGTCTGCTTGTCAGAAACAAGGGACTGGTAAAAACTGTCAATTTTAAAGATTCAAAATATGTTGGCGACCCAATTAATGCCGTCAGAATCTTTAACGAGAAAGAAGTAGATGAATTAATGGTTCTTGACATTGATGCCACTAAGGAGAAGCGTGAACCAGATTATAAACTCATTGAACACCTGGCTGCTGAATGCAGGATGCCTCTTTGTTATGGTGGAGGAGTTAAAACCAGTGAGCAGATACAGCAAATAATTCAGTTAGGTGTTGAAAAAGTATCTATCAGTTCTGCTGCGATAGAATCTCCGAAGCTTATTTCAGAATCAGCCAAAATTGTTGGCAATCAGAGTATTGTCATAGTATTGGATGTAAAAAAAAGAGTTTTTGGTAAAAAATATGAAGTTTGCACTCATAATGGGAAAAAATCTACCGGACTTGATCCTGTTGAGATTGCAAAAAAAATGGAATCTTATGGCGCGGGTGAGATTGTTGTTAATTCAATTGACAATGATGGAGTAATGAAAGGATATGATGAGGACCTTATCGCGAAAATAAAATCGCAGATCGGAATTCCTCTTACAGCAATGGGAGGAGCCGGTTCACTCGAACATATTGGTATGCTGATACAAAAGTTTGGTGCAATCGGCGCCAGTGCTGGTAGTTTATTTGTTTTTAAAGGTCCATTTCGTGCTGTGCTTATAAATTACCCTTCAAGGACCGATAAAGAGGTTCTGTTAAAAAAATTCTATTTACATTAACTTACCCAGTTAAAAAATTCTATTCATAATAATTCTTTGTCATGTTCAAAAACAATACGCTTTTAATAACCGGAGGAACAGGTTCATTTGGCAATGCAGTTTTAAAACGATTCCTGAATACTGAGATTAAAGAAATAAGAATCTTCAGCCGTGATGAGAAAAAACAAGACGATATGCGGCGTTTCTATAATAATTCGAAACTTAAATTTTACATAGGAGATGTCCGTGACTCAAATAGTATCGACAGGGCTATTCATGATGTGGAATTTATCTTCCATGCGGCCGCATTGAAACAGGTTCCTTCCTGTGAGTTTTTTCCTGTAGAGGCTGTAAAAACCAATATTCTCGGGACTGATAATATACTCGATGCCGCTGTCAGGCATTCTGTCAGGAAAGTTATTGTTTTAAGTACGGATAAAGCAGCTTATCCCATAAATGCCATGGGCATGTCAAAAGCTCTTATGGAAAAGGTAATGATTGCCCGATCAAGGGAAAATTTGAAAAACGGGCAGATGTTTTGCGGAACCCGGTATGGCAATGTTATGGCTTCACGAGGATCAGTCATACCACTGTTTGTAGAGCAGATAAAAAACGGGAAATCATTAACAATCACGGACCCGAATATGACAAGGTTCATGATGACATTAAAAGATGCTGTGAATCTTGTTCTTTACGCTTTTGAAAATGGACAGCCTGGTGACATTTTTGTACAAAAAGCACCGGCAGCTACAATTGAAGTCCTTGCTAAAGCATTACTTGAATTATACAAGTCAAAAAGTGAAATCAAGGTAATTGGTACTCGTCATGGTGAGAAACTGTATGAAACCCTTGTCAACAGGGAGGATATGGCTAATGCAATTGATATGGGCGAGTATTACAGAATTCCTTCTGACAAAAGGGATCTGAATTACGCTCAGTTTTTTTCGGAAGGTAATCAGGAGGTTTCAAAATATGATGAATACCATTCGCATAACACGAGAATATTGAATATTGAAGAGATGAAAAACCTTCTGCTTAAATTACCCTCAATAAGGAAAGACGTGCTTGGCGAAGATATTTCAAATGAGTATTCTGAATGATTAAGATTGGAATTACAGGACAGTCAGGTTTTATAGGTGCTCACCTCTATAACTATCTCGGACTTACTCCTGAAAAGTTTCTAAGAATTCCTTTTGATGATTCATATTTTAATGAGATTGGATCATTATCAAAATTTGTCTCAGGTTGTGATGTAATTGTTCATCTTGCAGCAATTAACAGGCTTAATGATCAGGAAGAGTTGTATAAAACAAATATCGATCTTGTTAAAAAATTACTTTTCGCCTGTGAAAGTGCCTGTGTGAAACCGCATATTATATTTTCTTCATCAATACAGGAAGAGCGGGATAATCCTTATGGAAGGTCTAAAATTGAAGGAAGAAATATCTTAATAGACTGGGCAAAGAAAAATAACAGTGGCTTTACCGGACTTATAATTCCAAATGTATTCGGACCGTTCTGTAAGCCATTTTATAATTCAGTTGTGGCAACTTTTTGTTTCCAGCTGACACACAATGATATTCCTCGAATAGAGATAGATGCAGTATTGAAATTAATATATATTGAAAACTTAGTTACAAGAATCATTTGTTGTATCGATAATCATTCATCAGAAATCATCGAGAAACTTGAGGTGACGGCCACTTGTGAAATAAGAGTGTCAGAATTATTACAGAAATTATTCGTTTTGAAAGAAAAATATTTTGACAAGGGGATCTTTCCGGATCTGAACAACGCCGTTGAACGAGAACTCTTTTTTACATTTTTGTCATATTTTGATTTTAAAAAGTTCTTTCCTATTCATCTCAAGATGGTTAAAGATGAACGAGGAACCTTCACTGAGCTTTTAAAATCAGATAACCTGTCACAGGTATCCTTCTCTGTAACAAGGTCCGGTATAACCCGTGGAAATCATTTTCATACAGGTAAAGTAGAGAGATTTGCAGTAATAAAGGGCAAGGCCAGAATTGAAATCCGCAAAGTGGGTTCGAATGATAAAATTGCTTTTGACCTTGACGGAGAAAATCCCTCATGCATTGATATGCCTGTCTGGTACACACATAATATAACAAATACAGGTACTGAAGATTTATATACCATATTCTGGATCAGTAAATTCTACGATCAGAATAATTCTGATACTTTTTTTGAATTAGTTTAACAATTTATATGCGAATGAAACCTCTAAAGATAGCTACAGTAGTTGGCACTCGTCCTGAAATCATACGTCTTTCGCGGGTTCTGATGAGATTGAATACTGAGGAAGCCTTCGATCATAAACTAATCCATACTGGCCAGAATTATGATTATGAATTAAACGAGATATTTTTTAAAGATCTGAATCTGCGTACTCCAGATTTCTATCTGAATGCTGCTGCAGGAAATGCAAATTCAACAATTGGCCAGATTTTGATCAATATTGATCCTATTCTCGATGATCTTAAACCCGATGCCCTTTTGGTATTGGGCGATACTAACAGTTGCCTGAGCGTGTTGCCTGCCAAAAGAAAAAAAATTCCGGTATTCCATATGGAAGCAGGTAACAGGTGCTTTGATCAGAGGGTTCCTGAGGAAATTAACAGGAAGATTGTCGATCACATAAGTGATATTAATATGACCTATAGCGATATTGCACGGGAGTACCTGATTCGTGAAGGTATACTGCCTGACAGAATAATCAAAACAGGTAGTCCAATGTATGAAGTCCTTAAATATTATCAGTCTAAAATTGAAAACTCAGATATTCTTCATGAACTGAAAATTGAACCCTATAAGTATTTTTTAATTTCATGTCACAGAGAAGAAAATGTTAATTCAGAGAAAAACTTTTCTGATTTTGTAAATTTATTGAATTCCCTAGCCGTACAGTACAGTTTGCCGATCATCGTTAGTACTCATCCAAGGACCAGGAAGATGATCGAGTATAACAAACCGGATTTTAATCCATTGATCAGATTTTTAAAACCCCTTGGATTTTTATCCTATAATAATCTCCAGATAAATGCCAAAACTGTACTTTCAGACAGTGGAACTATTTCTGAAGAGTCATCAATTCTTAATTTTCCTGCTTTAAATATCAGGGAAGCTCATGAACGCCCTGAGGCTATGGAAGAGTCATCCGTAATGCTTGTAGGCTTAAATCAAGACAGAATCTTTCAGGGTTTGAGAGTTCTTGATAAACAGATGAGAGGAGAGGAAAGAACTCTGCATCTTGTAAGAGATTATTCTATGGATAATGTATCTGAAAAAGTAATTCGTATAATCATAAGTTATACTGATTACATAAAAAGAGTTGTCTGGAATCTGAGCTAAAACGCATTATGAAAAACAATACAATCTGGATTGTAACTGAGTTATTTTATCCAGAGGAAACCGCAGTAGCATTTATTTTTACGCGTATTGCAAATTATCTTTCAAAAAAATATAAAGTTTGTGTCATTTGCGGTCCTGAATTCTATGATAATCATAAGAAGGATTTTATTGACAGAATTGATATATCGCCAGATATTGAAGTATTCAGGATTAAATCTTTCCCACTCGATAAAAACTCGATTTTACAGCGAACAATTAAGACTGGTCACCTGAGCCTGAGTATGGGATTTCTCATGCTCAGGAAAATATCGAAAGGTGAAGCAGTTCTACTTGGAACAACCCCCTCATTCCTGCTATTATTTGTTAGATATTTAAAAGTATTCAGAAGGTTCAGGTTACATATACTTGTACACGACGTTTTTCCTGAAAATGCATTGCCGGCAAGAATCTTTAAAAACGAGAAAGCAATCACATTCCGTATATTTAAATTTCTATATGACAGAGCATATTCAAGCGCTGATCATCTTATTGTCATTGGAAGGGATATGAAAGAAGTGATCATTGGAAAAATCAATTCTTCTAAACGAAAGCCCAAAATTTCAATAGTGCCAAACTGGACAAATCCTGAAAAAGTCAAGCCTGATTCCAGATCAGCGAGCAACCATAATATTGTTCTTCAATATGCAGGAAATGTTGGAAGAGTTCAGGGAATTATGGAAATTCTCATCGCTTTTAAAGCTAGCAACTGCAAAAACGTTATATTAAAAATAAGGGGTACAGGCGCCTACTTTCATGAAGTAAAGAAATATATCGACAATTCTGAACTCAGCAATGTTTTTCTCGAAGGCGGATTTTCCAGGAATGAGGAATACGAAATATTGAAAAATTGCGATATTGGTATTGTTTCGTTATCTTATGGGATGTATGGACTTGGAGTGCCATCAAAGACATACCATTTGCTCTCAGCCGGCAAGCCAATCCTCTACATCGGAGAACCAGATACTGAGGTAGCTTGTATCGTGAAGGAGAAAGAGATCGGTTGGGCTATTGATATACGAAGGCAGGATGATATTATTGAGTTTTTCAATAACATTAATCTGATGGACAGGAATACACTAAAAAATATGGGCGAAAGAGCCCGCTCATTGGCACATGATTATTCTGAGGATAAGATTCTGGGATTGTTACAGGCAGAAATAGAATCAATTGAATTAAATATAGTCTGATTTTCTTATGGAATTTCTTTCTGCAAAAAGAATTGAAAAATTCAAAATTGAGATAGTTATTATTAACATAACTCTCATTTTATTTATTTTCAGAGGAACCTTCCCTGTGGCAAAAATTCCATTTCTGGTACTTTATATCCCGGGAATAATCTATTTGTTGTTTGTTAACAGAAAGAATTTTTTCTCTGATTTATACAAATTTGCTTCAGATTCATTGCTTATCATCTTCTTATTCCTGATACTTATTATTGCCTTCTTTCTGTCTGATAAGATATATCTGGTTGTTTTTAAGGATATTATAAATATTGCGATACTCCTGTCTGTGTTTATTTCATATTATCTTGTATTAAACTCAAGAAACAAACTTGATTTTTTCATAACATCATTTATTGACTTAATAATCTATTTTGGTTTTTTCGTTTCTGCAATTGGTGTTTTAGAAACATTTACATTAATATCAACCCGGGATTTCGATAAGATTGATTACAATTTTGCACTATTACCGGTTTTTTTCGGAATCATTGGAATCATTTTTAAACTTTTAAAGAATGAAGTGAATAAATATGAGAGATATTTCATGTATTTTTCACTGTATCTTAGTTTTACTCAAGCTTTTTTTTCAGGATCACGCAGAGGATTTGTTGTTCTCATACTGATATTTTTTGTCTTGTTGTTTAGCCAGGTTTTAAAATATTACAAAAAGAAAAGTACATTAAAACCATATTTACTCAAATTACTTAATATTCCCACAGCCCCATTTGTTTTGTTTCTGTTTGTCCCGATATTCTGGTTTGTTTTTCTGTTCCAGACTCCGTTTATCTTCAAAGAAAAGTTTTTTGAAATACTCCCCGTCAACAACAAGTCATTGGCCAAAATGAATATCGCTTATAAAATTAGCAGGTCTGTACAGATTTTTGGAATAAAAGTTGATTTTAATGATTTGTATAAAAGGTTATGGGCTGGGAAATTTGATCCGCTTGATCCTGATAGCGGATGGGGTACCAGGATACATAAAACTGTTTTTCCATTAACGGGTAGTAATGTTGAGATTGTACCAGATGAAGCTAAAGGATATCTAATTGACAAAAACACTAATACATCGACATGGGAAAACAATGCTTTCAGCTATACTGAAATTTGGTCAGGCAAGGTGGGAAACCAGGATTCATTAATAGCTTCTGTTTATTGTTATGTCTCAGGAGATTTTGATGGTGAATGGATTAATCTCTCATGTGAGGGTAACACTTCTGGAACCAATCTTTGTTATTATGATTTAAAAAGAATTGGGGAATGGCAGAAATTAAAAATAATACAGGGATTTCATGAGGGAAATGCTGCAGTTTACCTTTATCTGGGTAAATACGGTGTTACAGATTTTTCGAGTTTAAAGGGATATGTGATATTCTCATATCCAGAGGTAAAATATAAAAGGTACAGTCTGGATTCCACTTTCATTCCTGAATATGACAGCTCTTTGTCACAGAATTTCAGAGAGCCAATTGTCAATCCTCAAATCAAATCATCTTTTATGGCAATATCCGGATTTGCGATGCCAAAATCATTTATCAATACAGATCCGGATTTTATCAGGAGGCTGACATCAAAATTTATTTCTGAAGATACTACATATCATGGTTTTAAATCGGAGATTGTTGTTGAAACCATTAATAGTAAACTGCTGGGTCCCAGACTAATGAGATGGAAATTTGCCTGGCAGATCTTTGTTCAGGAATATGATATAAAGAAAAAGATATTTGGTGGTGGTTTCAATTACCTGAACTGGTTTGGTTTTTATTTCTTTCAGGATAAAATTCTTTCTGACTATCCGCATAATCCTTTTCTTTCAATATTGTTGTACTCAGGATTATTTGGATTACTTGTCTATCTTATGTTCTTTTTAAAATCATTTTACTACTATAAAAAGTTGATTCCACAATTTGGAATTTTCTTCATATATTTTATTATTACATGTGTTTTTTCTTTTTTTAGTAGTGGAAATCCCTTTGATCCTCCTGTTATGGGATTCTTTGTGATTTTTCCCTATCTTATTAATTCAATCTTCAAAAGAATTGGTTGACATGCCAAAAATACTTATTACAGGGTCGAATAGCTTTGTCGGCAGAAATTATATTTATAATTCAACTAATAAATTCATAACTGAGATATCTCTTTTTAACAAAAAAACCGAGGAAATTGACTTTTCTTGCTACGATACTGTTATCCATCTTGTGGCAATTGTTCATCAATCGAAAAGAATTCCCGAGGCTCAATATTTCAAAGTGAACAGAGACCTTTGCATTAGAGTTGCAGAACAGGCTAAAAATGCCGGAGTCAGACAATTTATTTTTTTAAGCACTGTTAAAGTATATGGTCAGTTTAAACCTGGTTCAGGTCCATGGAATGAAGGTTCTGTTTGCAGGCCTGAAGATTCATATGGGAAAAGTAAATACGAAGCGGAGATAGCACTTAAAAAAATGGAAACTCGCGACTTTACTGTCTCTATAATAAGAACACCTCTTGTATATGGAGTTGGGGTTAAAGCAAATATGCTCAGTATATTAAGGTTGGTTGACAGGTTCCCAATCCTTCCTCTTGCAAGCATAAACAACAAACGAAGTTTTACTTCCGCGGAAAACCTTGTTGCGTTTATTGATCGCATAATTGAGATAAGAGCTTCAGGTGTGTTTATTGCAATGGATCAAAAACCACTGTCAACGACCGAGATTGTAAACCTGATATCAAAATATCTCAACAAAAAGGTTTATTTGTTCAGGATGCCTGATTTTATTGTGAAACTGGGAAAACGCATGATGCCAAGTATTTTTGACAGACTTTATGGTTCATTTGAAATGGATAACACCACAACCTTGAAGAATCTTAATTTCATTCCCCCGCTTTCAACCGAAGAAGGTATAAAAAAAATGGTACTTTCCTATATGGAAGATCCCCACAGGTCTTAATGATATTTCCATGAGCTCATACTGGATCATTTGTGTTCTGACTGCAATAGCATCAATGGCTATGACATTCTGCATCAGATCAATTGCAATCAGGCATAATGTTATGGATATCCCAAATAAAAGGAGTTCTCATGATATTCCAACACCAAGAGGAGGGGGCCTTGCCATTGTAATTGCCTGGTTTACCGGCATTACGTTTTTTTTCTTTCTTGATGCTATCGAAAGGCGTCTTTTTTACACTTTTCTGTCAGGAATCATCCTGGCAATTGCTGGATTAATTGATGATGTTTACACACTCAAACCAGGGATACGGCTGTTAGCGCAATCTGCAACTGCTATTCTTGCCATCTTTTTTCTAGGGAAGATCAATCCTGTCCAGATCGGTTCTTTTGAAATATCAAGCCCTTTATTACTCTATCCTTTAATTATTATTGGTATTGTCTGGTTCATCAATTTATTTAATTTTCTGGATGGTACGGATGGTTATTCGTCAATGGAGGCTATCACAATTGCAGCGCTGATGTTTAGTTTTACCGGGAATGTATTGAATCTGGTACTTATATCTTCTGTTCTCGGATTTCTGTTCTGGAACTGGCCAAAAGCAAAAATCTTTATGGGCGATATCGGGAGCACGCAGCTTGGGTTTATACTAGTCATTTTAGGATTATATTATCACAATAACTCACAAATTTCATTTATCCACTGGCTGATGTTTTCATCTCTCTTCTGGTTTGATGCAACTCTTACTCTTTTCAGAAGATGGAATAATAAAGAAAAACTTAGTATAGCTCACAGGAAACATGGTTACCAGAGAGCCGTACAATCAGGCCTTTCCCATAAGCAATTGATTTTCTGGTCGATGGGTTTAAATCTGATCATTGCTTCACTCGTTCTTGTCTCGAAAAAATTCAATAGTCTGGTTATTCCGGCATTCAGCATTAATATTTTTATACTATACATGGTTACCCGACTTATTGACAGGAGGGTTCCATTCGAAACAGCAGTAGCAAAATGAATAAAAAATTTTTGAAAGATATTATTCCTCCTTTTATTGTCCGGCATCTGACCGGTTTTTTTTACGGTTGGCACGGTAACTTTAAAGACTGGAAAACTGCATTGGAAAAATGTACAGGATACAATTACGACCTAATTTTTGAAAAAGTCAGACTATCCGCAATGAAGGTGAAAACCGGTGAAATCAGGTTTGAAAGGGATTCTGTGGCTTTTAACGAAATCAGGTACAATTTCGCAGTTCTTGCCGCACTGATGTGGATAGGAAATACAAATAACAATCGAATCAGAGTTCTTGATTTCGGAGGATCATTGGGAAGTATATATTATCAGAACAGATTTTTCCTCAGTTCTTTATCGATGGTGAAATGGTGCATTGTTGAACAACCCAGGTTCGTTGAAATCGGGAAAAGGGACTTTAGCACAGACGAACTTTTATTTTATAATAATATAGATGAATGTCTTGCCGATACTGAAATCGATGTGGTTTTGTTATCAAGTGTGCTCCCATATATCAGTGAACCTTATGTTTTACTTGAAAAAATCAAGTCAAAGAAAATCAGATTTCTTTTATTTGACAAAATGCCTCTGATAAAAGGACCTGACAGAATAACTATCCAGAAAGTCAAACCAAGCATCTATAAGGCAAGCTATCCATGCTGGTTTTTTAATAAAACAAAATTCCTTGAATTCTTCAAGCCGGATTATGACCTGGTATTTGATTTTGATAATACTGATTCTGCAAATATTAATTCTGATTTCAAAGGTTACTTATATTGTATTAATACAATCGGGAACACTAATGCTCTTTTTTGAAAATATTAGAAATTGGATATATAGCTAACAGTTTAAATAATTTTATCTTGTTAAGAATAAAACGGTATGATAAATCCAGAACAAAAACATTATGGCGTATATAATCGATCTGAAAACATATACTGATTCAAGAGGTAACCTGACCGTTATTGAAAATGTATTACCCTTCACAATCAAGAGGGTTTTTTATATTTATGGAGTTGATGAATCTGTCAGAGGCGGGCATCGGCATCATAAAACAATACAAGCTGCTGTTTGCATCGTGGGCAGATGCAGGATTTACAATAACGATGGGAAGAAAGAGGACGTATTTAATCTCGATAAACCTTCAAAATGCCTGATTCTGGAATGCAAAGACTGGCATAAAATGTATGATTTCTCAAAGAATGCAATACTCGTTGTATTCGCTTCTGAAAACTTTGATGAGAAAGACTATATTCATGAAGAATATGTGGTTTGAACCTGTCCCTGTCTTCAAATAAGCCACGATTATTCACTAATGTGATGAAGCACAAATTCTTCCTGATCTCACAGGTTTTTTATCCGGATGAAGTATCTACAGCCGGATTAATGACAGATCTCTGCAAAGTCGTGGTAGAGAATGGGATTAATTCAGAGGTCTGGTGCTCTCAGCCATCGTACTCAAAAGAAAAGCGCAGGCAACAAGGGCGGGTGAATTATAAAGGAATTGATATTCATTATCTCCCGTCAACCAATTTTTATAAAGGGAACATTATCGGTCGCATTATCAATGTGATCACCTTCACCACGAGTGTATCGTTGCGGATTCTGTTTTCAAAGGGAAAAGATCCTGTTTTTACACATACAACTCCGCCAATACTCGGAATTGTAATCTCTATTCTTTGTCGATTCAAAAGAAGGAAGCTACATTATATCCTCCTTGATATTTTTCCTGAGGGTTTAATAAGGCTTGGTAAAATGTCGGCTTCAAATCCAATTGTCCGCATTTGGCAATACCTGTTCAGGGTTTCACTTAAATGGAGCAGTAAAATAATTGTTATTGGCCGCGACATGGAGAAATGGATCATTGGTTTCTGCCCGGAATGTGCAGACAATGTTCTGTACATACCTTTGTGGCAGGAAGAAAGCAGGATTTTTCCGGAAAACTTCTCTGATAATCAACTGGCAAAAGACTATAACCTGGAAAGCAAATTCATTGTCCAGTATTCAGGGAATATGGGTTTATGGAATGATATGGCGACACTTGGAATGACTGCAGTAAGAATGCCGGATGTGACTTTTATGTTCGTCGGAGGTGGTGTCAGGAAAAAGGAACTGTTCCGTTTTATAAATGAAGAATGCAAAAACATTATTTACCTTCCTTTTCAGCCATCAGGGAATTTAAGTAATTTATTGGGATGCTGTCACTTATCAATTGTTAGTTTAAACAAAGGACTTGAAGGAATGGCTGTTCCATCAAAGATTTATGGAATCTTAGCTTCAGGCAAACCTGTTATTGCACTTGTTCCGGAAGAATCAGAAATAGCCTTTATTACAAGAGAAGAGAATTGCGGTATTGTTGTAGTTCCCGGGGATACAGATGGTCTTGTGAAAGCCATTACGACTCTTAAAGCCGATGATGAGCTTAGAAGAAAGATGGGAGAGAACTCAAGACGCGCTTTCAACAACAGGTATAAAATCAGTATAGCTGCTCATAAATACATTAGTATTCTCGAAGAACAGGAAAAACTATGAAATCTTTTCAAAGCAGAATACTGATGAATGATTTCTGGCATTCAGACCTGTTCAGAAATACTTCAATCATGATTTCGGGAACTATGTTGGCTCAGCTGATTCCCATCATATTACAACCTGCCTTAAGACGATTATATACTGCAGAAACATTCGGCGCTTTCGCTGTATATTTTAGTCTGACAAGCATATTTGCGATAATTTCTTCCCTTAAGTATGACATGGCAATCGTGTTGCCTAAAGATGCCAAAACGGCTGCAAATGTCTTCTTCCTGTCGGTGATTATAAACCTGTTCTTCAGTCTTTTGTTGGCTTTAATCATCCTGATCTGGCATGAGGAAATACTTATCTTCCTGAATCTTACTCTTTTCCCTCAATATTTGTTCATCGTACCTGCAGGAGTGTTTTTTTATGGTACCTATCAATGCCTGAATAGCTGGCTCATTCGTGAGAAAGGATTTTTACCTGTTTCAATCAATAAATTTGTCAGACGGGGATCGGAAGGGACTACGCAGATAGTAATGGGTCTGGCAAGAAATGGAAATGGAATAATTTTTGGTGAGATATTCGGACATATCTCTAATCTGATTACCGGTATTATTCAGGTCCGGAAAAGAAAACTTTCACTAAAATTAGTCAGCAGACAAAAAATAAAATATGTCGCTTCAAAATTCTCGGAATTTCCGAAATACAACACAATTCCAAGTTTCATGAGCGCATGCAGTTATCTTTTACCTGCAATATTCCTGAATAAATTCTATTCAACTGAGGATTTGGGTTTTTTTGATTTTTCAAAGTTATTGTTATCGATTCCGCTTGCTCTGATTGCCTCTTCGTTATCAAATGTTCTGTTACAAAAAATGTCTGAGAGCTACCGTGAGAAAAAAAGTCTTAAACGAGAGCTTCTATCTGTTGCAGTAATTATTTCGGTTATTGCTGTATTCGAGACAATAATAATTTCATTATTCGGTATTGATTTGTTTAAGTTTTTTTTCGGAGCTGACTGGGAAATGTCTGGTATCATTTCGCGCATTCTTGTCTGGTCCTATGCATTGAATTTTATTGTGGCATCCTTTAGTGCTGTTTTCGTTTCATTGAACAAAATAAAACTATACAGTATTTGGCAGGTCATGTACTTTTTATCTATTTTGTCCCTGATATTTTTCAGAGATCTGAAATTTCTGGATTTTTTGAAAATTTATGTAATAATTGAAGTTTTATGTTATCTCGTTATCATTTTCATCACCTTCCGTATTGTTGTGGAATATGAAAACATGATTGCGAAGGAGAGTACAGAAAGGATATGAGTTTAAGGCTATTTTTCCTGAGTACAATGTATCAGGGTAATCTTGATGATTTCAGAAGGAGCTCTGATTTAACAGAATCATTGTCATATAAAGAACATAATGAATTATTACTGAACAACACAACTGAATTTGTAGGTTCATACTCGAAGACATTTACAAGGCTTGGATATGAAGTGGGATGCACAATAGCAAATTATCCTGAGTTGCAAGCAAAATGGAGAAGAGAAAATAGTCTGGAAAAAATTGATGAAAAGGAGACTCTTTATAATCAGATAAGGGCTTTTTCTCCTGAGGTTTTGTGGATTGACAATATCGGGTATGCCGATTCAGAATGGATCGGAAAAATCCGGACCAACATCAGAAGCATCAGAATTATCCTGTGCTACCATTGCTCGCCTTTTAACCCGGCGCATAATGAAAGACTGAAGCATTTTGATTTTATGCTGACATGCACTCCAGGTTTGAAGGATTATTTTGAACGCCAGGGCTGCAAGGTTTACCTTTTTTACCATGCATTCGATACAGATATTCTAAACAGGCTTGGCTCACTAAACAACAATTTTAAGAATGATCTTGTTTTCACAGGGTCGTTAATGACAGGATCCGGCTTTCATCAGGCAAGGCACCAGTTAATAGAGAACATAATTAAATCCGATATTAAAATAGCTTTATACGCTAATCTTGAAAATCAGTACAGGATAAAAACCAAACAAGCTCTTCATATTATTAATTCCCTGCTTAAAAGAACAGGTCTTGAAAATCCTTCTGAATATTTCCCATTTTTACGGCATGGTTCAGAGCCGGTCAGAAATTATTCCGCTGAGCTACTCAGTTTAACAAAGCAGCCTGTTTTCGGATTAGATATGTTCAGGTTACTGAGGCAGTCCAGGATTGTTTTAAACTTCCATATCGATGTTGCAAGCAATTATGCCGGGAATATGCGTCTGTTTGAATCGACAGGCGTTGGTAGTTGCCTTCTCACAGACAATAAGATTAATATTGGTGATCTCTTTATTCCTGGACAGGAGATACTGGTTTATGATAGTATTGATGATTGCATTGATAAAGCAAAATGGCTGCTTGATAATGAATCAGAGAGACAAAGGATAGCATCTGCAGGCCAGGAAAAAACCTTATCAGTTCATACTGTTGAAAACAGGTGCCGGCAGATAATGAATATATTTGAACAGTAGAATAAACTGAATACAACAATGAATATTATGAAATTTGCCATAGTCGGTTGTGGCAGAATAGCAGAACGTCATGCAGAACACATTGCGCGAATGGCACAACTCGCAGCAGTATGCGATGTGGATAAATCTAAGGCCGATAGCTTCGGGGAAAAGTATAAATGCAAAATATACTATTCCATCGACGAAATGCTTGAAAATGAGACGTCGCTGGATGTTGTGTCCGTTTGCACACCGAATGGCCTGCATGCTGAGCATTCAATAAAGTCACTTAGAAAAGGGTTCCATGTTCTCTGTGAAAAACCCATGGCAATAAGTGTTTATGATTGCGGTGAAATGATCAAGGAGGCAGAACGATCTAACAAGAGGTTGTTTATTGTTAAACAAAACCGCTATAACCCTCCTGTTCATGCAGTGAAACAAATAATTGAAGAAGGCCGGTTAGGGAAGATTCTAAGTATTCAGCTCAGCTGTTTCTGGAACCGTAACGCAGAGTATTATTCAACTTCAAACTGGAAAGGAACAAAAAAATTAGATGGTGGAACTCTTTTTACTCAGTTCAGCCATTTTGTTGATTTGCTTTACTGGCTTTTCGGAGATGTAAAAAAAGTAGAAGCAATTACAAAGAATTACATTCATTCACAGATCGAGTTTGAGGATTCAGGGATAGCAATACTTGAGTTTTATAACGGAATCATCGGAACGATCAACTACAATGTAAACAGCTACTCCAAAAACATGGAAGGTTCACTCACTGTTTTTGGTGAGAAAGGCACTGTTAAGATAGGCGGTCAATATCTGAACGAACTTGAATATCAAAATATTAAAGATTTCAAAATAGAAAATCTGCCAGCTGGGAATCCTCCAAATAATTACGGGCGATATATCGGCTCAATGTCAAACCATGATAAGGTTTACGAGAACGTGATCGAAGTATTGCTTAACAATGGTATAATAGCCACTAATGGCTTTGAGGGGTTGAAAACAGTCGAAATCATTGACAAAATCTATTCCTCAGCTTTAAAGAATAACTAAGATGACTGAAGCAGACAGAATTCAGCTTGTTGACCTGAAAGCACAATATAGTAGTATCAGAAATGATATTGATAAAGCAGTTCTTGACTGCATTAGTGAAACCAGTTTTATCAGGGGTAAAGTTGTTGGTGAGTTCGAAAATAACTTTGCGCATTATCTGGGATCGAAGTTCTGTATCAGCTGTGGTAATGGAACAGATGCACTGGAAATAATCTTAAAATCAATTGGAATAGGATCAGGAGATGAGGTTCTGGTTCCGGCATTAACCTGGATTGCAACTGCTGAGGCCGTCAATAACACTGGTGCAGAACCAGTCTTTGTGGATGTCAATAGTGTTGATTATACTATAGATACAACCAGGATTGAAGAGAAGATAACAAAAAAGACAAGAGCAATCATACCGGTACACCTTTATGGGAGTCCTGCTGGCATGGAAGAAATTATGCAGATTAGTCAAAAACATAAATTACATGTTATTGAAGATTGTGCACAGGCTCACGGTGCAGAATACAATGGAAAGAAGGTTGGAACATTCGGGATTGCTTCTGCATTCAGTTTCTTTCCCAGCAAGAATCTTGGGGCTTTTGGTGATGCTGGAGGCATAGTAACAAATGACCAGAAGATATCAGAATATGCAAGAATGCTGACAAATCACGGGCAATTGAAAACAAGACATGCTCATTCAATTATCGGCAGGAACAGCAGGATGGACACAATTCAGGCAGCAGTTCTAAATGTGAAGCTTCCCTATCTGGATGAATGGAATAAGAAAAGAATTGCTGCCGCTGGGTATTACAAGGAGAAATTGTCGAAGTCTGAATCTTTAATAATGCCATTTCAAAGTTCTGTCAAAAAACATGTGTATCATCTTTTTGTCATACAAATGAATAAGAGAGATGAGATGATAAACAGTTTAGATTCAGAAGGTATTTCTTCAAGTATTCATTATCCTGTTCCTTTACCATTTGTTGATGCTTATAAATATAAGCTCCATAGTGAATCGGAATTCCCTGTGGCTGTAAAACTTGCCAATAGAGTATTATCATTACCGATTTATCCAGAAATATCGAAAACACAGCTTGATAGAATATGTGAACAGATCAAAAAACATCTTTGATGTGAAACTCTGGCAGGAAAGACCGAATGAAAATTATTATCAAATACTTATTTGTGTTTATATTTGCTATGTTTTCATGTGAAAATGACGATATTCTTTATACTGAAGTTGATCGGTTCATACACATAGGCACCAATATCATTATTGATAACCGTTCCAATACCGGTAATAATGGATATAATCTTTTTGAGTATGATAATTTCCTGAAAAAAATCTCATCATCCCCAAATCTTGTTGTTGTCCCTTTAAAGGATTTCAGTCGAACAAATCATGATGATAAGGTTGTGCTATCTTTGAGATATGATATCGATTGGGATATTAACGGAGCTGTAAGGTTTGCTTATCGTGAACACAAATACGATATCAGATCTTCCTATTTTTTTCTGCCTACTGCTCCTTATTACTCAAAGATCACGAACAAGGATTTTTTCAGGAATGACCATGTACTCGATTACATGAAGTTCATGCAGAATACTTATGGACATGAAATTGGTTTTCACAATGATTTAATTACGATGCAATTGGTATATGATATTTCTCCAAGGGAATTTCTCAGGAATGAACTGGATTTTTTAAGGAAAAATGATATTGATATCCAGGGAACTACTTACCACGGATCAAAATTCAGTTATTATTACGGCTATTCAAATGCTTATTTCTGGCGTGATTATCCGGATAATTACAATTATAACTTACTCCATATCGGTCCTAAAATCTTTGAAATAGAAAAAGATTCATTAAAAAGTTACAATCTTGAGTATGAAGGAGGATTACTTAAAACAGATTACTTCTTTTCCGATGTTTTTTTTGTTAATGGTAAAAGATGGCATATGGATATGATAAACCTCGATACAGTAAAACCAGGAAAAAAAGTAATCATTTTATTACATGCAGGTTTTTGGAACTAGATGATTATGCTGCTACTTAATTCGAAAAAAGGTGAGATCAGGAGTGTTATTGAGAACATGATTTTCTATAATTCTCTGATTATGATGTTTTTGATTCCCGTTTATCATTGGTATATACCACCATTTATGGCACTATGGGGACTTCTGTTTATATTTTATTTAATGGCAAAGAGATTCAAAATAGCCGAAATAAGCAGCAGTACAAAGATGCTTTTTCTTTTGTTTCTGTTGTTTTTCCTGTGGCAGATTGCCGGAATGATGTATTCCGATAATCCAAAGGAGGGATGGAGGAATATTGAACTGAGACTTTCATTATTTGTTTTCCCTCTTGTTATGCTGACTCCTGGTGAAGTCCTGGTTAAAAACCGGTCTGTTTTATTGAGAGTGTTTGCATTAAGTACATTTTTGTTTCTAACATTTTGTTATTTTTATGCCCTTTTCAGATCATTACATTATCTGAACGGCTCATTTACATTCAATCCTCATCCTGATTATGCCCCATGGCTTAATTATTTCTATTCATCAGAATTTGCCATTATTCAGCATCCATCGTATCTTTCCCTGTTTACTTTATTATCGGCTTATATTGCAGGTGACAGATTTTTTGATGTCTCGCTTAATATAAGGTACCGCATTGTATGGATAATCATAAGCTTTATACTGCTTATTTCAATTTATTTTCTTTCCACAAGGGCTGCTTTATTGGCTACAGTTATAAGCGTACCAATATATCTTTTCCGCATGTTCAAAATGGTTGGAAGAAAAAGATATCTCGGATTGGGTATTGCTTTATTTATTTTTGTTTTCATAATTCTTGCGTTGACTAATCCACGTGTCAACAACTATTTTGCCTGGAGAGCTCAAAATGAGAAAAGCAGTTTCATGTTGAATGAAGAACGTCTGAAAATCTGGAGTTCGTTTAAGAATGTACTCGCTGGAAATTTTATCTGGGGTGTGGGGACTGGTGATATCCAGGATAAATTAAATGAAGAGTATATTAAGCAGGGTTATGATGAATACGCCAGATCTAACACAAACACTCACAATCAATATGCAGAAATAATAATCGAGAATGGTCTTCTGGGTTTGTTGTTTTTCCTGGCAATTTTTGCTACAATCTTCTTCATTGCTGTTAAAAATGGTGATACTCTGTATTTCATGTTTGCTATTATTGTCTTTGTAGCATTTATGTTCGAAACTATGCTCAATCGCCTGGCTGGTGTTTCTTTTTTCTCTTTATTTGCCTTTTTACTTCTGCCCGATTTTCAATATAAAAAAATTGAAACATAGGTATTCCTTCACATAATCCAAATGGACAGCCTCTCTTATAGGGAGGCTTTTTTGTTCATAAACCAGATCAGATAATTGTATATTTTTCTGAAAAAGAGGTTGTTACCTGCTATTCTGATAAACCGGAATATAGTAACCTGGAGCATTGAGGCATATTTAATCTTAAAATCCTCAAGTTTGAAATCAGTGCTCATAATCGAATTGTCTAGTCTGATGAGTTCCTTCAGGTAAGGTTTATAAATCAGTTCTAGAGCATTCGATGAATAAAAGTACTTTTTCAGGTAAATGATCTTCTCTTTATATCCGATATTCACCTTGTGGAAATGATAAAATACCAAAGGAGATTTCTCACCATTCTTATCACTGACATACACTTGGTTATTCTCAGAGGAGAAACCATGGTTTAAGATATTCCAGGGTGCAATACCTGATCCGGGATTTTCAATATCGTGTACACCGTCGAAAAGCTGATTGAAGAAATCAAGGTATTTCTGATCACCGAATCTATTCTTTTCTATTCTCGAAAAACACCAGTCTATGCATTTTCCCCTCCACCATTGCAGGGCTTTCATACCATTCGTATCATTTCTGAAAAATACAAACTGAACGCAATATTTTCCACTTATTCCGGCAAGATCGAATTCTTTAGAGTAATAATGAGGAGTGAGCCCAATGGATGAATTTACCAACTCTTTGAAAATATTCCGGGGTGATGAGTAGAAATAAATATCGGCATCAATATAAGTACAGGAATCAAGTTCGAATTTTTCAATTGTGTATTTCACGACCGAAGGAGTACAAGTCCAGCAATATTCAGCGAAGGTCCTTCCTGGTTTTACTTTTAAAAGTTCATCATCTTCAAATTCCTGTAAGCTTATAATTTCGCAGAATTCCAGATTCTTATTCTTCAGATGCGTGAAGGTCTTTTCATCAAAGGCAAAGATGAACAGAGAAAAACATTCATTTGTCTTCACTAATGATTCATATAACGCTAAACCACGTGATAAATAATTGTAATTAAATAATGTACAAAAGTTGTTTTCCAATGTGCAGGTTTGGTTTATATGATTTTCTTCAGGATTGTTTTTAATGATCCAACTACCTTTTCCTGTTGCTCACCAGTTAATGAAGGGTACATTGGCAATGAAAAGATCTCCCTGGCAAGTTTTTCGGCAACCGGGAAATCACCTTCTCTATACCCAAGTTCCTTGAAACCCGGCATTATATGAATTGGCCATGGATAGCTTATATTGACGAAAATATCGTCCTTTTTTAATTCTTCAATAATAATATCACGTTTAGGATGCCGGACAACGTAGAGATAATAGGCATGCTTATTTCCTGGCGTTTCCGTAGGCAATATAAGTCCAGTCTCTGAAAGTTGATCGTTATATTGAGCAGCAATACTCCTTCTCCGTGAGATATATTCATCTATATGGGCCAGTTTGCACAACAAAATTGCTGCATGTAATTCATCCAATCGTGAGTTATAACCTTGTTCGAGAGAGTAATAGGTTTTTTCCATTCCGTAAAACCTGAGCCTTCTGAGTTTTTCAGCTTTTTCCGGATCATTGGTTATGATCATTCCTCCATCGCCAAAAGTTCCAAGTATTTTTGTTGGATAGAAAGAGAAGGTTGCTACATCTGACATCGAACCTGCTTTTTTCCCATCGTATTCAGCACCGTGACTCTGGGCACAATCTTCAAGTATGAATATGTCATTCCTTTCAGCAATTCTACTGATTTCGGTCATATCTGCGCACTGACCGTATAAATGAACCGGTAAGATTAATTTTGTTCTTTTAGTGATTGTTCTTTCAATCTGGCTAGCATCAATTAGAAAGGTTTCAGGATTAACGTCGACAAAAACCGGTGTGGCTCCTGTGGCTGTAATTGCTGATACAGTCGGTACAGCCGTGTTTGGAACTGTTATAACTTCGTCGCCTTTACCAATATTAAGTGATTTAAGAGCAAGAAAAATAGCATCCGTACCATTTCCAACACCAACTCCATACCTGACTCCACAATATTTTGAAAAATCTCCTTCAAATTGTTTTACTTTGTCACCCAGAATCAGGTTTCCTGATGTCAGAACTTGTTGTATTGTTTCGTTAATCTCATCTTTTTCCTTTTCGTATTCAACAAGATAATCCCATACTTTAATTTTCATGAACAAAGTATTAATAAAGTTTTTTTCAATGTATCATTACTATGTCATCAGGATCTATCTATCTGACTTGACCGGGTGACATGGGCCTGCATTTCCTGTTTACCGGTTATCAGTATTTATTGTATACTTCCCTGAGTCGTTTGATATTGGCAAGAATAACGAGAAATACAAGAACGGAGATAAAAATTGGAGGCACATTCTTTTTTGCATAATAGCGCCAATTATTTACTCTGATTGTTGGAATTGAAAAATCAGTGATCATGGTAACTATGCCTGTGTAGAGTCCAAGATCATCCTCCAATTTTGCTTTTTGAGCATATAATGAGTATATATGATCATGATATAATTGTGTCGGCTGTTCCTGTATAAACACAATCTGTCCTCCTACCTTGCCTAATTTATCTCTTGCGTCGCGGAAATACTTTACTTTCTGAAGGCTATCGAGTTGCTGAATGTCAATAACTGTTCTTTTTAATAATTCTTCGTTGTGATTTAGTCTCAATTCATTCATCTTCATGAATTCAGGATTCTCGCTGATATATTTTAAAATTCCTTCCCTGACAGCGCTAAGGTCCTGAGGCGTTACAATCTTAACACTTATGTCTACCCTATCGAGCATCCTGACATCAGTGGTATCATATACATCATGTGAGTTAGAATAATCCACATTATCAGGAATCTTATCATGGTTTCTGTCTATGATCCAGTATGCCCCGATTGATGCTATATTCCTGCTTGTAAGCTCAGAGAGACCGAGAACACTGGCTAGAGTTTTTTTATCGACCGTCTGAAGTCTGTTTATATATGAAATCATCTGATCATTGATGTTAAGATTACTCCTGACAACCATGTCTGAAGTATAAAGGGATGGTGATGTTTTACTCAGATAAAATGAGACTGCTAATCCAACAGCAATACTAATTGCCAGAGGAATCCATCTCCTTACAATAAACACCAGAGAGATCAGGATTGCCTTCCAGAGGGCCCAAAATAGTAGGTTCAATGCTCTCCCTATTCTATTGAATAAATCCAAAAGATCTACCTCATCATTCCTGATATTCCTGTTGTTACTGATATTTTCAGACATTATTAATAAGATTGGTTCGTGCAAATATATTCAATTTTGCACAAAATAAAAGTGACTCTGACCGCCAATGAAAGTTTTGCTAGATGGCTTTGAATATTTTGATCGCCAGATCTTTTATCATCGGTTTGTAATCGGAAATAAACTCACCGGTCACTCTGTTGCCTATAACAAGGCACAAAGTAAGAGCCTTGTGGCCGAGTAACGCAGAAAGACCATATAGTGCTGAGCTTTCCATTTCGTAATTGCAAATCCTCCTGCCTCTGAATTCAAATTCCGACAACTTATTATTAATCTCGTTATCAAAGGTTTCCAGCCGTAATCTTCTCCCTTGAGGAGCATAAAATCCCGGTGCAGAGATTGTTATTCCTTTAATGAAATTTTCACCGTTGAATAATTGGGCAAGTTCCTTGCTGCAATTCACCGCGTAAGGGTAGGAGAGGGTATCCGGCCATTCAAGGAATTGAACCAGGTAATCTGAAAGAAATGTATCCAGTATCCAGTCATACCCTTCATAAAAATGAAGCAGACCATCAAGCCCGACCGCCGTTTCTGTAAGAACACATGATCCGGCAGGTACATCAGCTCTCAAGCCTCCTGAGGTCCCAAGTCTTATTATGCTCAGAGAAACAGGTTCTTCCTTTGCTATTCCTGTACCCAGATCGATGTTAACAAGTGCATCAAGCTCATTGATGAGAATATCAATATTGTCGGTTCCTATTCCGGATGAAATGACGGTAATCTCTGAAGATTCAAAGAACCCGGTTACTGTTCTGAATTCCCTGTTTTCCTTCCGGACGCGTACTTCATTCATCATTGAAGCAAGCATGTCGACCCTTCCCGGATCACCAACAATTATTATCTTATTTGAGATATCCTCAGGACGAAGATTAAGATGAAAGATGCTACCGTCCCTGTTTACAATGAGCTCAGTTTTCTTTTCCATAAAGGATTTTTGTTTTAGCCTGTAAATATAAGGCTAAAGTCCGTAAAGTCTATAAAGTCCATAAAGTCTATAGTGACCTGCAAGACCTGCAAGACCTGCATGACCTTACTGATAGTACGACATTATACCTCCGGAAATGAGCTGTAATGACACTTCAGCCAGCTTTGTCTGGTAATGGGCAGAGATCACTCTTTCAGTAGCATCCAGGAGGCTTAGCTGAACCTCCCTTAACTCCAGGCCGGAAAGGCTTCCAAGCCTGTACCTTTCCATTGCAATATTATGATTCTCCGTTGCTGTGGCAAGGTTTTGTTCTTCAAGCGAAGTGAGCCTGATATAGTTGCTGTAAGCATTATATATTGTCAACAGGTCTGCCCGGATACCCTGTTCTATTTCACGGTACCTGAGATCGGATGTTTCTTTTGTTATTGCAGAATTTTGTAAACTCCTCCTCTGGTTAAAACCATCGAATATGTTGAATCCCAATGTCAGTCCATAATTCATTCCATTTGACTCAACGCTCTTGTTATTGCTGTTCGAGAAGGTGTTGAAATTGTAATTGTATCCCCCCGAGAGATTCAGAAAGGGGTAAGAACGCGACATTATAAGTTTGTAGTCATACTCCGAGATGATCTTGTTTTTTGATGCAATCAGCAGATTTGTATTCTTCGAAAGAGTTTCATCGAGAAGCTTCTCATACAAGAGGTCTCCGTTGACACCAATAGTTGTATCTTTTGATACGAATTCGCTGGCAAGGTCTTCAAGAGCCATCATCTCATTAAGCCTTATCCGGGCAGCCCTTACGGTCTCAGTCTGCCTCGACAGCAGGGAACTGTCGGCGTTAACATAGACCTGTGATTGCAATACCTGCAATTTTGATCCCGACCCCAACAAATAGCGATCCTGGTCTATTCTGAGCCTTTCACGTGACAATGCCAGGGCATATCTCTGGTTATTCATTAGCTGCAACTGCAGGATATAATTATAATATCCCGATACTATATCTGAGACAAGGTTTTCGATTGCAAACTGGGTGTTTAGCTGCCCTATTGCATTCAGCTCACCTAGTTTCTTATAGGTGGTAACGGCATTGAATCCGTTGAAAATTGTAAGTCCCAGAGTAGCTGCCGCATTGCTTTGCGTATTGAATACACCGGATGTTGTGGTGCTTGTTCCATCAGTGGCATTATTTGTTGTACTTGTAACGCTGCCGTTATGCCTCCCGGAGAGATCAAGCGAGGGAAGAAATCCTGCATTTCCCAAAGTGTAATTGTTTTGAGTGATCTCTTCATTGTTCCTGGCAATAAGTATTGAGAAGTTCTTATCCAGTCCTACGGAAATACAATCCTTAAGACTGTAAACATTCTGTGACCAGGCAGGAAAAACTAATAAGAATGAAAGCAGACTAAGATACAACAGCCTCATTTTCGGATTTTTTTGTTTCACTGGATATAAAGGTGTACATGGCGGGAACCACAAAGAGTGTAAGGAAGGTGGAGAAAATCATTCCTCCGACAACAGCAATACCCATCGCAACACGGCTTTGGGCGCCCTCACCAAAACCAAGGGCAAGCGGAGCTATACCCAGGATCGTTGCAAGGCTTGTCATGAGAATAGGACGGAATCTGGCCGCTGCTGCGTACTTTATTGCTTCATATTTTGAAAAGCCTGCACTCTTGCGCTGGTTCGCAAATTCAACGATAAGAATTCCGTTTTTGGATACAAGACCAATCAGCATGATGATTCCGATCTGGCTGAAAATGTTCATTGTTATGCCAAAATACCACATGAAGATCAATGCTCCTGTGATGGCAAGAGGTACTGTCATCATCACAATGATCGGATCCTTGAAGCTCTCAAACTGGGCTGAAAGCACCAGGAAGATCAGAATGATAGCAAGCCCGAATGCGAACATAAGGCTCGACGAACTCTCCTGGAAATCCTTTGAATCGCCCGAAAGAGCCGTTCTGAACGTATCGTCAAGTACTTCGGCAGCAATCCTGTCCATCTCTGCAAGCCCTTCACTCATTGTCCTTCCGGGAGCAAGTCCGGCAGATACTGTTGCGGCAACGAAACGGTTATACCTGTACAATTGCGGAGGTGCTGTTTCCTCAGTCAAAGTGACAAGATTGTCAAGCTGAATCATTTCACCGGCATTATTTCTTACATAAAGCGATTTCAGATCAAGGGGCTTATTCCTGTCTTCGCGGGCAAGCTCCCCAAGAATCTGGTACTGTTTCCCGTTCATGAAAAAATATCCGAATCTCTGACCGCTCAGGGCAAGCTGTAATGTCTGTCCTATATTCTGAGTCGATACTCCCAGAGATAACTGCTTTATCCCTGTTAATATGAATTCTAAGCTCAGGCTTTGTAAATTTCAGGTTCACATCAGCCATTGCAAGGATATCACTCTCATTCACTTTTGCCATGAATTCAGGAAGAACAGCTCTGAGCTTTTCTATTGAAGTGGCCTGTAGTACATACTGAACAGGCATCCCGGCTCTTCTGCTTCCGAATGTCGATTGTTGCATAACGAATGATCTTGCCTTTGTTTTTTTCCTGAGTGCAATCGAGAGCGCATCAGCTATCTCCTGTTGTGATCTATCTCTCTCATCAGGTCTGGAGAGCATGATACGGATATTGGCATTGCCGCCACCTCTGATCATTGTAGTATATCTGATCCTTTCCGGAACTGTTTCCTCGACAAGTGTCGCAACATCATCGGCATAAGCAAGCATGTATTCGTATGTTGCGCCTTCAGTACCTGTCTGGTTAATTGTAACCTGCGACCTGTCTTCAAGCGGAGCCATCTCAGCCGGGATACTCTTCCATAACAGGAAAATCAATCCAAGAGCTACGACAACAATTCCAACAGCATAGATACCTGTGCTTCAGGAATGATTCAAGCAGATTACTATAAGTATTGTTGAGATTATCAAAGAACTTCTCTGTTTTCCTGAAGAACCAGCTGTGCTTTTTCTCATGCCTGAGAAGCTTCGACGATACCATTGGAGTAAGTGAAAGAGCAAGGAAAGCTGATATTGCTACTGCCCCTGCCATCACGATACTGAATTCCCTGAAGAGCCTTCCTGTTATTCCCTCCAGGAAAACGATCGGGAAAAACACCGAAATAAGAGTGATTGTAGTTGAGATAATAGCGAAGTAAATCTCTTTAGATCCCTGCAATCCTGCCTCTAAAGGAGCCATCCCTGATTCAACCTTTACGTAAATGTTTTCCATTACAACAATGGCATCATCAACCACAATTCCAATTGCAAGAACTATGGCAAGGAGGGTTAACACGTTAATTGTAAAACCTGCCAGGTACATTATGAAGAATGATCCCACGAGTGAGACAGGTATAACGAGAATCGGGATAAGAGTCGCCCTCCAGCTGCGCAGGAAAACATATATTATTATTACAACGAGTATAAAAGCTATGAAGATAGTATCCTCAACCTCTTTTATTGATGATCTTATGTACTCGGTATTATCATAGTTTACGCTGACGCTCACATCATCGGGAAGGTCCTTCCTGACATAATCGAGACGGTTGTAAACTTCATCGACAATATCAATATGGTTTGATCCTGGTTGCGGTATTGCCACAACCATAACCATCGGGATTCCATCATTTTTAAGGATCCCCCTGATGTCCTCAGCGCCCAGCTCGGCTCTTCCGACATCCTTGAATCTTACAATCTGATCACCGTTCTGCTTTATAATAAGATCATTAAATTCCGCGGGAGTGGTCATCAGACCAAGAGTTCTGATAGTCAGCTGGGTTGTCGTTCCTTCAATTGATCCTGAAGGCAGCTCCACATTTTCACGGAGAATAGCATTCCTGACATCCATGGGTGTAAGCTGGTACCCGGCAAGCTTAACAGGATCCATCCACAATCGCATCGACCATCTTTTCTGTCCGAAGATGTTTATTGCACTCACTCCGGATATTGTCTGAAGCTGTTCCTTAAGTGTCAGTTCAGCAATTTCAGATAATTCAAGCAACGACCTCTTTTTACTTTCCACAGTGAGAAACAGAATGGGGTTGGCATCAGCATCAGCTTTTGCAACGACGGGAGGATCACAATCCCTGGGGAGAAAACGTTGAGCCTGTGAAACTTTGTCTCTCACATCATTGGCTGCAGTCTCGAGGTCTACTGAAAGTTCAAATTCAACTGTGATATTACTTCCGCCCTGCCGGCTTACACTTGTAAGGGAACGTACCCCCGGTATTCCGTTGATCTGTTGTTCAAGAGGTTCAGTAATCTGTGTCTCAATAACATCAGAATTGGCCCCTGGATATGAAGTACTTACAGAAATAATAGCAGGGTCGACACTGGGAAATTCACGAACTCCCAGGTAAGTCAGACCGACGAAACCAAACAGCAGAATAACTATTGCAAATACTGTTGCAAGAACAGGCCTGTTTATACTTGTTGTTGACAAACTCATAATGACTCCTTATTCTGATAATTAATTGGAAATGAGGGTGTCAAGGACTACAGGTGTTCCCTGCCTGAGCTGAAGTATACCGGAAGTGAGCAAGGTATCTCCGAATTTCAGTCCATCTGTAATCTGAACCTCTGATTCAGTGCGCAAACCCGTTTTTACTTTGACTACTTCAGCTTTTCCGTTTCTGGCCAGGTAAACAATTTCCCCTTCCATTTCAGGTACAAGAGCCTCTGTCGGTATAGCTATTGCATCTTTCATTTCATCAAGCTGGAGAACAATACTCACATATCTTCCGGGTTTAAGTTCTTCGTTTTTATTAGGATATAAAGCTCTTAACAAAAAGTTTCTTGTCCCGGCCTCGATCTTAGGATCTACAGCATAAACCCTGGCGTCATAAGTCTTTTCATCAATACTGAAAGTCACAGGGTAACCTATTTTCACCCTGTTGGAGTACTTTTCGGGAATTGAGAAATCGATCTTTAGCGGACTTATCTTTACGAGCCTGGCAATTTTTGTATTTGCGTTTGTATAGCTTCCCTCACTTACATACCTGAGTCCGAGGATCCCGTCAAATGGAGCTCGAAGCTCCGTTTCAGAGATCCTGGCCTTAATGAGGTTGATGTCTGCCTGGATCGTGCGTAACTCTGTAACAATCTGATCATAACTTTCCTGGCTTATCGCGTCTTTATCAAGAAGGCTGCGTTGTCTGAATTCCTTTGCTTCTGAAAGCTTTTGCTGAGCCTGAAGTTTTTCAAGCTGAGCCTGCAATGGTTTGTCATTGATCTTTGCAAGGAGATCACCTTTTTTTACTCTTGTGCCTTCAGTAAAGAATATATTGATGATCTTTCCTGAAGTTTCAAATGAAAGGTCGACCTCTTCATCAGCTTTTAAATTACCTGTCTGGACGATATTATCAGTTAATTGTGTTGGCTTTATAAGGAACCCGCTGACGCTCAATGCCTGGCGGTTCTGCCCTTGACCACGGTTTCCACCCGGACCACCTGGCCCCGGACCGGGACCTCCAGGACCACCCATTCCTGCCTGTTGCGGACGTGACGCCAACAGGGGTTTCAATTTTGGATAAAAAATAATTCCTGCAAGTACCAGTACCAGCAGAATTGTAGTAATAGTTTTATTGTTTTTTTTCATAGAAATCCTGTAAGTCGTGCAAAAGTACCTATTTTAGATTTTCTTGATTTGTGCAATGTGTTAAAAAAATATAAATCAGACATTTTCAATGGATCATCGTGATTTATTGAAAGCTGTTTTTTAACAAAATCATATTAATTTTGTTAATTCTTGAACCCATTACAATATGATCCAGAGAATTCAAACAGTTTACCTCCTATTGACAACTTTTATCGCCATTTTATTCCTTTCGGGAGATATTATTTTTTTTACTAATGGGACTGCTCTTACTTTATTGGGAATAAGCGGACAAACAGGAACAGATGTTGCACATAAATGGTTTTTTACCGCTTTATTACTTGTAATTCCGGTATTGTCATTTTTAATAATATTTCTTTACAAAAAGCGAAAGCTGCAGATCAGGCTTACTGTCCTTCTTATCTTTCTGGTTGCAGTTATGATCGCGGTTTTGGGTTATTATTATTATGTTCTTACCGGTAATTCTGACGCAGAACTCACATTCAGTTACAAGCTCTTTCTTCCCCTATTGATGCTCATTTTTTCAATCCTTGCATTAACAGGAATCAGGAAAGATGAAAATATCGTGAGGTCCTATGACAGGCTGAGATAGTACCGGAATGCAGGTGTCAGATGATCTGCAGATTCTCCTGGTTGGTTATCTTCTCACAATAATGGCATTTCAGCGAAACGATTTTTTTTGAGACAACCCTGAATCTTGTAGTCACATGCTCGAAATTTGTGATACACTTCGGATTCATACACTTCGCAATACCTACAATATTGTCAGGAACTTCAACCACTTTCTTTTCAACGACTTCATAATCCCTGATGATGTTGAGTTTGGCATCAGGAGCCACAAGTGCGATCCTGTTTATATCCTTATCTTCAAAAAAGACACCCTCAATTTTAATGATCGCTTTCTTCCCAGTTTCTTACTTTCAAGATTTGTTCCGAATGTTATCTGGGTCTCAATTTTGTCAAGTCCAAGTATTTGAATGACCTTGAAAAGATTGCTTGCAGGAACGTGATCAATAACTGTCCCGTTCTCTATTGCGCTTACGCTTAATTGTCTGCCATGTTCTTTCATTCACTGTAATTATTTTATTCCGAGTAATGAACACAAAATCGCCTGACGGGTGAATACCCCGTTCAGAGCCTGTTCAAAATAATACGCCTTGGTATTGCTGTCAACATCCTGGTGAATCTCATTTACCCTGGGAAGAGGATGCAGGATACGCATATTTGGTTTTGTCTTGCCCAGCATTGAATTCCTTAATACATAAACATTCTTCACTTTTTCGTATTCAATAGGATCTGAAAACCTTTCCCGCTGTACCCTTGTCATATAAATAATGTCGGCTTTGCTTATTATGTCAGTAAAATCAGTGTGCTCATAATATTTTAATCCGAGGTTGTCGAGATACAGCTTGAATTCATCAGGCATTTTAAGTTCTTCGGGTGAGATGAAATTGAAAGTGGTGTTCCATCTCGACATTGCCATCATCAGGGAATGCACGGTCCTGCCATATTTAAGATCCCCCACCATAAAAATATTCAGCCCGTCAAGTTTTCCCTGTGTTTTCCTGATTGAATAGAGGTCCAGTAAAGTCTGCGAAGGATGCTGGTTTGCTCCATCTCCTGCATTTATTACCGGTACTCCGGCAACCTCGCTGGCAAATCTTGCACTTCCTTCAATCGGATGCCTCATTACAATGAGGTCGCAGTAATTGCTCACTGTCCTGATTGTGTCATTAAGAGTCTCACCTTTCGATACGCTCGTTACTGAAGCATCAGAAAATCCAACTATTTTCCCTCCAAGCCTGTTGATGGCGCTTTCGAAACTTAATCTGGTCCTCGTTGAAGGTTCAAAGAAGAGTGTTGCAATAACCTTGTCCGCCAGAAGATCGCTGACCGGATTCTTTTCAAATTCTTCGGCAAGGTCAAGTATCCTTAAAATCTCATCTGTAGAGAAATCATCGATGGATACGAGACTTCTGTTTTTCATTGTTTGAGCCATGATTGAACTGATATGATTCAAAATTACTGAAGAATCGGCTAAAGATTAGTCACTGTTGATAATATTTTAATAAAATAAAGGACAAAGCAGGTTTGCCCCGGTGAAGCAGATGATTTGAATTGAAAATATTAAGAAATAAAATGATATATATTATTATATTAAATATTATATATATTATTATGGGTTACCATGTCAGGCAGAGGGCTTAAAATCCGTAAACTAATCCGGGTTGTCCGCGGTGAAAAGAGAAAAGCAGCCACTAATTCACGAATTCCGGCGCACAAGCCATTGCACTGGATATGAGCGATGGCATTAGTGCATTAGTGGCAATTTTCAGGGAGGAGCAATAGAATTAACAGCCACGAATGCACGAATTCCAACGCACAAGCCATAGCACTGGATGTGAGCGATGGTATTAGTGCATTAGTGGCAATTTTCAGGGAGGAGCAAGAGAATTAATAGCCACGAATGCACGAATTCCGGCGCACAAGCCATTGCACTGAATGTGAGCGATGGTATTAGTGCATTAGTGGCAATTTTCAGGGAGGAGCAATAGAATTATCAGCCACTAATTCACGAATTCCGGCGCACAAGCCATTGCACTGGATGTGAGCGATGAATTATTATATTTATTTTGTTTCAATATATTTCAATACAAGCCCATCAATCCTGCTAAACCTTGCCAGAATTTTATCCTTCACAGATATTCTGAAATTAACGGTTATGTTGCACTCAGTATCAAAAAGCTGGTTGGATTGTCCGATGTTTTCTTCCTTTAGTATCCGCATAACTTCATTCATCACGGTGTATGGAAATCTAATTTCATAGTAATCCTGTAATGTGCGATCGACAATATCAGCATTTTTTATGGCATCAGCAGCTGCGGAACGATAGGCGTTTATGAGCCCGCTCACACCAAGCAGAGTTCCGCCAAAATATCTTATAACAACAACCAGTACATTGGTAAGTCCTGCGGAATTAATCTGACCAAGAATGGGTTTGCCGGCTGTTCCCGATGGTTCGCCATCATCGTTTACACGCCAGTTTGCCCTGTCGGCGCCGATCATCCAGGCATAACACTGATGCCTTGCATCATGATATTCTTTTCTGAGTTTTTCTATAATCGGTTTTATTTCAGATTGGTGGCTTACAGGAAAAACAACCGAGATGAACCTGCTTCCTTTTTCTTTGTACAAACCTTCTGAAACAGAAGAGATAGTTTTATATGAATCTTTTTCCATATTATAACCGGCAAAAATACCTGATTCCAGACATTATCTGTCATGAGCATGAAGCAAATGCAATTTTAATAAATATGCCGTTATGGTTCCGGGTTATGATAAAAAAATATACATTTGTTAAACTGAGTTTATTTATGGGAGTGTTTTTAGATGAGAAGGATTTGAGCAAACTGATTGTGATCGGTGACAGGATTCTTATAAAGCCAAAAACTCCTCAGTCAAAAACCAAAAGCGGTTTGCTTCTTCCTCCGGGTGTTAATGAGAACGAGAAGGTTCAGATCGGCTTTGTGGTAAAAGTTGGCCCGGGTTACCCGATACCATCTGTAACCGAGCGGGACGAGCCCTGGAGAAACACACCTGAAGAACCGAAATATGTGCCACTTCAGCCAAAAGAAGGTGACCAGGCTGTATATCTTCAGAATAGTGCAATTGAAATCGAATTCAACAAAGAAAAATATGTTATAGTGCCACATTCGGCCATTTTAATTTTACTGAGGGACGAAGGGCTTTTCCAGTAAATTTAGAGAATGAATAAAACAGAAATTCTTAATGGACGAAAAATCCTCATAGTCGAAGACGATTTTTCAAGCCGGTTGTACCTGAACAAAATCCTTGAAAAAACAGGGGCTGTACTATTTAATGCTATCGATGGTCTTGAGGCAGTTAATCTGGTAATCTCGAATCCATCGATTGATTTAGTACTTATGGATATTCAGCTTCCGGTAATGGATGGCTATATAGCTGCTGCAAGGATCAGGGAAATGAACAACGGTATAATCATTATCGCCCAGACAGCCTATGGCCTTCAGGGAGACCGGCACAAGATCATCGAATCGGGATTCAATGACTACCTTATCAAACCAATTCTTTCAAACAAGCTTATTGAAAAGATTTTGAGTCTGACAGGTGAAGTGAGGTAGAAAATCTAAAAGAATTATTGTTCAGGATATGCTGCGATTTCATCGAAATCTTTCCTGAATTCCCCAATCTCATATTGCCATCTCTCTATCTCAATAGCAGGATCAACATTGTTGACAAGAGCTTCTCTCATCCCTGAATCTCCTGAAAGTATATCGAAAGGCATCAGGTCATACTCATATTCGTAAGGAGGATTTTTAAAAATGAGCGCACCTGGTGATGTCTTGATTATTGCATCAAAGATCTCATAAGCCGTGGCAACCGGTTTGTATTGTTCAACATCAGTTACATGAATCTGCAGACCATTACAATACTCACCGGAAAACTTATGAAAGGCGGGTATGAAATTGTGTATTCTGAATGCGCAACCGGGAATTCTTCTGTCAACCAGATTTTTCTTCAGTTTCTCTGCATTTATCGCCGGTGACCCGAATAATTCAAAAGGTATTGTAGTTCCTCTGCCTTCCGAAATGTTCAGAGCTTCGATAAGAACAGTGCCGGGATAAACAACAGCGCTTTTCTCTGTGGGCATGTTTGGTGATGGAAGTACCCAGGGCAGGCCTGTCTCGCTGTATAAAGACGATCTTTTCCAATTCTTCATCCAGATGATCTCAAGGTGGCATGCAGGGAAGTATTTCTGTTTTAACCAAAGCACCATTTCACCTATTGTCATCCTGTGGCAAAGTGGAATGCATGCTCCACCGACAAAAGTGAAGTATTCCTCCTTGAGTACTGGTCCGTCGAAAGGGAGTTTTCCGACAGGGTTTGGTCTGTCGAGGATCACAACCGGTATGCTTCTTTCTGAGCACGCTTCCATACATAATTTAACCGTCCAGATATATGTATAAAGCCTTGCTCCGACATCCTGAAGGTCAATAACAAGTACATCAATTTCGTCGAGCATCTGCCCGGTAGGTTTCCTGTGCTCACCATAAAGGCTGAAAAGAGGAACCTTAAAGACAGGATGCAAAACACTCTGCCATTCTATCATATTGTCCTGGGTCTGTCCATGGAGACCATGCTGTGGCCCGAAAATTGCCGACAACCTGCAATCAGTGTGTTCATGGAAATGGTCAGTTATATGCTTAAAATCGCTGGTTATGCTCGGTGCATGACACAGAATTCCAATCCTTTTTCCTTTGAGAACAGAGGGTAGTTTTTCAAGAATAGACTCAAGACCTGTTATTACCATTTTTTTTGTTTTGGACAAATATACTTCAGAAATTCATGATCTAAAACATAAAGCCTTTTACCCGATTATGAATAATCTTTCCTAAGTTTGAACAAAATATTGCATGTTCCGTTTGCAAAAGTATTTATGAGACGGAGTTTGGGCTATTATCGTGTTTATTAATTTGCTATGAAGAAGCTAAATACAATTTTTAAGATCTATGCTCTTTTTCTTCTTTTTCTGCTCGTTTCATGCTCAGGGGAAAAGCCGGTTACAATAACAATTGCTGAAACCACTGATCTTCATGGGACTTTTTTCCCATTTGATTTCATTGAGAATGAGCAGCTCGACTTTTCGCTGACGCATGCCGCGGCATTGTTCAGGCAGATCAGGGAAAAAGGTGGGAACCTGGTTCTTCTCGATAATGGTGATAATCTCCAGGGTCAACCTGCAGTATATCACTCAAACTTCATTGATACTGTTTCACCTCATATAGCTGCAGAGATATTTAATTACCTGCAATACGATGCAGGTACCGTTGGAAATCACGACATTGAAGCCGGGCATTCTGTTTACGACGGGTTGCTGACCGCATATAATTTTCCGCTGCTTGCTGCCAATGCTGTCAGCACAAAGTCAGGTGAACCATATTTCAAACCCTATGCAATAATCGAAAGGGGAGGCGTAAAAATTGCTGTTTTGGGTCTTGTAACTCCTTCAATACCGGAGTGGATACCGGCTGAGTTATTTTCAGGAATGGAATTCAAGCCAATGCTTGAAACTGCAAGGAAATGGATGCCTGAGATATTAAAACAAAAGCCTGATCTTGTTGTTGGATTATTTCATTCGGGCTGGAATAAAGAGGAATTTGAAGCCGACAGGGAAAAGTTTCTGAAAGAGGATGGATCAGCCGCTGTGGCTTTCAATGTTCCGGGGTTTGACGTTATCTTCAATGGACACGATCATAAGCTGGCAAACGAGAAGTTTGTGAATAATGAAGGCGACACAGTCCTCATGCTAAATGCCGGGTCGAGGGGGCGGAATGTTGCAATTGCCACAGTATCCTGCAAGGGGAAAAAAGGAAAATTAACCCGGAAAATAACCGGAGAGCTGATTGACATTTCTGAGTATGAACCTGATAAAGCTACCTCGGATAAGTTTACTGAACGCCAACAGGAAATACATGATTATGTCAGCAAGGAAATAGGAACCTCTGAAGCAACACTGTCATCAAGGGAATCTTACTTCGGACCATCGGCATTTATTGATATGATTCACGAAGTGCAGCTTGATATTACAGGAGCAGATCTATCCTTCACAGCTCCGCTTTCATTCGATGTCAGAATACCTGCCGGTCCGATTAAGGTAGGCGATATGTTCAAGCTATACAGGTACGAAAACATGCTTTATACCATGAGCCTCTCAGGACAGGAGATAATTGATTACCTGGAATATTCATATTCAGGATGGTTCAATACAATGAAAAGCAGGAATGATATTCTTCTCAGGCTGCGTATGAAGAATGGTAAACCGGTACTGACAGAGGGGAAGGCCTGGCTGGACAATCAGCCTTATAACTTTGATTCGGCTGCAGGAATTGATTATACGGTAGATGTTAGTAAGCCTGAAGGTAAAAGGATTACAATTAAAGGTTTTTCGGATGGGAGACCGTTTGACAGAAAAGGTCTTTATAAGGTAGCTGTTAATTCATACAGGGGTAGCGGCGGAGGAGGCCATCTCACGAGAGGGGCGGGGATACGTCATGAGGATCTGGAAAAAAGAGTGCTCACCTCAACAGACAAGGACCTGAGGTATTATATACTTAAGTATATAGAATCAAAGAAGATAATTTCACCAAAAACATATAATAACTGGAAGATCATTCCGGAAGATTGGGTGAAATCAGCTTCAGAGCGGGAATATGTTCTTCTATTCGGCAACTGATAAAGCTAAAAGGTGGAAATGCCTGGTGAAACATTGGAACTGCCCCTTGTGGAGGAGTTTTATACACTGCAGGGTGAAGGATTTCATTCGGGGAAAGCGGCATATTTCATACGACTCGGAGGTTGTGACATCGGTTGCAGCTGGTGCGATTCACGTTTTGCCTGGAAACCGGGTCTTCATCCAATGGTCTCTGCTGATGTTATTATTGAAAATGCTGTAAAAAGCGGCACGGATTCTGTGGTGGTTACCGGTGGAGAACCGCTTATGTGGAACCTTGATTACCTGTGCACGGGTCTTAAAAAAAGAAAGATCAGTACATTTATTGAAACATCTGGTGCATATCAGCTTAGTGGTGAATGGGATTGGATCTGCCTCTCACCCAAACAAAACATGCCTCCAAAAGATGAAATATGTAAAGTGGCAAATGAATTGAAGGTAATAATCCGGGAAAGCAATGATTTTGATTGGGCTGAAAAATACAGGACCAAAGTCAACGACGATTGCTGGTTGTATCTCCAGCCGGAATGGAGCCGGTTTAAACATATTACACCTGCGATTGTTGAATATATTAAGAACAATCCGGACTGGCGGATATCACTTCAGATACATAAATTTATGCATATACCTTAATTAGTATATGAAATACAGCTTCATTTTATTACCAGTATTTTTGATGAGCATTTCAGTTTACTCTCAACAGAGTGTTCATACTTCTTCAAACAAGGCTATGAAGCTGTATGTTGAAGGCACAAGGGATTATGACTTTCTTAATCTTTCCAGCGCAGAGAGAAACCTGAAAGCAGCTATAGAAGAGGATCAAAGGTTTTATGAAGCTTATATGGTTCTCGGCGAGATGCTTTCAAAACAAAAAAGGTATTCCGAAGCTGCTGAAAACTACAGGGCCGCAGTAAAAATTGATTCGCTTTTCTACAAACCGGTCTTCTATAGCCTCGCAACAGCCGAAATGATGTCAGGTGACTATGAGCGTGCACTGGTACATTATAAAGTCTATGTACGGCAACCGGGTATGTCTGAGAAAAATGTTGAAGACGCTTCTGACAATATCAGGAATTGTGAGTTTGCAATAGAAGCAATGCGAAACCCGGTCGTTTTCAATCCGGAAAATGCAGGACCAGGAATAAATACCCGTGATGATGAATACTGGCCATCAATAACTGCTGATGGAGGTACCCTTATTTTTACAAGGCAACATTCTTTACAGGAAAGCCAGGGGCCTTCACAGGAGGATTTTTACATCAGCCGTTTTTCAGATGATGCCTGGCAAAAAGCAGTCAGCGCCGGGGCGCCTCTGAATACCCGTCAGAATGAGGGCGCCCAGTCACTCTCTTCCGATGGAAGATATATGTATTTTACTGCTTGTGACAGGCAGGGAGCCATGGGGAGCTGCGATATTTATTTCTCATATAATTCCGACGGGAAATGGTCACAACCCTCAAATATAGGACCTCCGGTTAATTCCCGTTCATGGGAATCCCAGCCCTCAATCAGCGCGGATGGAAAAACACTCATTTTTTCAAGTTCCAGGCCTGGCGGAATTGGCGGAAAAGATATATGGATTACCAGGAAGAATGAAAACGGAACCTGGACGTAAACCTGTTAATCCCGGACTGACGATCAATACTGAAGGTGATGAGATGTCCCCGTTTATTCATTTTGACGGTAAAACACTTTTCTTTTCATCAGACGGAAGGACGGGCATGGGAGGATTTGACATCTTCAGGACTACATTGCGTGATGACAGTACATGGATAGAACCACAAAATCTGGGTTATCCCATAAATACATACAACGATGAGACTGGTCTCATTATAGGCTCTGACGGCAGAAAAGCTTATTTCTCATCAATCCGGGACAAAATGAACGGTAAGGATATCTATTATTTTGACCTTTATGAATCTGCAAGGCCTGAACCTGTTTCCTACCTTAAAGGAAAGGTATATGACAGGGAAACAGGGAAGCTGATAAAAGCCGACTATGAGCTTATAAATCTTACGGAAGGCAAGCCAATCCAGAGTAATTCAACAGATGGTTCCGGCGAGTTTCTTGTTTGCCTCCCCTCAGGAAACAATTATGGAATAAATGTAAGTAAGACCGGTTACCTTTTTTATTCCGAGAGTTTTCTTTTACAGGGTCAGCACACAATATCCGAACCATTCATAAAAAAAATAATTCTCAGTCCGGTTAAGGTAGGAGAGAAGATGCAGCTTTCCAATGTGTTTTATGAAATTGACTCCTGGGAATTGAAAAAAGAATCGATTGCTGAGCTCAATAACCTTGTAAAGCTTCTGAATGTCAATGAAAATATCGTTATTGAAATAGGCGGGTATACCGACTCCACCGGAACGGACGAATACAATCTGACTCTTTCTGAAAAAAGAGCTTTGTCTGTTGTCGATTACCTTGTAAGCAAGGGCATACCCTCGGAACGATTAAGGCATAAGGGGTACGGAAACTCCGATCCCATTGGCGATAACGTGACATCTGAAGGAAGACGATTGAACCGAAGAACTGAAGCAAAAATTATCGAAACAAAATTGGTTCAGCCCTGAGCCTGTTGTCTCAGTATATCCTGTTTGTCATTTCCAATTAATACTATCTTTACCTGTAATAAATATTACTGCCTGGAATAAATGTCTTTTCCTTTTGTCAAACAACCTGACGCGATGGATTGCGGTCCTTCCTGCCTGAAAATGGTTGCAGGTTTTTATGGCAGGAACTACTCGCTGGAAACCCTTCGACGGAAATGTTTTATTACACGGGCAGGAGTCTCTTTTCTGGGACTCTCTGAAGCTGCAGAATCAATTGGTTTCCGGACAGTAGGTGTCAGGATAAAATATGAGATGCTTGAAACCAATGCCCCGCTTCCATGTATTGTTCACTGGAAACAAAAGCATTTTGTAGTGGTTTATAAAATCAGGAAAAATAAAGTTTATGTTGCCGACCCGGGTATAGGTCATGTTAAATACCTCAAAGAAGAATTCATAAGGAACTGGGCTTCAACAATTATTGAAAACGAACCGGCAGGACTGGTTCTTATTCTGGAACCCACTCCCTCGTTATATCAGACAGAAGGGGAAACTGAAAACCGCCGTGGATTCTCATTTCTCTTCAGCTATTTCAGGCTTTATCGAAAATATTTCCTTCAGTTGGGACTGGGGCTTTTCCTTGCAAGCTGTATCCAGCTTATCATTCCATTCCTTACCCAGTCAATAATCGATGTTGGACTTAATAATAATGATATAGGTTTTATATACCTGATACTGTTTGCACAACTCGCGCTGATATGTCGGGAGAATGTCAATCGAATTCATCAGAGGATGGCTGTTACTGCATATAGGAACAAGGGTTAATGTGGCAGTTATCTCCGGTTTCCTGCGAAAACTGATGTCACTTCCTGTTGCATTTTTCGAAACCAAACTTACAGGCGACATACTTCAGAGAATTGAAGATAATAAGAGAATCGAGGATTTCCTGACATCCGCCAGCCTGACAATACTATTTTCATTTTTTAATCTGGTTGTTTTCGGAATTGTTCTTGCAATCTTCAGCATTAAAATACTCGTTTATTTTTCTTGCAGGTTCTCTGCTTTATATAACCTGGGTAATGCTCTTTGTTAAGAAACGTGCATTTCTTGATCAGCAGAGATTCAAGCAAATGTCGGAATCAGGAAATAAACTGATAAACATTGTTAATGGCATGCCGGAGATAAAACTGACCCAGAGTGACACAAGCATGCGATGGGACTGGGAGATGTTACAGGCCTCAATTTTCAGGCTGAAAGTTAAAACGCTTAGTGTTTACCAGTACCAGACCGCAGGAGCAACCTTTATTAATGAAGTCACCAATATTCTTATAACTATTGTGGCTGCAACAGCAGTAATTAAGGCTGAAATGTCACTTGGTATGATGCTTGCAGTTCAGTTCATTATAGGGCAGTTGAATATTCCTGTGAGTCATCTGACAGGCTTCCTCATGACTTCACAGGATGCAAAAATGAGCCTTGACAGGCTTTCGGAAATTCATGATTTCGAAGAAGAGGAAAAAGAGCCTGAGAACAAGGCAAATAAGCTTCCGGAGAATAAGTCCATCTACATCAATAACATATCATTTCAGTATGAAGGACCCAGATCCCCCTATGCTCTGAAGGATATTGATCTTTTTATTGAACAGAACAAAGTAACGGCACTTGTCGGTTCAAGCGGAAGCGGGAAAACTACTCTGCTGAAAATTATTCTTGGATTTTACCAGCCTGATAATGGGGAGGTACTGGTTGGCGATTCTCATCTTTCAAACATAAACCTGAAATCGTGGAGAAGCAAAGTGGGAGCCGTTATGCAGGACGGTTATATTTTCCCGGGTACAATTGCTTTTAATATTGCACCAGGCATTGAAGAAATCAATACGGAACTTCTTATCAGGGCAGCAGAAATCGCCAATATCAGGAGCTTCATTGAATCACTGCCTTCAGGATATAATACTAAAATAGGAGCAAACGGATCAGGGTTGAGCCAGGGACAGAAACAGAGACTGCTTATTGCACGAGTGATCTATAAGAATCCTGATGTTGTTATCTTCGATGAAGCCACAAATGCGCTTGATGCAGGTAACGAAAAGGCTATTGTCGAAAACCTATCAGATTTTTACAAAGGCAAAACTGTTGTCATTGCTGCTCACCGGCTCAGCACAGTAAAAAGTGCTGACAGGATTGTTGTTCTTGACAATGGACGTATTATTGAAACTGGCGATCATAAAACCCTGATCGACAGAAGAGGAGCATATTATAACCTGGTAAAAAACCAGCTTGAACTTGGTAATTGAATGAGAATAGAAAAGGACAGGATTGTATACTCGGAACCGGTTACTGAAATAATGGGAAATCCGCCTCCCAGACTGGTAAGTACCGGGTCAGTGGTGATATTCATACTTTTTGTACTTTTCATATTGTTTTTATGGCTTATCCGCTACCCTGATGTTATTCCTTCCCCGGTTGAGATAACTACCACAAATCCTCCCGTTACCCTGGTTTCAAAAATAACAGGGCACATTCAGCTGTTGTATGTGCAGGACCGGCAGGAAATTTCCAGAGGGCAGCTGATCGGAATTATGGAAACAACTGCCGAAACAATTGAAATTGATTCCCTCCGTCATCTGCTTTACAGCATGAAGTCACCTGGAAATTCCCTGCTTCCGGACTTTTCAGGACTTGGGGAATTACAGGAATCTTTTGCAGCATACAGGAAGAACCATAAGAACCTTATCAGTTTCGACATGAATGATTCATATGGCAGTAAGATTGAAGCAATTCAGAAGGAGATAACCGGATTACAGGATTATATAGAGAGACTAAAAGGGAAAGAGAGACTTTATTCAGAGAATCAGGCTATCGAGGAAAAGAAATACAAACGTGAATCAGAGCTGTTTGCAGGAAAATATATATCAGAAAGCCAGCATGAACAGGCTCATCAGTTGCTCTATTAAGAACAATATTGAACTTCAGCAGGTCAGGCTGGATCTTTCTGCCAAGCTCATTGAACTTGTTGAAAAACAGCAGCTTCTTGACAATTATAGAATATCGAAGTCTGAAGAACGGGAAAGGCTGCTGTCGATTCTGGAGGAATCATTTATGAACCTTAAAGCTCAAATGAACATCTGGGTGAATACTTACTATCTCATTTCGCCTGTTGAAGGTATTGCTACATTTACCAGATTCTGGAGTGCAAATCAGTCAGTAAAGGCGGGCGAACCGGTAGTAAGTATTGTACCACATGATCCTGGTGAATATGTTGGCCGTGTTAATCTCAAAATGCAAAGGTCAGGAAAAGTGAAGGAGGAACAGCTTGTAAATATTAAGCTCAGCGGTTTTCCATATCTTGAATATGGGATGGTAAGAGGTGTTGTGAAATCAAAATCTCTTGTTCCTTCAGGCGATTCATACATCATCGAAATAGATCTTCCGCAGGGATTAACAACTCTTTATGGTAAATCTGTTGAATTTACACAGAATATGCAGGGTACAGCTGAGATAATCACCGAAGACCAGCGATTATTGCAGAGGATAGTCAATCCAATACGTCACATGATTGCCAGGAACAAAATATCTACAATCCTACCTTCCTGATGAATATGGTTCATAATCATCATCCCTGCCGGAAGTGAGTTCATTTGAGTTATCCTGTGTGTGTGGAAGGTTTTTTTTATAGATATTTCTTATAAATGCTGAATCCAACAAGAGCAATTGATGCAGCCATTATTATAATATTTTTTAAATCCATCTTTCAGATACTTTCTTTGCCCAAAGATATAAAAAATATCTCCTTGGCGATGGTGTTTTTTCCAATGTGGAAGTCGAGTTTCCCTTTTGTTACGCACATATTGAATAATAGCTAAGTTCCTTAATATCTGATTCTCACATTTATTTGGCTAAAACTTTGAGTATTAATAAATATTTCGATATTTTCGTACTCTGAAAAATCCATATGTTTGTATGGATTTACTTACTTGTAAAGTGCTGATTATTAAAAGGATTGATTATGATAAATAAAGATCCGGATGACTCTGTTCTTAATGAACAATCCGGGGCAGATCAATTTGCCTCCGGAACTGACGAGACTGTACATGCGGTAAACGCGGAAAAAAAGGAGGAACAGGATACTCCTGAAGAACCTGGAAATACACAGGTTGACGATAATAATGAAACTGAAGATGTGTTGCCGGGAATTCCTGCTGAAAGTGAAGATGAAACGGATTTGGATGAAATAGAGCTTCCTCCGGTTGATTATTCTGGTTATCCGAAGCACGAACTCGTTGAAACTCTTGGGCTTTTGATAGAGAATCGGCCGCCGGCTGAAATCAGGGATGATGTTGAAAGGATTAAGCTGCTGTTTTATAAGAAGCTGAAGCAGGAATCAGATGAAAAAAAGAACAAGTTCCTGGCTGATGGCGGAAAGATCGAAGAATATAAAGCACATGCCGATTCTGATGAGGTTAAGGTTCGCCATTATCTTGAAAAATATAAGGAAAAGAAGACGGATTACATAAAGGTACAGGAAGCCGAGAAATACGAGAATCTTAAGAAGAAATATGATATTATCGACAAGATAAAGGACCTTGTTAACAGGGAAGAATCTATCAATAAAACTTTCCATGATTTCAGGGCATTGCAGAATGAGTGGCATGCCATAGGGGTCGTGCCCCAGGCCTCCCTGAAGGATCTTTGGGAAAATTACCATCATGCAATCGAGGTTTTTTACGATTATATAAAAATCAACAAGGAGCTTCGCGATCTTGATCTCAGGAAGAACCTGGAGGCAAAAGTTACGTTATGCGAAAAAGCAGAGGAGCTTCTTCTTGAACCTAATCCGATAAATGCGTTCAGATCTCTCCAGGATTTCCATAATCGCTGGCGCGAGATAGGGCCGGTACCCCAGGAATCGAAGAATGAGATATGGGAACGTTTTAAGGAAGCTACTTCCCAGATTAATAAAAGGCATCACGAATACTTCGAAAAGCAGAAGGAAGACCAAAGGAAAAACCTTGAAGCCAAAATAGCTTTATGCGAGGAGGTTGAAGCTATTAATCTCCAGGAAATAAAGAATTTCAAGGAATTCGATGAAAAAGCTTCGAAAGTAGTTGACCTGCAGAAAATATGGCGTACGATAGGTTTCGCCCCCAAAAAACAGAATAACAAGGTATACCAGCGCTTCAGAGAAGCCTGTGATGCGTTTTTCGAAAAGAAAAGAGGGTTCTATGCGGATAACAAAGAGATTCAGCTTACAAATCTTCAGCGAAAAACAGAACTATGTGTGCAGGCAGAATCACTCCAGGAGAGCACTGACTGGAAATCAACATCAGATGCATTGATAAAGCTTCAGAAAGAATGGAAGGAAATTGGTCCTGTTCCAAGAAAGCAGTCTGAAAAAACCTGGAAGCGGTTCAGAAAAGCATGTGATCAGTTCTTCAACAGGAAAGCAGAGTTTTTTGCCAAGCTTGATACATCTTACGAGGACAATCTGAAAGCCAAGCTGGAAATAATAAAAGAACTTGAGGAATTTGAACCGGGAAATAACGTTCAGGCTGCATTTGACCGGTTGAAGGATATCCAGAGAAGATGGACCGATATCGGGTTTGTTCCTTTCAATATGAAGGATGAGATAACAAACAAATACCGGAATGCCCTCAATAATGAATTCGATAAGCTCAAGATTGGTGATGATGATAAGAGCATTCTCAAGTATAAGAGTAAGCTTGATAACCTCAAGGCAAATCCGAAAGCTTCACGAAAAGTAAGAAACGAGAGAGATAAATTCTTTACCAAAATCAAGCAGCTTGAAAGCGATATCGTCCTCTGGGAGAATAATATCGGATTCTTTGCAAAATCAAAGAATGCCGATACCATGATCAAAGAGGTGGAGGAAAAGATCGATAATGCAAAAAAACTGATCAAGACCCTGGAAGAGAAAGTAAAAATGATTGATCAGTCAGGGCTTGATGATTAACAGGATCAAAATAAGTTACACTAACAGATACTGCCTTGGCTGACGTTAAATATGTATTCGTTACCGGAGGTGTAGCTTCCTCATTAGGGAAAGGTATTATCTCCGCATCTCTGGCAAAGCTTCTTCAGTCAAGAGGCTATTCAGTCACTATCCAGAAACTCGACCCTTATATAAATGTCGATCCCGGAACATTGAACCCTTACGAGCATGGTGAATGTTATGTCACAATCGACGGAGCCGAGACTGATCTTGATCTTGGACACTATGAGAGATTTCTGAATGTTCCGACAAGCCAGGCTAACAATGTAACAACAGGAAGAATATATCAGTCCGTAATAAACAAGGAGAGGAAAGGAGATTACCTTGGGAAAACTGTCCAGGTAATACCACATATTACCGATGAGATCAAAAGGAGCATTAAGCTGGTGAGCTCCGGCAATAAGTTCGATATTGTTATAACTGAGATTGGTGGTACCGTCGGTGACATTGAATCACTGCCTTACATAGAATCGGTGCGGCAAATGAAATGGGAACTGGGTTCACAGAATGTTGTAGTAATTCACCTTACCCTGGTGCCGTATCTTCACTCAACCGGTGAATCAAAAACAAAACCTACCCAACACTCTGTAAAGGAACTGCTTGAAACCGGGATACAACCTGATCTGCTGGTGCTGAGAACTGAGAAACACCTTAATAGTGATATCAGGAGAAAAGTAGCATTATTCTGTAACGTCGAGGAAACCGCTGTAATTGAGTCGGTGGATGTATCAACAATATATGAAGTACCGATTAAAATGCTCGAGCAGGGACTCGATAAAACTGTCCTGAGAAAACTGAATCTGCCAATAGATAGTGAACCACCTCTTAAGGAATGGAGAGATTTCCTCATAAAGCTTAAAAATCCAAAACATTCGGTAAGGATCGGTCTCGTCGGGAAGTATGTTGAACTTGCCGATGCTTACAAATCAATTGCCGAATCTTTCATTCACAGCGGGGCAATGAATGAATGTAATGTTGATATTGAATACATACATTCCGAAGAAATTGATGAGAAAAATGTAGCTGAGAAGCTTCAGGGTCTGAATGGAATTCTCGTTGCGCCTGGTTTTGGAGCCAGGGGAATTGAAGGAAAAATACTGACTATCGAATATGCCAGGAAAAACAATATTCCCTTCTTTGGAATTTGCCTTGGTATGCAATGTGCTGTCATTGAATTTGCCAGGAATGTACTGGGTCTGGAAGGTGCACACACTACTGAAGTGAATCATAAGACTAAGCATCCGGTCATCGATCTTATGGAAGAACAAAAAAGTGTGAGCGATAAGGGCGGTACTATGCGTCTTGGCGGTTACAAGTGCCAGATAGCGAAAAATTCAAGATCATTCCAGGCATATAAAAAGACCGAGGTTACGGAAAGACATCGTCACCGGTATGAATTCAATAACCGGTACTTAGACGAATTCAGAGAGCACGGTATGATACCGGTCGGGATAAACCCTGAATCCCAACTTGTCGAAATAATGGAAATCCCTGATCATAAATGGTTTGTCGGGGTTCAGTTTCATCCGGAGTACAGCAGCACAGTGATAAATCCACACCCTCTCTTTGTCAGTTTTGTGAAAGCTTGCATAGATAAATAGATTATTAAATATTTGACAATCGGAATCAATAATACAGGTAAATACTAATGGACAGGAATACTATAACAGGGCTCATCCTCATTTTTGTAATCTTCATCGGATTCAGCCTTTTTAACAATCAAAGGCTTAACAAAGCCTTTGAGAAAACGGTGACTGAAGCCGATATGAGTTATGCCAAAGGAGAGATGGAGAATGCCAGGGCGGGCTACTATGAGGCGTTAAGACTTAAACCGAACCAGCCTGATATTATTTCAAAACTCAATGAAATAAATCAAAAAATCGGAGTTGTTACAGATTCTACAAGCGCAGATACGACGAAAGTTAATATATCCTCACCTCAAAATGTCGCACAGGCAGAGAATCCAAAACCTGAACCCGGGCAGCTTGGAGTGTTTTCGAAAGCCGCAGAAGGAGAGAACGAGTTTATAACTCTTGAGAACAGCCGCGTTGAGCTGAAAATTTCACTCAAAGGGGGAAAGGTATTTTCTGCCAGGTTGAAAGATTACAAGACCTGGGATGGAAAACCCTTGATCCTCTTTTCGGGTGATTCGACAGTTTTCGGATTTAATTTCTATACCGCTGATAACAAGGCAATACAGACAAATGGTTTGTTTTTTACCCCTGTTAGTGTTGAAAAAACTGTAACCGTGAGCTCTGAGCCACGAACCGTTACCCTCAGGCTATTGGCTGGCGAATCAGGATATATTGAGTACAATTACACACTGGCACCTGACAGGTTTATGGTTGAATTCGATGTTCTGTTTAAAGACATGAAGGGGATAATAGCCTCTAACCAGAACAATATAACACTCGACTGGCGCATGTTTGTTCCTCAGCAGGAGAAAGGCCGTGAGAATGAGGAACAATACATGATGATAAAGTATAAATATTTCCAGGATGAAGTTAAAGATTTCGGATTCAGGCAAAGATCGGAAGCTGAGGAGACTGATCTCACAACCAAACTGAGCTGGGTAGCATTCCAGGATCAGTTCTTTTCATCAGTTCTCTTAACTGAGGATTTCTTCCTCAATGGTTCACTTACCTCATCAAAGACAGCAACATCGCCGGAATACCTGCGCTATTACACTTCAGAACTTGGAGTCCCGTTCAATGCATCCTCGAACGACTCCATCAATATGAAGATGTATTATGGTCCGAACCATATTACGACTCTCCGGAAAGAAGGTTATAACCTCGATGAACTTGTATTCCTGGGAAGAAATATTATAAAATGGATCAACAGATTCATGATAATCCCGGTTTTCAACTGGCTTGAGAGATTCATCGGAAGTTATGGAATAATAATACTGATTCTTACAATATTAATTAAGATTGTACTGTTTCCTCTTACTTTCAAATCATACCAGTCCACAGCAAAAATGGCTGTGCTCAAGCCTAAAGTCGATGAGCTTGGCAAGAAATTTCCTAAAAAGGAGGATGCCCTTAAAAAGCAACAGGCAACAATGGAGCTGTACAAAAGGGCAGGAGTGAACCCGATGGGAGGATGTTTGCCGATGCTCCTTCAGATGCCTATTCTCTTCGCGATGTTCAGGTTCTTCCCCATATCAATCGAGCTGAGACAGGAATCATTTCTTTGGGCAACAGATTTGTCAACGTATGACTCAATCTTTACACTTCCATTCACAATTCCATGGTATGGTGATCATGTGAGCCTTTTCACGCTGCTTATGACAGCATCAACGATCCTCACTGCAAAAATGACAAGTTCATCACCGGGATCTGATCAGCCGGGAATGAAGATGATGATGTATATTATGCCGGTTATGTTCATGTTCATCCTGAATAAATTCTCAGCCGGACTGACTTATTACTATTTCCTGGCAAACATGCTGACATGGATTCAGAATATAATCTCAAAGCGGTTCATTAACGCTGATGCCGTTCTTGCCACGCTTGAAGAGAATAAAAAGAAACCTTTGAAAAAATCCAAATGGCAGATGCGACTTGAAGAAGCTGCCAAAAGAAGAGGGGTTAATCCTCCGAAAAGATGAAACGGTTTCTTTGAATTGCTGAAAGAGCTGCTTTAATATCCTACTGAAAATTACAGAAGAATTTTAAGGCAGCTCTTTTTTAATTTCATTTCGACAGAGGTGGTTTTTATGGCTGAAATTGATTGTTTAACATTTTTGCATTTTCCTTAATAAATGTTAAAAGTTGGAAATTTAGCTCCCTGATTAAAAAAATCGTTTAAATTTATTTCTTTCAAGCTGAGGGAAAATGGCCAAAAAATTTAAAAACAAAGATTTAGCTGCAAAGTTAGGAGTTTCCAGTACACTGGTTTCATTAGTGCTCAACAATAAAGCTGACCAGCAGGGTATTAAAAAAGATACCCAGGAAAGAGTTCTTTCACTCGCACGGCAGATGGGTTTTTTCGATTCCATACAGGAGAAATATGAAATTGCCCCTACAGAAGAGAAACCCGGAGTACTGGGAATGATCGTCCCTTCAATTAACGATCCTTTTGTGGTCCAGATTACTCCATTTCTTCAGAAAGCATTCTCCAGTATAGGCGTCGGATTTTCAATTGTTACCAAAGATCCTGATGATCATCGCTATGACAGGATGATCAGTGCATTTAAAAAGTTCTATACAGGGCTGATCCTCCTTGGCGAAGCTGCAGATGAAAACACAATACGCGCTCTGCGGACCGCTGATTACCCGTTTGTTCTGCTGGAGAAATCAATTAAATCGCAGCGTCTGAATACTATCAATACTGATACAAATGCAGGCGCAGGTCTTGTAGTGAATCATCTCTCCAAACTTGGATATAAGAATATCATAATTCTCGCTGACAGAAAAACTATACGTGATGACAGGACTGCTATCCAGGATCTCATGGATGCGCTCAGTCTTAAACCTGAGATGAATAAACCCGTTGTAGTGGAGCTTGACAGGCCAACTGATGACAGTATTGATGCCGCTTATTTCGAAAAATTCCTGAGACCGCCTTACAGGGCCGATATAATGATTATCATGAATGCGACACTGGTTTATCCCATTATGTCGATCCTTAAAAAGAAAAACCTCAGAGTCCCCCAGGATATTGCAGTTGTCTCCATGGAGGAAGGCACCGGCTTCGATCTGCTTTTTTCACCTGTTACATGCCTGAGAAAACCTTTATCAGGAATGTCCATAAAGGTGGCTAATATGATATGGTCAGAGGTAAAGAACTCAGGAAAAGGTAAATACAAACGTCAGGTCAATATATCCCCTGAACTTGTGATCAGAAATTCCTGCGGAACTGTTTAGATCCGGATAAATAAATATAAAATGCATCGATTAATTGCTCTGTACCTGGCGGTAGTCACGGTATTAACTATTTCATGTTCCCGTGATCACCTGATCACGGATAAGACATATCTCAAACAAACTGAAATTGCATTTGAAAAGCGTCGGGACGCTTGCAAAAAACAGGAGCAATGAACTTTTCAGTGTCTTCAATAAAGAATTAACACAAAGGCAAAGCGTTGCCCTGAAATTCCTGTTTGCCTATATGCCTCTTAATGATCTGGCTGACTATTCAGGAGAGTTTTTCCTTGCCAATGCTGACAGGGCATTGATGGCAATTGACCAGGTACCATGGGGGAAGGCAATCCCTGAAGATATATTCCTGCATTATGTCCTGCCATGCAGGGTGAATAATGAGAATCTTGATTCGTTCAGAATTGAATATTACGATGAGATTCATACCCGGATAAAAGGTATGGACCTTGAAAAAGCAGCGCTGGAAATCAACTACTGGGCCCAGGAAAAGGTAACTTACCAGCCTGCCGATATCAGAACATCCGGTCCAATGAGCACCATTTTATCGGCACAAGGCAGGTGCGGTGAAGAATCTACATTTACAGTCGCAGCCCTGAGAACCGCGGGAATACCTGCCAGGCAGGTCTATACCCCCAGATGGGCACACACAGATGACAATCATGCCTGGGTTGAAATATGGAATAACGGCAAATGGAATTATATGGGAGCGTGTGAACCTGAACCTGTTTTCGATAAGGGATGGTTCACTGAAGTTGCCAGGAGGGCAATGCTTGTGCACACAAAATCATTCGGGGCAGCATATGGTAATGAAAACTATATAAATGTATATCCATATTACTCCGAAGTCAATAACCTTGCAAAATATGCTGAAACAAAACGAATATACGTTAAGGTTCAGCGACCGGATGGAAAACCTGTTCAGGGGGCTTCCGTCGATTATTGTCTTTATAATTATTCTGAATTCTTTCCCCTTACAACTGTTCCCACCGGAGAAAATGGCTTAAGCAGCTTTGAGACAGGTTTCGGTGATTTGCTTGTCTGGGCTCATTCCGGTGAAGAATTTGCATGGGCGATAATATCTGTGGAAAAAACAGATACTCTGGCTCTTGACCTGAAACCTCATGATGGCAGGAATTACATCGTCGAAGCTGATCTGACTGCACCCCCTGCACTGCAACCATATCCGGGCATTCCTGAGGAGGAAGCCCGAAGAAATGCTGAAAGATTGCAGAAAGGGAATTTCATTCGTGAATCCTATATAAACTCGTGGATCACTGATGATGAAATCAGATCTGTTGCAGGGAAATTGAATACTGACCCTGGGAAAACCAGGACTGTATTCAAAAGGAGCATGGGTAATTATAATGAAATATGGAAGTTTCTCATGAATACTCCTGACAGTCTGAGACAGAAGGCTTTCTGGCTGCTGGAAGTCCTGCCTGATAAAGATCTGAGAGATACAAAATCTGCCATCCTGGCTGATCACCTGCTGAACTCTGTGATGAAGCCGGGCATTTCAAACGACATGTTCATAAATTATGTTTTAAATTCCAGAATAGACAATGAAATGATGATCGCATGGAGAAGCTTTTTCCTTAAGAGCCTGTCCCCCGAACTTACCGGAAATGCAATATCTGACCCTGAATTGATAAGGGATTACCTGGATAAGAACATAGTCATTAATGATGAAGAAAACTATTATAAAACACCATTGACCCCTGCAGGTGTTTTTCAGCTCAGAGTCTCTGATACTCACTCCAGGGCTATATGCTTTATTGCTATATGCAGAAGCCTGGGAATACCGGCCAGACTCGAGCCTGGCAGGAGCATCCCGCAGTACTGGTCGGAAAACAAATGGCATGATATATATTTTACAGGACAGAAGACTTACTCTGGTCAGAAAGGATTTCTTAAGCTGACAACAGAACAGAAAAATCCTGAACCCCAGTATTATACAAATTTTACTCTTGCCAGGTATGAAGGCGGAAGATACACCACTCTTGACTATGAGTTCAGCAGGAAAGTCACAGGATTTGAGGAGCTCGAACTTCCCGCCGGGAATTACATGCTTGTTACCGGGAACAGGCCTGATGACAAAAGGATATTTGCAGGTATTACCTTCTTTAATCTGACTGAAGGTGAGCATAAAGCAATAAGTGTGAATGTAAGAAATCCTGAGCGAACGAAACATATATACGGTAAAGCTGATCTCACTTCGCTAATGAAACTCTTTCCCGATGAAAAGAATATTTCAGCTGATTCATGGAAAGGAACCGTGATACTGTGGCTGGATCCTGTCCAGGAACCTTCCAGGCATGTTTTTTCTGATCTGCCTCCTTTTAAAAAGGAGCTTGATTTGTGGGGAGGCAATTTTCTCTTCATTTCTGCAACTGATTTAAATGTCAGAACAAACGATCTGCCATCAAAAAGCTATTTCGGTACCGATAAAGGACTTTCGAGCCTCGAAAAATATGTTCATCTTTCCAAACATTCAGAAATAAAGCTGCCTTTTATTATTATTGTCAACAGCCGGGAAGAAATCGTTTTTACATCCAGCGGCTACAGGATAGGCACCGGAGAACAGATACTCAAATATGTTCCATGAAATCTTTCCTGTTAACAAATGTCTCATATCTGTTTTTACAGAATTGTACCAGTCAGGAAAAATCACATATCTTTGTTATGATTATTGGTGTCACGCAATAGCGTGATGAAAAGGGAATGCGGTCAGAATCCGCAACAGTACCCGCTGCTGTGAAGCCCGGTCGTTTAACGATCATGTTTCATGAAAAACCTGCCACTGTGGCGATTAGCTATGGGAAGGCTTCATGAACAGGGACAAGTCAGAAGACCTGCCATTAGCATTATAATTCAAGCTTTCGGGAGATAAAGCGCCGGATAACTTCATTCGTCCACTTTAAAATCCCGGATTTTATTAATGATGAAAAGGTGCATTTTGTGACCTGCTCATTAAAAAGATATTTGTGAAAAGATTTCTTTTTGATATTATGCTTCTTCTCCTGGTCTCGTACCAGGGGAAAGCCCAGCTGAGCCGGGATACAGTTATTATTAAAGAAGTAATCATTTCAGGTCACAAGTCTGATGCTGTCCTTCCCGGTTTTACCAGAACTGAGATCGATACTGCCGTTCTGGAGAATTTCAGCCTGAGAACTGTTGCAGAAGCTATTTCACTCAGCTCCAATATATATATAAAATCATATGGCAACGGAGGTACTGCTACTTCATCCATAAGGGGAACGGGAGCTTCAGGAACACAGGTAACCTGGAACGGCATCCGGCTTGACAATCCGATGCTTGGGCAACCGGATCTTGCAATCCTTACAACCGGCATGACCGATAAAATCAACATTTATGCGGGTGGGTCATCAATGCTTCTGAACAGCGGATCATCCGGCGGGATAATCTCACTTGAATCAGCCCCTGACTGGGATAGCCGGACAAAAATCAGTTTTTCTCCCGGTGTCGGAAGTTTTGGTAAATACGGAGCTCTTGTAACCGCTGAAACAGGTTCAGGTAATTTCAATTCAGTTACAAAAGCCTTCATCCAGTCGTCTGAAAACAATTTTACTTACATTGATGATGTATCGAGGGCCGGATCTTTCAAGGCTGTAAGGCATCATAATGAGGTCAGGCAGAAAAGTTTTATGCAGGAGCTGTACAATAAGCTGCCCGGCGGAGTATTGTCGGCGCATCTCTGGTACCAGCATGCTCAAAGAAACCTGCCTTCATCACTATTAACAGAATTCGCCGGTGAACGACAGAAAGATGTTTCTTTCAGGTCCATCCTGCATTACGAAAACGAAAGAAATTACTCTCTTACTGCAGCCTATATTATGTCAGATCTGAATTACACTAACAGGCTGGTTGATATTGATTCGCGGAACCATTCTGACGGAGTTGTTTTTAAAGCCGGAGTTAAAAAGAACATCAGCAACATTGTCGGCATGGGATTGATATTCAATGAGGAATTCACTTCCGTGCGTTCGAATAATTATGACGGTAAAGCCTTTCGAAATTCGGCCGATATTTCTTTATCGCTGCAAAGCATCAGTAGTGAAGTGATCAGGGGAAGTTTCCTTGTACGGCAGATCCTGTATAATCATCGACTCCTGGTGCCCGATTTTTCAACCGGGATAATGGTTAAACCGTTTGCATCAAAAGAATATTTTATTAAATCAAATTTCTCCAGAAACTCCAGGATTCCAACAATGAATGACCTGTACTGGTATCCCGGGGGCAATCCTGATCTGAAGAATGAATATGCAATCATGTCGGAGCTGGGAATTAAGATTGATGAGAGTATATCCTCGTTCAGGCTCAGGTATGACATGACATTATTCAGAAGCTCCATACGAGACATGATCCAGTGGCGCCCGGGAGAATTCAATTACTGGAATGCTGAAAATATCAGCAATGTTCTTACCCGGGGGATTGAGTCATCTGTTTCTCTGTTATTCAGCCAGGGTAAGCTGTCATCTGTCCTGAAGGCGGGATATTCATATACCAGGTCAACTGACGAGACCGAAAAGAAAAGTAATAATCAATTGGTTTATATACCTGAAAACATGGCAAACGGCTCTTTCCGTTTTAACTATGGTATATTCCATTCAGAATGGCTCACAAACCTGACGGGAATAAGGTTCACTTCTGTAGATAATGATGACTTTCTGCCATCCTTTATTGTCAATAACCTCTCGGCAGGGATCAGGTATAAAAGGTCCTGGGGCCTGGCGGATCTTTCGTTTGGTATCGACAATATTTTTAATGTCAGTTATCAGAATATTGCATATTATCCACTGCCAGGCCGCTCATTTGAATTGAGGTTACTGGCTCAAATAACATTAAGAAAATGAAAAAGATATTATTTATTTGCTTCAGCGTCCTCCTTGTTTCATGCAGTAAATTACCTGATGAGCAACCCGACAATTTTTTAAAAGGTGAAGGTGCATTTATTATTAATGAAGGCAAATTCCTGGCAGGAAACGGCTCACTCTCATTTTTCTCATACGACTCGATGGAAATCTACAACGACCTTTTCAGGGAATATAACGACAGACCTCTCGGAGATGTGCCATATTCGATAGTAGCTTACGGTGAAAATGCTTATCTGGTGGTCAATAATTCAGGTAAGATCGAGATTATCGACCGCAATACTTTCCTTTCAAAAGGGACTATAACCGGTCTCATATCTCCGCGTAAAATGGCTGTTGTAAATGACGGTAAAGCGTATGTTACCAGCTTGTATTCTGATTCAATTGCTATAATTGACCTGAAAAATGAAACAATTTCCGGATATATAAATCTTGGAAAAACCTCTGAGGATATTGTTGTAAATGAGAATAAGGCATATGTGGCAAACTGGTTTGGTGGAAATAATATTTATGTCATCGACACTAACCAGAACAAAATTATTGGTTCTATTTCTGTTGGTCTCGAACCTGAAAGCATGGTCTTGGACAAATATAACCGGTTGTGGGTTCTTTGTACTGGTGGCTGGATGAAAACCCGGAATGCTGAAATAGATGTCATTAATACCACCAGTCTTAATGTTGATGAAAAATATGTATTTCCATCTTCAGGCGATAATCCATCATGCCTGAAGATCGATGGCACAGGTCAAAATATTTACTTTTTAAATAAAGGAGCGTGGAAAATGGATGTTAATGCAGACGCACTTCCTTATGCACCTGTGATCGGGGAATCAACAGGACAGATATTCTATAAGCTGGCTGTAAACCCGGTAAATGGTGATATATTGATTACCGATGCTGTTGATTACATTAAAGAAGGTTTCCTGCTCATATATAAAAATGATGGATCATTCGTTTCAAAGATGAATACCGGATTAAATCCCGGTGAGATATGCTTTAACCTGCGTCCTCGCCAGAACCAGATCACTTATATTCCCTGACAGTTTTTATGAAGGTATTACCTTTTATATTGAGTTGCATTACTGTGATTACAGGATGCAGAGGTCATGAAAAAATATCAGATACAGGAACTGTAAAGGGGGAGATTGTATATGCAAAGCATTTTACGATTGAAAAGAAACCCGGATATACTCTCCTGAAGATCATTAATCCGTGGCAGGGGAAAAAATATAACAAGCATGGAATACTATCTTGTAAACCGTGGATCGGATATCCCCGCCGGTATTGACTCCTCAGATGTTATTTTTACTCCGGTAAGAGAAGTGGTATGCATGTCAGTAACTCATCTGGCTATGATCTCGGCGCTTGGTGAGTCCGGATCTGTATCAGCAGTTTCCGGTGCCGGTCTCGTATATTCCGAAGAGATGAAAGCAAAGATCAGTGATGAGAATATCCCTGATGTCGGTTATGAGGCAGGACTAAACACTGAAATGATAATCAGCATATCTCCTGACCTTGTTATCATGTATGGAATAGGCGGGGAATCAGCAGGGTATACGTCAAAAATTGAAGAGCTCGGGATTAAGGTTCTGTTCAATGCAGATTATCTTGAGAAGGACGCCCTGGCGAAGGCTGAGTGGATAAAGCTTTTCGGTGTATTGTATTCCCATGAGTCACTGGCTGACAGCATCTTCAGGAATGAAGTGGCTGAATATGAAGAAATACGGAACATGACAGCCGGTATTAATAACCGGCCAAAGATAATGCTGGGATTGCCCTATAAGGATACATGGTATATTTCTCCAGGCAATTCTTACATTAGCAGTATGATACATGATGCAGGAGGTGAGTACCTGTGGCAGGATACTGAATCGGATGAATCGATGCCAACCAGTCTGGAGAACGTGTATATACGGGGCCTGAAAGCCGATTACTGGCTGAATATCGGAACTGCAACCTCCATGCAGGATATAATTTCCTTTGATCCGAGGTTTTCCGACCTGCCATGCTTCAGAAGCGGACGATTATTCAATAATAATAAGAGGGTTAATCCGGCGGGAGGAAACGATTACTGGGAAACAGGTAGTGTTTACCCTCACCTGGTTTTGAGAGATCTGGTAATGATCATGCATCCGGAACTTCTTGGTGATGACGACGATCTGTTTTTTTACAGGAAACTTGAATAACATTATTTCTGAAATTGGATCATGATAATATCATAGCAAGTCGTAACAGGAGGTATGCATTCCTTTTCGGTATCCTGTTCTTTGCAACCATTGCATTTTTCATACTTGATATCTTTCTTGGTTCGGTAATCATAAGCCCGGAAAATGTCATAAGCGCTTTTATAAATCCAACGGGAAATGAAACAGATATTATCATACTGAAATTCAGATTACCGAAGGCCCTTACTGCACTTCTTGCAGGAATTGCATTGTCATTAAGTGGTCTTCTTATGCAGACTGTTTTCCGGAATCCAATGGCAGGACCTTATGTTCTCGGTGTCAGCTCAGGAGCCAGCCTGGGAGTTGCATTAGTGATCCTGGGATTCGAGCCTGTGCTTAATTCGGGACTTCCTGGTGTTGCAGGAAACTGGATACTGGTAATCGCAGCATGGATAGGGGCAGGTACAGTTTTACTTCTCATAATGGTGATATCTGCCAGGATAAGGGATATAATGACGATCCTTATCCTTGGGATAATGCTTTCAAGCGGAATTTCTGCCCTTGTAACTGTTCTCCAGTATTTCAGCAATGAGACTATGCTTAAAGCATACGTCATCTGGACCATGGGCAGCCTTGGAAATCTTACATCAGGACAGCTTGCTGTTCTCGCAACTACTGTTTCTGCCGGCATTCTGCTGAGCCTTTTTACAATGAAAATGCTGAACGCATTGCTGCTTGGCGAGAATTATGCTGAGAGCATGGGGTTGAATGTAAAGCTTGCCAGGCTGGTGATCTTCTTATGTACAAGTATTCTTGCCGGAAGTGTGACGGCGTTTTGCGGTCCGATTGGCTTTATCGGTATAGCTGTTCCTCATATAGCCAGGATTGTTTTCAGGACATCAGATCACAAGGTACTGATGCCAGGAACTGTTCTGATTGGCGGCAGCCTGATGCTGATCAGTGATATGATCTCACAACTTCCGGGTTCTGAGAATGTTCTTCCTGTAAATGCCATAACATCATTCATCGGAATCCCGGTGGTGATGTGGGTGATATTCAGGAACCATAAATACAACGGAGTTTTCTGATGAGAAAAATCCAGCAATACTGTATTGATCGACTCCGTTCTGATCGGTTTCGGCTCCGGCAAAAGGAAGAATGTTCTTCTTCCACCACTTTCTGCTTCTGCTTCACCTGGAGAGCTTATCTCTATAATAGGCAGAAACGGAATTGGCAAAAGCACCCTGCTACGGTCTCTCACCGGCATTCAGGATATCCATGGGGGAAAAGTTTTCTTCAATGACAGGGAGATCAGTAATTATACAGGAAATGAGCTTGCTCATACAACAGGATTCATATCCACGGAACAGGTAAGGATCAGCAATATGACGGTATTTGACCTGGTGTCGCTTGGAAGGTACCCTCATACAAACTGGCTTGGGACACTTGATGGAGATGATCTGCAGATCATCAGCGATGCAATGGAAAAAACTTCTGTAATTCGTTTTTCAGACAAATATGTCGCAGGTCTTTCCGACGGTGAGAGACAAAGATCGATGATAGCCAGGCTTCTTGCACAGGATACTCCGATCATGCTCATGGACGAGCCAACAGCCTTCCTGGATATCCGCAGTAAATTTGAAATCATGCACCTTTTGCATGAACTTTCGCATTTACATGGCAAAACAATCATAATAACAACTCATGATCTCGACCTGGCACTACGGTATTCAGACAAAATCTGGCTTATCCTGGATGACGGGATCAGGGAAGGAGCCCCGGAAGACCTTCTTGCTGACCGGCTGTTTGAAAGACTTTTTGATTCTGATATAATCAAATTCAACTCCGGAGAGGGGACTTATATTTTTAAGGCTGTCCCTAAAGGATCTATACATGTTGAGGGTGATATGTTTCTCCGCCAATGCACTGAAAAAGCTGTCATACGTGCAGGGTTTTCAGTAACTGATGTCAGAGCAGGGGATTATATACAGATAACAGGCAACAGGAAATGGATCTTAAATCTGAAAGGCAACAGGAAAGAATATTCTTCAATTTACGATCTGATGAGGGATTTGAATTCTCTCACCTGAAATATTTCCTGTAATTATCTATGAAACCCCCAATGTCTTCAACCGAAAGCTTCTTTGCTATTATTTTCTTATTTCTGTCAAGTATATAGACCATCGGGGTTGTCTGGACATTAAAGTAATAATCGAAATGGGAGCTTCTCTGCGGATCCCATCCATTGATCCATGGCAGCTTATTCTCCTCAATGTATTTTGTCCATTTTTCCTTTTCAGCTGTTGTGCATACGGCAAATACTTCGCAGGAGTAATCCTTTGGTTTTTCATACCAGTCTTTGAGTTTTGGTGTAGCCTCCTTGCAATGACCACAATCGGGTTCCCAGAAGTACAGTATGGTGAAATCTTTCTCGACATCATCGAGTGACACGTAGATGCCCTTATAAGAATCCATTATAAGATTCTGTGCTCTTTTACCTATGAGGTTCGGGCGTATCAGGTCAATTTGCTTTTTAAGATCTGTCTTGAATTCTGTCGTAACCCAATCGGCCTTTTTGGTCAGGTATATATCATCAGCCAGCTTGACCATTACGGCATCATGTCCCATTATCTCACTCTCCCTGAAATGATTGAACAGGTATACTGCCACAAACTGAAAAATCTTATAATTACCCTCTGTTTTTTTTATGAGCTTATCTATTTCCTTGTTTATCGAATCCGGCGATTGAATAACGACACCCGTAAAGAACGCCTGTAACCTGGCATACAGGATCGGGGTTCTAAGTAATCTCTCGTCGTGGAGATCTATATTGTCAAAAAAATGATCCTTATTGTACAGATAATTCATGAGTCTTCTTACGGAATCAGGGTTTGTGACAACAGACGGAACATTAAACTCAGGAATCTCGATAGGGATCAGAGAATTCACGAGCACAGCCAGGAGATTGCCCTTATTTTCGGCAACTACACTTTTAAGGTATGCCTTCATTTTTTCCTCTTCTGCCTTCTGAATAGAACTCAGGATATTAAGGGAGTCCTTGTTATCTTTGTTATTCTGAATACGTTTTGAAAGTCCGTTAGCATGCTGCTGCATGGAAATCCATTTTCTCTGGTAATCCACAAATGCAGTATTTTCAGTTGATCCGGTGAATTTAAGAGTGCCTGTAAAATCGCTGTATGAACACTCAAGAGAATACTGCTGATCTTTCGACATTAGCATTTCAAAATATTTTCTGCCTGGAAGAACTACCATGTAAATACCTTCAGGTAAGGTTTCTTTTCCGTCAAATACTCCTTTACCTGATTTATCGAGAGTAATTGTATCTTTAAGATATTGCTTGTCTCCGAAATGATAAGCCAGGTACACCGTTGAGTCGGATAGCCCGTTTATGGCGATATTTATGTTATAACCGGTTTGCTGCCCGTGAAGAAATAATGGCAATGTTGATAACAAAAGAACCTGGAATAATCTTCTCATACAGATCAATATATATACACAAAAATAACGTATTGCAATTTGCCTGCCAAAGTACGTAAAGGGAATTTAATTAAAAAAATTGTACATTTGATTTAATAAGCCTTATCCTGAAATGACGATATCACTCCTTATACCGGTTAAAGATTACGATATCATTGCTCTTGTTCATAGTATGAAAAGCGCAATGGGAAATGTGCCGGAGTTAATTGAAATTCTGATAGGGGATGATGGCTCAATGCCTGAATACAGGGAAAAATACAGGTCGATGGAAGGCAACGGGGTCAGGCTGATCGTTTCAGAGAAGAACATTGGACGGGCATCGATCAGGAACAAACTCGCCATGGAAGCAAAAGGAGATTATCTGCTTTTCATTGATGCAGATACGATGCTTCCTTCGACAGCAGAAGCATATCTCAGAAAATGGATACCTGTTGCAGGCCTGTCAAAGGTTTTATCCGGAGGCATAATGTACCGTGACAGCCCTCCCGGTGATCCTGATAAGCTTCTCAGGTGGCACTATGGCCGGTTTAAGGAACAGAAAAAAGCAGCCGAAAGGAACAAGCATCCGAATGCGGGATTTTCAACATTCAATGTGCTGTTCGAGAAATCTGTTTTTTCGCGGATCAGGTTTGATGAGGAACTACGCCAGTACGGCCATGAAGATACCCTTATGGGATACCAGCTTCAGAAGGCAGGCATCAGGATACTGCATCTTGATAACGGATTATATCACGAAGGTCTTGAAACTAATAAAGACTTCCTGGCGAAAACCAGGCTTGGAATAGAAAACCTGAGTCACCTGTATGACAGGGTGACTGATAAAAAAGCATTTTCCGAAACTGTCAGGTTACTAAAATTGTATAACAGGCTCGAAATGCTTCATCTGACAAGGATTCTGGCCGGAATTTTCATCAAGTATCGTGACCGGATGGAAATTCAGCTCGACTCCAGTAAGATTTCACTGAAGTTGTTCAGCTTCTATAAAGTGTGCATGTTCTGTACATATCGTGAAATCCACCGCAGGAAACCAGTCCTGGCCATATTCTAATCAAGTAGCGGGAATTTCATAAATCAATTCTGTAGAGTTCAACATTCCCGTCAGGACGCCGTATTGCCTTCAGTATAAAATTGAACCTGTCGAGCATCGTGCAAAGAAAGAAATCTGTCGGAGGAGCAAAATCAATGTTCCCCGGAATAAAAAATCGTTTTCCGGAGGTGTTCCTCAGATCGCTGATCCTGGCTCCGTCGACAGGTCCCTTATCCTGCAGTACAGAGGCAATATGTTCGGCACACAGAAGATCTTCATCAGCCGATTCATTTGCCCTGAATCCCATTGCCACAAGTGAAACGTTCTCCGGGTTGAGACTTTTTATGTAAGCAGCAACGGCACTTGCATTTACGAGGCTGCCTGTCAGGACTATTTCAGCATTTGTTGCATTAGCCAGTCCTTGTGTACCTGCTGATGTGGTGTGAATAAGAGTTTTACCCCTGAGATCAGCTTTTATTATTTCAGTCGGACTGTTACCAAAGTCAAAGCCCTCGATTTTCTGTTCTTTCCTTTCACCGGCAAGTACTACATTCTTATATCTCTCCCTGAGACGGAAAGCTTCGTCTGTTTCAGCAGTAGCTATCACCCTCGCCGCTCCTGAGTCAAAAGCATAACAAGCAACGGAGAATGCACGGAAAACGTCGATTATAACAGCAACTCCCTTTGATTTCCTGGCGCCTTCAATAAATTCAAGAGTCTCGATTTTCATTATGGTTCATGTATTTGGATGAAAATGCAAAATAATAATTCACTGAATATAACAGAGGCTGTTTGATTTTGTATATTTGGTATTGTTAGCATTAAAATGCCTGTTCCTTTAATAAGATGTAAGATATGGTAAATCCGGTAAAATGGAGTATTGAAAAAATTAAAGACCTCAATGAACAGATCTGGCGCTCACCCAAAAAAGGACTTTCAGGGTGGGAATCCAAAATTTATAAACAATTACGGATACTTATTCTCGCCGGACGTGGATTTAACAATGACAATGTTCAACTCCGGGCGTCAGCTTTGACTTTCTATTCAATGCTGTCACTGGTCCCGATTGTCGCTATTGCTTTTGCCATCGCCAAAGGATTTGGTCTTGATGAAAACCTGAAACAGGCAATTGTCGAGAATTCCCAGTTCCAGACTGAGGTTACCGACTGGCTTCTCTCCAATGCATCCAGTGCTCTCGAGAATACGAAGGGAGGTTATCTTGCGGGTGTAGGAATCATTGTACTTTTCTGGTCTGTTGTCTCTCTGCTTGAGAATATCGAAAACTCATTCAACCATATCTGGCAGGTTCGGATCGGCCGTCCCTGGTATAGAAAATTCACCGACTATCTGACTTTTCTTCTGATAGCTCCTATTTTCATTATACTATCAAGCAGCATTACTCTTTTTGTTGCCGAATATCTGACTGAATTTATGTCTAAGGCAAAAATACTTACTGTTTTCAAACCACTGGTAACCTTTCTCATTCAATTTGCTCCCTATATACTGTTCTGGATCTCAATGACAATCCTGTTCATTGTAATGCCAAATACAAAGGTGAAAATAGGACCGGCGCTTATTTCAGGGATAATTGCAGGAACCGTACTGCATCTTCTCCAGTGGTTGTATTTTGAACTCCAGTTTGGCATTTCCAAGTTGAATGCAATTTATGGAAGCTTCGCTGCTGTCCCATTATTTATTGTCTGGATGCAATCGAGCTGGATAATTGTTCTTATTGGAGCTGAACTAACCTATGCAAACCAGAATATCAGCAGGTTTGAACAGGAGTTTCAGTCACTTAAAATCAGTTACTTTCAAAAACGTGCACTTATCCTGATGATACTTCAAAGGATTATCCGCAATTTTCATATAGGTGAAAAACCTCTCAGTGCGGAAGATATATCTGTGGGGCTCGGTATTCCGGTCAGGCTGGCACGGGATATACTTCAGGACCTGCATAGCGTGGAGCTTGTTTCCATAATCGAACAGGAAGGAAACGAACAGAGGTTTCAACCTGCACTCGATATAAATAAGCTTACAATCAGCTACGTCTTCTCTAGAATGGACCGGACGGGAGCAAGCGAGATTACAATTACGAAGAATGAAGATTACGATAAGGTAACTTCAATTCTTGATAAATTCGACAGGCTTGTGGCAAAATCAGGCAGCAATGTTCTGATAAGGGATATTTGAGAACACAGTTATACCGGATGCTCTTTTGAATTTTTAGCGCCGGAGCTCTCTACATAGGAGGCGAAATCGCGGAATGTATTCCATTTATTGAAGAAATAGTGTGCATAAGGAAGCTTGATCTTCGTCGTATTCTTCTGTGTATTCCAGTAAGCTTTCAGGTTTTTCACAGGGAAAACCCGATCTTCCTCACTAATAACAGCATAATTCCAGTTAAAGCCAGTCTCATGCTGTTCCATTATCCTGTTATACAGCCATCGGAGTTCATCATGTAAAGATTTCAGCGTACGATCCGGAATGCGGCTGCGATTTTCTTCATAAGATTTTTTGTCACCAAACATCCGGAGATAGAACTTGCTTATTGTCTCTTCTGTGATGTTATTCAGAGTCCCTTCAATTATCTTCTGGGGAATGCCGTACTGTTCATCCGCCGGATAGGGAGTTCCGTTTACCGCAATTGTGACGTCAGGTTTAATGCCTGTCCTTGGAAAAAGATATTCAGCCGCCCATACTCCCAATGACCAGGCGATGAGAGTTACTTTCTTATATTTCTTCATCTCAGGAAGAATAAGAGCTTCGTCTGCTGAATAATTGTAAAACAATATATAGTCTGTATCATCCTTACACAGGGGAGTAAGAACCTTTTCATCAGTACCCCATGCACTGTAAAAAACGATCAACTGATTATTCTTTTCCCTTCTTTTTATATACGTTTTCATATCATCAATGCCTCAGGTTTCCCCTTTTCCTGAGACATCCAAAGATAGATTATTTTAAATTATCGTAAAAAGACCCGAAAATCGTTTATTAAAACACTTATAAAGATTTTATTTCAATTGGGAGACTACCGGATCGTGGGAGACAAAAAAAAAGAGGAAGTGGCAGTGTGAAAATCAGGAGCGGGCTTTATTAATGAGATAAATTCCCGTGTCTACTGTCTGATAAAAGGATGGAACCATGGTTAGCTGGCGCTTTTCCTAGGGTTCCTGATGTGAAAGTCAATGTCTGCAATACAATCCTGTTGATTTCCACGTCCTGCCCTTTTCTTCCTCTTTATATCAATAGCTTGAGCTAGGAACAAATTTAGCTAATAAAATTGGAATTTCAAAGATTTTTTAGAAAAAGATAAACAAAAATCAACGGATTTTTTCTAAATTTGATTGAACCTGAATTATATATCAAAACAAGGATGGTAGCTGAACTCGAAAAAATACTTTATGATGACGGTGGCGGCTTCCATTCAGCCTTCATTAATGATTCCAGTGGTTTTTGGCATTTTCATCCGGAATATGAACTTGTACTTAATCTAAGGAGCAATGGGACGCGAATTATTGGTGACAGTGTTGAACTCTTTGATAAATATGACATGGTATTAATAGCCGGCAATATTCCTCATTGCTGGAATTATTACAAGCTGAATAACAGCCTTCCTGAAAAGCACGGAATTATTCTTCACTTTAAAATAACATCACTTGGCGATGCTCTACTTTCTCAACATGAGCTTCATGGTCTGAAAGAGTTGTTATCAGAGGCGGAAAGAGGCGTTGCATTCACATTAGATGATGCCAGGAAAGCAGAGAAACACCTTGTTCAGATGACGAACGACAGGGGTATTGATAAAATGATTGATTTCTTTAGCCTGATGAGGATACTCATAAACTCAGAAAAGAGATCTTATATATGCTCCGAAAATTACAAGATGGCATACGATGAAAGAGGGAACAAACGGATGGCAATGGTATATACTTACATCAGGGAGAACTACTTCAAACCGATTTCCCTCGAGAAGATATCCAAAATTGCGAAAATGAATCCTGTTGCTTTCAGCCGTTATTTCAAGGAAAACTGCGGTGCAGGATTCGTCGAATACCTCAATCGCACACGAACAAATAAAGCCTGCTACCTCCTCAGGGAAACCGATTACCAGGTTCATGAAATTGCTTCGGAATGCGGTTTCGGAAGCATCTCAAATTTTAATAAACAGTTTCGCAAAACTGAAGGAATTTCACCAAAAAGCTACCGGTCCCAGTTTAAATAATGCTTCCGGTCAGCTACCTTTGCTTCTCAGATAATTTGCTAAAAATGAATTTGATTGAAAAAATCCTGGCTGCTCATTCAGGACTGACCGTAGTCAGACCCGGTGAAATAATTGATGTCGGAATTGATGTACGTGTTGCCCGTGATTTCGGAGGCGCTAATGTCGTGAAACACTTAAAAGATTCAGGACTTCACATTGACGATCCTGAGAAGACACTTTTCACATTTGATTGTAATCCGACCGGTTCCGATCAGAAATATGCTGTGAATCAGCATATCTGCCGGTTATTTGCCCGTGAGCAGGGAATCAGGGTTTTTGATATCAATGCAGGTATCGGAACCCATATCCTGATCGAAAATGGATTTGTATATCCAGGAGCAACTGCAGTATCAACCGATTCACATGCCAATGTGCTTGGTGCAATAGGAGCATTCGGCCAGGGCATGGGTGACATGGACATAGCTGCTTCATGGCATGCGGGCAAGGTATGGTTCAAAGTACCACCTTCAGTCAAAATATATCTGAATGGTAATATTCCTGAAAATATAGATTCAAAAGACATCGTTCTTGGCTTGCTGAAACGTTTCGGTGCAAATTCTCTCCTCGGATATTCTGTCGAAATTAACGGTCCTGCATCAGAAAAATTAAGCCTGGATGACAGGATTACTATTTCATCGATGGCAACTGAAATGGGTTCTATTATTATTCTTTTCCTGCCAACAGATCAGATAACAGAATACTGCAGGAAAAGGACAATAAAATCGTTCGAACCTGTTTATCCCGATGAAAATGCATCATATGAAAAGGTTTTTGATATCGATGTTTCAGCCTTCCGGCCAATGATCTCCCTCCCCGGTGAACCACATAATGCCGTAGATATCAAAGAGGTAACAGGGACCAGGATTGATTCTGCCTTTATCGGGAGCTGCACCAACGGCAGACTTAGTGACATGAGAAAGGCTGCTTCAATTCTCAGGAACAGGAAAGTCGCTCCGGGTGTCGTGCTTAAAATAGTACCGGCCACTGATGAGATATGGAAACAGTGTCTTTCCGAAGGACTGATCGAAATTTTTAAGAAAGCGGGGGCTCTTGTCTCGAATGCCGGGTGTGCAGGTTGCGCAGCCGGCCAGGTGGGGCAAAACGGACCGGGTGAAGTAACTGTAAGTACAGGAAACCGCAATTTCCCCGGTAAGCAGGGGAAAGGAAGCGTTTACCTGGCCTCACCTGCAATAGTTGCTGCTTCTGCTGTGGCAGGAGTTATTACCGGGCTGGAAAATATTGAATCCGGACCAGTCAGTTTGTTTATTAATAAAAAGCCGGTTGTCTCAAAGACTGGCAGGGATAAGAAAATCACGGTGGATGGAAATGCGAAATCAGCTGACCAGGTAATAGAAGGAAGAGTATGGATAGTTCCGAATGACAACATCGATACAGATATGATATTCCATAACAGGTACCTTACTATAACTGACATGAAAGAGATGGGAAAGTATACCTTTGATAATCTGAAGGGTTTTGAGGATTTTTCATCAAAAGTAAGACCGGGAGACATAGTACTTGCAGGCAAAAACTTTGGCTGTGGCAGTTCAAGGCAACAGGCAGTGGATTGCTTCATATCCCTTGGAGTAAAGGCGATTCTTGCAGAATCGTTTGGATCAATTTACGAGAGGAACGCAATAAATGCTGCTTTTCCTGTTATCTCGTTCAAGGCAGATAGTCCTGAAATCACAAATGGTGATATTCTCAGGATCGATCTTAAAACAGGCTCAATATACAACACTACGAACGGCAGAGAGTACCAGGCAGAACCATTCTCTGAGGTTCAGTTAAATATTTACCAGCGCGGCGGTTTACTCCGTTAAAGAAATGTTGAACTCATGAAAAGAACTTTTGCAGAAAAAATCTTCAATGCACCTGCTGGTTCAATCGTCTTTGCCCGGCCGGATATTATCCTCACTCACGATAATACTTCAAGCATATACAATACATTCCGGAAAATGGGAGGGAAGCAGGTGGCATTCCCCGGTCAGATGCTGGTTGTTCTTGATCACAATGCACCTCCATGTGATGCAAAACTTGCAACCCAATACCAGGAGATCAGGGATATAGTGAAATCCCAGGGCATTGAGAAGTTTTACGATGCAGGCAATGGTATCTGCCACCAGATCATGTCGGATCATGCCAGGCCCGGAATGCTGATTGTGGGAAGCGACAGCCATACTTCCACAGCAGGCGCCTTTAACACTCTTTGCGGCAGGAATTGACAGAACCGAATCTGCCGGCATCTGGAAAAGAGGCGAGACATGGTTCAGGGTGCCCGAATCAATAAAGATCACACTGAAAGGCAGGTTAAGGGATGGTGTTTCAGCGAAAGACCTGGCCTTGTGGATAATCGGAATGCTTGGAGCAGACGGCGCAAATTATATGTCAGTCGAGTACCACGGTCCGGGTCTTAAGGCTCTTAATATCTCCGACAGGATGACCCTTGCTAACCTTGCCTCTGAAATGGGGGCAAAGAATGCAGTTTTTCCGGCGGATGAGATCTTGCAGATCTTCTTCAGGGAAAAACTTTCAGCAGTATGGGCAGATGAAGGAGCTGTTTATGCAAATAAAATTGAAATTGATCTGTCAGATGTTTTCCCCGTTGTTTCAGTCCCACATAATGTCGATAATGTCAAATCTGTTGATGATGTTGAAGGGACCCCGGTTCATGAAGGACTGATCGGAACATGCACAAACGGCAGGATTGAGGATATGAGAATTGCTGCCCGCATTCTTAAGGGAAAACGTATAAAGGAAGGGTTCCAGCTGAATATTGTGCCTGCTTCAAAAAATATCCTGCTTGAGGCTATTAAAGAAGGATTAATAACATCACTGATAGAGGCCGGGGCAAATATTCTTTCACCTTCATGCGGTCCCTGTCTTGGTACGGGACAGGGTATCCCGGCTAACGGGCATACTGTAATATCAACTGCCAACCGGAATTTCCTGGGGAGAATGGGCAACAAAGATGCATCGATCTACCTGGCATCCCCTGCTACAGTAGCACATTCAGCCTTAAACGGTTTTATTACCTCTCCTGTACAATCTGCTGAAAAGAACAGGTTCATGTTTAAGGCTGAACAGAGCCCGACGCTCCAGATAAAAAAAGATGAAAACAGGAAATCGGGAAATGTCTGGAACTATTCTGATGTTGATAATTTGAATACTGATCAGATGTTTGCAGGTAAGCATACATACAGTGTGCAGAGCAGCGATCCTGCAGCGATAATGCCATTCCTGTTCGAGGATTTTGATCCTTCTTTCAGATCAAATGTGAACGCGGGTGATATAATTATAGCAGGTGAAAATTTTGGTTGCGGAAGTTCCCGTGAACATCCGTCCGTCGGACTTGCATATGCAGGTATCAGGGCTTTGATTGTAAAATCAGTAAACAGAATATTCTACAGGTCATCAATAAACCAGGGTTTGCCGCTTATTGTTCACGGGGAGGCAGTAGAAGCTTATAAACCCGGTGATAAGGTGGAACTAGATTTCGCGGAGGGAGAAATTCTGGTCGGTACACGGAGATTTTCATTTGAGCCTCTGCCCGGCAAACTGAAGCAGATAATTGATATGAAGGGACTTATCAACTACATGAAAGCAATCTGACATTACCGTTGCAAATACTGAAAAAAAATGTATTTTTGCAGCCTGAAAATGGTTCCGTAGCTCAGCTGGATAGAGCAACAGCCTTCTAAGCTGTGGGTCCCGCGTTCGAATCGCGGCGGAATCACATTGAGAATTGAAGAGTTAAGAGAAATCTTGACTCTTTTTTATTTTGGATTTTGCAAACTATTTGCATACAGTTACAAAATTAAAGCCTCAACTTATTCGCCTTCAGAGATAAGCTGGACCATGTATTATTCTTTAACGGCAGATTATTTTAGAGCTTTCTCAATTCAGGATAATCTCTTTATTTCTGTTTTTTTATGAATCTCTTTTGTGTTTTTCTGAATAGTCTCTTTAAGAAATGTGAAATTGATGGTTGGAAGTGTTATAGTTTCAAAACCGGAGAGGGTTGTAAGGGTAGAGATGTATGCACGAATATAAGGGAACAGAATTGCGGGAGCATTGAGATAGAAATAATTCAATAGTGAATCTAAGGTTGATTCAACTGAGAATTTAAAAAAACCAACGGCTTCAACTTCAACAAAAAATGATTTATCTTTATTTGATATAATTACTTCGAGAAACAAAGTGAACGTTTCATTTTCTATATCCCTCTCACCACGCGGGTTGAAATCCAAATTCAAGTCTTTTCCGACTTTGCCAAGTCCTTTTTTCTCAATATGAGACTTCAGGATTTGAAATCCATTAAATTGAAAAGCAGATTTTTCGGTTGTCTTCATCTTTAGGCTGCTAATGCATAATTATTCTCGCCAGCCTCAAATATTTTTTGACTGAGATGCGTGAAATTAGTTGATGGAATGATTGTTATTTCAGGACGTAATCCATAGAAAGATCCTCGAATCTCAAATTCAGGATTAGAAACTTGATTTAATGAACTGTCTGAAAGAAAAAGTACTGACTCAGGAAAAAAATGATTATCAAATTCTATTGATATTTTAGTTTCAATTTGTTTATATACATCATCCAAGTCATAAATTTCTTGTGGTTTTACTTGAATTAGGTGCATTTGAGAGAATTGGTCATATTCATAGGAAAAAAGAGCTGAAGGAAACCTTACGCTAAGCTCTAAAATCTTCTCCTTTAAATATTCTACTGAGGTCATAATAGTTTCTTTTTAAAGTATGTGTTCAATTCTGACGAGTAATCTATCGCCTGCCTACTCTTTGCTTGATCTATCTGAATATTTTTATAATCTGAATTAACTCTTAATAATTGTAGCTCTTTCAGGTGTGTTCTAATCTTTCGATATTCAAGGGGGTCTTTCTCCAGCGTTTGAATTTTGTCCAATATTTTTTTTGTAACGTAAGCATGTGATTTTATTGGGGGACGAGATTGAATTATCTCTGATTCTTGAGCATCATAGTCAACCTTCAGTTTTGATTTTATTATATATTTTAAAAGTTGAAAACATGAATAATATGCACAGTGAACACTTGACGCATAAAAGCTGTGTTTATATAACAAATCGGCTGAAGACTTGTTAAATTCAGCTTTCTCTTTTATGTAAGTCATTCAATTAAAGGGTGCAAATGTAACACCTAAGTTATTATTATGTTTCATTTTATCAAAAAATAATTTAAGAATAATTTAAGTTCAAATCCCAAATACACATATTGTGGCTTTTATTAGATGGATTTTGGCACTCTTTTAATTGGAATGCAACATGTATATTCAAAAATCGAATTATCCTTCTTTATTCACGATCTTATCAGAGCAATTACCGAAATAACAAGAGATAGTAAAGACACTATTAAGGGGACATATCGATATTTATACTCAAATACAGACTTTTCAAAATTGACTATTCTACTTTCCTTCTCTATTTTTTCGAGATGTTCAGATTCCTTTTTTTTAATTTCTTTCTCTCTTTATATTTTCTTAAGCCGCCAGTATTGTGTATCTCTCTACCCAACTGAGTTATATCAAAAGTATTCGGATTTTTAGTTCTCTTAATATAGTCATAACTGATAAACTCCCTGACGATATCTCTAACCTTTAAAGTGACAATATTCAGCCTTGAAGCGAAGGATTGAATATTTATGTATCCGCTTTTGCTAATTATTTCAGAGAGAATCTGTTCCCGTAATTCATTATCTTCCACAGCTTTTTTAAAGAAAGGAAAATAAATATAAGTAGTTCCGTTTTTAAACCTAATTTTTTTTAAATAATTCAATTAGCGCAATCATTCCAGATAAAAAGTTCCTATGATTTCTCGCTGGGGAGAACAAAAATTCTATTCAATTTAAGCTTTATCATGTTAGGGAGTATAAATTCTTGCAGCCATCGAAATTAAGAATTGACGGTCAGGTTTGTCATTTATGATTTCAATTCTTATTCTCCCTGGTGTATTTAGTAGTATCTTACCTGCATCACCGGGAAAACATTGCCAGGCATCAGCATTCAGTTGAGCGTCTCTGTGAGATATAAACGATCTTGAACTCAGCTCCACTTTCTCGAAGAAGATCCTATACGAGAGTGAGGGAAAAATAACGAAATTCAATTCATTCAGAGATTCAAATATATTGATCTCAAATACTGTCCCGAATGGGAGTGGATCAGATGTGTAGACTGATTTCTCATTACTGAATAAAAACTGTATTTCCTTCATCTTGTTGTTTTACAAGCAATTTATTGATTTAATAATTAAACTGTCTGATATTAGAGGCAAAAATAAAAACCCCCGGACTGGTCAAGGGTCCGGGGGATTTATCCTCTTTCCGGGGAACATTGCTTGAAACCCCGAATTAGTTGCTTAATAGGAATCGACCTCATTTTGTTACCCTGATTTTTGAATTATTTTCAATTAGAATTAGTCTAAATTGTTTTTGACCTGAAATACAGGACGTTAAAAAATGTAAATTTATTCCAAAAATCAAAATACTAATGCCTTCATCGTCACTTTCTTCTGACCGAAACAAGAATCTTCTCTCAAAAGTTCTTTTGAGATTTGGTTCCGGCTTTATAATTGTCGGCGCAATCATTTTTCTGCCGGCAGGAACTTTCAGGTTTTTCAATGGGTGGCTCTTCCTCGGCGGTTTGTTCTTTCCCATGCTATTTGCCCTGATTTACTTCAGCAGAAAAGATCCGGAGTTACTTGAGAAAAGGATCAGGACAAAGGAACCCGAGAAGATGCAGAAGTTGCTGGTTCTCTTTTCCGTGCCAGTATACTTTATTGCATATATGCTACCAGGATTTGACTTCCGTAATAATTGGTCCCAAGTTCCGGACTGGCTTGTGGCTTTAGCATTCCTGATAATGCTGGGATCGTATGTAATGATCCTTTTCGTGATGAAACAGAACAGCTATCTCTCACGTGTTGTTGAATTACAGGATGATCATAAGCTGATCGACACAGGGTTGTACTCGGTAGTGAGACACCCTATGTACCTTGGATCAAGTCTGCTGTATCTTTCATCTGCTTTGGTTCTTGGATCTTATTACACCCTGATTCCGATTATGCTCCTTGTGCTGATGTTTGTTTTCAGAATTAACAATGAAGAAAAAGTTCTGAGCAAAGGACTCCCTGGTTATGAAGATTACCAGAAGCGGGTCAGATACAGATTGTTTCCATATATCTGGTAAGAGTAAAAACAATAACCGCAGCTCACTTTGCGGTTAAAGAATCCTTTATTCAGGAATAAAAATCCGATCAACTAAACTGTTTCCACAACCCTGGCGATCTCCTCGACAAGCTTGCGGTTAAATACCTTCAGATCCTGAGGACTGCGTGATGTGATGAGATTGTTATCAATAACGACTTCTTCATCTACCCAGTCGGCTCCGGCATTGATCAGATCTTTTTTTATGGAGCTGAAGGATGTCATCCTGCGACCTTCAACCGCATCGGCTTCGATGAGAAGCTGTGGTCCGTGGCAGATTGCAGCAACAAGCTTATTGCCTTTAATGAAGCTGCGAACGAATTCTACTGCATTATCATCCCTGCGAAGCTTATCTGGATTTATCACACCTCCAGGCAGGAACAATACATCATAATCTTCGGGATTTGCTTCAGCTGTCGATTTGTGTACTCCAATCTCCTTGCTCCAGTTCCCGTGATTCCAGCCTTTTATCCTGCCTTTCTCAGGCGAAATGATATGAACTTCAGCGCCGGTCTCTTCGAGTGCTTTTTTGGGTTCGAATAATTCTGATTCTTCGAACCCGTGTGTTGCCAGAATGGCTACTTTTCTTCCCTTCAGATCTTTCATAACATTCTACAATTTTATAGTTCATAGTATAACCATATAAATTTTCGAATGTTCGATAGTCTCCTCACACTGTCATGCCATGCTCTTTCTTCCTTTTTTCATATATCTCCATCTTCTCTGCGATGGTGAATTCCTTTCCGCATAAAGTACATGCATAATTTATAAGGAATGCACCTGAATAGAATACTTTTTCAAGGTGCGGATGACTGCAGGGTTTCATGCCCCATTCTTCCTTCAGCTTCTGTTGTGCAAAATATTCCATAATAACTGATTTAGGTTGGTAATCTTCTGAAAGGGACAAACCTGACGGATGCGATCCTTTGTTTAATAATCTTACCTTTCTTTTTTTCTGCCAGCAGGAGTTCCTGGAAAGAATAAGGACCACCGACAGGTATTACAAGTCTCCCATTCTCTGCAAGCTGATCGAGCAGCGGCCGGGGAATCTCCTCAGGGGCAGCTGTCACGATTATTATATCAAAAGGTGCATGCTCCGGCCAGCCCCGATACCCGTCTCCATATTTCGAAATTATGTTGTCATACCCGAGCTTTGTGAAGAGTTGCGCAGATTGCTTTGCCAGCTCGGGAACAATCTCAATTGAGTAAACGGAATCGACAATCTCAGCAAGTACAGCAGCCTGGTATCCTGAGCCTGTCCCTATCTCGAGGGCTTTCTTGCCAGGTTCGGGCTTAACAGTCTGGGTCATCAGTGCTACAATATAAGGTTGTGAGATCGTCTGGTCAAAACCAATAGGCAGAGGGTTATCGTCGTATGCCATATCTTCCATATTCCGGGGAACGAAGAAATGACGCGGGACCTTGCTAATAGCTTCAAGTGTATTTTTGTCTGTTATTCCGCGGGCGACGATCTGTTCTTTGACCATCTTCTCTCTCTGAATGGCATATTTGTCGGTCTGCAGAAACAGATCCGGAGCGATCAGTCCGATTATAATCAGCAAATATTTCATAATCTGCCAATTTCTTACAAGATACTAAATATTTGAGTTCCTATTATTAAACTGAATGGAGATAAAGAAGTTCGGTCAACAGAGCATAAGAAAGATGGGAAAGCATAATTACACTTCGCTTCGCTGCGTTGCTAATGACAAGTTTTGTAGATAATTGGTTCTCAATCGCAAAAGATGCTTCACTTCGCTGCGCTTCGTTCAGCATGACAGGCTCTATTGGGGGAGTCTCGGGGGAGTGGAGAGGCGCATTTTGCAGAGAAATTGTTGCTGGAGTTAGTTTGAGATCAAAACGCGCCTCTTCACTCCCTCTCACCTAAAAGAATATTGTCATCCTGAAGGAGCAAACAAGTCAGAGTATACTTAGCGTCAGAAGTTTACCATGGTTTGCGACTGAAGGATCTTAAACATTTGTGACTAAATTATTTATAGACTATTTTTCGTCGCTCATGCTCAGTATTTATTACATTGCTAATGACAACTCTGTTGATTAGTGAACAAGATTATAAGATGCTTCACTTCGCTGCGCTGCGTTCAGCATGACAGGCTCTATTGGGGGAGTTGGGGGAGTGGAGAGGCGCATTTTGCAGAGAGATTGTTGCTGGAGTTAGTTTGAATCAAAACGCGCCTCTTCACTCCCTCCCACCTAAAAGAGTGTTGTCATCCTGAAGGAGCAAACCAGTCAGAGTATACTTAGCGTCAGAAGTTTACCATGGTTTGCGACTGAAGGATCTTAAACATTTGTGACTAAATTATTTATAGACTATTTTTCGTCGCTCAGCTCAGTATTTATTACATTACTAATGACAACTCTGTTGATTAGTGAACAAGATTATAAGATGCTTCACTTCACTGCGTTTCGTTCAGCATGACAGGCGCTATTGGAGTAGTCTTGGGGAGTGAAGAGGCGCATTTTGCAGAAAAATTATTCCCGGAGTTGGATTAGATCAAAATGCGCCTCTTCACTCCCTCTCACCTCAAAGAATAATGTCATCCTGAAAGAGCAAACCAGTCAGAGTATACTTAGCGTCAGAAGTTTACCATGGTTTGCGACTGAAGGATCTTAAACATTTGTGACTAAATTATTTATAGACTATTTTTCGTCGCTCAGCTCAGTATTTATTACATTACTAATGACAACTCTGTTGATTAGTGAACAAGATTATAAGATGCTTCACTTCACTGCGTTTCGTTCAGCATGACAGGCGCTATTGGAGTAGTCTTGGGGAGTGAAGAGGCGCATTTTGCAGAAAAATTATTCCCGGAGTTGGATTAGATCAAAATGCGCCTCTTCACTCCCTCTCACCTCAAAGAATAATGTCATCCTGAAAGAGCAAACCAGTCAGAGTATACTTAGCGTCAGAAGATTACCATGGTTTGCGACTGAAGGATCTTAAACATTTGTGACTAAATTATTTATAGACTATTTTTCGTCGCTCAGCTCAGTATTTATTACATTACTAATGACAACTCTGTTGATTAGTGAACAAGATTATAAGATGCTTCACTTCGCTGCGCTGCGTTCAGCATGACAGGCTCTATTGGGGGAGTTCGGGGGAGTGGAGAGGCGCATTTTGCAGAGAGATTGTTGCTGGAGTTAGTTTGAATCAAAACGCGCCTCTTCACTCCCTCCCACCTAAAAGAGTGTTGTCATCCTGAAGGAGCAAACAAGTCAGAGTATACTTAGCGTCAGAAGTTTACCATGGTTTGCGACTGAAGGATCTTAAACATTTGTGACTAAATTATTTATAGACTATTTTTCGTCGCTCATGCTCAGTATTTATTACATTACTAATGACAACTCTGTTGATTAGTGAACAAGATTATAAGATGCTTCACTTCGCTGCGCTGCGTTCAGCATGACAGGCTCTATTGGGGGAGTTCGGGGGAGTGGAGAGGCGCATTTTGCAGAGAGATTGTTGCTGGAGTTAGTTTGAATCAAAATGCGCCTCTTCACTCCCTCCCACCTAAAAGAGTGTTGTCATCCTGAAGGAGCAAACAAGTCTAATGTTCCATAGAATCAGGATCTTACATTGGTTTGCGACTGAAGGATCCTTTTCTTTGTGCAGAATTGAACCTTCATCCTGATTTTCGTGAATCCTGAACTTGCGAAAGCATTGTGAAATGAAGGATCTCTTTCATCCTGAAACGACTCAACCGAACATGACGTATATTAATCTATATTCCCGCTATGTATGAATAAAACCTTCACCCCGGATAACCCACAATAGAAAGGAATCCATCGGCGAAGAAACTGATAGCTTTAATAATGGGAAGTAAGCTGGTTTTTGTTACAGCAGTTACAATCAGAAGTCCGAACAGCAGAAGTGAACCATATTTATAAAATGCATTATAAATCTCGGGACGGCTTCTGAGCGGATAGAAAAGAAGATGTGAACCATCGAGCGGGGGCAGAGGGATCAGATTGAAGATGAATAATCCCCAATTTATATATATGGCATAATAAAATATCTCAAGAGCAACCTGGAATCCCCTGTTATCGTTATTTACATTATTAATTGTAAGTGAAAAGATGATCGACAGTATAATAGCAATCAGGGCATTCGAGATGGGTCCGGCAAGTGCTATCTTTATAACATCGGTCTTCTTTCTGAGGAATTCTTCATTGAACTGCACAGGTTTGGCCCATCCGAACCCTGCCACAAGAAGGAATATGAATCCGATAGCATCTATATGCTTCAGCGGGTTCAATGTGATCCTCCCCTGATCCTTCGAGGTGGGATCGCCGCTCAGATGGGCAAGCCAGGCATGACTGAACTCATGTACCGTAAGTCCCAGGATTATTCCCGGAAGATACTTGAGTATCCGTTCAATATTAAAAAAATCCAAAATTCAATTATATAAAGTTAACTACCTGTTCTTTTTTACAGGCAGGAAAAAGTCCTGTTCTGAGAGCTTGCACTCTTCTATCATTTTTAAAGCATATTCGGCTCCTGAAAAATTTTCGTCAGCATTGTTGGTTCCAACTGTAAATTTTGCACCGGCAGCCTTTGCTCTTTTAATAAATGTTGCAGACGGAATTTTGTAGCGGTTATTGATCTCGATTGCCACATTATTATCCTTTGCTGCTTTTATTACTTTGTCCATCCTTTCTTCTGTCCAGAACTGGTCATACCTGTCGGCCATTTGCTGGGGCAGGAAGGTGGAATTCACGTAGACATCTATAGGTTCGGTTTCAAGGATCTTTACAAGTGTGTTCACGAGGTAATCCATGAATTGCTGCTCATCTTCAATCCAGGTTTCATCTTTCATCCAGATCCTGTTGCGTCTGCCTTTCTCGTCGGTAAAGGTCATCGCGTCTGTGAAAACATAGTCGAATTTTTCAATTGACTCCTTTGAGAATGTATTTACCCATTCACGCCCTTCTGCCTGCATGGCAACATAAAACTGCGGGTAACCTTTGAAGGTTGCAAGCACAGAATCTATCTGGTTGTCGTTATGCACAGGGAAACCGATCCCGCAATTAACCGCAATTCCATACTGTATTTTTTCCTCAGCAGATTTCTTTGCGGCATCTTCTATTGTGAGTTTTCCCTTCAGGTGAACGTGGAGATCTGTAATCTGCATGGGCTGTTTTTCTTTACAACCTGTTATTAACAATATGATTGCCAGTAGTATAAGAGATTTTTTCATAAGAGTTATTTTTTAATATTTCAGTGTGTGAAGATAAGCTGATCAGTCGAATAAAAATAACAAAAAGGAAGTAGAAGCAAAGGTTAAATAAAGAATATCTTACTTTTGTTTATGCATTTTATAAAAGTTGCCTGATGAAAGTTATCCTTAAGTTGAGAAATCTTCTGTTTTTCATATTGATGTTCCTGCCGTCAGCATTGAAGGCACAAGCATCAGATACTACCTTATACCTGATCACATGCGGACCTGGAACCGAGGTCTATTCAATTTATGGACACAGCGCCCTTCTCGTGAGCATTAATGGGAAAGATACAGTTTATAACTGGGGAGTATTTGATTTCGATGCACCAAATTTCGCATGGAACTTTGCAAAGGGAAAGCTCGATTATATGCTAGGGAATGAATCGCTGAAAAGTTTTCTTCGCTCTTATTTTTTTGAAGAGAGATATGTCATTTCACAAAAAATAAATCTTGAGCAACAGGAAAAACGTGTTATTCTTGACCTGGTAAATGAGAATCTAAGACCGGAAAATGTAAAGTACAGGTATGATTTTTTCTATGATGACTGCTCTACGAGGATCCGGGATCTTCTTGAGAAAGCCCTAGGAAACTCACTGAGGTACCCTGAAGAAACTGATGAAATGCCCACTTTCAGGGAGCTTATTGGTGAATACCAGCAATTCTATCCCTGGCAGCAGTTCGGTATTGACCTGCTGATCGGTTCAAATGCCGAAAAGGAGGCTGACATCCGCGATAAAATGTTTTTGCCTGACTATCTTATGTCGGGTCTTTCAGCTTCAGAAGTGGTCCGCAATGGTGAAAGTCAACCTCTTCTCGGTAAAGCAGAGATTCTGCTTGATTTCGTACCTCCGGCAGTGAGCAGGAACTTTTTTACTTCCCCGTTTTTCATACTTTCATTAATCCTTATTGTCATTATCTATATGTCGCTGAAATTCAGAACAAAGATGCAGAATAATATCCTGGATTATTTTCTGTTCTTCATTTTTGCCATTCTATCAGCAATGATGATATTTTTCAATTTCTTTACTGAACATGAACAGCTTGAATCAAATTTCAATATCCTGTGGTTGAACCCGATAATCCTTGCATTCTTTATCTCAATCCTAATAGGGAAGGGCGAAAAGCTATGGTCCAAAATGGTGTTCTTTACAACGCTTCTTTTCCTTCTTGTTCACCTCTTTTTACCACAGGATTTTAACATCGGGAATTACCCGTTGATACTTATAATATTAGTACGTACAATGGCGAGATCGGATTTTAAATGGAGCCCGGTAAGTGTCGTTTTGAGATAATATGACTAGTCATTGTATCGTAAATTCTGTTGCAATCCTTTTAACAAAAGTTTAACATTTCTTAACAACAATTTAAAAATTGAGGGGTTTCTTTTGTACTGCCATCGGGTAGGTAAGAAAATCTGATCCGGGCTTTTGTTTATATTTGCACGTTAAATTATTAAACCATGGAGCAAACAGCGGATATCAGGATTCTTAAATGAGAAAATTGAAAAGGAAAGCGCTTTCGTTGATATTATAAGGATGGAAATGAACAAGGTGATTGTCGGACAAAAGCATCTGACTGACAGCCTTATGATCGGCCTTCTTGCAAACGGACATATTCTGCTTGAAGGAGTGCCTGGACTTGCCAAAACTCTGGCGATAAGATCTCTTGCATCGATAATCCAGGCAAAGTTCAGCAGGATTCAGTTTACCCCTGACCTTCTTCCTGCTGACCTTATCGGTACAATGATATACAGTCAGAAGAAAGAGGAATTCATTGTGAAGAAAGGGCCTGTTTTTGCAAATTTCATTCTTGCTGATGAGATTAACCGCTCACCGGCAAAAGTTCAGAGTGCCCTTCTTGAAGCAATGCAGGAAAGGCAGATCACGATAGGTGAAACATACATTTAAGCTTGATGAACCATTCCTGGTTCTTGCAACCCAAAACCCGATAGAACAGGAAGGAACATATCCGCTTCCTGAAGCCCAGGTCGACAGGTTCATGATGAAAGTTCTGATCGGTTATCCTACGATGGATGAAGAAAAGCTGATAATCAGGGAAAACCTTGCAAGGAATTTCCCAAACCAAATTCTGTTCTTAAAATTGATGATATTATAAGGGCAAGAAATGTTGTCAGAGAAGTCTATATGGATGAAAAGATTGAAAATTATATTCTGAATATTGTTTTTGCAACCAGTAATCCTGAGAAATATGGTCTTGCCAAAATTCAGCAACATGATCTCATATGGAGCTTCACCAAGGGCATCAATAAATCTTTCCCTTGCTGCCAAAGCATTTGCTTTTATCAAGAGAAGAGGGTATGTGATACCTGAAGATGTCAGGACAATCTGTGCCGATGTAATGCGCCACAGGATAGGACTTACTTATGAAGCGGAAGCAGAAAACATCAACCAGGATAATATCATTGCTGAAATACTTAATACCGTTGAAGTACCATAATAAACAAATGATCAGATTTTTTATAGCCGCAATCCTGCTGACATCTCCGATAACTTCTGCATCAGGGCAGAATCTGATCGGGTATAAAAAAGAAGAGATAAAGAATTTCATGAAGATGAATCAGAAGGAAATGAATCTTAACAAAGTTAATAACAATACGTTCATTTATCTTAAGTACTCCGACAATTCCGAAAGCCAGACTATCCTGTTTTTTCTGGGTAAGGATTCAGTATGCAGGAGTATAAGGATCATCTGTGATGAAGTCACAAAAAACATGAAAATAAAAGAGTTTGATTCAACCTACAGGAAAAATGGCTCAAACCGGTGGATTGATTCGAAAAATGGGACAGATTATTTTATTGAGTTGAGAGAAGAGGATTGGGCGAGTGTAATTACTATGCTGCCTGCTAAATAGGAGGAATTAAGAAAGTGGAAGCAACCGAATTACTGAAGAAAGTAAGAAGGATCGAGATCAAAACAAGAGGTCTGAGCCGTCATATTTTTGCCGGCGAATATCACAGCGCCTTTAAGGGCAGGGGTATCGCTTTCAGTGAAGTACGTGAATACCAGTATGGCGATGATATCAGAAGTATTGACTGGAATGTTACAGCCCGGTTCAACCATCCTTATGTCAAGATCTTCGAGGAGGAAAGGGAATTGACCGTAATGCTTCTGATTGATGTCAGCGGATCAGGCAATTTTGGAACAGTGTCAGGGTATAAAAGAGATATCATGACAGAAGTTGCGGCCGTTTTATCTTATTCAGCTATCTTCAATAATGATAAAATCGGGGTTATCTTTTTCTCCGATAAAGTCGAGAAATTCATTCCTCCTCAAAAAGGCAGGACACATATTCTGAGGATCATAAGGGAACTTCTTGATTTCACGTCCTGTAAGCAACAGTACCAATCTTAATGAGCCTTTGAGGTTTCTGACGAATGCGATTCAGAAAGAGGTGCACTGCCTTCATAATTTCGGATTTCATTGTGCCCGATTTTGAAGAAGCATTGCGGATTGCATCGAATAAGCACGATGTTGTTGCACTGAAGATCTTCGATCCTGTTGAACAGGCTATGCCCGATATCGGACTCGTAAAAGTTCTGGATTCTGAGACTGGAGAAGAAAAATGGGTCGATACTTCATCAAAAGCGGTTCGCGAAGCATACAGGACCTGGTGGAATTCACACCTGGCTTCTCTCAGGACATACTTTCAGGAAATGTGGTGTCGACAGTACCGAAATGAGAACGGATGCAGATTATGTACAGCCGCTTATCAAATTGTTTGAAAACAGATGAGATGAAAGTAATTCTTTACATATTTCTATTATTTGCTGAGTTTTCTGTCACCGCCCAGGAGATAAATATTTCGGCGGCATTTGATTCAACACGGATTTATATAGGCGACCAGATCAATTTCACTATAAGTGTTGAACAACCGTCAGATATTCCACTTAAAATTCCTTCATTTAAGGATACGCTCATAAAAAATCTCGAGATCATAAAAGGACCCGTTGTTGACAGTGTGCGTACATCCGGATGGAAATATAAGAATTACTGAGAAATACCTGGTCACATCTTTTGATTCCGGATATGTATGAGATCGATCCGGTGTATGTTGAAGTAAAAACGCCCTCAGAAGTCAAAAGATTTTACTCGGATTATGCAAGGCTGGAGGTAATGAAATACAAAATAGCCCCTGCTGATTCCACAGCGAATATCTATGATATAATCGAACCATACAGGGCGCCTGTTACATTGAAAGAGATTGCTCCATGGGCTCTTCTTGCCATTACAGCAGCTGCACTTATATGGGGTCTGGTTGTTTTTCTGCGGAAACATAAGAAACAAAAACCAGGTGCACCGGAGATCATTATAAACCGGATCCTGCGCATGTGATTGCTTTCAGGGAGCTGGAGAAGCTCAAGATCCGAAGAATTATGGCAGAAAGGTGATTTATAAGCAGTATTATACAAGACTTACTGAGATTCTGCGGCAATACCTTGAGGACAGGTATAAAGTCTATTCACTGGAACTTACAACCCGGGAAACTCTCGATGCGCTTGTTGAAAACAGGATTTAAAAAAGACGGGAGTATGAACGGCTTAAGACAGTTCTGACAGCAGCGGACCTTGTTAAGTTTGCAAAATATGTTCCCGCTGGTGAAGAGAATGATATTCATTTTCAGAATTCATGGGAATTTGTTGATGCAACAAAAGAGATGATACTGATCCAGGAGCAGGAACCTGAACAAGGTAAAAGAGAGGAGGGCGCCAGATGATGAACGGAATAACATTTGAGAATCCTGATTTCCTGTATCTTCTTCTGATCATCCCGCTGATGATCGCATTTTATGTTCTGAAACAGCATAAGGCTACAGCTTCTTTACGGATGCCGGGGCTGCACCAGTTCAGGAATACAGGAAAGACTTTCCGCCATTATCTGCGGCATATTCTTTTTGCCTTCAGAACAATTGCAATAGCCCTTCTGATTGTTGTTCTTGCACGGCCGCAGGCCACAGACAGGTTTCAGAATACAACAACGGAGGGTATCGATATTGTTCTTGCACTTGATATTTCAGGTTCCATGCTTGCCCGCGATTTCAAACCCGACAGGCTGGAGGCTTCGAAAAATGTCGCAACAGAGTTCATTTCCGGAAGACCATATGACAGGATCGGCCTTGTAGTTTTCAGCGGTGAAAGCTTCACCCAGTGTCCGCTGACAACCGATCATGCTGTCCTTATTAACCTTTTGCGTGAAATTCAGAGCGGAATGATTGAGGATGGCACCGCTATAGGCATGGGACTTGCAACTTCGGTAAACAGGATTAAAGACTCAGAAGCAAAAAGCAAAGTAATCATTCTTTTAACCGATGGTGTAAATAACCGCGGTGAAATAGCTCCTGCAACCGCTGCCGATATTGCCAAAACTTACGGAATCAGGGTTTATACAATAGGAGTCGGAACCCAGGGAATGGCGCCATACCCTGTACAGACACCTTTCGGAATGCAATATCGTGATATGCCTGTTGAGATAGATGAGGAGATACTTAAAAGATTGCTTCGATTAACAGGTGGAAGATATTTCAGGGCAACCGACAATGATAAGCTGCTACAGGTTTATGCAGAAATTGACAAACTCGAGAAATCAATTATTGATGTAAGGCAATTCAGCAGGAAAGAAGAAAAGTTCCTTATTCCCTCGATTGTCGCATTCTGTCTTCTTGCTTTAGACATTTTATTGAGAAATACAGTTTATTAAAAACCTTACATAAAGCACAATTATGCAATTATTCAGATTTGCCAATCCGGATTTTTTGTACCTGCTGCTTCTGCTGCCTGTGCTTGCTGTATTGTTTATTATTAACGAAATCAGGAAGAAAAGGGCTGTCAGGCGACTTGGAAATGTAGCGGTAGTAAGCACGCTTATGCCGGAAATTTCCGGGTCAAGATCCGTTGTCAAATTCCTTTTCCAGATTGTTTGTGCTTGCTGCACTTATAATTGTTCTGGCCAGGCCACAGTTTGGCTCAAAGATTGAGGATGTAAAAAAGGAAGGAGTGGAGGTCATTATTGCTCTCGATGTAAGTAATTCGATGCTTGCAGAAGATATTTCGCCTTTCAGGCTTGAAAGGGCAAAACAGGCCATTTCAAGACTGGTTGATAATCTCGAGAACGACAGGATCGGGCTTGATTGTTTTTGCAGGAGATGCTTATACGCAAATACCTGTTACAACAGATTATGTATCCGCAAAAATGTTTCTCTCCTCGATCGGCCCTGAGATGGTGCCCAAACAGGGAACAGCAATCGGTGCCGCAATCGATCTTGGAATAAGGTCATTCAGTCCCGGGGAAGGCAAAAGCAAAGCAATGGTGCTGATCACCGACGGTGAAAACCATGAGGATGATCCTGCTGCTTCTGCTGAAGAGGCAGCAAAAGCAGGAGTTGTAATACATACAATTGGAATAGGATCACCAACAGGTGTGCCAGTTCCGGTGACATCAGGAGGAAGGAAAGATTATCTCAAGGATGCTGAAGGTAATACCGTCATCTCAAAGCTCGATGAAGAAATATTGAAGAAGATCGCAGTTACAACCGGCGGAACATATGTAAGGGCAAGTAATACAAACATCGGGCTGGATGAGATATTTAACAATATCAGGAAGATGAAAACACAGGAACTTGAAAGTACAGTGTATACTGAATATAATGACCAGTTCCAGATATTTGCAGCAATTGCTTTGTTCCTGCTGTTAGCCGACTTCCTTATTATGGAACGGAAAAACAGGAGACTCGCCAATATAAGGCTTTTCAGGTTCAAAGTTTAAAAGGTAACGGTGAATGGGAATGAATTTGAACATATCATTGAAAAAAGCTCCCGGGTTGGCTATAATCATAATGCTGATACCCATGAACTCCTTTTCACAGGCTGATAAGAAATTCATACGGCAGGGTAACAGGGAGTATGAAAAAAGGTAACTATCCGGAATCGGAGATTCTATACAGGAAGGCAAGTGACAAAAACGAGCGTTCACCCGAGGCTACATTCAATATTGGTGATGCCCTGTATAAGCAACAAAAATTCGACGATGCCGGAAAACAGTTCCTTGATAATACGACCCAGACTGTTGATGCCGATAAGCAGGCAGCCGGCTGGTATAATCTTGGCAACTCCCTTCTGCAGGCAAATAAAGTTAAGGAGAGCATTGAGGCATATAAGAATTCTCTTAAGCTCGACCCGGAAAATAATGCTGCAAAATATAATCTTGGTTATGCCCAGAACCTCCTGAGGAAGCAGGAGGAACAACAACAGCAGCAGCAACAGCAAAATCAGCAGGATAATAACCAGCAAAATCAGGATCAGCAGAATCAGAACAAGAACCAGCAACAGGAGAAGAATGAAAATCAGCAGCCCCAGCCTCAGCAGGGAGACCAGCAGCAGGAACAGGATCAACAGGAGGGGATATCAAAGGAGGATGCTCAAAGATTGCTTGATGCACTGGCAAACGACGAAAAAAATGTCCAGGAAAAAGTGAAACGTGAAAAAGCGGCCAGGGCAAGGACACGGACTCTTAAAAACTGGTAATTTAGACGCTGTAATGAAACAGATTTTACTCTATATGATTCTCACCATCCTGCCGGCGCTTGTCGCCGCCCAGGATAATATCGAGGTTACCTCAGAGTATCCTTCCGTTGTTGCGAACGGACAACAATTCAGCGTTTCATACATTGTTAATGCAGGGGGAGGGGAGTTTTCAGTTCCTTCATTTGCCGGTTTCTACAAAATCATGGGACCCCAGACTTCCTACAGTCAGAGCACGCAGATGAGTAATGGCAGGATCTCCCGGCACGTCACATATTCATATGTTTATTACCTGCAGGCAACTAAAGAGGGAAAATTTGTTATCCCTCCGGCTGTCTTTACTCTTAAAGGAAAGGAATACAGATCTGATTCAATGAGAATCGAAGTTGTAGCTAATGCATCGCAGGCCGCAACACAACCGGGAAATACCACGGGAGAAGGAAATGCCGGTGTTAATACATCTTCGGACCTGTTCGTAAATCTTGGACTCAACAGGAAAGAAGTATACGTGGGTGAGCCGGTCCTGGCAACTGTGAAACTTTTCACAAAGGTTGACTTACAGGGCATTAATGAAATAAAATATCCCTCATTCAATGATTTTCTCAGGACTGACCTGGAAACGCCACCCCTTACTTCCCTGCAGCAGGAGAATGTTAACGGCTCTGTCTACGGAACAGGGGTAATTCAGCAGTTTCTTCTTTATCCCCAGGTACCAGGCGAGGTTACAATCGACCCTGTACAGTTGTCAGTACTGGTTCAGCAACGAACGGGCGCATCTGATCCCTTCTTTGGTGACTTCTTTTCATCTTACCAGACTGTTCCGAAAGCTATTGCGAGCAAGCCTGTGACCGTGAAAGTCAAACCTTTACCCGGAATAAAACCGGATGATTTCTCCGGTGTTGTTGGCAAGCTGAGCATGAAAGCGTCTCTTAGTCAGGATTCTGTAAAGGTTAACGATGCGGTGAATTTCAAGGTTACAATTACCGGGAACGGCAACCTTAAGATTGCCTCCACTCCTGATATTAATCTTCCACCGGATATAGAGATCTATGATCCTAAAGTTACAGAAGAGCTTCAGAATAGTACATCGGGCACAATAGGATCAAAAACTTTTGAATACCTTCTTATTCCACGGCATCATGGAGAATTCAGCGTTCCTGCAATTACATATTCATATTTCAATACTTCATCAGGCAGGTATGAAACTCTTACAACTGATGAATTCTCATTTTACGCTGAAAAAGTTGATGGTCTTTCGGAGCCTGCAACGGTATTCAGCGGTGTCTCAAAAGAAGATGTCCAGTATCTCGGAAAAGATATCAGGTTTATAAAGTCAGAACCGGGAAAGCTTTTCAGGTCAATGAAGATAATATCTTCCAGCAAAGCTTTCTACGGCCTTTACGGCGTTAGTTTTGCTGCATTTCTTATTGTTTTGTTCCTCAGGCGTGAACATGTCAGGAGAAATTCAGATCTGTCGCTTGTGCGTAACAGGAAAGCAGGAAAAGTGGCAGTGAAGCGACTCCATACCGCTTCTGTATGTCTGAAAAACAATGAGATGGATAAGTTTTACGAGGAAATACTCAAAGCTTTGTGGGGTTATCTGAGCGATAAGCTCAATATCCCGGTAGCAGTTTTAACCCGGGTCAATGCAGGTGAAGCTTTGAAATCGAGAGGTATCGACGACGGGAAGATTTCAAATCTCAACGGGATCCTCGACACTTGTGAATTCGCGAGATTTGCACCTTCGGCATCAGGAACGGAAGCTGAAAAGATTTATGATGGGGCCTCGCAATTTATTAAATCTGTTGAAAACTCAATAAGGTAGGAATATGAAATCCAGGTACATAATATTATTCCTCTTTTCAGTTTTAATTTCCTTTGATTCTTTTTCACAGGAAACAGAGAAATTCAAGACAGGAGTTGACGCTTATGCAGCGGGTAATTACAAGGAAGCGTTACAAACCTGGATTGATATTTATAATACAGGATTCCGTTCCGCGAATCTTAATTATAATATAGGTAATGCATATTTCAAGATGGGCGACATGCCCAATGCAATACTTTTCTTTGAGCGGGCTTACCTGCTCAGCCCGGCCGATGAAAACATTAATTATAATCTCGAGATTGCCAGGTCGCTCACAGTTGACAGGTTCAATGAAATTCCCGAGTTGTTCTTTATTAAATGGTTCAATTTTGTTTCATTGCTGTTGAATGGCAATACCTGGAGCCTTATTAGTATTATCTGCTTTATTCTCAGTCTCATCTCCCTGTCGGTTTATATCTACTCCTCAAGGTTCCGGCTTAAAGTTACTGGTTTCTGGATAGCGCTTGCATTCTTTGTTATTTCGGTTACATCAATTTCATTTTCCTGGCAAAACCGGACTCTTGTGCACGACAGTCATAAAGGTATAATATCTGCTCCGCAGGTAAGTGGGAAGAGCTCACCCGATACAAGCGGTACGGATCTCTTTGTACTTCATGAAGGTACAAAGGTAACACTCGGTGATGAACTGGGCGGTTGGTACGAAATTACACTATCAGACGGAAATAAAGGGTGGATCCCCTCAAATAGCATCATCATAATTTGATTCATAATTGCAACTTTATTAGTACATTTCAGGTCAATATAAAAACAGAACCTGATGAAAAAGCTACTCCTCCTGTTTGCATGCACTGTTTTGTTCTTTTCCTGTAAGAAAACTGAGTTTTCTCCCGAGGGACCTACTGATATCAGGATCAGAAACCTTGCAGATCAGAACTTTACAAATGTTATTATCAAAACTTCCGAGTATGAAGAGGATGTCGCAACGCTTGCATCCATATCAGCGGGAGCAACCTCAGATTACATACGTTTCAAAAAAGCCTACCCGAAAGCCGAGATTTCAGCTAATGTGAATGTCGGAGGCTCAATAATAACTGTTTCAACGGGAACGGTTGATTTTAGTTACATGCAATACCTGAGTACCCAGCGGGTTACATTCGAGGTTTATATCTCTGATCTGGCCGCCAGAAAACTTGAGATCAGCAAGTTAATCCCTGAAGAAGAGCTTGTACTTAAATAATCTTTCTTTTAGTAGCATTGACTTCCATATTGAAGGTTATTGATACATTTGTCCATTATCAGGATGATGGAAGAATTTATCACCACTTGTCCACGGAATTGTTACAGTACGTGCACGTTCAGGGTAAGAGTTGAAAATAAAAGAATAAAAAAAATATTGCCTTTCGAAGGCAACCTTGCCACACCTGAAGGTCCATGTATTAAAGGGTTATCATATCTGGAGAGGACGTACTCTCCCGACAGGTTACTTTTTCCTCTTTACAGGGACAAAACGGGCAGTTTCGTCAGGATTTCAACGGATTCAGCATTGGATATTGTTAGTTCCAGACTTGATTCAATAAGGAGTAAGTATGGGCCGCATAGTATTATGTGGTATAAGGGCAGCGGTATGTCGGGACTGACAAACGAGATAGGTTCGCAGTTCTGGAAGGCTTTCGGAGGTGCAACAACAACATACGGAAACCTGTGCTGGCCGGCGGGACTTGAAGCAGTAAGACTTACACTTGGCTCTGTGAAACATAATGTTCCCTGGGACCTTGTGAATGCAAAAACAATAATTCTATGGGGAAAAAACCCGGCTGAAACCAATATCCAGGAAATCGCGTTTATTGCTGACGCAAAAGAGAAAGGCTGCAGGGTTATTGTGATTGATCCTGTGCGGACACCATCCGCAGACAAAGCTGATATGCTATTTTCACCTATACCGGGAACGGATGCTGCCCTTGCCCTGGCAGTTGCGAAAATCCTGATCGATGAAGATCTGGTCAATAATGATTTTATAAAAAAGAATGTGCTCGGTTATGAAGAATTCCGCAGCTCACTTAAAATCAGCCCTGCGGAGGCTTCATTAATTACGGGTATTCCGGAAACTGCGATATTCGGCCTTGCATATACAATCGGCAATGGCGGTCCACTTACTATTATCCCAGGGTATGGTCTTCAGAGGCATGTAAACGGAGGTCAGACGATAAGGTCTATATTATCTTTAGTAGTACTTACCGGGAATCTTGGCAAAAGCGGGGCGGGCTTCAATTACGCGAACCTGCAAAGCTATATTTATGAAGACCTTAAAGAACCTCTTAGCTATTATCCTGATCCTGAAAAGGATTCGCCCTTCAGGAGGACCATTTCCATGGCGAAAGCCGGAACTGCAATGCTCAATACACAAAATCCTGAATTGAAAGCCATCTGGGTTGAGCGGGGAAATCCTTTGCTGCAATTGCCCGACAGTTCAAATGTCAAAAGGGCATTTGAAGGAATGGATTTCAGGGTCGTAATTGACCAGTTTATGACAGATACCGCGGCTTCTGCTGATATTATATTGCCTGCCAAGGATATTTTCGAGCAGTCTGATATCATAGGTTCGTACTGGTCACCATATGTACAGTTTAAACCTAAGCTCATTGATACCCAGGGTGAGATAATGCCTGAACCGGAAATATATTTTCACCTTGCCCGAAGGCTGGGCATGGATATACCAGTTGAGCTTATCCCTGAACCTGGAAATGAAAATATTGAGAAGTGGCTGGAAAACAGGATAAAAGGATATTCACATCTGACATTACATGATCTGAAAAATGGTCCGGTTCTGGCGCCCGGATTACAGGAGATAGCCTATTCAGATCTGAGATTTGAAACACCATCAGGCAAAATTGAGCTCTTGTCTGAATCTGCTCACAGATTATGGAAAGTATCACAATTGCCGGAATATAATCAAGTGCCGGAAGATATCGATCAATATCCTTTAACTCTTCTCACGCCGAATGCTGCAAACAGGCTTCACTCGCAATTTGGAAATTTGAAAATAATAAAGGAAACGACCCCTTCGGCTGCAGTTATGATCTCACCGGCCGACGCCAAAAAACGCAATATCACCGACAATGATGTTATAAGGTTGTACAACGGCCGGGGAGAGGCAATTTCCCATGCCCGGATATCGGGAAGAGTGCCTTCAGGTGTAGTTGTTCTGCCAAACGGTATATGGATTTGTGAAGGGGGAGGAGGAAATAATCTCACAGCAGGAGAGGAGACAGATATGGGATATGGAGCAGCGTTTCATGATACTAAGGTTGAAATAACGAAAATAAAGAACGGTGAGTAAAAAGTTCGTCTTTAACTGCGATCGTTGTGTTAACTGCGGAGCCTGCAGCGCCGCATGTGTCTTATATAACGGTTGGAGTGTAAAGCCAAGAAACATATACACTTACAATGAACAATGCTTACCGGATATTCCGCTTGTAAATACATCCCTGGCATGTAACCATTGTAAAAATGCTGCCTGCCTTGAAGGCTGCCCTTCAGGTGCATATTCAAGAGATCAGCACACCGGAGCTGTTGTTCTTGACGAAAGCAAATGCCTGGGATGCCGGTATTGCCAGTGGAATTGCCCTTATGATGCACCTAAACTGGATACACACAGAAAGCTGATTGTAAAATGCCATCTTTGTTATAATTTAAATGAAGAAAACCCAGCCTGTTCCGGTGCATGCCCGACAGGGGCACTCTCTTATAAAGAAGTCTCTCAGGAGTCAGAGGGAAATCTTCCTGAATGGTTTCCCGGAAAGAAACTGGAACCTGCTTTTGAGTTTTATGGCAGGACAGATCGCGAATTGAAAATTGTCCCGGCCGGAATCTTCAACAAATACGAACAAAATCTTCAGCACAAGTCTGCTTTTAGTGAGTGGAGCCTTATTATATTCAGCTTTGCTGTAGTTCTTTCAGTATCAACACTGACATCTTCTCTGATACGAGGTATTTTCCCCGGAGCTTATACAATCGCCCTGATAATTCTTGCCGGCATAGTCTCATTGTTTCATCTCGGGCAGCCGGTGAGAGCATGGAGGGCACTTAGGAATCCGCTTTCATCACCTCTGAGCCGGGAGATATATCTTTTCATCCTTTATTCGGTTCTGACACTAACATCAGTACTCTTTACGTCGCCTGAGTTATTGCTTGCTGCAGCAATAACCGGATTCATTTTCCTCATTGCTATCGATAGTGTTTATGTCAAACCTGATAGAAAGATGTTGCTCCAAAGCGGCCAGACCTTCATCAGCGCTCTGCTCCTTGTTTCTTTTTTTTCAGGAAACATACTGCCATTCATCTTTATTGTTTCACTAAAAGTAATCCTGTCTGCACGCTACCTGATACTTAAAGACCTCAATTCCTTACGTTTTCTTAAGATAGCTGTTCTTCTTCTGGTAAGCGCTGCACTTACGTTGGGATACGCAGACAGGAATACCTTTATAACAATCCTGGTTATTTCCTCTGAAATGATTGACAGGATATTGTTTTATGCAGATTTCGAACCAGAAAACATAAACCTACTGATTAATAAGCACATCAATGATTCCAGGTATGAAAAGAAAAGAGATTAACAGTTCAAGAGTGCCCGTTTACCGTGATGCGGGTTTTGAATTATATGATGCAGGTCATCACCGCAGGCGCTTTCGAAATGGAAAAGAATCCTGAACGTGAACCGGAACGGTATATCTATTCCCGTTATCGGAATCCTACAGTAGTTTCGGCTGAGGAAGAGATAATGAAGATCGAGGAATGCGGATGGTCACTTCTCACCCAGTCGGGTATGTCGGCGATTGAGACCGCCCTTTCAATATTTCAGAGGGGGAATGAGACACGTCCCTGGCTTTTTTTCACTGAAATTTACGGAGGTACAATTTCTTTCATTGAATCGGTTCTGATAAAGAGAAGAGGAATTGATGTTCATTATTTTACTCCGGAAACAAGCAGGTACAACCTGGAAAGCTTTGAAAAAATCATTGCCGGGCTGAAGCCGGGGATAGTCTATGTGGAAACAATATCAAATCCGATGGTTATTGTTGCAGATATCCCTGAGATCATCAGGATCTCAAAGAAATATGGTTCCACTCTTATTGTTGACAATACATTTGCAACTCCCTGGTTATATAAGCCGCTGAATGATGGGGCCGATCTTGTAATACACAGTGCAACAAAATATTTCTCAGGGCATGGGAATATAACAGCAGGGGTTATTTGCGGAAACGACAGGAACCTGATGCAGGAAGCATTGGAATATCGCAAATTTGTAGGTCATATGCTTTCCCCTGATGATGCTTACAGGCTTCAGACACAACTGCAGTCGTTCAGCCTGAGGTTTGAACGGCAATGCAGCAACGCGGCCAGGCTTGCTGCAATTCTTGAAAAGTCTGAGATTATAAAGAGTGTATGGTATCCAGGATTGAAAAACCATGCGACCGGAGATATCGCAAAGAGGATTTTCGGTGAAAAAGGATTTGGCGCAATGATCACATTTGATATTGAGGGGAAGGACAAAGACCAGAAACGTTCCAGGAGAGATAATTTCATTAAAACGGTTTCGGAAAAAATTAAACTGATCCCTTCCCTTGGTGATTATAAAACAATACTAATGCCCGTTGAAGCTGTATGGGGAGTTAAGTACCCTGAGCCGGGCATGATAAGGTTATCTGTTGGATTTGAAGCGTATGAGGATCTTGAAAAAACAGTATCAAAGGCAATTAATTCACTCTAAAACTGAATCTTAGCCTTATTATTAAAGCCAGTTTACCGGTTCAATCCCGTTAGCACTGAGGTATTCATTACACTTGCTGAAATGCCGGTTCCCGAAAAAGCCTCTCGAAGCTGATAATGGAGAGGGGTGGACGGATTCGAGGACTAGATGCTTCGACCTGTCGATTGTCTCACATTTTTTTTGAGCGTATGCACCCCACAAAAAGAAAACAAGGTGCTGCTTTTCCCTGTTCAGGATGTTAATGACGTTATCGGTGAATTCTTCCCACCCTTTTCGCTGGTGAGAGCCGGCAAGATGAGCCTTTACAGTAAGAGTGGCATTCAGGAGTAGCACCCCCTGTGATGCCCAGCGTTCAAGGTTTCCGGTGGAAAGAGGTTTTTGCCCGATATCAGATTCTATTTCCCTGAAGATATTAATGAGACTCGGGGGAAAATCAATTCCTTCTCTGACTGAGAAGCACAATCCATGCGCCTGACCAGGTCCGTGGTAAGGATCCTGCCCGACAATCACAGCTTTTACCTTGTCGAACGGACAGAGATTAAAGGCATTGAAGATCAGACCACCCGGAGGATAAACAGGCCCGTTCTTATATTCAGTTTTAACAAAATCAGCAAGTTTTTTAAAATAGTCTTTTTCGAATTCACAATCAAGAACTCTCTTCCAGCTGATATCGATCTTAACTTCCATAATCTGGTTTCGCCGGCAGTAAGTTAATTCTTTTCTATTTCATAAAAAAAAACGGGCTGCCGGAACGCAGCCCACACTCTAAGTCACCCTCACGACCTAATCTAAAACTACTTCTGATCAGTCAAACTAACCTTTTTAATTTTCAAGATCAGTACAAGTTACATTTTATTTTAAAAACATCAAATAAATATGTAAAAAATAACAAAATCAGGATATTTTGTTAATAAAATCTTATATGCGAATTAGAACAAAAGAATAGAACACGGATGACACGGATGCAACGGATAATCACTGATTTGATCAGCGTAAATCCGTTGCATCCGTGTCATTAGTATGCTATTAATGTTACACAGAGTTACACGGAGAAGGCACAGAGTTACACAGAGATCAAATCTTCTTAACTCTATGGTTCTCTGTGGTTCTCTGGGTTTTCTCTGTGTAAATGTTTTCTTTGTTTATAGTAGTACATAAAGAGATTGCAACGCGCAAACAATGAAGAAGGAAAAATTGTTTAAATTGATCCTCTCAATACCTCTATTATGGCAACAGAAACAGAAAGGAAGTTCCTGGTAAAGGGTGACTTCGAGAAATTTGCGATAAGAAAGATAAACATTGTTCAGGGTTATCTTTCAATTGATCCGATGAAAACAATCAGGATACGAATTACCGATGAAACCGGTTTCCTTACAGTAAAAAGCCCGAGGAAAGCAGATGTTCTGGAGCGTGGTGAATGGGAATTTGCCATCCCGGTAAATGATGCAAGGGAACTGATGGAAATCTGCCTGCCCGGAAGAATAGTGAAAACCAGATACATCATTCCATCGGGCAGGCATAAATTTGAGGTGGATGTTTTTCACGATAAAAACGAGGGCCTGGTTATTGCAGAGATAGAGCTTGAATCTGAAAATGAAATTTTTGAAAAGCCTGAATGGCTTGGTGAGGAAGTTACCGGAGATGCGAGGTATTACAATTCAATGCTGATAAAATAAAATTACTTTTTGAATATAAAATAGACCGCCAGGATAAGAAAAACAAAACCGATCAGGTGATTCAGCCTGAATTGTTCGTTCCTGAAAACCAGCAATGTAAAGACAGTAAAGACCAGTATTGAAATAACTTCCTGGATGACTTTCAGTTCAACAAGTGAAAAAGGTCCTCCATTTTCCCTGAATCCAATCCTGTTTGCCGGAACCTGAATGAATACTCAAAAAAGGCAATTCCCCAGCTCAGGAGAATGACAGCAAAAGGCTGATATTTTCGAACCTGCTCATTGTCCTGAGCTTCAGATGACCATACCATGCCATTGTCATGAATGCATTAGACATCATCAGAAGCAGGATTGTATTGATTCCCTTCATACTTACCTGTTAAGATCATGTAATAATTCTCTCCAGGACTTCAGTGAATTTATATCCTGCTTTCCTTGTTGCAGCTACATATCCGCCATCGGGCGAAATACAGGGATTGGCATTTATTTCAATTACATAGACATTATTCTCTGATCGGTTCTGACATCAACTCTGGCATATCCTCTTAATCCGAAGAGCTTCCAGCATGTTAAGCAGTATCCTTCAGCTTTGTTTCAAATATGGTATCAAGTTTAGGAAATTCTCTTAGTGTATTAATATACTCAAAGCTTTCCATTTCCCATTTTGCCTTGAAATCGATTATTCTTGGTCTGTTCTCTTCATAATCGACAAATACTATTTCAGCCGGTGGCATTACTTCAGGTCCATTTTTCCAGCCAAGCACACTCATATTAAATTCTCTTCCATCTATAAAATCCTCAATAAACCAGTGTGAATCATCAAGTCCTTTGAGCTTTTGTTCAAAACCCGGTTCACAGGTAAAAACAGAATCAGCAGTTATTCCCAGTGATCCGTCTTCCCATATTGGTTTTACTATATATTTTCTTCCGGGTTCAAGTTCTCTCCACTGTGAAGACATGTAGGAGGACGGATTGCCCTATACCTGCATTTCTCATGAAGTTGCTGCCATTAGTTTATTTGTTGTTAGGAACATTGCTTCGAGAGGATTTCCTGAATATGGAATTGAATACAGATTCAGGAGAGCAGGGATAAAATAATTAAGTTCTCCTTTATTATTTATTGATTCAACAAGATTAAAAACAAAATCATATTTTTCCGCTGCAAGAACTGCAATTTCATCCATGAATCTGTCGGTTATACCTTTTCTTTTCACGGTTATACCCATTTCAACAAGGTGTTTTTCAATATGTTCTACCTGGTCAAGAACATCGAGCTCATCAGCCAATGCCCCGGTTGAAGGTTCATTATATATAATGCAACATTTTTCATTTTCTTGTATCGGTTGAAGATCCCTGTATCGGAAAAGGGGATAAATAAACATATAAAAGTTGACATGCAACGGTTCTCAAAGCAAAAATATTTATTTTTTGGAAAATCTCAGCAGCGGATATTCCAAATCAGCCAATATCCTTTTTATTGCTGCCTTCATTATCATCTCCATCAGTTGCTGATATTCATATACCATACATTCGTGCAAGTATCGGAAGATCGGAATGAACCGGATTCAAACCGGCAAGCGGATTTGCTTCAATAAAACATATCCTTCCATTGCGGTCAGCCTTCAGATCAACTCTTCCTGCATCCACTGCATCCAAGAGCCTTCCATGCGCCCAGGGCAACCGTTTTACATTCGTCAGCAATATCTTCACTCAAGAGGTTTATATGTGCAATAATTCTGATAGTTCTCCTTTACTTCAACCGAATATGGAAGATTATTCAGCACAGATTACTTCCATTCCACCGATAGCTATTGCTTCATCCCCGTTACCCACAATCCCGACAGTAAACTCCCTTCCCGGCAGATATTCTTCAACAAGGGCAGGCTGATGAAATTCCCTGAGAATCCATTCAACCATTTCTCTTAGTTCAGCATGAGTATTAACAAGGCTTTTCTCTGGTAATACCTTTGCCTGTTCCTTCCGATACAGGTTTGACAAAAAGCGGATATTCAAGTTTGCAATTCTTCAAGTTCCTCAGATTCACGGAGATAAGGCATCCCGGACTGACAGGAACACCTGCAGCAGCGACGACCAGCTTTGCAATATGCTTGTTCAGCGAGACACCCATAATGACAGGCCCGCTGAAAACATATGGGATTTTGTACTGGTCGAGAATTGCAGGAACAACTGATTCCCTTCCGTCGCCATAGAGTCCTTCGGCAATATTGAAAACCATATCCCATCTTTTTCCTGCTGCAAGTGCTTCAATCAGCTGAAATGCATTGCCGATGGGCTCAGTTTCATGGCCCATTACTTTCAGTGAATTCTCAAGAGCATCGACAGTTTCCTGCTTGTCAAATTCGGCAGTATCATCCATGGAATATCCACGGTCAATATACCATGACCGCAGGTCAAATGTCAAACCAATTTTCATCTATACGCTTTATTTTTCAGGATATTCACATAATACACCCTTGTAGTTTCGCATCACTATCTTTTCATTCGTTATGTTCCACAACATAATCGGGAAGAAGAGGAATTTTTCCTCCGCCGCCAGGAGCATCAACAACAAATGTAGGTACTAGCATATCCGCTTGTAAAACCTCTCAGTCCTTTAATTATCTCAAGACCTTTTCTTACAGTTGTCCTGAAATGCCCTGATCCCGGGATCAGGTCACACTGATAAAGGTAATAAGGTCTGACCCTTATCTTAAGTAACTTATGCATAAGCTCCTTCATCACAGGTACATTATCATTAATACCTTTGAGAAGAACTGTCTGGCTTCCAAGAGGAAAACCTCCATCAGCCAGTTTGTTACAGGCTTTTGCACACTCTTCCGTTATTTCATCAGGATGCGAAAAATGCAGACTGAGAAACAGAGGATGATATTTTCTGAGTATACTGATCAGATTATCAGTGATTCGCTGCGGAAGGACAACAGGAATCCTTGTTCCGATCCTGATGATCTCAACATGTTCGATGGCTACGGATATTCGAAAGTATATAATCGAGAGTTTCATCAGTTAATGTGAGCGGATCACCTCCGCTTATAAGAACATCTCTGACTTCCTTATGGCTGCAATATAATTAAATGCCTTTTCAAAATCCTGCTTCCCAAGCTTATCGAGTCTTCCGACTGAATGAGAACGGGTACAATATCTGCAATAATTTGAACAGACCTGGGTAACTGTGAACAAAACCCTGTCAGGATATCTGTGTACGATTCCTTTAACAGGAGAGAATGATTTCTCATGAAGAGGATCAGACTGCTCACTGCTGGTTTCGATTAATTCTTCAACAACGGGAATTACATTTCGACGTAAGTGGATGTGAGGTTTTAGTGTTGTAAATCAATGAAGCAAAATAGGGAGTTATCCTCAGTGGAAGACGGCCTTTCAGATTATTAATAGCCATAATCTCCTTGTCGGATAACTTCATGATTTTCTTTAGGTCTTCGATGCTTGTGAAAGCATTTCGAAGCTGCCATTTCCAATCATTCCAGGAGTCGATAGTCGTTAGGGGGAAGTAGCGGTGCATAAACTCCGAACTTCGGTTGCTAACTAACTGATTTGGGATTTCGTTTTGCGAAAAAATCGTGGTTTTCGCGCCAGGCTCTTCATCAGAAGAGCAACCCACGAGGCGACCTTCTCCATGGAAAGTCGTAGCCTCATTATTGTTAGCGTTCATAAGATTGATGAAATTTTCACCTTTTCTTTTAATTAGTTAATTGGTTTTTAAATTAATATCTGTTTTTTTTTAATAATTAGGCGAAAATATATATTCTATAAATACAATGTATCATCTGTAACCCTGAAATATTAACACAACTTGCATTTTATTAACAACCTATCTTTTTTATTCATCTTAATAATGATTTAAAACTATGATATTCAGCTTGATATACCATCATTGATTTTCCGGTATCGCTTGATGCTTCCAATCCACATTTTTTCCCTTGTCTGTAAAAATATATCTTCTTTTACCTCAATCATTGATTTTGATGTTTCAAATTTTGAAAAATCTACCTCTGATTCAGACTCCTGAGTCTGAATTAATTTTTTGTGAAATTTCTTTCTAGCTTTGCCTTCCGAAAAAATGTTTATGTTTTCCGGGGTATGTGTTAATCAAACGGTCTTTCACATATTCCATTCAGCTTTAATAAACGTGATCATACAAAATATGTTTACTGAACATACAGATTTTTTTATTCTATGAACAGCTATTTTTCAGATGAGATTTCCTGACTCCATATATAAGAGAAGTTTCTCATTCAGATCTTTCCTTAAGGATCTCCGTGAAGCGGTTTCGGGTAGTGATCAGGATTTTACCGAAGGGAGGCTCGGAAGAGCTATTCTGCTGCTGTCAATTCCATCAGTTCTGGAGATGGTGATGGAATCAGTTTTTGTTATTGTTGATATCTTCTTTGTTTCAAAGCTGGGTGCAGATGCAGTTGCAACAGTAGGACTGACTGAGTCACTTTTAACAATAATTTATGCAATTGCCATTGGTCTCGGAACAGCAACAACCTCACTCATATCACGCAGGATAGGAGAGAAGAATCCGGAAGCAGCATCTAAAACTGCCATTCAGGCAATCCTTACCGGATTTATAGTTTCAGCTGATAATAGGTATACCTGGTGCATTTTTTTCGAAACAGATTCTCTCAATCATGGGAGCTTCTGAAACCATCATTTATGAAATGTCGGGTTATACGACAATTATGCTTGCAAGTAACGTAGTGATTATGATGCTGTTCATAATAAATGCCATTTTCAGAAGCGCCGGTGATGCAGCAATTGCTATGAAAGTTCTCTGGATCGGGAATATCCTGAATATAATCCTCGATCCACTCTTGATTTTCGGATGGTGGTTCTTTCCTGAACTTGGTGTCACGGGAGCAGCAGTTGCAACAGTTATCGGAAGAGGAACCGCCGTATTAATACAGTTTTACCTTTTGTTTTTTGGAAAGAAAAGGGTGCAGCTCTTTTTCAATCATTTAAACTTTGACCTCCGGATTATTATCAGACTTTTGAAACTATCGGTTGGGAGTATAGGACAGAATCTTATAGGAACGCTGAGCTGGATAGGACTGGTAAGAATCATATCGATTTTTGGCAGCGAGGTTGTTGCAGGGTATACCGTTGCAATCCGGATCGTCAATTTCTCTATTCTCCCGTCATGGGGAATCAGCAATGCGGCTTCAACTCTTGTCGGTCAGAACCTGGGTGCAAAAAAACCCGACAGGGCTGAAAGATCAGTCTGGATCACAGGCTGGATTAATATGATCATACTTGGATTGATAGGGCTTGTGTTATTCCTCTTCCCTTCATTTTTCATTGAATTGTTCATGGATGATGAAAAGGCTCTTTTATCAGGGATAAGGTGTTTGAGAATTATAAGCGCCGGATTCATTGCTTATGGTTTGGGAATGGTGCTTGTTAATTCATTCAATGGTGCCGGTGATACTCTGACTCCTTTGAAAATAAATATTATTGCCTACTGGCTTGTCGAAATTCCGCTTGCCTGGATCCTTGCCATCACTTTTGGAATGAAAGAAAACGGGGTGTTCACATCAATACTCATTGCCGAAACTCTGATGACAACTATCGCGTTTTTTGTTTTCAGAAGGGGAAGATGGAAACTGAAAATAGTTTAGACATCAGACACATCTTTCCTCAGGCTTTTAATTTGCCCCCGTTTCTTTTTGGCTTCGACTCTTTTGACTTTTGATGCAAGTGTCGGCCGTGTTGCTTTCCGGGCAGGTTTGATAGTAAGAGCTGATGAAAGCAACCTGAAAAGTCTCTCCTCAGCTTTTTGCTTGTTCCTGAGTTGCGTTCTTTCTGATTGCGAAATAATTAACAGATCTCCTTCATTGGTGATCCTGTTCTGAAGCTTTGAAATGATTAATTCCTTCTCTTCATCTGACAATGAACCTGAAGAAGGTATGTTGAACCTGAGTTCAACCTTTGTATTGACCTTGTTCACATTCTGCCCTCCCGGACCACTGCTCCTTGAAGTTGCATACCTGATTTCCTCAGGTCTGATCCTTTCACTTATTTCTTCCGGGGTCATAATAATTCTATTTCCTTGGCTCGTGTAAATGCAAAGGTACTACACAAAAAACAATGCTACACCGGCAACACTGATTATTGCTCCTGCAACTTCTGCCTTGGTAACCTTCTCATTATATAACAGGGTTGCAGGCAATAGGATGAAAACAGGAGTAAGTGCCATGATCGTTGAAGCAATTCCTGCTTTGGTATATTTGACAGACAAAAGAGAAAATGAAACACCAAGAAATGGTCCGAAAAAAGCTCCCAGGGAAAGAGATTTCATACCTTTTGCATCTTTCAGGGCAGACTTCACGCTTAACCATCTTTTCATCACTGTGACAAGAACAGCAAAACCTGCAATACCGGCAATTATCCTGATCTGAGTCGATGCAAATGGATCATAACCGTTCATCCCGAACTTGCTTAGAACCAATCCTGATGCCTGTCCCACTGCGCCACCAAAGGCATAAAGCACTCCAATCGGAGCAAGTTTCATTTTATACCTTTCATTACCATTTTCGCGTGAAAATATTGCCATAACAATCCCTGAGAAGGTGAGTGTCATTCCAATGAAATTAAGCTTTGTCAGGTGCTCTCCCATAATTATCCATCCGAACAATGCAGTCAATGGAGGGACAAGAGTCATGATCAGCATTGAAAATCTTGAACCTATTATCGTATACGACTTGAAAAGAAAAAGATCTCCGAAAACAAAGCCGATCAACCCTGATAATGTCAGCCATATCCAGTTCTCATGGCTGGCATCAGTGGGAAGAAGCTTTCCGCGCAGGATTAATGTGAGAGTACTCAGAAAGATGAATCCGATGATAAGTCTGAGAATATTCACTGCCACACTCCCCAGCCGGTTACTGGCGGATTCGAAGGCAAGCGCACTGACTGTCCAGAAGATTGCTACTAACAGAGCGGCGAATTCGCCCAGGTGATTATTGATGAAATCCATACTGGATAATTCAGGTAAAGTTTGGGAGTCGAATGTATAAGAAAAAACATTTCAACCGACAGCCGGTTAACAAAAACTTCAGAATGGTATCCTATAAGCAAATCCATTAACCGCAAAGGTCGCAAAGGCTTAAGCAAAGATCGCAAAGAGTTTTTACAGATCCTGTCTTTGCGCACTTTGCGTCAGCTTGGCGTTCTTTGCGGTTAAGAAACGACTTTTGAAAAATTCACCGATTAAAAAAATGATATTCTACTCACTTAATACGAACACATATTCCCCTGAACCTCTAGGGAGGCCGATCTTTTTTCCTTCACGGATCTCTTTACCGGTCACAACAGGAGCTCCGTTTTCAGTAACTTTTGAAATATCATCTAACAGGCAGGAATACTGTGGCTTCGGTATTTGCAGGAATAATAACCGATAACAATTATTTTCCCGTCTTTTCTTTCCCAGCCTGATGCAACTTTCCCGTAAGGACTTTCAAAAGCTGCTTTTGCATATGAAAGCCTGCCTGTCGGATGAGGTTGAAGGATAAGCTTCTTATAGCCCGGCTCTGCAGTCTCGATACCTGCTGATATCCTGTACATCCAGTCGCCTATGGCTCCATAAGCATAGTGGTTGAAAGAGTTCATGCCCGCATCCTGGAAGGTGCTGTCGGTTTTCTGCCCGTCCCATCTTTCCCAGATTGTGGTTGCACCCATTTTAACCGGGTACAGCCATGATGGATATGTCTCCTGCAGCAAGAGATCGTAAGCGACATCTGTATACCCGGCTTTGGATAATTCATGAGCTATATAAGGTGTACCCAAAAAGCCTGTTGAGATATGATTCCGCCTGCTCCTGATATCTGCTACCAGGAATTCAGCGGCTTTTGACCTTAATTCCTCAGGAAGCAATCCGAATCTTAAAGCAAGGATATACGAGGTTTGTGAACAGGTTCCAACTCTTCCGGCAGGAGTGACATATTCATGGATGAACACATCCCTGATCTTATTATAAAGGTCAGTATATGTTTTTTCGTCATCTGTTTTTCCGATAACTTTTGCAGCCTGTGCGAGCAAGCTTGCGGAATGGGCATAGAATGCTGTTGCAATGAAATCAGGTTCGGTATAACCGTCAGCAGCTGTGTGACTGTTTACAGGCGGATGATAGAATAACCAGTCTCCATATTTACTTCCACCTTTCCAGATGTATGAGTCTCCTGCTTTTTTCCTTATATATTCCACCCACTTCTTCATGCTGGGATACTGAGTTTTAAGGAATTCCACATCTCCAAAAACAGTGTACATTGTCCATGGTGTGATCACTGAAACATCGCCCCAGCCGGCTGAAGGTGCGGCAGAAGTTGCATTCTGCGGGTTAAGCACATCAGGGATGACGTCAGGAACTTCACCCCCTTGTTTCTGATCAAGAGCCAGGTCTTTAAGCCATTTTGTAAAAAACGCTGAAACATCAAAATTGAATGCTGCTGTTCTGCAGAAAGCCTGAGCATCTCCTGTCCATCCCAGGCGTTCATCACGTTGCGGACAATCAGTCGGTACATCGACGAAGTTACCTTTCTGGCCCCATATTATATTACGCTGAAGCTGATTAACAAGAGGATTTGAACATTCATACGAACCTGTCGGCGACATCTCAGAGTGAATCACAACACCGGTGATATTATCAGCAGTTAATGTTCCCGGAAAACCTGATACTTCAACAAACCTGAAACCCATAAAGGTAAACCTGGGTTCATAAGTCTCATCGCCTGTGCCGGCTAATGTATATGTTAGCTGGCATTTTGCACTTCTGAGGTTTTCAGTATAGAACTCACCGTATTTATCAAGAACTTCTGCATGACGGAGGGTTACAACGCTACCTTTCGGACCATTGACCTTCAGTCTTACCCAGCCTACCATATTCTGTCCCATGTCAACAAGCAGACTGCCTTTTGGTGATCTGAATATCTTTACAGGTTTGATCTCTTCAATTTTCTTCACAGGGGCGCCTTCAGATGCAACGAGGTTGTTATTATAGCTGCCCGTCTTTACTTTTTTCCATTTTGATTCATCATATCCCGGGAGATCCCATCCTGTGAGTTTTTTATTGGCATCGTATGTTTCACCGTTATAAACATCACTCATCCTTATTGCTCCGTCCTGGTTACAGGTCCATGTTTCATCGGTAATGACTGTTGTTTCAGTGCCATCAGTAAACCTGATCTTTACCTGCGCAAGCAAGCCGAGAGTTTTTCCATAGATAGCCCAGTTTGTTCCCCATCCAAGGGTTCCCCGGTACCAGCCGTCGCCGAGAACTGCCCCGACAGCATTCTTTCCTTTTGCCAGGTTACCCGTTATGTCGTACACCTGGTATTGCAGTCTTTTGCCATAAGTTGTCCATCCTGGTGTCAGCACCTGGTCACCCACTTTTTTCCCGTTCAGATGGAGTTCATAGAAGCCATGGGATGTTACATATATCCTGGCGCTGGCGATATTTTTTTCAATTGTGAATTCTTTTCTGAAATGCGGTGATGGCGAATATCTTCCTGTATCACCTTCGATCTCTATCCATTTTGCTGTCCAGTCATCCTTACTTAACAACCCGGTTTCCCAGAATGCAGGAGAGCTCCACTGTGAAGTTCTTTCCTTATTGTCGCGGACTCTTACCTGCCAGAAATATCTTACTCCGGATTTTAGCTCAGGTCCTGCATATGCATTAAGAATGGACGCACCCGACTGCTGCCAGCCGCTTTCCCAGATAATTCCTTTACCGGAGAAGCTGTTATCAGTTGCTACTCTTACAAACCAGGCCGATTGCATCAGATTATTACCCGATGCCTTTAATTTTCCAGGATAGCCTGGGTTGCTTATTATCTATTCCAACAGGGTCTTTCCGGTGATCTGTTGTCAGATCGTAAACTGAGAGATCCTGTGCTGTAATAACTGTTGTTAAGGATAACAGCATAAGAATAACTTTCAATGATTTCATAATTTCAGGTTGGTTAGAATAATTGATCAAGATTATAAAAAAATGTCAGAATAAAAAATGATATCACATTCAGAATGATGACCTAAAGTTTATAAATTGCAGATTGACTCTAAACTAGACATGAATTATGAATCCGATAGCAGGAATTTTGCTGATTGCTCTGGGAAGCGTAGGGGCTGCAAGCTTTTATGTTCCATTTAAAAAAGTTAAAACATGGGCATGGGAATCCTACTGGATAAGCCAGGGACTGGCTGCCTGGATTATTGCTCCCTGGCTACTTGCATTTTTCGCTGTTCCTGACGGGAAGCTTCTTGAGGTGTTATCTGCAGGGTCCGTCAGACGCGAAATTGTGGGCTGTCTTTTTTGGTGCTCTCTGGGGAGTGGGTGGACTTACATTTGGTTTGAGCATCCGTTACCTTGGCGTTGCTCTTGGCCAAAGTATTGCACTCGGTTTTTGTGCTGCATTCGGAACAATTATTCCCCCGATTGTTACCGGTAGTGATCTTTTCAGCACCCAGGCCGGCTTATGGACCATTATCGGAGTCAGCATTTGTATTGCGGGAATTGCTGTTATCGGTTATGCAGGATCACTTAAAAACAAGGAACTGAGCCCTGAAGAACGGCAAAAGGCGATCAGGGAGTTTGCTCTTAAAAAAGGACTCCTTATTGCAGTCTTTGCCGGTATTATGAGTGCATGTTTCAGCTTCGGTCTCAGCTTCGGCAAACCAATCGGGGATATTGCTGTGGACAGTTTTGGCACAAACCCTTTATTTCATGACAACCCTATCTTAATATTTGTATTATTAGGTGGATTTGTGACAAACCTGGCTTACTGTCTTTATCTTAATATTAAAAATGGTACAATAAAGGACTATGTATCGGTAAGCGGAGGAGTACTCGTCAACAACCTTTTCTTTACCTTTCTTGGCAGGTTTCCTGTGGTTTATGCAATTCCAGTTCTTCGGAATGGGGAAGAGCAAACTCCCCGATTCAATGATACCATTTGCCTGGAGTATACTGATGGCGCTGAACATTGCATTCAGTAATATCTGGGGTATACTGCTTAACGAATGGAAAGGCACAAAGCCAAGAACGATCCTGGTCCTTATTGTCGGCATCCTGATTCTCATTGCATCTACATTTGTTGTGAATATTCAAATGGATTAAAACTTCATTCAATGGAAACAAGAAGATTCGGATTCAAAATGAAAATGCTCCCTGGTTTCAGGGAGGAATATAAAAAACGTCATAATGAAATCTGGCCTGAACTCGTACAATTACTGAAAGAAGAAGGTATTGGAAATTATTCAATCTTTCTCGATGAAGAAACAAATATGCTTTTCGCCTACCAGGAGCAGCATGGAGAAAATTCCTCACAGGATCTCGGTCAGACAGAAATAGTAAAAAGATGGTGGAAATACATGGCAGATATCATGGAGACCAATCCTGATAATTCACCTGTCACAATTCCTCTTGAACAGGTCTTTTATATGAAATGACAACAAATACTCCTTTGTCCACAATGGTCTCCCCTTCAGGGGAGATGCCCGAACGGCAGAGGGGTGTTTATCTTGAAAGCACAAGTAATCCGAAGGTGTTTAACAGGGGAGATGCCCAAAGGGCAGAGGGGTGTTATGCGGGAAATCCCGTGAAAAGGCAAAGGGGTATAACAACATTGAATTATCTTTGTAATAATAAACTCAATCAACATGAAAAAAGAAGATATCGAAAAGTCCTATAAACTGGCAAAGGAAAGGTATGCAGAAATCGGAATTGACACTGATGCTGTTATCGCGAAGCTGGATCAGCTGGTGATAAGCCTTCATTGCTGGCAGACTGATGATGTTGGAGGTTTTGAGAAGGCTGATGCCGTACTTGGAGGAGGTGGTATCCAGGCCACCGGCAATTTCCCCGGTAAAGCGCGCACAATAGATCAAATGAGAGCTGACCTTGATAAAGTATTCTCACTTCTGCCGGGAAAACAGAGGTTAAGCCTTCATGCCATTTACGGTGAATTCGGCGGACAGAAAGTAGACAGGGATCAGATCGGGACAAAGCACTTCCAGGGATGGATTGACTGGGCTAAGAAAAGAGGTACCGGTCTTGATTTCAATTGCACCTGTTTCTCACATCCTCTTGCCGATGATGGATACACTCTATCTGCAAAGGATGAGAAAGTGAGGAAATTCTGGGTTGAACATGTGAAGAGATGCAGGGCAATTGCAGCCGATATGGGAAAACAGCTCGGAACACCTTCAGTTCACAATATCTGGATACCGGACGGCTCAAAAGACACTCCTGTAGACAGGAATGGATTGCGCTCGCAGCTTAAGAAATCACTCGATGAAATCTTCGCTGTTCAATATCCTAAACAGTACCTGAAAGACGCTGTTGAAAGCAAACTTTTTGGAATAGGTTCGGAGGCAATGGTAGTCGGATCTCACGATTTTTACCTTGGGTATGCAATTAAGAATAATATTCTGATCACTCTCGACAATGGGCATTTCCATCCGACTGAACAGGTGGGAGATAAAATTTCATCGATACTTCAGTTTGTTGATGAGCTTCTCCTTCACCTGACAAGGGGCGTAAGATGGGACAGCGATCATGTACTTACATTTAATGATGAGCTTGTCCTGATAGCCCAGGAAATCATCAGGTGCAATGCGTTTAAAAAGGTGAACGTCGGACTTGATTTCTTCGATGCAAGCCTGAACAGGATAGGCGCCTACGTTATTGGTGCACGTGCAGCCCAGCTAGGATTCCTCTTCGCCATGCTCGAACCAACAGATAAACTCAGGGAATACGAGGAAAAAGGCCGTAACTTTGAACGGCTGGCGACCCTGGAAATGCTGAAAGGGATGCCTTATGCTGCAGTTTATGATTACTATTGCATGAATAATAATATTCCTACAGGACAGGCTTCTATTGATGAAATAATTAAATACGAGAAAGAAGTACTTAGTAAACGATAAATTTTATTAACCGCAAAGGACACAAAGGAGTCGCAAAGAGCTCAAAGCAACCATGTAAAATCTCTTGCATGCTTTTGCCAAGACTTTGCAGACTTCGCGCTTAAAAATAAAAGTTCTAAATGAAAGAATCTGTTATAGCGATATTCGATATAGGAAAGACAAACAAAAAACTACTGCTTTTCAACGAAGAACTTAAGGTTGTTTTCGAAACGGAGAAGAAGTTTGACCAGGTGATTGATGATGATGGTTTCGAATGCGATGATATTGAACATATCGAAAAATGGATAAAAGATGCTCTTACAGTAATTGTAAAGTCGGATGTATTCGAGCTTCAGGCTGTCAATTTTTCAACATACGGTGCAACTGTTGCCTATATTGATGAAAACGGGAAAAGGCTGACCCCCGTTTACAACTACCTGAAGCCTATCGATGACAAGATCCCCGAGAACCTCTATAAACGTAATGGCGGCAGGGACGAATTCTGCAGAAGAACTGCTTCACCTGCCCTTGGAATGCTGAATTCAGGTATTCAGGCTTTATGGCTTAAAACAGAAAAGCCAGAAATCTTCAAAAAAGTGAAACATATACTTCATTTTCCACAATACATCTCGTATGTTCTCACAGGAAAGATTTATTCTGAATGCACCTCCATCGGCTGCCATACGGCTCTGTGGGATTTTGACAACATGAAATATCATGGCTGGGTTAACACATATGGATTGAATGTGCCCGAACCTGTACCCGTTGGCACTTCAGTAATAATTGATTTTGAAGGAAAGAAAATCAGGGTTGGAATTGGCCTCCATGATAGTTCTGCATCACTTGCTCCTTATTTTTCTATAAAGAAAGGCAAGTTTCTTCTTTTGTCAACCGGTACCTGGTGTATCAATATGAATCCTTTCAATGATGAAAAGCTTACTGCAGAACAGCTTGATAAGGATTGTCTTTGTTATATGAGCATTACGGGTCAGCCGGTGAAATCTTCAAGGCTGTTCCTCGGTCATTTACATGAGACAGGTCTGAAAATAATCAGTGAACATTTCAAAAAACCGGGAGATTATTACAAAAAGGTCAACACCAAGGTTCAGATACTCACTTCTTTAAAAGCCAGGGTAGGCCAGAAGAAAGTTTTTTTCCAGGATGGACTATATTCCCGTGAATTCAGGGAGTACGTGGATATGTACAACTTTAAATCATTTGAGGAGGCATATCATCAACTCATGGTTGAGTTATGTGAGCTGACTGCCGAATCCATCCGGCTTGTCGTTCCTTCGAAAGACGACATTGAAAATCTCTACATTACAGGCGGATTTTCGAATAATGGAATTTTCCTGCATCTCCTCTGCGAGGCTTTCCCTGAAAAATCTGTATTCACTTCGGAAATCTCCAACGGTTCGGCGCTGGGAGCAGCGCTTGTGCTTTCGGATAAGAACCCGGTACTGAATCTTGGGCTGACTGCCTGCAAAATAGATCAGTGATCCCCAAAAAATATTTATGATATTGAAATCAACCTTAAATTCCCAAAGATGATACTACGTTCAATTTTAAGTTTGGTGCTTATTATTATCAGCCTGAATCTGGCAGGACAAAGTAAAATAGAAAGACAATGGCCAACTTACAGGGGATACTTGTCTTCAGGTATTCTCGATAACGCAGGCCTTCCCGACAAATTTGATTTTACATCAGGACAAAACATAAAATGGAAAATCGAAATTCCGGGCCTGGGTCTCGCAAGTCCTGTGATATGGGATAATAAACTCTTCATCACTACTGCCGTCAGCCAGACAGATGGAAGCGGACTCAAACCCGGGCTTTATGGTGATGTTACCCCTGTGTCTGATTCATCAGTGCATGAGTGGAAGGTTTACTGTATTGATAAAAACTCCGGAAAGATCCTCTGGGAAAAAACATCATACAAAGGTGTCCCAAAGATCAAGCGCCACCCTAAATCGACACATGCCAATTCAACAATGGCGACTGACGGGAATTATGCAGTGGCGTTCTTCGGGTCGGAAGGTTTATACTGTTACGACATGAAAGGTAACCTTCAGTGGAAAAAGGATTTCGGTGTTCTGAAATCTGTTTTCTTCATTATGAAAAATGCAGAATGGGAATTTGCCAGTTCACCTGTTATATACAATGGTGTGGTGATAATTCAATGTGATGTCCTGGAAAATTCTTTCGTTGCGGCATTTGATGTGAAGACAGGAAAGGAATTATGGAAGACATACCGGGAAGAATACCCGGGCTGGTGTACTCCTAACATATATATGAATGGCGGAAAACCCTGTATAGCATTAAACGGTTATAAAATGCGTGCAGGTTATGATTTCCAGACTGGAAAAGAGATATGGAGGATGTCCGGAGGCGGTGACATTCAGATACCAACGCCTGTCGTTGGGAACGATCTGATCTACTTCAACAGCGCCCATGGGAGGAGTTCTCCGATAATGGCAGTAAAAACCAGCGCCACAGGCGACATATCACTTGCGAATGATAAAACAGAAAACGTATACGTAAAATGGAGCATTCCCAGAGGCGGATCATATATGCACACAATGTTATTGTACAGGGATCATCTTTACAATGTCGACTGGAATGGTATGGTGAAGTGTTATGATCCACTCACTGGCAAAGAGCTCTGGAATGGCAAGCTTGGAAATGCAGAGAGTTTTGTAGCTTCCCCGGTTGCATCAGACGGGAAAATATATATTGTATCGGAGAAGGGGACAGTTTTTGTTATTAAAGATGGTACCTCATTTGAACAGGTTGCCGAGATACCAATGGGAGATGTTTCCCTGGTTGCCCCGGCTATCACAGATGGAGCAATATTTTTCAGAAGCCAGAAATATTTGTTTGCAGTCGGAACAAAATAAATTGCAACAAGCAAAGGAAAGAATTTACACAGAAGGAGATCCGGAGAATCAAAGGAGGATGTCTCAAAAGCCCTTTTTAACCGCAAAGTACGCAGAGTTGACGCAAAGCACGCAAAGTTAAAATATTGAAATATAGACCTTTGCGATCTTTGCGAAAGTCTTTGCGACCTTTGCGGTTAATGGATTTTGACTTTTGATACACCCTCCTGTGTCTTCTCTTTGCAACTCTGTGTAACTATTTGTAACTTGGTTTATTTAATCTTTCCTGATAGAGATTATCAGATTCTTCTCCTGTATCGATCTTGTTGAAAAGAAAACCGACAGAATTCCGGTAATAAAAATTGCCAGTATTATGGCCGAAAGGTATAACCAGGGTATTTCGTGATTACTTCTTAATGATGGGAGTGTTGCAATTATTGCAGGAATCACACCTGCGACAATACCTGTGAAAAGAATCAGAATCTGCCCCGAAAATACCATTCTCCTTATTTTCGACGGAGAAAATCCTGTCGCCAGCATAAGTGCAAATTCACGTTTACGACGATTATAATTCCTGAGCAGCACAAATCCGAGCCCGGCAATCCCTGTGATCATTCCCAGACCGCCGAAAACACCAAAAACAGAAAGATATGTGTTTGTTATCTGGTAAAATGCGGCAAGCCGATCGGAGGTATTTTCAATAATGGCACCCTGACCTGACAACCTTTCATTCAGTATGTTCCTGTAAATGTCCCGGTTCTCAGATTTACCATCAGCAAGGAACACAGAATTCCCTGAAACAGATGGATAATATTTGTTGAAGTTATGTTTTGATAACAAAACATAACCTTGAAATACTGATGATTGTAATCCCGCAGCAATTATGATATTCAGCGGCTGACCGTTCTCAGCCCTTAAAACCAGTGTGTCTCCAACTCCGATCTTGAGTCCCCAGTCAAGTACAGTCTGATCGGCAATTCCATAAACAGTATTCGGGCCAATATCATATTCCAGCAATGCCCATGCATTTTCAGATGAATTACTTTTGACCGTCCTGGTAAATGAGAATGCCTTTGTTTCTATGAAGACTACCGGATCAATCCCTAACAGAGGCGGAGCAGTAATGTGATTGAGATTCAGGCAGCTTGCATCATTTCCGGGCGACCTTTTCATCTGGACAAACTTCAGATCACTTAACGACTCTTCATCCAGTCCGGAATTCAGCCTGCCTCGTGCAGTATTCAGATCATGCATAACGGGCAGGGCAGTCTCAATCCATAGAAGGTAGCCGCCTGTTCCGGATGAATTATCATTCACGTGTTTCAAAATTCTTCCTGTTCACAGCTGTAATGAATACGGCAAAAATACCTGCAGCAACGAAAAGAACAGGTGTTACTCCATACGATGGATAAAATGAATAATATGGTCCTGAAAAATCAGTTTTTCTCTTTCTCCCGTTCAGTAAATATTGTCTCCAGAATAGTAAAAGTGTTACAAGCAGCATCGCCCCGGAAGCAAAACTCAGACTTATCGTGTCCTCTGACACGAACGAGAGCACAAACAACAGCAAAGTAACAATTCCGGCTGCAAAAAGCAATCGAAGGTTACCTGATGCAGAAGGGGCATAAGATTGCCTGGTTCCCTCCTCTCTTAGTTTTTTAAGATAGTTCCTGCTCTTTATAAACATGAAACATACAGTAAGGAGCAGGGTAGCAGAAAAGCCTGTTATTATCGCCGGAATATCGAATGAATAATTTAGTGCATTTGTCTGAACTGCTCCTGTCCAGACTGTATTAAGCGCAGAAATCAATGCGATGTTAATAGCATATCCGGTAAAACTACCTGCAATACAGGCCATTACTGCAGTCAGGGATGTTTCAAAAAGCAGAAGATTGCTGATAGTCCTGTTCCTGAAACCAAGGGAGTATAATGTTCTGACTTCCCCCTTTTTCAGATCAAAATAAAAAGTAACTGCAAAAGAGAGCAGCACAAAAGATGCAAGTATGAGGAAGAACCCAAGGCTCAGGAACAATGTTCCGAAATCGACACTGTTATCAGCCGCTCTTATTGATTCACTGTATATATCATTTAAAGTAAAACCAACTATTGAAGGATCAATTGATCCCGCAAGCTGATAATCGATTTCTTCAGCAGTCAATTCAACAGGAAATCTGATTGCAGTGGCAGGACCATAGTTGCTTCCCCATAATTCCCTGGCTGTTGTATAGTTTATGAATGCTTTTGGGGTACCTTTAAATTCATCCCAGTAATCTTCATCCTTGTCGCGGATAAGATTTGTCTGAATCGGGATTCCTGCATCCCACGATGAGCAGGATTCACTTCCGGAAATTCCGGGAAAATCGGGCATCAGCATAGAATCTGCCCAGATACCGCCTTCCCTGGTGATCTTACCAACTATAAAAATTCCTTTCTTCTCAACAAGATTATTAAGTGAGTCCGGCGCGTACCAGGTCATTTCTATTGAGTCACCTTCAATGGCCCCTATGTCTTCTGAAAGCCATTCATTTATAATAATTGTATTGTCTGCAGGAGATTCAGGGTAGATGTCCTGATTCAAACCTGAAACGAATGAATATGGATTTACACGACTGCCATTTTCAATACTGTTTGCAAGATAAGTGATTACCGGGGAGGCGGAGCGTATTTTTTCCTTGATCCTGTCAATAAGCACCTGCTCGATAAAAACGCGATCGGAAATTATTTCCGTCTCACCTGTTGATTTTACCACGCGTACATGCAACCCGATATCAGAAGGTGTAAGGACCTTTTCGAGAGCAACGTGCATTTCACCGACGCTGGTTTCGCCTTTTTCAACAAGCAATCTGTTGAGCTTGTATTTCTTTCCCTGGAAGTTTTCAAGATCTGAAAGATTCATGAAAATATTTGATGAAGGCACCTGGCTTATGGACAATGAGAAGTTACCCATCGATTCCGCGTCAATTATCCTGCCCGTCCTGAGCACTATTGATGAGTTTTCCTCTTTTGAAGGTGCAAAAGGAGCATCAGACGGAATATCGCTGATATCATTGAAGCGTATTATAACTTCGTCGCCTTCTTTTATACCGAGAGCCTCTGCCAGCTTCCTGTTAACAAAAACTTCACCAGGATTTATTCTTAATGAATCAATATTATGAAAACTGAAGAAATCATCCTCCACTGCATAGATGAAGGTGTTATTCATTGAACGTTGTGAAAGCAGTCCCTGGCTGCTGCCTTTTAACTCAAGCAATCCGGTGATCTCTGATGTCATCTGGTTTTCCAGCCTCGATGCAAGGTTTTTATCAAAAAATCTCAGCCCCGAGCTTATGAATATGCCGGTATTTCCGATCTTCTCAATTGCAGTGCGTTTCAGGCTTGTCCTGACTGACTTTCCTGTCATTAGCGATCCTGTTATAACAGCAGAAAGAAGGACAATAATGAGGAACTGATAGAAGACCTGTTTCCTGTAATATAAGATTGATTTGAAAGCTATTTTCAGGATTTCATTATTCATCTCAGATCAGTTTTCCTGAATGGAGTTTAAGCTGTCTTTCCATTTTGCCTGAGAGCTCAAAAGAATGAGTTGCCAGTATTATGGTGATACCAAAGGTTCTGTTCAGTTCAACAAGCAGGTTACCCATGATTTCTGCATTGCCGGAATCAAGCGATCCGGTTGGTTCGTCAGCAAGCAGGATCGAAGGTTTATTTGCAAGAGCTCTGACAAGCGCTACTCTTTGTGCTTCTCCGCCGGATATCTGGTAAGGATATTTTTCAGAGAGGCTTTTAATCCCTGTTTTTTCAAGGAGAAGAGAAATATGCTCTTCCCTGTCGTGCTGCTCCCCGGGACTCAGTTTTGAGGCTCTTAACGGGAGTGCAGCATTCTCATAAACAGTGAGATGTGGCAGGAGCATATGCTCCTGGAATACAAATCCGATATTCCTGTTCCTGTATGCAGCCGATTCATCTTCACTGAATTCGCCGATATTTTTTCCCTTAAAGATTACGCTGCCTTTCTCAGGCCTGTCGAGCAGCCCTATAATATTAAGGAGAGTCGTTTTGCCGGAGCCGGACGGACCCATTACAGATATGGAATCACCTTCTTTCACATCAAGTGTGAGGTCATCAAGGACGACACCACGCTGAACAAAAGATCTTGAGATATTCCTGACAGACAGCATGATGCTTAATTTGAATTTACTTTATTGTAAACCTCTGCAAGATCCAGTGACATCTGGTCGAGAGAGAGTTTTTTAAGAACATTTTCCCTGCCGGCAGAAGCCAGGGAACGAAGTTTTTCCCTGTCGTTAAGAAGCTTCTCAATTTCTTCAGCAAGTCCTTCAACATTGTCATCGGGATAGATCATACCGCCACCAGTCTTTTCAATGATTTCGGGAAAGGCGCCGGTTGCCGGCTGGATCACAGGCACTCCGGCAGCATTGGCTTCGAGGAGGTAGAGACCATAACCATCATATTTTCTCACAGGAACACTCATAAGGTCGATATTTCCGAAGAAATCGATCTTACTGTTGCCGAGAAATTCAGGATATATCCTGACCGATTTTTCGAGTCCTGCTGCCCTGACCTTCTTTATCTGTTCGGAGATAAAAGGTTTGTCATCTCCGGTGTAACCACCCGAAACATGGAGAGTTAATCCGGGTAACCGGTCATGTTTTCTTAGCAGGATGAATGCATCGACGAGCTTATCGAAACCGTTATGTGAATTGACCCTGCAGAAATATCCGATCGATGGCCAGTTTTCGGTTTTCTGTACGTTGAGAAGGATACCGGGATCGAGACCCATGGGAACCACATGAACAAGATTTTTCGAAATGCCTGTTTTTGAAATGAAAAAGTCGCGGTAATATCCGCTGGGTGTGATAAATGCATCTACGTATTTCTCTTCTTCAGCAATGAGCTTCCATGCCTGCGACTGCCAGGGTTCTGCCATTTCATTTATCCAGTCATCTTCATTAAGAAGCGAACAGACGATCTTTACATCTATCTTGTTTTTGATCTGCTTTGCCAGGCCGATCACAAGAGCATTTGAAAGATGGATGATGTCAGGTTTTACGTCTTTGGTAAGGTATTCAGTGAGCCTGGTGAGTTCTTTTTCAGGAAAAGCTTTTTCACCGCTAATCATATTGAGTGTCATGTCCTCCATACCTTCTGTGCGGGTTGTCCCGGCCCGTCTGGCAGCCATCCTGAGCATTGGAGGACTGTCGAGTATCTTATCGAAAAAGGAAGGCATATTCCTCAGGAACGGAACTTTTTCCCTGATATAGAGCGATATAGCGCCAAAGAATACATTGGGATCGATCCCGTTTCCCTTTACAGATTCATCAGGCGGCAGGTAGAGAGGTATTGCCGATGCCTGAGTGCCGGGAACTTTTCTGATGGCTCTCAGATAGATCATATCGCGGTAGCAATTGCCACAGTAGAATGATCCTCCCGATCCGGTAATGAGGTAGACTATTTTCATTTTGTTGAAGGTTGCATGTTGCTGGTTGCAGGTTCTCCAAATGCCAGTAATCTTCCATCATCGGTAAGTACGTAAAATCTACCGGAAGAGACGGCAGGTGAGGTACTGATTGATGTACCGGTGTTGAAGCTCCATACCTTTTTGCCGTCGGCAAGGTTAAGGATCGTCACATAACCATCCACTCCGGTAAACAGAACTTTGTCTTTTGCTATAACTGCTGAGCCTGTGATCCTGCCGTTTGTGCGGTATTTCCAGAGCTGTTTGCCATCTGCAGCATTGTAACAGTAAAGATATTTATCTTCGCTGCCAATTACCATCCTGTTGCCATCGACCGCCGGTATCGCCAGGACAGAGCCTGTTTCAGCTGTTCCGGGGATGGTCCATTTCTTTTTTCCGGCTTTTAGGTCTACACAGTACTTATTTCCATCGTAATCGCCGATATAAGCAAAATCGCCTGAAAGGGCAGGAGAGGAGGCAATGTATACACCTATATTAATAGTATCTTTTTGCTGACCGGTAATTGGATCAACAACCCTTACAATCCCGTCGCATCCTCCGAAAATTATTTTCCCGTTCTGAATCGCGGGAGTTCCGTTTACATAGTTATCAGTCTCTACTTTCCAGAGTGATTTTCCAGTTCTCGGATCGACACAATGGAGATAATAATCATAGCTGCCGACAACGATCCCTGCCTGGCTGCCGGAGACCCAGACATTTGCAGATCCGGAGATCTGATTCTCTGTTGTATATGACCAGATAAGCTTACCTGTGACTTTGTCTATTGCTTTGAGGACTCCTTCATTGGAGCCTATAATGACTTTATTTCCAAAGATCAGCGGAGCTGCTTCGAAAAGTGTACCGTCATCATATTGCCATTTTGTTTTACCCTCGGAAGAAATTGCAATGAGAGATCCTTTGTCGTTACCGAAGAAGATGGTCCCGTCACTTACTACAGGTGAGGACTTTGTTCTTGCTCCTGTGGCTACACTCCACAGGAGTTGTGGATTTGCAGGAAGTACTGAGGAATAATTTCCGGATAGATCCGAAGTACCACGGAAGAGCGGCCAGTCTGTTGTCTGAGCCTCTGTTATTCGAAACACTGACAGCAGGATCAATATCAATCCGTAATGTAAAACAGTTCTCATTTAGTATATATTATAATTATTATTATAATACAAATTATAATATTAATCAACTTCACATGTGTTACAAGACCTCAATCCTGAATTCAGGAGGTTGTATCAAAAGTCAAAATCCATTAACCGCAAAGGTCGCAAAGAATTTCGCAAAGATCGCAAAGCTTTATATTTCAGTATTTTGACTTTGCGTGCTTTGCGTCAACTTTGCGTTCTTTGCGGTTAGAAAGGACTTTTGAGACATTCCCGTTGGGGGTGAGGCCTGGTCCCTTATCTTCAACGCCCCAGTAGGGCAGATATCCGCAGCCTTTTTGCTCTGCTTAATCATTACCTCCTCAAATGAAGTGCCAAGAGGCTCTGATATAATGCTCACGAAACCTCTTTCGATAAAGCATAGTGCAGGCTCATCGGCAGAATCCTCGCAGACCCTTACACACAAACCGCATTTGATGCACTTGGCATTTTCAAAGATGAGCCCGGTAACCTGGTTTATCTTTTTCCTTATCGGTGCATTCACAACTTTACCCGAAGGATCTTTGACACCAAGCGTTTCTGCCACATTTCTCAATCCGCAGCTATCCAAAGCCCTGCAATCGCAATGCATGCAGGCTGCTGCCTCCGATGAAGCTTCCTGTATCGCCAAGATCTCTTTATATCTTTTCAGTTCACCGGGACATTCTTTAAGCCACTCTTGTTGTTCATCGTTTTCAATCTTGCCTGTTCTGGATGAAAACCGTTTCAGTCTCTCAATTGTGCGGACACCATCTTTAACAAGTCCCTGTCTTTTTATTTCTTCAGCAATGAATAATCTCGTCTTCCTGATCGTAACTGGTTCGTCAATCTTTTTTCTGCGGCATGCATTTTCGCAAAAAGCCTTGCAATTTAAACAGTTCAATTCTCCCGATCCCAAATCTTCTGCAACAAGCTCAAAAATCGCTTTGTAATCTCCTGATGATAGATACCGGTTCATGAGAGGAATATTATAGCCGGCAGGACAGACTACCCTGCAGGGAGCTTCACATTCAGCACGATGCTCAGACAATAATAATTCAACAGCTTTTTTTCTGATTGAAATGACTTCTTCTCCTGAAACGTCGATATCCATTCCTTCCTGTACAGGAGCTGAACATGATGGAATGAACGAGTTTTTGATCCTGTCTTTCACAAGGCAGACCATACATGAAGAATAATGAGGCACACCATCGGAATGACACAGGGTAGGTATAACGTGTCCTGCCTTCCTTGCAGCATCCAGGATTGATGAACCTTCCGGTACTTCAATTTCCTTGTTATCTATCTTTAACTTAAGCATTGATATTCACAATTTCTATAGCGTTTTCCGGGCAGACAATCCTGCAATTATCACATTTTGTGCAGAGAGACTGGTCGATCACATGTTTTTCATAAGGTGTGAAAGGTATTGCTTTCAATGGGCAATCCTGTGAGCACTTTGTGCATCCGGTGCACTTATCTGTGACAGTGTATTTGATCAGATCCTTACAACGGTTCGCACGGCAATGTCCTTTTGCATGTTCTTCATATTCTTCCCTGAAGTACCTGAGACCGGTGAGAACCGGATTCGGTGAAGTTTTCCCGAGACCGCACAGGCTTCCTTTATTCACATCAATGCAAAGCTTTTCAAGGTTATCTATATCTGCAAGAGTTGCTTTGCCTTCGGAGAGCTTTGTCAGAATATCGAGCATGTGCTTTGTTCCTACACGGCAGAATGTACATTTACCGCATGATTGCTTATGAGTAAATGTGAGGAAGTATTTGGCCATATCGACCATGCAGTCGGAATCATCGAGAACAACCATCCCGCCGGAGCCCATCATGGCACCCATTTCGGTAAGCCGCTCATAGTCAACAGGAGTGTCGGCTTCGCTCGCAGGGATGCATCCTCCTGACGGCCCGCCAATCTGTACTGCCTTGAAAGTTCTTCCTTCGGCAACTCCGTTACCTATCTTTTCAACTATCTGTCTTATAGTAATGCCCATCGGCACCTCGATAAGGCCGCCCTTTGATATTTTCCCGGCCAAGGCGAATACTTTTGTCCCTTTGCTCTTCTCTGTACCTATCGCACTGAATGCATCAGCGCCGTTGTTAATGATCCATGGAACGAGGGAGAGAGTCTCAACATTATTCACGAGGGTGGGCTGATCGTGAAAACCTTTTACAGCAGGGTAGGGAGGACGCAGGTGCGGAGTTCCTCTTTTACCTTCGAGAGAAGCTATCAGCGCTGTCTCTTCACCGCAGACAAAAGCTCCGGCGCCTTCGAATATGCTTATTTCGAAAGAAAAATCACTTCCAAGAATATTTTTTCCAAGAATGTTATTTTCGTAACATTGTTTGATTGCTCCTCTCACTCTTGTTACTGCAAGAGGGTATTCTGCCCGGATATAGAAGATCCCTTCATCGGCCATTGTTGCAATAGCTGCAATCAGCATCCCTTCTATTACCCTGTAAGGAAAAGACTCGAGAAGCATCCTGTCCATGAAAGCTCCGGGATCTCCTTCATCTCCGTTGCAGACAACATATTTGCGGTTGCCGGAATTTGCAGCAAATATTTCCCATTTGATGCCGGTACGGAATCCTGCTCCGCCACGTCCTCTCAGTCCGCTTTCTTTTATTATAGTGATGATATTGTTCTTATCCGGAAAATCAAGACATTTCCTTAAAGAATCAAATCCGCCTGTATTGCAATATTCTTCATAAGAATCGGGAGGTAATGTGCCACTGTTCTTTGTAGCAATATGCACCTGGTACTGAAGAAAATTATTAAGGTATTTCTCCCTCATCTCAGCCGGAATGTTAGCCTTGCTGTTGACCTTCTCGTCTGAAAGGAAAGTATCAACAAGATCATTGATACCGTATTTGATTTTTTTCTTCAGGTTGCCCGGTTTGATATGACGCAAAAGTATATCCTCCACCTCACGTTTTTTGACGTTGGTATACCTGGAGTGCGCATTTCCCACTGTAATAATCTCCAACAGGGGAGTCTGGTTGCACACGCCGACACAACCAACAGGCTTGAGGTTAACGTTAAGATCATATTTTTCCTTTACATCGAAAATCTCGGCAAGAATCTCCTTGCTGCCCCCTGCAACACAACAGGATCCGATTCCTATCCTGACTTCAGCTGCATCCACAATGTCTTTCCCGTCTGTTTCCTTAACTGAATGCTTTGATACATTTTTGATGAAATCCTTCAGGATGTCTTCTGCCTGTGTAGGTTTCACATGGCCGTAAGTCTTCTCATCGATCTGAACCACCGGTGCAAGTGTGCAGCATCCAAGGCATGCAACCTCTTCGATCGAGAATAATTTATCGGCGGAGGTGTTTGTGGTATCATCAAGCTTCAGTGTTCTCTTAAAAGCATCGGTAACCAGTTGAGATCCCTTGACGTGACATGCCGTTCCGGAACATATCTTTATTGTGTGTTTTCCGGCAGGGATATGCCTGAACTGCGAATAGAATGTTGACACTCCCGAAATCTGACCCGGGGTGATTTCAGTCACCCTGCAGATATGTTTTAATGCATCTGAAGGCAGGTAATTGAGTTTTTTCTGAACCTCCTGGAGAATGAGTATGAGTTTCTCCTTTTCCCTGCCCGTTCTTAAGAGTATCTCATCGACTACTGCATTAATGTCCACTGCGGGTTCGTTACTGCACTGGCAACCCTGTTCTATTTTGATGTCTTCTTTCAATTTTTCGAGATGCAATAAAGGTTTTGTTTGCCCCTGATAAATATTTTTTCATCCGAGAATGCCGGTGTACAGTCTGTCCTTTCTCCAAGGGGAGACTCAGCAATTATTTCAAACTTCGGACCTGCGCTTAGAATATGCATTGTACCGCCCCTGTCGAGAAGATAGACCTTATCATCGGCTATCATTGGTGATGCGTAGAACTGCTCGGTAAAATAATGTGTCCATAAAGTATCGCCTGTCTGGGCGTTATAACAAACTGCATCTCCAACGCCAGTGGCAAGGAAAAGGTATTCATCAGTAGCCACTGGGCTGGAAACATCGGGAGTGTACATATTGTCCTCCCAGATTATAGATGCGGCAGTACCTGGTTTGATTGCAGCCAGCTTCACATAATCGGTAACTGCATAAGCCATTGTCGAATTGATTGCAACTGACGGCGCGACATCGCCGCTCATGCACTCAACTGACCACAGCTCTTTGCCTGTTTCCAGGTCATAGGAGCTGACAAAGGGGTTTCCGTTAATTACTACCTGTGGCTGTCCGGAAAAGTTTGCAATTACAGGAGATGACCATGCAGGTCTTCCGTTCCGGGGAGTCTCCCATTTGATTTCACCGGACTTCGGATCAAATGCTATAACTGATACTTTCTCATCGCTGTCATACTGGACTACCAGGATACCTTTGAACATCAGCAAAGAAGATGCATAGCCATAAGCATTAGTCGGGAGCCCAATATTTTTTGCAAAATTGAGCTTTCCATCATGGTCGAAGCTGACAAGGTTACCGTTTGCGAATATTGCGCAGACATGTTTATCGTCAACCGCAACCGTGGATGTTGCCAAACCTGCGTCTGCATCCATCTCCGGAAGTTCTGCAGGTTCACCTGGTATGCCTGATGCTGCCCCGGTCCATAGTATGTTTCCGGTTTTCTTATCAATGCAGTAAACCTCACAGATTTTTTCATCAGCACCGGTGAGGAATACTTTATCTTCCCAGATTACCGGGGAATTCTGGCCTGGTTTCGGGACTTCAGTTTTCCATGCGATATTTGTACTTGCAGCGCCATTCCATTCAGTCGGATATCCGGAACCTCCTGCTATTCCCCTGCTGTCCTGTCCCCTGAAGAAAGGAAAATTGGTTTCATCAGGTTCAAATGAAGAAGTCACGGATGATACTCTCTTATCAGTTTTATTCTTTTCAGATTTTCCAACTGTATCAGGCAGATTGCCCCTGAGCATAAAGGAAGCGCCAACAGCGAAAAGAAAGATAAATGAGGCGCTTATTGTAAGGTATTTCCTCCCTCTTAGTTTTGCAGCATCCGGTTCGGGCTTTGTTCCCGGGATAACAGGCACAAGCTTTTGATGTCCCGCAATCAATCTCTGACATAGTATGAAGATAACGGCGCCGGCAACCAGAAGATATGATCCGGCTTCTACCTGCCACCTGGATGAGAAGTATGCTCTTCTTGCCATGAGATCCATTGCGCGTATCTGCTCTGCAAGGGTTGCATTAGCAGGATCGCGGTCATATTGTTCCTTAAGCGACAGCAGGGCTGGATTATCGAGTGGTTTAATAATTGTGAGCTGGGCGAGGCTGAATATCATTGTCAGAGCTACTATCAATGTGAAGCCGGCTGCTATCCTGCTTATTGTTCTTAGTGCACTTATGTCTTTATCAGTCAGAGTCAACTTCATTTCACGATTTTACTTTTATTGGACAATATCTGAAACATCTTCCGCAGCTAACGCATTTTCCCTGGTCAGGTTTGTATTCACTTCTGCTGCTTCTTACGGAAAGAGAAACGAGAGCAAATCCAAGCGATATTCCAAGAAATACGCCCACCCAGGGTGATGCTTTTCTGAATATCTCTATTGTTGCAAGTTCCTGTGCAAACAGTTCATCTTCTGTCTGGCCTGATTCCTTAAATGCAACAGCATTCTTCGATACGGCTTCGATTCCTGTTTCTTTCTCAATCCTGATTTCCCTTGCAACCCTCACTTCCTGGTTGGCTCCTGCAAGTACCGGCCCGACATTCCTCATCAACAGTCCACCTGCAATTGCGAAAAGAGGAATTAAGATAACACTCAGGATAAAACGTCTCCTGGAATTATCTATAGCTTCTACCGGAGTTTCAGTAGTAGCCGGTATTATCGCTCCGTAGGGACAGGATTCTTCACATAAGCGGCAGTTGGTACATTCGGCCGGTGTGATCGTGAGGTGTCTGCCGGCATAACGTGAAAAGACACTTAGCAGAACACCATAGGGACAGAGAAACCTGCAATAAGGACGATTCACGAATACCCCTGCAAGAAGGAGCAGTGAACCGAAGATCACCATTGTATGAGGTGCATCGAGTCTGAAAATCCCAATGAACGGATCGTACCTGCAGATTATAAACTGGCTGTTTGTCGCTGACAACAGAATTGCAAGACCGAGATATATAAAAGGTACAGCAGCCAGGGATACTTCTGCAGCCCTGGGCAATTTAAGCGGCTTTATAGCAGTAAGTTCCTGGATGGCGCCAAGGGGGCAGACCCCGGCACAGAAAACTCTTCCGTACAGAATTGCAAATACAAGCGGGATGATGAAAAAAAGCAATGCTGTAAGCGGAATTGCATACCCGGTATTGAATAATGCAAGTGAAACGTTCTGAACTGAACCAACAGAACAAATACAGCCCTGCCTGTAGAATCCGAAATAAGCAAGCGAGAATAGTGACATCCAAATAAGTCCCTGGCGTGATCTTTTTTTGAGTGCAAGCCAGGTTGTAACTGAGAGCGCTGCGATAAGAACTGCCACATCAATATATTCCATTACGGGTGATCTGTGCTTCGGAAGCTGGTTCACAGGATATTCATAACCGCTTTCGAATTCCGGACGGGGGAACCTGTCCTGGGCAACAGATGTATAATGGAAAATTATGAAGAGTGATATTACTATATAAGGTATTAACTTTTTCATCATAACATATTAGTTATTCCCAGCCCTGTTCAGACCTCCCTTTTCCTTTTCGATATATGCTACCGAAATGGGTATTCTGCTTATTGCATTGGACGGACAGGTCCTCGCAATGGAACATTCATTGCAGTTCAGACATTTGTCCTGCACTATCTGGAGGAAGAGCGAGCCGTTGCCAAAATCACCGCAGCCTTTTACACATTTCGCACAACCGTCACATAACTTTTCATCAATTGTGTACTGAAAATAAGGTTCCTCGACAAAGGTCCTGTTTATAGCTCCCACAGGACACATCTGGTTTTCAGCAGCAGTGTTTATTGTTTTTACGCCTTGCCTGAGATAACCGCCGCAGAGGTCGCAGTATCCGCACATTTTATAAGCATGCACACATTTGACTGCTGAGGGTGTCATTACACAATTCGTCTTGCACTGCCCGCATTGTGTGCATTTCAGAGGGTCTATCTGCCAGACATATTCAGAAGCAAATGTTTTCCTGGCAAGAGCAACCGGAATAATTACAAGTGGTGCGGCCACTAATATTTTTCCTGCGGTTCTGACGAAATCACGCCTGGATTGATATTTATTTTTCTTTTCCTCCATTTTCAACAGGTAAATCGCAACTTACTTTGTTACATGCTCCATTCTGAGGGCAGCTATTGCAGTCACTTCCATAGACTACCTTTCTGCCAAGAACAAAAACTATCAGTGTAAGTACTGCGAGCAGTAAATACCTGATTGCTTTATTAAGAAAGTCAGCTCTTTTCATAAAATATTTTTGTTAGACCAACCCAACACTAGCACCGCGCATTCCTTAATCAACCTCTAGCCCCTCATTTGTACTAACCCACCCCTTAGCCCCTCCCAGGAGGGGAATTGATATGGTTAACACCGTTTGCCTTGTACCTTTACCGTTTGTCTTGTACCTTTACCGTATACCGTATACCGTATACCATGTACCGTATACCGTGTACCGTGTACCGTGTACCGTGTACCGTTGACCTCATTTCCTCTTAAAAACATAAATCTTCGAATCCGCAGGGTTTGCTGCATAGATCGCCATTCCGTCGGCTGTTGCAACATCGAGTGGTATTGATCGTTCGAACGTGTTCTCCGATGAAACAAACTCCACAAATTCACCTTTACTATCCAGTATCTTAATTCTGTTAATTCCTTTTTCAGCAGTGACAAATCCACCGGGGAACAATGTAAAATGTGAGGGATTACAGCACCCGCAGAATGCACCGGGAGCCAGTCCTGCTTCCCCGAAATAGCTTTCAAGTAAACCCTCATTGGTCCGCTTCTCGATTCTCCTGTGACCGGGATTTGCAGCCCAGAAACTGTTATCTTCATTAATGGCTACATCAAAATATGCACTGGGCAGAACAAACTCCGGATCATTCTGACCAGCCATGCTTACTACTGCACCGCCTTTGTCGATGATATATACTTTTTTATTCCCTGCATCGCAAAAAGCAAGACGGGTTTTACCGGCAGAAACTGAAGTGATGATACTATTGGATTCATAAGGGCCCCATTCATTGATAAGCTTACCTTCTGATATTACCAATATCTGATCTGATGTCGATGCAAATACCGAATCGCCTGAAACGGATAAAGCAGATACAGGAGATGGTGCGTTAAACTTCCATACAACTTCGCCTGATTCATCTTTATAGCATATCACAAATGAATCGCCACCTGCGTATATCTTCCCCTCGGAACCGGCTGCCACGGCATTTAACTTCTTTTCTTTCACTTTGATTTCAGCGGGAACTCCCCATGCGTCTTGGAGTATTGTGTCATTTAACAGTGAAGTGGTATTCCCTGCAGACTTTTCAGCCGGTTTGACAGAATCAAAGATCATATAAGCAATGAACAGGATTATGATCAGCAGAGAGGCGTATGTTAGAAGACTTTTTTTCATTGGTTGCTTACGTCAAGGCATATAAGATTATGAGCATCCCTGATTAACAGGTACTTACCTGCAAGAGCCATCGGTCCCCAGGCTTCTTTTCCGGCGATGATTTTATGGCTTGAAAGCAATGTTGCGGTATTATCCCGGATACTGAAGAGGTATAGAGTACCTTCATCATCGAGCAGGTAAAGCTTATTCCCGCAGAGTATATATGGTCCCAGTCCGGCGCTGCCATACCTGTTCTCCTTGCCGCTGCTCCACATGGGTTTTATCAGGTCGGATTTGTCGTAACAAACAAGCTGACGCTTGAGCTCACCTGCATTTGCCGGCGGCACAACCCATACCTTATTGTCGTAAAGTATTGGGGTTTGCTGATCGCTTGAGATACCCAGATTGGCCTTGTGTATTTCAAGCATCTCTGCCGAAAATTTTGAACCGTCGAAATTCACTTTTATTCTTCCACCGCCAGCGCCATAGCTTCCGAAAACAGCAATTTCATTATTCCCTAAATAAAGAGGTGATGCAGCAGTAGTTGCCGGGCTCCACTCTTTTGTGATCCATAACAGTTTACCAACATCCCCGGGTTCTGCTGAAATTCCAACAACACCTCCGACTGCATTGTAAACATACATTCTCTTGCCATGGAGTGTCATTGGAATGATTGATCCATGCGACATCTTCAGTGAGTCAGGATTAGGTGTGTTCCAGACAACCTCACCGGTTGCACAATCTATACCGATCATCAGGGCTTTTATACCGGGAGCAATAACAGCAATATTGTTATCGATCAAAGGACACTGGCCTGTGAAAAAATCCGGTGTAACCTGCCCGTTCCTCCATCCTGGAATACCATATTCCTTCTCAAGATCAACAGACCAAAGCAAATCTCCGGTCATCGGATCGGTGCACATCACATGCGACCGGGGTCCTATTGTTACAACGTAATCGTCAGTGACTGCGGGGATTGTTCTGGAATACCCGTGATTACGTTTCATTTCAACATAATACCATCTTCTCCAGAGTTCTTCGCCTGAAGCAAGGCTGAAACATCGAAGCATATCTGCCTTGCGTCTTTCATTATAGTCGAGAAGGTAAACCCTTCCATTATGCACTGCAGGACCGGCATATCCTTCGCCGAGAGTAGTCTGCCATACAACTGCCGGTCCGGCAGTATCCCATGATTCTGCAAGAGGGACCGTATCCTTAACAATATTATCGAAATCAACGCCTCTGAACCGGGGCCATTCACCATAAGCAATATCGCTGATGAAACCCATCGTGTCGAAGAATTCACCGATAACTACAGAATCTGACCTTACTGCAAGTGGTGGCCGGTTATCAGTTCCCGGAATGCGGACTGAATGGTTATAAGGTCCCGGAGAGAGCAACCACCAGAACAGCACTCCTGTAAAGATGACTGCGGCAAAGGATGGAATCAATATATTATTATGCCTGAAAGGTGACATTAAGTTCACTTATGATAAAAACTATAATCGTCCAAAGATAATATTTTTGCTGTCCTGTTTCCTGCGCCTGCTTATTACTACATGCAAATATCTGCTGAAATGATCTGTATATATGGTTCATTTTTCACTAAAGCGAAAAAGAAAGAATGATCGCGAATAAAACATCGTGATTTTTGAATCTCAAAATCTTGATTTAAGAATGGGGTTTTCTGGCATGTTTCCTGTCTTGTCATGTGACAAACTTCTGAAAACAATGTATGCTGAAAGTTCGGGTTTCGTGATTAGTCATATTTTTTTCCCTTTTATGAAATCTGATAATGAACAGAAATATATTTTAAACCATATTTGCGACTGTAAAACTCAAAAAATCAAACTATCTGTATGAAAAAATTCTTCTTGATTGCTCTTGCGGTTTTCTTAACATGGAATTTCAGTATTGGCCAGGACATAAGTGAATTCCGGGAGGATAACAGGACTGGCGTCGTTGCTGAAAGCGGACTTTTGAAATCATGGCCTGCTGAAGGACCAAAACTGATCTGGTCAACTCTTGAACTTACGAAAGGATTCTCTTCAGTCTCTTTTGGTAAAAACATGATGTTCATTACAGGACTTGTTGACAAAGATGATGTACTTTATGCACTGGACATGAATGGCAAGATGCTCTGGAAATCGGTTATTGGCCGTGCCTGGACACAATCTTACCCCGATAGCAGGTCAACACCGACAGTAGAAGGTGACAGGGTATATACTACGAGTGGGTTTGGTGATCTTGCCTGTTTCGAAGCATCTACGGGTAAAACAATCTGGACATACAAAGCAAGTGAGATTCATAAGGGAACTTATGGAATGTGGGGTATTGCAGAATCACTGATTATAGATGGTAATAAGGTGTATTTTACACCAGGAGGGCCGGAAACAACCACTATCGCACTTGATAAAACAACAGGTAAGCTTTTGTGGAAAACAGAAAGCCTCAACGAAAAAACCGGTTACATTTCCCCGATCTTAATTGATTTCGCAGGTAAGAAAATGCTGATCAATGCTACATTGGGTCATGTTTTTGCTGTTGATGTTTCAAATGGGGAAATACTGTGGAAAGTAGCTTTTGATCCCCAGAAGATAGATGGTTCGTGGGATCTTATAAAATGCACCACTCCTGTGTATGATAAGGGTATGCTTTATATTACTGCAGGTTATGACACTGGCGACATGATGTTAAAGCTGGGAACAGATGGGAAAAGCGCTGACATAGTCTGGAAGAATTCAATTCTTGATAATCATCACGGTGGTGTTGTACTGGTGAATGGTTACATCTACGGTTCAAACTGGATTAACAACGGTAACGGCAACTGGTGCTGCATTGACTGGAAAACCGGCAAGACAATGTGGGAGCAGCCATGGAATTGCAAAGGATCGATTATTGCAGCGGAAGGGATGCTCTATATTTATGATGAACGCCAGGGTAACGTAGGTCTTCTGAAAACCAATCCTGAGAAATTTGATCTTGTCAGCAGCTTCAAAATAACACAGGGAAGCGCAGGTCCATACTGGGCACACCCTGTAATAAAGAATGGCATCCTTTATATTCGTCACTCAAATGCCCTGATGGCATTCAATATAAAAGGCTGATCAGGCGTTTATTTGTTTCAATGACTGACAAAACGTTACATAGAAAGAGGCATATTATATTTTGCAATTGCAGCGGAGAGAGGATCAGTACTGATCTTCTCTCAGCGTTGGACACTCAGCTGAGAAAGATGCCTGTATCTCTAACAAAAGCTAATGACCTTTGTGGGGTTGTTCAGAAGGATAAGGAAACTGTCAGGAGAGTTCTTGGCGCAAATAGGGAACATCTTGTTATTGGTTGTTACAGGCGTACAATGGAACTCCTGCTGGAACAAATACCAGTTAATAATACCGGTACTCAGCTACATTAACATGATTGAAACTTCGAAGGAAGAAATATTTGATCAGGTAGCTGAATTCTGCAATGGTCAGACGGGTGAACCAGTTTTTGAAGAGATATCCGAAGATTCGCGGATGGCCGTCATGGTATCCTGTTATTGATTATTCCAGGTGTACATCATGCGGACAATGTGCTGATTTTTGTCTTTTTGGTGTATATGATAAAACTCCGGAAAGAGTGAATGTCATTAATCCTGAAGGTTGTAAGAATAATTGTCCTGCATGCGCACGTATTTGCCCGGCAGCTGCGATCATTTTCCCGAAATATAAATATGGCGGCGCAATAGGAGGATCCGATGAGATAGATGAGCAGGCAGAGCTCAGGCGTCAGTCACAGGATATCGCGGATTTCCTGGGAAATGACATTTATTCGGCTATAGAGAAAAGAAAGGCCAAAAGACAATCAATTATAAGGCAGGAAGCAATGAATAAAGCAATTTCTGAAAGGGAAAATGCCCTTAGGGAGAATAAAAAACAATAACTTTTCGGGATGTCATTATACAGGAACTTCATAAGAACGGATAAAAAGTGCAGGCGCAAATTCCTTTTCAACATGGGTTGGAAAGGATTTACAGGTTTTATGAAGTTCAGAAGAAGAAGCAAGTCCGGTAAGGTATTTCCTGCATTTCAGTTCATATCTGTTACTGATGACTGCAATCTCCGCTGCCAGGGTTGCTGGGTGAAGACCGACGGAGAAAAAAAATACATGGCGCCTGATCAGATCAACAAAATTATTGATGCAGGTAAAAAACAGGGATCATTTTTCTTCGGTATTCTTGGAGGCGAACCGTTATTACATAAACAGCTTCCTGATATTTTCATGAAACACCAGGATTCCTATTTCCAGCTTTTTACTAATGGGACTCTTTTCACCAAATCTCTTGCTTCAGGGTTAAGAGAATCAGGCAATGTAACTCCGCTTATCAGCCTGGAGGGTGATGAGACAGATTGCCGATATACGTCGTGGAGGACACAGGATATATAACCGAACCCTTGAAGCAATTAAAACATCCGTTGATGAAGGTCTTATTACAGGTGTTGCTATAAGCGTCTGCAAATCTAATATTGAAATGGCGCTTTCGGATCAGTTTGTTAACATGCTTCACGACCTGGGAGTGTTATATATATGGTATTATATCTACAGGCCCGCTGGCAGTAATCCGAATTATGAACTCACACTAAATCAGGATGATATCAGCAGGTTAAGACAATTCCTTGTTGACGGAAGGATGCGTTTTCCGGTTATCCTGATCGATTCATACTGGCGTGCAAATGGTGAACCATTCTGCCCTGCGGCAGACGGATTAAGTCATCATATTAATGCTGCCGGCCTCATCGAACCTTGTCCTGTTGTTCAGCTTGCCTGTGAGAATATTTTCACTGATGAACTTGTCAATACATATGAAAACTCGATGTTTCTGAAAGACTTTAAGAAGGAGATACATAACAAGACAAAAGGATGTGTCCTGATGGAGGATCCGGCCTGGCTGAAATATTTTGCTGAGAAGCATAATGCAAATAATAGCTCGAACAGGGCTGAATACCTTGATTCTCTTGAAAAAGCGCCCTCGGTGACAAGTCATGGATCCTCGCCGGTTATACCGGAGAAGAGCCTGATTTACAAATTTGCCAAAAAATTTGCATTCTTCGGAATGGGATCATACGGATGAAAAAACTGCAATGATGTTTGAGACAGCTATATCACTTGTTGTCCCTCCTGAAAAGAAACTGAGGGAAGACATCCGGCAGAACGTGGAACAGCATTTTGACGTGAACAGGATAATTCCGCCTGTCTCATATAACCGGCTGTCTGAGATTGCTGATTCTCTTATTCAAAAATATGACTGGGATAAAAGCTATAAAGCATTTATTATGGTTTGCAGCGGCAATGCCATCTGGCGCCCTGTAGTTGGATCAATCCCTTACAACAGGAGAATGCTTCTGCTTCCACAATGCCTTAAAAACAGCAGTATGTGCAAAGGAGTCCAGGATGAGCTTGGATTACTATGTGCAGAATGCGGTAATTGCAATATATCAGGATTCCTGAGGGAAGCGGAACGCCTTGGTTATCTGACTGTTGTATCCGAGGGAACTACAATTGCAACCCGTCTGGTAGAAAGCGGTAAGGTTGATGCTGTCATTGGTGTTGGCTGCATGGAGGTGCTTCAGAAAATCTTCATTGCAGTCAATAAATATTCCATTCCTTCAATAGGAGTTCCGCTTCTTACTTGCGGATGCATCGATACAACTGCTGATGCTGCATGGATCAGGGACGAAATCAATTTTTATAAAGAATCTTCAGATTACAGGTTCCTGAATCTTAATGATCTATCTGACAGGGTAAAATCATTCTTTACCGCGGATCAGATAACCCAGATCATGAATCTGAATGGCACGGCAACCGATACTATAATCAAAGAGGTCCTGCTGGCAGGAGGAAAGAGGATCCGTCCGCTTCTGACTGCACTTGCTTATGAAGCTTTCAGCACTACATCCGGATAAAGATGTTATGAAGAAGCTTGCTTTCTCAATTGAGTGTTTTCATAAGGCTTCTCTTATCCATGATGATATTGAAGATGATGATTCATTGAGGTATGGTAAGGAAACCATCCATACGAAATACGGAATACCTGTTGCAATCAATACCGGAGATTTACTGATCGGGGAAGGTTACAGGCTGATAACAGAATGTAACCTCGACCCTGGTATCATCACCAGATGTATCGGCATTATTTCCAGGGGCCATAAGCTAATGTCTGCAGGTCAGGGAGCTGAACTGATTGCACGCAGGAATAATGAATTGATCGGAACAGATGACCTCCTGGTTATTTTCGAGAACAAGTCGGCAGAAGCATTCAGGGTATCTCTTCTGGTCGGCGCGGTGGCCGGTGGTGCAGATGAGAAGACATTGAATCTCCTCGACAGGTTCAGCTCTTATATCGGAAGAGCTTACCAGCTTAAAGACGACCTGGAAGACCTTTCAGACGGGAATGATATGTCAGCCGTAAAAAATCCCTCAGCGCTCATTTCAGTGCTTGCAGATAAAGTGAATGCTGCTGAACTGGATGAGCTGAAAAAAGCCCTGGATCAGAATGATTTCAGAAGTATTCATCATCTTTTGAATACTTATGATGTACCAGGGCTCATAAAGGCTATGATCAAATGAGTATTTGAATAAGCTGGATGGAAGCCTGGCAGAACTGGAGAATATCCCATTAAAACTTGCATTGTATGAGATTGTGGGAAGAACTTTCAGTGAGTATCTTTAGGCAGTTAGCCCGCCCATACCTAAGGACGTTTGAAAAAAAGAATCCTGAGAAAATACTCAGAAAAGCCCTGGAAATCATTGATCCTGAAGTCCAGAATACCTTAAAAGAATACGTAAGGAATTGTCAGCATTCATCAGGAGGTTTTAAGGACAGGGCCGGGAAACCTCGATATTTACTATACATTATTTGGATTCTATCTGGCCGAAGCATTGAATCTCACTGAAATGATGCCCTCTATCAGGCGATATACAATCGAGATGATCAGCCGGAAAAACCTGAACGGAGTTCACCTTCATTGTGCCGCAATCCTGTTTTCAAAACTGGGCAGTGACGTTGCGACAAAAAATGATTTAAAGAATCAGATAAGGCAGCAGCTTACACGGAAGGATGAAAAACAACCGGCATACAGAGCGTTTATAAGCCTTCTTGCATGTTATTATCTTAATGACTTTCGCGGTCTATATTTAATTAAAAAGCAGCTCGAAAAGCTGAACAATACCGATCCGCTTCCTTCACCGGTTATTGCCGCCCTTCTTGTACTCCGGCACAGTTTCGGGAAAACGGTCGATGGATTAAAGAAAGAATTGCTTTCATTTCTTTCTGAGGAAACCATGTCAAAGGATCCCAGATCTTACCCCCTGGCCACTCCTGACCCCCAAGGGGGCCCGCTTCAGATATCCAAAGACGAAGTTAAGGAGGTATTCTCCGGTTATGGTGGCTTTAAGGCTGTCAAAACTGCAACATTGCCGGACCTTTTATCAACAGCAGTCTCACTATATGCCCTGAATTTTACCGGACATGATCTGAGACTTATTAAGCCCGGATGTCTGGATTTTATCGATTTACTTTACAAGGGAGGAGGGTTCAATGCCAATATTATTGATCCCGATCCTGATATTGAATATACATTTTATGGTTTTCTTGCGCTGGGTTCTTTAGCCGACTAAGATGAAGAATGAAATCATCCAAAGAAAGTACAGGGAATTATGCGACAAGCTTATTGCTGAGCAGAATGAGAGCGGATTCTGGTCCGGAGAGCTTTCTGTCAGCGCACTGTCAACCGCTGTGGCAATTGTTGCGTTAAAAGTTGCCGGACATAAATCGGATGAACAAAGGATTTCAGACGGTTATACATGGTTATGTGACAATATCAATTCCGATGGCGGGTTTGGAGACACGAGGGACTCAGTAAGTAATGTGAGCACTACTCTATTATGTTATGCAGCCATCAGCTTTTGTCAGAAAAACAGCGATGGCAATTCTTACCTGGCTTCAATGGAGAAGTGGCTCTCGGGAAAAGGGATAACACTTGATCCTTCAACAATCACAAAGTCGGTGCTGAAGTTCTATGGCAAGGATTATACTTTTTCAATACCGATACTCTCAATGCTGATAGTATGCGGTGTAATTCCTTCAACATCTGCAGGAAATGTTCCCGGATTACCTTTCGAACTCACGCTCCTGCCGGCATCATTATACCGCTTCTTTAACCTGCGGGTTGTCAGTTATGCACTTCCTGCGCTTATAGGAGTTGGCATCTATCTGCACGGGAAAAAGAAAAAAACGAACCTGTTAACAGGTGCATTCAGGGATAAATTTGTGAAACCTGCAATCAGGAAACTTGACTCACTACTGCCTGAAAGCGGCGGGTTCCTGGAGGCGATACCTCTGACGGGATTTGTAGCGATGTGCCTGGTGGCAAGCGGAGAAAGTCAGAATAAGACAGTAATAAAAGGGATTGAATTTTTAAGAAATCAGCAGCGGATTGATGGCGGCTGGCCGATCGATACTGATTTATCTACCTGGGTGACTACCTTGTCCATAAAGGCAATGGGCGTTGATACTGTTAAACTATTAACAGAAGATAAGGTATCAGTTCTCAGGAATCATCTTCTCAATCTCCAGTACAAATCTGTTCATCCATTCAACGGCGCTAAGCCGGGAGGGTGGGGGTGGACAAGCTTTTCCGGATCAGTACCCGATGCTGATGATACACCGGGCGCTATGCTTGCGATTATTGAGATGTATTCCGGAACACAGGAAGAAAAAACAGCCCTGATAAATGGCTGCAGATGGCTTGTTGAGCTTCAGAACAGTGATGGGGGCTTTCCTACATTCTGCAAAGGGTGGGGGAGACTTCCCTTCGATAAGAGCTGCGCCGATCTGACCGGGCATGCATTGCTTGCAATTGTAAAGGCAATGGATATTCTTAAAGAAAACACTCCTTCGCAAGTTCAATCCCGGATCAGAAGAAGCATTGACAAAGCAGTTTCATTCCTGGAGAACACCAGACACAAACGGGATATTGGCTTCCATTATGGTTTGGCAACCAGTTGACACCGGACATGACCAATCCTGTATATGGAACAGCAAAGGTTTGTGTTTACCTGGCCGACTGCCTGAAACTTGATATTGACGACAAGCTTAGAAGCAGAATTGAAAAAATGGTTTCACCGGCGCAATGTTTCCTCCGTGATCAGCAGAATTCCGATGGAAGCTGGGGAGGGATTAAAGGTGTTCCCGGGAGTATTGAAGAGACATCACTTGCCATTTGTGCATTGGCAGGATGTAACAATGTTGTATGCATGAAAGGTTTTGACTGGTTGGCAAAACAGGTTGATATCAAAGCCTCACCGATAGGATTATATTTTGCCTTACTGTGGTACGATGAGAAACTTTATCCGTTGATTTATTATACTGAGGCATTAAGGCGACTAAGCGCTGAACTTTGATGGCTTCCCAATTGGGCAAACGCTTACACAGAGTCCGCAGATTCGTTCATCGACATTTAATTTCTTCTTTGCCAGCTCACCGCATTTTTCCCTGCATTTATAAGCATTGAAAAATGTGTCCCTGTGTACGGAAACATTCCATATCAAGTCCATTTGCTGCCTTTGCGGGACATTTATCCACACAAATGACGCAGTTTCCACACCTGCTTTTTTCAATCGGTTTTGCATGATAGCCAGGATCATTTTTCAACAGTACTGTGACCAGTCTTAACCTGGGCCCGAATTGCTTTGTAACAAGCAGATCCGTTTTCCCGATCCAGCCAAGTCCGGCCCTTGTTGCAACCATTTTGTGTGAAATGTCAAAGGATAAAGTCCTGAGATACCTTTTGTATTCTTCTGATCCCACTGATATTGTCGGAATTACCGGATATGAATGGATATTGTTTGCTGCCAGATCTCTGTGAATTTCTTTTGTTATTTCGGCAAGCTTTTTATTTACATCATTATAATGATGGAAATACTCGATTGTCGGTCCATCGATAAGTTTGCTGACTATATTATCATCGAGTCTTTTCCCGATGGAAATCCCGTATTCATACTCCGAATAATTTTCAGGTAAAAGTCCTTTCAGGTTTGCAAATCCATAGACATAATCCTTTGCCGGAATAATGTGTTTTTCAATTATTTGCTTTATCATAATTAGTGACTAAATAATCAATCAAAACCTTAAAGGTAATTGATTTTTCATTTTCGAAACGCTCACTGAGCGGAGTCGAAGTGAGCATTCCCGATAATAGCACACGGATGACACGGATTAAACGGATTTACACGGATTAGATCAGTGCTGATCCTTCGATAGTGACGAATATGCTCACTGAGCGGAGTCGAAGTGAGCGGAGTCGAAATGAGCAACTCAAATAGCACACGGATGACACGTATTAAACAGATTTACACAAATCAAATCAGTGTTGATCCGTTGCATCAGTGTCATCCGTGTGCTATTCTCAGTCTCACAGATAGAAGTGAGCGCCTTATTCTCCGACCGTTCCTGTCTTTACATCTCCGGACCGCCTGTAATTGGCAGTGATTACCCCACTTGCTGTAACTGCACTTTCAATTAATTCAAATGCTGCAGGGATGGTTCCATTACCAAACATCTTTTTACCATTGCCAAGAGTCAATGGATGAAACTTGAGCCATAATTCGTCTACAAGATCATTTTTTAGCAATAGTTGAATAAGCTCTCCGCTGCCATGGACCTGGATGTCGGATCCTTTTGAGTTTTTCAGATTTTCGATGTCTGCCAGATTTTGGAGGATCACGGTATTTTTCCATCCGGCTGCCGGGTCGGATTTCTTCAAAGTATTGGAAAATACATATTTTGTAACTTCATTGATGCCAGGCCATTCATCAGCATGCTTCGGCCAGTAGCCGGCAAATATCACGAATGTTTTCCTGCCTAACAGGAGATCCGCAGGTTTCATCTGCTTTTCCATTATCTTACCATAGGATTCATCAAAGAGTGGAGCTACCCAGCCGCCATATCTGAATCCGCCTGATGTATCTTCTTCCGGGCCGCCGGGAGCCTGCATTACTCCATCCAAGGAGATCATTGATAAAACGATAATTTTTCTCATCTTTTCATTTGTAATAGTTCTTTTCACTAAAGTATTATTATTCTTTAACAAGCTGGTATAAAATTGGTTTACACGGAGCAGGAGGTCGCTCACTGAGCGGAGTCGAAGTGAGCAATCTACAATAGCACACGGATGACACGGATTAAACGGATTTTGCACGGATTTAAATCAGTGATGATCCGTCGCATCAGTGTTATCGTGTGTTCTATTCATCTTCCCCGGAAGTTTAAATAACCCTCCGGAGGAAGTTTTAAACTTATGGAAGGTTATTCTAAATTTAAAAACCGGTGAAATTATACTGTTGATTCTTCAGAATACTCCGAATACTCCTCGAGCACAGAATCGCTCATGTGTTTAAGCTGCTTTTCATTTGAGAGCTCAAGGATTGAATCGTAAGAAATATACGAACATGATTCTGATAAAGGTCCGTTTTCCAGGAAGGCAAAAACAGGCCGGGAGATCTCCTGCAAGACTTTTGCTTTTCTATCCAATGGAGCTATAATATGAGCCCTGATATAAAGCCATCAGATCAGCCATTCTCAGGATTCCAGAGTAAACAGATGTTGTGTGTTCCACTTCAAATGCCCGAATTACAGAACGGCCCTTAATCCATAGGACATCAATGTTCTCTATAGTCTTTAAGGTTGCATCATCATAATTCAGTGGCAGAATTTCCAACAAACAACCTGTACTATTTCCCCATAATTCCAAGAACCCTCTGCCTGTCGCTTCTAGGAATCCATATCCTGAAATTCATCTTTTCACCTATTTCCGCAAGCAATGCCTGGATTCTCACAGATGTTCTGATAGAAGCCTCCTGTGTCTTTGGATGGCTTATTTATCACATCGTCTTCAGGGATTGAAACCTGGACCTGTTTACTATCCTGTGTTTTTACTACAGGAGGTCTGAGTTTTTTAATATCAATTTCATTCAACGGAAATAATGTTGGAGCACTCAGCTGTTTTATGATGAGGTTTTCAAGGAATTCTACCATCGGTATCATCTAGTTTCCTCAAGCTGCCTCGCACCATCCCTGTCCATTCAAGACTATGCTTATGTAGCTTTTTTGTGAATGATAGAGTATCCCAGCAAATATCCTCCCATACAGGAATAGATTGCTCCAGTGGTAACCACGCTCTTGTTTTTACTTTGAATCTGATAATAAAAGGATCATTAACCGTATAAAACCTGGGCTTATCGTCCTGAAAATATGAAGATTCAACCTGCAATACACCTATCCATCTTGATAGTTTTGTTATATAACAGATGAACTTGTCTCCCGGTTTTATTTCAGAAGCTATTCCCCTGTGTCTTTCTCTGAAGCCAGAAATGGTCGTGTCTGATTTTCGGAATGCTTCATACGTATCAGGTGAAAAAGATCGATATAGTAAGCCATTGAGATTTTGTGGTTTGATATACTACTAAAATAACTTTGATATTGTTGTCAATGTTTAGATAACAATTATTGCAGCCTGAACATCTAGTCTGAAACCATACAGACGATAAAACTCAAGATTAATTTCATTATTAATTTCATGAAAATGTGGATGTTTTTTATTGCATATAAAAGCTTTCTTATGTCTGAAGGAATGAGTTTTATGAGATTCTCTGAAAAACCGAATTGTAGATTCAAGCTGTACAATTGCGTCAGAGATCCAACCTTTTGGTTCACTTTTTAGCTCAACGAAATAAAGATAATCTGAAAAGGTCAACATCCCATCACATCTGCCTCTTCCAGGTTCTTCCGAATCTTTGATTATACATTTATCAATAGCGGTGAATATTATTGTTTTTTGATTATCATTTTTGACTGTGGCAATCCAAGTCTCTCTGTCAGTTTTATTGGTATAAGCCTTCCCTCCATTATCGTCATCACAAATGCCGAATGTTTTATCAGTTATTGGAGGTTCCTGGCAGCCAGTATTGAAAAAATTCATTCTATATATCCTCTTCTATTTCAAGTAATTTGTCAAAAATCTCATTTCCTTCTTTCAGTTTATAATTTAAAACATTGTTATCAGAAGGAATTCCTTCCGGTGATGGTATTCTCTTAATTCTTCCTGCACTTTCATCAAATTGATATACAATAACTTTATCCGAAGAAATTAGTGAGTTTAATGATACTATATTAGCTAGCTTTTTTATAGTTTCAGCTGAATTCTTCGAATTGAGAATTCTGTTTTTCAAGTATTCCCCCTGAATTAAAATGCTCAGATAATTAATTATATATGGACTGTGTGTAGTCATTATCAATTTATTTTCAAAATTATAATTATTAAACTCCTGTAAATTTTGAAGCATTTTCCATTGAGAAGATGGAAAAAGATTTTGTTCAGGCTCTTCGACGATATTAATGAAAGCCGTTTTGTTAAATTTTGAAGATAAAACTGATAATGCAATTCTCCTTTGTTCCTCTGTCAAATCAGTGTTAGACCATATATCTGCAACCCCCCTTCTAAACCTTTGTAATTCATCGCTGCTCATTGACTCCTTCGATACTTCGCTTTGACGTTTGACCTGATTTGACAGGAACCATGAGACCAGATAAAGTGGAACTAAGGATTGAAATCCACTGGATGCTTCAGTCAATTTCAATTTATAATCGGTACCTTTAATATTTACCGAATCAGCTAATCTGTCATATTCAATCGCAACCTCATTGACAGGCAAAGTTAAAATTCCATTTATCTCATTTTTTGCCTTGTCAAATTCTGTCACGAATTCAATTAATGAATCAGAGACCAATTTTAAGGATTTGGGCGACTTAACATTGGAGATAAAATTTCTCTCTGCTGGGACATACATTATTTGTGGAAGATAATAGATATTCTTATTTATTTCGTTAATCTGAAGATATCCATGATCATATTTAAAATGATATGCATCCCCTCTGTATTCAATAACCGTTTCGTCAAACAACACACTATATCCGCTCAAGTAGTTTTCAATTCTGTGATACTTTAAAAATTGGTTCTTAAAGCGGTTTGGAGTTTCTAACCATTTAACGTCATAATCTCCTCTGACAAGAGCTTTTTCCATCCAGACAAAAGTTGAGATCAACTTTGCGACAGTACTCTTACCGGATCCCTGGTTTCCAATGAATGCTGTAACTTTTTTGATTTCTAACCAGCCATCATTTTCTTCAAATCCTTCTTTGATCGGCCCCAAAAATATCTTATTTTAATTTTGCTCATCTTGTTTGAATTTTATTCAAAATTACAACAATTAAAGGTCGAAAATTGATATCTATCTATTCATGGTTGTGAAAAGTACTTTTTAGGAACACTATTGTAATCTGGAAAAAATTAGTGATGCGAAGGCTGTAATCATTTTCCGGAATCACTTCCTTCCACAATCCTAATCTCTTCTTCAGTTAAACCATAAAAATCATAAACTAGCTCATCAATAACTGACTCTAACAAGGATGTATCTAGATTATTGTTTTCTAGCTTCGTATTGTTAATCTGCTTTACATTATTGACGATTGTGTCATGTAAATATTTTGATCTGCTTGATTGAAAATATCATATTTCTTTAATGGGAAATCTCTTTATATCTAGAATCGAAATTCTCGGAAATGTATCAGTTATAATTTTGTTTGCAGAACTATTAAATAACCATGAGATAAGACTTGAATTAAATATTCCTAAAAAAAAGTTTAAATCATAAACCTTTTTCTTTCACTCTTCTCCTTTAGAATAATGTTGAGAATTGATTTGTAATTTATTAAGAATTCATCTGCATATGTAGCAAGTATTGAGTACCTACCTTTTTGCGCTATTTCTCTCACCAGAATTCTATCATGAAATCAAAGAATTTACTTCTGTCTTGGATGTGCCGAACCATTCTCCATAGGAGATCCAAGTATTTCCCGGCCATACATAATAATATCTGAATATATCCTTCCCATTAAGTTCTTTGATAAAGGAATTGTCTCTTTTTCATTTCGGAATGAAATAACCGTGATTTGATTAGCCTCAGGGCTTTGGTTACAATACTGATCATATGCCTGAACTCCAACAGAAAAATCGCAAAAATACAGAAAATGAATTTGCGTAATGACTTGCATTTTAATAGAATATTTTGTTGTACAGGTGAAATCAGAATATTTATATGGATATTGTTTAGCCATAAAACTTTGATCGATGTATAAATTCCTTCTTGATCGTCATAATTTAATCTTGACCTTATTTTTTGATTCGATCTTGTTTCAATTCATTTTTCTTTACTAATAAAGGTTATTGTTTCAACAATGGCATCCTCAAAAACCTTTGATGGTAATTTTAATATTTCGAGAATCAATGAATTTGATAATAATAAAAATTTAAGTTCTTCGGCTTCTGTTACTGTTAACCATGTATGAGGAGTAATAAAGGATAGTAAACCATTTAAAATGAATAATATCTCCATGCCTTTTTCTATAAAGTAGCCATAGGATTCATATTTACCTACATGTGCTTTGTAACTTTCTTTCAGGTACTTCTTTTCGGTATCAATAAATTTTATTCCATACGGCGGATTCCCAATCACCACATCAAACCCCACAAAACCCCCATCATTATTCAGTACTTCCGGAACTCGAACCTCCATTCAAAGGCATTTTCATAGATCTTGTTGCTCCTGATCTCAGCCAGCTCATCTTCGAGCTTTGTAATATCTGTTGTGATCCTCAACCTTTTTGTTCCATTCAACTTTTTCCTGCTTTGAGAGCTCGAACATTGTCGTCTGTCCTGAAAGGCTCATCAGCTCACCTTTAAGCTTATTTAGTTTCAGGAATCGCTTTTCGTTATGAGCAACTTCAGTTTCAAAATCTGTTTTGATCTTTGCAATCAATACTTTAACTGCTTCTCTTCTCTTCCTTGCTCTTTGCATTGCGGTAAGTCATGACTGCTTCGCGGTAATTGTCTATCGTCCATTTACTTGAACGGAGTGCGGTGCGGATGTCGGCGTCGAGCGGATAGCGGGAGATGAGACTGTTGCCGCACTTTATATTAATATCTATGTTTGGTAACGTCTCGAGGACGTCGACAGGCATCCGGCTTCCGGCTTCCGTCAAAGCATGCTTGTAAAATGCGTTTTTCAGGAGTTCGATCCAGAGGCGGAGGCGGCAGATCTTTACAGAGTTGGGATTGATGTCGACTCCGAAGAGACAGTTTTCAATTATTGCCTGCTTTTCCTGAATAGTGTTTCCTGCACACGCTGGCTATCCCTGTTTTTCGGATTGTATTCAAAGAATTTTCCTTCACTGTCTGTTATAACAAGCTCGTCGTTTATTACCTCTATTGCATAATCTTTCAGGAGCTTTCCATTTTTATCAGCAAGAATTCCCAACTCTGATTTTATTGCAATGATCTCATTGAGAGCTGAGACAAGAAAATGACCGGAACCAACGGCCGGATGACAATCTCTAAGGCTGTTTATGATTTCATTGGCTTCAGCTATCCCGGGATTCCTGTTGTAAACATCCGTGACCGATTCACAGTTCCATCCTTTTGCTTCATTGAATTTCTGAACCACTGCCCTGGTAATAGTCTCATGACACATGTACATTGTTATGAAACCCGGTGTGAAGAATGATCCGTCCTTATAACCGTTGATCTTTTCAAAAATGAGGCCCAGCACCGATGCATTTATAAGCGTTTTGTTCTCTTCCTGATCCTCCTCGGAACCTTCGCTTGAGAAATCATAAGCATCGAGAAAAGAAAGAAGATATTCAAGCGGCTTCAGCGAACCGGCAAACCGTTTGCCTGTCCTGTCCTTAAGAACTGTGCTGTTCAGTAAAGGGATTGTTAACATTATCATCGAGGTTGTTTATGCGTATCGTGCTGCGTTCAAGAGTGGTCGGTTCAAATAGCGAGCTGTTCAGGAAAGGAATCCCGGAATATTTCTTTCCGAGATCTCTCGTTCTGCTTCTCTCCTTTACCGCAAGAACACGAAAAAAGAGCTTATTAAGCTCATCGAAATCGTCAACCCGGGCATTATTCAGGAAGCTGAGATCTTTGCTCGCCTTCATTATATCTTATGAGCTGTCCTTCAAGAAGCTTGAGAAAAAGGATCTGTTTATCCAGGTTATCACCAGTTCTAGAGCGATGTTATAATATTGTTCGTCGGGAGTAGTTCCGAAATCAGATCTTTTTTCCTGATGCGGCAGACAATCCTCAGATCGCAGGATCGCGATCGTATTTTCTATCAGCGATCCGTTGTTCCGCCTTTCAACGGATTTACGGCCAATTATCTTCTTGCTCCCGGCCTTTGTTTCTTCCAGTCCTATGATATGCAGAAGCTCTGTATAAAACGTTTTATCCAGCGTGTTGCTGTCGTTGATAAAAGGAAGTTTAAGCAGATGTTCCGGAGAGAAGATCTTATATAGGACTATAAGATTCTTATCATCCTGCGTGTCAGGGTTACGAATGATTTTTTCAAAGTCACGGATATCGAAATAAAAAAAAAAAAAAAAAAAAAAAAAAAAAAAAAAAAAAAAAAAAAAAAAAAAAAAAAAAAAAAAAAAAAAAAAAAAAAAAAAAAAAAAAAAAAAAAAAAAAAAAAAAAAAAAAAAAAAAAAAAAAAAAAAAAAAAAAAAAAAAAAAAAAAAAAAAAAAAAAAAAAAAAAAAAAAAAAAAAAAAAAAAAAAAAAAAAAAAAAAAAAAAAAAAAAAAAAAAAAAAAAAAAAAAAAAAAAAAAAAAAAAAAAAAAAAAAAAAAAAAAAAAAAAAAAAAAAAAAAAAAAAAAAAAAAAAAAAAAAAAAAAAAAAAAAAAAAAAAAAAAAAAAAAAAAAAAAAAAAAAAAAAAAAAAAAAAAAAAAAAAAAAAAAAAAAAAAAAAAAAAAAAAAAAAAAAAAAAAAAAAAAAAAAAAAAAAAAAAAAAAAAAAAAAAAAAAAAAAAAAAAAAAAAAAAAAAAAAAAAAAAACGGAGCCGAAGTGAGCATTTATAACAGCACACGGATGACACGGATTAAGCGGATTTACACAAATCTAAATCAGTGCTGATCCGTCGCATCAAGTGTTATCAGTGGTCTATTCCTAAATGGATGGAAGAGAAAGAAAGCGTAGAGCGTAGAGCGTGGAGAGAGTAGAGAGTAGAGAGAATAGATGTTCCCCTGCTCCCTGGTTATTCGTTATGGATCACATCTTTTTCTTTTTTAAGAAAAACCGGATTATATCCCAGTAAATCAGTAGCATATTTGTCATAATTGTAATAAATGTTACAAACCTCGCTTATATTTGAAATGCGGATTTGACAAATATTAAATGGACTTAAAACGGAAGGTAATAATAGGGATTTCCATAATCCTGCTGATTGTTGCATTATATTTTATAATCAGTGATTCTTGCAAAAAATCTCCTGTTAATGAATCTATTCCATGCTGCGAGCAGAATAAATCGGGATACAACATAAGGATCCTTTCCGTGACTTATGGCAATAAACAGAACCTCACGATGACCAGACTAATATTTACCGGGGGGTTCCTCGGCGCAGGCAAAACGACACTTGTGATGAACTATGGCCCGGATGCTGAAAGAACAGGGAAAAAAGGTCGGAGAATAGAACAAACGACCAGGCTCCTGATCTCGTCGACACAAAATTGCTCGGGGAGGGGAACATGAATATCGCAGAAGTGGCTGGAAGTTGTTTCTGCTGCGATTTCAAAGCCCTGAGAAGAGCTATGGACAAGGTCGGAAAAAACATGCAGGCAGATGTCATTCTCGCCGAACCAGTGGGGAGTTGCACTGACCTGTCGGCAACACTTATAAATCCTATCAGGGATATGATGAAAACTGAGGTATCTGTTGCTCCCCTGACTGTACTGGCAGATCCGGAAGAACTAAATGCCATCTTTTCTGAGAATTCAGGACTTCACTCCAGCGCTGCATATATAATCAGGAAACAACTCGAAGAAAGCGATATTATCGCGATTACAAAGACCGATATGTATCCGGATGAAGAGATAAAGAGGATTTCTGACAGGCTGAAAAGAGATTTTCCCGAATGCAAAATAATGACACTAAGCTCTGTAACCGGGGAAGGTGTTCAGGATCGGCTCGAGACAGCAATGAATAACGCGGATTCCGGAAGTCACATGATCGATCTGGACTATAACAAATACGCGGAGGGTGAAGCAATCCTCGGCTGGCTCAACTGTGCTGCCAGCCTTTCGGGAAAAGATGTTGACGGGGATTCTTTCACCAGGGACTTCATGAATGAGCTTGCATTGAATTTCGATAATAATAACCGTACAGTCGGTCATGTTAAAGCCATTGTAGAAAGAGGCGATTTTTACATTGCAGCCAACCAGACAGGCAATGCCGGCACTCTGAATTTCCGCTGGTCGGCTGGCACCGGCGATTCTGCTGAGATGATTGTAAATGCAAGAGTTGAGATGTCACCGGCTGAGCTTGAGAGAGCTTTTCTGGATACCCTCGGAAAAACAACAGAAGGTAAGATTTCAGCAGTCATAAACAGGTTGAGATGCCTTAGTCCCGGGTACCCCAATCCGACATACAGGTATAAAATGAAAGTATAATGGATCAGTCTTTAACAGGACGAGGCAAACTCAGCAGGAGATCATGGCTCAATAATTCTGAAATGGTTATTCTGCTTTTTCCTGCCTGGCTGTTGCTTTTTTATTTCAGAACCGGCATCTCCAACTGGATAGCTGAACATATTCTCTTTCTTCCTGAGAATTCAGTGATTTCAAATACCTTGATTTTCTTCCGCGACTCTCTTTAAGGTTTTTCTTCTGCTTGTACTGATAATTTTCGTGATGGGGGCTATCGCACCTGGATACCGGTTGCAAAAATCAGGAAAAGCCTTACAAAACTACCGCCTTTTGCTGCAAATGGGCTTGCCGGCTTACTCGCGTTATATCTCCTTTCTGTTCATGCTCTGCAATTCCCGTGTTCATTAGCTTTCTCGAAGCAGGAATACCCCTGGGAATAACTTTCTCTTTCCTGATTGCATCACCGCTTATAAACGAAATTATCCTTGTTATGCTCTTCAGCCTCTTTGGATGGAAAGTGGCAGTGATTTATATGATTGCCGGCCTGTCAATCGCGATAATCTCCGGATTCATTATTGACCGTCTTAATCTTGAGAAACACCTGCCAATGTGGCTACTGACATTCAGAAATGAAAGGAAGCCGGAAATCCCGGCTAAAAGTCTCAACGACAGGATAAATGTATCTCTTGGTTCAGTGAAGGAAGTTCTTTCCCGCACATGGATTTACATCATCCTTGGTATATTGATTGGTTCTGTAATTCATGGGTATGTTCCCGATACTTTTATTTATGAGCTTACCAGCAGTAACAAATGGTTTTCTCTTCCGCTTGTCGTGCTGACAGGCATTCCGCTTTATTCATGTTCAGCGGCTGTTGCCCCTGTTGCCTTTGCCCTTGTTGCCAAAGGTATGCCGCTTGGAACAGCCCTGGCTTTTATCATGGCTGTTGCAGGATTATCGTTGCCGGAGTTTATTATGCTTAGAAAGGTCTGTCATTACGACTTTTATTGACCTTTATCGGAATCGTGTTTGTTGGGATCGTTGTAACAGGGTACCTGTTTAATGTGATTCTGTAAAAATATTGGAATCGTGAGCAAGTGCTGCAGAAGCCGAGATCCTCTTAGAGAGAGAATAAAAATATTACGCAAAAACAGAAAGGGTGTCCGATCGCACCCTCTCTTTATTCTGATTCTTAATAGTCTTCACTAATCTTCCATAGAGGAAACACAATAGACACTGTTGTTCCCCTTGAAAACATAGGCATCGTAAGCAAGGGCCGCGGAAGCCCAGAACCTGTCTACAATCCTGTTCTGTAAATTTTCTCAAACTTGCTGCCTGTCTTAACGATATGTGTCACTCCTCTCTCATCTGTTATATAAAGGCTTTCTTTATAAACCCAGGGTGTGGCCCAGCAGGAAGTGACTCTTTCAAGAGACTGATCATAAACAGTTGTACCGGTAGCAGCGTCGATGCATGTCAGCTTCTTACCATTACTTGCAAGGATATAAATCAGACCGTTATGCAGTACAGGAGATGGATTGCCTGTGCCGGCATCAGGTCTGAGCCATTCGATGCCTAGCTTTTCAATGTGATCGTATCACCACTGATATCCCCGTTTGATCCGGCTTTCACTGCAGCCAGGCACCCGACTGCATCAGGACCTCCTGCATTGGCAATATAAAGATGGTCTTTATCTCCGGTTGGGGAAGGAATGCTCATTCTTCCTCCCAGTTTCATTTCCCATAGAAGTGTGCCTGTTTCCGGATCATACGACCTGGCTGTTTTTCCACAAGTCACAATTTCATTCCTTGCATTATTCTTCCACAAATAAGGAGTACTGTATGTTGTCTTTTCATCCCTTGAAGCTCTCCATTTTTCTTCTCCTGTAAGTGCATCAAGAGCAACGAAGAAAGAACTAACCTCGTTATCCATCTGAAGAAAAACAGTATTCTGATGGAGAACAGGTGATGATCCTGCGCCCCAGTTATTAAGCGTCTTGTAAGCCCCAAGGTCATTTTTCCAGAGAAGCTTACCTTTCATGTCATAGCAGAAGAGACCTGTCATCCGAAATAGGCATAAACCCTGTTTCCATCCGTAACAGGTGTTTCTGAGGCATAGCCATTGCCGGTATGGGAGCCGACTCTTGGATTACCCTCATATGCAGTACTTCTCCACACTTCTTTACCGGTTTTCAGGTTAAGACAAATGACCTCCATCCTCCAGAGTTCGGATTTGTAAGTTGTGTCCTCTGGCGGTGGACCCTGTGGCCTTTGAACCGGAGGTCTTCCCTGGGCAGACGGAGGGGGAGTGGGCGGAGTTGGGGGTGTCCGGCTTTTCCTCTTCTTTAACCGGAGGCTTTGTTACGTTGATGGCTGTTGTTATGAATACCTTGTTATCTGAGATCACAGGTGATGACCAACCTCGTCCGGGAAGGTCAAATTTCCATCGTACATTCTTGTCGGAGCTCCATGCCTGTGGCAGGTTATCTCCGGGTCCGGATGTCAATTCCTGATTTGCAGTATTGCAGGCAGGAAGAAATATTATAAACATGAAAATAAACAGCATTATCCGTGTCTTCAGTTTTCTATTATTCATTTTCAAAGGATTAGTAATTAAAACTTTTAAAAAGTAAGATTTATTCTAGAACCTGTAATTGGAGTGATTATTTTACCAATAGAGAAAAAATCATCATTTGAACAGCAGGGGTGCAAATGTATTCAGGTAAATCCTCCAGTTCGACCATGTGTGGCCCCGCTGTTTAAAAAAACGTATGTTTCAGTCCGTTTTTGGTTAGGGTGGCATCCAGGGTTTTGGCTGATTCAAACAGGAAATCGGTATCGCCGCATGCAAGGAAATAAAGCTTATATCCGGCTTTGTTGAGGGCTTTAACTGGGTATCGTATTCCGCCTTGTTTTCATCGTTCAGCGGATCCCGTTGCTCAGCGGACAGATGTAGCTGAAAAACCGGGATACAGGTTGGTACAGCTTATTGTATGACCTGCGCCCATGGAAAGACCTGCAATTGCCCTGGACTTTGGACTGGCAATCACCTTGTAATTCTTTTCAATATAAGGTACAATGTCCTTCACAATGCTGTTCACATACATTCTGCATTGGGATCATTCCGGTCAATCGTCTTTTCTGGAATCATTGTGGTTCTGGCTGCCTGCTGTCCCGGATTGCCGTTCGGCATCACAACGAGCATGGGTTTTGCCAGCTTTTTCTGAATCAGGTTATCCATTATCTGGCAGGTACGGCCCATGGTGCTCCATGCATCTTCGTCACCGCCTGCACCATGAAGAAGGTAAAGAACAGGGTATTTTTCCGTGCTTGTCTCATAACCGAAGGGTGTATACACAAACATACGGCGGTATTCCGAGTGTAGGGGAATTATACCATACCTGTGAAAGATTACCCCTTTGTGAGGCCTCAAAATAGTTTGCAGTCAGGTCGCCGGGGACCAGTAGTACGCTTAGGTATCTTGTTCCGTCTCTCTGCATGAAGACGTTGTTCGCATCAGTTACCGACAGTCCGTCAACAGTGAAACTATATGTGTACAATTCCGGTGTTGGGTCTGGACTGTGACGACCATAGTCCTTTTTCATTTTTTGTCATGTCGACAGCTGAATTGTTACTCATCCATGATCCTGAAAGCTTAACTGTTTTTGCGTACGGGGCTGAGACCCTGAATGTTAATTTCCTTCCTTCATTTCAGGAGAATGACGGTTCACGTCCGGCAAAGTTCGCCAGTTCCTGTGCAAATGAACCCGTAAATATGAGGAGGCATATAATTGAAATTAATAATCTTCTTTTCATTTGTTGTTCTGTATTATTATTTTTAAAAGAGATTAATAGATTATTGTTATTTAAATAGCAATTGACCGAATGTATTCAGATATACCCTCCAGTTTGACCAGGTATGTCCTCCTCCCGTTACAAGGAATGTGTGTTCCAATCCGTTACGGGTAAGCGCTGCATCGAGGCTTTTCGCCATTTCCCAGACGAAATCTTCAGTTCCGCAGCCAACCCAGTAAAGCTTGTATCCTGCCTTCTTCACTCCCTGCAATTTCGCATCGATGTCTCTGTTATCGCGTATTCCCATGCTGAGCGGGCAGATGTATCCGAAAACACCGGGAAATTCGTTTGTCACACTGAGGGTATGAGCTCCACCCATCGAAAGTCCTGAAACAGCTCTCGCTTCAGGTTTGGAAATAACCCTGAAGTTTTTTTCTATATAAGGAATAATATCTTTTACGATGCTGTTGACATAAAGGTTGGCGAATCCGGGAGCATTGCGGTCAAGTGTTTTCTCCGGGATAAGTGTTGTTCTTGCGGCCTCCTGAGAGGGATTGCCGTTAGGCATCACACAGATCATCGGAACTGCCAGTTTTTTCTCGATCAGGTTGTCGAGTATCTGGCAGGCACGGCCCATTGTCGCCCATGCATCCTCATCACCTCCTCCGCCATGAAGAAGGTAAAGTACAGGATAGCTTTCTGAGCTGGTTTCATACCCGTATGGAGTGTAAACATACATTCGTCTTGTTGTACCTATCGTTGGGGAATTGTACCAGACTTTGCGGAGATTTCCTCTTTTTGAGGCTTCAAAGTAATTGGCTGTGAGATCTCCGGGAACCAGCAATACAGAAAGATATCTTGTTCCATCCCTTTGAAGGAAAACGTTGTTGACGTCATTGACAGTCAGTCCGTCGACAATGAAATTGTAAGTGTATAATTCGGGTGAAGGTTTTGCAACAGCTACCGACCATATCCCGGCTGTATCTTTATTCATGTTCACGGAGGAATCAAAGCTTCTCATCCATGAACCATAGAGCCTGACAAGTTTTGCCTGGGGAGCCGAAATCCTGAATGTGACTGTTTTTTCTCCGATTTCAGGAGAGATAACAGGAGCTCTCCGGAAGTTTGCCAGTTCCTGGCCATAAGAGCCGATAAAAAGAAACAGGCAGATAATAGTTGAAGTAATCTTGTTTTTCATAGATCGATTATGGGTTATTACAAATTAGTTTAAACATATTACAAAATCAGTAAGAACCTGCATGTCAGTTAATCATATTATGTTAAAAATAATTAAAGGGTTGCCAGGTTATTTAAGTTAGACAATCGCAGGAGCGGGGATATTCCGGAAATCAGCAATTAAGAGAATATAATGTACTATGCACCGATATGGGCATAATCTCTTGGCGAAATTAGCGAGAAAAAAAATATTATCACTCTCCCAATTCAATCACATCCACTAATTGGATTCCCCTGCTTACGCTTAGGAGGGGGGGAATTCAAGGGGTGCGCAAAGAACGCAAAGGTTCATTGTTGGATTTCTTTGGCCTTAGCGTCTAACGAGAAAAAATCAGAAGAAACGACCCAAGTCCCCAAGACCCCTAGACCTCTTTTGGCATATTAAATGGCTTACGGCCTCCTCCCTGACGCGACAGGTAAGAATTTGCATCCTTATCACCGATAAATTTCTCCGTTTTCGTGTCAAATTCCAGTTTTCTGCCCGTACGATATGCTATATTTCCAAGGTGCATCATAGCAGTGGACATATGGCCACTTTCAATTTCAGTAACCAGGTCTTCCTTTTTACGGCTGATAACACAATCAACAAAATTCTGAAAATGATAATCAATTCCGGCTTTTGTTATTTCTTCAAATCTTGGATCAGGCTCAAGGTCAGCATTTGTAACCTGTAATGAAGGTTTGCTTCCTCTGTCCTGCTGAGCGCCGGTGGAAAATGCAGCAGTTCCTGTCTGTCCGCCTGCTGTTGCCGGCCCCTTGCCTCCATGAAATACCTGGAATGAATTGCCCTGGATTATTGCATAACCTTCAGTCCCGAGCCAGAGGTGGCTGTACGGATCATTGGGAGTGGGAAGGCTCCTGACCTCAAGTTCCAGGATGGCTCCATTCGGATATTCAAATGTTGCAACCTGGAAATTCGGGACTTCCTGGTCTGATGTTTCCTTATAGGCATAAAAACCTCCGCAGCATGCAATTTTTCTTGGATGTTCATTGATGTTCATACCAAGTCTTATTATATCCATAACATGGATCCCGTTGTTGCCGAATTCGCTTGTACTCGTATCCCAGTACCAGTGCCAGTTGTATAGGAAATGATTTTCATTGAACGGGATCATCGGTGCCGGTCCCCTGAAAAGATCCCAGTTAACTCCCTGGGGAACTGATGTGTCGGGTTTTCTGCCAATATCCGGACGACTGCGGTAAACTGTACCGCGTCCCATGTAGACTTCCCCGATGACTCCTTCCCTGAGCATCTGTATTGCTTTCTGAGACAGCCTGTTGGACCGGCGCTGGGTTCCGGCCTGGACAATCCTGTTATACTTTCTTGCCGCCTGGATCATTTTCCGGCCTTCGTCGACATTATATGAAATTGGTTTCTCAACATATACATCCTTGCCTGCCTGGCAGGCATTAACTGACATTAAAGCATGCCAGTACCCGGGAGTAGCTATAGATATTATATCAATATCCTTGTCTTCAAGCATCTTGCGGTAATCGATGAATGTTTTTGGTTTTTCACCACCGATGCTTTCCAGGTCACTGACAGCTTTTGGCAGAAGATACTCGACACAATCACAGATTGCTGTAACCCTTGTCTCTTTGATTTTCGTGAAATTGGCAGTGTGACCTCCACCACCGTACAATCCTCCACGGTCGTTTATCCCGATAACACCGACATTAAGCCTGTCGCTGGGCTTAACCTGATGAAATCCTTTAATATAGGCGGGAGCAACTGCAATGCCTGCCGTAACCAGCATGGACTTTTTCAGGAAATTTCGTCTGTCTTCTTTCATCATTTCAGAATTATAAAGGTTAGGAGGTTCAATGTAAGAATTTCTTTTGAGCTGTATCATCATCCTGGTGAGAAAAAATTGTCACGCAAAGCCGCAAAGAACGCAAAGGTTTAAATTGGATTTCTTTGCGACTTGGCGTCTTAGCGAGAAAAAAAAGTGTCACGCAAAGCCGCAAAGCACGCTAAGGTTTAAATTGGATTTCTTTGCGACTTGGCGTCTTAGCGGGAAAATAAAAAATGTCACGCAAAGCCGCAAAGAACGCTAAGGTTTAAATTGGATTTCTTTGCGACTTGGCGCCTTAGCGGGAAAATAAAAAGTGTCACGCAAAATCGCAAAGAACGCTAAGGATTTAATATTGGACCCTAAGGGGATTAAAATTGGATTTCTTTGCGCCTTGGCGTCTTAGCGAGAAAAAAAGTGTCACGCAAAATCGCAAAGCACGCTAAGGTTTAAATTGGATTTCTTTGCGACTAGGCGTCTTAGTGAGAAAATAAAAAATGTCACGCAAAGCCGCAAAGAACGCTAAGGATTTAAATTGGATTTCTTTGCGACTAGGCGTCTTAGCGAGAAAATAAAAAATGTCACGCAAAGCCGCAATGAACGCTAAGGATTTAATATTGGACCACTTAAGGTTTTAAACTGGATTTCTTTGCGCCTTAGCGTCTTAGCGAGAAAAATTGTCTAATATTTTAGCAAATCATTCAGTGTATTTATTGCCATTTCCAGTTCCTCCGGTTCGATATTTCCTGTCTTTTTAATCAGCCTGTCTTTTGATATTGACCTTATATGAAAAATCAATAACTCGGATTCACTGGTTAAACCATTTTTTTTGGATGGTTTTAGGATGGGATTCCCTTTGTACCTCTTGATCTTTGTTGTTAAGGGAACTGTAATAACTACCGGTAAGTAATGGTTTAACAGATTACCGCTCAGGATCACTACAGGCCTGAATCCTGCCTGTTCACTTCCTTTGCAGGGATTCAGATCAGCCTGCCAGATCTCACCCTGGTTCATTGCTCCAGCTGCTTTAAGTATTCATTCATTCCTTCCTCAGCGATCTGAAGAATGTTTTTATCATCTGCTGACTGCTTGTATGATTTAATATATTCAGCTCTATCCAGGTATTCCAGGTATAGACGCAAAGCATTTTCAATCAGCTTATTCTTAGGCAGAGATAATGATTTTGCTTTCTCATTTAGCTGTTTCGAAAGATCCTCAGGAATTGAACTCGTAAATGTGACCATAATCAATTTGAAGTATAACTCAAATATAAAATATATTTATGAATTATATGTATAATGAATAAATTAAAATCTGCGTAATCTGCGTGTTCGATCTGCGTAATCTGCGGGAAAAATGGATTTCTTAGCGCCTTAGCGAGAAAAAAAGTGTCTCGCAAAGCCGCAAAGTACGCTAAGGTTTAAATTGGATTTCTTTGTTACTGGCATCTTAGCGAGAAAAAAAAGTGTCATGCAAAGCCGCAAAGCACGCTAAGGTTTAAATTGGATTTCTTTGCAACTTGGCGCCATAGCGAGAAAATAAAAAAGTGTCACGCAAAGCCGCAAAGAACGCTAAGGTTTAAAATTGGATTTCTTAGCGCCTTGGCGTCTTAGCGAGAAAATAAAATGTGTCACGCAAAGCCGCAAAGAACGCAAAGGTTTAACTTGGATTTCTTTGCGCCTTAGCGTCTTAGCGAGAAAATAAAAAAGTGTCACGCAAAGCCGCAAAGAACGCAAAGGTTTAACTTGGATTTCTTTGCGCCTTAGCGTCTTAGCGAGAAAATAAAAAAGTGTCACGCAAAGCCGCAAAGAACGCTAGGGTTTAAAATTGGATTTCTTAGCGCCTTGGCGTCTTAGCGAGAAAATAAAATGTGTCACTCAAAGCCGCAAAGAACGCAAAGGTTTAACTTGGATTTCTTTGCGCCTTAGCGTCTTAGCGAGAAAATAAAAAAGTGTCACGCAAAGCCGCAAAGAACGCTAAGGTTTAAAATTGGATTTCTTAGCGCCTTGGCGTCTTAGCGAGAAAAAAAAGTGTCACGCAAAGCCGCAAAGAACGCATAGTATCATAAATGATTAGCAATCCTTGTTATGCCGTCTTTTATTAAGCTTTCATTAAAATTAATCAATAAGCCTAATTTCAATCCAGTAATTTTTAAGTATGTAAGTACTTGTTTTAGGTGAACCGGAGCGATTGCTTCAACTGATTTAATTTCGATAATTACTTTTTTCTCTACAATAATGTCGGCTCTGAACCCTAAATCCATTTTGTTATCTTCCCAGAACACTGGTATACCTTTTTGTCGTTCAATAAACAAGTCGGAGTTTACCAGTTCAAAACAAAGTATTTCCTCATAAACAGATTCAAGTAAACCAGGTCCAAGATTAGTGTGGATTTTAAAAGCAAGATCAACAATTATCTTTGAAAGTTCGTTCTCGGACATCGATTTTGATTCTTTAGCAGCAGCAATACGAATTCAAATATACATAAATATGAAATAAATTGGATTTCTTTGCGTCTTAGCGTCTTCGCGAGAAAAATGTGTCATGCAAAGCTGCAAAGAACGCAAAGGTTTAAATTGGATTTCTTTGCGCCTTGGCGTCTTAGCGGGAAAATAAAAATTGTCACGCAAAGCCGCAAAGAACGCTAAGAATTTAAATTGGATTTCTTTGCGTCTTGGCGTCTTAGCGAGAAAATAAATATGTCACGCAAAGCCGCAAAGAACGCAAAGGTTTAAATTGGATTTCTTTGCGCCTTGGCGTCTTAGCGAGAAAATAAAAATTGTCACGCAAAGCCGCAAAGAACGCTAAGAATTTAAATTGGATTTCTTTGCGCCTTGGCGTCTTAGCGAGAAAATAAAAAATGTCACGCAAAGCCGCAAAGCACGCAAAGGATTTAATATTGGACCACTTAAGGTTTTAAACTGGATTTCTTTGCGACTCGGCGTCTTAGCGAGAAAAAAAATATCACGCAAAGCCGCAAAGAACGCTAAGGATTTAAATTGGATTTCTTTGCGACTTGGCGTCTTAGCGAGAAAATAAAAATTGTCACGCAAAGCCGCAAAGCACGCAAAGGATTTAAATTGGATTTCTTTGCGCCTTAGCGTCTTAGCGAGAAAAAAAAGTGTCACGCAAAGACGCAAAGCACGCAAAGGTTTAAAAATTGGATTTCTTTGCGATTTGGCGTCTTAGCGAGAAAATGAAAATGTCACGCAAAGCCGCAAAAGAACGCAAAGGGTCACCTCAATTGATCTATTTTACTTACTGAAACTATAAATAAGGCTCACGTTCCAAAGAAATTCATTCCCTGTCAGGATATTTGTCCTGATCGGATTATTGACAAGGCAGGTCACTGAAAAGGGAAAGTCTTTCCTGGAGATTGCAGCTATTGTATTAATATAGAATCCGTCTGTATTATCCATATTAAGATAATAAACCTGGGGATTAAGTCTGAGGAAAAAATCACCAACCATTCTGATATTAGAGATACCTGCTCTGATTGAGACCAGGTGTGTGTTTTGTGTAAGTTCCTCTTCAATCCCATGTGAATAGAGCCAATAAGGTCCAATGCTTACATTTTTGGAGATCATGTATGATGGCGCAACTTCCGCCGCGAGATACCTGTAAACAGCCATAAATTCTTTCTGACCATTAATTGTCGTGATATTCTGCAAACGAAATGACAGGGCAGGGTGGGCGCCTATATTCAGCCTGAATTTTTCAGCCTGAATCAGTTTATACCTGAACCAGAAAAGAAATGACCAGGGACGTCCTTCAAGAGAGAACCGTATGTTCGGATCAAAGGAAAGCCGTCTGCCGATGCTGAAGTCAAAAATGGCTGCCGGCTTTCCGAGAGTCAGATTCGGAATTGTTGAGATACCTTTTGTGGTAACTGCAGCACTTCCGGAGAAACTCACAGGAGGCCTGGTTTTAAGAGAGTCATCCTGTCCCGATAGGCTACATGAGATCAAAATAAAAGCAAGAACCAGGTTGCTTCTGTACATTTTCATTTGAAACTATTTAGCAACCTTCACACACATTAACCGTGTTTGATCCTTGATAAGCAATTTACCGTTTGAAAGCGCTATCGGAGCCCAGTTCTGAGCAGCGCCGCCAATCCTTGAAGCCATTGGATCGTTTCCGGCTGTCCCTCCTTCAGCAAGAACTTCTGCTGATGCAAGAGGCTTGAATCCGGCAGGCGATGGCTCAATCACATACAATGATTTCCTTCCGTCTGTTGCAAGGATCACGCCGTCGACGAGGATCATGCTGCCCTTATCGAAAAGCGGCTCACGCAATGTCCTCCACAGTACTTTGCCATCCATATCCATGCATGCAAGACCATCACGTTTACTGTTGGTCGAGAATTGTGCATAGAAGTAACCATTATGAAGAATGGGCGGTTTGGTATGATCACCGAAATTATTGTGAGTGAAAAGTTCGGTAGCGCCATAACTACCGTCTGTCTTTTTTTCAATTTTTAACATCACAACACCATTTTCATATCCGCCTGCTACAAGCACCTTATTATTACCGGCATCGACTGCGGATGGAACTGAAATATGACATGTCCAATTATTATAATCCCAGAGGATATTTCCCGTTGAGGGATCTAATCCGACAATTCTGCCTTTGGTTTGTGGTTTATCGCGGTTGCCTATGGGATTTGTGGACGATACAACAGCCACAATATGGTCTTTACCATCGATTTTAACGACAGAAGGACTGGCGTATGATTCATTCCCGAGATATGATGTTTTCCAGGCAATTTTTCCTGTGGTTTTGTTATAGGCAATAACACCAGCTTCCGGAGCCTGGGGAGCAACGATAACCATGTTCCCATAGATGAGAGGACACTGGGTAATTGCCCAGATGGGAAGCTTGGTACCGCCAAAACCGGTCCAGATATTGGTATTCCATACAGGTTTTTTGGTTTTAATATCAATGCAATACATATCTCCGTTATGGCCGACAGACCATACGTATTTATCGTCAACTACAGGTACGCTGCGTGAACCGGGGAACATCACTGACCCGGGTGCATCATAACTGAACTTCCATAATTCTTTGCCTGAATCCAGGTCAAAACATCTCATTATATCGCCGGACTTATCTTCCCTGTCGAGAAAATAGACTTTACCTGATTTGATGACCGGACCACCATAACCAGGACCAACATTTACTGTCCAGAGAACTTCAGGCCCGCCTGCAGTCCATGTACGAAGTATATTCTTCTGGTTTGAAGTGCTGTTCCTGTCTGGACCAAGGAATTGTGGCCAGTCCTGGGCAACAGCATCAGAAAATACTGCAATCAGAAAACTGATAATTAAAATAAAACGGATTCTTTTCATTGTAACGGGTTTTGATTAAAGTTAAGCGGATTTGTTGCTGGTTCATTCATACAATGGATCAAGACGAAAAAAACTAAATAAAAACGAATTTTGAAGCATGAATAAGTCGAGATGGCAGGTTATTACTGATTAATTAATATTATAATATAAATTGACTTTATTTGATATTATTATAATAATACATATTTATGTTCCTATTGTCCAATAAGTTAATCCAGCCCCTTTTCTTTGAGCCACTTCTCCATAACATCAGCCACCTCAATGTTATTAAGGTCAGAGAAAGGGAAATGAGTATTTCCTTTAATTCCTATGTCAGGCAGGTGAACTACAGTTACGTCACCGCCATTTTTGTTAATGGCATCCCTCCATAACCTAGCCATTTCAAGCCGGGCTCTCCATCCGTCCTGCCCAGGATTCGGATCAGGCTTTTCTGGTATAAAATCGCCATAGTAGATGACAATCGGGATTTTGGTCAGGTTCATAAAGTCAGACATAGGAACTGCGGTAGCTGTAAGAACACCGTCGGCTATCTTTATAGGTGCTGGAACTTCACCTTCGGGGAAAACAAAACCGCTTCCCGGCTCATAGGAGACAATAGCCTTAACGTTTTGATTTTTAATTGCCGTAAGCCAGCCCATTCCTCCTGAATGGGAATGAGTGACAAGGATTGCCGGACCGATTTTATCGAAAAGAGCTGATATGGCACTTGTATTCACCTCATAGTCGATCGGTCCTATGTTGGGAACCATCTGCCTGAAATACTGGTTCAATGCTTCGGTATCGCGTGAAAACTGCACTCCTTCAAAATAATCAGGCCAGATGCCGACCCTGAAAGTGCCGAACCATTGCTGTTCGTCGGGAGTTGGATTGATTGTTGCCTGGGCGGTGCTGCGCGAGGCATTTCCCCTCCTGGGCTGGTCGATAAGGTAAACACTGAAACGCCTCCTCAGGAAAATATTCTGATAGCCTTCACGTCCGTCGGGAGTGGTTTCCCATGTTTTTGAAAACTGGCCTATGCCATGCCACATTACAAGTGGGTACTTGCGAGCCTTAACAGGAACCTGGTAGAAAATATAAGCATGATCGCCACTAAAGGTCTGACCTTCCGGAGTAGGTTTAAGATGATTAAATGTCCCGGGATTTTTAATCAACCTTTCCGCCGACTGCAAAGCTTCCCTGTTCCTGGATCTGGATCGACTTTTGCTTTTGCTGGGCTGAAACACCGAAAGTGAAGCAAGTAATGATAAAGAGGGTGAAAATTGTTCTTGAATGCCTGAAATGTGTACTCATATATTTAAGTCTTTAATAGTTGAAATCCAATTAACCGTAAAGTGACCCACCTGACTGTCACAGGAACTTCAATACAAATAACTCTCCCAGCAGGCTACCCCTAACCCCCAGGGGGGCCCGCAAAAGTCCCCCTTGGGGGATTTAGGGGTGAGTTATAATAGAACGCAAAGGTTCAGATAATACTTTGCGCCCTTTGCTCAATCTTAGCGGCCTTTGCGGTTAAGAAAAATAGCATGGCTAATTTGCCTCAATATATTTGTTATTAAATGTATAGCTTATGCCAGCATTCCATAACAGGTCATATTCTGATGGGATATTTGATTTTATCGGTTTGTTTATCAACGCAGACAGGGAAACCGGAAAGTTTCGCTTGCTTATGGATAGTCTTGCATTGAAGAATACCCCTTCATCATCATCCATGGCCAGGTGGTAAATCTCAGGATTGAACCTGGCTGAGATGTTTTTTGTGATGGGAATATTTGAAAATGATGGTCTGAAAGACAACATCAATGTATTCCTGGTAATAAATTTTTCAATGCCGCGATTGTAAAAAATATAGGCTCCGATGCTGAAATATTTGTTAAGGATGTATTCGGGAGCCGCGGCGCCCACAAGGTACCTGGTTGTCCTTATGAGCTCCTGTGATTCTCCCGATGATGTTACAGTGATTGTTTTGTACGAGAATGAATAATTCGTGCTGAAATCCAGCCTGAATTTACTTGTCGAAACGGCATTATACCTCCACCATAAAACAAGCGCCCAGGGTTCCCCTGTTGCAGCGAACCGGAATTGTGGCTCGAATGAAAGCTTTCTGCCTACTTTCAGGTCGAATGTAAAAGCCGGTTTTCCCAGAGTAAGGTTCGGGATTGTTGATATGCCTTTGGTCTGAAACAGAACGGCAGCGGAAAAATTGTTTATTTTGGGTTTATCCGTTTCGGTCTGGCCATAAAGGGTAATGAAGAACCCTGAAGAAACCAAAAGCGCTGAGATTTTAAGGCAGAACCTGTTTTTTATACAGAACTTCATGATATTTTTATTCTTAATACAATCTCTATATTACAGCACGGTTAAATTCCATTAGGCTGAAGCTTATCACCTTTGTTAACCGCTTTTTCAATCACATCAAGACGCGCTTTCGTAGGATCGGGCTTGCCAACAGGCTTTCCATCGGCCTGTATATCGAGTAATTCGTTTGTTTTCGGGTTGTATGCCGGCCAGTTTGGAAGTCCGGTTCCATTTGGATTGCCTGTTTTGGCAAAATTCACCCAGTAGTTGTTCATGATCCTGGCTACTTCTTTGTCTTCAGGCGCTGCGGTTCCTCCCTGAGGCACCCTCAGATCATCGAAAACAAAAGAAATATCCGTGCCGTGACCGGGACCAAACCGCATCCGTTCTTTCATGGCGACAGGTACATAAGAGAAAAGAAAAATGTACGCAGGATCGCCCTGTGAGGCAACAGATTTTGCAGCAAAACGTGCAGGTTCAGCCCAAACCTTGTCCGTGTTAAATCGTGTTTGAACTTCGGCGAATTCTTTATTGCCTTCAGGGTCATAAGCTGCTTTCGCCTCTTCTTTCAGGTCTCCGAACAATGTAAACAGTTCTTCCTTAGAGCTGCTTTGGTTAACAAAGGGTCCGCCTATTTCCGCGCTGTTATTGCCGATCATGAAGGGAACACGGGCATGCATGCCTGCTTTATATGCACTTTCGAAAGTCTCCTGAACAAATTTACCGTCGAGGATCGGACCTGAGTAAATCCGTGGACCACCCTGTCCGTCATTCTCCTGTCCGCCATCGACGATCTCTTCAACTTTAAGTGCACGCAGTTTTGCCAACGCTGCTGCATCCGTGCCTTCGATGCCGTGTTTTTTGGCAAAGTTTATCCCCACAGTCTCTGCTGAAACAGGGTAGTATTGACTCGCATTTTCCTTATTCATTGGTCTGCCATACAGGACGCCATCACGACCTCCGCTGGAATGACCGACAGCCTTATGGAAAAATCCTTTGGCTGAGGGAATGGTCATGAGCGCATGTATCGATACTCCGCCTGCAGAGAAACCGAAAATAGTGACATTCTTCGGATCGCCGCCGAAAGCAGAAATGTTTTGCTTAACCCACTTGAGCGCTTCAATCTGATCCATAAATGCGTAACTGCCTTTCGGTTCCTCAGGATGTTCTGCGGTCAATGCAGGGAAGGCAAAATGACCCAGGCGTCCAAGACGGTAATTAATGCTGACAAGGATTACACCTTTATTGGCAAAGCCGGTACCATTTGTATTACCCGATCCGCCGACAAATGCTCCTCCGTGAATCCAAACCATTACAGGCAGCTTAGCTCCCTGTTTAGCGTCGGCCGGCTTCCATAAATTAAGGTACAGGCAATCCTCAGATGAGCCCTCGGCAATTGTTCCGGCCGCACGACCAAAACCAGACTGGGCACAGCTTGGTCCGAACTTTGTTGCATCTCGAACCCCATCCCAGGAGACCACAGGTTGGGGAGGCCTCCAGCGAAATTCTCCCACAGGCGGAGCTGCAAATGGGATACCTCTGAAGATGTCTACAGCTCCTTCATTTACCCCACGGACCATTCCGGATGCAGTTTTAACAACAGGACCGTCAGCAGAACCAACAACTGACTGTTGACCGTGCGATGAACATCCTATCGCAAGGATTAAGGTGATAAAAGATATTGCTCTCATATTTTTCATTTAAGACAACTAACAGGAAATAATATTCACGATACAAAATTGTAACAAACTAATGTTACGGTTGTATACAGATTACGGATTCTTATACCCCGATTCCTGATTCTGCATATCGATGTATATCATATACTTAAATTATGATGTAATTTTGGAGAAAATTTAAAAACATCATCATGGATGAAATCTTGAAACTTGATAATATATCCCAGTTCAATACCCTGAGAGGGATCGAAACCCTGCATCCGCTAGTAAGTGTTTTTGATTTTACAACTATGAAGCTTATTCCGGAAGCCAGGGCGCAATACGGCTATTATTGCGTCTTCCTGAAAGAAGCAAACTGCGGTGACCTGAAATACGGATGTAATTATTATGATTACCAGGAAGGAACCATGGTCTTCATTGCTCCCGGCCAGATAGTTGGTATCGGAAGTAAACCTGGCAGTCCAAAGCCAAAGGGTTGGGGATTACTCTTCCATCCTGACATTATCCGCGGAACTTCGCTTGGTCAGAGTATGAAAGATTATTCCTTCTTCTCATACGAATCGAATGAGGCACTGCACATTTCTGAAAAAGAACGCCAGACTGTGATGGACTGCCTCAAAAAAATTGAATCTGAATTAAACCAGGCTGTCGATAAGCACAGCAAGAGAATAATTGCAGACAATATTGAACTGCTGCTTAACTATTGCCTGCGGTTCTACGACAGGCAATTTATCACACGAAGCAATGTGAATAAGGATATCCTTGTCAGGTTTGAAAAACTGCTTGACAACTACTTCAATTCTGAGATTGCGGGTAACAATGGCCTTCCCACAGTTAAGTACTGTGCCGACAGGCTGAATCTTTCCCCCAACTACTTCGGAGATCTTATAAAGAAAGAAACAGGAATAGGGCCACTGGATCATATACAGTTAAAGATCATCGAAATCGCAAAACAGAAAGTCTTTAATACAAGTAAATCAATCGGTGAGATAGCTTATGAACTGGGATTCAAGCACCCTCAGCACTTCAGCCGGATGTTCAAGAAAAGCACAGGGTATACTCCGAATGAGTATAAGCAGATGAACTGAGATAAGAGTGCCTAGAGTGCCTAGAGTGCCTAGAGTATTTGAGTTAATAGTAAGTGGATAAAGTTCATGAAAAAAAGAAGACTGGGCAAATGTGGCCTTGAGGTATCCGATATAGGACTGGGATGTATGGGTATGAGTTTCGGATACGGGGTGATTGAAGATTAAAGCGAATCCATTGCCCCTGCACAGGTGGCGCTTGCATGGTTGCTTGCACAGAAACCATGGATTGTCCTGATACCGGGAACTACAAAGATTGAAAGGCTGGTTGAAAACCTCAGCGCTGCATCTGTTGAATTAACAAAGGATGATCTGCAGGAAATTGAGACAGGAGCTGCCAAACTTAAACCTGCTGGTGAAAGATATCCTGAAGGAAGTACAAAATTAATTGACAGATAAAGAGCATCAAGATTTCAAATCAGCGCAATCTGCGTGGATTTCAATCTGCGTAATCAGCGGGAAATTTTGATTTCTTTGCGCCTTAGCGTCTTAGCGAGAAAACATAAAATATCACGCAAAGACGCAATGAACGCAAAGGATTTAATATTGTACCACTTAGGGTTTTAAACTGGATTTCTTTGCGCCTTAGCGCCTTAGCGAGATATAAAAATGTCACGCAAAGACGCAAAGAACGCAAAGGAAAAAATCTGCGAAATCTGCGTGGATTTTAATCTGCGTTATCAGCGGGAAATTTTAATTGGATTTCTTAGCGTCTTAGCGAGAAAACATAAAATATCACACAAAGACGCAAAGAACGCAAAGGAAAAAATCTGCGAAATCTGCGTGGTTTTAATCTGCGCTATCAGCGGGAAACTTGTATCCTTCCTGAAAAAAATACTTAACATTTTCGCACAATGTCCAGGTTTTTCCTGAATTCGCTTGGTGATTTCTTCTCTTTTTCCTTGAAGATCTTGCTAAAATAATATTGTGAGCAAAAGCCCAGACTTGATGATATCTCCTTCATGCTCAGATTAGTATTTGTAAGAAGGTTTAAAGCCTGATTGAGCCTGAGGGAAGTATGATATTGCAGTGGCGATAAACCGGTATATTTCTTAAATGCTTTCCTGAATACCGAGTAATCGACTTTCAGTTCTTTCGCAATAGCTTTAACATTGATGTTCTCCTGAAGTTTTTCTCTTATTATAAGGCATGCTTTCTGGATTGTGTTTTCAATTTGAGTATGTCTGAAATTCAGATTTTTGTTGATAGAAATTATCTGGCCAAGTATATGCATCACAAGTCCTGAACACACTTTATGATAGCCGGGTCTTTCATTCGTGACTTCTTTAATGACCTCATTGAAATCTCTCAGGACTGATTCGTGAAAGCCAATATGTAATATGCTCGTCTCTTTGAGAGTATCTGATGATTTAATAATTCTTTCCGCAACCTCTCCTCTGAATCCTATATAATGCTCGAACCAGCCGGTCTCGCTGTTTGGCCGGTATCTGTGCCACATGTTAGGATGGATAAGAATAACGGAACCCGCTTTGATATTGTACCTTGCCGAGTTGGTTTCGAGTATTCCTACTCCTTCTGTTATATAGTTTATCTGGTATTCCTGGAGAACTCTTCCATTTTTCCAATTGAAGTTATATCCGGTAGGATGTCCGCCTGGCGGATATTGAACATGGGGTTTTATTCTGGCAAATCCTGCAACCATCAGGTAAAGCCCCCAGTTTTCGTCATCCTGAATGTGTGTCAGATATTTAAAATCATTATCCATTTTATATAAAAATATAAAGATTAACAGCTGATTTTAAGTTTCAATTTCATTTTTTCACGGTTGATTAGAACAATAAAGTTCTTATAGATTTTGGATTCTCAGTTTTCTATCATATAGAATGCTAACAATATATAAATAAAATTATGATATTCATTAAACATGCTGGTTATAGTTAAGTCCTTTAATAGTTCTCATTATAAGCAGTGTCAATTCTTCTAAGGCATTTGCCATTTTATATAAACAAATTTCCACTTTGTTAATTGACCTGACTTATCATCATTAATATATTTGATCAATGTATGATAAAGAATAATAGTTTATGGATTCTTTTCTCATTGTGATTAACTATAAATAACTTAAAAAAATAAAATATGAGTAATGAAAAAATCTTAACGGCTTATAATTACGCTAAAGAACAGTATGCTTCAATTGGAGTCGATACTGATCTGGCTCTGAAAAAGCTCGATAATATAAATATCAGCCTTCATTGCTGGCAGACTGATGATGTAGGAGGATTTGAAACTCCCGATGCGGTTCTCGGCGGGGGCGGTATCCAGACCACAGGAAATTATCCTGGGAAGGCACGAACAATAGATCAGTTAAAAGCCGATATTGAAAAGGTAATGAGCCTCCTCCCCGGGAACCAGCGTCTTTCATTGCATGCGATCTATGGAGATTTCAAAAACAAGAAGGTCGACAGAGATCAGATTGAGATTGAACATTTCCAGGGCTGGATAAATTGGGCGAAAAATTTAGGAATCGGTCTCGATTTCAATCCCACATGTTTCTCACATCCATTCGCAAATGATGGTTTTACGCTATCCAGCAAAAACGAAAATGTCCGCAGGTTCTGGATAGAACATAATAAACGTTGCAGAAAAATTGCAGCAGAAATGGGAAGACAACTTGGAACTCCATGTATTAATAATATATGGATACCAGATGGCTCAAAAGATACGCCTGTTGACAGGCTGACGCACCGGAGACTTCTGAAGGATTCACTTGATGAGATATTTGCCGTGGTGTATCCCGGTGAATACCTTAAAGATTCGATTGAAAGTAAATTATTCGGTATTGGATCAGAATCAATGGTTGTTGGATCAGCAGAATTCTATATAGGTTATGGAATCAGTAATAACAAGCTGATCACACTTGACAACGGTCACTTTCACCCCACCGAACAGGTTGCAGATAAGATTTCATCACTCTTGCTTTATGTCGATGAATTAATGCTCCATGTGACAAGGGGTGTAAGATGGGATAGTGACCACGTCGTAATATACAATGATGAGATCCAGAGTATAGCACAGGAAATCGTACGCGCTGATGCTCTCTCCAGGGTCAATGTCGGTCTGGACTACTTTGATGCCAGTCTTAACAGGATCGGAGCTTATGTTGTCGGTACAAGAGCTGCACAACTGGCTTTCCTCAATGCCCTTCTTGAACCAATGCAAATGCTTAAAAGATACGAGGAAAACGGGAACTTCTTTGAACGCCTTGCCCTCCTTGAACTGCTTAAAACAATGCCGTTCGGAGCAGTATTCAATTACTACTGTCACATCAAAAATGTGCCAGTAGGAAAGGATTATATTCTTGAAATACAGAAATATGAAAAAGAGGTACTAAGCAAACGTAAATAAGATTGTATGCCATTTGATGTAATTGCCGTCTTTGACATTGGCAAAACAAATAAAAAATTCCTGCTATTTAATCAGGATTTAAAACTGGTCCAGCAGAAAGAGGTTAAGTTTTCTGAGATTACCGATGATGAAGGCTATCCATGTGATGATATTGAAAATATTGAAAAATGGGTGAGTAATTGCTTGTTTTCCACGCTGGAGAATGGTGCATACAATGTCAGGGGGGTAAACTTCACTACTTATGGTGCAACTATGGTTTTTATTGATAATAACGGTAACAGGCTGATGTCTTTGATTAATTATCTGAAACCAATGCCGGACGGGATATTGAACGGCTTTTATGAGAAATATGGCGGCGTAAATGAGTTCAGCCGGAGGACAGCCTCTCCCGCCATGGGAATGCTCAATTCCGGATTGCAGGTCCTCTGGTTGAAAACGACCAGGCCAGAGCTTTTTTCCAGAGTGGATTCTATATTACACTTTCCCCAGTATCTCAGTTACAGGTTTACAGGAAAAGTCACCTCGGAACACACATCGATTGGATGCCATACAGCGCTCTGGGACTTCGAACGACCAGGTTACCATGAATGGTTATCTCATGAAGGAATTGTTTTGCCTGTACCCGTTCCCAATTCTTTTATCTTCCCGGTTAACATAAAGGGACAGAATATCAAATTCGGAATTGGCATACATGATAGTTCCTCGTCGATGGTGCCATACATTAAAGGGACGGATGAAAAGTTCATTCTCATTTCAACCGGTACATGGTGTATAATAATGAATCCCTTCAATGAAAAGCCGTTGACAAATGAGCAGCTCGAAAAGGATTCTCTATGCTATATGAGCATCAGACAACAACCTGTAAAGTCATCAAGGTTTTTCCTTGGCCATATCCATGATGTGAACGTTGAACGTCTTACCAGAGCTTTCGGTGTTGATAAGGATTATTTTAAGTCATTAAGTATAAGTAAATCGCAGATATCATTATTTCATGATGGTAACCCGGAAAGAGTTTTCTTTAGGAATGGCATTCCGGCTGGCCATTTAGATAATGAAACAGATATGAAGCAGTTCAAAAATTTTGATGATGCTTACCACAGGTTCCTGTTTGATCTCACTGCACTTCTGATAGAGTCATTTAACCTGGTCGTTTCTAATGACATAAAAATGGTTTACATCACGGGAGGATTTGCCAGGAATGAAGCATTTGTAAGGATACTGGCTTCATTTTTACCACAATATGATGTTTATGTTTCCGAAATCGATAATTCCACCGCATTAGGTGCAGCGATGGTGATATGGGAAGAGGTATTTGGTGAAAAAATTCCAGAAATCAACCTTGGACTTAGTAAAATGGGGAATGAATAAAATTTATTATGAAGAGTAAGATAGGAATAGCAGCAGATCACGGAGGTTTTGAACTTAAGGAGATGATAAAAGCATCGCTCATGAAAATGGAGTGTGAAGGTTAAATAAAATCGCTGATTTAGAATGCGATTGTCAGTCTCTTAAATTAAGAACAGCACTTTTGAATAATAATTAATCAAATCAATAATCATGAAAAAGACTTCGGTATTATTATTTCTGTTGATCTTCTTTTCGTTGAACAGTAATTCACAGGAACTTGCGAATTTCAGAAGGGCAACTGTAGTCTCTCCTGAGATAGGTGAAAAAACTGTAACCTTTAGGATATCTGCTCCGCAGGCAAAATTGGTGAAACTAAATGGATCATGGATGAAAAATCCCGAACCTTCAATGGATTTGATGAAAGACTCATCAGGTCTTTGGAGTATAACTCTCCCGTTGCCTTCAGCAGAATTATATTCATACAGTTTTAATGTGGACGGATTAACCATAAACGATCCGAATAATGTATTTCAGCAAAGGGACGGTAGACGATATTTGAGTGTTTTTATTGTCCCGGGGGATTTAACTGCCAACTATACAGAGGCAAACAAAATGGGAAACCTGTCAAAAGTCTGGTATGAGTCACCGACACTTGGAATGGCGAGGAGGATGTATGTTTATACTCCATATGGATATGACAGTGGCACCGCCAGATATCCAGTACTCTACCTGTTGCATGGCGCGGGAGGCGATGAAGATGCCTGGAGCACGATGGGGAGGGCCTGCCAGATTATGGATAATCTGATTGAGAAGAAACTCGCAAAACCCATGATCGTTGTCATGACCAATGGAAATGCCAATCAGGCTGCAGCTCAAAGTGATGTGCCGGTTAAACGGACCTCCCAGGGACAAGGTAATCCAGGTTCATCAGCAGGAAAATTTGAGGAAAGTATAATAAAGGATGTTATACCCTATATAGATAAAAACTACAGGACATATACTGACAGAGGAAACCGGGCGATTACTGGTCTTTCAATGGGCGGTGCGCATGCAACCTTGACAGGATTGAACAACCTGGACAAGTTTGCATGGGTAGGGTCTTTCAGCGGAGCTTTTGTGCTATGGCCCGGAGCAAGAGATCCTAATGGAGGACAGAAAATAAACATCGAAGCCCTGGGCAGGCAGGTTTTTCCGAATCTTTCTTCTTCGGCAAATTCTGAACTGAAACTGCTTTATCTCTCCTGCGGAAATGATGACTTTCTCTTTGAAGCTAACAGTCAGTTCAAAAGTTGGCTTGATACAAAAGCAATAAAATATGTTAATGTTGAAACTCCGGGTTATGCCCATGTATGGAGTTACTGGAGGATAAGCCTGGTTGATTTTGCCGGCAGGATTTTCAAATAAACATAAAATTCACTGATTCTCAGATATTAATCTTTCTCTGGTTATTTATTTTGAAAGCAACAAGATATGAAGAAGATAATTTATTCCCTGGTGACACTTATCCTGCTTGTCACTATTCCGGTAAAGGCAGGTATAAATCCAACACTTTTAAGATGTGAAAATCTTCAAAACCCTCAGGTAGTCGATGTATTGAAACCTCGTCTTTCATGGATCAATATTGCCGGCGAAAATGAGAAAGGTCAATTGCAGACTGCCTGGGAGATCAGGGTAGCCGGCACAAAAGAAAAGCTGATGGCAAACGATGCTGATCTTTGGAAAAGCGGAAAAGTAATTTCCAGTAAATCAGTTGATGTGATCTATAATGGTCACTCGCTCTCTTCCAGGCAAAATTGTTGGTGGCAGGTCAGGACCTGGGACAGGGATGGAAAAGTATCGGAATGGAGCGAACCGGCCTTTTGGTGCATGGGACTCCTTAATCCTGAAGAATGGACGGCAAAATGGATAGGAGCACCATGGCAGGGAGAAGAACCAGTACCTGATCCTGTTCGCGGGGAAAACAGGCAATCTGTACTTAAGGAGCTGCCTCCTCCAGCTCCGCTCTTGAGAAAAAGTGTGAATCTCTCCAAAGAAATTAAAAATGCCAGGGCGTTTGTGACTGGTTTGGGGTATTTTGAATTCTATGTGAACGGAACAAAAGTGAGCGATGATGTCCTGGTTCCCAACCAGACAAACTATGGCAAAAGACCGGGGCTTGAGAATGCGGGGATTCCTCTTCCTGATGATTTCAGAGAATACAGAGTGATGTATCTGGCATATGATATTTCAAACCTCCTGAAAAAGGGAGAAAATGTTCTGGGAGCAATTGTTGGTAACGGCTTTTATAATGCTCCGATGAACTGGACCCAGTCATACGGAACGCCAAGGTTCACAGGCCAGATTTATGTTACATATACCGATGGTTCTGAGGATATTATTGTTACCGATGAGAGCTGGAAGGCTTCAAAAAGCCCCATAGTGATGGATCTAATTTACCAGGGTGAGCATTATGATGCCCGTTTGGAACAACCGGGCTGGAGCGCTCCAGGATTCGATGATTCAAAGTGGGAAAATGCAGTATTGCGAAAGAAACCGGAAGGTATTATGCAGGCACATATGGCTCCCACTGACAAAGTGATGGAGCGTATCAAGCCTGTCGCTGTTATTAAGAATTCCGATGGAAAATATTATGTTGATTTCGGACAGGAAATATCCGGCTGGTTACGTATTGAGGGTGTGAAGGGTGAAGCCGGCAGGGTGATTGATTTTGATTATATATGTGAATCAGCCAATGGAGATAACACCTACACCCTGAAAGGAGGAGACCCTGAATCCTACGCGGCACGTTTCACATGGTTTGTCTTCAGACAGGTTGTTGTCAGCAACTGGCCTGGTAATCTGAGTGCTGACCAGATAACAGCTGAAGCTGTTTATACAGATGTGGAGACAACTGCAAAATTCGAAACATCAAATCCCTTATTCAATTCGATAAACAAGATCTGGTGGCGAAGTCAGACCGATAATATGCACGGCGGAATTGCAAGCGATTGCCCTCACAGGGAAAGATCTCCTTATACGGGTGATGGACAGGTAGCCTGTGTAACTGTAATGCACAATTTTGATTCAAGGGCATTTTATACAAAATGGATTCAGGATATTGTCGGCGCCCAGGTCGGGGAAACAGGTTATATACCAAACGGTGCGCCATGGCAACCCGGTTGTGGCGGTGGTGTTGCCTGGGGAGCAGCAGTTAATATTATGCCCTGGGAGTATTATCTGCATTATGGTGATACAAGTATGCTGGAGTACACCTATGATGCAATGAAGGGCTATGTAAAATATATGCAGACCTGGACAGATGAGGATGGAATTATGAACTCTCAGAGAGCAGGGAATAACGGACAACCCCTGAGATGGTTCAACCTGGGAGACTGGTGTGCGCCTTCTGATTTGCCTCCTGATATAATGGTACATACATTTTATCTGTGGCGGTGTGCTGATTTTACCTCAAAGAGTGCTACAGTACTTGGAGCAGCTGATGATGCAAAGGAATTTGCTGCAATTGCTGAAAAAACAAAACAGGCTTTCCAGAGAAAGTTTTATAATCCTGAAAGTGGAAGCTATGGACCGGATGGGGGAAACATTTTTGCGCTGGTCATGGGTGTTCCTGCTGATCAGAAGCAAAAGGTAATTGATGCTTTGAAAAAGGATATCGCTGCTAATGCCGGTCATCTTGATACCGGAATTTTCGGCACACAATTCTTTTTTGAGGTTCTGGCCGATAATGGTTTGCAGCACCTGGCTTATGCCGCAATGAATAAAAAAACACAGCCATCGTACGGATGGTGGATTGAACAGGGTGCCACAACTTCATGGGAACGATGGGATGGAGGCGGATCCCGTAATCATCCCATGTTCGGCGGAGGAATCGTCTGGTTCTACCGGAAACTGGCGGGTATGAATACTGATCCGGATAACCCGGGTTACAAAAATATTATCTTCCGTCCTCAGCCGGTGGATGAACTGAATTATGTTTCATATTCAAACCTTACACCTTACGGGTATGCAGGCGTAAAATGGGAAAAAGACAATAGTCAATACAAAATTGAGCTGGAGGTTCCCGTTGGCAGCACTGCGAACGTATACATACCTGCTTCGTCCATTGAAGAAATCAGGGAAGATGGCAATTCTATTAAGAAAAGCAATCGGAATATATCTTTCATCGGGACGGATGGTATTTATACAATCCTGAGGATTAATTCAGGAAAATATCTTTTTACTGCACCCAATTGAATTCATGACAGTTGAGTTATCTGAATCTCAAGCAATCTAATCCTTACCATTATGAAAAATAAATCAAGTGTTCAGAAAAGCAGATGTTTAAGCTTTGGACCATTACTTTTCCTGATTTTTATAAGCTTAATCGTTCTGAATTGCACTGGTCCTGATACTCAGGAATGGGCAAAAATCCAGGCCGGGTTCCGGAATCCTCCGAATGATGCAAAGCCACGGGTGTGGTGGCACTGGATGAATGGAAACATATCACAGGCAGGAATAAGGTCTGATCTGGAATGGATGCATCGTTCAGGAATTGGAGGATTCCAGAATTTTGATGCCGGACTTACCTCGCCTCAGATTGTGGAAAAGAGGCTTATTTATATGACCCCGGAGTGGAAAGATGCTTTCCAGCTCACAGCAAAACTGGCTGATTCCCTGGATCTTGAAATGGCAATTGCCGGATCCCCCGGGTGGAGCGAGAGTGGCGGCCCATGGGTAAAGCCTGAAGAGGCAATGAAAAAAATTGTGTGGAGTGAAACACATATTGAAGGAGGGAAACAATTTTCAGGTGTTCTTCCGCATCCCCCGACAATCACGGGCGCTTTTCAGAACCTGAAACTGGAAAGGGGATTCGGTCCTGAAACGGAGGAAGGAGGAGTCACTCCCCAGTATTATGCCGATGCGGCAGTGGTAGCTTTCAGAGTTCAGGATAATGCTAAAACAATCCAGTCACTAAATCCAAAAATCACAACGAGCAACGGAAAATTCAATCTTGACGAGCTTTGTGACGGAGATATTGTAAAATCAACAATGCTCCCTTCTGCACCAGCGGGAAAAGCTGCATGGATTAAATTTGAGTTTTCAGAACAGCAGACTATTTATGCCCTTACACTTGCAACTGCAGGAAGTGGAAGACAGTTTTTTGGTGCGGGCCGGAGTACGGGAAACAGAATACTGGAGGTAAGCGATGATGATGTAAATTACACCAGGGTTGCCGACATTTCAAGTGGCAGGATAGCACAGAACACAGTTGCATTTGCTCCTGTAAAAGGAAAATTCTTTCGTTTCTCGATAATAACTCCGGTGCCTTCCGGAAATGACCAGAACAGGGTAATGCCCGGTCTTGAAATGTTTGCAGCTCCTCCGCCACCGCCCGGAACTTCAATTTCGGAGCTAATCCTTCATACATCTCCACGCATTCACCGTTTCGAGGAAAAAGCAGGATTTGCAACAGCTGCATCTTTTGATCTTGCTTCAACACCAACTCCCGAAACGGGAAAGACTATTTCCAAAAACGATATAATCGATCTGACATCCCGGATGAAACCTGATGGCAGTCTCGAATGGACACCCCCGGCAGGGAACTGGATCATAATGAGAATGGGATATTCGCTGACGGGTCACCAGAACAGTCCTGCATCGCCGGAGGCAACAGGTCTTGAAGTTGATAAGCTTAATCCTGTTCACGTCAGGAATTATTTCAATAATTATCTAGATCAGTACAGAGATGCTTCAGGCGGCTTGATGGGAGCACGTGGGTTACAGTATATTATAACAGACAGCTGGGAGGCAGGAACTCAGAACTGGACGGATAACATGATCACTGAGTTCAGGACGCGCCGGGGTTATGATATGGTTCAGTGGTTGCCTGTCTTTTCGGGAAATGTAGTAGAAAACACTGAATCAAGCGAAAAATTCCTGTGGGATTTCAGAAGAACACTTGAAGAACTTGTAGCCGAGTATCATTATGATCAGTTAACTGATATTCTTAGTGAAAGAGGTATGCTGGGCAGGTATACGGAATCGCATGAGGGAGGAAGAGCTTTTATTGGTGATGGAATGGAAGTTAAACGCAGGTCCGCTGTACCAATGAGCGCTACCTGGACACCGGGAGGGTTCGGGGGTAATGAGGGTGGTGTTGCAACCCGCTTTAAAGCAGATGTGCGTGAATCAGCCTCCGTATCACACCTGTACGGACAAAAATATGTGGCTGCAGAATCCTTAACGGCAATTGGGACGGCATGGGCCTGGTCTCCGGAGCTTTTAAAACCTGTTGCTGATATGGAGCTTGCCTGCGGATTGAACAGGTTCGTTATTCATACATCCGTTCACCAGCCGGTTGATGATAAAATTCCTGGACTTGGTCTGGGGCCTTTCGGACAGTGGTTTAACAGGCATGAAACCTGGGCGGAACAGGCAGGTGCATGGACAACTTATCTTGCACGAAGCTCGTATATGCTCCAGCAGGGAAAAAACATCGCAGACATAGCATACTTATATGGAGAAGGGAATAATATTACTGCTCTGTTCGGACAGAGATTACCCGAGATCCCTGCCGGGTACGAGTTTGATTTTATAAACGCAGATGCTTTAATCAATGTCCTTGAAATTTCAAAGAACGGCTTACTCTCCTCTCAAAGTGGAGTCAACTATCGCTTACTTGTCCTTGACAGAAGTACAAGGCAGATGACAGTGCCGGTTTTGAAGAAAATCAGTGACATGGTGAAAGGAGGTGCTGTAGTCGTTGGCAGCAAGCCTGAAAGCACACCGAGCCTGGCTGATGATGCTGCAGAATTTGAACTAATTGCTTCAGAGCTCTGGCCTTCAGAAAAAAGTGCGACAGTTATTGGAAAAGGCATGGTTTACAGCGGTTATTCCCTGAAAGAAGTTCTGGATGAGGAAGGAATAGTGCCTGATTTTGTCTATACAAAGCCACAACAGAATACTGAAATACTTTATGTCCACCATCAGATAGGAAATACTGATTTTTACTGGATTAACAATCGCAATAACAGGATTGAGAATGTAGATGCTACTTTCCGTGTTACAGGTAAAAAAGCAGAAATATGGCATCCCGAAACCGGCATCATAATACCTTCATCCTTCAGGATAGATGGTAATGTTACACATGTTCCTTTGTATCTCGAACCAAACGATGCAGTTTTTGTGGTCTTCCGGGAGAAGGCAAAAGAAAAGGAAATTTCAATTCCACCAAAGCAGGAAGAGGTACTGATGACTGTTGAAGGTCCATGGAATGTCTCCTTTCAAAAAGAACGGGGAGCTCAGGAACATGTTCTTTTTGATACATTAGCAGCATGGAATGAAAGTAGTGACAATGGGATAAAGTATTTTTCCGGAACAGCAACATATTCAAAAACAATGAATATTAACCCTTCATGGTTGGCAAGCGATAAAGAACTATACCTCGATCTTGGTGAGGTACAGAATCTTGCAGAAGTGATTGTAAACGGTAAATCCCTTGGAATTGTATGGAAATCCCCGTTTAGAATACCTCTGGGGAATGATATTAAAGAGGGTGAAAATAAATTGGAAATAAAAGTTGTAAATTTATGGGTAAACCGGTTAATTGGGGATCAGCAACCTGGTATTGTTAATAAATTAACATATACTACCCAGGCATTTTACAGGGCGGAGTCGCCATTAAAGAGGTCGGGTTTGCTGGGACCGGTTTATATTGTTACTTTAAAATAAATATATGGAAAGAAACTGCCGGATAAAAATCCGGCAGCTCTAACCTTCAACTAACCAATTTAACAACCTGCAACTCGGCTAAGTGCTTACTGATAAAATATAGACACAGAATAATTGATGAAGTATTACAACCAAATAAGAATTATTCGCCGTAATGCTTTCAGAAACTGACAGATTCCTGATTAATGCAGTCAGGGAAGGAAATTATTCGGCATTTGAAACACTTTTCAAAAGCTACTACACTTATTTATTTCAGGTAGCAAGGGTATATCTTAAATCTGAGGAGGATGCCCAGGATCTTATCCAGGACTTTTTCGTGAAAATCTGGGAACAACCTGCTCTTCTGGATGTAAAAACTTCCCTCAAAGGATATCTTCATGCAAGTATATATAATGCATGTATCAATAATGTTTTAAGACAGTATCACAAGACCAGAAAAATAAATGACACCGTACTTAATGATTTAACAAATATTTTACGTGCACCTGATACAGACCTGCCTGAAACCAATTTACTGGCTGCCGAAATGGAAAATGTCATCGGGTCGGCTATCGATAAACTACCTCAGGAATGCAGTAAAATATTTCACTTGAGTCGCTTCGAGGAATTATCACACAGAGAAATTGCCAAAAGATTGAATATTTCTGAGAATACTGTCAAAGTTCAGATCTACAGGGCTTTGTTGAAAATTAAAAACGCTATCGCAGAATCAGATTGAATTGAAATTACAGTTTTAGCATAGAATCAACTTTTTTTTTGATTCACTGTAATACCACCTCCCATTTTTTGTGTCATATTCCAGATTAGATATACATATGAATATTTCAGAAGAAATACAGGAAATAATAATTAATTATCTGGAAGGCGATCTGGATCAGGAAATGGCGTCCGGATTGGCTGAATGGCTTAAACTGGATAAAAAAAACCTTGAATACTTAAGGGAATTTGAAAGGATCTGGATCATATCACATTCAAAAGGTGTAAGTGAAAGTGAAATATCCAAAAACCTGAAACAAGTAAGAAATAAATTGAAGGACAGGGATATCCGGAGCGTACCTGCCAGGGAAATCAGGATAACAATTCCCCTACTGGTTAGAATTACAACTATTGCTGCGGTGATTACAGGTTTGGCACTATTAATTCCGGGTTTATTAAAAAACAAAACAAAACCGGCAACACAGCTATTGTCGATGATCGAAGCAAGCGCTCCGAGGGGTTCCAGGTCTCAGTTAATACTGGCTGACAGTACCACCATCTGGCTGAACTCTGATTCAAGAATACGGTATAGCACAGATTATGGAAAAAATAACCGGGACATATACCTTGAGGGTGAGGCTTATTTTAGTGTAAGGAAGAATAATGATTTGCCGTTCCAGGTCAGCACCAATGAAATAAAAATTACCGCTCTGGGCACATCTTTCAATGTAAAAGCTTATGATGATGAGGGTACGATTGAAACAACCCTTGAAGAAGGTTTGTTATCGATTGCTCTGCTGAATCCGGGGATGAAGAAAGAGTCTGCCGAAGCAATTGTCCTTCAACCGAAACAGACCGCTGTTTATATTAAACATGAAGGTTCTATCAGTCATAACAGCATAGGTGAGTCTGAAGGGTTGGCAAATGTAAAGGCTGTAGTGCCCGCCAAAGTAATTACTAAAGACAGTGTTCCGGTAATTGTGAATGAAGTAAATGATACAAGGCTCTATACATCATGGAAGGACCCGAGATGGATTATCAGGAATGAGAAGCTTGGTTCGCTCGCGCCTAAACTTGAACGACGTTATAACATAACAATTCAGATAATTGATAAGCAGGTAGAAGATTACACATTTACCGGTTCATTGCTCGAGGAATCATTGGAGCAGATACTGGCCGTAATTAAGCTTTCGTCACCAATAAGGTACGAAATCAATTCAAAGGTGGTAACTCTTTATGAAGATAAATTTCTGAAGAAACAATACGATAATTTTGTCCGGAACAAATGACCTCAATTAACCATATTACTAACCTAAACCAGATGCTTATGAAAAAGGCTCTTACCTAAAAAACACGCCCTGCAAAATGTAGGGCGTGAATACCATTAAGTAACTAAACGACGTCCATTGGCTCGCTACCGTCGGCGTCATTTATAAACCTAATAACTTACAAATCTATGAAAAATCCTGAAAACAATCCTATCAGGGAAAAGTTTGGAATTTCGAAAAAACTAATCCTGATCATGAAACTAACCACGATCATTCTCTTTGTCGGAGCAATCCATTTGTCAGCAACCGGATACTCCCAGAAAACAAAGATTTCCCTCTCGCTAAAAGAGACGAGTATAAAGGAAGTCTTTACACAAATCGAAGAAGAAACAGATTTCAGGTTCTTCTATAATGAAAACTTCACAGACCTTAACAGGGCTGTTGATATAGAGGCAGAGAACGACCGGGTTGAAACAATACTCGACAATCTTTTTGCCAGTTCGGAAATAACTTATAAAGTCCTGGAAAACAATTTAATTGTAATTACGCCACGGAACCTCCTCCAGCAACAGAGGATCACAGGAAAAGTTACGGATGCCACAACCGGAGAATCTCTCCCGGGTGTAAACATTGTTGTCAGAGGAACATCAATTGGAGCAATCACAAATGAGCAAGGTATTTATACTTTGGACATTCCAACTCAAAGTACCGCCATTGAATTTTCCTTTATTGGTTACATTTCCCAGGTTGTAGCGTACACGGGTCAGTCCCAGGTTGATGTAGCATTAGTTCAAAATACTACTCTGCTTGAAGAGATCGTGGTTGTTGGATATGGGACACAGACTAAAAGAACTGTTACTGGTTCCATTCAGACAATTTCGGCAGACGAGCTGAAAGATATTCCGGTATCACAGGTAACACAGTCATTACAAGGCAAAGTTACGGGTGTTCAGATAAATCAAAGAACCGGTACCCCGGGAGCAGCAATGTCTGTAAGAATCAGAGGCGCCGGATCTATAAATGCAGGAAGCAATCCGTTGTATGTAATAGATGGTTTCCCGATTGACGGAGACCTGACAGGAATAAATCCTGAGGAGATCGAAAGTATCACAATCCTGAAGGATGCATCATCTACAGCCTTGTATGGTTCAAGAGCGGCTAATGGCGTAGTTATGGTGGAGACAAAAAGCGGTAAGGCAGGTAAAACACAGATTAGCCTTTCAGCTTATGGCGGTTTCCAGGCTTTGCCTCAAAAAGGTCGTGTGGAAATGATGAATGGTCAGGAATTCGCTCAGTTTAAGAAAGAAACATATGAAGACAGGAATGTTCCAGTCCCTGCTTTGTTTCAAAATCCTGCTGAATATGGTGAAGGCACCGATTGGTATGGTCTGATGTTCAGAACTGCTCCGATGCAGGACTATACACTTACCTTCCAGAGCGGGAATGAAAAATTCAGAAACTCGGTAGTTGCAGGATACTTCAATCAGGAAGGTATTATGCTTAACTCAGGCTATAACAGGTATTCACTCCGTATCAATTCTGAGTATACTGTGAATAAAGTTATTGGCATGGGTTTTAACATTGCCCCATCTTACAGCCAGGATCATTCTCCTTCTACCGGAAATGCATTCTGGGCCGGGAACCTGTTATATAATGCTTTACTGGCCTGGCCAATAATGAAATACAAAAATGATGATGGCACGCTTCCTCTGGCATATAACCCCGGAAGCGGTTCATTCCCAACTCCAAACTATTACAGAGCAGTAAAAGAGATTAAGAATGACAATGAGGATGTGAGAATGCTTTCTAATGCTTATGTTACTGTAAAACCAATTAAAGGTTTAACTCTGAAATCAACGATTAACCTGCAGATTAACAATGGGAATTTCGAACAATGGAATCCTTCAACATCAACTTCAGGATTTAATGCTGCTCCGCCGATTACTGCCTTTTCAGTTCTCCGGAATACCAGGTCCAGAAGCTGGGCAAACGAGAATACTGCAACATACGATATGACAGTTGGTGACCATAAATTGTCGTTTTTAGCAGGTTTTACCAATCAGAAGTATATTCTGAAAAGAATGAGCATCAGGGGTGAACAATTCCCAGATGACAGGATCCCGGACATAGACGCTGCTGTAAATCTCGTGTTGAATGGAACTGATGCCGCAGTTGAAGAATGGTCGTTACTCTCATATCTCGGCAGGGCTAACTATAGCTATGGTGGAAAATACAATTTTTCCGCGGTTATACGACGTGATGGTTCCTCAAGGTTTGGATCCGAGAACAGATGGGGCTTGTTCCCTTCATTATCCGGATCATGGATTGTATCGGACGAGAATTTCTTTCCCGAAAACAGGATCGTTTCTTTAGCCAAAGTTCGTGCAAGCTGGGGTGTCACAGGTAATAATAATATCGGTAATTATACTCAGTATGCTCTTGTCAATCTTGATCAGAATGCTGTCTTTGGCACTAGTATAGCCTCTGGTAGCCGGGTGGCAAATCTGGCAAATACCGAACTTGGTTGGGAAACATCCAATCAGATTGACCTGGGCTTGGATCTTGGCTTCCTGAAGAACAGAATCACCTTTGCTTACGACTATTATAACAAGGTAACCACTAACCTGCTTTATAACCTTGAGATACCAAGGTCCTCAGGTTACTCGAATTTCATGGGAAATTCTGGCGAATTTAAGTTCTGGGGACATGAGTTTTCAGTTGAATCGAAAAACATGATCGGTAAATTCAGCTGGACAACAAATCTTCAAATGACCTTCTCCGACAATGAAGTTGTTTCCCTTGCTGAAAATATAAATCAGGTATACAGTGGGGCAACAGGTTCCAGAACCATCACCAGGGTCGGTCAACGCATAGGGCTTTTCTGGGGGATGATACAGGATGGAGTTTATGATGATGCAGAAGAATATGCAAGTTCTCCGAAAGCCGCTGCTTCAGGTATTGGTACTGTCAAATTTGTGGACGTCAACGGAGATGGCTCGATCGATAATTCAGATATTCTGGATAGAACTGTTATTGGCGATCCTACCCCGAAATTTTTGTTCGGGTTCACGAACTCCTTCAATTACAGGAGTTTTGATTTGGCTCTTGTAATGTCCGGATCCTATGGTAACGATATAGCAAATGGTTTTGATCAGGGTACAACCAACCTTGATGGCGTTTTCAATGTCAAAAAAGAGATACAGAACAGATGGCGTTCTCCTGAAAATCCGGGATCAGGCAAATACGGCACAACAAATTTCGGAACAGGAAATGAACGTGACTGGTTTCATTCCAGATTCATTGAGGATGGCAGTTACCTTACCATTAAGAATGTGACTCTTGGCTATAATTTCAACAAGATAAAGGTTGTTAGCAGCCTTAGAGTATACGCAAGCGTTCAGCAGCTATATACTTTTACCAACTATAGCGGAAATAACCCGGAAGTAAGCGATAATAACACCAGCATTTTAAGTTTAGGTGTTGATAATGCGTTATATCCTATTCCGCGTACATTCGCCTTTGGAGTCAATATTGGTTTTTAGTCTGACCGGCATTTATAGTCATAACACTAAATTGAAGAATTATGAAAATTAAAACAATTATAACAGGGTTCTTGATAATCCTGGTTACTTCATGCTCCGAGAGTTATTTGGATATTCCTTCCAAGGAGTCACTTTCGACAGCAGTGTATTTCAAAACGCAGGCTGACTTTGAAGCCGCTGTTAATGGGATTTACGCTCCATTAAGAGGATGGTTCAATACTCCTGGAAACTCAATATCTCCATTAATACTGATAGGGGATGTTCATTCGGATATTGCAAGGTATGCTTTGAACCCAAACTTTCGTGCAACTGAAGCTGTTGAACTACCTGCTGACTTTGTTCCTGAAAGAACTTTGTTTTCAGCTTACTGGAATGATTTTTATAGTTGGATATCCAGAAGCAATCAGGTGATTGCAAATATTGATGAAATATCAATGGATGAAGCTGTAAAAGGAAATCTGAAAGGTCAGGCTTTATTCTTCAGAGCATATAGTTACTGGTGGTTACTGCGGCTGTATGGAAATGCAGTGTTGCAACTTGATCCTGTTGCATCCTACGAGCAAACCAGCAAAGCTCTGTCATCCGAATCTGAAATTAAAGCCCAGATAATCAAAGATGCCACAGATGCTGCAGGTATGCTGTATTCTAAAACAAATACAAATTTTGTAAAGGGAAGAGTATCCAATGCTACGGCATACATGTTACTTGCTGATCTTCATATGTGGTACAAGGAATGGGCTTTAGCAGAAGCAGCTCTGAAGAATATATCAGGCTATTCCCTCGTTGCCAGCTATGCAAATATTTATGATCCTGCAAACAAAAATAATGCTGAGTCGATCTGGGAAATCCAGTATAGTAGTTCATCATCTTCGTATGCCAGCACTGTCTGTTACAGTATGATGCCCACGCCACTCACTGCAGCCAGGATCACTGCTCTCACAGGCGTTACTAACCCAAGCGCGAGATCCGGATCAGAAATGTATGGTATTCCAACCCCGGAACTTATTGCATCATACGAGACTGGGGATACAAGACTTGCTGCTTCTATAAGAAATGTTGTAAATGATAACGGTGTGGTATTCCCAATGTGCATTAAATACCTTCACACGCATTCAACTATGAACCAGAGTAATGATAACTTACCAATTTACAGGTATGCCGAGACATTACTTTACCTGGCTGAAGCAATAAATGAGCAAAATAGAACAGCGGAAGCACAAGCTTATCTGAACCAGGTACGTAACAGGGCCGGTCTGGCAAATACCACAGCAGCAACTCAGGCAGATCTTCGTGCAGCAATTATCAATGAGAGAAAAGTTGAGTTTGCATTTGAAGGAAAACGCTGGTGGGATCTTGTACGAACAGGTACTGTCAATGATGTTATCACCCCTTATGGAGCCAGGGTAAAAGCAAACCCAACGGCTTACTATTTCCCTGCCGGGTATGTTCCTGTACCTTCATCATTTACCAATATTGTTACAAAATTCAATATCCCTGATGATGAGAAGAGATTAAATCCATTTGTTGATTAATCCGGATTATACTACATTTTGAAAAAAGGGAAGCTGTCTTCCCTTTTTTCCTTTGAAATTATTTAAAACTGTACCAAGTTCATAACCATACCAGATATGAATACTCATTGTAAATTAAAAAGTATCAAATAAAAACTATAATATGAAAATCAAGATCATTATTATACTCTTTATGTTTTCGATAACATTGTACGGACAGTTCGGAAATAACAATCCGGGAAATCGATGGGATGCAAGCTGGGTGTCTGTACCCGGTGCAGGTGAAAAAGATCCGGGACATTATCTGTTCAGAAAAACCCTGAAACTAGATAAAAAACCGGAAGCATTCAAAGTGTATGTCTCAGGAGATAACCGGTTTAAACTATATGTTAATGAACAGTTGATCTCCATAGGCCCTGCTTTGGGTGATATCACCCACTGGAATTATGAAACACTCGACCTGGCACCATTCCTGGTAGCGGGCAATAATATTATCGCAGCAGAAATATGGAATGAAGGCGATCTTAAACCGGTCTCACAGTTCTCCCTGAGATCCGGATTCATAATGCAGGGAACGGACGAGGCTACAAAAGCGCTAAATACAAACGATTCCTGGAAGTGTATAAAAGACGAAAGTTATACTCCCATCAGGCAGACTGTTCGCGGTTACTACGCTGCCGGTGCTGGTGATCGTATTGATATGAATCTTAAGGTGAAAGGATGGCAAATACTGTCATTTGATGACAGTTCCTGGAAACAGGCCAAAGCTGTATTCGAAACTTCTGCAAGAGGAATAGGGTTCAGGACTTCAAATGCCTGGACAATGGTGCCGTCGATTCTTCCCCAAAGAGAATTAACATATCAGAGGCTTAAAACTCTGAGATTGAACGAAGGCGTGAATGTGCCGGCAAAATTCCCTGCAGAAAAGGCTTCATTTGAGGTTCCGGCAAATACAACTGCAAAGATCCTGGTTGACCAGGTAGTATATACAAATGCTTACCCAACCCTGATCTTCAGCGGCGGTAAGAATAGCACCATAACAATAACCTATTCTGAGGCGCTTTACGGTAAAGACGGGGCAAAAAACAACCGTAATGAAATTGAAGACAAAACTATTTCAGGCAGGCAGGATATTATAATTTCAGATGGCTCGGTTAATCAGAATTTCACTGCCCTCAACTGGAGGACTTACAGGTATATTGAGTTAAAGTTCGAGACAAAAGATACGCCTATTAGAATTGAAGATTTTTATGGAACATTTACAGGGTATCCTTTTAAAATGAACGCTGAATTGACTGTCGGCAGCTCAGAGCTTGACAGGATACTTGAGATAGGCTGGAGAACAGCAAGGTCATGTGCTGTCGAGACTTATATGGACTGTCCCTACTACGAGAGACTTCAGTATATAGGCGATGGACGCATTCAGTTAATGGTTTCGTATTACAACAGCGGCGATGACCGTCTGGCGAAAAACGCGCTCAACCTTATGAACAACTCAAGACAGCAGGATGGTTATACCCTTAGCCGCTACCCCGATACACAAAACCAGGTCATTGCTACATATTCGATGTGGTATGTATGCATGTTACATGACTACCTGATGTACGGAAAAGACCCGGATTTCCTGAAAGATAAAATGCTTGGAGCCAGGCAAATAATGAATTTCTTTATAAGCTATATTGCTGACGGTTCACTGAAAAATGTTCCTGGCTGGAACTTTACAGACTGGGCAGCCGGATGGCAGAGGGGAACAGGTCCTGTCGGTGAAGACGGTAGTTCGGCGCTAATGGATCTGCAATTGTTGCTTGCTCTGCAGTCAGCAATTCAGCTTGAAAAAAATTCAGGCTCACCGGAATTTCAATCCTTCTATCAGGGAATTGAAACCAGGATGGCAGAGACAATTAAAAAGAAATACTGGGATCCTGACAGAAGGCTTTTTGCAGATACCCCTTCCAAAGATAGATTCTCACAGCATACAAATTCAATGGCGATACTGGGAGGCCTTGCAGATGAACAACAAGCTGAGTATATTGGGAAAATGATGCTTTCTGATACAACCATGACTCAGGCAACAATTTATTTCAAGTATTACCTTCACAAAGCTCTGGCAAAAGCAGGACTTGGGGATCAATATCTTGATTGGCTAGACATCTGGAGAAAGAACATTGAACTTGGCATGACAACCTGGGGTGAAACTTCAGAGGTAGAAACCACTCGCTCAGACTGTCATGCATGGGGAGCCATACCAAATATTGATGTATATAGTATAATATTAGGTATTGAAAGCGATGCTCCCTATTTTAAAAAGGTAAGGATTGAACCTAATCCTGGGCAGCAGAAACTGGTAAGCGGGGAAATACCACATCCCGATGGCAAGATTTCAGTTAAATATGATAACTCAGGCAGAAACCTTAAAGCTGAAATTATTCTTCCCGATAAAGTCGATGGTACTTTTATCTGGGGAGGGAAAATCCATGCTCTGAAAGGAGGCGTAAACTCATTTACATTGTAATACTGAATAGTCAGAAAGCCTTATTAATAATTATTAAGATGAAAAAGCTTATATTCATTAACTGTATCCTTCTGATAGTTTTAAACAGCTTTTCGCAGTCCAATCGTGTGATGGATTTGTTCCCACAGGGTACAATCCTGCATGGCAACATTCCATACAACAATGACACTCTTCCCAAACACCTGCTCGATATCTATTTGCCTGAAAATGCGACTGGGAAGGTCCCGCTGGTAATTTTTATCCATGGCGGAGGATGGCTGGGCAATGACAAATATGCCGATATGGGCTATATGAAGAAAACTGTTGCGGAGATTGTCAGTTCAGGGTTTGCCCTGGCTTCGATCGACTACAGGTTCAGCACACAGGCAGTTTTCCCGGCCCAGATGCTCGACTGCAACAAGGCTGTTTCATTCTTATATGAAAATGCCGGTAAATATGGACTTGACCCTTCCCGGTTTGCCGTCATGGGATTTTCTGCAGGAGGGCATCTCGCCTCAATGGTTGGTCTTTCAAAAAACAATAATGTAAGCGCTTTTTTCATGCCTGGATCAGGAAAACAATTCTCCATCAAGGCAGTGGTTGATTTTTACGGACCTGCAGAGCTGATTATGTTTCCCGGAGCAGGTGATGATAAATCACCCGAAGGAATATTGCTAGGAGCAGCCCCTCTGAAACGACCGGATCTTGCCAAAACGGCAAGCCCGGTAAATTATGTAGATAAGGGCGATCCGCCATTTCTTATCATCCATGGTGAGAAGGATGACCTCGTATCACCCAATCAATCAAGGCTGCTGAGTTCCTGGCTCACGCTGGCAGGAGTTCAGAATGAGCTGATAATTGTTAAGGATGCACCGCATTTCGGACCGATGTTTGATGCTGATGAAATCAGAGCCAAAGTAATTGGTTTTCTGAAGCTGCATTTGAAATAATACAGCTGATTAACCATTGAATATTGGACAAGTGACCACAGGATTATCAACAAAGATGGTGTTACTGTTAACACAGTGCAAAACTTCTGGACAGGTAACAGAATATAAAATATCACGCACAGAACGTAAAGGAAAGAATCTGCGAAATCTGTGTGGATTTTAATCTGCGCAATCAGCGGGAAATTTTAATTGGATTTCTTAGCGCCTTAGCGAGAAACAAAAAATGTCACTTTTCGTGATTATCGCCGTTTTTTCCTTTTTGTCCGGATGGCATGGCTGCCGGTCACTTATTTATTTAATATTGGATTTTTAATAATGAACCGTAATTCTGTTCAACAGGATTCGGATAAGCATATTATTTCTTAACGTAGAACAAATGATTATGAGAATGAAGAAGCTTCTGAGATTAACTGCCGTATTGTTTTTCCTTGCAGGAATTTCTGACCTGTATGCCCAGGACTGGCCACAGTATCTTGGTCCTGACAGGAACAGCGTATCACCCCAAAAAAATATTCTAAGAACATGGCCGCAACAGGGACCTCAGGTTCTTTGGTCAGAAAATATTGGAATTGGCTATGGCGGACCTGTAATTAAAGATGGTAAAGCATATCTTCTCGACAGGGATGATAAAACAGGTGATAAGCTGAGGTGCTTCGATATGAACAACGGGAAAGAGCTTTGGAGCTTTTCCTATGAGGCTCCAGGATCTGTCCAGTTTCCCGGCTCCAGGAGTGTACCCTCAATCGATGGGAATAATGTCTATACCGTAGGACCCTACGGTCATTTTTACTGTATCGATCTCAATACCCATAAACCTTTATGGAACAAGAATATCTGGTCTGATTTTGGCGGAGGCCAGATACCAAGATGGGCAATAACACAATGCCCACTTATTTATGGCGATCTTGTAATTGTGGCATCTCAGGCTCCACAGGCCGGTGTGGTGGCTTATGAAAAACTTACTGGAAAAGTAAAGTGGACCACTCCCTCAATTGGCGGTGTGGGATATGTAAGTCCTTCAATTCTTAAGGTTGGGAAGGAAAATCATATTGTTATGATTTCAGCTTCCCAGGGCAGGGGACCGGCTGCGAGCGGAGGCAAAGTAGTCGGAATTGATCCACTCACCGGGAAAATACTCTGGGAATACTCAAACTGGCAGTGCAGCATACCTGTTCCGACAGCAGTTGATGCCGGTGAGGGAAGAGCTCTTATTACAGGCGGTTATAACGCTGGTGCCGCTATGATAAAAGTCGGGAAGAAAGCTGATGGATCTTATGAAGTGACCGAACTATTCAAGAATCCTGATTTTGGTTCTCATACACAGACTCCTGTTCTGGTCAATGGTGATTTTTATGCCCAGTATTCGACAAATGAAAGAAAAGACGGGCTTGTCTGCATGAGCATGGATGGAAAGGTAAGATGGAAAACAATGCGCGATCCGTTATTCGATAAAGGAGGAATGATATTTGCGGATGGCATTATCATCAGCACCGACGGTGCAAGCAAGCTGTTCCTTATCCAGCCTGACCCGATATCTTTCAAACCACTCGCATCAGCCCCGATCCTTTCAGCCGAAGCCGCAGATAACAGGTTCCCTACACAAAACTGGGCTCCTCTGGCGCTGGCCGACGGAAAGCTTCTCATACGCGATCAGTCAAGGCTTATGTGTGTCAGGATTATAAAATAGTTTATTTTTGATAAAAGACTTAAATTCCGGATTAAAAGGGGAATGAGAGAAAACCAGGTTAAACCCAATATCGAATCAATATTTTTCGAAGGTGCTTCGCCATTCAGATTCTTTATTGTCAGTCTGATTAGCGCAGTTTTTGTCTCTTATCCTAATATAATCAGCTTCTTCTGGGACCTTAACAGGATACATCCCTCCGGCCATGTATCCTACATAATCTTCTTCATCTTCAGATTCCTCTTTTTCACGGCATTAATATGGCTGTTACTCTGGTATAACATACGAAAACTTAAGACTCAAATAATCATAAAAAGGGTAATTAACACCCTTGTGATAACAACAATTGCCTACCTCATTTATGTTGCAATATCACTCTCTTCGAGAACACATATTGACTGTTTTACGGGTACGCTTCTTTTTCAGTTTGTTGTTGTCAGTGTGGTCTGTACTTTTACAGGGCATATATCACATCTATACTCCGATCAAAGAAGAAAAGAACAGGAAATTGAACAGCTTAAAATTGAGAACCTTCAAAGCCGGTATGATGCTTTGACAAACCAGATCAATCCTCATTTCTTCTTTAATTCTCTTAATGGCCTCACTTCGCTTATCAGAAAAAAGAATGATGACAACACACTCGCGTATGTGAACAAGCTTTCGGATGTTTTCAGGTATATCCTTCAGAGCGATAAAAAAGTGCTTGTAACTCTTGCTGAAGAGCTTGAATTTGTCCAGTCATTCAGGTACATGATGGAAGTTCGCTTCGCTAATAAGCTGTTATTTGATATCAATGTTGATCCTGAAAAGATGAATCTGAAAATCCCTGTCCTTTCACTCTTACCATTGATTGAAAATATTGTTATTCATAATACAATTGATAGCGATCATAAGATGGAGGTAAAGATATGGCTTAACGAAAAGCTGGAACTTGCAGTATCAAATCCGGTCTTTCCGAAATTGATTCCGACAGAAACCAATAACACCGGACTGAAAAACCTTGAGAGCCGGTTTTATTTGTTGATGAACCGGAATATCAGGACCTTCAATGATGGAAAGAATTTTACTGTATATCTGCCTTTGAAAAATGAGTGATATGAGGATACTCATAGTAGAAGACGAAACTGCAGCATACGAAAACCTTGTCGATATTCTTGCTGAACTCGATCATTCGATAAGAATAGCCGGATATACCGAAAGCGTGAAGCAGACAATCTCCTGGTTGAAAAATAACCCAGCTCCTGATCTTATACTGATGGACATTCACCTTTCCGATGGTGACGCCTTCTCAATTTTCGACAGAATAAACCTTGAGACACCCGTTATCTTTACAACTGCTTATGATGAGTATGCAATAAAAGCTTTTAAAGTCAATAGCATAGATTACCTCCTCAAACCGATTAAGGCTGATGAGCTCAGATGCGCTCTTGAGAAATTCCGGAGATATTCAAGAAAAGATATACTGAAGTATCTTTCTCATCTTACAAATCTTAATCCATCACAAAAGTACCAGGATAAATTGCTCGTGCCGGTCAGGGACAGGCTCCAACCTGTTAGCATGAATGATATCTCATTTATATACACAACTGAAAAGAATACCCGCATCTACCTGAAAAATGGCACCTGCCTGCCATATTCAAAAACCCTGGAGCAGATAGAACCGACATTAAACCCAGCCGAGTTCATACGGGCAAACAAACAGTTCATCGTTTCACGCAATAGTGTTAAGAATATCACAATCTGGTTTGACAGCCGCCTCCTCATCACTCTCGACGTAGAGCCTCCCGAGAGAGTGTATGTCAGCAAGAATAAGGCTGCAGAATTCAAGGCCTGGATTGTGAGTTCATGAAAGTCTCTGCATCCTCTGCATTCTCTGTGGCCTCTGCGTCATATGGCCTTGAGCGCAGGAACTCAGCGTTCTCTGCGGTTTAAATAATTATAATCAGCGAGACGAATATAAAATATTTATAAAATATCTCTTTATGGTTAATAACATATAGATATGTGTCTATTCAAACGAAAAACATAAAGGTAATATGGCAATTATATTATACATTTCTTTTTTACTAAAGATATTTATTATAGATTTGCACCTGACTTTAAACTGAATTATATGTGCGGCATTACAGCAGTATTCGATCTTAAAACCAGTCAGAACGATCTGAGGCAGGTGATATTGAAAATGTCTAAAAAAGTCAGGCACCGTGGTCCTGACTGGTCCGGTATCTTCTGTTGCGATAAGGCAATCCTTGCTCATGAGCGATTGTCAATTGTCGATCCTCAATCAGGACGGCAACCTCTCCTCAGCAAGGATGGAAATCTTGTGCTGAGTATAAATGGTGAAATTTATAATCACCAGGAAATAAGGAAGAAATATGAATACTCATATGAATTTCTCACACATTCCGATTGCGAGGTCATACTTCCATTGTATCGTGATAAAGGCCCGTCATTCCTTGAAGAACTGAACGGTATCTTCTCTTTTGCTTTATATGACAGGGACAGTGACGCTTACCTGATTGCGCGTGATCATATCGGGATAATCCCGCTTTATACCGGGTTTGATGAACATGGTAATTTATTTGTTGCATCGGAGCTCAAAGCTCTTGAAGGAATATGTAAAAATATTACCGAATTCCTGCCGGGTCATTACCTGTACAGCAGGGAAGGAGAGATGAAAAAGTGGTACAGCCGTGAGTGGAATGCGTATGATAATGTGAAGGATAATCCTTCTGACATACCTGATTTGCGAAAAGCTCTTGAAGAGGCAGTACACAGGCAGATGATGTCAGATGTTCCTTATGGTGTCCTTTTATCGGGAGGTCTCGATTCTTCGATAATATCGGCAGTTGCCAAGAAGTTCGCCCCAAAAAGGATCGAATCCCATGATACTGATGAAGCATGGTGGCCGCAACTGCATTCCTTTGCCATTGGTCTTGAGGGTTCTCCCGACCTTGCTGCTGCCAGAAAAGTTGCAAAGCATATCGGGACTGTTCACCATGAAATCCATTTCACGATCCAGGAAGGGCTCGATGCCCTCCGGGATGTGATTTATCACATTGAAACATATGATGTTACAACAATAAGGGCCTCAACTCCGATGTATCTTCTTGCAAGGGTGATTAAGTCAATGGGAGTAAAGATGGTACTTACCGGTGAGGGTTCGGATGAGATTTTCGGTGGTTACCTGTATTTCCATAAGGCGCCTGATGCAAAGTCATTTCACGAAGAGACTGTCAGAAAACTGAGCAAGCTTCATCTTTATGATTGCCTCCGGGCGAATAAATCTCTTGCAGCCTGGGGTGTTGAGGGCAGGGTTCCATTCCTGGATAAGGAATTCATGGATGTGGCGATGAGACTGAATCCGGCAGATAAGATGGCCAGAAATGGTAAAATGGAGAAGTGGATACTTAGGAAAGCATTCGAAGATTATCTTCCTGCTGATGTCGCCTGGCGTCAAAAGGAACAGTTCTCCGATGGAGTCGGTTACGGCTGGATAGATACTCTTAAGCTGATGACTTCCCAGGCAGTTACGGATGAACAGCTTGCAAATGCCCGTTTCAGGTTCCCTGTTAATCCACCCAGAAGCAAGGAAGAATATTATTACCGGTCCATATTTTCAGAACATTTTCCTTCTGAATGTGCCGCATCATGCGTACCTTCTGTTCCGTCTGTCGCATGCAGCACCGCAGAAGCGCTTGCGTGGGATGAGTCATTCAAAAAGATGAATGATCCATCAGGCCGGGCAGTGAAGAACGTTCACCAGGATTCCTACTAATCTTCCGTTCTCCTTCTTATCAGGTTTAAAGTTGTATCTGGATCTCATATTAACTTTGATCAATCATGTGACTAAGATTCAACCACTTGATGTTTCCCCTCCTTTTCAAGGAGGGGTGTCCGGGAGTCTTATCGTTGGATTATTGTTAAAACTGTTCCCCGGACGGGGTGGTTTATTGCCGGGGTGTATGATTATTCATTGTCGAGACTTTTATTTTTTAAAGCTCTTCCTTATCTCGTTCAAAACATATTCCTGATCCTGGAAAACAAACCTGTTTTCAAACCTGAGAACAGTAAAGCCAAGTTCTTTAAGGTAATTGTCTCTCTCAATGTCTTTTTGTATTTGAATATAAGCACCATGGTATGCTCCATCAAGTTCAATAACCAGCTTTTCTGCAGGACAATAGAAATCAGCTATATAATTACCTATGCTTTGTTGTCTTCTGAATTTTCTTCCATCGAGTTTTCTTGATTTCAGGAGATTCCATAAAGTGGCTTCGGCCGAGGTTGATTTGTTTCTCAGAGATGACCTGAAGGGTTTGAGGTATTCTCGGTTAATCAGATGATTTGCCATACTTTAAAATTAATAAGAACTAATTAATTCAACCACCCTGGTCGGGGTAAATGTTTTCTCAACATCTCCAAACTGTACCCCCGACCATCCCTCCTTCAAAAGGAGAGAAAACATCAACTGCTTGCTCCAGCCTTACAGAAAAAGAACCAGGTCAGTGCGCAAATAGTCTAAGTTTTTTAATTACTGTGTGTAAAATGCAATTTCAAGCCGGGTGTGATTACAATTCAACCACCTGATATTTCCCCTCCTGGTGAAGGAGGGGTGTCCGGGAGTCGCATTTTTGTATGTAACAAAACTGTTCCCCGGACGGGGTGGTTGACAAGCAGACTAGCAGACAACAAAAAAATTCCTACATTTATCAGACCTGTAAACCAAACCTTAACCTAAATCACAGGACTGATGAAAAAAAACCTTAATGCAGTGATCTGTACCACCCTGGCGCTTTCCGCTTGCGGTACAGCCCAGAAAGAAACACGTCAGCCTAATATAATTTACATCCTTGCTGATGATCTCGGATACGGAGATATCAGCTGTTATGGGCAGACAAAATTTTCTACTCCGAATATCGACAGGATGGCCCGTGAAGGGATGCTCTTCACCCAGCATTACACGGGATGCACAGTCTCTGCCCCGTCACGTTCAAGCCTGATGACGGGACTGCATACAGGCCATACGCCTATCAGGGGCAACAAGGAATGGCAGCCTGAAGGTCAGTGGCCCTTGCCTGCTTCTTCAACTACAATTCCAGAGATGCTTAAAACGAAAGGCTATGTTACGGGTGCTTTCGGAAAATGGGGACTTGGGTATATCGATTCTGAAGGTGATCCAAACAACCAGGGGATTGATGAGTTCTTCGGTTATAATTGCCAGCGCCTGGCTCACAATTATTATCCGGATCATCTCTGGCATAATCGTGAAAAGATCATCCTTCACGAGAACGACAGTAGCAAAAAAGGAGCTTACAGCGCTGAACTGATCCATAAAGCCGCTTTACAGTTCATTGAGAATAACCGGGAAAAGCCTTTCCTGATGTTTTATACCACGACAATCCCTCATGCAGAACTTTTCGCGAAAGAGGAGTACATTGAAAAATTCCGGCGTAAATTCGATCCGGAAAAATCATTTATCGGTGTTGACAGTGGAAAAACATTCCGACAGGGCCCATATGGTTCTCAACCTGAATCACATGCCGCATTTGCCGCTATGGTAACCCAGCTTGATGATTATGTAGGTGAACTCTTGCAGATGCTCAAAGAAACCGGAATTGACAATAATACAATCGTAATGTTTGCCTCCGACAATGGTCCCCATCTCGAAGCAGGCGCAGATCCGGATTTTTTCAACAGTAATGGACCTTTGCGCGGATATAAACGTGACATGTACGACGGTGGAATACGGACGGCATTCATTGTCCGCTGGCCCGGAAAGGTCAAAGAAGGAACCAGAACAGATCATGTCTCAGCTTTCTGGGACGTTATGCCGACTGTGGCAGAAATAACCGGCGCCGGTTCGCCAGATTCAACTGACGGGATTTCTTTTCTTCCAACTCTTCTTGACAAAGGAAAGCAGAAACAGCATGAATATCTTTACTGGGAATTTCATGAACAGGGAGGGAAGATCGGAGTGAGAATGGGCGACTGGAAAGCAGTGAAGCTGAATGCCGACAAAGTTCCGCAGGGTGAGATTGAACTTTATGATATTGTGAAAGATCCGGGTGAAATTAATAATGTGGCAATGGCAAATCCCGGGGTTGTTAAGAGAATCGAAGAGATTATGAATGAAGCTCACAGCCCGTCAGAAATATTCCCCTTTGCATACGAAAAACAATAAAATATGAGAATGAAGTTTATACCTGGTACAATGGGACTGCTTGCAGCCTTTTTACCTCAACAGGCCTCTGCGCAGGATACAGGCAAGCCCAACATTATTATTATATATGCCGATGATCTGGGCTATGGTGATGTCAGTTGTTACGGCGCGACACGGATCAAGACCCCGAATATTGACAGGGCCGCAAAAGAAGGCATCAGGTTTACGAATGCGCATTGCACATCAGCTACAAGCACGCCTTCGAGATATTCGATGCTGACTGGTGAATATGCGTGGAGGAAAAAGGGTACCGGTGTGGCTACGGGTGATGCAACTGCGATCATCCACCCCGATAGATACACACTGGCCGATGTCATGAACAATGCCGGTTATGAAACTGCAGTAGTTGGTAAATGGCACCTGGGATTAGGTCCTGAAACAGGAGCTGACTGGAATGGAGACATTCAATGGGGACCCATGGACCTGGGATTTGATTATAACTTTATAATCCCCGCAACGGGAGATCGCGTTCCCTGCGTGTTCGTCGAAAACCGGAGAGTGTTCAACCTTGACCCAGGTGACCCTATAAAAGTAAGCTTTAAAGATCCTATCCTTGACGAACCAACAGGGAAGGACCATCCTGAGCTGCTTAAAGTACATCCGAGTCATGGTCACGATATGACTATCGTAAATGGAATAAGCCGCATAGGTTACATGAGCGGAGGAAAGGCTGCCCTGTGGACAGACGAGAACATTGCAGATGTTATCACAGGTAAGGCAGTAAGCTTTATCGAAAAGAATAAAGACAAACCTTTTTTCCTGTATTTCTCTACTCATGATATTCATGTTCCCAGGGTCCCTCATCCACGTTTTGCGGGGAAAAGCGGAATGGGTCCCAGAGGTGATGTAATCCTGGAGTTTGACTGGTCTGTAGGTGAGATCCTCAATGCTCTCGACAGGCTGAAGTTATCTAAGAATACCATTGTAATTATTTCAAGCGATAATGGTCCTGTTGTTGATGATGGCTATAAAGACCAGGCTGTGGAACTGCTGGGAGACCATAAACCCGCAGGTCCGTTACGCGGAGGAAAATACAGTGCATTTGACGGCGGTACGAGGGTTATCTTTATTACTCGCTGGCCTGAGAAAATAAAGCCGGGTATAACGGATGCTCTTTTCAGTCAGGTTGATCTTATGGCAACCTTTGCTTCACTGACAGGACAAAATATTCCCGAAGGCGCCGGACCGGACAGCTTCGATCACCTGCCTGCATTACTTGGCAGAGACAAGCAAGGCAGGGACTGGCTGGTTGAGCATCAGTGGGGTCAGAGATTATCAATAATTAAAGGAAACTGGAAGTATATTGAACCTGCTGAAGGGGTGAAAATCCAGGTAAATACCAATACTGAAACAGGGAATGATCCTGAACCGCAACTCTATGATCTGAAAACAGATACAGGGGAGAAGAATAATGTTGCAGCACAGAATCCCTTACTGATAAAAGAATTTGCTGATCTCTTAAAGGAAGTACGGGAAAACAAATTCACACGCAATTAAATTATAATATATATTATTATATGGTATATTATATATATTAATATTAATATTAATATTTAAAGAATTAACCGCAAAGAACACAAAGTATTCACAAAGAACGCAAAGGTTTCCTGACTTTGCGACCTTTGTGAATTTTCTTTAGCGTACTTTGCGGTTAGAATAAAAGATATGTTACAGGACACAATGAAATACTAACCCTAATTTTTCATCTGAGGTGAATCAATCATTATTAAACGCCAGAAAAACATTACTGCTTGCAACATCCCTTGCTTCAATACCTGTCTCAGGACAAATGTCCGGAACATTTAAACAATCCACTCCCAATATCATAATCATCCTCATGGATGATATGGGTTACGGAGATATCGGCAGGACCGGTGCAAACCAGTATGACACTCCAAACCTGAACCGGTTTGCAAACCAGGGAATGCAATTCACCTGGTACTATTGTCCACAGGCTGTAAGCAGCGCTTCCAGGGCCGGATTGCTGACAGGATGCTATCCGAACAGGGTCGGAATTTCAGGCGCCCTTATGCCCTGGGCAACAAACGGCATAAATTCTGTTGAAACTACAATTGCAGAGATGCTTAAGGCCAAGGGTTATCATACCGGCATAATCGGCAAATGGCATCTCGGGCATCACAGGGAATTCCTCCCTCTTCAGCATGGATTTGATGAATATTACGGTATTCCGTATTCAAATGATATGTGGCCTGTTGATTTCGATGGCGTTCCAATCCGGCTTAAGGACACTTTAAGTGTTAAGATGAAATACCCGGTACTGCCACTTATCGAGGGTAATGAGAAAGTGGGTGAGGTGCCTGATCTTGCAGGACAGGATAAGCTTACAACAGAGTACACCAGGAGGGCGGTCAGCTTCATTGAAAAAAACAAGAAAGGACCGTTCTTCCTCTACTTGCCACATTCGATGGTTCACATACCGCTGGGAGTATCGGAGAAATTCAAAGGAAAGAGCAAGCAAGGATTGTACGGTGACGTTATGATGGAGGTCGACTGGTCAATAGGGGAGTTGCTCAAGGCGCTGGAAAGAAACGGGCTCGAAAGAAACACTCTGGTGATCTTCACAAGTGATAATGGTCCCTGGCTCAATTTCGGAAATCATGCGGGCAGTACAGGAGGCTTGCGTGAAGGAAAAGGCACAAGCTGGGAAGGCGGGCAAAGGGTCCCGTGTATTATGAGATGGCCGGGTGTAATCCAGGAAGGTACAATCTGCAATAAGCTGGCATCTTCTATCGACATCCTTCCAACACTTGCTTCTATCACCGGCGCTTCATTGTCTCAGAATAAGATTGATGGAGTCAGCATACTTCCGTTACTGCTTGGGGAAAAAGATGCTGAGCCAAGACATGAATTCCTCTATTATTATCAGCAGAATTCACTCGAAGCTGTTCAGCTCAATTACTGGAAGCTTGTTTTTGCTCATACATACCGGACATACAGAGGCGTTGCTCCGGGAATAGATGGATGGCCAGGTCAGACTAAAAATGGTAAGGTTGAAAAGGCTGAGCTTTATGATCTGAGACGCGATCCAGGTGAATGGTATGATGTTGCTGATACATATCCCGAAAAGGTGAAAGAGCTCGAAGCTCTTGCTGAGAAAGCACGGCAGGATATGGGAGATGATATTCTTAAGGTTCAGGGAACCGGAAGAAGAAAGGCAGGGGTGATAGTGGAAAAATAGATGGAGGGTCTTAAACTCATGTTAATATTAAATATACCCAGATGAAAAAAATCAGGCCAATAATTACACTCAGTTTCGCTGCACTTGCTGCAACTTCATATTCACAAAAGGATCAGAAGCATCCTAATATTCTCTGGATATCAACAGAGGACATGAGTCCGCATCTTGGCTGTTATGGCGATGATGTGGCTGTTACTCCAAATATTGATAGGCTGGCTTCCCTGGGAGTACGTTATACAAATGTCTTCACAACTGCTGCCATAAGCGCCCCATGCCGGGCCGGTATAATCACCGGAATGTACCAGACCACAATCGGGTGTATGCACATGAGAACCACATCTTACAGGAGAGTAGCTGACAATCCTGTTGAATTCACGGCTGTACCTCCTCATTACGTAAAAGCCTTCACTGAATATCTCAGAACCGCAGGATACTACTGCACAAACAATAGTAAAACCGACTACCAGTTTGCGAAAGATCCGGTGCCGGCTTCAATATGGGACGAGTGCAGCAGAACGGCTCATTATAAAAATCGTCCTGACAAGAGCCAGCCGTTCTTTGCTGTCTTCAACTGGACAGGCACTCATGAAAGCCAGAACTGGGATATATCGAAAGTAAAAACTGATCCCAAAAAAGTCAAGCTCCCGCCTTATTGGCCAGATACCGAAATAGTCAGAAGGAATTATGCAAAGTTCTACGATAATATAGCCAGGCTCGATTCTGTTGTTGGAGTGCTGATCTCTGAACTGGAGAAGGAGGGCGAGCTGGAAAACACGATAATCTTCTTCTGGGGTGATCATGGCGATGGTCTTCCAAGGGGGAAAAGATGGTTGTATGATTCAGGTCTTAATATTCCACTCATAATAAAATTCCCGGGGAAAGATAAGGCGGGAACAGTCGATACCAGGCTGATAAGCTCTATCGATTTCGGTCCTACTGTTCTTTCACTGGCAGGCGTACCTGTCCCGGCACACATTCAGGGACGACCGTTCCTTGGGGACCAGCTCGGAGAGCCTCGTGAAGCTGTATATGCTGCCCGCGACAGGGTTGATGAATCGTATGATATGATCAGGTCGGTCAGGACGGACAGGTATCTTTATATAAGGAATTATTATCCGAATGAACCTTACCCTATATGGGTGCCATATCTCAGCAATATGCCTATCTACCAGGAGATGCTCAGGCTTGATGCAGAAGGAAAGCTGACCGGGGATCAGAAAAGCTGGTTTACTTACACACGACCGCCCGAAGAGCTTTATGATGTAAAGGCAGATCCTTTCCAGCTGAAGAATATTGCAACTGATGCCAAATACAGGGAGGTTCTGAATAATCATCGGCGGCTTCATGAGACCTGGACTCGTGAAACAGGCGATCTGGGGCATATGAATGAACCAGAGATGATCAACATGATGTGGCCGGGGGGAGTGCAACCGGTGACTGATATACCATATTTTATAATAAACTCGAAGGAAGACCGATCCACTAAAAACTATCGAACCGGGGGAACCTACAGTGCGCCGATGACGCTGGGATTCTATTGTCCGACGCATGGAGCTTCACTGGTTTATACATTTGAAGAGACAAAAAATCCGCACTGGCTTCTTTACAACGGACCTCTTCACCTGAAACCCGGAAAATATAACATAAGGGTGAAAGCTGTGAGGTATGGTTATAAGGATAGCGGAGAACTTAGCGGGAGTTTTATTATAAATTAAGACATAAGCCACTAATGCACTAATGCCTGCACATGTTGCCTTCCCGGGGAAGCTGTATTAAGACTTGTGCGATGGAATTCGTGCATTCGTGGCAATTAAACCTCACGATCCAGGAATTTCAGCATCAGGGTGAAATTGTTCCCCTCTCACTTCAGGAGAGGGGAATTCAAGGGGTGAGGTCTGGGGTCGTTCTTCTTTACTTTCTGAAGAAAATATCCCCGCTTATTGTTTCAAGCTTTATTGTTTCCCCCCCGTTATTGAGACTATGCTTGATTTTGGATGGAACACCTGTTTTTGAATTTAGTGAGGTGAGCAGGTGGTTTGTATAAACAGTACCCGATATAGTCGAAAAATCAAGTGATGCAGGCCGGTTTTCAGGAACAGTGAGATCGATGAATCCGCTGATTGATTTAATGCGGAGCGGACCAGTTTTCCCGGTTATTGTTATGTCAGCATCGATTGACTCAAGAGACAGATCTGCGCGTTCGGGAATATAAACCACCCAATTGATTTCAGATTCAACACAGTGGTTTTTTTTGCCTTTGAAATAATCATCCTTAAATCCGGCTTTAACCTTTATTTCGCTTCCGCTTTCTGAAAACTCAGTTTCATAACCGGCATTATCCTTATTATCGTTGATGTTTACCGACCCGGCCACATACACTTCATTTTTATTCCAGGTCATTACCTTTACCGAATCTGAGATCTGAATGTTAAGGATGATCTTGTTCTTACCCGTGAAATCCATGTGCCTGTCAATCTTCATCTGGCCACTGAGTGATGCCGGAAGGAGGCATATTGCTATTATATATAGTATTCTTTTCATGACTTGAATTTTTACATTCCTTTTCTCAGGTATACATTGCCAGTTATTGTAGCGACATTAAAGCTGAAACCACCTCCGTTAAGATCAAAGCTCAGGCTGCTCCCGCCTATTCTTTTCATGTTTTTTTGCGAATCTGTCACTTCAAAATCGGAAAAGAAGCCGCCATTGATTGTACTGAGATCAATACTGACAGGTGTTTTTGCAGGCAGGGTGATATCAACATCGCCGCTGATGGCGTTTATTGAAGAGGTTTTATCTGATAATGTTGGACCAAAAGCAATATTTATATCGCCGGAGATTGATGAAAGCACCACCGGGCCGGTAACATTTTTCAGATCAATGCCATGGCAGGTCTTGATTACTATTTCATTCTTAACACCGGTAACTGTAACGCTGTTATTGTATTCACAGCCGCTTTCAATCTCGATTGCCAGGTTTTCAGGAAGTCTTATCGAATAGCCCGATTCTTTAGTGAATGGCAGGAGGCAGGTGATATTGATGTTATTGCCATCTTTTACCACCGATAATCCCATGCCGGTATTATCAGTTCCACCCGGGTAGATAGGTTTAAGACCTTTTGCTCTTTCAGGAGGTTCAAGTTTACCTTCACTTGACGTGATTACAATCTCACTTCCCTGATATCCTTCTATTGGCAATGGTCCGCTGAAATTCTTGAAAAACACTTTTCCGTCTTTACCGGCAGGAGCTGCCACTTTATAATCCTGGGCTGAAAGGTTCAGTGTGATCAGGATAATGATAATGCTCAATATTCCAAATTTATACTTTTTCATTTTAATTATTTATTAATTGGTTTAAACTGCCTCCCGGATCCGGTTTCCTGAGGCTATATAATTGAATTCAACTTTTCACAGTGATAGCTCTTTTGCCCCTTTTTCTGCAATTGTCCTGACCTCATTAATAGTCCTTTTATCGTTTACCAGGTTCTGTATAGGCCTCAGAGCGCTTTTTTCCCTCATCTCAACCAGAATATTAATAAGTGTTATCTGCAGGATGGGGTCTGTCTGCCTTGGAAGAGATGCAACCAGTGAGTCACAGACGATACGTTTATCGGTCCATTTCGAAAGCGAAAAAGCAGCGGCTAACCTTACATTTGTATTCTTGTCGGTGTTGAGAATATTAATAAGCGTCCCGATTATCATATCATCCCTGGAGCCAAGCTCTTCAGCATAACTGACTCCCTGAAGCCTGTAACTCGATGATTCCTCTTTCAGCATTGTGTACATCGCGTTTCTTTTCATTTCGTCAACCTGTGCCTGTAAAACTTCAATTGTCCCCGGGCTTACTGAGTCATCCTTTAAGGTAGAGATAACAAGTCCTATAAATGTGCCAGCGATAAGTAGCGCAAAACCTGCTGCTGCAAGAAATACTCTCCTGCCGGAAAGGGAAGAAGACCTGTTTTCTTTCTGCTCAGGGGCTTCAGCCTTACTGATCTCTCTGTGCAGCATATGATAGAAATTCGACCTTATGGTTACATCCGGCAAGGATGGAGCTGAATCAGATATGACCTTCAGTACTTTCTGACTTTCATTAAAGCTGTCAAGGCACTTCTCGCAGGTGGCAAGATGATTCTCCACTTCAGCTTTTGCTTTTTCATCCAGTGTATTGTCAAGATAATCCACCAGTAGTATTTCAATTTCCTCGCATTTCATAGCGCATGGATTTTAAATTTGTCTGAAATAAATTGTTCTTAACTTTCTGATAGCCCTGAACATGTTCACTTTAATTGCCGGCACCGACATATTTGTTATTGCCGATACTTCATTATATTTCAATCCCTGGTAACGGCAGAGAATGATAAGTTCACGTTGTTCCACTGTAAGCTCTGAAAGTGCATTTTCCAGAGATTTGTAATCGTCCTCAGTATAATCAGGCTCATCATCGTGAATATCGGTTGTGTAATTATCTGTAAGAGTAAGCATGCTGTCGCTGATTTTCTGTTCATTAACATAATCCCTGAACAGGTTTCTGGCTATCTGGTACATCCACGATCTGACAGCTTTACCCTCGCGATACGAGCTCCTGTATTTTATCATCCGGTAAAAAAGATTCTGTGTAAGATCCTGGCTTGTATCCTTTTGCAATCCCATATGCAGGAAGAAATTGTAAAGACTTATATGATATTTTTCAAAAAGCACAGCCATCTTTTCAAGATTTCCATTCTTTACCTCAGTCATTATGTACTCGTCCGTTTTGATCACTTTTTTCGGGCTTTCTGTATTGATTACCTGTAAAGTTATAAATGGTTACAGCAATACGGCTATTTTTTTTAACTTCACAATGCATATTTTTTCCGGGATAATAGAGTGGGACCGACCGTAAGGATCAGATCATTAAGGCATAGGACAGTTTCTGCAACGAGATATCTTTCGGCAGAGCAGGCAGGGATTATTACGAGGATTTACAGGGAGAATCCCGGGGCGCCTGTTCCAGTTAAGCGGGCGTTTGCTTTTGCCGCTTCTCTCAGAGAAATATCAATTTCTATTGATCCTGAAGAGCTGATCGTCGGAAACAGAACCTCCGGAATAAGATCGGGTGTTGTTTTTCCTGAAGCCGGGATCTCATGGCTTATGAAGGAGATTGACTCTCTTTCTGAACGGCCACAGGATCCATTCAACGTTAAACCAGAAGACAGGCGCATCTTTCTTGAAGAAATAGCACCTTTCTGGAAAAACAAGACACTGGAGGATTCTATTTACAATTCTTATGGTGACGAGATCAGGGCAATTGAGAAGGTCGTAAAGATCAACCAGAAAGATCATGCACAGGGACATATCTGTCCGAAAGTTGAGGACTGGCTCAGATACGGCCCCCGCGGACTGATGGAAAGAGCCAGGCTGAAGCAGCAATCTGCACCGGAGAGTTCCTGGACTTTCTACCAAAGTGTGATTATTGCACTCGATGCTGCATGTGAATTCATGAAGAGATATGGTGCACTTGCCGGAATGTTATCGGACCAGCAGGATGAGAGTGATCTCAAAGAAAACCTTCTGTCGGTTTCCATGATATGCAATTCCTTGGCTGATCGTCCACCTGAGAATTTCAGAGAAGCAATTCAATCAGTATGGTTCCTCTTTGTAATGCTTCATATGGAATCGAATGCTTCATCATTTTCACCCGGGAGGATGGATCAATACCTGTATCCTTATTATATAAACGACATACAATCGGGTATTAAACCTGCTGAGATTCAGGAAATGATTGATGCTCTGTTCATCAAGTTCAACCAGATAGTCTACATGCGGAACTCGCATAGCGCCAGGTATTTTGCCGGTTTCCCGACAGGATTCAATATAACTATAGGCGGTCAGAAATACAGTGGTGAAGATGCGTTTAACGAGCTTTCATATCATTTCCTCATGGCACAGGCGCATGTCAGATTACCACAACCGAATCTTACAGCCCGGTTACATAATAACTCTCCGGCTTTCTTCATAGATCAATGCAGCCGGGTAATCGGTCTTGGCTCCGGAATGCCCCAGATCGTAAATGACAACAGCATAATACCGGCATTGAGAGCTTCCGGGATAAGTGAGAAAGACAGTATTGATTATGCCCTGGTAGGATGCGTTGAAATAAGTCCGCAGGGTAATTTCCTGGGCTGGAGCGATGCTGCAATGTTCAACCTTGTTAAGGTGCTTGAACTTACCCTGATGGATGGAGTCTGTCTTATAACAGGGGAGAAGACAGGTTTGGAAACAGGTGGTCTGGCGTCATTCAGGAATTATGAAGATCTGGAAACCGCCATGTTGACGCAGATGGATCATTTCATAGGGCGGATGATGAAAGCCTGTGAAGTAGTTGAAAAATGTCACCAGGAGCATCTCCCTTCTCCTTTCCTGTCATCTGTTGTGGACGACTGCCTGGAAAAAGGAATAGATGTGACTACAGGAGGAGCCAGGTATAATATGTCAGGAATACAAGCCATACAGGTGGCTAATCTCGCCGACAGCCTGGCAGTTTTGAAAAAGCTTGTATTTGAAGACAGGATAATTGAGGGCAAAGAGTTCGTTGAAGCATTAAAGAATGATTTTAAAGGACATGAAATTTTGCGCCAGAGATGTATAAACACTGTGCCCAAATATGGAAATGATGTGAAATGGGTGGATGAAATGGGCGCCAGATGGGTGAATGCCTTCGTGGAAAGCATTAAGAAGTACAGAAATTTCCGGGGAGGAAAGTACCAGGCAGGTCTTTATACTGTATCAGCACATGTGCCTATGGGGCAGAATGTTGGAGCTACTCCGGATGGCAGACTGTCAAAGACACCTCTTGCCGACGGCGGCCTGTCTCCAATGTACGGACGTGACAGGAACGGGCCGACTGCTGTTCTGAACTCAGTTGCACGCATCCCGTCTGAGCTTGCACCTAACGGAACACTGCTTAATATGAAATTTCTTCCTTCAATGTTTTCGGAGGAGGATTCCCTGAAGAAATTTTCATCATTCCTGAAAGGATTTCTCTCTTTGCCCGTTCATCATATTCAATTCAATGTTGTTACGACCGAAGAATTGATTAAAGCTAAAGCCGATCCGGAATCATACAGGGGACTGACAATAAGAGTGGCCGGTTATACGGCATTCTTTACCGAACTTGCTCCGGATCTCCAGGATGAGATCATCAGAAGAACAACACAGGAGGGATGATGGAAACAGGAAGGATTTTCAAGATAAAGCGATTCTCCCTTCATGATGGTCCGGGTATCCGCACGACTGTTTTCCTGAAGGGATGTCCTCTGCGCTGCACCTGGTGCCATAGCCCTGAAGGACAGGCTGAAAGGTTTGAAATATGGCAAGAGAGCAATACCTGCATTGCCTGCGGATTATGCGTTGAAGCATGCACTGAAAAAGCCGTTACACTTCAGACAGTCAGTCACAAAATAACAGTCGACAGAAATCTGTGCAGGCTGAACGGCAACTGTGTAAGTGTTTGTCCCACAACTGCCATGCAGTTTACAGGGAAAGAAATGTCAGTTGAACAGGTATTTGCAGAAATTGAAAAAGATATTACTTTTTATGAATCCTCAGGCGGCGGAGTTACTTTTACAGGAGGTGAACCTCTATACCAGGATTCCTTCGTTGCCGCCATTGCTGAGAAATGCCGGAATAAGGGAATACATACCGCAGTTGAAACCTGCCTGTCGGGTAATATTGAAGTGATGGAAATACTAAATACTATTGATCTTTTCATTATCGACCTTAAAATATTTGATGCTTCAGAACACTTATTTCTGACGGGTCGGTCGAATGAAGAAATACTTGAAAACTTCAGGATGATTGTAAATTCCGGCAAAGAAATAATAGTGCGCATTCCTCTTGTGAAAAATATAACAGATACTCCCGAGAATCTCAATTCAATCCGGAATTTTGTACATTCATTGAATCCTTCTATACCAGTTGAATTGATACCTTTCAATCCTCTTGCAGGAAATAATTATGAACGGCTTGGAATTCCTTTCAGATTAAATCAACTATAATCTAATCAAATCAAAAAAATGAGAATTAACCGATCTGTTGTTGCAACAACCCTGGGCTTAAGCGCCTTCATATCTCAGCCTGGCGCCCAGGGAAAAGAAGTTCAAAAGCCAAACATAATTTACATAATGTCTGATGATCATGCATACCAGGCAATCAGTGCATATGGAGGTCCGCTGAAGAATCTTGCTCCCACTCCGAATATCGATCGTATTTTCAGGAATGGCATGCGGTTCGACAGGTGTCTTGTTACAAACTCAATTTCAGGTCCGTGCAGGGCTGTGATCCTTACCGGGAAATACAGTCACCTGAACGGATTTACCAGGAATGAGGGTCAGGCTCCTTTCGATGGTTCACAACAGACGTTCCCGAAAATCCTTCAGAAAGCAGGCTATTCCACTGCTATGATCGGCAAGTGGCATCTCGGATCAGATCCGACAGGCTTCGATCACTGGGAAATCTTACCCGGGCAGGGTAATTACTATAATCCCGACTTCATTACAAAAGATGGACGACACCGTGAAGAAGGCTATGTAACGGAGATAATAACCGACAAATGTATTTCATGGATCAAAGACGCAAGAGCCTCAGGCAAGCCCTTTATGCTGATGATGCATCATAAAGCCCCTCATCGTGAATGGGAACCTGGTCCGAATGAGATCAGTTTATATAAAAATCTGACCTTCCCGGAACCTGCGACTCTCTTCGATGATTATTCCGGCAGGGGAACAGCAGAGAAATCCCAGGATATGACAATCGCGAAGACAATGAGGCTTGAAGAGGACCTGAAGCTCTTCAGTGATAAAGAAAAAATGAGAAAGACAGCATTGAACAGGATGAGCCAGCAACAATCTGAAGCCTGGAATGAGGTCTATGATCCAATCATAAAGCATTTTTATGAATCAGACCTGGATGGCAAAGAGCTCATCAGCTACAAATACCAGAGATATCTCCAGGATTATCTTGCCTGCATTGCTGCGGTCGATAAGAGCGTAGGGGAAGTTCTGGATTTCCTCAAAGAGAATGGACTTGATAAGAATACAATAGTCTTTTATGCTTCCGACCAGGGATTCTATCTTGGTGAACATGGCTGGTTCGATAAGCGGTTCATGTTTGAAGAATCATATCGTACTCCGTTGCTGATCCAGTGGCCGGGAGTTACAAAGCCGGGAAGTATAAACAAGGACATTGTATCCAACATCGATATACCGGAAACAATACTCGAAATGGCAGGTGCGAGTGTTCCTTCTGACATGCAGGGTATGAGCATGGTGCCTGTGCTGAAGGGTAAAACTCCGAAAAGCTGGAGAAAAGAGCATTACTATCATTATTACGAGTATCCTGCTGTACATAGCGTTAAAAGGCATTACGGCATCAGCACTGACAGGTACAAGCTCATTCATTTTTATCATGATATTGATGAGTGGGAATTATTCGATCTGCAGGCTGATCCTTTGGAAATGAAGAATGTATACGACGATCCGGCATATGCAAAAGTTAAAGCCGATCTCCATAAGCGGCTTGAAGCAGCGAGGGTTAAATTTCAGGATACAGAATTGATAAGAAATTAACCGCAGGGTACGCAGAGAGGATTTCGCAGAGGACGCAGAGGCATAAGGTTACCAGAAATAATCTGCGTTCTCTGCGTTTTTTACCCTGTGTAATCTGCGGTAAAAAATGCTAAACTCTGTATAATGGTAAGCCTGAACAACAGTTTTTGAACTTCTTTCCGCTTCCGCAGGGACATGGATCGTTTCTTTCCGGAATAACAAGTTTTATTACCTGGTTCTCCTTGTTTTTTATCCACCGCATCACATTTGCAGGAGGCCTTTTGTTCTTGAGTTCTTTCGCCATGAACTCCATATAAGGCTCGACATGTTTGAAAAAAGCCTTATAACCCTCGCACAGGTAATTTAATCCCGGTTTTCCATCGGGCGTAATGCTGAAACGATGCTTCGGGCATTCCCCATGGCATGCATACCTGACATCACATTGCATGCAGTATCGGGGCAGGTTATTTCTTTTATCAACTCCGAAATCGAATTGCTTCTGTGATTTCAACATATCAGCCATCGGAACATCTTTAATATTTCCCAGATAATATTCCGGAAAAACAAAATGATCACAGGTGTACATATCCCCATTATGCTCCATTACAAGAGCATCGCCGCAGGTTTCTGAGAACACGCATATTCCCGGCATCTCACCAACGTAATTTGCAAGGGTCGTGTCAAATATCTGGACAAAGTATCTTCCGACATCGGTTCTGACCCATTCATCGAAGATGGTGATCAGGAACTTTCCAAAATCTTTTCCACTGACAGACCACGATGTTGCTGCAGTACCGGCATCTGAAAGGGGAGAGGCCAGGCTGAGACCCGAATTCTTCGAAGGATCTGTCTGTCGTTCCACAACAGGGAGAAACTGAATGAAGCCGCTGCCGATCTTCTTAAGGAATTGATATGTTTCCCTTGCATAATGTACATTATATGAAGTAACGCAACTGAGAGTATTGAATTCGACCTTGTGCTTATGAAGCAATTCAACACCTTTCATTGCATTTTTGAAAGAAGATCCTCCTGATGCGGTCTTACGGTATTTATCATTATTGTGTTCTTCTCCATCGATCGAGATGCCAACCAGGATATTGTTATCCCTGAAGAAAGAACACCACTCATCATTCAGCCTTGTTCCGTTGGTCTGAAAAGCATTTTCAATTGTTTTCCCATTACAGTATTTCTTCTGGAGAGCAATAGCTTTCCTGAAGAACTCAATTCCCATAAGGGTCGGTTCTCCTCCCTGCCATGTAAATGTGACAACCGGGACTTCGTTGGCCTCGATGAATTGACGCGTGTAAAGCTCAAGAAGCTCTTCATTCATTCTAAAAGAGGTTTCTCCGGTGAAAAGATTTTTTTTCTCCAGGTAATAACAATAAGTACATGCCAGGTTACAGGATGGCCCGGCCGGTTTCAGCATTACCTGGAAAGCGTTTGGCCGTCTTAGCTTCAGAGCATCTGTAAAGTGGAGATCCATCCGGCAAAAATATAAGAATATTATAACTCTTTCATGAAAATATGTAACAGCTCAATCCTCGACACGAATTAATTTTATTATCTGAATTACAGGCATTTAAATTAATCGACCATCATATGAAGCCTCTTCTGGTTTCCGTTTTTATAATTATTTCATTTTTTAAAATATATAGTCAGCCAATTATTGCTGATCAACTTGTTTCATCAGAAAACAGGAACTCTGTCGATTCATCAACTCCCGGTGGATTGGTAAATAGTTCTGAAATCCCGGGGTTCATAACTTTCGCAAATGCTTTCTGGAGAAACCATGCTGGTTCGACAGGCGGGTACTGGAGCGAGAATAATACTGATGATTTTACATTCAGACCATTTTTTTCAAATGTTTCAGCTTATTCATTAAAAATCTTTAACAGACTCGGATACCTTATTTATGAGAGCTCTGATCTTCACAAAGGATGGGACGGGTATCTCAGGAGTGGCGAACCTGCTCCCCAGGGAGTCTATATCTGGAAAGCTGACGGCCGGTTTAATGATGGTGTTCCCTTCAACAAAATAGGGGATGTCACATATTTATATTAAAGTGAAGAAGAAAAAGGAAAACCCCGGAGATCTTATGTTCAGTCAGGTTAGCATCTACGGTGATGAGATGGATTTTTTCTTTCTGATCGCTTCAATGACAAGAATGAATGATCCTTCAGTGAAGAACAAAGCCAGGAAGGATCCGGATCTGGCAAGACTGAAGCCTGAAAAAATCTGAAATTAAACTCATCTGACCAGGACAGCATATCTCTCCCTGACTGTTCTTGCTGCTCTTATCATGTTCATGAGGGAACGTTTGGTCTCATCCCAGGTCCTTGTTTTTAAACCGCAATCAGGATTCACCCAGAGTTGTTCGGGGGGGATGACTTCTGCGGCTTTTTTGAGCAGGTCCGCCATCTCATTTTCTGACGGTACCCTTGGAGAATGGATATCATAGATCCCCGGTCCAATGTCATTCGGATATCTGTACTCCGCAAATACATCGAGCAGTTCCATTTGTGAGCGGGAACATTCTATTGTCAGTACATCAGCATCGAGAGCTGCGATATTGCTGATGATATCGCTGAATTCCGAATAACACATGTGAGTGTGTATCTGTGTTTCGTCTTTTACACCGGCATAAGTAAGCCTGAAAGCATTTACCGCCCACTCCAGGTATGATTGCCAATCGGCCATTCTTAAAGGCAACCCTTCCCTCAGGGCAGGTTCATCAATCTGGATGATCCTGATCCCTGATTCTTCGAGATCCAGCACTTCATCACGGATTGCGAGTGCAATCTGGGTACATGTTTCCGAACGTGGCTGATCGTTCCTCACAAATGACCATTGGAGTATAGTCACCGGACCGGTAAGCATTCCTTTCACTGGCTTTTTTGTCAGTGATTGTGCATATTTTATCCATTCAACAGTCATTGGCCGCTGACGATGAACATCGCCATAGATTACAGGCGGTTTCACATACCTTGAGCCATAGCTCTGAATCCAACCGTTCCTGGTGAACGCGAAGCCGTCAAGCATCTCGCCAAAATACTCCACCATATCATTGCGTTCGAATTCGCCATGTACAAGGACATCCAAACCAATTTCCTCCTGCCACCTGATAGCACTTTCAATTTCCTTCATTATCCTGTTCACATATTCTTCCCTTGTGAACTCACCTTTTTTAAGCCTGGACCTCCAGCTTCTTACTTCGAAGGTCTGGGGAAATGAACCTATTGTAGTGGAGGGAAGGACAGGAAGGTCAAGCAGTTCCTTTTGTTTCCTCTTCCTGATGTGGAAATCACTCCTGGTAAGCATTTCAATTTTTTTCAGGTCGCCCATTCTTTCCTTGACCCTCGAATTATGTATAAGCGGTGATATCCTTTTTTTTGCAACAGCATCCTGATTATGAAGTAGCCTGATATCATCCGAAACAACAGATATGTGTTGCATAGTAAGTTCCCTGAGGATTGCCACTTCTTCAATTTTCTGCTTTGAAAAAGACATCCATTGTTTTACTTCAGCAGGCAATGATTTTTCATCTGTTTCAAGATCTAGATCAATTGGTGAATGAATAAGTGAACATGATGGAGCTATCATTATCCTGTCTCTCCCGGCTTTTTCAACAGCTTCGCGTATCAGAAACAGTGAATTTGAAAAATCATTTTTCCAGATATTCCTGCCATCAACAATACCAAGTGAGATCATTATTCCTCCGGGAAGCTTCTCAAGAATCAACTTCAGCTGTTCGGGTGCCCGGACCAGGTCAATATGTAAAGCCTCAACCGGAAGCTGGAGAGCAGTTTCAAGATTATCCTTAAGTCCGTCAAAATATGTTGCTATCATTATATTGAGGCGCGGGAATTCTTTCTTTATTTCGTTGTAGACGGTTTTGTAAAGTTGCCTTGTTTTGTCATTTATGTCCATTACAAGGAACGGTTCATCAAACTGGATCCATCTCGCACCATTGTCTGCCAGCTCATATAACATGTTGAGATAAACGGGTAAGAGATCAGGAAGAAGATCAAGCCTGTCAAATTCTTTTTCCTTCGTTTTGCCAAGAAGAAGATAAGATATTGGTCCTGTCAGTACAGGTTTTGTTATTATCCCCATTTCCCTGGCTTCAATGAATTCATCCAGAAATTTACGGGATGATAATTCGAATCGCTGATTTTCAGTAAATTCCGGTACTATATAATGGTAATTTGTATCGAACCACTTGGTCATCTCCATTGCAGTGATATCGAAACCTTCTTTCTGGTATCCTCTTGCAAGGGCAAAGTAAAACTCCATTTCTTCATTCCTTAGGAAATTCTGAAGGCATTTAAACCTGACAGGTATTGCTCCCACTGCAACAGTCATGTCGAGCACATGATCATAATATGAGAAATCATTTGAAGGTATCAGATCAATACCTGCTTCTTGCTGAATCTGCCAGTTCTGCTGACGTAATGATCGTCCGGCTGCTTTAAGCTCTTCCGGACTGAATTTCTCCGTCCAGAAGCCTTCACTGGCCTTCTTCAGCTCTCTTTTTGCACCTATTCTCGGATATCCTAAGTTATGTGTTATCATAATTTCTGTTTATGAAGGTTGATTCAATGAACCCGCACTTGCGGAATTCCATATCAACAAAAACAAAAAAGATTGTGATTTGTTAAAGTTGAAACCGGTACTCACCGCAAATAAGATAGAAATGGCGCTTAGTAAAGTCTGGATTGTCGACGGCTGCATATCATGCGGCCTTTGTTCGGATCTCTGCCCGGAGGTCTTCAGGCTCGAAGATGTAGCAGTTGTAATTGAAGGTGCTGATATTAACGCAAATGAGAGTCTGATCAGGGAATCGGCTGAGAGTTGTCCGGTCGAAGTAATAAAGTTTGAATAAGACCAGCCTCTCTTTTATATTCTTTTTTGAAACAAACATTATCTGTCCTTTGTTCTACCGATTATGATGAGAGTCATTCAGGAAGCATTTGAATATGCTTAAGGTCTGTTATTTTTTTCACAATTAACTTGAATTATACAGAGTTTTTCTGTTTAAGTATGAACGAAGGAAAAACAAAATCTGGATATCGTTTAGAATCCGATTCAATAGGCGCGGTGGAAGTTCCTGTTACAAAATACTGGGGTCCGCAAACGGAGAGGTCACGAAGAAATTTCAATATTGGACCGTCTTCCAGTATGCCATTATCAGTTATTAAAGCTTTCGGGTATGTAAAAAAAGCTTCTGCTATTGTGAATTGCGAACTTGGTGTGCTCAGCAAAGAGAAATGCGCTCTTATAACCGAAGTTTGTGACGAGATCATCGATGGATACCTGGATGATCATTTCCCTCTCGTCATCTGGCAAACAGGATCAGGCACCCAGACAAATATGAATGTCAACGAGGTGATTTCAAACCGTGCACATGTAAAAAAAGGAGGGAGGCTTACTGACAGGCAACGGGTGCTTCATCCGAATGATGATGTTAACAAATCACAGTCATCAAATGATACTTTCCCTGCTGCCATGCATATAGCAGCTTACATGGCAATATCCGGTACAACTCTCACTGGCGCCCGCAGGCTCAGGCAATCACTAGATGTAAAAGCAACAGAATTCAGGAATATTATTAAGATAGGACGTACTCATTTCATGGATGCTGTTCCACTCACGCTGGGTCAGGAGTTTTCAGGGTACGTCATGCAAATTGATAACGGGATCAGGGCAATTGAAAACTCTCTCCCGATGGTCGCCCAGCTTGCTCTTGGAGGATCAGCTGTCGGCACAGGGCTGAATACTCCTGAAGGATTTGCAGACATTGTTGCTTTGAAGATAGCTGAGCTCACTGGTTTTCCCTTTGTTTCTGCACCGAACAAATTTGAAGCGCTGGCCTCACACGACGCGATGGTTGAAGCAAGTTCAGCCCTGCGCAGGCTGGCAGTCTCTCTTAACAAGATAGCCAATGATATCAGGATGCTCGGTTCAGGTCCACGCTGCGGCATCGGTGAGATTATCCTCCCTGCAAATGAGCCAGGTTCGTCAATAATGCCGGGTAAGGTGAATCCGACGCAATCTGAAGCTCTGACAATGGTCTGTGCACAGGTTATAGCAAATGATGTTGCAGTGGCATTCGGAGGATCAAACGGGCATTTCGAGCTGAATGTTTTCAAACCGCTCATTGCATCTAACGTGCTCCAGAGTGCAGAATTGCTTGGTGATGCATGCTTTTCCTTTTCAGAACATTGTGTGGAGGGTATTGCTGCAGATACTGAAAGGATTGGAAGACATCTTTCAAACTCACTGATGCTTGTTACATCACTGACTCCCCATATAGGTTATGATAAAAGTGCAAAAATCGCAAAGAAAGCTTATGATGAGAAGATTACATTACGTGAAGCTGCGATGACTCTCGGCCTGGTCACACCTGAACAGTTTGATGAATGGATCCGGCCCGAAAAAATGATTTGATGTAATCCCTTACAAACTGAACATGAACACTTTAAGATATAATTTCGACAAGCAGCTTGACAAGCTGCAGAGCCAGACATTTGATTTTTTTTGGAATGAAGCCAATCCTGTAAATGGCCTTGTCGCCGACAGGACGACCCCCGACTGGCCGGCCGGAATTGCTTCGACAGGATTCGCTCTTACAAGCTTGCCGGTTGCAGTTGAACGCGGATTCGTTTCGAGGGACAAGGCTGCAGACAGAGCGCTTTCAACCCTCAGGTTCTTTCTGAATAGCCGCCATGGACCGGAGCCTGAAGCAACAGGATATCATGGATTCTATTATAAATTCATTGATATTCATAAAGGAAGGAGAGCCCGTATGTCGGAGATCTCTTTCCTCGATTCGGCAATCTTTTTAGCCGGTGCACTAACTTCAGCTCAGTATTTCAACAAAAACGATGATAAAGAATCAGAGATCAGGTACATTGCCGATGAATTGTACAGTAGGGCTGACTGGCAGTGGGCGCTTAACAAAAGTAATAAAATACATCTTGGATGGAGGCCTGAATCGGGTTTTATAAAATGCGGGTGGAAAGGGTACGATGAAGCCTTGCTATTACATATATTGGGCCTTGGATCGCCGGTTTCTCCATTGCCTGAACCGGTATACTCCGAATGGACTTCAAGCTACGAGTGGATAGATTTTTATGGGTATAAGTACCTGTATGCACCGCCACTGTTCATTCATCAGCTTCCTCACGTATGGTTAGATTTCAGGGGAATAAAGGATGCCTATATGTCGGATAAGGACTCTGATTATTTTGAGAACAGCGTAAGAGCAACGATGGTGCAGTACAGGTATGCTATTGAGAATCCGGGAAAATTTGAAGGTTATGGAAAATATTTCTGGGGAATTACCATACAGTGAGGGCCCCGGTCCGGCGCTAATAAATATTAAAGGATCAGACCGGGAGTTTTTTGGACATCAGAGAAGAGGTGTTCCTTTCGGTCCTGAAGATGGTACTATTTCACCCTGGGCCGCTGTTACATCAATTGCCTTTGTCCCGGAAATTGTTTCTTCCACAATCGACTATATGTTACATGAAGCTGACCTGAATATCCCCAGTTCATACGGATTCAGATCAGCATATAATCCCACTTACCCGCACAAACCTTACAATCCGCATGGTTGGAGGTCCCCATGCCATTTTGCCTCTGACCAGGGACCGGCTCTGGGCATGATAGAAAATTACAGGACAGGTCTTTTATGGGATTTGCTAAAAAGAAACCCCTACGTTATACACGGGTTACTCCGTGCCGGTTTTACAGGGGGATGGCTGAATGAAATTCATCCGGAGCAGATTGAGGCTGCCATGAAGGTGAGTCATCAGACAGTACAGAGTTGAACCACGCTATATTTAAATATTAAAAGCCCTCTTTTCAGTTGTCAGAAAGAGGGCTTTTTATTTGGTTGTGAATAAATCAGGCGCTGGCCTTCTTTATGCGGATGAACTGATTATACACTCCCTTTGTGCTGTCAAGTTTCTCGCTAACGAATTCACCGAACTGGAAGAGTTTGTTCTTTATATCATGTGACAGCTCTCCGCTTTTTACAGCAATTTTTCTCCGGGTTTCAGAACCCCTGTCGGGAGCAAACAGGATTCCGATAACCAATCCTGCAACAACTCCTGAAAGTATACCTAACGTTACTTTGACTTTCATTATAATTTAAATTAATTATTTACAATCTGCTGCTTCCTGATGGTCTGCGGCGGCTGAAAATTTTTATAAGCAAAATGACAAGCGCCAGCAGTAAGGCGAAATGTATTACTGCACCCAGACTATACAGGAAAAAGCCAACTATCCAAATGACAATAAGAATTACAGCAATTATATATATTACTCTTTCCATTGATCTGTTTTATCTCTTTGATCTTGAGCCGGATTTGGATTTACCGCGTGCTCCTCCTTCAAGTTCCTCTTCATCATCCTCCTCTTCTTCAAATTCTTCTTCCTCTTCTTCAGATTCTTCAAATTCCTCCTCTTCTTCCTCCAGTTCCCCGGCTTCGCTGGCAGCTTCAATATTTACAAGGTTTTCAGCAACTTCAGTAAGTCGCATATCAGCTTCCTTTTCCTCTTCAAGGGTTTCTCCCAGCAGTGAAGCAACTTCATACTCGCCCAGTATTGTCGCAAGAGCCTTCAGGGTGCCATAGCTTGCCATTTCATAATGTTCAACTTTCTGAACTGCGCCAATTATAAATGCATCACGTATCTGACCCTGTTCTGCTTCCTGGATTATTTTCTCAGCCTCCTTTATCAAACCTTCCATGCCATCGCATTTCTCACCTTTAGCTTCAGCCCCGATGATCTCAAAAACATTTTCAAGTCGTTTTATCTGGTTCCTGGTTATCTGCATATGTTCCTGGAATGTTTGTTTCAGCTCATTCGAAGTAACCTGCTTTACAAGTTTGGGCATGAACTTATCGAGTTCGTTCTCAGCCCAGAAAATGTCCTGTAACTGGTGCTCAAAAAGCTCATGAATAACGCCTGATTCTTTTTTGGTATTTGTTTTCATATCTTCAATTTTTGGTTTGTCGATCTACTTGGTTTATCAGTACAAAGGTCCCAATGATGACGATTTTAAGCGTTACACAATTATGTCAATATTTTACATGATAACAACTGTTAATCAATCCACAAGGCCACCATTCCTGAAGATATCAGATAACAGCTGTTTTTACTTATCTTTGAACTTCTGTTCGGAATAAATGAATCTTACATTTCCTGTTTACATATGAAAGATTTCAATATTACAATTCATGAGCTGCCTGTTCCTATATCCATATCCGGATTCACCGATGGAAAATTCACTGACGTCAATAGAGAATGGCTGAACCTTATGGGATTCCCAGACTCTGATCACGTTTTGGGCAAAACGTCTGTTGAACTCGGTTTCTTTTCAGATACCCTTTCAAGGAATATTCTTCTGGACGAGATTAAAAGTAATGGCTATTTCAGGAATAAAGAAATATGGTTCAAAAGGAATGATAATTCAAAATTGTGCCTTCTTGTGAATGCCCAGGAAATTTTCTTCTCAGGAGGACATTACATTCTGACTACCTATTCTGATATTACCAATCGCATTGAAGCTGAAAGTTCTCTTAAGAAGAGCGAAGCCCAATACAGGGAACTTGTGGATAATGCCAGGACTATTATATTGAAAATGGACACAAAGGGCAGATTCACTTTTGTGAATGAATTTGCTCAATCCTTTTTTGGTTATTCACAGGAAGAATTATTGGGAAAAACGGCCTTTGAAACCGTTGTCCCGAAGCAGGAAAGTACCGGTAGACATTTAGAGGAAATGATTAATAATATCTATAAGGACCCTGATAAATTTTCAGTTAACGTTAATGAAAATATCCTGAAAAATGGTGAACGGGTATGGATTGAATGGTACAATAAAGCACTATTTGATGATCGTGGAGGACGAATCGGCCATATGGCAATCGGCTTTGATATTACAGAAAGAAAAAAGAACCAGGATGCTCTGATTATTGCCCGGGAAAAGCTCAGCATTGCATTGGAAAATGCAAATATAGGATTATGGGAGTGGGACTTTAGTAAGAATGAACTTATATGGGACGAACGCAGCGAAAGAATCTTCGGATTGACTCCGGGTTCATTTCGCAGAACACTTGATGCCTTTGAGGAACTTGTTGTCGAAGAAGACCTGGAGCATATAAGGGATGCAACTAAAAACTCAATCGAGAACGGTGTACCGTATGAGACAGTCTTCCGGATCAGGATAAATAACGCGGTTAGATGGATAAGTTCAAAAGCATTCATTAAGAGCGAATTTGACGGAAAACCAAGAAGTATGCTGGGAGTGTGCCTTGATATTACGGCATTGAGAGAGGATACAGATAAAGCGATTGTCCGGTTAAATGATGAGTTATTGCGCTCGAATAAAGAACTCGAAAATTTCGCTTATGTTGCATCACATGACCTGCAGGAGCCGCTGAGAATGGTAACGAGCTTTACGCAGCTTCTTCAGAAGCGCTACAGCGACAAGCTTGATGCAGATGCCAATACGTATATTCAATACGCTGTGGATGGCTCAAAACACATGTATGAGCTTCTGAACGGATTGCTCGCTTTTTCAAGAATAAAGACATCGGGAAGGGAGTTCAGCCGTGTGGATATGAACAATGTCGTTATTAAAGTTAAAGAAAATCTCAGGCTCAAGCTTACAGAGAAAGACGTGACTATCAATGTCAGCAAGCTTCCCGTTATAATTGCCGATGAAAACCAGATGATCCAGTTGATACAAAATCTTGTTGTCAATGGGATAAAATATAATACAGGGAAACCTGTGATTTCGATTTCTTCTTCGCCGGTGGATGATGATTTTGTTTTTTCCGTAAAAGATAATGGCATTGGTATTGAACCCCAGTATTTTGAGAAGATCTTCAGGATATTTCAAAGGTTGCATACCAGGGAGCAGATTGAAGGAACCGGTATCGGCTTGTCGATCTGTAAGAGAATCGTTGAGAGGCATAAAGGCAGGATATGGGTTGAATCGAAACCAGGTGAGGGATCTGTGTTCTTATTCTCACTGCCAAAGGACTTGCAGGAAGTCTGAAATATTCTCACTTCAATTCCATTAACTCCAGGGCACCTTTATTGTCACCTCTTTCGTAAACACTGAATAAAATACTTGTCAATTTTTCGGTTGTAAAACAGCATGCATTGATTGTACCTTTGTACAAAAACAAATAATGCTGCTTCCTGATCAGGGGAAATTGAAATGCAGTACGGGTAACAGTTTAATTGAAATTATTTAATTTTTCATTTAGGAAATGGAATTAACAACAGAAGTAATGTACAAGGCGATTTTGGAAAAAGACACTTCATTTGAAGGACTTTTTTATACAGCTGTTAAAACGACAGGCATTTTTTGCCGACCTTCCTGTACCGCCCGAAAACCAAAACCGGAAAACATCGAATTTCTGAAAACCACAAAAGAATGCATTCTAAAAGGTTACAGAGCCTGTAAGGTTTGTAATCCCCTTGAAGCGCTGAATCAAACACCAGCCAGATTCCAGCAAATCCTTGATGAACTTACACAAAACCCATCATTAAAATTTAAGGATTACGATCTCAGGATGAAGGGAATTGAACCTAGCCATATAAGAAGATGGTTCTTAAAAAATCATGGGATTACGTTCCATGCTTATCAACGCATGCTGAAAATAAATACTGCCTTTAAAAAAATTCAGAATGGTGAAAGTGTAACTCATACTGCGTTTGATACAGGATTTGAATCATTAAGTGGCTTTGGAGATACATTTAAAAACATTTTCGGGGTCTCACCAAAGAATGGGAAGCAACAGAATATAATCGACCTGAAACGAATTGAAACACCACTGGGAACTATGATTGCCTGTGCCACAAATCATGGTATTTGTTTACTTGAATTTTCCGACAGGAAAATGCTGGAGACAGAATTGAAGACAATTGCAAGGCTTCTGAATGCAACGATTGTCCAGGGAAGCAATCAACATTTTGAAACACTGGAAACTCAATTGAAAGAGTATTTTAATGGCACCAGAAAAGTGTTTTCTGTGGCTTTACATACACCGGGAAGCGAGTTTCAAAAGAAAGTCTGGAATGTTTTGCAATTGATCCCTTATGGGCAAACTAAATCTTATAAGGAACAGGCAAGAGCAATTGGCAAATCTGAAAGTGTCAGGGCTGTGGCCAATGCAAATGGGATGAACCGGATATCAATTCTGATACCCTGCCACAGGGTTATTGGTTCTGACGGGCACCTTACAGGTTATGGCGGCGGGCTCTGGAGAAAAAAGCACCTGCTTGAGCTTGAGTTGCAAAACTCCGATCCGGCAGGCAGGCTCTTTTAATTTCCAGGTATCAGGTCATTATCTAATCGGCGTATATATATTATAATATCTGCAACTCCCGGAAGATGAACGAAAAAGACTTCTTCGAGATATCGACTTCGAACATTTTACAAAGGGTAGTTACCTTGAAGAGTCTTTACAAAAGCAGGAAAAAAACGTGCCTCATGCGTGTCCTCATTGCGGAAGCTTAAATATTTGGTCACGTGGCTCTTATAAAGGAATTAAAAGACTCCAGTGTAAGGATTGCACAAAGTACTTTTCGAGTACCTCAGGAACAGCCATCTATCATATACACAACAAAGATAAATGGCAATTGTACCTTCAATGTATGAAGAAGGGACTTTCTTTACGGGAGTCGGCATTGGAAGCAGGTATATGTCTACAGACTGCGTTTAACTGGAGGCATAAGATCCTGAGTAGTTTATCTGAAGTTGAACCTGATCGCCTTACAGGTATTGTAGAAGCTGATGAGCTGTACTTTACCTTTTCTGAGAAAGGCAAGAAAAACCTCAAAAGGCCTGCTCATAAACGCGGAACCGGCATCAATAAAACTTATATTATTATTAATATATATTATGTTGGCTCATATCTATGTTCTTGTACTTCTATTATGATTTTTTAGCCACGAAGTGGCTGAATATGAATAACCCCGGATGCAATCCGGGGTATAAAAACAAAACACATTTAAAACCCTGGAAGGGTTTAATATTACATAATTATACTATAAAAGTATTACTTTCATTTGTTCACATTCAGCTCCTTCAGAGCTGTACATCTGAGGACATTAAGACCCCAGGCTTATGCCTGGGGTTATTCACATTAAGCTCTTTCAGAGCTTGTGATTTTATATCTTTAATTTTATTTGAAGCGGCATCATATCTCAAACTGGGATTATAGTGGGTAATATATCTAATTCGATCTAATCACTCAGCTGATCGAGGGCCTTCAATGCTTTATTTATCGATATGCCTCGTCCCAGGACAGGTTTCCAGAGATCACCGGTTTTTTCAAGCCTTTTTTCGATGTTTTTAATTGTAAACATTTCAGGAGAAAGCTGGTGATTCACCTCTGTCCACGAAAGAGGAGCTGAGACAGTTGCAAAAGGCTTTGGACGAACACTGTAAGGTGCGGCTATGGTTTGACCTTTCCTGTTTTGCAGAAAATCGATGTATACTTTGTCTTTCCTTTTTGCAACAGCGCGTTCAATGCTTGTCGTCGAAGGGAGCCTGTTGTGGGCGATCCCGGCCATTATTTCGGCGAATGTTTTTGCCTGTTCGAAATCATACTTTGCCCCGAGCGGAATGTAGATGTGAAGTCCAGTGGCTCCGCTTGTCTTGCAAAAGCAGGAGATTCCGGTTTCATCACAAATTTCTTTGATTACCAATGCAGTATTCACAACATCTGTGAAGGAAATATTTCCCGGATCAAGGTCGAGCATAAGGTAATCGGGATGATCAGGCTTAAGATATGTGCTGTGCCATGGATTAATCTCGATACAACCAAGGTTTGCCATGTAGGCAAGGGTCGCACTGTCATTGCATATCAGGTAGTCAATTCCCTCTTCGCTGCTTTTTGATTCCAGCTTAGCTGTGAAAGCCCAATCCGGTATCTGTTCCGTATCCATATCCTTATGATAGAAATTAGGTCCTTTAATACCATTGGGGTGCCTGTTCAGAGACTGCGGCCGGTCTTTAAGGTAAGGGAGGATATATTTACTTATCCTTAAATAATAATCTATAAGATCTCCTTTTGTATATCCTTCAGCAGGCCAGTAGATCTTTGTAAGATTGGTAAGCTTCACTGTCTTTCCACCAGGGGTGATGCTTTTCACTTTTATCTGTTTTTCGTCCTTTAAATCGGGTTTTACAGCAGCATCAAGTTCAGCAGCTTTTGTTTCATTTATCACTTCTGAAGCTTTTTTATCATCCCTGAGGCCCATAAACACCGGAGCTCTCATTATACCATCATTTGACCATTCCATGAATTTGATATTTGCAACGAGTACAGGCTCAAGCCAGGCAGGTCTTCCTTTTCCCCATGAGAATCTGGGTATTTCCTGGAAAGGGCAGGTATCCCTTAAGTACCCGTTAAATTTTCCGAACAGTAATTTCAGGGATTTTTCATTGAAACCTGTTCCGCAGTTACCTATATACCGGAGTTCCCCATTCTCATACAATCCCAGTATTACTGAGCCGAAATACTTTCTGCTTCCCTGTGGACTTGTGTACCCGCATATGATTGCTTCCTGCATCTTCATGGCTTTTATCTTCAGCCATGATTCTCCCCGTTTCCCCGGCACATAAATGCTTTCCGGATCTTTCGCAATAATTCCTTCGAAACCCCGTTCAGAATACTGCTGAAAAAGCTCTTTCCCGTTTCCAACCCTGAACGGCAGATTAAATACTCTTTCAAATTCATATTTTGTGAAAAAAGATTCAAGAAGCTCTTTCCTTTTAACAAGTGGAAAATCCATCACATTATGTCCGTTAAGATAAAGAATGTCAAAGACATAGAACTTCAGATTGCCTTTTTGAGCTGTTCCATAATTTTGCAGGAGCTGAAACTCACTGATCCCTTTTGAATTTTCAACAACAATTTCACCATCAAGTAAAATGTCCTCTTCAATCTTGCTTATATCTTTCAGAAGCACCTGGTATTGCCTCGTATAGGAATTGCCTCTCCGTGACTCCAGTTCAATTTTGTTGTCATTTTTGGCACATAACATCCTGAATCCATCAAGCTTCATCTCATAGATCCACTCAGGATTATCCATAACTTCACTTACCAGCTTGGCAAGCATCGGAGTGGGTAGAGGGGCAGGAAAAGGTTCAGGCGGATTGCTGTTCTTACCTGAGACAAAAGCCAGCCTGTTTTTTTCCCGGCTGGCTTTTGCTTTTGATCTGGTAGTTGTTGTACTATTCATAATTATGACGCTTTTGAACGGGCAAGACTTGCCTTTAACTGATCCATCAGGTTATCTGTTCTTGTAGGTGTGATCTTGAGTTTCCTGATTTTACCTTTCTTGCCAGAGGCCCTGTCTTCAATGACTTTCATTAAAGCAGCTGCATACTCATCCTTGAATTTTGTTATGTCGAATGGTGCAGTGTACTGGTCTATAAGGGTCAGTGCCATTTTGATTTCTTCGGTTTTAACAAGAGACTTTGGAGGGACTTTAATCTCCTCTGTGCTCCTTATCTCTTCAGCAAACCTTATCTTACTGAGAACCAGTACATCTTTCATGGGTTTTAGTACCGAGAGTGTTGCTGCTGTCCTGAGAACAAATTGTGCCAATCCGACTTTGCCGGATTTGGTGAGAGCTTCACGAAGTAAAGCATATGCTTTTTCACCTGATTTCTCCGGTTCGATATAATATGAGTTTTCAAAGTATATGGTATCAATCTCGTCTTCTTTTACAAAATTATTAACTTCTATAATCTTGCTTTTTTCCGGTGAAGCAGCTTCAAAATCCTCATCATCAAGAAGAATATATTCGCCATTATACTTGTAAGCTTTACCAATATTCTCCATGGTAAGCTCCTTACCGGTACTCTCATTGATTCTTTTAAAACGCACTTTTCCCATGTCGCGCCTGTCGACCATATCGAGATTGAGGTTGCTTTGCTGAGTGGCGCTATACAGTTTCACAGGGATATTTACAAGGCCGAAACTCACGGCTCCTTTCCAGATTGATCTCATATTTTCTTTTATTTAATAGTATTCTACATCACAGGGCGGCTAAGGATCTTCATCAGGATTCTTTCCTCCCGCACATAACCATCATCATCTCTACCTTCTTCAACTCTGTCAAGCTCTTTTATATACCTGTTGAGCTTTCCGTCCTGGTAGAGGTCAATAATAACCGGGTGAACATAGTATTTCTTCACTACTGCCCTGGTATTCCCCAGCTTTTCAGCAACCAGGTCGAGGGCTGCGGCAATATTCTTGTTCATTCTGCTTGTATTACTGAATTCTCCGACTTCCCTGAAAGCAAGCAATGCCTGTATTGTACCGGCCCAGGTCCGGAAATCCTTAGCAGTAAAATCGCTTCCCGATATTTCCCTGATGTAATCATTTACCATTCCCGAATCAATGGATCTGATCACACCATCTTCATCATAATACTGAAACAATTCTTTGCCCGGAATGTCTTTGCACCCCTGGATTATTTTTGATAATCTCCTGCTTGTAAAATGAATATTATGTGCAACGCCTTTCTTCCCCCTGAACATCAGCTTAAGCTTTGTTCCGTTTATCTTCACATGATGATCTTTCAATGTTGTAAGGCCAAATGAGCCATAGAGTTTTTCGTAAAAAGCATTTCCCACCCTTATATTAATCCTTTCCAGGAGGCTGGCCATCGCAGCAAGTACCTTTCGTTGCGGAAAGCCGGACTGGGAAAGATCCTTTTCTATTATTGACCTTATTCCGGGTAATTTCTCACCAAATTCCCGTAACCTGTAGAATTTGGTCTGGTTCCTTATGAGCATCCATCCCTGGTGGTACTTGTACTGTTTCCGGCCGGCTTTATCAATACCGGTTGCCTGTAAATGGCCATTTGGTATCTTGCATATCCAGACTTTTTCCCAGGCAGGGGGAAGAACCAGTCTCTTTATCCTGTCTATTTGTTCCCTGTCCGTTAACCGCCTGTTGCCATCCATGTAAATGAATTCCGTTCCATTCCGTATGCGGGTAAAGCCTGGTTCATTGCTTGTAACATATACAAGACCCGCAGCCCGTGCTGTTTTAGAAACATCGTTTGTGATTGAACGCAGAAGTTTCTTTTCTACCGTTATATTCTCTTCGGTGGCAATCATGTGATAATCATCCGTTAACGATTTCGCCTCCATTTACATGTATAATCTGGCCTGTAATATAGGTTGAATCAGCCGCAGCAAGAAAAACATAAGCCTGGGCAACTTCCGAAGGTTGACCGGGCCTTCCCATCGGGACATCACTGCCGAATTTTTCTACATGTTCTGCCGGGAATGTTGCCGGAATCAGCGGTGTCCAGATTGGTCCGGGTGCTACACCGTTGACCCTGATCTTTTTGCTTACAAGGTTTGCAGAAAGGCTGCGGGTAAATGAGACTATTGCTCCTTTTGTGGAACTGTAATCGAGAAGACTGCCTGATCCCCTGTATGCCGTTACTGAGGTAGTGTTTATTATAGATCCTCCTTCAGGTATTGCCTCAAGAACTGCCTGTGTCATCCAGAACATCGCCAGGATGTTTACTGAAAAAGTTTCTGTAAGCTGTTCAGGTGATATTTTCATGATATCATCTGCCGGATACTGAACTGCCGCATTGTTCACAAGGACATCAATACTGCCGAATGAAGTGATAATCTTTTCGGCAGTTTTTCTGCAGTTTTCCGGATTGGAGATATCTGTTGGAAATGACAGACAATTCCTTTTGTATTTTTCTGAGATATACTTTACTGTGAAATCAGCATCTTCCTTTTCCTGGGGTAAATGAATTATTGCCACGTCGGCGCCTTCCTTTGAAAATGCCACAGCGACAGCTCTGCCGATGCCACTGTCGCCGCCTGTTATAACGCACTTCTTCCCGTTCAGTTTACCACTACCTGCGATTTCATTATCAAATACAGGTTTTGGATCCATCTCCTTCTCCAGCCCGGGTAATTCCTGTGATTGTTTTGGCAATACTTTTTTCTTGGGATTTGATCTTTGCATGACTTATTGTTTTGAACAAAGATGTATACTGGTTGATTTACGAACATTACAGGATTTTTCCAAAATGTTACAACTTAAAATAACGGCAGTCCTCCATTTGAGAACTGCCGTTTATTTTGTTTAGATACCTGTCCGCGGATAGAAACACTGATCATGAGAAGACAAATGCATTATCTTGTATTCCTCTCATTATAAAGAGTATCGCTGTTGGCATCTCTCAGGTCATTTGTTTTTGTATTTCCCTTACGCATCCGTCTGACTCTTGCTGCTTTTCCACCGGTATTTTCATCAGTCCTGTCGGTTTTCCTGGTCGTATTGACCTTCCCTTTATGTTCCATATTGTTATTTGTTAGTTTAAATGATTGAAATGCAAAGGTCATATCATCACAACTTAAAAGCGTTATACAATTATGACTATATCTTACATAATTATACTTTGTAAGTGTTTGATGAGCAGGGGACTAGTCGTAGTCTGAAAACCAGAAAACCCAGATAATCAAAGGCTTTAATCAAAAGATTGAAAAACTGATGTGGGAATAATATAAATAATTTAAAAAATAATATAACCTCCCGACGCGGCTTTACATCTATTTTTACACTTCATCTGTCAGGGAAGATTGATGTTGGATTCTCTTTAGGAGGACAGACCAACCACTGTTATACCGAAAATGAAGTTTGTTATCTGTTACGATACAAATTGTGCTTTTGCAATGCATTTCAGGAGAATATCATCCGTGTTGACTCCATTATGCAAATGCTTCCAGGTTGAAAACAATCAATTATAAAAGTGACACCAATGGAAAACGATGCTCTCCATATACTTCTGGCTGATGACGATGAGGATGACCGCCTTTTCTTTAAGGAAGCTCTTCAGGAGATCAAGGTCAGAACACATGTAACACTTGTGAATGACGGACTTCAACTCATGAATTACCTCAATAAGCCGGGCAACAAGTTACCTAATGTTGTTTTTCTCGACCTTAATATGCCACTTAAGAGTGGTATGGAATGCCTTGTTGAAATACGTAAAAACAACAGTTTGAAAGATCTTGCGGTAGCAATATATTCTACATCATCTACAGAAGAATATATTGAAGAGGCATTTGTTAAAGGTGCAAATATCTACATCACCAAACCAGACGATTTCGATGAACTTAAATTAATTCTTGAGCAGGTCATTAATCTTAACTGGCAATATCATACTTCCGGCCTGAAAAAAGAGAATTTCCTGCTTAATATTAATATGAGAAAGGGAGATGCGGTTCCTAAAACATAATTTTACCACAGTACTCCTTGTGGCTGTATTGATAGCCTCAATTCTGATGCTCCTCTTTGCGGCAAGCATCTCTTACCGTCAGATCAGGACATTGAAGGAGTCACAGGAGTCAGTTGTCAGGTCTTACAAGATCTATCTGGAACTTGAACAATTGAATGCATACGCTTCCGACGCCGAAACAGGGCAGAGGGGTTTCCTGCTTACTCGCGATTCATTATTCCTTCATCCGTATTATGAAGCGCTTGAAAAGATAAAATGGTCCTTCTCAAGGCTTGATATGCTTACAGAAGACAGCTATGAAAAGAAGCAGAGTCTTGATACCCTTGTTATGCTGTTAAATCAGCGGCTTAAATTTCTTGATCATGTAATGAGCAATGATCTGTACCAGGTGGAAACTCCCGACACTCTTCATGCAATACTTCTCAGGGGAAGGGAGATGATGATCATGGCTCTCACCCAAATCGATAAAATGGTTTTTAATGAGCTCCAGAAATTAAAACAAAAAGAATCTGAACATGCCAGCGATGTCCGGTTCTCACCATTTACAATACTGTTTGTTGTTGTATTCTCCATACTCGTTTTCATAACCTCATTTTACAAAATCAACAAGGACCTTAAAAGAATGGCAACAAGCAATAACCAGCTTTCAATTAATAATAAAATCTTTGAACACTCTGAACAAATGGCAGATATAAGTCATTGGTATTGGGATATTAAGCAGAATAAAATGACTTATTCTCTGAATCTTTACCGGCTGCTGGGCTGCAAGACTTATGAATTTGAACCTACGTTCGATAATTTCCTTCAGTTCGTGCATCCTTCCGATCGTCATATCGTGCTGGAGAGTAAAAAAAAAATCCTTCGCGAAGTGAATCCATCAATGTCAAACTTCCGGGTAATACGAAAAGACGGAGAACTTCGACATTTCAAATCGATCGGTAAACTCATAACAGATAATTATGGAAAAAGCTTCAGCATCGGAATCCATGCTGACATTACTGATCAGTATAAAAAAGACAAGACGCTTGGGGAGAAGGTGGCTGATCTTGAAAGATCAAATAAGCAACTCTCAGCTTTCAGCCATATAGCCAGTCATGATCTTCAGGAGCCTCTGAGAAAGGTTCAGACTTTTATCTCCAGGATAAAGGAAAATGATCTTAAAACAGTCCCGGACAATGTAAAAGACTATCTCTCAGGCATACGTAAAGAAACAATCAGAATGCAGAAATTCATTACTGACCTGCTTCTTTACTCACGAGCCAGTAAGACTGATAAAACATTTGAGATGGCTGACCTGAACGATATCCTTGATAACTCGAAAAAGGAATTATCACACAGGATTGAAGAGAGGAACGCCATTATAAACTCATCTTCTGATCTCCCGGTGGTCAAAGTAATACCTTTCCAGATTCAGCAGTTATTCAGCAACCTGATCTCAAATTCAATCAAGTACAGCAAAGCAGATTCGGCTCCTATAATAGACATTTCGGCAGACAGTGTTGCGGGAAAAGATGTACAGGGATACTCCGGTGAACCTGATCTCAGGTTCCACAGGATAGCATTTTCCGATAATGGTATAGGTTTTGATCAGCAGTATGCTGACAAGATTTTCACCTTATTCTACAGATTGCACAGTAACAAAGATTATTCCGGCACGGGCATAGGACTTGCAATCTGTAAAATAATCGTAGAGAATCATAAAGGATATATCAGTGCCCAGGGCTTCCCTGGCAAAGGATCGGTTTTTAATGTTTATCTTCCGTCAAAGCAGGTTCCCGCTTAGCCGATTTTCTGTCTTCCTTGCATGGATCTTCCTTCTTTGCATGGTCGGCAGGCTGAATTCCTCCCGAATGCTCAATTGTAAACTGGCGGGTAAATTCCGCACCGAAGAAAACGATCATGGATGAGTAGGATACCCACAGCAGTATTAGAATTATAGATCCTGCAGCTCCAAATGCTGACGCAGGGTTAGCTTTTCCGAAATAGAGGCTTAGTGCAAATTTACCGAGGGTGAAAAGCAGAGCTGTAACAAATGATCCGACCCAAACATCCTTCCATCTGATCTTTGCATCGGGAAATATCTTCAGCATCATAGCGAAGAGCAGAGTCAGGATTGCAAGAGAAATTATAAAATTGACAATCTGTAATACTATCAGAAGCGATTCAGAGAATTGTCCGGAGAGCCAGTCACCAAACGTTGTCAGCAATGTCGAGATCAGCAGTGAGATCATGAGCAGAAACGCTATTGTTACTATAAGCCCGAATGAAAAAAGCCTCACTTTAAGTAATTGAAGAATTCCTGACTTGGAAGTGTCTGGTTCGACTTCCCATATTATATTCAGCGATTTTTGAAATTGAGCAAATACTCCGGTAGCGCCGAGTAAAAGAGTTGCTATTCCAACGACAGCTCCCCATATCGAAGTTTCCTCGGTTTCGCTTTGCTGTTTCTGGATTATTTCCTGAATCTGGTTGGCAGATTCTTCTCCGATTGATGATGTGATCTGATTTAAAACATGTTCATTAACTGCATCTCTCCCGAAGAATATCCCTGCAAGTGTAATTATGAGAACAAATAAACCGGGAAGTGAGAAAATTGAATAATAAGCGATGATAGCGCTTTCACGGAATGGATCTTTTGCCATCCATGCCTTATAGGAATTTTTCAGAAGCTTGAAAATTTTCATACCTGGTTGTTTTTCCCACTTCCGGTTTAATCATTTAACCCATTATTTTTTGGTTTTGTTCTTAGCCCCATTGTGTCGCGGACATGCTGCACAGGATCATCGATGTATCTCCATTCCTCAAGAAATTCTGGGCTCTGACCATCATTCCAGGGTCCCCCTTATTTCTTGATGAACATGGCTTTTGATTTTAGATTTCTATTTGAAAGTAAAAAAGGAACCCTGTCGTTGTTTTGACCGGATTCCTTCAGGTGTATTTTGTATATGGATCACAGAATGAAATTAGATCGTAGAGGTATTCATGTCATTCTTTGCTTCGTATATTTTCGATTTCCCTTTATCAAGGAGATCAGAAGCTTCTCCTTTTACATTTTCAAATTTCTGTTTGAGATTTCCTTTCAGCTCTTCTCCTCTCTGGGAGATCTTTTTTCGCGTTTCGGACCCCTTATCGGGGGCGTACAAAATACCCATAGCAGCTCCGGCTGCAGCTCCGGCCGCAATGCCTGCCACCAAACTCAAGATCATTTTACTTGTTTTCATGACTTTTAACTGTTTATATAATTTAAAAATTGCCTTTTTCATCAGAATTGCCTGGAGGAACTGCCTTCTACGCAGCTTCGATGTTTATTATCGATTCAGCGAGATCAGTCAGCTTGATATCAGCCTCTTTCTCCTCTTCCAGAGTTTCCTCAAGCAATGAAGCAGCCTCATACTCTCCAAGAATATTGGCAAAAGCTCTGAGTGTTCCATAAGTGGCTATTTCATAATGCTCAATCTTTTGTGCTGCTGCAATTATTCCTGCATCGCGAACCGGTCCTTCCTCAAGCTTGTCAATTATATCCTCTGCTTCTTCGATCAGTCCTTCCATTGCCTCACATTTCTCAGCTTCTGCCCGCAGTTCAAGAATCTCAAATACATTCTCAAGCCTTGTAACCTGCTGCATCGTCTGTTCCATATGCTCCGTAAGGGCATCGACAAGCTCCTGCGAATCGACTTTCTCAACCATTTCAGGCATTGCCCGGGTAATTGCCTTTTCAGCCCAGTAAGCATCCTTTAATTGATCTTCTAATAATTGACGAAGACCAGTTTCATTTTCAGATTTGTTTTTCATGCTGTCCTGTTTTTAAATTAGTAATTATCTGCTCATTCCATAATACAAAGGTTCGAATGATTAGAATTTAAAACATTACACAATCTTTTGATTATTTTACATTATTACGCCATTGTTATTAACAGAGAATAATTGAATGAATGCTAAACTGTAAGAAATTCAGAAATTTATGTAATGAGTGTATACCATGCTGTAAGTAATTTTACTGCAAAAAATGGGTCAGAACAGACAATGGAGCTGGCGAAGATTTTTAACCAGGACAGTCTTGATTATAATTGGTATTGCCGTTCTGCTGATTCTTGTCGCCTCACCACTTACAAGATACCTTGTTGAAAAATATGATGTAAAATATACAAGACGCGAAATCACAATTGGCAGAGCATTTGTAAATCCGATTGCCGGAAAATTAAGTCTCAGGAACTTAACATTGTATGAAGCCGGCATTGACAGCGTTTTTTTTTCAGCTGAAAGATTTGTAGCTAATCTTTCCGTCTTGAAGCTGATTTCAGGCGTTTACGATATCAGCTCAATTAAAATCAATACTCCGGAAATCAATATTGTCAGGGATGATACGATCTTCAATTTCAGTGACCTCGTTGAAAAGTTTGCTGTGGCAGAAGACACAGTACCCGAGGAAAAGTAAAGCTCAATGTGAGAAACATCATGGTTACTGATGGAATCGTGCATTACAGTGAAAAAAAGATTCCGGTGGACATAACGATCTCTGAGATCAATTTCATAAGTCCGGGAATGTTCTGGAACGTAGACTCAATGAACGGTGAGTTCTCGCTAGTTCCGGGAGAAGGTATTTTCAACGGCGACTTCATGTTTAACCAGGAGACCATGGATTACCGTGTCTCGATGGATCTTTCTGGTTTTAATATAAGCCTGTTTAAACCTTATCTCGATGAAATGGCTGGTAAATCAAACATTAACGCACTGATTGATTTTCATCTGAATGCCAGTGGTAATTCGAATCAACTGGTGGAAAGTCGGACCAATGGCTATTTTGAATTAAATGACCTGCACTTCGGAAGAGAACCTGAACAGGATTTCATGTCACTGAACAGATTCCTGGTGCAGTTCAGGGAAATTGACATTGCAGAAAATCGTTTTTACTTTGATTCAATTCTCATTGATAAGCCATATATTCTGTATCAGAAGTATGATACACTTGACAATTTCAGGCGGATGTTCAGTTCCTTCCTGGCGAAGGAAGCTGCTGAGGAAGTTGAAGAGGGTGCAGATACTGTTAATATGCTTGTTAATCTGATTGGTTCAGATTATTATATCAGGAGTTTTTTGCTGAACCAGGGAAACATTGAATTCAATGATTACTCGATTGCAGAAAAATTTTCAATTGCTATTGATCCTCTTAGTATAAAATCTGATACCATTGATAAAGAAAATAAAAGAGTTAAGGTACTATTTGATGGTAAACTTAAACCTTACGGGAATTTCGCAGCCACTTTAAGCATGAACCCGGAAAACGAAGAAAACTTTGATTTTCATTATGAATTCAGGGATGTGGCTGCGACAATGTTCAACCCTTATATTGCAACATATTCTTCCTACCAGCTCGATCATGGCACGATAGAGATGCATGGTGACTGGTCGGTAAAAAATGCGAATATCAATGCATTGAATCACTTTCTTGTAGTCAATCCACAGAATACGAAACGAGTCAGGGGAAAAGACACAAAATGGGTCCCATTACCGCTGATAATGGCATTTGTCAGGGAAAGAGGCAGTGTCATAGATTACCAGCTCCCGGTTAAAGGCAACCTGAAGGATCCTTCATTCAAAGTATGGGACGTTATTTCAGATCTTCTCAGAAATATCCTTGTAAAACCTCCAACTACACCTTACCGCCTGGAGGTAAGAAATGTGGAAAACAAAATCGAAAAAAATCTGATTGTAAACTGGAATATGCGCCAGCATGAAATTGCAGAAGGACAAGAGAAGTTCATGAAGAACATGGCGGATTTCCTGAAAGATAACCCGGAGGCAAATATCGTTGTGCAACCATATTTTCATGAAGAGAAAGAAAGGGAGAATCTGCTCCTTTTCGAAGCAAAGAAGAGATATTTTTTTCAGTCTCAGAATAAGGAAGTTGTTCCCCTTTCCAAGGATGATTCCATGAAAGTTGAAAAACTGAACTCAAAAGACAAAACTTTTATACGCTATCTGAATGATGTGGTGAAGAATCCTGAACTGCTCACCTTGCAGGAAAAATGTTACAGGTTCATCGGACCGGAGACGGCTGAAAAGAAGTATATGGAATTATCGGAAAAGAGAAGGGAGGCATTTCTTAAATATTTCAGGGATAATAAAACGGAGAACAGGGTGGACATTCTCAAAGTAAAAAGTATGGTTCCTTACAACTGGTTTTCACATTATGATATCAAGTACAAAGGAGACGTGCCCGAATCTTTGTCAAAAGCTTTCGATAAACTTTATGAGATAAATTCTGAACCTCCGAGAAGCGAGTTTTTTGATCCTCCGCGGAGGTAAAGATCATGGTCTCCTTCTTCCTATTCTTGCGATGAAGAAGATTAATACGAGTACTGCTATGGTTATGAATACTCCAACACCTACACCGGTTTGAAATATCCCGCCAATAAAGTCGCAACCTGTTACAAAGAACAGGCTGAATCCGGTTAATGTTGCTAATAACAGATTACGGTTCATATAAAGGATTTTTGATTTATTCATTATCATAACGGATTGAATCTGTTCTGATACTGTCTGACCTGGTACTCTGGTCTTGGCTATCCCTGGCCTTTTCATCCTTTACTTTTGCATTCTCTAAAAGAATTGCATCATCATCCATATTCTTGTCCGCTTTAGGCTGGTTATTGCAGGACATTAAATAATACAGTCATAGCTGCAACCAGCAGAATTTTAAAAGATTTCATATATAATTCTCATTTTAGGTTAATAAAAGATGAGCAATTTCTTTTTCAGAGATTGCCCACCTGTTCAACTATATTGATATTTACGCCCGCCCTTTCCAGAATGATTTCCCATCATGGCATCCGCCCCGCGCTGGTCTCTGCAGGCATAAATCAGTAAGTTTACCTGTAAACGTTACCCTGGTAATTGCGCCAGTCCTCCTCGAATAAGAGGCATCTTCATCATTCCTGGGCCTGACACCCATAACAATGTCGCCTTCCTTGATATCCTTTTCATGCTTCTCAGCCCTGTCTTTTGGTATACCGGCTCCGATTAATGCTCCTACAATACCCCCTGTAAGTCCGCCGGCGCCTGCGCCAGCAAGTCCGGCCGCAATAGGACCGGCAATAACAACACCAAGACCCGGAATAACCAGACTGGTACCAAGACTGCTATAATACCTGCAGTTGCTCCAACGGCTCCACCAATAGCAGAGCCTTTACCTGCACCTTCCATAGCCTTGTTCCCGAATTCAGTCTCCTTCTCATCCTTGTCTTTGTCAAAGTACCTTTTACGGGTCTCATCCGACATAATGATGTTGATCTCTTCATCCGTATATCCCCGTTCACGGAGTCTGTTATACGCACGTTCCGCCGAGGTCCTGTCCCTGAATGAACCGGTCAGGTAATTGGTATTTGAATCTGAACTTCTTTCCATAATGTTTTTTTTGGTGAGTGACTTTTACCGGAATTTCATTGCACAAAGTTGCTCATGATACCTGCTAAAGCAGTTATACTTTTTTCAGTTTATGTTGTATGATTACATCGTGTGTTTTACTTTCTTAAAACAAGGTACTTGAAATCGTGTAAGCTTTTAAGGTAATTGTGTAATCGGCCAATGGTTTTAACTCCATAATTTTGAACCATATTAACCTTAAATACAATTTATTATGAATAGGGCAATATTTAAAGGTAACTGGGATGAGATCAAAGGTAAACTAAAGCAGAAATATGCTGATCTTACAGATGATGATCTGATGTTCATTGAGGGTAAAGAAGACGAAACCTTCGGAAGAATTGAGAAAAAGCTTGGGAAATCGAGAGAAGAGGTGGAAAGAATTCTGAGAGGCTTGTAAACCATCTCCTGCCTGCTCTGATTTGTGACAAAATACTGGAAGGTGTCCCATTTGCGGGCACCTTCTTTTATTTCGTTCGTGCGTTTGAGCATTCAGGCCCCGAGCCCTGAGCCCTGAGCCCTGTGCCCTGTGCCCTGAGCCCGTGCCTGCCCTGAGCCCTGTGCCCTGTGATGTGTGAATCTTATAATCCTTTGAATAAAAAATATAAAAGCTTTAGCTTCTGCCGGACTTAAATTTGCCGCGTTTATCACACTAAACCACATCAATTTTGAAACTGAATATCAAATACGATATTAACCTTGCCGCGAAGGTTATACTGCAGGAGAAGCTGGAAGAACTCGGAATATCGTACCAGATGAATGGCCTTGGGGAATTAAACATTGATTCTTCACTGGATCCTGAGATTTATAAGAAACTCGAAACTTCATTAAAAAAATACGGCATCGAGATTATTGACAATCCCAAGAATGCCCTTGTGCAGAAGATAAAGGAAGTAATTATTGAACTTGTTTACTCCGAGTCCAAACTTCCGGATTCCAAAATATCCGCGTATATTGCCGACAGGATGAATCTCAGTTACAGTTATCTGGCAAAGATCTTTGCAGAAGTGACTTATACCTCCATTGAAAACTTCATGATACTGCAGAGGATTGAACGTGTAAAGAAGCTGATAATTGAAGAAAAGCTGACTTGTACTGAAGTTGCCTGGAAAATGAATTACAGCAGTGTTGCTCATCTTTCGAACCAGTTCAAAAAAACTACAGGTCTTTCTCCGACTGTTTTCCAGAGGATAATAGAGAGGAGGAATAATCCTCAATTTAATCCTGAAGAATTGTAAAAGATATGCAAATTGCAGGATTGCTGAAGGAAAAAACTGGGCCTATTCTGATGTGAATGCATATGCAATTTACACTGCCAGATCTTTCTGCACTTTATTCAAAAGATTATTCAGCTGTGAGGTGAATTTTCTATTTTTGTACCCTGATTAAAAACTTATAATAATGAAGAGGATCATATTGATTTTGCTGATAGTATCAGGCATGCTTATCTGTTCATGCGATAATAGCCGGAAGGAAATCACACAGCCTGAAATTAATAATGTAATACTGATGATTGGTGATGGAATGGGGTTACCTCACATCTATGCTGCCATGACAAAATCTGCAGCGCCACTCAATATGCAAAAATTCACCACTACCGGATTGCAGACCAATTTTTCATCTGATAATTATATCACCGATTCCGGTGCGTCAGGAACCGCGCTTGCTACAGGCAGTAAGACACTGAATGGATCTATCGGTGTGGATGCTCAGGGAACTCCTGTTAAATCAATCCTGGAGATGGCTGAAGAAAAAGGTCTGGGAACAGGTCTGGTGTCGACCTCTTCACTCACGCATGCAACACCTGCTTCATTCATTGCTCATCAATCCAGCAGGGGAAGCTATGAGCAGATTGCAGCCGACTTTCTTAAGACCGATGTTGATGTAATAATTGGTGGAGGATATGATCATTTTGCAAAAAGGGAAGATAAACAGGATCTTACCGAAACATTGAAAAAAAATGGCTACACAGTCACCACCACTCTTGATGAAACACTTAAAGCTACGGGAAATAAGCTTGCCGGTTTCACCGCTCCAGTCCACAACCCATACAGGCTGAAAGGCAGGGGTGATATGCTTCCGAAATCAACAGCTAAAGCCATCGGGATACTCAGCAAGAATGAGAATGGTTTCTTCCTGATGGTTGAAGGATCACAGATCGACTGGGCTGCGCACGCTAATGCCGCTGATACACTGGTAGATGAAGTTCTTGATTTTGATGAAGCTGTCGGTGTTGCTCTTGATTTTGCAAAGAATGACGGGCATACCCTGGTAATTGTAACCGCAGATCATGAGACAGGTGGCGTTACACTTGTTTCAGGTGACATAAAAAATCATGAGGTGAAGCTTAATTTTGCAACAAAGGATCATACTGCACTTATGCCTGTTGTGTTCGCATACGGACCAGGCTCAACCGATTTTACCGGCATTTATGACAATACTGATATTCCGGTAAAGATTAAAAAAGCGCTTGGGTTTTAACATTCAGGTGACTTAAAATAATCCTGATTGTTCATATGCTCCGGGATTAATTTGCGATAACCGGATTAATCCCGGGTTTTTATTTCAGTCCGGGTATCCTTCTTTTTCAACATCAGATTCTATTTCCGTTTATTAAATTAAATTTGCCGCATAATTCTTAATCATATTTTATGAGCGGTTTTTTCGGCAGCGTTTCAAAGTCCGATTGTGTGATGGACGTCTTTTACGGAACTGATTACCATTCACACCTTGGGACAAAGAGAGCTGGTCTGGCATTCTATTCAGCCGATAAAGGTTTTCAGCGTGCCATACACAGCCTTGAAGATGGATATTTCAGGAATAAATTCGATCATGATATACGTGGCTTCTCGGGAAATGCCGGAATAGGTGTAATCAGCGACAATGAAGCTCAACCTATTGTTGTAACCTCGCATATGGGCAGGTTCGCAGTTGCAACGGTAAGTAAAATCAGTAATATAGAGGAACTCGAGCATCATTTCCTGGGAAAACGTCATACTTTCTCTGAAACAAGCCAGGGTTCGGTAAACCCGACTGAACTGGTCGCTATGCTCATTGCCGAATGTGATGACTTCGTATCTGGAATTTGCAATGTATATGAAAAAATCAAAGGATCATGCTCCATTCTGATCCTCACTGAAAATGGAATTATTGCAGCCCGTGACAAGCTTGGCCGTACACCAGTTATTATAGGGAAGAAAACAGATGCTTTTGCCGTATCATTTGAAACCTGCGCATTTCCGAATCTTGACTATGAGACTGAATATTATCTGGGCCCTGGTGAGATAATTGAACTTACACCTGATGGTTACAACCAGTTGAAAAAGCCTTTTGACAAGATGCAGATCTGTGCATTCCTGTGGGTCTATTTTGGCTATCCACCTTCTTTTTATGAGAATATAAATGTTGATGAAGCACGATTTAAATGTGGAGCCTCGCTTGCCAAGAATGACAATATTGATGCAGATTTCGTTGCAGGCATACCGGATAGCGGAGTAGGTCATGCGATCGGTTACAGCGCTCAAAACAAGATACCTCTGAGACGCCCATATTCAAAATATACGCCAACCTGGCCACGAAGCTTTATGCCACAGAACCAGGAAACACGCGATCTGGTTGCTAAAATGAAGCTTATTCCAAACCAGTCAGTTATCAGGGGTAAGTGTGGTATTTTCCTTGACGATTCGATCGTACGAGGTACCCAGCTAAAGGATAATGTCCAGCATCTTCATGCCAGCGGTATCGGGGAAATTCATATGCGTATTGCATGCCCGCCTCTGGTCCATTCTTGTGAGTATCTGAACTTCAGCAGATCAAAATCAATCTATGATCTTGCTACCCGGAGGGTTATCAAACAGATGGAAGGCTCAGAAGATGTAGATGTGAGAGATTATTCAGATGAGAAAACCGAAAAATATGCTGCAATGGTCGAGAATATCAGGAAGAACCTTAACCTGACATCTCTTAAATACCAGAAGCTTTCTGATCTCGTTCTTGCCGTCGGTCTGCCAAAAGAAAAGATCTGTACTCATTGCTGGGACGGATCGAGCTGGTTTTAGGATGGTTCTTACAGGAGCCTGCAGTTCGTCAAGATAAGTCAGAATGACTGAACGCCAGGATAAACTATTTCTGATCCAGGTTATAGTCCTCAGGGGTTTCACAGGACTCCAGAAACCTTGCTTTTATAATTTCGGGATCTTCAATGAAAGTATAAAACTCCTCGATATACTGTTTATTTCTAATCAGGCTGTAACGTGGAATTAAATCCATGTTTTCTATTATCGATTTGAATTCAGGTTTAATTTCCCTGTAAAATGCAAGTATTTCCGAAAAATCATCGGAATCCTGGCATACACCTTTATATACTCTTCTATCTTGGAGATATTCGAATGGTGCATCAGGTGGCCGGGTATAGGATGCATTTACGAAGGCTGAAAAATCAAAATCATATGGAACTGCAACAGGATTGAGAGTAGTATCTTCCGGCTGCATCAGAATGATATTCTTTTTTGAAGATACATACCAGTCTTTGTTACCAATCATAAACTGAAAAACTGAAAGCCTTGAAAATTGTTCCCTGTCAAGATCAAAAGGGGTCATGAATTTCTTCGTCTCAACTGCATTGTTTCTTTCTGCTGTGCGATCTTCATCTTCAACAAAAAAACTGAAGCTTTCAAAGAGCTTTTTCCCTTTTCCGGTATCAAAAAAAGTGATATTGACAAGCCTTACATTAAGACTCAGATCGGTAACCTTGTTATACATTTTATATATGAGATACTCTTCAATAACATCTATATCGGAGTGGCAGGGAGTTACAAGCTTGAGCTTATCCTGGTTACGGAACAATGTCGCAGGAACCTCTTTTTCTCTGAAATTAATCATGAGCGGCGGAAAACTACAGTTATCGGGATCTCTCCTGAAATTTCCCCTGGATGCAACTTTTACATTCAGCTTCCGTATACCGGAATCATCATGGTAGATAAGTAATCCATCATAATAAGAAGGTGTTGAGTCTCTTCCTGAATTAATAGCAGTAAAATCTGAATGCAACTCTGCATTAATGATCTCATCCGAAAGAAACAAGGTATCAGGTTTGGTGCCTGTTGAGATGGTTGTAACAAACACGAGTAACCCAAAAACACAAATTAGTTTAATTGAAATCCGGCGGATTAAGGTAGGTTTCATGTTCAGCAATCAGGATTGCAGTTAAACAGTTTGAGCGGAAGATTGTTCATAAATGTATAATTATCATCAAATTTCTGTTTAAACCTTTATAATAGTAAATTGCTTAAATTCTTCCGTTACCCAGATGAACAAGGTGCTGATTTCAATATTTGTTTTCATTATTAACTGTGCAGGCCTTGTCGGGCAGACGTATGAATTCAGGATTAATGATGGCCCGTATATATTCAAAAGGGAGAAGAAAACAATTATCAAATGGATTGAAAACGGTTATGTAAGGCAAAAGAATCTTGATCAGAAGACATTTGAATCTGTTAAAACAATATGCAACCTGGATATCAGTTTTCGCGACATTATCACCGCTTTTAATCTCAGGCCTGAATACAGGTTTGCTTTTCGTGGTATTGACAGCATCGCTGTGATCTCAGACATACATGGCAGTTTCAACAAATACCTGGATCTGTTAAGGGCCCAGGGCATTGTGGATAACACCAACAGGTGGAAATTCGGTAAAGGTCATCTGGTAATCCTGGGTGATTGTTTCGACAGGGGAGATAAGGTGACTGAACTCCTTTGGCATATTTTCAGTCTGGAAAAACAGGCCGATAAAGCAGGGGGAAGGGTACATATGATGCTTGGTAATCACGAGATCATGGTTTTTGGTGAAGATCTGAGGTATATGAATGACAAATACAGGAAGGTAGAATTTCTCACCGGAATTCCTTACCAGGATTTGTATTCAAATGAGTCATTACTGGGGAGATGGCTGAGAAACAAGCCTGTTATCATAACCCTTAATAACATTGTTTTTGTGCACGGAGGTATTTCAACGGAAATGATCCGTGAAAACCTGGGAATTAATGATATAAACAGGCTTTTCTATCAGCTCCATGTTATGAATGCAGTAGAATCGGATAATGATATTGTGAAACTGTCGTTCCTCACTGGCGATCACGGACCTGTCTGGTATCGTGGATATTTTTATGATCCGGACTTCACCGAGGCAAAGGCTGATTCTGTTTTAAACTACTTTGGGAAGGATCATATTATCGTCGGGCATACTCATTCTGAAGGATTCCAGTCTCTGTTTGATAACAAGATACTCGGAATCGATGCCGGGATCGGCAGCGACCTGGAGGGTGCATTACTGATTGTTAAAGATGGCGTCTTCTATTATGGAACTCCCGATGGAAAAAGAAGGGAATTATAGTTTATTGACTAGTTACCTTCTGATCATCTGCTTCTTTAATTATAACTTCAGTATCAGTTGAATTTCTTCCGGTTGAATAAGGATTTTCATAATGCAGCCTGTCACCCTTAAAGAAAATCTCAAGTTCTGCCCTGTTCCTGTCGAAATCTATCCTTTCAATAAGCACACTCTCCACATTCAATCCTGTGAGCAGCGAAAGCTCCCTGAGAAGGTCCATGCTTCATTAAATCCTTAGAAGTTCAAGCTTGTTTATCGTAATGGTCCTTCTCTCCATAATTTTTTTAAAATTTCAAACACTCCCGGGACAAAGTCCTTGCAAGAGTTTCAGGCTTTGCAAGATCCTCAAAAAAACCATCGAGATAATAAATCATGTCGCTCTTTGATCTTTCATCAAGCCAGCGAAAATCATTTATTATACTGTAGAACTTGTTCTTATAAAGAGCGAATTCGGAAAGTGCTTTGATGAATGTTTCCCTGTCTCTGCACACTCCAAGATAAAGCCGTTCCCTTACCGAGTCAATTGTCAGAGTATGAAAGGGGGCTGCATAATGAGTACTAACAATTCCTGAAAAATCAAAATCATACGGTACAATGGCTGCAAGCTCCGGATGATCGGAATTATACTGGGCAAATAGCTGTATGTTATGACCTATTGGAACAGACCAGTCGGTATTTCCAATCATATAGTTGAATATTGCGACCCTGTTCATCATCTCAGGCTTTACATCTTTCTGTGTAAGGTTCTGGGTTTTTATTTCAACCGATTCAATTCTTCTTGCAAGAAGTTCAACAGGTTCGATTACAAAGGCATACTCTGTAATTGACTTATCATTCTTTGCACTGTTCAGGTAATTTACTTTTAATAATCTGACTCTGAAGCTATTATCAGTGAGAACACTGTAAAGTTTATAGGTCAGGTATTCCTTAAGAAGATATTCCTGGCTCCCTGAAGGACATACGGTAACCATTTTAAGTTTATTGATTTGATGAAAATCTCCGGTTGCTGTATCATCCATGTCAAAGTTAAGCATTATTGGCGGCATCTCGCAGAATTTCCTGCGGAACTCACCACGTGCCCTGATCCTGATTTTTCTCGAGACAGAATCCCCGTTGGTTTCATATAAGATGAGAGCATCCATGTATTCCTGGTCATCCTTTTTTTCTTGTATTCCGTGATATCAAATTTCAGATCGATGCTGAATAAACCATCACTCGCGAATAATCCTGAACTTTCATGCAATGTTTCGGTTATTGTAAAGGATGTGTCTGTCACATCCTGGCCGAAAGATGAAATTATTGAGAAGATCAGTGCGGAGATAATTGTAAGGCTGAACTTCATTATGTTTATCAGGTTAAGAATGAGGGTTAAACGACAAAAATAACAAGATAGGTCAATCTGCAACCAGGATGATACTAAATATCATAAATTTTTACTCGCATCGATCCTCACTCCTCATTCCTCACTACTATCATCTCTGTAGGCACATAACGGTTCAGTACCGTAATACTCTGTCCGTTCAGTTTAATGCTTCTTTGTGACAGGGTTTGGTAAAGGGTTTCAAGAGCTTTTTCGGGCGTGTTATTGTTTTTGCTGAGATGTGCAAGGCAGATATGACTGAGGTTATCACCGATAACCTCAGCAAGAAAAGCTGAGGTCTGCCTGTTACCAAGATGCCCGTGATCAGACTGGATACGCTTCTTCAGGAACCAGGGATATCCTCCCTCTAGCAGCATCTCCTCATCATAGTTAGATTCTATTACAAGAAGATTTGCCTCGCGGATGTAAGGCGCCGAGACATCGCAAATATGGCCAAGGTCGGTTACAATCGTTATTTTCCGGGTTCCGCAGACTACATGGAAACCAATTGTTTCAGGTGCATCGTGACATACCGGGAAGGCTTCAATATCGAATCCGGCAAGATGAAACTTTTGCTGAAGGGGGATTTCCCTGATACAGTCACTTGATACGGTGCAATGGGGCGAAAGTATGCTCTTCCAAACATTCTTTGTGGTGAATGCCGGGAGATGATTTTTACGGGTCAGGACTTCCAGTCCTTTTATATGATCTGAATGATTATGGGTAATAAGGACACCCATGATTGTCTGCATCGATATATTCATGCTCTTCAGGAATTTCCTGATTGAAGTTGCTGATATGCCTGCATCAATCAGAATACCATGAAAGCCATTCCCGATATAGTAGCAATTACCGCTGCTGCCGCTGCTCAGACTGCAAAAATTCACATTCATCTGTAGTATCAGAATTCAGAATCAAAAATAAGCATACCAATAACATGATTAGTCTGAATAGTGAAATATTTACAATAGCTGAACATTAAAGAAATAATTTATATTTACGACCATCATTATAAAACGACTGGTAGATTAGAAAACCAGGAAATTAAAGAATATGGAAAGAGAATTCCACGAGGGCAGGGTTTTTGAAAATATTGTGTTCACAAAAATGCGCACTGCAGGCAGCTATGAGAACTGCACATTCCTGGGCTGTGACTTTTCAAATGCAGATCTCTCGGATGTGATCTTCCTGGAATGTGAATTTCAGGCTTGTAACCTGAGCCTTGCCAAACTTACAAATACTTCCTTTAATGATGCCCGTTTCACCGATTGTAAATTGCTCGGGCTTCATTTTGAAGATTGCAATAAGATGATTCTCACCATGTTATTCGAAAATTGCAATATTAGTCTTTGCTCCTTCAATAAGCTTAAAATAAAAAAATCATCTTTCAGGAATTCAAAAATCGTGGAAGTTGATTTCTCTGAAACAGACCTCAGCAATTCGGAATTTATTAACTGTGATCTTCTGAGAACTGTCTTTCACCATACCAATCTTGAATTTGTCGATTTCAGTACATCAGGAAATTTCTCGATAGACCCCGACCAGAACAGGATCAAAAAAGCAAGATTCTCAGTACCGGGATTACCCGGGTTGCTGGGGAAATATGATATAATCATTGAATAAACTCCCATGAAAGAAGCAGATGCAATAACAAAAGAAATTACCGCCCTTCTAAAAACCTGGGAACCGGTTCTCACTTCACTTGATGAAAAGATCATTACTTCCAGGCGCAATATTCAGAACAGAACAATAAAACAGATCCTCGGACACCTTATAGATTCTGCTTCAAACAATACTCATAGGGTTGTCCATCTTCAATACCAGGACAGTCCTTTCGAATTCCCGAATTATGCAACATTTGGCAACAACGACAGGTGGATTGCGATCCAGAATTACCAGGACGAAGAATGGCAGGGGATGATACAATTATGGAAATATTCTTATCTGCATTTCTGTCATGTAATAACGAATGTTGATGACAGTAAGCTTGATAACGAATGGATATCAGGACCCGGAAAAAGGATCTCACTGAAAACAATGATAGTAGATTTTCCACCCCATCTTAAGCTTCATCTTTCTGAAATTGAAGATCTGATTAACGACAAAGCCTGATTATATTGTACCGTTCATCCTTTTTTATCAGTACGCTTCAGTTACCGCTCCGGCTTACATAATGGTATGTTGGTCGGAGTGAAAACAATATTCTATATTTAAAACCGTTAATCTTAATCTTAATCTTAATATTATTATATATATATTAACATATATTAATATAAATAGAGGTCTGACAGCGACTCGGTTCATTCATATCTCAAAGAGCTCACAGGATTCCTGCGGGCCGCGCGACATGTCTCTGAAAACACAGCTATTAATGCCATGGTAAAAGTCAGCGTCGGACCTGCAATAAAAATCCAGATGCCAGGCGATGCATGAAAATTAAATCTGGAAAGAAATATTCTGCCAAAAACGAAAGCGACAGGTAAAGAAATGACGTAGGCAATTATGAGCCATTTAGTGTAGCCTCCCAGCAGCAATCTCATTACAGACATTGTTGTTCCGCCGTTTGCCTTCCTGATTCCGATCTCTTTGGTCCGGCTTTCTGCTGTGAAAGATGCAAGCCCGAATAAACCTGCACATGCGAGCAATAATGCAATAATAAAAGCAGTTCCTGACAGTCCTGACGCAAGACCAAGATCGGAGAATTCCGGAAGATCCCTGAATAATGACAGGTGAATCGCGGCTTCAGTCTCGAAACGGTTGTATACTTCTGTTATCCTATCTCGTAATTCATCATAGGTCCCCGCATTATACCTTATTACACGTAAGGCTCTTTGCCAGATCCTGGTCTGATTATGGTTGGTACTATAGGACCAGCAAGATCATTTGAGTGGATACCTGTGAAAACACCAATGACCATCCCTTTTCTTCCTTCGACAGTTAACCATGAACCGACAGGATCCGGGCAATCCATTACCCTGGCAGCAACATCATTGATAATGTAGCATGCCGAGTCTGTAAGAAGCCCCTTGTCAAAATATCTTCCGGAGGTTACATTTATATTCACAGTTTTATTATAGTCAAAATCAGCGCTAACACACCAGAAATGAAGCTTTTTCTCAGGATCCATTCCTTCCCAGCTTATATCGCTCGATACTTTTGTACCCCTGGTTGGAATGCAACTGGTAAAGCTTACTGCCTCGATTCCTGGTATTGTAAATAATTCCGCTTTAAACTCAGCCTGATGATTGCTTATGCCTCCGGAATTCTCCAGTACGAATACCCTGTCTTTATCGATACCGGCATAGTATTCTGTCATATATTTATCCTGAGTGAAAATGATTGTCAGGCAAATAATCAGGGCAAATGGTATCATAAACTGGAATACTACCAGACTCTGTCTGAAGAAACTGAAGCTATGTGTATTTACAGGTTTCCCCTTAAGTGTTTCAACAGGATCCGTTGATGCCAGCTGAACAGCAGGCAACAGACCTGAAATGAATGCTGTAAACAGTAATATAATGGACAGGGAAAATAATATTTTGAAATTTAACAGAACAGGTTTCAACTCATAGTGAAATGCAGTATTAAAACCGGCCATGAGCATCCAGGCAATGAACATGGCTATGACAAGACTTATGAAAGTGATTATCAGAGCTTCCAGCAGGAATTGGAGGATAATGGTTTTCCTGTCGGAACCGAACACTTTTCTTACACCTGTTTCCCTGCATCGCCTGTAATTCAGTGCAATCGAAAGATTGATGAAATTAAAACAGGCAATCAGCAATATGGCCAGTCCTATTGCCCCTGCAATAACAACCTTTTGCATCTCTTTCCAGGTTCTTCGTCCGTCAGCATAGGAGTAAAGTATTTTTTCTTTCAGTGGAAAAAGGAATAGTTCCTGGTTTAAAGTTGACACATGGTTGCTGATCAGTCCCCTGATTTTATTTTCTACTGAACTCTCACTGGATTTTTCATCCAGTAATACCCATGTCTGATTAGAAGTAGCTCCCGGATCCAGGGCATCCCTGTTGTCCAGGAGATAATTTGAAAAAGGTATCACAAAATCAAACTGAAGAAATGACTGCACCGGAACATTCTTAAAAACTCCTTTAACAGTAAAGGATTCTGTGTTGTCATTTTTCAGCATAATTGTTTTCCCTTCGCAATCGATAGAACCGAAGAACCTGATGGCAGCATTCTCCGAAATAAAGATTGTTCCGGGATCATCAGACAGATCAGATGCGGAACTACTGATAACAGGGAATGAAAAGACCGCGAAAAAATTATTATCACGTATATTCCGTTTATGTCGAAATCCCTTTCACCGGTTGAGAAAGAAAGGGTTCGCTCTGCAATCCTGGTTACCTCGTCAATTTCAGGTGCATTCGTCTTTAACAAATCAGTAAGTGAAGCCGAAAGATATTGCTTCGGGAAACGGTCACCGTTAAAATATGTGACATAAGCTTCCACTGAATAAAGACGATCATAATTATCATGAAACCTGTCGTAGCCTGTAATATGCGAAATGTATAACAATGCAATTATTGAACAGGCAAGACCGAAAGAGAGACAGGCAATGTTAATGACACTATAGCTTTTGCCGGACCTGAAGTTTCTTATTGCGGTTTTAATGAAATTTTTCAGCATATCCTATGAAATTTGAATCGATACAAAGGGATTTAATCCTTCTGATCTTTTCAAATGTATTAGACGAGAACAGCACTTTTTGCAGATGACCTATACAGGAATAATCTATGAAATAGCATTCACTTGTTTTTTTCTTTGTATTACCAATTGGTAATGAATAGTTTATTTATTTTGATCTTAATTTGTTTTAATTTGCTTTCACAATTTCTACTGAATGCGAATACTTCTTATTGAAGATGATTTGAGTATCGCTTCCTTTATCATGAAAGGATTGAAACAGGAAGGCTATTCCGTTGTTCATGCAGGTGATGGGATCTCAGGATTTGACATGGCATCGGAAGGAAGTTTTGAGCTGGCAATTGTTGACATTATGCTTCCGGGGATGGATGGCTATTCTATTATAGAGAAGCTGCGGAACAGGCATAATCAGCTCCCCATTATAATAGTCAGTGCAAGGAGAACAGTCGACGAACGGGTAAAAGGGTTGATGAGCGGAGCTGATGATTATCTGGTGAAACCCTTTGCGTTCTCTGAACTTGCAGCACGTGTACAGGCGATACTGAGGAGACGGCAGCCGGTTGAAGAGATAAATACTATTGCATATTCAGATCTGACATTGGATCTGAGAAAAAGGAAAGTGACAAGAGGCGGAAAGGAGATTGATCTGCAACCACGGGAATTCGCATTACTTGAGTATTTGCTGAGACACCAGGGGAGGATCATCTCCAGGACAATGCTGATGGAACATGTCTGGGATTACAATTTTGATCCTCAGACAAATGTTGTTGAAGCCAGGATATGTAACTTAAGGGACAAAATTGACAAACCATACAGGAATAAACTGATTCATACTGTGAAAGGAGTAGGATATGTTCTTGAGGAGAGACCATGCTTTTTATAAAACCCTGGTATTCAGACTAACCATAAGGTACCTGATTTTCTTTACGGTTTTCAATATCATTTTGTTCACCGTCATATTTCTGAAAATAAAATCAAGCCAGATAAACCTTACCGATAAGATTCTCATTGCTAAAATAAAGACAGCCATACCCATTGCGGGAATAAAAGATTCAGTAAAATTAAATAAGGAGCTTCAATGGAAATCGTTCATGGAAGAATATAAAAGCTGTTTTTACCTGATAGTCGATTCTGCAAATAATATAATCGCAACTTCATTTCTTTCAGAATGGGGAAACATACAATTTGTTAAAAAAGACATACCAACACTAACCGGTCTGCCGCCGGTTAAACCGGATAAGACAGTCACAAGAAAATCATGGACAGTAAACGATATTAAGATACAGCCTGAGTCACTTTATAGTACAGCCTGGAATCTTAATTACATCCTGTTCAATACACTTGATTTTGACAGCATTAACTGCAAAGCAAGAATTGCATACTCTCATATGCCGGGTAAATCTATACTCATAGCCGGTGTATCACTAAGGGAAAATGCTGAATTTCTGATAATGATCAAGAGGATTTTTTTCTATTCGCTTGTCATGATGATTGTAATGGGAGGTCTGCTGGGATATTTCATTGCAAGGAAATCAATGGTAGATGTTGTCAAGATAACAAATGCTGCTGAGATGATACGGAAAGGCAACCTTTCCTTGCGTGTGAAAGCGGGAAGCAACAGCCTCGAAATAAAGAAGCTGGCTGATGCATTTAACAGCATGCTTGAGAGGATTGAGAAGCTGATAATGGAGCAGAAGGAGATGACAAACAATATTGCTCACGATCTCAGGGGGCCTATCACTGGCATAAGGGGAATTTCCGAGACAACTTTCTACGGAGAACAATCTATACATGAATACAAGGAAATGTGCGGCCAGGTCGTAAATGAATGTGACAGGCTGATCAATATGATCAACAGTACTCTTGATATTGCTGAGATTGAAGCAGGTACATTTGAGATACCTATGGAAAATATCAATATAAATGACCTGGTCTCCGATGCTTACGATATGTACCTGCCTGTAGCTGAACTTAAAGGTGTCACAATGGTCAACGAAATTCGGGGAAAAGCGACAATTATTCGTGGCAACGTTCCCTTACTTCAAAGAGCTATTGCCAATATTATAGACAACTCGATAAAATACACAAGGCTTGGGGGTAAAGTGAAGATCTCCTGCCACGTTGAAGATGATCATTTCTTCATAACTGTGGATGATTCCGGAATCGGTATTCCTGTCGGGGAACAGACCAGGATCTTCGAAAAATTCTACCGTATAGATAAAAGCCGGTCATCAACCGGAAACGGACTGGGCTTAAGCCTGGCACTGGCATATGTCACTCTTCATAAAGGAGATATCGATGTCAAAAGTGAAGCGGGGAGAGGATGCACTTTTTCAATCAGGCTCCCTTTAACCCAAAACGCTGACCGGACCATCTGAAATCTTTCATTTATTCAACTATTTTCTTCGGTATTACCAAATGGTAATATGATGGTAATGTCCAGGTAATTAAAGAAATTTAAATTGGCGCATGAAATTTAATTCATAGCCATGAAAAGAGATTCTATTTACAAGTACAGGAAAAAACTGACTTCAGTATCAGTGATCCTTATGCTGGCAGCAAGTCTGCCTTTCATTGATTTTTCTTTATGTTCAGCACAGGAGAACAGGGAGTCATGGCAGCCACCAGAAAAGATCATGGATGCGATTGGAGTAAAAAGCGGTATGACTATCGGGGAAGCAGGGGCAGGAAGAGGCTATTTTACCTTTCCACTTGCTCATCGTGTCGCAGATAAAGGTATCGTTTATGCAAATGATATCTGGCTTCCGGGGTTGGAGACAATAAAGAACCGTGCAGAAAGGGAAGGTATCGGAAATATCAAAACTGTAGAAGGACAAGCAGATGATCCAATGTTTCCGGTAATGAACCTGGACATGTCAATAATGGTGTATGTGCTTCATGAGATTAAACTCCAGGTCCCATTCCTTACAAACCTGAAGAAATACCTTAAAAAGGATGGTATGCTTGTAATTATTGAACGGAATGTCAATGAGGATAAATCACATATACCTTCATTCCTTAACAGCAGCCAGGTACTTGAATTAGCAAGGGAATCCGGTTATGATCATATCAGAACTGAAACCTTTTTACCATACGATAACATCTACATTTTTAGAAAAAAAATCTAACCAGCCGCAACATTCCGGAAAATAATCGTCTTTGTTTGTGGAATGTTGAACAATATCACAACCTGTTGTTAAAAAAACTATTGCAATGAAATATATTATTTGCTTTTTATTGATCTTAAGCAATGGTTTATTATGTGGCCAGCAGAAAAAAAATGTTGAAGCCATGTATATAACCACTCCTGTCAAAATTGACGGTTACCTTGATGAGCCGGTCTACTCACAGGCACAACCGGCAAAAGATTTTGTGCAGGTTGTGCCTTATGGAGGCAGACCTGCTAATCAACCATCTGAGGTGTATTTCCTGTACGATCAGACAGCCATATACGTTGGAGGTATGTTCTATGATAAACCTGACAGTATCTTTAATTTCTTCTCTGAACGCGATAATATAGGCGCTTCTGATTTTTTCGGTGTTTATTTTGACCCTTATAACCAGGGACAGCTTGCTTATGGTTTTTTCATCACCCCCGCCGGAGTACAGACCGACATAAAAGCTATCAAAACTACATTTGACAATGAAGACAGCAGTTGGGATGCTGTATGGGAGAGCAAGACCAGGATTACGGAAAACGGTTGGATAGCTGAATTAAAAATTCCTTATTCTGCATTAAGATTTCCTGAGAAAGGGGACGGAGTATGGGGATTAAACATGTTCAGAAACCTCAGGCGGTTCAATTCAAATACATCATGGAGTTTCATTGATCGACAGGTGTCAGGATTTATCCATCAGCAGGGTCAGATGACCGGGATTAAGGATATCAAATCACCTGTGAGGCTTTCATTGAGTCCTTATGCTGCTGCTTACAGTGAGCTAAGAAGCGATGCATCGAAGCCTGAATATACTTACAAGGGAGGTATGGATCTTAAATACGGAATAAGTGAAAGCTTTACGCTCGACATGATGCTGGTGCCCGATTTCGGACAGATCCAGTCCGACGACAAACAGCTTAATCTTTCCCCGTATGAATTATATTATTCTGAGAAAAGACAGTTCTTTACAGAGGGGACAGAATTATTCAACAGGGGAGGGGTATTCTATTCGAGAAGGATCGGCGCTAATCCAAAGTTTTCAAAAAGGGCAGACGAAGCATTGACAGATAACGAGATAATAGATTATAATCCGACAGAGTCACAGCTCCTCAATGCCACCAAGATATCCGGCCGGACCACAAAAGGGTGGGGGCTCGGAATACTGAATGCCATGACCCTTCCATCGAATGCTGTTTTAAAGGATACTCTGACAGGAGGGAAAAGGGATGTCCTTATCCAGCCATTCACAAATTACAATGTTGCAGTTATAGATAAAACCCTTGCGAACAATTCCTATGTCAGCATACTGAATACCAGTGTTCTCATGGCAGGAGATCCCTTCAGAGCTAATGTAACCGCCACTGATTTTCAGCTGAGAAACAAGAAAAAGAATTATGCATTAAGCGGGCAGGGTGGATTGAGCACAAGGATAAATGGTGAAAACGAAACAGGTTTCTTTGCAAATGTTTCCGCATCAAAAAACAGCGGAAAGCTCCAGGGGGGGCTTACCCAAAGTATGGTCTCGGACAAATTCAATCCGAACGATCTTGGTTATCTGCGCCGGAATAATGAATTAGGAACTGATGCCTGGATAGGCCTTAACATTACAGAGCCATTCGGAATTATAAGGGACTTGTCAACGAATATAACGTTCGAGCATAACCGTATATTTAAACCAAATGCCATATATGGCAACATATTCCGTTTTAATTATCACAACTGTTTTCTGAATAACTATGGTGTTTTTTTCAATTTCAGGTATAATGGCGTACAGCATAATTACTATGAACCCCGTGTAAGCGGTCGATTTTTCATTGAGCCACAGTCGTTCTTCTTTGGCTTCTCAATGTTTACCGATAACCGTAAAGCCCTGAGAGCAAGTGTCGATCTTTTCAGGTCAAATCAACCTGATAATGACGAAGTACTGAACACCTCATTCCTAAACATTAATTACAGGCTTGGCAGGCGTTTGCAGTTCAGCTACTCCTCGGAAATCTCAAAAGAAACCAATGGCAGAGGGTTTGTGGATATGACAAGTGAGCAGGATACTATATACTTTGCACGGCGTGATGTAAAAACATTTGAGAATGTTATTGGAGCTTCATACGCGATGAATAATAAAGCAAGCGTTAATTTCAGGATGAGACACTACTGGTCAGCCGCAGCGAACAAGGAATACTATCAGCTTCAGGATGATGGTTTACTGTTGAGTGATCAGGCCTATAATATGAATAAAAATGAAAACTATAATGCATTCAATATTGATCTTGTTTTCAGATGGATTTTTGCACCCGGATCGGAATTATCACTGGCATGGAAAAATGCGATTTACACCAGCGGTAATGCAGTTTTGAACAACTACTGGGACAACCTCGATGAAACATGGAGATCGGCCCAGATTAACAGCTTTTCGGTAAGAGTGTTGTATTATCTGGATTACAATAATCTAAGGAGGAAGAAATGATTTAACAAAAAAGACTTTTGCGGGCCCCCCCCTGGGGGTCAGGGTAGCCTGCTGGAAGAGTTATTTGTATTGAAGTTCCTGTGACAGTCAGGTGGGTCACTTTGCGGTTAAAAAGGACTTTTGAGACATCCTCTTCAATGATTAGTATCAGCTTCAAATGTCTGTAAAAGTTGCATGCCTGGCGCATTATCCGGCCTTCTCCTGAATCCCGACCTTTCATAAAACTGATATTTGTCCCTGGCTGCAAAAAGCTGAACATCCCTGATATTATGATCCCTGCATTTCCGGATGAGCCTGCCGAGTAGTTTACTGCCCAGACCTTTACCCTGGTATTCCGGATGAATGATCAGATCAACAATCAATGCATGATGGATTCCATCAGCGAGAATCCGGCCAAAACCTACCAGATTTTCAATATCATAGACTGAAATGAAATACCAGCTGTTCCTGATGGCTGTCTGTAATTCCTCAGGAGAAAAATGGTATTCTTCATTCCAGGCGGTTGTCTGGAATAAATCCCAATATTTCTGAATGTCTGGTAATTCTTCTTTAAATATGATTGAATCTTGCATCTAATTGAAAAAATTTAATCTGGTCGCTGAAACATTTAATAGCTAATTATCTGCATGGTAAGCATCCCGGGCCTTTTTTATCTGATTTCTCATAGTCCAGTCAAGCAGAAAGAATACTCCCGTAACAAAAAGCGGATAGTAAATCAGAGGGGAACTGTTATTGTCAGACAACCATAAGAGATAAACTACACCAAGAGAGATAAAGCTAATGGCGCCAATCCATGACCATTTCCAGGAAAGAACCAGAACAGAAATGATTATAATAGTTGGAATATTATGAATAATAAAAGCGAGCAGAGTCGTCCAGAAATTGGTCTCTTGTCCAAAAACATCGAATGAGAACAGTGTAATGAAAACTGAAAAAAGTATGCATAGAATTCTTGGTATCCAGTGGATGGAGAGAAACACTATATACCTGATGATTTTAAGAGTTACCATGTGTGGGAGATTTATCTGGTATTATCATTTGATTTTTTAATTGTCTTAAATCCCTGGGTTTTCCATTCGTTAATACCTGATAAAGATGTAACAGATTTACAAACCCGCCTTGCTTCATCTTCTCCCCATTCTTCATCATATAAACCCCAAACCCAGCGCAACCGAAATCATCATCAGCATTACTGCAACAATAAGCTGAATGCTCCTCATTGTTACTTTTTTGAGCAATCTTTTGCCAAAATATGCACCCGCAATTGCTGAAAAGGTTGCCGAAATTATAAGTGTCAGATTTTCGTGGAGGCTTGCCGATGTGAAACGTGATGCATAAACTGAAAGTCTTGTAAAATCGACCAGACAGGCAATTACAACGCCTGTTGCAATATATGCCTCTTTTGAAAGCCCGCTTCTTATAAGGAATGCACTGCGGATTGCTCCCTGGATGCCCGACAAACCGCCAAAAAAACCACTCAGGACTCCTCCCAATACCAGTTTATCCTTGCCAAGTTGAACCCTGTGAAATGATGGAGAAATTTCAAGTGCGGAAAAAACAATGAGCAATAATGCAATAATGAGTTTTACGGGTGTAACTTCAAAAATCCTGCCCCAAAGTTCATATTGCAGAAGTGCTGGTAAAACAGTGATTTTAAGGAGGAGCCAGGCCCCGGCGAATGATGCGATAATGGCGGGGATTCCAAAACGCAGTAAGACAGCTTTATTGGTATTTCTTCCGACTAATGCAATCTTGAAAAGATTATTGGAAAAATGCACAAAGCCAGTAAGTGCAATTGCAATATCAACCGGGAAAAATATTGCAAATACCGGGGCTAAGATGGTTCCAAGCCCAAAGCCCGAAAAGAATGTTAAGATAGCTGTTGCAAATGCAGCTAAACAAATGATTACTAACTCCATAGAAGCAGATATTTCAGTTTATCATGTTGAATGTTTTTCAACGATACCATTTCATAAACATTATTAATGAATTCCCGGTTTCTTATATCGTCCTGAAATCATGTTTATTGTTGCTGCTGTCAAATGTTATGTGCTGCCCTTTACTGATATTATGGAAGGTCTCAGATTATTTTATTAAATTCTATTTCCGAACCACGCTGCTCCCTATCCGACGACGGAGCGACAAAATTGTAAAAGTTAATTGTCCAGGGTCAGGGAAATTAATTCTTCAATGTAACTGATTATTAAAGCAGGATGATTTTTAAAAATATGGTGCTCTCCTTCAAGTTCAATATGTTTTGATTTGTCAAATCCTGCTAATATATCCTCATGATATTTATACCATTTCCAGGCTGATGCAGACACCAGAATTATTGGCAAATGTTTATTTATCTTAAGGTCTTTCATGTAATCAAGATTTGGTATAAAATGATACCATTCTTTTCTGTATTTTTCACTGAATCTTGTTTCATACCATTCGTTACCTCCTTCAATATATTTTTTTAAATCTCTTTTTGACATACTATTCCAATATGATTCAGGAGCAGGGTCAAGCAATAATAGTCCTTTAACTTCATTTGGATAATTACTTGAAAAATAACGTGTAATAAGACCCCCTAATGAGTGGCCAACCAAAACATAAGGTGGATTAATGTTTTGATTTTTTAATATGCTTCTTAACTCATTAACCATATTAGGCAAGGTCCTTTCAATTCTTGATGTGTCAGATTTCCCAATATCAGCTCTGTCATACATGAAAACATGAGCAAATAAAGAGACACTATCCGGGATTGATCCCCATACTTCCAGGCTGTCGGACATGCCACTTTCAAAAATTACGGTTGTTTTACCGGTACCAAATTCATTAATACGGAACTTTTGTCCATTGATATGAACAAATCGTTCCTGACCCTCAAGGATCATACAATAGGATAGAAGAATAATCGTTAAAATGCCTTTCATAAAACAAATAATTTATCTATTACGTAAGTGTTTTTTGGGGGATATGGTCTTGAGAGAGGTTCCCTATTAAACACTACCGTCAGTGTTAACAACTGGTTTGGTTTAAGAATTCTCTCTCTATAAGTTGGATAGTCAATTCAGTTCCATTTGAATGTTTTAGTTTGTCTGCAAGACCAAAAGAGAGGAACCTGCAATTAACCCTGGAAATAAGTTCTTCATTCTCAGGAGGTGCACATATTATCTCGTGGCCTTGTTTATAAAGTCCATTAGCCAAAGCGATAATCGGTTGAACATCACCTCTTGTCCCTAGTACTACGCATGCGATTTTCATCTGGATTGCGTTTACATCAGAAATTTTTCTAAAGCCGGATGAGAGCTTGCCATGGCTTAAGGTTAATCCAGGTTACTTCAATCACTTGAAGTACGTCCGTATATTGATCAGATTGGTGCTACTTGCCCCCGGAACTCGCGTCCCCCGAATTGGGCGATGGCTGTTTTATCACTGAGTACTTTGATTAGTATGGCAGTATTGGAATCTCCGGAACGTGCCATAAAAAATATTGAATATGTGAGCTCTTCGGGATTTTCAGTTAGTTCCCACTTATCGATTGTGCAACTTGTTGACTTCCACCACTCGGAGCTATTTAATCCGGTAATCTTAACTAATGAGCCATTAATTCTGATTTCACTTGTCTCATACTCATGGTTTTGGGACAAATCTGAGATCTGTCGACTTTCTGTCTCACCAGACTTAAAAACAAAACTACGGGAATTAATCAACGAACCCAGCGACTCAAAGTTATTCCTGTTTTCTGATTTCCTTTTTTCATACCGTTCTGCTCTTTTTTCTTTAGGTGTCTGGGAAGTACAATAAAGGGCTATAAATAATCCCATGAATGAGATTAACGCTCTTTTGAAGAAAGTATGGTTTTTCATAATAGAAAAGATTAGATTGACACTAATTAAAGCATATTTTCTGAAGATTTGTTTGATTTAAATTTAACAAAAATAATGCCAACATAAGATTTTTGCTTCAAAATAAATCTTAAGTCAGGATCTTTAGATGCTGATTGCAGAGAACTACACCTTGTTGCCAAATGTCGGCCCAGGTTGTGAAAAGTTTATTAATGATACCATCCGTGTTAAGTGTTCGTAGTGTTTAATTTATATTGTGATAGAATTTTTGAAATAGTAAAAAACCAGAATATTAGTAAGAGATATCCGCAAAGGAATAATGGAGCAATAAACGATAATTGAGGTCCAACTGTAAAATCACCAACTAGTAATAAGAGATTAGATGAAATACCGGTCAATCCAGCAGTTTTATTTTTAAATACTCGAATTAAAGGAATAGAAATGAATATTCCGGATGCCATAAAAGCACTTCTTCCTGCCAGTTGGGTTAGGAAGTAAACAATAATACCAAGGAAAAGTAAGGTCATGGAAATTATGAACCAAATCCTGTTTTTCCTATACGAGATTTTAAATAAGGAAGCACAAACAATAAGAAAAAGTATAAGAATAAATATGTCATAAAGATTAATTCCAAAAAGAGGATTTGGATCGTTTGAGATTATACCAGCATGAATCTTAAAGATTGTCAATAACCAATTTCCTGATAAGAGTGAAATAATTTTATTGTCAATTGTTGGATAAAATTCTGCCATGCCAACAGAAATTAAGGCTGCAAACAGGACAAGTCCCAGGGTTGATGAAGCGATAAAGCCGATTTTCTTAAACATTAGTCTATCTCTTTTAGTGTGGGAATCAGCTACAAGGCACTATCTATGAAACATAACGGGCCGGCGGTTAGCATTAGTAAACGTTGTTGAGTCGATCCATAACGATGCTGCGTATGTCAGGATTAAAAACCAGTACCGGGCGTTAATAAAACACCCAGTGGGTGTTTTTAGCAGGGTGCCAGACTGCAGGGGTGGCGACTTCTGTTTATCGAGGTTCTCGTTTCTTTTTCTCTGCCATTTCCAGGAGCTTGTTTACTGTTCTCCAGTTTCTGGCTGTACCTGTCACCTTCATTTTAGCTTCGAAGAAATTTGTGTATAGCTTTGTTTTCCCGAATCCGTTCGGACAGTAAACGTATATCTCACTACCATTTATTTGGAATTTGTCAGGGGGATAATCAATACATGCGACTTTTAGAATTTGTTCTTCCGATGGTTTAAGCTCAAGAAAAAGCACTGCCATTTTTGAGGGATCAAAGCATGGTTCTCCCAGGAATGGATTTGCTGAGATTATCTTTTTCATTTCATCCGAGGTGCGGGTTATTACAGTAATGTTGAGATTGAATTCAGATAGAATGGCTTGCCGGATCTCTGAAGAAACATCGTCAATACTATTTTTGTGACATGTAAATACAATATTCCCACTCTGAATGTAAGTTTCAGCATCAGTATAACCGTTTTGCCTGAACAAATTGGCAAGTCTGACCATTTTGATTGAATTATGCCCGGTCATGTTAATACCCCTGAGCATCGTGATGCATGTATCCATTGAAGTAAATTAAATATACATTTATAAAGATTATTTTTAATATTGGAATTTGATCTCAAAAATAAATGGCCAGAATTTTCCAGTCACAAATACTTTATCCTTTCTTTCATCATAGGCTATTCCATTTGTAGCTTCAGAGAGAGGATTTACTCTTCTGGCATTCTGGAATAATGAGGTTAAATCAATGAGTCCAACGATTTTTCCATCTTCGGGATCAATTTTTGCGATATAGTTTGTTGTCCAGATATTAGCATAGATAAAGCCTTTGATATATTCTAACTCGTTTGCATAAAGTGCTGATGCACCATCATATGTAATATTGAGTTTTTTAATTTCTTTTAAACTATCTGGATCCCAATATGTAATAAAATTTGTACCGTCGCTCATAATTATTGATTCTCCATCAGAAGTCATACCCCAACCTTCTTTATTTGCAAAAGTAAATGTTCCTATCTGCTTAAAGGACTTTGAATCATAAATAAATCCCAATTGATTTTTATAGGTAAGTTGATAAAGCTTATCATTAAAAAAAACGATGCCCTCTCCAAAGTATTTGTTTCTATCAATTTCTACTTTTACATCAATTATTCCTGTCTTTAAATTTACAATCCCGATTACTGATTTTGTATTTGGATAATTTTCAGGAGATCCTGTGCTTTCAAAAAGCTTATTGTCATGAAATAAGAAACCCTCAGTGAAAGAATCAGTGCTATGAGGGAAGGTTTCTTTTACTGAATACTCAATAATTGAGATACCATTAAGTTTCTTTTTTATTGAATTTGAATTGTTATTGCAGCCTGAAAGAATTAATCCGATAAAGACTATAACCAGTAATCTTGTCATCTAATTTATCTATAGTGTGGATGTGTGTAATAAATTGTCTGCTGGTTTAGAGCAGTAGTCCGCAAAACCCATCGACATGGTTGCCACATGTCGGGGCACGCTGTGACGAGTTTATTAATGCTACCGACCGTGTTAGCATTTCGTGTTTTTATTTTAATCATGGCTTGTGCATAATCTTGGTTCATAATCGCGCGAGGGCCGAATCACGGTAGAAAGGTAGTGTTAACAAAATAACAGAATTTTACTGATGATGGCGTGAAGGCCGAATCCCAACAGTTTTGCAGATGCCTGGCTTTTAATGTTGCACTAAATCCCACCCCTAAAAAAGGGATGGGATAGTTTTTTGTGTTTTCCACGTTAATTAGTCTACCACAAATAATTAAAATCAAAAAGACCACACGAAGCCTTATCAGTTAGCCTTAGTGATTTGTTAAAATTTCAGATTCAAGATAAAAACGTTGAAATGAAATTAATCAACAAATGTCTCTTTGATAACTGATTTTACTTCTTTGATCTCGGATTTTGATAGTTTGCCAAGATCCTTTATGATCCTCTGTTTGTCAATAGTCCTTATCTGATCAATAACAATCCATCCAATTTTATTGTCGTGTTTTACCTCGATTCTTGTAGGATAGTTTTTCGAACTCGTTGTCATTGGGGCAATAACAACTGTTCGTAAATGTCTATTCATTTCGTCAGGGGAGAGAACGACACAATGGTCTTGTTTTTTTTATCTCACTCCCAATCGTGGGATCAAGGTTTACAAGAATGATCTGATACTGACTTATTTCCATTCTTCAAGATTTTCTTCTTCAAAGATGTCTGGCATTATCATTTTATCATCACCGTTGTCATGCATTTCTTTAAATGCCTTTTCCCAACCTTTTCGTGGTTTTGACAATGGTTTGATGCAGATTTGACCTTTCTCCAGAATCAACTCTACGGTATCTCTGAATATTATATCGTTCGATAAGTGGTCTTGCTGAACCTTATTCCCTTCGAATTTCCTATCTTGATGACTGCTACTTCCATGATTCAATTACTTTATAAATGTAATTACAAAGTTAGTACATGTTTTTCTTTCGTGCAATAGTTTTCAGAGTTTTCGGTATGGCCACGAACCTCCTCATTAAGGCTAACTGCCAGGCGGTTAGTGAACTTGAATTCTAACTGTTGCAGGATTTGTTTCGGAGCCACCTGGTGCAGTTTCGCGGTACAAACTACCGACGGGAGTGATAAATGAATCAAGGCTTAAGGGTTTATGCAGCTTCCCAGTTTAGAGCAGTCACCCTGCACAAACCGTGACAAGTTTATTAACACTACCGTCCGTGTTAGCAAAAGTGTATTTTATTAATATTCAGTGATTAAGGATTCATAAGGGATCTTCATCCTATGATGTATCCTTCGTATCATCTTAAGATTTAGTTTCCGTTTTTTTGTAAAAATCTCAGATACTCTGCTCTTATATCCAATAATTTTTGCCAAATCTTTTTTGTCCATATTCATTTGTTCCATTCTGAACTTAATAGCTTCAATGGGATCAGGAGCTTTTATTGGATAATGTTCATCCTCATATTTCTCAACCAAGATAGCAAGAAGTTCAGCCTCGTCACCCTCTGGAGTACCTTCTACAGCATCGAAAACCTCTTCTAGTCTTTTCAATGCTTTATTATATTCTTCTTCAGTTTTTATAACTTTTATTTTCATAATTCTTCAATGTTGAGTTTATCATAATCTATATGAGTGCCAACAAACAAGACAAAAACCCACTTTCTTGGATAATTTATCCTGACTACCAACCGATATTTATTACCACAAATATTAAAGATCACTTTCTTGTCCTTGAGAATACTTGCTTTGGCATATTCCGATTTAATGTCTGCAGGAGATGTCCAGTCTGCTTTGGTTGCTTCTTTATACCAGGTTGCTAATTGCTCTTCAGAATCGGGATACTTTTCCCAAAATTCTCGCAATATCTTTCGTGCAAATACTCTCATTCTTTAAGAAATCCGATACAAATATAATAAATAGTTACCAATTTGGTAATTGATGATAAATTATCTTGCGAGCACCATTTTTGCTAACGGCCCGGCGGTTAGTATTAGTAAACGTTGCTGAGTCTACCAGAGGCCGTCTCACGGATTACACGTTTTGTATGATAAGTTTTACAAGGCCGTCGGAAGCGAAGCACGGCGGGTTTTTGCAATCACGGTACAAATTTGGTTTCGAGCTGGTGCGATCGCGGTACAACCTACCGACGGGAACGATAATTGAATCACGGTACAGAAGTTTTGCAAAGCGGGCAGATGAGCGTATAACGGCTTAAGGGTTTGTGCAGCTTCCCGGTTTAGAGCAGTATGCCCGCAAAAACCGTGACGAGTTTATTAATGCTACCGTCCGTGTTAGGTTTTCGGCGTATTATTTTGTTGATGAATTTTGCTCTTCCATTTACTTATTACCTCTCCAGTTTACATCATATTCATTTCCTAAAAAGTCATTATAATTGACACCCAATTCGCTCAAATCCGATAATGGGAATGGTGTATCAAGGGTAATGTTCTTAATATCTTTAATTCTCCGGTTGGTCTCGACTGCCTCGTAAAGGGCACCCATTTCAAGACGAGTGCCATCTTTCTTACGAAACTGAAGCTGCAAAATCGTGACAAAGTGTTCAGGATCAACTATTCTGTTATCCGGAAGTTTATACTCAACTGTCACAGATGTGATCACGCCTTCATTATTGGTGTGAAGTGTTGGTGATGCAAGTACGAGGTAATATTTTGCATCAATATTTGAATAATTCAAATTAAACGATTGATTTTCTATTGAGAATGTATAGATCCCTTTGCTGAATGGAAGTCCGCCATTCCCTTGTTGCTGTTGGGGTCCCCGACTGAAAAATGCAATAAAGCAATCCTTATCTGCAACATAATGGTTTTGTGAAATGTCCGTGTAAGGGCTATCTGATGGACCTTCAAATAGGACCTGCAAACCACTCGTCGGAGCAAGAGAGATGTTCCCTTCTATCCTGACCTGGTAATTAATAATCAGGTTTATAGCATCAAATTGCATGGGGGCAGTATTATTAACTCCCCATTTGCCACCTATGACTGAAAAATGGGATGATATTCTCAGGTCTTTTTTATTAAGGATATCAGGAACACCATCATTATCTGCATCTATGTTCTTTGCCAGCGATTCGTAGTATGCTCCAATTTCCCTATAGCGAACTGCCTCTTCATCTGATATATTTATTTCATCGCCAATAGGATCATGTGAAGGAATTACTCTTGTTCCATCCAAAGTAAGGTTTTGAAGGTCTATTTCAATCTGACCGTCCTCAAGTTTATTTAATGGGAGTATGTTTAGTCCTCCGGCAAAAAGATTTCCAATAAATCTATTTGATCCGTCCAGAAAAACAAGAGCTGTTGCTCCGCCAACCTCTGCAGTAGCAGAGAACGTCCCATCTTTTATTTCAACCAAATCATACCGATTTCCATAGAATATCATCACTTTTTTGCTATCCAAAATGTCAACGAAAGTGCCTTTTGATTCAGCAACACCTTTAGTTGATGACGTTAATTTCCCTTTTATAAGTATTGTCTCGGTTCTTGGGTTATTTTCTTCTTTGCTGCAACCGAAAATGATTAATACAAGTAGAGTGAGAAGTCCTGAAATTTTCATGTATATTTAAGTTTATACAATTTTTTAAAGCTAAGAATTTCTAATGAAAATCAAAATCTTACCGTATTGATTTGCATCTTAAAATGTTGAAACCTAATGGCCCGGCGGTTAGCATTAGTAAACGTTGCTGAGTCGACCAGAGGCCGTCGGCAGGATTACACGTTTTGTATGACAAATTCTCTCAGGCCGTCGGGAGCGAAGCATGGCGCAATTTTTGCCATCATGTACAATTTTAATTGCGTGCTGGCGTAATCGCGGTACAAACTTGCGGGCGACCAGGATTAACTCACAGTGCAGGATTTTGGTCGAAGCCGTTGGTGCAGTATCGCGGTACAAACTACCGTCGTGAGCGATAATTAACTCACGGCACAGAAATTTGGAGGCAGGCAGATACGTGTATCCGGGTTTAACGGCCATAATAAACTCTCTAGAAAGCAGGAACAAATTGCAAAAATTGTGACAAGTTTATTAACACTACCGTTCGTGTTAGTGGCCGGATTATTTAAAAGGTAAAAGTTTTTTTATAATCTTGTTAATTTTTAATCTTGTTAATTTTTAATACAGCGAACTGACAGACCCATACTTCCAATATTTCCACCTCTTACGACATCATTTCTATGCCGGTAAATCATACGCATCCAGGAAGATGTTGCACCTGAAGTCGTAGCAGTCCACCATCCACCACAGTAGCCAATCCCCTCACTACCATAGCTCAGTCTACAACCAGCAGGTAATGCTGTAAATCCTGTTTCATTTGTTGCGTTTGAGTTTGTTACAAACCAATGTATGGTACCAGTTTCTTTCAATTTGTAACATGATTCAACTAAACCGCCCAAATAATCTGTTAAAATGGTCCATTCAGCATCAGATGGTACATGCCAACCTTGGGGACATAATTTCCCGGTACTTACCGAGTACCAATTGTAAAGTGCTCCATAAGGATTTTTGAATATTAATTCACTGTTATTAAGCCAACAATAAGCGGGTGTACTAAGATTAATCCATTCAGTATTGTCAGTGATTAAAGGAATATTTTCGTTGTCATTGAATTTAGTTGTCTTCAGGTTCTCTTGCATCCATGTTTGTGTTCCAATTGTCACAGCATGGTAATAGTTATTATCTACATCAACCAGTTCACATGTCGTAAAAGTAAAGTCGTCACTGTAAGTTGTACCTAACTCATTTATTGCTTTGACCCTGTAATGATATGTTGTACTACCAATTAAATCAGTTACATTAGCACTAACATCCAATCTCGAATACCCATTACTGACTATTTGCTCAGTAATATTCCCATAGGTTGTTGAGGTCCCCCATTCAAAGCTAACTGTAGTTACCAAGTCGTTTGAATTAACACTCCCTTTTAATGTAACTCTCTTAATCTGCAGATCTGTAACATATACTCTTGTTAGGCTTCAAATCTCGGTTCAAGGTAGCTCTTAATAACTTGTTGCGCTACCCGGTCGTTAACCGTTGGAATGCCTAACTTCCGTTTCTTCTTTCCATCATCCTTGGGAATTTCTACTTCAAGTACCGAAATTGGAAAGTAGCTGCCTGAACTCATTCTATTCCAAAGAATGTAAAGATTGTCCTCAAGACGTTCCTCATACATTGCAATGGTCTCATTGGCGATTCCTGCTGCTCCTTTGTTTTTCCGTACCTTCTTGTAAGCTTCCCATACCATTCTCTTGGCAATTGGTATACTTTTCGTCTCACTTCCGCTAGACCTCCCTTTCTTTCGAAAGGTTATCAGCGGTAACCTCAACTGTGTAACCTCAGTTCTTCGCTCCACTTCCATTACAGAAGCTTCATCACTACTATGACTGAGTCCGAGTTCATACAAAACATCGGTATTTGGCCTCACAGGTGTTTCTCCTGCTTGTGCCTTTCCCTTAACATTTTTGTATGACTTCCTCTGTTCCATAATTAAGCCTGAATAGAGCTCATGTCTCCTTTATGACGCCTGTCGCACAGCCAGTAAACAGGTATCCGCTGTACTTATCCCCCGGCATAAGTGACCAATGGGTTTTGACAGGATGTCGTTTTCTCGGCACCTCAATGGAGAATCACTTTCGTTCATCTTTTCTATTCTTACCTAATCCTTTCGACAGGACTTTTCCCCATCCGTTCAATACCTCTCAGTCACCTGAGAAGCACCGTGGGGCGGTTTGCAGGTTTCGCCTGTACAACACCTGCGAGGTGCCTACCCTCATCTTAGTTACAGCATTGACCACTCTTTCTTGTAGGGCGGTGGTCATTCAGCGCACACGCTTAAACCTAACGGCCCGGCGGTTAGTGTTAGTAAACGGTGCTGAGTCGACCAAAGGCCGTCTCACGTATTACTCGTTTTGTATGACAAGTTCTCTAAGGCCGTCGGGAGCGAAGCATGGCGCAATTTTTGCAGTCATGGTATAATTTTAATTGTGTGATGGCGTAATCGCGGTACAAACTTACTAAGTTACCGAAATTGAGTCGTGGTGCAGAATTTGGTAAATGGGCACTAGTGCAGTATCGCGGTACAAACTACCGGCGGGAGCGATAAATGAATCACGGTACAGAAGTGTTGGGGCGGGCAGATGCGCGTATCCGGGTACAACGGGCATGATAAACTCTCTAGAAAGCAGAAACAAATTGCAAAAATTGTGACAAGTTTATTAACACTACCGTCCGTGTTAGCAACTGTTTTTTGATTTTTTTCTCAAAATAGCCTAGATTTTTCGCTCAACTTACTATTATTGGCATGAATTTTCTACATAAATCCAAATAGAACTAAATGGTTCAGAATCACCAGGTTCCCAGATTTTTATCTCTGTTCTGCCAATTGCGTTTATCTGTATACTATCTCCTGACCATGAATGCGATGGCTTTGCATCACAATTTAGCATACATATGTCAGCCTGGTAATATTGAACGACCATAGGTTTTGCTTTAGGATTCCATTTAATTTGAACATATCCTTTTTGAACACATTGATCCTCCTTGGGAAATATAATTCCTTCGGTTTGTTTATTTCCTTTAGATTTACAATTGGTAATCATTAGGAATGTTATAATGATCACAATTAAAGAAACTAAACTTCTAAATAATAAATCCTTAAAGTTTTTCATTTTAACCTCCATTTTTAATTAATATATTCTTTGAAAAATGATTATATATAATTAGAAAGATTATAAAAAATAATATTGCGACAGCCAAATAAATAATATTGGGTCTAAATGAATTCCCAACTATTTCTATCCAAACATTATCATCTAATAGTCCTTCTGAATTCCATATCTTTATCTCAATTTTACCCGGTTTATTTAGATACATTTTAGAATCTGTGAGTACTTTTTGAGATGATTCAAGAATGAGGCTACTATTTCGATATACTTGCAAAACCTTAGTACCATTGGGTTTCCATTGTACTTTTACATATCCAATCCCTAAAACATTATTTGAAATAGGATTAATTATTTTTGCTTTTTGTGTATCAATAATTATTCTATTGCTTGTAATGGTTGTGTTAGGTATAATACGTTCTTTTGTGTTAATAAACCATATTATACAAAGAAGTAATAGAAAAGATGAAAGAATTATACTAACGTAAAATATTTTATTAAATGGAAAGTTGAAATGCTTATATATGACCTCAGATACCACTTCCTTTTTATGGATTATTTTAATAATCGCAATCCCCGAAATAAGAGTACTTATAATTTTTAATAACTTATCAAGTATGTCAATAATATCATTTAATGTTGCCAATTTTTGAATAAATGGGATAGACATTAATTGAGTTAAACATACACCTGTAATAATTAAAACTATAGCAATAATAATGAAAGGTACTTGCCATTTTGATATTGTATTGTGTCTCATATTCTTCATCACTTAATATAGTTTCAATATTTAAAAATTGTTTCTGCGAGCATCAATTTATGCGCTTTAATAGTTGCTAACGGCCCGGCGGTTAGCATTAGTAAACGTTGCTGAGTCGACCAGAGTCCGTCACACGGATTATACGTTTTGTATGACAAGTTCTCTAAGGCCGTAGGGAGCGAAGCACGGTGCGGTTTTTGCCATCACGGTTCAATTTGGTTTCGGGCTGGTGCGATCGCGGTACAAACTTTCAGGCAAGCAGGTTTTAAATCAGTCATGATAAATATGTTCGAAGCCACTGGTGCAGTATCGCGGTACAAACAACCGGCGGGAGTGATAAATGAATCACGGTACAGAAGTGTGGGGGCGGGCAGATGAGCGTATCCGGGTGCCCCGGACACGATAAACTCTCTAGATAGCAGGAACAAATTGCAAAAACCGTGACAAGTTTATTAACACTACCGTCCGTGTTAGCAGACGGTTATTTGTTAAAAGCTGGAGAGGAGAAATCAAAGTTTTTGTTATTAATCAGGGTTTGTTGTTTGTCATGTTTTGTGCAAGAATCCGGAAGTGTTGTGAAAAGATTCACAATCACGATCTTTCTCTCATAAGGTTTAACATTACGCACGTAATGGCACGCAACACAATGTTTGCCGAAGCGCAACATAATGCAAACCGTAACAAAATGCAAACCGTAATACAACATAATGCTAAACCGTAATGCAACATAATGCTATCCGTAATGCATGCAAAATTTGAATCTCTCGTGGGCGAACCTGTGAAATTGTTTCTTCCGGGGCTCTTGTTCTAAGAAAGTTGAACCATTCCCGGTCAGTATTACCTACGAAATATTCCATTTTTATAAATGACGTTATTAGTGTTGCCTGACCTATAACGTAATACGTCGAAGGGTTACAAACAAAAACCAAACCCTTCCTGATATCTGAGGAGGGTTTTGGTTTTTGAGTTTTCTGACTAGCAGTATTTAGCTTTAATTAATATGAATGCATATCCTGTCCGGTATTTCCTGAAAATATATTTCCCGAAATAATCGGGCTTGCAAAATTAAGGCTTATGCCATGACCTGCAGAATTAGTAATTTCATTGTTCATAATAGTTGGTTTATTTACTGTATTGGAACAATGAATCATTCCGGTGTCAGGATAACCCGGATTATACCCGCCAAATGATATTTTACAATTAATAATTTTAGAAACGGATGAAGTGCCGGAAGTAAAATATATACATTTCCAGTATTTTTCTTTTATTGCACGGTATGCTTCATCGAGTGTGAAAATTATTGGACTTGTTGTGCCATCGGCAACAAAATTTCCAACTATAAGCTCTGAACCGGGTAAAAACCTTATCTCTACCCCTGGTTCAATAGTCAGTGAGCCAGAGCCTCTTATATCAAATTCACCACTTAAATAATACGGAAAATTACGTTTGGGCCATATCGCATTGGCATTAAGGGCGACAGGCATGGCCTGGATATGGATATTTTTATTACAATTAAAGGTATGGGTGTTATTAACCAAATGAGCAATATGGGCAGCAACAGTTAAGCCATATCCGTCACAACCGGAAAAAATATTATTTGATGAGTTAACAAGGTCACCCCGGGATGCTGATAATCCATCGGTTGCCGATTCCCTGAAAGTGCAATTATTAACTGTTGTAGTTGCTGAACTTATGGTAAGCATCCCATACCAATCGGTTGTGTTCAGGTTGGGTGATCCTCCATATTCAAATTGACAATATCTGAAAGAGCTGGCGCCCCATACTTCAACATTTCTCCAATCGCCTTTTGCTTTAACAGGTTGAGCTGAACTGAAGATTATTGGTTCAGCTGAAGTTCCGATTGCAGTAAGGCTTGCCGTACTTGTAACCTCCATAAAATTTCCATTTTTGAAAAGTAATTTTGTCCCTGGTTCTATTGTCAGATTATAAGAACCTGCAGAATATGCATCTCCGATAAGGGCAATATCATTAAATTCATAACCCACCGTCTGTTTTTTCCACGTAGCATTAGCCTGTAAGAAATTCCTGTTGTACAATAAAATGCCTTTTTCGCTCTGAATGTTATTATTACTCCCGATGGTGTGCGCCCAATTTATATCAATTTTTATGGGATTACTTCCGTTACCGGTAAGAGTATTATTGGTAAAAGTGGTAAATTTCCCTCCCCCTGAAAGATTTATCCCGAAGTTAATACTACTTTGAATTTTAGTGTTTTCGATACTTATGCTGCAGTTATCAATGTCAATAACACCATGGTTTGAAAAGGTATCATTAAACTGGTAACTACCGGATTTACCTCCGTACTGAAAATTGCAAAAAATCAATGAAGACAGGGCGGAAGAATTTTTTGTAAAAAAAATATGCCCCCATTCGCCCGGAGCCTGTATCCCTGAAACCGGTAAAAAATTAATTGGCTTTGCGGAAGTACCAACCGCTTTGAATATACTTGTTGATGAAATGAAATTAGATTGACCCACGTAGATAGATTGTCCTTTATTAAAATAAATTGTTGCTCCGGGTTCAACCACAACCGAACCTCCGTCAATGGTAACATTATTTTTAATAAGATGCAGTCCTTCAACCCATACTTCATTTGCTGTGATAATACCCTCATGAATAATATAAGGAGAGGGCTGAATGACTAATGATTCTTTCTTAATACTTGTTATTCCCAGACTGTCAGTAACTGTAAGTGATAAAGTATAATTTCCTGATTTTGTAAAAGTGCGGGTAAACTCTTTTAACGATGAAGTCCGTCCATCACTGAATTCCCATCTATAACTGAAAGAGTTTTTTGAACATGATGCGTCAAAATTAATTGAAGCATCGACAAACAAATTTCCTGAAGGAACATCAAAACAGGCTATAGGGGCAAGAGGATCTGGTGTTTCCTCTTTCGAACATCCTGTTAAGAAAAATATCCCGGCAAATAAAGAAATAAAGGTTTGATTTTTAAAATGTTTAAATATTGCGACAGAAAATGGATAAAGTAAAAATTTCATAAATTTTAAATTTTAAGATTATAGCGTTCTGCAATTAATTGAACTTCAAAGTTGCAAACTGAAGTCAATTGTGAATTTTAATGCCTGAAATAAATCTGGTAAATCCTAAGGTGCAGGGAGCCAGTCATATCGTGCCTCTACGAAGCGAAGTATTGACGAGTGCATTTTTTTGATTGGATGAAAGTACAGTTTTTCACTCACGAAAGCTATCGAGGATACAAATTATATTGCATTCGGAAGTCAGTCTTTTATAAATATCGTATTTAACTCTACTTTGACAGATAAGAATATGGAAAAACACTATCCTCGGCCTACAAAAGGCTGGAGGGGTATCTGTCAGAATATCAGTGTTTTTTCCGAAACAGGACAAAAAAGCTCTTTGACAAAGCCAGGTGTTATACTCATGGCCTTCTGAACGATTTGAAGTTATTAACAAAATATCGGAATGTTGACAATTTGTCTTGGTAGATTTTGGGTATGGACACTAATTTGACTGGCTGCTAACGGCCCGGCGGTGAGTGTTAGTAAACGGCGCTGAGTCGACCGGAAGGCGTCGGCAGGATTTATCGTTTTCATCACGGAATATTCTCAGCCTGCAGGGAGCGAACCGTGGCGTGGTTTTTGCCGTCATGGTACAATTTTTATTACGGGCTGGCGCGGTCGCGGTACAAACTTTCGGGCAAGTAGGTTTTAAATCTGCCACTGGTGCAGTTTCGCGGTACAAACTACCGAGGAAGCGATAATTGAATCACGGTACAGAAGTTTGCAAAGCCAGCAGATGAGCGTATCACGGCTTAAGGGTTTGTGCAGTTTCCCGGTTTAGAGCAGTAGGCCGCAAAAACCGTGACGAGTTTATTAATGCTACCGTCCGTGTTAGTGGCCGGATTATTTAAAAACTTGTCATAGGTTAGTTCTGAATTCTTGTCTAAGGTAATAATCATGATAAATCAAAAATGCCACTAATCCAAGTAGATGAAAGAACAATATTATAAATGTCCACAACAATTTCTCATTTGGAGAGAGTTTGGATTTAAAGAGTTTGGTAAGAGCAAGCACATAAGCACCGATGACAGCTACAGTCGCCATCAGAAGAATGATGATTTCAAGAATTCCAATTTTGCTTAACATAACTGATTTATTTTAAGATGAGATTATACAACATCTGTTAACTCTTTCTCATGCTTTCGCCTGGTCACTCACATGTTAGAGGACAATCAACCGTTCTCATGTTTAATGGGAATCTGGTTGTTTTTGTTACCCTATTTGGATATGGAATTTATCAACAATCTTGGAAAAAATCAGTATGTGTCTTTCGGGGTATGTGTCGCACGTTCATCTGACCACTAACGGCCAGGCAATAAAAGTTCGTTTTTGGTGCTGAGTCGACCAGAGGGCGTCGGCAGGATTTCGCGTTTTCGTCACGATTTTTATAAGGCCGTCGGGAGCGAAGCATGGCGCGGTTTTTGCCGTCATGGTACAATTTTAATTGCGTGCTGGTGTAATCGCGATACAAACTTTCGGGCGACCAGGATTGACTCCCGGTGAAGGAAGCGGTTCGAAGACGTTGGTGCAGTGTCGTGGTACAATTTGTCTCGGAGCCACGAATCTGTCATGGTACATAAAGTTGGGTAAAGGGCAGATGCGCGTATCCGGGTACAACGTGCACGATAAACTCTCTAGAAAGCAGGAAACCCGCAAAAACCGTGACAAAAAAATGACTTTTATTGTCCGTGTTATGGCACGTTTCTATTGAAATTATTTAATAGCTAGGTCTTTTTTGAGTTTTTCTACATTTACATCCATAATCCAAATGTCAAAATTTCCCGTCCTTGTGCTGGTAAAAGCTATCTTGGTACCATCTGGTGACCAAATTGCACCTTCATTATGCCCGTTAGATTTGACAAGAAGAATTGATTTGCCTCCCCCTGAGGGCATGACATAAAGACAAAGAAATTTACCCTCCATAACGGCATAAACAAGCATCGAACCGTCAGGAGACAAGGCTATATAGCGATAAAAGTTGTCAAGATGACCATTCATAATCGTTTTTTTGTCACCATCGGAATTAATTCTAAGCATTGTGCATTTCCTTGTCTGCCTGTCCATATTAGATACCAGAATGCTTTTACCATCAGGCCACCAGCCACCAGGGAGAGGTAGCTTCCCATTCTCCCGAAACAGACTTCTTAATTCTCCGGTTTTCAGATTGTATGTACAAAGAGAAAATTCTTTTCTTTCGATAAATGCTATTTGTGAACCATCCGGGGACCAACAGGGAAGGCCTCCATTTTGGATCAGAACCGAATCGGGAAGAACCCTGATTGCTTCACCCCCCATAGCTGAGATCATTTTAATGCTGTTACCTGTATCAGCATCAAAAACTATATGTTTCCCATCTGGTGACCATTTTGGATGTTCGGCGAGTCCGCTAAAGATATGCTTTGGCTCTGTTGATCCATCTGCAGGGATTTCCCATAAACCATTTTTTTGATTAGTATCTTGCATATCTGTATGCTGATAAACAATAGTTTTACAATCCGGAGACCAGGTTGCAAAACCTTCCTGTGCAGGATCAAAGGATAACTGCTTGACAGGGAATAAGTCCTGTCCTGATAAGCGCAGTGCGAGGATAACATTGATGATTAAGATTACGCCTAGGATTTTCATGACTGGATCTTTGGATTACATTGTATATTTATTTGATTCACAAAATCATTTAATCTGCTCAATTAGCTTGCCAACTAGCTCCATTATAACTTTTGTTTTATGCCAGGCATCTTCATTGACTTCTGGAGGAACAGATGCCGTACTTACGACAACCATATTCAAATCCTTGATAATTACAGCCAACTGCCCTCCATGTCCCCATGCAAACCAGATATTGTGATTTCCCGCTGTGCCAGACCACCACATGTATCCATATCCAAGGTTCTGGATATGCGACAAAATCTCTCTTCCATATGTTGTAGGTGAATAAACTTGCAGCGATTTGCTTATCCACTCCGATGAAATGTATCGGACATGGTCCCATACTCCCTCGTCGAGATACAGTTGCCCGATTTTGGCTAGGCTTCTTGGAGTTAGAAAGATATCTCCGCTTCCATAGTAATATCCCAGTCCATCCTTTGGCCAAAAAGGCACTGATATTCCCATGCCGTCAAAAAGTTGATTACGGAGAAATGACAAAAGGGAAGTATTGGCACTACGAGAAACTATTATTCCTGTAATGTGAGCAGTAAAATTTGAATACCCAAATTGAGCTCCCGGATCATTTATCAATGGGAACGATTTCAGAAAAGGCAGCCAATCAGATGAAGATCTGAGAATATCAATGTACCTGTATTGCTCTTCCCACGGGTAACCTGATCTCATTTGCAGTAATTGATTGATTGTTATTTCAGATTTTCTTTGATCTGTTGATTCCCAGTCAATTTCCGAAAAAAATTCTTTTAATTTCTGGTCGGTGCTGGTAATCAAATTTTTTTCCAATGCTAATCCAATTGAAGCAGAGACAATGCTTTTTGTCACAGATGCGACTGAGACAGCATCATTCACCATTTGGCCATTAAAGTATTTTTCAGCAATCAGGAAACCGTTTTTTACGACAATAAGGCTGTAGATATTGTCAAGGTCTTTTGCTTCATTGAAAATATTATCAAGAATCTGAGAATCCATTCCTTGATCAGTAGGGTTTGAGACCGCCCAACCATCATCAAGCACTATCGGACGATATGAGTATTCCCCTTCATTACGTTTATGACATGAACTGAATGCCAGTAATAAAATTAAAATTAACGACATCAAATTAATTTGCGTAAGCATCCCCATTTTAGATATAAATGGTTTGGGGTGTTATTTTACAAAAAGGGAATTCCCTCAAAAACAATTAAATGTCGAAAGTTAAACAACAAATTTACCAATAAAGAAAATAATCATTTTCTCCTATACTATAAAAAGTATGAATGTTGTTTAAATATTTCATTAGGGTTGAGTATAACTTTGGTCGGTTTGGATTGTAAAAATTTTAATCTTGGGTGATAAAATGTGCCATAACGGCCCGGCGGTTAGTGTTAGTAAACGGCGCTGAGTCGACCAGAGGCCGTCTCACGGATTACACGTTTTGTATGACAAGTTCTCTAAGGCCGTCGGGAGCGAAGCATGGCGCAATTTTTGCCATCATTGTACAATTTTAATTGTGTGATGGCGTAATCGCGGTACAAACTTACTAAGTGGCCGAAATTGAGTCATGGTGCAGAATTTGGTAAATGGACACTGGTGCAGTATCGCGGTACAAACTACCGGCGGGAGCGATAAATGAATCATAGTACAGAAGTTTGCAAAGCAGGCAGATGAGCGTATCACGGCTTAAGGGTTTGTGCAGCTTCCCAGTTTAGAGCAGTCACCCTGCAAAAACCGTGATGAGTTTATTAATGCTACCGTCCGTGTTAGGTGTTGAATTTTTTTATTTTTTATGAGTCTAAAATCTTAATCTGCTGGCCACTGAATATCAACTTTGATGCTATCTGGAAATGCTAGTTTATGAGTGTTTGATATCCGATTATAACTTTTAATTATGTCAAATGTTTTATGGTAATATGAGTATTGGAGTTGCCACATTACCAGTTCATGCCGATGGTTTTTATAATATTCTAATTCATTCTTATATAAGTCATTTATTTCTTTTTCGAAACCTACATCCTGCGTTCTGCTTATCAAATCTGTAAATGGGGAATACAATAATATTATTTTACCCTCAAGTCTAAAATAGCCAATACAATTTTCTAAGGTAATGTATCTGTTGAGATATCTGAAGATTGTTAGTTTAAGCGTATCAGCTCCCTGATCAAAAAATATTGTGAACACTTTTCTCTTGCGATTTTCAGGTAGATCTATGAAGTCTTTAACAAACTGTTTTGTGACCGAATCTTTAATTGAAATGGTAGAGAATGAATTAATGGAAAAATCAGCAAGATTTTCTTGTAAAACTTGCTTGTCATGTCTGGCACAAGCATAAAGTGTCAAAACAAGCAAAATGAATGATTTAAAGCTTTTCATATATGAAAAATGTTTACGATCCTAGTTAATTCTTCATCGGGGTATATTTCGGAAGTCAGGTATTTGGCTGAATGTGAGGATTTAACAGCTAACGGCCCGGCGGTTAGTGTTAGTAAACGTTGCTGAGTCGACCAGAGGCCGTCTCACGTATTACACGTTTTGTATGACAAGTTTTCCAAGGCCGTCGGGAGCGAAGCATGGCGCGGTTTTGCCATCATGGTGCAATTTTGATTGCGTTATGGTGCGATCGCGGTACAAACTTTCTGACGACCAGTATTGACTCACGGTGCAGGATTTGGGTCGAAGCCGCCTGGTGCAGTATCGCGGTACAAACTACAGGCGGAAGCGATAAATGAATCACGGTACAGAAGTTTGCAAAGCGGGCAAATGAGCGAATCACAGGTTAAGCGATCAAAACAAATTTTTCTTGCCAGCCCTGTTCGAAACGGGTGAAAAAGATCAAAAAGAAGAAAAACATCCGGGCCCATACTCAACCTCCGGTTTTTAGAGGGCTGGCGTTCACGTCTCCCGCAAAACCGTGACAAGTTTATTAACACTACCGTCCGTGTTATGTGTAGCTCATTTAATCGTTATTTGAAAGATTCACTGTTTGTCTTAGAAATTCTTTATTTTCTATTATTCTGATAAAGAATTCTGCTGCTGAATTTCTACTTAGTTTCATGCTTTTTGGCTTTTCATTTTCTTTGGTTGCAATGGCACCTGTAGAGTTAATACCAGCTGAAAGCATTGGAGCCCTGCAAATTGTATAATCAATTGATGAGTTTTCCAGTAGTTCCTCTTGTTTGCCATGATCACGAAAAGCATGTTTTAAATTACTCATCGAGACTATAAATCTTAGAATTGGAGGAGTAGATTTCCATGATCTACCTGCTCCAATTGTACTAAGAGCGACATACCTTTTAATCCCGGTTTTTTCCATCACCTTAACGGCATTGGATGCGGATTTTGATATTAAATTTTTGGGAGCAGTAAGTGGTGCCCACGGATTATCAGATTTCCTCGACACATTTAACGTGTTTATTACAGCATCGCATCCGGTCATGGCTCTTTCCATTGTATCATAGTCGTACGGTGTCCCCTGGATTATATCAATCTCATAATTCTTTAGTTTGTCAGGATTTCGGGCAATAGTGGCAATTTTATGTCCTTTTACTATAGCCTCTTCGATGATGAATTTTCCTGTCCTTCCTGTTGCTCCAAGTACTAATATTTTCATGGGTAGAGTATTTATCCAGTTATCAAAGTTACTAATCACTCGGAATAAATTTGGTATTGTTCCGGTGATACCAGTTACACATAACGGCCCGGCGGTTAGTGTTAGTAAACGTTGCTGAGTCGACCAAAAGCCGTCTCACGGATTACACGTTTTGTATGACAAGTTATCTATGGCCGTCGGGAGCGAAGCATGGCGCGGTTTTTGCCGTCATGGTACAATTTTTATTGCGTTATGGTGCGATCGCGGTACAAACTTTCTGGCGACCAGTATTTGACTCACGGTGCAGGATTTGGCTCGAAGCCGCCTGATGCAGTATCGCGGTACAAACTACCGGCGGGAGCGATAAATGAATCACGGTACAGAAGTTTGCAAAGCGGGCAGATGAGCGTATCACGGGTTAAGCGATCTGAACAAATTTCTCTTGCCAGCCCGAGTTCGAAAAGTTGAAATAAATCAAAAAAAGAAAAACGTTCGGGCCCATACTCAACTTCCGATTTTTGACGGGCTGGCGTTCACGTCACCTGCAAAAATTGTGACAAGTTTATTAACACTACCGTCCGTGTTAGCAATTGTGTTATTATAAAACTATCTTGTTCTCGACAATTTTTTTAATATTAAGTGCTGAATCAATATTTTTAATAGTTTCACTTTTGCTTGGGATATAGAAATCATCTGGATATCTGAGCTTTAATCCATAAATCCCGAGATTCCCAAGATCAATATTAAAATCATCTGGATCAATTTTCTGGCATTCTTTCATCAAAAAATCAACATCATGAGTTCTTGGGAAATCAACATTATGGTAAACAAGAAATGCTTTTAAAAATTTTTCTACAGCTTGTTGAGCATGCATAGAAATTGTACTTTGATATGATTCTAATTCAGTTTTTGAAAGATATCTAATCACATCAATATCCTCATTAGCCCGAAATAGCCAATTCTTTAAATATTCAAGTTGTTCTTTAGTCATAAAACAATTGCCTCTTTAAGGATGTTTCGAATGATGTGACCTGGTAGGTTTTTATTTCGTTCTAATTCGTTTTTACTTTGAATTAAAATATCAGATCGAATTTCATATTGTAGCAAGGATTTCCTGATCTTGGTTAAAATAGGAATTTTCTCTTGTGGTGTAAGATTTTCATTAATGACCAGCAATATATCATAATCACTATCTTTCCTAAAGTCATTTCTTACACGAGAACCAAATAATAAGACCTGAGCATTTGGAAGATATTGATGTGCAATTACTTTAATTTTATCAATTATTTGATTGTCTTGTATCATATCTATTTATCGTCGCTTAGCAAATATACAATATTTTCAGTCAGGATGTTACATTCCGGTCAGGGCCCACATAATTGCTAACGGCCCGGCGGTTAGTGTTAGTAAACGTTGCTGAGTCGACCAGAGGCCGTCTCACGTATTACTCGTTTTGTATGACAAGTTCTCCAAGGCCGTCGGGAGCGAAGCATGGCGGGGTTTTTGCCGTCATGGTATAATTTTGATTGGGTGCTGGCGTAATCGCGGTACAAACTTGCGGGCGACTAGAAATTTGTCACGGTGCAGGATCTGGTTCGAAGACGGTTGCGCAGCGATCGCGGTACAAATTTGTCACGGAGCCAGGAATTTGTCACGGTGCAGAAGTTTGCTGGCGGGCAGATGCGCGTATCCAGGTGCCCCGTACACGATAAACTCTCTAGAAAGCAGAAGACCCCGCAAAAACCGTGACGAGTTTATTAATGCTACCGTCCGTGTTAGCTGTAGGGAGTTGTTAAATTTTTGAATTGACCACAATGTTATTTTTAGATCTATGGGTTTACCGAAAGTATAATAAACAATTAGCATCAACAGTAGGTTGAAGAGTAGTTAATGCTAAAATAGTTCGAATATCAAGTAAAACTATTCAAACTTATTAGCTATATAAAAAATTTATAGAGAAATAGTAATATGCCGATAATGCCAATTACAGCCAAAATACGAAGCAATTGAATCAGCCTTCGACAACAGTTATCGTCTCTTCCTGTTCCTTCTGCTCCTACCTTAGATGTTTGGATTCCTTCAACATATTTTGATCTTACTGCTTCACGTTTTACAGGCTTGCCATCTCTCGAATAGCCTATACATGAGAAAAGGAAACTATAAATACCCTGACTAAATGTATTTGTGTAGGCTAGTCCATAAGTGCCATCGTCAGATTGGTCATCCCCGTGGTCGCCATCATCAAACAACTTATGAGTTGTTTGTGTTCCATCCGGACGAGTTGCTATTACGGTAACCTTGCAATTTTTGACCGGAAGTCCGAATTCAGATACCATTGCATTGAGTTGAATAGGTTTTCCAACTTGTACAATGCCAGGTGTGACAAAGGGAATCATATTGAAATTGGAACCTACTCCAAGAGCAATACCGTACAATATTGGTTCACGATAATTATCCTTGCAATCTTCAGGTTGGAAGCCGGTTCCAAAACCACCTGGCTCTTTTGCTGCAAAAGAGTGAGTAAGATATCCTCCTTCTTTTTCATTAAAAGACGATAGGTTTGAAAAGCAAGCTCTATTATCGTGATGAAGAATTACTTTCCAGGTTCCTGTACATCTGTCTGGCTCTCCCTGTGGCATATTTATTTCAATAAACCTGGCCGTGGGGCTTATGCCGGGTCGGATTGAAAAGCCTGATGGAACTGAAAGCAAATCTACTGTTTCACCCTTAGGGGTCTGAATATAAAAAGGAATTCTTAAACCATTTTTATCATAAATAACAACCATAGCGCTTTTATCCCCATTCAACACTTCAAATTCAAACTTGTGTGTTTCACCTGGATTTATAGTAAATACCGGATCGGCTATAGGAGCATAGTTTACTGCTTCCATGTAAACCTGGGTAAAGTGTTTTTCGAGGTTAAAGTAATCTGTCCCCGAAAATTCGCGTGTATGTAAAAAGTTTCCACCTGTAGAGGTCGCAAGTGTTCCGAGTCTACCGGTATCGATATTATCTCCTATAGCTATAGCATATATTTTTAAATCAGTAGGTACAGGTAAGGCAGTGGTGTTAACAATTGTAAAAGAAGGGGTCATTTGCATTACAGGACCACCTAAGAGGCTATATGTTACTCCATTATCAGGATTTACGTAAGGGGTATTATCAATGCCATCGGTGAGAACCAGGATTACTTTGTTAAGCGCAGCAGGCGTAACTGCTCTTGGATGGGTGTCAATATCTTTTTCTGCCACCATAACTCCGCCGGCAATACAAGTGGCTAGTGCAGGTGAAAAATTAGCAGGGTTGATAGCGTTGCCAATATCTGCGTGATTAACTGCCGTAATTTCTTGGATACTATTGCCATTTACAAGTACAAGTTCCGGTGTGGTATTGTAACGAACCAATCCGATTCGATCACTTACGTCTGGCCGAGAAAGTGCAACAAATAATTTCGCAGCATCCCTGGCCGTTTCAATTTTTATTCTTGATCCGGATGGTTCAGACATACTTCCTGACCGATCAATTACCAATTCAACATCAGCAGATACAGGGCTAATTACATTTGATGAAAGATTTATCATTAAAATAGAAGGTGCTCCAGATGTTGTATCGTTGTGATTGTATATTTGCAATTGAGCGTTAACTGTTCTGGGGCTACCCGATGCAAAAAATGCAACTCCAAAAATAAATTCGCCAGAACCTATGCTTCCGGAGCCACAAATACTTGTCGGAGCAATTGAATGATCAATAAAAGAATTTAACGGGTTTGTTACAGGGGTTGTACTATCCCTTAGTAAACCAAATTGCAATGCGTCGGATTCTGAAACTGAATCACCGGGTATTGCAGCCACTATTTTTGCGCTAAAAATAAGTGTTCCGTTACCTGTGTTTCTTACTGTAAATGAGCGAACAGTCCGAAATCCTTGTTGAATGTTATTAAAATTTATCGGTCCAGTGCTATTTAACTGTATCACTGGCCTTGAAACACAACCGCTTCCATTAAGTGATACTGAATGTGGACTACCACTTGCATTACTGGTGAATGTGATGGTACGGGATAAATTTCCTTCGGTGGCAGGAGCAAAAATTATGGACATAGTCAAAGAACCTCCGACTGAAATTATTGCTGCTGCACCAGCAGGAGGTGTCCAGGTATAAGAGCTTCCGGCGAGAGGAGCAGGTATATTTACTGTAACAGGAACTTCCCCTGTATTGTTTATTACAAGCGAAAGTGTCCGTGTGGAGCCCACAGGAATAGAGCCAAAATTTAAGCTGGCAAAACTTATTGTAATATGAGGTGGACGAGCTTTTCCACTGCAATTGATTACACTGTCGGTAGTACTGGGCGTTGGTGTAATTGACATACTTTCATCATAATTAGTTTCGCTCCCTACTGTTGGCGGACTAAACCGAACGTCAAAATGAAAGTTTTCTCCATTTTGTAAGGTTACCGGGAAAGGTTTGGATTCGCTACCGGGAATTAAACTAAAGTGTGCCGAGTTGCCTATACTGGTTATTTGCAGGCAATTTGATCCATTATTAGAGATGATAATTTGCTTTGTTGTTGTTGATAAAGTCGGATCAACGCCTGCTCCTGTAACTGCTTCGGGGAAGACGACTTTACCTGATGTTTGCGGTGAAACCTGACAATTGGGTGCAGGCCGGGCTGCAGATGCAATTACTGTTCCACCATGCAAAATTTGTAATTGGGAAGTAGTAGCATTGCCAGATACTTGCATTGTAGGTGTGAAAGGCAGTACACTGCAAACAGCATTTCCATTATCGGAAGTTACGATTGCTGCAGATAATGAAGTCCCGTTAGAAGCCGTCACAAGTATTGCACCCCCACTGCCTGCGCAGTGATTTATAATCGGCAAAGGAACTGATGAAGAGGCTAATACATTTGCAATTATTTGAGTATTTAAACCCGAACTACCTGTATTGATAATAACAACGGTACGTGTTCCTAATGATCCGCCTTCCACAGTAAGTATTGCAAGGAAATTCGCAGGCGTTCCCCAGTTGTAATAATGGACTTGCCCACCACTTGGGGCATTGAATATTTGATTCACACCACCTTTTGAAACAGATAGGGATGAGGGTCCACCCGATGTAATTACAGTTCCATTTGGAAGTGTAACGGGTACTGTACCAACTAAATTCCAATTAAAGTCGGTAGTAATAAATAGTCCGGTTGAGCAATCGATACAAGCCATGATATTTTAATTATATTGTTTAATCCAATTTCAAGAGAATTTTCTGATAAAATTGCCCACAACTTACTTTTAGGCGGTCTTAGTATTTTTAAATTTGGAATTCAGCTAGGTTGTCATTTAACTACTTATTTATTTCATTAAAGGATTGAGTATAAATTTACTGCATTGAAATGATTAAGTCAAATATTTCTTAATCACTCGGAAATTCGAACTTATAACCGCTTCTCTGTGCCACCTAATGGCCCGGCGTTGAGTGGTAGTTTTTGGTGCTGAGCGACTGGAGCCGTCAATGCGCGTATCCGGGTACAGTTCGCAACAGAAATATTCTTTGGGCAAGATTGCAAAAACCGCAAAGTTGAATGAACTATTGTGAGAAATTAGATTTCAAAATAAGGTTGAAGATATAAGTATCTAGGATAGTGACCCTTGCAGCTAACGGCCCGGCGGTTAGTGTTAGTAAACGTTGCTGAGTCGACCAAAGGCCGTCTCACGTAGTACACGTTTTGCATGACAAGTTCTCTAAGGCCGTAGGGGTACGTCACCTGCAAAAACCGTGACAAGTTTATTAACACTACCGTCCGTGTTAGCTGGTCGCCGTTTTCAAATAGTCTCCAGGAGTCATGACTGGAATATCAGACTTCTTGTAATCTTTTGTATTCCGGGTGATAATTACATCAATTTTTTTACTGTCTAATGCACTGAAATATTGAATACTATCCTCGAAGTCAGGGAAATCAGATGCGAGAGCATTCTTTTATTGTTTGCTCCTCTACTTTGAGAATTCCAATAATATTGCGACAAACTTTCAAGTTTTGATTTGACTTTGTTATGAGATTCAATTTTTCGTAATACATAATATAAATTGCTGAAAGTAAGGGACGAAGCGTATCCTTTAATCTTCTTTTGTTCAATTAAAGTAAATATTACTGCAGCTTCTCTGGAATGAGGTTTTCGATCAATCAGAAAATCTATTATGACATCTGTGTCAATGAACAAATCAGTCATTCTGCAAGATATTTTTTAGTCAAGTAGTCTGAGATTTCCTTTTTATAATCAAAGTCATCAGGAACATTGATGCATCCTAGCAATGATTTAACTCTTGGAGTGAATTCAGATTCCTCTATCGAAGCATTTTTTGTAAGAAGCTTAAGATAATTCTCAACCAGATCCGATAAACTTCTCCCTTTGCTTTTTGCATAGGATTTTGCTTTACGAGCAACATCCTTGTCTATATTTAGTGTAAGTTTTGTATCCATGTCACGTAAGATATTTGTGACAAATATACGTAATATTCTCAAAGTAGAGAAACACGGGACGAAGATTTTTTCTCTTGTGCAGGGTTACCGGTGACAGCTAACGGCCCGGCGGTTAGTGTTAGTAAACGTTGCTGAGTCGACCAGAGGCCATCTCACGTACTACACGTTTTGTATGACAAGTTCTCTAAGGCCGTCGGGAGCGAAGCACGGCGCAATTTTTGCCATCATGGTACAATTTTAATTGCGTGATGGCGTAATCGTGGTACAAACTTGCTAAGTGGCCGAAATTGAGTCATGGTGGAGAATTTGGTAAATGGGCACTGGTGCAGTATCGCGGTACAAACTACCGGCGGGAACGATAAATGAATCAAGGTACAGAAGTGTGGGGGCGGGCAGATGAGCGTATCACGGGTTAAGCGAGCAGAACAAATTTCTCTTGCCAGCCCGGGTTCGAAAAGTTGAAATAAATCAAAAAAAGAAAAGCGTTCGGGCCCATACTCAACTTCCGATTTTTGACGGGCTGGCGTTAATGTCACCCGCAAAAATTGTGACAAGTTTATTAACACTACCGTCCGTGTTAGGTGTAGAATTAATTTTAAAACTGTCAAGATGGTAATAAATTTTATCTTTCAAGTCATCAATCTCGTTATATTGGTTGGTAGTGCTGGAAGGCTCTTCCCGCAAACCTTCAAATTTCCAATTATCTAATGAGCTTATTTTGCGGGATGTGCCTGACAGCATCCTGAAAGCATTAAGTTATTGGTCATTTGAGATAATTACTCATATCTTAATGCTTCCACTGGATTTTTTGTTGCTGCTTTCCAACTTTGCCATGTTACTGTTAATAGTGCAATCCCCAATGCAATTATTCCGGCTATAAGAAAGATCCACCAACTTAATTTTATACACAAAATTCTGTAACCATTTATACATTGAATACCATGCAATTGGAAATGCAAATATAAATGCAACCAACACCCATTTGATGAATTCAATATTCAATAATAATAGTATTTCTGAGCTTTTTGCCCCAGAAACTCTGCGAATACCTATTTCTTTGGTGCGACAGTCGATAGAAAAAACAGACATCCCAAGAATGCCAAGAATAGAAATTACAATGGCCAAGAGGGCAAAAGCAATAGTAATATTTCGTAAACGTGTTTCCTCCTGATACTTCTCGTTAAGGAGATCATCAAAGAAACGGTAAGAAAACTCTCTGTCATTTCTATACTTCATGTACATGTCCCGAATGTAATTTAGCGACTCAGAAGTATTTCCTGGTGCAATACGTACATTCATTGTCATTATATTTTCGGGGTTATTTGTCATAACTAACGGACTTATAGCATAACGCAATGGTCTGAAATGGAAGTCTTTTGCTACACCAACAATAATATTATTACCAATTCGCTGTCCAATTGGATCATCAAATCCAAGTATTTTCTCTGCTGTTTCATTAATAACTATTGGTAGAGAAACAGTATAATCCTTACCATCTTTACCACTTTTCTTTTCAAGTTCATCCCAATAATTACTATAATCCATTTGCAAGAATTGACCCTTAACAATTTCTAAATTGTATGTTTCTGCAAAATCTTCATCAACCCAAAATAATGATGCTTCAAGGCTGTCAATTCGCCCTTGATGACAAAGTGGAAATTGGTATTTCCATCCAAAGTCGATTGGTGCGGCAACACTTGCTGAAACATTTAGAATATTTGGATTTCTAAGCAGTTCTTGCTTGAATTCCTTATTATCGTACCACAACCCGGTTGGGATGACCACAACATTTTTGTCATCAAGTCCAAGGTCTTTATTATGAATAAAATTTAATTGTTTTATGAAAATCAAAGTAGCCACTATAAAGAAGATTGCTAATGTAAACTGTACAGTCACTAGCAATTTAATAAAGTTACTTCTTGATCCAGAAATTGTACCTCTTCTGAAAATAGATATTGGAGAAAATGAGGAGAGGTAAAATGAAGGATATATTCCAGAAGCAACACCTACGATAAATGTCAAAATAAAAAGATTGATAATGAGCCTTAAAGAAATATTAAGTATAAGTTCTTTTGAAGCCAGATGATTAAATATTGGGAGGATTAACTGTACTAAGAAAATGGCTAAAATTGTTGCAAAGAAAGTCTGAAATAATGAATCAGCCATAAATTGTCTGAATATACTGTTCCTGCTTCCGCCGTTTACCTTTCTAATTCCAATTTCAACAGCACGTTCCGAGGCTCTGGCAACTGATAATATAGAAAAATTAAGCGATGCCATCAGGATAACAAAAATGGCAAGGATTGAAAATATCCAAACATATTTGTAATTACTTATGTCCCGGTCCTGGTTATAAGTCTCGTAATCAGTATATAAATGAATATCTGCCAATGGTTGAAACATAAGCTTATCTGTATATTTTGTATACCGACTAAGGTGATTTGAAATAGAGTTTAGAAACTGCTCATCAATTTTTGCATCCTTTCTAAGTTTTATATAAATATTAGTTTTTGAATACCATTGATTTAAAAATGAGGAATAGCGGGAATTATTACTAGATACAATAAAACCCAAATCAAGATGACTTTGAACCGGAATTTTTATTACACCACTAACTGTGTAGACTTCATTAGAATATTTGGTACTAATAAGTTTTTTACCTAAAGCCTGGTTTTGGCCAAAGATCTTTTTTGCTACTTTTTCAGAGATTACAATATTCTCAGGTTTATCAAATGCGGTTTCGGGTGACCCCTCAATAAACCTGAACCCTGAAAATATTTGAAAAAAATCATCATTTGTCCAGCTCATTCGGGCTTCAATTTTATCTCCACCGGATTCCAAGTGTAATGGTGAATCTTCACTATTATGCCCTATATATGCAGCATTTTCAATTTGAGAATAATCCATTTTCATTGTTTCAGCTACAGGAGTATAGCAAAGAGCAGATTTTACAACTTTATCTCCTTGTTTTGAAAGAGTCAGGACACGATAAATCCGTGGGTAATCAGGATGGAATTTTTCATAACTAAGTTCGTTAAATACCCAAAGATAAATTAGTAATCCAGCAGCAATGCTTAAAGTAAATCCCACGAATGTTATTATGGAATAAATTGGTTTTTTGATATGATTACGAAGAATGATTTTGATATTATTTGTCATTTCATTAGAATGTTTATTTAACGTAAATAAGAATCATGTCTGAAGGATTTAGATTGTTACCCATTGTAATTTGTTTCTTACGGCTTTCTTCAGAGATCGTTAATTCTCTGAATTTTGGGGAGTTAATATAATCCTTAATCATTTTACCAGAAACAAGTTTTATCATCTCACCTTGTGGAGTGATATAATCGGGCCAGAATGGTATGCCTCCATCAATGTCATTAATAATACCTTCAGGTTCGTTTGTGAATCCTGTTTGTTGATATAATTTCATCTGCTTCTTATCGAAGAGGACGTTGAAAAACTTTACTGAATTTTTTTCAGATTATTGGGTGAAGCATAGTTCTGAGTATATCGGATTAGTAGAAAATCAGATGTCTCAAACATTGAATTCAACATGAACTTTTCTGAAATATCAGAATTTGGATTGAGACCTTCCATATAATCGACTTTAGATTCTCCAAAGTCAATTAGATATGTTGGTAATAATCTGTTTGAAGGGATAAGTCTAAAAACAGTATCGTTATATTCCTGTTTAATTGTCAGTAATCCCTCATAATAGTAGTTGATAAAATCTTCAGAGCGCCTGTATGTGGATTGACTATAGTTTACAATATGATCAAAATCAGTGAACTGACAGATTGTATCTCCAATGGAGTTATATGTTACAAGTAGTGAACCAGTTTCCCCTGCAGTCGATTTTGAATTAATCCCTGCCCAAGTATCAGAGCTAATCCCATAGATACAGTCAAATAGTTCCAATCGCTGCATCCCTGAAATTGAAAGAGTATCTCCCGGTGCAGAACCTAGTCCAGGCACTTCTGTCTGGGATTGAACAGATATGTCGATTGTTGATCCAGGTTTATATCGCATGTATTGTGTAGTACCAGTATTCCCATCTGTGAAGGTGTAAAAGATGTTCCCATTTAAAACAGAAACTGGATTATTCGGCATTACACCAAAAAAACTTCGAGGCATCCATGCGACGATTTGCCCTTTCATGTTTATTCCTGTTTCATTTTTCCAGATTGTTTCTTGGTATTCACCTAGCATATTGAAGCGAGTAATTCCAAATAGTCCCTGAAAAATAATCTGACCATCTGCAACCTTAATTGTTGAACTCAAGCTAGTTCGGTTGTAAAATGGGTCATAAATTAAGATCGTATCAGGTGGTGTTTCAAGTTTTATATAACTTACTGAAGATGCTATATCGGAAAGTCTAAAGTCACGTGTGTTCTTATTAGCTTCAAGTAAGTCTAGTTTAATTGGAGGTCTCCTTGAATCAACTGAACGGATTTCTTTCCTCTTCAATACTCCTGAATGGTTATCCTTGGATTCAGGAGATTTATTATTAAGGCCCGTTGTTTCGGCTTCATTTTTTGCTTTTTCTTGAGCAAAAATCTCATCAGACAGTTTTTTTTCAGAGATTTTAAGACGATTATGTCTACAAGATGGGAGAATTGTCAAGGATAGACCCAAAAAGAACAGAACGAATAATTGTCTCATAACTGATTTATTTGCTTTATTATTTGAGAATCAAAGTTAGGTTAAGGTTATAAAATTCTTATAGACATACTTAAATCTAGGTGTCCCATGAAAGTTGTCAAGTGGTAATCCTTGTTGGTAAAAGCATGTGTTTGGCAGCAGGAGAGGCTGTTGCGGTGGCAAGCTGCCAAACTCTTGCTTGTGCGCTGGATATCATGCTGATGCGTCCGAATTTTTACACCTAACGGCCCGGCGGTTAGTGTTAGTAAACGTTGCTGAGTCGACCAGAGGCCATCTCACGTACTACACGTTTTGTATGACAAGTTCTCTAAGGCCGTCGGGAGCGAAGCACGGCGCGGTTTTTTGCAATCATGGTGCAATTTGGTTTCGGGCTGCTGCGATCGCAGTACAAATTTGCGGGCAAGCAGGTTTTAAATCTGTCATGATAAATATGGTCGAAGCCACTGGTGCAGTATCGCGGTACAAACTACCGGCGGAAGCGATAAATGAATCACGGTACAGAAGTTTGAAAAGCGGGCAGATGAGCGTATCATGGCTTAAGGGTGTGTGCACCTTCCCGGTTTAGAGCAGTAACCCTGCAAAAACCGTGACGAGTTTATTAATGCTACCGTCCGTGTTAAAGGTAGTTTATTATTTTTTTTCTGGTAGCGAATCTATTACTGGAATACCTATTTTTTTCTACAAGGTCTAAAGCTTGTCCGGGTTTAAATGCAGGTCCTTTATTTTACTTGGTTTTTAGTTTGTTAAGATAATCATTAGTCAGCGAGAATACTATTAATTGAGCTTCGTGTCCCGCACTGTTATTTGTACGTAAATCACCAAGTTCGACCAGCATCTTTATATAGATATTTTGTTCCATACTATCCAATAAAGGCTCGTAAGCGTCATAATACATTATCCTCGACATTACAAATGCCGGGCCTTCAATGATATCATCACCATATCCGGCGTTTCTTAATTCCTGCTTCTTAAAGAGTTCATCTATTAGTGCTATCTTTTGGTCAGTAGTTGCATCTTCCATGTAAGCTTTTTGCGCAAGAAAAACTTCCAAGTTGTAAGCATAAAACTTATAACCTTTTTGCCAATAGTATAAAGCCAAATCATAATTAACCGTATCGATGGAAATAAACTTTGCTAGTAGGTACTTAAATGCGTCATCTCTTGTTTCCAGTTCGGTATACCAGGAATAATTGCTTTTACATAAATCATAACCACTCTGGAGTCCACAGCATCCGGCACTCAGTTGGTACATGCTGTTAAAATTATATGATCCTGCATCTACCAGGTTTTTAGTATCCATACATGGCCAATATTTCGAAGGCACCTTTCCCGGCATTGTATCTTTATAAATGCCTGTTGCGTATAATTCACAAGGTTCTAATTCCGGTTCTGGTTCTGAAGTCTCATTCTCGCAGGAAAAAAACATCACAGATAATAAGAGCGATAATAACAAAGATTTCAGGAGAGTTCTCATAGTTTATCTCATTCTGGAATTTGCATTAAGCTTTTCCTTTTTCTATCAGTGCAATAATTATCGAACATGATGCGAATTACCTTTAACGGCCCGGCGGTTAGTGTTAGTAAACGTTGCTGAGTCGACCAGAGGCCGTCTCACGGATTACACGTTTTGTATGACAAGTTCTCCAAGGCCGTCGGGAGCGAAGCATGGCGCAATTTTTGCCATCATGGTACAATTTTAATTGCGAGATGGCGTAATCGCGGTACAAACCTGCTAAGTGGCCGAAATTGAGTCACGGTGCAGAATTTGGTAAATGGGCCCTGGTGCAGTATCGCGGTACAAACTATCGGCGGGAGCGATAAAAAACTCACGGTATAGAAATTTGCAAGGCGGGCAGATGAGCATATCACGGGTACAACGGGCATGATAAATTTTCTAGAAAGCAGGGACAAATCGCAAAAATTGTGACAAGTTTATTAACACTACCGTCCGTGTTAGGCTTTCGAACCAAATTTATGTGTCACGGTAAATATGCGTTTTCAGCAGAAACTAATGAGTCTTGGTTTAGGAAGAATTATGGGTTAGATAACAGGGAAGCACTTATCGGTTGTGACATGACTTCAGTGGAACTATCAAAATATAAAAGATTCCTTCCTGTCAACTCAATTATCTCCACAGGCACGAATATGCGCAATAAGCCAAGCTTCTCCACTACGAACAAGGATATCTGTAAACCTGTGATGAGTAACCGTGGCCGACAAATTTTCCACACCTTCTATAAAAGCTTCACCATCAGCCACAGCCACGTTATCAGTTACAAAGCTTATTTGGGTGATGCGGCTGGTGTGTTTCGAACCTTTGGCTTCGCCCCCTAGAAAAGCACTTAACAGATTTCGAATTTGTTCTGCGCCAAAAGCTATATCACCCTTGGGGCTAATAAGTAATGCATCATCAGTAAAACATTCCATTATACTCTCAATATCTCCACGTTGCCAGGCGTGGTCGTATTCTGCTTCTGCTTTTCGAATTAGTTCCTCGTCAAGTTGTCTATTTGCTATTTTCGTTTCAGGCATAGTATCAATCTCTTGTCTCGTAATTAATGTTCTAACTAAAACCATTCAGGAAAGGCACTATTATTTTTAAAGACTAACAAAGCTTAATGGATTAAGTTAATTCTACGCAAGTGTCTATCCAGGTACAACCAGACATGATAAAATTTATCGGAAAGCAGGGCGAATAGTCTTGTTCGGTAATGTCGGTTTTTACGGTTTGAAGCTCTAACGGCCCGGCGGTTAGTGTTAGTAAACGTTGCTGAGTCGACCAGAGGACGTCTCACGTATTACACGTTTTGTATGACAAGTTCTCTAAGGCCGTCGGGAGCGAAGCATGGCGCAATTTTTGCACCCATGGAACAATTTTCTGGCGTACTGGCGTAATCGCGGTACAAACTTTCTGGCCACCGGAATTAACTCACGGTGCAGGATGTTGGTCGAAGCCACCTGGTGCAGTATCGCGGTACAAACTACCGGCGGGAGCGATAAATAACTCACGGTACAGAAGTTTGGAAGCGGGCAGATGAGCGTATCTGGGTTTAACGACCACGATAAACTCTCTGGAAAGCAGGAATAAATCGCAAAAATTGTGACAAGTTTATTAACACTACCGTCCGTGTTAGGTACAGTTCAGTTTATTTCTCTTTTATAAGTATATCTTCAGCTTGTGAGATAAAGTCATTGGCAGGTTTAAGAAGATCCAGAATATCTTCTTTTGTGTATTCAATGAAATCATCATAATCACCAGTCTGTCTCATATCGTAGAGGTCGGTAAAAAATTTCGCCAAAGATTTGTCAATTGAACCAGTTTTACCATAATGTAATCCGAACATCTGTCTTGCCCCTTTATGCGACTTTGTATTGATGTTTTTAACTAATAATAGGGCGCTAACAGCATAGTAACATGAATAATAAAGTCTATTAACGGCGGTATTCCAAAGTTCATTTTCAATGTGTAAATGGACCTCTTTTAAAGTGTCCTTAGCTTTAGAAATCCTATAGTTAATTAATTCTTCCTTTTCTTGTTGATTCATAGGATGATGCCTTCTCTTTTGACATTTTCATAGAATGGAGTTATTCTATGTTTTGATTCCCAAGATGATTTTGATAATATTAATGGGCTAATTACGGTTCCAGTTTCAAATTCAATTTCGTATAGTGGATACTTTATTCTTTTTTCGTCGTCTCTGGTTATTTTCTCTTTTTCTAATAAAACAAGAAGGTCAATGTCTGAATCTTTGTTGTAATCGTTTCTTGCATATGATCCATAGAGGATTAAAATAGCATTTGGCTCCGATTTAGAGACACTTGATTTAATAAGGTTCAATATGAGGCTTTTATCCTTCATTCTGCAAAGTTAATTATTTCCTTGAGATCAAGTTCGATAAGCCGCGAATTGTACCTAACGGCCCGGCGGTTAGCATTAGTAAACGTTGCTGAGTCGACCAGAGGCCGTCTCACGTATTACACGTTTTGTATGACAAGTTCTCTAAGGCCGTCGGGAGCGAAGCACGGCGCGGTTTTTGCAATCATGGTGCAATTTGGTTTCGGGCTGCTGCGATCGCGGTACAAATTTGCGGGCAAGCAGGTTTTAAATCTGTCATGATAAATATGGTCGAAGCCACTGGTGCAGTATCGCGGTACAAACTACCGGCGGAAGCGATAAATGAATCACGGTACAGAAGTTTGAAAAGCGGGCAGATGAGCGTATCATGGCTTAAGGGTGTGTGCACCTTCCCGGTTTAGAGCAGTAACCCTGCAAAAACCGTGACGAGTTTATTAATGCTACCGTCCGTGTTAGCAGTTAGTTGCGTTACTTTCACGGGATATGGGGTGTTTCAGTATGCCAGGCTTGCCGTTTGATGCAGAGTTAATATTCGGCAGACGGTGTGATCGCGATACAATTTAAATAAGTGGACAAATTTTTAAGATTGTAACAAATGTTACAAAATGGCCACAGGTGCAGTTTCGCGGTACAAAGTATATTCGAAGCCGGAATTAACTTCTTTTACAGAGATTTTCCGGAGAGCAGATGAGCGTATCCGGGTTTAATCTTTACAATAAATTTGCTTTTGATCAGAAAAGCAAGCCGGTCTCTTTGAGCAGGATTAAATAGCATGGTTTATAGTCAAGTTTGGTTTTGAGTGAAATTATCGTTTAGCTGAAGAAAACTCTAGTAAGTGCCTGAAAACATTACAATTACTGCTAACGGCCCGGCGGTTAGTGTTAGTAAACGTTGGCTGAGTCGACTAGAGGCCGTCTCACGTAGTACACGTTTTGTATGACAAGTTCTCCAAGGCCGTCGGGAGCGAAGCATGGCGCGGTTTTTGCCGTCATGGTACAATTTTGATTGCGTTACGGTGCGATCGCGGTACAACTTGCGGGGGACCAGTATTGACTCACGGTGCAGGATTTGGTTCAAAGCCGCAGGTGCAGTATCGCGGTACAAACTACCGGCGTGAGCGATAATTGTATCACGGTACAGAAGTTTGCAAAGCGGGCAGATGAGCGTATCATGGCTTAAGCGTTTATGCAGCTTCCCGGTTTAAGGCAGTATGCCGCAAAAACCGTGACAAGGTTATTAACACTACCGTCCGTGTTAGGTGGTGTGCCAATTTATTCAATCTTTAGTGAAAATAAGCATCAACCGGGTTGGTCTGAATATTAATTTATTAGCAATAAAGTCAATCATTTTCCATATTTTAAAAGGCAAAAATTTCAATATGTAGTATATCCTTAATTTAAGCAAATAATTATTTATTAGCTTCTTATTAAGCCAATTGACTCCGTCATTAGGTAAAATATGTGATATAATATTTTCATTAAATGTATGTAGATGGGCATGTTGTGGAGTTAATTTATTGCAATGGACACAAATCTGATATTTGATTTCTTCCTGATAAGGTGTGGTAAAAATGATTGTACCTTTAGATTTCAAGATTCTAATTAATTTTTCTATGAACATTTTTGGATCTGAAACATGTTCCAATACTTCTGAAACTATTATGCAATCAATTGAATTATCTATGATAGGTAGATTATAGACATCAGAAATTAAGGCAGCATGGTCATTGTGTTTGACTCTTTTAATTGCATCGATTGGATTTTTTTCGGATATATCAAGGGATATTACCTTTTTCCCATTTGAAATTAAACTTTTAGAGACCCATCCACCACCGCAACCCACATCAAGTATAAGATTTGATTGAACTGGAATCTCATTCATTATTGATTCACGTAATCTCCTAAATTCATCCTTGGTTACGCCTGTTAAGGTACTTTCTGAGTAATCAAAGAATTCGGCATCAAAGCTATAATGATTTATATACTCAAATTGAGATCCAAATTCTAAATGAATTTTTGACTTTGGTAATTCGATATTTTCTGTGACAAGGATCTTTGGAACATCTTCAATTATAGGATTGGATAAACATTTTTTGAAATTAGACCTACTAACATGTTGTTTTCATTATCAAAAGTTAGAGGCTCATCAGTGAGAGGATCTTTTAAGAAGACAATGCTTATGTTTGTTTAATAGGAATGTGACGCGTTTTGTTACCAATAAACAGATCTGAAGTTATAAACAAACTTTCGGAAAGTTGAAAATTTTGGTCTCAAGAATTGGGGGTATGTGTGCAATTTCACTGTATGCTAACGGCCCGGCGGTTAGTGTTAGTAAACGTTGCTGAGTCGACCAAAGGCCGTCTCACGGATTACACGTTTTGTATGACAAATTCTCCAAGGCCGAAGGGAGCGAAGCATGGCGCGGTTTTTGCCATCATGGTGCAATTTTGATTGCGTTACGGTGTGATCGCGGTACAAACTTTCGGGCGGGGCGGTATTAACTCACGGTACAGAAGCCTGGTTCGAAGCGACTGGTGCAGTATCGCGGTACAAACTACCGGCGGGAGCGATAAATGAATCACGGTATAGAAGTGTGGGGGCGGGCAGATGAGCGTATCACGGGTTAAGCGATCTGAACAAAATTCTCTTGCCAGCCCGAGTTCGAAAAGTTGAAATAAATCAAAAAAAGAAAAACGTTCGGGCACATACTCAACTTCCGGTTTTTAGAGGGCTGGCGTTCACGTCACCCGCAAAAACCGTGACAAGTTTATTAACACTACCGTCCGTGTTATAAGCAGGCCTTTGTTATTTAATACTATTTCGAAAATAAATAAATATTAAATGAATCTATCTCTTTTAGAAGTCTCAAATGAAAGCTTGTGATTCTCCTCATTTATTAATCCTTTTGTGCGTAATTTAGAAAAAAATATTAGGTCTTTTTCCATATAGCCCCTGAAAAGATCACAGTATGCAGTGGGTGCTGATTCATTAGGAAGACCATTAGCAACAGCCATAGCTAAACATGATGCTCCGCATAAATATTTTGCCCAACAAGTTTCACATTTTGCTGATAGACTTATCATTTCCTTTTGGATTTCTACCATTCTATCAATTGATACCTTTCGAGTAAGGTTACCTATCAAATACTTGTCATTTTCTAGAAATAAACTACAAGGATATATATTTCCATCAGGATTAATGGCAAAACCATTATTTGCTGCACCACATCCAAGTGGTCTGATTTTTTTTTCTAATAAGAAAGACACTGATTGCATTGTACTTGACATAAAACAGTGAGGTCCACTTGGTGATAATTCTAGATTTTTAATTTGGTCCTCAAGCATTATTTCATACTCATGTAAATAATCTGGAATTTTTTCAATATTTAGACTTAAATGATGTTTTATGTATTCACTTGGCCAAGAAGGATTTATAACAAGAAAAGTAGCTCCTTCTTGTTTAAGATTTAAGTAAGATTCGAACAATCCCTTACCGAAAGGGAGACAAACTTGTACTCTTGGATGAAAGAAATTATGTGTCTCTTTCATTTTTTTTACATAAGCTTTGAAATTTACTATGGCCAGATTATATGATCCTTTGCCATTAGGAAATACTCGATATTTATCATGAATACTTTTTGTTCCGTCAATACTAAAAGTTGCATAAACATTATATTGTGATAACTTTTCTATTATCTCTTTTGTAAATAGAGTTCCATTAGTATTAAAATTGAAGTAGATTTCAATGCCTTTTCTCTTAGCAAGTAATGTTCCATAGTTAATAATATAATAAAATACATCCAAATTCATTAAAGGTTCCCCACCAGAAAATATTATCCCTCTCGATTTATCATTGTCATCAGAATTGAACAAAAAATCAAGTGATTTTTTTGCAATTCTTTTATCCATATATTTGATGCTTTGATTAAATCTACCATGTCCGGCGGAACAATATTTACAACGTAAATTACAGTCTTGGGCTATTGATAGATAAAGCATTTTTGCCTCAAACTTGTTGTTAATTCTATTTATAAAATTGCCATCTTCTGGATTGAGACTATCGTATTTATTCGTATCGTATATTAGTCCGTTTTCAGAAAGTTTACATACTTTTTGTACTGCCTCTTTAAAATTAATCCCTAGATTTTTTATTATAGCATATATCAACTTATGTAAGGTCGTGGGATAATCATAATTTAGTATTGAATAAGATGAATCGTCTAAAACATAAACATCCAAGTTATCTGGATTAAATCCAATTTTTAAGGTGTCATCCTTTATTAGTTTACAATGACTATGAATGATTTGATTATCAAGAAGTATAAAGTCACCTATTTCATTGTTACTCATATTGATTCACATAAATTAGCAATAAGAATATTTAATGTACCCTTGTGAGTTTCCAGACATTCATCAATATTTTTGTAAACAATAGGATTTCATATGCCATCATAGCAATGAATCACTTAATAAGGATAGCATTTATAAATTCTCCTATTCTTATCTGAAGAGTAAACAAAAGTGAAGTTTACCGAGATCCTGGGGATGAACCATAAGGGATAAATGGTCTAAGACATGTTTGCGCAGAACTTCTGTCAGTACAAGAAGTACAATGCGTCATATATATCCAATCACAGTTACCACAGCCAGAGGAAGATGATCCCCCTCCTCCACTGGATCCACTATGGCCATTTGCAGTCTCAAATACCGGTTTATAACCCATCTTCTTAGGAACTCTTGTTGTATCTTCTGGAGCCGAAGTTGAAGGACTCCCAGCTTTCATTTCATTTAAAGTTTCTAGAAGAATATCACTACCTTTTTTAACATCAATTTTTATAACACCATCTTCAAGTTCGTGTTCACTAATAATATCATCAGATCTGATCCATACGATATGATCTATACCTAAGGATGGTAGTGTTTTCAATTTTATTTTTCCGCTATTAGTAAGTCCGACAATTGTTCCAATAAATGATGGGTTTTCCATTAATTCTGATGGATCCTCTAATCTCTTGTATTTTTTATTATTTTTTATGCTCATTTTGTTCCCTCCTTTCAGAATATTAATTTATCAATTAGAATTTCTATAAATTTATTACGAAATTTCCTTAAAGTCAATATTCTGGATATAATTTATGTCAAAACCTGGTAAATTTCTCAAATAATAAGAGAATATTGCTACTCAATTATCTTCATAAAAAGATTAAAATTTAATCCGGCTTGCTTATAACGGCCCGGCGGTAAGTGTTAGTAAACGGCGCTGAGTCGACCAAAGGCCGTCTCACGGATTACACGTTTTGTATGACAAGTTCTCTAAGGCCGTCGGGAGCGAAGCATGGCGCGGTTTTTGCCGTCATGGTAGAATTTTGATTGCGTTATGGTGCGATCGCGGTACAAACTTGCGGGCGACCAGTATTGACTCATGGTGCAGGATTCGGTTCGAAGCGACTGGTGCAGTATCGCGGTACAAAATACCGGCGGGAGCGATAAATAACTCACGGTACAGAAAGTTTGTAAGCGGGCAGATGCGCGTATCCGGGTGCCCCGAACACGATAAATTCTCAAGAAAGCAGGAGTAAAACGCAAAAATTGTGACAAGTTTATTAACACTACCGTCCGTGTTATGCTGTCGTGCTATTTATTTTTTTCTTAATATGAATAAATTATCTGTTAAAATTTACTTTTAAAATGTTACTTCGAATTGTGTCATTTTCTTCCGTACTTAGTAAAAACTGAATTTTATATTCTCCATAATCTTGGTTAATCGTTTGTAGTAGGGGATACTTGTCTTCAGCAAATACATATTTGAAATTCATTGAAAGAGGAAAATGATACTCTTGGCCCTTTTTAACTCTTATTTCAGGTTTGTCATATCTGTGGCAAAGTAGATATGGTGCTTCATATGTGTTCTTCTCTTGTTCACGGGAGATAAGGATTATTAATCTTGGATCAACACATATATAACCCTGTCGGGGAGATTTCAAATTTGGAACCTTAACAACTCTTGCTCGAGAATTTTTGTATAAAATATCCAATATCAGAATTGAATCAGTCTTGGAATTAAGATCAGAATTATGTGTCCTTATTAATTATGTGTCCTTATTAATAAAGAGTCTTGCATTTGTGTATTGCCTATCATGCATATAATGAAAAGTAGTTTTAGCATTATGATATTGTTTTTATGTTATTTCTGGCTTGGCATGCAGCATAACGGCCCGGCGGTTAGCATTAGTAAACGTTGCTGAGTCGACCAAAGGCCGTCTCACGAATTACTCGTTTTGTATGACAAATTCTCCAAGGCCGCAGGGAGCGAAGCACGGCGCGGTTTTTTGCCATCACGGTACAATTTTGATTGCATGCTGGCGTAATCGCGGTACAAACTTGAGGGCGGGTTAGTATTAACTCACGGTGCAGGATTTGGGTCAAAGCCACTGGTGCAGTTTCGCGGTACAAACTACCGGCGGGCACGATAAATAAATCACGGTACACAAGTTTGGGGGCAGGCAGATGCGCGTATCCGGGTGCCCCGAACACAATAAAACTCTCTAGAAAGCAGGAGCAAAACGCAAAAATTGTGACAAGTTTATTAACACTACCGTCCGTGTTATGCTTAGGCATTTATTTATTATAGATGTATGCTTCCTGATAGGGTAAAGAGAAGTATCCTTCGGTTAGTAATAATGTATCTGGTTGGTTATAGTATGGATCCCTTGAAAGTTTCAGATTAAAATTACCAGTAATCTTTTTGGAAATGGTATCTATAGAAATGATTTGAATATTATTAAAAGGATCAGAAGTTAAATTGAACCTATTGGACATTCCATCTCCCCCAATTAGATTATACAATGTTGAGTTTACATTGTTTTGAATTGGATTAGATAAATCATTTACTTCGAAGCTAATGTATAGTATCTCGGAGGATGCTTGGAGAACTCCTTTTTGGGCATGAATCATAAATTTTTTTTCCCAAATAGAATATATGACGGAGTTACTTGTAGACACCCATTCATTCCCATTTTTGAGTACTTTAAAATTTAGAGGTAAGGCCTTCTCTTTTTCGCAGCTGAGTAAAAGGAGTATAATTGATAAGCAAAGAAGTATAGTTTTTGTCTTCATATTACAAGGTTAGTTAAATATAATAACAAAAATCATTTCACAAATATCATATAAGATTGTAAATTAATTATTTAACTTGGCTTAAGCATAATTTGTTTTTATTTTTAGGGCATTATTTTTAATCTAGTGTGGTAATTATTAAGTTGGTAAACTAAATAATAATTTTTATCTTTGCCTTCATGGCAAGGAAATCAATACACTACAAGGTTACAGAACAGCAGCGTGAAGAATTAGTAACAATGCAGCGTTCTTTGAAACTTCAAAAAAGATATGTTGACAGAGCTAAAGTGATCATTCTTAGCTCAGAAGGCTTGACCATAGACCAGATAATGGATCAAACAAAATTGAGTCGACGAGCTGTAAATAAATGGCGTCAGAGATTTAAATCTCATGGTATTGATGGGTTAAAAGATGCTCCAAGGAAAGGAAAGCCTCCTGTTATTAGCCAGGAGAAAAAGCTGCTTGTGATCCAGAAAGCATGTTCCAAGCCTGAAGGGGGTTACACCAACTGGTCACAGGCCAGAATAGCAAAGGAAGTTGGAATAAGCCAGAGCAAGGTTTTTCAGATACTAAGAGAAACTGACTTAAAGCCGCATAAAACTGAGTACTGGTGCGGTAAAAGTCCAGACCCAGAGTTTGAAGCCAAGATGATTGCTATTGTTGGTCTTTACATGAATCCTCCTGAAAATGCAATTGTTTTGTGCGTTGATGAAAAGACACAGATCCAAGCCTTGGATCGTTCTCAGCCAATGCTTCCTTTAAAACCGGGACAACCCAGACGATTGACTGCAACGTACAAAAGGAATGGGACTGTTGCACTCATTGCAGCCTTAGCAGTTCATACCGGAGAGATTACTGCCAAAACTGTTACATCAAACACTACAGAGAACTTCCTTAAATTCCTCAAGAAACTTGACCGGACATACACAGGAAAAACATTACATATCATTGTGGATAATCTTCCGATACATAAGAACAAAGAGGTTGTGAAGTGGTTGGAAGGAAAACGGAAGTTCAGGTTTCATTTTACGCCAACTTACTCATCCTGGCTCAACCAGGTAGAGATATGGTTTAACATGTTGACAAAGGATGTTATCAAAGGTGGCATATGGAAATCATCCACACAACTCTCAGATCAACTCATTGAATACGTTAAAACTTATAATGCAACAAGAGCAAAACCATTTGAATGGACGTATACCGGAAATCCATTAAAAATATAGTATACTTTCTATGTAATTATCACACTAGTCTATTATTTGAGTTAATGAATATGTTTGCAAATCATTGCCTGAACCTTTCTTAAAGATAATTTTATTACCCTCTTGAATCAGATCATAATCTCCAGTTAGAAGGCAAGTAGAACAAGAACATGTAGGCGATTTACTTGGCATAAATGTTATTGTTCCTTTTTTAATCTCATATGTTCCTTCTGTTAAGCATGGAAACTTTTGATTCAGTGCTCCGCCCGAAGGGACTTCTTTATAAGTATTGCCATCAAAGGAGATTGCATCAAAATAAAGTTGTCCCTGATAATTAAGGGAACCTGAGTAATAACCATTGGTTAGTGGGGAATCAAGTTTGTCACAGTTTGTGAAAACAGTCAAACAAATGAATGTAATTAAAAGTAGAGCGATTTTCTTCATTAATTTGTTTCTATTAACAATGTGAAAAATTGTTCGAGATTTATATTACAAAAATCATACCTAAATTTGGATATTGGAGGGAATTAGTGATATTCTAATATGCTGGTGCTTAAGCATAACGGCCCGGCGGTTAGCATTAGTAAACGTTGGTGAGTCGACCGGAGGCCGTCTCACGAATTACACGTTTTGTATGACAAGTTATCCAAGGCCGTCGGGAGCGAAGCACGGCGCGGTTTTTGCCATCACGGTACAATTTGGTTTCGGGGCTGGTGCGATCGCGGTACAAACTTTCGGGCAAGCAGGTTTTAAATCTGTCATGATAAATATGTTCGAAGCCACCTGGTGCAGTATCGCGGTACAAAATACCGGCGGGAGCGATAAATGAATCACGGTACAAAAGTTTGCAAAGCGGGCAGATGAGCGTATCAGGGCTTAAGGGTGTGTGCAGCTTCCTGGTTTATAGCAGTAACCCCGCAAAAACCGTGACGAGTTTATTAATGCTACCGTCCGTGTTAGCCTTAGTGCTTTATTAAATTTTTCTTAAAGAAGTTTGTCTTAGCCTTTTGGCTGAGTGATGAATAGTTAGGATGTAGACAGTATTTTGACTTGAAATTTTATAGATAAGGCGGTAGTTTCCGAATATTATCTCTAATATTTGAGTTTTTTGAAACCTCTGGAACTTTTCTACCAATTCTGGGATTGCTCTCAATGTATTTTGTAATCTCTATTAGTCTTTCGACTGTCAAAGATGCGTATTTTGCTGAATCTTTGGATATGTACTCAGCAATTGACTTTAAATCTGTTAAGGAACGTTGGGTCCAAATTATTTTAACCATGTTTTGAGTTCTTTCTTTACCTGATCAGTTGTAAAGACTCTTCCTTCCTCAGCATCTCTCAATCCTTCCTCGATTTTATTCAGAACCACTAATTCCTCTACAATCTGGTCAACAGTAAATTTATCTGGAAGTCTGTCAATTGTTTTTTGGACTTTGGATTTTGTCAGCATAGCACAATATTTTTGACAAAGATATTAAAAAAGTTGGGTGTTAGGATTACTCGGAGTTGTCCACTCATTAAGGCTAACTCGTTTTTAGCCTTTAGTTGCATTATAATCTGGAACTAATCTTACTCCTTTGTAATCAAGATGCAGTATGTCAATATTTTGAACTTCGTTTTTAATTGAGGGCAAATAATGTTTATTAAAATCAATCCCAAGATAAATTGAATCAATACAATTAGTTATTGTACAATACTCTACTTCCTTTGACTGGCTGAAATAGATAAGTCTACATTCTCGTTCGGATTCCCATTCTTTGTTCTTTGTAAAAAATAAGTAGTCAATATTTTTTGGTCGAAATTCTCCTTGTATATAAGCGTAGATCCCACCATTACGAATCTGTTCAAAATCAATCTCAATATTCGTCTGTGGATTAGCAACTTTGAACTCATAATATTGAATCTCTTTGAATAATTCTGGTTGAATGAACTTCTTATTTTCTTCAATAAATTTTTCTTTGTCAAGGGCTATACAGACTCCTGTATGATTATCTCCATAAAGAGCCCACATTCTAGAGTATTCATATCCAAAAAAATCCTGATAATCCATAGAAAAACAGAGCATTTTACAGTGTTTCCGAATTAAAGTGGAAACATCCTCATCTGTTCTACGATCATAAAGAAGTTCTTTTATGTTTATGTTTTTTCTTGCAAAAACGAAACTTTTATATTCTCTAGGATCATTTGTTTTGACAAGTGGATTAAGCAATAATTGTTTTTTGGGTAAGATTTTTTCAATTGCAATAGAAAGTTTGCAATAATAGTAAAGCCTCTTTGATGAGATATTCATAGTTTAATAATTTAATTACAAATCTGTTAGTCCGTGAACACAATTAAGGCTAACGGCCCGGCGGTTAGTGTTAGTAAACGTTGCTGAGTCGACCAAAGGCCGTCTCACGATTACACGTTTTGTATGACAAGTTCTCCAAGGCCGTCGGGAGCGAAGCATGGCGCAATTTTTGCAATCATGGTACAATTTTAATTGCGTTCTGGCGCGATCGCGGTACAAACTTGCTAAGTGGCCGAAATTGAGTCACGGTGCAGAATTTGGTAAATGGGCACTGGTGCAGTATCGCGGTACAAACTACCGGCGGAAGCGATAAATAACTCACGGTACAGAATTTTGGAGGCGGGCAGATGAGCGTATCACGGGTTAAGCGATCTGAACAAATTTCTCTTGCCAGCCCGAGTTCGAAAAGTTGAAATAAATCAAAAAAAGAAAAACGTTCGGGCCCATACTCAACTTCCGATTTTTGACGGGCTGGCGTTCACGTCACCCGCAAAAATGTGACAAGTTTATTAACACTACCGTCCGTGTTATGGTTAGTGCATTTATTTTATTCTTGTTTCTAGGATTTTATCTTCTGGATCTCGACGGCAATCCCAAATCATTACAATAGTGATTAGATTATTGATAATTTCATAGATAATCTGGTAATCTCCGGAGACGAATGCTCTAACTGAAACAATTTGAGTTTGTAAACCGATGAGAGGATTTTTTGGCAATTAGCTTAATACTGCTATTTATCTTGGATTTAAGCTTTTTGCTATAAACAGCTGATTTGTTTCGATCAATATAAAAGTTAAGGATATCTAAAAGGTCAAGTCGTGCTTCGATTGACCATTCTATTTTGTACTTAACCATTGATCGATTTCTTTATTAAGAACGCTATCAGGATATGGTCTGGCCCTTCTTTAATTGTTCTCGTGCAGAATAGACTCTTTTCTTTTGAAAATCTGAAAGCTTGTAAATGCCTTCATTTACTTTACTTTCTACAATTGTCTTGAGAGCTTTCAAAAAAGTGGCGTCCTCTATATGTGAAAGCTTCTCAATAATATGTTGTCTGAGTTCTATGGTACTCATGATTTCTACTTTTTTACAAAGGTACTGATTTTCTTAAATTCGTCGTTTACACAACGCTGCTCTTAATGGCATTTCGTTAAATCACCCAACTCTCTGGCAACCAGACATTAACCATAACGGCCCGGCGGTGAGTGTTAGTAAACGGCGCTGAGTCGACCAGAGGGCGTCGACAGGATTTCGCGTTTTCGTCACGATTTTTATAAGCCCGTCGGGAGCGAAGCGTGGCGCGGTTTTTGCCATCATGGTACAATTTTTCTGGTGTGCTGGCGTAATCGCGGTACAAATTTTCTGGCGACCAGTATTAACTCACGGTGCAGGAACTGGGTCGAAGCCACCTGGTGCAGTATCGCGGTACAAACTACATGGTATAGAAGTTTTGAGGCGGGCAGATGCGCGTATCAGGGTACAACGTGCACGATAAACTTTCTAGAAAGCAGGAGCAAAACGCAAAAACCGTGACAAGTTTATTAACACTACCGTCCGTGTTAGGCGTTCGTGCTGTTATTTTTTGTCCAGGTGAAATTAAGCTGCTGGCTCGTTAAGCCTTTTAATTTGTCTTAGTTCTTTCTGTTTTGCCTGTTTCTCTTCCTCAAGATCATAATCATTCTGGAGTCCCAGCCAGAATTTTGCTGAATTACCAAAATAACAACTTAGTCTCAAAGCGGTATCTGCAGTTATGCTACGATTGCCTTTGAGTATTTCAGAAGTCCTGGTCTGAGGAATTCCGATGTCTTTTGACAATCTGTAAGCTGTGATATTTAATGGTTTGAGGAATTCTTCAAGAAGAATCTCTCTAGGGTGTATATTTGTTAATCTTTCCATTTCTTTCTTATTTGTGGTAATCCATAATTGTCACTTCGCTTGCATTTGCACTATCCCATTTAAAAACAATTCTCCATTGGTCATTGATCCGGACACTGTAAAAATCACTCATTTTTCCAGAGAGTTTCTCGAGCTTATTGGATGGTGGAACTCTCAAATCTTTTATATTTTGTGAGTTGTTAAGCATTCTAAGTTTTCTTCTTCCGATTTGCTGAATTTCGAATGGTAGATTCTTTACTCTCTCGCCGTTCCAAATCTTTTCAGTTTCCTTTGATCCAAAAGAGACAATCATTTACGTGTTGCGTTACTAACGACAAAGATAAGTATTTATTATTGAATCACCAAACTCTCTTTCCACCCATGACGCCTAACGGCCCGGCGGTTAGCATTAGTAAACGTTGCTGAGTCGACCAGAGGCCGTCTCACGGATTACACGTTTTGTATGACAAGTTATCCAAGGCCGTCGGGAGCGAAGCACGGCGCGGTTTTTGCCATCATGGTACAATTTGTTTGGGTTACGGTGCGATTGCGGTACAAACTTGCGGGCGACCAGTATTGACTCACGGTGCAGGATTTGGATCGAAGCCGCTGGTGCAGTATCGCGGTACAAAACTGCGATGGGAGCGATAAATGAATCACGGTACAGAAATTTGCAAAGCGGGCAGATGAGCGTATCACGGCTTAAGGGTTTATGCAGCTTCCCGGTTTAGAGCAGTAAACCCAGCAAAAACCGTGACGAGTTTATTAATGCTACCGTCCGTGTTAGCAGTTAGTTGCGTTACTTTCACGGGATATGGGGTGTTTCAGTATGCCAGGCTTGCCGTTTGATGCAGAGTTAATATTCGGCAGACGGTGTGATCGCGATACAATTTAAATAAGTGGACAAATTTTTAAGATTGTAACAAATGTTACAAAATGGCCACAGGTGCAGTTTCGCGGTACAAAGTATATTCGAAGCCGGAATTAACTTCTTTTACAGAGATTTTCCGGAGAGCAGATGAGCGTATCCGGGTTTAATCTTTACAATAAATTTGCTTTTGATCAGAAAAGCAAGCCGGTCTCTTTGAGCAGGATTAAATAGCATGGTTTATAGTCAAGTTTGGTTTTGAGTGAAATTATCGTTTAGCTGAAGAAATCTCTAGTAAGTGCCTGAAAACATTACAATTACTGCTAACGGCCCGGCGGTTAGTGTTAGTAAACGTTGGCTGAGTCGACTAGAGGCCGTCTCACGTAGTACACGTTTTGTATGACAAGTTCTCCAAGGCCGTCGGGAGCGAAGCATGGCGCGGTTTTTGCCGTCATGGTACAATTTTGATTGCGTTACGGTGCGATCGCGGTACAAACTTGCAGACGACCAGTATTGACTCACAGTGCAGGATTTGGTTCGAAGCCGCTGGTGCAGTATCGCGGTACAAAACTGTTACGAAGCCACTTTTGAGTCACGGTATACAAAGTTTTGGGGTGGCAGATGAGCGAATCACGGGTTAAGCGATCCAAACTAATTTTTCTTGCCAGCCCTGTTCGAAACGGTGAAAAAAATCAAAAAGAAGAAGAACGTTCGGGCCCATACTCAACCTCCGGTTTTTAGAGGGCTGGCGTTCACGTTACCCGCAAAAACCGTGACAAGTTTATTAACACTACCGTCCGTGTTATGTTTAGGCGTGTTTGGCAACATATTTCCTCCTGGAATAATTACTTAAACGTTGTCCAGTCATGATTAATCCAACTGATAGCTACTTCTTTTGGGTCATCTGTCTCTACAATCTCATCAGGAATTAATGGAATACCATAAACAGTACTATCCCGATCAGCAAAAACGACAGTCATTAATGCAATCATGGAACTGTCTGATAGAAAAATTGATGAATTGCCTGTTGTTAAACCGCGTGTCTTATTGCCAAAAAATCTTGTATTTGGCAATCCTTTAAATGCAATAGCTATAGCTTCTCCGGAACTCATGGTTCTATTGTTTATCAGTACTGCTATTTTTTTGTTTTTATTTCTCAACTCATAATCACATACTGAATCTACAATGAATGTTTCTCCGGAAAAAGTTTTTCCATCAGAATAACCCCATGCCATAAAATCCTTTTTGTCATTAACAAAATACCCAGCAGTACCATCTCCAATAATAGGTCCAATTCCAAGAAGCATTGGCCACATATTGCCTCCGGTATTATTTCTTAAATCAATGATCCAACCTTTTAGATTGTTATTATCGATTTCTTTGATGATTTGCTGCAATCTTAATGCAAAAGCATTGCATAGTGAGTCAGTACCACCGAATCCTGGTATTTTTATATATCCAATTTGGTTTTCAAAATCTGATTCAATAGCGTCGATCTTTTCTATTGGAGAAGCAGAAAGTTGTCTTCGAAAAACCTTTGATGAAACGAAATGACTATGGCCATCATGGAGGAGGGATAGAGCATACTTGATTGTTTTGTGGGCATCATCAATTGTTTTGTCGTTTCTACCATATTTTAGAACTTTTGATCTAAAATCCTTCCAATTAATTTGATCATGTTTGAAGGATTCTGCTTCAATGATATCTAAAGCAGATTTAACATATTTTTCTTGGGGTCTGCATGAGATTAGAACCAACAAAACAATTAAAACGATCTTTTCACTTTTCATCTTAGTAGTAATCTATAAAAGTATGATCAAGTTTGATTTTATCCTGTTGGGCATGCATGAGCTTAAACATAACGGCCCGGCGGTTAGCATTAGTAAACGTTGCTGAGTCGACCAAAGGCCGTCTCACGTATTACACGTTTTGTATGACAAGTTCTCTAAGGCCGTCGGGAGCGAAGCATGGCGCAATTTTTGCCATCATGGTACAATTTTAATTGCGTGATGGCGTAATCGCGGTACAAACTTACTAAGTGGCCGAAATTGAGTCATGGTGCAGAATTTGGTAAATGGGCACTGGTGCAGTATCGCGGTACAAACTACCGGCGGGAGCGATAAATGAATCACGGTACAGAAGTGTGGGGGCGGGCAGATGAGCGTATCACGGGTTAAGCGATCTGAACAAATTTCTCTTGCCAGCCCGAGTTCGAAAAGTTGAAATAAATCAAAAAAAGAAAAACGTTCGGGCCCATACTCAACTTCCGATTTTTGACGGGCTGGCGTTCACGTCACCCGCAAAAATTGTGACAAGTTTATTAACACTACCGTCCGTGTTAGCAATAGGCATGTTGTTAAAGTCTGGATGTTACCTCAGATTTTAATGGGTTGAGATGCCTTTTAATTATTGTCCATACAATCGTTTGATCTATGGCATCGTAAGTATGAATTAGTCTGTTTCGAAATCCCGCAATCTGCCTTGTATTTGAAAGTGGATTTTCTGGAACTAATTTATCATACTTCTTAATTGCGTCACCAATTATGCCTAATTGTCTTTCAACCGCACTTTGAGTCTTCAAGTCAGATAAATAATGGTCAAAATCCTCTATTTCGGAAGTAAAAGATTCAATAAGTACAATGGCCTGAAGAATATCAGATAAGTACTTTTTGTCCTGCTCCATCATAAATCAAAACTTTAGACGAATCGATACTTTTTCTTAGGAAGGGATTTTTTATTGAAGCCTCGGTGAGAAGATCTACTTTGCGTTTGAAGAAGTCTTCAAATAAATCCCAGAGTGATAAAAGCTGCTCACCCTTTTCGATGGGATCTTTGGAATCAATTTCCACAAGTAGATCAATATCACTTTTGTTTGGGTCAAATCTGTCAGATACTGCAGAACCGAAAAGATACAGGTATTTAACTTTGTGATCCTTACACAAAATTGTAAAATCATTTTTCTTTCGTGATATCTCCTCTTTGATGCTCATAAAGCAAAGATAATCTTTTTATTAATCATCTTATCGGCAGGACCTCGCTTATTGCTAACGGCCCGGCGGTTAGTGTTAGTAAACGTTGCTGAGTCGACCAAAGGCCGTCTCACGTATTACACGTTTTGTATGACAAGTTCTCCAAGGCCGTCGGGAGCGAAGCATGGCGCAATTTTTGCCATCATAGTACAATTTTGATTAGGTTACGGTGCGATCGCGGTACAAACTTGCTAAGTGGCCGAAATTGAGTCATGGTGCAGAATTTGGTAAATGGGCACTGGTGCAATATCGCGGTACAAACTACCGGCTGGAGCGATAAATGAATCACGGTACAGAAGTGTGGGGGCGGGCAGATGAGCGTATCACGGGTTAAGCGATCTGAAAAAATTTCTCTTGCCAGCCCGAGTTCGAAAAGTTGAAATAAATCAAAAAAAGAAAAAACGTTCGGGCCCATACTCAACTTCCGATTTTTGACGGGCTGGCGTTCACGTCACCCGCAAAAATTGTGACAAGTTTATTAACACTACCGTCCGTGTTAGCTGACGGATTTATTTTTTCCCTTTTTTAGTGTTAGTTTTCTATTATTTCTCATATTTAAAATCTGACCTAAATAACTTTCAATATCTCCATTTCGGACATCATCTTTATGAATATCCCTGCCGTTTTTGACATTAATCAGAGTCAGAATATTGACGACTGCAAAGTTCTTTTCTATTCTAGAATTTTCCTGTTCTTTTTGATGTTTAATTTTAGCAGAATTCCTGTATCCATAGTAGTCAAATGTTTCAAAGGTCGATTTATGATATTTTGTTTTAAGTTTAATAAGAGAGTTTTCGATTATTTCTAATGATCTAACTCCATAGGTTAGAGCTTCTTGCCGGCTTGGAATATATCCCTTATGAATTACTCTATTTCTAAAGGGAACCTCTTTGTTTTGATTTAAAAGTAAGGGCTGCGCTTTGAAGAGATGGTTATATAAAGCAATATAGGCTCCAAGTTGTCTCTCTGATTGGCTGGAGATTGAATTCCATGCGATATCAATATCCCGAAACATTTGTTTGGATACTCGAAGGGCAACTTTAACAAAGAATTCAAAATATCGTTCCATTGCTGATGTAAAAGATGAGACGGCATCCCTATAAAATCCATCGGCGATCGCATTTAAACCATAATCGAAGAGAATTTCAAAATCGATATTGTCAATGACAGTTGTTGAAATGTGGCCTTTGCTACAATGAACTTCATAAATTCCTGCGTTATTTACTGGTTCGAATGGTGTCAGAATAGGTACACCTTGGGTTTCATTAGGAACTCCATTTTTAACTTGTTCCATTAAGCAATCAAAACATACTAAATCAAGAAGCATCATAGATTTTGAATTTTTCTCTCAAAGTTTTCATATCTGGTCCTGTGGGCACATCTGGCAGCTAACGGCCCGGCGGTTAGTGTTAGTAAACGTTGCTGAGTCGACCAAAGGCCGTCTCACGTATTACACGTTTTGTATGACAAGTTCTCCAAGGCCGTCGGGAGCGAAGCATGGCGCGATTTTTGCCATCATGGTACAATTTTGATTCGTTACGGTGCGATCGCGGTACAAACTTGCTAAGTGGCCGAAATTGAGTCATGGTGCAGAATTTGGTAAATGGGCACTGGTGCAATATCGCGGTACAAACTACCGGCGGGAGCGATAAATGAATCACGGTACAGAAGTGTGGGGGCGGGCAGATGAGCGTATCACGGGTTAAGCGATCTGAAAAAATTTCTCTTGCCAGCCCGAGTTCGAAAAGTTGAAATAAATCAAAAAAAGAAAAACGTTCGGGCCCATACTCAACTTCCGATTTTTGACGGGCTGGCGTTCACGTCACCCGCAAAAATTGTGACAAGTTTATTAACACTACCGTCCGTGTTAGCAACTGTATTTTTATTTTGTCCAAGGTTGTCCTGAATACCATTCGGGAATATTTGAAGAATCCCCGAAATATCCCCAATCGTTTAATGTATCAATAAAATGTTGACGATTATAAATTGAGTAGCTATCGAAATTGAGAGCAGAATATGAATAGCCATTTTCTCTTATAGCCTTTAAACCATGTATTTTAGTTATTAACATTATGATTATCCCTTTTTCACATCCGAAATGCTCAATAAATAAATCAAATGTTATTCTCTTATTTTTCTTAGTAGTTATAGAAAACGGAGATTGAATCTTAATCTTCAAATCCTTTTCAGCAGTTTTCCAAGACTCTATTATCTTAGTTGAGCTCATTTTAGGTCAAGTTTAAATTTTATCAGAATTTCATATCCTTGCAACAAGCATTGTTAGTAACTCGTTGCTATCAATAGTATTTTTTAATGTTCCAGGTTGTCCATGATCTATTTGATTTGGCGATAAAGTCGAATTAGAAACATTTTAAATTTTGAAGGATTAGGTTTTATTTCCTCTCGTATTACTTGTTTTGAAATTGGATCAAATACTCTAAAAACTTCATGAGATTTCTCAATGTAATCTTTTGATTTATAAATTCTGCCATTTATATCCTTTGTAAAGTTTGAACAAGTAATCCATCTATCAGTCGAAATATTAATAATAAATTTTGCTTCAACAATAAAATCTTCAGGTAGTTTATTGCTTTCTAAGGTTTTAAAAATTATTTGTCGTGTGTAGTTGAAAAATGCAATTAATGGTGTGTCTAATAGTTCGTCTGGTTCAATTGTTTTGTTGAGAAGATCAATTTTGACCATATCAGTTTTAAGGTCATTTGCACCATTTACTAACCAATCAACCATATATCCTTTCAGATAATAGTTCCAGGTGCTGAAATATGATTGAGCCAGATTATATGAGAGGCTATTTAATATTCTAGTAGTCATATGGTCGGTTGGATATTTCGGTCCATGCTGACCCCCTAAAAATGTAATGAAAAGGATCATTCTTTTCTTATTTTTCAATGACATTCCGGCAGATATTGACCCCTTTCTGGATAAACAGGTAAGGGATTTTTGCTTTTTCTGGGGGGCACGCGTGAGCGCGTTTAACTTTTCGGAGCATGTTGACCCCCCAGGATTAGCAAGTCAATAAATCGCTCATAACTTTTCGGAGCATATTGACCCCTTTGCCCAGTTGAAAATCAGAGGTTTTATTTCTTAGGGTTAAAAACTCTAATACTGGACAGATGGCAGGAAAATTAAAACCTATGAGTCAGATCAAACAATTATTGTTATTACACGGTCAGGGAAAGAAAATCAAGTATATAGCCAGAACACTGGGTATAAGCAAGAATACGGTAAAGTCATATCTGACCCGGATACAGGATTTAAAATTAAGTGCCCAGAACCTGTTAACTGTCGATGATCCGGAACTGGAACATCTTTTATCCGGTGGCAATCCAGCCTACAAGGACGAACGATTTGAGTATATAAAATCAAAGCTCGATTACTATCAGCAGCAGTTAAAACAGAAAGGTGTTACCCGTAAGCTTCTTTGGGAAGAGTACCTGGAAGAGGTTCCTTCCGGTTACGGTCTTACACAGTTTTGTTTTCATCTTAAACAACAGCTTCTGGCCCGCAAGCCAAGCATGGTGCTTCATCATGAGCCAGGCGAGAAGCTTTTTATTGACTTTGCAGGACACAAGTTATCATATATCGATACTGACACAGGGGAGTTGATCCAGTGTCCTGTTTTTGTAGCTTGCCTGCCTTACTCTGATTATGCATTTGCTATAGTAGTCAGGAGCCAGGGTATTGATGATTTTATTTATGCACTCAGGCAGTGTCTTGAGTTCCTTGGCGGCAGTCCCACCATCCTTGTGCCAGACAATCTTAAATCAGCCATTGTAAAAGCTAATCGTTATGAGCCAGATGTAAACCGTGCTCTTGAAGACTTTTGTAATCATTACGGCATTACAGTATTACCGGCCAGGGTTGCAAGTCCAAGGGATAAAGCTCTGGTAGAAAATCAGGTTAAGCTTGTTTATAACCGGGTTTATGCAAGGATCCGTAAGCAGCAGTTCTTCACTCTTCATTCTCTTAATGAAGCAGTGCTGGATAAGATTAAAAAGCATAATCAAACACGTATGCAGAAAAAACCATACTGCCGTGAAGAAAGGTTCCTTTCAATGGAGAAAGTAAAACTTTTACCACTGCCTATGGCGCAATATGAGATCAAATACTACAGGGAACTTACAGTTGCCCAGAACAACCATATTTACCTTGCAATAGATAAGCATTATTATAGTGTGCCTTACAAATGGACCGGAGAGAAAGTAAAAGTGATCTATACCCGCTCCATTGTACGCATCTATGCTCGTGGAGAGATGGTTGCAGTACATCCGAGGGATTATAAAATCGGTGATTACTCATCAATCCCGGATCACCTGTGCTCTCATCACCAGCATTATCTGAAAAGAAGCCCGGCATATTACATGGAAAGAGCTGAAAAGATATCTGAGCCTCTTTTGCAGGTTATGCAATCACTTTTTGACGGCGGCAGACCAGCCGAGCAGAACTATCGTACCTGTGACGGGTTGCTGAGCATACAGCGAAAAACAACCCGGGAGATCTTTGACGCTGCATGTAATAATGCCATAGAGTTCGGGTGTTACTCATACAAGTATATATTGGGAATAGTGCAAAAACTGCAAAAGCATGGTCTTCCTGAAAAAGAAAAATTTACTCCTCTTCCCAAGCATAATAATATCAGGGGGAGGGATTACTATAATCAACTTTCAATAAATCTTTAAAAATCATTTTATGGAACAACAAATCGAACAAAAACTCAGGCAGATGAGACTCGCAGGCATGGCCCGTGGATGGCAGGCTCTGAGTGAAACAAGGCAGATCCACGAACTATCATTTGGTGAAGGCCTGGAGATACTCATACAACGGGAGGATGAAGAAAGAAAAAACAACCGCTTTAATCGTATGATAAAGGGAGCAAGGTTCCGTTATCAGGCAAGCCTCGAGGAACTGAGCTATGAACCATCGCGAGGCCTTAATAAATCAATGATCGCATCCCTTGCAACATGCCAGTATATTGTTAAAGGCGAATCTGTTCTAATTACCGGAGCAACAGGTTGTGGCAAAAGTTATCTTGCTTCAGCTCTGGGTCATCAGGCATGTCTGCATGGACATAGTGTGATATATTCCAATACCCAGAAGTTCATGCTCAAAACAAAAATGGCCAGAGCTGATGGATCTATACTGAAGTATTTTGATAAGATCGCAAAAGCATCCCTTTTGATACTCGATGATTTTGGTCTCACAAAAATGGATCAGCAACAGCAGTTTGATCTTATGGAAGTGATTGAAGACCGGCATGGTAAATCTTCAACAATCATTGTAAGCCAGCTACCGCCGGCAAGCTGGTTTGATGTGATTAGTGAAACAACGATCGCTGATGCAATACTTGATAGGTTAGTACACTCCTCTAACATTATTGAATTAAAAGGAGAAAGCTTAAGAAAAAAACGGTAATATTGTCAGTTACCACCTGTTCTTTGTAATAAAACCTCTGAGGGGTCAACATCACCGATTTGAGGGGTCAATATGACTGAAATATCTAATCGGTGGAGTATAGTTGCTAACGGCCCGGCGGTTAGTGTTAGTAAATGTTGCTGAGTCGACCGGAGGGCGTCGGCAGGATTTCGCGTTTTCATCACGATTTTAATAAGCCCGTAGGAAGCGAAGCATGGCACGTGTTTTTGCCGTCATGGTACAATTTTAATTGCATGCTGGCGCGATCGCGGTACAAACTTTCGTACGGGTTAGTATTAACTCACGGTACAGAATTTGGGTCGAAGCCACTGGTGCAGTTTCGCGGTACAAACTACCAGCGGAAGCGATAATTGTATCACGGTACAGAATTTTGCAAAGCGGGCAGATGAGCGTATCACGGCTTAAGGGTGTGTGCAGCTTCTCGGTTTAGAGCAGTAGGCTGCAAAAACCGTGACGAGTTTATTAATGCTACCGTCCGTGTTAGGCTTAGGCTGTTATTTTTGCTCACCATTGAAACTCAATCTTGCGGAGGGTATCATGATTAAAAAGCATTTGGATTCTCTCCAGGAAAATTGTGTCATGAGAGTATTCATTGACATCACCCGATTTTTCAATCAGCTTTTTAATCTCTGTTTTGGAAAGATCCGTTTCACTAATAATTGAGGAAACAGTCTTAAGATCCTTTTCGGTATCGTCATATCCATCTTTCAAATAAGTTATTGTTACTCCTTGGTCTAGAATTGAGTAGATGCTAATTACTGAAATAATAATTAGAAGAGTTAGACAGATCCAGAAAGCAAATTTCCATTTGATCATTATAAAGACTTGATATTATAGGTACATTTGGCAACTGTTTTGATGCAGAAATTCATGGGCTTAAGTCGAACTCGTTAGGTTGGGATTTTTATTATTTCTTTTCACTATTGTCCGATTAATAATTTAGATTCGTAATATGACTTCATAAGTCTTTGATTATCAACTATCATATTTTTCATTTAAAAATTGACCCCCTGCATATTAAATGATAATTGCAAGCCAGGAGGGACAGATTTACTCTTAAACTTTCTCTTTGTACTACGCAGAAGCTCATTTACATCCAACATGCTTATTAAATGGATTCTTACCAGTGAAGCAACTACGGAAAAAGCTTTTTTTGCCTGTGCGATCTTTTGTGTCACCGTTAACAGCAGCTGAGCTATTAATGTACACCAGACCTGAGTATATATAGCATTTTCGTTCTCTCCATAAAGAAATGCAACTGGAAATTCTGTTTCATTTTTTTAAAGAGTATTTCGATACCCCATCTTTTCTTGTAAAGGAATGCGACATCTTCAGCTGAGATATCAAAGTTGTTTGTCAAAAAATCATAATATCGATTCTGCTCATCCTGGTAACTTACCTTCCTCAATCTCATCTTGAGACTGGTTTTAATATCTTGTTTGCCATCGTTTGTTTCAGGATGATATTCAAGTTCGATGATCTCATCCCTCAGGACTTTTGCCTGACCCTTCTTGCGATAATGGGCTCGTTTAACCTCTATTACCCTATAGACAGCATTCCTTTTCATCCGTGTAACAAAATATACACGCTTCTGTGTCCATAGAGCAAATTGGTGATAATAGTTGTAGGCTTTATCAAAAACTATCATGCTGTCTGATATCAGATCGAGACTCTTTAAGAATTGCTTGTCATGTACTTTTGCTGCTGTCATTTTGATAAACCGTCCAACTGATTGAACTGCATCAATCAGCATATGTACCTTCATACCACCTTTCTTTTTCCCGTCTCCCTTTGGATTACGGCCAACTCCCTTTAAAATATCACTGAATAACCGGATTGTTGTAGAATCAATAATAAGTACTTCTTTAAAAGTCAAACCATACGTTCGGCTGTCCGACAAAAAACTATGATAATGTTTCACCAGTATAAAGTACAAATCCTCAAAGAATTTATGGTTCCTGTTACGTAAACCATCACATGCCGTACTCTTAGCAGGTGCCTGATCCATTCCAAGATGATTAAGCTTACCGCCCATTGCACGCAATCCTTCGCATATCTCTGTCATCGAATCGCATCGGCTAAGTATCCCGAACAGCATCGTAAAAAGGTGTGTGCGCGTCTTGAATGATTTGTAATAGTAATCACTCTCATGCTTCCTTATTAACCCATTTATATCAACTTTATCCACCAAATTCATTATCTGTTTGAAGATCGGCTGTCCGACTAATTTTATTTCTGTAATTTTACCCATGTTGTATTAGTTTTTACGCAAAAACCAAATTACAACATTGGGGGAAACCTTTGGGGAGTACCCCTCTTTTTATTATTTTAGTCGGACACTACTGTTATTTTATATTTATTTCTAGTTGTTTACCTAATCCCGTTTCTATAATTTTTCTTAGTGTATCAAGTTCAATGTCAGATCTATCATTTTCTATTCTGGAAATGTAATTTCTAGATGTCCCACTTTTGATAGCTAATTCTTTTTGAGTCAGACCGGATTTGATCCGTGTGTCCTTTACAAGACGTCCAATCCGATTTAACGTACTAGGTCCCTCTGGGACACTAAATTTTAATAAGATATCGGCGCCGATTTCAAAAGGAACAATTTTTTTCTTACGATCTTTTCCAGTAATGTACTGTTCAACATTACTCCAAGACAATGCGTTGTCAATAATTTTAACATTTGCAAATTCAACCGGATTTATAAGAATCCCGGCTGGAGAATTATCATCAATGTCAAGTTTTTTAAAGACTTTTTTAAAGTCAATCGTTCTTGATTCTCCATTGTTGAAAACTACTGAGATTGACAAGTCTTTAATCCAGTTAATTTTCAAGATTCTTGGTATTTTAATATTTCGCCTCATTTTAGTTTTGGATTTAATTCATAGAAAACTTCAAATGCCCAATCTTTGTTCTCTTCAAGCCATTCAAATACCAATTTTAGTTGGCGCTCTGGTAGTTGACCGGCGTATATGCTTTTACTTTCAATCAGAAGAATGACCTCAAATTCATTATAGGTCGCATGGATATGAGGAGGTCTGTGTTCTCCATTATAGATGTTGATCTTGATTCCATTGAAATAATCAATTGTCGGCATTAAACTGTTTTCTGCAAAGGTATCTAATTAGGTACGTATTTGCAAATTTATTTTATGTATTCGTAATCGCCTAGTAATGTGCATGTACCTTCGGTATTAGCCCTAACGGCCCGGCGGTGAGTGTTAGTAAACGGTGCTGAGTCGACCGGAGGGCGTCGGCAGGATTTCGCGTTTTCGTCACGATTTTTATAAGCCCGAAGGGAGCGAAGCACGGCGCAGTTTTTGCCATCATGGTACAATTTTGATAGCGTTCTGGCGTAATCGCGGTACAAACTTGCTGGTGACCAGTATTAAACTCATGGTGCAGAATTTGGGTCGAAGCCGGCTTGTGCAGTATCGCGGTACAAACTACCGGCGGGAGCGATAAATAACTCACGGTACAGGAGTTTGGAGGCGGGCAGATGCGCGTATCCGGGTGCCCCGTACACGATTAACTTGCTAGGAAGCAGGAACCCCGCAAAAACTGTGACGAGTTTATTAACACTACCGTCCGTGTTAGGGTGCGTTATTTAAGTTTGTTTTTTATTTCTAATCTTATTTTTTGTTTGGCAATAAAGACTTTTGTCACAACAACAGTTAGTCCTTGTCCTATTACAACATTTTCCATGTAATCTGAATATTCATCCCCGTATTTTAAAAGGGTCTCTTTTGATACAGATCCTACATAGTTGTTAGGCAATTGAATCTGAATTCCATGAGGATTTACATCAATTACTTTACCATTAAAAACTTTCCCAATTTTTAAGACTTGATGAATCTTAAGCCATGGATTTTCTTCAATTTGTTTTAAGCTACAAAAAATCTTCTCATTTGTTTCATCGACATTAATTACTTTGACTTCCAATTCAGTACCAACATAATCGTTTTTTTGATGATCTGTTAATAGGAACCAAGAAATCTCATTTGTTGGGATAAATACTTCAAGAACATTCTCATATAGACAGGTAAATTTTATTGAATCATAGTCAAGAACTTTTACAATAATTTTTGAATTGATTGATGGAAGATTAACCTGAAACCAAGGATTAGAATCTTGTGACCTTAAAGTCAGGTAGATCATGCTAGATGATTTATCTATCTTTTTTATAATGAAATTGAAACGTTCACCAGTTCTGAGTATATCGTTACAATCCTTAATATGTCTCCATGAACAGTCGTGCTTTGCTATATAAGCCTTCATTCCGAAGACGTTTACCAAAGCTTCGTTCTGAGAAATATCCTCAACTATTCCATTGACAGATGTACCTTCATGGAGATCATACGTTTTAATTTTATTTTCAAAATCTTCATCTGCAAAAACATCATTTCGTGTTAAGAACCCAATTTTTAAATTATTTGAATGTCCACCTTCTGTTAAAGTAAAATGAGTATCAATAACATTCTTGACAAAAACTCTTTCATATCCATCAATAGCTGTAAGTAATCTCTCAAAAAAATCAAACGCAACCGGGTAAACTATGATATAAATACTATCGCTTCCTTTATCAAGGTTTATTCTGATTCTGTTCAGATATGGTTTTAATCCTTCCGTATCTGCCCGACTAGCTTTAGCAAGTAGAATTGTACTTACTTTAAATGGTGGCTTAAAATAAATTAATTCAATTTCTTGTCCAATATCTCTGGTAACTATTGTCAAGAGGTACTCGATGAAATCAATAACCTCTTGAGAATAATCCTGCTGATTTAAATCTGCGTATAGACCTTCTCCAAGTAATTCTAATTCGTTTATGAAAATCGGGACAAAAAATCCTTTTCGATCTAATAAGATTAATTTCTTTATAAGTTCATTAATATGTTTGTCATTGTCTGTTTCCGGGTCTAAAAAATATTTTTTGAAAGTTAATTTGCCATGATTTCCGAGTTTTTCAGCTAACTTTTGAAGTACTGTAAGGTCAATAGATTTTTCACAAGTGGAGTTGATATTCTTTCTAATATAAGGACAAAGAACAGTTGGCAATGCTAAGTTGACCGCTGAAAGAATGTTTTTGGTTTGGTCATCGTCTTCTTTCATTCTTAGTATTAATGTACCATTTTCAGTGAGAATTGGATCATCGGGTTTCGAAACCCATTTAACTCTAATTGAATACCTTTCCGAGTGTGTTAATAATGAGAATAGGCTTGAATTTAAAAAAGTATTGGCACTTGACGAGACCTTTGAAGCTATATGTTCTTTGGAAAACCATTTGAATAGCAAAAACAATGGTCTTGTTATTAATGCCTGAAGCTTAATTGCGCGTTCAGGATCCTGAACGATCAGAATTAGAACAACCAACAAAAATGCTGGTATGCCATATGTCAGAATTAAAGCAATACCTTCCATATCTTAATTTTTAGCTAGTTCAATACAGTTTGGTTCGTCACAGAAAAAGATCAGGGTACCATTTACTATTTTAAGAGCAAAAAGATTTTCAATTGTAATCGGTTTATTACATAGGCTACATCGGATTTCTCCTTTCTCAAATTTTTCTAGAAGAGAGAATTTTTCTAAGATTATTCTCAAATCTTTATCATGAATAGCAGGAATCTGGATTTTTGTATTCATCTCTGTAAAATTAAGATTCGTATTTATTTGGTTATGTTCTGTTGTGAGGGATGCACCCTAACGGCCCGGCGGTTAGCATTAGTAAACGTTGCTGAGTCGACCAGAGGCCGTCTCACGAATTACACGTTTTGTATGACAAGTTCTCCAAGGCCGTCGGGAGCGAAGCACGGCGCGGTTTTTGCAATCACGGTACAATTTGGTTTCGAGCTGGTGCGATCGCGGTACAAAATTTCGGACGGGTTAGTATTAAACTCACGGTACAGAATTTGGTTCGAAGCCACTGGTGCAGTATCGCGGTACAAACTACCGGCGGAAGCGATAATTGTATCACGGTACAGAATTTTGCAAAGCGGGCAGATGAGCGTATCACGGCTTAAGGGTTTGTGCAGTTTCCCGGTTTAGAGCAGTAGGCCGCAAAAACCGTGACGAGTTTATTAATGCTACCGTCCGTGTTAAAGGTAGTTTTTTTGTTCGATTTTGTAGTAATTTGTCAAGAGTTCTATCCATATTCTATCGTTTTACAATCAATTTGCCGAAATGAATCCCATCTTTGTATTTCACTCTCACCAAATAGATTCCTTCAGTCCAGCCTGATGTATTGATAATTATGTTGTTGACTGTCAACTTAGTTTTTTTCTCCTTAAGACTTAGATTAGGAGCGTAAATTTCCAAATCCCATTGGGAAAGAGGTAGCTCTCCTTCATTTAACAATTCGAAGGTTAAAGAAACTTCTCCGTTGGCTGGATTTGGAAAAATAGATAAACGTTCTGAATCATATACTTCGATACCAGTCATAGTATAATCGCCCCACCCACATGCATTTTGTCCTCGCACCAAAAGCTGATAATTGCCTGAATTGTAAAATGCGATATCAGCTGTCCATCCATAATCATACACCACATTGTCATTCAATGGATTAAGTACCCAGTTGTAGTCACTTATTCCCATAACCGGATCGTTAGGTTGGGCATAATAAGTTGCCCATTCATAATTGGGTGTATATGTTGGGCCAGAAATGTAAGCTACTTCTGGCACGCCGATCCAAACACTAAAATAATCAATTGAAAAAGTACTGCTACAGCAGACTGTTGAAACTGTAACATCAATCCAACCATTCCCGCTTCCTGTAGGCACAAAAGTGCATGGATTTGCATGTACATCGGAAGTATACAGATTTGAACTGTGACTCCACGTAACTGTGTTACCTGAAGGAACATTATTCAGAGTAAAGCTCGCACCAGAGGAACAAACCCGGACCGATCCCGTGATATAGGGATTTGAGGGAGCAGATGTAACACTAAACTCTTTGATTCCTTTAACAGTAGTATTAGAATATGGACTGGCAATTTCAACTTTGACTTTGCCGCTAGTATTGAGTGTGGTATTTAAACCGGTAACTGAACCTGTATAAGTTGTTCCTGCCGCACAAACATAATTATTGTCACCCGACCAACTATAAGTTGCGTTGCTTATGTTAAGAGTCGATACATTGGAAGCACAACCCTTGGCAACGCTTGTTGGTGATTCGTCTATTATAAGTTCATAGTACTCCAATGTATAATCATCAAAAGGAGAATCGCCTGGTAGATGACTCACCAATGGTCCCGAACCCCATTTTGAAATTACCCTTGTTGGATTATCAGGATCGACAATTGCAGAATGAGATGCGCCATTGTAATACACCTTTCTATATTTCGAAGGACTATCCACCTCCTTATATGTAGCATTCTGACCATCAACTCCATTAAAGTATTTTGAGACGTCTGAATCATTTGGCAGCCAAATAGTATCTCCACCATCTGACATGTGCCAAGCATATCCATGACAGTTATAGATCGAGGAACAAGGACCGACTATAGTTGCGTTCCATCCGGCATTTATGATTGAATCCTGCCATTGGGCTGTAGCAGCAGCAATTGCTTCTGCTGAGTATATTTCATCGTAATCTATGGCATATACAGAAATTCCGGTTGGTGTGTATCTTGTCACACCCTGACTATAACCTCTGACAACAACAATGCCGAAAAATAAGAATAAAAATAACTGTTTCATCTTAATTTGTTTTTAGTTCTTCCAGATAATCTTCAGCCAATGAAAATATAATCAATTGTGCCGCTAGTCCTTCATTATGGTTTACGCGCAAATCACCCAAATCGACCAACATTTTTATCCAATTATTCTTATTCAAGCTATCCAAGAAAGGTCTATAACTATCATAAAACATTATGCGCCCTATAGCAAAAGTCGGTCCTTCAATAGGCCCCCATGTATAGCCAGCATTTTTTACTGCCTGCTTTTTAAAGAGTTCATTTATAAGTAGTATCTTTTGTTCCCTGCTCGCATCTTCCAAGTAAGCTTTCTGTGCCAGAAATACTTCAAGATTATACGTATAAAACTTATAACCTGGCCTATGCAGAGGGTCTAAGCTCAGATTATAATTAATAGTATCAATTGAAATGTACTTTACCAAAAGGCATTGAAATGCATCCGTCCTTGCTTCCAGTTCAAGGTACCATGGATACTTATTTCTGCACAAATCATAACCGCTTTGCAAACCACAACACCCGCCCATCAATTGGAATACACTTGGAAAATTGTATGAACCGGCTTCAACCAAATCCTCAGTATTCATACAGGTCCAGAAATCTTGTGGAACTTTCCCGGGCAATGTATCGTTGTAAATGCCTGTAGCATATAATTCACAAGGCTCTAATTCTGGTTCTTGGTCAGAAGGATCATTATTGCATGAAAAAAAGACAGATGGGAATAAGAGCCATAATAACAATATTTTTGTGGGTAGTCTCATAACAATATTCCAAATACTTGTTTTGATTCTGACACAATTTGTTCAAGTAACTCCAGATTATTCGAAATACCGCCATCATTTAATCTTTTTAGATCAGGATATTTATTTAATAATCTAAAGAATTCTGGTTGATTATTCAATTCGATTGACCTTGACAGTATTAAACAACTCGTAGAAACTCCAAAGTATGAGTACTTATCAAATGTAATGGTTTTTCTTTCATAAACTGAGATCGTTTTTCTTACAAGCGATTTCAGCAGGTCATTAGGAATATTTTGAAGAATACCAGATTGGGACAATAGAATCTCAATAAATGCAAACTGAAAGATAATCATCCCTTGCTCAACAGATGATTCATAGGTTACAATATTTTGAGGGTCCATCTTTTCATACCTCGCAAAAAGTTCCTGTCCTGCATCTTTGCGATTTTCCAGTTCTTGAAAACCATTAAAAACCGATTTAAGATAAGTGTAACCTGCTTGATTGTTGTCACGGCTGGTTATCAATATCCACCATGGGTAATTAAGGCAGGTTTTTACTAGATTTTTAGTAGACATTACCTTCAAAATACTATCGGGAATGTTAAAGGCATTCAACCTTTCGGAGTAAGTGCCAAGTTTTTTCCATTCTTCAGTTCCGGGTCTTACTGGATAGTTCCATATCTGTGCTTTTGCCGGAATGAAAAGAATAAATAGTAATAGTGCAGCAAGATTTCGTTTTAAGTTGAGTCTATTCATCATTATTAAGTTTTAATTAATTCATGTCAGAATTAAGTCTTGGACAACTATTTTATTCAGGAAACAGGTTAATGCAGTTTTAAGTGGTTAAAAATATTCAGCTATTACCAACATAAGGGTTTTAAGAAGCCTCCAAGTTTTAGAGTTGGTTCTGTTCTAAATTCTATGATCAAGTTAAATCAATTAAGAAACAAATACAAATTTTTCTGAATTCCAGCCAAATATTGTGATGCAATCTTGTCAGTCTGCTAAACTGTTATAGATTTGGATTTTTTCAAAGTATTGATGTTTGGACTCTAATTTTTTGGTTGTGCTGTAATTTTTGCTCATTACTGTGACCTCTGAGTGATGATCTATCGGGCTCGGGTCGAGTAGGCAAGGGGAGTTTCACCCCAAGCCTCTCACGGAACCGTACGTGATACTCTCGCATCATACGGCTCTTGTTACACAAAAGATCAAGCGGTAGAGAAACCATACTGCCAGTGGACGAACAACCCAGGATAGCTAACAGCAAGATTCCTTAACCATCGACCAGCTTTATGCATACTTCCTCCAAAACGCTTATACTTTCTTACCGCCCATTTGATTAACCGCCAGTGGAAGATACGGAAGATTCTCATCAACTTGTGAATCCTGAACTTTCCATAATAGTTGATCCACCCTCGAATTTTGGGATTGAACTCACTGGCAATGTAGCTGATATCACGGTAAGACCAGCGATGAAATTCAGATTTTCTGAAAATCTCCGAAATCTTATTCTCACTTTTTCTGCTGATTGCGCAGTCATATCCCAGGAACATTTCAGTTCCATGATTCGATGTCGGTCGTGGTTGAAAACTAAAACCAAGAAAATCAAATTGCACTGTCTTGAACTTGTCCTTTCGGTGGTCCTTTTTACAGTATACAATCTTGGTCTTCTTTTCATTCAATTCTAATTTACAATCCGCTAACCTCTTTTTAATGGCCATCAATACTCCCTCTGCTTCTGACTGGTTATTGCAATGAACTATTATGTCATCTGCATACCGTACAAAACACAGGTTTGGAAACGTTAACTCAAACCACTTATCAAAGGCATAGTGGAGAAACAGATTTGCAAGCAGGGGGCTTATTACGCCTCCCTGTGGTGTTCCTTTTCCTTCTCTGGAGCGTCTGTTTCCTTTTCTGTCTTCAATGGGTGCCTGAAGCCACCTTGTGATGTACATCTTGGCCCATTTCTCCTTAACATGCCGGTCAATTGCTTTCTGCAAGTGTTCGTGCGACATGTTATCAAAGAATCCGGATATATCCATATCGATCACCCAATGATAGCTTCGCACGTTCCTACGAACCTGTTCAACTGCCTGATGAGCGCTCTTTAATGGACGATAACCGTAAGACTGTGGAAGAAACTCCGCTTCAAATCTCTGCTCAAGGTAGTCCTTTAATACTTGTTGGGCTACCCTGTCATTAACTGTCGGAATACCTAATTTTCGTTTCCTTCCATCATCTTTGGGAATCTCCACTTCAAGTACCGGAGGTGGAAAGTAACTTCCGGAACTCATTCGATTCCAAAGCATGTAGAGATTGTCTTGTAGACGCTTCTCATACCATTCAATGGTCTCTTCATCTATTCCTGCTGCTCCTTTATTGCTCCTGACTTTCTTGAAGGCTTCCCAAATCATTTGCTTGGTAATTGGTATACTTTTCGTCTCAGCTCCACTGTCCCTCCCCCTTTTTGGGGTTGTCAGTGGTAACCTCAACTGTGTAACCTCAGCCCTTCGCTCCATTCCCATTACAGGAGCTTCATCACTACTATGGCTGAGTCCGAGTTCATACAAATCATCGGTATTCGGCCTCACAGATGTTTGCTCTGCTTGTGCCTTTCCCTTTCCATCTTTGTATGAGTTCCCTTGTTCCATAATTAAGCCTGAATAGACCTCATGCCTCCTCTATGACGCCAGCCATGTAGCCAGTAAACAGGTACCCGCTACATTCCTCCCCCGGCATCAATGACCGATGGGTTTTGACTGGATGTTCGTTTTCTCGACACCTCATCGGAGGTTTACTTTCGTTCATCTTTTCTATTCTTACCTTATCCTTCTAACAGGACTTTTTCCCTATTCCGTTCAATACCACCCAGTCACCCGAGAAGCACCGTAGGGCGGTTTGCAGGTCTCGCCTGTACGACACCTGCGGAGGGCCTACCTCCATCTTAATTACGGCATTGATTTTCATCTTACGACAATTATCATTCAAGGCACAAACTGGATGCTAACGGCCCGGCGGTTAGTGTTAGTAAACGTTGCTGAGTCGACCAGAGGCCATCTCACGTATTACACGCTTTGTATGACAAGTTTTCTAAGGCCGTCGGGAGCGAAGCATGGCGCGGTTTTTGCCATCATGGTACAATTTTGATTGCGTTACGGTGGGTTCGCGGTACAAACTTTCGGACTGGCCGGTATTAACTTACGATACACAAACATGTTCGAAGCCACTGGTGCAGTTTCGCGGTACAAACTACCGGTGGGAGCGATAAATGACTCGCGGTACAGAAGTTTGCAAAGTGGGCAGATGAGCGAATCACGGCTTTAGCGATCAGAACAAATTACTCTTGCCAGCCCTGTTCGAATGATGAAAAAGATTGAAAAAAAGAAAAACATTCGGGCCCATACTCAACATCCGGTTTTTAGAGGGCTGGCGTTCACGTCACCCGCAAAAACCGTGACAAGTTTATTAACACTACCGTCCGTGTTAGTGGCTGGCTATTTATTCCATTATTCCAAGTTGTTTAAGTATACTTTTGGTGATTTCATATCGGGCAAGGCTTGTCCTATCATAATCGTTGGAAATGAAATTCAAAGCATAGAAGTATGGTTTGCTATCTTTTTCTATATATCCCACCAGCCACATAATGTATTTTGAATCATTTATCATTGCACCTCCTGTTTTCCCAGAGAGTTTGTATGATCTTGCATCTTCAAGAATAATAATATCTTTAACAATGTCTACGTTTTCTTTAGAGATTGGCAGTTTGTTATTGTAAATTTTTTTTAAAAACTCAATTTGCTGATTAGCGCTTATTCTTAATAAACCTGCAAGCCAAAACCTATTGGGTTGTCCGGTAAGATTTTTATTACCATAATCAAATCCCTTGATGTACTTATAATAAGTATTCATATCTATTTTCTCGGCTATCTTTGAAAAAAACCAAACGCATGAATATTTCATTGCAGTTTTTAAGGTTTGATCCTGGTTCCAGGTTTTTATTGGCCATTCATGCCCGTCCCATTTCATAATTTGATTTGTGTCTTTGATAATACCTTCTTCAAGAGCAATCAGAGCATTTGGGATTTTGAATGTTGACGCAGGGAGATATCCAGAGTCGCACAAGCTTGAATTGTACCTGATATATTCATTCTCAGTTTGATTGAAGAGGACAAAACATCCATCTACTCCATATTTGTCAAAGTAAGACTTGAAGTTCATTTCAATTCCATTTTGAGTAAATCCGGGTTGAAAGGAAAGAGTGAGAATTAAGAGAAGAAACTGTTTTTTCATGATATGATTGAGTGTTTACCTATCGTGGGGTGCAGCGTCGCTTGCCACTAACGGCCCGGCGGTTAGTGTTAGTAAACGTTGCTGAGTCGACCAGAGGCCGTCTCACGTAGTATACGTTTTGTATGACAAGTTCTCTAAGGCCGTCGGGAGCGAAGCATGGCGCAATTTTTGCCATCATGGTACAATTTTAATTGTGTGATGGCGTAATCGCGGTACAAACTTACTAAGTGGCCGAAATTGGGTCACGGTGCAGAATTTGGTAAATGGGCACTGGTGCAGTATCGCGGTACAAACTACCGGCGGGAGCGATAAATAACTCACGTTACAGCAGTTTGGAGGCGGGCAGATGCGCGTATCCGGGTGCCCCGAACACGATAAACTTTCTAGAAAGCAGGAGCAAATTGCAAAAATTGTGACAAGTTTATTAACACTACCGTCCGTGTTATGGTTAGTTTTTTTATTTAATTTCTTTTATAGTGTTCTGATTTGAAAGTGTCACCTGAGGATGTGGTAATTAATAAGGTGTCTGAGTGTAATACTGACAAAGTTGTATTTTCATCAATATGAATTTTAATACCATTAGGATAAAATTTGACAAAGACACCATTTGGCACTGATTTTACAGTATCTATTACTCCTTTTGATATTACTGAGTTGTCTTTAAATTTTTCATATTCACCGTAGGGATTTATTCTCAAACTGGGAAGATCTTGAAAGGACTTAGATTGATATCCGATATATCCTCCTCCGCTTATGGTGAATAAGTAATTCCAAGTACCAATTATTTGCGAATTGTCATACAAAAAGATTTGCGAATCATGTTTAATATACTCTTCTTTTTTGCAGGAAGTCAAAGCAATTAAAATGATGAACAACAATGCTAACTTTTTCATTTGTAAAAAGTTTTTGTTCATAATGATTACTACAAAAATTGTACCCGAATGAGTATGTGGTCTCGATTAAAATCTTGTTTTGTCAGAAATCCTAATTTGGATTTGCAAAACTATCTCATATGCAGCCAATTAACCATAACTCGTCTTTATGGTTAGTTTTATTTAATTCGTGTATAGTAATTAGAATACATATCGCAGCAAGGCTCTTGAAAGACAAGGGTGTCAGGGTGATTAAAAATGATGGATACAGGAAGCCGCGAACTCTCTGTAATCCATTTTGATAATCTTCAAGAAATTCAATCTGTGTATGACCGTATTTCTCCCCACGAATAGAAATAATTCCTTTTACTACCTCGTTTTTCTTGGAAATCATCACGAACTTTCCAATAGGCTTTATAGAAAGAATAGAAAAATCCCTTTCAGCTTTTCCACCAGCAAATCCACCATATGAATATAAATATTTCCATTCTCCATATATTAGGGTGTCATTGCCAAAAAAAATCTCAGATTCGTATTCAATGCTTTTAGGAATAGGATTTTCTTTCTTACAATTTGTGAGCATTGTGAGCGTAAGAATCAAGAAAAATATCTTTCTCATTGAGATAGGGTTTTGGAATCTAAGATTGCTCCACAAATTATGTGCCTAATCTGACTGGAACATTCGGATTATGTGAGTATTAACCATAACGGCCCGGCGGTTAGTGTTAGTAAACGTTACTGAGTCGACCAAAGGCCGTCTCACGGATTACACGTTTTGTATGACAACTTCTCTAAGGCCGTCGGGAGCGAAGCATGGCGCAATTTTTGCAGTCATGGTACAATTTTGATTGCGTTACGGTGCGATCGCGGTACAAACTTCCGGACTGGCCGGTATTAACTCACGGTACACAAACATGTTCGAAGCCGCCTGGTGCAGTATCGCGGTACAAACTACCGGCGGGTGCGATAAATGAATCACGGTACAGAAGTGTGGGGGCGGGCAGATGAGCGTATCACGGGTTAAGCGATCCAAACAAATATTTCTTGCCAGCCCGAGTTCGAAAAGTTGAAATAAATCAAAAAAAAGAAAAACGTTCGGGCCCATACTCAACTTCCGATTTTTGACGGGCTGGCGTTCACGTCACCCGCAAAAATTGTGACAAGTTTATTAACACTACCGTCCGTGTTATAAGGCGTTATTATTTTAATTTATGAATATTGGAATAAAAGTTTTGAATGGTATCTTTTTCCCATTACATTCTCCAGGCACCCAATTCGGCATCTTATCAATCATATTTAAGATCGCAGAATCAGCCTTCGGATAAATTCCTTTTAAAATGCGTTTATTGCTTAATGTTCCGTCAGGCTCTACTATAAAGGAAATTACTACTCTACCTGAATAGTTAGCTCCATCGTCTTCAGGTAAAGTTAGATTCCGCGTAATATATCGCATAAGAGAATCATTGCCACCAACATATTGAGGCATTCTTTCGCTAAAGAGATAAACCTTTCTTCCAGATGATTTGTCAATTTCAAATTCACAACTATCAACTTGTCCAAATGCAGGAGAGTAGAATAGCATCACTGCAAAGCAAAAGTTCAATCCAAGCACAATTCGGGATCGAGTAAAATGATTTTTTATTTGGGTTGATGATTTTCTGTATAAATATGTTTTAAAGCTTTTCATTTAGAGCAGAATTTTCTTGTAACCTAAGGTATTCTTTAGTTGAAATTTGTCAGAAGTTGCCTTATGAGCAGAATTTCAATCTTGACTAACGGTCAAAATATTTGGATTGTTATCTTGCGAAATTAACTGAATGTCAATTCGGTACGGGGAATGCCTTATAACGGCCCGGCGGTTAGTGTTAGTAAACGTTGCTGAGTCGACCAGAGGGCGTCGGCAGGATCTTGCGTTTTCATCACGATTTTACTAAGCCCGTCGGAAGCGAAGCATGGCGCAATTTTTGCCATCATGGTACAGATTTTCTGGAGTGATGGCGTGATCGCGGTACAAACTTGCGGTCGACCAGTATTGACTCACGGTGCAGGATTTGGTTCGAAGCCACTGGTGCAGTATCGCGGTATAAACTACCGGCGGGAGCGATAAATAACTCACGGTACAGAAGTTTGCAAAGCGGGCAGATGTGCGTATCCGGGTACAACGGCCATGATAAGCTTTCTAGAAAGCAGGAACAAATTGCAAAAATTGTGACAAGTTTATTAACACTACCGTCCGTGTTAGGCAATGTGCTTGTTAATTCTAAGCAAATTCATATTTATGGAGATGGTTAATAGAAATTTCAAGGTATCTCTGATTTGAGAACAGGCTACGTTTTCTATCACTCCATTCTTCTAATTTATTTGCTACATATTCTTTATCAAATATCTTTTGGTTTCCGATAATAAAATCAATTGAAGACAAAAGTTCAAGTGCAAAGTCCGAATAAAAACCATTAAGAAAGCAAATTGTATTTTTCGCAATTGACAATAATTCTGGATTACTTTCAACATATATTTTAACATCTTCATAACCATTCGCAACCATGGTAAGGGGATCAAATGGTTTTTTATTCATATCACTAAACCCCATTATATAACTGCCATTTAAGACATTCAGAAGAAATCGTACTTTTCCGGAGTATGGCCCGTAAAAATTCGGTTCAAACTTTAACTTGAAATATTTTTTTGCACCGAATCTTTGTAGAAAGTAACAAATTTTTTCACTGGAGAATTCTGATACATATTCTCCATTTCTAACTAAATCATACAATACATACAATAATAATGCTCTTGCATCAGTGAGTTTAACTCTCTCTTTTTTCAGTTGTTCAATAATATGAGATGACGGTTCGTAAACGAATATATCAATATCTAAGGACCTCAATTTTTCATCTATAATTATTTTAACCCGCTCCCATTCCAATCCACCGTTTCCTGATCCGAGCGGAGGAATTGCTAGACTTTTTATTTCGTGGTCTCGTATTACAGCAATTAGGTCATTTAGACCCTCTTCAATATATTTGTATTCTGAAGGCTTATTCCAATCAGTTTTGGTTGGGAAATTTATAATTATCTTTTCGCCAGAGTTTAAGTTCCTATCACGTGTGACGAACATTTTACCTATCCTTATGTCTTTGTTCCGGCAGGCTTCTTCATATGCTTTAAAGTTATTAATAAAGGCTTTTTTGAACTGTAAAGCTATTCCTTTGCCCATAATTCCAACAGTGTTAACTGTATTTACTAGGGCTTGAGCCTCACTGTCTAAAATGTTTCCTTCAATATACTTAATCATAATTCAAGACAATTAATAATAAGCTTGTGGTATTATTTTAATGATCTTTGGTTCTACACCCATTTCGATCAAGTTATCTCTAGCCGCTTCGTTATAACAAACAAGACCAATAATGCATCTTGGATCTATGTCATCGGAAATCAAAAATTCTGCTTGCTTTTTTCGTTTGATATTGAGATTATCGTGTCCACCCCAAAATTGTGATTTAATTGCTGTCCAGTCAATTATATTTGGTAAATCATGTATTCTACTACGGTCAAAAAACATAGTCAAATTATCCGTTGCATGCCCATCCGTAAAGTAATACCTATAGCCGAACTCAAGAATTTTATTAATAGGACATGCCAAATATACTATATTTTTAGGATGTGTTGCTTTCTCAACAAAGTTACCCCCATTCTGTATGACATAAAGCATTGGCATTCTTACTCCAAAATAGAATGGTATGAATTCACCTAGAACAATTGATTCTCTACGAGGGTTCAAATTATTGCCGTTATCTACCTCAATAACTTTGTTGCTCCTTGTATCGATTAAACTAATATCCCCAATGTTTACAAAGTTTGGATTGCAGTTTGGAGAATTTTTATGAGTAATACCGAATCTCAGAATATGGGGAATATTCTTAATGTGCGTAATCCGGTAAATATTTATCTCATCTAATCTCAAACTTCTGTTTTCTATCTATGAAACTCAAATCTACAATTTTTTTTGGACAAGAACTATTATTATCGGAGTACTGCATGTTGCCTAACGGCCCGGCGGTTAGCATTAGTAAACGTTGCTGAGTCGACCAGAGGCCGTCGGCAGAAGTACACTTTTTGTATGACAAGTTCTCCAAGGCCGTAGGGAGCGAAGCACGGCGCGGTTTTTGCCATCACGGTACAATTTGGTTTCGGGCTGGTGCGATCGCGATACAAACTTTCGGGCAAGCAGGTTTTAAAACTTTCATGATATAAATGTTCGAAGCCACTGGTGCAGTATCGCGGTACAAACTACCGGCGGAAGCGATAATTGAATCACGGTACAGAAGTTTGCAAAGCGGGCAGATGCGCGAATCACGGCTTAAGGGTTTATGCAGCTTCCCGGTTTAGAGCAGTATGCCCGCAAAAACCGTGACGAGTTTATTAATGCTACCGTCCGTGTTAGGTTTTCGAAACAAATTATTGAGTCACGATAATTAATCCTTTTCGGCACAAAATTAAAAATCATGTTGTAAGTGATTTGTCTGCCCCAGGTTTAATGCTTTCGCACCGTCAATCACATAATTTATTATATGCTCAACGGAGCTTAATTGTTTGAAAACTAAGTATATAGATTATAATATTACTGAGAGTTTTCTTGATGTATTGATCGATTAAGTTAAACAAATTTTTCTTTAAGGTCTCCAATGGGATTAGATCAGTCTTGATTTGTTTGAAAATTTATCTTGTGTGGTTATTTGTAGTTTCGGAAAGGTCGGAATGCCCCGGTTTGAAGCCTAACGGCCCGGCGGTTAGTGTTAGTAAACGTTGCTGAGTCGACCAGAGGCTGTCTCACGTATTACTCGTTTTGTATGACAAGTTATCCAAGGCCGTCGGGAGCGAAGCATGGCGCAATTTTTGCAGTCATGGTACAATTTTAATAGCGTTATAGTGCGATCGCGGTACAAACTTTCGGGCGGCCAGTATTAACTCACGGTGCAGGATTTTGGTCGAAGCCGGCTGGTGCAGTATCGCGGTATAAACTTTCGGCGGGAGCGATAATTGAATCACGGTACAGAAGTGTGGGGGCGGGCAGATGAGCGTATCACGGGTTAAGCGATCTGAACAAATTTCTCTTGCCAGCCCGAGTTCGAAAAGTTGAAATAAATCAAAAGAAGAAAAACGTTCGGGCCCATACTCACCTTCCGATTTTTGACGGGCTGGCGTTCACGTCACCCGCAAAAATTGTGACAAGTTTATTAACACTACCGTCCGTGTTAGCATTTGTGTAATTGTTAATTTGTTAACAGAAAGTATGCAATTATGTTTAGCATTAATAATTATTATTCCAATAATTATTAAAAAGAATATTTGCCTGTAATCCTATTAAAATATTTTTATTATTTGAGAATTCATAGAATTTTTCGGGCTCATAAAACGTAATTCCCCAAGAATTAGTAAAATCAAAAAGTTTAAATGTTTTTGAAGTGCCATCAGAAATAAGAAGTATTTTACTATTTCCGGCGCTATCCACTTTTACTGAATTTAGGTCACCTTTTTTTAAATCAAAAAGGCCGGTGGCTCGGAGCGAGTCTAAAATATTGATTGATCTATTAAAATCTGTTTGAATTATGTGATCAATTTTGAATCTGTTATTTTTCTTATTCTTAAATATTTTAATCAAGTCAGTTTTATTGTTTTTAAAGCAAACAAGTTTATAATCAATAGATTTATACCAATAAGAATCTTCCGATTGTATCAGGATAAAGTCATAAATATTGAGCCTCCGATTTGAGTCAATAAAATCAATAATATCTGTCTTAAATCCATTAGGAATTATCGTTGGAAAATGTTGAGCTGACAGTCCACTTGTCACCAACAATAAAATCAAGGCTTGAATTATTTTCATATATGAATCTTGGTTTTTATGTTAGCATTTGTGCGATTAGTCATGATGTCGTAACAATCATGATAAAATTAAATTGGTACCCGGTCATGGCCTCCGCATAAATGCTAACGGCCCGGCGGTTAGTGTTAGTAAACGTTGCTGAGTCGACCAGAGGCCGTCTCATGTATTACACGTTTTGTATGACAAGTTCTCTCAGTCCATCGGGAGCGAAGCATGGCGCAATTTTTGCCATCATGGTATATTTTTAATTTTTGATGGCGTAATCGCGGTACAAACTTACTAATTGGCCGAAATTGAGTCACTGTTCAGAATTTGGTAAATGAGCACTGGTGCAGTATCGCGGTACAAACTACCGGCGGGAGCGATAAATGAATCACGGTACAGAAGTTTGGAAGCAGGCAGATGAGCGTATCCGGGTGCCCCGAACATGATATACTTTCTAGAAAGCAGGAACAAATTGCAAAAATTGTGACAAGTTTATTAACACTACCGTCCGTGTTAGCCGGAGGCATTTTTATTTAGAGTCTAACAAGGCATTCAAATTAACTATTTTACTGCCATTTTTTTCGTAATAATTTAACATTTCGTCAATTTTCCTTTTATCATAACTCGTAATACAATCTGATAAGACTGTAACTTTGTAGTTTTCCTTGCACATATTAAATACAGTTGATTTCACGCAGGCAATGGCGTCTGCTCCTGTTATGTAAAATTCGCTTATTTCATTTTTCTTGATAAAGTCAACAAAATCTTCACTGGTTAATGCGTTACCTTTGGATTTTTCAAAAATGTTTTTGGAAACCAATTTCATGTCCGAAACTAATTCAGACCCACGAGTATTAGGTTTGAAGGTCCTTGTGCCGTCAGATAAGTTATAATGCCTAATGTAAACGACATGAATTTCATTTTCCACTGCCCAATCTATTGACCGATTAACATTGTCTATGATTTCCTTGTAGTTTTTGGTAATGTCATTTTGAATATCAATTACCACTAGAGACTTTTTCTGCATGGGATTTCCTTTTTTAATTTTTATGTTTTAAATCAATTTTCTATTTCATTGTCCATCGCGCTGTTACTTGGCTAACTTGTTTTTAGACGCAGGCGTTATTTTTTAAACTCTATTAATTCTATCGGGGCTCCATTGTGTTCAATCATTGCTACTCTAACTCTATCTGATGGCGAATTTGGTTGAGTCAGGATGGTGAAATTGTGCTCACGAAGTTCTTGATCTATGTTGTCTACTTCGAATGCAATATGGGGAACCTCCTTAATAAGTTGACTTATTGGGCTGTCTTTTTCAAATCTCATCCATTCGATTCCGAACGGACTTGTGTCGAAGCCTGAAACATAGAGTTTGAATTGGGATAAATACTTTTCATTTGGCATAACTGTCTTGGTTGGAATGCCGGTATGATGATATTTCCATCCCCACGCAGTTATTGCTTCTGGGAGTTCGTGATCGAGTCTGATTTTACTTGTCATAGATTTATTTTGGGATATTCATTATCTCTCTGTGGTACTTACGCTTACGGCTAACGGCCCGGCGGTTAGTGTTAGTAAACGTTGCTGAGTCGACCAGAGGCCGTCTCACGTATTACACGTTTTGTATGACAAGTTCTCCAAGGCCGTCGGGAGCGAAGCATGGCGCAATTTTTGCCATCATGGTATAATTTTTATTGCGTTACGGTGCGATCGCGGTACAAATTTTCTGGCGACCAGGATTAACTCACGGTGCAGGATTATGGTCGAAGCCACCTGGTGCAGTATCGCGGTACAAACTACCGGCGGGAGCGATAAATGAATCACGGTACAGAAGTGTGGGGGCGGGCAGATGAGCGTATCACGGGTTAAGCGATCTGAACAAATTTCTCTTGCCAGCCCGAGTTCGAAAAGTTGAAATAAATCAAAAAAAAGAAAAACGTTCGGGCTCATACTCAACTTCCGATTTTTGACGGGCTGGCGTTCACGTCACCCGCAAAAATTGTGACAAGTTTATTAACACTACCGTCCGTGTTAGGGTTAGTTCAGATTTTTTCATTTGATTTTTGAAACAATCCCAGGAGAGAGAAGAAAAATATAGCAGCAAATAATTTATTGTCCTAGTGAACAATGTTGACACCAGTAGTTTTATTTATCGTCTTCTATTACTAAATAAATTTACATTGATAGTCTGTTTGAGGAATTCTACTTTATCTAATTTTGAAACATTTTTTATGCTAATCTTTTGGAATCGTTCCACACATTTCTCATCAATGGTCTTGATTTTAAAGCTTTTTATATGTTTTAAGAGAGCATATACTAATGACTGTTTTGTTAAATCATCTGAATTCCATAAACAATCGACATAATCCCAAAATATGTCACTTTCAATTATATTTATTACTATTTTTTGTTTTTCCTCAATTTTGTAAAATGTAGGCACCGCAATATCTTCACAAAATAAATATGCACATAAATATTCAAACGATTCTGAAATACTTCCTTTTATACTTTCAGAAAGAAAGAATAATTTTTGATTAAGAGGTATTGTTAAAGAGTCTAGCATTTGTACAGAATCATATAAATCTAAAAGAATTAAATCTGATGCTTCTTTAATTTTTGCACTGTCAATTAATCCATGAGCAATTCTGTTTCTTAATAATCTGAATGTAAAAGCGTAGTATTCATATGAAATATCCATTATCATTCTATCTCTCAAGATATTTACTTTTTCAGTAAAACCGTATTTTAACAAATCATCTTCTTTAAAACCGAAAAGTCTACAAATTTCATGGAAAATACTTTCTATTATAACCACACAAATACTTGAAAATACTATTCTTTTATTTTCTTCATAAGCTATTAAAGCTTCGTTAATAATTTCGGCCTTGTCATGAATAAAGTGATTAATGTTAAATAAATTTCTAATGGAAAAGATAACAGCTTCCTCTTCAATGAAACTTGCTAAAAAGTTCTGAAATTCTTTCTTGTCATTATGATACATATAAAGTATCTTATTCCTGTCGTTTGAAGCTGCAAGAGGAAACTTATTTGAAATCATTGTTGGATATATAACTTCATATGACCATGGACTAAAAGCATAAAAGTAAGGAAACTGCTCAAAGGGAGATTTCTTTTTATATGTTGAATTTATGCGATTAAGGCTGTAATTTATTACTCTGTTCTTAATGAAATCTATAATATCATCCTTAGCGTTATAATTATGCTGCAAAAAGTACTTCAATACAGGTTCTTTTACTTGCCTTTTTTCATTTGAGTCCAAATTATTTAATTCACTTTCAATTTCTTTTATTCTTTGATCTACTTCCTTAAGATGTTTGGATGCTTTATAATAATTTTCTAAAATACTCTCTCTTAGTTCTTTACCAAAACCGAAGTACTCATCAATTATAAAAGAATAAAACTCATCTTCAGTTTTTGGGATTAATTCGTCTTCTTTATTCGAAGTTGTAATATATTCATTCCTTGTCTTTTCAAAACTTGAATTAAAAACATTTATAGATAACACCTTGTCAAGGAAGTGTTTTGCTAATTCATAGTTATTAAACCTTAAAATAATTTCTGAGTCAAAGAGCACATTTTTTATTTTTTCAATTTCTTCAACTGTTAATTCAAAAAGCATCTTTTCTGATTTATTCTCCATATGGATTTTTATCAGTCTAAACTATTGAGACCAACTCATTTATAAAGTTAACTGTTTTTTCTTTGGATCTTATCGACAATTCTAATAGAGTGAAAAAGTATAGTATAATCATACAAAATATTTAAATAGATCGATGCTGATACACAGCGAGGATTTGTCAGGTACGAAAAATTGTAGAACTATTAAATCTCGGTAAATGGGTAGGAGTTGTCTCGGTTAAAGAATTTTGCTTTTTCGGTTAGGGTTAGTTATTTTGAATCTATCTAACGTGCAGAGAATGTTGGAATTAACCCTAACGGCCCGGCGGTTAGTGTTAGTAAACGTTGCTGAGTCGACCAAAGGCCGTCTCACGTATTACACGTTTTGTATGACAAGTTCTCTAAGGCCGTCGGGAGCGAAGCATGGCGCGGTTTTTGCCGTCATGGTACAATTTTGATTGCGTTATGGTGCGATCGCGGTACAAACTTGCTGGCGACCAGTATTAACTCACGGTGCAGGATTTGGGTCGAAGTCGACTGGTGCAGTATCGCGGTACAAACTACCGGCGGGCACGATAAATGAATCACGGTGCAGAAGCTTGCAAGGCGTGCAGATGAGCGAATCACGGCTTAAGGGTTTGTGCAGCATCCCGGTTTAGGGCAGTGTGTCTGCAAAAACCGTGACGAGTTTATTAACACTACCGTCCGTGTTAGGTTTAGCCTTTTATTTTAATCTATTGCCCTGCAAGTTTATAATCATTGATTAGTAGCTCTGGTGAAAGATTTAATCTCTTTGCCAGATTACGAATCATATCAAGAGTAAGTTTACGCTTTCTGTTCAGGATTTCTGATACTCGATTTTTGCCTCCAAGAGCATCAGCCAGATCCACCTGTTTAAGATCCATTTCCTCCATTCTTATTTTAATGGCCTCTATTGGATCCGGAGCTTCGATTGGATAATGTTTCTTTTCGTACTCATCAACCATTAAGCCAAGAATATCTGCTTCATCACCTTCCGGAGTTCCTATTTTGGCATCGAATATTTCTTCAAGCCTCTTTAGTCCTTTATTGTACTCCTCTTCTGTTCTGATAGGTTTTATATTCATGTCAATAAAGCTTAAATTCTATTAGCATCGATTTTGTCATATTCAGTATGTGTCCCAATGAATCGGATAAAGATCAACTGTTTCTCATAATTGAATTTTGCAACTAATCGATATGCATTACCTTTTATATTGAATACAATTCTACTGTCTTTTAGGATACTTGCACTTGCATAACTCTTTTTTACATCAAATGGAGTCCTCCACTCTGAGCTCATCGCAGTATCATACCATGTTTTAAGATACTGTTCCGAATCTGGGTATTTCTCCCAAAACATTCTTAGAGTGCTTTTCGCAAATATCCTTTCCATTCAAGTATTAATATGGCAAAGATAATCAAAATTCCCATAGTGGGAACGAATTTGAATGATTTTGAGAATATCGTTAAAACTTTACGGTCGCATTTTGCGTCCTCAAATTTGGACTACGGTGCTTTTCAGTTGTGTTACGCAGCTCCGGGTTAAACCTAACGGCCCGGCGGTTAGTGTTAGTAAACGTTGCTGAGTCGACCAGAGGCCATCTCACGTATTACACGCTTTGTATGACAAGTTTTCTAAGGCCGTCGGGAGCGAAGCATGGCGCGGTTTTTGCCATCATGGTACAATTTTGATTGCGTTACGGTGGGTTCGCGGTACAAACTTTCGGACTGGCCGGTATTAACTTACGATACACAAACATGTTCGAAGCCACTGGTGCAGTTTCGCGGTACAAACTACCGGTGGGAGCGATAAATGACTCGCGGTACAGAAGTTTGCAAAGTGGGCAGATGAGCGAATCACGGCTTTAGCGATCAGAACAAATTACTCTTGCCAGCCCTGTTCGAATGATGAAAAAGATTGAAAAAAAGAAAAACATTCGGGCCCATACTCAACCTCCGGTTTTTAGAGGGCTGGCGTTGACGTCACCCGCAAAAACCGTGACAAGTTTATTAACACTACCGTCCGTGTTAGCATTTCGGGCCAAATTTTAAGCTATCACGATGCAAACACTTTGTCAGGATAATGGAAATTTAAGGAGGTTTGGCCCTCGTGAAGACCGTTATAAGTCCTTAGGCTGAATGTGAACAACCTTGCCGTTATCTGAAACAACCAGATCAAGGTTTCTATCTTTTTTTGTCTGGATCAATTTTTTATGTGCAATTTCCAGTCCCTTTATAATTTTAGCTCTTATTAAATTATCTTTTTTTGTCATTTTGAGATAGCCGTTTTAAGATGTCAAAGGTATTAATATTTTTAATGTCAAGCTCTTTATCAGAATAACCTTCAGCAATTAGTTCTGAAGGTGTTTTAGAATTGTTAAATAACATCCAATAGTCACAAATCGGAATATAAAGATTGAATAGATTATTAAGTCCTGAGAAATATCGTCTGGTTATAACAGCATTGGGAATATTATGGCCCCCTTCAAGAACTCTTGTTTTAACCCTTTCAATTGCTAAGTCAACAGAATCAAGCCAGAAGAAAACTAATGTGATCAGGTATCCATTTTTTTGTGCTCTCGTGATAGTTTTAACGTAACTTTTTGTCGCTAAAGTTGTTTCAAAAGCAAAATCCTTTTGTTTCAACAATAAATCATCAATTTTACTAAGCATCAATCTCCCTGCATCAATCGCAGCTCTCTCTGGATTGAAGGGTGAAAGTCCACGAGCTATTTCATCGGCATTGAGAAACTCATCACAGTTTAACATTTCAGGCAAAACTGTAAAAGATGCTGTTGTCTTGCCGGCACCATTACATCCTGCTATTATATAAAGATTCGGCATGATAATCAAAGATACAAAGTATTTTAGATCCCGGTTGTCCAGTCAATTCTTTTCTGTTAGCATTTGGGCCATCTGTCTATATTGCGTAACTGTCACGATATGTGTAATTTGTCTTGGTGGTGTACTTCGGGTCGAGTAGGTAAGGGGAGTTTCACCCCAAGCCTCTCACGGAACCGTACGTGATACTCTCGCATCATACGGCTCTTGTTACACAAAAGATTAAGCGGTATTGAAACCATACTGCCAGTGGACGAACAACCCAGGATAGCTAACAGCAAGATTCCTGAGCCATCGACCAGCTTTATGCATACTTCCTCCAAAACGCTTATACTTTCTTACCGCCCATTTGATTAACCGCCAGTGGAAGATACGGAAGATTCTCATCAGCTTGTGAATCCTGAACTTTCCATAATAGTTGATCCACCCTCGAATTTTGGGATTAAACTCACTGGCAATGTAGCTGATATCACGGTAAGTCCAGCGATGAAATTCTGATTTTCTGAAAATCTCCGAAATCTTATTCTCACTCTTTCGGCTGATTGCGCAGTCATATCCTAGGAACATCTCAGTTCCATGATTCGATGTCGGTCGTGGTTGAAAACTAAACCCAAGAAAATCAAATTGCACTGTTTTGAATTTGTCCTTTCGGTGGTCCTTCTTACAGTATACAATCTTGGTCTTCTTTTCATTCAATTCCAATCTGCACTCCCCTAACCTCTTTTTGATGGCCATCAACACTTCCTCTGCTTCTGACTGGTTATTGCAGTGAACTATTATGTCATCTGCATATCGCACAAAACACAAGTTTGGATACGTTATCTCAAGCCACTTGTCAAAGGCATAGTGGAGAAACAGATTTGCAAGCAGGGGGCTTATTACCCCTCCCTGTGGTGTTCCTTTTCCTTCTCTGGAGCGTCTGTTTCCTTTTCTGTCTTCAATGGGTGCCTGAAGCCATCTTGTGATGTACATCTTTGCCCATTTCTCCTTAACGTGCCGGTCAATTGCTTTCTGCAAGTGTTCATGCGACATGTTGTCAAAGAAACTGGATATATCCATATCGATCACCCAATGGTAGCTTCGCACGTTCTTACGAACCTGTTCAACTGCCTGATGAGCGTTCTTTAATGGACGATATCCGTAAGACTGTGGAAGAAACTCCGCTTCAAATCTCTGCTCAAGGTAGTCCTTTAATACTTGTTGTGCTACCCTGTCATTAACTGTCGGAATGCCTAATTTTCGTTTCCTTCCATCATCTTTGGGAATCTCCACTTCAAGTACCGGAGGTGGAAAGTAGCTTCCGGAACTCATCCGATTCCATAGCATGTAGAGATTGTCTTGTAGACGCTTCTCATACCATTCAATGGTCTCTTCATCTATTCCTGCTGCTCCTTTGTTCCTCCTGACCTTCTTGTAGGCTTCCCAAATCATTCGCTTGGTAATTGGTATACTTTTCGTCTCAGCTCCACTATCCCTCCCCCTTTTTGGGGTTGTCAGCGGTAACCTCAACTGTGTAACCTCAGCCCTTCGCTCCACTCCCATTACAGGAGCTTCATCACTACTATGGCTGAGTCCGAGTTCATACAAATCATCGGTATTCGGCCTCACAGATGTTTGCCCTGCTTGTGCCTTTCCCTTTCCATCTTTGTATGACTTCCCTTGTTCCATAATTAAGCCTGAATAGACCTCATGCCTCCTCTATGACGCCAGCCATGTAGCCAGTAGACAGGTGCCCGCTACATTCCTCCCCCGGCATCAAGGACCGATGGGTTTTGACTGGATGTTCGTTTTCTCGGCACCTCATCGGAGGTTCACTTTCGTTCATCTTTTCTATTCTTACCTTATCCTTCTAACAGGACTTTTTCCCTATTCCGTTCAATACCTCCCAGTCACCTGAGCAGCACCGTAGGGCGGTTTGCAGGTCTCGCCTGTACGATACCTGCGGAGGGCCTACCTCCATCTTAATTACAGCATTGACTTCGGTCTTTCGATCGTTGTCATTCAAGGCACACCTTAAAGCCTAACGGCCCGGCGGTTAGTGTTAGTAAACGTTGCTGAGTCGACCAGAGGCCGTCTCATGTATTACACGTTTTGTATGACAAGTTCTCTAAGGCCGTCGGGAGCGAAGCATGGCGCAATTTTTGCCATCATGATACAATTTTTATTGCGTTACGGTGCGATCGCGGTACAAACTTTCGGGCGAGCAGGTATTGACGTCACGGTGCAGAATTTGGTCGAAGCCGCCTGGTGCAGTATCGCGGTACAAACTACCGGCGGGAGCGATAAATGAATCACGGTACAGAAGTGTGGGGGCGGGCAGATGAGCGTATCACGGGTTAAGCGATCTGAACAAATTTCTCTTGCCAGCCCGAGTTCGAAAAGTTGAAATAAATCAAAAAAAGAAAAACGTTCGGGCCTATACTCAACTTCCGATTTTTGACGGGCTGGCGTTCACGTCACCCGCAAAAATTGTGACAAGTTTATTAACACTACCGTCCGTGTTAGGTTGTCGGGCCTGTTAAAATTTTAGTGAGTCAGGATCTTGTCTTGTGTCATAGATTCTCAATATTTCTATTTGAGATCTGGAGTCACGATTGAAAAGAGAATTGTGTTTTGTCAGAACACATTTTCTGATTCTTTTCTTTTTGAAAATGACTGGATACTGTTTTGGATTAATTGAAATCTGATCAATTACATTTTCTGTAAGGTCGATAAAGTTTGAAGATACTTTTGAATCCCAATTTGTATTTAGGTATTCAAGGATGGCAGCAAAGTCATTTTCGGCAAGAGGCGCCCAACTAATTTCCTTAGGCATTTGAATATTTCTTACGGAACTTATCAAAAACAGCTTTGTTGGATTTGCCTTTGCCAGATTCAATTTCTTCAATTGCATCGAAGAGCCCTTTTTTCTGAGCATCTGAAAGCTTTTCCCAATCGGCTATATCCTTTTTGCTGTTTAGATAATTCATCATAAGACCATAAAACTCCTCAAGTCGACTCTTTTCGAGTGAATCGATCTGCCTGAATATCTTAAGTTTTAAATCAGAAACTGTCATGATGCAGATATTTTCGCAAAGATACAGAATTTTTATTGGTTGGTCATCGGTATGGGTAGGAACTCCGCCTGCAACCTAACGGCCCGGCGGTTAGCATTAGTAAACGTTGGTGAGTCGACCGGAGGCCGTCGGCAGAATTATACGTTTTGTATGACAAGTTCTCTAAGGCCGTAGGGAGCGAAGCACGGCGCGGTTTTTGCCATCATGGTGCAATTTGGTTTCGGGCTGGTGCGATCGCGGTACAAACTATCGGGCAAGCAGGTTTTAAATCTTTCATGATAAACATGGTCGAAGCCGCCTGGTGCAGTTTCGCGGTACAAACTACCGGCGGAAGCGATAAATGAATCACGGTACAGAAGCTTGCAAAGCGGGCAGATGAGCGTATCACGGCTTAAGGGTTTATGCAACTTCCCGGTTTAGAGCAGGGACCCTGCAAAAACCGTGACGAGTTTATTAATGCTACCGTCCGTGTTAGGCTTTCGAACTATTATTTTGAGTCAGGGTAAATACACCTTATAAGAGCAATCAAAAAGTCATGGTGCAAAGGTATTAGTCTGGCCCAGGTTAAATGCTTTCGCACCGTCAGTCACATTGCAATTTTCCCTGACAATGAAACTGAATTGGTGTTGAAGTATATATTATAATATGAATAAGCTTTATATTTTAATTTATATTATAATATAACTGCACATATATTCTTGATGTATTGCCCGATTAAGTTAAACAAATTTTTCTTTAGGGCTGACAGGTAGGATTCAAACAGTCATAACTGATTGAAAATTGTCATGTAAGATATCTGGAGATTTCGGGAAGGTCCGTAAAGCCCGGTTTGAAGCCTAACGGCCCGGCGGTGAGTGTTAGTAAACGGCGCTGAGTCGACCAGAGGCCGTCGGCAGGATTTTGCGTTTTCGTCACGATTTTTATAAGCCCGTCGGGAGCGAAGCATGGCGCGGTTTTTGCCATCATGGTACAATTTTTATTGGGTGCAGGCGTGATCGCGGTACAAACTTGCGGGCGACGATAATTAACTCACGGTGCAGGATTTTGGTCGAAGCCACCTGGTGCAGTATCGCGGTACAAACTACCGACGGGAGCGATAAATAACTCACGGTGCAGAAGTTTTGGGGCGGGCAGATGCGCGTATCCGGGTGCACCGGTGCATGATAAACTTTCTAGAAAGCAGGAACCCCGCAAAAACTGTGACAAGTTTATTAACACTACCGTCCGTGTTATAAGCCGAATATTTTATTTATTTCTTTTGTGAATAGTCTTTGGTTTATTTCTTTTATTGTTTTCACAAGAATAGAATCAGAAGGACAAATTAGTTTTGCTTTTTCAAGGAAAATTTTTGATGTATAAAAACAAATGCTTGACTCAACTATTTTGTCCTTGTATTCTTCTAATGACACTGGATCTTCCGCTTTTTCGAAATATCTTAATCCCTCATTATACCAGCTAATCCCTAAATTAAAATGAGCAGTGCAATTAGTTGAATCCAGAAATAATGCTTTGCAGTAATAATATTTCGCCATTGAATAGTTTCCCATCAGATCAAAACAATAACCTTTGGATAGAACCAAATTAGAGTTCGAAGAGTCGATTTTAATCAAAGAATCTATTAAATGGATAGCTTCCAAAGGTTTATCATTTAACATATTTTGAATTCTCTCTAATTCTATTTCTGATTGGGCATAAATAGTATTATTGATCAAAACTAAAAAGCATTTCAGAATTGTAATGAGATATCCACGATTTGAGATTATAGATTCTTTTTTATGCGTGTTTTTATTTTTCATGGTTTCGGAATTTATCAGCGGTGCATTTGGCTTATAACGGCCCGGCGGTTAGTGTTAGTAAACGTTGCAGAGTCGACCAAAGGCCGTCGGTAGAATTACTCGTTTTGTATGACAAGTTCTCTAAGGCCGTCGGGAGCGAAGCATGGCGCAATTTTTGCAGTCATGGTACAATCTTAATTGCGTGATGGGGTAATCGCGGCACAAACTTGCGGGCGACAAGGATTAACTCACGGTGCAGTATTTGGTTCGAAGCCACTGGTGCAGTATCGCGGTACAAACTACCGGCTGGAGCGAGAAATAACTCACAGTACAGAAGTTTGGAGGCGGGCAGATGAGCGTATCCGGGTATAACGGGCACGATAAACTTTCTAGAAAGCAGGAACAAATCGCAAAAATTGTGACAAGTTTATTAACACTACCGTCCGTGTTATGCTTAGGCTTATTATATTTTAGTCATACAATTGTATGCTAATTCTTTACAGACAAAGTTCCATTTCATTGTCTCGTCATCTTGTTTCAAAATTGATTTAGAGAATGGCATATTAGTCTGATTCAATTTTGAATGTACCAGCGAATTCCGGAATTCATATAATTCGTTGCATAATATTTCAGGTTTTGGGCTGGAGATAAGTTTATTTTTCTCGCAATAAGATAAAATTTTGGCATCAGCTATTCTATTTACTAATTTTCCTAATAACGCTCTTTCATTATCGTTGATAATTCTATTCATTTTTAAAACAAAATCTCTTTTTGAAATTGCAGAATCAATTCTTATTTTATTAACATCATTTTCAAGCATTATAATCGAATAATATTCTAATACTCTATAGAAATCCAAAAAAGCATTTGAACTATCGGACTCTTTTAAACCTTTGTAAAATAGTCTATTGGGAATAAGTTCATTATTCCTTATATAATGCAATTCTTCAGCTATGTCAGTTTTCTCGTAATCGCTAATTTCATCAAAATCGAAAGATTCAAGCGAAAAGAAATTGAATGAGGTATTGTATTCGTAGATAATTTTGTTTAATGCATTAAGCAGGCATGTCTCCACTTCAGTAAAATCAGCACCAAGGACTCTGATTGAAAGGCATGATTCCAATTCAGGGTGATAATCATTTTCATGATAAATATCAAATATGAAGTGTCCGATTGGGGTAAGTGATCCAATTGAGATTTCAACTCCATTATTCTCCTTCAAACATACGAATGGTGCATATTCCCAAGCTTCAGCATATATTAGGAATTCACTATACTTATTTATTGTGAATCCAAATTTCTCATAGAAATGAAAATCGGGTGTGTGTTTCTTAATATTGTCTAATCTTGGATAATACTCATTTTCCTTTAAATCTTTGAAGTAGATGGATACATTTATTTCCTTCCAATTCAGTGTAATTATTCCATTGGAAATGGTTTTAGAAAGCAAATCTGAAACTACTGAATTCTCTTTGAGTTCGAAGCTAAAGGGTACCTGTGGCATTCTTTTAAGGTTTTAATTCTCTACGTAATTCTGGACTCAGCTTAAGCATAACGGCCCGGCAATAAAGGGAGGTTGTGTTACCTGGCGCAGCCATCCGGCCACCAGTCCCGGTACTTTAGCCGGGAGGTTATCCCGGTGGCAAGACAGGTATGGCGTGCTTTTTGCCGTCCGGGTACAAAGTTTATTGCGTTTGTGAGCGATCGCGGTACAAGGTTTATAAGTGGCCGGAAATTTATCCCGGTACACAAATTTGATAAATGGGCACTGGCGCAGTGTCGCGGTACAAGGTTTCTAAGTGGCAGGTAATTTGTCCAGGTACAGAAATGTGGTAAACGGCACAGGTGCGTATCCGGGTGCAGATCTAAGCACTGATCCCGGTAAATGGCTCAGATTCAGCAAAAAGCATGACAAATGTTATGCTTAGGCTTTATTTTTTATTGTCAGCTTGTAATATTTAGATTATCTATTATAGATTCTAGTCAAGATAGTTAGTACAATGATCTCGAAAAGTACAATTATTAATCCAGTCAGCCACATTTTATAGATAATCGGGATAATTGCAGAGATAAATGCAAAAATGAAGATGAAGATCAATACTCCAATGAAGGTATTCTTAAAGTCGGGTTTTCCTAAAATAGTAAACAGAAGAATAATTGGTAATACTAATGATATCAATATTTTAATAATGACTTCATAGCTCTTTGATTTTTTATCGATGACAATATTTTTTCTAGTACTATATGAAGTAGTCTCGTTAAGAATTTGATAGTAACTCTCTTTTACTTTTTCTCTAAATTCACTTTCGTCCGATTTATTCTCAATTTTTTCAAGGACATCAATCTTCTTTTCAATTCTATTAAAATACAGATATCCTGTAAAATAATCGTATGCTAAAAGCGAAACAGATATAAGAATAATTAAGGTAATTACTGAGAATATTATTTTTCTCCCTGTGAATGCTTTCGAGAATACTTTTATGTTTTCTGTAATTACAGCTAGAGTCTCTGATAGTTGTCCCATATGATTTGGTTTTGGTTGTGGATTGACTACTGAGGTATGCTTAATAGGTTATGTTAATGCAGAAAATGTTCCGCAAGTAGCTGCCAATTAAGTATATCTTGTTTTTATGCTTAGGCTGTTATTTTTCTTTTTTCCTATTTTTTAATTCCTCAAGATATGATTTCTTGAGTGCAAAAACGAGGGCAGCATGTTCATTATTATAACTAAAAATACCCACGAACATATTCTCTTTTTCAGCTGGTTTAATGTCTTCCTTTGAGGGATTAGTGATTCCAAGTCTAAAAGGTTGGATTATATATTTAAGAATATCAGGATGTCCTGAAAACTTCCATTTAAACAATTCTTTCAAATATCCTATTATGCCCAATGTAATATCGGTCCAATCATTTTCATCAATGTTAACATATAGTTGGTAATCATCAGACAGGTACTTCCCATATTGGAAAAAAAATAATCCTTTAAAATTCTTTTTGTGATAGTTTTCTATTGGAATTTCATTGAAAGTCACACCGCTGACTTTATCGAAATCATTATATTCTAATCGTTGAAGTGATGGATCTTTTCTTATTATAGATCGGACTGCTTTTTCAGTCAATTTATTATTAGCTTTATTTCTGGCTATTACTCCGATCATGTTTCTAAATTCTTCATCAGTTGGGCTATATTGACCATTGCATTTAGAACATGCTGGTACTGTAATTCGGTTTACTTTATATTTTTCATCATATCCCTCAAAAAGGTTTCGTGCAGGAATATGTTCTCTTGTTACATCCTTATCATCAATGGGAATTCCACAGTTATAGCAAATCTGATTAGGAATTCTACGTGATTTTAGTTTATGATATAAGTCAAAATAAAAATATGGAACGATATTAGAATCCATTCTTTTATGAGGTTTTACTATAATATGATACGGTATTTCACTGGTTGTGAGGGCTTAAGCATAACGGCCCGGCGGTTAGCATTAGTAAACGTTGCTGAGTCGACCAGAGGCCGTCTCACGGATTACACGTTTTGTATGACAAGTTCTCCAAGGCCGTCGGGAGCGAAGCACGGCGCGGTTTTTGCCATCACGGTACAATTTGGTTTCGGGCTGGTGCGATCGCGGTACAAACTTTCCGGGCAAGCAGATTTTAAATCTGTCATGATAAATATGTTCGAAGCCACTGGTGCAGTATCGCGGTACAAAATACCGGCGGGAGCGATAAATGAATCACGGTACAAAAGTTTGCAAAGCGGGCAGATGAGCTATCACGGCTTAAGGGTGTGTGCAGCTTCCTGGTTTAGAGCAGTAACCCGGCAAAAACCGTGACGAGTTTATTAATGCTACCGTCCGTGTTAGGTTTTCGAAACAAATTATTGAGTCAGGATAATTAACCGTTTTCGGCACAAAATAAAAAATCATGGTGCAAGTGATTAGTCTGCCCAAGGTTTAATGCTTTCGCACCGTCAATCACATAATTTATTACATGCCCAACGGAGCCTATTTGCTTGATATTTAAGTATATATTATAATATTAAACGGATTTGTATTGTAATATACTCAAGTTTCGCAGTTGATTTTATCATCATTTAAGTCAATCAGTTAGCGAGCTTGATATTTTCTTATTTTGCTTGTTTTCAATTTATTGTATTTTCCATTTTCATGTTTCATTTATGCGGCAGTATTGACGTTTCCCTCCAGTAAGCGAGCTATGCGATCATAGGCCTTTTCATTTTGGAATATTCGCTCCATAAGTTGCTGTTCATCTGTGTCTTCAAATATGGTCACAATAATTTGCAGCAGTTCCAAAAACAATCCCCATAATCGCTGGTTTAACCGTTGAAGAGTAGTCGACTCTTTGATTTGAGAAAACAGTCCACCAATGGTTTCATAATGTTCGTACCGGTACCTGAGGGTTATAAGGATATACTGGATCATGGTTATTGTAGCATCAGCAATTTGAGCATCAAAATCATTTGATTGGCATTTCCCCAGACCTAATAATCCTTTGGCTTCTTTGAAGAAGACCTCAATTGTCCATCGGGTTTGATAAATTTCCATCATCCGGATATAAGACAATCGGATATCTGTGCACAGGAACACCTTCCATTTACCATTTCTTCCTTGTTTACTGAAAAACAGACTGATCATCCTGCCTTTAAATTCCACTTTCACTTGTTTGTAATAAAATCCCAGTCTACGACAACGCTTTGCTTTTCCTGCCAGGTTCAAAAGTTGTTTATAGCTATACTTCTTTCCCTTGAATAAAAACTTGGTTGTTACGGTTCTATACATGCCGATAAAGTTGACTATTTGTTTTTTTACCCCTAACACTGCACTTATCAATTCTTCACAGGTAAACCAGCTGTCAACCAATACATAATCCACCTTAAATCCCCGGTCAATGGCCCGTTTAAACATTTTGATTGCACAAGCGATCTTCGATTGATCCGCTTCCTTACTTCTCTCATCAGAAAAACTTCCGTTCTGGCGCTGCTTCCTGTGCTGCTTCCTGAACTCCTTCCTGGTCAGGCCAAAAGGCTTTTCCTTGTTTGTGCCCCTCTCCCGGTGCAAAGAAAAATCAAGCGGAATAAACGATGTACCATCCCAGTATCCTAGTAACAATAGTTTAAACCCAAATACGTATCGATGAAGTACGTGATCCCACATCCGTGATACCTTTTCGATCTTCATACCGATTTTTTCAAGCAATGTGTCATCAAAAATCATACACTTGGGACCTCCTGTGGAATCTTCGGGCTTTTCTGTTAGTGATCTAAATTTTATGGCGAACTGCCATAGCATTATCCGCCAGCATATTCCCGGATGGTTCTTTAGCCTATAAAATACATCCTTCCTTGCTTCAATGTAGTGTTTGACACACCCGTTTAACATAGAATGAATTGTTGCAGCATCAATGAAGGGCATTGAAAGCAGTATGGTCATGATCCATTCAAATTCATATCCTTTGGATTTGACTTGCGAAACAATCCGGCACAAGCGAGAAAATGAAAAACTTTTCAAAGAACTCGATATAAAATCCGGTTCTAACCACCTGGGGGTAAAACCGTTTTTTAATTCCGAAATTTTATTAATATCTTTACTCTGCAGCATGATTGTTTGAGTTTGGAAAACATTGTTAATATACTCATAATCTGTATATTAACCTAATAATCACGCTGCATTTTTTAACAATCCCTACTTGGTTTTCAACATCTTAAAGAACTGCGAAACTTGAGTAATATATATTATAATATAACTTCTAATTTTCTTGATGTATTGCTCGATTAAATTAAACAAAATATTCTTTCAAGGCCGCGGTTTAGGTTAACGAAACGGGTTTATTTGATAGATGATTTGTCGAGATTCAGAGAACATCTAATTATCGGAAAGATCGGGCTGTCCCGTTTTGAAACCTAACGGCCCGGCGGTTAGTGTTAGTAAACGTTGCTGAGTCGACCAGAGGCCGTCTCATGTATTACACGTTTTGTATGACAAGTTCTCTCAGGCCGCCGGGAGCGAAGCATGGCGCGGTTTTTGCCATCATGGTACAATTTTAATTGGTTACGGTGCGATCGCGGTACATACTTTCGGGCGGGTTAGTATTAACTCACGGTGCACGATTTGGTTCGAAGCCACTGGTGCAGTATCGCGGTACAAACCTCCGGCGGGGGCGATAATTGAATCACGGTACAGAAGTTTTGCAAAGCGGGCAGATGAGCGTATCACGGCTTAAGGGTTTATGCAGCCTCCTGGTTTAAGGCAGTAGGCTGCAAAAACCGTGACGAGTTTATTAACACTACCGTCCGTGTTAGCATACGGTGTTATTATTAAAAGTGGGAGAGAAGCAGAATTTAAGGTTCTTTATTAATCAAGGTTTTACAATAATGCACATAATGCAACATAACTCAACATAACTCAACATAACTCAACATTATGCGTATAATTTAAACAGGGAATGATTGTGAAATTATTCACAGTTTGAACATGCTTTCGCCGGGTCAGTCCCAAAATCCAGGGGAAGACAATGCTTAGGTCTGTTTAATAGGAATGTGTCGCTTTTTGTTACCTATAAGTAGATCTGAAGTTATAAACAAACTTTCGGAAAGTTGAAAATTTTGGTCTCAAGAATTGGGGGTATCTGTGCAATTTCGCTGAGTAGGTAAGGGGGAATTTCACCCCCAAACCCCTCTCGGAACCGTACGTGATAGTCTCCCATCATACGGCTCTTCAGCTAGTAATCAGTAAGTCGATCCTCCCGACAAAGCGGTTGTTCATGTAACAATATCCTACAGCTGCTACCCCCTTCGCTCCACTCCCATTACAAGAGCTTCATCACTACTACGAGGTAGTCCGCCATCTTGCAGATCATCGGTATTCAGCCTTACAGGTGGTCGCCTGCTTGAGCTTTTCCCTTGGTTCATCTCTGCAAGACTTCCCTTGTTCCGTAACTAAGCCTAAGTAGAACTCATGCCTCCTGTATGACGTCAGCCATGTAGCCAGTAAACAGGTATCCGCTACACTAATCCCCCGGCACCAGCGACCAATGGGTTTTGACTGAATGTACGTTTTCACGACACCTCAACGAAGGTTCACTTTCGTTCATCTTTTCTACTCCTACCTAATCCTTTTTAAGGACTTTTTCCCTATCCGTTCAACACCTCCCAGCATTTTTCTGGGAAGCACCGTAGGGCAGTTTGCAGGTTTCTCCTGTAAGACACCTGCGGAGGGCCTTCCTCCATCTTAATTACAGCATTGATTTTCATCTTACGACAATTATCATTCAAGGCACAAACTGGATGCTAACGGCCCGGCGGTTAGTGTTAGTAAACGTTGCTGAGTCGACCAAAGGCCATCTTACGGATTACACGTTTTGTATGACAAGTTCTCCAAGGCCGTCGGGAGCGAAGCATGGCGCGGTTTTTGCCGTCATGGTACAATTTTAATTGCGTGATGGTGTAATCGCGGTACAAACTTTCTAAGTGGCCGAAATTGAGTCACGGTGCAGAATTTGGTAAATGGGCACTGGTGCAGTATCGCGGTACAAACTACGGGCGGGAGCGATAAATAACTCACGGTAAAGAACTTTGCAAAGCGGGCAGATGCGCGTATCCGGGTACAGCGAGCACAAATAACTTTCTAGAAAGCAGGAGCAAAACGCAAAAATTGTGACAAGTTTATTAACACTACCGTCCGTGTTAGGCGTTCGTTATATTTTTTTCCATTTAGTGATCATTCTATCTATTGCAGCAAAAGTAACCAGGGATTGTAGTGCAACATTCTTATAAGGGTCTAGAAAATGGAAAAATTCAAATTCACCTAATTTTTCAATTGTAGCAATGATAAATAATAGAGTTAACAGGAGATAAGCAATCTTTTGAAAAGGTTTCTTTTGAATAAGCTCTAGTGTTACATCTTTATATGCTTTTGGCATTTGATCATCTGGGATTATTTTGGCAATAAGCATAATTATGAATTTGTCGGAATAGATGAAAAGAGTTGTTATAGTTGTAAGATTCAGATAAGGGATCACATTGTTATTGAAAGCTGGACCTATTTCGAACAAAGCGATTAATTTGAAAAAATATGTTGAAACAACAGATATTAATCCAAATACCAGTAAGGGGAGAGTTAAGGATCCAAGTAATCTTGTTTCACTCAAAAATTTAATTATAAATAATGGCCAGAGTGGAATAGCGAGAACATGAGCAATATAATGATAAATTTTTCGATCTTTTCTCAATCTAAGAATCTCAAGAACACTAATGATTGATAAAGAAGACATTACAATGGGAAAGAACAGTTCTTTTCTTAAATTTCGGTTAGGATATGGAAAAATATCATAAATGACATCAAGCCATAGAATTATACTTGAAATCAAGCACATAATAAGAAGAAAAGTCAGTTGTTTCTTATTAGGTCTCTGGCTGTGTGTCATTTATTTATTATCTGTGAGACTATCCCAATTGGGAGCATTTGTTCTTATTTAATCCATGCTTTAATTCTTGTATCTAATTTTTCAGCTAATTCATTTGTTGTTTTATAAATTATATGCGGAAAATGATTTGTATCAAAATGTGACTTTGAAAACCATTCTTGGTTGCAAGTATAAATGACAGGTTTCTTTAAACCCAAAGCAAATCCGCACTCAAAATAAACACCGTCTTTTTGTTGGGTAAAATCAGATATGCAAAACTTGCAGCTACGAATGGCAGCAATGATGGCGTCATTAATAGTTTGCGAACTATCAATTGTTTGTTCATCAATAAGGATTGGTTCAAAACCATTATCTTCAACAATCTGCTTTAATGTATTACGAATTTCTTTCATGTCTGGATCAAAAGACATTGCAATAAAACATTTCTTAGATAAATCACCTTTTTCAGTTAAATCTAGATAGTAATTCAGTCCGTGAAATGTAATGCTGAAGTCCATTGGTATTCGAACTGGGTTAATTGTCAATGAAATCAATCCTTGGTGGTGCAATTCAGTTAAGTAGTATGTACATTCTGCTTCTGATGTAAAGAAATGTCTATAGAAAAAATCCGGTTTTGTTACTATCTTATCGATTTGAATTGTCTCTCCATCATGACTCTGTAATTGAAATTAAGACAGAAATAGGTTATCGAGTTTTGATTTGGGATTTTTCGGGTATACAATGTTTTTAAGTTTTTCTTTGTAGTCATCCAAGGTTAAACTAAACCAATAAAAATCACTTGGCTCATCATCAGGTAATTGCTTTGTTAAGATTGCACCAGCAAAAATGTGTTTATTTTTTTTGAATTCCTGCTTTTCTAATAATGCATCGAATCTTAATCCATGGCGTATGAACAGATACTCATCATTAGCTTTAATCTTGTAAGAAAAACTATCAATTCTGATTAACTCTAGATCAGTTATGGGACATTTTTCCATATTATTGGTTTTTTGGGGGTGATCTATCAAATGTAACAAAATTTACATGGTTAATTCTGTATTAATCTAATGCACGGAATGACGCCTAACGGCCCGGCGGTTAGTATTAGTAAACGTTGCTGAGTCGACCAGAGGCCGTCTCACGTATTACACGTTTTGTATGACAAGTTCTCCAAGGCCGTCGGGAGCGAAGCACGGCGCGGTTTTTGCCATCATGGTACAATTTTAATTGTGTGATGGCGTGATCGCGGTACAAACTTTCTATGGCAGTAATTTGATCGTCACGGTGAAATTTGGTTCGAATGGGACTGGTGCAGTTTCGCGGTACAAATTACCGACGGAAGCGATAATTGAATCACGGTACAGAGTTTGAAAGCGGGCAGATGAGCGTATCCGGCTTAAGGGCGTGAGAAACTTCCCAGAAAGCAGTAACAATTGCAAAAATTGTGACAAGTTTATTAATACTACCGTCCGTGTTATGGTGCGTTTAAGTTTAATTTTTCCTTTATTTTTAATTTCTTTATCAATTAGCAAGTCCTTAGTTTTTGGGCATCAGTGGTGAAATTATAATTATAACGATCATTAATATCAGAATTCCCTTTTTGAACTAAGTTGAGATTCAGCATCTTGCTTGTAGTTGCAGAATCATTTACATATCTTTTGTTAAAAATAACTTCAGTCATCTTTTTAAAATCGCTAATAGCTTCGGAATTGTTTAATAATTCGTTTAATATTTGATATCATTTCTGTTTAGATTCAATTACTTTCTTATTTTATTTTGATCTTTGGTTAATTGATCCTGTAATTTTTTTCGATTTCATATTCTTTTGCCATTTCAATCTTGTTTCTCTTTCTTCTTCAAATTTCTTTTCAAATCTAAATTTCTCTTGTTTCAGCAAATCATAATCTCTTTTTAAAACGATTAGTTTTATCCGTCCATTTATAAACGAAAGGAGTAACTATTTTTTCAAAATAATTTACAATTAACCGAGATATATTTAATAAGGAGTATGTAATTATTAGTACTATAAAAGATGAACCAATACATAGTGCCAAGTTCGCAATGAAGTATTGCGGATCTAAATATTGAGATTAAAAATCATTTCGTGATTGTAGATTCTGTGTCTTCTTCAAAGTTAAATCGCGTATATATCATACTCCAATTATGAAGATCCAAACGATAATTAAAGTTCTAAAAAATGGATTTGTGGTTTTACTTTTTATATTTTCTGTGAATTATACTTAACAGATCTTTAATCATGATTTTATGGATTTAATTAAGGAATACTTAAAAATAATATTAAGCTTTTAGAAGTGTGAAAAGTTTCTGGTTTATTGTTATATTTTTTTCAAATGTTTGAAATTTATATCTTATATGACCGTTATCATTTAATGTTAAACTTACTTCTCTATGATTGGAATATTGACTAACACTAAGTATTTGTATGGTTCCTCTGTGGATTTACTGAATGTCAAATCGGTACGAAGGATGACCATAACGGCCCGGCGGTTAGTGTTAGTAAACGTTGCTGAGTCGACCAAAGGCCGTCTTACGGATTACACGTTTTGTATGACAAGTTCTCTAAGGCCGTCGGGAGCGAAGCATGGCGCGGTTTTTGCCATCATGGTACAATTTTGATTGCGTTAAGGTGCGATCGCGGTACAAACTTTCGGGCGGGTCGGTATTAACTCACGGTACAGGATTTGGTTCGAAGCCACCTGGTGCAGTATCGCGGTACAAACTACCGGCGGGTACGATAATTAACTCATGGTACAGAAGTTTTGGAAGGCGGGCAGATGCGCGTATCCGGGTTAAGCGACCCGTACAAATTTCTCTGCAGCCTATTCGAAATTTGTATTGAAAAGAAGGAAAACATCGGGTCCATACTCAACCTCCGGTTTTTAAGGGCTGGCGTTCACGTCACCCGCAAAAACCGTGACAAGTTTATTAACACTACCGTCCGTGTTAGCTGCTGGGCAATATTATTTTACTTTTTAAAACACTTTAATTGTCTTCTAATTACATCATAATTCTGATTTGGAATAATTACTTGATCAATTCCAGTATCTTCTTTAAAAACAACCACTTTAAGATTAGAACTAATTAATTGGTTTATGTCCTGATCACGAATTATAAAAATATTAGATGCAAGTTTTTCATTTTGAAGATTAGCCAGCTCACTTCGATATAGCTCTAATTCAAGTGATTGGTCATTAGATAACTTTATACGCAAATTCCCAATTGTCTTTTTCGCTTGATTAAAATATCTTACATAAGCAATTAAGAAATATTCTTCTCCATTTGATTGGATACCGAGACCTAACTCACAATTTGAACCTATTCCTACTAATTCCGGAGCAATGTAGCTTATTACTGCTCCATCAAGTCTATTGACTTTCTTTATTTCACATGGCTTTGCACTTGGCTTGGAAGATTCTATATTATTTCTAGATAATGTCGCATCTTTTTTATAATTCTCTGGTGCAAATGGATCATTAGGATCAGTTTTAGGATTGTAATTTGGATCAGATGAGAGCATATCAAAAAGATGCTTGAATGCATTACATAGTGATTCACCAATAATTTCGTGATTTGAATATCTGATAATACTTGATCCATAACCACTATCAGTTAGTAACATATTTTTGTCATCACAGCTTCCATATCCTGTTTTCACACTACTTGCAAAGAAATCTAACACTCCATTTACTGAATAGCAATCATTATATTTTACATATGGATTCGTTATTCGTTTACCTGCATCTCCAATTGAAGAATTTTTTATAAGAAACTTATTTATACGTACCATACATTTTCCGTACTGTGCAGTTGTCTGTTCATATTCATAGATTATAAAATACCCATCATTAGTTACCTCAACTTGATTAAGATACTTTCTCAATTCATATCCTGTATTTACTGTATGTTGATTCTCATTTAGTTTTGTATTTATGTATTGAATTGTTTGTGGAATGGATAAATTTTGACTGAGAATTTCAATGGATAAACAACTTAATAAAAATACAATAAGGTATTTCATTTTATTGGCAATAGGTTTTAACAAAATTATCTGAGAAATCATGCAATAGATCCTTACGTACAGTTGATGATTCGAATCTCTTTTTGAAAATTTCAATTCCACATTGATATTTTTGTTGGAATTGATTAAGCTGCTTATAGCAATTTAATTCAGTGTCGATAACGTTAATGATGAAAAATAATTCATTGTCTATGAACTTTTCTCTTAACGAAAATTTCAATTTTTGTCCTGTTAACAAATTAACAGTAATGGTTTCAACTATCATTTTTTTTCATAAATGTAAATGTATTTAGATCGTTTTGTATCATTTATTTTGGCAAACGATAAAACATTTGTTTCTCCTTAATGGACTTATTATTAAATCTCCTGTAGTCTAGGCCTTGCAGCTAACGGCCCGGCGGTTAGTGTTAGTAAACGTTGCTGAGTCGACCAGAGGCCGTCTTACGTAGTACACGTTTTGTATGACAAGTCCTCTAAGGCCGTCAGGAGCGAAGCATGGCGCAATTTTTGCCATCATGGTACAAATTTTAATTGCGTGCTGGCGTAATCGCGGTACAAACTAGCGGATGACCAGAATTAACTCACGGTGCAGGATTTTGGTCGAAGCCACAGGTGCAGTATCGCGGTACAATTTTGATCGAAGTCAGAAATTAGTCACGGTGCAGAAAATTGCTGGCGAGCAGATGCGCGTATCCGGGTACCGCTCGCAGCAGGAACTTTCTAGAAAGCAGGAACAAAACGCAAAAATTGTGACAAGTTTATTAACACTACCGTCCGTGTTAGCAGTAGTAATTTGTTCTTTCTTAATTATTTGATTTGAATTGATTTTTCTGCCGTGTGAGCATATCCCTTGCGATTATAATATGTAAAGTTTGAATGTAAGATTAGAAAACTGACCTTTTCGGAAACCATCGTTACATAAGAATACTTAGCTGTAGTGCCAGGATCAATAAAGAAATAATCCGCATGTTTTGGTAAATATGACCCTGAGGAAATCGGATGTATAAAATTAACTTGGCCTCCCCACTTGTCACTTGATCCAACTTTATCATTGTAAAATAAGGCATTTAGATCGAATTTAAAGTCTTTCATTTTGTGTTGAGCCTTACCTTTATTTTCAATCAAAGCGATAATCTCTATAATCCAAACACCATCTTGTTTCCCTATAACATTAATATCAGTTAGGAAATTTATATTGGGATATCTTTCCTGCTGTAAGATAAACTTATAAATTACCCAAACCCCACCAATTAATATTGAAAGAGAAGTTAAAATTGAGGTAATAATACCTGTCAGATCATTAATTTCTGAAAGTGTCATTTCATTTATTTTTAAGGGTTTAAGTCAAAATAGGATATTGGCCGGATAGGTCGGGAGGGTTACCCCTCCTTTCCCTCCTAAGAACCGTACGTGCGACTTTCACCGCATACGGCTCAAGCACTCTAAAGGTAACCAAAAGTTACCCGGCAATTAACGTCAGGAAGCCTTTCTCATGGCATATCTTCTCCGGTAGTACTTATCCCACTTTGCACAGTATGGGTTAGCTTTACCGTTGATGAGGACATGTCGTTTGATGATGGTATCCGAGGCATATTTTAAAAAGATCTCAGTACCGTTTTCAAAAGTACCAAAGAAGGTCCACTTGCGTTTGCCAACCTTTTTAAAGTAATTTTTGGCAATCCAGTAATGTCCTTTATTGGAATGTCTTCGCTTAGCCCATTTCCAGAGGAAGAACCATGTGAACCTATCGAGAGCAACAAAATCTTTTGAAGAAACGATATGTTTATGATAGTTCGTCCAACCGGTAATGACAGAGTTAAGTCTGCGAATGAGGTCGACTGTTCGGAGTCCTCTATGTTCTCTTATTATCAGCTTGATCTTCGACAGAACAGATTTAAAGTTATCCTTTGAAGGTCTGATCAGCAATTTTCCATTTGAGAACTTTCTGATATTCTGACCTAGGAAGTCGAACCCGGTATACACGTCTGTGATTTTGGTTTTAGTCTCCGAGAGCGTCAGACCTCTTTCTGCAAGGAACTCAGTTATGACGGGCTTGATAACGTTAGTCAAGACCTCTTTGCTGGCTCCTGTCACAACGAAGTCATCGGCATACCTTATAAAATGGATTTTGTGATAGTTCCTTCTGCAGCCATCGTGCTTTCTTATGCGAGTGTTAACACTTTTATAGATAGCTTCTTCAAGACCATCAAGAACCATGTTTGCAAGGGTAGGGGAGATAATACCACCTTGTGGGGTTCCTGCCTTAGTAGGAAACAGTTTCTTTTCTTCAATAAATCCAGCTTTAAGCCACTTAGTCACAACTTGCTTGTCGATCGGGATGTTACCAATTATCCAGTCATGACTGATATTATCAAAACATCCTGTGATATCGCCTTCCAGTATTGCTGTTGCGCTGTCTTGTCTTGAGAGATGTATATAACACCTTTCAATTGCGTCATGACAACTTCTCTTTTGGCGAAAGCCGTATGATGAGCAGTCAGCGGTAGTTTCCGATACCGGATCAAGGGCAGACAGGTATAAGGCCTGCATGGCCCTGTCTTTCATTGTTGGTATTCCAAGGGGTCTTTTCTTACCGTTTTTCTTTTCGATATAGACCCTTCTCAGAGGCTTAACAGTATATCCATGCCTGCCAAGTGAGAGAGCGGCTTTGATTTTGTCTTTAGGGGATTTCCATAACACCCGGTCAACACCGGGAGTGTTCTTTCCTTTGTTTTCAGTAACTCGCTTCACAGCCAAGAGTTTGGCTGGGAGAGAGTGCGTCAGTATCCATTGCAAGGCTATAGCCGTGCCTGGTTTAACTTCGCTGATTGCCTTTGCAATACGTCTCTGCAATGATCTTACCTTCTCGTAAACTTTATCCCATTGGATGAAATTCCAAGCTACGGCGAAGGTCTTAAGAGCACACCTTTTTGAAGGGTTCAATTGCTTCCTCAAGTTAAGGTCTTATTACAGATTTCTTGCAACAGAGCACCAGATAAAATTCAGCCATGCTTTCACATGGGGGCAAATCTTGAACCCCTATCTATCAAATTACATGATAGCGTTCGCTTTCTTTATCCTCCTCTACCTGCATGGTATTGTGCGCTCCGTCACCAGAGGCCTACCCTGTGCAGGGAACCATACAGGCTTACCACGTTTCGAACTAATAACAGGATGGGTTAGGTGCTGCCAGTACGCCGAAGGGTCAACGTCCACGTATGAAGTAAACAAAGTTCATATCCTGCCCTTATACCTTTTTTGGTCAAAGCGTATCAACAACTTTCGCTTTTGCGTATGACGACGCTTACAACAGTTCACATATGTTCACCATACCATCCAAGCCAGCACCTTCCGAGATGTTGTTACCGGAGAGGGAACTTTGTCCCGACAGCTTCAGACCCGGGATCACTCCACACGCATGTGTCGGTAGGCTCAACTGATGGAACAGAAGGCTAACTCGAGTTGTTAAATGTAATCATAATACTCTGGTTAACAGTTATGTAGAGCGACTTCGTGTCGCAGTGATCATTACTGCTAACGGCCCGGCGGTTAGTGTTAGTAAACGTTGCAGAGTCGACCAAAGGCCGTCTCACGGAGTACACGTTTTGTATGATAAGTTCTCCAAGGCCGTAGGGAGCGAAGCATGGCGCAATTTTTGCCATCATGGTACAATTTTAATTGCGAGATGGCGTAATCGCGGTACAAATCTGCAGGCGACCAGTATTGACTCACGGTGCAGGAATTTGGTCGAAGCCGCCTGGTGCAGTATCGCGGTACAAAGCTTCGGCGGGAGCGATAATTAACTCACGGTACAGAAGTTTGTAAAGCGGGCAGATGAGCGTATCCGGGTGCCCCGTACACGGTAAACTTTCTAGAAAGCAGGAACAAACGCAAAAATTGTGACAAGTTTATTAACACTACCGTCCGTGTTAGCTGACGTTATTTTTTAAGATTAATCCGGATTGTTTTAATTGGTTTATCAGATTTGTTTCTTGGTCTTTTTAAATAATATGTCACAAGTATGCTGTCGCCTGAAAAGATTGATTTAGTAAATAAGTCTTCAGGGTACATTTGTCCTGTTTTTTCAAGCGCATTTGCTATTTCTCTAGGAGGCAAGTTTACATATGATGTTTCGTCCTGATCGATATTGTAAATTGTTAATGATTCATATATCGCAGAATTGTTTGAATCGTAGTTGCTATTTGTCACTGAAATAATATATGGTTTACTCCGATCTCTAGTATAAAAAATAATTCTTCCCAACTTTTTTTTCAGTTTCCCACTCGATTTGTCATACAAGAAAAATTCTGGAGGGGAGCAGCAGCCAGAAATGACATTATTTTGAATCAGAAAAGAATTGCTGTATTCATAAGCAAAAATGTGTCCAAGTCTCCCAGTCAAGTTAACAAGGCCGTCACCAAGTGAAAATAGTATCTTCTTATTTCCTCTTGTATCCATGAAAGTTAACCAGGATGAATCGCAATTAAAACTCCAATAAAGACTTGTGTTATTGTCAAATAATATTGGTTTACAAGAAATCAGATCTTTTAAGATGGAATCCTTCTCACATTCACAATCTTGCCCCGTGATATTGAGGCAAATTATGATGCTGATTATTAATGCGGTCGCTTTGTAACTATTCATCTGATATTTGGTCATTGTGGATATTCAATTTATTATTGACTGAGTCATCGGCTCGGCACGAATGGCAGCTAACGGCCCGGCGGTTAGTGTTAGTAAACGTTGCTGAGTCGACCAGAGGCCGTCTCACGTATTACACGTTTTGTATGACAAGTTCTCCAAGGCCGTCGGGAGCGAAGCATGGCGCAATTTTTGCCATCATGGTGCAATTTTTATTGCAGTTACGGTGCGATCGCGGTACAAACTTGCGGGCGACCGGGATTAACTCAGGTGCAGAAACATGGTCGAAGCCACCTGGTGCAGTATCGCGGTACAAACTACCGGCGGGAGCGATAAATGAATCACGGTACAGAAGTGTGGGGGCGGGGCAGATGAGCGTATCACGGGTTAAGCGATCTGAACAAATTTCTCTTGCCAGCCCGAGTTCGAAAAGTTGAAAAAAATCAAAAAAAGAAAAAACGTTCGGGCCCATACTCAACTTCCGATTTTTGACGGGCTGGCGTTCACGTCACCCGCAAAAATTGTGACAAGTTTATTAACACTACCGTCCGTGTTAGCTTGTGCCTATTTGTTTTCGATCAGAATCAAAACTGCATTTATAAAATTCTCTGCTGGTTTAAAAAGTGGCATAGTCTTTTCTTCGTTAAAATCATCGAAATCATCATAGTCGCTTCTATTTCTCCAGTCTGACAGTCGAAGATATATTTTTGCAGTATTGTTATCAATAAGACCAGTTTTAATGAAATGCTGAGCGAATTGATGCTTTAATCCGCTATGCTTCTTTGCATTAATATTATTCTTGTAGAGAAGTGCGGATACTACATAAAAGCAGGAATAATAAAGTCTGTTTATTGCCGCATTCCAGTGTCCATTATTGGCAAGTAGTTCTGCTGATTCATAGGCCTCTTTTGAACTTTTAATGCGATAGTTAATATAATCTTGTCTAAGTGGGTCGTTCATAGAAGTACTCCCTCCTTTTTAATATTTGCATACAAAGGAGTTACCTTGTGTCTAGTATTCCAGTCGCTTTTTTGGTATATGAAAATGGAGAGTATTTGACTTATTTCTAATTCCAAATCAAAAAGTTTGTCTCTGAAGTCATCTTCGACTTTCATAGTAACAGGATAATCGGTCAAAATCAAGATATCCCAATCTGAATCTTTTCTGGCATCACCTCTTGCACGAGAACCAAAGATAATTCCTTGGGCATTCGAATCCACAGATTTGATTCGGTCACGAATTAATGATGCAATATGACTATCTTTCTGTTTCATGTAGCAAATTTACGATTTTTTTATTTAGAGTAGAATCTCTCTTTCTGCCGCAATACCCTGGTGCAAGCTAACGGCCCGGCGGTTAGTGTTAGTAAACGTTGCTGAGCCGACCAAAGGCCGTCTCATGTATTACACGTTTTGTATGACAAATTCTCCAAGGCCGTAGGGAGCGAAGCATGGCGCAATTTTTGCCGTCATGGTACAATTTTAATTGCGTTACGGTGCGATCGCGGTACAAACTTGCGGGCGACCAGTATTGACTCACGGTGCAGTATTTGGTTCGAAGCCGCTGGTGCAGTATCGCGGTACAAACTACCGGCGGGAGCGATAAATAACTCACGGTACAGAAGTGTGGGGGCGGGCAGATGAGCGTATCACGGGTTAAGCGATCTGAACAAATTTCTCTTGCCAGCCCGAGTTCGAAAAGTTGAAATAAATCAAAAAAAGAAAAAACGTTCGGGCCCATACTCAACTTCCGATTTTTGACGGGCTGGCGTTCACGTCACCCGCAAAAATTGTGACAAGTTTATTAACACTACCGTCCGTGTTATGGTTAGTTGTTATTATTTTTCTGTCATGTAGCCATCATATCCACTATGCTGAAACATTTCCTTTGGATCCATATCTAGGAGATCCATTGTCATTGAGTTTGTATTTTTTTCTTTAAAGAGTCTGACAATATTGAATCCGATGTTATAACCGCTACCAAAAGGTATATTGTCTGTCCCAAACATTACTTTATTAATTCTGTCATGTCCTTTCTCAAATATTTCGTTTTTGATAAGGCTCCAGATTTCAGATTCTTGATCTTTGGTTAAGATACATGTCAATGGATTTGGTACAGAATTGTATTGTTCTGAGGCAAATAGGTCTGCTCTACCTTCAAACAGGAGATACTCAATAAGGCTGAAGTCTGCTGATACCCAATTTCTTGAACACCAGGTGCTATGATGGTACTCATGTGCTATGCAATATGGTAAGAATTCTGTCCAGTTTTGAAAGGTAGGATCAACTGAAAGAATGATTTTACCGCTTCCAAGAGTGATACCGCTTATTGGTAACTTGAACTTTTCAAGTGTCTCACGATTCAGTGAGCTTGCAGGCAGGATAATAATTTTAGTGTCTGGTCCAGGAAGTTCATTTGTAATCTTGGTAAAGGTTTCCTCTATAATTGATAATAAATCAGAAGATTTAAGTAATTCTATATCTTCCATCAAGTAGTCATTTGGTTCATATGGTACTTTAATGGTATTGAAGAGGAATGCTGCCTCAGCACCATCAAGAATTTCATCTTGGATGGGATTGTAAATGTATTTATTCGAAGAATTAAAATTATTCTTATGCTGAATGCCAGAGTTTGATAAATAGTTTTCCATCATCCTGAAAGTTGTCAGGACTTCTATGCTTTGATTGTTGATGTTGAATACTGTCCTTTCGAAATCAGGAACTTTTTCCTTGCAACCCATTATTTCAAATCCGATTAATATGAAGCCAAGAAGTGGGTGATTTATTTTCATTTTACTAAGGTTAGTAGTGTAATGAATTGACTATCATGCAGGGTGCCAGCCAATTAACCATAACGGCCCGGCGGTTAGTGTTAGTAAACGTTGCTGAGTCGACCAGAGGCCGTCTCACGTATTACACGTTTTGTATGACAAGTTCTCTAAGGCCGTCGGGAGCGAAGCATGGCGCGGTTTTTGCCGTGCTGGTACAATTTTGATTTTGTTACGGTGCGATCGCGGTACAAACTTTCGGGCGGGTTAGTATTAACTCACGGTGCAGGATTTGGTTCGAAGCCGCTGGTGCAGTTTCGCGGTACAAAACTACTGCGAAGCCACTTTTGAGTCACGGTACACAAGTTTTGGGGCGGCAGATGAGCGAATCACGGGTTAAGCGATTTGAACAAATTTTTCTTGCCAGCCCTGTTCGAGAGGGTGAAAAAAGCCAAAAAGAAGAAAACCTTTCGGGCCCATACTCAACCTCCGGTTTTTAGAGGGCTGGCGTTCACGTCACCCGCAAAAACCGTGACAAGTTTATTAACACTACCGTCCGTGTTAGGTTTTCGAAACAAATTATTGAGTCACGATAATTAACCGTTTTCGGCACAAAGTAAAAAATCATGGTGGAAGTGATTAGTCATCCCCAGGTTTAATGCTTTCGCACCGTCAATCACATAATTTATTACATGCCCAACGGAGCTTAATTGCTTGAATATTAAGTATATATTATAATATTAAACAGATTTGTATTGTAATATATATTATAATATAACTAATAATTTTCTTGATGTATTGTTCGATTAAATTAAACAAAATATTCTTTCTGGCCGCGGTTAGGTTAACGAAACGGGTTTATTTGATAGATGATTTGTCGAGCTTCAGAAAAAATATAATTATCGGAAAGATCGGGATGCCCCGTTTTGAAACC